>CAWDXO010000001.1:0-125283 GCA_963806335.1 uncultured Actinomycetes bacterium
GATGAGCCGCCGCTGCGGATCGCCCGGCTGCGCGCGGAAGGCCGGATCCTGGAGATCGGTCCTGGCGACCTGTCTCTCACCCGCGCGGAGGCGGCGGAGTTGCTGTGCGGTGCCGAGGTGACGCTCAGCGAAGATGACGTGGCAGCTCTGCATCGGCGGACCGAGGGATGGCCGGTCGGACTGTCCCTCGCGGCGCTCCATCTCAGGGAAGGAGGCTCGCTCGGGACGGCGGCGGTCTCGTTCGGCGGCGACGACCGGCTGCTGAGCGAGTACATGGAGTCGGAGTTCCTGGCGCGTATGTCCCAGCGGTACCGGGAGTTCCTGACCCGTACCGCGGTGCTGGAGCGGATGTCCGGGCCATTGTGCGAGGCGGTGCTCGAGCTGCCTGAGGCGGCCGCGATCCTGACCGATCTGGCCCGGTCGAACCTGCTGCTGGTGCCACTGGATCGGCGCGGACAGTGGTACCGCTACCATCACCTGTTCCGCGACATGCTGCTGGCGGAGCTGGAACGGCTGGAGCCCGGCCTGAAGACGGTCCTCCGGCGCCGCGCGGCTGGGTGGTGCCTGCGCAACGACCTGCCCGAGGAAGCGCTGGAGTACTCCATCGCCGCCGGGGACGTCGACACGGTCGCTCACCTGGTGCAGAGCCTGTGGTGGCCGACCGATCGGCAGGACCGGATCACCACCCATCAGCGGTGGTTGCGGTGGCTAGACGACCGGGGCGGGATCGAGGGACACCCGATGGTCGCGGTGTGGGCCTCGCTTACCGCCGCGGACACGGGGCGGCCGGTCGAGGCCGAGCGATGGGCCGACGTGGTGGATCAGTGGCGGTACGGGGACGCGATCCGGCCCGACGACCCCTTGGCCGAGGCGTGGGCCGCCGTGCTCCGGGCCGTCTTGTGCCGGCGCGGGGTGGAGCAGATGCGCGCCGACGCCGACGAGGCCGCGGAAAAGTTCACGACCGCGAACTTCGTGGCGCCGGTGGCCCCGCTCGCCCAAGGGCTCGCGTGCATGCTTGCCGGTGACCTCGATGGCGCCGACACGTTCTTTCAGGATGCGGCCAGCGGCGCGGGGGAAGTCGGAGCGCACGAGACCCTCCTGGAGGCGCTGAGCGAGCGGTCGCTACTGGCCATGGCACGCGGTGAATGGGGCCAGGCCGAGGTCTTGGCCGGACAAGCAAGCGCCGTGATGCGCGGGACCGGGATAGAGGTCCTGCTGACTTGCGCGGCGCAAGCCCGAGCCGCCTTGCACCGGGGAGATATCCCGACGGCACGGCAGGAGCTCATCGGTGCTCAGCGCCTGCGGTCCATCGCGACCTACGCGATACCCCACGTCGCGGTCCAGACCCGGATCGAGCTCATCCGCGTGCACCTCGCGCTGGGCGACATGGCCGGCGCCAGGACGCTGATGCGGGAGATCGATGAGCTGCTCAAGCGCCGACCCGATCTCGGCACCCTGGTCGGCGAGGCCGAGGCGCTCCGCACCCGGCTGTCGGCCGAGCACGCCCCCGGTGTCCTCGGATCGTCATCGCTGACCATGGCCGAACTGCGGGTCCTGCCGCTGCTCGCCACCCACCTTTCCTTCCCGGAAATCGCCGCCGAGATATTCCTGTCACCGCACACCGTCAAGTCGCAGGCGATGTCGCTCTACCGGAAGCTAGGAGCCTCCTCACGCGGTCAGGCGGTCGAACGGTCCCGTGAGCTCGGACTCCTAGAGGGGTGACGATTACTGACGGATTCACGGCGTCCTGGCGGGCCGCGACCGCTCCAGGTCAGGAACCGCAAGGATCCGGTTTCATGCCGATCGTATGATGCGCGGCGGGGGTCAGCTGGCGTTTGGTGGTACTGGGGGGAATTGCCCGCCATTGACGGCCGGGACTGCTAGCCCGGGCCATTAAGCCAATGTGTGATCTCCCTGGTCGCGGCGACTAGGTCGCTGGCCGGGAGAGGGAGCGCGGGAGGTACCGATGTCTGCTCACGTCGCCAGTCAGGCGGCAACCCGGACCAGACGGTCGGCGGTGTCCGTCGGCGACCCTATCTTGGCGGCTAAGATCACCCCGCCGAGTGTACCGGCCTGGGCGGTGCCGCGCCCGCGGATCACCAAGCTGATCACGCAGGGTACGCGGTGGTGCCCGCTGACCGTTCTCACTGGCCCGCCCGGCGCGGGCAAGACAATGGCCCTGGCGTTGTGGGCGGCGGCGGAACCCGGAACGGTGGCCTGGGTCGGCCTGGATAAGTTCGACAACCGGCCGGAGGTGTTCTGGTCTTATGTCATGGCGGCGTTGCGCCGGTCCGGTGTGGCCATTCCGAAGACGTTGCGCGCCCCGGGCCGGGGGCGAGCCGGGGATGAGGGCTTCTTGCTGCGGTTGGCGGCGGCGCTGGCCGCCCAGCAGCCACCGGTGACGATGGTCCTCGATGACCTGCATCTGCTGACCGAGCCCAGGGTACTGAAGGGGCTTGACTTCATCCTGCGCAATGTGGGGTCCAGCCTGCGCCTGGCGGTCTCCTCGCGGATGGATCCGCTGCTGCCTTTGCACCGCTACCGGCTGGCCGGCGGCCTGACCGAGATCCGGGCCAGCGACCTGGCGTTCAGCACTGCCGAAGCCGGTCTGCTGCTCGCCCAGCACGGCAGCAAGCTGGCGCCTGGCTTGCTGGAGAGCCTGACCCAGCGAACAGAGGGCTGGGCGGCCGGCCTCCGCCTGGCGGCGATGTCACTGGGCGCTCATCCCGATCCCGGCCAGTTCGTCAAGGAACTGGTGACTGAGGATAGCGCCTTGACCGGCTATCTGGTGGACGAGGTGATCAAGGTCCAGCCGCCTGAAGTCCGTGAAGTTCTGCTGAGCACGAGCATCCTGGAGCATTTCAGCACCGATGCCGCCGTTGAACTGGCCGGTGACGAGCAGGCTGCGGGAATCATTACGGGTTTGATGCGCGAGAACGCGTTTGTCCAGTCAATCGGGTCCGGACAGTACCGCTACCACACGTTGTTCGCCGAGGTGCTGCGTCTGAAGCTGCGACGCGAGTCCCCGGACCGGGCGGCGGCCCTGCACCAGCGAGCGGCCCGGTGGTATGAGCGGAACGGGCTGCTCACCGACGCGGTGCGGCACGCCGCCCAGGCGGGTGACTGGGAGCTGGCCGCCAGCATGGTCATCGACAAGTCGGCGATCGGTCAGATCATCGAGCCGGGGAATGGTCATGGCCTAGCCGAGGAGTTGGCGAGCATGCCGGCTGACCAAGCGTGGGCCGTGCCGCAGCCGCACCTGGTCTTGGCGGCGATTGAACTCTCCGCTGGCCGGCCGGAATCGTCGGTCTCGGAGCTGACTGCCGCCGACAGTCTCCTGGAGCATCTTCCCGCCGATCGGGAGGCCGCGTGCCGGCTGGCCGCCGCGCTTATCCGCCTCACCGCCGCCCTGCGCAACGGGGATCTGGAAACGGCGGCGGCCGCCGCTACCCGTGCGGAGCTGATGGTCAACGACCTGCCGCGCGGAAAGCTCGGCCGGGACACCGAGATCAGGGCCCGGGTACTGGCAGGCCGCGGAGCCGTCGAGCTGTGGTCTGGTCAGCTGCCCGAGGCAGCCCGTGCCCTCGAGGCGGCGGGGGCCGCCGCAGCGGCGGCCGACGGGGCGGAGGTAGCCAGCTCAGCTGGGCTTCTAGCGCTGGTGGAGGCTTTGCGCGGCCGACTGCGCCGCGCCGGGGAGCTGGCCGGCCAGGCGGTCCTGATGACCGGCGAACACCGGCCACCTGGCTGGAATCCGAACCCCGCGGCGCTGATCGCGCTCGCCTGGGTTCACTCGGAACGTAATGACCTGCGCGAGGCACGCAATTACCTCAAGCAAGCGGACGACGCCCTGGGCGTGAGCCCAGACAAGCTGCTCGGGGCGGTGGCCTATCTGGCCGCGGCGAACGGTGCCCTGGCCGAGGGCCGCGCCGCGGTCGCCGGGCAGATCATCGCCAGGGCACGGTCAGCGTCGCCTGTTCCGGCCTGGCTCGACCAGCAGCTGAGCCTGGTCGAGTCGCGAGCGTACGCTGCGGCTGGCGACATCCAGGCCGCGGCAGCGGCAGCCGGGCGGGCCGGCGGCGAGACCTCACTGGAGGCTGCGGTCACGCTGGCGAATGCCTGGGCGGTGGCCGGAGACGGCGATAGCGCACGGCGCGCCCTCGCGCCCGCGCTCGCGGCCGAAAACGGGACGCCATACCGGGTACGCCTGCAAGCGTGGCTGGTGGACGCCCGGCTCGGCTACACCAGCGGCGACCGTGCCCGAGGTCGCCGGTCCTTCGCGGCCGCGCTGCGGCTGGCCGAACCCGAACAGCTCAGACTGCCATTCGCAGCGGAGCACAGCTGGATTGGGCCGGCGCTGCAGCGTGACCCCGAACTGGCTGCCGCCCACCGCAGCCTGCTTGCCCCGGCGGTGCTTCCTGAGCAGCTGCCGGCTCTAGCCAGAGTCTCCGATCAGGGCCCGGTTCTGGTGGTAGAGCCACTCACCGAACGCGAGCGAGAGGTACTACGGCATGTGTCAGGCATGCTGAACACGGCCGAGGTAGCTAGCGAGATGTATATCTCCGTCAACACCGTCAAGACGCACCTCAGAAGCATTTACCGCAAGCTAGCCGCGGGTCACCGCGCCGAGGCGGTCCGCCGAGCCCGCCAGCTCCAGCTGATCTAACCGCGCCGACGGGCCCGATTCTGCGCCATATGGCGCGCCCGGCCGAGGGCCAGGACGGGCGGACTCACCCCCGAGGGGTGATTACGCCAGCGATGCCCGTCCGCCAGCATAGGAACTAGCCAGGCCGCTATCTCCTGCCGAAGAAGTCGGGCCACAGCAATTCCGGGGAGCAGGCCAAAGCGGAGTCGTACTGACCGGGGAGATGCTGATCATGCCATTGCACGACCGCGAGAGTGTCCGTAACGAACTCGAGGACTGCGTATTCGCCGATCGGGATCTGACCAGGCCGGTCGCTAAGTACCGGTTCCCTCAGGACGGGACACTGCCCCGAGATGCGTTCCAGCTGGTGTCGGACGAGCTGATGCTCGATGGGAACGCGCGGCAGAACCTGGCCACGTTCTGCCAGACGTGGGAGGAACCCGAGGTCCTTGGCCTGATGGCACTGTCGATCAACAAGAACATGATCGACAGGGACGAGTACCCGCAGACCGCCGAGATCGAGCGGCGGTGCGTGCACATGATGGCCGACCTGTGGAATGCGCCCGAGGCAGCCAACACGGTGGGCACCTCGGCCGTCGGGTCCTCGGAGGCCTGCATGCTGGCGGGGATGGCGGCCAAGTGGCGGTGGCGGGCCAAACGCCGAGCCGAGGGCAAGCCGACGGACAGGCCGAACATGGTGTGCGGTCCGGTGCAGGTGGTATGGCACAAGTTCGCCCGCTACTGGGATATCGAGATGCGTGAAGTCCCGATGTCCCATGGCAGCTACATGATGGATGCCGCGTCGATGCTCGAGCGGGTGGACGAGAACACCATCATGGTCGTGCCCACCCTGGGCGTCACCTACACCGGCGCGTACGAGCCGGTGGAGGAGATGTCGAAGGCGCTTGACAAGCTGCAGGCGGACACCGGCCTGGACATCGACATTCACGTGGACGGGGCCAGCGGCGGGTTCCTCGCCCCGTTCTGCGCACCCGGGGTCGTCTTCGACTTCCGGCTGCCCCGGGTCAAATCGATCAGCGCCTCGGGCCACAAGTTCGGGCTCGCTCCGCTGGGTGTTGGCTGGGTCATCTTCCGGGACAGCGCCGAGCTCCCCGATGACCTCATCTTCCACGTCAACTATCTGGGCGGCGACATGCCGGTGTTCCAGATCAACTTCTCCCGGCAGGCCGGCCAGATCGTCGCCAGCTACTACAACTTCCTGCGGCTCGGTCACGAGGGCTACCGCCGCATCCACCAGGCGTCCTACGACATTGGCCAGTACCTCGCTTCCGAGATCGTCAAGATGGGTCCCTTCGAGCTGCTGTGTGACAGCAACCCCAACACCGGGATCCCGACGGTCACCTGGCGGATCAGCGAGGGCGAGGACCCCGGTTACACGCTGTTCGACCTGGCCGACCGACTGCGCGGCCGGGGGTGGCAGGTGCCTGCCTACACCCTGACCGGAACGGCGTCTGACATCGCCGTGCAGCGTATCCTGGTCCGCATCGGCGTGAGCCAGGACATGGCCACCTTGCTGCTCGACGACTTCCGCGACGCGGTGGCTCATTTCGGCAAGCACCCGGTCACCGTGTCCATGACCAAGCAGGAGTCGGGCGGGTTCAGCCACCTCTAACGGGACTCCGGACCCTAGCCGTCAGCGGCATTCCCGCAGCGAGCTGAAGGACGGCCATCATCTGGAGGGACATGGCATGGCCGCTGATGCCTACCAGGAGCTGCCGCGGACAACGCGAAGGCGAATTATTTTCTGGGCGGTGCTGCGCGGTCTCCTGAATACCACGCTCCTCGTTGCCATCTACTACGTGATTCCGCTGGACCAGCCGTTTGGGGCCGCTGCGGCGGTGCGTGTGCTGGTTGGCCTCGTGGTCTTCGTATGCCTCGTGGTGTGGCAGGTCAGGAACATCGTCGGCTCTCCCTATCCCGCTGTGAAAGCGGTCGAGGCGCTTGCGCTGATCCTTCCCTTCTACCTGCTGCTCTTCGCTTCGACCTATTTCGTGATGGAACGGGCGTCGGCGGCGAGCTTCACTCAGACAATGACCCGGACAGATGCCCTGTACTTCAGCGTGACCGTCTTCTCGACGGTGGGTTTCGGTGACATCGCTCCCAGATCCGAGCCCGCGCGAGTCGTTCTCATCTTCCAGATGCTCGGCGACCTCGCGCTTCTGGGCGTGGGCGCCCGGCTCCTGCTTACGGCCGTGGAGCGCGGGCGGCAACGGAGGTCAAATGCGGGCGGCGGCCCCGGCTCGACCGCCGGGTGATGGCCTCCGGCCGGCATAACTCACCCCATGCGGATGAGGTGAGCCCCGCTATCCTCCGACAAGGTGAATGGATGCGGGATCGAGTATGAACCAGTGACGCGGCCGCCGGGCTGACGGCCGTACTGGGCCCGTAAGCCAGCCGGAGGTGAGCGTTGTCTGACATGGGCGGTGAATCGGCATCTGCGGCCGCAGCCTCAGAAGCCAGCCATGACGAACAAGCTGAGATCGATCGCCTCCGCGCCGAAGTGGAGCAGTTGCGCAGCCAGCAGGCTACCGCGGTTCGGCGGCACCGGGTCGGCTGGCGGACCCCCGTGGCCACGCTGCTCATCGTGCTCGGCTGCGTGCTCGCCCCCCTGTCGGTGCTGGGCGTCTGGAGCGCCAACCAGGTCTCCGACACCAACCGCTACATCGCGAACATCGAGCCTCTGATCCACAATCCGGCGATCCAGAATGCCCTGGCCGACAACGTCACGAACCAGATCACCAGCCACCTCAACGTAACCGGCTTGACCAACCAGGCGGCCTCCCTGCTGACGAGCAAGGGCCTGACTCGCGTCGGGTCGCTGCTGCAGAGCTTCGGCCCGTCAATCGCCAGCGCGGTGAACGGATACATTCACGGCCAGGTACTCAAGCTCGTGTCAAGTCCGCAGTTCGCCAACACATGGATCCAGGTCAATACCGTGGCCCACCAGGAGATAGTCAAGGCTCTCTCCGGACAGGGCGGCGGCGCGGTCAAGGTCAGCAACGGGCAGGTTGTCATCGACCTTGCCCCGTTCATCAACGTGGTCAAGCAGGCCCTGGTCGCGCGGGGGTTCACGCTGATAAACAGCCTTCCGCCCATCCATCCGACGCTGGCCCTGTTCTCGGCCCGGGACCTGACCAAGGCGCAGTCGGCATACCGGTTGATCAACGATCTCAAGATCGTGCTGCCGATACTGGCGCTACTGCTCATTGCCGTGGGGGTGTACCTGGCACGAAACCACCGGCGGGCCCTGATCGGAGCCGGCCTCGGATTCGCCGCCTCTATGCTCGTGCTCGGAGCCGGCTTGGCCATCTTCCGGAGCATCTACCTGAACAGCGTGCCCAGCAGCGTGCTGTCCAGTGATGCGGCCGCCGCCCTCTTCGATACGCTCGTCCGGTTCATCAAGGACGCCCTCCGTACCCTCCTGGTGGTGGGCCTGGTCGTCGCCGCCGCGG
Organism: uncultured Actinomycetes bacterium; assembly: GCA_963806335.1. Classification (GTDB taxonomy): domain Bacteria; phylum Actinomycetota; class Actinomycetes; order Streptosporangiales; family Streptosporangiaceae; genus Palsa-504. The sequence continues at coordinate 8,116 of CAWDXO010000001.1, forward strand.
CGTTCTTCACCGGACCCTCCATCACGGCCGTCAGGACCCGCTCGGGGATCGCTTCCGGTCTGGGCTGGGTCCGGCGCCGCGGCGAGCGCAGCGGTGTCTCCACCGGCCCGGTCGGCACGTGGACCTATGCGCATCGCAAAGGCCTCCGGGTCGGGGCGGTGGCGCTCGCCGCTGTGATCTTCGTATTCTGGGGCAGGCCCACCGCCGCCGTCGTCATCCTGATCGCGGTCCTGTTGCTGGTGGTCCTCGGCCTGATCGAGCTGATCGGCAGGCCGCCCGCCGCGGCGCCCCCCACGGCGGAGATGGCAGGTCACGGTTGACCTCGGCCGGGCCAAGATGAGCTCCTTCCCGCGTCCGGCTCGCCGGTAGGGCCCGCGCCGTGATCGCGGACGCCGTTCGCGGCATCGAAAGTGAGACGACTGATGGCCGACCCACGACCTGCCCTCCCGTCGCAGACCAGCCGTGACCAGCGGATGGCGTGGCTGGCGGTCGGGCTGGCCGCGGCGGTACGTCTGCCGAGGGACCCTAGGTTCCAACGGCGCGTGATCATGCTCGCTATCGGGCTGGCCGCGTTGGGCGGCCTGGCGCGGAACGGCCAGGCCACTTCACTCGCGCGGCTGGCAGCTTGGGACAAAAAGCAGCAGCTGCGGGCTATACGCGTCGTCAAAGGCAAAGCTGGACGCGCCTAAAGGACAGGTAGTCCGTCGTTCGTAGTCATAACACCCAGTTAGCTTGTTATTCACCAGCCGTTCATATAGGTGAACGAAATGCATTCCGACCAGGGAAACTCGATTCAGTCAACCTTTCGAATATACGGTTGATGAGGCGGAATATCACCCTTCCGAGGTGATGAACCGGGCCGGCCCGGACGAATATAAAGGCGGAGAGATCAGGCTTTTGCCGTATGTCAAGCAGAGGAGTTACGGTGAGCTCCGAACGTGAGCGCGTGGCAGGATTCGGCAAGCTCGAGAACGGGCTTCGCCAGGCTGGCGACTGGTACCGATGGGGACCTTACGTCAGCGAACGGCAGTGGGGGACGGTCCGGGAGGACTACAGCGCCGACGGTGAGGCGTGGGACTATCTGCCGCACGACCATGCCAGATCCCGTGCCTACCGGTGGGGTGAGGACAGCCTGGCCGGCTTCTGTGACGTGGAGCAGCGGCTGTGCCTGGGCCTAGCGCTGTGGAACGGACACGATCCGATCCTGAAGGAGCGTGCCTTCGGGCTGACCGGGGCTCAGGGCAATCACGGCGAGGACGTCAAGGAGTACTGGTGGTATCTCGATGCGGTACCGAGCCATGCCTGGAACCGCTGGCGCTATCACTATCCGCAGGGCCCGTTTCCCTATCAAGACCTGATAGACGTGAATGGTTCACGCAACAAGTTCCAGCCCGAATACGAGCTCATCGACACCGGGATATTCGACAGTAACCGCTACTGGGTCGTCGAGGCTCACTACGCCAAGGCCGATCCCGACGACCTGCTGATGGCGATCACGGTGACCAACGCGGGGCCGGACACCGAGACCCTGCACGTCTTGCCGACCGCCTGGTTCCGCAACACCTGGTCCTGGGACTACGACTCCCCCAAGCCGGCTCTCGGCGCGGCCGAGGCCGGTCCGCCCGACACGGCGGCGGTCAGCATCCAGCATCCGTTCCTCGGTGAACTCGAACTGACCGCGGATGCCGGGCCGGACGGGGCGGTGCCGCAGGTGCTGTTCTGTGAGAACGAGACCAACCTGGCGCGGCTGTACGGCGTGGAGCCGGGCACGCCGTACCCGAAGGACGGCATCAACGACCATGTGGTCAGCGGGGCGGCCAGCGTCAATCCCGGCCGCACTGGCACCAAGTGCGCCTTCTGGTACCAGGTCACCGTTCCGGCTGGCCAGACGGTCGAGCTGCGGGTGCGACTGCAGCCGGCCGCGCGGAAAGCGGCAAGCGGAGGCACGGCCGTCCCGTTCGGCACCCAGTTTGACCAGGTGATGTCGGAACGGCGGGCCGAGGCCGACGAGTTCTACGACGAGTTGACGCCCCGCGACGCGAGCGCTGACGAGGCGATGGTGATGCGCCAGGCGTTCGCCGGGATGCTGTGGAGCAAGCAGCTGTTCTACTACGACGTAAAACGCTGGCTGGACGGCGACCCGACCCAGCCGACGCCGCCGGCGCAGCGGCTGACCGGGCGCAACTCCCACTGGCGTAACTTCGATGCCTTCGACATCATGTCGATGCCGGACAAGTGGGAGTATCCCTGGTTCGCCGCGTGGGACCTGGCCTTCCACTGCGTGGCGCTGGCCCATGTGGACCCGGCGTTCGCCAAGTACCAGCTGATCTTGCTGTGCCGTGAGTGGTTCCAGCACCCGGACGGGGCGCTGCCCGCCTACGAGTGGGATTTTTCGGACGTCAACCCGCCGGTGCAGGCGTGGGCGGCGCTCGAGGTGTTTGCCATCGACGGGGGCCGCGACCTGGACTTCCTCAGCCGGGTCTTCGACAAGCTGCTGGTCAACTTCACCTGGTGGGTCAACCTGGAGGACGCTGGGGGCAACAACGTGTTCGAGGGCGGCTTCCTCGGCCTGGACAACATCGGCCCGCTCGACCGCTCGCACCTGCCCGTCGGCGGCACCCTGGAGCAGTCCGACGCCACCGGCTGGATGGGTACTTACGCGATCTCCATGATGGCCATCGCTGCCGTCCTGAACCGGTCCAGGCAGCGGCCAGCGTCGGATCTTGTGCTCAAGTTCATGGAGCACTTCGCCGGCATCCGCGACGCCCTGGCCAGCCAGGGCCTGTGGGACGAGGCCGACGGGCTCTACTACGACAGGATCGTGACACCGTCCGGGGAGCAGGTGCCGGTGAAGGTCCGGTCGATGGTCGGCATCATCCCGGCCCTTGCGGCCGTGGTCATCGAGGAAGATGATCTCCGGCAAGCGCTCGTCCTGGGCAAGCAGTTCGCGAGCCTGCTCGGTGCTGAAGGTATCGCCGACCCCGGCAAGCTTCGAGAAACCGGCCAGCTGCGCGGGCAGCCGGGCGACCAGCGGTTGCTGCTCAGCCTGGCCGGCCCGGCCCGGCTGGAGCGGCTGTTCGCCAAGCTGTTCGACGAGTCCGAGTTCTTGTCCCCGCACGGCCTGCGGGCCCTGTCCGCCTATCACCGCGAGCATCCCTACGTTATCGACGTCGAAGGCGTCCAGGCCAGCATTGACTACGAGCCGGCCGAATCCACCACGGCCATGTTCGGCGGGAACTCTAACTGGCGCGGCCCGATCTGGTTCCCGCTGAACTACCTGATCATCAGCTCCCTGGAGCGGTACCACCGGTTCTTCGGCGACGAGGTCACCGTCGAATACCCGACCGGGTCGGGCAAGCAGCTAACGCTGGACAAGATCGCCGCCGACCTGCAGGACCGGCTCATCTCGATCTTCACGCAGGGCCCCGACGGCCGACGGCCCTGCTTCGGCGGGACCGAGCTCATGCAAACCAATCCGGCGTGGCACGACAACCTGATCTTCAGCGAGTACTTCCACGGCGACAACGGCGCCGCGATCGGCGCTTTCCACCAGACTGGCTGGACCGGGGTGATCGCCGACATGATCCGCCGCCGTCACGGCGAGGTCCTCGCGATCGGCGACGTGCTCCGGCGCATTGCCGCTGACCACCCGGAGACCCCGTCATGACCGCCGCCGCCCTGCCGACCGCGGACACGCTGCCCGGCAATGAGTTCCCGCTGGGCGCGACGGTCTACGGGACAGGGACGAACTTCGCGGTCGCGTCCGGTGTCGCCGACGGGATGCTCCTCTGCCTGTTCGATGAGACCGGTTCCGAGACGCAGCTTCCCGTGCAGGACTACGACGCTGGCGTCTGGCACGTGTTCGTGCCGGGGATCGGGCCAGGGCAGGCGTACGGATACCGCGCGACGGGCCCGTACGATCCGGCCCGGGGAGTGCGCTGTAATCCCGCCAAGCTCCTGCTCGACCCCTACGCGCGGGCCCTGCACGGGACGGTCACATTCGGGCCTGAGGTACTCGGATTCTCCGCCGGCGACTCCGATGCACCGAGCGAAGCCGACTCCGCGGCCAGCGTGCCGCGCAGCCTGGTGGTGGCCGGTGAGCCGTCTGTTCGGCCGAGCAGTTCCCGGTGGCGGCACTCGTACGCCGACACGATTATCTATGAGGTGCATGTTAAGGGCTTCACCATGCGCCACCCCGAGGTGCCATCCGAGTTGCGCGGGACTTACGCTGGCCTCGGTCACGAGGCGGCCATCGCCCACCTCCTCGACCTCGGCGTGACCGCCGTCGAACTGCTGCCGGTGCACGAGAGCATTCCCGAGGCGTTCCTGCCGGCCCGGGGACTCACGAACTACTGGGGTTACAACACGATCGGGTACTTCGCCCCGCATCAGGGCTATTCGGCCGCGGTGCGCGCCGGGAAGCCCGGCGGCCAGGTCGCCGAGTTCAAGGCCATGGTGGACGCACTGCATGCGGCCGGGCTCGAGGTGCTGCTCGACGTGGTGTTCAACCACACCGCGGAAAGTAACCACCTCGGCCCGACGTTCTGTTTCCGCGGCCTGGACAACCCCGCGTACTACCGCCTGGATCCCGGTGACCCCCGCCATTACGTCGATACGACCGGCTGCGGTAATTCGCTCAACGTCGGCGACCCCGTGACTCTGCAGCTGATCATGGACTCGCTGCGTTACTGGCTGACGGAGATGCACGTCGACGGCTTCCGGTTCGACCTCGCCCCCGCGCTGGCCCGGCAGGAAGGAGAGTTCGAGAAGCGGTCCGCGTTCCTCGACATGGTCGCGCAGGATCCCGTGGTGTCCCGGGCCAAGCTCATCGCCGAACCGTGGGACGTCGGCCAGATGGACAGCTACGATCTTGGCGGGTTCCCGGCCGTGTGGCGCGAATGGAACGGCAAGTACCGCGACACCATGCGTGACTTCTGGCGCAGCCACCCGGTCGGTCTCGGTGAGTTCGCCGCCCGGCTCTGCGGGTCCGCGGACCTGTACGGCCGCGACAGGCGCCGGCCGACGGCCTCGGTGAACCTCATCACGGTCCACGACGGCTTCACCCTGCACGACCTCGTCTCCTACAACGACAAGCACAACGAGGCGAACGGGGAGTCGAACCGCGACGGAACCGACGACAACCGCTCGTGGAACTGCGGCGCCGAAGGCCCGACCGACGACCCCGCCGTGCTGGCTCTGCGCGCGCACCGGTCCCGGGCCATGCTGACCACCCTGCTGCTGTCCTTCGGCATCCCGATGCTGCTCGGCGGCGATGAGATGGGCCGCACCCAGCAGGGCAACAACAACGCCTACTGCCAGGACAACGAGATCACCTGGTTGGACTGGTCACAACCGGACACCGGTCTGCGGGACTTCACCAAGCGGCTTATCGCGTTGCGCCGGACCCATCCGGTGTTCCGCCGCTGCCGTTTCCTGGCCGGAGCCGAAGCAACGGAGTTGCGCTGGTTCACCCCCGCAGGCACCGAGATGACGGGCGCCGACTGGTCGGACCCGAACGCCCTGGCCATCGCGCTGTACCTGGACGGATGCGATGCCCCCGACCGAGCCGCCGACGGCTCGTGGCTGATCGACGACGACTTCCTGGTCCTGGTGAACGCCTGGTGGGAGCCGCTCGAATTCGTTCTGCCGGCCACGAGACCACAGGCGGGCTGGCAGGTGGAAATCGATACCTACGACCCCGCGCCCACCGATGGGGCCGCAGCCGGCCGCCGTGTCGCCGGTGACCGCGTGGCCGTCGGCCCCCGCTCCGTCGTCGTGCTCTCGGTCCCGTACCTCCCGGCTCAGTGATCGTAACGTCCGCATCAGCGGGCCGCAGCCCACGTCGCGGGCACGTCAGCGCCCCCCTCCTCGGTGATCCGTGAGCCGAAGCGGAGCAAGGCCGGCTGCGGCGAGATTTTCCCCGCGATCAGGGCCTCGCCCTGGCCAAATATAATCGAGCGCTCGATCAGGTCCGGCGGGACAAACGAGAAGGCGGCCTGCGTGAAGGCCGCGTCCGCGAGCGAGTTCAGCCGCATCAGGACGAGGTTGTCGGCCTGGGAGAGGACGTTCGGGGCGATCTTCTGCGGGCGCTGCGTCGATACAAGCAGGTAGAGCCCGAACTTGCGGCCCTCGGCGGCGATCCGGATGGCGTGCTCGGCGGCCACCGCGACCAGCTGGTTTGGCGGCTCGGCGGGGCAGACATTGTGCGCCTCGTCGATCACGATCAGTACCGGCTTGCGCTCTTGCCGCCGTTGCCACAAGCTGCCCAGCACCGCCCCGGCCACGAGCGACTGCTCCTCGCGCGTCGGCAGCGAGCCGATGTCAACGACGACGCAGCGGTTGTCCTGATCGTGGACCGCGTCGAGGACCGAACCGGGCTCGCCACGCGCCCACACGGCATAGCGGTCGGCGCCCAGGTTGCTGAGGCGCAAGCCCAGGCGGCGCTCCTCGGGGCTCTCACTTTCGGCCAGTGTCCCGAGCGCGAGCGGGTTCCCGGCGAGCAACCTGGCCAGCGTGGCATACTCCTCGCGGTCCTCGATCGGGTCCAGGTGGAGCAGGGCCGCCTGCATGGCCGGATCGACCTCGGCCGCGTGCAGCCGCAGTCTGCGCCCTCCCGGGGCGCCCGCGGAATGGACGGCGACCCCGTGCGCTGCCCGCTGGTAGCGGTCGGCCAGGGCCGGATCGGCGCCGCTGCGCACCTCTGACAGGCGGACGAAGTCTGAGTTCGGATCGATAACCACGATGCGCAGGTCCGTCTCCGTCAGCAGTCGCTCAAGGATCACCCCCAGCGAGTAAGTCTTGCCCGATCCTGACTGGCCGCAAAGGAACGTGTGCCGGTCGAAGCCGCGGGCGTCCGCCACGGCGGGCACGCCGGCGACCAGCGCGAGCTCGCCCAACGGCAGCTTCGCGTAGCGCTGCTCGCTGCGCTGGAGCCAGGCTTGCACCTCGGCCCCGGTGGCGGGCCGGGCCAGCGCATCGTGGAACGGCGCCGAGTCGCCTTCCAGGATGGCGCCTTCGCCGCGGGCGTACCGGATCAGCATCTGGGTCCGGGTCTCGGCAGCGCCCTCGGTGTGAGTGGGCAGCATCAATTCGGTGCTGAGCTGATCAAGCTCGAGGCTGAGAACCTGACCAAAGCGTGAAACGCCGTTATCTTCCAATACGACATATCCGCCGACCTGCAATTGCAGGCCGTGCAGCGAGGCCTGAAAAGAGAACCGGCGTCCGTCAACCGAGATGGCGAGCGGAAGGACGGCGGCTTCGAGGTTCCGCCGCGCCTCGCGGAAGCTCTTCAGTTGAGCGCCGAGACCGGACTCCATGGTCATAGCAGGACTGTTGCTAATATCTTTCGACATAAAGGCCTCCTGAGCCCGTTCCATGACCGCCAAGGGTCGGTTCTCGTCATGCCCTTTAAAGCAGGGTCCTGCGCGACGGATTGTCCTGACCGCGCATTGCGCCACCGTGAGTACGCCACCCTGATACCTAGTCCAACGGCGACGACCACGAGCACCCCCAGCACGGCCTTCGCGCCGGCGTTCCCGATGCGCTCCGCGACATCCGCGCCCAGGAAATACGAAAGCCCGACGTACATCCCGATCCAGCCGGCGCCAGCGACCAGCGCGCCCACCAGGAACACCCAGAATCGCACCCGGAAAATCCCCGACACAAAGGCCGGCATCGTCACCGAGGCCACGAAGTTATGCCGGCCGAAAACACGATCACCCTTTGCCAGCAGCTTCCCGCGTGATTTCTCAAGGCGGCCACGGTGGTCAAGCAGCCAGCGTCCCTTAACGATACCGACCTCGTACCCGGCCACCGAGCCGAGCATCCAGGCCGCCATCGCCGTCGCCAGCACGGTCCACACGTTCAGCCGGCCTTCTCCCGCCAGCGTGCCCGCTCCGATCAGCGACGCATCACCCAGGCCCGGTATGCCGAAACCCATGACCGCGACGCACACGAACAAGACGATGTATTCGGAGAGATTCACGGTTGCGCCCTGTGGCCCGCCGAGATCCGGTCGGCCGCCGATGGCAGGCGGATGCCGCGCAGCACGCCGGGGTCCAGGCTGGCCGGTGAGACCCCTGGGAAAGCCATGACCAATCTCCGTCCGCCGCGTCTCACGTCGATCCTTGATGCGGCACCGGCCTGAGGCATCACCCGTGCCGGGTGACCTGCTCGTCAGGCGCTGCGGGCAGCCCTCCGAGGTAAGGCGTGGCCTGATCTATCAGCCGGAGGAAGGCGTCCCGGCGCGGGTCGCGGTCAACGGTTGACGTCAGGCTCGCTGACGTAGCGCTGGTACGCCTTCTCCAGCGCGGGCGAGCCTGGCGGTTCCATGTAGTCACGGACCGTGCTGAGCTGAAACTCGCAGAAATCTAGCGCTTCCTGCTCTTCGGCACGCAGTTTCCGGAGGCGGGATTGCTGAACGGCGTGGCGGGCGGTGTCCACCTGGCCGAGCGCCTCATGCACAGCGCGGCGAATCGTGATGTTCAGTACGCGCATCTGATCATCGCTGATGAATCCCGCTCCGCTGCCCGGATTATCCGGGTCGAACGCCCGACCGCCGTGGAACGTCTCCAGCGCGTTACGGACCGCCTGCGTCACGACCCAGGTCCGGAACTGCTCATAGTTAGTCTTCCCGGCGACGCACTCGATGCGGGCCAGCAGGTCGGCGGTGGTCATGAGGTGCTCGTTTCTCCGAAGCTTCCGGTCTGCTGCCCTGCCGCTCAGCAGCCTGGCGAGGCGCGCCCCGCAGGCCCGGGGGGTATCCGGCGGGGCGCGCTCTCGGGCGCATTCCCGGGCGGCCTAGACGGCACGGCACCGGAGGGAGCCAGGTCGATAATCCACGATGAACCTGGCCTTCGCCTGAAAGTTACCTCCAGGTAACCTCACTGCGGCTTCTCAGCGTGTCCCGACGGCGGAATGATTCGCCGAGGACTCCAGCAAGCGGACCGGGAACCATAGCGGGCGGGCCGGTAGCCGCGAATGGCTTGACGCTAAGCTTCAGAAGATCACGAGACGGCAAACCGTTCTGAGGACTGCCTGGGGGCATGAGCGACAGCGACACGCGTGAGCGAGCCGTCGGTGCGAACCGCGCGGGCGGCCCGGTACTCGATCTTGTCGCGGCGAAGCTTCTGCGTCCGATAGCGCGGCCGGGGACCGTGCGCCGTCCCGCTTTGGTCGAGCGGCTCGCGAATGGGGATGCTCAGCGGATCGTCTCGCTAGTCGCACCGCCGGGCTACGGGAAAACCACGCTGCTGGGGCAGTGGGCCGAACGCAACGGCCAGGCCTTCGCCTGGGTGTCGGTAGACAGCGGAGACAACGACCCGAAGGTCCTGTTCAGCTACGTCGCCGAAGCACTGGATGCGGTCGAGCCGATCAGTGGGCGGGTATTCGATGCGCTGGCCTCGCCAGGGAGTTCGGTAATCGGGTCAGTGGTGCCGCGGCTGGGGTCGGCGTTCGGGTCGATGACCTCGCCGGTGGTGCTGGTCCTGGACGACGTGCACGCGCTGCGCAATTCCGAATGCCGGGCGGCGCTGTCGGTGCTGGCCGACCATGTACCGGCCGGTTCGCGGCTGGTGCTGGCGGGCCGGGCCGAGCCGCCGCTGCAGATCGCGCGGCTGCGGGCCGAAGGCCGGATCCTGGAAATCGGCCCCGACGATCTGTCACTCACCTGTGCGGAGGCAGCGGCGCTGCTGCGCGATGCCGGCGTGGCCCTGGGTGCGGAGGAGGTGGCGGAGCTGCACCGGCGGACCGAGGGATGGCCGGCCGGACTGTACCTCGCGGCGCTCTACCTGCGGGAGGGTGGCTCTGTCGGGAATGCGGCGGTGTCCTTCGGCGGCGATGACCGGCTAGTCAGCGAGTACATGGAGTCGGAGTTCCTGGCCCGGATCTCCCAGCGGCAGCGGCTGTTCCTGACCCGGACTGCGGTGCTGGAGCGGATGTCCGGGCCGCTGTGCGAGGCAGTGCTGGACCTGCCCGGGGCGGCCGCGACCTTGGACGGTCTGGCCCGGTCGAATCTAATGCTCGTACCGCTGGACGAGAGCGGGCAGTGGTACCGCTACCATCACCTGTTCCGCGACATGCTGCTGGCGGAACTGGAACGCCTGGAGCCAGGCCTAATGCCGGTCGCTACGGCGCCGCGCGGCCGGCTGGTGCCTGGACAACGACCTGGCCGAGGAGGCGCTGGAGTACTCCATCGCCGCCGGGGACGTCGACACCGCCGCCCGCCTCGTAGAGAAACTGGGGGTACCGGCCCACCGGCAAGGCCGGTTCACCAGCATCCAGAGGTGGTTCCAGTGGCTGGAAGCTCGGGGCGGAATGGAAGGACATCCGATGGCCGCCGTGCTGGCCGCGCTCTTTTCGGCGATGACGGGGCGTCCAGTCGAGGCCGAGCGATGGGCTGACGTGGTCGATCGCTGGCAGTACGGGAATGCGACGCCGCGCGATGCGCCCTACGCCGAGGCATACGCCGCCATCCTCCGGGCACTCATGTGCCGACGTGGGATCCAGCAGGTACGCGCCGATGCCGATGAGGCCGTACGGAGATGCGCGGCGCAGGGAATCGTGACGCCTGCGCCAGCGCTCTACCAGGGGCTCGCCCGCATCCTGTCCGGTGACCTCGATGGTGGCGACGCATCCTTCGAGGACGCCATCGGCCCCGGTGAGCAAGCCGGCGCATACGAGACTCTCGCGGTCACGCTGTGCGAACGGTCACTGGTGGCGATGGCACGCAGCCAGTGGAGCCGGGCCGAGGTCCTGGCCGATCAAGCCCGCGCCGTGTTGCGCCAGGTCGGGGTCGACGAGAGCTACGCGACGCCCTTGATCTGCGCGGCACAAGCCCGCACGGCTCTGCGCCGGGGCGATGTCCCGGCGGCGCAAAAGGAACTCGTCAGCGCTCAGCGCCTGCGGCATCTGCTGACCTACGCCATGCCCCAGCTTGCTGTTCAGGCCCGGATCGAGCTCGCCCGCGTCCACCTCGACGCTCGGCGACCTGGCCGGGGCCAGGACGCTGATGCGCGAGATCGATGATCTGCTCCGGCGGCGGCCCGACCTGGGCACGCTGACCACCGAGGCCCAGGCGCTGCGAACCCGGCTCTCCGCCGAACGCGGCCCCGGCGCCCCCGGCGCATCGGCTCTGACCGCCGCCGAGCTGCGCCTCCTGCCATTGCTCAGCACGCACCTGTCGATCCCGCAGATCGCCGCAGAGATGTCACTCTCGCCGAACACCGTCAAGTCGCAGGCGTACTCGCTCTACCGGAAGCTGGGAGCCTCAACGCGGAGCCAGGCGGTCGCCCGGTCCCGGGAGCTGGCGCTCCTGGAGGGGTGAGCAGGCAAACCACTCGTCCGCCCGTGCTCGAAGCTACCGGACCGCCAGTCCGGTGACGGCGCGGCCGATGATCAGGCGCTGGATCTCCGAGGTGCCCTCGAAGATGGTGAAGATCTTCGCGTCCCTGTGCCACCGCTCGACTGGGTAATCCCTGGTGTACCCGTTCCCGCCGAGGATCTGGATGGCCTGCTCGGTGACCCGGACCGCGGTCTCCCCCGCGACCAGCTTCGACATCGATCCCTCGGCGGCCACGAACGGCTTGCCGTGGCGGGCCATCCAGGCCGCGCGCCAGGTCAGCAGCCGCGCGGCGTCGACCGAGGCCCGCATGTCGGCGAGCATGAACGCCACGGCCTGGTTCTGGCCGATGGGCCGGCCGAACTGGACCCGGGTGCGCGAATACTCGGCCGCGTACTCCGCCGCCGCGCGCGCCACGCCGACGGCCATGGCCGCCACGCCGGGCCGCGATGCCTCGAAGGTCTTCATGGCGGCCTGCTCGCCGCCGCGCTCGCCCTCACGGACCCGGGCCAGCCGCTCCTCGAGCCGGTCCCGGCCCCCCACCACGCACCGGCCGGGTACTCGGACGTCGGACAGCACGACCTCGGCAGTGTGCGAGGCCCGGATGCCGTGCTTGCGGAACTTCTGCCCCATCGACAGCCCGGCCGTACCCGGCGGGACGATGAAGCTGGCCTGCCCGCGCGAACCGAGGGACGGGTCCACCGACGCCACCACGACGTGCACGTTGGCGATGCCGCCGTTGGTGACCCAGGTCTTGACCCCGTTCAGCACCCACTCATCGGCCGCTGAATCGTAGACCGCGCGCGTCCTGATCGCCCCGACGTCGCTGCCCGCGTCGGGCTCGGAGGAGCAGAACGCGCCCAGTTTCACCTCGCCTGGCCCGCCGAACATCTGCGGGCACCACTCCCCCACCTGCTCCGGGGTCCCGTTGGCCACCACCGCGACCGCGGCCAGCGAGCTGCCGGTCAGCGAGAGCCCGATCCCCGCATCCCCCCAGAACAGCTCCTCGAACGCTACCGGGATGCCGAGCCCGGAGGGCTCCAGGTACTGCTGCGCGTAGAAGTCCAGCGAGTACAACCCGATCTTGGCCGCTTCCTCGAGCAGCGGCCACGGGGTCTCCTCCCGTTCGTCCCACTCCGCGGCGGCCGGCCGGATCACCGACACCGCGAACTCATGCAGCCAGTCCCGCGCCTGAACTAGGTCATCGCCCAGCTCAAGCGAGAACGCCCCGCTCCCGCCCACGTCGCTCATGTCCGCCTCCGTGCCCCGTCGCCCCGCTAAGTTACTCAAAGGTAACATTGTGGTTCTGGCCGCGGAAAGGCGGCGGCCCGTAGGCCCGTGATCATTATCCCGAACGGGCCGGGGATGGCAGCTCAGGATGACCGGCAACGCAGATCCGGGCGAGCGCGGCCGGGCCTCAAGACTTGGCGAGCGCGGCGGTGAAGGGCGCGGTGAGCTCGGCGTGGGAAGATCAAGCCAATCAGATTGGATGCGCCGATGTCCGTACAGGAGCAGGAAGACCGGCAGGGCCGCATCGGCCCCTTCGTGACCTTCGTCGAGCGCGTGCGCCCGGACGGTGCCGTCGCTCGCTGGGACTCACGCCGCCACCGCAAGCACCCGCCGGGCGCACCGGCGACCGGCTCGACGTGGTGGGCACCCAGGGCCCGGGGCTGGTGGATCGCCGTCCTGTTCGCCGTCGGATCACTGCTGTTCGCCCTCGGCGCGGTCCCCGCGTATGTCAGCGCTGTCGGGGCCCGCTGGGACGCGGTGACCTTCTTCATCGGCTCGTTGTTCTTCACCGCGGCCGGGTTCCTGACCTACCGGGAAGCCGTGGACGCAGGCCCGCATCAGCCGGGCGGCGCCCGGCGGCGCTTCTTCGTCTTCCAGCCCCGCCGGATCGACTGGCTGGCCACCGCGGTGCAACTGGCCGGGACCCTGTTCTTCAACATCAGCACCGGGAACGCGGTGCGGGTCGACCTGTCGGCGCAGGCCGCGCACCAGCATGTGTGGCGCCCCGATGCGGTGGGTTCGGTGTGCTTCCTGGTCGCAAGCGCGCTGGCCTGGTTCGAGATCTGCCACGGCTGGACCGCCTGGCGCCCCCGCTCCTGGTCCTGGTGGATCACGCTGGCCAACCTGGTCGGATCGGTCGCCTTCGGCGTATCCGCGGTGGCCGGCTACATCGACCCGGCGACCGGCCAGCTCCACAACGCCGAACGCTCCAACCTCGGCACCTTCATCGGCGCGGTGTGCTTCCTCGTCGGGGCGCTGCTGCTGCTGCCCGAACGCACCGAGGAGACCAGTCCAGGCTGACTTGCGTTTATCCCCGCCTTCGCTGACATAGACAGTCCTCACGCGGGTAGCACGCCCGTGGCTGTCACCCGGCAGCGCGACGGAGAGGACGAGATCATGGGGTTGTTCGCCAGAACCAAGCGGACCGCGCGCACCAACCGGAAGCCGACCATGCGGGAGCGGCGGGCCGCCGAGCGGACTGCGAAGGCGGAGGCCTCGCTGGTCCAGACCGAGCAGAAGATTCACCAGATCGCCGACGAGGTCCGCGGCGACCTCAAGCGGCGGTAGGGGCGCTATTCCAGCGCGTGGCGGTCGAGGAACTCGTAAATGTCGGCGTCGTCGACGCCGGGGAAGCTGCCGGCGGGCAGCGCGGACAAGATGTGCGAGTGCGCGCGGGCCGAGGGCCAGGCCCGGCCCTCCCACCGTCCGGCCAGGGCGGCGGGCGGGCGGCTGCAGCACTCCCCGTCCGGGCAGGCCGACCGCGTCCTTGTCGTCGCCTCCCGGCCGCGGAACCAGCGAGAATGCTCGAAAGGCACGCCGAGCGTGATCGCGAACCCCTGGTCGGCCCGCGGATCGACCTGGGCGACGCAGAAGTAGGTACCCGACGGGGTGTCGGAGTACTGGCAGTAAGGGGAGAAGCGGTCGGCCGCCCCGAACACCTGCCGTCCCGACCACTGGCGGCAGAGCCGCTGCCCTTCGATCGCACCCGACGGGTCCGCCGGGAAGACTACGCCGTCGTTCTCGTAAGCCTTGTAGATGATCCCGCTGGCGTCGTTCTTCACGAAGTGACAGGGCAGGTCGAGATGATGGGTGGCCAGGTTGGTGAACCGGTGCGCGGCCATCTCGTACGACACGGAGAACAGGTCGACGAGGTCCTCCACCGCGAGATCCCGGTCCTGCTTGGCGCGGACCAGGACCGACGCGGCCGATGTTTCCGGCATGAGGACCGCGGCGGCGAAGTAGTTCGCTTCCACCCGCTGCCGCAGGAAGTCGGCGAAGTCGCGCGGTACCTGGTGGTCAAGCAGGAAGTGCCCCAGGGCCTGTAGCACGATCGCGCGCGGCGAATGCGCGCCGACCGACTCCTGCTTCACGTAGATCCGCCGGTTCCGCAGGTCGGTCAGCGAGCGCACCGACCGCGGCAGGTCCTGGACGTACCGGATGGCGAAGCCGTGGTGGCTCACCACCGAGACCAGCATGCCCTGGGACAGCGCGCCGCCCGAGTACCCGCCCGCCCGTAGCGCGCTGGCGGCCTCACGCTCGATGACGTCGAAGTAGTTACCTCGCTCGCGCATGGCGTCCCGAAGCGCCGCGTTGGCGGCCCGGGCCTCCTCGGGGGTGGCGGTCGGCTTGGATCGCTGCGCCCGCAGTTCCGCCGCGACCGCGACCAGGTGCTCGAGCAGCTCGGTGGGCACCCGGGGACCGATCCTCAACTGCGGCAGGCCCAGGCGCCGGTAGGACGGGTCCTGCTGCGCGTCGGCCAGGGCGATCTCGAGCTGCGCGCGGCGGCTGGGCGGCTGACGGCTCAGCAGCTCGGCGGTCGGCACAGAAAGCACCGTGGCCAGCTGCTCGATCAAGGAGAGCTTCGGCTCTCGGCGTCCGTTCTCAAGCAGCGAAAGCACGGAGGGAGCCCGGCCGACCCGCTCCCCCAGCTCGGTCAGCGTCAGGCCCCGCGCCCGGCGCAGGTGGCGCAGCTGCTGGCCGAACGTAGCAAGGTCTATACCATCGGTCTGGACCAATTTTTGGCTTTCTTTCATAGTGAAAACCAAGTATATCTTCGTAGATTTGGAAAAATCTGTTGAACTTTACAAATACAAGCCCTAGCTTCTCCTGGCAGCTGAGCTGACCCTGTGGGTAAGGGACCGGATTTGGCCGGTACCTCGCGGAGCTTAAGGTCCCCGGAAACCAGCAGTTCAGGAAGGCAGCACAGTGGAGACAATCAGCCAGCAGGCGGCCAGGCTAAGCGAGCAATGGCAGACCGACCCGCGCTGGAAGGACACGGCGCGGACGTACTCGGCCGAGGACGTGGTGCGCCTTCGCGGGACGCTCCAGGAGGAGTACACGCTGGCCCGGCACGGCGCCGAGCGGCTGCGCAAGCTGCTGGCCGAGGAAGATGCCGTCACCGCGCTCGGCGCGCTGACCGGGAACCAGGCGGTCCAGCAGGTCAAGGCCGGCCTCAAGGCCATCTACCTGTCCGGGTGGCAGGTGGCCGCGGACGCCAACCTGGCCGGGCAGACCTACCCGGACCAGAGCCTGTACCCGGTCAACTCGGTGCCGCAGGTGGTCCGCAGGATCAACAACGCCCTGCAGCGCGCCGACCAGATCACCTGGGCCGAGTCGCAGGACGGGGACGTCAGCTCCGCTCCCTACTGGCTCGCGCCGATCGTCGCCGACGCCGAAGCCGGGTTCGGCGGCGTGCTGAACGCCTTCGAGCTGATGAAGTCCATGATCGCGGCCGGGGCCGCGGGCGTGCACTGGGAAGACCAGCTGGCCTCGGAGAAGAAATGCGGTCACCTCGGCGGCAAGGTCCTCATCCCGACCAGCCAGCACATCAAGACGTTGAACGCGGCCCGGCTGGCCGCCGACGTGTGCGACGTGCCGACGGTGGTCATCGCGCGCACCGACGCGCAGGCGGCCACGCTGCTCACCACGGACGTGGATGAGCGCGACCTGCCGTTCGTCACCGGCACGCGCACCGCCGAAGGGTTCTACCGGGTACGCAACGGCATCGAGCCGTGCATCGCCCGGGGGCTGGCGTACGCACCGTATGCGGACCTGCTCTGGATGGAGACCTCCAAGCCCGACCTGGACGTCGCCCGCGAGTTCGCGGAGGGGATCAAGAACGTCTACCCGGACCAGATGCTCGCGTTCAACTGCTCGCCCTCGTTCAACTGGCGCGCGCACCTGGACGAGACCACGATCGCGAAGTTCGCCAAGGAACTCGCCGCGATGGGGTACCGCTTCCAGTTCATCACCCTGGCCGGCTTCCACGCCCTCAACCACTCGATGTTCGACCTGGCCAGCGGCTTCGCCGCCGAAGGCATGCCCGCCTACGTCAGGCTCCAGGAAGCCGAGTTCGCCGCGGAGAAGTCCGGCTACACCGCCACCCGCCACCAGCGCGAGGTCGGCACCGGCTATTTCGACCTGGTGACCTCCGCGATCTCCCCCAACGCCGAGACCGTGGCCCTATCCGGGTCCACCGAAGCCGAGCAGTTCCAGCGCCTGACTGACCATGCGCCGGGGGTGCATTGCAAATCACCCGGTGAAGGGTGACGACATTCTCCAGGGGGCAGCAGAGGATGGCGATGGTGAACGCCTAGTCGCGTCTTCTTACCCGGAGGTCACCGGCTGTGCCGCAAACCCTTCCCGCCCGTTCAGGTGCGGGCCAAACCCGGCCCGCGTCCCGCCAAGGACATGGCCTGGATTCCCGCCGGCGAGTTCGGCATGGGCTCGAACGACTTTTATCCCGAGGAGCGGCCGGTGCATCGCGTCGCGGTCGACGGGTTCTGGATCGATGAGCACCCGGTGACCGTGGCCGAGTTCCGCCGTTTCGTGACGGCGACCGGTTACCTGACGTGGGCGGAGCAGGCCCCGGATCCCGCCGACTACCCCGGCGCCGATCCCGCGCTGCTCGTCCCGGGATCGCTGGTGTTCCAGCCGACCCCCGGGCCGGTCGACCTCAGGGACGTCCGGCACTGGTGGCACTGGACGCCCGGCGCGCAGTGGCGCCATCCGGAGGGACCGGGCAGCACGCTGCACGGGCGGGAGCGTCACCCGGTGACCCACGTGGCCTACCGGGACGCCGAAGCGTACGCCGCCTGGGCCGGGAAGGAACTGCCGACCGAGGCCCAGTGGGAATACGCGGCCCGCGGCGGCCTGGACGGCAAGACCTTCTGCTGGGGGGACGAGTTCGCCCCGCGCGGCAAGATGATGGCCAACACCTGGCAAGGCGAGTTCCCCTGGCAGAACCTGATGCTCGACCGCTACGAGCGGACCTCGCCGGTCAAGCGGTTCCCGCCGAACGGCTATGGCCTGTTCGACATGGCCGGCAACGTCTGGGAGTGGACCGCCGACTTCTTCGCGCCCCGCCACGCCACCGGCACCGCTCACCCGTGCTGTACGCCGCGCAACCCCCGAACGCTGTCACCGGATCAGAGCTACGACCACGCCGCCCCGGGCGCCCACATCCCGCGGCGGGTCATCAAGGGAGGCTCGCACCTGTGCGCCCCCAACTACTGCCTGCGCTACCGCCCCGCCGCGCGCCAGGCCGAGGCGATCGACAGCACGACCAGCCACCTCGGATTCCGGTGCGTCGTTAATGGGTAGCGGCGCCGCCGGCTCGCTTTCCGCCATGCTCAGCTGTAGTCGGCCGGTCCCCAGGGGGCCTGCGAGCGACCGGGGGCCCCGGGGTCGACCTGCGGCTGCGGCGTGGTCTGGGTCCAGTCGGACAGCAGGCCGCTGTTACCGTGCATGGTCTGGGTGGACTCCAGACGGGTGCCACGCCGGGCGCGGGCGGGCTGGCGGCGACGCGCCCGCGCCGCCATCTGGACGGCACGAATAGCGGGATGATCATCACCAGGCCCGCCAGGGCCAGCACCCCGTCAAAGAGCATGGCTTCGAAGCCGGCGCCGTAGGCCCGCGTCTTGAGCGGGATGTACCGGACCGCGCGCCGCACGCTGAACAGGTACAGGCCGGTCCAGGCGAGCAGGACCAGCCCGGGCAGCCCGGACGCGAGCGGGGAGATCCGCGGCACGGCGATCAGGATCCCGGCTACCAGGCCGATGGCGAGGAGCGCGCCGAACCCCTCGAGGACGGCCCGGTCGTGGAGCAGGGAGCCGCCGCCAGCCGGGAGCGCGCCGAGCCTGGCCGGCCCGATGAGCAGCTTCAGGTAGCCCCACGAGGCCGCGAAGAAGATCGCGGCGGCCAGGACGATCGCGAGAACGACACCAAGCAGATGGCGCATATCCCTCAACCCCTTACTGGTTCACCTTGGAAGCTTACGGCGGGGCGCGCTACACGTCATGGGAACGTAGGGCGACACGCAGCCGGTTCAGCGGGTCGAGTAGCGAATAGGTCAGGTAGGCGTCGCGGGCGACGAGCCGGAACTTCACCCCGCGCAGGCCGGGCGGAAAGGAGAACGCGGCTGGCTCCCGGGGACGCCAGCGCCGGAAATCGACGAACATCTGGTGGAAGAATTCCCGTCGGCGGCGCTTCGGCACGAGCGGCAGTAGCGTCGTGTAGTGCCAGATCGCGCGCTCGAAAATGGCCGCGACCACGAGTGGTGGAATGGGCGCTGAAACCACGCTCCGTTCGGCCAAAAGATTGAAAATTCGCTCGTAGGAGTGAAAGATATTGAAGTTGCCGTCGCTGGCCGCGGCCAGGAATGAGCCACGCCGCGCCTGCCGGTAGCGGTAGCAGACCCGATCGAGCACGCCGATTCTCTTCGCGGTCAGCAAGGCCATCGTCGTCACCGGCACATCCTCGTGCGGAGCGGGCCCCGAGGAGCCGAACGTGATACCGAGGCCGCACAGGAAGTCCCGCCGGAACACCTTGCTCCACGCCGTCATCGTCAGGTGGATCAGGGCGGGATCTTCCGCGAGCGTCACGAGCCGCGGTCCGCGCAGGTACTTCGCGCCGCCGCTCGAGCTGGTGGTGCCGTCGGGATAGAGGTTCTCGAAGTCGACGATCAGCACGTCGGGCCGCTCCCGCAGCGCGCCCGCGACCGCGGCGATGGCACCCTCGGCGAGTTCGTCATCGCCGTCGACGAACCAGACGTACTCCCCCGTCGCCTCCTTCGCGCCGAGGTCGCGGGCCGGGCCCGGGCCCGCCGGGGATGGGGTCCTGATCACCCGCAGCCGGGGGTCCCGCCGGGCCGCGAGTATCGCGCCGCAGCGATCAGGAGAAGCGTCGTCGACCGCGATCACCTCGATCGGGACCGCCGGCTCGCTGAGCACCGAATCCAGGCAGCGATCTAGGTAGTCTTCGACCCCGTGCACCGGGATGACCACACTGATCAACGGCATGGCTCCGAACGATACCGCCTGGCTGCCCAGGGCCAGGCGGTATCGCTGGGGGGCGCCCCGCCGGCGGGGGGTTGCCAGGGGCAGAACCGGCGGGGCGCGTTCTTGGGCGAGGGCACCCCGCCGGCCGGGGGCTAGCCAGGGGGCATAACCGGCGGGGCGCGCTCTCGGGCACACATCCCGGCGCGGCCGCAAGGGCTCTGCGCCGGAAGGCACCATCTAGATAATCAGTGACCAGCCTGATAATCCGATGAATGCTACCTGTAAGTAACCTGTACATTAGCTGACTGCCGTGTCTAGAGCGACGGCTGGGACTGAGAGTGGCCAAACGCACTCAGCTTCCTCAGGTTTCCAGTAGGTTCCGCTAGGTTGCGCCACGGTTCACCAGGATTTGCGCAGACCGACCTGGCCGCCCGGCTCGGAGTTACTCTGGGCGACCTCGTGGCGCGCCGGGTGCGGACCTTTTGTAAGCTGTCCGGGTGCGCATTCACGCCATCTTCGGGGGAATCGGCGCGTTCGCCGTCAAGTTCCGCTGGGTCGTCATCGCGGCCTGGCTGATCGCGGCATTCGCGGTGCCTCATTACTTGCCCTCACTCAACAGCGTCACGCAGGGCAACAACAGCGCGTTCCTGCCCGCCAGTGCTCCGAGCGAGCAGGCGGCGCAGCTCGCGGCGCCGTTCGGGGCTACGAACCTGATCCCGGTCCCCGTCGTCGCGGCGGTCAGCCAGGGCACCCTCACCACCGAGGACGTCGCCTGGCTGACCACGTTGCAGCAGGATCTCCGCACGGTGCCGACCGTCGTCACGGTGCGCGACCTGGGCCGGTCGGCCGACGGCCAGGCCGAGCAGCTGCAGGTGCTGTCCAACGTCGGCGGCGGCGACCAGGCCGGGCAGACCACGCTGATCAACGACCTGCGGGCGACCATCGCCCAGGCCGCGCCGCCGCCCGGGTTGCAGGTGCACCTGGCCGGCGACATCGCCATCAACGTCGACCAGCAGGCGAAGTCGGGCACCACGGGGAACCAGGTCGAAGTCGTGGCCGCCCTGTTCATCCTGGTTCTGCTGCTGCTGATCTTCCGGTCGCTGCTCGCGCCGCTGATCACACTGATCCCGGCATTCTTGGCCGTGGCCATCTCCGGGCCGCTGGTCGGTGAGGCGGCGCACGCGGGCCTGAAGGTCTCTCAGCTCGCTCAGCTGCTGCTGATCGTGCTGGTGCTCGGCGCGGGCACCGACTACGGCCTGTTCCTGGTCTTCCGCGTCCGCGAGAACCTGCGCGAGGGGGCGGATCCGAAGGACGCGGTGCGTTCGGCCGTCATGCGGGTCGGTGAGACCATCACGTTCTCCGCCCTCACCGTCATCGCCGCCCTGCTGTCCCTGCTCGTCGCCACCTTCCAGATCTACTCCCAGCTCGGCATCCCGCTGGCCATCGGGATCGGCACCATGCTGCTGGCCGGGCTCACGCTGCTGCCCGCGCTGCTCGCGGTGTTCGGCCGGGCGGCGTTCTGGCCGAGCAAGACCCGCACGGGCACCGGCAAGGTCGGCCTGTGGGGCCGGGTCGCCACGCGGATCGTGCGTCGGCCGGCCGTGCCGCTGACCATCGGCATCCTCGTGTTCGGCGCGCTCGCGTCCGCGGTGACGGCGTATCAGCCCGGCGGGTTCGGCGGGTCGATCAGCGCCCCGGCCGGAACCGACTCCGCGGCGGGGACCGCACTGCTCGCCAAGCACTTCCCGGCGAGCGCGGCCAACCCGACGAACCTGGTCTACAGGCTGCCCCAGCCGGTCTGGGACGACCCCGCCCCGGTGGCCGCCGCGACCAGCCAGCTCGAGGCGAGCGAACTGTTCACCGGCGTGACCGGACCGCTGAACCCGGTAGGCGTCCCGCTCACCCCCGCCCAGTACCAGTCGCTGCACGCGGCGCTGGGGAACCCGCAGGCGCTGCCCGCGATCCCCCCCGCAGGACAGAGCAACATCCCGCTGGCCCAATACGAGGCATACCGGGCCACCGCCCAGTACGTCAGCCCCGACGGCAAGACGATCCAGTTCCAGACCGGGCTGAAGGCCGGTGACCCGTCGACCACGGCCGCGATGAACGCGGTGCCGTCGATCCGCGCCGAGGCGGCCGCGGTGGCGACGACCCTGCACGCCACCGCCTACGGGGTCGGCGGTGAGGCGGCTGCCTTCTACGACATCAGCGCGATCTCCGACAGCGACCTGGTCCATGTCGTCCCGGTCGCCATCGTCGTGATCGGCCTGCTGCTCTGCCTGGTGATGCGGTCGCTGATCGCTCCGCTGTACCTGATCGCGTCGGTGGCGCTGTCGTACTTCGCCGCGCTCGGGCTGTCCGTCATCTTCTTCATCAAGATCGGCGGGAGCGGCGGACTGACCTTCATCCTCCCGTTCCTGATGTTCATCTTCCTGCTCGCGCTAGGCGAGGATTACAACATCCTCGTGATGAGCCGAATCAGGGAAGAGGCTCAGCACCTTCCGCTACGGGAAGCGGTCAGCCGGGCACTCGCCGCTACCGGGACCACGGTAACCTCCGCCGGGCTGGTGCTGGCCGGCACGTTCTCCGTGTTCGCGATCGTCGGTGGCCGCGGTTCGGGCGGCAGCCAGATCCGCGACGTCGGCGTCGGCCTGGCGCTCGGCGTGCTGATGGACACCTTCATCGTCCGCACCATCCTGGTGCCGTGCACCGTCGTCCTGCTCGGCCGGTGGAACTGGTGGCCATCCAAGCTCAGCCGGGTCGACGCGCAGACGGGCGGCGGAGGCACGGAGCGGGATACCGAGCCCGCGTCCGTCTGAGCATTCGGTTTCCGCGGCTTAGTCGGCGAGAGCGTCGATGGAGGCGGTCAGGTCGCGCAGGGCGGGAGCGGCGTCGCGCAGGGCGGTCCGGTCCCGGTACGGCAACACAGCCAGCGCGGCCTGGATGATCTCCTCGTTCACCCGGTGCCACCGGGCCACGGCCGTTGTGCCCTCCGGCGACAGGTGCAGGCTGACCGTGCGCCGGTCGTCGGCACCGCCGCTCCGTACCACGTAGCCCGCCGACTGAAGCCCGTTGAGCAGGGTCGCCACCGAACTAGGGGCTAGCCGGAGCATCCTGGCGAGCTGGCTCGGGCGTACCCCCGGATGTTCGGCCATGCAGGAAAGCAGCTCGAGCTGCGCCACGGAAAACCCCAGGGCGGGGTCGGCCGCACGGGCGGCGCGGCGCATGGCCCGCCGCAGCCGGGACACGATATCGGCCAGCTCCTGGCCGACCGGTTCCTGGCCTGCCGCTCCCGGTCGGCCTGCTCGTGGCCTGCCTGCTCCCGGTCGGCCTGCTCGTGGTCTACCTGGTCCTGGCCTGCGTGTTCTGGCGCCGCGGGTTCCTGTGCGGCCGGTTCCTGTGCCGCGGGTACCTGCGCGGCCGGTACCTGTGCCGCGGGTACCTGCGCGGCCGGTACCTGCGGCCGGTTTCCTTCAGCGATCTGCACCTGACGGATCCGCCTCTCTGGGACGCCCGGGCTGCCACCGTGCGCGGCTGGCCAGCGCGATCGCGGCCGCGGCGGCCGATACGACGGCGAGCACGACGAACGCGAGCCGCGCCTGCGTTGCCTCAGCGTATCCGTGGCCGGAATCATCTGGATTAGCCAGGTGCAGGGCCAGCGCCATCAGCGAGATGCCGAGCGTGGTGCCTATGCCCCTAGCCATGTTGATCAGGCCCCCGAGCAGGGAAGCGGAAGAGTCGGCCGCGCTACGCATGATGACGGTGTTATTCGCGGGCACGAAGATACCCAGGCCCAGACCCGCCAGGGCGAGCAGCGGCACCACGGTCATTTCCGTGACCGGCATGAATATCGACGCGCACATTACCGTGCAGGTCAGGGCCGCGCCAGCGAAGCCGCGCCGGCGGTTCCCCCAGCCTTCCGGCAGCACCGCGTCGCCGAACAGCGCGGCCACGCCGAAGCCGAGCGGAAGGGCAGAGAGCAGGAGGCCGGCGCGGGCCACGCCGCCCGGCCCATGCCCGAGGATTTGCGGGACTAGCACGAGCGGACCGAACAACGTCAGGTATCCGCACGCGGCGCCGGCTAGCGCGAGCGCCAATGGCGCGGAGCGGAGCAGCCACACCGGTATCAGCGGGTGCTCGGTGCGTATCTCCCGTCTGACGAAGGCGGCTAGGCCGACGACGCCGAGGACCGCGAGCAGGGCGGCCGTCCCGAACGGCAGGTTCAGGCCCGATGCCGCCGACAGCACGAGCAGCAGCGCGCTGGTCCAGGCCACCAGCAGCGCGGTGCCGGGCCAGTCGAACCTCTCCCGCGGACTGAACTGCCGGGTGCGCGGCAGCAGGTACCGGCCCGCGATGACGGCGGCGATACCGACGGGGACGTTCACCCAGTAAACGGCGCGCCAGCCGACCGTCGAGGTAAGCAGGCCGCCTAGGGTCGGGCCGAGCGCGTCCCCCAGCCGGCCGGCCGGGACGAGCAGGGCGATCAGCCCGAGGAGGTAAATGAGCGACACCCACTGGACCTCGGCGACGGGGACGCCGAAGTCATGCTCCATGGCCGGGAAAGTGATCGTGACGATGCTTGCGTCGAGCTGGCCCATGAACGCGCCGAAACAGACCACGCTCACCGCGAGCCACGGCGCTCGCCGACTTTCCCGGATGACGGCGGGCCGCGCCTGCTCACGCAAGATGCTTCTGTTAGCGAACATCCTGATTCGCAGCGTATCAGATAGTTCTGTAAGCGAACATCCTGGGACCCGGATACCAGGATTAACTCCGGACATGCCGGGCGCGGTGCTGGCCTTGGCGTTCTGGACCAGACAAACTCAAGGAGGTGGAGCGGTCCCGGGCCTCCAGGTCAGCCGCTCGGCTAGAGTACGCCGGGACGCTATGCATGCACGGCGCCCGGGCGGCAGCAGGACCGGCACGCGGGCGGGCCGGAGCGGAAGGGACGACGATGCAGGAACTGCGCTTCGTCGCGGTCAGCGAGGATGGCCGTTACGCTGTCCTCGCGGTGCCGGGACGTAGCGCACGCTTCACGTTGCCGATAGACGAGCGGCTCAGGGCAGTGGCCCTCGGCCAGACCTCCCGGCTCGTGCAGTACGAGATCGAAGTGGAGAGCCCGTTGCGACCCAAGGAGATCCAGGCACGAATCCGGGCCGGGGAAACCGTGGAGGAGATTGCGGACGCGGCCGGCATCGCGGTCGAGCGCGTACGCTGGTTCGAAGGTCCGGTTCTCGCCGAACGCGCCTATGCAGCCGACCAGGCTCAGGCCGCGTCGATAAGACGCCAGGGCGACGCCACCCCTTCAACGCCGGGTCAAAGACTGGGCGAGATCGTGGCTGAGCGGCTGAAGGTGGTCGGCTCTGATCCGGACGACGCTCTGTGGGACGCCAAGAAGCGCGGCGATGGAAACTGGCAGGTCCAGCTCATCTTCATGTCCGGCGACCGCCGGCACGTGGCCGAATGGGTCTTCGACCCGCGCCGCAGGCACGTGCTGCCCGCCGATGACAACGCCGTCCGTATGTCACTGCCGGGCGGCGAGCCACCCCAGCCCGCCGCCCCGCCGCCGGGCGAGGCGACGGTCACTCAGCTGGCACCTAGGCTCAGCGCGGCATCTGGCCAGGGGTTCGCCCCGTCCGGGAGCACCACCGGGTTCGGCCCGGCCGGCCCGGGCAACGGCGGTCCCGGCAACGGTACGGTCGGTAACGGGGGGCCCGGCAACGGTGGGCGGGCCAGGCACGAGGGGCCAGGGAGCGGCCGTCCGGCCGTGTCCGAACCTCCTGCGTCCTCGCCTTCCGTTCCTTCTCCGTCGGCGGCCCCGTCCGAGCCCGTGGCTCCGCTGACCGTTTCGGCGGCCTCGAGGCCCGACTCCGGAGGCGACGTTCCGCGTGCACCGGTTCCGGGGCGTCACTCGCTACCGCAGGCCACCCCCCAGCAGACGCCGGAAACCGCATTCATCAGGACGCACTCCGAGCGGGACGACGACCCGGCCGCTCCGCAGGTATCTCAGCCGACGCAGAAGGCGCAGGAGCCTCGGGCGCCACAAGCTCGTCCGGAAGCGGCCGTTCCGGCCGCCCGTTCGGAAGGGAGGGCCGAGGAAACGGCGGCTACCGTCGCAACTCCGGCTCCCCCAGCCGGACCGGCTAGCGAGCAGGCAGGGCGTCAGGGCCGGAAGGCAGCGCGTGGCAAACGGTCCTCCGTCCCCTCCTGGGACGAGATCATGTTTGGTAACAATCGCCAGCGAGACTAATCTCCGCAGGTGGCACGTGGTTGGGATCTGTTACTTCGGCGATAGATCGTGGCCGTGCCGTGCCGGGAAAGTGATCCCGTCTATAGATGTGCCGGGCGTGGGAGAATGCCAGCGCAACGCCGCCCCTCACCTTGGGTAGCGCTCCGGTGGCGAGCTTGTTATCACTGCCGGGAGCCCATGAGATCCGCGTCCGGTCACCCCGGCATTTCCCACGCTGAGAGCAGGTTTCATCAATGGCATGCCGTATCAGTGAGCTCGTGCTCAAGTGCCGCGACCCCGAGGTGCTGGCGCGGTTCTGGTGCGAGGTCCTGGACTTCACAGAGCTCGATCGCGAAGAGGAGATCCTCATCGAGATAGGCCCGCGCGAAGGGTTCGGCGGCCCGCAGCCGACGATCATCCTCATCCGCGACGACGCGCCGACGAACGGGCATGCCCGGCTGCACATCGACGTCAACCCCACCGACCGCGATCAGGACGCCGAGCTCGAGCGCCTCCTGGCCGCCGGGGCCAGACTCGTCGACATCGGTCAGCCCGCGGAGGCGTCCTGGCACGTCCTCGCCGATCCAGAAGGCAACGAGTTCTGCCTACTCAAGCGCCGCCTCGACCCACTCTGACGGCCCTCGCCCAAACGATCGAAGCAGCAGCCACCCCTGATCAGGGCACGTTGTGCCGAGACCGGACAGTGGCCGTCTCGTTATGCCGCCTCGCCTGCGTGGGCGCCGGGGTGTTACCCGGCGCGGGCGGGTGGGCCGTGGCTGTGCAGGACCTTCGTCCGGTCCGGGTTCCACGCCGTGGTGGTCCCATCGGGGTTCAGGACCAGGGTCCAGCCCATCCGGTGGATCATGACGTGATGGTGGAAGAAACACAGCAAGACGCAGCCGTTGACGCTGGTCTTCCCGCCGCGCGACTTGTGCGTGACGTGGTGGATCTCGCAGGCTGAGGCGGGCTGCAGGCAGCCGCCGGACCAGCGGCAGTGCTGATCCCGCAGCCGGACCGCGTTCCGGATCCCGGCGGGGACATTCTCGCTGAACCCCACATCCAAAGGCAGGCTCGGCCCGCCGAGGCGGGCGCCGAGCTGCCGGCGCCGCAGGAACGACGCCAGCCCGCCCGGACCCGACACCAACTCCACCGCCTTGCCGATGACCGCCCTCTCCAGCGCCTCCCGGCCCCGCTCAGCCGGCGGCACCAGCCCGGCGGTCCCGCCGGGGCTGGCGGCCTCGACCTGCCCGGCGGTCTCCCCGGCGCCAGCGGTCCCGTCCTGCCGGGGGGCCTCGCCGCCGGCGGGGCCGGCGGGGGCGGAGGCGCAGCGGCCGGGGCCGTGCCCGGCCAGCTCCGCGCACAGCCGGACCAGGTCCTCCAGGACGCCCGGGTCCACCTCACCGGTCACCACCGGGGTCACCGACGCGTCGCACGCGAACGCCCGGGCCGCCTCGCCGTCCAGCCACGCGCCGCCGTCGCCGGGGGTCACCGGCAGCGCGGCGCGGGCCCCGGCCCACCGCGCCCGGACCCGCCCGGCCCACTCATCCAGCAGCGCCGAGCCCGCATCCAGCTCCAGCAGGTCCGCCAGCGAGATGTGGGCCACCACCTTGGCCGGCTGCCCGGCCCGGTCCGGCACCAGCCCGCCCGCCACCAGCCGCCGCATCGCCTCCGCCAGCCCATCGTGATACCGCTGCTCATGGCTGCGGGCATCCTCCGCACCGGCCGGCGCCGACAGCGCCTCCAGCACCGTGCCGATCACCGCCGCGCACTCCGGCGTCAAATCCCCGGACAGGACCCCGGCGCCGCCGAAGGTAGCCGCCAGCCGCACCGACCGGTCCTCAAACACCCGGCCCGGCTCATCGTCTTCGGGGTCCTGCGGGCGGGACTTCTCAAACATCTCCCCCGCCAGCCGGGTCAGGTCCCACAAGTCCAGGCCCTGACGCGCCGCGCCGAGCAGGATCTTGTCCGCCTCCTCCCGGCACGCCCCGGGCAGCCTGCCGGACCACTCGCAGATGCTCCGCGCCCACGACGTCGAGACCTCCGCCGCGCCCAGCGCCGCCACCACCCGGGGATGCGCCGCGGCCCGCCGGGCCCAGCCCACATGCCCGGCCGCGCAGCCCTTCGTCACCCGGGTCTGGTGGAACAGCCACATCTTCGGGCTGTAGGCGCCGTCCGCGCAGTAGCCCCGCGCCTTGGCGAATGCGGCCAGCATCTGGGCCCGTCCAGCGGTACTCATCGCGTCGGCCTGCTCGAAGCCCTGCAGGCACTGGGCCTGCACCTCGCACGGCAGCTGCACCGCGTCGGCAGCGGCCAGAAAGCCCAGCCCCGCGTGCACCATAGCCATGGCCTCGGTCACGTTCACAGGAGACGGAACGGCGCCCACCTGGATCACCTCCTCGGGCATTTCGCGACCGACGGGCGGTCCCTTTCCCCGGATTACCATTTCCCAGGTTCGATGATCAGTTTCTAGTTCGATTCTAAAGTATTGGTACGACATTTTAGGAACGCAACGCCGAATTAACTAGATCCAGCTGGCTACTCGACTGTCGCGGTTTTGGGTGTAAGAGCTCCCGCGGATCGGACAGGTCTAGTGATGTAGTGCCGGGCGGGGTCGTGCCCCGCCCGGCGCAACGCTCCCTGCTACTGCTGGTCGAGCCACTCCTGGAACGTCGGACCGGCCAGCCGTGCCCCCGGGCCGGGCAGCATGCCGCCCGCTGCCTGCATGTCGGCGTCGGGGTCGGCCGGGTTGCGGACGGGGAGGACCTTGACCGGCGTCCCGCGGCGAGCGACCAGCATGGTGGCCAGCGCAGCCAGGTCCTCCTCGCGCGGCCCGGCGATTTCGGCGATCTGAGCCGGGTCGCCGTCGGAGGTGGCGATGCCGGCGACTACTTCGGCTACCGTCCGGGCCGAGACGATCTGCGTCCGCATCTCCGGGATGTAGGCCACGTCGCCCTGCGTGCCCCACTCGAGCAGCTGGGCCACGAACTCGTGGAACTGCGCGGCGCGAACGATGCGCACCGGGATCGGGCCTGACCGCCACGCATCCTCGTGCGCGATTTTGGCCAGGCCGTAACCGCCGGCGGACTTGTCGATGTTGATGATCGAAACGACAACGGCGCGCCGCACCCCGGCGCGGACGCCTGCCTCCTGCAGGTTGTGCGCGGCAGCGACGAAGAACTCCGTGGCCGGCTGCTGCTCGGGCGACGGGCCCGTGGCCGCGTCGACAATGACCTCGACCCCGTTCAGGGCCGCATCAAGCCCCGCACCAGTGATGATGTCCACGCCGGCCGCGCGCGATATCCCCACGACCTCGTGGCCGCGTTCGGCAAGAACCTCGCTGACGTGCCGCCCGAGTCGTCCGGTCGCCCCGGCAACTGCGATCTTCATGATGTGCTCCTCCATGATGGTGTGGTCATCGCTATGACGGAGCACATGCGGGTGAGGTAACAGCCGCTCAGTCCTCGAAGCGGAGGTTCAGCGCGGCGAGCATCCGGTAGGCAACGGCGCGCAGCCGGCCCCGCTCGGCGTTAAATCGCTCGGCCAGCACCTCGCGCTCGTCCACCAGTCCACCTTCCGCGGCCGGGTCGTCTGTTATTGCATGACGAGTATCGACGCCGAAAGGTAACGCTCGCCGATGGCGGTCACTCGGGCCTCCCGAGGGTGGGATAGATGGTGACAGGCGGTTGTGCGCGGTCTGACAGCGCCGTGCGCCAGGATGGCATCATGCGATATGACGCGATGACGCCGAACGCGGTCGAGGCCACCGGCCTGGTTAAGCGGTTCGGCAAGACGATGGCGCTGGACGGCGTGGATCTGGTGGCTAGGCAGGGTCGGGTCCTTGGCGTGCTCGGGCCCAACGGGGCGGGCAAGACAACCGCGGTGCGGATCCTGGCCACGCTGCTGCGGCCGGACGGCGGGCAAGCGAGCGTCTGCGGCTATGACGTAGTACGCGACGCCCACCAGGTCCGGCAGCTCATTGGCCTCACCGGGCAGTATGCGTCCATGGACGAGGGGTTGTCGGGGACCAACAACCTCATCATGATCGGCCGCCTGCTCGGCCTCCCACGGTCCCAGGCCCGGGCGCGGGCGGGGGAGCTGCTCGCCCGCTTCGATCTGACTGACGCCGCCGCCCGGGCGGTGAAGACCTACTCGGGCGGAATGCGACGCAGGCTGGACCTGGCCGCCAGCCTGGTCGGCAGCCCCAGGGTGCTGTACCTCGACGAGCCGACGACCGGGCTTGACCCGCGCAGCCGGACCGACGTGTGGGGCATGATCCGCGGGCTCGTCGCGGACGGCGTCACCGTACTGCTCACCACGCAGTATCTGGACGAGGCCGACCACCTGGCACACGACATCGTGGTCATCGACCACGGCAAGGTCGTCGCGACCGGGACACCGGATGAGCTGAAGGCCAAGATCGGCGGCCAGGTACTCCAGGTGTCACCGGCTGACCCGGCGCGGATGGCCGAGGTCACCGCGCTGATGGCGGGACTGATCGAGGCCGAGGTAACGACCGATGCCGAGAGCGGGGTGGCAACCGCGCCCGTCACCGACGCGGCCTTGGTACCTCACGTCTTCCGTGAACTCGATGACAGGGGTATCGAGCTCGCGGAGTTCACGCTCCGCAAGGCCAGCATGGACGAGGTCTTCTTCGCGCTCACCGGGCACGGTGCGGACGGCGACGAGAACGGCAGCCGCGAACTTGAGGAGAGCAACCGATGACTACGATCGCCGCGCCGGCTAAGGCTCCGACGCCGACCCGCAGGGTCAGCCCGCTGAGCGGGCTGCGGAACACCTTCACGCTGACCTGGCGCAGCGTGCTGAAGATCAGGACCAACATGGAGGACGTGCTCGGCCTTAGCCTGCAGCCGATCACGTTCCTCCTGCTGTTCACCTACGTCTTGGGCGGGGCCATCGCGCACGGCAGCACGCACACGTACCTGCAGTACGAGTTGCCGGGGCTGCTCGTCATGACCGTGGTGTTCGCCACCTTGGGCACTGGGCTCGCGCTCAATCAGGACATCTCCAGTGGTGTCTTCGACCGGTTCCGCAGCCTGCCGATCGCCCGCTGGGCGCCGCTCGCGGGTGCTGTCCTCGGCGATATGGTGCGCTATCTCATATCGATCGCGATCACCATCGGCTTCGGGATGATCCTCGGGTTCCGGGTGACTACCAATCCGGCCGCCGCCGTCGCCGGCGTCCTGTTGCTGATCGCCTTCGCCCTAGCGATGTGCTGGGTGTCTGCCCTGATCGGCATGCTGGTGAAGACGCCGCAGGGAGTTCAGGCGTTCGGGTTCATCGCGTTCTTCCCGCTCGTGTTCGGCAGCAACCTGTTCGCGCCGACCGCGACCATGCCCGGCTGGCTGCAGGCCTTCGTGAAGGTCAACCCGATAACCGTCCTGACCGAAGCGGAACGCGGCCTGTTCACGGGCGGCGCAGTGGCCGTCCCGGCCGTCAGGTCGCTCCTGTGGGCGCTTGGCATCTTCGTCGTGTTCGCGCCGCTGGCGGTCCGTGTCTACCGCCGTAAGACCTAACCGAGCAGAGCGCCGTCGATAAGACGGCGCACGCAAGAGTCGAATACCTCGTCCGCGTCCCGTTCCCGGGGCGGCGGGCTGGCGGTCAGCGCCGCGGCCAGGTTCGGGTACTGCCCACTGGCTGCGGCGCTGACTAGCGTCGCGACCTGCGCCGCCGCGTGCTGGTCGGGGCTAATACCGGTGCTGGCCTGCTGGGCGGCCAGCGTCGCCTCCATCCCGCCGTACATGAGCGCGAAGCCGTTCATCATGGCGATGAATTCCATCTTGGCCGCGATGTCGAGCGCGGAACCGGCCAGCAGCCCCAGGAAGAAGTCGATGTACCGGAGCCCGTTGGGGCCGATCACGGCGGGGCGCCGGCTCGCGTCCGGCAGCCAGGGGTGACGCCACGTGATGGCGCGTCCCTGCCGGGCGAGGTCGGCGATGGCCGCTCGCTTGTCCGCTAGCTCCGGATCCGGGTACCGGTACTCGCCTCCGGCCATATCGATCATCAGCTGGATCAGGTGGTCCTTGGTCGGCACGTAGTTGTACAGCGACATCGGGGCGATGCCGAGTTCGGCCGCCACCCCGCGCATCGTCACCGCGTCCAGTCCGCCGGCGTCCGCCAGCCCGATCGCCGCGGCCGCGACCGCCGCGCGGTCATGCCTGCCCTTCGGCCCGCGCGTGCCCTGCTCCGGGATATCCCAGATGGATATCGGCGTCAGCGCGGCCACCTCCTGTTCCCTGATAATCGCGGGCCACCCTATCAGCGTGCTTCGTACGTAGTATGATGCCAAGAGTGACGTACATCGTACGTAGTAATTGGACGGAGGGACCATGCCGACGAACAGGCCGACGAACGCGCCGACGCCGGCCCGCACGGGGGCCGGGCTGACCGCGCGCGCTGGGCAGGCGGAATAGACGGGTGATGATCGGGCGGTGAACGGCGGCCGCGGACTGGGGGCGGTGAGGCGCGGCCGCGGGGCGTCCGGTCTGCTCAGCGGCTGCCGCGACGGGTGCGGGTCGCACGGCGGCTGGCCAGGGAACTGCCGCCGGCGCGGTGCGGGGTCACGTGGGAACCGCGCCTGGAGGTACCCGGCGCCGACGGGGTCACGCTGCTGGGCGACCACTACGTGCCGCTCGCCGACGAAGACCGGGGCACGATCTTGGTACGGACCCCGTACGGGCGGGGATTTCCCTGGGCGCACCTGTACGGGGTGGCCTTTGCCGAGCAGGGTTTCCACGTCCTGCTGCAAAGCTGCCGGGGCACCGGCGGATCCACGGGCCGGTATGAGCCGTTCCGCCACGA
Source organism: uncultured Actinomycetes bacterium (assembly GCA_963806335.1). Lineage (GTDB taxonomy): Bacteria > Actinomycetota > Actinomycetes > Streptosporangiales > Streptosporangiaceae > Palsa-504. The sequence goes on from CAWDXO010000001.1 coordinate 40,790, forward strand.
GGCCGCCGATGGCCAGGCGACGGTCGCATGGCTGCGCGAGCCAAGAATGGTTCACCGGACGCCTGGGCACGATCGGAGCCAGCTACTTGGGGTACGTCCAGCTGGCGCTGGCCGAGGACCCGCCGCCTGAGCTGAGGGCCGCCGTCGTCCAGGTCGGGATAAGCGATCCCGCCGCGTTCGTCTACCCGGGCGGCGCGTTCGCGTTCGCCAACGTATTTTCCGCCGTCGCGGCCACCTTCTCGGGCCAGGGCCTGCTGCGGGCCACCCGGGCCCTGGTACGGCTTGGGTTGCGCTGGAAGCGGGTCTCCCGGGTGCTTCCGCTCAGGCAAGCCGCACGCCAGGCGTTCGGCGAGCCGGTGCCGTACCTCGAGCAGTACCTCGACCATGAAGATCCTGAGTGACGCTTACTGGCGGGAGATGGCCCCGGACCTATCCCGGTGGCAGGTGCCGACCGCCTTGCAGGGCGGCTGGTCGGACGGGGCCCTCGATCAGACCATGGCCCAGTACGCCGCGCTACGGGCCAACGGGTGCGACGTCAGCCTGCTCATCGGCCCGTGGAGCCATTCCTCCGCCTTCACCAAGGACGGGCTGGTGAGAGTGTCACGCGAGGCCCTGGCCTGGATGACCGAGCGGCTAGCCGGCGTGGGCGGAACCGGGGAGGGGCGGGCGCCGGTGCAGGTTTACGTCGGCGGGTCGGCGCAGTGGCGTGACCTGGAGGCCTGGCCGCCTCACGAAGGCACCGAGGCGTGGTACCTGAACGGCAACGGCGAGCTCAGCCGGGAGGCTGAGGCCGACGGGGGGAATCGTCGTTCCGGTATGACCCCGCGGACCCGACACCCTCGGCCGGCGGCCAGTTGCTGTCCCCGGAAGCCGGACCGCGGGACAACCGCGCGGTGGAGGCACGGCCCGACGTACTGGTGTTCACCAGCCAGCCGCTGCAGGCCCCGCTGGAGGTGCTAGGCCCGGTCCGCGCGACCCTGCACCTGCGGGCCAGCCGCAGCCACGCTCACGTCTTCGTCCGGCTATGCGACGTCGATACCGAAGGACGGTCACTGAACGTCACGGACGGCATTCTCCGGCTCGGGGACGACACCGAAACCGTCACCGTGGCGATGAGTTCCACCGCCTACCAATTCGCGCCCGGGCACCGGCTGCGACTGCAGGTCAGCGGGGGCGCTTTCCCGCGGTTCGCCCGTAACACCGGCACCGGGGAACCGCTGGCCACGGCCACCCGCCTGGTCCCGACCGACGTCGTGGTCTACCACGACCAGGCCAGGCCATCGGCGCTGCTGCTACCCGCGACGCTCCGTTAGCCGGCTTCGACGGGGATCGCGACGGCGCCGGCCGCGAGGGTGAGCGCGTCATCGCGGTCCAGCGCACGGCCGCGCTCGTAGGCGGCATCGAACTTGGCCTCGCCCAGCGCGGCCCGGGCCGAGGCCCTGGCCACCGGCGCGTCCAGGCTTCCCTCGTCGAAGCAGCCCCGCATGGTATGGGCGGCGCCGAGCAAGGTAGCCGTGAGCTCGGCCGACCGTGCGCAGGGCTGGGCGGGATGCTGGACGAACACGGCGATGGACTCCATCACGGCGGCGAGTACCGGACGTTCGACCCATTCGGCCGCAATACGAAGCGCTTCGGTCAGCAGGCCGCGGCAGCGGGCTTCGTCTCCGCCCGCCAGGACGGTCAGGGCCAGCCTGGCCTGGACGAGAGCGCGCAGGCCGTTCCACCAGTCCGACTGCTTATCCGCCAGCCAGGTCATTACCTTCTCGCCTTGGTGCGTCGCCGCGGCGGTATCGCCTTCGCGGAAATGCAACTCCGATCGCACCAGGCCAAGCCACACCGCCCCGTCGCTCAGGCTGATGCCGAGCTGAGCGGCGCCCTGCTCGGCTCGCTCCAGGTCCGCACGGGCCCCTTCGAGATCACCCATCCGCAGCCGGATAGCTGCGAGCTTTCCGACGATATGTGACAAGTCGCCCCAGGCGCGGAGCTCGCTCGCCTGCTCGGTGGCTTCCTCGAGAGCCGCGATCGCGGCCAGGTAGTCCCCTCTCAGCTCGGCGAACTCAGCCAGCTGGACGAGCACGGCGGCCGCTCCCCATACCTCACCCAGGGCGCGGAAAGCGGCTAGGGACTCCCGGCAGTCCGATTCGGCCCCGTCCAGCCGGCCAAGCATGCCGCCGAACGTGCTCCGCAGCAGGGGCGTAGCCGCTCGCATCCACGGATCCTGCGCTGTCGCGTACCGATCGAAGACGGCCAGGGCGCGCTCGGGATCGCGTTCGTAAACAGCGACCATCGGCTCGCCCATCGCCACGATCGGATGGTTCGACGTCCCATCCGGCGACAACTCGGCGAAGTCGGCCAATGCCGCGACCAGCACCGGCACCATCGCGTCCATGTCCCAGCTAGTGCCGACCGCGCTAAGCGCGCCGACCACGCGCGCCTCGGCGATGCGCGTCGAACGTTCCCGGGGTTCGAGCGCGAGCGCCTGACGAGCCAGCGCTTCAGGCTCGCCCGGCTGCCCGCGCAGCATCCAGTACCAGCCGAGCGCCCGCACGAACCGCAGCGCGGTATCCGCATCCTGGCTCACGATCGCCCAGCGCAGCGCCGCGTGCAGGTTGTCCTGTTCTGCGGCCAGCTCACGCAGCCAGTGCCGCTGGTTCGCCGCACGCAGCTCCGGGTCGGCGGTCTCGGCCAGGTTCAGGTAGTAACCGATGAACGCGGCGCGCGCCGCCGTCTCCTCGCCCGCCTCGGCCAGCCGCTCCAGGCCGTACGCGCGCACCGTCTCCAGCATCCGGTACCGCGGGCTTTCGTCATCCTGACTCCGGTCCGCGGCGATGATCGACTTGTCGACCAGGCCGGACAGCGCGGGCAGCACCCGGGCCGACGGCAGCAGGTCGTCGGCGCAGACCTGCTCGGCGACCGCGAGGGTGGCTCCGTCGGGAAACAGGGCCAGCCTGCGGGCCAGCACCTGCTCAGCCGCTGAGAGCAGGTCCCAGCTCCAGTCGACGACCGCCCGCAGCGTCCTGTGCCTGGGCAGCGCCGTCCGGCTGCCGCCGGTGAGCAGGGCGAACCTGTCGTCAAGGCGCTCAGCGAGCTGAGCGGGTGTCAGCATGCGGAGCCAGACCGCGGCCAGTTCGATCGCCAGCGGCATCCCGTCCAGCGACCGGCAGATCCGGGCCGCAGCCTCAGCGTTGGCTTCGTCCAGCTCGAAATCGGGCCGGACGGCCGCCGCCCGGTCGCGTAGCAGCCGTGCCGACCCGTAGGACGCGACCTGGACCGGCGAGCCGGCCCCGGCGGATGCCGCCGGGGGCACCGGCAGCGCCGGGGGTACGGGCAATGGCCGCACCGGGCACAGGATCTCGCCATCGATACGGAGCTGCTGCCTGCTCGTGGCCACGATCCTGATGCGCGGGCAGGCGGCCAGGACCCGGCCCGCCAGCGTCGCGGCGGCCTCGATGACGTGCTCGCAGTTATCGAGGATCAGTACTTCGTCCCGGTCGGCGAGCGCCGCGGTGAGCCGGTCCAGGGGACCGGTGCCTGGTTCGGCCGCCCGCCGCGCGATGACGGCTTCGCGGATGCCGAGCACTTCCAGGACCGCGTACGCCACCTCCGCCGGATCGGTCACCGGCGCCAGCGGCACGAACCACGCCGCCTTAGCGAGCCGCCCGGAGGCCTCGGTCGCCAGCCGCGTCTTCCCCACTCCGCCCGGGCCGATGAGCGTGACCAGGCGGGCGGCGCCCAGGTTCTTCAGCACCCGGGCCACATCCTCGTCGCGGCCGACAAAACTGGTCAGGGGGCTCTGGCCCCGGGGAGCTGACGGGGAACCTGGGACTGGCAGGACGGCCCGTTCAGGATAAAGAGGAGGGTCAGGGGCTACGGCGCGCGCCCCTTCCTCACCCCGCAGGATGCGGAGATAAACCTGCTCAAGCTGAGCGGAGGGGTCCACGCCGAGCCGGTCGGCCAGCAGCTCGCGGGCCTCGGCGTACACCGCGAGCGCCTCGGCCTGGCGGCCCGCCGCGTACAGGGCGCGCATGAGCATCGCACGGGGCCGCTCGGCCAGCGGGTCGGCGGCGAGCAGCCCGCGGAGCTCACCCACGAGGCTGGCCCCCTCGCCGAGCGCCAGGTCGGCGTCGATCCGGTCCGCCAGCACGCTCGAACGCAGTTCGGTCAGTCTCGCCGCGGCCATGTCGGCGAAGTCACACCCGGCCGCGTCGGCGAGCGGCTGACCCCGCCAGGCGCGCAACGCGTCCCGCAGTATCCGCGCGGCCGTATCGGCGTCGCCGTCGGCCAGCGCACGGCGGCCCTGGACCGCCAGCGCCTCGAAGATCGTCACGTCGACCGCCTCGGGCGGCACCGCGAGGCGGTACCCGGCCGGATGCGATTCGATCGCGTTGCCGAACCCGGCGAGGCGTAGCTCGGCTCGCAGCCGGGACACCAGCGTCTGCAAGGCGTTACCGGGATTGCCCGGTGGGTCGTCGGGCCAGATCTGCTCGGCCATCGAGCCGGCCGGCACGACACGCCCGGCGTTCAGCGCGAGCAGGGTGAAAAGAACGCGCAGCTGGCGGCCGCCCACGGACAGGAGGCGTCCGGCGTCGTCCCGTACCTGAAGCGGGCCAAGTAGCCCGATACTCAGGGCGTTCGGCATCTGCCCTCTCCGGTCATCCGTGTGCCAGCCCGGACTCCCGCCCGTTTCCCCGGATCATTCAACGTGTCGCATCACCATACGCTTCCTTACCGGGCAGGCTCTAATATCAACCGTCGGCAAGAAAGAGAAGACAGGGTGACTTCGGGCCAGGACTGGATTCGCCGCCGGAGGCGGCGGGGGCCTCGCGCGCGTGCTTTCGGCGCGGCGGCGGCTGTCCTCACGCTGGCCGGCTGCGGGACGGGTGGTTCGGGCGCGGCGGTCGCACCGAGCCCGATGTCGATCAGCAGCGAGGCGTTCACCCAGGGTGTTCTCGCCCAGCGCTACACCTGTCAGGGTGCCGGGGTCAATCCCCCGCTGAACTGGTCAGGCGCCCCGCCGGGCACCAAGAGCCTCGCGCTGGTCGTCGACGACTCCTCGGCGCCGATCACGCCGTACATCTACTGGCTGGTGTTCGACATCGGCCCTGGAACCACGGATATCCAGGAGAACTCGCTGCCCACGGGCGCGCGGCAGGCGATGAACAGCGCAGGCACCGCGGCTTACCATGCGCCGTGCCCGGCCGGGCATGCCCACTCGTATCGATTTACCGTTTACGCCCTGCGCAGCGAACTAACGCTGGCCAACGGCGCCTCCTTGCAGTCGGTCGTAACCGCGATCGCGGCGGCCACAATCGGGCGCGGACGAATAGTTGTAACCGGAAACCCGTGATCATGCCGATACATGTCGTGATCGGCTTTATCGCGAGATCTTTCAATCCTGTGACAGGCTCCCCAGTGGTGAGCAACAATCGTTGATCAAGCGGGGTTTCACGGCGCTCGCGACAACGAGGGAAGGCTCGCGTCATAGGCCGCGTGCGCCTGGCTAGCGCCCCCACCAGGCCCGGCGTTCTGGATGGAGACCATGATTCTGGTCGCGGGACTCGCCGTTGCCGGGCTCGTCGGCATCGCGGCAGCCTTCTATTTCAGCATCCGCTCAGGTAACGGCGGATTTAAGCGGAACTCTCGCGTTCGGTCCGGTGACCGGGCTGAGGCCGATAGGCACTCGGGCGGCAGAAGAAGCCGTGGCACGAGTGATGAGCGCCCGGCGAATGGCCACCGGGCCGCGAATAGTAGCCGAGCCGCAGATCCGGCGCCACGCGCCGCGAATCCCGCGGGCGGCAATTACCGGGCTGAAGGCCGCAGCGGGCCAAATACCGTCATGGATTTCGGCGATGCCGGGGACCCCGGGCGGGCGAGCGGACCGGCCCCCGCGCCCGCCGGGCGTAGGGCGCGGGCCGACTCACGGCCCCCGGAGCAGGTTCCCACCCTCGCGGCCCCGGTGTTCGCGGCGGGAAACCTGGACGATACGCCAGGTGACGCCTGGCCGGGCGACCCCGGTGCCGGTGACGCCGCGCCTGGTGACGCCGGGCTAGGTGAAGCCAAGCCGGGTCGCGCTCGGCCCGGCAGCCGGACCGCGGCGCGCCTGGCCCGTGACGCCGACCCGTCCGACCCGGCCAAGGCGCCCCGGTCGCGCCGCCGGGTGGGCTTCCGCAAGGGGGCCGACATCGACGAGGAAATGTGGCCGACCGAGTCCTTCGGCGGCGTGACGGATGACCAGTTCTGGGACGACCTGGCGTCCGACAAGCCCCTCACGACCACCGCGCGCAGCGCGCAGCACGACTCGGGTTCTCGGAAACGGCCCTTGGCGACCGTCCCGCCGCCGGGTGCGCGCGTCGGCCAGCGCCCGGGCGAAGCCTGGGACCAAACCGAGGCGCGGGGCCAGGGTGACGACGAACCCAGGGGACGACGGGCCCGCAACTCGGGCGAGTATCCCGACGCGCAGCCAGGGGCGGCCGACCGGACCGCGGTGCAGGCGGTTCAGCCGGTGCAGGGGGTTCAGGCGGTTCAGGTCGCCACGCAGCCAGTCCCGAGCCTGGGTCGACCCGCAGCGGCGTCGGCCCGCACAGCTTCGTTCCAGGCGGCACCACCCCAGACCGGGCCAGCTCAGGCGGGACCAGTTCAGACCGGGCCAGTTCAGACCGGGCCAGTTCAGACCGGGCCAGTTCAGACCGGGCCAGGGCAGGCGGGGCGCCTCTCCCCCGCGGGAGGCTCTTACCAGCGCACCGGGCCTCAGGCCAGCCCACCACGCGGGTGGCGCCACGCCAGCGGTCCCGGCGTCGGCGCTGATGAGGATCCGCTGACCAGCGCGGCTTTCTCACTGCGTTCCAGCGGGCCCGTGGACGGCAATTCGCAGCAGGCGCCACGCCGGTCACACGAGGTCGGCTGGGACCACTACGACATCGGCCGGGAACACTACGACACCGGCCGGTCGCAGGAAACCCGGTCTCAGGAAACGCAGACGTTCGGCGCCGCCGAGCCTAGGGGCGGGGGCAGGGCGGCCCCGTCGGGTACCGCGGCCACCCCGGCTTACGGGCCGGGGCCTGGCCAGGCCTACGGCGGCACGACTCCGTACCCCTACCCGGGCCAGCCGTACCGCGATCCGGCTCAGGAAGCCTCGGCGACGGCGCCGGCCGCTACCCCGCCCTACGGGGAGAGCTACTACGCGAGCCCGGCCGCCTCCGGCGAGAATCCGCGGCGGCCGAACGGCGGCCGGAGCCATGCCCGGCACGGCGGCGACGGGGCCGGGAACCGGGCTCCGGGCCGGCTTACCCGCCGGGCAACGCGCACACGCAGGGCGGCAGTTATCAGAGCGGTCCCTACGACCCCAGGGAAGACTACCGGCGGTTACTGGCAGGCGGTTATCTCTAGCAGACTGGAGTCATGCCCGAGGGAGACGTCGTCTGGCAGACCGCTCGGCGCCTGGACCAGGCGCTGGCGGGGCAGACGCTGACCTGTAGTGACTTCCGTGTGCCGCGGCTGGCTACGGTTGACCTGACCGGTGATGTGGTCACCGAGACCGTCTCTCGTGGCAAGCACTTGCTCACCAGGACCAAGAATGGCCTGACGGTACACACCCACCTGCGCATGGACGGCAGCTGGCGAGTCCGGCCCGCGGCCGAACCACTGCGGGACAGCCACCGGATCAGGCTGATCCTGGCCAACGGCGACTGGCGAGCGGTCGGGCTTCAGCTCGGCGTGGTCGAATTGATCCGCACCGCCGAAGAGTCCGGCATCACCGGGCACCTAGGCCCGGATCTCCTCGGCCCCGACTGGGACGCCGCCGAGGCGGTGCGGCGGCTGAGCGCCGAGCCCGACCGCCCGATCGGCGAGGCGCTGCTTGACCAGCGCAACCTGGCCGGCATCGGCAATGTCTACAAGGCCGAAGTGCTGTTCCTGCGCGGGATCAACCCATGGCAGCCGGCCGGGGCCGTGCCCGATCTCGGCGCGATGGCGGCGCTGGCCCGGCGGTTGCTCGACGCCAACAAGGAGCGTCACGGCCACATCACCACCGGCAGCATGCGCCGGGGCGAGGAGCACTGGGTGTACGGCCGGCGCGGACGGCCGTGCCGGCGCTGCGGCACGCCGGTTCGCTCGGAGGGTCAGCAGGACCGGATCACCTTCTGGTGCCCCTCCTGCCAGCCGGCCCGCGCGCCCCGGGCTTAGCACACCTTGCGGCTCGAGCTAATTAATTTTGCCATCACATTACACTATTTTTATCATTTGTCGCTATAAATCGTACCTGATACCGAGTTACTTTCACCTCAGACGGCCTGCCGCAGGAAATAAGGTCATCGAGGCGAGGAGCCGAAGGATGTCTGTCCAGAAAATCCTTTCCGCCCCCCGAATTTTCCTCGTCATCCCCGGCCTATTAGCGGGGTTCTTGATCCCGAACCTGCTGAGCACGCCCCGGCCGGTCCCGGTCGCGGATGTCGGCATGGTGACCAGGGATTTCGCGAAAGATGTAGTGACGATCCACCGCGGTGAACGGCTCACGCTGATTAATAACTCCAACGCCGTTCACGTGATCGGCCCTGGCCGCGACACCGCCATCGTCAGCCCACGACATCAACATCGGCCTGACCGAACTGCTCGACCTGCGGACCGGGGAACCGGCCGCCGCGGGCACGCTCGGCACACTGGTGATCACGCCGTACTTCCCTTACCTGACCGGCGCTCTAGGCCTGGCCGATTGGGTACTGGTCCAGGACCTGGGGTTCCTCGGCGGGATCGGTACCGATCCCAACAGCATGATCCCGTTCATCCTGCTGGCGGCCAGCGGTTACCTCGCCCTGAAGCCCGGCCCCGGAGTTCCGGCCGCCGAGCCGGACCCGTGGTTGGCCGACGCCGTATTACGCACGCACCGGGCCGGGGACAGGCACCCAGATCCGTTCGGTCAAAAAGACTCTCCGTGGTATCCATTTAACCGGCGGATTCCAGGTCAGGTCCTCGCCACGGGCGGCCGGCCGGCGGGCGCTCCAGGCTGGGCGGGCGCCCGCGGTCAGGTGCCGGAACGGTGCGGGCCCGCAGGCGGGGGCCGGCCCGGGCCCACCCGCGGCGCCGCCCCCCGGGCCAGGAACCCACCAGCAGCACTTACCCCGCAGCTTCCAGCAGTCCCAAAGATCGTGAAGATCGGGCTTACGTGGAAGATCCGGTACCCGGGGTGAGCATCCCAAATCAACCTGAGTTTGCGGCGCTGGTGTCGCGGGCGGATGCCGGTTCTGTTCCGATTTCTGCCCCGGTGCGGCATCCGGTACCCGCAGAGCAGCGGCCCGGGCAGGCCCGCCGCCCGCATTTGTCTGCAGTTTCGGGGGTCAGGCCGGATCCTGCCCCGTAAATAGGTGCGGCTGATGCTGGTGTGACTGATGACGCATTTACACGCTGGTACGGCGTCGGGCACCGACAGCATGACTCCACGTTAATCCGGCTCCGCCGCACGGGAACCCCCAAAAAACTCTATTTTTCCGAACGGGCAGTGGTGTTACCTCGTCGTGACACGGAATTGCGATCCCTGGGTGATGTCACCTTCAGGCGTCCGCCGCAGGCTCGCCGCGTCGCCGGCCGTCCAGAGCGCGAGCGCCGCGATGATCGCCGTCAGCACGGCGAACGCGCCGGTCCGGCCCGCCACCACGCCGAGGCCATCGACCAGGTAGGGTGCCGCGAAGCCCAGGTAGGCCACGGCGTAGTAGCAGGCGATGACGGCGCCGCGGTCGGCTGGGCCGGCCAGCGCCTCGGCCTGCCGCAGCCCTGAGACCAGGCACAGCCCGTAGGCCAGGCCGAGCAGTACCGCCGCGGCGCCGGCCAGGACGCGATCGGAGGCGGCCACGGCGGCGGTGCCGAGCCCGGCCCCGGCCGCCGCGCAGCCCAGGCCGGCCACGGCTCCGGCGAGCGGATCGCGGAACCTGCGAGCGAAGGGCTGCACCGACACCCCGGCCAAGAACGCCAGCGCCGTCATCAGGCCGGCGAAACCGGCCGACAGGGACCGGGCGCTGGTAACTTCCTCCGGCAGGACCACGATGGCCAGCGACACCGAGCCGAACACCATCGGCGCGGCCGGCGCGACCATCAGCCAGAACCGCCGGGTGCGGACCGCGGTCGGCGGCCAGGTCCGGTTGGCCGGCTTTCCGCTGACGGCTAGCTTCCCGCCGGCGCCCGGGTCCGGTGTCCGCCAGAGCGCGCCCACGGCCGCGGCTCCGATCACCAGGTGCGGCAGGTACGGCACGACCAGCGGATCAGCGGCCCACTGGGCCAGCACGGCGGCCACGACCGGGCCGAGCCCGAAGCCCGCGGTCAACGCCAGGGCGGACCGCCGGGCACTCAGCCCGTCACCCTGTGACAGTTCCTGCACCCACGCGGTGGCCGAGCCGAACACGACGCCGGAACAGAGCCCGGCCAGGGCCCGCCCCGCGGCGATCATGGCCAGCGATCGCGGTCCGAGCACCAGCAGCAGCGTCGCCACCGGGGACAGCGCCACGAATGGCAGCACCACCGGCCGGCGCCCGAACCGGTCCGAGGCCGGTCCCCCGATGAGCAGGCCGGGAATCAGAGCCAGCGCGTAGACCAGGAACAGGCCGGCCACCGCGCCCGCGCTCAGCCGCAGCTCATGCCGGTAGACGATGAGCATGGGCGAGAACTGGTTGGCGCCCCACCCGACCGCGAACATCGCGAACGCGATCGTGACCCAGGCGTTTTTGGGCCAAGTGTCTTTGGGCCAGGTGCCGGTAGTGGAAGACATGCCATCGACCCTAACCTGGAAACTGTCAAATCCCCGTTTGACTATTGGCGAGCTAGGCTGGGGTCATGGACCCCGACGCTGACCTGGCCTCGGTGGCCGGCTTGATGGCCGACCGGCACCGCGCGCGGATGCTCCTGACGCTGCTGGGCGGGACGCCGCAGTCCGGCTCGGCCCTGGCCGAGGCGGCGGGCATCTCCCGCTCGCTGGCCAGCGCGCACCTGAAGAAGCTGGTCGCGGGCCGGCTGGTCCGGGCCCAGCCCAGCGGGCGGCAGCAGCTGTACTCGATCGCTTCCGAGCCGGTGGCCGACGCGCTGGAGATCCTCATCCTGCTCGCGCCCACCCCCCGGACTCGCTCGCTCGGCGACGCGACCCGCGCGAAGAGCCTGCGCTGGGCCCGGATGTGCTATGACCACCTGGCCGGCGTCACCGGCGTGTCGGTCACCGAGGCCCTCGTCGGCCGGGATCTGCTCCGCGAGCACGACGGCGGCTACCTGGTGACGGGGCGAGGCACGACGGAGTTCGGCGGTTTCGGTATCGACGTGAGCCGGCTGGAGCGCCGGACCCGGCCGCTGCTGCGCCCGTGCCTGGACTGGAGCGAGCGCCGGTATCACCTGGCGGGCAGCCTGGGCGCCGCCCTCACCGCCGCGCTGGTCGAGCGGCACTGGATCACCAAGAGGGAAGCCAGCCGGATCGTGACCGTGACCGTGACCGGGCAGGACGGCCTGCGGGAGTGGCTGGGCCTCGACCTCGCCGCGCTCCGCGCCGCCGCCTAGGGCGGTTTCTGGCGGTGGCTGGGCAGGTTTTGGCCGCCCTGACCGGTGCGTCTAGGCCAGGGAGCACCAGGGCTGATCCGCGCGTCTCAAAGCGGACGCCGCCGCCGTGGCCGCCAGCCATCGACCCGCCATTTCGAGCCGGGGCGCCCGGGCAGCAGGAGGACGATCAGCAGCCCCAGGACCGAAAGGAAGAGGCCGAACGTCAAACCGACCCGCTCACCGTAGCCCTTGCGCTCCGACAGCCAGGACCCGGCCGCCGCCGAGATCAGCCACGCGAACAGGAAGTACAGCGCATTGACGCCGACCGCGCCGCTCATTTTGTCGCTCCGTAACCGGTCATGTCCCCAGATACGCCTTCTGAACCTCGGGATTGTCCTGCAGGCTCGCCGAATCGTTGGCCAGGGCCACCCGCCCCGTCTCCAGCACGTAGCCGCGGCTGGCGGCGTCGAGCGCCCGGTTGGCGTTCTGCTCGACCAGCAGGATCGCGACCCCCAAGCGGTTGATCTCGCCGATGGTCTCGTAGATCCGGTCGACCAGGATCGGGGCGATCCCGAGCGACGGCTCGTCGAGCAGCAGCAGCTTCGGCCGGGCCATCAGCGCGCGCCCGATCGCGAGCATCTGCTGCTCACCGCCGGACATCGTGCCGGCCTTCTGGCGATCGCGCTCCTTGAGCCGGGGGAAGAGGTTGTAGACGCGATCGAAGTCTTCGGTAATCTCGGGGCCGCGCCGCCGGTGAGCGCCCAGCTCCAGGTTCTCGCGCACCGTCATCCGCGGGAAGCAGTGGCGGCCCTCGGGGGCGAGCGCGATGCCGCGGATGGGAATCTCGTGCGCCGGCACGCGCGTGATGTCCTCCCCAGCGAACGTGACCTTCCCGGAGCTGGCCGGGGTGAGTCCCGAGATAGAACGCAGGGTGGTGGACTTGCCGGCGCCGTTCGAGCCGATCAGCGTGACCACCTCGCCCGCATCGACGGTCAGCGAGACGCCCTTCAGCGCCTCGATCGCGCCGTAGTGGGTATGGATGTCCGAAACTTCGAGCAGGGCCATTACGCCTGCTTTCCGAGATAGGCCTCGATCACCCCGGGGTCCGCGCGGACCACGGCCGGCTCACCTTCGGCGATCTTCTTACCGTAGTCGAGCACCGTGACGCGCTCGGAGACGCCCATCACGACCTTCATGTCGTGCTCGATCAGCAGGATCGTCAGCTTCAGCTCGTCCCGCAGCTTCTGCATGAACTCCGTCAGCGCCTGGGATTCCTGCGGGTTCATGCCGGCCGTCGGCTCATCGAGCAGCAGCAGTTTCGGCTGGGACGCCAGCGCCCGGGCGATCTCCACGCGCCGCTGGTCTCCGTACGGCAAGTGCGAGGCGAGCCGGTCGAAGACGGGCTCGCGCAGGCCCACGTAGGCCAGCAGCTCGCGGGCGTGCTCCCGCGTTTGGAGTTCCTCGCGGCGGACCCAGGGCGGCCGGAAGATCGACCCGAAGAGCCCGGCCCGCATCCGCGCGTGGTGCCCGACCATCACGTTCTCGACGGCCGTCATCGCGCCGAACAGGCGGATGTTCTGAAAGGTCCGCGCGACCCCGTGTTTGGTGATCACGTCCGGACGCGCGCGCGTGATGTCCCGCTCGCCGAGCAGGATCCGGCCCTCGGTCGGCCGGTACAGCCCGGTCAGCATGTTGAACAAGGTGGTCTTCCCGGCTCCGTTCGGCCCGATCAGCGACACGATCGAGTGCTCCGGGACGTCGAACGAGATGTCGTTGACGGCGACCAGCCCGCCGAACGCCTTGGTGACGTGCTCCGCGCGCAGGACAGCGACCGCGGGCGGCGCAGGAGTCTCGGTCGGGCTCACGTTCCGCCCCCGGGGGTGCCCGGCGTCTCCGCGAGCTGGGCGTCCGCCGGGGCGATCTCGGCCGTGAGCTCGAGCCTGCGCCGCCGCTCCGGGATCAGGCCCTGCGGCCGGAGCACCATCATGATCACCAGCAGGAACCCGAAGATCCCGAACTCCACCTCGGTGAGCTGGAAGTTGAAGCCCAGCTTGGAAGGGATGCTGTTCAGCACGTCAGGGATCAGGTAGTTGTTGATGTACCCCAGCGCCATCCCCCCGACGACCGCGCCCCAGATCGACCCGAGCCCGCCGATGATCACCATGGCGAGGATGAAGATAGAGAACCCGAACTGGAACTGCCCGGCGTTGACGACGGTGTAGTAGGTGCCGAAGAACGCGCCCGCCATGCCGCCGAACGCGGCGCCGATCGCGTACGCGGACAACTTCGTCTTCACCAGCGGAATGCCCATCGACACGGCCGCCACCTCGTCCTCGCGCAGGGCGACCCAGGCCCGGCCCAGCCGGGAGTCGCGCAGCCGCAGGTTGACGAACAGGACGACGAGCAGGATGGCGAAGATCAGCCAGTACCACGGTCGTAGGTTCAGCAGGCTGAACGACCCGATCCCCGGGAAGTAGGGCGAGTCCACCGCGCTGATGCCGAGGTTGCCGGCGGTCAGCGTCATCCCGCCGCCGACGTGGATGCTCTGGCCGTTGACCGCCACGTCGGCGATGATCTCGCCGAACGCGAGCGTGACGATCGCGATGTAGTCGCCACGCAGCCGCAGCGTCGGCAGCCCGATCACCACTCCGGCCGCGGCGCAGATGAGCGCGGCCCCGACCAGGATCAGGATGAAGTTGAGGTGGACGCCAGGCAGCGTGCTCGCGACCGGCGAGACGAGCACGTGGACCTGCGCCTTGAAGAAGAACCCCGATCCCAACCACCCGAGCGAGTATGCGCCGAGCGCGTAGAACGCGACGTACCCGAGATCGAGCAGCCCGGCGAACCCCACGACGATATTCAGGCCCAGCGACATCACCGCGTAGGTCAGCGCGATGATCGTCGCGTTCATGAACGCGCTGGACGAGGAGAACAGGAACGGCAGCACGATCCCGATCGCGAGGAGCGATCCCGCCAGCGCCCGGTTCCACCACGGCGGGAGCCGCTTCTGCGCCGCTGCGCGCCACTCGCGCAACTGCGCGCGCAACTCGCTCATCCCGCCTCCCTCGTCTCCTCACCGAGCAGACCGCGCGGGCGGAGAACCATGATCGCGATGAGATAGCCGAAGACGACCGCCTCGGTCCACTGCGGGCCCAGCCGCGAATCGGACAGCGACTGGATGACGCCGATGATCAGCCCGCCGAGCACGGCGCCGCGGACGTTGCCGATGCCGCCCATGACCGCCGCCGTGAACGCGATCAGTCCGGCCTTAAAGCCCTGGAAGTACCAGACGTTCGTCTCATAGAGCGCGTACACGAGCCCGGCGGCGCCGGCCAGCATGCCGCCGAGCAGGAAGGTGAGCGAGATCGTGGCGTTGACGTTGATGCCCATCAGGCGGGCCGCCTCGGGGTCCTGGGCGGTGGCGCGCATCGCCCGGCCGGACCGGGTGGTGTTGATGAACCAGGTCAGCGCGAAGACCAGCGGGATCATCACGGCGAAGGCGAGGATGTATCCGCGCAGGATGGGCACCCCGCCGATGGTGAACACCGGTTGCTGCGAGTGGATCAGGTCGGGCACGCTCTGCGGTGAGCCCCCGCGCCAGAGCAGGCCCACGTTCTGCAGAATGAACGAGAAGCCGACCGCCGTGATCAGCGACGCGAGCTTGGGCGCGCTTCGCAGCGGCCGGTAGGCGACCCGCTCGATCAGGACGTTCAGGGACCCGGTCACGATCATCGTGATGATCAGGGTCACCAGCAGGCCGCCGACCAGCCCCAGGGCACCTGTGGTAAGCCCGAGCCCGAGCGTGGCCCACAGGCCGACGGCGGTGAAGGAGCCGATCATGAACACGTCGCCGTGGGCGAAGTTGATCAGCTCGATGATGCCGTAGACGAGGGTGTACCCGATCGCGATCAGCGCCCAGATCGCGCCGTTGGACAGGCCCTCGGCGAAGTTGAAGCCCAACTTCGACAGATCGTGATGGATCACTACGTGACCGGCCACGAAGCCGGCCTGGTAGCCGTTCGTCAGGTCGCTGATGCCGTAGTAGATCGGCAGCGCGGCCAGCGCCGCGATCAGGCCCCAGCGGCCGAAATAGCGGCGAACCGTGGCGAGCGGGCGGGGCGCCACCGTCGGCGGAGGGCCGGGCGAAATCGTTGTGGTTTCCACGGGTTCCTGGTGATGTGCAGATGGAATGTCGATGCAGCCTAGTGGACGTGGAGGGGGCGCGGCGCGCCCCCTCCACGTTTACCTACCCTGAGACGGTCTTGGTGGGCGTGATCGTCTTGAGGAAGACCGGCTCGCCGTTGGACCCCACCTTGTACAGGCCGTAGGACTTCAGGGTCGTGTCGCCGTTCTTGTCGAACCCGTAGGTGCCGAGCACCGAATTACGCGCGGTCGTCGCGAACAGCGCCTTGAGCACGGCCGACTTGCTGTTGCCCTGCGCTCCGAGGCTCTTGATCGTGTCGAGCCCGAGCTTCATCACCTCGTAGCCGTAGATCGCGTACGGGTCGGGGTTCGCCGTACCGTACGCGGCCTTATACGCGGCGAGGAAGTCCTTGCCACCCGGATATGCGGCCAGGTCCTGGGTCGCGACCGTGCACTCGATCAGCGGGGCAATCGAGGCCGGGACGCCGCCCTTCGAGGCGGCCGTGTAGGAGTCCGTGCAGACGCCGTCACCGCCGAAGATCTTGGCCTTGGGGATCGCCGAGTTGACGTCCTTGGTGATCTGGACGGCGCCGTTGGAGACGATGCCGGCGAAGTAGAAGCAGTCGGCGCCCTGGCCCTGGATCGTCGACGCGTAGGAGCGGAAGTTGGGCGCGGTCGGGTCGATCCCGGTGTTGCTCACGATATTGACCCCGTAGTAGCCCTTCTCCAGCTCGAGCAGCGTGGCCAGGCCGGCCCCGTACGCCTCCTTGTCGTTGGCGATGGCGACCTTGGTACAGCCGGCCTGCTTCATCGCGATAAGGCCGGCCGCGGCCTGGATCGAGTCGATCGGCACGATCCGCAGGTAGGTACGGGTTCCGGTCGGATAGTACTTCTGCGGCTCGCCGGGGGCACTGCCAGGCAGGTTCGTCGTCAGGCCGACGTACGTGTTCGCCGGGCTCACCTGGGGGATTCCCCCCTGGTTGAGGATCGGGATCGACACCTCGCTGGCGCCCGAGTTGAACTCGCCGATGTAGTAGACGGCCTTCGGGTCCGTAGCCACCTTGCGCGCGTTGGCGGCCGTCTGGCCCGGGTCCCACTTGCCGGCCGCGGCGGTCGAGTCATCGAGCGACTGGTAGTTCACCGTCCACTGGCCGGCCTTACCGCCGGCCTGAGAAAGCGCGAGCTTGATGCCGTTGACCATCGGATCGGTCTGCGCGGTCGAGGCGCCTTGCAACGGGAGGCTCGAGTAGATATCGACCGTGCCACCGGACGAGCTGCTTGATGAGCCGCCGGTGGCGGTGCTGCTACTGCTGCTGCTACTACAGCCGACAACCGCGAGGGCGACCGCGGCCAAGGCCGCGATCGCAGGAGTTCGTCTCATTATCTTCCTCTCGTTGATCTGAATTGTCCGGCTGCCGCGGAGCACACTGACCGACCAGTCTGGGCTACATATGCGGCAGCCGAGGGATGAACGGTTCGCCTACGTTCCTTGCGGCGGCTGCACCCTGCCATGGCGTCGAATCCGGCCTCATCTGCCAGCACCATGCGGCTCAACCGCGTACACGCACGGCGCGGAGGATAAGTTGTTCCCTGTCATGCGTTCGGTCCTGCCGTGAAGGTCTTTTCGACGTACTCCACCATCACCACCCCAGTTCACCGACGCTGACGGTGGGGATCGTCGCTGCCTACCGCAGTTGTCGCGCAGCGGGCTCGTTCGGATCCAGCCGTCCTGGCACGGGAGAGCTTGCCAGATTTCTGTATCGCGGAGATTAACCGCACGGTCACGAAACGATCAACGGCAAGATGCCGGGAGTCCACCTTGCGGGCCAATGTCAGGATCAGCGGCCTGGGCTGGCATTGTCGCGCAGCCTGGTCAGGAGGGTCTCGAGCTGACTGGCCTCGTCCTGCGACAGGCCGGTGCGTAGTTGCTGGTCGAAGGCGGCAGCCGCGTCGCGGAGGCGCAGGAAGAGTGCGTCGCCCGCCGCGGTCAGCTCGACTAGGTGCAGGCGCCGGTTCTCCGGATCCCGGCGGCGGGTCACCAACCCCGCGGACTCCATGGCGTTCAGGTGATGGGTGAGCGTGGGCCCTTGAACCCCGACCTCTCCGGCGAGTTCGCGCTGGCTGGCGAGCTGCCCGCTCTTCAGTGAGATCATGACCAGCCAGACCGGCAGGGATCCGCCCGCCGCGGCCAGGGCATCGTCAAAGGCCCGGCTGACGGTTCTCGAGACTCGGGTGAGGTGCAGGCCGAGCGGCTGGTATGCGGGGCGGGACATGACCGAAGAGTAACACTCCTCGATAGTAATCTAACCGTTTGATATCGTATGCTTTGATATCGAACGAATAGGAGACAGCCATGACCGATCAGGCGCAGGTCCGAGTCCAGGGACTGGCCCCGACACTACCGATGAGCGGGAAGGTAGCCCTGGTGGCCGGCGCGAGCAAGGGCATTGGCGCGGCCACCGCCGAGGCGTTTGCCGCGGCCGGAGCCTCCGTCGTCCTCGGCGCCCGCGACATCACGGCGCTGAAATCAGTGGCGAGCGGTATCGAAGCCCGTGGCGGCCACGCGCTCGCTGTCGGCACGGACGTCACCGACGCCGGATCAATGCGCCACCTGGTCGAGCAGGGCCTGTCCGCGTTCGGCCGGCTCGACGCGGCCTTCAATAACGCCAGCGCCGGACCGATGCCCGCACCGCTCGCGGACATTGATCCCGGCGAGTTCGACGATGGCATCGCGACGAACATCCGCGGCACGTTCCTTGGGATGAAGTTCCAGATCCCGGCCATGCTGCGGACCGGCGGGGGCGCGATCGTGAACATGGCCTCGATCGCCGGCCTGAACGGCACGGCGAACCTCGCGGCATACGTGGCGGGCAAGGCCGGGATCATCGGCCTGACCAAAGTGGCCGCCCTCGATTACGCCGACCAGGCCATCCGGGTCAACGTCGTGGCCCCGGGCCCGATCCTGACCTACCACATCGAGGCGGCCGGGCCGCAGGCCCAGCGGGGCGCGGCGATGTCCACGCCGATGCGGCGCATCGGCACCATGGCCGAGGTGGCGCAGGCCGTGCTCTGGCTGTGCTCCGAGCAGTCGTCGTTCATCACCGGGGTCGTGCTGCCCATCGACGGCGGGCAGGCCGCGGGCAACAAGCCGCCGCAGATGTACCGTCAGGGCCAGCCGATGCCGGACTAGGCGTGCTCATTGGCCGAAGTCGACGATGCGGCCGTCATCCCCTGGGTGCGGGGTGGCGCAGCCCTCCACCACACTGGTCAGCTGATCAGGACCGGAGACTGCCCTGGCGGCCCGGTACGACGGGACGACGGGACGACGTCGAACCTGAGCAGAGGTCCTCAGCCCGAGCAGCCAAGCGATCGCTTTCGGCACGCTCCCATAGGCTCGATTAGTCACGTTTCCGCAGCTCAGAGGCTCATCCATGGGTAATTTACGTGACGCCATATGCATGCCGGCCGAAGCCTTCAAATCACAGTGATGGTCTCGATACCCATACGTGATACCCCTGTTACCCGATGTGAAAACTGATAGTCATGCAACAAATATCCCTTATGAATGTTCCATAGGATGGGACATTTTGCGGATTTAGCTGATTTTCCGGACGTAATGCCGCAAGCTGTTGCAGCGCAGGACATCCTGTATTCCGCAGCGTCAATAGACGCTCGCCCTGCGTCATGGCGGACCAGTCGCGCCCTTGATCGCGACCACGAAGAGGTCTGCGGCATCGACGGCAGTAAGCCTATGCCCTCGGTCAAACCCGGAAAACAGCTAAGGAGCGGGACCGTGAAACTTCGACATAAGGTAGGCACCATCGCCGGAACGATGGCACTTTCTCTGGCGTTTTTCTCAGGAACGGCTAGCGCTAAGACGGAGTCGTTCAACCTACGGGCAGCCAACTACGTAGCGACGTTCATAGGGAGAGTCCCCTATGTATACGGTGGCAGTTCTCCCAGCTCAGGCTTTGACTGCAGCGGGCTCACCCAGTACGTATACGGCCACTTCGGCAAGTCGATCCCCCGGACAGCCAATGACCAGTTCCTGCATTCCCGTCGCGAGAGCAGGAGCGCGGCCTGGGGCGGAGACCTCGTGTTCTTCCACGTGGATTCGAACCCAAGCAGCTACGTCTACCATGTCGCCATCTACGAAGGTAATAATCACATCGTCTCGGCCACCGATCCCGCGGGAGGGATCCAGTGGCAAACAATCTGGTCATCCGATGTGACCTTCGGCACAATCACGCATTGAGCCCGCCGCAGCCGATGTGACTTTCCGCACAATCGGCTATTGCGGCCAGGGCCGGGGTTTGAGCGCGGCATTTGCCAGCGCGTCGAGCGCCGTCGCGGGCCCGCCGGGTCCGGTCTGGCGCGTACGTGCCGCCGCTGAGGTCCCCTGATCCAGGCGGATGCTCCGGTCACGATCCAGGTGCTGAGACCGTGGCGTCATCGTCCTGGCGGCTGTTCCGGTAACCCCGCAACGACGCGGGCCCGGAGCGGCGATCCTGAGGTCAGAAGCCATCCCATTTCCTCGCCGGGCAGGCCGCGCTAAAGTGCCACTTACCTGATCAACGGACCTGAACTGACCAGGACTGGCAGGAGCCGACGCGCAAGGAGGAATGGCGCATGGTTCGCGACGGCCGCGCACTCGCGGACCTTGATCTCAGTAAGAAGCTGACGCCGAAGCAGGAAGCAGATCGCCTGACCGCGGCTCAGCAGCGGTTGCTGCACCTGCGGCTAGTCTTGGGCGGCCAAGTCGGGGACGATCCGAAACTCGGGCCGCCGGTCTGCGTGGTCTTCGAAGGATGGGACGCCTCCGGCAAGGGCGGCGCGATCAAGCGCCTCGTCACGCCGCTTGACCCGCGGCACGTCCGGGTTGCCCAGTTCTCCGCGCCCACCCACGACGAGAAACGCCACCACTTTCTGTGGCGGTTCTGGCCGGCGTTGCCCGGCTGGGGCGGCATGGCGGTGTTCGACCGGTCCTGGTACGGCCGCGTCCTAGTCGAGCGAGTCGAGGGATTCGCCACCGAAGAACAGTGGCGGCGCGCCTACCAGGAGATCGTCGACTTCGAGACGACGCTAGCCGACGAAGGCATGATCATGGTCAAGTTCTGGATGCACGTGTCGTCCGAGGAACAGCTCAAACGGTTCAAGGCGCGGAAACGTGAGCCGCTGAAGGCCTGGAAGCTGACCGCGGAGGACTGGCGGAATCGCGAGAAGCGGCGGCAATACGAGGCGGCCGTGGAGGACATGCTGGACCGGACTGATCACGCGGCCGCGCCGTGGGTGCTGGTGGCGGCTGAGGACAAGCGGTGGGCCAGGGTGAAGGTGGTTGAGTCCGTGGTCGAGGCCATCGAGGTCGGCATGGCCGAGCGGAATCTCGTAGTTCCGCCCTCCCCCCCGGCGGGAGTGGTCTAGACAGGCACAGGGCCGATACCCCGCGAAATGACCCCCCACCCGTGACCGGCCAGCGTTTAGCGGGGCTGCGAAGTTTCCTTGCGGCTTCCGTTCCGGTAGCGAGAGATTCAGGCCTTCCCGTAACGTTTCTGGAACGGTCGCGTCATAGTTTGCGGTCATGAGATACATGCTGATAGCCGGGCTGGTGATCTTCGCTCCGACCGCGGTGCTTCTGGCCTCGGCAGCCCTGGCGTTGCTTGTCGGCAAGCTGCGTCGCCGCTGGCGGCAGGCAGTGAATCCCCGGCTCCGCGGGCCGGGCGTGACGCGGACAGAAACGGGCGTGACGCGGACAGAAACGAGCCGCCCGCTGACGGCCGGGCCCGAGACGGAAGGCCTGCGCGTTGACGCGCGCCCCCTCAGCTCGACGTCGGCAGCACGGTTACATGTCGTGGAACTCGAACTCCCCGTGCCGGTAACCATGGCGCTGTACTGGGATTGGGGAGCGTCCGGCAAACCTATTGGACCCCGTCCCTGCCACGTTTGCGCAGACGCGTTTGCGTCGTCAGCGTAACGACCTGCTCTGCTCCGGGCGATTCGTCGTCTACCGGCGCCACTGTGAAGATGAATCCGCCCTGCCCGAGGCGGACCGTTTTGACTAGGACTGCATCATCGGTATCAGGCAGCACGATCACATCACCAGCACCGACATCGCCCGCCAGGATGACATCGTCCACGGATGGTGACGATACCGTCCGGTAGTTTCGATGTCATCTAAATGCCAAACGCGACGTATACGGAATGTCAACAGACGGGGAACGCCTGCCTCGCCGTCATGGACATGCTGAGGCATCACGCCGGGGGCGGGGGCTGAATGAGGCCGAGGAAGCAGGCGTCGATTTTCCTGATCATGTCCTCGAAGCCGTCGAAGTCAGTGGGCTTGACGATGTAGGCGTTGGCGTGCAACTCGTAGCTGCGCTTGATGTCGTCGGGATGCCGGGATGAGGACAGGATCACGACGGGGATGATCCTCAGCTCGGGGTCAGCCTTGATCTCGGTGAGGACCTCATGGCCGTGCAGGCCGGGCAGGTTGAGGTCGAGCAGGATCAGCCCGGGCCTGGGCGCGGCGCTGTACTCGCCGGTCTGGCGGAGAAATTGCAGGGCTTGCTGGCCGTCGGGTATCACATGGAAGTGGCTGTTCCGGCCGGCCTGGTCGAAGTATTCCCTGACCATGAGCGCGTCTCCGGGGTCGTCCTCGACCAGCAGGACCTCAACGGGGTCATCCGCCTGCCCGAACATGCGCTCCCCCTGTTGCCTCGCGCCGCCTCCACACCCGGATAGAAGTCAACCAGACGATCGACCTCCATGAGGTTCAAAATGCGCCGTACCAGCTCGGCCGCAACCACCAGGCACAGGCGGAGGCGTCTCGCTAGGTCCCAGGTCAGGGCCTGGGGCGCGGTGCGCCGGCCTGTAAGCCGGGTCTGGTGCGCGCTACTTACTCCTAGGGAGGCGAACTAGGGAGTTTCACTAGGGATTTTGCTCTCGGCTCATTCACAACCCTGCCATCTTGACCGCGGGGTGCGCCCCACCTGACCACCTGGCCGACCAGGCGGCATCGCAGTCATCGGCGGGACACTCATACCAGCCTTTGCGCCAGCCCCGGCCGGCCGCAGCCGCCCGATGAGGAACCGACGGCTGCCCGCACGCCGGACAGGGTACGGTGAAGGCATCCACGGGCCGCCGCGATCCCTGAGCTATCGCATAATGCCTGACCAGCGCGGCCCGGGCCGCCGGGATGCTGGCCCTGGTCACGTCCAGCTCGCCGCTGACGACGCCGAGATGGGCGCGGAGCTTATCCCGGTACTGCTCCAGCCGCTGCTTCGTGCCGAGCTGCGACGGCCACCAGGAGCGCTGGAGCTGATCAAGCTCGCCCTCGGCTTCCGCGAGGCGACGCCGGAGCTTGCCTACCTCGCCTTCCAGCCGGTCGCGCTTCCCGGTCAGCTCCCGGAAGCTGACGGTCAGCCCGCCGGTAACCCCAGATAGTTCCCGCGGCGGCGGTCCAGATTCCGGCGTGCGCCGGACGATGCGCTTACCATCGCGGCCAAACCGGGGCATTGACCAACCCTAACGCCCCATCGGCCCATTACCGCGCTGCCCCGCCGGCGGACTCAGCCAGCAGAAGGAGCCTTTCCCGGGCCGGGAGCCGGTAGAACCCGGCACGGTTAATGCTGATAACGGGACCTGCGGCTATGCCGCTGAGCTGGGATTATAGTGAGCATTGGTTCGCGTCGTGGGGTGGTGCTGATCAGCGTCAGCCGGAACAGGACGAGCATGGAGTCCCTGGCTTCATCCGCTCCCAGGAAGATGGCATGATTCACTCCGTGCCTGTCAGTGCCGTCTTCCTCGTCTGGAGGGCTCGAGTCGACGATCCTGCGGCCGGGGATGTTCGCGTCGAACGCGTTGTTCTGGTGGGCAACCGCGATCCCGGGCTCGGGCGCAGAGCACCTGATCCGGTTCCCACGTCAGTCAGGAGGGCCTGGATGTGACGATCTCGGTAGTGGCCCAGGTCCGGGACCTGACGGCCGAGGAGGACGAGGCCCTGCTGCAGGCGCTGAACCTGGAGGGTTCGCCGCTCGCCGGGGGACGCATCCGCCTGGCTGGACCGGTGGGCGGCGGCCGGCGCCTAGCGGGTGTCTGGGACAGCGACGCAGACTACGAGCGTTTTCGCGACGACAGGCTCATGCCCGCGCTCAGGGACCTCGGCCGCCCGCTGCAGCTGATCGAGATGTGGCCCGCCACCGAAACGCTCCGCATTCTCCCTGTGACCTGACCCTTCCGCGCACCACACGCAGGTCCCCGGCCTCGCCTTGCGCTCCTCAAGCTCAGGGACGCTGACGGCAGGTCTTCGCTTCGATCCGTGACCAGGCTAGTTCCTGCCGCGTGCGTGGTGACGTGACATGCGGATGGCCACCTCGGGCCCGGCTGGTGACCGGTGGCCCCGTCGAGGGGCTTCGTGCTGAGCCGTAACGTTCCCGGAACGGTCCCGCCGTAGTCTGCACAATATGAGGTACGCGCTGATGACCGGACTGCTGACGGTGGCGTATGCGGGACTGGTCCTGCTAGCCACCCAGGTGTTCGGGTTCCACACGCCGGTGGCCGTGGCCGCCTCCACGCTGACGGCGGCGGTGCTGTTCAACCTGCCGCGCCGTCGCCTGCAGCGGGCGGTGAACCGGCGGTTCCGCCGCCTGGCATGACACGGGCCGGCTGTGGCCGCGTTCGCGGCGCCTGAGTTCACCCCAGGTGCCCATCGTCCAACCCGCCGATACCGCGTCACTGCCATCCGTCTGTCCGGATCCACAACGAGATGTGGGCGGGCTCCAGCGTCTGCCGGACGGAACTGGCCAGGTCGGCCCGGACAGCGTCTAGGTCGACCGCGTCTTGCAGCCGGGCCGCGAACGCGGCGATGATCCGGTCGGCGTCATAGCGGGCCCGGTTGAACCGCCGGTCCACCACCTTCTGCACCCGGCGGCGCACCGGGTTGAACAGCGCCGCCGCAGCCAGGGTCGCCACCGCCACCGCCACCGTGCTGCGGTGGAACCGGAGGACCTCGGTGGCCAGCAGCACGATCCCCGCGTACACCCCCACCAGCAAGCCGGTCACGATCGCGTACGCCAGCGTCCGGGAGATGACCCGGTCGATGTCGAACAGCCGGTACCTCAGCACCGCGACGCCGACGCACATCGAGAACGCGACCAACCCGGCGAGGAAGCAGACTATGCCGATGGCCGCCGTGCCGAGCACGGTGGAGATCACGGCGCCTGCCACGAGCGCCGCCGACCCGGTCATCAGCCACTTCAGCTGCTGGCGGCGCTCACCCGACGAGCGCCGCCAGCTGGCCACCTGGCCCGCCAGCGACGCCACCAAGCACACCGCGACCAGCAGGAAGATTCCGGTGTACGCCGTGTTCCACCACCCGGCGGCCGGATCGTCGCCGCTCACCAGGAACAGCTGCCCGGCGGAATCCACCTGCGGGTGGTGGCTCATGACCGCGCCCACCGTGATAGTGGCGGTCCAGGTGATCCACACCAGGCCGATACCGGCATAGACCCACAGCACCCACCGCCACCGCGGGGACGGCGGCCGGCCATCGGGGAACAGCAGGAACATCAGCCCCAGCAGCACGAGCCCCAGCACACCGCTGGGCTGGGCCAGCAGCGCTACCCAGCCCAGCGGCAGCCCGCCATGATGCAACCGGTAGTCGGCCGCCGCGTAGTAAGCCGCGTCCTCGCTGAGCATGGAGATGGCCGCCGAGCAGAGGAAGATCCAGCCCAGCGGGTTACCCGGCTTGCGCCAGGCCACCACGAAGCCCCCCACCGCGGCCGGGAACTCGACCCACACCGGCACCGAGCCGGTAGCGGCATTCAGGCTCTGATGCGCCAGCCGGGCCAGCGGCACAGCGGCGACCGCCAGGACCAGCGCCAAGCCGCCCAGCACCAGCGCGGCCACAGGCGAACCCAGGCGCAAGCGGCCGCCAGCGCCCGGCGGCGTTATGCTCGCCCGCCCGGCCCCCCGCGCTCACGGGTGCGACGATATGCCCCGAGCGTTCCGGAAACGTTACGGCTCACAGGAGGCACATGACTGCTGGGGTGAGCCGGCCTGTAGGCCGGGTTCTGTGCGCCCGCTTGCGCGGGGCGACGGTCATCCATCTGGGACTGCCGTTGCCGGCAGCCTCGTGCGGCCTACCCGCGAGCATCGGACGGGCTGCCCTCAAACGCTCGCGCAGGGAACCTGTGGTTCCCCTCTTGGCCTTGCTCCGGGTGGGGTTTACCGAGCCGCCGCAGTCGCCTGCGGCGCTGGTGGTCTCTTACACCACCGTTTCACCCTTACCCCCGCTCACGCGGGGGCGGTCTGTTTTCTGTGGCACTTTCCCGCGGGTCACCCCGGGTCGGCGTTACCGACCACCCTGCCCTGTGGAGCCCGGACCTTCCTCACCGGGCTTGCGCCCGGCGCGACCGCCCGGCCGACTCACCCACGGTCAGCATACGCCGAGGGCCAGCTCGCCGGGGTAGCGAACCGAGTCGCCGCCTGCGGACGACGCGAGCGGCTCAAGGGCGGCTGCTACGGGTCGGAGACGGGTACTGGGCGACCACATCCGCCGGATGGCTGCCATTCACCCGGTCAGGTGGCCGGTGTCATTAAATGACCGCAGCACCGCGGGCCCGTCGGCGTACCAGTCAATCTCGCACAGGGCGGCCACGTCCAGGTGCATGCGGTACATCGCGGGCGGGGGGGCGAGCAGGGCCGCGGCGACGAGGGTCTTGATCGGCGTGACGTGACTGACGATCAGGACGGTCTGGCGGTGCCGACCGGTCAGCACGCGGTGCAGCGCCTCGGTCACCCTGGTGCTTACGTCGGCGAAGCTTTCGCCGCCAGGCGGCGCGGCCTCGGGGTCGGCCAGCCATGTCGTCACCTCAGTCGGCCACTGCTCCCTGACCTCGGCGAACGTCAGGCCTTCCCAGGCCCCGAAGTCGGTTTCCCTGAAACCCTCGTCGGTCACGACCGGAGCGCCGGTGACGGCGGCCACCTCCTGCGCCGTCCTGGTGGCCCTCAGCAGCGGCGAGGTCACGATCACGTCGAGGCCGGCGCCCGCCAGTCGCTTGGCGGCGGCGGTGGCCTGGCGTATCCCGGTATCGGTGAGCGGGACATCCGACCGGCCCGCGTAGCGCTTCTGCACGGACATCGGCGTTTGGCCGTGCCGGAGCAGCAGGGTCACTGTGGGGTCGCCCTGAGCGGGCATCCAGTTGGTCCTGGTGCGCACCTAGAGGCCAGACTCGGGCGTGCGGACGAGGATCCGCCGGCACTCCTCGCACCTGATCACCTCATCGGGAGCCGACGTCCTGAGCTCGTTCAGGTCCACCGTGTTGAGGCTCAGGTGACATCCCTCGCACCGGCCGGCCCGTAGCATGGCCGCGCCGACGCCGCGGGTGCTGCGGATCTGGTCGTAGAGCTTGAGCAGGTCGGCGGGCACATCGACGGCGACCCCGGCGCGCTGGTCAGATGCCTTGGCGCCCTGCTCGTCGATCTCCTTCACGGCCGCATCACGCCGGGCCGCCACCGCGACCATCTCGCTGCCCAGGCTGTCGCGCTCGGCGGCCAGCTCGTCGCGCCGGCTGACGAGCGTCTCCATGCGTTCCATCAGTGTGAGCACGATCTCCTCGAGGTCGGCTTGCCTGCGGTGCAGCGACTCGATTTCCGACTGCAGGCTGGCGAGCTCGCGTGCGGCGGATACCTGGCCCGCGTCCAGCCGGGCGCGGTCCTTCTCGATCCTGGCCCTGACCTGTTCCACGTCGCGCTCGGCTCGGCCCTGGTCTCGGGACAGGTCGCCGAGCTCGGTTTCGGCCACGACGATGGCGTCCTTCAGCTCGATCGCCCTGGCCTCCAGGCGGGCCAGCTCGGCGACTTCCGGTAGGGCCTGCCTGCGACGGGCCAGGCGGACAAGCTCGGCGTCCAGGTCGGCCAGTTCGAGCAGGCGGAGCTGGTTCTGCGGTGATGCCTTCACGGGTCCCAACGTTAGTCGCCCCGGCGACCTAACGGGGTCTCAAGGGGGTCTGGGGGGATGGGTCCCCCCAGAATCGGGGGGTTTCGGGGGGTCGCCCCCCAGGGTCAACAGTGCGTGGTAGACCTGCGCTATGGAGATTGCTACGATGGCAGTTAACCTGACAACATGGAGACTAGCATGGATGCCGGCGCGTGGGTACGGGTGTCATCGGGCGGCCAGGACGAGGCCAACCAGATCCCCGACATCGAACGACACTGCACCGACCAGGGCCACCGGATTGTTAAGTGGTACACGCTGAACGACAAGTCGGCCAGCAAGGGCGAGCAGCAGGCGATGCTCGATCAGGTCGTGGCCGACATGAACCTGGGCATCATCACGACCGTGGTCTGCTGGCACAGCGACCGGATGGAACGCCGGGGACCAGAGAAGCTGTTCGAGCTGCTGCGCCACGTGCGC
Organism: uncultured Actinomycetes bacterium; assembly: GCA_963806335.1. Taxonomy (GTDB): domain Bacteria; phylum Actinomycetota; class Actinomycetes; order Streptosporangiales; family Streptosporangiaceae; genus Palsa-504. The sequence continues at coordinate 68,847 of CAWDXO010000001.1, forward strand.
GAGGCAGGCGGCCGGATCGAGTCCACGAAAGAGCCGCTGTTCGGCACGAACGACCTGACGGGCGAGGCGATGACGTCGTTCGGCGCGGTCATCGCGCACCAGTACTCGGTCCACCTGGCCGAGCAGGTGAAGATCGGGCATGACCGAATCCGCGCGAACCACGCCCTCACACCCGGCGGTATCCCGTGGGGGTATGAGGTATCCGGCGCGAAGTACAACAAGACGATCGTACCTACCGCCGAGTGCCGTACCTATGTCCCGCAGATCTTCCAGCGATGCATCGACGGCGAGTCCTGCTACACGATCGCGCTCTGGCTGGACACGGAGGGCGTCAAGCCCACGCGGGGCAGCCGGTGGAGCGCGAACAGCGTCTGGGTGATCCTCAAGAACATGACCTACGCGGGCCGCCGCCAGGACGAGGGCACGATACGCCCGGACGGGAAGCCGACGCGCAAGGACCGGCGCACGCTCACGAGGGTCGAGGCGGTCGTGAGCCTGGACACGTGGAACCGTGCCGGCGAGGCGCTGGCCAAGCGGCCGGGCCGGGGGCCGGGCGTCAACGGCGTCCTGCAGCCCAAGCCGCTGCTGGTCGCCCTGAAGTGCGCCCGGTGCGAGGACTCCCCCATGTATCGCATCCGTGGCGGCGGCGGGATGTACTACCGGTGCACCGGCCGCAGGCCCGAGCGCAAGGGCTGCGGCAACATGATCCCGCTGGGGCAGCTTGACACGCTCATCACCGAGTTCTTCCTGGTCTGGGACGGGGAACGGCACACGATCCGGACGTGGGTAGAGGGCGAGAACTGGGACGCCGACATCGACCAGATCGGCCAGGACATCCACGAACTGAACCCGGTCACCGACTCGGACTATGCCGCCAAGCACGCGGAGCTGCTGCGGCAGCTGGTCGATTATCAGGAGCGGAACCGCAACGCCAGGCCCGGCTACTGGGATGAGATCGACACCGGCATGACCGAGGGCGAGTACTTCCACCAGCTCAGCCAAGACGGGCGGCGCGAGCACCTGAAGACCCGTGATATCCGGGTGTCGAAGGAAGTCCATTACGAGGGCAGCGAAGGCGTCCGGCTGGTCGTTGACGGCCAGGACCACGGGGTGTTCCCCTTCCCGCCGACCAGGCTGCTCCACAGCGCCACCTAATCGTGCGCCGGCCGGGCCATGTTCTTGTTGCCGCTCGCCGCCCACCAGGCGTCCTCGTCCACGTCGAACAGCGCGGCGCGGCAGCCCCGGTCGGTCTGCCCGTTCGGGCCGACGTGCACCCAGGTGCCGTCGTTCCGCTTTGCTATCGGCAGACCGCAGCGACACTTGTTCTCCGGCTGGGCGGGCGTCAGGCCCTTCACAACGGCCAGCGTCGCATCCACTGCATGCTCCAGGAGCCGCTGGAAGGCCCGGTTCTGCTCTGGCGTCAGGCTGTCAATGAACGCCAGGTCGGCCACGTTCACTCGGCGGCAATGTCGGTGGCGGATGCCATCCTGGTCTTAGGGATTGTGCCGTGGCGGCACTAGGCGGCGAGAAGGACAGCCTGGCATGCGATTGAAGATCCTCTACGTCCCAGGGACGAGGGCACCATGAAAGCCGTCATTATCCACGCCGACGGCCGCCGCATCGACCTCGCCGCCACCGTTGACCCGGATACCTATGCCGAGCTCGAGAACACGCCCTCGCCGCGCAATCAGCCCGTCCTGTGGTGCGGCAACTGCGGCGGCGGCATCCACATCAAGCACGGCATCGTCCGCAAGGACGAGTTGTTCGGCTGTCACTATCATGCTGGGACCTGCACAGAGACGCTCGTCATCCGCAAATCGACGATGAGTGACGAGCACAAGCGGGAGGCGGAGTATCACGCCAGAGCTGCGGAGCGGGCCGGCCACGTCGCGGACTTCGAGGTTGTCACAGCCGGGCACACGAGGGTCGATGTCGTGGTCGACGGCCGCGTGGGCTTCGAGATCCAGCGCGCGGCGATCAGCAAGACCGCCGCAGTCGACCGCACCGCCCGGTCGGTGAAGGCAGGACTCGATGCGGTCGCATGGTTCACCGACCAGTCGACATCGCCCCCGTGGAACGGCCACGTTCCCGGCTACCGGACCCTGGTTCCGGCGTCCGCATGGCAGGCGCTGCCGCTGCCCGGCACGGTCGGCGCGGCCGGGCTCTGGGCTGTTGAGGCCGTGCGCTGCGGAACCCGCAGACCTTGCCCGCATCGCCAGCGGTCGTGCAACCGGTTCGTCCCGTGGCTGGGAGCATGGGTCGGCCTGCACGTCGATGACGTGGTGACCGGCATGGCTGAAGGCGCGATCAAGCCGGTGAGGATCGGCAAGAACGTGCAGCTCATGAGCACCGACAGCATCGCCCTGTACGAGGAACTCAATGGCGTCAGGCTCAGCTATGATCCCGGGCCGTTCAAGGCCGCACTTCCGCCATCAGGCCGCGTGGAATGCGCCTTGCCTCCTCTACGACTGCCGCCAGGCGCCTCCGCCCCGGTGCATGCCTTGTTCGAAGCCGAACTCCGCGACCCCGGACCGGAAAGCCCGTCCCACGTACATCTAGCTACCGTGCAGGCAGAGGCTGTGCAGCTGTGCTTCCGCTGCCGTGAGCGGCCACGCAGCCCTCACGCGATCGCGCTATGCGACGAATGTGACCGCGCGACCGACGAGTTCATCGCCAGGCGGCGGCCATGAAGCCCGTCCGCACCCGGCCATCGGCCGGTAGGCCGTCAGGTCACCGCCCAAACTGTGGCTTCGTGTCGTTGCCGCGTTCAAGCCATGTCGTGTAACAGCATGTACCTGATCATCTCCGCGATCACGGCGGCCAGGCAGGGTGATGCCGTAGCCACGGAGAGGATCAGGCAGAGCCGGAAGGTGCGTGGGTTAGTGTCGAGGGCGTAGCGGATTGTCTCCCACCGCCCCCCTGATGCGGTCCCCCTGGCGCGGGTACGCTCATAATGAGGCAGTCTCCCTTCGAGAGGTCTTGAGGCAAACTGGCGGCTCCCTGCTGGAACAGGGGGTCGCCGCCTTTTTGGGGCGACCGTGAGCCGACGTCGTCACGTTAATGATCGACGCTAACCGATGCCTCTGACATTCTGCCGACTTCGAATTATCGCTCTGACCTGTCGTTTTACCGATCGGCATGACATGGTTCCGCCGCTACATCAACATATGTTGATGGCGCAGATCACCGAGAGCTTCGAGGACTTCCTGGCTAGGGTCGTGCGGAGGCTGGTCCCGCGCCTCCTCGTGATCGACGGCGAGCTGGGCGGCCAGCAGGCCCAGGATGACACTGCGGACCTGCTGGCCGAGCTGCGCATGGCCGTCCGCCTGCGTAACGCCGTGGACGATCGCATCCGCTTCATGGTGGTGGCCCGCTCGAACAGCTCCAGCGAAGCGGAGCTGTTGCTGGACGAGACGCTTGGCGCACCTCTGCCCCGCCTCACCTGGAAGGAACTAGGCGAAGCCCTGGGCGTGAGCGCCCAGGCAGCGCACAGGAAGTACGGCGAAGAAGCACGGGCACACGAAGCATCGCGGGGAGAGTGACACGCCGCGTGTGCCTGCAAGGCAGCCTTCGTGTGCTTCCCGCTGCCCGCCGGAGCGGGAAGGCGCGAAGGAGCCTTCCCGGCCTCTAACTGCCGCGTGGCTCGTCGTCACCGGGCCGGCAGATCGCGTCTAGCCGTGCCGGGCGGAAAGCCGCCCTGTCCTCGCTCGCGGCCGGCACGGCCAGACGCGGCGGCCCTGGTCCAGCCGGCGGCGTGCCCCCCCGCTAGCCCTCGGGCAGGAAACGGCAGCCGGGCGTCTCCGGGCGGTCGTCCGCACCGGGGTCCGCCTGCCGGGGCACCGGGCGGGCGGCGTAGTCGGCGCGGATCTTCCCCAGCAGCCCGTCCGGGGTGTCCGCGCTCATCGTCTCGCGGCTGTCCCGGCGTTGCGCCACCCATTTGCCCGCTGTCTCGAGGTGGTGGATCAGGTAGGCATCGCCCCAGTGGTGCCGGAGGTCAGCCAGTGCTGCGTCCTGGTCGCTCACGGCGTGCCGCCCAGGTGCTCGGCGCGGAGCCGGCGGCACCGCTCGAGGTGGCGCTCGAGCAGGCCGACGCGCTCGGCGGCTGCCTCCACCGTTGTCATGCGCCCGGCGTCTTCCTCGGCGCGGACGTGGCCGAGGGCCTCGCTGACGTCTTCCTCGGCCTGGCGGATTGCGTCGAAGTAGGCGCTGCACCTGCCGCTGCCGCTGGTGCCGGTGGGATCATTCTGCATAGCCAGGGCTCCGTCCTGGTCAGGCCCCCGGATCACGGCGTTCGCGCGCCGCCGGGGGCCGCTTTGTGCGGACAGAGGTAAGTCTGTCACCGCATGCGGGCGCACGCTACCGTGTGCGGCCCTCAGAGCCACCAGGACGCCGCAGGCTAACGTCTGAGCATGGAAATCACCCCAGGTCCGGTCGCCCCCTGGCGGCAGATCTACGCGCTCCTGCGGGCACAGATCACCAGCGGCGAGCTGGCTCCCGGCGACCGCCTGCCGTCAATCACCAGCCTGGCGCAGCACTACGAGGTGGCCATGACCACGGTTCGCAAGGCGCTGGACGCGCTGAAGGCGGAAGGGCTGGTGGTGACCAGCCCGATGGGCACCTTCGTCGCCAGGACATGACAGCGCCCGGCCAGCCGTAGCTAGCGGGCACCGCCCGGCGCGACACGCCGGCTTATGTCGCAATCCGCAAAATGCAGGTCCGGCCGCTCTATCCTTGCCGCATGAGCGCCACGAAGATCAGGCTCACGGCGGTGATCATGGACGTCCTCGACGTCATCACCAACTCACCAACCGACAACCCGGCGTGGGGACTGCTGCTGTGCGAGCAGACCGGCTACGGCACCAGCACCGTCTACCCGGCGCTTGACCGGCTGATGAAAGCCGGCTGGATCGAGGACCGGTGGGAAGAACCGCCGCCCGCCGACCGGCCGCGCCGCCGCTTCTACGAGATGACCTCGACCGGCCTTGAGCAGTACGCGGCAGCACTACGAGGACGTCGCGAACGTCGCGCCGCATGGCTTCATCCGGCTCCGCACACTGGAGCTGGCGCATGAAGAGTGTCGAGGCATCGTGGCCATTGTGGTTGGCGCTCTTCTTGATTGGAACGGTCATAGGCATGTTCGCGGTAGTGGTGCTGTCGATTCGGCGTGAGGGGCGGAAGACCCCAGTCGATCGCTGCTTGCCAGCTTCTCCGTCCGCAGTCTAACCGGCCTCGCCGCCCTGCTCGCTGGTCGTAAGCGGCCGGCCCTGCGCCCCGAGTGGCGTACTCACCTGGCCGGCGAAAGTGGCCACGATCCGGTCACCTGGCGCAAGGTCAGAGAAGCGGGCGGCTTCGTTGCCTCGGCTATCCGGTGCCGCTGCTCAGACGCGGCCGACGCCGCCTGGACTCCGGCTGATGCTGTCCTCAGATCACGGACGCTCTCGAACTTCTTCGTGCTCTTGCCTACAGGGGCCGCGGCGTACCTCGTGCTCCGTTATGAGGGGACGCTGGGAGTGGTCAAAGCCGCGGGAGGCATCGGCATGATCGGCGGGACGCTCTACGGGGTAATCCGGGTCGGCCGATGGTACCGCAACGTCAAGCCTCAGGAGCCCAAGGCCCGACGTGTAAAGGAGTGATGGCCGGGGCACCTACTTCAAGAAGGATTCCTGACGCCGTAGCACCGTGGCGAGGAAGTACTCCTGACCGCTGTCAAATGCGCAGGTCAGGCGGTCATCTTCTGCTATGTGCGGATGTACCCGTCCTCGGTCCCGACCTGATCGTCATACGGCGTCTGGAGCCGCAGGCGGCAATCCTCGTGCACCGGTACCGGCCCCCATACCCAGGCTTTCGGAGCGCTCTGGCGGGTCACGCCTTCCAGGACCTTGCTGTCGTCGGGTTCGATGCGCTCATCGCAGACCGCGCAGACATACTCCACCCGGCCGACCTTAGCCCGGCCGCCGACCGCGAGCCACTGCCTTGCTCAGTTCTGTGATTCGAGGCCGGACCCTGCGTGGCTTCGGGCGGCACCCTGGCGTCTCGTGGGAGGATCGACGGAAATCCCCTCTCACGGAGCTGGAGCACGGTGATGCCGGGGTGCGCAAACCCTGACTGCCCGGGCGCCGTGGATATCGTCGCTGACACGGATCTCGCCGACCAGGCACGACCGCATCGCGTGCAGCTCGCGGAGCATAGCGTCGATGGTGTCCATGGCCTCGTTCGCGGCCTGGCGGACCTTCGGCTGCGCCTTGCTGTCGTCGCGGCGCTCCCACCTGCCGAGCGCGACGGACAGCGCGCCCATCGGGTCCTCCAGCCTGCTGGCGTAGACGTCGTAGGGCTGCCGTACCGCATCTGAATGGCCGGTCATCGGGGTCCTCCGTGCCTGGTCATGGGATGCTCCTCTTATGACACGTCCTGCGCGGCGGTTGACTCCCGCCTCGGGTTTGGAGATCCCTCAGGTAAGCCGGCCCTATATGCCGGGCTACGGCATTGCCGGGCCAGCGGAAGGAAGCGGACTCCTGCATTGGTCCTGGGCGGCGGAGCGGCTGGCGGCCGCACGAAACTACTGGGTCGTGACGGTCTGGCCGGACGGCAGGCCGCACATCATGCCAGTCTGGGGCATGTGGGATGACAGCACGCTCTGGTTCACGAGCAGTACCGGGTCACGCAAGGTCCGCAACCTGGCCGCTGACCCTCGCTGCTGCATCACTACCGAGGACGCCTCGGACCCCGTGGTCATCGAGGGCACCGCGCAGATCTCGACGGAGACGGCGGTGCTGCGGCGGGTGGTTGACCTGATGAACGCCAAGTACCGGACGGACTTCGGAGTGGACTTTCTCGACCCGGAGAAGAACGCGACCATCGGGGTCCGCCCGCGCCGCGTATTCAGCATGCGGGCCGGGGACTTCACCGGATCCCCTACACGCTGGATCTTCGAGGAATAGCGGTAATAAGAGCGCAACCTTCGCACTGCTAACTAAAGGCGGCCAGGAAGGTAGCGTGGTCGGAGCGTCTACACGCGACTCCCGCCATGACAGCACCGTCTGAGATCGCCGAGAAGCAGCCTCGGCGCCCGCGCGCCCTCACCGGGGCTGTCGTCGGCGTGCTCGCGGCGGCCGTCGCCATGGGCGCCGCTCAGTTCGCCGCTGGCCTGGGCGTCCCGCAAAGCTCACCGGTGCTCGCGGTGGGCCAGGCCGCGATCGACCTCACACCGCCGTCAGTCAAGGACTTCGCCATCTCCGCGTTCGGCGGCCATGACAAGACGGTGCTGCTCGGCGGCATTCTGGTGGTCATTGCCCTGTACGCCGCAGTGGTCGGGATCCTCGCCGTACGCCGGCTAGCGCTTGGTATGTGGGGCCTCGCGATTTTCGCCTGCATCGGCCTGGCAGCCGCCCTGACCAGGCCGACCGCCACGGCGGGCTACGTGGTTCCCACCCTGGTGGGGGCCGCGGCCGGCGCGGTGGCGCTGGCCTGGCTGGCCCGCGCGGCCGCTGGGCTGGATCCTGATCAGGCACGTGCCAGGCGGTCCCCGGGCGGCTTGCGTGCGTTCCGGACCACTGCCATCCGGCCCGGCCCCGCCCCTCCCCCGGACGGTCTTGTTCCCCCCGACCTCCCCGTTCCGCCGGACGCCCGCGCTCTTTCCGGCCTTCAGGCGGATCCCGAGCCTCACCCCGAGTCGAACGATGTAGCTCAGCCGCCCCAGCCACGGCAGCCGGCGGATAGGGCGGGGGCCACCGAACCTGCCGTCCGTGCGGGGCCGGCCTACTCCTTTATCTACCTGCCCAATCCGGACGACCGGCCGCCATCCCCCTGGCCGGCGCGGCGGCGGTTCCTGTTGTCGAGCGGCGCCGCCGCGCTCGTAGCCGCGCTCGGGACGGTAGCCGGAAGAAACCTGATCGATGAGCACAACGTCAGCGCGGCGCGGTCCGCCATCCGGTTCCCCCGGCCCGCGGTTCCCCCGCCTCCCCTTCCCGCGGGCAGCGACCTGAATATCCCCGGCCTCAGCTCGTTCATCACTCCCGACGGCAGTTTCTATCGCGTCGACACCGCCCTGCTCGTCCCGCAGGTAGACCCGGCGACCTGGCAGCTGCGGATCCACGGGATGGTGCAGCGCGAGGTCACCGTCACCTTCGCCGAGCTGCTGCGGCGTCCGCTCATCGAGACCTACGTCACGCTCACCTGCGTCTCGAACCCGGTCGGAGGACCGTACGCAGGGAACGCCAAATGGCTAGGCGCGAGCCTGGCGGACCTGGTCAGGCAGGCCCGCCCCCTGGCGGGTGCCAACCAGCTGCTGTGCACCTCGGTCGACGGGTTCACCTCGGGCACTCCCCTGCAGGTCGTGCTCGACGGCCGGGATGCCCTGCTCGCGGTCGCGATGAACGGTACGGCGCTGCCCGTCGTGCACGGTTTCCCGGCGCGCATGGTGGTGCCCGGGCTGTACGGCTATGTGTCCGCGACCAAGTGGGTGACCGACATCGAGGTCACCACGTTCGCCTCCGCCTCTGCCTACTGGGTTCAGCGCGGCTGGTCCCAGCAGGCGCCGATCAAGACCGAATGCCGGATCGACGTGCCCGCCGACGGCGCGTCGCTCACTGCGGGCCGGATCGCGGTGGCCGGAGTGGCGTGGGCGCAGCACAAGGGCATCGCCGCGGTCGAGGTACGGGTCAACGGCGGACCATGGCAGGAGGCGCGGCTGGCCGCGGTACCCGACATCGACACCTGGCGGCAATGGGTCTGGGAATGGCCGGCTTCGCCGGGTAACTACCTGATCGAGGCCCGCGCCACCGACGCGACCGGCTACACCCAGACCGCGGCCCAGGCCCAGCCCGTGCCCAACGGCGCCACCGGCTACCCCTCCGCGCAAGTCAGCGTCCGCAGCAGCTGAACGTCCCCACGGGCGTCTAGCCCGGTCCGCGTCTGCGGTCGCCGTCGGGCCGGCAGCGACCGACGCGCTATGTCGGGTCGGGGCTTTCGTCTCGCCCCAGTTGCTGGTACCAGCGCAGGACGGGGAAACCGCGCTCCTGCGTCATGTTTTTCGACGCCACCACCGCGATCGCGATCACGATTACGCCCGCCAGGGTGCGCCTATCCACCGCCATACGGGCCGCCGTAGCCGCCATGACGAGCATGACCACACGCTGCCGTCGTTTCTCCTCCCCCGCCTGACGGGAGCTTCCCGGGATAGCGGCAGGCTCCGCCGCTTCCGTGTTGATCGTCATCCCACCAGCATGCACGCAACCGCTCCACACGACATCACCCGGTCCGGAGGATCACCTGGGTGAAGCTGGGCGATAGGAGCTGATCGCCGCGGGTCAGAAGTACATGACCGAGAGCAGATAGCCCGGTCCGTTCGGGATAAGTCTTTTGATCTTCCCGACCGGGTTGCGGCAGGTTGAGACACGTCAATAGCTACGGTTAGGGGCGAGACGAGCGAGCTGGAGGCTAGATGAACGCGGACGCGGAGTTCACCGGGCTGGCGCGGGAGTACCTCGATGACCGGGCGGAACGGCATCCGGCCGCCGCCACCGATCTCGGCGACCACCGGTTCGACGACCGCCTGGCCGATCCCACCGAGCAAGCCCGGGCCGATGAACGGCGCGCCCTTGATGGCTGGTCGGCCCGGCTGGCGGCGATCGACGACAGTGCCCTGTCGGCGGAGCACCGCGTCGACGCCGCGATGATGGCGGGCAGCGTGGCGCGGCGGATGTTCGAGATCGACGAGCTTCGCGAGCACACCTGGAACCCGCTCCAGGCCAATCCGGGCAACGCCATCTACCAGCTGCTGGCCAGGGATTTCGCCCCGCTGCCGGAGCGGCTAGGTTCGGTGGCCGCGCGGCTGGCTGCCATCCCGGCCAGCTTGGTGGAGGCTCGCAGGCAGCTCGGGGCGATGCCCAGGGTGCACCTGGAGACCGCCATCGGGCAGTTCGCTGGCACGATCGCGCTGATCAGCGGCGAGATCGACACCGCCCTTGAGTCCGCGCCGCAGTGCGAGGCGCAGCTCGCCCGAGTGCGGCCGACCGCGCTCGAGGCCCTGGACGAGCACTGCGCGTGGCTCTCCGCGCAGCTCGCCGGCTCGGACGGTTTCGTCGATCCGAGGATCGGGCCGGAACGGTTCGGGCGCAAGCTTTCGCTCACGCTGAGCGCGGCGGCTGACGCGGACGCGATCCTGGCCCGGGCGCAGGCGGACCTGGACCGGGTCAGCGAGGAAATCGCCGAGCTGGCCGCGGGGATCGCCGGGTCCGCCCGGCCAGGGCCGGACGTGGTCCGGCAGGTCCTCGACCAGCTGGCGCGGGACGTACCCGACGACACGACCATCCTGGAGTTCTGCCGCCAGGCGCTCGCCGCTCAGACCGCCTTCGTGACCGATCATCGCCTGATCACGGTGTACGACGATCCGGTCGAGCTGATCGTGATGCCGGAAATCGACCGCGGGGTCGCCGTCGCGTACTGCGACTCACCCGGGGCGCTCGAGCTGGCGCCGCAGCCCACATTCATCGCCGTCTCGCCGACGCCAGCCGACTGGACGCCGCAGCGGGTCGCCTCATTCTACCGAGAGTACAACCGGCACATGGTGCACAACCTGATGGTCCACGAGGCGATGCCCGGCCACTACCTGCAGCTGCAGCACTCCCGCCGGTTCAAGGGCTCCGGCACCGACATCCGGGCCGCGCTGCGGTCGGGCTCGTTCACCGAAGGCTGGGCCGTCTACACCGAGCAGCTCATGGCGGAGCGGGGCTACCCCGGCGAAGGCGATTTCCGCGCGGTCCGGATGCAGATGCTCAAGATGCAGCTGCGCACGATCATCAATGCCCTTCTCGACGCGGGGGTCCACGCGCGCGGCATGACCGAGACCGAGGCGATGGCGCTGATGACCGGGCGCGGCTACCAGGAAGAGGGCGAGGCGGCCGGCAAGTGGCGCCGGGCGCAGATCACCTCGGCGCAGCTGTCGACCTACTACGTCGGCTGGTCCGAGATCTCTGACCTGGCCAACGAGCTCAGGGCAGCAGACCCCGCCCAGGGCGACCAGCAGATCCATGACCGCATGCTGGCGCACGGCTCGCCCCCGGTCCGGCTACTGCGCACCCTGATCGGATCGTGAGCCAGTGTTACCGCAGGTCACCGTGCCGCCAGTCGCAGACGAGCTACACGGAAGGATCCCGCCGGGCCGATCGCCGGAGAAAGAGCCTTCGCTCGGCCAGGGACCAGCCCGTCGACGTGATCAGGTAAATCCCGGCTGCCAGTGGTGCGAACGCGGCGATCACTACCGTCAGGTACGGGAGCACCTTGACCAGCGCCCCGGTCCCGGCGACGGCGCCTGTCGTGCCGACGGTGGACGGCCCGGCCTTCGCTTTCCGGCCCGGACCAGCTTTGGCCGGCGCGGGGAACGCGGTCCCGGCCTGCGCGGACATCAGCTGGGTGAGGCGGCTTGACAGCCAGCACAGCCCGGCCAGCAGCGCGAACACGCCCAGGAAGACCGCGCCCTGCGCGCTGGCGAGGCCGGCGCCGCTGAGCCAGTGCATGCCCAGCGGCACGCCGAACAGGTCGTGGGTCAGCAGCGTGTTCGGCCTTCCCGCGACCACGGGCGACCGGAACAGCAGGTACATGACGGACAGGAACGGCCACTGGAGGAGGAACGGCGTGAAGCCGGCGAGCATGCTCGTCCCCTCCCGCTTGTACAGCGCCGACATTTCCTGCTGCAGCCGTTCTGGCTGCTTGGCGTACCGCCGGCGCAGATCAAGCAGTTGCGGGGCCAGCCGGGCCGAGGAGGCCTGGCCACGGAGGGCACGGAAACTGAGCGGCATGAGGACGGTCCGGACGGCCATCGTGACCACGATGATCGCGGCGACCGCGGCCACTCCGCCGAGAACGGGGGTGAGGATTCCGGTGAACCCGGAGACAAGGTGGTACGCGGCGTCCACGGGGACGCCAAGGATACTGAACATGAGGCAAGGGCCTTCCAGCTGCGACGGGATGATGGCTGGAGGCGACCGCCGGATCGGTCAGTGAGGTGCGACCCCGGTTAGGCGGGGCTGGCGGCCGCCGGGGCCGCCGACGGCGCTCTGGGCCTGGCCCGGCCCGCCGCGTCTGGATCGCGCTGGCGCAGGAACGCCGCGCGCCAGGACTTCTCCCGCAGCGCGGAAGCGCGGCGGATCATCGGGATGGCGGTGGCCGCCCGGGAAACGCCGGCCACCGACAACAGCAGGGCCAGCACCGCCGCGAGCATGGCTCCGGCCAGGACGGTCGCGGCCAGCGCGGTGATTCCGGATGGGCTTGCGGCCAACTGCGTGAGGTCGCGCAGCAGCCCGGCCAGCACTGCCAGCAGGCTGCCGAGGGCCGTCATCGCCATCATCCCGTCAACGCCCCGTCTCGCGAGGGAACCACCTACCACAGTACGCCGTCAGGCAAGCTCGGCGACGGCGGCCAGCAGGCGGTCGACGTCGTTGTCGTCGTTGTAGTGGACCAGCCCGGCCCGGACGGCGCCGCCGGAGTCCCGCAGGCCGAACGCCCCCGTCAGCTCCCACGCGTAGTTGTCGCCGTGCCACACGTTGACCTTCCGCGAGGCCAGCCGCTCCGCTACCGCACGCGGCGAGTGCCCGGCGACGGTGAAGAACGCCGTCGGCGCGCGGCGGCCGGCCTTGCCGTAGAGCGCTACGTGCCCCATCGCGCCCAGCCCGCCGAGCAGGCGGGCGAAGAGGTCCGCCTCGTAGTGCTCGACGGCGGCCATCGACGCTTGCAGCCGCTCGCGGCGGGTGCCGTCGGCGGCGGGGTCAAGCGAGGCCAGGTGATCTACCGCCGCGACGACGCCGGCCAGGTCGGCGAACCCCGGCGTGCCGCGCTCGAACCGGCCGGGCACACCGTCGGGGGCGGGCACGAGCTTGTCGGGGCGGAGCGTCTCCAGCAGGCCAGGGTCGGCCACCACCGTGCCGATGTGCGGCCCGGACCACTTATAGGCGCTGGTGGCGTAGAAGTCGGCGCCGAGGATGCGGACGTTCACCGGTACGTGCGGGGTCGCGTGCACGCCGTCCACGTAGCATAGCGCGCCGACCGCGTGCGCGGCCGCGGCGATCGCCGCCACGTCCGGCCTGGTGCCGACGACGTTGCTGGCCGCGGTGACCGCGACCAGCCGGGTCCGGTCGGAGAGCAGCTCGCCGAACTGGCCGGACGGAAGTTCCGCCGTCGATATGTCGACCTCAGCCCAGCGCACGACGGCTCCGCGCCGCGCGGCCGCCTGGACCCAGGGCCTGATGTTGGCGTCGTGGTCCAGCCGGGACACGACGACCTCGTCGCCCGGCTCCCAGCGCCGGGACAAGGTCTCGGCCAGCCGGTAGGTGAGCGTGGTCATGTTCGGCCCGAGGATCACGCCGTCCGGGTGAGCGCCGGTCAGGTCCGCGAGGGCGCGCCTGCATTCGGCCATGATGGCGGCGGAGCGTCCGCTGGCCGGGAAGACACCCCCGGCATTGCCGATCCCGGTCCGGTAGGCATCGGCGATCGCCTCGATGACCGCCGAGGGGACCTGCGTGCCCGCGGCACCGTCCAGGTAGGCATAACCGTCACTCAGCGCCGGGTACGCGGCCCGCACGCGATTTACGTCAAAGGTCACGAACTAAGGACTCTAACACTCCGCTCCAGCCCGGATCACGACTCGACGCGCCCAGCAGGAAGCACCACGGGTCGTCGTCGGCCCAGCCGGTGGTGAGCAGCGGCCACAGTTGCGGCGTACCGGCCCGCCACGCGGTCAGGACCAGCTCGGGGTCGGCGGGACGGTAGTCCTTGCCCAGCGATCGGGCCAGGTCCCAGGCGTGCAGGTGCCATTCGGCGCACGCGACGCCCGCCATCTCGCCCACCGTGACGTCGGCCCCCCGGTACCTGTGGTGCGGCAGGTCCCACGACAGCGGCAGCCGCCGCCCGTAGGACCGCGCGGACTCGGCGAACGCGGCGATGTGCTCGGGTCCGGGTGCGTCGGGCAGCGCGGCGAGCTCGGCGGAGTTCTGCCGGGCGAGCTTGCGGCCGAGCGAGTCGGCGGGCGCGCCGGTGGCCATCAGCCGCGCCAGCCTGCTGGCCGGGGCATCGTCGAGGTACTCGTGGTAGTCGTCGGCCACGCAGCGCAGATGCCCGGCCAGGTCGACCGCGCGCCAGTCGGCACATGGCGTCGCGGCGAACCACGTCTCGTCGGTGAACTGCGCCGCCAGCTCGCAGATGACGGTGACCCCGTCGCGGTAGGCGGCCAGGAGCTCAGTGCGGGACACGCGGCTCACCAAGACCTGAGGCGGCTTGTGCTGCGCTTCACGGTTCCCTCCCCTGCCGGTAAACCCCGGCCCCCCGGCCCCCGGTTCGCGAAGCCTCCGGGTGAGCCAGCGTGCCAGAGTTACGGCCTGCCGACAAGGCGTCCGCTCTAAGAAAAAATCAGGTGACAATAGCTCGGCCGCGCGGTTAACCTCACGGCTGATGCCCTCTGTTACCCCTTTGCTGGTCAAGCGCGCCCACGCCAGGGTCCGGCCAGTCGGGGCGCTGTGGCGGCTTCGCGGCTACCTGAAGCCTTTCCGTATCCAGATGATCGTGATGTTCGCGGCCGCGGTCGGCGCGGTCGCCGCCGACATTGGCATCCCGCTGCTCATCGGGGCCGTGATCGACGGGCCGATCGCGCACGGGACCAAGAGCTTGCTGATCCCGCTGGCCCTGGCGGCGGTCGCCCTCGGCGCGGCCGAGGCGCTGCTGAACATGATCCGGCGCTGGATCCAGTCCACCGTGGTCGCGGACATCGAGAAGTCGATCAGGGACGACCTGTACGCGCACCTGCAGCGGCTGCAGGCATCGTTTCACGACCGCTGGCAGTCCGGGCAGTTGCTGTCCCGGGCGACGACCGACCTGTCGTCGATCCGCAGGTTCGCCGGGTTCGGCCTGATCTTCATGGTCACCAACACGCTCGGGTTCGTGGCGGTGATCGCGCTGCTGATCCACCTCAACTGGTGGCTTGGCCTGATCACCGCCGTGGTATTCGCGCCGGTCCTGCCGGTCTGCCTGAGGTTCGAGAAGCGCTACAAGGTCCTGTCCCGGCGCGTCCAGGACCAGGAAGGGGACCTGGCGACGCTGGTTGAGGAGGCGGCGACCGGCATCCGCGTGCTCAAGGCGCTCGGCCGGGGCCCGCAAGCCGCGGTCAGGCACCGCGCCAAGGCCGCGGAGGTCTACGGCAATCAGGTCGAGAAGGCGGGCCTGCTCGGGTCCTTCTGGTCGCTGCTTGACCTGATCCCCAACGCCGTCATCGGCATCATCGTCGTCCTGGGCGTGGTCGCGGTCAGCCACCACTCGCTGACGCTGGGCGGCCTGGTGGCTTTCATCACACTGGCGCTGCAGCTGGTCTGGCCGGTCGAGGCCCTCGGCTACATCATCGCGTCCGGCCAGGAAGCGGCCACCGCCGCCCAGCGCGTGCTGGAAATCTTCGACACGGCGCCGGAGATCACCGGCAAAGACCAGAATTCGACCGAACGGGCCGTCGTGCTTGCCCCCAGCAGCGAAGCCCCGCACCGGGGAGTTCCGGGTCCGCGCCGACCCGACAGCGTCCGGCCGGCGCGGCGCGGGCGCCAGCAGGGCCGGAGCCGTGGGCACCTGGTGTTCGACCACGTGGCCTTCAGTTATCCGGGCGCGGCCGAGCCCGTGCTGCGCGACGTCGTGCTCGACCTGGCCCCCGGGCAGACGGTCGTGCTCACCGGGGCCACCGGCTCGGGCAAGTCCACCTTGCTGCAGCTCGTGCCGCGGCTGGCCGATGCGAGTTCGGGCGCGGTGCGGCTCGACGGGACGGACGTCCGCGACCTTCCGCTCGAGCAGCTGCGCACGGCGGTGGGCTGCGCCTTCGAGGACGCGACCCTGTTCTCCGCGAGCGTCAGGGAGAACGTGACGTTCGGCGCGCCGGACGCCGGCGAGGATGCGGTCGAGGCCGCGCTGACGGCCGCGCAGGCCAGGTTCGCGTTCGACCTGCCGTGGGGCCTGGACACCAGGATCGGCGAGCAGGGCATGGCGCTCTCCGGCGGCCAGCGGCAGCGGATCGCCCTGGCCCGGGCCATCCTGGCCGGCCCGGACGTGCTGATCCTCGACGATCCGCTTTCCGCCCTCGACGTGCACACCGAAGAGCGCGTGACCAGGGCGCTGCACGAGATCCTGGCCGGCTCGACCGCCCTGGTGGTGGCGCACCGCCCGTCCACGGTGGCGCTGGCGGACACGGTGGCGCTGCTGTCCGGCGGAGTGATCGCGGCCAGCGGCAGCCACCGGGAGCTGCTCGCCTCCAACCCGGAGTACGCCGCGCTGATGGATACCGAAGACCTGAGGGAGAGCGCATGACTCAGGGGGGTTTGGGGGGAAGATTCCCCCCCAAGATCGGGGGGGTCCCGGGGGGTCGCCCCCCCAGGACAAAACCGCCTGGCGCGGGGTGGCCGCGGAGAAGACCGACGAGGTCAGCGCCGGGCTGGCCGCGCTGCTGCGCGACCGGAGCCGGCGGCTGCTCGGCGACTTGCTGCGGCCGTACCGCCGCGCGGTGATCGCCACCGTGTCGCTGATCGTGGTGGCGAGCCTGGCCGCGCTGGCCGGGCCGTGGCTGGTCGGCATCGCCATCGACTCCGGCCTGCCGCCGCTGCTGGACGCCCATGACGCGGCGCCGCTGCTCGGCATCGCCGTGGCGTTCGCGGTCGCGGTCGTGGTGCAGGCGGTCACGACCCGCATGTTCGTCACCATGACCGGCCGGGTGGGCCAGAAGGTAGTGCTCGAGCTGCGCCGCCGCCTGTTCGCGTACTTCGGCCAGCTGGACGTGGCCTTTCACGAGGACTACACCTCGGGGCGGGTCATCTCCAGGCAGACCTCCGACGTCGAGTCCATCTCCGACCTGTTCGAGGAGGGACTTGACTCGCTGATCGCGGCCATCTTGACCCTGCTGCTCGTCGGCACCGGCATGCTGCTGCTCGACTGGAAGCTCGGCCTCGTGGTGCTGGCCGGCTTCGTCCCGCTGATCTGGCTCACGGTCTGGTTCCGGCGGGAGTCCGCCCGCGCGTACCGGCGGACCAGGGAAGCCATCGCGCTGGTCATCGTGCATTTCGTCGAGACGTTCGGCGGGATCCGGGCGGTCCAGGCGTTCCGCAGGGAGAAGCGGAACGCGGATATCTTCTCCGGGCTCGGAGAAGACTATTCGCAGGCCAGCGCGCACGCCTCGCGGCTCATCGCGATTTACGGCCCGAGCATCTCGCTGGTCGGCAACGTCATCACGGGCGTGATCCTCGGCTACGGCGGGCTGCTCGTGATCGAGGGGAACATCAAGGTCGGCGTGCTCGCGACGTTCCTGCTCTACCTGCAGCGTTTCTTCGACCCGCTGCAGGACGTGTCCCAGTTCTACAACACGTTCCAGTCGGCGGCGTCCGGCCTGGAGAAGATCTCGGGCGTGCTCGAGCAGGAACCGGCGGTCCCGGAACCCGCGGTCCCGCAGCCGCTGCCGGCCCGGGCCGCGACCGCGGCGGGCCGGCGGGTCCGGTTCGAGTCGGTCACCTTCGGCTACCGCGACAACCTGGTCCTGCCGGGACTCGACCTGGATATCCCGGCCGGGCAGACCGTCGCCGTGGTCGGCGCGACCGGCGCGGGCAAGACGACGATCGCGCGGCTGCTCGGCCGGTTCTACGACCCGCGCTCGGGCCGGGTCACGCTGGACGGAATCGACCTGCGCCAGCTGGCGGACTCGGTGCTCCGCACCGAGATCATCGTCATCACCCAGGAAAACTTCCTGTTCGAGGGGTCGGTGGCGGAGAACATCAAGCTCGGCCGTCCCGACGCCTCGGACTCCGACGTGGAGGCTGCCGCGCGGATGATCGGCGCGCACGACTTCATCGCCGCGCTGCCCGAGGGCTATGACACGCCGGTCGGCAAGCGGGGCGGCCGGCTGTCCGCGGGCCAGCGTCAGCTCGTCTCGTTCGCCCGGGCGTTCCTGGCCGCCCCGGCCGTGCTTGTCCTGGACGAGGCCACCTCGCTGCTCGACATCCCGAGCGAGCGGCTGGTCCAGAGCGCCCTGCGCACCGTGCTGGCCGGCCGGACGGCCGTCATCATCGCGCACCGGTTGTCTACGGTGGCGATCGCCGACCGGGTGCTCGTCCTCGACGGGGGCCGGATCACCGAGGATGGTCCGCCGCGCGAGCTGATGACCGGGGAGGGCGAGTACGCGGCGCTGCACGCCAGCTGGGCCGCGAGCCTGTCCTGACGTCCGCCCGAGGGTCCTGGCCCGCTGACCGGTTTCCCCCGGCGCGCGGCCGCGATGGCGGCCCGCGTACCCTAAGTGGTCATGAGACCGGTGGTCATGAAACGGCAGAAGCCGAGCAGCGAGGCGGAGCAGTACTACCAGGCCGATGTGGCGCTCGCCGCCCGGCGTGCGGAGCTCCTCGCCACCGCGCGCGAGGCGGAGAGCCTGTTCAGGAAGGCTCAGGCCCGGCGGGCGCCGTCGCCTGAACTGCGCCGCCTGGCCGAGGACCTTGACGCCGCGCTGACCGAGGCCATGCGGGCCGCCTTCGCCGCGCAGCGCGCGGCCATCGGCGCGCGCGGCTACGACGACCGCATCTACCGGCGGAAGATGAGGGCCACGCCGCGCGTGCACGCGCTCACGGCCGAAGCCGAGCACCTGCTTACGCTGCGGGAAACCCATCGCCTCAACGACATCCCGGCCGTGACGTTCGAGCCCAGCCCGCTAGCGTCCCCGGTCACCGGCGCTTAGCCTCGCCTGGCGCTGAGCCCGGGCGGCCTGCCCGGTCCGCGTTCCGGTCGGCTGGCGGGCCCGCCGGGCGGCCTGGTCGCCGTCTCCGGGGCCGACCGTGCCTGCCACGGCGAGGCGTGCCCGCCGAATTCTGCCTGACTTGCGTGAACCAACGGGGCGGGCTCGACGTCTCCAGATGTAGGGGAGCAAGCCGCAGCTGATGGCCCGGGGGCGCGCAGAGGCGCAGCAATCGATTGTTTGACGTTGAGCGTGTCGCTTGCAGCGTAGGATGGAAAGCGGGACAGTTGGTCTAGGCCAATTCTCTGAGCGCAGGCGCAGAGACCAGATAATTACAACGAGTAGTCAAAAGGTGCCACACGGAAACCATCGGGAAGCTACAGATGGCCATCGAGAAACGATCAGCATGAGCCATAGCAGCGATCGCCCAGGTAGCGGCACACTTATAACGATCATGAATGCGAATAATGAAAACTTCAGGAGGCACTGATATGTGCCCGCACTCGCCGCCTTGTCCGGCGCCATCGGCCCCGGACCGGGAAGCGGCTCACACTATCGTCAGCCACCCCGAGCAGGGCTGGAGCCTGCTCTGCAATGGTGTCGTGATGTTCGAGGACACCGGCGAACTGCTCCCAGACGGCGAGTGCATCGAGCCGCATCGGCCCACTGACCTGGCCGCTTTCGACCGCCCGATCGGCGTGACTTCGGCGCACCGCGGGCGGGCTCCCGAGGCCCCCGCGGCCTTATCCGCCACCGGCGGCAGCTCAGGCCGGCGTGAACGTTCAACCTAACGACGGTTTTTAATCCTTTTTTAAGCCCCCTGGTCCTGGGCCTCCTTGGCCCCCTGGTCCTGGGCCTCCTTGGCCCCCTGGTCCTGGGCCTCCTTGGCCCCCTGGTCCTGGGCCTCCGGCCCGCCTGGCGCGACGCCACCCAGCACAGGACGCGGGCCGCCCGCATTAGAGCACCGCTGGCAGCCACTCGGTCACGGCGGCGACGATCTCCGCGCGATGACCTTTCAGCGCGTGCGTCTCGCGAGGCACGATGACCACCCGATCGGCGTCGTCCTCAGCCGGGATTCCGAACGGATCACGCTCGCCGTTCACCACCAGCACCCTGGCCCCGCCCGCGCGCGCCGCGCGGAGTTCGGCGACCCGGATCTGGGTCGCGATGTCCGCGGGCGGCGCGCCTGGCGGCGCGGCCCGTCCGGGCAGGCGCCGCGGCGGGTGCAGAGGGAACGCCAGCGCGATCACGGCGCGAGCGCCGACCGCGGCGGCGGTGCGGCAGGCCACCCGCGCGCCGTTGCTCCGGCCGCCCTGGACGAGCGGGACACCGGGGGCCAGTTCGCGCAACGCGGCCACGATCTGGACCCAGGCGGCGTCCTGACGGACGGCGGAGCCGGGCGCGCGCGCACCTGCGACCAGGTACGGCTGCGTGACGCGGGCCACCATCCCGCCCAGCTGCCGTCCGGCGTCACAGGCCGCCAGGACGTCGGGTGCCTCGACGCTGCCGCCCGCCCCGTGGGTGAGCACGAGCAGGAAGCGCGCCTCCGCGCCGACCCCGTCCAGATCGGCCCGCGCGACTCCGGCCTGGGTGACGATCTCCACCGCGCTCACTGTCCTCGCTGGCGCTTGTCCTCGCTGGCCGTCCCGCGACCGCGAGCGGACGCCACCGGCCTAGACGTCGAGGAGTTTCTTGAGGAACTGGCCGGTGTAGCTCTCCTCGACTCCTGCGATCTTCTCCGGCGTTCCCGAGGCGATCACGAGACCGCCGCCTGCGCCGCCCTCGGGGCCCAGGTCGATGACCCAGTCCGCGGTCTTGATCACGTCCAGGTTGTGCTCGATCACGATGACCGTGTTGCCCGCCTCGACCAGGCGGCTCAGCACGCCGAGCAGCTTGCGGATGTCCTCGAAGTGCAGCCCGGTAGTCGGCTCGTCCAGCACGTAGATGGTCTGGCCGGTGGCCCGGCGCTGCAGTTCGGCGGCGAGCTTGACCCGCTGGGCCTCACCGCCGGACAGGGTCGGCGCGGGCTGGCCGAGGCGGACGTAGCCGAGGCCGACGTCGACCAGCGTCCTGAGGTGCCGGTGGATGGCGGGGACGGGGGCGAAGAAGTCCGCCGCCTCCTCGATCGGCATGCCGAGGACTTCGGCGATGGTCTTGCCCTTGTAATGCACGGCCAGGGTGTCGGTGTTGTACCGGGCGCCGTGGCAGACCTCGCAGGGCACGTAGACGTCGGGCAGGAACTGCATCTCGATCTTCAGGGTGCCATCGCCGGAGCAGGCCTCGCACCGGCCGCCCTTGACGTTGAAGGAGAACCGGCCCGGCTGGTAGCCGCGGACCTTCGCCTCGGTGGTGGCCGCGAACAGCTTCCGGACGTGGTCGAACACGCCGGTGTAGGTGGCCGGGTTGGACCGCGGGGTCCGCCCGATCGGGCCCTGGTCGACGTGCACCACCTTGTCCAGGTGCTGGCTGCCGGTGATCCGGGCGTGCCGGCCCGGGACCGTCCGCGCGCCGTTCAGCTCACGGGCCAGCGCCTTGTACAAGATATCGTTGACCAGCGTGGACTTACCCGACCCCGACACCCCGGTGACCGCGACCAGGCAGCCAAGCGGGAACGCCACGTCCACCCCCCGCAGGTTATGCTCAGCCGCGCCCTTGACCGCGACTTCGCGGCTCCTGTCCCGCTTCCTGCGGATGGCCGGCACCGGGATGGACTCGCGCCCGGACAGGTAGGCGCCGGTCAGCGACTCGGGATTGGACAGGAGTTCCTCGACCGTGCCGGAGACCACGATGTTGCCGCCGTGCTCGCCGGCGCGCGGGCCGATGTCGACGATCCAGTCGGCCGCCCGGATCGTTTCCTCGTCATGCTCGACGACGATCAGCGTGTTGCCGAGATTGCGCAGCCGCCGCAGCGTCTCGAGCAGCCGCTGGTTGTCCCGCTGGTGCAGCCCGATCGACGGCTCGTCGAGGACGTACAGCACCCCGGTCAGGCCCGAGCCGATCTGGGTAGCCAGCCGGATCCGCTGGGCCTCCCCGCCGGCCAGCGTGGCCGATGCCCGGTCCAGGGTCAGGTAGTCCAGCCCGACGTCAAGCAGGAAGCCCATCCTCGCGTTGACTTCCTTCACGATCCGCTGGGCGATCTGCTGATCGCGCTCGGAGAGCTGCAAGCTGAGCAGGAGCTTGGCCAGTTCCCCGATGGGAAGTGCGCACAGCTCGGCGATGGACCTGCCGTCCACGGTGACCGCCAGCGACACCGGCTTGAGCCGGGCCCCGTGGCAGGACGGGCACGGCACCTCGCGCATGTACCCGGCGAACTTCTCCCGGCTCGAGTCCGACTCCGCCTCGGCGTGCCGCCGCTCGACCCACGGGATGACACCCTCGAAGTTCGTGTAATACGACCGCTGCCGGCCGTAACGGTTCTTGTACCGGACGTGGACCTGCAGGTCGTAGCCGCGCAGCAGGGCCGTGCGGGCCTTGGCGGGCAGCTTCGCCCACGGCGTGTCCATCCGGAAGCCGAGGCTATCGCCGAGGGCCTCGATCAGGCGGAAGAAGTAGTCGCTGATATGCCCGCCGCTCCACGGCGTGATCGCGCCGTCCGCGAGCGACTTGGACTCGTCCGGGACGATCAGCTCGGGATCGACCTCGAGCTTGGTGCCGAGCCCGGTGCAGTCCGGGCAGGCTCCCCACGGGGAGTTGAACGAGAACGACCTCGGCTCCAGCTCATCGAACGACAGGTCGTCATAAAGGCACGCCAGGTGCTCGGAGTACATCCGCTCCCGGTGCGGGTCATTCTCGGGGAGGTCGATGAAGTCGAGCACAACGACCCCCGCGGACAGGCCCAGCGCGGTCTCCACCGAGTCGGTCAGCCTGCGCCGCGCGGTCTCCTTCACCGCCAGCCGGTCGACGATCACTTCGATGTCGTGCTTCTCGTATTTCTTCAGCGCCGGCAGCTCCCCGGCCAGGGCGTCGTCCAGGCGCACGATGGTGCCGTCGACGCGGGCCCGGGAGTAGCCCTTGGCCTGCAGCTCCCGCAGCAGCTCCCCGTACTCCCCCTTCCGCCCCCGCACCACCGGCGCCAGCACCTGGAACCGCATCCCCTCCGCCAGCTCCAGCACCCGGTCCACGATCTGCTGCGGCGCCTGCCGCGCGATCGGCCGCCCGCACAACGGGCAATGCGGCCGCCCGATCCGCGCGAACAGCAACCGCAGGTAGTCATACACCTCCGTGATCGTCCCCACCGTCGACCGCGGATTACGGCTCGCCGACTTCTGGTCAATCGACACCGCCGGCGACAGCCCGTCAATGAAATCCACATCCGGCTTATCCATCTGCCCCAGGAACTGCCGCGCATACGCCGACAGCGACTCCACGTACCGCCGCTGCCCCTCCGCGAAAATCGTGTCAAACGCCAGGCTCGACTTCCCCGACCCCGACAACCCGGTAAACACGATCATCGCGTCCCGCGGCAAATCCAGCGAGACATCCTTCAAGTTATGCTCGCGGGCGCCGCGAACGACAAGACGGTCAGCCACTGCGCCTCTGCTCTCTTCTGAATGGATGGACCGGTCGCTTGGCGATGGTAGCCGGGGGGTCTGACATTTTGGGGACTCCGCGTCCGGGGAGCGCCGCACAAGTCATGAGCGCTGGATCGGCCCCCGTTATGCCCGCCCCGCTACCTCCCACGATACCGAAGGACGCCAGCCACCGTCCGCAGGTCTGCTGCCCGACTCTGGTAGTGGTACGACGATGGAGCGCCGTAATCGTTGGGCAAGAGTCACGAGCTTCGATCTTGAGCAGCCAAAGCACCGAGACGCCTGGACCTTCGCGTGCCCTGATGAGGGTCCGGGCCTGTCGGCCTGTATCCGCTCAGCGACGCGCGCCTCGCCTCACAGGTCTCTCAGGGCTCTTAGACCTCTCTGATTACCGACGCAGGGCGGCCCGCGCCCTGCCTTGACCGGCTCGATGGAGCATTGAGCCGGTCCCGACCGGCTCGATGGAGCATCGAGCCGGTTGCAGGTTGAGTCGCAGATTTCTGCCAACGCCTGAACGAGTGCACTGAGGCGGGTGGGGTGAGTTAGAAGTCGGCGGCGGTGCCTGCACCTCGGTACCTGGCCTGCTCGTAGACATAGGTGGCGGCGGCCAGGTCTTCGGCGGCTACCCCGAGGGACTCGAACAGGGTGATCTCATCGTCATCGGTGCGGCCGGGCGCCGTGCCGGTGAGTACTTCGCCGATCTCGGCCCGGATCGGCAGGACCGCACCGGCCGGCCCGGCCCGGCCGGACTGGGCCAGCTCGAGCTGGGCCAGCAGGAAGTCGCCGGCTTCGTTCCGGACTGACTCGCGGCTGTCCGCGAAGATGGCCGCGCCGGCCATGGTCGCGGTGTCGATCTCCCGGTCGCCGGGAACGCAGGCGCCGACCGCGTTCACGTGCGTGCCCGGGGACAGCCATTCGTGTTGCAGGACCGGGCGCGGCGACGTGGTGGCGGTCACGATGATGTCCGCCCCCGCGACCGCGTCGGGCACGGTGTCGTAACCGGTGACCGGCAGGCCGAGCTGGCCGGCCAGTTCGGCCGCCACCTCGCGGGCACGGGCCAGATCGCGCCCGGCGACGCGGATCCCGGTGAGTGACCGGGTCGCGGCCAGGGCGTACGCGTGCGCCCGCGCTTGCACGCCGGTGCCGATGACGGCCAGCTCGGCGGCCCCGGGCCTGGCCAGCAGGTCGGTGGCCACGGCCGAGGTGGCCGCGGTCCGGATCTCGGTGATCGCCGACGCGTTCACCATCGCCAGCGGCTCTCCGGTGGCCGCCGCGAACAGCAGCACCCCGCCCTGGTGCGTGTCCTTACCGAGGGCCGGGTTGCCCGGCGTGATGCAGATCGCCTTCAGCCCGTAGCCCGCCGCACCGCTGTCCCCGGAAGCGACGTAGGCAGGCATCAGCGCCATGAAGCCGGCCGCGTCCTGGGGCCGGACGATGGTCCGCAGCGGCTGCTCGATCCGGCCGCGGGCCAGGTCGGCGAGCGCCTCGCGCATCACGTCCGCGCATTCGCGGTAGCCAAGCAGTTCACGGACGTGGTGGGCGCCCAGGATCAGTATCTTCACGCGGGTCTCCAGCTGTGGTGCGCGTCACCCCGGGCCGCGAATGCGGTGACGTGACCGTGGTACGGATGCTCGTTCGGTATAAGTTCTAAAAGTGACCTACTCCGGAGACGTACAAGTCGGCGGCCCGCCCGACACCCGCGAGATCGATGGCCTGACGGTGACCAAGGTAGCCGTGGGCCCCATGGACAACAATGCCTACCTGCTCCGCTGCACCAGCACCGGCCAGGCCATCTTGATCGACGCGGCCAACGAGGCGGGCCGCTTATCGAGCTTATCGGCGACACGCCCGTCGGCTCGATCGTGACGACGCACCAGCACGCCGATCACTGGCAGGCGCTGGCGGACGTACAGAAGCACACCGGCGCGGAGGTAGTCGCCCATCCGGCCGACGCGGACGCGCTGCCCGTCCCGGTCGGCCACCTCGTCCACGACGGCGATGTACTGACCTTCGGGGACGCGGCGGTGTCCTTCGTGCACCTGCGCGGGCACACGCCGGGCAGCATCGCGGTCGTCTATGACGCGGGCGGCAGGCTGGCCGGCCAGCCGCACCTGTTCACCGGGGACTCGCTGTTCCCCGGCGGCGTGGGCAAGACCAACTCCCCCGCCGACTTCACCTCGCTGCTCAACGACGTGTCCGAGCGCCTCTTCGACCGGCTCCCGGACCCGACGTGGGTGTACCCGGGGCACGGCAACGACACCACGCTGGGCACGGAGCGTCCCCACCTCGGCGAGTGGCGCCAGCGCGGCTGGTAACTTCCCTTCTCAGCCGGGATCGCGCCGTTTAGGCCGGGCCGCCCGGGCGGGCATCGGCACGTCCGGATCCGAGGCGTGGGCCACGCCCGCCTTGAGGCGGCCCAGGACCACGCCCCAGGCTCCGGCCATGAACTCGGCCTGGGCGGCCGTGTCGACCAGCTGGTGAACCTCGACGTGCGCGCCGGGCTGGTTCTTCGCGGCGGGCCGGATCCGGAGGTAACCGGTCATCTCCCCGCCGGGGACCGGGACGTTGTCGTCTTCGAAGTCCCAGCGCATCACGATGAGCTCGGGCGGGCAGACCAGCTCATACTGGCCGCGTACGCTCGTCCCCCACTCCATCGTGCACGCGAAACGCCCGCCGGAGATGGTGACGGGCACGCCGAGCCAGCGTGAGTAGACCGCGGGATCGGTGAAGGCGGCGAACGTCACCGCCTGGCTGGTATCCACGTCGGTGCTGGCCACGACGACCGGCTTGGTGCGGACGTCCGGCACCGCTCGTTCGGGGACGTCGTCGGCATTCACCCACCTGCCGGGGCTGCCGAGGGCGGCGGGCAAGCCGCGGAGCGCGTCGCGCCTGGCGCGGTAGCGGCGTGAGGTGCCTACCGCCGTGCTCGTGGCCAGCCCGGCCTCGCGCAGGACGGCCAGGTGCTGCGAGATCGTCGGCTTGGTCACCGGGAAGGCCGCGGCGATCTCGCCCGCAGAAAGCTCCTGATCCCAGATCAGGGCGAGGATCTCGCGCCGGACGGGCGAGGTCAGCGCGGCCAGCACCTTCTGGATGTCCCGCACCCTTGCCTCCTTCCGGCCTCGCTGTTACGGTTGCGGCTTATTCGGTCATTGGCTAATTTAGCCCTTACCGAACAACATGAGGGCAGACGGCCGCGGCCGCTGCTATGGGGAGGGCTCATGGGGACGGATATCTGGCCTGCGGTCCACGGGGAGCGCAAGGCCCTCGCGGCCGACCTGCGAGCGCTGGGCGACGACGACTGGGCCACGCCCTCGCTGTGCGGGGACTGGACGGTACGCGACGTCCTCGCCCACATGACCTCGGCCGGCACGCTGACGCCGCCCGCGTTCTTCGCCGGCCTGCTCGCCTCGGGATTCAGCTTCGACAAGCTGCAGGAGAAGGGTGTCGCCGCGCGGCGGGGCGCCACCCCGGCCGACACGCTGGCCGGCTTCGAGGCGGTGGTGACCTCGGTGAAGCACCCGCCGGGCCCGGCGACCACCTGGCTGGGCGAGGTGATCGTGCACAGCGAGGACATCCGCAGGCCGCTCGGGATCACGCACGCCTACCCGACCGACGCGGTGGTCCAGGTGGCGGACTTCTACCAGGGCTCGAACCTGCTCATCGGCTCCAAGCGCCGCATCGAGGGCCTGTCGTTGCGCGCCACCGACGCCGACTGGTCCCACGGGACCGGGCCGGAAGTAGCGGGCCCCATCTTGTCCCTCGTCCTGGCCATGACCGGCCGCAGGCAGGCCATCGACGACCTCACCGGCGACGGCGTGCCAGCGCTCCGCGCCCGGGCCTAGGCTCGCCGGGCAAGCGGCGTCGGCCCGTCGCGGCACGCAGGAGCGGGACCGTCGAGCCGATGCTCGTTCGGGATAATAAAAATTCTTTTCCTACCGAACGGACGGTGGTGTTACCGTCCCGCGGCTGGTACCGGCGAGGCCAGAGCCCGGTCCACGTCGATCCGGCCGCTGGCGGCCGCGGCGCGGAAGAGCTCTATGGTGGCGGCCACGCCCTCATCCAGCGGAGTGAAGGCGAAGCCGCCGAGCGCTTCGGCGACGGCTTCGCCGCTGACCTCGGGCAGATTCGGCCCGACGTCGCCCGCTAGGGCGATCGTCCCGGCCGCCGAGGGAGCGGCCGCCTCGATCGCGGCGACGATCTCGGGCAGCCCGGCCGACGGCCCGCCGACGTCTCCTGCCACGGCGTCCTGGACGGTGCCGTCGGCGGTCGCGCGGGCCGCCCGGATGAACATGGCCGCGACGTCGTCGGCCAGCTCCATGCCGACCGGGCCGCCGAGCTCGATGGCATAGCTCCGGCCGACGGCGGCCGCCAGCATCGCCTTGGTGGGGAACGACGTCACGCCCTGATCCCGGCCCGGGCCGTAGACCACGTAGGGTCGCAGGCCGACGCTGGCCAGCTGATGCTCGACCCAGTACACGCGGGCCGTGCCCTCGTTAGCCAGCTTGGTGACTCCGTACAGGCTCACCGGCACGGGCACGTCCGCACTGGTGAGCCGGCCCGGCCGGTACGCCGAACGCGGGCCCCAGACCGCCGCCGAGCTGGCGTAGGCCAGGCCGCGCACCTGGTCGCGATGCCGCCGGGCCGCCTCGAAGATCACCGTGGTGCCGACCGCGTTCACCTGCATGCCCCGGATGGGATCGGCGCGCACCATCGGTAGCTGCATCCCGGCGAGATGGACGATATGGGTGATCTGATGGTCGGTGATGACCTGCTCGATCCCGGCGAGATCGGTCACGTCGCCGTTGATCCTGGTGACGCCGGCGAGCTGGTCGTCCTCGATGATCAGGCGCAGCCGGTGCGGGTCGCCGGGGAGGTCGTAGGTGACCACGCCGGCACCCTCGGCGAGCAGCCGCCGGACCGTCCAGGCCCCGATGCAGCCCAGGCCGCCGGTGATCAGGAAACGTTCGGTCACTAGGTCACCCTCTTTCTTGTCAGGTGTTGGCTTTCTTGTCAGGGTGTATGCAAGTATCCATGGGGTGGGCGAGCATGACGGCCGGACAGCGCTCGTGACCGGCGCGTCGAGCGGCATCGGCCAGGCCGTGGCGGAACTGCTGGCCGAGCAGGGCGCCGCGGTCGCGGTGAACTCCAATGACGCAGCCGCGGCCGGCGAGGTCGTCGCCAAGATCAACTCTGGCGGCGGCCGGGCCGTCACGGCCATCGCGGACGTCACCGACGCGGCGGCGATGCACGGGGCCGTCGAGCGGGTGGCGGCGGAGTTCGGCCGCCTCGACATCCTGGTGACCTCCGCCGGGATCCAGCGGTATGGCACTGTCACCACCACCACCCCGCAGGCCTGGGACGAGGTGTTCGCGGTCAACGTGAAGGGCGTCTTCCTGGCCGTCCAGGCCTGTATGCCCTACCTGCGCCGGTCCGGTCGCGGTGCGGTCGTGATCGTCTCCTCCGCCCAGGCCTACGCCGCCCAGAGCGACGTGGTCGCCTACGCCGCCAGCAAGGGCGCGCTGAACGCCTTTACCCGCGCGGTGGCGGTGGACGAGGCCCGCCACGGCGTCCGGGTCAACACGGTCTGCCCCGGCTCGGTGGATACCCCGATGCTGCGCGCCTCGGCCGCCCTGTTCACCGACCCAGCGGGCAGCGTCGAGTCCACGCTGGCAGGCTGGGGCTCGTCCCACCCGCTCGGGCGCATCGGCACGCCGCGCGAGATCGCGCAGGTGGCCTCGTTCCTGGCCAGCCCGCGGGCGAGTTTCGTCACCGGCGCTGACCTCCGGGTGGACGGCGGGCTGCTCGCGGCGGTCGCCGTCGCCCTGCCCGACGCCTCGCCCGACGCCGGGGGCGGCGGCTGATCGTGCCGCTGTCGCACTATCCTGGATCCCTGCTGATCCCGACCATGCCTCGTCCGGCCGCGTGCGCAAAGGAAGTAGCCGGTGAGGTTCACCGCGAGGACACGCTGCTATACCTCTATGTCGACCTCAAGCGGCAGCGCACGCGGGTTGATGCCGGCGTCGTTGACGAGCACGTCGATCTCACCCGTCGCCCGCGTCGAACGTCACCAGATGCATGATTCCCACTTAGTCAGGAATACTTCGTTGATTGTCAAACAGCCTGGCGCACGATTCATCGGAAGACCACAACCCCTGCGCACTATTCGAGCAGGAAGGACTTGGCTGTGTCGAGCTGACTGGATGTCATCTGCACGCTTGGCGCAGGCTCTGCCAGAGCTGACCAGATCCGCGTGTACGCCGCTCGGATGTGCTCACCGATCGTGTCCACCGCGCACGTCTCGTCACCGGCCACGATGAGATCGAGGATGCGGCCGTGGTTTTGTGCCGTATTCTCGCGCCAGTCGGGACCCGCGACGTTGCGCGAGAGCAAAAACCAGTAGACCTGCATCCGGATATTCGACCAACTCTTGTACAGCCGGTCGTGGTGGGCTGCCTTGAAGATGCAGTCGTGGAAGTTGACGTCCAGCCGGGCGGCGGACTGCTCGGTGACCTGGTGGCGCGTGGCGGCCTGGAGCTCGCTCAGCGAGTCGTTCAGCAGGTCGATATCGGCAGGCTCGTGCCGCCGGATCGCGAGGCGCACGGCGAGCGACTCGATCGCCGACCGCAGGCTGTAGACCTCGCCCAGGTCCTCGAGCGACGGCTCGACGACGGTCGCACCGCGATGCCGCGACAGCCGGACGAGGCCCTCGCCTTCGAGGATGAGGAACGCGTCGCGAACGGGCCCACGGCTGACATCGAGCAACTCAGAGATCTCCTCCTCGCGTAGGTGCTGCCCGGGCGAGAACTCGTCGTTCAGGATGGCTGTGCGGAGCCGCTCGGCGACCACGTCACCGAGGGAGGTCCGCGGCGCGGGACCGGCAACCAGCGAGCGACCCGACGACTCCCTCCCAGCCGCATGCCACGCGCCAGTCACACCGTCTCCATTCTGACCCGAATGCCGAACACATCGGATGCTTATCGTCAATGACAAACTATGGCCAGGCCGAGCAGGTTGTCTAACGATGGGATCCCGCATCGTCGTGTGCGAATGCTGCTCCTAAAAGCACCGCGTGTCATGCCGCGGCGGCGTCGCGCAGTGCCAGGGCGTCGCGAACCGTGTCGGTCAGATAGTCGCTACGGCTCATCAGGGGTGCGCGGACGCTACCCAGTTCCACTCCGTGCAAGTGCGCGGCGATCTGCTTGAACGCGGCGATCCACTCCATGCCTGGCGCGCACGCGAGCACGGCCGCCTGCACCTGCAGCACGATGGACATTAGCCGGTTCGCCTCGCGGTCATTGCCTGCCCGAACCGCCGCGCACACGCGTGCGAGCTCGCCGGGAAGGATGTTGCCCATGCCCGCGATCGTGCCGGACGCCCCTCTGTGCATCGCGCCGATGATGGTCGACTCGGCACCGACCATCACCGACTTGCCGGTCGCGAGCACCGCGGCCGTGTAGGCGAGGTCTCCGCCGCTGTCTTTGGCCCCCCAGAGGGGGAGCTCCGCGATCACGCCCACTGGGACGGCTGGTGCGAGCCCGGGAATGTGATAGGCCAGCAGAGGTATCCGCGCGGCCGCGGACATCAGCGCGAAGAACCTCAGGAGCCCGTCCTCGTTAGTCTCGCGAAAGTAGAAGGGGGGCAGCACAAGGGCGGCGGCGAGTCCCATTTCTTCGTAGGCACGCAGGCATCGAAGTGCGTCGATCGTCGAGTTCTCGGTGATCGACCCGATCACCTCGACCGAGGGCAGGTCGGCGGTGAGCACACGCGCCACCTCGATCTTCTCGTCGACGCTGAGCGACGGGCCCTCGCCGGTGGTCCCGAAGAGCATGACACCACGCGCGCCCCGCGCGACTGTCCATGCACAGTGCGCCGTGAGCGCGTCGCGGTCGACCAGGCCCGCGTTGTCGAACGGGGTGATGACCGGTACAAAAAGGTCCTTGATCAAGAGATTCTCCCGAGCTCAGGTTCTGGTCGCCTCAGCCAAACAGTGCTATTGTTAATTGTCAACAGTGACTCGCTGAGGAGGACGATCGACGACGTGCTCAGCTGGCTCCGGAAGGGCTCGATCACGTACGGCAAGATCGTCGTCGTCGGCACGCGCTGACGCACGCAGGTCAGAGCGTCGGCGTTACCCGATAATGCCTTCCCTCGATTTCTGAACACTCCCGCAGGTCGCTGACCTACCCGTTCATCCCGGATCTCCGCCACACCGTGAGTTCACGCGGGGCGGAGATCCGCCCGCGATGCGTGAGGTTGATTGTTCAGGCGGCAGGGGTATTAGGGCACGCCGGTAGCGGAGTTCGGTGACGCCGCCCAGGCCATCGAGCACGTTACTGGCGCCGTCGGGCGAGAATCCGGCCCGCTCGTAGAATCTACGGGCCCGGGCATTGTCCCGCAGGACCCACAGCGCGATGCTGAGATATCCGGCCGCGGAGGTCCGGGCGAGGACCCGGTCCATGAGCGCTCGCCCGGTACCGGTCGACCACCAGGCCGGATGGACGTAGAGGGCGTACAGTTCGGCCACCCGGCCCTGCTCGCCGGCCTGGGTCAGCGGATGCGGCCAGGGTGCGCCCTGCACGTCCACTTCAGGCCCGAAAGACGCGTAGCCGATCACGCCCGTCTCGACGACCGCGACGATCATGCGCTGCCACGGCCGCGTCCTGAACGTCTGCCGGACGCGCGCGCCGTCATCGGGCGCGGTGACCCGGTCGATGACCTCATGCGTGATGATGCCCTCGTAGGCAGCGAACCAGCCTTCCCGCTGCACCGCCGCGACCTGCGCCGCGTCCGCCACGGAGCCGGACCGGATTACCACCACCCGGATAACGCTAGCGAAGGCCGGATCAGCTAGCGAATGCGCAGAGCAAGGAAGAAATCCACCTGGTCATCGAGCGAGGACAGGTCACGCCCGGTGAGTTCCTCGACCCGCCGGATGCGGTAACGCACGGTATTGACATGGACGTACATCTTGGCCGCACAGTTATTCCACGAGCCAGAGCAGGCGAGGAACGACCGCAGCGTGGGCAGCAGCTCGGCCCGGTGCTGCTCGTCATAGGAGATCAGGGGACCGAGCATGCGCTGGCGGAACGACCAAAGCACGCTGCCGGGGACGGTGGCCAGCAAGAGTTCATGGGAGGCTACCTCGTCGCTGGTCACCACCGAGACCGCCGTGGTGCCGCGCAGCGCGGCCAGCCGCCGCGCGCTGCCCGCCTCGTGCAGCGCACCGGACAGCGCCGCTACTCCCTCGGCAGGCGCGCTGATGCCCACGCTGAGCTTCAGCCGGGAGCGCTCGGACTCCAGCACCGGCTGCGCGTCACGCAGCCGGGCCGCGAAGGCGTGGGCCGCGCCGAATCCCAGTCGCCGGAGTCACCGCCGCCGGAGTCACCGCCGCCGGAGTCACCGCCGCCGGAGTCACCGCCGCCGGACCCCGCGTCGGCTCCGGCGCGGAACGGCAGCGGGACGATCAAGATGACCTCCTCGCCGAGCGGCCCGACCAGCGTGCCGCCCGCGAGCGGCGTGGCCAGTTCCTCGGCCAGGTCACAGCGCCAACGATCGGTGTTAATCCCGGCCATCCGGTCCGCTTCCGCGTACATCGCGGCGACGAGGTAGCGGCCGTCCGGAGGCAGCCCGACCGTCCGCATCAGGGAGGCGATTTCGACGGGGGCGCCCCCCTCGCCTCCCCCAGCGGCGAGCATGGTGACAATCGCCTCGGCCAGCCTGCGGTCCCCGGTATGTCCGGCGTCCAGCCTGGCCCGCTCGAGCGCTACGTCCGCGGCGAGTTCGGCGACGGATTCCCGCAGTTCGTGCGGCCAGTCCTGCTCACGCCCGGCGCAGGCGAGGAACCAGCTGCTGACCCGTGGCTCGCCACCCACGCCGAACAGCGAGTACTCCCCCGGCTGATCATGCGCGCTCGCGACCGCCCGGCCAACCGCGGCCACCCCAGGCAGCCGGTCCGCCTTGAGGTACTCGCAGGCCAGCCGGAGCGCCAGCGGCCGGGGCAGGGACTCCCCCGTCCCGCCCACGACCCGGCCCGTTCCGGTCAGCAGCCAGCATTCGGCTCCTATCTCACGGCCCATCAGCCGGAACATCGCGTCCAGGCCGGCCCCTCAGCTACCGCGGAAAGCAGCCGCCGACGCCGCCCGAGCACCCGGGTCATAGCGGTCGCCCGGTCGCCGTTCAGCCGCCGCCCGACCTCCTCGGTGACCGCGGCGAACGATGTCTCGGCCGGCACGGCGAGCAAGGTGACGCCGTGCCGGCCGCACGCCTGGATTACCTCGGGCGGTACCTGGCCGAGGGCCTCACCCGCCCCCAGTACGGCGGCGCCCGCCCTGACCAGCGCGGTCACGAACCGATCGGCGTCACCGGGCTCCCGGCACCAGATCATGCCGGTCAGCACCAGGTCGCCCTGGGTCAGGTAGCGGCTGGGATCGGGCAGGTCAGTGGTGTACACGTGCTTGATCACGCGGTCCAGGTCGGCCACGCTGGTCAGCAGTCTCAGCCTGAGGTCAGGGACGTCGAGCAGGTCCCGTACTCGCAAGGAATCACCTCCTGACGATGAAGCGTTCCCGCGCACCCTAACGTTCATTTGTTTAGCGAAAGCTACAAAACGACTCGCATCAGGTTACCGGTGATTCATCCGATAGGCGGCTACCGGGTGTTCCGCCGGGGCTGATTGGATGTTCGCATGGCGAACTCGAGTCCTGAGGCGCCGACGCTGGCCGCCTTCAACGCGGCTGCGCCCGGGGCCGCCGAGCGGGACGTCCTGGCCTGCTGCGCCTCAGGCACGTTCGCCAAAGCGATCGCCGGCGGCCGCCCGTATCGGGACCTGGCCGCGCTCCAGCACGCGGTCGACGCCGAATTCGCGGTGATGAGCTGGGACGATATCGTCGAAAGCATGAACGCGCACCCGCGGATCGGCGGTCGGACGGCCACCGCCGGATGGTCGGCGGCGGAACAATCGGGCGCCGCGGCGGCCAGCGACGAGGTCCGGCGGGACCTAGCCGAAGGAAACGTCGCGTACGAGGAACGCTTCGGCCACGTATTCCTGATCTGCGCCAGCGGCCTTTCCGGGCCGGAGATGCTGAACCAGCTCCGGATCAGACTCAAAAATGATCATGATGCCGAACGGGCCGTCGTGCGTGCCGAGCTACGGAAGATAACAAAGCTCCGGATGGCGAAGCTGCTAGGCGAATGACGCTTTCCACGCATGTTCTCGACGCGACGACCGGGCAGCCCGCGGCGGGTGTGCAGGTCCGGCTCGAAGGCGCCGGCGGGGACGGCTGGGCGCCGGCGGGGCAAGGGAGAACCGGGCCCGACGGGCGGCTGCGGCTGCCCGGCGAGCCTGAGCCAGGCGTCTACCGCCTGACCTTCGCCAGCGGGGCCTACTTCAGGGCGCGCGGATCAGCCACGTTTTACCCTGAGGTCACGGTCACCTTCGAGGTGACCGCACGGGGCGAGCACTACCACGTGCCGCTTCTGCTCAGCCCGTTTGCCTACTCCACCTACCGGGGAAGCTGACCAATGGCTATCGTGCTTGGCCCTAACCGGTACGGCAAAGCGGAGATACGGCTCCTGCACGTCAGCCGGGACGACGGCACGCACGTCATCACGGACCTGAACGTCAGCGTCGCGCTGTCCGGCGAGCTGACTGCGACCCACCTGTCCGGTGACAACTCGGCCGTGCTGACGACCGACGCGCAGAAGAACACCGTATTCGCGTTCGCCAAGGAGCACGGGGTCGGCGAGATCGAGGATTTCGCGCTGCGACTGGCGCGCCATTTCGTCGCGTCGCAGCCGGCGATTACCTTCGCGCGGGTCTTTGTCGAGCAGTACCCGTGGGAGCGGCACGGCGGCCATTCCTTCTCCCGGTCCGGCCCGGCGGTCCGGTCCGCCACCGCCAGCCACGACGGCACGGACTCGTGGGTGGTCTCCGGGCTGCACGACCTGACCCTGCTGAACTCGGCCGGGTCGGAGTTCTGGGGGTTCGCCAGGGACCGCTACACCACGCTGGCCGAGACGACTGACCGGATCCTCGCCACCGCGGTGAACGCGCAGTGGCGGCACGTCACCCCGGTATCCGCCGCCGGGTGGGGAGAGTCATGGCACGCCGCGCGGGACGCGATGCTCGAGGCGTTCGCCGGAACCCATAGCTACTCACTGCAGCAGACCCTGTTCGCGATGGGCCAGCGCGTACTCGACGCGAGGCCCGAGGTCGCCGAGATCAGGCTGTCGCTGCCGAATAAGCACCACTTCGAGGTTGACATGTCGCCGTTCGGCCTGGTCAACGACGGCGAAGTGTTCTACGCCTCCGACCGGCCGTATGGCCTCATCGAGGGTACGATCCTCCGCGATGACGCGCCGCCTCCGGGGAAAGCCTGGTAACGGCCGATGGATTTCCTGCAGCCCAGGTCGCTGGCCGACGCGATCGCGGCCAAGGCGGAGGTTCCCGGCGCGGTGCCCATCGCGGGCGGCACCGACGTCATGGTAGAGATCAACTTCGACGCGCGGCGGCCGGAGGCGCTGCTCGACCTGACCCGGGTCACCGAGCTTGCCTCGTGGGAGCAGGCCGGCGGACAGGTCCGCCTCGGAGCCGCCCTGACCTACACCCGGCTCATCGCCGAGGTCGGCGGCCTCTTGCCGGGCCTGGCCCTGGCCGCGAGGACCATCGGTTCCCCGCAGATCCGCAACCGCGGCACGATCGGCGGCAACCTCGGCGCGGCCTCGCCGGCCGGGGATTGCCACCCGGTCCTGCTGGCCACCGGTGCCGTCGTGGAGGCCTCGTCGGTGCGCGGCACGAGGCTCCTCCCGGCCGCTGAGTTCTACCTAGGCCCCAAGCGCAGCGCGCTGGCCGACGACGAGCTGATCACCTCGGTGCTCGTCCCGCTCGCTCGCGGGCCGCAGCAGTTCGCCAAGATCGGCACCAGGAACGCGATGGTGATCGCGGTCTGCGCGTTCGCGCTTGACCTGCGGCCGCCAGGCCCGGCCGGTCCGGGCGTGGGGACCGGAATCGGGTCGGCGGGCCCGACACCGCTGCGCGCTACGGCCGCCGAAGAATTCCTGGCCGGGATGCTGGCCGAAGGTGGGCTCTGGGAGTCGGCCGCACGGCTGCCCGCATCAGTCGCCGAACGCTTCGGCGAACTGGTGGCGCAGGCCGCGCGGCCGATCGACGACGTGCGCGGCACCGCTGCCTATCGCAGGCATGCCCTATCCGTGCTAGCCCGGCGCACTCTGGCCTGGGCCTGGGCCTCGTTCCAGTCGAAGGGAGGGCCGCAATGCGGGTGACGATGACGGTCAACGGCGAGCAGGCCACCGCCGATGACGTGTGGGAGGGCGAGAGCCTGCTGTTCGTGCTGCGTGAGCGGCTCGCGCTCCCTGGCTCGAAGAACGCATGCGAACAGGGCGAATGCGGTTCGTGCACGGTCCTGCTCGACGACGTGCCGGTGTGCGCCTGCCTGGTCGCGGCCGGTCAGGCGGCAGACCGCGAGGTCGTCACCGTCGAGGGGCTGGCCGGACGCCAGATCCCGGTCGCGGCGGACGGGCTGCACCCGGTTCAGCAGGCGTTTATCGACGCGGGCGCCGTGCAGTGCGGCTTCTGCACGCCCGGGCTGATCATGCAGACCCGTTGGTTTTTGCAGCAGAGCTTGCTGAGGCAGGCCGGCGGAGTTCCTGCGGACGCGGACATTCGGGAGGCGCTGGCCGGCAACCTCTGCCGGTGCACGGGGTACGAGAAGATCCTGGATGCCGTCCGGCTGGCCGCCGCGCGCATGGCCGGAGACGCCCGATGACGCCGGCCGTCGTGATCGAGAATTGCGCCATCGCGACGATGGACGGCCGGTCCGATGAGGAGAGCGGTACCGAGCACCGCAGCGGCCACATCGTGACGGCCGACGGGCGGATCACCGCGGTGGGCGCGGGACCGGCGAAGAACGTGCCCGTGGGGGCCAGGCGAGTCGACGGCACCGGCTGCCTGGCCACGCCCGGGCTGATCAATACCCACCATCACCTGTACCAGTGGCTGACCCAGGGCCGGGCCCAGCAGTCCGTCCTGTTCGACTGGCTCACCGAGCTGTACCCGGTCTGGGCCAGGATCGACGCCGGGCAGGTGCACGCCGCGGCCACGGCGGGCCTGGCCTGGCTGGCCCTGTCCGGGTGCACGACCAGCACCGATCACCACTACATCTTCCCGCGGGGCGGCGGTGAGTTCCCGCGGGGAGGCGGTGAGTTCGCGCGGGGAGGCGGCGGAGACGGCGACGCGCTGGCCGCGGAAATCGACGCGGCGGCCCGCGTCGGCCTGCGTTTCCATCCGTGCCGCGGCTCGATGGACCTCGGCCGGTCGGCTGGGGGGCTGCCGCCCGACGAAATCGTAGAGGACACCGACGCGGCGCTCGCCGCGACCGAGGATGCCGTGCGCCGCTTCCACGATCCCTCCCCCGGGGCCATGGTGCGGGTGGCGGCGGCCCCGTGCTCCCCGTTCTCGGTCAGCGCCAGGCTCATGCGCGAGACGGCCGGACTGGCCCGTCGGCTCGGCGTCAGGATGCACACGCATCTGGCGGAGACCCGCGAGGAAGACGCGTACTGCCGGCAGACCCTCGGCCGGAGCCCCGCCGAGTACGCCGAGGACCTTGGCTGGCTCGGTGAGGACGTGTGGCTGGCGCACTGCGTCCAGCTGGACGAGGCCGCGGTGAAACGGTTCGCCGCCACGGGTACCTCGGTCGCGCACTGCCCCAGCTCGAACGCGCGCCTCGGCGCGGGCATCGCGCCGGTCCGCCAGCTGCTGCGGGCCGGCGCCCCGGTCGGCCTCGGGGTGGATGGCCCGGCCTCGAGCGAGGGCACCTCCCTGGCTGGGGAGGTGCGGCAAGCCCTGCTGGCCGCCCGGGTCAGGGACTCCCGCGGACCCGCCGCGCTGACGCCGCGGCAGGCGCTGTGGCTTGGAACCCGCGGCGGCGCCAGCTGCCTGGGGCGGGCGGACGAGATCGGCGCCCTGCGGCCGGGCCTGCTCGCTGACATCGCCCTGTGGCGGGTCGACACGCTCGCGCACGACGCGATCGCGCGGGGACCTGACGGCGAGCAGGCCGGCGGTGACCCGGTCGCCGCGCTCGTCCTCGGATCGCCCGCGCCCCTCGAGCTTCTCCTGGTCGGCGGCACGCCGGTCGTCGAGCACGGCGAGCTGCGTACCACCGACGTGACCGCGGCCGCCCGCGACGTCCGGGCGGCGCGCCTGCGCCTGGCGGCGTACCGATGACCCAGCCGGGGGGTTCCGCGACCGCGACCCGGGCCGTAACGGCCGCCCCCGCCGGGCAAGTCGGCGACAGTCCCGCCCGTCCCGACGGCCGGCCGAAGGTTACCGGGGAATTCGCCTACTCCTCCGACCTGTGGCTGGACGGCATGCTGTGGGGTGCCACCCTGCGGAGCCCGCACCCCCGGGCCCGGCTCACCCGCCTCGACCTCACCGCCGCGCTGGCGCTGCCAGGGGTGGCCGCCATCCTGACCCACGACGACGTGCCCGGGCAAAAGGCCTACGGGCTCGAGCACAAAGATCAGCCGGTGCTGGCCATCGACCAAGTCAGGTACCAGGGCGAGCCGGTAGCTCTGGTGGCGGCCGATCACCCGGAAACGGCTCGCCGGGCGATCGCCAGGATCAAAGCCGACTATGAGGTGCTGCCACCGGTGACCAACGCGCGCGCGGCCCTCGCCCCGGACGCGCCGCCGCTGCATGCGGGCGGCAACCTCGTCCGCCGGGTCCAGATCCGGCGGGGAGACCTGGACCACGCCCGGGCGCACGCCGAGGTGGTCGTGCGCGGCGAGTACCACGTCGGCATGCAGGATCAGGCGTTTCTCGGCCCGGAGTCCGGCCTGGCGGTCCCGGCCGAGGACGGCGGCGTCGACCTGTTCGTGGCGACCCAGTGGCTGCACGCGGACCGCGGCCAGGTGGCCGCGAGCCTCGGCCTGCCCGAGGACAAGGTACGCATCACCCTGTCCGGCGTCGGCGGGGCGTTCGGCGCCCGGGAAGACCTGTCCATGCAGATCCACGCCTGCATGCTCGCGCTGTACACCGGCCGGCCGGTCAAGATGGTGTACTCCCGTGAAGAGTCGTTCTTCGGCCATGTCCACCGGCACCCGGCCTCGCTCCGCTACGAGCATGGCAGCACGGCGGACGGCACGCTCGTCTACGTCAACGCCGACATCGTCCTCGACGGCGGTGCGTACGCGTCAAGCTCCCCGGCGGTCGTCGCGAATGCGGCGACCCTCGGCATCGGCCCCTACGAGGTACCTACCGTCGTCATGGACTGCTCCGCCGTCTACACGAACAACCCTCCGTGCGGCGCGATGCGCGGGTTCGGGGCCGTCCAGGCCTGCTTCGCCTACGAGTCGCAGATGGACAAGCTCGCTGCGGCCCTCGGAATGGATCCGGTGGACCTGCGCATCAAGAATGCCCTGCAGGAGGGGTCTGTGATACCTACCGGACAGGTGGTGGACTCGGCGGCGCCGGCCGCCGAGATCTTGCGCCTGGTGCGGTCCCGGCCGCTGCCCCCCGTCCCGCCGCTTACCGGATCCGCGGAACGTGACCTGCGCACGCTGCCGGGGGGCGTGTCCAACACCACCCATGGCGAGGGCGTCGTGCGCGGCGTCGGATACGCGATCGGGATCAAGAACGTCTGCTTCTCCGAGGGCTTCGATGACTACTCGATCGCCCGGGCCCGGCTGGAGCTGGCCGGCGGGGAGCCGACCGTGCAGGTGCACACCGCCGCCGCTGAGGTAGGCCAGGGGCTGGTGACTATCCTGGGGCAGATCGCCAGGACGGAGCTCGGCGTCGAACGGGTCGTGATCCTGCCCGCGGACACCTCGATCGGCAGCGCGGGTTCCTCCTCGGCGTCCAGGCAGACGTACGTGACCGGCGGGGCGGTGCAGGCGGCCTGCCAGCGGGTGCGCGAGCGGGTTCTGGGCCGCGTCCGCGAGCGCTTCCCCGCCGCGGCAGGAGAGCTCCTCCTGTCGGGCGGCAAGGTCCTGACGGCCGCCGGAGACATCATCGCCGAACTCGGCGAACTGCTCGACGAACCGGCCGAGGAGACGGTCACCTGGCGCCACCGGCCCACGGATGCGCTGGATCCGGAAACCGGGCAGGGTAACGCGCACGTGCAGTACGCGTTCGCCGCGCACCGGGCGGTCGTGGACGTGGACACCGAACTCGGCCTGGTCAAGGTAGTGGAGATCGCTACCGCCCAAGATGTCGGCAAGGCCATGAACCCGCAGGCCGTCCAGGGCCAGATCCACGGCGGCATCGCCCAGGGCCTCGGCCTCGCCGTCATGGAGGAGATCCAGCTGACCGACGGCGTGGTCAGGAATCCTTCGTTCACCGACTACCTCATCCCGACCATCCTCGACATGCCGCCGGTACAGCTCGACGTGCTCGAGCTCGCGGACCCGCACGCCCCGTACGGCCTGCGCGGGGTGGGGGAACCGCCGACCATCTCATCGACGCCCGCGGTGGTCGCCGCCATCCGCGCCGCCACCGGCCTGGACCTGACCCGGATACCGGTCCGCCCCGAGCACATCACGGGGGCGTGACGCCGTGCCGCACATGTTCCTGAACGGCGGCGGCATGCGGGGCGGACCGCTGCATCACCTGCTGGCCGGGGCACCTCTGGTCGCTGAGATCAGCACCGCACCGCGCTACTTGCTCTACTCCGTGGGCGGACGGTATCCCGCCCTGCAACCGTGCGAGGAAGGCGGAGCGGTGGCCGGTGAGGTCTATGACCTGCCGCTCGGCGTGCTGCGCGATGACCTTCTCCCGGCCGAGCCGCCCGAACTGGAGCTCGGCGTGATCGAACTCGCCGACGGCACGGCCGCGCTCGGGATGATCCTGCGCAGGCCGTGCCCGGTGATGGCGGATCTCACCGATATCACGTCCTTCGGCGGCTGGCGCGCCTACCTCAGCCGCCCGCGGTAGGCCACGGCCAGGGCCGCATGTGCCGAGCCCGAGCGGGCATGGGAACCTGGCATGAGGGGACGCGAAGCCGCCTCGCATCCCCCGGCATGACTTGCCCTGGCGGCCGTGAGACAGCGGGCCTCCCGCAAGCTATAGGAGCCTTGGTGACTGAAGCTCAAGCAGGCCTGTCCGGGCCGGAACAGGACCGCCGCGCTCAGCAGGCCGCCGACCGGGGCCAGGACCCGGGCCAGCGCGGGAACAAGTGGTGGACGCTGGTCGCGGTGTGCCTCGGCACGTTCATGCTCCTGCTGGACGTCACGATCGTGAACGTTGCCCTGCCGGACATCCAGCGAGCGCTGCACGCGAGTTTCTCCGACCTGCAGTGGGTGGTGGACGCGTACGCGCTAACGCTGGCCGCCTTCCTGCTGACCGCGGGCAGCCTGGCGGACATGTACGGCCGCCGACGGCTGTACCTGATCGGCCTGGTCGTGTTCACCTGCGCGTCGATGCTCTGCGGCTTCGCCGTCACGACCTTGATGCTGCAGCTGTCCCGGGCCCTGCAGGGGGTCGGCGGGGCGATCATGTTCGCGGTGTCGCTGGCGCTGCTGGCCGATGCCTTCCGCGGCAAGGACCGCGGCGTCGCGTTCGGCATCTGGGGCACGGTGACCGGCCTGGCGGTGGCGATCGGCCCGCTGTTGGGCGGGATCTTGACCTCAGGGCTGTCCTGGCGGTGGATCTTCTTCGTCAACGTGCCGATCGGTATCGTGGCCGTGGTGATCGCGGTGCTGAAGGTGGCCGAGTCCCGGGCGCCGCACGCCAGCCGCCCCGACTGGGCAGGCTTCTGCCTGTTCACGGTGGCGTTGGCTAGCCTGGTGTACGGGCTGATCGAGTCGAACCAGCGGTCCTTCACCGACAGCCTGGTGCTCGGCTGCTTCGCCGCGGCGGCCGCCCTGCTGGTCGTCTTCGTCTTCGTGGAGCGGCGCATCGCGCACCCGATGTTCGACCTGAGC
Source organism: uncultured Actinomycetes bacterium (assembly GCA_963806335.1). GTDB lineage: Bacteria > Actinomycetota > Actinomycetes > Streptosporangiales > Streptosporangiaceae > Palsa-504. Next base: position 111,036 of record CAWDXO010000001.1, read on the forward strand.
CTGTTCAAGCTGCCGACCTTCAGCGGCGGTTCGGTCGCGGCGTTCGGGCTCAGCGCCTCGATCTTCGCGATGCTGCTCTACCTGGTGCTGTACCTGCAGGACATCCTGGGTTACTCGGCGCTGGCCACCGGCGTGCGGCTGATGTTCATCTCCGGCGGCATTCTGGTGGCCGCCACCGTGGCCGGAAGGCTTAGCTCCCACGTGCCGGTCCGGTTCCTGATCGGACCCGGCCTGCTGATCGTAGGCGTCAGCCTGCTGCTGATGCGCGGGCTGAACGCGGGCTCCTCGTGGACTCATCTGATCCCGGGGATGATCGTGGGCGGTATCGGGACCGGGATGGTGAACCCGCCGCTGGCCTCGACCGCCGTCGGCGTGGTCCCGCCGCAGCGGGCCGGCATGGCCTCGGGTATCAATTCCACCTTCCGCCAGGTCGGCATCGCCACCGGCATCGCCCTGCTCGGCGCGCTGTTCTCCAACGAGGTCAGGAACGAGGTCATGGCGCGGGTCTCGGGGGTACCCGGACTGTCTCACCAGGGCTCGCAGATCGCCGCCGCGGTGCAGTCGGGCGAGATCGGGCAGGTCATCAGCAAGCTGCCCCCGCACGCCCAGCAGGCCGTGGGACTGATCACCCGGGCCGCTTTCACCACCGGCCTGAACCGCATCCTGCTTGTCGCGGCCATCATCGCGCTGGTGTCGGGCGTGGTCGCCCTGGCCACCATCCGCAGCAAGGACTTCGCGCAGCAACAGGGGCCAAGCTCCGGCCATTAGCCTGACGGGGTTCCTGCCGCGTGCAGGAACTCCTGTCAGTCGAATGAAGGGGCCTGGTCAGGGCGATCTCCCAGCAGATCCGCCACCCGCGCATCGCCTCGAGGCGTGCCGATCGCCCGGTGAAGGTGGGTGATCTGATGACGAGGGGAACGGCGATGGTGCGGATCAATCTGACGGGGCGCTCGTGATGACGCGAGCGGTGGGAAGTATGTGGTGCGCATACGTCTTCGCGCTGTTCGACCTGACAGTCTCGCGGCCGCGATCCGCGCCGGACCGTCGGCGATCGTCTCCTGGGTCGCCCAGACATTTTTGCAACTGGTGCTGCTGAGTGTCATCATGGTGGGACCAAACGTTCCGGCTCGGTACCGCGGCCGGAAAAGCACGAGTTGTATACGATTCACGACGCCGTGGGCGACCTGCTGTCATGAGCGCGGCGCACGTGCATGGCCGCCTCGCCGCTTCCTGGATGTGCTGCGGTCCCCAGGGTCGACGAGAAGCACCGGCCTCGACCGGGTGCCCGTCATCGGCACCCTGTCCGTCAAGCGAGTCCGCCCGCGGGACACGATGAGGAGGCAGCAAGGACCCTGAAATGCTGACTTCGGGACCAAGGCCCGAAGGTCGACGTGGCCTCCGTCGCGGTCGTCAGCGGCCACGTTCGACGTGGTGCCCGGCGCCCCGATGACCCGTACCGCGAGACCGCCAGCCCCTGCGTAAACGTCCCCGCTGGCAGGCATGATTCGCACAGATTATCGCCTTATTGGGCTTGTGGTTAGAGTTAGTTTTCGCTATCATGTTCTATAGAGAGATCATTCTTCCGAACGGGTGGTGGTGCATGCCCCGGGGACCAGCTCCTTCAGGCCGCGGGCCGGGCGAGACCCGGCCCGGGGCGCGCATGCGCCCGGTGCCCGGCAGCCCGATCCCACCTGGGGCTGGGACGTCGCCGGTAATCCGATCGATGAGGCGGACGGGTGGCGTCCGGTCCCGGCCGGGACGGATCCGCTGGCTGACCCGGATCGGTGGGAGGCGTGGCTGGCCGCGACGGACAGCGGTGATCCGCCGCCCGATCCCGAGCGGGATCCCCGGTGGTGCCCGGATCCGGACGATCCGGCGCTGCCCGATGACGTGGACCTGGATACGCTGCGGGCGGAGTCCCGGCGGATCGCCGCCGCCCAGGCCGCGGAGCAGGCCGCCGAGGCCGAGTGGGCCGCTCGGCTGCCCCCGGATGCGGAGATACCCCAGGCCGGGGTGAGGGTGGGCCGCCGCGGGCCGGGGATGCCCGGCTCAGCGCGGCGGGTCCCCGGTGAGTACGCCGGCCCGGCCGGCGGGTTCGGCACCGGGCAGCCGCTGGACGTCGCGCCCGGCGGCGGGGTGCTGCTGGGGTTCGCCGAGGACGCCGCCGGAGATAATGACCGGTTCGCCGGGGCCAGTGATGATGAGCTGGCCGGGATCATCGGCGCGCTGGACCGGGCCGAGGCCACCGCGTGCTCCCTCAAGCACGCCGCGCTGGCGGAGTTCACCCGCCGCCGTCCCGCCCCCGGCCACGCGCCCGACGGCCCGGCAGGGATGCCGGCGGAGCGGGAGGAGTTCGCCGGGGATGAGATCGCCCAGCTGCTGGCCGAGGGCCGCGGCACCGCGGAGGGGATGCTGGACCTGGCCCGGGACCTGGAAGTCAGGCTGCCCGGCACCAGGGCGGCGTTCCGCGCCGGGATCCTGCGGCATGCCAAGGCGCAGATCATCGCGTGGGCGACCGTCCTGCTGGATGCGGAGGAGGCCCGGGCGGCGGAGGAGCTGGTGCTGGGGCGGGCCGGGCGGCTGACGCCGGGCGGGCTGCGGTCCGCGATCGCCCAGGCGGTGATGGCCGTCGCGCCGCAGAAGGCGCGGAAGCGGCGGGAGGAGGCCGCGAAGGACGCCCGGGTGCAGCGGTGGGCCGAGGACAGCGGGAACGCGGCGCTGGCCGGCCGGGAACTCCCCCCGGCCGAGGTGCTGGCCGCGGACCAGCGGATCTCCTGGTGGGCGCGGCAGCTCCGCAAGGCCGGGCTGGCCGGCAGCATGGATGAGCTGCGCGCCCGCGCCTACCTCGACCTGCTGCTGGACAAGGACTCCCGCCCCGCCGCGCCCGCCGACGGCACCACGGACACCAGCGGCACCACAGACACCAGCGGCACCACAGACACCAGCGGCACTACGGACGGCGGCGGCGGGAACAGCGGCGGCAGCGGCACTACGGACGGCAGCGGCAGTGGTAGCGGCGGGAAGAGCGGCGGCAGCGGCAGTGGTAGCGGCGGCGAGAGCGGCAGCGGCGGTCCGGGGACCGGCGGGTCAGGACCCCCGGGGCCCCCGGTCCCGGCGGATCCGGCCGGGCCGATGACCGCGCCGGGGGCGGGGGTGCGGCCGTCGGGGTTCGTGGGGCGGCTGCACCTGACCGTCCCGCTGACCACCTTGCTGGGGCTGGCGGACCGGCCCGGGGAGATCCCGGGGCTGGGCCCGGTCGACCCGTGGCTGGCCCGGGACCTGGCCCGCGCCGCCGCCGCCAACCCCACGACCACCTGGTGCCTGACCGTCACCGACCAGGACGGCCACGCGATCGGGCACGGCTGCGCCCGGCCCGCCCCCGGAAACCGCGCCAAAGGGCCGGGCGACCAGCAGAAAACCGGGCCGCCCGGCGGACCCGGCCCGCCGGACCCGCCCGGCGCGGCCAGCCGGGACGGGCCAGGGTTCACCGTCACGTCCGCAGATCAGGCCGGGCCGCCGGGCGGGTACGGATCCTGGCGGTTCGCCACCGGGGTTCCCGGGCAGCGGGACCTGGCATTCGCGGTGGACCCGATCGCCACCGGGAGCTGCGATCACCGGTTCGAGGCCGCCGGGCATGACCCGGGCCGCAAGCTGCGGCACCTGGCCCAGATCCGGCACGCGACCTGCACCGCCCCCGCCTGCCGGCGACCCGCCACCCAGGCCGACTTCGAGCACAACATCCCCTACGAGGCGGGCGGCCGGACCTGCCTGTGTAACGGCGGTCCGAAGTGCCGGCATGACCACCGGCTCAAACAGCACCCCCGCTGGAAAGTCGAGCAGATCACCCCGGCCACCTTCCGCTGGACCGCCCCCTCCGGCCGGACCACCACCACCGAGCCCACCCGCTACCCCATCTAATGGCCGAAATACGTGGCGGGGACGGCGGGAAACCCCGCCGCCCCCGGATGGGAACTGGCTCGCCGTCAGCTGGCGATAAAAATCATGCCCTGCGGCTGGATGGTGGGACCGCGGAGTGACACCGGGCTGATGTGGCCGGTGTACATGTTCAGCTGGCCCAGGTAGTTCGGCGGATACCCCGGACCGGGACAGGTCGCGGGCGCACCGTTCGCGTCGCACGGAGTCACGGCCACGAACACCGTACCGGGCCAGAACGTGCCAGTGATCACGTTGACGGTGTCACCGCTGTTGTCAGTGGTATAGAACGCCCCGTGCCAGGCCGTCGCCCAGGCCGTGTCGTCAACCGACTGCGACAGGCTGAGGACCGACAGGTGCTGGTGCCAGGTGCCGGCTCCAGATACGTAGATCTGCTCCTTATCACCCTGGCTGGTCAGCATGAAGTCGCCCGCGAACCTGGGCGCCACCCACGGCACGACCTTGTTCGAATCAGGGTCGGTGAGACCGAGCTTGACCCTCTTCCCGGCGTGCGTGCCATTGGCGGCGGTCGCCTTGGCCTCGTCGTAGAAGAGCGGGTAGACGTAGGCCACCTGGTTGGCCACGTCCAGGTCCACCCAGTACACCGCGGGGTAGGCGGCGTTCGGCGCCGCCGCTCCGCTGGTACCTGGCGCCGAGGCGCTGATCAGCATGTGGCCGTGGTAGAACGAGATGGCGTCCGTACCCCCGTTATGCGGCAGCGGGTTCTTGCTGTAGGAGTAGTGCACCACCCGGCTCGTCCACGGGTCGATGGTGTAGAGGCTGGAGTTCGCGTCCTCGTTGACGGTGGCGACTACCCCGGTCGAGCTGCTGGCGGTGAGGCCATCGCACTTGCCCCGGAGGTCCCACTGGCGGATCACGGAACCCCAGCGCGTGAACTCGACGATCGTGCTGTCGCGGTTTCCGTCGGTGCTGGCCTCTCCCTGCGGGCCCACGCCGTTCTGGAACGTGACGAACAGCTCACCGCCCAGCGTGGTGATGTCGTCCGGCTTGGTCAGCCGTTCCCAGTACCACTTGCTCGATCCGGCCTTGGTGTACCAGTGGTGCAGGCTCTGGCCGGACAAGATATGGCGGACATCGTAGGTGGGTCTGGTCGTCTTCGCGCTGGCGGGCAGGGCGAGGACCGCCATGGCCAGCAGGACCGCCATGACGGCGCCGATGGCCGTCAGGGGCTTTGCGGCGCGTCTGGTGATCGCGCGCCCGGCGACAGCGAGCATTTCTGTCCCTTTCTGATCCCAGGTGGTCAATATCTAACAGAATCCCCAGGCGTTCCGCTGGCCACAACATGACGTGGAGATGAACAAACGACGAGACGATCTTGCCGGGCTGGGTAAGACCATGGCGAGGCCTCGCGGGCCGGCGGTGAGAGACTGGCGGCTGTGCACACACACGGGCTGCGATTTGACGTCAACTGCTCGATCCTGTTCACCGAACTGCCGCTGCTTAGACGGCCCGCGGCCGCGCGGGCCGCGGGGTTCGAGGCGGTCGAGTTCTGGTGGCCGTTCGACGCTCCGGTCCCCGGTGACCGCGAGGTCGATGCCTTCGTCGAGGCGCTCGGTGACGCGGGCGTACGACTCGTCGCGCTGAACTTCGCCGGCGGCGATCTGGCCGCCGGTGACCGCGGGCTGCTTTCACGCCCGGACGGCTCCGCCGCGTTCCGGGACAATATCGATGTCTGCGTCGGCATCGCGGCCGGGACCGGCTGCACCGTAATCAACGCGCTGTACGGGAACCGGGCGGACGACGTGCCCGCGCGGCAGCAGCGGGAGCTGGCTACCGAGAACCTGACGCTGGCCACCCGGACCGCCGCGGGCGCGGGCGCGACCGTCGTCGTCGAGGCGCTGAACTCCTACGACAGCCCGCGCGCGCCCCTGGTCTCCAGCGCCAGCGCGCTAGAGGTGATCAACGAGGTGCGGCGCCAGGGCGACGTGACTAACATCGCGTTCCTCGCCGACCTGTACCACCTCGGCCGGATGGGCGAGGACCTCGCGGCCGTGCTGGCCCGTGACGCCGCCGAGATCGCGCATATCCAGGTCGCCGACGTCCCGGACCGCGGCGCTCCGGGCACGGGTGAGCTGGATTACCCGGCCCTGTTCGGCCAGATCGCCGCGCAGGGTTATCCCGGCTGGATCGGCTGCGAATACAAACCGTCGGACCCGGCGGACAGCTCGTCGAGTTTTGGCTGGAGGTAACGGCGCATGTCCCGTATCGGATTCATCGGCCTGGGCATCATGGGCAGCCCGATGGCCGCGAACCTGGTCAGGGCCGGACACCAGGTGGCCGGGCATGACCACAAGCAGTCGGCCATGGACCGGCTCGCGGCGCTGCTGAAGGTCATCGAGGCCCTGTCGGGGCCTGCCGGGTCGGGGCCGGATGAGGTATGACCTGGTCCTCCGGTCCCGGCGGACGGTGCTGCCCGACGGGACGCGGGCGGCGTCCGTCGCGGTGAGCGGACCGGCCATCGCGGCGGTGCACGATTACGGCGCGCGCCTTGACGCCGACGCGGACCTGGACCTCGGGGACGTCGCGCTGCTGCCCGGCCTGGTCGACACCCATGTGCACGTGAACGAGCCCGGCCGGACCGAGTGGGAAGGGTTCGCGACCGCTACCCGGGCCGCCGCGGCGGGCGGAGTCACCACGGTGTGCGACATGCCGCTCAATTCGCTGCCGCCAACCGTTTCGGTGGCGGCACTCGAGGAGAAGCGCGCGGCCGCGGCCGGGAAATGCTGGGTGGACGTAGCGTTCTGGGGCGGCGCGGTGCCCGGCGGCGAGGCCTCGCTCCGACCGATGCATGACGCGGGCGTGATCGGGTTCAAGTGCTTCCTGCTCGACTCCGGCGTGCCCGAGTTCCCGCCGCTTGAGGTGGCGGAACTGCGGTCGGTGCTGGGCACGCTGGCCGCGGTGGACGCGCTGCTTATCGTGCACGCCGAAGACGGGGCGGAGATCAAGCCGGCGTCCGGCCGCGACTTCGGCGCGTTCGTGGCGTCCAGGCCGCCGGTCGCGGAACGCCGCGCCATCGAGAAGGTGATCTCCGGCGCCGCCGCCACGGGCGCCCGGGCCCACATCGTGCACCTGTCCGCGGCCGAATGCGTGGCCATGATCGCCGGGGCCAAGGCGGCGGGCATCCGGCTGACCGCCGAGACCTGCCCGCATTACCTGTACTTCGCGTCAGAACAGGTGCCCGACGGAGCCACCGAATTCAAATGCTGCCCGCCGGTCCGGGATTCGGTCAACCGCGAGGCGCTGTGGCGCGGGATAGAGGCCGGCGTGATCGACTGCGTGGTGTCCGACCACTCACCCTGCCCGCCCGAGCTCAAGTCCTTCGAATCCGGGGACTTCGGCCAGGCGTGGGGCGGAATCGCCTCGCTCCAGCTCGGCCTGTCCGCGGTATGGACCGTGGCCCGGCGGCGCGGGCGGCCCCTGGACGACGTCGCGCGGTGGATGGCGGCGGCCCCCGCCGCGCTCGCGGGCCTGCCGGCGAAGGGACGCCTGGCGGTGGGGTGCGATGCCGACCTGGTGGCCTTCGATCCCGATGCGGCCTACGTGGTGGACGCGGCCCGGTTGCAGCACCGGCACCCGGTGACGCCCTACGCGGGACGGACGCTAGCCGGGCGGGTGCGGCAGACATGGCTGCGCGGTACCGCGCTGCTCGATGCGGAGAGCGGTGCGCCGGATGGTGAACCAGTTGGCCGGCTACTGAACCGGGGCTGATGGGGAATGATCGGTATATGGATGAGCAACTTCTGCCTGACTTGCTCCGGCTGCGCGGATCGGTGGTGGCGGCCAGCGACGAGTTCTTCGCCGCCAAGGAGAACCTGATCAAGCCGGACGCGCCGGTCTTCGCGCCGGGCACCTACGGTCCCAAGGGGCAGGTTTACGACGGGTGGGAGACCCGGCGGCGGCGCGGGCCGGACGGGACGCTACCGGAACGCACGGTCCGCGACTGGGTGATCGTGCGCCTCGGGGTGCCCGGGACGGTGCGGTCCATCGTGGTCGACACCGCGTTCTTCACCGGGAACTACCCGCAGGCCTGCTCGGCGGACGGCTTCTCGGCGAGCGGGTATCCGACGGCGGCCGAGCTTGCGCCCGATCCGAGCGACGGTACCGCGTCGCAGGGCTGGCAGGAGATCGTGCCGCGCGGGCTGCTGACCGGCGATGCCCGGCACGAGTTCAAGGTCAGCTCGGGGCGCAGGTTCAGCCACGTCCGGCTCAATATCTTCCCCGACGGGGGCGTGGCCCGGCTGCACGTCCACGGTGAGGTGGTGCCTGATCCGGCTCTGCTCGAGGGCCTGACCGTCGACCTCGCGGCGCTGGAGAACGGCGCCGACGTGGCGGCCCGCAGCGACCGGAATTACTACTCCTCGCCGCGCAACGTGATATCGCCCGGGCTTTCGCGGGTGATGGGCGAGGGATGGGAGACCCGCAGGCGCCGGAAGCCCGGAAATGAATGGCTGGTCATCCGGCTGGCCGCGCACGGGGTCATCAAGCTCGCGGAGATCGACACGTCCTGGTACCGGGGTAACCAGCCCGACGCCGCCTCGCTGCAGACGCTGGACGCGAGCACGGGCGCCTCGCTGACCGACAAGGACGCCTGGCGCGACCTGCTGCCGCGCGTCCGGCTGCTGCCGGACACTCCGCATCGGTTCCGGGTGGACGGCGCGCCAGCCACCCACGTGCGGCTGAACATCTTCCCCGACGGGGGCGTGGCCAGGCTCCGGCTGTACGGCTCACTGACCGACCAGGGTCTCGCCGCCGTCAGGCGCCGTTGGGAGGAAACCGCCTGAGCGGTATCAGCTGAGGAGCATGCGCCGCCGTGATCTCATGAGCGAATGAACCACGTGGTGGTCGCTCCGGACAAGTTCATGAGGTTAGGTTCACAATTGCCTGACCTGCGAAGGCTGTCCCTTTACGGGAACGTGTGCGCCGCGGGGCGATGTTGGCCGACCGTTGCGGCGGGTGCTGATCCTTACAGGCTTGGCGCGTCGCCAGCCCTGAACCGGCGGGGCGGAGCGATAGCCTAGTTGTCATGAGCGCTCAGCCTGTGCAGGAACATGATCCGGATGACCCGGTAGAGATCCTGCGCGTGCTGCCCGAGCGGTTCCGTGAGCAGTTTCTCAACGAGTATGCGGCCGCGGCGGAAGCAGCCCGGAGGCCTGAGGGCTACCGGGCACTTCATGACCTGCTCAGGTTGTGGCGGCTAACAGCAGTCGCCTACTCCGAGCCGGGTTTTGAGGTTCGTCTCGCTAGTGTGCGGGAGGCTGTGCTGGCCGGCAGCCTGAAAGGGTCAGTGCCGATCGAGGAGATCGTCCCGGACTGGCCCTCCCGCCTGAACCGCCGGTGACCTATCGCGTCCGTTTCGAGGCCTACGCCCTAGTCCAGCTCCACGGCCTGCCCAGCGAGGCTTTCGACGCGCTGCTGGACCGAGTCGTGGAATTGGTAGAGGAGCCCTGGGACGCAGTCGTAATGCCGCCCGGCGACGATCCGGCATACCGTCGGACCGTGTTCGGCTCCGGCTGGGGCCTGCTTACCTTCCACGTGGATGACAATGCCGAGCTGATCCGGATCTTCGATCTCACCTGGATCGGGTAAGCCGCGTTTCGCTGGGTTTGATGGCCATGGACCCCGGCACTACCGTCTGTCGTTGCCGATGCCCCACCCGCATCGGCAGGCAGCGAAAGCCGGTCCTGCCGGCTGCCCACCGCTGGGAGGAAACAGCCTAATATCTATCAGCCCACGAGAATACTTCCGCATGATCTCATAGGGCTTATGAGCCACGTAGTGGGTCAGCAACGACATGATCCTGGGCACCTCGTCCTACTCGGCCGGGCCTCACTTTGCCCAGGGGCCTCAGGCGAACCAGGAGCCACGCAGGCGCGTCGGGGATGAGGGCCTAACCGACCGGGCCGTCCAGGCGCTCCATGGCCATCGTGGATGCCTCTGCGGCCTGCCGCTGCCGGTAGCGGCGGTACGCTGCCGCCATGATAAAGAGCCTCACTGTTGTCATTGCTGCCCTGGCGGTGCCTGTGATCACGGCTGGCGCAGCATTCGCTTCCACCCCGGGCCTCAAGCAGGTCCGAGACCCCCGCCACGTGACCGGCACCATTCATGGCCGCTGCTACTTCCGCGATAAGACCGAGCTGCCCGACCCCCGGTGCACGCCAGGATCGATCGACCCGATCGTGACCCAGGCGAACATCCGGTCGACCATCTGCAAGGCCGGATGGACCGACCCGCACTTGCGCTCCCCGGAGTCCCAGACGGAGTGGTTTAAGCGGTACCGGGCCTTCCCGGCCTACGGCCTCACCTGGTACAGGGAGAGCGAGCTTGACCACCTGGTGCCGCTTGAGCTTGGCGGCAGCAACGACGCGACGAACCTATGGCCCGAGCTTGGCAAGCCGTCCGGCAACCCGAAAGACAAGGTGGAGAACGCCCTGAACCGCGCTGTGTGCTCGGGTCGCGTCAGCCTGGCCCGGGCGCAGGCCGCCATCGCCTACGACTGGATGACGGCCGAGAAGCGACTCGGGCTCACCAGCACCGGCACCGGGACACCGGCACCCGCCAGCGCGTGGTGCACCGCCAGCGCGTCGCCCGCGAACGACGGCTGGGCTGGCGACTACGACGTGTCCGTTAGCTCCAACCAGCCCTACAGCAACGCCACGGCGTCCAGTGCGACCGATACGTACGGCTACGAGACCAACAGCTCGGGCTCAGCGGTTATCTACCTCTGGTACCAGTCGCCCGGCGAGAACATCACCGTGACCGTGGGCGGGGCGACCTGCTACACGACCGCGTAACCACCGTCAGGAGGCCCGGCTGCTACCACGGTGGCCGGGCCGGACATCGCCGAGATGCAACGACGCCCGATCCCGCCCCGGCTGTACACAAGCTGTCCAAGCCCCGGTTCGGGCCTCGGATGCGCGAGCTGGCAGACATCGTGTCGGCCATGCCCGGGTGCTCGAAGTCTGATGCGCTGCGGGCTGCGGGCCTGCCGACGCGCGGCATGGGGTCCGGGCGCGAGCTGAACCGGGCCGTCGCCGCCGGGCTGATCATCGTCGAGCACGAGCGCTGCAACCTGCTCCGCCTCTTCGCCACCGAGCGGGATCAACGGCGGTGGCATCTGCGTCGTGAGCTGCTACAGCCGGGCACCCCTGCTGATCGCGTGGCCGAGATCCGGGCCGAGATCAGCGCCCTGGAGGCCGAGCGGGCAGCGACCTGGACCTACAGCGACAGCAAGGGAGCGGCTGCATGATGACCACCAACGACCAGGGCACGGGCATCTACCTCGTGACGGTGCAGCTCGCAGACGGCCGGACGCTCGAAGAGGCTGGCGACCCGGATTACCTCGACGACCTCCTCGTCGAGCTGGGCAGCGCTGAGACCGTGCTCGACGTCGAGCGCACGGGTTAGCCGGTCCAGTTTGGCAACGCAGAGGATGTTCCATTGCGTGAGCTTGGCCCGGTCGGTCAGCCACGGGCCGAGGTCGTCACGGTAATGCGGGGCAACGCTCCCGGACACGTCGGTGTCTTGGGTCATGGCCACCACCGTGTGCCCGTGTGCCATGGCCCAATGCTCGATCGACTCTCCCTGGCGCTCAATTAAAGTACTAGCGTCGGTGTCATGCGACAAACGCCGGACGCCGAGAACTCTCCCCATCTGGCTGCCTCCACTCCGTTGCTACCCCAGGTCAGACAGGCTAACATGGGTTGTGTACTCATAGCTCCGGACAAGTTCAAGGGGACGCTCACCGCTCCCCAGGTGGCCGCGTCCGTGGCCGCGGGGCTGGACCGGGCCCGTCCGGGGCTGGCCACCGTGCAGATACCTATCGCGGACGGCGGGGACGGCACCGTCGACGCGGCGGAGGCGGCCGGGTACCGCCGGGTGGAGATGGGCGTCCGCGGGCCGACGGGCCTGGCTACCACGGCCGCCTTCGCTGTCAGCGGGGGAACCGCCATCATCGAGTCCGCTCAGGCCTGCGGGCTGAGCAGGCTGCCGGATGGGATACCGGCGCCGCTGACCGCCTCCAGCCGCGGGGTCGGGGAGCTCATTCTCGCGGCGATCAGGATGCGGGCGAAGCGGATCGTGCTCGGCCTGGGCGGTGTCGCGTCCACCGACGGCGGCGCGGGCCTGGTCACGGCGCTGGGCGCCCGGTTGCTTGACGAGTCAGGCACCCAGCTCCCGCCGGGCGGGGCCGCCTTGGCCCGGTTGCACCGGATCGACGTCTCCAACTGAAGGACTTGTCGGGCACCGAGGTGATCGCGGCTACGGATGTGGACAACCCGCTGCTTGGCCCGAGGGGCGCCGCGGCCGTCTACGCGCCGCAAAAGGGCGCGACCGCCGATGACGTGACCTGCCTCGAGGACGGCCTTACCCGCTGGGCGGACGTGGCCGAGGAGACGCTCGGCCGGGTCCGCCGGCAGGAGCGGGGTGCGGGCGCGGCGGGCGGCCTCGGCTTCGCGGCGCTGGCGTTCCTCGGCGCCACGATCCGGCCCGGCATCGAGCTCATGCTGGACATGCTCTCCTTCGCCAGTCACCTGTCCGGCGCCCGGCTGGTCATCACCGGCGAGGGGGCGCTGGACCTCCAGACGCTGCACGGCAAGGCGCCGGTCGGAGTCGCTCGCGCGGCCGCCGCGGTGGCGCCTGACCTGCCGGTGGTCGCGGTGGCCGGAGTGTGCTCGCTGACCGCCAGCCAGCTCAGCTCGGCCGGCATCTCAGCCGCCTACGCACTCGCCGATATCGAGCCTGACCTCGATCGCTGCCGCGAGCAGGCCGGCCCGCTGCTCGAAGAGGTGGCCGGGCTGGTCGCGCGCGACTGGATCGCGCCGTAGCCGCAGGTCAGGGGCGGCGGCGGTCGGTGGCGCCGGCCGCGTTCGCGATGATCGCGGCAAACGGCGGAATCACCAGGGCCACGACCGACATGATGACCGCCGCGATCACCGAGTACCGCTCCACGACCGCCCAGGCGAGGACGAACAAGCCGATGCAGATCATCATGAGCAGGAAATAAAGACGCTTGTCATGACGGCCCGGCTGCGCCTCGGGCGGCCCGCGCCCGTCCTGCTCGCCAGCCGGCATGAGGCCGGATTAGCGGGTCTGTTCCGCCACACCCTGGGCCACGGCGCACGGTGCGCACAGCGGCACGTCCACATCACCGTCCTGGTCCGTGGTGACCCGCCTCGTGATCACCGCGCGCCCGTCACATACCCCTAGGTCGTCCGGGTGCGACTTAGCGCACGAGCAGGCGCAGTCGCGCCGAACCCAGACCGGCGCGATGCGCCAGCCGTCAAGCACCGCACGAACGGCCGGGTCGCTGGTGAGTTTATGGAACTGCTCGACAGTCACCGCCGACGTCCGCTCCGCCCACTCGGCTACCACGGCCGCGGTGGCGTCCCAGGCGGCGACGAGCTGCCGCATCCGGTTATCCGCGCTGTTACTCATATCCCCATCCTCTCACCCAGGGCCGACGGTGACCAGCACGTCTTGACCGGACCGCGCCGATGCGCGGGTGTATCAGCGCGGGGACCTCCGGCCTCCGTGATCAGTGAGGGACGTGATCAGCAGGGGAAGGCGGCGGGCAGGCGCAGGGCGGGGCTGAAGATCGCATCTCAAGTGGAGCCAGGCGTAGCCAGCGCGTTTTCGCCGTAAGACGCCGGGTCCGGTGGTGACGGGCTGGATCGAGGGTCGGGTGATGGGTGGAGCTGAGAGGGCGCGAACGGCCCGTATCCGGACCGGCTATTCCTTTTTCCCTGCGAGGCGCGCAGAGTAAGGCCCAGGAGGTGCGCCGCCGTGGGTGATGCGATCGTGGGGGTCGTGGCGAACCCGCTGTCCGGCCGCGACATCCGGCGCCTGGTGACGCAGGCCTCGGTGTTCCCGACCGCCGAGAAGGCCAACATGATCCAGCGCATGCTGACCGCGTTCGGCGCCGTCGGCGTGCACCGCGTACTGCTCAGCACCGACCTCGGCGGGATCTCCGCGTCGGTGTTCCGCGCGATCGGGCGGCGCGCGGCGGGCAGGCACGGGCGAGACAGCCACCGGCCGGATGCCCGGTGGCCGGAGGTCGAGTTTCTCGACGGCCAGCCGATCCGGCAGACCGCACAGGACACCGTGGACGCCGTCCGGCGGATGGTGACCGCGGGGGCGCGGGTGATCGTCTGCCTCGGCGGCGACGGCACCGCCAGAGTCGCCGCGTCCGCGGTCGGCGACGTGCCGATGCTGGCCCTGTCCACCGGCACCAACAACGTGTTCCCCGTCGTCCGGGAAGCCACGATCGCGGGTCTGGCGGCCGGGCTGGTCGCGGCGG
>CAWDXO010000002.1:0-196620 GCA_963806335.1 uncultured Actinomycetes bacterium
CGGTTTTACAGACCGCTCTCCTACCGCCGAGTCCCAGGCCGCTGACCAGCACATACGTGCTACGAGACACGGATACGGACCGCCATCGTCCGCTGTGCGTCCGGGTTCGGGAGGCCGCGGGATCCACGGACGGGCACGGACGGCGGGGGTGAGAGCGGTTATGCCGACCGTCCTGCCAGGTCCTTGCCGGTCCGCAAGTCGGCCTCGAGACCGGGGCCCCGGTTCCCGGGCCAGACTTGAAGCAGCAGAACCCGTCGGCTAACCCTTCGCGCCCTGCTGTCCCCTGATCGCGGTGCGAAACCAGCAGGACTACTTGCGTCCCGGATGGTAGATGTCCGACCTGTCCGCGATGTCGATCACGGTGATCGCGTGCTTTTCATCGTCGATCTGGTACCTGACACGGTAATGTCCGCGTCGGGCGGACCAGTCGCCCTGAAACGGCGGCGAGAGAAGCTGTTTCCCGACGCGCTGCGGATTCTCCACGAGCGGCCCTGCTATGAATTCCCATACCGCGAAGGCGGTCGACGGCGAGAGCTGGTACTCAAGTGCGCGACGCGCCTGCGCCTTGATAACGAGATGGTAGGGCTCACTCACGCGAGCCCGGCCTCCCTGCGGCGGCGGTCCATGATCGCCGCCATCTCGTCGCCGCTGATGTCCGGGCCATCCGCGCCTGGCTCGCCAGCGCGCAGCCGGGCGATCTCGCGCTCCAACCAGAACACAGTCTCTTCCAGGGACTCAAAGTCATCGACAGGCAGGACAACCGCTACGGGGCGACCGTTGCGCGTGATGGTGTAGTGCTCGTGCGTAGAAGTGACATCGTTCACGACGGCAGAAAGCTTGTCCTTGGCCTCAGCCAGCGAGAGAGAAACCATAGCCAAAGTATAGGCCAGATTTCTAGCCTGCTAGTAGGGCGGGAGCAGGACGTAGCGGCGGGTGGACAGTTTTACAGCACTAGCCTCCCTGCTCGATCACACCACCCCGACCTGCACAAATGCCGCATAATGACATTTGTCGCGCCGACGCTGTCCGTTATGTGTCCGTGAGCGCTGGCACCCGGACAGCGGATTACGCGGACAGCCACGGTCACCGTCCGCAGAACGGGCCGACCTGCCCGAACACGCGGGTACGCCCTCTCCCCGGCGGCGGTACCCGGCCTTCAGTGGAGACTGTCCCGGCCGTTTGCGGGGGGCGTGGATAGAATGCCTGGCGAGTACGGCTTACTTGCCAGATCGCCGGCCCCTGCACAGTAGGGGCTTATTGACGTCGCCCATGAGGCGTCCCGAGAGACCCGAGAGATGAATACCGGCGAAGAGCGCATCTCGCTGCGAGTCAAGGTCCCCGACGGGGACGACACGGTCGTCATGGAGATGACGGGTCCGGTCGTGCCGGAGAATGGCCTGCAAGCCTTCGGCGACTGGGTGCTGGCCGCGGTTGAGCAGCACGCGGACGGCGCTGCAGAGGCCGCGGGCGGTATGGTCGCCGCGCTCCGGGAACGGAGCTGGGTGGGCGACGACGTTCTGGCCGATCAGCTCGAGGCGTTGCTGGGAAGCGGTGTGATACCGGATCTCCGCCCTCTTCCGGCGGACCTGGATGAGCTGGCCGACATCCTCGAAGGCGACCCGACATATGCAGGCGGGCGCATCGACCTGGCGACCGGTGAGGTCTGGCCGGCGCCTGCCGTCGACTATGCGCGGGAGATCGGCCAAGAAGATGGGGACGAATCGGACGATCCTGATAAGTGGCTCTGGGTGCACTGCGAGGGTTCGCGGGACGGCTACAGGGATATGGAGCTGTTCATCGGGACGGTGCGTGCTCCCGGCCCCGCTGACCGGCTGGAGATTGCCATCTCCGGGCGGGGAGCGTTCCGGCGGTTTAAGGACGTCCTGGCGCGCTGGCCTGCAGAGTTCCAGCGGTGGGAGGCGTTCTCCGCGGAGCGCCAGCGTGGCCGGGCACGGGCCTGGCTCGCCGACGCCGGCTACTACGTCCGCAAAGGAGCCCCGCCTTCATGACCTGGCAAGCCAGACGGGCTTCCGCGTTCGCGCCCAGGAACTGATGGTCAAGTACAGCGTCGACCAAGCCGTGCTCGCGACGCACGCGGAGCAATCAGGTCACCGCCTGACGATCGCTTCCCACCGCGACCGCTGCCGACACATAGCTGCGGCATTCAGGACCGGGTGGTTGGAGCGGCATCGAGAAGGAAGAGCAGATGGACAGCTCAGGGTTGGTCCGCGTCCTCGGGGCGACGCTCGGCGACCGCAACGGCATCGCTGATCAGGTCCGGCCGCAAGCCTGCCTGCTCGCCATTCCAGCGGATCCACTCCGGCAGCAGGGACAGCGCCCCGGCCGCGTCCTCATCGTCCCACCAGCTGGCGATGTGATCGCGGAAGGCCGCCGACCGCTGGGGCGAGACCGCGTGCTCGGTGCCTGGCAGCATGACGCCCAGCCACTCCTCGGCCAGCGCCTCGACCGCGTCCTGGTCAGGAACGTCGCCGTGCCGCGTGGAATACCAGGCGGTGAACGCCGCCTGCGCGGCCGCCGGGTCACCCTGCGGCAGCTCCGCGCGCCGCTCGCCAAGCTTCCCGGTGATGTCCTGGATGCGGCGGGGGCCGCGGAAGTAATCGTCTAGCAGCGCTCCCTGGTCTCGCTCGTCGATCAGCCCCTCGGAGTGCTCCGCGTCCGACAGCCAGGCGAGCACTTCCGGGGTGACCGGTTCCACGCCCGGCGCACTGTCGCCGACCTGGTCCCGCCACGCGGCGACCGCCGCCTCCGCGTCGTCGAAGACGCCTGTCACGGCCAGGCTGAGGTACTCGCTGGCATCGAAACCGAGCAGGCAGACCGTCGGATCGACGCCGCCGGGGTAAGCGAATCCGGCGATCACTCCGAACCGGGTGCCGTACACATCCCGCAGCACGTGCACGTCACCGGTCGCCTCGATGTCAGGCATCAGCGCCAGCCAGTCCGGCTGCTGCGCCAGCTCCGCACGCGGCAGGGACGTCGCGGCCGCTGCCGCCTGCTGCGCAGCGTAGCTGCCAAGGCCGTACGAGCCGATCGAGGCGAGCCCGTGCAGCAGCCACCATGGCCCCTGCCAGGTGCCGTTGTTCCAGGCGACGTCGGACAGTACCAGGTTGCGGGCGCTCTCGATGAGATCGTGCGCCCACAGATCGAACCGCAGGCCCTGGACTTCGGGGCTCCTGAGTTCGGCGCCGATGAGCTCGGCGGTGGCCTGTTCCAGCGCCCGTGGACCGCCGGACCGGAGCAGCGCAGCGGACGCGGCGAGTACCCGCCGGTGCGACATACCGAACCGATCCGGCTGCACAGCACGTGTCAAGACGTCATCTAGCGACGATCGCGGCAGCTCGATGCGCAGGCTGCTGTAGCCGGGACCGGCCGCGGTTGCCCGTCCGGCAGCGGGCGACGGGCGCTTGCTGGTCCGCTTGGAGCTACCGGACTTCTGCTTGCGGCCACGGGATTTTGGGGACACCGGAGCAGCCAAGCGGAACACGCCCAAGGCGTGGCCAGGCGCCGGTACACCGCCCATCGGTCAGGTCATGACCGCGAAGATCCGCTTGTTGCGGCACACGACGCCTGACCGTTTAGCTTCCGGGATCGGAGCCGAGCTTGGCTCGCCGCTCCTCAAGTTCGGCCAGCTCGGCCCGCAGGCGCCTGATCTCGCGGTTAACGTGCGTCAACTCCGTCCTGGCCTGCTATTCACTGACGTAACGGTCGCCGTGCCTAGTCCGGGCGAGAGCCTCGACCTCGCGGCGCAGCAGCCTCAGCCACGGGTTCCCATGCATCGCCGCCTGGCGGTACTGCAACGTGCCCGCGTCGATTGCGTCGTAGATCTCGTCCTGGATCAGGCCGAACTCCTGGCGGGCGTTCTTATCGCTCAGCGTTGCGCCCTTACGCTGCCATTCATCGTTCAGATAGGGCATAGCTGATCCTCATGTTGACCGCCCCGGAGTCAGGCCGGGCGGAGTTCGCACCCTCAGGCAATGGTAGCCGCCGGGCACGGCGGGCGGCGGGGGTCGTTCTTCGTCGTGCGGCGACAGAACGGTGGCGGCATGCGCACTACCGTGGCGAACCGCGACTTGGGGCTGGTGCCCTCGCGGCGCGTTCAGGTTAGGAGATGTCCGCCTTGACTTCCTTCAGGTAGAGGATCCGCTCCTCCTCGGTGAGGTGCTTGTCGATGCGCCGCGAGTCGATGTCGTAGAAGGTGATCCGTTCCAGGCAGGTGACGGTTTTGAATCGCTACAAGCTCTTCAAGAGCGAGATCCCGAACGAGCACGTTTTCCGGGACTGACGCGTGCGCAGGCGGTCAACGCCCTGACGCGGCGGCCAGCCATTCCAGGCTGGCCGCCGCGTCTCTGCGTGCCTTGGCCTCGCGCCGGAACAGCTCGTCGGTCTTGGTCAGCACCAGCGTGTGCGGGCTGCCGAACTTCCAGATCTCGTGCTTAACTGGCAGCTCGGCGGCGCTGATCTGGTCCTTGACGTGCTTGCGGCGGGCCTCGGCTAGCGGCCATTCCAGCGTGCGCTCCCTGCGGTCGGCGAGGAACCCGCCAAGTGTGCCGCACAGTTCGCAGCCGCAGCCGCCGGACCACGGGACCGACCAGTCGTCATCGGCCCGGGCCGGGCGTTCTGTGAAAGCGGTGAGCCGCCGCTCGCAGTCCCGTGCCAGCTCCTCGAGAGGCGCGCTTGGTCCCGGCCCGGCCGCCCGCAGCATCGGCAGCAGGCAGGCGAGCACGTCGTCGCCGTGCTCCCGCAGGACCGTCACGATCTCGCCGGCCAGCGCTGTTCCGTCCGCGGCTGCCAGCAGCCCGGCGAGCGGCTTGCCCAGCTCCGCGAGCTGCTTGCGCCGTGTAGCCGGTGACTGGTACCTGAGCCAGAGCCGGATGTCGTCATCCAGCCAGCCCCACGACGCGGCGAGCAGCCACCCGGCGGTGGCCGCCGCGCCGGCGTCCCGCAGCGCCGCTGCGAGCCGGGGCAGTGCATCAGCCCAGCCTTTGCGGTCCACGTCCCCGATGTACCACCGCGTGCCGCGCGACCCGAACCACGCGTCCAGGAGGTTGCGGTGCCAGGATTCGTCGTACCTCGCGGCAAGCGCCGCGAGGCCGCCCGCGTGTGCGGGCGTCACCCACTCGACCGCGAACGGCCGCAGCAGCATGAGCGCGATGCCCGGATCTTCCAGCCCCGCGGCCGTGCGCAGTGCCGGTTCCAGCAGCTCAGGACCGGGCGCCTGCCAGAACGGCGCCACAGACTCCGCGGCGGCCCGCGCGCTGACCAGGTCACCGGCGTTCAGCTGGGCTTTCAGCTCGGCCAGCGCCCACGATGGCGACGCCTCCGCCCGGGCCGCGAAGGCATGCTGCCAGGGCCACACGACGATCGCGGCTCGCCGGTACCAGCGGTCCATCGTGTTGCCGTAGTTTCCCATATACCCGGTGTACTGCGAATCGTACGGTTTCAGGTCCGCCGACGGCGTCGATGCGCATACCTGCTCGTCCGGCACATCCAGCGAGATGGGCTCCCCGCCGGGCACCCCGGTCCACCAGCTCAGGGTCAGCTCGGAGGTGATGATGTAGGTGAGATCGACGCCGCGGCCCCGAGGCCCCGGCTCGGTGTCCCAGGTCTCCGTGATCTCGGTGAGCGCGAGCACTGTCTCACACCCCGCATCCTCGGCGGCGGCCCGCAAGAGCGCGGCCCGTTCGGCGTCGGCGCCCTTGAGCCTGTCCCAGCTCAGCCCGCGCTGGGTGTACTCGTGGTCCAGCAGGTAGACAAGCCGGCTCGGCGGCTCCCTGTCATCGCCTTTCCACCGGGAGACCCTGGTGGTGAAGTGCTCGGTGAGGTACCGGGCGGCCTCGGCCGACGGCTCGGCCGGAACTTCACCGGCCGGATCGGAGTCCAGCAGCAGGTTGCAGGTGAACGCAACCCGGTACCCGGTTCTGACCGGTTTGATCTCATGCTGGCAGTCGGCGTAGAAGGCGGCCACCGACACCTCGTCCGCGGACGCCTGGTACACGACGGTCTTGTCGTTGTGCTCGATGACGAGTTCTCCGCCGGCGTGCGACGACGGCAGCGACACCACCAGCGTGCCGATCATCGTGTCGTCCTTCTCCGAGTCCTGGTGCGGCAGGAAGAACTGACCCTTGCCGTACACCAGCAGCGCGTGCGGCTCGGCCCGCAGCCGCGCCCGGGCCGGAAGTCCCAGCTCGTCCCGCACCTCGGTCAGGATCGCGTCCCAGTCCAGCCCGGTCAGCGTCACCTGGTCCGGCGTTATCTCCCACGTGTCCCGCACGCTCAGGTCCATCAGCGTCTGCTCGCCCCGCCCGAACCGGGCCGGCCGCGCGCAGGCGATCATCCGCTTAGCCTGCGGCGCCTTGACCGGCAAGCTGATCGGCCCCGCGCCCGCCACCGTGAGCCGGACGTCCCTCGCGCGCACGGACAGCTGCGCGCTGAACGCACCGGGTGCCTGCGAGCCGTCGAGCACGCTAGCCAGCCGCTCCCTTGGCGTGATCGGCATCCTTGTTCCTCCTGCCAGCCGCGTCCGGTCAGTCAGGTTACCCGGGGGAAGGACGGCATTCATCCGAACCGACCAGGTGCTTCTGGGAACGGCAGGAACCTACGATGACCGTGACCGCTTCCCCAGCCATCCGCGCACCCGCCCTTCTCCTGCCGTCCGCCCACGGACACTCCAGGACAGCAACCAGACGCAGGGAAATGCACGCTCCACTCAGCCGCCAACGTCAAGCCGCAACGCGCCCGCCGGATTGGGCACCTGCGGGCCATGCGCGGGCCGGATCCGAGCAAGCAGCGTCCACGCACACCGCTCCCCGGCCTCAATTCCCGTCCGCTATGTGTCCGTGGACACCGCAACACCCCGCCCCGCAGCGATACAAGGTGACACACGATGGGACAGAGCAGAAACGCCCCGCTAGCACGAGATATCGCAGCTAGCGGGGGGTTTTCGCAGCGTGTGGCAGGTGTTGGGTTCGAACCAACGTAGGCTGAGCCGACGGTTTTACAGACCGCTCCCTTTGGCCACTCGGGCAACCTGCCTTTAGCCGCTAGATCTAGCGGCACAGAGAAGGATAGCCCAAGACGCGGCTGGACGGTAAGCCGACTTCTTTCCGGCGGGCGACCTGGCCTTCTGCGGTCGGTGCGGGGTGAACGGCTGGCGTAGCGGGCACGGCCGCTGGGGCGAGGCGGCAGCACCGGTGACGTAAGCCGCCGGCGGATTCGGTATGACGCCGACGGCCGGCACGTCTAGCCTGGAGCCGTGGCATCCCAAGAGTCTTCCTTTGACATCGTGTCCAAACTCGACCGCCAGGAAGTTGACAACGCGCTCAACCAGGCGGCCAAGGAGATCGGCACGCGATTCGACTTCCGCGGCGTCGGCGCGAGCATCAGCTGGTCCGGCGAGCACGCCGTGGACATCCGCGCCAACAGCGAGGAGCGCGCCCTGGCCGTTCTTGACGTCTTCAAGGACAAGCTAGTCAAGCGCGGCGTCTCGCTCAAGACCCTGGACGCGGACGATCCCAGGCCTTCTGGCAAGGAGTACCGGATGACGGTCGCCCTCAAGGAGGGCATCACCCAGGACAACGCCAAGAAGATCTCCAAGATCATCCGGGACGAGGGCCCGAAGGGCGTCCGGGCCCAGGTCCAGGGTGAGGAGCTGCGCGTCTCGGCCAAGAAGAAGGATGACCTCCAGACAGTCATCTCGCTGCTGAAAGGCAAGGAATTCGACTTCGCCCTGCAGTTCGTCAACTACCGCTGAACGCGTCGGCGGCAGTCCCCGGCGATCGCTCGGCCCATCCCGGCCGTACAACAACGCTCGACGCCGCCTGGCTGAGTAGCGTTTGGGCACGTCAACGGGTACATGGGCGGCCAGCGCCCAGAGCCGAAGGCGGCTAGCGGCGGTAGCCCGCCAGGGCTTCGAGCCTGCGGACCCGCTCGGCCGCGGGCGGGTGGGTCAGGAACAGCCGGGCGACTCCCTCCATCCGGAACGGACTGGCGATCATCAGGTGGCCGACCGAAATCCGCCGCCCGTCGGGGGGCAGGGCCAGCTCGGCCGCGTCGGCGTCGATCGTGCGCAGGGCCCGGGCCAGGGCCAGCGGGTCGCCCGCCAGCCAGGCGCCCGTCGCGTCGGCCCGGTACTCGCGCTCGGAGGTCACGGCGAGCCGGATGACGAGCGCGGCGATCGGCCCGAGCACCAGCATCAGCATCGTTTCGACCGCGCCCAGGCCGGAGCGGCCGGCACCTTCGGCCGCCGGAGAATGGCGCGAACGCCCGAGCCTGCCCAGGCCGGCCGGGAACGTGATGACGGACGCCAGGCCCGCGGACACCGAGGAGGCCATGAGGTCCTGGCCGGACACGTGCGCGAGCTCATGTCCGAGCACGGCCCGCAGCCCGGCCTCGTCAAGCACCCGGAACAGGCCTTCGGTGCAGCAGACCGCCGCGGTACGCGGGCCGCGGCCGACTGTGAACACGTTCGGCTGCTCGGCCGGCGACAGGTACAGGCGCGGTACCGGCAGCCGCCCGGCCTTGCTCAGCTCCCGGACCAGGCGGTAGAGCTCGGGGTGCTCCACCTCGCCGACCGGACGGGCCAGCATCGCGGAAAGCGCCAGGCGGTCGCAGCAGGCGAAGGCGACCGCGATAAGCACCACCGCCGCCGCGATCGCCACGACCGCGCCGCCCGCGCCTGCCGCGCCGATCCCGATCAGGGCGCAGCCGGCTATCAGCACCACCAGCGCGGTCGTCAGCCCGGCGACCGCGCCAGCCCGGTCGGCTGCCCGCAGCGCGTAACCGCGCACAGCCATGCACCTCCCAGCGGCCGCACTCACATCGGCGCCGTGGCGTGATCGCGATGGTCCCCAGGCCACGCGCTAGGCGCTGGGACTATGCTGACGCCGGGCGACGGAGTTCTTACCGGAATCTGTCACAAACTACATTGACGGCGCTAGGCCGAAGATGAGCCGGGGAATATCATTGCGCGGCTGAACGTTCGTTTCGGGTGCTGTTTGAGCGTAATATTTGAACCGCCCTAACTCATGCCCCCGGCCGTGGGGTGGTGCGCGGTGAGCGCCTGGCCGCGGCGTGTGGAGGAGGTCTTCTTACTGTGACCAAGCAGGTCCAGACGCTCGATCATGTCATCATCAGGTTCGCCGGTGATTCTGGTGACGGCATGCAGCTCGCGGGAGACAGGTTCACGCAGGAGACGGCGGTCTTCGGCAATGACCTGTCCACCCTGCCCAATTTCCCGGCGGAAATCAGGGCCCCGGCCGGCACGCTCCCCGGCGTATCAAGTTTCCAGCTGCATTTCGCCGACCACGATATCCTCACACCTGGTGATGCGCCGGACGTGCTCATCGCCATGAACCCCGCGGCGCTGAAAGCCAACATCAAGGACCTGCCCCGGGGCGGCGACCTGATCGTCAATACCGACGAGTTCACCAAGCGGAACCTGACCAAGGTCGGCTACCAGGGCAGCCCGCTCGAGGATTCCTCGCTGGAGCAGTACAACGTGCACGCGGTGCCGATCACCTCGATGACCGTCAGGGCCCTAGAGGCCTTCGACATCACCAGGAAGGACGCCGAGCGGGCGAAGAACATGTTCGCGCTCGGCATGCTCTCCTGGCTGTATGACCGGCCCGGCGAGGGCACGCTCGGCTTCCTCAAGGCCAAGTTCGCCACCAAGCCCGAGATCATGCAGGCCAACCTGGCCGCCTTCCAGGCGGGCTGGAACTTCGGCGAGACCACCGAGGCGTTCTCGGTCAGGTACGTGGTCAAGCCCGCCCCGCACGCGCCGGGCACCTACCGGAATATCAGCGGCAACACGGCCCTTTCTTACGGGCTCATAGCCGCGTCGCAGCTGGCCGGGCTGCCGTTGTTCCTCGGCTCCTACCCGATCACGCCGGCGTCTGACATCCTGCACGAGCTCGCCAAGCACAAGCGCTTCGGGGTCCGCACGTTCCAGGCCGAAGACGAGATCTCCGCCGTCGGCGCGGCCCTGGGGGCTTCGTTCGGCGGCTCGCTGAGCGTCACCGCTACCTCCGGGCCCGGCATGCTGCTGAAGGCGGAAACCGTCGGACTGGCCGTCTCGGTCGAACTGCCGCTGCTCATCTGCGACATCCAGCGGGCCGGGCCGTCCACCGGGATGCCGACCAAGACCGAGCAGGGTGACCTGCTGCAGGCGATGTTCGGCCGGAACGGCGAGTCACCGGTGCCGATCGTCGCCGCGGCCAGCCCATCTGACTGCTTCAACGCGGCCATCGAGGCGGCCAGGATCGCGGTGAAGTACCGCACCCCGGTGATCCTGCTCTCCGACGGTTACCTGGCCAACGGCTCCGAGCCGTGGCGTATCCCGGACACCGCCGGCCTGCCCGACCTGAGCCAGGAGTTCGCCTTCGCGAGCCGGCCGGCGAGGACGCCGGCGAGTTCGAGCCGTTCCGGCGCGACCCGGTAACCCTGGCCCGCCCCTGGGCCATCCCGGGCACCCCCGGCCTGGAGCACCGGATCGGCGGCATCGAGAAGGCCGACATCACCGGGACGATCTCCTACGATCCCGACAACCACGACCGGATGGTCCGGCTGCGCCAGGCGAAGGTCGACGGGATCGCGGCCGACATACCGCCGCTGGACGTAGACGACCCGGACGGCGCCGCCCGCGTCCTGGTGCTCGGCTGGGGTTCCACCTTCGGCTCCATCGGTGCCGCGGTCCGTCGGGTACGCCGGGCCGGGCACGACGTCGCCCAGGCGCACCTGCGTCACCTCAACCCGTTCCCGCCGAACCTGGCGGACGTGCTGGGCCGCTACGACCAGGTTCTCGTCCCTGAAATTAACCTCGGCCAGCTCGCGCTGCTGCTGCGCGGCCGGTTCCTGGTCGACGTAATCTCCTACAACCAGGTCCGAGGCCTCCCGTTCCAGGCGGCCGAGCTCGCCGACGTCATCGAGGATGTGATCGGTCATGGCTGAAACCAACGGGGCTGAAACCAACGGTCACGGCCCGGTGGCCGGGCAGGCGGGCCACGGGGAAGGCGAACCACACCGGTTCGCCTCGCTGACCCTGGTGCCTAAGGCCACTGTCCGTTCGGCCACCAAAGATTTTAAGACGGACCAGGAGGTGCGCTGGTGCCCTGGCTGCGGCGACTACGCCATCCTGGCCGCCTTCCAGGCGTTCCTGCCCGAGCTTGAGGTGCCGCGCGAGAACGTCGTCGTCATCTCCGGGATCGGGTGCTCCTCCCGGCTGCCTTACTACGTCAACAGCTACGGGATGCACTCCATCCACGGTCGCGCGCCCGCGATCGCCACCGGCCTGTCCGCGTCCCGGCCCGACCTGTCGGTCTGGGTCATCACCGGCGACGGCGACGCGCTGTCCATCGGCGGCAACCACCTGATCCACGCGCTGCGGCGCAACGTCAACATCAAGATCCTGCTGTTCAACAACCGGATCTACGGGCTGACCAAGGGCCAGTACTCGCCGACCTCCGAGCAGGGCAAGGTCACCAAGTCCACCCCGTTCGGCTCGCTGGACCACCCGTTCAACCCGGTGTCGCTGGCGCTCGGCGCCGACGCCAGCTTCGTGGCCAGGACGATCGACTCTGACCGCAGGCACCTGACGTCGGTGCTGCGGGCGGCGGCGGATCACCAGGGCGCCGCGTTCATCGAGATCTACCAGAACTGCCCCATCTTCAACGACGACGCGTTCGCCCCGCTGAAGGACGCGGGCGCCAACGACGAGCGGATGATCAGGCTCGAGCACGGCGCGCCGATCCGGTTCGCGGGCGGCTCGCAGGGGCTGCGGTTCGGCCGTCACGGCCAGCTCGAGGCGGTCGAGGTCGCCGGAGCCGACCCCGGCACGCTGATCACGCACGACGCGCGCCGGCCCGATCCGTCCTACGCGTTCGCATTGTCCCGGCTGGACACCGCCGACTTCCGGCACACCCCGGTGGGCGTCTTCCGCCAGGTCGAGCAGGCCAGCTACGACCAGCTGATGGCGGAGCAGATCGTCACCGCCCGCCGCCAGAGCGGGCCGGGTGACCTGGCTGCCCTGCTGGCCGGCAATGACACCTGGGAAGTGAACTAAGCCGACCCGAGGGCTGATTTAAGCAGTCAGGCTCGGTTCTTGACCGGCTTCACCGACTGTCCCTGGATGCCAGTCTCCCTAGTCACACCAACCCCTTCGGCATCGTGGGCGGAGGAAGCGAAGCGGCTCGATGGAACATCGAGCCGGTCCCATGCGGCTCGATGGAACATCGAGCCGGTGCTGGAAAGCGCCCGCAGCAGGGCAAGTCGCGAGCTAGTCAGCTGTCGGGCCGCCGCCGAGGCGCTGGCGGACGATCTGCCGGGCCAGGTCCAGGACGGCCTGGTCGTCGTGCAGGACGAAGTTGGTGTCGGTGGCCAGGATGATCCCGTTCAGCTCGAAGGCCAGCCGGTCGGGGTCCTCGCTGTCCGGCAGCTCACGGCGGGCCAGCGCGGTGACCGCGAAGCCCCGCAGCAGCGCCCCGAACTGGGACTGGAACGCGGCGATCAGGTCCGTGGCCGGCCCGGGCCTGGTGCTCATCTCCAGGGCCGCGCTGGCCAGGAAGGATCCCGCGGGGAACGCCCGCCGCTCCAGGTGGGCGAAGAACGCCTCGCACAC
Organism: uncultured Actinomycetes bacterium; assembly: GCA_963806335.1. Lineage (GTDB taxonomy): Bacteria > Actinomycetota > Actinomycetes > Streptosporangiales > Streptosporangiaceae > Palsa-504. The sequence continues at coordinate 12,632 of CAWDXO010000002.1, forward strand.
CGCGGTCAGCTGGGCCAGGCCGGGCGGGGCCGCCAGCGCGGGTGAGACGACTTCCTCGGCGAAGACCCGGGCCGCCTCGGCCGCGGTCGCCAGCTGAAGTTCCTGGGCAGAGCCGAAATACGCGGACAAGCCGCTCTTGGTCATCCCCACGGCCGAGGCCACCCGGCCGAGCGACAAACCCTCGAGCCCGCCGACGGTGGCCAGTGACGCGGCCGCGTGCAGGATAGCGTCACGGGTCCGTTCCCCGTCGGCGCGCGGCCGCCGCGGCCAAGAGCGGTCGCCGGCCCAGGCTTCCCCCGTCACCATCGACAAGGTAGCACGATCGTTTGTCCGTTAGTTTCGCCGAAGCCGCGTTGGCGCCCGTCGGGAGGCTACCCGGTGCGCTTCTCCACGAATTCGCACAGCGCCAGGAAGGCCGCCCGGGCCGGCACGTCAGGCAGCCGCATGATCTCGGTCCTGGCCCCCAGGGCCCAGTTCAGCACGTCCGAGCGGGATTCCTTCATCGCGTGATGGCCGCGCAGCAGCCCGAGGGCCTCGCCGAGCAGGGCCTCATCGGTCAGGTCGGCCTCCTCTAGCAGCCAGCGCAGCCGCGCATCGGCAGGCGCCGTGGACCGCAGCGCGTACAGAACGGGCAGCGTCCGCACGCCCTGGCGCAGGTCCGTGCCCGGCGTCTTGCCCGACTGGGCCTCCTCGCTCGCGATGTCGATCACGTCATCGGACAGCTGCCACGCCACGCCGAGCTGCTCGCAGGCCACCGCGATCGTGTCCGCGATCTGGGGCGGGGCTCCGGAGAACAGGGCGCCGAACTGGCCGGAGGTGGCGATCAGCGATCCGGTCTTCTCCGTGATCACCTGCAGGTAGAAGTCGAGCGGGTCCTGGCCGCCGCGCAGGCCGATGGTTTCCGCCATCTGCCCGGTGACCAGCCGGGTGAACGTCTCGGCCTGGAGCCGGACGGCTTCCGGGCCGAGGTCGGCGAGAATCTTCGAGGCCTGCGCGAACAGGAAGTCGCCGGTGAGGATCGCGACGGAATTACCCCACCGGGAGTTGACCGAGGAAGAACCGCGGCGGACCAGGGCCTCATCCATGACGTCGTCGTGGAACAGCGTGGCCAGGTGGGTGAGCTCGATCGCCACCGCGGCCTGGATGACCCGCGGATCCTTAGGATCACCGAACTGAGACGCCAGCAGCACGAGCATAGCCCGGAAGCGCTTGCCCCCCGCCGCGATGAGGTGCCTGGACGCTTCGGTCAGCAGTCCGTCGTCGGGATGCGCCGTCTCGGCCAGCACCTCCTCCACCCTGGCGAGATCGTCAAGCACCTCCGCCGCGAGGGCGGAATCCGGGAAATCTACGGGAACTGCGATGATCACAAGCTCTCCACGTCGTCGGCACGCGCAAACGCCTCGAACTTCCGAGTATGCCCGCCCCGCCCGCGGCCAACCGCCCCGGGCCGGCCTCCCGGCTCGGGCCGCGCCCTGAGCGCCTCGGGCCGCGCCCTGAGCGCCTCGGGCCGCGCCCTGAGCCCCTCGAGGCGCTCGAGGCGCGCCCTAACTGACGAACAGGTTATTGGCCGCATGACTCGCCAGGCTCAGGACCGGTTCGGGCACGATGCCGAGCACGACGGTCGCCACGACGCCGATCCCCACCGCGGTTCCGGTGAACACGCTCGGCACCATCACTTCCGGGCCGTCGGGAATCGGGTCGCTGAAGAACATGAGCACGATCACGCGGACGTAGAAGAAGGCGGCGATCGAGCTGGCCAGCACGCCGACGATCACGAGCGGTGTCTCACCCGCGGCGATCGCGGCCTGGAAGACCGCGAACTTCCCGGTGAATCCGCTGGTCAGCGGGATGCCCGCGAAGGCCAGCAGGAACAGCGCGAAGATGCCGGCGACCAGCGGCGACCGGCGGCCCAGCCCCGCCCACCGGGACAGGTGGCCGGCCTCGCCGCCCGGATCCCGCACCAGGGTGATCACCGCGAACGCGCCGATCGTGGTGAGACCGTACGCGGCCAGGTAGAACAGGGCGCCCGACAGCGCCGCCGCGCTGGTCGCGATGACCGCGGTGAGAATGAACCCGGCGTGCGCGATGGAGGAGTAGGCGAGCAGCCGCTTGACGTCGGTCTGGGTGATGGCGACGACGGCGCCCACCATCATGGTGAGGACGGCGATCACCCACAGCGCCGGGCGCCAGTCCCACGTCAGGTTGCCGAAGGCGACGAAGAAGACGCGCAGCAGCGCGCCGAAGGCCGACACCACGGTGCAGGTCGCCATCAGCGCGGTCACCGGCGTCGGCGCGCCCTGGTAGACGTCGGGCTTCCAGCTGTGGAACGGCACCGCCCCGATCTTGAACAGCAGCCCGAGGCCGAGCAACGCGATGCCCGCGTACAGCAGGGTCGAGTTGGCGGTGTTGCTCGCCGCCTCCGACGCGATGGCCGACAGCGTGACCGAGCCGGAGAAGCCGTACAGCATCGCCACGCCGAACAGGAAGAAGGCCGAGGAGAAGGCGCCGAGCAGGAAGTACTTCATGGCCGCCTCGTGCGAGAGCAGGCGGCGGCGCCGCGCCAGCCCGCACAGCAGGTACAGCGGCAGCGACAGCACCTCGAGCGCGACGAACATGGTCAGCAGGTCGTTCGCGGCCGGGAACAGCAGCATCCCGCCGACCGCGAACATCGTCAGCGGGAAGATCTCGGTGTGAAAGATCCCGGCGACCAGGCCTTCGCGTTCCTCTGGGCTGCCCGGCGTGGCGGCGGCCTGCGCGACGAACGGGCTGTTGCTCGTATCACCGATGAGCAGCACGCTCACGAAGGCCAGGACCAGGATCGTGCCCTGGATGAACAGGGTGGGCCGGTCGACCGCGACCGCCCCCATCGCGGCGATGTGCCCCGGGCTGCCGGCAGCGAAGATGGTCTTGGACCCGGCCACCACGATGGTCAGGATGAACGCGGCGACCAGCGAGCCCAGCGCGAGCACCATCTGCACGGTGCGGCGGAAGGGCCGCGGCACGAACGCCTCGACCAGCACCCCGACCACCGCCGCGGCGAAGACGACCAGCATCGGCGCGAGCTGGCTGTACTCGATGATGGGCGGGCGGATCGCGCCCGTCGTCGACGCAGCAAGGACCCCGGTCACGGTGCGATTCCCTTCTGCGCGGCGGCCATCGTATAAACGGCGGCCGTGTAGTAGCCGGGCACGGGATGCGCGGGCACCGGATCGGTCGTGTGCACCTGCGCCATCGTCACCCGCACGGCGGGATTGATGATGTTGAGCACCGGCTGGGGGTAGACGCCAACCCCGATGATCAACGCGATCAGCGGCGCGACCGCCAGCAGTTCCCGCCACCCGAGGTCCTTCATCCCGGCCACCTGCTCGCGGACCGGCCCGCCCGCCACGCGCTGGTACATCCACAGGATGTAGATCGCGGCCAGGATGATCCCCGCGGTGGCGAAGATGGCGGGCAGCTTGTACCGGGAGAAGGTCCCGAGCAGGACGAGGAACTCGCTGACGAAGGTGGAAAGACCCGGCAGCGAGAGCCCGGCCAGCCCGGAGATCAGGAACAGCCCGGCCAGCACCGGGGCGACCTTCTGCACGCCGCCGTAGTCCGCGATCCGGTCCGAGCCGCGCCTGATGATGAGGAACCCGGCCAGCAGGAACAGCGCGCCGGTGGCGAACGCGTGGTTGACCATGTAGAGCGTCGCGCCCGCCACGCCCTGGCTCGTCATCACGAAGACGCCGAGCGTGATCAGGCCGAAGTGGGAGACCGAGGTGTAGGCGATCAGCCGCTTCATGTCCTGCTGGCCGATCGCGACGACAGCTCCGTACAAGACCGCGATCACGGCCAGCGTGATGACCAGCGGCGTGAAGTACTTCGCGCCGGCCGGGAACAGCTCGAAGCAGTACCGCAGCATCCCGAACGTGCCGACCTTGTCCAGTACGCCGACCAGCAGCACCGCGGCGCCCGGCTGCGACGCCGCCGCGGCGTCCGGCAGCCAGGTGTGGAACGGCCACAGCGGCGCCTTGATCGCGAACGCGATGAAGAACCCCAGGAACAGCCACTTCTGCACGGTCGAGCTGAGCGACACATGGATCAGCTCGCTGAACAGGAAGGAACCGTGGTAGCCGGTCGCGGCGCTGTGGGTGGAGTACACGTAAAGCGCGATGACCGCGACCAGCATGAGCAGCCCGCCGAGCAGGCTGTAGAGCAGGAACTTGACCGCCGCGTACTGCCGCTTGCCGACGCCGTAGCTGCCGATCATGAAGTACATCGGGATCAGCATGGCCTCGAAGAACACGTAGAACAGGAAGACGTCGGTGGCCGCGAAGACGCCGATCATCATCGTCTCGAGCACCAGCATCAGCGCGAAGTACGTCTTCACGCTGTGCCGCGGCCGCGCCGACGCGGGCGCGGCGCTGGACGACACGGGCGCGGCGCCGGACGACACGGGCGCGGCGCCGGACGGCGCGGGCGCCGCGGTGGCGCCGGGGCTGGCCGTATCCGCGTCGTGCCAGGAGGCCAGGATCACCACCGGCATCAGCACCGCGGACATGGCGATAAGCACCAGGGCGATACCGTCGACGCCGACCGCGTAGTGGACACCGAACGTCGGGATCCACGAGTAGACCTCGGTGAACTGGTAGTTCGGGCCGCCGACCTGGAACTTGACCGCGATAACGATCACGATGACCAGCGTCACCAGCGTGAACGCCAGCGCCAGCCACTTGGCCAGGGCTTCGCGCGCGCGCCGGTCGGCCTCGGCGCTGTCCGCCGGGAGGCCGGGGATCAGCGAGATCACCAGAGCCCCCGCGAGCGGCACCGCGCCCGCGACGGTCAGCCAGGGGAAGCCATTCATCAGATCCTCACCAGTAGGAGCAAGGTGACCAGCACCGCGGCGCCGAAGAACATGGACAGCGCATAGGAGCGCACGAAGCCGGTCTGCAGCTTGCGCAGCCGGCCCGACGTCCCGCCCACCGCGGCGGCCAGCGAGTTCACGAGCCCGTCCAGGTCCTTGTTGTCGAAGTACACCGACAGCCTGGTCAGCCACTGGCCGGGCCGCATCAGGACCGATTCGTTGAACGCGTCGCCGTAGAGGTCCTTGCGGGCGGCGACGGTGAGAAATCGCCCCGCGGGGGCCGTCGCGGGGACCGGGACCCGGCCGTAAATCATCCAGGCGAGGCCGATGCCGACCAGGGCCAGCACCAGTGACACGATCGAGGAAACCGTGATGATCCCGTGCTCGACCGGCGGTACCCCGACGACCGGGGCGAGGAAGTCCTGGAGCCGGTCGTCGACGACGAGGAAGGCGCCGGCCCCGGCCGCACCGATCGCGAGCACGATCAGCGGGAAGGTCATCACCGGCGGCGACTCGTGCGGGTGCGGCGCGGGCGCGTGCTCGGTCTCCTGGCCCGTGCTAGCCCGGGGGGACACGGTACTCCCTGGGGAGACCCCAGACCCCGATGGCCCGGCACCCCCCGCATCGCGCCGCTGAGCGGGCACCTCCTCCTCCCAGCGCGGCTTCCCGTGCCAGGTCATGAGCAGCATCCTGGTGATGTAGAACCCGGTGATGCCCGCGCCGATCAGCGCGCAGATGCCGAGAATCCAGCCCGCGTTGCCGTGCTCGCTGAAGTCCGCCCCGATGATGGGGTCCTTGGTGAAGAAGCCGGAGAACGGCGGAATGCCGGCGATGGCGAGGTAGGAGATGCCGAACGTGACGTAGGTGATCGGCAGGTACCGGGCCAGGCCGCCGAACCGCCGCATGTTCACCTCGTCGTTCATGGAGTGCATGATCGAGCCGGCGTCGAGGAACAGGCACGCCTTGTAGAACCCGTGCGCGAGCAGGAGCGCGATCGCGAACACATACCCGGACGGGCCGAGGCCGGCCCCCAGGAACATGTAGCCGATCTGGCTCATGGTGGACCCGGCGAGAGACTTCTTGATGTCGTCCTTGGCGGAAGCGATGATGCCGCCGACCAGCAGCGTGACCGTGCCCACGATAGCCACCGCCACCCGGGCGTCGGGGGCGATGGCGAGAATCGGGTTGGACCGCACCAGCAGGTACACCCCGGCGGTGACCATGGTGGCCGCGTGGATCAGCGCCGACACGGGCGTGGGGCCCTCCATCGCGTCAAGCAGCCAGGACTGCAGCGGCACCTGGGCGGACTTCCCGCAGGCGCCGAGCAGCAGCAAAAAGCCGAGCGCGGTGGCCACGCCGCTGCCGCCGGAGCGCACCGAGCCGAACACCCCGGTGAACGAGGTCGTGCCGAACTCGCTGAACATCAGGAAGATGGCCAGCGTGAGGCCGGCGTCGCCGACGCGGTTGACGATGAACGCCTTCTTGGCCGCGACCGCCGCCGAGGGCTTGTACTGCCAGAACCCGATCAGCAGGTAGGAGGCCAGGCCGACGCCCTCCCACCCGACGTACAGCACCAGGTAGTTGTCGGCCAGCACCAGCAGCAGCATGGACGCGATGAACAGGTTCATGTAGCCGAAGAACCGGCGCCGGCCGGGGTCGTGCGCCATGTAGCCGACCGAGTAGATGTGGATCAGCGACCCGACCCCGGTGATCAGCAACACGAAGCAGATCGACAGCTGGTCGGTCAGCAACGACACGTTCGCCTGGAAGTGCCCCACCGCGATCCACGTGTACAGGTGCTCGTCCTGGCTGCGGTCGGTGTCCCCGAGCAGGGCGAAGAAGGCGATCATGGCGTAGACAAACGACGCGACCGGCATCGCCACGCCGAGCAGGTGCCCCCACCGGTCGGTGCGACGGCCGCCGAGTAGCAGCACGGCCGCCCCGAACAGCGGGAAGGCGAGCAGCAGCCACGACAGCCGCAGCGCGCCCGTGGCCGGCACGGCGGTGGTCACGGTCGCGGCCAGCGCGTGCGCATGAGCCGAGGCAGTCAACGTCGTCATCCCTTCGGCTCAGTACTTCAGCAGGTTGGCGTCGTCCACCGAGGCCGACCGGCGGGCCCGGAAGATCGCCATCAAGATCGCGAGGCCCACGACGACCTCGGCGGCGGCCACGACCATCACGAAGAACGCGATGACCTGCCCGTCCAGGTTGCCGTGCATGCTGCCGAACGCCACGAACGCCAGGTTGCACGCGTTCAGCATCAGCTCGATGCACATGAACACGACGATGGCGTTGCGCCGCACGAGCACGCCGACCCCGCCGATCACGAACAAGATCACCGAAAGCGCTACGTAGTGCACCGGGCTCATGAGTCGGCCCTCCCGGACGGGGCGGGCTCCCGCTCGCCGCTTTCCGCCGTGATGGCAGGCGGCTCTGGTTTGGGCGGAACGGACGGTGGTGCCTGCGTCACGGCCCGCGGGGACAGCACCGAGCTGACAGAAAGCTCCGAAGGACTTCCGTCGGGCAGCAGGGCCGGCCGGTCCGCGGCGTCGTGCAGCGCGTAGACGCCCGGCGACGGGTCAGGTGCCAGCTGGCCGCTGCGCAGCCTCTTGTCGGCGAGGCCACGTTGGGTCGGCTTGGGTGAGGTGCGCTCGCGGTGCGCGAGCACCATCGCGCCGAGCGCCGCCGTGATGAGCAGCGCGCCGGTGACCTCGAACGGGAACACGTAGGTGGTGAAGATCAGGGTCGCGAGCCCGGTCACGTTGCCCGCCCCGTTCGCCACGGTGGGCCGGGCCGCCGGGCCGAGGGCCGCGTGCCCGATGCCGAGGATCAAGATCACGAAAAAGCCGATAGCGACCAGGCCGGCCGCCATCCGCTGGCCCTTGATCGTCTCCACGACCGAGTCCGACGAGCTGATCCCGATCAGCATGATGACGAAGAGGAACAGCATGAGGACGGCGCCGGTGTACACGATGATCTGCACGAACGCGAGGAAGGGCGCACCTTGCATGGCGTACATGGTGGCCAGCGACAGCATCACGACGGCGAGCATCAGGGCGCAGTGCACGGCCCGCCGGACCAGGATCATGGCCAGCGCCGCCCCCACCGAGGCGACGGCGAGGATCCAGAAGATGGTCTCCCGCGCGATCACGTCCGTGTTGGTGCCGGCCGCGGCGAGGACGTGTGTCATCTTTCCGCCTCCCCCGCCGGCGCTTCGCCCGGTGCCTGCGGCCCGGCTTCCGGGCTGGCGTCAGGAGGCGCGCCGGCGGCGGGCGGTGTGGCCTCCCCGGCCGCGTCGTCGGCGATCGCCACGTCGACGTCGCCAGCGCCCCATGTCGGCGGCGCGTCTTCGGCTCCGGCAAAGACCGCGGGGCCGGACTGGCCGCCCGGCCCGGCCATGCCCGGCGCGCGCGGTCCCGCCACCACGCCGGCCGCACCCAGCAGGTAGTAGTCCTTCTCGTTTTCGCCTAGGCGCATCGGATGCGGCGGCGCCTCCATCCCGGGCACCAGCGGCACGACCAGCTGCTCCTTGGTCCAGATCAGGTTTTCCCGGCTGTCGTCGGCGATCTCGTACTCGTTGGTCATGGTCAGCGCCCGGGTCGGGCAGGCCTCGATGCACATCCCGCACAAGATGCAGCGCAGGTAGTTGATCTGGTAGACGGCCCCGTAGCGCTCCCCTGGCGAGTACCGCTCCGCCGCCGTGTTGTCCCGGCCCTCGACGTAGATGGCGTCGGCCGGGCAGGCCCACGCGCACAGCTCGCAGCCGATGCACTTCTCCAGCCCGTCCGGCCACCGGTTCAGCTGGTGGTGGCCGTGAAAGCGCGGCGCCGTCGGCCGTTTGACCTCCGGGTACTCGACGGTGTCGACCTTCTTGAACATCTCGGTGAAGGTCACCCCGAAGCCCTTGATCGGGTTGAGGAAATCAAGCACCTGTGACCTCCTTAGGGGAGGTGTCCGGATGGATGGCGCCGGCCTCGGCATCAAGGCCGACGCCGTGGTAATGCGGCAGGTCCAGCGGCGGCACCGGGAAGCCCGAGGTGGAAAGGACCTGTTCGGGGTCTGTTTCGTCCTTCGGCTGGTCGAATAGCAGCGCCCGCCGCTGGGCGGCGCTGTCCCACATCCAGACCAGCGCCAGGATGAGCACGATGACCACGCCGAACACGACGTACGGGGCCGGGCTGTGGCTGTCCAGCCGCCAGGCGCGGACGGTGGCGATCAGCAGGATCCAGACGATGGAGACCGGGATGAGGACCTTCCAGCCGAGGGCCATCAGCTGGTCGTACCGGACGCGGGGCAACGTGCCGCGCAGCCAGATGTAGCCGAACAAGAAGATGAAGACCTTGATCAGGAACCACAGCACCGGCCACCAGCCGCTGTTCGCGCCCGACCACAGCGACAGCGGCCACGGCGCCCGCCAGCCGCCGAGGAACAGCGTGGTCGCGAGCGCGGAGACCGTGATCATGTTGATGTACTCGGCGAGGTAAAACATCGCGAACTTCATCGAGGAGTACTCGGTGTGGTAGCCGGCCACCAGCTCGCCCTCGCCCTCGGGCAGGTCGAACGGCAGCCGGTTGGTCTCGCCGACCATGGTGAACAGGTAGACCACGAACGAGACGGGCAGCAGCCACGCGTACCACTCGTGCTGCTGGGCGTTGACGATCGCGGTGGTGGACAGCGAGCCCGCGTACAGGAACACCGCCACGAAGGCCAGCCCCATCGCGATCTCGTAGCTGATCACCTGCGCGGCCGAGCGCAGCGCGCCGAGCAGCGAGTAGGGCGACCCCGAGGCCCAGCCGGCCAGCACGATCCCGTATACGCCGACCGAGCTCATGGCCAGGATGAGCAGCACCGCCACCGGCAGGTCGGTGAGCTGCAGCGGGGTGTAGTGGTGGAAGATCGAGACTTCCGGACCCCACGGGATGACCGAGAAGGCGACGAAGGCGATCGCCCCCGAAATGACCGGCGCGATCACGAATACCAGCTGGTCCGCGCCGCTGGGGATGATGTCTTCCTTCAGCGGCAGCTTGAGCGCGTCCGCGACCGGCTGCAGCAGGCCGAACGGCCCGGCCCGGTTGGGGCCCGGGCGGTTCTGCATCCGGCCGATGACCCGCCGTTCCGCCCAGATCATCAAGATCGTCGTGACCAGCAGGAACACGAAGACGATGGCGACCTTCAGCAGCACCATCCACCAGATGAGCTGATAGAAGTCGGCGAGCGTCGGGTCCGGGGGGGGAGCGGCGAGCACCTGCCCCAGTGCCCCCTGGTCCATCATTGCGGCCTCCTCAGCGTGACCGTGGCGCCGTGCCCCGCACCGAGGTTGGCGCGGATGGTAGAGCTGGCGCGCCCCGCGGGCTCCGGGCTGCCGGGGTACGGGACACCGGCGGAAGGCGCCAGCGGGTCGGCCTCCAGCTGGTCCGCTTCGGGCAGGCCGGCCGCGGGAAGCCAGATCACGTCGTCCGCCATCGGCACCACCTCGGCGGGAACCGTCACCGAACCCCGGTCGCTGGCCACGGTTACCTTATCGCCGTCGGCCACGCCGGCCTCCGCGGCGGTCGCCGCGGACATCCTGGCCACCACCGGCCGGGCCGTGCCCGCCAGGGACGGCTCGCCGTCCTGCATGCGCCCGCTGTCCAGCAGCTGGTGCCACGTCGCCAGCCGGACGTCGAGGACGCCTGAGCCGCGGACGTGATGGGCCGGGGGGACGCCGGGCCAGGCCTGCGTGACCATGGGCGGCTCCGGGTGGTCGCCGCGCCAGGTGCCGAGCGCGGCGAGTTCCGCGCGAGCGGCCGCCGCGTCGGGCAGGCCGAGGTGGACATCCATCTGGTCGGCGATCGCGCCGAGCACGTACAGGTCGGTCCGCACCTCGGGGACCGGCAGCGCCGCGCCGAACGAACCGCCGCGTCCCTCCCAGTTCACGAACGTGCCGGCCTTCTCCGCCACGGCCGCGACCGGGAACACCACGTCGGCGCGGTCGGTGACCCCGCTGGCCCGCAGCTCCAGGCTGACCACGAACGGGGTCATCTCGATGGCCTGGAGCGCGGCCTGCGGATCGGGCAGGTCAGCCGGGTCTACCCCCGCCACCACCAGGGCGCCGAGTTCGCCTCCGGCGGCGGCGGCGAGGATCGCCGCGGTGTCGCGTCCGGCCCGGTCGGGTAGCGAGCTCTTGCCCCAGGTCCTGGCGACCTCGGCGCGGGCCGCGGCGTCGGTCACCGGCCGGCCGATGGGCAGCAGCCCCGGCAGGGCTCCCGCCTCGATGGCGCCCCGCTCACCAGCCCGGCGCGGCACCCAGGCGAGCCGCGCGCCCGACGCATCGGCGAGCCTGGCCGCGGCCGCGAGCGCGCCCGGCACCTCGGCGAGCCGCTCCCCGACCAGGATCACCGCGCCGGGTGCGGCGAGCGCTTGCCCGACCCGCTGCCAGTCCTGCAGGGGAGGCCCGGGGGTGTGGAGCCCCCCGGCCACGGGGGGCTCCGGGGCGCTGGGCGCACCGCCGGCCGCGAGCGCGGTCAGCGCGGCGGTCTCGTCCCCTGGCCGGGTGGCCAGCAGCTCGCCGGCCAGCTTGACCAGTCCCGGGCTGGCCAGGGCCGCGATCGAGAAGACCTGCAGGCCACCTCGCCTGACCGCCTTGCGCAGCCGCACGAAGACGATCGGCGACTCGTCCTCGGGCTCGAAGCCGGCCAGCAGGACGGCCGGCGCGTGCTCCAGGTCGGCGTAGCTGACGCTGATGCCGCGTCCGGCCACGCGGGCGGCGAGGAACTGCTCCTCCTCGGCCGAGTGGGGACGGGCCCGCATGTCGACGTCGTTGGTGTCCAAGGCGACCCGGGCGAACTTCGCGTACGCATAGGAGTCCTCGAGGGTCAGACGGCCGCCGGTCAGCACGCCGACGCCACGCGGACCTTCATACGGGGTGCCTTGCGGTGCCGGGTACGGTTCACCCCGGGCCGCGGCCAGGCCGGCCGCGGCCACCGCGAGCGCATGCGGCCACGACGCCGGAACCAGCACCCCGGCCTCGTCCCGGACCAGCGGACTGGTCAGCCGGTCGGGCTCGGTCGCGTAGGTGAACGCCCACCGGCCCTTGTCGCAGTTCCATTCCTCGTTGACGGCCGGGTCTTCGCCCGCCAGCCGGCGCGTCACCCGGCCGCGCCTGACGTCGGTGCGCTGCCGGCAGCCGGACGCGCAGTGCTCGCACACGCTCGGCACCGACACCAGGTCGAACGGCCGGGCCCGGAACCGGTAGGCCGCGCCGGTGAGCGCGCCTACCGGGCATACCTGCACGGTGTTGCCGGAGAAGTAGGAGTTGAACGGCTTGCCTTCGGCGGTGCCGATCATCTGGCTCGGGCCACGCTCGAGGAAGTCGATGAACGGATCCCCGGCGATCTCATCGGAGACCCGGACGCACCGGGTGCACGAGATGCAGCGCTCACGGTCGAGCAGCACCTCGGTGGAGATGGCGACCGGCTTTTCGAAGGTCCGCTTCGGCTCCGTGTACCTGGTCTCGCCCTGGCCGCTGGACATGGCCTGGTTCTGCAGCGGGCACTCGCCGCCCTTGTCGCACATCGGGCAGTCCAGCGGGTGGTTGACCAGCAGCAGCTCCATCACGCCCCGTTGCGCCTTCTCCGCGACGGCCGAGGTCAGCTGGGTGCGTACCACCATGCCCTCGGTGCAGGCGATGGTGCACGAGGCCATCGGCTTGCGCTGGCCTTCCACCTCGACCAGGCACTGGCGGCAGGCGCCGATCGGGTCGAGCAGCGGGTGATCGCAGAACCGCGGGATCTGGATGCCGAGCAGCTCGGCGGCCCTGATGATCAGGGTGCCCTTCGGTACCGCGATCTCGAACCCGTCGATGGTGACGGTCACGGTGCCCTGGCTGGTCTGGATGGTCATGAGTTCCCCCAGAGGGTCGAGGCCGCCGGATCGAACGGGCAGCCGCCCTCCTTCTGGTGCTGCATGAACTCGTCCCTGAAGTACTGGATGCCTGAGGTAATCGGGCTGACCGCGCCGTCGCCGAGGGCGCAGAAGGCACGGCCGAGGATGTTGTCGCAGATGTCCAGGAGCTTGGTCAGGTCCTCCTCGGTGCCCTGGCCGTGTTCCAGCCGTTCGAGCACCTGGACCATCCAGTAGGTCCCCTCCCGGCACGGCGTGCATTTCCCGCAGGACTCGTGCTCGTAGAACTCGGTCCAGCGGAGCACCGCGCGGACCACGCAGGTGGTCTCGTCGAAGCACATCAGCGCCCGGGTGCCGAGCATGGACCCGGCGGCGGCCACCGATTCGAAGTCCAGCGGCACATCCAGGTGCTCGTCGGTCAGCAGCGGGGTCGATGAGCCGCCCGGCGTCCAGAACTTCAGCCGGTGTCCCGCTCGCATCCCGCCGGACAGGTCGAGCAGCTCGCGCAGCGTGATGCCGAGCGGGGCCTCGTACGCCCCCGGGGTCATCACGTGGCCGGAGAGGTTGAAGATCCCGAATCCCTTCGACTTCTCCGTGCCGAGGCTGGCGAACCAGTCCGCGCCGTTCAGCACGATCGACGGCACGCTGGCGATCGACTCGACGTTGTTGATGTCCGTCGGGGAGGCGTACAGGCCCGCCACGGCCGGGAAGGGCGGCCGGAGCCGGGGCAGGCCGCGGTACCCCTCGAGCGAGGTCAGCATCGCCGATTCCTCGCCGCAGATGTAGGCGCCGGCCCCGGCGTGCACGATGATGTCCAGGTCGAAGCCCGAGCCGAGGATGTCGGTGCCGAGGTAGCCGGCCGCGTAGGCCTCCTCCACCGCGTGCCGCAGCCGCCGCACCACGTGCAGCACCTCGCCGCGGACGTAGATGAACGCGTGCCTGGCCCGGATCGCGTACGCGGCGATGGCCGCGCCCTCGATGAGCACGTACGGATTGGCCATCAGCAGCGGGATGTCCTTGCAGGTCCCAGGCTCGGACTCGTCCGCGTTGACCACCAGGTAATGCGGCTTGCCGTCCCCCTGCGGCAGGAAGCTCCACTTCACGCCGGTCGGGAAGCCGGCGCCGCCGCGTCCGCGCAGCCCCGAGTCCTTGACCGTGGCGATGACGTCGTCAGCTGAGGCGGCGAGGGCCTTCGGCAGGGCCCGCCAGCCGCCGGCCCGCCGGTAGCCGTCCAGGGTGAAGGCGTCGGGCTGGTCCCAGTCCGCGGTCAGCACCGGGATGAGCGTGTCGGTCACCGCGACTCCTTACCTGGCTCAGCCGGGGCTGGCTCAGCCGGGGCTGGCTCAGCCGGGGCTGGCCGGCCGCCCGCGGCGTCTGCGGGCGAGACCCCGGATCCGGGCGGTCCCGAGCCGGCCGAGCTGGTGGCTCCCGCGTGCGGATCGCCGGTGCCGTCCGGGGTCTCCTCCGGTTCGGGTGCCCGCCAGCCGTGCTCCTGGGCGATCTTGAGGCCGGCCAGGCTGGCCGGGCCCGCGGCCGGGCCGTCGGTGGCCTGGCCGTCGTGGAAGCCCGCCAGGATCCGGGACGCCTCCCGCCAGGTGCATAGCCGGCGCGGGCCCCGGGTCGGGCTGACCGGGTTCCCCGCGCGCAGGTCGTCGACGAGCTGCCGGGCCGAGTCGGGTGTCTGGTTGTCGAAGAACTCCCAGTTCACCATCACGACGGGCGCGTAGTCGCAGGCGGCGTTGCACTCCACGTGCTCGAGGATGATCTTGCCGTCCGGCGTCGTCTCGTCGTTGCCGACCCCGAGGTGGTCGCAGAGCTCCTTGAAGATCTGGTCGCCGCCCATGACCGCGCACAGCGTGTTGGTGCACACGCCCACGTGGTAGTCGCCGACGGGCCGCCGCTTGTACATCGTGTAGAAGCTCACCACCGCGGTGACTTCCGCCTCGCTCAGCCCGAACTTCGCCGCGCAGTACTCGATGCCGTCCGGGGAGACGAAGCCCTCCTCCGACTGGACGAGATGGAGCAACGGCAGCAGCGCTGACCTCGGCCGCGGGTACCTGCCGATGATCCGCGCCGCGCCCGCGTCGAGGCGGGAGCGCACATCGTCGCTGAACGGCATTACCTGTCCACGCCCCCCATCACGGGATCTATGCTCGCGATCGCCGGGATCAGGTCGGCGACCTGGCCGCCCTCGCAGATCGCGGCGACCGACTGCAGGTTGGTGAATGACGGGTCACGGAAGTGCACCCGGTAGGGCCGGGTCCCGCCGTCGCTCACCACGTGCGCGCCCAGTTCGCCACGCGGGGACTCGACGGGGACGTACGCCTGGCCGGCCGGCACCCGGAATCCCTCGGTGATCAGCTTGAAATGGTGAATGAGCGCCTCCATGGACTGCCCCATGATGTGCGCGATGTGCTCGGGCGACGGGCCGAGGCCGTCCGGGCCGAGCGACAGCTTGGCCGGCCAGCCGATCTTTGCGTCCCGGATCATCACCGGATCGGCGTCCGAGCCGCCCGGCCCGCGGGCCGCCAGCCGGTCGACGCACTGCCTGACGATCTTCAGCGACTCCTCGAGCTCGTCGATCCTGATCAGGTACCGGCCGTACGCGTCGCACATGTCGTTGACCGGCACCTCGAAGTCGTACGTCTCATAACCGCAGTACGGCTGGGACTTGCGCAGGTCCCAGGGCAGCCCGGTCGACCGGAGCATCGGGCCGGTCACGCCGAGCGCCATGCAGCCCGCCAGGTCCAGGTAGGCCACGCCCTTGGTCCGGCCGATGAAGATCGGGTTGGCGTCAATCAGCGTGCGCAGCTCATGCACGAGGGCCGGCGAGGAGTCTCCGAACGCGCGAATCGCCTCCAGCGCGCCGGGCGGCAGGTCCTGCACCACGCCGCCCGGCCTGATGTAGCCATGGTTCATCCGCAGGCCGGTGACCAGCTCAAACAGGTCGAGGATGTTTTCGCGCAGGCGCAGGGCCTGCAGGAAGATGGTGGTCGCGCCGAGCTCGAAGCCCATCGGCCCGATTCCCGCCAGGTGCGAGGCGGCCCGGTTCAGTTCCATCATCATGACCCTGATGATCTGGGCCCGTTCCGGCACCCGGTCCTCGATGCCGAGCAGCCGTTCCACCGCGAGACAGTACGTGGTCTCGTTGAAGAACGGCGAGAGGTAATCCATCCTGGTGCAGAACGTCACGCCCTGCGTCCAGGTGCGGTACTCCATGTTCTTCTCGATGCCGGTGTGCAGGTACCCGATGGCCGCCCGCACCTCGGCGACGGTCTCCCCTTCCAGCGTCAGGACCAGCCGGAGCACCCCGTGGGTGGACGGGTGCTGCGGGCCCATGTTGATGACGAAGCGCTCGCCGCTCTCGAAGTCCCTGGACTCGTTCGCGGCGGCCACGAACTCCTCCCAGTCCTCGCCGGAGACCGTGTAGACGCGGCCCTCGGCGGCCTCCTCGTCAGCGTCGGTCGCGCCGGCCGGCGCGCGCGGCGGCTGGGGTGCGGTCATGAGTAGTGCCTCCGCTCATCCGGGGCCGGGATCTTCGCCCCGCGGTACTCGACCGGGATGCCGCCGAGCGGGTAGTCCTTGCGCTGCGGGTGGCCCTTCCAGTCGTCCGGCATCTCGATCCTGGTCAGCGCGGGATGCCCGTCGAAGATAATCCCGAAGAAGTCCCAGGTCTCCCGTTCGTGCCAGTTACAGGTCGGGTACACGCCGACGACCGAGGGGATATGCGGGTCCGCGTCCGGCGCGCTCACCTCGAGCCGCACCCGGCGGTTGTGGGTGATCGACAGCAGGTGGTACACCGCGTGCAGCTCACGGCCGGTGTCCTCGAGATAGTGCACGCCGGATACCCCGGTGCACAGCTCGAAGCGGAGCGCCGGGTCGTCCCGGAACTGGGCCGCCACCTCGGGCAGCCGCTCCCGCCGGACGTGGAAGGTCAGCTCGCCCCGGTCCGCGACCACGCGCTCGATCGCGTCGGAGAAGCGGACCCCGGCGGCCTCAAGCGACGCGTTGAGCGCGTCGGCGACGGCATCGAAGTAGGAACCGTACGGACGCGGGCTCGCGATGGGCGGCGGCCGGTGCACCCGGAGCAGGCCGTAACCGGAGGTGTCCGGGGTGTCCTGCACGCCGAACAGGCCCATCCGGACGACCGGCTCGGCCAGCCGCGCCTCCCCGGCCCGGGCGGGCAGGTTGGCATCGTCCTCGCCCGCGCTCCCCTGACCGGATCGGGCCTCGCCGGGTTGGGCTTCGCCGGCGGGTGGTGGCACCGGCCCCTGCGGCGCCTGTGACCCGTGGGTTTCCTCCGACCCGGCCGGGCCGCTCACAGCTGGAATCCCTCCGGCGAGGCGAGGTGCAGCGGCGCCAGGCCCAGCCGCGCCTCCTCCAGCTCGGTGATCTCCCGGTCGCGGTTCTTGCCGAGCTTCATGTTCATGATCTTGTCGTGCAGCTTGAGGATCGAGTCGAGCAGCATCTCCGGCCGCGGCGGGCAGCCGGGCAGGTAGATGTCCACCGGGACGATGTGGTCGACGCCCTGCACGATCGCGTAGTTGTTGAACATGCCGCCGCTCGACGCGCACACGCCCATCGAGATGACCCACTTGGGGTCGGACATCTGGTCGTAGATCTGCCTGAGCACCGGCGCCATCTTCTGGCTGACGCGGCCCGCCACGACCATCAGGTCCGCCTGCCGCGGGGTGTTGGACGCCCGTTCCATGCCGAACCGGGCCAGGTCGTGCCGCGGGCCGCCGGTCATGAACAGCTCAATGGCGCAGCAGGCCAGGCCGAAGGTGGCCGGCCACACCGAGCGGGCCCGGGCCCAGCCCGCCGCCTTCTCGACCGAGGTCAGCAGCACGCCGCTCGGCAGCTTTTCTTCGATGCCCATGGCTAATCCCATTCCAGGCCGCCGCGCCGCCAGATGTAGGCGTACGCGACCAGCACAGTGATAACGAAGGCCACCATCTCGACCAGGCCGAAGGCGCCGAGCTTGTTAAAGGTGACCGCCCAGGGATACAGGAAAATGATCTCGATGTCGAACACGATGAACAACATCGCGGTCAGGTAGTACTTGACCGGGACCCGGCCCCCGTCAGGCGGCATCGGCGTCGGCTCGATGCCGCACTCGTAGCTCTCCAGCTTGGCCCGGTTCCACCGCCTCGGCCCGGCGATCCGGCCGAAGGTGACGGAGAAGGCGGCAAAGCCGAAAGCCAGCAGGGCCAGCACGAATATCGGAACGTAAAGCCTCATCGACGTATCCTCCTCCGCTGGGCCCGGTGCCAACGTCGTCCTATCCTAGGGACTACCTGCATAGCTACTCACTCAGGGTTAGGTGCCAGTTTGGACAGGCCGTTGACCAGACGGTCCGTCGCATCTCCGTGCGTATCGGTCAGGTTCGCGAGCAGTTTGAGCGCGAACCGCATCAGCGCGGGCCGCGACATGCCGTGCTTGGTCGCGAAATGCATCAGCTGTGGCCGGCCGATCGCCTTCACGAAGACCCGGCCGAGGGTGTAATAGCCGCCGTAAGCGTCGCTGAGGGCGTCCGCGTACCCCGCGAGCACCCGCTCGGTTTCCGCCCGCCGCGCCCGCCCCAGCGCCTGCGTGACGGTGCGGGCCAGGATCTCGCCGGACTCCAGCGCGTACGCGATTCCCTCGCCGTTGAACGGGTTCACCATGCCGCCCGCGTCGCCGGCCAGCAGCAGCCCCCGGTAGTAGTGCGGGGTCCGGTTGAAGCCCATCGGCAACGCCGCGCCGCGCACCGGCTGGGTGCGGTTCTCCTCGGTGTAGCCCCACTCGGCCGGCATGCCTTTCAGCCAGCGCCGCAGCAGGGCGTGGTAGTCGGTGTTGCCGAACGCGGCGCTCGTGTTCAGCAGGCCGAGGCCGACGTTGGATGTCCCGTCGCCCATGCCGAAGATCCAGCCGTACCCGGGCAGCAGCCGGTCGCCGTCCCACAGGTCGAGCCAGGACTCCAGGTAGTCGTCGTCATGCCGCGGGCTCTGGTAATAGGTCCTGACCGCGACGCCGAGCGGGCGGTCGTCGCGCTTGCGCAGGCCCATCGCCACTGATAGCCGCGACGAGTTGCCGTCCGCGGCCACCACGACTCGCGAGGTGTAGGTGCGCTCGGCCTTGTTGTCCTCGCGCGCTAGCACCCCGGTGATCTGGCCGGTGCGCTCGTCGATGACGGGGCCGGTCACGGTGATGCCCTCGAGCAGCTTCGCGCCGGCCTGCTGCGCGCGGCGGGCCAGCGTCTCGTCCAGGTCACGGCGCGTCCGGACCAGGCCGAAGCCGGGGTAGCTCGACAGCTCGGGCCAGGGCAGTTCCATCCGCTTGCCCGCGCCGATGACGCGCAGGCCCTTGTTCCTGACCCAGCCGTCCTGCTCGCTGACGCCGATGCCCATGCCGATGAGGGCCTTGACCGCGCGTGGGGTGAGCCCGTCGCCGCAGACCTTCTCCCTGGGGAACCTGGACTTCTCGAGCACCAGGACGTCAAGCCCGGCCTGCGCCAGGTAAAAGGCGGTCGCCGAGCCCGGCCCGGCGCCGACTACGATAACGTCCGCCTCGTCGGCGGGGGGCCGCGGCCGGGCCGCGACGCGTTCGCTGCCGGTCTGGTCGGGGGGTGCGTGTTCGGTCACTTGGTCAGATCCTGAATGTCTTGTGAACCGCTTCACAAATTCTTTGCCAACAGTTTAGACCCGGCCGGTCCGGGCTTTGCGGCGGGTCATCCCCGGCGGCCGACGTGCACGGCGACGACGCCCAAGCTCAGGTCCCGCCACCGTACGGCCGACCAGCCCGCCGCCTCGATCGTGGCGGCGAGTTCGCGCTGGGCCGGCCAGTCCGTGATCGACTCGGCCAGGTACTCGTATGCTTCGGGGTTGCGGGCCGTCCGCCGCGCGATCGCGGGCAGGACATTGAGCAGGTAACGCCGGTAAAGCATATCGGCAGGCGCGATCGTGATCGTGCTGAACTCGCATACCACCAGCCGCCCGCCCGGTCGCGTCACCCGGCGCATCTCGGCCAGCGCCGCGCCGGGGCTGGCTACGTTCCGCAACCCGAACGAGATCGTCACCGCGTCGAACGCCTCGTCCCGGAACGGCAGCCGCAGCGCGTCGCCGGCCACGAAGCTCAGTCTGCCGGGGGGACGATCCCCCCCAGACCCTGTGCTGCCTCGGGGGGGACGACCCCCCCCAGATCCCCCCTGCTCTTTCTCCCGGGGGGACCCATCCCCCCGGACCCCCCTTGGGAAAGGCTGCCCGCCCCCCCAAACCCCCCTGGGGGAGGGCCTCTGGCCCTCCCGGGCCCGCGCCAGCCTGGCGCGGCCGGCGGTGAGCATGCCGAGGGAGAAATCGCAGGCCACGGAGTCGGCCCCGGCGGCGGTGAAGGTCAGCGAGGAGGTTCCGGTACCCGCGGCCAGGTCGAGCACGCGCTCACCAAGACCGGCCGCGGTGATCCGCGCCACGGCCCGCCGCCACATCCGGACCTGGCCCGCGGACAAGATGTCGTTCAGCAGGTCATAGCGCCCCGCGATGGCGTCGAACATCGCCGCGACGTCGCCGGGCTCCTTATCTAGGTTCGCTCGCCGCCGGGGCTCCGCCCGCCTCCCCGTGCCCCCTTCACTGTGCCTCCTTCCCTCGTCGCTCGTCCCTCGCTCCTCAGTCCAGTCGGCACCGCGCCCCGTTGGCTCGCTCACCTCGGCGCCGTGCCCCGTTGGCTCGCTCATGGAGCCACCCTATGGGCTAGAGCAGGGCGGGACGCTGCCAGGGCTGGCCCAGGACGTGCTGGGCCAGGAAGGCGAACACGGTCTCGTACCAGATGCGCGCGTTGCCTGGGGTGAGGATCCAGTGGTTCTCGTCGGGGAAGTAGAGGAACTTGGCCTCGGCTCCGTGGCTGGACAGGTCCCACCACAGCCGCAGGGCCTCGGAGACCGGCACCCGGTAGTCCTTGTTGCCGTGGATGACCAGCATCGGCGTCCGGATCTCGCCGATGTGCCGGTGCGGGGAGTTCAGCTCATACATCTCCGGGTCCGTGAGCGGGTCCCCGAATTGCGGCCGCCAGAACATCGGCTCGTCGGTGGTGCCGAACATCTGGTCCAGCATCCACAGCCCGGCGTGGCTCACGATCGCCCGGAACCGGTCCGTGTGGCCCGCCATCCAGTTGGCCATGTAGCCGCCGTAGGACCCGCCCATCATGGCGACCCGGTCCGGGTCGATATCCGGGCGGGCCAGCGCGGCGTCGGTCGCGGCCATGATGTCGGCGAACGGCCGCTCGCCCCACTCGCGGTGGGCGCGGGCGATGAACTCCTGGCCGTAACCGGTGGACAGCGCCGGGTCCGGCAGCAGCACGGCGTAGCCGCGGGCGGCCATCAGCCACGGGTTCCACCGCCACGACCACGAATTCCAGCTGTTCATCGGGCCGCCGTGCACCCAGAGCAGCAGCGGCGCCGGGCGGCTCGCCGACGCCGTTTCCGGCAGCACGAGCCAGGACCTGATCGGCTGGCCGTCCTCGGCGGCGGCCTCGACCTCCGCCAGCCGTCCCGGCACCGTGACCGGGACGCCGGGGCAGTCCAGCGCGGCCGGCTCGGCGCCGGTCATCAGGTCGATGCGGACGGGGGTGGGCGGCGAGGCCACCGTGGCCCGCAGCGCGTACAGGTACCGGCCGTCCGGGGCGACGTTCAGCTCGCTGTACGCGCCGTCGTCAGCGGTCACCCTGGTGATCGCACCGCTGGCCACCTCGACGCGGAACACCGGCCGCCGGCCGCCGTCGTCGGCGGCGAAGTACAACGAGCCGGAATCATGCGACCAGGCCGGCTCCTGCGGCCAGCGGTCCAGGCCGGGCAGCAGGTCGCGGCCCGACTCGCCGGGCGCGCCCGGGCCGCCGGTATCCTCCTCGCCAATATCCGGGTCGCCAATATCCGGGTCGCCAATATCCGGGTCGCCAGTGCCGAGCACGACCAAGGTGACGTCCATCGGCCGCTCGGCGGTGATGCGCGTCTCCCGCAGGCAGGCGATGAACCGGCCGTCGGGCGAGACACACGGGCTCCCGAAGTCGAACTCGGGCCGGCTGAGCAGGACCCGGCGCTTCCCGGTGGCCACGTCGATCATCACCAGCTCGCGGTGCGAGACACCGGCCGGGTGCCACTGGCACCACCCGCTGACGACCGACGTGCCGTCGGGCGTCAGCCCGAACGCCACCCCGTCCAGCGCCCGCCCCGGCTCGGGCGTCAGGTCGCGCAGCCCCGGGAACGTGGCCGCGCCCTCGGACCCGCCGCGCTGACCGCCGTCAGCCGACGGCTCGCCCGCGCCCTCGGACCCGGCGCGCTGACCGCCGTCAGCCGGCGGCCCGTCCGCGCCCTCGGCCACCGCGGGCTCCTTGTCCCCTCCGGCCCAGCCGATTTCGGTTTTCTGGACGTGATCCGGGTCGACGGCGAACAGCCTGAGCTGGTCGGGTCCCAGGTCGTGGTCCCAGAACCGGACCGGCGCCGACTCGTGCAAGATGGCGGTGATCCCGGCGTCCTCGCGTTCCTGGCGCAGCCGGGCGTCGGCCGCGGCGCTGTTCCCCCCGGCGGCCGGCAGGACCGGGGCGGACACCACGATGGCTCCGCTGCCCGGGGCCGCCTCCACGGCCGCGACGCCGCCGGGCAGCGCGGCGATCACCCTGGCCTCGCCCCCGGCGGCAGGAAGCAGCCAGAGCGAGCTCACCTCGCCGGGAGAGGCGCCGGCCCGGGCCTTACCCGCGCCGGGATCGGGTCGCTTCGAGGTGAACAGCAGCGAACCGTCCGGCAGGAACCGGGAGTTGCCCTCCCCTTCGGCGGACCGGGTCAGCCGGCGGGCCGGGCCGCCCTGGGGATCGATCCGCCAGATGCTGGTCAGGTACTTCTTCCGGTCCGCGCTGAGCGTCTGCACGGCCGCCGCCAGCCAGCTCCCGTCCGGTGACAGCCGCAGGGCTCCGACCCGCGGTATGGACACGAAATCGCCCAGATCGTAGAACGGCGTCCCGGCCGAAGTCTCAGCACTCACAAATCGCTCCCGGTTACGCAGCATCGTGTGTCAGGAACCCCGTCATAGGTTCCTGCTGCCTCATTGTCGTTGTCTCGTGCCGTTTGTCGTTGTCGTGTGCCGTAGTGCGGTGGTGCCCGTGTGAGTCGGGAGGCCCGGGCGAAACCTGGTGCGCCCGACCCGGGAAAGATCTTGGAAACTTCGCGCTACGCGGAAATTCGTGAGGATTCCCGTCCCTAAAACTCTCCACGTAGCCAGAATCCTCCGCGGTAAAAGGGCGGGCGTCTCCACGGGTGAGGGGAAACACACAGATGGGGCCAGCGGGGCCAGGGGAACGGGTTCGGCAGCGTCGTCGCGGCGGCTGCTGCTGGCGACACACGATCCTGCGGCTAGCTGGCCTCGGTGATCATGGCGGCGCCGACGGTGGCGTTGGTGGCCTCGTCGATGAGGATCAGGCCGCCGGTGGTGCGGTTCCTGGTGTAGGGATCGCAGAACACGGGCTGGGTGAGGCGCAGCCGGACCCGGCCGACCTCGTTCAGGCTCAGCTGCGTCGCGGACTCGTCGCGGTGCAGGGTGTTCACGTCGATCCGGTAGTGCAGGTCGGTGACGATCGCCTTGACCGTCCGCGAGGTGTGCTTGACGACCAGCCGGCTGCGCCGCGCCAGCACCTGATCCGACGCCATCCAGCAGAGCATCGCCTCGATGTCCTGGGCGGCGGCCGGCCGGTTGTTCGGGCGGCAGATCATGTCGCCGCGGGAGATGTCCACGTCGTCGTCGAGCAGCAGCGTCACCGACATCGGCGCGAACGCCTCGGGCACCTCGACCCCGGCCGCCTCGATCCGGCGGACGTGGGTGGAAAAGCCGGACGGCAGGTGCAGCACCTCGTCACCCGGCTTGAGCACGCCGCCGGCCACCTGGCCCGCGTAGCCGCGGTAGTCGTGCAGCTCGGCGTCGGTGGCGGCGTGCGGGCGGATGACGTACTGCACCGGGAACCGGACGTCGATCAGGTTGCGGTCCGAGGCGATGTGCACGTGCTCCAGGTGGTGCAGCAGCGACGGCCCGTCGTACCAGGGCATGTTGGCCGACCGGTCCACCACGTTGTCGCCGTGCAGCGCGGACATCGGGATGAAGGTCAGGTCGCCGATGTCCAGCCGGGCCGCGAACGCGGCGAATTCCTCGCAGATGCGCTCGAACACCTCGGCGGAGTAGTCGACCAGGTCCATCTTGTTCACCGCGAGCACCATGTGCGGCACCCGCAGCAAGGTGGTGAGGAACGCGTGCCGCCGCGACTGCTCGGTGAGCCCGTTGCGGGCGTCGACCAGCACCACCGCGAGGTCGGCCGTGGACGCGCCGGTCACCATGTTGCGGGTGTACTGGATGTGGCCGGGGGTGTCGGCGATGATGAACTTGCGCCGGGGCGTCGCGAAGTACCGGTAGGCGACGTCGATGGTTATGCCCTGCTCCCGCTCGGCCCGCAGGCCGTCGGTCAGCAGCGCCAGGTTGGTGTAGTCCTCGCCCCGGTCCCGGCTGGTCCGCTCGACCGCTTCCAGCTGGTCGGCGAAGATCGACTTGGAGTCATACAGCAGCCGCCCGATCAGCGTCGACTTACCGTCGTCCACCGAGCCGGCGGTCGCGAACCTCAGAATGTCCATCCGGGGGGCCAGGGGGGTCGTCCCCCCGGAGCTAACAGAGTCCATCAGAAGTACCCCTCGCGCTTGCGGTCTTCCATCGCCGCCTCGCTGACCCGGTCGTCACCCCGGGTCTGGCCCCGCTCGGTGATCCGGGTCGCGGCCACCTCCGCGATGACCTCGGCCACGGTCGCGGCCGCCGACGAAACCGCCCCGGTGCCGGTCATGTCGCCTACCGTCCGGTACCGCACCGTGGCGGTGAATACCGGCTCGTCCTCGCCCCGCGTCACGTAGGGGTTATCGGCCAGCAGCAGGCCGTCCCGCTCGAACACCGGCCGCTCGTGCGCGTAGTAGATCGACGGGATGTCGAGCTTCTCCCGCTCGATGTACGCCCAGACGTCGAGCTCGGTCCAGTTGGACAGGGGGAACACCCGGATGTGCTCACCCCGGCGCAGCCGGGTGTTGTACAGGTTCCACAGCTCCGGGCGCTGGTTCTTGGGGTCCCACTGGCCGAAATCGTCCCGGAACGAGAACACCCGCTCCTTCGCCCTGGCCTTCTCCTCGTCCCGCCGGGCCCCGCCGAACAGCGCGTCGAAGCGGTGCTCCTCGATCGCGTCGAGCAAGGTGACCGTCTGCAACCGGTTCCGGCTCGCGTGCCGGCCGGTCTCCTCGGCGACCCGGCCCGCGTCGATGGAGGCCTGCACCGACGCGACGATCAGCCGGACGCCGAGCTCGGCGACCCGGCGGTCACGGAACTCGATGACCTCGGCGAAGTTATGCCCGGTGTCCACGTGCATCACAGGGAACGGGATCCGGGCCGGCCAGAACGCCTTCTCGGCGAGCGCCAGCATTACGATCGAGTCCTTGCCGCCGGAGAACAACAGCACCGGCCGCTCGAACTCGGCGGCGACCTCGCGCATCACGTGGATGGCCTCGGCCTCGAGGACGTCGAGCTGGGACATCTGGTAATCAGGACGCATTCGTGACTTCCCGGATCGCTGTCAGCAGAAGGCCCGCAACCGCGGGCCGGCACATCAGGATATCCGGAATCTTCAGGTCAGCCTGGTTATACGCGAGCGCGGATCCGTCGATGCGGGACGCGTGGAACCCGGCCGCCCTGGCCACCGCGACGGGAGCGGCGGTGTCCCACTCGTAGAACCCGCCGCCATGGACGTACGCGTCGGCCTCGCCGCTCACCACGGCCGCTGCCTTAGCTCCCGCTGATCCCATCGGCAGCAGTTCCGCACCAATAAGATCAGAAATATTCTGAACGAACCGTGGTGCACGCGTCCGGCTCACCACGATGCGCAGCCGACCCTTTCCCCGGTCGCCACCGGGCGAAAGCGGGCCGGGCGTGGACAGTATCTTTCCCTGCGCCGGGAGCGCGACCGCGCCCGCGACCAGATCGCCCGCCCCATCCGCCGCGCTCCTTTCCCACAGGGCCACGTGGACGGCCCAGTCGGTGCGGCCCGGCTCGCCGAACTCCCTGGTGCCGTCGAGCGGGTCGACGATCCAAACGCGGTCCGCGGCGAGCCGCGCGGAGTCGTCGGCGCCCTCCTCCGACAGGACCACGTCGCCGGGGCGGCGGTCAGCGAGCGCGGCGGCCAGGAACTCGTGCGATAGCCGGTCGCCCGCCTTGCGCAGCACCTCGGGCTCACCACCGCGGGCCCGCAGCTCGAGGAGGCGCCGTCCGGCCTCTTCGGCCAGCTCCCGGGCGAGCGCGTGATCGTCGTCGTGCATCGAGGCACTCTTTCTTCTCTGGGGCCTAGTCGGTGTGGTAGCTGCTGCGGGCCGCGGCCAGGCCCTTGGTGATCAGGGTTTCGGCGGCGTCGGCGCAGCGATCGAGGAGCAGCGGCAGTTCCTTGCGCTCGGCGGCGGTGAAGTCGCGCAGTACGTAGACGGCCGCGTCCATCCGGCCCGGCGGCCTGCCGATGCCGAACCTGACCCGGTAATACTCACGCGTCCCGAGCGCCTGGGTGATGGAGCGGAGCCCGTTGTGCCCGTTGTCGCCGCCGCCGAGTTTCAGCCGCACGGCGCCGAACGGGATATCAAGCTCGTCATGGATGACGACGAGCCGTTCCGGCGGGATCTTGTAGAAGGCCAGCAGGGCCGCGACCGGCCGGCCGGACAGGTTCATGTACGAGCGCGGCCGGGCCAGCGTGACCGGAACCTCCGCCAGCCGTCCCTCGGCGATGTCGTTGCCCGACCGGTGCGCCTTGAACCGCGCTCCGGGGCCGCAGGCCCGCTCGGCGAGCTCGGCCGTCACCAGCCGCCCGGCGTTGTGCCGGTTGCCCGCGTACTCCGGCCCCGGGTTGCCGAGGCCGGCGATGATCCAGCGCTCTGCGGTCAGCCGGCCTGCTCCCCTTCGCTGTCCGTCGCCGCCTCACCCACGGCCTCAGGCACCTCGGCGGCCTCCTCGTCGGCGCCCTCTTCCGGTTCGGCGGTCGGCTGGGCGATGACGTGCAGGACCAGGATGTCCGGCTCGACCTGCAGGCTGGTGCCGGGCGGCAGCTTCAGGTCGCCGGCGTGCACCGCCTGGCCGATCTCCATGCCCTCGACGTCGACCTCGACACCCTGCGGGATGTTCGTCGCCTCCGCCTCCAGCGGGATCTGCACGAGCTGCTGGTCGAGCAGCCCGCCGGGGAAGATCTCACCGGTCACCCGGATGGGCACCTCGACCGTGACCTTCTCGCCCTGCCGGACCAGGATCAGGTCGACATGCTCGATGATGTTCTTGATCGGATCCCGCTGCACCGCCTTGGGCAGGGCGATCTCGCCGCCCTTGGTGAGGCCCTCGAGGCGCAGCAGCACGTTCGACGTCCGCAGCGCGCGCATCAGGTCGTGCGCGGGCAGGGTGAGGTGACGAGTCTCGGTGCCGTGCCCGTACAGCACGGCGGGTACCCGGCCGTCCTGGCGGATACGGCGGGCGACGCCCTTGCCGAACTCGGTACGAGCCTCGGCGGCGATCTTGACCTCGGGCACGGTGCTTTCTCCTCACCTCAACGTGCAATGCGCGTTCGAAGTGTAGCCGAGAACGCGAGTACATGGCCTAATCAGGCCGGTCGCGTGACGGCGAACTGGTTTGATCGGTGCCGTGCCTGACTTCGATGATCCCGCCTTCCTGGGCGACACCTGGGCGGGGACCTACGCCGACCTGACCTTCGGACCGGACCCGGCGCCGGCGGTGGAGTTCCTGGCCGCGCTGGCCGACGGCGCGGGGCGGGTGCTCGAGCTCGGTATCGGCGGCGGGCGGGTGGCGCTGCCGCTGGCCCGCCGCGGGATCGGTGTTGAGGGCATCGAGGCGTCGCAGGCAGTGCTTGACCGGCTGCGGGCGACGCCGGGCGGTGA
The DNA here is from genome assembly GCA_963806335.1 of uncultured Actinomycetes bacterium. Classification (GTDB taxonomy): domain Bacteria; phylum Actinomycetota; class Actinomycetes; order Streptosporangiales; family Streptosporangiaceae; genus Palsa-504. The sequence goes on from CAWDXO010000002.1 coordinate 40,318, forward strand.
GTCGATCCCGGTCACCTTGGCCGACATGGCCGAGGTACCGGTGGACGGGCCGTTTCACCTGGTGTACCTGGTGTGGAGCGGCTTGTACCACCTGCCGAGCCAGGCCCGCCAGGTGGACTGCTTCCGCAACGTGGCGCGGGTGCTGGCTCCGGGCGGAGCGTTCGTGGTCGAGTGCTTCGTGCCGGCGCTGTCGCTATTCCAGCGCGGGTTCGAGGTGAACGCCGTCACCGAAGACGGGGCCTCGATGACGCTGACCCGCCACGATCCGGTCGCTCAGCGGATCTTCACGCAGCGAGTCAGGTTCCGGCCCGGCCGCAGAGTTCAGCTGTTTCCGGTGGCGATGCGTTACTGCTGGCCCAGCGAGCTGGACCTGATGGCGGAACTGGCCGGGCTCCGGCTCCGCGAGCGCTACGCCGACTTCAGCCGCGCGCCGTTCGACTCCGCCAGCCGCGGCCACATCTCGGTGTACGAGAGGAAGTGAGTGCGGAGGCGGAATCCTGCCTCCGCACCCGCCTCGCCGCTCAGGTCATCCGTGCGGGACTACGTCCGGTTCCATGCCTTCGTCGTCTTCGTCTTCGTCTTCGTCTTCGTCCTCGTCGTCCGCGTCGCCCTCGGGCTCGCTCTCGCTCGCGTCCAGCCGGTAAAGCTCGTCGAGCTCCTCCACGCCCGCCAGTTCCCCGGCGGCGGCTACATTCCCCATCACGGTCCTCTCGGTTGAAAACGGGGGAGACGCGCAGCATCGTATCGGCCGCGCCCCGGGCACAGGGGAATCTCAGGAAATGCCGGATGCCGCCTGCTCGGCCCGGGCCTGGGCTGCTTGCGCGCTATCGCCGAGATCATCGAAGATCGCGGCGGCCCGGGCCCATGAGCCGCGGGCCTGCGCCACCAGGCCATGGCGCGCCTGCACGCTGGCCAGCGACTTCAGCGTGACCGCCTGCCGGTTCCGGTTGCCGGCCGCCTGATGGCGGTCGTGCGACTGCCGCAGGCAGTCCTGGGCTTCCTCGTCGCGTCCGAGGGACAAATAGCAGTCCCCGAGGATATACATGGCGTACCCCTCCCCATCGAGGTAGTCGCTCTTGGCGAAGGCGCGGCGAGCTTCCTGCAGTGAGTCGATGGCATCCTCGGCCCGGTTGACCTCCAGGAGGGCGGCGCCCAGGTTGGCCAGGGCGACGCCTTCGCCGTACGGGTCACCCACCTCCCGGTTCAGCTCCAGGGCCCGTCGCAGCCAGTCGATGACCTCATCCATCTGGCCGAGCTGTTCATAAGCGTCGGCGAGGTTGTTCGCCGCCTGCGCCTCGCCCATCCGGTCACCGATCTCGTGCCGGATCGCGAGCGCCTGCTCCAGCAGGCCGATGCCCGCGCTGTCGTGCGTTCTGCCGAGGGCGTTGCCCAGGTTGTTCAGTATCCACGCCTCACCTTGGCGGTTACCGGCGCGCCTGGCGCTCTCCAGGGCGATGCGGTGGGTGCCGATGCAATCCAGCCAGTTGTGCCGGCTGTTGAAGATGATGAACAACGGAGCGGGCAGCCGCCAGGCGATGTCAGTCCAGGCCGGCCGCGGCGGCCTGGCGGGTGGCGGCCACCACGTTGCCGCGCTCGCCGTCGTACCAGCCGAGAGCGTCCTCGGCCGCGGCGAAGGTGAGCGGCGGCTGGCCGGCTTCGGCGTCCTCAAGCGGGATGTTGTAACGGTGCGGCAGGACGGCGGTGGCGGCCGCGTCGGCCGTGCGCAGGTACCAGGTGAGAAGGCGGGCGACCGCGGCCTCGCGGTCTGGTCCGGGAAGATCAGCCACTGCCCGTTCGGAAGAATAAACGCGGAGCAGGTCGTGGAACTTGTACCTGTCCGGGGCCGTGGATTCCAGCAGGTGCGCGTCGACCAGGGTCTCCAGCGCGTCCGCCGCCAGGTGCTCCGGCGTGCCGAATAGCGCCGCGGCGGCCGCGGCGCAGATCGACGATCCCTGCCACAGGCCGAGCAGGCGGAACGCGTCGGCCGGAGCGAAACCGGCCGCCCGGGTGCTGGCAGGCAGGCTCGCGAAGCTGACCTGGAAGCTGGCGCGAACGGCCAGGTCGCCCACGCTTAGCTCGTCTAGCCTGCGGTGCACGTCGCGAGAGCCCGGCCATCGACCGGATGGTCCAGCCGCTGCGACTGGCCAGCCGCGCCGCGCAGATCCGGATCGCCAGCGGCAGGCCCGCACAGGCCAGCAGCAGTTCGGCGGTGGCCTCCGGCTCGGCCGCCGCCCGCTCGTCCCCCACCACCTTGGTGAACAGCGCCAGCGCCTCGGCGTCGTCGAGCACGTTGAGGTCGACCAGCCTGGTGCTGGCCAGGTCGGGCATCCGGCTCCGGGTCGTCACCAGCACCGCGGACGACGCGGCGCCCGGCAACAGCGGCCTGACCTGGGCGGCATCGCGCGCGTTGTCCAGCACGACCAGCAGCCGGCGCCGGGCCAGGGTGGTCCGGTACCTGGCCGCGCGCTCGTCGTCATCGGCCGGGATATCCCGGCCGTCCACGCCGAGGTCTCGCAGGAACCTGGCCAGCACGTCCCCGGCCGGAAGCGGGTTCGGGGTCGCGCCGAGCAGGTCGACGTACAGCTGGCCGTCGGGGAACTTGCGGCGCAGGCGATGCGCCGCGTGCACCGCCAGGGACGTCTTGCCGAGGCCGCCCGCGCCGGCCACCACCGCGATGCGGACCACGCCGGAATCACCGCTGCCAGCCGGGCGCGACAGCAGGTCGCACAGGCGTTTCACCTGCTCATCGCGGCCGGTGAAATCGGCGATGTCGGCGGGCAGCTGCGCCGGGGCCGGCGGCCCGGGCCGTCCGCCCCGGCCGGCCCGGGCCGCGGTCCCGGCACCGTCCGCGGTCCCGGCACCGTCCGCGGTCCCGGCACCGTCCGCGGTCCCGGCACCGTCCGCGGTCCCGGCACTGTCTGCGGTCCCGGCACTGTCCGCGGGGGCAGGCCCGGCTGTCCCGGGTGCTGGGTCCCCGGCCCGCGCCGTGACCGAGCCGGCCGTGATGACACCCGGTACCGCGGTGCTGTCCCTGGCCAGCAGGTCGGCGTATAGCTGGCGCAGCTCGGCGCCCGGATCGACGCCGAGCTGGCCGGCAATGGCGGCCCGCGCCCGCCCGTAGGCCTCGAGCGCCTCGGCGTGACGGCCGGCGCCGTCCAGCGCCCGCATCAGCAGCAGCCACAGGCCTTCTCGCAGCGGATGGTCGGCCAGCAGCCTGCCGACTTCGGGGACGGCCTGGGTGTACCGGCCGCACGCGAGCTCCGCCGTGATCCGGAGCTCGATGGCTTCGAGGCGGAGCTCGGCGAGCCGTTCGGCTTCCGCCTCGACGAGCGGGGTGTGCGGGACGTCAGCCAGCGGCTGGCCGTACCACAGCGCGAGCGCCTCGGTGAGCTGCCTGGCCGCGCCCTGCGGGTCACCGCCGGCGAAGGCCTTCCTGCCGTCGCGCATCACGGTCTCGAACACCAGCGCGTCCGTGTCCGAGGCGGTCACCCGAAGCTGGTAGCCGGGAGCGCGGGTGACCAGCAGCGCGCTGTCCGCGTCGTCCATGAGCCGGCGCAGCCGCAGGACGTAGATGCTGATGAGGTTGGCCGCCTTGGCCGGCGGTTCGTCCCCCCATACCTCGCTGATCAGCACGTCGGCGGGGACAATCTGCCCAGGGCTGATCAGCAGGGCGGCCAGGACGGAACGCCACTTCGGAGCCCCGATTCCCCGCCAGCCTGCTCCGGCCCGGATCTCAAGCGGCCCGAGCAGCCGGAACCTCATCATTACCCGGGATCACTCGCCTCCGGCTACACGGACATCTCTTGCGTCAGGGAACTCACTTAATCACGACTCAACTGAGGCGTAAACCACGTACCCCACTATGTGCGTACGCCGGCAACGCAGCCAAGCGAGCAAGTCGCGCCGGAAGGCAACGGGGGCGCCGTCCGACCGGTGCCCTGACGCCCGCTCGCCTAGCGGGGTGGGTGCGGCGGGAAGCGGTCCTGGCCCCTCGGCAGGGGAGGGTGGGGGACCGGCCTTGTGGCCAGGACCGCCCGGAACCGCGAGCCTGGCCGTCGTCCCCGCGCCAACGGCGGGGGTGGGGACGACGGCCACCGCGGGCGTTCCCCCGGCGTGACCCCGGGCATCGCCCGGCTCAGCTCAGGTCTGCCCGTCGAACAGGCTGGTGACCGAGCCGTCGCTGAACACCTCGCTGATCGCCCGGGCCAGCAGTGGCGCGATCGAGAGCACCGTGAGCTTGTCGAACTGCTTCTCCTGCGGGACCGGTAGCGTGTTCGTGATGATGATCTCGCTGATCCTGGAGTTCTTCAGGATGTCGACCGCCGCGCCCGACAGCACCCCGTGCGTGGCCGTGGCGATGACGCGGTCCGCGCCCTGCTCGAACAGGGCCTCCGCGGCCTTGGCGATGGTGGCCCCGGTGTCGATCATGTCGTCCACCAGGATGCACGTGCGCCCGGCGACCTGGCCGACCACCTCGAACATCCGGACCTGATTGGCCACGTCCGGGTCACGCCGTTTGTGGATGATGGCCAGCGGGCAGCCGAGCCGGTCGGTCCACCGTTCGCAGACCCTGACCCGGCCCGCGTCGGGGGCGACCACGGTGACCTGGCTGACGTCAAGCTTCTTCTCGATATAACTGGCCAGGATGGACAGCGCGAACAGGTGGTCCACCGGTCCGTCGAAGAACCCCTGGATCTGGGCGGTGTGCAGGTCGACCGCCATCAGCCGGTCGGCGCCCGCCGTCTCGAACAGGTCAGCCATCAGCCGCGCCGAGATGGGTTCGCGGCCGCGGTTCTTCTTGTCCTGCCGCGCGTAGCCGAAGAACGGGGCCACGACCGTAATGCGCCTGGCCGATGCCCTCTTGAGGGCGTCGACCATGATCAGCTGCTCCATGATCCACTCGTTGATGGGCGAGGTGTGGCTCTGCAGCACGAACACGTCACAGCCGCGGACCGAGTCCAGGTAGCGGACGAAGATCTCGCCGTTCGCGAAGTCGAAGAGCTTGGTCGGGGTCGGCTTGATGCCCAGGTAGGCGGCGACCTCCTCCGCCAGCTCGGGGAAGGCCCGGCCGGAGACGATCAGCATCTTCTTCGCGGCCGATGGCATCATCTCGTTCACTTCGTTCACTGGGCCCGCGTCTCCTCATCGTCGGCCGGCGCGGCGTGGCGGGCGCGCGCCGCCGCCTCAGCGGACGGCGACCCCGCGTGCCGCCGTTCCACCCACCCCGGGGAGTTGTGCTGCTGGCCGCGGGCGATGCCGAGCGCGCCCGCGGGCACGTCTTCGGTGATCACCGACCCGGCGGCCGTGAAGGCGCCGTCCCCGACGGTCACCGGCGCCACGAGCATGGTGTCGGCGCCGATCCGGACGTGGTCCCCGACGGTGGAATGATGCTTGGCCACCCCGTCGTAGTTCACGAAGACCGTGGCCGCGCCGATGTTCGACTGCTCGCCGATGTCCGCGTCGCCGACGTAGGTCAGGTGCGGCACCTTAGTGCCGTCGCCGACCGTCGCGTTCTTGAGCTCGACGAAGGTGCCGATGTGCGCACCCGGCCCTATCCGCGTCCCCGGCCGCAGCCGGGCGAAGGGCCCGACATCGGCCCCGGGGCCGATCTCGGCCGACTCGCAGAACGCGTACATAACGGTCGCGTCCCGCGCCACCGACGTATCCCTGAGCACGCAGGCCGGGCCGATCCGGGCCCCGGACCCGATCGCCGTGCTCCCCTGCAGGTGGGTTCCGGGCAGGATCTCCGCGTCCGGCGCCAGCGTGACGCCCACGTCGATCCAGGTCGACGCCGGGTCCATGATCGTGACCCCGGCCCGCATCCACGCCTCGAGCAGCCTTGCGTTGCAGGCCCGGCGCGCCTCCGCCAGCTGCACCTGGTCGTTCACGCCCTGGATCTCGGCCGGATCAGCGGCCAGCACCGTACCCGCCGGGTGGCCGTCGCCGCGCATGATCGCCACCACGTCGGTCAGGTACTCCTGGCCCTGCGCGTTGCTGGTGGCGACCCGCTTGATCGCGTCGGCGAGAAGCTCCCCGGCAAAGGCGTAGCAGCCGGAATTGATCTCATCGATCGCCCGCTGCTCCGCGGTCGCGTCGGCCTCCTCCACGATCTCGGCGAGGCCGCCGCCTTCGTCCCTGACGATGCGCCCGTACCCGGTGGGGTCGCCGACCCGGGCGGTGAGCACGGTCACGGCGTTACCCGCGGCGGCGTGCTCCCGGACCAGCGCGGCCAGCGTCTGCGCCCGGAGCAGGGGCATATCGGCATAGGTCACGACGACGATGCCGGGCAGGGCGCCGAGCGCTTCCGTCACCATGCGGACGGCGTGGCCGGTGCCCGCCAGCCGCTCCTGCACGACCACGCAGACGTCAGGCGCGTGGCTCGCGGCCTCCGCCCTGACCTCGTCCCGGCCGTGCCCGACGACGACGACGAGGCGTTGCGGATCAAGCTCGCCGGCCGCGGCGAGCGCGTGCCCGAGCATGCTGCGACCGCACAGGGCATGCAGCACCTTCGGGGTCCGCGATTTCATCCTGGTGCCCTCGCCCGCGGCGAGGACAATGACAGAGTCCGGGCGAGGTTCGCTCACGCGACAAGTCTCCTCGGGTAGCGCGCCGACATCTGCGTTTCCGGGGCCTTCAGGGGCATTTTCCGCCGTACCCGGCCGTGGCGAGCCTTCGGTTCCGTGGCGCGGCGGCGAAGGTGTTTACCCACCCCTCACCCGCAGGATACCGTCCGGTCGCCGTAGCCTGACGACCGCCCGGCCTGACGGTCAGCACGGATCCCCCTCTTGAGCTCCGGATCCAAGCCTACGGCCAGCCAGCTTAAGGCCAGCCGCCAGGCGGGCGATCGGCCCAGGATCAGCCGGGCCGGGATCAGCCGGGCCGCTTCCGGCCCGAGTCGGTGGTCGTCTTGCCGCCCGGCTCGGTGATCGTCGGCGGCTGGCCGTTGTTGTCGGACTCCGCGGCGCGCGGCGCCGCTTCCTGCGCTATCTCGGGGGCGACTAGCTCGCTCGGCTCGATGCCGCCTTCCGCCGCCACCGCGGCCAGCTCGGAGCCGAGCGGCTCCGGCCCGGCCGCCGCCCGCTGGCGCCGGCCGGTCAGCAGCGAGGCGATGGCGGCGATCACGTTAGCGGCGATCGCGAACGCGAAGGCCACCCCGAGGCCGTCGTGGAACGGGGCCGTGATCAGGTGCGGGAAGAACTGGCGCCCGGTGACGTAGACGGCATGCCCGGCGGGCAGGTGGTTGAGCAGCGGGCCGAGCAGCTGCTGCATCGGGTTGTAGCCGAGGAAGGCCGCGAACAGGACGCCGATCGGCGGCAGGTGGGAGATCTGGTGCGCCGCGGCCGCCGGGATGCCCTGCGCGGTCAGGCCGCCGGACAGCGCGGACGGCAGCTTGCTGGAGAGCCCGGCCACCATCAGCGAGAAGAAGATCCCGATCGACAGCACGAAGGCGGTGTTCTGGAAGGTCGCGATCATGCCGCCGGCCGCGCCGCGGGCGCTGGCGGGTACCGAGTTCATCATCTCGGCCCGGTTCGGGGCGGCGAACAGGCCAGAACCGAAGCCGTTGAGGAGAATGATGAGCGCGAACACCCAGTAAGGGAAGTTCACCGGGAGGAACAGCAGGAAGAAGAAACTGAGCGCCGTCAGCAGTGCTCCGCCCGCGGTGAACCCCTTGGCGCCGAACCGGTCGGAGAGCGCTCCGGACAGCGGCGCGGAGACGAGGAAGCCGATGGTCAGCGGGACCAGGTAGATCCCCGCCCACAGCGGAGTCCGGCTGAAGCTGTACCCGTGCAGCGGCAGCCAGATGCCCTGCAGCCAGATGATCAGCATGAACTGCATGCCGCCGCGCCCCAGCGCCACCATGAAGTTCGCGAGGTTGCCCGCGGCGAAGGCCCGGATGCGGAACAGCGAGAGCCGGAACAGCGGCTCGGCGACCTTGGTCTCCACGAAGCCGAAGACCACCAGGGCGGCCAGGCCGCCGAAAATGGCGGTGAGCACCCACGGGTTGGTCCAGCCCATCGGGTGCCCGCCGTACGGCAGCAGGCCGTAGGTGATGCCGACCAGGATCGCGATCAGCCCGGCGGCGAACAAGATGTTGCCCCACCAGTCCATCCGGGCCTTACGCCGGGTGCCGATGTCCCGCAGCATGAGGTACGCCCACACGGTGCCGAACGCCCCGATCGGCGCCGAGACCAGGAACACGTAGTGCCAGTTGATGGGGCCGAGGACGCCGCCGAGCAGCAGCCCGATGAACGAGCCCGCGATGGCCGCGATCGCGTTCATGCCCAGCGCCGTGCCGCGCTGGTTGGCCGGGAACGCGTCGGTGAGGATGGCGGCGGAGTTCGCGAACAGGAACGCGCCGCCGATGCCCTGCACGACCCGCCAGATGATCAGCCACAAGGCGGCCTGAGTGCCGTGCATCCAGGTGATGGTCAGGAAGATGGAGGCCACGCTGAAGATCGCGAACCCCAGGTTGTACATCCGCACCCGGCCGAACATGTCACCCAGCCGCCCGAACGACACCACCAGCACGGCGGACACGACCAGGAAGCCCATGAACATCCACAGCAGGTAGCTGGTATTGCCGGGACTGAGCGGGTTGAGCCCGATCCCGCGGAAGATGTCGGGCAGCGCGATCAGCACGATGGACTGGTTGATGGTCGCCATCAGCACGCCGAGCGTGGTGTTGGACAGGGCGATCCACTTGTAGTGCGGCCCGACCGGCTGGCTGGAACGAGCGCCCGCAACCTCGGAATTCGCCGTCATGAGCGGTAGAGCCCCCCAGGCGTGAGAGCCATCAGATAATTTGCTTGAGGTCAACTAACAATAACTCATCGGCCCGGACCGCCTGGCGGCGACCTACCGGCCGGGACCATCCCTCCCGGTAGGCGAACGATAAATGTCACTGCCCCATGCTAGTTTTCGAACATGAGAACTAAACAGGAACTCGCTAACCTGCGGGCGCAGGCCCTCGGCCGCGCCATCCCGGCCTCGCCCGGCCGCCGCTAGAATGTCAGACCCTAGCGCTAGTGTTCGAATATGCGTACTTCACAAGAACTTGATCGGCTGAAAACGCGAGCGGCAGAGCTTCGCCGCGAAGGTAAGTCTCGTCGGCAGATCAAGGAGATCCTGGGTCCCATGAGCAACACCACGCTCAACGAGGCTCTCCAGGGTGAGCCGCCACCGGAGTGGACGCGCCGCCCCAACGCCAAGGACGAACTGCGCGACAAAGCTCGCGAGCTGCGTATCCAGGGAATGGGCTACGACGAGATCGCCGCGACTCTCGGCGTGGCCAAGAGTTCAGTCTCCCTCTGGGTACGTGACCTGCCCACGCCGGCGAGGCTGAGCTACGCGGAGTGCAGGAAGCGATCGGCCGACGGCACCCGCCGCTACTGGGCCGCCGAGCGCCCGGTCCGCGAGGCCCAGCGTGCAGCGGCCCGGGCCGCCGCAGCCGCCCAGATCGGCGAGCTCACTGACCGCGAGCTCCTTATCGCCGGCGCCATCGCTTACTGGTGCGAAGGCACCAAGAACAAGCCGGGCCGACGCAGCGACAGCGTAGCCTTCATAAATAGCGATCCTTCCTTGATCCGGTTCTTTCTGCGATTCCTGGCCATGACCGGCACTCCACTCGAGAACCTGGGCTTCCGGGTTTATATCCACGAGAACGCCGACGTCAAGGCCGCCGAACTCTTCTGGCTAGAAGCCACCGGCGCGAAGCCCGAACAGTTCCTGACCCCAACGCTGAAGCGTCACAACCCGAAGACCGTGCGAAAGAACGTGGGCGAGACCTATCACGGCTGCCTCCGCATCGACGTCCGCCGCAGTAGTGACCTTTACCACAAGATCGAGGGCTGGACTGAAGAGATCATGAGCGGCGGCTGACGAAGCGATAGTCAGGTTTCGAACTGCCTTACTGCTCCCGGGCGAGGACTCGAACCTCGGTTCAAGGCTCCAAAGGCCTTTGTCTTTCCAGCTAGACGACCCGGGACTGTTCGAGTCCCTACTCTACCTAAAACTCGCCCGCCGGAATGGCCCAGCAGGTGACGCTGGCCGGGACTTGGCCGGAATATCAGGCACCCGTCCCGCTTGGGCTCCTCATGTCATGGTGAGTCTGCGCGCATGGGGGCGCGACCGGCGGGTAGACGGACCGGAATGGTAGCGCGCGGCTAGTGGAGACCCCGTGACAGAACGCACACGGACTGCAAGTTGTCTCGCATATTGAGACACAAGGCGGGGCTCGGATACGAAATTCATAGGGTTATTTGCAGGAATTCACCGGCCGGGACTTGCGGAACCTACGGTACAGTAAGCTACGGTTACGTAAGCGTACAAGCGCTCCTGTCCGTCACCTCCGCATCCAGAGGAGCACGATGACCACATCTCCCGACACAGTCAACGCGGCCGAAGTCACGACCTCACTGGCGCGGCCGGCCGCCACCACGACGATCCAGGCCCCGTCGCCAACTGCGCCTGTGACCGGCGGACCCATCGGGGGAGCCACCAGAACCCAGCCTCGGCCGGACTTCGAGGAGGAGCCGAGCTCGACGTTCCAGCGCGTGCTCGTCGGCGTCTTCGTCGCCGTCCCGCTGATCGCGCTGATCGCCGCCATCCCGCTGCTGTGGGGCTGGGGCCTGGGCTGGCACGACGTGGTCATCGCGCTCGTCTTCTACTGGGTATCCGGGCTGGGCATCACGGTCGGCTACCACAGGTACTTCACCCACGGATCGTTCAAGGCCAAGACCGGCCTGCGGGTGGCCCTGGCCATCGCGGGCAGCCTGGCCATCGAGGGACCCGTCATTACCTGGGTGTCGGACCACCGCCGGCACCACAAGTACAGCGACCGCGAGGGCGACCCGCACTCGCCCTGGCGTTACGGCGACGACTTTAAGGCGCTGTCCAAGGGCCTGCTGTACGCGCACATCGGCTGGCTTTTCGACCCCAACAAGACCTCGCAGGAGAAGTTCTCCCCCGACCTGCTCGCAGACAAGCGGGTCAAGAAGGTAGACGCGTGGTTCCCCGGGCTCGTCGCGGTCACGCTGCTGCTCCCCGCGCTCATCGGCGGCCTGTGGGGGATGTCCATTCACGCCGCGATCACCGCCTTCTTCTGGGCCACCCTGGTGCGCATCGCGCTGCTGCACCACGTCACCTGGTCGATCAACTCCGTCTGCCACACCTTCGGCAACGAGGAATTCGAAGTACGCGACAGGTCCCGGAATGTCTCCTGGCTGGCCATCGCGTCCTTCGGCGAGTCCTGGCACAACCTGCACCACGCGGATCCCACCTGCGCCCGGCACGGAGCGCTGAAGGGCCAGCTCGACCCGAGTGCGCGCGTCATCTGGATGTTCGAGAAGCTGGGCTGGGCCTACGACGTGCGCTGGCCGGACGAGGACCGGCTCTCGGCCAAGCGACCCGCCACGGCCACGAGGAAACTCGGCTCGATGACCCGGCGTGGCCTCGCGGGGGGGTCTGGGGGGGTCGTCCCCCCGGGCCAGCAGGGCCGGGTGCGTGGCGCGGCGCCCGCGGAGTCGCGATGATGAACAAGTGAGTTCGCAGCCCCATACATCCGGCCGCAAGAGAATGACCGGGAAGGAAAGACGGGAGCAGCTACTCAACATCGGGCGGCGGCTCTTCGCCGAACGCGGGTTCGAGGGGACCTCGATCGAGGAGATCGCCGCCCAGGCGGGTGTCTCCAAGCCGGTGGTGTACGAGCACTTCGGCGGCAAAGAGGGCCTGTACGCGGTGGTCGTCGACCGGGAAGTGGAGCGCCTGCTGACGATGGCGACCACGCTGCTCGGCGGCGCCCGGACCAGGGAGACGTTCGAAGCCGCGGCGGTGAGCTTGCTCAGGTACATCGACGATAACGCCGACGGCTTCCGCATCCTGGTCCGGGACTCCAATCCCGGTTCCGGCACCGGTACTTACGGCACGCTGCTGAGCGACATCGCCGGCCAGGTCGAGTACATCCTGGCCGACTTCCTGTCCTCACGCGGCCACGATCCCAAGCTCGCGCCCCTGTACGCCCAGATGCTCGTGGGCATGGTCGCGTTCACCGGCCAGTGGTGGCTCGATGCCCGCAAGCCCAAGCTGGAAGAGGTCGCCGCCAACCTGATCGACCTGGCCTGGAACGGCCTCTCCCAGCTGGACTCGAACGGCAGGGAACCGGCTAAGCGATAGCGGCTCCGTCGGCCGGCCGGGCCGGGGCCGCGCCGGGGGCGAGCGTGACCGTGCCCGCGCCGCCGGGCGCCAACGGCAGCCCCTCGGCCGCCCACGCGCGGCACCCGCCGATCACGTCCGTGGCCCGGTGCAGCCCCAGGTCATGCAGGGCCGCGGCGGCCAGGCTCGAGGTGTATCCATCCTGGCAGATCACGATGACCCGGTGGTCGTATCCGGTGACCCAGGGCAGCCGGGCGTCGCAGGCCGGGTCGAGGCGCCATTCCAGGTGGTTACGCTCTACGACAGTGGACCCTGGTACCTCGCCCTCGTCCGCCCGCTGGGCGGCCGGCCGGATGTCGATGAGCACTCCCCCCGCGGACACTTCGGCGAAGGCCTCGTGCGGCGTCAGCCGGACCAGGCGGGCGCGCGAGGCCGCCAGTATCTCGTCGATCGTGCGGGCGCCCGCCGGCCGCAACGCCGTCACCACGCGGCGGCGCTTTCAGTGTCCTGCTTGACCAGCCCGCCCGGCGTGAGTTCATAGCGCGTCATCTCCGGCAGCGGAGGTGAGTACGCGTGCACGCTCACCGCCACCGCGGCGGTGGCGGCGTTGCGGACATCGTGGATGTAGCGGGGACCGAACGCCCGGGCACCGCCCGGGCCCACCGGCTTCGCCAGCACCTGCCCGGTCGTCACGCCGCCGGCCACCCGGCGCTCCGTCAGCGTCCCCCAGACCACGGCGAACGCTCCGGCCGACCCGCCATGGTCATGAAACCCGGTCGCCTGCCCCGGCAGCCAGCTGATCACCCAGACCTCGTGGCTGTCGTCGAGGTGGATCCGTTCGTACCAGCGGCCCGCCGGGTTCAGCCTGACCCGGGTCAGCCATTCCGCCGGGTTCGTCGCCAGGCGCCGCACCACATCGGCTAGCTGCCGGGCGCCAAGTAGCCGGCCAGGCTGCACGCTGGCTGGTGATGCCTGATGGATCATCGTGCTCATTTTCGCGTCTCTCCTCACGCTTGACAGGACTGGCGGCGGCGCGCCAGTAAAAACCGGGATGCCCTACCGGGCCGGGCGTGGCCATACAGGCGACAGGACCGGGCGGGCGGGACGGGGCCGGGCAGGGACTGGGCTGGCCAGATGGGAATGAGCCCGTGCCGTCAGGGCAAGCCGGCCAGACATCGCCGGGCGCAGAGCGCCAGCGGGAGGACGCCGACGGGAACGCACTGCCGGACAGGCGTTGGGAGAGGCAGACCACGGCGCATGACGTGATCCTGCCAGGATTTCCCTATCAAAGCAATAGGGAAAGCGGGTTTAGTTGGCCCGGTGAGCGACCGCGAACACGCGGCGGAAGGGGAAAACCGTCCCGAACGAGGCCGGCGGGTACGCCGCGCGAACCTTCTCGCCGTACTCGGCGAGGAAGTCCGCCGCCCGGTCGGCGTCGAGCGCAGCCAGGACGGGACGGAGTCCGGTGCCCTTGTACCACTCGAGCACCGGATCGTCACCCCGCAGGATGTGCACGTACGTCGTCTCCCAGGCGTCGACCTCGCACCCGGCTCGGGCCAGCAGCTCCGCGTAGTCCGCGGGGTCGGCCGTCTGCCGGTTCAGCTCCACGTCCCGCAGCAGCGGGCGCCACCGGGCCGAGGCCGCCATCTCACGCAGGATCGCGTGCGATGGCTGTCCGAAGTTGCCCGGGACCTGGAAGGCCAGCCAGCCGTCCTTGGCTAGCTGGTCGACCCAGCGGACCAGCAGTTCGCGATGGTCCGGCACCCACTGCAGCACCGCGTTGGAGATGATCACGTCGGGCAGGTGCTGCGGCTTCCAGTGCCGTATATCGTCGAGCATGAACGACAGCCCCGGCGCATGGTTCGTCACGATTGACCCGGAACCGGCCGGCCCCGCGGATCGCAGGGCCGGGGCGGGCGTAAGCCGCCGGGCCGCCTCGATCATCTGCGGGGAGTTGTCCACCCCGCAGACCGCGGCCGACGGCCAGCGCTCCGCGAGCATGGCGGTCAGGTGGCCCGGCCCGCAGCCCATGTCGAGCACGTATCCGGGCAGCTCGGATCCGACCCTGGCGAGCAGGTCGAAAAACGGCCTGGCGCGCTCGCCTCCGAACCGCAGATAGAGGTCTGCGTCCCACATGGTGGTCAATCCTTTTTTGCTCCCGGAAGACACATCTCGACGTGATCCCCTTGTACATGACTGGACTTCTTGACGTCAAGAGATACGCTCTAACAATGGGCCAGCGTGCCGGTCAGGCCGCCGCGGCGGACTCCGTGGCCGAAGCCGACTCCGCAGCCGAAGGGTATCCGACGGCCCAAGCGGACCCCGCGGCCCAAGCGGACCCCGCGGCCCAAGCGGACCCCGCGGCCCAAGCGGACGCTGGGACCGGGATCCTGCCAGAGCCGCTGCTGCACGACGAGGTGGATGACCTCGTCGCCGCCTGGCGGGCCCAGCGGCCGGACCTGGACGTGGAGCCGATGCAGGTGCTCAGCCGGATCTCCAGGCTCGCCCGGCACCTGGACATCGCCAGGCGCGGGGCATTCGCCGATCACGGACTGGAGTCCTGGGAGTTCGACGTGCTCTCCGCACTGCGCAGGCAGGGGCCGCCCTTCCAGCTCACCCCGGGCGCGCTGCTCCGCGCGACCCTGGTGACCTCCGGCACCATGACCAACCGGATCGACCGGCTGGCCGCCGCCGGTCTCGTCCGCCGGGAGCCCGACCCCAGGGACAAGCGGGGCGTGCTGGTCATTCTCACCGGCCCGGGCCGGGAACAGGTAGACGCGGCGCTGGCGGGCCTGCTGCGCCGGGAGCGAGCGCTGCTGGCCGGGCTGACCGCCGAGGAACGCCAGCACCTGGCCGACCTGATGCGGATCCTGCTCGCGCCGTTCGACGCCGCGGAGTGACAAATCGGTCAGGCGTCGAGGTCGGCCGCGACCGCCAGCCAGCGTTCCTCCAGGTCCGCTTTCTCCGCCTGGGCGGCGCGCAGCTCAGCGCCGAGCGAGGTGAGCTTCTCGTAGTCGGTCGCGTTGGCGGCCAGCTGGGCGGTCAGCTCCGTCTCCCGGGCCGATAGCCGTTCCAGCTGGCGTTCGAGGCGCTGCAGCTCCTTGCGGGCCGTGCGTTCCCCGGCCGCCGAGGCCCGCGGGGCCGCCGCCGGCGGCGCCCCGGGCCCCGGACCGGCAAGCGGAGTGCGGACGGCCCGGACGCGGTCCAGGTACTCATCCACGCCGCCGGGCAGGAAGGCGAGCTTGCCGTCGCCGAGCAGGGCGACGACGTGCTCGGTCACCCGCTCCAGGAAGTACCGGTCGTGACTGACCACCACCAGCGTCCCCGGCCAGCCGTCCAGCAGGTCCTCGAACTCGGTGAGCGTCTCGATGTCCAGGTCATTGGTCGGCTCGTCGAGCAGCAGCACGTTGGGCTCGTCCATCAGCAGCCTGAGCATCTGCACCCGGCGCCGCTCACCGCCGGACAGGTCGCCGATCTTGGTCCACTGCCGTTCCGCGCTGAAGCCAAGCCGCTCAAGCAGCTGGCCCGCGGACAGCTCGCGGTCGCCGACCCGGATGCGCAGCCGTATCTCCTCGACGGCCTCGCGCACGCGCAGGTCCGGGTCGAGCTCGGCGAGCTCCTGGGACAGGTGAGCCAGCCGCACGGTCTTGCCGCGCAGGACCGTCCCGGCCGCCTCCAGTCCGGAGCGGGGTGAAACCGGCCCGGCCAGCACCCGCAGCAAGGACGTCTTGCCGCTGCCGTTGACCCCGACGATCCCGACCCGGTCGCCGGGACCGAGCCGCCAGGTCACCTGCTCCAGGAGGGAACGCCGGCGCGCGCCGCTGCCCACCGAGAGCGAGACGTCCTCCAGCTCGATCACGGTCTTGCCCAGCCGGGCGGTCGCCAGCCTGGTCAGCTCGACGCTGTCGCGGGGCGGCGGCTCGGCCGCGATGAGCGCGGTAGCCGCGTCCACCCGGAACTTCGCCTTGGTGGTCCTGGCCCGGGCCCCGCGCTGCAGCCAGGCGAGCTCCTTGCGGGCCAGGTTGCGGCGGCGGCGCTCGGCCGCTTCCTCGCCGCGCTCCCGTTCGGCCTGCGCGAGCACGTAAGCCGAGTAGCCGCCCTCGGCGGAATGCACCTGGCCCCGGTCGATCTCCCAGGTCCGATCGCAGACGGTGTCCAGCAGCCAGCGATCGTGGCTGACCACGATGACCGCGCCGGCCCGGTCGCGCAGGTGCCTGCCAAGCCAGTCGATCGCCTCGATGTCCAGGTGGTTGGTCGGCTCGTCGAGCAGCAGCACGTCACGCTCGGCGACCAGCAAGGAGGCCAGCCCGACCCGGCGGCGTTCGCCGCCGGACAGCTGCCCGGCCGCCGCGTCCATGCTGATGCCGGGGAGCAGTTCGGTCACGATCGCCCGCGCCCGCGGATCCGCCTCCCAGGGGGTGACCTCCGGGCCACGCTGGCCGAACACGATCCCGGCGACCGTTCCGGTCAGCTGGTCACTTTGCGGCAGGTAGCCGAGCCGCAGCCCGGTCGCCATCGCCACCCGGCCGGTGTCGGGCCGGGTCAACCCGGCGAGCAGCGAGAGCAGCGTCGACTTGCCGGCCCCGTTGCGGCCCACCACCCCGATCCGGTCCCCGGCCGAGACCCCGAGCGACACGCCGTCGAGAAGGGTCCGGTGGGCGTACGCCTTGGTCGCCTTCTCCAGGCTGATCAGGTTCACCGTCGCCGAGCCCGAGCCGGACGGTTCAGCGCGGCACCCTCGCGACGCAGAGTACCGTCTGCCCGAACGGCGGCCGGATGACGCGCTCGAGTGCCTTCGTGACCGGAACCACGGTCATGTCATAGATCGAGGTGAGCTTCGGGTTCAGGTGCCCCACGCCGGCCCGCCGGACCGCGAGCCACCACGCGATCCCGCCGATGAAGTTCACCGGCTTGCAGACCTCAACCGTCAGCCCGGCCGCCTCCACGGCGTGCCGGAGAGTTTTCGGCGTATACCGCCGGACGTGGCCGACAAGACGGTCGAAATCCCCGTAGAGCTGCATGTACCCGGGAACCCAGATGACGATGTCGCCGCCGGGCTCGACGACCGCGGCCAGGTCGCGGAGCGCTTGCGCATCATCGGCGATGTGCTCCAGGACGTTCATCATCACGACCGTGTCGACCTTGGAACGTGCCTTGACCTCGCCGGGCAGCGCCAGCTCGAGGACCTCGACGTCATCCCGGCCGGCGTAGCGCTCCCGGAGCTCATTGAGGCAATGGGCATCGTTATCGCTGACGATCAGGTAGTCGAGGCGGCCGGCGAACTGTTCGGAGAAGTGGCCCAGGCCAGAGCCCACCTCCAGGAGCGAACGACCGACGTGGGGGGCGACCAGGTCAAACTGGTAGGCGCGATATCTCTTGCCCTCGGCGCCGCCAAGGTGATTCTCGAGCGATTCCGGGCTCGAGACAGGCTGCACCACCGGCTCAGCCGGGCCGTCCCCGACGGCCGCAGAACTGCGACGTTCACGCGGCATTTCTTTAATCCTCCATGTTGAGATCGGCGCACGGCCTGGCCGGAACGCGCCCTCCGAGACCCGCAAAGCTTAGTGCGTGCTGAGTGCTGCCGCCGCCGTTGCCGCAAACCAGCGCGACGATCCGGTTCACTTCGATCCGGGGACGATGGCCGCACCGGGCACTGGCCCCACGACCCGGGCCACCGACCGGCATACGCCCGCGCCGGACAGGGACGCGGCGAGGTCGAGCGCGCGGTCCGCGCTGGGCGCGAGGAACGCGCAGGTCGGTCCCGAGCCGGCTATCAGCGCGCCGAGCGCGCCCAGCTCGAGTCCGGCCGCGAGCGTCTTGCGCAGCGCCGGGAGCAGGGAGAGCGCGGCGGGCTGCAGGTCATTGCTCAGGGCCCGGCCTACCTTCTTAGCGTCGCCCGAGCGCAGCGCCGACATGAGCGCGGCGTCCAGGCCTGGTTTGGCTGACTGGTAGCGGGCATCCGCGTTCCGCCGCCGGTCAAGCGCCGCGTACACCTCGGGCGTGGACAGCTGGCCATCGGCGAAGGCCAGCACCCAGTGGTACGCGGTCGCCGGAGCGAGCGCCGGGGTCAGCCGGTCGCCCCGGCCCCGGCCGACCGCGGTCCCGCCGAGTAGCGCGAAGGCCACGTCGCTGCCCACCTTGGCCCCGACCTCGAAGAGCTGCTGCTGGCTGAGCCCGCAGTCCCAGAGGTCATTGCAGGCCACGAGGGTGGCGGCCGCGTCGGCGCTGCCGCCCGCGAGACCCGCCGCCACCGGAATCCGCTTGGAGATCGTGACGTGCACGCCCGGGCTGTCGGGCGCGCCGGCCGGTATCGCCGCGCGGAGCGCGGCCACCGCGCGCAGCGCCAGGTTGTCGTGATCGCCCGGGACCTTCTCCGCGCCCTCGCCGGTGACGGAAACTCCGTCCCGCGCGGCCGGTTCCGCGGTGATCTCGTCGAACAGCGAGACGGCGTGGAACACGGTCACCAGGTCGTGATAGCCGTCGGCTCGCGGCGGACCCACCGCGAGCTGGAGGTTGAGTTTGGCGGGTACCCGCACGGTCACACCGGTCACGATGGCCAAATCGTACGCCGTCCCTTCTGCTTGACCGCCGCCAGACGCGCGAACTCCGCCACGTCCAGTGATTCTCCCCGCGCGCCCGGATCGATGCCTGCGTCCCTGAGCAGCCGTTCCGCCGCTGGGGCCGACCCGGCCCAGTCGGCCAGCGCCTGGCGCAGCGTCTTGCGCCGTTGCCTGAACGCCGCGTCGACGACCGCGAACACCTCCTCGCGGCTGGCCGCGGTGGCCGGCGGGTCGTGCCTGGTGAACGCGACCAGCCGGGAATCCACGTTGGGCACCGGCCAGAACACGCTCCGCGGCACCGTCCCCGCGGACCGGGCCGCCGCGAACCAGGCCAGCTTGACCGACGGCGTGCCGTACACCCGCGACCCTGGTCCGGCGCACATCCGGTCCGCCACCTCGGCCTGCACCATCACCAGCCCGCGCCGCAGCGAGGGCAGGGCGGCCAGCAGGTGCAGCAGCACCGGCACCGCCACGTTGTACGGCAGGTTCGCGACCAGCACCGTGGGCATCCCCGCCAGACCCCGGTCATCGAGCGCGGCCAGGTCCGGCTCGCCGATGCTCATCGCGTCGGCGGTCAGGACCGTCGCCCGGTCCGCCAGCCGCGGCGCCCGGGCCGCGATGGTCCGCGGCAGTTCGCCGGCCAGCGCGCGGTCGATCTCGACGGCGACCACCCGGCTGACCCCGGCCTCGAGCAGGGCGAGCGTGAGCGAGCCGAGCCCCGGCCCCACCTCGAGCACCACGTCGGCCGGGCGCAGGGCCGCCAGCGCGGCGATCTGGCGCACGGTCCCGTGCTCGATGACGAAGTTCTGGCCGAGCCGCTTGGACGGCCGCACGCCGAGCCGTTCGGCGAGTTCCCTGACGTCGGCCGGGCCCAGCAGCCGCACGTCCCGGTCGGCCGTGGTCACCACTAACCTCTGCTGGCCCGGGGGGACGACCCCCCCAGACCCCCCCGCGAGGGCATGACCCGGGGGGACGCCCCCCCCAGACCCCCCCGCGGCGGCCAGGGGCCGAAGGTGCGCGCGGCGGTGGCGGTGACGGCGTCGCAGAGGTCCGCCACCTCCATCCCTTTCACTTCGGCCAGGTGGCGGAGGGTGTAGGCCACCATCGCGGGCGAGTTAGGGCGGCCGCGGTTCGGCACCGGGGTGAGGAACGGCGCGTCGGTCTCGACCAGGACCAGCTCCGGCGGGGCCGCGGCGGCGGCGTCGCGCAGCGGCTGGGCGTTGGCGAACGTCACGTTCCCCGCGAACGACATCACGTAGCCGGCCTCGGCGCATTGCTTAACCATCGCCACGTCGCCGGAAAAGCAGTGGAACACCACCCGGGCGGGCGCCCCGTCCTCGGCCAGGATGCGCAGCACGTCGGCGTGCGCCTCCCGGTCGTGGATCATCAGCGCCTTGCCGGTGCGCTTGGCGATCTTGATGTGCTCGCGGAACCACCAGCGCTGGACGTCGGGAGCGGCGTGATCGCGGTAGTAGTCCAGTCCGGTCTCGCCGACCGCGACGACCCGCGGCTGCCGGGCCAGCGCCTCGATCTCCGCGAGCACCTCCTCGGGGGAGGGCGCCGCGGCGACCTCGTTCGGGTGGATCGCGACGGCCGCGTATACCGCGTCGTGCCCGGCGGCGCACCGGGCCGACCAGCGGGAGGATTCCAGGTCCGTGCCGACCGTGACGACCCGCCGATATCCCGGCCGCTTGCGCCGCGGCGAGCACGTCCGGGATGGGGAGGCCCATGATGTCCAGATGGGTGTGGCTGTCGAGCGCCGGCGCCGGGAGCGGCGCCGGTGGTACGGGAGCTGTCACGACCGTCCGTTCGGCCCGGAAGAGGAATTCACGCGGCGCCGAGCCGGGCAAGTTCCTCGTCCACCACCGAGGTGTCCAGCTTGGTGAACAGCGGCACCGGCGTGGCCAGCGGCGTGCCCGCCCGCACCGGCACCGATGCCCAGCGGGCCGCGCCGTCGTACCGCCCGGTGATCACCGGGTAGGGCGGGCCGCCCTCCTCGTCGACTTCCTCGACGTGCGGCATGTCCGACCAGGTCCCGGTGCCGCCGAGCATCTCGTGCACCAGCTGGGACGAGCGCGGCAGGAACGGGGTGAGCATGGTTTTCGCGTCGTCGATGAGCTGCAGCGCCACGTGCAGGATGGTGCGCATCCGGTCCGGGTCGGATTCGCGCAGCTTCCAGGGCGCCTGCTCGGAGAAGTACTTGTTGGCGTCGGCCACCGTGTGCATCGCCTCGTTGATCGCGAACTTGAAGCGGGAGCGCTCCAGGTGATCGCCGACCGCGCCGAACGCCTGCGCGGACCTGGTCAGGAGATCCCGGTCGAGGGCGGTCAGCGAGCCCGCCTCAGGTATCGACCCGATGTTGCGGGCGGCGAACGAGACCGCGCGGTTCACCAGGTTCCCCCAGGTCGCGACCAGCTCGTCGTTATTGCGGCGGACGAACTCGCTCCAGGTGAAGTCGGTGTCCTGGTTCTCCGGACCGGCGACCGCCACGTAGTAACGCAGCGCGTCCACGTCGTAGCGGGCCAGGAAGTCCCTGACGTAGATCACCACGGCGCGGGAGGAGGAGAACTTGCGGCCCTCCATCGTCAGGTACTCGCTCGAGACCACCTCGGACGGCAGGTTCAGCTGGCCGAGCGGGCCGGGATCCCCGCCGCGGGCGCCGAGGCCGTTGTAGCCGAGCAGCATGGCCGGCCAGATCTCGGCGTGGAAGACGATGTTGTCCTTGCCCATGAAGTAGTACGACTCGGCTTCGGGTGAGTTCCACCAGGCCCGCCAGGCGTCCGGTTCGCCGCCGCGCCGCGCCCACTCGACCGAGGCGGACAGGTACCCGATCACCGCGTCGAACCAGACGTAGATCCGCTTGTCCGGCCGGTCCCGCCAGCCGTCGAGCGGGACGGGCACGCCCCAGTCCAGGTCCCTGGTGATCGCCCGCGGCTGCAGGTCATCGAGCAGGTTGAGGGAGAACTTGAGCACGTTCGGACGCCAGTGGCCCGCCTTAGCCTGCAGCCAGGAGCCGAGGACCTCGGCGAACGCGGGCAGGTCGAGGAAGTACTGCTCGCTCTCGGTGAAGACCGGCGTCTCGCCGTTGATCTTGGACACCGGGTTGATGAGGTCGGCCGGGTCGAGCTGGTTGCCGCAGTTGTCGCACTGGTCGCCGCGGGCGTGCGGGTAACCGCAGATGGGGCAGGTGCCCTCGATGTAGCGGTCCGGCAGCGTCCGGCCGGTCGACGGCGAGATCGCGCCGAGCGTGGTCTTCGGGAAGATGTAGCCGTTCTCAAGCAGCCGGACGAACATCTCCTGGACCACCGCGTAGTGGTTCCGCGTGGTCGTCCGGGTGAACAGGTCGTAGGTCATGCCGAGGCTGGTCAGGTCATCGACGATCACCCGGTTGTAGCGGTCGGCCAGCGCCCGCGCCGACACGCCCTCGGCGTCGGCCTGCACCTGGATCGGCGTGCCGTGCTCGTCGGTGCCGCTCACCATCAGCACCCGGTGGCCCGCCATCCGCTGGTACCGGCTGAACATGTCGCAGGGCAGCGCGAAACCCGACACGTGCCCGATGTGACGAGGGCCGTTCGCGTAGGGCCAGGCCGGAGCGGACAGGATGTGGCGCATGGCTAAAGCCTAGGGGCAGCCGCTGACTGCTCTCGGTGGTCAAGGTCAACAGCATCATTCGGAACGGGCGGTGGTGACACGGTCACGGGATGGCGCGTGTGCCTGATGCCGAGAATGGACAGGAAGAACGTGCCGAGGATCACCTGCCAGCCCAAGATCAGCGCGGTCACCGACGGGATCATCAGCCGCAGTGAGTGCTCGTAGTCGAGCTGGCCGAACTTCCGGCCGTTCCAGTACAGCAGCGAGAAGATCAGGCCGACCAGGCCCGCGAGGCCGATAACCGCGCCCGTGATCAGCCCCCGCTCCAGGCTCAGCTTGCCCAGCACCCGCTGGACCGTCGGTTCCTCGGGCAAGAAGCCCTCCGAGCCTGCGTACACCTGGGTGAACAGCCAGAACAGGATCGCCTGGAACCCGATCACGACCATCGCCGAGGCGGCGACGAGGGTGTCGACGTCGAACGTCACCGCGCCGATGCTGAACGGGTGCGGCGCGACGATCCCGCCGATCACCACGCCGGCGATGAACAGCACCAGGCCGGGCAGGAAGAACAGCCAGCGCGGGCTGAACAGCAGCAGGAACCGCAGGTGCCGCCAGCCGTCGCGCCAGGTGTGCAGGTGCGGCGGCCGGCTCCGGCCGTCCTTGGCCAGCGTGGTCGGCACCTCGGTCACGTGCTGGCCGGCCAGGGTGGATTTGACCACGAGCTCGCTGGCGAACTCCATCCCGGTCGCCTGCAGGTTGAGCGCCATCACGGCGTCCCGGTTGAACCCGCGCAGCCCGCAGTGGAAGTCGCCGATCTTGCTGCCGAAGAACGTGCGCCCGATGAAGCTGAGCACCGGGTTGCCGAGGTACCGGTGCAGCGGCGGCATCGCGCCCGGCGCGATCCCGCCGGCGAACCGGTTGCCCATCACCAGGTCGGCGCCCTTGCGCAGCTCGTCGACGAACGGCATCAGGTTGGTGAAGTCGTAGCTGTCGTCGGCGTCGCCCATGATCACGTACTTGCCGCGGGCCGCCACGATGCCGCCCATCAGCGCGTTGCCGTAGCCCTTCTCGCTGATCGGCACGACGCGGGCGCCTGCCTCTTCGGCCAGCTGCTGGCTCCCGTCCGTGCTGCCGTTATCGGCGACGAGCACCTCGCCGCTGATACCGCTCTCCGCCAGGAATCCCATAGCCTTACGAACGCACGTCGCCACGGTCTCTGCCTCGTTGAGGCAGGGCATGACCACGGTCAGCTCCACGTTTTCGTCTCCTAACGGTCAGCGGATCTGGTCCTATCAGGTCGTCCCTGGTCGGCCTTGGTACCTTAGGCGAGGGACGAACGCACCGAACCGGCCGCTTATTCATGGTCAGGGTCATCAACCCAGCACAGGAGGGTACGGCTTGAGGGTAATGCCTGCGGCCCCGTCACGTGAGCCATCGGCGCGGCGAGCCTGGTCCAACTGGTCGGAGAATCCTCGGCTGGCTCGCCTTCGCGGCTTGGCCGCCCGGACGTGGGCCGGGAACCGCCTGTTCATCATCGTGGCCATCCCCGCGTTCCTGCTCCGTGTCGACGCCGAGCTCGGCTACCGGTGGCAGGCCTGGTTCAACGACTCGTTCGAGTACCTGTCGAACACGGTGTACCTCAAGCTGGACCCGACCCGCACGTCCGGGTACTCCATCTGGCTCAAGCTGCTGCAGCCCTTTCACAGTTACGCTCTTATAACAATCCTGCAACATCTCATGGGCCTGGCCGTCGCGGTCATGATCTACGCGCTGGCCAGGCACCGCTTCGGGGTCCGGCCCGGGCTGGCCACGCTGGCGGTGGTGCCGGTGCTCTACGACGGGTTCGAGATCGAGCTCGAGCACCTGATCATGGCCGACGTGCCGTACTTGTTCCTGCTGACCCTCGCGGTCACGCTGCTGCTCTGGAATCCGGCGGGCCCGTCGGTGCGCGTGTGCGCGGTCATCGGCGGCCTGCTCGGCGTCGGGTCGGTGCTGCGGTCGATCGGCACTCCGCTGCTCGCGATCTTCGCCGTGTACATGATCATCCGGCGGTTCAGCTGGCGGAAGGTCGCGGCCACCATCGTCGTGTGCCTCATCCCCCTGGCCGGGTATGCCGCGGTGTTCGACCTGGAGTACGGCCAGTTCGCGGAGTCAGACAGCAGCGGCGTGTTCCTCTACGGCCGGGTGATGACCTTCGCCGAATGCGCCAAGATGCACGTGCCCGCCGATGAGCTCTTCCTGTGCACGACGGTGCCGCCGGCCCAGCGGCCGATCGCGGAGTGGTACGACTGGACTAACGGGTCCCCGATAGACCGGCTCACGACGTATAAATTCTCCGAGGTGCCCAACCAGCTGGGGAAGGACTTCGCGATCCGCGCCATCGAGGCGCAGCCGCTCGGCTACGCCAGAGCGGTTTTCGACGACACCTGGCGGGTGTTCGCCTGGAAGCGGTACGTCTTCCCCAACGCGCAGACCTACGACGAGTACCTTTTCCGCGCCCACGGGACGCCCATACCGGCCTGGGATAAGGCTCAACTCGGGCGTTACAACTCCTGGGCGGCCGCGTACGTGCAAGGCAACCCGAATACCCAGGTCGTCGCGCCGTTCGCCAACCTCATCCGGGGTTACCAGCAGTACGTGTGGCTGCCCGGCACCGTGTACGGGCTCATCCTGCTGATCGGCCTGGGCGGGCTCGTGCTGGCCTGGCGGCGGCTGGGCGGCGAGGCGCTGCTGCCGTGGACCATCTCCCTCGCGCTGATCGTGATCCCGGCGGCCACCGCCGAGTTCGACTACCGGTACGTGCTGCCCGCCGTGCCGTTCGCCTGCCTCGCGGCGGTCATCGCCTTCAGCCCGGGCAGCGCCGGCGGCCGCTGGCTGCGGCGGCTATCCGGCGGGCGGCGCGGCCGCGCCGAGATCGCCGGGACTTCCCCGGCGTCCGCGGCGGTCCCCGGGGCCAGGTCGGCCGGCGTCTCCGGCGTCTCCGGCGTCTCCGGCGTCTCCGGGGCGGCGGGCCCTTCGCCGGCCGGTGCCGGCGACGACCAGCGTGATCTCGCCTCGGACGGCGCCTGAGCCGCCGCCCGCCGCGGCCGCCCAGGCGGCGAGTTCGGCCAGCGTGCCGCGCACGATCTCCTCGTGGGTCTTGGTCAGCTCACGGCACACCACCGCCTGGCGGTCCGCGCCGTGCGAGGCGGCCAGCTCGGTGAGCGTGCGGGCCAGCCTGCGGCCAGCCTCGAAATAGACCTGGGTGCGGCGGTCGGCCGCCAGCTCCGCGAAGCGCGTACTGCGCTGGCCCTGGCCCCGGGGCGGGAAGCCCTCGAAGCAGAACCTGTCCGTGGGCAGCCCCGAGACGGCAAGCGCGGTCGTCACCGCGGACGGGCCGGGCAGCGCCGTCACCCGCAGGCCCGCCGCGGCCGCGGCGGTGACGAGCCGGTAGCCGGGATCGCTGATCGCGGGGGTGCCCGCGTCGGTGACGAGCAGGATGTCCTGGCCCGCCGTCAGCTCGCCGAGCAGCTCGGCGGTGCGGCGCGTCTCGATCGCGTCGTAATAGGACACCACCCGCGCCTTGAGCGCGACGTTAAGACTCGACGCGAGCCAGCGCACCCGGCGCGTGTCCTCGGCCGCGATCAGCGTCGCCTCGGCGAGTTCCGTCGCCAGCCGGACGGACGCGTCCTCGGGCCGGCCGATCGGCACCGCCGCCAGCGTCAGCACGCCGGCCGCGCCTTCCTCCCGCCGCGCCTGGTCTTTCCCGCGTCCGGACATATCCGTATCGCATCCCGTTCTGGATAGTGAGGGCATCTCGCTAGCCGGACCCTACCGCCGCAATTGACGTCCTCCCTGGCCTGAAGGCGCGGGGATTCCTGCCGTGCCGCTCAGGTGGCACCTTGGAGGGTTCCTGTTTCATCGGCCGGTGCCAGCACGGATGCTGGTCTTACCTGGCCTCCGCAGGCATTTAGAGTCCCGGCGCGTCCCGCCGTGACTATGTTCCGGGCCGCGTTCACGTCGCGGTCGTGCACCGTCCCGCACGCCACGCAGGCCCACTCGCGGACGCTGAGCGGCTTCGGGCCGTCCTGCACCCCGCAGGCCGAGCACACCTGGCTGGTGGGCTCGAAGCGGCCGATCCGGGCGAAGGTACGGCCATGCCGCTTAGCCTTGTATTCCAGCATCGAGGTGAACGCCGACCAGCTGGCGTCGTGCACCGACTTGGCCAGCCGGGTGCGGCCGAGCCCGGCCACGCACAGGTCCTCCACGTACACCGCTTGGCTGTCGCGGATGATGCGGGTGGATTCCTTGTGCAGCCAGTCGCGGCGCGCGCCGGCCACCCGGGCGTGCACCCGGGCGACCTTGATCCGGGCCTTACCCCGGTTGCTGCTGCCCTTTGCCTTGCGGCTCAGGGTCTTCTGCGCCTTGCGGAGCTTGCGTTCCGTGCGGCGCAGGAACCTGGGGCTGGCGACCTTCCGGCCATCCGACAGGACCGCGAAATGGGTCAGCCCGAGGTCGATGCCGATCTCGGCGGCAGTCTCAGGGAGCGGGTCATCCCCCGCTTCTACGACGAAGCTGGCGAAGTGCCGGCCGGCCGCATCCATGATCACGGTGACCGACGACGGCACTGAGGGCAGGTCACGGGACCAGCGCACGGGCACGTCCCCGACCTTCGGCAGCCGCAGCCGCCCGTTGGGCAGGATCTTGAAGCGGGCGTTGGCGGTGAACCGGATCGCCTGCCGGTGATCCTTGCGGGACCGGAACCGGGGCGGTCCCACCTTCGGCCCCTTCCGCTCACCCTTGAGGGAGGCGAAGAAGTTCCGGTACGCCGCGTTCAGGTCCGCCAGCGCCTGCTGCAGCACCACCGCGGAAACCTCACCCAGCCAGGCCCGCTCCGGGCTGGCCTTGACGGCAGTCAGCCGGGCCGACAGCTCCGCGTCGCTGGGGTACGGCAGCCCGGCCTCGTACGCCTCCTGCCGGGCGCGCAACCCGTCGTTGAACACCACCCTCGCGCAGCCGAACACCCGGGCGAGCGCTTGCCGCTGGCCCGGCGTGGGGTAGAGGCGGTAGTTGTACCGGAGCTGCATACTTAGAACATACTTACGCTTTATAACTGAGTAAAGCACATTCGCGTCGGCAGATAACGTGTCTTCGTCGGGCGCGTCCACCTGGGTTTCGTGACCAGGTATCGGCATCCGGTGCTCACCGGGTGGCACCTGGACCGCATGGGGCAGATCCGCGGTGAGGGCAATCACGTCCACCTGCCGCTGAACTTCCCGCCCCCGTGGCCCTGCCCCGGCTGGCCAGCTCGCTTAAGGGCGTGTCATCCCGCAGGCTGCGGCAGGAATTCCCGGACCTGGCCCGGCACTACTGGCGGGCGAACCACCTGTGGTCGGGGTCGTACTTTGCCGGGCTCCGTCGGCGGCGCCCCGATTTCGGTCCTGCGCCAGCGCATCGAGCCGCAGAACCGTACGGCCCGACCCCATCCCATACCGCAACTTTCCGCCTTCACCACCGGCATGAAGGCCGGCGCACTGGCGGACATCCCGGTAGCATGTGGCCGATGACGGCTACCGAAGCTAACGTGCCCGCCACGCCTCCGCCGCCGCCTCCGGCCGATGCGGCAGGGCGGTTTTCGGTGCTGTCCGCCCGGCTGGCGTCGCCGATGCCGGCCGACCGGCTGTGGGGGTGGCTGGGCCCGCTGCTGGTCACCGCGTTCGGCGCGTTCCTGCGGTTCTACCGGCTGCCGGTGCCGCGCGCCCTGGTCTTCGACGAGACCTACTACGCCAAGGACGCCTGGAGCATCCTGCATCACGGCGTCGAGCTGAACCTGGTCAGCAACGCCAACACCATCATCCAGACCGGACACACCAACATCTTCGCGCCGTGCGGCGGGACCTCGGCGTGCGGGGAGTACGTCGTGCAGCCGGAGATGGGCAAGCTGCTCATCGCGGTCGGGGAGTGGCTGTTCGGGCTGAACTCCTTCGGCTGGCGGTTCGCCACCGCGGTGTTCGGCTCGCTGGCCATCCTGCTGATGTGCCGCATCGCCCGCCGGATGACCAGGTCCACGCTGCTCGGCTGCATCGCCGGCCTGCTGATGTCGCTGGACGGGCTGGAGTTCGTGCTGTCGCGGACCGGGATCCTGGACGTCTTCCTGATGTTCTTCGTGCTGGCCGCGTTCGGCTGCATGCTCATCGACCGGGACGCCTCCCGCGTCAGGCTAGCCCAGCGGGTCGCGGCAGGCAGCGCGGGCGGCGACGTCCGGGGGGCGGGGCCGCGGCTCGGCCTGCGCCGGTGGCAGCTGGGCGCCGGGATCTTCCTCGGCCTGGCCGTGGCCACCAAATGGAACGCGGTCTGGTACATCCTCGCGTTCGCCGCGCTTTTCCTGGCCTGGGAGATCGGCGCCCGCCGGGCCGCCGGGCTGCCGTCCTTCGTCCGCGGCGCATTCCGGGAAACGCTTTGGCTGCCGCTGACGTTCATCATGATCCCGCTGGGGATCTACATCGCCAGCTGGAGCGGCTGGTTCGCCACCAAGACCGGTTACGACCGGAACTACGCGCAGCTGCACGGCGTGAACATCCCGGTGATCTCGGACCTTTACTCGCTGTTCGAGTACCACCTGCAGGCGATCCAGTTCGGCGTCGGGCTGAAGACGCCGCATCCGTACCAGTCCCAGCCCTGGGACTGGCTGCTGATGACCAGGCCGGTCGCCTACTTCTACCAGTGCTACACCGGGCCGGTGGCCGGGCCGACGCACAACTGCCCGGCGAACTACACCGGCTCGGAGTGGTCGCAGGAAGTTCTCGCCATCGGCACGCCCGCCATCTGGTGGGGGTCCATGCTGGCCCTGCTGTTCTGCCTGGGCTGGTGGCTGCTGCGCCGGGACTGGCGGGCCGGCGCGGTGCTCCTCGGCGTGATCGCGGGCTGGCTGCCCTGGTTCCCGCTCGTGACCCGGACCAAGTTCTTCTACTACGCGCTCGAATTCGAGCCGTTCCTCATCTTGTCCATCGTGCTCTGCCTGGGCCTGATCCTCGGCCGGGCCAACGCGACCGTGCTGCGCCGCTCGATGGGCGCGGGCATCGTCGGCGCCTACGTGCTCTGCGTGCTGCTGATGTTCTGGTACTTCTACTCGATCCTGGCCGGCAAGGTCATCCCCTACCAGGACTGGCTCAGCCACATGTGGTACCGGATCGGGCGAGGCTGGATCTGACCCTTCGCGGTCCTTCGCGGTCCTTCGCGGTCCTTCGCGGTCTGACCCTTCCGGGCGGCCGGAGGGCCGCTTCTCGCCATCCCCCCAGCCGGTATTCAGCTTACGTTCAGCCCCCGTGGGCATCTTTATTTATGTCGGCGACGGCGACGATACGGGGTCCGGGCCGCCAGCGACGTGATTTTCGCTACAGGGGGGTACGTTTCCGGGCCTCTAGTGCGTCTATATACAGTGAGATGACAAACCACCGGAGCCAACATGAGCCAAGCTGAGCACTCTAATAAGGATCGCGCGCGTTTTGAGCGCGATGTCATCCCGCAGCTTGGCCAGCTGTACCCCGCCGCGCTCCGGATGACCAGGAACCCGACCGACGCGGAGGATCTTGTCCAGGAGACGTCGGTCAAGGCGTACGCGGCGTTCCAGCAGTTCACGCCCGGTACGAACCTGCGGGCGTGGCTGAACCGGATCCTGACCACGACCTTCATCAACGTGTACCGCAAGCGGCGCCGCGAGCCGCAGCAAGCGCTCGGCGGGGACCTGCAGGAATGGCAGATGTCCGCCGACCGGCTGGCCCCCCCGGTGCCCTCGGCCGAGGCGGAGGCCCTGGACCGGACCACCGATTCTGACCTGCTGCGGGCACTGCGCGAACTGCCCCGCGAGTTCCGGACCGCGGTGTACCTCGCCGACATCGAGGGCTACCCCTACCGCGAGATCGCCGAGATCATGGGCACGCCCGTCGGAACCGTGATGTCGCGGCTGCACCGTGGCCGCCGCAAGATCCGCGAGCAGCTGCTGGCCAGCGGATTCGGCATCCCGCAGACGGAGTCGCCCGGCGCCTGAGCCCGCGCCGGGTCCGCGTTCGCCGCCCGGCGGAGCGCGGTCAGGACCCGTACAACGTGAGCATGACCTCGCCAGCCTGCCAGCGGTCGATGATGTGCATGCCCGCACCTGCCAGCAGGGCCATCTTCTCCTTGTCCACCGGCGTGGCCGGGACGGGGAACTTGTAGTTGCTGCCGCCGGTGACCACCCACACCCGCCTGACGTCGGTGAACCGGCTCTTCAGCAGCGCGGGACTGGTGACCTCGGTGCCGGTCAAGGTGGCGGAGGCGATCGGGGATCCGGCCAGCGCGATGTCGCGAAGGCGCAGGAAGGGCGCTGGGTAGCCGGTGCCGAGGACGTGCATGTTGACCGGGAGGTAGAAGACCACGTCGCCGGGCTGCTCGTGGGCCGCGACGATGGCCGAGGCCAGCCGCAGGTTGTCGGGCCGGGCCGCGCTCTGCCTGATCGCCTGCTGCGGTCCGATGAGCAGGACGCCGAGCCCCGCGATGACCACCGCGGCCGGCACCCAGGTCAGCCGCAGCCGGGCGAGCCGCGTCCCCGCGGCGAGCCTGACCAGCCCGGCCAGGCCCGCGCCGACGCAGATGGCCAGCGCGGGCAGGCAGAACTCGACGTACCGCTCGACGTAGACCGGCTTGAGATACGACGCCGCGATCAGCACGAACGGCGGCACGGCCAGCCACGGCAGCGCGACGGCCGCGGGGTTGAGCGGGCGCCAGTTGTCCGCCAGGCAGGCGACCGCGATACCGGCCAGTGCGAGCAGCGCGACCGGGAGCACCAGTTCTCTTGAGCCCGCGAAGTCGATGATGAGCTTCTGGATTGTCCCGGCGTCGGGCCGGGTGACCCAGGCGATCTGCTTCTGCTCGCGGTGCGCGACGCTCAGCAACGGGCCGAGCACGATCACCGCCGCGGCCGAGGCGCCCAGCCAGCGCAGCGGGATCCGGCCGATCCGGCGCCCGGCCGCTGACTGGCCGCGGGCGTCCGTCAGCAGCAGCGTCACACCGTGCGCGGCCAGGATCAGCAGTCCGAACAGGTTGAACAAGCCGGCCAGCGCGACGGCGGCGCCGTACGCCGCCCACCACCGCCACCGGCCGTCGGGATACGCCCGCAGCAGCAGGTAGGTGGCGATCGTGGCGAACATGGTCACGATCGCGTACGACCTGGCCATCTGCGCGTAATACGTCATGTATGGCGCGGTCGCGAACACCAGGCCGGACAGCAGCCCGGTCAGGGCCGGAAAGCTGACCCGGCTCCCGGCCCCCGTCCGCGGGCTCGATGCCACGGCCGGCCCTGCGCCTGGGCGGGGCCCTGCGCCTGGGCGGGGCCCTGCGCCTGGGCGGGGCCCTGCGCCTGGGCGGGGCCCTGCGCCAGGGTCGCCGCCCGGCGGGCGATCGCGGCGGTGAACCCGGTCGCGATCACCATGGCGCACAGCGAAGGGAACCGCAGGGCGGTAGCCGAGGTGCCCACGGCCGCCGCGATGGCGTGCATGAGGACGTAGTAGGCGCCGTGCACGGCGTCCTCGTGCCGCAGCAGGGCGAAGATCTGGCCGAACGACCGTCCGATCGCGTCCTTGGTGTACGCCTCATCCCGCCACAGCGAGGGGCCGCCCAGTTCATAGCCGCCGACCAGCGCCGACGTCGCCGCGGGCACGGCGATCACCAGCCAGCTGCCCCGGCTCGCCCCCGAACCCGGCGGCCGGGCCCGCTGCTCGCGCCGTACTTCCTGCTCGCGCACGGCGGCCGGATCGGCTGGCGCAGCGGGCGCGATCGTCGCCGTCGGATCCTCAGGTCCGATACCCGTCTCGGCCACAGCTGTCCCTTCACAGGTGCCCGCCCCAGGCGGAGGGCATCCTGCCACCAGGTTATCCAAGCGAACGTTTGCTGCCTGGCTGAGCGGCCAACTGATCGGGTTAACCTCCCGGATGGCCGGACACCCGGCCGCGTGCGATGGCACCCGGACCACCTCGACACGAACGCGATCCGTGCCGTGCTGTCCGGCGAGCCCGCTCCGGGGCAGCTAGCTAGCTGAGGACGGAGAGCCAGCGCTTGTTGTCGAGGATCGCTGACCGCGCCGGGATCTTCGCCCAGATCTCGTTCAGCGGTTCCTCGAGGCAGTTCCCGTGCCGGACGTACTCGGCGCCGACTGGCTGGAGCACGTTCCCGGCCGGGTCGACGATGAGGCAGCCTTCCGTCTCGGCTTCGGTAGACGGCGCCGTCGGCACCGGTGCGGCCAGTTCCATAGCCGTCCTGACCAGCCGCCGGAACTCGTCCTCCGGCAGCCAGTGCCGTTGCTGGCCGACGTTCACCTCGCCCCGGCTGCTGTACTGGTAGAGCCGCCAGATATCCGGGCCGAGGTCGCGGACGAGCCCGGCCAGCGCGGGCAGGTTGTCCCGGTTGACACCGCTCACCACGGTGGCGAGCTTCAGGCTGACGTCAGGTTCTTTGCTTACCAGCCGGGCCGCGTCGATCACCTCGTTGAGATCGGCCTTTCCCCCGCGCATCGCGCGGTGGATCTCGGGCGTCGAGCCTTCGATGGAGAGGCCGGCCATGGTGAAGTCCGCCAGCCTGAAACCCTGGTCTAGGCGGGTGCGCAGGAGTTGGCCGTTCGTGTTGAGCACGGTGGATTTACCGCACCGCGCCAGGGTGGCCGCGTACTGATCGATCTTGCGGATAAGCAATGGTTCCCCACCGCAGAACGTCACCACGCGCGCGGAGGAGGCGGCGAGCGCCTCGAGGATGCCAGCCCGGCGCTCAACCGGGTCCTGGCCGGGCACGGGCCCGTAACAAAAGTCACACGCGAGGTTGCAATGACTGGTGATCCACCAGTCGACCGACGGGATCTCAGCCCTGAGCCCAGCGGACAGCGGCGAGCGCGCCCCTCCGGCCGAGGTTCCGCCAGCGTTCAACGAGCGTCCTTTCTAAACCAGAAAGGCCCATCGACCGTCGGCCGCGGTGCAGACGATTCGATGGACTGAGGTGGTGCTATAAATTCGGACAGAACGATATAATGCTGATCTGACGTACTTTTCCGGGCGCTTGCCCATATCGCTGTACCTATTTATCCCTGGCCCTGGCGGTGTCCGCCGGAAGATGCTGCAAATTGTAACCTAGCCCGGCCCGGTTCCCGGGCGGAAATGCAGTTGGCGCCCGCGGCGATTCCGGCGCATTGTGCGCCGATCCGGGCAGGCTTACGTAACGTAAAGCCCGCCTCACGCCGGCGGGGACCAGCTGGACCGGGCCGGGACGGCTAGATTAGCGAGCCGCAGCGCACCGACCGCGTCGTAGGTCATCCAGATCGGCAGGTCGCCGTTGTCCCACGCCCACAGGGCCGCGGTATCGCCGCCGTAGCTGTTCCAGATCTGCGCGACCGCGTTGCTCACCGAGGGGTGCGCGGCCGGTACGCCCGCCGACACCAGGGCCTTCACCACCCAGGCGGCCGTGAAGTGGCGAACGTGGACCGGCTCGAAGCGGCCATCGACCGGCCGCTCGATGACTTCGTACGCGTTGCGCAGGTCGCGCTGCTCCGTCAGCCAGGCCACCGCCTGATCGAGGGACTCCTGCACCTGGCTGGAAGGGCGTATCGACTGCACGTTGGCCAAGACCCGAACGGCCCGCGCCGTGTGCGCCACCGATGGATCGGGGTCGATGAGCAAGGGTTCAGCCTTTTCCGGCCAGAGCAGGTGGTCTCCGTACGGCCGGCGTGCGGCCAGCAGGCTGTCGATCAGCATCTCCGTGAGCTTTGTCGCGGATTTGAGCAGCAGGCTGGTTTCCAGCATCGTCGTGAGGATGAATGGCCTGCACTTCTCGAAATCGCCCAGACCTTCTTCCATCTGGGCGATGTGAGCGCCGAAGTCCTCGGCCGCGGCGGTCCGGCGCAGTGCGTTCAGTACCGCCGCGGTCGCTTCCGGGCGCGCCGCGGACTGCTCGAGGCCCGCGTACCCGCCGCCGGGCAGGGCCATCTTCCGCAGGCTCTCCGTCACCTCGACCAGATCAGCCGCCAGGCCGTCCTCCAGCAGCAGTAGCGTCCTGATGCCGAAGGCGGTGGCCTCCGCCGACGCCTTACCCGACAGCACGCGCAGATCGCGCAGATCGCGGGGCCATCCCGTGGGCTTGCCGTCCGGGTCCCGGATAAGGCACTCTCGCAGAGCGCTCGCGACATGCTGGAACGTCTGGAACAAGGTGGGTGCCGACCGGCTGGGCGGCGGTACCGGGACGAGCTGTCGTCCCACGCGGTCCGGCTTGGACCGCAACTCGATGACGAGGTTCTGGATCGCGCCCCGGGCGGTGAGGTACTCGTCTAGCGAGCGGGCCTTCGGGTCCGGCGGCAGGTCCTGGCCCGCGGCCCACCGGGCGACTTCCGGGGCGGGCACGTCGAGGGCAATAGCGGCCTGCTCGATGGTCTTGCGGCGGGTCCGGAGCGTCTTGGTGAACTCCGCGCCGAAGACCCGCAGCTCAACGGGGCTGACGGCAGCGACGCCTGACCGGGGTTCGCGAATTTGCGCCTCGCCCGGCACTACCGGACCCGCAGGGAGCTGGTCGTAGTCGGTGACCCTGGTCAGGGCCAGCGCGAGCGCCGCGAGCGCGTCGGATTCCACCTCTAGCCGCAGGGCCCGCGGCGACGGTGCCTTGCCGGGCGGAACGGACCTCAGTTCGTGCAGCCGCTCCCAGTTCCGCAGCAGCGCTTCCCGGCGTTGCCCGAGGTCGTGAGCATACAGATCGGTATCTGGCACGAGGTCCGCGGACAACTCGAGGGCCAGGCTCGCATCGGCGACGATGCTCATCGTGGGCTCCAGCGTGCCCGCGGCCGCGCGGACGGCCCGCACGATCGCCCGCTCGGGAGTTTCTCCCGCGTTGACCAGCGCCCGGACGCTGTCCAGTCCAGTGAGCGTGTCCAGCGCCAGTTCAGTGCCGTGGAGCCGTTCTTCCCGCAGGCCAACGCGCGTCCGGAGGCTCTTCAGAGCGGACGCGACGCCGAGGGCGGCGGGGTCAATTGGCTCGGCCATCTCTCCTTCTCACGGTAGTGGCGACCCCCAGGATGATCATTCCCGACAGCTTAGCCGACAAACGTCGCTTAGGCATGCATGACAACTGTCCGAGTCGGGTACATGTCCGATACCAGTTGTCAGGCTTGCTGGAGTCGATCAGCGACAAACAGCGAAACAGGAGGTCAAGGCAATTGTCGAAGCCAGTGGCCCGTCGCAAGGGAGACCCGATGACCACGATCAGGAACCTCAGCACCTACGGTGCCGAGCCGAGGTACCAGCCTGTTCGCCGGTCCGGTCACGTCTATCCCCGCCACCTCGTAGCGTCCGGCGCGATCCGCCGTGCGCCTCGCGAGGATCCGGTCGCCGCCGACCCACATCGCGGTAGGCGACCTCCGCCCGTAGCTCCCCACCGGGAGGAACGATGTCCAGCTACTCTCACCCACGCCCGTTCCGAAGTCTTCTGTTTTTGACAGTTGTCGTCACGCTGTCCCTGCTTCTCGCCGCCTGCGGGAAGTCCCGGGTGGCCGCTCCGGACGTCATCGTCATCGTGCCGAGCGCCACCGCCAACGAACCCGCTCCCGAGCTGTCCGCCGACAACCGCAGCTTGCTCGAGAACGCGGGAGCCACGAGCACCCAAGCTGACGCTTACATCGTCAATCCCGGCACCGGCCAGCCGACCGAAGTGCCGCTGACGCCACGGCGCGCCGACGGGCAGGTGGAGTACGGGCCCCGCCGCGGCTACCTGCTCGACCAGAACATGAGCCGAGTCGGCCAGCAGCTGCAAGAACAGGCCGCCAGCGGGCCGTTCGACCTGCTGAGCATGATCGCCTCGGCGGTCCGGGTCACCTCGCCCCCGGGCACCCTCCTCATCCTTTCCTCCGGCCTGTCCACGGCGGGAGGGTTCGATCTGCGCCTGGTGGGCTGGGACGCAGACCCCAGCTCCATCGCCGCGCAGCTGAAGCGGCGGGGCCTGCTTCCCGACCTGGCCGGCTGGCGGGTAATCTTCTCTGGCCTCGGCGATACGGCGGGCCGGCAGCCGGCCTTGCCGCTGCCACAGCAAACAGCCCTCGTGTCCTACTGGATGGCCATCTGCCGCGCCGCGGGGGCGGCCGCGTGCCAGCCGGACGAGACGACCCGTCCGGACCCGCCCTCCCGCAGTACCACTCCGGTGCCGGTCGTCCCGGTCCCGGTGGTGCTGTCCGTCCGTGGCCCGAACGGAGCGACCGGGGTAAGCGTCCCCAGCGACGAGCTGTTCGCCTTCGGCAGTGCCGTCCTGCTTCCCGGCGCGGACGCCGTTCTCGGTCCGCTGGCCGTGAAGGCCCGTTCCGGGCACCTGCTCGTCACCGTCACCGGATACGCGTCCCCCGACGGCGGGTCGGCCGCGTACAACCTCGCCCTGTCCCGGGCCCGCGCGCTGGCCGTTCGCGCGCGCCTGATCGCCCTCGGCCTGCTGCCCGGGCAGATCACCCGGGTCACGGGCCTCGGCACTGACGGCAAGACGACGCGGGCCTGCGACGTCGCCGGACAGTTCGACGAGGCTGTCTGCGCGCAGTTGCGCCGGGTCGTCGTCCTCCTCAGCCATTCACCCGCGGCCGCGCTCTGACCGCATGACCCCTGGAGACCAGCATGTACACCCCCCAGCACACCAAACAGTCCACCATCGATCCGGGTCAGGACATCGCCGTGGCACCGCCCAGCGCAACCGGGATGGTGCCACCGTCCGAGCCGGTGCCGCCGCCCGCTGCGGCGGACAACGCTCTTGCCGGCCCGCAGGCCGACCTGGCCGCCGCGGTGTTCCTGCAGCGCACGCGGCGCCGCGCCCGGGTCCGGCTGCGCCGCGGTCTGTCCCAGGTGCTCCGGCACCGGCAGGTCACCCGGCGCAGCGCGCTCGACGTCCTGCTGGCCGAGGACCAGCACATCGGCGCCAACCGGGACCCGGCGCGGGCCACCCACGGGGAAACCGTGGTCCGGGCGGTGGGCAAGGCGGGGGCGGACGGCCACCTGATCCGGTCGCAACGCCGCCTGGACCGGGTGGCCCGCCGCATCGACCGGCAGCGCGCCCGGCAGGCCGCGCTCCTCGTCCGCGCCGGGCACCGCGAGCACGATCTAGTCCGCCACCCGGACGGCGGGCAGGAGACCGTCGCCGACATGCGGCGCTGCCAGGCCGCCCAGCGAGCCCAGATCGAGGACGAGATGGCGCGAGGCTCACGCAAGCACCGGCGCCTGCCGCGGTGGATCGGCCACGTCCCCAAGCTGGTCCTGGTGGTCGATTTCTGTCTGCTGCTCTACTTCTTCGCCGGGATCACCGACGTCAACTGGGTCAGCCCGGTGTCGGCCAACCTCGCCTTCGCCGTGCTGCTGGCCGCCATGGTGACCCTGCTGTGCTACGGGTTCCTCTCCTTTGCCGGGTACCGGCTGCGCGGCTACAAGGACCACTCCGGCGGGATCGCGTTCGGTGATCTCGACGCCCTGACCCGGGCGGCGTGCGGGGCGGCCGCCGTGGGCATGGCGGCCATCGCCGCGCTGATGTTCATCCGGATGCGGACCGAGGTGCTCTACGCACTCGGATCGCAAGGCTGGGTCACCGCTCTCGTGATCGCCCTGGTGGTGGCGGTGGTGAGCCTGCTCGCCAACTTCCTCGTCGTGGCCATCCACGCCCTGGACGGCTCCGACGAGGTGGCGCGCCTTGAGGTGCTGTCCGCGGCGACCAGCGGGCCGCTCTCGCGGGCTCACCGGATGCAGGAGAAGGCGGCCCTCATCCCGCACCGCATCGCCGTCCGGCAGCGCCGCGCCACCCGCGCGGCGGTGCGGGCAGTCACCGACGCCGGACGCCACCTGGCCGTCGCGGACCAGGTCATCGAGGCCGCGCAGGCCATCCACCAGGGCACCGGCCCGCACAGCAACCCGGCGTCCGACCCCTACGGCCACGACCGGGTGGCCGGTTACGGCGACCAGGAAACCGCTCCCGAAGTCGACTTCCGGCCACTTCGCGTGACGATGGAGCACATCGAGGGAGCCCTGCCGGAGGCCACCACTCCCGGGTAACCGCCGCACCGCTATGCGGGGGCCTGGCCCCGGGACGGTGTGACCGTCCCCCGGGGCCAGCTGCCTGGTGAGAACCCGGCGGCCGCGTCGGCCAGGGCCGAGCCGACCGGGATCAGCTGGCGAAGAGGCGATCGCAGATGCGGGCGGCCGCCTTGCCGTCGTCCAGGGAGGAGAACCGGGCGGCGAAGCGCTGGTAGGCGTCCCGGTAGGACCCGGCGACCGAATCGATGTCCGTCAGCGCCCCGATGACCTCGGCCGAGGTGGCCAGCAGCGGACCGGGAGCCTCGGCCTCGAAGTCGAAGTAGAAACCGCGCAGGTTGTCCCGGTACTCGGCCAGGTCGTAGGTGAAGAACACCATCGGCCGGCCGGTCACCGCGTAGTCGAACATGGCCGAGGAGTAGTCGGTGACCAGCACGTCGGCCACGCAGAAGAGCTCGGTGATATCGGGGTACGCGGTGACGTTGACCGCGAAGCCGTCGCGCATCCCGGCCGGCACGTCATCGGCCATGTGGTGATGGCCGCGGATGAGGAAGACGTGGTCCGAGCCGAGCTCGCGCCAGGCCCGCTCCAGGTCCAGGCGCATGTCGAAGCGGTACCTGCGGCCGTTCGCGTAGACCTGGTTGTCCCGCCAGGTCGGCGCGTAAAGGACGACCCGCTTGCCCGCGGGCAGCCCGAGGCGGTCCCGCACCCGGGCCGCCAGATCGGGTGCATCGCCCCGGCTGAGCAGGTCGTTGCGCGGGTACCCGTACTCGCAGATCTCCCCGTCGTAGCGGAACGCGCGGCGCATGATCTGCGTGCTGAACGGGTTCTGTGACATCAGCAGGTCCCACTGCGCGATGTCCTTCCGCAGGTGGTCGAAGTAGGCCGTGCCGCTGATGAACTGCGGATTGGAGATGTCGAACCCGATCCGCTTCAGCGGCGTGCCGTGCCAGGTCTGCAGGTACACCTGGCCGTTCCGCTTCCGGAACGGCGCCTGCATGTCGTCGTTGGAAACCAGGTACCTCGACCGGGCCAGCGCTTCGTAATACTCCTGGGTGCCGCGGAGCACGGCCGTGCCGCCGGCCGGCACCGGAACCGACCAGTCCGTGACGGCCCACAGCTGCTCGCGGTCGTCGCCCCGGCGGCGCAGTTCCGCCGCGATCCCGAGCGGGTTGTCCCCGCACTGCTTGCCCTTCCAGCTGACGAAGAAGATCGAGTCGCGTACCGGCGTGCGGGCCATCATCGGGTAGTACCCGCGCCGCAGCGCCCGCTGGGCGAAGTTGCCCTGCTCCGCGCGGCGCAGCCGGGGCGCGGCGGTGATCAGCGGGTCGTCATGGCCGGCGACCACCAGCCGGTACCACTTACGTCCCGCGGCCACGGCCGGGCCGGACACGTCGCCCAGCCGGTCCTGGTCGTATTTGAGTTCCGCCAGCGACTGCGGGCCGCCGCCGGCCGGGCGGACGTAGAGGTTCCACTCGCCGTCCCGCAGCGGGATCACCGAGCCGAAGAACGGCATCCGGTCCAGGTCGGCCTCGATGCTGAAGCGCTCGCCCTCGACGCGGAAGCCGATGACATGGGAATCGGACGACCCGATCCGGCGCAGGACGGTCTCGTAGGGGCCGCCGACCCCGGCCGGGCCGGCGCCGGCCGGGCCGGCGCCGAGGAAGCTGCCACGCAGCACCAGGCGCCCGTCGGGCTGCCACTCGTGCTCCTCGATCACCGGACGCGGGGTGCGCTCTGCCATCACAAGGTCACCGTAGCGGCTCCGCCCGACCACGACCTCACGACCGCCGAACAGATGCCTGCTCTCCGCCATGCCGTCCGGCCACGCCACCCGCACCCGCGGCCGGCCCGCCAGCTTGAGGTAGACGTCCCAGGCGATCCCCTCATCGCCGACGACCTGCCCCACGCGGTCCGCCACGTCACCCGCGCCGGCCAGGTCGCGCAGCGGGACCAGCGCGCGGAACCGGCAAGAGGGGTCCGGGGGGACGGGTCCCCGGACTGGCACAGCCGGGAAGGACCGGCTGGCGGCGCCCCGGTTGCGCACGAGCACCAGCTCAGCCGCTCCGGACGGCCCCGCGGGCAGCTCGACGTCGACCTCGACGGCCTGGCCCGCGTCGTGCCAGGCGTGGCCGGCCAGGAACCCGCCGAGCCGCCAGACGGCAATGTTCAGGCCGAGCCCGGCCCAGCGGGCCCCGAACCGCAGGCCCGGGCCGATCTGCCGGGGACCCGGCCGCTCCGCGGGCCCGGGCACCGGGGTATGCACGCGGGCCGGCCGCCAGACGCCGTGACCGCGCAGGAGCATGTAGCACTGCCACTCCCCGGTGCCCCGGAACCGCCGGGGGCTGACCGCGAACCGGAAGCCCGACCAGTCGTAGTTGTAGCGTTCCTGCTCGGAAAGCGCCGTCGCCTCCGGGTTCAGGAACGAGCGGACGGGCACGACGACGGGCAGCCGCCGCCCCGGCGGCCGCAGGATCACCAGCTTCGACGTATTCCGCCGCCTGGCGATATCCACCGACGGCACGTTGGCCCGGCCGGTGACCACGAGCCGGCCGCGCTCCCAGCCGATGTCGTCCACCTGCATGTACGGGTCCAGGTCGCGCCAGTGCGGCCGGAACACCCGGGCGGGCACGGGCACCGGAGAATTCTTCCGGAACGGAAGGTCGGCGCGCAGCCTGCCCCAGCGCCGGACCATGGGAACCTGCCGCACCGGCTGGTCCATCATCCAGGCGGCCAGCTCGGCCAGCTGCGGCATGGCCCGGATCCGGACCAGATGGTAAGCCAGCTTGTGGGTGGCCGGCAGGCTGCGCAGCACCCGGCGGCCGACGTGGTCCAGGTAGCCGTTCACCAGGCCGGTGAACTCAACGCGGTATCCCTCGGTCACCTTGTGCAGGTCCTGGACGTAAAGCCACAGGTCGTTCTTCAGAGCCTTGCGCTGATGCGCGCGCAGCAGCCTGGCCGTCGAGTGCCCCGCGATGAACGCGTCGATGTCGTCCAGCGCGGTCATCCGGTCGCGCAGGTTGGCGATGGTGCCCCGGCTCTGCGTGATCGACAGGCCGCCCTGGGCGCGCTCGCGCCAGTAGTAGACGATGTCGGGAATCACGTCCACGGCCCGCGCCAGCACGTGCGCCTTGGTCATGAGCCTGATGTCTTCCCAGACCACATTCTCGGGGAAGGACAGCTGGCGGGAATCCCAGAAGCGGCGCCTGAACAGCTTGTTCCACACCGACACGTCGTACAGCAGCCGTGGTGTCCTGGTGATATGCGTCCCGGTCTGCCTGCCCTTGATGGCCAGCGAATGCAGCGCCGACGGGTTGATCCCTTTCGGCCCGATGCGCAGCACGGCCCCGCTGGCGAAGTCCGATCCGGAGCTCTCCAGCGTGTGCAGCAGCAGCTCATACGCGTTGGCGGGCAGCACGTCATCGCCGTCCACAAAGGCGAGGAACTCCCCGCGGGCGCGCTCGATGCCGCGGTTGCGCGCGCCTCCCGGCCCTCCGTGTGCGGGCTGCAGCAGCGTGAACCTCGGATCGGCCGCCGCCTTCGCCCGGGCGATCCCGGCCCCGCCATCGGTCGACCCGTCATCGACCATGATCACTTCCAGGTCGGTGAACGACTGGGCCGCGATCGAGTCCAGGCAGTCGGCGAGATCGTCTCCGTTGTTGAAGAACGCCACTACGACGCTGATCCTCGGCGTGCTCACTGGTGTCCCCTGGGTCGTCATCCGGCGGCCGGGGTTTCCCAGCCGAGCGCCACCGGGTCGTAAACGCGTTCCACGTAGATCTGGTGCCACAGCGAGAATACGACCAGCAGCCATACCTGGCGCCAGGTCACCTCAGGATCCTCGGCCCGGTAGCGGCGCAAGATGTCAAGCGCGGCGCCCTGGTTCAGCCACTGACCAGTCTGCGCCGTGCGGACAACCTGCTCGGCGAAACCATACATGCCGCCGCGGAGCCAGTACCCGAGCGGCACCGGGAAGCCGAGCTTGGGCCGCTCCGCCGCGGCCTGGGGCAGCAGCTCGCCGACGGCCTCCCGCAGCGCGAACTTGGTGGTCCCGGCGGCGGTCTTCTCCACCCGGGCCAGCCGCGCGGCGACGGCGAGCACCTCGCGGTCGAGGAACGGGGTGCGCAGCTCCAGGCCGTGCGCCATGGCCATCCGGTCGGCCTTGACCAGGATGTCGCCCGGCAGCCAGGTATTGACGTCGACCAGTTGCATGGCGGCGACGTCGTCCAGGCCGGCGTCGGCCGCCTGCCGGTATACCGGATCGGTCACGTCGAACTCGGTGCCGGTCCCGTGCGGGGCCAGAAGGTGCGCTTCGGCGGCGCGGTACACGTACGCGTTGCCGATGTAACGCCGCCGCAGCGGGGTCGAGGTCCGGTTGAGGAAGCCCTTCCCCCTGGCGCCGGCGGGCAGCTCGGCGGCGACCCGGTTGAGGGTCGCGCGTCCCCAGGCGGGCAGGGCCTGGCCGGCCCGGACCACGCCGGGCTGGTAATAGACGCCATAGCCGCCGAACAGCTCGTCGGCCCCCTCGCCGGACAGCACCACCCGGACGTGCTTGCGCGCCTCGCGGGCCGCGAACCACAGCGGCACCGCGGCCGCGTCCGCCATCGGGTCGTCGAGATGCCAGATGATCCTGGGCAGGCAGGCGACGAACTCCCCCGGGCTGATCACGTACGGCACCGACTTGACGCCGAGCGCCGTGGCCGTCGCCATCGCGTCGTCGATCTCGCTGTAACCCTCGCGCTCGAACCCGACGGTAAAGGTCAGCAGGTCGGGAACCGATTCCGCCGCGAGCGCGCACAAGGTGGCCGAGTCCACCCCGCCGGACAGGAACGCGCCCACCGGTGCGTCACTGCGCAGGTGCACGGTCACCGAGTCGCGCAGCGCGGCCAGGATCTTTTCCGGGGAGCTTGACGAGGGCGACCGGGCGGGCCTGAATTCCGGGCGCCAGTACCTGAAGACGTCCACCCGGCCGCCCGGCCGCGCGATCAGCACGTGCCCGGGCGGCAGGGACCGGGCCGGCGGCACCAGCGTGGCCGGGGCCGGCACGTACTGGAACGACAGGTACCTGCGCAGCGCGTCCGGGTCGATCGCGGTCACCTCGCCCGCGCCGGCCAGCGCCTTGCGCTCGGAGGCGAACCGGAGCTGCGGCCCTGACCTGGGCCGCTGGCCTCCCGTGGTCAGCGCGTAGAAGAACGGCTTGATGCCGAACGGGTCGCGGGCGCAGAAGAGCTCCCTGGTGCGGCGGTCCCAGATGGCGAAGGCGTACATCCCCCTGAGCTGTCGCACGACGTCCTTGCCGAGCCACGCGTACATCTCGAGCAGGACTTCGGAGCCGGACCGGCCGCGCAGCTGGACGCCGCGGGCCGCCAGGCGCTCGGCCAGCTCGACGTAGTTGTAGATCTCGCCGTCGAAGACCATCACGTAGCGGCCGTCCGCGGACTGTACCGGCTGGCGCCCAGCCGGGGACGCATCGATGATGGCCAGCCGCCCGCAGCCGAGAGCCACATCGGGATCGGCGAAGAAGCCCTGGTCATCGGGTCCGCGGTGGGCGATGCGCAGGGCGGCACGACTGACCCACTCGGTGTCGGGGCCTGCCCCGTTGGCCAGCGCCAGGCAGCCCGTAATTCCGCCCATGCGTGCCGCCAAACGATCGGGTAACGGATCCGTGCCCCGACCAGCCTACTTGGTGGGCAAGGGCCTGATCCCGTCCCTCCTCAGGGCAGGGCCTGCTCCCGTCGCTACTTGGGCTGGAACCTGAGCCCCCCGTCGAAGCGGATCACCTCGGCGTTCAGGTAGTCGTTCTCGATCAGCGCC
Organism: uncultured Actinomycetes bacterium; assembly: GCA_963806335.1. Classification (GTDB taxonomy): domain Bacteria; phylum Actinomycetota; class Actinomycetes; order Streptosporangiales; family Streptosporangiaceae; genus Palsa-504. Next base: position 84,464 of record CAWDXO010000002.1, read on the forward strand.
CGGACCAGGTGACCGAATTCATCCGCCCGGCCCATCCGCTTGGGGAAGACGACCGGCGCCACCAGCCGGGCCTTGAACTCCTCGGCGTTCCCGGCGGATCCGTAGATGGGAGTGTCGATGATGCCGGGGCAGATCGTGTTCACCCGTACTCCGATGGCCGCGAGGTCCCGGGCCGCGGGCAGGGTCATCCCGATGATGCCGCCCTTGGACGCGGAGTAAGCGACCTGGCCGATCTGGCCCTCGATGCCCGCGATCGAGGCGGTGTTGATGATGACGCCGCGCTGGCCGTCGCGATCGGCGGGCTCGGTCTTCGCCATGGCCGCCGCGGCGATCCGCATCAGGTTGAAGGTACCGATCAGGTTGACGCTAATGAGCTTCTGGTAACTGGCCAGGTCGTGCGGGGTGCCGTCGCGCGACACCGTCCGCGCGGCCCAGCCGATGCCCGCGCAGCTGACCGCCGCGCGCAACGGCAGCGCGCCGGACGCGGCCGCCGCCACCGCCGCCTGGACCGAGGCCTCGTCCGACACGTCGGTGCTCGCGAACTGCCCGCCGATCTCGCCGGCCACCCGCTTGCCGCCTTCTTCGTTCAGGTCGGCGACGACGACCCAGGCGCCTGCCGCCGCGAGCGCCCGAGCCGTGGCCTCGCCGAGCCCGCTCGCACCACCAGAAACAATTGCCGCAGTACCGTTCAGGTCCATATTCCGGAGCATACCCGGCGCGGTCTGGCCGTCCCCGGGGGGAGTTGCCGGTCAGATAGCGGGCACCATCAGCTCGCCCGGCTCGTCCGGCCAGAGCCCGGGCAGCTCATTCGGGACGACCCCGCAGGGAGCGGGTTCGTAGGGGAACCGGTCCGTGAAGACGGGCTCGAGGTCGGTGAGCCAGGTCGCCGCCGGATCGAACCTGGCGAAGAACGGCGTACCTACCAGGTCTGGGTCGCGGGCCTGGATCATGCGCAAGACGAAGACCTTGCTGCCCGCCACCTCGGTCACCCCGTCGATGCATACCTTTCCCGGGGTCGCCGACATCGACGGACCGCGGACCGTCCGGCACAGGCCGGAGACCCCCCGGTAGGCCGCACGGAAGATCTCGTACCCGCGCGCCAGCGGCACGGCGAAGTAGTCCTGCGGGCCGGTGTCCCGCTCCACGAACATGTAGTAAGGAATCATGCCCAGGCGGACCTGCGTCCGCCACATGGCCCGCCACGCCTCCGGATCGTCGTTGATCGACCTGATCAGCGGGGCCTGGGTGCGGATCACGGCTCCGCTGCCCGAGATCCTGCGCACCGCCTCCGCCAGCAGCGGCGGCTCGAGCTCGCGTGGATGGGAGAAGTGCGCCATCAGGGCGAGCGTCCGGCCTGAGGCGGCCACCTCGCCGAACAGCCGCAGCGTCGCGTCGGCATCGGGATCGGTGACGAACCGCTGCGGCCAGTAGGCCAGCGACTTGGTGCCGATCCTGATCGACTCCAGCTGATCGAGCTCGTTCCGGGGATCGATCAGCGGTTCGATGTACCTGCGAAGCACCGCCTCGCCCATGATCATGGGATCGCCGCCGGTGATCAGGACGCTGGTCACCTCGGGATGTTCGCCGAGGTAGCCCAGCAGCGCGCCGATGTCGTCGGTGGCCATCTTCAGATCCGGCTCGTCCACGAACTGCGCCCACCGGAAGCAGTAGCTGCAGTAGGCGTGGCAGGTCTGGCCCTGCCGGGGGAAGAACAGCACCGTCTCCGGGTACTTGTGCTGCAGGCCAGGCAATGGCCTGCCGTGCAGGCTCGGCGCGTTCAGCAGGAGCTGGCCGGCCGGATGCGGGTTGAGCCGCATCCGGATCTCATGGGCGGCCGCGCGCAGGCCCTCCTTGGACGCGCCGCCGCTGATCATGTCCGCGAGCCGCCGCACGTCCCCCGCGGGCAGCATGTCCGGCTGGGGAAAGACCAGCCGGTAGATCGGGTCATCCGGGGCCGCGTCCCAGTCGATGAGGTTCTCGACCACGTACGAGTTCGTCCGGAACGGCAGTACCGTCGCTACCGCCCGGACCGCCAGCCGTTCCTCCGGCGGCAGGCCGGCCCGCTGCACCAAAGTGTCGAGGTGTTTCACCGTGTAGGCATGAAACCCGCGGCCCGCTGGCCGGGGCGCGGGTTCGGCCTGCTGGATGTCTGTCACGCGCCTTCTCCCTCCGTGCGGCGCGCTGCGCGACCGATACGCCGCCCAGCACGCGAAAATTAGCTCAAGACACCCGCTCCCCAGCGGTTCCCCCCGGCTGGCCGCGTTTGCTGGCAAACATCCGGCCGAACTGCTCCCGCATTTGTTCCACGTTCGGCAAGGCTTGTGAGTTCCGATTCTCCTTCCGCCCTCGCTCCGCCGACACAATTACCCCGATTCGGATGGAGTAGTCGGGCTGATCACAGCGACTTCTAAGCACGAGCTTCGACGGCCGGTCCATTCTGTGTGGCTTTAGTCGCATAACAGGAGGGCTATACGTTTCCGTCCGTGTAATCCGATTAAGCCTGCGGGCTGGGTGCCATGGTGCGCGGTGCATCGTAGCGGCCGCACGGCGCGAAAGCGAGCACGCCGCGAACCTGGCGCGTGCGGGGCCTTCGGTTACCGGAGCATCGCGGATCCTCGCGGGTTTCACCCGTCCCAAGTCCGCCCGAACTCCTCGTCAGGACCATAATGGGGCCCACACACCGGCATTCTCAGGGCGAAGGACACGAAGGTTGAGGCGTCATCCGCGGCCGCACGCCCCGGTGACCCGCTGAGCACGGGCGGGACCGGGATCTCCGGGGATCCCGGCGACGACGCGGGGACGGGCGACTCCGGCAGCGGCGCCGCGGAACAGCCGCGAGCCGGCCCGGACGGTTCCGGTCCTGTCATCGCGGTCGACGCCATGGGCGGCGATCACGCCCCCGGCGAGATCGTCGCCGGAGCGCTCGCGGCGCAGCGCGAGCACGGCATCCGCGTGCTCCTGACCGGGCCCGCGGCGCGCCTGCGGCAGGCGCTGACCGCGATAGGGGCGGCTGACGAGCTCCACGTGGTGCCGGCTGAGGACACCCTCGCGATGGAGGAAGGCGCGCTGGCCAGCCTGCGCCGCCCCCGGTCGAGCGTCGCGGTCGCATGCCAGCTGGTCAGGCGGGGCGAGGCGGCCGCGGTGGTATCGGCCGGCCCTACCGGCGGGATCGTGGCGACCGCCAGGCTCCGGCTGCGGGCGCTGCCCGGCGTGCTCCGGCCAGGACTCGCGGTCGTGCTGCCGACCCGGCCGGGCCGCACGGTGCTGATCGACGCCGGCGCGACCGCGGATCCCAAGCCCGAGATGCTCGTTCAGTTCGCTCAGCTGGGCGTGGCCTACGCCCAGCTGACCCTCGGGGTGGCCGCCCCCAGCGTGGGCCTGCTGACCATCGGGGCCGAGCCGGGGAAGGGCAACAAGTTCACCAGGCGCGCGCATGAACTGCTGGCCAGCGACCCGCCGCACGGCGCGCTTCCGCTGAGCTTCGCGGGCAACGTGGAAGGCGGTGACCTGCTGGCCGGCGAGCTCGACGTGATCGTGACCGACGGATTTACCGGGAATGTGGCGCTGAAGACGCTCGAAGGCTCGATCCGGTTCGCCTCGGCCGAGCTGCGGGCCGCGCTGACCGGGACCCCGGCGGCCCGCCTCGGCGCGGTCCTGCAGCGCCGCGCGCTACGGGAACTGGCCGCCCGGCTGGACGCCGAGAGCTACGGCGGGGCGGTCCTGCTCGGCCTCGGCGGCACCGTGGTGATCGCGCACGGCGCCAGCACCGCCCGGGCCGTCACCTCCGCCTGCCTGCTCGCCGCCGACCTCGCCCGCGGCGAGATCACGGAGAAGATCACGCAGCGCCTTAGCCCGGGACGCTCCCAGAACCGGGGGCACTTTCTTCGCCGGCCGTTACGCCCGGCTCCCGTTGCGGCCCGGCCCCGTTGCGCCCGGCTCCCGTTGCGCCCGGCTCCCGTTGCGCCCGGCTCCCGTTGCGCCCGGCTCCCGTTGCGCCCGGCTCCGTTGCGCTCGGCTCCTGTTACGGCCAGCCGCTGCCTCTGGCCAGGTCGCAATCACCGATAGGCTTGAGGTATGGCCGATCCACAGCAGGTTCTCGCGGAGCGGGTGCACGACGCCATCGTCGCGTCGTTCGGCCCGGAGTACGCCGACGCCGACCCGCTGATCCGGCCCTCCGCATTCGCTGACTTCCAGGCCAACGTGGCGCTTCCGCTCGGCAAGCGCCTCGGCCGTCCGCCGCGCGAGGTGGCCGGGGAACTGGCTGCCCGCCTCGACGTGACCGAGATGAGCGCCGAGCCGCAGGTCAGCGGGCCCGGCTTTATCAACTTCACCCTGCGCGACGACTGGATCGCCGCCCAGGCCTCGTCCATGCTCGGGGACGGCCGGCTCGGGCTCGCGCCCGTGGCCCGGCCGCAGACGGTCGTGGTGGAGTACTCCTCCCCCAACATCGCCAAGGAGATGCACGTCGGGCACCTGCGCACTACCGTCGTCGGCGACGCCATCGCGCGGGTCCTCGAGTTCGCCGGGCACCGGGTGATCAGGGATAACCACGTCGGCGACTGGGGCACCCCGTTCGGGATGCTGATCGAGCACCTGCTCGACGTCGGCGAGGACTCGCCGGAAGCGGCGCTGCTCCAGACCGACCCGAACGCGTTCTACCAGGGGGCCAGGCGCAAGTTCGATACCCAGCCGGAGTTCACCGAGCGCGCGCGGGCCCGCCTGGTGCGGCTGCAGGCCGGGGATCCGGAGACCCTGGCCATCTGGCGGGACCTGGTCGGCATGTCCGAGGAGTACCTGCACCGGATGTACGCCCGGCTGCGGGTCAGCCTGACCGACGACGACATCCGCGGCGAGAGCTTCTACAACGACATGCTCGCGGACACGGTCAGCCTGCTCGAGAAAAAGGGCCTCGCGGTCGAGAACGAGGGCGCGCTTTGCGTGTTTCCGCCGGGTTTCACCGGCCGCGAGGGCAGGCCGCTGCCCCTCATCATCCGCAAGAGCGACGGCGGCTACAACTACGCGACCACCGATCTGGCGGCCGTCCGCTACCGCGTGGACGAGCTCGGCTGCGACCGCTCGGTATACGTGGTCGGATCCGAGCAGGCCCTGCATTTCCAGATGATCTTCGCAGTCGCCCGTGAGGCGGGCTGGATACCCCCGGGTACCAGCTTCGAGCACGCGCAGATCGGCATGGTGCTCGGCGAGGACGGCAACCGGCTGAAGACCAGGGAAGGCGAAACGCCCAAGCTCAGCGGCCTGCTCCAGGAGGGCGTGGACCGGGCCCGCGCCATCCTCGACGAGCTCGACGCGGCCACTCGCTTCGACGCGGCCGAACTCGACGAGGTGGCCGAGGCGGTCGGCATCGGCGCGGTCAAGTACGCCGACCTGTCCACCGCCCGGGAGAGCGCCTACCTGTTCGACTGGGACCGGATGATCTCGTTCCGCGGCAACACGGGTCCTTACCTCCAGTACGCGACCGCGAGGATCCGGTCGATCTTCCGCCGGGCCGCCGAGGCGGAGGGCCGCGACGCGCCGGACAGCCATGAGCACGCCGGCGCCGCCCGCCGGTCAGGCGTGGCGATTACGGAGGCCCCCGAACGGGCGCTCGCGCTGCGACTGCTCAGCTTCGGCACGATCCTCACCCAGGTCGGCGAGACCGCGGAACCGCACCGGCTGGGCGCTTACCTGTTCGACGTGGCCAGCCTGTTCACCACGTTCTACGAGGAATGCCCGGTGCTGAAGGCCGAGTCGCAGACGCTCCGGGCCAGCCGGCTCGCGCTATCGGCGCTGACGGCTGACGTGCTGACCACCGGCCTTGAGCTGCTCGGAGTGCCCGTCCCGGAGCGAATGTAACCGAGCGCTGAACTCCTTCCCGGCCCGTCGCGGCATTGCCGCGGGCCGCGCCGTCAGCATGTGAACTCAAGAACGTACTGCTTACGTGAGCCATGATTCCGGGCCCCGCCGGGACTTACCGGGGCAGTCTCGAGTCATGGATACGAACGGGCCGTCCAGCGGCTACCTAGAACCCATAGGCCCGGATAGGCGTACCCGGACGCGCGTAGCGGGCGCGGCGTCCACGAGAAGGAGGCATTCATGATTGCCCGCCAGCGTTACGGGAAAGGCCGTCAGGCATCGATAAAGACCCGTGTCGGCATCGCCACCGCAGTCCTGGTCGGCGGCGGCTCGATCGCCGCGGTAGCGGTAGCGGCCACGGGTCACGGGGCCGCGGGTCACGGGGCCACCGCTCAGCCGGCCGCTTACGCGGCCCGCTACGGCAATGAGGGAACCACGCTCAACACGGCGATGAACGAATGGGGGCGGTCCACCCAGGGCGCCTACTGGCAGCTCGCCAGCCTGACCCAGGCGCGGCAGTTCAGCCAGGCATCGCACGCGGGCAAGACGCTCGCCGTGCAGCGCGGCATCGTCGTCCTGGCCACGCACAAGTTCCTCATCCTGCAGTCGGCTAACGGGTCGCTGCATCTGTGGCTGCTTTCCGCGGGAACGAGATTCCAGAACGTCTCGAATACCACGGCCGGCACGGCGGCGCTGACCGCCAGCACCAGCGCCACACAGCAGGCGATGTCCAGCGGGAACATGATCCCGGCGGCCACGCTGATGGCGGGGAGCCCAACGGTCGCCGCCGGCATGCTGACACCCACCCCCGCGGCCCAGACGGTATCGGTGCAAGTAGCCAATACCGACCTGACCGTGACGGTCACGGTGACCAGGAGCACGGCGACGGTCTCGCAGACCGCGACCATGCCATCGAACGCGATGCCGTCGTGGAGTCCGGCCACGTTCACCCAGAACGCGTGGCAGCCCACGAACACCCTGGCCCGAGGCGACCTGGCGCTGGTCGCCGGAACTCGGTCGCACTGGACGCTGCACGCCAAGCTGGTGCTGTTCACTCCGCTGAGCAGTGCCAACGTAGGCGGCCGGGCAGGCGCCCCGGCGCCGGCCGCCACCCCGTCCGCTGTGGCCCCGACCTCCTGGTGACTCGAGGCGGCAAGCCGATGGCGGCCACATCACCGGCGCACCCGCGTTCCGCGCGGGTGCGCCGGCTGGTGCCCGACGGTCCCGCGGGCGCCATCGCAGCTCCCGAGCGCCCGTCCGGTCCGATGTCCGGAGCAGGCGCCGTGCTGCGCTGCGGCGACCTCTTGCTGGACGAGTCCCGGTGGACGGTGCACCGGGCCGGGACACCGGTAGACCTGTCACCGACCGAGTTCCGGCTGCTGGCCTGCCTGATGCGCTATCAGGGCAGCGTGCTGAGCAGAGCCCAGTTGCTGCAGACCGTGTGGGGCTACGGGTACACCGGCCAGTCGCAGGTGGTGGAAACGTACGTGAGCTATCTGCGGCGCAAACTCGACCGGCTAGGACCGCCGCTCATCCACACCAGGCGCGGGATCGGCTACACGCTCCGTAACCCGGACGGCTACTAGGGCCGGATGGCCGGGCTGACGCGGATGGGCGGGATTCTCAGACCCGCTCGACGATTGTCGCGTTGGCCTGGCCGCCGCCCTCGCACATGGTCTGCAGACCGAACCGGCCGCCGGTGCGCGCAAGTTCGTGCACGAGCTTGGTCATCAAGATGGCTCCCGTGGCCCCGAGCGGATGCCCGAGCGCGATGGCGCCCCCGTTCGGATTGGTCCGCTCCAGCGGCGCCCCGGTGTCTTCCGACCAGGCCAGCACGACGGGGGCGAACGCCTCGTTGACCTCGAATACGTCGATGTCCGCGACCGTCATCCCGGCTCTGGCCAGGACCTTCCTGGTCGCGTCGATCGGGCCGGTCAGCATCAGGACCGGGTCGGCGCCGATCACGCTCAGCGCGTGCACCCGGGCCAGCGGAGTCAGGCCGTACCTTTCCAGCGCCGCTTCCGACGCGATGAGCAGCGCGGCGGCCCCGTCGGAAATCTGGGACGCAACGGCGGCGGTGATCTCCCAGCCCTCGCGCAGCGGCGCGAGGCCGGCCATCTTCTCCAGCGAGGTGTCCCGGCGCGGGCCCTCATCCCGGCTGAAGCCATCCAGCGGGACTATCTCCCGCTCGAACCGGCCCTCATCGATGGCGCGCACCGCTCGCTGGTGGCTCTCGAGCGCGAACTCCTCAAGCTGACTCCGCTTGATGCCCCACTGCTCGCAGATCAGCTGGGCGCCGCGGAACTGGGAGATCTCCTGGTCGCCGTAGCGCTTGCGCCAGCCGGTGCCCCACGGGGCCGGCATGCCCGCCGACGTGGCCAGCGTCACCGTCGAGCCCATGGTGACGACGCTCATGCTCTCCACGCCGGCCGCGACCACGAGGTCCTGCGTCCCGGACATGACGGCCTGGGCGGCGAAATGGACCGCCTGCTGGGAAGATCCGCATTGCCGGTCGATAGTGACGCCGGGCACGCTTTCCGGCAGGCCGGCGGACAGCCACGCGTTCCTGGCGATGTCGAAGGTCTGCGGGCCGATCTGGGAGACGCAGCCCATGATCACGTCGTCGACCGCGGCGGGATCGACCCCGGTGCGGTCGACGAGCTCGCGCAGGGCGTGGGCACCGAGGTCGACCGGGTGGACTCCGGCCAGGGATCCGTTCCGCTTGCCGACCGCGGTGCGCACCGCACCGGCTATGAACGCTTCCGCCATCACGGCCTCCGTAACGCGGCCCAGCCCTGCCCGGCTGGATCCGTCCGCCCTATTCCGCTGTTAAACTCACGTTACCTCGTCTCGCCCCCGGTGACCGAATGCCATAGGCTCGGATCGGGCTCGCAAAACCGCAGGTTCAGGAGGCGGCCATGGACACCGGACTCATCTTGCTGGTGTTTCTCGGCGTTCTCGTCGCGTTTGGCTGGACGCGCCTGCGCGGCAAGCTGAAGCTAGGCGTGTCGGGTACGACGTGGATCGGGGCGTTCGTCGTCTTCGTCGCGGTCGTCCTCTTCATGTACGCCTCGCACAACGGCCACTGACGCGCCCGGCGCTCCGGGCCACGCGCCCGGTGCTCCGGGCCGGGGCAGCGATCAGGTCCCGCGGCCGCTGCGCGGCATCTCGAACCACACCGCCTTGCCTTCCGGGGTCGGCCGGGATCCCCACCGGGTGGCCAGCTGTTCGACTAGGTAGAGGCCTCGTCCGCCCTCGTCGGTCTCCGCCGCGGTACGTATCCGGGGCAGCCGGAGGTCGGGATCGAATACCTCGACCCACACCGAGGTCGCGCCGCGGCGCAGCCGCAGCGCGAACTCCCTGGCGGGCACCGACGGGCTGGCCTGGGGCGCGGTGCCTGCCCAGGCCGGTCGGCACCCCCCTGGATCAGGGTGGCGGCCCGCGGCGCCGGGGCGGCCCGCGGGGCCGGCGCGGCGGCCCGGGACGCCGGGGCGCCCGACATGATCAAGGGCTCAAGCTCGAGATCGAGGTCGGGGCCCGGGCTGGGGGTGATCGAGGCGTGCAAGACGGCGTTGGTGACGACCTCGGAGACCAGCAGGCAGGCGAGCTCGGCCTGCTCGGTGTCCATTCCCCACGACGAGAACGTCTGGGCGGCCATCCGCCTGGCCTCGGACACCATGATCGGCTGGGCCGGGAAGGTGCGCTCGTTCGAGGCGAGTTCGGCGGGGGAGGACTTCACCACCAAGATGGCCATGTCGTCGTCGATGTCGCCGGGCACCGCGAACTCGGCGGCGGTGGCCACGGCGTCGGCGTCGCCGCTGGCCGCGGCCCCGCGGACCGCCTGCTGCAGCATCTCCACCGCCTCGGTCTCCGAGTAGTGACCCGAGCCGTCGGCACGCGTCCGCCGGTCAGTCAGGCCGTCGGTGTAGAACACCAGGATGGCCCCGGGCGGCATGCCGATCGTCTGCTCCTTGTACGTCGGCAGCCCCCGGATCCCCTTGCCGCGCACGCCGAGCAGGACGCCCTTGTACGCGAACTCCAGCTGGCGCACCTGTCCGGCGCTGATCAGCAGCGGGGCGTCGTGGCCGGCGTTAGCGAAGGTCAGTTCCCTCGACCACGCGTCATAGATCATGTAGATGCAGCTGACCGTGGGCGGGTCCCCGGCCAGCTGGACCCCGTTCTCATCGGCCGGGGCCAGTGACCGGCACCAGTCATCCAGTTTCCGCATGATGTCAGCGGGCGACTTCTCGTCCTGGGCGAACGCCCGGAGCGCCGCGCGCAGCTGGCCCATGATCGCGGCCGCCCGCGCGCCGCGGCCCTCGACGTCACCGATGACGATGCCCACCCGTCCGGCGGCCAGCGGGATGATGTCATACCAGTCGCCGCCGACCTGGGTCTGGATCCCCTGGCCCTGCGTCTCCAGCGGTTTCGCGGGAACGTACCTGCAGGCGACCTCCAGGCCATCAAGCTCCGGGATGGCCTGCGGCAGCAGGCTCTTCTGGAAGGCCAGGGCGGTCTGCCGCTCGGTCTCGAACAGCATCGCGTTGTCGATCGCGATCGCCACCCGGCTGGCGATCGCGCCGATGAGATCCCGGTCAGGGGTGTCGTAGCGGTCCTCGTCCCGGTCGGTGAGCCGGGACAGGGCCAGGCTCATCACGCCGAGCAGTTCTCCCCTGGCGTACAGCGGCGCCGCAATCACCGACGTCAGGCCGGCCTGGCGCCCCGCCGCCAGGCTCTCCGCGCTCGGTGCGGGGTATCGGTCCAGGTCGTGGACCGCGATCGTGTCCAGGCGCGTCATCGCCTGTTGGCAGAAGTGGCCCTCCGGGTAGTGGATCTGCTCGCCTACCTGGGCCCAGGTATCCGGCGGCGGCACCCAGTCGCTCGCGTGCCGCATCACCCGGCGGATGAGCTGGTCGCCCTGGTAGAGATCGATGAAGCAGTGATCGGCGAACTGCGGCACGAGCATTTCCGCCACGTGCTTGAGCGTGGTGCCGATTTCCAGCGAGCCGGCCAGCCGTTCGCCGATGCGCTCGAGCAGGGCAATCCGGTCCTGCTCGCCCTGCCCGTCGCGCTTGCTCGCCTCCCGGGCCAGGATCACCACCCCGTCGATGTCACCGCCCGGGTGACGCAGGGGCACGGCGAAGGCCCGGATGAGCGCTCGGGACCCGTCGCCGCGCAGGCTCTCGAACGTTCCCTCCCACGACCGCCCGCGCAGGACCTGCCCGGCGAGATCCTCGGTCTTGCGGACGTCGTCGTCGGCGAACAGGCCGAGGGACAGGACCGGGCAGCCGGCCAGCCGCGCCACGTCCCCGGAAATCCGGAAAAGCCTGGCCGCGTAATCGTTGATGAACTTCAGATTGCTGAGCCTGTCGGTGACCACGACGGCGATATCCGCCTGGCCCAGGACCATGTCCGCCGGGAGGTACGCGTCGAAAGCGGCTTCACCCCAGCCGGTCACGCCCGCGCTCCCCAACCCAGATAGCGCCGACCCAGGTGGCGTTGCCCGCTGACATCATCACGCTCCGGCCGCTGACTGGTACCGGCTGCTAATAGAGACGAATATATGCGCTGCGATCTGGCTGGGGAGTTCAGTCGGGATAACATCCATCGAGTCGCCGGCTGTCACGCGCACACCATCGTCGGCTGCCATCAGAATCACCTCGCGTCCGGGTTGTATCCCGGCGCGCTTGAGTTTAAGCATCAGAACGAGATCGCTCTGAATCTGCTCGCCAATTCGCCGGATGACAACCCGCGCAGCGTCCGGTGATACGACCTTTGCCATCGCCTCACCCGTCTCGTTCGTCGCCACCCGCACCCGTTCCATCGCCTCGCCGGGCAGCCCGAGTTCGGTCAGGCCGGGAATGAGATTGCCGTGCGGGCAGCGGACCGGGTAGCCGAGCAGCTCGAGCAGCCGGCGCTCTACGCTTTCTGAGATCACGTGCTCCCACCGGCACGCCTCGATGTGCACCTCTTCCCACGGCAGCTTGATGACCCCCACCAGCAGGCATTCAGCCAGCCTGTGCTTGCGCATCACCCTGGTGGCCAGCGTCCGGCCGACGTCGCTGAGCGAAAGCTGCCGGTCCCCGGCGACATGCAGCAGCCCGTCCCGCTCCATCCTGGCCACCGTCTGGCTGACGGTGGGCCCGCTTTGCGCCAGCCGCTCGGCGATGCGGGCACGCAGCGGCAAGACGCCCTCCTCTTCCAGTTCGAAGATAGTGCGGAGGTACATCTCCGTCGTGTCAATGAGCCCCTGGGCTGTCAACTCCTCATCCTCCTGCTTGTGATGCTATGCCGGGAAGCTAGGGGGATAGGCGTTCGATGGTCCAGCCGTCCGCGCCGCGCCGGTAGCGAAGGCGGTCATGCAGGCGGTACTGGCCCGCCTGCCAGAACTCGACCATTTCGGGTACGAGCAGGTAGCCGCCCCAGAAGTCGGGCATCGGGACGACCGCGGGCGGCGCCCAGCGCTGCTCGAGCTCGGCCGCACGGCGGTCAAGCTCGTCGCGGGAGCCGATGACCTGCGACTGCCTGCTGGTCCACGCCCCGATCTGCGATCCCCGCGGCCTGGACCTGAAGTACGGCTCGCTGGCCTCACGTGACATCGTGGTCACGCTGCCCTCGACGGTGACCTGACGCTGCATGCCGTACCAGGGGAAGACCGCGCACACCCGGGGATCGGCCGCGATGTCCCGGCCCTTGCGCGAGGTCCGGTTGCTGTAGAAGGTGAAGCCCGTCTGGTCATGCGCCTTCAGCAGGACGGTGCGGGCCCGCGGGCGACCGTCGGCGGCGGAGGTGGCGAGCACCATCGCGGTCGGTTCGGTCAGGCCGAGCGCCTCGGCGTCCGACATCCACCGGGCGAACTGCGTCATCGGGTCGCCGGGCATCGTGGCCTCGGACAAGCTCCTTGAATGAAGGTCCCGCGGGGTCGTGTCCATAGGTAATGATCCTCACACCTGTTTTGGCTACCGCAACGTAGATCAGGGCGGTTGAATGGTAGCGCCGGAATCGAACCCGCCGCCCATCCCGGTCTTTGACGCATGGTCTGAGGTGCCCGCTGACACCCCACGAGGCAAAGTGAGGAAACCGATGTCAGACTTCAAGCCGGGACTTGAAGGCGTCATCGCCTTCGAGACCGAAATCGCCGAGCCTGACAAAGAGGGCGGCGCGCTCCGGTACCGGGGAGTTGACATTGAGGAACTGGTGGGGCATGTCTCCTACGGGCCGGTCTGGGGCCTGCTGGTCGATAATGCCTTCACCCCGGGGCTGCCGCCGGCCGAGCCCTACCCGATCCCGGTCCACTCCGGCGATATCCGGGTCGACGTGCAGAGCGCCCTGTCCATGCTCGCGCCGGCGTGGGGGCTGCAACCGCTCCTGGACATCAGCGATGAGCAGGCCCGCGAGGACCTCGCCCGCGCCTCGGTCATGGCCTTGTCCTTCGTGGCCCAGGCGGCCCGCGGGGTCGGGCTGCCGATGGTCCCGCAGCGCCGGGTGGACGAGGCGACGACGATTACCGAGCGGTTCATGATCCGCTGGCGCGGCGATCCCGACCCGCGGCACGTGAAGGCGGTGGACGCCTACTGGACCTCGGCGGCCGAGCACGGCCTGAACGCGTCCACGTTCACCGCCCGTGTCATCGCCTCGACGGGCGCGGACGTCGCGGCGTCCCTGTCCGGAGCGGTCGGCGCGATCTCCGGACCGCTGCACGGCGGCGCGCCGGCCCGCGTCCTGCACATGATCGAGGAGGTCGAACGGCTCGGCGACGCCCGCCAGTACGTGACGTCCGTCCTGGACCGCGGCGAGCGGCTGATGGGATTCGGCCACCGGGTATACCGGGCCGAGGACCCGCGCGCCCGGGTGCTCCGCCGCACGGCCAAGGAGCTCGGCGCGCCCCGCTACGAAGTCGCGCTGGCCCTGGAGAACGCGGCCCTGGCCGAGTTGCGGGCCCGGCGTCCCGACCGGGCGCTCGAGACCAACGTCGAGTTCTGGTCGGCGGTCGTGCTGGACTTCGCGGAGATCCCAGCCCACATGTTCACCTCGATGTTCACCTGCGCCCGGACCGCGGGCTGGGCCGCCCACATCCTCGAGCAGAAGCGGACCGGCCGGCTGGTCCGGCCGTCGGCGCGGTACACCGGTCCCCCGTCCCGGCCCGTGCAGGAGGTATCAGGCGCGCCTGAGGTGCTCGACCGGTTCTTATCGCCCCGTGCGGCTCCTACTTATCGCCCCGTGCGGCTCCCCGGTCCGCCGCGGACCGCCGGTAAGCTGGCATTATGAGCATTCTCGAGATCCCGGCGCAGCTCAAGCCGAAAGACGGCAGATTCGGCAGCGGTCCGGCCAAGATCCGCCCGGAGCAGCTGACCGCGCTCGCGGCCTCGGGCGCGACCTACCTCGGCACGTCGCACCGCCAGCCGCCGGTCAGGTCGCTGGTGCGGAGGATCCGCACCGGGCTAACCGAGCTGTTCAGGTTGCCCGACGGCTACACCGTCGTGCTCGGCAACGGGGGCACCAGCGCGTTCTGGGAGATGGCGACGTCCGGGCTCATCCGCGAGCACTCGCAGCACCTGAGTTTCGGCGAGTTCTCCGCGAGGTTCGCCGCCCTGGCCCGCCGGGCGCCCTGGCTATCAGAACCGACCGTCGTGGAGTCCGCGCTGGGCACGCATCCGGTCCCGTGGCCGGAACCGGGAGCAGACGCCTACGCGCTGACCCATAACGAGACCTCGACCGGCGTGGCGATGCCGGTGCAGCGCGTGCCTGGCGCCGATCCCGGGTCGCTGATCCTGGTCGACGCGACCAGCGCCGCGGGTGGCCTGCCGGTGCGGCCGCAGGAGTTCGACGTTTACTACTTCGCCCCGCAGAAGGGCCTGGGCTCCGACGGCGGGCTCTGGATCGCCCTGATGTCCCCGGCCGCCGTGGAGCGCGTGCACGAGATAGCCGCGAGCGGCCGGTACATACCCGATTTCCTCTCGCTGCGGATCGCGCTGGAGAACGCCGCCAGGGACCAGACGTACAACACGCCCGCCGTCGCGACGTTGTTCCTGCTCGCCGATCAGATCGAGTGGATGCTCGGCCACGGCGGGCTGTCCTGGACCACGGCCCGGACCGCGCAGTCGGCTGCCATACTGTATACGTGGGCGGAGAAGGCGGCATACGCTGACCCTTTCGTCGCCGATCCCGCGCAACGCTCGCAGGTCGTCGGGACGATCGATATCGCCACCGGGGTAGCTGCGGACGACATAGCGGCGTCCCTGCGGGCGAATGGCATCGTCGACACCGAGTCCTACCGGAAGCTGGGCCGCAATCAGCTACGAATCGGAATGTTCCCCGCAGTCGATCCGGCGGACGTGGCTGCCCTCACCGCCTGCATCGACTACGTGGCCGAGCGGCTGGGCGGCTAGCGGATGACCGATCCGATCAATACCGTAAGCAGCAGCAGCACGAGCACGGCCGGAAGCAGCCATCGGGGCAGCCGGTTCACGCTGACAGCCTATATACCTCCCACGCAAGACAAGATCCGAGGTGGATCATGGGTAACAACGCTCACCGGGCCGAACTGCCCAGCGAGCCGGCTCGCTCCCCGGGCACGGGTTTAGCTCACCGGACGCACGAGGGGCTCAAGCGGTCCGGCACGGCGGCGGGTGAGGTGATGCGGCTGTTCGTGGCCATCGCCCCGCCGGCGGCCGTGCTCGATGAGCTTGATGCCCGGGTCGGTCCGCTCCGGGCCAGGCAAGAGGATCTCCGCTGGACCAACCGGGAGGCCTGGCACGTGACCCTGGCCTTCCTGGGCCAAGTCGACGAGCCCACCGTGGCCCGCCTGATGCCGCGCTTGGAGCGCGCCGCGCGGCGCCATCACAAGATCCAGCTGGCCTTCTCGGGTGCGGGCGCCTTCCCGGCCGCCGACCGGGCGAACGTCTTGTGGAGTGGCTTGTCCGGCGACTGCGGGGCCCTCGCGCGGCTGGCTGAATCCGTCACCGCCGGGGCCAGCCGCGCGGGCACCCCGCCGCCGGGCAAGACACGCCGCTTCCAGCCGCACATGACGCTGGCCCGGTGCCGCATGCCCGCCGATGTCACCGACCTGGTCGCGGCGCTGGCCGGCTACCAGGGACAGCCGTGGACGGCCGACCGCCTTCACCTGGTACGCAGCCGCCTCGGGGGCCCCGAGCCCGGCGGCAGCGGGCAGCCGCGGTACTCCTCACTCGCGAGCTGGCCGCTGCGCGCGGTTGACCGGGACGCCGATCCGGCGTCGTGAACGGCGGTTAACGACTGGCTCAGCTTCTCCAGGATCGGTACTGCCGCCCGGAGTGTGGCGCGTTCCGCCGCGGTCAGCTCGGCCAGCCGCTGGGCGAGCCAGGCATCCTTCCGCCGCCGGACCCGCTGCACGACGGCCCGTCCCTCCTCGGTGACGGTGAGAATTACCTGGCGCCCGTCGGTCGGGTGCGGTGACTTGACCACCAGGTCGCGCTCGGTCAGCACGGCGATGACCCGGGTCATCGAGGGCGGCTGCACCTTCTCGTGCTCGGCCAGCTCACCGGGGGTCATCGCATGGTGAACTTCCAAGGCGGACAATGCGGCCAGCTGGGTCTCGGAGAGCACCGCCTCGGTCATGCCGGACAGAGTGCGCTGAGCGCGCAGGCGCCTCGCCAGCCGGCGACGGAGATCCGGAGGGCGGTGGCCAGGCCGGCATCAGTCCTGGTCCGCGTAGCTGTCATCGTCTTGAACCTTCGTCGGCCAGCCTAGAGCGTGGACTAAGTACATCACGGTTGCGGACCGTACGCAGCCGCCCCGCCCGGATCGGGCGATCGCCCCGCCCGGATCGGGCGGTCGCGCCGCCTGGCCGTCCGGCTCCACGCGACCTCGTAGCCTAAAAGGGTGAAGCTACCCCGCGAGCCGGAAACGCGCCTGTCCCCGCCGCCGCCGCTCGAAGCGAACGATCAGCTGGTCGCGGCGGTGGGTACGGTCGCGTGGGCCATCGCGCTTGTCGTCCTGCTGATCATCCGCGACAGCCTGCGGGCCGACCTGCGGTGGTGGATCTGGACCTGCGTGGCCGGGCTGGCCATGGGACTTTTCGCTTTGTGGTACGTGCCGAGGATGAAGCGCGCCCGGGCCAGGTCAGCGGAGACCAGGGCGCGGGATCAGTCGGCTCCGCGAGACAACGGCTCGAATACCGTTTCCTCCACGGAGACCCCGGGCAGATCGACGAGATCGTAACCGAACTCGTCGATGACCGGCACCGCCGCGCGGGCCGCCACCCCGGTGCCCATCGACTCCGAGTGCGCCCCGCAGCCGTGATCGGCCGATACGACCCGGCCATCGTCCGGCGCGTACTCGTTGGCGCAGGCGCCGAAGACCCGGCCTAGCTCGCCGCTCAACGGCACGAAGAAGCCGCAGCTGACACAGTGGGCGGGAGCCGCGTGCGCCAGCGGCGTCCGCGGCCCGTGCTCGCTGGAATACCAGCGCGTCGCCGCGTCCTCGCGGCCGATGACGGAAAGCACGCGGGAGCGTCCCGGCGCGGGCAGCTCGGCTGGTTCCGCCGGGCCGTCCTCCTCGGCCCCGGCGTACCAGTCGGTGACGGCGTCGTCGCCTTCCAGCGCGACCAGCGGTACCAGCCGCTCGTCGTCCGGCGCGGCCGGCAGCAGGTCGCCCACGCCAAGGTCGCCAGGCCGGATCCGGTCGTGCCACGGCACCCAGTCCGGCGCGAGCAGGGCATCCGAGCCGGGCAGCAGCACCGTTTCGCTGACCGTGACGGCCTTGGCCCGGGGGGCCCGGACCACAGTCACCGCCCACCGCCAGCCCGTATAGGCCGGGTCAGTGCAGTCGAACAGGTGGGTGACGATGCGCTCGCCTTCGGCCTGCACGCCGAGGTGGTCACCGACCACGGCCGCTCCCACGATGGCGACGACGGCGTCCCGCGCGAGGTCGACGGCCTCGGCGCATGCCTGATCTGGTTCCCGGGTACGGGTGCGGGTAGCGCTCACGGTTCCCAATTCTCACTCATTGCGCAGGCTGCCGGTGCGGTTACCCGACGTTTGCTGCCGACGCCGGCTCGCCGTAGTGGCAATCACCAAGAATACTGGTTACATGCGGATGTCCGAGGCGATGCGGCGAACCGGTGGCGCGGCCCGCGCCACGGGCGGCGCGGTGCGGTCCAGCGCGCGGGCCGGCGCCTCCGCGACCCGCAAGACCGGCGGCTTGGTGCACCGGGTGACGGGCGCATCGGGGGCCGGCCGGACCGGCCTGTCCACGCTCATCGAGCTGACCGCGGCCGGCGGGGCGGGGGACGCCTTCGTGGCCGTCTCCCTGGCCGGGACGATCTTCTTCAGCACGTCCGTGGATCAGGCCCGCGGCCGGGTCGTGCTGTTCCTGCTGGTAACGATGGCCCCGTTCGCGGTGCTCGCGCCGTTCATCGGGCCGGCGCTCGACCGCTTGCAGCAGGGCCGGCGCTACCTGCTGGCCGGCACGCTGCTGGCTCGCGGCCTGCTGTGCTGGGGTATGTCAGCCGCCATCAACAGCCCGGTGACGCTGCTGCCGGCCGCGTTCGGCATCCTCGTGCTGCAGAAGGCGTATGGCGTGGCGCGCGCGTCGATCACGCCGCGGCTGCTGCCCGCCGAGATCAGCCTGGTGTCGGCCAACGCGCGGTCGCAGCTGGTAGCCCTGACCGCTTCCATGCTGGCTGGTTCGCTCGCGGCGGGGATTCAGGTGGTGGCCGGCGCCGCCTGGGTGCTGCGGGCCGGCACGCTGATCTACCTCGCCGCCATGTTCATCGCCTTGCGGCTCCCGGACCAGGTCGACGTGCCGGCTGTGACCCCCGTGACGCCGCCTGCCGCGGCGGCCGGCCCGGCTGCGGCGCGGCCCGCTGCTCCCCCGAACGGGAATGGGCGATACCCCAGCTCACCGCAGACGCAGCCGCGGGGGACCGAACCGTGGACGACCGACCCGTGGATGGCGGAATCCGGGCGCTCCGGCGCCACGATCCCGCTCGAACCCACGGCCCTGCCGCCAGGCGCGGGCCGTGAACGCGCGGGAACTCCCGGGCCGGGCGGCGGCGCCGGGGGCGCCGGAGCTGCCGGAGGCGCCGGAGCTGCCGGAGGCGCCGGAGCTGCCGGACCGCGGCCGGCGCGGAAAACCAGCCGCTGGCGGAGCCTGGGCAACGTAGGCCCGGTGGTGGCCGAGGCGATGAGCGTCAACGCGGTGCTGCGCGCGTTCTCCGGCTACATGATCTTCTTCCTGGCGTTCTTCCTGCGCAGCGGCCACTTCGGCGTCTCGCACAACGTCGCGCTCGGCGGCCTGGTGGCGGCGGCCGCGGCCGGCGGCCTAGCCGCGATGGCCGTCGGCTCCCTGGTCCGCGCCCGGGCGCCGCAGGCCATCTTGTTCGCCATGCTCACCCTGGCGCCGATCGTGACCGCGGTGTGCGCCTGGTTCTTCAGCCTGGAGGCGGCCATCGCGGTGGCGTTCACCGCCGCGCTCGCGGCTGGCCTGGCCAAGCTGGCGCTTGACTCCACGGTGCAGCGTGAGATCGGCGAGGAGATCCGGTCGTCGGCGTTCGCGGTCTCGGAAACACTCAACCAGGTCGCGAACGTGGCGGGCAGCCTGGTCGGCGTGCTCGTCTCGATGCTGGACAACGGCCAGGTCGGCCTGGCCATCGCGGCCGGCGGCCTGACCGCCGCCCTGGTCACGCTCGTCGGCAGGCGCAGGCGGCGGGTGCTCGCGCAGCGCATGAGCGAACCGCGCCCGCCGCGGCGAGCCAGCCGTGGCCGGTAGCGGTAAGGACTCGATGTCGTCGGCCACCCCGCGCAGGACCGCGGCCACCTTCTTCGCCTCCCGGGCGTCCAGTGGCTTGCCACGGCGGTAGGTCGTCGACGCGTCATCGAGCAGCTTGATCAGGTCCTCGACGATCACGATCATCTCGTCCGGCTTCTTACGCGGCTGCTTGGCGGCGGCGACGGTGGGCGGCGGCTCAAGGATCCTGACCTGGAGCGCCTGCGCTCCCCTGCGTCCCTCCGCGACCCCGAACTCCACCCGCTGCCCCTGCCGCAGCGCGGTTGTCCCGGCGGGCAGCGCCGATGAATGCACAAAGACCTCGCCACCGTCATCGCGGGCGAGAAAGCCATACCCCTTGTCGGAGTCGTACCACTTGACCTTGCCGGTAGGCACCGCGCAGACCTCACGTCGAAGAGAACTAAGAACAACCAGCGATCTGGCGACCGACAGGATGCTATGGGCACTTCTAAGGCTATCGGTCCGGGACGCCGGACCGCAGCTTCGTTTATGGCCGGCTTCGGGTAACCGCACGTCAGCCCGGTGCAAGCGACCTGGGTTCGCCGTGCACGCCGATCACGGATCCGAGGTGGCCGGGGGCCGCGGGGTTTACCGGGATCATTGGGGCAAACGAGACATGACGGACGGAGGCCTGCACGGGGTCCGTCCGGGCTGACGAGCCCGGGAACTCGGGGTCCGCTATCCGGTCCTGCCTCACACGTCGGATGGTGCTGAGGGCGCTCCTGATCGCGGGCATCGGTAACCTCGGCGGGGAGCAGCCACGGCAAAGCAGCCGGGCGGCAGCAAAGCAGCCAGCGGCAAAAGCCAGGCGGCCCGGGGAAACCCCGGGCCGCCTGGGTGGAACTTACTGCTTGAAGACCGAGACTTCCGGACGATCAGAAGTCCATGTCTCCGCCGCCGCCGGGCCGGCGGGGACCGGGTTCTTCTCCGGCTTCTCCGCGATCACTACCTCGGTGGTGAGGAACAGTGCCGCGATCGAAGCCGCGTTCTGCAGCGCCGACCTGGTGACCTTGGCGGGATCGATGATCCCGGCCTTGAACATGTCGACGTACTCGCCGGTGGCCGCGTCCAGGCCCTGGCCCGCGGGCAGGGTCTTGACCTTCTCGACCACCACGCCGCCTTCGAGGCCAGCGTTGACCGCGATCTGCTTGAGCGGCTCCTCAACCGAACGGCGCACGATTGTCGCGCCGGTCGCCTCGTCGCCTGTCAGCTCGAGCTTCTCGAAGGCCGTCCGGCCCGCCTGCAGCAGCGCGACGCCGCCACCGGGCACGACACCTTCCTCGACCGCGGCCTTGGCGTTGCGCACCGCGTCCTCGATGCGGTGCTTGCGCTCCTTCAGCTCGACCTCGGTGGCCGCGCCCGCCTTGATGACGGCGACGCCGCCGGCCAGCTTGGCCAGCCGCTCCTGCAGCTTCTCGCGGTCATAGTCGGAGTCGGTGTTGTCGATCTCGGTCCGGATCTGGTTGACACGGCCAGCGATCTGGTCCGCGTCGCCCGCACCGTCGACGATCGTCGTCTCGTCCTTGGTGACCACGACCTTGCGAGCCCGGCCGAGCACGTCGATATCGGCGTTCTCCAGCTTGAGCCCGACTTCCTCGCTGATGACCTGGCCACCGGTGAGGATGGCGATGTCACCGAGCATGGCCTTGCGCCGGTCGCCGAAGCCAGGGGCCTTGACGGCCACCGACTTGAACAGCCCGCGCATCTTGTTCACCACCAGGGTCGCGAGGGCCTCGCCCTCGACGTCCTCGGCGATGATGACCAGCGGCTTGCCCGACTGCACCACCTTGTCAAGCAGCGGCAGCAGGTCCTTGTTCGCCGAGACCTTGGAGTTGACCACGAGGATGTAAGGGTCCTCGAGGACGGCCTCGAGCCGCTCCGGGTCGGTGACGAAATAGGGGGCGATGTATCCCTTGTCGAAGCGCATGCCCTCGGTGAGCTCAAGCTCGAGGCCGAAGGTGTTGGACTCCTCGACGGTGATGACGCCTTCCTTGCCGACCTTGTCCATGGCCTCGGCGATCATCTCGCCGATGGCCGGGTCCCCGGCCGAGATCGAGGCCGTGGCCGCGATCTGCTCCTTGGTCTCCACCGGCTTGGCCATCTTGGAGAGCTCTTCGCTCACCCGCTCGACCGCCGCCTCGATGCCGCGCTTAAGCGACATCGGGTTGGCGCCCGCCGCGACGTTGCGCAGGCCCTCGCGCACCAGCGCCTGGGCCAGCACGGTCGCCGTCGTCGTGCCGTCGCCGGCCACGTCGTCGGTCTTCTTAGCTACTTCCTTGACTAGCTCGGCACCGATCTTCTCCCACGGGTCCTCGAGCTCGATCTCCTTGGCGATGGACACGCCATCGTTGGTGATCGTGGGGGCTCCCCACTTCTTCTCGAGTACCACATTCCGGCCCTTCGGGCCGAGGGTTACCTTCACGGCGTCGGCGAGCTGGTTCATACCGCGCTCGAGGCCGCGCCTGGCGTCCTCGTCAAACGCGATCATCTTCGCTGCCATAGGCTCCAGTCCTTCGTGGCGTACACGCGGATCGAGCCGACGCCCGCGACGGACGGCACCCCCCGCGGACAGTCCCTTCCTGCCGCGAAGCCGTGCCTCATCGCCCGATTCCGCCATCATGCTGGCACTCGCATAAGGAGAGTGCCAGCTTCATGTTTAGCACTCTCATAGGGAGAGTGCAAACGCCAGAGGTTAAAGCCGGGGGAACGAGACCAGGCCGGGCACGCTGACGCCCGCCAGGTGACTCGCGGGAGTTTTAAAACTGATCGGCCCGGCCCCGGGGGCCGGGCCGATCAGGTGAACCTGGCAAAACCGCGACCCCGCGCCAGACCCGGGGCCGCGTGCGAAGCTACGAGACCACGTGCACCTTGTCGGCCTGCGCGCCCCGGTCGCTTTGCGTGATCTCGAACTCGACCCTTTGTCCCTCTTCGAGGGTGCGATAGCCATCTGACTGGATCGCTGAGAAGTGGACAAAGACGTCCTTGCCACCGTCGACGGCGATGAAGCCGTATCCCTTGTCCGGGTTAAACCACTTGACGGTGCCCTGAGCCATTCCAAACAACTCCCTAACTGCGCTCGGGCCTTCGGGCCCCGCCCCTTGCAACCGCGGAACCCGTCGATCGCGAACCGGTGAGAACGGCTACGTGCATAAGGCACCAACCCCGTCCCCGTCAGACGGCGACCGGAATTGACCTTACCTTGTAGCGAGCGCGGCTGGCGCCACTTACCCACCAATCACGCCATCTAGAACAGGCAGGCCGCGCCGCCCGCTACCGCGGGAATGACGGAAACCCGCGATCCCGCCGCCACCGGGGTGTCCAGACCCTGCGCGAAACGCACATCTTCATCGCCCACGTACACGTTGACGAACCGGCGCAGGTTGCCGCCGTCATCGATGATCCGGCCGCCCAGGCCCGGGTAGGCGGCCTCCAGGCTGGCGATGACCTCGCGGAGCGTCCCCGCTGAGGCGGTCACTTCCGCCGCGCCGCCGGTATAGGACCGCAGGATGGTGGGGATGCGAACCTGCACGGTCACAGCACTGCCTCCTGGAAGGCTTCGAGGGTCGGCTTGATCGGGGCCGGCAGGTCCATCGCCGGGATGACCGCGTCGAGGGTCTTCAGCCCGTCACCCGAGTTAATGATCACGGTCTCCGCCGCCGGGTCGAGCTGGCCGGCGGCGAGCAGCTTACGCAGCACGCCGAGGGTGACGCCCCCCGCGGTCTCCCCGAAGATGCCCTCGCAGCCGGCGAGCAGCCGCATCGAGTCGACGACCTCCTCGTCGCTGACGTCGGCGATCGACCCGCCGGTGCGCCGCACCACGTCCAGCACGTAAGGTCCGTCGGCCGGGTTGCCGATGGCCAGCGACTTGGCGATCGTGTCCGGCCGGACCGGGCGTACCACGTCGTGTCCGGCGGCGAAGGCGGCCGATACCGGCGAGCACCCCGTCGCCTGGGCGCCGAACACCCGCCACGGCGCCTCCTCGACCAGGCCGAGCGAGGTCAGCTCGGTGAAGCCCTTGTCCACCTTGACCAGCTGGGCGCCCGACGCGATCGGCACCACTATCTGCTCGGGCAGCCGCCAGCCGAGTTGCTCGGCGATCTCGAAGCCGAGCGTCTTGGACCCCTCGGCGTAATAGGGCCGGACGTTCACGTTGACGAACGCCCAGTCCGGCTGCTCGCCGGCCAGCTCGGACGCCAGCCGGTTCACGTCGTCGTAGGTGCCGTCCACGGTGACGAACGTGCCGCCGTAGACCGCGGTGGTGATGATCTTCTGCAGCTCCAGGTTGGCGGGCACGAGCACCACCGAACGGATGCCGGCCCGCGCCGCGGCGGCGGCGACCGCGTTGGCCAGGTTGCCCGTCGACGGGCACGCGAGCACCTTGAAACCCATCTCGGTGGCGGCGGCCAGGGCCACCGCGACCACGCGGTCCTTGAACGAGTGCGTCGGGTTGCCCCGGTCATCCTTGATCCACAGCCGGCGCATGCCGAGCGCCTGCGCGAGGTTGTCGGCGCGAACCAGCCTGGTGTAGCCGGGCTCGGTGGTAGGCCGTGCCGCGATGTCGGCGGGCACCGGCAGCAGCGGCGCGTACCGCCACATGTTCGGCGGGCCGGCCTGGATGCCGGCCCGGGTCAGCCGCGGGTAGTCGTAGCGGACCTCCAGCGGCCCGAAACACTCCTCGCAGGCGTAATACGGGCCGAGCGGGTAGAGGTGGCCGCACTCGCGGCAGGACAGCCCGGTGGCATAACCGAAGCCGGAGGAAGATGTGGGTGTCGTTACTGTAGTCACCGGCGAGGAATTCCCTTCCCATCTTTCCCAGCGGTCACCCTGACCGCGGGCCGGAGTTGGCACCATGTCACGCGCCTCGCCATTCACGACGGGCATGCTTGCGCGCTAGGTTGCCGGGGCTTCACAGGGCCGATCCCTCCACCCCTCTGGATGAGCGTTATTCAGTTGTGTTCAAACGGGATAAGCCTACCTGAGACGCACCAGCTGGTCAGCACGGGGATGTGCCCATAGCGCCGGCTAGCCCCCGGTAGCCTGCCTCGTTATGAAGCAACGCGTGCTGGTGGCGTCCAACCGCGGTCCGGTTTCCTACCAGTTCGGCGCCGACGGCTCGCTGACCGGGAGGCGCGGCGGCGGCGGCATGATCGCCGGGGTGATATCGGGACTGGCGGCCGTCGCGCCCGAGGCCGACGTGACCTGGATCTGCGCCGCCCTCAGCGACGCGGACCGCGCGGCCGCGCACCAGCCGGCCACCGGGATCGGGGACCAGGACGGCGTGCTGGTGCGGATGCTCGACATCCCGCCCGAGGTCTTCGACCGCGCGTACAACGACGTGGCCAACTCGACCCTGTGGTTCCTGCACCACCTGCTGTTCGACACCCCGAGCCAGCCGCGGTTCGACCGCTCGTTCGCCGGCGACTGGGCCTGCTACCTGGCCTACAACGAGGCGTTCGCCGAGGCCCTGGCCGACCAGGCCAGGATCGCGGGTCCGGAGTCCGGCGGCGCCCGGATCCTGATCCAGGACTACCACCTCAGCCTGGCCCCGCGGCTGCTGCGGGACCGGCTCGGCGGCGCCGCCCGCGACATTGGCATCGGGCACTTCCATCACACGCCGTGGGCCCCGCCCGACTACTACCGGCTGCTGCCCGACCAGGTGGGCCGGGCGCTGCTCGACGGCATCCTCGGCGCGGACCACGCCGGCTTTCACGCCGGGCGGTGGGCCACGGCGTTCCTGGATTGCTGCGAGGTCATCCTCGGCGCGGAAGTGGACCGGACGCCGGGCGGCGGCGGCACGGTCGGGCGGGTCAGGTACCGGGGCCACCTGACCGACGTGGCCGTGCACCCGCTGGGCGTGGACGCGCCCGCGCTGCGCGCCCGCGCGCGCGAGCAGGACGTACAGGCCCACGTCGGCGCGCTCGGCCGGGCCGCGGCGGGCCGGCAGCTGATCGTCCGGGTGGACCGGACCGAGCTGTCCAAGAACATCCTGCGCGGGCTGGCCGCCTACCGCGAACTGCTGGCCACCCGGCCGCAGTGGCGGGGCCGCGTCGTGCACCTGGCCTTCGCCTACCCGTCCCGGTCGGCGCTGCCCGAGTACCGCGCCTACACCGAGCAGGTGCAGCAGCTCGCGGCGGAGATCTGCGCGGAGTTCGGCACGGCGGACTGGAACCCGCTGATCCTCGAGGTCAAGGACGATTACCCCCGGTCGCTGGCGGCCTGCGCGGTGGCCGACGTGCTGCTGGTGAACCCGGTCAGGGACGGCATGAACCTGGTCGCGCAGGAGGGCCCGGTGCTGTCCGAGCGCGGCTGCGCGCTGGTCCTGTCCCAGGAGGCAGGCGCCGCCGCGATCCTGGCCGCCGACGCGCTGCTGGTCAACCCCTTCGACGTCAGCGAGACCGCCGAGGCCCTGCACCAGGCGCTGCTCATGCCCGCGGCCGAACGGCGCCGGCACAGCGCCGGGATCGCGGCCGCCGCGGTGGCGGCCAGCCCGGCGCGCTGGCTGGGCGACCAGCTGGCTTCACTGGGGCCGTAGCAGGGGGTCCACGGGTTCATGGGCAGGCACCCGCGTCCGTTCGGCCCAAAAATCTCTTCCGGGGTATCCATGCCTGCGGGTAATCCACCGCTCCGGTCAAATGGACACCCGAAAGATCTTTTCTACCGAACGGGCCGTCCTGCGTGCCCTAGCTCAGCCGCGAGCGCGGCCAGCAGGTCCACGACGCCGTCGGGGCCGTCCACCACGAGGTCAGCCGCGGCCGCGACCTGCGGTGATTCCGGGCTGGCGCTGGCCACCGCGCAGCCGGGGACGCCGCGCTCGCGCAGCGCCCGGACCGCGGCGAAGGCGGGCAGGTCGCCGAGGTCATCGCCGCAGAACAGGACCGAGCGGGCCGCCCGCTCCCGGACCAGGCTGGTCAGCGCGGCGCCCTTGTCGACGCCGGGCGGGCGCAGCTCGATGACGAACCGGCCGGGCTCCGCGGCCAGGCCCAGCCCAGGCCAGCTCGCCGAGGGGACCGCGGAGCCGGGCCAGCGCGGCGTCCGGATCGGCCGCGCGGCGGGTGTGCACGGCCAGCGCGTGCGTCTTGTCCTCGATCCAGGTGCCGTCCGCCGCACCCGCCTCGGCCAGCAGGCCAGGCAGCGCGGCCCGGGCCGCGTCCACCCCGGGCGGCGAAGCGGGGGCGGTGAGGCGGCCGTCCTGCCAGCGCTGCCAGCCGTAATGGCCGAGCACGACCAGGCCGGGGACGGTCTCCAGCCCGCCCAGGCGGACCGCGTCGGCCGGGGCCGGCCGGTGATGACCGCGACGGTGCCGACGGCCGCGGCCAGCGCGGTCAGCGCGGGGAGTGCCCCGGGGTGGGCCCGGGCTTCGTCCGGGCGGTCCACGATCGGCGACAGCGTGCCGTCGAAGTCGGCGGCGACCAGCGCGTGCTCCGGGGCCGCGAGCAGCGCGTCGAGGCCGGCCCGGCCCTCGGGGGTGCCCGGCCGCGGCAGGGCCGTCACCCGGACCGCCGGGGCGAGCGCATCCGCTGGCGCCTGGCCCGCTGCGTCCTGAGCCGCTTGACCAGCACCGGGTCGAACGCGAGCGCCTCCGGGCGGTCGATCAGCTCGTTCAGCAGCTGGTAGTACCGGGTGGCCGGCATGTCGAGGACCTCGGAGATGGCCTGCTCCTTTACTCCGGGCGAGCGCCAGCCGCGCCGCTCGAACGCCAGGATCCGCATGTCCTGCTCCGACAGCTCGGACATGCGCATCCTCCTCCCGGCTGACCTGGACCGGCTATTGCTGACCGTACCTGACGTACGCGCACCGTTCGTGACCCGTTTTCGTTACCTCAGCTTCCGCACCGACTACGGGCTCGAAGACGGCTTCGTCGCCGCGTGCCACGGCGTCGCGGCCCGGCTCGCGCCGCACGCGGACATCATCGACGTGACCACCTGATCCCGCCGGGCGGCGCCGTGCTCGATCACCGCGGTCCCATAACTAGCACTGCATAACTATTCGCCTTCGACGCATACCGCGCCGGGCGGGCGCATGGCACGATGGCATAGGCCGGGGGAACATCGCTGCCGCGGGCCAGCTCGGCCAGGCCGCCTCGGAGGAAAACTGCCCAAGTGTCACACCGATCGCTTCGCAGCACCCTGGTGCCATTCGCCTCAGGACTAGCTGCGGTAATCGCTGTTGTCGGGGTCCCCGCGACCACGCCTGCCTTCGCCGCTGCCGGCGCGCCGGCGGCTAACGCTGTCCGCGCTCAGGAGTGGTGGCTGGCGGACCTGCACGTGACCCAGGCGT
The DNA here is from genome assembly GCA_963806335.1 of uncultured Actinomycetes bacterium. GTDB lineage: Bacteria > Actinomycetota > Actinomycetes > Streptosporangiales > Streptosporangiaceae > Palsa-504. The sequence continues at coordinate 112,361 of CAWDXO010000002.1, forward strand.
GGCCGCGCACCGAGGGAGCCGGGGTCACCGTGGCCGTGCTCGGCACCGGGGTGACCGCCGGTCACCCCGACCTGACCGGCCACGTGATCACCGGACCCGATTACACCGGCTCCGGCCGGAAGACCGGCGGGTCGTTCTGGGGCATCGACGGAACGGCGGTCGCGAGCGTCATCGCCGGTCACGGGCACGGCGCCGGCGACGCCGCCGGGATCATCGGCGTCGCGCCGGCGGCGAAAATCCTGTCGATCCGGGTGGGCCTGGAGTTCAACGACCCGCTCAACACCGACCCGGCCCTGACCCGGCGGCTGCCCGGCGCCATCGCCAGCGGCATCACCTACGCGGTCGACCACGGCGCGCGGGTCATCGACCTGCCGCTCGACCCGGGCGCGTTCGGGCCGGGCGGCCAGGGATATACCGCCGGCGCCGGCGGCAGCCCGGCCGAGAAGGACGCGGTCGCCTACGCGCTGCGCCAGGGCGCCGTGCTGGTAGCCCCGGCGGGCGATGACGCCCTGGGGGCGGACCTGGTGAACTACCCGGCCGCCTACACCGGCGTGATCGCGGTCGGCGCGGTCAGCCGCGGCGGCCAGCTCGCCCCGTTCAGCAGCAAGCGCTCGTACGTGGCGCTGACCGCCCCCGGCGCGGACCTGATGGCCGCCACCCCGCCCGGCGGCTACGCGGCGATCAGCAGCACGAGCACGGCCAGCGGCGTCGTGGCCGGCGTCGCCGCCCTGATCTTGTCCCGGTACCCGCAGCTGTCCGCGGCCCAGGTCACCCGGGCGCTGACGATGAGCGCCGGCGAGGCGAGCACCGGCACCGAGGGTGCGGCCGCGCCGGGGGCCGGGCACGGCACCGTGGACGCGGCCCGCGCGGTCGACCTGGCCGCCGTCATCAGCTCGGCCGGGCGGGCCCGTCCGCCCGCCACGCCCGCGCCGAAGCCGCCCCGGCGGGCGGCCGCGGCCCCGCGCGCCGGCTCCAGCACGCTGGCCCGGTCACTGGTCCGCGATGTCGTCGTCGCCCTGGGCGTGCTCATCTTGCTGCTCGTCGTGCTGCTGCTGGTCATGACCTCCCGGCGGAGGCGGCGGGAGGCGCCCGATCCCGCCAGGCCCAGGGGGTTGCACGCGCACCGCCGGCCCGACGGTGCGCCCGGACCTGATCGCTCGTCCGGACGCGATCGCGCGCCCGGACGTGGCCGGGAGGCCGGACGTGGCCGGGAGGCCGGACAGGGCGGCCGTGCGGTCAACCCCGGCCCTCCGGTGAGCCCCGCCCCTCCGGTGAGCCCCGCCCCGCTGGTGAGCCCCGCCCCGCTGGTGAGCCCCGGCCCGCTGGTGAGCCCCGGCCCGCTGGTGAGCCCCGGCCATTCCTTTAGCCCTAGCCGTCCGGCCAGTCCCGGTCCGGCGGTCCGGCCCGCGCTGGCCCCGCCCGGGCCGCCCGCCGCGGGCGGCTCGCCCGGCTGGCCGGCCCCCGGGGGCTGGCAAGGGGGCAGCTTGGGCGAGATCGCCCCGGCCAAGGCTTCGCCGGTCAGCCCGGCCATGACCCCGCCGCCGAAGGCCGCCACGCGGGGCAGCCGGACTGCTGGCCCGGCGGGACCGCCGTGGGCCCCCGCTCCGGAACCCGCGCGACCGATCGGCCCGCTCCCGGCGCCCCCGACCAGGTCGTCCTTGCCCCCGCTCGGCCTTGGCCTGCGGGTTCCCGGCGACATGGCGGCGCGGCCCGGCGACATGGCGGCGCGGCCCGGCGACATGGCGGCGCGGCCCGGCCACATGGCGGCGCGGCCCGGCCACATGGCGGCGCGGCCCGGCCACATGGCGGCGCGGCCCGCCGACGCGGAGCCGGACGGGCCGGCCACCGTCCCGGACTTCGAAAAACTGCCCGGCTTCCCGGCCGCGGCCGGACCTGGCCGGCCGGCGGCGGCCTCGCAGGCCACCCAGGAGAGCCTGGATTTCGCCGCCGCCCCGACCCCGGGCGATTACGTGGCCTCCGAGGCGCCCGCCCCCGGGTTCAGCTCTCTGTGGGACCTAGCCGCGACCGACGTCTTTCCCACGACCCGCGCGGCCGATAAGGATCCGGGCGAGCCCGGCGAGGGCCACTAACCATTTCCGACCCCGGACGTGGCGGATGGTCGCGGGGTGTTCGGCGCGGACACGACAGCGGCCACCAGCTGATCTGCTGGTGGCCGCCGTCGTGGGCCTCAGGCCGGGTCCGGCCTTAGGCCGCTTCGGGCACGGCCGTCGCGGCCTGCGCGGCCTCGGCCGGCTCGAGCGCGAGCCGCAGGACCTCGCGGACGTCGCTGACCGTGTGCACCTCGAGCTTCTCGAGCACCTCGGCCGGGACGTCATCCAGGTCCGGCTGGTTCCGCTGCGGGATGAGGACCGTGGTGATTCCCGCCCGGTGCGCGGCAAGCAGCTTCTGCTTGACGCCGCCGATCGGCAGCACCCGACCGGTCAGGGAGACCTCGCCGGTCATCGCCACGTCGGCTCGCACGGGCCGCCCGGAAAGCAGCGACGCCAGGGCGGTGGTCATCGTGACGCCCGCGCTCGGCCCGTCCTTGGGGACGGCGCCGGCCTGCACGTGCACGTGGACGCCGCGGTCCTTCAGTTCGGTGACCGGAAGGCCGAGCTCGACCCCGTGCGACCGCAGGTAGGACAGCGCGATCCGGGCCGATTCCTTCATCACGTCGCCGAGCTGGCCGGTGAGCGTGACGCCGGTCTCGCCGGTCTCGCGGCCGGCCAGGGACGCCTCGATGAACAGCACATCCCCGCCCGCGCCGGTCACCGCGAGCCCGGTGGCCACGCCGGGCACGACGGTCCGGCGCTCGGGCTCGGCCAGGCTCGTCTCCGGCGTGAACCGGGGACGGCCCAGGTAGTCGCGGAGCTCGTCCACGCCGACCGTGACCGGCAGCGTGACCTCCTCCAGCGCCACCCGCGCCGCGACCTTGCGCAGGATCCGCGCGATGGCACGCTCGAGCGAGCGGACCCCCGCCTCCCGCGTGTAGTCGGAGGCGAGCAGCCGCAGGGCGTCCTCGCTGACCGACACCTCCTCGGCGTTCATGCCCGCCTTGGACAGCTGCCTGGGCAGCAGGTGATCTCGGGCGATGAGAACCTTCTCGTCCTCGATGTACCCGTCGAGCTGGACCAGTTCCATCCGGTCAAGCAGCGGGCCGGGAATCGTGTCGAGCACGTTCGCCGTGGCCAGGAACACCACGTCGGACAGGTCGAGCTCGACCTCGAGGTAGTGGTCGCGGAACGTGTGGTTCTGCGCCGGGTCCAGGACCTCGAGCAGCGCCGACGCGGGGTCGCCGCGGTAGTCGGAGCCGATCTTGTCCACCTCGTCGAGCAGCACGACCGGGTTCATCGAGCCCGCCTCGCGGATGGCACGGACGATCCGGCCGGGCAGCGCGCCGACGTAGGTGCGCCGGTGCCCGCGGATTTCGGCCTCGTCCCGGACGCCGCCCAGGGAGACCCGGACGAACTTACGGTCCATGGCCCGCGCGACCGACTCACCGAGCGACGTCTTGCCGACGCCGGGCGGGCCGACCAGGGCGAGCACCGCGCCGGAGCGCCGGCCGCCGATGATGCCCATGCCGCGATCGGCACGGCGCTTGCGCACCGCGAGGTACTCGATGATGCGCTCCTTGACGTCATCCAGCCCGGTGTGGTCCTCGTCGAGGACACGGCGCGCGCCAGTGATGTCGTAGGCGTCCTCGGTCCGCTCGTTCCAGGGGATGTCAAGGACGGTGTCCAGCCAGGTGCGGATCCAGCCGGTCTCAGGTGAGGCGTCGGGAGTGCGCTCCAGCTTGTCGACTTCCTTCAGCGCGGCTTCGCTGACCGCTTCCGGCAGGTCCGCGGCTTCCACCCGGGCCCGGTAGTCGTCTTCCTCGGTGGCAGAGTCGCCGTTCAGGTCGGCGAGCTCCTTGCGGATCGCGGCGAGCTGCTGGCGCAGCAGGAATTCCTTCTGCTGCTTCTCCATGCCCTCGGACACGTCCTTGCGGATGGACTCGGCAACCTCGAGCTCGGCGAGCTGCTCACGGGTCCAGCCGATGACGAGCTCCAGGCGCTCGACCAGGTCAGCGGCCTCGAGCAGCTGCAGCTTCTGAGCCGTGCTGAGATAGCTCGAGTAGCCCGCCCGGTCCGCGATCGCGGACGCGTCGGTGAGCTGCTGGATCGCGTCGATGACCTGCCACGCACCGCGCTGCTGCAACATCCCGGTCACCAGCGACTTGTACTGCTGGGCCAGTTCGTCAGCCCGCGGGCCCTGGCCGGTCTCCTCGACGACGGTGCCCTCCACCCACAGCGCCGCGCCGGGGCCGGTGGTACCTGAGCCGACCTTGACCCGGTCGACGCCGCGGAGCACCGCGCCCGGCTGTCCGCCGGGCAGGCGTCCGACCTGCTCCACCACGGCCAGCGTGCCGACGGCGGCGAAGCCGCGGTCGGGCAGCCGCGGCACGAGCAGCACCCGCGCCTTAACTTCCGAACGCACGCCGGGAACCTGACGGGACGGTAGCCGCGCCGCATCGATCGCAGCGCCGACTTCCGGTTGCGATGTCTCCAGCGGCACCACCATGCCCGGCAGCACCACTTCGTCATCGAGCGGTAGCACCGGCAGCGTGAGCGTTTCACTCATATGATGGCCTCCAAAACTTGAGTCATACCCACTCAAGAATGAAGAGCCTCCGTAAATTCCCGACTATGTTCGCCTGCAGCGATCACCCCCGGCGAGGTCGTGATCACCAAGCTTTCACTACTGTAGGCGGTCCCAAGCCTCAGTCTGCTGGCGTCCTCCGCTACCGGCCTGGCGATGCTCAGGCGGCGAGGAGGATGCGCGGGCCGTCCAGGCCCCAGGTCCGATGTCGTGGTTGTGGCAGCCTCCACGAAAGAAGGGGCAGGCTGCCACAACCACTACCTGCCTGTTGATGCTCAGGCGGTGAGCAGGACGTGCAGGATGCGCGGGCCGTGCACGCCCCAAGTCCGATGTCGTGGTTGTGGCAGCCTGCACTAAAGAAGGTGCAGGCTGCCACAACCACTACCTGCCTGTTGATGCTCAGGCGGTGAGCAGGACGTGCAGGATGCGCGGGCCGTGCACGCCCTCGACCCGGATCAGCTCGATGTCGCTGGTGGCCGAGGGGCCGGAGATCAGGGTGTGCGGGCGGGCCGGGTCGAGCCGGGCGAACGCGTCGGCCAGATCCGCGGCGACCTGGCTGGCCCGGACGATGACCAGGTGGAAGTCGGGTACCAGGGTGAGCGCGCGGCGGCCCTGCCCGGGGCCGTGGTCCAGGATGATCGTGCCGGTTTCGGCGATCGCGACGGCGCAGCCCGTGACGGTCCCGGCCATCCGGTCGAGTCCGGCCGCCGGGAGCGGCGGCTCGTCGCGGGCCAGCGTGATCCCGGCGGGCAGTTCGGCCAGCCATTGCGCGGGAAGCCCGGCCGGCACCACGATGGCGCCCGGCCTGGCCGTGGCGCGGTCGCCCAGGACGCGGGCGACGGCCCGGGCCAGGTCCGGCTCGGGTACCCGCTCGACGACGGCGCGGTAATCGGCGGCGCGCTCGGCGAACAGCGCCGCGATGTCGCGCGAGGCGGCGGCGTGGTGCGCGCGCAGGTAGTCGCGGGGCAGCGCCGCGTACGCCGCGTCGGTGTCCTCGCCGTCGGAGCGGCCGTCGGAGCGGCCGCCGGAGCGGCCGCCGGAGCGGCCGTCGGAGCGGTCGTCGGAGCGGCCGACGGCGGCCCGGATCCGGGCCAGGATCTGGTCTCTGGACGCGCTCACGATCTTGTCCCCCTGGTCCGGGCCCACCAGGCGCGAAACGACTCGGGCGGCGGAGCCGGCGCGTCGCGGGTGTCGGTCCAGCCGTTCAGCGGTGGCGGCAGCCGCCTGATCCGGCCGGACCTGGCGATCAGTTTGCCGCCGAGGGACGCGGCGCGCTGCGCGGCCGCGAGTAGCCGCGGAGAACGGAGTACATGACCGGACGCTGCGAACACCGCTCGTTCGGGAGAAAAATGTTTTTCGCGTTTGGCGTCGACGACCTGGCCGCGCAGGTACACCAGCGCCTCCGGGATGTTGATCGCGACCGGGCACACCTCGTAGCAGGCGCCGCACAAGGTGGAGGCGTAGGGCAGCGACGCGTCGGCCGGCGAGGTGACGCCGCGCAGCAGCGGTGAGATGATCGCGCCGATCGGGCCCGGGTACGGCGAGCCGTAGGCGTGGCCGCCGGTCCGCTCGTAGACCGGGCATACGTTCAGGCAGGCCGAGCACCTGATGCAGCGCAGCGCCTGCCGCCCGGTGTGATCGGCCAGCGCCGACGTCCGGCCGTTGTCCAGCAGGACCAGGTGGAAGTTCTCCGGTCCGTCCCCCGGCGTGATCCCGGTCCAGGTCGAGGTGTAGGGGTTCATCCGCTCGGCGGTGGAGGACCGGGGCAGCAGCGCGAGGAACACCTCCAGGTCGCGCCAGGACGGCAGGACCTTCTCGATCCCCACCACGGAGATGAGCGTCCGCGGCAGCGTCAGGCACATCCGGCCGTTGCCCTCCGACTCCACCACCACCAGCGACCCGGTCTCGGCGATCGCGAAGTTCGCGCCGGACACCCCCACCGTCGCGGACAGGAACGCCTGGCGCAGATGCGCCCGGGCGGCGGCCGCGAGCGCCGCCGGGTCGTCGGTCAGCCCGGCCGGCACGCCCGGCATATGCCGCAGGAAAATCTCCCGGATCTCGGCCCGGTTCTTGTGGATGGCCGGGACCAGGATGTGGCTGGGCCGGTCGTGGCCGAGTGAGACGATGAGCTCGGCCAGATCGGTCTCGAGCGCGCTGATGCCGACGGCGGCCAGCGCCTCGTTCAGTCCTGTCTCCTGGGTGGCCATCGACTTCACCTTGACCACGCCGTCGGCGCCGGCGCCGCGGACCAGGGCCGCCACGATCGCGTTCGCCTCGTCCGCGTCGGCCGCCCAGTGCACGTGGCCGCCCGCCTTCGTGACGTTGGCTTCCAGCCGGAGCAGGTAGGTGTCCAGGTGGGCCAGGGTGTGGTCCTTGATCGCCTTGGCGGCCTGCCGCAGCTGTTCCCAGTCGGCCAGCTCGGCGACCGCGCCGGCCCGCTTGGCGCGGATCGCGTGGGTGGCGTGCGTCAGGTTGGCGCGCAGCTGGGAATCGGCCACCGCGGTCCTCGCCGCGACCGGGAAGGCCGGCATGCCCAGGTACGTCGGCATGCTTGGGTGCCCCGTACCTGGATGCGGGTGCCTGGACCTGGATAAGGGGCGCCCGGCTGAGGGCCGCTGGCCGCCGGGGCCGTCACCGGGCGTCCTCGGTGCGGGCCAGGATCTCCGCCAGGTGCATGACGGCCACCCCGGACCGCTGCCGCTCCAGCGCGCCGCCGATGTGCATCAGGCACGAGTTGTCCGCCGCGCATAGCACCTCGGCTCCGCTCTGCCGGACCGCCGCCACCTTGTCGGCGCAGATCGCCGCCGATACGTCGGCGTTCTTCACCGCGAACGTGCCGCCGAACCCGCAGCAGGTCTCGGCGTCCGGCAGGTCGGCCAGGTCCAGCCCGCGCACCGCACGCAGCAACCGCAGCGGGGCATCGCCGACCCGGAGCATCCGCAGCGAATGACAGCTGGGGTGATACGTCACCCGGTGCGGGAAGTACGCCCCCACATCCGTCTCCCCCAGCACGTCGGCCAGGAACACGGAAAGCTCGTAGGTCCGGGGCGCCACCTCCGCCACGGCCCGGGCCAGGCCCGGATCCCCCGCCTCGGCGGCCAGCACCGGGAAGTACTCGCGGACCATCGAGGCGCACGACGCGGAGGGGGTGACCACCGCCTCATAGCCGCCGAACGCGGCGACGAACCCGCGCGCCATCGGCGTGGCCTCCCGCCGGTAGCCGGTGTTGAAATGCATCTGCCCGCAGCAGGTCTGGGCCGCGGGAAAATCCACCTGGTGGCCCAGGCGCTCCAAGACGGCGACTACCGCCTTGCCGGTGTCGGGGAACAGGGTGTCGGTCAGACACGTCACGAACAAGCCGATTCGCATCAAGCGCCTCCGCCCGCCACGCTACAAGACCTATCCGGGGCCACGGCCCGGCCCCCCGGCGGACACATCCTCCCTTCCGGTCTCAGGCCGGGCCCGCCAGCAACGCCGACCCGTCCCTGGCCCGCACCGCCTGGCAGCGGCCGATGACCGCGAGCGCCGCCACGTACCCGGCGGCCACGTCCAGGTCGAGTAGGGACACGCTCCGCGGGGACCGCGGGTAGGGCCAGGACACCAGCCGGGGCGGCCCTCCGTCCGCGGCCACGACGACGTCGCTGAAGGCGGCGCGCAGGCCATCGCCGGTCGCCTTGGTCACGGCTTCCTTCCTGGTCCACGCGACCAGGAAGGCGCGCGCCCGGCCGGCCGCCGGCGTCTCGGCCAGCACCGCCCGCTCGGCCGCGGACAGCACCAGGCGCGCCAGCGCGTCCGGATCGCCGTCCCCGCCCAGCGGGTGCGGGCGGCCGTCGAGCTGTTCGACGTCCACCCCGACGGGAGCCTGCGCGACGGCGACCGCGATCAGGTCACCGGAGTGCGCGACCGAATGCTCGATGCCGCCGCCCTCGATGACCGGCTTGCCGTGCGGCTCGCCGCACTGGCCGCAGGTCCGGTCGAAGCGCACGTCCGCCGGGCGCTGGCCGGTGTAGCGGGCCAGCGCGGTCTTCGCGAGCGCGCACCCGGCCAGGAAACGCGTGCGGTCCTCCTCGCGCCGGTAGGCGGCCAAGCGCCGCCGTTCGGTCTCGTCCAGCAGCTCGGCGTGCCGGCCCGAAGCGTCCTGCCTGCGCGCCCACCAGACGTCGGCGGTCCCGTCCGGCAGCGGGTCGGCGGTCCCGTCCGGCGGCGGGTCGGCGGTCCCGTCCGGCAGCGGGTCCAGGCCCGCCAGTTCAGCCACCCCGCCAGCCTAATGGCCGCCGGGCCGAACCCGGCTCGGTCTTTTCGCGGTCCGGCTGGCGCCAGCCATTTATCCGCGGGTCGACGCCCGATTCCCGCCGCCTTGTTGCGGGACCTGGCGGGTGACCACGAAGGCTGATCACGAAATCTCGCGCGCGCGTTCGATGGTGATGACAGCGGTGTAGCCATCGGTGATGGGCTTGCGGACCTCGAGCCGCAGCCAGGTGACGGGGAGATCGGCCAGCAGGCGCTCGGCGACTCGCTCGGCGGCGGTCTCGATGAGCCGGAACTTGCCGTCTCGCACCACGGCCGCGATCGTGGTCGCCACCGCGGAGTAGTCCAGGGCGTCGGCCAGGTCGTCGGTGGCAGCGGCCCGGCGCACGCCGGCGGCTTCCGGGACCATATCCACGCTGAAGATCAGGGTCTGCTCGACCTCGCGCTCCCAGTCGTGCACGCCGATGACGGCGTTGACCGCCAGGTCCCGGACCGAAACGGTGTCCGTCCCGCTCACGGCACCGAGGCCAGACACTGCTCGACGCCGGCGATGTGCACCGTCGCCCAGGACCTGGCCACCTCGGGCTCATGAGCGGCGAGCGCGTCGAGGATGGCGCGGTGCTCGGCCAGCGTCTGTGACCGCGGGCCGGTCTGGGTGAGGCCGCGCCAGACCCGGGCGCGGGTCGTCGGCCCGCCGCGCCGCACGTCCAGGATGTTGACCAGGGACAGCGCGCGGACCGCCTCGCGCAGTGAGCTGCGGGACAGGCCGAGACCGGCGGCCAGGTCCGCCTCGCGCGGCAGCCGGTCACCCGCGCGCAGCGCGCCGGACGTGATCATAGCCTTGATCTTCTCGATCGCCTCACCGGTTACCGCCAAGGCATGCCTCCACCGCCGCCCATCAGCCCACCCCCGTATAGATCGGATGTTTGCCCCGAGTGTTCCATACCGCCGATCGGGGCTGATTGACGGCGGCGGCACGCTCACCATCGTGGCCCTCTTGCTGGCCCTAGGGGGCGTACTGTCCGATGACCAGGGAGGCGGGGCTGTGCTGTGGCCCGAGCGTCGTGATGGCCAGCCGGCTGGCACCTGGCTGCCACGACGCTAGCTGCACCTTGGTCGTGAAGCTCAGCTCGGCAATCAGGCTTTCGCTGCTGGCGGGCCAGCCGAAGCCGATCAGGGCGCTGCTGCTGACCCAGGTCTGTGGCACGGTCGTCAGGCGGCCGCTGGCCAGGGACACCAGCTCCAGTTGCACCGCCAGCTCGCCGTCGGCTGAGTCGTCGCTGAACCTCACCTCGACCGCCAGGAAGCTGCCGTCGGGGCTGAAGGCTGCGCTGGCTGCCGAACCCGCCTCGGGCAGCTCGACCGATACCTGCCGGCCGGTGGCCAGATTCAGCACCTCCACACCGCAGCGTGCGGCACACGGCGGCGCCCAGGCGAGCTCGGTTGCGCTCACCGCGATCACTCCGGCAAAGCTGCGACTGGGCCGCGGGGCTGGATCCCACAACGTATCGGGCATCGTTCCCGAATCCTGGGCCACTGGGGCCAGCAGCAGGCCGTGATCCGTTCCCTGCTCAATCAGGTACCCGGCCGGAAGCCTGAGCTGCGGCCCGAGCGGCCGGCCAGTGATGCTGACTTCCCGCGCCATGCCCGCGGCAGTGCGCGGCTCGGCATCAGGAGGGTAGCTGGTCAGCCACAGCACGCCAGCGGCGCCCGGCGCAACCGCGTCCGCCAGCCCTACCTGGGTTACCGCCTGCGCATGATCGGCGAGGAAGTAGACGGCACGTCGCGGTCCAGCGCAAAGGCCGCAGCCGGCCTGAGCAGCCGGACCGGCCTGCACGGCCCAGCCGCCCGTCGCGCGGACGAACTGGTAGCCAGCGGGTTGCCGCGGCAGGCCGGCGATCGGCGCCACCCGGCCCGTGGCCGGCCAGAACCACGCCGGCCGCTCTCCGGTAGCCAGCAGCCGCAGGCCGCCAGGCCAGGACAAGACCTGACCCGTGATCCCGCCGGGTTCGGCCGCCACCCCCACGCCACCCGAAACCGCCGTCGGCAGCGGAGCCGCGGTGACAGCCGCCCGGACCGGCCGCACCGTCCCATGCCGTGACCGCGGCAGGTAATGCACGATCGTCACAGCCACCAGCACGAGCACGGCGGCTGCCGCCACGCGGCGCGGCCACGGGCCGGTCTCACGGCCCCCGCCCTGGCTCAGGATGTCAGGCACAGCCCTCACCGCCAAGAGCATTCTGATCTGTGGATACGACCATACGCCGGGCACGGCGACCCGCTGGTCGAGGTCGGCCTGGCGAAGAGCTGTAGGCCGACCGCTCAAGGCGCGACAGCCTCGTCTCGGAGATGATCTTGGGCACCTACATACTTGGCGTGCACCCCTCACTGAGGGTACCCATGCCGATTGACGGCGGCGGCTGATACCAATGAACTCATGGTTAATGACGGCGGACCGCGGCCCGACGCGGCAGGACCAGGGCCGCTGGACGAGGCGGCCCTGCGGGATGAGGCGGAAAAGTACCTCCGGGCGCTGGCGGGCGAGCAGGCGCGGCTGCGCGAGGACCAGTGGACCGCCATCCGGGCCCTGGTCGCGGACGGCCGCCGGGCCCTGGTGGTGCAGCGGACCGGCTGGGGCAAGTCCGCGGTCTACTTCGTCGCCACCGCGCTGCTGCGCGCCCGCGGCGCCGGGCCGACCGTGATCGTGTCCCCGCTGCTCGCGCTGATGCGCAACCAGGTCGAGGCGGCCGAGCGGGCCGGCATCCGGGCGCGCACCATCAACTCCGCCAATACCGCGGAGTGGGAAGCCCTGTACGCCGAGGTCGCCGCGGGTCACGCCGACGTGCTCCTGGTCAGCCCGGAGCGGCTGAACAACCCGTCGTTCCGTGACCAGGTGCTGCCCGAGCTCAGCCGGTCCGCCGGGCTGGTGGTGATCGACGAGGCCCATTGCATCTCCGACTGGGGGCACGACTTCCGGCCCGATTACCGCCGGCTGCGCACCCTGCTGGACGATCTGCCCGCCGGGATCCCGGTCCTGGCCACGACCGCGACCGCGAACGCGCGGGTGACCCGGGATGTCGCCGATCAGCTCGGCGCCGGTATCAGTGCCGGCGCCGGCGGCGAGACGCTGGTCCTGCGGGGTCCGCTGGACCGGGACTCGCTGCGGCTGGCGGTGGTGGCGCTGCCCACCGCGCACCAGCGGCTGGGCTGGCTCGCGGCCCGCCTGCCCGAGCTGCCCGGGTCCGGCATCGTCTACACGCTGACGGTGGCGGCGGCGCAGGAGACCGCGGCCTTCCTGCGCGAGCAGGGCATGCCGGTGGCCGCCTACACCGGCCGGGACGAGCCGGACGACCGGGCGCGGGCCGAGGACGACCTGCTCGCCAACCGGGTCAAGGCGCTGGTCGCCACCAGCGCGCTCGGCATGGGCTTCGACAAGCCGGATCTCGGCTTCGTCGTGCACCTGGGCGCGCCGCAGTCGCCGGTCGCCTACTACCAGCAGATCGGGCGGGCCGGGCGGGCCCTGTCGGGCGAGCGGGGTGAGCACGCCGAGGTGATCTTGCTGCCGGGCCGCGAGGACCGGGACATCTGGGCCTACTTCGCCTCGCTCGCGTTCCCGCCCGAGCGGCAGGTGCGCGCCGCCCTCGCGGCCCTGGCCGAGGCGGACCGGCCGATGTCGGCGAGCGTGCTCGAGACCCGCGTGGACCTGTCCCGCGGGCGGCTGGAATCCATGCTCAAGGTGCTCGACGTGGACGGCGCCGTGCGCCGCGTCAGCGGCGGCTGGACCTCGACCGGCCAGCCCTGGCACTACGACGGGGAGCGCTACGAACGGGTCGCCGCCGAGCGGACCCGCGAGCAGCAGGCCATGCTGGCCTACCAGGCGACGGACGGCTGCCGGATGGAGTACCTGCGCCGGCAGCTCGACGACCCGGCCGCCGCGCCCTGCGGCCGCTGCGACAACTGCACCGGCCAGCGAGTCCAGGGCGAGGTGCCGGACGCCAGCGCCGCCGCGGCGCGCGAGCGGCTGCTCCGCCCGGGAGTGCAGGTCGAGCCGCGGCGGATGTGGCCGACCGGGCTGAAGGCTCTCGGCCTCGACGTGGCCGGGAAGATCCCGGCCACCTTGACCGCCGAGCCGGGCCGGGCCATCGGCCGGCTCACCGACATCGGCTGGGGCGGCATGCTCCGGGCTCTGCTGGCCGAGGGCGCGCCCGACGAGCCGGTCACGGAGCCGGTCGTGGCCGCCGCGATCAAGGTGCTCGCGGCCTGGGACTGGACGCAGCGCCCGGCCGGCGTGCTGACCCTGCCGTCACGCACCAGGCCCCGGCTGATCACTAGCTTCGGCGAGCGGCTCGCCAGCGTCGGCCGGCTGCCCTACCTCGGCGCTCTCGCCTACACCAGCGACGCCGGCCCCGGCCCGCGGCGGCACAACAGCGCGCAGCGGCTGAGCTCGCTGTGGCGCGCCTTCGAGGTGCCCGACGACGTCCGCGACACCATCGGCGGGCTCGACGGCCCGGTGCTGGTCGTCGACGACCGCATCGAGACCGGCTGGACGATGACGGTGGCGGCCAGGCTGCTCCGCGAGGCAGGCGCGACCGCCGCCCTGCCGCTCGCGCTAGCCGTCACCGCAGGCTAGGCGACGTGCGGTTCGGCGCCGTCCTCGCTGATCATGGGGCGGCCGGCCACGGCCCAGCCGGTCATGCCGTCGGCGACGTTGATGGCGTTCAGCCCGCCAGCGGTCAGCGCCTGGGTCGCGTAGGCCGACCTGGCGCCGCTGCGGCAGATCACGTATACCTCGCGATCGCGCGGCAGCTCGTCGACCCGCGCGCCGATCTCTCCGAGCCGTACGTGCACCGCGTCGGGCGCGTGCCCCGCGGTCCACTCATCGTCTTCGCGCACATCCAGCAGGAATACCCCGGCAGGCAGATCCGCCGACAGTACTTCTGGCACAGTGCCGGGCTGGTTCACGTCGTTCTCCTCAAGCAAGCTCCGGATCGCAGCCATCCAGTCACAGGCTGCCTGGCTACTGTACCGGCCCGCAAGCCGCAGGTCCCCGGCTGCGGCTTTGCGGGCCGGCCCGTCAGCCTTCCACCCCGGCCGGGACCGGCGCGGGCCCCGGGGTTTCCTCCTTGATCCCGTACCTGGCGTACAGGCGCCGCAGCGGCGGCGGCGCCCACCAGTTAGCCCGGCCGAGCAGGCGCATGGCGGCCGGCACGAGCAGGATCCGGACGACGGTGGCGTCCACGAGCAGGGCCACGATCATGCCGACGCCCATCAGCTTGATGAACGTGATGCCGGAGGCCGAGAACGCGCCGACCACGATGATGAGCAGCAGCGCCAGGCTGGTGATCACGCCGCCGGTCCGCTGCAGCCCGGCCGCCACCGAGGCGGTGTTGTCGCCGGTCTGGTCGTACCGCTCGCGGATCCGGGACAGCAGGAACACCTCGTAGTCCATCGAGAGGCCGAAGATGATCGCCAGCATCAGGATCGGCATCGTCGGGTCGATGGAGCCGGTGGGCGTGAACCGGAGCAGGCCGGACAGGTGGCCCCACTGGAAAATCCACACGATGACGCCGAACGTGGCCGACAGCGAAAGCACGTTCATCACGATCGCCTTCAGCGGCAGCACCACCGAGCCGAACGCGAGGAAGAGCAGCACGAACGTTGACACGCCGACCAGCAGGGCCATCCACGGCAGCATCGCGCCCAGGCTGGCCAGTTCGTCCACCAGCCCGGCCGTGGTCCCGCCGACGAGCACCGTCGCCCCGGGCGGCGGCGAGGTGTCCCGTACCTCGGTGACGATGTGCCTGGCCGCCGACGACACCGTGGGCGGCTGGTAGCCGATGTCGACCCGGGCCGTGCCGCCCTTGACTCCGGTGACCTCAGCCCCGGTGACGCCGGGGATCGCCTCGACGCGGTGCAGGTAGGCGCCGAGCGCTGTCGCGGCCCCCGGGGTGCGCGGCAGCGTGACGAGCGCCTCGATCGGGGCCGTCGAGTTGACGGGGAAATCGCGGTCCAGGGTCTGCGACACCTGCCTGACCGTCGAGGCGGCGGGCAGCGTCCTGGCGTCCGTGCCGCCCCAGGAGATGCGCAGGAACGGCGCGGCGAGGGCCAGCAGCCCGATCACGATCACCGCGGCGTACACGACTGGCCTGCGCATGACGCTGTGCGCCAGCCGGTACCAGCCCCCGCTGGTCTCGTCCCTGGCCGGCCGCTGCACCGAGCGGCGGATGCGCAGCGCGTTGACCCGGTAGCCGAGGACGGCCAGCAGCGCGGGCAGCACGGTCAGCGCGGCCAGCATGTCCACCGCGACCGTGGCCACCCCGCCGTACCCCATCGAGCGCAGGAAGTCCTCGGGAAACAACATCAGGCTGGTCAGGGCGACCGCCACCGTGACGCCCGACACCGCCACGGTCCGCCCCGCGGTCGCCACCGTCCGGGCGACGGCCCGCTCGACGGTCGGCTGACGGTGCAGTTCCTCGCGGAACCGGGTGACCATGAAGAGCCCGTAGTCGATGCCCAGGCCGAGGCCGAGGATCGTGGTGATGTTCACCGAGTAGATGGACACGGTGGTGGCCATCGTGAGCAGCCGCAGCACGGCAAACGAGCCGAGGATGGCCACGCCGCCGATCGCCACCGGCAGCGCGGCCGCGGCCAGGCCGCCGAAGATCACCATCAGCAAGATCAGCAAGACCGGCATCGAGAATCCCTCGGCCTTGGCGATGTCGGCGGTGACCTCGGAGTTGATCGCGACCTCCATCGGCACGTTGCCGCCGACCGTGGCCGTCACGCCGCTGGCGGCCAGGCTGGCGGGCATCAGCTCAGTCTTGATCGCGTCGTAGGTCTTATGCCTGGCGGCGTCATCGGCCCCGGTGAGCTGGAGCACGGCGTAGGTAGCGTGCCGGTCGGTGCTGACCAGGCCGGGCGATCCGGTTGACCAGTACGTGGTCACGCGGGCCACGTCGGCGCGTGGCAGCCCGCTCAGCGCGGCGGTGACCGCCTGCCGGTAACCCGGGTCGCCGACGCTCATGCTGGCGCTGCGGTACAGGACGACGACATCGGCGTCATCCCGGCCGAACACCTGACTGGCCCGGCTGGCTTCACGCTGGCTCTGGCTGGCGGGTGGAGTGAAGTTATCCCCGGCGGAGAGCTTCCCGAAGACCCCGGTGCCCCACACCGCGGCGATCGCGACCAAGATGAGCGTGAGGCCAAGCGTCAACCGCCGCCTGGCATACAAGACTCGTCCCCACGTCTCGAACATCACGCCTCCCCGTGTATGTTGATTACTCAAGTAAACAGCGTAAACTGATTACACTGCTAACTTCACATACGGCGTTCACTGTTGTCAAGGGAGCAAACATCGAGCACTATTAATTCTCGGCGGCCATCGTTACGGTTTCCGTTACGAGACTCGTTACCGTCACGCCAGCAGATGGCTCCCGAAGATAAGACCTGGTCCAGGAGGCAGCCGTGACACAGGCCGTTGAGACCACCGGGGACGCCCGGACCGAGCCGGACGCGGGCGCCCCGCCGTCCCGGCGCGACCGGCTGCGTGCGTCGACGATCGAGGAAATCACCAGGACCGCGCGGCGGCTGCTGGTCGAGAACGGACCGGAAGCGGTGTCGCTGCGGGCCATCGCCCGCGAGATGGGCATGACCGCACCCGGGCTTTACCGGTATTTCGGCAGTCATGAGGAACTGATCAGGCACGTCATCGCGGGCATCTTCACCGAACTCGGCTCGGACATCGACCGGGCCATCAAGGCCGCCGTTCCCCCCGCCGACACCACGTACGACGCTGACCTCGCGAAGCTCACCGTCAAGATGATCGCGGCCTGCCGGGAGTTCCGCGGCTGGGCGCTGAATCACAAGGCGGAGTTCGCGCTGCTGTTCGGCGTGCCGCTGCCCGGCCTCGACGACGGGCGGTATGACATCGCCGACGAATGCGCGCTGGCCTTCGCCGGGACCTTCTTCGCGCTGTTTCTCGAGCTGTGGCGCGCGGCCCCGTTCCCGGTGCCGGCGCCGGGGGAGATCGACCCCGGCCTGCGCGAACAGCTCGACCGCTATCGCGATGCCCTGGGCGTCGACGTCCCGGCCGGCGCGGTCCTGACGTTCCTTCGCTGCTGGACGGTTCTCTACGGGGCGGTGGCGATGGAGGTGTTCGGCCACATGAGGTTCGCGCTGGCGGACCCGGCGCCCATGTTCGAGATCACGCTGGGCGGCCTGGCATCCCTGGTCGGGCTGCGCTATCCATTGCCGCGATAAGCGGCCCGGCCCATGGCCGCGATAACCGGCCCGGCCCATGGCCGCGATAACCGGCCCGGCCCATGGCCGCGATAACCGGCCCGGCCGGGACCGGCGGAGCACGGTGAGCGCGGCGGTGGCGAAGGCGCCTGCCGCCGCCAGCTCAACGGGCGCGCGGCCAGGCGCCTCATCCTGGATACGGCCGTGAAAGTGGTCGACAGCGGCCGGGACCGGTGTCCAGTTGAGCCACAGCTTGGTCGGCTTGTCGAGGTCGGGCAGCGCCGCTCCCGCCATCCCGGCCAGCACGGCCAGCCGGCGATCGGGCGGCGACACCGCGGCGAAGGCTCCCACGAGGGCCAGGCTGATCAGCCCGTCGGGGACGGCCACGCGGAGGAACACCCGCTTGTTCGGCCAGTTTCCCCAGTGCGGCACCGAGTCCAGCACGAAGTGCGAGGCCACGCCGACCGCGAAAGCGGGCGCCGGACGGCGGATCAGCCCGCCGATCAGCGCCCCGGACAGGACATGGTTGGTCAGCAGCACTCGCCCCTCCCTTTCCTCTTCGCCCCGAGGACCCACGGTATGCGGTTTCTGCCAGCGCTCCGCACCCCGGATTATGGCGGGCGCCCCAGCGCGTACTGCTGGTAGCGTTTTCGTGGCGGGCAGGCAGGCACACTCACATCGATGCGAGGACCAGACGTACCCATGCTGGACAAGCGAGAAATCAGGGAGCACCCCGACGAGGTGAAGGCCGCCGTCCGGGCCAAGGGCATCGACCTGGACGTGGACGAACTGCTCCACCTCGACAAGGTTAGCCGCACGCTCCAGCATGAACTGGACGACGCCCTGGCCGTCAGGAAGAGCTCCTCGAAGGAGTTCGCCAAGGCCGACGACGCCCGGCGGGCCGAGCTGAGGGCCCAGCACGAGGAGCTCGAGACCCAGCTCAGGACGCTGCGCGAGCAGCTCGCCGAGACGAACGACAAGCTCCAGCGGCTGCTGCTGCTGACGCCCACCATCCCGTGGGAAGGCGCCCCGGTGGGCCCCGACGAGTCCGCGAACGTGGTCATCAGGAGCGTCGGGACGCCGCCGGAGTTCGGCTTCAGGCCGCTGGATCACGTCGAGCTGCTGGAAAAGCGCGACTGGGCCGACTTCACCCGGGCGCGCAAGGTCGCGGGGGAACGCGCCTACGCGCTGAAATCGGACCTGGTGCTGCTCGAGCGGGCGGTGCACTCCTACGCCCTTGACCTGCTCCAGGCCAAAGACTTCACGCTGGTCACCGTCCCGTCGCTGGTCCGGGAGGAGCCGCTGATCGGCACCGGCCAGTTCCCCGCGCACCGCGAGGAGACCTACGCGATTCCCGCCGATGACCTGTACCTCGCGGGCACCGCGGAGGTCGCCCTGGTCGGCTTCCACAGCGAAGAGATCCTCGACCACAAGAGCCTGCCGATCCGGTACGCCGGGTTCTCGCCCTGCTTCCGGCGGGAGGCGGGCAGCGCCGGCCGCGACGTGCGCGGGCTGCTCCGCGTCCACCAGTTCGAGAAGGTCGAGCAGTTCGTCATCTGCGCGGCCGACGCGGCCGAGTCCGACCGCTGGCACGCCGAGCTGCTCGGTACCGCCGAGCAGCTGCTGCAGGGGCTCGAGCTGGCCTACGAGGTGGTGGAATGCGCCACCGGCGACATGGGCGCGGGCAAGTACCGGATGAACGACATCAACACCTGGCTGCCGTCCCTGGGCGCCTACCGCGAGACGCACAGCTGCTCGTCGCTGCACGACTGGCAGGCCAGGCGGGCCAGCCTGCGCTACCGCGACGCGGGCGGCACCGTCCGGTTCACCTACACCCTGAACAACACGGCCGTCGCCACGCCGCGCATCCTCGCCGCGCTGGTGGAGAACCATCAGACCAGCGAGGCCCGGGTCAAGGTACCGGCCGTGCTGCGGCCGTATCTCGGCGGCAGGGAACTGCTCTAAAACCGGCGCTGACCTGACCGGCACCGGCCCGCACGGCTCGGCAGCAGCTGGCCAACAGGCGTACGCTGCGAATCGTGAACCTTGAAGCTGATCGCGTGGCCGACCGGGCCGACCGACCGCTCAACGGACTGACCAGGCGCGATGTGGCTCTTGCGCTGCTCACCGTGCCGTCGCAGGACGCTCTGGCCTCGCTGCCGGGCATCAGGAGGGGGATGCTCGCGGCCGGGAATCCGCTGTCCGCGATGTTCTGGTCGTCGACGGAGGCCACCCTGCAGAAGATCTCCGACGGCGACGCCACCGTCGGGGATGTCAGGACCTGGCTGGAAGCCACCGGAACCGAGCCGAACGGGATCATCGGCCTGCACGTCTGGGACGAGCAATCCGAGCGCAGCCAGCTCGCCGCCGAGATGCACACCAGGCTGATCAGCCATCTCGAAGAGCAGGTGGCCGCCGGGACGATCGACCCCGACCTGCTGGCGGCGGCCGACCCGGCGGCCTGCAGCGGCTATATCGAGCTACAGGAACGCTGGATGACCTCGGCGCTGCCCGACGGCCGGGTCCCGATGGACGTGCTGCTCGCCGAGAAGGACGAGGAGTTCCTGGCCGAGTGGGACGCCGCCGACGCCGAGGCCCTGGCCGCGATCGGTGTCCTGCTGGACCAGGTCGGCCCTCGCCCGCGGCCGGGGCCGGAGCTGCGCCGGGCCGCGACCCGGCTGCGTGAGGCCATCGCCAAGCCCGGCTGGCCGGGTGAGCTGCTGACCGAATGCGGCGGGCTGCGCCCGGACAGCCTGCCGCCCGACGACGCCGAGCTATGGCTCCGCCTGGCCGCGGGCGTGGCGGCTCCGCAGGGAACAGACGACTGGGGCGGCCCCGGCGAGGGCGACGGCGAGCCCCGGGAGACGGACAGCGCCATCGCCGCCATCTGCGCCATCGATCATTACGACTGGCTGGCGGTCATCACCGCGCTCGCCGTCGGCGGCTCCGGCACCTCCGCGTCGGCCACCGACCTCGCCGCCTACGTACGGGATTACGACCCGGACGACGGCGAGAGCGAAGACGGCGATGACGCGGCCGACGACGACCCGGACTTCGAACTCGACGACCTGGACCCCGAAGAGGACGGCGAATTCGACGAGATCGGCATGGAAGACCTGTTCGTGCCGGTCACCGCGCTGTGGCAAGTCCTCGGCGCGATCGATGAGGACGAGCGGCTGACTCCGCTCGGCTGGTGGGGCCTGCCCGAGGCCATGCGCATCGTCTGGACGCCCTACGGCGAGACGCCGGGCTAAGGCTCGCCGGCGCCGGGCGGTTCGGCGGAGGTGTCGTCCGCGCCCAGCCGGTGGTAGGCCGGAGTCAGCACCTCGGCCAGGTCCTTCCCCCTGACCTGCACGGGCGGCGGGGAAAACATGCGCAGCAGCAAATCGGGGGCCGCCGGGCTAGGAGCCACCGACAGCGCCCGGAGCCGGGCCGGGCTCAGGCCGGGGGACCAGAATGCCTCCAGGCACTCGGCCAGCGGCTTGGCCGGCCCTTCGAGGCTGGCCTGCCACCCGGTCGCGACCGCGGCACCGGCCTGGTCCGCGGGATCCCCGCGCCCGGGCGAACCGTGGGCGGCGGCCTGAAGCTGCCGCAGGGCCACCAGCAGCTCCGCACGGCCCCGGCCGCGCCAGGCCAGCATGGCGAACGGGTCATGGTCGAATTCTTCGGCCAGCACGTAGCAGACGGCGGCGAGATGCTTGCACGGCACGCCCCAGTCCGGGCAGCTGCAGTGCATGTCCAGGTCGGAGGCCAACCGCGGGAACAATGGCGTGCCGCAGTCGTCGAAGACCTCCTCGATCTCGTGCGGCATCTCGCCCGCGAGCAGCTTGGCCCGGAACAGTGCCTGGCTGGCCAGCCGCTCCTGCACCCGCCGCCACTGCGCCGTGGTCAGCGGCAGGACCCCGATCCGGACCTGGTAGGGCCGCGGCCGGGATCCCTGCACCTGCGCGGTGACCTTCCCCTGGGACAGCTCGAAGTCCAGCACCTGCCCGGCCCGCGCGTAGCTGCGGCCCCGCGCCAGCCGGCCGCTCATCCCGTACGACTCCAGCACGGCGATGAACCGCCGGGACCACCACTGCTCGCCGATCGCGCCGCGCTTGCTCCTGGCCTTGATCCCGCCGTCCACCCGGATCGGCCGAGCCGACCCCCAGTCCCGCCACGACTCGGTCATGTGCTCACCGCATCCGGCGACAGGGTCAGGACGGCGCGCAGATCCTCAACCGACAGCTCGGTGAGCCAGCTTTCGCCGGTGCCCACGATCCGGTCGGCCAGGGCTTTCTTCTCCTCGATCATGGCGTCGATCCGCTCCTCCAGGGTGCCGACGCAGACGAACTTGCGGACCTGGACGTTCCGCCGCTGCCCGATGCGGAACGCCCGGTCGGTCGCCTGGTCCTCCACCGCCGGATTCCACCACCGGTCGACGTGGATCACGTGGCTGGCCGCGGTCAGGTTGAGCCCGGTCCCTCCGGCCTTGAGCGACAGCAGGAACAGCGCCGGCTCCGCCAGCGAGGCGAACTGAGCCACCATCGCGTCCCGCTGCTTCTTGGTCGTGCCGCCGTGCAGGAACAGCACCGGGCAGCCGAGCCGGGCCGCCAGGTGCGGCTGCAGCATCCGGCCGAACTCCGCGTACTGCGTGAAGCACAGGGCCTTGTCGCCCTCGGCCATGATCTCGTCGCAGATCTCCTCGAGCCGGGCCAGCTTGCCGGACCGGCCCGGCAGCCGGGAGCCGTCGCCGAGCAGGTGCGCGGGATGGTTGCAGACCTGCTTGAGCTTGGCCATCGTGGCCAGCACCAGGCCGCGGCGGCTGATGTCGTCCGGCGCGTCCTCGATCCGGCTGAGCATGTCGGCGACCGTGGCCGCGTACAGGCTGGCCTGCTCGGGGGTGAGGTTGCACCAGACCTTCATCTCCTGCTTGTCCGGCAGGTCGGAGATGATCGTCTTGTCGGTCTTCAGGCGGCGCAGCACGAACGGCTGGGTCAGGCGCTTGAGCGCTTGCGCGGCATCGGCGGAGGCGTGCCGCTCGATGGGGACCGAGTACTTCTCCCGGAACTTCTCGGCCGGCCCGAGCAGGCCGGGGTTGGTGAACTCCATGATCGACCACAGCTCGGACAGCCGGTTCTCCACCGGCGTCCCGGTCAGCGCGATCCTGGTGGCGGCCGGCAGCGCCCGGACCGCCCGGGCCTGCCGCGTCGTGTGGTTCTTGATGTTCTGCGCCTCGTCGCAGACGACCCGGGCCCAGGTCAGCTGGCCGAGCGCGGCCTGGTCCCTGGTCGCGACCCCGTAGCTGGTGATGACCAGGTCCGCGCCGGCGAGGGCCAGGGCGAGCGACTCCCCGTCCAGCCGGTCCGCGCCGTGGTGGACATGCACCCGCAGGTCCGGGGTGAACCTGGCCGCCTCCCGCTGCCAGTTGCCGACCAGCGACATCGGGCACACCAGCAACGTCGGCCCGGCGCGGTCCGCGGCGATCAGCGAGAGCAGCTGGATCGTCTTGCCCAGGCCCATGTCGTCGGCCAGGACGCCGCCCAGGCCGAGCCCGCCGAGGAAGGACAGCCAGGAAAGCCCTCGTTCCTGGTAGGGCCGCAGCTGGCCGGAGAAGCCCGCGGGCGCGGTCATCGGCCGCAGCCGCCGGTCCACCTGGCCGGACAGCAGGTCACCCAGCCAGCCGTCGGCGTCCACGCCGACCAGCGGGATGTCCTCGTCCGGACCGCGCAGGCCGACGGCCAGCGCGTCAGCCGCCGTCATCGTCCCGTCCCTGGAACGCTCGAGGAACTTCAGCGCGGCCTTGACGTGCGCGTCATCCAGCTCCACCCACTGCCCGCGCAGCCGGACCAGCGGGACCTTCAGCCGGGCCAGCTCCGCCAGTTCCGCCGGGTCAAGCGCCTCGTCGCCGACGGCCACGTCGTAGCGGAAGTCCACCAGGTCACCCAGGCCGAACTTCGCCCCGGTGACCGAGGTAGCGGACGAGCTCTGCGAGCGGGTGGTCAGCTTCAGGCCGAGGCGCGCCTTGCGCACCCAGTCCGGCAGCAGCACGCCGAACCCGGCCCCGGAAAGCAGCGGCCCGGTCTCCTTGAGGAACCGGAACGCGCCCGCCGTATCCAGCTCGACCAGGGCCGGGGCCGCCTCGCGCAGCGCGTCCTCGAGCTCGCCGAACAGCCGCACGCCGGCGCCCAGCCCGGCCAGCAGTTCCTCCACCGGGTCGCCCCCGAACCCGGCGCCCTC
This sequence comes from uncultured Actinomycetes bacterium, assembly GCA_963806335.1. GTDB lineage: Bacteria > Actinomycetota > Actinomycetes > Streptosporangiales > Streptosporangiaceae > Palsa-504. Next base: position 135,704 of record CAWDXO010000002.1, read on the forward strand.
CCCCGCCCACACGTCCGCGGCGGAGACCATCAGGCTGGGGTCATCGGCGGACTGCAGCGCGAACTCGACCCGCCAGGGGTCAGATTCCGCCGCGGCCGGCTCGGTGAGCCGGAAGCAGGTCCGCACCGGGCCGGCCGGGATCCGCGCCCCGTCCAGCCACGCGTCCAGCTGCGCGGCCAGCTCCCTGGCCTGAGCCTCGTCCTGCGGCGTCACCACCTCGAGGCGGGCATCGGGTGCGGTCAGGGCGACCACGAACCGTTCGGCCATCGGAAGGCGAGCCGGAGTCCGGCCTCGCCTCGCGGGCAGGACAGACGCGGGCAGGCGGGACCGCGTCGCGGCATCGGTGAGGGATTCCAGGGCGCCGGCCAGCAGCGTCCCCGGCGGCGCGCCGTCGAGCGCCCGGCACGACGGCGGCATCGCCGCCGCCAGGTCACGCCCGCGCTGCGCGTCGGCGCCGCCGAGCACCGGGCGCCACCGGGCCGCGTAGCCATCGTCCTCGGCCGCCAGGACCGGCAGCACCCGGCCGCGGGCGGCCAGGTCGGCGGCGAACCGAGCCACCGCGGCCAGGTAGGGCAGCGATCCGCCCGCGGTGGCCACGGCGTCGTCCAGGCCGTCCAGGCCGCCGAGCAGGGCCAGCGCGGCCGCGGGGTCGAAGGCGACGGCGGGCACCCGCCACCGGGCCAGCGCCACCCGGCGGCCGGGTCCGCGCGGGGCCGGGCCGTCAAGCCCCGGCTGGCGCCGGATCGCCCCCGGTGAGGGCAGCGGCCCGGTCCCGGCCGAGGGCAGCTGCAGGGTCAGCTCGTCATCGACGGCCTTGCGGGCGGCCTCGGCGGCCGGCCCGGGCAGCCCGGCGAGCAGGTCGGCCAGCTCGGCGGACTGGCACGCGTACGGGTGCGGAGGCGGCGGGCTCGAGCCGCGAAGCCCCGCATCACGCGAAACCGCATCACGCGAAACTGGCCACGGCAGGTCCGGGTCCTCCGCCCACAGGCAGAGGCCACCGTGGGCCCAGATGCCGTGGATGACCCGCATGCCGCTACTCCTGCTAAAACGCCTTGCTCAACACGCTAACAGCGGCTAAGCCCCGATACCCCGCGAAACGCCGGCCGGGCCCTAGCCGGCTCTCTCCGGCCCGACTGGCTCCGGCCCGACCGGCTCCGGCCCGACCGGCTCCGGCCCGGCCGGCTGCTCCTCGCCCTCGCCGCCCGCCGGGGCCGCGGGGTCCGGCGCGATCTTGCGGAACTGCTTGTTCATCGAGCGGAGCAGGAAGACGAGCGCGACCCCGATGGCGGCGACCACCAGGAAGCCGAGCACGCCAGGCTCGATGTCGCTGGTCGATGAGGACGACGCGGCGACGGCCGCGAGCACGCCGAGCGTCAAAGGCTCACCCTCTCCCGGATACCCGCGAACAGGTCATCCTCGGGCAGGTCGCTGTCAACGACAGACCTAGCCAGATGATAGTCCTCCGTCGGCCACGCGGCCCGCTGGACCTCCAGCGGGCAGGAGAACCAGAAGCCGGCCGGGTCGACCTGAGTAGCATGAGCCTTCAGCGCCAGGTCCCTGACCTCGAAGAAGTCGCCGCAAGGCACCTGAGTGGTGATCTCGAGCTCGCGCCGTTCTTCGCCGCGTTCCTCGGCGCGCTTCGCCCGCTCCTCGAAGATCTTCGCATAGGGCGACTCCAGGCCGCGGCGGAGCATCTCCTCGTGCAGGCTCACGTACTTGGCGCCGTGAAAGGACGCGAAGTAGTACAGCTTGAGCGGCTGCCAGGGCTCGCCGGAATCCGGGTACGCGTCCGGGTCGGCGGCGGCCTCGAACGCTGCCACGGAGACCTGGTGGGTCATCACGTGGTCCGGGTGCGGGTAGCCGCCGTTCTCGTCGTAGGTGAGCATCACGTGCGGCCTGAACTCGCGGATGGCGCGGACCAGTGGCTCGGCCGCCTCGGCCACCGGCACCAGCGCGAAGCAGCCCTCCGGCAGCGCCGGCTTGGGGTCACCCTCGGGCAGCCCGGAGTCGGTGAAGCCGAGGAAGCGCTGCTCCACGCCGAGGATCTCCCGGGCCCGCGCCATTTCCTCGCGCCGGACCCTGGTGATGTCGGCCTTGATCTCCGGCCGGTCCATCGCCGGGTTCAGGATGTCGCCGCGTTCCCCGCCGGTCAGCGTGCAGACCAGCACCTGCGCGCCCTCGCGGACATAACGCGCCATCGTGGCGGCACCCTTGCTCGACTCGTCGTCCGGGTGCGCGTGCACGGCCATCAGCCTCAGCTGGCTTTGCAACGGTGGTCTCCCTCGATTAACCTTCAGTGCCGCAAACACCCGTTAGCCTGCAGGACATTCCCCGTTCCCCCGCAGTCGGACGGTTTCCCCATTTGACTCCAGCGCCTAAGTCACCGACGCTAGTTAGCCTCAGAAAGATTACCTTCGAGGACCGACCATGGTCCCGCGGACTGTATGTCCTGCGCAGTACCTAGGAGTGCCCGTGACCGAGACGCGCGACGACACCGTCACCTGGCTGACCCAGGAGGCGTACGACCGGCTCAAGGCCGAGCTTGACCACCTTTCCGGACCGGGGCGCGTCGATATCGCGAAGAAGATCGAGGCGGCCCGCGACGAGGGCGACCTGAAGGAGAACGGCGGCTACCACGCGGCCAAGGACGAGCAGGGTCAGATCGAGGCGCGGATCATCGTTCTTCAGCACATCCTGGAGAACGCGCGGGTCGGCGCGCCGGCCCGCACCGACGGCGTGGTCGGGCCGGGCATGACCGTCACGATCCGGTTCGTCAAGGACGACGACGAGGTGACCTTCCTGCTCGCCTCGCGCGAGGAGAGCGGCTCGCCGATCGACGTCTACTCGCCGCGCTCGCCCCTCGGCGCCGCCATCATGGGCAAGAAGGTGGGCGAGAAGGCCACCTACTCGCTGCCCAACGGCCGCGCCAACACGGTCGAGATCCTGGAAGCCGTGCCCTACATCGGCGGCTGATCTCTTAAAACCATTTTTGAGCCGAACGGGCCGTGGTGAGGCGTCACCACGGCCCGGACTGCTCCCGGGATCCGCGTCGGCGATCATGACCTTCACCGCACCGCCCGGAGAATCGCATTGACGTCGGCAACATCGGTGATCCACGCGGCACGGATGGCAATCGCCAGCCCAGCCGCCCCGGCCACGACGCCGAGGACGACAAGCGGATCCAGCCGGTGCGGGTAAGGCAGGCGCGGGACCAGCCGCAGGCCGTCCCTCCGGCGCTGAACCGCCAGGATCACGACTGCTGCCACCACGGCCCCCACGGTGAAGGCGGGGCCTGGCAGCACGCGGAGGGCCAGGAGTGCGCCACCGATGAAAACGGTGATGGCGAGGACAGCCACCGTGGTCCCGAGAACACCGATGTCCCGGACGGTCGATGTCACCCAGGCCAATCGTCTTCTGATTAGCCAGAGGAGGAGGACGACGACTGCGCCCAGAATTGCGTCCACCGGCCCGAGGCCCATCGCGTGATGGCCGCGGAATCCATTCCACTCAGGCGCCACCCCGAGGCCGGCGGTAGCATAAATGGTCACCGGACCATGACGGTAAACGGCCCGCAGGCCTGGGACATGCGCGAACTTGGCAACATCTGCCGCAGTGATACGTGCCGGTTTAGCCGTTTCCCCTTCGGAGATGTAATACCCAACGTACGGCAGCGAGTCAGCTAGGCGCGTGTCGACGTACAGGTAATCAATATGCAGGCCCTTGACGATTGCGGTCTGCTGGGGGCCCCAGGTGGCTGAGAAGTACAATTGCGCCGGCACGAAGCCCTGCTGGGGATCGGACTCGGGCCACAGCCGGGCCTGACTCGCGAGCAGAACGGCGGGAACCCGGTCGGCCACCACGGTACTGCCCGCGGGTAGATTCTGGGCGGCCCACTCGACCGCCGCCAGAGTTTCCGGATCCTGCGTGCGAAAGTCGGCGGAAACGAGGTAAGGACCCGGGAGGCGCTGCCAGTCGGGGTTGGACCCGAGCAAGATGCCGCCTAGATAGACAACCGTCGTCCCGCCTATCAGGGCCATGAGCACGGCGGGCCGGAAGGGGTCGGGCCGGCGGGCGAGGCGCCGGGTGACTCGGGGGTGGCGCTGGATTATCAGCGAACATGACAGCGCGAGCGGGAAGAACAAGAAGGTAGAAGCCCGGTCCCCCAGCTCACCGACGCTCGGGTTGAAATGCGCGGCGGCGGTGATGGGAAAGGCGAGATTCAAGGCACCCAGGAGACCGAGCATGCGATCCCCGGTACGAAACGCCCGGGAAAACATAATCCAGGCGCATGCCAATGCTGCCAGGGTGCAAGAGAGCTCGTAGACGACCAGGACAACGCGCTCCCAGTCCGCGGCCGGCGGCGTTCCGCCGCTGGCACCGAAGATCTGATGCCCGCTGGTCCCGGTCAGGAAGGTCTGCGCAGTCTGGATAACGCTCGTGAAGATGGGCACAAAGTACCCGGCCAGGGGCGCGGCGAGAGCCGCGGTCCAGGCGGCCACGGCAGCTCCCATCACTACCGCGGCACGAACGAGGAACTTGCGCTCGCCCTTCCGGCTCAACGCGGCCCAGGCAATGAGGAACGCCAGCACCATCCAGCTGGTGGCGTGGTGAGTGACCACAGTGGCGATCAGCACCAGCGACGCGATAAAAGCAAGCCGGCGGCCCGTGGCATAGTCGGCGAGCTGGGCGCGGCGCAGCAGGTAGATCCCGCCCAAGCCCAAGGTCAGAGCCAGCGTCTGATAAGAGAATCCGGCGTTGAACGAGTAGAATTCCGAGGAAACAGCGTAAAAGGCGACCACCAAAGACGCGCCGCGGCGTGACGGGCTGACAAGAAGCGCAGAATGATAGATCAGCAGGACAAGGAGCAGCCGGCACAGGAGGACGACAAGAGACATGGCCAGCACGACAGGCAGGCCAGTTAGGCGGATCCCGACGGCGGTGAAAATCTCCAGCCCCGGGTAGTACGGACTCACCCGCAAAACCGGATTGGGTGAGAATAGGCCACTTCCCTGCAATAGGTTCATGAGCGACTGCTCGTGCTGATGCTCGTCGTACCCGGCTAGCACGAGTGGACTGGACATGCGGTAGACCAGGGCAGGATACAGACCAAGAACGGCAACAGTAATCTGCCTGAGCGAGCCCAGCCGCGGGACCATTAGTACCGTCAGGAAAATCATGAACGGGACGACAATGGCGACGAAGAACAGCAGCTGCCCTGCCGCCGGATGTCGCGGGGCGACAGCCATGGCAAGACCTTCGCCGCACAGGCCGAGGCCGGCCGTCGCGGCGACCACGCCGGCCAGAAAACGGCCCCGTCGGCCACGGCGACGCACTCCGGACGCTTCGGGTGCCCGGGTCAGGCCGGCATCTTCCGGCTGCGAACCCCGGAAAGCCTGCGCCGGGCCCGCGGGTCCGGCCCTGGTGGCGATCAGCGGATCCGCGGTGTGCGCGGCGCCGTCCTGAGCATCGCGGGTCGTCAGGTCACGGGCGGGGCCGGCCGGTGAAGCGTGTTCTCGCGCGCTCATGTCTTCGCCCAAGCCCCCTTACCGCGAACTGCCGGAGGGGATGCCCGGTGACGACAGGTAGACATGCGCGAGTTGCCCGGCGCACGAGTCCCAGCTTGGTAGCTGGGCAGGGTCCACCAGCGAGGGAGACGACATGGCCTGGACGAGCGCGCGGGCGACGACGGCGGCAGGCGCGCCGGGCGCGACGCCACGGACCCACCCCTCGGCGATCAGCTCGCCGGTGCCGGCCAGGTCATAACCCACCACCGGGCGCCCGGCACCCAGGGCCTCAAGCACCGCCACGGGGTGCGCCTCATAGCTCGACATGGCGGCCACGACGCTCGAGGCGGCCAACGTGGTCGCCATCCCCTGGCGATCTGCCGGCGGCAGGTGCTTGATGCTCACCCGGTCGGAAACGCCAAGATCGCGGGCGAGCTGGCCGAGATGGCCCTCGTCCGGACCGCTTCCCAGGATCAGCAGGTGAGCTTCGGGGATCTCACGCATAACGTGCGGCAGCGCCTCGATGACCCGGCGATGTCCCTTGTACCGTTCTAGCCGGCCACTGGAAATGATCCGGCCGGGAACGGCGATGGTCCCGGTGCGAGGCGGTGGCAGTGATCCGCCGTTACGGATCACGATGACCGGCTTGCCGCCGAGGCGGGCATGCCGCGTGAGGGCGGCCGCCTCGAAGCGGCTTACCGCGATAAGTGACACGGCGTTTCGCAGCAGCGGGCCCGCCAGTCGCCATTGGGTGGTTCGCATGGCGTTCCGGAGCCCCGACGAATGGCCGCCGGTGTGGAAGGTGACCAGATAGGGGATCCCGGCCCGCCGTGCGGAGATCATGGCGAGCAATGGCACCGGCGTGTGGATGCCCTGGCAATGCACGAGGTCCCAGCGGCGCTGCCTGATCACAGCCGCAATCCCGGGGGCGAGGTAATAGTCTCGCCTGCGCGGCCAGGACGGGACACGCAGGACCGAGATACCCGCAACGACCTCCTGCCGTGGCAGCCGCCGGGACCGGTCGGTGGTGAGCACGGTGATTTCGAAACTGCGCAGCGCCGAGAGGCGACCGGTAACCTCATGGACGTGCATCTCGGTCCCGCCCACCTCAGGAAGGTAACGCGGGCAGACCATGAGTACGCGCAGCGGCCGTTCCGGCGTCTGGTCCGCTTGATCGCCGGACGCCTGGCCGGAAGTCACGTTGCGTATCATGATCTGCCGGCGTCTCGTCCCTCGACGCTCGCCCGGCGGGTTTTCCGAGACGTCCCGGGATGTCGCGGAGCGACCTGCGCGTAAACGGCTTCGAGGCGCGCTACGACCGCGGATGCCGTGAACCGCTGGACGCGTTCCCGCGCGCCAGCAGCAAGGCGGGCGCGTAGCCCGGCATCGGCCAGCAATCGGGCCATGGCTTCGGTGAGCTTGTATTCATCGCCGGGGGGCACCAGAAGCCCGTTTTCCCCATCGGCGATCATGTCGACTATCCCGCCGGTTGCCGTGGCGACCACCGGACGGCCGCTGGCCATCGCCTCCAGTACGGTCGTCGGGCAGGCATCAAGGCAAATCGAGGGAAGCACGGCAAAAAGGCAACGGCGAAACGCGGTCATAACGTGATCATGCGGCCACTCAGCACACATCCTGGCACCGTCGGGAAGGTGCGTAGGTGTATCTGGCGTGCGCCGGCCGACCAGCACCAGTGGCGGACGTTTCCGGCCGAGCGACTCATACGCCCGCAGCAGAGTCGGCAGGCCCTTATCCCTGGACAGCTCGCCGACAAAAAGGAGGAACTCCTCCGCCGGCAAGCCCGGCGGAATGTCTTCGGTCCGGCTCTCAGCCGCATCATCCGCGCCACCCAGGACGACCTCGTCAAGGACGAAATTGGGTATCACGCTGGTGCCTGGGCCGCGCGGGATATGGTTGCCGCTGGCGACAGCACTGCTGACGCAGACCACATGGTCGATGGTCCGGTTTTTCCAGGGGCGCATCAGCGCGGTAGCAGCCGCGGTCAGCGGTCCCACGGCCGGTCCGTAGTGGGCGGTAGCGCAGGGCAGGCAGCGTGCGACCGCAGGTCCCTCACATGCCGAGCCCATCCGCATCAGCCTCTTCGTCGCGCAGACATGGCTGAAGTCGTGCAGCGTTAGCACGAGTCCGAACCGCGGCCCGGCCGGCGAGGAGCGACGCAGCGCAACAGCGCTGTTGACGATCCAGTTGTGGGCGTGAACGACATGTGGCCGCTCCTGCCGGGTGATGCGTGACAACTCGCGGACGCCCAGCGGATCCGGCAGCGGCGGGTGATGGGTGCGACTGGTCGAATAGACACCAGGGAGGCGCATGGCAGCGGTGGCGAACCTGTGCACCCGAACCCCCGATGCGAGGGTTTCCTGGTCCGGGACATCGACCATGCGTTGCGTCGCTACCGCAACCTCGTGTCCCCGCCCGGCGAGGGTGTTCGCGAGGTTGAAAACGTGGCGCTCCTCACCGCCGATGTCCGGCGGGAAGAATTGGGCGAGCAGGAGGATGCGCATCAGCGTGCTCCGGATGCCACGGCAGAACCCCGCGCCGTGAACGCACGCACGGTGACACCGAGCCGGGCGAGCTGGTCTTCCCCGGCCAGGCCGGGCGCCGTGTGTACGATGCCCAGCAGCGAATCGGCCCGGAACGGCAGCCGCAGACGCATGGACTCACCGCTCCTTAGCAGCCAGTAGACCAATTGCCAAGGCACCGGAACAAACCGGCACCGGCGATTTTCTGCGGCGGCAAAGGTTCTCATTAGATCTATCAGGGTCACTCGGACTGGATGTGCGACGGAGATCGTCCCGGGCGCTAGGGTGGTAGCCGACAACAGCTGCGCGATCGCCCTCATGAGATCCTGTTGCCATACTGTGTATACGCCAGCCCCGCCGGCTATGACGGGGACGATCGGCAAGGCTGTGAGTTTTCGCAGAGCTCCAGCCATACCGCCGGCCTGCTCGCCGTGTACCAAACCTGGCCGGACGGCGCAGCCGCCAGATTTAATGGTCATGGCTTCGATATCGAGTTTAGCCCGGCCGTACAGTTGAGATGTCCCGGCAAAAGCAGACATGCTTGACAGCACTACGATGCGCCCCACCGCGGCCTCCTTCGCGGCTGCCAGCAGACGGCGCGTGCCTGCCACGTTTACTCGCCAGATATCAGCGGAACTTGTCAATGACAAATCGTAGGCAGCATGCACAAGGGCAGTCGCCGATCGAAGGGCTTCCCTCACCTCCGCCGTGATCGGCGTGGCCAGGTCGTACGAAAGTGCCCGGCCATGGCTTTGTCCCGGGGACCGGACGAGCCTTATCACCTGCCAGCCGCTGGATTCCAGGGTCTGGCAAAGTTGTGACCCTAGGTAGCCGGTAGCCCCTGTTACGGCAACAACTGGTGCTGGCCTAAGCATGAAACAAGCTCCAAGCTCTCTGCTGCGATCCTGTGCGCGTTAGCCATAACTGTCAGCCCGAAGGTCATCGCCGGCACTGTCGGAAATACGGATGCGTCCACTAGGTGCACCCGCTGCCAGGATCCGACACGTCCCAATCTGTCGCTACTAAATATAATAGGCCGGTCGGTCGTATGCGGAAAGCTCCCGCCCCAGTGATAGCTTTTCCCGGCCGCAGATAGCCGGAACATCGGTAGCACCGGATACAAATCAAGCAGCCGAGCCGACTGCATGAGCCTTAGCAAGACCGCACGTAGCATCTGGCGCTGCCCCGGGGGCGGGGCCTCGCTGGAAATATGAAACTCAGGAAGTCCCAGGTGATTTCCTTGAGATCCGATATGTATGCGCAGCCGAGCGGAATTCCAGGACGGCAAGTAACCGAATGCAACAGTCAGGCGGCGCAATATTTGTACCTGCAGCCACTCTACTGAGCGGGCGCGAAATACCGAGGGAAGGCCATCGATGAACGCGGAGTTGAAGGTATAGAAATGAAGTGTCGAGATATCGGCGGAGCCTCCGCCGGGCGCGACGATCATGTTGAACTGATTAAGCGTGAAGTCACGCTTATTTCGAGGGTCCTCCGTAGCACGCAGCGATAGCAGCGGCAGAGTGAACTGCCGCGATTCAAGCATTGACAGGTCAACGTCAAAGAGTCCTAGTGAGTTCGCGACGAGCCGGGTAGTACCTATCGCGCCACACGCGACATAGACACGGTCAGCTTCAAATCGTCGCATCCGGCCGGTGGCGATTTCTCTGGTTATTACTGTGACCCGGTCGGCCTCCTCCATAATCTTAAGGGCTAGGAAGCCACTATAAAATGCTACCCTACTGGCGCGGCGGAGTGCGTCAAATGTCTGAGCGGCCGAATAGATCAGGCCATATGGGCAGCCGGTCATGCACATCCCGCAGCGCACGCATTTTCCCGCATCGAACGCTAGACGCGCCTTTCCTACGGTTATGCCATGGTCGTTTAGCCTGGCCCTGTGCTTTCCGTAGGCAGTCAGTACTTTCAGACTTCTAGGTGACATCGAAGGAAGCGGGGCCGGTGACCGCAGCAGTGGAAATCTAGCGGCCAGGTCATCCTCTTCCCCAGCGAAAGGGATTTGCTGAAGGATCGCCTCATAGTGGCAGCGCATCGTAGCAGCATCCACCGGCCAGCTTTCAAATGCTGCCGCTGTAAAAGGCATGACCTGGGAGCCCCATACATTGCTGAAGCCACCATACGCCGGCGAAATCAGCGAAGCCGCCGCCCCGTTAACGGTGGTAAGGCCGCCGAGCTGGCCCACATTTCGGAATGGATAGTCTGAACCAAATATGCGCTTCTCAGGGACACCTGAATTCCGGGTGGCAACAGGCTGCTTGGAGATAAGTTCAACAGTCCGTTCATCCCATTCATCGGGAGCAGACGAGGCCAGTGCCTCAACCAGCTGTTCACGATCGCTCTCAAGCTGCAGGCCAATATCTATAACGGTAATCTCAAGGTTCTCTCGATGGCTCAGTGCAAGGGCTGCGCCTGCGGCGGCAGCTCCGGAACCAATGATGAGAGCTGTGGTCATCTATACCGTTCTTCGCGCGTTTCTGTCCTTTACTATTACTAACGCTTTAGCCATGCACGCGGTTCACCAGATGGTGAAAAGATACTATATCAGCTCTCGGCCCTGATGATTCGCCGGGGGTTCTAGCTGGCTACCGGGGTTAGCGTATGCGGAAGTGGTGTATGCGATAGCTGATCCATGCGTGACTGGCTTGCTTTAGCTCCGCGTGCGGTCGTGATGCGAGGCGACCACCTGGCGGTCCTACCCGGGCGGTTCTATAGTGCCAGCACGCGCACGTCAGCGACCTGCATCAGGTTGACGGCCGGCGTGGAGTCGCTGACCTGGACGTGCCAGTGGGCCGTATTCGCCGACGCGATGCTATTGGACAAGATGATGAAGTAAGGGCCGACCGGCACGTTGCGCGTATAGGTATAGACGTTCGAGCTGTCAAAGAAGAACTTGATTGAGCTGCCCTGCCGGTATTCCATCGCGTAGGTGTGATAGCCCGCGGACAGATCGGTGCCGCAGTCCACGAATTGCTGCTGGTTGCCGCCGGTGAACAGGTTGACCGCCATGAGGTGGCTGGGGTTGGTCGTATTGGCGAGAAAACCGCCCTCGAACAGGTCGATCTCCGCACCCTGGCCGCCCGGGGCCGGCAGGAACCAGATGGCCGGCCACTGCCCGCTCGTCAGGTCCGGCATCTTGGCCCGGACCTCTACGCGCGCGTCCGCGAAGGTGAACCCCTCCGTGTGCACGGTGCCGGACCCGAAGTCATTGCTGGTGGGACGCGAGCAGATGACCGAGCCGGTCCAGGAATATCCGGCCGCTTTGGTGCCGCGATAGGCCCTCAGGGTCAGGCCATCGGCCACGCTGATCGCCGAGGGAAGGTCGTACGCGGCGTTGAAGCCGTTCTTACGCCCGATCGCCGAGCTGGTCACCGCGACGCTCGGCTGGGTAAGCCATGGCTGGCCGTTTGAGCTGTTATCGCATATGTAGGGATTCCAGTGATTCCGGCGCAGGGAGTGCCCGGCGAAGGCGTCGTCGAACAGGACGCGGACGCGGGAGGCATTCTCGTTGTGAGCGGTCCAGGCGCTGAACAGCCCGGCGGCAGAGGCGAAAGTTGCGGCAGCTGACCAGCCCAGCAGGCTCCTGCGGCTCAGCCGGCGGTCGGGTGCGTGCCGGTGCGCCGAGAAGTCCCTGGGGCCTCCCATTCGCCTTGTCCTTTCGGTGCTCGCCGGAGGATGTCTAGCAAGACCGCATCAGGCGTGCAGGGCGAGCGCCAGCTGACCGTTCCGCTGCGTGACAACCTCGGTCCCTTACAGTACAAGCTGACCGATGCGCCGCCGGTCCGTCAGCTCGTGTCCGGCGGCGGCAGGCCGAGCTGGCTCCTGATCACCGTGACCGCCTCTTCCACCGGCTCGTTGGCGGCGTCCAGCCGCTGCTGATAGCCGTGGAGCTGGCGCGGCTCGGGTTGGCCGTCCCGCCTGCCCACCCGCAAGGGAGGGATTGGGACCGAGGCAGGCGGGACGGGGTATGGGGTCACGCGACCCGGCCGCTGGCTGATCCGGCATGACCTTGAGCTGCGCGCGAGCTGACATCGTCGCCATCCTTGGCCGGCCGGCGCTGGCCATCGGGACGGGGACGGGGACGGTGGCCTGGATACGAGGTCAGTAGCCGTAACCGCCCTTGGTAGCCGTCGGCGAGGCCGAGGCGCCTCCCGCGGGGGTGGCGCCTGAGACGGTCATCTCGTGCCACAGCGCCCCATATCTTTCGCATTTAGGATTTCTCCCCTTCGTGGTGCAGATGGTCTCCCGTTAGGGGTCACGTACAGACGGGCCGTCCAGTTCACCCCGGTCGGCAAGCCACGCCCGGCCAGGCAGGCCCATTGCCGCCCGGATCGGCCCCTCCTCGGCCCGGGCCACCGGTGCACCAGGCATTAGGATCGGTGCTGAAGAGTGGGGGTTCACTCAGTCGCCATGGGACCCCTGAGGGCGGGCGGGGCCCCGCCGGATGCCCCGACTCCATTCCCATCGGGCCCCTGGGTGCATGAGCGAGTTCGCGGCCGGAGAGCCAGCAGGGCCGACGGAGCAGCCGGTACGACTGACGGAGCAGCCGGTACGCTCGACGGAGCTGCGGCGGCTCTTCACGACCTTCGGCTACCTGGTGGGCCAGCAGGGGGCCACCGCGGTACTAGGCCTCGCCTACTGGGCCGTCGCCACGCATCTGTTCTCGGCGCGAGATGTCGGTCTGGCCGCCGCCGCATCCTCGACGGCATTCTTCCTCGCCGCGATCGGTGCTCTCGGGATCCCGCTCCTCCTCGTGGCCGAACTCGACTCGCGGCCGGCTGCGGCCCGCCGCGTCGCCGTCAGCACCGGGATGTACATCTCGTGTCTGGCGGTCCTGATCCTGTCGCTGGGCACGCTGGCCCTCTCCCCGTTCCTGGGCGGCAGCCTGAGAATCATCTGTGCCGACTCGACAACCGCCGCTCTCTTCGTGATCGGATCAGTGGCGACCATGGGCACGCTCACTTTCGACAACGCGGCGATCGGACTGCACCGGGGCCCGGCCCAGCTGTGGCGAGGCAGCCTGACCTCCGGGCTGAAGCTGGCCGCCGTGGGTGTACTCGTCCTGGTCGGCACCAGAACAGCCTCAGGCCTGCTGTTTGCCTGGGCCCTGACGCTGGTTGTCTCGTTCGTCTGCCTCCCCATGCTCCGACTCGAACCGACCCCGGCCGGAGAAGGGAACCTCAGCCATCGGGTGGCACTCGCCCGCCGCTACGGCGTGCTCTCCCTCAAGCACCACGTCCTCAACCTGTCGATCAATTCCGTCTTCTACATCGTCGGGCTGATTGCGGCTCTGCTGATCCTCCCGGGGCAACTGGCCTACTTCTCCACCGCGCTCCTCGTGGAGTCCACCGCAATGGTCATCCCCTACCTGCTGGCGCTGTCCCTGTTCGCCGAGATATCAGGCGACCAGAGCCTCCTGCACCGGCACGTCCGCCGGACACTCCCCCTCGGACTGGCCCTGTGCGGCGGGATCGTGGTCGTCGCCGAGGTGGCGGCTCCCTTCATCATGCGCATCTTCGGCCCCGGCTACGTCACGAACGGGACCACAGCATTGCGCCTTCTCGTCCTGGTGGGCCCCGCCTACGTGATCAAGGACCACTACGTGGCGATCCGCCGCGCGCAGGGCCGCCTGGGCCATGCGGCCAAGGTGATGGCGGCAGGCACCTGCGCAGAAGCGGCCGGCGCGGTGCTGGGCGGAATCTACTGGGGCATGACGGGCCTCTGCAGCGGATGGGCCATCGCCGCCACGGGTGAGGCCGTCATCTTGCTACCCGCGGTGCTCCGGGTCTACCACCGGGATTCCCCGGTCGAACCCGATCCCGCCGGGTCAAGGGTGTCGTTACGATGAGGCGCAACGGAACGCTCATTCTCTGCTACCACCGGGTCGCGGAAGACGTCGAGGACCCCTTCCATCTCTGCGTACGCCCCGGCAATTTCGCCGCCCACCTCGAGGAGATGGGCAGGACACGGGAACCGTCGACGCTTGCCGATGTATCGGTTCCGTCGCGTCGGCCGAGAGTCGTCGTGACCTTTGATGACGGCTACCGCGACAACCTGACCAACGCGCTGCCGATCGCCGAATCCAAGGGCGTACCGATCACCGTCTTCGTGACCAGCGGCATCCTGGGCAGCCACAAGGGTCTTTGGTGGGACCGTCTCGGAACGCTGTTGCGCTCGCGGCCACCGCACGTGCTGGAGATCAATCTGCCCGTCGACGGCCAGAACGTCCGCCTCCCGCTCGGTTCGTCCGGGATCAGGGCAGACCTCGATTCGGTCCGCCGCCACCTGCTGCCGCTTCGGGTGACAGAGATCGAACGGGTACTCGACGCCGTCTCGGAGCAATGGCAGGTGGGTTCCGCTCCCCCGCCTGACGCCGGAACGCTCACCCCCGAGGACCTCCGGCAACTGGCGGCCAGCGACACCGCGACCATCGGCGCCCACACGGTCGATCACGTCCGGCTCCGGGATCGTCCGGCACGGGAGCAGGAGGACACGATCTCGGGCTCCAAGGGGGACCTGGAGCGGGCGATCGGCCGGACGGTGTCCCACTTCGCGTACCCATTTGGCCGCCGCGACGACTTCGACGATCGTTCGGTCGACGCCGTGCGTTCGGCTGCGTTCGACACCGCGTGCACCACCATCCCCGGAACGGCCCGTTCCTCGAGCGATCCCTTCCGCCTCCCCCGGCGCCTGGTCATGGACTGGGGACGGCTGCGTTTCCGAGTTCAGCTGCAACGATGGAAAGTTGGCTGAGCCGGGCCAACCGGACACGATGCGGCCCTCGCGAGTAGGCCGGAAGGGGTGATGAGTTGCCGGACCGTCCGACGGTATCGCTCGTTATCTGCGCGTACACAGAAGATCGTTGGCTGCAGCTCAGGAAATCGGTCGCTTCGGTCGAAGCGCAGACCTCGCCACCGATCGAGATCATCGTGTGCATCGATCACAATGAGGAACTGCTGCGGAAGAGCGAAGAATACTTCGGGAGGCGCCCGGCCGCGGCGATACCATTGATCGTGCTGGCCAGTAAATACGACGGTCACCTTGGCTCAGCTCGCAACACGGCGGCCGAGTTCGCGAGCGGGGAGGTGCTCGCATTCCTCGACGACGACGCTGCTGCCGCTGCCGACTGGCTGGAACGACTAGTTGCCCCGTATGAGGACGAACAAGTCGGCGCCGTGGGCGGTGCGCCACTGCCAGTCTTCGAAGCGAAGCGGCCCCGCTGGTTTCCTTATGAGTTCGACTGGGTATTCGGTTGCGCTTATCGGGGTCTTCCGCTGACCTGCGCACCACTCGCGCATCTCATCGGCGCGAACATGTCGGCAAGACGCTCCGCCTTGCGGGAGATCGGCGGCTTCCACTCGGATGATCACGATGACATGGATATGTGTCACCGGATGGCATACGCTCGGCACAAGGTCCTTTATGAGCCACTTGCTATCGTGCATCACTTCGTCCCAGCCACCCGGACAACGTGGCACTATTTTTGGCGGCGGTGCTACTTCGTCAATCAAGGTAAGGTAGCGGCATTCGCCAATATGGCCGAAGCGTCGAGCCTAGGTGCGGAACTGGCCTTTGTCGCACGCACAGTGACGACGGGCGGGCCGGCCGAGATTCGCCACCTAGCTCGAGGTGACCTGTACGGCCTCGCGCGCGTGGGCGCGATGGTGGCGGGGATCACCCTCGCGGGCCTCGGGCATCTGTCGGGAACGTTGCGCCTCCGCTGGTCGCGCGGACTACCCGCCATCGGCACAGGGCTTGGCAGCGTTGACCGAGGCTGAGGTCAGTGACAGCGCACGCGCGTTCCTTGCGGCCGTCAGCGTGGCCCCCGAGGTGCTCGAACTGCGCCCGGACTACCGCGTAATGGTGATGGTGGCCGAGGGCCTGGAACCGGGACCGCCCGACCAGATCAGCGACGAGCTGCTGTCGCGAGCCGAGACCAGGGCACGGATCACGCTCGGCGGCCGGGCACCCGAAGACGTGCCCCAAGTCGCCGACTGGCGCGCCGCCTACCGGGCGTTCGGCGCCAAGCCCCAGCGCACCCGGCCGAGCGTCGAGGCGCTGCTGCGCCGCCTGGACGCCGGGCTGCCCCGCATCGATCGCCTCACCGACGCCTACAACGCGGTCTCGGTCGCGAACCTGGTGCCAGTTGGCGGCGAGGACCTGGACCAGTACCAGGGCCCGGCCCGGCTGGTCCGGGCCGCCGGAGATGAGGACTTCGGCACCACGGCGCACGGCGAGCCGGCCAGCGAGCACCCACGGCCAGGCGAGGTGATCTGGCGTGACGACGCCGGCGTCACCTGCCGCCAGTGGAACTGGCGGCAATGCACCCGGACCCGGATAACGCCGGCCACCGCGAACGCCGTCTTCATCATCGACGGACTCGCCGCCCTCGGGCGTGACGGCTTGACAGCGGCGGGAAACGACCTCGCCAGCTCCCTCATCCGGCTGAGCCCGCAGGCCGCCATCGCCAGCCGGCTCATCACCGCAGACCATCCCCACGCCAGCAGGTGAACACGCACGTGCTGATCCACCCCGGGGACGCCGCCATCAGCGACACCGAGTGGCGGGTCTGGCTAGCCGGGCACGATTTCGGGCCGCTCGCCGTCAACGACCCAGGCAACGGTGCCCCGCTGGTGGGTGAGCTGCTCAAGAGCGTGAACACGGGAGCAGTGAGCCATGGGCAATCTCCCGCGACCCCGCTACAAGGTGCGGGACCGCGCTTCGCGGGCAGCCTCAAGATCAGGCCCCGGCGGCTCGAGCCCTGGCCGACCAGGCAGTGAGCTCAGGGACAGCCGTCGTCGTCCGCACGGGCGACCGTGTATCCACCGCCGTCGGCGTCTGCGAGGTGCCATCCCGGCGGCCACACATGCGAAGCGCCGGCTGAAAGGATTCGCGCCTGCTCGAAATGCAGGGCATCAGCGCCGTCACCGAAGGCCGCCTCGCCGAACCACGCGTCGCCGCCGAAGGTCGCCTCGCCGAACCCGGCGTCGCGGCTGAAGACCGCCTCGTCGAACGAAGCACCGCGGCTGAAGCTCGCCTTGTCGAACCACGCGTCGCCGCCGAAGACCGCCTCGCCGAACGAAGCACCGCGGCTGAAGGCCGCTTCGCCGAACCACGCGTCGCCGGTAAAGGTCGCCTCGCCGAACCCCGCGTCGCCGGTAAAGGTCACCTTGCCGAACCCGGCGTCGCCGGTAAAGGTCACCTTGCCGAACGAGGCGCCACGACCGAAGGCCGCCTTGTCGAACCACGCGTCGCCACTGAACTCCGCCCCGCCGAACCCGGCAACGCCCCTGAAGGCCGCCTCGCCGAACCCGGCGCCGCGACCGAAGGTCGCCTTGTCGAACCACGCGTCGCCACTGAAGGCCGCCTCGCCGAACCCGGCAACCCCGCTGAAGGTCGTCCCGCGGAACCCGGCGGCACCGCTGAAGGTCGTCCCGCGGAACCCGGCGTCGCCGCGAAAGACCGCCCTGCGGAACCCGGCGTCACCGCGAAAGACCGCCCCGCCGAACAGGGCGTCGCCGCCGAAGGTCGCCTCCTGGAAGTCGGCTCCGCCGCCGAAGGTTGCCTCGCCGAACAGGGCGTCGCCGCGAAAGACCGCCCCGCCGAACGGCGCGGCGCCGCTGAAGGCCGCCCCGCCGAACAAGGCGTCACCGCTGAAGACCGCCCCGCCGAACCGTGCGGCGCCGCTGAAGACCGCCCCGCCGAACAAGGTAGCGCCACTGAAGGCCGCCCGGTGGAAGCTGGCGTCGGCCATTACGCCGTTTACGAGGTCGAAATCGATGAGAGTGGCGCCGGTGAGATCGAGGCGGATGTTATTCCAGAAACGTGAACTCGGAGGGTCGGCGGACTGCTGATCTTTAGCCCTGTCATTACGCAGGTGCTTGGCCAGAATACGCTGCGCGGTAAGACGCACCTGTCTTTCTTGCCGCCATGTGTCGCCAGTCCCATCGGTCCCCGTTTCAGTCTCAGTACCAGGCTCTTTCTGCCCTTCAGCGGACTCGGGCTCCGGCTTGCTAGCTGGCGCCGCGGAGGAGAACGGAATCCGCAGGTAGGCGCAAACGACGTCGACGATGGTCTGGCGGTGTGCAGGGTTGTCCTGAGCGAGCCGTTCGAGTGCGTACAAGCCGCGAAGCCGGACCGGGGCCTTGTCGCTGCCTAGTTGCTCAACCGCCAGGGCGTAGAGCTCAGTGATGCTCCGCTCGGTCGCGTCAAGGTCGCTCAGAACTGCCGCGATCTGCTGGGGGTGCTGGCGGAAGGCGAGCATCCGCAGCCAGGCCGATCTCGGTCGCCATGCTGGCCGGGCACCCTCATGTGCCCGTAGGCCATGGGGGAGCTTCATGACAACATCATCTCGTGGCAATAATCTCCGTCGCGGGCGGCCAGCCTGGACTTGCCGCCGGCTGCGCCGTCCCGCCCGCGCTGCCGCCGCTAGCCGTGGCCCTGGCCTGCCATTCCCGGCCGCCGGGGGACTTCCCAGGGCCCGTCCGCGAGCCGCCGCAGCATTCGGCCAGGCCGCTCAGGAGAGATGCGACCGGTGCTCGAAGCACTTGGAACGGACATTACGGGCGTCGTACGATGTCGGCAGGGCGCCGTGCCGTCGCGCGTTGACGAGTAGTACGAGCAGGGCGAGAGGGGAGGACCAGCGTTGCTGATGCCTCCGCCGGGCACCGCTGCCGCCGAGCCTCACCCGCTCCCGATGGAGATCGGCAGCGTCGATCACAACGACTCCCTCAGAAGAGCAAAGTATCGGTATCCAGTTGCTGAAAGGTGAGCGATGGATGCATCATCACCCGGGCAGTTCTCCAAGACGATAGGACAGATCGCATTCGACGATGCGTTCCCCGGCCGATCCGTGGGATTCGTTCATGATCTCCCCCTCGATGACCGCCTGACCCTCCCGTCAGTCGCAGATCTTGCCGACCGGCTGCCTCGTCGATCAGTGATAGCCGACACGGCGGCGCAGCCCCTTTTGGTTCCTCAAGGGGGGCCGCCCCGGGGTGCCCTGGAACGGCCGGGCGACGTCA
Source organism: uncultured Actinomycetes bacterium (assembly GCA_963806335.1). Taxonomy (GTDB): domain Bacteria; phylum Actinomycetota; class Actinomycetes; order Streptosporangiales; family Streptosporangiaceae; genus Palsa-504. The sequence continues at coordinate 154,787 of CAWDXO010000002.1, forward strand.
TACGCGATTTGCACAACGCAAACGCCTGGCTCACCCTGCTCAACGTAGAACAAGATCCCGGCATGGCAGAACTCATGAACACCAATCTCGATCAGCTCGAGTCGGGGATAATCGCCAAGCAGGGCAAGATGCGCAGGCGGGTGGCATTCGTCTTTGTTTCCTCCCCGAATTCGGTCACGCCGGTCCACTTCGACATCGAGCACAGCCTGCTGATGCAGGTAAGTGGGAGCAAGACCGTCAGCATCGGGCGCTTCGAAAACGACGCAGTTCGACGGCATGAGTTCGACAGGTACTGGGACGGCTCTCACGGGCGGATCGAGACTCTGCCTCCGGAGGTCGCCACGTACCCCCTGACGCCAGGGCGGGCGGTGTACATACCCCCCGGTACGCCGCACTGGGTGCATAACGGTCCCGACATTTCGCTGTCTGTGACCCTCACCTACTTCACCGCTGCCACCGTGCGCGAGAACCGTATTGAGGACTTCAACTCCCGCCTCCGGCGGCGGCACATGAAGCCACGGGAGCCGGGCCGTTCCACCACCGTTGACACAGCCAAGATCTGCGCCATGGGAGCCTGGGCCATCGGAGAGCGTCTTCGGTCCGTCTCGATCGGCGCGAAGCAGCGGGACGGCGAAGTTCCTGCTGATGGAGCGGGCTACCGGGTGGAGGGGAGCTAGGCAGTCAGTACTGCAACGGCACTTGTGCCGGGCGGCCGGTATCTGCGGGAAGAGGACGCGCGCTGGCTCGCACTCCGCGCCTCCATGGCCTGCCACGGTTCCCGACTACGGGACCCGCGTTCAAGGGGGCCTTCCCCGGATCAGCTGGACCAGCGTTCGCGCACGGCTGCCACGACCTTGGCGAGCTGAGCGTCGAAAGCGTCAAGCTGCTCAGCTTCGGCAGCGCTCGCGACGAAGGCGTGCCGATCGCAGGCTATGCCCCCGCGCCATATCCGCTCAATGGCGCGCGTCGCGGTGATGTCCGTCAACGGGTCACCGGACACGAGGACCAGGTCCGCGCGCTGCCCGGCGGCGACACGTCCTCGGTCGGCGAGGCCGAACACTCGTGCCGGTTCAGCCGTGGCAGCGGCCAGGGCCCGCGCCGGGCTGATGCCGCACCGGACAAGGAGTTCGAGCTCCCGGTGCAGGCTTGCTCCGAACACGGTCCCCGGGTTCGGAGCATCCGTGCCCGCCAGCAGAGTGACCCCCGCGTCGGCCAGTCGTCGCACGTTGTCCTCGGCCCGAGAGTAGGGCGGCATTTGCCGGCCATGCCATCCCGGGGCAGCCGAAGTCAGCCGGCGTGCCCAGCCTTCGCCGAGCGCTTCAGCGAGCCGCGGGTCCCCTGCAACTGCCGCGCCACCCGGTTCGCCGAGGGTGTTCTCGATGGTGGCCAGCGTCGGACCGACCACGATTCCGGCTTCGGCCATGCGTTCGGCCAGGGCCTTGTCCAGCTCGGCGTTCGCGGGGACGTGGGCCACCACATCGACACCGGCGGACACGACCTCCCCGGCACCGGCCGTCGAGCTCACGTGAGCGACGACGAGCAGGCCGCGGGTGTGGGCGGCAATGACCAGTGCCTGGATGGTTTCGGGGTCCAGCGAGGGCCATAGACCCCCGGTGCCGGAGATGATCTTCAGGTAGTCCGAGCCCGCCGCGATCCGTTCCGCCACGAATTGCCCGGCCTGGTCAGCGGCGGTCAACGTCGGGAACGGGGCGTACATCATCGACGGGTGCCCGCCGGGCGCGGTGGCACCGACACCCGAGGAACGCACGTCGGCCACGTCCGGACGGAGCCGGCCTGCTCCTTAGCGCTGGCCACCAGGCCGGGTTTGCTGAACATGTCGAGAACGGTGGTAACGCCGAAGGTCAACGACTGCGCGAGAGCGCCGGGAACGAGGTGCACGTGCGCGTCGATCAGACCGGGAAGCACCGTCCCGCCGGCCGCGTCGATCACTTCGTCGCCTTCTTGCGCGGCCGAGGCGGCCGAGCAGTTAGTGATCAGGCCGTCAGCGAACCGGACCGAAGTCCAGTCCTGCGACTTCGTCCCGTCGAATACCTTCGCGTTCACGATCGTCGTTGCCGCGCCCAAGGCGTCCTCCCCAAGGGATCCCGAACAACCTGAATAGCAGAGGAAGGGAGTGGAGTGCCCCAGAACGCGCGGTTACCCGGACCGGACTTTCAGCGGCAGGCGACGACGAGCTTCCGATCAGGTCATGACCGCTGGACGATCACCTCCAGCTCTCTGGGGCGCACCTGCTGGAGCATTAGGTCTTCCACCTGGCGGCGGTGGATCGCCCGAAGCGAACGGACCGGACCGCTATCTGCGTGGCCTGGAACGTCACCGCCTGGGTGACACCGCCGAGCCGACCCGCAATTCCCGTGCCCGCTACCAGCCTCAACATCTCTCGATGGTCCGGCGCGAACCGTCCCTTATAGGGCTCGTCGCCGCGAAGGAAGTCCACTTCGTCGAAGCCCCGAGCACAGGCGTCGTCGATGATGGCGGCCAGCAGGACGGTCGTGGCATCCCGCCAGCGGCGATCGGTGCGCCGGGCGCTCTGATACAGGCTCACCCGGCCGGCCACCTCGAACGCCGTCACGGTCGCGACCACTAGGTTGTCGTTCCCGAGTTCGTGGACGACCACCTCATCGGCCGCGCAGCCAGCAGCGAACCCGGCCGCGAAGCGATCGAAGACGGGAAGGAAGCCGGAGCGGCTTCCCCACTGGGACTGGTGAAGCTCGCGCAGCGTGCCGAGGTGCTGGAGGACTGCCCGGCCTCGGATCGTCTGATGCGTCACGCCTTCGGCCGCCAGGCGCTTGGCGGAGACACGGAGGTTCCGGCGGAACTGCGAGGGGAGGGTGGCCCGGTACTCCTCTGCGCTGCCGGCCAAGGGCGTGAAGGGGGCCACCGCCATGGGCTCGCGGCGAACGCGGCCGGGCAGGGCTTCGATCAACCATGACCCGGCCCGGATGCCCTTAAGGTCCAGGAGGCGCTCACCAGGACGGCAGAGCCAGTCCCGGAGAAGGCTGACTACCGTCGCCTGGTGGCCTGGGGCGGCGAGCAGGTCGAGATGATCCGGGCACAGCGATCCGTCTCCCATCATCCGGACGCTTCGCATCGGGTGGCGCTGCTCCAGGGCGAGGCCGCCGAGAAGGTGCGTCCCGTCGACGACCAGAAGGAAGTGGCGGCCAGGTCCACCGGCCCCAGCCAGCCACCACGATCGCAGGAAGGGCGACGGAAGAGGGGAAGAATCCACCAGTTGATCCCACTGCGCAGCCCACTCGTTGAGGTGGGGGACGTCGAGCAGGCCGGGTGCAGCCACTATCGGATCTCGCGCCGCGGGGTCACGATCGGGGAGGGGGCGAATCTCACGCCAACAGTCTTCCCTGGACCCCAGTCGCCTCAATCCGTCAGGTACTGGTTCGTGTTCGGCTGCCGTCAGCGCCGGGCGGCAATCACGGAAAGGAGCTGGTTAGTCACATATAGTTGACTAGAAGGACGTCCGAAATTTCCCAATCATCCCCTTCCGGCATGACGTTAGCTGGTATAGTGATTGTTCTCCTCTGTCATGGGACCGGCGGGGGTGAATGAAACATAACCAATAGGCGACTCCTCTCGGGAGGCGTGTAAAGCGTCGTCGCTTACTCAGCCTGAAATCATGAGGGAGCCATGGTGTCTCAGGCCGGCTCGAGTGTCCCATGGCCACGCATATCCGTGGTCGTTCCTACGTTGAATGAAGCCCGAAACCTGCCGCACGTATTCTCACGGCTACCCGCGGACGTCCACGAGGTGATCGTCGTGGACGGGCACTCGGTGGACGACACGATAGCGGTAGCCCGCCAGCTGCGGCCTGACGTCCGGGTGGTGCAGCAGACTCGCCGGGGAAAGGGGAACGCGCTCGCCTGCGGGTTCGAAGCTGCGACCGGTGACGTCATCGCCATGATCGACGCGGACGGCTCGGCGGATCCAGGCGAGATCCCGAAGTTCGTGCATGCCCTTCTGAGCGGCGCGGACTTCGCAAAGGGGACAAGGTTCGCCGTGGGCGGCGGCAGTAGTGACATCACGCGGCTGCGCAGACTTGGTAACCGACTGCTCGGCGCCGTGGTCAATCTGAGCCATGGCACGCACTACACAGATCTCTGCTACGGGTACAACGTGTTCTGGCAGAGGCACGTTCCGGCGCTGGGCCTGGACACGACCTCTCCTCCTGCACCCAGCGGCGACGGGCGGTTGTGGGGCGACGGCTTCGAGATCGAGACGCTGATCCACATGCGGGTCGCGGAGGAAGGACTCCACGTCGCCGAAGTTCCCAGTTTCGAGCATCCCAGAATCCACGGGGTGAGCAACCTGGACGCTTTCAGCGATGGCCTTCGCGTGCTGATGACCATCCTGGTCGAACGCCGCCACGCCCGCCGCCGTTATCGTGCGTCGGGCGCACCGGCCGCGATCGTACCGGCCCGCTGCCTCATCCAGATGGAGACGACCCTCGTGCGTATGCTTTACGCCCTGCACTCCATCGACCGCGGCCGCCCCTGCATACACCGGGCAAGAGCCCCGATCATCCGGCCACGGACCGCATCGCCGGCGCGGTTCTCTCCGGCCGGAGCCGCCGCCAGGGACTGGATCCCTAGCCGCCGCGAAACTACCGGCTAACCTGACCGTCAAATCTTCCTCCTCCATGCCAGCGCCGGACCGCGGCATCACGGGCTGGCCGTAACGCGTCATGGGCCGGTTATGTCTCAATGGTGAATAATGTCTACGTTAAAGCTTGAGGCCCTATCAGAACGTTTTGGTATCAGTTGGAGCCCGTCCCGTTCTTTAAATATGTTCACTACTCAGGGCAACTAGTAAGTCGCGGAATCTCCGCCCTACGTTGCGGTTCCGTACCCGCGCTGACACTAGTGGCCAACTCGCGGGCAGGGCCTGTGGCAGTATCGGGTCCTAGGACATATTCAGCGGCAGCAGGATTCACCCGTCAAGACAGCGGGCCGGGCCGCGGGCCGGCGGTGCACTCCCGAATCGTGGATGCGCGCAGCGCCGGTCAGCCCGATAATGATCCTAAACGTCAGGCATGCGGAAGCACGGAACTGAGGCAGGCGGCGATGAAACCGGCAGAAGGCCCCGTTCCGTGCATATGCGGTCACGATCACATGGCGCACCGGCACTACCGCCCAAGGAGCGAATGCTCGCTGTGCGAATGCCCCCGCTGGCGTCCGAAGCGAGGGTTGCGCCGCTTGGCTGTCCTGGTACTGGACCGGCTATCCAAGTTATCGGCTAAGCCCGAAGGGCATCGGTCCAATCACGATCGGCATGGCATAGGACGAAGTGATTGCCGACGGTGCAGGGGCGCACGGTAGCTGCGATTCTGACTGACCACCCCCGCGCCCGCTGAGGCACGTGAGACCTGGGCGCACCTGCGTGCCGGCCAGGTCACCGCGATACCGGCATCGCGTCCACTGGCCCGCCGCCGCCTCAGGTACCATCATGACGTTGCTGAGGCGCCTGACGGCACCGGCAGCGACCAGATGACCTGCCAGGACTCTACCTGCCGTAAAGGCAATCGCGGATCGGCAACTACCCTCTTTCGCACCACGTGCCATTGTGATACCTTTTGATCGTGTATGGCAGTTAATGGGTATAAATAAGAGAGTCTGGCGTCTGAACAAGCCTCGCGACGCCTCAGCACGTTGCCAACTTGCCACCTCCGGCCAGGGGGGTGAAGTAATACGCTTTCGGGACCAACGGAATCACTGTCCAGCTGCCTAGGTTGGACGGGGCGGCCGTTTTTGCTGGTCTGCTTTTACGGCCTCCGCTCCCATCCTGGTAAACCTAAGTAGCCCACGACGCTGCTGGCCTGGAGCAGAGCACCAGCTAGCCCCGGAGCACCGATCATTCGTGCATAAAACTAATTTCGCGAGTCACCCGCTCTCCTGCATCTTACATATCCCGCCAGGGCACTTTCTCATCTTAATTAGGCGAAGATCGTGACCTGGCGAGCAATGACAGGACAGCTCTGTGCAATTACGAGATAGCATTGTCTGCTGATGCTTACTCGACCCAGGATCGCAGGGAACTTACCTCCCAGGGAACTTAAAATGCAAGCCCCGCCCGGCTCTCGGCCAAAGATAACGGTTATCATTCCGACCCTCAACGAAGCCCGCAACTTGCCCCATGTGCTTCCCTTCCTGCCGCAAGGCCTGCACCAGGTGATAATGGTCGATGGCCATTCGGTGGATAACACCGTCGCGGTGGCTCGCCGACTGCGGCCAGATGTCCTTATCATTACCCAGGATCATGGCGGTAAGCATAATGCCCTTGCCTGCGGATCTGCCGCAGCGACTGGCGATATCATCGTTATGCTTGACGCTGACGGCTCAGTTGACCCAGCTGAGATACCTCAGTTCGTTAGCGTGCTTCTCGGTGGCGCGGACTTCGTGAAGGGCACAAGGTTCGCGGACCGCGGGGCCGGCAGCGGTATCACCAGCTCAGGCCGTATCGCTATCCACGTACTCAGTGCCCTGGTCAATGCGCTGTGCCATACTCACTATTCTGATCCGTGTTACGGGTTCAACGCCTTCTGGCGCCGCCACGTTCCGGTGCTGGGACTCGGAGAGGAATCGCCGGGCAAATCGGACGGTGCGCCACGGCTCCCGGGAGGCGGATTCGAAGTCGATACGCTGATTAACATTCGTGCTGCCCAAGCCGGGCTGACTGTTAAAGAGGTCGCGAGCTACGGTTATCCGCGGATCCATGGGGTCAGTAATTTGAACGCGGTGAACGATGGCTTGCGCATTCTGCTCGCCGTCCTGTCTGAACAGTACCGTCCTCGCCGCCGAAGGCCGTCGGCGATAGCCGCTCTGATGGTCTTGCTTGGCGCAGATCTGAAACTCACCGGCCGTTCGTTCGAGAAAAGGTAGTTGAATTGGAGGTGGAATTTGTGGATGACCTCGCAGGCAGTATTCTTCACGGTCACGATGCTGGGTACGCCGAATGGCACCTCCTGATGCTGTCAGCCAGCCTGATGCTGCGGGCAGTTGCGACAGAGGCAGGGACGCCAAGGTAACCGGACCCTATGGTCTGCCAGCGGTAATGCCACTCACCTGCCATGCGGAAATAACTCTCCCATCGAATCGGCCAGCTGAACTCGCGCGTCGATGTTTACCAGAACCGGACAGGGACCATTCGGCTCCGCCGGCTGGTTCGATAAGGTGGCGCAGTTGGTAGCCGAACTCGCCGCCGGTCCCATCAGCGCTGGGTGGCGCTGCCGCTGTACCCGGCAGTCAACTGTTTGGCCCAGGATTACCTCTCGCAAGCTCTCTGACCCGATTCCGCGAATAGCGCGGTGAGCTCAGCCTGCTTTGGTAAATGACTTGATGTGCCGGAATTCCCTGGTAGTGGGCATGAGGACGGCCCGGATGCCTGCGCCGGGTTCGCGGTTCCGGGCCTTCCTGTGGTCTGGGCAGGTGGGCCGTGATCAGGGACGGGGAGCCGGGGCTCATGAGGCGCAGGTCAGGCGGGGAGAGGCAGTTCCCTCAGCCGGGCGAGGACCTCGGGCAGCAGGCCGTGGCGGGGTGGGCTTTCAGCTGCCGTCAGGCGCGGCGGCGGTCCGTGTATGAGGCGTGCGAAACCTGAGCCATGCGAACAACACCGCCAGCGGCACCACCAGGCCGCCGATGCCGTAGACGGCGAAGGCGGCGAAGCCATCCAGGTGCCCGACCAGCCAGCTGAAGTTCTGGCCGAAGAACCCGGTGACGAAGGTGAGCGGCAGGAAGACCGTGGCCAAGATGGTGAGCTGCTCGACGGTGGCGTTCTGCTGGACGCTGATCTTGTTCTGCTCGACCGAGATCACCGCCATATTGGCCTCCAGCACCGTGCCGAGCAGGTCGCGCTGCGCCGCGACCTCCTCGTTGACCAGCAGCAGGTGGTCCTGGACGTCACGGATATACGGGTGCAGCTGCGGGTCTTCTGCGGCACGCTCGATGGTGGCGACCACGGCGAGCAGCGGATGCACGGCGCGGTAGAAGTCGGTGGCCTCGCGGCGCAGCGAGTAGATCCGCTCGGTCGGCGCGACCGCGCCGGAGAACACGGTGGCCTCGACCTGGTCGATGTCGTGCTCGAGTCCGGCGACCACCGGTGCGTAATCATCGACCACCTGGTCCAAGATCGCCCACAACGCCGAGGAGCTGCCCGCGGCCAGCAGCTCCGGCCGCTGCTCCAGCCGCTGCCGGGCGCCGCGCAGCCCGCTGGCCGCGCCCTGCCGCACCGTGATCACGAAGGCCGGCCCGAGGAAGACGCTGATCTCGCCGAACTGGACTTCCTCGGCGGCGTCGTCATAGCGCGCGGTGCGCAAGATGACCAGCCGTACGCCCTGGTCGTAGCTTTCGATCTTCGGCCGCATGTGGAAGTTCTGCGCGTCCTCCACCGCCAGCTCATGCAGGCCGAAGGTGTCCCGGACCTGGGCCAGCTCCTCTTCTCCCGGCTCGAACAACCCCAGCCAGACAAAGCCGCCCTCCGTGCACCGGGCCGCCGCCTCGGCCAGCGGCACCGGGCCTTCGTCGCGCCTGCGGCCGTCCAGGTAGTGCGCACAATCAATGATCATCTCCGGGGACCTCCCTCTCGGTAGCCGGGACAGATATCCGCTACCCAGCATGGCTGAATCCGGCGGGCAGACGAAGACAGGTTGTCGATGACCAGCTGACGGACGTGTGCCACATGACCGGGTGCCGCCGACTCCAGCTTGCTCAGGCCGGCCGGCAGCAGGATGGCGTTGGTGAAGCGCGGCGGTCAGGACTTCGTGCTGGCCGGCCGCGACGAGCAGGCCGCCCGGGCCATCGTGGCCGGGCTGGGCGGGCACGCCGAGGCGGTCAGCGTGGACGAGGCGGTCGACCGGGCCGGGGTGCTTGTGCCGGCCGTCTGGCTCGACGACTTCCGGCAGTTCATCGCCCGGTACGGCGTGCACCTGGTCGGCAAGGTGGTCATCGACCCGACCAACCCGGTCGGGCCGGACGGGGCCGGCGGGTACCGCAAGGTCATCGGCGAGCAGGAGTCCTCGGGCCAGATCCTGGCCGGGCTGCTGCCGGCCGGGGCCCGGCTGGTCAAGGCGTTCGGCACGCTGTCGGCCCCTTCGCTGGCCGCGGCCGCCCGGCAGGAGCCCGACCGGGCGGTGCTGTTCTACGCCGCCGGGGACGACGCCGCCGGGGACCTAGCCGCCGGGCTGATCCGGGCGGCCGGCTTCGACCCGGGCCGTACTTGAACCCGGACTGTGGTACCGGACTGCTCACCGGGCGGTTTCGCCCGCGTTATGACACCAGCTCGGGCTGCGGGCTGGCGGTGTCGCCTTCCGGCGCCCGGCCGCGCAGCGGGACCTCCTTGATGAGCAGCGCCAGCACGAAGATGAGCACGGCGGCGGGCAGGGCCCAGATGAAGACCCCCTGGACGGCGTGCGTGATCGCGACGAACACGTCGTGCTTGACCAGGGCCGGCAGCTTGTCGACGGTGGCCGGGTCGAGCTGGCCGCCGCTGGCGCTGATGTGCACGCCGGTGCCGGCCGCGGAGGCCAGCGACTCGGTCAGCCGCCGGGCGAAGATGGCGCCGAAGGCGGCCACGCCGAGCGACCCGCCGATCTGCTGGAAGAACATCCGGGCGCTGCTGGCCACGCCCATGTCCCTCTGCTGGACGCTGTTCTGCGCGATCAGCGAGACCATCTGCATGAGGAAGCCCATGCCGAGGCCGAGGACCACGTAGTAAAGCGCCGATGTGGTCTTGGCGGTGTGCACGCCCAGGCCGGTGAGCAGGTACATGCCCAGGCCCATGATGGCGCCGCCGAGGATGGGGAAGATCTTGTACCGGCCGGTCCTCGTGGTCACCTGGCCGGCCACGATCGAGGTGACGGTCACGCCCAGCATCATCGGCGTCAGCATCAGGCCGCTCAGCGTGGGGGACGCGCCCTGGACCGTCTGCTGGTACAGCGGCAGGAACGTCAGCGCGCCGAACATGGCCAGGCCGGTGAGGAAGGTCAGGCCCATGGTGACGGAGAAGTTCCTGTTCCGGAACACGTGCAGCGGGAGCATCGGCTCGGCGGCTCTGGTCTCGGTGACGAGGAACCCGACGGTGGCCGCAACCGTGAGCAGGCCGAGGCCGATGATCTGCACCGAAGCCCAGCGGTATTCGGTTCCTCCCCAGGTCGCAAGCAGGATCAGGGACGTGGCCGCGATGGCGAGCAGGCTGCCGCCGAGGTAGTCGATCTTGTGGCTGACCTTCTTGGCTGGCACGTGCAGGGTCGCCATCAGGTAGACCAGCGCGGCGCCGCCCACCGGAATGTTGATGTAGAAGATCCAGCGCCAGGAGAAGTTGGTGGTGATGAACCCGCCGAGCAGCGGGCCGCCGATGGTGGCGAACATCATTACCACCATCATGTAGCTCATGTATTTGCCGCGTTCACGCGGCGCCACGATGTCGCCGAGCGTCGCCATCGCGCCGACCATCAGCCCGCCGGCTCCCAGGCCCTGCACCGCGCGGAACGCGATGAGCTCGGTCATGGTCTGTGACAGGCCGGACAGCGCCGAGCCGATCAGGAAGATGATGATAGCGGCGATGAAGAAGATCTTGCGCCCGTACATGTCGCCGAGCTTGCCGTAGAACGGCGTGGTGATCGTGGACGCGAGGATGTAGGCCGTCACCACCCAGGACAGGTGCGCGACCCCGCCGAGGTCGCCCACGATCCGCGGCAGCGCGGTGCTCACGATGAGGTTGTCGAGCATGGCCAGCAGGATCGCCAGCAGCAAACCCGGCAGCACGATCATCACTTCGCGCGGCGCGAGGAACTGCCCGCCCGGCTGGTTCGTGCTCCCGGCCGCCGACCCCGTGTTGGCCGCCCCGGCACCGCCTGTTACTTCCGCCACCCGTCCGCTCCTTCTGGTCCGCCCCAGGCCGCGCCGTTGACTTACCGGCCGGCAAGTCACTACGCTAGTGCTGTAACTAACCGGCCGTCAAGTAGAAATGACGGCCCCCAAGCTCCGCAAAGGGGTGCTAAACGGACATGCACGACGCGGGGTCTACACCGCGGACCGACACCCGGTCCCGGGCGCAGTCGGTGGCCCTCGAGCTATTCGCCGAGCACGGGTACGAGAAGACCTCCCTACGCGAGATCGCGGAGCGGCTGGGCGTGACCAAGGCCGCCCTCTATTACCACTTCAAGTCCAAGGAAGACATCGTCCACAGCTTCACCGACGATTATTTCGCCGAGCTTGACGACCTCCTGGACTGGGCCAGGGCCCAGTCGCGCAGCGACGAAGCGCGCCGCGAGATCTTGGACCGCTACGTCGGGATCGTGCTGGCCGGCCACGAGGTCTTCCACTTCCTCGAGCAGAACCGGGCCGCGGTCCAGGGGATGCACGACGGGAAGGAGCGGTTCGCCCGCTTCCGGGACCGCCTGGACGGGCTGGTGGACGTGCTCGTCGGGCCCGAGGCCGCACTGCGTGACCGCGTGCGCGCCACCACCGCTGTGCTCGCCGTCGGCGCGACCTGCATGTTCTATCTCCAGCAAGTGGATGACCAGGACAAGCTGCGGGCCATCGTGCTGGAAATGGCCACCGACCTGACCGGCTAGTACTCCGGTCGTGGATCGTGATCTGACTCGGTGTCATGCGATGGCCACAGCCGCAGTGCCGCCGTAGTGCCCGCTGCGCACGGCGTGTGACGCCGCATCAGGCTTATGACCCGGAGAATCCTGTGGTCAGGCGGCTGCGTTCCTACGGGAGTGAAAGGGGGATGGGGCAACCGGGTCGGGATCGACACCGCGCCTCGACCTGCCGATGCCGGAACTTCAGCTGGTCCGCCGCGACCACGCCCCCGCTCTGCTCGTGTTCGAGCGGGAGAACCGGGCCTACTTCGCGGCGGCAGTGCCGGACCGGGGGGACGAGTTCTTCGCCGAGTTCGACGCGCGGCACGCGCAATTGCTTGCGCGGCAGGCCGCCGGGACGGATTACTTCCATGTGCTGGTGGCCAAGGGCGGCGAGGTGGTGGGGCGGGTGAACCTGACCGACGTGGCCGACGGGTCGGCGGAACTCGGGTACCGGATCGCACAGAAGGCCGCCGGACAGGGACTGGCCTCCGCAGCGGTGCGCGAGGTGCGGGAACTCGCTGCCGCACAGTACGGACTCACCAGGCTACGCGCCAGGGCCACGATGGATAACCCAGCCTCGCACAAGGTACTCGAACGCAACGGCTTCCTCGCCGTCGGCGAGCTGACGCTCAACGACAAGCCAGCCATGTCCTACATCTGCGAGCCCTGCTGACGCCTCGCGCTCATCGCATGACACCGAACAGCGGGACAGGCTCCCGTGCTCGTTCCTCGCTGATAAGCGGGTCCTGGAGTAACCCGCTCGCTTGCAAGGGGAAGGTCAGTGCCCGGCGGCCGGCATCGGCAGCCGGGGAGACGAACGCAGAGTGCCCCCGCCCTGAACGGATTCAAGGCGGGGCGCCGGGTATTGAAGAGCCAGGTTCAGGGAAATCGGTCAAGTCCACGTGTCGCGCATCACAAATCCCCTCTAGGATCGGGCCGGATATGCCAGGACGCTTTCAGGTCCAGGCCACACGCATAATCCCTCCTCCCCGGAATCGTGCCGGATAAATGATGAGGACGCCCTCAGCTCCATGTCGTACGCATGAAATTCGCCTTTCTAGGAACCCTGGCACGCAACGGGATTAGCCCCAGACAGTACCCACGAAACCGCCTTTCCTAGGGGCTCCGGCATGCGGCACAATCAGGAAATGCCAGAGCATGACCGTCATGGATACCCGGCAGCATCGAGATGACGTTGAACCGGGGCTCGGAGGAATGCCGCATCACGGCGGCGGCATGCTGGATCCTCACCCACGCCTGCGAGGCCCGCGGGATAGCTGTCCAGCCAGATCAGTGCCGCCATGTCCGGGGCCAGCCCGGGCGGCGGCAGCGCCTCCATCGCTCCTCCTGCCGCAGGCAGGCTGGTGTCAGCGAGCTGCTGGCCTTGCTCGTGCAGGCCCCGCCTGGCGAACAGGCCCTCGTGCAGGGCGATGAAGAAACCAGCCGGGCCCGGCGAAGGGACCACGGCTACGGTGAGGTCCCTCCGTTCAGCTGCCGCGGAAACCGCGGCCCTGGCCCTCGCGCAACCTGCGGTAAGCGCCGCCAGCGCGCGGAGGACGGCCGCGCCGCGCATCCGCCTGCAAGCCACTGGCAGCCCCCCTTTCAGGCAGGTATGAGGCGATCTGTCAGTAACCATTCAGGTACAGGCCTGCGGCGTTACGCAGCGCGTTCCGCCGAAAATAGACTCATCTGACTATCCGCCTGATAGCCCTCCGCAGATAGAAGTCATACACAATGGCTAGACAGAAAACACAGCCGGCACTTCCTACCGAGGCCGTCAGCCACCCGGAGCGCGCGGAGGCCACCTCGTCTAGGATCGGGCACACCATGGACGTTCTTCAGTTCCCCAGCCATGACGGCGTGCAGCTCGCATACCGCGAGACCGGATCGGGCCGGCCGCTGATCCTGCTGCACGGCTTCATGGGCACAGGATCGGACTGGCTTGACCATGGCCCTGGCTACACGCTCGCAGAGACGGGATTCCGCCTCGTTCTGCCCGACTTCCGCGGTCATGGACGGAGCCCGAGACCCCACGATCCGCCCGCTTATCCGCCCGACGTGCTCGCCGACGACGCGCTCGCCCTTATCAGGCACCTCGGGCTCGGCGCCGGCGAGTACGACCTCGGCGGTTACTCGCTCGGCGGCCGGATCGTGGTGCGCATGCTCGCGCGAGGCGCCGAGCCCGGTCGCGCCGTCGTGGCCGGGCAGGGGTTCGCGAAGATCGCCGGCCCGCAGGGCGGCGGCGCGAACCGCCGCGCGCTCACCGCGCTCGCCGACGGGATCGCCCTGCCTCCCGACTCGGCCGACGCCCAGATAGCGCACTGGGCCGCGGAACTCGGCGCCGACCCCCGGGCGCTGCTGTGCGTGCTGGGCTCGCTCGTCCCAACGCCCGAGGACGACCTGCGCCGGATCACGACCCCGACGCTCGTCGTGATCGGCGACCGGGACGAGCGCTCGGACGCCGACGAACTGGCCGCGCTGCTGCCCGCCGGGCGCTTCGCCCGCGTGCCCGGAGGCCATGCGGGCGCGTTCGCAGCGCCTGAGCTCGCCGCGGTGATCAAGGCGTTCCTCGCCGACCCGGCCGATCAGCCGAGCACGCCGCCTCCGCCCGCGCACTGCTGACACACCCATCCCGCCTACCGACCCTCCCCCGCCCCATCGGCAGGAGCTCTAGCCCGCAACCTGCCCTACCAGACACCGACCCGGTAATTCTGCGTTACTCAGATGCGCCGAACGTACTACCGAGAGGGCAGCGCATAGTCGGAGTTCCGCGGCGGCTTGCCTCAGTCGCGGCGGCTCATCCACACCGAGAGGTGGGCGGGTTCCAGGACCTGCTGCACCACCCCGGCCAGGTCATCTCGGACCGAGTCCAGGTCCACGGCGTCCTTCAGCCGCGCCGCGAACGCGGCGACAGTGCGCTCCGCGTCGTACCTGGCCCGGTTGAACCGGCGGTCCACGGCGCGCTGCACCCGCCTGCGTAGCGGGCTGAACAGCGCCGCCGCCGCCAGCGTCGCCGCGGCCACCGCCACCGTGCTGTGGAACCGGAACACCTGCGTGGCCAGAAGTACCAGGCCGGCGTACACGCCGACCAGCAAGCCGGTCAGAATCGCGTAGGCCAGGGTCCGGCTGATGATCCGGTCGATCTCATACAACCGGTACTTCAAGATCCCGACGCCGATGCTCACCGGCAGGGCCGCGGCGCCGACACCGAACAGGACCTTCCCCGCGACACTGGCGTTGAACGCGCTTCCCAGGAAGCCCAGGACGATGGTGGCCGAACCGCCGCACGCGAGCCATTTCAGCTGCTGCCGGCGCACGCCTCCCGCCCGCCGCCAGGTAAAGAACGGGCGGGCGATAAACGCCAGCCAGAACACCCCGATCAACAGGGCCACCACAGGCTGGACCGCGGACACTGCGGCGCTGCCCGGATAGCCCGCGTTCGCGGCATCGCCGAAGGAGTCGATGCGGATATCGCCCCGGGTGACCGCGGCGATCGCGGGCGCCAAGGCGCTCGCCGCCGCGCAGGCCACGAGCACGGCGTACGTCCACAGCGCCCGCCGCCAGCGCCGGGTGAGCACCCCGTCCGGGAACAGCAAGATCACCACGGGGAACAGCGCGGCCGCAGGTACCCACAACGGAACCAGCAGCACGGCGACCTGAGCGAACGGCAGCCCGGCGTGACCGAGGTGATAGCGGAGCACCGCGTATGAGCCGGCCTCCCCGCTGAGGACGAACAGCAACGCCGCAGTGAGCAGGACCCAGCCCTCGGGGTTACGCGGCTGGTGGCGTGCCACCACGATACCGACGACGGCGTAGATCGAGATAACGACCGGCGGGCCGATGCTGGAGATCCTCAACTGACCGGAGAGGGCGGCCAGCACAATGGACGCCGCCGCCAGCACGAGCATCACCGCGCCAAGGGCGGCCGCCGCCGCCGGTGACGCCAGCCGGAAGCGGCGTGCCACGCCACCCGCCGCCTGCGGCGGCACCCCGGCCGGCCCTGTCACTTCCACAGGCAGAACCCTACTCAAGGACCGTTCCGGGAACGTTACCGCTCAGCACCGGACCTCTCGCCCACCACAAGCCAGGACCGCCCCCGGCAAGCCAGCGATCTTGTGATCGTGGACAGCTACCGTCACATAGCGGGCGTGGCGGCAATACCCTCGCCGTCGTTGGGACCGTGTAGTCAGGGCGCGCCGGGGCGGTGCTCGCGTCGCGGGCTGCTAGCCCCCGGTCACCGCGGAACGGATCAGCTGCGCGACCGTGCTGGCTGATTCCAGGTAGGGCTGGTGGGCCATGCCGGTCAGCACATGGTGCCGGGCGGCGGGGAGCCGGTCCGCGAGCTGGCGGCAGCGGTCGACCAGGAAGGGCACGTCGAGATCGCCGCACGCGACGGTGACCGGGACCTTGATCTCGGCGAGGCGGTGCCAGCCGTCCACGCCGGTGGCTCCAGCGGTTTCCGGCACGTCGTTGCCGATGATGATCGCGTTCATGTCGAGCGCCAGCTTCCGCGCGGCGCCGCCTACTCGCCCCTCTGGCTGGCCGGGGCCGTCCAGCCACAGCCAGGTCTCCAGCCGGTTGATCTCGCCGGCGTCCCGGGCCGCGTAGGCCTTGTCCAGCATCGGCTCGAACCGCCTGGTAGCGGCGTCGAGTTCGGGTTCGGGGGCGCCGCTCACCGCGGTGCCCATCAGCACCAGGCCCGCGACCCGGCCGGGGGCAACCAGGGCGGCGTCGAGTGCCAGCCCGCCCCCCGCCGAGGCGCCGGCCAGCCACACGGGGCCTGCGCCGATGTGATCCAGGACGGCGAGCAGGTCATCCAGGTGCGAGAACGGCTCCGTGCTGGCCGGCGTCTGCCCGTAACCACGGCGGTCGTAGGCCACGACGGTCAGCTCAGGTGCCAGCAGCCCGGCTACCTCCGCCCATCCCCGCCGGTCCGCGACGCCCTCGTGCAGCAGCAGCACCGTCGGGCCGCCACCTGGCCACCGTTCCCCCGCCAGGATGGTGCCGTCCCGGCTTACATCGAATCGCTCCGCCATGACCCCATGCTCCCGGCAGCGCCCGCCCGGCGGCAAATCAATTCAGCAGGCCCCCTCCTCGCCTGCCTCTTCGCCCGCGAGCCCGGCCGGACTCGCGCGGCTGAACGCGGCGCATGGCTCGCAGCTCGCGGCTATGATCGGCCATCCGCCGTCAGATGACTGTTTCGGCTGTGTCCCGAAGTGCTCGGCACCGGGATGAGGCCGCGCCCGCCCGGGCGCCGAAGCACGATTGCCTGGCCCGCGGCGGCGATCCCGGCGGCAGGAGCTGCCGCCGCCCGCCGTTATCACCCTGCGAGGGGTGAGCCGCGACGCGGGGTGCGCCGGCTTGAATGACCGCATGGTGGTGATTTTCGGCTTCGGGCCAGGCAGTCCGGAGGATCAGGGCGAGGTCGCGCCGTGGGTGTGCCCGAACTGTCATAACCAGGTGTTCCTCCACCACGTCCGGTCGAAGAAGTCGGTACGCCTGTACTTCGTGCCCGTCGTGCCCTACGGGACGGATGACTATCTGGTCTGTCCCGTGTGCAGCCGGGGCCTTCAGATCACCGACGCCCAGCTGCGTCACGTACGACCGATGTCCAGCGCGACCGCATCGTTCCGCGCCTGGCCTCTCCCAGGCCCGGTACACGACGCAGGTCGAGCGGTTCTGGCGTCAGCTCGGGCTGAACCCCGCAGGCCAGCAGCCCTCGACTCCGGCCAGCGCCGGTGCTCCCGTGCCCGCCCGGCCAGCCACGCCGGTCGGATCCGCCGTCCCTGCCCCGCCCCCGCCCGTGGCCGCAGATGACCAGGCGTCGTGGGTATCGCAGCTGCACCAGCTCGCGCAGCTGCACAACCAGGGCGTGCTTACCGACGATGCCTATGCGGCCGCCAAGCGGCGCATCCTGGAACAGGACAAGCAGCCGCAGCCGCCGGGCCCCGCATCATCGCCGACCCGGCCGCCGGCCAGCTGACCCTTCATGAGCCGGGCCAGGTAAGGCACTCCCCGCACCGACCAATGATCTTCCTCAGACCGCAAAGCGGCCCCGGCCGCTGGCCAGCTCTGTCAGTCCCTGGCCCAAGCACGCTCAGAAAGGAAAATCCTCCGCCGGCCGGTCTCGGCAAGTGCATCATCCACAGGTTGCGCCGAGCCGGCATCCGCCTTGGTGGTGGCCGGGCACATGAGCGCCACGTTGCGGAACGGCGTCATGCGATAGAAAGAACTCCAGGACCCATGTCGAATTTGGTCCGTGCCGCTCGACGCACTGGTGAGCCGGAACGTCCGGCCAGGGAACGAAGGAGACCCAGATGCGTGTAATGGTGCTGGTCAAGGCCACCGAAGACAGCGAGAAGGGCGAGTACGCCGGGCACGAAGAAGAGTTCGCGGCGATGGGCAGGTACAACGGGCGGCAGCCGGGTCATCGACGGGCCGTTCGCGGAGACGAAGGAACTCGTCGGCGGCTTCGCCCGCACGGTCCGCGACGTCGGCCTGGCCGAGGACCTCGCGCAAGACGCCCTTGTCGCCGCGCTGGTGCAGTGGCCGTCGACGGGGGTGCCCGGCAACCCGGGTGCCTGGCTGACCGCCGTCGCGCGCCGTCGCTACATCGATGGCGTGCGGCGGCAGGCCAGCTTCGAGCGCAAGGTCGCTGAGATCGGCCGGGAGCTCGCCGAAGAAGCGGAAAACCCCATGGACGAAATCGAGTTCGACGACCATGTCGAGGACGACGTGCTGCGGCTGATCTTCACCGCCTGCCATCCCTCGCTGTCACGTGACGCGCGCGTGGCTCTCACGCTGAAGCTGGTCGGCGGCCTGTCGACCGAACAGATCGCGCGCGCGTTCCTCGTCCCGGCACCGACGATGGCCGCGCGCATCACCCGCGCGAAGAAGGCCCTGGCGGACGCCAAAGTGCCGTTCGAGGT
This sequence comes from uncultured Actinomycetes bacterium, assembly GCA_963806335.1. GTDB lineage: Bacteria > Actinomycetota > Actinomycetes > Streptosporangiales > Streptosporangiaceae > Palsa-504. The sequence continues at coordinate 173,333 of CAWDXO010000002.1, forward strand.
GCCGGTCGGCACGGAACTCGCGGCGCGGCTCGCATCCGTTCTCGAGGTCGTGTACCTGATCTTCAACGAAGGCTACGCGGCGACCTCGGGCGATTCCTGGACGCGGGGGGAGTTGTGCGAGGAGGCGATGCGCCTCGGCCGCATGCTCGCCGCGCTCGCGCCCGACGAGCCCGAAGTGCACGGGCTGGTCGCGCTAATGGAGATCCAGGCGTCGCGGATCCCGGCCAGGACCGGGCGCGACGGCGAGCTGATCACGCTCCTCGACCAGGATCGCAGCCGCTGGAACCGGTTGCTCATCACGCACGGCCTCGCGGCGCTAGCCACGGCGGAGTCCCTCAGTGGCAGCGAGTTCAGCGGGCCGTATGTCATCCAGGCGGCGCTGGCCGCGTGCCACGCACGGGCACTCGTCGCCGCGGACACCGACTGGATTCGCATCGCTACCCTCTACAGCGTCCTTGCCTCGCTCGCGCCGTCGCCGGTGATCGAACTCAACCGCGCCGTCGCCGTATCGATGGCCGACGGGCCAGCCGCCGGGCTGGCGATCGTGGACACGCTGGCCGGCGAACCCGCGTTGCGCGGCTATCACCTGCTGCCGAGCGTGCGCGGGGATCTGCTCGAGCGGCTCGGCAGGCGCGATGAGGCGCGCGCCGAATTCCAGCGCGCCGCGGCGATGGCTGCTAACACAAGCGAGCGCGCCCACCTGCTGGCCCGCGCCGCTGCCTGCGGCTGACACGAGGGGGCTAACTGGGGAGCCTGTCACGGAGAGTAACTCGAGTCTTCGCCCGCCCGCGCAAAGAGCCGTCGATCGGTACGGTTAGCGGGTCGGTGTTGACGGCCGGACTGGCCGTGCAAATCCTGGCGTTCGGGGCGGTCCCGGGCATGTACCCACCCGGAGGTGGCGGCAGGCTTGGCGATGCTGGCCCGGGCGGTGGTATCGGGCTGCGCCAGCGTCGGTCACACCCGGGCGTGGTCCTGGATGTCCTGCTCGAACTCGGCCACGAGTTCCGGGGTGAGGGTGCGCCGGGTCTGGCCGATGCCGTGCACGATGTCGGCCGTGGTCGCTTCTTCGGCGCCGCGCTCGAACATGACGCGCTCGAATACATGCTGCGCGGTCCGGCGCGCGGCGAACTCGATGTCGGCCGGGGTGAACAGCCGCGACTCTTCCACGATCGCGGTCATGTCCAGCTCGCCGTGCGGGATCGCGGCCAGGTAGCGGTCCCAGATCGCCTCCCGCGCGGCCGGGTCGGGCGGGCCGACCGGGATCACGTAGTCGAACCGGCCGTGCCGCAAGAACGCGCCGTCCAGGGCGCGGACCGAGTTGGTGGCGCAGATCAGCAGCCGCTCATCTTGCTCCCGGAACGGCGGGATGAGCTTGAGCATCTCGTTGGTGACCCCCTGGGCTGCGGACACGGTGCGCGGCTGGCGCGCCCCGGCGATTTCTTCCACCTCGTCGATGAACAGCACCACCTTGTCCAGCTCGGCGACCAGGGAGAACGCCTCCCGTAGCGCGGCGGCCAGGCCGGCCGGGGACTCCCCGGCCAGCCGCGAGGGGAACAGCTCCACGAACGGCCAGCCCAGCCGCGACGCGGCGCCCTTGGCGAAGGTGGTCTTGCCCGTTCCCGGCGGGCCGAACAGCACGATGGCCCGCGGCGGCACCAGGCCGAGCCGCTCGGCCAGCTGTGGCTGCGCCAGCGGCAAGATGACCCGCCGCTCAATCAGCTCCTTCTCCCTGGCCATGCCGCCGAGCTGCTCCCAGGCGCCGGCCCGGATCATCCGGCCGCCGAGCTGGCCCAGCACCCCGGCGCTGCCCAGATCGACCGGCTCCAGCCGCTCGTAGAACACCATCCCCTGCCGCGCGGTGTACCCCGCGTGCTCCAGCGCCAGGGCGCCGATCTCGCTCCCGCCCCCCAGCAGGCAGCGGATCCGGTGCACCCCGGCCGCCACCAGCCGCCGCTCCAGCTCGCCCAGCATCGCGCTGCCGATCCCCCGGCGCCGCCACGCGGCCGCCAAGCTGATCCGCATCACCCACGCCCGGTCACCCCTGACCGTCGCGACGGCGGTGCCCACCAGCTCCTCGCCGGCCACCGCGACCACCGCAGGCTCATGCGACCGGACGGCCGCTATCAGGTCGGACAAGCTGAACGCCGGCGCCTCGCTGCTGGCCGCCGGGTTGTCCCACAACCGGACGGCGGCATCAAGATCATCAGCGTGGAAATCCCGGACCCGCCATGGCGTCATCGCATCAGTGTGCCACCACCACCGCCGGGCCGCCCGCACACCACACGCCCCCGCACACCCCGGCCCGGACTTGCCTAGCCGGGGCGGCGCACGCGCAGATGGCCGACCGGGCCGCTGATCCGCGTCTCGCATGCTGCTGGCGTCACCCGGTCACGCCGGCCGGCTCGCTCTCGTCCAGAACGAGGGGGCCACCGGCCCGGCATGCGGCGGGACAGATTGTTCCGCGCCATTCGCGGCGAGCGTCGCGGCGTCATTGGCGGTGAGCGTGTGTGCGACAGCAGAAACCCCGCCCCGTTCGTCTGGTCGCCGCAGGCGATGTTCACGATGACATTGCGAGGTTCGCCATGGCGGCTCACCGGGCGGGATCGCCTGATTGGACACCTAGCTCGCTTGCGCCGCACTGGCTTTCGTTACAGATGGTGGCGACCCGGCAACGGCATGACACACGATATCCGCCGTTCTGTATCGGAACAATCCCTTCGATACAATTTGTCGGTGGCGCGCAGAACGGCATTTTCTGTGGCGTTGGCTATCTTCCGGCGAATGCGTGGCAAAATTCAGGAACTCGGAACTGCAGCGCCTGGTCACGACAGGTACGGGAGCGGTCTGCGGGACCGCTCCGTCGACTCGAATCGTCTTGCACGCTGGCCCCTTTGGTACCTCTGACGACTAAATTCACGGCGTGCCCAGTGATGTGCGTGCCCAGGTGCGGGCGGTCTGCCAGCTGCCCGGCACCCAGCTGGAGGAGTCCACGCGGACGCCCTGACCGACATGACACCGGCGAGCGCAGGGCGCGCTGGGGTCACCCGTACCGGAGCGCGGCAGTGATGTAGGAACGCAGCACGTCGTGCTTCCTGTCGAACTGTGGCGCTGCGGTCAGGTTCTCCACCCGGGTATCGAAGGCACTCTGCGTCAGCGCGCCCACGGAGAACAGGTAGGCCCATTGGTAGAAGCCCGGCTGCTTGTCCGGGAGCGCCTTCTCCAGTGCCGCGATGAAGGCTCGGGCCATGGGGTCGAACAGTTGCGAGATGACGGGCCGCTCCTGGCTGGACGGGTCGGCTGCCTCGCGCAGGACGAGCCGTGCATACCAGATGTCCTCTGGTGACTCATGCAGGGCGAGCACCGGTCCGATGAAAGCTTCCACGATCGCGTCCAGTGCGTGCGGGCTGGTCAGGTCGGCAATTGCCTGGACGCGCCGAAGGCGCTCGTCGTTAACATGCTGCCGGTTCTCAAATATCGCGTAATACAACGAATTCTTGTTCGTGAAGTGGTAAACGACCAGGGAAAGGCCGACACCCGCCGCGGCCGCCACTTCGCGCATCGTGGTCGCGTGGTATCCCTTCTGCGCGAAAAGCTTCTCGGCTGCCCGCAGGATGTCCGCGGCGCGGTCGTTGCCGCCGCCAGCGCGACTGGGCTGCGTAGCGGTCACTGGCCCTCCGTCCGGGTCGCTTCCATGTAACCACGCGGGGTCCCCCGCCAGTCAGGTCCGTGGCCAGGCTGGCGGAGCGATCACCCGCGGAATCTACCAGTTTCACCTATTGACACGAAGTACTGTACGTACGTACAGTCAGTCTACATGAAGGTAATGGTCGAGCTCGCCCGAAGGGATCCTCTGATCCTGGTCATACCCCGTGCCGCCGTTACAGGTGAGATGGCCGCGCCGCCCGCCACGGCTCCGTCACAGGACCGGCCATGAGCGCCGGCCAGCTAGCCGGCGCGGATCCCGGTGCAGCGGTGGTAACGGAGATCTCCGACGGGATCTTCGCCTACCTGCAGCCCGACGGCACCTGGTGGATCAACAACACCGGGTTCCTGGTCGGCAGCAGGGGCGTGGTGAGCATCGACGCCTGCGCGACGGAGCGCCGGACCCTTCGCTACCTGGACACCATCCGGGGCATCACCAGCAAGCCGGTGCGGACGCTGGTCAACACCCATCACCACGGTGACCACACCTTCGGGAACTTCTTGTTCGCTGGCGCGACAATCGTCGCCCAGGAGCAGGCGCGCGAGGCGATGCGGGACTGGGGAGCACCCCGGTCGGCGCCGTACTGGAGTGAGGTCACCTGGGGTGACATCACTCTGGAACTGCCTTTCCTGACATTCCGCGATGAGATTGTCCTGTGGATCGATGACCTGCGCTGCGAGATACGCCATGTCGGGACCGCTGCGCACACGACCAATGATTCAGTGGCCTGGATCCCGGACCGGGGCATCTTGTTCAGCGGCGACCTCCTGTTCAACGGGGGCACCCCATTCCTCCTCCAGGGCTCGGTCTCCGGCGCGATCCAGGTGCTCAACGAAGTGATCCTCCCGCTGGATCCCGGCACGATCGTGCCTGGCCACGGCCCGGTCTGCGGAATCGAAGTAGTGGACCGGGTACTTAGCTACCTGCACTTCGTGCAGGCCACGGCCAAGGCAGGCAAGGCTGCCGGGCTGACCCCCCTGGAGCTGGCCAGGGAAACGGAACTCGGGGAGTTCGCCGCCCTCAGCGATCCAGAGCGGATCGTCGGCAACCTGCACCGCGTCTATGCCGAGCTCGATGGCGCGGCGCCCGGCGCCCGGATCGATCTGCATGCTGCCCTCACCGACATGGTCACCTACAACGGCGGCCGGCCGCTGAGCTGTCACGCCTGAACGGAAAAGGAGAATCTCCGTGAGCGTCATCATCACCGTCGCCACCACCGGCCCGGTCGCCACGAAAGCCGACAGTCCGTACCTGCCCACCACGCCTGAGGAGATAGCCGCCGCCGTCCACGACGCCTACCAGGCCGGCGCGTCCGTTGCCCACATCCACCTGCGCGACGAGCAGCAGCGCCCGACCGCCGACCTGGGCACCGCGCGGCGCGTCCTGGACCTCATCGCCGGGCGCTGCCCGATCCTGATCCAGCTGTCCACCGGTGTCGGGCTCGACGTGCCGTTCGAGGACAGGGAGAAACTGGTCGGGCTCCGGCCGCAGATGGCCACGCTGAACCCCTGCTCGATGAGCTTCGGCGACGCCGAGTTCCGCAACCCGCCGCGCGGAGTGCGCCGCCTGGCCGCGGCCATGCGCGACCTAGGGGTCAAACCTGAGCTGGAGATCTACGACTCTGGGCATCTGGATGCCTGCCTCCGGCTCCTCGATCAGGGACTGCTCGCCGAGCCGCTGCAGTTCAGCATCGTCCTTGGTATCCGGGGCGGGATGGCGGCCACCGCTGACAACCTGCTGGCGATGGTGCGCCGGCTGCCGCCGGGCGCGGTCTGGCAGGTCATTGCCGTGGGCCGGGCGAACCTTGAGCTGACCGGGATCGGGCTGGCGATGGGCGGCAACGCCCGGGCCGGCCTGGAGGACACCCTGCATCTGCGCAAAGGCGAACTCGCGCCCGGCAATACGGCCCTGGTGCGCAGGGCCGTGCAATTTGCCCGCGCCCTGGACCGCGAAGTCGCTGACGTGGCCGAGGCGGAACTCGCGCTCAGCCTGCCGGGCAGCACCGGACCGCGGCACCCCGAGACCAGACGGGAACCGGACGTGGCCAAGGCCACCTAGCGGCGTCCCGTCCGCCGCTAATCCGGCGCCGTCCGCTCCGGCCGGCGCGCAGGCCCCATCGCTGGCAGCAGGCATGCCAGACCCCTGTATAGAAGGATGTGAGTCAGGCATGGCACAAACCCAACGGGCGCCCGATGTCGCGCTGCCGGCCCTGGAATGCTCATCGACGGATGACCCGAAGGTGATCCGCGAGGCCGCCACCGAGGATTACTCGCTGCACGTAGTGCCGCGCAGCTGGCGGCTGGGCCGGGTCCCGCTCATGATGGCCTGGTCATCGCTGCTCACGGCGATGTTCTGGCTCGTCGTCGGGTCCTCGGTGGCCCTCGCCGTGGGAACGCGCGATGCTGTCATAGGGATAATCCTGTCCGTCGTGGTCTACGGCGCCGCGAATTACGTCTTCGCTGTGGTGTCCAGCCGGACCGGCCTGACCGTCGCCTTGCTGTCCCGCGGCCTGCTCGGTTACTACGGCGCTGCCCTCGCCACGCTCGTGTTCGCGGCCGGCGCGATTTACTTCGCCACCTTTGAGGGCTCGGTCCTGTCCGTGGCCTTCCAGGCCCAGTTCGGCGGCCCGATCAAGATTTGGTACCTGATCACGGTTCTGTACGCGCTGCCGCTGGTGCTCGGCGGTGTCCGGAAATGGCTGGACAAGCTCAACGCGGCGCTCCTGCCGCTCTTTGCCGCAGGACTGATCGGCGCCATCATCTGGGCGATAGCCAAGTACGGTTACAGCGACCGGTGGCTGCACCTCAAGCCCGCGCCGGGCACGGGCATCCAGGGGCCTGGCTGGCTGTTCGCCTTCAGCGTCTACATGGGCGTCTGGCTGATCATGTACTACACGGTCGACTTCGCCCGCTTCGGCCGCCCCCGGGACGCGAAGTTCAACGGCTGGGTCACTTTCGGCCCGGTGTTCTACATTCTCACCCTGCTGGTGAACGCGCTGGCCGGCATCTTCCTCGTGGCCACCCTGCCGACCGGTACCGGGGCCAGCGAGGCATCCGTCGTGGTCGGCATCGTGCACCTGATGGGCGGGTTCGGGCTGATCTTCATCTTGGTGACGCAGACCAAGATCAATAGCGCGAACCTGTACCTGGCCTCGACCAATCTGGAGAGCTTCTTCTCCCGCGCCTTCGGCCTGCGACTGCCCCGCTGGACCTGGGTACTTGCCGCCGGCGTGGCGGTATACCTGTTCATGCTCACCGACATCTTCTCCTTCCTGCTGAAGGCCCTGAACTACCAGGCCGTCGTCGTTGTCGCTTGGGTCGCCATCGCGCTGGTGGAGTTCGGCTTCCGGCGGGCCCGGTCGCAGCCGCCGATGGAGTTCCGGCCCGGCCGGGTGCCTGCGGTCAACCTCGCTGGCATCTGCGCCTGGATCGCCGCGAGCGCGGTCGGCATCGCGCTGCTCGCCGGCCAGCCCGCCTTCGCCGACACCTGGGGACCGCCGCTGACCTTCGTCATCGCCGCGGCCGGCTACGCTGCCCTGCGGGCGATCTTCGGCAACCGCTCGGACGTCAGCGTCCGGCCCAACGACCCGCGCGCCGAGGTCCCCGATCCCTGGGAGACGCGGGTCAAGTGCCACAAGTGCGCCAAGGCGTACATTGCCATTGAGATGGACCGTGACCCCACTGCCCAGCACCAGGCGATCTGTGCCTCGTGCGCGACAGGAACTGAGTTCTTCCGCCAGGCCAGACAGGAACGCGCCCTGGTGACCGCGGACCCGCGACTGATCACACAGGACCACCGGTGAGCACGACCAGCCGGCCGGCCAGGACTCCCGGGCCGCCCCGCCAGGCCCGGACAGCCACGGGCACGCCAGGCGAAAGCACGGCGACCTTATCCTCACCGGGCACGGGGGGTATCTGGCTGACGTCAGCCTGGACGGGATGCGGCACGCCGCTATCCTGCGCAGCCCCCACCCGCGCGCCCTGATCCGCTCGGTCGACACCGGCCAGGCCGCAGCCTGCCCCGGCGTCCGGGTGGTGCTGACCGGGCGCGAGGCGGCCGGGATGACCACGGTCATCCCGCACTTCTTCGATCCGGCGCTGGTGGGCGGCCAGACGCATGACTTCCGCTGCCTGGCCGTGGACCAGGTGCGGTACGCCGGAGAACCGGTCGCCGCGGTCGTCGCCGACACCCAGCAGGACGCCCAGGCGGCCCTGGAATCGATCATCGCCGACTATGAGCCGCTGCCGTTCGTCACCGATCCGGCGGAGGCGCTCGCGGACGGCGCGGTCAAGGTGTTCGACCACTGGGCGGGCAACGTGATGATCCGGCTGCCCTTCACCGAGGGGGACGCGGCCGCGCGGATCGCGGCCGCGCCGCATGTCATCACCGATGAGATCCGGATCCAGCGCTACCAGACCGCGCCGCTGGAGACGCGCGGCTACCTGGCGGCCTGGAGCCCGGACGGGCGCCTCACCGTGTATGCGTCCGCGCAGAACCCGCATCCGCTGCGCTCCCATCTAGCCAGCATCTTCGGCCTGGCCGAGAGCTCGGTGCGGGTGATCGCCACCCGCCTCGGCGGCGGCTTCGGGCACAAGTTCCACGGCATGCCGGAAGAATCGCTGGTCTGCCTGCTGGCCCGGCTCTCCGGTACGCCGGTGAGCTGGGTGGAAAGCCGGGCGGAGTGCATGCTGACCGGTGCGCGCGAGTTCGTGCACCAGTTCACCGTGGGTTTCGATGACGACGGCAGGATCGTGGGCCTGCGCGACCAGGTGCTGGCCAATATCGGCGGCCTCGGTGCGAGCGGTGGCTGGGGGATGGCCTTCGTGGCCGGGATGGCCTTCCCCGGCCCCTACCGGGTCAAGGACTATGAGGTCGAGTCCGTGGCCGTGGTCACTAACAAGCCCCCGTGGAACGGGGCCAGGAGCTACGGCAAGGAGTCCGCGGCGCTGGCGCTGGAGCGCATCATCGACATGATCGCGGCTGAGCTTGGCCAGGATCCCGCTACGGTCCGCTTCCGCAACTTCATCCCGCCGGAGGAGTTTCCCTACTGGACCGCGTCCAAGCACCTGGACAGCGGCAACTACGCAGGGGCGCTGCGGCAGGTGCTGGACCTGGCCGGGTACGACCGGCAGCGGGAAGCGCAGGCACAGGCCCGCGAGGCTGGCCGCCTGCTGGGCGTGGGTATCGGGTTCGAGCTGACCCCCGAAGGCGGCGACTTCTCCGGGACGCTGCTGCGCGGCTTCGACACCTCGACCGTGCGGATGGACCCGGCCGGAGGGGTCACCGTGCTCACCGGGGTTACCAGTCCCGGCACGGGCAACGAGACCGGGATCGCGCAGCTGGTCGCGTCCGAGCTGGGCATATCACCGGATGACGTGGACGTCGTCCAGGGTGATACCGATATCTGCCCCTATGGCTACGGCAACTTCAGCAGCCGGTCGCTGACCGTAGGCGGGGCTGCCGCGGTTCTCGCGGCGCGGGACGTCCGGGCTACCCTTGGCGTCGCGGCGCGGCTGCTGCTACAGGCCGACCCAGCCGAGCCGCTGCGGTTCGCTGACGGGCGCGCCTGGGCGGTGTCCGCGCCGGGCCGGACGGTCACCGTCGCCGAACTGGCCCGGACCGTGTTCCTGCGCAGTCACGTGCTGCCCGGGCTGAACGACGCGCAGCTGGAGTCCACGCGGACCTACTCACCCGCCAACGTGCACAGCGTCCCGGACGAGAAGGGCCGCTGGTCACCCTACCCGTCGTTCCCGTACTCGGCGCACGTTGCCTCGGTCGAGATCGACCCGGAGACCGGGATCGTGCAGCTGACCGGGTACGCGGGGGTCCATGACTGCGGCACCATCGTGAACCCGGTCTTCGTCGAAGGCCAGTTCCTCGGCGCGATCGCCATGGGCATCGGCGGCGCGCTGTGGGAGGAGCTCAGCTACAACCAGCGCGGAGAGCTGACCAGCACCTCGTTCAAGAAGTACCTGCTGCCCCGGGCGCCTGACCTGCCGTGGATCCGGACCGGCCACCAGGTCACCCCGTCGCCTTTCGCGTTGCACGGGATGAAGGGGGCTGGGGAGAGCGGCGTGGCCGGAGCGGTCGCATCGGTCGCCAACGCCGTTAACGACGCGCTGCTTCCGCTGGGAGTGCGAGTACATCAGATGCCCCTGACCGCGCCGCGGATACTCGATGCGATTATGCTCGGCGGCCAGCGATGAAGCCGCTGCGTTACCACGCGCCCAGCTCAGCCGCGCAGGCCTGCGCGCTGCTGGCCGAGCACGAGGCCGCGGCCGTTCTGGGCGGCGGCACGATGCTGCTGCCCGCGCTCAGACGCGGCGAACTGTCCCATCCGCACCTGATCGACCTGCGCCGGGCCGGGCTATCCGGCGTGTCCGCCAGCTCGGCAGGCATGGTGCGGGTAGGCGCCATGACAACCTACGCTGACCTGGACCGCAGCAGCGGCGCGCTGACCGGCCGCGCGGCCGTGCTCGCGACCGCCGCGCGGGGCATAACCGGGGGCGCGCAGCTACGCAACCAGGCCACCGTCGGCGGCTCGGCGTGCTACGCCAATCCGGCCTCGGACATGCCCGGCTGCCTCGTCGGAGCCGGGGCCCGGGTGATGATCCACGGCCGGGCCGGCGAACGCGAGGTAGCCGCGGATGAGTTCTTCCTCGGCGCGTTCCGCACCGCCCTGCAGCCCGCTGACCTCGTCACCGGGTTCCTGCTGCCCACCGATCCGGTACGCATTGGCTACTATAAGCTGAAGCTGGCCGAAGGATCATGGCCGATCGCGACGGCGACAGCCGTTCTCGGCCCGGCCGGCCATCCGGCGTCGTACCCGGCCAGCAGGCAGGCCGGCCCGCAAACGAGGGCAACGGTCACTCTCGGCGGAGTCGCCGTGCGCCCGGTCAGGGTCGACATCTCCGGAATGCTCACCAAGGACGGCCGGGTCACGTCGGCGAGCGCGTTCACCGAGCTGATCCACGCCGCCGTCGATCAACCCTGGGGCGATGAGCTGGCACCCGGGTCCTACCGGCGTCAGGTCGCACCTGTAGTGGCTCGCCGGGCCGTCGAACGCGCGATTGGAGTAACATGGTCATGAGCAGCAGCAGCGAGATCCCCGCGCACACCATCACGCTGACCGTCAACGGTCAGGCACACACCCTGAGCTGTGATGACCGGGAACTCCTGGTCGAGGCGATACGCGACAAGCTCGGCCTCAAGGGCACGCACGCCGGCTGCCTCAACGGGGATTGCGGCGCGTGCACAATAGACCTGGACGGCAAGATCGTCAAGTCCTGCCTGCTGCTGGCCGTGAGCGCCGACGGATCCTCGGTAACTACCGTCGAGGCCCTGGGCGCGCCCGGGGCGCTCAGTGACCTGCAGCAGGCCTTCTGGGACCTTGACGGCTTCCAGTGCGGCTTCTGCCTGCCAGGCCAGCTGTTCGCCGCGCGAGATCTCCTCGCGGGCAGTCCCGACCCCTCCGAGGCGGAGATCCGCCAGGCCATCGCCGGCAACCTGTGCCGCTGCACTGGCTACCAGCGCATCGTTATGGCGATCGCCGAAGCCGCCCGCCGCGCCCGTGAATCATTGCTACCTGCCGATGCCGACATCGGCGGCGAGCCAGCGCGCTGAGCGGTATGCGCTCCGGCTGGTCACCGGGAGCCGGGTAGCCAATCCGGGCGAATATCCAGGCCAGCCGATCGGGTAGTAGCGGCCTGGGCGTGGCCCTTTGCCCAATCTCGGTCAGCGCGGCCGCCGGGACCGGCCGACCGCTGCGCCCACCGGGCCCCAGGCCTGCCGGGTCCGGGTTCACCCCATGGTCGACGAGCGACATCACGGCGCGCGGCGCGTCCAGCAGCACGGCGCCGGCCTTGGTCATCGGCAAGCCGTCGCGGCGGCACTGCAGCAACCGCGTACCGATGATCTCTTCCGGCCGCCGGATCTGCTGGCTCAGGGTTGGCTGGGCGATGAATATCCGCTTTGCGGCGTGAGTGAAGCTGCCCGCGTCAGCGACCGCGACCAGTAACCGCAGATGCCTCTGCTCAATGGCTAGCAGAGCCCCTGCTACCGAGTTGAGCAGCGTCGGTCGACCTCATTCCTCCGGCTTGCGTCAGGGGACGACGCTAACTAGCTAAGCCTCACTGAAAACCTGACCAGCGTCCGCTTCCGGACCGTTATACGGTTTGCGAGGCTGACCAGTGACCGGGGACAAGGCACTGCGAGCCCATCGGCTAGCTCTCCGTTTCCCCAATGACATTCCGTACCTGAACGGATAATCTGCGCGCACGGACTCACATATGCCTATTGCTTCAGTAGGCATTCCTATTCGGCGGTATGGAGCATTCCGCAGCCCCGTGCCGCGCTGCGGCGCTTGTTCGCCTGTGGCATAGCGTGACGCGGGCGGACGGCTTACGTTTGGGTTTCCGTTTTGACCGCTGGGACCGGAACTGGCCCAGCTTCCCGGTTCCAGCCCGGCCGGGAGGTGCCCGATGACCACTGCCACCCCATCCACCGCGCTCGCCACGATCCAGCCTGCCTTCACCGACGCCGAACGGCTTGCCCTTGCCGGGTTTCTGGCCGGTTACCGCGGCCTGACCAGGGAGGCTTACGCGCTGGACCTGCGCCAGTTCACTACCTGGTGCCGAGTCCGCTCTCTGGCCTTGTTCGCTGTCCGCCGCGCCGACATCGAAAGCTTTGCCAGGGAACTCGAGACCAGGGGCCGCGCCCGCGCGACCGTCACCCGCCGGCTCTCCACCATCGCCGGGTTCTTCAAGTACGCGGTCGAAGAGGAACTCCTGGATCACTCCCCGGCCGCCCACGTCCGCCGTCCGCGGGTGGACTATGAGTCCCATGCCGCCGCGCTGGACCGCAACGAGCTCGGCGCCCTGCTGGTCGCCGCCGGGCTCGGCTCGCCGCCCGAGCATGCGCTGATCTCGCTGCTCGCCTTGAACGGGCTGCGGGTCTCGGAGGCCACCGGTGCCGACATCGAGCACCTGGGCCTCGAGCGCGGGCACCGGACGCTGACCATCACCCGCAAGGGCGGCAAGGTGGTCACGATCCCGCTTGCGCCGCGTACCGCCCGGGCGATCGACCTGGCTATCGGCGAGCGTGGCGGCGGCCCGGTGTTCCTGGCTGCGGACGGGCGGCGGCTGGATCGGCACGGCGCCGGGCGGATCGTCCGCCGCACCGCGCGTCGCGCCGGGATCGGAAAGGTCGTCACGCCCCACACGCTCAGGCATGCCTTCATTACCGCCGCGCTCGACGCTGGGTCCCGCTGCGCGACGTCCAAGAAGCCGCATCGCATGCTGATCCGAGAACCACGATGCGGTATGACCGCGCCCGCGGCAGCCTGGACCGGCACGCCACCTATATCGTCGCCGCCTACGTCGCAGGCGCCGCCAGGTAACACGCCGCCCGGCATCAGCTTCGCCCGGCGGCCACCCACCAGGCGAAGCTGGGCCGGCCACTTCGCCGTCGTGACACACTGCGACCTTGGAGCGAGCGGAAACCGCCGTTCGGCGCGCCGGTCATGCTGCGTGCGCCGGCACATCGTGCCGTACGCGAACGGTTGATCTGTTTGGACCAGGTTCGTAGCGGCTTGGCGCTCTGCCGGGTGGCCCGCCACGTTCATCCGTTCCCCGGCGGCTGTGGGCTCTACCGCACGTCTACCAGGGCTCTACCTGCGACGCGCAGACTCGCCATTGACGGCAGATAGCACGTCGCGGAAGAGGAGTTCACATGCCATTCGTCAACGTAAAGCTCATCGAGGGCGTGTTCACGCCCGCTCAGAAGCAGCAGATCGTCAGGGATCTGACCGAGGCCATGGTCGCCATCGAGGGCGAGAACATGCGCCCGGTTACCTGGGTGGTGGTCGAGGAGGTGCATAGCGGCGACTGGGGCATCGCCGGCAACCCGCTGAGCACTGCCGACGTCAAGGCTCTGGCGGCCGGAGCGCCGGTCGGCTAGTCACTCGATCAGTGGCGATGGAGGCATCGGGTAGGGGGCGAGCAGGTCGAGGTAGGGTTCCGGGTCGCCATCCCAGGCGAGCGCCCTGACCTGATCGAGGCTGCGCCGGCCGCTGAGGGTACGGAACAGCTCGAAGGCGTCAGCGGTGAGTTCTGCGGCCGGCAGCCCGGAGCCCTCGACCCACTCGCGTTCCCGGGTCCGCAGCCGCAGCGCCGGGCGGCCGGACTGGTGCAGCCGCTGGCCTAGCCAGCTGGCGTAGATCCGCAGGCCGAGTGCGGATGCGGGGGCGTCACGGTCACCGGGCAGGTGCAGGGCCCCGCGCACGTCGTGCAGATGGACAGCCAGGTCGGCCACCGGCGCCGAGAGCAGCCAGGCGGGTGCGCCGGGTGGATGCGGGTTAATCCCGGCGAGCATCGGCGCGAGTGCCGTCGCTGCGGCGGCCCATTCGGTGAGCTGGGCCTGCACTGTGCGGCTACGCCTTGACCGCACCTGGCTGGCGGTCCACTCGTCTCGCGCCGCGGCTAGCCGTACGTCGCGCCAGGCATCGGCGGCGCTGTAGAAATAGGTGCCGTTCACGACGTCCGCGGCGACGCCAGCCAGATGCGCGACGACATCCAGGACCGTCCAGGCTGGGCATGCTGGCACCCGCGCCGCGAGCGCGGCCTGGTCCAGTCCGGCCAGGAGGTTCTGCAGCCGCCCGCGGGCCTCGGCGTAAGCGCCGGCCAGGTCAGCCATGCGCCGTCGATTCCCCGATGCGCGGACGGTCCTGCCAGGCGGCGGCCCAGCGGGAGGTTCGCTCGGCGGTGAAGACCTCGGACGGGCGGCGCAGGCGGGTGAACAGGTCACGCCACTCCTGGGCGGCGTGCGGGTCGGCGGCGAGCCCGGCGAACACCGGCTGGCCGTGCTCCGGGTGCGGCAGGCGGGCCGACTGGAATGACCACTCATAGTGCTCGGCGGCTCTAGCGTCTCGCCAGCTCTGGTAGGTGTCGAGAGCCTGGTCGTCGCCCAGCAGCGCGTCGGCGACGAACCACGCTTGCTCTACCGCGTCGGAGATGCCCTGGGCGGTCACCGGGTGCTTGAAATGGCAGGCGTCGCCGACCAGCGCCCAGCCTGGCCCGTACGCTGGCCGGAAGAAACCACGAAGCATCGGCTCGGGTGCGACCACGAGCGGGGAGATCATCGTGGCCCGGTCGATGAGCCGCGGATTGAGCGTCGCGGGGAAGCGCCGGATGCCTGCCAGGTAGGTGCCCAGGCGATCACCCCGCACCAGGGGCGGGCGGCCGGCCAGCACCACCAGGTGGATGCCGTCTTCGCACGGGCAGCAGATCAGGCTGAGGTCCTGCCGCACGTCCATCCGGAACCATTCGGTCGCCGGGAGCCCCGTCCAGTAGCCGAACAGGAACGCGAGATCCCCGGTCAGCGGGCGCGTCCCGGCTAGCCCCAGGGCCCGGGCGATTGTCGAGTTCCGGCCGTCGGCGCCGAAAACCCACGGCGCTCGCGGGGCATCACCGCCGGCCAGGACCACCCCCCGTACTGGGTCATCTGGCCGGCCAGTACCCGCCAGGCCGGTGACCCGCTCGCCGAACCGGCAGGTCACGCCCGCGGCTGCGGCTTCCTCGACAAGCGCAGCGTCCAGCGTGACCCGCCGGATGCAAGTCAGGCGGTCCTCGCCCGCTATGGGGGTAAATGCACCCGCGATAGTGTGGCCCAGGACGCGCCAGCTCCATTGCAGCCGGGGGATGTCATGGGCGGCGTGCAGCCGCTCCATCACCCCGAGCGCAGCCAGCCGCTGCAGCGTGTTCGGAAACAGGAAATGCGTGGACACGGCGTCGCTCGGAAAAGTGGCGCGGTCGACAAGCAGCACCCGCCAGCCCGCCCGGCCGAGCCGCGTCGCGAGCACCGCGCCGGCACAGCGGGCACCGACCACAATCGCGTCATAGTTGGTCATTGCCGCCTCCGCGTCGCTGTCAGCCCCTAGGCACAGCATGATCCTTGCCGGCAGCGCGGCGGTAGACTCCCGGTAGAGCACGCCCAAGGTTCCAAGGCGGTGCACAGAACTATGCAGTTCCTGGTGCTCGGGCCGCTCGAGGTGACCGCGGGTGGCCGTGCCGTTCGGCTGCCGGCCGCCAAGCACCGGACGTTGCTCGCCGCGCTCCTGGTCCGCGCGGACCAGGCGGTATCCGCCGATGGCCTGATCGAGGCGCTCTGGGACGGTCAGCCTCCCGCCTCGGCCGCCAAGACCCTGCAGACCTACGTGTCCCAGCTGCGCCGCGAGCTGGAGCCGACCGCAGCGGCCGGTGACTGGCGGGTCCTGCGGACTGCCGACGACGGCTATCGCCTGTATGTGGACCAGGACATGCTGGATGCTCGACGTTTCGGACGGCTGGCCGAGGAGGGCAGGCGGGCGCTCCGCGGCGCGCAGCCCGCCAGCGCCGCCGCGTGGCTCAGTGAGGGACTGGCACTGTGGCGCGGGCCGGCCTATGGCGAGCTGGCCGTCGCGCCGTTCGCCCGTGCCGAAGCGGCCAGGCTCGAAGAACTCCGGCTGGCGGCGCTGGAATGGCGAGCGGAAGCCGAGCTGGCGCTCGGCGCTCATGCCGAGCTCGTCGGTGACCTTGAGGACCTGGTAGGCCGGGAGCCATTCCGGGAGCAGCTCTGGGGTCATCTGATGCTGGCTCTGTACCGCTCCGGCCGTCAGGCGGACGCTTTGCGCGCTTACCGGCGGATTCGCGACAATCTCGCCGCGCAGCTCGGCATCGACCCGGGACCGGGACTGCGCCGCCTTGAGGAGCAGATCCTGCGCCAGGACCCCGTCCTCGACCTGACCGCCTTCCCCGCGGACCCCCGCAAGCACGCATCCTTCCTGCCGCCAGTCTTCGCCGCCACGCCGAAGGTGCCGCTGGTCGGCCGGAGCGCCGAGCTGGAGCGGCTGCAGCAGGCATGGACAAGGGCCACGACGGCTGGGCGCCAGCTGGTAGTGGTAACCGGCGAGCCCGGCATCGGCAAGTCGCGGCTGGCTGCCGAACTCGCCCGCCACGTGCTGGCCGACGGAGGCGAAGTCCTGGTCGGGAATGCCGCCGAGGAGCCCATGGCTCCATACCAGGCGTTCATCGAGGCGCTCGGACAGTACGAGAGCCTGGCCCAGACGGCCTCCCGGCTCCCCGAGCCTGTCAGGTCCAGGCTGGCGCTGCTGCTGCCGGCCGCAATCCCCGGCGTGACGGCCACAAGCTCACAAGGCGGGGAGCTTGACCGGTTCCACCTGCTGGCGGCGGTGTCGGCTCTGGTGGCGGCGATGAGCAGATCCGGCCCGCTGCTGCTCGTGCTGGAAGACCTGCACTGGGCCGACCGGGCGACCCTCGCGATGCTCCTGCACCTGGCCCGCTCGCCAGAGCGGGCGGCTGCGCTGGTCCTGGTGACCGCCCGCGATGCCGGTCTTGGCGTCGGCAGCGCCTGGATGGAAGCCGTCGATGAGATGCGACGCCAGCGGCTCGCCGAATTTGTCCCCGTCCGGGCGCTCGACGACGAAAGCGTCGGCGGCCTGGTCGCCGGGCACATCGGCCACCATCCGCCGCCGAAACTGGCCGCCGCGATCGGCCGCGCGACCGATCGCAACCCGTTCTTCGTCGAGGAGCTGCTCCGTCACCTGGTCGAGACCGGCGCGATCGATCCCGCCGCCGGCCGGTGGCCGACGGCCACCGCGATCGAGGATCTCGGCGTCCCCGACGAGATCCGCCAGGTCCTCGCCAGCCGCCTAGCGCGGCTGTCCGCCCCCGCCCGGCAGCTGCTGCAGATGGCCGCTGTGCTCGGCAGGGAGTTCGAATTCACCCTGCTCAGCCGGCTGACCGGCTGGCAGGACGGGCAGGTGATCGAGGCGGTAGAGGAGGCGCTGCGCGCCAGCATCCTCAGCGACCGAGGGAGCTCCTGGGTGGCCTCTTATGCGTTCCGGCATGCGCTGGTCCGCGAGGCGCTGTACGCAGACATCAGCCAGCCACGCCGCCAGTCCCTGCACATGCGTGCCGTCGCGGCGATCGAAGCCGCAGGCCCGCCCGACCCAGAGGGAGTCGCTGCCACCGCCGTGCATCTGCGCCTGGCCGGACCGCTGGCCGACCAGGCCAAGGTCATCAGCCTGTCGATCCGGGCCAGCGACGCGGCGGCCGCCGTGTACGCGTGGGACGAGGCCGTGGCTCACCTGCGCGCGGCCTTCGCGGCGCTCGAACGGGCCAAGGCGCCGCTCATCGAGCGGGCCAGGGTCGCCGAGCGGCTCGGCGTCTATGTCCACCGGGCCGGCACCGACCTGCAAGGGGGCATCGGCTTTCTGGAGTGGGCGCTGGCTGCCTACCTGTCGGTGGGGGATGCGCAGGCAGCCGCCCGCGCCCGGTCCCGGCTCGGCATGCACCTAACGACGTATCCCGCGACTCTCAATGTCGCCGCTGGGCTCGCGCACTACGAGGCCGCGGAAGCGGAACTTGCCCGCCAGCCCGGCAAGCGGAGGCTCGGCTACCTTTACATCGGCATGTCCATGGCGGCCACCTTCGCCGTGCGCACCGGGCGGCTTGAGGTTGCCTCGCGGCGGGCGCATGAGATCGCCGAGGAGCTAGGCGACGAGCCGCTGGCAGGCTGGGCCAGCTATCAGCGCGCCTGGTGCGCCTTCAACCACGGCCGGCTCGCACAGAGCCTGTCCCTGCATGAACAGATGCGCGACATCGCCGGCCACCTCGATGACGTGAACATGGGCTCGTGGGCCGCGTTCGGGCGGGCGCTTCTCAGCGGCACCTACCTGGACGACCCGCTAACCGCCCGGACCTGGTGCGCCCAGGGCCTGGCCCTGCCGCACCTGGACGTGTTCCCCAGGCAGCGCGACAACCTGCTCGACCACCTCGGCCTGGCCACGGGCAGCAGCGGCAAGCTCGCCGAGGCCCGGCGGATCGCCGCGAGCCTCGACCAGGGCACGCTGCTAGAGCGGATGCTGCTCTACTGGTCAGGGCAATGGGAGCAGGCCGAAGCGGCCTGGGCGGCGGCCGGAGACCGCGACGCCAGCGCCGGCGACCGCCTGGACGGCGCCATCAACGCCTACTGGGCAGGCCGGGTACGGCGCTTGCTCGCCGCCTACGATCCGGCCCAGACCGCGCTCGCCAACGGCCTGGCTGTAGCGGTGCAAGGCCCCCAGGTACCCGCCGAGCTGATGCTTCGGGCCGAGCTGGCCCTGCTGGCCGCCGAGCGCGGCCGGGTAGACGAGGGCAAAGCCGAGCTTGCCCGCTGCCAGGAGATCCTCCAGTGCGGCGAGGACTGGCGCGGGCTCGCCGGGCGCGTCACCCTCGCCGCCGGAATGCTGGCCGCCGCCGAGGACAGGCCCAAAGAGGCGGCCGAGGCCTTCGCCGCGGCCGCACAGACTTTCCGCGGCTACGCATGCTGCTGGGACGAAGCCGAAGCTCGCTGCTTGTGGGCCAGAGCCCTGCCGGCCGAAGCCGGCTCGCAGCGAGAGATAGCCGCCAGCCTATACCGCAGCATCGGCGCCGGTCACCGCTGGGCGACCTGGGTAACCAGGTCTACAAACTGACGGCCCCGCAGTAGTGCGCAGGCGGTTGACGGCACTACTCCATGATCCAGAACTGGCCAATCGTGCGACATGAGGTCGCACGCGTTGAGTGAGTACGTCGAAGGAGGTCAGCGATGCTGATGACGTGACTCCGGGTAGTGCCTGAGGCTCGTTCCCGCCCTGACGTGCGTGGCTGGGTCCTGCTCAGCCGGGTGCGGAGCTCAGGGGAAAGCCCGAGGGTCCCCGTACCGTTCCGGGGATTACAGGTGAGGGAAAGGCTGGGAGGGGTGAACGTCAGTGAACCCTTGATGATGCCTCGTCACAGTTACATCCCGGGGCGGAATGCTGGACCGGGGTGAATAGGGACCGGCCGTTGGAAGGCGGCATGCGGCGGTCAGTGAGATTAACTGGCCGTGAAGGCACCGCAGTCCCCGGGGTAAAGAGGGCACCCGGCCCCAGCCGCGTCTTACGCGTGCGGAACATGGAAACCCCGCTCGGGTCCGCGCTGGATAGCGCGGTAGGCCGATCGTAAGAGGGGCGGAACCCCTGGGCGGGACAGGATGCCTTAAGAAGCGAAGGCCGGCGGCCGAAAGGCAGCAGGAAACCCGCGCCGTTTAACCCGGTTCTCCCGCCGGGGCGTGGCATAACTGGCCGGATACCGGGCCTGGTGCCCGGGCGCGAAAGCGCGCTGACGTGAGGCAGGTGAGCTGGTGAAGCGATGCGGTCATGACCGCCGGAACCAAAGGACAAGTTAGACGCGATGACGGGTTACAGCTTCTCCACCCCGGTATGGGATGGGGGCACCTGGCGCACCCCTGCGGTGGCC
This sequence comes from uncultured Actinomycetes bacterium, assembly GCA_963806335.1. GTDB lineage: Bacteria > Actinomycetota > Actinomycetes > Streptosporangiales > Streptosporangiaceae > Palsa-504. The sequence goes on from CAWDXO010000002.1 coordinate 193,352, forward strand.
GAGGTGACGGCGGCGGCCCGCCTAGTGAACGGACCGGAGGACCAGCCCCGCAACGCGCCCGGCCAGTGGGACAAGATCGACTGGCGGGCGCAGGAGGAGCAGGTACGGCGGCTGCGGCAGCGGATCTTCACGGCAGCGCAGGAGCAGGACTGGCCCCGGGTCAGGAACCTGCAGAAGCTGATGCTGCGGAGCCGGGCTAACACGCTGGTCAGCGTGCGGCAGGTGACGCAGCGCAATACCGGGCGCCGGACGGCCGGGATCGACGGGGAGGTCGCGTTGACCTCTGAGGCCAGGGCGGATATGGCGGTGCGGGTGCACCAGTCCATCACGTCGTGGCGTCCCCGGCCGGTGCGGCGCGTGTACATCCCGAAGGCATCAAACCGCGCGAAGCTTCGCCCGCTCGGGATTCCGACGGAGGCGGCATAGTGCCGCATTGTCCAGTGATCCTTCAGGTTTCGTGATTGTCACTCATCCGTTCCACCCGCTGAACGGGCAGCGGCTTGAGGTCTTGTATGTGAAGCGCCGCGGTGCGGACACGGTGTTCGTGTGCGCGGGCGGTATCAGCGGCCAGATCACGCTGCTGCAGTCGTGGACGGACCGGGGGGAGCCGCCGCTGGCCCGGCGGCTGTCGGCTGAGGGCCTGGCCGGGCTCGACACGCTTGCCCGGTCGCTTCGCGGTCGTTGACTTCTGCCTGCGGGGCCGCCATCTTCTTGTGTGATGAACACACACAAGAATGATCTTCGGGACCTGTCCACGCGGCAGCTGCTGGCCCGCCGCCGCGCGGCGGCGGCGCGGCTTGGCGACGTGGAGCAGGTGCTGGCCGGGACGCTGACCGAGCAAGCGCGGCGGTGCGGGCGGCCCGGCTGCCGGTGCGCTGACGGCGCGCCGCACGGCCCGTATGCCTACTTCACCCCCCGCCCGGCTGGCCGCGGCCGTGCGAGGTACGTCCCGGCCGCGCTGGCCGGGGTGGTGCGCCGTTACCTGCGCCGGGGCGAGCAGGCCGAGGCGGTGCTGGCGGAGATCTCGGCGATCAACGCCGAGCTGCTGGCCCGCAGAGAGCTGCGGTAGCCGGTGGGCGCCGCCGTCTTGACTGGTCCCGCCCGGGTGGAGGCGGTAGCGGCGCTGGCCAACATGACCATCTGCGTGCTGGGAGGCATGGATGAACGGCGAGCACAAGATCACGAGCAGTCACCAGGAGCGGGCAGCGATCTGCTACCTGCGCCAGTCCTCGATGGCGCAGGTCCGCGACCACACCGAGTCGACCAGGAGCCAGTACGCGCTGGCGGACAAGGCGGCCGCGCTGGGCTGGGCACGCCAGGACATCGAGGTGATCGACACCGATCTGGGGATCTCCGGCAAGTGGGGGGTGGCCCGGGAAGGGTTCACCGAGCTGGTGACCAGGGTGTGCAGCGGCGATGTGGGGGCGATCTTCGGGATAGAGATCACCCGGCTGGCCCGGTCCAACGCCGACGTGGCGCGGCTGGCGGAGTTCGCCCGGATCACCGGCACGCTGCTGATCGACCCCGACGGCGTCTACGACCCCGCCGATGTGAACGACCGCGTGCTGCTGGGCTTCAAGGGCACCCTGGGAGAAATGGAACTGCACGTGATGGCCCAGCGGCTGCACGCCAACAAGCGCGCCGCGGCCGAGCGCGGCGAGCTGCGCACCCCGCTGCCGGTCGGGCTGGTCCACGACGACGCCGGCGATATCGTGATCGACCCCGACGCCGGGGTCCAGGCCGCGATCCGGGACGTGTTCGCCGCGTTCACCGCATGCGGATCGGCCTACGGCGTGGTCGCCGCGTTCGCCGGCCGCCGGTTCCCGCTGCGCGCCTACGGCGGCGCGTGGGCCGGGCAGCTGCGCTGGGGCAAGCTCACCCACGCCCGCGTGCTGGGCGTACTGAAGAACCCGTGCTACGCGGGGGCCTACGTGCACGGCCGCTATACCTCCCGCCGCAGCGTCGATCCCGGCGGGACCGTGCATACCGTGCTGGTGGAACGGCCCAGGGCCGAGTGGCCGGTGCTGATCAAAGATCACCACGAGAGATACATCACCTGGGCGGACTACCTGGCCAACGAGGCGAAGCTGGCAGCCAACCGCACCAACGCCGGCGCCCGGCCGGCCCGCGAGGGATCGGCACTGTGCCAGGGCATCATCTTCTGCGGATCCTGCGGCAAGCCGGTGCGCACCAACTACCACACCGACCAGCGGCCCGCTTACGAGTGCTCCTCCCGCGCCGACCGGCTGACCACGCCCACCTGCCGGTCGGTGGCCGCCGCCACGGTCGATGACGCGGTCGCGCGCGTGCTGCTGGACGCCCTCACCCCCGGGCAGGTCGCCCTTGCGCTGTCCGCAGCCGATGAGGTGGCCGGCCGGCACCATCGGGCCAGCCGGGCCGCCGAGCTCGCCGTCGAGCGCGCCCGCTACGACGCCGACCGGGCCGAGCGCGCCTTCTGCGCCTGCGAGCCGGAGAACCGGCTGGTCGCCCGCAGCCTGGAAGCCCGCTGGGAGGCCAGGCTCGCCGCGCTCGCCGAAGCCGAGCAGGGGCTAGAGGCCGCCACCGAGTCGCTGCCGCCGCTGCCCGGCCGGGCCGAGCTGGGAAAACTGGCCGCCGACCTGCCCGCGCTGTGGCACGCCCCGGCAACCAGCAACAAGGACCGTAAACGGCTGCTGCGCACCCTGATCGCCGACATCACCTTGCTGCCCGAACCCGACCAGGCCAAGGTCCGGATCGGGATCCGCTGGCACACCGGCGCCACAGACGAACTCCGCGTGGCCCGGGCCATCCACCCCGGCACCGCCAGGCGCAGCCCGTCCCCCGCCGTCGAGATGGTCCGCCAGCTCGGCCCGGTCACTCCCACCGCCGAGCTGGCCGGGCAGCTGAACGCCGCCGGCCTGACCACCGGTGACGGCCGCCCGTTCGACGTCAAGGCCGTGCAGTGGATCCGCCACGCCTACAAGATCCCGGCCCCTGACGCCTACGCCGACGGCGAGATCTCCGTAGCCGAGGCCGCCCGCCGGCTCGACTGCAGCACCAGTATCATCTACCACTGGATCCACACCGGCCAGCTGACCGCCCGCCGCAGCTCAGGCAACCGGCTGTGCATCCCCTGGGACGCCCGCATCCAGGCCGGCTGCCAGGAGCGGATCGCAGGATCCTCCCGCCTGGGCCGCTCCGCCCGCCCGCGCACGCTGCCCGCCCCGCCCTCACCCGCCGCCGAAGGCGAGGTCAGCGTCACCGAAGCCGCCTACCAGCTCGGCTGCAGC
>CAWDXO010000003.1:0-79006 GCA_963806335.1 uncultured Actinomycetes bacterium
TGAGGTACCGCCCGAGCATCGAGTCAGGCCTGGTCACCGCCACCACGGCCGACACCCGCCAGGCCGCGATCTGCGCGCGCATCGTGGTATCGGTCACTCGCCTGACCGGTACGTAACCGGGCGATCCGGGGTACGCGCTGGGCGGTACGGCGGCGCCCAGCGCCTGAGGCAGGCTGCTCCCCGACTCCAGCCACATCAAGTTCAGGTAAAGGCCCGCGGGCGGCGTGCCGCTGCCGTCGGTGTTGGGGTGCCCGTTCCGGGCCGGGCCAAGGAAATAGCCGCCGGCCAGCGCGCCGGGTTCGCCGGTGTCGGCCTGCCAGCGCAGCGGCTCGGTGAACGTCGACATCGGGATCGGCACCACCAGCACGCTGGCCGAGGCGGGCAGCCCCAGCGAGGCGAACACCTTCGACCAGCCGGGCGGCAGCGGAGTGGCGGCGGCGGCCGGCAGCGGCCTCGGCACGATCGGCAGGACGGCCACGACGGCGCAGGACAGGACCACCGCGGCCGGCCGCCAGCCGGAGGCGAGCCGGGACCACCGCCGGGACCGCCGCCGGGACCGCCGCCGGGCCGCGAACCCGGCGAAGGCAGGCACCGCCGCGTCGGCGGCGAAGGCGAGAAGAGCGGCGGCCGCGCCGTCCGCGACAATGGAGAACCGGTCGGGCAGGGCCGCGCTGAGTACCGGGAGGCCCTGCAGCCAGTGCCAGGGCAGCTTGATTCCGGCGTGTTCGTGCCCGCCGAACAGCAGGGTGCCGCCCAGGGAGAACACCCCGAGCACCGCACACGTGACCGCGGCGGCGCGGACTGGCAGCCGCCGCCAGCAGCTGATCGCGGCCGCCGCGAGCACGATGAGCAGCGGCCAGCCCAGGTAGCCGAGGTATTCGGGCAGGTGCCCCTGGTACCTCGAGGCGGCGGCCGCGCTGCCCGCGGTGTGGAAGAGCAGGTACGACGAGGGGACCACGAACGCCGACAGGTCGTTCTTGAAGAAGTCCGGCGTGAACGGGCTGCCGTGCTCGGCCAGCGGGCCGAAGAACTGCACCCACAGCGGGTATCCGGCTGCTACGGCCATGACGGCGGCCGCGACGGCCAGGCCGCCCGCTACCCTCCTGACCTTGTCCAGCACCGCCCGGGGGCGGCTGGCGGCGAGCACGGTCACGAAGATGACGCCCGCCAGGGCCGCGTCGAACAGGATCTCCTCGGTGATCAGCAGCTGCGCGGTCGCCAGCAGGCCCAGCCGCAGGCCGCCGCGCACGGCGCTTACCCGGCCGAGCGCCAGCCGCAGGCCGACGTCGACGATCAGCGGCGGGAGCACGGCGAACTGCAGGTCATAGTGGCCGATGGCCGAGTGGACCAGCGCCGGGGAGAACCCGTATACCGCCCCGCCGAGCGCCGCGCTGGCCGTAGTGACGTTCCAGCGGCGCAGGCAGGCGAACATGGCCGTCGAGGATCCGGCGAAGCCGGCCGTCATGAATAGGGTGAGGGCGCTCTGCGGGCCGAACAGCAGCGTCACCGGGGCCAGCAGCACCCCGGGCAGCAGCATGAACGTGTTCCACATGACGTTCACGCCCTGCGGGGCGTTCATGGCGGTGGTCACGAGCGCGGGCAGCCGAAGGTGCGCGATCGCGGTGGCGTCGTAACGGAAGAACCAGGCGAACTGGTCGGTGTCGTTGGCGTTGCCCGCTACCGTCCTGGACGCCGGGTCCCGCCACAGCCACAGCGTGATCGCCAGCGCCGCCAGCAGGTAGTAGACGGCGGCCAGCGCCACGGTGCGGCGGTCGCCGGGCGGCCGTGCGGGCTCCTGGGACGCCGGGGCCTGCACGGCCGTCGTCGTTGCTGCCACGACCGCGAGCCTAATCGGCGTCGCGCCGGGTTAACTGGAAATCCGGACGACGTCAGCAAATCGCCAGGTTTCGCATTCGCGACCTCTTGACCTGGCTCTTTGCGGATTAGCCGCGCGGTGCGACGGTACCCCCGGAGCCTCCCGAGCCGGCGGCGCCCTCCGGGGCGACGTCGCCGAGGACGCGGCCGTTGTCACCGTGGGCCTGAGCTTGCCCCGGCATCCCCTTGCGGACAGAATCGAGGATCGTCATGCCCTGGCTGACCAGGCCTGCGGCGATCTCGCTGAGGCCGTCGGCGCCGTTGAGCACGCTGACGTTCGCCCCGGCCAGCCCGGCCGCGGCCTCCTTGACGATCAGCGGCAGCTGGTTGATCAGCAGCTGATCCAGCGCGACGCGGTTGTTGGAGGCGGCGGCCTCGGCCTGGATGCGGGTACGCTCGGCGTCCGCCTTGGCCAGGACCCTGATCCGCTCGGCCTCGGCCTCGGCGGGCCTGATCACCTCGGAGACCAGCTGCTGCTGGCGGAGCTCGGCCTGCTGCTGGGCCAGGTCGGCCTGCGCCGAGATGACCGCACGCTGGGCGTTGGCCTGGGCCAGCGGACCCGCCTGCGACGCTTCGGCCTGCGCCTTGTCCACCTCGGCCTTGTACTGCGCCTGCACCACCTGGGTCTCCCGCGCGTACTCGGCCTGCTTGCGCGCCGACGCCTGCATCGCCTCGGCCGCGGCCTGGTCGGCCTGCGACTGGGCGATCTTGGCCTGGCGCTGGATGGCGGCATTGTTCGGCGCGGCCATCGCCGCGATGTAGCCGGCGCCCATGTCGTCGATCGACTGGATCTGCAGCGAATCCACGATCAGCCCGATCTTGGCCATCTCGCCCTTGGATCCGTCGAGCACCTCGGTGGCCAGCTTCTGCCGCTCGGTGACGATTTCCTCCACGGTCATCGAGCCGATGATCGAGCGCAGGTGGCCGGCGAAGATCCGCCCGGTCAGCACAGACATCTGGTCCTGGTCGGACAGGAAGCGCTGCCCGGCGTTGACGATTGATTCCTCGTCGTTGCCGACCTTGAACGCGATTACCGAACGCACGTTCAGCGAGATGCCCTGCTTGGTCACGCAGGTCTCGGCGACCTCCGCTTCCTGCATGGCCAGGGTCAGGTAGCGGACCTTGCGGAACACGGGCCCGACGAAGGCGCCATGACCGATCACCACGCGGAACGGCGAGCCTTCCAGGCCGTGCACTCGTCCGGAAATCAGCATGGCCTCGTCAGGGGCCGGAACACGGTAGCCGAACATCCTCGTTCATCTCCTCAAGAAGTAACCCCGATACGCGCGGACTGTCGCCGAGCACGTCTTCCCACTCGATGACGTCGACCGCCCGCGCTCCGCGCGACTCGACGACCAGGACGGTCGCCCCCCTGGGCAGCGGCGTCTCGGACCAGGCCAGGAAGGCCTCGGAACCGCCGCGGATCTTGATGAGCACTTCACCCGGCCCGTCGCTGCCCCGCGTGCCCACGATGAGGACACCGACCCTGCCGATCGAGGACTCATCCCTCGCCAAGTGACAGCCCCCTTTACGCGGAAGTGCCACCTTTCAGCGTAGTCCTCGCGCGAGGGCCATTTCACCGTCGAGCGCTAAGCTTGCCGCGCGAGCGGATCCTGCGGGAGCGGGACGAGCTCGGCTGCGACCGCTCCGTCATGGACCTGGTCTTCCACGCCAACGCCGAACGTGTTCTCGGGCTCTAGAGCTCTAGGGAAGGGGAGCCGATGGCCGGAGTCGAGGATGTACGGCGGATCGCGATGTCGCTGCCACGTACTACCGAGCACCTGATCAGGGACCACACCAAGTTCCGTGTCGGCCGCCTGGTGTACGCCTCGGTCTCGGCCGACGAGGAGCGGCTCGGCTTCGGCTTCAGCAAAGACGAGCGGGCCGCGCTGGTCGCGAGCGACCCGGGCAAGTTCATGATGCCGCTGCCCAGCGACGAGCGGTACCACTGGGTCCGGGCCCGGCTGCCGGTGCTGGCGGCGGACGAACTGCGCGAGCTGCTCATCGACGCGTGGTGCATGGTGGTGCCGAAGAAGGTCGCGGCCAGCTACCTGGACAGCCAGGGCATCAGCCGGGACTGACGGCACCCGGCGGCCCGCCGGGTCAGGCGGCCCGCCGGGTCAGGCGGCCCGCCGGGTCAGGCGGCCCGCCGGGTCAGGCGGCCCGCCGGGTCAGGCGGCCCGCACTCAGACGCGCGCCGCCTGACCAGGCCTGCCCCGCAGATGATCGTGACAGTTTTGACTTATGCGTCGCGCTTGCGGAACAGGTAGGCGCCCACGCCGAGCAGGGCCGCGGCCCAGAGCACTGTCACGCCGAGCTGCGGCCAGGCCGACCACAGATGCTGGTTGGCGTTGCCGCTGATGGTGACCGAGACCACCTGGTTCGCGGCGTCCGGCAGGAACCGCATGATGTCCCAGCGCCACTGGCTCGGCAGCGCCTGCTCGAGGACCGGGATGATGAACAGCGCCGCGATCGCGATCGCGATCGCGGCGGCCGTGTGCCGCACGATCGCGCCGACGCCGAACGCGATGATGGCGACCAGCGTGACGAACAGCGCGCAGCCGATGATCGCGAGCAGCACGGTGGACGGGTGGATCACGTCGGTGCCAGAGAACTGCACCGTGCATCCAGGTGGCAACCCGCCGCCACCGACATGGTTGCCCGGGCCCGGGCAGTTCACGTTCGCGTTCTGCGGGATCCTGACGGTGTGGAACAGTGAGGCGCTCACTCCGCTGCCCGACAGCAGGGCCTGGCCGACGAAGAACGCGATGAACGACGTGACGAGGGAGACGATGAGCATCAGCGAGGTGACCACGATCGCCTTCGCGGCATAGACCGTGCCGCGCCGGGGCTGCGCGGTCAGCGAGGTGCGGATCATCCCGGTGGAGTACTCGGAGGTGATCGCCAGCGCGGCGATTACCGCGATGATCAGCTGGCCGATCTCGAAGAACGCGACCAGCGAGGTCTGGGTGGCGTCGAACCCGGCCTTGTTGCCCGGGTTGTGGCTGAAGTTGGCCGCAGTGCCCCCCGCGATCGCCGCGCCGATGCCAATGGAGACGACCAGCAGCGCCGCCAGGGTCCAGTAGGTGGACCGGACCGAGCGGATCTTGGTGAACTCCGAGGCGATCGCGCCCCGCAGTCCGGCCCGCCCGGTGGCCGGCGGAAGCGGGGAAAGCCGCGTGTTCAGCGTTGTCGTGGTGGCCATCGCTCAGGCTCCGCTTTCGCTAGTGGTGGTCGCCCCGGGAACCCCGGCGTGGTACTCCACGCTGCTTGCGGTCAGTTCCATGAACGCCTCCTCGAGCGAGGCGTGGACCGTGGTCAGCTCGTGCAGTCTGATGGCCTGCTCGAACGCGATGTCGCCAACCGCCTCCGCGGTCATCCCGCGGACCTCGACGGCGCCGTCCTCGTCGGCGGCCGTGGTCGCGCCCTCGGCGGTCACGGCCTTGATCAGGTCCTCCGCCATCGGGGTGCGCACCCGCACGGCCGCGCCGGAGGAGCCCGCGATGAACTCCGACATCGAGCAGTCGGCGATCAGCTTGCCCCGGCCGATCACGATCAGCTGGTCGGCGGTGTTCTCCATCTCCGACATCAGGTGGCTGGAGACGAAGACCGTACGCCCCTCAGCGGCCAGGCCCTTCATCAGGTTCCTGATCCACAAGATGCCCTCGGGGTCGAGGCCGTTGACCGGCTCGTCGAACATGAGCACCCTGGGATCGCCGAGCAAGGTGGCGGCGATCCCAAGGCGCTGGCTCATGCCGAGCGAGAACCCCTTGGACCGCTTCTTCGCCACCTCGGCGAGGCCGACAAGCTCCAGCACCTCGCCGACGCGGCTCTTCGGCAGGTTGTTGGTCTGCGCCAGGCAGAGCAGGTGGTTGTAGGCCGACCGGCCGCCGTGCACCGCCTTCGCGTCGAGCAGCGCGCCAACCTCGCGCATCGGGTATCCCAGGTCGCGGTAGTCGCGGCCGTCCACCGTGACCGTGCCAGCGTCCGGGTAGTCAAGCCCGAGGATGCACCGCATCGTAGTGGTCTTGCCGGCACCGTTCGGACCCAGGAAGCCGGTGACCTTGCCCGGCTCAATGCCGAACGTCAGCTCGTCGACGGCGGTCTTGTCGCCGTACCGCTTCGTGAGGCCCTGCACCTCAATCATTAAAATGGTCCTCTCCTCTTGACATATACCCAATTCTGGCCGTCCGCCGCGCTCGCCCGCGTCGGCCTAGGTGATGATTCGGGGTAGTCCTGCGGGGGGATGGCGCGTTGCCGTCCGCACGCAACTCGCACTCAGACGGACGTCCCTGGCCTGCGATGTCTAAAAGATGATCTTGGCTCCCGGTAAATTTGACGCGCACTCTGGCGTGAGCTTCGCACTGGCCAGTGTCCGACCCGTGGGTGATACTCGGTTTATGGATCGCGCCAGGCTCACCAGGATTGAGGGTGCTGTCTTCGCCGACTGCCTGTTCCTGATCGGCCAGGCGTGGGTCAAGCGGGACGCGGGCGACGTCCGAGGCGCGACCGAGGACCTGGCCGCCGCCATGGCGCTGGTGCCGGACGGCACGGTCGAGCTGATCACGAGCCTGATCGAGGCCGGGGACCTGCCCGAGCCCAGCGCCGACCCGGACGCGATGGACGCATGGCTTGAGCGCTGCCGTCAGGCCGGCTCCGGTGATTTCAAACTGACCGTCTCCGAGCGCCCGGCGGCCCCGAGGGCTCCCGCCCCTCCCCCGCGCCAGGTCGAGTCAGAAGAGGACTTCCTCAAGCGGCTGTCCCAGATCCGCGCCGAGGCTGAGGCCAGGCAGGCGGCGCGACAGGGCCGCCCCCGGCCGCCCTCGTGAACCTCGCCGGGGAGATGCGAGCCCTGGGCCTGGCCTGATTGCAGTAAGCGCAGTAAACTGAGCCTATGCCGTACGGCCCATCTCCCCTGGAGCCCCGCCCTCCTAAGGAACCCCGCTCCAAGCCCGTCCGGATCACGGTCGACCTCAGCCCGGCCGACTATCAGCTGCTGAATCGCTGGCTGGCTCGGGCCAGCGTGGAGCTTGATCAGCCGGTTAGCAAGATGACCCTGGCCCGGGGGATCAGGGCCATGATCCAGGCGACCGCCGCCGACCACGTGGTTAACGACGTCGTGCTCGGCCTGCTGCGCCGAGAGCAGTCCTGAAAACGGGCGATGCGCGTCTGAGTACGCGGACTGTTGCGGATGGCTTCCCAGGTGCGGATGGCTTCCCAGGTGCGGATGGCTTCCCAGGTGCGGATGGCTTCCGAACGGGCGCGCGAGTTCTCCGGGGGTTCCCTCGCCGGATCCGCAGCGACCGGCAGGCCGGTAGGCTGGCAGGCCGCCCGGCCGGGCTGATGCCCTGGCCGGCGTCACCATCCATCATCGATGAGGGCGGGTGCGGGACCCCGGGAATCCCGCACCCGCCGGCTCAGTCGAGCAGGGCGGTGACGGTGCCCGCGCCGACAGTGCGGCCGCCCTCGCGGATCGCGAAGGTCTGGCCGGCATCGAGCGCGACCGGCTTGCCAAGCGTGACGGTGACCTGCACAGTCTCCCCTGGCTTGGCCGAGGCCGCGCCGGCTCCGCCGCTGCCGCTCATGCCGCTCATGCCGCTCATGCCGCTCATGCCGCTCATGCCGCTCATGCCGCTGAAGTCCAGCACGCCGGACACGTCCGTGGTGCGGACGTAGAACTGCGGGCTGTACCCCGAGCGCACCGGTGTGCGCCTGCCGCCCTCCGCGGCCGGCAGGAGATGCAGCCTGGCGGTGAAGCGCTGGTGTGCGTGCAGGCTGCCTGGCGCGGCGAGCACCTGGCCACGCCGCGCCTGGTGACGACCGACGCCGCGCAGCAGCAGCGCCGCGTTGTCGCCGGCCTGAGCGGCCTCCATCGTCTTGCCGAACGTCTCGACGCTCGTGACGACGGACTTCACCGCCGCGCCCAGCCCGATGAGCTCGACCGGGTCACCGATCCGCACCTGGCCTCGCTCGATCGCGCCGGTGACGACGGTGCCGCGGCCGGTGATGGTCAGGGAGTTCTCCACGGCCATCAGGAATGGCGCGTCGACGTACCGCTCGGGTACCGGTACATGGACGTCGATGGCGTCGAGCAGGTCCAGGATCGACGCGACCCAGCGCTCCTCTCCGGCGAGCGCCGCCAGCCCGGAGACCCGCACGACGGGCACCTCTTCGCCGGGGTACCCGTAGGCGGACAGCAGATCCCGGATCTCGAGTTCGACGAGCTCCGCGATCTCCTCATCGGCCGCGTCGGCCTTGTTGAGCGCGACCACGACGTGCGACACCCCCACCTGCCGGGCGAGCACGACGTGCTCCCGGGTCTGCGGCATCACGCCGTCGAGCGCCGAGACCACCAGGACCGCGCCGTCGACCTGCGCCGCACCGGTGATCATGTTCTTCACGTAGTCCGCGTGGCCGGGCATGTCGACGTGCGCGTAGTGCCGTGTGGCGGTCTCGTATTCGACGTGCGCGATGCTGATGGTGATCCCCCGCGCGGCCTCCTCGGGCGCACGGTCGATCTGCCCGAACGGCACATAACTGCTCATGCCCCGGTCCGCCAGGACCTTCGTGATGGCGGCGGTGAGAGTGGTCTTCCCGTGGTCGACGTGTCCCATCGTGCCGATGTTGAGGTGGGGCTTGTCGCGGACGTACGCCTGCTTGGTCATGGCTGCTCCTGGTTCCTCCTGCTGCACTCGCTGACCCGCGCGCGCTCACAGCGCCGCGCGATGCGCCACCCTCCCCCGCCAGGTCACCGAGGCGAACGGGGAAGGGTCAGCTTCGCGCGCCGTCGAGGGCCAGCAGGGGCGCCGGCGACAGCAGTGCCGAGGCAGCCGTCATCGCCGCGCGGTCAAGCACGCAGCTGACGAAGACGGCGAACCGGAACATGCCAGCAAGCGTGCGGCATCAGCCGCCCCGCTCGCAAAGGGTTTTCGCAGCCGCCGTGAGGCCAGCAATACCTGGGAACCATCTGCAACGGGCCTCACACTCAGACGCGGACACTTGACCAGGGACGCCCCCCGAATACGACCTTGATTACCGACAAAATGGAAGTGCCCCGGACCGCTTGTCCGGCCCACTGACCTACAGCTCGTCGTGGAAAATGTTCCGTTCCGGCGCGGAGATTCCTTGTGTTAAAGACCAGACTGCGATAGTATGTTCGAAGAATGTGACATCGATTTCCCGTCGTTGGAAACCGGCCGCGCGGAGGGGAGGCGCCGATGGACCGCGAACCCTCGCCGGGCAGCCCCGGCGCCTCCGGCTCGGAGGGCCCGGGCTGGCCGCCGCGCGGGGTGACGCCGGACTGGATCGATGACTCTGAATGGGAACGGATGTGCGCCATCCGCGGGGACGAGCCCGAGCCGCCGGACCCGGAGGAGGAGTTTTACGCCGACCCGGATCACGGGGCGCCGGGACAGTGGGAGGAGCTGCCGCCGGAGGCCGTCACCGCCCGGACGAAGGCCGCGGCGGAGGAGGCGGCGCTGCGGGCGCGGCTGATCGCGGCGGGGCTGGACGGGGACGCGCACCGCTCCGGCGCGCCGCCCCGGCCCGGCATCCCGGCCGGCCCGGCCGCCGGGTTCGGGCAGGGGCAGCCGCTGGATGCGCTGGCCCCCGGCACCATCGTGTCCGGGCTGGCCGATGAGGCCTCCGGGGAGGACCGGGCGTTCACCGGGGTCACCGATGATCAGCTGATGGGGCTGATCGGGGCGCGGCAGCGGCTGGCGGGCCGGCAGCAGTGGGAACTGCTCACCGCGGTCGCGGAGTTCCTGCGCCGCCGCCCCGGCCCCCCTCGGCCGCCGCCGGCGGCGGGGGGGATGCCGGCGGTGTGGGATGAGCACGCCGGCGCGGAGCTGGCGGTGCAGCTGCACCTGACCCCGGCGGCGGCGGAGGGGCTGCTGAGCCTGGCCCACGACCTGGCGGTGAAGCTGCCCCGCACGGGCGCGGCGCTGCGGGACGGGATCCTCGACCTGGACAAGGCCCGCACGATCGCCTGGTACTGCTTCGCCCTCACGGCGGCGGAGGCCTGGGCGGCGGAGGCGATCCTGCTCGGGCTGGAGGGGGTGGAGGAGATGACGTGGGGGATGATCCGGGACCGGATCGCCCGCGCCGTCATCGAGGTCAACCCCGAAGCCGCCCGGAAGCGGCGGGAGGAAGCCGCGAGGGACAAGCGGGTCGAGGTGGTCCCCGAGCAGTCGGGGAACTGCCAGCTGGCCGGGCGGGAACTGCCGCCCGCCGCGGTGCTGGCCGCGAATGAGAACCTGACCGCCCGGGCCCGCCAGCTGCGCGCCGCCGGCGTACCCGGCGGGCTGGATGAGCTGCGGGCGCTGGCCTACCTCGAGGCCCTCGGCGGGCTGGACCCGCTGGAGTTCGCCGCGGCCGGCGTCCCCGCCGGGGCCGGCCCCGGCGGCGGGACCGGCGGGAATCCCGGCGGGACAGGCAAGGGGACGGGCGGCGGGACGGGCGAGGGGACCCAGAGCGGTCCCGGCAGCGGCGGGGACGGCGGGCCCGGCCCGCAGGACCCGCGCCCGGCCGGCCCCGGCGGCGGGGCGGCCGCGGGGTCCGGGCAGATCCCGGCCGGGTTCGCGGCGCGGGTGAACCTGACCGTCCCGCTGGCCACCCTGCTGGGGCTGGCCGAGCGGCCCGGGATGCTGTCCCGGACCGGGCCGGTGGACCCCGCGCTGGCCCGCGACCTGGCCGCCGCCGCGGCCCGCAGCCCCCGCTCCACCTGGTGCCTCACCGTCACCGGCCCCGACCACCGGCCCCTGACCCACGGCTGCGGCCGCCCCCCGCCCCGCCGGGACACCCGCCGCGATAAACGCGATACCGCCGCCCGCGACGGGCCGCTCTACACTCCCGGCGACGACCACGATCCGCCGGGAACCGGCACCATCCGGCTCGACATCGGCGCCCTCACCGGGACAGCCGGCCCCGGCGGCGCCGGCCCCGGCCCCGCCGCCGTGAGGGGCCTGGTGTTCGCGCTGGAGAACCTGGCCGGCCCCTGTGATCACCAGCACGAGGCGACGGGCCACGACCCGGGGGTCCGGCTGCGGCACCTGACCGGGATCCTCAACGCCTGCTGCACGTTCCCGCCCTGCCGCCGCCCCGAAGCTCAGTGTGACTACGAGCACAGCACCCCGTACGAGAAGGGCGGCCGGACCTGCCTGTGCGAGGCCGGGCCGGTCTGCCGCCGCAACCACCGGGACAAGCAGGCCCCGGGGTGGCGGTTGGAGCACGCCGGCACCCGCGGCTGGTTCCGCTGGACCACTCCCTCCGGCCGCACCTACCTCAGCCGCCCCACCCAATACCCCGACTGACGGACCCCGACTGACCGTGGTCGGAACCGGCTTCGGTGCGATACCGGCTCCGCTCCGCTCCGATGCAAGTGGCGCGGCAGTTCCTGGCCGCGCTGGCCCGCGTCCGGGCCGGGCCGGGCCGGGCCGCCCGCGGCGTGACGAAGCGATACGGTGGGGCGGTGCCACGCGCGATCGACTTTCATGTGCATCTGCCCACCCCCGACTGGCTGGACGGCAGCATGGCGGGCTATGTGGAGGCCGCCGAGGCCTACTTCCGCTCCCCCGCCCGGCGGCAGTCACTCGAGCAGCTCGCGGCGACGTACCGCGGGCTCGAGGTGAAGGCGGTCCTGCTTGCCTGGGACGCGGAAACGGCCACCGGACGGCCGCGGGTGCCGAACGAGACCGTGGCCGCCGCCTGCCGCGACTACCCCGACGTCTTCACCGGCCTGGGGTCGGTCGATCCGCACAAGGGCGAGGCGGCCGTGGCCGAGGTGGCGAACATCGCCGCGCTCGGGCTGCGCGGGGTGAAGTTCCACCCGTCGCTACAGGCGTTCGCCCCCGACGATCCGGCGTACTGGCCTATCTTCGCGGCCTGCGAGCAGCACGGCCTGCTCGCTCTCTTCCACACCGGGACCAGCGGCATCGGCGCGCGCCAGCCCGGCGGCCAGGGCATCAGGATCGATCTCGCGCACCCACTCAAGCTCGACCCGGTGGCCGCGGCGCACCCGGACCTGACCGTGGTGGCCGCGCATTTCGGCTGGCCCTGGCAGATGGACCTGATCGCCATCGCGCTGCATAAAACCAACGTGTACATCGACATCTCCGGCTGGTCACCGCGCCGTATCCCGGCCGAGGTGATCCGGGAGCTGCGCGGGCGGCTGTCCGGGCAGTTCCTGTGGGGCAGCGACTATCCCTTCTTCACGCCCGAGCGGTGCCTGTCCGAGCTCGACGCCCTCGACCTGCCGGCCGACGTGCTGACCGCGGTGCTGCACGACAACGCCGCGCGCATCCTCAGCTGAGGTCCACCACGACCGGCGCGTGGTCGGACGGCCCCTTGCCCTTGCGCGCCTCGCGGTCCACGTAGGCCGCCCGGACCCGGCTGGCCACGGCCTCGGTGGCGTACACCAGGTCGATCCGCATGCCGTTGTTCTTCGCGAACATGCCGGCCCGGTAGTCCCAGTAGGTGAACGGGTGCGGTCCCTTCATCGGGGTGGGCACCACGTCCTGCAAACCCAGCGCCCGCAGGTCGGCCAGGGCCTGCCGTTCGGGCGGCGTGACGTGGGTGGAGCCGATGAACACGGCGGGATCCCAGACGTCATCGTCGGTCGGCGCCACGTTGAAATCACCGCCCGCCGCCAGGGCAGGTTCGGTAGTGAGCTCGGCGCCGAGCGCGGCGCGCAACGCCGCGAACCAGTCGAGCTTGTAGGCGTAGTGGGCGGACTCCGGCGTGCGGCCGTTCGGCGCATACAGCGACCAGACCCTGATCCCGCCGCAGCGAGCGCCGATCGCCCGGGCTTCCGGCCGGCGCAGGCCCGGCTCGTCGATGAGGGCAGCCTCGCCGGGCTCTCCTGCGTAGGCTGGCTCGCCGGGGAACCCCAGGCTGACGTCCTCGAGGCCAACCGCGGACAGCAGCGCGACACCGTTCCACCGGCCATCGCCGTGAGCGGCGGTCTCATAGCCAAGCTCGCCGACCTCGGCCGCCGGGAACAAGGCCGCCGCGCACTTGGTCTCCTGCAGGCAGACGATGTCCGGCTTAGCCTCGTCCAGCCACTCGAGCAGCCTCGGCAGCCGGGCCTTGACCGAATTCACGTTCCATGTCGCCAAGCGCACCGGATAAGCCTCCCACCACTGACCGGTTCGCAGGGATGTGGCTGCGGTTCCGGTGTTATAACGCGTCCTCGCGGAAGCCCTCGATGAAGCGGCGGAAGACGCCGCCCTCCCGGGCCAGCGGCGGGGCGGGCGGCGGGGCCTCGGGGAGTTCCCGCCCGACGGGCTCGTCGTAGTCGGCGCGGGCGATGGCGTCCACGATCTGGGCCTCGTCGAACGCCTCTGAGCCCGGGATCTGCGGTACGAAGCCGACCAGGTCCCCGTCGAGCAGAACCTCGGCCTCCAGGCCGGTGGTGCCCTCCGAACCCCAGATAGCCTCGCGTCCGCCGCTCGCCGCCACCTGCACCGCGTACGCGTCGACTCCGGATTTCCTCAAGTGCGCGTTGATGCCGCGGTCTCTGAGCGCGTCAGTAACCCGGCGGGCACGGTTCTCATCCATGTGAGTCAGGTTACCCAGGCGACGCCGTGGCCGGATCGTGTCATGACGGACGCCATCCCCCCTCGTGGCGGCGGCCTGGCGGGAGTTAGATTCTGATAGTTAGGCGTTTCCGGTGACGGAGGGGCACGGAAGCACACAATGCCGCTGACTATCGCTCAGCTCCCGGTCCGGCTCACCCCGCTCGTGGGTCGCGCAAGCGAACTCGACGGCATCGTGGCAGCCCTCGGCCGCAGCCGGCTGACCACCCTGGTGGGGCCGGGCGGCACGGGCAAAACGCGGCTGGCGCTCGCCGCCGCGAGAACGGCAGGCCCGTCTTATCCGGCCGGCGTCTGCTGGGTGGCGCTGGCCCAGGTGAACGACCCCGCCGCCGTCGGCCAGACGGTCGCCGCCAAGCTCGGCGTGCCCGATACCCCGGGGCAGGACGCGGTCGAGGCCGTGGCTGAGCACGTCGCCGAGCATCGGGTGCTGCTGGTCCTGGACAACTGCGAGCACCTCGCGGAAGCCGCGGCCGCCATGGTGGAATACCTGCTGGCGGCCTGTCCCGCCCTCGTCGTGCTGGCCACGAGCCGCGAGGCCCTGGGCGTGGAGGGCGAAGTCAGCTGGCCGGTGCCGCCGCTGTCGCTGCCGACGGCCGATTCGGTGCCGACCGCCGCCGGGCTGGCCGGATCCGACGCGGTCAAGTTGTTCGAGCAGCGGGCGCAGCTGGTACGTCCGGCCTTCCGCGTGACGGATGAGAACGCCGCCGCGGTCCTGTCTATCTGCCAGCGGCTGGACGGCCTGCCGCTGGCGATCGAGCTGGCCGCCGCGAGGATGCGGATACTTTCCTCGGCCCAGCTGGCGGAACGGCTGGACGATATCTTCGCCGTGCTGGTCGGCGGCGCACGCTCGGCCCCGCTCCGGCACCAGGCCCTGCGCGCCACCCTGGACTGGAGCCATGACCTGCTCGACGCCGAGGAACGCACCGTGTTCCGCCGCCTCGCGGTGTTCTACGGCGGTTTCACGCTGCACACTGCCGAGCAGGTCGCGTCGGGAGGTGATATCCGCCCGGAGATGGTGCTTGAGCAGCTGACGCGGCTGGCGGACAAGTCGCTGCTGCGGGTGGAGCACGCCCCGGGCGAGTCGCGCTATTTCCTGCTGGCCACCATCCGGGATTACGCGTGGGAAAAGCTCGCGGAGGCGGCCGAGGCCGACCAGGTGCGCCGGGCCCATCTGCGGCACTTCACCGAGCTGGTGGAGCGCGCCGCGGCCCGGATCGAACGCGTCGAGTCCGAAGCCAGCCGGCTCGAGCTCGAGCTCGACCGCCTCGACGCCGAGCTGCCGAACCTGCGGCGAGCGTTTGAATTCGCCCAGGAATCCGGCGACTCGATCGCGGCGCTGCGGATCACCGGCCCGCTGGACCGCTACGCCTACCTCCGCGGCCGCTACCACGAGGTCCGGCAGTGGATGGACGCGGCCGTCACCTCCTACCCGGACGCGCCCGCCGAGCTGCGGGCCAAGGCCCTGCTCGGCAGCGGCAGGCTGGCGTTGCTGCAGTGCGATTACGCGCCCGCGGTACGCAGGCTCGAGGCGGCGCTCCGGCTATACCGCGAGCTAGACCAGGCCAGGGGCATCGCCAGCAGCCTGCAGGTGCTCGGCAGCGTGGCCCGCGAGCAGGGCCGGTACGCCCGGGCGGTGGAACTGCACGCGGAAAGCCTCGCGGTGGCGGAGGCCGCCGGGGATCGATGGGCGGTGGCGAGCGCGCACGGCTACCTGGCCTTCGCCTCCTGGCTGCAGCGCGACTTCGACCGGGCCGCCGAAGAGGCGACCACCGGGCTGGCGATGTTCCGAGACCTCGGCGACATCGAGGGCGCGGTGTGGTCGCTGATCAACCTGGGCACGGTGGCCCGGTACCGCGGCCACGCCGAACGGGCGTCGGTGCTGCTGACCGAGAGCCTGGCTCTGTCGGAGGGGATCGGCTTCCGCGAGGGTATCGCGTGGTCCGTCGAGCAGCTCGGCCTGATCGCGGCCGTCGACGGCGACCCGGCCACGGTCTCGCTGCTGCGCCGTAGCCTCGAATTGCACAGCGAGCTGCGAGACCGGTGGCGGATGTCCAGCGTGCTCGAAGACCTCGCGGCGATCGCGCTCAGCCAGGGAACGGCGCGGCAGGCGGCCCGGCTGCTCGGCGCGGCCGAGGCGATACGCGACGCGATCGGCACCGTGATCGCCCCGTGCGAGCGGCTCCAGCACAACCAGACCACCACGGCGGTGCGCGCCGCGCTCGGCGACGAGGCGTTCGATACCGCCCTGCGGCAGGGACAGCTCGCCACCATGGAGGAGCTCTCCGCTGACCTGCCGGCCGACGATCTCCCCGGCCCGGCCGAGCCCGGGCCAGCCCCCGCCGCGCCAGCCCCCGCCCGGCCAGCCCCCGCCGGGCCAGCCCCCGCCGGCGCCACCCGCCGCCGCGCCACCCCCGCCGCGCCAGCCCCCGCCGCGCCAGCCCCCGCCGCGCCAGCCCCCGCCGCGCCAGCCCCCGCCGCGCCAGCCCCCGCCGCGCCAGCCCTGGCGGCGCCACCGGACGCCGGGCCAGCCGCCGCCCCGGCCGACCCGGGTCCGGCCGTACCGGCCCCGGCCCTGCCGCCCCCGGACGGGGAGGCGGAGCCGGAAGCGGCCGCGCGTCCCCTGGTCCCGGCTCCGGCGGCGGGGAACGGCGCGACCAGAAGCGGCGCGGCCAGAAGTGCCGCGGCCGGGAACGCGGCGGGCAGCGGGGCACTCCGGATCAGGGCGCTCGGCGCGGCCGTGGTCGAGTTCGGCGATGCGGCGCTGACCGCCGCGGACTGGAGTTACGCCAAGCCGCGTGAACTGATGTTCCTGCTCGTCTCGTCGCCGCCGATGACCAAGGATCAGATCGCGGCCGCGCTGTGGCCTGACCTGTCGCGGCAGCAACTGGGCAACGCGCTGCATACGGCGCTGCGCGAACTTCGCCGTGCGCTGGGGGATCCTGGCTGGGTGCGGTACTCCGACGGCCAGTACCGGTTCGACCGGTCGCGGCCGCACGAGTGCGACGTCACCGCGTTCGAGGACGCGCTC
The DNA here is from genome assembly GCA_963806335.1 of uncultured Actinomycetes bacterium. Taxonomy (GTDB): domain Bacteria; phylum Actinomycetota; class Actinomycetes; order Streptosporangiales; family Streptosporangiaceae; genus Palsa-504. Next base: position 16,498 of record CAWDXO010000003.1, read on the forward strand.
GTCGCCGCCCGTCGCGCCCGCCCGGCCGATGCCGCCCTGCCCCACCTGCAGCGCGCTATCGCCAGCTACGGCGGCGACTTCCTGGACGGCATGTCGACCGGCGAATGGGCACTGGTGCGCCGGGATGAGCTTCGCCGCGCCTTTGAGTCGGCCCTGCTCGCCACGGGCCGGCTGCTGGCGGCCGCGGGACGCCATCAGGCCGCGGCGGCGGCCTTCCGCCGGGCCGTCGCGCACGAGCCGCTGAACGAGTCGGCCCACCGGGAGCTGATGAACTGCTGGGCGCGGCTCGGCGAGACCGCCCGTGCCGTCAAGCATTACGAGGAGCTGGTCGAGGTGCTGCGCGACCAGGTCGGCGTGTCTCCCGCGGCCGAGACCGCGGCGCTGTACCGGCGGCTGCTGACCGCGTCGTAGCCATCCCCCGGTGTTTCCCCCAGTCGTGCGGCATTCCCCCGGTGCCGGCCTGCAACACTCGCCGGACAGCAGGGGGAAGCCGCCACGTCCGAATGGAGATGCCCGCAGGTGTCCGATCCGATCCAGCCGCCCGCTGCGCGCCGGCCCGAGGAGGCCCTGGAACTCGTATCCCAGGCCCTCAGCGACGGCGACCTCGAAGCTGCCCTCGCGCAGTATGAGGGCGACGCGCGGCTTGTCACCTGGCGACCGTCGCCTGCCACTGCCGACGGGGCGGTCCGCAGCGCGCTGACCTGCTTCATGGCCCTGCGACTGCCGCTGGCCGTGCAGATCGCGACCGTACTGCGGGCCCCGGGCCTGGCGCTGGTGATCTGCGAGCGGCGCACCGCGGGGACCGGGCCCGACGGTGAGCAGGTCAGATACCGCGGTCACGGCTGCGCCGTCGTGCGGGCCCAGCCGGACGGAACGTGGCGGATCGCGGCCGACGCCTGGCATCTCGGGACAGAGATTCCCCTCTCGCCCTGACGTCAAGCCGGGGGGTCCGCGAGGATCCGCCGGCTTCTTCCTATAATTCCGTTGTGACAGACGAAGAAGGCGCAGCCTTCGAACTTGGCACCGACGGACCCAAGGTCATTCTGGTCGGGATCGACGATTCGGTCACGTCACTGCGGGCCGGCGCGTACGCGGCCGGGCTGGCCCGGCGGCAGGGGGCCCGCCTGGTCTGCGTTTACGTGGAGCAGCCTTCTGCCATGTACGGCGCCGCGGCCGGCGGGGGCGCGGGCGTGATCGCCGCGCAGGAAGAGGCGCTCCAGGAAACCGCCGCGGACCTGCGGCGGCGAGCCGAGGAATACGCCGGCGCACTGGGCGTCTCGCTTACGTTCATCGCCGCCTGCGGCGACCCGTTCACCGAGCTGCGGCGGGTGGCCGATGAGGTCCGCGCCGACGCCGTCATCGTCGGCGCGTCGGCCAAGGCCGGGCACCGGTGGATCGGGTCGCTGGCGGTCCGGCTGGTCAAGGCCGGCCGGTGGCCGGTCACCGTGGTTCCCTAAACAGCGTGATCCCAAGGCAGGTCAGGGCCAGGAAAGAGGTTTACCGATGGGTGTAGCCGTGGTCACCGGGGCGGGATCCGGGCTGGGCCGGCACATCGCCGGAGCTCTGCTCGGCGCCGGCTGGCAGGTCGCGCTGGCGGGCAGGCGCGAGGAGCCGCTGCGCGAGGCGGCCGAAGCGGGTCCCGCGTCCGCGCTGGTCGTGCCGGCGGACGTGACCTCGCCGCCGTCGGTGGCGGCCCTGTTCGAGGCCGTGCAACAGCGCTGGGGACGCCTTGACCTGCTGGTGAACAACGCCGGCGTGTTCGGGCCCGCGGCCGGGGTGGACGAGCTCGGCCTGGCCGACTGGCGCCAGGTGGTCGACACCAACCTCACCGGCGCCTTCCTGTGTGCCCAGCACGCGGTGCGGATGATGAAGGCCCAGAGCCCGCGCGGCGGGCGGATCATCAACAACGGCTCGATATCGGCGCACACCCCCCGGCCGGACAGCGTGGCCTACACCGCTACCAAGCACGCGATCACCGGCCTGACCAAGTCCATCTCGCTGGACGGCCGGGCGTCCGACATCGCCTGCGGGCAGATCGACATCGGCAACGCGGCCACCGAGCTCACCGAGCGGTTCAGCCGCGGCGTGCTCCAGGCTAACGGCTCCATCGCCGCCGAGCCCACCTTCGATGCTCGCCATGTCGCCGACGCGGTGCTCTACATGGCGTCGCTGCCGCTCGACGCGAACGTCCAGTTCCTCACGATCACCGCGACCAAGATGCCGTACATCGGCCGCGGCTGAGTACATTGAATTCACCCCGGGACGGGAGCATGCTGGCAGGTGGGGCCGCCACGGCCCTGACTGGCCGCAGCGACGCGAGCTTGGAAGGGTGCGATGACGAACCTCAGTTCTCTGCTTGAGCGCGCGGCGGCGGATCAGCCGGGACATCCCGCGATCCGCCTGGACGAGGAGGTCCTCAGCTACGCCCAGCTGCGCGAGGCCGCCGGACGGATGAGCACGCTGCTGGCCGCGGCGGGGGTGGAGCCCGGCGACCGGGTCGGGATCATGCTGCCGAACGTCCCGGCGTTCCCGATCGCCTTCTACGGCGCGCTGGCCGCCGGCGCCGTCGTGGTGCCGATGAACCCGCTGCTCAAGAGCCGCGAGGTCAGCTACTACCTGAGCGACTCCGGCGCTAAGGTGCTGGTGGCGTGGCACACCGCCGCCGGGGAGGCCGCCAAGGGCGCCGCCGACGCCGGAGCCCAGGTGATCGCGGCCGAGACCGCCGACCTGGCCGGCCTGCTGGCGGAACACGCTGCCGCGCCGGCGGCGTCCGGCCGGAAGGACGAGGACGACGCGGTCATCTTGTACACCTCGGGAACCACCGGCAAGCCGAAGGGGGCCGAGCTGACCCACGCCGGCCTGACCCGCAACGCCGAGCTCACCGCGCGGACCCTGCTGGAGAACAGCCCGGACGACGTGGTGATGGGCTGCCTGCCGCTGTTCCACGTCTTCGGGCTGACCTGCGGGCTGAACGCCACGGTCGCGGCGGCGGGCACGCTGACGCTGCTGCCCAGGTTCGACGGGGCCAAGGCGCTCGACATCATCCAGCGCGACGCGGTGACGATCTTCGAGGGCGTGCCGACCATGTACGCCGCCATGCTGCACTACCCGGAGGCGGACCCGGCGAAGGCCGCGACACTGCGCGTGTGCATCTCCGGCGGCGCCTCGCTGCCGGTGGAGGTCCTGCGCGGGTTCGAGGAGAAGTTCGGCTGCGTCATCCTGGAGGGCTACGGGCTGTCGGAGACCTCCCCGGTGGCGTCGTTCAACCTGCCGGACCGGGTCCGCAAGCCGGGCTCGATCGGCGTCCCGGTCGAGGGCGTGCAGATGCGGCTCGTCGACGAGGCGGGCCAGACCGCGCCGGACGGCGAAATCGGCGAGATCGCCATCCGCGGCCACAACGTGATGAAGGGCTACTGGGGGAAACCCGAGGCCACCGCGGAGACGATGACGGACGGCTGGTTCCGTACCGGCGACATGGCCCGGGTGGACTCCGACGGCTACTACTTCATCGTCGACCGCAAGAAAGACCTGATCATCCGGGGCGGCTACAATGTATACCCGCGGGAGATCGAGGAGGTCCTGCACGAGCACCCGGCCGTCGCCGAGGTGGCCGTGATCGGGATGCCGCACCCCGAACTCGGCGAGGAGGTGGGCGCCGCCGTGGCGCTGAAGCCGGGCGCCAGCGCGACCCCGGAGGAACTGCGCGCGTTCGCCCGGGACAAGGTGGCGGCGTACAAGTACCCGCGGCGTGTCTGGCTGGTGGACGCGCTGCCCAAGGGCCCGACCGGCAAGATCCTGCGCCGCGAGGTCCAGATCCCGCAGGACGCGGGGTGACCGAGCCAACGGGCCCATCCGAGCCGAAGGGGCGCGGCCCCGCCTGGACTGAGGAGCGAGGAACGAGCGACGAGGGAAGGCGGGGCCCCAAGGCGCCCCGGAGGCAAGAAGAAGACTCGGCGCCCCGGCGGCGAGAAGAAGACACTTCCTGGGCGCAAGACGCGGCCGACGCGGCCGGGGGTCTTGACCTGCTGCTGACCGACGCGGCGCTCGGCATCACCCGCCGGTTCCGGCCGGACAGCTCGCTGCTCCGGCTGGCGGCCGGGCTGGCCCGCCGCCCGCTCCTGGTCGGCCGTCAGGCGGCCCGGCTCGGCGCCGAACTCGGCCAGATCGCGGCGGGGCGGTCCGCGATCACGGCGCTTCCGCGCGACCGCCGCTTCGCCGACCCGGCCTGGAACGGCAACCCCCTGCTGCGGCGCGCGCTGCAGGCTTACCTGGCGGCGGCCAAGTCCGCCGAGGACCTGGTGGCCGGCGCCGATCTCGGCTGGCGTGACGACACGCGGATCAGGTTCGGCCTCAGCAACCTGATCGCCGCGGCCGCGCCGAGCAACAACCCGGTCCTGTCCCCGGCCGGCTGGAAGGCCGTCATCGATACCGGCGGCGCGAACGTCGTCCGCGGCCTGCGGGCCCTCGTCTCGGATCTGGCCAATCCGCCTCGGGTGCCGTCGATGGTCCCGGCCGGCGCCTTCGAGGTGGGTCAGGACCTGGCGGTCACGCCGGGCGGCGTGGTGTACTCGCGCGAGCAATTCGAGCTCATCCAGTACCAGCCCGTCACGGCGACGGTCTACCGGTACCCGCTGCTCATCGTGCCGCCGATGATCAACAAGTTCTACGTCACCGACCTGGCCCCCGGCCGCAGCATGGTGGAGTACCTCGTCGGGCAGGGGCATCAGGTGTTCGTGATGTCGTGGCGCAACCCCGACGCCAGGCACCGGGACTGGAACCTCGATACCTACGGCGGCGCCGTGGTGGCGGCGCTGGCCGCGGTGCGCCAGATCAGCGGGGCCGCGAAGGCGAGCGTGTGCGCGCTGTGCTCGGGCGGCATCGTGACGTCGATGGTGGCCGCGCACCTGGGCGCGACCGGAGAGCTGCACGAACTGGCCAGCCTGTGCCTGGGCGTGACCGTACTCGACCAGGCCCAGGCGGGCACCGCGGGCGCGGTAATCGACGACGCGACCGCCGCGGCGGCGATGGCGGTATCCGGCGCGCGCGGCTACCTGGACGGCCGGTCCCTGGCCGAGGTGTTCGCCTGGCTGCGGCCCGATGACCTGATCTGGAACTACTGGGTCAACAACTACCTGCAGGGACGCCCGCCGCCGGCCTTCGACGTCTTGTCCTGGAATGCCGACACCACCCGGCTGCCCGCCGCGCTGCACCACGACTTCATCAAGCTCGCCCAGGCCAACGCGCTGACGGTGCCCGGCGCGGCCACGATGCTCGGCTCGCCGGTCGACCTGTCCAAGGTCGGCACGGACGCCTACGTCGTGGCCGGCGTCGCCGATCACCTGTGCCCGTGGCAATCGTGCTACCGCAGCACGCAACTGCTCGGCGGCCCGGTCAAGTTCGTGCTGTCCACCAGCGGGCACATAGCGGCCCTGGTCAACCCGCCGGCCAACCAGAAGGCTTCGTTCCAGACCGCGCCGGCGAACCCGGCCGACCCGGGCGAATTCCTCGCCGCGGCCACCACGACGGGCGGCAGCTGGTGGCCGGATTACTCGTCCTGGCTGGCGGAACGGAGCGGCGAGCGCAAATCGAGCCCGCGTAACCTCGGCCGGAAGGGATACCCCGTGCTGTACGCCGCGCCCGGAACCTATGTCCACGACCACTAAGGTGCGCGTCGTCACCGTCGGCGGCCAGCCGCTGCGGGTGGCGATAAGACCTGGCCGGAACGAGGCGGGCGGTACGCCCAGGCTTCCGCTGCTACTGATCAACGGCATCGGCGCCAACCTGGAGCTGCTCGAGCCGTTCGTGACCGCGCTCGACCCGGCCGTCGAGGTGATCAGGTTCGACCCGCCCGGCGTCGGCGGCTCGCCCCCGCCAGCCAGGCCTTACCGTTTCAGCGGGCTCTGCCGGATGATCGCGGCCATGCTGACCGAACTCGGCCACGACCGCGTCGACGTGCTCGGCATCTCCTGGGGAGGCGGCGTCGCCCAGCAGTTCGCCGCATCCCAGCGAGCCAGGTGCCGCCGGCTCGTGCTTGTCGCGACCGCCATGGGCTCGCCCATGGTGCCGGCCCGGCCTTCGGTACTTGTGCACCTGGTGACGCCGCGGCGCTATCTGGACCCCGGGTACCTGGGACGAATCGCCGGCGACCTCTACGGCGGACTGGCGAGAATCGATTCCGCGCCGATCGTGGCGGCGATGCACGACGGCCACCGGCGCGGCCCCTCGCGCGGCTACCTGTACCAGCTCACCGCCGCGGCGGGCTGGACCAGCCTGCCGCTGCTGTCATGGCTGCGCCAGCCGACGCTCATCCTGGCCGGGGACGACGACCCGATCATCCCGCTCGCCAACGCCCGGCTGATGCACCTGCTCATCCGGAACTCGCGGCTGCACGTCTACCACGGCGGCCACCTCGGCCTGGTAACCGAGGCGGCCGAGCTCGCCCCGCTGGTGGACGGCTTCCTGGCCGAGAACACGCCGTCAAGGGAGAACTGGCATGCCAAGCACTGACCGGACTGACACGGGCCGGACCGCCGTCACCGACGCCGACTTCTACCTGCTCGAGAGCTCGCTCGAACCGGAAGGCCGGCAGTTCCTGCGGCGGGTCAGGGAGTTCATGGAGAAGTCGGTCCAGCCGGTCATCAACCACTACTGGACCAGGGAAGAGTTCCCGCACGACCTCATGGGCGAGTTCCGCAAGCTCGGCATCCCCGGCCAGTTGTACCAGGGTTACGGCTGTCCCGGCGGTGGCTTCCTGCTCGACGGCATGATCGCGATGGAGCTGGCCCGGGTAGACCCGTCGATCGGGACGTTCTTCGGCGTGCACGGCGGCCTGGCCATGGGCTCGATCTACCTGTGCGGCTCGCGGGAGCAGAAGGAGCGGTGGCTGCCCGAGATGGCCCGGATGGAGAAGATCGGCGCGTTCGGGCTCACCGAACCCGACGTCGGGTCGGGCGTGGCCGGCGGCCTGACCACCACGGCCAGGCGCGACGGCGCCGACTGGGTCCTGGACGGGCAGAAGAAGTGGATCGGGAACGCCACCTTCGCCGACTACGTGATCATCTGGGCCCGTTCGCTGGAAGACGGGCAGGTCAAGGGGTTCGTGGTAGAGAAGGGCACGCCGGGCTTCGAGACCTCCAAGCAGAAAGACAAGATCGCGCTGCGGGTGGTGCAGAACGCGCATATCACGCTGGACGGGGTCCGGGTTCCGGAAGAGAACCGGCTGCAGGAGGCGAACTCCTTCGCCGATACCGCCAAGGTGCTCCGGCTGACCCGGGCCGGCGTCGCCTGGCAGGCCACCGGCTGTGCCCGCGGCGCCTACGAGCACGCGCTGGCCTACGCGCGCCAGCGTGAGCAGTTCGGCCGTCCGATCGCGGGTTTCCAGCTCGTCCAGGATCTGCTGGTCAAGATGCTCGCCAACGTCACGTCGTCGGCCTGCCTGTGCGCGCGGCTGTCCGCGCTGCAGCAAGACGGCCTGGCCGAGGATCATCATTCCGCGCTGGCCAAGGCATTCTGCACCGTCCGGATGCGGGAGGCGGTCGGGTGGGCCCGCGAACTCCTCGGCGGTAACGGCATCCTGCTGGAAAACCACGTGGGCCGGTTCGTGGCCGACTCCGAAGCCATCTACTCCTACGAGGGCACCCGCGAGATCAATACGCTGATCGTCGGCCGGGCCATCACCGGCCTGGGCGCGTTCGTGTAACCGGCCCGGCCGCTAGCGGGCGGACCAGCCCCCGTCGAGGACCCAGGACGAGCCGCTGGCGAAGGACGCCGAGCCGGAGCACAGGAACTGCACCAGATCGGCGACCTCGGCCGGCTCGATGAGGCGCTTGATGGCTGGCTCGGTGAGCATGATGTCGGTCACGACGGCGTCCTCGGAAATTCCGTGCACCCGGGCCTGGTCGCTGATCTGCTTTTCCACCAGCGGCGTCCGCACGTAGGCGGGGCAGACCGTGTTGGAGGTGACGCCCCGTTCGCCGCCTTCGAGCGCGATCACCTTGGACAGGCCCTCCAGGCCGTGCTTGGCCGCGACGTAGGCGGCCTTGTAGGGGGAGGCCCGCAGGCCGTGCACCGACGAGATGTTGACGATCCGGCCGAAGCCGCGGGAGTACATGTGCGGGAGCGCGGCCCGGGCCAGCCGGAACGGGGCCTCCAGCATGACGGTGAGCAGCAGCCGGAAGGCGTCCAGCGGGAACTCATGGACCGGCGCGACATGCTGCAGCCCCGCGGAATTCACCAGGATGTCGGCCTCACCCGCCAGCGCGTCCGGGTCATAGTCGCCGGCCAGGTCGACCTCGAAGGCGCGTCCCCCGATGCGGGATGCGACGTCGGTCGCCGCCGCCAGGTTGAGATCGGCCACCACCACGCTGGCACCGTACTCGGCCAGCCGGGCCGCGCAGGCCGCCCCGATACCGCTGGCACCGCCGGTGACCACAGCCAGCCGCCCCGCGAGATCCGTGTTCATCCGACGCCGCCCGTTAACGGCGCAGGTCCGCCCACACGGTCTTGCCCGCATCCCCCAGCGACTCCACGCCCCACCGGGCCGCGAGCGCGTCCACCGCGCCCAGGCCGTGCAGCGGAGCGGGCCGCAGCGCCTGGCCGGACCCGTCGTCTTCAGGCAACGGCAGCGGGCGCGCGTCCCGCACCGAGATCCGCAGCGTGTCCCCGTGCGCGGACAGGGCGACGGTGAAACCGGACCGGGCGTGGACGACGGCGTTGGCGGCGAGTTCGGTCACGACCAGGGCGGCGTCGTCGGCGAGGTCCGCCGCGGCCCAGCGCCGCAGCGTACCGACCGCGAAATGGCGAGCCGCCGCGGGCGCGTACCGGGAAAAGGCGAAGGTGCACGTCGCCCCGGCGGAGCCCGCGTCCGCCAGGTGGCCGGCGAACTCCCCGTGCAGGCGGCACACCTCGGCGAACGCGTCCGGCCGGTCGCCCTGGGGAAGCGCCCGGGCGGGATAGCCGCAGAACAACGAGAACGCGTACTCGCGGCCCAGCTCATTCCACCGCGTCTCGAGCTGAACCGCCGCGTTGACGAGCCCGGCGTCCCAGAGCATGGCCACCATCTCGGCGTAGGCCCGGACCGGCCGGCCGCCCGCGCCCGCGGCCTCGATCAAGGCGCCGATCTCGCGGCGGAAGCCGGCTCCGTCGAGCTGGTCGCCGGCCATGAACTCGCCGGCCAGTTCCGCCGCGTCCAGGACCAGGTACGCATCGCGGTCGGCGGCCGCGTCCAGGTCGACTCCGGCCCGCCTCAGCCGGGCCTCGAATTCTTGCCGGTGGGCCGCGGTGGCGATGACGACGGCCGCGCCGCCCCCGGTGAGCGCGCCCAGCAGGTAGCCGGCGACCCGTTCGGCTAGTTCCTCGTCCCGGCCGTAGAACTGAACGACGTGCTGACCAGCGTCCATGAATTCAGTCCCAACCACCGTTTCTCCCTCGGACGAGGTAGGAGTTCAAGTTCGGTGGCTTACCTGCCCAGCAAACGGCGGGGCATGCATCTACCGCCCAGATCGGCCCGGTCGCGGGCCTGTAACCGGGGCGGGGAACCACCGTCCGTTCGGCCAAAAGATCTTTTTTTACCGAACGGGCAGCCGGTCAGGGCCTCGCGATGGGCCCAGGCCAGCCGGAGAACACCCGCTCCGGCCGCCTGCATCGGTTCGCGGGTCACGCTGCGGTCGATGACGTGGGCCGCGAATTCCCGGGGGGCGAGCACGGCGCCTTCCTCGTTGCCGCGCGGGGTCAGGTGAAACAGCTCGTCGAACACGTCGCTGTCGATGACCGCCACGGTGAGCAGGTCGGTGGCATAGGTGAGCGGGTCGACGCCCAGCCCCAGGCACCACACGCGGATCTGGCCGCCGTCAAGCGCTTCGGTCATCCGCCGGGCGAACGGCCAGGCCTCGTAGTCGAGGGTGCCGTAGTCCTCGGAGCGGCCGCGAAGTTCTTCGGCGTACTCGCGGATCATGCTCCGCCACAGCGAGAAGTCCGCGCGCTCATCGGCGGCCGCCTCACCAGACGGCTGGAACACGCCGACCGGGATCACCTGGTACAAGCCGCCCGCGTGGCCGACCTTGGCCGGATCCCGCCAGTGCAGCAGGAACGACGCCCGGCCCCTCGCCCGGTCCAGCCGGAGCGTCAGGGTGCTGATCGCCAGGTTCGCCGGGCGCCCGCGCAGGTCGCAGGGATCGCCGATGCGAGCGCGCAGCCCGGCCGGGCGGCCGTCAAGCCGCATGGCCGCGTAGTCGTGCGCGGCCGCCTCGCCGGTGTCGATGCCGTCGAAGTAACGGCCCCCGGTGAACGCCAGCCGGGGCGTCCCGGAGATAAGTTCGGCGCCGGTCACCCGGTAGGTGGAGCGGTTCTCGAACACCGCCGGAGCCGCCAGCTCCCGGAGCGCGTCCGAATAACGAAGGTAGCGGGTCCCGTCGGGACGGCCGGGCAGGACCGGCGTCGCGTCCGTATCCAGGACGGCCGTCGCGCTGAACTCCAGGGTGATGTCCGCTAGCGCGACCGGGGCGGCAGGTAGCCAGCCGGGGGACGTGAGCAGGGCGGTCCCGGCGATCCTGCGATCGGCCGGATAACCGGCCGCCGCGTCGAGGCTCAGCTGATGCCGGTGCTCCTGAAGGTAGGCCCGCACCCGGAGCCAGTCGCGCTGACCAGCGGTCAGCTGGCCGGCCGTGGTCATCCGGTACCGGCGTGACTCGCCAGTCCGATCTGGTCGTCCGCCCAGAAGCTGATCATCGAAGATGACTTTACCGGGTGAGAACCGCCGGGTGAGAACATAAGCTCCGTGCCCTTGCTGATCGGAACCTCCGGCTGGCAGTACCGCGACTGGCGCGGCGGGCTCTACCCGGCGGGTATTGCGCAGCGTCGCTGGCTGGAGCACTACGCCAGCCAGTACCTGACGGTCGAGAACAACAGCAGCTTCTACCGGCTGCCAGCACCGCAGACCTTCGCGGGCTGGCGGGAGCGCACCCCCGCCGACTTCGTGATGGCGGTGAAGGCCAGCCGGTACCTCACCCACGTCAGGCAGCTGCGCGACCCGGCGGAACCGGTCGCCCGGCTGCTCGCCGCGGCGGCGGAGCTTGGCCCCAAGCTCGGCCCGATCCTGCTCCAGCTGCCGCCGACCCTCGCCGCCGAGCCCGCCCGGCTGGCGGACTGCCTGGCCGAATTCCGGCGCGCCCCGCTCCCCGGCGGCCACGGCCTGCCCCGGATCGCGGTGGAGCCGCGGCACGCGTCGTGGTGGACCGGGGAAGTCGAGCAGATCCTGGCCGCCCACGACGCCGCGCTGTGCTGGGCCGACCGGCGCGACCGCCCGGTCACGCCGCTGTGGCGCCCCGCCGGGTGGGGATACCTGCGCTTTCACGAGGGGACAGCCGACCCGTGGCCCAGCTACGGCCGGCCGGCGCTGCGGTCCTGGGTGGACCGGGTGCGGCAGGCGTGGCCGGGCGACGCTGACGTGTACGTGTACTTCAACAACGACCCGGGCGGGGCCGCCGTCGTCGACTCCGCCACGTTCGCCGCGCTGGCCCGCGACGCGGGCCTGGCGGTGACCCGCACTCCGCCGCCCGGCGGCGTACCGCTCACTTCCGCCCTTCCGGCCGGGTGAACCGGATCGTGGCGGCCCTGGAGAGCGGCCGCATGCGCCCCCCACTCCCCATCCGTACCGTCCGTTGCCCGACAAGCGCCGGTGACCGCGTATGAAAGTGGCAACCTAAACACAAGAGTGTGCAGGGTGCCACAACCATACGTGCCTGGCTTCCACCCGCGCGGACCGGTACTGGGGGGTACGGGCAGGACCCGGGGTAGCGGCGGGGGTTGCGGCCTTCCGGCCGGGCCTAGTTCGTGGCCTCGGCTCCGGCCCGCAGGAAGGAGATCACGGCGGCGGCGAAGCCGTCCGGGTCATCCCAGAAGAGCAGATGGCCTAGTTCAGGAAAGATCATCAGCCGGGCCCCGGGGATGCGGGCCGCGAGCAGCCGGCCGTTGCGCGGGTCGACCACGGTGTCCGCGGCGCCGTGCAGGACCAGCGTGCGCGCGCCGATCCGCCGTTGCCGCAGACCGCCGGCGTATAGCGCGCCCGCGGCGGCCTGGGCCGGCCGTGTGCCCGGGTCGGCCGGCCGGGAGCGCTGGAGCTCGACGAGGCGGTCGAGGAGTTCCGGGTGCTGCTGGACGGTGCGAGCGGACAGGGCATTCTCAGTGTGACGGCGCATAGATGCTTCGGCCGTCAGGCCGGCGGTCGCCGCCATCAGCCGGACGGTGGCCCCCGGCATGGGATAGGCGAAGGGCCAGCCCGGGGTGGTGCACGTCAGAACGAGACCGTCGACTCGCTCGGGGTAGCTGACGGCAAGTTCCTGGGCCACCATGCCGCCCAGGCTCGCGCCCAGCACGTGGGCCCGGCGGACGCCAGCGGCATCGAGCACGGCGACGATATCGCCGGCCATGTCGGCCACGGTAAACCGCCGGGACGGCCGGTCACTGAGCCCGCTGGCCCGGTTGTCCACCAGCACTAGCCGGAAGTGCCGCCGCAGTTCGCCCAGCACCGGCTGCCACCCGGAACGGTCCAGGCCCATCCCCTGGATGAGAACCAGCCAGGGCCGCCGGCGATGGAGGGTGCCGCGCAGCTCATAGGCAATCCGCAGGTCACCGCGGCGGGCGTACCGGGTCCTGCCCACATCGCCTCCTGTCGGCAAGCTGGCGAGGCTGTCAGGAACAATTGTTTATGCAGTTAGCGCTTGCTAACTATATCAAGCATGGTGCGGCCGGGCCTACCGCGGGTCCGGATTCGGGACCTTCGCCCTTAGCTCCGGCGGCCGGAGCCGGTACACAATGCGGCATGCTCGCTGACCGGTGGCGGGCATATCCGCGGCTCCCCGAGGGGGATCATGGCTACCCGCGCGCAGTTGCACAGGCGGCGCTCGCACCTGGCACGAGCCTGGGAACTGCACATTCCGGCGATCTGCGACAAGCGGCCCGGCCACGCAGAACGAACGGGCGTGCGAACGGAGATCGCCGCGAGCTGGGAGCGTTCAGCCGCGCACATCCTGCCGGAGGTGCGCGAGGCGCCGCTGGCCGACGCCGAAGAAACGCGCGTCGCCTTCGACGCCAGCCCGCTGTCCGCCGCCGTCCGGCGGCTCCAGTCCCAGCTGCAGGCGGCGGCGGACGACGGTGAGCTAGTCGTCGCGGTCACCGATCCCGCCGCCCGCATCCTGTGGACGTACGGCGGCGCGGTCATGCGGCGCAAGGCGGAGCAGGTGAACTTCGTCCCTGGCGGGCGCTGGGACGAGGCCAGCGTCGGGACAAACGCCCTGGATCTGGCGCTCCGGCTGGACCATGCGGCCACCGTATACTCCGCGGAGCATTTCTCCAGCTGCGTGCACGGCTGGGTGTGCTGGGCCGCCCCGGTGCACGACCCTGGTACCGGGCGCCAACTCGGCGTGCTCGACCTTTCCACGACCTGGGACCGCTCTCATCCGATCGGCCTGGCCACGGCCGCGGCCCTGGCCCGGCTGCTGGGACGCGAAGTGCGCGAGACCCTCGTCATGGCCGCCGCGCGGGACGGCACGAGTCCCGGCGGCGGATTGCTGGAACTCAAGCTGCTCGGCCAGGCCAGCGCGCAGCTTGACGGCGTGCCACTGCGGCTCACCAGGCGGCAGCTGGAGATCCTGGCGCTGCTGGCCCTGAATCCCGACGGGCTTAGCCTCGGCGAGCTGCACGCCCGGCTCTACGGTGACCGGCCGGTGAGCCAGGGCACGCTGAAGGCAGAGATGTCGCAGCTGCGGGCCCTGCTCGGCGGGCGGCTGGCGTCCCGGCCGTACCGGATCGGCCTCGACGTGCACTGTGATGTCACCGACGTGCTGCGCCGGCTGCGGGCCGGGGACGTGGCCGGCGCCACCGACCGGTACGGCGGAGAGCTGCTTGGCGGCTCCGAATCCCCGGCGCTGGCTGAGTTCGGCACCTTCGTCACGGTGGCCCTGCGCAATGCGCTGCTGGCCGATCCTCAGCCGGCCGCAGTGCAGCGGTACCTGGAGCTGGCGCCGCATGACCTCGACCTTCTCGGTCGCACCCGGCGGCCGGCAACCTACCAACGGCCAACCTCGCCCGGCTTACGATTAGCGCCTCTCATTGAGGAGGGACGAAATGGCCCATACCGCCGTCTCGGGACACGTTCGCTCATTCCGGCCGCAGCCAGCTATCCCGGCCCAGGCCACCCGCCGCGGTCAGCCAGGCCCGCGGCAAGTCGCGGAGCGCGAGCGGCACCAGATGGCGATGGAACTGCACGACGGGCCCATTCAGGAGGTCCTGGCGGCGGGGCTGGCCATCGACTTGTGCCTGGCCGACACGCCCGCGGGATCACCGATGTACGCGAGGCTGGAATACGCCAAGCGGCTGACCGCCACGGCCGTTCGGCGACTGCGATCGTCCCTGCAGGATCTGCGGGAGGGTGCCAGCCGAGCCGATGAAGAGCTTCCTGACCTGCTGCGGCACCTTGAGGCCCGTTATTGCGCAGATCAGCTTCACGTCAGCGTGAACGTGAGTGGCGCGCTGGTGCCGCTTCCCGGGGCGGTGCGCCGGTCGCTGTTCCAGGTGGCCAGCGAGTGCGTCTTCAACGCGTCCGTCCACGGCCGGGCCCGTCGCGCGGTCATCCGGCTGGGCTACGGCTCCGGCGTGCTGACGCTGTGCATCGCGGACGACGGACACGGGAATCCGAAGACGCTCAGGAAGATCATCCGGGGCGCGGTGCCCGGCACGGGCGGCGGCTACCACCTGGGCCTGACCGACATCGCCGCGCGGGCCGAAGAGATGGGCTGGACCCTGCGAGCTGACCGGTCCGACCTGGGCGGGATTGCGATCCTGGTATCGCTGCCCGTCCCAGCCGCCGGTACCAGGCAAGGAGAGACCGATGGATGAGATCCGAGTCGCCATCATCGACGATCACGCGATCGTCCGCCAGGGACTGCGGGCCATGATCGACAGGGAGCCGGATCTCCGCGTGGTCGGCGAGGCGCCGTCCGCCCGCCTGGCCCCGGCGATGCTCGACCAGACGCGTCCCGGGGTCGTGCTTCTCGACCTCAGGCTGACCGCGGGCAGCGAGTGCGACGGCCTCGCCTTGTGCGCCACGATAACCCAGGGCTACCCCGACATCCGGGTGCTCGTGCTGACTAGCTCCGCCGATGAATGGCTGATCCTCGAGTCCATCAAGCAGGGCGCGAAGGGCTTCGTGGTGAAGGACGTGGACCTGACCGAGCTGGTCCGGGCGATCAGGGCCGTGCACCGGGGGGAGAGCGCCTTCGACTCCCGGAGCGCCGGGGTAGTCGTCCGCTGGATGCACGGGAGCCAGCGTCCCGGGACGGCCGCGAGCGATATCACGCCGCGGGAGCGGGAGATCCTGACCTTGCTCGCCCGCGGGCTGAGCAACGTCGCGATCGGGCAGCGCCTGTACATCTCCGCGGCAACGGTGAAGTTCCACGTCGGCAACCTCATGGCCAAGCTGGGCGCGAGCCGCCGCGCCGAGGCGGTGTACGCGGCCAGCAAGCTCGGCCTGATCTGACTAGCCCTGATCTGACTAGCCCTGATCTGACTAGCCCTGATCTGACCGGCTCATGGCCGGGCTCAGGTCGTGCTGAGCCCGGCCATTCCCTCCTCGTCTACTCTGGCCATCTCCTGCCAGGAACCGGTCATAGCAGGGTGGTGACCGCCTTGACCTCGGTGTAGTTGTTCAGGACCTCGTGGCCCATCTCGCGGCCCCAGCCGGACTGCTTGTAGCCGCCGAACGGCAGCGCCGCGTCGAACACGTTGTAGCAGTTGACGTACACGCTGCCCGCCTTGATCTTCTTCGCCAGTGCGTGCGCCTTGGAGATGTCGCGGGTCCAGATCCCGGCCCCGAGGCCGAACGGGCTGTCATTGGCCTTGGCCGCGAGGTCGTCCAGGTCACTGAACGGCTCGGCGACGACGACTGGCCCGAAGATCTCCTCCTTCACCACCTTCATGTCGCCGTGCGTGTTGATCAGCACCGTCGGCTCGATGAAGAAGCCGCGGTCACCGAACGTGCCGCCACCGGCCAGTGCGGTGGCTCCCTCTGCCTTGCCGGATTCCAGGAAGCTGTTGACCCGCTTGAACTGCTCCTCCGACACCATCGGGCCCATCTGGGTACCCGCTTCCATGCCGGAGCCCAGTTTGATCGACTTCGCGATCTCCGCGACGCCGCCGACCACGTCGTCGAAGCGGTTCTGGTGCACGAACAGCCGCGAACCGGCCACGCAGCACTGGCCATGGTTGAAGAAGATGGCGTTCGCCGAACCCTCGACCGCGGCGTCCTCTGCGTCCTCGAAGACGATGTTCGGGCTCTTGCCGCCGAGTTCCAGGCTCACCTTCTTCAGGTTGCCCGCGGCCGCGTGCACGATGAGCTTGCCTACGTCGGTTGACCCGGTGAACGCCACCTTGTCGACGTCAGGATGGGCGGCAAGCGCGCTGCCGGCCGTCTCGCCGAAGCCCGTCACGACATTCACCACGCCGTCGGGCAGCCCGGCCTCGGCCATCAGCTCAGCCAGCCGCAGTGCGGTCAGCGAGGTCTGCTCGGCCGGCTTGAGCACCACGGTGCACCCGGTCGCGAGCGCGGGGGCGAGCTTCCACGCGGCCATCAGCAGCGGGAAGTTCCACGGAATGATCTGCCCGACCACGCCGACGGGCTCCCGCAGCGTGTAGCAGTGGAAGTTCGCGCCCGGCATGTAGGGCACCGAGATGTTGATCGTGTTGCCCTCGATCTTGGTGGCCCAGCCGGCCATGTACTGGAACATGTCCGCCGACAGGGACACGTCCGCGACCTTCGCGACGGCATACGGCTTGCCGTTGTCGAGTGACTCGAGCTGGGCAAGCTCGTCGAGGTGCTCGTAGATTAGGTCACCGATCTTCCAGATGAGGCGTCCGCGTTCGGACGGCGTCATCTTGCTCCATGGGCCGTCGTCGAAGGCCGAGCGCGCGGCCCGGACCGCCCGGTTGATGTCCTCGGCGCCGCCCTCGGCGATGCGCGCCAGGGTCTCGCCCGTCGCCGGGTTCGGGGTCTCGAACGTCTTGCCCGACGCGGCGTCTGCCCATTGCCCATTGATGAACAACTGGCGCGGCGTTGCGACGAAGGCCTCGGTGTTCTTGTCCAGAGTTACCGTCATTGGAATTTATCTCCTTGCCTTAGAAGGTAGAGGCAGTCAATGCCCAGCGCGGCTCGTGGGTGCTTCCTGGCCACGATCCGGCCGGGAGACGGCGCCCCAGGCCAGTACTCACCATGAGACGGCAAAATGACCGGTAAGGGGAATGCCGGCGAGCTTAAACCGCCTGTCTGGCATCGACATACCGGCCGATTGGCTAGGTGGGAACTGGCCGGACGTCGGCGGCGTTCGCGACCTGCGGAGAGTGCCGCGCGCGGCCTTGTTTCGCGGAGACTAGGAGGCAGGTCACAGAAGGAGCGCAAATGCCCCAAACACATTCTTCGCCCGGTGAGCGCGTCGCGGAACTGCTGCAGGTCGAGAAGTTCCCGCCGCCAGCCGGCTTCGCCGCCCGGGCGCAGGTAAGCGACCCCGCCGTGTACGAGCAGGCGGCGGCCGACCCCGCGGCCTGGTGGGCGGCGCAGGCGCGCGAGCGGCTGCACTGGGACACGCCGTTCTCCTCGGTGCTCGATGACAGCAACCCGCCGTTCTACACGTGGTTCGCCGACGGGACCCTCAACGTGTCCTACAACTGCCTGGACCGGCATGTGCTGGCCGGGCGGGGCGACCGGGTCGCGTTCCACTGGCGCGGCGAGGAGGGCGAGGAACGCGACCTGACCTATGCCGAGCTCCTCGGCGACGTGCAGCGGCTCGCCAACGCGCTCAAGGCGCAGGGGGTAAGGAAGGGCGACGTCGTCGGCATTTACCTGCCGATGATCCCCGAGGTGGTCGTGGCCATGCTCGCCTGCGCCCGCATCGGCGCGCCGCACACCGTCGTCTTCGGCGGCTTCGCTCCCACCGCCGTGCGCGAGCGAATGGAGGTCTCCAAGGCCAAGGCGCTGATCATCCCGGACGGGTCCCGGCGGAAGGGCAAGTTCATCCCGGTCAAACACCAGGTGGACGAGGTGATCTCGGATCTGCCCGACCTGGAGACGGTGGTGGTGGTCAGGTCCACCGGCGCCGAATGCGTGATGCGGCCCGGACGTGATGTCTGGTTCGACGACCTGATCGCCAGCGCTGACCCGGTCTGCCCGGCGGAGCCGATGGAGGCGGAACACCCGCTGTTCCTGCTCTACTCCTCTGGCTCCACGGCCAAGCCCAAGGGCATCCTGCACACCACGGGCGGGTACCTCACCGCCGTCACCACCACCACCGCGACGGTCTTCGACCTCGATACCGAGCACGACGTCTTCTGGTGCACGGCCGACGTCGGCTGGATCACCGGGCATTCCTACATCGTGTACGGCCCGCTGGCCAACGGCTGCACCTCGGTGATGTTCGAGGGTGCTCCGGACTACCCGGACAAGGACATCTGGTGGGAGATCGTCGAGCGGTACGGCGTGACGATTTTCTACACCGCGCCGACCGCCATCCGGGCGTGCATGAAGTGGGGGGAGGACTACCCGGCCAAGCGCGACCTGTCGTCGCTGCGGCTGCTCGGCACCGTCGGCGAGCCGATCAACCCCAAGGCGTGGCTGTGGTACTACGCGGTCATCGGCGGCGAGCGCTGCCCCATCGTGGACACCTGGTGGCAGACGGAGACCGGCGCCATCATGATCACCACCTTGCCCGGCCTGATCACCGCGAAGCCGGGATCGGCCGGCCTGCCGCTGCCCGGCATCTCGGCCGCGCTGGTCGAGGAGTCGGGTGCCGAGATCGAGCAGGGTAGCGGCCTGCTCGTGCTGACCCGGCCGTGGCCTGGCATGCTCCGCACCCTGTACGACGATCCCGACCGGTACGTGCAGACCTACTTCGACCGGTTCGGCCCGCGCATCTACTTCGCCGGCGACGGCGCGCGGCGCGACCAGGACGGCTATTTCTGGATCACCGGGCGGGTCGACGACGTCATCAACGTATCGGGCCACCGGCTGTCCACCGCCGAGATCGAGTCGGCCCTCGTCTCGCACCCCGCGGTCACCGAGGCCGCGGTCATCGCCGCCGCCGACGACCTGACCGGCCAGTCGGTGGTGGCCTACGTCACCCTGGGCTCCGGCGCCGTGCCCGGTCCGCAGACGGAGACGGAGCTGCGCGAGCACGTCGGCCGGCAGATCGGCAAGCTGGCCCGGCCGAGCCGGATCATCTGGGCCGACGACCTGCCCAAGACCCGGTCCGGGAAGATCATGCGCAGGCTCCTGCGGGACATCGCGGAAGGCCGGGAGCCCGGCGACGTCACCACCCTGCGGGACGCAACCGTGCTGGCCCAGCTCCAGCAGAACGCCGCTCCGCACCAGCCTAAGGAGAACAAATGACTGCCACCGACTCAGCCGCGCCCCCCGAGGGGGTCGCCCAGGACATCGAGGCGCCCGTCGCCGAGCAGGCGGCCGTCGGGCCGCTGACCGGCGACCCGGCCATCATCGGCGTCCCCACGTTCGTGGTGGGATCCTTGATGCTCGGCCTGGTCCTCATCAACTACGCTCCCGCCGCAGGCGGGGCGCTGCCGATCATCATCCTGGCCACGGGCATCGGGCAGCTCCTCGCCACGGTATGGAGCGCGGCGCTGGGCCAGTCGGCCGTGGCGGCGGTCTTCGCCGTCTTCGGTGGTTTCTGGCTTAGCTACGCCGCCCTGCTGATCGGGCTGACGCACGGCTGGTGGGGGGTAACTCCGGCCGCCACCGTCCACACCGTGGCCGCCTTCCTGATCAGCTGGATCGTCATCATCGCGGTCCTGACCGCGGCCAGCCTGCGCCTGCCGGCGGCCTTCACGCTGATCTTCGTGCTGGTGGAACTGGCCCTGATCCTGGACCTGGCGGGCACCGTGAACGGCTCGCCGGGCTTGTCCAAGGCAGCCGGCATCGTCGTCTTCGCGTTCGCCGCGGTCGGAGCCTACGTCTTCGCCGGGTCGCTCAGCGTGGCCACTGGCGGCCGGCCCTTCCCGCTGGGCCGTCCGGTCATGGCCTGACCAGGCTGCGGAAACGGTCGGCGCGTCACGGCACGCCGGCCGTTTCCGTCTGCCTGGATAGCACCCGGTCCGGATAGGACAGGCCATTGCGGGGAACGGTGCTGATGTGAGCGCCACGATGACGACCGGGATACGCCGCGGGGATGGCGCGGCGGGCCGCAGGCTGAGGCGACGCGTGGGCGCCGCCGCCGTAATGGCGCTGGGCCTGCTGACGGCGGCGTGCACCGGCAGCGGACACAGCACGAGCCAGGTAAGTCCCGCGGCCAACGCTAAGACCAGGCCCGCGACGCCCCGACCCGCGACAGCCGCCCCCAAGGTGACGATAACGCCCGCGAACGGCGCCGCCGACGCCGACCCGTCCGCTGGCATCACCGTCACGGCGACCGGCGGCACGCTGAAAAACGTCACCGTGCGTACCTCCGGCGATGCGGTATCCGGGGATCTGCGCCAGGGCGGCAAGGTCTGGCACAGCCAGTGGGCGCTTGACGTCTCGCAGGCCTACACGGTGACGGCGGTGGCGTCCCGGAGCGGCGGCGGCACCGTCACCACGACGAGCACCTTCCGCACGCTGACGCCGGGCCGCACGTTCACGACCGAGATCCTCGAGGGATCCAACCAGGCCTACGGCGTAGGAATGCCGATCATCTTGTACTTCAGCGAGCCGATCACCGACAAGGCCGCGGTCGAGCGGGCCCTGCAGATCACGACGTCGAAGCCGGTCGTCGGCGCGTGGTACTGGGATGAACCCTGCAACATGGCCGTCACCTGCGCCTACTTCCGGCCGCGTGATTACTGGCCGCCCGGCACCACGGTGAGCTTCACCGGGCACCTGAACGGGGTCCAGGCCGCGCCGGGCATGTACGGCTACCACACCCTGACCCAGACCTTCGACATCGGCCCGTCGGTGGTGGCGGTGGGGAACACCGCGACGCACCGCACGCAGATCTACTACAACGGCAAGCTCCGCTACGACTGGCCGATCAGCTCCGGCAGGCCGGGCGACGATACTCCCGACGGGAGCTACCTGACCATCGAGAAGGCCAACCCGGTGCAGATGACCGGCCCGGGATACAGCCTGTCGGTGCCGTGGTCGGTGCGGTTCACCTTCAGCGGGGATTACTACCACGACGCGTACTGGTCAGTGGGGCAGCAGGGTTTCGAGAACGTCAGCCACGGCTGCGTCAACCTGTCGCCCGCCGACGCCGAAACGTACTACAACCTGGCCGTGCCCGGTGACCCCATCACGATCATGGGCAGCCCCAAGGGCGGCACCTGGGACAACGGCTGGACCGAGTGGTTCCTCAGCTGGCCCCAGTACCTGCAGGGCAGCGCGCTGCATGAGGCCGTACAGGCCGGGCCGGGCGGCAGCACGTTCGTCGACCCCTCGACGCTGCCCGCCTCGACCGCGACCGCGCCGCTGCAGACCGCTCCGGCCGGCAACGCAGCCGCACGCTAGGCTAGGGCGGCTACGGTCGGCCCGCGGGCGCCCGGTCAGCGTCCGGCCAGCCTGGCTACGATGTCCTCGGTCGCGCGGTCCAGCCCGTCGAGGTCCCGGACCACGTCCACGCGATCGCACAGTTCCGCGTATCGCGGCAGATCGCAGCGGCCCAGCCGCCAGACGTTCCGCCTCTCCGGCGTCAGCCAGATGAGCTGCTTGCAGCGTCTGGCGATCTCCTCGAAGACTCCCATGTTGGCGTCGTGGCCGTTGCCGCGACCGTCGCCGAGGATCACCACCGTGGTCCGCCGGGTCACCAGCTCAGGGAAGTCCGCACCGAATCGCCCGAACGCGGCACCGTAGTCGGAGTCGGCGTCGACGTCGAGCACGTCGCCGCCGAAGATCGCCTCCAGCGCGCGCTCCACCGGATGTTCGGCGAACAGGTCGGTGACCTCCACTATGTCGGCCACGAACGCGAACGTGCGCACCTGGCCGAACAGCCGCTGCAGGCCATGCACCAAGTACAGGGTGAAGCGCGCCGTGTGGCGGACCGACAGGCTCACGTCGGCGAGGACGACGAGGCGGGGCTTATCTTCCTTGCGCGCCACCGTCACCGGCCGGAACGGGATCCCGTCGAAGCGCATGTTGGTGCGCATGGTGCGACCCGGGTCGACGCGGCCCCGGCCAGCGACCATGCGCCGGTGCGTCAGGGCTCCGGGCATGGTCTTGGCCAGCCGGCGCAGGGTCTCCTCGAGCTGGCGACGTTCGGCCTCGCCGACCGCGGGCGTGCGGACGTTCAAGGATCCGGGCCGCTCCGGCGACTCGATGGCCCGGCGGTCCATGGCGGCCAGGGCCTCCAGGTGGCGCTTGAGCAGCTCGCTTAGGTTCGCGATCTCGCCGCCTGCCCCTCGCGCCAGGGCCGCGACCGCGTCCGCCGTTACGTCGGCATCCGGATCGCCGAGCCAGTCGAGCAGGGCCTGCTCCTCGGCCACCGTCAGGCCGGCGTCGAGCCGGGTCCCCGGGCTGTTCTGCAGCTTGCCCGGCAGGCCCCCGCCGTGCAGCCGGGACGTATCGAGCTGGACGCGAGGGCCGGAGGAGGCCAGACGGCCACGCTCCTTGGACAGCACGATCTCGTCCGTCATCGACGCCAGGTCGATCTTGTTGGCCTCCTGGTGCAGGTTGTAGGCCGCCGCCAGATCCTGCTGGCGGAAGAACTCGCGGATGTCGGCCGGCTTGCCGTGCGAATGACCCTGCTGGGGAGTCTGCGAGGCCTCCGGCGAAATCGTGTACGACTCCGCGGTGCCGGTGTCGGCCAGGTCGTCGTGAGCGTGGCTATGGCCCTGCTGCTCAGCGGCCGCGACCGGTTCGAGCCGGAAGTAGCGGTCGAAGAGCTCGTCGAACAGCTCCTCGTCGCGCCGGTCCTTGACGAGCGCCACCCGCAGCACGCACCGCAGGGTCTCGCGATCGGCCAGGGCGCCGTGGGTGGCCGCGGCGCGCATGGCGTCGAGCGCCTCGGTCACCGACACGCGGACCCCGTGCAGGCGCAGGAGCCGCACGAACCGGTGCAGGCTCTTTTCCATTCTTTGGCTCGCTCGAGGCTACAGCGGCCGGCGGCGGGCGAGGCCCTTGGCGAACGAGCGGCTGCCCTGGCTGGCGGGCACGACGCGGACCCCGGAAGCGACCGAGGCGGCCGGTGTGGGAGCCCCGTAGTAACGCTCGTCGTGGCGCCCGGGCTGGTCTTTGGCCGCTCGTTCGGCCCTCGCATCGGCGTCCTGACCGGCACCAGCGTCCGGTCCCTGACCGTCATCGTGCCGGTGTTCAGCGTTGTGCTCGTGACCGTGGTCATGGTCGTGCGGGTGGTCGCGACCGGGCTCGTCGGCTAGGGCGGCATTCGGGTCGACCAGGGACGGCAGCGCATCCAGCGCGCGCCGGACGTCGCGCGAGTACTTGACCACCACCGAGATGGTGTCGGCGAGGACGGCCGGGGCGATTTCCTCAACTCCCAGCACCGCCAGCGTGCGGGCCCAGTCCACGGTCTCCGAGATGCTAGGCGCCTTGCGAAGGTCTAGCCCGCGCAGCCCGCGGACGATCTGGACGAGGTGCTCGGCGGCCGCGTCGGGCAGGCCCGTTTTCTTGCTCCGCAGGATCTCGAGCTCGCGCTCGGCGCTCGGATAGTCCAGAAACAGGTGCAGGCAGCGGCGCTTGAGCGCGGCGGACAGGTCGCGCGTGTTATTCGAGGTGAGGATGACGCACGGCGGGTGGCGGGCCAGGAACGTGCCTATCTCCGGCACCGATACCTGGTACTCGGCGAGCATTTCGAGGAAGACCGCCTCCAGGGCCTCGTCCGCGCGGTCGACCTCGTCGATCAGCAGGACCACGGGATCGGGCGAGCGGATGGCTTCGAGCAGCGGGCGCGGGGCGAGGAAGCGCTCGGAGAAGAAGGCGCTCTCCTGCTGTGCGATCCGCTCGATCGCGGTGTGCAGGTCGGGGGTGTCGCCGAGCAGCTGGCCGATCTTCTCCCGCAGGATCTGGGTGTACAGGAGCTGCTTACCGTAGTCCCACTCGTACAGAGCCTTGGTGTCGTCCTGGCCCTCATAGCACTGCAGCCTGAGCAGCCGGCGCCCGGTGACTGCGGCGATGGCCTTGGCCAGCTCGGTCTTGCCGACTCCGGCGGGCCCCTCGACCAGCAGCGGCTTGTCCAGGCGGCTCTGCACGAATACCGCCGTTGACAGCTGCCGGTCGGCGATGTACCCGTGGCCGGCCAGCGCGCCGGTGACGTCATCGACGGTCTCGAAGTACGGCATTCGTCCTCCAGGTGGGGCCCAATGGTAAGCCCGGTGCGGCAGCACCGGGCCTACCACCTGAGGCAGGATCTCAGCTGAGGAGGTCATCCAGGTCGCCGTTCATGCAGTGCTCGACCACCGGGCGGACGGTCTCGAACGTGCACTCCTTGGCGTTGCCCGGCGTGCAGGCGTCGCCGAGGACGTGGTTGGTGATCCGGTCGATGTCCTCGGCGTCCCCGCGGACCACCGGCGAGTTCTCGTAGAACTTGGTCGGGCCCTTGCCGAGCCGGTTCTTGGAGTAGGTGTCCTGCGTCACGTCGGTGAACTTCTCCGCCACGCCGACGTCACGGAGCAGCCGGATGGCCGCAGCCAGGGCGGCCTCGGCCGCCTGGACGTCGGTCATGCCGTGTGTGTCCACGCCCATCACCGCGGCGATCTCGGCGAAGCGCTTGTAGGCCACCGGCATGTTGAACGCCCAGACCCGGGGCAGCGCGATCGCGTTGTTCAGGCCGTGGTGGAGGTCGTAGAAGGCGCTTATGGCGTGCGAGATGGAGTGGATGATGCCCAGCCCGCCGGAGTTGAACGCCTGCGCCGCGATGTACTGCGCGTACATCATGCCCTCGCGGCCGGGCAGATCCTGCGGGTTCCAGGTCGCCTGGCGCAGGTTCTCGGCGGTGAGCTTGATCGCGTACAGCGCGTTGCCCAGCGACGGGGGGAAGTTCAGCCGGGAGACGTACGGCTCGCTGGCGTGCGCGAGCACGTCGAAGCCGCACTGCGCCGTGTAGTCGACCGGGCAGTCGTAGTACAGGGTCGGGTCGTCGACCGCGAGGGTGGCCACGGCCGCGTCATCGAAGGCCACGTACTTGTGCGGCTGGTTCGGGTCGGTCGTCGTGTCGGTGATGACGTAGGCCCAGGAGGTCTCAGACCCGGTGCCTGCCGTCGTGGAAACCGCGATGTGCGGCGGGTTCTTGGGGTTCTCGCTCTTGTTGAACCCCTCGAACTCATTCACGCTGCGGCCGTCGTGGGCCACCGAGATCCGGGCGCCCTTGCAGGCGTCGTGGCTCGATCCGCCGCCGATCGAGATGAAGCTGTCGCACTTGTTTTCCTGGTAGAGCGCGACCGCGTCCATGACGTTGTAATCCTTGGGATTGGATTCGACCTTGTCGTAAACGACGACTTCGAGCCCGTGATAGCGGAGCGAGCCGACGATTTTCGGCACGGTCTCGCTGCCGCGCAGGCCCGACGTCATGACGAGCACCCGGTTGAAGCCTAGTTTTTTGGCCTCAGGCCCGAGGAGTTCCCATGCGCCAGGTCCCAGCATAGCCCGGGGGAATGGATGAAACTCTTTGATAGGAAATGGTTTGAGCAGTTCTTCTACTTGCATGTCTTGCCTTTCTGGCGGGCCGAGCTTGGCGCTATGACGTCACCCTGGGGACAGTTCGCACATTAAGGCGTGGTGGCCAGCGGGGGAATATCTCAGCCGATAAACCGGGCGCCTGGCCGGCCAGAACCGTCGATTAGGACAGTGGCTGCCTAGCCAATCGGGCAGTGTGCCGGTCCAGTACCAGCCACCCGCCGTCGGCGGCGTACACGGCCTGCGACCAGCCCGGGGCCTCTGAGTCGACACCGAGGCCGGCCAGCCGGGGCAGGTCGAAGGCCTGGACGTGCCCGAAGGTGGGGTCCGGCGCCTCTTCCAGGGGCACGGCGACCACCACCCGGTGCCGGGCGACGCGGCGCAACTGCGCGAGGGCCCGGGCGGACACCTCGGCCGGGAGATGCTCTAGGACGTGGACCGCCAGGACCGTGTCTACCGACTCATCGGAGACCGGCAGGGCCAGCAGGTCAGCTGCGGCGAAGCGGGCCGGGCTGCGCTGTGCGCGGGAGATGCGGCCGGCCAGTGCGACAGCCGAAGGGACGAGGTCAGTGCCCAGGATCCGCAGTCGCGGGTTCCGGTCGGCGGCCAGCAGCGGGAGGAAGCCGAAGCAGCACCCGACGTCCAGGACGGTCGTGCCGCGGATCAGCGACAGGGCGCGGGAGTAGATGCGGGCGAACGTGGCGACGCTGTCCGTCCCGCCGGGATCAGGGCGGCGCAGGCGCCGCATGGTGTTGCGGTAAAAGGCCGTCCAGGCCTGCCCCGGGTCGCGATGGGTCGCCAGGACCGTATCGACGAAGAGCCGCTCGAACGCCGACCCGTCCGGCACCATCCCAAGCGGCACGAGCTCGGCCGCGATGTGATCGGCCAGGGTGTTGCTTACCCCGGCGCGACCAAACCGCGGCCGGACGCATCCATCCCGGATAAGAAAATGCGGCGTTTCTATTGTGGGCATGCCATCAGGATCGCGGCCGTCCGCGGCTTAGGTACCTGCCCGTTTGGCCAGGGATCACTGCCCGGTCAGGGAGTTACTGCCGCCCGGGCAGCCTCCTACGGTTAGCAGGAAGAGTACCGATGGCCGCGGAAAAGGATGTGATGAAGTGATCGGTGAGAGCCCTGCCCCGGAAGAAGAAAAAATTTCTGTGGTGGATGAGTTGCTCGTCGAGGAGGTATCCATCGACGGAATGTGCGGCGTCTACTGACGCGGCCGTGACCTCTTGCCGCATTCCCTTTTCCCGTCGGCGACGATCTGTGAGAACCCCGTGGCATTCGACCTGGACCGCGCCTACCGGCTGAACCCGGCGGCTACCTTGCGCCCCGAGCCGTTCGGCGCCCTGATCTATCACTTCGGCAACCGACGGCTGAGCTTCCTGAAGACCCGGCAGCTGGTCACCGTGGTCCAGCTCCTGGAGCGCCACGACAGTGCGGCCGACGCCCTGGCCGCAGCCGGCGTGCCCGTCCGGGAGCGGGCGCGTTACGCCGCGGCGCTGGCCGCGCTGGCCGATTCGGAGGTTATCGATGCGTACTGAGCAACCCAGCCTGCCCCAGCCAGCCGCCACCCTGACCGAGCAGTTCAAGGGCGGGCTGACCGCGCCGATCTGCCTGACCTGGGAACTCACCTATGCGTGCAACCTGCAGTGCGTGCACTGCCTGAGCGCGTCCGGGCGGCGTGACCCACGCGAGCTCAGCACGGCCGAATGCATGCGGGTGGTCGACGAGCTGGAGCGGATGCAGGTGTTCTACGCGAACATCGGGGGCGGCGAGCCGACGCTGCGCCCGGACTTCTGGGACCTGCTCGACTACAGCGTCGCGCACCACGTGGGCATCAAATTCTCCACCAATGGCGTCCGGCTGGATAAGCGAGCAGCGCAGCGGCTGGCCCGGACCGACTACGTGGACGTGCAGATCTCCATCGACGGGGCGACCGCGGACGTCAACGACGCGGTCCGGGGCACCGGCAGCTTCGCTCTGGCGCGGCGGGCGATGGACAACCTCGCCGCGGCAGGCTTCGGCGAGTTCAAGATCTCCATCGTGGTGACCAGGCAGAATGTGCCGCAGCTCGACAAGTTCAAGCAGATCGCCGATGGCTACGGCGCTCTGCTGCGGGTGACCAGGCTCAGGCCCTCCGGCCGGGGCGCCGACAGCTGGGCCGACCTGCACCCGACCGCGGCTCAGCAGCGCCTGCTGTACGACTGGCTGTCCGCGCGGCCGGACGTGCTGACCGGCGACTCGTTCTTCCACCTGTCCGCGCTCGGCGCCCCGCTGCCGGGACTCAACCTGTGCGGCGCGGGCCGCGTGGTCTGCCTGATCGATCCGGTCGGCGACGTCTACGCCTGCCCGTTCGTGCTGCACGAGGAATTCCGGGCGGGCAACGTGCGCGAGCCCGGCGGCTTCACCCGGCTGTGGCGCGAATCCGAGCTGCTGCTCAGGCTGCGTGAGCCGGCCGCCGCGGGCGCCTGCGCGTCGTGCGGGATGTTCGACGCCTGCCAGGGCGGGTGCATGGCGGCGAAGTTCTTCACCGGGCTGCCGCTGGACGGGCCGGACCCGGAGTGCGTGCTGGGACATGGCGAGCGCGAGCTGGCCAAGGTATGCCTGCCGGACCGGCCGCAGGCATCACCTGGCCACTCCAGGCGCCGACCGGGGAACTCCGGCCCGGTCTTCGTTCCGCTTGACCGGATCGCCGCGAGGGCCGCGACGTGAACCTGCTCGAGCCCCTCACGGTGGGCCAGACGGGTCGCGTGCCGAGCCGGGTGATGTTCGGCCCGCACGAGACCAACCTGGGCCGGGGCCGGGCCATCTCGGCGCGGCATGTCGCCTACTACGGGCGCCGGGCGGCGGGCGGCTGCGGCGTCATCGTGACCGAGATCGCCAGCGTGCATCCGTCGGACTGGCCCTATGAGCGCGCGCCGCTGGCCGCGGACTGCGAGCCGGGCTGGTCGCAGACCGTCGCGGCCTGCGCGCCGCACGGGACGCTGGTGCTCGCCGGGCTCGGCCACGCCGGGATGCAGGGCTCCTCAGCGTTTTCCCAGGCCGCGCTCTGGGCACCGTCGCGGGTTCCGGATGCCACCTCTCGTGAGCTGCCCATGGAGATGGCGGAGACCGAGATCAACGCGGTGGTCGACGGGTTCGCGGCCGCCGCTGCCCTGGCGCGCCGATCCGGGCTGCACGGTGTGGAGATCAACGCCGGCCAGTACTCGCTGCTGCGCCAGTTCGCCTCCGGGCTGACCAACCAGCGCACCGACGCCTACGGCCAGGACCGGCTGCTGCTGACCGAGCGCGTGCTGCGCTCCGTGCGCACCGCGCTCGGCCGTGACCGGGTGCTCGGCCTGCGGCTGTGCTGCGACGAGCTCGCCCCCTGGGCCGGCGTGACGCCCGAGCTGGCCGCCGAATCGGCCGCACGGCTGGCCGGGCAGCTCGACTACCTGGTGGTAGTGCGCGGGTCGATCTACTCGGTGCCGGCCACCCGGCCCGATCTGCACTCCGAGCCTGGCTTCGGCATTGAGCTCTGCCGTCAGGTCCGGGCGGCGGTGGGTGGGGCGATCCCGGTGGTCCTGCAGGGCAGCGTGGTGGACCCGGCTCAGGCTTCGTGGGCGCTGACCGACGGGGCGGCCGACCTGGTGGAGATGACCAGGGCTCAGATCACCGATCCTGACCTGGTCACGCGGCTGCGGGCCGGCCAGCCGGACCGGATTCGCCCCTGCCTGCTGTGCAATCAGGCGTGCATGGTCCGCGACAACAGGAACCCGGTCATCACCTGCGTGATCGAGCCCGGCAGCGGTCACGAAGCCGACGGCGACGGCGACGGTGGCCGCGGCCGGGACCGGGACCGGAACCGGACTGAGGTGCTGGTCGTCGGCGGCGGCCCGGCCGGCCTGGAGGCGGCCAGGGTGCTGGCCGAGCGCGGACACCGGGTGCGGCTGGCCGAGCGCGGGCCGGCCCTGGGCGGCATGCTGACGGCAGCGGCCGCGGTCGGTGGCCGCCACCGGCTGGGCGTGGCGGTGGACTGGTGGCGCCGGGAGCTGGCGCGGCTGGACGTGACCGTCTCGCTGGGCCACGAGGTCAGCGCGGGGGAACTGGACGACGCCATCGCCCAGGGCATCCGCGTGCTGCTGGCCACCGGGTCCGTGCCCGGCCCGCGTGACTACGGCATCGCGCCGGGCGCGCATGTGGTGGAGGCTGCCGACCTGGTCGCCCTGGCGAGCTCCGGCGGCCTTGACCAGCTCCCGGAAGGCCGGGCCGTCGTGTTCGACCCGATCGGCGGGCCGGTGGGGGTCGGTGTCGCCGAGCTGCTGGCTGCGCATGGCCGGCCGACGTCGATCGTCACTCAGGACCAGATCGCCGGTACCCAGCTGGCTCTCACGGGCGACCTCGCCGAGGCCAACTCGCGGCTGCAGCGGGCGGGCGTGCGACGCGAGCTGCGCGCCCTGCTGCGGGCGGCGGCCGGCGATCATGTGCTGCTCGAGGACCGGTGGACCGGCGAGCAGCGCACGGTGGACTGCGGGTTCGTCGTGCACTGCGGGCACCGGCTGCCTGATGAGGCCCTGTACCTGCAGCGGCCGGGCACGTTGCGGGCCGGCGACTGCGTGGCTCCCCGGACGGTGCTCGAGGCGGTGCTCGAGGGGCGCCGGGCGGCGATCGCGATCTCCGCGGCCGATCAGCTTCCCGAGCTGGCCACCCTGACCGTGACCGGCGGCCGCCGATGAGCGGGGCCAGCAGGTACCGGCACCTGTTCTCGCCGCTGCGGATCGGCCCGGTAGTGGTCCGCAACCGGATCGTGTTTTCCGCGCACCTGACCAACTACGCCGAGGACGGCCTCCCGACCCAGCAGCACGCCGACTACTACGCGGCACGCGCGGCGGGCGGCGTCGGCCTGATCATCACCGAGGAGCACTCGACTCATCCCACCGACTGGCCCTACGAGAAGCTGATCCACGGCTTCCACCGTTCGGTCATCCCCGGCTACCAGAAGATGACCGCGGCGGCGCACGCGTACGACGTGCCGATCTTCGCGCAGCTCAACCACAACGGCGGGCAGGCCTCGTCGATGTTCTCCCGGCTGCCGGTGTGGGCGCCCAGCCCGGTGCCTGACCCGATGTTCCGCGAGGTGCCCAAGGCCGTGGAGCGGCACGAGATCGCCGAGATCGTGGCCGGCTACGGCACGGTCGCCGGGCACTGCGCCGAAGGCGGCTTCGACGGCGTGGAGCTGCAATGCTCGCATTCCTCCATCGTCCGCGGGTTCCTGTCCCCCGCGACGAACAAGCGCACCGATGCGTACGGCGGCTCGCTGCCGGCCCGGGCCCGCATCCTGCTGGAAATCGTCGACGCGGTGCGCGAGGCGATCGGGCCCGACCGCGCGCTTGGCGTGCGGATCTGCGGCGACGAGCTGATCGAGGGCGGGAGCACGCTGGCCGAGGCGGTCGAGGTGGCCAGGATGATGGAGGCCACCGGCCAGGTCGACTACATCAACACCTCGATCGGCGTGGCCACCGCGACGCTGTTCATGATCGAGGCCTCGATGAGCATCCCGCCCGGCTACGCCCTGTTCATCGCCAACGCGATGCGCCGGGAGGTCAGCCTGCCGGTTATCGGCGTGGGCCGCATCAAGGACCCCGTCCAGGCCGAGCGCGCGCTGGCTGAGGGGCACTGCGATCTGGTGGGCGTCGTGCGCGGCCAGATCGCCGATCCCGACTTCGCGGCCAAGGCCCGGTCGGGGCATGCCACCGAGATCCGCACCTGCCTGTCCTGCAACCAGGAATGCGTCGGCCGGATGGGCTTGAACCGGTGGCTGGGCTGCATAGAAAATCCTCGCACCGGCCGGGAGGCTGTCCCGCTCCCGCCGCCGCGCCGCCGGGGACGCCGGGTGATCGTGGTCGGCGGCGGGCCGGCCTGCAGGCAGCCGCCACGGCGGCGCAGCGCGGCCATCACGTGACGCTGCTCGAGCGGCAGCCGCGGACCGGCGGGCAGGTGGCCGCGGCCGCGTCCGTGCCATCCCGGGCCGAGTTTCTCGACGTGGTCCGCAACCTCGCGGGCGAGTGCCAGCGGCACGGGGTGGAGATCAGGACCGGCGTGGCCGCCACCGGGCCCTGGCTGCTCGGTGAGTCACCCGACGCCGTGGTGCTGGCGACCGGAGCGCGGCCACAGCCGCCTTACTGGGCCGCCGGGCTGCCGCGCGTCGTGGACGTGCGCGATGTGCTCGAAGGCCGCGCCGAGCCGGCCGGGCAGGTAGTCGTGGTCGACGACCTCGGCTTCCACCAGGCCACCAGCGTCGCCGAGCTGCTGGCCGACCGCGGCTGCGAGGTGGAGATCATCACCGCCGGCATGGTCGTGGGCCAGGATCTCGGCATCACCCTGGACATGGAGACCTTCAACGTGCGGGCGCACGCCAAGGGAATCCGCCAGGCGACCGACCTGGTGGTGATGGGTGCCGCCGAAGACGACGGGCCGGACGGGCGCGGCGGCGGGGTGACGCTCTCACTGCTGCATCATCCGACCGGCGAGCCCGCGCAGCGGCAGTGCGACTGGGTGGTGTGCGCGGTTCATCAGGCACCCGAGGACGAGCTGTGGCAGGAGCTGCAGGACGCGCCGTTCGAGGTGCATCGCGTCGGCGACTGCGTCGCGCCGCGCCGGGCGCACGCGGCCGTGATCGAGGGACACCGGGTGGCGATCGCGCTATGACTATTCCAGCCGACGTGAAGGTCCTGGCCGTCGTGGTGGTCCGCGACGGTCAGTTGCCTGCGGGCGCAGCCGAGACGGTGGCCGAGGCGGGCGGCGCGGCGCTGGTCGCGGGATCGGGGACCGGTGAGGCGGCGGACGGGCTGGGCATCGCCAGCCGGGTGTGGCTGCTCGAGGCGTCCTCGGTCGCGCCCGCCGCGCTGGCCGGCGTGCTGGCGCCGGCACTGGCGGGCGTGGACATGATCCTGCTGCCGGCGTCGCCGGACGGCCGTGATCTCGCGCCGAGGCTGGCCGTGATCCTGGGCCGGCCGCTGCTGGCCGGCGCCGTCCGGTGCGCGCCGGGCGAGGTGGAGGTAACCAGGCTCGACGACCGGCTGTCGGTGCGGGTAGCGGTGGACGGGCCGGTCCTGGTCACGCTGCGGCCGGGCCTGCGCGGCCCGCTTCAGCCGGCGCAGCCGGCCCAGGTGAGCGCGCTATCCCCGGCTGCTCCGCAGGCCAGCCGTGACGCTGAGAACGTCGAGGTGCTGCAGCCCGAGCCGACAGTGGTGGACCTAGCCGAAGCTCGCCGGATCGCGGGCGGCGGCGCCGGCCTGGTGCCGGCCGGCACTGACGGGACGGCCGTGATGCGATTGCTGGCCGACGTCGGCGCCGCGCTCGGGGCCAGTGCGGGCGCCACCCGGGTGGTGACCGACGCGGGGTGGATGAGCTACGACCGGCAGATCGGCACCACCGGCGTTTCCGTCAACCCGGAGCTCTACATCGCATTCGGCATTTCCGGGGCCGCGCAGCACGTCGGCGGCCTCGGCGCGCCGGAGCATGTGGTGAGCGTGAACACCGATCCGTCCTGCCCGATGACGGCCATGGCTGACCTCGGGATCGTGGCCGACGCCCCCGCGGTACTCAGCGAGCTGGCCAAGCGGCTCGGCGTGACCAGGGCGCCGGGCGGCCCCGAGGCCCAGCCGCGGGAGGGAGCAAGCCATGGCGGATGAGCCGGTAACCGTCGACGCGGTGGTCGTCGGGGCGGGGCCCGCCGGGTCCGCGGCGGCCCTGGAGCTGGCCAAGGCGGGCCGCGATGTGGTCATCGTGGAGCGCGGGGCCTTTCCCGGCGCGAAAAATGTCTACGGCGGCGTCGTCTACGGGCGGATCCTCGACGAGATCGTGCCGCAGTGGTGGACCGAGGTGCCGGTACAGCGGTGGGTGACCCGGCGCTCCACCATGCTGATGACGCCGACCCAGGCGCTGACCGTCGACTACCGGACTAGTGCCTGGGACCGCCCGCCTTACAACGGGATGACCACCTACCGCGCCGACTTCGACTCCTGGCTGGCCGGCAAGGCGGTCGCGGCGGGCGCCCGGCTGGTCACCTCGACGGTGGCCACGGGCCTGCTGCGGGACGCCGACGGGCGGATCGGCGGGGTGCGCACCGACCGGTCAGACGGCGACATCCGCGCCCGGATCGTGATCGCCTGCGACGGCGTGAACTCGTTCCTGGCCAAGGAGGCCGGGCTGCTGCCGCGCACCAGCCCGGCGCACACCACCCTCGGTGTCAAGGAGACCCTCGCGCTGCCGCGCGACGTGATCAACGAGCGGTTCGGCCTGGTTGGCGACCAGGGCCTGGACATCGAGATGGTCGGCTGCACCAGCGGCATCCCCGGCGGCGGCTTCCTTTACACCAACCTCGACACGGTCAGCGTCGGCGTCGTCGTCGGCCTGACCGGCCTGGCCGAGGCCGGGATCCGGCCCGAAGAGCTTGTCGCCGGCGTCAAGGCGCACCCGGCGATCGCGCCGTACCTACGGGGAGCCGAACTGAAGGAGTACTCCGCGCACCTGGTGCCCGAGGGCGGATACCGGGCCATGCCGCGGCTGGCCGTCGACGGCATGCTGGTGGCCGGGGACGCCGCGTCCATGTGCCTAGCCGCCGGGCTCTGGCTGGAAGGAGTCAACTTCGCGATAGGCGCGGGGCTGGCCGCCGGCCGGACCGCGGCCGAGGCGATCGCGGCCGGCGACACCTCGGCGCGCGGGCTGGCGGGCTACCGGCGGCAGCTGGAGTCGTGTTTCGTGCTCGCCGACCACAAGCGGCTGCGCAATGCCGCCGATATCGTCCTCGCCGACCGGATGCAACGGGATTACCCCCGGCTGGCCTGCGATTTCGTGGAGCAGGTATTCACCGTCACCAACCCCCAGCCCAAGCTCGGCATGGCCAGGGAGTTCTTCCGGGCGGTCCGGCGCAACAAAGTGCAGCTACGGCATCTGGCCAAGGATGGCTGGCAGGCGTTCCGGGCCTTCCGGTGAGGAGTGAAGTGATGAGTTACGCCGACGTGTCCTTCGACGAGCGGATGGCGACGGTCGAGTTCCGCGTCGCGGAACGTGCCCACATCACCGTCGACTCCGAAGTATGCCGCTCCTGCACGACCAAGGCCTGCGTGCACGCCTGCCCGGCCGGCCTGTTCGTACCCACCACTGACGGCGGCATCCTGTTCAACTACGAGCAGTGCTTCGAATGCGGAACCTGCTATCAGGTGTGCAACGCTGACGGCGCGATCACCTGGACGTACCCGGCCGGCGGCGACGGTGTCGTGTTCCGGAAGGGCTGACAGAACATGCGAATGATCGTGGCCGCCCTTAGCTGGTCCTGGCGCGAGACCGAGGTCGACCCGCTCACCGGGGCGGTGAAGGCCAACCGCCGCGACCGCGGCCCGAACGCGTCGGAGCTCGCCGCCCTGGAGTACGCGCTGCGCCTGGGGGAGAAATGGGATGCCCAGGTGGTGGCGGCCAGCGTCGCCCCGGCCGAGGCCGATGAGATGCTGCGGGACGCGCTGGCCGCCGGCGCGGACCAGGCGCTGCGGGTGGAGGTGCCCAGCTCGGCGGCGGGCCCGCGCCCGGCCGCCCTGGTCGGCGGCGAACAGGAATCGGCCGCCGCGTTCGCTGCGGCCCTCCGCCAGCATTTCGGGGTGCCGGACCTGGTGCTGTGCGGCGATCTGGCCGCCGACCGGGCCACCGGCTCGTTTCCCGCGTTCCTGGCGGCGTCGCTGGGCGCGGAGCAGGCCCTCGGATGCGTGCGGCTCGAGCCGGCGGACGACCATACGCTGCGGGTGCACCGCCGCCTCGACGGTGGCCGCCGTGAGGTGCTGATGGTGCGGCCGCCTGCCGTAGTGTCCGTCGAGGCGGCCGGCGTGCGCCTGCGGCGGGCCGGGCTGCCCGCCACCCTGGCCGCGGGAAACACCGCGATCACGGTAGCCAGCACGCCCGTAGCCGCGGCGCGGCGGATCAGGGTCCTCGGTACCCACCCGTACCGGCCGCGGCCGCGCGAGCTTCCCGGGCCGGCCGGCACCGCGCTGCACCGCACGCTGGAGCTGACCGGGGCGCTCGTGCAGCGCACCCCGCCGACCCTGGTCGGCCCGCTGCCCCCGGAAGAAGCCGCGAGCCAGCTGCTGGCTTACCTGCGCCTACGGGGCTACCTGCCCGCTGATGACCCAGATGACGGAGGCAGGCTATGACGTCGATGCTGTTCGGCTTGCGCGTGGTGATGCTAGGACGCCAGGGCTCGGGAAAGGGCACCCAGGGCGTCCAGCTCGCCCGGCTGCTCGTGGTGCCGCACATCTCAGTGGGCGACGTGCTCCGCGAGGCAGCCAGGTCCGGGTCGCCGGCCTGCTGGCGGGCCCGGGACACGATGGAACGCGGCGAGCTAGTGGAAGACGACCTCGTGGTGTCCTTGGTGGCCGAGCGGCTGGCCGCGCCCGACGTGCGCAGCGGCGGCTTCGTCCTGGACGGCTTTCCCCGGACCGTGCAGCAAGCCGGGGTCCTGGAGGGCATCCTCGCGGACACCGCGCTGGACCGCGCGGTGGTCATCGACGTACCGCTCGAGGTGGCCCGGGCCAGGCTGCTGGCCCGCCGGGTGTGCACCGGCTGCGGCCGTATCTACAGCGTGGAGCGGGCCCGCGGACTCGAGACGTGGACGTGCGGAGCGTGCGGCGGGGTGGTGCAGCGGCGCGCCGACGACACCGAGGAGGCGGTCACGCGCCGGCTGACCTTGCACGATCAGCAGACCCAGCCGTTGCTCGACTGGTTTGATCGCCGCGACCAGCTGCTTCTCGTGGACGGTGTCGGGACCAGTGAGGAAGTGTTCTCCAAGCTGCTGGCCGGGCTATGGCCGGGGATACCGACGGACCGGATCGCGCAGCTGGCGGGGGTGAGCGAGCCGGTCCCCACCGGGCCGCCGGCCGCGGACGACGCCGAGGATTTCAGCGCCATCGCGATGGAGGTGGTCATCGAGGTGCCCCGGGGGAGCCGGAACAAGTACGAGTTCGACCACGACCGCCATGTGATGCACCTGGACCGGCGGTTGTTCTCGGCGACCGTCTACCCGGCCGACTACGGCTTCGTTCCCGACACCCTCGCCGAGGACGGTGATCCGCTGGACGCCATGGTGCTGATGGAGGAGCCGGTGTTCCCCGGGTGCTGGGTCAGCGCCCGGCCGATCGGGATCTTCTGGATGGAAGACGAGAAAGGCCCGGACGCCAAGATCATCTGCGTCCCCCTGGGTGATCCGCGCTGGGACCAGGTGCGGGACCTCGGCGACATGCCGACCCATCTGCGCAGCGAGATCCATCACTTCTTCGATGTCTACAAGGCGCTCGAGCCAGGCAAATCGACGTCGACGACGGGCTTCGAGGGCCGGGAAGCGGCGCTGGGGGAGATCGCCGCCTCCCGGGCGCGCCTGCTGCATCACCAGCGGAGCGACGTGCTCGCGAGCCAGGGAGCCTGAGCAGTGGCTACCGGAGGGTGAGCGTGTCGCGATACCAGTCGGCGATGGCGATGCCGATCTCGTCCGGTGAGTCCTCCTGGATGAAGTGGCTGCCGGCGACCGTTACCTCGGTCTGATTCGGCCAGGCCCGGCAGAACTCTCGCTGGCGGCCGGTGAGAATGATGCCGGGCTCGGCGTTCACGAACAGCTTGGGAACGGTGCGGTCAACGGCCAGCCAGTCGGCGTAACCGGAGACGACGGCAGCTACCTCGGCCGGCTCGTTGTCGATGGGGATCTGGCGGGGCCAGGTCAGGGTCGGTCGCCGGTCCTCGCCGGGCCGCAGAAACGGCCGCCGGTAGACATCCATTTCCTGCTCGGTGAGGCCGCGCAGCACCGAACCCGGCAGGACCCGTTCGACGAAGACGTTGTCGTCGAGGACCATACGCTCCCCGGCGGGAGACCGGAATCCCTCGAACGCGCGGCGGCCCGCAGCGGGCCACTCCTCCCACGTGATGGGCCGGACGATCGCCTCCATGTACGCGATGCCCTTGACCGCACGGCGGTGCCGGTTCGCCCAGTCGAAGCCGAGGGCCGATCCCCAGTCGTGGACCACCAGCGTCACGGCGGCGTCGACACCGAGCCCTTCGAGCAGAGCGTCAAGGTACCGGCGGTGCTCGGCGAAGGTGTACCGGCCCGGACCGGAATCGGGGAGCTTCGCGGAGTCGCCCATGCCGATCAGGTCCGGCGCGATCAGCCGGCCTAGGCCCTCGACATGCGGCATAACGTTCCGCCACAGGTAAGAGGACGTCGGGTTCCCGTGCAGGAACACGATCGGATCGCCGCTCCCCACCTCGATGTAGGCCATCCGAGCGCCCAGCACGTCGCGGAAGGACTTCGGATAGCGCGGATCAGCGGAGACTGGCATGCCAGCGGTCCTTATTCGTAGTGGGCCGGATGGCCGGCGCGGAGTCCGGACGGTTGAGGCGGGCCGGTCCTGGAACATGAGCGTCTTGGTCGCAGAACGCGGGATGGTCTGCAGTCTCCCACCTTCAGGAACGGATCGTGGCACGGCACTGCCGCCAAAGGCGCTACAGATAGCCGCGATCAGGAACGCCGACCCGGCTGGGTCCTCAGCCGTAACAGGAGCCCCGGAGGTTGTGCGGCGCGGCGGCTCGCTGGGGCATGAAACCCCGGTTTCAGCACGCTCCTGTGTGCTGAAAGCCTGGTTTCATTCCGTTGCTGCGCGGAGCGGACCGGGCGGCGGGGGGCGGGGGCGGGGGGCGGGGGGACGCGGGGGCGGGGCTTGACGTGCAACTTGCGTGTCGGCTCAGATGATCATGCCCAGCGGGTCCTGGAGGTGAGCCGTGAAGGCCGCGAGCCAGCGGGCCGCGAGGGCTCCGTCGATCGCGCGATGATCGACCGACAGGGTGCAGCGGATGACGTTCGCCACGGTCACGGCGCCGTCGACGACGACCGCCTGCGGCCTGGCCGCGCCCACGGCGAGGATGCCCGATTGCGGCGGGTTGATAATCGCGGCGAACTCCAGCGTCCCGTACATGCCGAGGTTGGAGATCGAGAAGGCGCCGCCTTCCAGCTCGTGCTGCAGCAGCCGCCGGTCGCGGGCGCGCTGAGCGAGGGACTGCGCCTCGGCGGCGATCACGGAGAGGCGCTTGGCCGCCGCGTCGCGCAGCACCGGCGTGACCAGGCCGCGGTCGGTCGCGACAGCGATCGACAGGTCGACGGAGGGATGCGTCATCAGCCCCTCGTCGGTCCAGGTGACGTTCGCCTCCGGCACGTCACCGAAGGCCGCGGCGACCGCCATGATGACGAAGTCGTTGATCGAGATCTTCACCGGTGCCGTCTGGTTGATCCGCTGGCGCAGCCCGAGCAGCTCCTCGACGACGCACTCGGTGGCCAGGTAGAAGTGCGGCGTCGTCGCCTTGCTCTCGGTGAGACGGCGCGCGATGGCGCGGCGGGCGGGCGGGTGCGGGATCAGCGTGCCGGCGGCGGAGGCCCGAGCCGGGGATGCCTGGGCCGGGGATGCCTGGGCCGCGGCCGGCTGCGGGGCCGGCTGGCCGCCATCGTGGGCGTCGCCCGCAGGCCGCCGACTCCGGCCGGCGAGCCGTTCGAGGTCGCGGCGGACGATCCGGCCGTTCGGGCCCGTCCCGGCGATGGTGGTGAGATCGATGCCCTTCTCGCTGGCGATCTTGCGCACGATCGGGCTCGCGAAGAGGCGGGTCTGGGCGGGAGCCCGGGCAGGCGCAGACGCAGCAGCGGGGGCGGTTGCGGCGGCGGGGGCGGGGCCGGGGGCGGCGGCGGGGGCGGGGCCGGGGGCGGGTGCTCCGCCGCCGAGGGCGGCGTCGATGTCGGCGTCGGTCTCGCCGTCCTTCACGAGCACCGCGATGGGCGCGCCGATCTCGCCGGTATCCCCCGCGGCCAGCACGATCCGCCCGACGACCCCGGCCTCCTCCGCGCCGTACTCGACGATCGCCTTCTCGGTCTCGATCTCGGCGAGCGGGTCGCCGACGGCGACGGTGTCGCCCGGGGCGACCAGCCAGCTGGCGACCACCGCCTCTGTCGCGCCAGCGAGCACGCTCGGCATCCGCACGACGGACGCCATCAGCCGACCCCCCCGAAGCCGGCGCGCACTCGTTCGAGACC
Organism: uncultured Actinomycetes bacterium; assembly: GCA_963806335.1. Classification (GTDB taxonomy): domain Bacteria; phylum Actinomycetota; class Actinomycetes; order Streptosporangiales; family Streptosporangiaceae; genus Palsa-504. The sequence continues at coordinate 56,244 of CAWDXO010000003.1, forward strand.
CGCGGCGACTTCCTCGGTCCGGGCGATCGCGGCGCGCTCGAGCACCTTCGAGATGCTCGGGCTCGCCTCGGAGCCGGACACGCGCTGCACGGGCTGGTCGAGCCAGTCGAAGAAGCGGCGCTGGACCTCGTCGGCGAGCCAGCCGCCGTAGGAGGTGCCCTGGGCGCCCTGCTCGACGATGAGCACCGCGTTCGTCTTGGCGATGCTCGTCCCGATGGTCTGCCAGTCCAGGCTCGCCCGGTCGAGGAAGCGCAGGTCGATGAGCTCGGCGTCGACGCCGGTCTGCTCGATCGCCTGCCGTGCGTGCTCGACCATCGACAGATAAGTGAGCACCGTCACGTCCTGGCCTTCGCGCCGCACGGCGGCCCGCCCGAAGGGGATCTGGTAGTCAAGGTCGTCGACCGGGATCTCGCCCTCGGAGCCGTAGAGGTCGACATGCTCGATCATGAGCACCGGGTCGCCGAGCGCGAGCGCCGCGTTCATCAGGCCGACGTAGTCGTAGGGGGTCGAGGCGGCCATGATCCGCCAGCCAGGGCTCGTCGCGAAGATGCCCGCGGGGTCCATCAGGTGCTGGGAGCCGTAACCGGAACCCAGGGCGACCTTCGTGCGCAGCACCAGCGGCACCGGGTTGCGGCCGCCGAACATGTGCCGGGCCTTGCCGATCTGGTTGAACACCTGGTCGGCCGCGACCCAGAGGAAGTCGGGGTACATGAACTCGACGACCGGGCGGAAACGGCCATCGAGGGCGAGACCGCCGCCAAGCCCGGCGAAGGCGTTCTCGCTGATCGGCGTGCCGAGCACGCGACCGGGATACTTCTTCGGCAAGCCCTTGGTCGCGCCGTTCGTGCCGCCGCCCAGGCGGTGCACGTCCTCACCGAGCACGACGATGCGCGGGTCCTCGCCCATCCGCCGGTCCATGACCCTGGCCACGGCGTCGATGAACTTGCCGCGCGCGAGCTCGCCGGTGAAGTCCCGCTGCTCGACCGTCCGCGCGCCGGCGAGTTCGGAGAGGTCGCCGCGGATGCCGACGTCGACGAAGGCGGGATCCGGCCACAGGTCGGGACGAATGCGGCGGGTGCCGGGCTTGGCGCCCGGGTCCTGCTCGACCAGCGCGTCGGCGGCCAGCCTCATGGCGTGGCGCGCCTGCTCGCGGACGGAAGCGACTCCCGCCTCGTCGATGAGGCCGAGCTTGGTCATCTCGCCCGCGACACGGCCAACCGGATCGCGGGCGCGCCACGCGGCCTCTTCCTCCTTGGTGCGGTAGCCGAAGGCGCTGCCGGGGAAGGGACCGTTCTGGTGGAAGAAGCGGTAGACGAGCGCCTCGATGACGACCGGGCCGTCGCCCGCGCGCAGCCTCTGCTGCGCTTGCTGCATCGCGAGGTGCACGGCGAGCGGGTCCATCCCGTCGACCCGCCAGGCGGGGATGCCGAAACCGAGCGCCCGCGCCGACAGCCGCGGCTCCCCGGTGGCCTCCTCGACGCCAGTCGAGACGGCGTAGAGGTTGTTCTCGATGAAGAAGCAGAGCGGCAGCCGCCACGCAGAAGTGAGATTGAGGCTCTCCAGCACCGAGCCGATGTTGACCGCACCGTCGCCGAAGTAGGTGACCGTGAGGTCGTCGGTGCCGGAGTGCTGCTGGGCCCAGGCGTTGCCGGCCGCCATCGGCACGCCGCCCCCGACGATGGCGTTGGTGCCGAGCGCCCCGGCTTCGAACCACTGCAAGTGCATGGAACCGCCGCGGCCGCGGCAGTAGCCCTGGGCGAGCCCGAGGATCTCGGCGAGCGTGCGCTGCAGAACGGTCCGCACCTCCGGCGTCACGAGGTCCGCCGGGTCGAGCACACCCTTCGTCACGTGCGTGATGGCTTTGGCAAGGAACTGGTGGTGGCCGCGATGGGAGCCGTTGACGGCGTCCGCTGACCGCAGCGAGACGATGGAGCCGACCGCGCCGCCCTCCTGGCCGATGCTGGAGTGCGCCGGGCCGTGCACGAGGCCCTCGGCGGCGAGCTCGAGGACCGTCTCCTCGAAGGCCCGGATGAGGTGCAGTTCCCCGAGCATGGTCGCGAGCAACGCGGGGTCGGCCGCCTTCCAGTCCGCCGCCGTCGTACTCAGCTCGATCCACTCCGCCGCGGGATGAAGGCGCTTGGAACGTGGCATCCGCATCTCCCTCGATGTGCCGACCGCCTGGCAGGAGGCTATCGCGCAAATGGATCCATATCAACGGCTAACTTGGCAGAATTACTGGAAATTCGGCCGGAGCTGGGAGATATTGGATACATTAACGGTCGAGGAGGGCCCATGGGCACAGGAATTCCCGGACTGCGCGGCGGCGACCACATCGGCATCACCGTTCCCGATATGGAGCAGGCGCACGCGTTCTTCGTGGACGTGCTGGGCTTCGACCACGTCTACTCGCTGCCCGAGATGCGGCACGAAGACGACTGGATGCTTGATCACCTCAACGTCGAGCCGGGTGCGGTCGTCCGGGAAATCCGGTTCTACCGCTGCGGCTTCGGCCTCAACTTCGAGGTCTTCGAGTACGAACCCCTGCCGGGCCAGCGGCCGCAGCCGCGCAACAGCGACGTGGGCGGCCACCACGTGGCCCTCTACGTCGATGACATGGATGAGGCCGTCGCCTACCTGCGCGCCAACGGCGTGCGGCTGCTCGCCGGGCCGGTCGCGAGCCGCAACGCCTCGGCCGGGCAGCGCTGGCAGTACTTCCTCACCCCGTGGGGAATGCAGTTCGAGCTGGTGAGCTTCCCGGCGGGCAAGGCGTATGAGTCCGAAGCCGCCGTCAAGCTCTGGCATCCGGGGTATCCGGCACAATGAGTCACGACACCGGGTACCGGGAGAACGTCGCGAGCCACCGGATCGCGGACAGCCTCCGCACCGCGATCCTGGGCGGAAGGTACCTGCCCGGTGAGCGCATCAGGCAGGAGGACGTCGCGGCGCGCTCCGGCGCCAGCCGCATCCCGGTGCGCGAGGCCCTGCGGATGCTCGACTCCGAGGGGCTCGTCACCCTCGTCGCCAACTCGGGCGCCTGGGTCACCAAGCTGACGCTGCGCGAGTGCGTCGAGACCTACCTCATCCGCGAGCGACTGGAACCGCTGCTCCTGCGCACCAGCATGCCGCGGCTTGACCCCGCCGTCATCGAGCGTCTCGGCCGGCTCGTCGGCGAGATGGAGGCGGGGGCCGAACTCGACGCGTTCATGCGCGCCGACCGGGAGTTCCATCTGTCCAGTTACGCCGGGGCGGCATCGGGCGAGATGTGGCAGATCATCCACCGGATGTGGAACACCACTCAGCATTACCGGCGCGAGTTCACCAAGCTCGCGGCGGAAGGCGGCCTGAGCGTCACGCACCTGGAGCATCGGCTGCTGCTCGACTGCATCCGCAGGCAGGACCCGGACGACGCCGAACGGGTGCTCATCATGCACATCCGCCGGACGCGGCTGGAACTCCAGAAACGTCCCGAGATCTTCGCTGACCCCGTCGTCGCGGGCACCCCGATCATGCCCTAGAGTCGCAATCGATTGCGGCTCTAGGTCCCGAAGAGGAGGAGTCATGACCCCACCGGAGCGGCCAGCGGGCGTTCGGCCCATCGGAGCACCCGGCCACATGGGGGTCGACTACGAGGAGCGCGTCGACTTCGGCCGGCTGCGCGGGTACCGCACCGCGCGGGCCAGGGCGGCGCTCGAGGCGAGCGAGTGCGGCGCCTTCCTGCTCTTCGACTTCTACAACATCCGCTACACCACGCAGACCTGGATCGGCGGCGCTCTCGGCGACAAGATGATCCGCTACGCCCTGCTGTTCCGGGACCGGGACCCGATCTTGTGGGATTTCGGCTCGGCGGTGCGGCATCACAAGCTGTACTCGAAGTGGCTGCCCGACGAGAACTGGCGGCCGGGGTTCCTCGGCTTCCGCGGCGCCGTCGCCCCCGAGGCGGGCCTCATGCGCGACGCGGTGACCGAGATCAAGTCGCTGCTCAACCAGGCCGGGGTCGCCGGCGCCCCGCTCGGCATCGACATCGTCGAGCCCCCGTTCCTGTTCGAACTGCAGCGGCAGGGCATCGCGGTGCGCGACGCCCAGCAGGCCATGCTCGACGCCCGCGTCATCAAGTCCGCCGACGAGATCATGCTGCTGAACCAGGCGGCGGCGATGGTCGACGGGGTCTACCAGGACATCGTCGAGGTGCTCAAGCCAGGCGTGCGCGAGAACGAGATCGTCGCGCTCGCGAACAAGCGGCTGTACGAGCTCGGCAGCGACCAGGTGGAGGCGGTCAACTCGATCTCGGGCGAGCGCTGCAACCCGCATCCGCACAACTTCACCGACCGCATCATCCGGCCCGGCGACCAGGCCTTCTTCGACATCATCCACTCCTTTAACGGCTACCGGACCTGCTACTACCGCACCTTCGGAGTCGGCAGCGCGACCGAGAGCCAGCACGACGCCTACACCCAGGCGCGGGAGTGGATGGACGCGGCGATCGCCGCCGTCAAGCCCGGCGTCTCGACCGACGTCGTCGCCCGCATCCTGCCGAGGGCGGAGGACTTCGGCTTCGACAGTGAACTCGCCGCCTTCGGCCTGCAGTTCGCGCACGGGCTCGGGCTCGGCCTGCACGAGCGGCCGATCATCTCGCGGCTCAACTCGCCGGAGAACCCGGTCGAGCTCCAGGCGGGCATGGTCTTCGCGATGGAGACCTACTGCCCGGCCTCCGACGGCATCTCCGCCGCGCGCATCGAGGAGGAGGTCGTCGTCACCGACTACGGCACCGAGATCCTCACGAAGTTCCCGGCCCAGAAGCTGTTCGTCGCGAACAAATACTGAATTATTCAGAACGAGGCGTGGTTAGCCGCGCCCAGGACGTGGCACGCGATCGCGGCCGCGGCGACCACGTTGAGCGAGTCAACCCCGGCCGCCAGCGCGCCTGGATGCAGCGGGATGCGGACGGCCTGATCCGCCTCGTGCCGCCAGCGGGAGGACAGGCCGTCGCCCTCGGTGCCGAGCAGCATCGCGGTCCGCTCTGCTGGCACGGTCTCGCCGATCGGCGTGGCGGCCTGGTCCGGCGTCAGGGCCAGCAGCCGGAACCCCGTGGCGCGCAGGTCGGCGAGGCCGTCATACCAGCCGGTCATGCGGGCGTACGGGATGGCGAACACGGCCCCCATCGAGACCTTCACCGCGCGCCGGTACAGCGGGTCAGCGCATCGCGGCGACAGGAACACGGCGTCCACGCCGAGCGCGGCGGCGCACCGGAAGATAGCCCCGACGTTGCCATGATCGACGAGGTCCTCCAGCACTATCACCCGGCGGGAGGTGGCGGCCAGCGCCGCGGCCTCCGGGAGCGGCTTGCGGTGTAGCGACGCTAGCGCACCCCGGTGAATGCGGTAGCCGGTGAGTCGTTCGGCTGCCTCGTCGGGGACCACGTACACGGGGGCCGTGGTCGCGGGCAGCGCCGGAAGGTCACCCAGCCTGCGCTCGGCGAGCAGCACGGAGCGCACCGGGTAACCGGCCGCTACGGCCCGGCTGATCACCTTTGTCCCCTCCGCGATGAACAGCCCGGATTCGGCTTCCAGGTGAGTCCGCAGCTTTACGTCGGTCAGCTGGGTGTAATCCGCCAGCCTGGGATCATCCACATCGGTCACTCGCTCCTGCATCTACCAAGTGTCGCGGGTCGGCGCCGCGCGTCTCGCCAGGGCGGCCAACCGTGCTCGATCATGCTGCCGCCGATCACTAGCGCCGCGGCTCCCGCACCGGACATGCTGGCGCCATGACCACGGGTGACCGGGTCCTGGAAGCGTGGCCAGTGGACCTGCGGGGCTGGTGAGCGAGCGCGGCCCGGCTCAGCTGGCTCCCGGCGCGGGTATCAGGGGCGGCCTGGGTGCTCGGTGAGCTACGGAGACGTTACCTGGCTCCCGAGAACACGCGACGCCAGAATCTCCGGTTTCCCAAGAGCACCACCCGCTGCCCGAAGGTCAGCCTCGGGGCCGTCTTGTGTATGCACAAGTTCATGTCGCCCGGGAGCAAGCAAGTGCCGCTGTGTTCACCCCAGCAGTGCTTGCAGTGGCGGACAGCGGGCATGTGCGCTTCCCGATAACTCGGAGGCTTCAATATTAACGGCTGGTCCTTCTCCGGTCGCCACCTCACGCCGGCGCGACTGCGGTCGTCTTCGCGATAAGCGTCCCCGCAGCGGCCTGCCGGACGGGGCCGATCGCGCGCTTCGCGATCTGTATCTACCTAATGAGGAGCCATGGGGTTGTATCAGATCGGCCTGCCGTTCCTCTATCCAGGTGAGTAACAAGGGAACCGCCGGAGGTTCAGCATCCGGCAGAAGAGCAAAGAACGATGGGGGAAGCAGTGGCTGCGAACAAGTTTGTGCTCAAGCATCACCAGGTCGAGGTGGACTACACCCTCGGCGCCACCCCAGGGCTCCCGGCTCTGGTCTACCGGGACGGCAGCTCCGCCCCGAAGAGTTTCACCGCGGCTGAGATCACGACGGACCAGACCGGACTCGGGACACTCGTTTCTGTCTCATTGGTGACGTCGATTGACACGGGCGGCGAGAGGTTCGGGTTTTTCCTCCCGCAGCCCGACGTCCCGCGGGGGCAGTCCGACGAATTCCGCACGGTCGGCGTGTACGAAAGGTTCAGCGGTCCTGACTCCATCCCGCACCGTGACCCATCGTGGCGCTGCATCGAGCTACAAGGCACGGCGCAGACCGTGATCGTGGAGCTATAGCGGCAAGGAACGACTGCTTAGCAGTTCGTTTCGGCAGGGGCCAGCCTGCGCCTGCGCAGGCGGGAGGTCGCTCACGATGCCTACTGATACGTGCCGGGACACTACGAAAACGGCCCGCCGGCCGTGTTACCGCACCGAGCGGGCCGTTTTCGCAGGTGGTGGTAGGTGTTACTACGGCCAATGACGTAGCTCTGCTGCGGCTCCACTGATATGGGGCCTGGCGGCGGCCAAGGCCCGCCAGCCGACCTCGGCCACCCTCATCCCTCGACATCTGCCACATTTTGTGGCACACTTTGTGCCATGACGACCACGATCGAAGACCTGATGAAGGCCGCAGTGGAGGCCCGGCGTGTCGCCCAAAGCGCGATCGGGGTAGCCGTGCGGGAGGCCCGCGCCGCAGAGTGGTCCTGGGACCGGATCTCTGCCGCCCTTGGCGGATCACCTAACGGTGAGACGCTTCGCCGTAACTTCGGCGAAGTTGAGAACCGGTGAACGAGCCGCATCGGCACCGGCAGGTAGCGGAATCATTCGGCTCGGACGCCGAGCGCTACGACCGGGCCCGCCCCAGCTATCCCGGCGCTCTGGTGGAGCGCATCGTCGCCGCCAGCCCTGGCCCCGACGTCCTCGATGTCGGCTGCGGTACCGGCATCGCAGCCCGGCAGTTCCAGGCGGCCGGATGCCGGGTACTCGGGGCCTCGATCACGCGGAACCGCTCATCCGGCGGCCGGACGGTAGATATGGAGCACTGCACCATCGGCATATGCCCGGGCCTCAATGAGGTCGAGCACGAAGGGCGCGGTGAGCCCCGCGAACAGCGGGAGCCCGTCTCCCAGCGCCACTGGCTGAACCACGAGCCGGTATTCGTCGACTAGGCGGAGCCTGCTAAGCGACTGTGCGAAGGCGGCACCTCCCCACGCGATCAGGTCCTTCCCCGGCTCACGTTTAAGGGCACTGACCTCGACGGCCAGGTCGCCGCCCGCGATCGTTGACTGCGCCCAGTCCGCCTTGGTGAGGGTGCGCCGCCTGCTCCAGCGCTTCATCACCGCGCATGAACAAGCCGACCCGGAGGCGCTGATCGCCATCCTGCGCGACGACATACGGCTGGCCATCTCCCCCCGGGCCGGGGAATGGAACGGGGGGCACGAGGTGGGCGACGCACTCCGGGATGGCATGAACGCCCTCGGCCAGTGGCGGCTGCTGCCGATCATGGCCAACGGACAGCCAGGTGCAGCCGGGTACCTCCGCCGTCCCGGCCAGACCGCATTCTCCCCGTTCGTGCTCTCCGTACTCCGCCTCGAACACGGCCGCCTGACCGACATCGCCGCCTTCGAGCAGCCCTCGATGTTCCCCGCGTTCGGCCTGCCCGCCAGTCTGTGACCACCGGCAGCGTCCGGTCAGCCGTCGCCCGCAGGTATCCGGGCCTGGCCGCGGCCCAGCACGCGGTGAACGTCAACCTGGTCATCGACTACATCGGCGCCTCGATCTGTTTGCCTGGTGACAGCGGGCGGAACCGCTGCCCTATCGCGCGCGAACGGTAATTCTGTCTGTCACTCGAGGGTGGCGGCGCATCACGGACCGCCCGTTTGCCTCCTCGGTTCGCGGCAGGGCGGCCGGCTGTCTGCTCTGCGCCGTCTGCTGCGTCACGGCGGCCGGCCGGACGTGAACGCCCCTGAAGGGAGATTGGCGGATGACGGCGAAGGACCAGGCGCCCAGCCCGAACATCGCCACGGCGACGGCGGCGGAGGTCACCGCCGCCAGCGATGCCCGCCGCGGCAAGCGAGTCACCAGCCAGCTGCCGAGCAGCGAGATGGCGCCGACGGCGGGGACGTAGAACCGGGCGAACTGCAAGGTCGAGCCGAAGGGATTGGCCGTCCAGGTGTAGGCGGCATACAGCCCCCACCCGCTGAACCATGACGCGGTCAGGGCCAGCCCCACGGCCAGGTCACGGCGGGCGCGGGCGGCCCGCTCATCCCCGGCCCGGCGCAGCCTGACCCACCGGCCGGCGATCCACGCCAGCGCCGTCAGCCCGAGCACCAGCATGGGCATGGCCTGGATCAGGTGAGCCGGCATGTACCGCAGGTTGGGCAGCACCGCGCCGAGGCTGAAGGTGATCTCTCCCGGCCGGTACCCGGACGTGAGCGGCCCGCCGTACACCAGGTCGTCGAACAGGCCCACGGCGGCGATGGACACCGCGACCGAGCCCAGCCACCATCCCAGCGCGGCGGCGGGCACCGCGCGCAGCTTCGCCGCCGCGACCACCGCCACGACGGCGCAGCCGAGCACGACGATGTCGGTGTAGCGGACGAAGACGGCGGCCTCCAGCGCCGCGAACCCGGCCAGCCCGATCCAGGTGCGCCGCCTGGTAGCGGCCTCGGCAGCCAGCACCGCCCACAGCAGGGCGCCGGTGCCCGCGGCGATCAGCGAGGCATCGGTGAACGTCGGCATGTAATCGCGCCAGGCAAACAGCAGCGCCGCACCCGAGGAGCAGAACAGCACCACGGCAGCCGGGCCGCCGTAGCGGCCCAGCCAGCGCCGGGCCCCGAAGAACAGGCCCAGGCAGCCCAGCGCCCCGTAGAACAGCGGCGCCAGCCGGATCACCCCGGCCGCCTGGAACGGCGCGGCCAGGAACGGGTAACCGGGATCCTTCTCGCTGATCCACCGTCCGTCGGGGAGCTGCACCCACTGCGGGATGACACCTGGGCCGCCCGCAACCGGTCCGCCCGCCACCGGGCCGTTCCCGCCCAGGGCGCCAGCGCCCTGTTCGGTCCCGCCGGGGCCGCCCGCAACCGGTCCGCCGCCGGGGCCGGGGCTGGGGCCGGGCAACTGGGCGGCCAGGCGGTCAGCCTGGGCGGTAGACAGGGTCAGGAGATGTCCTTGGGTTATCGCGACGATCGAGGCGCGATATGCATAATCGTCCGGCTCCACCAGCTGGGACGCGACGCTCAGCACCAGCGCGCACAGCACCGCGAACGCGGCCAGGGCGATGAAAGCCTCCGCACGGTCCCGGCTCACTTGAGCCCAAGCCGAAGGCCTCGCCTCAGGGTCGGCCTGGGCCAAAACATCCACAGCCTCATTATCAGCGGCGAGCCTCCGGGCGCCGCGCAGATTACGTGTGAGTTCAGCGTTAACAGCCAGGCACCGGCAACGGCCAGCCTGCACACTGATGCCTGCCGGCGTGCCAGCCCTAGAGCTGGCACGCCCCGCGCGCAGGACCCTACGGGTCGCAGACGCCCGGATCCGCCGATGTGAGTGCTGTATGTCACAGCGCAACGGGTGGTCTGGTCTTAAGAGGCATTGACCAGAAGAAAGGGAACGTGATGAGCGCTGCCCTCGCGCCGCTGAAGGACGCGAAGACGATCCTCCTTACCACCTACAAACGCGACGGGACGGCGGTGGGCACGCCGGTGAGTATCGCCTTCGATGGCGACCAGGCCTTCTTCCGCTCCTATGACAAGGCATGGAAGACCAAGCGCCTACCGCATAACCCTCGCGTGCAAGCTGCTCCGTCGACCATTTACCGCTCCTGTTCGGTGGGGCGGATCAGCATCTCATTGACCGCGACATGCCGCGGCCGCGTAACGATGTAGGTGACCGCGTCGGCGATGTCCCCGGCCTCCATCCGCTGCCCGAACTGGCTCCGTATGCTTTCGAGCACCTCGGGCCGGTTGTGGCTGGCCAGCTCCGTCGCGGTCGCGCCCGGCTCGACCAGCGAGACGCGTACGTACTGCCTGGCCACCTCCTGGCGCAGGGACTCGCTGAACGCGCCGACGCCGTGCTTGGTCAGCGAGTAGACACCGTTGCCGTTACGGGCCGCCCGGCCCGCCACCGAGCTGATGTTCACCATGTCGGCGACCTGGCGCGGCCCGTCTCCGGCGGCGCGCAGCAGATGGGGCAATGCCGCATGCGCGCAGTACAGCAGGCCGAGCACGTTGAGCTCCACCATCTGCTGCCACTCCGGCAGGGGCGCGCCTACCACTGGGCCGAGCAGCATCACGCCGGCGTTGTTGATGAGCGTGTCAAGACGGCCCAGCGCGGCGACCGTGCCCTCTACGGCGCCGGCCGCCTGCTGCTCGTCGGTGATGTCGCACTCCAGCACCAGCGCGGTACCGCCCTGATCCCTGATACCGGCGGCGAGCGCCTCCAGCCGGTCCCCGCGCCGGGCCGCCAGCGCCACGGCCGCGCCCCGGGCAGCGAGCGCGGCCGCGGTTGCCGCGCCGATGCCGCTCGAAGCCCCGGTCACCAGCGCGACAGTGCCATCCAGTACAGGCTTCACCTGAAAATCATCTCCTTTGCTCGTCAAGCCCCGGGCCCATCCAACACCGACGGGCACGATGGCGATCAGGCGGGGCCGACGCTGGCGAGGATCGCCCGGCCGAGCTCCTGGGGCCGGGTGAACTGCGGCCAGTGACCGGTGGGCAGGTCGATGTAATCCACGTCGCGGATCTTTGCGAGCTCCCGCACATACGGATGGCCCTGCTCCATCCACTCCCGGAGCTTGGCACTGGGGAACTCGCACGCGATGACGGTGACCGGCACGTCGTAGCGGCGCTCGTCGGAGAGTTGCTGCGAGTCGCTCGCGACGTGCGCGGGCGTTGGAATCGCGCGCTTGCGGAACGCTACGCGCAGCTCGTCATCGAGGTCGACGAGGTCCTCATCGTCGAACAGCTGCCAATCTGGCAACGGGACCTCGCCGTTCTCGGCCGGGAGCTCGTCGTTGATGACCCCGCCCGCGCTGAGAGGACCGCTGTCGACGTAGACGACGCGGGCGACGCGGGCGGGCCGCGCGTCGACCGCGGCGTGGGCGATTGCGCCGCCGCCGGAGTGCCCGACGAGCACGACCTTGCCGTCAGCCGGGCCAACGGAGTCGATCACGTCGACGACCGCGGCGACGTGATCGCGCAGGGTGATCCCGGAGCGGTCGGCGTCTTTCGCTTCCATGCCGGGCAGCGTGAGCGCATGGGTGCGGTGTCCTGCCTGCTCAAGGGCAGGAACCACGTCGTCCCACGATGAGCCGTCGAGCCAGAAACCAGGAATCAGGATGATGTTCATGGCCCGAGGCTAATCCCGGCCACCGACATTCACGTTTCCTGAGGCGATGTTCCGGCCAAATGCCAGCAGCGTGTCCATCGGGGAGGATCCGGTTCGGCACCGAGTTCCTCATCACGGACGCGTTCAGGCGGTGCGGCCGTAGAACAGCTTCTGGGTGAGCTCGGTCAGCTTCATGCCCGGGTGCTCTCCGTAGGTCAGCACCGAGTTGATCCGCGGGCGGGACCGGCTGACCGGTGTGACCCGGTGCAGGGCGTGCTGGCCGCGGAAGACCGCGAGCGTGCCCGGGCTTGACGGCAGCCGGAGGACGCCATCCGGACTGCCGTGCAGGACCTTCTGGACGCCCGGGTAGTTCTCGTCGCGCTCGTCGCGCAGCCGGGGGTAGTAGTCGAAGTGGCCGCCCGCCGCGGCTTGCTGGTACATCATGGTGACGGAGAACTCGCTGTTGTCGAAGTGCCAGCCGAGCTCATCACCGTCGCCGAAGATCGCGATCTCCAGGGCGTCCAGCGGGTCGGCGCTGCGATATAGCACGGGCTTGTCCAGGACCGCAGCGATGAACGCGGTGAGGTCATCGGACTCATAGAGCCGGCGGATCGGCGCGCCGGCCGGGATCTGGTCATAGGCGATGGCCTTCTTGGCCGAGTGCTGCAGCAGCGCGCGCGGGTGATCCGGGCCTGCGGAATCGTCGGCGGGCTCGAAGTAGGCGGTGTGGGTCTGGTCGCTAGCCCATGCCCGGGCGGCCAGCTGGCTGGCCAGGGCGAGCATCTGGCTGACGGCGGCCGGCCTGAGGAACCCGGCCAGCTGGGCAACGCCCTGGCGGTGAAGCTGATCCCGGCAGGCCCGGACCAGCTCCCGGTATGCCGGGCTGGCCGGGTCGCCGATCGGGTAGCGGTTCAGGTCGACGACATCGTCGTAGCCGGGGGTTCGCGGCCAGGTAGTGGCGGTCATGACGCTGGCTCCTTGGTGTCAGCCGGCCCAGACGCCGTGCCGGGCCGCTGACCCGAGGATGACAGCCGTCGTGCATGACGGCAATTCCCGCCACAGCGTCACAACGAAGGCACAATCCGGAATCGGCATGAGGTGCGCATGAGCCCCAGAATGCCGCCGGTACTGCGGTAGCAGCGGAAATCGGGTGGGTATGGCTGCGGCGCGGGCTGGTACCAGCGGGTTTTGGTCGATACTGGCCGGGCGCCGGCGATATGGATGCTGATCGGGTTCTTGGTCACCTTCGCCGTGACCCGGGGGATCACGCGCCGGATCCATGCGAAGGCGGCCGGGAATCCCGGCGGCCCGCCCAGACGATGGCGCTGCGAAGGCGGGCGCGGACTCACCTGGCTTCCGTGCGGGCAGGCCGACTGCGGAGGCGGTGCGTGCTGGCGTCGGTGGCTAGGCAGCGTCCGGTCGGCAGGTCGAACTGCCAGCCGTGCATGGTGCAGGTAAGCGTGGTGCCGTCGGTCTGGCCGAACCGGCTGAGGTCTGCCCGCAGGTGGGGGCAGCGGCGCTGGATAATCCAGTCTCCGAGCTGGACGTCGCGTTCGTCGTGGTCCTGCTCGGCGTACCAGCCTTCGGCGTACATCAGCCGGTCGGGAGCCAGGCACTTGAAGAAGGTGTACAGATACTCGTTGTACGGGCCGATCCTGCTGGCCTGGAAGCGCATGCTCAGGAACAGGCTGTTGACCCAGTCGGTCTGGTGGTCAGCGATCAGGGATTCGATCAGCGGGCGAGGGACAGTGAACTGGTAGCGGCATGACTCGCCGTTATAGGCACGAACCTGGCCGGCCGGGAAGTCGATGACGACCAGCGAGTCGTCGCCGGCCCGGAGCAGGACGGCCCCGCCCACGCCCGCGCGGATGTGACCGGCCAGCTCCAGGAGCGGTTCGAACCAGGCCTTCAGCTCGGCGACGATATCGGTACGGCTGGCGGGCCAGCCGCGCTTGGCGGCGGCCCTGCGATCCCGCGTCCGCGCCGCGTAGCGGCGAAGATAGCGCGCCTTGTCGGTGAACGGCTCCATCGCCCGGTCAGCACCGTCGGGCCAGCGGACCTGGCAGTGGTCGTGATCCACCGTCAGGACCGCACCGGGGGTCAGCAGCTGGCCTCCCTCGACGTGATGCTCGCGGAGGTAGTCCAGGAAGACCATCTGGTCGGGGAAGGTGTTTGCCGGGTCCCCGGTCAGGTCATTGAGGGCGAAAAGGTCCTCATCCAGAAAGCACGCCGGGCCCGCCGAAGGCACGACATGCCGGGCGCCGATGGCCGTCACGTAGCGCAGCGCACGGTCCAGCCCGTTTGCTCGTTTCGCCGTGCCAAAGCAGCGTTTCGCATGCGCAGGCAGCTCATAGGCCCACGGCCACCAGATGGCCCCGGAATATTGCAGCAGATGCACGTCGTAGGGACCGAACGACCGCAGCACGTCCAGGTCGGCCGGGCGAGCGTCGTTCTGGTTCAAGATGATGGCGGTTCCGTCATCGACGGCCAGCGCCGAGTCCCCCAGCGGCCCGTCGGCCGGGGATACCAGCGCCTGGGTCATCAGCCGTAGCCCGCCGCGCTCTACCACGGTGCCGCTCGGCATGACCAGGAACCGGGTAAACCCCAGCCGCTCCAGCTCATCGCGCAGGTCATTCACCGGGAACTCGGGCAGCAGCACCGTTGCCTCGCGTGATACATGCTCGCTCAGCAGAGCCGGATCAAAGTGATCCCGGTGCAGGTGAGACACGTACAGGAAGTCGACCTGGCCGTAGCGGTCCCAGTCCAGGCCGCTGTTGTCGGGGAAGACGAACCATGAACCGAAGTACGCGGGGTTCTTCCACGGGTCAGACAAGATCGTTCCGCCGGAAGTCTGAATATGCAGGCCAGCATGGCCCAGATACGTGATCTGCATCGCACCGCCCACCGCTTCGGCGTAGCCGGCCACAGCCCGCGCACGGCGGCGATCATTCCCGGATGTGTGGTTACGGTCGCACCGAGCTCCGGTCCGGCTGCGGATATCAACCCCTATGACGAGATTCCAGCGCATCGGGTTGGCTATTCCAAGGCGCCACGCCGACAGGGGCGCCCCGGCAGACGGCGGGGATCAACAACTGCAAGCACGTGCAGGCAGCACGGCAGAAGACTTACGTGACGCGGCTAGTCCAGCGTGACGACGGTGGCGATCTGGTCTAGGCCGGAGACTCTCAGCAGGGTTTCGTTGATGGGGCCCGCTGCAGCGACCTGGATGGTGAGCCGGGCTCGCCTGGCGGCGATGAACAGTGCCCGGATGGTGGCGCTGTCGCAGTAGGTGACCGCGGTCATGTTGGCGGTGATGGCGCTGGAGGTGGCGGCAGCCTGGTCGAGGGCGGCCTGGAATTGCCCGACGTTGGTCAGATCGATGTCGCCGGCGGCGCGCACGATGGCGGGTTCACGTTCGCCGGCGGCCAGGAACTCGAACTGTGCCTGCTGGCTGCTGGCGGGGGCGCTGCTGCTCGCGGGACGGTGCTGAGCCGGGCCGGCTGGGCTGGCGTCGTTTGTCATGGCTTCAGGTCCTTGGTCAAGGTCACCGTCGTCCCGTGCGCGGACGGATCGATCGTGACGCCATCCATGAGGGCGTGCATGAAAATGAGCCCGTGGCCTCGGGTGCCCGGGGCGGGCTTCTCGCGGTCGGCAGGAGGGGACCGCCAGCTGCCGGTGTCCGCGACGGTCAGCTGGACCACGGTGTGGGCCGCGCGGGCGGTGAGGGTGATCTGGACTGGTGCCGCGCCGGCGGGGCGGTCGGCGGTGGCGTGTTCGAAGGCGTTTGCTGCCGCCTCACCCGCCGCGATCATGATGTCGGTGGCTTCCCGGCTGCCGATGGCGGCTGCTGGCAGCCACTGCCGCAGCCTGGCCCGGAGCAAGGCCAGGCAGGAGGGGTCGTCTGCTGGTACCTGGACGGTCAGCGGGGCAGGCGGGTGTCGGTAGATCAGGACGGCGACGTCGTCCTCGTAGCCGGACGCCGGCGTCATGGCCGACATGACGTGGTCCGCGACGTCGTCCGGATGGTCCTGGGCGTGCTCGGCCACCGTGGCTGCCGCGGCCTCGATCCCTTTGTCGAGCGGCTGGTTCCGCCGCTCGACGAGCCCGTCGGTGTACAGCATCAAGGTCGCGCCGGGCGGCAGCGTGGCAGTCGCCTGGCGGCGCTGCCAGTCAGCGGGCAGCATAGCCAGCGGCAGGGACCGGGCCTGGTCGAGCAGGTGGTAACCTTCTCCGGCCGTGACGAGGATGGGCGGCGGGTGCCCGGCGCAGCTGTAGGTGAGCGTCCCGGCCGCGGGATCAAGGATCGCGCAGAACACGGTGGTGCATTCCGCCCCCGGAATCCGGCTGGCGAAAGTGTCCAGGTCGGCGAGGGCCTCGGCGGGACCGGGAGCGCGCAGCAGGACGGCCTGGCTGGCGGAGCGGAGCTGGCCCATGACCGCGGCGGCGGGCAGCCCGCGGCCGACGCAGTCGCCGGCGACGACGCCGGTACGCTGTCCAGGCAGCGGAATCACGTCATACCAGTCGCCGCCGACTTCGAGCGGGGGAACCGCCGGGGTGTACCGTGCGGCGAATCCGTGCGGCAGCTCGGTAGGGGCGAGGATGGCATGCTGGAGGGTGAGCGCGACGGCGCGGGTCTGCTCGTAGTCCCTCGCCTTGGCGAGGACCTGGGCCAGGTGGCTGGTGAGGACCGAGAACAATTCCCGCACTTCGGCGCCGACAGGCCGTCCGGCCGGGAATTCCGCGGCGATGGCCGATGAGCCTGTCCCGTCGAGCGGAGCGGCGAGCAGGCTGGTGCCCTCGTCGCCTGGCAGCACGGCGACCGAGGCGGCCGGCTGATGCCGGACGACGTCCAGCGCTCCCGTCACTGCGGCGGAGGTGCCCTGGCCGGGGGCGGCCCAGGGCCATCCGGTGATGGCGGAGTCGTCACCGCTGGACCATAGCGCGGTTATCACTTGGCTGGCGTGTACCGCGGCGGCGATCTCGCGGGCGGCCGTGGTGAGCATCTCGGAGATCTCCCCGGCCGCGGCCAGGGCGGCGGCGAAACCAGCCAAGGTGGCCTCGCGCTGCGCGGCCAGCCGTTCCGCGGTCACGTCCCGCGCGGTGCCGACGAACAGCCGGCCGCGCCCGTCCGGGCTGGGCAAGCTGGCCGAGCTGCATGCCAGCCAGATAGTGTGCCCGTCGCGATGCCGTACCGGTACGGTATACCGGCCGCCGCCGGACCGCTTGTAGTCGTCGAACGCCTGGGCCGTCACCGCCCACCCGTCAGGGTCGGCGCCGGGGTCTGGAACCCAGGGGTGCGGCCAGCGGAACGGCAAGCCGTCCGGGCTGTGGCCCACCAGGACCAGGAAGGCCTGATTGGCCTCCAGGATGGTGCCTTCCTGATCGGTGAGGAAGAAGCCTTCCTGGAGGGAGTCGATCAAGGTGCGACGGAACTGCGATTCACGGTTCCGGAACCTGGCCAGCTCTACGCTGGCCCGCGCCCGGGCCAGCAGCTCAGCCGCGGAGAACGGCTTGACCAGGTAGTCGTCGGCGCCCGCCCGCAGGCCCTCGATGGACGCCTCCTGCCCGGCCCGCGCCGTCAGCAGGAGCACCGGCACGGCTGCGGTGCGCGCGTCGGCGCGCAGGGCGGTCACTAGGCCCAGGCCATCCAGGCGGGGCATCATCACGTCGCTGATCACCAGGTCGGGGGCGCCGGCGCGGACAGCGTCCAGGGCGGCCTGCCCGTCGGTAACCGTGGTGACCCGGTAGCCGGCGGAGCGCAGCAGCCGGGCCAGGTATTCGCGCATGTCGGCGTTGTCGTCGGCGACCAGCACCCGCGCGGGCAGGGCGCGGCCCGCCTGTGCCGAAGGATCTGTGTCATGGCCGGGCGTGATCTCCTCGTGCCCGGAGCGCGCCTCCGTGCCGCCACCGCCCTGCGCGGTCCCGGGCAGCCAGCGCAGGGCTTCCTGGACGAACGGGTCGGCGGTGGCTGAGACTGTCGCCGCGCGGCCGGCCGGGACGAGGGCGTCAGCAGGCAGATGGGCGTGCCCGAAAGGCAGGCGGATGATGAACGTGGTGCCCGCGCCCTCGGTGCTGGACGCGGTGATGACGCCGCCGTGCAGCTGGACGAGTTCCTGGACCAGGGCCAGGCCGATGCCGCTGCCCTCGTTTGAGCGGGAGCGGGTGTTCTCGATGCGGTGGAATCGCTCGAACAACCGGGGCATCTCGCGAGCGGGGACGCCGATGCCGGTGTCGGCGACCGTGACGACCGCCTGGCCGCCCTCGGCGCGCACGGCGATGTGGATGGAGCCGTCGAAGGTGAACTTCAGCGCGTTGCTGAGCAGGTTCAGCACCACCTTCTCCCACATGCCGCGGTCGAGGTAGACCGGCTCGGGCAGCGGGGGGCAGTCCACCTCGAAGGCCAGGCCGGCGCGGTCGACGGCGGAGCGGAAGACGCTGGCCAGTTCGGCGGTCACCTGCGCGATGTCGGCCGGTTCGTAGCTGGCCTGCATACGCCCGGCCTCGATGCGGGAGAAGTCCAGCAGCATGTTGACCAGCTTGCCCAGGCGCAGTCCGTTGCGGCTGATGACCTCCAGCTCCTCGCGCACCTGAGGGTCGGCGTCGGCCAGCCAGCGCCGCAGCTCCTGCACCGGACCCATAATCAGGGTCAGCGGGGTGCGGAACTCGTGGCTGATATTGGAGAAGAACGCGGTCTTGGCGCGGTCCAGTTCGGCGAGCTCCTCCGCGCGGCGCTGCTGGTCCTGGTAACTGCGTGCGCTCGCGACTCCCGCCGCGAGGTGCCCGGCCACGAGGCCGACGAACGCGCGGTAGCCCTCGTCCAAGGGCCGGTACCGGTTCAGGGCGGCCACCAGGAACCCGTACGGGGGGCCGCCCTGCTGGGCTAGCGGTACTACCAGCGCCTGGACGGGCGGCTCACTCCACGCCCCGGCCGGCAGGACGGCGAACCGGGCGCTGACGAGGCTCACCAGCGCGGATTCACCCCGCAGCAGAGCCATGACTGGCCATACCTGGTCCGGGTCCCCGGCCGCGAGCGCGGCCGGGACGGCCGGGTGCCGGGCTGAGATGCCGGTGCTCCCCGCCAGCCGGGCGGCGGCGCCGTCGTCGCCGAACAGGTAGGTCAGGGTGAAAGGCAGGTCCCGCCGGTTGCGGTCCAGCTGCCGTCCGGCGAAGTCGAGGGTCTCCTGCTCGGTGCGTACCACGCTCGGGTCGGAGCCCAGGTCGCGCAGGGTCGCCATCCGGCGCTCGCCGATGACGCGTTCGGTGTCCTCGCTGACGACGCACAGCATGCCGACCACGGCGCCGGCGTCGTCGCGCAGCGGACTGTAGGAGAAGGTGTGGTAGCTCTCCTCCGGGTAGCCGGACCGCTCCAGGAACAGCAGCAGCGCCTCGTCCCAGGTCGCCTTCCCCGTGTCCAGCACGGTGTCGATGCGCGGGCCGATGTCGTCCCAGATCTCCGCCCACACCTCGCTGGCAGGCCGGCCCAGCGCCCACGGGTACTTGCCGCCCAGGGTGTGGCGCCGGTAGGCGGCGTTGCAGAAGAACGTCAGCTGCGCCCCCCAGGCCATCCACATCGAAAAGCGGGACGACAGCAGGATGTCCACCGCCGTCTGCAGGCTCTGCGGCCAGGACCCGGGCAGCCCGAGCGGGGTGGCGGCCCAGTCCACCGCGGCTAGGTCACGGCCGACCTCCTCATCGGCGGCGAACAACCCAGCCGCCCCCGACCCTGGCTCGGCATCTGCCGCGAGCGCCACCGGCTCTCCTCTCATTCACGCCCCGAAACTCCGCTTACCGAGTCCTCCGCTCACCGGAGTCAAAACGCGTAAACGTACGATAACCTGCCTTTACCCGCGACGGCGCGCCAGAGCGGCAACCCCGGCAGCCCAACCCTGTGCAGGCCCGTGTCGATAGTCTCGCGGAATGCCAGGTTCATTAAGGTCATCCAGTTGCTGTTCGCGCTCGTTCGCTTGTGCTTACGCGTTCACAGGCGCAGGAGAGGCGTATGGTCGAACAGAGCTGAATGGCGAGCATCTGCGGACGAGAATCATCGTGTCCTCTGTGCCCCGGCATCGGCGCCCATATCCGGTGGGAGGCACGCGCACCATGAAATGGTTCGGGAACCGCGGCCTCGCGGGAAATTCGGCCAGGCTAACCGGGCCCGTACGCAGGTGCAGGCGACGCCGAGCCGGGTCGTCCATAGCGGTGGTCTTGGCACTAGCCGGGATGTGCCTGGCCCAGGGGTCCGCGGCAGCCGCGCCCCACCCGCCGCCTTACATTCCCCCTCCCGCGCCCGGCGTGGCGCCTGGGCTGGTGGTGACGCCCGGCCCGGGGCTCGACATGCTCTACACCGCCGCCGACGGCACGGTATGGATCAAGGAGGGGGTCCGCTCCGGCGGCCCGCCGGTGCCGTATGGCGGCCGGATCGTCAGCGCACCGGCACCGATCTTCGCGGCCAGCACGGACGTTGTCTTCGGCCAGGGAACCGACAACCAGCTGTGGTACAACGTGCTGGGCAACTCGTTCAGCCAGCCCTGGCACCCCCTGGGCGGCAAGCTCACCTCCAAGCCCGGGGCGGTCTCGCTGGGCGGCGGGGCCTACGCGGTCTTCGTCCGGGGCACCGACGGGGCCGTCTGGCAGCGCATATACAGCGGTACGGCCTGGAGTTCCTGGCGGTCTCTCGGCGGCCATGTGCTCCCCGGAACCGGGCCTACGGCCGCGTATCTCACCGGTAGCCACCACATCTACGTCGGAGTCGTCGGCACCGACCGGCAGATGTACCTGAAGATCGCCGATCTGGCGACCGGGTTCTTCTCCATCGGCGGCCAGATGACGGCTAGCCCGGCGCTGACCGCGATCTCACCCTCGACGCTGGTGGCCTTCAGCCGCGGCACGAACGGCGCCGGTTACTACAATCGGTACACCCAAGCCGGGGGGCTGACCGGCTGGCGGTCCATAGGCGGCCGGCTGACCTCGGGCCTGGCGGCAGGCAGCAGCCTGGTGGCCGGAAAGGCAACCACGTACACCATGGCTCTCGGCTCCAACAATCAGGTCTACGAGACGGACGGAAACTGGGCATCGAACCCGCCGAGCTTCAGCGGCTGGACTCAGCAAACCGGCTAGGGCCACATCGGCTAGAGCCGGCTTACCTGCGGCGTGAGGCCAGCGAGGGGGCTGGCAGCGAACGACGCCGATCGGCCGCACCGGCAGACGCTTGCATCTCGTCGGCAGCATCGTGGACTCGTCCAGGTCGGCGTCGACGTAGGAGGGGAAGAACGCGTCGGCCTGCGGCGGTTTTTCCGCCCGCGCTGTTCGTGTCCCGCTCCGATGTCACGTAACGTGCCGGGCCGAAACGGACCGCAATTGCCGCGACTTGGGCGGACGACGTGATTCGGTGCGACCCGGTCAGACGAACAGCGGCTCGGCCGCCGTCCGGTCGGCCAGCGCGCTCATCGCCGCGTCGTTCGGCGCCCCGGTGAACCGGCTGGCCGCGTCAAGCACTTTCGGGAGCACGTCTACGTCCCCCACGCTGTCGAGGAACACCCCGGGGCGGCTCATCGCCCACCACACGGCGAGATCGATGTCGCCCTGCTGCTCAAGCGGCTCGTACCAGGTCGCCCGGGTGTGCGGTCGGCCCGCCCAGGGGCGCAGCGCGATCGACTTGATCGTCTGCACCGCGACGCGACGCTCGCGGCAGGTCTCGTACAGGGCGTTGAAGTTGTCGGCGTAGTACGGGTTCTGCATGGTGACGAAGTTGTACGGGAGCAGCACCGAGTCGAAGCCGAACCGCTCGAGGCTGCGGCGGTGCGTCGCGGCGATCTGGCTGCCGTGGCCGGTCACCCCGATCCAGCGGATGAGACCCTGCTCCCGGGCTTCGAGGGCGGCCTCGAGCGCCCCGCCAGGGCTCAGGGCGATGTCCCACTCGATCGGATCGGCCAGGGCATGCAGCTGCCAGAGGTCGACGTGGTCGACGCCCATCCGGTCCAGGGACCGGTGCAGTTCCTCGCGGGCCCCGGCCGCGGTGCGCTCGTCACCCTTGGTGGCCAGGAAGAACCGGCCCGGTTCGCGCTGCAGCCACGGCCTGATACGCACCTCCGCCTCGCCGTAGGACGAGGCCACGTCCAGATGGTTCACGCCGTGGGCGAGCAGGAGGTCCAGGGTCTCGTCCGCGACCCGCTGGGAGACCTGCCCGAGAGCCGCCCCTCCGAAGATCACCCGGCTGCTCTGGTGACCGGTGCGGCCGAATTCTGCCTGTTCGATGGGCACGAGACCTCCCGAAGTGCCGAAAGCTAAATCTGAGAGTACAGCGGATCGCGGCAGCAGGTCAGCGCAACCGCGCCGAAGCGTATAGTCCCAATCTATGATCAGCTGCGGCAAGAGGGCGATCGGCTAGGGATGGGATTGGCTGTCTGGCGATGGTAAACCGGCAGTAGGCAATGGCACGCCATGGGTCCGACGTGCGAGGTGACCTTGATGGCTGGTTATTACCGAACCCCGGATTCCCTACTAATCCTGCGCGCTTGCCAGGCACTGGACTAGGGCGGCCCGACGCCGGAGCAGATCACCGCGGCGCGGACCCGGGCGACATGAGAAGGGAACGGCGTGCCTGACGAGCTTGACGCGCTGGCCGGCCAGCTGACCGAGTGCCTGGCCGGATTGGGCAGCGCCCTGATCGCGTTCTCCGGCGGGGTGGACTCCTCTCTGGTCGCTGCGCTGGCCGCCCGGGCGCTCGGCGAACAAGCCCTCGCCGTCACCGCCGTCTCGCCGGCCCTTGCGTCCGGCGAGCTGGACGGCGCCCGGTCGGTGGCCCGGGCCGTCGGCGTCCGGCACGAGCTGATCAGCACGGCCGAACTGCAGCGCGACGACTACCGGCGCAACGACCGCTTCCGCTGCTACTACTGCAAGTCCGAGTTGTACGAGCGGCTGGCCGCGCTGGCCCGGCGCCGCGGATTCGCCGCCGTGCTGTCCGGCGCCAACGCCGACGACATGGGTGACTGGCGGCCCGGGCTGCG
>CAWDXO010000004.1:0-115193 GCA_963806335.1 uncultured Actinomycetes bacterium
CTTCCTTGGCCCGGCTGGCCCGATGGACGGGGCGCACGACCGGCTGCGTGAACTGGCCGGCGCCTACCAGCGCTAAGTGGTCTTGGCGCCAGGCGGTGGTCTAGCGCCAGATGGTTCTAGCGCTCGCTGTC
This sequence comes from uncultured Actinomycetes bacterium, assembly GCA_963806335.1. Taxonomy (GTDB): domain Bacteria; phylum Actinomycetota; class Actinomycetes; order Streptosporangiales; family Streptosporangiaceae; genus Palsa-504. Next base: position 132 of record CAWDXO010000004.1, read on the forward strand.
CAGGGTCGCCACCTGCGCCGCCTCGTACCTGTCCCCCGCCACGGCATCGGCCGGGACGGCGGCCTCGATCATGGCGAGCTCGTCCGTGCTGAGCGTCAGGTCCAGCGCCTTCAGCGCCTCGGTCAGGCGGTCCCGGCGCTTGGTCCCGATCAGCGGGATGATGTCGTCGCCGCGGGAGGCCACCCAGGCGATCGCCAGCTGCGCGGCGGTCACTCCCCGATCCTCGGCGATCGCCTCGAGCGCGGCGAGCAGCTCCAGGTTCCTGGCGTGGTTCTCGCCGGAGAACCTGGGAAAGCGGGCCCGCGGGTCGCCCGGGGCCAGCCGGGCGGTGCCGCTGCTGAGCAGGCCACGGGACAGTATCCCGTACGCGGTCACGCTGATGCCGAGCTCCCGCGTGGTGGGCAGGATCCGCGCCTCAATGCCCCGGCTCATCAGCGAGTACTCGATCTGCAGCGCGGCGATCGGATGGACGGCATGGGCCCGGCGGATGGTGTCGGCCCCCATCTCAGAAAGCCCGACGTGGCGGACGTAGCCCGCCCGGACCATCTCGGCGACCGCCCCCACCGTGTCCTCGATCGGCACCCGCGGGTCGAGCCGGGCCGGCTGGTACAGGTCGACGTAGTCGGTGCCGAGCCGGGTCAGCGTGTAGGCCAGCGAGTTCTTCACCGCGCTGGGGCTAGCGTCGTGGCCGATGAACGCGCCGGAGGGATCGCGCTGCCCGCCGAACTTCACCTGGATGAACACGCTGTCCCGCGGAATCTTGCGCAGCACGTCGCGCAGCAGCAGCTCGTTGTGCCCCATGCCGTAGAAGTCGCCGGTATCAAGGAGCGTGATCCCGGCGTCCACGGCCGCGTGGATCGTGGCGATACTTTCCTGGTCGTCGGCCTGGCCGTAGATGCCCGACATGGCCATCAGGCCGAGCCCGGCCCTGGATACCGCCGGCCCGCCCCGGCCCAGCGTGGTCGTCTCCATCACCCCTGCACCCTACCCGCGGGCGAGGCGAGACGGCATGGACGAGAACCTGCTGGCCGAGGCCGGATCCGCGCCCGGGTCAGGTGAGCTCGCGCAGGTACTGCGGCAGCATCTGGCGCCAGGTGGACCACTCGTGAGCCCAGGACGGGCCCCAGTTGTCGACCCGGTTGGGGATCGCCTTGGCGCCCAGGCACGCCGCCAGCTGCCATGAGCTGCCGATATCCTCCCAGTCGCCTTCGCCGGACGCGAGCACGACCCGCCGCTGCCTGAGCCGGTCAAGCTGCGGCCCCTCCAGGCCCGGCAGGAACTGCAGCGGCGCGGCGAAGTACAGGTCCTGGCTCCAGGCCTCGTCGTAGAAGCGCTCGATCCGGTAGCTGCCGCTCATCCCGATGGCCGCGGCGAAGACGTCCGGGTAGCGGCACAGGACGGCCACCGCGTTGAACGCGCCGATCGACGCGCCGCTGGTCATGACGTCCAGGACCTGACCGCCGAGATCGGCATGGATGGCCGGCACCACCTCCCACCGGACGCATTCGTGGAACTGGTTGAGCAGCCACATGCGATGCTCGACCGAGCTCCCCTTGGCGATCATCGCCCGGCCGGCCACGCTGTCAACCGAGTACAGCTTGACCCGGCCCTCGGCGAGCAACGGCCCGCACGCGTCGACCAGGCCGTTGCGCTCGATCTCCTCGGCGTCGCCGCCCGCCGACGGGAAGACCAGCACCGGCGTGCCGAACGTGCCCCACCGCACCACGGTGATGTCCTGCTGAAGGCGTCCGGAGAACCAGCGTTCCCTGACCTTCAGGTCGTCACTCATAGATGAACTTCTGCGGACCAGGGAATATCCATGACAGTCCTTCCTGCAGCCGATCGCGCCAGTTCTCCCAGCTGTGCCCGTCACGGGCCTCGACGTACCGCACGGCCATGCCGGCCGCCTCAAACACCGGCACCATGGAACGGTTCGGTATGATCAGCGGCTCGTAGACGCCGCAGCTGACGAATACCCGGTCGGCGACCCGCCGCGGGGCCGCCCGGTACCGGTTGACGAACTGCACCACCGGCTCGAACGGCGGGCCGCCGCCGTGGTCGCGGCCGATGTCGGTGAACACGAACGAGCCGGACTGCAGCAGCAGCGACCCGTAGAAATCCGGGTAGCGGGTGGCGGTGGCCAGCGCGGCGACGGCGCCGAAACTCGCGCCCATCAGGCATCGCCCGGACGGCGTGCCGGCCAGCGAGAACTCCGCCTCGAGCTGCGGCACGAGCTCGGCGGTCAGGTAACGGGCGTGCGCCGCCGAGTTGGCGTATTCGGTCAGCCGGTCGCCCGGGTAGACGAACGCCACGATGGTCTCGGCGACGTCGAGCCGGTGGATGAGGTTATCGAGCACGGTCTTGGCCGCCGCGTACCGGAGGTAATCGCCGCCGTCGTGGACGATGACAAGCGGGTAGCGGGCGGTGCGGCGGAACCGGGCCGGCAAGTAGAGCGTCACCCGGGCGTCCCGGCGCAGCGCGCGGCTCGGCACCACCATGTCCACCAACGATCCGGCCCGCGCCTCCGGATCGGGCTTGGTCCACTCGGGTATCTGGTACCCGCGGGCGTAGCAGACCGAGGAGCTGCCCACCGGGCTGTGTGCGAGCCGGGGATTGAGCGGATCGTTGATGCGCTCGCGGTGGTCACTGCGGGCCACCTCAAGCTGGTACTCGATCCTGGAGCCCTCGGGCAGCTCAATGACGACGTACCACAGGTCGGTGCCGTGCAGCCGGCGCAACGGCAGGTGGTCGGGCAACCCGAAGATCCGGTGGGCGAGAAACACCTCGTCGGCCTCGCCCCGGTACAGGAACGTGCAGTGGCCGCCCTCGATGATGGGCACCTCGTACCGCGCCAGAAAGCGATCGACGGTGGCCTGGTCGAGCGGCTTGCGGTCGCGGAGCCTATTGATGGCGAGTTTCCGGCTGACCGCCGGGCCGCTCACGGTGGTCAGGCTGCCTCCAGGGAGGTGATGTGGCCGTCCTCAGCGAGCATCCGGGTGCCCGCCGGCCAGGCGCCGCCAAGATCGCTGGCGACCTCCAGCCGGGTTCCGCTCTCCAGGAGAATACAGGGGGCCGGTGCGAACCTCCGGGCGAAAACGGCCATCCGGGGCGTGTCGTCGAGCAGCATCCGGGCCCGGGCGTGCGGCAGCAGCACCACGTCGCGGAGCACGCTCAGGCCGCTGCCGTAGACCTCGGGATGACCGGGTCCTTGCGGCGCCCGGTCATGGAAGAGCACGATCCGGTCCGCCAGCGCCATCGCCCCCGCGGACCACGCGATCACCGGTGACCGCAGGACCGCCGCCACGTTGAACAGGTGCAGCACGTCGGCCAGTACGCCCACGTGACCGCCCGCCAGGACCAGGGCGGCCGAGCCGCCAAGCATGTCCGCCACGGCCGCGCGGTGGCCGCCGATCACCGGCCGGTCATGCGGCTGCCATTGCGCGAAGAAGTCGCCGCGCACGCGATTGACCTGGCGCAGATGGGCCGCGTCAAGCTCACGGACCGCCACGATGGCCTCGGCGACACCCGCGGCCAGGACCTGACCGCCGCCGCCGTGGCCATCGCGCCCAAGGCGGCCGCTGCGACGCTGCAGCGCGTAGACCGCCTGCAGCGCATGATCCAGGCGCAGCAGGTAGACCTCCTGGAGTTCGGTGAGCACCTCCTGCAGCCGCCGCTCGCCGGCGGCGTACTCGGGGTCGCGGTCCTGCACGTCCAGCCATCGGCGGTACAGCCCGAGGTTGGTGGCCCGGCCGCCGAGCAGGGTGCTCAGTTCGCCGTCTTCACTCTCCCGTTCCTGCCAGCCCGCGGTGATCGTGGCGACGGAGCCGTCCAGGCCCAGCGACCTGACCACCGCGCCCACCGTGGGCCTGCGCTGGGGCCCCAGCAAGATGATCCTCACGAGGCGTAGACGTGCAGCGTGCGCCCCACCGCGTCGAGCATCCCGCGCAGCGTGTCGTAGTCCGGATGCCGCATCCGCACGTAGGCGTTGGCCATGTACCCGGCTTCCACGCCCTGCGTGGCCGTGCCCGCGGGCGGCAGGTGCGCGTCGATGACCCACTCGCCGTACTGCTGCTGGAGATCATCGACGCCGGAGTACCCGCTGATGGCGCCGTCCCGGTCGGGACGCAGGGCCACGATCCCGCTGGCGTACCGCCGGGACGGCGCCGAGTCCGTCCCGCCGTGCACGATCGCGTTGGCCCACTCGCGGTAGAGGTCGATATCGTTGCCCGCCGAATAGAGGTCCCAGGCCCCGACGCCCGGCGGACGGCAGCCGATCTCGGAGAACTTCAGTCCCTTCGGCCCGAAGAACCACTCCATGTGCGTGGCCGAAGTCCCGATCCCGAGCGCGGTGATGACCCGCTGGCCCATGTCGCGCAGTTCCGCGTATTCCGGCGCGGTATCGATCCGGTTGGTGGCGACGAACTGCGGCGAGATCCACCGGGCCCGCATCGCCGCCAGCACGTTCGGGTAATAGTGCGAGACGAAGTCCAGCGCCACCTGGCCGTTCACCGTGATCGTGTCGTAGAAGCCCTCGTGGCCCTCGATGAACTCCTCGACGGCGATCGACTCGACCCCCTGCCCGCCGAACACGCCCAGGGCGTGCTCGAGCGCCGGAAGGTCATCGACGCGCACCGTGCCCGACGCGCCCGCGCCGCTGCGCGGCTTGAGGATCAGCGGGAACCCCACCTGCCTGGCGAACTCGTGCGCCTCGGAAGCGCTATCCACCGCGGCTGAGGCCGCAGTCGGCACGCCCGCCGCGCGCAGCGCCTCCTTCATCGACGGCTTGTCCCGGCATAGCCACGCCGTCCGCACCGACGTCCCCGGGATGGTGCACGCCTCGCGGACCTGCGCGGCGGCCATGGTGTGCGCCTCGATCGTGGCCTCAAGCCGGTCCACCCACAGCTTGTCCTGGACCCAGCGGACCGCGTGCGTCATGGCCTCGGTGTCGGTAACCGACGACACCCGCTCGTAGTGGTACAGCCAGCCCTTCAGCTGATCATCCAGCACATCAAGACCGTATTCGCCGATGCCGATCACCGTCGCGCCGGCCTCGGCCAGCGCCCGGGCGAACTGGCGCTGGTTAGCCGGGAAAAACGGCTCGACCAAGACGACATTCATGTCTGGAATGTTAACCGGGCCGCGAAACAACCACAGCGGCCCCGGCAGGGTACGTTCATCTCATGGTCGTCGCCGCGTTCGTCGCGCCCTATCTGCTCGGCACCACGACGCGATTCATCGAGGCCGCGGCGCAGCTGCCTGACGTGCGGCTGGCGTTGATCACGTGCGAGCCCGAGGACCGCCTGCCGCCCGGGCTCCAAGACACCCTGGCCGGGCACTGGCGGATAGCTGACCCCCTTGACGCCGGGCAGATCGCCGGCGCGGTGCAGGCGCTCGGCGAGCGGCTAGGCCCGGTGCAGCGACTGCTGGCCATCCTGGAACAGCTGCAGGAACCCGTCGCCCAGGTCCGCGAGCACCTCGGCATCGTGGGCATGAAGGTGGTCACGGCCCAGAACTTCCGCGAGAAAGCGCAGATGAAAACGGTGCTGCGCGCCGCAGGCGTGCCGTGCGCGCGGCATCGGCTGGCCACCTCCGCGACCGACGCGGAAACCTTCGCCGAACAGGTCGGCTTCCCGCTGGTAGTCAAGCCCCCCGCCGGGGCTGGTGCCAAGAGCACGTTCCGCCTCGACGATCCCGGTGACCTAAAAGCCTGGCTGGAGATGGCCCCGCCAAATCCCGGCCAGCCCGCGCTGCTCGAGGAGTTCCTCACCGGGCAGGAGGGTTCGTACGACAGCGTGATGGTCGACGGGGAGGTCATCTGGGACTCGATCTCGGACTACCTGCCCACGCCGCTGGAGGTGCTGCGGCACCCGTGGATGCAGTGGGTGGTGCGGCTGCCCCGCGACATCGAAGGGCCCGAGTACGCCGGCATCAGGCAGATCGCGCCGGCCGCCCTAACGGCGCTGGGGCTGCGCACCGGGCTCACCCACATGGAATGGTTCCGCCGCCCCGACGGCACGGTGGCGGTGTCCGAGGTCGCGGCGCGGCCGCCGGGCGCCCAGATCACCTCGATGCTGTGCTACGCGCACGATTTCGACCTCTACACCGCGTGGGCGCGCCTGGAGGTGGCAGGCACGTTCGACCCGCCGGAACGCCGCTGGTCCGCGGGCACGGTCTACCTGCGAGGCCAGGGCGCGGGTCACGTCAGGGCCACCCACGGCCTGGACGCACTGCCCCCCGGGGTGAGCTCCCTCGTCATCGACTCGCGGCTGCCGCAGCCAGGCCAGCCGTCAAGCGGCAGCTATGAGGGCGACGGCTACATCACCGTCCGGCACCCGGACACGGCCGTAGTCACCGATGCCCTGAAAACGCTGGTCACCACCGTCCGCGTAGAACTCGGCTAACCACCATGAACGTGCTCATGCTCTCCCCCGGCTACCCGGCCGAGATGGCGTTCTTCACCCGCGGGCTCGGGCAGGCCGGCGCCACCGTCATCGGCCTGGGCGACCAGTCGCCGGACGCGCTTCCGCAAACCGCCAGGGACGCCCTGGACCATTACGTGCACGTCGGCTCGCTGGCCGCGGAAGACCACGTCGCCGCGGTCGCGCGCGAGCTGGCCGGGCGAGTGCGGATCGACCGGGTGGAGTGCCTATGGGAGCCCTACATGATCCTCGCCGCGCGGCTGCGCGAGGAACTCGGGCTGCCGGGGCTGACGGTGGCGCAGACGGAGCCGTTCCGGGACAAGGAGCGGATGAAGCAGCTGCTCGACGCGGCCGGCCTGCGAACCCCGTGGCATGTCGCCGCGCAGACCGTCGCGGACGTGTGGGCCGCCGCCGAACGCGTCGGCTTCCCGCTCATCATCAAGCCGATCGCCGGGGCGGGTTCTGCGGATACCTACCGGGCCGATTCGGTCACCGAACTCGACGCGATCCTGCCGAACCTCCGGCACGTGCCGCGGGTCAGCGTGGAGGAGTTCATCGACGCCGAGGAGTTCACTTACGACACCATCTGCGCGGACGGGCAGGTGCTGTTCGAGAACATCTGCCAGTACCACCCCCGCCCGCTGCTCACCAAGATGCACGAGTGGATCAGCCCGATCACGCTGGCCCTGCGCGACCTGGACGCGCCGGGGCTGCAGGGTGGCCGGGAGCTCGGCGCGGCCGTGCTGCGGGTGCTCGGGTTCCGGGACGGGTTCACCCACATGGAGTGGTACCGCAAGGCCGACGGCGAGGTGGTGTTCGGCGAGATCGGCGCCCGGCCGCCGGGCGCCCGCACGGTCGACGTGATGAACTACGCCACCGACGCCGACCTGTTCTCGGCCTGGGCGCAGGCTATCGTGCACGGGCAGATCTCGCCGCCGGTCGAGCGGCGGTACAACGCCGCCAGCATCTTCAAGCGGGCCCGCGGCGTGGGCCGGATCACGCACTACGAGGGCCTGGACCGGCTGCTGGCCGAGTACGGCGAGCACGTCGCCGCGCTCGATCTGCTCCCGGTCGGCGCGCCGAGACGGGACTGGCGGGCCACCACGATCGCCGACGGCATGGTGATCGTCCGCCACCCCGAACTCGCCAAGGCCCTCGAGATCGCCCAGCGCTTTGCCGCCGGCCTCCACCTGTACGCCGGCTGAGGTCCGCGCGGTAGCGTCGGTCATCATGACCGCCGACCAGCCTGAGACCGAACCGCTCACCGCCGCCGTGCGCGGGGTCCTGCCGTCAGTCCGCGCCGACCTGGAGCGGCTCGTGCGGATCCCTTCGGTGTCGGCGGACCCGGCCGCCGCGCCGCAGCTGCAGGCCAGCGCCGCCGAGGTCGCCGCGCTGCTGCGCCAGGCGGGCCTGCCCGAGGTCGACGTGCTCGCGGTCGACGGCGGCCAGCCGGCGGTGCTCGGACGGCGCCCCGGGCCGCCCGGCGCCCCCACCGTCCTGCTGTACGCCCATCACGACGTGCAGCCGCCTGGGCAGCGCGCGGACTGGGACAGCGACCCGTTCGAGCCGGCCGTGCGCGACGGGCGGCTCTACGGGCGCGGTACCGCCGATGACAAGGCGGGCATCGCGGTGCACCTGGCGGCGCTGCGGGCGCACGGCGACCGGCTGCCGGTCGGGGTGACCGTGCTCGTCGAGGGCGAGGAGGAGATCGGCTCGCCGGCGCTAGCGCCGTTCCTGGCTGCCTTCAGGGACCGCCTGCAGGCCGACGTGGTGGTCTTCGCCGATGCGGTGAACTGGACGGCGGACGTGCCGGCGCTGACCACTACGCTGCGCGGCGGAACCAGTGTCATCGTGGCGGTGCGGACCCTGGACCACGGCGTGCATAGCGGGCTGTACGGCGGCCCGGTCCCGGACGCGCTGACGGCGCTGTGCCGGCTGCTGGCCACCTTGCACGACGAGCGCGGCGACGTGGCCGTGCCCGGCCTGGTCCGCGGCACCGCGGATCCGCTTGACCTGACCGAAGCGCAGCTGCGGACCGAGGCCGGACTGCTCGACGGGGTGCGGCTGACCGGCACTGGCGGTCTAACCGAGCGGCTCTGGGCCGCTCCCGCGATCGCCGTGATCGGGATCGACGCGCCGTCGGTGCAGGCGGCCTCCAACACGCTTATCCCGGCCGCGCGGGCCAAGGTGAGCCTTCGCGTGGCGCCCGGCGACGACGGGGCCCGGGCCCGCGAGGCCCTGGCGGCGCACCTGCGGGCGAACGCGCCCTGGGGCGTGCAGGTCACGGTGCAGCCGGGCGCCGTGGCGGCCCCGTACGCCGCGTCGACCGACGGCCGCGCCCACCGGGCCGCGCGGGCGGCGCTGACCCAGGCCTGGGGCACGCCCGCCATCGACATCGGCGCCGGCGGCTCCATCCCCTTCGTCACCGGCTACGCCGGGGTCTTCCCCGACGCCGAGATCCTCGTCACCGGGGTGGAAGACCCCGACACCCGGGCGCACGGCGCCAACGAGAGCCTGAACCTGGCCGTCTTCGAACGAGCCTGCCTGGCCGAGGCCCTGCTGCTGCGACACCTCGCCGCGCCGGACGATCAGGGGTGACCGCCACACGCACCCATGTCCGTTCGGAAATTTCAAAATCTTTTAGGCCGAACGGTCCGTCGTGCGTGCTCCAGCCTGGCTGGCTGCCGGCGCGGGGAGTACGGCAGCGGGAAATAGCGCGCCACGGCCCGGACGTCGTACGCCCCGGTCGCCGGAGATTATCCGCCAGCAGGACAGGGCGGCAGCGAGGACCAGGAGCATGTTGCGCGCCGCCAGGACGCCGGTGGCCACGTCGGATCCGGAGAGCAGGCTGAGCCACCCGATCGGGAAGATCAGCTGGGTGAGACCGGCCGCGGCCAGCACGGCCAGCGCCACCGGCCGCTGCGTTGTCCGTCCGGTGGCCAGGCACGCCGCGGCGAGGCCGGTGACCCACAGCAGGTACTGCGGGCTGAGTACCGGGCTGACCACCAGGAACAGCAGCGTCGCGGCCAGCGGCGCGTCAGTGAGGAACTCCGGCCGCCACCTGAGGTGGCCGGAGGCGATGAGCAGCCGCCAGCCGAGCACCGCCGCCGTGACCAGGACCAGGCCCAGGCGGGACGCGTCCTGCGCGAGCGCGACGTGCGCCCCGCTGAGCTGGTACGCGCCGAACCGGAACAGCAGCGTCCCGTGCCAGCCGGCTTGCCGTCCGATCATGAACGGCGTCGCCGCGACCGATTCGATCTCCACGCCGCGTGCGGCCTGGTGGGCGAGGAAACTCGCCGTCTGGCTGCCGAACAGGACGCAGGCCGCGGCGAGTACGGCCCCGGCGGCGGCCAGGCCGCGGCGGCACTGGCCGGGAGCCATCCCGGCCAGCGCCGTGACCGGCCATACCTTGATCGCCGCGCCCGCTCCGGCTAGGGCACCACGGACGACACCGCGGCCGGTCAGGCACACGGCGGCGACGGAAAGCGCGACCGCGACCGTATCGAACCTGGTGACGGTGACCGCGCCGAGCACCGGTACGCCGCACACCCAGTACCAGGCCCCGGCCGGGGATCCGCCGCGCCGGCCCCGCGCGCCCAGCACGAGGGTGGTGGCCAGGTCGCAGCCGATGGCCAGGAACACGAAGCTACTCACGTAACCGCCGGGCAGGTGCCCGGGCAGCCAGAAGACCACGCCCGCGCCGGGCGGATACTGCCACATCGGATCGGCCAGCGGAAACCTGCCGTGGGAGAAACAGCAGGTGTACCACCGCTGGTAGATGCCGACGTCGCCGTCCGCGCCCGGGGCCGTGGCGACCAGGTAAAGGGCCGTCCGCGTCGCGAGCCATACCGCCCACAGCGCGGCCTGCGGCGGTGCTCTTCCGCCAGGTTCGCGACTCGCGGTTCCCCGCTGCTTGCGGGTAAGGGCCATGCCCTAAGGATGCCAAGTGGCGGTATCAGTCAGGTATCGACGGCTACCGCTCCCGCCGAAACGGAATGAAACTGGGCTTTCAGCACCCAGCAGCGTGCTGGAACCGGCGTCTCGGCATTTCGCTGCCGCTGCTGCGGCGGCTGCTGGCCGAGCTCGGGTTCAGTGTCACGGAGCTGTGGGCCTGAGCCGGGCGCGTGAACGGGGCTGGCGCGGCGATGGCGCACTACCCTGTAATAAGCGAACAGGCCGAATCGACCGGACGGATGCATGGAACCCGAACCCACCGTGCTGGACAGCCTCCGCAAGGCGGTCGACGTCATGCCCGACGACGTGCCGCTCCGCCTGCACCTGGCGACGCTGCTGCTGGCCGCGGGCCAGCAGGACGAAGCCATCAGGCAGCTAGGCGCCGTCCTGCAGCGCGATCCGGGCAACGCGCAGGCACTGAGCCTGCTGCGGGAGCCGGGCGGCGCGCGGGAGCCGGGTCCGGCTCCGGCGGCCGCGGCCGCGGACACCCCGGGGCAGGGCGGTCCGGCCGAGGGCGGTCCCGGCGAGGGGCCGGACGGAAACGGCAAGAAGCAGCACTACGACTGGTCGCAGGCCGAAGACGAGCTGCGTGACGTGCTGCCCGCCATGTTCGTCGGCGAGGGTGACGCGGCGGACTCGGCTTCCGCGGGCATCGACGAAGCGGACGCCTACGACCCCGAGCACGCCGGCCTCATGCTGGCGGACGTCGCCGGGATGACCGAGGTCAAGGAGCGGCTCGAGGCGGCGTTCCTGGCCCCGATGCGCAACCCGGACCTGCGCCGGCTGTACGGCAAGTCGCTGCGCGGCGGCCTGCTGCTTTACGGGCCGCCGGGATGCGGCAAGACGTTCATCGCCCGCGCGGTCGCGGGCGAGCTTGGCGCCCGGTTCATCGCGGTGTCATTCGCGGACATCATCGACATGTTCGTCGGGCAGAGCGAGCGGAACATCCACGAGCTGTTCGAGGTGGCCAGGCGGAACGCGCCGTGCGTGCTGTTCCTCGACGAGGTGGACGCGATCGGGCAGAAGCGGTCGCAGCTGCGGCACACCCCGATGCGCAGCGCGGTCAACCAGCTGCTCCTCGAGCTGGACGACATCTCGGGTAACAACGAGGGCGTCTTCTTGCTGGCGGCCACCAACCACCCGTGGGACGTGGACAGCGCGCTGCGCAGGCCCGGCCGTTTCGACCGGACGCTGCTGGTCCTGCCGCCTGACACCGCCGCGCGGGAGGGAGTGTTCCGCTACCACCTGAAGGACCGCCCGGTCGCGGGCATTGACCTGGCCAAGCTGGCCAGGCAGACCGACGGCTATTCAGGCGCCGACATAGCGCACATCTGCGAGACGGCCGCCGAACGGGCCCTGATGGATTCGGTCCGCCGCGGCGAGCCGCGGATGATCGGCACGCCAGATCTTGAGGCCGCCATCGCCGAGGTCAAGCCGTCGCTGGGCGCCTGGTTCGATACAGCCCGCAACGTGGCGCTGTTCGCCAACGAGGGGGGTACCTACGACGATCTGGCCGCCTACTTGCGCAAGCGCCGCCTGATTTGAGCCGGCGCCGGTGATCGAGCTCAGGACCGCGCTGGCCCGGGCTTCCGCCATGCTCGACGTGCGGCGCTTCGACGAGGCGTCCGAGCTGCTGGCCCGCGTGGTTTCCGCGGAACCGGAGAGCAGCCGGGCCTGGTGCCTGATGGCCCGCGCGCACCTGGGCGCGGATCGCTACGCGGACGCGGTCACCGCCGCCAACCGGGCGGTAGCCCTGGACCCGGCCGACGAGTGGCCGCACCGGCTGGCCAGCAACGCCCTGGTCCACCTGGGTAAATTGCCGGATGCGCTGCGGGCGGCCTACGAGGCGGCCCGGCTCGCGCCGAGCTACTGGCAGACGCACGTCTGCGTGGCCCAGGCCGCCCTGGCCGCCCAGCGGCTCGACATCGCCACCGAGGCGGCGGCCCGGGCCCGGTCCCTGGCCCCGAATGAGCCGGATGTCCACTTCCTATCCGGCAAGGTGAGCCTGGCGCGCGGCGACCTGGCGGAGGCGCGTGAGCATCAGGAACGCGCCCTCACGCTCGATCCCGCGCACAGCGGCGCGATGAACGAGCTCGGCCGGATCAGGCTCAGGCGGCACGACACGGCCGGCGCGATCAGGCACTTCATCAACGCGGCCCGCGCCACCCCGGGCGAGCGCATCTACAGCAGGAACATCGACGTGGTGTTGCTGCGCACGGTGTCCAGGACGATCTACGTGTTCACGCTTATCGCGCTGGTCCTGATCTGGGTTCCCGCGGTCACCCATGTGGACCGGCTGCCGTTCGTGATCGGCCTCGGCGTGCTGGCCGTCGTCACCGCGGGGTGCTTCGCCTGGATGGTGCTGCGGCTGCCACGTGAGGCGCGGCTGATGGTCCGCCGGACCGTGCGCGCCCCGCGGGTCGCCGCGGCGCTCGCCCTAGCCGTGGGCGGGGTGACCGTCGCGTTCGGCCTGGTCGCCTTCACTCCCGCCGGCGACCTGGCCCCGGTGCTGCCGGTCGCGGTCGTCATCACCGTCGCCGCCCGGCTGGCGGCGTTCGCGGCCCTCCGCGCCGCGGCGAGAAAGCACTAGCCGCCGGGCGGCGCGGATTCTGCTTCACTATGGGCATGCATCCGAACGACCGTTCACGTCTGACGTTCATGGTCCGTTACGCCACTCGTCACCCAGACCGCATCGTGCCGCACGCTCGCCGCCTGGCCCGGGACACGGTGCTGCGACTGAAGAGCCGTGACCACGTGAGCTACTACCGCGCGGTAATGAAATCGGACGCGGCCCGCAGCGACGAAGGCGCGGTCGGCAGCCACACGCACGAATCCTGGCTGAAACTCGGCCAGCTGCAGTTCGACTACCTTGTCTCGCACGGCCTCAAGCCGGGCATGCGGATGCTCGAGATCGGCTGCGGGAACCTGCGCGCGGGCCGCCTGTTCATCGATCACCTGGACGCGGGCGACTACTACGGGATCGACATCTCCCCCGACATCCTGCTCGCCGCGCAGCGCACGCTGGCCGAGACCGGCCTGCAGGGCAGGCTGCCGCACCTGACCCTGGTCAACGACCTGAAGCTAGCGTTTCTCCCCTCGGGGTACTTCGACGTGGTGCACGCGCACAGCGTGTTCTCGCATTCTCCGGCCGAAGTTATCGAGGAGTGCCTCGCGCACGTCGGACGAGTGATGAAGCCCGGCGGCTTCTTCGACTTCACCTTCGACCGGACCGACGGCGCCGAGCACCACGTGCTGCGCGAGGACTTCTACTACCGGACCGAGACCCTCGTGGCACTGGCCGGCCGCTACGGCCTGGCCGGCCAGTTCATGACCGACTGGGAAGGACTGCCGCACCAGCAATCCAAGCTACGCGTCACCCGCCCAGCTGAGTTACGATACATCTCGTTCAGGGAAGCGGCTGGAAGGGAAGGCGATGGAGGCGACCGACGGGTCCTCGAAGACGGTGCGGGCGAAGCGGGTCGGCGGGGAGGCGAGCGGCATGGCAAGATGGGCGCCGTGACGTGGAAAGCCCCGGACGTGGAACGGCCGCAAGGGCCGCTGACCGGACCCGAACGACCCATGCTGCAGGCCTTCCTTGACGGGCACCGGGCGACGCTGCTCTACAAGTGCGCCGGGCTGACCGGCGAGCAGCTCGCCGGGCACGCCGTGCCGCCCTCCGGGCTGTCCCTGCTGGGGCTGATCCGGCACATGACGAAGGTCGAGCGCACCTGGTTCCGCCAGCGGTTCGCGGGCGAGCCCGTCGACTCTCCCTTCGGCGCCGACCGGACGGCCGATTTCGAGCAGGTCGACCCGGCCCGCGCCGCCGCCGACTACGCCCGCCTGACCGAGGAATTCAAACTGGCCGACGCGGCCGTGGCCAACGCGTCCCTGGACGACACCTTCACCCACGACGGCGAGCTCATGTCGCTGCGCCTGATCTACCTGCACATGATCGAGGAATACGCCCGGCATCTCGGCCATGCCGACCTGCTCCGCGAGCAGATCGACGGCGCCACCGGCGAATAACCACCTGTGAGCCGCCTGGTCACCACGCCGCGGCCACGAAGGTTACGCCCGGCGTGGCGCCCGGCAGGGCGGTGAAGACGCCGTGGTCGATCCGGCCGAACGCGAAAGCCTGGACGAGCACGTGGTTTCCCGTGGGGTCGACCGACAGCACGGCGCAGCCCCCGTCGAGGCGGTCCTGGCCGCCTAGGCTGGTATAACGGAGGGTCTGCGTGCGGAGCACCCGGAGCAGCCGTCCGTCGGCGGCCGACAACTCGATGATCTTGGCGGTGACGCTGCCCGGCTGATGGCCGGGCGGGGCGGTGTCGTGGCAGGCGGCCGCGACGATCTCACGGCCGCCCGAGGCGATCATGGCTGACCCGATGCCAGGAATGGCGGTCCGGAAGGGGATCAGCCGGGACGCCAGCAGGTTCCCGCCGGCCGAGGACGCGTCGAGTTCCCGGACCCCGACGATGACGGCCGCGCCCGGCTGCTGGGGAGGGCTGTGCCACCAGGTGACGGTGATCATCCGGTCGCCACCCGCCCACGAAGGCGCCCCGGGCCAGTAGGCGGTGTCGCCGCGGGCCAGCCATGTCCGGGTGCCGCCCGTCTCGAGGTTGATGACCTCGACGCCGCCGTAGGGCCTGAAGCCCGCCGCGGGACCGTCGTACTCCAGGGACAGGGCGAGCAGGGTGCCGTCCGGGGACAATGCCATGCCCGTGAGGAGCGGCGCGTTCGCGAGAACCACCGGCAACTCGATCAGCTGTCCCCGCTGGCCGTCCGGGGAGATCAGCAGGCGGAAGAAGCGGAATTCGGCGGTACCGGCGATAGCGGTCCGGCCCAGGCCGGCCGCGATGACGAAGCTGCGGTCGTCCGCCGCGGCGGTAACGGACCAGGCGGCGGCGTCGGTCAGACTCGGTACCTGGACCGTGCCGGTCACGGTACCGTCGGCGGACTCGCGCACGACGGCCGCCAGGCCCGCGGCGGATCGGGTGACCGTGACGTAGTAACGCGGCATGGCGCCGGTGACCGGCGCCGGCGCGGCGGGCCGCGGGCCGGCCGTCATGCCAGCGAGCAGCGCGGCGACGGCGACGATGGCCACCACGGCGACGGCGACGGCGGCCGGGAGCAGGCGCCCGCGCCAGCCATGTCTACGGGCGGGGACGCGGAGCGGACGGAGCTGTTCCGGTTTCACCTGGTCCGTGACGCGCTTGAGCTCGGCGCGCAGTAGCTGCTCGAAGGGAGGCATGCCTCACGACTCCTTCGGGAGGATGCGGGCCAGCGCGGCCAGGCCACGCGAGGCGGTGGACCGGACGGCCCCCTCGCTGAGGCGCAGCGTGGCCGAGACGTCGGCCACGCTCATGTCCAGGTAATAGCGGAGGGCGAGCACTTCGCGCTGCCTGGCGGGCAAGGCGCGGAACGCGTCGATGAGCTCGGTGCGCTGCTCGAAGGCCACCGCCACGTCGGTGTCCGGCCAGCTGGGCGGGGCGATCCGCGCCTCGTGCTTACGCGCGACCAGGCGGCGGCGCAACACCGAGCGGCAGCCGTTCAGCACGACCGATCGGGCGTAGTCCAGGGCACTCGAGGGCCGCCGCAGGTGATGCCAGCGGCGGTGCAGTTGCTCGAAGGCGTCCTGCACGACGTCTTCCGCGGTGGCCAGGTCACCGACCATCAGCACGGCCAGCCGGACCAGTTCCAGGTGATGGGCCTGGAACAGCTCGGTGACAGGCAACGCAGGCTCCGCCGGGTCAGGGCGCGGGCCCGGGCCGCGGATGACATCCGCTGAGTCGGCTTCCACGCTTAGGAGACGCGCAGCTGGCCCGGCGCGCTGCGCCGCGGTCGCACGAATCGTGTCACGGGCCGTCCACCGCCGGGCGGCCGATATAGACGGCCCGGGGACGCAGCGGCCCGTCGCCGGCGTAAGCCTCCAGGGCGTGGGCGATCCAGCCGGCTGTCCGCGCGACCGCGAATATCGCTTCCCCGGCGCCGGTGATCATGCCCGCCACGCGGGCCAGGGTCGCGATCGCGAAGTCGATGTTCGGCTCGGGCAGGGACTTCTGCCTGACCTCCGCGAGCACGGCCTCGGCCACCGCGAGCTGGCCCGATTTCGGGGCGGCGCGCCTTACCAGGTCGAGCAGCAGGATCGCGCGCGGGTCACCGCCCCGGTAGATGAAGTGACCGAACCCGGGCACCTTCTCGCCGCGCCGCAGCAATTCGCCCACCACCCGGGGCACGTCGTGCGGGCCGCGGGCGCCGGCGATCAGGGTCTCCGCGCCCAGGGACGCCCCGCCGTGCAGGGCCCCGCTCATCGCGCCCAGGCCGGTCCCGACCACGGCGTACGGGTCCGCCCGGACCGAGGCGGCGGTCCGGGCGGCCAGCGTCGAGGCCGCCAGCTCGTGGTCAGCCAGCAGCACCAGCGCGGCGGACAGCGCGCGCAGCAGGTCCGGAGCGGGGCGCCGTTCGCACAGCTTGGGCCATAGGCGTTCGGCTATCGAATCGCCCGGGGCAGGCCGGGCCGCGGGCCGGGCCGCGGGCCGTGCCACCGGCTGGGCCGGCAGGGCGTCCACCATGGCGGCGACGAGGTTCCGTCCGGCCGCGAGCACCGCGGCCGGGTCGAGCTGCAGGCGCAGCGGGTCGGTCGCGGCGGTCGCGGGCACGATCACCTGGAGCCGGTCAAGCGGCCGCGTCCCCGGCGGCAGCGCGGCCTGCGCGGCCCGGCCCGCCGCGAGCGCCGCTGGTGTCGCCAGCCAGCAGGACCGGGCGGACGGGAACTCCCCGGTCCAGAGCAGTTCGGCGACTTCCTCGAAGGCGCGGCTGACCGCGAGCCTGATGACGTCCAGGCCCCGGTACCTGAGGCGGTCCGCGGTGATCTCGGTGATGGCCGATTCGACCGTGATGTCGAGCACCCCGGCCGGCCGCCGCGGCCGCCCCCGCCGGGCCAGCCGCTCGACCTCGTCCGGGTCGAACAGGCTGCCCCGTCCCGCCGCGGCCTGGCGCCGGGACAGGACGCCACGGCTGACGTAGGCGTAGAGGGTCGCCTGCTTGACGCCAAGCCGCTGCGCGGCTTGCGCCGCCGTCATCGCGTAGGCCACGCCGCTCCATCCTGGTGGTCCGGATCGAGGCACCAGTGCCCGTTCGGAATAATTGATTTTAATCAATATTGACGGTAATCGATCATCTCGTCAATGTGGGCATATGCCATCGATTCATTTTCTCGACGTGACCAACCGGGACGGAGTACAGACCGCGCGGACGGGGCTGTCGAAGTTCGGCAAGGTGATGGTCAACTTCTACCTGGGCCGGCGCACTGCCACAACGACCTGGGCATGGCCGTCGCGAACTCGGTGTCGGGCGCGCTCGGCGATCTCGACGCCGGGCAGGACGCGTGGGTGAACACCTGCGTGAACGGCATCGGCGAGCGGGCAGGCAACGCGGACCTGCTGTCCTGCATCCTGGCGTTCCGGCACGGGTTGGGGGTCGCGGACGCGGTGACGATCGGCGACCCGGTCGATGAGTCCTGGGCCCGGCGGTTCGGGCTGTGGGCCGCGTACGCGTTCGGGCAGCCGCTGCCGCCCGCCTGGCCCGGGGTCGGGCGCAACGCGTTCGCGCACGAGTCGGGCATCCACGCCGACGGGGCCCTGAAGGACCGCGGCAACTACGAGCTGTACGACGACTCGACCCTCGGGCCGTTTCCGTCCGACTGGTACGCCCGCGAGGGCCGGGTCGTGCTGACCGGCGAGTACGGCGGCAAGGCCGGGTTCCGGCACGTCCTTTCCGGGCTCGGGGTGGAGCTCGAGCCGGGCACGGAGGACCTGGTGTTCTCGCTGGTACAGCTGTGCGCGTCCGCGACCGGCAAGCCGCTGACCGACGACGAGCTCCGGCTGATCGCCGGGTACCCGCGTCAGCTGGCGCTGCTGTTCCCCGGGCTGCTCGGGGACTGACGGCGGCGGCCGGCTGGTCAGCCCTGCGACGGCTCGGCGTCACCGTATGCGTCGTGCCACTTCCACCAGCCGTACGGCGGGGTCTGAGGATAGCCCTCGGGCGAGTCCTCCCACTCCTCCTGCCGCCCGAGCGCGGTCAGGTCGAGGTAACTCCAGGTACCGCCCATCGGCTCATCGCCGCGGTTGTTGACGAAATAGGTGCGGAACACGCGGTCGCCATCGCGGATGAACGCGTTCGTGCCGTGCCACTCGTCGACACCGAAGTCGGCGTCGAACTCGTCGGTCATGCTGTACCAGGGCATCGTCCAGCCCATCCGGGCCTTCACCCGCTCGATGTCCGGCTGCGGCGCGCGCGAGACGAAGACGAGGGTGGTGTCACGGGCGTTCAGGTGAGCGACGTGGGCGACCTGATCGGCCACCAGGGAACAGCCGGGGCACGCGTGGTCAGGCCAGCCGAACACGCCGGGCTCGAAGAAGGCGCGGTAGACGATCAGCTGACGACGACCCGCGAACGCCTCAAGCAGGCTCGCCTTCCCCCCGGGTCCGTCGAACTGATACTCCTTCTCCACCGCCAGCCACGGCATCCGCCGGCGGTCCGCGGCCAGCGCATCACGGGCACGGGTCAGCTCCTTCTCCTTCACGAGCAGCTGCTGGCGGGCGGCCTCCCACTCTCGGGGCGAAACGACCGGGGGTGTCTTCATGGTGAGGTGCACCTTTCAGTTGGGGGTGTGAGCTGAGGTGATCTTGCAGCGCGTCGAGCGGGCCGTCCCAGTCGCGGGCCAGCGCGGCCAGGAACTGCTGCGCCACTTGCATCGGAGCGGAGCGGAGCCGGTATCGCACCCGGCGCCGCTCCCCCGGTTCGGCAGACACCAGGCCCGCCTCGGCGAGCAGGGCCAGGTGCTTGGCGATCGCCTGCCGCGTAATCGGCAGGCGGCCGGCCAGGTCCGTGGCCGTGGCGGGACCTTCCGACGCCAGTGCGGCCAGGATGGCGCGCCGAGTGGGGTCGGCCAGTGCGACGAAGACCTGTTCGGCGGTCGCCTCAAGGTCAGGCGGCATTGAGGTAGTCGACCAGTTCGCCCAGTTCACTGGCCCAGCCCTGGGTGTTGCCGCCGTACGCCTTCCGGTAGGCGTCTTCCGGCAACTGAGCGAAGCCGGTCTCGACCACGG
Source organism: uncultured Actinomycetes bacterium (assembly GCA_963806335.1). GTDB lineage: Bacteria > Actinomycetota > Actinomycetes > Streptosporangiales > Streptosporangiaceae > Palsa-504. Next base: position 19,615 of record CAWDXO010000004.1, read on the forward strand.
TCAGCCGGGTGCCCGCACCGGCCGGCTCGAGCGTGAACTCGACATAGGTGCGGCGCGGATCGTCGTCGGGCAGACCGTAGATGTGCCAGGTGAAGCCGAACACCGTCGGCTCCTCTACCCGTTCGACCCGCATGTCGGCGATGTGGCCGCCGGACCACGTCATCTGGGCCGATCCGCCCGGGCGCAGGTCGATCGTCGCCTGGTTGCCGAACCAGCTGCCCAGACCCTCGGCCGTGGTGAGCGCGGCCCACACCCTGGCCGGCGGGTGGGCGATCTCGACGACCCGCTCGATACGATCGGGAAATGCCATGGCAGCCTCCAATATGTAGCAACTAACTGGTTGCCATAATATGGCAACCAGTTAGTTGCGTCAAACGTGCGTGATGATCTCGCCAAGCGGTGGTCGACAGGGAGAATCCGACAGAAGGAAAAAAGAAGTTCGACACCGGGATAAATGACATCCCTCGGGTAGACGCCGCCAACTACGCCGCCCGAAGGGCGGCGGCGAGGGCCGGGAGTCGCCGAGCGTGCGGGCGAGTGCCGACCGAGCAGGCCAGGCAAGGCGCCAGGGCGGTCTTCGTGACCCTGCAGGAGGCCGTAAGCGGCGGCGAGTTCACGGACGTCATATCCCAACTGCCCAGCGAATTGCCGAGCTAACCGGCCATAGCCCGGCAGCCCGCGGCGACGCAGGCCACCACACAGGAACGGAGGACAGCAGTGGGTAACGCAAGACAACAGAGGGACGGCCTCGCGTGGGGACTCGGCTGGGTGAGCCTGGCCCTCGGGGTACCGACGGCTCTGGCGCCCGGCGGGTTCGCTCGGGCGATCGGCGTCGGCGACGCTGCGCGCCATCGCGGCGCGACGGTCTTCGTCGGCGTCAGGGAGCTGGCCGCGGCCGGGGGGCTGCTGAGCACGGCTGCTCCGGGCGGTCGTGGGCTGCGGTTCGGCAGGGACGCGATGGAGCTCGGCATGCTGGGCCGGGCGCTGATGAACCGCGACGGACGGGAGCGGAATCGCACCTTCGCCGCGCTGGCCGCGGTGGCCGGGATCACCGTGGTCGACCTGTACGCCGCCATCACCCGGTCACGGACGACGACGAATGAGACCGAACTCACCGCGGCGACGACGGTAGCCAGGTCACCGCAGGAGACCTACGACCTGTGGCGCCGGCTGGACAACCTGCCCGACTTCATGGCTCATCTGGACGAAGTCCGCAGCACGGGTCCGCGCAGCAGCCACTGGCGGGCGACCGCGCCGTTCGGCCGGACCGTCGAGTGGGACGCGGAGATCACCTCCGACGTGCCCGGCGAGCGGCTGGCGTGGCGGTCGCTGGACGGTGCGGACATCCAGAACGAGGGCGAGGTTCGGTTCCTGCCCGCTCCGGGCGACCAGGGGACCGAGGTGCACGTGAAACTGCGTTTCACCACGCCGGGCGGCAAACTGGGCGAGACGGTGGCCCGGTACTTCGGTGAGCATCCCGGACAGCAGCTCGACGACGACCTGCGCCGCTTCAAGCAAGTGGCGGAGACCGGTGAGGTGGTCCGGTCCGAGGGGGCACCGGGCGGTAAGTGGGCCCGGCGGGAATTCCCGCAGCACCCGGCCCGGCCGCTGGCCGACAACGAGAAGGCGATGGTGAGCTAATGAAGGCCAACTGCTGGATCGGGCGGAACACCGTCAGGGTCGAGAATGTCCCTGACCCGGCCATCCTTAACCGCCGCGACGCGATCGTGAAGATCACGAGCACCGCGATCTGCGGCTCCGACCTGCACCTGCTCGACGGCTACGTGCCGACGATGCAGAAGGGCGACATCATGGGCCATGAGTTCATGGGCGAGGTCATCGAGGTGGGCCCGGGGGTCGACCGGGAGAAGCTCGCCGTCGGGGACCGGGTGGTGGTCCCGTTCCCGATCGCCTGCGGGGCGTGCGCCGCCTGCCGGGCCGAACTGTACTCGGTCTGCGAGAACACCTACGAACCGGGCCTGGCCGAGAAGTGTTCGGCAGACGGTCGCTTCGTCGCGCTGACCTACATCGACCGCGGGTTTCGCCGGCGGCCAGGCCGAGTACGCCCGGGTGCCCTTCGCCGACGTCGGCCCGCTGAAGGTCGACGACGACCTGACCGACGAGCAGGTGCTGTTCCTCTCCGACATCCTGCCCACCGGGTACATGGGCGCGGAAATGTGCGACATCGCGCCCGGTGACGTCGTCGCGGTCTGGGGGGCGGGGCCGGTCGGGCAGTTCGCCATGGACAGCGCGCGGGTCCTCGGAGCGGCGAAGGTCATCGGCATCGACAAAGAGCCGTACCGGCTCGAGATGGCCGAGCGGGCTGGTCATACCACGATCAACTTCGAGGACGCCGACGTCCGGTCGGCGCTGCTGGAGCTGACCGGGGGCCGCGGACCGGACAAGTGCATCGACGCGGTCGGGATGGAGTCCACCCACGGCAGCGTGCCCATCTACGCCTACGACCGGGCCAAGCAGGCGACCCGGATGGAAACCGACCGCCCGTTTGCGCTCCGCCAGGCCATCACGAGCTGCCGCAACGGCGGGGTCGTCTCGGTCATCGGCGTCTACGGCGGGTTCGTGGACAAGTTCCCGGCCGGGTCCTGGATGAACCGGTCGATCACCTTGCGCACCGGCCAGTGTCACGTACAGCGGTACATGAAGCCGCTGCTCGAGCGCATCCGGCGGGGCGAACTCGACCCGACGCGGATCATCACCCACCGCCTGCCGCTGGCGCAGGCACCGCACGGCTACGACATCTTCAAGCACAAGCGGGACGGCTGCGAGAAGGTCGTGCTCAAGCCCTGATGCAGCCCGGCCCCGGCGAGGCCATGGGAGGCCTCGCCGGGGCTGCGGTCAGGGTGGGCCTGGGGCAGGCAGGGGGGCCCGTTCGGGATATAAGATTCTGATCTTTGTGAAGGAGGAAGGGCGGCGGCTGCTCGAGGCACGAAGGGCGGTTAGGTGGGCGAGCCGGCCGCGGCGCCGGTGGCCTGGTCCTGGCCCCAGCGCGCGATCTCGGCGTCCAGGTCGAGCGGGAGGATCATGTCGCCGTCGGCCGTCTCGGCGGCCCAGTCCTGCGCAGGCACCCGCCACATGACCTCGAACTCGATGCCGTTAGGGTCCTTCGCGTAGAGCGACTTGGACACGCGGTGATCGCTCTGCCCCACCAGCGCTCCGGCCTGCTCCAGTCTGGCGCGCGCCTCGGCCAGGTCGGCGAGCGTGCCGACCTCCCAGGCCAGGTGGTAGAGCCCGGGGTTCTGCGGACGGTCGGGGGCATGACCTATCCCGATTTCGAACAGGCCGAGGTCATGGTCGTTGGCCGAATCCGGGGCGCGCAGGAAGGCCGCGCGGCCGGGGATCTCCAGCCGGACCTCGAAGCCGAGCGTCTTGGTGTAGAAGTCCACGGTCCGCTCGAGACCGTGCACGTAGAGAACGGCATGATTGAGGCGGCGGACGGCCATCGGCGGCTTCCTCCCCAGCTCAGCGAATCTGGCGGCGGCGGACTTCCTTGAGCCGCCGGCGCTGCGACGGGTCGAGCATCAGGTAGGCACCGGCCGGGACGGCGATCGCGAGCACGATCAGCGCGAGCCCTATCTCCCACGGAAGGACGAAAAGCAAGATAAAGCCGATGATGATCCCGGCGATGCCCCACTTCATGTGCGGTGTCATGCTGACTCCCGTTCGTCGATCCCGGGCCGGGGACCCCCAGGCCGACCCAGCTTCCTTTAGCTTATAGTGCCTCAGCACCTCCGGTGGATCGTGGCCGACAGCCGATCTCGGGAGCGGAGTACGCTGCGGCATAAGTGATCGTGACCCGTGATCGTGACACCCGGGGAGGACGCAGTGGCGATCTGGATGCCGGTTGAGCCTGAGGCCAACGAGCTGCTGACCCGCAGCCCGCTGGCCCTGCTGATCGCCATGCTGCTTGACCAGCAGGTGCCGCTCGAGCGCGCCTTCAGCGCGCCGCTTGACCTGGTGCGGCGGCTCGGCCACGAACCGACCGCCGCTGAGCTCGCGGAATTCGACCCGGACGCGCTCGCCTTCATTTTCTCCGAACGGCCGGCCCTGCATCGCTACCCGAAGGCGATGGCGTCGCGCGTTCAGGACCTGGCGCGGCTGCTCATGGAGGACTACGACGGCGACGCCGCGCGGGTGTGGTCGACCGCGGGGTCGGGCGCCGAGCTGCTGAAGCGGGTGGCAGCGCTGCCGGGGTTCGGGGCCCAGAAGGCGCAGATCTTCGTGGCCCTGCTCGGCAAGCAGCTCGGGGTGCGGCCGCCCGGGTGGCAGGAGGCGGCAGGCCCGTTCGGGGCTGACGGCGCGCGTTTCTCGGTGGCGGACATCACCGATGAGGAGTCGCTGGGCCAGGTGCGATCTCACAAGCAGGCGATGAAAGCCGCCGCCAAGGCCAAGGCGGCCGGCGACGCTCCGTCGTTAGCGTCCCCGGAATGGTATGAAACCGGGCTTCCAGCACGCCCGGGTGTGCTGAAACCCGGGTTTCATCACGCCGCGGACCTATCAGCGGCCCTGACGCTTCGGCGGGCTAGTGACGCCGCGACCTGCCGGCGCCCCGGGCGCTTCGGCGGGCTAGATAGTCGTGGGGAGGTCTCCGGACAGGAGCTGCTGGGGGGTCTGGGTGAAGGTGTACTGGGCGGGGGCTGATCCGGGGACCAGGGTAAACGTCCAGATTACGTCGAAGCGGTCGCCCGGCCAGCCTCCCCTCCACACTCGCCACAGGCGAGCACGGATTGTCGTGTTCCCATCCACCCGGATACTGGCTCACGACCCAGCACTGGGGTTCCTCCCCTCGGCTAGGCGGAGACGAGCGCCCCCCCCCCCAAGGGCGGGCCAGGCACGGGCGGGGTCTGCCCTGGGGCGGTGGGCGGCGGATCAGCCGGCTTTTCACCGTGGCGGATGATGTAAATAATTTCCGGCGGCGCGGTCGCTCTTGGTGCTGGCTGGCTCATTCGTATCCCCCTCGAGAAGTCCCGGCACGGTATGCGTCCCGGCTCAGGCCTATTGTGCCGGTACGGGCCGCGATCATGAATACTTGGGCGGGTACGGGCCACCCGTCATAGCAGGAAACGCGAGACCATGACCAGCCGTCAGCCGGAAACCGAGCCGCCGCGGGCCGCGGGTGGCGCGCAGACGCCAGGTTCCGGGGAACGCCAGGCTCAGCGTCTCCTGCTGGCGCGGCTGCTGCCGCTGGCGCTGCTGATCATCCTGGGGCTGGCCGGGCTGCGCGGGGTGGTGACCAAGCCCAGCTGGGACGGGCCGCTGCATCGCGACGGCCTGGCGATCGGCGTGGCGCTCGAGGTGGTGCTCGGCGTCCTGCTCGTGATCACGACGAGGCGTCATTCGGCGGCCCGGAACGCCGGGATCGTCGCGGTGATGACCCACGGGCCGCCGGTCAACGCGGTGGCGGCCAAGCTGCGCGGGGTGCTCATCTTCGTGCTCAGCGTGGGGATGGCCGCCGTAGCGGTGATCACGATCATCGGCCTGCACCTGCGCCTGTTCACGAAAAAGCCCCGGCTCCGGCCGAACCCCGGCCGGACGAGGCCGGCACCCACGATCACGCCCTCGCGCGGATTGGCGTCGAGCTCGACATTTCACCTGCCGCTGGCCGCACTGCTGTACGCCCTGCTTATAGCGCTGCTCCTGGCCGGGATCGCGATCAGCATCTGGTACGCGAGGCGGCTGCGGCCGCCGGTCAAGCCGACCGCGGACGACTTCATCGCCGAGGACTCGGAGAACCTGCGGGACGCGGTCGAGTCGGGGCGGTCGGCGCTGCGCACCCTCGATGACGCGCGCGCCGCCATCATCGCGTGTTACGTAGCGATGGAGAACAGCCTGGCCGAACGCGGCGCGGCCCGCGCCGTCGCCGGCACGCCCGACGAGCTGCTGGCGCGCGCCACGGAAGCCGGCATCACCCGCGGCACCGCCGCCGCCCGGCTGACCGCGCTGTTCTACGAGGCCCGGTTCTCCAGTCACCCGCTGGACCGCGCCCAGCGCGACGCGGCGGCCCAGGCGCTCGACGAGCTCGCCGGCGCGCTAGCCGAAACCGGGGCGGGCGGATGACCGGCGGCGATTTGCGCGCCGAGGACGAGGGCGCCACGGTGAGTCCCTGGCGGGGGACGGCACCGGAACTTATCATCGCGGCGGTGCTGGTCGCCGTGACCGCCGTGGCCGGGTGGGCCATGGCCGGGTGGGCCGGGCTGGCCGTGGTGGCGGTGGCGACCGCGGCGATCGCCATGGTCGTGCTGCGCGGCCTGCTGCCGCAGCTGACGCCGGACCGGGGGAAGAAGGCCAGGGAGAAACCCACCGCCCGGACGCTGAGCGGCTACTCTCACCGCCGGTTCGTCGCGGCGACCGCGACCTCCAGCCGGCCCTTCTACGACGGCGAGCTGCGGCCGGTGCTGGAGCACCTGCTGGCCGCCCGGCTCGCAGAACGCCACGACGTTCACCTCTACCAGGATCCGGAGGCGGCCCGCAGGCTGCTGTGCCGCCATCCCCGCGACGCGGACCTGTGGGCGTGGATCGACCCGGCGACCAGACCCGAGGTCTCCGGACGCGACGCCGCCGAGGGGCGGGGTATCCCGCGGCGCACCCTGGCGCGCCTCATCAACCGATTGGAGCAGCTTTGAGCGACGCGATGGCTGGGACAGAAATGGCGGCGGCGGAAGAGACCGCCCAGGCGTGCACGGCCATCCTGGACGAGCTCGAGCGCGCGGTCGTCGGCCGCCGCCGGACGCTGGAGCTGGTGCTGATCGGCATCCTGGCCGGCGGCCACGTCCTGCTCGAAGACCTGCCCGGGCTGGGCAAGACCCTGATCGCGCGGTCGTTCGCCCGGGTGCTCGGGCTTGATTTCGCCCGCATCCAGTTCACTCCCGATCTGCTGCCCTCCGACGTGGTCGGCGCCCCGCTGTATGACCAGCGGTCGGCCGAGATGGTGTTCCGGCCCGGGCCGGTGTTCACCCAGCTGCTGCTGGCCGACGAGATCAACCGGACCCCGCCGAAAACCCAGGCGGCGCTGCTTGAGGCGATGGGCGAGAACCAGGTCAGCGTGGACGGGCAGACCCGCAGGCTGCCGGAGCCGTTCATCGTCCTGGCCACGGATAACCCGATCGAGTACGAGGGCACCTACGAGCTGCCCGAGGCGCAGCTCGACCGGTTCCTGATGCGGCTGCGGCTGGGCTACCTGACCGCGGGCGACGAGACGGCCATGCTCAGGCGCCGGGTGGACCGGGCCAGCGAGAGCGTGGAACTGGGTGCCGTCACCAGCCCGGCGGGGGTGCTCGCCATGCGGAAGTCGCTCGAGCGGGTAGAAGTGAGCCCCGACCTGCTCGACTACATCGTCGCGATCGTCACGGCGACCAGGAAGGACCCGCAGGTCCAGGTCGGCGCCAGCCCGCGCGGCGGGCTCGCGCTGGTGCAGCTGGCCCGCGGCCAGGCCGTGCTCAAGCAGCGCGACTACGTGGTCCCCGACGACATCAAGCAGGTGGCGGTGCCCGCGCTGGCGCACCGGGTCACCCTGCGGCCCGAGCTGTGGGTCCGGCAGGTCTCCTCCGATGACGTCGTGGCCAAGCTCCTCTCCGCCGTGCCCACCCCGAAAACCGATCCGGCCGCGCGGGCGAGCGGCCGCGAGCAGGCCCCGGCGGTCACCGGCTGATGTCCGATCCGATTATCCCGAACGACCCGTTGCTCCGCGTCGCCGGCCGCGACCTCGACCTGCACTGGCGATCGTCGCGGCATGCCCGGCGGCTGCTCACGCTGGGGCTGTTCGGCGTGTTCGTCGCCACGCTGGCCCGGCGCCCCGAGTTCGCCGGGGTCGCAGCCCCGGCGTTCCTGCTGCTCGCGGCCGGGCGGGTGCAGCGGCGGCCGCGCCGCGTCAGCGTCCGGGTCCGGCCGAGCTCCCGCCGGGCCTTCGAGGGCGAGCTGGTGGCCATCGACGTGGCCGCGGAGGATGGCCAGGCCGGGCTGGCACAGAACTCGGTGCGGTACACGTGGCATCCGGGACCGGAAATCGGCTCGGTCGGCGCCACGGACGCCGACGGGCCGCGGGCCCGCTTCACCTTCACCCCCGAACGCTGGGGCCGGCGGGAGATCGGCACCATCGACGTGGTGCTGCGCGACCGCTGGCGGCTGGCCGAAGGACACGCGACGGTGACCCTGCCCCGGCTCGACTGCTACCCGGCCCCGGCGCAGCAGCGGACCAGGGTGGTCCTCAGGCAGCTGCCGAACCGGCTCGGCGAGCACCAGGCCCGGACCTTCGGCGATGGCATCGAGTTCTTCGGCGTGCGCGAGTACGTGCCGGGCGACCGGCAGCGCAGCATCAACTGGGCGGCCAGCACCCGGCGCGGGCGGCTGCAGGTGAACACCTTCGCCGCCGAACGATCGCAGGACGTGGTGGTACTCGCCGACGTCACCTCCGACGTCGGCGAGCCCGGATCCTCGGCCACCGATCTCGCGCTGCGCGGCGCGGCCGCCGGGGCCCGCGCCTACCTGGAGGCCAGGGACCGGGTGGGCGTGATCACCTACCAGTGGGGCGGCGCGAGCTGGCTGGTGCCCCGGCTCGGCCGGCGGCAGCTGTACCGGATCATCGACTCGATGCTGGCCAGCCCGGTGCTAGCCGACACGGGGGGTTACACCCGCGGCGCGAGCTTCCGCAGGCTGCCGCGGGCCGCCCTGCCACCCGGCGCGCTGGTGGTGGTGTTCAGCCCGCTGCTGGACCAGCGGTTCGTCGAGGCGCTGCGGGACATGCGGGAGCGCGGCTTCACCATGCTGGTGGTGGACGTGCTCAACGCGCAGCCGCCGGCCAGGCGGCGCAGCGAGGACCGGATGGCCAGGCAAATCTGGCGGATGGAGCAAGAGGCGATCAGGTTCTCGCTGAGCCAGCTCGGCATCCCCGTCGTGCACTGGGACGGCGTGGAGTCCCTGGACCTGCCGCTGGCCGGCCACACCCGCCGCCCGCTGGCGGCCCGCCGGTGACCGGCGGCCCGCCGGTGACCGGCCGCTCGCCGGTGACCGGCCGCTCGCCGGTGACCGGCCGCTCGCCGGTGACCGGCGCCAGGCGGGGCGCCGCGAGCCTGCTGGGGGCGGCTGCGCTGGGAGCGGGCTGCGTGGCGTGGGCGGTCGCGCCGCCGGTGCATAAGGACTGGGCGGGCTTCGCGCTTTTCCTCGCGATCGTGGGGGTAGCCGGGGGCGCGCTGCGGCTCGCGCTGGCCGGGGTTCCGGTGCCGGAGGACAGCTACCTGCTGCCCGCGCCGTTGCGCGCCGGGCTCAGTGTCCTGGCGACCCTGCGCCTGTTGCCCTGGGAGGAGGGCGCGGTCATCGCCATCGTGTGGCTGGAGGTGCTGCACCCGGCCCGGCCATGGCACACGGCGGTCCTCGGGGCCGCGCTGATCGCGTACCTGCTCGCCACGCACCTGGCCGAGTCCGACGCCTCACCCCGCGCGCTGCGGCCGCAGGTCCGGGTCCTGGCCGCCGGCGCGGTCCTGCTCGCGCTCGGCGCCGCGGCCGGGATGCTCCCCGCGGCCGGCCCGGGGCCGGCTCGGCCCTGCTGCGGCTGGTGGCGGCGGGCGCGCTCATCGCCGCGGCCGGCCTCGTCCTGCCCCAGGTGGCCCGGGATCGGTGAGCGCAGTGAAAGCCCGGGTTCAGCACACTGGGACGTGCTGAAAGCCCGGTTTCATTACAAGCCGAGGCTTCTGGGGGGGACGGGTTACGAGCGGGGGTGGTTGGCGGGAAGATGGGGGTTCACGCGGAACACGGAAGGGCAAGAGCGATGGCTGATATCGTCCGGGCCGGGCTTATCCAGCAGCGCTGGACCGGGGACAAGGACTCGATGATCGAGGCGGCGGTGAGCCATATCCAGACGGCTGCCTCGGCCGGCGCGCAGGTGGTCTGCCTCCAGGAGCTGTTCTACGGGCCTTACTTCTGCCAGGTCCAGGACGCCGACTACTACTCCTACACCGAGGCCATCCCCGACGGGCCTACCACCCGGCGGCTGCAGGACGTAGCGCGCCAGCACAGCATCGTGATCGTCGCGCCGATGTACGAGGAAGAGCACCCCGGCGTCTACTACAACACCGCCGCGGTGATCGACGCCGACGGCAGCTACCTCGGCAAGTACCGCAAGACCCACCTGCCGCAGGTGAAGGGCTTCTGGGAGAAGTTCTACTTCCGGCCGGGCAACCTCGGCTACCCGGTCTTCGACACCGCGGCCGGCCGGATCGGCGTGTACATCTGCTACGACCGGCACTTCCCGGAGGGCTGGCGGGCGCTCGGCCTGGCCGGCGCCCGGATCGTGTTCAACCCGTCGGCGACCAGCCGCGGCCTGTCCCAGTACCTGTGGCGGCTCGAGCAGCCCGCCGCCGCGGTCGCCAACGAGTACTTCGTCGGCGCGATCAACCGGGTCGGCATCGAGCCGCTCGGCGACAACGACTTCTACGGCCAGACCTACTTCGCGGATCCGCGAGGCCAGCTCGTCGGCGACGCCGCCGCCGACGACAAGGACGAGGTGCTGGTGCGTGACCTGGACATGGAACAGCTCGCCGAGGTCAGGAACCTGTGGCAGTTCTACCGCGACCGCCGCCCCGACCAGTACGGATCCCTGGTCCAGCCATGACGATACTGATCACCGGCGGCACGGTGGTGACGGCGTCCGGCGCGCAGGACGCCGACGTGCTCGTCGAGGGCGAGAAGATCGCCATGGTACTGGCCCGGCGGCCGGGCCTCGCGGTCAGCATGGCCGCGGACCGGGTCATCGACGCGACGGGCAAGTACGTGCTGCCCGGCGGGATCGACGTGCACACGCACATGGAAATGCCGTTCGGCGGCACCTCCTCGGTGGACACGTTCGAGACCGGCACCCGCGCCGCGGCCTGGGGCGGCACGACCACCATCGTTGACTTCGCCGTCCAGGCCAAGGGCACCTCGCTGCTCGCCACCCTGGACAAATGGCACGCCAAGGCGGACGGCAACTGCGCGATCGACTACGGCTTCCACATGATCGTCTCCGACGTCAACGACACCACGCTGAAGGAGATGGACGCCTGCATCGCGGCCGGGGTGAACAGCTTCAAGATGTTCATGGCCTACCCTGGCGTGTTCTACGCGACGGACGGCGAGATCCTGCTCGCCATGCAGCAGGCCGCCCGCAGCGGCGCGACGGTAATGATGCACGCGGAGAACGGCATCGCCATCGACCAGCTGGTCGCGCAGGCGCTCGCGGCCGGCCGCACCGAGCCGGTGAACCACGGCCTGACCCGCCCGCCCGAGCTCGAGGGCGAGGCCACCGCGCGGGCGATCACGCTGGCCAAGGTGGCCAACTGCCCGCTGTACATCGTGCACCTGTCGGCCAGCCACGCACTCGAGGCGGTCGCCGGCGCGCGTGATGCGGGGCAGAACGTGTTCGCCGAGACCTGCCCGCAGTACCTGTACCTGTCCCTGGACGACCTGGCCCGGCCGGGTTTCGAGGGGGCTAAGTTCGTCGCCTCGCCGCCGCTGCGGCCCAAGGAGCACCAGGACTCGCTGTGGCGCGGCCTGCGGACCAATGACCTGTCCGTGGTGTCGACCGACCACTGCCCGTTCTGCTTCAAGGACCAAAAGGAGCTGGGCCGGGGGGACTTCTCCAAGATCCCCAACGGCATGCCGGGCGTCGAGCACCGGATGGACCTGCTGCACGCCGGCGTGGTGGCGGGCCAGCTCACCCTGCCGCGCTGGGTGGAGGTCGCGTCCACCACGCCGGCCAGGATGTTCGGCCTGTACCCGCGCAAGGGCGTGATCGCGGCCGGCTCCGATGCCGACATCGTGATCTACGACCCGCACGCGCGGCAGACGCTGTCGGCGGCGACCCACCACATGAACGTGGACTACTCCGCCTACGAGGGCATGGAGATCACCGGCCGGGTCGTCATCACTCTGTGCCGCGGCCGCGTGGTGATCGATGACGGCACCTACCAGGGCAACCCCGGGTATGGCACGTTCCTCCCCCGCGGGCTGAATCAGTATCTGCTGTAACTGTTACCGGCGTTCGTTCGGAGGAATTATGGATTTTGGGGTGGTGCTGCAGACTAACCCGCCGGCCAGCGGCGTGGTCGCGATGATGCAGCGGGCCGAGAAGGCGGGCTTCAGTTACGGGTGGACGTGGGACTCGCACGTGCTGTGGCAGGAGCCGTTCGTCATCTACTCGCGGATCCTGGCCGCGACCTCCGCGATGACCGTCGGGCCGATGGTGACCAACCCGGGCACGCGGGACTGGTCGGTCACCGCGTCGCTGTTCGCCACGCTGAACGACATGTACGGCAACCGGACCGTCTGCGGGATCGGCCGCGGTGACTCGGCGCGGCGGGTCATCGGCCAGCCGCCCATGACCCTCGCCACCCTGGCCGAGGCGATGACCGTGATCAAGGGCCTGGCCGAGGGGCGCGAGGTCATGCTGCACGGCCAGCCGCTGCGCATCCCGTGGGTGCGGGACGGCCAGCTCGAGATCTGGATGGCGGCGTACGGGCCGAAGGCGCTTAAGCTCACCGGCGAGCAGGCCGACGGGTTCATCTTGCAGACCGCCGACCCGGACATCGCGCGCTGGACCATCGGCGCGGTGCGCGCCGCGGCCGAGGCGGCCGGGCGCGACCCTTCGGACCTCACCATCTGCGTGGCGGCGCCCGGCTACGTCGGCTCCGACCTGCCGCATCAGCGGGATCAGCTGCGGTGGTTCGGCGGTATGGTCGGCAACCACGTGGCCGACCTCGTCGCCAGGTACGGCACCGACGGCCCGGTGCCCCGCGCGCTGACCGACTACATCGCCGGGCGCGAGGGCTACGACTACGCGCACCACGGCAAGGCGGATAACCCCTCGGTGGACTTCGTGCCGGACGAGATCGTGGACCGGTTCTGCCTGCTCGGCCCGGCCAGCGCCCACGTGGACCGGCTGCGCGAGCTGGCCGCGATCGGGGCCGACCAGTTCGCCCTCTACCTGATGCACGACGAGGAGGAGAAGACCCTCGCCGCCTACCGCGACGACATCATTCCCGCCTTGCGCTGACACTGCTCGTCGTGGCGGTGAAGCTGCTCGTCGTGGCGGTGGGGGTGGCGGACGCCGCGGGGACCAGGCCCTCGACGCCCGGCAGCGCCTGCTGGTCGGCCAGCGCGATGACCAGCTCCCCGGCCGCGGTCGGGTGCAGCGGCGCCGGGTCGCCCGGGCCCTGCACGTAGGGATCGGCGGTGCACAGCTCGTGGCCGGTGAACGACGGGCCGGTGACGCCGAACCCGAACGTCTGGGCGCCCTGCGCCAGGACCTTGTTCAGCTGGCCGAGGCGGGACAGCAGCGCCTTTTCCTTGGCGGCGGTGATGCCGTACCTGGCCAGGCAGCCGATGTCCGACCCGAACGGCGAGTAGTACTGGTTGATCAGGACGGCGGGGTTGCCGGGCAGTTCGGCTAGGTCCAGGAGCAGCTCGTAGTAACTGCGGGTGAACGCGCTGAGCTGGGCGTTGAAGTAGGCGGAGGACACCTTGTCGTTGCACACGGCGCTGGCCACGCACAGCCGGGTCATGATCGACCACTCCACGTCGTCGGCACCGACGCTGACGACGATCACCTTCGCGTGGGTGGCTTGCTCGGCCTCGACGAACTGGGGCGGAGCCACCTGCCCGTCGCCGAGCACCTGAGCGCCGAGCAGGCCGTTGGCGATAGTGGCGCCGCTGCAGGCCAGGTTGAGCACGTTCCAGTGGTTCACCGTGCCCAGCTCGGCGGCGTAGGACTCGCTGCTGCGCCCGCAGGCCCGGTCCAGGGCGCTGGCGCCGGGCAGCAGCGGGTTGCCCACGGCCGCCGCGGTCGAGTCGCCGATCACGACCGCCTGCACGCCGGTCAGCGGCTTGGTGATGTCGGGCTGAGGCGCCTGCAGCGGGTCGGTGCCCACCAGGTCATCGAGGGTCTTGACGCTGCGCAGGACTCCGGGAGTGCTGGACGCGGTCAGGAGTACGCCGCCGACGTTCACGGCGCAGACGACGACGAGGCCCGCGATCACGGTCTTCGCCATCTTGGCGTGCGATTGCCTGCGCACCCCGGCCACCGCGATCAGCGCGACGACGGCGAAACCGGCCGCGATGAGGGTCTCCCACTCGAAGTAGCGCGTCCAGCCCTGCGCCAGCTGCTGGCTGAGGCTGAGCTTGAGCTCACGCGGGTTATCCGAGCGCAGCAGCTGGGCGACCTGGGGGTCGATGGTGATGTGGGTGAGCTGCAGCAGCGGGCGGATCGGGCCTTCGAACTCCGGTTTGGTCGGAACCACCTGGCCGAACAGGTCAAGCTCGCCCGGGCCCGACAGGCTGAGGTCAGGAACGACCGCTCCCACCTGGGCGGTCTGGCCGGCCGCGGAGACCGTCTGCAACGGCGCGACCTGCAGGGCCAGCCAGATCGAGCCTGCGGTGATGATGACGAACGCGACGAGATAAAACGCGGTGATCCTGGTCAGTCGCAGGACTGCAGAAATAACACACTCCCTCGACGGCGGCGTGGCCTCGCTTACTTACGCTACCTCGCGTTCGGCTGATGGCAACCTGTGACCGTCCGCGGCTTCGTCATAGGTCTCCCTTGCGCTCCAGGTAGTTCAGCGCGACCCAGCCGAACGGCACCGGAAGCCAGAAGGTCAGCAGCCGGAACAGCAGCACCGCGCTGACCGCGACCGCGCCCCGCAGGCCGGCGGCGGTAAGCCCGGCGGTCAGCGCCGCCTCCACCCCGCCGATCCCGCCGGGAGTGGGAATGATGGAGCCGATGGCGCTCCCGGTCAGGTAAACCACGGCGATGGCTGCCATCGGGACCGACCGGCCGAACGCCGCGACGCATGCGGCCAGGCACAAGATGTAGGCCAGGTCGAGCACTAGGGCGCCGCCGATGCCCAGGGCGAGCTTGCGCGGATGCTGCGCGAGCTCGAGCAGCCGGGGCAGCACCTGCTCGAGCGTGGGCGCCAGGCGGGCGCGCAGCAGATGCCGCCCGGCGGGGACCGCGAGTACCGCGAGCGCGGCGGCGACGAGCCCGGCAAGCACGAAGTAGGCCCACCGCGGCGGCTGGATCGTGTACTTCAGCGTCGTTCCGGCGATCGCGGCGAACACCGCGATCAGCAGGATGTGCAGGACGAACGACACCACCTGGGCGACGCCGACGCTGGCCGCGGCGAGCGCCGCGGGGATCTTCCTGCGCTGCAGGTACCGGATGTTCAGCGCGGCGCCGCCGACGGCGGCGGGGGTGACCAGCGTGACGAAGGATCCGGCCACCTGGGCGAGCAGCGTGCGGACGAAGGGCAACCGGTCGGTGACGAAGCCGGACAGCGACATCGCGGCGCCCACGTAGGTCACGACCGACAGGGCCAGCGCGACGATACTCCAGTGCCAGTTCGCCGAGCGCAGCACGCTGGCCAGGCTCTCCCGCGCGAGCTCGCCGGCCAGCAGGTAGGCGGCGACGACGCTCGCGACCAGCGTCAGCAGGGTGCGGAGCCGGACGCGCTCGAGGCGGACGGTGTCCACCTCGCCGCCCGGGATGGCCGCGAGCAGCCGTTTGCGGAGCGCGGGCAGCACGTCCCGGCGGCGGTGCAGCGCCCGCCGGGTGGAACGGGCCAGCGCGACCGGCTGCAGCAGCGGCACCACCGCCACGAGTTCGTCGGGACTCTCCTTCTCTACGGCGAGCGCGGCGGTCCGGTCCGGTCCCACGTAGAGCGACAGCTCGGCTAGGAGCTGGGCCACGTCCAGGCGCACCTGGAGGTCGCTGGCGGCCACGTCGCCGTCGCCCGGATCGAGCAGGATGGCCTGGCCGTCGTCGGTCAGCAGGATGCGGTTCGCGGTTAGTCCCCGGTGCGTGACGTGCCGGGCGTGCAGCCGGTCCACCGCGTCCCATATGTTCCTGAGCTCGGCGTCGCTGCACCCGGGGTTCCGCGCGGCCAGCGTGGTGCCGTCGTAGTGGTCGAAGGCGAGCACGGAGGCTTCCGGGCCGACCCGGACCAGGGCCCGCAGCCGCGGCGTCGGCGCGCCCGCGTCTTCCGCCGCGTAGGACAGCAGCGCCCGGCGCTCGACCGCGTGTTCAACCGACAGCGGGGCGTTGCGCGACACCTGACCGAGGAGCCGGATCGAGCGGTAGACCCGGTAGATCGCGCCCGCCGCCTGCTGGTCCCGGTCGTACACCACGACGTCGAGCCGGCCGCCGTCGCGCGTCGTCACCGCGTAGTGGCGGGATCCCGCCACTCCGGTGCTGGCCTGTGGTCGCCGCTGGATGGCGGTCACCGGCAGGTCCGTGTTACCCAGCGCGGCGGCGATTTCCCGGGCGCTGGGCCGCTGGGAGGTCGAGCCCGCGGCCCACCTGACCGCGAGGCCGATCGCCCGCCCGGCGAGCAGCGTGATCAGCAGGGACAGAACGGTGGTGCGCAGCGTCTCGACCTGTATCACCGAGTACACGCCGACGGCCACCCACAGGGCGTTCCGCCACGCGGGGCGCCCGACGAGACCGACCATGGTGGCGTAGGCGACCAGGCCGGCCAGGTACGGGTCCAGGGCGGCGACGTGGCTAACCCCGGGACCGGACATGACGATCGCGTCGTAGAGCCGGGCGGCGGCCTCGTCCCGGAGCAGCGCGTTAACCACCGCCGTCACGGCCACGGTCAGGGCGCCCGTCGCCACCGCCTCGAGGAGCCGTCGCGGCTGGCGCATGAAAAGCAGCTGGACCGCCAGCGCCACCGGCAGGATAAGCAGGGCGAACAGCGCCAGCGTGGGCGCTACCGTGAGCAGCGCGTGCGGCAGTCGCCTGCTCGCGCCCACGATGTCGGTCTCCACGCCGGTCGTGGTCGCGCTGGCCGCGACGCCGGCCACCGCCAGCACGACGATCTCGCCGCAGGACAGGGCGCAGCGCAGCAGGTCGACCGGCTTGCGGATGCGGCGCTCGAGGTGATCCTCGACGTGGATCTCGCCCGGCTGCGATGGCGTCACGACACGATAGTTTCACCTGGCTGTCCAGCGGCATAACCGCACCGCCCGCCGGCCGGGCGATGGCCCCTAGCGGAGCGGGCCCGCGGACGTTTCCTCGCGTGGCGGCCTCGGCTATCGTCCCTGACATGAGGGCATCGGAAATACGCCAGCTGATCCAGATGAAACCGGTCGAGCTCGACGCGACCCGCAGGCGGCTGTCCGGCTGCCACGACGTCCGCGATCTGCGCGCGGTGGGGCGCAGGCTCACCCCGCGCCCCGTCTTCGATTACGTCGACGGCGGCGCCGACGAAGAGCTGTCGATGGCCGGCAACACCAGGGCGTTCCGGCGGTGGCGCTTCCAGCCGCGCGCGCTGGTAGACGTGTCGGAACCGGATATGTCCGCGCGGTTCCTCGATACGGTCGCGCCGCTGCCGCTGGCCCTGGCCCCGACCGGGTACACGCGGATGATGCACCCGGCCGGCGAGATCGGCGCGGCGCGCTCGGCGCAGCGGCACGGCCTGCCCTACACGCTGTCCACGATGGCGACCACCACCATCGAGGCGGTCGCGGAAGCCGCGCAGCCCGATCTGTGGTTCCAGCTCTACATCCTGCGGGACGGCGGGCTGACCAAGGAACTAGTCGACCGGGCCGCCGCGGCCGGGTACCGGGCCCTGGTAGTCACGGTAGACACCTTCGTAACCGGCCACCGGGTCAGGGACCACCGCAACGGGCTGGTCATCCCGCCTGAGCTCACCGTACGGACGCTGGCCAGCATCGCCGGCAAACCGGGTTACTGGGTCCGGATGCTGCGCAACCCCGCCATCGACTTCGCCAACTTCGCCGGCCGCCCCGCGGTGACCATCGAGGGCACCGGATCGCTGTTCAACCCCGCCATCACCTGGGACGACATCGCCGCGCTGCGGGACAGATGGCCAGGCAAGCTTGTCCTCAAGGGCCCGCTCGGGCAGGCGGATGCCAAGCGCGCGGTGTCCCTGGGGGCGGATGGCCTGCAGCTTTCCAACCATGGCGGGCGTCAGCTCGACCGGGCGGTGCCGCCGGCCGACCTGATCGCTCCGGTCAGGGAAGCGGTTGGTCCCGGCGTGTCCATCCTGGTGGATTCGGGGGTCCGGCACGGTTCCGACATCGCCGTGGCGCTGGCGCTGGGCGCGGACGCCTGCGCGGTCGGGCGCGCCTACCTGTACGGCATCATGGCCGGCGGCGAGCCAGGCGTGGACAAGGCCCTGGACATCCTGACCCACCAGTTCAAGCGGACCCTGCAGCTGCTCGGCGTGGGTTCGGCGGCCGAGTTGCGCGAGGCCGGCCCCGAGATTCTTACGTCGTGATTTCCGGCGGACAGCTGCTCGGCTTCACGCTGGCGTCGCTGGTCCTGATCGTAGCCTTGTATCTGGTATGGCTGGGCGTCCATGCGATACGCCAGCGGAAGTCGCTGGCCGGCCGCGTTCCTGGTAGCAGCGATCCGGTCCGGATCTGACGTCACGACGGGCAGCGGTCCCGGTCCGCGACCCGGCCGGTGCCGTCGCTGTCCGAGGCGTGCGCGGGGGACGTGCCGTCGATCCGGACACCACGCACCGCCAGCCCGGCGATCATGATGGCCGCAATGGTAATGGCGGCGTCGGCGAGGTTGAACGTCCACGGGAAATGGGGCAGGTTGATCCAGTCCACGACCCGGCCGTGCAGCGGGCCGGGAGCCCGGAACAGCCGGTCGCCCAGGTTTCCCATGGCCCCGCCGAGGAGCAGGCCAAGAGCGATCGTCCAGGCCACGCTGCACAATTGCCTGGCCTTGCGGATGATGGCGATGATGACGCCGCACACGATCAGGGCGATGACCGCCGTATAGGACGTGCCGAGGCCGAACGCCGCCCCGGCGTTGAACGTCAGGCCCAGCGTGATCAGCCCGTGCAGCAGCTTGACGGGCTGATGGGCCGCCAGCTTCTCGAGCACGAGAGCCTTCGAGAAAGCGTCCACCGCCAGCACGGTGACGGCGACCCCGAACATGTCCGTGAGAGCCCGCAGCCGGAGCGCTCGCTGCTGAGCGGGGTCGACGGTCATCCGGGGCCGAGTGCCCGGTTCAGAAGCGGCGGTCATGACGCTCGAGGAGGCAGCGGGCGGCGGGACTTGACCGGGCCGGCGGAGATGTCCGGTGGCACCGGGGGCGGCTGCTTATCCAGTGCGTCGATGGCCAGCTGGACCGCGGTTTCCAGCTGCGGGTCCCGGCCCGCGGCCCAGTCGTCGGGGGTGATCAGTATCTCCACGTCCGGGTCGACACCGTAGTTCTCCACGCCCCAGCCGTACTCGTCGAACGAGAACGCGTACCTGGGTACGGTGATGCTGGTGCCGTCGACCAGACCCTGATACCCCTCGATACCGATCACGCCGCCCCAGGTACGGGTGCCGACCACCGGGCCGAGGCCGAGCAGCCGGATCGCCGCCGTGACGATGTCGCCGTCGGATCCGGCGAACTCGTCCGCCACGGTGACCAGCGGCCCGCGCCGCGCCTCCTCCGGGTAAGTCGCTGGCCGCAGCCAGCGTCCCATGCCCCAGGCGATGACGCGGCGGGAGAGCTTCTCCACGATCAGCTGCGAGATGTGGCCGCCGCTGTTCCCGCGCACGTCGAAGATTAGCCCGTCGCGGGCCATCTCCGTCCGCATGTCGCGGTGGAAGTGCGCCCAGCCCTCCCCCATCATGTCCGGGATGTGCAGGTAGCCCAGGCGCCCGTCGCTGAGCTCGCGTACCATCCGGCGGCGGCCCGACACCCAGTCCTGGTACCGCAGCCGCCTCTCGGCGCGCAGCGGCACTACGACCACCCGGCGCAGCGGGGAGGGGGCGGGGCCGGCGGCGGAGGGGGCCGCGTCGGTCGCGGCGGGGGGCGGGTCGGCGGCAAGTTGGGAGGCGGCGGGGGCCGGGTCGGCGGCAAGTTGGGAGGCGGCCGGGGATTGGGGCCGGATGGTCAGTTCTACCGGCTTGCCCGCCGTCCCGGCGAGGAGGGGCCAGGGGCCCCGCACCGGGTCGACCGACAGGCCGTCGACGGCCACGATTTCGTCGCCGGGCACGACGGCGACGCCGGGGGCGGCCAGTGGCGACCGCGCCCGCGGGTCCGAGGACTCGCCTGGCAGCACCCGGTCTACCAGCCAGCGGCCCGAGCGGTCACGCGAGATGTCCGCGCCGAGCTGACCCACCGGCGCGTATTTCCGGCCCCCGTTACCGGCCGCGTTCACGTACGCGTGCGACGTGCCGAGCTCACCGAGTAGGTCCCAGAGCAGGTCGGCGAAGTCAGCGGAACTGCGGATACGGTCCAGCAGCGGCCGGTACTCCTCGAGCATGCCCTCCCAGTCCACCCCGGACATGCCGGGCACCCAGAAGTCCCGGCGCATGAACCGGCCGGCCTCGGCATAGGCATGCCGCCACAGGGCGGCCGGGTCGGCGCGGAACCTGGCCCGGGACTCGTCCACGATGACGACATCACCCGAGTCGTCCTGCTTGTGCGCCGACGGCAGCACCCGCAGGCCATCGTCCTGCACCACGAGCCGGGTGCCGTCGCCGCTGACGCGGAACGCCTCGACGCCGCCGGCCAGCTCCTTAACCTCGCGTTTACGGAGGTCAAACCGCTGAAGGGCGGAGCGAGGCCGATCGTCGTCCAGGTCCGCGCCGCCCTCGCCGAGCACACCGGTCACCGGGGCCCGCAGCCACACCAGGCCGCCCTTGACCGCACGCAAGCCGCGGTAACGGGCCTCTTCCACCGGCACCGGCACCACTCGTTCCGGCAGGCCAGCCGGGTCGATCGTGACGGTCACCGCGTCGGCGGAATCCTCGGCCGCTTCCTGGCTCACCGGCCGTCCCTCTTGTGTCGGCCCGAACGGCGACGGAGTCTGCGCCGCGAGCGGTACCAGGTAGGGACGGCTGCCGAACGGGAACGACAGGTCGAACGTGTGCGTGTCGTAGACCGGATCGAACGTGCGCTGGGACAGGAACGCCAGGTACAGGCCGTCGGTGGTGAACACCGGGTTGGTGTCGGCGAACCGCCCGTCGGTCACGTCGATGACCTCGCGGTCCGCGATCGTGTCCACCGGGGTGATCCGGGCGAGCCGGATCCGGGCCAGCGGCCTCAGTTCCGGCTGGGACCAGGCCAGCCAGGCCGAGTCCGGCGACCAGGACAGCCCGTCGACGGCCCCGTCCCCGCCCGCGGCCAGCTCGGTGACCTGCCCCGACGCCACGTCTACGACCAGCAGCCTGCCGTCGTGGGCCGCCGCCGCGACGCATCCCCCGTCGGGGGAAGCAGCCAGGTGAACCACATGACCGAGGAGGCCGTCGGCGATCCGGACGGTTTCCTGCTCACCCGTCACCGCCCCGGTCTCCAGCGCGTCGGCACCGGACGCGTCGGTGACCCACACGGCCCGCCCGGTTTCGCCGAGCACCCGGGGCAGCCGGCCACGAGCGCCGGGATCGACCAGCAGCGCCCGGGCCGGGCCGTCCTTATGCGTCAGCCAGTGCACCGTGCCCCGCACCTCGACCACGCTGGCCTGACCCGTCCAGTCGCAATCCAGGCCACCCAGGTGATCCTTAGCCGAGATAAGCCGCGGCGCCCGGCCCGCGGCCGGGGAACCGAGCGTCACCTCGATCCGCCGCGGCGCGGGCGCTTCGGGTGCGTCAAGGATCCAGATGTCGCCGGCCACGTGGTAGACGATCCGCTGCCCGTCGGTGCTCGGGTTCCTGACGTACATGCCGTCGTGATCGGTATGCCGCCTGACTCCGGTGCCGTCCAGCGCCGCCGAATAGATGTTGCCGGTTCCCTCGTGGTCGGACAGGAAGAACAGCCGGCCTCCGATCAGCATCGGGCTGGCCAGCTGGCCGTCCAGGTCCGCCAGGACGCGGGTGAACAGGGGATCCCGCTCGGTGGCGGTCCACAGGCGCCCGACCCGGCCGCCGCGGTAACGCTTCCAGAACGCGGGTTCGCCGGCCACGCTCCCGGTGAGCAGGGCGGTGCCCGCCTGCTCGATGGCCACGTCGTTGACCGCGCCGAACGGCAGCAGGCGGGGCGGGGCGCTCTCGTCCCCCCTGCCGGGGACGGCGTACGCGCGCCGGTATTTCATGGCCAGCTGGCCGGCCGAGCTGATGGCCAGCACGTCGCCGTCGGCAGTCCACCCGGTGACCCTGGTCTGCGGATCACCCCAGTAGGTCAGTCTGGTCGCCTCGCTGCCTTCGGTGCCGGCCGCATAGACCTCGGGGTTACCGTCCCGGCCGCTGGTCCAGGCCACCCTGGTCCCGTCACGGGAAAACCGCGGGTAGCTCACTGGCGCATCGTCGGCGGACAGGCGCCAGGCGCGGCCTCCCCCGGCGGGCGCGAGCCAGACGTCGTCCCCGGCGACGAAGGTGACCAGGTCACCGTGAACGTGCGGGTACCGCAGATAGCCGGAAGCCATCACACCTCGCCCTGGGTGCGCCGCCCACGGGGAGGAAGCGGCGGGCGGGCCTTAGCCGGAGCGGTCGACCGGTCGGGCGGCATCGAGGGCGGTTGCTTCTCCAGCGCCTCGAGCGCGAAGTGCACCGCCGTCTCCAGCTGCGGGTCACGGCCGGCGGCCCAGTCATCGGGGGTGATCAGCACCTCCACGTCCGGGTCCACGCCGTAGTTCTCCACGGCCCAGCCGTACTGCTCGAACCAGAACGCGTACTTGGGGACGGTCATGTGGGTGCCGTCGACCAGCTCGTAACCGGGGACGCCCTCGATGCCGATCACGCCGCCCCAGGTGCGGGTGCCGACCACCGGGCCCAGGCCGAGCAGCTTTATCGCCGCCGTGACGATGTCACCGTCGGACCCGGCGAACTCGTCGGCGAGGGTCACGACCGGGCCGCGCCGCCCGTCCTCCGGGTACGGTACGGGCCGGATCGCGGGCCCGACGTCCCAGCCGATGACATGGCGGGCCAGCTTCTCCACGACGAGCTGCGAGATGTGCCCGCCGCCGTTCCCGCGCACGTCCATGACCAGGGCGTCGAAGCGCATCTCGGTCCGCAGGTCACGATGGAAGTCGGCCCAGCCCTCACCCACCATGTTCGGGATGTGCAGGTAGCCCAGGCGTCCCCCGCTCAGCTCGCGCACCAGCCGGCGGCGGCCTGCCACCCAGTCCTGGTAGCGCAGCCGCCGCTCGTCGCGCAACGGCACGACCACCACCTGGCGCAGTCCGGCGGAGGCGGTGCTGGCAGCAGAAGAGACGGCGGAAAAGATGTCGGCGGAGGTAGAAGAGACAGAAGAGACGTAGGAGGCGGAGGCAGAGGAGGAGGCGGCGGCATGAGGCCGGATGGTCAGCTCGACCGGCTTGCCGATCGTGCCGGCCAGCAGCGGCCAGGGACCGTGCACCGGATCGACCGGCCGCCCGTCCACCGCGGTCAGCTCGTCGCCGGGGGCCACGATAACGCCGGGCGCCTGGAGCGGCGACCGCGCCCGCGGGTCGGACGACTCGCCGGGCAGGACCCGCTCTACCACCCAGCGGCCGGAAGGATCACGGGAGAGGTCCGCGCCAAGCTGACCGATCCCCTCCGGACCCGGATCGGTCTTGAAGAAGTCCACGCCGGCTTTCGTGATGTAGCAGTGCGAGGTGCCGAGCTCGGCGACGACCTCCCACAGCAGGTCGTTGAAATCGTCCGCGCCGCGGATGCGCATCAGCAGCGGCCGGTAGCTGTCGAGGACCCCGTCCCAGTCCACGCCCGACATGTCCGGGGTCCAGAAGTTCCGGCGCATCATCCGCCCGGCTTCGGCGTAGGCGTGCCGCCAGAGCGCGGCCGGGTCGGCCATGAACCTGGCCCGCGCCAAGTCGACGGTGACCGCCTCGCCCGCGGCGTCGTCCTGGACCCGGCCGGACGGCAGCACCCGCAACTCCTCGTCATCCCTGATCACCAGCCGGGTCCCGTCGCCGCTGACCTCGAACCAGTCGAGCTCATCGACGAGCTCGGTGACCTCGCGCTTGGCCAGGTCGAACCGCTCGAGGGCCGGGCGCTGCCGTTTGTCCTCGGGGTTCGCACGGCCCTCGCCGAGGACACCGGCCACCGGCTCGCGCAGCCAGGCCAGGCCGCCCTGGACGGCACCCAGGCCCGAATAACGCGCCTCGGCCACGGGCACGCCCACCACGCGGTCCGGGAGGCCTTGCTCGTCGACTGAGACGACGATCCGTTCGGAAGAATCGGATTTATCTATTTCCCCGGCCGACGGATCCTGGCCCACCGGACGGCCACCAGGCAGCGGCCCGAACGGGGACGGGGTATCCGCCGCCAGCGGCACCAGGTAGGGACGGCTACCAAGCGGGAAGGACAGGTCGAAGGTCTGCGCGTCGTACACCGGGTCAAAGCTGCGCTTGGAGATGAACGCGAGGTACAGCCCGTCGGGCGTGAATACCGGATCGGTGTCGGCGAAGCGCCCGTCGGTCACGTCGATGACCTCGCCGTCAGCGATCCGGGCCATCCGGATGCGGCGCAGCGGCTGCGGGCCGGGCTGAGACCAGGCCAGCCAGGCCGAGTCCGGCGACCAGGACAGGCCGTCGATAGGCCCGTCGTCGGACACCGCCAGCTCGGTGACCTGCCCCGACGCCGTGTCGACGAGGCGCAGTGGGCCGTCGTGGGCTGCCGCCGCGACGCATCCCCCGTCGGGGGAAGCGGCCAGGTGCAGGACATAACCGATGAGCCCCCCGGCGATCCGGACGGTGCCGGGTTCCTCGCCGGCGATGCTGGCCGTCTCCAGCGCGTCTGGTCCCTCGGCGTCGGTGACCCACACGGCCCGCCCGGTTTCGCCGAGTACCTGGGGCAGCCGGCCACGGGCGTCGGGATCGACTAGCAGCGCCCGGGCCGGGCCGTCCTTATGCGTCAGCCAGTGCACCGTGCCCCGCACCTCGACCACGCTGGCCTGACCCGTCTGGTCACAGCCCAGCCCGCCCAGGTGATCCTCGGCCGAGATAAGCCGCGGCGCCCGGCCCGCGGCCGGGGAACCGAGCGCCAGCTCGATCCGCCGCGGCGCGGGCGCTTCGGGTGCGTCAAGGATCCAGATGTCGCCGGCCACGTGGTAGACGATCCGCTGCCCGTCGGTGCTCGGGTTCCTGACGTACATGCCGTCGTGATCGGTGTGCCGGGCAATATCGCTGCCGTCCAGCGCCGCCGAATAGATGTTGCCGGTTCCCTCGTGGTCGGACAGGAAGAACAGCCGGCCTCCGATCAGCATCGGGCTGGCCAGCTGGCCGTCCAGGTCCGCCAGGACGCGGGTGAACAGGGGATCCCGCTCGGTGGCGGTCCACAGCTTGCCCCGGGTGCCGCCACGGTAGCGCTTCCAGTACGCGAGTTCGTTATTCATCCGGACGGTGAGCAGGGCGGTGCCCGCCTCCTCGAGCGCGAGATCACCGACCGGGCCGAACGGCAGCCGCCTCGGCGGGCCGCCCTCGACCTGGACCGCGTACGCCCAGGTGAGATAGGTCTCGGGCTGGCCCGCGGCCGTGACGGCGAGAACCTCGCCGTCCCGGGTCCAGCCGGTCACCCGGGTCCTGCTGTCACCCCAGTAGGTCAGCCTGCTGCTCGCGGCGCCGTCGGGGTCGGCCAGGTAGACCTCGGGCTGGCCATCTCGCGAGCTGGTCCAGGCGATGGCGGACCCGTCGCGGGAGAATCGCGGGTAGTTCACCTGAGCGCTGTCAGCGGATAGCTTCCAGGCCCGGCCCCCGTCGACGGGGCCGAGCCAGACGTCGTCCTCGGCCACGAAAACGACGAGATCACCGTGAATGTGCGGGTAACGCAGATATCCGGATGAGGTCACGCCGTTCATCCTACGGTCTAGAGCCAGCCCCGTTCGGAGGCAATTCGGAGCGCCTCGGCGCGGTTACGGGCACCGGTCTTCTGAATGCACGCGGACAGGTAATTCCGCACCGTTCCCTCGGACAGAAAGAGCCGGCGGGCAATCTCGGCGATCGTGCTGCCGTCGGCGGAGGCTTCGAGCACGTCGTGTTCGCGCGGGGTGAGCGGGTTGACCCCGCCGGCCAGCGCGGCCGCGGCCAGGTCCGGGTCGATGACCCGCTCGCCGGCCAGGACCCGGCAGATGGTGTCCTTGAGCTTGTCGGCCGGAGAGTCCTTGACCAGGAACGCGGACACGCCGGACTCCATCGCGCGGCGCAGGAAGCCCGGCCGGCCGAACGTCGTCAAGATCACGATCTTGGTGTCCGGATGGCTCCTCTTCAGCTCGGCGGCGGCGGTCAGGCCGTCCATGCCGGGCATCTCGATGTCGAGCACCGCCACGTCCGGTTTGGTGGCATTGGCGGCCGTTACGACCTCGTCGCCGCGGCCAACCTGGGCCACTACCTCGATGTCGCCCTCGAATGACAGCAGCGCGGCCAGGGCCTCCCTGATCATCACCTGATCCTCGGCGAGCAGCAGCCGGACCGGCTCCCGGTTTTCCTGAGCGGGACTCATAGCAGGCAATCCTGGCCGGCGGCGGACACGGGAACCGCTGCGGTGAGGCGGAAGCCACCGCCGGCGCGGCTCGGATCGGCCGGCCCGAGCGAGAGGCGGCCGCCGACCGCGGACAGCCGTTCGGACATGCCGCGCAATCCGCTTCCCCTGGGCGGCCGGCCTTTTCCCCTGGACGGCCGGCCTTGGCGGGCGGGGACCGCCAGGTCTGGCGCCGCTAGGCCGCGGCCGTCGTCGGCGACCTCGAGCGTCAGCTCACGCCCGTTTTCGGCCAGGCTGATCCGGCAGTTCCGCGCGCCGGAATGGCGGATCACGTTGGTGACGGCCTCCCGCAGGCACCAGGCCAGCACCGCTTCGATGTCAGGATCGAAGGTGCCAGATCGCATCGTGAGGCCGGGGTCGTCGTCGAGCCGGATGGCGGCCGCCTCCAGCGCGTTCCGCGCGGTGATCACCTCGATCGCGAGCGTCGGCCTGCGGTAGCCGCTGACCGCCTCCCTGATGTCGTGCAGCGTCTGCCTGCTGACCCGGCCGATGTCACCCAGTTCGGTGAGTGCCGCGTCGCGCTCGGCCGAGGACGGCAGCCTGGACAGGCGCTTGGCGGCCAGCTCGGACTTCAGCGTGATCATCGACAGCGACTGGCCGGTGAGGTCGTGCATGTCCCGGGCCAGCCGGAGCCGTTCCTCATTCGCGGCCAGCTTGGCGACGGTCTCGCGGGCCTGGGCCAGCTCGTGCATCAAGGTCATCTGCATCCGGAACCCCATCATGGCCAGGCCGATGAGCAGCACGGGCAGCAGCACGATCAGGGTGTTCTCGAGGGTCTCGTGGGAGATCAGGCAGAAGAAGACGTAACAGGCCCCGACCCCGGCGATCCCGCGCAAGGCCGCCCGCCGCCCGTCGGGCGCGGCCGCAAGCACGAAGCCGGTGGCGGCGGACACGTAGATCCACAACGCCGTCCAGTCCTTGCCGTACACCGCGCAGGCCAGCGCCGCCAGCGCCGTGATGGCCACGAGCCCGTACCGGGCCAGCCGCGGCTGCTCGTCCGAGTACATGAGGACGAGCATGTAGATGACGCAGAAGGCGACCGTGATGGCCAGGCCGCCGGCGATCCACGCCGCCCCGTGGTGGTGGCCGAACAGTTTCCCGACCGGCTGGATCAGGTAGACGAGCCAGACGCCGGAGAAGAACCAGCGCATCGGGCTGCCGCCGGTGCCCGGCACGTGATCCCCGCTAAGGGCGCCCGGGTACGGCCGGGGCTCGTGCCGTTCCTGGTCCGTCCCGCCGCTGGCGGCGTCGGTGGACTCGGCGGACCTTATCGCCATCGCACCTCACCTCCCTTCTATGCTGTCACGTTTGACCCGGCCGGGCCCCCGCGCCGGCCGGGTCCCGCTGGGCTGGGGTCTCCGGCCTTGTCCCCCTGGACACTCCGATCCCACCACCAGGGTCCGGGGGTCGGTAGTGCCGTCCTTCAGGAAGCCGGCATGACATACGTCATCGCCTGGGCGGCGACAAGGCGTGGGCGCCGCGGCGACGAGGCGGGGCAGGCCTCGGAGCAGGACAATGTGGCTGGCCGAGACCGACAGCACCGTGATCGCATGGATACGGGCGGAGCAGTCAGGCCGGGGTCGTTAGAGCCTTGTCTCGAAATTCTATTCGAGCTGGGTCGCGGACGCCGGGCGAGCCGCGATATTAGCGGCCGACGGCGTAGCCCTGCATGCCGCGGGGGTTGGCGGCGGCGTACAGGACGCCGTTGCGGCGGGCCACCGCGCTGACCCGGCCGAGCGACCAGGCGGGCCTGACGTTGACCAGGTGACCGCGCCGCCGCAGCTCGCCGATCACGGCCGGGTCCAGCCGCGATTCCACGTCGAGGACCCGCGGTTGCGCCTCGCGCGGGTAGAACGAGGACGGCATGTGGGCGGAGTGGAAGGCCGGGAAGTCGATAGCCTGCTGCAGGTTCATCCCGAAGTACAGGTGGTTGAGGAAGACCAGCAGCGACCACTGATCCTGCTGGTCCCCGCCGGGCGTGCCGAACGCGAGGTACGGCTCCCGGTCGCGCAGCGCGAGGCTCGGCGTGAGCGTGGTCCGCGGCCGCTTGCCCGGCGCGATCGTGGCCGGCAGCCCCGGCGTGAGGGTGAACATCTGCGCTCGCGTGCCGAGGCAGAAGCCGAGCCCGGGGACGACCGGCGAGGACTGCAGCCAGCCGCCGCTCGGCGTGGCGGACACCATGTTGCCGAACCGGTCGGCCACATCGAGATGGCAGGTGTCGCCGGCCCGGTAGCTTGACGCGGCGGGTCCGGCCGGGCCGCCGGTCCGCATCGTCGGCTCGCCGGTGCCCGGGTCAAGCCGGGGTCCGGGCGGCTCGACATCCAGGCTCGGGGACACGCTGGCCGCGTCGTATCCGGCCCCTTTGGGTGAGCCGGTGACGAACCCGGGCAGCCGGGGCGGCCTGCCGTCCGGGGCGCCAGGGACCAGGTCGGCCGATGCCCCGGGCCCGACGAGGCGGCGCCTCGCGTCGGCGTATTCGGCGGAAAGCAGCGCCTTGACCGGCACGTCGGTGAAGTCGGGGTCGCCGTACCAGGCTTCCCGGTCGGCGAACGCGAGCTTGCCGCATTCGGTCACGGTGTGCACGAACTCCGCGCTGCCCGGTCCCATGGCCGCCAGGTCAAAGCCGTCGAGGAGCGCGAGCTGCTGCAGGAACACCGGCCCCTGCCCCCACGGCTTGGTCTTGCATACGGTCAGGCCGCCGACGTCGAAGGTGAGGGGCTCCTCAAACCGGGGGTGCCAGGCGGTCATGTCGGCGTAGCCGAGCAGTCCCCGGTGCGGCACGCCGGTGACGTCCATGACCTCGGCGGAGGCGACGTAGGTGGCAATGGTCTCGGCGACGAAGCCCTCGTAGTAGACGCGCCTGGCCGCTTCTATTTGCTCCTCGCGATCTCCGCTCGCCGCCTCCGCCTCATCCAGGATGCGCTGGTAGGTGGCAGCCAGCGCCGGGTTGGCGAACAGCGAGCCGGGCGCGGGCGGATGGCCGCCCGGCAGATAGACCTCGGCCGAGCTCGGCCAGTAGTCCCGGAACAACTCGGCCACGCTGGCGATAGCCCAGCTGATGGCCGGCAGCAGCGGGTAGCCGCCGGCCGCGTATCCGATCGCGTATCCCATCACATCCCGGAGCCGCAGGGTGCCGCACTCCCTCAGCAGCAGCATCCACGCGCCGAACGCCCCCGGCACGCAGGCGGCGAGCAGGCCGCTGCCCGGCACGAGATCGAGCCCGAGGTCGGCGAACGCCTCCGGCGTGGCCGCGGCGGGGGCTGTCCCCTGGCCGCACAGCACGAAGGTCTCGCCCCGGCCGGCGTGATGGGCGATGACCGGGACCTCGCCGCCGAGGCCGTTCAGGTGCGGCTCCACCACCTGGAGCACGAGCCCGGCGGCGACGGCCGCGTCGAACGCGTTACCGCCGCGCTCGAGCACCGCCAGGCCCGCCGCGGAGGCGAGCCAGTGCGTCGAGGCCACCATGCCGAACGTGCCCGACAGTTCCGGCCGGGTCGTGAACTCGGGAATTTCGCCCATGACCCGATCTTCTCATCAAGCCATGCCGGGGTGCCTGTGTGCCGGCTGGCGAAGGGGCCGAGCATACCTAATGATTGCTCATTGCCAGGTACGGCGCCTTCCGCCTGGTCGCCAGCCTCCGCGCCGGCCGGCTCCGGGGCGGCCGGGGTGCCCAGGGGACCACGCCCTGAATTCGGGTAACGTCGGCCCATGGATCTTTCCCCGCGGGTGCGCGCGGTGTGTGACCTCGACGTGGCCGAGGTGCGGGAGTACAGCGGCCGGCACGAATACGACGGCAAGCCGCAGGACCTGTCGCCGGCCGGCGTCCGCGCCGGGCTCGCCCGGCTGGCGCGGGCGCGGGCGGACGGCGAGCGGCTCGCGGACCCGCACGACGAGGCCCAGCTAGCGGCGGCCGAGGAACAAAAGCGGGTCGTCTACGCCGAGCTCGAACTGCACCGCAGAAACCCGCTGCGCCACCTCGGCGAGCTTGACCTGGCCTGCTACGACCGGGACTACGCTCCCCGGGAGGAAAGGGACGCCGCGCGGGCTGAACACCTCGCCGCTTGGCCGCGGGTGGCCGACGCGGCCATTGAGTCACTCGACCGGGTGAGCGCACCCGTCGCGCAGGCGCTGCTCGGGACCGTCCGCGGGCTCGGCGCGGGGCTGGGCGCCGGCTCTGGTGACGGTGCGGGCTCTGGTGACGGTGCGGGCTCTGGTGACGGTGCGGGCTCTGGTGCCAGTGCCGGCCCTGGTAACGGTGCTGGCGAGGCCGTCCGGCGGGCGGCGCGGGCCGCGCACGCGCGACTGGTCGCGCACCTGGAGCGGGCGGCGGCCGACGGCGATCCCGATCCCGCGCTCGGCGGGGCCAGCCTCACCGCGCTGATGAGCAGCGCGGAGGCTATGCCGGTCGACCTGGGCAGGCTGGCTGAGCAGGCCGACGCGGAACGGGACCGGCTGCACGCCCTGCTGGCCGACGGATGTGCGCGTCTGGAGCCGGGGCGGCCCGCACTCGACGTGGCCCGCGGTCTGGTCCGCGATCACCCGGACAGGGCCGGCGTGATGGACGCGGCCCGGCTCTGGACCGAGCGGGCCATCGCGTTCACCCGCGAGCACGACCTGGTTCCCTACCACGACGGCGTCTGCCTGGTCGGCCCGGCGCCCGAGTCGCGGCGGTGGGCGATGGCGATGATGTCGTGGGCGGCGCCGGGCGAGCCCGAGGGGCCCTCCTGGTTTCATATCACGCCGCCGGATGAGTCCTGGCCCGCGCGTGCGCAGGAGGAGTGGCTGGAGGTCTTCAGCGCCACGACGCTGCCCGGCATCACCGTGCACGAGGTTGCGCCCGGGCACTTCTCCCACGGCCGTGCGCTGCGCCGGCTGACGTCCGAAGTCCGGCGCACCCTGCTGTCGAGCGCGTTCATCGAGGGCTGGGCCCATTACGGCGAGGAACTGTGCGTGGAGGAAGGGTTCGGGGCCGACGATCCCAGGATAGCGATCGGGGTCTGGCTGGAGGCGCTGGTCCGAGTGACCAGGCTGGCGTGCGCTATCGGGGTGCACACCGCCGGGATGCCGGTCGGGGAGGCGGCCCGCAGATTCGAGGCGGACACCCACCTGTCGGGTCAGGCGGCGCTGTCCGAGGCCAGGCGCGCCACCTTCGACCCCACCTACGGCCGGTACACCTGGGGCAAGCTCGAGCTGCTGCGGCTACGCGAGCGGGCCAGGAAGGACTGGGGGGCCGACTTCACGCTGCAGCGGTTCCATAAGGCGCTGATGGACCTCGGTTCCCCCGCACTGGGCCTCCTCGGCACCGCTGTTGACCGCGGCTGACGATAGCCTGAGACCATGCACAGACTGAGGTCGCTACTGAGCGTCGCGGGAGCTGTCTTGCTGGCGGCGCTCGTGGTGACGGGGTGCGCTTCGGCTAACGCGACCGGGTCGATCGCCGTCGCTAACGCTTACGTGCCGCAGCCGACGACCCCGGGCGTCACGGTCGCGTACCTGGACATCCGCAACAACGGCAAGGCGGACCGGCTGATCTCCGCGCAGACCAGCGTAGGCGGCACGGTGCAGCTGAGAGCCCCCGTCGCGCGGCACGGCAGCATCCTGATCATGCATACCGTCTCCGGCATATCTATCCCGGGCAACGCGATGACGCTGTTCAATCCGGATACCTACCACCTGCTGATCAAAGGCGCGGGTCCGATGCACGGCGGCAAAGACATCATGCTGCGGCTGACCTTCGCCAACGCCGGCACGGTCACGGTCATCGCGCTGGTCACCGACCCCGAGTCCGGCGGCAGCAGCTACTTCCTCAACTGATTTCCGCCGACGCGGCTCAGGCCGCTAGCCTGGCCACCCCGGCTACGGTAGGTCCCCTCAGCGGCGTCCGGTCAGTGCTGATGTCGGGCCGCCATTCGGGCAGGCTGACCAGTCCTGGCTCGACCAGGTCGAAGCCAGCAAAGAGATCCATGATCGCAGCGCGCGACCGGAGCGTGAACGGCATCCGCGCGTCCGCGTAGGTCTGGGTCGCCTCGGCGAGCATCTCCGGATCGGCTCCGTCCGACGTGCCGAGCGATATCGCGAGGTAGCTGCCCGGCGCCAGGCGCTCGCGGAACCTGGCGATGATCCCGGGCGCGTCTTCGGCACCGCTGATGAAGTGCAGCACGCTCAGCAGCAGGACCGCGACGGGCTGGCCGAAGTCGATGCAGCGATCCACCGCATCGTGACCGAGCACGGCATCCGGATCGCGTACATCGGCGCGGATCGTGATGACCCCGTCTCGCGTCGCGAGCAGGGCATCGTTGTGCGCCACCACGATCGGGTCGTGGTCGACGTAGACGACCCGCGCGCCAGGGATTACATCGCGCGCGACCTCGTGCACGCTGGGCCAGGTGGGCAGGCCGCTGCCGAGGTCGAGATACTGCGAGATGCCCTGCTCGGCCATGAAGCGCACCGCGCGGCGAAGGAAGCCGCGGTTAGCCCAGGACAGCTGTCTTGGGTTGAGGCGGGATTCCATCAGCTTCTGGGCCGCAGCCCGGTCGGCAGCGAAATTGTCCTTCCCGTTCAGCAGGTAGTCATAGATCCGGGCAATGCTCGGCCTGGTGACGTCGACGCCCTCGGGCACCCGGGGTTCGTGCTTCGTTGTCACCATGGTCCCCGGGCGGGCTCCGCTATCGGCCAAAGGCCCGCCCTCCGCTGCAACCGTTTGCAAGCCACGCTACATTACGTGGCCTCGATGCTGCCGTGAGGCGAGCGATCTTTAATGGAGCGTTAACCGATGGTGTGCACTGTGCTGCTAGCCGGTGACTCGGCGGAGTGGCTAGCCGATGATCTCGGCGGGGCTGGCGTCCGGCGGGTCAGCGGCAGCCTGGCTCGGGTATCGGCGTCGCGCGGCGTGTAAACGACGATGCGCGCTTCCGGCATGTCCGGGACGCTGAGCTCGCTGATGGCCAGGTTCAGCGACCCGGCCCTGGGATGGGTGTAGGTAACCACCCGCGGCTCCGGCTCAGCCACCTCGTGCCGCTCCCACAGCTCGGCGAACTCGCGGCTCAGGCTAGCTAGCCTGCGGATGTCTTCTTCCCAGTCCGGATCGCCGATGTGCCTGCTGTAGTCGGAGCGCAGGCGCGCCACCATATAGCGGACCTGCGCTTCGTACTCAGGGAACTTGCCGCGGGCCGACGGCTCGGTGACAACGCACCACAGAGCGTTCTTATGGATGCACGGCATCGAATGCCACTCCCAGAACAGTTCCTCAGACGCGTCGTTCGACAACAGGATGTCGAACCGGCTGTTGACCAAGCTCGCCGGGAGGGGTTCGAGTGAGTACACGATCTCCCTGATGGCGTCGGGTACGGCCTGGCGCACGCACTCAGTGCGCAGCGGCGTCGCCTCGGCCAGCCGGTACAGATGCTCCCGCTCCGCCCGGTCGAGGCGGAGGGTACGGGCCACCGCGTCCAGCACCTGCGTGCTGGCGTTGATCTGACGGCCCTGCTCCAGCCACGTGTACCAGGTGACACCGACACCCGCCAGCAGAGCTACTTCCTCACGCCGCAGCCCGGGCGTACGCCGCCGCGAACCACGCGGCATGCCGAAATCACCTGGGCTGAGCCGACCCCGGCGCGCCTTAAGGAACTGGCCTAGCTCGGCCCGCCGCCGCTCACCCGCGCGCCGCGCGGCCCCGTCCGTTGTTTCGTACGTGACCAAGGCCTCTTCCCATCACGTGATTTGCCCCACTCCAATCTAGTGGTACCTAGTGACATTTCGGCGGGCCGTTTCCGGGAGCAGCGGGCCAGCACCGTCAGGCTCGCACCCGGAGCGCTGCGCCCTCGACCGCGCCGGCCCGGTCGAGCAGAGGCTGGCAGCGCAGCCGAGTGCCGATGGCGCGAGCCTCGTCGACAGCCGATGCGGCGGCGTCGACGTCGCCGTGCCGGGTCAGGTACTCGGACTGATCGAGCAGGCCATGCGCGAGGTGGTACGGCGTGCCGTGCTGGCGCAGGCCGGTGATCGCGGCGGTCAACGCCGCGCCGGACTTGCCGTCGTCGGCGAGCCTGGCCCGGACCAGGTCACGCTCGGCCCGCAACGTCGGGGTCAGGTACCCGGGCTGGTAGGAGTCGAGCAGGGCGAGCAGGTCGCGGGCGGCGTCGACGTCCTGCAGTTCGAAGGCGGTGCGCGCGGCCAGCGGCCAGGCCCAGCGCAGGAAAACGGAGCTGATCCCGAGGACGTCGGCGTGAGCAAGCATCGCGCGGGCGCAGCCCAGTGCTTCCATCGGTTGCCGGCGGGTGGCGGCGGTGAAGGCCTCGGCGATGCCGACCAGCGCCTCGTCCTGGAGGTCTTCGCTGGCACGTACGTCCGATAGTCCGGCCAGGATGGTGTCGGCCGTCGCCGTGTCGCCGCGCATGGCCGACAGCCAGGCCCGGTGGCAAAGGATGTATTCGATTTCCGCGAGCGGATCGGAATCAGCAGACTGGGCCAGCTCAGCTTCGGCGTTGTCCCAGTCACCCAGGTCCAGGAGCGCCTCGGCCAGGTTCCCGATGGCAAAGGCCAGGTCATCCTGGTTTCCCACCCGGCGAAGGTGCCCGACGGCGGTACGCGCGGTGTCCGCAGCGGCAGCAGGGTCGGTAGCTGCCAGGACATCCGACAGATTGGACAGGGCACGTCCCAGCGTGAAACCGTCGCCGGCCTGCGTGGCGAGCCTGCCGCTCTCGCGGAGGTAGGCGATCGACTGGGCGCGCCGCTCGACGATGGCGAGGTAGATCCCGCGGGTGACGAACAGCTCGGCGAGCTGGCGGGCACCGACGCCCAGCGCTTCACCGAGAGTGAGCGCCTCGGTGCTGAGCCGATCAGCATCGGACGACCCGGCGAAGATCTCCAGCGCCGCTAGTTCACCCAGAGCGCTTACTGTATCGGTGTCCGGATCGGCCCGCAGGACCTCCACGGCCGAGATAAGTTGCTCACGCGCCTCGGCGTGGCGACCCCACTTGCGCAAGGCGCGCCCCGCGATGGCCTGGGTACGGGCGGCCGCGCGGAAATCTCCCCGGCTCAGGCGTTGCGTACGAGCCCGGCCCGCGTAGTCGATGGCCGCGGCCCAGCTGCTGTCGGTGCTGGCGGCCTGCGCCGCGCGCTCCCACAACATGGCGGCCGCTTCCTCTCCGTCGGCTTGATCGAGCGGGCTCACCCGCGCGGCGGTGGCGTAGCTGGTGGCCGCGCGGGCGGGGGCACCGGTCCGTTCGGCGCGCTCGGCGGCCCGGATCAACGCGGTGACGGCCTGGTCGCGGATCTGGGCGATGTCGGGGTCAGCTGGGATAGCACGCAGTGCATCCAGGTAGTGCCGTGCGATCACGTCGGTCATCTCTTCACCGTCGCCTGCGAACGCGGTGCGCAGGTGTGCCGCTACGGCCAGATGGCGCGTCTTACGGTCCCGGCGCGACAGCGTGTCGTAGGCGACCTGCCGTAGCATCTCCTGAGCGAACTGGTAGTTACCCCGCTCGGGCGACAGCGGATCCGCGGAGACGCTCAGGACCTCGCGGCGGACGAGATCTGCCAGCGCCGTCCCGACGGCCGCCTCGCCTTGCCCGGATACCGCGACCAGCGCCTCAGCGGGGAACGTAGTGCCCAGTACCGCAGCATCCGCGATCAGCTGCCGCACGCCCGGGTCCAGCGCATCAAGCCGGGCGGCCAGCAGCGCGTGCAGGCTGTCCGGCACCACCAGCTCGCCGATATCGCCGGTCAGCTGATATATCCCTTCCACTGGCTGGACGATGTCCCGGTCGATCAGCGACCGCACCGTCTCCACCGCGAACAGCGGAACGCCTTGCGCCTGGCCGGTGATCTTCGACCGCGCCGAGGCTGGCATCCCGGGCACCAGCGCATCCACCAGCTTGTCCATGGACGCCGGGTCCAGCGGATCAAGGGTCAGCGTCACCCGGTTGCGGCCGGTGCCGAACCCCGGCCGGACCTGATCAAGCTCGGGCCGGGCGAACATCAGCACGTACACCGGCAGGTTCCTGGCCCAGTCGATCAGGTGATCCAGGAAATCCAGCAGCCCGCCATCGGCGTACTGAGCGTCCTCGACCAGCAATACGACCGGCTGCACCGCCGCCAGCCGCTCGAAGAACAGCCGCCACCCCGCGAACAGTTCCTCCCTGGACAAGGCCGCCCCGGCATCCCCCGCGGCAGGCACGCCGAGCAGCCGTCCCAGCCGCACGCTGACATACGCTCGCTCGTCGGCATCGGGCACGGACCGGCTCAGGCCCTCGGCCAGCTTGACCGCGGCGCTATCGGCCGGGTCTTCCTCGGCGATGCCCAGCCGCTGCCTGACTATCTCCGCCAGCGCCCAGAACGCCACCCCCTCGCCGTAGGACAGGCAGCGGCCCCGGTGCCACCAGACCTCCGCCGCCAGGCCGTCGGCGTACTTCTCGAACTCCCAGCCCAGCCGCGACTTCCCGACCCCCGCCGGGCCGGACACCAGCACCAGCCGGGCTACCCGCCGGTCTGCGGCCGCATGAAACAAGTCTTTGACCGTTCGCAGCTCCGCATCCCGGCCGACTAGCGGAGCTTCCAGCCCGTCGACCCGCTGGACGCCGCCCACCGCGGACAGGACCCGGGTAGCCCGCCACAGCGGCTGCGGCTCGGCCTTGCCCTTCAGCTGGTGTTCTCCGGCATGGGCAAACCCGATCGCGCTGCCCGCGACCCGGTTAGTCAGGGCATCCACCAGCACCTGACCCGGCTCGGCCGCCGACTGCATCCTGGCCGCCGTGTTCACCGCGTCCCCCGCGACCATGCCCTCGTTGACCGCGCCGAGGGTGACCGCGACTTCGCCGGTCACGACCCCCGCCCGCGCCGCCAGGCCGGGCACCCCTGCCTCCTGCCCAAGCTCGGCCACCGCGGTCACCAGGTCAAGCGCCGCGCGTACGGCCCGCTCCGCATCCTCCTCCGTGGCGACCGGCGTCCCCCACACCGCCATCACGGCGTCCCCGATGAATTTCTCCACCACCCCGCCGTAGCGGCCGATTACAGTCCTCGCCACGGAGAAATACGCGGAAAGCAGTTCCCGTACCGCCTCGGGGTCACGGGCTTCCGACAACGGCGTAAAGCCGACGACGTCGCAGAACAACAGCGAGCACACCCGGCGCTCCGCCAGCTGCTCGGGACCGGGCGCAGGAACCGCCGCCCTCGCTGGCGCCGGGATAGTCGCTCCAGGCGCGGCGTTAGCTAGCGGGTGACCGCACCCACGGCAGAACCGATCACCGGGAACAACTGGCTCACCACACGACGGGCATCCTCCCGAAGGAGTTCCGCACGCCCCGCAAAACCGGTCGCCCTCTCCCACAGACGCACCGCACTGCCCGCACCTCACCCAGTCCCACCCCTGCAACCCGGTAGAGCTTTTGCACCTAACCGATATTGCACACCCTATTCCCTGCTATCGGACAGGGCCGACGTGAAGTAATGCCGAACGGGCGGCAGGCAGCGTGCGACCAGTTGGCAAAGCTCGTATCCCGGTTAGCGGCGCTCGGCGTCGCGGACCCGCTGCACCATCATCTCGAGCAGGGCCCAGGTCGTCTCGGGGTGGCTCATAGCAAACGGCCGGAAGACCCAGGCGGTAAACAGCAGGCACCGCAACTCTGTCTCAGCGGTGATTGTCGCCGAGCGGAAGGAATGGTCGATCAGCGCCATCTCGCCGAAGTAGTCACCGGGGCCGAGAGTGCGAGCAGGCCTGCCGTGTACCGTCACCGCCGCTTGGCCCTCGACGATGACGCCGAACGTCACGCCGGTCTGTTCCTCGTCGGTCAGCACGGCACCACTGGGAAACGTGCGCTCATGCGCATTGCGCATGAGGCTGGCCAATTCTTTCTTAGACAGCATGGAAAAGAGCGGGACCTGGGCAAGGACCGATTCTGGCGTTGTCATGGGCTGATGTTACGCGTCCTTCTCTGCCTCAAGCAGGATTTTCCTGGTCAACCCGCCGAGGCTAGTCGCGATAAATGGCGGGGAGCGGACGGTCTCGTCCGCTCCCCGCGTTGCTGGTCGTCAGGGACGGCGGCTGCCACCGTGGCCCTCCACGTCATCGTCGTCCTCGTCGCCGCGGAAGCGCACGTGACCCTCGGCGTCATCGTCGTCCTCGTCGGCCGAGCGGCGCAGGTGACCCTCGGTGTCGTCGTCGTCCTCATCGGCCCGGGTGCGGTGGTGGCCCTCGACGTCTTCGTCGTCCTCGTCGGCCGAGCGGCGCAGGTGACCCTCGGTGTCGTCGTCGTCCTCATCGGCCCGGGTGCGGAGGTGACCCTCGGTGTCGTCGGCGTCCTCGTCGGCCGAGCGGCGGAAGTGACCCTCGGTGTCTTCGGTCTCGTCGATGTCGTCGACCCTGGGGGTGCGGCGGTGGCCTTCGGTGTCGTCGGTGCCGGTGGTGAGGTTCTGCTCGGTCATGGGGTTTGCCCTCCCTGTTCGGTTTTCTTCTTTATGTGACAACTATGGCGAGCCGGCCGGGCTTCGTCAGTCGCCCGGCTGACACGTGCCCTGTCACGTTGCCGACACTTCGAGGCCGGCGAACCGGCCCAGCGCCGCGGCCTGCTTCACCACGACGGTCCGGTCGCGCGCCTCGAGCCAGCCGCGCCGCTCAAAATCGCGCAGCGCGGCGTTGACGCTCTGCCGGGTGCCGCCCACCTGATGCGCGAGTTCCTCCTGGCTCATCCGCAGCCGGATCGTGCCGTCGGCGCCCCTGGGCTGGCTCAGCAGGACCTTCGCGACCCGGCGCGGGAGGTCGAGGAAGACCAGGTCCCCGGCCTCCCCGGTCAGCCGCCGGAGGGTGGCCGCGATGGAGCTGGTCAGGGCCTGCGCCACGGACGGCACGCGCGCGCAGAGATCCTGGATCCGCTCCCGGGGGATAAGCAGCAGCTGGCACTCCTCGAGCGTCTCGGCGTCGGTGGACCGGGGACCGTTATCGGCGACGCTCAGCTCGCCGAACAGGCCGCCCGCCTGGATGACCGTCAAGGTCAGCTCGCCGCCGTCCGCCGAGCGGAGCACGACCTTGACCCGGCCAGAGACGACGACAACCACGGTGTCGCCTGGATCATTGCGGCTGAACACGATCTGGCCACGACGGAAGTTCCGCAGCCGGGACGCCGCGGCGAGAGCTTGCAGGTCATCGGCCGGCGCCGAGCGGAGCAGGGCGGTTTCGCGCAAGATGCTGGTCACGTCGGTGGTCATGGCTGACTCTCCGGGGTCGCCGCGTTGCTGGCCACGGCCCGCAGCACGGTCTTCACCTCATACGGCGTGAGGTGCGGGTGCTTGCTCAGCAGGCGGGCCACCAGCCCCGTCACGTGCGGGGCGGCGAAGGAGTTGCCGGTCGAGACGATCGTGGCGCCGGACAGCCACGGCACCCTGATGTCGATACCGGGCGCCCCGAAGTCAGTGGGGGGCGCCGGGTTGGCGTCGAGGCAGAACGGGTCCTGCCCGTCGTGAGCGGCCACCGAGATGACGGAGGAGAACTGGCTAGGAAAGGTCGGCCCGGGAACATTGTTGGTGGCACAGACCAGCACGACGCCGGCGAACGCCGCCTCGTCGGCAATCTCATGGAAGAGCCCGAAGTAATCCTCGCGGCCGGTACTCAACGACAAGTTGATCACCCGCGCGCCCTGGCTTATAGCCCAGCGCAAGCCCGCCGCGAAGACCACGCCCTTGCCAGTCAGCCGGCTGCCGAGGACGCGCACCGACCACAGGGCGGCGTCAGGGGCGGCGTGCCTGATGATCCCGGCACACGCGGTGCCGTGCCCGAACAGGTCATCGTGCGGGCCTTCGGTGCTGGTCACCCCTTTGGCCTGCGAATCCCACTGCAGGGCGACAGCCCGGTCGACGCGGCCGACGGCGGGGTGCGTAGCGTCGATCCCGCTGTCCACCACGGCCACGGTGATCCCGGCGCCGGAAGCCCCGGCCCAGGCCCATTCCTTATCGATGGGCAGACCCATTCCCGGCACCGGGCGCAACGTCGCAGGGGCGAAGGCGTCACTCCATGCGGGTCTTAGCGAGGTCGTGACGGCCGCCTCTCGACGTACCGCGTGACATCCGCAAGCACGGCCAGCGCCAGCTGGCGCTCGGCGTCGCCGCGTCGCGCCAGCGCCGCGAAGGTCGCGGCCAGCGCGGCCAGGTCGGGGGCGGCGGGCGGCGCCTCCGCGGCGGCCTGCCGCAGCGCGAGGGCCAGCTCCTGGCCGGCCGCCGCCTCGGCCAGCGCGTCGAGCAGCACCCGTCCCATCACGCTGAACGCCTCGACACTGGCTAGGGCCAGCGCGGCCTGATCGGCGAAGAGCGACAGCAGCGCCATGTCCTGCTCGGCGCCGGGGCGCCGCGAGTCGCGGTCAAGCAGGCTGATGACGCCGAGCATCCGCTGCGGCGTTTCGACGGGCACGGCCAGGATGGCCTGGGGCAAGTAGCCGGTCCGTTCGGCCGTATCCCGGGCGAAGCGCGGGTCGCTGGCCAGATCGCTGACCGCGATCGGCTGCCCGGACTGGACCACCCAGCCGGCTATGCCCTGGCTGGATGAGATGCGCATGCCGGTGACGTCTGCCGCGCCTTCGCCCGCGGCGACCGTGTAGATCAGCTCGGATTCGTCCGCGCTGAGCAAGGCCAGCGAGCACGCCGCCGCGCCGAACAGCCGGCGGGCTGTCTCGGTCAGGGAACGCAGCAGCTCATCGGTGCCGGCCGGCCGTACAGCCGGGCCTAGCGATGTGGCCAGGTCGCCAAGCTCGCGCAGCAGCTCGTCGGGACTCATCGCCTGCCTCCTAACGGTCGGGTCATGATCTCATCAGCCCGGCTGGCTGGCCGTGCCCACCGGTGGCCGCGGGCCACGGCCAGGGGTGCGGGCTAGCCGGACTCCGGCCACGGCAAGCAGCGAGGGACTCGGCCGGCTGGTCTGCAGGGCGGACAGGAATTCCTCGCCGCTGATCCGCAGCAGGGTGCTGTCCTGGCTGGTCTGCACGGTGGCGGTGCGGGGAATCCCGTGCAGCAGCCCGAGCTCGCCGACATAGCCGGGCGCGGTCACCGGGGCCAGCTCGCGCGGTTGCAGTCCATCGCCGGCCACCGAAACGGACAGCTCGCCACGGGTCAGGATCCACAGAGCGTCGGCTTCATCGCCCTCGCGGATCAGCACGCTTCCGGCGGGCAGGGCGACCTCTTCGGCGCCGGCCGCGAGCCGTTCGAGCGTGCTGCGGTCCGCTCCGGTCAGCAGGTCGAGCTCGGACAGCAGGTCGACCAGGGGACGCAGTCGTTCGGCGGTCGCGGCCGAGGTCCGGTCGGCCCGGAGCAGGGCGGGCAGGCCCGCCAGGCCGATGACCGGGATGCCGACGCCGATGAGAACCAGCACGAGGTCCAGGCTGGCGTGCGCGAGCAGGACGCCGGTGACCAGGCTGGCCAGCAGGATGCCGGCCAGGATCACGGTGTCGAAGACCCCGAGTACCCGGCCGAGCATGTCCCCGGCCAGATCACGCTGCAACGTGGTAATCGCGAGCACGTCGACGATGATCATGCCGATGCCGGAGACCACCTGCAGGACCGCGGCCAGCCACGGCACGTGCAGCGGGATGATCACCAGGAACGGCAGCGCCTGGAGGCAGATGCTGCCCATGATGACCGGAGCCAGCCGGGAGGCGCCGCTCAGCCGGTTCGCGAGGCCGGCCCCGAGCAGCCCGCCGAGCGCGCCCGCGGCCAGCAGGTAGCTGTAGCCGTTGGGACCGGTGCCCAGCCGGATCGACAGCGGGACGTACAGCACGGTGGTGGCACCGTAGACCGCGGAGTCCAGGCCGCAGAACAAGATGACCGCCAGCGCGACCGGCTGCGCGGCCAGCGCCCGCAGGCCGGCCGTCAGTTGCTGCAGGGTGCTGCCGTCGGCGGCCCCGCTGCCGCGGGACCGGACCCGCAGCCGGGATATCACGGCGGCCGCGATCATGAAACTGACGGCATTGATCACGACACCAATGACGGGCTGTCCGGTCAGCAGCAGCAGGCCGCCGATGCCCGGCCCGACCACGACCACGAGGTTCTCCAGCGCTGAGAACATCGAGTTCGCGGCGGCCAGGTCCTTCTCTCCGACGACCTCGGGCGTGAGCGCGCCCGCGGCGGGCTGGTAGGGCGCCCCGGCCACGGACGACAAGGCCGAGATGGCCAGGACGAAGCCGACGGGAGCCGCGGACGCGACCACGGCCGCCATCCCCGCCATCAGAACCGCGCTGGCCAGCGCGGAGACGACCAGGACGGTGACCCGCTGATAGCGGTCCGCAAGTACGCCGCCGTAGCTGGCCAGCAGCAGGCTGGGGCCCCAGCGGCAGACGCCGAGGACCGCCAGCCACTGGGTGGAGTGGGTGCGGTCGAAGATGTACACCGAGATCACGATGAGGTAGGACCAGCTGCCGATCTGATCCACCAGGAACGCGGACATGAGCAGGCGCAGGTCGCGATGCCGGAGCGCGTCGCGGTAGCGGCCGCGCGCCGCGCCGGGAGCGCTCATCTAGGCTCGTATCCCTCCGGCGGGCGCCATGGCCGCGG
Source organism: uncultured Actinomycetes bacterium (assembly GCA_963806335.1). Classification (GTDB taxonomy): domain Bacteria; phylum Actinomycetota; class Actinomycetes; order Streptosporangiales; family Streptosporangiaceae; genus Palsa-504. The sequence goes on from CAWDXO010000004.1 coordinate 62,569, forward strand.
CGCGGTCGAGCAGCGGCTGGCAGGCCAGCCGGGAGCCGATGGTCCTGGCCTCATCGACGCAAGACGCCGCGGCGTCGGCTTCTCCCGTGCGAATGAGGTACTCGGCGTGGTCGAGCAGGCCGTGGGCGAGGTGATAGGGAGTGCCGCGCTCGCGCAGGTGAATGATCGCGACCGCGAAGGCCGGCGCGGCGGCCTCGTCGCCGTCACGGGCGGCCAGGCGGGCGCGAGTCAGGTCCCGCTCGGCCCGCAGCATCGGCGCCAGGTGCCCGGGCTGGTAGGCGTCGAGCAAGGCGAGCAATTCTGCGGTGGCGGTGACGTCACCAAGCTCGTGAGCGGCGCGAGCGGCCAGCGGCCATGCCCAGCGCAACGTCTCGAAGCTGATCCCGAGAGCGTCCGCATAGGTCAGCGCGGCGCGCGCGGCGCGCAGTGCGTCGGCGGTTCGGCCGTAAGCGGCCGCGGTAAAGCCTTCTACGGTACTGATCAGCGATTTGTTCTGGAGGTCCCCGCTAGCGCGTAGGTCCCGCAGCCCGGCCAGCAGCGTTTCCGCCTTGGCGGCGTCGCCGCGCATGGCCGCCAGCCAGCCGTGGTAACAGGCGAGGAACTCATCCTCGGCCAGCCCGTAAGGGTCCACCGCCTGAGTGAGCTCGGCTTCGGCGGCATCCCACTGACTGAGCAGGAGAAGCGTGTGAACCAGGTTGATAATCGCTATGGCCAGGAGATCACGGGAGCCGGTCCGCCGAAGATGCCCGACCGCGGTCCGGGCCGCTTCGGCCGCGGCACCAGGGTCCGTCACCGACAACGCGTCCGCCATATTCAGCAGGGCACGTCCGATCATGATCGTGTCGCCGATCTGCGTCGCCAGCCGGGCGCCTTCGCGGAAATAGGAAATTCCCTCGGGACGCCTGCCTGCCGTGCAGAGGTAGATCCCGCGGGTAAGAAATAGGCCGGCGAGCTGTTTGGTGCCGACGTCGAGGGCCTGGCCGAGGATGAGCACCTCGGCAGTGAGCCGGTCGCCATCCGGCGAGCCGGCGAACACTTCCAGCGCCGCGAGTTCCTCCAGGGCCTGGACCGTATCGGTGTCCGGGTCCGCGCGCAGGACCTCGATAGCGCCGGCAAGCTCATCGCGGGCTTCGCCGTAGTGCCCCCACAGGCGGAGCGAGCGCCCGCTGATGACCTGGGCCCGGGCGGCGGCCCGGGCCTGGCCGTGCTGGCGGTAATGACGGCGGGCACGGTCGGCGTGCTCGATCGCCGTAGCGTAGCCTCCGCTGCCTGCGGCGGCTTCCGCGGCGCGTTCCCACAGGATGCCGGCAGAGGAGGGATCGGCCGCGGAATGCGTCGGCTCGCCCGAGGCACCAGAAGAAGTGAGTTCAGCGGCGGTGGCGTAGCTGGCGGCGGCGCGATCCGGGGCACCGGTACGTTCGGCACGCTCGCCGGCCCTGATCAGCGCGGCAATGGCTTGGCCGCGAATATGCGCGGTGTCCGAATCATCCGGGCTGGCACTCAGCGCGTCCAGGTAGTGGCGGGCAATGACATCCGTAACTTCTTCGCCGTCGCCGGCGAAAATGGCGCGCAAGTGAGCGGCGACGGCGAGATGGCGGGTCTTGCGGTCCCGCCGGGAGAGCGTGTCGTAGGCGACCTGGCGCAGCATCTCCTGGGCGAACTGGTAGCTGCCCTGCTCGGGCGAGAGCGGATCCGCGGATACGGTCAGCACCTCGCGGCGGAGCAGCTCGGCCAGGCCTGCCCGCACCCCGTCGATGTCCCGTCCCGATACCGCGGTGAGCGCCTCGGCGGGAAAGCTGCTGCCCAGCACGGCGGCGTCGGCAGCCAGCTGCCGCACCGCCGGATCCAGCGCGTCCAGCCGGGCGGCCAGCAGCGCGTGCAGGCTGTCCGGGACGACCAGCTCGCCGAGATCGCCGGTCAGCCGGTACACGCCCTCGACCGGCTGGACGATGTCCCGGTCGATCAGGGCGCGGACCGTCTCCACCGCGAACAGCGGGACACCCTGAGCCTGACTGGTGATCTTGGCGCGCGCGGCCGGCGACATGCCAGGCACCAGCGCGCCCACCAGCTGGTCCATCGATGCCGCATCCAGTGGATCCAGGGTCAGTGTGCTGCGGTTCCGCCCGGTGCCGAACCCCGAGCGGGCCTGGCCGAGCTCGGGGCGAGCGAAGATCAGCACGTAGATAGGCAGATCCCGGGTCCAGTCGATGAGGTGGTCGAGGAAGTCAAGCAGCCCGCTGTCGGCATGCTGGGCGTCCTCGATCAGCAGCACGACCGGGCGTACCGCGGCGAGGCGCTCCAGGAACAGCCGCCATCCGGCGAAAAGCTCCTCCCGTCCCAGCGTCGCGCCGTCATCCCCGGCGACGGCGACACCCAGCAGCCGGGACAGCCGGACCCCGATATAGGCTCGCTCGGCCGGATCGGCGACGAACTGGTCGAGTCCTGCTGCTAGCTTGGCCGCGGCGGTCTGCGCCGGGTCTTCCTCGGCGATGCCCAGCCGCTGCCGGACGATCTCGGCCAGCGCCCAGAACGCCACCCCCTCCCCGTAAGACAGGCAGCGGCCCCGGTGCCACCAGATCTCGGCGGCCAGGCCGTCGGCGTACTTCTCGAACTCCCAGCCCAGCCTGGATTTTCCCACCCCGGCGGGACCGGAGATCAGGACCAGCCGCGGGACCCGCCGGTCCGCTGTCGCGTGAAACAGGTCCTTGATCGTCCGCAGCTCCGCGTCCCGTCCGGTCAGCGGCGCTTCCAGCCCGTCGACCCGCTGCGAACCGCCGACCGCCGATAGCACCCGGGTGGCCCGCCACAGCGGCTGCGGGTCCGCCTTGCCCTTGAGCTGGTGCTCTCCGGCGGCCGCGAACCCGACCGCGCTTCCGGCCAGCCGCTGCGTGGCCGCGTCCGTCAGGACCTGCCCCGGCCCGGCGGCGGCCTGGACCCGGGCGGCGGTGTTGACCGCGTCCCCGGCGACCATGCCCTCGCCCACCGCGCCGAGCGTGACCGCGACATCGCCGGTGACCACCCCGGCCCGGGCGGCCAGTCCGGGCACCCTGGCCTCGGCGCCCAGCTCGGTTACCGCGCTCACCAGGTCAAGCGCCGCGCGCACCGCGCGCTCGGCGTCTTCCTCGGTCGCCACGGGGGTACCCCAGACGGCCATCACCGCATCGCCGATGAACTTCTCGACCACGCCACCATACCGGCCGATCACCGTGCGGGCCATGGTGAAATAGGCGGAAAGCAGTTCCCTGACCGCCTCCGGATCCCGCGCTTCGGACAGCGGCGTAAAGCCGACAACATCGCAGAACAGCATGGAGCACATCCGCCGTTCGGCCACCGGCTCCTCGCCGGGCCCGGTCCTGACGGCCACCGAGGGGGCGGCAGCCGGAGCAGACGCGGATCCGGACAGCGCGGAACCGCAGGAATGGCAGAAGCGCTTGCCGGGAGTGGCCGGCTCACCGCATCCGGGGCACACGCCCACGGGCGCGCCGCAGTCCTCGCAGAACCGGTAACCCTCACCGACGAGCGCACCGCACTGCCCGCACTTCATGCCATCCTCCCTTTCGCTGATCGGCGACACCGGTTAAGCCCTTAGCCGGTTTGGCGTGCTCGCGTTTCGTGTCCTCAGTGGCGTCGGCACGGTCGAGTAGCGGCTGGCAGCGCAGCCGGCGGCCGATATCGCGGGCTTCGCCGATGGCGAGCGCGGCGGCTTCTTCATCCCCGGACCGCACCAGGTAGCTGGCCTGGTCGAGCAGGCCATGGGCCAGGTGATACGGGGTGCTCCGGTCACGCAGGCCGCCGATGGCCGCGGCGAGAGCCGACGCCGCGGCGGGGTCGCCGTCGGCGGCGGCCAGCCGGGCCAGGACCAGGTTCCGTTCGGCCCGCAGTACTAGGGGGACGTGCCCCGGCTGGTGGGAGTTGAGCAGGCCGAGCAGCTCGCGGATGGCGGAAGCGTCACCGATCTGGTCCGCGGAACGAGCGGCCAGGGTCCAGGCCCAGACCATGTCTTCGTGGCTTATCCCGAGGGAGGCAGCGTGAGCGAGAATGGCCCGGGTGTGCCGCAGCGCGTCCCGCGGCCGACCGCGCGCAGCGGCGGCGAAGGCCTCTGCTAGGCCGAGCGTCGTCTTGTCCTGGGAAGCTTCGCTCGTGCGCAGGTCCTCCAATCGCATCAGCACGGCCTCGGCGGTAGCGGCGTCACCGCGCAAGGCGGCGAACCAGCCACGCAGGCAGGCGAGGTATTCGATGTCCGCAAGTCCGTCAGAATCCATCGCCTGGTCGAGTTCGGTCTCGGCGGCATCCCAGTCACCCAGGTCAACTAGCGCCCCGACCAGGTTCATGATGGCCGTGGCCAGGTAGTCCCGGACTCCGGCCCGGCGCAGGTTTCCGACGGCGGTCCGCGCGGCCTCCGCCGCCGCGGCGGCGCTGGTGCTGTTCAGCACGACGGCCAAGTTGGACAGCGCGCGTCCCAGCCGGAAATTGTCGCTCGTCTGGGCGGCAAGCCTCGCGGCTTCGTTCAGGTAGGCGGCCGCTTCGGGCAGGCTTCCGGTAAAGAAGAGATGGACGCCGCGTGCAATGAACAGGTCGCACAGCTGGCTGGGGCCGACATCAATGGCCTGACCGAGGTAGAGCGCCTCGGTAGTGAGCCGGTCGGCGTCAGGGGAACCGGTAAACGCCTCAAGGACCGCGAGTTCCTGCAAGGCGCGTACCGTATCAGCGTCCGGATCTGCGCGCAGGATTTCCAGTGCGGCGACGAGTTGCTCGCGGGCTTCTGCTTGCCGGCCCCGTTCATTCAAGGCCCAGCCCGCGATGGCCTGGGCTCGGGCCGCAGCCCGGGCCTGTCCGTGCTGCAGATGATAATCCTGAGCGCGGCCCGCGTGCTGGACCGCGGCAACGTAGTCCGCGGTGGCGATGGCGGCCTGCGCCGCACGCTCCCATAGTGTCCCGGCGTCGGGCTCCCGGCCGGGCTCATGTGCCGCGGACTCGGCGTCTGTGGTGAGTTCGGCGGCCGTGACGTAGCTGGCAGCGGCGCCGGCCGGAGCACCAGTCCGCTCCGCGCGGTCAGCCGCCCGGATCAACGCGGTGATGGCCTGGCGCCGGATTTCTCCGGTGTCGGCGTCGCCAGGGACGGCGTTCAGCGCGTCGAGGTAATGCCGGGCGATGACATCGGCCACTTGCTCGCCATCGCCGGCGAACGCGGTGCGCAGGTGCGCGGCGACGGCCAGGTGGCGGGTCTTGCGGTCCCGGCGGGACAACGTGTCGTAGGCGACCTGGCGCAGCATCTGCTGGGCGAACTGGTAGCTACCGCGCTCCGGGGACAGCGGGTCGGCTGACACCATAAGAACCTCGCGGCGTACCAGCTCCGCCAGGCCTGCCTGCACCGCTGGCTCGTCCTGTCCCGACACCGCGGTCAGCGCCTCGGCCGGGAAGCTGGTGCCAAGCACCGCGGCGTCCGCGGCCACCCGCCGCACGCCCGGGTCAAGCGCATCGAGCCGCGCGGCCAGGAGCGCGTGCAGGCTGTCCGGGACGGCCAGCTCGCCGACGTCGCCGACCAGCCGGTAGACGCCCTCGACGGGCTGGACGACGTCCCGGTCGATCAGTGACCGCACCGTCTCCACCGCGAACAACGGCAGGCCCTGGGCCTGGCCGGCTACGGCCGAGCGGGCGGCCGGCGGCATATCGGGGACGAGCGCATCCACGAGCTGATCCATCGACGCCGGATCGAGCGGGTCCAGGGTAAGGGTGACCCGATTGCGGCCGCTGCCAAAGCCAGGCCGGACCTGACCGAGCTCGGGACGGGCGAACACCAGCAGGTAAATCGGAAGAGCGCGGACCCAGTCGATCAAGTGATCCAGGAAATCCAGCAGTCCGCCGTCGGCGTACTGGGCGTCCTCGACCACCAGCACCACGGGCTCTACCGCCGCCAGTCGCTCGAAGAACAGCCGCCACCCTGCGAACAGCTCCTGCCGGGACAAAGCCGTGCTGTTCTCTCCTGCCGCGGGTACGCCCAGCAGCCGTCCCAGCCGTACGCCGATGTAGGCGCGCTCGGCCGGATCGGGCACGAACGTGTCCAGTCCTTCGGCTAGCTTGGCCGCGCCGATCTCGGCCGGATCCTCCTCGGCGATGCCCAGCCGCTGCCGGACGATCTCGGCCAGCGCCCAGAACGCGACCCCCTCGCCGTAGGACAGGCACCGCCCGCGGTGCCACCACACCTGCGCGGCCAGCCCGTCGGCGTACTTCTCGAACTCCCAGCCCAACCGCGACTTGCCCACCCCGGCCGGCCCGGACACCAGCACCAGCCGCGGCAAGCGCCGGTCCGCGGACGCGTGGAACAGGTCTTTGATCGTCCGCAGCTCCGCGTCCCGGCCGACCAGGGGAGCTTCCAGCCCGTCGACCCGCTGCATGCCGCCTACCGCGGACAGCACCCGGGTCGCCCGCCACAGGTGCTGCGGCTCCGCCTTGCCCTTCAGCTGGTGCGCCCCGGCATCGGCGAACCCGATCGCGCTGCCCGCCAGCCGCTGCGTCGGCGCATCCACCAGCACCTGACCGGGTCCGGCCGCCGCCTGCACCCGGGCGGCGGTGTTCACCGCGTCGCCGGCGACCATGCCCTCGCCCACCGCGCCGAGCGTGACCGCGACCTCGCCGGTCACCACGCCGGCTCGCGCCGCCAGCCCGGGCACCCCGGCCTTGGCGCCCATCTCGGCCACGGCGACTACCAGGTCAAGCGCGGCACGGACGGTGCGCTCCGCGTCCCCCTCGGTGGCGACTGGCGTTCCCCATGCGGCCATGACCGCGTCGCCGATGAACTTCTCTACGATTCCGCCGTACCGGCTGACCACGGTCCGGGCCACCGAGAAATAGTCAGACAGCAGTTCCCTGACTGCCTCTGGATCCCGCGCCTCGGACAGCGGGGTAAATCCCACCATGTCGCAGAAAAGGACCGAGCATACCCGGCGTTCCGCTACCGGCTCGTGGCGCAGGCCGGCGATCGCGACCGGCCCCGCTACGGGCGTCGCCTTGTTTTCGGGCAGTGCGAACCCGCAGGCATGGCAGAAACGCTTACCCGGATCGACCTGCGCACCGCATGACGGGCAACCGCCCGCGGGAGCACCGCAATCCCCGCAGAACCGGTAGCCCTCGCCCAAGGGCGCACCACACTGCCCGCACCTCACTCCAGCCCTCCTACGCCCACCCCGGGCCACGTCGCCGAGCTTTGGTTAGTGCTCTTCCCGCCCAGCCCGGACTCACTCGCCAAGGCGCCACGACGGGCCAGCACCACTTCCCGCCGATGAGCCCAGAATCGCATGGTCAGGGCACTTCTGCCTATATTGCCACTCCTATCTTGAATAGCTCTGCTATCCACTGATGTCTGGTCGCTGTATACCGAAGAAAAGAGTGTGGCTAGGCTTAACCAGTGCGGCTGCACTTTTGCGGTGTCCGCGGGTCGACGCCCGCACCTGGCCCAGACTTCGTCCGCTACGGCGGTCACACCTCTTGTGTTGCTATCGCCCATGACGACGCGTCGCCGGCGATCATCCTCGATGCCGGCACGGGAATCCGCCGGGTCACCGGGCTGCTGAACCGTCAGCCGTTTACCGGGACCATACTGCTCACTCACCTGCACTGGGACCACGTCCAGGGCCTGCCGTTCTTCCGCAGCGGAGACCACGACGACGCGCAGGTCACCCTGCTGCTACCGGACCAGCAGGACGGCACGAGCGCCGAACAGGTGCTGAGCCGGGCGATGTCTCCGCCGCATTTCCCGATCTCCCCTGGCCAGCTGCGCGGTCGCTGGACCTTCACGGCTATCTCACCCGGCCGGCTGCAGGCCGACGGGTTCAGGATCGAGGCGCGGGAAATCCCGCACAAGGGCGGCAGGACCATCGGATACCGGATCAGCGACGGCCGGTCAGCCGTGGCCTACGTCACCGATCACTGCCCGACCGCCCTCGGCCCGGGTCCGGATGGCTGGGGTGAGTACCATTCAGGCGCCCTCGAGCTCGCCGCCGGGGCCGACGTGCTGATCCACGACGCCCAGCTGCTCGCCGAGGAACTGCCCGCCCAAGCGGCTTTCGGCCACGCCGCCGCCGACTACGCGATCGGGCTGGCGCGCCGGGCCGGGGCGCGGCGGGTGGTGCTGTTCCACCATCAGCCGGACCGCACCGACGACGAACTCGACAAGATCGCCCAGCGGTTCACTGGGTCGCCAGTGCCGGTTACGGTGGCCGCCGAAGAGCAGATCATTGACCTATGACGAGACTGGCGGACAGTCAGCCCGTTAAGCCCGCACCCGGGGCCGTGAGCGTTCGATGGCGTGGGCGCGCTCAAGCAGTGCCGGGCTCAAGGGGATCGCCGGCAGCTAACAGCTGTACACCGCGGTCACTGACGGGCGTGGCCGCGGGATTCGTCACGGGTCATGCGGTCCAGGCGACCGGCAGCCGTTTGACGCCGCGCTGGAAGTTCGAGCAAAGGTAGGACGGCGGGCCAGCGTAACGGAGGTATGAGGTGCGGGCCAGGACCTCATCGAACAGCGCCCGCAGCTGGGTACGGGCCAGGTGGGCGCCCAGGCAGAAGTGCGGGCCGTGGCCGAATACCAGGTGCGGGTTGGGGTGGCGGCGGATATCGAAGCGGCCGGAGTCGGCGAAAACCGCGTCGTCGCGGTTGGCCGAGGTGAAGGAGACGACAACCTTGTCGCCGGCGCGGATGCGCTGGCCGCCGAGTTCGCAGCCGGCGGTGGCGGTCCGGCGGAACGTCATGACCGGCGTCCACCAGCGCAGCATCTCATCGGCGGCGGTCGGCATCAGGTCCGGATGGGCGCGCAGGTCGTCCTGGACGCGGGGGTGGTCGAGCAGCGCGATGCAGGCGCCGGGCAGGCCGTTGCGCAACGTCTCGTTCCCGGCCACGGCGAACAGCCAGAACATGTTCTCGAACTCGGCCGCCGACACCCGGCCGCCGTCCTGGTCCGCCTGGGCCAGCAGGATCGACATCACGTCATCCCCCGGCTGCCGCCTTTTCTCCTCGGCCAGCAAGTGAGCGTAGGCGTACAGATCCGGCATGCCCTCGCGGGTCCGCGGGTCAGGCAACCTTCCGTCGTGGTCCGGGTGCGGGCGAAGCGCGAGCGCCTCGCGGGCCATGGCCGTCCCCGCGGCCGGGTCGAACTCGGCCGAGGAAGCGTAGTCCGGATCCTGGTAGCCGATGACCCGGTTTGACCAGTCGAACAGCAGCCAGCGGTCCTGCTCAGGCACGCCGAGCACATCAGCCAGGGTCAGCAGCGGCAGGTCCGCGGCCACGTCCTTGGCGAAGTCGCACTCACCGCGCGGGCCGGCGAACACGCGATCGCAGATGGCCCGGGCGTGGCCGCGGATACGGTGCTCCAGCTGGGCGACCGCGCGGGGCGTGAACGACCGGCCGAGCAGCCGGCGCAGCCGGGAGTGCTCCGGCGGGTCCATGTTGAGCATCATCCGCCGGACGTAACTCAGCGCCTGCGGTGTCGCCGGGTCCCTGATCTGCGTCGCGCCCAGTGCGGAGGAGAACAGCTTCGGCCGGGTCAGGACCGACTCGACGTCCGCGTGCCGCAGGACGAGCCAGAACCCGGGGCCCTCCGGCCAGCCCAGGACGGGGATCTCGGCCACCCACGCGACCGGGGTGTCGCGTCGCAGCCGGGCCAGGGCGTCGAAGGGCACTCCGCGGGTGTAGGTGACCGGGTCGAAGACGACCTCGGTGTCCGGTCGGGCCGCCGTGGTCAATCCTGCCCCGGGAACTCCTCGATGGAGGTCGCGAGTACGTGTTCCCCCGCTCCTGCGCTCACCCGAGAACTCGCCATGCCGGCCTCCCGCTTCGTCGCGCCCGTCGCCTGCTGCCGACTCTAGCGAGCAGGTACGGCGTTCGCTATGGCTGGCTGGGACCGCACCACGGCGCCAGGAACGCCGCGGGGGCCGCGCAGGATCGTCGCGGCGTAGGCCAGGACCGCGCCGCAGACCGGATGAACGCGCCTGAGCAGCCCTAGCCGGCCCAGATCTTAGGGCCCAGATCTTAGGGCAGGGCGATGAGCAGCGCCGGGACGCCGGCCAGGGTTAGGACCTCGACCACGCGCAGGACCACCCGCACGGCGGGCACGGAATGAGCCTGCGCCTTGGGGAAGTCCGTGCTCGGCTCGGCCGCTATGGCCATGATGGCCAGCGTGGCGACGAACCACGCCAGCACGGCGCGCCGCCAGTTGCGGGCTCGCCACGCCTGCACCCGCTGCCGGAACGAAGCTCGCGGCGGCCCCTGGCGCCAGACGGGAGCACCCGGCGCCCCCCGGCGCCAGGCCGAAACCGCCATCATGTGCTCACCGTACGAAGCGAGCGCCCGCGTTCCCCGGGTGTCAGTACCCGTCTCCCGCGGTCTTATCTCCCCGATTCCGGCGGGGGTCATCCCCCCTGGACCTGCGTCAGGCCCGATCTGACCGGCGTCGGGCCTAACTTGAGTCAGCGACTGGCTCATCATGGCCCCCCTCTGCCGCCATCCCCGTCTTCTCCGGCCCGCGAGCACAGGGCCGGCAACTTGTCGGAGGCCGACTAAGCTTCGGTGATACCGGTCCGGCACTCTGGCTTTCCTCTGATTGGGGGATCCGGCTTGCCGTCCGATGTCTCGCGATATATCGTGGAAGGCACTCGGGGATTCCCGGTTCTTGCTACGGAGGGCACGATGGCTACGGGATATAACGTGCGCGTCGGGGATGCCGATCGGGAGGCCATCGCCGCCCAGTTGCGTGAGCACTATGCGGATGGGCGGCTGACCCTCGACGAACTGAACGAGCGCCTAGACCAGACGTTCGCGGCGAAGACCAGGGCCGACTTGAACACCGTGATGCGCGACCTTCCGTACGCCGCGCAGCCGGGGATGGGCGCGGGAAGCTACGGCTGGACGGGGCCGGCCTCGTCCGGGCCGATGGCGACGCGACCCGACTGGGACTACCGCGGCGGCCAGGGTGGCCAGCGGGGATCTCGCGGGCCGTTCGCCGCGTTCGCACCCCTGATGGGGCTCGTGTGGGTCTTCATCATTATTAGCGCCGTCTCCCTGTTCGGCCTCGGTGGCGGGGAGCGGCCGCTCGCGGTTGTCCTGTTCATCGCGGCGCTGGCGCTGTTCAGGAGGCTATTCGGGTTCGGGCGGCGGCGCGGAATGGGCGGTCGGCGTGGTCCGCGGGGTCCTCGCCGCTAGTGATTCTCGCTCCGGCGGCTTCCGCGCCGGGCCGGCTCGACTTATCGTTAAGGGGTTAGGTAGTCGGCCTGGCGAATCATGGGAGCCGATGACAAGGCGATACGACGTCCGAACCGGAATGGTGAACGAGGACTCAGACGCGGAACAGCCGCGCGAAGAACAAGTACCTGGATGGCGCGTGCCCGGCCGGACCCGGTATGACTACGACGTCCGGATCGGCGATGCTGAACGCGACGCCACCATGGCCCAGCTGCGTGAGCACTTCGTGGCCGGGCGGCTCACCTTCGACGAGCTGACCGACCGGATCGACGGGGCTCTCACCGCGAAGACCCAGGGCCATATCGATCGCCTGATAGCCGACCTGCCCCGGCCGCCCAAGGCCGCCCGGGCCGAACCCGACGTGGCGGTTCCCGCGCCGGACGCGGGTCGTTTCCTCGTCTTCGCCCTGCTGCTGTTCGCGCTGGCCACCTGGATCCTGATCATGGCCTGGATGTCGCGGCACGCCTATGTAAGCCAGTACCCGCATTTCCCGGGCACCGGGGACTTCGGTAACGGTTCCGGGGGCTTCGGCCGCGGCGGGGGCTTCCGCTCTGGAGGCTAAGGGCGCGGGCTGACCGGAGGCCGCGGGTCAGACGCCGGCCAGGACGCGCAGCGGGACCACCAGGTAACGGTAATCCGGAGCCGATTCGTCGCCGGACCGGGCGCTGCCAGTGATCAAGGCCGGCTTGGTCGGGCTGGTGAACTGCAACCGGATACGCGCCTCGTCGGCCGGCGCCGCGTCCGGGTGGGAGCCATTCAGGGGTTTCTCGGCGGCTGGCGGGGTTCCCGTGGCCGCGGTCAGGGCCGCACTGAGGCCGTCCAGCAGGTAATGCGGGCTGAACGCGATCGCGGTTTCCTGACCGGAGAAGTCGGCGGGGACCGTTTCCCTCGCCCGCGCCTGCCCCTCGGTGCCCGCTTCGATCGTGACTTTCCCGTTCCCGAACGACAGCCGCACCGAGCTGCCCCGCTCGGCGACCAGGGCCACCCGCTTGACCGCCTCGGCGAGCGGGACGGCAGGCATGTCGGCGTGACTGCCGAAATCCTCGGGAAACCTCGAGGAGTACTTGATGTACTCCCCCGCGATCAGGCGTGTCGTCAGCCGGCGCCCCCGCGACTCGAATCCGATCATCGCATCGGCCGCGCGCAGCGAGTCCGCGGACTTCGCATCGGCGGTCCAGGCACCCCCGGCGCCCTGTTCGCCGTCCATCATGACCCGGACGGGAACGCCCGGTGACATCATCCGCGCGGCATCGGCCAGCGTCTTGGCCGGGACGAGCAGCGTGCCCCGCGATCCGGGCTGGGTGGGACTCCAGCCGAGTTCCCGCACGGCTAGCCGGTACCTATCGGTCGCCACGAGCTTGATGACGTCGCCGTCGATCTCGACGTTCACCCCGGTAATGACCGGCAGCGTGTCATCGCGGCTGGCCGCGGGCACCACCTGGCCGATCGCCGTGGCGAGCACGCCGCCGTCGACGGTGCCGGCCAGCCGGGGCAGCTCGGGCAGCCGCGGGTACTCCTTGACCGGCAGCGTGACGAGCGTGAAAGACGCCGGGCCGCAGGTCAGCGTGACGTCATCCGCGTCGTAGTCGAATTCGACCTCCAGCGGCGGCAGGCTCCGGGTGATCTCGGCGAGCAGCCGCCCGGGGACCAGCGCCGTGCCCGGAGCAGTCACCTCGGCGTCGACCCGGATCCGGGCCGATACCTCGTAGTCGAAGCAGGACAGGATCAGGCCGCCGGAGTCCGCCTCGAGCAGCAGACCGGACAGAATCGGCAGCACCGGCCGCGACGGCAGCGAGCGCGCGACCCAGGCGACCGCCTCCGCCAGGGTGTCTCGCTCGACCATGAACCGCATCGCTGCCGCCTCCATCCCGCCTGGGGCCGCCCATCGCGGGGGCCCACATGCATACTGACACGAGGCACTGACATTCCGGGGGTTCCGGGTCCTGGGAGCTGCGCCCGGAACGGTGCTAGGTGATCAGGCCGGGAGGGGCCGAGTCCAGGGTGGACTGGATCGCCTTCGCCAGGGCCCGCGCGGACTCCGCGGTGAGCTCGACCGCGACCCGCGCCGACGGGCCGGCGCCCGGGGCGAGGAAGTCGATGTTGAGCGTGTGCTCGGCCTGGGCGTGCACCGGATGGTCGAAGTACACGCTGGCGTCGGTCACCCGGAACCACCCGGACGGGCCCTTGCCGCTGCCGCTGACAGAGACCTTTTCGGTCAGGTAAGTGCACACAAACGACTCCTCTCTGCGAACGACGATAACAGGTAGCGCCCGAACCAGGCCCAGATGTGCTGCCAGGCGTCCACGGCGGCTTCGGGCCGGTAGCTGGGGCGGTCCACCTGCATGAAGGCATGTCCGGCACCCTCGTAGGAGTGGAACTCATAGGTCTTGCCGTGCGCCTTGAGCGCCGCCTCAAGCTCCGCGACGTGCTCAGGCGACGGGTGCTGGTCCTCCGCGCCGAACAGGCCGAGCAGCGGGCAGGACAGGTCCCCGGCCCGATCGACCAGGGGCGGGGCGCCGTGCAGCGGATGCCCTTCTGGTGCGGTCTCGACGACGAAGCCGCCGTAGCAGTCCACGGCGGCGTCGAGCGGCAGGCTGACCGCGGCGAGGAACGCCTGGCGGCCGCCCGAGCAGTGGCCGATCACGCCGACCTTGCCGTTGGAGTTACTCAGCCCGCGCAGGTAAGCCGCCGCGCCCGCCACTTCGCCCACGATGCGCTCGTCGGGGATGGGGATCGCGCCCGAGGCCCGGGCCGCGGCCATCGCGTCGTCCGGGGCCGCGCCCGGCGCCTCACGGTGGTAGAGGTTCGGCATCACCGCGTTGAGCCCGCCCGCGGCGAACGCCCGGGTGAACTCCGCGGTCTGCCGGTCGTAACCGGGCAGATGGTGGATGACCACCACGCCGCCGACGCCATCGGGGGGTGCGGCTCTGAGCGCCCGCGCCGAGTACGCCTCGATCTCGTCGCCGCCGTGCCCGGTGATCGTCACGCTTTCGGCCAGCATCGCGTCGTACATCGCCGGTCCTCTCATCGTCATCGTCTTCCAACACTGCCGATGACCGTTATAACAGGCTTCCCGTGACCACCAGCCGAGCGGGGCGGCCCTGGCGGCGGCAAAAGGTGACGGGTTAGCCGGTCACGGCGGGCGCCAGCGAAAGGCACTAGTGAAAGACTTCTGACATGACCTATGTAGCAGCCGATGAGCGTTATACCAGACTCCCCTACCGCCGCTGCGGGCGCAGCGGCGTGCTGCTGCCCGAGATCTCGCTCGGGCTGTGGCAGAACTTCGGCGACGGCAAGCCGGTCGAGGACCAGCGGGCGATCCTGCGCCGTGCGTTCGACCTGGGGGTCACGCACTTCGACCTGGCCAATAACTACGGGCCGCCGTACGGCAGTGCGGAGATCAACTTCGGCCGGATCATGCGGGAAGACCTGAGGCCTTACCGTGACGAGCTGATCATCTCCACCAAGGCCGGCTACGACATGTGGCCCGGCCCGTACGGTGACCACGGCTCCCGTAAGTACCTGCTGGCCAGCCTGGACCAATCCCTGCAGCGGATGGGCCTGGAGTACGTCGACATCTTCTACTCCCACCGCTTCGACCCGGACACCCCGCTCGAGGAGACGATGGGCGCGCTGAGTTCGGCGGTCCGGTCGGGCAAGGCGCTGTACGCGGGCATCTCCTCTTATTCGGCCGAACGGACGGTGGAAGCTGTGTCCATTCTTCGGCAAATGGGCACGCCGTTGCTGATCCACCAGCCGTCTTACTCGATGCTGAACCGGTGGATCGAGGGCGGCCTGCTCGACGTGCTCGGGCACGAGGGCGTCGGCTGCATCGCGTTCTCGCCGCTGGCGCAGGGCGTGCTCACCGGCAAGTACCTCAACGGCGTGCCCGCCGGCTCCCGCGCGAGCACGGACGGCTCGCTGTCGTCGGACCAGATTTCTGAGCAGACGCTGGCGCACGTCCGGGCGCTGGCCGAGATCGCCAGGTCCCGGGGCCAGACGCTGGCCCAGATGGCGCTGTCCTGGGCGCTGCGCGACCCGCGGGTGACCTCCGTGCTCATCGGCGCCAGCAGCGTCAGGCAACTGGAGGAGAACCTCGCCGCGGCCGGCCGCAGCCACTTCACCGACGACGAACTCGCCGCCATCGACCGCGACGCGGTCAACGCCGGCATCAACATCTGGGCCGCCTCCAGCGCGCACTGAGGCGATCGTGTGTCAGGAACCCCGTTATCGCGGGGTGTTATCGCGGGGTTCCTGACACACGTTGTGGTCAGGCGGTCAGGTAGCGGCCGAACCAGGCCCAGATGTGCTGCCAGCCGTCCATGGCGGCTTCGGGGCGGTAGGCGGTGCGGTTGACGGCGAAGAACGCGTGGCCGGCACCCTCGTAGCGGTGGAACTCGTAGGTCTTGCCCTGGGCCTTCAGCTCCTGCTCGAGCTCGGCCACCTGCTCGGGCGAAGGGTGCTGGTCTTCCGCGCCGAACAGGCCGAGCAGCGGGCAGGAAAGGTCCTTGATGAGGTGCTTGATCGGGCCGACCTTCAGCGGCATGCCCTCCGGAGGGGTGCCCACCACGAACGCGCCGTAACAGTCGACGGCCGCGTCCAGCGGCAGGCTGCACGCGGCGAGAACCGACTGCCGGCCGCCCGAGCAGTAACCGATCACGCCGACCTTGCCGTTGGAGTTGGTCAGCCCGCGCAGGTAAGCCGCCGCCCCGGCCACGTCCCCGACCAGCCTGGCGTCGGGTACGCCGCCCTGGGCGCGGGCCGCCGCCGCGGCATCGTCGGGGCTGGCGCCCGGGGCGTCCCGGTGGTAGAGGTTCGGCACGATCGCGTGGTAGCCGTGGACGGCGAACGTACGCGCGATTTCCTTGGTCCACTCGTCGTAGCCGGGCATGTGGTGGATCACCACCACGCCGCCGAACGGTCCCTCGGCCATCGGCCTGGCCAGGTACCCTTCGATCTCGTCGCCGCCGTCACCGCGTATCGTGACGGTCTCGGCCAGCGTCGCGTCGTACATCCGGTTCCCTTCGTGTCCCGTTAATGGCGCTCAGATCCTACAACTCGAGCTACGTCAGGCCGGCGTCATGTTCCCTGGCCGCCGGGGTAGCCGGGTTTGCGGGCGCAGACGCGCTCGACGAGGCCGAGCTTGAATCGCTGCGTCTCCTCGATCACGAACCCCAGGTCGCGCACGTGGATAAGCGGCCTGCGCCGGAAATGCTCGCCTTCCCGAGGGATGCTGACCCGCTCATACAGCCACTGGACGGCGCGCAGCGCACGCCACGACGCGGCCACATGATCGACGAGCAGCAATCGTCCGGCGGGGCGCAGTACACGCGTCATCTCGCTGATCGCGCGCCGGTCATCCGGGATGGCGCACAGTCCGAGCGCGCACACCACGGTGTCGAACGAGGCGTCGGGGAAGTCCAGCGCCTGAGCGTCACCCGCCCGCAGGTCGGCGTCACGGCCCAGCCGCGCCGCGCGCTCCCGCGCGATGCCGAGCATCGCCGGTGACCAGTCGATTCCAGTGAGCCGCACGGTGTCCGGGTACAGGGACAAGTTGCGTCCGGTGCCGACGGCGACCTCGAGTACCTCGCCGGCGGCGCGGCCGCATACCCACGGCCGGCTGTCCCCGAACAGGTGCCGGTCCCAGAAATCCATCGCGCCGTCGTACCGGCTGGCGTGAGCGTCCCAGTAGGCGGCACGCCGCCGGTCCACGCTGTCACCCATGATCATGACCATGGCACAGCCGCGCCCCCGGCGCCCGCTCGGGTGACCCGGATGTCGCAGTATTCACACGGATCAGATGACTTGCGGCTGTGCCGCTGGCCTTCGGCGTACCTTGTGCTCATGATGCCTGTCGTGCGGTCGATGTTCGCCGCGACGTATGTCCGCGACATCGACGCCGCACGCGCGTTCTACCAGGTGCTCGGTTTTCGCGAGCATTCGGCCGGACGAGCCGAGAACTCGGCCTGGGCGGTCATGCAGCAAGAAGAGCTGTCCATCCTGCTGGCTTACACCCGGCCGCCGCTGGATATCCCGCAGCTGCCGTTGTTGTTCTACTTCTACTACGAAGACCTCGATGTCGTGGTCGGCCGGCTCGGCGCGGCCGACGTCAAGGTGACCAGGACCGGGCACCCCCCGCACGCGCTCGGCGGCGAGGTGAAGGTGCTCGACCCGGACGGCAACACCGTGCTCCTCGGCCAGCGGGAGCGGTCCGCGTCCCAGGCACCGGCGGCAGATGACGATCCCTCACAACGGTTTTCCCTGCTCAAGGAGGCCGCAGCCATGGTATCGGCCCACGGCGGGATCTCAGCCGCCTGCCAGGTCCACACTGGCGACCAGAACGCCTGCCCGAACCCGGCCGAGGTGAAGCTCGCCGATTCCGGCGGCGGCGTAGCGTGGGTGTGCCTGGCTCACGCCGACGAGATCCTGGTGTCCGTGCCCAACGCGTTCATCGCGAGCCAGGGCGAGCCGGGGATCGCCGAGTTCCTGTCCAGCCGGCAGTAGGACGCCCGCGCCGGCCGCCGCATTACAGTGGCGGGATGGCCGGTGATCAGGCAGGCGGGCGGGTAGACAGCTGGATCTGGTCGGTGCGGCTGACGCGGACCCGCTCGCTCGCTTCCGATGCCTGCCGGGCCGGGCACGTCAGGGTCAACGGGGTGCGGGCCAAGCCCGCGCAGCTCATCCGGCCCGGCGACGAGGTGCGACTGCGCCAGGAAGGGCGGATGCGGATCGTGATCGTGGTGCGGGTCATCGCCAAGCGGGTCAGCGCGGCGGTGGCCGCCGAGTGTTATACCGACCACAGCCCGCCGCCTCCGCCGCGCGAGGAAGCGGCCCCGGTGGCGGTTCGCGACCGCGGCGCGGGGCGCCCCACCAAGCGCGAGCGCCGCAGCCTCGAGAAGCTGCTCGGACGGCCGGCCCGCTGAGCGGTGAGCACGCAGGCCCGGCCGCTGACCGGGAATCCGTCATACCGGCAGAATTCACCGGCCACAGCCGGTTTAATCGGAATCAGGCACGCGAAGGAGCAGGTAGTAGGCGGCCGGCAGGCGCATACTGGTATTGATGAACACTGCCCGCGCCGCCACCCGGCGCTTCCTGCCCGGAAGTCCCTTCAACGCCCCCCCGCCCCCGCCACCCGAGGTGTTCGTGGCCCATGACCAGGTGACCCACGACAAGTACGGCCTCGGCCGGGTCATCGGCGTGGAGGACGATACTGCCCTGGTCATTGAGTTCGGTTCGCGTCAGGTCCGGATCATGACGCCGTGCGCCAAGCTGACCAAGCTCTGATCCCGCCACCGTCACCACGCGGGTAATACCCGGCCCCCGCGGCGGGGCCGGGCTTGGCGTACCCCGTGGTCGGAGGCCTCGTTAGAGGGTCCATGCCGTCTCGCGCGGCGCTTCAGCCGGGCAGGCAGACCAGGGTGAGGAAGAAGTTGTCGATCTGCCGGACCGCGTCGATGAAGTGCTCGAAGTCGACCGGCTTGGTGACGAACGCGTTAGCGTGCAGGGAGTAGCTCCGCAAGATGTCCTCCTCGGCCGCCGAGGTGGTCAGCATGACGACGGGAATGACCAGGAGATCCTCGTCTCGTTTCAGCTCGGCGAGCACCTCGAGGCCGCTACGGCGGGGCAGGTTGACGTCGAGCAGGATCAGCCCGGGGCGCGGCGCGTCGGCGTACCGGCCGGCCCTGTGCAGGAACTGCAACGCCTGCTCGCCGTCGCTTACCACGTGCAGCCGGTTGCGTATCTTGTAGTACTCGAAGGCCTCCTTGGTCATAAGGACGTCCCCTTCGTCGTCCTCCACCAGCAGCACGTCGATCACTTTAGAGTCCCCGCATTCGGGCATCGGTTTCCTCGTCTTCCGGCGGTTCTGAGGTCGGGAGACCTGGCGGTTCCTGGGTCAGCTGCACAGTAGGTTCCAAAGCCGCGGCGTCAGACGGCTGGCTTTCCGGCGGCATCGGCAGGGTAAAGAGGAATCGCGCGCCGCCGGTGTAGGTCTGGTCGAGCCAGATCCGGCCGCCGAAGTACTCGATGATCTTCCGGGTCATGGCCAGGCCGATGCCGGTGCCCGGGTAGGCAGATCGCTCGTGCAGGCGCTGGAAGATCACGAAAATGCGGTCGGCGTAGTCCGGCTCGATCCCCATGCCGTTGTCGGTGAACGAGAACAGCCAGAAAGGCTCCTCCCGGCTGACCGTGATCACGATACGCGGCGCCTGGCCGCCGCTGAACTTCAGCGCGTTGCTCAGCAGGTTCTGGAACACCGCGGTCAGCAACGGCATCTCGGCCAGGACCAGCGGCAGGTGGCCGGCCTGGATGGTGGCGCCTGATTGTTCCATCGACGCGGCCAGGTTCGCCCGGGCCTGGCCGAGCGCGGCGTCGCTCGAGACCAGAGCGGGCTCGCGCGAGGACCGGCCGACCCGGCTGTACGCGAGCAGGTCGTTGATCAGGGCCTGCATCCGCTTAGCGCCGTCGACGGCGAACTCGATGTACTGATCGGCCCGGGCGTCGAGCTGCCCGGCGTAGCGGCGCTGGAGCAGCTGGGTGAAGCTCGCGACCTTCCTGAGCGGCTCCTGGAGGTCGTGCGAGGCGATGTAGGCGAACTGCTCGAGCTCTGAGTTCGAGCGCTGCAGTTCGGCGGCATGCTCCTCCAGGACCGTGTTCGCGGCCTGCGTCGCCGACAGCTCCTGCAAGATCCGCTCCCGCATGCTGTTCACGTCCGCGGCCAGGCTCGTCACCTCCCGCGGACCCCGCACGCTGACTTCATGCCCGAAATCGCCGTCGGCCACCCGGCGGGCTTCCGCGGCGATCTGGTGCAGCGGCCTGATCGCCGCGGCCCGCAAGCCGAGCGCGAGCACCACCACGATGACGGCCAGGCCGATCGCGATGGCGATGAAGACAATGTCGAGTACGGTCGCGGAGTCGTTCAGGGCCGCGACCGCGCCTGCCCTGGCCGTCGAGATATTCGTCTCAAGCACGGCGATCTTGGCGCGCAGGGCGTCAAAATCCGCCTTTCCCGCGATGACGTCGGGACTGACAACCGGTTTGCCGCTGCGGGTGACCTGGGCGATGGCCGGTTCGGCGTAGTGGGTGCGCCAGTAACGCGCCTGGTTGACCACGCTCGTGATCTCGGCCTGGCTACCGGGCGGCAGCTGGCCCTGCAGCTGCCGCAGGGTGGCCAGGGCGGACATCTCCTCCGCCTGGCCCTGGGTGTACGGGGCCAGGAAGGCCTGCTGGCCGCTGAGCGCGTAACCGCGCACGCCAGTCTCCTGGTTAAGCATGGCGATGTCGAGCTGCTGGACCGCCAGCGCCGCCGGGTCGAGCGTGACCACTACCCGCTCGCGGTCATGGCGCAGGGTGACCAGGGCAAGCCCGCCCGCCACCACGGCCGCCACCGAGAACAGCAGCAGGGCCAGGACGGCGACGCCCACGATCCGGCTGAGCGGCCACCGTCTGGCCATCGCCGCGCGGGCCGCCTGCGGTCCGGGTCCAGCCGCGGGTGGTCCGGAGGGAGGTGCGGGCGAGGCGCCCTCGGTCGTGACGTCGGTCATCATTCGGCGGCCCCGGAAAAGCCGAGGGCGAGGACGGCCAGGTCGTCATCGAGGTCCCGCCCGTTCAGCTCGCGGACGCGATCAATCACCTGGTCGAGCAGCTGGTCGTCGACGAGGCGGCTATCCCCCGACGGTGCCGGGGAGGATGCGGTGAGCGCGTTCCTGATCAGGTCCATCAGGCCTTCGCTGCCCAGCCGCTCGGATCCGCGGCCGATCCTGCCCTCGATGAGCCCGTCGGTGAACAGCAGGATCGACCAGCTGCCGTCGAGCGGCACCTGAGTCCCGGGCCAGTCCCGGACGTCGCTGAGGCCGAGCGGCGCCGCCGACAGGGTCGGCAGCTCCCGCACGCCGCCGCGGTCGACGAGCAGCGGCGGCAGGTGGCCGGCCATCCGAACCCAGCCGGTGCCCCGGTCGGGGGTGACCGACATCATGCACAACGTGGCGAACATGGTGTCGTCCTGGCGTTCGTGCTCAAGTAGCTGGCTGAGGGTGAAAAGTATCTCCTCGGCCGGCCGGCGGCCAGCACCAGCGTGCGCCAGGCCACTCGCAGGCAGACCCCGAGCGCGGCCTCGGCCGGCCCCGCCCGCAGACGTCGCCGATGAGGGCGTGCACCCAGCCGTCCGCCGCCTCGACCACATCGTAGAAATCCCCGCCGAGCAGCATGTGCCCACCGCCGGCCAGGCAGCGCGCCGACACGCTGAGCCGCGAGTCGGTCAGCAGCGGCGAGGGGAGCAGGCCGCGTTCAAGCCGGGCGTTCTCCTGGGCGTGGATCTGGGCCGCCTGCAGCTCACGCTGCGCTTCTTCGGCCCGCTGGCGTTCTACCGCGTACCGGATGACCCGGTTCAGCACGTGCCCGGCGACCTCGCCCTTGACCAGGTAATCCTGTGCCCCGGCCCGGACCGCTTGCTCCCCCAGGTACTCATTGGCGTCACCGGTAAGCACGACCACGGCGGCCTCCGGCTCGAGCTGGAGCAGTTGCCTGAGCCCGTCCAGGCCCTGGGAATCGGGCAGGCCGAGATCCAGCAGGACGCAGGCCGCGCCGGAGACCAGGGCCCTGGCCTGGGCCAGCGAGCGGGCCCGGTGCACGGTGACCGCGGCCCCCACTTCGAGCAGGAGTTCCTCGACCAGGAGGGCGTCGCCGTCGTCGTCCTCGACGAGCAAGACCTGTACCTGGTCCCGGTCCATGGCAGGGGCCGAAGTCTGGAGCCCCGCGTTAGTTGTCATCGAGTCCTACATAGGTAGCTGGCTACGGGCGTCGGATTCCACAATTGCGGAGATACCATCATGCACGCCCGAGCGCACGACCCGGGACACGTCACGGCTACGGTTCGGCCGCCGGGGCTAGATCGCCTGGGGGAAGGTGAACACGCGGTCAGGGTCGTAGCGGGCCTTGATCTGGGAAAGCCGGTCGTAATTAGCACCGTAGTAGGCCTGACGCCAGTTGGTTAGGGCGGGGTCGATGTAGTTCTGGTACGCCTGGCCGCTGGCGTAGGGGCGCATCGACTGCCAGAACGACTGCTGCCACGCGTGCTGGCGGGCCACCCCGGCGGCCGCCGCGCCCGGCGTCCAGCCGGTGGTGTACTGCGCCTGGAAGAGAGCGTCACGGTGCACGAACGCGGTGGCGCCCGGCGCGACCCGGTTGACCGCGCCGCCGAGCGAGTCGAACGCGATGCCGCCGGTACCGCCGGCCGCGCCGCTGACCCGCTGCAAGCTCTCCACGCCGGACAGCAGGGTGCCGATCCCGTGACTGCTCAGCGGCTTGGTGAAGAAATCGGACTTGGCGTACTCCGAGGCCCGCGACAGCTGGCCGCCCGGGGTCTGGGTGGGCAGGTGGCACTCGTTGACGGTCAGGCTCGCGCAGCCGGCCTCGACCAGCATCGCGTGCAGCCAGGAGGTGGTCTCCATAAAGGGCGAGGACGGGTCCGAGCCGACGGCGGCGTAGAGCTTCTCCAGCTGGGCGGACGCCGCGCCGAGGCTGCCCAGGTAGGTGCCGCCGACCTGGATCGACGGGATCGAGCCGCCGGGGGCGGCGGCTAGGTGCACGTTCGACCAGAGCTCGTCCGGGGCGCGCGGCGCCCAGGACTGCCAGGCCGAGATCACCCGGGCCGCCCGCGACCACGGCCAGGACAGGAAGAACAACACGATCTCGCCGGCCGGGCGGGTGGTGAAGGTGAACGAGGTGACCACGCCGAAGTTGCCGCCGCCGCCGCCGCGGCAGGCCCAGTACAGGTCGGGGTTACTGCCCGCGTTAACGGTCCTGACCTGCCCGTCGGCGGTGACGATCTGCAAGGACGTCACGTTATCGCTGGTCAGTCCGTAGGCGCGGGACACCACGCCGATGCCGCCGCCCAGGGCGAGCCCGGCAATGCCGACCGTCGGGCAGGATCCCCCCGGCACCGCGCGGCCACGGGCGGCCAGCCCGTTGTAGAAGTCGATCAGATGCGTGCCGGCCCCCACGGTCGCGGTGCTCCCGCTGACGTTCACGCCGGCCATCCTGGTCACGTCGATGATCAGGCCGCTGGTCGACGACCAGCCCGCATAGCTGTGCCCGCCGCACCTGGCCGCCATCGGGACGCCGTACTTGCGGACGAAGGCCAGGCAGGTAGCGACGTCATGAGGATTGCGGCAGTAGGCGATGCCGGCCGGGTGCAGCGAGTCGAAGCGCGGGTCGAAGAGCCGCTTGGCCACGGCGTAGGCAGCTTCGCCCGGCCGTACCAGGGGTCCGGACAGGTCATGACCGAGTGCCGTCCAGTCGGCGGCCGAGGGCGGACCCGAAGCGGATGCGCCGACCGACGGGGCCACCCCGTCCGCCGGTGTGGCCGGGGCTGAGCTGGCCGTCCCGCCGGCGCCGCCGGCCGCGGTGCTCGTGGCGCCGTTCCCGCTGCAGGACGAGAGCAGCCCGGCCCCGCCCGCCGCCGCCGCGAACTTGAGGAACGTACGCCGTCCGTGGACCTTCGCCATTGCGCTGAGCCTTCCGTTCGCCCTGCTGCTCCCTAGTGTGCGGCAGCTAGCGGTAAAGACGCCTCTGGGTGACCAGCAGTTGCGTCGCCGCTGGTTCGCGGGGATTCGCCCGAAAATTCACTTGCTTGCGGCAGCAAGCGGAAATATAGTTGAGTTACTCAATGGTTGAGAGACTCAGGCAATGGTTGAAAGCCTGAGCATGGGCAGACGGGGGACGGAGGTGAGCACACATGGGCGAGCAGCCGAAGGTAACGACGGTGCTTGATACAGCGCCGGTCATTGATACAGCGCCGGTCATTGAGACGGGGCCGGTCATTGAGACGGGGCCGGTCATTGAGACAGCGCCGGTACCACACGCCGTGCCGCTGGACCTGGTACCGCCAGAGGAGGGCCAGCTGACCGGCGACGAGCTGAACCAGCAGATCAGCCAGGTGTTCTCCGAAGTCATGAAGGCCACCCATTACCTCAGCCAGAGCATCGCGACGGAATTCGGGCTGACCGGCAGCGATGCGATGGCGCTGCTCAAGCTCGAAGCGCCCATGACGATGAAGGAACTCGGGCTGCGGATGGGCTGCGATCCCTCGTTCGTCACCACGATCGCGGACGCGCTGGAGAAGCACGGGCTGGCCCAGCGGGAACCCTCGCAGCGGGACCGGCGCAGCAAGAACATCGTGCTCACGCCCGAAGGCGTAGCCGTCAGGGAGCGGATAATTGCCGAGCTCATGGCCCGGGCGCCATGGTGTACCACACTCGAGACGTCCGAGCGCCGGTGCCTGCTCGGGCTGATGCGGAAGATGCTCAGATCCTGCGGCAGGAGGTGATGGTGTCACAACCGGAGCGGTTACGACGTCATAGCAATGAATAAGTAGCCGCCGGGTCGTCACCAGTGCTGACGACCTCACGGGGAAGGAAGAGACGTTACGGGGCACTGGTACCGATGTCCGTTCGGGCCAAAAAAAGATCTTTAGACAAGCAGCACGTGACCGCAAGTCAACGTAGCCGGTCACGGCCAGGGTTCACTGCGCCCTCAATCTTAGGGAGAAAGTCTTGTCCGCCTCACCAGACACCGGCCGTCCGGCTACGGGGGTCAGTACCGCGGCGGCGTCGAACGGCGCCGTTGCGCCAAGCTCGGGCTCGCCGCCGCGGCGGCTGGGCCTGGCCCTCGCCGTCATCGCGACGGCGCAGCTCATGGTCGTGCTCGACGCGACCATCGTCAACGTTGCCCTGCCGCACATCCAGACCGCGCTCGGCTTCTCGGGCACCAACCTGGAATGGGTCGTCAACGCGTACGCGCTGGCGTTCGGCGGGCTGCTGCTGCTCGGCGGAAGATCCGGCGACCTACTGGGGCGCCGCCGGATCTTCATCTTCGGCATCTTGCTGTTCACGGTGGCCTCGCTGCTCGGCGGGTTCGCCACCGGCCAGGCGTGGCTGCTGACCGCGCGTGTCGTGCAGGGCATCGGCGGCGCGTTCGCGGCACCGACCGCGCTGGCGCTGATCGCGGTCACCTTCCCCGCGGGGCCGCCGCGCAACCGGGCGATGGGCGTGTACGCGGCCATGAGCGTGGCCGGCGGTGCGGTCGGCCTGATCGCCGGCGGGCTGCTGGTGCAGTACCTCAGCTGGCGCTGGGTGTTCTGGGTCAACGTGCCGATCGGCCTGCTGGTCGCGTTCCTCGCGACGCGCGTGCTGCCCGAGTCGGAGCGGCGCCGTGGTCGTTTTGACCTGCCCGGCGCGATCACCGGCAGCCTTGGCCTGGCCCTGCTCGTCTACGGGCTGTCTAGCGCCGGTACCACCCCGAACGGCATCTCGCACTGGGGCGACACCAAGGTGATCGTGTCACTGGTGGCCTCCGTCGTGCTGCTCGTCGCGTTCGGATTCATCGAGGTCCGGAGCAAGCACGCGCTGGTGCCACTGCGGGTAGTTCGCGACCGGAACCGGTCGGGCGCTTACCTGATCAGCTTGTGCGTGGGCACCGCGTTGTTCGGCATGTTCTTCTTCCTCACCATCTTCGTGCAGGAGGTGTGGGGGTACAGCGCGCTGAAGACCGGCATCGCCTACCTGCCCATGGTCACCATGATCATGGTGGCGTCCGGGGTGGCGTCGCAGCTGGTGGCCCGGATCGGCGCCCGGCCGCTGTTGCTGACGGGCAGCGCGATCGCCACCGGCGGGATGTTCTGGCTGTCCCGGATCAATGAGCACAGTCACTACGCCTCCGGGCTGCTCGGGCCCATGCTGGTGACCGCGTTCGGCATGGGGCTGATCTTCGTGCCGATGTCGCTGGTCGCGCTGGTCAAGGTGGCCAACAACGACACGGGCGTGGCGTCTTCGCTGCTGAACACGGGGCAGCAGGTCGGCGGCTCGATCGGGCTCGCGATCCTCGGCACGGTGGCGTGGAGCGCGGTGGCCAACAGCATCCACGGGCAGGTGGCCGCGGCGACCGCGGCGGCAAAGCACGCTGCGGTGCACCTGTCCGCGGCCCAGCAGGCCGCGGCGACCAAGGCGATCACCGACCACGCGTACTCGGTCGGCTTCGCCAAGGGATACCTGGTCTCGGCCGGGATCGCGCTGCTCGCGCTGATCATCACGGTGGTCGCGATCAGGGTCAAGCGAGAGGATCTGGCCGGCGTGAACCCGATGGCGGCGCCGGTCGACTGAGTCCTTTCCTGGTTCGTCCCAGGGCCCCGCGACGCCTGCGCTGGCGTCGCGGGGTCCTGTCGTCAGGGGGTCCTGTCGTCAGGGGGTCCTGTCGTCAGGGGGTCCTGTCGCCGGGGGCGCTCGTCGGGGGCCTGGCATACGATCTGGTTTGTCGCCTACCTCGGAGGTCGCTCGCGATGGCTAACGGGCTTTTCTACGTGTACACCGATCCAGGGACCGTGCCGGAGGCGGAGTTCCACGACTGGTACGACCACGAGCACGGCCCGGCCCGGCTGACCGTGCCCGGCGTCCTCGGCGCCTACCGGTACCGCGCGCTGGACGAGGCGAAGCCGCCGTGGCTCGCGCTGTATGAGCTCGACTCCCCCGGCGTCCTCGACGGTCCCGAGTACGCCGCGCTCGGCGCCCGCGCCAGCGACCGGGACAGGTCCGTCGGCGCCGGCCTGGCCACCCTGGACCGCCGCGTTTACGAGCAGATCAGCTCGGACGGGACGGCCGCGGGCGAGCAGGCGCCGGTTCTGCTGGCGGTGGCGCTTTCCGTGCCCGCGGGAGCCGAGGACGACCTGGCCGCCTGGTACACCACGGAGCACATCCCGATGCTGCTGGAGGTGCCCGGGTGGCGGCGCATCCGCAGGTTCCGGCTCACCCGCAGCATGGACGCGCCCGGCCCCGATTTCCTGTCCCTGCACGACCTGGCCGGCCCTGAGGTCCTGGCGGAGCCCGGCTACCGGGCGGCGATCAGTACGCCCTGGCGCGACCGGGTGGTGGCCTCGGCGCTGCGGCGGGAGCGGCGGGTGTTCGGCTTCCGTAATTCGCTCGGCCCCGCGCAGGCCACGGGATCCGCGCGGGCCTAAGCTGGCCGGTGTGGCTTCCCTTAACGACCCCGAGGTCCGGGACTTCCTGCAGCAGGGCACCCGGACCGGCAAGCTGAGCTATCTGGCCGCCAGCGGGCACCCGCTGGTCACCCCCATCTGGTTCATCGTCGAAGGCGACAGCATCATCTTCAACACGGGCAAGGGCACCGCGAAGGGCCGCTCGCTGGCCCGGGACCCGAGAACCTGCCTGTGCGTGGACCTGGAGGAGCCGCCGTACGGGTTCGTCCAGATCCAGGGCGACGCCGAGTTGTCGGAAGACCCGGCGGAGTTGCTCCGTACCGCCACCGCGATCGCGGCCCGGTACGTGGGGCCGGAGCGCGCGAAGGAGTTCGGCAAGCGCAACGCCACGCCCGGCGAGTACGTGGTGCGGCTGCGACCGGCCAAGGTACTCGCGGCCTTCAACATGATCGGCTGAGCTTCGTCGCCGCTGGGCGCCGCTGGATCCGGCGATCTGGCCCATGCGCTCCGCGGTGCGGCTAGCTCGCGGCGGCCGCCGTGACGTCGGCCGACCCGGGTGATCCGGTCGGCTGCGCCGGTCTCGGGACGAGGAGGACCGGGCGCTTGGCCAGATGCAGCAGCCGGTGCGACACGCTACCGAACGGCAACTGAGGCAAATCGGTACGGCTGCTCGAGCCGAGTACGACGAGGCGCGCATCATAGTCATCGGCGACGGCGAGAATCTTCCTCGCGATATGGCCGTAGTTGGCCTCGCCGATCACGCTGGCAGCATCGACACCCTCTTTTTTGAGGTCCGCGACTATGCCAGCGACTAGCTGCTCGGCCTCGCCCGGCCCGCAGTCCACCTGCAGGCGCCCGAAGCGCCCGACGGCGAACTCGTGCACATGCAGGACGATGACCTGGTAACCGGTGTCATGCGCAAGCTCACGGGTCATTTCAACGGCGGCGGCCACATTGCGCTCAGGAAGATGGCTGGCCACGTCGACCGCTAGCACAACGGTCTTGCTCATAACCTTTCCCTGCTTTCGTTACTCAGTGCCTGGCAGGCGGCCTGCCTGCGGGGCGACGGCTAACGCGGACGATAGCCGCCCGGCCGCGCGCCGGTAAGGGACCAAGGTCCGCGATCGGGTCAGCCGTACGCCTCCCCTAGCACCTCCGCCAAGACGCTCAGTCAGACCGGGCAGGTCATGCTCGGTCGCCGTGCCGTGCTGCAGGTCGACGACCACGTAGTCGAGCCCCGCAGCAGCCAGGAGCCGCACGCTCACGGGGGAGGAAATCGCTGACCAAGCGCCGTAGAGGGGCTCGCGCGCCACGAGCCGGGAGCGGAAATCCGAAGCCGGTGACATAAGTTCAAGCGAACCACACGCGTCACCGGGTTGCACGGCACTAAAGCTGACGCCGGCCATCGCTGACGCTCGATCTGACGGGGAATGAGGCACGACGGCCCGTTCAGAATAAATATTTCTACCGAACGAGCCGTGGCGCGTGCTAGCGGCAGCCTTTCGCCTGCCCGAGGGCTGCGTCAGGCCGGGGTGCGCCGTCGATTCCCGCGGGCAGATCCCGGTCAGTTCCCGCTGGACCTCCGAGACCCCGGCATCGTTCGGGCCAAGCAACTGCAGCGGCTGGCACGGCCTGGTCCTCCTCCTCGTCGGTGAACGCGGTCAGATTGCCGGGCTGCTGGTGCCGTAGTAAGTTAGGTAAGTAGATTCTTAGCCGTAAGGAATATCGAGCTGCCGGGAACGAGGGATGTCTATGGCGAGATCGCGCGCGGCCCGCAACCCGCAGGTGCCTCCTGTTGCCGAGGACGGGATCGACCGGGTGGAGCAGGCCTGGCGGCGTGAGCGCCCGGACATCGACGTCAGCTCGGTCGGCATAATTTCGCGCATCTGGCGCGTTAGCCGCCATCTGGAGCGCGCGCGGAAGGAACGGCTAGCCGAACTCGGGACCGACAGGGTGACGCTGGACGTCCTGGCGATGCTGCGCCGGTCCGGTCCGCCGTATCGCCGCACGGCGGGCGAGCTGACGCACGCATCTTTGATCACCTCCGGAGGCGTCTCGCAGCGGTTGGAAAAGCTGGAGCGTGCGGGAATGGTCACCCGGCATATCCACCCAGAGGATCGGCGGCGCATCGATGTCGAGCTGACCCCCGTCGGCATGCAGCTTGTCGACTCAGTGCTGGCGGATCTGATGGAGCACGAGTCGAAGCTGCTAGACGAGCTCACTGAGGCGGAGAGGGATGACCTGCGGCGTACGCTGAAGCGGCTGCTGGCGAGGTTCGAGCACCCTGATCCGCCGGGTCGAGGTACTGACAGCACCTCTTGAGCTGCCGGCCCGGCCGGTGGGTCACCGCAGCGTGACCTCAGGGATGCGATTCCCGGACACCTCGTCAGGCCCGGGCGCCATCCCGCTTCCAGGGGTCAGGCCGCGGTGCACGTAACGAGCGGTGTACTCCTCGATCAATGCCTGGTGGCGGGTCTCCGCGGTCACGCTGCCGAGATGATCGGCGACGACAGTGAGCAGGATGCGTGCGGCCTGGCCCAGGACCGGATGGCCGAGTCCGTGGCGGGCGGCGGCTAGCCAGAGCCCGCCCGTGTCGGGCATGCGCCGGCAGAGTTCGCGGCTCGCGTCGGCGTTGCAGGCAGTCGCCACCGTCAGCACGGCGACGTCCCGGATCCAGTCCGGCAGTGCGTCGAGCACGCGCAGCTCGAGCCAGCCACGAGGTCGCACCGGCGGGAATAGCGTGCTCAGGTGGCAGCGGTAGTCCTCGATCGTCGGCCAGCCAGCCGCGTGCCCGTTAGCCATCCACTTCCGGAACGGCAGACCTGGCCGGACCACCGTAGCGGACGTTCCTTGGCTGCCCTCGGCGTTGACGAACATGACGTCGGCCGCGAGCGCGTAGTCCATCCACGCCCGCTCGGGTGTGAGGTCAAGGCGGACCGGGCGCGTTCGTCGCGGATCTATCGACCACCAGATCGCCTGCCGCAGGGACGCCCACCGCCGGCCGTCCACGTCCGCGCCGGGGGAGTTCGCGAAGGCCGCGATCAGCGCCGGCGCTATGAGGTGCATGGTGTGCCACCGCCGCCCCGGATCGCCGCTGTCATGGCTGACGTTGACCTGCGTGGATGCGGTATTGCACATCATCCACGCACCCGTGGGTCCCTGCTCGGCGAAGAAGAGCTCCATCGCCTCGTAGCGTGACCTGCGCAGGATTCGGCGGGGTGGTCGCCTGTCGTCCATCGCGAGTGTCGCGCAGGCGAATCCGGCCGCGGCCAGGTGCGCGTGCAGCGCGCGGCTGTCCGTCTCAGCCGCGCGCAAGGCCGCGGCCGCGGACTCGGCGGGCGCGGTCGACAGCTCGACCTGGCCACCTGGCTCGAAGGTGATCCGGCCGCCTGACGGCAGCATGTGCTCCTGGAGCACGGCGGCATCGGCGTCGCTGGGCCGCGCTGACACATTGCCGCGGCGGTGCACGGGCCACTCCAGTTCCAGCCCGATGCAATCCCGCTCCGGGGCGGGCGCGGCGAACAGCGCGGCGCTGGTTCGCGCCACGTCGGCCATGGTGAGCGTACGGCGGGCGAGCGGCATCGCGGACCCCTCTCGGCTTGGCGACACTGTAACCCCGCAATATGCGAGTAACAAGTAGTTGACTGCTAAGAAGATTAGATCTACGGTTACCCCCATGTGGCGCAGGACACATTCCCTGCCGTCGTCCCGAATCCTTACGAAACACCCGAGTAAATAAAGAGGTGTACTGGCCGATGGGCGGACCGCTGGCGGGCCTGAGGGTCGTTGACCTGTCCTCGATGATGTCCGGTCCCTGGGCGGCCGACATTCTCGGCGATCAGGGTGCGGACGTGATCAAGGTGGAGGTGCCGGGCAAGGGCGACCACGTGCGGTCTCTGCCTAACCGGTCTGGCGACATGTCCGCGATGTTCGTCAACGTCAACCGCTCGAAGCGGTCCCTGACGCTGAACCTGAAGTCAGCGGAGGGGGTCGAGCTGCTGAAGCGGCTCGTCGCGACGGCGGACGTGCTGGTGCAGAACTTCCGGCCCGGCGTGGTCGAGCGGCTCGGTATCGGCTACGAGGACCTGGCCGAGGTGAACCCGCGGCTGGTGTACCTGTCGATGAGCGGCTTCGGCGAGCGCGGCCCGGGGCCGGCCAGCGCGTCTACGACCCGCTGATCCAGGCGCTGACCGGCCTGACGACGGTCCAGGCCGGCTCCGACTCCGAGCGTCCCCGGCTGATCCGCACGATCCTCCCGGACAAGCTCAGCGCCGTGGTTGCCGCCCAGGCGCTCACCGCCGGGCTGCTGGCCCGCGAGCGCACCGGCCAGGGGCAGCATATCCGGCTGTCGATGCTCGACAGCGTGCTGTCGTTCCTGTGGGCCTCGGACATGGGTGCCTACACCTTTGCCGACAAGCCGGTACCGGTGGAGAAGGGCGGCAGCTTCATCGACCTGATTTACCAGACGGCGGATGGCTACATGACGGTGGCGACGAACAGCAATGCCGAGTGGCAGAGCCTGTGCCGTGCGACCGGCCACCCGGAGTGGATCGAGGATGAGCGGTTCGCCACCCCCATCGGGCGGGACGCCTACATCAACGAGCGTCTCGAGCTCGTGCAGTCCGCGCTGATCGAGAAGCCCACGGCCGAGTGGCTCAAGCTGATGGAACTTCATGACGTGCCGGCGGCGCCGACGCTGAAGAGGTCCGAGGTCATCGAGCATCCGCAGGTGCGAGCGTCGGAGATCATCATCGAGACCGAACATCCCGTGGCCGGCCGGCTGCGTCAGGCACGGGTGCCGGCCCGCTTCTCGGCGACTGCCCCGGATGCGCCGCGCGGAGCGCCCCGGCTGGGCGAGCACAACACCGAGATCCTGGCCGAGCTGGGCTACGGCGATGCCGACATCGCGGCCCTCGCCGAGCGGGGCGTCATCGGCGCCGAGCAGGCCGCCACAGCCGGCGTGCCGGCCTGAGAGGAGACAAGGCATGCCCACCGTCCTGGTGGTCGGCGCCGATCGCGGCATCGCCCACGCGATATCCCGGCAGCTGAACGAGCGCGGCGACACCGTCATCGCCGCCTGCCTGGCCGGCAACGACGAGCTCGCCGCGGCCGGGGTCAGGGTCGAGGGCGGCGTTGACGTCACGTCGCAAGCCTCCGTCGACGCGCTGGCGGCCAGCCTGACCGCCGAGGGCGTCAAGCTCGACGCGCTGTTCCACGTGGCCGGCGTGCTCGGCCTGGATCAGTTCGGCTCGATCGACTACGACGACGTCCGCCGGCAGCTGGAGATCAATACGATCGGCCCGCTGCGTACGATCGAGGCCGTTCGCGACCTGCTCCACGACGGGTCGAAAGTCGGCATCGTGACCAGCCGCGTCGGGTCACTCGGGGACAACTCCTCCGGCGGCATGTACGCCTACCGCATCTCCAAGGCGGCCGCGAACATGGTCGCCCTCAACCTCCACCACGATCTTTCCAAGCGCGGAATCAGCGTGCTAGCGCTGCATCCCGGCATGGTCGCCACCGACCTCACCAAGGACTATCCCGGCGACTACGACTACATCACGCCCGACCAGGCCGCCGAAGGCCTCATATCCGACCTGGATGCTCTGACCCCGGAGACGTCGGGCCGGTTCCAGCACTCCAACGGCACCTTCCTGCCGTGGTAACGCCGCCCCGCCAGTAACTCACCCAGCGAAGGGAACCAAGATGATCACCATCTACGGATACGTCCCCGCCTTCGGCGTACCCGACATCAGCCCGTACGTCACCAAGGTCATCAACTACATGACCTTCACCGACCTGGCGTTCGAGCACAAGACGCAGGACCTGGCCACCCTCGACCAGGACTCGCCGACCGGCAAGCTGCCCTACATCATCGACAGCGACGGCACCAAGGTGCCCGACTCCAACACCATCATCGCTTACTTCAAGGAGAAGTACGGCGACAAGCTCGACGCCGATCTGTCGAAGCCCGAGGCAGCGAACAACCTGGCCTGGAACCGGCTGATCGAGGAGCACCTGTACTGGAGCGGCATCATCGAGCCCCGCTGGCGCCTCGACGAAGGCTGGGAGACCTACATCCCCTACATCGTGCAAGGCGCCGAGGTCGGACCCGAGCTGCGCGCCGCGCTCGACGCGTTCCGGCAGCGCATCATGGACGAGTTCAACGGGCAGGGCATGGGCCGGCGGACCTCCGAGGTCGTGCAGGACTTCTTCCGCGCCGACATCGACGCCATCTCCGATTACCTGGGCGCCAAGCGCTACTTCACCGGCGACCGGCTCCGCTCCCTCGACGCGTCCGTCTACTCCACCCTCAAGCACATCGCGCTGCAGCCGCACCCCTGGCCCGGAACCGGCTACGTCCAGACCAAGCCGAACCTGGTCGCCTACCTCGACCGGATGCAGGCCGAGTTCGGCATCTGACACCTCGCACGACGTGGCATCTGCGACAGGGAGCAGCAGGCAGGCGACATGATCGACCTCTACTACTACACCAGCCCCAACGTCCGCAAGGTGCTGATCGCGCTCGAGGAACTCGGGCTGCCGTACGAGATCAAATGGACTGACATCAGCGCGGGCGAGCAGTTCGACCCGCAGTACCTGGCGATCAACCCGAACGGCAAGGTGCCGGCCATCGTGGATCACGACGGGCCCGGCGGCCGGCCGATAACCCTGTTCGAGTCGGCCGCCATCCTGCTGTACCTGGCCGAGAAGACCGGGAAGCTGCTCCCGGCCGACCCCGATCGCCGGTGGGAGGCGATCTGCTGGACGATCTGGCAGGTCGCCAACCACGGCCCGATGGCCGGCCAGGCGGCCCACTTCGTCAGTCATGCCCCCAAGCACGACATCAGCGACGCCTACGCGACGGGCCGTTACCTCGGCGAGGTCCGCCGGCTGTACGAGGTCATGGATGTCCGGTTGCAGCGCGATGACTACCTGGCCGGGGACTTCTCTATCGCTGACATCGCCTGCTTTCCGTGGGCGCGGGTGGCCGCGGGTCACGGCGTGGACATCAAGGCGGAGTTCCCGCACGTGGCGGCCTGGATGCGCCGTATCAGCCAGCGTCCCTCGGCGAAGGTCCGCATCGACGATCCCCGCGAGGACAAGGCCCGCAAGAACGACTACACCAAGGAGCAGTTCCAGACCCTGTTCCGCCCGGCCGGCCCGGTCACCGGCGGCCGCACATCCCCCTAACGCCGAAGGATTGGACGAATGAGCCTCACCCACGACCTGTCCAGCGTCGCGGCACCCAAGCTGACCATCGACGGCGAGACGGCGTCCTCGCCTGGCCAGATCGAGGTCATCAACCCGGCTACCGCGCAGGTCTTCGTCGTGGTGCCCGACGCCGGGGCCGCGGAGCTCGACCGCGCGGCCGGTGCTGCGCGGCGGGCCGGCGTGGCGTGGCGGGCGGTACCGCTGGAGCAGCGGCAGGACTATCTGCGCGAGCTGGTCGCGGTTATCCGTGCGCACATTGACGAGCTTGCCCTGCTGGTGACCCTCGAGCAGGGCAAGCCGTTGGGCCGGGCGACGGGGGAGATCAACTCAGGACTGGCCTACTGCGAGCGGTACGCGTCGATGGTGCTGCCGGTCGAGGTGGTCCGCGACGACAAGGCCGAGCGTATCGAGATCCACCGGGTCCCGGTCGGCGTCGTCGGGGCGATCACCGCGTGGAACTACCCGCTGCTGCTGGCCCTGTGGAAAATCGGCCCGGCCCTGGTGGCCGGCAATCCGGTGATCGTCAAGCCGTCCCCGTACACGCCGGTGGCGACCCTGCGGCTGGGCGAACTGGCCCAGCAGGTGCTGCCGCCGGGCGTGCTGCAGGTGCTGTCCGGCGGCGACCAGCTGGGCCGGGCGCTCACCACCCACCCGCTCGTCAGCAAGATCTCTTTCACCGGCTCCGAACGCACCGGCAAGGCGATCATGGCGGCCTCGGCGCCGACGCTGAAGCGGCTAACCCTGGAGCTGGGCGGCAACGACGCCGGCATCGTGCTCGACGACGTCGATCCGGCCGCGATCGCGACCGATTTGTACTGGGGCGGCCTGTCGAACTGCGGCCAGGTCTGCGCCGGCCTCAAGCGCCTCTACGTGCCCGAGCGCCTCGCCGCCGACCTCGAGGCCGCGCTGGCGGAGGTCGCGGCCACCGTCGTGGTCGGCGACGGGACGCGCGACGGCGTCGACATGGGGCCGATCCAGAACAAGATGCAGTTCGACCGGGTCGAAGCCCTCACCGCCGCCGCCCGCGGCGATGGTGCGGAGATCTACTTCCGCGGCGACGCGCCCGGCGGGCCCGGCTATTTCCACCCGGTCACGCTGGTCCGCCGCGCTACCGACGACATGGCCCTGGTAGCGGAAGAGCAGTTCGGGCCGGTGCTCCCGGTACTCACCTATCGCGATCTCGACGAGGCGGTAGCCCGGGCCAACGCCAGCGACCTCGGCCTGGGCGCGTCGGTATGGTCGAGCGACGAGGACCGCGCCGTTGAGGTCTCGGCCCGGCTGCAGGCGGGCACCGTCTGGGTCAACCAGCACCCCATGCTGTCGCCCGACGTCCCCTTCGGCGGTGTCAAGCAATCCGGGCTGGGCGTCGAGTCGTCCCGGTACGGGCTGCTCGGCTACACCGACATCTCGGTGCTGCGAGTCAAACGATGACCGGCCGTCTCCGCGTCAGCGCCGCCATCTACCGAATGAGCATGAGTGAAGGGATCCGCCGATGCTGCTGAACCGAGACGACTGGTACGAGACCTCACGCGACCTGGACTGGACGCTGTTCTACGTCGATCCCGAGGTGGCGTTCCCGGACCGGTGGAGCGGCGCCGGCGACGTGCCGGCGGACGCCTGGCAGGGCTGGGACGAGCCGTTCCGGGTGTCCTACCGGGACTATGTCCGCATCCAGCGGGAGAAGGAATCCGGCGTCAAGGCCGTCAGCAGCGCGCTGCTGCGGGCCGGGACCTACGAGAAGCTCGACCCGGCGCACGTCGCCGCGTCGCACCTGCACATGGGGACCACCTGCATGGTGGAGCACATGGCGGTGACCATGCAGAGCCGGTTCTGCCGGTTCGCGCCCTCGCCGCGCTGGCGCAACCTCGGCGTCTTCGGGATGCTCGACGAGACCCGCCATACGCAGCTCGACATGCGCTTCTCGCACGACCTGCTCAAGCATGACCAGCGCTTCGACTGGGCGCAGAAGGCCTTCCATACCAACGAGTGGGGGGTGCTCGCGGTCAAGAACTTCTTCGACGACGTCATGCTCAACGCGGACTGCGTGGAGGCCGCGCTGGCGACGAGCCTGACCGTCGAGCATGGCTTCACCAACATCCAGTTCGTGGCGCTGGCCGCGGACGCCATGGCCGCAGGCGACATCAACTGGTCCAACCTGCTGTCGTCCATTCAGACGGACGAGGCCAGGCACGCCCAGCAGGGCTTCCCGACTCTCCAGGTCCTGGTCGAGCACGCACCCGAGCGGGCCCAGAAGGCCCTGGATGTCGCGTTCTGGCGCTCCACCCGCCTGTTCCAGACGCTCACCGGCCCGGCGATGGATTACTACACACCGCTCGACCAGCGCAAGATGTCATTCAAGGAATTCATGCTCGAGTGGATCGTGAACCATCACGAGCGCATCCTCGAGGACTACGGGCTGAAGAAGCCCTGGTACTGGGATCAGTTCCTGCACTCGCTGGACAACGGCCACCATGCCATGCACATCGGTACCTGGTACTGGCGGCCGACGCTGTTCTGGAAGCCCAACGCGGGCGTCTCCAAGGACGAGCGCGCGTGGCTGAACGAGAAGTACCCCACCTGGGAAGAAAACTGGGGCGTCCTATGGGACGAGATCATCAAGAACGTCAATGAAGGCCACGTCGAAGAGTCACTGCCGCAGACGCTGCCGTCGCTGTGCAACCTCACCCAGCTGCCGCTCGGCTCGGCGATGTCCCGCCACGACCTCGCCCCGCATCAGCTGGTCTACAAGGGCCGGCTGTACAACTTCGACTCCGAGATCTCGCAGTGGTGCTTCGAGCAGGATCCCGAGCGGTACGCCGGCCACCAGAACTTCGTCGACCGCTTCATCGGCGGCCAGATCCTCCCGCCCGACCTGGGCGGCGCGCTGGGGTACATGGGGCTGACCCCGGAGGTGATGGGGGACGACGTCTACCAGTACGCCTGGGCGAAGGACTACGCCGCGCCGGTCGCGTGAAACGGGAGTGAGGAGATTTCGAGATGGCACTGTTCCCTATCACCGGGCGCTTCGTCGGTGACTTCGTCCCGCACCTGGTCGCCGTCGACACCGACGACACGATGGACGAGGTCGCCGAGAAGGTGGCCGCGCACACGGTCGGGCACCGCCTGCCCAGGCCCGCCCACCCGGCCGGTTACGACGTCCTGCTGCGAGACAGGCTGATACCGCCGGCCACCACCCTGGCCGACGTCATGGCCGAGACCGAGATACTGCCCCTGCAGTGGTTCGACGTCCGGTTCCGGCGCCCGGAGGCGGCAGATGCCTGAACCCGGCCGCGCCGAAGGCGGAGATTTCGTCCAGGTCCTCGAGGCAGACACGCTCTGGGACGGCGAAATGGAATCCTTCGACATCGGAGACGAGGAAGTGCTGGTACTCAAGGTCGACGGCGAGATCCGGGCCTACGACGGCATCTGCCCTCACCAGAGCCAGTCCCTGGTCGAGGGCGAGCTCGAGGCCGGGGTACTCACCTGCCGCGCGCACGAATGGCAGTTTGACGCCCTCAGCGGCACGAGCATCAACCCGCGCGGCAACTGCCTGCACCGGCACGACGTGCGGGTCACGGCCGACGGGATGATCGAGGTCCGGCTGCGGTCGGGAAGCAGGAAGGCAGTCAGTGCGTGACGGCGGCCCGGAGTCGCCGGCGCGAGCGGGAGAACTAGCTAGCTAAGGACCGGACATGGCAGTGATCGAAATGGACAGCGACCTAGAGACCGCCCATGATCTTGTCGGGCCAGTCATCCGGGCCGGGAACCTGGCCGAGGCCGTTATCGAGGCGGTCGAGGCGGACAACCCGGGCCGCGACGTGCTCGTCCTGGACCGCGACGACTACGTCCGCGTTCACACCTCGGGAGAATGCCGGCTCACGCGCGCCAGCTTGGAGCGCGCGCTCGGGCAGCCGATCCAGCTCGCCGCCCTCGAGATCGACATGCCGTCGTTCAAGGGCAGGCTCAGCACCCGCACCAACGAGTACGTCTGGTTCTACGTCACCCAGTCCGCCTAGCCGGACTGCAGTCCGAGGAGCACCCCGATGACCGAGGCAACAGCAACCCCGAGAAGCCGCCAGCGCAGGCTCAAGACCTGGAGCGCCTTCGGCAACCTGGGGCGCCGCCCCACCGAGTACGAGATCGTGACCCACAACCTGAACCACACCACCGGTGCGGTCCCGCTGGAAATGGGCCCGGACGTCCATGGCAACGTCTGGCTGCGCGAGCACCGGGACTCGATCAAGCTGACCGCCCCGGACTGGGACGCGTTCCGTGACCCGGACGCCGTAACCTACGGCAGTTACGTGGCCGGCCAGGATGACCAGGAGACGTACGTCGAAAAGCTCCTCGAGCAGTTCGACGAGCAGGGCCACGACGCCGCCCTGAGCCAGGACGCGCTGGACCTGCTCGCCGGCGCGCTCACGCCCAGCCGGTACCTCGCGCACGGGCTGCAGATGCTGTCGGCTTACCTCCAGCAGCTCGCCATCAGCAGTTACGTGGGCAACTGCGCGGCCTTCCAGACCGCCGACCAGCTCAGGCGCGTGCAGCTGACCGCGTACCGCACGACGCAGCTGCGCCTGACCTTCCCGGACCGCGGATTCGGCAGCGGGGAGCGCGAGATCTGGCAGGCGGCACCGCAATGGCAGCCGATACGCAAGGCCGTCGAGCTGGCCCTCGTCGAGTTCGACTGGGACCGTGCCCTGGTGATCACCAACCTGGTGGTCAAGCCCGTGGCCGACCTGCTTCTGCTGGACCACCTCGGCCGCCAGCTTGCCGCGGCGGGCGCGCAGCTCGACACGCTGATCCTGGAGAACCTGTGGCGGGACAGCGGCCGCAGTCAGCGATGGACCAGGGCCCTGGTCGGCTTCCTCGACGATGCCGACCCGGGGAACCGCAAGGTGCTGCAGGGATACCTCGACGAGTTCGCTCCGCTCGGCCGCGCGGTGATCGACGCGGGTGCGGACCTGGTGGCCGCCGCCGGGGGCGCTTCCGCCGGGATCGCCGCGGACGTCGCCGCCCGGTGGGCCGCCATGCTAGATGCCAGTCACCTGCGACTCAGCAGCCAATGAGCATGGCCGCGACCCGGCGCGCGGCCGTCATCTCGTTCACCGGGACCGATACCGAAGTCGGCTGCGCGCCAGCGGAGACAATCCTGCTCGCCGGGTTGCGGGCCGGGCTGCCGCTGCCGTACGAGTGCGCCAGCGGCGGCTGCGGCACCTGCCGCGCCCAGCTCATCGAGGGGTCCGTCACCAGCCGGTGGGACGAGGCGACCGGGCTGTCCGACCGGGACCGCCGCAAGGGCAACCGCATCCTGATGTGCCAGTCCCTGCCGCAGGGGCCGTGCCAGGTCCGTGTGCCCTTTTCCGGCGAGCCGCCCGCCGCCGAGCCGCGACCAGGGCGGCACACCGGGATCCTGGCCGAGCGTGAGATGCTCACCGCCGACACCGCACGGTTGGTCATCGACGTCGGCCAGGAGATGCCCTACCTGCCCGGGCAATTCGTGCTGCTTGAATTCGCCGATGGGGTGCGGCGCGCGTACTCGATGTCCCGGCCCGGGCACGATGACTACCGAGGCGCCATCGAGCTGCTCGTGCGGGCAAAACCGGGCGGCGCCGCGTCCGGCTGGCTCTTCGGACGGCTCGGCGGCGGGGACGAGCTCGTCGTCGAGGGACCCTACGGCAAGGCCTACGCGCAGTCACCGCCCGGGCGGCCGGTGCTGTGCCTGGCCGGCGGCACCGGGCTGGCGCCGGTACTGGCCATCGCGCAGGAGCTGAGCCGCGGGTCGCCCGGCCGCCGCCTCGACATCTACGTCGGTTCGCGCCGGGCCGCCGACATCGTCCTCGCCGACCGCCTAGCCGTCCTCGCCGCCGCTGGTGCCCAGGTCATCTGCGCTGCCGAGCAGGACCCGGGCGCGGCACACCGGCAGCTGGGGCCGCTTCGCACCGGGCTGGCGCTGGATCACCTCGCCGCCGACTGGCCCGATCTCAGCCGGCACGATATCTACGTGGCGGGGCCGGAGCCGATGATCGACGCCACCCTGCGACGGCTGGTCAGGGACGGTACAGCGTCCGCTGACCGGGTCTTTTTCGACCGGTTCATTTCGTAGTCAAGAGCGAGAGGTACGGCCATGGACAGCGCCGTTCTGGAGGATGCAGCCGACCTGCGGCTAGATAACGATTTCTTCGCGCGCAACCTGATCGGGGGCCGCTGGCAGTTCCCGGCCGCTCCCTATGAGTTCGAGATCCGCAGCCCGGACGACAGCACCATCATCGCCGTCGTGCCGCTTTCGTCGCGGCTTGATGTAGCCGCGGCGGTCACCGTCGCGGACAGCGCGCTGCGCGGAACGTGGGCCGCCCCGGATTCACGCGCGGGGTTGCTGGCTGCGCTCCTGGACCTGATCACCGCGAGGCGGACCGAACTAGCCCGCCTGCAGTGTGCCGAGACTGGCCTGTCTCCTGCCGATTCGCTGCACGCGATCGACGTGAGCCTGACCGTGGCGCGGGCAGCACTGGCGGACATAGCGGCCGACCGTCCTTCCCGGGGCGGCGGGGTGTCCGGGCACATCCTGTCCTGGGGCCTGCCGTTCACGGAGATCATGACGAGCGTGCTTCCCGCCCTTGGCCGCGGGGACACCGTGATCGTCAAGCCCTCCTTGCGGGGGCCGCTGACGCCGGCCGCCTTCGGCTTCCTGGCGACCAGAGCCGGACTCCCGGCCGGCGTCGTCAATATCGTGCAGGGCACAGGCGTCGATGTCGGAGCCGACCTGATTGGCCGGCCCGGGCTGTCCGCGCTGCACGTCCGCGCCGGTG
Source organism: uncultured Actinomycetes bacterium (assembly GCA_963806335.1). Taxonomy (GTDB): domain Bacteria; phylum Actinomycetota; class Actinomycetes; order Streptosporangiales; family Streptosporangiaceae; genus Palsa-504. The sequence goes on from CAWDXO010000004.1 coordinate 103,810, forward strand.
AGCGCACCATCGCGCAGGCCCAGCGGAGTCATCAGCGCACGGGCATCGAGCTGCACGCGCTGCGGGCCGGGGGCAATGTCATGATCATCGGGCCGGACAGCGACGTCGGCGCGGTCGCCGACGCGGTGGCCGCCGGCGTCCGGGTGCACAGCAGCGGCGGGCCGTTCGGGCTGCCCTTGCTCGCGGTCCACCGCGTCGGCCAGGAATCAGTGCTGCAGGCCGTCACCGAACGCCTCAGCGGAACCGCGGCGGCGCCACTGCCGACCGAGCCGCTACGACAGCGGGCGCTCGGACGGATCCGGTATCTCGTAGAGGCAGGCGCCCAGGTGCGGCTGGGCGGCAGCTCCCTGCCCGATGACATCGAGCACCGGATGGGGTGGCGTATCCCGCCGACCGTGCTGATGCTGGGTGCGGCAGGCTCGCCGGCCGCCCGGGCCGAGCAGGCGAGCGTTCCGCTCGGCCCGGTGCTCGGCATCCTGAGCTGGGACAGCGAGAGTGAACTTGGCCCGGCCTTCAGCGCGTCCCGGAACGGGGCAGGCATCGCCAGCATCTGCGGCGCCGGCGACTGGGCGGCCGCGTCCTTGCCGCACGGCCTGGTCACCGCCGGGCCGCCCGCAGCCCTGGCGGATATGACGGCGTTGCCCGCCGCGTGGCTTGGCGGTGCGCTGTGATCATCCCGGCAGCCCAGACCGCTGATCGTCGCCACACGGAGGCGTCGATGGACTTCGTGTTCGTGATCGACGACATCGCTGGCTTGAAGCCGTGCCATGACAGCAGCGTCGCCTTGATGGAGGCAGCGCAGCTGCGCGGACATCGGATTCTGATCACAACCGCCGCCCGGCTCAGCTATACCGATGGCCACGCCACCGCGCGGTGCTGCCCGGTCACGTTGAAGCCCGCCGTGCGTCACGAACAGCAGTGGATCATCGACCCTGAGTGGTTCAAGCTCGGGCCCGCCTGCCTTTACCGGCTCGCCGACGCCGCGGCGGTATTCATGCGGACCGATCCTCCCGTCGACACACAGTATCTGCGTGCCACCTACCTGCTGGATCTGGTCGACGCCACGCGCACTTTGATGGTGAACTCACCATCCGGCGTACGGAACGCCAATGAGAAGCTCTTCGCGCTCAGGCTCCCCGAACTAGGCCCGCCAACCGTCGTTACCGCGGACCGTCAGACTATCCGTGCGACTCTCGCTGAGTGGGGCAGGGCGGTACTCAAGCCCACCGATGGCATGGCCGGGCGCGGGATCCTCGTTCTGGACCCAGCCGATCCCAACGTCGGCTCGATGCTGGATACCGCCACGGACCGAGGCCGGTGCCAGGTCGTCATCCAGCGATGGCTGCCGGAGGCGGCACATGGCGACCGGCGGGTGATCGTACTTGACGGACGCCCGGTCGGGGCCGTGCGGCGGATCGCGGTCCAGGGGGACTTCCGGTGCAACATGGCCGCGGGTGCCGCCCCCGTAGCTGACGCGGTCACCGAACGAGACCGCGAGATCTGCGCCAGGCTTGCTCCGCTACTGCGGCAGCACGGCCTGCATTTCGTCGGGATCGACGTGATCGGCAGCTGCCTTACCGAGGTCAACGTCACCAGTCCCACCGGCATCCGCGAGATAGACGCGCTCACCGGCAGTCACCTCGCCGATGACATGATCAGCTGGGCGGAGTACCGCTGCCGCGCCATGATCAGGACGGCATAGCATGCCACCACCAGCGCGCGTCGTCGTCATCGGGGCGGACGCCGCAGGCGTGAGCGCCGCCCGCACAGCGTCTTTTCGATCATGCTGCGGCTGACCGGGACCGCCAGTCAGCGGGTCTGACCGCCTTACCTGCCAGCCCGATGCGGCCCCGCCTCGACGGCAAGTCCCCGAGCCTGGATACCATCGACCACGATCCGGAGCGCGGGAGACCAGGGATTGGCGATGACCGGCATGGAGGATTGGAAACCAGGACAGGACACGCAGGCGGTCGCGACGGCCCGGCTGCTGGGACAGGACCCGGACAAGATCCACTGCCCCCCCTGGGGGGTCATCGGCAACCTCGGTGACAGCATCTGCTACGCCGGGGTCCCGGCGAAGGTCGAGGCGATCCAGGCCGAGTTGCGCCGCCGGGTCGTGGATGCCGATCTGCCGGTACGGGTCATCGCGCCTTTTTTCGCGGGCGGGATCTCCGACGGGCAGCGCAACGGCACGCCGGAGATGCGGTACTCGCTGATCGGCCGGGAGACCACCAACGACGGCGTGTGCCTGCACCTGGAGGGCAGCGACCTGCGCGGGGTGATCGCCGTGGTCGCCTGCGACAAGCCGCCGATCGGGACACTGGCCGCGATCCTGGAGCGCAATGTGCCCGCGGTGATCATGTCCGATGGGTCGATCCGCCCCGGCATCGACTCCCGGACCGGCGAGCCGGTCGACATCATCTCCTGCTTTCAGGCGGCGGCGGAGCCCCCGGCCGAACGGCGCCGCATCGCGCTGGAGGCCTCGCCCGGCCACGGCAGCTGCGGCGGCATGTTCACCTATAACACCATGCAGTCGTTCATCGCGACCTGCGGCATGGAGCCGCTGCAGATGGTCAGCCCCGCCTCGCAGGACCCCCGCCGTACCGGGGAATTCCCCGCCCAGCTGCTGGACGCGCTGCAGGTGCTGGCCGAGCGTGATATCCGGCCCCGCGACATTGTCACCCCGGCGTCGCTGCGGAACGCGACGCTGGTGGCGATCGCCATGGGCGGTTCCACCAATGTCGTGCTGCACGCGCCCGAGCTGGCCCGCGCCGCCGGCCTCGACTTCTGGCGCGAGGTCATCACCCAGGACGAATTCAACCGCGTGTCGCGGACGCTGCCGGTGCTGGTGAACGCGCGCCCCTTCGGTCGTTACTCGATGGTCGACATCGACGCCGAAGGTGGCCTGCCGGTGATCGTCGGTGAGCTGCTCGGCGCCGGGCTGCTCGACGGTACCTGCCTGACCTGCACCGGAGAGACACTCGCCGGGCAGGTCGCCCGGCTCGGGCCGCCCGCCCCGGACGGGGACGTGATCCATCCGCTGTCGGCGCCGTTCAAGCCGGCCGGCGGCCTGCGGCTGCTGCGCGGCAACCTGGCCCCCGAGGGCGGCGCGGTGATCAAGCTCGCCGGGGTCGAGGGCGGAATGGAGAACGGCCGGTTCGCCGGGCGCGCCCGCGTCTTCGACAGCGAGGCGGCGCTGATCGCGGCGCTGTCCTCCGCGCCGGACCGGTTCGGGGACCGCGACATGGTGGTGATCCGCTACGAGGGTCCGCGCGGCGCTCCGGGCATGCCGGAGTTGCTCGATCCGACCTCGCGGATCACCGCGCTGTGCCGCCGCCGCGGCATCACCATCGCGCTGATGACCGACGCCCGCTTCTCGGGCGGGTCGGTAGGACTTGTCATCGGCCACGTCTCACCCGAGGCAGCGCTCGGCGGCCCGATCGCGCTCATCGCCGACGGCGACACCATCATCGTGGACGTCAACCACGACACCCTGGACTGCGCAGAACTGCAGAACGCGGCAACACTCGCGGCGCGACAGGCCCAGTGGCAGGCCGAAGCCGCGCGCAACGACGGCACCCACCCGCTGGTGCGACCCGCCCGCACCCGGCTGCTGCGGCGGATGCGCGCATCCGCGCTCCCCCCGCTCCAGGGCGCCGGACTGTCCGAAGCCGGTGACCGCCAGCGGTTACCAGCTTCCGTCCCCAGCGCAGTCAGCTCGTTCAGCGCGCTGACCACAGTGCTCCCGCCGTCCGGCGTCGGCGCCAACCTCCTGCCCGCGTCAAGTGACACGCCTGGCAGGGACCGTTGGCGGCACCGCCGCGTTCGTGTGACCCGCGGGTACCGGCGGGTGCCAGCGCGGCGAGCCCCTCCGCCGCGCTCATGGCGCGGCCACCGGGCGGACGGACCCCGTTCCTGCGGCGCTGGCGGACAAGGCCATGACAGGTCCGACGGCCCCCGAACAGGGCCGTAAGCCACTACCGCCACGGACCGGACGGGGAGAGGATCCAGTCCGGGTGAAACGACATCACAAGCGGCGGCCGCCCGTGCCGACGCCAGACAGGAGAGACAATAATGCCTGCTTTCAACATCGCGGATCTATCCGCGCTGGAAATCCTGGACTCACGCGGCCGGCCCACGCTGGCGGTGACCGTGCGGCTGACCGACGGCACGACCGCCCGCGCCGGGGTCCCGTCCGGCGCCTCCACAGGATCGCGGGAAGCGGTCGAACGCCGCGACGGCGACCCGGACAGGTACGAGGGCAAAGGGGTCCTGGGCGCGGTCGCGGCCGTCAACACCGAAATCAGTGACCTGCTCCGCGGCCGGTCCTGGGCCTCGCTGGCCGAGGCGGACCAGGGCATGATCGATCTCGATGGCACCCCGAACAAGAGCAGGCTCGGCGCCAACGCCACCGTGGGGACCTCGATGGCGCTCGCCCGGGCGCTGGCCGCCTCGGCCGGAACGCCGCTGTGGCAGTGGCTCACCCCGGAAGGTGTCACGCCGTCCCTGCCGGTGCCGCATTTCAACGTGCTCAACGGCGGCGTGCACGCCCCCAACGAGCTGGACTTCCAGGAATTCATGGTCGCCCCCCTCGGCGCGCCGTCGATGGCCGAAGCGGTCCGCGCGGGCGCCGAGGTCTACAGCGCGCTGCGCCGCGAGCTGTCCGCCCGCAAGTTCTCCACCGGGCTGGGCGACGAAGGCGGCTTCGCCCCTGAGGTCACCGAGCCCGAAGAGGTCCTGCGGCTGCTGGTACAGGCGATCACTGACGCCGGCTACAAGCCGGGCGCAGAGGGCGTGTCCATCGCGCTGGACCCGGCGTCATCGGAGTTCCGCCAGCCAGACGGCCGCTACCGGGTAGCCGGCGACCTGCTGTCCAGCAGCGACATGATCGACCGCTACGCGGCCATCACCGGGCAGTTCCCGGTGCACCTGATCGAGGACGGTCTCGGCGAGGACGACGACGACGGCTGGATCGCGCTCACCGCCCGCCTGGGCGCCACCACCGAGCTGGTCGGTGACGACATCTTCTGCACCAACCCGGCCATCATCACCAGTGCCATCGAACGGGGCATCGGCAACTCCTCGCTGATCAAGCTCAACCAGATCGGCACCGTTACCGAGACGCTGCAGGCGATGGCGATCTGCCGCCGGGCGGGCTACCGGCAGTTCGTCTCCCACCGCTCCGGCGAAACCGAGGACCACTTCATCGCCGACCTGGCCGTCGGCACCGGCTGCGGCCACCTCAAGACCGGCGCCCCGGCCCGCGGCGAACGCGTGGCCAAGTACAACCGGCTCATGGAGATCGCCGCCAGCGCGCCCACTCTCCGTTACGGCATGCCCATAGGCTGACCAACCCGCGCGGCAACTGGAGGACGGTGATGCGGTCGAACATTCCCTGAACCGGCCATAAGGCCGGCCGACCCTTATCTCTCCCGACAGGCGAGGCTATGACTATGGCACGCGGCACGGGCCGGAAGCTGGTGCTGTTGCGGCAGCCAAGTCGGCCTGGCCCGATGCCAGACCACGAACGGCCGCTGGCCCGCCGCGGCCAGCGGGATGCGCCCGTTATGGGACCTGCGTTGTCGCAGGTGAAAAGGCTTACGATGGAGACTTAACTGGCTCCCGCGATAGGACTCGAACCTATAACCTGCCGGTTAACAGAAGGTCTGTCATAGCCGGGGATCACGGATGCCTGAGATGTTGTCAGCCCGTTTGACCTGCATGAGGGTTTCCATGGGCTAACACGGCCATTTTATCAGGCGTGCCGTCGGGTGCCGGGCAGTACCGTTTTGTCCGTGTTATTCGCGTGTTGATCTTTCCCGGAGCCCGGAGTTGTGTTGGTTTTGTGTGTGCGCCGCGAGGCGCTGTTTGACCATATGGAGGTGAGAGACCGTCCATCGGCTTGCTGTCGCAGCAGCGGGCTGGAGCTGGAGGCAGCCTGATCCGGGGATCGCCGGGGAGGGCGGGAGCAGCCTCGACGAAGTCGTGCCGGCCTGGTACTGCCGGATGGGCCGGGCGCGGTGAGCGAGACGGGAAGGTATACGCGAGGAACCGGTGTCGTTACGCCTCTTGAATCAACGCCAGCTCAAACCCGGTGGATACGGGCTGGTTCGCGGCGCGTACCCGCCCGCTCATCGCGGGCGGGGAACTCCTGTCCGGGTCTACACAGCCTGGGGTGGGAGGCCACGGTGAATGCCTGCGGCGTAGCCACGGTTATCTTGAGCTTTCGCGTCAGCCGGGGCTGTGACCTGCGGCGTCCCGTCGTGGACAGTGTCGCCGACGGGACGCTCGCGGCCTGATCCGGGTTGTTTCAGCCTCCTTGATCGTTACCTGATCGGGTCCGTGATGACCGCTGGTCGCCGAGTGCGCGGGCGAGCTGGCGGCGGAGCCGGGCGTTCTCGTCGGCGAGCTGCTTGTTGCGGTCGAGGGCGGCGGTGAGCCTGGCGCGCAGCGACGCGTCGGTGGCCCGTTGGGCCGCAGGAATGATGCCGGCGGAGCCGGCGTCATTTGTCTCTTGCCGGAGCCGGCGGATCTGGCCGCTGATGTCGGGCTGGGTATAGAGCCACGACCGTGAGATCCCCGCCGCCTGCGCGACGCCGGCGAACGTCACGGGAGTGCCGGCCCGGTCGAGCTCGCGCAGAGCCTGGACGGCTTTGGCCCGGGTCAGCTCGTGACGGCGGGTCGCGGCCTCGGAGAGCGGGTCAGGACGCACCGGCGGCCTCCGCTTCCTTGCCGTCGTCGTCCGCTTCGAGAGCCGTGATGATCTTGTCCAGGTTGCCGACAACCTGCCTGTTCATCTCGGTGACGCGGTCATGGCCTGCGGCTTCGGCAGCGGTGATGATCTGCAGGGTGGCCTGCCGCTGGGCATGATGCTGCGGGAGGAACTCCGCCGTGGTCACGAACATCGGGCAAGTCAAGCCCCATTAACTGAACTAACTGCGATGTTTCAGCAGTTCATGGCGTGTTTTCGTTCATCGACGCTAACTTGTCCGCGTGATCGAATCAGATGAGGAACAGGGACGCGATCTGTCCCGGCTCGTGGTGTCGCGGGCGGGCCGTCTCGTGACCACCGGCGATGCCCATGAGCCCTACCGGGTAGTCGGACCCGGCGGCGAGGTCGTGGAGCCGGTATCGGTTTTCCTGCGGGACCTGCTGGCGTCGGGGAAGTCGGCGGTGGACGCTGCGGTCGTACTCGGTTGACCTGCTGCGGTGGTGGCGGTTCCTGGACGCCGTCGGACGTTGAGTGGGACCGGGCGTCGCGGGCCGAGGCGAGGGACTTCAGCTGCTGGATCCAGCTGACGGCCAAGCAGCGGCTGCAGACGTCCCGGCCGCGGAAGGCCCGCCTGTCCTCGCGGGCAGCGGGAGCGCCGAACCCGGTGACCGGCAAGCCGGCGTCCGGCGACGGGTATGCGCCGTCCACGGTGGCGCACAGCGAGACGGTGCTGCGCCGGTTCTACGACTTCCACCGCGACTGCGGGACCGGCCCGGTGCTGAACCCGTTCCCGCTGGATGCCTCCCGCCGCCGCCGCGGCCGCCCGAACGCGCACCACAACCCGATGGACGAATGGAAGCCGGAGCGGACGGGCCGCTACCGGCCGACGGTGCCGAAGCGGATCCCGCGGGCGATCCCCGACGGCTGGTTCGACAAGCTGTTCGCGTCGCTGCCGTCGGACCGGGACCGGGCGCTGGTCGCGTTCTGGATCTCCACCGGGGCCAGGGCCGCGGAGCTGCTGGGCATGCGGCAGTGCGACTTCAGGCCCGGCGAGCAGCTGATCAGCGTGGTCCGCAAGGGCACCCGGGCGGTCCAGGAGCTCCCGGCGTCGGCGGACGCGTTCGTGTGGCACCGGCTCTACCAGCAGGAACTGCTGAAAATGGGAGTGCCGCGGGGCCGTCGGCAGCCGGCCTGGTGGACGCTGCGGCGTCCCTACCGGCCGCTGAGCTATCACGGGGCGCACCGGATGTTCGAGCGGGTCAACGCCTCGCTCGGAGCGGACTGGACCCTGCACGACCTCCGGCATTCTGCAGCGTCCAGGATGTCACGCGACAAAGAGCTCAGCCTGACCGACGTGCAGTGGGTGATGGGCCATGCCCATTTGTCCACGACGGAAATTTACCTGACGCCCACCCGGGACGAGGTGATCGAGGGCGTCCTCGCCCACCATGCCCGCCAGTCCCGGGTGCAGGAGGCCCCGCCCCCGCAGCCGGCGCCGGGCTATGACCCTCAGTCGCTGTCGGTGCTGTTCGGGCGGCCGTCATGACGGCCATCGTGAAGCACATGGCCCGCAGCAAGGCGGGAACCGCGGGCACCGCGACTCCGGCGCAGCCGCGCAACAGCCAGCTGCGCAGGCAGTTCCCGCCCAGGTCCGTCCAGGAACTGTGGCCGGCCACGGCCCAGGGGGAGGACGAGCTGCTGCGACGGCTGACCTCGCCGCCGTTCCTCCCGGAGATGAAGGCGACCCAGGCAGGACGGCGGCGCGGGACGGCCAAGATGCTGCGCTGGCTGTCCTCCTTCCCCGGGGACACCTGGCAGCAGCGGTGGGAAGCGTCGCGGGCCGAGGACCACCCGGGCAGCTCCTGGGTGCAGCTGCCGCTCCGGTGGCTGCAGGACAACGGCCTGAGAGCCTCCTCCGACGACAACGACCTGTCGTCCGGGCTGCTGATGCTCATCTGCGGAGACGCGATCCGGCCGGGACTGGCGTGGATGCTGACCAGGACCCACAGGTACCTGGCCATCGTCATGGCCGAGACCCGCGACCCCGCCGGGTTCGCCCGGCTGCGCGAGCTGGCCGAAGCCGGGCCGGCATCCTCCCTGGACGACGCCCGCTACGCGGCCACCAGGGTCGCGACGCTGATGGCCTGCAAGGGCGGCCTCGTCAGCGACATCACCGTCGGGGACTGCGTGGAACTGGCCGATACCCAGCGGCGGGTCCACGCCCGCGGCGGCCAGAGGAAAGTCGACTTCTACCTGCGGCTGCGAGCCCTCGGCATCTTCCCCGCCGACGCCCCGGCCACGATCCGCGCGTTCGGCCTGGCCCAGGGGCAGCTGACCGTCGAGGAACTCGTCGACCGCTACCGGCTGCAGTGCAAGCCGGTCCGCGACCTGCTCGTGGACTACCTGAAGGAACGGCAGCCCGCACTCGACTACGCCAGCCTGGAATCGGTCTCACGCGTCCCTGGCCGGCCTGTTCTGGGCCAGGATCGAGGCCCTGTCCCCGGGCATCACCACGCTGCAGCTGCCGCCGGACGTCGCACGCGCGTGGAAGGAAGACCTGCAGACGATCAAGCGCAGCGTCACCGGCCCGGACGGGAAGCAGACCGTCGTCACCCGGCCGCGGATCAACACCAAGGAGGAGCTGATACGCGTCCGGGCGCTCTACCTCGACATCGCCCAGTGGGCCATGGAGGAACCCGGACGCTGGGCGCAGTGGGCAGTCCCGAGCCCGGTCAGCGACGCCGAGATCAACTGGGCCAAGGAACGCAGGCGGCGCAAGGCCCGGATGGACCAGCGGACCCGCGAGCGGCTGCCCGTCCTGCCCGTCCTCGCCCGCACCGCCGCCGACCGCAGGAACGCGACCGCCCGCCACCTCCAGGCCGCCATCACGACACCGCCCGGCGAGATCATCGAGGGCACCGGCGGGACACTGCGCCGGGCCGTCGCGCCCAAGGCCAACGGGCGGCACGTGTGGGCCGAGGACACCGCCACCGGCAAGCGCCGCAACCTGACCTATGAGGAAGAAGAAGCGTTCTGGGGCTTCGCCGCGATCGAGGTCCTGAGACTGACCGGCATCCGCTGCGAGGAGCTCCTGGAACTCACCCACCACGGCATCACCGAGTACCGGCTGCCCACGACCGGCGAGCTCGTCCCGCTGCTGCAGATCGCCCCGAGCAAGACCGATACGGAAAGACTTCTCCTGGTCAGCCCCGAGCTGGCCGACGTCCTGTCGGCGATCATCAGCCGGCTCCGCGGCCCCGGCGGCGACGTCCCGCTGACCGTCTCCTACGACGTCCGGGAACGGGTCTGGAACCCTCCGATGCCGCTGCTGTTCCAGCGGTCCATCGGCAGCGAGAACCGGGCATTCACCCCCAGCGCGATCCGCAAGCTGCTCATCAACGCGCTCGCCGCGACCGGCCTGACCGACGCCGCCGGCGACCCGCTCATGTTCTCCCCGCACGATTTCCGCAGGATCTTCGTGACCGACGCCATCATGAGCGGCCTGCCGCCCCATATCGCCCAGGTCATCTGCGGGCACAAGAACATCGGCACCACGATCGGCTACAAGGCCGTCTACCCCGCCGAGGCGATCGAGGCCCACCGGGCGTTCATCGCCCGCCGCCGCGCCACCCGGCCCAGCGAGGAATACCGTACTCCCACCGACGAAGAATGGGACGCCTTCCTCGCCCACTTCGAAAAGCGGAAAGTCTCGGTCGGCACGTGCGCCCGCGCATTCGCCTCACCCTGCGTCCATGAACACGCATGCGTCAGGTGCTCACTCTTGAGGCCGGACCCCGCCCAGCGAGGCCGACTCGAGGAGATCCGGGACAACCTGCACGACCGCATCGCCGAGGCCGAACGCGAAGGCTGGCTCGGCGAGATCGAGGGCCTCAAGGTCAGCCTCGCCGGCACCGAGGACAAGCTCGCCCAGATCGACGCATCCCTGCAGCGCCAGGACCAGGCCGTCCACCTCGGCATGCCCGCGTTCCCCGACATCGCCGGCCGCTCCGTTCCCGGCCCGGAAGGACAGCAATGACCACCCTGGACCCTCGCCGACTCGGCGACGCGCTGCGCGCTGGCGCCTGCGGCATCCATCCCCGCGAAGCCGGCACCGGCCTGCTCATCGAGTGCGGCAGCTGGCTGCACCGCAACCGACTTCACCAGCAGGTTCATCACGGCCGGCACCAGCATCAGCGACGGCGTCACCCTGCTCGCCGCCACCGACTGGGAAGCCGCCGTCACCGCCCTGCACGCCGGCGAACTCCCCGCCAGCGGAGGGGAACGCCGGATGCTCCTCCTGGCCTCCAGCATCGCCGCCGGAACCCCAGTCAGCCTCAACGACGCCCTGCCCGGCATCGACCGCCGAAACGCGAGCCTCGTCATCAGAGCTGTCGCCCATACCGCCGGGCTTCCAGATCCACATCAAGAAACGGACAAACGATACCTAAACGGTTAGTTCAGAGAAGCAAGAATTTGCATGCGGACAGCTCTTGACCATCGGCAGCTGGCAGTAGCCGTTGGGGAGCGCCTGGGTTGCGCGGCCGATGCGCTGCTTGGCCCACGCTGCCTCGGCCAGCGCGCCGCCGGGGTCAAGAGCGACCGTCTGGCCGGCGGCGTTGACCTTGCGGGCCTTCTCCCAGTGACGGCGGATCGTCGTGTCCGACAGCCGGGC
>CAWDXO010000005.1:0-85991 GCA_963806335.1 uncultured Actinomycetes bacterium
TGCCCGAACGGCCCCTCCGGGCGGCCGGCCAGCGACCGGCGGGTACTCGCCGACCCAGTCGTATGCCGGCCGTCCTGTAGCCGGCTGAACAGGCGGTAAAGAGTGCTCCTCGACGGCATTCCCCCGTCCGGTGCCCCGCCGGACGCGGCGAGGATCTGCCTCGTCCGCCGCAGCACGAACACCGCGGTCCTCGTGGAGTCGCCGGCGGCCTCGCTGATCGCCTGCCGCATCGCCGCGACCACGGCGGCATCAGTCCGGCCGTGCGGGGACATCCGCTTGCCGGCGCGGTGATCGATCATGCCGGTCAGGCCCTGCTCCTGGTAACGGCGCCGCCGCTTGGCGATCGCGCTCGCGGTCACCGGGTGCCCGGCTGCCGTCAGCTCGGCCGCCTTGGCCTGCTCCCGGCGGGTCAGCGTGACCAACGCGGGGTCGTACTCCGGCCGCGGGACCGTGCCCTCTTCCGCGTCCCGCGGGATCCCGGTCAGTACCTCGACGATATGCCGCTGCCACCACCGGGCCTCCTGCACTGCCTCCGCAGGCAGGCCGTCAAGCACTGAGACGGCCGGCATCGGCGGCCGTGGGCGGGCATCCAGCACGGCGAAGTCCCCGTCAGCCAGCAGGCCGGACACGCTGGCAGTGACGACCTCGCCCCCGGTGTCGGCTAGCCGGACAGCCGGCCCGGACACCCCGATCACCACCTGGTCCCTGCCGCCGAACCGGACCCGGTCCCCGATGCCGAGCCCGCCCGGCCGACCCGGCCCGGTCACCAGGAACCTCCGCAAGCCGTGCCCGCGACGACGACAGTATCCGCAGCCAGCCTGACAGCCAGGTCCGCGACCAGGACATGCCGCCACATCAGGTGGAACAAGGCCGGCAGGACCGCCATCGGATCGCCGACCGAGGCAGCCACCGCCATCAGCGGGCCCGGCTCGGCGAAGCCCTCCAGCAGGAGACGGGCCAGGCCCGGCGAACCGCACCGCGGGTGACGGTACCGCGCCAGCCACGCGACGTTCGCCACCAGCACCGGATCCGGGACGCCCACCCGCCGGAAGCCCCACCCGGCCAGCCCGCATGCCTTCCCGGTCACATCGAACGCCTCCGCGTCCTTCTGCTCGATCCGGTCATCGGGACGCACGTCGATGACGACGCCGGAGCCATCGGCCAGCCGGGCGAACAAATCCGGCGCGTGACGCCGGGACCGGCCCGCGCCATCACGCCAGCGCAGCCAGAACGGCTGCGCCGCGATCGCGGTAACCCGCGGATCAAAGTCCAGCAGCATCACGTGATCACGCTCAAGCCAGGACTCGTACCCGACATGCACTCCAGTCGTCGCCGACCACCACAACCCGGGCAGATGCCCCTGCCCTCTCGCCCACCGGAACTCACGAACCGGGGCGAAGCCCTCAGGACGCAGGCCCGGCCACGAAACCGGCAGCTCGCGATGCTCGGCACCCGCCTCATCGAGATAGCACAGCTCAAATCCCAGCTCGTCGTCCACGACAGCGGCGGACTGCACCACAAGCCACGCTCCGGCACACAAGGTCACGTATCGAGGAAACTCTAGTGACACAAGCCGCCGGTCGAGCAAGATTCAATGACACTGAGGAAAGTTCACTGAGATCGGACAATTTCAATGATCCCGAACGGGCAGTGGTGTTACGGCCTGAGTGTAGGTTCCCTTCGAACATTTCCAATTGATCTTGGCTGACCTGCGGGTTCCCAGCGAGTTTTCCACTGTTCGCAGCCGGGCTTCCCGGGTGACTTGTCCAGTCGGGGGTGCTGTCAGGCTGGCGGTGACGCAGCGCGATGCCGGCCTGCGTGTCCCCGGAAGGGGATGCCGAGGGCTCGGAGCCGGCGGGTGATGTTGGTGTTGCTGGTGCCGAGTTCGGTTGCGATGCCGGTGAGAGTCCTGTTGCGGGTCACGTACTGCTCGTAGAGCCAGTCGCGGTCCGCGTGGAACGGCGGGCAGGCCTTTGCGGCGCTGCGGCGGGGAATTCCGTCAACCTAGTTGCCGTCGCGATGCGCTCGCTCCGCGTCGCCTCGATCCCTAGCCGCGACTTCCGTTTAATCGGGTCCTCTCGGGCGTCACCGAGGAGGATGCGACGACGCCACCCGAAGCGTCGTACGCGGTCCACTTCCAGGCCCGGTGGCCCGGGTTCATCGGGAACGCGAAGAACTTCCCTTCGCCGACCGTGACCAGGGGCACCCGGGTGGTCTTACCGCCGGGCTGGGTTACCACGACCCGGACCACCCGCGGCGCCGCGCTCCCGACGGCTACCGCCGGGGTGCCGGCCGTCCAGAACCAGACCTCCGTGCCCAGGGCGGCGCCGGTGGCCGGCAAGGGGTCGATCGCGCGGGTCCCGCCGCCGCCCGCTATGACGCAGACCCCCCACGGGCCCTGGTAGACGGTGGCCGACCAGGCATGCCCCGCGAAGGTGCCCGAGCCGATACGGCCCGACGCGGGCTGCGGCCCGGATTCGCCGTTGCCCTGCCACAGCCCGAACGCGGAGATCCCGCCCGGCTCGTTGAACGGGATCGCGGCCTGGCTCGACCCGCTCGTCAGGTGCCCGATGGCGTCGTCGACCGGGGCCCTCCCATATGACAGTTACCGCTGGGAGTCACACACGCAAGTCTTCCAATTGGAGATCCAGTGGAAAACTCCCCTGAGAATTGGAAAAGTTCACCGGGAACCTACACTGAGCTTGCCGCCTCGCTTCACCTGCTCGGTGAATGCCTGCCAGGGGCCGGCGGGGAAGGTCAGCAGCGGGCCGTCGGGGTGCTTGCTGTCGCGGACTGCCACGGCGGGGCGGGCGGCGGCGACCTCGACGCAGGCTCCGCCGTTGCAGCCGCCGTCTCCAGGTACGCCACGGGCGGCCTGGCGTCGAGATCGGCGATGATGAAGCCGCCGAGCAGGCCTGCGTGGGCGCCAGCGGCGCGGATGACCTGGATCGTGGTCTTGGGATGTTCGGCCACCTCTGCCAGCCGGTAGAGCTGGCTGCGCATAACCTTGGGCCCGCCGATGGCGCGGTGCAGCACGCCCTCGTCCAGGACGCACCACAGCTGGGGCGCGTCCGGGCGGTCCAGCACGGCCTGGCGGGCCAGCCGCGCGGCAACCTGCCCATCGAGGTCGTCCAGGTTCCCGTCGGGGCGAGCACTGAGGATCGCCTGAGCGTAGTCCTCGGTCTGCAGTAGGCCGGGCACGACGAGCGGCTCGTACCAGCGCAGCACTTTGGCTTCGGCTTCGATGTCAGCCCACTCCTGGAACCAACCGTGCAAGCGCTGCTTGTGGCCCTTCTTCAGGTGATCCCACAGCCGGGTCAGCGCACCCCGGGTGTCCAGTTCGGGTACCGCATCGAGGCGGGGCGGGAAGTCCTCGGCGGGCGGCCGGTCCCCCGTCTCGATCTTGCTGATCACGTCGTGCGAGACGTTCGCCCGTGACGCTGCCGGACGATAGCGTTTCAGGCCATGCGCCTCGACTACCACAAGCTGGTCCGCGACCGGATACCACGCATTATCGAGGCGGGCGGCGGTCAGCCTGTTACCCGCATGCTGGACCAGGCCGGGTACCTGGCGACACTGCGGGTCAAGCTAATGGAGGAGGCCGAGGAAGCCCAGGCGGCGTCGGGCAGGCAGTTGCGGTCGGAACTGGCGGACGTGCTGGAAGTTCTGCGGGCGCTGGCCGCTTCTTACGGGATGAGCTGGGAGGATGTCGTAGCGGAGGCGGCCCGCAAGCGGGACGAGCGCGGCGGCTTCGACCAGCGGATCTTCCTCGAATACGTCGGCCAAGTCAGCTGATGTCGCGTGGTCAGGCATCACGGTTCGTTCTGAAAAATTGGAATTTCACTCTCCCGAACCGGCGCTGGCCTTGCGGTTAACCTGGCGGGGGCTGCATGGCACGCTCGGCTTACGGGGAGGCGGGGTTGGGTCTAGGCGAAGAGTCAGTTTCCATGCGGAGGCGCTTTCGTTCCATTTCGATGATCCGGCGCTCGGCCTCTACCTGGTTTCCGACGTCCTGGGCGGCTTTCAGGTCAGATACATCGACAGCATCGGGGCTCTGGTCCTTCAGTTCGCTGCGGCGGACGTACTCGTCGAAGAGGACCGCTTTAGTGGCGAGGATCTCGAGCATGCGCTGGTCTACGGTGTCCTCGGCGAGCAGACGGTGAACGTCGACCGAGCGGACCTGGCCCATGCGGTGGCAGCGGGCGATGGCCTGGTCTTCGATCGTGGGTTTCCACTGCGGCTCGGTGAGGATCACCACGGAGCCGGCCTGGATGTTCAGGCCCACTCCCCCGGCCTGGATCTGGCTGACCAGGACCGCGGGCCCGCGGCGCGCCGAGAACTCGTCGACCATGGTCTGCCGCTGGATCGGCGGGGTGTTGCCCGTTAGCGGGCCGACCGCCGCTCCGCCGAGGAGGGCGGCAATGATGTCCAGCACGTCCCGGAAATAGGAGAAGACCACAACCTTGCGCCGGTTGGCCGACGCTTCCTCAACGATCTCGACGAGCCGCCCGAGCTTGGCGGAATCCGCCGGGTGGCCGGGCGCGTAGGCAGCCCGGCGCATGGCCATAAAGTTACCCGCGGCGACGGCGACCCGGTACGCCTCCCAGTCGCGGCCTCTGAGCTCGACCCACTCCTCGGTGTCGACGCGGGGAGGCAGTTCCTCCAGCACGTCGGACTGGTTGCGACGGAGGTAGACGGGCGCGACGGCGGCCCGGAAATGACCGGCGCCGATCAGGCCGTCCGCGTTGTTGATGCGTGGCAGCAGGCCAGGCTGAAGGTGGCTGACCAGGACTCGGAACTCCTCGACCCGGTTCTCC
This sequence comes from uncultured Actinomycetes bacterium, assembly GCA_963806335.1. Taxonomy (GTDB): domain Bacteria; phylum Actinomycetota; class Actinomycetes; order Streptosporangiales; family Streptosporangiaceae; genus Palsa-504. The sequence goes on from CAWDXO010000005.1 coordinate 4,818, forward strand.
ATCGGAGTACCGGTGAGGAACAGGACCAGGCTGGTCGTTCCTGCCCACTCCCGGACCGCCTTGGTGCGTTCGGCATTCATGTTCTTGGTGTAATGCGCTTCATCGACCACCAGGAGGCCGAGGTCCACTCCCGCGGGCCTGGGCAGTGAGCGCAGCGAGTCGTAGGTGGTGACCGCGATGCCGCCGGTGCGGGTCCACGCCTGGAAGTTCCGCTGGCGGTCAGGGCCGTGCAACCGATAGGACTGCAGCTCGCTGTGCCGCCTGATCTCGTGAGTCCAGTTGACCAGGACGCTCGCCGGGCACACGACGAGGAAATGCCGCTGGCCTTCGACGTGGAGATGGCACATCGCGGCCAGGGCCTCCACACTCTTGCCCAGGCCCATCTCGTCGCCGAGCATCGCCCTGCGCTGGCAGAGCGCGAACTTCGCGCCGAAGGCCTGGTACCCGCGCAGGGACGCGTGCATGAGGGAGAGGTCGAGTGGGTGCTGATGGACCCGCCGCGCGATCTCCGCGGGGATGAAGCCCTGCCCGGCTTCGACGTCGGGCGTGAGCTCGCCGACCTCGATGAGCAGCCCGTTGTAGAAGACGGCACGTTCCTCGTAGTCCTGCCACAGGCCGACGGCGTCGGGCGGTTTCGCGGCCAGCGCCGCGAGGCTCTGCTGGAGCCGGGCGTCCAAACCTGACTGGCGCGCTACTCTCATCAGGTCGCCGAGCTGGCTCAGGGCGCCCCGGCCCTCGTCGCGTTTGCGGGCGCCGGAAAAGAACATCCTCAGTCGGCTAGCCGCGCGCCGCGATCCGGTCAGGACGGCATCGAGTGCTGCTGCTATGTCTTCGAGGTTCTCTTGACCGGGCGAGGCCGCCTGGCGCGCCACCCCGTAGGCGTGGAGTTCACCCAGCAGCCTAGTCTGCGTCGGCGGGCGGACATCGGGGTCGAATTGCAGCCTGACGCTCTGCGTCATCGCGCTGGCGAGCTGCCGGGCCGCGGATACTACCTGAGTTGCTGTCTGGGGACCGACACCCTGTATCTGCTGGAGCCTAATGACCCCGGCGGCCGCTGCCTGGCCGACGGTCCGGTATCCGGCGCCCTCGATGAGTCCCAGCCGGAGCCTGCCTTGTGTTGTCTCCTTGAGCCGAGCCAAGGGAAGCTCGGCCAGCTGCTGGCGCACGACATCGTCGCGTGCCAGTTCGTATGCGGCCCGGGCCGCGCGTAGTCGGGCAGGAGGAGCCGCGACTACTACGGAAACGGCCTCCCTGAGGGCCCGGGCCTGGGAAACGAGCGCGCGGGGAGCCGGACGCTCGCCTTCGGGCAATGACCTGGCCTCAATGACCTCCTCCGATGTCATGCCGGCACGTCACCCCGGCCGAAATACGAGCTCCAGGGAAGATTGACGCTTATCGCGTCAAAGGGAAGGTCGACGATATCCCGGAACGCCCCGCGGACGTACCGGACGTCCGGGAATCCGGCCGCCGAGACCTCCGCGAGCGCGAGGATGTGCTGGTCGGGCAGGTTGCGTCCGATACCGATCTCGCTCCTGGTGACGATAAACGTTTCCGCACCACGCGCGCGGCCCTTCACCTCGAGGAACAGCAGGGATCCGTCGGCCGCCTTGCTCTCGATGTCATAGCCCTTGTTGCTGGTCGGCATCTCGACCGGGTCATGGCCGAGAGCGCGTTCGATGGTCATGACGGCGTCGACGGCGGCTCGTTCGACGGCGGAGCGTTCCCGTACTCGTTCGGCGACATCCCGCGTGGTTGCGCCCCGCAGAGAGGACAGCAGCCCAGCGGGCACGACCAGCGCGCCGCCGGTGACGACCGGCGGCAGCGACGACAACTGCTGTTCCGCGTTCAGGTCCTCGAGGCGCTGCTTGAGGCGGCCCTGAAGCTCGTCTGCCCGCTGACGCGCCTTCGCCGAGTTCATTCCGCTGCTGGGAAGCTTTCCAGCGAGCTCACGTTCTCTCAGCTGGTGAGCGCGATGATCCCAGTAACGGATCTCCGACTCCAACCTGGCCTTGACGGCCGCGGTGGTCCGCTGAACGCGATCGACGACCCGGCGCCGCACCTCCTCCAGGTGCGCCCGGGCGAGGCTGACCCCGTGACCAACCGCAGCGTCTTCGAGATCGGCGCGGACCCATCCGCCATCGATCACAGACGTCAGAAGCCCCATCTCATCCGCGGTGGCTGGACGAAGATCCAGGTAGGGAGCCCACCCGGCGGCGTGAGCGGAGCCCTCGGGGTCGACGCTGACGAACTCGAAGCGCTTGGACACGACGCGGCGGTTACCAGCCTGGTCCGCACGGCCGTCAACCACCGAATGCTGCAAGTAGACGAGCACATGGGGCTGCAGGCCTGAATCGTGTTCATCGATCAGCACTGCCCCTTGCCTGAGCAGGCTGTCGTAGCGCTCGATGATCAGGTCAATGGTCCCGTCAAGCAGTGGGTGGCCTGGCGTCACGTACTCGGCCAGCGGCCCGCGCTGCGGGGCGATGAGACCCTTCTCGAAGGTCACGCGCTCGTACCGACGCTGCAAGGGAGCTCCAACGCCGATCTGACGATCACGGCGGCGCAGTTCGGCCGGGACGTTGCTGATCTCGAGCCGGCCTGGCTCGCGTTCCTTGATAACCCCGCCGATGTGAGTGAAGGCGGTCAGGAAGAAGGAGCGGATGAAGTGCGGCTGGAGATTGCGGGCCTCGGCACGCTCCATCTCCGCCCGGATCCGCTCCACGTCACCAGCCGTCATGACGTCGCTGACCAGCGCACGCTCATGGACCACCCGGCGCAGCGCCTCGCCCACGGTGGCGTCCACGACGATCTTGAGACTCTGCTTCACGTCGGGCCGTTCGCCGTACCTGACCGCCTCGATCAGCAGGTCACGCAGACTCCTGCCGTGAAAGGCCTCGCCGAGGACGTCGAAGACCTGATCGCCGAGCGCATTACGCTGCTCATCCAGCTTCTCGAAGAGCCGCTGGAACACCTGGCCCTCACGGGTGTCCTCGGCAACCAGGTTCCACAGGTGGCAGACCTCGGTTTGGCCGATACGGTGCACCCGGCCGAACCGCTGCTCGATGCGGTTCGGGTTCCACGGCAGGTCGTAGTTGACCATGAGATGAGCGCGCTGCAGGTTGATCCCCTCGCCCGCGGCGTCGGTCGCGACGAGAATCAGGACCTCCTTATCGTGGATGAAAGCTTCCTGGATCTTCCTCCTCTGTTCACGAGGCATCCCCCCGTGAATCGACACGACCGCGTCCTCCCGGCCCAGCAGCGCGCGAAGCTTGCGGGCAAGGTAATTGAGGGTGTCGCGGTGCTCACTGAATACGATCAGCTTTCGCCGGGTGCCTTCGCTGTCATACATCTCGGGAGTGCGCTGGAGGATCTGTGACAGCTCCTCCCACTTCCGGTCGGTACCAGAGTCGCGTAGCTGGCGGGCAAGTTCTTCGAGATCGGCCAGGGTGGCGATCTCCAGCATCAGGTCGGCGATGGTGCTGGCCGCCGAGGCCTCGTCGACCAGCTCTTCCTCGAGTTCTTCGAGCTCTCCTTGCGGGAGGTCATCGAGGTCGGTGTCATCGTCCAGGGCACGGATATTATCCCGGACCTTGGACGCCGCCAGCTCTTCCCCGCGCCTGCGAGTCCGCTCTTCGCCGAGTCGCTTCTCGAGACGTTTGCGCCGACGGGACAGAGACTGGTAGATCGCTTCCGGTGAGGAAGCAAGGCGACGCTGCAAGGTGGTAAGCGCAAATCCCACGATGGCGCCGCGTCTGCCATCTCCTTCCACCTTGAGCCGGTCGGCGCGGTTCATCTCCTCGACGACGTAGTCGGTCACGCGCTTGTACAACAAGGTCTCGTCGTCGGACAGCGGATACACCGCCGTGTAGGCGCGTCGTTCCGGAAAGAGCCGGGTGCCGTCGAACTTGAGCAGCTTCTCCTTCACCAGCCGCCGCATGAGGTCCGAGGTGTCGATCGCGTGCGAGGCGTCTCGTGGCTTCCCCTCGAAGCGGTCACCATCCAGCAGTGCGAGGAACAGCTGGAAGTCTTCCTCGATGCCAGTGTGTGGGGTGGCGGTCATCAAGACGAAATGACGGGCCAGGGAACCGGCCAGCCTTCCGAGCTTGTAACGCTTCGTTTCCTTGGTCTCGCCGCCCACGTAGTGGGCAGCCATCTTGTGCGCTTCGTCCACGACGATGAGATCCCAGTCGGTGGCGGCCAGCTGTACCTGGAGATCTTCGTTACGCGACAGGTGGTCAAGGCGTGCTATCAGTAGCGGCCTCTCGGCGAACGGGTTTCCGCTGCGCGCGGCCTCGATCATGTCCTTGGTCAGGATGTCGAAGGAGAGCGCGAACTTGTGCCAAAGCTCATCCTGCCATTGCTCGACAAGGCTCCCCGGGGCGATGATGAGGCAACGCTCGACGTCGCCCCGGATCATCAGCTCCTTGCAGAACAGCCCGGCCATGATCGTCTTGCCAGCACCCGGATCGTCAGCCAGCAGGAACCGCAGAGGCTGACGCGGCAGCATTTTTTCGTAGACAGCTTCAATCTGGTGCGGCAGCGGGTCGAGGTTCGACGTCTGAACCGCAAGGAACGGGTCAAACAGGTAAGCAAGGGATATGCGCTTTGCCTCCGACACGAGCCGGAAGAGGTTCCCGTCGGCGTCCATCGACCAGGCTCGCCCGGCTGCCTGGACCACGAGCCGCGCTTCATCCTCGCGGTAGAGCAACTCCTGGTCAGCCTTGCCGGTGAGCTCGTCCGTGAAGGTGAGGGTTACCGCACTAGAGCCGTGCCAGACGAGGTCAACGACCTTAACGACACGATCCCCGAGAACACCTCGAACGAGTGCGCCCTTGGTCAAATCCTCAAGTCGCGCCATAAAACCAACCACCCCAAGTTCACATACCGCTGATCGATATGTGGCCGTTTCCCCGCCAGGATCAGCGCCGAGCCAAGCCTAGTTGCGTATGCACTGCTGGTTCCGCTAGGCGATGTGTCAATTCCGCATAGCCGCCTTGAAGACCTAGTGGTTATGCCAGTAGATATGAACGACATCCACCACCGACTGATACGGCCGGGAAGGAGCATGGGCTTACTGGCTAGTCTTAGGGTGGCAGGGCCGCGGCCAGCGCCTGGACGGCACGTTCGAGTTCGGGCAGGTCGTTGTCGACGGTGGCCTGCAAGATCGCGTGGTCCGTGTCGAAATTGTGTCCGAAGCAGGCCGCAAGCGCGCCGAGCGCGGAGGTTTCGACCAGCGGATCTTCCTCGAATACGTCGACCAAGCTCGGTAATGTCACGCCCGGCCGAACAGGCCGCGGTATGTAGGGCTGAGCTCATCAGGGCACCGGGCGCAGGTGCTGGCTGAGGCGGTTGCCGCTTGTCGTGAAGACGCCGCCGACGTCGGGAGCAGGGAAACGGGCAGAACTACCACCGTCCGTTCGAACCACCGGAGTCGTGTTCACGCGACCTTGATCGTCCAGTCGCCGACGCGAGCGATGACATCGACGGTGCCGCCGAGGGCTTCAACGTACCCGCGGATGGCGTCCACCTCGGTGATCTTGCCGTGCTCGATCTGGGAGACCCGCGCCTGTGTGACGCCCATCAGGGCAGCGATCTGCGCCTGGGTAAGCCCGGCATTCTTCCGCAGCTGCGCGAGCTGATGGCCGCGCTGCTCGGCGCGCATCTCCGCCCGGCTCCGCTCCCGCTCTGCCACGCGGTCGGGAGTGTCCCAGCCGGGTTCAAGCTCCCGGATCTCCCGCTTGGTGTCTTCCCAGCGGACTGCCTTCATCACTGCTCCTTCTCGCGGTTCTGTCGTTGATACACCGCGTAGCGTTCCTCCGCGAGCGGGATCGCTTCCGCGTACCACCCGCTCCAGCGTCCCGCCTTGTCTCCGGCGACCAGGATGATCGCCTCACGGGCGGCGTCGAACACGAACAGCAGGCGTACCTCGCTGGCACCGCCCACCCGCGGGCGGAGTTCCTTGAGATTATGGACCTTGCTTCCATGAATCCTGTCGACCAGCGGCCTGCCGAGCTGCGGGCCCCAGATGGCTAGTTCGTCGATGGCCTGCTCGACCTTGTCTGCTACGGCGGGCGCGTTCTTGCACAGGCCGAGGAACCAGTCGTTGACGGGCTCCAGGAGCAGGACCTCCCACCGCACCTCCTCAGTATAACGATTACTTATTTTTTGAGGATCGCCCGGCGGGCTCGCGGTCGGAATAGGGATGAGAGATCGCTGAGAGCCCTGACGGGCCCGGCGGTGACGCTTGGTCATGAGTCCATCGCAGCACGCGCCACCGACATTCTGGTTGGGCGCTCTCCATGGCACATCCGGCTTGCTGTGCCGTGGAGATGAGCGCGATCGAATAGCAGGTCCACGACCTAATCGCGGAGGCGGTCGGTCCGCAAGCCCGACGGGTGCTCGGTCAGCCCCTTAGCTTCGGCACGGCGTTCATCCGTGCGGAGAACGGGTCGCCGCGGCCCGGCCACAGCCGCGAGAACAACTGCCAGGTGCTGCGGCCCAGCAGCAGGACACCCTCATCCAGCGGCGCTGATGACCGATTACCTGAAGCAAGCACCACGGCTCGTTCGGAAAATGATGCTCAGATAGCCGTATGAGACGCGGACGTCTGGCCGCCTACCTTGTGGACTTCTGGCCGCAAGGTTAAGGGTTACCTGGCCGCCCGATGCCGAGAGCAGGCCGCCACGGGCCTACCGGCGACGGTAGGCGGACGAGCGGTGCTGGATGTCCTGAACGATGACCGCATGCTTTGATTCGTCGATCCGGTACAGCACGCGCCACTGGGTACCGAGCCGGGCGCTGTGGAAGCCGGACAGGGTGTCCCGGAGCGGTTTCCCGACCCGGTAAGGCGCCTCCAGGAGCGGTCCGGTGATGAATTCAACAGCCGCGGCGGCTACATCCTCCGCGAGCAACTCCGAGATCGCGCGCCGGGCCGGGCGGGTCATTCCAAGCTCGTAAGGCCCGGAGCTCACCTCTTTCGCTCAGCCAGAAGCGCGCGCGCCGCTTCGGCGCCGTAGACCACGTCGCCGGACTGCTCAGACTCCCTAGCTTCGGCCAGGCCCCGCAGCGCTGCTGGATCGGCGAGGATCTCGGCGGTCTCTCGCATCGACAGGTACTCCTCGATCGCGACCAGGACCGTCTGCTGCACGCTGCGGTGCTCAACCTCTGCGACCTGCTTGAGCTGGTCTTCGATCTCGGGCGGCAGGCGAAGTGTCATAGCCATACCATAATGGTATCACAACGGTGCAAGGGCAGGGCAGGCTGGCAACGAGCCCCGCACCGTTCGATCTGAGCACCGAGCCGCAGGCCTGGCTCCCCGCGGTCGAGGCTGGTCTGGGACCGGCGGCAGGAACCACGGACCGTTCGGCGAAAAGAATTTCAATTGTCCCGAACGCGCGGTGAGGTCAGTAGTGGTAGCGAGCTGCGAGGATGATGATCTCTGCTTCGGTGACGATGTAGACGAGGCGGTGCTCGTCGTCGATCCGTCGTGACCAGGCTCCAGGCAGGTGGTACTTGAGCGGTTCGGGCTTGCCGATGCCGGTGAACGGATCCCGCCGGACGCCCTCGACCAGCTTGTTGATCCGGACGAGCATTTTGCGGTCGGTCTTGAGCCAGGACGTGTAGTCCTCCCAGCCCTGGTCCTCGAATACCAGGCGCACCGGCTACCGGGCGTCTGCCGCGTCGGGGTCGATCAGGGCATGCTCGGCCACGTGCAGGCCGTTCAGGGCGTTCTCGTAGGCCTTGAGCAGCCGGCGGGCGTTGGCCGGCGAGCGCAGCAGGTACGCGCCCTCGCGCAGAGCGGCGTAGTCCTCGGCTGAGACTAGGACGGCATTGCCGTGCTTGGAGACGATCTCGATGGCGTCATGGTCCTCGTTGACCTTCTTGATCAGCGGGAAGAGCCCCTTGCGCGCCTCGCTCGCGGTGATCGACATGACAGCCAGCCCTTCGGTGGTGGTACAAGATAGAGTACCACTTGGGCGCACTATTCACATCCAGCGCTAACCGGGCCGAGTGGCCGGGTGGAGCGGGCGCTCGCGTGCGGGTGAAGCGGCGAAACTGAGCGGGTGGAGCAGATACGCACCGCCGCGGCCGACGTGGCCGCGATGGCCGCCCTGGCAGGAATTCGGCGCGAGCAGTACGCCCGCTACCAGCCGCTGGGGTCGGCGAGATCGGCTGGGTAGGTCATCTGTATCTCGGTGATCGTGGGCGGGAAGTCGCGCTTGTTGTTCGTGATGAACCGGTCGGCGCCCATGCCCACTGCGGTGGCCAGGTGAGTGGCGTCCGCGGCCTTGAGCCGGTACCGGCTGGACAGGGCCGTCGCGAGCTCGGCGGTGGCCCGGTCTACCGGACGCAGGTCCAGCCTGGCCAGCAGCGCGGCGAGGATGCGGACCTCGTCGGTGGCGTCGTCGCGCAGCGGCCTAGCGAGAACCTCCGGGAGGAGCAGGACCGAGCCGATGCCCGCCACCGTCGCCGGAGCCGCGGATCGGAACAGGGCCGCTACCTGCTCGCCCAGCGGATGACCGGGCACAGCGGCGTAAATGAGCACGTCGGCGTCGAAGGCGTCCACTACCGAGCGTCTCGCCCGGCCCTGATCCCGGCGATCAACTCCTCGGCGCGATGCGCGGTCAGCCCCGGGCCTTCCGGCAGTGGCTCTGCCGCCGCCTGGGTGAGCAGCTCATGGATCCGCCCCGCGTCCTCAAGCGCGGCATCCGCCCGGCGGCCCCGCAGCGCATCGGGACGGACCAGGACAGCCACCGTACGGCCGTGCCGGGTGATCGTGATTTCCTCACCCTCCTCGACGCGGGACAGCAGTTCGGGGAGCGCGGCACGGGCCTCCGAGGCGGTCATCGATGTCATGACAGAAATTGTACGTCGTTGTACGCAAGAGTACAATTATTGGCCAACCTTGCCGCGTACCAAGATGACCCTGGCAAACGCCCGGGACATAAGACACACGAACGCCCCGCTAAGGCCACGGCGGGACGGCTCGAGCCAGGTTCAGGTGCTCGCCTTCACCCGTTCGGCAAATTCCGTACATGTGTCGGCGGCTTCCGTACATGTGTCGGCGGGGAAGGCCAGCTGGGGGCCGTCGGGGTGTTTGCTGTCGCGGATGGCTGCGGCCGGGCCGGTGGTGCCGACTTCGACGCAGGCTCCGCCGTTGTCGCCGCTGTAGCTGCTCGTGCGCCACGCGCTGCCGGTCACGTCCATCGTTCCTCGGCCACTTTCCTGATCAGGTCGCGGGAAGCCGCCCACGACCCGGCCTCTGCCCGGAGTCTCTCGAACGAGAGCGGCGTGAGCTGTCGCCAAGGCGCTGTCGGTGACCTGCCCCAGCGACTCGGCGCTCTAGACAGGCCGACGAGGCCATCGACGAGATCCGCGGATCATCAAGCGCACCTCAGCCAGCCCCTGAACCTGACAGGCGTTCCACGGAGCGCGGTTGCTCTTCGCCGCCACCCTGATCCTGATGCTGGCCGTGATCGCCGTGCTGCGCCCGCGGTGCGCCGGCGGGCCATCGACCTCTGCTGCCGGCGTCATGACCGCGGTGCTGGCCTGCTTCGGCGCGGCGCTGACCGATGGCGGCGTAGCTGTAACTCGATCGAACTGCCTGCCGACCACGGCCTGACGCTCACCGTCTACACCACCACTCGCGAACGCGAGATGGATCCCCGCTAGGAGAGGACGACATGGAGCACAGCCGGCTCGGTACCTCCGGGCTGAATCAGCCGGCGCGCTGGGTTGCATGAGCTACGGCGCCCCCACGACCGAAGGAGCACCAGTGGGCCTGGGCCGACGACGACGCACAGCTGTTCTTCCGCCAGGCTATCGAGCTCGGAATCACCTTCTGGGACACCGCGAACGTCTACCAGGCCGGTACGTCGGAGGAGGTCGTCGGCCGCGCGATCAGGCGCTATTCGCGTCGTGAGGACATCGTGCTAGCCACCAAGGTGTTCGGCAAGATGCACGACGGTCCAGGCGCCTGCTTGTGGCAAAGCCTTCTTAGCAGATCGAGCCTCCTTGAGCCGGCTCGGCACCGCTCGTCGACCTGTACCAGATCCACCGTTTCGACTCCGGTACCCGGTCGCCGAGGCGATGGAGGCGCTGCACGACGTCGTCAGGCGGGCAGGTCCGGTCCTGGGCGCGTCTCGATCTTGCTGGCATCGTCGTGCTCAGCGTGCGCCGCCAGGGCGGCGACCCAGGTCCTGTCCTGCAGCCCCATAAATCCGGCGCGCCGCCAGGAGAGCGGACTGATGGCCATCCGACAGCCGCGGCGGCCTATCCCTACTCCCCGCAGGGCAAAGGCCGCCTGGCCCGCCCGTGGGGCGAGCAGTCCACCCGGTCCAGCGTCGACCATGTCGTGCAGGCCTTCACTCACCCGGATGCACCCGCCGTCAACGCTACCGGAACTCCTACCCCGCCGAACCCTGGCAGGTCGGGCTCGCCTGGGTGCGCGCAACCGGCCGAGCGCCCGAGCGGCGCGGCTAGGCGGCACTGCCCGAGGCCGACGAGGCGATCCTGAAATGGCCTCGCGAGTTCGCCACCCTAAAATCCGTCCTGCAGCAGTGCCTCCCGGCACGGGGGAGCTCATCCTGCGCGCCGGGGAATCCGCCAGGACACTTGGCGTCGCATCCGGTCGAGGTGTGGAGGACGCGGGGGGGCCGTCGCCGCGGGGGACGGGTTGCGCGACGACGGCGGCCGGCATGGTGATGTCGTACGGCGATCGCCGAAGCGGATGGAACCGACATGGGGCACTCGGCACGGCCGGCCGGTCGCCCTCACGGGGGCGCATCGCCTGGGACTCAGCTCGGCTGGTGCGGCGCAGCATAATAGCGGCCGCGGTTACTGCCCTCCTAGCTGCCGCCAGGCGCCGTGCGGGTACTCCCGCTTCCTGGCGGCGAGCCAGCGCGGCGGCGAGGACGAGTGAGCATGACGTGGCATGGGGCGGGAGATCATCGAAGACGACCCCGGACTCCGTACCTCGTGGCATCGGCACCTACTCTCTGCGGGATCGAACCTTGCTACCCTGGTAGTATAGGAGGTAGTATTAACAGTATGAAGGTGAGTGTCAGCCTGCCGGAAGATGATGTCGAGTTCCTCGACTCTTACGCGCAGACCCAGGGCGCACAGTCCCGGTCCGCGGTCTTGCACAAGGCCGTCGGGCTTCTGCGAGCTGCCCAGCTCGCAGAAGCGTATGAGGAGGCATGGGATTCCTGGGCCTCCTCAGAGGATGCCATGGCATGGGAAACCGTCACCGCGGACGGACTGGGAAGCTGACATGCGCCGCGGCGAGATCGTCACCGTGAACCTTGATCCTGCCCGCGGATCAGAAGCCAGCAAGACCCGCCCTGCGGTCGTGGTCAGCAATGACGCGGCCAATGCCACGGCAACCCGGCTCGAGCGTGGCGTGATCGCCGTCGTACCGGTGACCTCAAACGTCGCGCGCATCTACCCTTTCCAGGTTCTGCTGCCAGCAGGCCAGACCGGATTGACCCGAGACTCCAAAGCTCAGGCTGAGCAGATCCGCTCGGTGGCTGTCGAGCGGATCGGCCCACGTATAGGTCAATTGCCACCGGCGCTCATCACCGAACTCGACCAAGCGCTTCGCGTTCATCTCAGCCTGTAAGACAAGCCGGACCTTCCTGTAGACCACCGATCCGACATCTACCGGCCAGCGTGACTGATACGCAACGATGCGGCCGTGCGCTCCTGACTCATAGCTGCCGGGCCGCCCAGGCCTGCAGGCCCTCGTCGGTGAGCAGCAGGGCGAACGCCTCGTCAGCGGCGCCGAGGAGGGGCGCGTCCGGGCCAAGCCGGGCCGGGACGATCGGCGGCGGCGGTATCGCGCGGAAGGCCATAAGCCCGTCGTGGTAGGCGGCAGTGACCTCATCGGCGGCGATGTTCAGCAGCTCGGGCCCGAGGCCGCCGACGACCACGAGGTGCGGGTCGAGGCCGTTCACCAGGCCGGCGACGCCCCGGCCGATGGAGCTGGCGACGGCCTGGATCGCGGAGAGCGCGCCGGGCTCCCCGGCGCGGGCCGAGGCGAGCACCGGCGGAGGTAGCCGACGTCGTCGGCGGGGACCCGCTGGTGCAGCAGGCGGGCCAGAGCCCGGCCGTCGAGGCTGGTGTTCCAGCAGCCCCTGGCGCCGCACCGGCAGCGTAGGGCAGGATCGCCGAACGGCATGTGCCCGAACTCCCCGGCGGCACCGGTCGTGCCCCGAATCGCACGGCCGGCCTCGACGACCGCGCCGCCGACGCCGGCGTCGAGATGCAGGTACACCATGGTGCCCGCGTCAGAGCCACGCGCCGTGGCGTGACTCGGCGACCCCGGCGAGGGTCGCGTCGTTGCCCGCAACGAACTCCCGGCCGGGCTCGTAGCGGGGCCACAGTGCCGACAGGTCGATGTCATGCCAGCCCAGTCCCGGGGCGTGCACGAGCTTGCTGCCCACGACCGTGCCGGGCACGGCGACCGCGGCGGCCCGCACGCGGGCGCCGAAGCGCTGGCTCACCCTGTCCAGCTCCGCGGCGACCACGTCGAGGACGCGGCCCTGGTTGCGGTGATGCGGGCGTACCGTCGCCGCCATCTTCGTGCCTCCGAGCTGGACCACGGCGATCTGCCAGGTGTCATGCGTGATGGCGGCGGCGGCCACGAGCGGCCCGTCCGGGTGCGCGCACAGTGACGTCGTCGGCCTGCCGCGCCGGCCCGTGGATGGGGCCGGCCGCTCGCAGACCAGCCGGGCGGCGACAAGGCGGGCAACGGTCTCGGCCGCGAAGCCGCTCGGGATCCCGATCTCGGCGGCCACCTGGGCGCGGGTCACGCCGGGGTGACCGTGCACCGCACGCATGATCGCGGCCTGCGCAGACGTCCGGAGTCCTGCCTTCATCTCACCGCCCATTTTATGCTCGTTCAACGATGATAAACTAGCGGGAGTGAGAGAGCTTCACGACGCGGGCGGGACACAGGCGCGGCCATGACTATGCTGCTCGCGTTCGTCATGGTGGCCGCCTTCGGTACCTGGATTCCGCTGGCCCAGCTCCTGCCCGGTGTGCCGCAGCGCTCCCGGATCTTTTACGTGGCCGTCGGCAACCTCGTCGTCGCCGTGATCGCCCTGCTGGCCGGCGGCGTCCGCCTGGAGTTCGGCTGGCGGGGCTTCTGGCTGCCGCTGGCCGGCGGCGCGGTATGGACGGCGGGCAACTACTCCGCCTTCAAGGCCTCCGAGACGATCGGGCTCGCCCGGGCCGCCGGAACCTGGACGCCGCTCAACATCATCGTCGCGTTCGCCTGGGGAGCCCTGCTCTTCGGCGAGCTGGACCATTTCTCCGGCACCCGCTTCGCCATCCTCGGCGTCGCCCTCCTGGCCGTGCTGGCCGGAGTACTCCTGATCGTCAGTTCCCAGGGCGGCTCCGCCACCCCGCCCAGTCCGCCATCCCCGCGGGCAGCTGTGGCGGCCGAACCGGGCCGGCCTGCTGCCACAGCACGCAGCGGCCTGCTATGGGCGGGCGCGGCAGGCCTTCTGTGGGGAAGTTACTTCGTTCCAGCACAGTGGGCGGCAGTACCCGCGCAGGTAAGCAACTTCCCGCTCGCCATCGGAATCCTGCTCGCCGCCCTGGCCCTGGCTCTCCCGGCCGGCGAGCCGGTCCGGCTTGGCCTGCGGCCCGCGGCCACGCAGCTCGGCGCCGGCGTCCTGTTCGGCATCGGCGACCTCGCCCTGCTCGGCCTCGTCGCCCGGGTGGGCACCGGAACCGGCTTCACCATCGCCCAGCTCAGCCTGCTGGTCAACGCCAGCATCGGCATCTGGGCCTTCCACGTGCCCAAGCCGGGAACGCCCCAGGCGCGGAAGGTGCTGGCCGGCATCCTGATCGCCGGGGCCGGCGGCTGCGTCATCGGCGCGATGCGATAGCCGGGACCCGTTGAGTTCGGCCCGCAGCAGGCGTTCACCATCCCGACCTGGAAGCGTGAACCGCCGCCTCACCGCGTTGGGGAGCGGCCAGCCTTAAAATCCTGATCTCGTGACGCGGATGGCGTACCCGCGGAGGGTGCGCCGTTATTAGGCTGGTGAGCCGTGGCAGACAAAGATCCTCTCGTCCTGGACTTCAGGAACGGCAGGGTGCTCGAAGGCGCGGACCTGGACGAGTACTACCTGAGCGGCCTTGACGACGAGCCGGCCAACTGGGACGACATAGACCTCGAGGACGCGTTCGACCTCCCGCCGGTGCTCCCGCCGGTCCGCCTGCCTGAAGAGGCGGAACTCGCCGCCCAGGCGAGGCGATCCGCGCTTCTCGCCGACCTCCGTGCTCTTGCCGGCGAAGTCCGCAAAACGACGGTACAGACGGCCGCCGTGAACCCTGTCCTCCTCCGGCTGGCCGAAGAAGCCGAGCTCGTGGAAAGGGACGGCGAAGACCTGGCTCCCGGCGAAGACGCCGGATGGCTGGACGACCTGACTGACGACAGTGACGCGCTGGAGGCCTGGGAGTACGCGTTCGCAGAGGTCCTGGACACCACCCTGGAGGCGGAGGACGATTCGGATCCCGTCACCGCCGACGATCTCGACCTGGAGGGACACGGCCCCGCGCTGGTGATGAGGCTGTTCCTCAGCCAGCAGGACGGCGTTCGGATCACCGAGCTGGCCGGCGCCCTCAAGGATGCCGCGACGGCCGACCTGGCGGCGGAGGCCGGCAGGCAGTGGCAGGAGTGGGTCGAGGCCCACGGTGACCCCCTGCGCCTTCTCCTGGGCCAGCTCGAAAGGCTCGGTGCCGTCAGCGTCACCGACGACGCAGTGCGGCTGGAGCCGCTCGGTATACAAGCCGTCCGCTCGAAGCTGGAGAGGGACGGCCTGTTCGTCCCGCTGCTCCCGGCACCGGACAAGATGACCCCGAACGATCTGGTGCTCGTGTGGATGCATGGCAGCGACGACGACCTCGAGGCCGAGCTGGCCTCATGGACGGACCCGCGCGGCGAGGAGCAGGCCGCGCGCGAGCTGCTTGCCTTCGCGGCAGACGGAAACGCCGCCACGCGGACCGCGGCGATAACGATCGTGTCCCGGCTCGGCCAGGCCGCCGAGCCCGCCTGGCGCGAGGCGCTGGACCGCGTCGAGCTCCGCTGCTATGCCAAGCCGCAGCTCGTCAGGCTGGCCGGTCTCGATCAGGAAGGCACGGATCTGCCTGCCGAACTCGAACCCGAGCGAGCAGACATCGCATGGCTGATCGCCGATACGTTCGGCCCGTTCAGTCACTTTGATCTCGGTCACGAGAGGTTCCCCTTCGACTTCGCGGAACTCAGGCGGGTCAGCGGGCTCGAGAAGCCGGATGAGGTCTTCGAGGCCATGGCGCGACTGGACCACCCGGACGCCGAGGCTGTTCTCACGATGATCGGCAGGCACGCCAGCGACAAGACGACCGCCAAGGCCGCCCGGCGGGCCGCGTACAAGGCATCCACCCGCCGAGCCGCCCGCCGTTAGCGCTCGCAGGCGGCCTACGGCTCCGCGGTCCAAAAGCTAGGCGCCTGGGTCAGCGGCCAGGGCAGCGACAGCTACACCGAGGGGCGCGCATGCCGTCCTGGTCTCGCAGGTAACGCCGCGCTAACGCGGCTTTCCGATCCGGTAAATCAACCCCACCCCTTTAAACATGGCTGGTGACGGACCTGCGGTGTTACCCGCGTCCATCCTGATACCAGCACCCTTGCGAGGGTTTGATTACCGGTGAGTTGTCCAGAACGAAGATTGTTATCTATGTGAGACATGATGTCGTGCAGGGTGAAATGCCGGATTTCGATCACCCCAGACGGCAGCAATCAGGTACGGGAAGGGCATTACCGGGCGCGACCTGCGCGCGAGCCGGATACAGCCTGCCGCCGCTTGCCTGTGGTAGATCAGCACCATGACCGCTGTACCGGCCCCACGGCCCGGCTGGGAGCTGCTGGCCGGGCAGGTGAACCAGCGGCGCTACGAGGCGCTGCGCGCCTACCTGTACCAGGGCGCCTCGCTGCAGCAGGCCGCCGACGCCACCGGGTATACCCGCGACGCGCTCGCGTCCCTGGTACGCGACCTGCGGGCGAGCAGGCTCGCGGTGTTCGCGGCGCCCGGCGTCCCCGGCCGCAAGAGCGCCCCGCGCAAGGACGCCGCCCGCGCCCGGGCCATCGAGCTGCGCCGCGACGGCCTGTCGGTCTACGAGATCAGCACCAGGCTCACCGGCGAAGGGACCCCGCTGGACCGCACCGCCGTCAGCGACATCCTGCGCGAGGAAGGCTTCGGCCGGCTACTGCGCGGCCCCGCGCCGGAGGCCAGCACCAGCCCGGCCACCTCCGGCCGCGACACCCGGCTGCCGGCCGCCGCCCCCATCGACTTCGCCGCGCTGCCCGCCCGCGCCCACACCACCATGGCCGGGCTGCTGCTGGCCATCCCCGACCTGGTCGCCCTCGACCTGCCCACGCTGGCCGCCGCGGCCCGCTACCCCGGCACCACGGCGATCCCCGCCGCCAGCTATCTGCTGTCCCTGCTGGCCCTCAAGCTCACCGCCACCCGGCGCGTATCCCACGTCGATGACCTGCTCACCGACCCCGCCCCCGCCCTGCTGGCCGGGCTGTCGATCCTGCCGAAAAAGACCGCGCTCACCGACTACTCCTACCGGCTCTCGCATGACCACCAGCAGCGGTTCCTGACCGCCCTGGACCGCAAGATGATCGCCAGCGGGCTCGCCACCAGCGACGAGGCCATCTTCGACCTGGATTTCCACGCCGTGATGGCATGGGGCCACGATCCGGCCCTGGAAAAGCACTACGTGCCCACCCGGTCCCAGCGCTCGCGCAGCGTGCTGACCTTCTTCGCCCAGGACACCGGCACGCACAACCTGGTCTACGCCAACGCCGACCTCACCAAGGCCAGCCAGAACCGCGAGGTCATCGCCTTCTGCGACCACTGGAAAGCCGTCTCCGGAGCCGACCCGAAGATGCTGATCATGGACCAGAAGGTCACCACCCAGGCCATCCTCGGCGAGCTCGACGACCGCGGCGTCAAATTCGCCACCCTGCGGATGCGCTCACCCAGCCTCATCCGCCAGATCAACGTCCTGACCAGCACGGACTTCAAGCAGATCACCATCACCCGGCCCGGTCGGCACAACAAGCCCAAGGTCGCCGAATCCGCGGCCGTGAAACTCACCAGCTATCCCGGCACCGTCCGCCAGCTCATCGTCACCGGCCTGGGCCGCGACGCCCCCACCGTCATCATCACCAACGACGACCAGATCACCACCCGGGCCCTGATCGAGCGGTACGCCCGGCGGATGACCATCGAGCAGCGCCTCGCCGAGATCATCCAGGCATTCTGCGCCGACGCCCTGTCCAGCGCCGTCAACCTCAACGTCGACCTCCACGTCGTCCTATGCGTCCTGGCCCAGGCCCTGCTCGCCGCCTTCCGGCTCCGCCTGCCCGGCAACTACGCCCACGCCACCCCCGACACCCTCCAGCGCCGCTTCCCGGACACCCCCGGCGAGATCATCACCGACGGCACCGGCATCACCGTCAAGATCAACCGCCGCGCCTACTCACCCGTCCTCCGCGAGGCCGACCTGCCCGCCGACACCGCCGTCCCCTGGTGGGGCGGACGCCAACTCCACTTCGAATTCGCCTGACCCTAGGGCCGAAATACCGGTGCGGAAATCCGCGCTAATCCGGTGGCCGCCGGGGACCACCCGGATCCTCACTGGTCGCCGCCGAGCCCTTTGGCACCTTGCCAGTGAGCAGCCTTCAACTGGCATTGGCCTGCATCCTCAAGACATCGCCCGGTAGATCTCCCTGCGATGCCCCACCCCCACGACCAGGATGACGAGCTGACCGTCCACGACCTCGTAGATAACGCGGTAGTCCCCGACGCGCAGCCGGTAACGGTCGTCGTACCCGGAGAGTTTCTTGACGTTGGCATCCGGGCGGCGCGGATCGTCCCCCAGCGGCGTAAGCGCTCGCAAGATCGTAAGCGCGGCTGGCTCGGGGATGGCCCGCAGCTGCCTGACGGCCCGCTCCCGCCACCGGAACGCGTACTTCACGCGGCGCCTTTGCCGGGCTCTTCCTCGAAGATCGCGGCGACGACCTCGGACATGCTGTAAGTCGGCGCGTCGGGATTCTCTGCCAGGTCACGGTCGGCTTCCCTGGCGAAGTACCGGTCAATGGCGTCTTCGAGGGCGTTGAAGTCCTCGATGGGGACGACGGCGGCCACGGCCTGGCCGTTGCGCGTGATGACGGTAGGCGTTCCGTCCTGGGCTCGCGTGATGAGCTCGGCGAAGTGCGCGCGGGCATCCCGGACACTCAGTTGAGTCTGGCTGTCGTCCATGCCCGTAGTGTACCCGAAATTGTGTACACGCAAGATCCGCCGGACCCCGCAATCGCCATATTGGCCGCGCTGATGGCAAGGCGCCGATGAGCGCGTCGGCAGCAACCTGGCCGTCCAGGGCGGGGACCGCCGGGTGGTCCAGCCCGAGACTGTCGAAGGCGACCGCGCGGATCAGGGCGTTGGTGGCGACGCTCCATCAGCACGAACGTCTCGATCATGGGTCCGGCCGCTCCGTCGGGCTCACGGAGGCGCGTAACGTCCTGGCCGAGCAGGTGTGCGGCAATGCTGGGGTCGACGAAGGCCAGCTTGGGCGTGCCGATGGCCCGCTGGGTCTGGCCTGCTGACCAGGCGGGGATCTTCGTGATGAGGAAGACGGCCGACAGCAGTTCGAGGTAGCGGTTCAGTGTGGTCCGGCCAAGCGGTCATGATGGTCAGATGGCCGCACAACACGCGGACGTCTGGCCGCAAATCTTGTGGACACCTGGCCGCAAGGTTCATGGTCACCTGGCCGCCCCGATGCCCGGGGCCTGACGGAGCCTGGCCGCCGCTATCGGGGCAGGGGCGGAGTGATGCCGTAGGACCAGTTATTACCTAGTTCGATTTCGCACAGAGGGCTCGCCCGTGACCGTGAGAGCGTCGAGGCGGGGATCCGCGCCGGTGAGGGTCAGTTCGGCAGCTGCGGTGTTCTCTTCCAGGCGGGAGAGGTTAGTCCAGCAAATTTAGGAACTCATCCACAGTCAGCCGGCAGTCACGCAAGATCCCGCGTAGTGTGCCGACTCGCACCTCCTGGTTCCCGTGCACAGGCACCGAGGTACCACGGCTGTCCGGGTGTCGCAAGACGTGGTGGCTTCCGCGGATACGGACCACCTCAAAGCCGGCCTTCTCCAGAGCCCGGACGACGCGCAAGCCTGGCAGGACCGGCAGCGGAGGCATCAGGCAACCTCATCGACGTCCACCGCCAGAAGATCTGAACGCACTAGCCACTCCGGAATACCGCCATCGGCCTCGAACGAGGCCAGGACAGCCTCACGCAGATCGTCAAGAGCCTCTTTCCTGGTCCGTCCCTGGCCGTTCGCTCCCACGTTCGGACCGAGCCGGGCGTGAGCGCACCACCAGCCGTCTTCGTCTTGCTCGACGGTCATCGGCACCAGAACTGTCATGACCGGGCTCTCCTTCGCAGATTGCTGACTTCAGGGTATCGGAACATGAACCAACTGGTCGGGTAGGCCACGGCTCGCAGCCCTAACGCGGCCGATCCGCGGCCGCTGGCCTCAGGAAGACCTCGGGCAACACAGCCTGCTGCGCCAGGCCGCGATGTTCGCCTGGGATGAGTGCCTGTCCCGCGATTTGAGGCCGAACGGAACTGGGTGCGTGCCGCGCCAAGCCGCTCAGCGGACGGGCACGACGCGGTACTCATAATCGGATTTCTTCTCGATCGCGATCTCGTCGCCTGGCTGAAGTTTGTGGTGCTTGAAGAACTTCCTGATGGAACTGCGGCGCCGGAAGTCCAGGTGGGGACTACCGGCGATGTCGGTCTCCACCGGGTCGGGAAGACCGGCGTAGTGGAGGGTCAGCATGGCGCCCTCCCCCTCATCGGCATTCGCTGCACCGACCGCATCCGCCGGGAAAAAGCCGAGGTGGTTTCCCACAGCGATGTAGTTGTTATTGAGACTGCCCGCCGTCAGGGGGATCACGATGCGGTCCGGGCGAGAATAGACGCCCCGCCGTAGCCTGACGATCCGCCCCCGGTCGGCCAGGTATGCCATGTCAACTCCGACGTTGTCATAGCTCTCTTGGTCACGTCCGCTGTCATGCAGGGCCGCGATCACATCCTTGATAGTCATCTCGGCGTCAGCCTCCTTCAGAACATCCACGATGGCTTCGGTGCGGGGCTTGCCGCGGCTGACCTTGCCGCTATGTGAACCCGCGCCTGAGAGTGCCTGGTTCAGCGCCTCGGCATGGGCCCGCAACCCACTGATCTTCGCCCCCAGGCTGGCGTACTCAACCTCGGCGGCTGCCAGCTCCGAGCGCACTTGCTCAAGCTCGGACCTCAAGATGTCGTCTGACACGAGTACTCCTAGATCTCTAACTTGATTTAATTAAATCTAGTTAACGTCTCGTGATCTTGTCAAGTCTGATCACGGCAAAATCTTGTGGCAACGCGTTGCTTCCTTGCGGTCCACGGCCGTATCCCACAGCTCCGCCGCCGTCAGCCCTGGCGTCGCCGAAAGTACTGATCCGCGACATTCGGGTGACGTCGAACCAGGATCGCGAACACTCTCGCCCGTCGGCTCGTCATCCCGCCGCACCGAGAAGGCGGGCAGGCCCAGTACATCGAGCAGCCGGTGCCCGCCAGCGGCTCCCAGGGCCTCGGCTCATCGCTGGACTGGGCCAGGGAGCACCTCGAACTGCCGCTGACGGTCGAGGACCTCGCCCGCCAGGCCATGATGAGCCCTCGCACCTACGCCAGGCGATTCCGCGAGACGACCGGCACCACGCCGCTGCAATGGCTGTGCGCCGAGCGAGTCCGCCGCGCGCAAGACCTGCTCGAGAACACCGACGACACCATCGAGCGCATCGCCACCCTGTGCGGCTTCGGATCCGCCCACCAGATGCGTACGCACTTCACCCGGATCAACCGCGTGACCCCGCACGCGTACCAGCTAACCTTCCGGTCCCACGCCGCAGCCTGAGACCGCCCGCGATGAGGGCGACGGGTTCCAGACCTGGATCCGCCGTCATGACGAGTACGCCTGAGGCGCGGTGCGCCGATCAGATGGGGAAGCACCGCGGTTCGTTTGGCAAAAGAATTTCAACCTGCACCGGTGTCAGCCCGGCCGCTGGCTGTATCTCCCCCTGCTAGCTGAGGGCATGCGGGCGGAGATGGAAGCCCCAGTTCAGCATCTTCTCGGCGTCCTGCGCGGCGGCCGCCGGGCCGGTGGCGGGGCTGCCCAGGACGACCCCGATCAGCGTCCGCCCATTCCTGACCGCCTCGAACAGCAGGCAGTGCCGGGCCGCGTCGGTGTAGCCGGTCTTGATCCCGACGGCGCCCTGATACGAGCCGATCAGCCCGTTCGTGTTGTCCCACCAGTACTGGTGGTGCCCGTGCCCCTTCGGCAAGTGGTAGAACCCGAGGTCCACGATCGACCGGAAGACGGGGTACCGCATCGCCGCGAGGCCGAGCGTGAGCAGGTCAGACGGCGTGGAGTAGGTCGCGGTCCCGGTCGGATAGGGCAGCCCGTCCGGCGAGGTGAAATGGGTGTGCGTCATGCCCATCTGGGCCGCGGTCGCGTTCATCCGTGCGACGAAGGCATCCAGGCCGGGACCGTAGGCGTTCGCGAGGGTATAAGCCGCGTCCGCTCCGGACGGCACCAGCAGCGCCGCCAGCAACTGCTGCGCCGTGAGTACGTCTCCGGGGTGCAGCGCCGCGCTTTCACCGCCGTACTTCCAGACGTAGTCGAACGCCGCTTTCGGCACCCGGATCTCCCGCCCGAGGTCGCCGGCTTCCAGCACCAGCAGGGCGGTCATCACCTTGGTGACACTCGCCATCGGCCGTTCAGTGCCGGGATCACGGCTCCACAGCACCTGGCCGCTGGCCGCGTCGGCGAGCACCGCGCCCTTGGCCTTCACCCCGCTGGGCGCGCCGGTGACCTGGATCACCGGGCTGGCGGACGGACTGGGACGGGCCGACGCGGCAGGCGTGCTAGGACGGGCCGACGCGGCGGGCGTGCTAGGACGGGCCGACGCGGCGGGCGGGCGCGTCCCGGCGGACACGGCCTGCTTGGCCGCGGGCCCCGGATTAACTCGGCCGGCCGCGGGCGAGCATGCCGCGACGCCGCCGGCGATGACGGCAACCGCGGTCAGCGAGACGATCCGCATCCTCAGCCGCATGCCCATACCCTCGCATTAATGGGTGGCCGGAGGGAACGGGATGTGCCACAGTCGCGTGGCATGGAGGCGGACGACGCCGCCTTGTTGCGCGCATACTACGAGCGGGGCATGGAGCGGGAGCGGCTGAGCGACGGGCGCGGGCACCTGGAGTTCACGCGGACCACCGAGATCGTGCTGCGTCATCTGCCTGCCGCACCCGCCATCGTCGCGGATATCTGCCGCCGAGTCTGAAAGGCCGGCTGACGCCGGCCCTTCCTAGGCCGGGCGGTAACAGAGGTAGACGGTGCCGCTGCCGAACCTGTGCTCCTCGGCCAGGGCCAGGTTCAGGCGGACCTGGTCCGGCAGGGCCCGGGTGCCGCCGCCCACGACGGCCGGGACGACGAACAGCTGGTACTCGTCCACCAGCCCGGCCGTGATGGCCTGGGCAGCGAGCCGCGCGCCGCCCACGGTGAGGTCACGGCCGGCCGCTTCCTTCAGCTTGCGGACCTGGGCCGGATCGAAGTCCCGCTCGATGCGGGTCCTGGCGGTGTCCGGCGTCTGGAGGGTGGTGGAATAGACGATCTTGTCGGCCGCCTGCCAGATCCGCGCGAAGTCGAGCGCGACGGGCGGCTGGTCAGCGACCGTATGCGCGGTTTCCCAGGAGCGCAGCGTCTCGTACATCCGCCGGCCGTAGAGGTAGGTGCCGACCGGCCGCTCGAGTTCGTTGACGAACGCGTGCACCTCCTCCTCCGGCGCCGCCCATTCGAAACGTCCGTCCGCGTCGGCGATGTAACCGTCGAGCGACATGATGGCCGAGTAGATCAGCCGGGCCATGCGAGCCTCCTTCAGCCTGGTCTTCCCCCTTCAGACCGCGCAGCCGAGGGAAAATCAGCGGTCGGGCCGGGCGGAATAGGCTTATCTTCCTGTCCATATAGTTTGGTGTCGGAGTGAACGGAATAGTGTTTGCGGCGGTCGTGCTGGCCACCAGCATCGTGCTGGTGGCGGCCTTGGCGTGGGTATCGAGGCGGCTGCTCGGGTTGCCGGTCGGAGCGCTGCGGGCGCTGATCGCGGGCCTGGTCGGGTTCGTCGCCGCGCTGATCGTGGGCAGGGCGCTCCGGGCGACCCAGTCCGGGCATCTGGCCGCGTTCTTCAGCGTCGCGCTTGGCGTCCCGCTGATCGTCGCGATGATCTTCATCGTGGCGGCGGAGGCGCTGGTGCCGACCGGGGCCGCGCCGCAGCCGGTGGAGCTCGCCCTGCGTGCACGGCGCTCGATCGGGCGCTCGCGGCGCTACGCGCAGATCAGCCGGATCCTGGTGCGGCACGGGCTGGGCCCCTACCTGCAGGGGCGGTCGCTGCGTGGCTGGGAGACGGCTGAGGGGCGGGCGGCGATCGCGGTGTCGCTGCGGCGTGCGCTGGAAGAGGGCGGGGTTACCTTCGTCAAGTTCGGCCAGCTGCTGTCCACTCGCCGTGACCTGCTCCCCGAGGAGTTCACCGACGAGCTTTCCCGGCTCCAGGATCAGGCCGAACCGGCACGGTGGGAGGAGGTGGAGGAACTGATAAGCCGATCGCTCGGGGCGCCGGCGAGGGAGGTGTTCGCGGAGCTGCAGCCGGAACCGGCCGCGGCCGCGTCGATCGCCCAGGTACACAAGGCCTGGCTGCGGCGCGAAGCCGGCCCGGGCGCCACGGTGGCGGTGAAGGTCCAGCGGCCCGGGATCCGCGCCACCGTCGAACAGGACCTGGACATCCTGCTGAGGCTGGCGGCCAGGCTCGAGGAGCACGCCCGCTGGGCGCGCGCGATGGGTGCGGTCGGCGTGGCCCGCGGGTTCGGCGCCGCCATCCGGGAAGAACTCGACTTCCGCGTGGAGGCACGGAACATGGCCGCCATGGCCGCCACCTGGAAGACGCAGCAGCGCGTCGTGGGGCGGCGCGTCCCGGTGGTGATTCCGGCCGTACACGAGGAGCTGTGCACCGAACATGTGCTCGTCATCGAGTGGCTGGACGGAGTCAACCTGCGCGCGGCGGGACCGCTGATCGAGGACAATGGGCTTGACCGGGCCGCGCTGGCCCGGGCGCTGCTGCGCAGCATGGTGTACCAGATCACGGAGGGTGGCGTGTTCCACGCCGACCCGCATCCGGGCAACGTCCTGCTGCTCACTGACGGGCGCCTCGCCCTGCTTGATTTCGGCTCGGTCGGCCGCCTGGACGCCCAGCAGCGAGCCGCGCTGCTGAACCTGCTGTCCGCGATCGGCCGCGGCGACTCGGCGGCGCTCCACGACGCGCTGCTGGAACTGGTCACGCGCCCGGACGACATCGACGAGCAGCAGCTGGAGCGGGCGCTCGGCCGGTTCATGGCCCGCCACCTCGCGGGCGGTGCCGCCACTGCCGAGATGTTCACCGACCTGTTCCGCCTGGCTTCCCGCTTCGAGCTGTCCATCCCGCCCGAGGTCGCCACCGTCCTGCGCGCTCTCGGCACCCTGGAAGGCACCCTCAGCCTGCTAACGCCGAAGATCGACATAGCCGGAGAAGCGCGCGCGTACGCGGCGGACCGCATAGCCGCACAGGTGTCTCCCGGAGCCGTGCAGAAGACCCTCACCAACGAACTGGCCGCGCTGCTCCCCGTGCTGCGCCGGCTGCCCCGCCGGTTCGACCGCGTCACCGGCGCACTGGAACAAGGCAGGCTCAGCGTCAACGTGCGGCAGTTCGCTGACGAACGTGACCGCCGGATGATCACTGGCCTGGTCTATCAGTTCCTGATGACGTTCCTCAGCGTCGGTTCCGGCATCGTCGCCGCCATGCTGCTCGGCACGTCCGGCGGCCCTAAGATCACCCCCACCCTCAGCCTCTACCAGTTCATCGGCTACAACCTGCTCATCGTCGCCGCCATCCTCGCGTTGCGAGTGCTCTTCACGATCCTTAGGAGCCGGTAGGGGCGGTGAGCCCGAGCCGGCGAGGCAGCTACGACGATCCTCGACCAGAATGTGCTTCTCGCTGGTGACATGAGGTGAGCCACGGTCCGTTCGGACAAAAATAACGGTGAGATCCGGGGCGGAGGGTGTCTTATGATGCGGCGGCCGACACCTGTGCTCTTAGGGATCTGGCTATCCCCGGCGGTCCAGGCTCCTCCGGCTTATGCTGAGGAAACAGGCTGGCTCTCAGGGATTAGGGGGACGCCATGCCAGATGACAACGCCCGTGCGGCTGACGACACGCGCACGCTCCGGGCCAGGTTCCCCCGGTGGGGCATCCTGTTTGATCCGCTGGAAAGTATGTGGGTCGCGGTCCGCGGCAAGCGGACGCTTGTCGCCAGCAGCCCGGAGAAGCTGACCGAGCAGGTGGAGGCAGCGACCCGGGGCGAGACCGGGCCAGATGAGGGCGAGAAGACCCAGAAGTGGCGTGCCCTCCGCAACCGTGACCGGGGCTAGCGACCGGTCTGCGCAGTTCATCACGGCTCGGCAGCAGAGCAGTCTGGCATCGCTCGCCGGTCCGTCTTTCTGGACCTATTGCCTGCAAGTGGGACAGTGGCTGGCTAAAGTGGGCAGCTGGAGACGAAGCAAGAAGCGGGACTATCCTCAGGCGCATGTTCGCCGGTGATGTCGCATCCGGGGGTAGGCGGGATTGCTGCGTGAGCCGGTCACTCCCGCGGCGGTAATGACGGCCAGCGGCGGCGGGGCTTCTTTCGGCGGCTAATCATGGTGACACGCTCTGCTTCTCCCGGACTGCCGGGACTGGAACCGGCCGGTCCGCGTCTGCTGCTGGCCGTCGCCCGGCTGCCCGGTGGAGCAACGGCGATCCTGGCGGACCTGAAACGCTGGGCCCGGTCGACGGCTGGGCGCGCGGCGGCCCTGTTCGCGGTGGTTGCCGGGGCGTACGCGGTGGGCGCGGAGCTGGGATGGCACCACTTCAGCTCAGGCCTGGCGTTCGGTTATCCCCCGTCTGGTGTCGATGTGGCCGTCCTGCTGCTGGTGGCGCGGCGGCGCTGGCCGGTGGTGATCGCCGCGATCGTGGTCAGCGAGGTCGGTGTCGACCTGCAGCATCACCTGACGCTCGCGGCAGCGCTGGCGGCGGCTCTGGCCAACGCGGTGGAGCCGGTAACCGGCGCGTCGTTTGTCCGCTGGTTCTGCGGAGGACGGCGGCCTGACCTGGGGACCCGCGTCGGTCTGGGCTGGTTCGTCCTGGGCGCCGCGGTCCTCGGGCCGCTGGCGGGCGGGCTGGTCGGGGCCACTGCGAGCTGGGCGAGCAAGGGCGGCTGGTGGCCGGGGCTAGTGCTGCAGTGGTGGGCCGGGGACGGAATCGCGGTGCTGGTGATCGGCGGCACGTTGCTGCTGTGGGCGCAGCGGCGGGAACTGGTGTCCTCGCGGTGGCTCGAACTGGTGCTGGTGGTCCTGCTCACGGCCGGGCTTTCCGTCGTAGCGTTCCGCTTCGGCGACGTGGCCGGCCTGCTGTTCCTGCCGATCCTGGCGTGGGCGGCGCTCCGGCTACGTGACCTGGGTGTGGTTCTTACTGGAGCGGCGTTCGCGGCGGTGGCTAACTACATGACGGCGGCCGGGTACGGCGAGTTCGCTCATCTGGGGCTGCCGTCGCCAGCTTCGGTGGCGGTGACGCAGGCCTACATCGCCTTGGTCATCCTGGTCGGCTGGGTGCTGGCTCAGGAAGTCGCGGGCCGGATGTCGGCAGTGCAGGATCGGGACAGCGCACGGCTGGAGCGAGCGATAGCCGAGGCCCGGCGGGAGGCCGCCGAGCTGGGCGCGGTGCTTGCTGATGCCGCTACGGTCAACTCCGTCGGTGACCAGGTGTCGGCCGCGGTCCGCGCCCGGCTGGACGCGGCGCAGGTGATGATCAGCGTGCTGGCCGCCGACGGACGCCGGTTTGAGCCGCTCGCGGGTGGCGACGCTGCCGCGCGGGTGGCGGTCACGTCAGCGGAGTGGACGATCGATTCGGACGCGCCGGGACCGCGCGCGGTCCGGGACCGCACTCCCCTGTATCTCAGCGACCTGAAGGCGGCGGACGCGGGGATAGGGTCCATGGCCGCGCTTCCGTTGCTCACCGAGGTCGGCGCCCTTGGCTATCTCGGCGTATGGTGGGCCGGGGCGCGGGATGCGACAACTGCGGAACGCGAGTATCTGCGGACCATGGCCGAGACGACGAGCCGTGCCCTGGAGCGGGCCCGGCTCCGGCAGGCCGAGCGGCGCGAGCACGCGCGGGTCGAGACACTTGCGGACCTCACCAGGCTGCTCGCCGCAGCGCTGACGCCCGAGGCGATCGGCGAGGTAGTGGCCGATTGCCTCTGCTCGGCCGCCGGCGGCGCCGACGCGCTATGCCTCGGCGTCATCGGCCAGGACGGCCGGCGGCTGGTATGGATCACCACGGCCGGCTACGCCGGGGAGGTCCGCGAACAGTTCTCGGACCTGCCGATGGACGTCCCTGCGTCCGAGACCGATGCCGCCCGGACCGGCCGCCCGGTGATCATCCGGACGCCCGCCGAGTATGAACAGCGGTACCCGGGCCCGGATACCTCGGCGATCCTCGCGGACGGATCGAGCTGGCTGACCTGGCCGCTGTGGGCAGGCGCGGCACCCGTCGGCGCGATCGGCTTGATGTGGAGGCATCCCCAGCAGTTCGAGCCGGGGCAGCTCGCCTTCGTCGCCGCCGTCGCCGACATCGTCGCGCAGGCCCTGGTCCGGGCCCGCGTCTACGCCGATGAGCACGCGATCGCCGCCGTCCTGCAGCGCGCGATCATGCCAGCGGCGGCCGCGGTGATTCCCGGCCTGGAGATCGGGGCCAGCTACCGGCAGGCCGGATCGACCCAGCAGATCGGCGGGGACTGGTACGACGCGATGGCCCTGCCGGGCCAGCGCGCCTACCTGGCTGTCGGCGACGTGGTCGGACACGGCCTGACCGCCGCGGAGGACATGACCCAGCTGCGCAACGCCGGGCGTACCCTGGCCATCGCCGGCTACCAGCCCGCCAGCCTCCTTGAGGAACTGGCGCGTGTCACCGACTGGGCAACCAGCGGGAAGTTCGCCACCGCGGCGGCCGCGATTATCGAGCCCGACGTGTCCCTGGTCACCTACGCCACCGCGGGCCACCCGCCGATCCTGATCCGCCGCGCCAAGACCGGGACAGTGGAGATCCCGCCGCCTGCCGAAGGGCCAGCCCTGTGCCTCCCGGGCGGCCAAGGCTTTCCGCAGTACACCCAGGGCCAGACGGGGTTCGATGTCGGCGACATCATGCTCATGTACACCGACGGGCTGATCGAGCGGCGCGGCGAGGATCTCGAGGAAGGCATAACCCGTGTCGCCGAACGGTTGCGGACATGGCAGCCCGGCGCGCCGCTCGGCAGCCTTTGCGACGAATTGATCGCGTCCCTCGGCGCCGAACCCCAGCTCGACGACATGTGCGTGCTCGCCGTCTCCCGGCCGGGACCGGTCGTCCGGTAGGGCGCAGGCCGGGTGGAGAGCTCCGGGATCAATCGGCTGGAGGCCGGCCGTCCGGCTCGGACGGGTGCCATACCCGGACGGTCAGCGTGCTGCCGTGGCGTACCCGCTCACCGGGGACTGGCGTCTGGCCGACGACGAGGCCGTCAACCGGCATCGGGTGCGGCGTCAGCCGGATCGGGGCCACGTCCAGGCCGAGCCGGCCGGTCACCTCCATGCACACGCGGTAGAACAGCCCCGTGACATCCGGCACGACCACCCGGGCATGCCGATCCGAATACGGCGCCAGCGATTCCTCATCCGCCGTGGACCACCCCTCGCCCAGGCTGACATCCGGCCCCGACGGCCCCCGCCCCGGCGGCGCCAGGCCCTCCCGGGGGCGGGCGAAACCGATCTCCTCGTCATACCGTTCCCGGCCGGCAGGGTCACCCAGGACGCCCCAGGCCTCCTGCACCGCCTGCCGCGCCCGGTCTGCCGCAGACAGCACATCCGGCGGGGCCCCCGCCAGCGCGCCCGACTGGAGCGCGGCCCATCTCGCCTGGCACGCCGCGTAGATGTCCTCCGGTGGCGCGTCGGGCAGCACCCCCAGCACGTCGTACCACGTGATCCCGCTCGTCATCGGTCACCGTTGAGGACTGGCGCACAGGTCGGCGGCATAAGCGGCACTCCCATCTCAGCTGACGCGGACAAGGCTAATCATGCACGACCAGCCCGGCCCAGGTTCCCGCGGCCGACCGTATCGGATGACCGGAAATAAAATCGTGAGGTTCCTCATTATGACAGGTATCAACGTGAGGTTCGTCAGCGTAAGACGGGTCAGCGTCAGTACAGGGCAGAAAGGCCAGTGATGGTTACACCTGAGCAGGTTGGTGAACGGTACCTCGCTGTCCACCACCGGATGCTCCGGGCCGTCAACGATGAGATGAATGGATGCGGTCTGTCGATGGCCCGCACTAAGGTGCTCCGGCGGCTCCACGAACAGGGCCCGACCAGGCAGAACGTGCTGGCAGCCGATTTCGGGCTATCCCCGCACTCCATCACCGACGTCGTCGACGGGCTGGAGCGCCTTGGCATGGCCGAACGCCGGCCAGACCCCACGGATCGCCGCGCCAAGCTTGTCGCGATCACCGAGGCGGGCGAGGCCGGCCTGGACGTGGCGAACGCTACGCGGGAGCGGCTGCTCAAGGAGATCTTCGGTGCGCTAAGCGAGGCGGACCGGGCGACCTTCCTCCGCCTGCTCGACGGCCTAGACGAGGCAGCCCGGAGGCTGATCTCGGCATCGGCCACGGACGAACCGGCGGTCCTGGCATGACCGCCGGATCCCGTCCCGCCATCACGGCCAGCACCAGTCACGTTTCTAATCGGGGGTACAACTCGTTATGTCATCCGTCACACCCGTCGCCAGCAGTCGGCGTCCCGCGGAAAGCGACCATCGGTGGCTGATCCTGGTCATCGTGGCAATCGCCCAGCTCATGGTGGTGCTGGACTCTACCGTCGTGAACATCGCCCTGCCGTCGGCTCAGCGCGCCCTAGCCTTCCCCAACAGTGACCGGCAGTGGGTGGTGACCGCCTACGCGCTGGCGTTCGGCAGCCTGCTGCTGGTCGGCGGCCGGCTGGGCGACATGTTCAGCCGCAAGCGGGTCTTCATCACCGGTCTGGCCGGGTTCGCGCTCTCATCCGCGCTCGGCGGCGCCGCCACGTCGTTCGGCATGCTCGTGGCCGCCCGGACCCTCCAGGGCGCCTTCGGCGCCATTCTCGCGCCTGCCGCCCTGGGCACCTTGGTCAGCACCTTCCGCGACCCGCGTGAGCGCGGCCGGGCGTTCGGCGTCTTCGGGTCCGTCGCGGGTGGCGGCGGTGCCGTGGGCCTCATCCTCGGCGGCGTCCTCACGCAGTACTTCTCCTGGCGCTGGACCCTGTACGTCAACCTGATCCCCGCCGCGATCGCCGCGGCCGGCGCCGTGATCTACATGCGGACCAACCGGCCGGACACCCGTCCGCGGATGGACTGGGCGGGAGCCGTGCTCGCCTCGGCCGGGCTGTTCGCACTCGTCTTCGGGTTCTCGCATGCCGAACTGGCCGGCTGGACCGCCCCCCTGACCATCGGCTCGCTGGTCGGCGGAGTGATCCTGCTGGCCGCATTCGCATTCGCTGAGAGCCGGGTCAGTCACCCCCTGCTGCCGCTGCGGGTGGTCCTGAACCGGGCCAGGGGCGGCTCCTACATCTCGGTCGGGCTGACCGGGATCGCGGTCTTCGGCATCTTCCTGTTCCTCACGTACTACCTGCAGGACGTCAAGGGCTACAGCCCGGTGACCAGCGGGCTGGCCTTCCTGCCGATGATCGCCGGCATCCTGCTGTCCTCGAACATCTCCAGCATCGTGCTGCTGCCGCGAGTCGGGCCACGAGCCCTGATCACGGGCGGCATGCTGCTCGGCGGCGGCGCGATGGCCTACCTGACCCAGCTCACCGTAACTTCCAGCTACGCGGTGAGCGTCCTGCCGACACTGGTGGTCATGGGCCTGGGCTTCGGCATGATCTTCTCGCCCGCCATCAACACCGCTACCGCCGGAGTCGCCAGGCGCGACTCAGGCGTGGCCTCGGCGCTGGTCAACACCATGCAGCAGGTGGGCGGTTCGATCGGGACCGCGGCGCTGAGCACGGTGGCGCTCACGGCGTCGGCTACCTACCTGGCTGCTCACCACACCGGACGGCTGGCCCCGGCTACGGCCGCGGTGCACGGCTACACCGTGGCCTTCGCGGTCTCCGCGGCGCTGTTCGGCGTCGGCGCGCTGACGGCGGTTCTGCTGATGCCGTCCCGGCGCAGGCTAGAGGAGCTACGGAACATGGAGCCCGCGGCCAGTGCCGCGCCGGCGGCCAATGCCGCCCTGACGGACAGCCCCGCCTGATGGACAGCCCCGCCTGATGGACAGCCCCGCCTGATGGACAGCCCCGCCTGATGGACAGCCCCGCCGGGGATAGTGTCCCCGGCGGCGCTGTCCAGTGCCCTCAAGCGGGCTTTGCCGGGTGACCGGCGGCAGGAACCACGGACCGTTCGGCCAAAAGAATTTCAATTATCCCGAACGGGCGGTGGTGCTACGGCCTGAGCCGGTGCGTGCGGAGCGGTCTTTAGTCCGGCTCGTCGTAGCGGACGGGGGTCGAGTACCGCGGGTCCTCGTGGCTGGCCCAGTAGCGGTCGCGTAGCTGGCGGGTCAGCGGCCCGGGAGCGCCCGTGCCGACCGGCTGGCCGTCGATGACGGTCACCGGCATGATCCCGCCCGCCGTGGAGGTGACCAGCACCTCGGCCGCCCGGTACAGGTCCTCGGCGCTCAGGCGCCCCTCCTGCACCGGCTGGCCGGCCTCGCGGGCCAGTTCGATCATCGAGCGCCGGGTGATGCCCGGCAGGGTGCCGGCGTCTGGCGTCAGCCAGCGCCCGTCCACGTAGGCGAATACGTTGTACCCCGGTCCTTCGGTGACCGCACCGGACAGGTCGCGGAGCACGACGAGATCGGCATCGTGGTCATAGGCCTCCAGCAGGGCCAGGTCCAGGTCCAGCCAGTGGTAGTTCTTAACCGACGGGTCCACGCTCTGCGACGGGATGCGGACGACCTGGCTGACCATCATGCTCGCGCCCGCCTGCTGCCGGTCCGGGCTGCTGATCCAGATGAACGGCACCGCGTAGCAGTAGAACATGCTCCGCGCGGTGCGCAGGTCACGGCTGCCCGGCGCCATCCGGCCGCGCGTGCAGGTCATCGACACATACGCCTCCCGCAACCCGGTATGGCGGACGCACCCGTGCAAGATCGCCTCGATCTCGGCGCGGCTGCACCCGGGGTCGAGCCGCAGCCGGGCCATGCTCGCGGCGAACCGGTCGAGATGGCCCTCGAGCCGGTAGAACCGCCCGCCCCAGGCGTGCACCACGTCATAGGTGCAGTCCGAACGGGTGACCCCCAGATCCAGCACCGAGATCTTCGCCTCCTCGATCGGGCAGTACCGCCCGTCGATCCAGGCCGCGCCGCCCGGCCATGGCGGCCGCGGCGCCGCAGCACCCGGCTCCGTTCCGCCCACCCGTACCTCCCCGCCTCATCCGAGCGATGTCACCCAAGCGACCAGGCAAAACCGCGTGTTCAGGCGACCTGCTGCGTCACGGCGTCAGCCTGGGGCTTCTGCCCGGCCTGGCGCTGTGCCTTCTTACGGTTACTGGCGCGGCCCACGACACCTCCCACGGATCGGTTGGCATCGACCTTACAGACCCGGACCGACAAATCAGCGGGTGATCTAGCGCTTGGTCTGCTCGTGCTAGACGGATGGCTATTTAGTCGCGGTCGACGGTCATTGTGATGGTCACGTGTACGCCGCGCCGGGACTGTCAGACGTGCACCAGGACGAGGTCCAGGCCGACTGCGGCGATGTCGGCGTCGTCTGAGGTGAGGACCGCGTGGCCCCGCTCGGTGGCGGCCAGCGCGACGTGGACGTCGACGATATCCGGGTGGGAGATCTTGCCGATCGTGACGCCGATCTCTTTCGCGCGTTCAGCGGTCAGCTCATCGATGATCACCGGGCCGCCCGGTCCCCGGCCCGCGCTGATAAGCCGCCCGACGTTCGCCTGGCGGGGACGGCCCCGCCAGATCTGGGCGATCACGGTGCGCGGAAGGACTATCTGGACCGTGCCGTGCAGTGCCTCATCAAGAATGCCGAGCAACAGCGGGGCCCGCCGCTCCAGCGCGATGAACGCCCCCGCGTCGAAGACGAACCCCCTCACGCAGCATGCCCGGCGTGGCCCGCATCATGCTTACGGTATGCCTCGTCCGCAGCACCCAGAGCCGCTCCGAGGCTCGTCTTGGCCTGCTCGTCCGGGTCGCCGACCTCCGTACGCAGGTCCTTGACAACGGCTTCGAGCTGCGCACGAGACTCAAGAAGTTCCAGGCCCTCGGCAATGAGCGCGGACACCGATTCCGCGCGTCCTTCCTCAACCTCGCGAGCGGCCCAGTCATACAGTTCCTGGCGGAGCGAGACGCCGATCTTCTTGGTCATACCCAAAATCATACCGTCGGTCGTTCTGCGGTGGACCGGGCTCGGGCCTGCGGGCATACCTCGCCGCGATACACGAGGCGCTCCGCGCGGCCACCAGATAGCCCGGCGCAAATGCGTGCTGCTAGCGACAAGCTGGTTGACTCCTGGCCCCGGCCGGTCTTGAATCAACGCCTAAGGAGTAGGTGCCGTGGCAAGGGCTGTGGCTAGCCGGGTAGAAGGGAATCGTGATGCGCTACCGAGTGGGCAGTGTTCGGCGGCTGATCGGCATCGGGCTGGCCGGGACGGCGATGGTGGCGGCGGCGAGCTTGATGCCGGCTCTTCCTGCCTCGGCCACGCCAGTCACCGGGCCGGCTGCTCATGGCACTTATCTGGCTCTGGGGGACTCGGTGGCGTTCGGCTTTGTGCCGCCTCAAGCGGTGCCGGCGCCGAACTACTCTGACCCCCGCTCCTTCGTCGGCTACCCGGAGGACGTGGCCCGGGCGCTGCACATCCGGGTGTCGAATGCCTCTTGCCCCGGCGAGACCACGGCCAGTTTCCTCGTGCCCGGAGCGCCGAGCAACGGCTGTGAGAACAGTCCGGGCTCATCCGTCGGCTACCGCACCGAGTTTCCGTTGCACGTGCAATACCGGGGCACCCAGATGCAGTACGCCCTCAAGTATCTAGCCGTGCATCGTCACACCCGGCTGGTGACGATCAACATCGGCGCCAACGATGTGTTCCTCTGCCAGGAAACGACGGCGGACGCCTGCGCGAGTGCGACCGAGCTTCAGGGCGTGCTGCAGGAGATCCAGGCGAACCTGACGACCATCTACACCAAGATCCGTGACGTCGCCCACTACCATGGCCTCTTGGTCGCCCTGACCTACTACTCGCTCAGCTACAGCGATCCGGCCGAGGTGGCCGGCACTGAGGCACTCAACTCGGCGATCGCGTCGGTCACCGAGAAATTCGGCGGGAAGGTCGCCGACGGCTTCGCCGCCTTCGAACGGCCGTCTGCGGCCTTCGGGGGCTCTCCGTGCGCGGCGGGACTGCTGATCAAGCTTCCCGACGGGACCTGCAACATTCACCCCTCGCCTGCCGGGCACCTGTTGCTGGCCAAGGCCATCGAGGACGTGGCAGGAGCCCGCGGACCGAAGTAACCGGCACCCAGAGGGAGGCCCGTGGCCCGCTCGTACAACAGCCAAGGAAGCGCAGGCAGCACTGGGGAGTTACCGGCGCCGCTGTTAGCTGGCGATAGCTACGTGCCGGTGCGTGCTGGCCGGATCGCCGAGCATGGTGAGCATGCAGGCGGCCAGGTCGGCGCGGGAGACGGTGAATCCGTGCGGCAGATTGCGGTCGATCGCGGTGCGGTAGGCGCCGGTGGCGGCTTTGCCGTTCAGCGCGGGCGGCCGGAAGATCGTCCAGTCCAGGTCGCTGCCGCGGATCTCGTCCTCGCCGCGGCGCATGTCGGCGCAGACATGGAGCAGGAACGTGCGCCGTGCTACCGGCTTGACCAGGTAGCGCATGTAGGGGCTTTCGCCTTCGTCGGCGACGATGGAACCGCTGACCTCCAGGAGCCGTCGGGTGCCGGTCTTGTCCATGGCCGCGATGATGCTGTGCACGCTGTCCTGGATGACGGTGGTGGGGCCGGTGCCGCGCGGGCCTACCGCAGAGATGACGGCGTCCGCGCCTGCGATGGCCGGGGCGATGGATGCGGGGTCCATGACGTCGGCGGTGACGGTCCGCAGCCGGGGATGCGCCGGAACGGCCAGGCGGGCGGGATCGCGGACCACCGCGGTGACCTCGTGGCCAGCCGCGAGCGCCTGGCTGGTGAGGCAGGTTCCGGTGGCGCCCGTCGCGCCGAGGATGGTGATTTTCATCGTGTTCGCCTTTCCGGCTTCTGTTGCTTCAGGTACATTTGCTTCGTAACTCATACAATACGGAGACCATATCATATGGAATCGATACTATCGGGAGATGCGGACGCGCCGCCGCACCGCGGACAGCTGAACCGCGCGATCAGGGAGTCGCTGCGGGACCTGGGCGCCCAGCTGTCGCTGCTTAGCCACAGCGTCGGCGCACGCCTCGATCTCAAGTCCGCTGACCTGGAGTGCCTTGACCTCATCACCCGGTACGGCCCGCTCAGCCCGAGCGCCCTGGCCCGCCGCGCCGGGCTGCACCCCGCCACCATGACCGGCATCCTGGACCGGCTCGAACGCGGCGGCTGGGTCGATCGCGGCCGTGACCCCTCCGACCGCCGCGGCGTCCTCGTCCAGGCGGCCCGGGGCCGCGGAACGGAGATCCTCCGCCTATTCCTCATCGACTCCGGAATGAACAGCGCAATGGACCAGATCTGCGCCGGGTACGACGACAAGGACCTCCAGCTCCTGGCCGACTTCCTGCACCGCACGGCCGACGCCGCCCGAGCCGGCGCCGAAAGGCTCACCGCGAGCTGAGCCCGCGCCCTTCGGGCAAAGCAAGGAGGCGCGAAAGACGCACCAGAGTCTGTATGAAGGTCATCGGGGCGGGTGCGGCTGGCGGCTAGCGATGTGGCCAATTTTCTCGCGGGCCGGCCGCTGACGCAGCTCAAATTTGCTGCGGGCGCGGGGGGGCTGATTTCGTCGAACCATCGACGTGCGATCGAGGTTCCGGGCTCCGGGCCGGGTCCGTTTGGCGGATCATCTCGTTGCTGGGACGATGGCGACGTGAAACTAGGAATCCTGTGCGGCGGCGGCCCCGCCCCGGGGATGAACTCGGTCATCTCCGCAGTCACGATCGAGGCCCGGAACTCCGGGTGGGACGTGCTCGGGATCATGGACGGCTTCGAGCACCTCATCGACGGCCGGACCGCGGAGGCGCGGCCCCTGTCCATTACGGACGTGTCGAGGATCCACGTCCAGGGCGGGTCGATCATCCGGACCTCGCGAGCTAACCCGACGGTGCGAGACGAGGACGCCGCCGACCCGGACTGGAGGCTGCACGCCTGTCTGGAGTCGCTGCGGAAGCTGGGGATCGGCGCGCTGGTGACGATCGGCGGGGACGACACCGCGTTCTCGGCGTCCCGGCTGGCCGAGGCGGCCGGAGGGGACCTGCGCGTGGCGCACGTGCCCAAGACCATCGACAACGACCTGCCGCTACCGGGCGGCACGCCGACCTTCGGCTTCGAGACCGCCAGGAGCGTGGGGGTCCAGCTCGTCAACAACCTGATGACCGACGCCATCACCACCCAGCGGTGGTACCTGGTAGTGGCCATGGGTCGCTCGGCCGGCCACCTGGCCCTGGGCATCGGGAAGTCGGCCGGGGCC
This sequence comes from uncultured Actinomycetes bacterium, assembly GCA_963806335.1. Taxonomy (GTDB): domain Bacteria; phylum Actinomycetota; class Actinomycetes; order Streptosporangiales; family Streptosporangiaceae; genus Palsa-504. Next base: position 41,750 of record CAWDXO010000005.1, read on the forward strand.
ACCCTCACGGTGATCGCCGAGGAGTTCCCCCGCGACGAGCCCATCCGGCTGCGGCGCCTGGTGGACGTCCTGGAGACCTCGATGCTCAAGCGGATCGCCTACGGCCGCCCCTTCGGCGTGGCGGTGCTCGCCGAGGGCATCGGCCTGCGCCTGCCCCAGGACGAGCTCGAGGCGGCCATGCCGGAGGTCGAGCTAGACGAGCACGGCCACGTCCGGCTGGCCGAGCTCGAGCTGGACCGCCTGCTGGCCAAGCAGCTCAAAGACCGCTTCAAGGAGCGAGGACAGAAGATCACGGTCGCGGGCAAGAACATCGGTTACGAGCTCCGGTGCGCGCCCCCCATCCCGTTCGACATCGAGTACACCCGCGACCTTGGCTACAGCGCCGTCGACTACCTCAAGCGGGTGGAGGGCGACGAGCACGGCGCCATGATCACGATCCAGGAGGGGCACATGGTGGCGCTGCCCTTCGGGTCGTTCGGCGACCCCGAGACAGGGCGGGTCCGGATCCGGCTGGTGAACGTCGAGTCGAGCTCGTACCGGGTGGCCCGCGAGTACATGATCCGGCTCGACCGTGAGGACCTCGAGGATCCGGACAAGCTCCGCCCGATCGCAGCGGCCTCAGGGCTCACGCCCGAGGCCTTCCGCGACCGGTACGGCTATCTCGCCGAGGGCTGAGCCTCGAGCCGACGTCGGTTGACCATCTCACCAAACTCCGCGGGATGCCAGGAGGCGGGCGAGAGCTGCCGGGTCAGGTTGCCTGGGTGAGCACCTGGTCCAGCACCTGGGCGCACTGCTCGGGCAGGGTCACGAAGCCGGCGTGGTCGCCGGGAAACTCCACCACGGGCGTACCGAGCCGGTCCGCGAGGGTCACGGCGCTGCGGTGGGCGAGCTGCCCCTTCGATGTGGCCCCGACGGCGGTGACGATACGGGCAGGCGCCGCTCGCAGGGCCTCGACGTCGGGCCGGTAGTTCGTGGTCGGCCGGAGCAGATGGGCGAGGAACACCTCCGTCGCGGCGCGCATCGTCGCCAGCTGCTCCGGTGAAGGTTGCCAGCGCGGCGCGCCGGCCTCCTGGCCGGGAGCCTCGCCCAGGCCGGCATGGGCCATGAACTTGGCCATCGCCTTGTCCGCCCCGTCGGCCCGGTAGGTGTCGTAGATGTCATGGATCTGGGCGCGCACCTGCTCGCGGTCGGGCAGCAACTCGATCACCGGAGGCTCGTGGGCGACCAGCGTCCGCACCTGGCCGGGGTGGGCGGTGACCAGGGCGAGCCCGACGACGGCCCCACCGCTGCTGCCGAAGACGTGCGCCGGCTCCCCGCCGAGCGCGGACAGCAGGCGGTGGACGTCGTCGGCCTGCTGTTCGGGCGTCACATCCTGGGTAGCGTCCTCGCGAGTGCTGTGCCCGATGCCACGCGGGTCGTAGGTCACCACCGTGTAGCGCCCGGCGAGCGCGCGGGCGAGCCCGGCGAAGCCGGTGCTGTCCATCGGCGAGCCGATCATGAGCAGCAGCGGCCCGGTGCCCTGCCGCTGGTAATACAGGCGTGCGCCAGGCACGTCCAAGGTCTGAGCTACCGTGCCTGAGCCGGTCATGGCGGGCCGTCCTTCCGGTTGAGTCCTCGTATCGTGCCGCTGACGGTAGGACGCGGGCGGGCTCACGGACTCATCGGCGGCGGTGCTTACTGGATCAATGAGCCACGGATGGCTACTTGGCATTCCCGAGCCACAGCTGGACTGGACGGCCTGATCCCGCCAACTAGTCCTAGTGGTGACGCCAGCAACGGCTAGGGCAGAAGTGCCAGTTTGCCGGTGACTCGCCGTCCCGCCAGCTCGTTCAGCGCGTCGGCGGCACGCTCGAGCGGGTATGTCACGGGGGCGACCGGGTGCAGGCTCCCGGTCGCCACGCGATCGAGCAGGCGGGCTAGGAGCTCGGTGTTGCCTGCGCGATCCTGACGTGACCATGCGCCCCAGTCGACCCCGATGATGGCACGGTTTTCCAGTAGGACACGGTTGAGCGGTAGCCGCGGGATCGTGCCGCTCGCGAAACCGACGACGAGGTAGCGACCGAGCCCGCGCAGGCTGCGGAGGGCCAGTTCGGCAGCCGGGCCGCCGACGGGGTCGATCACCAGGTCGGCGCCCCCGCCGGTGACTTCCCGCACGCGAGCCTTCAGGTCCTCGGTCTGGTAATCGACCGCGACCTGCGCCCCGGCGTTAATCGCCGCGGCCCGCTTGGCCTGGCTGGAAGCTGCCGCGATTACTCGTGCGCCGAGCGAACTGGCCACATCGACAGCAGCAAGTCCGATCCCGCCGCCGGCACCGAGCACCAAAACCCATTCGCCGGGCCGCACGGCGGCTCGCCTGGTCAGCGCGAACAGGATCGTCGCGTAGCTTTCGACGGCCGTCGCGGCCACCTCGAAACTCACGGCGTCCGGCAGTGGGACGACCGCATCAACGGGCAGCACGCGGTGGGTCGCGTAGCCGCCGAGGTCAAACGAACTGCTCACCACGCGGCTCCCCTGGGCCACGGAAAACACACCATCGCCGACGTCGAGCACCTCCCCCGCCGCCACCAGGCCCGGGGTAAACGGCAGCTCCGGTTTCATCTGGTATGCGCCGCCCACCATCAGCCCGTCGACGAAGCTGACGCCAGCAGCGCGAACGCCGACGAGTACCTCGCCAGGGCCCGGCCGCGGATCAAGCGCCTCCTCTAGGACCAGCCGATCCGGTGGGCCGAACTCACGGCAGGCAATGCGACGCATCTCATTTCCTCCGACACCGCAGTGCGATCCGGGAACCGCCGGCGGATTTCCTTTACCTCAGCCGTGTTCAGGCGACCTTGATCGTTCAGTCGCCGACGCGAGCGATGACATCGACGGTGCCGCCGAGGGCCTCAACGTACCCGCGGATGGCGTCCACCTTGGTGATCTTGCCGTGCTCGATTTGCGGCGGGTGACTAGGACCGTCTCTCCCCTGGTGTCCTCGGGCAGGGTCAGGCTGAGCAGTTCACCCACTCGTTCGGCACCTTTTATATCGGGGAGCCCGGCGGTCACGGCGGATCGCCTGAGCGGAATTCGGCCCCGCCAGATCGAGACGTGAGCGGGTTCCCCGGTGCAGCGGTTCGGTGATGACAGCGCGATGACGCCGGTACCCAGCAGCAGATGCTGCTGGGTACCGGCGTCTCAGTGTGGTGGAGCAGGCAGCGTGATTACTTGCCGTCTGCCTCGACCAAGCGCTCCACGAGCTCGTCGACGTTGCCCGTCTTGGGCAGGTCGCGCTGACCCAGCAGGTCGCTCAGCTCGGCCTTGGTCAGGCCCTCGTAGCGCTCGCGGGCCTTATCATGGGCGCGCCTGGCCTGCTCACGCTCGGCCTTGCGGGCCTCGCGGGCCAGCTCCTTCTCGGCCTGCTCGGCCTGGTCCGCCTGCTCGCGGGCGGCCTGCTCGGCCTTGCCGGCCTGCTCGTGCACGAAGTCGCGGGCCGACCCGGCCTGCTCGCGGACCGCGCCGCCGACGGACTTGGCCTGCTCATGGACGCCACCGGACACCATGCCGACCGTCTCCGCCCACTTGAGGCTGAGGTCACGGCTGATGTCCACCGTCCGCTGCACGAACTCGAAGTAGCGCTCGACTACCGGGATCAGGTCGACCTGCGGCAGGACCGCAGGCATGCGCTCACCCAGTTTTTGCGCGCCCTGCGCCCAGACGTCAGCAATCTTTTCTACCGCGCCGGCCGACTGGCTCGCCGCAGCGCGGTAGCGCTCGGTGGTGCTGGTCATATTCATACTCCCTCGTGGGGTTCCGAACTCGTGGGGTTCCGAATTCAGTAGCTCCGAATGCGTTATGCTAACTATATCAAGCAATGCTTGCTATGTCAAGCACCCTTGGTTAGCCTGGCGACCTGGCCCAGCGTCCGCCGCTGATCCTCATCCCAGCCGAAGACCGCCATCGTCATCCCAGCCGGGGCCGCCATTGTCGAGTACCTCCTAAGAACCGGCCTAAACCTCTGCGTGCCTATAGCTCTGGCCGCCGCGGGAAGGCCGTCGAGACCAGCCGGCGGATCGCGGTGAGGTCGACGTGCTCGGTTCGTTCGGGAAAGGGAGAAGTCCGGGGTCAGGGTGTGCGGTCATCTGAGTGCCCGGCGCCCCGGCAGCCGGCCAGGCGCCTGATGGTGAAAAACACCAGGACCGGCACCAGCGCGATCAGGGCGTGGTGACCGCTGAGGATGCTGGCCAGGACAATGGCGATGATGGCGATCGGCGCCACTGGTATCAGGGCGGGCCGGAACGATCCGGCGCGGGCCGGGGCCGGAGCGGTGCCGGTCACGGTCGCCTGCCGGCGCGGCAGGTCGGTGAACAGCTCGGCCAGTTCCCCGGCGGTGCGGGCCTGCAGGGCGCGGCCGGTCCGGTCTTCTAGTTCCCCGGCGGTGAGGCGGCCCGCCTGGAAGTGCTCGCTGAGCTCGGCGATGGCCCGATCGCGGTCGGCGTCGGACACCCGCAGGCTGCCGGATGGGGAATCCTTGCTAGCTGTACTCATAGTGGGAACGCTACAGATCAGCGGGCGCCGGGGCATCGGTCCGCAGGTGGAGTCCGGAATCAATCCCTAGGTGGACCCGGAGCGCCCGGGTGGTCAACCCGAGCCTCAGTCGCGCTGGCTGATCCACACCGAGACCTGAGCGGGTTCCAGGGCCTGTTGCACGACACCGGCCAGGTCATCTCGGACCGAGTCCAGATCCACGGCGTCCTTCAGCCGGGCCGCGAACGCGGCAATCGTCTGGTCAGCGTCGTAGCGGGCCCGGTTGAACCGGCGGTCCACAGCCTGCTGCACCCGCCGCCGCACCGGATTGAACAACGCCGCCGCCGCCAGCGTGGAGGCGGCCACCGCGACCGGTGTGTGGAACCGGAATACCTGAGTAGTCAGCAGCACCAGTCCGGCGTAGACCCCCACCAGCAGGCCGGTGACGATCGCGTAGGCCAGCGTCCGGGAGATGATCCGGTCGATGTCATACAGCCGGTACTTCAGGATCCCGACGCCGATACCGATCGGGAGCGCGGCGATCCCGTTGAACAGAATCTGGGCCAGGGTACTCGTCGAGCCAAGCGCGACCGCCGCGACGAACGAAGCCAGGCTGATCCCGGCGCCGCACGCGAGCCACTTCAGCTGCTGGCGGCGCTCGTCCGTCGCCCGCCGCCAGCTGAGCACCTGGTGGGCCATGAACGACAGCCAGATCAGCAGGATCGGCACAATGAGGACACCAATCCATCCAGGCGGATGGTCGGTGTTCGTGGTACTTCCGGAGGAGTCGAGGCGGATCTTGTGACTGACGACCGCGCTGATCGTCAAGGCGTAGATGACCGTCGCGAAGAAGGCAACGAGCCCGGCATAGGCCCAGAGCACCCACCGCCAGCGCCGCGACGTTAGCCGGCCGTCCGGGAACAACAGAATGACCAGGGGAAACACCGGGATCGCAAGATAACCCAGCGGGGCCAGCAGCACGGCCGCCAGGCCGAGCGGCAGGCCCTGGTGGCCGTGGGCGTAGGCCAGCACCGCGTAGGCGCCGGCCGCGTCGCCGAGCAAGGCGGCGAGGATAAAGATGAGCAGGATCCAGCCGATGGGGTTGCGCGGCTGGCGGCGCGCGACGACGACGCCCACACCGGCGAAGATCAAGTTCAGCAGGTCGGACCCGACGTTGATAACCGTCAGGCTGGCCAGCGGTATGGCGATGACGGCCAGCACGAGCACCAGGGCACCGAGGATCGTTGCCGTCACCGGGGACGCCAGGCGGAAGCCGCGCGCCTTGACGCCTGCCGGTACCGGTGCCAGCCCGGCCGCTGGCTGCATCTCCCCCATGCAGGCAACGCTACGCCCGGACCGTTCCGGGAACGTTACCGCTCAGCACCGGACCCTCCGCCGTCCTAACCGGCTCGATGTTCCATTGAGCCGGTCCCAACCGGCTCGATGCTCCATCGAGCCGGCTGGGGGTAGCGGAATCGAGCCGGCTGGGGTAGCGGAATCGAGCCGGCTGGGGTAGCGGAATCGAGCCGGCTGACGTTAGCGGAATCGAGCCGGCCGACGTTAGCGGAATCGAGCCGGCCGACGTTAGCGGAATCGAGCCGGCTGGGGGTAGCGGAATCGAGCCGGCTGGGGGTAGCGGAATCGAGCCGGCTGGGGGTAGCGGAATCGAGCCGGCTGGGGGTAGCGGAATCGAGCCGGCTGACGCGGGTCAGGGCGGCATCTGAGCCGTCCTGGTCAGGTGCGGTATGCGTCCCGCCGATGCCGGATCGAGTGGATTTCCGCGGTGTGCTTGTCCTCGTTGGTGCGTGACAGGCTCGAAAAGCTAGCCATGTACGTGGTGGGTGCGTCCGGCCCACTCGGGTTCGCGGAGCACAAACTTCTGGATCTTTCCCGTTGATGTCTTCGGCAGCCCGACCACGATGTCGACCTCGCGAGGAGCCTTGTAGCGGGCGATCTTGGTGCGGACGTGCGCGATCAGCTCTTCCGGGGTTGCGCTGTGGCCGGCCCGGAGCACGACGAACGCCTTCGGGCGTTCGCCCCATTTGTCGTCGGGTATGCCGATGACAGCGGCGTCGAGTACGGCTGGGTGGCTCATCAGCGCCTGTTCCACCTCGATAGTGGAGATGTTCTCGCCACCAGAGATGACAATGTCCTTGGAGCGGTCCCGCAGCTCGATGTACCCGTCAGGATGCATGACGCCGAGATCACCGCTATGGAACCAGCCGCCGCGGAACGCATCGGCGGTGGCCTGCGGGTCGCGGTAGTAGCCGGCCATGACGTTGTTGCCGCGCATGGCGATCTCGCCCATCGTGCTGCCGTCGGCCGGTACGTCGGCCATCTTTTCGTCCACGACCCGCAGGCCCTCGGCCTGGATCATGCTCACACCCTGGCGAGCCAGCAGCACCGAGCGCTCGCCGGATGACAGCCCGGCCCACTGCGGCTGGGATTGGCAGTAGGAGATCGGGCCGTAGGTCTCGGTCAGCCCGTAGACGTGCACGACCTGGAAGCCCATGCGTTCCATGTGCGCGATCGTCGTGGGGCTGGGCGGCGCCCCGGCTGTGGTGATCAGGACCGGCCGGGTCAGCGGGCCGGCCTCGGGCGCGTTCAGGATGGTGCTCACCACGGTCGGGGCCGCGTTGAGGTGGGTGACGTGATGCTCGCGCAGCTGTTCCCAGATCGCGTCGCCGCGGACCTCGCGCAGGCATACGTGCGTGCCGCCGATGGCGGTCAGTGACCAGGGCGTGCACCAGCCGTTGCAGTGGAACATCGGCAGTGTCCACAGGTAGACGCTGTTCTCGTCGTGCCGGGAGTGGATGATCTCGCCGAAACAGTTCAGGTACGCGCCGCGGTGGGTGTAGACCGCCCCCTTCGGGCGCCCCGTGGTGCCGGAGGTGTAGTTGATCGCGATCGGGGCAAGCTCGTCCGGAACCGACCAGGACAGCGGTTCCCCCGGGCCACGGGCAAGGAACTCGGAGTAGCTCGTCAGCCGCGGCTCGTCGCTCAGATCCGGATTCACCGGTCCAAGCCCGGTATCCTCGGCGACTACCAGTTCGGTCACCGCCGCCACGTCCTTCACGGCAGCCGCCGCCGTCGAAAGGAGCGCGGCGTCGACAACCATGAGCTTCGCGCCGGAGTGGCTGAGGATGTAGGCCACCTCCTCGGCCGTGAGCCGGGTGTTTACGGCGACGAGCACCGCGCCAGCCAGCGGGACCGCGTAATGGGCGATGAGCATCTCGGGCAGGTTCGGCATCAGGTAGGCGACCCGGTCACCCGGCCCGACACCGCTCGCCTGCAGCGCTTGTGCCACCCGCTGCGTCTCGGCCGCCAACTCGGAGTAGGTGAGCCGCCGCGCGCCGTAGATCACGGCGGTCTTGCCGGGCCACACCCGAGCCGACCGCTCCAGGAACGAAAGCGGCGACAACGCCGTGTACGAAACCGAATCCATACCAACCTCCACAGAGCGGACAGAGGCGAGGACGAATACGTCTTGGCCTCGCGCCACGTAGTGCGGACGTTACGGTCCCGTGATCCGGCGGAAAGCGGCCATAGGTCATCGCATTAGGGACTTAAGTCCCCTTGGACCGCGCCCACCCGGGCATGGCAACAGGCCTGACTGGGGCAGGCACCTGCGTTCGTTCGGTGGAAAAGAATTTCAATTGTCCTGGACGGACCGTGGTCAGCAGGACGTTCGGCTCTGTCGCGGCGGGTCCTTCGGCCCTGCCGCCGGATGGCCGCGGCGGCCACCGTCGTTACCAAACCCCCAACGATGTGGAGATACTCATGCGAGCCCTTGTGTACCACGGACCAGGCGTGAAGGCCTGGGAAGACGTACCGAAGCCAGCGGTGACCGCCGACACGGACGCTATCGTGCGGGTGGACGCCACGACTATTTGCGGTACCGACCTGCACATTCTCAAGGGCGACGTACCGGCGGTCACTGACGGGCGGATCCTCGGTCACGAAGCGGTCGGAACCGTCGAGTCGGTCGGCAGCGGCGTGAAGACGGTCAAGGCCGGGGACCGAGTCCTCGTATCGTGTATCTCCGCGTGCGGGACCTGCCTGTACTGCCGCGCCGGGCACGCCGGGCAGTGCCTCGGCGGGGGTGGCTGGATCCTCGGTCACAAGATCGACGGGACCCAGGCCGAGTACGTCCGGGTCCCCTTCGCCGACACCTCGACCTACCCGCTCCCGGCCGGGGCGTCCGACGAGGACATCCTGATGCTGTCGGACATCCTGCCGACCGGCTATGAGGTCGGCGTGCTCAACGGCTGCGTCCGGCCGGGCAACGTGGTCGCGATCGTGGGGGCCGGTCCCATCGGCTTGTCCGCGATCACCGGCTCCCGCCTGTTCAGCCCCAGCCACGTCGTGGCGATCGACCTGGCGGACACCCGCCTGGAGGCGGCAAAGACGTTCGGCGCCGATATCACCGTGAACAACAGCCGGCAGGACCCGCTGGAAGTGATCCGTGAGCTGACCGGCGGCCTAGGGGCCAACGTAGCGATCGAAGCGGTGGGCGTGCCCCCCACCTTCGAGCTCGCCGCCCAGCTGGTCCGGCCGTGCGGTCATATCGCCAACATCGGCGTGCACGGCGAGCCCGCCACGCTGCACCTCGAGGAGCTGTGGATCAAGAACATCACCATCACGACCGGGCTGGTCGACGCATACTCCACGGCGACGCTGCTGGACCTGCTGGCCACTGGTCAGATCGACGCCGGGAGGTTCATCACCCACCACTTCGCGCTGGATGAGTTCGACACGGCCTACGACGTATTCGGCCGGGCCGCCGACACGGGCGCGCTCAAGGTCGTGCTGAGCCGCACCGCCTGAGCAGGTCACGCGAGCGCAGGGCCTGGTCGCAGGCCCTGCGCTCATGATCACGCCGGTGGGACGTGTAAGACTGACAGCATGTCATCGCCACTGAACTGCCTGGTTACCGGCGCGTCGGGGTACATCGGCGGACGGCTCGTCCCGGAGCTGCTGAGCGCGGGATACGCGGTCCGGTGCATGGCGCGCGATCCGGGGAAGCTCAGCGACCGTCCGTGGTCGGACAAGGTCGAGATCGCGGTCGCCGATGTGATGGACGCGAGCGCGGTGCGGCGTGCTTTGCAGGGAGTGGACGTCGCTTATTACCTCATCCACTCCCTCGGCACGGACGCGTCGTTCGAACGACGCGACCGCACCGCGGCGGAGATCTTCGCCGCGGCCGCTAAAGCCGCCGGCGTGCGGCGCATCGTCTATCTGGGCGGCATCATCTCCGGGGAGGCCGGGAAGCTGTCCCCGCACCTGCGCTCCCGCGCCGAAGTCGGTGACATCCTACTGGCCAGTGGCGTGCCGACCGCCGCGCTGCAGGCCGCGGTGATCATCGGCAGCGGGTCGGCGTCGTTCGAGATGCTCCGCTATCTCACCGAACGGCTGCCGGCTATGGTCACCCCCCAGTGGGTGGACACCCGCATCCAGCCGATCGCCGTCCATGACGTGCTGCGTTACCTGGCCGGCAGCGCCACGTTGCCGGCTGAGGTCAGCCGCCGCTTCGACATCGGCGGCCCCGACGTGCTCACCTACGCGGAGATGATGCGCCGGTACGCCAAGGTGGCGGGGCTCACGCCGCGGATAATCGTGCAGGTGCCCTTGCTGACGCCGCGGCTGTCATCGCTGTGGGTCGGGCTGGTGACGCCGGTGCCCGCCGGGCTGGCCAGGCCGCTCGTGGAATCCCTGCGGAACGAGGTCGTCTGCTCCGAGCACGACATCGCCGAGTACATCCCGGACCCGCCCGAGGGGCTGCTGGGCCTCGAGCAGGCCATCACCCTGGCCCTGCGGTACACCCGCGAGGGCGCCGTCTCCACCCGCTGGTCGTCGGCCGCGACGCCCGGCGCGCCCAGCGACCCGCTGCCGACCGACCCGTCGTGGGCCGGCGGATCCCTGTACGTCGACGCGCGTAACAGCGTCGTGCGCGCCTCGCCCGCGGCGCTGTGGCGGGTGATCGAGGGCATCGGCGGCGAGACCGGGTGGTATTCCTTCCCAGCCGCCTGGGCCGTCCGCGGGCTGCTCGACCGGCTAGCCGGCGGGGTGGGACTGCGCCGCGGCCGCCGCGATCCCCGGCATCTGCTCGCCGGCGACGCCCTGGATTTCTGGCGGGTGGAGGCGATCGAGCCGGGAAAGCTATTGCGGCTGCGCGCGGAGATGAAGCTGCCGGGCCTGGCCTGGCTGGAGCTGTCGGTGGGCAAGGACTACGACGGGATGACGACCTACAGCCAGCGGGCGATCTTCCGGCCCCAGGGCCTCGCGGGTCATGCTTACTGGCGGTCCATTTCGCCGTTTCACGGCGTCGTCTTCGGCGGCATGCTGAAGAACATCACCGCCGCCGCCGAACGGGCGGGCGACGCGCCTCTCCCGGTCACTCGCTGAGCCGCAGCGCGGGTCCCGCGTCGTCCCCTTACCGGCGCGCCTCGGTGGCGGCGCGGCGGGCCAGGCCGTCCACGAAGATGTCGAGGAGAATCTCGAAGCGCTCGTCGGGGTCGGCGAGGGCGAACTCGTCGGCGAGGCCGGTCATGGTCGGGAAGAGCTCGGCCGGGAGCGAGGCGACGTAGTCGCGGGCCATGTCCGCGGCCTGTTGTCGGGCGGCCCGGTCACCGGGCGGGGCGCCGGCCTGATCGCGGGCCTGCGTGTCGTGCCCGAGACCAAGGATCCGGCCGCGCGGCGGCCCGACGTGCCCGGCGCGATCCTGCTGGCCGGGTCGCTAGTCGCTATCGTCTACCCGCTGCTCGAAGGTCGTCAGCTCGGCTGGCCGACCTGGGTGTGGCTGATGCTCACGGCCGGCCTGGCGGGGCTGGGCGCGCTAGGGCTGATCGAGGCCAGGCGGCACGCAAAGCGGACGGCGCCGCTGCTGCGGGCCGGGCTGTTCCGGGTCCCCGCGTTCGCGGCCGGGCTGGGTATCCAGCTCGCGTTCTCGGCCGGCCTGCAGGGCTTCTTCCTGGCCTTCGCGCTGTGGCTGCAGGCCGGCGAGCACTTCTCGCCGCTGAAGGCGGGCCTGACCGCCGTCGCGTTCAGTGCCGGCAGCTTCATCGGCGCGCCCGCTGCGGTACCGCTCGCGCAGCGCCACGGCCGGGGCGTCCTGGCCGCCGGCGGGGTGCTGATGGCGGCCGGCATCGCGGGCGTGGCGCTGGGCGCCCCGCACGTGGGCGTGAACGGCAGCCCGTGGCCGATCGTGCCCGGCCTGGCGGTGGCGGGCGCGGGATTGGCCCTGCTGATCGTCCCGCTGGTCAACGTGGTGCTCGCGGCGGTCCCCGTCGAGGTGGCCGGCGGTGCGTCCGGGCTGTTCAGCACCGCGCAGCAACTGGGTGGCGCGCTGGGCGTGGCGCTGCTCGGCACGGTGTTCTTCGGTTACCTGAACGGCCACTCGTTCCAGGCCGCAATGGTCAACACCGCACCGTACGCGATGGGCGCGTTCGCGCTCTGCGCCGTCCTGTCGATGCTGCTGCCGCGCACGGCCGTGCCGGAGGAGTCGCTGACCGAATCCTGAGCAATCGTGACCCGGTACGGCCCGGAGGCCTTGGTCAGGACTTCCGCCTGCGGGGTCGGGCCCAGACGTTGTACTCTCCGGGATGGTCGCGCCGGGCAAGTGATTCGGCCATCAGCAGGTCGCCCTCGGCCTGGGTCCTCCGGTCGCGGACGTGCCCCAGGTGGGTCTTCTCGCCCATGTTCCTCGCGACCAGGGAGGGCGGGTCGAGCGGGTCGGTCCCGGCGGGCTGCGAGCAGACGCGGCATTCCCACTGCGGGGGTGGTGTCGCGGTCCCGATGAACGGCACCGTCGTCCGGTGCCCGTTCGCGCAGTAATAAAGCACGACGACTTTGGCGACGGGAAATCCACGGCTGTAAGGCTCACCGGGAGGACCGGATCCTACCCTCGTCCCCCGCATTGCGCCGTTGTTCACAGTCCGCATAATGCCTCCGTCAGTTGTCATTCTACAGGTAAGTTCTGCGTGGTTTTGACCGTTAACGCCAGGCTGCGACATGCCTTGAAGGCAGTAAAGGGGTTAAATGTGCCTGGGCTGACTCAGGGCAAGTCGGCCAGCGCGGACGGAAATATCCCAGGTAAACCCAGGACCGAGGGTGGCAGGGTCGAGCTAATTCCTGAAAACTGAATGGCCCTGGTCTGGCGACTAATAAGCAGCCCCGGGAAGTCGATTAACACAGGAATAGCCAATGCGTCGGCCAGAGCCGTACTCCTGCCAGCTTTTAATCTCTCTCGCCTGCGGAAACGTGCGAAATCCGGCTGAATGACCACTGATACCGAGGAAGTGCTAGCCGACCTCGCCGTGGACGCGCCGCCATCACTACGGAAGCCGGTCCCACGCTTGCTCCCGAAGAAGCCGCGACGGCTCAGCCGTCGAGGACCTGGTGCAGGGTAGCGGCGAAGGCGTCGGGCTCGCCCATGCCGCCGTATTCGCCACCGAGGAACCCGTCGTGGCCGCCGGGGAAGATGACGGGGGGCGTGCCGAGCCGTTCGGCCACGGCCAGGCCCGCGCGGCCCGCGATCATCTGACCGGAGGTCGCTCCGACCCCGATCACGACGCGGGTCGATGCGGCGCGCAGCGCGTCGAAATCGTGCTGGTAGCTACCGGAGGTCACGATGTTCTGCCCGACGAGCGGGTCGTTCCGGGAGCCATCGTCCTCGGCCGGCAACCCGAAGGCGGCGGGATCCGGCGCGGGCTGGTCGGCGTAACCGGGCGGGAGCGGGCCCTGGTAGCTGATGAGCGCGATGAACTTCGCCATCGCCGGGCCGAAGCCGCTGCGCTGGTAAGTCTGACGGATGTCCACGCACGCGGCCAGCACCGCTTCGCGGTCCGGCAGTTCGGCGAAGGCGGGCGGCTCGTGCGCCACCAGCGTGCGGACCTGCTCCGGGTGCTTGGCCGCCAGGGCCAGCGCGTTGACGGCGCCGCCGCTGCTGGCGAAGATGTCCACCGGGCCGGCGTCCAGCGCGGAGATCAGCCGGTGCAGGTCGTCGGCGTGCTCGTCCGGGGTGGTTTCGGCGGCGCCGTCGGTGCGCCGGCTGCGGTCCGCGCCGCGGGGGTCGTAGGTGACGACCGTCCGGTCGGTGAAATGGCTGGCGAGGGTGACGAATCCGGAGGCGCCCATCGGCGACCCGATGATCAGCAGGACCGGCGCCTGGGCCGTCCGGCAGGCCGCGTTATCCCTGCCCGTCCGGCCTGCGGGGGGGCGGAGCCGGGATTAACGTGGAGGATCCGGCCTGCGTGGAGGATCGGGGCTGCTCCCGGGTACCGGAACTTCCACATAGGCCGGATCCTCCGCGATCTTTGGGACTGCTGGAAGTTGCGGGGTACATGCTGCTGGTGGGTTCCTGGCCCGGGGGGGCGGCGCCGCGGGTGTGCCCTGGCCGGGCCCGCCTGCGGGCTGCGCTGCGGGTGTGCCCTGGCCGGGGCCGGCTGCGACTGCGGCTGCGGCTGCGGCTGCGGCTGCGGGCTGCGGCTGCGGGCTGCGGGCTGCGGCTGCGGGCTGCGGACCCGTACGCGCCGGGGGCAGAATGGCCGGATGGATCTTGGACTGCGCGACAGGGTATACCTCGTGACCGGCGGCAGCCGCGGTCTTGGGTTCGCCGCGGCGCAGGCCCTCGTGGCAGACGGGGCCCGCGTGGTGCTCAGCGCTCCGCACGAGACCACGGCCTCCTCGGCCGCCGCGCGGCTCGCGCAGGACGCCACCGCCGCTGACCCGGTCGCCTGGGTCGTCGCGGACAACGCCGACCCGGCCGCGCCGGGCCAGCTGATAGCGGCGGCGAGGGACCGGTTCGGCCGCCTGGACGGTGCGCTGATCAGCGTGGGCGGATCACCGCCCGGGACGATCGCGACCACGCCGGACGATGCGTGGCGGGCCGCGTTCGAGAGCGTCTTCCTCGGCGCCGTCCGGCTGGCCCGGATCCTCGCGGCAGACCTGGACGGCAGAGACGGCGGGAGCGCGGCGCCCGGCGCCCGCACCGGGACGGGCGGCTCGATCGTCTTCGTGCTGGCCTCGTCGGTGCGCGTGCCGCTCGCGGAACTCGCCATCTCCAACGGGTTGTTCCCCGGCCTGGCCGGGGTGGTGAAGACGCTCGCCGGCGAACTCGGCCCGGCCGGGATCCGGGTCAACGGGGTGCTGCCGGTCAGGATCGCCACCGACCGGGTCCGTGAACTCGACGCCCTGCGCGGCGATCCCGACGAGGTGCGGGCCCGCCTGTCCGAGCGCATCCCGCTGCGCCGGTACGGGGAACCCGAGGAGTTCGGCCGGGCCGCGGCGTTCCTGCTCTCCCCCGCGGCGTCCTACATCACCGGCGCGATGGTCCCGGTCGACGGCGGTGCCATCAGCTCGATCTGAGCCGCGGGAAGGTTCGAGCGCGGGCCGCCCTGAGGGACGCGACGCTCAAGCGGGCTGCCAGCTGTTCCGGCATGGCGATGACCATACCGGCCGCATCGATCGGGCTGGGCCGCCTCCCTCAGATGCTCTCAATCCGCAGCTCCGCGCGGGCAGCTTCCGCAACCACGCGGATATGCGTGACGTTGGAGGTCACAATGGCGTCCCCGCGACGGATGGCGCCTTCCACCACGGCGACATCGACAATGTCGTCGTGGCCGGACTTTCCGGCCAGTGCGCCGACCTGCTTGGCAAGATCCTCGCTCATCGGCTCTACGTCACACAGGCGCAGGAAACGGACCAGGCTCGCCTGCCGGGAACCTCCCCGCCACGCCTCAGCCAGCACCGGGGCAGGCACGGCGGGAATCACCTCTTCGGCGAGATAACCCGCGTGCAAGGCCCACATCCGCCGGCTGTTGCGTTCCGCGGCGACCAGCGCGCCCGTATCGTAGGTGACACCGCCCATGGTCATGTCCGATCAGGCGGACTGGCGCTCGCTTGGGACGGCGAGAGCCCGGCCTAGCGAGGAACGCGCCCGCGCCAGCCCCTCGGCCAGCTCGGCTTCGGTCAGCGGGCCGTTCTCCCGTTCCCACTCGGCGATCGCCTGCCGTCCCGCCTCGAGCTTGAGCCGGTGCGCTGCCGTCTGCGCCAGCCATGCGCTGAACGTGGTCCCCTCCGCCCTGGCGGCCTGCTCGACAGCCCGGGCTAGGTCAGGGGGCAGCGATACCGAGCGCTTCTCACGTTGAGCCATGACACGATAGTAGCACAGCCGGTAGGACACCCTTGACTCCGCGTTGACCCAGCGCTGCCCGTCATAACGGTTTAGCGGCGTTCGGCCAGCCAGATCGAGAGGTGGGTGGGTTCCAGGGCGGCGTGCACCGCGCTGGCCAGGTCGTTGCGGACCGCATCGGCGTCCACGGCTTCTTTGAGGCGAGCCGCGAACGCGGCCTGCAGTCGTTCGGCGTCATACCGGGCGCGGTTGAACCGGCGGTCCACCCTTTGCTGGACCCGCGAGCGCAGCGGGCCGAACAGGGCCGCGGCGGCGAGCGTGGACCCGGCCACCGCCACCGGCGACGTGATTCCGAGGACCTGGGTGGCCAGCAGGACCAGGCCGGCGTAGACCCCGACCAGCAGGCCGGTGACGATCGCGTACGCCACGGTGCGGCTGACGATCCGGTCCAGGTCGTACAGGCGGTACTTCAGCACCGCGACCACGCAGGCCAGCGGGATGCCCGCCACCGGGGTCAGCACTACAAGGCCCCAGATCAGGCCGCCGAGCCAGCCGTTGGCGGGGCCGGGCGCGAGCCAGCCGGCCAGGCCCAGCGAAGCGATCCAGACGACGGTCAGCGCGCCGATGTAGCCCAGCCAGGCTAGCTGCTGGCGGCGCTCGGAGCTGGCGCCGCGGCGGCGCGCGAACACCGAGGCGACCACCGCGATCACGGTGACGAGGGCCAGGACGAAGATCACCTTGAGCAGGTCGCTGTACCAGCCGTGCCGGGGCAGGAAGCCGACCGGGTTCGGGTAGTTGGCCCCGGCAGCAGCCAGCGCGTTGGTGATCCCGCCGGTGACCGTCGTGCCGGCCTGGAACTCCTGGGTGCCCCAGCCGGTGAACACGACGGCGATCGCCCACAGCAGCGGGCGCCACCGCGGCGACGGCAGGTGGCCGTCCGGGAACAGCAGGACGACGTAGAACAGCAGCATCACGGTCGCCGCGGCGGCGGCCGCGGCGCCGCATCCGGCCACCTTGGGCGCGGGCACGGCACCGGGCGCGGTGGCCAGGCCATACAGCGCGTACTGCTCAGCGAACATGCTGGTCACCAGCGACAGGCCGACCGAGGCTAGCAGCCAGCCGATGGCGTTGCCGGGCACCCGGCTGGCGATCAGGCGGCCGCTGCCCGCGTACAGCAGCACCGCGGCGGACAAGAAGGCCTGGAGGCCGATCCGCGACGCGCCCATCCGGGCGGCGTTCAGCGCGACCAGCGCCAGGGCGGCGGCCAGCACGGCCAGGGTCAGTACCGTCAGTGACCATGCCGCCAGGCCTATCCGGGGGTGGCGCACGGGCCCTGCATCGCCCATGATGACCACGTTAAGGCCTCGCCGTTCCGGAAGCGTTACGGCGGACGCCCCTCCGGCTAGCTGCTGGCGTGAGGGAGGGACCAGCGTCGTTCGGGATAATGATTTTGATCTTTGCCGGGACCTCTCGGCCTGGTTCAGGCGTCGCGGCGCTCGAGCAGGTAGGCGGCGACGGCCAGGGCCAGCACCGTCCAGATGCACAAGACGCCGAACCCCTGCCAGGGGGACAGCAGGTCACCGGACTGCTCCTGGGTGTGGGTGATCAGGGTGCCGGCCTGCTCGGGCAGGTAGGCGTTGATGTGCGCGCCCCAGCTGCTCGGCAGCAGGCCGGACAGGATCGGCAGCACGAACACGACGCCGATGACCGTGGAGATGGCGCCGGGGGTGTGCCGGATCATGGTGCCGATCGCCAGCGCGAGCAGCCCGAGCACGGTGAGGTACAGCCCGGCGCCGGCGACGGCCCGGGTGACGCCCGGCCCGCTCAGCGACACCTGGACGTGGGCGTGCAGGATGGCCGAGCCGACGAAGAACGAGCAGAAGGCGACGATCTCGGTCACGACGAGCAGGAGAACGGCGAGCACCACCGCCTTGGCGGCCAGCACCGGTATCCGGCGCGGGACGGCCAGGAGTGAGGCGCGGATAACCCCGGTCGAGTACTCGCTGGTGATCACCAGCACGCCCAGGACCGCGATGGCGAGCTGCCCCAGTCCGACCCCGGTGCCCAAGATGAAGCCGACGGGGTCGGAGAGGACCCTGACGTCCCGCGGGGCGGCCTTCGGGCCGTTCCAGTGCGACTCGGTCAGCCAGGCGATCAGCGCGGTGAGGCCGACGCAGACCACGACGAAGATGACCAGTGTCCAGACCGTGGACCGCACCGAGCGGATCTTCGTCCACTCGGCCTGCAGCAGGCTGGGGAATCCGGCGTGGCGCCCGGCGGCCGGGCCGGCGGGCTCGCGGATCGGGGCGACAGGCGATGTGGTGGTCATCGGGCACTCCCCTGGTCGGCGTTCACCGGATCCTGGCCGGGCACGCCGAATTCCACGCTGCCGGACGTCAGCTCCATGAACGCGCCTTCCAGCGAGGCCAGCGGGGTCAGCTCGTGCAGCACGATGCCCGCGGGGGCGGCGAGCTCGCCGATCCGGGACGCCTCCAGGCCGGTGACGGTGAGCAGCCCGGCGCCCTCCGCCGGGGTGCCCCGGACCACCTTCCCCCCGGCCGCGGTGATCAGCTCGGCGAGCCGGTCCGCGTCGGGGGTGCGCACCCGGACCGACTTGTCCGTGCTGCGCGCGATCACGTCCTCGGTGCTGGCCTCGGTGATGAGCTCGCCCCGGCCGATGACGATCAGGTAGTCGGCGGTGACGGCCATCTCGTTCATCAGGTGACTCGATACCAGGATGGTGCGACCCTCGCCGGCGAGCCTCTTCATCAGGTTCCTGATCCACAGGACGCCTTCGGGGTCGAGCCCGTTGACCGGCTCGTCGAGCAGCAGGACCTCCGGGTCACCGAGCATGGCCACGGCCACGCCGAGCCGCTGGCTCATGCCGAGCGAGAAGCCGCCTGCCCGCTTGTCCGCCACGGGCTGCAGACCCACCAGGGCCAGTACCTCATCGACGCGGCGGGCCGGCAGACCCTGAGTCTGAGCCAGGAACAGCAGGTGGTTGCGGGCCGTGCGCCCAGGGTGCACGGTCTTGGCCTCGAGCAGCGCACCGACGGTCCGCAGCGGATCGCGCAGGTCACGGTAGCGCTGGCCGTTGATGAGCGCGGTGCCGGCGTTCGGCCGGTCCAGGCCCAGGATGAGGCGCATGGTGGTGGACTTGCCCGCGCCGTTCGGCCCGAGGAACCCGGTCACCCGGCCCGGCTCGACCGTGAAGGTCAGGTGATCTACTGCCGCCTTGTGTCCGTAAAGCTTGGTCAGATCGCGTGCCTCAATCATGCCGCTGCTCCTTACCCCGAGCCTGCGTGCACCGTCGACCGACATAAACGGTACCCGGTCAGGCGGCACACGGTCGACGCGGGTTCTGCAATCACCGGAGGGGCGACGCAGAATGATGCCGGGACGCACCGCTGGGCGGCTGCCAGCATGACACCAGTTGTGGGGGAACGTAGGTTGGGTGTGTGGACCGGCGGATATTCGGGGTCGAGACCGAGTACGGCATCACCTGCACCTTCCGCGGGCAACGGCGGCTCTCGCCCGACGAGGTGGCGCGCTACCTGTTCCGGCGCGTGGTGTCATGGGGCCGTAGCAGCAACGTCTTCCTCAGGAACGGGGCGCGGCTCTACCTCGACGTAGGCAGTCATCCCGAGTACGCGACCCCGGAGTGCGACAACCTCGTGGACCTGATCGCGCACGACAAGGCGGGCGAGCGGATCCTGGAGGGGCTGCTGGTCGACGCCGACCGCCTGCTGCGCGAGGAAGGGATCGCCGGGGACATTTACCTGTTCAAGAACAACACGGACTTCGCCGGCAACTCCTACGGCTGCCATGAGAACTACCTGGTCTCCCGGCAGCAGGAGTTGGGACGGCTGACGGACATCCTGACGCCGTTCCTGGTCACCCGGCAGATAATCTGCGGTGCCGGGAAAATCCTGCACCTGCCGCGCGGTGCCGTCTACTGCATCAGCCAGCGCGCCGATCACATCTGGGAAGCCGTGTCGTCCGCTACCACCCGGTCCCGGCCGATCATCAACACCAGGGACGAGCCGCACGCCGACGCCGAGCGGTTCCGCCGCCTGCACGTGATCGTCGGCGACTCCAACATGAGCGAGACCAGCATGCTGCTCAAGGTCGGCTCCACCGACCTGGTGCTGCGGATGATCGAGGCTGGCATCGTGCTGCGGGACATGACGCTGGACAATCCGATCCGCGCAATCCGCGAGATCAGCCACGACATGACCGGCCGCAGCCGGGTCAGGCTCGCTAACGGGCGTGAGATGAGCGCGGTGGAGATCCAGTACGAGTACCTGACCCGCGCGCGGGAATTCACCAGCGAGAACGGGCTGAACGCGATCAGCGAGCAGGTGCTGGAGAGGTGGGAGCGGGCGCTCGAGGCGATCGAGACCGGGAACCTGGACAAGATCGCGCGGGAGATCGACTGGGTGACCAAGTACCAGCTGATCGAGCGGTACCAGGCCAAGTACGAGCTTCCGCTGTCGTCTCCCCGGATCGCACAGCTGGACCTGGCTTACCACGACGTGTGCCGCGGCCGGGGCCTGTACTACCTACTGCTGCGCCGAGGTGCCCTGGACCGCGTCACCAGGGACCTGGACATCTTCGAGGCCAAGTCCACCCCGCCGCAGACGACCCGGGCGAAGCTGCGCGGTGAGTTCATCCGCCGCGCCCAGGAAAAGCGGCGCGACTTCACCGTCGACTGGGTGCATCTCAAGCTCAACGACCAGGCCCAGCGGACCGTGCTGTGCAAGGACCCGTTCCGTTCGGTCGATGAGCGGGTCAAGAGGCTCATCGACAGTTTGTGAAAAGCGCAGGATCCCGGCCGAATCCAAGCGGCGGGTGCACGGCTAAAGGCCGTCCGATCCCGCCGAGCTTGGTATGGCCAAACAGCGCCATCTTGGACCTCGACGGCAGACCATCTGTCTCCATAGGGTGCTCGTATGTGATCGGACGGGGCTGATTACCAGGGGGCAAGTTACCAGGGGGCAAGCGAGAGGGGATGACACCGATGCAGTGGCGCGATGCCACCGTCGGCGGGATGGACACGACGGGGTTCGAGGCGTCTGACGCGGCGCGGCGGGAGCCGGACGTCAGGCAGATTCAGGCCGGCTACGCCGGCCAGGGCGTGAGGCCGGTGGGATTTGATGTTCCCTGCATGCAGGACCCGGAGTTGTTCTTCGCCGAGTCTCCGCATGATGTGGGGCAGGCGAAGGCTATGTGCCGGGGGTGCGGGGCCAGGATCAGCTGCCTGGCCGGCGCGCTTGAGCGCATGGAGCCCTGGGGTGTCTGGGGCGGCGAGTTGCTGATGCGCGGCGCTATCGTGCCGCATAAGCGTTCTCGCGGGCGGCCTCGCAAGACCGACGTGGCCGCGTAGGCGGTCACCGGCCAGCGAAGTCGCGGCGTCACAGGTTCCCGTTCTCCCGGCTGTAGAACGGGATGGCGATCGCGGCGCCGGTTACGTTGGCTGGCGCCCGGATCAGCCACTGCTCGGCTCGTGTCGCGGGGTCGAACCACACCAGCGGGGGGTGAGCTGTGCTAGTCGAGCCTGTCGCGTTCGGCCCAGTCCAGCAGGGTATCCAGCGGGTAGGCGGAGTCGTCGATTCCCTGGTGCAGGTCGCCGAGCTTGGCGAAGCGGGCGGGCACGGTGGCGATGGTGAACTGGCGCGGGTCGACCTCGTCGATCTCGTCCCAGGTGATCGGGGTGGACACGATCGCCTCCGGCACGCCGCGCACCGAGTAGGCACTGGCGATCGTATGGTCGCGGGCGTTCTGGTTGTAGTCCACGAACAGCATGGCGGGATCACGGTCCTTGCGCCACCAGGTGGTCGTTACGTCGTCCGGCGCGCGGCGTTCGACCTCGCGGGCGAAGGCGTGCGCGGCCCGCCGCAGCTCGGCGAAGCCCCACCGTGGCTCGATCCGGACGTAGATGTGCAGGCCGTTGCCGCCCGAGGTCTTGGGCCACCCGGTAGCTCCGAGCTCGCCGAGTATCTCGTGCACAACGTGAGCGACCCGGCGCACGGTGGCGAACTCACATAGCGGCCCGGGATCCAGGTCGATGCGCCACTCATCGGGCCGTTCGACGTCGCCCCGCCGGGAGTTCCACGGGTGGAACTCCACGGTGGACATCTGCACCGCCCACACCACGCTGGCCAGTTCGGTCACGCACAGCTCGTCGGCGTGCCGGCCATAGCGGGGGAAGTCCACCCGCACCGTCTCCAGCCACGGCGGCGCGCCGTGCGGAACCCGCTTCTGGTGAACCTTTTCCCCGGCGACCCCGGACGGGAACCGGTGCATCATGCACGGCCGTTCCCGCAGCGCGCGCACGATGCCATCGCCCACCGACAGGTAATAGCGGACCAGGTCCAGCTTGGTCTCCCCGCGGGCCGGGAAGTACACCCGGCCCGGATTGGAGATCCGCACCGACCGGTCCCCGACCTCAACCTCAAGCGCATCTGCGGCCATGGGAGATAACTAACCCCGCGCACCGGGCCGCAACCGCCCGCGGCACAGCCATCGGCCATTCAGATCCGGCTTCGGACCAAAATTGACCCTCGAGGGCAGGCACCGCCTCGACATCCCGGCGAACAAACTCTGGCCGGCGCTGAGCCTTACCTGATGAGCGTTTCCTTCGGGCGTATCACGCAGAACTCGTTTCCCTCGGGGTCGGCCAGTACAGTCCAGGACTCCGTGCCAGTCTGCCCGATGTCGACCCGGCGGCGCGCCGAACGGGATTCAGGGAACCCGCCGCTTCCGCGCTGCAGACCGCGTCACCGACGTCAGCTGACAGGTGAGCAGGGTGAGCAGGGAGAGTTAGCCTCGCCCGTTCGGCATATTCAATCTTTTATCCTGAACGGACCCGCCGGCTTATTCTCGCTGCCTTATTTCGTGGTGTGGTGGTGTCAGTGTGAGCCATGAGGCGGGAGCGCACGACGGGCCAGCTGGAGGATCGGCTGGTCAAAGGTCAGCGCGGACGTTACGCAAGGCGAGCCGCATGTCAGCGGCCGTGGCGAAGCGATCGGCCCTGGCTGGGGCGCATGCCTTGATAAGAAACCCGGCGAGGTCAGGGTTGAGGTCAAAGCGAATCGTGCTCGGGTCGGTCACCGGTACGTCGGCCCTGGGCCGCGCATTCGGGAATGGGTAATGGCCATTGCAGAGGAGCCGGTAGAGCAGCACGCCGACGGCGAACAGGTCGGTGGAGACGTCCCAGCGAGTGAGGTCGGCGTCGGGTGGCTGATATGGCGGTGTGCCTGACTGCGTATGCACGGGGTCGCCGACCCGGGAGGCGATGTTGAAGTCAAGCAGTTTCGCTCCGGTGCGGGTGAGTATCACGTTGAGCGGCTTGATATCGCGGTGGACCAGCCCTTTATCCTTCAGTTCCAGCCACTCGCGTGACTCGGCTTCCGGCAGGGCATCGTAACCCGCCGGCATGAGCAAGAGCCAGCACAGCATCAGGGCAGGGTGAGGTCAGCGGACCGGCTGAAACGGATTGTCGCGGCACTCATTCATTAACCGCGGGTTCACTGCCGTTCACCGAGTTTCTGCACGAAGCTGACGCCGTCACCGATGGGAACCAGGACCACTTTCACGCGCGGATCGGCGGCGATCGCGTCGTTGAGGGAACGGATCGCCGCGACGTCCTCGTCGCCGGTGGCATCGCCTACGACGTGGCCGCCCTGCAGCGTGTTGTCCAGGAGCATCAGGCCTCCCGGCCGCAGGCGGGTGAGCACCTCTTCGTAGTACCGGGCGTAGCCCGTCTTGTCGGCATCGATGAACGCGAAGTCGAACTGCTCGACGGGCGGCAGTGAGCGGAGGGTTTCCAGACCCGGGCCGACCCGGAGCTCGATCCGGTCGGCGACCCCGGCTTCCTGCCACGCCGCGCGGGCGATCGACGTCCACTCCTGGCTGATGTCACAGCACAGCAGGCGCCCGCCGGGCCCCAGGCCCCGCGCCACCGCGAGAGCCGAGTAGCCGGTGAACGTGCCGATCTCGACGGCGCGCGTGGCTCCCATGGCCCGGACCAGCATCTCCATCAGCATCGCCTGGTCGTCGCCGATCTGCATGCCCGCGGCGCGGCCGGTCTTCTCCCGCGTAATGCGCTGCAGCTCGAGTTGGAGAGCGTCGGGCGGGGTGGAATGCGCTGCTGCGTAGTCATCGATCACGGCATCGATGAACTGGCTCCGCCTGCGAGCGGTCGGTGGGGTCATTTCCGTCCTTCCTTCGAGCCTGCCACGTTCTGGGCGGGTCCGGACGCGGCAGGCACTGCCTACGGGCACCGGAGATCCATATAGGGCATCCTGAGTCCGACCCCCGTAGTGCACTAAGGTCCCCGTGAGGCGATATTCGGAGACGCGACATGGAGAGCATAGAACGGTTCGTCATCGAGCAGCTGGCGGCCTGGGAGGTCCCGGGGTGCGCGATCGCCGCTGTCCGGGACGGGGATGTCGTCCTGGCAGCAGGGTGGGGCCAGCGTGACCTGAGGACGGAACTCCCGGTGACCCCGGACACGTTGTTTGCCATCGGGTCCACGACGAAGGCCTTCACGGCGGCGACGGTCGGGGCTCTCGTCGATGACGGCCTCCTTGAATGGGAGCGTCCGCTGCGCGACTACCTGCCAGGCCTGCGGCTGTACGACCCCGTGGTGACCGATCGCCTGACCGTCGTCGACCTGCTGTCCCACCGGTCTGGCCTGCCGCGGCACGACCTGACGTGGGTCGGTCATCCGGAACGGTCCCGCGCCGAAGTAGTCCGCCGGCTGCGGTTTCTGCCCCTCAGCAGGGACCTGCGCCAGGAGTTCCAGTACTGCAACCTCGGCTACCTGGTGGCGGGCTACGTCGTGGAGGTGCTCTCCGGCATCCCATGGGAGGATTACCTGCGAACCCGGCTGCTGACACCACTTGGGATGGACCGCTCGGACCTGTCGGCCGGCGACCTGAGCGCCAACCCAGACCATGCCAGCGCCTACGAGCGCCGCCGGGGCGTCATCGTGCCGGTGCCACCACGGCCGGTAACGGCAATGGCGCCGGCCGGCGCGGTCAATTCGTGCGCCGCCGACATGGCCCGGTGGCTGCTGGCGCAGCTGAGCGGAGGGCAGCTAGACGGCCGGGTCGTCATGTCACCCGCCACGATGGCCCGCCAGCACGCGCCGCACATGCTGATACCGGAAGACCGGACCTTTCCCGCGTCCACCCGGCACGCCTACGGACTCGGATGGATGATCGGCCGCTACCGCGACCACCGGCTTGCCGAGCACGGCGGTGACATCGACGGGTTCCAGACCGAATGCGTGCTGCTGCCAGACGACGGCATCGGCGTCGCCGTGATGACCAACACCTCCTCCAGTGCCATGACACCGGTCGTCGCCTACCGCGTGCTCGATGAGCTGCTCGGCCTCGAGCCCCTTGACTGGTTCTCGAGCTTCAAAACCCGTTACGACGCGGCCACGACCGGGATCCGGGAGGCCCGCGGCGCCCGCCGCGTCGTC
Source organism: uncultured Actinomycetes bacterium (assembly GCA_963806335.1). GTDB lineage: Bacteria > Actinomycetota > Actinomycetes > Streptosporangiales > Streptosporangiaceae > Palsa-504. Next base: position 66,877 of record CAWDXO010000005.1, read on the forward strand.
CCCGGCGCCCCGCCGCCCAGACCCCTGAACGCCTACGCGGGTGAGTACCAGCATCCGGGCTACGGCACCCTCACCATCACCGCCGAAGGCGGCACCCTCCAGCCGCGCTTCGGCACGATGGACCTGACCCTCGCCCACCGCCACTACGAGACGTTCGACCTTGAGTGGCACGAGCTCGGCGACCAGCCCCACCTGTTCCCGCTCATGTTCCTTTCCGACCCCGACGGCGACATCACCGCCGTCGGCGTCCCCTTCGAGCCATCGGTCGAACCGCTGCGGTTCGACCGGCTCCCCGACGCCCCGGCCCAGGACCCGGAGGTTCTTCACCGGCTGTGCGGCACCTACACCATGGGCCCGATCGAGGTAGTAGTGGCCCAGAAGGGCGACCGGCTGCTGACCGTCACCACGCCCGGCGCCCCGCCCTTCGAGCTGCAGGCCGGGCGGGGCCTGCGCTTCGAGGTGAAGGGCCAGCCCGGCATCACCGCCGAGTTCGAGCTGGACGAAACCGGCGCAGTCGTCCGCCTCGTGGCACAGCCACTGGGGATATTCCTGCCGAAGGCGTGACAGTCCGCCGGCGGATAAGGCTTTCCGAGCGCGTCGTCTTTGGTAGCAGCCACGGCCGCGGCTCGCCGGGCCAAGTTTGAGCTTCATCCGGCGTGGAACCTGAAGACGTTGGAGCGCGCCGCGTCTGCGGCAGCTCAGCTGGTAACGCGGTTCGTAGGTGGCAGCACTGGTGCCGCAGGACACAAAAGGAGTCGGTAATGGGTCTGGGCAAGAAGGCTAAGCACGAGGCCAAGGCAGTTAAGCGCAAGACCAAGAAAGATGCCGGCAAGGCCAAGCACAAGGGGAAGAAAGCCAAGAATGCCGCGAAGCATTGACCAGGCTCCCACAGTTAAATTACCGGTCTTGAGGTCGGGTGGCCCGGGGGGCAATTTTCCAGGTCACCCGACCGCAGGTGGCACGCTGGCTAAATTCGTGTTCATCTGACTGTCCAACCGCCCCGAACGGCGGCTGGGTGCATGCCGGTATGGGCCTGGTATAGCAGGATGGATGCATGCTGGTCGTTTATGTTCATGCACGGGTGCGGCCGGAGCGGGTTGGGGATGAGCAGGCTCCGGCGGCGCACAAGCTGACGCCGCACTATGCGCCCTGGCGTGATGCGGTCGCCGAGATGACGGCCGAGCCGCGGCAATCGTTCCGCTACTCCGTGGGGTACCCGGCAGGCAGCCGCGACCGGGCCAGCGCCGCGCCGTGACCGCGACTGCGTTCGAGTTCGCCACGGCCGGCCGCATCATCGCCGGTGCCGGCCGGGTAGCGGAGCTGCCGGGGGTGCTGGCCGGACTCGGCTCGCGGGTGCTGGTGTGCACGGGTTCGAACCCGGCGCGTCATGTCGGGCTGCTCGCCGGCCTGGGGTTGCCGGCCGCGGTGCTGGAGGTGGCCGGGGAGCCGACGGTCGGGCTGGCCCGGGCCGGAGTAGCCGCCGCCCGTGAGCACGGCGCTGACGTGGTGGCCGCGATCGGCGGCGGCAGCGTCATCGATGCCGGCAAGGCCGTGGCCATGTTGCTGGGAAACGGCGGCGACCCGCTGGACTACCTGGAGGTCATCGGGGCCGGCCGGAAGATTACCCAGGCTGCCGTGCCCTGCGTCGCGGTGCCCACCACGGCTGGCACCGGCGCGGAGGTCACCGCCAACGCCGTGCTCGCCTCGCCGGAGCATCGCCTCAAGGCGAGCTTGCGCAGTCCGTTGATGATCCCCCGGGTCGCGCTGGTCGATCCGCAGCTCACCGTGTCATGCCCGCCGCCGGTCACCGCCGCGAGCGGCCTGGATGCCCTCACCCAGTGCCTGGAACCGCTGGTCTCACCCCTGGCCAGCCCGCTGACGGACGGGCTAGCCAGCGAAGGGCTGCGCCGCGCGGCCGCGGGCCTGCGCGCCGCCTACGCCGACGGCGAGGACCTGGCGGCACGGGCGGACATGGCCACGTGCGCCCTGCTCGGCGGGATGGCGCTGGCTAACGCCAAGCTCGGCGCGGTGCACGGTCTGGCCGGCGTCATCGGCGGCATCGCGGACGTGCCACACGGCATCGCCTGCGCGACCCTGCTGGCACCTGTCATCGACGCGAACGTGCACGCGCTGCGGTCCGGCCCGGCCGGGCATCCCGCCCTGGACCGCTACGCCCAGGCAGCCCGCCTGCTGACCGGCGACCCCGCCGCCGCCATCCAGGACGGCCTGGCCTGGATCGGCCAGACCCTCACCCTGCTCGCCGTTCCCGGCCTGGCCACCTTCGGCATCCGCCCGCAGCACGCCGATGAGATCGCCGCCAAAGCCCTGACATCGAGCAGCATGCGGGGCAATCCCGTCACCCTGAGCCACCACGACCTGACAGCCATCCTCCAGCGGGCACTGTGAACCACCTGCTCAAGGAGCCAGGCCTGGACGACGACCTATCCGGGTATGCAGAGTGGAGGATAGCCCGAAGTCTTCGCCGGGCAACCAGCAAGCCATCTCGTTCGTGTGGTGTGCATGAAGCCGAGCGGATCTGCCGCGGAGAGCCTCGCCGAGGTGTTCCGGTGCCGCCGGTCCGAACTGGTCCGGCTGGGCGCGTTCATCCTCGGTGACCGGTCAGCCGCCGAGGACGTCGTCCAGGACGTGTTCCTGCGGATGCACCAGCGCGGGGACCGGCTCGCCGATCTGGATGATCCGCTGACCTACCTGCGCGGCGCGGTGGTCAACGGCTGCCGGTCCGTGCTGCGCCGCCGCCTGCTGATCCGCCGTCATGCCGGTAAGGACCAGCCCTGCCCGCCGCTGTCCGCCGAGGAAGCGATGCTGCTGTCCGAGGACCGCAGGCAGGTACTGGCGGCGCTGGCCCGGCTGCCCGCGCGGCGCCGCGAAGTCCTCGTGCTCCGCTACTACGCCGGGCTGTCTGAGGCGGAGATCGCCGCCACGCTCGGCATCAGCACCGGCACCGTCAAGTCGACGGCCGCGCGAGGCCTGGCCGCGCTGGCCCGTGCGCTCAAGGAGTCCCGATGATCACCCAGGACGAACTGGCCCGGACCGCGGAGCGGCTCAGGGACGCCCTCACCGCCGCGGCGGACGTCATGGCGGAACCCGACGCCGCCGCGGTCGTCACCCCCGTTCCGCAGCGGCCCGGCAGACCCCGGCGCGCGCGGGGATGGCTGATCCCGCTGGCCGCCGCGGCCTGCGTAGTCGCGGTCATCGCCGCCTCGGTATTGCTTACCAGGAACCTCGCCCGCACGTCCTCGTCCGCCAGCCAGCCGGCGTACCCGGGGTCCTCGATCTGCTCGCCGCTTCCGGCGGCCGGACCGGGAACGGCCCTGCCACGGTTCTACGTGACGACTGACGTGACGGCCCGCCAGATTCAGCTGCAGGTACGCCGCACCAGCGACTGCGCGATCACCGCGGTGGTGCCGTTGCCAGCCGGCTGGGCGCTGACCGGAGGGATCTCCGCGACCGCCGGCGACCGCACCTTCTTCGCGGCGGCGTTCAGCGCCAAGAACTGTTTGGCCCAGGCGGGAGCCGGCGGCATCTCCTCCGCCGCGCATGAGACAAGATTCTTCAGGTTCACCGTTAACGGCCAGGGCCGGGCCGGACGCCTGACCGTGGTCGGCCCACCCGTCTCAGGGATAGTCGGCCCTATCGCCGCCTCGCCAGACGGTTCCCGGATCGCGTTTAACGCCTCCAACACGAGCTTTGTCGGACCCGGGAAGGTCTGCTCGGGCGGGGACGCCGAAGGCTCTGCTGCCATCAGCGTTATCGACCTCTCCTCCGGGAAAATCCACACGTGGCAGGCCATGGGGATGCCGCCGGCCCGGCCGGGACCGGAGTCACTCCCGGTGCGGTGTCGTGGATGGCAGACGGGCGCACGCTGGCGGTCAGCTACGTGTGGCCGACCAGCGAGTCCGGCCCGCAGCTGTCCGTAGCAGTGGCCGCACTCGACACGACCAGCGGCGGCGGTTCGCTGCAGGCGCACAGCCACGTGCTCTGGAGCCAGCCGAAGAAATGCGTCTTCTGCGTGCAGGAGGCACTGATCAGCCCCGACGGGAAGAGCCTCACGGCGACCGCGACCCAGCTGACCGCGCATGGCGACCGCGGGGCGCTGCTGCGGATCGCGCTTCCGTCCCGGCGGTACCAGGTCCTCTACGAGTCTCCCGCCGGGACGAACGGGTTCCCCACCTTCACCCAGGACGGCTCGGGACAGCACGTCATCTTGGTGTCCGGCTCCCAGGTGGGCTGGATCAGTGCAGGCAAGCTGGTCCTGCTGCAAGCACCCGGCAGCGCGCTGGAGTTCTTCCCCGGAATCACCATCGCCTGGTGATCCGGTTCAGATCGAGAGCCTGGACACGGCCGTTGCCAGGTAACCCATGCCCGGCGCCGCGTCCGGCCTCGTCCGCTAAGCCCTCGCCGCACAGCCGGGTGAGCTGGAACCGGCCGCCTACCCTAGGCGCTCGCGGCGCGGCTTGTCATTTTCGAAGCGAGGGCCGAGTCGCTGCCAGTGACCGCTGTCGGGTAAGCCTGTCCGCCCGGTTCCTGCCGCGCCTTGTGGTACATTCTCGGCGGCGTGTCCGGTGGCCGCGCGCCTATCGTTGTGTACATGCGGGCAGATAGCCGGGCTGAAGAGGAGCCGGAGGGCGCCGTGCCGGGCGAGGACAAGAAGCGAGCAGCGCACCGGGCCCTGGTGGATCGCGTCCTGAACGGAGAGGGCAGGGCATCTCCGGAGCAGCGAGCCCGGGCCTTCAGCAACGCCGGCCTCCCCCGCCCTTACGCGCGGAATCGGCCCCCGTCGAGGACGGGCTCCGGGCAACGCTGCGGATGCTCGGCAAGCTGACCCGGGAGGGAAAGGCGGGCGCCGAGGACATGCGGGAAGTGCTGTCCGCAGGTGTCTCACGCCAGCAGGTCCAGGACGCGCTGGCGGTTTGCGCCGCGTTCAACACGACTGACCGGCTCGCCGATGCCTTCGGCTTCGAACTGCTCAGACCCGAGGGCTTCGAGGCGGGAGCCAAGTACCTGCTCAAGCGGGGTTACCGATAGCGCTGCAGTCCCCTGCCGACACCATCGAAGAACTCAATCTTCCGGGACGGCGTCAGCCGCAAGGGAAACGACGCCGGGCTAGCCGATAAGCGCGACGGCGCGGGTCGGGCCGCCGTGCGCGCCCTGGAGCTTGAGGGGGAAGCCAGCGAATGTGAACCTCGTGTTCACCACCTGATCGAGGTTGGCGAGGTTCTCGTAGTGCGTGATGTGCTCGCGGCGGCACATCATGTGGCACGGGTAGCTGGTGCTCGCGGGATTATCCGGTGTCGGGCTGTCCACGCCGAACGTCTTCACCTGCCGGCGCACGATCCAGTCGCTGGCCGACCCGTCCAGGCCGGCGAACTCGGTGAGATACCGCTTGTCGCCGGCGTAGCGGTTCCAGGTGCCGGTATAGAACAGGACAATATCGCCGGGCCGCACCTCAATGGCCGACCCGGCCTCCGCGCGGTCGAGATCCTCGGCCGTGATATCGGTGCGCGGCGCGAACCCGGTGACGTCCAAGCAGACCGCGGTCCCGAAGAACAGGTCAAGCGGCATCTTCTCGATGGTGTCCGCCGACGGGTCCGGGTCGAGGTGCGAGAAGGAGTCGACGTGGGTGGGACCGTTGTCGTTGAGGATGAACCCGGTGGTCTGAAACGAGAACCCGCCGTCGAACCTCGGCGCCGTCTCCTCGTGCGTCGCGTGCTCGAACTGGACGGTCTTCAAGTGGCCGGGATAGACCTTCATGCCCTCGTAGATGTCTTGCGACAGATCGACGATCTTCATCGCTTTCCTTCCTGACATGCCCTGACGGGCCCTGCGTGCCGGCGCGCGGCCGGGCCGTTCAGTACATGACGACGCCGGCGGTGACGTTGAGGTCTTCGCCGGTGATCGCGGCCGAGCGGTCGGAGGCGAGGAACAGGCAGGCCGCCGCCACGTCGCTGGCCTCCACCATCCGGCCCAGGGGCGACGTGCGGGTCACCTCGGCCCGGGCCTCCTCCTCGGTGATGCCGCGGACGGCGGCCTGCCTGCGGACTACGTGCTCCATCCGCGGTCCGGCGACGTAACCGGGGCAGACCGCATTGACCCGGACGTCATACGGCCCGAGTTCCGCGGCGAGCGTGCGGACCAGGCCGATGACGCCCATCTTGGCGGCGGCGTAGGGCGTGCGGCCATGCAGCGGCCGCTTGCCTGTCATGGACGAGATGGCGATCAGGCTGCCGGTCCGCCGCCGGAGCAGGGCGGGAATGAACGCGCGGAACGTGAGGAATACGCCGTCGAGGTCGGTAGTGAGCGTGTCGCGCCACTCCTCCAGCGTGATCTCGTGCAGCGGTGCGGTCGGCCCGGCCACGCCCGCGTTGGCCACCACTGCGCTCACGGGGCCGAGTTCCTCCGCCCCGGCCGCCATGGCCGCCACCGACGCCTCGCTCCGTACGTCGCAGGCGAGCGGGACCGCGATCCCGCCGACCTTCTCGGCCTCGATGAGGGTGTCAGCCAGGTCCGCCGGGTCCCTGGCGCTGGCGGCGACGGTGTATCCCGCGGCGGCGAAGGCCACCGCGATCGCCCGGCCGATACCGCGGTTGGCGCCTGTCACGACTGCGACCTGCGGGCTCATCCGGCCTTCCCCGCCTCCCGCAGGGCCGACAGGATGCGTTCGGGGGTCATCGGCAGCTCGGTAAGGCGGATGCCGAGCACCGCCAGCGCGTCGTTGACCGCCGCGTTGATGGCCGCGGGCGCCATCATCCGGCCGCCCTCGCCGCCGCCCTTAATCCCGTGCGGCGTATACGGAGAGGGCGTCTCGACGTGCCCGATGGTCAGTTCCGGCACCTCCACCGCCGACGGGATCAGGTAGTCCAGGTAGCTCGACGTCAGCAGCTGGCCGTCGTCGTCGTAGACGTACTCCTCGTACAGGGCCGTCCCGATGCCCTGTGCCGTCCCGCCGACGATGTGCCCGGCCAGCGAGCGCGGGTTCACCAGCGTGCCGCAGTCGTGCACCGCCGCGTAGTGCAGGAACGAGACGGCGCCGGTCTCGATGTCGACCTCGACCACCGGGATGTGGCAGGCGTGGCCCATGAACGGGTAGAAGACGCCGAGATCCTTTCGGTCCGCGGACGGCATCGTGGTGTATGGGTGGTCGAAGACCTTCGACTCGTCCAGCCCGCTTTCCATGTCCGGCGGGAAGCTGTGCTTGAACAGGTGCAGCGCGATCGCGATTTCAGCCAGCGACTTCCGCCGCTCGGGGTCGCCCCTGACCTGGAAGCCGCCTTCGGACCACTCCATGTCGTCCTGGTCGATCTCGAGCAGGTGGCCGGCGGCCCGGCGCGCCTTCGCCTTGATCTTCCCGGCCGCGCCCTCGACCGCGCCGGCCAGCATGACGGTAGTGCGGGAACCGCCGGGGCCGGTGGCGGGGAGCCCGTCGCGGCTGCCGTGGTAGACGACGGAGACGTCGTAGGGGCTGCAGTCGAACTCCTCCGCGACGAACTGCGCCACCATCGTCTCCGGGCTGTTGCCCCAGAACGCGCAGGAGTACAAGATCGCGGTGATCCCGCCGGTGGCGTCGACTTTGAGGGATACCGATTCCGGGGTCGAGGTCACCGGCGCGCCCGGTTCATCGAACCAGAACCAGAACTCGGTCGCGGAGAACACGCTGCGCTCCTGCGCGGAGATCAGCCCGATGCCGATGTAGCGGCCTTCCTCGTCGCGCAGCCGCTTCTGCTCGGCCCGCCAGTGATCGTAGTCCGCCAGTTCCAGGGCCTTGTCGAGCACCCGGTCGTAGTCGCCGGAGTCATAGACGTTGCCGGTCGGGATGAAGTGGGGGAACTCCCGGATGAAGTTCTTGCGCCGGATCGCGACCGGATCCAGGCCCAATTCTCGCGCGGCCTTGTCGACCATCTGCTCGAGCATCCAGTTGTTCACCTCGGAACCGAAACCCCGGTAGGCGCCCTGCTGGTTCTTGTTGGTCAGCGCGGCCCGTACCCGGTAACGCACGCTGCCGATCGTGTACGGGCCGACGACCTGGGCCAGCGCGTTACCGTGGTGGCCCACGCCGAACTGGATGTAGGCACCGTAGTCGTCGATGGTATCGATCTTTATCCCGCGCATGGTGCCGTCGCGCATCATGGCCAGCTCGACGTCGTACATGCGGTCGGAGCCGTGATGGTCGCAGTTGGAGATGTTGTCGACCCGGTCCTCGATGAAGGCGACCTTGCGCCCGCTGGCCCGCGAGCACATCGCGGCGATGATCGCGGGCTTGTTGGCGAAGAGCTTGGAGCCGAAGCTGCCGCCGGCCGGCACCGGCCTGATGTCGAGCTTGTTGACGGGTACCTTGAGCGTGGCCGCGGCCATGAACAGGTAGCTCGTGAAGCTCAGCGTGTTGGTGTCGATGGTGAAGCTGCCGGTGCCCGGGTCGTACTCGGCGATGGCCCCGACGGTCTCCAGCGGCTGGCCGCCCGAGCGGTGCCAGCGGAGCCGGTCCCGGACGATCACGTCGGCTTCGGCGAAATCGCGCTCGACGTCGCCGAAGTCAAAGGTGCGCTCGTAGGCGCAGTTCGACTCCAGGGCCTCGTGCACGAGCGGGGCGCCGTCGGCCAGAGCGCGTTCCGGGTCGGTCACCGCGGGCAGCGGCTCGTACTCGACCTCGATGAGCTCCAGCGCGTCCTCGGCCAGGTAGCGGCTGTCCGCGACGACGACCGCGACGCCCTCGCCGACGTAGCGCACCTTCTCCGCCGCCAGGCAGCGCCAGGTATGCCGGGCCGGGTCGGGGCCGAAATCGGGCATCGGACCGCACAGCTCGGCGGCCTGTTTCCCGGTGATCACCGCGTGCACCCCGGGTGCGGCCAGGGCCCGGGACACGTCGGTGCTGAGGATCCGGGCGTGCGGGTGCGGGCTGCGCAGCACCGCGGCGTGCAGGGTGCCGGGGGTGATGCGGTCGGCGATATAGCCGCCCCGGCCGAGTAGGAATTTCGGGTCTTCGACGCGGCGGATCGACTGGCCTACCCAGCGTCGCTTGCCTGAGTGGTCACGGACGGGGGGAGCGCCGGCGCGGTTGGCGGTCATGACGCGGCCTCCTTGACGCCGCGCATCCGCGCCGCGGCGCTGATCACGGCCTCGGTGATGAACTGGTAGCCGGTGCAGCGGCACAGGTTGCTCGCGATCGCGGAGCGCACCTCGCCCGGGGTCGGATCCGGATTAGAGGCGAGGATCTCGCAGGCCCGCATCAGCATCCCGGGAGTGCAGTAGCCACACTGCAGGCCCTGCTTGGCCGAGAACTCGTCCTGGAGCGGGTGCAGCTCGCTGCCGCGGGCCAGGCCCTCGACCGTGCTGATGTCGGCGCCGTCCGCCTGCACCGCGAACGTGATACAGGACCGGATGCTGGCCCCGTTCAGCAGGACTGTGCAGGTTCCGCACACGCCGTGCTCGCAGCCGATGTGGACGCCAAAGAGCCCGAGGTCCTCGCGGAGGAAGTCGACGAGAAGCTTCCGCGGCTCGACCTCGGCGACGTGGGGCCGGCCGTTGACGGTCAGGCTTATAAGCGTGGTGGATGCCATCAGGTTCTCACCTCTGGTTCTGTGCTCGGGAGATCGCCAGCTCAAGGCCGCGCCGGACGTAGGTACGGGCCAGGCTGAGCCGCGTCAGCGCGCTCGCATGCAGGTCATCGGCGGGGGAACGGCCCTCGACCGCGGCCTCGGCGGCCGCGCTGACGGCCTGGGCGTCGCAGCTGGCGCCGGCCAGGACCTGCTCGGCCGCGGTCGCGCGGATCGCGGTGGGGGCGACCCCGGTGAGGGCGAGCGCCGCGCGCCGGATCCGGTCGCCGTCCAGCTCGACCAGCGTGGCCACCCCGACGACCGCGAAGTTCGCGTGGATCCGGGAGAACTCGACGAACGCATGCCCCCCGTGCCACACCGGCAGCCGGATCTCGGTCAGAATCTCGTCGGGCGCCAGGGCCGTGCTGAATGGCCCCTGCAGGAACTCTGCCGCCGCGATCCGGCGGGTGCCGGCCGGGCCCGCGGCCACGAGCTCGGCGCTGAGGGCGAGCACCACGGCGGGCAATTCGGCGGCGGGATCGGCGTGGGCGAGGCTGCCGCCGATCGTTCCGCTGTTCCGGATCGGGGTGTGCGCGACCAGACCGATCGCCTCGGCGGCCAGCGGGGCCGCCAGGGCCACTTCCGGGGAACGCTCAAGTTCGGACATCCTGGTCATCGCCCCGACGACCAGGACATCGCCTTCCCGCCGGATCCCGCTCAGCCCGGCAACGTTACGCAGGTCGATGAGGTAGCCCGGCTTGGCCAGCCGGAAGTTCATCAGCGGTATGAGGCTCTGGCCGCCGGCCAGCACCCGGGCCTCCGCATCGGCGTGCTCGGCCAGCAGCCCGACCGCCTCAGCCAAGGTCGTGGGCGCGGCGTAGGAAAAGGGTGGCGGTTTCATGGCAACCTCCCGGTATCGCGGCGTCATTGGCGCGGTGGACGTACCCGCGGGAAGCACCCGCCCGCGGCATAGCCCTTTCGATGCTGCCGCCGGGAACGGGTTACCGCCATGTGCACCGGCCCAGGACTAGCTGTGATGTGCTGGTCATAGGCACAAGGCGGCTCCCGGCTGTCCGGAGGGTCCCGGCGAGGTGACGGCCGGGCGACGTGCGGGTCAGATCGGCGGCTCGAGCCGGACGATCTCACGGATCGTCAGCGCGAGCTGGAGCTCTAGGCGCACGCTGCTGTCCCGCAGTGTGCGCCCGGTGAGCTGCTCGATACGACCAAGCCGGTAGGTGACCGTATTACGGTGCACGACGAGGGCGTCCGCCGCCGCGGCGGTCGAGCAGCCGGCCGAAAGCCACGTCCGCAACGTGGCGAGCAAGTCCCCGCCGTAGCGTTCCTCGTGTGCCTCCACGTCCTGCAGCACGGTGGCGGCGAAGCGCCTGAGCGCGTCCGGCGTCCCCGTCTCGAGCAGTAGGGCGGCCAGGCCGAGCCCGCCGACGTCCACCAGACCGCCCCGGCCGCTGACCCGGTGCAGCGCCGCCGCGCCGCGGGCGACGCGGAACGCCGTCGCGTAGTCGCCCGGGTCGTGCGCTACCGGCCCGGCGACCACGGTGACCATTCCCCGCGCGCCCACCGTCTGGTCGGCCTTGACGAGGACGCGGCGCAGCGCGTCGCCGGGATCGGGCTCGGCCGGCAGCAGCAGGACATAGGCTCCGTCGTACGGCCCGACCAGCGGAGCCGGGCCCGGCTCGGCCGCGGCCCGGACCAGTTCGGGCAGCCGCACGGTGGGCGGGACCGCGGCGTCGACGGTCAGCAACGCGAGGACGTGTGGCCGGGACAAGTCGTGCCCGATCGCCGCCGCCCGGTCGAGCACGGCCTGGGGCCGGACCGGACCGCCGTCCCTGAGCAGGTCGCCGAGCAGGTCGCCGGAGAGTCGGCTCTGCACGTCGACCAAGTGCCGTTGCTGGAGCAGCAGCAGGGCGACGACGAGCGCGAACCGCTCGATGACCCGAAGCTGAACGGGCTCCGGATCGGCGGGCGGGGCGGTGACCCACAAGCGCCCCGCCAGTTCGCCGCCCACCACGACGGGGGCGGCCCAGGCGGCCGTGGCGGCCGTGGCGGCGGGAGGCCCACCCGCCGTCGAGATCTTCCCGTTGGCGGCCGGTACCGGCACTTTGGCCACTGTGTAGCGGCGGCCGGACTCCTCCTGGGCTTTCTCCGCCGCGCGCGCCTGCCGCGCAGCCGAGGCTGGGGGCGGGCAATAGCCTTTGGCGGGGGCGCTCGCCAGCACGCGGCCGTCGGTGTCCTCCACCGTGACGGACGCGCGGAGCGCCGACGCAAGCGCGCTGACCAATTCGGGCAGCTCGACCTCGTCCAGCACGAGCTGCATCAGCTGGTGGTGCTGCTGCTCGGCCCACTCCAGCACGGCCCGGCCCCGGCGCAGCTCGTCGTTGGCCCGGGACAGCTCCCGGATGATCTCCTGCTGTTCGGCCCGCAGGCGTGCCGTCTCGAGGGCCATCGCGGCCTGGCCGCCAAGCAGTTCGATGAGTTCCAGCTCGGGCCCGCTGAACTGGCGTGCGGCAACCGAGTAGGCGACGATGACCCCGGCCAGGTCATCCGAGCCGCGCAGCGGCGAGGCCAGCAGGGCCTGGTAGCCCTGCGTGGGCGCGAGGTGGCGCAGCCTGCCGTAGGAGGGCGCCTTCAGGACATTGGGGACGACGATTGTCCGGTCCTCCCGGTACGCACGGGCGGCCGGGGTGTCGAGGTCAGGGCCGGGCGGGCGGATACGCAGCGACCGGCCGTCACTCACCTGGGCCAGGTAATCAGGCGTGAGTCCGCTGCAGCCGGCGATGTGAAGGTATTCCCGCCGCTCGTCGGCCAGCATCACCGCGCAGAACTCGAACCCGATTAGCTCGCACGCCTGCACCGCCACCCGTGTGAGGACCTTCTCGAGCGGCTCGGCGGCGTTGACCGAACGAACGATCTCGCTCACCGCGGACATCCACGGCCGCAGCGAGGCCGGCACCTCCGGCACGCCCATACCGCCCCATCCTTCCCACCGCGGCGCGCCCTGGCAAGAGCCCGTGTCGGCCCGCGTGAGCTGGGTAGTCACAGCCGGCCGAGCCTGCGGGTGACCCGGCCGTCCTCGCGACCCTGGCCTACAGCCACGGCGGCCGGGCGGAAGCCAGCGCGGCGCGATGCTGCGGGGCGGCGACCGCGATGAGCCGCTCGGCCCGCTCGCGGTAGGACGTGCCCCGCAGGTCGGCCGCGCCGAACTCGGTGATCACCAGGTCGACGTCGCTCTGGGCTGTCGTCACCGGGCCGCTGACGGCCGGGACGATCCGGCTCGTGCTGCCGTCGGCGTTCGCCGCCGCCAGCGCGACGATCGCGAGCCCGGACCGGGCCTGCCGGGCGGCCTGGAAGAAGCCCGCCTGGCCGCCGACCGCCCCGACGTACCGGCCCTCCGCTACTTCGGCGCTCACCTGGCCGTGCAGGTCCACCTCGATGGCCGAGTTCATCGCGACGTAGGGCTCGCACTCCGCCAGCGCCGCCGGCGCCAGCTGCTCGTCCACCGGGCCCATCCGCACCTGGGCGGAATCACTCAGGAACTTGTAGAGCCGTTCGGTGCCCAGCGCCATCCCGGTCACGCAGCTTCCGGGGACGCCGGCCAGCGCCCCGGCGTTGTCGAGATCGACCAGCCAATCGCCGACCAGGCCGGATCGCACCCGCAGTTCCCGGCGGCCGCGCAGCTCCCACGCGATCGCGTCGGCGAGCGCGCCCAGGCCGAGCTGGATCGTCGCCCCGGACGGAACGAACGCCGCGACGTTCTCCGCGACGGCGCGTTCGGCCGCGGTGGCGGGCCGCGCCGGCGAGTCCGGCAGCACCCGGGAGGAGGTGACCGAGGCCGCGACCCGGGACCGGTGCAGGCGTCGCGATGAAGAGGTCCGCGGCATGTTCGCGTTGACCTCGACCAGGACGACCCGCGCCTGCTCGGCGGCGACGGCCGCGTAGTCCACCGTGGCGCCCAGGCTGTGGTAACCGTCCGCGTCGGCCGGGGCCACCTGGAGCAGGACGACGTCGACCCGGATGCGCCCGGTCGCGATCAGCTCCTCGATCCGGCCGTAGTGGCACGGGACGATATCCACTAGGCCCTGGGCGCTGAGCTTGCGCAGCGCGCCGTGGGCCACGTAGGCCTTGATGTCCGGCTGCCCGGGGCTGACGGCGGCCCAGGCGTCGCTGAGCGTGTAACCGCAGAAGGCCGTGAGCCCGCCGATGGCGTGGGCCGCCGCGATGAACTTCTCGACCAGGGCCGGCGGCTCGGCGGCGGCCTGGCCGATCAGCACCGTGTCGCCCGGCCTCAGGTACTGGGCGATATCGAGATCGGCCACGGGAGTCTCCTCAGATTCCCCAGCGATCCAGGCATTCCTGGACCACTCGAGCCACGTCCCGTTCGGACATAACGTCACATGGAACGGCGGCGATGTTTGCACCTTCCGCCGCCAGCGGGGCCACCGCCTCGCCGTCGACGTCGGCCACCAGCACGCTCATCAGTACGACCCCGGGAGGCCGAGGACCGAGGTGGAGATGAAGAGGTCGAACCGGCGCGCCAGCTCACGGGCGGACTTGCGGACCAGGTCCAGGTCGCGCTCATCGGTGCTGGTCATCGAGCTTCTCCTCACTCTTCTCTTCGGGCATGGCACGTCCTTTCGCGTCGTCCGGTAGCCGCCGGGAGGGCGCCGATGCCCTCTTAGGTTTTCATAGAGCGGGCAGGATGGGCCTGGGACATGAATCCCTGTACCGTGACCAGCGGAAAACCAGGCCCGGCACATAGACCTGACGGGCCGCGTCAGGAAGGCTGTTCATCATGCGCGAGGTCGTGATCTGCGAGCCGGTTCGCACTCCGATCGGCCGGTACGGCGGCGCCCTGCAGCCGCTGTCCGCCGCGGAACTCGGCGAGATAGCGCTGCGCGGCCTGCTGGAGCGGACCGGGCTCGACCGGGATGCCGTCGACGACGTCGTGCTCGGGCACTGCTACCCCAACAGCGAGGCGCCGGCGATCGGCCGGGTGGTCGCGCTCGACGCGGGCCTGCCGGTGACGGTGCCCGGCATGCAGGTCGACCGGCGCTGCGGCTCCGGGCTGCAGTCGGTGCTGCAGGCCGGCCTGCAGGTGGGCGCCGGCGTGCACGAGCTCGTGATCGCGGGCGGAGCGGAGAGCATGAGCAACGTCCCGTTCTACTCCACCGAGATGCGCTGGGGCGTCAAGGGCCCGGGAGTGACCCTGCACGACGGGCTGGCCCGCGGGCGCGTCACCGCGGGCGGCCGGGACTACCCGGTCCCGGGCGGCATGCTGGAGACGGCCGAGAACCTGCGGCGCGAGTACGGCATCTCCCGGGCCGAGCAGGACCAGCTGGCCGTCACCTCGCACCAGCGGGCGGTCGCCGCGCAGCGGTCCGGGGTATTCGCCGAGGAAATCATCCCGGTCACGGTCAGGACCCGCAAGGGCGAGGACGTCATCGACACCGACGAGCACCCGCGCGCGGACGCGTCCCTGGAAACGCTGGCCGCTCTGCGGCCCGTGCTCGGCCGGCAGGACCCCGAGGCCACCGTCACCGCGGGCAATGCCAGCGGGCAGAACGACGCGGCCGCCATGTGCATCGTCACGCACCCGGAACGAGCCGCCACGCTGGGGCTGCGGCCCCTGGTCCGCCTCGTGTCATGGGGGGTGGCCGGAGTGCCGCCCAAGACCATGGGGATCGGGCCCGTCCCCGCGAGCCGGGCCGCGCTGGAGCGGGCCGGGCTGAAGATGTCCGACATGGACCTGATCGAGCTCAACGAGGCCTTCGCGGCCCAGGTGCTCGCGTGTACCCGGGAATGGGGTTTCGGCGCGGCCGACTTCGAGCGACTCAACGTGCACGGATCGGGGATCTCGCTGGGCCATCCGGTCGGGGCCACCGGCACGCGCATCCTGACCACGCTCGCGCGGGAGATGCGCCGGCGGCAGGTCCGCTACGGGCTCGAGACGATGTGCATCGGCGGCGGCCAGGGCCTCGCCGCGATCTTCGAGCGAGTGGCCGCATAGCGGAGAGTCCGGATCGTTCGGTCAAATTCTGGGCGGTACCGGCTACCCGCGTTCAGCGTGAGCGGTCGCGCGCCCGGCTGACCTCGGCGCGGACGGCGTCGGTGTCGGCGCCGCCGAGGATCCGCCGCGGCTTCCGGAACATCCGAGCGAAGATCACCTGCCCGGCCGGTGGGCCGAAACCCGGATACGAAGCAGACGGATTAAGCGGATTAAACGGCAAGCTCAAGGGAAGTGGGCAGTCGATCTATCGAGGATGCCCCCTTCTACTTATCTCCGACCCCACGAATCACCCCAACCCCACGGAAAGGCGACCGGAGCGGAAAGCGCGGCTCCACTCCCGGCATCACTCGCGATCGTCTCCAGTGAGAACCCCTGCCAGCAAGGGAGGTGAGGTAATGATGGAGTCACGGATCCGGATCGCCGCAGCCCTTATGCTGACCTTGAGCGTGGCCGCCTGCGGCGGCGGAGGAGGCGTCTCGGCTCGCACCGCGACCGACGCCTACGGCCCGATCACCATCTGGTATTCCAACAATGCCCAGGAGGTCGCCTGGGGCGAGCAGGTGGTCGCTTCCTGGAACAAGAGCCACCCAGGCCAGCAGGTCTCCGGGGAGCAGATCCCTTCTGGCCAGTCGTCGGAGGAGGTAATCGGTGCCGCGATCACGGCAGGCACCGAGCCCTGCCTGATCTACAACACCTCTCCGGCGTCGGTGCCGGACTTCGAGAAGCAGGGCGGCCTGGTGCCGCTCAACGACTTCCCCGGCGGTGCCGCCTACATCCAGGCGCGCACCGGATCCAGCGCCAGCATGTACAAGTCGCCGGACGGCATGTACTACCAGCTGCCGTGGAAATCGAACCCGGTCATGATCTTCTACAACAAGAAGGAATTCGCCAAGGCCGGTATCAGTACCACCAACCCGCCGCTGAGGACCTACAGCCAGTTCCTGGCCACCGCCAGGAAGCTGGTGTCTTCTGGTGCGGCGAAGTACGCCATTTACCCGTCGCCGTCGAGTGAGTTCTTCGAGGCCTGGTACGACTTCTACCCGCTGTATGCGGCCGAGAGCGGCGGAAAGGAACTGGTCGAGAACAACAAGGCAACGTTCGACTCTGCGGCTGGCCAGGCGGTCGCCGGGTTCTGGCGGCAGTTGTACGCCCAGAACCTGGCCGGCGACGAAAGCTACAACGGTGACCCGTTTGCCGACGGCACCGCGGCGATGGCCATCGTCGGGCCCTGGGCCATCGCCAATTACCAGGGCGTCGTCAACTGGGGTGTGGTGCCCCTGCCGACCTCGCAGGGCAACACCCTGGACACGATTCCGACATTCAGTGATGCCAAGAACATCGCCATGTACGCCTCGTGCCAGAACCGCGGGACCGCCTGGGACTTCCTCAAGTACTCCACGAGCATCGCAGAGGACGGCAAGCTGCTGGCCATGACCGGGCAGATGCCGATGCGCCAGGGGATTCAGCAGCTGTACGCGTCCTATTTCAAGGCGAACCCGGCGTACACAGAGTTCGCGGCGGAGGCAGCCCACGTGATCGAGGTGCCCATCGTCCCGAACTCGGTCGAGCTGTGGCAGACCTTCCGCAATGACTGGTCGGATTCGGTCGTCTTCGGCCAGGAGAGTCCCGGCCGGGCGCTGGCCGGCGCGGCGTCGCAGATCAACCAGCTTGTCACAGGGAACGGTGAGCCATGACCAGCGTAGCGGCCCCTAGGGCGCACAAGTCGGGGGCGGACAGGCCCGCGGCGAATGAGTCAACCTCGCGGCGGTTCGGGCGCGCCGCGCTCGGCCGCCAGCCCATCGGGATGATCTTCGGCGCGCCGTACCTGCTGTTCATCGTGGTGCTGTTCGCCTACCCCCTGGGCCTGGCGGTGTACATGTCGTTCCACCGCTATTACTTCACCGCGCCCGGGGTGAACGTGCCCCGGCCGTTCGTCGGGCTGTCCAACTACGAAGCGGTGCTCAGCGACCCCGCGGTCCGCCAGGCGTTCCTCAACGTGCTGATCTTCCTGGTCATCAACGTGCCGCTCACGGTAGCGGTGTCGCTGCTGCTGGCCACCGCGCTCAACGCCGCGATCCCGTTCCGCGCCTTCTTCCGGACCAGCTTCCTCGCGCCGTACGTCACGGCCAGCGTAGCGATAATCGGCGTCTGGCTGTTCATGTTCAGCCCCACCGGGATTGTCAACACCGTGCTCGGGCCCCTGGCGCCGGTTCCGTCCTGGCTGGTCAACCAGAACTGGGCGATGCCATCGATCGCGATATACGTCACGTGGAAAGGGCTCGGTTTCTACATCCTGCTTTACCTGGCCGCTTTGCAGAGCGTTCCGAAAGAACTGTACGAGGCCGCGGCGACGGACGGGGCGTCCTGGTGGCACAGGTTCCTGTCGGTAACCGTCCCCGGTGTCCGGCAGGTGACCACGCTGGTCACCCTGCTGGCGGTCATTACCGGCGCGAACCTGTTCACCGAGCCCTACCTGCTGACCGATGGCGGCGGCCCGAACGGCAAGTCCGCCTCGCCGGTGCTGCAGATCTACCAGACCGGCATCGAGCAAAACCACCCCGACTTCGCCTCGGCCCTCGGGATCATCCTGGTCATCGGGGTGCTCCTGATCGCGGGCATCCAGCAGCTAGTGCAAAGGAGGCAGGCATGACCAAGGCGGACCGCGCCACGCCCGAGGTCACCGCCAGATCGGACAGCGTCACGGCGGCGGTTGAACCGCGTGCCTCGCGTTCGTGGTGGCGTCTGATCGCGCTGCTCTTCGGAGCGCTGGTATTCCTCTTCCCGTTCTATTACATGATCATCGGCTCGTTGCAGAAGACGCAGAACACCTCGCTGAGCGGCGCACTGCCGAATCCCGGCAACATGACGCTGCACAATTACGGCGAGATCAACGTGGCCATAGACCTCGGCAAGTCGATCATCAACTCCGGCATCTTCACCGGTGGTGTCCTGCTGGCCACCCTCGTGTTCGGCATACTGGCCGGATACGCGCTGGCGCGCCTGAGTTTTCGCGGCCGAGGCCTGCTGTTCGCCTTGATGCTGCTGGTGCTGACAGTCCCATTCCAGTTGCTGATCATCCCGCTGTATGTCCTCATCGCGCGCAACTACGGACTCGCCAATTCCTACCTCGGGATGATCGCGCCGTTCGCGATCAACTCCGTCGCCGTGCTCATCTTCCGGCAGTACTTCCTGCAGCTGCCGGAAGAGCTGTTCGACGCCGCCCGGATCGACGGCGCGAACGAACTGCGCGTCCTGATCCACATCGCACTCCCGCTCGTCCGCCCCGCGGTGCTGACGGCGATGCTGCTGACCTTCATCGGGCCGTGGAACGAGTTCCTGTGGCCGTTCCTGATCACCAAGCAGCAGAACCTGCAGCCGCTCGCGGTCGCCCTGGCGAACTACATCGACAACGTGGCGGCGACCGCGTCGAATCCGTACGGCGCGATCCTGGCCGGAGCGTGCGTGCTGGCCGCGCCCGCGGTCGCATTGATCATCGGATTCCAGCGGTACTTCGTTTCCACCAATATCGGCTCCGGCGTGAA
>CAWDXO010000006.1:0-428711 GCA_963806335.1 uncultured Actinomycetes bacterium
ATCTGGCCCCGCATTCAGTGGCGCCGGGGTAGGAGTTCTTCTTTGATCTGGCCCCGTCCCTCGGGGATCTCAGACTGGCGGCGGGTTAGAAGCTGGCGGCGGGGTTGCTGCTGGCTGGTTCGCAGGCGGGCGGGCCGGGCGGGATGCTGTCGAGCGCTTGGCGTTCGGCGTGGCTGAGCTGGCCGGTGACCTCGCCGAGAGCGTCGATGAGGGCGGGCAGGCTGTAGGGGCTGGCGGATTCGCGCAGGTAGTCCTCGGCCGGGGAGGTGATCTGAGGCTGGGTGCCGTCGAGGTAGAGGTGGTCAAGGACAGCGTGGACGTCGATGAGCATCAGGATCAGGTCGCGGGTGTATCCGGCGTCGAGGCTGATGCTGACGATCTGGTAGTCGCTGCCGGGCTGGGAGATCAGGGCCATGGGCCGCCTCCTGGGGTGCGGGGTCAGGCGCGGGGGGCCTGGTGCCGGGCTTGGGCGGTGCGCAGCCGGTAGGAGTCGGTGCCGGTGGTGATGATGTGGGCGTCGAAGGTGAGCCGGTCGACGATGGCGGCGCAGAGCCGCGGGTCGGTGAAGGTGGATGTCCACTCGCTGAAGGCGGCGTTGGAGGCGATCGCGATGGAGGCGCGTTCTTCCCGTTCGGTGAAGACCTGGAACAGCAGTTCGGCGCCGCGCCGGTCCAGCTCGAGGTAGCCCAGCTCGTCGAGGCAGAGCAGGTCGACGCGGCCGTAGCGGGCGATGGTGCGGGACAGGGTCTTGTCGTCGGCGGCCTCGACGAGCTCGTTGACCAGCGCGGCGGCGGTGGTGTACTTGACCCGGTAGCCGTTCTCGGCGGCGGCGGTGCCCAGCCCGATCAGCAGGTGGGATTTGCCGGTGCCGCAGTCGCCGATCAGGCAGCAGGGCTGCCCGGCGGCCACCCACGCGGACTTGGCGAGGGTGTGGATCAGCGCGGCGGGCACGTTCGGGTTGGCGGCGTAGTCGAAGTCCTCGATCCGCTTCGGGCGGGGGAAGGCGGCCTCGCGGACCAGCCGGGCCTTGCGGCGGGTCTCCCGGTCGTCGCATTCGATCGACAGCAGCTCGACCAGGAAGCCTTTGTAGCTGGCCTGCTGGCGGGAGGCGGCGGCGGCGATCTCGCCGTGCCGGTCCCGGATGGTGGGCAGCCGCAGGATCCGGCAGGCCTGGTCGATCGCGGCGTCGGCGGCGGTGTCGGTCAGCTCGTCTCGTGTCGCGGCCCGGGCCATCACGCGCCTCCTTCCCGGGGGGTGAGCAGCTGGTCGTAGGCAGCCACGGACGGTGCCGGGCGGTCGTCCGGCGGGAGCGGGTCCCGCCGGGCCGGCAAGGTGATGACCGCCGCGCGCGAGCGCCGCGGCTGCGCCGCCGGCCAGGCCGGCCCGGTGGCAGGTCCCGGGGTCGCGGCGGCGTGCTTGCGGGCCTCGACCGCAACCACGTCCGGGGAGCAGCTGCCCGCGGCCAGCGCCGCGGTCATCCCGGCGATCACCTGCGGGGCGGGCATCCGGCGGTGCAGCAGCAGCACTCGATCAGCGCCCGGGTCCCGGCGCCGTCGCCGTGCCGGGCCCGGGCCGCGGACCAGAACGCCTCGTGCGCGCTGGTGAACGCCCCGGCCGCGCGGGCCTGGGCCAGCGCCGCCGAGCCGGGCAGCGCGCCGGGCTTGCGGACCAAGATCTCCAGGTAGTGATCCAGCTCCAGGTGCTCATCCCCGGCCGCGATCAGCCGCGGGTGCACCGCGGCCAGCGCTGAGCCGTCAAAGACGCGCAGCTCGTTCGCCGACAGCATCACCCGGACCCGGGAACCGATCAGCCGGGCAGGCACGGAGAAACGGCACTTGCCGACGCTGATCCGCGCATACCGGTCGACGCGCGGCCACAGCACCGCCGCGGTGGCGAACGGCTCGGGCGGCAGCGGCAGCAGCAGCCCCCGCTCGGCGGCGAAGTCCTGCCCGATGCTGGCCGCGCGGCCGTCGATGTGCCGCCCGTCCTCGGCGGCATCGGCCTCGGCCAGCCGGGCGTTCAGCTCCGCCAGCGATGCGGCCCGCGGCACCGGCACGAACCAGCGGCGGCGGAACCGGCCGATCTCCCCCTCGATCCCGCCCTTCTCATGGGCGCCTTCGGCGCCGGGCTGGCAGTAGAACGCCTCGAACCCGTAATGAGCCCGGAAGGCCAGCCAGCGCTGGGTCTCGGTGCGGTTCCGGCCGGTCAGCACCTTGGCCACCGCGGGTGACAGGTTGTCATACCGGATCTGCCGGGACGGCACCCCGCCGGTGGCCTCGAACGCGATCACGTGCCCTTCCAGGAACGCCTCCTGCGCCTGGCTGGCATACACCCGGTGGACGCCCTTTCCCGAGCAGGACAGCCGGAACGCGAACAAGAAGCACCGCGACAGCTGGCCGCCCAGCTCGACCGTCACGTCCCCGAAGTCGACCTCGGCCTCGGCGCCCGGCTCCCGGGCCTGCGGCACGAACCCGGGGGTTCGTGCCGCAGGCCCGGGAGCCGGGCGCCGAGGCCGAGGTCGACTTCGGGGACGTGACGGTCGAGCTGGGCGGCCAGCTGTCGCGGTGCTTCTTGTTCGCGTTCCGGCTGTCCTGCTCGGGAAAGGGCGTCCACCGGGTGTATGCCAGCCAGGCGCAGGAGGCGTTCCTGGAAGGGCACGTGACCGCGTTCGAGGCCACCGGCGGGGTGCCGTCCCGGCAGATCCGGTATGACAACCTGTCACCCGCGGTGGCCAAGGTGCTGACCGGCCGGAACCGCACCGAGACCCAGCGCTGGCTGGCCTTCCGGGCTCATTACGGGTTCGAGGCGTTCTACTGCCAGCCCGGCGCCGAAGGCGCGCATGAGAAGGGCGGGATCGAGGGGGAGATCGGCCGGTTCCGCCGCCGCTGGTTCGTGCCGGTGCCGCGGGCCGCATCGCTGGCGGAGCTGAACGCCCGGCTGGCCGAGGCCGATGCCGCCGAGGACGGGCGGCACATCGACGGCCGCGCGGCCAGCATCGGGCAGGACTTCGCCGCCGAGCGGGGGCTGCTGCTGCCGCTGCCGCCCGAGCCGTTCGCCACCGCGGCGGTGCTGTGGCCGCGGGTCGACCGGTATGCGCGGATCAGCGTCGGCAAATGCCGCTACTCCGTGCCTGCCCGGCTGATCGGTTCCCGGGTCCGGGTGATGCTGTCGGCGAACGAGCTGCGCGTCTTTGACGGCTCAGCGCTGGCCGCGGTGCACCCGCGGCTGATCGCGGCCGGGGATGAGCACCTGGAGCTGGATCACTACCTGGAGATCCTGGTCCGCAAGCCCGGCGCGCTGCCCGGCTCGGCGGCGCTGGCCCAGGCCCGCGCGGCCGGGGCGTTCACCAGCGCGCACGAGGCGTTCTGGTCCGCGGCCCGGGCCCGGCACGGCGACGGCGCCGGGACCCGGGCGCTGATCGAGGTGCTGCTGCTGCACCGCCGGATGCCCGCCCCGCAGGTGATCGCCGGGATGACCGCGGCGCTGGGCGCGGGCAGCTGCTCCCCGGACGTGGTCGCGGTCGAGGCCCGCAAGCACGCCGCCGCGACCCCGGGACCTGCCACCGGGCCGGCCTGGCCGGCGGCGCAGCCGCGGCGCTCGCGCGCGGCGGTCATCACCTTGCCGGCCCGGCGGGCCCCGCTCCCGCCGGACCAGCGCCCGGCACCGTCCGTGGCTGCCTACGACCAGCTGCTCATCCCCCGGGAAGGAGGCGCGTGATGGCCCGCGCCGCGACACGAGACGAGCTGACCGACACCGCCGCCGACGCCGCGATCGACCAGGCCTGCCGGATCCTGCGGCTGCCCACCATCCGGGACCGGCACGGCGAGGTCGCCGCCGCCGCCTCCCGCCAGCAGGCCAGCTACAAAGGCTTCCTGGTCGAGCTCCTGTCGATCGAATGCGACGACCGGGAGACCCGCCGCAAGGCCCGGCTGGTCCGCGAGGCCGCCTTCCCCCGCCCCAAGCGGATCGAGGACTTCGACTACGCCGCCAACCCGAACGTGCCCGCCGCGCTCATCCACACCCTCGCCAAGTCCGCGTGGGTGGCCGCCGGGCAGCCCTGCTGCCTGATCGGCGACTCCGGCACCGGCAAATCCCACCTGCTGATCGGGCTGGGCACCGCCGCCGCCGAGAACGGCTGCCGGGTCAAGTACACCACCGCCGCCGCGCTGGTCAACGAGCTCGTCGAGGCCGCCGACGACAAGACCCTGTCCCGCACCATCGCCCGCTACGGCCGCGTCGACCTGCTGTGCCTCGACGAGCTGGGCTACCTCGAGCTGGACCGGCGCGGCGCCGAACTGCTCTTCCAGGTCTTCACCGAACGGGAAGAACGCGCCTCCATCGCGATCGCCTCCAACGCCGCCTTCAGCGAGTGGACATCCACCTTCACCGACCCGCGGCTCTGCGCCGCCATCGTCGACCGGCTCACCTTCGACGCCCACATCATCACCACCGGCACCGACTCCTACCGGCTGCGCACCGCCCAAGCCCGGCACCAGGCCCCCCGCGCCTGACCCCGCACCCCCCGGAGGTGGCCCATGGCCCTGATCTCCCAGCCCGGCAGCGACTACCAGATCGTCAGCATCAGCCTCGACGCCGGATACACCCGCGACCTGATCCTGATGCTCATCGACGTCCACGCTGTCATTGACCACCTCTACCTCGACGGCACCCAGCCTCAGATCACCGCCCCGGCCGAGGACTACCTGCGCGAATCCGCCAGCCCCTACAGCCTGCCCGCCCTCATCGACGCTCTCGGCGAGGTCACCAGCCAGCTCAGCCACGCCGAACGCCAAGCGCTCGACAGCATCCCACCCGGCCCGCCCGCATGCCAACCAGCCAGCAGCAACCCCGCCGCCAGCTTCTAACCCGCCGCCAGTCTGAGATACCCCGAGGGACGGGGCCAGATCAAAGAAGAACTCCTGCCCCGGCGCCACTGAATGCGGGGCCAGATCAAAGAAGAACCGTGGGGCCAGTTGGGGTTGACACGGCCATGCAGGCAAGGCTGTTGCCTGTTTGGCGTCGTGTCGTCATACGGGCAACGTCTTCAGGCTACGCCCCGGCCCGGGCTTGACTGCCGGTATCGAGGCAGGCACGGATACCGAGGAGAGGACGATCATGGGCAGGGCAGCCGCCGCCGACGGTGGCAGCGCGCCGCTGCGGGCCCGTTCGCGGTCGACCGGGACCGGGCGCTAGCCGAACTCGAGCTGGCGTGGTCCGAGGACGGGTATCACGGCTTCACCGCTGCGGGCGGGACCTGGTGCGCGATCACCAGCGCTGGTGAGGTGCTCACCGGCGCCACTCCGGACGAATTGGCCAACGCCATCCGGGCGCACTGGCAGGCGATGCGGGGATGAACGGGATGGACCGGCCCGACCTCCGCGCGGTGGACGGCGGCCGTGAGGACTCGGTGGTCCGACGGCGGCGGTTCGAGGAGGCCCACCCCGAGGCGGTAATCCTGCCGCCGTGCGCGGGACGTTGGCGCGCGGTCATCCCGGCTGGCCTGATCCCCGGTGACGGCACCAGGACCACGCTCGGTGCCTGGGATCTGACAGGCCTGATGGACCAGCTCGACGCGATCTACCCGGACAGCAGCCAGGACATCTAGGTCATCTACAGCAGGGCGGCAGCACCCAGCGGTCACCTCCCTGGCACGGCACATCCCGATGGCCGTTAATCTGTGGCCTCGAAGTCGGCGTCGCGGTCCGCCGCACGCTGGAGGATCTGCGGGGACGGCCGGATCTCCGGCTTGGGGGTCTGCAAGATCGCGTTATTGCCTGGTCCTGACCAGGGCGGGAACGCCTGGCCGAGATCGCCGTAGTCGGGATCCTGTGACGGGATCATCAGGCTCAGCCGGTCCGCGAGCCGGTCGGCGAAGGTACGGTGCGCCGCAGCCAGGTCCTTGATCCACTGCCCCGCTTCCCGGGTCTCCTCCCCCGCCGTCATCGTGAGCTCCTCGCGCTGATCGCTGGTGGCGGGCTCGGGTTCGGCCGATCGTAGCGGCGGGTAGTGCTCGTCGGGATGGCGGCGACGTAGTTCGGCGTCGGCGGCCACGGCCAGGTGCCGCTGCTGCACGGTGGCCTTCTCCCAGTCATCCCGGTCGGCCATGGTGGCGCCGAACACAGTCTCCCGCTGGCGGTATGCGTCGCGCAGGGCCTTATAGCTGGCGGCGAGCTCGCACTTGCGCGCGGCTTCGGCGTGATCGCGGCGGCGTTGCGCTGCGCCGGCCTCGGCGCTGGCCCGCAGGCCGGCCAGCCGGGCGTCCCAGGCGGCGGCGCGGACCTGGCGGAGCTCATCGCCTACCCACTTCGGCGCCCAGGCGGTTTCGATCGGGTAGGTGTCGCGCAGGTGCAGCAGTATCCCGTCGGGCATGCCCCGCACGTCGGACCCGTCGGCGGGTCCGAGGGCGGCGAACGCCTCATGCCACGCGGCCCGAAGGTCAGGGGCGACCGCGACCGGTTCGGAGCCGATCGTGTCGGCCGGATGATGGTAGCCGGACAGTTCCCGCCAGGCGCCGACGGAGGCGGCGCGCCGCTGCCAGTCCAGCCGTTCCAGCGGATCCTCGGGCACCGGGCCCAGGGCGGTGACCGCCCAGGGCGCGGCGTGGTCGGCGGCGTGCTCGCCGATGCGGTCCTTGCGGGCGTCCATCAGCGCGGCGATCTGGGTGAGATAGGCCCGGCGTCCGGGGTCGGCGATCTCGGGTAGCTGCGCGGACCACGGGCTGGCCGGGCGCGGGACCAGACAGCCGAGCCGGGCGCGAAGGCGGGCGTCGATGACGGCGACCAGGTCGCGGGCACCGGCTAGGTCCAAGGCCATGTAGTTAAGGTTCGGGCGGGGCGTGTCAAGGTCCGGCAGTGAGGATGTTGATCTCGAGGGTGGCCTTGTAGCTGCGCCGGTTGATGTTGGGGCCTCTGGCCTGGTATTTGGAGATCGCGCGTTTGACGATGCGGGGGCTGACGCGCAGGCGCCGGTCGGGCAGAAGGTTGTCCAGCACGCGGCGGCCGATGGTGCCGGTCAGGTCGATGACGGTGCCGGCGATGACGTTGGCGGCCTGGGTGAGCAGGTCACGGGCGGCGTTCAGGGCGATGGTGAAGCTGCCGCGGTCGGGGTCGAGGCCGCCGGCGGCCTCGATCGCGTCGGTGATGGCGATGCGCAGGATCTGGTAGCAGGTCAGCAGGGCGTACAGTTCCTGGGCGATGCCGGCCGGCGAGCGGGCGCGCAACACCCGGCCGCCGAGGATGGAGGATTTCAGTTCCAGGTAAGCGGTTTCGATCTCCCACCTCTGGTGATACAGCCTGATCAGGGCCGCTGCCGGGTGCTGGCGGTGGTCGAGCAGGGTGGTGGCCAGCCGGTAAGCGCCGGTGTGCCGCCCGGCGCTGGTGGCGATGGTGATCTGGCATTCGGTCACCCGTACCCGGACGGCGCCGATCTGCGACAGGTAGGACCCGTCGCGGTAGCGGCGCAGCACCGGCAGCTTGCGGTTGGCTTTGACGCGGACCAGCAGGTCCGCGCCGGTGGCGGCGAGCTGGCCGATCAGCGCAGCGGCATCGAAGTTGCGGTCCAGCAGCACCAGCATGCCGGCGTGCAGGCTGCGCCGCAGCCGGCGGGTGTAGTCCAGCTCGCCGCAGCTGGCGGGGCCGAATACCGCGTCGATGATGGTGCGGGTGCCGCAGGCCGCCAGGGCCACCAGCCGCAGCAGCGGGTAGCCCGACCCGCCGTGGTTGCAGGCCTGCTTGCCGTAGACGGCGAGGTTCCCGGGACTGTCCGGGATGGTCATGGTGGTGCCGTCGATGGCGCACACCAGCAGCCCTCCCCAGCGCACCGACCCGGCGGTGATCGCCGTGGCCGGGCCGCGCAGCAGGTCGAATAGCCATCGCAGCGGCGCGGCGCCCAGGCGGGCGCGGGCCTGCCACAACGCGTTGTCGCCCGGGCTGGCCACCGGCAGCGTGCCCAGGGCGGCGGTCAGCTTGTGCCATACCTGCCGGTAGCCCAGCTCGGCGAACAGGCACCCGGCCAGCAGCAGGTAGACCACCACCCGCGACGGCAGCACGCGGATCCGGGCCTGGGTCGTGCCGGTGGCCGCCAGCGCCTGGTCGACCATCTCGAACGGCACGATCTGGGTGAGCTCACCCAGATGACCGGGGGCGAACACGCCACCGGCTACCGTGATCTCCCTGGTGATGACACACTGGTCCTCCAACGGGACTCCTCATGATCGGCTCTTGGTCGAACCGGATCATCGATGAGTCCCGTTGCCATGTACGGGACCGACACACCCTTGACACGCCCAACTCGGACGTTAACTACGTGACCTTGCGGCTAGGTCTCGTTCGCTGATCGAATCGGCCAGGATCTGTCCGGCGTCCTGGCCGGCCAGTTCGGCGGCGCGCAGCGTCTGCCACAGCCATTTCACCTGATGACCCGGCTCACGGCGGTCGGCGGGCGGCAGGATGCTCATCAGCAGGTCCCGGTACCGCTGGTCGCGGGCCGGGGTGGTCTCGGCGGTCCAGATCGCGTGCAGGATGGCCAGGTGGTCGGCGTCGGCCAGGGCCTGGTGGAGGGTCTGGGTGGCCGAGAGCTGCTGGCCGTCGCGGTCCAGCACGCCGGCCAGCGCGGCCAGCGCCGTGCCCGGCGGGGCAGGCCGGGTGTCCGGGGCACGAACGCCGGTTCGTTCGGAAGAAATCTGGTCGTAGCGGGCCAGCTCGGGAGCAGGACGCGGGCCAGGCGCCGGGTCGGCCCGTTTGGGGGGCGTGGTGAAGACGTAGGCGAGGTTGACGTCGGTGCCGCGGGACAGCGCGACGTAGGCGTGCTGGCGGTCCTCGGTCCCGGTGATCACGGCCAGGCCGGTGTGCACGGTCCGGCCCTGGGCGGTGTGGTCGGTGACCGCGTAGCCCAGCTCGGATTCGCCGTAGTTTGCGTACACGAAGGTGCGGTCGGTCCAGCGCCGCTGCCCCGTGCGCGAGTCGGCGTCCAGCGCCCGGCGCACGATCAGGCCGCGGCGGGTGACGGCCTCGATGCGGAGCAGGTCGCCGTTGGCCAGCGTCCGCCCGGGCTCTCCGGCCTCGACGCCACGGTCGTTGCGGGTGCAGATGATCAGGTCGCCGGGGCTGGCCTGGGCGCCGTCGGCGATGCGGACCGCGGGCCCGGCCGCGACGACGCCCAGCTGCACGAGGTCATCGCGGATGCGGCGGGACAGTTCGCGGCGCAGCGCGTGGTCGGCGGCCATCAGCAGGACGTCGGTGCCGTCGGCGGTCAGCGCGACGTAGGCGGCCGCGGCGGCGTCCATCATCTGCTCCGGATCGCCGCCGATGACCCGGCCATGGCGGTCATATTCGGCGAGCACGGCGGTATCCCCGTCGCGCAGCCGCAGGCTCGCGTGCTGTTCCCACGCGGCGCGGAACCGGGCTGGCCGGGCCAGCCGTGCGTAGCCGAAGGTGCCGGCGAGCAGGGACATGCCGCCGCCGTTTTCCACGGCTTGGAGCTGGCTGGTGTCCCCGGCCAGGATGATCTTGGCGCCGCGGGCCTGCGCGTAGGCGATCAGTTCGGCCAGGTCCAGGGCGGACAGCATCGAGGCCTCATCGATGACCAGCAGCGCGCCCGGGCCGATGGGCACCGGGCCGCGGGCGCCGCGCCGGCCGGGCAGGTGGCCCAGGAACTGGGCGCTGTTGTAACTGACCGGGACTCCGGCGGCCAGGGTGTTCCGGGCGGACTGGGAGGGGGTGATGCCGATTACCGGGCCCAGCCCGGCCGCGGCCCAGATCCGCGCGGCCTCGGCCAGCACGTGTGTCTTCCCGGATCCCGCCGGAGCATTGATCACCGATACGAGCCGGCCGTCGGTCAGCGCCGACCACGCGGCAGCGGCCTGGTCCGCGCGCAGCCCGGATTGAGCGCGCGGCGCGTCCGCGTCCTCCGCACGGCCGGT
The DNA here is from genome assembly GCA_963806335.1 of uncultured Actinomycetes bacterium. GTDB lineage: Bacteria > Actinomycetota > Actinomycetes > Streptosporangiales > Streptosporangiaceae > Palsa-504. The sequence continues at coordinate 9,920 of CAWDXO010000006.1, forward strand.
CAGTGTCTCTTCCAGTGCGGCGGGGTCGGCGCCGAGCGCGTGCGCGGCCTGCGCGCGGTCCATGCGCGGCGCGCCGCTCGCGCGGGCCTGCGCGACCATGCGCTCTTCCATGGTCAGCTGCGCGCGGGTGGCGTACCGCACGCCGCCGTGCCGCTGGTAGACGCTGCGCCCGTCGGCGCGCAGCAAGCTGGCCGGAACCAGCACCGGCTCGGGCGCCGCCAGGCAGATGACGGGCTCGAACTCCGACCGCAATGCCCGGGCGGCGAGATCCTCGAGCAGCGCGGCGGCTGCGGCCGGGTCCAGGCCGGAGCGGGGCAGCACCCGGCCCAGGTACTTGATCACATCGGCGCGGGTCCAGGTGCTCTTTTCCTGCTGGGCTAGCGCGACCGCCTTCTGCGCCGCGCGCGCCATCTCTGCGTGGGGCAGCAGGCCAGGTGCGTCCGAGCCTGGCGTGTGCATGCCCGCGTGTCCCCCGCCATGCCATACCGACGGCGCGACCGACGCCAGGCTCACGCCGAGCGTGCGCGCGAGCTTGTCTGCCCACCCCGCATGGACCTGCGCGACATCCAGCGTGCCGTGCTTCGCTTTGCGCGTTTTGAAGTTGGACGCCTGCGCGAGGTGCGCCAGCTCGCGCTGCGACGGCGCGCGGCCGTACTGCGCCTCGAATTGCGCCGCGCGGGCACGCAGGTCCGCGGTGATGGACTCGCGGCGAGTGGAGAACACGCGCATCATCTCCCCGCTGATGCCCTTGATCTCGAACCCGTGGCCATCATCGCGCGCGACCCATTCCAGTCCGAACCGGGCGGTAAGGGCTTCTTCCAGGTGCTGGGAGACGATCGCGGCGACCGCGCCGATGTGTTCGTTATAACCCAGCGAGTCCGGCGCGCGCCATTTGCCGTCGGTGAGCGTCCTCGCGACGTGGGCGATCTGGGAGTGGACGTGCAACTGCATGTCGCCGTCGCGGGAGGTGTGCTGCAGCCAGTGCGCGACCGCCAGGTCCGCCTCGCGCCACTGCCCGGTCTCCCGGCCGTGGACCCGCGTGTTGTGCGACCCGGTCCTCGTATAGCCCGCCTCGCGCTGGAAGTACTCGAACCCCGCCCAGACGGCCTGCCAGATCATGTCGTCGACCTCGGTGACCAGGGTGGTCCAGTACTGGTCTCCTTCTTTGTCTCCTGCCTGGCGGGCCAGGCGGGCGTTTTCGCCCAGGGAGGCGTGGAAGATCGAGATCGACTTGGACGGCGAGATCGTCAGGTCGAAAAACAGGGGGCTCTGGCGGGCCTTCTGGACGGCCTCGGTGCAGAGCTCGCGCTTACGTTCGGCGGTGGCGTGCGGCTCGGCGGCTAGGAACTGCGCATATAGGTCGGCGGCTTTGCGGCCGTTAGCGGGTGGCCTGCCCAGCTGAGTGCCGTTGGGGGCCTGGCGCTCGCCGAACAGAAGGTCGTACGGTTTGCGCTCGACCTGCTGGCCATCCTCGAAGCCGAGGGCGCGGGCGCCTGGTCCCCACCAGCTGCCTGGTGGTTCTCCCCCGCTTCCGCTGGCCTGGATGTAATAGCTGGCCGCGTCCTTGGCTGGGCCGAGGTCTACCTGCTTCCAGATGTACTCAAGGTCATATCCCTTGCTGAGGGTCGCAACTACTGCCACTAGGCCATGCGCCTCCACGGCCGAGGGGTGGCAGAACTGCCCATGCTCATCGGATGGTGCATGGGTGTGGAGCAGCCAGAGACCATGACCTAAGGGTGACAAAACAGGCGATCAAGATCAGAAACTAGAAACGGATCAAACGAACTAAACGGACATGCCAACTAGGGCGAGGCTGTCGTGTAGGTACCTCGTGTCCTGTCCAGGTGAAGGTTGCGAAGTCCAGATTTGGTTGCGAGTCGCTACCGGGATGTCCTTTGTCAACGAATCTCAGCCATTGCCACCATGTCTGAGCTATTGCAGGTTTCTGCTATCTGAGTTGAGCCATTGTTGGCTCTCAATGAACCTGGCCGATTTCCAGTGATGATGCCGTTAATGTGGCCGGTTCTCGGTAGACCTGGCCAGTGTGTTGGGGCGGTTGCGCTGTGCAATGTGATCGTTATGTCAGGGAAACGTGTTCTTCTCACTGAAGCTGCCATCCTGCCCGGGTGAGCGAGGAGGATGCGGAGAGCGCGCGTGCCGTCGGCGTTGAGGTCTGCTGGGTTGATGCCCGTTTGCAGCGGCAGGCGGCGGGCCTGGATGGCGTTGCCGGGGTGGGGTTCGAGGATGCCGTGCCGGTCCGGGATTTTTCCTCGTACCGGGGTCAGCGGCACTTCCCGGGAATGTGGTGGCTGGCGACCACGGGCCGGCATGTGGGGTTCGAGTCGTGGCTGGAACGCGATCACGCGATGCTGCTGGATTTCGATCGTGATGCCTGCGGGCTGGCCTCGCAGCCGTTCACGCTGACGTGGCGGGATCTGGCGGGGAAGAAGGTGTCGCATACCCCGGATTACTTTGCCCGGATGTCGGACGGTTCGGCGGTGGTGGTCGATGTCCGCCCGGCGGACCGGGTGAAGCCGGCGGACGCGGCGAAGTTCGCGATGACGGCATCAGCGTGCGCGGCCGTGCCGGGCTGGTCTTTCCGGCTCGTCCATGAGCCCGATCCGGTGCTTGCCGCTAACGTGCGGTGGCTGTCGGGCTACCGGCACCCGCGGCATGGCCGCCCGCAGGTGAGCGGGCTGCTCCGCGAGGTGTTCGCCGGCGGGCAGGAACTGCTGGCAGGCGCGGAGATGGCCGGGGACCCGATCGGCGTCCTGCCGGTGCTGTTCCACCTGATGTGGCGCGGCGACCTGCTGGCCGACGTAAGCGTCCCGGTGCATGACGCGACGCTCGTCAGCACGCGGGCAGCGGGATGAGCGGGCTGACGCCGCGGGGAGCGCTGCGGATCGGGGACCGGGTCCGCTTCGGCGGCGGCGTCCACCAGGTTGTCGGGATCGAGGGAACGACGGTCCGGCTGGTCCCCGAGGACGGGCTGCCGTGGCTGGCCGCGGCCGGCCACCTGATGGCGGCGGCGGACTTCGAGATCATGGGCAGGGAGGACGGGCCGGTGATCCCGCCGATCGCGCTGCTCGGGGCGGTCCCGGAGCCGGTCGCAGAGCGGGCCCGGTTCTGGGAATCGCACATCCTGGAAGTGCTGACCGGGCTGCCGGGCGACGCCCCCGAGGGAGTGGTGCCCCGGCCGGACTTCGACCCGCAGTTGCACGGGCTGGCCGAGCGGGAGGCCGCGAAGGCCGCCGAACTCGCCGCCGCGGGCGGGCCCGGCAGCGTCCGCACCCTACGCCGGCTGCGGCAGCAGTATGAGAGGCAAGGGCTGTGGGGGCTGGTCGATCACCGGGCCACCCGGCTGGGCAAGGAGTTCGGACGGGTCGATGGGAGAGTCGTCGACGCAATCGCCGAGGCGATGGAAGAGCAGGCCGACGACTCGACGGGAACCCGGCGGCGGGCCTGGCGGCGGGCGCAGGAGATCCTCGCCGGACGTTATCCCGGCGAGGAGGTGCCGCTGCCGTCCACGTCAGGGGTTTACCGGATCTTCGCCGCGCTGGAAGGAGGCCGGCATACCTTCGGGTCCGCGGTGCGGCGCCGGAGCAACGCGAACCGGCCGGCCACGCCGTTCACGGCGAGCACCGCGCAGCGCCCCGGCGAGATCGTCCAGGCCGACACCACGCCGCTGGACGTGATGGCGGTCTTCGATGACGGGGTGCTGGGCCGCCCGGAGCTGACGATCACGCTGGACGTGGCCACGCGGACCATCGGGGCGGCCGTGCTGCGCCCGGCCGGGACCAAGGCGGTGGATGCCGCGGTCCTGCTGGCCCGGATGCTGGTGCCCGAGCCGATGCGCCCGGGCTGGGACCCGGCGCTGTCGATGGCGAGGTCGGTGCTGCCTCATCAGCGGCTTGTCGCGGTTGACCAGCGGCTGGCCGCCGCGGCGGCGAAGCCGGTCATCGTCCCGTCGACGATCGTGATCGACCACGGCAAGGTATTCATCTCCGAGACGTTCATCACCGCCTGCCGCGTGCTGGGCATCTCCGTGCAGCCGTCCCGTCCTTATACCCCGACCGACAAGGGCATCTGCGAGCGGACGTTCCGGTCGGTCAACACGCTGTTCTGCCAGTACGTCGCCGGCTACACGGGCTCGGACGTGACCCGCCGCGGCAGGGATGTCGCGGGCCGGGCCGCCTGGACGCTGCCGCAGCTGCAGGAACTACTTGATGAGTGGATCGTGGCCGGCTGGCAGAACCGGCCGCACGGCGGGCTGCGCAGCCCTTATCTCCCAGGCCGGGAACTGTCGCCGAACGAGGCGTATGCCGTGATGGTGGCCCGGGCCGGCTACCTGCCGGTGCCCCTGTCCGGAGAGGACTACGTCGAGCTGCTGCCCGTGACATGGCGGGCCGTCAACGACTACGGCATCCAGATCGACTACCGCACCTATGACTGCGCCGGGCTCGGGCCTTTCCGGCGCAGGGCCTCGGCGGCCGCCGCCAGGAACGGCCGCTGGGAGGTGCACTATGACCCTTATGACCTGTCCCGCGTCTGGATGCGGGATCCTGACCGCGAAGGCTGGATCACGGTGCCATGGACCCAGCTGCCGATGGTCTCGGCGCCCTTCGCGGACTTCACCTGGCGGTACGCCCGCGAGATCGTCGCCGCCCGCGGGCAGGACGACACCGATCAGGCCGCGGTCGCCCGGGTGCTCGACAGCCTGCTGGCCCGCGCGGGAAACGGCCCTTCCGGCCGCGTCGCCGGCAGGACCGCCGCCGCGGCGGCGGTCACGAGGCTGCCCGGGCTCCCCGGCGCCGATCCGGAGACCAGCCGGGACGAAGACGAGCCGCAGGACACGCCCGTCGAGCCGTTCGGCGTGTTCGACCCGCTGAACGACGACTCCGGCCTGTGGTGACCGCCGGGGAGAACTTCCCGCTGACCACGCGGGAAGGCTGGCGCCAGTTCATCGATGACGGCCCTGCCGAGCCCAAGCTCCTCGGCGACGCGGAACTGGGGCTGCTGGATGCGGCCGGGCGCCTTGCCTACGACCAGGACCGCCTGGACTACCACTCCCGGCTCATCGTGGTCGCCACCCCGGTCGTCAGGCAGGTCTACGCCACCGGGCGGCGGCTGGTCCTGCTGAACCGGCACCAGGTCAGCGCCCGCCGTGGCCTGATCGTCACCGGCGCCGCCGGCACCGGCAAGACGACGGCGGTCACGCAGCTGGGCCGCAACCACGAGCTGCTGCTGCGCAGCCGGCTCGGGCGGCAGGCCGCCGCCGGGCGCGTCCCCGTGGTCTACGTCACCGTTCCTCCCTCGGCCACGCCGAAGATGCTGGCCGCGGAGTTCGCCCGCTTCGCCGGTCTGCCGGCAAGCCCCCGCCAGAACCAGGCCGAGATCACCAACGCCGTCTGCGACGTGATGTCCAGGCTCCGGGCCGACCTGGTCCTGATCGATGAGATCCACAACCTCAACCTGGCCACCCGGGCCGGGGCTGACGCGTCCGACCAGCTGAAGTACCTGGCCGAGCGGATACCCGCGACCTTCATCTACGCCGGCGTCGACGTGGAGGGCAGCGGGCTGCTCGCGGGCACCCGGGGCCGGCAGATCGCCGGCCGGTTCGGCGTGATCACCTGCCGGGCCTTCGCCTACGGGACCGCCGCCCAGCGGCAGGAATGGCAGGCGCTCATCGCCACCCTCGAGCAGTCCCTGCGGCTGCACCGCCACGTCCCCGGCCAGCTCCTGAAACTGGCCGGCTACCTGCACGAGCGCACCGACGGGATGATCGGCAGCCTGTCCCACCTCATCCGCGGCGCGGCCGTGGACGCCATCCTGGACGGCACCGAGAAGATCACCAGGGAAACGCTCGACCGCGTCGGCCTCGACCAGGCCGCCGAGGCCACCCGGACACGCCGGAAGACCACGCGGAACCGTCATGACCCCTCCGGCTGAGCCGCTGCGGCAGCTGCCGTTCACCGCACGCCCGTTCCGCCGCGAGACGATCGGCTCCTTCCTCACCCGGCTCGCCTCGGCCAACCGCATCCGCATCTGGCACATGCTCCAGCTCACGGCCATCAGCAGCCAGCAGCAGCGCGGGTTCACCCCCGCCACCGACGACTGGCTGGGCTGGTCACCATCTACCCCGCACCGGATCGCCGCGCTCGCCGGCCGGCCGCTCGCCGCCCTGGCCGCGGCGTTCCCCGCCGTCGCGGACTTCCTGGCCGATCCGGCCCGCCCGCGCCCGCAGGCGGGAAAGATCCAAAGGGCCTGCCGGCGCTGCGCCGCCGCGCAGAACATCACCAGCATGGTCATCATCCGCGCCAGGCCCCACGACTACCTCTGCGTCCGCCACCGGCTCTGGCACCATGACATCCGCGACATCGACCTCCGGCCGATCCCGCAAGTGACGGACGCCCAGCGCAGGCACGACCAGCACGTCAGGAAACTCCCCGCGGACGACGTCGCGCACGCCCACCAGCAGGCACGCAGCATCATCGAGGAATGGGCCACCCGGTCATGGCACCCGGACCTGACCGGCCAGTGGCAGCACCGGCTGCGTCTCATCGGCGCCGCAGACGCCCGGCACCCCAGCCCCTGGCTCAACGCCGTCACCCATCCCGAACTGCTCGCCGTCGCCAGCCTGCTCCTCACCGCCCGCCACCGCGACGTCGACGCTGAACACGAGGCACCGTCCCGCCTGGGCTTCCCTTACCAGCCGTTCCCCAGCGAACCACTCGCCCAATCCCTGCCCGATCCCAGAAAAGGCCACCTTCACTGAGAACCAGAACCCCCCGATTCCCAGCGAACTTGTCATCCCCACAGGTCACCAGCAGCTGACTGGCCACCTTCACCGAAAACCGACAGCCATCGAGGGTGTTCCCCGGTGGAGGGTCACGCGGATGACGGTGGAGCTGGCCGTCTGGGTCGGCGGTTTGCCGGAGTGTGGTGGCGTTGAAGTCGGGTACGTCGATCCCGACCGGGGGCGTGAGCGGAGGCCGCTGGCAGTCTGCTGGTCCTCGCGTTCGAGCGGGTAAGCCCGGTGCGGGGTTTCGCGTCATTCCGGGATCAGCGGAACTGGCCGGGCTGGTGGTGGTTCGCCGCCGCCGACATCATCGCGCTGTTCCCGGTCACCCTGGGCGGGCTCGACATCGTGGAGGCCAGCCTCACCGGCCTGCTGATCCTGGCTGGTGTCCGCATGAGCTACGCCGTCCTGGCCACCCTGGCCTACTGGATCCCCTCCTACTGGCTTCCCCTGCTCGCCGGGCCGCCGGCCTACCTGCTGTTCCGCCACCGCTACGGACGGCTGGTCCCCGCCGCGCCACGCCGAGCGAGGCCGACTCCACCGCATAGCCCGGGCCAATGCCACGACGAGCCTGCGTCGATATCCTGGGCGGAGGGCCCGTGGGGGATGACTGGCCAGATGCTAGACGACAGCAGATACGGGCCATCCCTGCCGTCCAGCGCCCCGCCGAGCCGGCGGCGGGATGAGAAGTCTCTGCACCCGCCCGCGCCACGCTCAGGCCAGTTCCGCGCGCCCGCCGGAACCAGTTGTCGTACCAGCAACAGAGCGGGCCGACATGGTCGTCAGTTCAGGGTCGCCGACATGGACGGTCGGATGGGGTCGGTGTTGGGCGGCAGGGTTACCGTGCTCGTCTGCTTGCTCCGCCGCGGGCGCCGGGGATTCCCGGGGCTGGTCCGGGGCCGTGGCCTGCCAGACCTCCTTGACCAGCACCTGCAGCGCGCCGGCTGTCGGGATGGCCAGCAGCGCCGCGACGAAACCGCCGAATATGCCGCCGATCAGGCTGCCGATCGAGGCGCCGGTCAGCACCGCGATGAACACGAGCAGCGGGTTGATCTGCACCGTCTTGCTCATGACCACCGGGTTCAGGACGGGGTTCTCGACCTGGGTGTAGACGGCGAAGACGACCGCGGTGACGATGCCCGCGGCCAGGCCCCCGGCGATGAACGCGAACAGGACGGTGGGGATGCCGGCCAGGGCCCCGCCGATCATCGGCAGGAAGTCCACCAGGGCCACCCACAGGCCCCACAGCAGCGGGAACGGCACGCCGAGGATCTGCAGCGTCACGAATACCACCGTCCCGGCGATGAGCGAGGTCAGCAGGTTGCCGGCCATGTACCCGGTGACCTTCTGGCTGACGTCGGCCGCTATCCGGGTGACCGTGGCCTGGCGGCCCGGGGTCATCTGGCCGAGCGTCCAGCTCCACATCTTCGGGCCCTCGAGCAGCAGGAGCAGGACCAGGACGAAAAGCGTGAACAACTCGATGATCAGGGAGACCGCGCCCTTGCCGACGGTCAGGGCCGGCTTGCCGAGCGACTGGGCGTAGCCGGCCAGCCTGGGCGTGTTCCGCTGCACCCAGCTCTGGACGTGGTACCTGGCCACGAGGTGGCCGATCCAGCCGTTGCCGTGCTGTGCGCTGGCGACGTAGCCGGGCATCCGGTGCGCCAGGTGGGTGATCCCGTTGACCAGCGGCACGCCGAACGCCGCGGCCAGGCCGAGGAAGACCAGCGCGGCCCAGAGCGTGACGATCGTCACGGCGAGGCCCCGGCGCGGGACCCGCCGCTGCACTTGAGCCACGGCCGGGTTGAGCAGCATCGTGACGAACCCCGCCACGAGCATCAGCAGCACGATGTCCCGCAGCAGGTACATCAGCTTGCCGGCCAGGTAGGCAGCGACGACCACCGCGACCGTGACCAGGACGGTCCGCAGCGGGACGTGGCGCCGGTCGGCAGCGTCGAACAGGCGCGCCAGCCGACGCGTGCCGACGGGCTGTGTCGTCATGATCGGCTCCTCACACCAGATTTCTGAACTTATCGATCACTCTTGTAATGAATCATCAGTTATGATTACGATGCTGTCAAGAGCTGGCCCGGCCGGGTCCGGACACCGCCGGAGCGCCGGGCAGCGAACCAAGCGAAAGGAACCGTCATGTTCAAGTCACTGAGCACGTCCCTGATCGCGCGCGGCATCCTGGCCGTGATCACCGGGATCATCGCGCTGGCCTGGCCCTCGGTCACCGTGCTGGCGCTGGTCATCTTGTTCGCCGTCTACGCGTTCATCGCCGCCGGCCTGCAGGCCGCGCGGGCGTTCAGCAGCCGCACCGCCGGCCCGGTCATCGGGCACCTGCTGCTCGGCCTGGCCGACCTGGCCGCCGGGGTGATCGCGCTGGCCTGGCCGGGGCCCACCGCGCTGGTCCTGGTCCTGATCGTGGGCGTCTGGGCGATCACCGCCGGCCTGGTCGAGTTCTCCGCCGCCTTCGCCTCCGGCGAGCCGGCCGGGACCCGGGTCATGTTCATCCTGGCAGGCCTGGCCACCGTCGCGCTCGGCGTGGTGCTGTGCGCCCGCCCCGGCCTCGGCGCGATCACGCTCGCCCTGCTGTTCGCCCTGTTCAACCTGACCGCCGGGACCTGGATGCTCGTGCAGGGCACCGAGCTGCGCCGCACCGGCAAGACCCTGCAGCCGGCACACTCCCCCCACAGGGAAAAGAACCCGGCCTGAGCTGGGCCAAGCCGATCGCCGGCCTGGTTCAGTGTCACTGAGCCGGTGCCGGCGGGCGGTCCGGCGGCAGCGCTTGCCGAGGGAGGTAATGAAATGCTTCCGTTGTCACGGCATCCCCGCACGACGGTTCCCGATCGTCAACGTGTTGCTGATCGTGGCCAACTTCGCCGTGTGGATCTTCTACGAGCTCCCGCAGCTCAACACGGCGGTCTACCACGCCTCGTTCTACCCGTGCACGCTCGACAGCGCCTGCCACGGGCCGGAGGCGTGGGGCCTCAGCTGGATCACCGCCATGTTTCTGCACGGTGGCTGGGATCACATCCTGGGCAACATGCTGTTCCTGGCGATCTTCGGAAAGAACGTCGAGGACGCCTTCGGGCCGATTCGGTACCTCGTCTTCTAGCTTCGCCGCGATGATGACGCAGACCGCGATGACCCTGCTGTTCGGCACGGCCGCTGAGGCGCGGGTACCGGAGCTGGGCGCCAGCGGCGCCATCGCCGCCGTGCTGGGCGCCTACTTCGTGCTCTACCCGGGTCGCGGATCCGGACGTGGATCTTCCCGATCTTCCTGGTCCGGATCCCGGCCTGGATCTTCCTCGGGCTGTGGTTCTTGTACCAGCTCATCGAGGCGAGCTTCGGGCTGTTCAGCGCCTCGGCGAACGGGGGCGGCGTGGCGTTCTTCGCCCACGTCGGCGGGTTCGTCTTCGGCCTGCTGGTAGCACGGCTCCTCGCCCGGGCGGGACAGGCAGCATCCGGGGAGCAACGGCGTTCCACGGCGTAGGCCCGCGGGACCCCCTCGCCCCAACTGCGAAGCCAGACGCCCGTGGCGGAGATGTGCATCGGCGTCGGATCAGGTATAGTCAATCTTGTTACAACTTATCAGCAGTGATGATGAGTTCACTAAGATGGATGCTGAGCAACGACCGGCAGGCGGCGGCCGCGGTCGGGAAATGACCAGCCAGCGTGGCCGCTAAGGTGCCAGGTGGACAGGAGGAGGAGGAGGAGGAGAGGAGGAGTGATGGCGGAGGCGGTACCGGCAGCCGGCGCGCCGAGGGTGTCGCGGCTGGACCGGCGTAAGGCCCGCACCAGGCAGGCCCTCATCGACGCCGCCGTGCGGCTGATCGCCGAGGGCCGCGGGGACCGGGCCAGCATCGCCGAGATCACCGAGGAGGCCGACATCGGCTTCGGGTCGTTCTACAACCACTTCGACAGCAAGGAGCAGCTGTTCGCGACCGCCTCGGAGGAGATGCTGGAACGCTGGGGGCAGCTGATCGACCGCGCCAGCGCCGGCATCACCGACCCGGCGGAGCTGTTCGCCGTCGGCACGCGGATCACCGGGCGGCTGGGCTGGACCCACCCGGAGATCGCCGGGTTCCTCGCCAGCGCCGGCCTGGCCGTCCTGGACATCCCCATCGGCCTGGTGCCGCGAGCCCTGCGCGACATCGAGGCCGGGAAGGCCGCGGGCCGCTTCACTGTTCCCGATGCCGAGATCGCGCTCAGCGCCGCGACCGGCGGCATGCTCGGGCTCTTCCGGATGCGCCAGCGGCACCCGGAACGCGTCACCGAGACCACCGTCGACCAGCTTACCGAGGCCGAGCTGCGCATGCTCGGCGTCCCCGCCGACGAAGCCGCCCGCCTCACCGCCCTCCCCCTCCCGGACACCGGCACGTGGTAACACCCGCGACGACGCCGCCGACCGCGTTCCCCGTCAGCAACGCCGCGTGGCCGGGTCGCCGCGGCCGCGGGGATCGCAGGCTCTGGGGATACCAGGTGCGGAGAGCTGGAGAGCTACCGTGGCCTGGACCTGATGCCGGCGTCGTGATTCGTCCATGCTCCCCACATCCGCGATGAACCCATCACAGCGACAGCTGTCCCGTTATGGCTGGCGGCCTGCCGATCCGGCGCGCCGGCCAGTGCTGTTCGTCAACCCGGGGTCGGGTGGCGGCAAGGCCGCACACGCCCGGGTCGCCGAGCGGGCGCGGGAAAAGGGGATCGAGGCTGTCATCCTCGCCGCGGGCCAGGACCTGGCCGCGCTAGCCGGGGAAGCCGTGGCGGCCGGCGCAGACGCGCTCGGGATGGCCGGCGGCGACGGGTCGCTGGCGGTCGTGGCCGCAGTGGCGGCTGCGCACGGGATCCCGTTTGTGTGCGTCCCGGCCGGGACGCGCAACCACTTTGCGCTCGACGTGGGGGTGGACCGGCACGACGTGACCGGCGCTCTCGACGCGTTCACCGACGGGGTCGAGCACCAGATCGACATGGCCGAGGTCAACGGCCACGCATTCCTCAACAACGCCTCGCTGGGGATCTACGGAGACGCGGTCCGCAGCCCGGCCTACCGCGATGCCAAGGTACGTACCCTCCTGGACAAACCGTGCATGTCGGTCGCCCGGCGGGGCCAGCAGGACACGCCTGAATCACAGGGTTTCGCGGCAAGGCGCAAGGACTCCCCATCCCGCCGCCTGCCCGGCGGGGCGCTGGACGGCACCAAGGAGCCGAAGAAGTGCTTCGTGATCCGCGGCGGCGGGGAGATGGAGAATCACTTCGAGTGCCTGTGGGACCTGTCCCGGTCCATCCCGTCAGTTGAGACCGAGGGCGCCCGCGGCTCTTGCCCTGGTAACGCTGGCGGCGGTGCACTGGCGAGTCAACCCCCACGGGCCCTCCGGCGGGGATATGACGCAGGCTCTCGTGGCACAGGCCCGGGCTATGCAGTGGAGCCGGCCTCGCGCGGCGCGGCGCGGCGCGGGACCGGCCGCCCGTAGCGGTGGCGGAACAGCAGGTAGGCCGGCGGCCCGGCGAGGAGGGGGAGCCAGTAGGAGGCGATCCGGTAGGCCAGGATGGCCAGGACGGCGTACCCGGGGCGGACGCCGGCCAGGATCAGCAGGCCGCTGAGGCTTGCCTCCACGATGCCCAGCCCGCCCGGGGTGAGCGGGAACAGCGCGACGACGCCGGCGGCGGCGTAGGCCAGCAGCACCAGGGAGGGCTGCGGGCTGGCTCCGGTGGCGCGCAGCGCGGCCAGCAGGCAGCCGTAGTCGAAGCCGAGGCGGCAGGCGGTCAGCGCGGCCGCCTGTCGCGAGTTCTTGCCCAGCATCGCCCGGATCGTGTCGCGTTCGGCCAGCAGCCGCTGATCCAGGCCGTTCACCGGCGGCCGGTGCCCGTGGGTGATCCGGTTCCACAGGCCCTGCGCCGCGCGCCCGAGTGTTGCCAGCGGCCAGTCAGTGCGCAGCACGATCACGCCGAAGATGGCATATAGGACGAAGGCGGCGATCCCGAGCAGGGCGGTATGGACGAGCCCCCGGCTGACCGGCACCCCGGCCAGTATGGCGGGCAGCGCAAAGATGGGCAGCGCCAGCAGGCCGCCGACCTCGAGCAGCGAGAACGCGGTCAGGCCGCCGACCGCGGTGTCGGTGTCGAACCCCGCGGTAGTGAGCATCCTGAACTGTACGGCGGCGCCCGCCGCGCTGCCGCCGGGCAGGCTGCTGGTGACCGCGTTGCCAGAAAGCCCGGCGGTGACCACGGGGAACCAGTCCTTGGTGCGCAGCGCCAGCCGCTGCAAGGCGAAGTTGCAGGTGAAAGACACCAGCTCGGCAGCCAGGCAGATCGTGAACCAGACCGGGTTCAGCGTCGACAGCCGCGGCCAGGCCCCCAGCACCGCGATGAGCTTGGGCAGCACCAGGTAGAGGGCCACGCCAGCCACCGCGACGGCCAGCGCCCGCCTGACGACGGACTTCCAGGTCAGCGGGCGCGCCTGCGCGGCATCGATCGCGGCGGCCTTCGCGGCCACCGAAGCGGACTTCCCGGCGTTGACGGGCTCCCCGCCGGGGTGCTGGCCATCCCTGCGAGCCGTCACGTCATACATCCTTCTCGGTATCCGGGACTGGAAACCAACGGCAGCTTTCTCTCCGGCAGGCTCCGGCGTACATGAGACGACCGGCGCTTGATCGCCGGGCGCGGGCTTGGCCGTCCAGGGCCCGCTCGATGCCTTAGACACGCCGGCAAGTAGGTATTTGGGCCGAGACCCGCTCGTCAGCGGGTAACGATTCGACGAGCTGGTCGCGGACGGCGGCCCACCGAGCAGCTGGTCGCAGGTCTCGGTCACCGAGGATCACGACGCCCTGGTGGCGCACGATGACCATGTGTGCCACACCGTCCCTAACCGCGAATTCCGTCCTGTCAGACCCGCAGATGCCAGCACGCCACACAGCCGATGGCCCCGACTGTGGCCATCGGCGAGAGGCATGCGGAATGATCCAAGCGCGGCCGCCTCGGGCGGGTCGCGCCGCTCACAAGATGCTACTGGCTCGGATGTCCTCCAAGCTGGTCACCTGACGGATGTCGGGTACGAATCCTGCCCGACGTTGGTTTTAGCGGTATCTGGGAAGGGCAGCCCGGTCGGCGGGGCTGCGGAGCGTCACGCATTGCGGTGTGCGGATGCGGGTGATGGCGGTGATGCGGCGCATGGTGCCGGGCAGCCAGCGGTCGTAGAAGTCCAAGGCGCGGGCGAGGTCGGGGCGGCTGCCGCGGTGGGTGCGGTGCCATTCGGCGGCCAGGGTGGATAGTTCCCAGATGGCGTGGGTGTGGCGGGGCCAGCAGTCGCGGAGTTCGTAGCCGCCGTAGTGCTGGCGCAGCACGGTGTCGGCCCACTGCCGCAGGTCGGCGCGTGGTAGGTGTCGCGGTCCAGGCCGATCCAGTACGGGGCGGCGGGTCCTTGGGGGGCGGCGGCGTCGAGGGTTCCGGCGACGGTCTGGGCTAGGTCTTCGAACCGGGCGGCGAGGTTCAGCCCGGCGCGGAGCCCGGCCTGGTCGAGCCGTTCGTTGATGGCGTGGACCTGGCCGCGCAGGTCAGCGAGCTGCGCGGCCAGGGCAGCCAGGCTCTCGCCCAGAGCGCGGGGCGAGGGTTCAGCGGGCGGGGCCGCGGTCATGAGGCCCTGCCGTCGAGCTCGGCGTACAGGTAGCTGCGGGCGGTGCCTGCCTGGAGCCCGGCCTGCGGGCCAGCTCGGCGGCGACCCGGCTGGCTGTGCTGCGGTTCCCGTAGCGGGGGTGGGCGCGGTACAGGGCGAGCAGGACGGCCTTCTTGGTGCGGAGCGGCCCGATGGCCTCCGGCGCGGGCGCCTTTGGGAGCGCCGGCAGCGGGGCGGCGTCCAGCACCATCCGGCGCACGCCCCGCGCTGTCTCCGGGGCGGCCAGGGCGAACCGCAGGCAGTACAGCAGCACCAGCCCGGTGATCCTGGCCGCGGCCGCCGCGGCGCGGCCCAGGGTGATCCGGGCCGAGGGTTCGCGGTCGGCGAGGACGTGGCGGCGGATTACCGCCACGACCCGGTCGACCACCGCGGCCAGCGCGAGGGGCGCGACCGCGTAGGCGGTGACCGACCGGGGGCTGGCCACGTCGGCGGCGGAGATGTTCATGTAGGCGGACGCGGCGGCGCAGGCCAGGATCAGGGCCCGCTCGGCCCGGGCGGGCTGGCCCGCCCGGGCCAGGCCGAGCGTCAGCAGCGTGAACATGATCATTCCCAGGTCCGGCAGCCTCGCCTCGATCACGTGGGCGTCCTGGCGGCGGACGGCTTGGAGGTAGGCGTCCTGGGCGCTGAACGAGACGAACATGGCGCCGCCGCCGGTCAGCGCCAGCAGCCACGCCGCCACCGCGATCAGCACCGACCCGGGAGCCCGTCCGGTCCCGGTCCGGCGGCGCACGCCGGCGTGGACCCGCTGGCCGCCGTCGCGGGTGATCCCGGGCTGGCCGGGCCTGCCCGGTGTGGTGCTCATTGCGCCTCCAGTTCGGGTCCGGCGGGCCGGTCCAGGTCCGGCTGTGCGTCGGGCGGGCGGAAGCCCTGGAGGATGCGGACGGAGCGCGTGCACGGGCGTGGGAATCGGTCCTGCTCCTTGGCGATCCGCAGACTGTCGCTGCCGCGCGGGCTTGGCATCAGGCTGTCTGGCGTTTGGTGTGGTTCGCCCGGGGTCGCCTGACTGCGATAGAGCAGTGGGAGCTCTCAATGCGAGAAACTGAGGTAGCTCGTGATGCCTTCTACGATTGCGCGAGACGAGATCTAGGAGTAAGTAAGAGGCGAAGCTGTTCCGACTCCGATCTGGCCACCAAAATTGATTGAGGAATTGGAGGCTCCAAGAGGTCACAGCGAGGACGCGGCGAGCTAACGTCAGCTCGACGTTGACAGTGCGCAGCCTGTCGGCTTCGGGTTGATGGTCAGACACGACTGGCCCTATTTTGGCCTTACAACGACGCTCGACGCTGCCGCCTACTGCGCATCAATGAGTACCGTTTTGGCAGGTCAGCACGGAAATGTACAGGTAGCGGTTACGCGTGACACAGTCTACGGATCAGGATGTCACGGCTGAGGAGTAGCACGACGGCTATATGACGGTGAGATCATCAGTGCTACACCAGCAACGTCGCCGTCAGAGCCATTACGGCGTAGATCAAGAGGCCGTCATGTACACGGGTAGAAACCGGAAGCAAGACCGTGATCTGTCCACGAACCTGAAGATCACCCGTGAACAGCTCGTTGTTCAAGGGGCCAAGCTGCGGCACAAGGGTAGATAAGTCCAGTGAATACCAGGATTATCGCAGCCGCCGAAGCGGTGATGGCTGCAGCCGTCATGCTTGCCGCTGGGTGCGGCAGCGCCGCGACCTCTGCGCCCACGCCTTCGCCGACATACAGTGTCATGTCGCCAGCGGCTAGTTGGACGTCGCCTAGTCCCTCCACGTCGCCTAGTCCGTCCCACTCGGCCCCGCCGGCCACCCCTCCCACATTGTCAGCGACGACGTTTCCTGTCGCAGTGCTGCTTGCCTCCTGCTACCCCACCACCAGCAACGGCCACTGCTACCAGCCCGGCCAGTACTGCCCCAAAACATATTATGGCGCGACCGGTGTGGCGGAAGACGGCACACAGATTATCTGTCAATACAACAACGGCTGGCGGTGGGAACCGGTCTACGGCACGACCCCCAGCGCCAGCCCGTTCCCCTCCGCGGCCCCCGCCACCGGCGGCGGCGGCACAGCCGGGTTCCAGGACGCCCTGCTGCTCGGGCTCGGTGTGGCGGCGCTGCTGGCCGGCGCCGGGAACCTGGCCTACCGCAGGCGGCTCACCAGGAAACGCTGACCAGGGCAGCGGTCGACGAACGCTACCAGGAGCTAACCTCCGCGGGCTACCAGGGCCGCCAGCGCGACCGCCAGCGGGTTCCCGCAGGCAGAGCGCATATCCGGCCGGTGGCCGAGGGTGGTGAGCACCGTCTGGACAACGGGCTGCTGCCCAGGTCGGACGTGCACACCCTGTTCGATCGCGGGTATCTTGCCGTTGATTCCCGGCACCGGTTGCTGGTCAGCCTTCGGCTGCGCGAAGACTTCGGTAACGGCGATCAGTTCTATCCCGGTCAGGGGAAGTCATCGAGCTACCCGAGCGCCGGGCCGACCGGCCGAACCGCGGCTTCCTGGAATGGCGTCTCGATGAAGTCTTCAAGGCCTCGTAGGGGCTGCCCCGCCCAGCCGGTTGATGTGCTCGACGCCCAACCAGGTATCGACCGCACCCGCTGCGCTCGCCAACTCCGCCAGAGTCCTGCCGATCGGATACTTTATCTGCGGGCAGAGTCGGAAGGCCTGGTCCGACTCCCCGCCTGGGAAGCGGAAGGTCAGGTCGCAAACCTGCCTCTGACCACTGGTGACCAGGTGAACGGTCAGTCTCATTTCTAGTCTGATTCACGTTCGTGTATCTGCGTCCATCACCGCCTACTCCCGGGCGATGAGCAGGGTCTATAGACCAGCATGGTCGGTCCTGGACGGTCATTTTCCGACGGCCTGCCCGGCTGTCAGGATCACGAAGATATCCGAGGCCGTATGCGTCCAGGACGCCGTCAGCGAGTGCCGTCGGCGGCCAGGCGTCGCTTCCGTTGCGTCTATCACAGAGCGTGATCGACTCGGTCGGCCCGGCGAGCGCCGAGTTCGCGCGGATCCTCGACTCAGCGCGCTTGCTCGGCGATTCAACCTCTGCGGTGAGCGTGCACCGATAATGCGGTTCTGCGCGTGTGGCGCTGGGTGGCCCGAGACGTTCACCGTGGCGGGCAGTACAGGTGGCGTCGATGCTCTGTGGTCGCGTAGGTGCTGCATGCCGGATCTGCCCGGATATAGGAGATTAGTGGCGTCGGCGCGCGGTGCCGGGTCTGCACCAGCTTCCGGCTCGAGCCGTTCACCATACTGGAGGAGCTCCTGAGGGTGGCTCGCGTCGCAACCATGCGCACGGCGGCTGCGGGCTGTAAGCTCATGTGACATGTCACGTAACGGCAAGGCCGGCCCGGCGCCCGCCGGCGGATGGCTTGAGGGGGACCAGCAGCGGGCGTGGCTGGCCTATATCCGGGTCCAGCTGCGCCTGGCGTACGAGATGAACCGCCAGCTCCTCGCCGACAGCGGCCTGTCGCTGCCCGATTACGACGTGCTGGCGGCGCTGAGCGTGGCCGACGGGGGGCGGATGCAGGTCACGGTGCTGGCCGCCCAGATCGGCTGGGAGCGCAGCCGGGTGTCCCACCACGTGCGGCGGATGAGCGCCAGGGGCCTGGTGACCTGCGCCCTGTCGGCTGCGGACAGGCGGGTCACCGAGGTGACCCTGACCGGCCAGGGGCGGCAGGCTCTGGAGGAAGCGGCTCCTGGGCACGTGGACCTTGTCCGGCGCCTGTTCTTCGGGGGGCTGCCGGCCGACCTGGTGGGGCCGCTCGGCGAGGCGCTGGAGAGCGTGTACGCCAACATCATCAAGCAAGGCTCGCTCCCGCCGCCGGTCGACTGGCACCCGGCGGAGGACTGAGCTGCCCCGGCCGCCTGTCCCGCGCCAGCAGGCAACCGCCGCGCCTGAACCCGGCGCGGGACGCGCCAGCCGGTGGTACTCCTGCGGAGCCGGGCTCGCAGTCCCGGTCGTCCCTGCAGCGTTCACGCCTGCCACCCATGCCAGGCGACTGCAAGCCGGATTCCGCCGGCGCAGTCCCTGCGGCGAGGTCGCCCAGGTTGTCGGCGAGGTCTCGCGGAAGCATGGTCCCCGCTTAGCCCGTAAGGCACCTGCGCCTGCCCCGCGGGTGCCCTCGGCAGCGGGCAGGCCAGCCCGGCGGCAGGCGGGACCTGTCCCCGCATGTCCGGTCCCGGGAAGCCTGAAGAGGCTACTCAGTCGACCTGGCCCGCGGGCAGCCTTTCCGGCCGATAATTACGTGACATGTCATGTTGACTTTTATGTGACATATCACGTATGTTGCCGAGGAGGGGGTGACCGGCCCGCCGAAGCCGGGACACGTGACCACCGGCCACCGGGAGCCTGGACATGACAAGGCGCAACCGCGATCTGGCGCAGCGGGGGACCGGTGCCGTCACCGCCGGGGCGGCCAGGCCACCAGCTCGGCGGGCCCGGTGACCCCCGCGCGCAGCGGCACCGTGCTGCACCGGGTGGTGCCGGCGCACCTGGCCTGCCGCATCGGCGCCCGGGCGCAGGCCGGGGAGCTCGACGCGTGGCCCGCGGTAGCCTCCATCGCGCTGGGGTCGTTCGCGCTGGTGTTCTCGGAGGTAATCCCGGTGGGGCTGCTCGCGGACATCAGCGGGCACCTGGGCGTCTCGATCGGGACCGGCGGGCTGATGGTGGTCGTGCCGGCCGTCGCCGCCGCGGTCGCCGCGCCGCTGCTGGCCCTGTGTTCGGCCCGGCTGGAGCGGCGCAGGGTGCTGGTCGGCCTGAGCGCGCTGGTCGTGGTCTCCGACGTGATCGGCGGCCTCGCGCCGGGCATCGGGGTGATGCTCGCGGCCCGCGCCGTGCTGGGCGTGTGCGTGGGCGGGTTCTGGGCGCCGGCGCCATCACGCTGGTGCTGCTCGGGTTCGGCCTGGCCGGCGCGGCCGGCAACTTCACCGCCGGCGTCACCGTGCGCGGGCACCTGCGGGCCACGCTGATGGGCGCGGGCCTGCTGATCGCCTGTAGCGCGCTGCTGCTCGCGGCGGTTACCGGCGCGCGCCCGCTGACCGTCGCGCTAGTGGCCGTATGGGGCCTGGGCTTCGGGGCGGTGCCGGTGGCCGCGCAGAGCTGGATGACCCGGGCGATGCCGGCCAACGTCGAAGGAGGCCTGGCCCTGTTCGTGTCCGCGCTGCAAGGTTCCCTGGCCGCCGGATCGGCGGTCGGCGGGATCGTCTACGACGCCGAAGGTCCCGGCGGCGCGCTGATCGTCGCCGCCGTCTTCGCCGCCCTGGGCGCGCTGACCCTGCTGGGCCGAGCTGGAGCGGCCATCAGCGGCGCGCCGACGCCCGCCGTCAAGGTGGTCCCCGCCGACCGCACGACCGCACGTAGCACTCCGGCCGGGGAGGCCCAGCCGGCACCGTCGCACGGCGTGATCGATGGAGCAGGAAACAGCGCCCAACGACCACGCTGAAGTTACCGTCCGCGGCCCTACCGAGGCCGCTGCCAGGAAGGAACTGCCATGCCCAACGCGATTGTGATGACCGGATACGGACCGCCTGAAGTGCTGAAGTGGGCCGGGGTCCCGCTGCCGGAAGCGGGCGAGGGACAGATCAGGATCAAGGTCAAGGCCGCCGGCATCAGCCCGACCGACCTCGCCCTGCGGGCCGGCTATCTCAAGGACATCCCGCTGCCCCCGAACGCCGTGCTCGGCTTCGAGGCAGCAGGCACCGTCGACGCGGTCGGGCCCGGTGTAACCGGCACGTCCATCGGCGACGGCGTAACGGCCCTGCTGTTCAGCCTGGGCGGTTACGCCGAGTACGCGGTGGCCTCGATCTGGACCTGCAAGCCAGAGTCCGTCTCGTGGCTCGATGCCGCCGCGCTGCCCAGCTCGGCCGAGGCGGCCGTCGGCGTGCTGCGGCAGCTGAACGTCACCAGCGGTGAGACGCTGCTGCTGTTCGGCGGCGGCGGATCAGTCGGCATCATCGCGACGCAGCTCGCGGTCGCCCGCGGGGTCACGGTGATCAGCGCGGTCGGCGAGCACGACGAAACGCTCGCCCGCGAGCTGGGAGCCACCCCGGTGCGGTACGGCGCGGGCCTGGCCGGCCGGGTCCGCGCGCTGGGCCCGGTCGACGCCGTGTTCGACGCGGCCGGCACGGGGGTCCTGGCCGACGCGATCGCCCTGGCCGGCGGACCCAAGCGGGTCATCACCTTGTCCGACCCGGCCGCCGCTGACTTCGGCGTCGCGCTGTCCCAGCCCACGCCCGGCCGTGCTCCCGGTGCGCTGGATGAGACGATCGCCCTGCTGGCCGACGGCCGGCTCCGGCTGCGAGCGCATAAATCCATGCCCATGCAGCAGGCCGCCGACGCCCACCGCCAGCTGGAAAGCGGCACCGTCCACGAGCGCATCATCCTCACCCTGCCCTAGCGCGGGCGGCGCAGCGCCGGCCAGGCCAGCCGCGTAGGACATGCCGCCCGGACCCACCGGAGAGGACCAAAGATGGCGGAATCTGAAAAGACGCACCGGGTGGCAATCGTCGGCGCGGGTTTCGCGGGCTTCAACGCCGCGCGAGAGCTGGTCCAGCTGGTTGGTGCCACGACCGAGGTCGTGGTGATCAACTCGACGGATTACTTCCTGTACCTGCCGCTGATGCCACAGGTGGCAGGCGCCGAGGATCGAGGTCCCAAGCATCGAGCAAACTCGCGGACCAGGCGAGCGGCCTCTCGCCGTTGGTTGCGGGGGATCCTGGCCCGCGAGCTGGGGCAGCTCATCCCGCTCCGCGGCGGGGTCCCATCGGGTTGGTGCCAGCACCCTTGGCCGGAAATCCTGGCGGCACGGTGAGGCGGCGGCTAAGGGCCGAGCTCGGCCCTTGGCGGCATTTGAGAGAATGTCCCCGCCTGCCTCGATCGAGCGGGCGATCCAGGTAGGCAGCCAGCGTGGGCTGCATGGACCGCAGTCCGCGAGCTTCGATTGGCGAGGAGGTCGCCATGCGCGCTGTTACCGTCAGTGAATACGGAGGCACCCCGGTGGTGGGCGAGATACCTGCGCCGGAACCGGGAGCGGGGCAGGTCCTGCTCCGGATGCAGGCCGCGGGCATGAACCCGATGGATGCCACGCTTGCCTCGGGCGCCTGGCGGCCAGCGCCGGCGACATTCCCGATGGTGCTTGGCGCTGATGGTGCGGGCGTGGTCGAGAGGGCCGGCGAGGGGGCGAGGCGATTTTCCCGCGGCGACGAGCTGTTCGGCCAGTTGCTGATCGCCCCGCTCGGATCGGCGGGAACCTACGCTGAGTACGTCGCCGTGACTGAGGAGGCGCCGCTGGCCCGGGTGCCGGACGGCCTCGACCCGGTGGTGGCGGCGGCGCTGCCGACGGCGGGCGGCGCCGGGCTCGCCCTGGTAGCGTCGCTCGAGCCGCTGGCCGGCAAGACGGTGCTGATCGTTGGTGCGGGCGGCGGTGTTGGCTCCTTCACCACCCAGTTCGCCGTGAACGCCGGCGCGCGAGTCATCGCCAACGTGCGCGCAGCCGCCGCCGGGCGGATGCGTGGTTATGGCGCGGCGGAAACCGTCGACCACACCGAGGTCTCGCTCCCGGGCGCACTACGCCAGGCACACCCGGACGGCATCGACGTCCTCATCGATCTGGTCAGCGACGCGGACGGCTTCGCCGCGCTTGCCGCGCTCGTCCGGCCCGGCGGCACCGCCGTCACGACGAAGTACCTCGCCGATCCCGGCGCACTCGCCGCCGCCGGGGTCACCGGGATCAACTTCAACTTCGCGCAGTACGTGTCGGGCGAGCTCCTCGAACAGGTTGCCGACGCCCTCGTCGGCGGGCGCATCGCCGCGCCGCCGATCACCCGCATCACCCTGGAGCAAGCGCCCGCTGCCTTGATCCCGGCGCAGGCCGGCCGCGCCGATGGCAAGACCGTCATCACGTTGTGAGCCAGCCAAGACGGCCAGCGTCTCGGTCCACGTTGCGCCACGGCCACGCAGATCGGCGGGGTACTCGCGCGGGCACGCAAAGGCTTAGGTTGCTCTGCGTGACGGGCTTACAGGCAGCCTCCGCCCTGGGCTGGCAGAGTTCGCGGCTGCTGACTGACCACACGGCATGGCCGAGGCCCTGCCGTGCCCGCGGCGGCTCGACCCTGTCCGCGGCATGTGCGGACACCCGGCGCGCTACCCGTTGAGGATCTGCTCCCTCAGGATGTCTGCGTGCCCGCCGTGCTGGGCGAGTTCGCGCAGTACGTGGAGGTACACCCAGCGCAGCGGGAGCGGGCCGCGCCAGTAGCCGTAGACCCTGTCGTCCAGCCCCAGGGATGACGTCGCAAGCCGTGATGACTCGCATGCCTCGCGGTGTGCTTGCTGGACGCTGGCGATGGTGTCATCGTCATGGAGAATGAACGACTCGTCCGAGGTCGCGGGGATACCGATCTCGGCACGTGACCGGCATGTGACAGCTTCGTCGAACCAGACCTTCTCAACGTAGGTCGCGTGCTTCACCAGGCCCAGCAATGTGGTCCGAGAAGGCACCAGCGACTGGCGTGCCTGCTCCTCAGTCAGCCCGTCCAGGCAGAGATTGAGTTGACTGCGGTGCTCGTCGAGGAACGCCTCGAACTGGGCACGGGCTGGCTGATTGATGACATCCTCAGCGAACGTTGCTGGAAGGGGGGGCATAAGCGAAGCATTTCAGGAGCGCCGCCCACGAGGAAACTACCGCTCATCAGATGCGGCCGCCGGGCGGACGCCCAGGCCGTCGGCGTCCAGGTGCCGGACGACGCGTTCGCTTTCTCTCCGGACCCGGCAGGTCGCGAGCCGTGGAACCCCGACACGATGACCCACCGGTACCGTCGGTACGCCCGCGGGGTCGGCATCGCCAGTTCGCCGAAAGAACTGCGGCACTACTCTGCGACCCAGCTCCTGTCCGCAGGCACCGACCCGCCGCCTGCGTGAAGACGCGGTCAGGCGGGCTGCCACAGCTCGACCCGATTGCCCTCTGGATCGGTGACCCAGCCGAACCGGCCGACACCCTCCATGTCCTGCGCCTCTTTAGCCACGTCCGCTCCCTTGGCGCGCAATTGCGCGAGCATCGCATCCAGATCGCGGACCCGGAAGTTGAGCATGGTCTGCTGGGCGCGGGACCCGAAGTAGCCGGTCTCGGACTCGAACGTCGCGAACACCGTCAGCCCGGCTCCTGACGCCACAGGCCGTTCTCATCGGCGTCCAGGCCCAGGAAATCGCGATACCACGCGCCCAGGGCCGCCGGGTCGGCGGCCCGCATGAAGTACCCGCCGATTCCAAGCACACGTTCCATGCCGCTATCTTGCCAGGACGGCGATCGGGCGGGCTGGCACGACACCATCGTCGCTTCACCCACCGTCTCAATCGCGGGGAACTCGTAAGGCAGGAGATGGCCCGTGTGTCCGGAGCGCACGGTTCGTCACAGATGCGCGGTGCTCCGTCCCGGTGACTGTGACCTTCGTCCAGCGATCGGCGCACCTGGCGCGAGCATGGCGACCCCGAGACGCTGATCTCGGCCATTCAGAGGCGCGAGCAGCGCCTTCGCGCATCGTGGCAGGAAGACGGCGCGGACACCGGGCCGCCGCGCACCGCGTTCCGCCGGTACCGGGCGTTCTTCGACCAGCTCACCCAGGTGTAGGGGCATCGTCCGGTACGTAGTGGCGGCTCTCGTCTGACGGGTCGATCCAGACCCGCATGATCACGCCGCTGGACGGATCGCGGAACCGCTCAGCCGTCGGCACCCAGCCCGGCTCGGGCTTACGTGTCTGGGCGTGCCGCCCGCGAGAACCCCCGCCGCGCCCGGCGCCCGGCGTATCGAGGACACCGGTGGGCGGGAGGTCGGCCAGGGCCACCGCGGCCTCATGGGTATAGGCGGCGGCCAGCACGACACCGACCCGGTGGCGTAGGTCGTCCAAGTCCAGCCGACCCGCGGCGTAGTGCTCGCGCAGCAGCGCGATCAGGCGCTCGCGGTCGGCGTCCCCAAGCAGCGAGCGGCGTCCGGCTGGCGCACCGCCCCCGGGCTCGCTCATGCCGACGGCGTGACGACCACCGCGCTGCCGTAGGCGACGACTTCGGCCCGTGCCTTGCCGATCTCGGAGGAGTCGAAGCGCATCGCGATCACCGCATTGGCGCCGAGCAGCTTCGCGTTCTCGATCATTCGGTCGATCGCATGCCTGCGGGCGTCTTCGAGAACCACCGTGAACTGCGAAACCTCGCCCTGGCGCAGCGACGAAATCCCGCCGGTGACGGTCTTGCTGAAGCCCATCGCCCGCACCACCAGACCGAACGTGATGCCGAGATTCCGTTCCACCACCTGGCCCGGCAACTCGAACGCAGTGGTGACAGGAAAAGCAGCAGCCGTGGACTCCGGGGGGCCTGCTGTACTCGTCGTATCCGTCATGCAGGGCAGTACACCGCCGCCGCGCACCCCGTGTCAACGAGCCTCGCCCCCGACGTCCGCCGTCGGCCCTGCGGGTCGGCAGAGACACCCCTGCATCCGTTCACGGTAAGCCGCATCGCGACGTCATACGCTGCCTGATCAGCGTCGCGCCGAGCGTGCCCGGCCGTGTCCGATCATAAGGTCAGCCACCGGTTTTCAACGGTCACCAACGGAGCATGCAGACCGACGCTGACCTGGAACGCGGCAGGTCACGATACGGGCAGTCGCACCCTTCCACATCGCGGACGAACGCCGCTGAGCCCGTCCGCCCAGGCCCACGGCAACAGAGCACACGCGACGCTGGAGTTCCTCGACAAACGGCCAGGCCTTCGCATAACGGGATGTTCCGCCGCCGCAAAACCGCATGACCCTCGGAACTCCGATCACTCGTAATCGGCAGGTCGGCCGCACCTCGGAATGGCTCTAACGCCGCGTCACGATCGCTGGTTACGGCCGACGCGCACAATGCCGCCATTATGCGGGTTTCGGTGGATGCCGAAGGTGCCTGCGAGCCGCGTCTGGTGGGCAGATTCGTTTACCGGTACGACCCTGAGCTGGGCTTCGCTGCTCCTCGGAGTCGGCGTCAAGCTGGAAGGCGGGACGGGAGGACGAGCTCGGCGGCTCGCGCCTGCAGGTCACTGAGGGCCGCATCGGCGAAGGGGGGGAATGGTTCGTCGTCGTTCGCCTTCATCCAGCGCTCGAACGCGACGCTGAAAGCGAGCATGCCCGTCTCCGCCCCCAGTCGCGCGGTAAGTTCGTCTGTGCCTCGCTCGCGCAAGGCAGCGGTGATCGACTTGGTGATCCGGGCGTGCTTGAGTAGTCCCCGCTCCTGCAGCTCGCTGTTCGCCGCGACCACCAGTCTGCGCTGGGCGGCTGCGGGCCGCAGCTGCGGGGTCATCGCGACCCCGGCCGCCACGAGCGCCGCCTGCAGGCATTCGGTGAGCGTTGCTCCCGGGGGCGCGGCCTGGATGGCGTCGGCGAACAGCCCGGCCAGCACGTCTTCCCCGCCGAAGAGGACCTCGCGCTTATCCGCGAAGTGCCGGAAGAACGTAGCGCGGTTCATTCCCGCGCGGTATGCGATCTGCGCGACGGTCGTCTCCTCGTAGCCGTTCTCCGCGAACAGGTCCAGTGCGGCGTTTTCCAGGCGCTCACGCGCATTCGGTGCCCATCTGCTCACCGTCACATCCTAAGCGACGCGATCGGATCGCATCACTTGATAAGGCCGATGCGACGCAGTCGCATCGGGATGGTAGAGTCAATGCGACTGGATCGCATCGCTCCGGTCGCGGCGCCTGCGCCGCACATCCTCTCCACCGGCAGCACAACCAAGGAGACCTTTCATGCGCATCTTCGTCACCGGCGCTTCCGGCTGGATCGGCTCGGCCGTCGTCCCGGAACTCATCAGTGCCTGCCACCAGGTCCTCGGGCTAGCCCGCTCGGACGCCTCCGCCAAGGCAATCGCCGGCATGGGCGCCGAGGTGCTACGCGGCGACCTGAACGACACCGGCGTGCTGCGCGCCGGCGCCCTCGACAGCGACGGCGTCATCCACCTCGCCTTCGTCGTGCCCAGCGTGAGCGAGGCTGCGACGCGGACCGATGCCAAGGCCATCGAGACGTTTGCCACCGGACTCGCCGGCTCCGGCAAGCCCCTGGTGATCTCCGGGGCAACGCTCGTGACACCCGGCCAGCCCGCGACCGAACGCGACGAACTAATCGCCGCCGGGCCCATCGCGGCCCGCATCACCAACATGCAGGCCGCCCTCGCGGCCGCAGACAGGGGCGTCCGCTCTTGCCTGGTCATGCTGCCCCGCTCGGTGCACGGCCAGGGAGAACGCCACGGCTTCATCCCCCAGCTCATCGCCGCGGCCCGGGCCAAGGGCGTTTCCGGCTACACCGGCGATGGGACCAGCCGCTGGCCCGCCGTCCATGTGAAGGACGCCGCGAGCCTGTACCGGCTGGCCATCGAGCAGGCTCCCGCCGGCGCAGTGCTCAACGCCGTCGGGGACGAAGGCGTGCCCGTCCGCGAGATCGCCGAGGTCATCGGCCGGCACCTGAACCTGCCTGCCCGGTCCCTGCCCGCCGAAGAATTCGGCGGCATGCTCGTGCCCCTGCTCAGCACCGACATGCCCGCTTCGAGCACCATCACCCAAGAGCTCCTGGGCTGGCAGCCCACCCACCCCGGCCTCATCGAGGACATCGAACAGGGCCACTACTTCACCTGACCAGCCCCAGAAGCAGTTCCGGGGAATATGGCCCCTGTGGTCTGTCGCCTGGCCGGACGGCCGGCCATCCCCGCGTGATCGTGCCTGGGCCGAGTTGACAGCAACGATGACAGCAACAGCAACGAACGGCAAGCGGCAGCGACGGGCGACAGCACAGAACACTCGTACGATCCATGGCCACTTGCCGGATGGCCGATCAGCAGACCGCCTCGATGCAAACTGCCAGGCACAGCCTAGGACGTCGCTGCTGTCCCGGGCCCTTCGGCGCGGGCATCCTCGCCTGCCGCGGCGAGCAGGCTGAGGAACGGGCCGATCCGGAGTCCTTCCTGAGCCGGGTGCCGGAACAGGCAGTCGTGGTTGATGGTGTACCGAGTGCGCCGCCCGGTACGGGTGCGGGTGAGGTAACCGGCGGCCTCCAGGTCGGCCACGATGGCCTGGACGGTGCGTTCGGTCAGTCCTACGGCGGCGCTGATGTCCCGGATCCGGGCGCCGGGGTCGCGGCCGATCTCCACTAGGACGTGCCCGTGGCCGGTCAGGAGCGTCCAGCTGCCGCTGCTCTCGTCACGGTCGCTCATGCCTTCCGATTGTATGACTCGCGAGTGAAATCACGCGAGCAGAAACACACGAGAAATTTCTCGTGTTTCTCTTGACAGGCGTCCGGCCAGGGGCCGATCCTGGTAATGCCCTGACCGGGCCATGCCCGCCAGCCACGCGGCACAGGCACAGCGGCGCGCCCGGCAGCAGTAGCCTGCAGCAGCGCATTCCTGCTCGCGGCCCAGGAGGTGACGCAGATGCGTGACGGAAGGGTCCCGTTCGAGGTAGTCAGCGGCGTGCCGGTCGTGACGGCACCTGGCGAGATCGACATCACCAACGCCCCGGCGCTGCGGTCGGCCCTGGTGGAGGCAGCCGCGTACGATCACGGCACGGTCGTGGTCGACATGACCGGCACCCAGTTCTGTGATTCGACCGGGCTTCATACTCTGCTGGCGGCGCACAAGCGCGCCCAGGCCGAAGGCGGCGAGCTGCTGCTGGCCATCGCCACCGCTCCCGTCCTTCGCGTTCTAGCGCTTACCAGCATCGACCGCCTGATCCGCAGCTTCACGAGTCTGGACCAGGCTCTCGCGCACACATCCGCCAACGGGCCGGACGGCCATCACCGGGCTGATGGCAGCGAACAGAACGGGCCTCTCGCGCAGCACAGCATCAGCGAGCTTGACGGAGAAACCTCCTGATCGCGACGCCTGCAAAATTTAGCCCGGCGGCGCCGCAGGCGCCGCCTGATCAGCATGGATAGATACTCCAGCAGTGCTTCGTTGTAATTGGCCTGCCTGCGCTGGTAGTGGCTGGTTTTAGCACGGTACTGGTGGAGCCGCCGCCAGCGGGACCAGGCCCATGGCGCGTACCGCCGGGGCGCTGGGCCGACATCCCACAGTTGTCCGCGCGTGTCAGGCGCCCAGCGGCGCCGGCTTGTCCTCTGTCTGGCTCTACTCGGCAACGGGTGGGGGTATCCACGGTGGATGCCCGCTCGAGGTAACTCGAGGTAAATGACCAGGAAACAAATCCGTAACACCCGGCATGCAGGCTCTCAAAGTCGTCTGGGCAATATCCGCCGCTGCGCCTACGTGTTATCGTCAGCTGATAACTTGCGTGTGGCTCCACCCCGGCTGCAGCAGGAACTAGTGGCCTGGCGGTCCGCATCGCGGACGGCCAGGCCGAAGGCGGCTATACCGGCGTGTTCGAGCTCGTCTGCCCCGATTGCGGCGACCACCTGGACCTGGAGTACTCCGAGGTCCCGTCGCGGCTTCAGTGGCTTCGCGGGCCGCGCTCGCTCCGGGCGGGCCTAGCTGCCTTTCACAAGCACCTCGGGCTCGGCTGGCCGACGGAGAAGTCGCATCGGGCTTTCGATGAAATGCCCGCGCTGTCCGGTGCGGGTCAAGGACTGGCCAGCTAGGGCCGGCCGGGGGGCCTGGTGCGCTAGCCCCGCGGGGGGAATAGCTGGCGGCTACCGCACTAGGAAGAGTTGCCAACGGCCACTAAAGGATCACGCAGCACGGGCCCGGCCGGGCCCGGCGCGTGCGAGAAAAGAGGAGTCACGATGAGTGAAGTCACCGAGCAGCAGCTCGAGGACATGGAAGCACTGTTCGTCCAGACCGCGGCGAGCATGACCAGCGGCCCGGGAACCATCACGCTGCACGGCCTGTCGCCGTCGACGCTGTACTTCGCCGACCGTCCGCAGCGCGACGTCGGGCACCTGACCTCTGATCACTTCGTCGCCAACTGGGCGGCGGGGGACAACAGCTTCGCGGACAACCCCCCGAACGCCGTCCTGTCGTTCGCGGAGCCGGGCGACCGGCTGCCCGAGGACGCGGTCGTGGTCATCCAGGATCCGCACCTGGACGGGGACGCGCTGACCTACAGCATCAAGCTCCTCGACGGCACTGTTCCCGCCGCCACGGGGCCCTGCGCGCTGTTCATCGACCCCTTCGGGCGCCCGTTGTCACCGGTCTCCGCCGCCGGGATGCACCGGCGGGAGCGCCGCCGGATGCGCTGAGCTTCCCGGTTTGCCTCCTCCCGCGGGTAGGTGCCGGTGGTCTGGCCGATGCGGTCACCGGCGCCGCGTAACAGCAAGGTCCTGCGACGTTGGGCGTACATCGCCCAGAACGGGCAGCCAAGGTCACGGACCCACCTGACCTGTGCCGAACCCAGGCGCAGACTTGGAAAGCTGGTGGGTACTGTCACCGACGTAACAAACGGGCGGGTCGCTGGTGGCCAGGGCGGTGGCACAGGAGGCCGGGCATGGTCATGGCTGCCTTTGGATGGCGATGGGATTATCGCCGTGGCTGCTGGGCGGTGGTCCTAGGATCGTGCAACCTACCTTGGCCATAGCCGTGGCCACGGCGTGGGGCGTGCAGGCCCAGTCGTCCGGCGGTGGGTTCCGCAGATCCCACCCTGCTTCCCGGAAGGCTTGTTCCAGGCCGCCAGGAGCGATTACCTCCAGGATGGTTGCGATATCGGAGGCGACCATGTAGGTATGGGGAACGCCCCTGGGCAGGAAGGCGACACCGCCGCCTGAGAGTTCCCGTCGCTGGTCGCCGGCCCAGACCGTCAAAGCGCCGTCGAGAAGCAGGAAGATCTCGTCCTCTCGCTGGTGGACGTGGACCGGAACCCCGCTGCCCCGCGTGGTGTTGCTTCGCATGATCAGTACCTGGCCGTTGCTGACGGCAGAGTCCACCAGCACTTCCAAGGTCGAGCCGCCCATCCAGGCCAATCGCTGGTGCTCGGCGGCAGCGGCGAAATAGGCGCCCAGGGTCATGGTGTCACGCTAGCGCGCTCAAAAGGAGCGGACCGGCCCGGTCCCTCGATGGATCAAGGGCCGACTGCGGTCACGTGACCGGGCGGCGCCGTTGTCGGGGATGCAGTGCTGGCCGCAATGGGCATCGACCAGGATGTAAACCAAACCGCCGGGGCGCGATCGCCAGCTCGTCTGACGCGGCTAATGAGCGCTCGCCGCCGTCCATCCGGCCGAAGCGCAGGAACGCCGTGAGTGCCGCGATCACCACCGCCACCCCGACGCCGAGGTAAAGCGTGTCCCGGCTGCCCTTGGACTCCACCACATCGTCCACGAAGCTGACCGCCGCTACCAGGATGATCATCGAGATCACCCTGGCCTTGAGGTCGTTGAGATCGTGCATCCTCAGCCAGCCTGGCAGCCGGACGCCTGGGCCACTGGCGCCGGTCCTGCCGATGAAGAGGTCATAGAAGCCGAAGGCCGCGATCATGAGGGTCGCGCCGATCAGGAACAGGTCGGTCAGGAGGAGCAGAAAGCCCAGATTATGGCTGGTCAGCTGAGAGCCGTCCACGATATGGCTGACTGACCTGACAAACACGTCGGTCCCGTAGGCAAAGGACGCCATGGCGGAGAGCAGGAGAACGATCACCGGGACGACAACTACGATCCGGGACAGGCTCAGCGCCCGCTCGAAGAATCTCCCCAGCCGAGGCCAGGGGTTCTCAACCGGGGATGCGTCAGCCAGGTTCTTCTTGGCCGTGGCCGCCTCAGCCTGGGGTGGCCCGCCCGTGACGCTGCCCGGGGGGGCCGGCTCGCTTCCCTCATGCGGCACATCAGCCATGCCTCATTCGACTCCTTCCCTCCCGCCAGGCACAAGCACCCGGCCCCCACTGCTGCCGGGTGATGCTGACCGCCAACTGCTGCGCAGCCAGCGCAGCCGGACCAGCAGTTCACGCTGCTCCTGGTCACGGCCAGGCGGATCGGGTCCATCGGATACGAGGCCCCAAGCTTGTTCAACGGCGGGCGGCGAGCCCGGTACATGACGCCAGCGGAGTCTGAACTCCAGCTCACAAGCAGGGGCATCACCGGCGTCCCGCCGGACGCGCTGAGCACGGCCCGGACCAACGCAGTCAGCGACGCCGCGCCGGCGGGGCGTCAGCGCGCCTTTCCCCTGGTGGTGCTCTCACCTGGTTTCACGAACTCCCGCAGCGCGCTGACCGCGCTGGCCGAGGACCTGGCCAGCCACGGCTACGTCGTGGCCGGAATTGATCATACCTACGAGAGCTTCGCCACGGCCTTTCCCGACGGGCGGGTCACCACCAGCCTCGCCCGTGAGACACGTCGCAGGGGCAACGGGTTCTGGGAGAAGGTGGTGGCAGGCCGGGCAGCCGACGTCTCCTTCGTGCTCAATGAACTGACCGGCGCACACCCGGCATGGCCGGGCGCCGCGCTGATCGACCCGTCCCGGATGGCGATGGCCGGCCACTCCATCGGCGGTGCGGCCGCCATCTCCGCCATGCTGGCTGACTCCCGCATCCGCGCCGGCATCGACATGGACGGCACCATTCCTACCCCGATCCCGGACCACGGCCTGTCACGGCCGTTTCTCTTCCTGGGCAAGCAGTCCAACTACACCCCGGGAAGCGGAGGTGCCGTGACCACCTGGGAGCGCGACTGGAAACTCCTGACCGGGTGGAAGCGGTGGCTCCTCGTGACCGGCGCGATACACGCCTCCTTCACCGACCTCGGGCTACTGGCGGATCAGATCGGTATCGACACCGGTGCCGCCCTCCCCGGCGCCCGGTCCCTGGACATCACCCGCGCTTACGTCCGGGCCTTCTTCGACCAGCACCTGCGGAGCAAACCACAAGCCTTGCTGGACCAGCCGTCGCCACGCTACCCCGAAGTCACGTTCTGTTCCCCGGAGACGGAAACCCGTGCATAGCACACCAGCCGACCGGGCAGGAACGCGCCGCTGTCCATGGCCAACCCCGGGCCACATCCCGGCAGCTTCCTATGCGGCGCGGGATGCGCGGGCTGGCGGCCCGCCGAGGAAAATGACAGACCGGTGAGAAAGTCTTACTGACATCCTGGGCCAGGACCAGCTCAGTGCTAACGGATTTGCTAACGACGGCCCTGATCGCTCTGGACACCGGCGGAACCAGGAGCCGGACATGCCAGGCGGGAGTGCCCGGCTGGACAGCAGTGGACGGTTTGATCCTGCTCGTAATGCGGAGACCGCCATGCCAGGCCCTGGACAGCATCGGCACCACATTGCATCGCCGCCCGGCGCAGGCCGGGGTACGGACCAGGGGTGTCACGGGCGCGATAGGTCCGCCCGATCGGGGATGGTGGGGCAGTAATAAGTATCCCGCTGGCGCGGGATGGGTCGTTGGCCTGGAACGCCGGAGCCGATCGGTCCCGCCGTCAGCTGATCCGGGGAGGCCGGGACCTATGTCCAGCGAAACTGAAATCCGTCCCTTCCGGGTCGAGGTGCCCGGCGAAGCGGTCGCCGACCTTCGGCGGCGGATCGCCGCGACCCGCTGGCCTAGCAGGGAGCTCGTCGCTGACCGGTCGCAGGGCGTGCAGCTGGCGGCGATCCAGGAGCTCGCCCGCTACTGGGCGGCCGATTACGACTGGCGCGCGTGCGAGGCGAGACTGAACGCGCTGCCGCAGTTCACGACCGAGATCGACGGGGTGGATATCCACTTCATCCACGTCAGGTCGCGGCACGAGAACGCGCTGCCGCTGATCATCACGCACGGCTGGCCCGGCTCGGTCATCGAGCTGCTCGAGGTCCATCGGCCCGCTCACCGACCCGGCCGCGCACGGCGGGTGCGCCGAGGACGCGTTCGACCTGGTGCTGCCGTCCCTGCCCGGCTACGGCTTCTCCGCCGAGCCGGCCGAGATCGGCTGGGATCCCGGCCGCGTCGCGCGGGCCTGGGCGGAGCTGATGCACCGCCTCGGCTACTCCCGCTACGTCGCCCAGGGCGGCGACGTGGGCGCCTCGGTCACCGACGCGATGGGCCGCCAGGCCCCGAGGGGCTGGTCGGCATCCACATGAACTTGCTCGTGACGGCGCTGGGCGGCGGCGCCATGCCGGCCGGAACCGAGCAGGAACGCGCGGCGCTCGAGCAGACCAAGACATTCAGGGCGAGCGGCTTCGGCTACTTCCTGGAGCAGGCCACCCGGCCGCAGACGATCGGCTACGCCCTGCTGGATTCACCCGTCGCCCTGGCGGCCTGGATGCTCGACCACGACACCGACGCCTACTAGAAGATCTCCCGCGCCTTCGCCGACGGGCAGCCGTCCGGGGGTCTGACCCGGGACCACATCCTGGACAACATCACGCTGTACTGGCTGACCGGCACCGGGGCCTCGGCGGCCCGGTCGTACTGGGAGAGCGGACGAGCCCAGGCTCGCGCGGCCGGGCAGCCTCCTCCGCAGGTCAAGCTCCCGGTCGGCTTCACCACGTTCCCCGGCGAGATCTTCCCGGCCCCGCGCAGCTGGGTCGAGAAGGCCTACCCCACCCTCACCTACTTCCACGAGGCCGGCCAGGGCGGCCACTTCGCCGCCTGGGAAGAGCCGGAGCTGTTCGCGACCGAGATCCGGGCAGCGTTCCGCCCGCTGCGCTAACAACAGCCCGCACCTAGGCGTGACGGCGACCACCGGGGCCATGGCGACACGACCCGGGAAAGTGCAAAGACCTCCACCAGACTGCTGCCGGATTTGATACGCCTCCGGTACGTCACCGGAGCCGTGTTAGTTCAGCAGCCTGACGATTAACGTCCTAGTCGGCGGCGAACCGCGCGAAGGCATCCCGCCCGGTGATTCCGCCTGGTTAGCCTTTGCCATCCTCGCGGGTCCAGTGCGGGCGGCGAAACAGGCGTCCCATGACGTCGTGCAGGCTATGGCCCGCGTCCTGCAGTGCATCGACGCGGTACACCGGCGCCCCTTCAGGTTGCGGCAGCTGGGCGGCCTGCGCGTCGTCCAGGCTGCACCAGATGTGGTCCTGGGTGATCCGCTGCACGTTATCGGCGTCGATGAAGCGCAGGCCAGCTTTGGTGGCGATCACGATCCCGTCGAATACATCGAGTTCGGGTACTTCCAGTACATGCTCAAGGGTGCCGATCTGCGTGCCCGCACTGCTCAGCACGGGGGTCCCGCGGACTGCCGCCTGGTAGGAAATAGCTATCTCGTCAGTCATGCTGGCACCCGTCTCGCCACGAGGTAGCCCCGGTCGCCTGGGGCCGCCGAACGCGAGGAGCCTACCACCGGGAGCTATTTGCCCATAGGCAGAGCCTGGCCCGCAGCGGTCCCGCCCGGACGCCTATCGGCTTGAACACTTTTAGGAGCCGTCCGACCCGCCGATCGCTCCAGGTCGCGGCTACGCCGTCCGACGGCTCTTCGGGCATTGACAGCCCGCAGTGCCTGGCGCACGATAATTCGACTGGTAGTTGCCGATTTCAGGGCTCGGAGGTCTCCTTTGCGGTAGGGCCGGAGGGATCGGCTCATGAGTTGTCGCCGGTGTCGACAGGCGGCCGGGATGGCGTGGCCCACGACCCGGGCCGCCGGCTCGTCAAGCTTGATCCGGGGGTTAGGCCGTCATGAGCCGAAGGCTCGCCTGCTAGTCCAGCGGGGTCGGCTCGAAGGCGATGGCGCGACCGGCGGCCGGGGTGGTGCGTTCCACTTCGTGCCTGGCCTTCCCGTTTCGCGCGATCGCGGGGAAGGTGTATCGGGGGGAAGCGATGAATCAACTGCTGGAAAGGCTCGGCGGCTACGCCGCCAGGCGGTACTGGATCGTCATCATCGCGTGGCTGGTCATCTTGGGCGGGCTGCTGGGCGCCCGGCATGCGTTCGGCGGTGAGTACGTCAATAACTACACGGTGTCGGGCAGCGATTCCGCCGTCGGCCTTGACCTGCTGAACAGCACCTTTCCCCAGCAGGGCGGCTTCGGCGGGCAGATCGTGTTCCACGCCCGCAGCGGCACGGTCTCGGCTCAGGAATCGGCTGTCAACCAGGCGGTCACCAACGTGTCCAAGCTGCCTGACGTCACCAAGGCGGTCAGCCCGTTCTCCTCGTCAGGCTCCACGGCCGTGTCCAAGGACGGCACGATCGCGTACGCCAGCGTCGCCTGGAACGTGAATCCGGACACGCTGGACGCCGCCTACCTGGACAAGCTCAACAACGCGGTGGCACCCGCCACCAAGGCTGGCCTGCAGGTCGAGTACGGCGGCGGCGCCGGGGAGATCGGGCAGCACACCGACGACCTGAAGTCCGAAATCATCGGCCTGTCCTGCGCGCTGGTGCTGCTGCTGCTCATGTTCGGCTCGCTGATCACGGCCGCGATCCCGCTGCTGTCGGCGATCTTCAGCGTCGTCGCCGGGCTCTCGCTGCTCGGGCTGCTCGCGGCGGCGGTCACGTTCCCGACCACCGCTCCGACCATCGCCACGCTGCTCGGGCTCGGCGTCGCCGTGGACTACGGGCTCTTCCTGGTGGCCAGGCACCGGGAGCAGGTGGACAGCGGGATGGACGTCGTCACCTCCGCGAGGCTCGCCGAGGGAACCTCCGGGGCCGCGATCGTGGTGGCCGGCTGCACCGTCGTGATCTCCATCCTGGGCCTCTACCTGTCCGGAGTCAGCTTCGTCGGGTCGCTGGGCCTGGCGGCGGCGATCGTCGTCGTGGTCACCATGCTGGCGGCGCTGACGCTGGTGCCCGCGTTCATGGGGCTGGTCAGGGGGAACGTGCGGGCCCTGTCCGCCAGGCTCCGGGCCAGGAAGGCCGGGCTGTCGGTGCAGGAGCAGGCGGCCCAGACCGCCGCGGCCACCCATGAGCAGCACGAGCAGGGCGCGTTCGCCCGGTGGGGGCGGATGGTCAGCGCCCGGCCGTGGCCGTGGGCGGTGCTGAGCGTGACGGTGCTCATCGTGCTGGCGATCCCGCTATTCTCGATCACGCTCGGTCAGCCCGACAACGGGACGAACCCGGCGTCGGACAGCAGCCGCCGGGCTTACGACCTGATCTCCCAGGGCTTCGGGGTCGGCGTGAACGGGCCGCTGACCGTCGTCGTCAAGCTGCCGAAGCAGTCGAGCTCCGACAACACCTCGCTGCTGAACACGATGCAGTCGGACATCTCCAAGACATCCGGCGTCGCGTCGGTTACCCCCGCGGCCGTGAACTCCGGCGGCACCACCGCGGTGTTCAACGTCATCCCGACCACGCGGCCGCAGGCCACGGCCACCACGAACCTGGTCAATGATCTGCGCGACAACGTGCTGCCCAAGGAGCACGCCACCAGCTACGTCACCGGCACCACGGCAGGGGCCGTCGACTTCACCAGCCAGATCAGGAGCCGGCTGCCGTGGGTGATCATCGCCGTGGTCGCGGTCTCGTTCCTCCTGCTGACCACGGCGTTCCGGTCGGTGATGATCGCGACCAAGGCCGCGATCCTTAACATCTTGTCGATCGGCGCCGCCTACGGTGTCATCGTCGCGATCTTCGAGTGGGGCTGGGGGGCCAGCCTCATCGGCCTGCACACGACGCTGCCCATCCCCGCATACGTGCCGATGCTGGTGTTCTGCATCGTGTTCGGGCTTTCCATGGACTACGAGGTCTTCCTGCTCTCCCGGGTGCACGAGGCCTGGCTCAGCACGGGTGACCCGCATCGCAGCGTCGCGATCGGGATCGGCGCGACGGCGCGGGTCATCACGACGGCGGCCGCCATCATGGTGGTCGTCTTCACTAGCTTCGTGCTGAATCCCGACCCCACCGTGAAGATGCTCGCCATCGGGATGGCCGTCGCCGTGCTTATCGACGCCTCCCTGGTCCGGATGATCCTGGTGCCCTCTGTCATGGCCCTGCTGGGCGCCCATGCCTGGTGGATGCCGCGGTGGCTGGAACCGGTCGTCCCGCAACTGCACCTGGAGGGCAGCGCGTCGGCGACCGGTGCGCCAACGGCTGCCACGGTGCGCTAGGCCGGGCGGACCTGACCGGGCGGCAGCCATAGCCCCGGCGAACTCGGAGCACCCGGCGGGGATGAGGGGATGTTCAGCTGCCGAGGGGAGCCCGCTAAAATCTACTAATTCGATCGTAATACTTGACTACCCGGCAAATCCCCGACCCAAGCCAATACAAACTACCAAAAAGATAAATACCACTCAAGAGACCGTGACAACCCAACATAGATGCTAAGCAAAAACACAAAAGAGAAAAAAAAGACGCGGGAGAACGAGACGTCGATCAATGAAAGAATATCGAGAGAGATCGCAAAGGAAGCGAGCCAAAAGAAGAGCTCGAGAAGATGAAAGACAGAGAACAGCTAGGAAACACGATGCCGCGAGCGTACGGCCTTACCTATGACAACCATGACGCTCGTGAAAATGAACACAATATAAGAAGAAGAGAAAAAAGAGAAAGCCCAGAAACAGAAAAGAAAAAAAAAGAAAGAGAAAGAGATAGAGATAAAAGAAAAGAGAAAGCAGCAAAAGAGATAGTAAGAAGAAGAGCTAACGGGAGAGAGACTAAGCCAACGAACACACGAACGCGAAGAACAGAACGAAAAGAACCTGAAGACCTGACTAAAAAACTGTGACAACGAGAAACTATAAAAGAAAGCAAAAAAAACTGCAAGAAAAAGATAAAGAAAAACTATAAAGAAGTCAAAAAGATAGAAGACGACGATCAAAAGATACACTTTAAGACGAACGCCTAAAAGAGCGTGAGAAAAAAAAAAAAAAAAAAAGACAAGAGACACCGAGAGAAGAACAAAAAAGAAGAATAGAAAGAAGAAGAGAAGATTGATAAGAAAAAAAAAAAACCCAAAAACAAGAGAAAGAAGAGAAAAAAAAATAAAAAGAGAGAAAAAAAAAAAAGAAAGAAGAGATCGATAAAGAAAAAGAGAACGACGCCTACGACTACAGGCGAGACCAAAAGAATAAAAGAGCGCCAATAATACGAAACATCAAGGAAAAAATAGAAAAAAAAAGAGAAAGAGAAAAAGAAAAAAAAAAAAAAAAAAAGAAAAAAAAGAAAAAAAAAAAAAAGAAGAAGAAAAAAAAATGAAAAAGAAAAAGAAAAAACTAAACGTAAAAAGACCACACACAAGAGAAGAAGAAGAGACGACCCTAATCGAAAGAGAAGAAGAAGAACAAGGCCTAGACAAAGAAAAGAAAGAAGAGAAGAAAAGAGAAATGTACTAGAAGAGAGAAAATAGCGAGACCGACGAACGATATAATTTTAACCACTAAAAAAACGCCAGAACACACGAAAACCAAAACACTATAACCGGAAATATAATAAAGTCGAAAAAAAAATGATAAAAGATGAGATAAAGCTAAACTAAGAACAAAAATGAGAATAAAAACAATCAACCCTTAACCGTCAAGGAGAACTCGGAGGACTAGTAAAGAAAAGACATAAACCATTTCTCAAAAAAATAACCGTGAACAACTACATCGACACAGAAAAAGAAAAGAAAAAAAAAAAGAAAAAAGAGATAAAAAAAAAAAAGATAGAATCGACTCTAATTAAAGAATGATAAGAAATAGGAAGAGAGACGCTGCGAGAGATGTGAGAGCTCGGTGAGATCGTGAAGAAAGAGATAGAAAAGAAAAAAAGACAACTAAAGAAGAAATAAGAAAGAAGAGGAATGGCTGCGACCTGGGAGGAGAGCTTACTGACTCGGCCCGACGGATCATGCGACTGCAAGTTATGTTCACAGTTATGGAGTGCAAGAAAAAAAAAGAATTGCTAAAAGAAGAAAAAGAGATAATCGTCGGCTGAGAGCTGTACTAAGAGACAATCTCCGAGACGGCCGGGCCGCTGGTGTATTTAAGCGGTGGTTACCCGTTCATCGGTTTTTTAAGCTTTAGTGTAATGTGCTAAATTTTTTTTTTAAAATTAGTTCATAAATTAAAAAGATATAATTAATAAATATCTCTAAAAGAAATTATATACTATAAATAAACAAAGTCACGCCCAGCTACACCACAACCATACGCATATGTACCTCGACCTAAAAAAAGAAACCCACCTAAAATAAAACAAACACCACATAATCCCACCCAAAAAAAAACAACTATAACAATCCAAAAACACCAACAACAACAGAAAAAAAAAACAATATAAAAAAAAGACACAAAGAAAACAAAAAGCAAAAAAAAAAAAAAAAAAAAAAAAAAAAAAAAAAAAAAAAAAAAAAAAAAAAAAAAAAAAAAAGAAAAAAAAGAAAAAGAAAAAAAAAAAAAAAAAAAAAAAAAAAAAAAAAAGAAAGGAAAAAGAGAGGGTCCCGGCCACGGCCAGCGCGACACCGTGAGTCCGGGACGCTGGCTTCGGGTTACCGGTGACCACGGCTATTCGCATGACGTCCACCTCTGGATTCGGTTGAGCTCGCGTTCGGGTGAGTACCGCCGGCCGTTCGGCCAAAAGGGATTTACGATGCGGCGGCCGGGTGAGCAGGACCTGACGTGGGCGCGAACGGGGTCATGCTGACGGCGCTGTCCTCGCCCTCTGGTGCGGGGTGCTGCCAGCGGCCGCGCTGGCGCAGGATGGGCAGCACTCCCTCGCCGAACCAGTAGGCCTCCTCCAGATGCGGGTACCCGGACAGGATGAACTCGGAGATGCCGAGCGCAGCGTACTCCTCGATCCGGTCGGCGACCTCGGTGTGGCTGCCGACCAGCGCCGTTCCCGCACCCCCGCGCAGCAGGCCGACGCCGGCCCACAGGTTCGGCGAGACCTCCAGGCTGCCGGGCGAGCCGCCGTGCAGCTGGCGCATCCGGCGCTGCCCTTCGGATTCGCTGTGCGCAAGCCCCTCCTGCACCTTGCGTATCATCGCCTCGTCGATGCCCTCGATCAGGCGGTTGGCCTGCAGCCACGCCTCGTGCGAACTGTCCCTGGTGATGACGTGCAGGCGGATGCCGTACCGCAGCGTGCGTCCGGCCTGCCGGGCCAGGCCGTCCATCCAGCGCAGCTTGGCGTCCACCGCCGCGGGCGGCTCGCCCCAGGTCAGGTAGACGTCGCTGTACCGCGCCGCCACCGGGCCCGCCTCGGCCGACGAGCCGCCGAAGTACAGCGGCGGCACCGGGTCTGGCCGCCTTGACAGGCGGGCGCCTGCCACCCGCAGGTGCTCGCCGTCGTGGCTGACGGTCTCACCGCGCCACAGCCGGGTCACGATGTCCAGGAACTCGGCGCACCGCTGGTAGCGCTGCGCCTTGCCGAGGAAGTCGCCGTACGCCTGCTGCTCGGCGGCCTCGCCGCCGGTCACGACGTTGAGCAGCAGGCGTCCGGACGAGTAACGCTGGAACGTGGCCGCCATCTGCGCGGCCAGCGTGGGCGATACCAGGCCGGGGCGGAAGGCGACGAGGAACTTCAGCCGCTCGGTGACCTCGGTGAGCATCCCGGTGGCCAGCCATGCGTCCTCGCACCACGCGCCGGCCGGGGTCAGGGCCGCCTCGAAGCCGAGTTGCTCGGCGCTGCGCGCGATCTGGCCCAGGTACCCGAGCGAGGCGGGACGGACGGCGCCGGCCGAGCCGGTGGCGACGCCGTGGCCGCCGCCGACGATGTCGCGGCCGTCGCCGTTGGTGGGCAGGAACCAGTGGAAGTGCAGCGACATCCCGTCTCCAGCCGTAAGCCGGTTTTTCCGATTGATTTACTATACATATATGACCCGCCGCATGTCCGCGCCGCTTGATCAGAACGTGCGGTGGCCCGGCTCCCACGGAACGGAGTAACTCCGATGCATCTGTCTGTCGCGCTCGACGGCGCGGGCTGGCATCCCGCCGCCTGGCGAGAGCCGCGGGGTCCGGCCGAGCTGTTCACCGCCGCGCTACTGGGCGGACGTCATCACCGAGGCCGAGCGCGGCCTGCTCGACTTCGTGACCATCGAGGACGCGCTCGGCCTGCAGTCCTGCAGCTACGGCTGCGCCGGACCGGCGCACCGACCAGGTCCGCGGGCGGCTGGACGCGGTGCTGATCGCGGCCCGGGTCGCGCCGCTGACCCGCCGCATCGGGCTGGTGCCGACGGTCATGGTCACGCACACCGAGCCGTTCCACATCTCCAAGGCCATCGCCACGCTCGACTACGTCAGCACCGGCCGGGCCGGGGTCCGGGTCCGGGTCTCGGCCCGCCCGGACGAGGCCGCGCACTTCGGCCGCCGCGACCTTCCCGGCGCTGACGCTGGCCGGGACCGCGCCGATCCCGCGGTCCAGCCGCTGGCGGCGCGAGCTGCTCGACGAGGCGGCCGACTACGTCGAGGTGGTCCGGCGGCTGTGGGACAGCTGGGAGGACGACGCCGAGATCCGCGACGCCGCCACCGGGCGGTTCATCGACCGCGACAAGCTGCACTACATCGACTTCACCGGCGGCTGGTTCAGCGTCAAGGGGCCGTCGATCACGCCGCGGCCGCCGCAGGGCCAGCCGGTGGTAGCCGCGCTGGCCCACGCGCACCGTGCCGTACCAGCTGTCGCGCCGGGCCGCCGACGTCGGCTTCGTCACGCCGCGCGACGCCGGCCAGGCCCGCGGCGATCGTGGCCGAGATCCGCGCCGCGCAGGCGCGCGGCCGGCCGCGCGGACGAGCCGATGCACGTCTTCGGCGACCTGGTGGTGTTCCTCGACGACGACGCGCCGCGCCGGCGGCCGGCCGCAAGGCCCGGCTGGACGAGCTCGCGGGCCACGAGTACACCAGCGACGCCGCCGTCTTCGCCGGCACCGCCGCGCAGCTGGCCGACCTGCTGCTGGACTGGCAGCAGGCCGGGCTGTCCGGGTTCCGGCTGCGGCCCGGCGCCATCCCGCACGACCTCGACGCGATCACCCGGGCGCTGGTGCCCGAGCTGCAGCGGCGCGGCGCGTTCCGCACGGCGTACGAGGCCGGCACCCTGCGCGGCCTGCTCGGCCTGGCCCGGCCCGCCAACCGCTACGCCGCCGGCTGGGAGGCAGCCTGACCGATGACCGACAACCGCTCAAGCAGATCCACCTCGCCGCCCACTTTCCCGGCGTGAACAACACCACGGTGTGGAGCGACCCGCGGTCGGGCAGCCACATCGAGTTCAGCTCGTTCGCCCACCTGGCCCGGACCGCGGAGCGGGCCAAGTTCGACTTCCTGTTCCTGGCCGAGGGGCTGCGGCTGCGCGAGCAGAACGGCGCGATCTACGACCTCGACGTGGTCGGCCGCCCGGACACCTTCACCGTGCTGGCCGCGCTGGCCGCGGTCACCGACCGGCTCGGGCTGGCCGGCACGATCAACTCGACCTTCAACGAGCCGTACGAGGTGGCCCGGCAGTTCGCCAGCCTCGACCACCTGTCCGGCGGCCGGGCGGCGTGGAACGTGGTCACCTCCTGGGACGCGTTCACCGGCGAGAACTTCCGCCGCGGCGGCTTCCTGCCGCAGGAGGCCAGGTACGAGCGGGCCCGGACGTTCCTGCAGACGGCCTGGGAGCTGTTCGACTCCTGGCACGGCGACGAGATCGTCGCCGACAAGGCCTCCGGGCGTGTTCCTCGCCGACGCCGCGGCGCGGGCGCGTTCGAGCACCACGACGCGCACTTCGACATCGCGGGCAGTTCAACGTGCCCCGCAGCCCGCAGGGCCGGCCGGTGATCTTCCAGGCCGGCGACTCGGACGAGGGCCGCGAGTTCGCCGCGTCAGCGCCGACGCGATCTTCAGCCGGCACGGCACGCTGGCAGACGGCCAGGCCTTCTACGCCGACGTCAAGGGCCGCCTGGCCCGCTACGGCCGCACGCCGGACCAGCTGCTGATCCTGCCCGCGGCCACGTTCGTGCTCGGCGACACCGACGCCGAGGCCGCGGAGCTGGCCCCGAGGTGCGCCTGCAGCAGGTCAGCGGGCA
The DNA here is from genome assembly GCA_963806335.1 of uncultured Actinomycetes bacterium. Classification (GTDB taxonomy): domain Bacteria; phylum Actinomycetota; class Actinomycetes; order Streptosporangiales; family Streptosporangiaceae; genus Palsa-504. Next base: position 53,152 of record CAWDXO010000006.1, read on the forward strand.
GACCGCGATCAAGTTCCTGGAGCAGCTGTGGAACCGGGACCTGTCCGGCTACGACCCGGACGGCCCGCTGCCCGACATCGACCCGGATCCGGGCGAGAACACCATCGCCCGCGGCCGGGCCAGCGTGCGGATGTACCGGGACCCGCTGGCCACCGCGGCGCAGTGGCGGGCCAGGGCCGAGGCCGAGAAGCTGTCGATCCGCGAGCTGATCATCGAGGTGACCGGCCGGCAGTCATTCGTCGGCTCGCCGGCCACCGTCGCCGAGGCGATCAACACGCTCGTCCAGGCCGACGCCAGCGACGGGTTCATCCTGGTGCCGCACATCACCCCGGGCGGCCTGGACGAGTTCGCCGACAAGGTCGTGCCGCTGCTGCAGGAGCGCGGCGTCTTCCGGGCCGACTACGAGGGCACGCACGCTGCGCGAGCACCTGGGCCTGGCGCCGCTGACCAGGCCGATCCCGCCGCCGGCGGACGCGTCATGAGCCGCCGCTCCCGCTCGCCGTGCTGGACCTGGTGCCGATCAGCTCCGGCTCGACCGCCGCCGCAGGCGCTGCGCAACAGCATCGACCTGGCCCAGGCCGCCGAGAGCCTCGGCTACGCCAGGTACTGGTTCGCCGAGCACCACCTCAACCCCGGCGTCGCCGGGACCTCCCCGGCCGTCGTCCTCGCCCTGGCGGCCGCGGCGACCTCGACGATCCGGATCGGCTCGGGCGCGGTCCAGATGGGCCACCGCACCGCCCTGTCCACGGTCGAGGAGTTCGGCCTGATCGACGCCCTGCATCCCGGCCGGCTCGATCTCGGCCTCGGCCGGTCCGGCGGCCGGCCGCGACAGCGCGAACCAGCGCCTGGCCGGTCGCGCCGCGGCCGCCGGCCGACAGCCGGGGCGCCGAACGGGCTGCTGATCCCGCCCCGGTTCTCCGTCGAGCACCTGCTCGGCTCACCGCGCTTCGCAGCTGCAGAAGACGCTGCTGCAGCTGCCCGGGCGCGCAGTCGCAGGACTACGGCGAGCAGGTCGAGCGACATCCTGGCCCTGCTCCGCGGCACCTACCGTTCGGCCGACGGTGTCGAGGCACACGTCATCCCCGGCGAGGGCGCGGAGGTGCAGGTCTGGATCCTCGGCAGCAGCGGCGGTCAGAGCGCCGAGGTGGCCGGGGCCAACGGGCTGCGGTTCGCCGCCAACTACCACGTCAGCCCGGCGACCGTGCTCGAGGCCGTCGACGGTACCGGGCCGCGTTCCGGCCCTCGGCCGACCTGGACCGGCCCTACGTCAGCGTGTCCGCCGATGTCGTGGTGGCCGAGGACGAGGCACCGCCCGGGAACTGGCCGCCGGCTACGGCCTGTGGGTCCGCAGCATCCGCTCGGGCGAGGGCGCCATCCCGTTCCCGACCCCGGAGCAGGCCCGCGCGCACACCTGGACCGACGAGGACCGCGCGCTCGTCGCCGACCGCGTCGACACCCAGTTCGTCGGCTCCCCGGACCAGGTCGCCGACCAGCTCGAGCAACTCCAGGAGGCGACCGGCGCCGACGAACTGATCATCACTACCATCACCCACGACCACGCCGACCGGGTCCGCTCCTACGAGCTGCTCGCCGAGGAATGGCGCCGCCGGTGAAACAGCTGGAAAAATCGGGGCGTTCGCGAGAGCCGCGATCCGCGCGTGCGTGGCGAACCGCGGGCGGGCGCTAGAGCAGTCCTATCGGCCGATCAAGAACGCAACCGGCGCGCCCGGCGGGCGGCCAGCGAGGCCAGCAGGAAGAACAGGAAGACGAGGGCTGTCGCCCCGAGCGACAGGCCCAGGCCGGCCAGAAAGCGCGGCGGTGCATAACTCCAGGTGACAACCCCCAGTCCGGGCGGGACGTCGACGGCCTGGACGGTACCGTCCCGCTGGACGGACAGCGTGGTCGCCGGGCCGTGCCGGGGTTGCCACCTGGCGCTCCAGCCGGGGATCGCCGCCACCGAGCGAACGACGCGGGCACCATGCCGGGAGAACACCGTGGCCGCCGTCGGCTCGTCGGGCGCGCCGCTTACTCCCTTTATCCACGCGCCGGCGGATGGCTGGCCACCGAGTGACTCGATGCGGAGTGGTCCCTGGGCGAAGCGGTTGCCGAAGACCGCGAATGAGCCGTCGAAACCGGCGAATGTCCAGTGCGACGGTTCGAGAGCATTCTGGAGCTGGCCATCGGCGACGAATACGCTTCCGTCCGCCGTGGTGATAGCTGGTGCACCTAGCGGAGACGGCGCTGCGTGCGCCTGGCCGATCACCGCGGTGCTCGCCACCGGCCGGGGGAGGGTGACCGCCAGGGTCGAAGGCGTTATCGCTCGCGCGGCGGACCAGAGGGTCGAGCCGTCTGGCCTCGTGAGCCCGATCCGGGTCCCGGCGGCCGCGTCTTGCCTGGCGTCGGCATCAGGTACCGCTACCTTGGACACTTCAAGCGTGCTGCCCAGGTACCAGGTGGCGCGCTGATCGGCGGTGATGTCGCGCTGGCCGGTGCCCGCCGGCCCGGCCCCGGGGCCGCCAGCCCCGGCCTCGGTGATGAGGTACGCGGGCAGGGTGAGCAGGACCGAGGTATCGAGTTGGTCGACCGTCCCGTTCCCGATGGCCTGCGGAGCGAGCGTTGCATCCCCTTCACCCGTGGCCGCATGTGACCCGGTGGCCGATGCGTAGCGGCCGTCGACTATCGACGTGTACCCCTGGATGGACGGCATGGTGTTGGCGCCGACCCCGTTGAGGTCGGGCTGGCCAAGGGCGGGCAGCTCACCGGGATCGAGCAGGTCAGGATCGTAGATGGCGAAGCGCCCCGGATATCCGAGCGCCGCGATCGCGCGCAGTGCCGTCGACTCCGCCGCCGACGTCCGGACCGTTGCCGTCCCCGCAGGCGCCGTCCCCGCAGGCGCTGTGCCCGCAGGCGCCGGCGCCGTCGGCGCCGCCGGACCGCCGGACGCACCGTAACTGCCCGAACTGTCGGAGCTGCCGAATCCGCCGGGAGCGACCTCGACCACGCCAAGAACGCTGAACACGACCAGGTCGACGACGACGAAGCCGACCAGCAGCCGCGACCGCAGCCTCGGTCCCAGGCGCCGTCCGAAAATCACCAGCGCGACGGCGCCGGCGCCCAGCACCGCGTAAGGAACCAGGAACGGCTGGAGGCGCCCGATGGCGCTGACGCTGGTGCTGGCGTCCACCCCGAGCCACTGAAGCAGGCCCGCACCCCTGGTAAGGCCGACCGCGACCAGGGCGATCACCGCGAGCGGCGGCACTACCGCGAGGGCGGTCTCCAGGGCAGCGCGGGACCGTGCGGCCAGGTCCGCGGGAAACGGCTGGTCGGCCCAGTACGCGAGCAGGACGGCGAGCGCCAGGTCCAGCACGAGCACATTGCGGCTTTGCAGCCGCTGGTCGCCGAACAACGGCAGGTGGTAAAGCAGGCCGCCCAGCGGCGTGTTGCTCCCGAGTGCGAGCACCACGCCGACCGCGGCCGCAATGTGCCAGACGAGCCAATCCGGCGGTCGCTGGCGCAGCCGGAGGCGTCCCAGCAGGGCGAACGCGGCGACGAGCGGGAGAATGCCGACATAGCTCGTCACCTCCGTCAGGTTGTAGGAGGTGAGGAAGCTGGGCTGGCCCAGCGAGCCCGACCCGCCGATGAGGTCTGGCACCAGCGCCAGCGTCAGCCACCTGATCGGCAGCGAGCCGGAACTGAACAGGGCCATGGAACTAGCGTCGCGCTGGGAAGTGCTGATCGCCGCCAGGCCGGGCAGCCACTGGACGGCTCCGAGGCACACGCCGAGGACCAGGCCCGCGGCGACGGAGACGGCCGCCGGGCCCGCGCGCCGCCCCAGCCGGGTGACCCGCCAGGCGGCGTAGATCCCCACGATCACGAAGGCATCGTCGACGGCGCGCGGCTCGCCCGCGAGGATCACCAGGCCGGTGGCCGTGGCCAGGACCGCGATCCAGCCGAGCTTGGCGGCGGCTGGGCGGTCTTGCGACAGCCGCAGAACGCTCAGCAGTTGCAACGGCACCCAGCTCATCCCGGCGATCAGGCCGAAATGGGTCACTTGCGCCGACATGGCTCCGGCGAATGCGAACGAGAAGGCGCCCAGGAAGCTGGCCAGGCTCGTCAGCCGCAGAGCGCGCAGGAAGGCGAACATTCCGAGCCCGGCCGCCGCCCAGGTGGCGATCAGGTTGACCGTCCACGCGGCCGTGCCAGGCAAGATGGCGAACAGCCAGGTGAACGGGTACGCGGCGGCTGCGTTCCAGCCCGCGAGCAAGGGCGCGCCGCTCCAGATGTACGGGTCGTACAGCGGTAGCTGGCCGCTGCGGATCTCGCGTCCGGCCAGTACGCGCAGCGGAAAGTTCTGGCCCAGGTCGTCGCCGGGCAGAACGGCATGGCCGAGCAGCGCCGGGACGCCGAAGATGATGACCGGGAGCACGATGAGCAGGACGACGCCCACGACGTCGCCCCGTCGGCTCCGGAACGTCGGCGCGTCCTGTGCATCGGTCGCCATCTCGCCCGAAGCCAGCGGCGAGTCAGTCCTCATCATGTGTACCGTCGCAGATCAACCTGAAGAAATCCTTGAAGGTCCGGCTAGGGTGCCTGAGTCACCAGCCCGGCGCTGATCATTGTCAGAACCTAGCCGATGAGCTGCCCGGGCTTCCCCTTCTCCGGCGAACGGGGAGAAAGATCATTCTTCCCGAACGGGTCGTCCTGCCTGCCGCCGGGACCGGTGATACCGACCGCGGCGTTGATCGCGTCTAGCGCCGAGCTTTGCCGGGCCGCGTCGGCCCGGTCGAACGGGCCGGTCCAGGCCAGCCCGATCTGGTCCCGCCGGTTCCTGGCGTGACGCCAGAGCGAGGTCGCGTTGGCGAGGATGAAGTCGCGGTATTCGGCGTACGGGCGGTGCTGGTAAAGCTCGTACAGGTTCCGGACGAAGATTCCCTTGAACTGGGGCCGGTCGCCGTCGTGACGCGCGGTCGCCTGCTCACCTGGCTCGGCCAGGATGCCCGGCGGCACCGTCAGGTCGCGCAGCGCGGCCGCCGCGATGGCTTCCGCCTGCCCGAGGTAGCCGTCATCGCCGGTGATTTCGTGCAGCACGGTGAGCCCGCCGATGATCACGCCCTGGTTGTAGGTCCAGGTCGTGCCGCCGTTGTTCGCGCAGTCGGCGGTCAGCCCGTCGTTGACCAGGCCGGCCGGGCCGATCAGCCCGCTGGCCCGCAGCCACCGCCATTCGCGTAGGGCCCAGTCGAGATAGTCACGGCCTGGATCGGCCGCGCGCTGCTGCAGGCGGCCCGCGATGAGCAGGAACAGCTCGTTCGGTATCGCGTTCTTGTAGGTTTTCCCGCGGGTCCACCACAGGCCGCCGCCGCACGCGTCGTCCCAGCCGGCCGCCAGCCCGGCGAACAGCCCGCGCGCCAGGTCCAGGTATTCCTGCTCCCCGGTCAGGTCGAACGCCGCGATCCAGGCCAGCGCCCACCAGCCGTCGTCGTCGTAATACTCGTTGCTGAAGCCCGGGTTCACCTGCTGGGCCCGCCGATAAGTGGTCTCGATGACACCGCGGTACTTATCCTCGCCGGTTCGCTGGCTGTACTGGATCAGCGCGGTCAGCGCGTTCGCGCCGTTCCACCAGCCCGCGGTCTTCCACAGTCCCGTTCTCGGTTGGTACCAGCGCTGCAGCGCGCGAGCGGCCGCGTCGGCCCAGGCCCGGTACTGGTCCGGCTCCATGGCTACGGGGCCGGAGCGGCCGGCGGGTTCGTCGGATGCCCGGCGTTGAAGTGCAGTAGCGCGGCCGCGCCGGTGACCAGCGTGAGCCAGCGGGTCAGCGAGTTGCGCGGCAGCAAGGCGAGCGTGACCCACGCCAGCGCGGTGTACCAGGGCAGCGACCAGGGGGCCACCAGCACCCAGGCGAAGGTGAGCGCGCAGGTGGCCGCGAGCACGGCCGGAACGTCGGGGGACAGCCGGTTGTACAGGTACCAGGCCAGCGCGAGCAGCAGCGGCGGCCACAGCACGGCGATCAGCGTCGATGTCGCCCACGGGCTCAGCAGATGAAAATGGTTGCTGGCCATCTGGACCAGCCGCCAGATCGACGGCGCGATCACCAACCTCGACGCCTGCGGCAGCGGCTTGAACGCAGCCAGGCCGTAACTGAAGTAATAGAGCCCCAACGTGACCGCCGCCGCTACGGCGCCGGTCCGCAGAACGCGTAGCCAGGCGCGTTCGCGGATCAGCGGCACGGCAATGCCCAGCCCGACGAACGCGGCGGTTATCTTGATCCCGCCGGCCACGCCGATCACCACGCCGACCGCCAGGTCATGCCAGACGGTCGCGCCGCGGCGCCAGATCAGGATCGCCACGATCCCGGCCAGCGCGACGAAGCTGTCGAGGTGTCCGCTCATCACGAACAGGTAGATCAGCAGCGGGTTCGCGACCCAGATCAGGCCGGCCCGCACCGGGTTGGCCGCCGAGCGCAGCAGCACGTAACCGGCGGCGAGGAACCCGATTCCGGTCACGATCATCAGGATCCAGATAGTCAGCCACGCCCTGCTGCCGCCCGCAAGCGCCGCGGCCAGGTGCATCCAGGTGGCTATCGGCCCGTAGACCGAGGGAGTCCGCACCCACTGGATGCCGACCAGCGCGGTGTACGGATTGTGCAGGCCGCCGGGCAGGTCGGCCGGCAGGAACACGTACGGGTTGTGCCCGAGGGCGGCGATGCGCCCGTACGCGGCGTAGCTCGCCACGTCTGATGAGCCGACCGGGGTGATGTTCACCAGCACCGCGACCACCGCCGCCGCGGTCCAGAAGACCCGCCGGGGGTTCGGGCTCCAGCCGCGGCTATTCGCCCACAGCATCAAGGCCAGGCCCAGGCAGCAGAGTATAATGCCGGCGTTCATGATGAAGTTGGTAGGCCAGGGGGAAAGCGCCGGCGCGCCCAGCCGGTGCGCCAGCGCGGTGAGCGGGAGCAGCACCGGCAGCGTCGACCCGCCGGTGGCGGGCGAGGTCGCGCAGAGCCCGGTGAAGGCCACCAGCCCGAGCCCGAGCGCGGACAGCGACACCGCGGGCAGCGGCCGGGCTAGCGGGCTGTGCGCGAGCACCCGGATGAGCGCGCCCATCAGGGCCTCGACGCGCCCGCCGGGTATGGCCGGCTCGGCGAGCCTGGTGCCCGGGGCCGCGGTAGCGTCCTGCGCCGTGGTGACCGGCTCCTGGGTGTGGGTCATCGCGTCATCCCCAGGCGTCCGTCGAGCCCGCGGTCAGCCGCATCGCCACATCCTTATTTTGGGGTTGCAGATAAGAAGGGTAGCGCGGCCACGAACCTGCTGCCGGTCGTCGCGGTTACCGCCATCGCCGGAATCTCTCCTGGGCGAGCGCACTCACGTCTCCCAGCGGCTGGCTGGAGTGGCGGGTAACCGGCCCATCGGGTGGCGGGATACGGCTAGCTTGGAGGCCATGCGTCCGTCGCCCGGGTCCCGCCTGGCCGCCTCCGCGCGCACGCTGTCCCCCCGGCATGTCGCGCCGCGGATCACCGAACGCGGCCGGCGCGTGCTGCGGCAGCACTGGCCGCTGCTCGCCGTGCTGGGCTGTGCCGCCGCGTTGCGCGTCGTGGTGTCGCTGGCCTACCAGCCGGCGCTGATCTTCCCCGACAGCGAGCGGTACCTGGCGTACGCCCAGCTATTCGTCACTGGGCACTGGTCGCCGGACTGGCTGCGTACCAGCGGCTATTCGCTGCTGCTCATCCCGGTGGTGCTGACCCATAACCTCGTGGTGGTCCCGCTCGTGCAGCACCTGCTCGGGCTCGCCACCGCCGTGCTGATCTACGCGGTCCTCATCCACTTCGGCAGCCGGCGCTGGCTCGCCGCGCTGGCAACTATCCCGGTACTGTTCGACCCGCTCCAGCTTGACATCGAACAGTACGTTCTCACCGACGTCAGCGCGACGTTCCTGCTGACCGCCGCGCTGGTCGTGCTGGTGTGGAAGCGCGGCGCGATCGGCCGGGTCGCGCCCGTGGTCGCCGGGCTGCTGCTCGCCGCCGCCACGGACATCAGGCAATCCGACCTGATCGTTATCATCCCCGCCGCGCTTTATCTGGTGGTCGCTGTCCGGCCCTGGCGCCGCCTCGCGGTGCGGGCGTCGCTGCTGCTCGCTGCCTTTCTGCTGCCCGTGCTCGGCTACATGGGGTGGTTCCAGGCGGCGCGCGGCCAGTTCGACTTCGTCAGCTACAACGGCGAGTTCATATACGGGCGGATCGCGCAGTTCGCCGACTGCGCCGGCGTGCCGATGCCCGCGTATGAGCGGCACCTGTGCCCGCAGCAACCACCGGCTCAGCGCAACCCGGACTTCTACATGTGGTCGCCGCAGTCACCGCAGGTAACTCTGAAGGCGCCGCCCGGGATGAGCAAGGACGACATCATCCTCGACTTCGACCGGCGGATCATCGAACACCAGCCACTGGCCTACCTCAAGGTCGTGGCCGACGACGTCCTGTACAGCTTCTCCCCGGTCCGCGGCGACGGACCCGAGCACTACCCGGTCTGGTACCACCAGTTTCACACGTATTACCCGACCTACCTGTACGCGCGCGGGGCACTGCGGACATACGGGCACACCAGCCCGCACGTCGAACCCGCGCTGGCCGGTTTCCTATCCGGCTACGGTCGGTACTTTTACGTGCCGGGCCCGCTGCTCCTCGCCGGCCTCGCCCTCGGCGCGGTCGGCATGGCGGGGATCGGCCGGGCCCGGCGCAGCGGGCTGCGCGCCCCCTGCCTGCTGTTCACGCTCGGCACCATCGCCGCCGTCGGGCCCCCCTTCATCATCGCGCCCTTCGACTGGCGGTACGAGCTGCCGCAGTTCTCGCTGATCCCGATCGCCGCGGTGCTCGCCGTAACGGCACTGGCCGGCTGGCGCCGCGACCCGGACGCCGGCGCGCTGCCGGCCAGCGCCGATCAGCTGGTCCGTCCGGGCCAGCCAGCGAGCAGCGACGAGCCGGCCGGTACGACCGGCGGGACAGCCGTCGATGCCGATCCGCGGGTCAAGTAAACAGGCCTTTAGCACCGCGGTGCGGACCGGAACGGCCTGGCACCCGCCCCGATAAGCGGGCCCTGGATACCGCCCAGGGGCACGCCGTCCGCTAGCCGGTACACCACGACCCAGACATCGGCGGCGCTGGAGCTGATGGCGAGATCAGGCGCCAGGATCGAAAGATTACCCGCCGAGTCCGCCGTACCGTCCGCCAGGTCGGACGCGGTGACATACTGCCCGCCGCAGGTGCCCTCGAGCAGGCCGTAGCGCTCGCCCGGACTAGCGTGCTGGCCATATACGAACAGCCAGGTCAAAGCGGCCGCGCCCGGCCTGGGGCGGACCGCCGCCGTGACCATGGAAAACGAGCCGCCGGCCGCATCAGGAAACGTTGACAAGGTGCTGCCGGAAGCCACCGGCAAGGCCGGTCCCGCCGCCAAGGCCGCCGAGGCAGGTGCTGACGGGCGGCCCTGCCGCAGCGCCGTCTGCAGCCGATGGATCGTGTCGTCCTGGTGCGCCGTCAGCAGCGCCAGGTAGGCGCCCGCGCCCAGGGAAACCAGCAGCGCGAGGATCAGGAACCAGCGGCCCGACCCCGGCCGCCGGGCGCCGCGTCGTGGTCGCGGCTCCAACGACAAGATGTCAGGCTGCTCGTCCATGCCATCACCGCCCCCGCCAGGGAAGCCCGGCCAGACTGGATCTGTTACCAGCTAGCTGCATCTAAGTATCGCCTAAGGGCACAAGCTGGCCCACCGCTCCGGGCGCGGAGAGCGGTTTTGCGCCGCTACCGCGCGCCGCGGGAAACTAGTGATCATGCTGACCGTGCACGCCCGTCGGCCCCGGGCGGGACGGGCATACCGGCTGACGCGGGTTGACCAGGGCCAGCGCGAGTGTCACCAGGGCGGAGCGCGAACTAGACCGTCGCATCGCGGCTCTCGCCCTGCCGGCCCTCGGGTCGATCGCGGCCGAACCCGCCTACAGCCTGGCTGACACCGCGATCGTCGGTCATCTGGGCCGGGTGCCGCTGGACTCGCAATTCAGGAGGCAGCCGTAGCGGCACCCATTCCGGCGTTTGCCGGCGTGTCGCTCTGGCAAAAACCTTTATGTCGGGCAGAATGCCACAAGGCCCCCTCCATGTATGAGATGGAGGGGGCCTTGCCTGGGCCTCGCCGCACCGGATCGGCCAGTAGCCTGGCCGCTCAGAGGCCGCGCGCCCACCGCTCAGGCCAGGTACCCGCGCGAAATACCGGTTTCCCGGTCCTTCTCACGTCCCGGAGTTCCCCCCGGACGGTGCCCGTTTCGAACGGTGAAAGCATTTCTACTGCTTCCGCGAGTGTCGCGCAAGAGTCTGCAGGAATTCATTTCCAGTTTTTTCTCCGTCCACACGTTGTCCACAAAAACCGGACGGTTATCCGCACGTCGCAGCGGTTATCCACCGGCTTATGCACAGCCCGCCCGCAGCCGCTGGGGATAAGCCGGAGAACGTCGCCCGGCCATTGCCGAATGTAATCGGAAAGTATTTTACCGGCAACTTTCTGTTACCGGCGCACAGGAATTGACCTCGGCGCGGTTTTCATTTACCTGGTTAAAAGCGCCGCTCATTTCATCTTTATTCGGGACACATCCAGAGCGCGAGCACCATGAACGGCAGGCCGAGGCGGCTTCGCGGAAGCCTGCCCGCCGGGGTAACAGCTAAGGTAACGGGCGCGCTCCGCAAGTGCCGCACGTAATGCCGGGTAGCATCACGGCACGTGGATGAGTCAGCAGCAGCAGAACGCCTGGTCAAGCAGGTCATCGTCATCCGGCGCGACCTGCGGATGCGCCGCGGCAAGGAGATCGCCCAGGGCGCGCACGCGTCGATGGCGTGGCTGCGTCAGCGGGTCATCGACCGGATGGCGCCCGGCGGGATGGTGGACCACCTCCAGCTCTCGGCGGCTGAGCAAGCCTGGTTCGAGCGAAGTTTCCGTAAGGTCACGGTAAAGGTGAGTTCCGAGGCGGAGCTGCTGGCGGTCTACCAGAAAGCGCTGGAAGCCGGGCTCGCCGCGTACTTGATCACCGACCGCGGCCTGACCGAGTTCGGCGGGATTCCGACCAGGACCTGCCTGGGCGTCGGCCCGGACTACGACGATCTCATCGACCCGGTGACGGGCGACCTCGAGCTGTACTGAGAGCGTCCGGTTCAGTTCCCGCCACGATCCAGCCAGCCCGCGATGCTGCGGTCCAGGGTCGGCATCGGCAGCGATCCGTGGTCCAGGACGGCCGCGTGGAACGCGGGCAGCGAGAACGCCGGGCCCAGGCGCCGTTCGGCCTCCTCCCGGATCCGGAGGATCTCCCGCTGGCCGGTGAGGTAGGCCAGCGCCTGTCCCGGCATCACCACGTACCGGTCGATCTCAGGGGCCAGCACTTCCCGGGGCATGGGGACGTGCTCCACCAGGAACTCCAGGGCCTGCTCCCGGCTCCAGCCGAAGGCGTGCAGGCCCGTGTCCACCACCAGCCGGGCGGCCCGCATGAGCGACGAGCTAACCGCGCCGAGCCTGGCACGGTCATCGGTATACAGCCCGGCTTCCCCGGCGAGCTGCTCGGCGTACAGGCCCCATCCCTCCGAGAATACGGTGATGCTGCGCTGGCGCTGCAGCGCGGGCAGGTCGGTGAGCAGCTGGAGGCGGGAGAGCTGCAGATGATGCCCGGGTACCGCTTCGTGGAAGGCCACCACCTCGAGGTCCCAGCCGGTGCCGGGGGTAGGGCGCTCGGTATTGAACCAGAACGTCCCGGGCCGGCCGCCGTCGAGGCGCGGCGGCGTGTAGTGCGGCGCCGCGCCGCTCACGGCCACGACCTTCGGCATGGGCTTCACCTCGCACGGCGGCGGCAGGGGGGCCGGGAAAACCTCCGCCGCCCCTGCCTCGGCCCGCTTCACCGCGACCGCCGCCTGGCGGATGGCGTCCTCCGGGGAAATCTTCCCGGCCGAGTCCCGCACGGCAGCGAATACCTCCTCCAGCCCGGAAAGCCCCAGCCCGGCGCCCAGCTCGATGGCCCGGGCTTCCAGCACGGCGACCTGATCCAGGCCGGTCTGGTGCAGCTGTTCCGGCGGAATGGGCAGGGTCGTGTAGATCCGGACCGCCCGGGCGTAATCTTCGCTGCCGCCGGGCAGGTGAACCAGCCCGGCCCGGCCGGACGGCCGGGCCCGCGGGAGCAGTTCCTCGATGGTGGCGAGCCACCTCACCAGGGCCGGCTTCAGCACCTCCGCGGCGGCGGCCCGGAGCTCGTCTTCCCACGCCGCCGCCCGCGGCCACCCTGGCGGTGGCTGGGGGGAAACAACCGGCCCGGGGACGGGTTCAGCCAGGACATCCTGGGCCCAGCTGATGGCCCGTTCGACGAGCGGAGCCACCGGGAGGCGCCCCTTCCTGGCGCCGGCCCGTAGCCGTTCGCTGATCTGGTCGAGCCAGCTGCCGCTGCGTCGCAGCCGGGTCAGGTAGGCCTCGGCCGCCGCCGGGTCGATCAGGATGGTCCGGGCGGCCACCGCGAGGAAGGCCGCCGGCCCTGCGTACGGCATAGCGGTGACCGTGTACTCCGCTCGCGCCATATCGATGACCGCCAGCTCCTGGGCGGCCGCCGCTTGCGTGCAGTCGAGCGTGACGGCATCCGCCGGCGTGAGCGGCCCGGCTGCGATCGCGTCGGCCTCCCTGAGGAACTGCTCGATTTCAGCGCGCCAGGCCCGCTCGCCCTCCTCGCTCTCGTCCGGGACCAGATCGTCGTACCCGGGAATGCCGTACGAGGTGGCGGTAAAGGGATTGTGTTCCAGCCAGCGCTGGTGGAAGCGGTCGGCTAGGTCGCGTGCTGAGGTCATGAGACGTTCCCGTGCTCGGTCACGATCCTCCTGGTGGGCGTCAGAGGGCTTGCCTGGCCGAAGCTTACGGCAGCGCGTTTCCGCGGAAACGGGGAACACACTGAGGATATGGACCGAGATCGCCCCGAAACGTGCCTGCGGCTCCTGGCCGCTGAGCTGGCAGTGATTTACCGGTTCCCGTCGCCCGTCCGCGCCTGGCTGCCGCCCTCGGCGTTGAACAGGTGCTGCCCGGCCGCGCCGGGCAGCCACTCCAGTTTCTTCTCGAAGTGGACGGTCGTGCCCTCGCCTCCGTTGCCGGTCAGCCGCAGGTTGTCGACCACCGCATCGATGATCTTCAGGCCGCGGCCGTGCTCGGCGGTGACGGGCACCGGATCGCCGTTGAGGGCGATCCGGCCGGCCGCCCCGTCGCCGGTGTTCACGACCTCGATGACACACTGCCCGTTCCTGACCCTGGCCAGCACCTCGTACTCGTCGCCAGGCCCGGCGTGCTGGATGACATTCGCGCACGCCTCGGTCAGCGCCAGCGCGATGTCGGTCCGCGTATCCACTACGATGCCGAGAGTCTCCAGGCAACCGTCGAGAACCTGACGGCTGACCGGCACGCTGGCGGCATCGCGGGGCAGGTACAGCACCATCTTGATTTCCACGCCATTCACCTCCGGCCGGGCCCAGGCTCCGTCGTCGGGCCATCAACCGCTTCTGCCCCAGCCGGGCCGTCCCTAACCAGTACCCGAGCCCCGTCTGGCGGGCCGGGACGGGCAGGCGGCCGGTCAGCCCTGGCGCGGCGGGAGTTGCTGCAGGGCCCAGGTGTTGCCATCCGGGTCGGCGAAGGTGACGAAGGAACCCCACGGCTGGACGTCCACGTCGCTGGCTCGCACCCCGCGTTCGACGAGCTGCTTGCGGGCCGCCGCCACGTCGTCCACCACGACCTGCAGATTGCGCAGCGAGCCGGGCGCCATGTCGACCAGGCCGGTGCCGATCGCGATGGAGCAGGCCGACCCGGGCGGAGTCAGCTGGACAAACCGCAGTTCGTCGTTCACCTGCTGGTCGTAATCGGCGTTGAAGCCGACCTGGTCCACGTAGAACGCCTTGGCGCGATCGACGTCGGTGACGGGTACGAATACCAGCTCAAGTTTCCAGTCCATGCCCGGATCGTAACGAGACCTACTGACATTTCCGGCCGGTGCTAAGCCGGCCCGGCCTCTCGCTTGACACGATTGGGTGAGGCCTTCTACCGTTATACCAACATCATAGAATAATGTGATGATGGAAGAAGACTGATGTTCCGGTTCCGGCTAGACGGATCCTCCGGGGTCCCGCCGTACCTGCAGCTCGTCCACCAGGTGCGCCAGTCGCTGCTGCTGGGCTACCTGCAGGAGGGGGACCGGCTGCCGACGGTCAAGGACGTCGCCGCGGACCTGGCGATCAACCCGAACACGGTCGTCAAGGCGTACCGGCAGCTCGAGCACGAAGGGCTGGCCGGCGGCCGGCCGGGCCAGGGCACGTTCATCACCGCCACCTCGTCCCCGGCCCTGCCAGCGGAACAGCAGGCCTTGCGGGCGTCGCTGGAGGAATGGCTCCGCGCCGCCGAAGAGGCCGGGCTCGATGACGAGGCGGTCACGGCGCTGATCGCCGTGGCCCGCCAGGACATGAAGAAGGAGAGGGTCTGACGATGACCCAGAACGACGCCGACGGCAGCACCCCGGCCCTGAGGACCGACCGGGTGGGCAGGCGCTACGGACGGGTGTGGGGGCTGCGCGACTGCACGCTTGAGGTGCCAGCCGGCGCGATAGCCGGCCTGGTCGGCCCGAACGGGGCGGGCAAGACCACCCTGCTGGAGATGATCATCGGGCTGCTCCGGCCCACCGAAGGGCAGCTATCAGTCTTCGGCGAGACCTCGCACGCGGCTATGGCGGCAAGGCTGGCGCGGGTCGGCTACGTCGCCCAGGACCATCCGCTGTACCGCGACTTCAGCGTCGCGGACATGCTCCACCTGGGCCGGGCGATGAACCCCAGCTGGGATCAGGAGCTGGCCCTAGCCCGGATGGACGCGCTGGGCATCCCGCTCAAGCGCAAGGTCAAGGGCCTGTCCGGCGGGCAGCGAGCCCAGGTCTCGCTGACCATGGCGCTGGCCAAGCGCGCGCCGCTGCTCGTGCTCGACGAGCCGGTCTCCAGCCTGGACCCGATCGCCCGGCTGGAATTCATGCGGGAACTGATGGCCGCGGCCGTCGAGGCCAGCCTGACGGTCCTGATCGCCTCGCACGTGGTCGCCGAGCTGGAGCGGCTCTGCGACTGGCTGATCGTGCTGGCCGACGGGCATGTGCAGCTCGCCGGGCCGGCCGACGACCTGATCGCCGCGCACCGGCTGCTCACCGTCCCCCGCGCGACCCTGGACGCGGAGCTTCCCGGGCTCCCCATCCACCGCACCGACAGCGACCGGCACTCCACCGTGCTGGTCCGCACCGATCCCGTCCGGCTGGCGCAGGCGCACCACGGATGGCAGGCCGACGCGGTGGGCTTCGAACAGCTCGTCCTGGCCTACCTGCAACGCCCGTCCAAGGCGGCGGCACAAGACGATACAGCCCGGGCCGCGGCGCGGCCCGGGCCGGCCACGAAGGCAGGCTCGCGATGATCTGGGTCAGCTGGCGGCAGCACCGCGGCCAGGCCATATCCTGCCTGGCCCTGCTCGCCGCCCTCGCGGTGTACGCGATCATCGAGAGCACCTCGATGCGCACGGCGTTCAGCAACGACAACCTGGCCGCGTGCCTGGCCCACAGCCAGGGGACCAGCTGCCCGGCCGCGGTTACCGCCTTTATGAACGAGTTCGGCTCCGAGGTCAACATCGCGTTCTGGTCGGTGACCCTGATCGTTCCCGGGCTGATCGGGGTCCTCGTCGGCGCGCCGCTAATCGCCCGGGAACTGGAATACGGCACCTGGCGCCTGGCCTGGAGCCAGACGATCCCCCGGGCCCGATGGCTGGCCGTCAAGCTGGCCCTGGTCACCGGCGGGCTCATCGTCCTTGGCGCGGCGATGACCGCGGTGATCACCTGGTACCGCGCGCCCATGGACCGGCTCACTGGTCATTTCCTGCACAACATCTACGACTTCGAGGGCCTGGTCCTGACCGCCTACATCCTGTGCGCGTTCGGGTTCGCCGTGCTGGCCGGGCTGCTGATCCGCCGCAGCATCCCCGCCATGGTCGCCGCGTTCATCCCCTGGCTGGCCATCCGGCTCGTCGTGGAGTTCCTACTCCGTCCCCACTTCATGACCCCGCTGACCGCCACGCAGAACTGCAGCCAGGGCGGCGGATGCGGCGAGGGCATCGGCTTCGTGCCGCAGGCGACAGGGCGCATCGGGGACCTGGTGCTGAGCATCAACGGCAACGTCGTCACCTACCAGCCCGCCGACCGGTTCTGGCCCTTCCAGTTCATCGAGGCCGGCATCTTCGTGGCCCTCACCGCCGCCGCACTCGGCACCACGATCTGGCTGCTGCACCGCCGCGCCGCCTGACAGACCGTCCGCGGAGGTTAAGGCGACCGGGCACCTGTGCGAGTGAGGGGAAGGGCCTCGCGTCGGAGTCGCCGGGCCGTGCCCCGCGACCGGCGCAGGCCGAACATCCCGGCCGCCACAAGCAGCAGCCCGCCGGCCAGCGTGGCCAGCCACGGCGCCAGCCCCGGCCCGCCCGGCGCCGTCCCGCCGAGCCCGGTGGCGGCGCCCCCCCGCGGCACGTCCGGGCTGCCGGCCGCATCGGTCAGGTTGTCGATCCGCAGCCCGGAGGTCCCGTCCAGGACGACGACGGTGTGGACCGAACCGGCGGCCAGCGTCACGGGTATGGCCACGTGCCCGCCCGGCGTGCTGAACGTGACGGCCGGCGTCCCCGGCGCGACGGCCTGGTACGCCGAGGCCGCGCCGAACGCCAGCTGGCTCGCGAGGATGTCGGACCCGACGCTGACCGTGACCCGGGGTTGTTTCAGCGACGCCTGGATGACCCGGACGAGCACCTGCGATCCGGCCGCCGCGGCCATCTGATCCTGCAGCACCTCCAGCCGGCGGCCGGTGGCGGGTCCGATGCTGGCCACGGTGTAGTTCGACCCGGCGCTCACCATGAAGCTGACCGAGATCGACGGAGGGCTGGCGGCCGGGGCGCCGGCCGGGCGCATCGCCACCGTGTACTGGCCGGCGCTGACCGGCATGTAGTCGGACACGCTGCCGTAGCCGTAGTCCTCGTGGGTCAGCACGATCGGATGGTCCGGATTGCCGAACGGATACAGGTACACGTCCTCCGGCGTGCCGGGGGCCAGGTTGGCGCAACGCACCCACCCCTGGTTCGCGGCGGCGGCGGAAGCCCCGGGCGACGTGGCCGCCCGGGCGGCCACCGGACCGCTGAGCAAAGCGGCGACCGCGGTGAGCAGGACCAGATGCCTAGCTAGCCTCATCGTTGGTTCCTCTCACCTGTGCGCACCGTCCGTTCACTTGTGCGCACCGTTCGTCAGCAGCCCCAGCGGACTCGGTGCGGCGAAGTCGATGCGCAGTCCCGCCTGGCCGTCAGCCAGGTGGACCGTCGCGACCTGGGCGGGCTGGTACGGGGCGCGCTGCGCGTTCAGCAGGGCGAGCGCAGCGGCCAGCCCGCCCGCCCCGGCCAGCCCGCCCGCCCCGCCCGGGCCGCCCGCGCCGGTGATGATGACCTGCCGGAACGGCGCCTGGGTGAGCGCCACCCCCGGGGACGCGTCGCCGAAGGCGGTCACCCGCCACGAGCGCTGCGAGGCCAGCAATGCGAGCATGATGAGCAGGCGGGAGTCCACCTGGCCGGCCTGGATCTGCCCGGTGCCCGGGGCGCCGGCCTCGATGCGCCGGCTGCGCAGCAGTTGCGCGCCAGCGGACCGGCGCGCGGCGACGTCGGCCGCCAGCGCCGCCTGGTAGCCGGCGGCGCCGCCCGGCGAGGCGGCGCGGACCTCGATCAGGCTGCCGCCAGACCCGAAGCTGGCCAGCAACGCCGGCGCCTCCTGGCTGAGCCCGGTGCCGGACAGCGGCGACGCGGCGATCACCTCGGCGCCCGGCGCGCTGGACGCCGCTGGCCCTAGCGGCACCAGCCGGCTGGCGGCGACGCCGTGCGCGCCCAGCGCGGCGCACATGAGCGGGTCACAGCCGATGGTGCCGGCGCCGCTCACCTGGCCCGCGATCCAGGCCGCGGCCTGCGACCGGACGGCCGCCGCGGCCGCCGCGGCCGTAGCGGATCTGGCCGCACCCGCGGACCGGCTGGGACGTGCCTGGTCCGGGCGGGCCTGCGATGGCACCCGGGCCGCCCGGGAGGACGTGCTGGCCAGCTGGACGACACCCACCGCGGCCGCGCCGACGGCCAGCACGCAGACGATCAGGAGCAGCGCCCGCGGGCGGCGCGGGCCAAGCAGCCGCCGCGACGCCCACAACCTGAAGGTGGTGGCGAGGACCTGGCCCCACGACGGAGCTTCGGGCGGCGTCTTCGGGCCGGCTGGCGTTATCTCCTCCCCGGCTTGGCCCGGCGAACCGGTGACATGCGCCCCGTGCGCTGCGTTAGGCACCGGTCATCACCCGGTGAGCCGGGCGAAGACGACGACGTTACTGAGGTAGCTGCCGATCGACCGGTCGAAGACGCCGCCGCAGGTGATCAGGCGCAGCTCCGCGTCTGGCACGGGCCCGTACACCGCCGCGGTGGGAAACTGGTTCTTCGCGTACATCCGGACGCTGGTCACGGTGAAGACCGCCATCGTCCCGTCGGCGCGCGTCACGTACACGCGGTCGCCCGGGCGCAGGGTCCGCAGCCAGAAGAAGATGCCCACCCCGCTGCGGGAGTCGACATGGCCGGCCAGGACGGCGGCGCCGACCGCGCCCGGCCGCGGCCCGCCGGTGTACCAGCCCGCCACCGTGGTCGTGCCCGGCACCTGAAGCGTGCCGTTCTTGTTGAGGCCGAGGTCTATCAGGGAGGTCCGGACCCCGATCGCCGGGATGCTCAGCCCGGTCGGCCGGGCGGGCTGAGCGGTCGTCGCCAGCGATGCTGGCAGCACGGTCTGGCCGGACGGGGCGGGGATGGGCGCCGGCCTCGCGGGCAGCGGCGCGGCAGGGGAGAGGACGGCCACGGCCACGCCGGCGGCCCCGACGGCCACGGCGACCAGCCCGGCGCCGAGCGCTGCCGCCGCCAGCAGCCGCCGGGGAAAGCGGCGTAGCCAGGGCAGGTGCCGCGCTGCCCACAACCTGAAGGTGGTGGCGAGGACCTGGCCCCACGACGGCGGAGGCGCCGCCGCGCGCGCCCGCGGCCCGGCCGCTGGTGCCAGGACTTCGCCAGGTGAGAAGATGGCCGGCCCGAGTCCGGTGGCACCCGGTGATTGCGCCGCCTGCCAGGCCGGATCCCACCAGTCCGCTGGCAGGCGCGAAAGCGCGGGTACCGGCGCGATCGCTCCGCTGTACCCCATCACGCTCCCTGGTCCCACGGCTATCTGGGACAGCAGGGTACACCGGTGACGCCTGTATTAACGGGAATGTCGGCATGTGTCCCGGTACGCCACGATCCGCGCGGCGACCCGGCCCGTGAAGATCAAAATCATTGATCCGAACGGGCCGTGGCGCCTGTCCCCAGGACACGTTCCATGCCCCCCCCGCCAGGCGGGGTCGGGACTGCCTCGAGGGGCCCCGCCGCGACCGGATCCTGCCGGACCCGCGCCAGATGTCAAGATCCCCGGCACCCGCCCGGGCGTGCGTCGTATCATGCCAGAGGCCTGATTCCCTTCCGGCAAAGGTACGCTCGCGTTGCGGTACCTATCATCATGCCGGTACCGTCTGATCGCTTCCCAGCGAAGATGGAGCTTTCTTAAGATGCGCGTTCTGGTTCTTGGCGGAGACGGTTTCTGTGGCTGGCCTACGTCGCTGTACCTGTCGGACAAGGGGCACGACGTTACGATCCTCGACAACCTCAGCCGCAGGAAGATCGACATCGAGCTCGAGGTGGGGTCGGTGACCCCGATCCGGCCGATCGGGGAGCGGCTGCGGGCGTGGCGGGAAGTCTCCGGCCGCGAGATCGGGTTCGTGAACCTGGACATCGCCACCGAGTACGACCGGCTGGTGGATGTCCTGCTGGCGACGCGGCCGGACGCGATCGTGCACTTCGCCGAGCAGCGGGCCGCGCCGTACTCGATGCGCACCCCGGCCACCAAGCGGTACACGGTCGACAATAACATCCGCGCCACGCACAACCTGCTGGTCGCCCTGGTCGAGACCGGCGTCGGCGCGGCCCTGGCGCACCTGGGCACGATGGGCGTCTACGGCTACGGCTGGTCGGGCAGTGCGCCGATCCCCGAGGGCTACCTGACCGTGAAGGTGCCCACGCCGGACGGGGAGATCGAGCGGGACATCCTGCACCCGGCTAACCCCGGGTCGGTCTATCACATGACCAAGACCCTGGATCAGCTGCTGTTCTCCTTTTACGCCAAGAACGACGGGCTGCGGATCACCGACCTGCACCAGGGCATCGTCTGGGGCACCCAGACCGAGCAGACTGCTCGTGACATCCGGCTGATCAACCGTTTCGACTACGACGGTGACTACGGCACGGTGCTGAACCGGTTCCTCATGCAGGCCGCCATCGGCCACCCGCTGACGGTGCACGGCACCGGCGGGCAGACCCGCGCCTTCATCAACATCCGCGACACCGTCCGGTGCATCGAGCTCGCGCTGAACAATCCGCCGCAGGCCGGCGACCGGCCCCAGGTGCTCAACCAGGTCACCGAGACCCACCAGGTGCTCGGCCTGGCCAAGCTGGTCGCCGACATCATGGGCGCGGACATCGCCTACCTGCCCAACCCGCGGCGCGAGGCGGACGAGAACGACCTGATCGTCCGCAACGACCAGTTCCTCGCCCTCGGGCTTGAGCCCACCACGCTGTCGGACGGCCTGCTGGAAGAAGGCACCGAGATCGCCCGGCGCTACCGCGACCGCGTCGACCCCAGCAAGATCATCGCCCGGTCGGTCTGGCGCAAGGGCATGGAGACCGCCGAGGACCTGATCAGCGAACTGCCCGAACAGGACTGAGCGGCACCGCACGAACTCCGGCGGCCCGAGGCGATCCGGTGGCGGCTAGGCCCGCGGGTGGCCCGCGCCGGCGAGCTGGCCGTAGCGGTCGGCGACGGTGAAGGCCAGGTCCAGTGACTGGCTGCGGTTGAGCCGCGGATCACACACGGTCTCGTAACGCTGGTGCAGGTCGGCTTCGGCGATCTGGTGGCTGCCGCCCACGCATTCGGTGACGTTGTCGCCGGTGAACTCGATGTGGATGCCGCCAGGATGGGTACCGAGCGCCCGGTGCACCTCGAAGAATCCGTCGACCTCGTCCAGGATGTCGGTGAACCGCCGCGTCTTGTGGCCGCTCGGCGCCGCGATGGTGTTGCCGTGCATCGGGTCGCAGATCCAGGCCACCGGGATATCCGCCGCGCGGACCGCCCGGATCAAGGGCGGAAGTACCGAGCGGATGCGTCCCGCGCCCATCCGGGTGATGAAGGTCAGGCGGCCAGGCACGCCGTCCGGGTTGAGCGTTTCGGCGAGCGCCAGGACGTCGCCGGGTGTGGTGGCGGGGCCGAGCTTGACCCCGACGGGATTGCCGAGGGCGCGGGCGAACTCGATGTGCGCCCCGCCGGGCGCGCGGGTGCGCTCGCCGATCCACAGGAAATGCGCGGATCCGTCGTAGGCCTGCCCGGTCCGGGGATCGGTCCTGGTCAGGGCCTGCTCGTAGTCGAGGAGCAGCGCCTCGTGGCTGGAGTAAAGCTCCACCGAGCGCAGCTCCTGCGGGTCGCTGCCGCAGGCGCGCATGAACGCCAGGGCCCGGTCGATCTCACCCGCCAGCCGTTCGTAGTGCTGGCCCGACGGGCTTTCCCGGACGAAATCCTGGTTCCAGGCGTGGGCCTGGCGCAGGTCGGCGTAACCGCCGGTGGTCAGCGCGCGGCACAGGTTGAGCGTGCCCGCGGCACTGTGGTAGGCGCGTAGCAGCCGACCCGGATCCGGCCTTCTGGCCGCCGCGGTGAACTCGAAGCCGTTCACCGCGTCGCCGCGGTACGCGGGCAGCACGGCACCCTCGCGTTCCTCCGTCAGGCTCGACCGCGGCTTGGCGAACTGGCCGGCCATCCTGGCGATCTTGACGACGGGCACGCTCGCCCCGTACGTGAGCACCAGCGCCATCTGCAGCAGCGTCCGCAGCTTGGCCCGGACCGCGTCGGCGGTCGCTCCGTCGAATGTCTCCGCGCAGTCCCCGCCCTGCAGCACGAACGCCTCTCCCCGCGTCACCGCGGCCAGGCGTTCGCGCAGCAGGTCGCACTCATCCGCCAGTACCAGCGGCGGGAGGGCGGCCAGTTCCCTGGTCACCGTGGTCAGCCGGCCGGGATCGGGCCAGTCCGGCTGCTGGGCCGCGGCCAGGCCGCGCCAGGCCTCCGGCCCGGTCGCGATGTGCCCGATCACGGTGTCACCGTACCGGCCGCCGGGTCGATGCCTTCGTCCGGCCCCGGGAGCATGACGGCTTCCGGCCCCGGGACGACGGCTTCGGACTCCAGGACCAGCGCGCCTTGCGGGCGGTTCTGGGAGATCCAGCTGTCGATGCGTTCCCACCAGTGGTAGAGCCACTGCACCTGCGCCTCATGCCCGACCGAACGCGGTACCTGATCGACCGGCACCCGCCACCACTTCGCCCGGATGACCTGGTCGACGGGGAAGTTCCGCCAGACGTCGCCGACGCTGATGATGTTGTCCAGGCCCGCGTGCGCCACGAAGACCACGTCGGCCTGCGGGCAGGCCGCGATGGCCGCGAGCGTCCCGCCGGGCCGCGGCGGGAGCAGGTTGGGCATGTCCCGGGCGCGCGCGGCCAGATCGTCACGGCCCTGGTGCTCGAGCTGCCGGATGCCGCGGCGCCAGCGGCCGGGCGTCCAGTTGGCCCCTTCGGGGAAGATCACCAGCGCGCCGGTCTGGTCGAGCCCGCGGGCCAGCCGCTGGATCTGCTCGGTGAAGATGTTCTCGCCGGTTTTACTATGCTGGATGAAGACGTTGGGCAGCCGGTTGCCCGCCACGTCCAGGCTGGGATCGAGCTGCAGGGCCGCCTTCATCACCACCCGCGGCCGCCGCCCGTAAACGGACAGCAGCTGATGGATGAGCAGGAACGAGTCGCCAGGTCCGGCGTGCCGGCAAAGCACGATGACCGGGCGGGCCAGCCGCGCGCTCCGCTCCGCCGCGGTGAGTTCGGGTTCCTCGACCTCGACCCGCAGCCCGTACGTCCTTTCCGCCCCGTTGTACAGCGTGTCGAGGAACCACCGCACGACCGCGTAGTGGCGGCTCTGATAGGGCTCGGTGCTCAGCCGGCCGCCGAACCCGCTCACGACCCACAGGCCTAGCAGCACAAGGAGCGCCACGGTCTCCGCGATGAACCATATCGAAGCGAAGCCCACCAGCCGCAGGCTGCGCATATGGCCGGCCCGCGACCGCGCAGCCAGCCCGGATACCAGCGCCGCCAGCGCCAGGAAAGGAGAAAGCACGAGGAAGGCGACCGCGATGGCGACGACCAGCGGCGCCAGCACGAGGCGGCGGACCAGCGTGGGTGGGAGCACAGCCCCTCCCGTCCTCAGATGCCTGAATTGTTACTGGCCAGCGCGGCGAGATAGCTAGCGGACGCCGTGTACGCTCGCTCGATACTAAGCCCGACCCTGGTTTTGTCCCGGTACTTGAACTGCGACCGTCCCGGCGGGAGCCGGTCGCCGCCCGCGGGCAGCACATGGACCTGGACATCGTCGGGCAGCGACGACATCTCCTCGTGGAACCGGTGCCTGCGGGCGATCTCGAACGCGACCAGCCCCACCTCCCACGGGCGGGTCGGCACGGCCAGCGGGCTTTCGATCCGCCCTACGTGCAGGACGTAGACGGTGCTGGCCCCCAGCGCGACCGCCCGCCCGACCGGGATCGAGTCCACCAGGCCGCCGTCGAAGTAGTGGGCGCCGTCGATCTCGACGGGCGGCAGCAGCCCGGGCACGGCGCACGAGGCCATGACCGCGGGTACCACCGGCCCGCTGGCGAACCACCGGGCGGAGGCGTCCTCGATGCTGGCCGCCACGCACTGGAACGGGAGCTCCAGGTCGGCGAAGGTGCTGCCGGGGAGCACCTGGCCGAGCAGCCGGCTCAGCGGCTCGAGCGAGTGCAGGTGCGTACCAGAACGCAGCAGCCGGATCGCGCGACCCCAGATCGTCTCACTGAACGCCAGCCGCAACTCGTCTCCCTGCCACATCTGGCTGAGCCGGGCCGCCGCACCCGCCGGGTCCGCCGCCACCAGGACGCCGTTGAGGGCCCCGATCGAGGTGCCCACGACCAGGTCGGGCCGGATTCCGGCGTCGGAAAGCGCGCGGAGCATGCCGACCTCGTGTGCGCCGAGCAGGCCCCCGCCGCCGAGCACGAACGCCGTCGTCATGCACAGCAGCCTAACCAGGCGCACCATGCCTGAACGACAACAGCCAGCTAGCCGGAGAAGTCCTGCGTCATCCAGACGCTGCCGCTGGCCGCCCGCAGCACGCTGATCCCGACATAGCGGAACGAGGAGCTGAGGATGTTCAGCCGGTGGCCGTCGTCCGGCGGCTGCTCATTCAGCATGTCCTGGGTGAGGGTCACCGCCATCTGCGCGATGGCCGCGGCGGTATCGGGCTCGGGGCCACCCGTGCCGATGTTCTCCCCGAATGACGACCACGCCACGCCGGCCTGGGTCAGGCGGACGCCCACGGCGGCCTCGCCCGGGCACTGGTGCGATAGGCCGCAGCCGCCGGCCATCACCAGGGTGTGGGCCCGCGAGCTGGCGTCCAGGCCCGTGCTCAGCGTGTAGGCGGGCAGCCCGGCCTGGGCCCGCGCCTGGTTGATCACCGCCAGCACCTGCGAGGCGGCCGCGTCGTCCGTCGCCCCCGCCACCGCTGACGCCACCCGGCTCGGCGTCGGACTGGGGCTAGGCGCGGCACTCGCGCTGGACGGGCTGGTCGTCGGCGTGGGGGAGGCGAGCGAGGTCCGGAGGGCTTCCCGGTGGCGGACAGGCAAGCCGCCGGGCCAGGCCGGGGGTTCCCCGCCGCTGAGTCCCGTGCCGTCGGCGACGCCAGGTGCGGACGAAGCGCAGCCCGCATCGAGTGCTCCCTGGGCTGGTGAACACGCCGTGCCCGACGGGTCCGCCAGTGTCTGGGTCGTGGCCCGGTCGTGCATCCGGCCCAGGCCGTAGGCCCCGAGCGCCAGCACGACCAGCACCGCCGTCAGCGTCCCGAGCGCGATCCTCGCGCCGCTGGTCCGCCTCGGCCGGCGATGGCCGGGCCCGGCCTTCGTTGCCTGCACTGGCTTCCGCGCGCCTCGCTCGTCAGTTGCCGCTCCGATGTTAAAGCGTTACCTTAGCGACCCACGCGGTGTTTCGCCGGGGAATGCTGCGCTCGGTGGGTCAGCCGCGCCTGATGGTCAGGCCCAGCGAGGCGAACTGGTCGAACGGCCGGTGGTAGCCGCGCTCGATATGGTGGATGCCGCGCAACGCCGAAGGCCGGTCGGCCACGGCCGCGGCCAGCACCGCGGAGAACCCGGCGCGCACGTCGGGCAGGGTGACGTCGGCGCCGCGCAGCTTCGAGATCCCCCTGATCACCGCGGAGTGCACCGCGTTGGTGTCATGGAACCGGCACGCGGGGCCGCCGAGGCAGGCCGCGAACACCTCGATCTCGCACCCCATCTTCTGCAGCGCGGGCACGTAGACGAGCCGGTTCTCGAACACCGTCTCGTGCAGCACCGACATCCCGTCGGCCTGGGTGAACAGCACCATCAGCGGCTGCTGCCAGTCCGTCATGAAGCCGGGATGGGTGTTGGTGTGCACCGCGGCCGGCCGCAACCCGTCCGGTGCCGAGGCGGTGATCCACTCATCGGTGATGTCGACCTGGGCGCCCATCCGGGCCAGCGTGGTGATCGCGGTGACCAGCCGGTCCTGCGGGCAGCCGTGCACGCGTACCTCGCCCTTGGTGATGAGCCCCGCCACCAGGTAGGAGAACGCCTCGAGCCGGTCGCCGGCCAGCCGGGTGGAGGCCCCGCGCAGCCGCGGCACGCCTTCGATCACGATCCGCCGGTCGGGGCTGAGCTCGATGTGGGCCCCCATCCGCTGCAGGAACAGCGCGAGCTCCACCACCTCAGGCTCGGTGGCCGCGCCGCGCAGCACGGTCTTGCCCTCCGCCAGCACCGCGGAAAGCAGCACCGTCTCGGTGGCGCCCACGCTGGGGTACGGCAGGTCGATCCGCGTGCCGTAGAGGCGCTTGGCCTGCGCCGTGATTCCGGCCGGGCCTGCCTCGACCTCCGCGCCGAGCGCCCGCAGCGCGGCGACGTGGAAGTCGACCGGCCGGCGCCCGATCGGGTCGCCGCCGACCAGCGGCACGAACGCCTCGCCGGTCCGGTGCAGCAATGGCCCGAGCATCAGGATCGGGATCCGGTTCAGCCCGGTGAACGCCTCGGGTACCCGCGGCTGGACCACGCATCCCGGCGCGATCGTGATCTCCGCCCCGGCCCGGCCGACGTGATAGCCGATCGACTCCAGCATGGCGGCGGTGATATCGACGTCCCCGACCTCCGGGGCGTTGCGGATCGTGCTGGGCCCGTCGCCCAGCATGGCGGCGACCATGTGCTTGGTCACGGCGTTTTTCGAGCCGCGCACGCCGATGTCGCCGCGCAGCGGCCCGGAGGGCTCCACCTGCCAGGTTTCGGTCACGCGACCACTGTATGGGCGCCAGCCGTCGCAGAAGTCACAGTAGCGAAACTCCGGTAACGGACGGCACGTGCGTCGGCTAGCTTGGTCTGGCCTGGAGGGGAGCCGGGCGCGAGGGCGCGGCCCGGGGCTCCCGAAGGCGCCGGATCCCCCACTGACAAGGAGAACACGACGCTCATGGCCGCGACCCTGCAGGAAGCCCTGCTCACGCCGGACGCCTGGCCGCACGTGACCGCCGACTGCCAACGGCTCATCGAGCAGGAGGTCTCCGCCAAGTCCGGGGTCTCCGGGACCGCCGTCAAGCTGGCGTACAAGACCGCGAACACCCTCGCCTCGGGCTACATCGCCTCGACGGTGGAATCCCTGCTCCCGGATATGGTCACCGAGCTTGAGCCGTTCTGGGCGGACTTCCACGCCTCCGGCGCCTCCGGGTTCGGCGACTACCTGGTCAAGCGCGGCGATGAGGTGTCCGAGGCCCTGCTGTCCGTGACCGACGCCCGGGCCAAGGTCTCCCGGCGGGCCACGATCCTGAAGGCGTACGGCGCCGTCCGCGGCGGTGCGGCCAAGCACATCGTGGCGGCCCTGCCAGCAGTCGGCGCCCTGGTAGAGAAGTACGCGGCCGGACCGGTTACCTGACCCGCACGTCGTCCACCGGATCGCCCACCGGATCGGCCGATCCGGTGGGCGGGTCCGCCGGACTGGCCGCCGGGTCCGGGCGCGTCAGAGCCGGCGTCCGGCCCTGCTGCCACGGCCGCGCCCGGGCCAGCAGGTAGACCGCGCCGACGGCCAGGATGGCCGCCATGGTCCAGCCCAGCGGGTAGGTGCCCACGCCTATGTACTTCAGGCCGGACGCGAGGATAACCAAGGTGATGGCTGGCCGGATGAACCGGTCGGGGGCCCGCGACGACAGCAGCGACCCGATCAGCACCGCGGGCACGCTGCCGACGATGATCGACGCGGTCACTCCGAACTCGACGTGACCGAAGGCCAGCGCGCCGAGGGCCGCCGCCGCGGTGAGCGGGACCGCCTGCGTCAGGTCGGTCCCCACCAGCTGGCCCGCGGACAGCAGCGGGTAGGTGAATAGCAGCAGGATGATCATCAGGGATCCCGAGCCGACCGAGGTGAGGCCGACGATCAGCCCGCCGATCATGCCGATCGCCACGGTCGGGACCGGGCGGACGGCTACCTCCGCGATCTTGCCGGTGCGCGGCCGACCGGACCGGCGGTCCAGGATGAACCGGAGTACCATCGCGATCGCCCCGGTCAGCAGCGCCGCACCGAGCGCGATCTCGACATTCTTCTGATCGGCGGCGGTGTTGCCCATCTCGCGCAGCAGGAACGCGCCCAGGAACGCCATCGGCACCGAGCCGAGCGACATCAAGCCGACCAGGCGCAGGTTGACCGTGCCCTTGTGCAGGTGGACCGCCGCGCCCACCGGCCGCATCACCACGGCTGCGACCAGGTCGCTGGAGATAGCCGCGGCGGGCTTCACCGAGAACAGCAGGATCAGCATCGGGGTCATCAGGGCACCGCCACCAGCGCCGGTCAGCCCGACCAGCAACCCCACCACGGCGCTGCCGAGCACGACGTAGATGCTGAGGCCCATCCAGCGTTCCCCTTTCTTCCCGAGCGAGTTCCTTACTTTACCTACTTCAAAAGCCTTTATTCCGAACGACGGCCCGTACCTGTTCCCGGCCTGGTTAACGGGGGTAGACCGGGTGACGTGGACAAGCTGCAGGCCTACCGGGACAAGCGCGACGCCGCCCGCACGCCCGAGCCGGTGCCCGCCGGAGCCTCCGCGGGGGAGGCCCTGTCCGCCGGGACGGGCGGCGGCGGGTCGTTCGTGATCCAGGAACACCACGCCCGGCGGCTGCACTGGGACTTCCGGCTGGAGCGGGACGGAGTCCTGGTGTCCTGGGCGCTGCCGAAGGGCGTGCCCGCCGACCCGGCCGTCAACCACCTGGCCGTGCATACCGAGGACCATCCGCTGGAGTACGGCGGCTTCGAAGGCGAGATACCCAGGGGCGAGTACGGGGCGGGCGCGGTCACGATCTGGGATCGCGGCACGTATGAGACCGAGAAGTGGGCGGCGGATGAGGTCAAGGTCCGGCTGCACGGGCAGCGGGTCACCGGGGGGTTCGCGCTGTTCCAGACCCGGGGTAACCAGTGGATGATCCACCGGGAGCGGCTGGCGCTGCCCGCGGCCATGCGTCCCATGCTCGCGGTGACCGGGGCGGTGCCCGGCGATAAGGAAAACTGGGCGCTGGAGATGAAGTGGGACGGCGTCCGGGCCCTGGCGTACATCGAACGCGGGCGGGTTCGCCTGATGTCCAGGACCGAACGCGACATCACGGTGGCCTATCCGGAACTCGCCCGCCTGGGCGCGGCTACCACCCGTAAGCAGCTGCTGCTCGACGGGGAGATCGTGGTGTTCGGGGAGGGGGGATGGCCGGAGTTCGAGGCGCTGCAACCGCGGATGCATGTCAGCTCGGCGTCGCAGGCGGCCCTGCTGGCCGGGCAGAACCCGGTGACTTACCTGGTGTTCGACCTGCTGCAGCTCGACGGGAGGCCGTTGCTCGACGTGCCGTACGCCGAGCGCCGTGCGCTGCTCGACGAACTGGCGATGGCCGGGCCGTACTGGCAGACGCCGCCGTCTTTCTCCGGCGAGGATTTCGACGCCGTGCAGGCCGTCTCGGTCCGCCACGGCCTGGAAGGCGTGGTGGCCAAGCGGCTCACCTCCAAGTACGCGCCCGGCGTCCGGACCGATAACTGGCGGAAGATCAAGAACGTCCGCAGCCAGGAGGCCGTCGTGGCCGGTTTCAAGCCCGGGAAAGGCAACCGGACCGGTCAGGTCGGGTCGTTGCTCATCGGTGTTCATGACTCGTCCGGCGCGCTGATCTACGCGGGCCACGTCGGGACCGGGTTCAACGACGAGACACTGCGCATGCTCGGCGACAAGCTCCGGCCGCTGCGCCGCCCCGACTCCCCGTTCGACGGCCCGGTCCCGCCCGAGTATGCCCGCCCGGCCGTGTGGGTAGAGCCACAGCTGGTGATCCGGGTGGGCTACGACAGGTGGACGAAGGCGGGCCGGATGCGGGCGCCGGTCTACCACGGGCTGCGCGATGACATAGATCCCGCGGACGTGGTCCGTGAGCCCTGAAACCAAGGTGGCCGTCCAGGTCGACGGGCGGACGCTGACGCTGACCAACCTGGCCAAGGTGCTGTACCCGGAGACCGGGTTCACCAAGGCCGAGGTGCTCGACTATTACCAGCGGGTGGCGGCCGCGCTGCTGCCGCACCTGGCGGGCCGCCCGCTGACCCTCAAGCGCTACCCCGACGGCGTCGACGGCCAGGCCTTCTTCAACAAGCACGTCACCGAGCACCGGCCCGACTGGATCCGCACCGCCCGCGTCAACTCGGCCAGTTCCCGGGCCCGCGGCACCATGGTCACCTACCTGGTGGTGGACGACCTGCCCGCGCTCATCTGGGCGGCCAACCTGGCCGGCCTGGAGCTGCACGTCCCGATGTGGCGGATGCCCGACGTCCGTCAGCCCGACCTGCTGGTCTTCGACCTCGACCCAGGGGAGCCGGCGAACATCGTCGACTGCTGCCGGGTGGCCGAGGCGCTGCGGCCGCTGCTCGAAGCCGAGGGTTTCGCCCCGCTGGCCAAGACCTCCGGCGGGAAGGGCCTGCAGCTGTACGCCCCCATCTCCGGCGTGACCTCGGATCAGGCCAGCGAGCAGGCCAAGGCGTTCGCCGAGCGGCTGGAACGCGATCAGCCCCGCCTCGCGGTGTCGCGGATGACCAAGGCGCTGCGCACCGGCAAGGTCCTCATTGACTGGAGCCAGAACAACGGATCCAAGACCACCGTGGCTCCCTACTCGCTGCGGGCGCGGTCGCGCCCCACCGTCTCCACGCCGGTGACCTGGGCCGAGGTCGGGGCCTGCCGGGCGCCGGAAGACCTGTTCTTCACGGCCGGCGACGTGCCGGACCGGGTAGCCCGCCACGGCGACCTGTTCGCGCCGCTGCTGGGCTGATGCCGGATCCAGGCCGGGTCGGGTAACCGGGGCGCTGGTGCCCGGCCAGGCGGACGCGCAGCGTGGCCGCCACGTCCGGCCATTCGGCGGCAAGTACCGGGAACATGGCCGAGTGGCGCAGTTGCCCCTCCTCGCCGGGCGCCCTCGATGGTGACGAACTGCGCAGCACGCCCCGGGGAGGGCAACGCGTTTAAGCCGGGCCGCCCGGGCGGCGTTCGTCGATCAGCAGCAAGGCGTAGGCGGCCATGGTGGAGGCATCGGTGATGTCGCCCTGGCCGATCATCTCCTCGAACCTGGCCCTGGGCACCCACGCCTGGCGCATATCCTGCTCTTCTGCCTCCCGTTCCGCCGCGCCCGGTTCCAGCCCGGTGGCGAGGAAGACATGGCCGCCCTGGCTGCTGATGCCGTGCGCGCCGTTCACGAACCCGAGCTTGACCAGCCGGCGGGCGCGCAGCCCGGTTTCCTGGCTCAGTTCCAGCCGGGCTAGGTCTTCCGGGCTGCCCGCCTGTCCGGCCGGGAACCCGCCCTGCGGAAACGACCAGGTGCGCCGGCCGATCGGGTAGCGGTATTCCTCGACCAGGTGGAAGCCCGCGTTTTCGGCCGGCACGACGATCGCGAAGTCGGACTTCTCGACGAACGCGTACGTGCCGCGGGAACCGTCGCGCCGTTCGATCTCGTCCCGGCGCAGGCGCATCCAGCTGTCTTCGTAGATGACGGCGGATGCGAGCGTGCGGACGTCCGCACCGTCCCGCCCAGCGGGCATCGGCTACGGCACCTGCTCGGTGCGCGCGACCACGAGCTCACCCGTGGAGACGGCCGGAGCATCTTTGGCCGCGGCGGCCGCGTACCGTCGCTCGCGTACCGACCGGACCACCGCGGTCGCCCCGAGGGCGCCCGCGACGGGCAGCGTGACCAGCGCGGGCAGCTGATAGCGCCAGGAGAACTCGTACAGGTCCGCGCCGAGCAGCGCGGCGACCCCGCAGCCCGTGATCAGCAGGCAGGCCAGGGCCAGTCCCCGAGCACCCGGATCGCGGCGGCGGAAAGTGAACAGGCCGGCCAGGCCGGCCAGCAGCGCGATCAGGAAGACCGGTCCCGGCGTGTACCCACCGTGCAGCTGGTAGTCCCGCAGCGCGGTGGCGGCGGTCCGGTTTACCCGGGCGGACCCGCCGCCACCCGCCTCGGCGAAGACGTTGGTGGCGCTATTTCCGCCGTAATGGGAGATGCCTGGGGGATAGTAGGGGTAGCTGAGCTGGAACTGCCAGCGGGCGATCGAGGTATCGCCCGGCTGGGTGTTCCTGGTCAGGGCGAAGATCTTCACCGAATCGCCCGCGATATCGCCGGTCACCCGCAGCGGCTGCTGCCGCAGCACGCTGTAGGCGAACTGCCGCTGTAGCGGCAGGGTAGGAATCAGCTTGCCCAGCCGGACGTTAACCGGCTGGTAGAGCTCGCGGGGCGAGTCGGCGTTGTTGACCAGGCCGTCGACGCCCAGGGTGGCGGCGACCGACGCGGTCGGGCACAGCGGCCGCTCGACGGCAGGGACGTTCAGCGTGACGCAGTCGGCGGCGTGTGCCGTCCGGCCGTACAAGTACGCGTCGCCCATGTTGGACAGCTCGAAGCCGTAATGCAGGATCACCGCGGAATAGCCCATGTAGCCCACCACGGGCAGCACGAAGCAGAACGTCAGCACCGCGCCGCGCAGCAGCCGGGTGCGCCACGTCCCGGCCACGGCCACCACGTACACCAGCGCGGGCACGATGAGCGCCTCGCCCACCTGGCGGACCGGCGCGGACGCGCCGAGCGCGAGCCCGCCCAGGATGACCAGGCCGAGCGCGGGCCGGGGCTGCCAAAGCAGCAGGACTATCCCCGCCACCAGCAGCGTCTCGAACAGCACGTCGGGCATGATCGTCTGCTCGGCGTTGAGCTGGTAGGCGTCGAGCAGAACGGGCGCCACGGCCAGGGCCGCGAGCCACCGCGTCACGCCGCGGCGCAGCATCAGCGCGTAGAGCGCGATCGCCATCGCGATCCCGAGCACGTGCTGCAGCAGGGCCACGAAAGCCAGGTCCGCGACCATCAGCACCGGACGAAGCACGAACAGCGTGTAGCCGAGCGGATCGAAAGATCCCCAGTACGTGGTGTTGAAGTCGGTCCCGAAGATGTACTTCTTGGAGTCGATGAACAGCAGCGCGGGCTCATAGCCGACTTGCGCGACGGCGCGGAGCGCGAGCCCGGCGGCGAGCAGCAAGCCCAGGACCCAGTGCCGGCGCGCCGCGTCGGTGACCGCCCAGACGGCCCGGTCGAGGCGGGATCCCGCCGCGCCGGCCCCGTGCTGGCTGGCCCCGTGCTGGCTGGTCCCGTGCTGGCTGGTCCCGTGCTGGCTGGTCCCGTGCTGGCTGGTCCCGTGCTGGCTGGTCCCGTGCTGGCTGGTCCCGTGCTGGCTGGTCCCGTGCTGGCTGGCCCCGTGCTGGCTGGCCCCGTGCTGGCTGGCCCCGTGCTGGCTGGCCCCGTGCTGGCTGGCCCCGTGCTGGCTGGCCCCGTGCCCGGCGGTATCCTTGCCGGCCGGGTCCCGGCTCGCGCCAGGCCATACCGTGTCGCTCCTGTTGGTCACACACAATCCTTGGCATGAGTCGCATCAGGCAGCAGGAGATGCCGCGCAAATGCCCGGCCGCCTTCCTGGCGAGGATCATTCTGCCGCATCAGGAGGTAGCAGGCGTCCCTAAGAGCGAGATTCGCCGAAGCCGTCACCAATCGCTAAGCCATTACCACCGCTTAACAGGTGTGAGGTGGGTCACGACCAGACCGTCCTCCGCCGGCCACGACGGTCTGAGATGCTCCGGCAGCTAACCGGCTCGATGGAACATGGGGCCGGTCCTGACCGGCTCGATGGAGCATCGGGCCGGTTGGCGGTGAGATCAGGGAGGTAAGCGCTGGGGCGCGAGGGGTTTCAGGGTCTCTAGGAGCCTGAGGGGAGACATGCCCGGGTGCAGGGAGCGCGAGAGGGTCTATTCCTGACTGGTAAGGGCGGCGTTTTGACGGTGCCCTTACTTAGCATCGGCGCATGCTCGCGTCGATGATCCCGGGCGGCCCGGATGAGGCCTGGGCGCCGCTGCGGCGGTGGCTGCGGTCGGCGCTGCCGCCGCTGTACCCGCTGTATCCGCTGGCACCGGAGCAGGCGGCTGGCGGACCGGCCTTCCCGGCGAGCTGCGTCGTCTGCCGGGGGCCGGTCCGGCCCGGATTTGCCCGCTGCTACCAGTGCGGCCGCCACGCGCGGCTCGGCCCCGGCCTGCTCGCCGACGCCGTGGTGCCCATCTCCTACGCGGTCAAGGGCACGGCGCTGGCCGCCGACCTGTGGCGCTACAAGTCCTGCCGGGCGCCGGGCGCCGCCGCGCGGGCCTCGGTCCTGGTGCTGCTGCTGGCCTTCCTGCACGATCACGGTGCCTGCGTCTGGCGGCACGCGGGCATGCCGGCGCCCGGCCGTCTGGCCGTGGTGCCGACCGGCTCCGGCCGCCCGGGACCGCACCCGCTGCTCGAGCTGGTGTCGCCCTACCTGCGGCTGCCGGTGACCCGGCTCGTCATCCGGCCGGGACGCCAGGGCCGTGACCTGGACCTGGACCGCTTCGGTGCGGACCGGACGGCGGCCGGAGCGCGCGTGCTGCTCCTCGACGACAGCTGGGTGTCGGGCGCCAGCGCCCAGTCCGCCGCCGCCGCGCTGAAACAGGCCGGTGCCCGCCAGGTCGCGATTGTCGTGCTAGGCCGTCACGTCGACCCGGCCGATCCCGGCACCGGCCCGCTGGCCGCCCAGCTCAGGCCGGCCGCGTACGAGCCGTCCAAATGCGCTGTACACGCCAAACCCGACACAGTTGGGAGAATTGCCGCCAATACTGTCAGCGGCAATCATTGATTCGTTTCCGTGCACTATGGAAATAGCGCTGGTTTAAGCGCTCGTTACCTTGAATAGGTGGCTCAGCGCTCCCGTTTGCTCTAGCTTTTCGGCATGAATGACGCCCAGATAGCGACCTACCTGCGTGCGAAGCTGCCCGGTGCGCTGGCCGAGCTCTTTGACGCGGACGGTGACCGGCTCTTCCGGTACTGCTGGCAGATGCTCCGGAATCGCGAAATAGCGCAAATCGCGCTGCGCGACACGCTCCTTGTCGCCGACGCGCATATCGGGTGCCTGGCGGACCCCCGATTGCTCGGCCCGTGGCTTTACGCACTAGCCCGCGCGGCTCCGGCCGCCCGCACCGGCACGGCCGGCCGGGGCACCCGGTCACGCCGCCTGCCCCGCCGGCGCCGAGCGGATCCTCGTCGTAAACCGCGCGCCCGGGCCGGGCGCGGGTGACAGCCCGGCCCGGCGTCCGGCAGGCCCTAAGCTGGGACCGTGATCGCCGAGCCCCCTTCACACACCGCCCTGGTCAGGCGAGCGCGCCGGATCAGCAGGGAACTGGCCCTGCTCTACCCGGACGTCTACACCGAGCTGAACTTCAGTTCCCCGCTCGAGCTCCTCGTCGCGACGATCCTGTCCGCGCAGACCACTGACAAGCGGGTCAACATGGTGACCCCGATCCTGTTCGCACGGTATCCCGCCGCCGCGGACTACGCCGCCGCGGATCGCGACGAGCTGGAGAAGATCATCCAGTCGACCGGCTTCTACCATGCCAAGACGAACAGCCTGATCGGGCTCGGGCAGGCGCTGTGCGACCGGTTCGGCGGCGAGGTGCCGCCGCGGCTGCGTGATCTGGTCACGCTGCCCGGCGTAGGTCGCAAGACTGCCAATGTGGTCCTCGGGAACGCCTTCGGGATCCCCGGCCTCACCGTGGACACCCACTTCGGCCGGCTGGCCCGCAGGTTCGGCTGGACCACGAGCACCGACCCGGAGAAGGTCGAAGCCGAGGTGGCCACGCTCATCCCGCGCAAGGACTGGACGGACCTGTCGCACCGCATGATCTGGCATGGCCGGCGGGTCTGCCATGCTCGCAGGCCCGCCTGCGGAGCCTGCACGCTGGCCCGGCTGTGCCCCTCCTACGGTGAGGGTCCCGTCGATCCCGTGGTGGCCGCGAAGCTCGTCAAGCCCGGCCCGTTCTCGTGACGTCAGGCGGCCTGGCGGCCTCCGCCGGGTCCGTGCCCGGGTGGCTGCGCGACCTGGCCGCCGCGGCCGAGACGATGGAAGTACCGCCGCTGATGGCGCCGCCGGCCACGGGCGGCCGCGCGTCGGCGGTGCTTATCCTGTTCGCCGACGGCCCGGAAGGCCCCGATCTCCTCTTTATCCGGCGTAGTGAGGAACTCCGGCTGCATGCGGGCCAGCCGGCCTTCCCCGGCGGGGCCATCGACGCCGGGGACGAGGGACCGGTCGGGGCGGCGCTGCGGGAAGCGGCCGAGGAGGTCGGCCTCGACCCAGTCGGCGTCGAGGTCGTCGGCACCCTGCCCGAGGTGTTCATCGAGCGGACCGGCTTCCGGGTCGTGCCCGTGCTGGCCTGGTGGCGGCGGCCGTCCGCGGTCGCGCCGGTCGACGCAGGCGAGGTCGCCGCGGTGGAGCGGGTCAGCCTGGCCGAACTGGCCGATCCCGGCGTCCGCCTGATGGTGCGCGTACGCGACGGACGTACCACGCCCGCTTTCCTGGTCAGGGGGATGCTCATCTGGGGATTCACCGCCGTGCTCGTCGACCGCCTGCTCGCCTTGGCCGGCTGGGAGAAGCCCTGGGACCTCGCCAGGGTCATGGACTTGTGACCGCCGCTGACGCGCCAGATAGTAAGCAAAGCGCTATACGGTTAGGCTCGTGCGCGGAGATGTGCTCGACCTCATCTTGATCGTGGTGGTGGCCGCGTTCGCCGTCTCGGGTTACCGGCAGGGCTTCATCGTCGGCGTGCTCAGCTTCCTAGGTTTCGTGGGCGGCGCGCTGCTGGGCGCGGAGTACGGCCCGAGCATTTCGCGGGCCCTGGTCGGCGGCCAGACCCAGCAGGATGTCATCGCCGTCGTCTTGCTGGTGAGCTTCGCCGTGATCGGGCAGTTCATCGCATCCTCGATCGGCGCGGCCATGCGGTCGACGGTGACGTGGCGGTCGGCGACGGTCCTCGACTCGGTGGGCGGCGCCGCGGTCAGCGTCGTCTCCGTCCTGCTGATCGCCTGGGTGGTCGGCTCCGTGCTGGTCGGGTCCCCGTTCCCGGTGGTGGATCAGCAGGTGAACGGTTCGGTCGCACTGCAGACGCTCGACAAGTTCATGCCCTCGCCCGCCAAGACCATGTTCTCCGACTTCCGCAGGCTGCTGGCCAGCAACAGCACCTACGCCGAGGTGTTCAGCGGGATCGGCGCGGAACGCATTCTCGCGATCCCGGCCCCCGATCCCGCCGTTCTGCAGAGCCCGGGCTCCCTGGCCGCCCGCAGCCGGGTGGTGCGGGTGCAGGGCGTGGCCCCGAGCTGCCAGAAGTCCATCGAGGGCTCTGGCTTCGTCATCTCGCCCGACCACGTTCTCACCAACGCGCACGTGGTCGCCGGGGTGACGGAAAAGCAGACGGTGACCACCACGACGAACGAGACGCTTCCGGCCACGGTGGTTTTCTACGACCCGCAGGTGGACGTCGCCGTCCTTTACGTGCCCGGGCTCAACCTGACGCCGCTGCAGTTCGCCGGGCAGGCCAGTCCCGGCGATAGCGCAGTGGTGGCCGGCTATCCGCTCGACGCCCAGGACCTGCACACCGTGCCGGCCAGGATCGGCGGCGTCCAGAACGCGCAGGGCCCGAACATCTACCAGACCAGCACGGTGACCCGGCAGATTTACGAGATCAGGGCGCTGGTGGAGTCAGGCAACTCGGGCGGCCCGTTGCTGTCGCCCCAGGGCACCGTGGACGGCGTGGTATTCGCAGCCGCGGTCGGGGTGGCCGACACCGGCTTTGCGCTCACCGCGGCTGAGGTGTCCGCCGATGCCCATGCGGGGGCGCAGGCCACCACGCCCGTCTCGACCATGTCCTGCGACTAGGGCACGGGGGATCCGGGCACGGGGGATCCGGGCACGGGGGATCCGGGCACGGGGGATCCGGGCACGGGGGATCCGGGCGCCGGGGATCCGGGCGCCGGGGACCCAGGCGGCAGGGCCATCAGCTCCGGGGCGAGAGCCGCGGCCGGGATGTCCGCCAGCCCCTGCCGTTCGATCCGCGCCGCCAGCTCGTCGCTGGCCGCCAGGACCGCATCCAGGTCCATGCCGTACGGCTGGCGACGCTCGCCCTCGTCCGGCGGTTCGCCCCCATCGCGGTACGCGCGGACGCGCAGCGCGCCCCGCCGGAGCAGCGTGACGGCACCGCGGGCATTGCCCCGGTGCGCGTGCGTCAGCCCGACCGCGATCTGCGCGAGCCCTTGCCACAGGTCGCGTTCGCGCGGGGGGCCCGATTTCCACGCCGCCTCGAGCACCTCGTGCGCGTGAAACGGGCGCCCCGCCCGCAGCAGCAGGCCGGCCAGCCTGGCCGCGTCCGGACCGGAGAGCGTGAGGTCGTCGGGTGGCAGGCCGACGTCGGCCCCGGCCTGCGCGCGGGGGAGCGGACGCCCGAGCGCGTCGCGTGGGCGGGCGTTCCGCGGCCGCCCCGACTGGTCGCGATCCCTCGTCAACGCTCGGGTTCCGGATCGGCCAGCCAGCCGAAAAGCTCGGTGTCGAAGACGTCCGGGCGTTCCTCGTGCGGGAAGTGCCCGGCGCCGTCGATCACTCTCCAGCGGTAGGGGCCCTCGACGTACCGCCCGGCGCCGCGAGCGGTCCGCGGGAGCACGTAGGGGTCCACCGCGCCGTGCAGGTGCAGGGTCGGGGCCTGTATCGGCGCCCGCATGTGCCGCGCGTAGCGCAGGCCATCGGGCCGCAGCTCGCTGCGAGCGAGCCAGCGGTGATATTCCAGCGCGGAGTGCGCCACGGCGGGTATCCGCATCGCCTGGGAGTAGGTCTGCGCGGTCTGGCGGTCGGGCCAGCCGGGCGCGGACCAGTTCTCGAGCATCCGGCCCACCCGGACGGCCCCGTCCTTGAGCAGCCGGCGTTCGGGCAGGACGGGCAGCTGGAAGCCGACTGCGGCGCCGATCCGGCGGCCCTGCCCAAGCGGGTCGGTGAGCACCGCGGCCCGCATCCGCAGCGGATGCGCCGTCGAGACCACCGCCAGCCGCCTGACCACCTTCGGGTAATAAGCGGCCAGCGTCCAGGCGATCAGGCCGCCCAGCCCGTGGCCGACGACGATCGCGTTCGCCTCGCCCATGGCCCGGATCAGGCCGGCCGCGTCTGACGCGGCCGTGACCAGGTCATAGCCGCGCGGCGGCTTGTCGCTCCCGCCGTAGCCGCGCAGGTCGACCGCGGCGGCGCGGAACCCGGCCCCGGGCAGGCCGGCCAGCTGATGGCGCCAGGTCCACCAGAACTCGGGGAAGCCGTGCAGCATGAGTACCAGCGGCCCGTCGCCGGCCTCGGCGACGTGAAACCGGGTCCCGTTGGCGCTGACCGACCGGTGCGCCCACGGGCCGCTGATGGCGATAGCGGCATCGGCGCCCACGGCCATCACGCTCACCTCACCGGGACTTGCCGGCGGCGATCTCGGGGTGCTGGCCGTCGGGCGGCTGGACCTCCTGATGCAGCATCCCGAGGCCCTCGGTGACAGTTTCGCGTGTCTTGCGCAGGCCGGTCATGTTCCGCACCCTGAGCACGGCGATCCCTATCGCTGCCGCCGAAAGCAGCAGGAGCAGGACCGCGACGGCGAGGAAGGCCGCCCACCTCGGCAGGCCGAGAGCGACCAGGCCCTCCGCCAGCGCGATGCAGAGCATGACGAGGATCAGGCAGCCGGCGAAGGCGGACCCGCCGATCAGCACCGCGGCCGTGGCGACCCGCCCCACGTCCTCGCGCAGTTCCGTCTTGGCCAGGTCGATCTCGTACCTGACCAGCTGTGAGACATCTTTGGCCGCCAGGGACACGAGGTCCCCAAGCGACTGATCACCGCCGGCCGATTCCGGTGTTTCGCTGCGGACCATCGAGTCCATCTCCCATCGTGCGGACCGCAATCCGTGCGTGGCACGGCCATCGGTGTCCGCGCCCGATATCGCCTCGGGGCTAGAGCAGGTTTTGGGCCAAAGAACAAGGCTAGCGTTGTTGACCGCCGGCCCGTCGCACCGGACCCGGCCCGGGCGTTTCGGACCCGGGCCAGACGCCGCCGCCGCGGGCCGGCCAGATCTGGTGCATGCGATCCGGCGCTATCCGATCCGGCGCGATGCAGCCCGCCAGTTGCGGCTCGGCATAGAGGAAGATTACTCCCGATATGTAACGATTCGCCGGAAGTCGTGGAACGCTTTCTCGCCGTGAGCGAACATATCCTCGCCGCCGCGGCCGACCCGAAATGCGAGCGGCGCCCCTGGCCGGGGCGCCGCTGCGAAAGCCACGTCATACCTGGCTACCAAGCGTGCACCTTCTCCGTCAGTCAGGTCAATCTGACCTGGCCTGACACGCCTCCCGCGGCTGGTCGCGCGTGGGTACCTGGCTGCCGTGCCGGACGCTCCAGCGCCCGTAAGACAGTTGTACGACGAAAACCCCCGGCTGAAAAGACCGGCGCGTGACCGATTCGTGATCTGAATCAGTCACCGCGATCACATGCCGTTAACGAGTAGCTGGCCGTCGCCTGCCTCCGCCGGGCCCCGGAGAAGGTTTGGCCACGTAAGAACGGGTAAGACCATATACCGGCCTGTTAGCGGACAGTGTCGGACGGCCGTACTCAGGTCAACTCTGTCCCTCTTACCGGGTGAGACCAGCAAAAAAGTTCTTACCGAACGGTAGCGATCTGGTCATTGCTCTTCTCTACCAGGGCCGCATATGTTGTAATTCGATTGGCTGAAGCCGCAAGGGGCAACTGCGGTGATACGCCGCCGGGGGGCCGATACGACACCCGGTGGTCGATCCCAGAACCCTTTTCGGATAAGCTTATTATAAGGACGGAGCCGGCCTCCCCCCCAGGGCCGGACCGTACGGTGGGCCCTGCTCTCCCCCCCGGCAGGGCCCACCTCTTTTTCTCTCCGGGGACGGCTTCCGGCTCGTTTTCCTGTTCGGCTGGAACATCAGGGACAGTTGTGTCCGCTGAGCGCTTTCAGGTGCGTTACCTCGCCGGGCATCCGGCGAGGAGAGCGTCGAGCAAGTCCACCGCGCCCTGCTTGGCTAGCGGGTGGTTGGCGTTCCCGCACCGGGGGGATTGCACGCAGGCAGGACAGCCGGCCTCGCAGTCGCAGCCGGCGATGGCCTGCCTGGTGGCGTGGAGCCAGTCCCGGGCCGCCTGGAAGCCCCGTTCGGCGAAGCCGGCTCCGCCGTCGTGGCCGTCGTAGACGAAGACGGTGAGCCTGCCGGTCGCCTGGTGCAGGCCGGCGGACACCCCGCCGACATCCCACCGGTCGCAGGTGGCGAACAGCGGCAGGATGCCGATGCACGCGTGCTCGGCGGCGTGCGCCGCCCCGCCCAGGTCAACTCCTGCGGCGGCCAGCCGGTCCCGTTCCGCGGCGGAGACGGTCCACCACACCGCCCGGGTCGCCAGCAGCCGGGGCGGCAGGTCCAGCGGTATCTCGCCGGCCGGGGCGCCGGTGTCGGCGCGGCGCTTGACGAAGCTGACCACCTGACGTGTCACCTGGACGTCGCCGAAGCACACCCGGGCCTGCCCCCAGGTCATCTCCCGCAACTCGCCGCGCACTTCGACCTCGGTCACATCCCTGGCCGTGGTGGTGTACCCGGGATCGCCGGGCTCGACGAGTGCCACCCGGTCGGCGAGGTCGAGCTTGCGGACCAGGTAGCTGTCCCCCTGGTGCACGTAGACGGCGCCCTCGTGGACGATCAGGTGCGCGGAAGGCTCGTCCACCGTGCCGACCAGCCGGCCGGTCGATTCCTCCACCACCCGCACCGGTGCCAGGCCGGCGCCGCGCAGGCCGGTGGCCGCGGCCGCGTTCCTGCGCATGCTGAACCAGCCCGCCGGGCGCTTGCGCAGCCGGCCCGATCGGGTCAGGTCATCGACGACCGGCCGGGCCGCCGGGCCGAAGATGTCCAGGTCCTGTTCGGTCAGGGCCAGTTCGGCGGCGGCCGCGCACAGGTGCGGGGCCAGCACGTACGGGTTCCCGGGGTCCAGGACGGTGGCCTCGACCGGGTGCCGCATCAGCATCTCCGGGTGCCGGACCAGGTAGGTGTCGAGCGGGTCGTCCCGGGCGATCAGGACCGCGGCCGCCGACTGTCCGCTGCGTCCCGCCCGGCCCGCCTGCTGCCACAGCGATGCCCACGTCCCCGGCCACCCGGCGATGAGCACCGCGTCGAGGCCGGTGATGTTGATGCCGAGTTCGAGCGCCGAGGTGGTGGCCAGCCCGACCAGGCGCCCCTCGCTGAGCGCCGACTCCAGGCGGCGCCGGTCCTCGGGCAGGTACCCGGAGCGGTAGGCCGCCACCTTCGCCTCGCCGGCGCCGTGGGCGCCCCCGGCGCCCTCGGCGCCGAGCGACCGGCGGGCGGCCAGCGCGACCGCCTCCGCGCCGCGCCTGGACCTGATGAAGGCCAGCGTCTGGACGTCCTGCGCGACCAGCCGGCCGAGCAGGTCCGCCGCCTGCGCGGTGGCGGTCCGGCGCAGCCTGGCCCCGGCCTCGCCGCGGGCTTCGGTCAGCGGCGGCTCCCAGAGCGCGAAGGCGAGCGGTCCGCGCGGCGAGCCGTCATCGGTCACTTCCTCCGCGTCCAGCCCGGTCAGCAGCCGGGCGCAGACGCCAGGAGCACCGACCGTCGCCGAGGCGAGCACGAACACCGGGCGGTCCGGCGCGCCGGGCGCGGCGTGATGTGCCACCACCCGGCGCAGCCGCCGCAGCACGTGGCTTACGTGGGAGCCGAAGACGCCCCGGTACCCGTGGCACTCGTCGATCACGACGTACCGCAGCCGGCTGAAGAAGCCCGACCAGCGCTCGTGTCCGGGCAGCAGCGCGCGGTGCAGCATGTCCGGCGTGGTCAGCAGGTACCTGGCGTGGCTGCGGGCCCAGGCCCGCTCGGCCCGGGTGGAGTCGCCGTCCAGCGTGGCGGCCTGTACGCCGGGAATGGCCAGCGCGCGGAGTGCGGCGAGCTGGTCGGCCGCGAGGGCCTTGGTGGGGGTGACGTAAAGGACCGTGTCGCCCGCCAGCACCGCGGTCAGCGCAGGCAGCAGGTAGCCGAGCGACTTGCCCGACGCGGC
Source organism: uncultured Actinomycetes bacterium (assembly GCA_963806335.1). Lineage (GTDB taxonomy): Bacteria > Actinomycetota > Actinomycetes > Streptosporangiales > Streptosporangiaceae > Palsa-504. Next base: position 95,950 of record CAWDXO010000006.1, read on the forward strand.
CGCGGTGGAGATGATCACGTGGCGGCCGGCCTGGGCGTGCGACGCGGCGAGCGCCTGATGGGTCCAGGGCGCGCTGACGCCGCGGGCGGCGAAGGCGCCGGTGATCTCGGCGGGCACCCACGGCGGCCAGGGGGCCTCCCGGCCCGCCCGGGCCGGGATGTGCTCCACGTGCACCGGGCGGCCCGCGCCCGGGGCGTCCAGCAGGATGCCCAGGGCGCGGTTCCCGGCTCTGGCCGGCGAGATGGCCGCCCGCCCGGCGGGAGTTTCGGCCGGGAATGTCAGTGGTCCGGCGGCGGGAACCGGAGTGATGGTCGACACAGGTTTTCAGTGTGTCACCCGGAGGGGGATGCTCGGAGGCATGATTTCGTATAGACATGACACCAGAGCGTGGTTGAATGCCGCAGAGGATCACGCCCTAGGCACTGGTTACGCTAGCCCGCGCGGCGGGGCGGGACGCATGGATGACGCCTTGCATGGCGCTGGAGGATTTGTGGATCTGAAGCTGGGTCACTACAACAAGGACGGCATCGAGGTCGTCGACGTGGAAGGCGAGATTGACGTCTACACGGCGCCTCGGCTCCGTGAGCTGCTCATCGATCTCGTGAACAAGAACAACTACCAGCTCGTCGTCAACATGGAGAAGGTCGAGTTCCTGGACTCGACCGGTCTCGGCGTGCTGGTCGGCGGGCTGAAGCGAGTGCGCGCGCACGACGGGTCCCTGGATCTGGTGTGCACGCAGGAGCGGATACTCAAGATTTTCAGGATCACCGGGCTGACGAAGGTTTTCGGCATCCACGAGACGGTGGACGCCGCGATCGCGGCCAAGAAGCTCGAGAAGTAAGGCGGTAGGCCTTCGGCATGTCCACCGTCGAAGTGACGTTCACGCCGCTGCCCGCGCATGTTCGCACCGCGCGGCTGGTCGCCACCGCGGTCGCGCGGCGCAGCGGCGTGGACGAGGAGCTGCTTGACGAGGTGCGCCTGGCCGTGGGCGAGGCCTGCTCGCGCGCGGTCGAGGCGCACCGGCGGCATTGCCCGGCCGAGCCGGTCCGGATCGAGATGACCGACCAGGGTGAGCGGTTCGTGGTCGTGGTGAGCGATCATGCTCCCACCGGCCCGGCGAGCGCCAACGGGGCGCGGGCGGGCCAGGGCGGTGCCCTGGAGCTCGCGCATGAGGAAGACGGCGGCGTGATTCCCGCCGGGTTCGGGCTGGCCGTGATCTCCGGCCTGGCCGACGATGTGCGCGTCTCATCCACCAGCTCAGGCGTGAGCGTCCGGATGAGCTGGCCGTCGGCCGCTACGGTCTGACTTGTTCCCCTCATTACTCAGCGGTCGCTCTTGTCCCGATGGTTACGTTCAGCCACCTTAACGATAACGGTAGGATCACGAAATTGTTAGGAACGGTCCCGTGTTCGTGGTTCGGCTCGCGCGTGCGTAGACTCCCGGCCACCCGTTTAGTCCCGATCGGCAAACGTCTCCCGCTCGGATTCCAGGAGGTCGAATGTTCAGGCAAGTCTCCGCGCTGGCGGCGAACACCGCCACCGTGAGCGGCTCCAACCTGACCTGGGTTGTCATCGTCGCCGTCGTAGCGCTGCTCGCGCTCGGCGTGGCTGGCGTGCTGGTGCGGGAGGTACTCGCGGCCGGCCAGGGCACCCAGCGGATGCAGGAAATCGCCAGGGCTGTGCAGGAAGGCGCGGCCGCGTACCTGCGCCGTCAGTTCAAGACCGTCGGCGTGTTCGTGGTCATCATCTTCTTCGTGCTCTTGCCGCTGCCTGCCGATACCGGCGGGGTGCGCTGGGGCCGGTCGATCTTCTTCCTGGTCGGCGCCGCTTTCTCGGCGCTCACCGGGTTCACGGGGATGTCGCTGTGCGTCCGCGGCAACGTCCGGGTGGCGGCCGCCGCCCGGGACGGCGGTGAGCAGCGCGCGATGCGGATCGCGTTCCGCACCGGCGGCGTGGCCGGGATGTTCACCGTGGGCCTGGGCCTGTTCGGCGCCGCGATCGTGGTGCTCCTGTACAAGGGCAACGCGCCGCAGGTGCTGGAAGGCTTCGGCTTCGGCGCGGCGCTGCTGGCGTTGTTCATGCGTGTCGGCGGCGGCATCTACACCAAGGCGGCCGATGTGGGCGCGGACCTGGTGGGCAAGGTCGAGCAGGGCATCCCGGAGGACGACCCGCGGAACGCCGCGACGATCGCGGACAACGTCGGTGACAACGTGGGCGACTGCGCGGGCATGGCCGCGGACCTGTTCGAGTCCTACGCGGTCATGCTGGTGGCCTCGCTGATCCTGGGCAAGGTCGCGTTCGGCGACAAGGGCCTGGTCTTCCCGCTGATCGTGCCGATGATCGGGGTGATCACCGCGGTAATCGGGATCTTCGTGGTCGCGCCGCGCAAGGGTGACCGCAGCGGGATGACCGCGATCAACCGCGGCTTCTTCATCTCCGCGCTGATCTCGGTCATCGGGGTGGCGATCGCCTGCTTCACCTTCCTGCCTGCCAAGTTCAGCGAGTTCAAGGGCATCACCGACCCGGCCATCGCGGCCTACAACGGCAACCCGCGCTGGATCGCGTTCGGGGCGGTGCTGATCGGCATCGTGCTGGCTAGCGCCATCCAGCTGCTGACCGGGTACTTCACCGAGGTGAACCGGCGGCCGGTCCGGGATATCGCGCAGAGCTCGGAGACCGGCGCGGCCACGGTAATCCTGTCCGGGATCGCGTACGGGATGGAATCAGCCGTGTACGCCGCGCTGCTGATCGCCGCCGCCGTCTTCGGCTCCTACCTGCTCGCCACCGGGAACGCCACCATCGCGCTGTTCGCGGTGGCGATGGCCGGCGGCGGGCTGCTGACCACCGTCGGCGTGATCGTGTCCATGGACTCGTTCGGCCCGGTGACGGACAACGCGCAGGGCATCGCGGAGATGTCCGGCGACGTCACGGGCGAGGGCGCGGCGGCGCTGACCCACCTGGACGCGATCGGCAACACCACCAAGGCGATCACTAAGGGCATCGCGATCGCGACCGCGGTGCTCGCCGCGACCGCGCTGTTCGGCGCCTTCCGCACCACGATTGAGCAGGCGCTCGGCAGCAGGGCAGGCACGTTCAGCCTGTCGGTCGACCAGCCGAGGGTCCTGGTCGGCGTGATCATCGGCGCCGCCGTGGTGTTCATGTTCGCCAGCCTGCTGATCAGCGCGGTGGGCCGGGCGGCGCAGCGCGTGGTCCTGGAGGTGCGGAACCAGTTCCGCACCCACCCGGGCATCATGGATTACACCGAGAAGCCCGACTACAGCCGGGTGGTCGACATCGTCACCAGGGACTCGCTGCGCGAGCTGGTGACCCCGGCCCTGCTCGCGGTGCTGGTCGCGATCGCCGTCGGCTTCGCGTTCGGGTATGCCACGCTCGGCGCCTACCTGGCCGGCGCCATCGCGACCGGGGTGCTGATGGCGGTGTTCCTGGCCAACTCCGGCGGCGCCTGGGACAACGCCAAGAAGCTCGTCGAGGAAGGCGAGCACGGCGGCAAGGGCTCAGAGGCGCACGCCGCGACCGTCGTCGGCGACACCGTCGGCGACCCGTTCAAGGACACCGCCGGTCCCGCGATCAACCCGCTGCTCAAGGTGATCAACCTGGTGTCGCTGCTGGTCGCGACCAGCGTGGTGAAGTACAGCAGCAACGTCGGGCTGCGCACCGGGGTAGCGGTCGGCGCGGTGGCCATCGTGGTCGTGGCGATCGTGATCTCCAAGCGCCGTTCCTCGGGCATAGGCCCGGAGGCGCCCGCGGCCGCCGAGGTGCCGGGGGCCGTCTCGCCCGCGGTCGAGGGAGCGCCCGAGGTCAGCGGCGCGGACGTCGCCGAAGCCATGACCAAGGACGCCGCCGCCGACCCCGCGCCCGCCGCCAAGCGCTCCGAGTAGCGGCCCGGAGGCCTTCGGCACCGTCATGAAACCCGGGTTCCAGCACATCCCAGTGTGCTGGAACCCGGGTTTCATGACGTGGGGGACGGTGCGGCGCTGGGCGGCGCGGCCGCGGTTACGTCTTCGCTGGAGATGCCGAGGAGGTACAGGACGGCGTCTAGGTAGGGGACGCTGAGGGAGGTGTCGGCCGCGTCCCGGACGACCGGCTTGGCGTTGAACGCGACGCCGAGCCCGGCGGCGGCGATCATGTCGAGGTCGTTGGCGCCGTCTCCGATGGCCACCGTCTGGGACAGGGGCACGCCGGCGTCCGCGGCGAACCGGCGCAGCGCGGCCGCCTTGCCGGCCCGGTCGATTACCGGGCCGGACAGCCGCCCGGTCAGCTTTCCGCCGCTGATCTCCAGCACGTTGGCCGCCACGTAGCCGATGCCGAGCTCGGCGGCCAGCGGGCCGATCACCTGGACGAAGCCGCCGCTGACGATCCCGAACTTGTAGCCGAGCCCGCCCAGGGTCCCGATCAGCGTCCGCGCGCCCGCCGTCAGCCGCAGGTCGCCCCGGACCTCGTCGAGCACCCCGGCCGCCAGGCCGGCCAGCAGGGCCACCCGCTCGCGGAGCGACCCGGCGAAGTCGAGGTCGCCGCGCATGGCGGCCGCCGTCACCTTCGCGACCTCCTCGGCGCAGCCGGCCCGGGCGGCCAGCAGGTCGATCACCTCGTCCTGGATGAGGGTGGAATCGACGTCCATCACGATCAGCCGCATCGCCCGCCGGTGCAGCCCGCCGCGCTGGACCGCCACGTCGATGCCCTGCGCGACCGCGGCCCGCGCGAGGTCCTCCCGCAGCACCGCCGGATCCGCGCCCGAGACGTCCATTTCGATGCAGGTCACGGGCTGCTGCGCGAGCCGGCCGATGCGGTCGATGTTCGCTCCGCTCGCGGCGATCCGGCCGGCGATGGCGGTAATCGCGGCTGGCGCCAGCGGGCTGCCGAGCAGGGTGACGTGCAGCCGCCCGGCCCGGGCCGCGGCCGGTTCGGACGGGGCGGCCCGGTCCGAACCGGTGGTGATCTCGGCCTCCAGGCCGAGATCACCGGCGAGCGCGCTGACCGCGGCGTGGATGCCGGTCAGGTCGGGCGGCGAGTCGCAGCCGAGCAGCACGCCGAGCACCAGCCGGCCGCGGATCACCACCTGCTCGACGTCCAGGACGCTGAGCGGGTGCCGGGCGAGGATGGCGAACAGCCTGGAGGTCACCCCCGGCCGGTCCCGGCCGGTCAGGGTGATGAGCAGGGTGGCCCGCGGTGTATTCATGGCGGCGCCAGGCTACCCCACCTCCGTTAGGGCAGCAGCAGGTGCACGTCGCCGAACTCGTGCCATAGGTACCCGGCGGAGATCGCGGCCTCGTAACAGCGGCTCAGCAGGTCGCCTCCGGCGAACGCGGCCAGCATCCGCAGGTGCGAGGACCGCGGCTCGTGCAGGCCGGTCAGCAGCCCGTCGACCACCTTGACCCCGGTCTGCGGCGTGACCACGTGCGACGTCCAGCCCGCGGCCGCCGCCGCCCCGGCGGGCCCCGGCCCGAGCGCGGCCGTCTCCAGCGCGCGGACGACGGTGGTGCCCGCGGCGACGACCCGGCCGCCGTTCGCCCGCACGTGGTTGACCAGCCGCGCCGTCGCGGGCGGGACGTCGTAGGGCTCCGGGTAAGGATCCTCGCCGGCTTCCAGCGAGGACACCCCGGTGTGCAAGGTGACCGGGGCGATCAGCACCCCGCGCGCCACCAGCTCGGTGACCAGGGCCGGCGTGAACGCGCGGCTGGCGCTCGGCATCTCGGCGCTGCCCGGCGCCTGCGCGAACACCGTCTGGTAAAACGGCAGCGCCCAGTCGCGGCGCACGTAGGAGTACCTGATCGGGACGCCGTGCCGGAGCAGGTAGGGCACCACCGCGACCGACAGCCTGGCCCGCCAGAGCCGGGCCGTGGCCCGGCCCTCCAGCCTCAGCGCCGCCCCCGCGGGCAAGTCGATGACCTGCCCGGGGTACCCGTGCCCGTTCGGCAGAGAGATCTTGTCTTTGATCTGGCGCAGCTCGATCAGCCAGCCGCCGCCGGGCAGCGGGGTGGAGAAGTGCACGGCCAGCCCGCCGCCCGCCCGGACCTGAGCCGGCAGCGTGCCGGTGTTGTTGATGACCAGCAGGTCGCCCGGCAGCAGCAGGCCGGGCAGGTCGCCGAACGCGTGGTGGCTGATCTCGCCGGACGAGCGGCGGCTGACCAGCAGGCGGACCTGGTCGCGGGACGCGCCGCGGGCCTCGGGCGGGTCGTGGGCTTCGCGCTCGGCGGGCAAGGTGAAATCGATGACCACCGGACTACCGCCCGGCCGGCATGAGGTGGGCGGCGCGGTACCGGCCGCTCGGCAGCCGCTGCGTGATGAGCCGGACGAACGCGGGGACGACCGACTCGGGCCGGGGCCGGTCCGATATGTCCTCCCCGGGGAAGGCCTGCTGGTGCAGATCCGTGCGCAGGTCGCCGGGGTCGGCCCACCAGACGCGGATCGCGAGCTCCTCGGCGGCCAGCACGTTCGACGCCTGCTCCAGAGCGGCCTTGGCGGCGCCGTAGCCGCCCCAGCCCGCGTAGGCCTCCACCGCCGCGTCCGAGGTGATGTTCAGCACCGCGCCGCCGTCCGCGCGCAGCCGGGGCAGCAGCAGCTGGGTCAGCGCGATGGGGGCGATCACGTTCGCCTCGAAGGCCGCCCGCAGGTCGCCGGGCGGATAGTCGGCCAGCGCGGGCAGCGGGGTCGCGCCCAGCGTTCCCGCGTTGTTCACCAGGACGTCAAGCCGGCCCGCGGCTGCCGCGGCCCGGGCGAGGGCGGCGCGGTGCCCGGGGTCGGTGACGTCGCCGCTGATCGCGGTGACGGCCCCGCCCGCGGCCCGTATCTCCTCGGCCGCCGCGTCTAGCGCGGCGGCGTTCCTCGCGTCGATGATGAGGGCGAAGCCCTCGCGGGCCAGGCCGGCGGCCAGCGCCCGGCCCAGTCCGCGGGAGGCCCCCGTGATCAGTGCGGTTGGCGTGTTCATGTCTTTGCACGCTAGGCGGCCCGGCGTCGCCGCGCATCGGTCCCCGGCCCGGTCGGGCCCGGGCCAATGGTCTTAAGACCCCCAGCCGATGCGATATTCGCCCCGCCCGGCTACCGTCAGGGACGTGAGCGATGGGCTGGATGAGCTCTACCAGGTGAGCCAGGCGGTGCTTTCTGTCACCAGGCAGATGTCGGTGCGCGACGTGCTGCAGGTGATCGTGCGGTCCGCCCGGTCGCTGGTCGGCGCGCGTTACGCCGGGCTGGGGGTGCCCGACCAGGGCGACTCGTTCGCCGAGTTCATCGTGGACGGGATGACCGCGGCGCAGCAGCGGGCGATCGGCCCGCTACCGCGCCGGCACGGGATGCTCGGCGTGCTGCTCAACCAGGGCAAGCCCGAACGGCTGGCGGATATCCGCGAGGACCCGAGGTTCGAGGGCTGGCCCGCCGCCCATCCGCAGATGTCGCATTTCCTCGGCGTGCCGGTGCGCGACGGCGACCGCGTCCTGGCCATCATCTTCGCGGCGACCAAGGTGCCGGCCGCGGCGGCCGGCCGCGGCTTCACCGAGCGGGATGAGGAGATCCTCTCGCTGTTCGCCGCCCACGCGGCGATCGCGCTGACCAATGCCCGGCTCTACGAGCGCAGCCGGGAGCTGTCGGTCATGCAGGAGCGCTCCCGGCTGGCCAGGGACCTGCACGACGCGGTCACCCAGAAGCTGTTCAGCATCAGGGCGCACGCGCGGGCCGCCGCGGTCCTGGTGCAGCGGGACCCGGTGGACCCGGCCCGGGTCAAGGCGGAGATCGACGTGGTGGGCGCGCTGGGCGCCGAGGCGCACGCCGAGTTGCGCGCGGTGATCGACGGCCTGGCCCCGCCCGACCTGGCGGCGGCGGGGCTGGCCTGCTCGTTGCGCAGCTATGTGCAGCTGGCCGGGCGAGCGCACGGCATCCCGGTGGCGTTCTCCGCCGCGGACCTGCCCGGGCTCGGGCCGCCGGTGGAGGCCGCGCTGTACCGGGTCGCGCAGGAAGCCCTGCACAACGCGCTGCGGCACGCCGGGGCGTCCCGCATCCGCGTCGCCCTGGAACGGACCCCGCGCCGGGTCGTGCTCGAGGTGGCCGACGACGGGCACGGGTTCGTGCCCGAGATGCCGTCGAGCGGGCTGGGGCTGGCCTCGATGCGCGAGCGCGCGGCCGCGGCAGGCGGCGTGCTGACCATCCGTTCGGGCCGTTCGGGCACCGTCGTCCGGATGAAAGTGCCCGTGACCGGGGGAGGCGAGCGATGGCGCAGCCCATCTCCGTGCTGATCGTCGACGACCACCCGGTGGTCCGGCAGGGCTTGCGGGTGCTGCTTGAGGTGCAGGACGGGATCGAGGTGGCCGGCGAGGCGGACGACGGCGATACCGCGCTCACCCTGGCCGCCTCTCGCGCCCCAGACGTGATCCTGCTTGACCTGAAGCTGCCCGGCCGGGACGGCATCGCCGTGCTCACCGAGCTGAAAGCCCGCGGTAGCACCGCGCGGGTGCTGGTGCTCACCAGCGCCACCGACCCCGCCTCGGCCAGCCTGGCGATGCGCTCAGGGGCGGCGGGGGTGCTGTACAAGGACGTCGACCCCGATGCGCTGGTGCGCGCGATCCGGTCGGTGCACGACGGCCACCTGCTGCTCGCGCCCGGGGCGGCCGGCCCGCTGGTGCGCACTCCCAGCGTCAGCTGGGGCGGGATGGACGCGCTGACCAGCCGCGAGCGCGAGGTCCTGGCCGAGCTGGCCCAGGGGCGGTCCAACCGGGAGATCGCCCGCGCCCTGGGCGTCGCCGAGAAGACGGTGAAGGCCCACGTGAGCTCGGTGCTGGCCAAGCTCGGCGTCCAGGACCGCACCCAGGCCGCACTGCTCGCGGTCCGGGCCGAGCGCGGGGCCTGAGCGGGCCTGAGCGCGGGGCCTACGCGCTGATGAGGTGCGCGTACACGATGATGTTGTACAGGTAGTGACCGGTCGCCTTGTCGAAGGCCCCGCCGCAGGTGATCACCCGCAGGCTCGGGTAATCGGCCTTCCCGTAGACCGACGCGGTCGGGAAGGCGTCCTTGGAGACTTTCTGCACGCCGTCGACCGCGAAGGGTGCCGTCTTCCCGTCGGCCAGCGTGACGTAGATCTTGTCCCCGGCCTTGAGATCCTTGAGGTAGTAGAACACCGAGATCCCGGTGAGCGAGTCCACGTGCCCGAGGATGACCGAGGCGCCGCGCTGGCCCGGCGTCGGTCCGTACTGGTACCAGCCGGTCAGGTTGTGAGCGTCGAGCGGCGGCACCTGGACGGTGCCGTCCGCGTTCTGGCCGACCGCCATGACCTGGGCGCTGACGCCGATCGCGGGGATCCGGATGCTGACCGGCACGGACCGGGCCAGCGGCTTGGCCTGGACATCGCGGACCAGCCGGGGCGGGGCCGTCGTCACCGATGCCGGGGTGAAAGTCGCCCCGGCATCGGCGGGAGTTCCGTCCAGCAGCCCGAACGCGGCCACGCTCACGCCGGCCGCGCACAGCACGGCGGCCGCGAGAGCGACGCCCAGGGCCTTGCGGCCCGCGGGCGAACGCCGGTGTCGAGCCAACTACAACGGCCTCAAGCGACGGGACGCGTCCTGCGCCAGCGACGGAAGGCGAACAGGCCCAGGCCGCCCGCGGCGATCGCCACCGCGCCGCCGCCGGCCGCCAGCGGCAGGTTACTGCCGCCACCGCTGATGCTGCCGCCGCCGCCGGTGCCAGCCCCGCCGGTCGGAGCCACGGTAGGCGTCGCCGTCGCGGTGGGCGAGACGGTCACGACGGGCGTGACGGTCGGAGTCGGGGTGGGGGTCGGCGTCGCCGTCGGCGTCGGTGTCGTCGGTGTCGGCGTCGGTGTCGCCGTCATACAGGTGCAGGTCGGCGTCGGTGTCGGCGGGGGCGTCGGCTTCGGGGTCTTCGTACCGCAGGGGCACGTCGGCACTGGCGTCGGCGGGGTGTACGTCGGCGACGGCGAGGCCGTCGCGCTGACGCTGGTATTAAATGCGGACAGGGTGGTCGCCTGCGCGGCCGTGCCGGTCAGCATGAACGCTGCTACGCCAAAGGCGGCACAGCCTGATAGCACGCGAATGCGCGTCGCCATTTCCCGCTCCTCCTCGCTGGACCGCTCCCAAACGGTCTTGTCCTTAATAACCAAGCAATCAGGCATCGTAGCGTGCTTTTAATCAGCCTGGCACCGTTGTTAGCGATACTTAACCGTAGGAACGGATATGAAGCGCCAGAATGGCACAGACATCACCAGAACGGTCGTCTCACCAGGCGAGAGTCCGCCACCGGAGACGGGCCCGCACCGCGGGAACAGGAGCCCAGCGGAAACTGACGGGACCAGTCGGTCGGTCCGGTGGGCTGCCGGGGGTGCAGTGGCATAGGTTCGGTCTCGGCGGCCATTTCGAGCCGGCGGATCCACGGGTGCCGTGCGGAGGAAGGGGGCCTAGTGTCCGACGAGGTGCTGCGGCTGCGTGGCGTCGAGGTCAAGCGGGAGACGGCGGTCCTGCTGCGTAACATCGACTGGACGGCGCACGGAGACGAGCGCTGGATCCTGATCGGCCCGAACGGCGCGGGTAAGACGACCCTGCTCCAGCTCGCCGCGACCATGACGTTCCCCTCACGCGGCACGGTCGAGATCCTCGGCGAGCGGATGGGTGAGGTCGACATCTTCGAACTCCGGCCGCGGATCGGGCTGACCAGCGCCTCGATCGCCGAGCAGGTGCCGCCCGGGGAGAAGGTCATCGACCTGGTCCTCACCGCCTCGTACGCGATCCTGGGCCGGTGGAAGGAGGAGTACGACTCCGCCGACGTCACCCGTGCCGTCGAGCTGCTGGACGCGCTCGGCTGCGCGCACCTGATCAGGCGCAAGTTCTCCACCCTGTCCGAAGGCGAGCGCAAGCGGGTGCAGATCGCGCGGGCCCTGATGCCCGACCCCGAGCTGCTGCTGCTCGACGAGCCCGCCGCCGGGCTCGACCTCGGCGGCCGCGAGGACCTGCTGCGCAGGCTGACCAAGCTGGCCCGTGATCCCAAGGCGCCGATGATGGTGCTTGTCACCCACCACGTGGAAGAGGTCCCCGACGGCTTTACCCACGCGATGCTGCTGCGCCGGGGTGCGGTCCTGGCGGCCGGCCCCATCGACGAGGTCTTCACCGCGCGGAACCTGTCCCGCTGCTTCGGCGTGCAGCTGGAGATCGAGCACCGGCAGTCGCGCTGGACCGCCCGCGCGCGCTGACGCCCCCGGCGCGCGCTGACACCGCCCGCGCGCCGAGCCGCCTGCACACGCTGAGTCGCCGCATCCTAGCTGAACTCGCTTGCGGTCGGTAACGTAGAAATAAGGCCCGGAAACCCGGGAAACACCCGGAACCCCGCCCGGGCCCAGGAGTGCAGCTATGAGCTCTGTTGTCGCGGTCATCCTGCTCGTCGTCCTGGTCGGCCTCGTGGCCCTTACGATCAGCCGGTCGGTGCGCATCGTGCCGCAGGCTTCGGCCGGCATCGTCGAGCGGTTCGGCCGCTATCACCGGACCCTGCACGCGGGCCTGAACATGGTCACGCCGTTCGTCGACCGGCTCCGCCCGCTCATCGACCTGCGGGAACAGGTGGTCAGCTTCCCGCCCCAGCCGGTGATCACCCGGGACAACCTGGTCGTCGGCATCGATACCGTCATCTACTTCCAGGTGACCGACGCCCGCGCGGCGACCTACGAGGTCGCTAACTACATCCAGGCGGTCGAGCAGCTGACGGTGACCACGCTGCGCAACGTGGTGGGCGGCATGGACCTGGAGACCGCGCTTACCTCGCGTGACCAGATCAACAGCGAACTGCGGCGCGAGCTCGACGAGGCGACAGGCAAGTGGGGGATCCGGGTCGGCCGGGTCGAGATCAAGGCCATCGAGCCACCGTCCTCCATCCAGGATTCCATGGAGAAGCAGATGCGCGCCGACCGCGACAAGCGGGCCGCCATCTTGTCCGCCGAGGGATCCAAGCGGTCGGCCATCCTGACCGCCGAAGGCGAGCGGGAGGCCGCGGTGCTGCGGGCCCGCGGCGAGTCCGAGGCGGCCGTGCTCCGGGCCGAGGCGGACGCCAGGGCGCAGGCGGCGCGGGCGAAAGGGCAGGCGGAAGCCATCACCACCGTGTTCAAGGCCATCCACGACGGTAATCCGGACCAGCGGCTGCTGGCCTACCAGTACATGCAGATGCTGCCGCAGATCGCGCAGGGCGATGCGAACAAGGTCTGGATCGTGCCGAGCGAGATCGGCAAGGCGCTGGAGGGGCTCGGCGGCGTGCTCGGCGCGGCTAACGGCCGGGCCGCCGACGCTGGCCAGGGCGCCGACGCTGGCCGGGCCGCCGGGCCGCCGGCCAGTGGCCCCTCGGCCGGCCCGTCAGAGTCTGGGCCTGAGCTCGACCCGGCCGCCGTCGGTCACCCGGGTCTCGAAGGATGGCTGACGGGCGGTGGCGGGTCCGTGCACGACGGTGCCGTCGGCGATCACGAAGGTGGAACCGTGCCAGGGGCAGGCGACGCAGGGGCGGCCCCGCTCAACGACGATCCGGCCCTGATGCAGGGGCCCGCCGAGGTGCGAGCACCGGTCTGACAGCACGCTCACCTCTCCTGCCTGCCGGTACACCAGCAGGGACAGGTAGCCGAGCTGACGCCGGGCCGGGTGCCCGTCGGGCAGTTCGCCCAGGCCGCACAGGTCGTGCCAGCCGAGGTCGGCCAGGTGGCTGATCTGCTCGGCGTGGCTGGTGCCCGCGCCGAGCCGCAGCGCCAGGTGGCCGCCCAGGTAGGACCCGACGGTGGCGGTGGCGAGCCCGGTGCCGGACAGCAGCCGGCCGTAGCCGGGGCGGCCGCCGGCCCGGGCCGCCAGCGAGCCGAGGAACAGCGTGGCCGCGCTGGCCTGGCATACGGCGTGCACGAGGCCGACCCGCTGCTGATCCCGGTGCAGCGCCGACCAGTCGGCCAGGCCGGTGGCCGCGGCCGGCGCGGTGCCGAGGATCCCGGCCGCGATGAGCATGCTCGACGCGCGTTCGGTGCCGCGGAACGCCTCGAGCAGCACCGCCGAGGTCCAGCAGCCGAGCGGCAGCCGGACCAGTGCGGGATGAGCCGGCTGGCCGAACGGCACGCCGTGCAGCGCGTCGGTACGCGCGCCCGCGGGCAGCGCACGCACGACGGTATCTGACAGCCCCTGGACGACGCGATCGAGCGCGTGCGCGCGCTCGATGCGCTCGGCGACGGAGGCCGGCCGGGAGAGCAGGAAGGGCCTACGGGTTCTGCGTGGCCGCCGGGCGGTAGCGAGAAGAGATTGCCGCACCTGTACTGCCTACCCGAAGAAACGGCCGGCGTAGCATAAACGCGCGGATACGAAAGAGACACGAACGCGTCAGGTTCGCTGTATTGAATCACTCGGCTCTCCCGCCGAGCCGGGTTCCCTCTTTTCTTTACTCCGAACGGGCGCCCCTATCACCCCCGGACTTCCCGGTCTCGCCGCCCTGGGCACGCAGCCGGGCCAGCTGGTCGCGCACGATCTCCGCCAGCCGGCGCTGGAATTCCAGCAGCAGCCGCAGCTCCCCGGCTCGAGCCGAGGTCCGGCCGCGTGGTCACGATGAAGGGGGCGCTGGTCATGGCGGCCGGAAATGGCCGCCCTGACCAGCATCGTGCATTACTTCGCCGCAGCCGTCCCGGTCTTCGCCGCCGCGGTCGAGTACGCGCCGGTGTGCCAGGTCGGCGTCTTCGTGCTGGCCTTCCTGCTCATGTTCGGGCGGCCGGCCCGACGCAGTCACAACACCGGGACGACCGCCGCAGCGTCGGGTTCGAGATCGACCGCAAGAACGGCCTGTCCGGCGGGGGCGAGATGTTCGCCTGGATCCTGGACGGCGCCGGCCGGGAGGACGCCGCCGCCACCCTCGGCCAGCTCCCGCCGCCGGTGCGCCTGCTTTACCGGGCAGTCTGGAAGCCCCGCTTCGCCAAGACCCCGCGCTGGTAACGCCCGCCGCCGACGCGTCCCCGGGCAACCGGCTCGATGGAGCATCGGGCCGGTTCTAACCGGCTCGATGGAGCATCGGGCCGGTTCGCCAGGACACGAGGCTGAGACGGGTGCGGCGGGTGGGATCCACGTTGGCGGCTGGGGCTGGGGCTGGGGCTGGGCGTCGGGGGTCGCGCAATGCCTGGCCGCGAAACCCTTACGGCCAGGCTCCAGGGCCGGCAACGAGCCCTTCAGCGGGTTCCCTGGCTCACGGCTTGAACCGGTACCCCATGCCCGACTCGGTCAGCAGGTACCTCGGCCGGGACGGCTCCGGTTCCAGCTTGCGGCGCAGCTGGGCCAGGTAGACCCGCAGGTAATTGCTTTCCGTCTCGTATGCCGGTCCCCATACCTCCCGCAGCAGCTGGCGCTGGGTGACCAGGCGGCCGCTGTTGCGAACCAGGATCTCCAGCAGCTGCCATTCGGTGGGGGTCAGCCGGACGTCCTCGCTATCATCACGGGTGACCTGTTTCTTCGCCAGGTCCACGGTGAAGTCGGCCGTGCTGACCACGGGCTCGTCGGGGGCGGGCGCGGCGCGGCGGACCGCGGCCCGCAGCCGGGCGAGCAGCTCGTCCATCCCGAACGGCTTGGTCACGTAGTCGTCGGCGCCGGCGTCGAGCGCGGCCACCTTCTGGCTCTCTTGCCCCCACGCGGACAAGACGATGATCGGGATGGACGTCCAGCCGCGGACGCCGTGGATCACCTCGGTGCCGTCCATGTCAGGCAAGCCAAGGTCCAGGATGATCACGTCGGGGTGGTCCCGGGCCACCGCGGCCAGCCCGGTGGTGCCGTCGATGGCGGTACTCACGTCGTACTCCCGCGCACTGAGATTGATCCGCAGCGCCCGCAGGATAGACGGCTCGTCGTCGACGACAAGGACGCGGGTCATGACTCCGCGCCGAGTGCGGACTTATCCCCGCTCGCCACCGGCAGCGTGATCCTGACCGTGAGCCCGCCGCCCGGGGTGTCCAGGGCCACGATGCGCCCGCCCATGGCTTCAGCGAAGCCCTTGGCCACCGCGAGGCCGAGTCCCACTCCTGGGTAGCGATCACCGACGCGGGTGAACGGCTCGAAGATGCGTTCCTTCTGCTCGTCGGCCACACCCTGGCCGTGATCCACCACCTCGAGCAGCACCGCGTCGTCGAGCAACTGGGCCTGCAGCTCAGGCGGCCGGGTGGCCGGCGAGTGCCGCAGGGCGTTGGAGAACAGGTTGGCCAGGACCCGTTCGAGCAGGCCGGGATCGGCCAGGACCAGCGGGAAGCCGTCGGGCACCGCCATCTCGAGCCGCAGGCTGTCGTCCAGTCCAAGCAGGGCGGCCGGAGCCACCTCGTCGATCGCCGTCGGGCGCAGGAAGGGCTGCAGCGATCCGGTGTGCAGGCGGCTCATGTCGAGCAGGTTGCCGATCAGCGCATCGAGCCGGTCGGCGTTCTGCTCGATGGTGGCGAGCAGATCGGCCTGATCGGCCTCGGACCACTCCACGTCCGTCTGCCGCAGGCTGCTGACGCTGGCCTTGATCGAGGCTAGCGGCGTACGCAGGTCATGGCTGACGGCGGCGAGCAGGGCGGTCCGCATCCGGTTGCCTTCGGCCAGTGCCTCGGCCTGGGCGGCCTGGGTACGCAGCCGTTCCCGGTCGAGCGCGGCGGCCGCCTGCGCGGCGTAGCCGGCCAGCAGCGCCGGGGTGGCCGAATCGGCCTGCCCGGTGACCAGCAGGGTCAGGTCATCGCGGATGTCGATGCGCAAGGCCGCGGCCAGGCTGCCCTCGACATTGCTCGAGGCGGTCCGCACCCACCGGCCGCCGGCCCGTTCCTGCAGTTCGGCCTGGCCCCCGTGGGTCCGGGTCAGGTGGTCGAGCACCGCCTTAGGGGAATCGGCACCGCCTAGTACGTTCTGCGCGAGCTCGAGCAGCGAGGCTGCCTCTTCCCGGGCCCGCGCGGCCTGGACAGCACGGCGGGCAGCGAGGTGAACCACGCTGCTGACCGCGACCGCCACCGTCACGAACAGCAGCAGGGCGAGCAGGTTCTTCGGTTCGCCGATGGTGAACGTGTGCAGCGGCTCGGTGAAGTACCAGTTGAGCAGGAGGCTGGCGGCCACCGCGGCGAGCACGGCCGGCCAGAAGCCGCCCAGGACCGTGATCGTCACCACCGCGACGAGGTAGATCAGCAGGTCGTCGGCCAGGTTCAGGTGTGGCCGCCAGGCCGCGAGCACGACCGTGATCAGCGGCAGCAGGGCGGCGGCCAGCACCACGCCCGCCAGCCGGCGCCGGATGTCGATCGCGCCTCCCGGCATCGGCCCGCCGCCGGGAGCCGCGCCCGGAGCCGCCTGACCGCCCGGGCCACGGCCCTCGGTCCGCCTGGCCGTGGCGCGGCCGGCCCGCAGCCCCGGATGGTTACCCATGCTTACCAGTGTGAGCCGTCGCGCGTACCAACGGAACACCAGGCCCAGGCCCACGCCGGCCAGCGCGCTCGCACCGAGGACGATGGCCGCGTGCGCGGCGGCCGGCCCGGTGGGCCGCAGCTGCGCGTAGGGCGGCCGCGAGAACCCTAGGGCGGTCAGCCAGCCGATGCCGGCCAGCAGCGCGGCCGCGATCGGCGCGCTCGCGAAGGACATGACTCCGGTCACCGCGGCGCAGGCGATCAGGACCTCGGTCGCCGTCAGGCGGCCGTGCAGCGCGGCCGCCACCGTCCCGACGGCCAGGAGCATGGCGAAGCCGACCGGCAGCGCGTAGGGCGCCGGTATCGGGCGCTGTGCAGGACCGTGACTCATCCCTTGCTATTTCAGCCGCGGTACCAGGCAATATCATTGGTCTTGACGGAACCTTAACGCCCAGCTCGGCAAGCTTGACGGGCCGCATACGGCGGCGCGAGCGCGGCGCGAATAGCGTCGGATGATATGACCAGCAACCGAGGGCCCGGGACGGAGCAGGAAGCCTAGTGGCTGCACAAAAGGCGGCTGGCTTGCTCCGCAGCGGCCAGGGGAACGACCTGCCGGAGACCTTCTGGTACACGGCGAAGCGCCGCCTGCTCGGGCCGCCGATGATCAACGCGCAGCTCCGCGAGCAGCGGCTGTCAAAGTTTCTCGCGCTGGGCGTGCTGTCCCCGGACGGCATCTCCTCCTCGGCCTACGGCACCGAGGAAATCCTCATCGAGCTGATCCAGCTCTTCGGCATCACCGCGTTCGCGGTGCTGATGCCGATGACCGCGGTGATCTTGTTCGTCATGCTGCTCGTGGTGCTCCTCTACCGCGAGGTCGTCATGGTCTATACCCGGGCCGGCGGGTCCTACGTGGTCGCCAGGGACAACTTCGGGCCGCGGATCGCGCAGGTTGCCGCCGTCGCGTTGCTGATCGACTACGTGGTCACCGTCGCGGTGCAGATCGCCGCGGGCACGGCGGCGGTCGCCTCGGCGTTCCCGGTCATCGGCCCGTACGTGACGCCGATATCTATCGGCGTCATCCTGCTGATGTGTTTCGGCAACCTGCGCGGCATCCGGGAAGCGGGCAAGATCTTCGCGCTGCCCACCTACCTGTTCGCCGGTTCGGTCATCCTGATGATCGTGGTCGGGATCGTCCGGGAGGCGCTCGGTGACCTGCCGCAGCAGAACATCTACGCCCTCCACGGGCTTTACAAAATCGGCTCTGGCACCTCCGGCGTTACGAGCTTGGTCATCATCTTCGTCCTGCTGAAGGCGTTCGCCAACGGCGGCGCCTCCCTGACCGGCATCGAGGCGGTCTCCAACGCCGTCAGCGCGTTTAAGCCCCCCGAGGGCATCAACGCCCGCCGGGTCCTGGTGATGGAGGGCCTGATCCTCGGCACGCTGGTGGCCGGCATCTCCTGGCTAGCGCACCTGACCCACGCCGCCCCCTATAAGCTCGGCTACCCGACGGTGATCTCGCAGGAAGCCGACATAGTGTTCGGGTCCGCTGGGCACTTCATGTTCTGGGTGGTGCAGGCGGCGACCGCGCTGATCCTGTACACCGGCGGCAACACGAGCTTCAACGGCTTCCCGTTCCTGACCAGCTTCGTCGCCGAGGACTCCTTCCTGCCGCGGTGGCTGATGAAGCGCGGCCAGCGGCTGGTCTTCTCCAACGGGATCATCGTGCTGACCGTGCTGTCCGTGACGTTGATCGGGGTCGTCGGCGCCAACGTGAACGCCCTCGTGCCGTTCTACGCGATCGGCGTGTTCACCGCCTTCTCGATGGCCGGGTTCGGCATGGCGAAGTACTTCCACGGGCACCGGGGACCAGGCTGGCGGCACAAGCTGGTCATCTGCTTCTCGTCCGGGGTGCTCACCTCGGTCGTGGTGGTGATCTTCGCAGTGGTGAAGTTCACCTCGGGCGCCTGGCTGATCCTGATCATCTTCCCGATCGGGGTGTTCGCGCTGATCCGGCTCAACCGCGAGTACCGCACCGAGGCCCGGGTCCTCGAGACCATCAGCGAACGCCGGGCTTCCTCCGGCGGGGTACAGCCGCAGCGGAACTACAGCCGCCGGGTGGTCATCGTCTTCGTCGATGACTTTGACCTGTCCACCGTGGCCGCGCTGCGGTACGCGAAGAGCCTGCGGCCCACGACGGTGCGTGCCGTGCACTTCGTCATCGACAGCGAGCAGGCGGAGAAGCTGCGGGCCGCCTGGCTGCCAGACCGCCACGTATCGCTCGAGTTCATGGACTGCGCCGACCGGAGACTGACCCGGTGCGCCGCCGAACTGGTCAGCCACGAGGCGGAAGTTCCAGGTACGCAGGTGACCGCGATCTTGCCCAGGCGCAGCTTCTCGCCGCTGCTCGGCCGGCTGCTGCACGACCGCACGGCCGACAAGATCGCCGGCGTGGTGAGCCGCCTGCCGAACGCCGCGGCCATCGTCATCCCGTTCGACGTCCAGAACAGGGTCCGTGTCCTCGCCGAACGCCATGCCGCGAGCGACGGCACCGCGCCGGCCGGCGGGACGACGCCGCCCGGCCCGTCCGCCGACGGCCTGACCCCGCAGGCCCGGAACGTGCAGGCGGAGGTGGCGGCCGCCACGGCAGGGGAGGCGGCGCCCGAGCCGCTGCCCGGCGCGGGCGGGTACGACCGGCCCGTACCGCCGCCGGGTGTCACCCCCATCGGCTCGCTTCACTCACCTGGCCGGGCCACCGTCGAGGGCCGCGTCCGCGTGGTCGAGGTTCGGTCGGTGGAACGGAACTCGGTGCTGGCCGCCGAGATATCCGATTCGACCGGGGACCTCACCGCGCTGTTCTACGGCCGCTCCCGTATTCCCGGCCTCATGTGCGGCGCCAGGGTCAGGTTCCGGGGGCCCGTCGGCATCAAGGAAGGCGCCCCGGTTATGGCTAACCCGGCCTACGAGCTCATCGTGCCGGGAAGCGGCAAAGCCTCCGGGGACGGTAGGTAACCAGAAACGAACCGGCGACCTGGCCCTCCTCAGACCGCCGGGAAGAGCAGCTCATAAGCGGGATTGATCATGACCGGGTGACCGTCGGCCCGGATGCCGACCGAGCCGCGCAGGCGGACCCGGGCCCCGCACACGATGCCCGGGATATGAGACCGGCCGTAGAACAGGGCGGTCAGGTCGCCGGTTCCGTCTGAGATCTCGCAGGCCAGCACCGAGTTCCGTTCCACCGGCCTGATCTCCACCACGCGGACCCGCCCTTCGACGGCGGCCCGGCCCGGCCCGGCGATCTCGCCGATCGGCGTGACGCCTGATTCGCCCGCCGCCGGGCCATTCGTCTCGGCTGGCTTTTGTCCCGTCACCCGGCCGCGCACCGGCCCTGGTGAGCCCTGAGCCGGCGGTTTCGCGGCCGGGCCGTGCTTAGCCGCCACCTCCGACTCCTCGGACCTGATCGGCCCGGCGTTGCCATCGACGGCCGAGGCCTTAACGGCCTGGCGTTCCTGCAGGACCCGGACGCGGCTGTCGACGTCATAGGGGATGATGGTCGCGGCCGATCGCGGGATGCGGCTCACCACCGCGGCGATCTTGTCCGCGGTGCGGTCGTGCAGCAGCCGTCCGAGCAGCGCCGAGTAGCTCCGCCGGGGCAGCACCACAGTCACGTGCGTGCCGGGATCAGCCGCTTCCCGCTCGACCAGTTCGGCGGCCGCCCGGGTCAGACGACGGTCGCCGACGTCGATGAAGTCGAGGGTGACGCCGCGGTCGGCGCGGGTCCACTTCTCCCTGAGCTTGTCGGCTCGCACGCTGTCGATGACGAAATGCACCGCGCGGATGGTGGTGGGTCGCATGCTCCGCGCGTACCGGAGCGCGGCCAGCGTGGCCAGGTCGAAGTTGTCCACGAAGACGAAGACGGTGCGGCGGCTGTAGTGCGGCGGGGGCGGCGGCTGGTTCTCGCTGATCGTCTCGAGCACCTCGGTCTCCGCGGCGTACGCGGAATTGAGCTTGATGAGGGCGGGGACCAGGACGATGAACAGGACGACGACCACCCAGGCGCCCTCGGCGAACTTCACCACCGCGAAGATGGCTACCACGATCAGGCTGAGCACGCCCGCCGAGAAGTTGATGATCAGCCGTCGCCGCCAGCCCGGCGTCCGGTGCCTGCTGTGGTACCGCGCCATCCCGAAGCCCGCCATGGTGAAGGCGGTGAAGACGCCGATGGCGTACAGCGGGACCAGGTTGTTGACGTCCGCGTCCTTGATGATCAGCAGCGCGCTCGACACGATCGTCAGCAGGATGATGGCGTTGGAGAACACCAGCCGGTGACCGCGCTTGAGCAGCCACCGGGGCAGGAACGAGTCACCGGCCACGTAACTGGTCAGGAACGGGAAGCCGTTGAAGCTGGTGTTGGCGCCGGTGTACAGGATCAGCATGGTCGCGCCCTGGACCACGAAGAACATGACTTGCCCGATGAACGTATGGCCGAAGATGAGCTGGGCCTCCTGCGCGAGCACGGTCGGGTAGCCGGCCGTGCGCGGCGTCGCGTGCGTCGTGTGCGCCAGCCAGGAGATGCCCGCCACCAGGGTGCCGAGGATGGCACCCTCGGTCATCAGCACGCGGCGGGCGTTGCGGCCCTCCGGCGGCCGGAACGCGCCGACGGCGTCGGAAACGGCCTCGATCCCGGTCAGCGACGCGCCGCCGTTCGCGAATGCCTTCAGCAGGACGAAAATCATGGCCCCGGTGAGCAGCCCGGACGTGCCCGAGCCCATCGCATAGGCGCCGTGCAGCGTATGCGGGTTGTACGTCGGGAGGTTCCCGAGCGCCTCGCGGATCAGCCCGACGACGATCATCAAGATGACCGCGCCGGAGAACAGGTAGGTCGGCACCGCGAAGGCCCGGCCGGCCTCCTTGAGGCCCCGCAGGTTCCCGAAGCACATCAGCAGGACCACGCCGAGGCAGATCTCGAGCTTGTAGGCGCCGATCGCCGGGAAAGCGGAAGCCACCGCGGCAGTGCCCGCCGCGACCTGCACCGCCACCGTCACCACGTAGTCGATGAGCAGCGCCACCGCGCATACCTGGGCGATCCGCGGGCCGAAGTTCTCCCGGGCCACGACGTAGGAGCCGCCCGGCCTGATGTAGACCATGACGATCTCGCGGTAGGACAGCAGCACCAGCACCATGACGAACAAGATGACCAGCGTCATGGGCAGGATCAGGGTGAACGCGGCCAAGCCGACGTAGGGCACCAGGGCGATGAGAATTTCCTCGGTGCCGTAGGCGGAGGAGGAGATCCCGTCCGGCGACAGTACGCCGAGCGCCAGCGGGTTGGACAGCCGCTGCTCCCCGAGGTCCTGGTTGACCAGCGGCGGCCCCAGCAGCTTCCGCTTGGTCGAGTACCAGAACGTGTCGGGCAGGCCGCCGGTTCGTTCCAGCAAGCCTGCTGCCTTCCGCGTGGCCACTTAATCTGCGCCTTTCATCCCGCCTATCGCCTTTTGGGCGCCAGAGACTTCATACCATCACCGTCAGCGTGGTCGTACCAGGTGGCTCGTGCAGGATACGCCGGGTTGTCGTGGCCTTCGGGGGAAGGGCTACCCCGTATACCGCTTGTTCACCCGCCTGTGCCATGGTGGCGGCGGGCGATATAACCGCAGGCCTGGCGGGAACACTTTAACGGCTGAGTAAGAAGAGGCTCTTCATGACCAGACCGGCGGCCGGCCCGAGTGCTCCGGCGGAGAATAAGACCAAGTTGCGCCTGTCGCGGCTGCTGAAGCGGCCGGTGGCCGATAGCGGCAGCGAGTCGATCGGGCGACTGGCCGATGTCATCGTCCGGCTGCGGGGAACTGATTATCCGCTGGTCACCGGCTTGGTGGCTGCGGTCGGCAGCCGCGAGATCTTCGTGCCGATCGAGCAGGTCAGCAACTTCGACAGCGATCCGCTCCGGCTGGCCAGCGCCCGGCTCTCCCTGCGGCACTTCGATCGCAGGGAAGGAGAGGTGCTGCTCCGGGCCGATGTGCTCGGCCACCGGTTCATCGACGGACAGAACGCCCGCCTGGTCCGCGCGGCCGATCTGGACCTGGCCAAGGACGGCGAGGAATGGGTCCTGGCCGGAGTCGACACCCGGCGGCGCCCGCGGCGGCTATTCGGGCTGCTCGGCCCGGAGAGCCAGGACGATACCGCCAGTTTCAGGGACTGGCACGACTTCGAGTGGCTTATCGGGCACGAGAGCAGCGCGCTGCTGCGCGGGCCGTTCGCCCGTGTCCGCAGGCTGAAGCCGGCCCAGATCGCTGACCTGCTGGAGGACGCCTCCAAGGAAGAGGAGACGGAGATCCTGGGCCGGGTGCACGCGGATCCCGAACTGGAGGCCGATGTCTTCTCCGAACTTGAGGAGGACCTGGCCATCCGGCTGCTCGGCGCGCGCACCGACGAGGAGATCGCCGGCGTGCTGGCCAGGATGCGTGCGGACGACGCCGCGGACGCGATCGCCGAACTGCCGCAGCGGCGCAGGCAGCCGGTGCTCGACCTGCTGCCGCCGGGTCAGCGCACCAAGGTGCTGACCCTGATGGGCTTCAATGCCGGGAGCGCGGGCGGGCTAATGGCGATGGACTTCGTCGCGCTGCCCACCATGGCCGTGGTCGGCGACGCGCTGGCCCGGGTGCGCGAGTCCGCCCTGCTCCAGCCGGAGGCGCTGACCAGCGTGCACGCGGTCGACGACCACGGCGGCCTGCGCGGCGTCGCCCGGCTGGTCACGCTGGTCCAGGCCGACCCGGGTGCCCGCCTGATCGACGTCTGCGATACCGATCCGGTCCGGGTCGGCCCGGACGCGGACATCACCGACGTCGCGGTCCTGATGACGGACTACAACCTCATCACGATTCCCGTGGTCGACGACGAGCGGCGGCTGCTCGGCGTGATCACCGTCGACGACGTGCTCGAGGTCACGCTGCCCGAGGACTGGCGGCGGCGTGAGGTCGCGGAACCGCCGGACACGCATCGCGGGGACGCCTGGTAACGTCACTGGGCTGAGTTTGAACTGGGCTGAGTTTGACCTCCGGTGCGAAACTGGTGACATGACTGACGCGTCGCCACGTTTCCGTTCGGTGCTTGACGGCTTCCCCGCTTACCAGCCGGGCCGGACGCCGGTCAGCGCCACCGGTAAAACGCACAAGCTCTCGTCTAACGAATGCCCTCATCCGCCACTGCCCTCGGTGGTGGAAGCCATCGCCGAGGCGGCGCGATCGGTCAACCGGTACCCGGACAATGGCGCGCAGGCACTGATCCAGGCCATCGCGGATAAATTCGGCGTACCGCCGGGACGCGTAGCGGTCGGCTGCGGCTCGGTCGGCGTCGCACAACAGCTCCTCGAGGCCGTCGGTGAGCCCGGCGCCGAGGTGATTTACGCATGGCGTTCCTTCGAGGCGTACCCGACGCTCGCGGACCTGGCCGCGGCCGAGTCCGTCCGGGTGCCGCTGCGGGACGAGACGCACGACCTGGCCGCGATGGCAGCCGCGATCACCCCGCACACCAGGCTCATCTTTGTCTGCAACCCCAACAACCCGACCGGTACGGTCGTTCACGGGGCCGAGCTGGAAGAGTTCCTCGACCGGGTACCTGCCGATTGCCTAGTCGTGCTCGATGAGGCCTACCGGGAGTACATCCGCGACGAAGCGGTGCCCGACGGCGTCAACCTGTACCGGGACCGGCCGAACGTCGCGGTCCTGCGCACCTTTTCCAAGGCGTACGGCCTGGCCGGCTTGCGGACCGGGTTCCTGATCGCGCACGAGCCGGTCGCGGCCGCGGTCAGGATGACGATGCTGCCGTTCACCGTGAACAGCATCGCGCAGGCCGCGGCGGTCGCGTCGCTGGCCGCGGAGGACGAGCTGTTCGAACGCGTAGAGCTCACGGTCAAGGAGCGGACCAGGGTTCGCGAAGCCCTGGTCGCCGACGGGTGGGCCGTGCCGCCGACCGAGGCCAACTTCGTCTGGCTGAGACTGGGCGAGCACACCGGTGAGTTCGCGGCGACCTGCGAGGCGGAAGGCATCGCGGTCCGCCCGTTCGCCGGGGAAGGCGCCCGGGTCAGCATCGGCGACGCCGAAGCCAACGACGCCTTCCTGGCCATCGCCCGCGCGTTCCCCCACCGGACGCCTAGGCCCGGTGAGGGGCGTTAGGGTTGTCGCGCTTCCCGGCCGCCGACGCGGGCAGCGGGCGCGGGGGTCCGCAAGGCCTGTTCCGGGGTCGATGACCCGCCACTGCTGTGCCTGTAGCCCACCTGGTGGGGAAGGGACTTTCCAATCCTGAGGTCGCAGCCGAGCTGTTTATCAGCCGAAAGGCCGTGGAGTACACCTCGGCAACATCTGCGCCAAGTGCGGCCTGCAAGGACGGCAGCAGTTGCGGCGCCTGGTCGGGCAGTGGCGTCAGCCGGCCGTGGTTTAGCTGGCTACGCGCCGGCCGGCATGGCCGTGATGTCGGCGCCGAGGGCGTTGAAGCGCTGGGTGATGGCCGCGTGTCCCCGGTCGATCGGGTATCCGGGCATGACCGTGGTCTCGCCCTCGGCGGCCAGGCCCGCCAGCACGAGCGCGATGCCGGTGCGCAGGTCGTGCGCTACCACCTCGGCGCCCTTGAACGTGGCCGGACCGTGCACGATGACCGCGCTGCCGTCGAGCTCGACCTTGGCGCCCATCTTGCTCAGCTCGCCCACCAGCGTGTAGCGCCCGTCGAAGATCGTTTCCCGGATGTAGCTCGCGCCGTCGGCCAGGCACGCGAGCGCCATAATCGGCGATTGCAGGTCGGTGGCGAACCCCGGGTAGGGGCTGGTGATCACGTTGATCGGGCGCAGCGGCCGGTCCATTCGCACCGATACCACCGCGCCGTGGGTGGCGAACTCCACCCCCATCTGCTCCAGCTTCCACCGGACCACGCCGAAGTGGTCGAGGGAGGCACCGACCAGGTTCACCTCGCCGCCGGTGATGGCCGCGGCCATGGCGAACACGCCGGCGTCGATCCGGTCCGCCATCACCGTGTGCTCGACCGCGGTCAGTTCATCGACGCCGTGCACGGTGATGAAGCCGGTGCCGCCGCCGGTGATCCGCGCGCCCATCTTGGTCAGGAACGCGATGACGTCGAGCACCTCGGGCTCTTGCGCCGTGTTGTCAATGATGGTTTTGCCCGGCGCCAGCGACGCCGCCATGATCAGGTTCTCGGTGCCGGTGTGCGACGGCGTGTCCAGGTACAGGTGCGCGCCCTGCAGCTTGCTGGCCTTGATGCGGATGACCGTCTCGCCCTCGTCGACGATGGCGCCGAGCCGGGCGAAGCCGCGGTAGTGGAAGTCCAGGTTCCTGTCGCCGAGGTTGCAGCCGCCGACGCCCTCGATGACGGCTTCGCCGAACCGGTGCAGCAGGGCCGGCACGAACAGCACCGAGCTGCGGAACCGGCGCGCGATCTCGGCCGGGAGCACCGGGCTGGTCAGGTTGGACGCGTCGACGACCAGCGTCCGTTCGGCCTCGTGGAACTCGACGACCGCGCCGACCGCCTCGGCCAGCTCCACGGCCCGGCGTACGTCCTCGATGGCCGGTACGTTGCGCAGCACCGTGTGGCCATTGGCCGTGAGCAATGCCGCCGCGATCATCTTGAGCGCCGCGTTTTTCGCGCCCTGCACGAAAACGGTGCCGTGCAGCGGAGCGCCGCCGCGCACGCGGTAGCTCGTCTCGGGTCCCTGAGTCATGGAGGTCAGCTTAGCCGGGAGAGGCGCTCGAATACTGGAGCAAGCCGCTCTGTGTACCGTTCTGGGCGGAATGCCAGCTCTAGCCGGTCCTCCGGAAGAGCCAGCCCGCGTGTCGCCGCCTGCTTGCGCAGGGCGTCGCGAAACGGCGTCCCGTTGTCCCAGGTGTCCATCGCCGCGGCCTGCACCAGGACGTACGCGTCCTCGCGGGTCATCCCGGCGCTGACCAGCTCGAGCAGCACCGCGGCGGAGTAGATCAGGCCGCCGGTGGCGTCCAGGTTCGCGCGCATCCGCACCGCGTCGACGGTCAGACCCGCCATCAGGCCGGTGGTGAGGTGCAGGACGTAATCGGTCGCGATGGCGGCGTCGGGCAGCGCGACACGCTCCACGCTCGAGTGTGAGATATCCCGCTCGTGCCACAGCGGGATGCCCTCGGTAACCGGCGTCACGTAGCCGCGGATCACCCGGGCCAGGCCGGTGATCCGCTCGGACCGGATGGGGTTCTTCTTGTGCGGCATCGACGAGGAACCCTTCTGTCCCGCCCGGAACGGCTCGGCCAGCTCCCGCACCTCGGTCCGCTGGCCGTGCCGTACCTCGAGCGCCACCGCCTCGCAGACGGTGGCGAGCAGGGCCAGCGCGCTCACCCACTCGGCGATGCCGTCCCGCATCACCACCTGGGTGGCGACGTCCGCGGGCCGCAGGCCGAGGGCCGGCATGACCTCGGCCTCGATGGCGGGATCGATGTTCGAGTAGCTGCCGACCGGGCCGGACAGCGTGCCGACCGCCACCGCGTCCCTGGCCCGCGCCAGCCGGTCCCGGCTGCGCGCCATCGCGAAGGCGAAGTCGGCCACCCGGTGCCCCCAGCTGTCCGGCTCGGCGTGGATGCCGTGTGTCCGGCCCGCCCGCAGCGTCCCGGCGTGCTCGAGGGCGTGGTCCCTGAGCACCGCGACCAGCCGGGTGGCCTTGGCCGCCAGCAGGTCGGTCGCCTCGGTGAGCTGGATCGCGAGCGCGGTGTCGAGCAGGTCTGAGGAGGTCATCCCGTAGTGCACGAAGGCGGCTGCCGAGCGGGGCGTGGTGTTATCGGCCCACGCGGTCAGGAACGCGATCACGTCGTGCTCGGTTACCGCCTCGATCGTCGCGACCGCCTCCGGGGTCGGCGGCGGAGCCGAGCGTACCGGCTCGACGCTCTCCGCGGGCACCGTGCCGGCCCGGGCGTGCGCCTCCAGCACCAGCAGTTCGACCCGGCACCACAGCTCGTACTTGTGCGCCTCGCTCCAGACCCGGCCCATCTCGGGCAGCGTGTATCGCTCGATCATGCGTCCACCGTATCGGCCGCGGGTTACGTCGATGCGAGCTCGGCAATGTCGCGCCGGTACCAGCCACCGGGCAGCCGGATCATTCCGGCGCAAGCGTAGGCCGCGGCGCGGGCGTCAGCGAGGTCCGGGCCCGAGCCGACGACGTTCAGGACCCGGCCGCCGGCCGACACGAGATCTCCCGCCGCGTCGGTGGCGGTGCCCGCGTGCAGCACGTAGGCGTGGCCGGACGCTGGTAGGACGTCTTGTTCGGCCGCAAGGATTTTGATCTTTTCGTCCTTGACCGGGTGCTCCGGGTATCCCTCGGCGGCGATCACTACCACCACCGCGGCGCCCGGGCGCCACCGGGGCGGCGCGGCACCGGCCAGGTCACCGGCTGCGGCGGCGGCCAGCAGGGGCGCCAGCGGCGTGGCCAGCCGGTCCAGCACCACCTGGGTCTCCGGGTCGCCGAAGCGGGCGTTGAATTCGACTACCCGCAGGCCGGCTGTGGTCAGGCTCAGGCCGGCGTACAGCAGGCCGCGGTAGGGCGTGCCACGCCGGCGCATCGCGTCGACGGCCGGTGAGATGACCGTGTCCAGCGTGCGTTCGGCCAGGTCGGCCGGGGCCCAGGGCAGCGGGGCATAGGCGCCCATGCCGCCGGTGTTCGGGCCCTGGTCGCCATCGTGAGCGCGCTTAAAATCCTGGGCGGGCAGCAGCGGCACCGCGGTGGTGCCGTCGGTGACCGCGAACAGCGAGACCTCGGGCCCGTCGAGGAACTCCTCGATCACCACCGTGCCGCAGGCGCGCGCGTGCGCGCGGGCGGCCTGCAGATCGGGGGTGACCAGGACGCCCTTGCCCGCCGCGAGCGCGTCATCCTTCACCACGTAGGGAGGGCCGAACGCGGCCAGCGCCGCGTCCGCCTCCGCGCTCGTCCGGCAGGTCAGGGACGCCGCGGTGGGAATCCCCGCCTCGGCCATGACCTCCTTGGCGAAGGACTTCGAGCCCTCGATCATGGCGGCGGCCGCGGCCGGCCCGAAGCAGGCAAAGCCGTCTTCGCGCAGGGCATCGGCGGCCCCGGCGACCAGCGGCGCCTCCGGGCCGATCACCACCAGGTCCGGCCTGAGCTCGCGGGCCAGCCCGCGGATCCCGGCCGGGGTCGGCGCGGTGCCCGGGTGAGTTTCCGCCAGCATGGCGATGCCCGGGTTGCCAGGGGCCGCGTGCAGGTCAGTCGTATCGCGGCTTAGCGCCCGGACGATCGCGTGCTCGCGGCCCCCGGACCCGATGACGAGTATGCGCACGGCGTGAGCCTACCGGCGCCTGTCGCCGGCCCCGTTCAGCTGGCCCCGTTCAGCTGGCCGCGCTCAGGGCAGCAGGGGACGAAGCTGGAGCGTCTGGTCCCGGCGGGGGCCGACGCCGACCGCGCTGACCGGGGCGCCGATCATCGTCTCCACGGCCGTGATGTAGTTCCGCGCGGATCGCGGCAACTCCTCGAACGTACGGGCCTTCGAGATGTCCTCCACCCAGCCGTCGAGGTACTCATAGACGGGCACCGCGTGATGGAATTCGGTCTGGGTCATCGGGATCTCGTCCTGCCGTATCCCGTCCACCTCATAGGCCACGCAGACCGGTACTTTCTCCAGCCCGGACAAGACGTCGAGTTTGGTCAGGAAGTAGCCGGTAATCCCGTTCACCCGGGTGGCGTACCGGGCGATGACCGCGTCGAACCATCCGGTGCGGCGTGGCCGGCCGGTGGTCACGCCGTATTCCGCGCCGGTCTTGCGCAGCCATTCGCCCTGCTCGTCACGGAGTTCGGTGGGGAAGGGGCCCTCGCCGACCCGGGTCGTGTACGCCTTGACGATGCCGATGACCTCAGATATCCGCGTCGGGCCGATGCCGGAGCCGACGCAGGCGCCGCCCGCGGTCGGCGAGGACGAGGTCACGAACGGATAGGTGCCGTGGTCCACGTCCAGCATGGTGGCCTGAGCTCCCTCGAGCAGCACCACCTGCCCCTGGTCCAGGGCCTGGCCCAGGACCAGGCCGGTGTCGGCCACGTAGGGACGGAGGCGTTCGGCGTACCGCTCGTAGTCGTCGGCGATGGCCTGCGGGTCGATGCCGCGGCGGTTGTAGACCTTGCCGAGGATCTGGTTCTTCTCGCGCAGCACGAGCTCGAGCTTCTTACGCAGGATGCCCGGGTCGAACAGGTCCTGGACGCGTATCCCGACCCGGGCGATCTTGTCGCCGTAGGCCGGGCCGATGCCGCGGCCGGTGGTCCCGATCCGCGCGCTGCCCAGGTAGCGTTCCGTGACCTTGTCCAGGGCCCGGTGGTAGGGCATGATCAGGTGCGCGTTCGCCGAGACCAGCAGCTTGCCGCAGTCCACCTGACGAGCTTGCAGGCCGTCGATCTCGTCCAGCAGAACCTGCGGGTCGATGACCACGCCGTTGCCGATCACCGGGATCACGTCCGGGGACAGCACGCCGGACGGCAGCATGTGCAAGGCGTAGCTCTCGTCGCCGATCACGACGGTATGGCCGGCGTTGTTGCCGCCCTGGTACCTGACCACATAATCGACCCGGTCACCGAGCAGGTCGGTGGCCTTGCCCTTGCCCTCGTCGCCCCACTGGGCGCCAACAAGCACGATGGCGGGCATCGGATCATCCCTTCGGCTGCCGCACGGGCTCCGGCTCGGCCTCCGCGGTTACTTCGCCGTCCGCGGGCCGGGCCTGACCTCGCATGATGAAGCCCCCGCACATGCGCAAGCGCGGCAGGGGCTCTTGCGTTCTGAGATTACCCGCTATATCGGCAGGTAATCCAGGCCAGGATCATCCCGTTATGCCCGCACCCGCTGATTCATAATCTGCTGCGTCCGCCGCCCGCAGCGTGACCCGCCGGGAGCTGGTCACCCGCGTTAAGGACGGTCGCGGGCCGGGGCAGTTGTTCATCTCGTATCTCCACGCGGCTGGACCGGATGACTGCGGGTTCGTGGCAGCCAGCGTCCCGGGCGGCGGCGAGCGCATCACGCGCCGGAGGTAAGGCGGGTCCCTCCTTGGAGGGATACGCCGGAGGGTTGCGCGGAGGTAGCGTGCAGGTGTGCTGGACCGGGTGCGACGCAGGGCGTGGGGGCTATCGGGCCGGCTGATCGCCTCCTACATCGTCGTCACGCTCGCCGTCGTGGTGCTGGTCGAGGCGCTCGTGCTCGGCTTCCAGGTACCCCAGCTGGTGAACGACGCTCAGATGCAGGCCGTGCAGGCCCAGGTGGCCGCCACCGCGAAGAGCTACGCCCAGCAGCTCGCCCAGCGCTATCCCGGCGGCGTGCCGGCCGGAACCGTGCTCGGCGACCCCGGCCAGCCGGCGCAGCCGGGAACCGTGGCCAATCCGGCCCCGGACGGCACGCTGCTCGTTCCGGCGTTCGCCGGCCCGATCCACGGCAACCAGGGGGTCACCGCGGTCGTGGCGGTCGCCGCCGACGGCACGGTCGTCGCGTCCTCCGCGCCGTCCCGGTACCCGCCCGGACGAACGGCGGCCAGCGAACTCCCCGTCCAGGCGGCCACGGCAATGTCAGGCGGCCCCCTGTACATCAAAGGCGGCAGCCCGCCCACGCCGTACGGCAACGTCCTGTTCTGGGTGGCAGGGCCGGAAAGCCGCGCGGACATCAGCAAGCCGCCGGCCAGCGCGCGAGGACAGGTCGCCTATGTTTATGTCCAGGTGCCATGGTCGTCGCCCAGGTTCGTCAACCCCATCCGCGCCTGGGGCGAGCTGCGTCAGCTCGGCGAGGACGGTCAGCTGCTGGCGGGTCCCTACGCGCTGCTTTTCGCCATCGTGCCGGTCGGCGTGCTGTTCGGGCTGCTGGCCTCACGCCGCCTCGTCCGCCGGGTACGCCGCCTGGAACGAGCCACCCTCGCGGTCGCCGACGGCGACTACACCGTCACCCTGCCTGACTCCGGCCGGGACGAGGTCGGCCGGCTGGAGGCGAACTTCACCACCATGACCCGCCAGCTCGGCTCCGCGCTCGCCGCCGAACGGCAGCGCGCCACCGGCGACGCGCGCGCCGCGGAGCGGGCCCGGATCGCGCGGGAGGTCCACGACGCGATCTCCCAGCACCTGTTCGGCCTGCGGATGATCGCCGCCGGGATGCGCCGGGCCGACCCGGGCAACCAGCAGGCCCGCGCGATCGAGCGGATCAGTGAGGACGCACTGCGCGACATGCAGATGCTGCTGATCGAGCTGCGCCCGGCCAGCCTGGACGAGGCCGGGCTCGCCCAGGCCCTGCAGGAAATCTGCGCGGCCTACCACGACCGGCTCGGCGTCACCGTCGAGGCCAGCCTGGACGACGTCACCGTGCCCGCGCCTGTCGAGCATGCCCTGCTGCGCATCACCCAGGAGGCCTGCGCCAACGCCGTCCGGCACGGCAACGCCCGCGGGCTTGCCGTGTCCCTGGCCCGCCAGGACGGGCACGTCGAGCTGGCCGTCCGCGACACCGGCACCGGCTTCGACCCGGCCGCCCCGAACCCCGGCTCCGGGCTGGCTCACATCCGTGACCGGGTCGCCGAGCTCGGCGGCACCATGGACATCGACAGCGCACCGCGGCGCGGCGCGGCGCTCACCGTCCGGGTGCCGGTGCCGTGACGATCCGGGTGGTGATCGCCGACGACCACCGCGTCGTCCGGGACGGGCTGTGCTACCTGCTCGGCCAGGAACCAGACGTCGAGGTCGCCGGCGAAGCCGGAGACGGGCGGCAGGCGGTCGACATCGTCGCCGCCACCCGCCCGGACGTGCTGCTGCTCGACCTGTACATGCCCGGACTGGACGGGCACGCCGTGCTCACCGCGCTGCACGACGCGCCGCACCGGCCTGCCGTCGTCGTGCTCACCTCCGCCACCGACGACGAGCACCTCGTCCGCGCCGTGCACGCCGGCGCGACCTCCTACCTGCTCAAGACCGCCCCGGCCGAGGACGTCATCGCCGCCGTCCGCGACGCCGCCGCCGGCACCGCCAGCCTCAGCCCCGAGCTGCTGACCCGGCTCACCCAGGCGCTCCGCCGGCCGCCGCCACCGGACCCGCTGCAGCCGCTGTCACCACGCGAACGCGACGTACTCCAGCTGATCGCCCGCGGTCACAGCAACCGGCAGATCGCCCGGGACCTGGAGATCGGCGAGCAGACGGTCAAGACCCACGTCCGCGGCATCCTCACCAAACTCGGTCTGCAAGACCGCGTCCAGGCGGCGATCTTCGCCCTCCGCCACCAACCCGATAGCGGCGAGCACCGGCCGTAACTGAGTTATGAGAGACATTCCGGGTTCCCCTTGAAACCGCGGGGGACTTCCGCAAAGCGATTCCGGGTAATTCGCGCTTCGCGGTGGACGTGGAGCCGTCGGGCGGCTGTCCCGTCGCCGCCTTCCTGACTGGCCAGGCCAGCCACGGAGGGCAGAGGATCACTCGTCTAGGGATGGCTGGCGGGGAGTTCGGCCGCCAGCTTCGCCGCGGCCGAGGCGCTGCTGTCCTGCAGGAAGTCCGCGCAGCGCGTGGCCTCATCGTCCTCACCGATCGCCGCGGCCGTCACGGCCAGCATGTGCAGGGAGCGCAAGAAGCCCTGGTTCGGCTCGTGCTCCCACGGGATCGGGCCGTGTCCCTTCCAGCCTGCGCGGCGCAGCTGGTCGAGGCCGCGATGGTAGCCCGTCCGGGCGTACGCATAGCCGGTGACGGCGTCGCCGCGGGAGAACGCGCGCTCGGCCAGGGCCGCCCAGGCCGCCGAATACGCCGGGAAGCGGGCCGCGACGTCCGCCGGCGGCTCGCCCGCTCGCAGCATGGCCGCCGCCTCCTTTTCCTCCGGCAGGTAGGTGGGCGGCGGGCCGCCGAGCAGGTTCTCGCGATTCACTTGCCATCCTTCGCTATAGCGGCTTCAGCTGACGTGATGGCCGGCGGACATCAGGTCTTCGCAGGCGTGGGTGACCCGGGCGCCCATGCCCGCCTCGCCCGCCTTGCCCCAGCTGCGTGGGTCATATGTCTTCTTGTTACCGACTTCGCCGTCCACTTTGAGTACGCCGTCGTAGTTCTTGAACATGTGGTCCGCGACCGGCCTGGTGAACGCGTACTGGGTGTCGGTGTCGACGTTCATCTTGACCACGCCGTAGGAGATCGCTTCCCTGATCTCCTCGAGCGAGGAACCCGACCCGCCGTGGAAGACGAGGTCGAACGGCCGCTCCTGGCCGTACTTCTGGCCGACGGCCTCCTGGATGTCCTTCAGTACGCTCGGTCGCAGCTTCACGTTCCCCGGCTTGTAGACGCCGTGCACGTTGCCGAACGTGGCGGCCAGCATGTACCGGCCCCGCTCACCGAGCCCGAGCGCCTCGGCCGTGGCCAGGGCGTCTTCCGGCGTGGTGTACAGCTTCTCGTTGATTTCGCCGACGACCCCGTCCTCCTCACCGCCGACGACCCCGATCTCCACCTCCATGATGATGTGGGCGGCCGCGCACTCGGCCAGCAGTTCGGCGGCGATCCGCAGGTTCTCGGCCAGCGGCACCGCCGAGCCGTCCCACATATGCGACTGGAAGAGCGGCTGCTCGCCGCGGGCGACCCGTTCCTTTGAGATCGCCACCAGCGGGCGCATGTAGCCGTCGAGCTTGTCCTTCGGGCAGTGGTCGGTGTGCAGCGCGATGTTCACCGGATACTTGGCCGCGACGACGTGGGCGAACTCGACCAGCGCGACCGCGCCCGTCACCATGTCCTTGAGGGCCCCGGAGAGGTACTCCGCGCCGCCGGTCGATATCTGGACGATTCCGTCGCTGTCCGCGTCGGCAAATCCGCGTAGCGCGGCGTTCAGCGTCTGGCTCGACGTCACATTGATGGCGGGATAGGCGAAGCCCCGCTGCTTGGCAGTGTCGAGCATCTGCGCGTAGATCTCTGGGGTCGCGATTGGCATGACGGTAACTCCCTCAACTTAGATTGACCCCACTCTAGACACTGGGCCTGAACCCCTGTAGGGCCCTTTGGCCTGACCGCGCTAGACATGAAGCGCGCATGAAGATGCAACGGGCAGTGCCTGGCATGGGGTACAACAGGAAGCCTATGGAGAGCTTCCTCACCTCGGCGGGTTACGCCGCGCTTATCCTCTTCGGGTTCCTCGAGGCGGCG
Source organism: uncultured Actinomycetes bacterium (assembly GCA_963806335.1). GTDB lineage: Bacteria > Actinomycetota > Actinomycetes > Streptosporangiales > Streptosporangiaceae > Palsa-504. The sequence continues at coordinate 130,439 of CAWDXO010000006.1, forward strand.
TGCATCCCGATCTCATCGGAGATCACGTTCGGCTTCGCCGGAGTGCTGGCTTACCAAGGGCACCTCAACCTGGCCCTGGTCATCATCATCGGCTCGCTGGCCGAACTTGCCGGTTCCTATGCGTCCTACGCGGTCGGCCGGGTCGGCGGCAAGCCGCTGGTGCACAAGCTCGGCCGGTATGTCCTGGTGACGGAGTCCGACGTTAACCGGGCCGAGCGCTTCCTCGAGGGCCGGGGTTCCTGGGCTATCGCGGTAGGACGCATGTTGCCGTTCATCCGGGCCTTCACCTCTATCGTCGCGGGCCTGGTGCGGGTACCCGCGATCCGTTTCGGCATCTTCAGCCTGATCGGGACGGTCATCTACGCCACGGTGCTCTCTGTCATCGGCTATGCGCTCGGCAGCGAATGGAAGCGCGTCAGCCACGGGCTGACCATCGTGGGCTATGCCCTGTTCGCCATAGTGGTCATCGCGATCGTCGGGTTCGTCGTGTACCGCTTGCGTCAGTTCCGGCGTGAATCCGCGGCCGGGACGTTGCCGCCGGAGTTCGCCGAGCCCGGGCCGACCGGGCCCCGGCATGCGGCGCCGCGGTCGGACAGCTAGGCCAAGCTAGGTCAGACGCCGAGTTCGGACAGCTCGTAGGCCGCGCGGAACGCCAACCCGCGTCCGGCGATATTTTCCCTGGCGCCGCGGTCGACCAGCACCGCCACCCCCACGACCTCGGCCCCGGCCTCGCGCAGCGCGTCTACCGCGGTGAGCGGGGAAGCCCCCGTGGTCGAGGTGTCCTCGACCACGAGCACACGCCGGCCGGCCACGTCAGGACCCTCGATCCTGCGCTGCGTGCCGTGCTCTTTCTCCTTCTTCCGGACTACGAAGGCGTCGACCGCCGTGCCGCGGCTAGCCGAGGCGTGCAGGATCGCGGTGGCGACCGGGTCGGCGCCCATAGTCAGCCCGCCGACCGCCTCGTAGGCCAGGTCCCAGGTGAGGTCGAGCATGACCCGGCCGGCCAGCGGCGCCAGCCGCCCGTCCAGCAGAATCCGGCGCAGGTCGACGTACCAGTCGGCCCGCTGCCCCGAGGACAGCACGAAGTCGCCGTGCACGACGGCCTTCGCCTTGATCGCCTCGAGCAGTTCCGCGCGGTCGCTCACGGTAGCTGATCCTACGGGAGGGCCCTTGAATTCGTATCCCCGCGGGCACCTACGGGCCGGGCGGCCAGCGGCTTGCGGGGTACTACGGTCCTGCAGGCAGCGGGAATGCGCGGAAAGGCATCCGCGCGAAGGTTACTTCACTACTCTTATGGGCGTCGGGTCTGTATCGGTTCCTGAACGAACCCAGCAACAATGAGGGGAAGGACGGTGGGGCCGTGGATCGCTGCGCGCTGTTCGTCGACGCAGGTTACGTGCTCGCGGATGGTGCCATGGCTGTGCACGGAACCCGCCGCGGCGAGTCGGTCTCCTGGGATTACGAGGGACTGCTGGGGCTTCTGTCCAGCCTGGCCAGAGAACGGTCGGGCCTGCCCTTGCTCCGCTGCTACTGGTACGAAGCCACCGTGGACGGCCGCCGCACCGCGGAGCATGACGTGCTGGCTGACGTGCCGGGCATCAAGCTCCGCGTCGCGAAGATCCGCCCCGGCCGGCGCGAGGGCGTGGAAACCGAGATTCACCGTGACCTGACCACGCTGGCGCGCAATAACGCGATCAGCGACGCGCTCGTGATCAGCGCGGAAGAAGACCTGGCTCAGGTCATCGCCGACGTACAGGACCTTGGCCTGCGGGTCACCCTCGTGCATATCGCCGTGGACGGCAACTGGACCATCTCGCGCGCGCTCCGCCAGGAATCCGACGACATCATCGAGATCAGCGGCGAGCACCTGCGGCCCTACGTGGAGCTGATCGCGGGCGCCGAGCCCGTCCAGGCCGACGAGCAGGAAAGCATCGAGCAAGCGACGGCCAGACCGCTGTCGAATGGCCACTCTATGGCGGGCGCGGCGTCCTACCAGCCGCTGCCCGCGTCGGCGAACCACGCGCCCCCGGCCATCTACACCGCGCCGGTGGTGGCGGAGTACCAGCGGCCCGCGCCGCAGCTGCCGAGGGTATCGACGCGCGAGGAAAGGTCCCGTGACGAGAGGTCCCGCGAAGACCGGTCACGCGAGGACCGGTCACGCGAGGACCGGTCCCGTGAGGAAAGGTCCCGTGAGGAAAGGTCCCGCGAGGAAAGGTCTCGCGAGGAGCGGTCTCGCGAGGAAAGATCCCGCGAAGACCGGCCAGTGGCGCCCGCAGTTAACGGCGAGGCGCAGCCCACGGCCCGGCCCGACCTCACGCCCCGCCAGGACGTCCCGGCCCGCCAGGACGTCCCGCCCCGCCAGGACCTCAACGCCCGCCAGGACCTCAACGCCCGGCAGGATATCCCGGCCCGGCAGGATGTCTACGCGGCACCCGTGACGCCCACCCGCAACCGGCAGGAGCCGGCGGCGCCGAACCCGGCCTCCCGGGCGCGCGCCATCGAAGAGGCCACCGGCTACCCGCCGGGACCGCAAGGCACGCAGGAGGGCGTATCCGGGGTCACCGGGCTGTCCGGAGGTACTGGCCCCGAGCCCATCCAGGCCCCGCCCGGGCAGCTCAGGCGGTTGCCCTCGGCACGCACTCCAGCCAGCCAGGGGCCGATGGGCCCGATGGGAGGCCCGGGGTCTACGCCGATGTCCCAGGGACAGCACGGCGGGCCGAGCCAGGTACCGCCCCGCAGTGCTCCCTACAGCGGGCCCCAGCCGGTCGTGTCGCCTGCGCCGTCCGGCTACCAGCCCGCGGGCGGGGCCTCGCTCGCGGAGGCCGTCCAGGCCGCGCACGAAGAAGGCCAGGAGTTCGGCGGGTCAGTGGCCAGGGACGCGCCGGCGCTATGGCTGGAGGCAGTGCTGGCCAGGAAGCCGCGAATGCCGTCGGACCTGGAGGCCCGGCTACTGCAAGGCTCGACGCTGCCGATCGACTTCCTCTTGCACGACGAGGTACGGCACGCGCTGCGTCGCGGGTTCTGGGACGCGCTCGAACGAACTCGCAGATAAACGAACCGTAAAAAACGAGCCGGTAAAACGAGAGAACGCCCGGATTGTCTACGGCACCGGTGGGTAGGGTCCTTAAGGTGGTTGCGCTGTCCCCCGAGCTGTTCGACGCCATTGAGATGAACGCGGCTCGTACCGGCAACCACAAACGGGCCGCGGTCCGGATGGGCCGCTTGGCGGCGCAGGCCACCCCGGTCGGGATGTCACGGGCCGAGGCGCACATGCGCGCGGGTGACCAGTGGCTGCTCGCCGACGACCCCGAAGCCGCGGTCGAGGAGTTCCGCATCGCGATGGCCGACGCCGGGCCGACGTTCGACGACCCGAAGGTTCCGCTGGCCCGCGCGTTTTTCGCGCTTGGCCGCACCGCGGAGGCCGATGCGCTGCTCCGCGAGCTGAAGGAATCCGAAGGCCGGTCGCTGGCTCGTACCTGCGACCTAGTGGCTGAGCTGCTCACCGAGCAGGGCGACCTGGAAGGCGCGCTGGACTGGGCGACGGCCGGCGTGGACGCCTGCATGAGCGGCGACGACCGCGCCGAGCTCCAGCTGCTGCTGCGCCTGCGGTACCGGATCCGCGTCGACCTCGGCCTGCCCGAGGACGACTACGACAAAATGCTCGATACCCGCCGGTCCGGCCCCGCGGCCGGAGTCTGAAACCCCGGCCGCAAGCCCAGAACCGCCGCGAGCAAGCGCTAGATCCGCTCGGCCCGGTTGACGGCAAGCGCGTCCCTGGCCTCGTCCACGTCCACCTTCACCTCGTCGCCGTCGACTATCTCCCCGGCCAGCAGCGACCGGGCGAGCTGATCGCCGACCGCGGACTGAACCAGGCGGCGCAGCGGCCGGGCGCCGTACACCGGGTCGAATCCGGTCACCGCCAGCCATTCCCTCGCCGCGGGGGTCACGCTCAGCGTGAGCCGCCGGCCGGCCAGCCGCGAGGCCAGTCGTTCGACCTGCAGGTCGACGATCTGGGTGAGCTCGCTGATGGACAGTGCGTCGAACACGATCACGTCGTCGAGCCGGTTCAGGAACTCGGGCTTGAACGCGGCCCGGACCGCGGCCATCACCGCGTCCCGCTTGGCCGTTTCGTCGCCGAACGCAGGATCGGCGATGAACTGAGAGCCGAGGTTCGAGGTCAGCACCAAGATGGTGTTCCTGAAGTCGACCGTCCGGCCCTGGCCATCGGTGAGCCGCCCGTCGTCGAGCACCTGGAGAAGGACGTCGAAGACCTCCGGGTGCGCCTTCTCCACCTCGTCAAGCAGCACCACGCAGTACGGCCTGCGCCGGACCGTCTCGGTGAGCTGACCGCCCTCCTCGTAGCCTACGTAACCGGGCGGGGCGCCGATCAGCCGGGCGACCGAGTGCTTCTCGCCGTACTCGCTCATGTCGATCCGGATCATGGCCCGCTCGTCGTCGAACAGGAACTCGGCGAGCGCCTTGGCCAGCTCCGTCTTGCCGACGCCCGTCGGCCCGAGGAACAGGAACGAGCCCGTCGGCCGGTCGGGGTCAGACACGCCAGCCCTGGCCCGCCGGACCGCGTCGGAGACAGCCTGCACCGCCCGCAGCTGGCCGATCACCCGCTGACCGAGCTCGGCCTCCATCCGCAGGAGCTTGGCGGTCTCCCCTTCGAGCAGCCGCCCGGCGGGGATGCCGGTCCACGATGACACCACGTCGGCGACATCATCCGGGCCCACCTCCTCCTTCACCATGGGTGCCGTAGCGGGGCTGCTGGCCGCTCCGGTTCCCTCCACTGGGGCCGAACGAGCCGCGTTGCTTGCCTCAGCCAACTGCTCCTTGAGCGTGGGTATCTCCCCGTAAAGCAGCCGCGAGGCAGTCTCGTAGTCGCCGTCACGCTGGGCGCGCTCGGCCTGGCCCTCCAGATCGTCAAGCCGCTTCTTCAGCTCGCCGACCTTGTTCAGGCCCGACTTCTCCTGCTCCCAGCGGGCCACCAGCGCGTCCAGCTGCTCCTGCCGGTCGGCCATCGTGGCGCGCAGCCGCTCGAGCCGGTCCTTGCTAGCCGCGTCTTCCTGGTTGGCCAGGGCGAGCTCTTCCATCTTCAGCCGGTCCACGGCGCGCCGCAGCTCGTCGATCTCGACCGGCTGGGAGTCGATCTCCATCCGCAGCCGGGAGGCGGCCTCGTCCACGAGGTCGATGGCCTTGTCCGGCAGGAAGCGGGCGGTGATGTACCTGTCCGACAGCGCGGCCGCGGCGACCAGCGCCGCGTCGGAGATCTGCACCTGGTGGTGGGCCTCGTAGCGGCCCTTAAGCCCGCGCAGGATCGCGATCGTGTCCTCGACAGAAGGCTCGCCCACGAGCACCTGCTGGAACCGGCGCTCCAGGGCCGGGTCCTTCTCGATGCGCTCGCGGTACTCATCCAGCGTGGTGGCGCCGACCATGCGCAGCTCGCCGCGGGCCAGCATCGGCTTGAGCATGTTGCCCGCGTCCATCGCGCCTTCCGCGGCGCCCGCGCCGACGACCGTGTGCAGCTCGTCGATGAACGTGATGACCTGGCCTTCGCTCTGCTTGATCTCGTTCAGCACGGCCTTGAGTCGCTCTTCGAACTCGCCCCGGTACTTGGCCCCGGCCACCATGGCGCCCAGGTCGAGCGCGATGAGCCGCTTGTCCCGCAGTGACTCCGGGACATCGCCGGCCACGATCCGCTGCGCGAGGCCCTCGACGACCGCGGTCTTGCCCACGCCGGGCTCACCGATCAGCACCGGGTTGTTCTTGGTCCGCCGGGACAGCACCTGGATGACGCGCCTGATCTCGGCGTCCCGGCCGATCACCGGGTCCAGCGCGCCGTCCCTGGCCTGCATGGTGAGGTCGACGCCGTACTTCTCCAGCGCCTTATACGTGTCTTCCGGGTCCGCGCTGGTCACCCGCGCGTTGCCGCGGATCTGGGCGAAGGCCTCGACCAGGGCGTCGGGGGTGGCGCCGTTGCCCGCCAGCAGCGTCTTAGCGTCGCCGCCGTCGGTGGCCAGGCCGACGAGCAGGTGCTCGGTGGAGATGTACTCGTCGTCGAGTTGCTTGGCCCGGCTGGCGGCGGTGGAGATCACCTTGAGCAGCGGCCGGGACATCTCCGGGGCGCTCAGCGTGGCCCCGCTGGCGCGGGGCAGCCGGGTCAGGCGCTCTTCGGCCTGCTTCGCGACCAGCGCCGGGTCGGCGCCGACCGCGCGCAGCAGCGGACCGGTGGTACCGTCCGCCGCGTCGAGGAGGGCCAGGAGCAGGTGCAGCGACTCGACCTGCGGGCTGCCGTCCGCTGCCGCGCGGCGCACCGCGGCGGTCAGCGCCTCCTGGCTCTTGCGTGTCAGTTTGTCGTCCATTACTTATCTCCTCTGGGCTGTCCGCTTTCACCGGACGGCCCAGTCATTGGTTCCCACACCGCGACCCGGGCGCCGCGCACCGGCACGAGCCCGGATCTGTTATCACTGCTTCCCCGGCGCAGCTCGGCCAGCCGCGCCGCGACGGCGCGGGTGGACTCGAGCTCGACCCGCAGTTGCGAGAGCTCGGCGTGCAGCTCGGCGATGAGCCTGCGTGCCTTGTCGAGCTCCCGGTGCTGATCGAGGATCAGCTTGATGCCGGAGAGGTTGACACCGTCTTCCTGGGACAGCCGCTGGATCTCGCGCAGCGCCAGGATGTCCCGCATCGAGTAGCGCCGGCCACGGCCCGCGCTGCGCCCTGGCGATACCAGGCCGAGCTTGTCGTAGGCGCGGAGTGTCTGCGGGTGCATCCCGGACAGCTCGGCCGCCACGGAGATGACGTAGACGGGCAGGTCGTCCGACAGCTCATAACCGCTGCTCATGTCATCTCCTCCTCTCAGGCCTCTTTCGCCCGCTCGAGGAGTTCCTCGCGCGGGTCCTGGCCCGCCGTGGCCTCGCGCAGGTCCTCGATGGCGTGGCGGGCCTTGCCGTTCAGGTTCTGCGGCACCAGCACGTCGACGGTGACCAGCAGGTTGCCGTTGGTCCCGTCCTTGCGGCGCACGCCCTTGCCCCGGACCAGGAACGTCCGCCCGTTCGGGGTGCCCGGCGGGATCCGGACGGTGACCGGAGCACCCCGGTGCGAGGGCACCTTGACCTCCGCGCCGAGGGTCAGCTCGGCGAACGTCACCGGCACGGTCACGGTCAGGTTGGAGCCCGACCGGCCGAACACCGGGTGCGGCTTCACGTGCACCCGGACGTACAGGTCGCCCGCCGGGCCACCGCGCTCGCCGGACAGGCCCTTGGCCGCGATCTTGATCCGCTGGCCGTCGGCGACGCCGGCCGGGATCCGGGTCTGGATGGTGCGCGAGCTCATCGCCCGGCCGCTGCCCATGCAGTCGGGGCAGGGGTCGTCCACCACCAGGCCGCGGCCATGGCACTCATGGCACGGCTCGGTGATCCCGAACGTGCCCTGGTTCCTGCTCTCCTGGCCGGTTCCCTGGCAGGACGGGCACATCTTCGGCACGGTGCCGGCCTTGGCGCCGGTGCCATGGCAGGTAGGACAAGGTCCCTCGCCGGTCAGCCGCAGCGAGACCGTGGTCCCGTCGATCGCGTCGCCGAAATTCAGCGTGGTCTCGGTCTCGACGTCGGCGCCGCGGCGCGGCCGGTTCTGCGCGGTGGTACGGGTGTTGCCACTGCCGAACACGCCGCCGAACAGGTCGCCGAGGCGACCGCCGGCGTCCCCGGCGCCGCTGAAGATGTCGCCCAGGTCGAAGGCGAAGCCGCCCTGCCCCGGCCGCGCGCCCGTCGGGGCGCGGAAGCCGCCGCCGAACAGCGAGCGCGCCTCGTCGTACTCCTTGCGCCGCTTTTCGTCGGACAGCACCGAGTACGCCTCGGAGATCTCCTTGAAGCGCTCCTCGGCCGAGGCATCGCCCTTGTTGGCGTCCGGGTGGTACTTACGCGCCAGCTTGCGGTACGACGCCTTGATCTCGGCCGGCTTGGCGGTCTTGGTGACCCCCAGGGCCTTGTAGTAATCCTTCTCGAGGAAGTCCTTTGTGCTCATATTTTCCTACCCGCTCGCTCTATCCTCCCGCTCGCCTCCGGGGCGCTTTCGCGGTGCCGCCTTCCCTCGTCGCTCGTTCCTCGCTCCTCGGTCCAGGCGGCACCGCGCCCCTTTGGCTCGCGGGGGCGATCCCGCGGCATGTGGCCCTTAGCTCGCTTGCGCTCGCTGACTTCAGTTGTCTTCCTCGGTCGGCCAGTCGGCTTCGTTGCTGCTGCCGTCAGGGCCGGTCGCCGGTTCCGCGACGGCGACCCTGGCTGGCCGCAGGATCCTGTCTCCGACCTTGTAGCCGGGTTGCAGGATCTCGACGCACGTGTCTTCGGCGACGTCGGATGAATAGGAATGGGTAAGTGCCTCATGGATCTTGGGGTCGAACGCGTCGCCCTTTTCCCCGTAGGTCACCAGGCCGAGCCGGCCGATGGCCGACTGCAGTGAGTCGGCGACCGACTTGAAACCACCGGACAGCTCGCCGTGTTCCCTGGCCTGGTCGATGGCGTCCAGCACCGGCAGCAGCCCGGCGAGCGTGCCTGCTATGGCCTGCTCGCGCACTGCGGCCCGGTCCCGGTCGACCCGCTTGCGGTAGTTGGCGTACTCGGCCTGCAAGCGCTGCAGGTCGGCGGTTCGCTCCGCCAGCTGAGCCTGCAGATCCGGATCTTCAGCCTTGGCGCCGTCGTTGACCGCGTCTTGCGGCTTGCCGCCCGCGGCGGCCTCCTCTGCAACCACCTCTGGAACCTCTTCGGGGTACTTCTGCGTTTCCTGAGCGTCCTGGTCTTCTCGTGATCCGGCGGACCTGGCGGATCCGGTTGGCTCGGCGGTTTCCTTGGCCTCGGCCAGCCGCCGGCACCTCTGGTGCCGGCCGGCTTGGATGCCGCGTGCTTCCCGCGGACCTGACCGGTTACCGGGTCGATGCGCCGGTGGTCATGAATGACCGGTCCGGAGCCCGTCTCCTCGGATGCTGGCATCAGGCCGCTCCGCCCTCGCGGGTGTCCTCGTCGTCCACGATCTCGGCTTCGACGACCTCGTCGTCAGCGGGCGTCTCGGCACTGCCGTCGGCCGAACCGGACGGAGTGCTGGCCTGCTGGGCCTGGGCCTGCTGGTAGATCGCGGTACCCATCTTCTGGCTGACCTGGGCGGCGTGCTCACTAGCCGACTTGATCGCGTCGGTGTCGTTGCTCTCCAGCGCCTTCTTCACCTCGGCGAGCGCCTCGCGCACCTCGGACTTGATGTCCTCGGGCACCTTGTCCTCGTTCTCGCCGAGGAACTTCTCGGTGCTGTAGACCAGGCTGTCGGCCTGGTTGCGGATCTCGGCCTCCTCGCGGCGCTTCCGGTCCTCCTCGGCGTACTGCTCGGCGTCCCGGACCATCTTCTCGATGTCGTCCTTGGGCAGCGCCGACCCGCCGGTGATCTGCACCGACTGCTGCTTGCCCGTGCCCAGGTCCTTGGCGGACACGTTCACGATGCCGTTGGCGTCGATGTCGAAGGTGACCTCGACCTGCGGCACGCCGCGCGGCGCCGGCGCGATGCCGGCCAGCTCGAACATGCCGAGCTTCTTGTTGTAGGCGGCGATCTCGCGCTCACCCTGGAAGACCTGGATCTGCACCGAAGGCTGGTTGTCCTCGGCGGTGGTGAAGATCTCCGAGCGCTTGGTCGGGATCGTGGTGTTCCGCTCGATCAGCTTGGTGAAGATGCCGCCCTTGGTCTCGATGCCCAGCGAAAGCGGGGTCACGTCCAGCAGCAGGACGTCCTTGACCTCGCCCTTGAGCACGCCGGCCTGCAAGGCGGCGCCGACGGCGACGACCTCGTCCGGGTTGACGCCCTTGTTCGGCTCCTTGCCGCCGGTCAGCGACTTGACCAGGTCGACCACCGCGGGCATCCGGGTGGACCCGCCGACAAGCACCACGTGGTGCAGGTCGTCGAGCTTGATCCCGGCGTCCTTGATGACCTGCTGGAACGGGCTCTTGCAGCGGTCGAGCAGGTCGGAGGTCATCCGCTGGAACTCGGCCCGGGTCAGCTTGGCGTCCAGGTGCAGCGGGCCATCCGCCGAATGGGAGATGTAAGGCAGGTTGATCTGCGACTCCATCGACTGCGACAGCTCGATCTTGGCCTTCTCGGCGGCCTCACGCAGCCGCTGCAGTGCCATCTTGTCCTTGGACAGGTCGATCCCGTAGCCGTTCTTGAAGTCCTTGACCAGCCAGTCGACGATCCGCTGGTCCCAGTCGTCGCCGCCGAGGTGGTTGTCGCCGTTGGTCGCCTTGACCTCCACGACGCCCTCGCCGACCTCGAGCAGGGACACGTCGAAGGTGCCGCCGCCTAGATCGAAGACCAGGATGGTGGCCTCACCCTCCTTCTCCAGGTGGTAGGCCAGCGCAGCCGCGGTCGGCTCGTTAATAATGCGGAGCACGTTCAGGCCCGCGATCTGGCCGGCCTCCTTGGTGGCCTGGCGCTGCGCGTCGCTGAAGTACGCCGGGACGGTGACCACCGCGTCGGTGATCTTCTCGCCGAGGTAGGCCTCCGCGTCCCTCTTAAGCTTCTGCAAGACGAAGGCGCTGATCTGCTGGGGAGTAAACTTCTTGCCGTCGATGTTGACGGACCAGTCGGTACCCATGTGCCGCTTGACCGAACGGATCGTCCGGTCCACGTTGGTGACGGCCTGCCGCTTGGCGACCTCACCGACCAGTACCTCGGCGTTCTTGGCGAAGGCCACGACCGAGGGGGTCGTCCGTGAGCCCTCGGCGTTGGCGATGACCGTAGGCTCTCCGCCCTCAAGTATGGCGACGACTGAGTTGGTCGTCCCCAGGTCAATCCCTACCGCACGTGCCATTGGCTGTCCTTGTGTGTGTGAAGTTGAGTAGTCCGGGCCCAAGCTTGCCAGCGGGGGCTTCCGCCGTCAAATGACTTGAGTCACTTAGGCTCAACTTAAGTCAGCCGCCAGCCATTCCCGCTGCCGGCAAGAACTTTCCGCCCGCGCCTCCGGCCCGGCCATCATCGTGCGTCGTCAACCCCGTGATAGGGGACACCCGTGATAGGGGACACCCGTGATAGGGGTAACCGTGTCACACGATCCCGAGAGCAGCCGCCGCCTCCGGCGACAAAAGGTATAATAAGTTATATAATAAGTTCGGTTAGCCCGGCGGGGAGATATTGCGCACAGCTGATCATGGGTGACGCACCCGCCGGGCTACGCTTGAGCTCCGGATACTGAGGAGGTTCGCGTGGTTCTGCGGATGACCGTCGGCTTGGTGCTGACCGTGGTCGCGTTGGCGATTGCGGGGCGGCGGCTGTGGTGGCTGAAGCGGCTGGCGCTGTCCGGGCAGCCGGCGCCGGAGCGGATCGCGGCGGTCCGGTCGCATCCGGGCCGGGACGCCCGGACGGAGGCCACCGAGGTGATCGGGCAGCGCAAGCTGCTGAAGTGGACGGTCCCGGGCGCGGCGCACGCGGCGACGTTCTGGGGCTTCACGGTCTTGCTGCTGACGATCATCGAATCGTACGGCGACCTGTTCAGCCGGAGGTTCGCGATTCCCGGCATCGGGCACTGGGCGGTTATCGGGTTCGCCGAGGACCTGTTCGCCGTGGCCGTGCTGGCCGGGATCATCACGTTCACCGTGATCAGGCTGCGGAACGATCCGCACCGCGAGGGCCGTGCCTCCCGGTTCTTCGGCTCGCACACCGGGGCCGCGTGGCTGGTGCTGGCCATGATCTTCGGCGTGGTCGCGACGCTGCTGCTGTACCGCGGCGCGCAGGTCAACACCGGGGTGTTCCCCTACGCCCACGGCGCGTTCGCCTCCGAGATCGTCGGGCACTGGCTGGCGCCGCTCGGCTACGGGGTCAACAGCGTGCTGGAGGTCGTGTTCCTGCTGGCCCAGCTCGTGGTCGTGCTGGTGTTCCTGGTCATTGTCGTGTATTCCAAGCACCTGCACATCTTCCTGGCCCCGGTGAACGTGCTGTTCTCCCGCCGCCCGGACGCGCTGGGGGCGCTGGAGCCGATGCGGAGCAATGGGAAGGTGCTCGATTTTGAGGAGGCGGACCCGGATACCGATGTGTTCGGGCTGGGGAAGATCGAGGACTTCTCCTGGAAGGGGCTGCTGGACATGGGCACCTGCACCGAGTGCGGGCGGTGCCAGTCCCAGTGCCCGGCCTGGGCCACCGGCAAGCCGCTGTCCCCTAAGCAGGTCATCCTGGACCTGCGTGATCACGCGTTCGCCAAGGCCCCCTGGCTGCTGGCGGCCTCGGACGAGGAACGGGACAAGCTGCCCGACGCGGTGAAGGCGGAGGCCGGACGGCCGCTGGTCGGCGGCGCGGACGTCAACGGGGTCATCGACCCGGACGTGCTGTGGTCGTGCACGAACTGCGGGGCCTGCGTGGAGGAGTGCCCGGTGGACATCGAGCACATCGACCACATCGACGGGATGCGCCGGCATCAGGTCCTGATCGAGTCCGCGTTCCCCGTTGAGGGCGCCGGGATGCTGAAGAACCTGGAGAACAAGGGCGACCCGTGGGGGATGGGCCCGGACCGCCGGGCCGGCTGGATCGGCGAGCTGGACTTCGAGGTCCCCGTCGCCGACGGCAAAATCAGCGACGACGTGGAGTACCTGTTCTGGGTGGGCTGCGCCGGCGCGCTGGAGGACCGGGCCAAGAAGACCACCAAGGCGATCGCCACCTTGCTGCACACCGCCGGGGTCAAGTTCGCGGTGCTGGGGCCGGGCGAGACCTGCACCGGCGACCCGGCCCGCCGGATCGGCAACGAGTTCGTGTTCTCGATGCTGGCCGCCCAGAACATCGAGACGCTGAACGAGGCCGCGCCGAAGACGATCGTGGCGTCCTGCCCGCACTGCTTCAACACGATCGCGAATGAGTACCCGCAGCTCGGCGGGGACTACCAGGTCATCCACCACACCCAGCTGCTGGCCCGGCTGGTCGGGCAGGGCAAGCTGACGCCGGTCACGGCGGTGGAGGAAAAGATCACCTACCACGACCCGTGCTTCCTGGGGCGGCATAACAAGGTCTACACCCCGCCCCGGGAGATCATCGACGCGGTGCCCGGCACCCGGGCCGAGGAAATGCACCGGTGCAAGAGCCGCGGGTTCTGCTGCGGCGCCGGCGGCGCCCGGATGTGGATGGAAGAACGGATCGGCAAGCGGATCAACACCGAGCGGATCGACGAAGCCCTCGCCCTGAACCCCGACACCATCTCCACCGCCTGCCCCTACTGCCTGGTCATGCTCGGCGACGCCGTCAGCGCCAAGAAGAGCTCCGGCGACGCCGCAGAAACCCTCGAAGTCATCGACGTCGCCCAGCTCCTCGCCCGGTCGATGGCACCGGCTAGCCCGGACGCAGCCGCCACCGAGGAAGGCGCGACGGCGGCCTCGGATAACTGACCGCCGTAGCTCCGCGCCACCGTCCGTTCGGCCCAAAATCTGTTTTTTCCCGAACGGACGGTGGCCTCCCGTCCAGGCAAGGCGGGCTCCTCGGGGTCGGTGCCGTCGGCCCCGGGGGCTTAGACCTTCGCGCGGTAGAAATTCAGGTATGACCGCGACGGGGTGGGACCGCGCTGGTCCTGGTACCTAGAGCCGTAGACCGAGGAACCGTACGGGTGCTCGGCCGGGGAACTGGTCCGGAACAGGCAGAGCTGGCCGATCTTCATACCCGGCCACAACTTGATGGGCAAGGTTGCCACGTTCGACAGTTCCAGCGTCACGTGCCCGGAGAACCCGGGGTCGATCCACCCCGCCGTCGAATGCGTGAGCAGGCCTAGCCGTCCCAGCGAGCTCTTGCCCTCCAGTCGCCCGGCGATGTCGTCGGGCAGCGTGACTACCTCGAAGGTCGACGCCAGCACGAACTCGCCCGGATGCAGGACGAACGGCTCTTCGTCGTCGGTCTCCACGAGCCTGGTCAGGTCGGGCTGTTCCACCGCCGGGTCGATGTGCGGGTAGCGGTGATTCTCGAAGACCCTGAAGTACCGGTCCAGCCGGACGTCGACGCTGGACGGCTGGATCAGCTCGGGGGAGTACGGATCGAGCTTGACCCGCCCAGACTCGATCTCGGTTTTGATGTCGCGATCGGAGAGGAGCACCCTGGCAACCTATCCGGTCCGATACTATGTCTGGGCGAACACCGTGCAGGCTGACCGAACGGCAAGCCAGCGCAGGTGCCCGCGGGTGTAGTTCAATGGCAGAACATCAGCTTCCCAAGCTGACAGTGCGAGTTCGATTCTCGTCACCCGCTCCAGAAGAGAATGCGCAGCTAGCGCGGTGTTTTCTGAGCGCAGCTCCGGAGCAGTCACCAGTCCTCATTCTTGTCTCGTGCCCGTTGCGTGCCCGATTGGGGGCGCTCGGCTTCGGCTCGCCTGCGATCATCCTGTCTCGCAGCGACGTACGGTGCTGGTAAATCAGCGCGGCGCGTGTAGTGCTGTGGCCCATCCGGTCCATGAGTTCGCGAAGGCTGGCCCCAGCCTCACCGGCCAGCGTGTTACCGGCATGCCGCACGTCGTGAACGTGGATACCGGTCATTCCGTCAGCGCCTTGCGCCATTGACGAGTGAAGTTGCTTCGCCGTAGCTGGGCACCTTTGGGACCAGTGAAGATGAGCTGGTCGTCAGCACTGCCGGTGAACTGCTCCAGGTGCTCAATGACATCAGGCAGCAGGAACGACGGGATGCTGACCCAGCGGACGCCAGATGCCGACTTGGGCGGCCCGGTGACAAGTGCCCCGTCCGTAAGCGGGTTACGACGGATCAGCTGGTCGTCAACCGCAGTAGTCATGATGGCCTTGAGAAGCCGGTAAGCCTTCGCCACCGTGACCGGGCCTACGCCGGAATCGAGCAGGTTGTTCCGCCAGCGTCGGATTTGCGGGCCGGTGATGTCCGCAACGGCGAAGGAGCCCAGACCGGGCACCAGGTGAATCCTGACAAGACCCTCGTAGAGCTGGAGTGTCTTGGGCCGCAGGTTCGGACGTTCAGCGACCCAGGCTCGGGCGTAGTTCGCGAACAGGACGCGGCCGATGTCAGGATCCAGCCAGTTGTCCTTGATGATTTCTGCCTCAGTAAGCGAGAGCCACCGTTCCGCGTCGCCCTTGGTCGGGACGTGCGGGGAGCCGGACGGTCGATGCCATCGGGTCCCGTGTAGCGAGCCTGCCAGCGGCCAGAGGGCAGGCGGCGAACCCGGCCGAACCGCCGTTTACCTGCCATGAGGCAGCCCTGCGCTTCCCGGCGGCCTCGCCACAGGTGCGCCGCAGACCTTCCCTGTGGCCTCCCGGGCCTGCTCAAGTACCCTGCCCGGAAGTTCCGGCCGCAACGGTAAACGGCGGGACGCGCCGCGCCCCGCCCACATCCGCCAGGTTCGAGCCGGTGTCAAAGTCAAGGACGTAAAAGCGCCGGTTCCTCGCGTACTCCTTTCCGCCACGCTCACCGGACCCGCCCCATCTGGCAGTACTGGGACGTCCCGGCTTTGTCAGGGCTGCTCCCGCCCTCCCCGGCACCACCCGGATCAGGCTGCCCTCAGCTACGCCACCCTGCTGCGACAGGACGGCGGCGAAGGTCTCTCACCTCCACTCGAATGACAGCGCCTCACGGCGCAAACTTGATCCTTGACACCACCCTAGGTTTGTAATTTTCCCGTTCTTTCTGACTATCGAACGCCAGTTCATGTGCTTGCCCGGCGTCCGGGTGCCCGCCGCGGCGGGATTTGCGCGCCGCGCGCAGCGCGCGGGCAGGCCTGGGCCTGCCTGCTCTTCCTGGCCCCAGGGGCCGCAGTGGTCCCCGGGGTCAAGACCGGCCGCAGGCCGTCGCCGCAGGCGATGCGCAGCAGTCTTGGGGCCGGAGGGGCGGCCCCGTACCCTGCGCGGCGTGCTGGAATATGAGCGGCGGCGAAGCCGCCTCCTTCTGGGCTCTTGGGCCCGCGCAGCGGGCTGGTCATGGTCATCACCCCACCCCCGGTGCGCCGGGGCCGAACAGGGACTCGCCGCCGAGCAGGAAGGTGAACCGGTTCAGGTCCTGGCGCAGCTGAGCGGGGCCGTAGGCCGGGTGGCCGACGAAGGCTTCCAGCGAGACGCAGAGCCGGTCAGGGTCGCGGGCCAGCCACTCGCCGAGGAACTGCAGCAGCTCGGCGAGCTCGGCGTGCCTCAGCGAGCCAACCGAGCTGCTCCAAGGCGCAGACTGGCAGAGTGGCCACAACGGGAGGACGGCGATGACGAACCATGATCGCCGTATCCGATGTGGGGTCGAGGCGCGCAAGTAGAAGTATTCCGGTTCATCGGCTGATGTTCTCTGGCGCCGGCTTAATTCAGTGGATTTTCTGAACCAGGACATGATCTGGCTGGTGCTGCTGGTGCTGCTGGTGCTGCTGGTGCTGCTGGTGCTGCTGGTGGCATGGCGCTATGCGTCGTCTTGGTGGGGCCGCCTGTGCGCGCGGGCGGGCCGTTCGTGTTCGCGGTCGTTGGCCTGGTGGTGTTCACCTTGTTCTGGTGGTTCACGATGTGGCTGCTGCTGGCCGGAAGGATCCCGTGGCGGAGACTACTTCCGCCCGCCGTCGCGCTCGCCGTCGCCGACCCGAGTTGGGCCTTTACGGTTAAGACATGCCGTGGCGGTTTGACTGCCGCCGTCAGGGAGTGACGGCGGTGAATGAGATGGCTCAGACCTGCGTGATCGACCACTGCACCTGGTATTGAGAGGTTGCGCCGCACCCATCCGCGGACGTGGTGCCGGGGTGCTCGGTTATCACCGAGTGCACCTTGCCGCCCGCTGTCGCGAGCGCGATGTCGGTCCCGAGCAGCACAGCCTGCTCAAGGGCGACCATGCCGTCGCAAGCTCCGGGGACGACAGCGCCGGGAAGTTCACTGAGCACCCATTCGCCGAGGAGGGCAAGAATGGTGCCGATGACCGGCACGACGCTTGTCGCCACGGTGATCGAGGTGATCGCCTTGGCGCTGGCCAGGTCGCCTTCGATCGACTTGAGCGCGAACTGGGCGAGGTCGATAGCAACCTTCTCCAACGCCGTGTTGATGTCGTTGGGCTCATTGGCTGAGCTGTTCATCACCTGGTAGCTGAAGATGGCGGTCTCGCACAGCTCGACCGGTACCGGCTCGAAGAAGACCAGGTTGGTCTGCGCCTGATCGGTTCCGCCGAGGTTCCCGAGGCTCTGGCTGACGTTCTGGATTTGTCCGTTGTCCGCGGTGATTGATGCGGTCGCGCTGTCGGAGTCATCTATCAGCGCGCGTGGTGTCTGGCAGGTGACCAAATCGACCGAGAACCGGTACCGCGACGGGAGCCCGCAGGAGTCGAGCGGAGCCCAGCCGCGCCACGTGGCACCATCCCAGATCCGGTAGCCCGCCACCGGCGCAATCGGATCTCCCTCGTCATTCCCCTGGTTGGCGAGCCCGAACGTGACCACGTGATTGGTGGTTACCGCGATCGCGGTGGGTGAGGGCGGCCAGGCATTGGCCTCCCCGGAAAGGAGGGCCACTGGAGCGCCCAGCGACTCGGGCGTGCCGAAGGCACCGGCGGTCTGCGTGTAGTGGTAGAGGTTGCTGTCGTTGCCCGGGACATACACGTCGAGGCGCTCCGGACCCCAGGTGAAGGCCGAGGGGGTGCCGGCCAGGCTGATGCCCGCGGGCGGGACCAGCGGCTGCCATTGGTTCCAGATCTGCCCGTCCCACCAGGTGTGGCCGACGCTGCCGTCAGACTGGAGGGCGAACACGTCGATCCGGTTGGGTCCCCAGCTCACCGCGACCGGTGCCGAGGCGAGCGTCCCGCCGAGGTTCTCCCAGTCGCCCCACGTCGTTCCGTTCCAGCTCAGGTGGGCGAGCTGGAAGTTGGCGTCCCGCGCGAAGACGTCGACCTGCCCCAGGCCCCCGGAGGCGGCTGTCGGGGCGCTGGTGAAGATCCCGCCCAGCGACGTCCAGTCGCCGTACACATCGCCCAGAGGCGTCCGGTGTGCCGTGCAGCTGTACATGGCCCGGTCGGCCTGGATGCCGAAAACCTCGATCACTTCGTCGTGTGCGAGGACGGCCGGCGAGCTGATGAAATTCCCGCCGAGGCTGGCGAAATCGGCTTCCGTCTGGCCGCCGGGTAGAGTCTGGAGCGCCGCGACGCCGTTCGGCATTGTGAGCACGCGCATTGCGTGGTTCTGGTCGAGCGCGAAGACGACGACCCGAAACGACGCAGGCGGCGCTGGCGGCTGGGTGGTGACGGGAAGCGGCCCCGTCGGCCCGGTTTGGGACGTGCCACCCCCCGGGCCAGGGTGATGCACACCCGGCGGTACTTGGAGCGATTCGCCAGTCGCCGCTGCCACGTGTGCCTGGAACCCAACCGCCGTCGGCGGGCTGCTCATCAATGGCGTGGCCCCCGGCAGGGACACCGCCACCGGCGGCGTCGAGAACGCTCCGCCGAGGCTCTGCTTGATGATGCTCGTCATCGTCGGTGAACTCTGATCGGCACTCGATGGCAGCGGGTTAAACGCCCAATGCACCATCTGGAAGTCCTGATCCAGGTACAGAAGATCAAGGCGCTCGGGATCGAACGACGTGGCAGCGATACCCGGCATGGCCCCTCCCCATTCGGTATATCCAGGCCTGGTTGTTGCGAGATGTGAGGTCTTCCCCACACTTGAGGACCGGTCGAGCACCAGCGTGCACACGCCAACATCATCGCTGCTATCCGACCTTCTGCGGATACCCAGGCCGGCGCAACCGGAGTAACGTTATTGGGGGGTGCTTCGTGGTAGCTCCGGTGGTGGCCAGCGAACGGGACCTGCGCGCCTTGGCGGCCATCGTGAGCGAGGACCGTTCCGATCTGCCGGACGGGGGAGGGCTGCCGCCGTCCTTGCTGGCCGATCTGAAGGACCAGATCCGCTGCGACATCGTGTGTTTCGTGGGATCCGACAGCGGGCGGCGGGCGGTTTGGTTCTGGCAGGGAATCCCGGTTATCGATGTGCCTGGGGCGGAGGACCTGGATCGGGTCCAGTGGGAACAGTACTGGGACTGCCAACATTTGAGCTATCCCGACCGCACTGGTGACCTGCGCAGTGTCTTGACGATCAGGGACTTCTACTCGGCCCGGCAATGGCACTCCACCCGCATGTACTGCGACTACAATCGGCCGCTGGGGATGGAGCATGAGCTCCAGCTGTGCCTGCCCGAGGCGCCGGGACCAGCCGCCGGGCCTGGGCGGACCGTGCGGCTGTACTTCGGCCGCGGTCCTGGGCCGGACTTCTCCGAGCGGGACCGCGCGATGCTCACGCTGTTGCGCCCTCATCTGTACCAGGCGTACTTGGATGCCGAGCGGCGCCGTGACCCGGTTCCCCGGCTCACCCCGCGGCAGAAGGACCTGCTGGGCCTGGTGGCCGCCGGGTACACCAACACGCAGATCGCGCGCCGCCTCGGCATTTCCAAGGGAACCGTACGCACCCATCTAGAAAACATCTATGAAAAGCTGAATGTCTCTAGCCGCACCGCTGCCGTTACCCGCGCCTTCCCCGACCTGGCTGCAAGCTGTGCGAGCCCCTCCTAGCTCCCGGCGTGCCACGTTCGTGCCAGAACGGGCGGGAAACTACGGTCACCAGGAGTCATCCACGGGCAGCACGAGCGGCCTCCGATCTGGACACGTGCAGGTCGACCCCCTGCCTGAAACGACCTTCTAAGCCTTCGATATCCCTGGTGGGATGCCCGTTCCGGGCGGAAAGTCTCGAACTTTCGGATTAGCAGCAGGTCACTAGGTAATGACTCTAAGTAATGGCTCTGCGTTGCGAGTCGCCCGCGAGGAAGACAGAGACGTACAGTCGGTGATCACGAGCAGGCGGACCTTGGAGCCAATCGATGAGCCGGATCGGCGAGCTGGAAGAGCAGCTCGGCACCTTCTGCCTGAGAAGGCAGCGGGTGCTGCGACCGAGGTCGCGCGGGACTTCGCCCAGGCCAGCATGCTGCTTGACCTCAAGCGGTACGACGAGGCGGCCAGCCTGCTCGCCCGCATCGTGGCAGCAGGGCCGGAGGACAGCCGGGCGTGGTGCCTGCTTGCCGCCGCCCACCTCGGAGCAGGCCGGTATGAGGAGGCGGCAGCCGCGGCCAGCCGCGCGATTACCCTCGCGCCCTCTGACGACTGGCCATACCGGCTGGCAAGCATCGCGCAACTGCACCTGGGCAAGCCGACCGCAGCCATCAGCTCGGCAGACGAGGCATGCAGACTGGCGCCGGACGAGTGGCGGGCCTACATCTGCCTGGCGCAGGCTCAGCTAGCCAGAGAGGCGGCTCACCTGTCGCAGGCTGAGCCCAGCAAGGTGTACTTCAAGGCGGCCGAGCGAGCCGCGGTCAACGCGCTCAGGCTCGCTCCTCACGAGCCGGACGCTCACTTCACCGCGGGCCGGGTCAGCTACGCCCAGAGACGGTGGAAGGCCGCCCGCGCGCACCAGGAACGGGCGCTCGCGCTGGACCCCGCGCACAGCGGCGCGCTGAATGAACTCGGCCGGATCAGTCTCCATCGCGGCGGTAATCTGCGGGCCGCTCGGCACTTTATCC
This sequence comes from uncultured Actinomycetes bacterium, assembly GCA_963806335.1. Lineage (GTDB taxonomy): Bacteria > Actinomycetota > Actinomycetes > Streptosporangiales > Streptosporangiaceae > Palsa-504. Next base: position 150,958 of record CAWDXO010000006.1, read on the forward strand.
AGGCCGCCCGGCGTGAGCACCTATGAGCGGAACGCTGAGATACCCATCCGGCGTGTCCTGGCGGTGACTACATTCGCCGTGTACACGGCGAGCCTTGGGCTCTTGATCGCACTAGGCGTCCCCGTGTCGCGGGGGCCGGCTGTTCTCGGGTACGCGCTGGCTATCGGGCTCATCGCTGGGTACGAGGCGGTACAGCTCTGGCGGCTGCCGCCAGAAATGCGCCTGCTGTTCCGGACCCGCCGGGTGGTGCTGGCCCTGGGAGCGGTCTACGGCGCTGCCCTTATCGAGGTGATCACCGCCGTGGTGACACCGGCTGGCTGGCTGCCCGTCGCGCTATTTATGCCGACCGCTCTCATCATCGCTTCGGCGTTCGTCGCCCGCGCGAGCCTGCGGCGAAAGGGCAGCAAAACCGGCCAGGGTGACACATGACCGGCCCACTTTAAGGTAGAGCACCGGCCAGCCACCGACGCTGAGCGGTTGCGCGCTGAGGCTGAGTCCGCCAGGCAATATGCCGCTAAGGAACGCAGCCTGAGTAACCAACTGAGTAACGACCGCAGCCCACGGCGACGGACACGAGCGGACGAGCGTGGACGAAGCGCAGCAGCTCAAGGTGAAGATGCGAAAGCATGAGCAGTGGACATCATTCCCTGACACGGAAGAGGTCGGCCGATGCAGACCGAGGGGCCGCCGTGCCCGTTGCGTGCCCGACAGGGGAGCCAGAACCGGTACTCGGCGGTCACTCACGGACAATCGAAGATGGCGGCTGACCTGCAACGCACTGGTAGACGAGGCATGACAATCCAGTTCCCAAGCTGACAGTGCGAGTTCGATTCTCGTCACCCGCTCCACGGCAAAACCCCAGGTCAGGGGCTCTCCCCAAGACCCGGACGGACCAGTCGAGGCCCATAAAATGCCGTCCGGGCCATTAGCGGGCCATTAGCCGACGGGCAGGAGCCCACCGGGTGCCCCATCGTCATCATCGTTGGCCTGCTCGACCTGGACGTGCGTGTCGATCGCATCGGTGATCCTCTTGTCAGCCATCGCCAGCACCCTCAAAGCACGGCCGGTACTAGGCCGCAGGCTTGATGAGCGGCGCGTCCCGTGTGAACGGCCGGAATCCGACGCCGTAGTACAGCCCGCGCGCTTCTAGATGCCCCGGCGCCCCCGCACAGGCGACCGTCATGTGAGTCGCCCCGGCGCCTTGCGCGAGATGCATCCCGTGCAGCAGCATCGCGGTCCCGAGCCCCAGGCGCCGGTAGCCCGGATGCGTCCCGACAGGCTCGAACTCGGCGGTCTTGTTGACCTCATCCAGCCACATGATCGTCGATGCGGCCATGGTCCCGTCCGGTGCCTGCACCAGGACGTGAAGGTCGCCGCGATACGTGGCCGTGCGCCGGACACCCTCATAGCCCTCGGCTGTGTAAGTCGACGGAGCCCAGGCGTCCACATGCGCCTGGACCGCGGCCTCCGGCCCGGCCTCGTCGGCGGTGCGGAACCGGAAGCCGTCCGGCAGTACCGGCTGCTCCACATCGGTGAGGTCCCGCTGGTTGAGCTGGGTCCAGTAGGCGGTGTCGCTGAGCGAGGCCGGATCGGTCTGGTATCCGTGCGCCGCCCACCGGTTCAGCGCGAACTCGTCGGCGGCCCGCGGCACAACCGCGCGCTCGATGCCCGCCGCCACAGCGTCATACCAGCCGATCACCTCATCAACCAGCGCGGCATGGTCAGGGTGTACCTGATGCCCCAGATATGCGCCGGTAACGTCCTGCACCGACCCGTCGCTCCGCCTGACCTGATGCGGGAGATAGACCCAGCCCCACGCCACCAGGGCATCGCCGGAAAACCACAGCCGACGCGGCCAGGTCTTCCCGTAAGTGAGGTGATCTTTACCCCAGATCCAGGCCAGCTCCCCGAACGTCGCGTCGGTGTTCACCAGGTCCGGACAAACCGCGGTGACGCGCTGCGCCAGGCCCTGCATAAGCTGTACATCCGCAGCGGTCGCCAGCTCGAAGTCACCCATGCTGTGCGACTGTGCCAGGATTCCGCAAAGCCGTCCATTGGTTTTCTCCCCGCGGCAAGTGCGTGCCCGCTGCGTGCCCGATCGGCCGGTCACTGCGGGGAATTCACGGTCACTCACGGACAGCTCGACATACCGGCCCACCCGCGCACAAGCAGGTCTGCGCATAGCCGCCCACGCCCTCCCAAGCAGCAGGTCGCGCGTTCGATCGCCCCCACTGGCTATCCTCGCCGTCAGAAAGATGCTGGCAGCCGCGGCGACGACGAGGGGAAACCGGACTCAGGAGCCTGCCTGCCGTCGTTGATCCACAGTGAGACATGGGCGGGCTCCAGTGCCCGTTGGACCGCGCTGGCCAGGTCGGCTTGTACGGCGTCCAGGTCGACGGAGTCCTTCAGCCGGGCGGCAAACGCGGTCACCATCTGGTCGGCGTCATAGCGGGCCCGGTTGAACCTGCGGTCCACGACCCGCTGCACCCACCTCCGGAGCGGGCTGAACAGCGCCGCCGCGACCAGCGTCGAGGCGGCCACCGCCACGGGGGACGAAAACGACAGCACACGCGTAGCCAGCAGGACCAGGCCTGCATACAGCCCGACCAGCAGGCCGGTGACGATGGTATAGGCGAGCGTCCGGCTGATGATCCGGTCGATCTCATACAGCCGGTACTTCAGGACCGCGATGGCGATGGCCACATTGAGGCACAGGAGCGCCAGGTTGTTCAGGATGGCCGCCGCCACCGAATTGGAGTTCGTCAGGATCAACGCGATGAAGGTGGCGACCACCAGCACCGCGGCGGCGGCAAACCACTTCAGCTGCAGCCGCTCCTCACCCGCAGACCGGACGAATCTCACCACTATCGCCGGACCGCTGACCACAAGCGCGGCCGGGAAACAGATGACCATCGCGGCCAGCACCGGCGGGCTCACCAATTGGCTGAAAGAGGCGGACGGGTGCGCCCACTCGCGGGTAGCACCGGCCATCACCGCGGCCCTGCTCAGTGCGAAAACCGCGCCCACGAACCACGCGGCGGGCCGCCATCGCCGCGAGCGCAGCCGTCCCGTCGGGAAGAGCAGGAACAAGAAAGCAACCATGGCGAGGGAGATGGGCCAGATCCACGTGGACACCCACAATGCCGCCGGCCCGCCCGGCAAGGACCCCGGAGCCGCGACCAGCGCGCGCTGCTCGTACTGGTCTGCGAAGCTGCTCAGCCCCAGCGTCAGGCCCGCCGCGAGTGCCAGCCAGCCGATCCGGTTCCCAGGCCGCCGTGAGACGAGGACGAAACCCCCACCGGGAGGGCCATGTTCACCACGTCTCCGAAGACATCGGAGAAGTCCCAGCTGGTCATGTTGGCAGGTACCAGATGCCGGTCCACGTAGGCCAGGATCAAGCCGCCGACCATCAGCGCGAGTGATCCCGCCGCGGCGCACCCGGCCACCCACCCGGCCGTCCGGGCTCTCATCTGGATTCCCTAGAGCCGATCAAGGCCGTCGGCCTGGGTGCTGGCTGCACCTTTCTCACGACCCGCATGCTACGCCCGCACCGTTCCGGGAATGTTACGGAGGGAAATGGGGGCAAACGCACGATCGCCAAGCGAGCCGGTGCCGTCCTTGTGTCCGGGCCTCACTGTTGAGTGGGCTCAGATCCGGCAATGGCCCGCTGAGTGTCCGTCCGCCCCTCCAGCATCAAGCGTGACTGTGACCGCAGGACAACGAGCACAGGTGAAAGTGTCAGGCGAGCGGACGCGCCTGCGCACACGGCACCTATCGGAAGGACGTGGCAAAATGAGGCGGACCACTGTCTGGACTGGCGGTCTACATACTTGTTACCATATATCCGCAACTTGGCATCATTTGTGAATGTGGAGCAGTAATGGCAGCTGAACGCCGTGAAATGATGTGCACGGGTAAATGTCATAAAATTACCGAGCACGTTTACCTCGTCGTCATCGACGAGTACGCCTGCTCCAGAATCGACAATCCGGATCGCGGCAAGTTTATGAAGCTTAGCCATGTGCTCGGCGATTATAACCCTCTAGATAAAGCTATATTTGGCAAAGGTTACCAATGTAAGGTTTGCCTTAATATTCGAAGCGAACGGCTTGGTGGAAATTTCTGAGAATCTAGCGGTCGAGCGGCCAAGTCCCAGGTAACCCACACCCAGCGGCAAGGTGACCCTACCTTGCATGCGAAGGATCACTCCAGACCTGACACCGGAGTTCAGACGCACGGCCTGGTCAGCGGCACCGCTCCGGCTCTACTCGTTGGAGTTCCACGCTATCTCGAAGAGATGACCATCGGGATCGGCGAAGTACCCGGAGTAGACGCCGAACGGGCGCATATGAGCGGGCGCAGTCAACGTGCCTCCGGCAGCTTCGACTTGCCGGAGCAGCTTGTCGACCTCTGCCCGTGATCCAGCCGGGACGCCCAGGCTGAACTCGGTGGAGCTGGGCGGGCCGGGCAGCAGGCTGGCGTCCTTGGCGAGGTTGGCCCGTTCGTACAAGCCGAGCAGCAGGTCTCCGTCGAGGTTGAAGAAAGCGATCGTTCCATCGGCGCCGGTAACCTCGTCATGGAACTCCCGCCCGACGATGCCCTCGGTCGGCCAGCCCAGGCCGTCACGGTAGAAGGCGACTGACCGGTCGAGATCGTCTACGGCCAGAGTGATGAAGAAGATCTTCGCTCGCAATGCATCTCCTATCGGTCGCGGCCGGGCCGGTCGTCGTCGGGCCTAAGCGATGGTTAAAGTCTGCCCGCCAGCACCGACATTCTGGACGGGCCTCGTGGGCCGCTGGGCCGCGCGAAGGCCAGCGAGCCGCGAACGAACCTGCTGAGCAGCGGATCATCCGGTCCGGTTGCATGACACGGAACGCTGGTCAAGGCTGGTGCCGTGCCGTTCTTTCGCAAATCACCAGCCCCTTCATGTGCCATGGCCGGTGTAAGGGATCGGGAAAACACGGGTCGGCATCGACGGGCAAGTGATCCTCGACGCCGCGCGCCGAAGCGTCCAGCTATGGCCAGAAGACGACCCGGACGCTGCCGCATAGGCCGGGCGGAATATACGCGAGATGATCTTGGTCGCACCCGGCGGCGCCAACCGAACGCACGCAGGTAGACCGCATAAATCCACGAAATGCGGTCGGTGGCCTCCGGGGCCGTCAGCGCAGTTAGACCTTGCTGGAGACGCTCGTCTCACGGCAAGGCAGAGCAGGATCCTCTAGACGGTAGATCGCCGACTTGGATCCTGGTCTTCTACCTCTGGTGACGCTCCCGGCGGGACGTAACCCTCGCACGGGCAGCGCCGCCACAAGTGCCGCCAAGTCAGCCGGAACCGGCAGGACGCATGCGCGTGGTGAGACGTGGGCTTGTGGTGATACGTGGCGATATGCCCGCAGCGCACGCATGGCCGCGCTTGCGCGGCGGAAGACCCGGGTGGCGGAGTAACAAACGGTGGTAGACCAGGCATCTTTGCCTCCCATCAAACAGCTACCCGCTACCCATCATCTGCCTGGCCAAACCGCCCAGATGGAACGGCGCCGGCGGCGCTACGCTGCTGTCTCGTGCAGCAGACGCGCCTCGACACCGCCCGGATCCGGGCGGCTCGCCGGGTGATCGACCCGGTTTTCCTCGACACTCCGCTGTACCGGTGCGAGGCACTGGAGCCCGGCCTCGGGTGCGCGGTGAGCATCAAGCTCGAAACGGCGAACCCGGTCCGCAGCTTCAAGGCCCGCGGTACCGAGGTCATCGCGAGCCTGCTCGCTGGCCATGGCTCGCGAGCCGTGGTGTGCGCCAGCGCGGGCAACCTCGGCCAGGCCCTCGCCTGGTCCGGCCGCGGCCGGGGGCTGGAGGTCACCGTCGTGGCATCCCGCTTTGCGCCTGCGGCCAAGCTTGACCGCATCCGCGCACTGGACGCCAGGCTGGAACTGGTGGACGGCGACTTCGACATGGCCCGCGAGCGGGCGGCGGACCTCGCGCGGCACGACGGCATCCGGCTGGTCGAAGACAGCGCCGACATCGAGACCTGCGAGGGCGCGGCGACCATCGGCCTGGAGCTGGCGGACACCGGGCCGGCCTTCGACGCCGTCCTGATTGCCCTGGGCGGCGGGGCTCTGGCCACCGGTGTGGGTCATGTGATGAAGGCCCGGGCGCCCGACGTCGAGGTGATCTGCATCCAGCCGCTGGGCGCACCGGCGATGACACACTCCTGGCGCCAGCGCCGCGTCGTCACCAGCGACTCGACCAATACCATCGCCGACGGCGTCGCCGGCCGGCGTCCCATCCAGGCCGTCCTGGCCGACCTTCTCCTGGTCGCTGACGACGCCGTCCTGGTCCAGGAGGCGTCGATCATCGCTGGCATGCGGATGCTCCTGGACCACGCTGGCCTCGTCGTCGAACCGTCGGCCGCGCTCGGCATCGCGGCGATCCTCGAAGACCGTGACCGCTTCGCCGGCCGGCACGTCGTCACCATCGTGTGCGGCAGCAACGTCGACATAGACGCCTATCACCGCTGGGTCGGTGCCGCTCCGATCCACAGGACTTGACAATTGCTCCGTCCGAGGTCACGGACTGATCTGAACGGGGCCCGGATGCCCGTACGGATGACTACGGTCAGAATGCCGGGTGTCCCAGCCTCCGGTAGAAATACTCACTGCGAGTAAGGTTATCCAAAACTTGGGCCGCAGGCTTGTAACCTGCGGTGATGCGAGCTATGGGTGGGCTTCTCGAGTTCTTGCTTATTGAGCAGGCGGTGTAGGCATGGCAACGCGTAAGCCGATTAAGGGCGTGCTACTTGGGATTGCCGGTGCAGTGGTGGCTGGAGTGATTGCCCTTCAGGGTAATCACGGCTAGCCGATGCTGGCCGCCAGCTCCTGATAGGGAGGGACGAGATCGCCCCACCGCGCCTCGGTGTCGCCGCGCTCACGCCCGGCGAGGTAGGCGGCGAGATTTTCGGCGTGGATCTGCCACCCGGCCCCGTAGAAGGCGATCTTGTCCAGCGGCATGCCGCGGACCTCGATGACCAGGATGGTCTGGTCGCCGTCAGCGCTCAGCGTGGCCTCGATGGCCTCGTCGAACGGCGGCGCACCGTTACCCTTCCGCCAGGACTCGTCCGTCTCCCTGGTCGTCACCAGCAGCCGCCGGGAGGGCTCGCACGCTTCCACGTGCCCGGCGCTTTCCACGTCGTCGGATTCGAGGTACAGGCGGAACTCGCCGCCGGGGCGGAGGTCGCCTTCTACCTGGCCGTACCAGCGGGCCAGGCGGCCGGGATCGGTGAGTGCTGACCACAGGTCGTCGATATCGGTGTCGTAGCGGTCTTCGATGCGCACGACGCCCTTGCCGTCTGCCGATCGCAGGCCGCCCAGGATGCGGGTACCCGGACGTTCGTTGCTAGTCATCTAGTGCTCCTTCGTTCGCGTTTCCCCCGGGCTATCTCGGTGTGCAGGGCATCCAGCCGCCGTTCCCACGTTGATGTTGATGTTGTTCCGTGGGTGGGACGGCTCGGCGACCAGTAACTCATCGGCCGTTAGCTGCCGTGGCTACTAGCATTTGGCCGTGTGACCCCCGCAGAACTCGCCGGCGCCGTCCTGACCGCCGCCGCTGCCGTGCTGGCCGACCGGGACCTGGATCCGTCGGTGCTGCCGAAGACGGCAATCCTGGAACGACCCAAAAATCCCGATCACGGTGACTATGCCTCGACGCTCGCTTTCCAGATAGCTAAGAAGACGGCTATCCCTGCGCCCGAGCTGGCGCAAGCGATCGCTGACAAGCTCATCAGCGACCCTGCGGTGCGAGGCGTAGAGATCGCTGGCCGTGGGTTCTTGAATATCTGGCTGCAGTCAGCAGCGGCTGTAGCTTTCTCAAGGAAATACCGGGAGGCCAATGATGACACGGCTACCAGAATCTACTGGACGTCGTTACGGCAAGGTTTTTGATGGGGTCGCGGCTGAGTACGACCGCTACCGTCCGGCTTATCCCGGCGAACTCGTCGACCAAGCTTGCCGGGTCGCAGAGATCGGGAGCGGTGATCATGTGCTTGAGGTCGGGTGCGGAAGCGGCCAACTGACGCGCGCCCTTGCCGCCCGGGGCCTGCGCGTCACAGCACTCGAACCCGGCACGAGCCTGATAGCACTGGCCAGGCAGAACCTGGAAGGTGCTGGCGAGGTGGAATTTGTCAACGCCCGGTTCGAGGATGCATTGCTTCCCCGTGAGCAGTTTCAGGCCGTGTTCTCTGCGTCCGCGTTTCACTGGGTCGATCCTAAGGTCAGCTGGCAGAAGACCGCTGACGTACTGGTTCCCGGGGGAACGCTCGCCCTCGTGCAATACTGCGGACTTGAGGAACCGCGCAGCAAGCCAGATCAGGAAGCAGCACTCGCCGCCATCAGGAAGGTCGCCCCGGACGTTGCCGCTACCTGGCCGGCCTACCGGGATCTCGACGCCACCCTCGCGGGGACGGAGCACCGCCGCGGCAACGTCTCAGCGGTATGGGCCTGGCTCGGCAGCTACGACATAGGGGAAGATTATGCCGGCCGGTTGTTCGGCGATGTTCAGGTGGCAGTCATACCCAAGCTCACCGAGCACACTCCTGACGAGCTCAATGCGCTCATTCGCACGATGTCGTTTTACGCCCGGCTTTCCCCCGGCCAGCGGCAAGCCCTGGAGCGTGAATACCGGGCCATTTATGAACGGCTCGGGCGGCCGATTCGCGCTAGCACCGTCGCGGCTCTCGTCACGGCACGGCGCGGCACCGAGGGAGATGATCACCGCACATCGCCCCAGGGCACGCCGCGCTGACCCCATCCTCCTCACCGCTCGATGGTCCCGGCCGGTCCGCCGAGTCCAGGCTGACCCGCCACGCGAGCCCTGACACGTCGGCCCGGCCAAGGAGTGGGTGCTACGGGGAGGAAGGGCGAGACAGAGTAGGAACCCGACCTGTCCTGCTGACCTTCGTGTGATCGCGGCGGTCCCGGTATTCTCGGCGCATGGCACGCGGCGAGGAGCACGGGGTTACGCCTCAGGGCAAGGATTTTTCAGCCTGGTACAACGAGGTTGTCGCGAAGGCGCAGCTCGTCGACCGAGGTCCAGTCAAAGGCACGATGGTTATCCGCCCGTACGGCTTCCGCCTGTGGGAGCTGCTGCAGTCCGAGCTGGACCGGAGAATTAAGGACACCGGTCATGACAATGCCTACTTCCCGCTGCTCATCCCCGAGTCCTATCTCCGGCGCGAAGCTGAGCATATCGATGGCTTTGCTCCCGAGTTGGCGGTAGTCACGCACGCCGGGGGGAAGGAGCTGGACGAGCCTCTTGTCATCCGGCCTACGTCCGAGACCATCGTCGGCGAGATGATGGCCAAGTGGATCTCCTCTTATCGTGACCTGCCCATGCTGCTGAACCAGTGGTCAAACGTGGTCCGCTGGGAGCTAAGGCCCCGGATGTTCCTCAGGACAACCGAGTTCCTATGGCAAGAGGGCCACACGGCGCACGCAAGCGAGGCTGACGCCCTCGAGGAGACCATGCTTGCTCTCGGCTTCTACACCGAGGTGGCCCGCGATGTCGCCGCGCTGCCGGTTGTTCCCGGGGAGAAGACGCCTGGCGAGCGCTTTGCTGGAGCGGCACGGACATTCACCATAGAGGCGATGATGCGCGATGGCAAAGCGCTTCAGGCCGGAACGTCTCACTACATGGCGACAAATTTCGCCAAGGCGTTCGAGATCCGGTACACCAGTGATTCAGGCCGCCTCGAGCTATGCCACACCACGTCCTGGGGAATGTCGACTCGGATGGTTGGCGCAGTCATCATGGCTCACGGTGACGATCGGGGTCTCGTGCTACCGCCAATGCTCGCCCCGTACCAGGTAGTTATCGTTCCGATCGGTCGAGGTGAAAAGCTCAACGCGGTGCTTGCCGCCGCACAGACTCTTACTGCTGAGCTCAGGCAGGCGGGCATTCGCTCTCACTTGGATGACCGAGCGCAACTGTCGCCGGGATTCAAATTCAACGATTGGGAACTACGCGGCGTGCCATTGCGCCTTGAGCTCGGACCACGCGACCTCGACGCAGGGACAGCAATCGTTGCACAGCGCCTCGGCGGCGAAGGCAAGAGGACGATCCAGCTTGCCAGCGCAGCGCCGACGCTCGCCGCCATGCTCGATGATTATCAGAAGTTCCTACTTGACCGAGCGACCGTCTTCCGCGATTCGAACACCTTCGTAGTTAATGACTGGCCCGCTTTCGCCCAAGCAGTCTCGACTGGCTGGGCGCTGGCGTTCCATTGCGGCAACCAGGCATGCGAGGACGACATCAAAGCCGAAACTGCCGCCACACCTCGCTGCGTCCCTCTTGATGGCAGCTTCGAGGCCGGAACGTGTGTGCGATGCAATGGGCGGTCCGCTTACGGCAAGCGGGTGATCTTCGGGCGCGCTTACTGAGCCCCAGCTGTCCCATTCGGAGCTCGACTCAGGCCTGGTGTTAGGTCGGGGCGAGGACTTCGCAGGGCTCGGCGCGGGAGGCGGGGATCGGTGCCGCTACGCCGTCCCCACGGCGGGCGCGGTGTCAGTCGGCGCGGCGTCGGCGGTGCGCTCGACCTCATGGTGGGCTTGCGGCTGGGGTGGATGCCATTGCCGTCGCCGCCAGGGCAAGGCGGCGATCATGAACGCGATGACGCCGAGGCTGACGAACATCATCACGTCGTCAGCCCTGACCCAGTTGGGCTGGGTCAGCATCTCCATCGGCAGGTAGAAGATGGCCGCGTATGCCCCGAGCACGATCTGCAGCGCCATCGACAGCCGGGCGGGCCGGGCGGTGGCCGAGGGTGTCTGCCAGACCAGGTACTGGGTGCCGAATGACGGCGTAAGCGCCAGAAGCGTCGTCGTGGTCGCCGTCGCGATGTCCAGGGGGTGGGCGCGGCGCCACCACCACACCGCGAGCAGCGCGCCGACGACGGCGGCCTTGGTGCCGATCGACCCCGCGTTCAGCCACAGCGGGTCCTGCCAGACCGGAAGGCGCGTCGGATGAACGGTCAGCCATATCCCTGACCAGCCCCAGTTTCCGAAGCTAGGGCGGGTGTCCAAGAACTGGGTGGCAAGGTAGGGCAGCTTGGCGACCGGCGTGCCGACGGTGGCCGGCAGCGTAACGAACAACAGCGCCATGATCCCCGCGGCCCCGGCCGCGAACTGCGCCCGGCGGCGCCACGATGGCACCGCCAGCAGCAGCGCCGGGGCGAACACCGCCGGCCACGTCTGCGCCGCAATCGCCAGGCCGAACAAAATGCCAGCGGTACCGGCGCGGCGGCCGGAAACATGCGGGCCCGCCCGCAAGATGATGGCGAACGCGGCCAGGATGAACAGGAAGCAGAAGGGCTCGGCCTGGCCGTGCACACTGCAGACCAGGATGGCAAGGGGGTTGCAGGCGTACTGGAACCTGCGCAGCGCCGCCCGCTCACCGCCACCGCCAGCGCCAGCGACGACGCCGACCAGCACGACCACCCCGAGGTCGGACAAGATCGCCGGGATCCGGGCGATGATCAGCCAGGACAGGTGCACGTGCATAGTCGTCCACAATGCTCCGGCCAGCACGAAAGCATAGACGGGCAGGGAACCCCACCCGTTTTGCCGGTTATTCAGGATCGGGTCCTGGTGATGCAGCACGTCGAAACCCGCGGCCCGGAAATCATTGACAAGGTCATACGGCTGGGTCCGCCAGGAGAGAGCCAGCATCGCCAGACGCAGCAGCAGGGCGGTGTAGATCGCTATCGCCAGCGAGGGCCGCCAGTCACGACGTTGCGCGACCAGCATCAGCGCAACGCCGACCGCGAGAACCAGCAGCGCCGCCGCACACTGAACAGGGGTAAGCTGACTGTAGGTCATGCGACGATCTCAACCCGCAAGATTTACCTCCGCAGGGGGCCATCCGCGGTTGGCTTTCATTGAGCCGGATGTATACCGCAGTGGACCGTGCCCGTGACTGCGGCCACAGGAGTTCCTGCCAGTCGGATCAGCGGTCTCCAGGAGATTATAGCTGCCGGCCGCCGCTGAGGCGGCGGACACGCTGGTTTTCGCGGCGCGGGAAGGTGCCGTGTGGTTCTGGTGCATGGCTAAGCCGAGCCAGCGGACAGCATGATCCTTCTCGCAATTCGCAGGTCATCACGGTAAAGGGCAGCTCAGAGACGTTTCTCCGGGCCTGTCGCAGAATCCTGCCGCCTCGGACACGGACGTGGGCGTCGCATCTTCGGCGACCGGTTCCTGGCCTATCGGCCCGGGGGCGGGCGATCCGGACTCATGACCGCGGGCGGTAAGACGACCGCGGTGGTCAGGCACCGGGCACCAGCAGGACCTTCACGGCGCCGGTGCGCCGTGAGTCCTGCACCGCCAGCACGGCTTCTTCCCAGCGCCCGAGCGGGAAGCGGTGCGTGATGACCGGCGTCAGGTCCAGGCCTGCGGCGACGAAGTCGAAGTAGTGCTCCATCGCGTGCTTGGCGACGCCGCGCACCTCCTCGATACCGAAGCCGTTGGAGCCGATGACGTGCAACTCCTTGAAGTACAAGGGGGTCCACTCGAACCGCTTGGGCGGTTCGACGCCGGAGACGACGAGCGTGCCGCCCGTGGTGAGCAGCCGGAGCGAGGTCTCGACGGTCTCGGTCGAGCCGATCGTGTCGTAGACGACGGCCGGGCCGTCCTGCAGCCAGTCGTGCTTGCTCCACGGCACCAGCGGCGTCGCGCCGACCCGGCGTGCGACCTGAGCGACGAGCTCGTCGGGCGAGGTGGAAAGCACGGCGTGCGCACCTAGCCGGGTCGCGAGCGCGGCCCGGGCGCCGGGTCGCGTCGCCGCCCATACCTCGGTGCCGCCGTACAGGTGCCGGAGCAGCGCGATGACCGCGAACGCGAGCGTGCCCGAACCGTAAACGAGAACGGCTTGACCCGCCGGCGGCGGCGCGAGCAGGATCGACCGCAGCGAGACGCTGACCGGGTCCGCCAGTACAGCCGCCTCGTCGCAGACGTGGCCGGGGATGGCGAACAGCTGTGAAACGTGCGCGGCGAAGCGCTCGGCGTGCGCCCCGGCCGCCGCCGCGCAGTTCCCGAGGTGGATCGAGACGGGCAGGTCGCCCGAGCGGAAGTTGCGGCACCAGGGGTAGCGGCCGTCCCGGCAGGCCGCACACGGCGGGTCGATACCGCGCGGGCCGCATGACAGCCACGGGTTGAGCACGACACGCTCGCCGGTATCCGCGCGGCGCCCCACCACCTCGTGGCCGAGGACGTGCGGAAAGGACACCAGCGCGGTGAGCGGGTTGTCGCGCGCGCCGTTCAGCAGGATCTGCTTGATGTCCGAGCCGCACAGGCCCGAGAAGGTCGTCTCGACCCGCACCCAGTCCCGGGCTGGGAGCGGCAGTTCGTCGACGTCCTCGAGGCGCGCGGGCGCGAAGCGCGAGACGAAGGCGCGCGGGTCGACGCGACCGCCGATCGCCGAGGCCGCCTCGCGGGCCAGGCTATGCCGGAACACCAGCGCCTTCACGTCAGGCCTCCTTCGCCCGCGGCGAGCCGAACGCCCCCGGCAAGCCGAACGCCCCCGGCAAGCCGAACGCCCCCGGCAGCCCAAACCTACCAACGCCGCCCGCGCTCAGCCGCTAGGCCGGCGCAGCCTCGCCGGCCACCCGCCCGGCCAGGAACTCCTCCCAGGTCCGGTGGCCCACCGCCCGGTCGGGAGCCAGGTTCGCGCCGGCCCGGACCGCGCGGGCGGCCTGACCGGGGAACCGGACCGGCACCATCATCCGGTGCCGGCCGCGAGCCCGCAGGTAGGCGCGGAGCAGATCCGCCATCAAGTACACGCGCGGGCCGCCCATGTCCGGCACCAGCCCGGCCGGCGGCCCTAGCGTCAGCTCCGCCAGACGGCCGGCCACCTCGCCGGTGTCGACCGGCTGGAACCGGGATCCCGTCGCGACCGGCACCACCGGCAGCATCGCCATCTGCCGTGCCACCATCAGCAGCGTGTCATAGAACTGGGCCGCCCGCAGCGTCGTCCACGGCACGCCGGAGCCGGCCACGACTTGCTCCGCGGCCAGCTTGGCCGCGAAGTAGCCGAACATCGCCCGGTCGATGCCGCTGACCACCGGGATCCGGTCCGCCCCGATGACCGAGATGTACACCACGTGCTGCGTGCCGGCCAGCGACGCGGCCCGCATCAGGTTCCGGGTCGCCTCTTCGTCGCCCTTTCTGGCGCCCGCGCAGTGCACGATGACCTCGGCCCCGCCTACCGCGGCCTCGATCCCGTCGCCGCTGAGCAAGTCGCCGGTCACGTACTCGATGCCGTCCTCGGCCGCGCGGTGGTGCCGGCTGAGTACCCGTATGTCGCGGCCGTCATCTCGCAGCCGCGGGACGACGTGGCGCCCCAGTGTGCCGGTGCCGCCGGTCACCAGGATCAGGGAGGTCATCGCTCCTTCCCACCGCAGACATCGGTAGCGTCCCTATCCGTAGGTCGTGCCATCTCGATCGTTCCTCCTAAGCAGCGCCACTGGCCCGGTGTCACCTTCGCGGGGTACTGGGTGTCAGGGTGGTGACACCAGGCAAGGAGGGAATGTGACCAAGGCCGACGGCGACGCGCTGGCCGCCGCCTTCGAGGAGTATCGCGCGCACCTGCGGGCGGTGGCTTACCGCCTGCTCGGCTCGATGACCGACGCCGACGACGCGGTGCAGGACACCTGGCTGCGGCTGACCAGCGGAGGCGCCAGCGAGGTGGAGAATCTCGGCGGCTGGCTCACGACGGTGGTGGCGCGGATAGCACTCAACATGCTCCGGTCCCGCCGGCACCGGCACGAGGAGCCGGTCGGCGATTACTGGCCGCGTGCCGCTGTGGCCGCGGCCGCGGCCGGAGCCGGGGGCACCGTCGGCCCGCCGGCGCAGGCCGACCCCGAGTCCGAGGCGGTCCTGGCCGACTCGGTCGGCGTGGCGATGCTGGTCGTACTGGACACGCTGACGCCCGCCGAGCGGCTCGCCTTCGTGCTGCACGACATGTTCGCGATCCCGTTTACCGAGGTGGCCGCCGTACTCGGCCGTTCGCCGATGGCGGCGCGGCAGCTCGCCAGCCGGGCCCGGCGCCGCGTCCGGGTGCCCCCTAGTAAGGCGTCGGCGGGTGACCTGAGCCGCCAGCGGGAGGTGGCGACGGCCTTCCTGGCCGCCTCCCGCGGCGGCGACCTCTCGGCCCTGGTGGCGGTGCTGGACTCCGATGTCATCCTGAGAGCCGACGCCGCCGCGGTCCCGTCGGGGAAGGCCGCCGTGCTCCGCGGCGCCGACGCCGTGGCCAGGGGCGCGGTCGCGTCCGGCGGGCGGGCCGGACAGTCCCAGCTGGCCTTGGTGGACGGGACCGTGGGCATCGTGTTCGCGCCCGGCGGCCGGCTCCAGGCCGTGCTGGCCCTGACCAGCCGCGGCCGCCGGATCGTCGCCATCGAGGTGATCGCGGACCCGGACCGGCTGCGGCGCCTGCGGCTGGCCGTGCTGCCCGGCTAGCAGCCCGGCGCCCTCACTCGGCCGCGGGCACGCGCACGAGCAGCGTTCCCGGGCGGACGGTGATGACGAGCTGCCGCGTGCGGCCCATGACCTCGCCGTCGAGTTCCCACCGATGCGGATGACCAGTCTCGACGCGCAGCTCACGGAACGTCCGGCGCAGCACCTGGTCGGTGCCGCCGGGACGCCTCAGCACCACCTGCGCGGCCACCTGCAGCCAGCTGCCGAGGCCGCGCGCGGTGAGGACCACGAGGTCGAGCCGGCCGTCATCGGGCCGAGCGTCGGGTAGCAGCGGCAGGCCGCCCTGCAGTTCTCCCACGTTGCCGGCGATGACCAGGCTGGCCCGGCGCCGCAGTGGCGGGTCCTCGTCGGTCCGCAGGGTGATCCGCATCGGCCGGTCCCGTAGGTGCCGCAGCGCGGAGCCCAAGTAAGCGACCCAGCCGAAGCGCTTCTTGACGGGTTCGCTGGCGCCGGCCAGCATCTTGGCGTCAAGGCCGATCCCGGCCATGGTCAGGAACGGGCTGCCGTTGGCCCCGCCGACGTCGAGTTGCCGGTCGCGGCCGGTGAGCGCGACGGCCAGGGCTTCGCCGTGATCCATGGGCAGCCCGAGATTGCGGGCCAGCAGGTTGCCGGTGCCGAACGGGATCACCGCGAGCGGGATGCCCGTGCCGGCCACGCCCGCCGCGGCCGCGGTCACGGTGCCGTCACCGCCGCAGGCCAGGACCAGCGCCGCCCCGTCCTTGACCGCCTGCCGGGCCTGTCCTTCACCCGGGTCCTCGCGCGTGGTTTCCAGCCAGATCGGCTCGCTCCAGCCGTGTTCGGCCATCGCCGTGCCGACCGCGGCCCTGAACTTCTCGGCGTCGTCAAGTTTTACCGGGTTCATCACCACCGCGGCGCGGCTCACCGGCAGCCGGCGCGGGTTTGGTCCGTCATGGCCCGCAGCCTTTCCAGGATCGCGACCTTCAAACACCGGGCTTAGCCCGTCGGCCGACCGCACTGGCCAACAGAGATCCCGCCAGCCACCTCAGCCCCATGCCGACGGCCCTTCCGTACGTATGGAAGTGGCAACCTGCACACTCTTATGTGCAGAGTGCGACATTCATGCCAAACAGGCCCAGCGGCCCGGCCTTACTTGACGCTGATCCGGGTGCCGTGCTCGGCGCCCTCGCAGATCTCGCGCATCACGCCGGCGGCGGCTACGTCGAACACGTGCATGGTCAGGGCCTGCTCGTTGGCCAGGACGAACGCGCTGGTGTCCATGATCCGGACCCCGGCCGACAGCGCCTCGTCGTAGGTCAGGCTGGTGTAGCGCACCGCGTCCGGGTTGATATTCGGGTCGCTGTCGTAGACGCCGTCCACCCCGCGTTTGGCCACCAGCAGGGCGTCGGCGTCCAGTTCGAGCGCGCGCTGGACCGCCGGGTAGTCGGTGGTGACGTAAGGCTGGCCGATGCCGCCCGCGAGCAGCACGATGAGGCCGCGGCTGAGGTGGTGCACGGCCCGGAGCCTGATGAACGGCTCGGCCACGCTGTGAATCGGCACCGCGGTCATGACCCGGATGTCGGTGTCCGTCCTGGCGGTGAGCGCGCCCCGGAGCATCAGCGCGTTCATGATGGTGCCGAGCATCCCGATGTTGTCCGCCTCGGCCCGGCTGATGCCCCACCCCTCGGCCATCCGGCCGCGGAAGTAGTTTCCGCCGCCGACCACGACCGCGACCTGCACGCCGAGATCATGGACGGAGAGAACTTCCTCGGCCACGCGGGACAAGCTGGCCGGATCGACCCCCGAGCTGCTGGCCCCCGCCAGCGCCTCGCCGCTCAGCTTGACGACTACCCTGCCATAGCGAGGCACAGTCAGGAACCCCCATCCCGGCCGTCCGAGGTGACGGCTTGGATCACGGTACCGCATCCCCAAACCTCGTGATCTCCGGCGCGAAGCCAGGACGCCAGCTCGAGAGCTGCGCGGCATCAGCTAGAAAATCACGATCATTTGCCCGAACGGGCATCGGTGCGTGCCGCCGGGACGCCTGCTTCTCAGCCGTGGTCCTCGGCTTCGGCCGCGCGCTTGCGGCAGGCATCGATCTCGGCTTCGGCGGCCGCGCGGTCCGCCCACGCTTCGGCACGCACCTGCTTGCCGGGTTCAAGCGCCTTGTAGACCTCGAAGAAGTGCTGGATCTCGAGCCGGTCGAATTCCGGCACGTCGGAGATGTCGCGCAGGTGCGCCATCCGCGGGTCCCGGGCCGGCACGCACAGCACCTTGTTGTCGGCGCCCTTCTCGTCGTGCATCTGGAACATCCCGATGGCCCGGCAGGTGATGAGGCAGCCCGGGAAGGTGGGCTCCTCGAGCAGTACGAGCGCGTCGAGGGGGTCGCCGTCGTCGGCCAGGGTGTCCTCGATGAACCCGTAGTCGGATGGGTACCTGGTCGAGGTGAACAGCATGCGGTCCAGCCGTATCCGGCCGGAGGCGTGGTCCATCTCGTACTTGTTGCGCTGCCCCTTGGGGATTTCGATGACAACTTCAACGTCCACGGTTTCTCTCCAGACCGGTCTGGGTGATTAACTCCATTGTCTCTGCTAGCCCCCGGGGGGACGACCCCCGGTCACCCCCGGCACGGGAGGGCTGCCCGCCCCCCCGTACCCCCCTGGCCCCCCGGACCCCTTGGGGAGGTGGTAGGTCATGGTGCGCCGCACCCGGAGAGCGGCCCTGCTGACGCTCGCCATGATCAACGTGTTCACGCTCGCGGCGGGCATCGCGGTCGCGGCGATGCTGCCGCCGCGGCTCGCGGCCCTCCGGGTCCCCGTCGTGGCCGCGGGACGCCTCAGCGGGGCGGGGGAGGTACTGGCCACCGGGACCGAGCGCGGTGCGCTGCCCACCGCGGCCGGTGTGCGCTCGGCCCTGACCGGGCCGCTTTCCGCGGCCGCGCTTGGCCCGAGCGTGTCGGCCATGGTCGCCGACCCGGCCACCGGGCAGGTGCTTCTCTCCGAGCAAGGCGGGCGCCTCTCGACCCCCGCCTCCACCGCGAAGATCGTCACCGCCGCCGCGGCCCTGGCGGTGCTCGGCGCTGATTACCGGTTCACCACCCACGTGGTGCAGGGTGCCACCCCGGACCATGTCATCCTGGTCGGCGCCGGCGATCCGACGCTCGCGGTGAACGCGTTCCCGGCCGAGGACTATCCCCGCCCGGCCACGCTGGCTGAACTGGCCGCGGCAACCGCGCGGGCGCTGAAGGCGCAGGGCCGTACGTCCGTCAGCGTCGGCTACGACACGTCGCTATACACCGGTCCCGGTCTGGCGCCCGGCTGGCCGCCGGGCTACGTCAGCACGGGAAACGTCACCCAGATCGTGTCCCTCGAGGTGGATCAGGGCCGGCTGACCCCGGCGGGCGCGCCGGAGGACTCCGACGACCCCGGCAACCTCCGCCCGCGGGCGGCCGACCCCGCGGGCATGGCGGCCGCTTCGTTCGCGGCCCTGCTCGCCGCGGACGGTATCCGCGTCACCGGATCGCCGGCGGCCCAGCGGGCGCCACGGCACGCCGCCAGCATCGCGAGCGTGTCCTCGCCGCCGCTGTCGGCCATCGTGCAGCAGATGCTGCAGGAGAGCAACAACCTGATCGCGGAGGACATCGCCCGCCAGGTCGCCCTGGCGACGGGCGAACCTGCCTCGTTCAGCGGGGCGGCCGCGGCGGTGGTCGCCGGAATGCGGCGGCTCGGCGTCACCGGCGGCCTCCACCTGGTGGACGGCAGCGGCCTGTCCCCCCAGGACGCGATCACGCCGGCCGCGCTGGTCAAGGTGATCGAGCTCGCCGTGGCCGCTCCCCGGCTGCGGCCACTGCTGGCCAGCCTGCCCGTGGCGGGCTTTTCCGGCACGCTGTCCGCCGGACAGAGCGTGTTCAGCGGGATCGGCGGAGCGGCCCTCGGATCGGTGCGGGCCAAGACCGGCAACCTCGGCACCGTGACGGCCCTGGCCGGGATGGTCTCCGACGCCAGCGGCGCGACATTGGCGTTCGCCTTTATGGCCGACCAGGTTCCGTCCGCGGCGATGCTGCGGGCCGCGGCCAGTGCCATCGACAAGGCCGCGGCCGCGCTGGCCGACTGCGGGTGCCGGTGACGGGCGCTGTCTGAACCACGTACGGTGGAACCGTGAGCAGCACGCAGATGATCGACTGGGACATCGCCATTTCCACCGGGACCCGATGGGCTCGCCCCGGGCCGCAGGTCAGCCTGGCCGAGGCGCGACGGACCGTCTCAGAGCTACGCGACCTCGCCGGCGCCGTTCAGCAGCCGGTCTACGAGGTCACCGGGATGTCGGCCGGGAGCAACGGCGCGATCGGCCGAGTCGCCGTGGTAGACCGGCCGGGCTGGATACGGGCGAACGTGGATGGCTTCCGCGTCGTGCTCGAGCCGCTGGTGGAGCAGTTGAGGGAACGCGCGCCCGGCGCGGGCTCCGGCGGGTCGGCCGGGTCGCGGTCGCCTGGATCGGTGGTGAGCGCGGTGGGATCGCGGGTCACCGGCATCCAGGCCGGGCTGATCCTCGCTTATCTCTCCTCCAGGGTGCTCGGTCAGTACGAGCTCTTCCTGCCTCCCGAGGCATCACCGGTGAACGGTGAGCAGCCGGGCCGGCTCACCCTGGTGGCGCCCAACATCGTCATGGTCGAACGCGAGCTCGGCGTCGACACGCACGACTTCCGGCGCTGGGTGTGCCTGCATGAGGAAACCCACCGGCTGCAGTTCACCGCGGTGCCCTGGCTCCGGGACTACGTGCAGAGCCAGATGACCAAGTTCCTGCTCGCCTCCGAACTCGACCCGGCGGCGATCCTGCAGCGGCTGCGGTCGGCCGCTGACGCGATGGCGGGCGCGGTGCGCGGCGGCGATGGCGGGAGCCTGATCGACGCCGTGGCGACCCCGGCCCAGCGCGAGATCATGGACCAGCTGACCGCGGTGATGACGCTGGTGGAAGGGCACGGCGACTACGTCATGGACGCGGTCGGGCCGCAGGTGGTGCCCTCGGTCGCCCAGATCAGGGAGCGGTTCAACTCCCGGCGGGGATCGAGCGGCCGGATCGAGCAGACGGTGCGCCGGATTCTCGGTATCGACCTGAAGATGAAGCAGTACGCGGAGGGGTCCCAGTTCGTCCGCACGGTCGTGGACGAGGTCGGCATGGCCACGTTCAACAAGGTCTGGACGTCGCCGGAGACCCTGCCGACCAGGGCGGAGTTCGCCCACCCGCACGAGTGGGTGGAGCGGGTCGCGTCCGGCTCCTAGCCGCATGGGTCCGAGCGCGGCGGTCGCCGCGGTCCGCAACGCGGTGCGAGCCAGCGTGGGCGACCTGGCCGCCGGTGAGCTGGTCCTCGTGGCCTGCTCAGGTGGCGCGGACTCGCTCGCGGTGGCCGCCGCGGCCGCCTTCGTGGCGCCCCGCCTCGGCCTGCGGGCGGGCGGCGTGACCGTCGACCACGGGCTGCAGCCCGGTTCGGCTGACCGCGCCGCCGCGGTGGCGGCGCTGCTCGGCCGGCTCGGGCTGGACCCGGTCCGCAGCGTCGCGGTCACGGTAGCTCCGGCCAGCTCGGCGGCCGGCCCGAGGCCGCCGCCCGGGCGGCCAGGTACCGCGCGCTCGATACGGCCGTCGCCGACCACGGCGCCGCCGCGGTGCTGCTCGGCCATACTCTCGACGACCAGGCGGAAACGGTGCTGCTCGGCCTCGCGCGCGGATCCGGCGGCCGGTCGCTAGCCGGCATGCCCGCCTGCCGCGGCCCGTACCGCCGCCCGCTGCTGGCCGTCCGCCGCGCGGCCACCAGGGCCGCGTGCGCCGAACTCGGCCTGGAGCCGTGGCAGGACCCGCACAACAGCGACTTCAGGTTCGCCCGGGCCCGGGTCCGCCACCAGGCGCTGCCTGCCCTGGAGGCCGCGCTGGGGCCCGGGGTGGCCGAGGCGCTCGCCCGCACCGCCAGCCAGCTGCGTACCGACGCGGAGTGCCTCGACAATCTCGCGTTCGCCGAAAGCGCACAGCTGCGCGCCGGCTGCTCGGACCCGGCCGGTCTCGACGCGAGCTGGCTGGGGGCGCTTCCGGCGGCGATCAGGGCGCGGGTCCTGCGTGATGCGGCGATCATGGCGGGGTGCCCGCACGGCGCTCTCACCGCGGGGCACATCGAGGCGATCGATGCCCTGGTGAGCGGCTGGCGCGGGCAGCGGTGGGTAGACCTGCCCGGCGGCGTGCGCGCGTGCCGCCGTGCTGGCAAGGTGTGGTTCAGCAGCAGTGCACCGGGCGAGCCTAAGGGTGGCCAGGCTAAGGGTGGGGAGTCCGTTGGACGAAACTGACATGGGGCCCGAGCTGAAGCAGGTGCTGATCACGGCCGAGCAGTTGCAGGCGCGTATCGGCGAGCTCGCGGCCCAGGTCGACGCCGATTACGCCGGGCGCGACCTGCTGCTCGTCGGCGTCCTGAAGGGCGCCGTCATGGTGATGGCCGATCTCGCCCGCGCCATGCACCTGCCGGTGCAGATGGACTGGATGGCCATCTCGTCGTACGGCTCGGGCACTAAATCCTCTGGCGTGGTCCGGATCCTCAAGGACCTCGATACCGACATCACCGGCCGGCACGTGCTGATCGTCGAGGACATCGTGGATTCCGGCCTCACCCTGTCCTGGCTGGCCGGCAACCTGCGCTCGCGCGGGCCCGCGTCGCTGGCCGTATGCGCCATGCTCCGCAAGCCCGGGTCGGCCCAGATGCAGGTGAATGTCGCCTATACGGGCTTCGATATCGGGGATGAGTTCGTGGTGGGCTACGGCCTTGACTACGCTCAGCGTTACCGGAACCTGCCGTTCATAGGCACGCTCGCCCCCGCGGTGTACGGAGGCGATTAGGCTGATCAGGCAGGGGAACACAATCCGCCACGGAAAGCGTTCACTTTCCAGGCGATACACCCGGGCGGTGTACCGTCGTAGTTTGCGGCTCGCGGCCACCGGCAGAACACGGACCGCGAGAATAGGAATGATGGTCATCCCGCCGGCGGTCGACGGGAGTGCGAGGCTGGTCAGGAGGGAACGGTCCCGGGCCGACGGGACCGCTCATCGATGGAGCTAAGGCGCTTTTTCCGCGCACCGCTGCTGCTAATCGCCGTGGCGGTGCTCTTGTTGCTTTTCGTACTCGACTACGCGAATTCGGGGAGCTCATACCAGCAGGTCGACACCTCCCAGATCGTCCAGGACATCAATGCGGGCCAAGTCAAGAGCGCGCTGATCACTGACAAGAACCAGACGATCCAGATCACCACGAAGAGCGGCAAGCAGCTAGAGGCTTCGTGGGTCTCCGGCCAGGGCCTGCAGCTGACGGATGAGCTGCAGCAGCAAGTCGCCAAGGGCACCCTGCCGGCGAACGGGTACAACGTAACCATCCCGAAGAGCAACGCCCTGCTTGACCTGATCCCGACCGCCCTGATCTACCTGGTCATCTTCCTGGTCTTCTTCTTCATGCTGTCGCAGATGCAAGGCGGCGGCTCGAGGGTGATGAACTTCGGCAAGTCTCGCGCCAAGCTGATCACCAAGGACACCCCGAAGACCACGTTCGCCGACGTGGCCGGCGTGGATGAGGCCATCGAGGAACTGCAGGAGATTAAGGAATTCCTGCAGAGCCCGGCTAAATTCCAGGCCATCGGGGCCAAGATTCCCAAGGGTGTGCTTCTGTACGGCCCGCCGGGTACCGGCAAGACGCTGCTCGCCCGGGCGGTGGCCGGCGAGGCCGGCGTGCCGTTCTACTCGATTTCCGGTTCCGACTTCGTCGAGATGTTCGTCGGCGTCGGCGCGTCCCGGGTCCGCGACCTGTTCGAGCAGGCCAAGGCGAACGCCCCCGCGATCGTGTTCGTGGACGAGATCGACGCCGTGGGCCGTCACCGCGGCGCCGGCCTCGGCGGCGGCCACGACGAGCGCGAGCAGACGCTGAACCAGATGCTGGTCGAGCTGGACGGCTTCGACACCAAGGGCGGCGTCATCGTCATCGCCGCGACCAACCGGCCCGACATCCTCGACCCCGCGCTGCTGCGCCCTGGCCGCTTCGACCGGCAGATCGTGGTGGCGCAGCCGGACCTGGCCGGCCGCAAGGGGATCCTGCGGGTACACGCCCGGGGCAAGCCCATCGCCCCGGACGCCGACCTGGACATCATCGCGCGCCGTACCCCCGGGTTCACCGGCGCCGACCTCGCCAACGTGATCAACGAAGGCGCGCTGCTGACCGCGCGGCACAACGGCAAGCAGATCACGATGGAAGCGCTCGAAGAGGCTATCGACCGGGTCATGGCGGGCCCGGAGCGCAAGAGCGTGCTGCTCTCGGAGAAGGAGCGCAAGGTCATCGCCTACCACGAGGGCGGCCACGCGCTCGTGGGCCACGCGATGCCGCACGCCGATCCCGTGCACAAGGTGACGATCATCCCGCGCGGTCGTGCGCTCGGTTACACCAGCGCGCTGCCGACCGAGGACAAGTTCCTGGTCACCCGCGCCGAGATGCTCGACCAGCTGGCCATGCTGCTGGGCGGCCGGACGGCCGAGGAACTCATCTTCCACGAGCCGACGACGGGCGCCGCCAACGACATCGAGAAGGCCACCCAGATCGCCCGCGGCATGATCACCGAGTACGGCATGAGCGAGCGGCTGGGCGCCCGCAAGTTCGGCAACGGCGACGGCGAGCCGTTCCTGGGCCGGGACATGTCCCACAACCGTGATTACTCGGAGGAGATCGCTTCCTCGATCGACGAGGAGATCCGCCGGCTCATCGAGTCGGCCCACGACGAGGCCTGGGAAGTCCTCGTCGAGTACCGCGACGTGCTCGACGCGCTGGTGCTGCGGCTGCTCGACAAGGAGACCGTGGGCCGGAAGGAGGTCCTCGAGCTCTTCGCGTCCGTCCAGAAGCGGCCGGTCCGCGGCTCGTACACGGGCTACGGCAAGCGCCTGCCCTCGGATCGTCCGCCGGTGCTCTCGCCCAAGGAACTGGCTCTCGCGGCCGCCGACGGCGGCACCGCGAACGGCGGCGTGGCCCTGCCCGCCAACGGGCAGTCGTTCGGTACGCCCGGCGGCTACGGCAACGAGCCGGGTCACGGCGAGACCAGCGAAAACGGATGACGGAGATCGCTTCAGGCACCGATACCGCGGCCGCCGTCCCGGAGTTTGACCTGCCGCGCATCGAGCGCGCGGTCACGGAGATCCTGCTCGCCATCGGTGAGGACCCGGACCGGGACGGCCTGCGCGACACGCCGTCCCGGGTCGCGCGGGCCTACGCGGAGCAGTTCGCCGGGCTGCGGCAGCACCCGGCGGACGTGCTCACCACCGTTTTCGACGTGGGCCATGACGAGATGGTCATCGTCCGCGACATCGAGGTGTACGCGACCTGCGAGCATCACCTGGTGCCGTTTTTCGGGGTCGCGCATATCGGCTACATCCCGAACACTAAAGGCCATGTCACCGGGCTCTCGAAGCTGGCCAGGCTGGTCGATGTCTACGCCAGGCGCCCGCAGGTGCAGGAAAGGATGACCAGCCAGATCGCCGATGCCCTGATGGACATCCTGGAACCGCGCGGCGTGGTCGTGGTCATCGAGTGCGAGCACCTATGCATGTCGATGCGGGGGGTACGCAAGCCCGGCGCGAGGACCGTGACCTCGGCGGTGCGCGGCGCCTTCCGGGACAACGACGTCACCCGGGCCGAGGCGATGAGCCTGATTCACGGCCGCCGCTAATATTCGCGGCGGCACTGAACGCAAATGCTTGCCGCCGCGTCTATGTGGTAGGCAGTGTCCACTAGATCCGCGGAACATACCGGTAATGGACGCTGTATCCAGCCCGTTAGCCGGGACCTTTGCCTAGGCTTGGAGGTACCGTGAGAGCAGGACGCGAGGCGGCCTGATGACGACGCTGACCCACCGTGATCCTGGGCCTGACAAGAGAGCTGCCGAGATGAGCGACAGCGACGACGCTGGATACGCAATCGCCGCGGCACCCGCCGCGACCAAGGCTGGCGATTCACGCGTTCCCGCCGGGGGGCCCGCCAGTTTTGCTGACCGCAGGCGGCAGCGTGCCTGGGTGCCCAGCACCGCCGCGTTGCTCACCATGCTCATCGGCCTGTCGGACATCATCGCGATCTTCAAGCCCGACTGGCCGAACCGGCTGCACAATTTCAAGTACCTGGTCCCCGGGACGCTCAGCAACGTCGCCCGCACCTCCGACGTCATCATCGGGCTGATGCTGCTGGTCCTGGCGCACGGCCTGCGCCGGAGGAAACGGCGGGCCTGGCAGGCGGTGACCGCGCTGCTCGCCTTCGACACCGCCATCCATTTCTTCCGTGCCCAGCGGATACTTACCGCAGTGGTCGCGCTGGTGGTGCTCATCGCGCTGCTCTACTTCCGGGACGAGTTCTACGCCGAAGGGGACCACCGCAACCGCTGGCGGGCGCTGTGGGCCTTCGTCGCCCTGGTGGTGGCCGACGTCGCGATCGGGCTCACCTACATTTTCCTGGCCCAGGACCTGCAGACCGACTACTCGTTCAGCACCCGGGTCTGGGAGGTCATCACCGGCCTGGTCGGGGTATCTGGCCCGGTCCAGTGGGTGCCTGAGGCCCGGGGCGACCTGTTCGGCATCCTCACCAGCGCGCTCGGGATCTTTACCCTCATCTTCGCCGCCTACTTGTTCCTGCGCCCGGCCGAGCCGAAGGCCCGGCTGGGCCCGGCGGACGCGGCCCGGGTGCGGGACCTGCTCAGCAGGCACGGCGACCGGGACTCGCTCGGTTATTTCGCGCTGCGCGACGACAAGAGCGTGATCTGGTCGCCGACCGGCAAGGCGTGCATCTGCTACCGCGTGGTATCCGGGGTGATGCTGGCCAGCGGCGACCCGATCGGCGACCCCGAGGCGTGGCCCGGCGCGATCAGCCCGTTCCTGGACGAGGCGGCGCGGCACGCCTGGGCGCCGGCCGTGATGGGATGCAGCGAGCTCGGCGCGGAGGTGTGGTGCCGTGAGGGCGGCTTGACGGCGCTCGAGCTCGGCGACGAGGCGATCGTGAACATCGCCGATTTCAGCCTGTCCGGCCGCTCGATGCGGAACGTCAGGCAGATGGTCAACCGGGTGGCGAAGAACGGCTACGTGGCCGAAGTCCGCCGGGTGGGGGAAATACCGGCGAAGGAACTCGACGATATCCTCCGGGCCGCCGATTCCTGGCGGGGCAGCCAGACCGAGCGCGGCTTCTCGATGGCCCTGGGCCGGATCGGCGCCGACGGTGACGATGACTGCGTGCTGGTGACCGCGAAGGAGCACGGCGTCATCCGGGCCGTGCTGCAGCTGGTCCCCTGGGGATCCGACGGCCTTTCGCTTGACCTCATGCGGCGGGACAAGAACGCCCAGCCCGGGCTGAACGACTTCCTCATCACCGAAACGATCAAGGCTGCGCCCGGCCTCAACGTGAAGCGCATCTCGCTGAACTTCGCGGTCTTCCGGGCCGCGCTCGAGCGCGGCGAGCGGATCGGCGCGGGCCCGGTGCTGCGAGCCTGGCGGTCCGTGCTGATCTTCGCCTCCAAGTGGTTCCAGATCGAGTCGCTCTACAAGTTCAACGCCAAGTTCTGCCCGGTCTGGCAGCCGCGCTTCTTCGTCTTCCCCAGTAGCAAGGACGCACCGCGGATCGCGCTCGCCGCGCTGGAGGCGGAGGCGTTCCTGACCTGGCCGCGGCTTCACCTGCGCCGGATCGGCCGCAAACTCGGCCTGAGCAAGCTTCGGCGAGGCGCGCGCCGCCAGGCGGGTACGGGGGGGCGGGTAGCTCCCCCGTGATCGGGGGGCCGCGGGGGTCTGGGGGGGAAGGTCCCCCCCAAGGATCGGGGGGGCCGCGGGGGTCTGGGGGGGAAGGTCCCCCCCCAGGATCGGGGGGGCCGCGGGGGTCTGGGGGCGAAGGTCCCCCCCCAGGATCGGGGGGGCCGCGGGGGTCTGGGGGCGAAGGTCCCCCCCCAGGATCGGGGGGGCCGCGGGGGTCTGGGGGCGAAGGTCCCCCCCCAGGATCGGGGGGATTCCCAAGGGGGGTCCGGGGGGATGGGTCCCCCCGGGAGGGAGGGGTCGCCCCCCCGGGGCTAACACTGCCGGGCTTGCCGAAGGCGGACCGCTGCCTGGTCATGGGCGTGGTGAACGTCACGCCCGACTCTTTCTCCGACGGCGGTCACTGGTACGGGCCGGAGGCGGCCATCGCGCACGGCCTGGAACTGGCCGCGCAGGGCGCGGACATCGTCGACGTGGGCGGGGAGTCCACCAGGCCGGGGGCCCAGCGCGTCTCCGCGGCCGAGGAGCTGCGGCGGGTCGGCCCCGTCGTGACCGAACTGGTCAAGGCGGGCGTACCGACCTCCATCGACACGATGCGGGCGGAGGTGGCGGAGTTCGCGCTGGCGGCGGGCGTCCAGCTCGTCAACGACGTGAGCGGCGGCCTGGCCGATCCTGACCTGCCCCGCCTGGTCGCTGCGGCCGGGGTCTGCTACGTGATCGTGCACTGGCGCGGCCACAGCCGGGACATGTACTCGCGTGCGTTCTACAGCGACGTGGTGAGCGAGGTCCGCGACGAGCTGGCCCGGCGGGTGGACGCGGTGGTCAGCGCGGGGGTTGACCCGGGCTGCATCGTGATCGACCCCGGTCTCGGGTTCGGCAAGCGCGGCGAGCACAACTGGCCGCTGCTCGCTCACCTGGCCGAGGTCGGGCGCCTCCCCGGCGGCCCCTTTCCGGTTCTGGTCGGTGCGTCGCGGAAACGCTTTCTCGGCCACCTGCTGGCCGGGCCGGATGGCACGCCGAGGCCGTTCGATAGCTGCGACGGGGCCACGGTCGCGATCACGGCGCTGGCCGCGGCGGCGGGCGCCTGGTGCGTGCGCGTCCACGAGGTTCCGCTGAACGCCGACGCCGCCCGGGTCGCGGCCGCCTGGCAGGCGGCCGCCCGGAGCCGGTCGTGACCAGACGGCACGCGGTGCTGGCCGTCGGGAGCAACCTCGGCGACCGGCTAGGTACCCTTCAGGGATGCGTGCAAGCCATCGCCCGCCTGCCGGATACTGACGTGCTGGCGATCTCACCCGTCTACGAGACCGCGCCGGTGGGCGGCCCGGTGCAGCCCGAATACCTCAACGCGGTGCTCATCGTGGCGACCGG
The DNA here is from genome assembly GCA_963806335.1 of uncultured Actinomycetes bacterium. Classification (GTDB taxonomy): domain Bacteria; phylum Actinomycetota; class Actinomycetes; order Streptosporangiales; family Streptosporangiaceae; genus Palsa-504. The sequence continues at coordinate 179,580 of CAWDXO010000006.1, forward strand.
CCTGACCCCGGGCGAACTGCTCGCGGCGGCCCATGGCATCGAGGCCCAGTTTGGCCGGGTCCGGACGCAGCGGTTCGGACCGCGCACGCTCGACATCGACATCATCAGTTACGCGGCGGAGGTCAGCCGGGACCCGGTGCTTACCCTGCCCCACCCCCGCGCGCACGAGCGGGCCTTCGTGCTGGCACCGTGGCACGACATCGACGCGGGCGCCCGCCTCCCCGGGCAAGGGACGGTGGCTGACCTGCTCGCCGGCCTTGACCAGGCCGGCGTCCGGCGCCAACCTGACATGGTCCTGCGGCGGCCCGGCTCCGCCCCCGCGGCGCAGATCACATGAAGCCGACCCGTCCAGCCACTCTCGGCGTGGTCGCCGTCATCTTCGCGCTCGCGACCTGGCTACTGCTCCGGGTGGTCTACCCGCAGTTGCCGCCGTTGCCCTGGACGGGAGTGCCCGCCCTGCTCGTGGCGGCCGCCGCGGAAGCCTGGACCGGCCGCGACCTGCGGGCCAGGATCGCCGGGCGGCGCGGTAAGCCAGCCGCGCCCCTGTTCGTATCGCGGATGGTCGCGCTGGCCAAGGCCAGCGCGCTGGTGGCCGCGGCGGTCGCCGGGGTCGCGGCCGGTTTCGACATCTACCTGAGCGGATCCCTGAACGCCGCCGTGCCGCGTCAGGACGCGCTTACGGCGGCCGTGACGCTCGCCGCCGCCGTCGTACTCGCCTGCGCCGCGCTTTACCTGGAGTACTGCTGCCGCGTGCCGGACGCCCCGGACCGGGCCAAGGGCGACGAATTAACCCTCATGCCCTAGCGCCGCCGCTGCTGCCGTGACCCCGGGAAAGGGCGCACTTAACGCGAAACGCGCAGGACGGGCCGTTCGGGAAAATGCCTTTTGATTTTTCGCGGTACCGGCCAAGAGAACGACGTGCAAATCGGGCGGAATGGCGGTAAATATCTGCTCCGGCGCGCCAGCAAGCCACTCTGGGTCCTCGCACTGACACCTTACGTAGCTAAATTCGCTACTGCGCGGTCGCGATCCTGGTCTTCGCCACGGCTGGATGCGAGGGCGGCGCTGCGGTTCTCCTCGACAGCCCCACCACCAACAATTACAGCCTCATTCCCTAGCAGCTCGCTAGGCGCCCAGGAGGCGCCGGACACCCGCTGGGTGTCCGGCGCCTTTGCCGTGGCTATCCTGGGCAGCGCAACTACCCCCGTCCGGTACCCCTGAGGACTGGAACGAGAATGACTCCTGAAACTCACCCGCCCGGCGGGCATCCCGCCCGGCTCGCGGTCGGCATCATCGGCGCGGGCCGAGCTGGCACCGCGCTCGGCGCGGCGCTCGCGCGGGCCGGCCACGAGGTCGTCGCCGCGTCCGCGGTGTCCGAGGCCTCGGTCCGGCGGGCACGGGCCAGCTTTCCCGGCGCCGCGATTACCGAGCCCGGCCAGGTGCTGCGCGGCGCGGACCTGGTCCTGCTCACCGTGCCCGATGACGTGCTGGCCGGCCTGGTCGCCGGGCTCGCGGCGACCGGCGCCCCGCTGGGCGGCCGCATGCTGGCCCACGCGAGCGGCCGTTACGGCGTGGCCGTCCTCGAACCGGCCGTGCGCCAGGGCGGGCTGCCGCTGGCGCTGCATCCGGTGATGACGTTCACCGGGCGCAGCGACGACGTCGACCGGCTGCGGGGCACGTGCTTCGGGGTCACCGCACCCGATGTGCTGCGGCCCGCGGCCGAGGCCCTGGTGATCGAGATGGGCGGCGAACCCGTCTTCATCCGCGAGGAAGATCGCGATCTTTACCACGCGGCGCTCGCCGGAGCGGCCAACCACCTGATCACGCTGGTGGCCCAGGCCGCGGACCTGCTGGCGGCGGCCGGCGTGGCGAACCCGGCGCGGCTGCTCGGGCCCCTGCTCTCCGCCTCTCTCGATAACGCCCTGCGGTTCGGCGACGCGGGCCTGACCGGGCCGGTCGCCCGCGGCGACGCGGATACCGTGGCGGCGCACGTGGCCGCGCTCGAGGCCGCGCCCTCGGCCGCGCCGGCCGCCGTCGCCGCCTACATCGCCATGGCCAGGCTGACCGCGGACCGGGCCCTGGCGGCCGGGCTGCTCAAGCCGGCCGACGCCGAGCGGCTGCTCGGGGTGCTAGGCGGCCGTCCATGAGCGAGTCAGGCCGCGGCGCGCCGGCGCCGCCGCCGGTGCTCGCGCGGACCAAGGCCGAACTCGCCGCCGCGCGCGCCGGCCTACCGGGGCCCGTCATCCTGGTGCCGACCATGGGCGCCCTGCATGCCGGGCACGCCGCCCTGCTGCGGGCGGCCGCCGCGCTGGCCGGCCCGGCCGGGCGTGTCGTGGTGTCGGTCTTCGTTAACCCGCTCCAGTTCGGGCCCAGCGAGGATCTTGATCGCTATCCGCGCACCCTGGACGACGACCTGGCCATATGCGCCGCCGAAGGGGTGCACCTGGTCTTCGCCCCGTCCGCCGCCGAGATGTATCCCAGCGGCAAGCCCGAGGTGACCGCTGACGCGGGCCCGATGGGACGCGTGCTTGAGGGCCAGTTCCGGGCGGGCTTCTTCGAGGGCGTGCTGACCGTGGTGCTGAAGCTGCTGCACCTGACGCGCCCGGACATCGTGGTGTTCGGCGAGAAGGATGCCCAGCAGCTTGCGCTGGTCCGGCGCATGGTGAGCGATACGGACCTGACTGTCGTCGTCGCATCGGTCCCCACCGCGCGCGACGCCGACGGCCTCGCGATCTCGAGCCGGAACCGGTACCTCTCGGCGGCCGAACGGGCGGTGGCGCTCGCCCTGCCGCGGGCGCTGCACGCGGGCCAGGCCCTGGCCGCCGAAGGCGCGGTCGCGCTGCTCGCCGCCGCCCAGCGGATCCTGCTCGCCGAGCCGGCGCTGGCCGTCGACTATCTCGCGCTGGTCGACCCGCGGACGTTCACCTCGGTTCAGCCCGGTTACGCCGGGCCCGCTCTGCTCGTGGCGGCGGCCAAGGTGGGCGGGACCCGGCTGATCGACAACGTGCCGGTCGCGCTGGCGGCCGAGCCCGGCGGCGAAGAGCGCCCCGGTGAGCCCGGCGGCGAAGGCCGGCCCGGTGAGCCCGGCGGCGAAGGCCGGCCCGGTGAGCCCGCCGGCGAAGGCCAGCTAGGTGACGGTGCGGCGGAGAGGCGTGTCCGGTAATGCTGCTGACGATTGATATCGGGAACACGAACACGGTTCTCGGGGTATTCGACTCCGACCGGGTGATCGAGCACTGGCGGATCGCCACGGTTCCCGACCGGACCGCGGATGAGCTCGCCGTCGTGCTGCACGGCCTGCTCGCGGCGAGCAGCGCGTTTGCCGAAAGGGATATTGACGGTATATCGCTGTGCTCTACTGTGCCCTCAGTGCTGCGCGAGATGAGAGAGATGTGCGGGCGCTATTACGCCGACCTGGAAACGGTCATCGTCGAGCCGGGCGTAAAGACGGGTGTCCCGGTGCGGACCGACAACCCGAAGGAAGTGGGCAGCGACCGCATCATGAACTCCCTCGCGGCGGTGCACCTTTACGGCGGCCCGGCGATAGTGGTGGATTTCGGCACCTCGACTAACTTTGACGCGGTAAGTACCCGGGGCGAGTTCGTCGGCGGCGCACTTGCGCCCGGGATCGAGATTTCAGTGGATGCGCTATCGCGCCGCGCCGCGCAATTGCTTAAAGTCGAGCTGACCAGGCCACCTCACGTCATCGGGAAAAACACCGTGGAGGCGCTGCAATCCGGCATCATCTACGGGTTCGCTGCCCAGGTGGAGGGAATTGCCCGGCGGATGGCACGGGAGCTATCGCCTGCCGACCCGGACGCGGTGACCGTCATCGCCACCGGCGGGCTCGCGTCGCTTGTTATCGACGAGGTAAGCGTCATTGACGCGTACGAGCCCTGGCTCACCCTCATCGGCCTGCGGCTCGTCTACGAAAGAAACGCCAGCCACGCGGAGTCGTGACCCGGCTGGCCTCAGCCGATCCGGACGGCTCCGTCATAAGCGCTCCAGTAGACCGGGTCGACCTTCACCGGCACGCCGAAGTCGGGCGCATCGATCATCATCCCGTCACCGATGTAAATTCCCACGTGCGAGATGTCGGCAAAGAAGAAGACGAGGTCCCCGGGTTCCAGGTCAGCGCGCGCCACGTGTACACCCGAGTTCCACAGGCTGCCCGTGTAGTGCGGCAGCGCGATGCCTTCCTGCGCGTACGCCCAGACGACCAGTCCAGAGCAGTCGAATTGACCCGGGCCCGCCGCGCCCCAGACATAGGGATCGCCTTCCCTGCTGATCGCCGCCTGCAGGGCCTGGCCGCCGATCGTATTCGCGGTCGGGATGGTGACGTTGGGATACTGCCCGGTCTGCTCGAAGACCGTCATGGCCTGTTTCATCGCCGCGCTGTTGACCACGTCGATCTTGGCGTCGATGGCCTTCTTCTTGGTGGCCATCTGGGCCTCGAGCGCCTGCACCGCGGAGATCTGCTGGTCGGCGGTCTGCTTGGCTCGCAGCGCCTGGCTTTCCTCACTGGTTAGGGTGTGCACCCGGTCGCCGCTCGACTGGTCGAGCTCGGCGATGGTGGAGGCCTGGCTCAGGAACTGCCCGGGGTTCCCGGCGGTCAGCGCCTGGAACGTGGGGTCGAGTCCCGAGCTCATGTAGTTCTCGGCGGCCAGCTGGGCGACCGCCTGCTGCCCGACGGCCAGCAGCGCCGCGACCCGCGTGGCGGCGCTCTCGGCGATCCGCGCGTCGCCCTGGGCGCGGGTCAGCTGGATGCGCAGGCCGTCATATTGCTCGCTCAGCGCGTTGATCTGGAACTCGAGCTGCTTGGCCTGCGCGACCAGGGAGGTCAGGTTCGGCTTCGGCGCCGTGGTCTGGGCCGCACTGCTCCCCCCCGGCACGATCAGGGCCAGCGCGGCCGTCGCGGCGGCGAGGCCGGCAGCTCCGCTCAGTTTGCGCACAGCGATGCACACTATTGGAATCAAGGTCGGTTGGCCACCGACTAGGGGGAACTTTTACTTACCGCGACGGCGGGCGCCCGGCCCATCCGCCCGCGCAGCGGCTATCGTGAACCGCGCAGCGGCTATCGTGGACGCGTTATGGCTTACACGGTCAGGTCCGCGCGCACTCGCGACGTGCCCGCGATCGGCAAGCTGATCGACGCGAATGTCGAGTCCGGGCGTTTGCTGCGTAAGGTCACCGTCACTCTCTATGAGGACATCCAGGAGTTCTGCGTGGCGGAACTCGACCATGACGCCGCGCTGGCGGGCTGCGGCGCATTGCACGTGATGTGGGAGGACCTCGCCGAGATCAGGACGGTCGCGGTCCGGGAGGACTGCCAGGGGCTGGGCATCGGGCACGGAATCGTCGATACCCTCCTTCAGCGCGCCCGTGCGCTCGGGGTGGATCGGGTGTTCTGCCTGACATTCGCGGTGGACTTCTTCGCCCGGCACGGATTCCGGCCCATCAACGGTACTCCGGTGGCCGCCGAGGTGTACGCCGAGCTATTGCGGTCCTATGACGAGGGCGTAGCGGAGTTTCTCGACCTGGGCTGGGTAAAGCCCAACACGCTCGGCAACACCCGCATGCTGTTGCGGCTCTTACCGGAACGGGAAAATGAGCACCGGCGTTGCGTACGAGACGATACAAGCCCAACGGGAGCATCGTCCGCCGCGGCCGGTAGAGAGGACGCAGCTATGTGGCAGGACCTTGGCGCGCTGGCTCCGTCGCTGATAGTTTGCGTGGCCTTCCTGATCGGCGTCGCGATGTTGCTGCGCCGGGAGATGGGGCCCAAGCGCCGCGCCGAGAGGGCCGCCAAGCGCCGATCGCGGGACCCGCGGTCTTGAAATATCAGGTAACGACGGGTTTATCCGAACTGACAGAACTGCACTAACTGGGCGTATGGCTTGGCCGCCTGATCCAGTATCCGCCAAGCGCGCGATCTATGTCTCGCGGACGCCGCTAACGATGCCATTCCTCGTCGATTACTCAGAGTAACGACCGGCCGGGGCCGCCCATGCCGGCTGCATCGCGAAAAATAACAAATCACTAGTTACGGAATTGTCAGCGCCAAGAGATTGGGTATACATTTAGCATCTGAAATAGGTTGCTCCGTCAGAAGGGCTGAATCCATGGCACAGAAGGTGCAGGTGCTTCTCGTCGACGATCTCGACGGCACCGAGGCTACCGAGACCGTCGCGTTTGGACTCGATGGCGCCTCGTATGAGATCGATCTGAGTTCGCCGAACGCGGGCAAGCTCCGTAAAGAGCTTGCCCACTATGTGGAGCACGCGCGTAAAGCGAGCTCCCCGGCTAGGCGCCGCCGGGCGCGTACTGGCCCCGGCCGCGAGCGTAGCGCCCAAATCAGGCAGTGGGCGAAGCAGCGCGGATACAAGGTCAATGAGCGCGGCCGCATTCCGGCGAACATCGTGGCCGAGTACGAAGCCGCGCACTAGTACGCACGCGCCGGCGTTCGTGACTTCTTTAGCGCGCGCCGGGTTCATCGCCTTGTGGCGAGCGACTCCCTTAGCGGCGGTGTCACACGGATCGGCCCTTATTCTCGCGAGTCCGCTCGCGGCGGGGCCGGCCAGATCGCACCGTTGGCCCAGCGGGCGGCCATGACCGCCCTGGGGCCAACGGTGCGTTTGCTTTGTCCGGGTCGCCCGCCGTGTCACGGGCCCTCCAGATCATCCCCTTCGCCCTTCGCCCTTCGCCCGTGGCCCTTCGCCCGTGGCCCGTCCCTGTCTCCCGCACCCGTCCCGCCCGCCGGCCCCGCACCCCCGTGGCCCGTCCCCTGCCGCGCGCTAAACGTTCCAGTCGGCGGAACAAGCCGTCGGGCCCGAGGCGCGCCCGGGTAGGGGACCGGCGTTCGCTTGCGGCGTACCTGGCCGTGTCCTGGGAACACGGGCCTGATCCGGGTAGTTGGATGAGGGTGAATGGCCATGCGTAGGGAATGTCCACAGGGACGTGGCGCATACTCGCATTAAGAGTTCAACCGTGGGCACGCGGCTACTATGCGAAGTAGGCAAGGTTGGGGTCTGCCCCCGTGCTGTGAGGAGAGCGACGAGATGTTCGAGAGGTTTACCGACAGGGCGCGGCGGGTGGTTGTCCTGGCGCAAGAAGAAGCCAGGATGCTCAATCACAACTACATCGGCACCGAACACATCCTCCTCGGCCTCATCCACGAGGGCGAGGGTGTCGCGGCCAAGGCCCTTGAGTCGCTCGGGATCAGCCTGGACGCCGTGCGGCAGCAGGTCGAGGAGATCATCGGCCAGGGCCAGCAGGCGCCGTCCGGGCACATCCCGTTCACGCCGCGGGCCAAGAAGGTGCTGGAGCTTTCGCTCCGCGAGGCGCTTCAGCTCGGCCACAACTACATCGGCACCGAGCACATCCTCCTCGGCCTCATCCGCGAGGGCGACGGGGTGGCCGCGCAGGTGCTGGTGAAGCTGGGCGCTGACCTGAACCGGGTGCGTCAGCAGGTGATCCAGCTGCTGCACGGCTACCAGGGTAAGGAGCCCGCCTCGGCCGGCACCGCCGCCGAGTCCGCGCCGTCCACGTCTTTGGTCCTTGACCAGTTCGGCCGGAACCTCACCCAGGGCGCACGCGAGGGCAAGCTCGATCCGGTCATCGGCCGGGAGAAGGAAATCGAGCGGGTCATGCAGGTGCTTTCCCGCCGGACCAAGAACAACCCGGTGCTGGTGGGCGCGCCTGGCGTAGGTAAGACGGCGGTCGTCGAGGGGCTGGCCCAGAAGATCGTCAAGGGCGAGGTGCCCGAGACCATCAAGGACAAGCAGCTCTACACGCTGGACCTCGGCGCCCTGGTGGCCGGGTCGCGTTACCGCGGCGACTTCGAAGAGCGGCTCAAGAAGGTGCTGAAGGAGATCCGCACCCGCGGCGACATCATCCTGTTCATCGACGAGATCCACACGCTCGTCGGGGCCGGGGCCGCCGAGGGCGCCATCGACGCGGCTTCCATCCTTAAGCCGATGCTGGCCCGCGGTGAGCTGCAGACCATCGGCGCCACCACGCTGGATGAGTACCGCAAGTACCTGGAGAAGGACGCCGCGCTCGAGCGCAGGTTCCAGCCCATCCAGGTGGCCGAGCCGACGATCTCGCACACCATCGAGATCCTCAAGGGCCTGCGGGACCGCTACGAGGCGCACCACCGCGTCTCTATCACCGACGGCGCGCTGGTCGCCGCGGCCCAGCTGGCCGACCGTTACATCAGCGACCGCTTCCTGCCCGACAAGGCCATCGACCTGATCGACGAGGCCGGCTCCCGGATGCGGATCCGCCGCATGACGGCGCCGCCGGACCTGCGCGAGTACGACGAGAAGATCGCCCAGGTGCGCCGGGAGAAGGAATCGGCCATCGACTCGCAGGACTTCGAGAAGGCGGCCGCCCTCCGGGACACCGAGAAGCAGCTGCTGGCCAAGAAGGCCGCCCGCGAGAAGGAATGGAAGGCCGGCGACATGGATGTCGTCGCCGAGGTGAACGAGGAGCTCATCGCCGAGGTGCTCGCCACCGCGACCGGTATCCCGGTGTTCAAGCTCACCGAGGAGGAGTCGCAGCGACTGCTCCGGATGGAAGACGAGCTGCACCGGCGGGTGATCGGGCAGAATGACGCGATCAAGGCCCTGTCCCAGGCCATCAGGCGGACCCGGGCCGGGCTGAAGGACCCGAAGCGGCCCGGCGGCTCGTTCATCTTCGCGGGCCCGTCCGGCGTCGGCAAGACGGAACTGTCCAAGACGCTGGCCGAGTTCCTGTTCGGCGACGAGGACTCGCTGATCCAGCTGGACATGAGCGAGTACATGGAGAAGCACACGGTCTCGCGGCTGTTCGGCTCTCCGCCCGGCTACGTCGGCTACGAGGAAGGCGGCCAGCTGACCGAGAAGGTTCGCAGGCGCCCGTTCTCTGTCGTCCTGTTCGACGAGATCGAGAAGGCGCACCCGGACATCTTCAACTCGCTGCTGCAGATCCTGGAAGACGGCCGGCTGACCGACGCGCAGGGCCGGATGGTCGACTTCAAGAACACGGTCATCATCATGACGACCAACCTGGGCACCCGCGACATCTCCAAGGGCGTGACCGTCGGGTTTGCCCGGGCGGGCGAGTCCAAGGGTTCCTACGACCGGATGAAGTCCAAGGTCGGGGAGGAGCTGAAGCAGCACTTCCGGCCCGAGTTCCTGAATCGCGTGGACGACATCATCGTGTTCCACCAGCTGGAGCGGGAAGAGATCTTCCGCATCGTCGACCTGATGATCGCCAAGGTGGACGACCGGCTGAAGGACCGCGACATGGCCATGGAACTGCGGCCGGCCGCGAAGGAACTGCTGTCTCAGCGCGGCTACGACCCGGTCCTCGGGGCCAGGCCGCTGCGCCGGACGATCCAGCGGGAGATCGAGGACAGCCTGTCGGAGAAGATCCTGTTCGGCGAGCTCAGGCCGGGCCAGATCGTCATCGTGGACACCGAGGGCAGCGGAGAGACCGCCACCTTCACGTTCACCGGCGAGCCGAAGCCCGACGTGGTGCCCGATGTGCCCGCGCCTGAGCTGGTGAGCGAGCCCGCGGTCACCAAGGGCGCGATCAGCAGCTCGGCCAGCAGCCCGGGCAGCCAGGACGGCGGCGGGACCGCCTCCGCCCTCGGCTAACCCCGCCTGGGTAACGCGACCAGAACCCGGCCGCACGGCGCCACCGCGCCGTGCGGCCGGGTTTCACGTTGCCTGGGCCCGGACGCCGACGTCAGCTCCGGCTTCGGGCCCGATCCCTGCCCCTGCTCCGGCCCCGGCCCCTGCTCCGGCCCCGGCCCCTGCTCCGGCCCCGGCCCCTGCTCCGGCCCCGGCCCCTGCTCCGGCCCCGGCCCCTGCTCCGGCCCCGGCCCCTGCTCCGGCCCCGGCCCCTGCTCCGGCCCCGGCCCCTGCTCCGGCCCCGGCCCCTGCTCCGGCCCCGGCCCCTGCTCCGGCCCCGGCCCCTGCTCCGGCCCCTGCTCCGGCCCCGGCCCCTGCTCCGGCCCCGGCCCCTGCTCCGGCCCCGGCCTCGGCCCCGGCGCCGGGCAGCGCGTAGCGGCCATCCGGCAGCGGGTCGACTAGGCCGTCGGCGACGAGCCCGTCCAGCGCGCGCGCCAGCTGCCCAGGGGCGGCCCAGACCGCGTCGAGGTCGGCCCGGCTCACCGGCGGGCCTGATTCGCGCAGCACCGCGAGCAGGCGGCCGCGGCACTGCCGGTCCGTGCCGTCGTAACGCTGGGTCCGGCGCGTGGACGCCTGCGGAGGCTGGCCCGCGGCCAGCCACGCGCAGTCGCCAGCCACCGGACAGCGGCCGCACTGCGGGCTGGCGGCCGTGCACACGAGCGCGCCTAGTTCCATCACCGCGACGGACCAGCGGGCCGCGACCGCGGGTTCGGCCGGGAGCAGCGCTTCGGCCAGCCGCGTCTCCGCTACCGACGGCGCGGCCGTCGGCGTCGGCTGGCCCGCGACGAGCCGGGCCAGCACGCGCCGGACGTTGGTGTCGAGCACCGCGTGCCGCTGGCCGAAGGCGAAGCTGGCCACGGCGGCGGCGGTATAGCTGCCGATCCCTGGCAGCGCGAGCAGGGCCTCCCGGTCGGCCGGCACGGTCCCGCCGTGCCGGCCGACCAGGAGGGTCGCCGTCTCGTGCAGCCGCAGGGCGCGCCTGGGATAGCCGAGCCTGCCCCACTGCCTGATCGCCTCGCCCGGCGGTTCGGCCGCGAGCGCGCCCGGCGTGGGCCAGCGGGCGATCCAGGCGGCGTGCGCCGGGATGACCCGGACCACCGGCGTCTGCTGCAGCATGATCTCGCTCACCAGCACCGACCAGGGCGTCGTGCCGGGCGCCCGCCACGGCAGGTCGCGCTGGTGGCTCGCGTACCAGCCGAGCACCGGCTCGGTGTAGAACGTGGACATGATGCTGCCTATCGTGGCACGCGCACCGCCCGGCCGGGCCGCGGAACGAACCGTTCTCCGGCCGGCGGGCGTCCCCGCGCAGGTGTCGGTCACCTGGAACCGCGCCATCACCCTGCCCGGCTGCGTCACGCTAGCCTCCGCCGTGCGCCCGGGCCGTTACCAGGTGCAGGCCAGGACCGCCACCGGCGACACCCCGGTGCGGACCATCAAGCTCATGCGCTTAATCGTGGCCGACGCCCAGGACGGCCGGTGCCTAGAGATCGGTCCCTAGCACGGCGGAGAGCGCCTGGCGGATGTCCTCCACCTCCTGCACTTGCATGAGGCGAGAAGGGCCGTCAGCGTGCTCCAGGACGCCGCCCGAGGCCACCGGGACGATAGCGCGCCGGAAGCCCATTCGCTCGGCCTCGGCTAGTCGCCGCGCCAGCGCGGCGACACGGCGGACCTCGCCGGCCAGGCCAACTTCGCCGATCGCCACGACGCCACGCGGCACGCTAAGGTTCGCGGCCGAACTGGCCAGCGCGACCGCTACGGCCAGGTCCACCGACGGCTCCGTCAGCCGGACCCCGCCGACCGTGGCCGCGTAGACGTCCTGCTTGCCCAGCTTGAGCCCGGCCCGGCGCTGCAGGACGGCGAGTACCATGCCGACCCGGGCGCCGTCGAGCCCGGATGTGGCGCGGCGGGGGATCTCGAGTACGGAGGTTCCCACCAGCGCCTGCACCTCGGCGGGCAGCGGCCTGCGGCCCTCCAGCGTGACCGTGACGCACGTGCCCGGCACCGGCTCCCGGTGCTGGGACAGGAACAGGCCGCTCGGGTCGGGCAGGCCGATGAGGCCGTACTCGCCCAGGTCGAAGCAGCCGACCTCGTCGGTCGGCCCGTACCTGTTCTTCACCGCCCGGACCATCCGCAATTGTGAGTGCCGGTCGCCGTCGAAGTGCAGCACCACGTCGACGAGGTGCTCGAGGGTCCGCGGGCCGGCCACCGAGCCGTCCTTGGTGACGTGCCCGACGAGAATGGTCGCCAGCGAGCGTTCCTTGGCCACCGCGGTCAGGGCGCTGGCCACTTCGCGCACCTGGGTCACCCCGCCAGGCACCCCTTCCACCCCGGCGGCCGAGATCGTCTGTACCGAGTCGATGATCAGCAGCCTGGGCTTGACCTGATCGACATGCCCGAGCACGGCGTCCAGATCCGTCTCCGCGGCCAGGAAAAGCTGGTCGCTGACCGCGCCGATCCGGTCGGCGCGCATGCGCACCTGGGCGGCGGACTCCTCCCCGGTGATGTAGAGCACCGGCCCGGCCTCCGCGACCAGCGCGCCCGCCTCGAGCAGCAGCGTGGACTTGCCGACGCCGGGCTCGCCGGCCAGCAGCAGTACGGCTCCGGGCACGAGCCCGCCGCCGAGAACCCGGTCCAGCTCGTCGAGCCCGGTGGCGCGCGCGGCGGCGTCGGTGGCGTCGACCTGGCCGATGGGTACCGCCGGCGTGCTGGGCGGCACTGCTCCGCGGTGGGAGACCGCCCGGATACCGGCCCGGGCCAGCCGGGGGATGCCTCGCTCCGCCACGGTTCCCCAGGCCTGGCACTCACCGCACCGCCCGCTCCACTTCGCGGACTGCCAGCCGCATTCCGTGCAGTGGTAGCCGGCCGTGCCCGCCGTTGACTTAGCCATGGCCCGCACCCTAGCGGCGACCTCTGACAATCTCAGTAAGCTGGAACTGAACCGACGGAGGGAGTCAGTCAGTGAGCGGCGAGGCGAAGGTCCCCGGTCCGCCTGTCGCCCTGTCCACCTCGTCGGTCTACCCGGAACGTACGCCCGATGCCTTCGAGATAGCCGCGCGGCTTGGGTACGACGGGGTCGAGGTGATGGTCTACACCGATCCGGTGAGCCAGGACGCCGACGCGCTGCCCAGGCTCCGCGACTACTACCAGATCCCCATCCTGTCCGTGCACGCGCCGAGTCTGCTGCTCACCCAGCGGGTGTGGGGTCGCGAGCCCTGGGAGAAGCTGCGGCGCGCCAAGGACCTCGCCGAGCGCGTCGGGGCCCGGGTCGTGGTCTTGCACCCGCCGTTCCGCTGGCAGCTCGAATACGTCCGCGGGTTCGAGAAGGGCCTGGCCGCGATGGCCGAGGAAACCGACGTCATCTTCGCGGTGGAGAACATGTACCCGCTGCGGGCTGGCGGCAGCGAGGTGGTGCCTTACGCACCGCACTGGGATCCGACGGCGCTCGACGTCCCGCACGTCACGCTGGACCTTTCGCACACCGCCGCCTCCGGTTCCGACGCCCTGCTTATGGCCACCGAGCTGGGCGGCCGTCTGGCGCACGTACACCTCGCGGACGGCACGGGAACGCCCGGGCCGATCCCGGACGAGCACCTAGTGCCCGGACGTGGCGGCCAGCCATGCGCCGAACTGCTCGGCCTGCTCATGTGGACCGGGTACCGCGGCGCGGTGGTGGTCGAGGTGAAGACCACCCGGGCGGCGAGCCGGGAGGGCAGGGTCGCGGACCTGGCGGAGTCGCTGGCGTTCGCCCGCAAGCACCTGGCCGCGGGCCAGGTGCTGCCCAGGTAGTGTCCTAGCCATGGCAGGAAGCACCCAGACCCTGATCACGGTGGCCCCGACAGGTGCCGAGGCGGACAAATCCGCGGTGCCTGCCCTCCCGGTCACCCTGGACGAACTCGTCGTCACGGCCAAGGAGTGCGAGTCGGCCGGGGCGGCGGTCATCCACGTGCACATCAGGGACGAGGCGGCGCGCCCCACCCTGGACGCGGGCCGGCTCGCCGATACCGTGGCGGCGCTCCGCGAGGGTACCGGCCTCATCGTCCAGCTCTCTACCGGCGGCGCGGTGACCGACGGCTTCGCCGCCCGGCTGGCCGTCCTCGACGCCGACCCGGACGCCTGCTCGCTGACCTGCGGCACCGTTAACTTCGGCGATGAGGTGTTCGCCAACCCCTATCCGTTCATCCGCGAGCTCTACCAGCTGACGCAGGCGCGGCGGGTCGTGCCGGAGTTCGAGCTGTTCGACCTCGGCCACGTCGCCACCTTGCACCGGCTGCTGGGCGAGTTCGGCCTGCCTGCTGGCGGGCACGTGCACTGTGACCTGGTCATGGGCGTACCGGGCGGCATGCCGGGCGACGTGGCCACGCTGGCCGCCGCGGTGGCCGCGCTGCCCGCGGGCGCCACCTGGTCGGCGACGGGGATCGGCCGGACCACGCTGCCGGTGCTGTTCGGGGCCCTCGGCGCAGGCGGTCACCTGCGGGTCGGCATGGAGGACACGCTGACCTACGCGCGCGGCCGGCCCGTCGCACGGAACGCCGAACTTGTCGAGCGAGCCGCGGAGCTGGCCCGGCTAGCCCAGCGCCCGCCCATGAGCCCGGTCGACGCGCGTGCCTTCCTGGGCATCAGGGACCGGGAGTCGTAACCCCAGCCGGCTAGTCGGCCGCCCCAGTCGGCTAGCCGACCGCCGGTCTGTCGAGCCCCGGTCAGGGCCGCCCCACTCCCGGCAAACGTCCCGGGCACCCGTAGGCCCCATCAGTCTCGCCGTTCTCATCCCGTGCGGTCCATCCCGGGTTTGCGTGGAGTTTTCTGGCTTCGTGGAAGGTTTTAGGGATCCCAGTACCCAAAACTTTCCACGAAGCCTGAATCTTCCAAGATCTTTTTCGAACTAACGTTCACTGCTATGCGTTCGCGCCACGTTGGTCCCAGCGTCATCGCCAGGACCCGTAGCAGGCCGCCCGCCCTCGCCGCCGCCCTCGCCGTGCGCGCACCCCCCGCGCCGCCGCGCCGCTGCCCTCGCCACGTCACCGCCAGCCGCGCCCGCCCAGGCTCGCCGCCGCCCTCCCCGCGAGCTACCCCCTCCCTGGCGCGCAACCCCTCGCCGCGCCGCCGACTGCGCGCAATCCCTCGCCGCCGCCGGCCCCGCCCGCCGCCGCCGCCCGCCAGCGCCGGACTGCTTGCTGGCCGTTTGCAGTTGCAAGCATGCGGTGGCAAACTGAAGGTATGCGTAACGTAAATGTGAACTCGATCGGTGAATACATCCGGGAACAGCGGGAGCAGGCGAAGATCTCGATGCGGCAGCTGGCCCAGTCGGCTGGGGTTTCCAACCCCTACCTGAGCCAGATCGAGCGCGGCCTGCGAAAGCCGAGCGCGGACATCCTGCAGCAGCTCGCCAAGGGGCTGCGCATTTCCGCGGAAGCGCTCTACGTCCAGGCCGGGATCCTCGAAGACCGGCCGGCCGACTCGGGCGTCCGGTCCGCCCTGCTGACCGACCCCGAGCTCTCGGAGCGGCAGAAGCAGGTGCTCATCGAGATCTACGAATCGTTCCGACGGGAGAATGTGACCGCGGAAACGGAAGCCGCTCCGCCGGAACTGACCGCGGTGCAGCAGCAGGCCGCGGCGGATCAGGAACTAGCCGAGGCGGAGTCCGAACTGGCCGGCGGAGCGCCCGGCGGGGAAGGGCTCTTTGCCGAAGCAGCCCTCGCCGAGGCGGCCAACGCGGAAGGATCAGCGGAAGGGGCCGCGAAAGGGTCAGCCGAAGGGGCAACTGGAGCAGCCCCGGACGCTTCGGCCGAGGCGGCCACTCCGGCAAGACCAGACAGTGCCTCCGATTAGGTAGCGTGATTCCGTGATCGGTTCCGCCTATACCCCGCTTACCGACTTTTTCCTGGCCCTGAGCATCGCGGCGTTCGGCGTCGAGGCCTGGGCCTTCATCGACGCGATCACCCGTCCGGCGAACGCCTTCGTGGCGTCGGGCAAGCAGACCAAGAAGCTTTGGCTGATCATCCTCGGCGTAGCCGCCGTGGTCGGGCTAGCCGGCGCCGTGTACGGCGTCGGTCCGACGTCGATCCTGCCGGTGGCGGCGTTCGTGGCCGCTGCCATCTACCTGGCCGACGTCCGGCCCAAGGTGAAGACATTTCCCAAGAACGGCGGGGGAACCAGCTCGGGTCCGTACGGTCCCTGGTAACGCCGCCCGGCCGTCGGCCGACGACCGGGATTCAACCCGCCCGCCGTCGGCCGGCCGCACGCGCCTCAGCTGAGCCGCACGCGCCTTCAGATGACGAGCAGCGTGATCGAAGCCGCGATCAGCAAGACGGCGGCGGAGCAGACCGCGGCGACCGCGGCGGGCGGCAGCGGGCGCACCGGCTGAAGCAGCCGGGTGACCCTCGCCGCCATCTCACCGCCGCCGGCGGCCAGCGCGCCCGCGGGCGCCGGGCAGGTGCCGGCGGTGCCGAATCGCAGCAGCGCGGAGACGAGTTCCCGGGTCTGCCGGGTCCGCAGCGCGCGGTCATCGGCGAGCATCTCGACCAGCAGCGCGACCGCGTGCTGGGCGCCGTCACAGGTGGCCGACTTAGGGAAGGCGCGCCGCAGCGCGGTGAACGGGAGCAGCACCAGGTCGTGCCGCTCGCGCAGGTGCGCGCGCTCGTGCGCGAGGACGGCCGCTAGCTCGCCGCGGCCGAGCAGTTCCAGGGTGCCGACGCTGACGACGATCTGTGATCGCAGGCCGGGCAGGCAGTACGCCGCGGCGGTGGGGTAGTCGACGACCAGGGCGCCGGGGACCTTGGGGTCGCCGTGGGCGAGCAGCGTGAGCAGGGCCCGCTGCCGCCGCCGGGCCTGCACCGCCGTGGCGCAGGCGGCGATCAGCACCCAGCACAATGACGCGAGCAGGACCAGCCCGGCGGCCAGGCAGGTCAGCCGGACGGCGACGACGATCGTCGGCACGGTACCGGCGGCGCCGAAGGCGCCGGTCACCCGGAACAGGCCGCCGGTACGGAAAAGCACTCCGACCCGCAGCGCGGACCGCACCACGCCGTCGCGGCTGGCCGGCATGGCCAGGCCGAGCAGCGTACCGACGGCGGCCAGGCCCGAGGCCAGGCCGAGGGCCTGCCACAGCAAGATCGCCGCCGCCGGAGAACGGCGCGGCCAGCTCGCGCGCGTGAGAGCGGAAGCTCCAAGCGCGCTTCCGATGGCTACTACGGCAAGCAGTGCCGCATCGTCAAGTCCCGTCATCTCCGTCGCCGCTACCTTCAAATACTTCCAGGGCGTCGCGCAATACCTCGGCCTCGACGCCAGATACGGACTGTGCGAACCGGGTCAGTGCGGCCGTGCGGTCTCCGGTCTGGTCGAGCGCGGTCAGCATGAGCTCGGTTACGTAAGTCTCGCGGGTAGCGGCGGGGCAGTAACGCCAGGCACGCCCATCGCGCTCCCGCCTGGCGAAGCCCTTTTTCGCGAGTCTGTCCAGCACCGTCATTACGGTGGTGTGAGCCAGGTTACGTTCGGTCAGCCTAGCACTGACCTCGCGCACGGTCAGCGAGGTGTCGGTTTCCCACAGTACGTCCATGATGGCCCGCTCAAGCTCACCCAACCGGTTCACGGTCGTCAATGTACCCGTATTCCGGTCCATCGAACGCCAGGCTTAGGCGCTAGGTTCCGTCCGGGTCGGCGAAGCGGGCGAACGCGCGCAGGTTGGCCAGGGATTCACCGCGTTTGGCGCGCCACGCCCATTCCCGGCGGATGGCGGAGGCGAAACCCAGTTCCAGCGCCGCGTCGAAGTTGTCGTCCGAGTAGCTGAGCACGCAGCCGAGCAGCTGGTCGATGTCGGCCACGGCGACCGCGCTGAGCGGGAGCCGCCCGGTCAGGTAGACGTCGCCGACCGGATCCAGGGTGAAGTGGACCCCGTACATGCGGCCGTTGCGCTCGAGCAGGAAGCGGTAGAAGGCCTCGTGGTTCTCATCGGGCTGGCGGCAGAAGAACGCCTCCACGCCGAGGCTGTGCTCGCCGGCCACCAGCCAGGTCACGGTGGCCAGCTTGTGCTGGCCCTCCAGCTTGACCAGGTAGGCGCCGGGCCGTGGGTTCTCGAAGGACAGCCCGAGGTCGATCAGCGCCGTTTCGATGGCGCCCGCCGCGCCGCCCGGCCCGCCGGCCGCGCCGCCCGGCCCGCCCGGCCGCGCCGCCCGGCCCGCCCGCCGCGCCGCCCGGCCCGCCGGCCGCGCCTTCCGGCCCGCCAGGCCCGCCCGCCGCGCCGCCCGGCCCCGGGGAGACGCTCATGCACGCACCGGCACGGCGGCCTCGTTCATGGCTCCGGTGTACACGTCGATCAGCCGTGCCGCCGTCACCGGCCAGCCGAACGCGGAGGCGTGCTCGACCGCGCCACGCGAGAGCTCCGCGAGCCGCCCGGGCGAGGTTACGAGTTTTTCCACCACGCGAGCATAGGAAACCGGATCGTGCCCGTCCACCAGGACCCCGGAGAAGCCGTCCCGCACCGCGGTGCGCAGCCCGCCGACGGCCGCGGCGACCACCGGGGTGCCGCAGGCCTGAGCCTCCAGCGCGACGAGCCCGAACGACTCCGAGTGCGACGGCACCAGGACCATGGTCGCGGCCCGGTACCAGTCGGCCAGCTCCGGCTGCGGGCACGGCGGCTCCTGCCGCACGACCGCCGAGATGCCCAGCGACGCCGCCAGCCCATCGAGCCGGCCCGGCGCGCCCACCTCGGACCCGCTCGGCCCGCCCACGAATACCACTACCAGCCGCGAAGCCAGCCCGGGCGACGAGGAAAGCAGCGACGCCGCGGCCCGCAGCACGATGTCGGGGCCCTTCAGCGGCTGGATCCGGCCCGCGAAGACCAGCACCACCGCGTCCGGAGGCAGCCCCAGCCGCCGCCGCGCGGCCAGGACAGGACCAGGCCGGAACACCGCCAGGTCCACGCCCGGGTTGACCGTCTTGACCCGCCGCGGGTCGGCGCCGTACAGCTCGATCAGCTGGCGCGCCTCCTCGGCGGTGTTGGCGACCAGCCGGTCAGCGGCCGCCACGACCTCGCCCTCGCCGCGGATCCGCGCCGCGGGCTCGGCGCAGTCGCCGGCCGCCAGGGCCAGGTTCTTGACCTTGCCCAGGGTGTGCATCGACTGGATGAGCGGAACGCCCCAGCGCTCCGCCGCGACCGCCGCCACCTGGCCGGACAGCCAGTAATGCGCGTGCAGCAGGTCATAGTGGCCGGGCTCGAAGTCGGCTTCGGCGCGCAGCACCCCGAACGTGAACGGGCAGATCTGGTGAGGCAGCGAGTTCTTGTCGAGTTCCTCGAAGGGACCGGCCACCACGTTACGGACCAGCACGCCAGCTGCGAGCTCGACGGCCGGCGGCGTGTCGGGGCAGACCGCGCGGGTGAAGATCTCTACCTCGATACCCAGGCGGGCCAGCTGCTTGGCCGCCTCCACCACGTACACATTGAGGCCGCCGGCATCGCCGGTACCGGGCTGGTCGAGCGGCGAGGTGTGCAGGCTGATGGTCGCGATTCGACGGGGGCTCCGCTGCCAACCACGGGGACGCTGCACTTCAAGCACGTTCTAACCAACCGCTTCGAACCGCACCGTGTTCCCAGGCTAGGCTTTCTGGCTATGAGGACGCTGCTGCTGCTCCGTCATGGCGAGAGCGAATGGAACTCAAAGGGGCTGTTCACCGGCTGGGTGGACGTCGGGCTTTCCGCGGCAGGCGAGCAGGAGGCCACGACCGGGGGCAAGCTGCTCGCCCAGTCGGGCCTGCAGCCGGCGGCAGTGCATACCTCGGTGCTGACCCGGGCGATCCAGACCGCCAACATCGCGCTGGCCGAGGCGGGCCTGGCCTGGCTGCCGGTGCGCCGGTCCTGGCGGCTCAACGAGCGGCATTATGGCGCCCTGCAGGGCAAGGACAAGGCCGCCACCAGGCGGGAGTTCGGCGAGGAGCAGTTCATGCTGTGGCGCCGCTCCTATGACGTGCCGCCGCCGCCGATCGCCGACGACGATCCCCTGTCCCAGGCGGCTGACCCCAGGTACGCGGGCCTGCCGCCCGAGGCCAGGCCCAGGACCGAGTGCCTGAAGGACGTCGTGGCGCGGATGCTGCCCTACTGGTACGACGCGGTGGTGCCCGACTTCGGCCGGGACGGGACGGTCCTGATCGTGGCGCACGGCAACTCGCTGCGCGCGCTGGTCAAGCACCTGGACGGGATCAGCGACGCAGCCATCGCGGAGCTGAACATCCCGACCGGCATCCCGCTCGTCTACGAACTCGACGACGCCTTCCGGCCGGTGACCCCCGGCGGCCGGTACCTGGACCCGGACGCCGCCGCCGAAGCGGCCGAGGCCGTGAAGAACCAGGGCCGATAACCGGTAAATCCGGCATTGACGCATGTTTGCCGTGAAGTGAACAACCTTCGAATATCGCGCGGCGTGCCGGATCAGGCTATGGCGATGGCGCGCCACCGCATACCATGAACGATGTGAGTCTTCACTGGTCACCGCCTTGGCCTGCGCGGATAACGGAGATCGTGTGGCGATAAGAACCAGGACGAGCCAGACTACCCGCCAGGCCCGCGGCTCCCGGCTCCGGGCGGCCAAGCAGCCGGCCCGGCTGCCGCCGGGCATCGCTTCCGTTCTTTCCGTTCTCTCCTCTTCCGCCGTCGTCGTCGACAGCAACGACCGGGTGCTGCGGGCGAGCGCCGCCGCGCGGGCGTTCGGGCTGGTCAAGGGCGATCGCCTGGTGGTCACCGAGCTGGCCGCGCTGGCCCGCCAGGTACGCAGGGACGGGGAGATCAGGGAAGGCGAGTTCGAGGTCCAGGTGCCGAGGTTCGGCGGGAAGACGACGAGCTTTGCCGTCCGGGTGGCACCGCTCGGCGGTGCGGTCGGCGGCGGCGGGCTGGTGCTGGTGCTCGCCGAGGACCAGACCGAGAGCCGCCGGGTGGACGAGGTCAAGCGGGACTTCGTGGCCAATACCAGCCATGAGCTCAAGACGCCGGTGGGCGCGCTGGCCCTGCTGGCCGAGACCATCGAGGACGCCGCCGACGATGCCGAGGCGGTGCGCAGGTTCGCCGCCAAGATGCGGCAGGAGGCGCAGCGGCTGACCAACCTGGTGCAGGACCTGATCACGCTGTCCAGGATCCAGGCCGTCGAGCCCGTCCCCGATCCGCGCCTCGTCGACCTGGACACGGTCGTCGCCGAGGCCATCGACCGCTGCCGGATGAAGGCCAACGCGCGCGGCATCACGCTCGCGTCGATCGGCGCCCGCGGCCTTTCCGTCCTCGGGGATGAGGACCTGCTGATCACCGCGCTGCGCAACCTGCTGGAGAACGCCGCGGCCTACAGCCCGGAGCACACCCGCGTGGTGGTCAGCACCATGAGGACGAGCGAGGGCAACGCCGAGCTGAGCGTGGCCGACCAGGGCATTGGCATCCCCGAGCGCGACCTTGAGCGGATCTTCGAACGCTTCTACCGGGTCGACCCGGCGCGCTCGCGCGCCACCGGCGGCACCGGCCTCGGGCTGGCCATCGTCAAGCACGTCATGGCGGCCCACAACGGCAAGGTCACGGTGCGCAGCGTCGAGGGGGCCGGATCCACGTTCACCCTGGTCATCCCGCTGCGGGGCGAGCACGCCGGCTCCGGCGCGGCCTGATCCCGAAAGACCCGACGACCAGGAACCCCACGGTAGCGCTCAGGAGGACCAAGTGACACGCGTGCTGGTAGTTGAGGATGAGGACTCGTTCAGCGACGCCATCTCGTACCTGCTGCGCAAGGAGGGGTTCGAGGTTGCCGTCTGCTCTACCGGCCCCGACGCCCTCGACACGTTCGCCCGGACCGGCGCCGACCTGGTCTTGCTTGACCTGATGCTGCCGGGTCTGCCGGGCAGCGAGGTGTGCCGGTCGCTGCGGGAGAAGTCGAACGTGCCGGTGATCATGCTGACCGCCAAGGACAGCGAGATCGACAAGGTGGTCGGGCTCGAGCTGGGCGCCGACGACTACGTCACCAAGCCGTTCTCCTCCCGCGAGCTGGTGGCCAGGATGCGCGCGGTGCTCCGCCGCCGGGGCGAACCGGACGACGTCGCCGAGTCGGCGCTGGAGTCCGGGCCGGTGCGGATGGACGTAGACCGGCACGTGGTCACCGTCCGCGGCGGCGCGGTGCAGCTGCCGCTGAAGGAGTTCGAGCTGCTCCAGGTGCTGCTGCGCAACGCGGACCGGGTGCTGACCAGGATGCAGCTCATCGACCGGGTCTGGGGCGCCGACTACGTGGGCGACACCAAGACGCTGGACGTGCACATCAAGCGGCTGCGGGCGAAAATCGAGGTCGACCCGGCCCGGCCGCAGCACATAGTGACCGTCCGCGGCCTGGGCTACAAATTCGAGTCAGCTGGCTGAGGCAGGGACACCCGGCCCGTTCGGTAAATAAAAAGATTTTTCTGCCGAACGGGACGTGGTGCCTGCCCCCGGCCTGGTTACGGCGTGGCCGACGGGCTCGCCGAGGCGGACGCGGACGCGGACGCGCCCGGCGATGCCGACCCGGTGGCCGCGGGCCGGACGGTGGCCGTCGGCGTCGGGATGGCCGGCGGGGAGTAGGTCGCGTAGTCGTAGGCGTGGGGCTCGACCGGCACGACGAGCGAGACCGACCCGGCGGTGGCGAAGGTGAGGATCAGCTGGACCGTCTCGCCGCCGGAGAGCGGAGTGGTCAGCCCGTGCAGCACGATCTGCGGCGCGGGTCCGTCCAGGTTCACCAGCTGGTACGACGGCAGCTCGACGGAGCCGCCTGCGACCTTCACCGCGGCCGCGCTGCCCGGTGCGCTGACCGCCACCAGGCGGTCGTCGTACGGCGCCGTCAGGGCGAGGAAGGCCCCGGCCTGGCCGCCGACAGGCAGCGTCGAACCGAGCTCGGGTCCGAGCACGAAGGCGTTGTCGATGGTGATGCCGTTCACGGTAGTGGTCACCCCGGCGGCGGCGGGATGGAACTCCTGCGTGGGCGCGTTGAGGCCGGCCTCGCATCCGGCCAGCACCGGGACCAGCAGGGCTATGGCGCCGAAGAGCAGGCGGCGGTTCCAGCGCGTCACCTTAACGGCCTCCTCGATTTGCTCCCGTCGGGACGGAAGAAATCGTAGCGGTCAAGTTCTCGCGTTCTCACCCGGGGCTCAAGGTGCGGGCGCGCCGGTGGTGTGAGCGGACGGGCTCGGCCTCCTCGAGGCGGCCGGCGGGCTCGCGAGCCGGGGGGACTGCGCCACGCCCGAGGCCTGGGTCTGGCTCGCCGCGGCGGTGCCGGCCGGCTGGGCCGAGGCGACCGGGCTGGTCCTGGTGGTGGCCGACGGCGAGCTTGCCGGCTTCGCGGTCGCGGAGTGGCTGGGCTTACCTGGCGCCCTCGCGGGACTGAACGTGGCCACCGAGAGCATCGCGCCCGCGACCAGGCACACGGCGAGGATGCTGGCCAGCAGCGGCAGCAGCGTCCCGTGCCCGCCCAGCGGCCCGGCCAGCCGGTTCAGCCGGTTACGGCGGCGCTTAGCGCGCTGCTCCCGGTGGTAGGCGAGCACGTCGCGATCGAGCTCGCGCGCGTCATCCGGGACCTGGATGTCGAGCGGAGGCTCGTCCCACCCAGCTCCGCCGCCAGGATTCACCGTCACCTCCGGGGCGAAATCGGACCTTTAGTATCCAGTATGAGCCCATCATGGCTGTCCCCTGCGCCGCGGCCGGCCTGGCCGCGGCGGATCGCGCGCCGCGCCTGCGCCAACGTGTCCGGCTCCCCGGAGTCCCTCAGGTAGACTAGAGGAGACGTCTTAAGCCCTCAAGTGGCGGTGCCGACCGTGGCACGGCCAGCTGAACGGTATGGGTACGGGCCGGTAACTACCGTACTGACCTGCATATTTGCCGCCATAGGCATTTTATCGACACCGCCGGGCGTGGTAAGATGGTCTTCAGCGGAAGGGGTACTTGCCACATGTCTTTCAAGGTCGGCGATACCGTCGTCTATCCCCATCACGGGGCTGCTCGCATCGAAGCGGTCGAGACTCGCACTATCAAGGGCGAGGATAAGACCTATCTGGTCCTCAAGGTCGACAAGGGTGACCTGACCGTACGCGTTCCCGCGGACAATGCCGAGCTGGTAGGCGTTAGGGATGTCGTAGGAGCCGAAGGGCTTGAGCGGGTGTTCGAGGTGCTCCGCGCGCCGCACACGGAAGAGCCGACCAACTGGTCCAGGCGATACAAGGCCAACCTGGAGAAGCTCGCCTCCGGCGACGTGAACAAGGTCGCCGAGGTCGTCCGGGATCTGTGGCGGCGGGACAAGGAACGCGGTCTGTCCGCGGGCGAGAAGCGCATGCTCGCCAAGGCGCGGCAGATCCTGGTGAGCGAGCTGGCCCTCGCCGAGAAGACCAACGAGGACAAGGCCGAGGCCCTGCTCGACGAGGTCCTTGCCACCTGAGCCGGGGCGACCTGAGCCGGATCAGCTGACTCCGGGCGTGTCCGGGGTTCCCCGCGTCGGGATCGGGGTCGACGTTCATCCGTTGACTGACGCGCGAGAGCTTTACCTGGCGGGCTTGCTGTGGCCCGGTGAAGCGGGCCTGGACGGTCATTCGGACGGAGACGTGGCGGCGCACGCCGCTTGTACCGCGCTGCTTTCGGCGGCCGGGCTCGGCGATCTCGGCCAGAACTTCGGCACCTCCCGCCCCGAGTGGGCGGGAGCGTCCGGGGTTTCCCTGCTTCGCGAGACGTTCCGGCTGATCAGCGAGGCGGGGTTCGTCATCGGCAACGTCGCGGTGCAGGTGATAGGGAACCGGCCGCGGGTCGCGCCGCGCCGGGCCGAGGCCGAGAAGGTGATGGCCGAGGCGCTGTCCGGTGCCCCGGTCAGCGTGGCCGCCACCACCACAGACGGGCTCGGGCTGACCGGCCGCGGCGAGGGCATCGCCGCGATCGCCACCGCCCTGCTGATGCCGGCTGGACCAAGGCCGGCTGGGCCGCTGCCCGCGAGCCCCGCCGAGCACTGACCGTATCCCTTAGCCTTACAACGTGACGTTGCACCTTCATGACACCGCCGCGCGCGCGGTGCGCGAGTTTACCCCGATCACGCCCGGGCGGGTGTCGGTGTACCTGTGCGGCGCCACCGTGCAGGCGCCGCCGCACATCGGCCACCTGCGGTCGGCGGTGTGCTTCGACGTGCTGGTCCGCTGGCTCGGGGCCTGCGGCTACCAGGTCACCTTCTGCCGGAACGTCACCGACATCGAGGACAAGATCCTGACCACAGCGCAGCGTGACGGCGTCCCGCCGTGGCTCCTCGCCGAGCGTAACCAGCGCGCGTTCACCTGGGCCTACGATGCGGTCGGCTGCCGCCCACCCGATGTCGAGCCGCGCGCGACCGGGCACATCCCGGAAATGATCGTCCTGATCCGTCGCCTGATCGAGCGCGGTCACGCGTATCCGGCCGCCGGAAACGTGTATTACGACGTCAGTTCGTACCCCGCCTACGGCGCGCTTTCCGGTCAGCGCCCTGATCAGATGCGGCCCGCGGAAGACTCCGATGACAGCGGCGCCAAGCGCGATCCGCGCGACTTCACCCTGTGGAAAGCCGCGAAACCGGGTGAGCCTTACTGGGAAACCCCGTGGGGACCCGGCCGGCCGGGCTGGCACCTGGAATGCTCGGCCATGGCCACCAAGTACCTCGGCCCGTCCTTCGATATCCACGGTGGCGGGATGGACCTGATCTTCCCCCACCACGAGAACGAGATCGCGCAATCGCGCGGCGCCGGTGACGACTTCGCGCAGTACTGGCTGCACAATGGCCTGCTCGGGCTGGCCGGGGAGAAGATGAGCAAGTCCGGCGGCAACTCGCTGCTCGTCACCGACGTGCTGCAGCGGGTACGGCCCGCTGAGCTCCGTTACTACCTGGTCCAGGCGCACTACCGGTCGCTGCTCGAGTTCTCCGAGGACGCGCTGGACGAGGCGGCCGCCGCCTACCAGCGGATCGAGCGTTTCGTCGTGCGGGCCAGCGAGATGCTCGGCCGTGGCGAGGACCCGGGCCGGGACGACGACGAGCCCGCGGACCTGCCGGTATCGTTCCGCTCGGCCATGGACGAGGACCTGGCCGTGCCGTCCGCCCTGGCCGCCGTGCACGCCTGCGTCCGGGACGGCAACCATGCGCTGGCCGCCTCGGACAAGGCCGGCGCCCGCGCCAGCCTGGTTAGTCTCCGGGGCATGCTCGACGTGCTCGGCCTCGATCCGCTCGCGCCCCGCTGGTCGGACGCGGGGGCCGGCGACCGGCTGCGGGATGTGGTCGGCGCGCTGGTGAAGCTGACGCTGCAGCAGCGGGACGCGGCCCGGGTCCGCCGGGACTACGCGACCTCAGATGCGATAAGGGATGGGCTCGAGGAGATCGGCGTCGTCGTCGAGGACACTCCGGAAGGCCCTCGATGGGAGCTGAAGCGTTGAGTGGAGCAGGGGGCGCCAATCCGCGCCGTACCGGAGCCGGCCGCACCAAGTCGGGCAAGCCGCGGCCGGGCACCGGCGGGCAGGGCAAGCGCAAGCTAGAGGGCAAGGGACCGACTCCGCCCGCGGCCATGCGGCCCGGGCACCCGGCGCAGCGACGGGCCGGCAAGACGGGCTCAGCTGACGGGTCCCGGGGCCGCCGGCCGGGCGACGGTCCCGGCCCCTCGTCCGCGTCGCATCCGTCGTCCCGGACCTACCCGGCGGGCCGGGACGGGCGGGGCTCCCGCGGGGCGGGGGACGCGCCCGAGTTCGTGGCCGGGCGCAACTCGGTGGTCGAGTCGCTGCGGGCCGGCGTCCCGTCGGCGGTCCTGTACATCGGGGCCCGCGTCCAGCACGACGAGCGGATCAGCGAGGCCATCAAGCTGGCCGCCGACCGCGGGGTCGTGGTGCTCGAGGCCGGCGCCGCCGAACTCGACCGGCTCACCGGCGGTGCGCTGCATCAGGGCGTGGCGCTGCGCGTCCGCCCCTACGCCTACGCGCATCCCGACGACCTGCTGGCCCGCGCGGCGGACGCCGGGCAGCTGCCGCTGATCGTCGCCCTGGACGGTGTCACCGACCCGCGCAACCTCGGGGCCATCGTGCGCTCGGCGGCGGCGTTCGGCGCGCACGGGGTGGTCGTGCCCAGCCGCCGCGGCGCCGGCGTGACGGCGGGCGCGTGGAAGGCCTCGGCCGGCGCGCTGGCCCGCGTTCCGGTGGCGCGCGCGGTCAACCTGGCCCGCGCGCTGCAGTCCTATCAGGAGGCCGGGGTTTTCCTGGCCGGCCTGGACGCGGCCGGGGACACCGGGATACGCGACCTTGACCTGGCCACCGCCCCGCTGGCCGTGGTCATCGGCTCTGAGGGCCGCGGCCTGTCCAGGATCGTCGCCCAGGCCTGCGACGTGCTGGTCCGGATCCCTATCGCGGCCCGGACCGAATCGCTGAACGCGGGGGTCGCCGCGGGCATCGCGCTGTACGAAGTGGCCGCGGTCCGATCCGCGCCCCGTGACATGCGCGGATAAGGGATCCCTTCATGACCGGTGGTCAGCCGGTCCGGCCGCTGGTTACTATCCGTTCACTTGGGGCGGAGCGCAATCCGGCCCGGGCGAGCGAGGAGCTGACAAGTGGATGGCGGCGAGGAGTGGCGAACGACCTTCCGTCCCGACATCCCGAGTTCCGCGCGGATCTACGATTACCTGCTCGGCGGCAAGGATAACTACCCGGCCGACAGGGAAGCCGCCGCCATCATCGCCGGCCGGCTGCCGAACGCGCGGCGGGCCGCCCGGTGGAACCGCGAATTCCTGCGCCGGGTGGTCAGGTACCTGGTCCGCGAGGCGGGCATCCGGCAGATCATCGACATCGGCGCGGGCCTGCCCACGGCGGCCAATACCCACCAGGTGGCATCCGCGGCCTGCCCGGACGCGCGCGTGGTCTACGTCGACCACGACCCGGTGGTGCTGGCGCACGGCCGGGACATGCTGCACGCCGTGCCCGGCACGGCCATCATCGAGGCGGACCTGCGCGAGCCGGAGGCCATCCTCGCGGATCCTGAGCTGACCGCCCTCATCGACTTCCATGAGCCCGTGGCGATCTTGCTTTTGTCGGTCCTGCACTTCGTCGCCGATGAGGCCGACCCGGCCGGCCTCATCGCCCGGCTACACGGCGCCTTCCCGGCCGGCAGCCACGTCGCGATATCGCACGCCACGCCGGACGCGGTCGCCGGGGTGGCGGACGCCGCGAAGGTCTTCGACAGGGCGACGACGCCGGCGCACGTGCGGACCGGCCCGGAGATCGCCAAGCTCGTCATCGGCCTGGACATGGTCGAGCCCGGCCTGACGTGGACGCCGCAGTGGCGGCCGGAGCCCGGTGCGCCGCTGCCGCCCGACGTCGGGGAGTCCTACTACCGCGCCGTGGTCGCCCGCAAGCCCTAATCGCCGTTATCGGCTAGCTGAGCGAATGGTACTTCGCCGGGAAGCTGCCCCCAGCAGCCGTGCGCGCGACGACCTCGAGCCGCCTGATCAGTTCAGTACCGCCATGTGACGCTGCGCAGCGGTGAACTGAATAGTCAATGGCGGGAGAGGAAGACGACCTGGCTGGCCTGGATCTGGCCGGGCTTGTCGAGAAGTGCGGCCAGGGCGCTGGTGATGACTGCCGTGTAGGCGTGGTTCTGGGGGAAGGTTTTGGCCGAGACGAGAATCAGTCCGGCATGTGCTCGCCCGGCGGCCTGGTACTGGGAGTCCAGCGGTACGAAGTCCTTGATGTTGGCGGTGACCAAGGCGCGCCCGGTTGCCGCGGCGTGGGCGAGGATCTGTTCGTCAGGCAGCGAGACCAGCGCTGGGTCGGCCACGACCGCGAGGACGTCGTGGCCCTTGGCGTCAAGTTGTTCGGCGATTGTGTTAGAGAACATTTCGTCGAGCAGCAATGGATAGCTCACGGGTTACCCGGCGAGCAACTGGCGTTCGCGCTGCCACGCATGTTCGGCGGCGTCTTCAGCGGCGGTGGCGGCAGCGATTTCTGCGTCGATTTCCTCGGGATAGGATGCCCAGTATCGGACAGCAGTGCGTATCATGCGCAGCGGAACGCCGGTGTTGCCAGTGACCAGCGTGAGCAAGTCTTCCTCGGCCAGGCCGGATTCAGCAGCTCTGGCGGACTTGACTGCGCGCACGACTTCCCAGACGTCTGGCCCGCCAGCGAGTGCGGCACGGCGGCCGGTGGGACCGGGCCGGAACACAATGCCAGGGTGCTCGCCCATCCGGAGGGCTTCGTCGACGAGTCTATTAGCAGCGGATGAGAGGGACATGCCTGGGTTCGTGGCGACGAAGGAGGCCAGTCGCTCCGCCACGGCGGTCTCGAATCGCACTGGTGTCGCTGCACGCTTAGTCATGACTACACCGTAGTCGCTTCACCTCGCTTTTCACAAATGAGAGTGGCTGGAAGCTGCACTCGGCGCACGCTTCAAGCAGTGCTTCGTAACCCAGCGGGCGAAGGGAAGATCCGCGACCGGTGTCAGCCGGACATCCGGCCGCGTGTTCTGCTGGCGGCGGCGCGCGGCGGTAAGTTCGCAGCTCAGAATGCAGATGTGCAGTTCAGGGCCGGGGTGAGCTACGATGCAGCGAGTCTCCCGCCGGTGTAGCTCAGTTGGCAGAGCAGCCGTCTTGTAAACGGCAGGTCAGCGGTTCGAATCCGCTCACCGGCTCCAGGTCAGAGGGGGTAAGCGCCCTCGCGGACCACCTTCCGTGGGACGAGTCGTGGGACGAATGTCGGTCCTCGGCTTTATTCTCATGTCATGCCTAGGGCAGCAAAGGGTTACATAGAGCAACTGCCGAGCGGGTCGTTCCGCGTCACCGTCTACGTCGGGACCGACCCGCTCACCGGGCGTGCCATCCGCCTCAAGGCCACGGCCAAGACGGAGCAGCAGGCTCGCATTGAGCTAGGCAGGCTACTGAAGGATGCCTCTGAGGGCCGCACCCCGGAGTCCGCCGCGACCGTCGCGAAGCTCCTGGATGAGTACGCGCTCGTTGCTCCATGGGACGTGTCCACGCGGCAGACCAACGAGGGTTTCATCCGCCGCACCATCAAGCCCGCTCTGGGCATATCGAGGTGCGGAAGGTCCGCGGCCCCATCCTCGACCAGCTGTACGCCCGGCTGAAGCGCTGCGGTGACCTGTCCTGCACCGGCAGGCCGTTCACCGAGCACCGCAACGTCCCGGCCCTGGTGCTTAAAGCTCGCGACCGCCGCCCGGCCTCCCAGCAGGTCGCCGATATGCTCGCCGAGGCCATCCAGGCCGGCCACCTCGCCCCCGGTGATGAGCTGCCATCGATCGTCGAACTGAGCTCCTCGCAGGGCATCGGTACCGGCGTCATCAGGGCAGCTCTCGAAGCGCTGGCCGCCGACGGCCTGATCCTGGTGCGGCACGGCCGCAACGCGGTCGTCGCCGGAGACCCCGGCAGTGATCCGCGCCCGGTCCGCCGACGCCCCGGTCCCGGCCACGACTGCCAACGGGCCGGGTGCCACCCGCACGTCTGCCACCCGATGAAGGCCAGCACGATCCGCGGTATCCACAGCATCCTGTCCGGCGCGTTCGCGGCCGCGCAGCGGTGGGAGTGGACCGAGCGGAACCCCGCTGCGTCAGCCAAGCCGCCCACCACCACCCGCAAGTCCATCGCGGCCACCTCACCGGAAGACGTGGCTAAGGTAATCGCCCAGGCCCGCGCGCACAGCGCCGCCCTGGGTTTGTACCTGTGGCTGGTCGTCATCACTGGCGTGCGCCGCGGCGAGCTATGCGGCCTGCAGGTCTGCGACATCGACCTCGACCGCGGCACGGTGCACGTCGCCTTCAACTACGTCGTGCGCGGCGGCCAGCGCGTCCGCAAGGACACCAAGACCCACCAGGACCGCTGGCTCGCCATTGACCCGGAAACCTGCGCGCTGATCGTGAGCTACCTCGACGAGACCCGGGCCGCCCTGGCCGCGGTCGGCGTCGAGCTGCGCGATGATGCGTACCTGTTCTCTAACGACCCGTGCCACGCCCGGCCGTGGAACCCTGACTGGGTCACCCACCAGATCGCTGCCGCTGCGGAGGCTGCCAGGACGGATCTCGATATCAAGGGCGGCCGGCACTACACCGCCAGCCAGCTCCTGGCCGGCGGCTTCGACCTGCGCAACACCGCCGCCCGCCTCGGCCACAGCGGCGGCGGCGCGACCACGCTGCGGCATTATGCCGACCCGGTCCCGGAGGTGGACCGGCGTGCCGCCGCCTACCTCGCGCAGTTGACGTCTAGGTCCGCACCGTCGTCGTCTGAATCTTGAGGTCTTCAGCATGCGAGGACAGTCTGCAGCGGTGGCCGTCGTAATCGTTCCTGGGCTCAGCCCAGCAGGTGTGCTCCGCTGGGACCGGTGACCTGCTGGAGCATGGTGCGGGCGAACTGCTGGACCTGGGAAGGCAATGGCACGTGGCCGTCCGACGCCGCGGAAGCCTGGCCGTCGTGGGTGAGCCAGTCGAGCTTGGAGACCTGGGTCTGGGCGGTGTCCTGGCTGGTCCGTCACCAGGAGCGGCGTCGGCGCGTAACGCAATCCGGATCGCATGCGCGGGTGATGTGCGCGACGCGGCGCATGGTGCCCGGCAGCCAGCGGTCGTAGAACTCCAGGGCGCGGGCAAGGTCGGGACGCTGGCCGCCGTACGCGTGATGCCAGGCGGCGGCCAGCGTGGACAGTTCCCAGACGGCGTGGACGTGGCAGGGCCAGCAGTCCCGGAGCTCATAACCGGAGTAGTGCTGGCGCAGCACGGTGTCGGTCCAGTGCCGCAGCTTGGCCAGCTCGGCCAGGTATGCCTCGCGGTCCAGGCCGAGCCAGAAGGGGGCGGTGGGTCCGCGTGGCGCGGCGGCGTCCAGCGTGTCCGCGACGCTCCGCGCGAGTTCCTCGAAACGCGCGACGAGGTCCAGGTCGCTGCGCAGTCCGGCGCGATCGAGCCGCTGATTCACCTGCGCGACCTGACCGCGCAGGTCCGCTACCTGCGCGGCCAGGGCAGCCAGGCTCTCACTGAGAGCCTGCGTGCCAGGTTCAG
Organism: uncultured Actinomycetes bacterium; assembly: GCA_963806335.1. Classification (GTDB taxonomy): domain Bacteria; phylum Actinomycetota; class Actinomycetes; order Streptosporangiales; family Streptosporangiaceae; genus Palsa-504. The sequence goes on from CAWDXO010000006.1 coordinate 211,261, forward strand.
CGGGCGGCCCGCTCATCGTCCGCCCTCACGCACGGGCGGCGTCCGCGACGCGAGACGATCAGGTTCCGCGCGGGCGCCCCGGTTTTCCTCGCGCAGGATTCGCGTCACGGTCATGCGCGACAGGCCGAACGAGCGGCCGATCGCTTCCGCCGTGAACCCGGCCGCGGCGGCGGCCCGTATCGCTTCGTCCCGGTCCCGCCGCGCGGCCCGCAGCCAGCCGGATTGCAGTGCGCGGCGTTCCGGTCCGGTCAGCCCGCCCCAGATCCCGTAGACGATCCGGTTGCTGACGGCGAACTCCAGGCACTGCTGGCGGACCGGGCACTGCGCGCAGACCTGCCGGGCTGCCCCGGCCGTCTCGCCGCGAGCGGGGAAGAACACCTCGATGCGCGCGCCGCGGCACGCAGCCCGCTCCCGCCAGCGCGCAGCGAGACGCGCCGGGGCAGGCAGGGTGCGGTGACGCGGCTTGGCGGCCGTCACCGCGCGGGCGCGGTGATCCGCGCCCGCCAGGCGGCGGCGAAGGCGGCCAGGTCGGCCACGTCCAGGCCGCTGGCCGCGAACTCATCCGCGAACCGCCGGGGGAACCGGCGGGTCGTCTTGCGGGTGCCGCGGCACACGACAGTGTGTGGCAACGTCCCGGCGATCGCGAGCCGCCGGACCGTCTCCCGGGAGACGCCGAGCCGGGCGGCGAGCTGCGCGGCGGTCAGGAAGTCCGGCCCCTTGGCGGCGGGCGGTTCGGGCTGCCGGGGAGCCGGGATGAGGGCCGCGGCCAGGGCGCGGGCGACTGTTTCCAGCAGCTCGGCGGGGACCGGGGGACGGTCGGGTGGATCTGTTGGGTGGGGGGTGGGGGTCGTGTTAGTTTGCATGGCAGGTCCTGTCGAAGGGGCTGTGCCCCCTGGGTGATCTTGGCGGATGGTCCAGGGGGCCTTGTTGTGCCCAGGGTCGGCCGGGCACGCCGTCATGGTGACGGTAATGGCAGGGTACGAAAAGTGCCGAGCATGATCATTTAGGAAGCGGCGTTATCGGGGTGCCGGAGCGGCTTTTCGCCCCCTGGTTGTTGCCGGTTACCTGCGGACTAAATATTTCTAGGCGGTTGACCGAAAACCGTGTTTCGTGTTGCCGGTTGACGGTCCTTGCGCACCGCCCACGGGGCAGGGCTGGACATACGGCAGGGCTGGACATATTGGCTTGCGGCGGCCGCAAGCACCCATCCCGACGGCTGCGCTAGGGGCCCGCCGTCCGGGTAGGCCGCGTCCTGGTTACCGCGCCAGGTCTGTTCCCGTCCGCGATGCGAACCGCTGCAGCGCTGGCTGGTCAGCAGCAGCTCGGTAAATCCGCAAAATGTGCATTGCCCGGACGTACCGTCCGTGCGTGCTGAGAACCAATCGGACAAGGCCGTCGAGGCGATGAGCAAGTACGGCGGCACGGTCCTGAAGACCACCTTGTCCAAGGCCGATGAGAAAGAACTCCAGGACGCCCTGCATGGCGCCCAAGCCGATACGCAGTAGTTCTCGCACCCGCCCATATGGCTTTTACGCCATAGTCCGGTACCGCCCGGCCATCCGTGAGACACCTCTGAAAGATTCTTAGCGGGATCACTGGAACCGGTGACCTCTTCTGCTGGTGTCAGGTCTCCTCGGCGACCTAGCTCACGTCAAGCCAGATCGCGATGCCCACGGTGTTGTCCGGGACCTCGTCGGCCCACGTCGACAAAGCTGGGCGTCGTAGGGACCGGCCCCCTACACTACGCATTGTTACGGTAATGGCGCGGTCGCCTGCCGCGCGTGGAACGATTCGTGGAACGGTGTGCCGGATAAGCGCAGCGCAGTGAGTGCTGTCAGTGCGATGACCTGTGCTATCGGTGCAACTAGCGCACATGCTGCGCGGGGCCGTACTTCTTTTAAACGGCAGGCCATCGGTTCGAATCCGCTCGCCGGCTCCCAGTTCAGCGGGAGTTTAGCCGTCGCCTCCATCTTGATCGTGGAACGCCGCCGTGTTGTGACGTCAGGCTGTCGGTCCGCTTCGTTACCATGACCCTCATGAGCGAACTGCCCGCCGGTGACACCCACGACGTGATTCGTCATAGCGGCCAGGTGGTGGCGGTGGTCGTGCCCATCGAGGAGTACCGGCAGCTACGCCAGGCGATGCAAGAGCAGCAGGTCAACGAGGAGTTCGACGCTGCCCGGGCCAGGTACCTGGCCCGCCGTGAGGCCGGGGCGATCCGCTACGTGTCGCACGAGGAAGCGGGGCGCCGCCTTGGCATGCCATCCCGGTGAGCTACCAGGTCAACTGGGAGATTCAAGCTCTAGACCAGACGGCGGGCTTCCTCCGCGACGATCCCATCGGTGTCGCTGCGCTCTGGGACACTGTTAGCCAGCTCGCCGATGAGCCGCGGCCGCCGGAGTCGTTCCCTTACGGGTCGCCGGATCTGCGGCGCCTGCGGGCCGGGCGGTACCGCGTCTTCTACACGATCGATGAAGAACGGCGGGAAGTCCAGATCGACCACGTCGCCCGCCTGCCGTAGCCCTGGCATATCAGCCAACTTATCGGCGGCAACGTTCTGTAGCTGGCATCCGGTGATCGCCATGGTAAGGCGTGGATCGGTTCGTGGACCGAGTCACCCGTGCAAACGGTGCGATGAGCGCCATCGGCGGCACGGCTCCGTGGTATCCGTGCAGGCAGTGCACCCGGAGCGCCGGGCCGTACTTCTCATAATCCGCCGGTCGTGGGTTCGACAACGCGGCCGGGGACGACACGCCGGCCTCGGCTTTCCTCCGATAGGCAACTCCCAGCTCAGCGGTTCGTTCTGGTCAAGGAAGGCCTCTTGCGGTCGTCGCGATGTCAGGTATCGAGGCTCACGTGCTGCACGCTGATGACTTCCTGTCCCTCATGCTCGGTGACGGTGTACCAGATGGTCACATCATCGGCGGGCAGGTGCAGCTCGTAGGCGCCGGGCAGAGGGTCATCGCCAGGGAAAGGGTCCGCGAGGGTCGGGGCCGGCTCGTCCAGCAGATGAAAAATCGTACGCTGCACCGTCCACCGCAGCGGCTGCGGCAAGGCCTCGATCTCCTGCCAGGACGAGCCCGGGAAGCGGACGAGGCGATCACTCACGTATTCCCCACGCCTCAGCGAGCTCCTCACGGGTGAACGCGGGCGCGTCATCGCCCGGGCCGGGGTCGGCTTGAATGTGCGCCACGGCGACGCCTCGCCCGACCTCGCGGCGCAGACGCTTCAGCTCAGCCTTCAGCGCATCCAGTTCGGCACGGGGAATGCTGACCAGTTCGGATGCTTCGGCGCTCACGCGGCTCCCTCAGTTCGGCGCTTCAGGCCCAAGTGTAGATCGGTGAGGCCGGGATGGGCCGATCCGCAGCTGGCTGCTTATGATCCTGGGCGAGGCTACTGCGGATGATCACAGGTCGGGCTGGCGGTCGGCCCGGATCCGGCCCGGGAATCCTGCTCCGCCAGCACCTGGGCGAGCTTGTCCTGGACCAGGCGCCGCGCTGGGACACCGACGCCAAGGCCCTTCAGTGCGCGTTCTAGCTCACGGCGGTACCGGTTCAGCTCATAAGTAGTGAGTGCGCCCAACGGGTGCGCAGGCTGCGGGACGGGCTGAGCCTCAGATGCAGGTCCTGTCATACCTCGCACGCTAGTTAGCTGGCGCTGCCGAGACGACGTCCCAGGGGGCGTCAATAAGACGTCGCAGCAGGCGTCAAAACGACGTTGTAATTCCAAGCTATCCAGGCCTACCCTGAGGGAATGAGCACGCCGAACACCGCCCTGCGCCAAGCCCGGCAGCGGCTCCATCTATCCCAGGACGAACTCGCCCGCGCGATCCGCCAGGCCGGAGACCGAGCCGGGGAACCCAACAGCTGCACCAAGCGGATCATCCAGCGCTGGGAAGCCGGGCTCGTCCGTACCCCCCACGGCCCCTACGCGCGAGCCCTGGAATACGTCACCGGGCAGACCATCCAGGCCCTCGGCTTCGAAGGCGCCGACCACAAATACGGCCTCGACCCTAGCGAAGCCATGGGACCCGCCACCGGCATCTGGCTGCCCGAACCCGGCCTCAAGGCCACCCAGGGACCGCTCACCGGGATCTGGCTCAGCACCTACGAATACACCAGCTCCGGCCGCGAGCAGACCTATATCGATCAGCATCACGTGCTGCTCATCCAGCACGGCCGCAAGCTCCAGGTCCGCTCCCTGCTCGGCTCCGCTCCTTCCAAGCTCATGATGGACCTGACCATCAACGGCCAGGTCATCACCGGCACCTGGACCGAGGAGACCAACCCGGCCGGCTACTACCAGGGCTCCACCTACCACGGCGCCATCCAGCTTCTGTCCGACCCCACCGGTCGCCGCCTCACCGGCCAGTGGGTCGGCTTCGGCCGAGACTTCGACGTCAACGCCGGCCCCTGGAAACTCGAACTCCTCACCACCGACACCAGCTCCGCCGCGATGACCACCTACGACCAGGCCCCGCAATCACCAGACAGCCACTAGTGCAGCTTCCACTCAGCACAGGCTGGCGGACGCCGGATTCTGCCAGCCGGGCGACGCGCTCATGCAGGATTCGTATGCAATCCCTTGGGGTTACGTAATGTTACGACTATGTGGCGTCACAGCTACGAGTTAATTGCTGCTCTGCGGCGTGGGACGAATCGTGGGACGAGCCGCCGGAAAACCCCAGTTCGGTGAGTGCCATCAGAGCAATAACGCGCGGCATCAGTGCAGTTAGAGCGCATATCGCTATAAAACGGACTTCTTGTAAACGGCAGGTCAGCGGTTCGAATCCGCTCACCGGCTCCCAGAGGTCTTCACGTTTCAGCCGGGTATATGTTCACGTTTGGACTGGGCTCTGCCGTGCGGCTGTCCTGGGCCAGGGCCAGGGCAGACGTGCCCCGCGTTTCCGCGGAAACGTCCCGCGCAATTGCGTACGAGGTCTCCGGCGTGTGGGCTGACCGCGCTAACCTGTGGCCGTGAATGAAAGAAGGCAGCATCCGCGCAGGTCAAAACCAAACGTGAAGACCTCTCCCAGGAGGTCTTCACGTGGCGGATGCGCCAGCCTGAGATGATCAGAGTTGACGCTGGTCACTGGCCGGGCCGCCGCGCATCGGTGCTGGCGATGCCCGGGGGGACGATCTTGCCGTGCTCGATGTCTTGGGACAGTCTGGCTCTGGCGGCGTGGGCCCCCTCGTCCAGCACGCCGGAGCCCGCCGCCCGCGAGATGACGTCGCCGCCGCGGCCGCGCAGCACGTACGCGAAACCGACGGCGATCAGCATGCCGATGATCGGCCCCACCAGATACACCCAGTAGCTGGTCCAGTAACCGCTGGCCAGGGCGGGACCGAAGGAGCGGGCCGGGTTCATCGACACGCCGCTGACCGGCGCGGCCCACAGCCCGGCCAGGGCGATGTAGCCGCCGACCCCCAGCGCGGCGATCGCGCCGACGTTCTGCGCGGCCGACGCGGTGCCCAAGATCACGCTAACCAGCAGCGCGGTCAGCACGATCTCCATCAGCAGGGCCTGCCAGTCCTTATACCCCGGCCCCGGCAGCGTCGCCCCCAGATGCTCGACGTTCCCGAACACCCACCGCAGGAACAGGCAGGCCAGCGTCGCGCCGATCAGCTGGATGACGACATAGCCCGGGACCCGCCGCCACGGGAAGTCCCCGCGTAGCGCGAACGCCAGCGACACGGCCGGGTTCAGGTGCGCGCCGGAGACCGCGCCCATGAACAAGATGACCGCCGTCACCATCAGGCCCGGCGCCACCACCGCCGCGGCCAGGCTGATCTGCCCCTTCGCGTGCAAAAGCCCGCCGCCCGCGGCGGCCAGCACCAGCGCGAAGGTACCCAGCAGCTCCGAGAACAGCCGCCGCCACTCCCGGCTCGGGTCATCAAAGTCGGCACGGTTCCCGAACTCAAGCCACAGCGCGTGATGCGTGCGCGGGAACGCCGGGCCCAGCACCGCCGGGTCGACCGGCCGGGCCGCCGCGCCGCTCACAGCGTCCGTCCCCTGCCCGGCCCCGGGCGCCGCCGGACTATCCGCCTGGCTCACCGGCACGTTGTCCGCCACTCCCTGTTCCTTCCCGTCAGCAGAACCGAAGATGCTCCGCGATCAGGGTCGCAAATCCGCGCCCCAATCCTCCCCCGCGCGACGTCAGGCCTCAGGCCCAGTCCCGTTCCAGTTCCAGTCCCTCAATCGTCTTCCTGGTACGCTCCGCGAGCCAAGGGACCAAGGTCCCCGTCGTGGAGCAGGTCAGGCACGCGGGCCCGCCGGGAGGACCGTGCTTCGCGGCCCGGCCCAGGGCAGGCCTGCGGCGGCAGCGCCCGGGCCCGGCTGGTAGGCGTCCGCCGGCATGCAAGCGGTGGATTCCGTTCAGGGCGTCGTCGCCGCTTGCAACAATTGGCGCAGTTCGTCAAAGCTCCCGACGTGCTCAGTCTCGGCGACCACGAAGCGGTCACCGTGGACCGCAACCGAGTAGATGCCGCCGGAAGCGGCCCAGCCGTGGACGGGAGTCCAGGTCGAGGGGCTGAAGCCACCCATGGCGACCGCCAGGGCATTGAACATCGACGCGGCCGGAGATGCCGAACGAGACGACTGGACCAGCAGCAACTCCCTTTTCACTCGATGCCGGGGCGGTCGCCGTCAATGTAATTAACCCGATCCAGGGGGCCGCACTTCGGCCGGCTCGTCTCCTTGTGTCTCCTGTGTGGGCTCAGGGGGTTGTTCCGCGGGGATCTTCGCGTTCATCGCCTTCGCCGTCGCGCTGCTCGCCGCGACATTGCAGAGTCTCATTGGCCCCATGGGCACCCTGCTCGCGGTCATCATCGTGGTGTTCATCGGCAACCCCAGCAGCGGCGGCGTCAACGGAGTCGCTTACCTGCCCCCGATCTGGCAGGCCATCGGCGTCGTCCTGCCGCCACGCAACGGGCTCTACCTGATCCGCAACACCTTGTACTTCGGCGGCAACGACCTCACGGTGCCGATCATCGTCCTGGGGTCTGTTTTCAGAACGTCGGCGAGGGGCAGCCTTCAGGCGCCGGTGTCACTGTCGGCGCGGAGCCGCTGGCCTAGCCACTGCGCGTAGGACGTGGATTCATCCGGGCCGGGTTCCACGCGACCGGGCAGGGCCTGGGCGAACACGAGCGCGGCGGCGGCGTCCAGGGCGCTGCGGAGCAGATCTGCGGGGCCGGTCGCCTCGAAGCCCAGGGTCCACCAGTCGCGGCTGCGCGCGCGGGCCTCGGTGAGTTCCACCTCGCACCGCGGCTCGCCGCCCAGCTCTGGGCCGCGCGCCGCGGCCGGCCCGCTGGCCAGTGCGAACTGGGTGATCCGCCGCCTCTTGCGTACCGGCCTCCAGCCGACCGGGCTGCCGTTGTCGGGGCGGGGCGGGCTGAAGGGAAAGGACCACTTCTGCCAGGACTCCAGGCGCCCGCGGGCCCGGCCCGGCAGCTCCAGGATCCCGGGGCTCCCGCGGTACATCTTGACCTCCAGTGCTCTGCCGCCGCGGATCTTCACCGAGAGTCCGGGCAGCGGCGGATCCAGCAGGTAGGTGTCCTCGCGTGACTCCGTCCGGGCCGGGAACCGTCCGAACCATCCGGCCACCGCGGCCTCCGGCTGGCCTGGGAAGATCCAGCGCACCTCGAGGCTGCGGACTGCTCCGGTGACCGGGATCTGAATTGGTTCAGCCGTCATCGTCATCGTCATCGTCAGATGCCCCTATCCCTGCCTGGCCGGCCAGTTCCGTGCACTGCCGCTGCACGCCTGCGCTGTGCCAGGTCAGCCGGATCTCACAGGTCGGGTTCGGCGGTGAGCCGTCCGGTGGCGACGGCGTCGACGAGTGCTTGGTGGTCGCGTTCGTTCTGGTCGGCGTACGCGCTGGCGAACTGGGTGATGGCCTGGTCGAAGGCGTCGGAGCTGCCGAGGTAGGCGGCGATGGCGATCTGGTCGCCGGACCGCGCGTGGGCCCGGGCCAGCGTCCACCCGCAGGCCTGCCCGTAGATCCGCATGCCGTTCGGTACCAGCGCCTCGATGGCGATGGAGTATTTCCAGTCCCGCAGCTGGCGGACGTAGAAGTCGCGCTGCTGGCCGTCGAGCCCGGCCTCGGCCCGCTGCCAGCCCAGGAAGATATCGCTGGATGCCTGCATCAGCCGCTGCCCGGCTACCACCCGCTGGCCCATGTTGGTGTACTTGCTGGCCCCCACAAACCGGCTCAGCACCGACGCCTCAGCCTCCTTCACCTGCAAGAACAGCGGATCAGACTCATCGCGGCCGAGCATCAGCACGATCCAGCAGCGGGTCCCGACGCTGCCCACCCCGACGACCTTGCGGGCCATGTCCGCGTACTCGTACTGCTCCAGCAGGTACCGCCGGTCGGTTTCCAGCGTCCGCCGGTACTTGCCGATCAGGTCCTGGATCTGCGCCTCGAAGGTCTCCTGGTCCATCTTCTCGGGCAGCAGGTCGGTGACCGGGACGATCAGCGGCGGGTCGGCGATGATCCGCGGCCGGCCATCGACCAGGTGGGTCAGCTTGGCCACTTCCTGCATGCTGTCCCGGGTCCGCGCCTTGGCCATGCCCTTGTCCACCATCTTGCGCTGCCGCGCTTTCATCTGCGAGTCGAACTGCGCCCGCAGCTGGTCCAGATCCGCATGCGCGTACCAGACCTCCAGGTTGGTCATCTTGGCGAAGTCCCGCATCGCCTGCCGGTAGCTCGCGACGGCGGCCGTGACGATCTCGCGGCGGTCCTTGCCGCCGAACCCGTTGCCGCGGGCCGCGACCTCCATGCTGGCGGCCAGCCGCTTGACATCCCACTCCCACGGGCCGGGCGTCGTCTCATCGAAATCGTTGACGTCGAAGACCAGCCGCCGCTCCGCGGAGCCGAAGATGCCGAAGTTCGACAGGTGCGCATCCCCGCAGGCCTGCACCGCCAGCCCCGACACCGGCGTGGTGGCCAGGTCCGCGGCCATCGGCAGCGCCGCACCGCGGTAGAAGGTGAACGGCGACACCATCATCCGGCCCCGCCGGATCGGCACCAGCTCGCTCACCCGCGACTTCGCCTGCTCCTCCAGCAGCCCGATCGGGTCCGGCCGCCCCGGCCCCGGGTCGAACACCGCATGGCTCTCCCGCGGCACCGCCACCCGCGCCGCCTTACCCCGCTCCGCCCGCTCCGCCGGAGTCAGCCGGTCCAGCCCCGACTCCAGCTGATACCGGTGGGTCATCTGGGGCGCAGCCCCCGCCGTCCGCACACTCATCATCGGCTCCTCTCCATCCACGTCGAACCCGGTCGCCGTACATCGCACGTATGGTCGCTGTTCATCGCACGGTCACACTCAGGCAGGTGGCCTGTCATCACCTACCACCCGATTTCACCCAGGTGGGAACGACGGCAGAGGCGGCATTCCAGGCGCCGCGACGCTAATGCGATCTCCCATCACTACGACGTGTCCAACCGGGGTTCTATGAGTGGGTGCTCGGGCCGTCGATGGCGTATACCTGCGCGGTCTACCCGCACCAGGACGCGACGCTGGAACAGGCGCAGGCGTACAACTTCGATCTGGTCACCCGCAAGCTCGGACTGAGTGAGGGGATGCGACTGCTGGACGTCGGCTGCGGCTGCGGCTGGGGCGGCATGGTGATGCACGCTGCGCGGGAGTACGGCGCCCGGGCGTTATCAGCCCATCACATTGTTCGCGCTCTCCGCATGGGGCTGGCGAAGGCGTGAGTAGTGCCCGAGGTTTATTTCGTTCTTGGTAAAGTGTCCGCTAAACAGAACCGGATCCGAGTCGTGATCGTGTCCACTTTCGCAAGCGTGTATCAGGGCCGTCATAAAGCGGCCGGCCACAGGAGCGTTTTTGAACTGGTTGCCGCTCGTGCCAATGGCCACATAAAACCCAGTCAATGAGGTACGGTCGTAGACCGGGATCCAATCGTCGGCGACGTCATATAGTGCAGCGAAACCAACGGGACGGGGCGGGATGCCCAGCGACGGGATTCTTCGGGCCAGGCGGAGTACCTGCGAATCCCACGCCTGCGCGGTGGGCTCGGCCTCGAAAACATCCGGGTCATCTATCCAGTGGAGGGCATCGCATGCTGGCTCCGCGCTTCCGACGATAAGCTGCCCGCCGAAGTGAGATCTGAAGTATGTGCCCAAGTCTCCGTCCGTGACAGCGGGACCCAGCTCGCCTCGCGCATAGCCAGCCGGTGCAGGCACGGAATGGACCTCCTGCCGAAGTGGGCGGGTTCGGATTCGGAATTCTCCGGTGACGCCCGCAAGAGCATTAACCTGACCGGAGTACGGACCCGCCGCATTGACCACGACGGGGGATTGAATCACGCTTCCTGAGCGCAGCTTTATGCCCTGGACCCGCCCATTCTTCTGGCGGATCGCCACCACCTGTTCGCGGAGCTGAACTTCGGTCCCCCTCCGCTTCGCCGCGGCCATGAGATTCCTCGCCGCCAGCTGCGGGTCGTCAATAAACCCGCCGTCGGGCGTGTAGTAGGCACCGAGTTCGCCGTCGGCATCCGCCCAGAATGCGGCGTCCGTGACTGACTTGGGCGGACCGTACCGTCCGGGATCCAGCCCTGGCACTCGCTGCCGGATGGTCTCAGCGTCCCAGCTCTGGTACGGGACACCGACGCGGTCAAAGAGAGGCAGCACCCGCTCACGCTGGGTACTACCATCAAGGATCAGGCAACCTGCCTTGATAAACCTTGCCAGGGATTCCTCAGGACGACTGCCCAGATATTCGGGCCAGCTCTCCCAGCTGAACTTGGATTCCCAGGAAGCGGCCACGCCCTCGAAGGTCGAGTAGTGAAAGCGGACGATGCTTGAGGACGAGCTGGTAGAGCCCGAACCGACACCGCCCAGCCGGTCGATAGCCACCACCCGCAGTCCGGTCTGTGCGAGCTCGTAGGCGACAGCGGCACCGATGACGCCGGTTCCGATCACGACTGCGTCGGCTGTTTGTGTCACTCAATAGTCCTCTCGGACCAGGTCGACGGTCCCGGTGGGGCCTGCCGGCGGATCAGGGCGATCAGTCTGCACGCGCTACCCTAACTAACGATCCAAGCCGGCCCTACCTCCCACCTCGGATGGCAGCTGACCCGTGGACATCGCCGACTTCAGCCTTGACCTGTTCTCTCTCGCCGGGCGTAACGCCCTGGTCACCGGCGGCAACACTGGCCTGGGCCGGGCCTTCTCGGTGGCCTTGGCCAAGGCCGGCGCCGACGTATTCGCGGTCGGCCTGGCTGAGGACGACGGGACCACCCGGGCTCTGATCGAGGCCGCCGGGCGCCGGATGGAGTTCGTGGTGGCCGACATCACCCAGCCGGGTGTCCCGGCAGCCGTCGTGCGGGGGTGCGTGGAGGCGCTGGGCTCGGTCGACATCCTGGTCAACTCCGCCGGCATCGCGCTGCTGGCTGACGTGGCGGAGTTCGGCCGTGACCTGTGGGACCCGATGGTGTCGGTCAACCTGACCGCCGCTTTCGAGTTCGCCCACGAGGCCAGCAGGTTCATGATCGGGCAGCGGTCCGGCAAGATCATCAATATCGCGTCGCTGTTCTCCTTCCGCGGCGGGCGGCGCTCACCTGCCTACGCCGCGGCCAAGGCCGGGATCGCGGGCTTCACCAAGGCCTACTGCGACGAGCTGGCGGCCTGTAACATCCAGGTCAATGCCATCGCGCCGGGATACTTCAAGACCGCCATCACCGAAGCGACCCGTGCCGATCCCGAGGCCGACCGCCGCATCGTCGAGCACATCCCCGCGGCCCGCTGGGGGGAGGCTGCCGACCTGATGGGGGCGGTGGTCTTCCTGGCCAGCCGGGCCTCGGATTATGTCAACGGCCACGTCCTGGTGGTCGACGGCGGCTACCTCGTCCGCTGACACCACAGCTACCCGGAGAGCGACCTTCGCCATGGCCCCATCCCGATCCCCGCTGACCCGCCAGTCGATCGTCGACGCGATGACCGGACTCCTCGGCCCGGCCGCCGTCGACACCCGCGACGAGCAGCTCAGGGAGGCCAGCGTCGACCGGTTCCGGAAATACACCGCCGTGCACGGCATCTATGACGGGCCGATCCCGGCCGCGATCGTCTACCCTTCTTCCACGGCGGAGGTGGCGGCGGTGCTGCGGTTCGCCGAGCAGAACCTCGTCAACATCGTGCCGCGGACCGGAGGGACCGCCACCGAAGGCGGCCTGGAGACGGTGATCGAGGACAGCCTCGTGGTGGACGGGTCGCGGATGAACGCGATCCGGTCCGTCGACCCGGTGGACATGATGGCCACCGTGCAGTGCGGCGTCGGCCTCCAGGACCTGGAGGACACCGTCCGGGCCCGGGGCCTGACCACCGGGCACTCGCCCCAGTCCAAGCCGCTGGCCCAGTTGGGCGGCCTGGTCGCCACGCGCTCGATCGGCCAGTTCTCCACCCTCTACGGCGGCATCGAGGACCTGGTCGTGGGCCTGGAGGCGGTCTTCCCCGGCGGGCAGGTGGCCCGGATCAAGAACGTACCGCGGCGGGCCGCGGGCCCGGACATCCGCCACATCGTCATCGGCAGCGAGGGCGCGCTGTGCTTCATTACCGAGGTGACGGTGAAGCTGTTCCGCTACCAGCCGGAGAACAACCGGTACTTCGGGTTCCTGGTGGAGGAGTTCGCCGATGGCATCGCCGCGGTCCATGAGCTGATCACCGCGGGCTACCGGCCGTCGGTGTGCCGGGTCTACTCACCCGAGGACGCCCGCCAGCACTTCGCCGGCTTCTACCAGGGCCGCAGCGTCGTCGTGCTGGTGGCCGAGGGCCCCGAGCCCATCGCCGCGGCCACCGCGGCGGCGATCGGGGACCTGTTCGCCGGCCGCGGCCACGAGCGTGTGGACGAGGACTTGATCCGGCGGTGGTTCGAGAACCTCAACTGGGGCCAGGACAAGATCGACGCCGAGAAGGCCGATATGCTCGCCCACGCCCGCCTCGGCTACACCACCGAGGTCTCCGTCGACTGGTCGCGGGCTGCGGGCCTGTTCGTCGCCGTCATGAGCCGGATCCGCGGCGAGTTCCCGCGGGCCGGTGACCTGAGGATGCTCGGCGCCCATTCCTCGCACAGCTACCAGACCGGGACCAACCTGTATTTCGTCTACGACTACGAGATCAGGTGCAGCCCGCGCGAGGAGATCGAGGTCTACCACAAGCCGCTGAACGCGATCATCGTCGAAGAAGCCCTGCGGGCGGGCGGGTCGATGGTCCACCACCACGGGATCGGCAAGTACCGCACCCGGTGGGTGGCCGACGAGCACGGCAGCGCCTACTGGCTGCTGACGACCCTGAAGCAGGCGTTCGACCCCCAGGGTGTGATGAACGCGGGCACGATCTTCCCGCTCCAGTCATGAAGCCGTATCTGCTGGCCATCGACAACGGCTCGCAGAGCACCAAGGTGACGATCTTCGACGTCCGCGGCCGGGCCCTGGCCGCGGCCAGCAGGCGGCTTGAGCCGTATGACATCTCGGTGCCGGGGCATGTCGTCCACCCCGATGACGACATCTGGGAGTCCATCGCCGGCGCCTGCCGTGACGTCATGGCCGCCTTCCCCGGCGACCCCGCCGGCATCGCCGCGGTGGGCCTGTGCACTATCCGCTTCTGCCGGGCCCTGCTCAGGGCCGACGGCAGCCTGGCCGAACCGGTACTGAGCTGGATGGACGAGCGGGTCGCCCGGCCGTATGCGGCGGACAACCCCCAATCCCGCTACGTCACCACCTCCTCGGGTTACATCACCCACCGCTTGACCGGTAAGTTCACCGACACCGCGGCCAACTACGAGGGCATGTGGCCCATCGACCATGACACAGCGGCCTGGCCGGACGATCCTCACCGCTACGCCGCCGCCGGCATGCCGCGCGACATGCTCTTCGACCTGGTCCCTCCGGGCGGCCGGCTCGGCCAGGTGACCCCTGAGGCGGCCAGGGCCACCGGCATCCCGGCTGGCCTGCCGGTGTACGCCACGGCCAACGACAAGGCCGTCGAGGCGCTGGGCAGCGGCCTGGACGACGACGGCACCGTGCTGCTGTCACTGGGCACCTACATCGCGGCCATGACCATCGGCTCGTCCTCATCCAGCGCGGACGGCAGCTACTGGGCCAACTTCGCGGCCCGGCCGGGGACCTACCTGTACGAGAGCACCGGGATCCGCCGCGGCATGTGGACGATCAGCTGGTACCGGACGCTGCTGGAGGGGCCGGACGGCGGCGAGCCGGCCGCCGGGACGGCGCGCCTGGAGACGGCGCAACTGGAGGATGGCCTCAACGCGGCGGCCAGCGGGCTGGCGCCGGGCAGCAACGGGCTGCTGACCATCCCGGACTGGCTGGCACCCGGGCAGGCGCCCTGGCGCCGCGGCGCGCTGCTGGGCTTCGACGGCAGCCAGGGGCGCGCCCACATCTACCGCTCCATCCTCGAGGGCATCGCCCTGACCATGGCCAACAACACCGCGGCCATGGAACACGCGCTGGGCCGCGGCTCTCGCCCGTGCTGGTGTCCGGGGGCGGGTCCCGTTCCGACCTGATGATGCAGATCGTGGCCGACGTCTACGGCCGCCCCGCTCGCCGCGCCACCGTCAACGACGCCGCCGGTCTCGGCGCGGCCATCTGCGCCGCCGTCGGTCACGGCATCTACCCCGGCTGGGACCAGGCCACCGCCGCGATGGTCAGCCCCGGCCAGCAGTTCACCCCGGACCCCCGGGCCGCCCGCGCCTACCAGCAGATCAACCAGGTCTACGCCACCTTGACCAGTCACACCGACCCGCTGTTCCGCTCGATGGCCGACGGCCTGGCCGGCCTGGACCGCACGTGACCGTGCCCGTGGTGCTTGCGCCAGCGCCGGCTGGCTCCGTCAGGAGACCGGTCAGCTTCGAGGCCCTCACGGGGCCGTCTGCCTCAGGTCATCGAGGCGGCTGAGGGCGCATTCAAGTGCGTCGGTGAGCCGCTTGCGGTGACCGGTGGCCAGCAGGTCAAGCACCAGGCCGGTGAACGTCGCCTTTACCAGCGACGCCTCGCGTTCGGCGTCCTCGGGCCTGATGCCGTCAGCGATCAGGCCGTCGGCGATGTTGTCGCGCCAAAACGAGATCTGCTCCGCACGCACGTCACCGGGCAGGCCGCTGACCGTGGCGTCCAGCGTGGCGGCTTCGAGCCCCAGTCGCACCAGCGCCAAGTGCTCCGGGCTGCGGTTGATCCACCGCCACCAGCGCCGCTGCAGCTCCGCCGTGGAGAGGTGAGGTACCTGCCGCCGCCACCGCCCTTCGACTCCTCGCTGAATCTCAGCGGCCCGCCGCAATGCCGAGACCACCAGCTCGTCCTTGCTGCCGAAGTGATGCACCAGCGCGTTGACCGACACACCCAGCGCGCGGGCAACTGGCCGCAGTGACACTCCGGCGACGCCGTGCCGGCCGAGGTATCGGACCACCTCGTCCAGCAGCTCGGCCCGTCGTTCGAGGTCGCGATGGCGTCCCATCAGGCGCGCATGCGCTGGCCCGCCGGGTCGAGCACCGGTTCGGAGAGCAATCTCGCCGGCCGGCGCTGGCCGATGATCTCCACCTCGAACATCGCGCCGGGCACCGCGAGCTCGCTCGGCACGTAGCCGAACGCTAGCGAGCGGCGGCTGTAGTGCGCATACGCGCCGGACGTCACCCAGCCCGCCACCGCCCCGTCGTGCCAGATCGGCTCGTCGCCGAGGGCGTCGGCCGGTTCGGCCGGTTCGGGGGTGATGTCGAAGTAGCCGAGTGTCCGGGCCGGGCCGCGTGCCAGCTCCGCCTCCACCGCGGCGCGGCCGATGAAGTCATGATCGAGCTTGAGCGATCGGTTCATTCGTGCCTGCACCGGCGTGTAGATCGGACGGTACTCGCGCGCCCACGTGCCGAACATCTTCTCCATGCGCAGCGACATCAGCGCCCGGAACCCGAACAGGCCGATGCCGTACGGCTGCCCGGCCTGCCACAGCAGATCGAACAGAGCTCGCTGGTACTCCGGTGCGACCCAGATCTCGTAGCCAAGATCCCCGGTGTAGGTCATCCGGCCGACGTAGGCGGGGATCATCCCGATGTCGATCCGGCGGAAGGTCATGAACGGGTAATCCTCGGTGGCCAACGAAGCGTCGGTGACCGATTGCAGCACGTCGCGGGCGCCCGGACCGGCCAGCGAGAGGCCCACCAGAGACAAGGCCAGCACGTCGAACCTCACCCCGTCAGCGAGGTGGCCGCCAAACCAGCGCGCGTGATGCGCTTCGGCGATCTGCGAGCCGAACAGGAAGAAATCGTCGGTACCGACCCTCGCCACGGAAAACTCCCCGACGATGTGACCGTCCGGATCTAGGGCGGCGGTGAGGTTGATCCGGCCGACGCGCGGCAGCCGGTTGGTAAACAGCCGCTGCAGCCAGTCGGCGGCCCCGGCACCAGTCACGCGGTACTTGGCGAAATTGGAGCACTCGGTGAGCCCGACGCGTTCGCGCACCATGGTGCATTCGTCAGCGACGACCGGGAAGGCGTTGGAGCGACGGAACGTCACATCCTCGCGCGGCTCCGCCCCCGGCCGCTGGAACCACAGGGGATGCTCGAGCCCGAAGCTCGCACCCCATACCGCGTTATGGGCGGTGAGCCGGTCGTAGACGGGCGTGGTGTGCAGTGGCCGGCCGGCCGGGAGCTCCTCGTTGGGGAAGGTGATCCGGAACCGGCGGCTGTAGTTCTCCCGCACCTTGGCGTTGGTGTAGGCCAGGTTCGCCCAGCTACCGAAGCGGGCCACGTCCATGGCCCAGATGTCTTCACCCGGATCGCCGTCGACCATCCAGCGCGCGAGGGTGAGGCCGACCCCGCCGCCCTGCGACAGGCCGGCCATCACCGCGCAGGCCGCCCAGCAGTTGCGCACGCCGGGCACCGGGCCGACCAGCGGATTGCCGTCCGGCGCGAAGGTGAACGGCCCGTTGATCACCTTCTTGATTCCCACGCTGGCCAGCGCCGGATAGTGCTTGAACGCGACCTCAAGCGACGGGGCGATCCGGTCGAGATCGGGGGTCAGCAACTGCTGGTCGAAGGTCCACGGCGTCTGGCGGGGCGACCAGGGCACGCACGCCTGCTCGTACGTGCCGAGCAGCATCCCGCCGCCCTCCTGGCGGATGTAGAGCTCGCCCTCGAAGTCCATGCTCATGGGCAGATCGCGGCCGGTGGCCGCGTTGTACTCGGCCACCTCAGCCATGTCTTCGGTGATCAGGTACATGTGCTCCATGGCCAGCACGGGCAGCTCCAGGCCGATCATCCGGCCCACCTCACGAGCCCACAGCCCGCCGGCGTTGACGATGTGCTCGGCGTGGATCTCGCCGCCCTCGGTGATGACATCCCACGTGCCGTCGGCGCGCTGACGAAGATCGCTCACCCAGGTGTGCTGGTAGATCTCGGCGCCGGCCTGCCGCGCGCAGCTGGCGTAGGCCCAGGTGACCCCGGTCGGGTCGACGTGACCCTCGGCCGGGTCGAAGAGCGCACCGACGAAGTACTGCTCCTCCAGCAGCGGGAACAGCTGCTTGGCCTCGGCCGGCGAGATGATCTCCATATCTATGCCGAGGTAGCGGCCGCGGGCCTGAGCCATCCGCAGCCAGTCCATCCGCTCCCGGTCACCGGCCAGCGTCAGCCCGCCCGACATGTGGATGCCGCAGTTCCGGCCGGAGCGCTGCTCGATCTCCCGGTACAGCCCGACGGTGTACTGCTGCAGCTTCGCGACATTAGGGTCACCGTTGAGCGTGTGCATGCCGCCCGCAGCGTGCCAGGTCGAGCCGGCGGTGAGCTCCTTGCGCTCGACGAGCACGACATCCGTCCAGCCGAGCTCGGTGAGGTGGTACAGGACCGAGGCGCCCACCACACCGCCGCCGATGACGACTACCTGCGCGGAAGATTTCATCGAGGCATCCCTACGTCTAAATTTTCCCGGTACAGTCGTTCCGACTATAAGACCCTGGAGGTGTCGTGCATGGGTAGGCTTCTCGATCGGCTCGCCGCCGGACCGGTGATCTGCGCCGAGGGATATTTGTTCGAGTTCGAGCGCCGCGGCTACCTGCAGGCCGGGGCGTTCGTACCCGAGGTGGTCCTCGAGGAGCCCGATATGGTAGCCGGGCTGCACCGGGAATACGTACATGCCGGATCGGACGTGGTTGAGGCGTTCACTTACTACGCCCACCGCGAGAAGCTGGCGGTGATCGGCCGCGAGGGTGACCTCGAGTCGATGAACCGGCAGGCGCTGCGTATCGCTAAGGAGGTCGGCGCCGAGCACGACTCCCTGGTGGCCGGCAATATCTGCAACACCAACGTCTATGACCCGGACGATCCCGCGACGCATAAGGTCGTCCGCGACATGTTCGCCGAGCAGGTCGGGTGGGCCGCCGAGGCCGGCGTCGACTTCGTGATCGCCGAGACCATCGACTACCCCGGCGAGGCATTGCTCGCGCTGGAAGCAATCAAGGCGCACGGCCTCGATGCGGTGGTCACACTCACTATTCATCGCCAGCCCATCGTCCGCGGGGGCGACCCGATCGGCGAGGCATGTCGTCGCCTGCAAGACGCCGGGGCCGATGTGGTCGGGCTGAACTGCATCCGCGGGCCCGCCACCATGCTGCCGCTACTCGGTGAAATCCGCGCCGCGTGCGACGGCTACATCGCCGCCTTGCCGGTGCCATACCGCACGACAGAAGCCGAGCCAACGTTCCAATCGCTCACCGACCCACATTGCGACCTGATCCCGGATGGGCAGCCATTCCCGACCGCGCTAGACCCGTTCCTCGCCAACCGCTACGAGATGGGCGCGTTCACGACGGCAGCGGCTGCGCTCGGAGTCAACTACTTCGGCATCTGTTGCGGCTGCGCACCCCACCACGTCCGCGCGATGGCCGAGGCACTCGGCCGCACGCCGCCGGCGATCCGGTTCAGCGCGGATATGAGTCGGCACGCCTACTACGGCACCGGCGAACGGATCAGCCGGCATTACCGGGAGTTCGCCAAAGAGCTCTAGAAACGCGGCGGACAACGCGACGCTCCGATATTCGGCGGCGTGGGCGGCCGGCCGCTAGGGCGGCCCGGCGGCGTGGCGGGGTCCTTGGCGGTGACGAAGCCGCGTTAGGTGCTGCTGATCACCCGGGACAAGCACTACGGTTCGTTCGGCCAAAATTCCAATTATCCCGAACGGGCAGTGGTGCTACGGCCTGAGCCTGTGCATGAGGAGCGGAGGTGGGCGTCTTAGCTGCCCACGATGCCCCTGACGCCGTCGATGATGAGAAAGACGCCGACCGCGGCGGACACGATCGCGAAGACCGCGGGGCCGGCGTGGCTTAGACGCTCCTTCAGCTCGGACAAGTGCGCCTTGGCCTCCCCGGGACGCCGGGCGAAGTACAAGAAGATCAGGCCGACGGTGGCCGTCGAGATCAGGGCGAAGGCCAAGAAGGCGAAGACGACGATAAGGAACGCCGAATGGTGACGGACCAGAACCACGGCGGCGGCGGCGGTCAGCGTCCACGGCTGCTCAAGGACCCCGACGGTGGCTGCCTCCCACGGATGGAGCTCCTTCAGGTGGGCACTGAACCTCTTGGTGACCTTCGAGGGCTTCCTGGGCTGATTCCGGCGTCTCCATTGCCGCGCGGCAGCAAACACGAGGACGGCACCGAGGAGGATCTCTACGGCCTTCACCGCCGTACTGCCGCTCCCATGTTGAGTGGCGCGGGCCCCCCCGATGGCATAGCTCACGGCGAACACGATGGTCAGCGAGACGCCCCAGCCGATCAGGAAGGCGACCGCGTTGACGGATGCCCTGGTCGTGGCGAGCAACAGGATGAAGACGACGATCGTGCTCGGGGACACGCTGGCCAGCAGGCCGAGCACCGCTACGCTGATTACCAGGCTCATGGGGCTTCCTGCCCGGCGGACGCCATCAGCCTACGACTTGTCCATGGGGCCAACGGCGCAGATTCCGTGTCTGCCTTAGGCATCCAGGCCTCCTGGGCTCACTGCCGCTGGCGGCACCCCGCATTGATCCAGCCTCAAACGTCATTTCGCCTTCCGCTCCAGCATGGCGTGAGCGTGCTTCAACCCTGCAGACCCAAGCTGGCCGGACCTGCTTCACCAGGCCAGAGCAGGCCGGCCCGCCACTCCGGGACCTAGGTCCCAGCCGCGGTGCGGTGCTGCGCAGGCGTACCGACCCCGCGTAAGCGAACTGGCAACAGCTCGGTGATGATGCCGGAACACCTCACTCTAACGCTGCCCTGCGATTGCGTGAGCTGACCCTCGGCGCCTGCCCCTCTCACCTTGGGTAGGCCGCAGCCTTGATCTGCCGGGCCACCCGAACATCCGCGACAAGCACCATCAGGCGACGCCGCTTGGCTGGGCCAGGCACTTCAACCAGGCCGCCCTGGCCAAGCTACGCCGTCCCCATTCGGACCGGGAAGCGGCACGAGGTGCTTGTCATACGCGGCTAGTGCCGCCTGGAGCGTGCGGGGCCCGCGAAGCCACTGAAGCCGGGGCGGGATCTCGGCATAATCCAGGTACGGATGGTCGCCGCAGCCGGGGCAGATGAGCTCGAACAGGCCGGTGTAGCCGCCTTCGAAGCGGCCGTCCACGATGCGGGCCGGCTGGCGCCGCAGGAACGCTGTCCGGCCGTGGCCGGGCTGACCGGCAGGCGCGAGCGTCATGCCGCCGGGCCCCATCCGCAGCCACGGGTCACGGCGGTCACGCGGGTCTGGTGCGGGGACGGCGGCCAGGCGGGGAGCCGGTCCGGTAGGTATCACGGTGTCAGGGGCGCCAGGACTGCTCACTCAACTCACCACCAGGCGGGTAGTACCGACCGCTGCCGGGGCCTAGAGCAGCGGTGTCCGCTGTTGCCAGCGGTTACTGCGGCTCGCGGAGGCTATGCGGTTCGCCAGCCTGTCAGCGAGCTTTCGTGCCATTGGTGGACTGCCAGTCCGGTTAACGCGTGAGCCGCCGCTCATCACACTGCACCTATCCGCCGCGGCGGATGGCGCCCGGGCCAGTCAGCCTTACGTAGTTACTGTCGCCCACAGCGGAGGAGGCCGCATCATCCCAATGGTATGATTTCGGCCCGATGCACGAAGTTCGGGGCTCGTTATGACGGCGACTTGCATGGGCGCTGGTGTGCGCCGGTCCAGTCGCAGCCTGCCAAGCTGGGACTGTGGCCAGGACCGCCGCCAGCTCGGTGATCCGTACCGTTGTCCCATCTTCGCCCTGCTCCTAGTGGCCGTCTCCCTGGGCCTGTCTACCTTCGCTGCGTCAGTAGGTACGAGCAGGACAGCCTGCTCATGACCGGTCTATCGTTGCGCTTGACCTGATCCGCAGGTTGGGAAGAGCATGGAGCGGCAGACCATTGGGGGCACCGTCGGACCATGATCAATAGCGACGTGCGTGAACAGGCCGGCCGGTCGCACCGGTCGGCCGGGCCGGTGTTCGACCTTCTGCCGTCCAAGCTCCGCCGTCCAGTGGTCAGGCCCGGGACCGTTGGTCGTCTGGCGCTGCTCGAACGACTTAGGCGCGGCCAGCCGTATCCGATCGTGTCGGTGGTGGCGCCCGCCGGCTACGGGAAGACGACAGTCTTGTCGCAGTGGGCCGAGCGCAATGGCCAGGCGTTCGCGTGGGTGTCCGTCGATGACGGGGACAACGACCCGAAGGTCTTGCTCAGCTACGTCGCGGAAGCGCTTAATGCGGTCGAGCCGATCGACGGGCGGGTGTTCGATGCGCTCGCCTCCCCGGTGAGCTCGGTGCCCGGCTCGGTCGTCCCCCGGCTCGGATCCGCGTTCTCGTCGATGACCTCGCCCGTGGTGCTGCTCCTGGACGACGTGCATACCCTGCACAACTCCGAATGCCGGGCCGCGCTGTCGGTGCTGGCCGATCACGTGCCGTCCGGCTCACGGCTGGCGCTGGCGGGCCGGGCCGAGCCGCCGCTGCGGATCGCGCGGCTGCGCGCCGAGGGCAAGATCCTGGAGATCGGCCCCGGGGACCTGTCGCTGACCTCCGACGAAGCGTCGTCGCTGTTGCGTAATGCTGAGGTGGCGCTGGGTGAGGACGAGGTGGCCGAACTGCACCGGCGGACCGAGGGCTGGCCGGCCGGTCTGTACCTGGCAGCTCTTTGCCTGCGGGCGGGCGGCCCGCTGGCGAGCGCGGCGGTCTCCTTCGGCGGCGGCGACCGGCTGGTGAGCGAGTACATCGAGTCGGAGTTCCTGGCGCGGATCTCCCGCCGGCAGCGGGTGTTCCTGACCCGGACCGCGGTGCTGGAGCGCATGTCCGGGCCGCTGTGCGAGGCGGTGCTCGAGCAGAGCGGGTCCGCCGTGACCCTGGCGGATCTCGCCCGGTCGAACTTGCTGCTGGTGCCGCTGGACCGGCGCGGGGAGTGGTACCGCTACCACCACCTGTTCCGCGACATGCTCTTGACGGAACTGCACCGCCGGGAGCCCGGCCTGATCCCGGTCCTGCAGCGCCGCGCCGCCGGCTGGTGCGCGGGGAATGACCTGCCCGAGGAAGCGCTGGAGTACTCGATGGCGGCGGGCGACGTCGAGATAGTCGCTGGCCTGGTGGAGAAACTCGTCGTGCCGACTCACCGGCAAGGCCGGATCCCCACCGTCGACCGGTGGCTGCGGTGGCTGAAAGAGCGGGGCGGGATCGAGGGACATCCGATGGTCGCGGTGCTGGCCGCACTGTTTTGCGCGTTGACGGGGCGGCCGGCCGAGGCCGTGCGGTGGGCCGACGCGGTCGACCGCTGGCAGTACGGAGACCCGGCGCGGCCCGGTGATCCCGCCACCGAGGCATGGGCCGCGGTGATGCGGACCTTCTTGTGCCGTCGCGGGGTCGAACAGATGCGCGCCGATGCCGACGAGGCGGTGCGGAGGTTCGCGGCGCAGAGCTTCGTGACGCCGGCGCCCGCGTTTCTGCAAGGGATCGCGCGCCTCCTTTGCGGCGATGTCGATAGTGGCGACGTGTCCCTAGAGGATGGGATCAGCCTCGGGGAGGAAGTCGGTGCGCACGAGGATGTCGCGCTCGCCCTGTGCGAACGATCGCTGGTGGCGATCGCGCGCGGCGAATGGGGACGGGCCGAAGTTTTCGCCGATCAGGCAAGCGCCGTTTTGCGCCGGACCGGGATCGAGGAAAGCTACGCAACCCCCCTTGTCTGCGCGGTGCAGGCCCGCGCGGCCATGCACCGGGGAGATGTCCCGGCGGCGCGCCGGGAGCTCGTCACCGCTCAGCGGCTGCGGCATTTGCTGACCTACGCCCTGCCCTACTTCGCCGTGCAGACCCGGATCGAGCTCACCCGCGTCCATTTCGCGCTGGCTGACCTGGCCGGGGCTAGGACGCTCATGCGGGAGGTCGATGAGCTGCTCAGGCGCCGGCCCGGCCTCGGAACCCTGGCCGGGGAGGCCAAGGCGCTCCGGGCCCGGCTGGCGAAGGAGCGGGGGTCAAGCGCCGCCGGAGCATCGGCCCTGACCGCTGCCGAGCTCCGCCTGCTGCCGATGCTCTCCACGCACCTGTCGTTCCCCGAGATCGCCCGGGAATTGTTCCTGTCTGGTAACACCATCAAGTCCCAGGCGATTTCGATCTACCGGAAGCTGGGCGCCGTCTCCCGCAGCCAGGCGGTCACCCGATCCCGTGAGCTGGGGCTCCTGGAAGGGTGACGACCTGATCTCATCCCGCTAGGGGGATGCAGCCCGTCTCGGCATGAGGTGCAATGGTGTCTCGGCGGCGGGCGGAGGCAGATGGGCCAGACGGCGAGATTCCACGAGACGTTGCGCAGGCTGGCGATGATCGACGAAGGCTTCGTCCAAGGCGAAGCCGGGCTCGGGCTTGACGCGGGCGGGACATCAGCCCTGGATCACAGGACCGCGGCGCTGCTTCAGCTGGGGGTGTCGGTGGCCATCGGGTCGTCGGCGATCTGCCTGGAATGGAGCGTCGGCCGGGCGCTGGCAGCGGGCGCGACGGAGGACGAGATCGCTGACGTGCTGCTGGTGATCGCCCCGGTGGCCGGGCTCGGCCGGGTCGTCTGCGCGGCTCCCGACGTGGCGACCGCGCTCGGATACGACATCGCGGCCGCGTTGGAGTGACGTCCTAATGCCGACGTTCCTGATCTTGACGCGGGCATCAGCCCGGGCTGACGTCCAGGGCGGCAGGCAGCGCGGGGGTGACGTCGGTGTGGCCGAAGTCGTTCCCTTTGAACAGCAGTGCTTGCCCGGCGGTCTTGGCCAGGGCGTACGCGAAGCAGTCCCCGAAGTTCAGGCCGGCCTTATGGCCGCTGCCCTTGCCGAAATCGCGGTATGCGTCACGGGCGATGCGGGCCTGATCGCGGGTCACTGGTTCAACGTGCAGCTCCGCGGTCTGCACGAGTTCGTCAAAGCGGCGGCTGGCGACAGGGTCCCGGCTGGCGTCGATGACGACCGCGGTCTCCAGCCAGTTCGCGGCGGAGATACGCCTGTCCCGTGCGCTCTCAATGGCATGGGCCATCTCGCTGGCGTCTGGCTCGGCGCGCAAGATCGCGATGAGGGCGGACGTGTCGATGATCACGCGGGAAGCCCGTGCTGGTCGTAGAGCAGGTCACCGTGATCGGCGCTGCGGAACGGCTCGCGGAGCCGGGGCGCGGTATCCGCGCCGATAGCCAGGAGCCGGTCAGCCAGCCCGGCCTCGCGGAGGTGCCGTACCCTGTCCAGGCGTTCGCGGACAGCGATAGTCACCGCCGTGGTCTGTGTCTCGCCGGTCAGTGCGGCGAGTTCCTGGACCAGCTGGTGAGTCTCGGCATTCTTAATATTGAGGCTCATGTTCCGCCTTTCTACCCTGCTCTTTCTACCAGGGTACCTTCCCGGCCGGGCCGTCGCCAGCCAGCGCTGACACGGGCCGCAGGTCGTGCAGGCAGGCTTGCCGCAAGCTCGCGCCGGGCATGGCATTGGCCCATTTTTTCGGGGCCTGATCGGCCCCCCGGCAAGGTGATTATCAGCGTCAGCTCACAGCCAAGACGTATCGCCTAGCCGGTCTTGCGACGCTTGATCTGCCCGGGATTGTGGTCAGCCTCTAGCGTGTCGGCAACCGTCGGGGGGATGCTTCTGGCATGGTCACGCCGAAGGTGCAGGCCATGGCACAGTGCCGAACGCCCATGAGCATGGCCGCGCCTGTTCAGATGAGCTGGGGCGGGCTTCGGGGGTCCGAGGGCCCTGGGTCGCCATTTGCGCCGGGCATGGGACTTGCCGGCCGGTCTGTTAGGAGGCGCGACAGTGAGCGCTGGCGGAACAGGTGACGGGACGGCTGCCGCGCTGCCGCAGCCAGCCGCGAGGCGCAAGTTCTGGGGCTGGGGCCTGGAGGGCGAAGGGCTGGCGGCGAGCGAGATCGAGCAACTCGGGGCCGTCTTCACCGAGCGCCTCGGAATCGATGGCGTGCGCGTGCAGGAACCGCCTCGAGTGGAGGAGCTGGACCTGCGCGCGCCGCGCCTGGTGGCGCCGGCGTCGCTCGAGCCGGCCTTCAGCACGGACCGGTACGAGCGGGCCGCCCACACGTACGGCCGGTCGTTTCGCGATCTGGTCCGTGCGTTTCGCCGGGATTACGCGCATGCGCCTGATCTTGTGGCATTCCCGCGCGGTGAGGGCGAGCTGGTGTCGGTGCTGGAATGGTGCAGCGATGCGGGTGTCGCGGCGATCCCGTTCGGCGGTGGCTCCAGTGTGGCCGGCGGGGTCGAGCCCGATGTAGGTGACGGTTATCGCGGCGTGGTCAGCGTCGACCTCCGCCACCTGCAGGGGGTGCTGGAGGTCGACCGTACCTCGCGGGCCGCGCGGATCGCGGCGGGCACGCTGGGCCCGGCTCTGGAAGCGCAGCTGAAGCCGTACGGCCTGACGTTGCGGCATTTTCCGCAGTCGTTTGAGTGGTCGACGCTGGGCGGGTGGATAGCGACGCGGTCGGGCGGCCATTTCGCGACGCTTCACACCCATATCGACGAGTTCGTGGAGGCCGTCCGGGTGGTGACGCCGCGCGGCGTACTCCAGACCAGGCGGCTGCCCGCCTCCGGTGCGGGCCCGTCGGCGGAGCGGCTGTTCTGCGGCTCCGAGGGCACGCTGGGGGTGATCACCGAGGCGTGGATGCGCGTGCAGCCGCGGCCGCGGTTCCGCGCGGGCGCCTCGGTGTCCTTCACCGACTTCGCCGATGCGGTGCAGGCGGCCCGGGAACTCGCGCAGTCCGGGCTTAATCCGGCTAATTGCCGCCTGCTCGGCCACGACGAGGCGCTGTTGTCGGGCAGCGGCGACGGGTCGCGTTCGCTTCTCGTGCTCGGCTTTGAGTCGGCGGACCACGAGCTGGGGCCGTGGCTGGCCCGGGCGCTGGAGATCTGCGCCAGCCATCGTGGCGAGGTGCACGGCGACGAGAGCGACCCGGCCGCGGTCTGGCGGGCTTCGTTCTTGCGCGGTGGGCACCTGCGTGACGGTCTGGTCCGGCTCGGGCTGATCAGCGAGACCTTCGAGACGGCCATCACCTGGGATCGCTTCTGGGAGTTCCACGAGGGCGTGCTGGCGGCCACGAGACAGGCAGTGCGCCAGGCATGCGGCGGCGGTGTGGTCTCGTGCCGTTTCGCGTACGTGTATCCCGACGGCCCCTCGCCGTATTACTCGGTCTTCGCGCCGGGCCGTCCGGGCCAGGAACTGGAGCAGTGGGATGAGATCAAGCTCGCGGCCTCGGAGGCGATCCTTGCGCTCGGCGGCACGATCACCCACCACCACGCCGTCGGCCGCGACCACCGCCGCTGGTACCTTCGCGAGGTGCCGCAACTGTTCGCCGACGTGCTTCGCGGCGCGAAGGCAGAACTCGACCCGGCTGGGATCATGAATCCAGGAGTGTTGCTTGAGCCGGCCGGAGCCGTGAGGTACAGCCGCGAAGGAGGTAGGCGATGAGCGAGACGCTTTGGGGGACGCCCGGACCCGGAGCGGGGGCGGGAGCGGGGGCAGGCACGGTGTTCCGTTCGGAATTGAACCCGGTCGATTTCCTGCACCGGGCTGCGTACATGTACCCGGACAAGGTCGCGGTCGTGCACGGCAAGCGGCGGTACAGCTACCGGGAGCTCGCGGAGCGGTCGTGGCGGCTGGCCAACGCGCTGCGGTCGGCGGGCCTGGCCAAGGGGGACCGCGTCGCCGCGCTGCTGTTCAACTCGCCGGCCATGCTGGAGGCCCATTTCGGCGTGCCAGCGGCGGGCGGGATCCTCGTCGCGGTCAACAACCGCCTGTCCAGCGCCGAGGTTGGGTACATCCTGCGGCACAGCGGCGCGAGGTACCTGCTGGTCGACACCGCGCTGGAGGCACATGCCGGACTGCCCGACGTGCCCGGCGTGACCGTGATCCGCTGTGACGACACCGGCGTCCCCGCAGACCCGTATGAGGAGCTCCTGGCCGGCGCCTCGCCAGTGCGCCCGGTGAGCTGGCTGGAGCACGAGGAGGAGACCATCTCGATCAACTACACCTCCGGGACCACGGGGCGGCCCAAGGGGGTGCAGTACACCTACCGCGGCGCGTACCTGAACGCGCTGAACGAGGTAATCGTGGCCGGCCTGGGTACCGACTCGGCCTACCTGTGGACGCTGCCGATGTTCCACTGCAACGGCTGGTGCTTCCCGTGGGCGGTTACCGCCGTCGCGGCGCGCCACGTGACTATGCGCGCGGTGGACCCCGAGCTCATCTGGGAGTTCATTGACGGTGAGGGGGTTACGCACTATAACGGGGCCCCGACCGTCCAGCTGATGGTCCTCAACCATCCCCGGGCGCACCGCCTGGAACGTCCGGTGACCGCGATGGTGGCCGCGGCGCCACCCTCGCCGACGCTGCTGGCCCGGATGAGCGAGCTCAACTTCCGCCCCGTGCACGTGTACGGCCTGACCGAGACCTACGGCCCGATCACCGTGTGCCCGGAGCAGGAAGCGTGGCGCGAGCTCCCGGTGACGCAGCGCGCGGAACACCTGGCACGCCAGGGGCAGGCCTACATCTCCTCCGACCTGGTCCGGGTCGTGGACGAGGAGATGACCGACGTCCCCCAGAATGGGCAGGCGATGGGCGAGGTGATCATGCGCGGGAACAACGTCATGAGCGGCTACTTCAACGACGAAGCCGCTACCAGAAAAGCATTCGCCGGAGGCTGGTTCCATTCCGGGGACCTGGCCGTGTGGCATCCCGACGGCAACATCGAGCTACGCGACCGCGGCAAGGACATCATCATCTCGGGCGGCGAGAACATCTCCAGCATCGAAGTCGAGCAGGCCATCGCCGCTCACCCGGCCGTGCTCGAATGCGCGGTCATCGGAATCCCGCACCCGCACTGGGGGGAGCGGCCGAAGGCATTCGTCACGCTCAACGAGGGCGCCGCGGCTACCCCCGAGGAGATCATCGCGTTCTGCCGGGAACGCCTCGCGCACTACAAGTGCCCGGATTCGATCGAGTTCGGGCCGCTGCCGAAGACATCGACCGGCAAGACCCAGAAGTTCGTGCTGCGCCAGCGCGATTCGGCAGCCCAGGACACACACTAGGCGGCGGGTAACACCCCGGACCGGCCGCGGCGGATAACACCCCCGGACCGGCCAAGGAATCCGGCGAGCGCGCCAGATCATCTCGCGGTCAGATCCGGTCACGCTGCCCGTGCGGCCAGTTCGGCCCGGGTGGTGATGCCGAACTTGGCGAAGGTGTGGGACAGGTGCACCTTGACGGTGCCAGGGGCGTGTATCTGGCTATCACGCCTCCACCGCGAGCACTTCGCCGGCGGCGGGATGGGGCACCGAGACCTCGACCGCGGTCCCGCGGTGCGTGGTCACCAGCTGGTAGGCCACGTGCGCGCCATTCAGGGTGACCGAGTGCACCGTCGCGCCCGCCGCCAGGACCGTCCCGATGGTCAGGGCCAGGCCCTGCGCGCCGGTTACCTCGGTGCGGTAAGCGGCGCCGTGGCGGCTCGCGGTCTCGGCCAGCGTGCTGGCGCCGACGTGCAGGTTGCCGACCGACATGACCGGCCAGGAGGACGGGACCTCGGGGACCACGGCGACCGAGCCGGCCGGGGCGTCGGGGGTGACGCCCAGCAGGTCGTTGACCACGGTCCACAGCAGGCCGTAGCCGGACCAGGCCTGCATCACGTTGGCCCGGCTGGTGAAGGCCTCGAATGGGTTGTACTGGGCGCTGGCAGCCAGTTCCGGCAGCGAGCCGGGCATCTCCACGGTGAGCTGGCTGGCGATCTTGTCCATGTCGGTGACGGCCTGGGGCAGGCGGCCGTAGTTGGCCTCACCCACTGCCAGGGCCCCGGTGTTGACCAGGTAGCAGGTCTGGCCGCTGGTGCCGCTCGGGCCGCCGACGCCGTCCACGTACAGGCCGCACGACCCGGTGAAGGTGGGCGTCTCCAGCTGGGCGAGCGCGGCATCGGCGTTGGGGACCGGGGCGATGTCCTGCTCCATCGGGGCGACGCTGGTCCACCAGCGCTGCTGGAGCTGCTGGCCGGCCGCGGTGCAGCTGGTGCCGGCTGAGGCTGCCGTGCACATCGAGTCCGCGTACAGGTGCTGGCTGGAAATCCACCACTGGCCGAATGCCTTGAGCATGGCCTGCTCCCGCTGGGCGGCCCAGCTGGCGGTGGCGGTGTCGTGCATGGCCACGGCCATGTCGTGCAGCGCGGCCAGGGCCTGGATGGTCTCGGAAGCTACGTCGAGCGCCTCACCGCCGAGGGCGGTGTTCTCTACGATGCCGTCGCCGACCGGCCACAGGCCGTCAGGGCCAGTGGCCAGGCTGGCCAGGTAGTGCTCACCCTCGTCGATGAACTTGTAGTTACCGGCCAGGACCGCGTTGTCGCCCGACCACCGCCAGGTCAGGTCGGCGGCGATGGCGAACTGTGCGGTCTCGTTGATGTCGCCGGGCTCGGTGGTGTCGCCGTAGTAGACCGCGCCGGTGGAGGTTATCTCGTGGACCACCTTCCCGGTGCTGCCATTGACGATCTGCGACACCGTCCGGATGGCGTTCAGCCAGTTGACGGCCGTCTGCCACTGCCCGCTGACAGCCAGGCCGTAGGAGCTGTAGGCGCCGTCGGTGCCGAAGAACTCGGCGTAGTCGGGGTAGGCGGCGTCGATGCCGGACAGGCTTGGCACGGTGGCCAGCGGGGCCGGGTACACCGTACCCGCCTTGGTGTCCCTGATGGCGGCGTCGGCGATCGTCCGGCTCAGGTCGGCCAGGTTGAGCTTGCTCCACAGCAGCGCCTTCTGGACGCCGGAGTCCGGGACCTGCAGGTTAGTCTGGGCGGCCACGCCGTCCCGTTCGGCGATCTTGCTCTGCAGCAGCCCGGCCGGGTTGGCCAGGGCGGCCTGCAGCGCCTGGCCGGCACCCGCCGACCCACTCTGCGAGCCGGCCACTCCCAGCCACAGCGTGCGCCCGGACGCCGGCACGGCCAGGTTCCAGGTCAGCTCGCCGCCTTCGCCCTTGGTGCCGAAGGCGGCCTGGTCGCTGGCCGAGGTAGGCCCCCAGTAGCCCGATCCGGTAGCCGTGCCAGAGGGGGCGGTGGCCGCCCCCACGGCGGCGTACCACGGGGTCTGCTCCTGGTTGAACGTGATGACGCCGTTAGCCGCCGAGACGGTGTTCTGGTGGTTGAACTGGGCCCAGGTGGGCGTGGTCGATGCCCAGGGATAGGCCGCGCTCACCTCACTGTGCGCGTCGGCGGTCACGGGCACGGTGGCGGCACTCCCGTTCACCGGGACCAGGGTGAGTCCGAACAGCACGGCCGACAGCCCGTCCGGGGCGAATTCGGTGAGGGTCGGCTGCAGGCCGTCGGTCACCGGGAAGGTGAGCCGGACGAAACCGGGCCCGCTGGTGTAGGTGGTGGCCGAGTCCAGCCAGCTCCCCGACAGCCCGAACCACAGCCCGTCGAGCAGCTTGATCGGCGGTGTCCACACCCCGCCCATCTGGCCGGTGGTGTGCCAGCCGATCGGCGGGAACGTGCCGTTCTCCACCCCGACCACGTAGGCCCGGGTGCCTGCTGCCACGAAGCGGCGCTCAGACAGCTGTGCGGTAGCGGAGATGGTCGGGGCCGCGCCCGCCCCGGGGACAGCCGATGCCGCGGCGGGCGAGGTGCCTTCCGCTGCGGCGCTGCCCGCTGTCTGCACCGTCTGCGCGCCGGCGCTGGCCGTGCCCGCCGACAGCAGGCCGGCCGCGGCTACGGCCACAGTTGTCAGGGATGCGCGCATACGCCAGCTGACCATGAGGTTCCCTCTCCGGTGCGCTGCGACATGGTAGGCCGGCGACGCCTGCGCGAGCGGGAACCGCCGACACGTCGGCCAGAACTACCCAGCCAGCTCGCCTCTAAACGCACATCCCAACAGAAATATACATTTACCCGCAGAACTATCCGTGATAGGTGGTCGTCTGGCTGCCAGCCAAGGCAGCGACCCGCTGATACGGCTGACCGCCGCCGCCCTGGCTGCAGCAGCCGGCGGGATTCCATCGCCGCTTGCGGTGTGCTGGGAAGGCGCCGAGACCGGGTTTTACAATGAGTGGGACCGGACTCCGCTGCGGCGAACAAGAGCCGCGGGCGAACAAGAGCCATGCCGCCAGCCGAAATCGCTTAGTAGGACGTCACCGAGAATCCTTTGAACTGAGTGGATGACCAGGTACCACGGAAGGCATCGGTCTCGATCCCTGGTATGCCGGTCGCGTAATTCGGGTCGTTATCGGTGACCATTGCCACCTGCTGGCCATTTACCCAGGCGGTGATCGTTGTCACGTGGACGCCGATGACCAGGGACGTCCATTTCCCGATTGCGGGCGCCGCTATGGTGCCGTTTGCGAGCACGGTGGTACCGGCGCTCGCGCTGTTCTTGGTGAGCCGCCAGCCACCCGCCGCGCCAAAGTCGAGTATGTATCCCCTGAAATTGAAGATCTCGTTCCCCTGGCTGCTGAACCGCGCCATGACGCCGCCGGATTGGCCGCTGGCGCTGAAGCAGAGGCTCACGCTGACCTTGTAGTTGCTGGCCATCCCGCTGCTGCCGATGACCGCGTACGGGAAGCGCGTGTCGTGTGAGCTCTTCCGATGCCAGAAGATGGGCCGCATCGGGGTGGTCTGGGCCACGACGTAGGAACTCGAGCCGTCGGCTGCGCGGGCGAACTCGAAACTGCCGTCCTGCGGCGCCAGGTACGGCGGCATCGTCCCGGCCGCCGAAGCGTCCCTGGTCCAGCCGTCGGAGTAGGGCAGCTGGAAGGGCTGGCCGGCGGGTATCGATGGGTTGATGATGCCCTGCCCGCTGGTGGTGGTGAAGCTGTAGACATAGCCTGCTAGGCAGCTGAACGTGAAGCTCCCAGCGGAGTCCAGCGTGATATCGGTTTGGCGCCGGAGCCAGTCCGCCGGGTTGGCTGCTGCCGGGCTGGTGCGCCACACATGCACCGTTCCACTAGGCAGGCCGCCCTTAATGGTTACGGTGATGGGCTGTTCCGCGGTGGCGGTGGTGGTTTCGGCTAGCAGGCTCCAGGCGCCGCGGCCGGCCGCTCGCAGCGCCAGGTAGGAGCCGTTGGCCCGGTTGCCGCCCAGGTAGCCGCAGGCGCTATCGATGTGTACCCAGCCGGGCTTGGTGAACTGGGTGACCGCGGCGATGGCGCCGAGCATCGCCTTGGGAATGTAGTAGCCGGAGCGTGGCTCCGCCGCCCAGATCAGCCCCCGGTCCTGGTAGAAAAGGCCGGGGGGCTGCGTGGTGATCAGCGGCCACTGGATATGGCCGGTCATCCGCGCGTCGATGTACCCGCGGATCACCGACCGGATCATCGGAGAGCCGTCCGCGCCGGGCATCGCCCCGACCTCGCTGTGCCACAGCGGCTTGCCGGAAGCCACCGCGGCCGCGGTGGACCAGCACTGCATCCCGGTGGTCGGGTAGGAACACACGTCATGGGCCCCGAGAACCCCGATCGCCGCGGCCAGGTCCGTATCCGTGGCCATGTCATCGGCGATCGCCCACGCCACCTCGGACCGGTAGGTGCCGTCTATGGCCCAGTCGAAGGGATCCTTGTCGGAGGCGGCGATCTTCGTACCAGTGTGCCCGGCAGCGTCCAGCGACTTCCGCAGCGCCTTGAACCAGGTAACGTCGTAGCCCTCCTCGTTCCAGCCACCGAGGTAGTGGATCGTCAAACCGTGGCTGGCGGCGCACTCCAGCCAGGCCAGCAGGTAGTCGATCATGTCCTGGGACCAGAGAGCTCCGCCGCCGATCCAGCCGGGCGCCGCCCACGCGAGCCCGTAGAACCTGATCGCCGGGTTACGGGCCTTCGCCTCCTGCATCAGCCACCACTCGTAGCCGCCGTCCGGGTTCAGGACGCCGCGGCTGTGCTCGTGGCTCGGCTCCGCCCCGCAGGATGAGAACGCGTCACCTCCGACCTCCACCTTGAGGATCTGCAAAGCCGCGCCGGCGCCGGGCTTGAACAGGTAATCGAGGATGTCGCCGCGCTGCGGTTCCGGGTAACTGATCAGCTGGACGGAGTTACCGCCGCCGCCGGAGATGGCGCCGACGCCATCAAAGACCCGGCCGCCCTTCGTGCCATCGATTGTAATCGTTGTCACTGGGAGCACCTCCCGCGCTCGGTACGGGCCCCCCGCCGTCCCGGACTGATCCGCCGGAGCCTGGGCGGAGTCCTCAAGCCAGCTGACGAGCGGATCCGCTCGCGGGTTCTATCCCAGCTGCTGTGCCCTGATACCGAGCGGGGGATGAGTCGTCGGCCGGTGTAGTCCCGGACCCTGCCAGACAAGGCTGGGCGGTTGCGGGCGGCGGATCGATTCGGCCGCTCGGCAGGATGATGGCATGACCGAATCGTGGGCGACGATGGCCGTAGCGGATGTGCGGCCAGGCCACCGTGTCCGGCTGGCGAGCGGACCTCAACCGCGGAGCCAGGCGGTCGCCCGGGCCCGCGACCCGGCGCTCCTGGAAGGACGACCGCGCACTATTCGCCCAGCGGTCTGTCATCAGCCAACCGGTGCACTTCCAGAACCTGTGCGCCGAACAGCTGGAGCCGCTCAAGGAATCGACGCAGGCCAGCCTGATCCTGAAGCGGGCCGTGCACGACGGTCTCGACCGGCTGGTCGTAGGCGCTGAGATGTTCGAAGTCAGCCAGGGCCTCCGGCGGGACAATGCCTGCTATGCGGATCTCGTAGTATCGGGCCGTCACTGCGTGTCTCCAAAGATCGCCGTGAAAAAAATCGGGTATTTCCCACGATCCGCCTACCCGGGAGCCCGCACCTCATCCGGAACGGGGGATCCATTGTCTGATGACATCACTCGACCATGGGCACCTGCACCCACCGGCGCCGGCGAATAGCCTGCCGTCGGTGACTGAGCATCACGGTGCCGGGGCTGCAGGCAACGATGATCGGCCTGCGACCGTGCCGCCAGCTGATGCAGTCAGCGGGCCAGACGGCGGCGTACTGTGGGGTAGCGTCTCAGGCGTCATGACCCGGGACGTCAGCCCGGCTACAGCGACGCTTCAGTAATCTTGTAAACGGCAGGTCAGCGGTTCGAATCCGCTCACCGCTCCATATCAGCGCCGGAACGAAGGCGTGCGGACAGGCGGGAGGCGAGGGTTTGGGCCAGCGCACACTGTTCGGCTTCGTGCAGGCCCTCAAGCGGGACCGGCCCCCGACATCGCCGACGATCGACCCGCAGGAGGCTTTCCGCCAGGGCACCGCGCTCGGGCGGCAGGGCGACGTCGAAGGAGCGCGATCGGCCTATCAGCAGGCGATTGACTCCGGGGACGCCGAGCATGCGCCGGCGGCCGGGTTCCAGCTAGGCCTCCTGCTGGGCCAGCACGACGATATCGACGGCGCCAGGGAGGCCTACCGGCTAGCGGCTAACTCCGGTCACCCCGAGTACGGGCCGGCCTCCGCACGCAACCTCGGTCATCTCTTCAAACGGCAGGGCCGGTACCGTCAGGCGTACGCGGCCTACCAGGCGGCTATCGATTCCGGTCACGCGGACGTAGCCCCCTGGGCGATGCTCTATCTCGGGAACCTGCTCCGTTACTACCTCGGAAACCCGGCCGACGCGCGAGCCAGCTATCAAAGGGCCGTTGACTCGGGGCACCCGAAAGTCGGCCCGCAAGCCGCTCAGCGCCTGGCCGATATGCCCTGAACGCCGGGGGCTTCGCGGGCGTCGTAAGGGATACCTCCCGATAGCCGTTCCCTGCTGTACAACTGCCGCGCTGTACAACTGCCGCGCCTCGGTCAGATGGCTGCCGGTGGCACATCCAGGAATGCCGCCTGGCGGTGCCGTTGCCCTCGTAGCGAAACCTGGCCTGTGTTACGCGTAACATAGGCGCTGATGACTGATACCCGGAGTTGCGAGCAGTGCGGCGCGTCGTTCGCGCCACGGCGTGAGCATGCCCGGTTCTGCTCCGCCCGCTGCCGGGTCGCGTGGAACCGTCAGAATGCGAGTGACCTTCCCGCCGAGACGGGCACGCTGGACTGGTCCATTACCGCGATGCAGGAGACGACCGGCCGGCTGCTCCGGGCGACCGGGTGGCACCGGCCACATGCCTTCGCGGTGATCAGCGAGGCCGTGTGGTGGGTCACCATGGTCGACGCCACCCTGGTCCGCTATCACCCCGACCTCTACCAAGGCATCCTGGCGGCCCATGGCGGCGGAGAGCGCCGGCTGATCGAGGGAACCTTCGGTGGCCTGCGGTTCGTACGGAACCGGATGGGTTATTACGCGGACCATGATGACTTTATCCGGCCGCGCCGAGGCGATTCCGGTCCGGGCGTCGGACCCGTCGCGGAATGGACGTGGCGGTCGATGCCCGAGCCGGGGCTCGCCGCGCTGCCGGCGCGCGGGCAGGAGTGGGAGATGACGCGGTACCGGGCCTACCAGGTCCAGTTGGCCGGTCATCCCGTCGGGGAGACTTTCGAGCGGGCGGCGGCCTTCTTGCGCCTGGCCGCCGACGGCTGCCTCAGCCCCATCTAGCAGGAGCACGTGAAGCCGCGGATGCGCGTCCACCCGGCCGCCCCGCTGTAGCGTGCACCGACCACCACCACCACCGCCCCGCGTCATGGAACTCTCCAGGATGAACGGCGAAGCCGTCCCATTCCGTGGCGAGCCGGCAAACAGGTTCGCCGTGACCGCATCCGGTCCGCGCCAGGCCTTGCCGTCTGGCTGGTAAGGGTTCCCTCGGCCTCGCGTCCTGGCCACGGCCCATCGATCGCGCGGGCAGGTTTGGCCCGGGCGTCATGGGTAGTGCGGAACCGGGCGAGGGATAGCGGGACGGCCGAGGCCAACAGCTCCCGCCGGAATCAGGAGGAGAACAGATGAAATCGCGCGGCGTGCGCCTGGGCTCGGTGGACCGGACCGCGCACGGTATCGACCGGATGGTGCGCAACGTGGAGACCGGCCGCTTCGAGCGCAGCCTTTCGGCGCTAACCGCGGCGGGTGCGCTGGTGACGGCGGCGGAGATCTACTTCGAGCACGACAGCGCCAGCTTCGGCAACAAGATGATGTGGCTGCCGGTCGTACTCGGCCCGGTGGGCGCGGTGTCGGGCGTCGCCGGGTTCTGCAGCCGCC
Source organism: uncultured Actinomycetes bacterium (assembly GCA_963806335.1). Taxonomy (GTDB): domain Bacteria; phylum Actinomycetota; class Actinomycetes; order Streptosporangiales; family Streptosporangiaceae; genus Palsa-504. The sequence continues at coordinate 247,813 of CAWDXO010000006.1, forward strand.
GGATGGCGAAGACGGCGTTGCCCATCACCTCGGCGGCGATCGTCGCCAACGGCCTGCAGGGCACCTACCTGCACGCGCGCGGTATCTCCCAGAAGCCGGGCGGCTGGAAGAACGCTCGCTACAACATGGAGATGGGACCGCCGCTGCTGGCCCCGTTGCTGGTCACCATGGTGGGCGGAATGGGCCTGCTCGCGGCCATCCTGCGGCGGGAGAAGTGAGCGGCGACGCCAGGGACGCCCCCTGGGACCGCAGGTTCCCCGGTTTCAATGTGCTGAACCAGGCTCCGCACTGGGATGACGTGACGGCCGAGGTCGTCGCGGCCCGAGTGGGACCGCTCCCGGCGACCAAGTTCTTCACCAGCAGCGAGGAAGCCTGCGCCCGGGCCCTGCTCAGCTTGCTCACCGGCCAGGACGAGCCGTATGACGAACTGGCCGTGCCGGTGCTCGAGATGATCGACGCCAGGCTGGAAGCGGGAGAGACCGACGGCTGGCGGTACGCGGACATGCCTGAGGACGGTCAGGCTTGGCGGGACACACTCTCCTACCTTGACGAGGACGCCGGCCGCCGGTGCGAGACCTCGTTCGCGGATGCCCCCAGGGACGACCAGATGGCCCTGGTGCAGGGCGTCCAGGACCTGAAGTCCGGCGACTGGCACGGGCTGCCCGCCGATCACGTGTGGAGCCTGTGGACCAGGTACGCCTGCACGGCCTTCTACGCCCACCCGCACGCGTGGAACGAGATCGGCTTCCCTGGGCCGGCCTACCCGCGCGGCTACAAGAACGCCGGGGTCGGCAAGCTCGAGCCGTTCGAGGTGCGCGACCAGCGGCCCGCGGAGGACCCGGTCCGGAAGGGAGCCTGATGACCCGGACGCAGAGCGTTCGCACGCGCAACGAGTCCGCCTGGCTGCTGCCGGACGACGGCACCCGCACCAACCATGCCCTGCGCCGCGACATGCGGCAGTTCGCCGATGAGGACGAGATCGACCTGGTCATCGTGGGCTGCGGCGCGGGCGGCTCCGTGCTGCTGCAGCGGCTGGCCCGGGCAGGCTGGCGGGTGGCGGCGCTGGACGCCGGCCCGTTCTGGGATCCGGACACCGACTGGGTCAGCGACGAGGCAGGCTCGCATCGCCTGTACTGGACCGACCCGCGGGTGATCGCGGGCTCGGATCCGGTGCCGATGGGCTCGAACAACTCCGGGCGGGGCGTCGGCGGCTCGATGGTCCACTACGCCGGTTACACCCCGCGCTTCCATCCGAGCGACTTCATGACGGCCACCGCCGACGGGGTAGGGGCCGACTGGCCGCTGAGCTACCCGGAGCTGCGCCCGTACTACGAGCAGATCGAACAGGAGCTGCCGGTCGCCGGCGACCACTGGCCCTGGGGTGACCCGCACCGCTATCCGCACCGGCCGCACCCGGTCGGCGGGAACGGCGAGGTGTTCCTGCGCGGCGCGGACAAACTCGGGATCACCGCCAAGGTCGGCCCGGTGGCGATTACCAACGGCCGGTTCGGGAACCGGCCGCACTGCATCTACCGCGGCTTCTGCCTGCAAGGCTGCAAGGTGAACGCCAAGGCGTCGCCGCTGATCACGCACATCCCCGACGCCCTCGCGCACGGCGCTGAGGTGCGCGCCGACGCCATGGTGACCCAGGTGGCCATCGACAGGCACACCGGCCGGGCGCTTGGGGTCCACTACATCCGCGGCGGCCGGGAGCGTTTCCAGCGGGCCCGGATGGTGGCCGTGGCGGGATACTCGATCGAGACGCCGCGGCTGCTGCTCAACTCGGCCTCCGGTCGTTTCCCCGACGGCCTGTGCAATGAGTTCGACCAGGTCGGCCGCTACCTGATGGTCCAGGGCGCGCCGCAGACCGCGGGCCGCTTCGACGCCGAAGTGCGGATGTACAAGGCGCCGCCGCCCGAGGTGAGCAGCGAGGAGTTCTACGAGACGGACCCGGCCAAGGACTACAAGCGGGGGTTCTCGATCCAGACCGTCTCGCCGCTGCCGATCACCTGGGCCGAGCACGTCGCGGCCCAGGGGCACTGGGGTCCCGCGCTGCGCGAGTACATGAGCGACTACGTGCACTGGTCCTGCCTCGGCGCGCTGTGCGAGTTCCTGCCGTTGCCGGAGAACCGGGTCACGCTCGCCGAGGAGAAAGACGCCTACGGGCTGCCGGTAGCCCGCTTTTCCTACTCCCAGTGCGACAACGACCGGGCCCTGGCGCAGGCCGCGCAGCATGTCATGGAGGACATCCTGCGCGCCGCGGGCGCGGACGAGGTCATCACCATCCAGCGCTATGCCCACCTGGTCGGCGGCGCGCGGATGGCGAAGGACGCGCGGCACGGGGTCGTCAATGGCCACTGCCGCAGTTTCGCGGTCCCCAACCTCTACATCACCGACGGCAGCGTGCTGCCCACCCAGGGCAGCGCCAACCCCGCCCTGACCATCATGGCCGTGGCCGCCCGCGCGGCCGGTCACCTGATCGCCGGGGCGTCCGGCGGTGCCCTCTAACCACCATCGACGGGCCACGGAAGGACAGACATGGCACCGACAGTTGCGGACTACCTGCTCGAGCGGCTGCGCGCCTGGGACGTGCAGCACGTATTCGCCTACCCTGGCGACGGGATCAACGGCATCCTCGCCGCCTGGGGCCGGGCGGAGAACAAGCCCCAGTTCATCCAGGCCCGGCATGAGGAAATGGCCGCCTTCGAGGCGGTCGGGTACGCGAAGTTCACCGGGAGCTTCGCCGTGTGCATGGCGACCTCCGGGCCGGGCGCGATCCACCTGCTGAATGGCCTGTACGACGCCAAGCTCGATCACGTGCCGGTGGTGGCGATCGTCGGCCAGACCAACCGCAGCGCCATGGGCGGCTCCTACCAGCAAGAAGTCGACCTGCTCTCGCTATACAAGGATGTGGCCAGCGAGTACGTCCAGATGGTCACGGTCCCCGAGCAGCTGCCCAACGTCCTGGACCGGGCGATCCGCACCGCCCTGGCGGAGCGGGCGCCCACCGCCATCATCATCCCCGCCGACGTCCAGGAACTCGAGTACTCCGCGCCGACCCACGCCTTCAAGATGGTCCCCTCCTCCCTCGGCGTGGAATGGCCGGTCACCTCGGCGGCCGACGAGGGGATCGCCGCGGCGGCCGAGATCCTCAACGCCGGGAGCAAGGTGGCCATCCTGGCCGGGCAAGGCGCCCGCGGTGCGCGCCGCGAGCTCGAGGAGGTCGCCGAGCTGCTCGGTGCCGGAGTGGCCAAGCCGCTGCTCGGCAAGGACGTGCTGTCCGATGAGCTGCCGTACGTGACCGGGTCGATCGGGCTGCTCGGCACCCGGCCGAGCTACGAGATGATGATGCACTGCGACACGCTGCTGACCGTCGGCTCGAGTTTCCCCTACACGCAGTTCATGCCCAAGTTCGACCAGGCCCGCGGCATCCAGATCGATGTCGACGCCAAGTTCATCGGTATGCGCTACCCCTACGAGGTCAACCTGGTCGGGGACGCTGCCGCCACGCTTCGCGCGCTGATCCCCCACCTCAGGCGCAAGGAGGACCGCTCCTGGCGGGAGGGCATCGAGGCCGGCGTGGCGGGCTGGTGGCGGTCGATGGACGCCGAGGCCGACGTCGAAGCCGATCCGGTTAACCCGATGCTGCTGTTCCGCGAACTGTCCGGGCGGCTGCCCATGGACGCCATCGTCACCGCGGACTCCGGTTCCTCGGCGAACTGGTACGCCCGGCAGCTGAGGTTCCGCGGTGACATGCGCGGCTCGCTGTCCGGCAACCTGGCCACGATGGGCCCGGGCGTTCCCTACGGCATCGGCGCGAAGTTCGGCCACCCGGACCGGCCGGTCATCGTGTTCGCCGGAGACGGGGCCATGCAGATGAACGGCCTGGCCGAGCTGATCACCGTCAAGCATTACTGGGAGCAGTGGGCCGATCCGCGGCTGATCATCGCGGTCCTGCACAACAACGATCTCAACCAGGTCACCTGGGAGATGCGGGCGATGGAGGGCGCGCCGAAGTTCACCGAGTCCCAGCAGCTCCCCGACATCTCCTACGAAGCGTTCGCGCGCAGCCTGGGGCTGCACGGGATCGCGGTCGACAAGCCGGACCAGGTGGGCGCGGCCTGGGATCAGGCCCTGGCCGCCGATCGTCCTACCGTGCTGGACGTGCGGACCGACCCCAGCATCCCGCCCATCCCGCCGCATGCCACCTTCGAGCAGGCCAAGGACGCCGCCACCGCGCTGCTGAAGGGGGATCCGAACGGCTGGAGCGTGCTGAAGGAAGGCCTGATGACCAAGGCCAGGGAGATCCTGCCGGGCAAAGCCGGCTAGGTGAGCGGGACGCCGGTCCCCGGTTAACCAGCGCTCAGGCGGCGCGGTCAGGAGAGGGCCGCGCCGTCTGCGCCGTCTGCGCCGTCCGTGCCTCCCGCGCCGTCCGTGCCTCCCGCGCCGTCCGTGCCTCCCGCGCCGCCGAGCTGGCCGAGGAAGCTGGCGGCCCAGTAGGCGACGTCGTGCTCGCGTACCCGCCGCCGCATGGCGCGCATCCGCCGCCTGGCCTCCGCCGGCCTGACCGTCGCCGCCCGCACGATGGCGTCCTTCAGGCCCTCGATGTCGTGCGGGTTCACCAGGAACGCGCCGGCTAGCTCGTCGGCCGCTCCGGTGAACTCGCTGAGCACGAGCGCGCCGCTCTCGTCGTTGCGGCAGGCCACGTACTCCTTGGCCACCAGGTTCATGCCGTCTCGCAGCGGGGTCACCAGCATGACGTCGGCCGCCAGGTAGAACGCGGCCATTTCCTCCTTGGGATAGGACTGGTGCAGGTAGTGGACCGGGGGGGACCCGACCTCCCCGTGCCGGCCGTTGATCCGGCTCACCATCTGCTCGACCTCTTCGCGCAGCTCGCGGTAGGCCTCTACCCGCTCCCGGCTCGGGCTCGCGACCTGAACCAGGACGGTCTGCGCCCCGAGGCGGTCCTCGTTGAGCAGCTCGCCGTAGGCCCGCAGCCGGTGCAGTATCCCCTTGGTGTAATCGAGCCGGTCGATGCCCATCAGCACCACCTCCGGCTGGCCCAGGGCCTCCCGGATTTCCTGCGCTCGCTTCTTGACGTCCTCCCGCCGCGCGATCTCGCTGAGGCCGGCCGTGTCAATCGAGATCGGGAACGCCGCCGCCCGCACCTCGCGCGGGCCGTCCGGGCCGTCCACCCGCACGGTCGGTCCCTTCGTGGTCAGGCTCGCGGCCCGGCGGCAGGCGCGCAGGAAGTTCGCCGCGTCGGCGCGGCGCTGAAACCCGATCAGGTCCGCGCCGAGCAGGCCCTCGACCACCTGCCGGCGCCACGGAAGCTGGGCGAAGATCTCGTAACCGGGGAACGGGATGTGGTTAAAGAAGCCGATCCGCAGGTCGCCGCGCAGCTCCCGGAGCATCCGCGGCACCAGCTGGAGCTGGTAGTCGTGGACCCATACCGTCGCCCCTTCGGCGGCTTGCTCCGCCGCCGCCTCGGCGAAGCGCCGGTTGACCGCCACGTAGGTTTCCCACCAGCTGCGGTGGAACTGGGGCGGTGCGATGACGTCGTGATACAGCGGCCACAGCGTCGCGTTGGCGAACCCCTCGTAGAACCTCCGGACCTCGGTCTCGGAAAGTCCTATCCCGACCAGCTGCAGGCCTTCGGCCTCGAACGGCCCCGGGGCCGGGCCCGCGTCGCCTGACCAGCCGACCCACACGCCGCCCGCCTCGCGCATGACGGGTTCAAGGGCGGTCACCAGCCCGCCTGGGCTGGGCCGCCAGGTCGTCTCGCCGTCCGGGCCCTCGGCCCGGTCGACCGGCAGCCGGCTGGCCACCACGACGAAACTGTGTGCCTGCTTCTTTGTCGTGGACATCGGTTAAACCTTAGCCGGTAAGAAAAAAAAAACAAGACCAAAAAAAAAAGAGCCCCCGAGACAGCCGAACAAAAAAAAAAAAAAAAAAGACAGAGAGAGGAACAAGAGGCAAGGAGCGGTGCGGAGGGGAAAAAGAAAGACAAGAAAAAAAATAGCACAAATAGAGAAAACAAAAAAAAGAAAAAGAAAGAGAAAAAGAAAAAAGAAAAAGAAAAAAAAAAAGAGAAAGAAAAGAACAAAGAGAGATATATTGTAAAATTAAGAGGAGAGAAGGGAAAGGAGTGAGAGGGTAGGAAGGGGAAAAGAGAAGGGAAAAAAGAAAGAAAAAAAAAAAAAAAAAAAAAAAAAAAGAGAAAAAAAGAAAAAAAAGAGAAAAAGTGAGCGGGAGATGCGGCTGATCGTGGTGGGTTCGGGGAACTAATGCGACCGATCGCGTGCTCGTCCTATAAGTAAAAGAAAAAGAGAAAAGAGAGAAAGAAAAAGAAAAAAAGAAAAAAGAAAAAAAAAAGAAAGTGTAGAAAAAAAAAGAAAAAAAAAAAAAAATAAACGCTAACCTCCTCTACGTGTCGGCTCTCCAAGTGAAAAAGTACCCCCAAATAGGAAAAAAAATAAAAAAAATCTAACCGTGAGAAAAAAAAAAAAAAAAAAAAAAAAAAAAAGATTATAGAAAAAAAAAAGAGAAAATATAAAAAAAAGAATTAATTAAAAAAAAAAAAAAAAAAAAAAAAAAAGAATAATTAAAAAAAAAAAAAAAAAAAAAAAAAAAAAAATTTAAAAAAATAAATAAATAAAAAAAGCTGAAGATGAAAATATACAAAAACAAAAATAGAATATAAAATTTGATAATAAAAAAGGAGAAGAAAAAAAAAAAAAAAAAAACACAAAGAAAAAAGAGACCGCTCACCGCATAAGATCTACACCGACTAGCATGAGCCTCGCCCCATACAGCCCCCCTTCGGCCTGTAGCTAAAGCGGTAAAAACATCAGGCTCTCCAATAGGGTATAAGAGAAAGAGAGAAAATGAGTAGGAAGAAAAAAAAGAAAAAGGAGTAAAAGAGAGATGGGGGACGACGTGACCGGGTGATGTGTAGGTAGAGAGGTGAAAAAAGAGGTCGCCGGAGCCCGCGGCTACAGTGGCGAGCGTGACCACTGACCAGACCCAGGCCCCCCGGCTGACGTCGCTGTCGCCCGGCGCGGGCTGCGCGTGCAAGCTGCCGCTGGCCAAGCTCGAGGCGCTGTTCGCGACCATGGCCGGACCCGGCGAGGATGGCGTCCCGGCGCTGGGCCCGGCCGCCGGCGACCTGCTCATCGGTGCGCTCGAAGGCGACGACGCGGCGGTGCTGCGCCTGGACGACGAGCGCGCGCTGGTGCTGACCACGGACTTCTTCACCCCGATCGTCGACGACCCGTTCGACTGGGGCCGGGTCGCGGCCGCGAACGCGCTGTCCGACGTGTACGCGATGGGCGGCCGCCCGCTGTTCGCGGTCAACCTGGCCGCCTGGCCGGGGGAAGGGCTCGACCTCGCCCTCCTCGGCCAGGTGCTGCGCGGCGGCGCGCAGGTGGCGGCGCAGGCCGGCTGCTTCGTCGCGGGCGGTCACACGATCGACGACCCGGTGCCCAAGTACGGCCTGGCCGTGGTGGGCCTGGCCCACCCGGACCGGCTGCTGACCATCGACCGCGCGGCGCCCGGCGACCAGCTGATCATGACCAAGGCGATCGGCACCGGCGTCATCGCCACCGCGCTCAAGCGCGGCGCGGCCCCTGACCATGCACTAGCCGCCGCGGTGGCGTCCATGACCCTGCTCAACGCGGGCGCCAGCCAGGCCGCCCTGGCCGCGGGGGTCCGGGCCGCCACCGACGTGACCGGGTTCGGGCTGCTCGGCCACCTGCACCGGATGCTGGCCGCCAGCGGCATGTCGGCCCGGCTGACGGCCGGGGCGGTCCCGCTGCTGCCGGGCGCCGCGGAGCTGGCGGCGGCCGGCTACGTGTCCGGCGGCACCCGGGCGAACACCGACCGGATGCGCGGTGTCATCACCCTCGACGCCGCCATCCCGGCCGAACTCGCCGTACTCCTGCACGACGCCCAGACCTCCGGCGGCCTGCTGCTGGCCACGCCGCCGGCCGCGGCGTCCGCCCTGCTGGGCGAGCTGCGGGCCCAGGGGCTGCCCGCCGCGCTGATCGGCGAGGTCCAGGAGGGCGAGACCGGGCACATCGAGGTGCACGACGCCTCGTTCTGAATAAAGAGCTTGGGCCAGATACCGTGGGCGAGTGTGGATGAGGCCAGCTGTGGTACGGGCGGTGCTTCTGGGCTGCCTGCTCGCGGTCCTGGCCGCCAGCCCGGCCCGCGCCGCCACGCCCATGTCCGTGCCCGCGCCCGCGCGGCACGTCGTCGTGGTCGGCCTATCCGGCCTGCGCTGGAGCGAGGTCTCCCCGGCCGCGACGCCCGCGCTGTGGCGGCTGGCCGGCCAGGGTTCGGTGGGGTCGCTCGCGGACTACGCGGTGCCGCCGCTCAGCTGCCCGGCCGACGGCTGGCTCACGCTGAACGCGGGCGCCCGCGTTCAGTCCGAGCACACCGGCACCGCCTGCGGGACGTTCCCGGCCGTGGTCGCGGCCGGGGGCGGGGCCGAGGTCCCCGGCCTGGGCGCGCTGGAGTCCTATAACCAGCGGTTCCACAACGACCCCGACTGGGGGCTGCTGGCCGGCGCCGCGGGCTGCGCCACCGCCGTCGGCCCGGGAGCCGCGCTGGCCCTGGCCGACCGGGCCGGGCACGTCGCCTCCTACCTGCCCTCGGCGGCCGGCCTCACCGCCGGGGTGCTGTCCCGCTGCCCGCTGACCGTGGTGGACCTGGGAAATACCGGATCTACCGAACGGGCGTCGGTACTTGCCGCCGCGGACTCCGAACTCGCCCGCATCGCGGCGGAACTGCCCGCTGGCACCACCTTGCTGGTCACCGCGCCCGGCGCCACGACCCGTCCGCCGCACCTGCAGCTGGCCCTGGTCAGCGGGCCCGGTTACCGGGCCGGCCTGCTCGACGCCAGCTCGACGCGGCAGCCGGGGCTGGTCGTGCTCACCGACCTGGCCCCGACCGTGCTCGGCTGGCTCGGCCGGCCCGCGCCGGCCGGCGTCGTCGGCGCCCAGATCACCCGGGGCGGCCGGGGCGCGCTGGCCCCGACGGTCGCCTCGCTGGTGGGGCGGGACACGGCCGAGCAGGTCTGGTGGTCGACGCACAGCGAGTTCTTCTGGGCCTACCTGCTGGCCGACGCGCTCGTGCTGGCCGCGATCGGGCTGGCGTGCTGGGGCGCCGCGCCGGAACGGCGCCGGCGGCGGGCCCGGTGGTGGCGGGTGGCCGGGGTGTTCGCCGCCGCGGTGCCTCTCGGCACCTTCCTGGCCAACCTGGTGCCATGGTGGCTGTTCGCCTATCCCGCGGCGTGGCTGTACGGGATGGCCGCGGCCTGGGCGCTGGTCATCGGGGCGGCCGCGCTGGCCGGGCCGTGGCGGCGTGATCCGCTCGGGCCGTTCGGCGTGATCTGCCTGCTGACCCTGGTCGTGCTGGCGACCGACGTGATGACCGGATCCCGGCTGCAGCTGCAGACGCCGTTCGGGCTCTCCCTGCTGGAAGCCGGCCGGTTCTACGGCATCGGCAACGAGGCGCTGGGCATCTACGGCGTCACCGCGCTGTTCGCCGCGGCGTGGCTAGCCCTGCTGGCGCTCCGGCGCTACCCGTCGTCCCGGCGGCCGGCGCTGCTGGCGGTGGCCGTGATCGGCGTGTTCGCGGTGTTCGCCTCCGGCTGGCCCGGGTTCGGCGGCAAGGTCGGCGGCACGATCGCCATGGTGCCGTGTTTCCTGCTGCTGGCCGCGGCCGTGGCCGGGATCAGGCTCAGCTGGCGCCTGCTGCTGGTTGCCGCGGTCAGCGGGCTCGCCCTGTTCGCGGTCTTCGCGCTGATCAGCTACTTCACGCCGGCCACCGGCCCGTCTGACATCGGGTCCTTCGCGGGCAGCTCGGTGCACGGGCACTCGGGCGCCCTGCTGCTGCGGAAGATCGACTCCAACCTCGGCTCGCTGTCGGTCAGCGCGTTCAGCCCGCTGGTCCCGGTCGTGGTCGCGGTGACCGGGCTGATGCTGTGGCGGCCCGCGTGGTTCCGGCTGAAGACCATCCCGCTGGCCTATACGGCGCAGCCGCTGCTCGCCCCCGTCCTGGGGGTGCTGTGGCTGCTGCCGGTGCTGGGCTGGTTCGCCGACGACTCCGGGGTGATCGTGCCGGCCGCTGTGCTGCCGCTGGCGCTGCCGCTCGGCATCGCGGTCGCCGCGGCTACCGCCTACCAAGATCGCCAGGCACGCTATCTTGGTACTGCCGTCTCCGGATCTTCTGACTCACGAACCGCCGGCCAGCCCGCGTAAGGCAGAAAGTGACCTGTGCAATACCAGCTATCGCGCATCGTCGCCGGGCCGTTCCTGCACACCATCTGGCGCCCGAAGGTGACCGGCGCCGAGCACGTGCCCGTCGCGGGCGGCGCGATCCTCGCCGCTAACCACCAGTCGGTCGTCGACTCCGTCTTCTTGCCGCTGATGCTCGACCGGCCGGTGACGTTCTCGGCCAAGGCCGAGTACTTCACCGCCTCCGGGCCCGCGGCCCGGCTGTGGGCCGCGTACCTGAAGGCCACCAACCAGCTGCAGATGGACCGGGACGGGCCGCGCGCCGCCCAGGACACGCTGGACGCGGCGCTGGTCCTGCTGCGGGAGGGGAACCTGTTCGGCATCTACCCGGAAGGCACCAGGTCGCCGGACGGGCGCCTGTACCGCGGCCGGCCGGGCGTCGGCTACCTGGCGCTCAAGTCCGGCCTGCCCGTCATCCCGGTGGCCATCCTCGGGACCCGGCGGGTACTGCCCCCGGGCCGCGTGGTGCCGCGACCCGGCCGGATCGAGGTGCGGATCGGCGCGCCGTTGCAATTCCCCCCTGAGCTCACCGCCGGGCCGCCAGGCAAGGCCAGGCGGCTGATCGCCGAGCAGGTGATCAGCGCGATCCAGAAGCTGTCCGGCCAGGAGTACGTCCACATGTTCGCCTCCGACCGCAAGGCCGAGCTGGCGGCGGCGAACGGCGGGCCTAGCTCTGGCGACGGCGAGCCGGGGCTGAACCTTAACTAGCGCACTCGGGGCACAGGCCGAACAGCTCGACCGTGTGGCCCACAGCGGTGAAGCCGGCCTCCGCGGCGACCCGTTCCGCCCACTGCTCCACCGCCCGCCCCTCCACCTCCACGCTGCGCCCGCAGTTGCGGCAGGTCAGATGGTGATGGTGCACGCTCGTTTCGCACTGGCGGTAGAGGATCTCGCCGCTGTCGTCGCGGATCGCGTCGATGCGACCCTGCTCGCTGAGCGCCTGCAGGTGCCGGTAGACGGTGGTGAGTCCGACGTGCTCGCCGTCGCGGCGCAGTTCGGCGTGGATCTCCTGGGCGCTGCGGAAGCCGGGCAGCCGGTCCAGGGCCGCGGCTAGGGCTTGCGCCTGCCTGGTTCCGCGCGCCCGGGTACCGCGGGCGGGGACCGCGGCCCCGGCCGGCACGTGCTCTTCCGGCTGCGGCATCGTCACAGTCGCACGGTACAACCTCGGTGCGCTTGCGCCCAACGCGTGCGGGCCTCCGTCTCCTGATCGTGGGCCGGCCGGCGTCGTTTACCGTCCGCTCCGGCCCACGACCATGCTAACCGCTAGCCATGTTGCAAACGAAATTGGGAATCATTATCATTATCGCGAAGGCAGGCCATCCCGGTCTGCGAGCCTTCCCCCGAGCTGAGGAGCGCCGATCATGCGGAGTCGCCGCAGGTTCCTGTTTGCCGTCCTGCCGCTCGCCGCGGCGCTGCTGGCGACCGGCTGCTCCTCCTCCCTAGCGCTGCGGGCGAGCGGCTCAGGCGGCTCCGGCGGCACCATCGTCGCGGTGGGCGCGGAGAACGAGTACGCCGACGTCCTGTCGCAGGTCGGCGGGAAGTACGTCCAGGTCAGCGCCATTATGAGCAATCCGAACACCGACCCGCACACCTTCGAGGCCAGCGCGTCTGTCGCCCGGGAGGTCAGCGCCGCCCAGCTCGTGGTGCAGAACGGCGTCGGCTACGACACCTTCATGAACACGATCGAGAACGCGGCCCCGAGCTCGTCGCGCAAGGTTGTCGTGGTGCAGGACCTGCTGGGCCTGCCAGCCGGCACGCCGAACCCCCACCTGTGGTACAAGCCGGGCACCATGCCGGCCGTTGCCAACGCGGTCGCGGCCGACCTGGCCGCCCTCGCCCCGGCCCATGCCTCGTATTTCAAGGCCAACGCGGCCGCCTTCATCAGCTCGCTGACCGCGTGGGACCGCGCGATGGCTGCTTTCAAGGCGAAGTACCCGAACACCCCGGTCGCGACCACCGAGCCGGTAGCGGATTACCTGCTCCAGGCGATCGGCGCCGACAACCTGACACCGTTTGCCTTCCAGGCCGACATCATGAACGGCACCGATCCGTCGGCGCAGGACGTCGCGGTGGAGCGGAGCCTGTTCACGCAGCACAAGGTGAAGGTGCTTGTCTATAATCAGCAGGTGACGGACTCGCTGACCGAATCGTTCATCACGCTCGCGCAGGCAAACGGCATCCCGGTGGTCGGCGTCTACGAGACGATGCCGGAGCCCGGCTTTGACTACCAGTCGTGGATGCTGGCCGAGGTCCAGGCCCTGCAGAAGGCCGTGGCCAGCAAGGTCTCGACCGAGCACCTGTGATGACCAGCGAATTGCTCCGGCTCGACGGAGTCGGGGTCAGGCTCGGCGGCCGGGAGATCCTCCGGGACGTCTCGTTCGTCATCCGGCCCGGTGAGTTCACCGGCCTCATCGGGCCGAACGGCGCGGGCAAGACCACCTTGCTCCGGGTCATTCTCGGCCTGCAGCCGGTGACCCAGGGCTCGGTGCTCATCGACGGCGCGCCGCGGCCGCCCCGCGATGCCTCGATCGGGTACGTGCCGCAGAAGCTGGCCATCGAGCCGGACATGCCGCTGCGGGTCAGGGACGTGGTGTCGCTCGGGGTCGACGGGCACAAGTTCGGCGTCCGGCTCCCGTCCCGGGCTCGCCGCGAGCTCGTTGACGACATGCTGACCGCCGTGGGCGCGCGGCGGTACGCCGACGCGCGGGTCGGCGAGCTATCCGGCGGTGAACAGCAGCGGGTCATGATCGCGCACGCGCTGATCAGCCGGCCGAGGTTGCTGCTGCTCGACGAGCCGCTGGCCAACCTCGACATCTCCAGCGAGCAGGGGATCGTCTCGGTGCTGGCCCGGCTGTCCCGGGCCGAGGGGATCGCCGTCCTGCTCTCGGCGCACGACATGAACCCGCTGGTACCGGTGATGGACCGGATCGTCTACGTGGCCGCGGGCCGGGTCGCGGTGGGCCGCACCGACGAGGTGGTTCAGCCTGAGGTCCTGTCCCGGCTGTACGGCCAGCACGTCGACGTGATCCGGGTGCACGGGCGGGTCCTGGTGGTGGCCGCCCCGGAAGGGGCCGACGACGCGGCGACCGCCGCCGAGGACGTTCACGTGGTGGGGTGAGCGTGCTCAGGTACATCTTCGAGCCGGGCTTTTTCGGCAGCGGGCCGGTGCACATCGCGCTGGCCGTCGGGACCGTCATCGCCATCACCTCCGCCGTGGTCGGCGTGTTCACCGTCACCCGCGGCCAGTCGTTCGCCGGTCATTCCCTCGGCGACATCGCCACCACCGGAGGATCCGGCGCCTTCCTGATCGGCATCAACCAGTTCTGGGGGTACCTGGCCTTCGGCGCGGGCGCGGCCGCGTTCATGGAGATGATCGGCATCCAGCGCCGCCGCGGCCGGGACGTGGCCACCGGCGTGGTGCTCGGCGCCGCCCTCGGCCTGGCCGCGCTGTTCCTGTACCTGGGCACCCAGTACAGCGCCACGACCGGCGCGTCGTTCACCATCTTGTTCGGCTCGATCTTCGTCATCACCTCCTCCACCGTGCCCGCCCTCATCGTGTCCGCGCTGCTCGCGTTGGGCACCGTCCTGGTGCTGGCCCGGGTGCTGCTGCTGAGCTCGCTCAGCCCGGACATCGCGGCCGCCCGCGGCGTGCCGGTGCGCGCGGTGGGCGCGGCCTTCCTGATGGCGCTCGCCGTGTCGGTGGCGCTTTCTGCCGTGATCATCGGCGCGGTGCTGAGCACCGCGCTGCTGATCGGGCCGGCCGCGACCGCGCTGCGGCTCGCGAAGGGCCCGGTCCGGGCGGTGGCCGTGGCGGCGGCCATCGGGGTGGCGGCCATCTGGATCGGCATCGTGCTCGCGTACGACAGCTTCTACTGGTGGCCCGCGGGCCGGGGCTGGCCGGTCAGCTTCTTCGTGGTGACGCTGATCGTGGGCGGCTACCTGGTCACGTACCTGCGCCTGCCCGACCGCGGGGAAGTGGCCCACGACATCCCGGATACGGAGCAGGTATGTTCACCGGCCTGATGCTGAACACCTGGATCGCGGCCACGGTGGTGGCGGTGATCGCCGGCGTGACGGGGTTCTTCGCGGTGCTGCGCGGGTCGACGTTCGCGGCGCACGCCATCCCAAACGGCGCCTTCGCCGGCGCGGCCGGGGCCAGCCTGCTCGGGCTCAACGCGTTCGTGGGCCTGGCGGTCTTCTCGGTGGCGGGGGCGCTCGGCATCGCCGGGCTGAGCCGCCGCGCCCGGCCCGACGTGGCCACCGCGATGACGTTCGTGCTCATGCTCGGCGTCGGGGCGCTGTTCGTCAGCTGGAGCACCGAGTACGCGCAGGAGGCGTACTCACTGCTGTTCGGCGAGGTGTTCGGGGTCAGCCAGGACGAGGTACTGCCCATCCTCGTGCTCGGCGTGGTGTCGATCGCGGCGATCATCGTCATGTTCCGCCCGCTGCTGCTTTCCTCGGCGATGCCCGAGGTGGCCGAGGCGCGTGGGGTGTCACCCCGCCGGATGGACCTCAGGTTCCTGCTGGTCATGGCCCTGGCCACCAGCATGACGGTGCCGGTGGTGGGCGCCCTGCTGATGTTCAGCCTGATGATCGGCCCCGCCGCCGCGGCCAGGTCGCTGACCGCGAGACCGATGCTCGCGATGACCTTTTCCGTCGGGATCGCGCTGGTCACGGTGTGGATCGGGATCGCGGTCTCCTACCAGACCAACTGGCCGCTCGGCTTCTTCGTCGGCGTCATGGGCGCCGTCTTCTTCCTGTTCGGCCAGGCCTACCGTGCTGTAGCCCGCCGCCACCTCGTCGGTACGGCGAGGATCGCGGCGTAGCCGCCTCACGTACGGCGAGGATCGCGGCGTAGCCGCTTCACGTACGGCGAGGATCGCGGCGTAGCCGCTTCACGTACGGCGAGGATCGCGGCGAAGCCGCTTCACGTACGGCGAGGATCGCGGCGAAGCCGCCATCACGCGGCCCGCGAGGGGGCCTCCGGCCCCCTCCGGCCGCGCGGTACTACGGCGAGCACCACAGCCGGGGCGCGGAGCGCAGCGGGGGGTTCCGGGGGGTCGTCCCCCGGGCCAGCACAGCGCAGCGGGGGGTTCCGGGGGGTCGTCCCCCGGGCCAGCACAGCGCAGCGGGGGGTTCCGGGGGGTCGTCCCCCGGGCCAGCACAGCGCAGCGGGGGGTTCCGGGGGGTCGTCCCCCGGGCCAGCACAGCGCAGCGGGGGGTTCCGGGGGGTCGTCCCCCCGGGCCAGTACCGTAGTTCTGGTGAACCGGCTGAGGAATTCGACGAGCCCCTACCTGCTCCAGCATGCGGACAACCCGGTCGACTGGTGGCCCTGGGACGACGAGGCGTTCGCCGAGGCCGCCCGGCGCGACGTTCCGGTCATGCTCTCGGTCGGCTACGCCGCCTGCCACTGGTGCCACGTGATGGCCCACGAATCGTTCGAGGACCCGCAGACCGCGGCGCTGCTCAACGAGCACGTGGTCGCAGTGAAGGTGGACCGGGAGGAACGCCCCGACGTGGACGCGGTCTACATGACCGCGACGCAGGCGATGACGGGCCAGGGCGGCTGGCCGATGACCGTGTTCATGACCCCGCAAGGCGAGCCGTTCTTCTGCGGCACCTACTTCCCGCGCGACCATTTCCGGCAGCTGGTGCTGAACGTCTCGCGGGCCTGGCAGAGCCAGCGCGGCGACGTGACGGACCGGGCCAGGCAGATCGCCGCCGCCCTGGCCGAGAACGCGTCCGCCACCGCCCAGGCCCTGCGGGCCCAAGACGGTGCTCAGGAGCTGAGGTTCCGCGAGGTGACCGAGGCGGCGGTGGCGGAGCTCGACCGCGGGTACGACGCCGCGGCGGGCGGGTTCGGCCGCGCGCCCAAGTTCCCGCCGTCGATGGTGTGTGAGTTCCTGCTCCGTTACCACCAGCGGACCGGCGACCCCGTCGCGCTGCGGATGGCCGACCATACCTGCGAGGCCATGGCCCGCGGCGGCATGTACGACCAGCTGGGCGGCGGGTTCGCTCGGTACTCGGTGGACGCCGACTGGGTCGTGCCGCACTTCGAGAAGATGCTCTACGACAACGCGCTGCTGGCCCGGGTCTACCTGAACCTCTGGCGTCGCACCGGGTCGGCGCTGGGCCGCCGGGTGGCGGAAGAGACCCTCGACTGGATGCTGCGCGAGCTGCGCACCGACGAGGGCGGCTTCGCGGCCTCGCTGGACGCCGACAGCGAGGGCGAAGAGGGAAAGTTCTACGTCTGGGACCCCGCCGAGCTGGTCGCGGTCCTCGGACCCGAGGACGGCGAGTTCGCGGCCCAGGCCTTCGGCGTCACCGAAGCGGGCACGTTCGAGCACGGCGCCTCGGTGCTGCAGCGCCGGGCGGAGCCCGCGGACGCCGCCCGGCTGGCCCGCGTCAGGAGCGCGCTGCTGGCGGCCCGCGGGGACCGGGTCCGGCCGGGCCGCGACGACAAGGTGGTGGCCGCGTGGAATGGCCTGGCCATCTCCGCGCTCGCGGAAGGCGGCCTGCTGTTGCGGCGGCCGGACCTCACCGCGGCCGCGCGCGACGCCGCCGCGCTGCTGGCCGCCGTGCACCTGGCGGACGGAAGGCTGGTCCGTACCTCGCGAGACGCGACCGCGGGGAACACCGCGGGTGCCCTCGAGGACTACGCTTGCGTCGCGGCGGGATTCCTGGCCCTGTCCGGGGTGACGGGGGAGGACCGCTGGCTGACCTTGGCCGGCCAGCTGCTCGAGTTCGCGCTGACCGCCTTCGCCGACGGGTCGGGAGGCTTCTACGACACCGCCGCGGACGGCGAAGCGCTGATCTTCCGGCCCGCCGATCCCGCCGACAACGCCACGCCCTCGGGCGCGTTCGCGGTGGCCGACGCGCTGCTTAGCTACTCCGCCCTGACGGGCTCGACCCGGCACCGGGCGGCCGCGGTGGCGGCGCTCGGCGTGCTGCCTGCCATCGCGGCCAGGTACCCGCGGGCGGCGGGCACGGGCCTGGCCGTGGCCGAGGCGTGGCTGGCCGGGCCGGCCGAGATCGCGGTCGTGGGCGCCCCCGAGGATGAGCGGACCCGCGCCCTGCACGAGACCGCGCTGCACGCGGCGCCGCCTGGCGCCGTGCTCGCGTTCGGCGACGGCATGGAGTCCGCCGCCCCCGGCACCGGGGCGGCCGTGCCGCTGCTGGCCGGGCGGGGGCTGGTGAACGGGGCGCCGGCCGCCTACGTCTGCCGGCAGTTCACCTGCCAGGCTCCGGTCACCACCCCGGAGCGGCTTAGGGAGGCGCTCGCCGTCCCGTCCTAACGGTTCCGGCCGTTGTTCGGGACGTTTTCGCCAGCCTGGCTCTAGCCAGGACGGGGGGGCGGGGACATATCGTGGAGGCGATGCGTCTGCGGCGACTGATCATGAACGGGCGGCCCGGGGGGTCCCCGGTCTCCGGGCATCCGCTTGCCGTGGTGATCAGCGTGCTGGCGGTCATCGCAGTCATCGTGGGCGCGGTGCTGGTCACGGCGGGCGGCGGGCCGTCCACGGCGAGCGGTCGCGCGGGGGGCCTGCCGACGGCCAGGCCCGCTCCGGCGGACACGACGGAGCCGGTCGTGCCGGCGCTCGGCGGGACCGCCGATGGCGACGGCCAGCCGTTCGCGGTCCCCGTCGCCAGCGCGGCGACCATGGCCAGGATTTCCGCCGCGACGGGCACCGGGCCGTCCCGCCCCGCGCAGGTCGCCCCGTTGCGCGGGCTGCGGCAGGCGGATCTGCTGGTGGTCGCGCCGTTCTCGCTGTCCGGCCGGGTCCTGGCCGCGGTGTCGCGGCAGCAAGGGGTCACCAGCACCGATCCCGTCGAAGCGGCCAAGATCAAGATTAACGGGTCGTATACGGCCGTCCTCGGCGTCGATCCGTCCACCTTCCGCGCTTACGCCGCCCGGCCCACTGCGGCCGCTACCTCGCTGTGGCAAGGAGTGGCCGACGGCGGCGTCGCGGTGTCTTACACCATGGGCACCCTGGACCGGCTCAGGTTGGGCCGCGAGGTCACCGCGGTGGGGCGCCGGCCCGAACGGCTGCCGGTGGTCGCGTTCGGCACCGTCGGCATCAGCGGGGTCGATGCCGTGGTGTCCGACTCGACCGCCAGGTCGCTGGGGATGCCGGCCGCCAACGCCATCGTGATCAGCGCGCCGCCCTCGAGCGTGGCCTCGCTGGTCGGACTGATCAAGCGGGTCCTGCCGCGCGGCGCGGCCGTCGAGCCGCTGGTCACGGAGGTGACCAGGACGTCCGCGGGCATGATCCCGGCCGGTTCCGCGACCGGCGGCGGCGCGGCCGCGGGCGGCTCCGCCACGGGCGGCGCGGCGGGCGGCGCGGCCATGACTACGAGCCAGCTGCTCACGGCCCTGCGCGCCGCGGAGAGCGCTCGCGGCCGGCCGTACGTGTGGGGCGCCGCGGGCCCGGCGTCGTTCGACTGCTCGGGCCTGGTCCAGTGGGCCTTCGCGCAGGCGGGCATCAGCATGCCACGGGTAGCCGCCGACCAGGCCAGGACCGGCCCGGCCGTGCCGGCCAGCCAGCTCGCGGCCGGCGACCTGCTCTTCTACCACACCGACCCGACCGACCCCGGCTACATCTCGCACGTTGCCATCTACCTGGGCAACGGCTGGATGATCCAGGCGCCGCAGCCCGGCATGGACGTTCAGGTGGTCCCGGTCAGTTTCGGCTCCCAGTTCGCCGGCGCGATCCGCGTCTACCCTCAGGTCGCCGCCGCCCTCGCCGCCGGCCTCGTCTGACCCGCCACGGCGTCCCCTTCGCGGCCCGCCCGGCTTATTTTCGCTGCCTCGTTCGTAGTGTTGTGGTGCCAGTGTGAGCCATGAGGTCCAGGCGAAATCCTGGTGTGCCCATCCCGAAAAAGATCTTGGAAATTTCGCGCTACGTGGAAATTCTTAGGGATCCCAGTACCTAAAAGTCTCCACGAAACCAAAATCCTCCATGATAAAACCGGACATCTCGCACAGCTGAGCGGAAAACGCGCGGATGGGACCAGCGGGACCAGCGGGACCGGCCTGGCCGCGTGGTCGCAGCGGCATCCGGCGTCGCGAGGGCTTGCTGATGCTCCAGGAGAAGGACTAGCGGCCCGGCGGCGCTACCGGGGTGTTTGACGCGCCGGCGCAGTGGTGTAATCATAATTACATGAATACACAGCAAGCAGGTGCCGGGTCAGCGGATGACGCGACCGGGGCGAATGACGACACGAACGCTAGTAGCGAGGCGACCAGCGGTCGAGGCAGCGAGCCGGGCGCTTCTGGTGCGTCGGGCCGGGCGAGCACCGCGGCGGAGGTGCACGGCTGGTTTACCGGCCGGCTTCCCGGCGACTGGTTCACGGCCGCGCCGGACATCCAGGTGGACCGCGAGGAGATAACCGTCCTCGGGGCCCTAGCCGCCCCCGAGGCGGCCGGCGGGTCGGACGCCGAGCGGGCCGCCGCCGCCGAGGGCAGGATCCGCAGGTTCCGCGAGGAGACCAGGGGACGCCGGATCGAGATCGCGCGGGAGGCCGAGCACAAGTTCCGGCGCAAGGTGTCCTGGGGCGCCAGCTGCGCGGGCGTGACTGAGATGTTCACCACACTGTCGGTACCGGTCATGACCAGGCTGCGCCAGCCCGAGCGCCGGGTGCTCGACACGCTGGTCGACGCGGGCGTGGCGCGCAGCCGGAGCGACGCGCTGGCCTGGTGCGTGCGACTGACCGGGGAGAACGCGGATGCCTGGCTGTCCAGGCTACGTGCTGCCCTGCGGCAGGTCGAGGAAGTACGGGACCAGGGGCCGCAAAACGCCTGATCTCGATCGCGAGCCGACCCAGGTCACCAGCCTGCGCCAAAGAACCTCCTAGGTTTCAAGACGATAACGATTGCCCGCTCCTTGGGTGCAGCGAAAGCGGCCCCCTGGCGGGCGGGACCCCTTGTCAGGTCCCGCGGCCGATTAGTCCCATGCGGCCCGGAACGACAGTCGCCGACCGAACCGTTCCATTCGTTGGATACGTTTCTGCTAGATCTTCACGGCGATGAGGAAGGCCGCCGCATGGGACTTCGTGATCTGGTCTACCGGCTCTACGAGCACAGGCTCGAGCTTTCCCTGTCGCCGGAGGCCATCCCGCGCCACGTCGGAGTGATGTGCGACGGCAATAGGCGGTGGGCCAGGTCAGCCGGATTCCGGGACGTCAGCAGCGGCCACCGCAAGGGCGCGGACAAGATCTTCGAGCTGCTCGACTGGTGCCGCGAGACCGGCGTCGAGGTTGTCACCCTGTGGCTGCTTTCCACCGACAACCTGGCCCGGCCGGCGGCCGAGCTGGTGCCGCTGCTGAAGATTATCGAGGACACCGTGCAGGGCCTGGTCGCCGAGCAGTGGCACGTGAATCCGGTGGGCGCGCTTGACCTGCTGCCCGGTGACACGGTCCAGGTGCTGAAGGACGCGGCCGAGGCGACGGCGCATTATCCCGGCCTCCTGGTCAACGTCGCGGTCGGCTACGGTGGCCGGCGCGAGATCGCCGATGCGGTACGTTCCCTGCTGCAGGACCACGCGAACAGGGGGACCACGATCGAGGAACTGGCCGAGGCGCTCGATGTGGAACACATCGCCGAGCACCTCTACACGGCGGGCCAGCCGGACCCCGATCTCGTCATCCGCACCTCGGGTGAGCAGCGGCTTGGCGGCTTCCTGCTCTGGCAGAGCACCCACTCGGAGTTCTATTTCTGCGACGCCTACTGGCCCGCCTTCCGCAAGGTCGACTTCTTGCGGGCCCTCCGCTCCTATGCGGCACGTAATCGGCGGTTCGGCTCATAACGGGTATTTCCCCGTGTTCGGCGGCTCCCTGCATCTGCGAGCCTGGCCAGCCAGGGCTTGGCGCGACGCGGCACGCAACCAAGGGTTCGTAACGTTACCGCAGGTTAAGCGCAGAATTGTGGCTTAGTAACTCAGCGGTGCTTTTGCCGACTCGCGTTCACGGGTACCTTCGGTAGTGGTGGACGGCGCGGTGCCGTTCCCGGGAAGGCCCTCGAATCTCTAAGCTTCGCGCTTTGCGTGCAGGCGAGATGACAGAAGGGCCGGCGCGGCCCTTTGGAGGCCAGGCCCGGCCCATCCGACACGTCTGTGTCCTGTCTTGGCGCCGGGCCTGCCCCGGCGCCCAGGGGAGTCTGCGTGGTCAATCCTCAAGGTCGCCGTACGTATGTACTCGACACCAGTGTCCTGCTGGCCGATCCGGCCGCGATCACCCGTTTCGATGAGCACGGGGTGGTCCTGCCGGTTGTCGTCATCACCGAACTGGAGGCCAAACGGCACCATCCCGAACTGGGCTACTTCGCCCGCCAGGCCCTGCGTCATCTCGATGACCTGCGCATCGAGCACGGCAGGCTGGACGCGGAACTGCCGGTCGGCGCGCTCGGCGGCACGGTCAGGGTCGAACTGAACCACTCCGACCCGACGGTCCTGCCGGCCGGGTTCCGGCTGGGGGACAACGACTCGCGCATCCTTTCCGTGGCGTGCAGCCTGGCCGCCGAGGGCGAAGACGTCGTTCTCGTCAGCAAGGACCTGCCGCTGCGAGTCAAGGCCGCCGCGGTCGGGCTGGCGGCTCAGGAGTACCGCGCTGAGCTGCCGGTCGATTCGGGCTGGACCGGGATGACGGAGCTGGACATCGGCAGTGGCGACATCGAGGAACTATACGAATCAGGCACCTTGGACTGCGAAGCGGCCCGCGACATTCCCTGCCACACTGGCCTCGTTCTCACCTCGTCCAACGGTAGTGCGCTCGGCCGGGTCAAGCCGGACAAGTCGGTGCAGCTGGTGCGGGGTGACCGGGAAGCGTTCGGGCTCCGGGGCCGGAGCGCGGAACAGCGGGTCGCGCTGGACCTCCTGCTCGACCCGGAGGTCGGCATCGTGTCCCTCGGCGGCCGGGCGGGCACCGGCAAGTCCGCGCTGGCCCTGTGTGCGGGGCTCGAGGCGGTCATGGAGCGGCGGCAGCACCGCAAGGTCATCGTGTTCCGGCCGCTCTACGCGGTCGGCGGGCAGGACCTCGGTTACCTGCCCGGCTCCGAAGCCGACAAGATGGGCCCGTGGGCGCAGGCCGTTTACGACACCCTGTCGGCCGTCACCACCCAGGACGTCATCGACGAGGTCCTGGCCAGGGACATGTTCGAGGTACTGCCCCTGACCCACATCCGGGGCCGGTCGCTGCACGACGCGTTCGTGATCGTGGACGAGGCACAGTCCCTCGAGCGCGGCGTCCTGCTGACCGTGCTGTCCAGGATCGGCTCAGGATCCAGGGTGGTGCTCACCCACGACATCGCCCAGCGCGACAACCTGCGGGTCGGCAGGCACGACGGCGTGATCGCGGTGATCGAGAAGCTCAAGGGCCACCCGCTGTTCGCCCACGTCACCCTGGTCCGGTCCGAGCGCTCCCAGATCGCCGCCCTCGTCACCGAGATGCTGGAGGATTCCGGCCTGTAGAGCAGAACATTACAGAGGGGCCAACCGCGGGCGCTGGCTGCGGTACCGTGACCAGCGTTATGGAACTCCCACCTGTTTCCGTCGTGATGCCGGTCAGGAACGAGGAACGGTACCTCGCGGAGGCTGTGCGGCATGTGCTCGGCCAGGACTACCCGGGCCAGCTTGAGCTCGTGCTCGCGGTCGGCCCCTCGGCCGACCGGACCGAGCAGATAGCGCGGGGACTCGCCGCCGCCGAACCGCGGGTCACGGTCGTCGCTAACCCGACCGGCAAGATCCCCGCCGCTCTTAACGCCGCCGTCCGCACCGCGCGGCACCAGGTGATCGCCCGGGTCGACGGCCATGCGCTGCTTCCGGCCGGCTACCTGAAGACCGCGGTCGCGACGCTGACCGAGACCGGCGCGGCCGATGTCGGCGGGGTCATGGCGGCCGCGGGCGAGACCCCGTTCCAGCAGGCCGTGGCCTGGGGGATGACCTCGAAGGCCGGGGTCGGCTCGGCGGCGTTCCACACCGGCGGCGGCGCCGGGCCGACGCTAACCGTCTACCTCGGCGTCTATCGCCGGGAGGCGATCGAGCAGGCCGGCGGCTGGGACGAGGGAATGCTGCGTGCGGAGGACTGGGACCTGAACTACCGCATCCGGGCCCGCGGCGGCCTGATCTGGTTCGCCCCCGAGTTGCGCGTCACTTACCGGCCGCGCGCGAGTATCCGCGCCCTTGGTTTGCAGTACTACCACTACGGCCGCTGGCGGCGGGTCATCGTGCGCGAGCACCCGGAAACGGCCAGCTTCCGCTACCTGGCGCCGCCGGCCGCGGCGGCCCTGGTCGCGGTCGGGCTGGTGGCTGGGGTGGCCGGGCTGGCGGGACTCGCGGCCGGGGCGCCGCCGGGGGTGAGCTGGCTCACGGCCGCGTTCGCGGTTCCCGTCACGTACCTGGCCGGGATCGCGGTGGCCGGCACCGCGCTCGCCCGGCGCCTGCCTGCCGGAGTCCGGCTCCGGGTTCCGCTCGTGCTCGGCGTCATGCACATGTCCTGGGGCGCCGGTTTTCTCGCCAGCCCGAAGGGACTGCACCGCGGGCGCGACCGCGAACCCGACGCTCATGTCGGGCAACAGCCGGCCGACGGGGAACAAGAGGCTGTAGCCGGGAGAGAATGAAGCATGGATTTCGATCTCCCCGCGCTGCTCGCGGCCCGTCGCGGCGACGGTTATGAGCTCTACGGTCGGTATCTCAACCCGCAGCAGCCGAAGGTGCTGCACGCCATCGGCTTCGACAAGGTCTACGAACGGGCCGAGGGAGCGTACCTGTACGACTCCGAGGGGCACCAGTACGCCGATTTCCTGGCGGGCTTCGGCGTGTTCGCGGCCGGACGCAACCACCCGGTGATCCGCCAGGCGCTGCACGACGCGCTCGACGCCCAGCTGGCCGACTGGACCCAGTTCGACTGCGGGCCGCTGCCGGGACTTCTCGCGGAGCGGCTGCTGGCCAAGGCGCCGGGACTGGAACGGGTGTTTTTCTGCAACAGCGGCACCGAAGCGGTGGAGTCCGCGCTGAAGTTCGCCAGGTACGCGACCGGGCGGAACCGCGTCATCTACTGCGATCACGCGTTCCATGGCCTCACCACCGGCTCGCTTTCCGTGAACGGCTCGGCCGAGTTCCGGCGCGGGTTCGACCCGCTGTTGCCCGATACGTCCGTCCCGCTCGGCGATCTGGACGCCCTGGAAGCTGAACTGCGCCGGGGCGGCGTCGCAGCGCTCATCATCGAGCCCATCCAGGGCAAGGGCGTGCACATGCCGCCGCCCGGCTTCCTGACCGCGGCGTCCGCGCTGCTGCACGAGCACGGCGCGCTGCTCATCTGCGATGAGGTCCAGAGCGGGTTCGGCCGCACCGGCAAGTTCTTCGCCTATCAGCATGAAGAGGTCGTGCCTGACATCGTGACCGTTGCCAAGGCATTGAGCGGCGGGTTCGTGCCGGTGGGCGCCATGCTGGCCAAGGGATGGATCTTCGACAAGGTCTACTCCTCGATGGACCGGGTGATGGTGCACAGCACCACGTTCAAGGGCGGCGTGCTGGCCATGGCGGCCGGTCTGGCCGCGCTGGCCGTTCTCGACGACGAAGGGCTCGTCGACAACGCGGCCCGGACCGGCGAAGCGCTGCGCACCGCGCTGACCGCCCTGGCCGCGCGGTACGACGTGCTGGCCGACGTGCGGGGCCGCGGGCTGATGATCGGGCTGGAGTTCGACAAGCCCTCCTCACTGCGCGCGCGGACCAGCTGGAACATGCTGCAGAAGGCGCGGGTCGGGCTGTTCGCGCAGATGGTCGTGGTGGCGCTGTTCCAGCGGCACCGTATCCTCACCCAGGTGTCAGGCGACCACATGGAGGTAATCAAGCTCATCCCGCCGCTGATGATCGGCGACACCGAGGTGAAGCTGTTCACCGAGGCGTTCGGCGAGGTGCTGGAAGACGCCAGCAAGGGCAGCGGCCTGGTCTGGGAATTCGGCCGCACGCTGGTCAAGCAGGCGGTGCGCAGCTAGCTCGCGGGCGCGTTCGGTGCCTGGCTGAGCAGCGCCTCGGCCACGGCGAGATCCTGCGGATAGGTGATCTTGATGTTGGCTTCGCTGCCCGGGACGATATGCACGCCGACCTCCGGCAGGTAACGGAGGACCACGCCGCAGTCGTCGGTGGGGGCGAAGTCTGGGTCAGCGGCGGCGAGCTGATGGGCGCGGGTGATCACGGACAGCCGGAAGCACTGCGGGGTCTGGCAGCGCAGCAGCCTCTCCCGGCTCGGCATCGACTGCATCACGCCGTTCTCGGTCATGACCATGGTGTCGGAGGCGGGCACCGCGACCCCGGCCGCGTCATGGTCCCGCAGCGAGGCGACGCAGTCCGCGATGATCCGCTGATCCACGAGCGGGCGGGCGGCGTCGTGCAGCAGCACGCCGCAGTCGCCTGGCGGGCCGGCCGCGATGGCGGCGAGCGCCACCCGCGTCGAGTCCGGCCGGGTCTGCCCGCCCTCGATAACGTCCGTGACCTTGCGGTAGCCACCGGCGGCGAGCATGGCCTTGACCTGGCCGGTGTACCCGTGCGCCATCACCACGAGGATCTCGCCGACGCCCGGGGCCGCCTCGAAGGCGGCCACGCAGTGCTCGATCAGCGTCCGGCCGCCCAGGGTGAGCAGCTGCTTCGGCATTCCCGCGCCGAGTCGCTGACCGACGCCGCCGCCGAGCACCACCGCGACCATCCGCATGAGCGGGACTCTACCTGTCCCGCGCTCCGCGCTCGCCTGGCGGGGACGAGGGCCCTGATCCGGTGTCGTTTCGCCGCGGCCCAGGTGGGGTATGCGCTGGACAGCGTGCTCGTGACTAGGTGTGAGGCAGGCGCATCGCTGATGGCAGCCGGCGTGTCCCTCCCAGTCGTCGGCGCGACCGCCGGCTAGATTTTCATAGCGCTCACGCGCGAGTCACGGCGGCCTCTGCCGCTGGGAGGGCAGGCATGACTGTTGCGCTAGTCCTCGCGGGCGAGGCAGACGCGGGGTTGTGCGGTCAGCTTGCCGCCCTGGGCGTGCGCCGGGTAGACGTGGCGGACCGGACCGGGCCCGGCCTGCTGACCGTCGCGGCTGCGGCGCGAGCCGCCAGCGAGCGCGTCCTGATCTGCGTCGGCGAAGACGCGGTCCCGGAGGAGATCCTGGCCAGGCTGCTCGGCGCGGGCGGCACCGCGGCGTTCACCGGGGTAAATCCCGGCTCGGGTGGCGCCCTCATGGTGGATACGCCCGATCTGGACGCGCTCGCCCTGGCCGCGGAGTCGCTCGCGGCGACGGATGCGGCCCCCGCCGCGGCCGGCGCGCTGGTCAGTCAGCTCACCCGCCGCGGCGTTACGGTCCGGGTGCTCGACGCCGGGCCGAACGGCGAAGGCGCCGTCGCGCAGCTCGTCGTGGACCCGGCGGCCCGCGACGTTGCGCGGTGGGCGGCGCTGCGCCAGCTCAGGCCGGCCGCGCTGTACGGTATCTCCCTCGGTCTCGGCGCGGTCGCCGCCGTGTGGTTCTCCGAGCTTGCAGTGCGGGCGAAGCTGGTGGCGACCGTGGCCCTGATCGCCTCGTTCCTCGTCGGCCGGGCCGGGGCCCTGCTGGCGGCCACCAGCCGCGAGGGCCGGGCCAGGCCCGCCGTGAACTGGCTCGGCGCCGCGTCGGGGCTGCTGACCGAGTTCGGGGTTTACGCGGCGCTCGCCGTCAGCTCCGCCCTGGCCAGCCAGCGTCCGGGAGTTCCCAGCGGGCTGGACGGACCCTTCGGTCCCGCGCTGCGGGACACCTTTTTCGCCAGCTGGGGCGGCCCTGGGCCGGCCGGCGTGTGGCGGCTGGCCATCGCGGCCATGACGGTTCTGGCCGTACGTCAGCTGGCCGACCTTGGCTTCGAACGCACGGCCCGCGGTCCGGGGAACTTGTTCCACCGGCCGGTGCTGCGCACGGTCGAGCAGGCCGCGACGCTGCCGGCCGGCGAACGATACGTGGTGATCATGCTGACCGCGCTCTTCTTCGGGCCGCGGGTGACGTTCTCGCTCCTGCTGGGCTGGGGCGTGGTGGCGGCCGGGTACGTCCTGGCCGGGCAGCTCGCTCGCTCGGCGGCCTCGACCAGGCCGGACGGCGGACTGGCGCCGGACGGCGGGCTGGCGGCCTACCGCGACGACGGCGTCGTGGCCCGCTGGATCGGCGGCCTGGTGCAGGGCCTGTTCGCCGCTGCCGCCCGTGCTGGTGGGCCTGCTCGTCACGTGCGTGCTAGCCGCGCTCGGACTCGGCAACCTGCCGGGCATCTTGGTGCTCACCCCGGTCGAGGCGATGCTGCTCGCGGCGCTCGGCGCCCGCCACCCGCACGACGGCCGGCTGGACTGGCTGGTGCCGGCGCTGCTGCTGACGGGCGAATGCGTGTTCCTCGCCGCCCTCGGCTTCTCCCACCGCGTCCCGGCGGCGCTGGTATTCGCCCTGCTGGCCGCCGTGATCATGCGCCACGTCGACGTGGCCTACCGGGCCAGGTGCGGGCGGGGCCTCCCGGCCGACCGGTTCGGCCTCGGCTGGGACGGGCGGATGCTGGTGGCAGGCCTGGCCGCCGTCGTCGGGATCACGCCGGTCGCGTACGTCATCATTTCGAGTTATCTTTGGTTGCTTTTCTGCTGGGATTTCCTCAGCGGATGGTTGCTCCCCTCGGTTGGAGACCACAGTTGATAGGGATGGTCCTCGCGGCCAGCGCCGGCCGCCGGCTGCGGCCTGACACCGACGCGCTGCCGAAGGCCCTGCTGCCGGTCGACGGTGCGGTCACCATCCTCGACATCGCTCTGCGCAACCTGGCCGCGGTGGGGTTGCGCGACATCGTGATCGTGGTCGGCTACGCGGCGGATGCGATCCGCGACCAGCTCGGCCGCCTGGAGCGGGATCACGGCGTGCAGCTCACGCTGGTGCACAACGACCGGGCCGAGGACTGGAACAACGCCTACTCGCTGTGGCTGGCCCGCGAGCATTTCGCGGCGGGCGCGCTGCTGGTCAACGGGGACACGGTGCATCCGGTCTCGGTGGAAAAGACGCTGCTCTCCGCCGCGTCGGCCGGCGATGGTCCTGGCCGGGGGCAAACAGGCCGGCGATGGCCTGGCCGGGGGCAAACAGGCCGGCGATGGCCCGGCCGGCGATAACAAGGCCGGCCTCATCCTGGCCGTCGATGACGTCAAGCGCCTCGCCGACGAGGAGATGAAGGTCGTCATCGGCGCGGACGGCCTGATTACGCGGATCACCAAGCTGATGGACCCCGCGCAGGCCTACGGCGAGTACATCGGCGCGACGCTCATCGGAGCGTCCGCGGCGGAGCCGCTCGCGGCGGCCCTGCACGCCACCTGGCGTCGTGACCCCTCGCTGTACTACGAGGACGGCTTCCAGGAACTGGCCGACCGGGGCGGCGCGATCGCCATCGCGCCGATCGGAGACGTCGAGTGGGTCGAGGTCGACAATCACGACGACCTGCGCCGGGCGCGCGAGATCGCGGCTCGCTGCTTATATTCTTGCGGTCGCTCGTAACCCGGTAGTCTCCCGGTTAGCCGCCGTTAGCTCTGGCGTACCGGACGTCTGCCAGCTATCCCCGGAAGGATGCCCATGCCCCTGCTGGCCCGCATGCTCCCCGCACCGCTCGTCGTGGACGTGCGGCGCGGCGCGGTCGCGGATCTCGGGGCGCTGCTGGCCGACCGGCGGATCGCGATGGAGGGCCGGGTGGCGGTCGCGGTCGGCCCGGGACAAGGCGACGGCGTGGTGGCCGAGCTCGACCTGGCCGCGGCGGAGATCTTCCGCGTCGAGGACGGCAGCGTCGACGCGGCGATCGCCCTGGGCAAGCAACTGCGGGCCGAGGCCTACGAGGCGGTCGCGGGCATCGGCGGCGGCAAGATCATCGACGTGACCAAGTTCGCCGCGCACATGGCCGGGATCCCGATGGTCGCGGTGGCCACCAACCTGGCCCACGACGGCATTGCCTCACCGGTCAGCTCGCTGGAGCACGAGTCGGGCAAGGGCTCCTACGGGGTTGTCCCGCCGGTGGCCGTGGTGATCGACCTGGACCGGGTCCGGACCGGGCCGCCGCGCATGATCCGGGCCGGGATCGGCGACGTGGTGAACAACCTGTCGGCCATCGCGGACTGGCACTTGGCCGCCGCCGACCGCGGTGAGCCGGTGGACGGGCTGGCCGTCACGCTGGCCCGGACGGCGGCGCAGGCGGTCCTGCACCAGCCGGGCACGGTTGATGACGACGAGTTCCTCACCGTGCTGGCCGAGTCGCTGGTGCTGTCCGGGATGGCCATGACGGTGGCGGGTTCTTCCCGGCCGGGCAGCGGCGGCGACCACGAGATCCTGCACGCCATCGACCAGCTATTCCCCGGCGCGGGCACCCATGGTGAGCTGGCCGGCGTCGGCGCGCTCTTCTGCACGCACCTGCGCGGGGACGGGCACCTGTTCACGCTGATGTCTGCCTGCCTGGCCCGGCACGGGCTGCCGCGGACTCCGGCCGACCTCCGGCTCAGTCCGGCCGAGTTCACCCAGGCGGTGCTGCGCGCGCCCGCGACCAGGCCGGGCCGGTACACCATCCTGGAGCGGCTCGAGCTCGACGAGAGCTCCGCCGCCAGGCAGGTGGCGGACTTCACCGCGGCCGTCGCGAGCGGAGCATGATGTCCGGATCCGCAGGCCCGTCGCTGGCCGAGGTGCGCGCCAAAGGCCAGCCGCCCGAGGTGCTGGCGCGGCTCAATGACGAGCACTGGTTCGGCCGGCTGTACATGCGCCGGCTGTCTCCCTACGCCACCATCGCGTTCGCCAGGCTCGGCTGGTCCCCCAACGCGGTCACCGTCTGCTTCATGATCGCCGGGGCCGCCGCGGGCGTGCTCACTGCCGTGCCCGGGCTGCCCGCGGCGATCGGCGTCGCCGTGCTGATTCAGCTCTATCTGCTGTTCGACTGCTCCGACGGGGAGCTGGCCCGGTTCACCGGCCGGTTCTCCGCGACCGGCATCTACCTGGACCGGATGGGGCATTACATCGCGGAGGCGCTGCTGCTGGCCGGCCTCGGCGTCCGCGCTCAGGGTCATTTCTCGCTGGCCGGGGGCTACGTGAGCGCGGGCCTGGCCGCGGCGATCTGCGCCACGCTGATCAAGGCGGAGACCGACACCGTGGTGGTGGCCCGGGCCTCGTCCGGGCTGGACGGGCGGCACGACGATCAGGCGCTGGCGCCGCGGGCCCAGGGCCTGGCGCTGGCCCGGCGACTGGCCTCGGCGCTGCGCGTGCACCGGATCATCCAGGCCGTGGAGCTGTCCGTCCTCATCCTGGCCGCCGCGATCGCGGACGCGGTCACCGGCACCCTGACGGCTACCCGGGTGCTGGTCGTGGCCGCGCTGGCGGTGGCGGCGGTCATGGCGGTGGCGCACCTGGTGGCCATCGTGGCTTCCCGGCGGTTGCGGTGAGAACCGCGGTGAGAAAGGACAAGCGGGCGTGCTGAGCGAAACCAGGACAGGCGAACAAGCCAGCCGGGCACCAGAGCGGGCGCTGACCCTTTCGTGTGTCATCCTCACGATGGGAGATCGCCCGGCCGAGGTCAACCGGGCCATCGACAGCGTGCTGGCCCAGCGCGGTGCCGAGGTAGAGCTGGTCGTGGTCGGCAACGGCGCCGAGGTGACCGGCCTGCCCGCGGGCGTGCGGACCGTCCTGCTGCCGGAGAACGTCGGTGTCGCGGCCGGCCGTAACGCCGGAGTCGAGGCGTGCGGCGGTGACGTGGTGCTGTTCCTCGATGACGACGGCTGGTATCCGGACACTGGGCTCGCCGCCCACGTCGCGGCCAGGTTCGCCGCGGACCCGGCGCTCGCGGTGCTGTCGATGCAGGTCGTCGACCCCGACGGCGGTCCCGGGGCCCGCTGGCACGTGCCGCGGCTGCGGGCCGGGGACCCGGAGCGGTCGTCGGTGGTGACCACGTTCCTCGGCGGCGCGGCCGCGATCAGGCGGCTGGCCTTCGGCGAGGCCGGCGGCTACCCGGACGTGTTCTTCTACGGGCACGAGGAGACCGACCTGGCCTGGCGGCTGCTGGACCGCGGCTACCGGCTGGAATACGACGCCGACGCCCGGATGTGCCACCACACGCTGCCGAACGCCCGGTACGACACGTTCCGCCGCCGCGATGGCCGCAACCGGGTCCTGCTGGCCCGGCGGAACCTGCCCTGGCCGTTCGCGGTCGCCTACCTGGCCGACTGGACGGCGCTCACCATCGCCCGCGAGCGCGGTCGGCCCGGGCCCCTGCGGCCGTGGTTCGCCGGCTTCGCCGACGGCTGGCGTACCGACCCGGGTCGGCGCCGCCCGATCTCGCTCGGCACCGCCTGGCGAATGACCCGCGCCGGTCGTCCCCCGGTCATCTGAGCGGGCGCGGCCGCGAGGCTACCGAGCGCGTCATCCGCGCGGATGACGGCCAATAGCCCGCGCGGGTGACGACCACCCGGGGACGCGGCGCGTAAGATATGTCGCGTGGAGAGACGCGATACTCGCCTGATCGCGCCTACGACGGGGCCGGGGGGCACGGGAAGAGCAGCCCCATCCGGGTGGCAATCGGTTAGCACCATGCCCTGGGTCTGGCTGTTCACCGGGCTGGTCGTCTGTGCCCTCTTCGCGGGCGGGGTCCGGTTGTTCAGTACGGACTCGCTGCACCGGCTGTGGGGCCTGTCCGGCGCTATCGCGTATGCGCTGGCCGCCCTCGCGGTCCTGGCCTGGCGGTCACGAAGGTCGGTCGGGGTTGACGTCGCGCTCGGCATCGCCATCGGCGGCGCCATCTTGTTCCCGCTGCTATGGATGGTGGCCCACGGCCACGGGGAACCCGAGGTCGGCGTCGTGGCCACCTCGGCCAAGACGCTCATCACCCACGGCACCCCGTACCGGAGCTCCCAGGTACTGTCCACCACCACCGACCCCAATCAGTACAACCCCTACCTGCCGCTGATGGCCGCGTTCGGCGTGCCGCAGGCGGTGTTCGGCCACGGCCTGCTGACCGATCCCCGGGTGTGGTTCGGCCTGGTGTTCGTGGTCGTGTTCGCCTTTGCGCTGAACATCGCTGGAGCCAGGGACTGCGTGCGCTGGTCCCTGCTGATGACGGCGTCGCCGATCATCGCGTTCGAGCTCTGCGTCGGCGGCACCGACGTACCCATGGTGGCGTTCATGTGCCTCGGCTTCGCACTGCTCTGGCGGCCTGCCGGGACGAACCTGGTCGCCGCCGGACTGGCCCTCGGCGTCGCCTCCTCGATGAAGGCGACCGCCTGGCCCGCCCTCGCGGTGGCGTTCGCGCTGCTCTACGTACGGAACGGGCGCCGCGCGGCCTGGCGGTTCACGGCGGTTGCGATCGCCGTGGTCGCGGTCATCGTGGGCCCGTTCGCGGTGCTCCGGCCGGATGCGCTGATCCGGAACACGATCTTGTTCCCGCTGGGCCTGGCCAGCGTCAAATCGCAGGCGGCCAGCCCGCTGCTCGGTCACGTGCTGGCGCAGACCGGAGCGGTCGGCCACACCATCGTGGTCGTCCTGCTGATCGGTTCCGGGCTCGCGATCGCGGTGTCCCTGCTCGTCCGCCCGCCCCAAGATGTGCCCGCCGCTACCGTGCGGCTGGTGATCGGGCTCACGGCCATGTTCGTGCTCGCGCCCTCGACCAGGTTCGGCTACTTCATCTACCCAGCCGCGCTGGTGCTCTGGCTGCTCGCCGCGAAGGCTGGCCGCCCCGCCGCCGATCCAGAGGAGGAAGGGCCCGCCCCGGGACCTCCGCCGGGAATGGTGGCCGCGGCCGGCTAGCCCAGGTCGGCGCAATCCCGCTGCCACGCGGCGTACCAGCGGGAGAACCACGGATCGCCGCCTGCCAGCGGAACGATATGGGTGACCGTCTGCGCGAAGTAATACCGCTGCCGGTCCGGCGCGAGGTTGCGCAGCGTCTGCACGTTGCTGGCCCGGTCGGCTAGCTTGACCAGGCGGGCCTGCGCCGGAGCGTGCGGCAGCCGGCGCAGGTAGGCCTCTTTGACCTCGGCCTTTTTCTGACCGGGGCCGGGCGCGGGGATCGTCACCCAGCCGGCGAGTTCGGCGACCTTCGGCCCGAACGCGGCGCTGACCTTCTCCAGGGTGCACGGCGTGTCCTCGACCACGTCGTGCAGTACCGCCGCGCACAGCACGTCGGGATCGTTGACGCCCGCGCCGCGCACGAGTACCTCGAGCGCCTCGAGCAGGTGGTCAAGGTAAGGCGCGCCGGTCGGCCGCCGCTGGTCGCCGTGCCACGCGATCGCGAACCTGACCGCCTCGCTTACCTTCGCCGCCGTCCCGGCAGGCACCGCCTGCCGGAGTTCAGGCTCCGCCCGCGACCAGTCATGCCAGCCCAGGAACAGCTCCACCCGCCCCATTCTGCCCGAGCCGTACCGGCTCTCCCGGGCCATCCGTGCATGGATGTGGCAACCTGCACACTCTTATGTGCACGTTGCCACATCCATGCGCATCGCGGTCACGCGATGCTGGGGCGCAGGAGCATGGTGCCAACTAACGGGGCCTGTGGTGCGTGCAGATGCGGGCTGCGGGGCTCCGGCCCAGCGCCTAAAGTGGGTCCGTGCGTCATGGACCGCATACCGCTGGTGACACCGGGGCCGCTGGGACTGACGGCCCTGAGGCTAACGGCCCTGAGCCCGGGGGCCCTGA
The DNA here is from genome assembly GCA_963806335.1 of uncultured Actinomycetes bacterium. Classification (GTDB taxonomy): domain Bacteria; phylum Actinomycetota; class Actinomycetes; order Streptosporangiales; family Streptosporangiaceae; genus Palsa-504. The sequence continues at coordinate 281,776 of CAWDXO010000006.1, forward strand.
GCCCGGGGGCCCTGAGGCAGTCGATTCTGCGGAGCCGGCTTCCGCCGCCCAACCGGGCCCGGGGCGGCTGGCCGGGTGGCTGTTCGGTGCCATCACGGTCGTGCCCGCGATGCTGGCGGCCGCCTGGCTGCTGCCCGGGTTCCCGCTGCTGCTCACGGGCCGGTTCCAGGCCCTGCCGATGGTCTTCATGTTCATCCCGCTGGCCGCCGGGCTCTGCTACTTCGCGATCCGCCAGCTTCCCGCAACCTGGCCCGCCTTCCGCCCGCCCCGCACCGACAGCGCGCCCCGCACCGACAGCGCGCCCCGCACCGACAGCGCGATCCGCCAGCTTCCCGCAACCTGGCCCGCCTTCCGCCCGCCCCGCACCGACAGCGCGCCCCGCACCGACAGCGCGCCCCGCACCGGCCGCAAGGCCCGCACCGACCGCAAGGCCCGCACCGACAGCGCGGCCCGCACCGACCGCGCCGGCCGCGCGCGTCCTCGCGCCCCCGTGCCGTGGTGGGCCCTGGCCGGCACCGTGGCGGTGGCGGTGGTGTTCGCGGCCTGGCAGATCGGGGCGCGGACCGAGCAGATCGTCTTCCTGCGTGACCCCGCCACCTACCTGGCGGCGGGCTACTGGATCGCGCACCACGGCTCGCTGCCCATCCCGGACTCGCTCGCCGCGTTCGGCGGCCCGCACCCGGGCCTCGACTTCGCCGGCGGCAACTACTACCTGAGCGGCGCCTCGTTCCTGCCGCCGTTCATGAGCGGGATGCCGCTGGTCATCGCGGCGGCGGTCTGGCTCGGCGGGATCCCGGCCGCGCTGGTGATCACGCCGCTGATCGGCGGGTGCGCGGTGCTCTCGTTCGGCGGCCTGGCGGGCCGGCTGGCCGGGCCGAGGTGGGCGCCCGCGGCGGCGGCCGTGCTGGCGCTGAGCCTGCCGGAGCAGTACGCCAGCCGCGGCACGTTCAGCGAGCCGCTGACGCAGGTGCTGCTGTTCGGCGGATTGTGCCTGCTCACCGACTCCCTGGTGATCAGGCGCCAGTGCGAATCGTCCGCTCAGGACCAGGTACTGGCCGCCCTGGCCGGGCTGGCTCTCGGGCTGACCGTCCTGGTCCGCATCGACGGCCTGAGCGATATCCTCCCGGCCGTGCCGTTTCTCGGCCTGCTGCTGGTGGCGCGGCGGCGCCAGGCTGTCCCATTCGGCACTGGCCTGGTCATCGGGGTGTGGTACGGCCTCGCCGACGGCTACCTGCTGTCCCGTCCCTACCTGGACCGGCAGGGACCGTCGCTGCGCCCGCTGGCCCTGATCGCCGCGGTGGTCGTCCTGCTCACCCTGGCCGGGGCGGCCCTTTGCGCCAGCCCGGCCGCGCGGGCCAAGATAGCCGGCTGGGCGACGAAGGCAGCCCGCTGGCTGCCCGCCGCTGCCGCGGCGCTGACCATTGCCGTCTTCATCGGTTTCGCGGTCCGGCCGCTGGTGCAGACGGTAGCCGGGGCCACCGACCCCACCTCGATCGCCTACGTGGCCGGACTGCAGAAGCTCGCGGGCCTGCCCGTCAACGGACGAGACCAGTATTACCAGGACAGCCTGTACTGGGTCATCTGGTACCTGGGCGTGCCCGCCGTGCTGCTCGGCGCGTTCGGCCTGGCCGCGCTGGTCCGGCGCGGCCTCAACGCCCTCCTCACCTGGCGGGACCCGCGCGGGGCGGCGAGGGTCTGGGCGCTGCCGCTGATGATGGCGGTCTGGGTGATCGTGACGGTGCTGTGGCGCCCGGCCACCTCGCCCGACCAGCCGTGGGCGAGCAGGCGGCTGGTGCCATTCGCGGCGCCCGGGTTGATCCTCTGCGCCATCTGGGCGTCGGCGTGGCTGAAGGAAAGGGCAGGCCAGGCCCGGCTCACCGCGGCGGCGGTGGCGTCCTGCTGCGTGGCGTCGCTGCTTATCCCCACCGCGCTGACCACCTTCGACTTCGGCCTTACGTCAGGGCCCAGCCGGCACCTCACCGCGCGGGGCATGGCGTTCCGCCGGATCGGCGCGGGGGAGCTTGGCGCGGTCAGCCGTCTCTGCGCCGCCATCGGGCCGGACGCATCGGTGCTCATCCTGGATCAGCTCACCGCCGACCGCTTCGCCCAGGTCATCCGGGGCACCTGCGGGACGCCCGCGGCGGTGCTGACTAAGGTCACCCCGGCAGGCGTCCGCGCGGTGGTGACCGGCATCGAGGGGGCGGGCCGGCGCCCGGTGCTGCTGGCCCAGCAAGCGCCCGAGCTCGCCGGCTACGGCCCGGCCAGCGAGGTGGTCAACCTGCTGACCACCCAGGAGGCGCCCACCCTGACCTCCCCGCCGACCCGCACCTGGCCCATCCAGTACACCGTCTGGATGGCGCAGCCCGCGGCCTAGCGAGCGCCGTACGCCCGCGACCGCAGGTGATCATTAAAATCATGAGGCCGAACGAGCATCGGTACCCCCACCCGCTCACCTGCCCCGTTCCCCGGCCGCAGCCGTCGGCCGGTGGCAGGATCTCGTACCTCGATGGCAAAGCTGCCACTCGTCGCGGCCAGGGACGGGTGGCAGGGTTGAGATATGAGCAAGCGGAACGGACCGGTGGTTTACCCGCCGGACGGGCAGCGCGCAGCGGAAGGGCCGCAAGCAGGCCGGATCGTTCGGGATCAAGAAAAGGCAGAACCGGTGCGGCGGGCCAGCCTGGTCCCATGGGTTTCCCTGCTCATCGTGTGGGTGGTGTGGGGGAGTACCTATTTGGCCATCAGGGTGGGCGTCGAGACGATCCCGCCGCTGCTGCTGGCGGCGGCGCGGACCCTGGTCGCCGGCCTGATCATGTTCCCGCTGGCCATGCGGGGCCGCCGGGCGGCGGCCGGGGGACGCCGCCCGCGGTCCTGGCCGACCCGGGCGGAGTGGCTGGGCTGCGCCATCGTGGGCGGGCTGCTGCTGGTGGCTAACGGCGCGGTGGGCGTCGGCGAGAAGACGGTGCCGTCCGGGCTGGCCGCGCTGCTCGTCGCTACCGTGCCGCTGTGGCTGCTCGGCATGGACGCGGGGCTGAACCACACCCGGATCGGGCCGGCGCCGATCGCGGGGCTGGCGCTCGGGCTGGCCGGGGTCGGCCTGCTGTCCGGCCTGGGGGGCCGCGGAGCCGGGGTCTCCGCCACGGGCGTGGTGATCATCCTGATCGCGGCGGCCGGCTGGGCCCTGGGAACGATCATGGCCCGCCGGGTCACGCTTCCGGCCCGCCCGGCGCTGGCCAGCGGGATGCAGCTGCTCAGCGGCGGCGCCGTCCTGCTGGCGCTGGCCGCGGCGACCGGCGAGGTGAGCTCATTCCGGCTGGCCGAGGTGTCGGCCCGCTCGTGGCTCGCGCTGGGCTACCTGATCGTGATCGGCTCGATCGTGGCGTTCTCCGCGTACGGCATCGCGGTCCGCACCCTGCCGACCGCCACGGTCGCGACGTACGCGTACGTCAACCCGGTCATCGCGGTCCTGCTCGGCACGCTCATCCTGAACGAACGGCTGACCCCGGCCATGCTCGGCGGCGGCGCGCTCATCGTCGCGGCCGTGGTCCTGGTGGTACGCCGCCATTGACCGCGGGATCGTGCACAGCTGACGTAAGGCGTGTGATCATAGGCACGTTGGGGCTAATCCCGTGTTACCCGCGATGGCCGGTGACGCGGGACAGGGAGGGGAAAATGGATCTCAGTGCTTTTTATGGCGCATTCTCGCCCGCGTGTTTCGCGTTGCTTGGCTTGTGGCTGGTCGCCGTCCAGATACGGCTGCGGGAATGGGAACATGACCCGGAGCGCCGGCGCCGTTCCTACGGCGTCGCGCTGAGTTTCGTGCTGCCCGGCATGATGAGCGTGTTCGCCCTCATCGACGTGCACGATGCTATTTTCTGGCGGGTGTCGTTCGCCGTTATCGGGCTCGGCGGGGCGGTGGTCATGGTGCTGGTCCGCGGCTATCCCGTCGCACCCGGCCGTGACCAAGGCGGATCGCGGCGCCTGCCCGCCGCCGACCGGCTGGGCCTGGCCGCCTACCTGGCCGCGATCGTGCTTTATCTCCTGATCGGGGTGCTGGCCCTGGTGGGCGGGCTCCCGGCGGAGCGGACCGAGGCGGTGCTGCAGATCTTGCTGGTATTCCTCGGCTTCAACGTCGCGTGGCTGCTCATGCTGGACGACACCAAGCCGGCGCATCCGCGGGCCGCGGCCAGGCAGGAATGACGCCATGCGGCACATCGAGAACGCCGGGACTTACCGGCCGCCAGACGGCGACGCCCCCAACGACTGGATCGTGCACCTGACCAGCGCCGACCTCAGCCTGGGCACGTACTCGATCCCGGCGGGCGGCGTCGATGACCAGAGCCCGCACACCGAGGATGAGGTCTACGTGGTGCAGGCGGGCCGCGCGACGCTGGTGACGCCGTCCGGGACCGCGGAAGTGGCCCCGGGCAGCGTGGTGTTCGTCCCGGCCGGGGAACCGCACGCGTTCACCGGGATCACCGGCGACCTGGCCCTGGTCGTGGTCTTCGCGCCGCCGTACGGGTCGCGTACTATCCCGGACGGACCGCGCTGACCGCTTCCTCGATACCGCGCCTGGCCAGCGCGTCGGCGCGCTCGTTGCCCGGATCGCCCGCGTGTCCCTTGACCCAGATCCAGGTGACCTCGTGGCGGCTCATCGCCTCGATCAGGCGGCGCCACAGGTCCGCGTTCTTGACCGGCTGCCTGGCCGAGGTCAGCCAGCCGTTGCGCTGCCAGCCGCTGATCCACTTGGTGATCCCGTCGAGCAGGTACCTGCTGTCGGTGTGCAGGTTCACCTTCGCGGGCCGCTGCAGCGACTCCAGCGCCTGGATGGCCGCCATCAGCTCCATCCGGTTGTTCGTGGTCTGCGGATCGCCGCCGTGCAGTTCCTTTTCTGTGTCCTTCCAGCGGAGCACGGCCCCCCAGCCGCCCGGTCCCGGGTTCCCGCTGCACGCACCGTCTGTATAGATTACGACCTCGGTCATCAGATGCGCGGCGAGGAGACTACGGCCTTCTGGCCGACGATGAAACGCCGCCGCCTCCCTTCACGGTCTGCTATAATCGAATATGTCTGCGATGGGAAAGGGGACCTGCGGCGGGACGCGCCGTGGCCGCGCGGGGAGGCATCCGGGATGCCGGGCCGGTGAACCGCGAACCTCAACTGCTCGCTTCCTGACTGGCGGGTGAGTAGCTGGAATCCCTCGCCTTCAGACGAGGGAGGATGTCAAGGCGGAAGGTTACGCCCTTTCCGGGCCCCGCGCTGATTTGCTTTGGACGCCGGGAGTTCATAAAGTGAAGGAACACCGACGCGGGGTGGAGCAGTTCGGTAGCTCGCTGGGCTCATAACCCAGAGGTCGCGGGTTCAAATCCCGCCCCCGCTACCAAGTTTGCAGGTCAGGGCCTCTTCCGATTATGGAAGGGGCCTTCTGCATGTGCCATGTGCGCGGAATTGCGCACGAGGCCGCTGAGGAGGGCCGCCGCGGCGGCTGGGCGGTGAGGCGCACCCGGGCTACGCTGCGAGAAGTCCACCGGATCAGCCCTTCGCACTCGGCACGCAGCCGGCACCGTCAGAGCGCTTGGTGACCTGGCGGTGTGGCGTCTTGCCCAAGCGCCACCGGCCTGGCCCGAAGGTCGGGGTGACGCAAGAATCTGCCTACTAGCCCGGCCGGTCCTCCGAGGCAGCTCCAGTCGTCGTCCCACAGCGTGGAGAAAAGCCACAAGCGATCGGCGGGGAACATCAAGTTGGGCAACACGCCCTTCCAGAACGACCTAAGGTCCTGCTTACGCCAGGTGGCGGCCTGCACTGGCCCGGCCTCGACCAGCACGTAATGCCATCCCGGATACAAAGTCACCATCGGCGCACCGGGGGAGACAATGTCATCGGCGCCGGTGTCGAGATACCCCAGCCACCACGGCTGGCCTGGCGACTGCTCGCTCAGCAACGCGAGCACGGCCTGGTCGTGCTTGTGTTGCTCCTCACTTCCGCCCGGCAGCACGATCGTGGCGTAGGCCTCGAAGACCGGTGGGATAGCAGCGGTGATGGTCCGGCTCACGGACGTGCCAGCGGCGATCCACGCGACGTCGGCGCCGGTCCCGATACGCCAACTGCTGCCGTCCTTGGCCTTTACCAGCCGGACCGGATCCTCAGCAGACACACCGCCACCTTAGATCCTGCCGCCACCGGCTGCATGAACCGCGGAGAGCTGCCAGCATCCCAGCAGGAGCCTGCCCGGGCCGGACGCGGACCATCCCTGCACGGTGCGGGCGGTCACGGGAGCAGATCATCCCCCGGCCTCACGGCGTCGGACTTCGGCAAGCTCATCGTTCGCCCGCTGCAGCGCCGACCGCGCCTCCGCTGTCGGGTCACGGATGGCATTCTTGGCTGCCTTCACCAGAGCCACCTGTGCCTTGAACTCGGCACTCGGGATATCCTCCGCGGTTGAGGTGTCAGAGGTCGCCCCGATCACCCAGGACCTCGGTACCTGGTACCTGACCAAGACCGACCTGAAGTTGCTGTAGGCGTCGGCGCGATCCGTCTGGTCGTCGAGCTTGTCCAGCTCCGCCACGAGCGCCTGGCGTGTGGCCTCGTCCTGGGGACTCCGCAGGTAGCCGCCCACCAGGCCCTCGATTTTGCCGATGTCATCCTCAAGCTGGACGTCGACCGCCATGACGTGATCCGGGCTGAGCTGGCCGTTTCGGACCCTGCGCCAAAATCCCTTTGTGCGACCGGAAGCCATCGCCTTCACACCCCTTCTTCCTTGGTACTCACCCGATCCTCGGCCGTGGCCAGATGCAGCCAACTGCCGCCTATGTCTGCGCGATCGGCACTTGTCGACCTTGGACCCGGTACCCGTTCACAGGGCTCTGGCAGCTATCAGGAAGATGGCACCAGACCAGGACCCTCTGGCCAATGGCCAGCTAGCGGTCAACTGGCGAGCGGGGCCCAGACGCCGCGGGAGTAGTCGAATCAGACCTGATGTAGCCGCTGCACCGGCAGCGCCGCCACCACCGGCCCCGGACCGAGCAGCTAGTGGCATGGGGGTGTGCGCTAGCGTGATGGCCGCAGCGTCCACACACTGGTATGTCGTCTTTGTCCGGGGCTCCGGGTATCCAGCCCGGCACATTCCAGCTCATCTCGACCCCCTCCTTCACATTGGGGGGGAGCCTGCCCGGACCGGACGCGTGCCATCCCCTGCATCGTGCGGGCGCAGTTCCCCATGATCCAGGAATATTAGAATGAGGACAGGCAAGGGAAGAGGCCCGCGATGAAGCCAGATCTGGCATGGGGTTACCGCAAGCCGCGCCGCGCCATCACCATCCGCCTGATCGTCGGTATCTGGCTGATCTTGCTGACCGTCATCCTCCTGTCCGAAGGCTACTTGGGCTGGGCGCTACTGACCGGCGCGGGAGCTATCGCGAACTTCGGGCTGGCCCGGCTCGCCTCTCGGAGAATTTCGGTGTAATCAAGAAAGGGCATCACGTTGAGTCTTATGAGTTTCCAGGACATCCTGTACATCTGGCTTGCGGTGCTGTTTGTCGCCTACCTCAGTGGGTGGGTCGCTCACATCATGAGCCGGTAGCTGCCCTGAACTGGCACGGAAGGGATCACCGGTTCGATCGCACTTTCACCCGTGGTCAATCAGTCGTACGGCGGCGCGGTGCGGTCGAGTACCTGGCCTACGCATTACGGGCGCATTCCGGGCATGTCCGCCATCAGCAGCCAACGGCCGCCACCAGCAGCAACCTATGAACCCGAAGCTAGCGCCGAGCTTGAACCCGCGAGCGACGCACCAGAACACGCTCGTAGTGCGTAGGTCGCTGGGTGGTGATGAGGACCAGCTGAGCAGCGAAAACCTGATTTAACAGTGCGGCATGAGGCCGTCTTCCTCGGCTCATCAGTGTCCCAGTCGCCGCCGCGTCAAAGGCGCTTCCGGCGTCGCACGTCGCGACCCCTTACCCGCCGAACGCTCACCAGGGATCCGGCGCCTATCGAGGAAGACGGGGAGGAACAGTCATCAGCTCAGGCCGGACCACAAGTACTGGGCACCGATAGCAATCACCAGGATGCCCATCAGGTGGCGGATCAGGGCATCCGGCATCCGGGACTGGAAGCGGGCACCGGTGTAAGCACCCGCCAGGCCGCCGGCGCCCAGGGCGACACCGACTGGCCAGTCAGGAGCCACGGAACCGTGCTCGTAGCGGGCCAAGATCGTGAACGTGATCACGCCAGCCACCGAGGTCACGAACGTGGACGCCAGGGCCGCGGGAGCGACCTCCGATGCCTTGCGGCCCGTCCCGAGCAGGATGGGCGCCAGGATCGACCCGCCGCCGATGCCGTAGATCCCGCCGACGCAGCCCACCGCGGCGGCCAGGACCACCAGGACTGGAGCCGGGATCAGCCGCGCCGGGCGGTCCGGCTTCCCGGCACGCGATGGCCTGGTGAGCGCCAGCCAGATCCCCAGCGGGACTAGGACGGCCGCGATCACCAGGTCGAAGACGCGCGGCCCGGGAAGCAGCGCGACGCGGATGACCGACCCGGCGATGACACCGGGCACGGTTCCGGCGATGAGCACCAGGGCCAGGCGGCCGCCGGTCTGCCCTTGCCGCCAGTAGCGGTACAGCGCCCCGGGTGTCGCGACGACGTTGTACAGCAGGTTGGTGGGGGTCACGGCCGGGCTGGGCGTGCCCAGCACGGTGACCTGAAACGGCAGCAGAAGGACCGCGCCGGAAATACCGGCGGGAGTCGCCGCCACCGCGATGACAAAAGCCGCGATCAGCGCCGCGACCTCGGTCCACCCAGTCCCCAGCACGAGACCACCGTAACCAGATCCGGATCGGATCGTCACGCAATGTAAAGGCTAATTGCGCCATGCAACCGCCAAACGCACGGCCGGGAGTGGGAGGGCAATACGCGGCCGTCTCACCGATGGAAGGCCTCGATGCTGGCGACGAAACCAGGCCTGAGATGCCATCAACAGCCGCTGATCGTCATCGACAGCACCCGGACCTGATGCAAACGCGGGCTTTGAATCCGCGAGCAAACGCACTGTGCAGCCTCTTAATGCGTAGTTCAGGTCGGCCAAGTCAGCCGTGCGTTACAACCTCGCTGAGCAGAATGGGTGCGCCGCCGCGGTGATGGTGCGAAGGGCTGAGAACAGAGTCGGCGAACATGACATCAGCCAGCGCAGCCCCGGCGATCTGGCATGCCATCACAGCAGTGGCCTGGCCGAGGCCGTAACGCCGGGGAGTGCGGCGCCCCAGGAGCCAGTCGGCGGTGACGACCGGGTTGAAGTGCGCTCCCCGGCCTGGATGAACACCAGGATGAGGACGGCCAGGCCCATCGCGATCACCAGTGAGTTGACCAGCAGCCGCAGCGCGCCATCACTAGTCAGCCGGGCAGCGGCGATGCCCGACCCGACGACGACCGCGACGAGCAGGCCGGTACCGGTGAACTCAGCCAGCATCCGCCTGCCGACCGTAGCATTCATGTGGTGGCGGCCTTGACGGCCCGGATAATCGCCGAGTGCAAGCCAGGGGCCGCCTCGTTGGTGAAGGTCACCGACGCGTCCGCGAACCCGGCCGCGGCGAGCCCGTCGAGGTACTCGGTACGGGAAAGAGCCCCGGCGATGCAGCCGACATAGGAGCCAGCAGCAGCCCGCTCGGCCGGGGAGAGATGATCCTCGGCTACCACGTCGCTGATGCCGATCCGGCCGCCGGGGACCAGCACCCGGAACATCTCCGCGAGCACTGCGGGCTTGTCGGTGGACAGGTTGATCACGCAGTTGGAGATCACCACGTCTACCGCTTGATCGGGCAGCGGCAGGGCCTCGATCTCGCCCTTGAGGAATTCCACGTTCACCGCTCCGGTCTTGGCTGCGTTCGCGCGGGCCAAGGTCAGCATCTCCTCGGTCATATCCACGCCATAGGCGAAGCCAGACGACCCGACTCGCCGGGCCGACAGCAGGACATCGATACCGCCGCCCGAGCCCAGGTCCAGGACGCGCTCGCCCTCGTGCAGGTCCGCGACCGCCAGCGGGTTCCCGCACCCCAGGCTGGCCAGGACCGCCTCTTCGGGCAGGCCGTCGGTCTCGCTCTCGCGATACAGATTCTCACTGAACCCGCCGACCGCCAGGGCAGCCGAGCTGGTGCCGCAGCACGAGTCCGCCGCCGAGTCGCCGCAGCATGAGTCTGCGGCGGAACTGCCGCCGCACGAGGCGGTGAGCCCAGCCTCCGGCTCCAGGACCGCGAGGGCCGCCTCGGCATACCGGGCCCGGACCTCCTCACGCAGGCCGGTGCTTGCCTGATCGCTCATCCCGATCACTCCTTACGCATAGATGACTGTCGATGTCAACTGTGCCGGAGAAATAGACAACTGTCAATATCTATCGCATACTGGTGACATGACCACCGTCGCCGACATCCAGGACCGGGCACCGCTCTCGCTGGCCGACACGTGCTGCGTGCCGCTGCTGCGCGAGCCGATCACCGCCAGCCAGGCCGCCGATCTCGCCCGGCTGCTCAAGGCCCTCGCCGACCCAACCCGGCTGCGGCTGGTCTCCATGGTCGCCGCCCATGAAGACCGCGAGGCCTGCGTCTGCGACCTCACCGAACCGCTCGGCCTGACTCAGCCCACCATCTCCCACCACCTCAAAGTCCTGGTCGACGCCGGGATCTTCACCCGCGACAAGCGCGGCGTTTGGGCCTACTACGCCCTGGTCCCCGCGGCAATGGACGCGCTCTCCGCAGTACTGAGTGCAGGGCTCTGAACCTGGGCCATTAGCGGGCCATTAGTCCCAGTGCACGGCTCGCAACGGACGGTCCTGGACGATGCGCCCACTCCTACGGTTCAGAAGTCACGCGTCGGCTTCATCATTAGCGCGTCCTGCTGGTAGCTGAGCCAACGCGCCGATGGCTGCATTGGCTTCTTCGCGCATCGCCGATGCCTCTGCACCTCGGTTGAGCCGTGACAACTTGTCAGCAAGGTTATTCAGCGCCGTGGCCAGGTCGGAGAGAAACGCGGCAGGGCGGTCGCGGGCGAGCTGGCGGCGGATGGTGACGGCTTCCTCGCCCGCGGCCAGGGCCTCCTCCCACCGCCCCAGCTCAGCTAGGCGGCCAGACTGGTTATTCAGCGCCCCGGCCAGGTCGGGAAGGAACACCGCGGGGCGGTCCTGGGCAAGCTGGCGGTAAATGCCCGCGGCCTGCTCGATCACGGCCAGGGCCTTCTCTCGTCGCCTCAGGTCGCCCAGGCGGTTCGACTGGTTATTCAGCGACCCGGCCAGGTCGGGGAGGAACGCGGCAGGGCGGTCGCGGGCGAGCTGGCGGCGGATGGTGACGGCTTCCTCGATCGCGGCCAGGGCCTCCTCCCACCGCTCCAGCTCAGCTAGGCGGCCGGACTGGTTGTTCAGCGCCCCGGCCAGGTCGGGAAGGAACGCCGCGGGGCGGTCCTGGGCAAGCTGGCGGTCGACGCCCGCAGCCTCGTTGGTCGCGGCGAGGGCCTCCTCGCGCCGCCCCAGCTTGGCCAGATAGACGGACTGGTTGTTCAGCGACCCGGCCAGGTTGGGGAGGAACGCCTCGGGGTGGTCGTGGGCGAGCTGGCGGCGGATGGTGACGGCTTCCTCGATCGCGGCCAGGGCCTCCTCCGGCCTTCCCAGGTCGCCCAGGCGGAGAGCCTGGTTGTTCAGCGCCGTAGCCAGGTCGCGGAGGAACGCCGCCGGGCGGTCGTGGGCGAGCTGGCGGCGGATGGTGACGGCTTCCTCGATCGCGGCCAGGGCCTCCTCCCAGCGCCCCAGCTCGCCCAGATAGACGGACTGGTTGTTCAGCGACCCGGCCAGGTTGGGGAGGAACGCCTCGGGGTGGTCGTGGGCGAGCTGGCGGCGGATGGTGACGGCTTCCTCGATCGCGGCCAGGGCCTCCTCCCAGCGCCCCAGCTCAGCCAGGCGGCCGGACTGGTTGTTCAGCGACCCGGCCAGGTCGGGGAGAAACGCCTCGGGGCGGTCGCGGGCGAGCTGGCGGCGGATGGTGACGGCTTCCTCGACCGCGGCCAGGGCCTCCTCCCACCGCCCCAGCTCACCCAGGCGGTTGCTGAGATCAACCAGCCATCCGGCGCGCTCGCTGCTGTCGGCCGAGTCGTCAGCCAACCGCTGGTCTACCACAGTCGCAGGCGGCGAGAAGGCATTGCTTGATGTGTTTCCGCCACACACCAATCATCGTCGCACCGGCGACCCGTTGGCAGTCCGACACGCTCGTAAATCAAAGCCTCCGGCGGGGACCTCAGGCTCCATGGATGGACGTAGGTCAGCAGGAACTTGCCGCGTGGTTGAGGCAAGTAGCCGGTTCACCCGTCACCATCGGTCCAGGCAAGCTGAACAGACCAGACCCCCGGTAAGGTCGTTGGTCAGGTAGGCCGCTCCACTCTGACCCGGGGAGCCTAACCCGCTCCTGGCCTACCCGAATGCCTGGTTAGAACTAGGCCTCGCGTTCGTCGGTCTCGTGCTCTGGCTGCTGGAGCTGGGGTAGGCCGGGTGTTCGCGGATGCGGCTCAAAGCCCACCGAATGGCTTCGGCGCGGTTGTTCGCCATGCCTGCGGTAATCAGGGTGTCCAGGATCGCCAGATCCGCGAACCCGAGCCGGGTCATCACGGGAGTGAAGTCCTCAGGCACGTCATCGGCCGCCGCAGCCCGCCGTCCGCTGCCGCTGGCTGGGTTCGCGTTATGCTCCAAGCGGAGGAGGTGGGCCATGGCAGAAACACCATTCGTGATCGGGGCCGACGCCAGGTGTGCCGATGGGGTCTGTGGCAAGGTGATCCGCGTGGTCGTCGACCCGGTCGCGCGGTCGCGCGACACCTTTATCCAGCTGGAGAACTCAGAGGAAACCCCGGGCCGAGTGGCGGATGACCGCAGGATCTACCCGGAATCATCTGCCTGCGCCGATCGTAGGATCAGCCCGGGGACCCTGCTCCTAGATGCCGCGAAGTAGACGGCCACGATGGCATCGATCGCGAAGGAAGCCGTGGGGCTGAGGAAGGCCACGGCGACAGCAAGAAGGTAGACCAGGGCGCCCAGCAGCGCCCGGCGGGTCGCGGCGGGAAAGGCAGGGCGGGCAGGCTCGGCGACCAGTTCCGGATGCGTCGTCAGATAGCGCCAGCCCCAGGCGAACGACAGGCCCATCATGAGCATCGTGGCCGCGTACAGGACCGCCGCCGCCCGTGCCTCGGGCATAGCCTGGTTGGCGTAGTCCGCCGCGAGCGCGGTCGGCCACGGGATGATGGAGATGAATAGCAAGAAGGCCAGCGTCCGCTCCAGGAATCGCCGGTTGATGCCGCGTACCGCGCTCATCATGCCGTGATGCTCGATCCACAAGAGACCTATCGTAATAAATGACACCAGGTAGGCCGCGTACGAAGGCCAGGCGTGGAGCAGATCGTGGACGAGCTGAGTGGAGTGCGCAGGGCGGGGCAGGTCCAAGACCAGGAGGGTCAGCGCGATGGCGAAGACGCCGTCGATGAGCGCGTGGAGTCTGCCTGGTCCCAATGCTGGTCACCCACTTCGTCAGCTGGCGGGGAGTTCCCCTATGAGAACGCAGGCTACGACCTGCGGCGCGAAGCACTCCGGGAATAGTCCAACTTCCATGGCTCCGATTGACGACAGGCCACGGACCAGGATCAATGTTTGCTATCGCAAAGCCTGTGCCATGCTGGATGCTGTAGCGCCACGGCTTGGCGACTGGCGAGGTAAGGACTGCATGATGACCGCCGGATCTACACCACAGCAGGGCTATGTCGCAAGCGAGAGCCGAAAGCTTGCGGATGCCGACTTCAACCACGGCGAGCAGCATATGGAGGAAGACCACTTCGCACACGTCACGGGAAAGATCTGCAAGAGCTGCGGGCGCACGATCGAAGCCGGGCAGGCTGCCCGGCGGCGGGGTGAAACGGAGTGGGCGCATGACGTCTGTCCGGTAGTTCCGGACTAACTCGAAGTTCATCGCGGGCCCGGAAGGGCTAAGCGCGGCACGGCCGTACAGCGGCAAAGTGCAGTAACAGCACATACAGCCGCCAGCAGCGACGACTGGCGACACAGTCAGCTAGCTGGGACGACGGCCAAACGCCTGGCAGCGCCCCAGCTCGGAACCAAGAGGCTCGTGGCATAGCCCGCATTAGGCTGGACTTCATGGTCGTACCGAAGTACACCGTAAGGGCTCTCGATCAGTCGACGTGGGCCGCGTTCGCTGCGTTGGTAGAGCGCAACAACGGCATCTTCGGCGGCTGCTGGTGTATGGCCTTCCATCCCGAACAGTCTTGGACCGACGTGGCGCAGAAACGTGCTGCGAAGGAACAGCGAATCCGAGGGGGCAAAGCCCACGCCGCGCTCGTTTTCGAGGGAGAGGACTGCGTCGGCTGGTGCCAGTTCGGCGCACCCGACGAGGTGCCCCGGATCAAGAGCCGGGCGGCGTACGAAAAAGGCCGCACGACCTCGCCAGACTGGCGAATCGCGTGCTGTTATGTCGGTAAGGGGCACCGGCGTCAAGGCGTGGCCACTGCGGCGCTCGCCGGTGCGGTCGATCTCATCGCGGGCCTGGGCGGGGGGACCGTCGAGGGATACCCGGAGCCCGCCGGCCCCGTGCCCGCTGGCTTTCTCTACAACGGCGCTTTGTCGACTTACGAGAAGCTCGGGTTCACCCGTGACCGCAAAATCGGCAAGCACCGCTGGGTCGTGACCAGGGCCGTCGAGCCGAGATCGTAGAAGACGCCGTCAACCCATCTGCCCTCAGGTGAGGCGCGAGCCGCGGGGAATCTTAGCCACCAGTGCACTGCGAGCTGGCATACACCATCGTTGGCGAGAATACGTCTATGTCCGGGTGGTGCGGGAGATCGAAGCCGCTGACGATCTCGATCTGCTAGCCAGCGCCCGGCGGGAGGTGCGAAAGCCTCGTCAACAAGATCCTGCGCCGTATCCAGGTCACCGACGCTCACCAGGACAGTGCGCAGGCAATCATCCTTAGACCGGCGGTAGAACTCCGCGAAGTCCAGTCGCTGGGTTCCCATACCTATTCAACGGACAACCGGCGAACGGGGACTACATGACACTATGCGGCGTCGTCATCCGGTGCGATGCCGTGCTCGCGCAAAATGGCTCGCAGTCTCTCCAGCTCGGCGTTCATCCGGCTGAATTCCTTGGCTAGCGACGGGCGGCCAGCGGCGGTCCGGGTCCACTCCTTCTCCCGGCCAGCTCGGGCGGCGAGCAGTTGCTTCTCCCGGTCGCGCAGCGCGGCGCTGGCCTCGAAATCCTGACGGTCGATCGCGGTTCCCTTCCCGCGGCGCACCTGCGCGATCTCCTGATCCAGGTCGTCCAGATCGGGCCGCATGCCTGCCCAGCGTTCGACCGCGGCCAGCCGGTGCTCTAGCGAATCGATCCCTGCGAGAGCATCGTCGAGCAGCCGGGCGCGCGCCCGCTCACCCGGCTGGGAACTCTCGCCAGTCACGTCCTGGCCCCGGTACTCGTGCAGCAACTGGATCACTTGCTCGCGCACCCGGTCCTGGCCGGCGCCCAGCTTCACGAGGACCTGCGCCGCCACGCCGTCGGCCTCACGGATAAGGCCAAGCAGAATGTGCTCGGTGCCGATGTACTGGTGGCCGAGAGCGTTGGATTCCCGCCCGGCCAGCTCCAGCACTTTTTTCCCTCGCGGGGTGAACGGGATGTGCCCAGACGGTGGCTGCTGGCCCCGGCCGATGATCGCCTGCACCTGCTGCCGTACCGCGTCCAGGCGGATCCCCAGCGACTCCAGCGCCCTGGCCGCCACGCCTTCGCCCTCGCCGATCAGACCTAGCAGGAGATGCTCAGTGCCGATGTAATTGTGGTTCAGCATCCTGGCTTCTTGCTGCGCCAGCACCACAACCCGGCGTGCCCGGTCGGTAAACCGCTCGAACATGCTCCGCGCCGCCCTTCTCACCCTCATCCGGCGATGCCGGACTTCGTCAACAACATTCCGGCCTAACCGAGCCGTTTGCGTCCCGCTCAGGCCAGGATGTTACGCAGCCGCTCAGATGGCAATGAGGGGATGGTGCCCGCCGGGACGGCGCGCGATCGCCGGATGGCTGATACCGGACTCCTCGACGGTCTCCCGGACCGCCGCATCGGACGCGCTCTCGCCAGGATCGACGTGCCCGCCGGGCAGTTCCCAGTCGCCGGTGTCACAGCGGCGCACCAGCAGCATCCTCCCGGTGATGTCGCGGACCGCGACGAAAGCGCACGGGGCCCGGACCGGATGCGGGCCATCCCCTGCAAGGTACGGGCGATCATGGGGCCAGCTCCAGGGCAAAGAGGTAGGCCCGGCTGGCCAGATCTAATCTCACCTTTTTCACAAACTGGTAAGACGGCACCGGACCAGGCCGGCTGGCTCACAGGACCCGGTTGTTGCCGCCGTCTATCACGAATTCAGATCCAGTGATGTAGGCCGCGGAATCCGAGACGAGGAAGGCGACGAGTTGAGCCACCTCGGCCGCAGAGCCTGGTCGCCCGAGGGGTACTCCTCCGATGGTGGCCAGGAGCGCGGCCTCGGCCTCGGCGCGGCCGATTCCGGCTTGGCCCATTATCTGCCTGATCCTGTCTTCCGCTAGCGGAGTCGCGATGTATCCGGGCGTGACTGTGTTTACCCGTATGCCCATGGGGCCGAACTCGCTTGCGAGGACCTTACTGTAGCTCCTCAGGGCTGCTTTCGCAGGGCCGTAAGCTGGCGAAGACTCGTGCGGGCGCTTCCATTGCAGGGAGGAAACGTGCACGATGGCGCCTGAATGTTGTTCGACCATGCTCGGGAGGATGACCCGGTCAAGCCGGACGGCGGAGAGAAGGTTAATGCTGAGGGCTTGCATCCAATCGTCGTCGGTGAGGGCGAGCGCCCCGCCTGGTTTGGCGAACGATGCCCCGACGCAATGCACGACGACATCGAGACCACCGAGGATCTCGATTGCCTGGGCGGCAACGAAGTCCGCGCCTTCTGGTGAGGCAAGATCCGCTTGGATCAGCCTCGCCGGGGACTTGCTGCCCTGGTGACGTGCGGTCACGATGACTCGCGCCTGCTGCGCGACGAGCAGTTGCGTGATGGCCGCGCCCATGCCACGCGTTCCGCCGGTAACAAGTACCCGCTTGCCGTCGAGAGTGTTCGCTCCGACCAGGAGGCCGGTGGGTTCTGGTCTCGCGGGCCTGCCAGCATGAGAGTTTCCCGCAAGGGATGTAGTCATCGAGCAATTCCCTTTCTGTCTCGGTGGAGACAGCATCAGGCCTCCGCTCGGGGGATGGTCAAGGACCTCGGAGCGGGCCAACCCTCTCCCTCGGGGAAGGTTGGCCGTCCGTACCTCGGGCTCCAGGATGAAGCGTCGTGCAGCTCATAGCCCAGAGTCGCGGGTTCAAATCCCGCCCTTCTGCCAAGGCAAGATGGCCTCTTTCGAACAGGAAGATGTCCTCTGGCATGTAGTTAATGCACGGGCGCCCGCCCAAGCAGCGCCTTCGCTCGCGCCGCCCGTCTGCATGGCGATCTCGATGGCGGCGAGCGAGCCGCTGATGATCAGCCGCGCGAGTGTGTTAGCAACTTGACGGCCGGCCTCCAGGTGGGTGTCGGTTCATCCTGACGCTTCTCTGGCCAACCGCCTTGACGGGTGCCGCCAGCACCGTCGGGGTTGGTGGCGGCACATGTCCGGCAACTCAGCGGGTAAATCATCCCTGCCGGGTGAGTCGGCTCTAGGGAAACTCGCCTACCGTAAGTCCGGTTGAGCCAGGAACACCGCCATCGCAACGTCGGGTTTGGCCAGGGGGGGCACGCTGACGCCGAAGGGTCCGGATGGCGGGTCGGAGTAATGGCGGCCCCAAGGCCGATGAACAGGTGATCGTCGGTGTCTTGCGATGAGGGCCCTAGCCCGTCTAGCCCGTCTAGCCCGCGAAACCCAGGTACGGACCATGACGCGGCTGATCGCCTGGGACGGACAGCGGACTTTTCGCCGTCAGCTCCCGGCCAAGGCCGCCCAGCGCAGGACCAGGTAACGCCGGATCCCGCGCAGGGGTATCCCGCCCAGGCTGCACTGAGCCGGGGCGATGCGGCTGACGAACCGGACCGCGGCCGGGCCAAACGGCTCACGACGTGGAGCACCAGCGCTCAGCAGCGGCTGCGACAGCGTCAGGAGAAGCTTGAGCGGCACCGGCAGGTGGGGTTCTTGCTGCAGTCGTCCCGGCGGTTCAGCGAGATCGAGGGCAAGCATCTGGCCCTGGTGATCAGCGTGAACCTGTTCGTGGCGGTGATCCCGCTGCTGATCCTCGGCTACGCGTTCCTGGAGGCGTTCAACCCGAATCACAGCGTCGGCGCCCTGATCGTCCAAGATCTGCATCTGACCGGCAGCACCGCGCATGTCGTCCGGGACACATTCGCCAGCGCCCAGTCGGGCAAGAGCGTGGCGCTGAGCATCAGCCTGATCTCGCTGCTGATCACCGGCCTGGATGTGAGCGCCACCGCGCAGGTCGCCTACGCCCGCGCGTTCAGCATGACCCCGCTGCGGGGCCTCCAGAAGTACCTGCGCGGCGGCGCGTGGCTGGTCTTGCTGCTGGCCGACACCTTCGCCGCCTTGACGCTGCGCACCCTGGCCGCCAGCCGCCCGCTCTGGTTCGCGCTCATCGCCGCGGGCATACTGCTGGTGCTGGAGTTCGGGTTCTTCCTGGTCACCCCCAGGTTGCTGCTGGACCTGCCGTTTGCGTGGCGTGACCTGATACCCGGCGCGGCCGTCTGCACCGTCGCGGGCGTCATCGTCCATGTCGTGGCGGTGTTCTTCCTGCGCAAATGGTTCGGCGAGTACGGGAACGCCTACGGCGCCTTCGGCATCGCCCTGGCGCTGATCGCGGCCGTCGGCATCATCGCCTCCTTCTGGGTCTGGATCGCCGCCGTCATGGGCGTCTACTGGGAACGCAAAGCCGGGCCTGCCGCGGTCGCCGCCATGGAAGAACTATCGGCTGACCTCAGTGCGTCCTAAGGCGCGAGCATCCGCGCAGGTGAAATGCCGGGTCGTTCAGGCTGCCTCGACAGCGTTCCCGGACACCATCGCGCCCTATCGACAGAGAAGGGCCTTTCCCATGTAGTTTGCAAACGGATTTATGCACTGGCTCCCCGGTCTTGGCCCCGCGGTCCTGCCCATCCGAGCGTTGCCCGCCTGGCGAGCACGCGCGACCCGGCGCGCCAACGGCCTGATCACCGGCCGAAAACCAGTGTGACGTCGGGCCGGCCGTGTCGTAGCCTCGCCGAGTGGCAAACTCTGCGATCATCGACGATCTCGCGCGTGCATCCGCATTTACGGGCGACCTGATCGACCATATAGCTGCCGACCAGTGGACGGCGGCGACCCCATGTACGGAGTGGAGCGTGCGGGATGTCATCAATCATCTCGTCGGGATGAACCTCGTATTCGTGGCGCTGTTCGAGGAGAGCCCGATGCCCGCACGCGGGGCCGACCGGCTCGGCGCCGATCCGGCCGGAGCCTACCGTCGATCCGCCGCGGCGTTGCAGGCCGCCGCCACCCGCCCAGGGGTTCTGGAGCGAAGCCAGGCGACGCCGGTGGGCGCGGCCACCGGCGCCGAGCGGTTGCAGTGGCGCATCGTGGATCTGCTCGCGCATGGGTGGGACCTTGTTCAAGCCACCGGCGTTGCGGCCGAGCCGCCTGACGATATCGCCGGGCGGGCGCTCACGTTCGCTCAGGCCCAGCTACCCAGTCAACCGCGCGCCGGACGATTCGCCGATCCGCAGCCGATCCGCGACAACGCACCCGCCATCGACCGGCTGGCGGCATTCACCGGCCGGTCAGTTCCCTGGACGCCATGAACGCTTACATCAGATCGACTGAGACCCGCAACCTAGGCCGCCCCACCCGGCAGCGGGAACCGCCCGGCACCCGCATCCTGCACCATCGGTGCTCGTGGCGATAGACCAGCCCGGGCGCACGACTAGGCCGGCCTGGTCTGGCAGGCCTCGTTAGCACAAGTACGCTGGCTGAGTGGAAGTCACCATCCGCGCCTACGAACAGCGCGATGCCGGCGACCTGGCTGAGGTGTTTTTCCGCTCGGTCCGGCAGGTGGCCATCTCCGACTACACGCCCGCCCAGGTGAGAGCCTGGGCTCCTGAGCGCCGAACAGCTGAGTGGTCGCATCAGTGGGCCAGTGACGGTCGCCTGGTTCTGCTGGCCACCAACGAGAACGATCGCGCGGTTGCCTTCATCGATCTTGAACCGGACGGGCACATTGACCACCTTTTCTGTGCGCCCGAGGCGGCAGGGCAGGGGATCGCCTCGCAGCTCTACGAGGCCACAGAGATCGCAGCACGTCAGCAAGAGATCAGCCGCCTCTATACGGAGGCAAGCGAGCTAGCCCGGCGCTTCTTTGAGCGGAAGGGATTCGTGGTCCTGGAACGGCAGGACATGGTTATTCGCGGCGAGCCCATCCACAACTACAAGATGGCCAAAGGCCTGGCCGCTTCCGTGCAATTAGCGTGCAATCATCAGTATTCCAAGGGGCCAGTTCCAGTCAGTCACGGTCACTCCGCGGCCTGGTCGTACCTGCTAAGCCTGGTAATTCGGGCAGCTTCCAACGCTGATCGCGCAGCAGTAAGCCTCACCTGCTGACCGGCCTGATTTGCCGCGCCGACAGGCCACGAGCCAGTCACGCATGCCGCCGGGTCCTGCTCGACCTGCCACACGAGGGACACACGGTAGGGGTATGGGTGCTGCCGAGAGGTCAGCGGTGCGACCGGCCCGGATCACCGGGCGCAAGATTTCGCCACGTCCCCTGCTGCGGGTCATACTCTTGCCGTTCGAAGTGGTACATGTTGTCGCCTAGCAGGATGAGTGAGTAGGGGCTGGGACCCGTGCCGAGGACATGGCCATGGTTGTGGATGTCGCCGGGCGGGGTCAGTGTCGCGACGTCACCGCGGTGCATGGCGCGGTCATCGGCCAGGCGCAGTTCGGCCCGGCCGTCCTCATGGCGGACTGCGTCCCATCGCTGGTGGGTCTCCACTCCGCGGACCGGAGCGATCCCGACCCAGCAGTGGTGGGAGTGGGTGTAGGCCATCACCCCCTCGGGCCGGTGGAACAGTACCAGGCGGGGGCCCCGGTCGGGCTGGACCAGCCACGTCCCCCCGGGTGTCTCAGCGGGCATCTCCGCGATCAGCGGGCCAAGGTACTCCTCATCGGCGGCCAGCTCCACCAGGAGCCGCCCCACC
Organism: uncultured Actinomycetes bacterium; assembly: GCA_963806335.1. Taxonomy (GTDB): domain Bacteria; phylum Actinomycetota; class Actinomycetes; order Streptosporangiales; family Streptosporangiaceae; genus Palsa-504. Next base: position 303,013 of record CAWDXO010000006.1, read on the forward strand.
TGATTCATATCGAGGTTGCCGCCGGAACGCAGCTCATCCAGCTGAGTCAGGAAGTGGCGGAGCGAGCTGGGGAAAGCGCTGGTACTCACTTTCCCACCCTAACCGACGGTCCGCCAGCTTCCCTCGCGTGCGCGCAGCATCGTGAACACAGCCCTGTTCCAGTACGCCTATCCGACCGCCCGAGCCTGCCCGGCAATTGCACCCGGGAGTGTGGCTGCTCCTGTGCTGGCTACTTACGCAGTGGTCGGAAGCTCGCCCGCATCTCCGCGGAGAAGAGTTGCGGCTGCTCCCAGGCAGCGAAGTGGCCGCCTCGGTCGAGCCTGTTGTAGTGGATGAGGTTGCGGGAATACGCGCGCTCGGCCCAGCTCCGGGGGGCCTGATAGAGCTCGTCGGGGAAGACGCTGATGGCAAACGGAATGGAGATGTCCTTGGCGTTGAAGAAGTCCGCCTTGTTCTCCCAGTACAGACGGGCCGAGGAGATTCCGGTGTTCATCAGCCAGTAGAGCGTCATGTTGTCGAGGATGTCGTCTCGGGTCAGGTCGCCATCCGGGTGTCCCTGAAAGACCTGTCCTAGGAGCCCGGGCTGGCCGGTACCATCGCCGTGGTCCAGCATGAACGCGGCTAGGTCGACGGGTGAGTCCGCCAGTCCGTACAGCGTCTGCGGTCGCGTCGCCATGATCTGTGCGTAGGCCACGTGCTTGGCATAGAAGTTGCTCAGCTGCTCGTAGGCGCGTAGCTCATCGTCTGAGAGACCGGATGGCGGCGGGTCGCCGCGCTCGAACGCCTTGGTGACGTCGGCTGGAGCGGTACCGGGCATGTTGGAGTGAATGCCGAGCAGCTCCGGTGCTGCCTGTTCACCCATCGCCTGCGTGACGGCCGCGCCCCAGTCGCCGCCCTGCGCCACGAACCGGGTGTATCCGAGGCGCTTCATCAGCACTACCCAGGCACGTGCGATGCGGGCGGGATTCCAGCCGGTGGTCGTCGGCTTGGCGGAGAACCCGTGCCCTGGCAGCGAGGGAATCACCAGATGGAACGCGTCCGCCGCGCTCGCGCCGTGCGCGGTCGGGTTGGTGAGCGGCTCGATGATCTTCAGCTGCTCGATGATCGAGCCAGGCCATCCGTGGGTGACGATCAGCGGCAGCGCGTCCTCGTGCGGCGAGCGGACGTGAATGAAGTGGATGTCAAGCCCGTCGATCTCGGTCAGGAAGTTCGGCAGGGCGTTCAGTTTCGCCTCGCACTTGCCCCAGTCGTAGTCTGTCGCCCAGTAGCGCGCGAGGTCCTGCATCATCGCAAGCGGCACGCCCTGCGAGTCATCGGTGACCGTCTCGCGCTCGGGCCACCTGGCCGCATTTACGCGTCTGCGCAGCTCGGTGAGCTCCGCCTCCGGAAAACCGATCCGGAACGCCCGGACAGCGGAGTTGCTGCTGCCCGTCTGTTCTCCAACTTCAGCGGACATCTGCTCCTCCTATTAGTCGTATCGCGCATCGGAGCCACGGGCTAGCTTCGGAGAAGCTTTGGGTAGCCATCCGGTGCCGCGCCGTCATGGTGTGACGATCGCGAACCCTGGGTCGGGAGCGTCAAGCAGCCCGAGGAGCCGCTGCAATGCACCAAGGTCGCCCGCGGTCTGGATGCCGTCCAGGCCGTTGCCTGCGAGCATGCCAAGCAGCTGCGGTTTGGTGAGGGTCAGCGTGAGGTCGGTGCCGCCCGGCGCGGGGTCAGCCCAGTGGATCAGGGCGCCGTTGGACAACGTCATCCGGTGCCGGCTGCTCTGGTCGGTGAAGTACCAGTCGATCGTTAGTGCCTGAGACCAGGCCTTCGGCCCGTCGACGCGGATCGCGATGGAGTCGAACAGCTGCTCTACGGTGAGCGCCTGGATCATGTCGGGCGAGGCCAGGCTCAAAGACGGCGGGACCGCGCCGTGGCGCAATTCCAGGGCGCCCATCAGGTAGAAATTGCGCCAGGTGCCGTTCTCGGCGCCGTACCCGAGCTTGTCGTAGGTCGCGGCGAGCAGCTGCTTGGCTTCTTCGTGGCCGGGCTCGGCGAATACAGCGTGGTTGAGCAGCTCGGCGGCGAACCGCAGGTCATCGGAGTCGACATACTGCCGGGCCTTGGCCACAACGGCGTCAATGCCGCCGAGGCAGTCGACGTACCGGCGCGCTGCTTGCTCCGGCGGGTGCTTCCACAAGCTGGCGGGGTTGCCGTCGAACCAGCCCATGTACCGCTGATAGATCGCCTTGACATCATGACTGACCGACCCGTAATAACCGCGGGCATGCCAGGCGCGCTCCAGCGCGGGCGGAAGCTGGATCAGCTCGGCGATCTCCAGGCCGGTGTAGCCCTGGTTCAGCATCCGCAGCGACTGGTCGTGCAAGTAGGCGTACAGGTCCCGCTGTTCCGACAGGAACCGGACGACCTTGTCGTGTCCCCAGGTCGGCCAGTGGTGCGAGGCGAACGCGACATCGGCCCGGTCACCGAACACCACGATGGCCTCATTCAGGTAGCGAGCCCAGATACGCGGGTCGCGCACCAGTGCTCCGCGCAAGGTCAGCAGGTTGTGCAGGTTGTGGGTAGCGTTCTCGGCCATGCACAGGGCACGATGCGCCGGAAACAGGAAGTTCATCTCCGCCGGCGCCTCGGTTCCGGGGGTGAGCTGGAATTCGATCAGCACCCCGTCGACCGTCTCCTGCTGGCCCGTATGGGTGATATCAACCGTCGGCGGGATCAGCGACACCGTTCCCGTCGAGGTCGTCATGCCGAGCCCCGCGCCGATCTGGCCGACCGGCGTCTTGTCCAGCTCGGCGCCGTACATGTACACCGCGCGCCGGTTCATCGCGCCGCCCGCGTAGACGTTCTCCTCCACCGCGTGCTCCAGGAACCCGGCCGGGGCCAGGATCGGCACCTCGCCGGTCACCACGCCCCGGACCCCGCCGAAGTGATCACCGTGGCTGTGGGTGTAGATCACCCCGGTCACCGGCCGGTCACCGCGGTGCTGGCGGTACAAGGCCAGCGCGGCGGCCGCGGTCTCGGTCGAGATCAACGGGTCGATCACGATGACGCCACGGTCGCCTTCGACGATCGTCATGTTCGACAGGTCCAGCCCGCGAACCTGGTAGATGCCTTCGGTCACTTCGAACAGGCCCTGCCGGGCGCATAGCTGGGACTGCCGCCACAAGCTCGGGTTAGCCGTCTCGGGGCAGTCGCCGCCCAGGAAAGCCCACGCATCGTTGTCCCATACCACCCGCCCGGTGGCGTCCTTCACGATGCCCGGATCCAGTGAGCCGATCAGCCCGCGGTCAGCGTCGTCAAAATCCGCGCGATTATCAAACGGCAGATCGTTCACTCCCAGCTCTCCTCCCGCGTACAGGACCGGCGGCCAGCACCCCTGCTGACGGACTGCCCACGCTCGTCAGGCCCATTTACAGCGGGGCACCACACTGCGCGGCCCGCAAATTGGTGCTGGTCATTACGCTCATGCTTGCCGTAAGGCGCCGTCCGGCAAATCATCCACCGGGGGTGAAGACGAGGTCCGCGAGGCTGACAGCACACCGCCGCACCGCTATGACGCGCAGATCCAGGCGGCTCACACATCACGCAGACCGGGTGTACGGCACCGCCGTCTTCCTTGCCGCCTACTCCCGGGCGAGCATGGCTTGGGCCTCGCGCTCCAGGTCCACGTACGGTTCGCCGCTGACATCGACGGCGACGCGCTTGATGGTACCGCCGGTGAAGGTGTGCGGGTGCTCGCCCGGGTAGTCGTCCGTGACCGGCTCGCCGCTGTCCCGGCCGACACACAGGCCCTCGCCCGCGATGGTGAACAGCCCGGGCTGGGTCTTGATCCGGGCCTCACCGACTTTCTCCTCGCCGTGGTAGAGCGACAAGATTCCGGTCGAGACCCCGGGGGGATCCTCGCCGTCCTTCTCGAACGAGGCCGACAGGATGAGGTTCTCGCCCACGGGCACGTCTTCGGTCCCGTCCATCTTCTGCTCGGCCAGGCCGACGAAATTATACACGTAGTGCAGCCGGTTGTCCTTCACGTACAGGGCATGGCCGCCGAACCGTGACCCGTGCGCGAACAGCACGCCCTGCGCGCCAGGGGCCGGGATGTCCACCAGCGCCCCGATGGTGTAGGACCGGTTGCGGACGTTGACCGCCTGCGCCTCGGGCACCTCGGCGGTGTCGGGGAAGTAGGCGTACCGGTGCCGGGGCGGGGTCAGCTGCGGCCGCGGCGTGGTGATGATCTCCAGCGCAGACCGGTCATCGAGCGGGAACGTCTCGTTCTCCCCGGCTTGGGCGTACCACAAGTTGACCAGCTCGCGGACCTTGTCCGGGTGCTCGGCGGCCAGGTCGTGCAGCTCGGCGCGGTCGGTATCGGTGTGGTACAGCTCCCAGGTGTCGTCGTTGAAGTGGCTCCAGCCACTTAGCGTGGGATGGGTGGTGATGGCCTTCCAGCCGTCGTGCCAGATCCCGCGCGAGCCGAGCATCGAGTAGAACTGGGTCTTGCGGGCCGACGGGGCCGATTCCATCTCGACGGTGTAGCGCATGCTCACCCCGTCGAACCGGCTCTGCACGTGCCCCTTGATTGTTTCCGGGGCCTCGACGCCAAGGGTGTCCAGGATGGTCGGCACGATGTCGATCGCGTGGTGGTACTGATGCCGCAGCTCGCCCCGGCCGGCGACGTCGCCGGTGGCCGAGGGCCAGGAGATGATGCACGGGTCGGCGGTCCCCCCGTTGAACTCATACCGCTTCCACATCTTGAACGGCGTGTTGAACGCCATCGCCCACCCGTTGGGGTAGTGGTTGTAGGTCCGGGTCCCGCCCAGCTCGTCGATCATCGCCAGGTTCGACTGCATGTCATCGGGGATGCCGTTGGCGAACAGCATCTCGTTCACCGACCCGTTCGGGCCGCCCTCGCCGCTGGCGCCGTTGTCCGACACCACGATGACCATCGTGTTCTCCCGCTGCCCGGACTCCTCCAGGTAATCAAGCAGCCGCCCGATGTGGTGGTCGGCGTGCGCCAGGAACCCCGCATACACCTCGGCCATCCGGGCGAACAGCCGCTTCTCCTGCTCTGACAGCGAATCCCACGACCGGGTGAAATCCAGTGGCGGGAACGGCTTGCCGTCCGGGCCGGTGCGGGTCTCCGGGGTGCCGATCGGGTTGACCGGCGGCAGCCCGGTGTCGGCCGGGACGATGCCCATTTCCTTCTGCCGGGCCAGTGTCTGCTCCCGGATCGCCTCGTAACCCATGTCGAACCGGCCCTTGAACTTGTCCGCCCATTCCTTGAAGACATGGTGCGGCGCGTGGGCGGCGCCAGGCGCGTAGTACAGGAAGAACGGCTTATCCGGCGCGACCGTCTTGGCGTCCATGATGAACTCGATCGCCTTGTCGGTCAGATCCTCGGTCAGGTGATAACCGTCAGCCGGAAGCTTCGGCTGGTCCACCGGGTGGTTGTCGTAGACCAGGTCCGGGTACCACTGGCTGGTCTCGGCGCCCAGGAACCCGTAGAACCGCTCGAACCCGCGGCCGGACGGCCAGTTCCGCCGGGTAGACGCGAGGTTCATCTCCACCGTCGGGCACAGGTGCCACTTGCCCACGATGTAGGTGTTCCAGCCCTGCTCGCTCAGGATCTCAGAGAGCATGCCGTTCTCCGGCGGGATCGTCCCGCTGGCGTTCGGGAACCCGACCGCGGCCTCGGTGATACACGCCATCGAGTTGCGGGTGTGGTTCCGGCCGGTCAGCAGGCATGAGCGGGTCGGGGAGCACAGCGCCGTGGTGTGCCACTGGGTGTAGCGGATCCCGTCGTTCGCGATCCGGTCGATGTTCGGCGTCTCGATCGGGCCGCCATAACTGCTCATCGCTGAGAACCCCACATCGTCCAGCACGATGTAAACGACACTCGGGGCGCCGTCCGGGGCCTTCGGCGGCTCGAACGGCGCCCAGTCCGGCACTGAATCCCGGATATCAACGTTGATCGTGCCCCTGAACGGCTTACTCACCGCAGCACTCCTTCTCCCCGAAAGCGTTTCACTGGCTCCCCCGGGACGTGATCGTTCCGGCAGAAGAAGGCCTCCGGGTTCGCGCGAGGCGCGTAGATGGCGTCGGCGGCCTACCCGATCATGCTCGCAACGAACGATCCCGCCGCACATCACCCGTTGCGGATGACCCCGGAACCCAGCGCCGTCCCAGGGCCACCTCGCCGCCATCTCCGCTGCCCGGCCGGTCCTCCTGGCCTAGGTTCCTTGGGCCGAGGACGTCATGGCGCCACGACGCAATCTAGGGAACCTCGGCGTCGTGAGCGCGGTCGTCTTTCTCGGTGAGGGCATGACCGTCCGAGATGCCTTCGGGGCGATCCGCATCGGATCATCGGTGCTTTATTTCGCGATCGCCGATCGCCGATCGCCGATCGCCGATCGCCGATCGCCGATCGGCGCGATGCCACGGCATACGCCATAGCGGCCGATCAGGATGCGCCCGCGAGCGGGGGCCGCGGATGTCCCGGCCCTGAGCCGATCTTGACTGGCCCGGATCAGGTGCTGATCAGCATGCCGGGCCAAGCCGTGGCTAGGACGGGTCAGTCCTCGGCGGCGAGCAGCGCCGCGACGGCGACCTCGGCCGCCTCGGCGGCGGGCAGCACCGCGGGCAGCCTCGGGATCATAGGAAGCTGCCCGTCGGACTCGTACCGGCTGATTACCCGGGGGTCGATATAGGAACTGCGCGCCACCGCCGGGGTGTCTCCGAGCCAGCCCGCTACCCCGCGGATGCCGGCGGTGATCGCGGTCTTGCGGCTCCGCGCCGTCGGCGCCGGGTCCGTGTTCGCGAGCAGCAAGGCCATCAGCACGGTGGCGTTCCAGGTACGGAATTCCTTGGCGGTGAAGTGGCCGCCGGCCCGGGTGGCGATGTAGCTGCTCACCTCATGCGAGCGAAGCGGCCGCCAGGTACCGCCGTCCTGGAAGCAGAACAGCGGGCCGAGGCTGTTGTCGCTGCGGGTCAGCGCGCGCACGACCGCCCGGACCGCCTCGTCGGTGACGGTGATCGTCCGCCGCTTGCCCTCCTTGGCGATGTAGTCGAACGTGACGCCGTCGCGGGTCACCGTGACATCGCGCTTCTGCAGCGTTGTCGCACCGTAGTGATGGTCTAGTTCGGCGTACTTCTCCCCGCCGATGCGGAACAGGCCGAGGTCGATCAGCCGGACCGCGGCGGCGGATACCCGGTCACGATCGAGGTGGCGGCCACCCAGATCCCGTACGGCGGCCGACCGCAGCGCGGGCAGCGCGCCGGCGAACCGGAGCATGTGCGCGAACTTCTGGGCGTCGCGCTGCTCGCGCCACACCTGGTGGTAGCGATACTGGGTCCGGCCCCGGCTGTCGACGCCGGTGGCCTGGATGTGACCGAGCGGGTCGGCCGAGATCCAGACATCCTGCCAGGCCGGCGGGATACCGAGCGCACCGATGCGCAGCAGCTCCTGGCTGCTCGTGACCTGGGCGCCGACGGGATCACGGTAGCGGAAGCCGTCGCTGGCCCGCTCGCGGGTGATCCCGGGACCGTGCGGGTCACTCCGGGTCAGCCCCGGAACCGCGGCGGCCCGGGCGGAAGTACCGGCGCTCAACCGACGTCATCTCGAGGTATCACCACGGCGTCACCATACTTTCGCCCAGCACGCCACCGCCACCTGCTGCCGTACCTGCCGCCAGCACTGGCACCGGATCCCGGCGGGCGGGACAGTATCACCGGTCCACAGCCTCTTCTCGTCTCCCTAGCCTGGCCCGGCCGGTATCCTGGCAGGCAGGTCGAGAGGCGCTGCAACGGGCTATGCCCGCCACGCTCGACCGGGACCGTGTGTCAAGGGCGCCTCCTATTACAGGAGGTGCTCGGCGGATATGTCATTGGCGGCGGGATCGGGCGAGGCCCTGCGGGAGCTACTCGACCAGCGCATCGTGGTGCTCGACGGAGCCTGGGGGACGATGCTGCAGAGCGCCGGGCTCACCGCGGCCGACTACCGCGGGGAGCGGTTGAGCGACCACCCGCAGGATGTGACCGGCGACCCGGATCTGCTGAATCTGACCTCCCCGGACGTCGTCCTCGATATGCACCGGCGGTACCTGGCGGCCGGCGCCGACATCATCACGACGAACACGTTCACCGCGACGAGCGTCGGCCAGGCTGACTACGGGCTCCAGTCACTGGTCCGGGAGATGAACGTGCGGGGCGCGCAGCTGGCGCGGCAGGCGGCGGACGAGGCGGGCGGACGTTTCGTGGCCGGGTCGATCGGCCCGCTCAATGTCACGTTGTCACTATCCCCGCGGGTGGAAGACCCCGCGTACCGGGCCCTGTCGTTCGAGCAGGTTTACGATTCGTACGCCGAGCAGGTGCAGGCGCTGGCCGAGGGCGGGGCCGACCTGCTGCTGGTGGAGACGATCTTCGACACTCTCAACGCGAAAGCCGCGATCGCGGCCGCCCGCGATGTGGCGGCCCAGCTGCCGTTGTGGATCTCGGTAACGATCGTCGACCGGAGCGGGCGGACGCTGTCCGGGCAGACGGTCGAGGCGTTCTGGCGCTCGGTCGAGCACGCCGATCCACTGGTGGCCGGGGTGAACTGCTCGCTGGGCGCCGCGGAGATGCGCCCGCACCTCACGGAGCTGTCCCGCCTCGCGGGCACATACACGGCGTGCCATCCCAACGCTGGCCTGCCGAACGCGTTCGGCGGCTACGACCAGGCGCCGGAGGAGACCGCGCGGCTGCTCGGTGAGTTTGCCCGGGCGGGGATGGTGAACGTCGTCGGCGGATGCTGCGGGACGACGCCAGCGCACATCGCGCGGATCACGTCCGCGGTGTCCGGTCTGCCGCCGCGCCGCGTTCCCGCGCCGTCGGCGCGTACCCGGTTCAGCGGGCTTGAGCCTTTCGATATCGGCCCCGGCACCGGGTTCGTCATGATCGGGGAACGCACCAACGTCACCGGCTCGAAGCGGTTCCGGCGCCTGATCGAATCGGGTGACCATGCCGGTGCCGTCGACGTCGCTCTGGAGCAGGTACGCGGCGGGGCCAACCTGCTCGACGTCAACATGGACGCCGACTTGCTCGACAGCGAGCAGGCCATGACCACGTTCCTGAACCTGATCGCGACCGAGCCCGAGGTGGCCCGCATCCCGGTCATGATCGACAGTTCCCGGTGGAGCGTGCTGCAGGCCGGGCTCAAGTGCCTGCAGGGCAAGGGGGTGGTCAACTCGATCAGCCTCAAGGAGGGCGATGGTCCCTTCCTTGACCAGGCCCGCTGCATCCGGAACTATGGCGCCGGCGTGGTCGTAATGGCCTTCGACGAGAAGGGGCAGGCCGACACCACGCAGCGAAAGGTGTCGATCTGCGGCCGCGCCTATGACCTGCTTACGCAGCAGGCTGGGTTCGCCGCCGAGGACATCATCTTCGACCCCAACGTGCTCGCGGTCGCCACCGGCATCGCCGAGCACAACGGCTACGCGAAGGCGTTCCTCGACGCGCTGCCGCTGATCAAGCAGCGCTGTCCGGGGGCGCGCACCAGCGGCGGCATCTCCAACCTGTCGTTCTCCTTCCGCGGCCAAGATGTCGTGCGCGAGGCGATGCACTCGGCGTTCCTGTTCCATGCCGTGCGCGCCGGGCTCGATATGGGCATCGTCAACGCCGGACAACTCGCGGTCTACCAGGACATCCCCGCCGACCTGCTCGAGCTGGTCGAGGACGTGCTCTTCGACCGGCGCGCCGACGCCACCGACCGGCTCGTCGCGTTCGCCGAGACCGTGAACGGGCCCGGCACCAGCCGCACGGTCGACCTCGCCTGGCGGGAGGCGCCGGTAGAACAGCGTCTGCAACACGCCCTCGTGCACGGCATCGTCGACTTCGTCGAGGCCGACACCGAGGAGGCGCGGCGGCGCGCGGCGCGGCCCCTCGACGTGATCGAGGGGCCGCTGATGGACGGCATGAAGGTCGTGGGTGACCTGTTCGGCGCGGGGAAGATGTTCCTGCCGCAGGTGGTCAAGAGTGCGCGGGTGATGAAACGCGCGGTCGCCTACCTCGAGCCCTACATGGAAGCCGAGAAAGAGGAGCGGCGGCGGCAGGGGCACGCCGACGCCGACCGCGGCCAGGGCCGGATCGTGCTCGCAACGGTCAAGGGCGATGTGCACGACATCGGCAAGAACATCGTGGGGGTCGTCCTGGGCTGCAACAATTACGAGGTCATCGACCTTGGCGTCATGGTCCCCGCCGATACCATTCTCGACACCGCGGTCGCGGAAAGCGCGGACGCCGTGGGGCTGTCGGGACTGATCACCCCGTCGCTGGATCAGATGGTCACCGTAGCCGCGGAAATGCAGCGTCGCGGCCTGAAACTGCCGCTGCTCATCGGCGGCGCCACCACGTCCCGGCAGCACACCGCGGTGCGGATCGCCCCGGCCTACGACGGAAGCACCGTTCACGTGATCGATGCTTCCCGCGTCACCGGTGTCGTCTCGGACCTGCTTAACCACGACCGGGTCCAAGCGCTTGACTCCGCCAACCGCGCCGAGCAGGAACGTCTGCGCCAGCAGCATGAGAACACGCGGCGGCGCCCCCTGCTGAGCCTCGAGCAGGCCCGCCTGAACCGTGAGCGGGTTTCATTCGACGACCTGCCGGTTCCGGCCTTCACCGGCGTCCAGACCGTCCAGCCCGACCTGGCCACGCTGCGCCGGATGATCGACTGGCAGTTTTTCTTCCTCGCCTGGGAACTGAAGGGCAAGTACCCGGCTATCCTCGACCAGCCGGCCGCCCGCGAGGTGTTCGATGACGCGAACGACCTGCTGGACCAGGTGATCGCGGACGGCTGCTTCCGCGCCAGGGGCGCCTACGGTTTCTGGCCCGCGCGCTCCGAGGGCGACGACATCCTCATTGACCTCGGCGGCAACAGCCTCCCGCTGCCGATGCTGCGTCAGCAAACCGCCAAGCCAGCGGCCGGCCCAACCGCTGCCTCGCCGACTACGTAGCCCCGGCCAGCGACCACCTGGGCGGGTTCGCCGTCGCGATCCACGGAGCCGAGGAACTCGCCGCCACTTACCAAGCCGACCACGACGACTACCGGTCGATCATGGTGAAGGCACTAGCCGACCGGTTCGCCGAAGCGTTCGCCGAGCACATCCACCTGCAAGCCCGGCGTGACTGGTACGAACCGGACGCGAACCCCTCGATCGAGGACCTGCACGCCGAGCGTTTCCGCGGCATCCGGCCCGCCTTCGGCTACCCGGCGAGCCCGGATCACAGCCAGAAACGAGCCCTCTTCGACCTGCTCGACGCCGCATCGCTCGGCATGGCCCTCACCGAATCCTGCGCGATGACCCCTGCCGCCAGCGTCAGCGGACTGCTCTTCGCCCACCCGCGCTCCCGGTATTTCACCGTGGGACGCATCGGCCGCGACCAAGTCGAGGATTATGCCCGCAGGCTCCGGATGGACCGGTTCGAGGTGGAACGCTGGCTGCGGCCCAACCTGGCCTACGACCCGGGCCGCTCCTAAGCCTGCCCCGCGTCGAACCCGGCCCGGGCGGCGGCGGCCGTCTCGGGGTCGAGCAACTGGTGGGAGTAGATGTCGAGCAGGCCGCGAGCGACCAGCCGCTCCCCTTCTGGACCGAACATGTCGCAGCCCAGCACCCGGGAGACGTGCTCCTGGAGCAGCGGGACGCCCGCGGCCATCGCGGTGACCAGCGCGGCCCGGATCCGCCGGCCGACGGCCGGCGGATCGGGCCGCGCTTCGTCCGCCCGGGCGAGCCACTGCTCGGTCATCGTCACCATCTCGTCGAAGATCGCCCCGACCGTGGCGGACCCGTCGACCAGCGACCGGCCCACGTACCGGCCGAACCGCTGCGACGTGCGCTGGAAACCGGCGGCACGCCCCGGATCCTCGAGGATCTGCGCGTTGATGCGGTGCAGCGTCTCGAACACGTAGTCGTCACACGCCTGGCGCAGGGCCTCCTTGGACCCGTAGTGGTGCCGGAGCAGTCCGGGTGAAACCCCGGCCGTCCGGGCGATCGCCCGGATGGTGGCCCGCTCGTAGCCCTCTTCGGCGAAGTGCTTGAGGGCCGCCTCGCGAATCCGGGCGCGCGCGGTGAGGTCCTCGAACGCGACGCCCCCCTCGACGGATGAACCCATCGGCGCGGTGCCGTCGGTGCTCAATCGCCCTGCAGGTCTCGTCGCCGGAACGCGAATCCGCCGACGACGGCGCCTGCCACGCCGATGGCCGCCATGACGCCGTTCGCTTCCCAGCGCGGCGGCACGGCCGGCGCCGACGCCATCTGGTGGAAGACCGAGGTGTCGAGTATCCAGTGGCTGACGGCCCCGATGCCGCCGACGATGACGATGAGCAGCGACCAGCCCAGCACGGTGTAGACGACGACCGACGTCGCCCGCGGCCAGACCCCGAACGTCAGGGCACCGAGGCCCAGGATCGTGATGGCCGGCGGCACGAGGTTCAGGCCGGCCGCCAGCAACGTGGCCAGGCTGACCCCGGTGTGCTGGCTGGCGGCGCCGAGCCAGGCGAAGACGCCCGCGGCCAGGCCGCCGACCACGACGGCGGCGACGGCCACCCCGAGCCGGCCGGCGAACCAGGACGACCGGGAGACCGGGCCCGCCAGGAGATGGTCGAGCCTGCCGCCCGACTCTTCGGAGCGCGCCGCGGTGAGCTGGCCAGCGGCGACGAAGGCGACCAGGACGGCCAGGATGAGGAAGCACGCGCCGAGCACCGCGTCGGCGCCGCTGCCCGCCGCGCCGAGCTTGGCGAACACCTGCTGCACCGATGATCCGGAGATCGTGCCGCCGGCCGACTTGGCGATGAGCCCGAACAGCGCCCCCGCGACCCCGATCCCCACCCACCAGCCGATGGTCACCGGCCGCACCAGCCGTATCGCCAGCCCGGTCGGTCCGGACAGCAGCCGCAGGTGCGGTCGGCTGCGGGCCCGGTCGGGCAGCAGGCTCGCCCCGACGTCGCGGGTGCCGGCGAGTTCGGCGGCCACGGCGGCCACCACCGCGGTGAAGACGGCCACCGGGAGCAGGGCGAGCGGCTGGGGTGCGGTGAGGGGCCGGAGCTCCTCGACCCAGCCGAGCGGAGAAACCCAGATCAGCCCCGGCAGCCCGACGCCGGCGTCGGCGATCATCCGCACGGCGTAGGCCACCCCGAGGAACGCCGCCGCGTACGAGGCCGCCTGGCGGCGGGTCGCCGCGAGCTGGCTGGTGAGAGCGCCCACGGCCAGGAACATGACCGCCGTCGCCACCATGGCCAGCGCGAAATACAGCGCCGGCCCGGGGGCGATGCCGACGCTCGAGTCCTGTCCGGCGACGATGGTGATGACCGCCGTGACGGCCCACAGCACCAAGACGCCCGCGCCAAGACCGCCCAGCGCCTGGGCGGCCGCTCCGCGCCGGGTGGCCTGCCCGGCTAGCAGGACCTCCCAGCGCCCGCTGTCCTCCTCGCCCCGCAGCAGCCTGGTGCTGGTCAGCAGGCCCCACACGGCGCCGAGGATGATCAGGGTCATCGAGATCTTGAAGACGGTGAACCCGGCCACCGTCTGCAGCTGCGGGGCGGGCCCGAACAAGGCCGTGATCGCCTTGTCCGATCCGTAGGTCGCCGCCAGGGCGTCTCGTTCGGCGGTGGTCTTGTATATCTTCGCGTAGCTGAGAGCCGACGAGGCAATAGCAACGCCAAAGATATAACCCCAGATCAGTCCCGAACGAACGGCCCTGCGTGCCGTCAGCCCGGCCACCACGGTACCGGGCGATCGCCCCAGCGCGGCCGGTGCCCGGACCGCGAGCTTAGCGGCCACCGGGCCGCGCCTCCTCGCCGCCGTACTGAGCCAGGAACAGCTCTTCCAGCGAGGGCTCGCGGCTCAGCAACTCGCTGACGCCGGCCGCGGTCAGCACCTTCAGCAGCGGCTCGATGGAGCCGCGCACATGGCAGCGGACGACGTGCCCTTCGACCTGGACCGAACTCACCCCCGGGACCCCGGACAGGTCGGGGACGGGACCGGTGAAGGTCGCTTCCACGATGAGCGCGCTCAGGTGCCGCATCTCGGCTAGCGTGCCCATTTCGATGAGCTGGCCGGCCCGGAGAATGCCCACCCGGTCGCACAGCGCCTCCACCTCGCTCAGGATGTGGGAGGAGAGGAAGACGGTCTGGCCACGGTCGCGGGCCTCCTGGATGCAGCGCCGAAACGCCTGCTCCATGAGCGGGTCGAGCCCGCTGGTCGGCTCGTCGAGGACGAGCAGGTCGGGGCGGACCATCAGGGCGCCGATCAGGATGACTTTCTGCCGGTTTCCCTTGGAGTAGGCCCGCACCTTCTTGCCGGGATCAAGGTCGAACCGGGCGATCAGCTCGTCCCGGTAGGCCTCGTCGGTCTGACCGTGGACGCGCCCGAGCAGGTGGAGGGTCTCCGCGCCGGTGAGCGACGGCCACAGGCTGGCCTCGCCGGGTACGAAGGCCAGCCGACGGTGGGTCTCGACGGGCTGGCGCTGGCAGTCCAGGCCGAAGATCAGGCCGCGTCCCTCGGTCGGGTGGATGAGCCCGAGCAGCAGGCGGATCGTCGTGGTCTTGCCGGCCCCGTTGGGCCCGAGGAAGCCGACGACCTCGCCCTGGCCGACGTCCAGATCAAGGTGGTCGAGGGCGGCGACCTCGCCGTAGCGCTTGGTGAGGCCCTCGGTATGTATCGCGGTGGCCGCCACGACAGACCGCCTCCCGTTCGCTGAGCTATACATGAATATAGTCTCCTGTTCACATGTATAGCATGGGACCGTATCGCGTCCTCAGCCGCGGGCGTCGTCGCCGTTCCGGTGCGGGCGGCGCGGGCTGGGCAGGTGCGGCTTGCCGCCGGCGAAGTTCATCCAGTGGGTCTGCAGTGGCGTCCACCGCCGGTCGAAGGCGGCGGCGCGGCGGGTAGCGCGATCCAGGCGCTTGCCCCGGTAGCGGTACCGGGCCCAGACCGACGACGGGCGGGCCAGTCGCAGGGCGCCGACCACCGCGATGGGCGGCAGGAAAAGGCCGAACAGGGCCGTGCGGTACTTGCCCTTCAGGACGCAGACCAAGGCGAGCACGCCGTCGGCGATCAGGACGCCGGTCGCGGTCAGCCGCAAGTCGAGCTCGAAACCGCCCGCGCCCTTGACTCCGGCCGGGCTGAACCCGGCCAGCGCCAGCCCGAGGCAGGCGGCCGTCAGGCCCACCGCCTCGACCGAGACCCGGCCCTCGCCGCTCCAGTACACGTCCTGCAGATGCAGGATCAGCGCGAACTCATCCAGCACGAGGGATACGCCGGTACCCACCGCCACCGCGGCGAACGAGCGCCAGCCCAGCGAGGCGGGGTCGCCGACCGCTGTGAAAGCGCCGATGACCAGCAGGACGATACCGGGCACGGCGTGATGGACATGCACTCCGCTGGCGGTGACCTGGTTCCGGAACGGGCCGCGGCCGCTGCGGATCATGCGCGTGACTATCCGGGTCACCACGAACGTGACGACGAACGCCAGGAAGCACAGCATCAGCGGCAGCTTGACGCCCGCGATCACTTCACGCTGCCACCACGACACCATGCCGCCACCCTAACGAGTGATTTCTGACGCTCGGTGGCCGCAGGTGACCGGGTGACCGACGGCGCCAACCGAGCCGCCTCCTGCCCCCCGTTTCCCACCGTATGGATGCGGCAACGTGCACACAAGAATGTGTACGTTGCCGCATCCATACGCATCCCCAGCGATTCACCCCCGAGGCGCAAGTGCCTGGCGGACCCCCTGTTACCAGTGTGCACTCGCCCGGACCCCAGCACCGAACCCAGCAGTACCCAACCCTCGCCGAACTTGATCTGCGGGCGACTGGCTGCTGCCAGATCAGCCCCGGCCGACCAGCACCTAGCTGGCTCTTAGCATCGGGTTGAGGGCGCTCCGGGAGCCGGGGTCCGCGCCGGTCAGGCTGCAGGGTGGCCTGACCGGCGCGGACCCGCTCATGTCATCCGCGCGGCCGCGGCAGGGACGCGGCCCGCACCAGAGCAAGGAACTCTGCTAGAGAGCATGCCCAGCCGCGGCCCAGGACCCACCCCGGAACCGGTTCAGGTGTGGTTAAGATTTCCGCGTCCAGCGGGGCCGCCGGTACCTGCCTGCGGGCACGCACCCCGCCCCGTTCGGCAGAAAAAGATTTAAAGATCGGGGCCGAACGGGCCCCGGTGCGTGCCGCCCGCACCCGCCCGCACCCGCGTGCCGCCGGGGGTCTCGCCCCCGTATCGGTAACCTCTGTGTTACGGTAGCCTGGTCGTTACCAACCGATCGCCCGGGAGGAGGCCCCGCGGAATGATCCAGGCCCGCGGCTGCGGTGATCCGTTCGAGGCCCTCGGTGATTCGCACCGGCGCGATATCCTCCGCTTGCTCAGCGAGGGCGACAAGCCGGTGAGGGACATCGCGGCGGCCCTGCCCATCAGCCGCCCCGCGGTCTCCAGGCACCTGCGGCTGCTCAAGGACGCCGGCCTGGTCGCGGAGCAGGCGCAGGGCACCAGCCGGATCTACCACCTGCAAGACGAGGGGATGCAGGCGGTGCAGGCCTACCTGGAGCGGGTCTGGGGAGATGCCGCCCGCCGGTTCCGGCTGCTGGCCGAGAACACCGACCCCGCCGCGGCCGGATGACCGGCCCGCTGCGGATGTCCTTCGACGTGGCCTGCCCGGCCGAGCACGCGTTCCGCGTCTGGACCTCACGGTTCGGCCAGTGGTGGCCGGCCGATCACACCGTGACCGGGCAGCCCGAGCTGGTCGTCCTGCAGGGCGGCGTCGGGGGCAAGATTTACGAGCGCACCGCCGACGGCGTCGAGTACGAGTGGGGCGAGGTGACGGTGTGGCAGCCCCCCGGGCGGCTGGCCTACCTGTGGTACCTCGGCCGGGACCGCGCCGAGGCGACCGAGGTCGAGATCCGCTTCCTGGCGCGGGGTCCCGCCGCCACCCGGGTCGAGATCGAGCACCAGGGCTGGGACCGGCTGGGCACCTCGGCCGGGAGCTGGCGCGACCGCAATCGCGCCGGCTGGCAGACATTGCTGCCGCACTTCGTGGCCGCGATCAAGAAAGGGGACAGTTGATGGCCGCTGGCACCAAGGATGACCCGTGGGAGCTGAAGACCCCGCCGGGGACGTCTAGTTACACCATGTACCAGGACGAGCAGGCCGACCCGCCGGCCCTGGTCTGCCAGGTCGGTTCCACCACCCTGAAGTACCGGCTGCAGGCCATCGAGGACCTGCACGCCTGGTTGAAAGGCCAGGGCGACTGGGTTCCGCTCGGCGCGGCCGACGAGAAGAAGCCGGCCGCGGACGGCACGGTCGAAGCGTGGGGCCGGTCGCCGGGCAATCCCGTCGGCGGCTGGTACGGCCTGCGCAACGGCTACCGCGGCCGGTTCGGAATGTACCTGCCCCCGCTGCTCGAGGCCCTCGGCCTGGCCGAGGTCACCCACGACCCCCGCAACAACCGGATGCGAGCGATCTGAACCATGACCATCAGCAAGATCATCCGCTACACGACCAAGCCGGAATGCGCGGACGAGAACGAGCGCCTGATCCGCGCCGTGTTCGCCGAACTGGCGCGGGATAACCCGGCCGGCCTGTCGTATAACGCGTTCCGCCTAGCGGACAAGGTCAGCTTCGTTCACGTCGCCACGCTCGACGGCGACGACAACCCGCTGACCCGGTCCGCCGCCTTCGCCGAGTTCCAGCGCGGCATCAAGGACCGGTGCGCCGAAGGGCCGGCCGCCGCCGACGCGGAGATCACCGGCTCGTACCGCGCGGGCTAGCCCAGGGTGAAGGGGTCGCGGGTGCCGCCGGTGAGCTCGACCCAGATGGCCTTGGTCTGGGTGTACTCGTGCACCGCGTCGATGCCGTTCTCGCGGCCGAGCCCGGACAGGCCGAAGCCGCCGAACGGGACGTCGGGCCCCACCACCCGGTAAGCGTTGATCCACACCGTCCCGGTCCGCAGCGCGTGGGCGACCCGGTGCCCGCGGTGGATGTCCTTGGTCCAGACCGCGCCGGCCAGGCCGTAGCGGCTGTCGTTGGCCAGCGCGATCGCCTCCGCCTCGGAGTCGAAGGGGATTACCGACAGGACCGGGCCGAACACCTCCTCGCACGCGACAGTCATGGTCGGCTTGACGCCGGTGAGCACGGTCGGCTGGACGAAGAACCCGCCGAGCGACTCGTCGGCGCGGCCGCCCGCCGCGATGGTCGCGCCCTCGCTGGCCGCCGAATCCAGGAACGACAGCACCTTGCGGTACTGCGGCTCGGTCGCCACCGGGCCCATCTCGGTGTCCGCGGCCCGCGGGTCGCCCAGCCGGATCGAGCGGGCGCGGTCAACGATCTTGTTCACCAGCGCGTCGTGCACGTCCCGGCTGACCAGCAGCCGCGAGCCGGCCATGCAGGTCTGGCCGGTGGCGGCGAACACCCCGGCCAGCACGCCGTTGCAGGCGGCGTCGAGGTCGGCGTCGTCGAAGACGACGTGAGCGGACTTGCCGCCCAGTTCGAGCAGCACGTCGGTGATGTTCGCGGCCGCGGCCTTGGCTACCTCCGCGCCGACCGCGGTCGAGCCGGTGAACGCCACCTTGTCCACGTCCGGGTGCGCGGCCAGGGCCTTACCCACCGCGGGCCCGAAGCCGGTGACCACGTTGAACACCCCGGGCGGGAACCCGGCCTCGTCCATCAGCGCGGCGAGCTCGACGGCCGAAGCGGGGGAGTAGTCACTCGGCTTCGCCACGACCGTGCAGCCCGCGGCCAGGGCCGGCGCGAGCTTCCAGGTGAGCAGCAGCAGCGGGGAATTCCACGGGACGATCGCCGCGACCACGCCGGCCGGCTCGCGCCTGGTGTAAACGAGGAAGTTCGGCTTATCCACGGGGACGGTCGAGCCCTGGAGCTTATCGGCCAGCCCGGAGAAGTAGTAGAACCACTCCGGGATGCTGGCCAGCTGGCCGCGCATCTCGCGCAGCAGCTTGCCGGTGTCGCGCGTCTCGATCTCGGCCAGCCGGCCGGCATCCCGCGCGATCAGCTCGGCCAGCCGCCGCAGCAGCCGGGCGCGCCCGAACCCGGTGAGCTGGCCCCAGGGCCCGGTCAGCGCGCGCCGCGCGGCCGCGACCGCCCGGTTCACGTCCTCGGCGTCACCGTCGGCCGCCGAGGCCCACGCCGCCCCGCGGAACGGGTCGACGGTGTCGTACCGCCCTCCGGCGGCGGCCTCGACCCGTTGCCCGTCGATGACCAGCGTGTATGTCGGCTGTTCGGTGTCCAGCGAGGTCATGCGTTTCCTCCAGGTTCTTGCTGAGTTAGCGACCCGTCGAGGCCGAGCTCGGCCAGGATGGCGGCGGTGTGCTGGCCGAGGGCCGGGACGGCGCCCATCGCCGCCTCGCGGCCCGCCACGCTGACCGGCGGGAGCAGGGCCTGTACCGGGCCGCCCGGCGAGTCCACCTCCCGCCACCGGTTCCTGGCCGCCAGCTGCGGGTGCGCCGCGAACTCCTGCGGCGTCCGCAGCCGGGCGTTGGCGATTCCGGCCTCGTCCAGCCACCCCGCGAGCCGGTCAGCGGGCACGGACTTCAGCGCGTCCTCGATGATCGGCGTGAGCTCCCCGTCGTTCGCCACCCGGTCCGGGTTGGTGCCGAACCGGGCGTCGTCAATCAGGTCCGGCCGCCGCAGGATGCGCTCGCACAGCACCGCCCACTCGCGGTCGTTCTGCAAGCCGAGGAATACCTGGCCGCCCGGCACGTCGTAGGGACCGTAGGGCGCGATGGAGGCGTGCCGCGCGCCGCTGCGGCGGGCCGGCTGGCCGCCGTAGACGCTGTAGTAGAACGGCTGGCTCATCCATTCGCCCAGGGCGTCCAGCATGGCTACTTCCAGGTGAGTCCCGGCGCCGGTCCGTTCCCGCTCGTACAGGGCGGTAAGCACGCCGCTGTAGGCGTACATGCCGGCCGCGATGTCGGCCACCGAGATGCCCGCCTTGGCCGGCTCCTCCGGCGTCCCGGTGACGGAAAGCAGCCCGGCCTCGCACTGCACCAGCAGGTCGTAGGCCTTCTTGTGGCGGTAGGGTCCGTCCGGGCCGTAGCCGGAGACCGAGCAGCAGATGAGCCGTGGGTAGCGGGCGCGCAGCGGCTCCGCGCCCAGGCCGAGCCGGTCCGCCGCGCCCGGCGCGAGGTTCTGCACGAAGACATCGGCGCGGGCCAGCAGCGCGGCCAGGACGGCCTGCCCGCCGGAGCTCTTGATGTCGAGCTCGATGGATTCCTTGCCGCGGTTCAGCCAGACGAAGTAGCTGGCCTGGCCGTGCACCGTGCGGTCGTAGTCGCGGGCGAAGTCACCTCCGCCGGGCCGCTCCACCTTGATCACCCGGGCGCCGAGGTCGGCGAGCTGGCGGGTGGCGAACGGCGCCGCCACCGCCTGCTCGAGCGAGACGACCGTGATGCCGTCCAGCGGCAGCGTCATACGGCCATTTAGCCATGAACCCGCGAGGTGAGTCCAGCGCCGGTGCGCCGTGCGCACCCGGGGCGTGCGGACCCGAAAACGCCGCCGGATCCGTTACGAACGCGTTATCGGGGGCAGTGGGAGGGGCGCACACGAAATGATCGGTGTAGAGAGAAGGAACGATCGTGAGCACTTCGGACAAGGCCAGTAACAAGGCTCAAGAGGTCAAGGGCAAGGTCAAGGAGACCACCGGCAAGGCGGTCGGCAACGAGCGGCTCGAGGCCGAAGGCGCGGCCGACCAGACCAAGGCCGACGTCAAGCAGGCCGGCGAGAAGGTCAAGGACGCGGGCAAGAGCCTGAAGCCGTAACCGGCGGACATCTTCCGGCCGGCGGCTTTAAATCAGCCCGCTTATCTGGTGTGGACCGGCGTTTGCCGGGTAATCGGATCCCGTCCTGGGTGGCCGTACAGAAAGAAGGAAATCCGCTCATGGGAATCATCTTGCTCGTTCTACTGCTCGCCCTTATTCTCGGCGGGCTCGGATTCGCAATCCACATCCTGTGGTGGATCGCCTTGGTCGTGCTGGTGATCTGGCTTATCGGGTTCGTCGTCCGGGTGGGCGAGGGCGGATCGCGAGGCCGGTGGTATCGCTGGTGATTAAGCCACCGTCCGGTTAACCGGACGGTGGCGTCTGGCTCGCCTGACTCCCTGGCGCCGCCGCTCGCGGCTCGGCGCCAGGGTCAGGGCGAGCGGCCGCCAGGGCCTCCTCGACGTTCTCGTACATCGGCAACCGGTCGGCGAGCCCGGTGATCCAGAGCGCTTTGGTGTAGCGGTAACGCGCGCCGGCCAGCAGGAACATGCCTCCCGCCTCGACCAGGCGCCGCCAGTAGCTGACGATCACCGCCAGCGCGGTCGTGTCCATGAAGTCCACGGCGGACATGTCGAGGACCACCCGGTCGCTGACGGCACTCGCCTCGGCGAGGCAGTCGTCGAACCGCTGGCTGCAGATCACGTCAAGCTCGCCGCTGACGGTGACGACCGCGCAGCCGCCGGCGGACTCCATCGAGAAGCGGAGTTCGGCCACGCTGCGCTCCCCACGGTCGGCGGATTAGACGGTCATCCGAATCGTATGCCCGAAACGCCGGACCATGCCGCCGGTCACTGACGTGACGGGATACGAGAGCGCCTTTCGCGCCCGGATGTACTGTTGGGCGGTACCCGAGTAACCGGCAACGGATGTATAGGAACGTGCACCCATGGAAGCTGGCAGCAGCCAGGGACAGATGGCCGCCTACCTGCGCGACCACCAGGATAAGGTCGTCGGCCGCTGGAGTGAGCTTGTGGTCGCCGGTATCCGCGGCCGGAGTTCGGCCGTCGAGGTACGGCGCGAGCTTGACGACATCTACGCTCTGCTGATCAGGGTCTTGTCGGGCGTGGACGAACATGCGCTGGGCGAGCTGCGGGCGACGCTGGCCGAGCTGTCCCGGTCACGCGCACGGAACGGCTTCACGCCTAGCGAGACGGCCCTCGGAGTGTTCTCGCTCAAGGACGCCGTTTACGAGCTGATGGCGGACGCAGCCGAGCTGATGCCCGAGTACCTCGCCTTCTCCCGCCTGATCGACGATCTCGGCCTGCACATCTTCGAGACTTTCGCGGCCGCGCGGGAGCGGATCATCGCCGACCAGGCCGCGAGCATGATGGAGCTGTCCACGCCGGTGGTCCGGCTGTGGGACGGCATCATCGCGGTGCCGCTGGTCGGCACCCTTGACTCCGCGCGTACCCAGGTGGTTATGGAGAAGCTGCTGGAGAGCCTGGTCGCGACCGGGGCCGATCATGCGGTCCTCGACATTACCGGCGTGCCGACGGTGGACACCGAAGTGGCGCAGCACCTGCTCAAGACCGTCAACGCGGCGCGCCTGCTCGGCGCGGAGTGCATCGTCAGCGGCATCCGGCCGCAGGTCGCCCAGACCATCGTGTCGCTCGGCATCGAGTTCGGCGACATAGCCACCAAGGCCACGCTCGCCGACGCGCTGGCGTACGCGCTGGGTCGCGCGGGACTGAAGGTCACCAAGGCGGGCCCGGCCTGATGGAGCGGGTGCCGATCCTCAAGCTCGGGCGAACCCTGTTCGTTTCCATCCAGATCGACCTGCAGGACGAGAGCGTCATGCGGCTGCAGGAAGACCTGGCGGACGAGCTGGCCGCGACCGGTGCGAGCGGCGTGATCATCGACATCACCGCGGTGGAGATCGTCGACTCCTTCATCGGCCGGATGCTGACCATGATCGGTTCCATCTCCCGGCTTTTCGACGCCGAGACGGTCCTGGTCGGGATGCGCCCGGCGGTGGCGATCACCCTGACCGAGCTGGGACTCTCCCTGCGCGGCGTGCGCACCGCCCTGAACGCGGAAAAGGGGCTGCGGCTGCTGAGCGGAAGCCCTTGATGCATGAGCTGTCGATCCAATCGGGAGACGACGTGGTGCGGGTCCGGCAGCAGGTGCGGGCCGTCGCCGCGGAGAGCGGTCTCTCCCTGGTCGACCAGACCAAGGTGATCACCGCCGCCAGCGAGCTGGCCCGCAACACCCTGGTTTACGGCGGCGGCGGGACGGCCCGCGTCGAGGTCGTTACCTCGGCCCAGGGCCGGAGCGGCATCAGGATCGATTTCACCGATGACGGCCCGGGCATCGCCGATATCGACCTGGCCCTGACCGACGGCTGGACCTCGGGCAACGGACTGGGCCTGGGCCTGTCCGGTGCGCGCCGGCTGGTGGACGAATTCGAGCTGAACAGCAAGCCAGGCGGCGGCACCAGCGTCATGGTGGTCAAGTGGTCCCGCTGAACTGGCCGTTGCAGGCCCCGCACCCGCAGGACATGCGGTGGCAGCTGGTCGAGGACGCCAGCGCCGTGGCCGCCTGCCGGAGCGCGGCGACCGCCATGGCGGGGCGCCTGCAGTTCCCCTCCTCCCGCACCGACCAGCTCGCGCTGGCCGTCACCGAAGCGGCCTCGAATCTGTATAAGCACGCATCCCAGGGATCGCTGCTGCTGTGCGTGAACCGGGACGCCGCCGCGCCCGGGATCGAGCTCGTCACCATCGATTCAGGGCCGGGGCTGCCGGACGTCAGCGTGGCCATGCGAGACGGCCACTCCAGCGCCGGCACCCTGGGCATCGGTCTGGGCGCGATCAGGCGGCTGGCCGATTTCAGCGATCTGTATTCCAGGCCGGGCCACGGGACGGCGCTGATCGCCCGGTTCTGGCCGGAGGCCGCCCTGGCTGAGGCTTCCCGGCCTGATATCCGCTGCGCCGGCCTGATCAGGGCCATCAGCGGAGAGATCGAATGCGGCGATGCCTTCGGCGCGGTCCAGGCCGATGACACCATCACCGCGGTCCTCTGCGATGGTCTCGGCCATGGCCCGCTCGCCGCCGCGGCGTCCGCGGTGGCCGTGGCGGCGGTCCTGGAAGAGCCCGCGGGCGAGCCGGCCGTCCTGCTCGAGCGGGCGCACCGGCGGATGAGCGGCACCCGCGGCGGCGCCGTCGGCATCGTGCAGGTCGTGGCCGGTGTGGCGCGGTTCGCGGGTCTCGGCAACGTCGCGGCTTCGGTCCTTTCCACAGGTGGCCGGAAGAGCATGCTCTCGGTGCCGGGAATCGCCGGCCATCGGGCGCCTGCCATCCGTCAGTTTGAGTATGACGTGCCGCCCGGTGCGGCGGTCATCCTGCACTCCGACGGCATCAGCAGCCGCTGGGAGGTCGCCGCCATGCCGGGCGTGGACGGGAGGGATCCGCTGCTCATAGCGGCCGTCCTACTGGCCGAGGCGGGAATTCACCGTGATGACGCCGGCATCCTTGTGCTCAAACCATGATCCGTGAACTCGCCCGCCTTGACGTCCGGGACCGGGCCGACGTCTACGCCGCCCGCCAGCTCGGCCGGGATCTGGCGGCCAGTCTGGAGCTTGACCCCCAGGACCAGATCCGGGTGGCCACCGCGCTGAGCGAGATCAGCCGCAGCGCGGTCATGGCCGGCCGGACCGCGGTTATCACCTTCAGCATCGACAACACCGACTTGCTGCTGACCGTCACCCTGGACGGCGAACCGCCCGCCGAGGGGGTGGCCGCCGCCGCCCGGCTGATGGACCAGGTCAGCGCCGATCCCGCTATCGTGCGGATGAGCAAACGGCGGCCGCTGGATGTGCGGCCCGACATGCGACTGGTCCAGGAGCGGCTGGCCGCCGCGGCGCCTCAATCTGCGCTCGACGACCTGCGGCGGCAGAACCAGGATCTGATTTCCGCGCTCGAAGATCTCAAGAAGCAGAAGGAGCAGCTGCTGCTGCTGAACTCTGAGTTGCAGGAAACCAACGATGGCGTCATGGCCCTGTACCGCGAACTGTCCGACGAACTCGAGCAGACCAACCGCGGCGTCGTGGCCCTCTACGCGGAGCTTGACGAGACCTCTCAGCGGCTGCGCGCGGCCTCGGAATCCAAGGATCGGTTCTGGGCTAACGTCAGCCATGAGCTGCGGACGCCGCTCAACTCGATCATCGGGCTGGCCCGGCTGCTGGCCGAGCCCACCGCCGAGGGCGGCCTCGATCCCGAACGGCTCTACCAGGTGGAGCTCATCAAGAACTCGGGCAGCGTGCTGCTCGCGCTGGTCAACGACCTCCTTGACGTCGCGAAGGCCGAGTCTGGACAGCTGCGCATCGACCCGGCCATCGTCGACCTGCGGGCCGTATTCGGCCGGCTCCGCGGGCTCGCGCGCCCGATGGCCGAAGGCAAGCCCATCGACGTCATCGTCAGCGAAGACGGCGCGCCCGACCGCGTGCTGACCGATGAGGTTGCCCTGACCAGTATCTTGCGTAACCTGCTGTCCAATGGGATCAAGTACACCGATCGCGGCGAGGTGCGGCTCAGCGCGCGGGCCGCGGGCGACACGGTTCAGATCAGCGTGTCCGACACCGGCCTCGGCATCGCCGCGGGCCTGCAGCGGCAGGTCTTCGAGGAGTTCTACCAGGTGCCTGGCGTCCGCCGGGGCGGCACCGGACTGGGGCTGCCCTATGCGCGGCGGCTGGCCCAGATCCTGGGCGGGGACTTGGAGCTGACCAGCGAGGCCGGGGCGGGCACCACCGTCGTGCTCAGCCTGCCGCACGGGACCCCGGCCGTCGGTACCGTGCTCCTCGCCGACGACGACGCCAGCTTCCGGGCGGTGCTCGCGGGCATGCTGACGCCGCTGGCGGACCGCGTGCTTGAAGCCGCCGACGGCCGTCAGGCCCTCGATATCCTGGCCGGCACTCCGGCCGACCTCGTCCTGGCGGACATGCGGATGCCGGGCCTGGACGGCCCCGCCCTGCTGGCCGGGCTGCCGGCCGCGGTACCCGCGATCATCATCACGGCCGCGGCCGCGCCCCGGCCGCCGCGCGCGGCCGCCCTGCTGCGCAAAGATGAGCTCACGTCCGAACGGCTGGAGTTCACCATCCGCGCCGTCCTGCGAGGGGCCCGATGACCGACACCCCGGCACTGCTGCTCCTGGTCGACGACGACGAGGCCAAGCGTTACGTCATAGCCACGTGGCTGCGGCGGGCTGGCCACACGGTCGTCGAAGCCGCCACCGGGCGCGAGGCCCTCGACAAGGTCGACGGGCCCGAGCTCGTCCTGCTCGACGTCAACCTGCCCGATATGACCGGCTACGAAGTCTGCCGGCAGATCAAGGGCGACCCCCGGACCGCTTCGATTCCGGTGATTCAGGTCTCCGCGACCGCGGTCGGCGTCGCCGACCGGGCCCTGGGCCTGACCCAGGGCGCGGACGCCTACCTGACCGAGCCGACCGAACCCGAGGAACTGCTCGCCGTCGTGCTGGCCGCGCTGCGTTATTCGCGCGCGCGGCAGCGTGCCGAGCGGACGGCGGCCCTGCTGGCCGCGCTGACCGCCGCGACCTTGCGGATCAACGCGGCCGACACCTTTGACGGGCTGGCCCGCGCCGCGGCCGCCGGCACCGCGCGGATCTTCGCCGCCCCCGCCGTGGTGATGCTGGAAATGCCGGATGGTCAGGTCCGCAGGATGTCAGCCTCCCCGAAGCACCCTGAGCCGGTCCAGCGCGGCGGGCCCCCGGGGCTGGCGGACAAGGTGGTCGGGCACGTGCTCGGAGCCGGCGGGGCCAGCGCGGCCCTGATGGTCTCGCGCGAAGACTGGCTGCGGCTGGTCCCCGATAGCACGCTGCGGGGCGACGTCTGCCTAGCGGCGGCCCGGACCAAGCCGGACCGGCCGCCGGTGGCGGTCACGGTCATGGCCGAGGGCGTACCCGGCGATGAGGAGCGGCAGGTCCTCCGCCAGCTCGTGCAGTCGGTCGCACTGGCGGTCGAGGCCTTGCGCTCCTACGCGGACGAGCACCTCGTCGCGATGACCCTGCAGCGCAGCTTCCTGCCCGCGGCCCTGCCCGAGGTACCAGGCCTGGCTATGTCGTTCCGCTACCTCCCGGCCAGCGATCAGGCCGAAGTCGGCGGCGACTTCTACGAGGCGCTCCGGTGGCGCGATAAGGTCCTGGTCGCGATCGGCGATGTGCAGGGGCACTCGCTGCACGCGGCGGCCGTGATGGGCGAGCTCAGGCACGCGCTGCGCGCCTTCGCCGTCGAGGGACACTCGCCGCTGGCCATCACCGGCCTGGTCAACCAGGTCCTGACGCGCTACCACCATGGCATCATCGCCACGCTGTGCCTGGTCCTCATCGATCCCGCCTCCGGGGAAATGCAGATCGTGAACTGCGGGCATATGCCCCTGCTGGTCGTGGCGGGCGCCCGCGCGTCTTATCGTGGCGAGGGAGGCCTGCTCCTCGGGCTGCCCATGCACGAGCCGCACGTCGAGACCGCGTCGTTGCCGGAGGGAGGTACCGTGCTGCTGATGACCGATGGCCTGGTCGAGGAACGGGGCGTGCTCATCGACGTCAACCTGGACAAGCTACGCGTGGCCGCCCAGGAGGTCAGCGGCGCTGACATCGAGGCCTTTACCAATCACCTGATGTCCATCTTCGGTCCCCGGGAGGACGACGTCGCGATGATCGCGCTACGACGGA
Organism: uncultured Actinomycetes bacterium; assembly: GCA_963806335.1. Taxonomy (GTDB): domain Bacteria; phylum Actinomycetota; class Actinomycetes; order Streptosporangiales; family Streptosporangiaceae; genus Palsa-504. The sequence goes on from CAWDXO010000006.1 coordinate 330,488, forward strand.
CCCCGGTGACCAGGTAGCCGGCTGTGAACGAAAAAACCCCAGGGCCTGACGGAGCAGGCCTGCAGGTCGCCGCTCTGGAGGCGCGGTATGCCGCGCTCCGTCAGGCGTCCACGTCGCCAGGCGCCGAAGCCGGCGATGTCCTTGATGCCGCGTTCACCGAGCTTGAAGGCGCGATCGACCTGCTCAGGGCGGCCGAGGCCACTCCGCCCGCCCCGCCGGGCCGCCCGCCCGCCGGCAGCCAGCCGCCGGGTGGCGATAGCGCCGAGCGCAGCCTGCTGCGGGCGGCCTTCCAGGACGCGCCCGTGCCGCTGTTCCTGCTCACCCGCGACGGCACGGTCCAGCGGGTCAACAAGTCGGCGGGCGACCTGATCGGAGCTAAGCCCGGATACGCGACCGGCCGGCCGTTCACGGCCCTCGTCAACCTGCCGTCCCGGGCCGCGGTTCACTCCCAGCTCACCGCCGTCGGCCGGACCGGCAAACCGCGCCGGATCCGGTGCGCGCTGCTGGCCGCGGACGGCCAGGTGCCCAGCGAACTCGTCATCGGCCGGGTCGGGGTCCGCGGCGAGGCCGACCCGCTGATGGTCGCGGTACGGGAGACCGCCTCGTCCCGCCGCGAGGCCGGAGACGACGGATCGGGCGATGCTGCCGAGGGGCCAGGCCGCGATCGATCCCGGCTCGGGGCGGTCCAGGCCATCACCCGGCGGCTGGACCTGGTCACGGCCATCTCCAGGTTGCTGCTCGAGAACGAGGGTTTCAGCGAGTCACGGACCCTGCAGCGCTGTGCCCGGCTGATCGTCGGAGAGCTCACGGCCTGGGTGATCGTCGACCTCGAGCGCAGGCACCGGGTGCGGCGGCAGTTCGTCCTCGGCCCGGACGACCCCGGGCTCGCCGACCTGAGCAGTGCCCTCAGCGCCGTCGACCCGCCGCCCGGGTCGATCCCGTGCAGCGTGCACGAATCGGGCCGCCCGGCTCTCATCGCCCACGTGGATGACCCGGGCGCCCTGGGTGCGGGGCTGGACGGTGAGCCGCTGCTGGTCAAGCTCGACGCCACGTCCGTGCTGTCGGTGCCGTTGACGGACGGCGAGAACCGGTACGGCGTCCTGACCCTCCTCCGGCGCGCCGCGGACGGGCATTTCAAGGTGGCCGACCTCGCCCTCGTCGAGGAACTGGGACGGCAGATGGCCCTGGCGATCCGGGTGAGCCGGACGTTCCGGCGCCGTTCTGATACCGCGGACGCGCTGACCGCCAGCATGCTGCCGCGCCGCTGGCCCGATATTCCCGGGGTGGACCTGGCGGTCACCTACCTGGCCGCGGCCGAGGACCCGGAAGTCGGCGGCGACTTCTATGACGTCTACCAGACGCCGGACGGCTGGGGCCTGGCCATCGGCGACGTATGCGGGAAGGGCGAGGAGGCGCCCGCCGTGACGGCCGCGGCACGGCACGCGATCCGGGTCCTCGCGCGCCGCTGTGCCGATCCCGCCGAGGTGCTTGCCTTGACCAACGAGATCGTGCTGGCGGAGGAGCTCTCGCTGGAAGGGGGCTTCGTCACGGCTAATATCGCCCACCTGACCTGGCAGGATGGCAAATTGCATGTGGTCATGGGGAGCGCCGGCCACCCGGCCGCGATCTTGCTGAGGGCGGACGGCGGGATAAGGATGATGAACGGCGGCGGCCTTCCCCTCGGGCTCTTCGCCGACGCTCAGCCCGCTAAGCAGAAACTGGTGATGGACACCGGCGACGTGCTGTTCCTCTACACCGACGGGGTGGCTCAGGCCCGTAGCCCCGCCAATACCTACTTCCAGGACCGGCTGGCCGATGAGCTGACCGGCCTGGCCGGCGAGGCGCCGGGCGATATCGTGGCGTCGATGCGCCGGGCGATGCTCGACTTCACCGGGGGCAATCTGGTGGACGACGTGACGATGCTGGTCATGCGGGCGGAACGCCTGGTGAAGGGCAGCCAGTCAGGAGCCGGCGCCGGAGCCCGCCGCAAAATGGCCGGCCCAGTCCAGTAGCACGGACGCCGCGTCCCGCCTGAGTCCGCCGTCGGCGGCGTCCTCCCGCCGCGCTAGCTCCTCCTGCAGCTCGAGATCCCGCAGCCCGTTCGCGGCCACGTCATGACTGGCCGCGCGTTTTGGCTGGCTGACGGCGGGTAGCCGTCTGCCTACCGCGATGTTAAGGAGCTATACCCCATGGCTAAGCACGATACCGACCCGGTCCTGGCGCAGCTGGTGCACTCGGTCAACGAGTCCGCGCAGGCGGCGGTGCCGATCACGGTGACCACCCACGGCACGGTCCTCACCGGCCGCCTCATCGCCCAGGAGAGGTACTTCGCCGACCTCGTCGAGGCCAATCCGGTGCTGGCCGCCCTCCAGCCGGCCTCAGGCCTGCTCGGCAAGGAGTACGCCAAGGACGTGGATACCGAGGTCGGCCACCACCTGCACCTGCGGACGACGGGCATCCCAGGTGACGGCGATCGTGCCGAAGGCCTCTGGCGTATCAGCCTGGAGGCCGTCGACGGCTGGACGCTCCGGGCCAGGGCGGACACCGAGGCCCAGGACGACAAGGGCCCGTTCGCGCGTCTCCTCGGCACCCCCTAAGCGGCCCCGCGCGCGGTTGTCATTCCCCGCGCGGACCAGGCACCATATGCAGGTGATCGATGTACCGGGAGCGGAACCAGCCGCGGGTGCCCGGGCTGACGCCGCGACCGTGACCTTCCGGGTTCCCGATCCCGGGCACCGGCTGGCGGGCGTAAGGCTGAGCCAGCAGGTACGCATCCCCGGCGACCGGCTCGACTTCCGGCGCGCCGGCCCGGGCTGGGAGCTGATCATCGAGCGGCCGCCGGTGACCCGGATGGAGTATCTCCTCGAGCTCCGCTACCCCGACGGCGGCGCCGGGACCGTCCCCGATCCGGGTAACCCGCGGCAGGTCCAGGGGGCCTTCGGGCCCAAGAGCGTCCTGGAGTTTCCCGGTTACGCGCCGCCGGGCTGGCTCACGGCCCCGGCCGAGCCCGGCCGCCGCGCCGCCTTCGACGTGCCCGGCGGCTCGCTCGACAGCGTGATCTCGGTCCGGACCTGGGCTCCGGCCGATGCGCGTGACGATGAGGTCTTGCCGCTGCTCGTCGTGCACGACGGGCCGGAGTACGACGCGCTGGCCTGCCTGACCGGCTATCTGTCGGCGGGAGTGACGGGCGGCTGGCTGCCGCGCCTGCGGGCCGCGCTGCTGAGCCCGGGGCCGCGGGACCGCTGGTATTCGGCCGATCCGGGCTATGCCCGGGCCCTGGCGCGGGAGGTCCTCCCGGCCCTGGGCCGCAGGCTGCCGGCCAGTGTCCGGATCGGGATGGGGACCAGCCTCGGCGCGCTGGCCGCGCTGCACGCTCACTGCCGGTACCCGGACGCGTTCGACGCCCTGTTCCTGCAGTCAGGCAGCTTCTTCTGCCCGCGCTTCGACGACCACGAGAGCTGGTTCGGCTATTACCCGCGTATGGTCAGGTTCGTGGCCAGCGTGCTGGACGCCGCCGTCCCCGCTTGCCGCCCCGTACCTACCGTTCTCACCTGCGGCGCGATCGAGGAAAACGTGGCCAACAACCGGCTCATGACCGAGGCCCTGCGGGCCCGGGGATATCCGGCCGTGCTGCATGAGCAGCCCGACATGCACAACTACACCGCCTGGCGGGACGCGTTCGATCCGCATCTCACCCGGCTGCTCTGGCAACTGCACGCCGACGACAGGAGGTCCCGTTGACCGTGACCAGGCACACGATCGGGCTGCTGCTCGGTACCGAGGAGGACTGGCCGACCGCGTTCGAGGAGATCTTGCGCCGGCTGGGGCCGGTCGGCGGGCCGGGCGGCAGCGAGCACGCCTTCGACTGCGAGCGGATCACCATCGAGCCGTTCAGCCTGCGCGACCATCCCCGCTACGACCTGGTCATCGACCGGCTCGCGTACTGGTATTACCACCCGAGGGAGTGGCTCAAGAAGGTCGCGCTGATGGACGGCGTCTACCTGCTGAACAGCCCGTTCACGTTCCAGTCGATGGAGAAGCACGCGGCCTACTGCGCAATGCTCCGGCTCGGCCTCAAGGTGCCGGAAACGGTGCTCGTGCCCTTTAAGAACCCGATCGACAACTCCCGCTACGCCTACACCGCCGCCCGCTACAACCAGTCGTTCGACCTGGACGCCATCGCCGAGCAGATCGGCTATCCGCTGTTCATGAAGCCCTACGACGGCGGCGCCTGGCGCGGCGTCTCCCGCATCCGCAACGCCGACGAATTGCACGCCGCCTACGACGCCAGCGGCGAGATGCTGATGCACCTGCAAAAGGCCGTCGACTATGACGTCTTCGCCCGCTCGCTGTCCATCGGTGCCGAGACGATGGTCATGCGATTCCAGCCCGACCAGCCCATGCACCTGCGCTACGCGGTCGACCACAGCTTCCTGTCCCCGCAGGTCGGCACCGAGGTGGTGACGATCGGGCGGCTGGTTAACGCGTTCTTCAAGTGGGAGTTCAACTCCTGCGAGACCCTGGTCGCCGGCGCCGAGGTCTACCCCATCGACTACGCCAACGCCTGCCCGGACGTGGCCCTGACCAGCCTGCACTATTACTTCCCCTGGGCGATGAAGGCACTGGTCAAGTGGTGCGTCTTCGCGCTGGTGACCGGCCGGCGGGTCAAGCTCGACCTCGAGACGGACCGTTACTTCGCGATCGCCGACGAGCCGGGGATGCCGTACGCGGAGAAGCTGGACGCCTACCGGGCGCTGGCCGACGCCTACTTCGACTCCGAGCGGTACCACGATTTCTGCGCGAGCAGGCTGTCTCACCTGGACGAGGTCATGCTGGACTGGGTGGCGGGCCCCGATTTTGACCGGCTGCTGATCGAGACGGTCCGTTCGGTATATCCCGCTCATGAGCACGACATGTTCATCGCGCACCTGCGTGGCCTGCTCGGCCTCTGGGTGAACGACGAGAGCGCCCGGCTGGCGGCGGCATGACCCGGGCGCCAGCGCAGCCCGCCGGCGCCGCCGGGGCGCCAGCGCAGCCCGCCGGCGCTCCCCGGGCGCCAGCGCGGCCCGCCGGCGCGGCCGGGGCGCCAGCGCAGCCCGCCGGCGCTCCCCGGGCGCCAGCGCGGCCCGCCCGCGCCGCCCGGGCGTGCGAATGTGTAAAGAAGGGGACTAGCGGGGTACATGCCCCTTTCCTGATAAGCAGAGCCATGTCGTTGAGCGGAGGCCTCGATGGGCCGTGATATCCAGGCGATCAAGATCAGTGGCGAGGACCGGCGCAAGTACCGGGACAAGGTGCGGCGCTCGCTCGACGCGTTCGCCCGGATGCTCCGCGAGCGCCTGTTCGACGACAACCCGGCCACAGTCGGCCAGGAGATCGAGCTGAACCTGGTCGACGAGCACGGGATGCCCTCGATGCGCAACGCCGACGTGCTCGAGGCGATCGCGGATCCGGCCTGGGAAACGGAGGTCGGGCAGTTCAACCTCGAGATCAACGTGCCGCCCCGGCTGCTCGACGGCGACTCACTCGCGACCCTGGAGGCTGAGCTCCGCGCCGACCTCAACGCGGCCGACGCCAAGGCCCGCGGCGTCGGCAGTCACCTGGTGATGGTCGGCATCTTGCCGACGCTGCGCGAAGATGACGTGCACGAGGGGGCGATGTCGGCCAACGAGCGCTACCGCGTCCTCAACGAGCAGATCTTCGCGGCGCGCGGGGAGGACATGCGCATCGCCATCGACGGCCCCGAGCAGCTCCTCGCGCACACGGACAGCATCACCCCCGAGGCCGCCTGCACCAGCGTGCAGCTTCATCTCCAGGTCAGCCCGGATGCCTTCGCGAACTACTGGAACGCCGCCCAGGCCATCGCGGGCGTCCAGGTGGCGCTGGCGGCCAATTCCCCGTTCCTGTTCGGCAGGCAGCTGTGGCACGAGACCCGGATCACGCTGTTCGAGCAGGCCACCGACACCCGGCCGGACGAGCTCAAGGAACAGGGCGTGCGGCCCCGGGTATGGTTCGGCGAGCGCTGGATCACCTCGGTGTTCGACCTGTTCGAAGAGAACCTCAGGTACTTTCCCGCGCTGCTGCCCATCTGCGAAGACGAGGATCCGCTCGCCGTCCTCGACCGCGGCGCCAGCCCGCAGCTCGCCGAGATGAGCCTGCACAACGGCACGATCTACCGCTGGAACCGGCCGGTCTACGACACCGCGGGCGGCACGCCGCATCTGCGGGTGGAGAACCGGGTCCTGCCGGCCGGCCCCACGATCGCCGACACCGTGGCGAACGCGGCGTTCTACTACGGGCTGGTCCGTGCCCTGGCCGAGGCGCAGCGCCCGATCTGGACCCAGATGTCGTTCACCACGGCCGCGGAGAACCTGCACGAGGCCGCGCGCCATGGTCTGGACGCCCAGCTCTACTGGCCCGGCGTCGGCGACACGCCGGTCGCCGAGCTGATCCTGCGGCGCCTGCTGCCGCTGGCGCGCGAGGGACTCGGCCACTGGGGCGTCGACCAGGCCCAGGCCGACCGGTTGCTCGGCATCATCGAGCAGCGCTGCCTGACCGGCCAGACCGGTGCCGCCTGGCAGATCGCCACGGTGTCGGAGATCACCAGGCATAGCGGCACCGACCGCCCGGAGGCGCTGCGGCGGATGACCAAGCGCTACATCGAGCACATGCACACCAACGAGCCGGCCCACAGCTGGCCGGCCGGCGGCTGACGCCCGCTCCGCGGCCGATTTCCAGGTTTGTCTGCGGTTTCGGGGGTTATAGCCCCCGAAACCGCAGACAGATCCCCTTTCCGGCCCCGCGATCGGGAACGCCACCGCACCTGGCTCCTCAGCTGTAACAGAAACCCCGGAGGTACTCCGGCGCGAAGGCCGCGGGGCTGATGACTGCGTCATGAAACCCTGGTTCCAGCACGCTCCAGGGTGCTGGAACCAGGGTTTCATTCCGGTCTGGCGGGACCCGCCACGGCTCACCCGGCCCCGCCCACGGCGATCAACGCCACGCAGGCGGCCGCGAGAATCAGCCCGGCCAGCCGCAGCGCGCTCAGCCGCTCGCCCAGCACGGTCCGGGCCAGCACGATCGTCACCGCTGGGTAGAGCGAGGTGAGCACGGCGGTGACCGCCAGGAAACCCTCATGGGTGGCGAAGAAGTACAAGATGGTGCCCGCGGCCCCGCTCACCCCGGTGACCGCCGCGAGCCCGCGCGGCCGTCCCGCCGGCAGCCGGAAGTCGCCGGTGACCGCGGCCAGCCCGGCCGCGGCCGCGAGCTCGGCCGTCCCGGCCGCTACGACCGGCCACAGGCCGCTGCCCGAGCCGGCCCGGTTCAGCCCGATGAACAGCAGGGCGAACCCGGCCCCCGCGACCAGCCCGCCGGCCACCCCGGCGCCCGGACGTCTGCGTGTCGTCTCTTGCGCAGGCTGCTCCGCGTCCTCCTGCTCCTGCGCGTCCTCCTGCTCCTGCGCGTCCTCCTGCTCCTGCGCGTCCTCCTGCTCCTGCGCGTCCTCCTGCTCCGCGTCCTCCTGCTCCGCGTCCTCCTGCTCCGCGTCCTCCTGCTCCGCGTCCTCCTGCTCCGCGTCCTCCTGCTCCTGCGCGCCCTGCTGGCCCGGCCCGCTGGCCGTCGCGCTCGCCGACACGGCGACGATGGCCGGCAGGGCCAGGACGATTCCGGCCAGCGCCAGGCCCGTCGGCCGCTCGCCGTACAGCAGCCCGGCGAGCACCGAGAATCCCGCGGCCCCGACCGCGCTCAGCGGCCCGGCCACGCTGAACGCCGCCTGCTGGTACCCGAAGTACAGCGCGAGCCCGCCCACGGTCCCGCCGAGGCCGGCCACGGCGCCCCAGGCCAGGGCGGCCGCGGACGGCGGATGACCGGCCGCGAAGGGCAGCGCCGCCAGCACGGCGACCAGGCTGACCGCCGAGGCAAGCAGGGTCACCCGGATGACCGCGGCGCCGCGGGAGGCCAGCCCGGCGGCGAAGTCGGAGCCGCCGTACCCGATCGCGGACGCCAGGGCCAGGACGATCGCTAGCAAGCGTGCTTCGCGGCCGCGGCCGCGGCCGTGAGCGCGGCCGCAGGCGTTACGGCGTAGGCGGAGCGGCGGGCCCGGCGGGTGCGCGCCCAGTACTCGAAGGAGAAACCCGGCCACAGGGTCCGGTTGACGCCATCGGCGTCGAGATACCAGCTGGTGCATCCGCCTTCGCTCCACACGGCCCGCCCCAGCCGCCGCTGCAGGGCGTCGTGGTAGTGCCGCAGGGCGGGCTCGCTGACCTCGATCGCATCGGCCTTGTCCCGGGCCAGCCTGCGCAGGCAGCTCATGACGTGCTGGATCTGGCTCTCCAGCATGAACACGACCGAGGTATGCCCGAGCAGGGTGTTCGGGCCGAGCAGCATGAAGAAGTTCGGGAAGCCGGGGACGGTGATGCCGTGGTAGGCCTCCATCGTCTGCGGCGTGAGCTTGCGGCTGTCGCGGCCGGTCACGTTGAGCCTGGTGACGGACTCGACGACGTTGAAGCCGGTGGCGTAGACGAGCACGTCGGTCTGGTGCGCGGTGCCGTCCGCGGTGACGACGGAGTTTTGCGTTATCCCGGTGATCTTCTCGATGATCAGCTCGACATCCGGGCGCTGCAGCGCCGGATAGTAATCCGAGGACAGCAGGATCCGCTTGCACCCGATGGTGTAGTCCGGGGTGACCTTGGCCCGCAGCGCGGGGTCGGCGATCTGCTTCTTGATGTGCCGCCTGGCCATCTGCTCCAGCGGCGCCATCAGCTTCGGATGTACCGCGAACCCGAAGGCCCTCGCCTCCAGCGCCAGGTAAATCGTCTCGCGCGACGCGCGGGCGGTCAGCGGAACCGTCTCGAACGTGCGGCGCAGCCGATCCGGGATCGCGGTGTCCATCCGCGGCAGGACCCACGGCGGGGTGCGCTGGAATACCTGCAGGCGCCGTGCCTGCCGGGCGACCTCGGGGATGATCTGGATGGCGGACGCGCCAGTGCCGATCACCGCGACCCGCTGGCCCGCTAGGTCACAGGATTGATCCCAGCGCGCCGAGTGAAAACAAGGCCCGCCGAACCTGGCCGCGCCCGCGATGTCCGGGCCGGACGGAAGGTGCGCAAAGCCGGCCGCGGACACCACGGCCCGCGCTACGTAAAGCTCCGGCTGGCCGCCCCCGGCCGTGATATTCCAACGCCGGGCGCTGGCGTCCCAGTCCATCTGCTCGACCGTGCGCCCGTACCGGATGTGCTCGTCCACGCCGTACTTGCGCGCGCATGTCCGCAGGTACTCCCAGATCTCCTGCTGCGGCGCGAACAGCCGGCTCCAGGACGGGTTCAGCTCGAAGGAATAGGAGTACAACGGCGACGGCACGTCGCACGCGCACCCCGGGTACCGGTTGTCGTACCAGGTCCCGCCCAGGTCGTCGCTCTTCTCCAGGATCACGAAGTCGTGATAGCCGGCCCGCTTCAGCGCGATCGCCATCCCGATGCCGCCGAACCCGGCGCCGATGATCAAGATCCCTGGCATGTCTGGACCCTAACCCCAGGACCGCGCCCCTGGCCATGCCGCCTGATGACCGGGTGTCCGGCCGGGTCGCCGCCGTCACAGCAGGCACTCTGACGGCTATCAGCCAGGACAAGAAGACAGGTAGCGGGAATCACGATTGACCGGCAGCCTCGGCAAACCCGCCAGCCTCAGCACGCCGGGCACACCCAGCCAGAGCACTCGTCACCACCCCCGCCAATGTCCTGATCAGCTCCCCACCAGGATCGTGGTCCGGATTCACCTCGGTGATGACCAGTCCGCCGAACTTCTCCCCATCCCCGAACTCGGCCAGGCTCACCGAAACCTCAGCCAGCGTCAACCCGGCGAAATGCGGGAAGTTAGCCAGCGGGAACAGTCCCGTGTGCAGCACGTCGACGTCCAGGTGCACCAGGTAGGCCCCGACGCGCCGCTCGAGGTAGGCGCGCGCCGCCGACGCCTGCCCGGCGGGATCGGCGCGCACCGCCGGCGCGGGAGCCGCGTAGAGGTGGCGGCTGACCAACTCGGTCCACTGCCTGGTGTCAAGTTCGGCCGGGTCGAAACCGAACAGTGCCACCTGGTCGGGTCGCAGCAGCGGGAACCGGGAGCCGAGGCCGGCCAGCTGCGGCGAGCCGCCGCCGAGCATGTGGGTCATGCCCATCGTGTCAGCGACCGCCGAGTCGCTGTGTTCCGGGGTGCTGAGGTCAGCGTCGCCGTCGAAGTACACCAGCCCGGTCTCACTCGAGCCGCAGCCTGCCAGCACCCCGAGCGTGATCGTGCAGTCGCCGCCCAGGACCAGCGGCAGCCGCCCGTCGCCCCGGATCGCCGCCACCGCGCCCGCGACCTGATGAGCCACGGCCGCGACCCGCTCGACGTCCCGCAGCCCGTCGACCGGTTCGGCCGGGCGGAACGGCGCTCCGGGCAGATCGCCGCGGTCCTCGACGTCCAGTCCGGTCTCGCGCAAGCGGTCGGCCAGCCCGGCGGCGCGCCACGCGGCCGGGGCTTTTTCCTGCCCGGGGTTATGCGAGCCCGCCGTGGTCGGGACCCCGAGAATGCTCACCCGCCGGCCCGGCGCCGCCATCGTCACTGTCCTTCCGGGGAACAGTACAGCCGCTTGGCGTAGTTCGCCGGGGCGTAGTAGGCCTCGAGCTCCGCCAGCGTCTCCGGGGTGTTCTGCACGGCCTTGGTCAGGGCGGCGACCGGCGGGAGCGCGTCCGGCTGCCAGGTCTCCGGCTGCCAGAGCCCGGACCGCATGAAGGCCTTGGCGCAGTGGAAGAAGATCTGGTCGATCTCGAGGAGTATGGCCAGGATCGGGCGGTGGCCGCGGACCACCATCTGCTCGAAGAAGGGCGCGTCGCGCAGCAGCCGCGCGCGCCCGTTGATCCGCAGGGTCTCGTTGCGGCCCGGGATCATCGAGACGACCCCGACGTGCGGGTTGGCCAGGATGTTGCCGTACCCGTCGGCGCGCCGGTTACCCGGCCGTTCGGGAATGACGACCGTGGTGTCGTCTAGGACGTAGACCAGGTGGCCGGCCGGATCGCCCTTGGGGGAGGCGTCGCAGTTGCCGTCCGCGTCGCAGGTGGCGAGGACGCAGAAGGGCGAGACGGCCAGCCACTCCCGGTCCATGGCGTGCAGCCTGGTCCGTTCCTTGGTCATGGCGCGTGCGGTGGGCACCCCGAGCAAGTCCCGCAACTCCCGCATCGAGCCGATCTGCGCGTACGCCATGGCTTCGCCCCTGTCTGCCGCCGGACATACGCGAGTTTATGCCCCGCCGGATCCACGGCCACGGCGTTGGCGGCGGCTACAGCTCGGGGAAGACGGCGTCCGGGTTGTGCTCAGACAGGACGGACGGCGGTCCGATGAGGAGCGGGTCCGGCTTTCCGATGACCTCTTCGTCCTTGCGGTCGTAGTCGAACTTCAGCAGGACGTGCTTGATCGCCTCGAGCCTGGCCCGTTTCTTGTCGTTGCTCTTGACCACCGTCCACGGCGCCTCGGGCGTGTCGGTGTAGTGGAACATCGCTTCCTTGGCCTCGGTGTACCCGTCCCACTTGTCCAGTGATTCGATGTCCATCGGGCTCAGTTTCCACTGCCGGACCGGGTCGATCCGGCGGATAACGAAGCGCGTGCGCTGCTCGGCGGGCGTCACCGAGAACCAGAACTTCGTCAGGTGCAGCCCGGAGCGGACCAGCATGTACTCGAACTCCGGCGCCTCCCGCATGAACTCCCGGTATTCCTCATCCGTGCAGAAGCCCATGACCCGCTCGACGCCCGCGCGGTTGTACCACGACCGGTCGAACATGACGATCTCGCCGGCGGCGGGCAGATGCGGCACGTAGCGCTGGAGATACCACTGGGTCCGTTCCCGCTCGCTCGGCTTCACCAGCGCTACCACGCTCGCGCCGCGCGGGTTGAGGTGCTCGGTGAAGCGCTTGATCGTGCCGCCCTTGCCGGCCGCGTCGCGGCCCTCGAACACGAGGATGATGCGCTGCCCGGTGGCCTTCACCCAGTTCTGCAGCTTGACCAGCTCGATCTGCAGCGGGCGCTTTTGGTACTCGTACTCGGCCCGGGTCATCCTTTCGCCGTAGGGGTAGTCCTCGCGCCAGGTGTCGACCGTCCGGCCGTCCGGGTAACGCAGCACGGGATCGTCGTGCTCGTCGTCGTCGTCTACCGTCAGGCCGGCCAGCAGCACCGGGTCTGACTCCCAGTCCAGCGGCAGTGCATTGAACTCGTCGGAATGCTCAGTAGTCGTCACGTCATCAGCACAGCACATCCCCGGGTCCCCGGCCAATAACAAAAATCATTTATTCCGAACGAACGCCGGCACCAGCCTTAGTCACGGCGAACAGCACGTAGCCGTAGCTGAGCCCGAGGGCATCCAGGTGGTCCGCCAGCCAGGAGCCCGCCACGGCGGGGAACTCGAGTGAGAGCACGGCCGCGAAGTCGCTCCTGCCCCCGAACTCCCAGCGGCTCATCACCGCGACCCGGACCGCGCCCCGCGCCGCCCACCAGGCATCGGTGACGTCCGCCTGTCCCAGCGCGGTGTAGGCCGCCGCCCGCAGCAGCCCGGCGAACTCTCCGGCCCGCTGATCGTTGTCGACCACGACCAGCGTGCCGCCTGGCCGCAGCACGCGCATCACCTCGGCCAGGCCGGCCTCGCAGCGGGGCGGCCAGAAGTAAGCGAACCTGGCGTGCACCACGTCGGCGCTCGCGTCGGGCAGCGGAATCTGCTCGGCCGACCCGGCAAGCACCTGAGCGCCCCGGTCGCGCGCCGCGGCCAGCGCCAGCAGCGCCGGGTCCGGCTCGACGCCGATGACCGTACCGGCTTCCGCGGCGTAGCCCGGCAGCCAGTAGCCGCTGCCGCAGCCCAGGTCGACCAGGGTCCGGCCAGCCCACGGGGCCAGTTCCCGCATCGCGTCGAGGACCAGGCCGTCCGGATCGACCGCCCGGTTCTCCAGCTCGTAAAGATCCGGCCGGGCGCCCTGGTTCGGCGCCGGCCGGAAGTCGGGAAACGTCATCGCGAGCTACCGGTCGCCGTGCACGACGGTTCCGCCCGCGACCGTCATGACGACCGAGGTGCTGCCGATGTCGCGGGGCGGGATGGCGAACAGGTCCTGGTCGAGCACGGCCAGGTCGGCCCGCAGCCCGGGTACCAGGCCAGGCCTGATCCTCCTCGTGGTTGACCCAGGCGACCCCGGAGGTGAAGGCGCCGATCGCGGCGTCTAGGGTGATCCCCTGATCGGGCAGGAACGGATCCTCGCACTCCGGTTTCCCCGGCCGGCCGAGGCGCTCGGACAGTACCCGGTTGACCGCCACGTGGATCTCCTGCAGCGGATCGGCACTCGATACCGGCCAGTCGCTGCCGAACGCGATCCGCGTCCCGCCGCGGACCAGCGCGCCTATCTGGTACTGCCAGGCCGCGCGCTCCGGCCCGACGAACGGGATGGTCAGCTCCTGCATCTGCGTCTCCGCGCACGCCCAGAGCGGCTGGAAGTTCGCCACCGCGTCCAGCGCCCGGAACCGGGTCAGGTCCCGGGGGGTAATGAACTGCAGGTGCGCCAGGTGGTGGCGGGCCGCCTGGCGCTGGGCGGCCGGGAGCGCCTCGAGCGCGTCCAGGGCGGTGCTGACCGCGCGGTCGCCGATGGCGTGGAAATGGAGCTGGAAGCCCGCCGCGGCCAGCCGCCCCGTCGCCTCCCGCAGCGTCTCCGGGTCGATGAACAGGCGGCCCTGGTGATCGCCGGGATGACCGTCCCGGTCCAGGTAGGGGGCGGACATGGCGGCGGTGAACGTCTCGCACACGCCGTCGAGCATGAGCTTGACCGTGGTCGCCCGGAACTGGCCGTCGCCGGCCTGCTCGCGGCGTGCCAGCAGGTCGTCGATCTGGCTCAGGCCGCGGCGGCGGTCCCACCACAGCGCGCCGACGACGTGACTGCTGAGCATGCCGTAGTCGGCGGCCATCAGGTAGGTGTCGAACGAGTCCGGCATGCCGAGTTCGCCGGCCGCGCCGACGCACGCGTCCTGGAACCTGGTGATGCCCAGCGAATGCAGGTGCGTCTGGCCGGCCAGCAGGCCCGCGATGAGCTCGGCCGGACCGGGCACCGGAACGTGGTCCGCGACCAGCCGCATGGCCCCGTCGTGCAGCGCGCCGGTGGGGCGGTCGGCCTCGTCGCGTTCTATCCGGCCGTCGGCCGGATCCCGGGTTTCCGCGTCGATGTCCGCGATCTTCAGCGCGGCGGTGTTCACCCAGGCGGTGTGGTGGTCCCGGTTCGGCAGGAAGGCGGGGCGCCCGCCGGTCACCGTGTCCAGGTCGGCCGCGGTCGGCATCCCGCCGGGAAAGGCCGACATGGTCCAGCCGCCGCCGAGCACCCAGCCGCCGCCGGGCCCGGCCGAGCAATAGTCATCGACGGCGGCCAGGCAGTCGTGCCTGGTCCGCAGGCCCACCAGGTTGCAGCGCAGGCTTTCCAGGCCGCCGCTCACCGGGTGCACGTGCGCGTCGCCGAAGGCGGGCAGGGCGAGCCGTCCGCGCAGGTCGATGACGCGCGTGCGGCGGCCGGCCAGTTCCCGGATGTCGTCATCGGTGCCGACGGCCGCGATCACGCCGTCCCGTACGGCGAGGGCCTGGACGAACCCGGACGGGTGGGCCGGCGTGCGGATCTTCCCGCCGGTGAAGACTAGATCGGCCTCCTGGCCGCCTACCGCCATAACGTCACGCCCCTTGCCGGGAAGTAGCTTGCCGGAAATTGGATTGCCCTGGCCGATCAGCCCACGCTACCGTCGCGGCATGAGCTGCTCCATGGTGATGGTCCGCCGTGTCCGCGGCCGGGCCGCCGGCCCGGCCCTGGGGGTGGCACCGGCTCGCTGACGACTGGGCCGCGCGGATCGTCGCGGACGCGGCCGTCCGGCCGGGGGAGCTGGTGCTCGACGTCGGCGCCGGCGAGGGCGCCCTCACCGGGTACCTGGTCCGGGCCGGCGCGCGGGTCATCGCCGTCGAGCTGCACCCGGTCCGGGCCGAGCGGCTGCGCGGCCGGTTCCCCGGCATCACCGTGATCCACGCCGACGCGGCGAGCCTGCGGCTGCCGCACCGCCCGTTCCGGGTCGTGGCCAGTCCGCCGTACGGGATCACGGCCCGCCTGCTCGGCCTGCTGCTGGCGCCGGGGTCCCGGCTGGTGGCCGCGGATCTGGTATTGCAGCGGGCGGTGGTGCGCAAGTACGCCGCCGGAGGTGCCGCGCACCCACGGTGGGCCCGCACCTTCAGCCTGACCGCCGGGGTGTCCCTGCCGCGGCGCGCGTTCCGCCCCCCGCCCCGCGTCAACTCCGCCGTGCTCGTCATCCGCCGCCGCTAGTGTCCGTTCTGTGGATCTTGGCGGGTCGGTCCGCCCTGGGCCTGGGCGGCCGCTGATCCCGGGCGTACCGCCGGGCTGGTGGCCCCTGCGATGCCAGCGGCTGATGGGGCGGCCGGGGTCCCGGTGACCCGTTCGCGGTCCCCGGCACCGTCCCGGCTCCAGCCTCGAAAAAGATCGCGGAAGATCCGGCTTACGTGGAAGATCCGGTACCCCCGGTAAGCGTTCCAAAGTAACGTGCGTTAGCGGTGTGTCGTCGTGCCCGCTGTGATATAGGCAGCAGCGATCCGCCATCGCCCGTTTTGTCGTATTCGCGTGGCTGATCCCGTGTCCTGGCGTGTGACTTGTGACATGAAACCGGGGTTTCACCACGTAGGAGTGTGCTGAAACCCCGGTTTCATGTCATTACTGGCACCCGGGGCCGCTGATTCGCGCTGCCGGGAAGCTGGACGGACTAGGAGAAATCGGGCATACGCCGCCATGGCGCCCATCCGCCCCCGACACGCCGCAAACTCAGGTTGATTTGGGATGCTCACATAGTCGCCCAAAAACTCCGTATAGGCCGGATTTCCGCGTTAACCGGCGCGTGAGCACAGGGCACTGGGACGCCAGCGGCGGCAGTAGCCTAACGGGGCGGGACGGGCCGCGGTGACACCTACCCGGCCGGGTGGCATCGGCATCGCCCTCACCCGACCAGACTCCAGCCGCCGCCTCACGATCCGCGGGACACTCATTCCAGCCCGCCGCCCCTCCCGGCGCGGCCCTGTGATCCCTCCAGCACGACACCGTGATCTCTCCAGCACGACACCGTGATCCCCCCGCTGCCTCTACTGTGATCGGATGGGGGCATGAAGGTTCGGATAGGAGTGTCGCTGGGGCCGGCCGGAACGCCCGGGGAATTCGCGGCCGCGGTCGACCTGCTGGAGCAGGCCCGGGTGGATTCGCTGTGGCTGCCGGAGAACGTGTACTCCCCGGTCGTGGAGCCGTTCACCGGCATGGCGTTCGCGCTGTCGCGGACCACGCGGCTGAAGGCCGGCAGCGGGATCTCGGTGCTGCCCGGCCGCCATCCCGTGCTGGTCGCCAAGCAGCTCGCGTCGCTAGCGGGCCTGGCCCCGGGCCGGGTGCTTCCGGTGTTCGGCTTGCGACCGGCCCAGGATGCGGAGCGGGTGCTGTTCCCGGTGCCCGACGGGCAGCGCGCCGCCGTGTTCGACGAGTCGCTGACCCTGCTGCGGCTGCTGCTGACCTCGGAGACGGTGTCGTTCGAAGGCGAGTTCTTCAGCGTGTCCGGGGCCAGCGTCGGGGTGCTCCCGGCCAAGCCGCTCGATATCTGGCTGGGCGGTTCGGCGCCGGGAGGCCTGCGGCGGGTGGGACGGCTGGCGGACGGGTGGCTCGGCTCGCTGCTCACTCCGGCCGAGGCCGGCGCGGCGGCCGGGGTGATCCAGGCGGCCGCGGCCGACGCCGGGCGGGTCGTGGACCCCGATCACTTCGGCCTCAGCATCCCGGTCGCGCTGGCCGGCCTCCCGGGCCCGCTGGCGGCCTCGATCCGTCGCCGCCGCCCGGATGCCGATCCGGCCACGCTGGTCGCGGCAGGCTGGGACGGGGCGCGCGCGCTGATCGAGCGGCACGTCGAAGCCGGGCTGAGCAAATTCGTGATCCGCCCGGCGGGCCCGGTCGCCTCGTTCGGCGCGTGGCTGGACGGTTTCGTCCGGGAACTCATCCCGCTGCAGAACTAGCGGCCGGAATAACCCGGGGCGGCTTGCGGTGCATCCGGTAATAAAGCACGAGGAACGGCAGGCCGAACACCCAGAACGCATGCTCGGCCCGCACCTGGCCGTCCTCGACGTAGACGTCGAGGCGCTCGGCGAAGCCGCGGACGGCGACGGTGGTGAGCTCCGCGGTCTGCGCGTCGATGTAGGTCAGGTAGTGACCCGGCTGGTCGAGATCGCTGCGGCTGTCCAGCATCAGGCCGCCCCCCGGCCGGCCCTGCGGCAGCAGCGTGGCGGTGAAGCTGGCCTGCGGCAACGGGAAGCCGACGCTGACGTAGCCGCGCCCCTCGCGCCGGTAGGTCGTGTAGATGCCCACGTAGATGGGCTCGTCGGTGTCGGCGAACGAGCGGATCCAGCCGCGGACCGCGATGACGTCGCCCGGCCCGGGGTTTCCGGTCGCTCCCTGGGTGATGGTGTCGATCCGGCTGCGCACCCCGTGCTGGGCCTCCCGCTGGCTCATCGGCACGCTGGCCTGCCCGAGCGGCCGGGCCAGCAGCGTCCGGTACAGCAGGTAGCCGGGCCGGACCCACAGCCGCCATTCCGGCACGATGTCGAGGGCGAACCTGGTCGTGTGCTCGTAAAACTCGCGGACCAGCGGATCGGTCCCGGCCGGGTCAAAGGACGGCCCGGCCAGCTCGTCGAGGGAGGCGACGATGCCGATGTCCTCGACGTCGGACGTGTACCTGCCGCCCAGGACCTGCGCCAGAGACCGGACGTAGCCGGTTCCGACGTACCTGGTCGGGCTGGCCAGCGGGACCACGAACGGGACATCCTCGGGCTTCACCCGCTCGGCCAGCAGGCTCACCTGCGGGTCCCGGAACACCAGCGCCGAGGCCGTCCGGTATCCGACTACGGCCGTGGCGGCGGCTACCGACCCCGGCGCCGGCCGGCGCAGTCTGCTGAGCCCCAGCCCGATCGCGGCGCCCGCGGCCGGGCCGAGCAGGACCTTCTGCGGGCGCAGGCCGAGCGCGCCCGCGGCCGCGCCGGCGGCCGTCGCCACCGGCAGCGGGCCTGCGCCGGACAGGCGGCTCGCGACCCAGCCGAGCGGCGCGGCCAGGGCGCCGCTCATGGCGATGCGGGACCACAGGGCCGGGATCTGTCCCGGCCGCTGCGTCGCCCGGGCCAGCGCCTCGACGGCACCGAGCCCGGCCGCGCCGGCCAGCGCCCCGGCGGCCGTCGCCGCCTTACCGCGGCGCGAGGTCAGGGCCGCCCCGGCCAGCGCGCCAATCGCGCCGGCGACAGCGATCTGCTGAGCCCGTCCGGGCCCAGGCCCACGATCGGTAGCCACCCCAGGAACCTATCGCCTCGCCGGAACAAACCCGGCCCGACACGAGGTTAAGAGGCTCATGACCATGAACGAAGCGGACAAGGCCGCCGCCGCCCCCGCGGCTACCGGGGATGCGCCGGCCCTGCGGCTCCTGGGCGACGCGGACGCGGCCGACTGCGCCGACGGCTTCTGCGCGGTGCCGCCGGCCGGCACCACCACGGGAGCGGACCAGTGAAGATCGAGATCTGGTCCGACGTGGTCTGCCCGTGGTGCTACATCGGCAAGCGCCGGCTGGAGCACGCGCTGGGCCAATTCGAGCACGCCGGCGAGGTGGAGATCACCTGGCGCAGTTTCCAGCTGAACCCCGACACCCCGCCGGGCACGGCGGTGCCCACCCGGGATTACCTGGCGACGCGGTTCGGCCCGCAGGCGAACGCGATGACGGGCCGGGTCGCCGAGCTGGCCCGCGAAGAGGGCCTCGACTTCGACTTCGGCGCCGCGCTCACCGTGAACACCCTGGACGCGCACCGGCTGCTGCACCTGGCCGCCGATCTCGGCCTCGGCGACGCGGCCAAGGAACGGCTGCTGCGCGCGCACTTCACCGAGGGCGCCGACCTGTCCGACCCGGACACCCTGGTCGCCCTGCTCAGCGAGGTCGGCGCCGACCCGGACCGGGTGCGCGCCGTCCTGGACAGCGACGAGTACGCCGACGCGGTCCGCGAGGACATCGATCAGGCCCGCCAGCTGGGCGCGACCGGCGTGCCGTTCTTCGTCATCGACCGCAAGTACGGTATCTCCGGGGCGCAGCCCGCCGAGGCGTTCCTGCACGCGCTGCGGACGGCCTACGCGGACGAAGCCGCGGCCGCCAGGTAACCCAACCCCCCTAGGCTGGGGCCGGTGCGGATAAAGTCGCTCGGCTTCCGGACGGACGTGGCGCTGCGCGCGCTCGAGGGCGCCGAGGTCGTCGACCGCGGTGATCACCTCGTCGTCCGCAGCCCGGACAACCCCGGCTTCTGGTGGGGGAACTTCCTGCTGCTCGACGCCCCGCCCGGGCCCGGCACCGCGGCCGCTTGGCTGGCCCGTTTCGCCGCGGAGTTTCCGGCCGCCCGGCACGTCGCGGTGGGCGTGGACCACCCGGGCGAGGACGCGGCCATACCCGCCGATTTCCTGGCCGCCGGGCTGACGGCGGAGTACGGGACCGTGCTCACTTGTGCCGCCGTCCGTCCGCCTCCGCAGCCCAACTTGGTCGCCGAGATCCGGCGGCTGGAATCCGAGGCCGACTGGCAGCAGTCCCTGGACCTGGGCGTCAGGTGCTACGGAGAGGACGCGGCGGGTGAGTACATGCTCCGCAGGATCGCGGCCCGGCGGCGGCTGACCCGGGTCGGCCACGGCGCCTGGTTCGGTGCCTTCACCGGCGGCCGGCTGATGGCGCAGCTCGGGATGTGCGACGCCGGCGGCGGCTTCGCCCGCTACCAGGATGTCGAGACCGACCCCGCCGCCCGCCGCCAGGGTCTGGCCGGCACGCTCGTCTGGCACGCGGGCCGCTACGGACGCGACGTTCTCGGGGCGAGCACCCTGGTCATCGTGGCCGACCCGGCCGACGTGGCCATCCGGGTTTACCGCGCCTGCGGCCTGGCCGCCGCCGAGGCTCAGCTCAGCCTCGAGCGGCCGGCGACGGGCTGACCTTTCCCGCGTAAGGCCGGGCAGGTGAGCGACTGCCCGTTCGGTATCAGTCTTTTCTCCGTGACCACCGCCGAGACGAACTCGGCCGGGGTGACGTCGAAGGCATAATTGAGCGCCTTCGTCCCCGCGGGGGCGGCGGGCACCGTGATCTCCTCGTCCGCGCGCAACTCGATCGGGATCGCCGCGCCGGTCGGCGTCGCCGCGTCGATGGTCGACTCGGGCGCCGCGACCAGGAACGGGACGCCGGCCCGGTGCGCGGCGAGGGCCAGGCCGAAGGTGCCGACCTTGTTGGCTACGTCGCCGTTCGCGGCGACCCGGTCGGCTCCCACCACGACGGCGTCGGCCAGCCCCTGGCTGATCAGGAACGGCCCGGCGCCATCGCACGCGAGCCGGTGCTCGATGCCGAGCTGCCCGAGCTCCCAGCAGGTCAGCCGGGCGCCCTGCAGCAGGGGCCTGGTCTCGTCCACGATCACGTGCCGCAGCGCCCCGTCGGCGTGCAGCGCGCGGATCACCCCGAGCGCCGTGCCCCAGCCCAGGCAGGCAAGGCGGCCGGTGTTGCAGTGGGTGTGGACCCGGAGCGGCTCGCGGCCGCAGGTGGCGCGCAAGTAGGCGGCGCCGCGCCGGCTGATCTGGTAGCTGGCCGTGGCGGCGAACTCCACCACGGCCAGGGCCGCGGCCTCGACGGCCCGGTCGCCCTGCGGCAGGTGAGCCGCGACCGCCGCTACCTCACGCCGGAGGTTGACGGCAGTCGGCCGCGCGTCGGCGATCCGCTTGATCTCCGCGTCCAGCCGCGGGCCGTCCCAGCCCTCGCGGCCGGCCTGGCGGGCGGCCAGCGCCACGCCGAGCGCGCCGGCCGCGCCGAGCACCGGCGCGCCCCGGATGGCCAGCCGGGTAATCGCGCCTACGAGCTGGTCCACGGTGGTGATGCGCAGGACGCGGACCTGATGCGGCAGCACCGTTTGATCCAGCGCTTCAATGTGCCCGTCCCGCCAGGTGAGCACCTCGGGTTGGTCCATACCCCTGAACTTATGCTCTTCCCCAGCGGGACCGACAGCGGCCTGCCGGCTCGGCTAGCAGCGTCCTTCGTAGGCGCCGCTGGTGTAGGTAGTCCACGGGCTCCAGTTACGCCCGTCGTCGGAGATCGCGACCGCGGCCCGGGCGTTCCCCATCGGGTTGAACGTGGCTTGCGCCGGTCCGTGCGAGCCGTTGATCTGCCAGTAGCCGTAGTCGTTCGTGGGGCTCAGGGCGTACTGCCTGCCGCCGGACTCCGCCATCGCGATCTCGGCGGCCGTGAACGCCTCGGCGGACGAGCCGCCGGCCGCTTCCCAGAGCTGCTCCAGGCCGGTGCAGCCGAGCGTGCCGCTCAGGGTGGTCGAGGAGGTCAGGACGGTGGCCTTGGCCTTGGCGTGCTTCGGAGTGTATGAGGAGGTACTCGGCGCGCTGTAGGGAATCGTCAGCGACTCACCTACGTAGATGTCGTTGGGGTTGTAGATCTTGGACTTGTTCGCGTCGTAGATCCACGTCCAGTCGGCCGGGTTGCCGTAGTAACCCTCCGAGATCTTGGACAGGGTGTCGCCGGAGCGGACGGTGTAGGTACGGGTGGCCGGCTGAGCCCGCCGGACCACGGCGTCGGTGCGAGCTTCGGTGCGCACCTGGCCGGTCACGGCCGTAGTCCTGGCCGGCGCCTTGACGGCGGCGTGCGCCTGCGGCGCCGCGACCAGCACGCCCGCGATGGCCATCGCCGGCGCGGCCTTGCCTGCCTTCTCCGCTACCTTCTCTACCTGCGACGGCGTCGCGTGCCGGCCGGTTCGTCGGATCTTCCGCGTACGACGGACCACGTTGACTGAATCCACAGAACTCCCCAGATCGTTTCCGCGCCCGCCTACCCGGCCCGCTAAAAGGTCCTATCGGCGAGCCTGTTTAGTCGCCTTTTGGTGACTAATGAGGCTTTTCTATGCTTTCGGCGGTCTGTGCCATCTGCGGAAGCATGGCAGCAACCGCCGGCGGCTCGCAGGCAAATTGAGGTATTTCTGTAACTCATCTGTGATCTGGGGGGCAGGTGCGCGGTGGGTCCTGAGATACTACGGAGGTGAACGATCATGGCCTGAGGTACTTCGGGGACTACGCGCTCGGCACCACGTATGAGTGCGGCGAGGTCAGCGTCGACGAAGCTAGTATCGTTACTTTCGCTAGAGAGTTCGATCCACAGCCGTTCCACGTCGATCCGGTGGCCGCGGCTGGCGGGCCGTTCGGCGGGCTGATCGCCAGCGGCTGGCACACCGCTGGCCTGGTGATGCGGCTGCTCGTCGAGAACTACCTCTCGGCGGAGGCGAGCCTCGGCGGCGCCGGAGCCGACGAAATCCGCTGGCCCTATCCGGTGCGGCCAGGTGACACGCTACGGGTCCGGGCCACGGTGATCGAATCGAGGAGATCGCTGAGCAAGCCGGACCGCGGCATCATCAAGACGCTGGCCGAGGCGGAGAACCAGGACGGCCGGACGGTCATGCGGTGCACCGCGATCAACTTCCTCCGCGTCCGCCCGGGCAGCTGACCCCGACCGAGGAGGAAACTGGAGAAATGCTCTGCGCCCGGTGAGCTCGGCCGGCCGCCCCGGGCCGAGATGCCCGCCGGGGATGCGCGGACGAGCCGGCCGGCATCCGCGCGGGCTGGCTCTAGGTCCCGGATTTACCCGCGAGGCCGCCGGCCGGGCCCGCGTCATGGCAGGCTGATCGGGTGGCCAGTGACACGACCCGGCGGCTGATGCTGCTCCGGCACGCCAAATCGGACTGGCCGGACGCGCCGGACGAGGACCGGCCGCTGGCTAAGCGAGGGCGGCGTGACGCCCCGGTGATCGGCCGGTGGCTGCGCGACCACGGCTATGTGCCCGACGCCGTGGTGTGCTCGGTCGCCCGGCGGACGCGGCAGACCTGGGATCTGGTGGCGCCGGAGCTGGGCGGGTCCCCGTCGGTGACGTTCGAGCCGCGCGCCTATGAGGCCACCGCCATGACGCTGCTCTACCTGGCCAGGGAACTGCCCCGCCGGTCCCGGACCGCGCTGCTGATCGGGCACAACCCGGCCATCTCGGAGCTGGCCGCTGAACTGGCGGAACCGCCCGCGGCGTCCGGGTCCGCCCGGCCGGCCGGGATGAGGTTCCCCACCGCCGCGGTGGCGGTCTTCGAGTTCACCGGCGACTGGCCTGACCTGGCGCCCGGGCAGGCGCGGCTGCTCGATTACGCCGCCCCGGCCGGCATGTAGCGCGGCCCAGGCGGAATGGCGAGGCCACCCGTGCCGGTTACTACAGTCGTCGCCGATCTGCAAGGAGCTCCCGCGATGTCCCTGACTATCTCTTCTGGCCCGCTCTCCGGTCACCCGCCGCGGACCGTCAACTACCGGATCGACGGTCCCGCGCACAAGCTGCTCATGCAAGAGTTCCCGCGCCGGGTCCGGGCGACCTTCGCGGGCGAGGCCGTCTTCGACACGGTCCGCGGCGCGCTGGTGCACGAGACCGGCCTGCTGCCGCAGTTGTACGTGCCGCGTGACGACATCCGCGCCGACCTGATCCGCCCCACCGATCACCACACCTACTGCCCGTTCAAGGGCACGGCCTCGTACTGGTCGGTGACGGTCGGCGACCAGGTCGCGGAGAACGCGATCTGGGCCTACCCGGAGCCCAACCCGGAGTCGGATTGGCTCGAGGGGTACGCCGGGTTCTACTGGGACGCCATGGACGAGTGGTACGACGAGGACGAGCGCGTCGAGGGTCATCTCCGTGACCCGTATCACCGCGTCGACGTGCGCCGCTCGTCCCGCCCGGTCCGGGTGCTGGTCGGCGACACGGTGCTCGCCGAGACCCGCAGGCCGCTGCTGCTGTCCGAGACCGGCCTGCCGAATCGCTTCTATATCCCGGCCGCCGACGTCCGGCAGGACCTGCTCGAGCCCAGCGACACGCACACCATGTGCCCCTACAAGGGCACCGCCTCCTACTGGTCCGTCAGCGCGGGCGGCCGCAAGCTCGCCGACGCCGTCTGGTCCTACCCGCAAGCGGAAGGCGACTCGGCCGCGGTAAGCGGCTACCTGTCCTTCCTGCACGACGATCTGGTCACCGAGGCCGGTCACCCAGGCGACCCCAGCTAACCGAGCGGCCCGCCCCCAAGCCGGCCCCGCCCGTCGCGGTCACCGGTCACCGGCCGCCTGCCGGCTCCGTTTCGGCGGGTATGGATGTGGCAACCTGCACGTAAGAGTGTGCAGGCTGCCACTTTCATACCTATGAATCTGTGACTCAGGTGGCTGGCGAGGCTCCTGTTATCAGGTACGGTCTGCCGGGCATGCCGCACCGGCCCAGGTCCCGGGAGCGGCCCGTTCAGGCGGCGAGGCGCCGGTCCGGCCGGGCCGGCTCGTCCTGGCTACTGGTGTCCTGGACGCTAGCGCCGGTGCCGGTGCCGGCGGATGGTCCGGCGGCGGCGGCACCATGACTGCGAGGCTCCCGGGCGGCGATGAAGCAGGCGATGAGCCACCCGGCTAGCAACGCGACGGGAACGACAGCCATGAGGGTCAGCTGCCACCAGGCCAGGACTATGTTCGGGTTAGACATGAGATGACCTTTCCTGCGGATAGCTGAGGCGGTCGCGCACCGACACGACCCCCTCGACGTGCCAGGTCGCGGCCAGGATGTCCCGGCCCTGGCAGGCGGTCTCCGGGCGGCCTTCGAGGGTGACGATTCCGTCCTTGACCGCGACCGCGAAGCGGGCCGGCTCGGCCAGGAACTCGTTTACGATCACGTTCTGCGTGATCTCCTGCCCGATGTCCTCGTCCCGGCGGCGGTAGACGCTCAGCACGTCGGCCCGGCTGATGATCCCGACCAGGCGGCCGTTCTCGGTGGTTACCGGGAGTCGCTTCACCCTGCACTGGTACATCAGCCGCGCGGCACTGGTCACGGGCTCGCCCGGCGTGATGGTGACCGGCGGCTGGGTCATCAGGTCGGCGGCGGTGACCGCGGCGGCCTTGGCGAACTCACCGCCCTCCGCATCGGACGGGAGCGGACCCAGGGCCGCGACGAGGGCCTCCTTGGACAGCAGATCCGCCTCGGACACGACGCCGGTCACCCGGCCGTCGTCGTCGATGACGGGGAAGGCGCTCACCCGGAATTGCGCGAGCAGGGCCGCGATGACCTTGAACGGGACGGTCTTCCTCACCGCCACGACCCGGGTGGTCATCACGTCCCCGACTGCGGTGCTTGTCATGTCACCCAGCACACCGCGGCGCCGCCGCGGGGCACTACGGGCGAAGGTCCCGCGATCAGGTGACGTTGCGCCCGGGCGAGGGGGAACTGGCCGGGGCTCGCGCCACCGTCCGTTCGGCCCCATAAAGACGCCAACGCGTGCGGCGGGTCACCTGTGATCAGGCGGCCCGCCGCACGCGGACGGGAGCGGTCTTACTCCGCGCCGAAGGACTTGATCTCTGCCTCCTCGGCCTCGGTGAGCTCGCGCGGCACCTCGCCGCGAGCGTGCTTGGCGTTCTGCACCTGGTGCCGGATCTGGTCCACGATCTCCGGATTGGCCAGCGTCGTGATGTCGCCGACGTCGGCGAAGTTGGACGTCGCGGCGATGACCCGGCGCATGATCTTGCCCGATCTGGTCTTCGGCATGTCGGGCACGATCCAGATGTTCTGCGGCCGCGCGATCTTGCCGATGTCGGTCTCGATCGCCTTCTTCACCTTGGCCTCGATCTCCGGGCTCGGCTCGATGCCGGGCTTGAGCGAGATGTACATCTCGACCGCCCGGCCGCGCACGTCGTCGATGACCGGAACGGCCGCCGCCTCGGCGACCTCCTCGACCGCCAGCGCGGACGACTCGAGTTCCTTGGTGCCGAGCCGGTGCCCGGCCACGTTGATCACGTCGTCGACCCGGCCCAAGATCCGGAAGTAGCCGTCTTCGGCCTGTACCGCGCCGTCGCCGGCGAAGTAGGGCCAGTCGTGCCAGTCCTTGCTGTCCGGGTCCTTGTTGTACTTGGCGAAGTACGTGGACACGAACCGCTCGGGCTGGCCCCAGATCGTCTCGAAGATACCGGGCCACGGGTTGCGGACGCAGATATTGCCGGCTTTGCCGCTGCCCTTCGGGATCGACTCGCCGTCCTCGTCTTTGATGTCGAAGTAGATGCCGAGGGCGGCCGGGCCGCAGCTGCCCGGCTTCATCGCGAACAGGCCGGGCAGCCCGGTGCCGATGAAGCCGCCGGTCTCGGTCTGCCAGTACGTGTCGACGATCACCGCCTCGCCCTTGCCGACGGAGTTATAGAACCAGCGCCAGACCTCGGGTTCGATCGGCTCGCCGACCGTGGTCATGTGCTTGAAGTGGTAGTCGTACTTGGCCGGCTCGTCCGGGCCGACCTTGCGCAGCATCCGGATGGCCGTCGGCGAAGTGTGGAAGATGTTCACCCCGAGCCGCTCGGCGATCCGCCACGGACGGCCGGCGTCCGGGTAGTTGGGCGTGCCCTCGTAGATCACGCTGGTGGTGCCCAGCGACAGCGGACCGTAGACGATGTAGGAGTGGCCGGTGATCCAGCCGATGTCGGCCATGCACCAGTACGTGTCGTCCGGGTGGATGTCCTGGTAGTACTTGGACGTGCCGGCGACGTAGGACAGGTAGCCGCCGGTGGAGTGCTGGCAGCCCTTAGGGCGACCGGTGGTGCCGCTGGTGTACATCAGGAACAGCGGCGCCTCGGCCGGCATGGAGACTGGCGCGACGACCGCGCCCAGGTGGTCCACGAGGAGCTCGTCGACGAAGAAGTCCCGGCCTTCGACCATCGGGGTCTCGGATGAGTACTGACCCGGGAAACGCCGCCAGACCAGCACCTTCTCGACCTCGGTGCCTTCCTTGCGGGCGGCCTCGACCGCCTCGTCGGCCTTGACCTTGTGGTCCTGCACGACGCCGCTGCGGTAGTAGGCGTCCATGGTGATCAGGATCTTGCTGGTCGAGTCCGCGATGCGGTGCCCGCAGGCGGCGCCGCTGAACCCGCCGAACACCTGGGAGTGGATCGCGCCGAGCCGCGCGCAGGCCAGCATCGTGACCGGCAGCTCGGGCACCATCGGCATGTGCAGCGTGATCCGGTCGCCGGCCTTGACGCCGGCCGCCTGCAGCACCGCCGCGAACTCGTTGACCTGCCGGTAGAGCTCCTGGTAGGTGATCACGACGTGCGAGGCGTCCTCGGGCTCCGGGACCCAGATCAGCGCCGCCTTGTTCTTGTGCTTTTCCAGGTGCCGGTCAACGCAGTTGTAGCTGGCGTTCAGCTTGCCGCCGGAAAACCAGCGCCAGAACGGCGGGTTGCTGGTGTCCAGCGTCGTGTGCCAGTACTCGTCCCAGTCCAGCAGGTCCGCGTATTCCCTGAAGCACTCGGGGAAGTTCTCTTCCGCGAACCGGTCCAGGATCGCCGGGTCGGAGGCATTGGCCTGGCCGATGAACTTGGGCGGGGGCGGGTAATAGCCCTCCTCGCGCCAGTGCACGGCGATGGTTGCCTCGGAAGACTCGGATGATTCGTTTTCCTCGGCGGCCTGCCCTTGAACTTCTTCGGCCATTGGGAGTCCCTCCGCTTGCGATTAGTTTTAACGCCGGAAGCACTCCAAATTTAACGCTAGCGGGCAGTATCCTCCACGGTCACGACCGACCTATCTGACAGGTTTAAGCAATTCCTCACGCCGAGTAGGCGTGGACCGGCGGACGCAGCTCGGGAAAGACG
This sequence comes from uncultured Actinomycetes bacterium, assembly GCA_963806335.1. GTDB lineage: Bacteria > Actinomycetota > Actinomycetes > Streptosporangiales > Streptosporangiaceae > Palsa-504. The sequence continues at coordinate 358,273 of CAWDXO010000006.1, forward strand.
CCGTCCAGGCCGGTGAGCCGGATGAGCTTGACCAGCGGCGGCCGGGCCGAGGTCAGCCTGAGCTGGCGGCCCGCCTGCCGGGCGTGCCGCGCGATCCGGGCCAGTACCCCCAGGCCCGAGGCATCGCAGAAGGTCAGGCCGGAGAGGTCCACGGTGACCGGCGCAGGCCGGCCGTCGATGACCTCGCTGATGTAGGAGTAGGCCTGTTCCGCGGTGGCGATGTCGAGTTCGCCGGTCATCTGGATGACCTGGTACCCGTCCACGCCGGTCTGGCAGGAAAGCTCGAGCTGCTGATCCGGCTCAGGCTGGGCCGGCTTGGGCTGCGCCATCTCAGGCTGGGCCGGCTTGGGCTGCGCCGTCTCAGGCTGGGCCGGTTTGGGCTGGGGCGCCTGCTTCGGCACGGCCCCCAGCGGAACAGGCTCAAGCGGAAGGTGCTCTGTGGTTATCACTGCTCCATCACTTCCCCGTTTGGCTTCCCCGTTTGACGCTGCCGCGCCGACGCGCACGCGGTTCAGCGGACGAATGATCACGTACCTCTCCAACCCGTTGTCCCTTCAACGTCGGCGGCCCGACATACCTTCCTCGCGCCACCGAACCGGGGACAGCCCCCCAGGGCCCCGTACACTGGGGTTATGGTCCTGATTCTGGCAGCAAGCCCGCTACCAGTGCAAATAATTAGAACCCCGAAGTCTGGGGCCATACCGGGATTCTGCTGAGTAAAACGTATGACTGGCGGCTCAGGTTCAACGTCTGTCACCGGATTCTCAGGTCCGGGGCCGCCCGCCAGCGGCGCGACGATCGACGGCCCCGTCGGCGAGTTCCGCGCGCTGGCGGGCTGCCCGCCGAGCCAGTGGCTGGCCGAGGAGTTCCGAAACGTCCAAGCCGGGGCCTGGGCAGGCGAGGAAGCCTTAAACCGGAAGCGCGGGAAACGCACAGGGAAAGGTGACCGCCATGACGACGCCAGCTACGCCCGCACCCCAGGTCTGGCCCAGCCTGAGGGCCCGCGACGCCCGGGGGCTGATCCGGTTCCTGGTCGACGCGTTCGGTTTCGAGGAGACCGTGGTGTACGGGGACGGGGACCGGGTCGACCACGCCCAGCTCTCCTGGCCGCCGGGCGGCGGGATCATGCTCGGCTCGGCCCGCGAGGACGACCCCAGCCAGGCGGGCGCGCCGCACCCGGGCGCGTTCGGCGCCTACGTCGTCACCGACGAGCCGGACGCCGTGTACCACCGGGCTAAGGCGGCCGGGGCCGAGATCATCCGCGCGCCGCACGACACCGACTACGGCTCGCGCGATTTCGCCGCCCGTGACCCAGAGGGGAACCGCTGGTCGTTCGGCACCTACCGGGGGGAGCCGCGCAAGGGCTGACACCGGTAGCGGGGGTACCGTGCGGGTATGCGCGCGTGGCATGTTGAGACGCCAGGACCGGTCAGCGGGCACCCGCTGCGCCTGCACCACGACGACGAGATACCGCGGCCGGGACCAGGCGAGCTGCTGCTCAAGGTCCTGGCCTGCGGCGTCTGCCGCACCGACCTGCACGTGACCGAAGGTGACCTGCCGCCCCACCGGCGGGGCGTGACACCCGGCCACGAAGTGGTCAGCGAGGTCGTAGAACTAGGCGAGGGAGCCGAAGGGCAGGGCTTCGAACCGGGCGACCGGGCCGGCGCGGCCTGGCTGCGCTGGACCGATGGGACGTGTAAGTACTGCCAGCGCGGCGCGGAGAACCTGTGCCCGAACTCGCGGTACACCGGCTGGGACGCCGACGGCGGATACGCCGAGTACCTGACGGTGCCCGCCGCGTACGCGCACCACCTGCCGCCGGGCTACGACGACGCCGAGCTGGCCCCGCTGCTGTGCGCGGGCATCATCGGATACCGCGCGCTGAAGCGGGCCGAACTACCGCCGGGCGGGCGGCTGGGCCTGTACGGCTTCGGCGGCAGCGCCCACCTCGCCGCCCAGGTCGCCCTGGCCCGCGGCGCCACCGTGCACGTGCTGACCCGCGGCGAGCAGGCGCGGCAGCTGGCGCTCGAGCTCGGCGCCGCCTCGGCGGGGGAGGCGGACGGCATGCCGCCCGAGCCGCTCGACGCCGCGATCTTGTTCGCGCCCGTCGGCGAGCTCGTGCTTCCGGCCCTGGCCGCGCTGGACCGGGGCGGCACCCTGGCCGTCGCGGGCATCTACCTGTCCGACATCCCGCCGCTCAATTACGACAAGCACCTTTTCCAGGAGCGTCAGCTCCGCAGCGTCACCTCCAACACCCGCGCGGACGCCCGGGAGTTCCTCGGCATCGCGGCCGAGCAGCACCTGGCCGTCACCGTCCACCCGTACCCACTGGACGCCGCTGACCAGGCGCTACGGGACCTGAAGGCGGGCCGCTTCGACGGCGCCGCCGTCCTGATCCCGTAGACCAGGGCCGCTGACCAGGGGCCGGCCGGGGACAACTACTGGCGCGGCCGGCCCGTCATGAGCGTGATCGTGGATACGGCGTGATCGTGGACACCGGGAGCTCCCGGGCGCCGGAGCCGGCAGCTGAGCCGGGCACCTGAGCCGGGCGGCCCCGGCGGTTGTCAGGCCGGTGTGAGCTTTCGGCGAACTGCCCGCGCTGCTGATCATCGCAGTCCGGACGGAAGGGCATACTGGGCTTCAAGGAGCTGCCATGAGTAAGCAAGCCAAGCCGCCGCCGCCCGGCGACAAGTCCCGGCCGACCGCGCCTCCGCCGCCGCCGACCTGGCGGAACTGGCTCTGGCCGATCATGATCTTCGCCATCTTCGCGCTGTGGCTGTTCCTGCCCACGCGCTCGGCCTCGACCAGCCTCAGCTATTCCCAGTTCCTGTCCGACGTAACGCAGCACCAGGTGAAGTCGGTCCAGCTGGCCGGCACGCCCGGCGGTACGAGCAGCGGGACGCTGACCGACGGGAAGAACTTCACCGTGGTCATCCCGCCGCAGGCCGGGGAGGAGCTGCTGACCACGCTGCAGGACAACCACGTGGAGATTTCCGCGGCGCAGTCGGGGCAGAGCTTCGCCTCCGAGGTGCTGATCTACCTGATCGTGTTCGGGCTGCCGATCGTGTTCTTCGTCTGGCTGTTCCGGCGGCTGTCCAAGGGCGCGACCAGCCAGTTCCAGGGCGTGCTCGGCGTGGGCAAGTCACGGGCCAAGGTGTTCGACGAGGAACGGCCCAGCACCACCTTCGCCGACGTGGCCGGCTACGACGGCGCCAAGGCCGAGATCGCCGAGGTGGTGGATTTCCTCAAGCATCCGGATCGGTACACCAGGGTCGGCGCAACGGTGCCGCGCGGCGTCCTGATGATCGGGCCGCCCGGTACCGGCAAGACGCTGCTGGCCCGCGCGGTGGCGGGCGAAGCGGGCGTGCCGTTCTTCTCGGTGACGGGCTCCAGCTTCGTGGAGCTGTTCGTCGGGGTCGGCGCGTCCCGGGTCCGCGACCTGTTCGCCGAGGCCCGCAAGCGCGCCCCCTGCATTATCTTCATCGACGAGATCGACGCCATCGGCCAGCGCCGCGCGGGCTCGGGCGCGTACGTCTCCAACGACGAGCGCGAGCAGACGCTCAACCAGCTGCTGGCCGAGCTCGACGGCTTCGAGCCGACGACCGGCATCGTGGTGCTCGGGGCGACGAACCGGCCCGAGGTCCTCGACCCGGCCCTGCTGCGGCCCGGCCGGTTCGACCGCCAGGTCACCATCCCGCTGCCGAACGTCACCGAGCGGGCCGCGATCCTGGCCGTGCATTGCCGCGGCAAGAAGCTGGCGTCCGACGTCGACCTGAGCGCGATCGCCCGCGGCACGCCGGGGTTCTCCGGCGCCGACCTGGCCAACCTGGTCAACGAGGCCGCCATCGTCGCGGTGCGGGCCGGGCGTGACGTGCTCACCGCCGGCGACTTCGACGAGGCCAGGGACCGGATCATCCTCGGGCGGCGGGAAGGCTCCAACGTGCTGCTGCCCGAGGAGAAGCACGCGGTGGCGGTGCACGAGTCCGGGCATGCCCTGGTGGCCGCGCTGTCCGAGCACGCCGACCCGGTGGCCAAGGTGACGATACTGCCCGCGGGCCAGACGCTCGGCGTGACCGAGCAGCTGCCGCTGGTCGAGCGGCACATGTACAGCGAGGACTACCTGCACGACTCGCTCGCGGTCCGGCTCGGCGGCCGGGCCGCCGAGCTGGTGGTGATCGGCCAGGGGTCCACCGGCGCCGCCAACGACCTGGCCGGGGCGACCGACCTGGCCGTCAAGATGGTCCGGGAGTTCGGCCTGTCGCCGACGCTCGGCCCGGTCGGGTACCCCGAGGGCGGGTCGGTGTTCCTGGGCGGCGGCGGTCCCGGCATGTCCAGCCGCCCGTTCGCCGAGGGCACCCAGGCGGAAATCGACCGCGAGGTCTCCCGCCTGCTGCGGGAGGCCGAGGAACGCGCCATCGAGCTGCTCAAGGAGCACCGCGCCGAGCTCGACGCGCTGGTCAACGAGCTGCTCGAGCGGGAAACCGTGGACGGATCGGACGTGTACCGGCTGACCGGCCAGCCGGATCGCTCGAAGATCACCCCGCCGGTGCCCCCGATCACGGTGGCGCCGCGGGCGGCAGCCTCCCGCGCCGGTACCGCGCCGCTCGCCGCGGGAGGTCCCGACCCCGCCGCCCATTAATTGGCCTAACGAACGCCGGTGACAGCCCATGGTTAGTGCGTGCCCAGCCGGGCGGGACGGGTAGTCTCGCCGTTATGGCGATCGCGATGCCTACCTACATTCCCAGCCCGTCGGTCAGCAGCTTTCACGTCGGCCCGCTGGATATCCACTTCTACGCGCTGATGTACCTGGTCGGCATAGCCGCCGCGATCATCATCACGCGGCGGCGGTGGGCCGCGGTCGGCGGCGACCCCGACCTGGTGGGCGATATCGCGCTGTGGGGCGTCCCAGCCGGGATCATCGGCGGCCGGATCTACTTCGACATCACCACGCCGATGGACATCCCGCACGTGTGGTACGGGGTATTCGCGGTCTGGACGGGCGGCCTCGGCATCTGGGGCGGCATCTTCCTCGCCGCCCTGGTGAGCATCTGGCGGCTGCGCAAGCACGGGGTGAACCCGGCGCTGTTCATGGACGCGGTCGCGCCGGGGCTGCTGGTGGCGCAGGGGATCGGGCGGATCGGGAACTACTTCAACAAGGAGCTTTTCGGCCGGCCGACGACGCTGCCCTGGGGTCTGGAGATCCCGTATTCCTACCGCGTCTCCGGCGGGATCCCGGCCCAGTACCTGCACTTCAGCACCTTCCAGCCGACCTTTCTTTACGAGCTGATCTTCGACTTCGCCTGGGCGGGCGTGCTGGTCTGGCTCGGGCATCACCGCCACATCAAGCCGCCCGGCCTGTTCGCCTTGTACGTCTTCGGTTATTCCGCGTACCGGATCTTCGAGGAGTCGCTCCGGGTCGATTCCTCGGTGTACATCTTCGGCCTGCGGCTCAACCTCTACATCGCCGCCGCGCTGGCGGTGATCGGCGCCATCTGGTTCTACCGCAGCCAGCGCCGGCCGGAGCCCGCCGAGGCCGAGCCGGCGCCGGGCGGCGTCGAGGCCGGCGCCGGGGCCAGCGGCACCGGGGACGCCCCCGCCCAGCCCGAACTCGCCGAGCCAGCCGCGGCCGAGCGCGAAACTCAGGAATCGCGCGACTCCGAGCCGACCACGCCCTGACCGTGGGGGCGGCTGATTCCCCCTGGCGCTAATGGCGCCCGGTCACAGGAATCGATGACGAGGGGCTCACGCAACCCACATGCTGGGGACAACGCGTTCCCATCGCCGGTTCTTATGGTCGGCATCATGCGACGGCAAAAGTTCTCCCGTTCCGCCAAGTGGGCCGCGGTGCCCGCCAGCCTGCTGGCGGTCAGCTTGCTGGCGGCGTGCACGTCCCCGGCCGGATCCTCCTCTTCCTCCCCCTCCTCAAGCGGCCCCTCCCCGACCGGCGGGGTCGAGCGGGTGAGCGGCGGCCCGAGCGGGACCTACCTCGTCTCGGCCGGCATTCACAAGGTCAAGCACGTGATCATCGTGATGCAGGAGAACCGCTCGTTCGACAGCTACTTCGGCACCTACCCCGGAGCGGACGGGATCCCGATGAGCAACGGGACCCCGACCGCGTGCGTGCCGAACCCCGCGGGCGGCTGCACCCGGCCGTATCACGACACCGCGGACGTAAACGGGGGAGGTCCGCACGGCGAGGCAAGCGCCGTCGCGGACGTGGACGGCGGCAAGATGGACGGGTTCATCAGGCAACGCGACGCGGCCAAGTCCACCTGCACCAGCCCCGACGACCCCGCGTGCAACCTCGGCCAGACGCCGGACGTGATGGGCTACCACACCGCCGCGGAGATCCCCGACTACTGGACTTACGCCCAGGATTTCGTCCTCCAGGATCACATGTTCGAGCCGGTCAAGTCGTGGTCCCTGCCCGACCACCTGTACCTGGTCTCGGCCTGGTCCGCCAAGTGCAAGAACCAGTCCCCGATGAGCTGCGTCAACAACATCGTCGGCCCGTACGGCGTCGCGAAGATGGACCAGGCGGTGAACGCCGAGGTCACCCAGGGGACCACCGCCATCGACCTGGCCTGGACCGACATCACCTGGCTGCTGTTCGCCCACCACGTCAGCTGGGCCTACTACGTACAGGCCGGCGTCCAGCCCGACTGCGACAACGACAACGCCGAGACCTGCGCCCCGGTCCCGCAGAGCGCCAAGACCCCGGGGATCTGGAACCCGTTGCCGCTGTTCGGCGACGTCAAGGCCGACCACCAGCTCAACGACATCAAGGACCTGAGCTCGTACTACGCCTCGGCCAAGGCCGGTACCCTGCCCTCGGTCAGCTGGGTCACGCCGTCCGGACCCGACAGCGAGCATCCGCCGGCCAGCGTGCACCAGGGTCAGGCCTACGTCACCTCGGTCATCAACGCCGCCATGAAGAGCCCGGACTGGGACTCGACCGCTATCTTCCTGGCCTGGGACGACTGGGGCGGCTTCTACGACCACGTGGCGCCGCCCGCGGTGGACCAGAACGGCTACGGCTTGCGCGTCCCCGGGCTGGTGATCTCGCCCTACGCCAAGCGCGGCTACATCGACCACCAGACGCTCAGCAGCGACGCCTACCTGAAGTTCATCGAGGATGACTTCCTCGGCGGCGCCCGCCTCAACCCGGCGACCGACGGCCGCCCGGACCCGCGTCCCGACGTCCGGGAGAACGAGACCATCCTCGGGAACCTCGACCAGGACTTCGACTTCAGCCAGGCCCCGCGGCCGCCGGTCCTGCTGCCGACGAACCCGCCGACGGACTCGCCGGCCGTCCCCGCCTACTTCCTCGGCCAGCCGGCCTGCGTCGGCTGCACCACCCCGCCCCCGGCCTACCCGGCGACGCGGAAGGCCAGGAAAACCGCCGCCTAGCCGCGGCCGAGGTCCCCATGCCTCCACCCTTACGGTTTGGGCGACCAGGACGAGGTCCCCGATGCCGTCCAGCCCGTTACGGTTTGGGCGACCCGCGGGAGCCGATGCTCGCGACCGTCGCCTCGGTGGCGCGGACCAGGTCGGCGGGGGCGAGCTCGATCTCGAGCCCGCGCCGCCCGCCGCTGCAGAACACGGTAGCGAAGTCCATCGCGGCGGCGTCGATGACCAGGGGCAGGCGCTTGCGCTGGCCGACCGGGGAGATGCCGCCCGCCACGTACCCGGTAGCCCGCTCGGCCGCGGTCACCTCGGCCAGCACGGCCTTCTTGCCGCCGCACGTCCCGGCCAGCGCCTTGAGGTCGAGCTGGCCTTCCACCGGGACTACCCCCACCACCAGCGCGCCGTCCACCTCGGCGACCAGCGTCTTGAACACGCGCTCCGGCGGCACGCCGAGCGCCTGGCTTGCCTCCAGGCCGTAGGACTCGTGCCTGCGGTCATGGACGTACTCATGCCGGGTGAACGAGATACCGGCGCGCTCAAGCGCGATCGTCGCCGTGGTGCCGCGTCCTGCCACGACCGGCACCTTACGGCATGGCGGGCTCCCCGCGAAAACCATTAGGCACCCGGTTCGCCCGGTCCGCATAGTGGGGATATGCGCGTGACGTTCCCTCGGCGGCCTGACCACCAGCGCGATTACGCGCTAGTCGAATGGGACGACGGAACCGCCGGCCGGCGGTACGGCGGGCCGGCCGGGCCGCGCCTGCCACACGACATCGTCCTGCTGGTGGTCGAGCGCGAGCTGCGCATCCGCGACGGCCTCTGGGGCGGCATCGCCGCGGGCCTGGCTCTCGACCGCGGGCCGGGCCGGCGGGCCGAACTGCTCGCGGACCTGGTGTCGAGCGCCGCGGCGCTGGACCACCTGACCCCGGCCACGATCGGGCGGCTGGCCGAGGCCAGGCTGTCCGTCCTACCGGACGCCGCCGCCGACCCGGCCGCGATCGCCGTGGCCGCGCGGGCGCTGCAGGTGGAGGCGGCGCGCTGGGCCCGGCTCCGGGTCGGCGAGGAGCTCTGCTACGAATGGCCGGCCCGGTTGTGCTTCCGGCCACCGGACCACGAGCATGGGCGGATGGACGCTCGCCCGGATGAGGTTATCTCTCGCGGCGCGGTCACCTTGCGGCGCTGGCGTCCGGACGACCTCGAGGCCGTGCTGGCGGCCGTGACCGACTCGGCCGGTCACCTGAGCCCGTGGCTGTCCTGGGCGGCCGGCTACCGCCGGGAGTCGGCGGATGCGTTCCTGGCCAGGACCGCCCGGGAGTGGGCGGACGGCACGGCCTACGGCTACGCGATCACCACCGGGGGCGTCCTGGCCGGCGGCATCGGCCTGATGGCGAGGATCGGGCCGGGCGGACTGGAGATCGGCTACTGGGTGCACCAGGCTTACGCCCGCCGCGGCCTGGCTACCGCGGCCGCCGCGGCCCTGGTGGAGCAGGCGTTCCGGCTGCCCGGCGTGCAACGGGTGGAGATCGTGCACGACGAGCTGAACGTCGCCAGCGGCGGGATACCGCGCAAGCTCGGCTTCACCGAGGTCGAGCGGCGCCCCATGGATGTCCCTGGGCTGGCCGGCACCGGCGTCGGCGTGGTGTGGCGGATGGTCCGGTAGCGTAGGCCGGCATGGGATACGGGCAAGCGAACCAGACGGATCGCGAGATGATGACACTGGCTCTCGCCCAGGCGCGGGTCAGCCTGGAGTCCGGCGGCGTGCCGGTGGGGGCGGTGCTCGCGGCCGGCGGTCAGGTCATCGCGGCCGGGCACAACGAGCGCGTACAGCGCGGCGATCCGGTGGCGCACGGCGAGATCGCCTGCCTGCGTAACGCCGGCCGGCAGCCTTCCTACGCCGGCACGACCTTGTACACCACGCTCTCTCCCTGCCAGATGTGCAGCGGGGCGATCCTGCTGTTCCAGATTCCCCGGGTGGTCGTCGGTGAAGCGGAGACCTTCGAGGGTGACCTCGGCTTCCTGGCCGATCGCGGCGTGGAGATCGTGCTGCTCGACGACGAGGGCTGCGTGGCCGCCATGAGTGAGTTCCAGCGGCGCTACCCCGAAGTCTGGAGCGAGGACATCGGCGGCCGCTGAGCTGGGTGCCGTCGCACCCCCGGTTTGCGTAAATAGCCGGGCAGACCGAATGATGCTTACATGCAGGTTCCGTCGCAGGTCGAGTACGAGCGGGCCACCAGCGTCGACCATGCGCTGTCGTTGCTGAGCAGGCCGGAAACCCGCGTCGTCGCGGGCGGCCACAGCCTTATCCCGATGATGAAGCTGCGGCTGGCCCAGCCCGAGGTTCTCGTCGACATCAACGAGCTGGCCGAACTCGCCGGCATCAGGCGCGAAGGCGACCAGCTGTGCATCGGCGCCCTGGCCCGGCACGCGGACCTGCTCTCCTGCGCCCTCGCGGGTGAGCACTTCCCGATCTTCCACGACGCCGAGCGCGTCGTGGCGGACCCGATCGTGCGGCTGTGGGGCACCGTGGGCGGGTCGCTGTGCCAGGCCGATCCGTCGGAGGACCTGTCCGCGGCGTTCGCGGCGGCGCGCGCGACGGCGGTCATCCGGGGCCGGGACGGCGACCGATTGGTCCCGGTGCGGGAATTTCACCTGGGTCCATACGAGACGGTCATCGGCCGGGGCGAGCTGCTGGCCGAGGTCCGGGTGCCGGTGATTCCCGGCACCGGAAGCGCGTATGAGAAGGTCGCCCGGCGGGCCGGCGACTGGTCGGTGGCCGCCGCCGGGGCGGTGCTGCGGCTGAGCGGCGAGCCGGGGCAGCCCGTCGTGACCTCCGCCGGCATCGGCCTGACCGCGGTGGGGGCCGAGCACTTCGTCGCCGCCGAGGCCGAAGAATTCCTCCGCGGGCGTCCCGCCGACGCCGAGAGCTTCGCGGCAGCCGGCGCGATCGCCGCCGGGCATTGCCACCCGATCGCCGACCAGCGCGGACCAGTGGACTACAAACGGCACCTGGTCGCCGAGCTCACGGCCCGCGCGCTGCGGCGGGCCGCCGCCCGGGCGAACCTGGAGGCATGAGCATGCGGGTCGCGGTGACCGTGAACGGCACCGAGTACGCGCGCGAGGTGGAGCCGCGGCTGCTGCTCATTCACTTTCTCCGCGACGAGCTGGGCCTGACCGGCAGCCACTGGGGCTGCGACACGTCGAACTGCGGCAGCTGCGTGGTCTGGCTGGACGGCAGGCCGGTCAAGTCCTGTACGGTCCTCGCGGCCATGGCCGACGGGCGCGCGGTGCGGACCGTCGAGGGCCTGGAGACCGACGGCCGGCTCGACCCGGTGCAGGAAGGATTTATCGAGTGCCACGGCCTGCAGTGCGGTTTCTGCACCCCCGGCATGATGATGACCGCGCGCTGGCTGCTGGACCACGACCCCGATCCGGCCGAGGCCGATATCCGCGAGGCGATTTCCGGCCAGATCTGCCGGTGCACCGGCTATGAGAACATCGTCCGGTCGGTCCGCTGGGCCGCGAAGCACACCCAAGCCGCCGCCGGCGACGCGGGGGGGCCAGCGTGACCGCGCCCGATGGACCGCCGACGCCGGCGCCGGCCGGCTTCGGGCGGCGGCTGCGCAAGGAGGATCAGCGGTTCGTCCGCGGCCAGGGCACGTATGTGGACGACGTGCAACTGCCCGGCATGCTGTACGGAGCGGTGCTGCGCAGCCCCCACCCGCACGCCCGCATCGCGAGCATCGACACCATCGCGGCGGAAGCCCATCCGAAGGTAAAGGCGGTCATCACGGGCGAGACCCTCGCCGCGAGGAACCTGGCCTGGATGCCGACCCTGTCCGGAGACACCCAGGCCGTGCTGGCCACCGACAAGGTGCGGTTCCAGGGCCAGGAGGTGGCGTTCGTGGTCGCCGAGGACCGCTACGCCGCCCGCGACGCCCTGGAACTGATCGACGTGGACTACGAGCCGCTGCCCGCGGTGGTCGACGCGCGCCGCGCGATGGATCCCGGCGCCCCGCTGGTCCGCGATGACCTGGCCGGGCGGACCGGCAATCACGTCTTCGACTGGGAGACCGGCGACGCGGGCCGCACCGAGGAGGTGTTCCGCGACGCCGAGATAACGGTCACCCAGGACATGCTTTACCCGCGGGTCCACCCGGCCCCGCTGGAAACCTGCGGCGCGGTCGCGGACTTCGACCGGGTGGCGGGCAAGCTGACGATCTGGGCCACCACGCAGGCCCCGCACGCGCACCGGACCCTGTACGCGATCATGGCGGGCCTGCCGGAGCACAAGATCAGGGTGATCTCGCCGGATATCGGCGGCGGGTTCGGCAACAAGGTGCCCATCTATCCTGGCTACCTGTGCGCCGTGGTGGGCTCGATCCTCACCGGCCGGCCGGTGAAGTGGATGGAGGACCGGTCGGAGAACCTGATGTCCACCTCGTTCGCGCGGGACTTCCACATGCGCGGCGAGCTGGCGGCCAGCCGGGACGGCAAGATCAGGGCGGTGCGGGTGAAGGTGCTGGCCGATCACGGCGCGTTCAATGGCGCCGCGCAGCCCACCAACTACCCGGCCGGGTTCTTCGGGGTATTCACCGGCTCCTACGACCTGGAGGCCGCGCACTGCCAGGTGACCGGTGTGTACACGAACAAGGCGCCGGGCGGGGTCGCGTACGCCTGCTCGTTCCGCATCACCGAGGCGGTCTACCTGGTGGAGCGGATGGTGGACGTGCTCGCCTTCGAGCTGGGCCGCGATCCCGCCGAGCTGCGGCTGCGCAACCTCCTGCGGCCCGAGCAGTTCCCCTACACCTGCCAGACCGGATGGGTGTACGACTCCGGCGATTATCCCCGCACGCTGCGCCTGGCCATGGACATGGCCGGCTATGCCGGGCTAAGGAAAGAACAGGAGGCCGAACGGGCCCGCGGTCAGCTGATGGGAATCGGCGTGAGCTTCTTCACCGAGGCCGTCGGCGCGGGTCCGCGCGAGCACATGGACATCATGGGCCTCGGCATGGCGGACGGCGTGGAGCTCCGGATCCACCCGACAGGCACCGCGGTGCTCCGGATCTCGGTGCAGACGCAAGGGCAGGGGCACGAGACGACCTTCGCCCAGATCGTCGCAGAAGAGCTCGGCATTTCCCCCGATGACGTGGAGGTCGTGCACGGCGACACCGACCAGACGCCGTTCGGCCTGGGGACCTACGGGTCCCGCTCGACTCCGGTGTCCGGCGCGGCGACCGCCGTCGTCGCCAGGAAGGTCCGTGAGCGCGCGCGGATCGTCGCCTCGGCCATGCTCGAAGTCGACCCCGCCGACCTGGAGTGGGAACGCGGCCGGTGGTTCGTCCGGGGTGACCCGGACTCAGGCCGGACGATCCGTGAGATAGCGCGGGCCGCGCACTCTAACCTGGAGCTGCCCGAAGGCGTGGAGGGACAGCTGGACGCGAGCTGTGTCTATAACCCGCCCAACCTGACCTATCCCTTCGGCGCCTACATCTGCGTGGTCGACGTGGATCCGGGTACGGGCGAGGTCCGCGTCCGGCGGTTCATCGCGGTGAACGACTGCGGGGTGCAGATCAACCCGATGATCGTCGAGGGCCAGGTGCACGGCGGGCTCGCGGACGGCATCGGGATGGCGCTGATGCAGTCCATCGCCTTCGACGCCGAGGGCAACTGCCTGGGCGGCTCCTTCATGGACTACCTGCTGCCCAGCTCGCTGGAGTGCCCGTCCTGGGAGCTCGGCGAAACCGTCACCCCGTCGCCGCACCACCCCATCGGCGCCAAGGGGGTGGGCGAGTCCGCCACGGTGGGTTCGCCGCCCGCCGTGGTCAACGCGGTCATCGACGCGCTGCGCCCGTACGGGGTCAGGCACGCGGACATGCCGCTCACCCCCGCCCAGGTGTGGCGCGCCATCCAGGGCCGCCCCTTCCGCACCGACCTGGCCATCACCTGACCGGCGCGGTTGTTGCGCAAAGATAAACTCGCACCTTGTGAGCACTGTGATCCACGATCTCGACGAGCGGTTCCCTCAGGTCGGCGCGCTGTCAGGCGCGCTGGAAAGGGTCGGCTACCTGGCGGGCGACCAACTCGCGTCCGCGCTTTTCCTGGCCGTCCGGATGGGGCAGCCGATCCTGCTCGAAGGTGAGCCCGGCGTCGGCAAGACCGAAGCCGCCAAGGCCCTGGCGGGCGCCCTGGACACCCCGCTGGTGCGGTTGCAGTGCTACGAGGGCATCGCGGCCTCCGAGGCGCTGTACGAATGGAACTATCCACGTCAGCTGCTCGCCATCAGGCTCGCCGAGGCGGCCGGCGAGCACATCAGGGACAAGGACCTGTTTACCCGGGAGTACCTGCTGGCACGGCCGCTGCTGACCGCCCTGCTGCACCCCGGGCCGCGCCCCGCGGTCCTGCTCATCGACGAGGTCGACCGGGCCGACGATGAGTTCGAGGCGTTCCTGTTCGAGCTGCTGGCCGAGTCGGCGGTCACGATACCCGAGCTCGGCACCCAGCAGGCGCTGCTGCCGCCGGTCACCGTGCTGACCTCGAACCGGACCAGGGACCTGCATGACGCGCTCAAACGGCGCTGCCTGTACCACTGGATCGCCTACCCGGACACCGCCCGCGTCGCGGAGATCGTCAGGCGCCGGGTGGCGACGTCGGACGAGCGGCTGGCCGGGCAGATCGCGACCGCGGTCGGCCGGCTGCGCGGCCTCGACCTCACCAAGCCGCCGGGTATCTCGGAGGCGATCAGCTGGGCCTTCGCGCTGAGCGTATTCGGCGCGCAGGAGCTTTCCCCGGGCATCGCCGACCAGACCCTGAGCACCGTGCTGAAGTACCCGGAAGACGAGGAAACGGTGCGCCAGGCCGGGCTGGCGTCGGTGGTCGGCCGCATTGACTGAGCTCCGCTCGACGGCGGACGTCGCGTCGCTGGCGGCCGGGCTGGGGACCGCACTGCATTCCGCCGGGCTCCCGGTAGGACCCGACCGCTGCGAGCGGCTGGCCCGGGCCGTCACGGTGATGGGCGCCCGCTCCCTGACCGAGCTTCGCGCCTGCGCCCTGGCCACCATGGTGTCCGACCCGGGCCAGATGAGCACCTTCGACCGGGTATTCGCGGCGCTGTTCGGCACCCCGTCGCCGTTCGCCGACCAGCCGCCGCCCGCCGACTCCGCCTTCCGCTCCGATGACCAGGACCGCGGCCCGCAGCCGGTCACCAGGGACCAGGCGGATCCGGATGGCTGGCCATCCGGTACGCACATCGCCGAGGCCGACCCGGCCTCGGCCGACGGCGACGAACCGGTGGCCGAGGCGCCGGCTATGCGCCGGGTGGCCTCGGCCGCCGAGCGGCTGCGCGGGCGGGACTTCACCCAGCTGTCGGCCGCCGAACTGCAGGAGCTCGTGACGCTCATGCGCGAGCTGAGCCTGTCCGTTCCGCCCCGGCGCACCCGCAGGTACCGGTCGGCCCGGGACGGTAAGCGGCCCGACCTCCGCCGCACCTTGCGCCAGGCGCGGCGTACCGGCGGCGAGGCGATCCGGTTCGCGCGCCGGGCGCCGCGGGTCAAGCCGCGCCGCCTCATCGTGCTCTGCGATATCTCCGGCTCCATGGAGCCTTACGCCCGCGCGCTGCTGATGCTCCTTTACTGCCTCAACGGCGGCCAGATCCGCGCCGGCCAGAACCGGCCCGAGGTATTCAGCTTCGCGACCCGGCTGACCAGGCTGACGCCGGCCCTGGCCGCGGCCAGCCCGGACACGATGCTGGCCCAGGCGGGCGAGGCGGCACCCGACTGGTCGGGCGGAACCAGGATCGGCGCCGCGGTCAAGGAGTTCAATGACCGCTACGGCTGCCGCGGCATGGCCCGGGGCGCGGTCGTCCTCATCATCTCCGACGGCTGGGAGACCGGTGATCCCGAGTTGCTCGGCGCGCAGATGGCGAGGCTATCCCGGGTCGCGCACCGGATCGTGTGGGCGAATCCCCGGACCCAGTCTCCCCGGTACCGCCCGGAGGTGGGCGGCATGGCCGCCGCCTGGCCGTACTGCGACGCCGTGGTGAGCGCGCACAACCTCGACGCTCTGGATGACCTCCTGGCCGCGCTCCGCGCCCGCTGACCGCCGGTCCCGGGTGGGGCGGCGGTCAGCGGGCCCGGGGTAAGCCGCTGGTGCGCAAAGCGGGTGCGCGCCAGCAGTATTGCCCCGGGGGGGCGACCCCCCGGGATCCCCCCGATCTTGGGGGGATGCCATCCCCCAAACCCCCCTGGGGGCCCAAGGGCCACCATCCACGTCACGTGACCGTGACGTCCATCCACGTCACGTGTCCGTGACGTCACGTGACCGTGACGTGGATGGTGTGGTATCCGGTCGCGCCGTTGGGCTCGGTGTGCTGGACCACGGCGGTCTGGGTGTAGCCGGAGTGGTCGGTGGCCCGCACCTGAAGCGTGTGATACCCGGGAGTAGCGTCCCAGGTGTAGTACCACTGGCGCCAGGTGTCGATGGTGTCCTGCGCGGGGAGTTTCGCGTCGTACCAGACGCCGTCGACGGACACCTGGACCCCCGCGATGCCGGTGTGCTGCGCCCAGGCGACGCCGGCGATCGTGACCTGGCCCGCGGCCACGGTGCTGCGGCGTTTCGGCACGTCGATGCGCGATTCCGTCTTGATCGGCCCCTGCTGGGACCAGCCCATCTTCACCCAGTACGCGTCGAAGGCGCTGAAGGTGGTGAGCTCCATGTCGACGACCCACTTGGTCGCCGACACGTAGCCGTACAGCCCCGGTATCACGGCACGCACCGGGTAGCCATGCTCCGCCGGCAGCAGCTCGCCGTTCATGCCCACGGCGAGCATGGACTTGCGGCCGTCCATGACCGGGTCGGTGGCCACGCCGATGGTCATCCCGTGGACGTCGCGCATGACGATCTGCTGGGCGCCCGGCTGGATCCCGGCCTCGCGCAGTACGTCGGCCAGCAGGATGCCCTGCCAGCGGGCATTGCCGACGTAGCCGCCGCCCACCGCCTCGGAGACGCAGGTCAAGGTGACGTCATGCTCGACCATGGGCCGCTGGATCAGGTCATCGAAGGTGAGGGTCACTGGTTTGTCCACCATGCCGTGGATGCGCAGCTGCCAGGTGCCGGCCGCGACCTTCGGCACGACCAGGGCCGTGTCGACCCGGTAGAAGGCCGGGTTCGGCGTGTAGAACGGCGACAGGCCGGCGATGGTCAGCGTCTCGTCGCCCGGCAGCGGCGTCATCTTGTCTATCGTGAGCTCAGGCGCCTTGGTGGGCCTGGGGGCCGCTGGGGCGGCGGGCATGGCCGCCTGGGGCTTCACCGGGAGGCGCTTTTCGAGCAGGAGCTCGCCGCCGACTCCGGCGGCGGCGGCGGCCACGGCGGTGACGCCGCCCGCGGCCAGGAACTTACGCCGGTCGAAGGTGGTCGTCATCGTGCCCTCCTGGGACCGCTGCCGCGAGCCTGCCGGGTCGCCGGGACCGGCGCCGACGCGTAGAGCAGCCAGAGCAGCGCCGCGGCGCCGGCCAGGCCGCCGAGGATCGAGGGGATAACGTCGCTCACCCGGCCGCCCGTCCGGGTGATGACGACGAAGGCGGCGCCCAAGCTGAGGGCCGCGACGCCGGCCACGCCGAGTCCGGCCGCGCGCCGGGCCAAGGCCCCGATCCCCAGCGCGAGGACGCCGATCATGATGTACATGCCGAGCAGCAGCACCGTCTGCGCGTGCGTGCCGAAGTGCGCCGCCACCGCGTTCTTCAGCGCGGCGGGCGTCCGGTCGATGAACACACGATCCGCCGCGTGCAACGGCGAGGCCTGGGGCCGGACGAACGCCGCGGCCAGGGTAGACGCGCCGAGCACCACCGCGACGGCGAGGAACCCGGTCACCGCGCCGACGATCAGCCCGCGTCGGCCCGCTTCTCTTCTGGCGTCCTGGTCGGCCTGCCAGCTCTGCGGGTCGAGGCCGGCGTCGGGAGCCGCGAGGGCCGGCTCGAAAGCCCCCGGCTCGGCGTAGTCATCCCGGCCCGGGTAGCCCGCTGAGCCCGCGAAGTCATCCCGGCCCGGGTAGCCCGCCGAGCCCGCGAAGTCATCCCGGCCCGGGTAGCCCGCCGAGCCCGCGAAGTCATCCCCGGCGAGGTCGTTTCCCGCGAACTCGTCCCCGGGGAAGTAGTCATCCGGGGCCCCGCCCCGCCCGTTCCCGGCTGGCCGGTAGCCGCCCGCCGTGTCCTGGTAGCCGACCTGGGGATCGGCGTAGCCGGTGGCCGCACCGTAATGGCCGACTCGAGCGCCGTCAAAGCCGTCCTGTGGCTCGCGGTAACCGGCGGCCGCGCCGTCGTGGCCCGCTCCCGCGTCGTCATAGCCGTATCCGGGCTGGTCATATCCACCCGTGCGCGGCACGTAACCCTCGTACCCGGCGTAACCACCGGAGCGGCGGGCGTACCCGTCGGATGCGCCGGCATAGCCGCCGTAAGCGTCGCCGGAGCCAGCTGGGCCCTCCCCGTAGCCCGCATAGCCATTCGGGCCCGCCGCGTAGCCGTCCCCGGGCGCCGGGTACCCGCCGCTGGTATCGCCGTAGTTACCTGGAGCGCCGGCGTAGCCGCTCCCGGTCCCGGCGAAGGGATCTGGTCCGCCGGGCCGCGGGTAACCGCGATGACCGGGATCCGCCGCCGGGCCGCCGGAAGCGCCCTGATAAGCAGGCTGGCTCCGGTAGTCGGCCGCCGCGGTGGCCCAGTACGAGCCCTGGTTCTCCGCCTGGCCCGGGAACTCACCCTGGTAGGCGTCGTCCTCCCGGTAGGCCTGCCAGGCCTCCGGCGGGGTCGCCTCGGGCCAGCGCTCCTGGCGCGGCGGCCGCCTGCGGTGCGACGGGTCGTAGCTCATGTCTCTATTCACGGTCCTGGCGGCCGGTATCGTTCGGACTTTGCCTTGCGGGTAACCAACAGGTAAGAACCGTCGGCGCGGACTTAAACCCGGACTCCTCCGTCTCCGTGGCCGGCGCGTTGCGGCTGCGGCGAGAAAGCATCGAAGGTGCCCTGCGGGGCGACGTCGATCGCCGCCAGGGCCGCGGCCACCGCGTCCGCCGGGACGGCGGCGGCGGCCAGCGCCCCTTGGCCGCCCGTGGCCGCGACGCCCGCTGTGACCGGCGTTGCTGTGACCGGCGTTGCTGTGACCGGCGTTGCTGTGATCGGCGTTGCTGTGATCGGCGTTGCTGTGACCGGCGTTGCTGTGACCGGCGTTGCTGTGACCGGCACTGGCCCGGTGGCACCCCGGCCGCGCCGGGCGAGCTCGTGGCGGACGAGCCAGCCGCTCGCCACGACCAGCACCGGTACGCCGTAGGCGACGGCCTCATGCAAGCGGTACGGAACCGTGAACCTGCCCATGCTCGGTTCGGCGGCGTAGTATCCGCCCGCGGCGAACGCCAGCCATTCCGGGCGCCCGTCGAGGGCGACGAGCATCACCAGCAACAGCGAGTACCACTGGTAATGCGGAGTCGCGACCGCGAGAGCCGTCGCGGTCATGACGACGGCGCCTTCCCACGGCCGGTCAGGGTCAGAGAATTGCAGCACCGCGAAGGCGGCCGCAGCCATGATGAGCGCCGCGACCACGATGGCCAGCCGCCCGGTGACGAACAGGCCGATGATCCCGAACCTGGCTCCGCTGGTGTAGCCCTCCTGCTGCAGATAGCCGGGCAGGAAGCCGATCACCTTGCCGCCGACCGCGAGCACGTGCGGGATGTACACCAGCACGAACGCGCTGGTCGCGCTGATGGCGACCGTCAGCCAGCGGCGCCGCAGCAACGCGGGCACGGTCAGTGCGGGCGTCAGCTTGGTCGCGATGGCCAGGCCGAGCAGGATCCCGCCCAGGATCGTCCTGCGGGTGGTCCGGGCCGTGGCCAGCGTGAGCACCGCCGCCGCGGCGATTGCCACCGCGACCACGTCCACGTGGGCGCTGTTGCCGGCCTCGAGGGCCACCGTCGGGCACCAGGACCACAGCGCGGCCATCCGGATGTCCCGGCCCAGCCGCCGCAAGCCGAACAGCAGCAGGACGGTCGTCAGCACCGCGACCAGCGCCGTGGTGGCCTGAATGGCCTTGCTCGAGTCATTGCCCGCCGGCAGGTAGTGCACGCCGAGAAAATACGCCTCGGCCACCGGCGGGTAGATGGTGGGAACCGTCGGCCGGTTGATCCGCGTGCAGCCGGCAGCGAGATCGGCGGCCGGATGCCGGCTGACGTAGGTCTGCGACACGCAGTACTCGGCACCCTTGTGCCAGAGAAGTCCCTGCTCCCGCAGCCCGGTGAGCTGCGCGGCAGCGGGAACGTACTCGTACGGATCGATGCCCGCGGCCTGAACCCGGCCATCCCAGACATAGCGGTAAAGATCGTCGCTGTTGCGCGGCGGCGCCGAGACCGCGGCCAGCTGGAGGAGAATGCCGCCGAGCAGGATCAAGGCGACCGAGGTCCGCGGCGGGACCTTCCGCAGCAGCCAGGCGGCGGTGATGAACGCGAGCCACGCGCCGATCAGGATGGGCAACGGCCGTATCCGCGCCGGATTGAGGCTGGGCCAGACAAGCAGCAGTACCAGGCCGGCCGCCACGATGAGAGCCGCGCTGATCGCGGCCACGCGGAGTTTTGCGTTCATGCAGGACAGGGTGCCTTCTAACTGGGCCGCGGGGTCATCAACGGATGGGGTTGTAAGCATTCCTTAACAGGGTCACCATGGCTCGTTCGGAAGAAATTCGGCTGGTACCGATGGACGCGAACCACCGGCCGTCCACCGTCCAGATCTCCACCTCACCGAGGCCGGCGTCGCACGCCACCTCCGCGATGTGATCCGCGCCGACGTAGGCCCAGGGGAACCAGGCGCTGGCCGACCCGGCGTGACAGAGCCGGACCTGCTCGCGGCGCAGCGGCGATCCCGGTGCCTCGAGTTCGACGATGGCGTGGCCCTGCGGGGCGAGCAGTTCGGCCACCCGGCTGAGCAAGGCCGCCGGATCACCGCCGATCCCGATGTTCCCGTCCGCGAGCAGCACCGCGGTCCACCGGCCGGTGCCCGGCACCCGGTCGAACACGTCGCGCAGCATCACCAGCGCTCCCGAGGAACGGGCCATGTCGACGGCGTACGGCGTGATGTCGATGCCGAGGGCAGGGATGCCGCGCTCAGACAGGGCCACGGTCAGCCGGCCCGGTCCCGAGCCGATGTCCAGCGTCGGCCCATCGCAGCGGTCGAGGATCGACTTGTCGCCGGGGCTTTCCCGCAGCCAGCCATCGACGGAGAGCGGCTTGCGGCTGCCGTCGGCGTGCTCGATCTCCGGCCGTGCCCGGCCGGCTAGCGCGTGCTCGTAAAGTTCGCCGATCACGCGGTTCTCCTATCCCTGGATGATCGCGTCGCCGGGGACGCACCCTGGTTGCGATCGTTTGACATGGCCCCACCGGCTACGGCGGCGCGAACATCCCTCAGTGTTAACCCAGCGGATTTTCGCCGGGGCCAGTTCGGTGCGGATCGGCGCTGAACTAACACAATCGTCACTGTGCTTACGGACTGGTGACGGTTTTGCGGCGTTTGCTGGCTTCACCAGCTGTTCGCGTCCTAACGTGTAGGCGTAAGCATTGCCTTTACTTTTACTGGAATGGGAAGCCTTGGTAAGTAACCCCGATCCGCCGGGACGGATCGTCGTCGTCGACGACGATCCCACCGTGGCGGATGTCGTCGGGCGGTATCTCGTACGTGACGGCCATACCGTCGAGTGCGTACACGACGGATATGAGGCGCTACGCCGGGTGGCCGAAGAGCCGCCGGATCTTGTCGTGCTGGACCTGATGCTGCCCGGCATGGACGGCCTTGAAGTATGCCGCAGGCTGCGGGCGCGCTGGCCGATCCCGGTCGTCATGCTGACCGCCCTCGGCGACGAGACCGACCGCCTCGTCGGGTTCGAGACGGGCGCGGACGACTACGTCACCAAGCCCTTCAGCCCGCGAGAGCTGGCCCTGCGCGTACGCTCGGTGCTGCGCAGGTCCCGCGGCGCGGGCCTGCCGGACAAGGCTGACCTCGGGGTCATCACCGACGGCGACTTGGTCGTGGACCTGTCCGCGCACGAAGTCAGGACCGACGGCAAGCTGATCCAGCTGACCTCGCGGGAGTACGACCTTCTCGTCTTCCTCATGCGGAACCCGCGTAAGGCCTTTACCAGGGAACAGCTGCTCACCGAGGTGTGGAGCTGGACGTTCGGCGATACGTCCACCGTCACCGTGCATGTGCGGCGGCTGCGCGAGAAGCTCGAAGCTGACCCGACCCTGCCCAAGCGCATCGTCACGGTCTGGGGCGTCGGCTACCGGTACGAACCGGAGGCGGCGTGACCGCAACCGCCTCCGGCGACCTGGCTCTGCCCGCCGGCATTCAGTGGTCTGATCTGGCCTTCATCTCCGAAGGCGTGCTGATCGTCGCGGTGGTCACCACCATCATCGGGCTCCTTGCGCTGCGGCAGCTCGCGGCCCGTTCCGTCGGCCTGATGATCACCGTCGTGGTCGCCGTGTCGGTGGTCACCGCGATCGCGGGGGTCGGTGTGATCACCGTCCGCATGCTGGGCACCGGTGCCCAGCGTGACGAGATCCTGGACCTGATGGCCATCGCCGGGCTGGCCGGCCTGGTGGTGGCGATGTTCGTCGGCCGGCGGGTCACCAGGGCCAGCCGGGCGATTTCCTCCGCCGTGCAGGGCGTCGGCGAGAACGGTGTCTACGTGGCCCCGCCGCTGACGCTGCCCGCGGAACTCCGCGAACTGTCAGACGAGCTCGCCGTCACCCACGAGCGCCTGGCCCAGGCCCGGAGCCGCGAACGGGCCCTGGAGGCTAGCCGGCGTGAGCTGGTGGCCTGGGTCAGTCATGACCTGCGCACTCCGCTGGCCGGGCTGCGGGCGATGGCGGAGGCCCTCGAAGACCAGGTGGTGATCGATCCCCGCGAGGTGTCGCAGTACCACACGCAGATCCGCCGCGAGGTGGACCGGCTGACCGTAATGATCGATGACCTGTTCGAGCTCTCCCGCATCCACGCGGGCGCGCTGCGGCTGTCTAGGCGCATGGTCGGGCTCGAGGACCTGGTCGCCGAGGTCGTGGCCAGCGCCGAGCCGGTGGCACGGCACAAGGGGGTCAGGCTCTCCGGCGCCGCCGTGCGCGGCATGCCGGTCTTCGTCGACACCGCGGAGATGGGCCGCGCCCTGCGCAACCTCGTGACCAACGCGATCAGGCACACGCCGTCAGAAGGCGGCGTCGACGTGCTGGCCGAGGTGCAGAGCGGCATGGCCTGCGTGAGCGTGTCGGACGCCTGCGGCGGGATTCCGCCAGGCGATCTGCCGCGAGTGTTCGACGTGGCGTTCCGTGGTGAGTCGGCCCGCACGCCCGGGCCGCAGGAAGGCGCCGGCCTCGGCCTCTCGATCGCGCGAGGCATCGTGGAGGCCCATTCCGGCCAGATCGCCGTGCGTAACGCGGGCCCCGGCTGCCAGTTCCTCATCAGGCTGCCACTGGCCCGGCCGGGCGTGCCCGCCATCAGCCGGACCGTCCCCGGCCACCGCGCCGCCCCCAGCCCTTCCCGCTAGCCCCGCTAGCTCGCGGCGTCGCTTCGCTAGCCCCGCTAGCCCCGCTAGCCCCGCTAGCCCCGCTAGCTCGCGGCGTCGCTTCGCTAGCCCCGCTAGCCCCGCTAGCCCCGCTAGCTCGCGGCGTCGCTTCGCTAGCCCCCAGGCGTCCCTCCCGCTGACTGGCGACGGGCCAGGCACCCGATTTCGAATTATTGTGTGTGAGCATCCCAGATCAACCTGAGTTCGCGGCGTGCCGCGGGCGGATGCCGGTTTTGTTACGATTTCCGCCCCGGTGTGGCACCCGGTACCCGCAGAGCGGCGGCCGGGGCAGGCCCGCCGCCCGCATTTGTCTGCAGTCCCGGGTGCCCTGACCCCCGAAACCGCAGACAAATCGCCTGCCCTCGCCGCGAGGACGGGCATTGCGGGCAGCTCGACGGCCTCCGGCCGGGCGGACAGCGCAGTAAAACACATCACGGGCACCCGACACGCCTGACACCCACCTTGTTTCGGAACGCTTACATATCGTTAGTAAGCGCACACGATGAGGAAAGCGCGGCCTCTTCTTCAGCTTGCTGCCGCGGCGAGCATGGCGGGCTCGCGGAGCGGGGCGTGGGCGAATTCGGCCATGCCTTCGGTGAAGCTGGTCTGGGCGCGGAAACCGAGGTCGCGGGTGGCGGAAGCGGGCGAGGCCACGATGTGCCTGACGTCACCGAGCCGGAACTCGCCGGTCACCACGGGCTCGATGCCGCCGAAGGCGCCGGCCAGCGCGCTGGCCATCTCGCCGACCGTGTGCGGCTCGCCACTCGCGACGTTGTAGCAGCACAGCCCGCCCGCCCCGGCCCCGCCGCCCGGGGCGCCGCCGACCATCCTGTCCACCGCCTCCAGGGCCAGCAGGTTAGCGCGGGCCACGTCCTGGACGTGCACGAAGTCGCGGCGCTGGCCGCCGTCCTCGAATACCCGCGGCGGGACGCCGTTCTCCAGGCAGGAGCGGAAGATCGCGGCCACGCCCGAGTACGGGGTGTCGCGCGGCATCCGCGGGCCGTACACGTTGTGGTAGCGCAGCCCGACCGCCGCCCCGTTGGTCAGCCGGGCCCAGCTGGTAGCCAGGTGTTCCTGCCCCACCTTGCTCGCGGCGTAGGCGTTGCGCGGATCCAGCGGCGCGTCCTCGTCCACGGTCGTCGTCGTTAGCGGCTGGGCGCACACCGGGCACCGTGGCTCGAAACGGCCGGCCACCAGGTCATCTGGATGGCGAGCCGAGGGCCGGACCCGGCCGTGCGCCGCGCAGTCGTATGCTCCCTCGCCGTAGACGACCATCGACGACGCGAAGACCAGCCGCGGTATGCCGTGCCGTCCCATGGCCTCCAGCAGCACGGCGGTGCCGGTGACGTTGACGTCCGCGTAGGCGGGCAGGTCAGATAGGTCCACGCCGAGTCCGACCAGGGCGGCCTGGTGGCACACGGCGTCCATCCCGGTCAGCGCCTCGTCGACCACCGCCGGGTCGCGCACGTCGCCGACGATGAGCTCGCCGCGGACATGGTCCGGCCTGCCGTTGTGAACGGCTGGGGTGAGGGAATCCAGGCCCCGGACCTCATGGCCGGCCGCCAGCATGGTCTCCGCGATATGCGACCCGATAAAGCCGGCCGCACCGGTCACTAGAACGCGCATGACTTCAGCCAACCACGCCCGGGCCGGCGGACGACCACCCGGTGGAGAGCGTCACAGCTTCGTAAGGGCCGATCAGCCCTTTTACCGCCTTAACCGGCCCGGTCGGCCAGTACTGTCGGGCGCCATGGAAATAGATGTCGTCCTGCCGTGCCTCAACGAGGCAGGTGCCCTGCCCTGGGTTCTGTCCCGGATGCCGCCGGGCTACCGGCCCATCGTTGCGGACAACGGCTCCGTCGATGACTCGGCCTCGATAGCGGCGGGCTACGGGGCGCGCGTCGTGCCCGTCCCGCAACGCGGCTTCGGCGCAGCCTGTCACGCTGGCTTGCTCGAGGCGAGCAGCGACATCGTCTGCGTTATGGACGCCGACGCCTCATTCGATCCCGCTGACCTGCCTGCGGTGGCGGACCCCGTGCTCTTGGGAGACGCCGATCTCATGCTGGGACGGCGTTCGGTCCGGGGCAAGGGCGCATGGCCGCTGCACGCCAGGATCGGCAACAGGGTCCTGGCGGCCGAACTGCGCCGCCGGGTCGGCGTCCCGTTGCGGGATCTGGGTCCGATGCGCGCTGCCCGGCGGGAGTCATTGCTGGCCCTGCCGATGTCCGACCGGCGCTTCGGCTATCCGCTGGAGATGGTGGTGCGCGCCGCGGAGGCGGGCTGGCGGATCGCGGAAACCGACGTGCCGTACTACCCGCGGACCGGCAAGTCGAAGGTGACCGGCACCGTGGGCGGCACGGTACGCACCGTGCGGGACATGCGGCGGGTGCTCGCCTCCGTGACGTCGCCCGCCTCGTCGTGGCAGGCGACACTATGACCGGCGACGCGTACCTGGGTAAGCATCGGCAAGGCGCCCCCGGCGCCCTGGCCAGGCCGCCGGTGTGGGGCCGGCCGGGGGCGGACCAGATGCTGCCCGCGCAGGTCGTGGTGATCGCGAAGGAGCCCGTTCCCGGCCGGGTCAAGACCCGGCTCACGCCGCCGTTCACCCCCGTGGAGGCGGCCGCTCTCGCGGAGGCTGCTCTGGTCGATACGCTCACGGCGGTGGCGGAGACGAACGTCGCCCGCAGGGTGCTCGCCCTGGACGGCGCACCCGGGCTCTGGCTGCCGCCGGGCTTTGACGTCATCGGCCAGCGCGGAGCCGGCCTCGATGAGCGCATCGCGTGGGCCCTTACCGATGCTCACGTGACGCTGCCCCTGCCCCTGGTACTGATCGGGATGGATACCCCGCAGGTGACGCCGGGCCTGCTGGCCGCGGCCGCCGAGCCCCTCGTGTCCAACACCGCCGACGCCACATTCGGTATGGCCGAGGACGGCGGCTTCTGGCTGCTCGGCTTGCGCAAGGTCGATCCCGGCCTCGTGCTCGGCGTCCCGATGTCGCAGCCGGACACGGGAGCACGGCAACTCGCCCGGCTGGAACAGTCCGGGCTCCGCATCCGGCAGCTCCCGGAACTCATCGACGTGGACACGGTGAGAGAGGCTGACCGCATCGCGGCCACCACGCCCGGATCGGCGTTCGCGACCTGCATGACCACGCTGCGCGACGGCGCCGCGCAGGCCGTCGCCGCCGTTCGTTAAAGACATTTCCGCCGGTTGGGACCACGCTCGTAGCCGAGAGTGGTTAAATAGTCGTGGTTGCACGAAGTTCGTGTACGTGTCACAGCGCTTGCGAAATTCTGACCGCGGGCGTCCTGCATTCCCGAACGCCCGGCCCGACAGGGCAGTCCGCCTGGGCAGTGGTCGCAGCAACCCGGGACACACGACCGTGGTTCCCGAAATCGTCACAGTAGGAGAAGTACATGCCTCAGGGCACCGTGAAGTGGTTCAACTCGGACAAGGGCTATGGGTTCATCGCCCCGGACGACGGCACGGCCGACGTCTTCGTCCACCACTCCACCATCAAGGTCGACGGATTCCGCACCCTCCAGGAGAACCAGCGGGTTGAGTACACCGCTGGGCGCGGCCCCAAGGGCCCGCAGGCGGAAGAAGTTCACCCGCTGTAACACGTCACGACACCAGCAAGCTGCGGGGCGGTCCTCCGGGACCGCCCCGCACTGCTGTCCGCGAGGAGAGACGACCGTCGTCTCAGGCCACCGGGCCGGTGACAGTGACGAGGCTGCCGTAGGTGAGGTAGGGGTAGACCTGCTTAGCCGCGTCCCATGGCAGTTCCACGCAGCCCAGGCTCTGGTAGTAGCCGTAGCCGTAGCGGCTGAACTGGTGCACCGCGTCGCCGCCGTTGAAGTAAGACGCGTAGTACACCGGGTCGTCGTACTTGCTGCCGTCCGGGTTGGTGCCCTTCATGTAGCTGAAGTAATACTTCAGGTAGACCGGAAACGTGCCATCCACGGTGGGGGAGGCCGGAATGCCGGTGTTGGCCAGGGTCTTGAGCACCACATGACCGTTGTGCCAGACGGTCAGCGTCTCCGGGTAGTGCTGGCTGGCCAGCGCGTAGGTGTAACCGTTGGGGTTGTCCTTGCCCTTGGCCACCGCGGTGAGCAGGTGAGACCAGACGGTCTTGCCGGCGCTGCCGTCCATGGTCAGCCCGCTTACCGACTCGAAGGCCCGGACCGCGCCCACGTCGAGTATGTTGCTCGAGCCGGCCTTCCACTGGCTCGTCAAGTCCCAGGGGTAGCCGCTCTGCCAGCTGAAGGTCCCGGCGGGCGCGCTATAGGCGGCGGAGAGCTCGGCCTTGGCGTTGGCCGGGTTGATGGCCGGGTTGATGCCCGGGTGAGACTTGGGCGTCCAGGTCATCGGCAGGTACCCGAGCTGGGCGAGCAGCTGCTGCAGGCGCATGGTGCTGAACGAGCCCGTGGTGAAGCTCCGGCTCAGGTTGGAGCCGAGGGTTCCGCCGTCGCCCGCGTTTGCTCCCGCGGCCGACATCACGCCGGCCAGGCCGCCGGGGATATTCACCGTGACGCGGGTGTTCTCGAGGTACCCCACCGTGGGGGTGAAGACCGCGGCGTCGCCCTGGACCGCCCAGTGGCCCGCAATCGACGGCGATAGCGTCGGCATCGGTGAGCTGGCGGCGAGCGGCGAGGAGAACTGCACCCGGATGGGACTGGTGCCGTTGATCCCCTTCGCGCCTGCGGCCGGAGCGACGGACACCACTTGCAGGTCGGCTGCGGGCTGCCTATCCCTGACCACGGCCGTGCGATTAGCGGACGTGACCGCCAACATCGGGGACGCGTGGCTTCCTGGCGACGCGAACGCGACGATCATCACGCCGGCGACGAGCACGACTGTGGCGCTGCTGGCGACCAGGGCCGTGCCCCGCCGCTTCGACGGGCCGGAGGCGCTGAAAACCCGGGTTCGCAGCCACCCCCCGCTGGCTGCGGACGTCCCGCTACTCTCCAGCAATGTTTGCTGTCTGCGGAACCATCCGGATCGCGACACGGCGCCGTCCCCTCGACGTAATTCACAATTGGACAAAGTTAGCAGCAAGAACCTTCGAAGCGGGCATAGTGAGAATACAACGCCTCCTACAGACAGACGCTCACGAGGCACAAATGGTTGCCGTTGCTAACTGACCTTGTACCCGGGCGGAATCCCGTCGAACTGAGCCGCTCATGCATTGCTAACTGTAGTCATATGAGTACATATTGTGACGTCGGGGCAGACCGGACACGGGAATCCTGGGCTCGCGGGCACGGGATCCAGCCGCCTGCTCGCCCGAGCCCGGCATCCGCCGGCGCCGAGCCGACTAGGGGCGCCAGCCGGGCGCCTCAGCCGAGCCGAGCCGGGTCGCGCCAGCCGGGGCGCGCCGCCCTCAGCCGCGCCGATCGCGCCGCCCGCGCCGCGCCGGGTCAGGCGGAACTTTCCGGGAACGGGCCACGCCATTCCTGTGCCTCCCGGCGTGTCAACAGCGAAGTGCGTGTCGCGTTGTCAACGGAACGCGAATGAATACCGGCAATAAAGGAAGCCTTAACCGCGCGAGAGATAGGCGCCGGGTCTTATAAATATGCGTGTTATGAAGGTTTTACGTCAGTCCGCTCGCGGCGGATATCGTCACCGGGTCAGTGCCGTCGGCGGCCGGCCGCGTGGTGTGACTCGTGCGTGGCCTGATGACAGTGTGGTTGGAACACCGGTCATCGGATCGTTCCCCGCCGGGCGCTCCCGCGTCGCGTGGCAGCCGCCGGACGGCGCCGTGACCTGCCGGGCAGGTTCTGGGGGAGCCTCGGAGCGACCTCCGTCGTAATCTCTGCGAAAGACCTGTCGGTGACCAGGAAAATTTCTTTGACTACTTTGCGTGCCGAGCGTCCCCTCGGGGACGGCGCTTGGCGGCCTCCGCGCCCATCACGAGACGATTTCGGCCCGCGTCGGCACCCTCTCACCTGCGACGTAAGAACTTGGCAATAAATTGCCGTAGCTCGGGGAGCGCTTCGGGCTTGAAAACCGGACAAACCACGAATCTTCCGAACTCCCTGATCTTGCCATCGTCG
The DNA here is from genome assembly GCA_963806335.1 of uncultured Actinomycetes bacterium. GTDB lineage: Bacteria > Actinomycetota > Actinomycetes > Streptosporangiales > Streptosporangiaceae > Palsa-504. The sequence goes on from CAWDXO010000006.1 coordinate 387,312, forward strand.
CAGGTCTACGGTGTCCCCCGGGAGTGTCACCGGGACACCCAATGGAGGTGGATTGAATGCTCAGCGGTTATGGGTCCCTATCGCGCCGTCGCGGTAGAAACAACCGTACGATGCGCATTGCGGTCCCCCTCGGCATTGCGACGGCGTTGGGCGTGACCCTCGGGCTCATCCTCGTGCCGTCGGGAGGTAAGGCCGCGAAGGTCGCCCCGTCGGCAGCTTCGGCGGGCGTCTCGTCTTCGGCGGTGAACCCCAGTTGCGACATCATCGTCCCGGCTAACCCGCTGTCGGCCAGGGGGCTGGCGACGCCGTATCAGCTGACCGGCCCGGCCGGCACGACACCCGCGGCGTCTGGCTGCCAGATGAACAATTCAGTGAACCTGGGGGCGTTCGTCCAGGCCACCATCCTGAACCCGCGCACCGGCGCGCTGTCGGTATACAACCCCCTGGTCATCACGGCGGGGACCAAACCCGCCGTGAAGCCAGTGCTGCCGAAGCTGCCGAAGAACGCGATCGTGACCATCGACTTCGGGTTCAACGGCACCTTCCTGTACCAGGTAGGCGCCACGCCCAACGCGCTGGCCCAGGGCAACTGCGTCGACGGGATGGGCGGATCGGCTTTCGGCCAGGTGTCGTTCTGTAACGGCATCAACTTCTTCAACGCGGCGTTCCGGATGATGCACGAGGGCAGGATGGCCGTGACGTCCGCGGGCATCTCGAGGAAGATGGTGGCGACGGCAGGCGCGATCGGAACGGCCAACAGCTGCCCGACTACGCGCAACTTCGACATGATCGACCAGGACCCGAGCGATAACGTGACCACCAAGTACCTGCTTGATCCGGCCACCGGGCAGACGGCGCAGGACACCGCGGCCAACGCGGCTCGCATCCCCGGGGCCAAGGTGGTGGTCAACGGGAGTGACAACGCCCTCATCGACGATTTCCTCGACCCGGCGTTCGGCTGCACCCCCTTGATGGCTCCCGACCTCGGGAACCACGGTGCCATGACTACCTCCCAGGCGCTCGACGAGCTGCTGGCCGCCATGAACCAGCCGAAGAACGCCGCGCTGGTGCCCGAGAACGACGAGATGGTGGTCGACAGCAGCGGCCAGATCGACCCGGCCAAGACCGACATGTACCGGGCCGAGATCGGCCAGGCGCCGGTCGACGCGCAGACCAACGCGAGCAGCAGCCCGATGATGTTCTGCCAGAACATGATCAACATCCAGACGCCGTTCCTGGCGGCTAACCAGAACATGCTCGCCACCTGGCCCTCCCCGGTGCCCACGGTGGGCGACACTCTGTTCACGTTCCTGGCGGGCCGGCTGGCCTCATCCTTCGACAATCTCAACTGCAAGCAGTTCGGCCTGACCGACCCGGTCGCGCTCGTGAACAACGGGGCCGGCGCGGCCACCGCGGCCACCTTGAACACCGCTCCGCAGACGGCGGGCTTCTAGCCGTCGGCACGTGAACTTGTGGCCCCGGTAACCCCGGGGCCACAAGCGTGCGTGGCCGAGGCCTCCCAGCGCCCTCCGCCGGCCGCCAGCCCGCCCGGCCAGGCAGCCCGCCCGGCCAGGCGGCCCGCCCGGCCAGGCAGGCCGCCCGGCCAGGCAGCGGGGCAAGGCAGCGGGGCAAGGCAGCGGGGCAAGGCAGCCCGGCCAGGCAGCGAGGCAAGGCCGGCTGGCCTGGCTGACCCCGGATGGCGCATCGTCGTTGTCCGGGCCGCCTGGTAAGTCCTGAGAACCTCGTGGCGGGCGTGACAGCCGTAAACAATGGGCGCGAAATACCGCGCCGCTCCCGGAAACGGCGCCGGCGTCATTCGCAGCGACCAATCTTTCCCATCGCGATTATCGCCCGGCGAGCAGCTGAAATATTAGTCAGTGTCTCGATGACCTGCGTCCCCGCCGGTGTGCCAGACCTAGAACAGCAGCGTGCCAGTTTATTTCCCGGCCCGGTTTCCCTGAGCGCTGGGACATCACGCGCGTATAACGGCGACCGTGGGTTTGCGGTAGGAGATGTGGCTGCTGCGACGTTGTGGCACTGGTCTTCACCGCGGGGCTGACGGAACGACCTGGGTGGCTGGCGATCCTTCGGCAACCGCCGTGACCTGCCGCACCGGCTGTTAGCGACGTCAAGGCCAGCGCCCAGACGAGCGCCGCTGTAACCTTTCCGCAATACCTAACACTCACTAAGAGAGTCGTAATAATTACTATGCGTGCCTTCCAGTCAGGCCGTCCTGACGCTGCGCGACCCGTTCGTCTATAACGGAGCGATCTCGGTCCGCATCGACACCCGCCACGCTGCGACGTTAGGACTTGGCAATGGATTACCAAGGTTTCGCCGGCATTCCTGCCCGGAAACCGGACAAAACGCGAATGTTCTGAATTCCCTGATCTCGCCTTCATGCCGGGCTAGCGTGATCCCCCGGGAGCGTCACAGCGGACATCCATGGAGGTGGATTGAATGCTCAGCGGGCATAGGTCCGCATGGCGCCGTCGCGGTCGTAACAGTCGCGCGGCGCGTATTGCGGTCCCCCTCGCCATCCCGATGGCGTTGGGCCTGACACTCGGGATCATCCTCGCGGTCTCGAGCAGCCACACAACCACGATCAATCAGTCGGCTCTGGGGGCCGCGGCTAGTCCTTCAGTGAGCGCTTCCGCGTCGGCCTCGGGGGCAACAGTGGCGGCGGCAGTGCCGCCGGCGCCCAGCTTTGCCAACGGGCCGATCGCCACGCGTCAGCTCGGTAACCTGGCGACCGCCCCGGTCGACGGTGCGGGCAACGCGATAAGCCTGAACCAGACGGCGGCGCAGGCGGCCGCGTCGATGAACTGCACCCTGACCGTGCCAGCCAGGCCGCTGACCGCACAGGGCCTCGCCACGCCGTGGCAGCTAGGCGACGGGTGCTCGATGGCGAACGCCGCCACCGAGGGTGCGTTCGTCGAGGCCACCATCCTCGCTCCGAACGGTCAGGTGCAGGTGTACAACCCGCTGGTCATCACGGCGGGCACCACGCCGGCCGCCCCACTGGCGGCGCCGACGATCGCGCGCGGCTCCCAGGTCATCATCGATGTCGGCTTCAACGGCACCAACCTGGTGCTCGAAGGCCGCGGCGCGCGGCAAGGAAACTGTGTCGACGCGCTCGGCCAGTCGGTGATCGGCCAGGTGTCGGCGTGCAACGCCGTCCGCTTCTACAACCTCGCCAACGCCGAGATCGCAGGCGGCACGCTCACCGTCCCGGCGCTCGGCGCCTCGCTCGACGGCCAGCCGTGCCTGACCACGCGTGACTTCGCGACGATCGACCAGGATCAGAGCGACAACGTGATCACCTCGTACCTGATCAACGCCAACGGCCAGACCGCGCAGAACACCGCGGCCAATGCGACCGCGGTCGCCGGCGCCACCACCCTGGTCAACGGCAGCGACGACAAGCTGCTCGCCGCGTTCCTCGACCCGGCGAACGGGTGCACGGATTTCCACGCGGCCGACCCGACCGATCCGACCGGTATGTCCGGTTCGCAGGCGCTGAACGAGCTGAGCGCCCGCGTCAACCAGCAGGGGACGATCGCCGTAGTGCCGCCGAACGACGAGATGACCCTGGTCAACACGGCGTTCAGCATCGCGAAGACGAACGTCTACCGTTCGCTGGTCGACCAGCCGCTGCTGGCCGGCAACGTCAACGCGACGCAGGTCGCCGAGGCTTACTGCCAGAACATGACCAACATCGCGCCGGCCCGTAACCAGCTCGACATGACCAGGGAGCTGAACTTCGGTACCCCGGTCGCGGCGGTCGGCAACAACCTGGCGACGTTCCTGGGCAACCGGCTCAGCATGTCGTTCGTCAACCTCGGCTGCGCCAACTTCGGCCTGGCCAACCCGGCCACCGTCACGCTCGACGGCACCCAGGTGGCCAATGCGGTCACCTACAACACCGCACAGCAGGCGGCGAAGCTGCCGACGGCGGCGACTCCGACCCCCAGCGCCAGCGCTACGGCCGGCACTGGCGGTCCTGGCAATGGAACCGCGGGCCCGCCGACCAGGTACCACCGGGTGGGACGCAGGTACCAGAACCCGTCCCATATGTAGCGGCCGGTTCGGTTCAGTCAGCACTCCATGGCGAAGTGGCCCCGGGGAAACCCGGGGCCACTTCGCCGTCCGCTCGCCAACGACACCTCCACGTCAAAGCAATCCGCCTGCCGGATCGCCGGCCTTCGCGATCGCTCAGCAGATAGCCCACAAGGCGCGGCGTACCTGCTAGCGCCGCCCCGTCCGCGCTGCGGGATGGCCCGGGTCACGCCGGGTCGCCCGCAGTGATTTTCGCCGGTTAGTCCGTCAGGGCGGCGCCCGGCCGCTGGTTGTCCCGGGGCGCGGATCGTAACCACGCTGCGGGACGCCGCGGCCCGCGGGCCAGCCGGCATGTGCACCGGCGTCGGCCAGGGCATCGCCTCCCTTTGGGAAGCCGCGTAGCCCAGACTTTCCAAGGTATGGATGTCGCAGCCTGCACACTCTTATGTGCAGGCTGCCACATCCATACCCAGATGCGGCTCCGCGCCATGAGGCTCACGTGGCTGGCGGGATCCTTGTTACCAGTGCGAAGCGTGCCAGGGATCGCCGGCCGCACCGGCCCGGATCGCGCCGGCCGGGGAAGCCGCGCCGGCCGGGGAAGCCGCGCTGGCCGGGGAAGCCGCGCCGGCCGCACCGGCCCGGATCGCGCCAGCCGCGCCGGCCGCACCGGCCCGGATCGCGCCAGCCGCGCCGGCCGCACCGGCCGGGGAAGCCGCGCCGGCCCGGAGCAGCAACGCCGCAGCACTGGCCCGGCGAAACCGCAGCCCTAACCGAGCAGGTTGGCCGCACCCGCGTAGTAGTTGCCGGCCGCCGAGGTCTGCAGCGGTGCGGTGGCCGTGTCGGCGGGCAGCGCGGCGGGCGCGACGAACTTGCTGCCCTGCGGGCCGGCTTCCACCGCCTCGCCGAGCGCGCTGCCCTGCAGGTACTGCGACCAGGTGAAGAACCACTCGGTCCAGCCGTCATCCCATTTGCCCGCGGCCGTGCTGTTGGTGACGGTGATCGGGTCACCGGGGATGGACATGTTGTAGTACGTTTCCGCGTCGGCGGGCGGTAGGTTCACGCAGCCGTGGCTGACGTTCGTGGCGCCCTGATCGACGACCGACCAGGGCGCCGAGTGGTAGTAGTCCCCGCTGAAGGTGAACCGGACCGCGTAATTGACCAGCTCGTCGTAATAGCCGGCGCTGCCAGGCGCGCCGCCGCCGATCATCCGGACCGGGTTGGCCTTCTCCACGCTCACGTAGGTGCCGTCGGGAGTCGGCAGGCTCGCGCGTCCGGTGCTGATCGGCCACTGGTAGATGCGCTGGCCGTTGAGATAGATCTGCGTGTAATGCGTGGTCGTGCTGGCCACCGCGACGAGCGACCGGCCGATGTCGAAACTCTGGGTCAGGTCGGCGCCGCCGTATACGCCGCGGGCGCCCTCGACCCCGTTCAGGTGACCGTCCAAGCTGACCGTCGTGCCGGCCGGCCAGTAGTCCCGCGGCCGGAAGTACAGGTGCTCGTCGCCGTCCCAGTACCAGGCGCCGATCACGGGCTTGGAGGTAGTCAGCGCGAGCGACCGCTCGACCGCGGCCTTGTCGGTGATCGGCTGGCTGAAGGTCAGCATGATCGGCATGCCGACGCCGTAGGTCTGGTTGTACCCCTCGTAGATCATGGTGCTGAAGGTTTGTGCGGGCGTCAGGGTGCGGAACGTGCTTGTCGTGGTGATCTTCTGGCCGCTGCCGTCGGTGCCGGTGGCGGTCACGGTATAGCTGTGCGCCGCGTTGAGCGCCCACGTGCTGTGCCAGGTCTTGCCGCCGTCGGCCAGGGTGCCGGAGACCGGGTCGCCCGTTGTCTGGACGGTGACGTTCGTCACCTTGCCCTTGAGGGCGGCGACGCTGATGCCCGCCGCCGGGTCGACGTCATGGCTGCCGTTCGACGGCGTGATCTTCAGCTCGGCCGCGAGCATCGCCGCGCGGGCTTTGGCGGACGCGGCGGCCTGCGCCTTGGCCTGGGCCGGGCTGGGGCCGGACGACTGCCCACCGCCGCTGCTGCACGCGGTAGCCAGCAGGCCGATGGCGGCCGCCGCCGCGATGATGGCCAAACGCCCGCCACGTCTCGCCAACCTGCCGTCTGTGCCACGCACGGGTGACCCTCCTCTGGCGTCCGGAACCGGCGCCGCGCCTCTCGCCTATACAGACGCCTGAAACATCCCGGGGATTACGGAAGTTCAGGTTATCTTCGCTGCCGATCGCCGGGACCGCTCTACCGGTGTGCGCCTGCGGCGCGGGGGCCACGCGGCCCAGCCGAGCGCCAGCACGGTAAGCATGATGATCACGTACTCCGGCCACGAGCCCACCCCGTCGGCCAGCGTACGGTAACTGACCAGCGGCACCCGCGCGTCCAGCACCGCCTGCCGCCACACGCCGCTGCGCGCGATCAGGGTCCCGTCCGGCGCGATGATCGAGCTTTCTCCGGTGGTCGAGGCGTACACCACCGCGCGGTCGCTTTCCACCGCCCGGATCCTGGCCATGGCCGTCTGCTGCCCGGTCTCGCCCAGCTGCCCGTCGATCTCGAAGTCCGCATCGTTGGACTGGATCGCGAGCAGGTTCGCGCCGGCCGTCACCTCGGACCGCACCAGGTTGTCGAAGCCCACCTCGTAGCAGATCACGTCCCCGAGCCTAATCTGCCCGACCGCGAAAACGACCGCCTTGTGACCAGGGGTGAAGTCGACCGGCTGCAGCGATGGGAGCGAGCTGAAGCTCGAGATCAGGCCGCGGAACGGGATGTACTCGCCGAACGGAACGAGCTGGCGCTTGACGTAGATCGTGGTGGGCCCGCGGCCGGGTACCCAGAGCTGGCCGACGTTGCGCAACGGGTTCTGCAGCACCTCGCCGACCAGGATCGGCGCCTTGATGGCGGCGACCGACCCGGCGAGCTCGCCGTAGATAAAGGGGTACTGGAACGGGTCGAGGTTGGTGGAGTTCTCCGGCCAGACCACCAGGTCGGGGGCGGCCTTCTGGCCGGCCTTGACCTCCGCGGCCAGCCGCGCGGTGGCGGCGGCATGGTTCTGCGTAATCACGCTGTCGTTGAGCAGCTGGGGCACGTTCCTGGCCCGCGGCACGTTGCCCTGAATCGCGGCCACCTGGGCCGTCGGCGCGCCCGCGACCGGGTCGACGGGCAGCAGGCCGCCCGCGAGCACCAGGCCGGTCGTCACCGCCGCGGCCAGCACCGGGCCCAGCGAACTCCGCGACCAGGGGGCGCCGGACGCCCGGGCCGCCAGCAGCGCCAGCACCGCCCGGGCGATCATGGCGCCGGTCAGGGCCACCAGGAAGCTGAGGAACGGGACGCCGCCGATCGCGACCCAGCGGACGTCCGGCGCGACGGACTGGCTCATCGCGAGCCTGCCCCAGGGGAAGGCGTAGGGCCACCGGTCCCGGACGGCTTCGGCGACCACCCACCAGCCCGCCACCGCGGCCGGCCAGAAGCGGAACCGCAGCAGCAGTCGCTGCCCGATACAGAGCACGGCGAAGATCACCGTCAACGCGAAGGCGAGCGCGAACCACGCGTACAAGGCCAGGTTGACCAGCCAGGTCAGCAGCGGCACGAACAGCGCGAAGCCGAACGCCAGCCCGCACGCGAACGAGCCCCGCAGGCTGCGTCCGGTCAGCGCCAGCACGAGCAGGGCGGGCCCGGCCGCCGCCAGCGGCCAGGCGTCCACCGGCGGGAAAGCAGCGTAGGTGGCCAGGCCACCCGCGATCGCCAGCAGCAGGGCCCAGCGCAGGCGGAACCCGCCGAAGGCCGCGGCACGGCCGGTCCTGGCGCCGGCGGCGGACACGGCCTGAGCGGATATCACGCTGGCCAGCCTAACCGGCCCGAAGCGCGCACGTCACCAGCCGATTTGGCCGCGCTTGGGGCACACAATGGTCCTAACGACGGACAGCGCCGGCGGCACGACCAGCGGCGTGTGCGTGGACGGCGTCTGCCTGAAACTTTAAAACTAACTATCCTGAAGCCCGGGCCGGATCGAAGGAGCTTCGGGTTTGAGTAAGCGCGGGTGGCTGCTGTTCGCCGCGATGAGCGTGATCTGGGGCATCCCGTACCTGCTCATCAAGGTGGCGGACGGCGGCGTCTCGGTACCGGTGCTGGTCGGTACCCGGGTGGCCCTCGGTTCCCTGCTGCTGCTGCCCGCGGCGATCCGGGGCGGCCACCTCCGCGCGCTCAAGGGTTACTACCTCTGGCTGGCCGCGTTCACGGCGGTGGAGATCGTCGGCCCGTGGGCGCTGCTCTCGAACGCCGAACGGCATCTGCCCAGCTCCACCAGCGGCCTGCTGATCGCGGCCGTGCCGATCATCAGCGCGCTGCTGGCCATGGCCACCGGTAGCGGTGACCGGCTCACCCCGATCCGCTGGGCCGGGCTGGCCATCGGGCTGAGCGGGGTCGTCCTGCTCGCGGGACCCGGCGCGGGCCGGGGCGGCGGGCTGCCGGTCGTCGAGGTGCTGCTTACCGCGCTCGGCTACGCCATCGGCCCGCTGATCGCCAACCGCAAGCTCGCCGACCTGCCGCCGGTCGCGGTCAACGCGGCCTGCCTGGGCGCCGCCACGCTCGTTTACGCGCCGTTCGCCGCCTTGACCTGGCCGCACGCGATGCCGTCGGTCCAGGTGCTGCTGGCCCTCGCCGCACTGGGCGTGATCTGCACCGCGGTCGCGTTCCTGTTGTTCTTCCGGCTGATCGCCGAGGTCGGGCCGGCCCGCGCCACGGTGATCACCTACGTCAACCCGGCCGTCGCGGTGGCCCTCGGCGTCCTGGTCCTCGGCGAGCACCTGACCCCGGCCATCGGCGCGTCGTTCCTGCTGATCCTGGGCGGTTCGGTGCTGGCGACCCGCCCGGGCTCGGGCCGCAGCGGCCGTACCGCGCCGCCCCCGGAGGCGCCGATGGCGGTCCAGGATAGTGGCACGGCGGTCCGTTCGGACTAATTTAAATATTGATGCCGAACGGGCAGTGGCACCCCACCCCAGCCACCACCCGCGCTTTCAGTGAGGAAGGCCGATGAGCGATACTGCCGCACCGGACACGGCGGCCGGGCCGGCGCTGCGGCTCGGCAACGCGCGCGGCCGGTGGGTGATCGCCGCGACCGTGCTCGGCTCGGGCATGGCCGCGCTCGACGCGACCGTGGTGGGCATCGCGCTTCCGGCCATCGGGCGGGACTTCCATGCCGGCGTGGCCAGCCTGCAATGGGTGATCGACGCCTACACGCTGACCCTGGCCGGCCTGCTGCTGCTGGGCGGGACGCTCGGCGACAGCTACGGGCGGCGGAAGGTGTTCGCGATCGGCGTCGTGTGGTTCGCCGTCGCGTCGCTGCTGTGCGGGGTGGCGCCGACCGCCGGGGTCCTCATCGCCGCCCGGGCCCTGCAGGGGGTCGGCGGGGCGCTGCTGACCCCGGGCAGCCTCGCGATCTTGCAGGCGTCCTTCGCCGCGGATGACCGCTCGGCCGCGATCGGCGCGTGGTCCGGCCTGGGCGGCGTGGCCACCGCGATCGGCCCGTTCCTCGGCGGGTGGCTGATCGGCGCGGTGTCGTGGCGGCTGGTGTTCTTCATCAACCTCCCGCTGGCGGTGCTGGTGCTGGCCATTTCCTCCCGGCACGTACCGGAAACGAAGTCGCCTGGTCCGGTGCCGCGGCTGGACGTCAAGGGTGCGGTCTGCATCAGCGGCGCGCTGGCCGGCATCACCTACGGGCTCATCCAGGCGTCGTCGTCCGGCTGGGCGTCGGCGCCGGTGCTGGTGCCGCTGGGCGTGGGGGCGGTGCTGCTCGGCCTGTTCATCGGCGTGGAGGCGCGGGAAGCCCAGCCGATGCTGCCGCTCGGGATATTCGCCTCCCGGCAGTTCTCCGCGGCCAACGCGGTGACCTTCGTCGTCTACGCGGCGCTGGGGGGACTGCTGTTCCTGGTGCCCACCGTGCTGCAGGTGGTCCACGGGTACTCACCCATCGAGGCGGGCACCGCGCTGCTGCCGGTGACCTTCATCATGCTCGCGCTTTCTGCCCGGTCCGGAGCCCTGGCCGCCAGGATCGGGCCGCGGCTGCAGATGACCGTGGGGCCGCTGGTGATCGCCGCGTCGCTGTTCCTGTTCACCAGGATCGGCGGTTCCGGCGACTACTGGACCGCGGTGTTTCCCGCGGTGGTGGTGTTCGGGCTGGGAGTGGCGGTCAACGTGGCGCCGCTGACCGCGACCGCCCTGGCGGCCGCCCCGGCCGACCACGCGGGCATCGCCTCGGCGGTCAACAACGACGTGGCCCGGGCGGCCGGGCTGATCGCGGTGGCGGTGCTGCCCGCGCTGGCCGGCATCACCGGAGACAGCTACCTGCACCCGGCCGAGCTCGCCCACGGGTTCAAGGAGGCGGCGATCATGGCGGGCGTGTTCTGCGCGGCCGGGGGCGTGCTGGCGTTCTTCACCATCAGCAACCCGCCCCGCGCGAAGCGGCCCGCGAAGGTGCCGCGCGAGTCGTCCTGCGGACTGGAAGCCCCGCCGCTGCGTACCCTGAGACCGACCGCACCTACCGAGTAGGGGATAAGCGTTGACTGCTGTGACCACTGATTCCGACGCGCAGGCTGCCGATGCACAGACGGCGGTACGAGCGGCCGCCCGGGCCGCCCGCGGCACGGTCGCCGACCTGGCCGGCGTCCCGGACGAGCGGCTGGACGACGCGCTGCGGGCGATGGCGGACCAGCTGGGTAGCCGCGCCGCCGGCGTGCTCGAGGCCAACGAGGCGGACGTCCGGGCGGCGCGAGCCGACGGGATCGGCGGTGCCGTGGCGGACCGGCTGCGCCTGGACGCGGCCCGGCTGGAGGGCATCGCCGGGCAGCTGTACGCCCTGGCCGACGTCCCGTTCGAGCCGGCCAAGCGGACGGTCAGGGAGCTGCCCGACGGGCTGCTGCTGACCGAGCGCCGCCGGCCGGTGGGCGTGATCGGGGCCAACTTCGAGGCCCGGCCGAACGTGGTGGTGGACATCGCCTCGCAGTTCGTCAAGTCGCGCAACGCGGGCGTGCTGCGGACGGGGTCCGCGGCGATCCGGTCGGCCGTCGCGCTGGCGGACGAGGTCATCGCCCCCGCTCTCGGCGCGGCCGGGCTCGACCCGGCCATGATCCAGCTGGTCCGGGTGCCCGGGCAGTCGTCCGCCCGGGCCCTGGTCAGCCAGCCGGGCCTGATCCCGCTGGTGATCCTGCGCGGCAGCGGGGACAGCACCCGCTCGCTGGCCGCCGAGGCGGCCCGGCACGGGGTGCGCACCCTGGCCCACGCCGACGGCGGCGCGGTCCTGTACGTCGATGCCGACGCCGACACCGGGATGGCGGAACGGCTGATCGAGGCCAGCCTGGACCGGCTCGGCGTGTGCAACCGGCTCAACCTGCTGCTGGTGCACCCGTCTTTGTGGGACCAGATGATGCCGCGGATCCGCCGGCTGGGGGATCGGCTGGGCATCAGCCTGTCGCTGCCACCGCACTCCCATCCGCTCGGCCACGAGTGGGCGCTGGACCCCGGGCACGAGGCGACCGTGACGATCGCGCCGGCCGACGGCGCGCGGACCGCCGCCGTGCTGGCCAACGACGAGACCTCGGGGCTGGCCGCGGCGATCGTCACGCAGGACGAGGCCGCCGCGGCGGAATTCCTCGACGTCTACGCGGGCACCGGTGCGTTCTGGAATGCCAGCACGCGCCTGCTGGACGGGTTCAAGCTGTTCTCCGTGCCCGAGACGGGGATCAACATCGACGCCGTGCCCGGCCCGCGCGGGCCGGTGACCTTCCGGGACCTGTACCTGCGTCAGTTCGTGGTCACGCCGTGAGCTAACCAGGCCAGCTCGTATGCCTATCCCTTCTCCGCCGGGGCCGCCTCGTAGGTGACCGATTCGAGGATCATCTCGTCGCCGCCGGTGAGTTCCACGTTGTCGCCGCCGCAGCGCGGGCAGATAGCCAGCACGTCGGTGGTCTCGGCGCTGGCCCCGCAGTCCCGGCAGGAGATCGTGGCCGGCACCGTGACGAGCTCGACCTCGGCACCGTCCGCTTCGGTGCCCGCGGCGACGAAGCTGAACGCCTGGCTCAGCGCTTCGGCGACCACGGCATGCCGGACCCCGAACCGGACCCGGATCCGCGCCACCTGACGTCCGTTGGCGCGCTGGCGCACCGCGTCCAGCACGCCTTCGGACAAGCCGTACTCATGCATCCGGTTACCGGCCGCTCATGCCGCTCGGGCGCGGCGCCGCTCGATGACCTCGCCCATCATGCTGCCGATGACGGACGCGTTGCCACGGCCCGATCGGGTCCCGAGCCGGTCCAGGGCCGGGGCGGCCACCGCCTCGAACGCGGTGAGGCCCTCGCTCAGTAGCTTCCTGGTCTCGCCAGACGCCCAGATCGCCTGGGCCGAGTCCAGCGCCTTCTGCATACCCTGGCGCCCCTGGCGTGTGCCCACGAGGTAGCCAACCGCGAAGCCGATTATCACTTCGACGTTATCCACGCCGATCACATCCTTCTTTGTGCGCGTACGGCTACATCTCGCGCAGTTCCAGGTACCGCTTGATATCGGGGAGTGAATCAATCACCAGCGCCAGCACCGCGGCTATGAACGCCGCCTTGATCAGCCTGCCCAGCATCTCGGTCACCTCCTTTCCCGGTTAGGTTCGTCGCGTTTTGGCGTTAAGTCCGTCACCGCGTCCGGGACGCCGGCCGGCGGCCCGCCGGTCCCGACGCCGGCCGCGGCAGCGCCGGCTGCGGCCGCGTCGGTCGCATCGGCGTCGGTCGCATCGGCGTCGGTCGCATCGGCGTCGGTCGCATCGGCGTCGGTCGCATCGGCGTCGGTCGCATCGGCGTCGGTCGCATCGGCGTGCGGTCGCATCGGCTGCGGTCGCGTCGGCTGCGGTCCCATCGGCCGGGGCCGCGCCGGCCGCGGCCGCGTCGGCCAGGATGTCCTGCACCGTCCGTACCGCGTGCGGCAGGGCCTCCCGGACCGGGTCGGACAGGCCCATGCCGGCGTCTATCTCGGCCGGCTCGCAGGCCACCACCAGGCTCCGTCCGGGCCGGCCGCCGAGCGAGGCCAGCAGCGCGAAGATGGCATCGGGGTTCAGGCTGTGCGCGTCCATGACCGGCCGGTCCATCTTGTCGACCTCGGGCAGCTCGACCTCGAGGACGCTGACCGTCCCCGGCGGCTCGCCCCGGGCCGCCGCGTCCACCAGGACGAACAGGTCGCAGCCGTTGAGCAGCTCGTAGACCAGGTGGACGCCGCGGATGCCGAAGTCGCGGATCTCCACGCCGTCGGGATGCTGCTGCTCGGCGAGCAGCCGGACCACCTCGACGCCGAAGGCATCGTCGCGCAGGAACACGTTGCCCACGCCGGCCACCAGCGTCCGCCCGGTCATGACGAGGCCTCGATCGGCTCTACCTCGTCGGTGGCGAAGTAGAGGAAGCGCCCGTGCGCGATCCTGATATCCGCGTCGGGATCGTCGGCCAGCGACACGGCCAGGTACGGCTTGTCCTCGACGTCAAGCAGCACGGCCTGGACCTCCGCGGTCCGCCCGATCAGGAACATGTCCTGGGCGTCGCTGCGGCGGGCCCCGGGCCGCAGCCGGACTAGGCTGCCGCGCGCGATCCGGCGGCCGTCGATGATCACGGCGTCGGTGTCGGGGGACACCGAGGCGTCCGCCTCCGGATCCCACCAGGGGACGGACGGGTCGTAGGTGTCCCGCGGGTCGCTGGGCGTCGTGGGGAGTTCCTGGCCGGCGCCGGCTGGGCGCGGCGCGCGCATGGTGCCGTGCAGCCCGGCCAGGGTCTGCGCGTCCATCGACTCGACCCGGTCGATCAGGGCGGCCGCCCGCGGATCGGTGGCCCGGGCCTCGATCTTCTCGGCGTCGGAGAGGGCCAGCGTGCGCAGCGTGAGGATCTCGTCGATCTCGGTGCCGTCGTAGAGCTCGCCGGGGCTTTCCGGGGCCAGTTCGGGGTGGTCGTACAAGATGATCGGCGCGGACAGCATGACCTCCCGGCCGCCCTCGGGATCGGCCAGCACCGGCCAGCCGCCCACGTTCTCGCACTCGGCGACGGCCGCCTTGGCCCACATCGGCGGATCGGTCATCGAGATGAACTCGCCGCCGGAGGCGCGCAGGATGACGTGCGCGGCGACCAGCGCGCTCGGCAGCGCATCTTCCCTGCGCCCCGGCACGGGTTCGGCCGCGGTCCGGTTTTCCACCCGGACCCGGAGCCGGACCGCTTGCCACGGACCCGGCAGCGGAACGGCCCGCACCGACACCGCGCCCGTCAGCGGGGCGCGCCTACGCACCGCGTATCCGGGCTGGCCCCCGGCGAGCGACTCGCGATCTTCGCCGCCGGGCACCGCGAACTCCTCGACGTGCCCGTCGACGTCGCTGTCGACGTGGCCGTCGGCGTCGTTGTCGCCGTCGCCGAGCAGGTCAGCGGAGCCGACCGTGAACTCGATCTCGCGTTCGACCGCCTCGTCCCAGGGCGCCGCGGCGTCGGCGCCCGGCCCCTCGGTGCTTCGCCGCTGCACCTGCAGGAACCGCAGGATGACCTGAACGGCGGGCTGGCCGGAGTGCTCGAGCACGCACTCGCACTGGGTGAAGGTGCTTTCCGACGGGTCGGCCGCCGCGTACCCCGGCGCCATGACCACGCCGAACTGCCAGCGGCTGCGGTTCTTGGCGGCCGAGGCCCGGTACGGGTAGAGAATGTAGCCCTCATAAAGGACCGCGTCGGCCATCCGCCGGACGGCGTCGAGGTTCACGGCTGCCTCGCCTCCGGGATCCCCCCGGCTTGATCCTTAGCGGCAGCGGCCCCCGCATCCCCGAGCTTCCTCGCCCGCTCCTCGGCCAGCAGGGCCGCGAGGGTGGCGTCCCAGGTGGGCAGGGCCCGCTCCGCCTTGAACTCGGAGAGCTCGTCCAGCGTCTCCCGGCTGCAGCGCAGCCACGCGCTGCCGGGGAAGTGCGCCTCGACGAGGTCCTGCCAGACGCTTACCGGCATCCGGTAGGTGGCCTCGGAGCTCCATGGCACGAGCTCGACGGAGTAACCGGTGTCGGTGGCCACGAAGATGGTCCCGCTGAACAGCATCAGCATCGGGACCGTGCCGTCGTCCAGGCCGTGCAGGTACCGGGCCGAGGCGACTTCCAGGTCATAGGTGCACGGCACGGGCACTTCGACGTCGGTCAGCGCGGTGAACGCCGGCACCATCGTGGTCACCGTGGCGAGCTGGATCGGCTTGACCGTTTCGGCCCAGCGCGACGGGTCCCCGAACAGGTCGTGCAGCCGCCGCGCCTCCGCGGCGGAGTACCTGCGGCGATGCGGCTCGATGCGGATCTGGCAGCGCAGCGCGATGGCGTGGATGCGCGCGCCCGACCGTTCGGTGATCGTCAGCTGGAACGTCAGCGTCGGGGTCGCGGCGTACCGTTCCGCGGCCGCGCCGGTGCAGCCGAATATCAGGTCCGTCATCTCAGTGCTCCACGTCCTGGCCGGCCAGCTGGGGTTCCAGCGCCCTGGCCCGCTTGCGTACCCCGGTCAGGAACGTCGCGAGCGCGGTGCGTACCTCCGCTCCGCCGTCAAAGCCCGACCAGCGCATCCGGAGTTCGCCCACCAGCGAGTAGCACATGTCGATCGGGATCAGGAACACCTCGTTGCCGAGTTCGGTGCGGTTCACGAAGATGGCCTCGACATCGGGGGTCATCGCGGCGAACAGCGGATAGGCGGCGGCCAGCCGGTCCCAGGCCGCGAGGTCGAGCTCACACTCGGTCGGGCCGCCCGGGCTCGGGTAACCCGCCACCACCCGGCTGAGCGCGGAGTTGTAGAAGAAGAACGCCATCGCGACCGGGATATCCAGCTCACTCCAGTCCGCGTCGGTCAGCGGCCGGTCCGGGTCGACGCAGATGCGCTCGGGGATGGCCCGGTAACGGCCGCCTGTGCCTGCCCCCTGATGGGTGAACAGCAGGTAGCAGGCGCGGCAGGCGCAGGCCAGCGACCGCTTGTCGGTATCCACCAGGTGCCCGTGCCGGCCTTCGAGGACAAGATTGCACAGCTGGCAGCGGTCGGCCTCCGCCGAGCCGTCCGGCGGCGCATCCAGATCAGCGGTGCTGGCCAAGGTCAGCCGGCCGCTCGGGTCCTGGAATTCGCCTGGAGCCGGCCGGCGGCCAGGTCCGGCGACCGGCGCCGTGGTGCCCGCGGCCGGCGCCGTGGTGCCCGCGGCCGGCCGCTTGACGAAACGGCGCAGGCCGGTCACTGGACTGGCGGAGGTCCCGGCCCTGGCCCCGGGACCGCCGGATGTCCCGGCGTCCCAGGTGGTCACCGGGTCCCCCCGAACGCGGCCGGGCGCCGGCTGATCTGCAGCAGCGGCAGTTCCGCCGCTGCCTCGACCACCTCGATATCGACGCCAGCCGCCTCCGGGGCCGCTTCCGTTACTGACTTCTCGATCGCCGCCTGGACCGTGTCCGCGGTGGACCCGCAGCCGTGCCCGCCGCTGCGCTCCAGGATCAGGTGGATGACGCCCTGCTCGTCGATCCCGCGGTACTCGACCTTGCCCGGATGCGACCCGAGCTGGGGCAGGATCTGGTCGATGGCCCGCTGGACCCGGGCGCCGGTGTCGAGCGGGTGCAGGTCATGCACCAGCAGCAGGCTCTCCACCAGCGGGTCCGCGACTAGGCCAGCCATTAGCCGCGGACCTGCTTCGGGGTCCTCGCCGACGATCCTGAGGATCTCGGCCAGCCCGGCGCCGTACAGCTCGACCAGGCAGCTCACCAGCTCTTCCGCGGTGTCGGCGACCTGCGGCCCGGCGTTTGACCGCAGTTCGGCGAGTAGCGATTCGACCCGCTCACCGGCCGCTTGCGCATCATGGCCTGAGGCCATCTGCCCTCCCTCAGTTGGCTATACCGCTTGTGCCGGACCGCTCCTTCCTGATCCTGGCGTCACATGGCCAGGGTCGCTCCCGTGGGCGAGTGGGTCGTCTTGAGCACCTTGCCGCCGCCCAGGTACATGTGCACCCCGCACGGCAGGCACGGGTCGAAGCTGCGCACGGCCCGCATGATGTCGATGCCCTTGAAGTTGTCGGGCGCGTTCTCCTCGAAGATCGGCGTGTTCTGCACCGCGTCCTCGTACGGCCCGGGCGTTCCGTAGACGTCGCGCACGCTGCCGTTCCACGGCGTGGGCGGGTACGGGTGGTAGTTCGCGATCTTCCCGTCCCTGATCACCATGTGGTGCGAGAGCACGCCGCGGACCGCCTCGGTGAAGCCGCAGCTGTTCGCGTTCTCCGGCACGTTGAATGACTCCCACGTCTTGGTGCGCCCGGCCCGGATCTCGGCCAGGGCCTTTTCGACGAAGTACACCGCGACGGCGGCGGAGTAGGCCTGGAAGTAGGTCCGGGCCCGGTTCCGCTCGAGCGCGTTGGACAGCGGCCGGCCTTGCTTGTCCACCGGGATCTTCCACTCGAAGGTGGTTTCCGGCTTGGAGACGGTCCTCGGCAGGTTGATCTTCACGCTGTGTCCGGTGGCCTGCACGTAGCCGCAGTCGACCAGGCCGGCCAGCGCCGTCGCCCAGAGCCTGGCGATGGGGCCGCCGCCGGTGTCCAGCGGCAGATGGTCCTGGCCGTCGAACCAGCGGGGCGACATGGTCCAGCTGTACTTGTCGTCGAAGTCACGCTTGCCGGGCCGCGGGATCGTGTGCTGGTTCCACGGGTGCCGCCGGTCGACCGGGTTGCCGAGCTCGTCGTGGGTGACGAACATTTCCTTGTCTTCCCAGTCCTCATAGTACGAGTGACCGAGCAGGATCCGGATGCCCAGGTTGATGTCGACCAGGCTGGTGGTGAGCAGCTTCCCGTCGACCACGACGCCCGGCGTGACGAACATCTTGCGGCCCCAGTCGGCCATGTTCCGGTAGGTGAAGTCGCAGTGCTCGGGGTCGTTGAGGCTGCCCCAGCAGCCGAGCAGCACCCGCCGCCGGCCGACTTCCTCGTAGCCGGGCAGCGCGTCGTAGAAGAAGTCGAACAGGTCGTCGTGCATCGGCACGACCCGCTTCATGAATTCCACGTAGCGCATCAGCCGGGTCAGGTAGTCGGTGAACAGCTGCACCGTCGCCACCGTGCCGACCCCGCCCGGGTAAAGCGTGGACGGGTGGACGTGACGGCCCTCCATCAGGCAGAACATCTCCCTGGTGGACCGGCTGACCTGAAGCGCCTCGCGGTAGAACTCGCCCTCGAGCGGGTTCAGCGAGCGCATGATGTCGCCGATGGTGCGGTAGCCGTGCTCGCCCGCGTGCGGCGCGGCGGTGGAGTTGGCCAGCTCAAGCACGCCGGGGTTGGTCTCGCCGACCATCTTCTCGCAGTAGTCCACCCCGACCAGGTTCTCCTGGAAGATGTTGTGGTCGAACATGTACTCCGCGGCCTCGCCCAGGTTCAGGATCCACTCGCCGAGGTGCGGCGGGCGGACGCCGTAGGCCATGTTCTGCGCGTAGACCGAGCACGTCGCGTGGTTGTCGCCGCAGATCCCGCAAATCCGGCTGGTGATGAAGTGCGCGTCGCGGGGGTCCTTGCCCTTCATGAAGATGCTGTAGCCGCGGAAGATCGACGAGGTGCTGTGGCACTCCGCGACGCGCTTGGCCTTGAAGTCGATCTTGGTGTAGATGCCGAGGCTGCCGACGATCCGGGTGATCGGATCCCAGTTCATCTCGGTGAGCTGAGACTGCCCCTCGGTGTCCGTTCCGCTATTTTCGACCATTGTCATTTCGTTCACCACGTCTTCTGGTAGCCGGTGCGGAGTTCGGAGCCCTTCGTGCGCCACTTCGGTTCCTTGTCCGCCGTCTTGGCGGTGAAACCGCGCAGGCTGCGGATCACGGTGCCGTACATGCCGCTGGCCGTGGTCGACATCGTGGAGCCTGGTGGCTTGTCCATGAACGGCATGAACTTGTCCGGGAAGCCGGGCATGGTGCAGGCGATGCAGATGCCGCCGACGTTCGGGCATCCGCCGACGCCGTTGATCCAGCCTCGCTTGGGCACGTTGCACTTGACTACCGGCCCCCAGCAGCCCAGCTTGACCAGGCAGCGCGGCGAGCCGTACTCGGTGGCGAAGTCGCCCTCCTCGTAGTAGCCGGCCCGGTCACAGCCCTGATGCACGGTCGCGTCGAACAGCCACCGGGGCCGCAGGGCCTCATCGAGCGGGATCATCGGGGCCTGGCCCGCCACCTGGTACAGCAGGTACAGAATGGTCTCGGACAGGTTGTCCGGGTGGGTGGGGCAGCCGGGCACGCAGACGATCGGCAGCCCCGCCTTGGACTTCCAGTCCCAGCCCAGGTAGTCGGGCACGCCCATGGCGCCGGTCGGGTTGCCCGCCATCGCGTGGATACCGCCGTAGGTGGCGCACGTGCCCACCGCGAGGATGCCGGTGGCCTTCGGGGCGAGCCGGTCGAGCCATTCGCTGGTCGTCATCGGCTGGCCGGTGGCCGGGTCGTTGCCGAAGCCGCACCAGTAGCCCTCGGACTTGATCGCCTCGTTGGGGATGGATCCCTCGACGACGAGAACGAACGGATCGAGTTCTCCCCGGTCGGCCTTGTGCCACCACTCGATGAAGTTATCGGCGCCCTGCTCGGGGCCGCACTCGAAATCAATCAGCGGCCAGTGCACCGCCACCTTGGGCAGTCCTGGCAGAGCGCCGAGCACGATCTCCTCGATGCTGGGCTGGGTCGCGGCGGTCAGCGCCACCGAGTCCCCGTCGCAGCCGAGACCGCCGTTCATCCACAGAATGTGCAGGACCGGATCCTCCGCGGCCTGGGTCATTGCGGTCACCCCTCCTTTAGGCTGCCCGCGCGTGCGGACGCCTCGGTTAAGGTCATGCGCGGCCGGGACGCGGACATGCAAGAGCACGGCCAGGACTGGCCGTGCTCTTGTACCCGCCCGATCGCGCCGGTGCATAGTGCGGCCCCGCGCCGGCGATGCGCCGGCCCGGGCTATGCGGTATCCCTGAGCCACCCGAGCCCATTCTCGGTGTGCCTCAGTAGCTCGTCGTCGGCAAATGCCGACTAGCTGCCCGCTCATCACATGCTCACTAGGCCGGCGTGTGGCGACGAGGCCGTCACCGGTGGCACCACCATATTCCTGTCCCGCCGAGATCACAAGACAGAACAGTCGCCCTCCTGGACACATATGTCTGACCGTTCTCGCTCGTCTTGAGCGTCGTTTTCAACGTACTCTCTTTGTGATACCCGGTGACGGTCCGCACCGGGCAGTTTTCCCTGATTGTCGAACCGGAGGGCGGCGATGGACAAGCCAGTCGACATGATCAGCGACAACATCGAGGTTGTACCCGTCGTGGTCCTGTCGCAGACGTTCCCCGCGCGTCCGTCGTCTATCCCGAGTATTCGTGATTTCGTCCGGCACTGCCTGGCTCAGTCGCCGCTGTCCGAGGAAGACAACCGTGCGGTGGGCGAGACCGTCGCCCAGGCGCTGCTCGAGGCGGCGGGACCAGCCGGCGCGATCAACGTCTCTTTCCGTATCTTTCCTGATCACGTCGAGGTCGACGTCCTCCGCTCCGGGGCCCAGGTCGGCACGCCTGCGAGCCTGGACGCCCTGACGTCGCTGCTGAAGTCCGATGCGATGAGCGTGGGGGCGGCGGCTGGCGGGGGTGGGGGCCGGCAGGCCGTCGCCGAGGAGACGGCGTTCGCCGACTGGATGGCAGGCGCGCTGCGCCGCGAGGGCATGACGATGGAGGTCGCCGCCCGGCAGCTCGGGGTTTCGGTGAAGACGGTAAGTCGCTGGGTGGGCGGGAGCACCGAGCCACGGCTGCGTGACCTGCGGCGTATCCGCGAGCTGTTCGGCGATTTCCCGCTGCCCTAAGCGCGGCAGTTCCCCGTTGTCCTGAGCGCGGCGGTTCCCGTTGTCCTGAGCGCGGCGGTTGCCCGTTGTCCTGAGCGCGGCGGTTCCCGTTGTCCTGAGCGCGGCGGTTCCCGTTGTCCTGAGCGCGGCGGTTCCCGTTGTCCTGAGCCCGGCGGTTCCCGTTGCCCTAAGCCCGGCGGTTCCCGTTGTCCTGAGCCCGGCGGTTCCCCGCTGCCCTAAGCCCGGCGGTTGCCCGCTGCCCTCAGTGCGGCGGCCTCCGGCTGCCCTCGGGTCCCGGCAACCCGGATGTCGTGCCGCCCGGGTATCCCGCCAGCGCCCCGCGAGTGCATGGTTGTGACAGCCTGCACCATAGTGTGTGCAGCATGCCACAACCACTACATCGATTCTAGCGCCGAATGGGGCGATATGGGGAAATGCTCGGTTATGGCGTACGGTGCAGCTGCCCGGAAGTAGAAGCAGGGCACCCAGTCGTCGATGGAACTCGCGACATGATCTGAACGACAGCACCCACCCGCTAATGGTCCTGGGTACACCGCGATGCTAAATGTCCGGCCATGTCCAAGACATCGGCTTCACCGAAGGTCAAATGCAAATGCAACGCCGGATGCAATTGCGTTTGCGAGGCAAATGCGGGGCTGATCCCCATGTTGCGCTTGGTGCCTGTGATGCCTATCTTGTCTTGACGAGCATGTCATGGTGTCCGTATTGCACTGATACCGGGGCGTATATCAAGCCTCGCTGACACCACGAGTGGACCTTTGTCTGCCTGAGCCTTACCGTTAGGCCCGTGACTGCTTACACGGGTAACTTCCGGCTCGGGCCGGACACGGGGCGCGTCGTCCTCAAGACGGGCCGGGTCGGGCTCGCCGCTAAGGCCGGCCATGACCTGACGATCGAGGTAACCCGATGGTCGGCGCAGGTCGAGGTGCCGGACGAGGACGCGGGCGGGGTCACGGCCGCTAAGGTCACCGCCGATCTCGACCTCGGCTCGGTGGAGGTCCGGGAGGGGACGGGCGGGGTCAAGCCGCTCACTGACGGGGACCGCAGAGAGATCAAGAAGCAGATCAGCAACATCCTGGGCAGCGCCACGGCTAGCTTCACCTCAGCCAAGATCGTCCGCTTCGGCGCCAGCGGCGGCGCGATCGAGGGCACGCTCACGCTCAACGGAAAGACGCAACCCCTGCGACTGCAGGTCGCCGAGCCCGGGCCCGGCCGCTACCGCGGAACCGCCACGCTGCAGCAGTCGGCGTTCGGGATCAAGCCGTACAGCGGTTTCTTCGGCGCGCTCAAGCTACGTGACGACGTCACGGCCGAGTTCGAAGTCGATCTCTCCAAGGCGGCGTCCGGCTCGGCCGGATAAGCGGGACGTGCGTTAAGTTCCTGGTCAGCTGAAACCTGGACCTGGCCGGCGCTCCAGCGTAGCGGCCGGGTTGATGACCGTTAGGCTCCCAGTGGGTAACTTGCCTGGGTGACGAGCCCTCACCCAGGCGGCGACATCGCTGCCCGTTTCGGACCCATGATCGACACCCGGCCGGAGTTCGCCCGCGTCCGCCAGGCCCTCGCGGTCCTTCTGGCCGAACTCACCGCGGCGGACTGGCAGCAGCCGACGGCCTGCGCGCCGTGGCTGGTCCGTGATGTGGTGGCGCACATACTGGGGGACGACCTGTCGCGGCTGAGCCGGTCCAGGGACGGCTATCCGTCGCCGGGCCCCGCGGCCGGGGAAACCTTGCCCGTGTTCCTGCACCGGCACAATCAGCAGTGGGTGGACGCCGCGGGCCGCATCAGCCCGGTGCTGCTGCGAGACCTTCTCGAGGCGGTGACTCCGCAGGTGCTGGCCTTCTGGCGCGGCGCGGATCTGGACACTCTCGGCGAGGCCGTCAGCTGGGCCAGCCCGGGCCCGGCCCCGGTGTGGCTGGATTGCGCCCGGGACTTCACCGAGTACTGGACACACCTGCGGCAGATCCTGGCGGCCACCGGGCGGCCCGCATTCCCCGATGACGAGGCCCTGCACAGCGCGCTGGATACCTTCGTGCGGGCCCTGCCGCTGACGCTGGAGCGGCACGCGACTCACGCGGGCGGTGCCCTCACCATCCGCGTGCCGGGTCCGGCGGGAGGCGCCTGGACATGCGTGCGCGACGCAGGTCGCTGGGTGTGGGCGGCCAGGCCGCCGGCGGAGGCGACCACCGTCACCATCGACGCCGACCCGCTTTGGCGCCTGTGTACCCGCGGCATCGAGCCGGCGCAGGCGCGGCGGCATGCTGAAGTGGCCGGAGACCCGGGGCTAGCCGAGGCCAGCCTGCAGATGGTCTCGATCATCAGGTAAGCCAACGGTACGGCCCGAGCCTCCGGCGCGGTCAGCCGGCTGGTCCCAGCGGCGGGGCGAGGACGACCTGGGCGACCGGGTCGTACGGGATCTCCGGGCTGCCGCAGACGATGAGGTCGGCGCGTTCCCAGGTCCGCTGGGCCGTGTTGAACGGTATTTCCTCAGCCGTCCACCCGTCGTGGTCGGGCGGCGACCCGTCCGGGGGCATATTAGCCAGGTCGATCGCGTCCATATTGAGGTCCCGGGCGGCCGCGCGCCTGGCGGCCTCCCGCTGGTCGCCTTGCACCCAGATCACGGTGTCGATCAGGTGCGCTACCTCCCGGCGCCCAGCCCCGTCCCCCTCGATGATCAGCAGCGGGCACCCGGCCGGTACGTCGATGGATCCGGCCCGGCCGTGCTCGTCCCATCTCGGCGGCCGGTAACTCACCGCCTGGCCCCGGTGCGCGGGCACCAGGATCCCGTCGATGAGCAGGTCGGTCCAGCCGAAGCAGGAGTGTTCCCACGCGATGTCGTCGGTGTGCACGACCGCCGAGCCGGGCACCAGGTCGCGGATCCGCGCCGCCAGCGTGGTCTTGCCGTTGTTGCTGCGCCCGTCCACGGCCAGGACGACCGGGCGCCCCGACCCGTCCAGGCCAGGCCCGCGCCTGGTCACGGCGTTGACGACCGTGCTCAGCAACTCCACTCGCCATGGTCCGGCTTCGGGTTCTTCTTCAGGTAGCAGCAAGGCCATGAACTCATACTGTGCCAGGCTTCCCTGGTGAGGATGCGCGACGGGTGGGAATCGCAGGCCAGGAACTGGGCGCGGTTCGCCCGCACGCCCGGCCGCGACAGTACCCACGAAGACATCAACGTGCCGGCGCTGCTCAACCTGCTGCCGCCGCCCCGTCGCCAGACGCTGGACCTGGGCTGCGGCGAAGGGCGGCTCGGGCGGCTCCTGCAGTCGCTAGGCCACCGGGTGGCCGGCGTCGATGCCGCGCCGACCATGGTCCGGCTGGCGGCCAGCCATCAGGTCCCCGTGCCGGCCGTGCTCGCCGACGCGGCCGCGCTGCCCTTCGCTGATGAGACGTTCGACCTCGTGGTGGCCTACATGTCCCTGCACGACATGGACCGGATGCCGGAGGCCGTGGCCGAGGCCGCCCGGGTGCTTGAGCGCGGCGGACGGCTGGCCGTGGCCATCCCGCATCCGGTCAACTCCGCCGGATCCTTCCACGGCCGCGATGGGGACGCCCCGTTCGTAATCGAGGACTCCTACCTTGACCCGCGGCCCGCCGACTGGGTGGCCGGCTCGGGCGGCATCCCGGTGACCTTCCACAGCGAGCACCGGCCGCTCGAGGCCTACACTCGCGCGCTGGAAATAGCCGGGCTGCTGATCGAGGCCATCCGCGAGCCGGCGGTGCCGGCCGGAGTAGCCGCGGACACCCCGGGCAAGCGACGCTGGCAGCGGATCCCGCTACTGCTGCACATGCGTGCGGTCAAACCCTGAGCCTGGACGCGACCCGGCTACCGCGGTGTGGTCTGCGCCTGCCGCGTCTCGAACGAGAGCCGCCAGGAATCGTCGGCATGCCCGTCGACGTCCAGGACCCAGGTGTAGCCCCGGCCCGGCGCCAGGTGCAAGACGATGTTGAAGGTCATCGGCACGTTGATCTCCGCGCCGGGAAGCATGCCAGGCGGCCGCCGGGCCTCGAAGTGGCCGTTGACCTGGACAGGAAGGTCGTCCTGGGCCCCCGGCTGGAACACGCCGTGGCCGTCTTCGTCAATGAGCCGCAGCGTGAAACTGACTCGCTCGCCGGTCTCCTGCCACGGCACATGGAACAGCACCGCTACCGCGCACGGGGCCGGTCCCGGCCCGCAGGCCGACCAGCCGCCGCCGGAAATAAACAGCTTGCCGTCCGCGACCTGAGCGTGATCGGCAAGCATCATCGTGGCCCTCATGGGCGCCGAACCATCATGACCCCAGCCTAGCCAGCTCGGTCCGGAGCCGGGGCGGTCCCTCCGAAACGGCATGAAACCGGGCTTCCAGGACGCCGGAGCGTGCTGGAAGCCCGGTTTCATTACCCAGCCCGCGCCCAGGCCCTTCGTGTGAAGATGGCGCCATGATGGAGATAGGCCCGCTGAGCCCGGATGACCGGGCCGCCTGGGAGGTACTAGCCCGCGGTTATAAGGCGTTCTACCGGAGCCCGCTGCCGGACGAGGCGTATGAGGCGGCCTGGCAGCGGCTTGCCGCCGGGACCGAACTGTTCGGTCTCGGTGCCCGGCTGGACGGCACCCTGATCGGCATCGCGCACTACCTGTTCCACCCCATGTTCTGGGCCGGCGAAGCGTGCTATCTGCAGGACCTGTTCGTCGACGAGTCGGTCCGCGGCCGCGGGGCGGCGCGGGCGCTGATCGAGCGGGTCGCCGAGGTGGCGCGGGAGCGCGGCGCGGACCGGCTGTACTGGACCACTCAGGAGAACAATGCCCGGGCCCGCGCGCTGTATGACAAGGTGGCCCGCTTCAATGGTTTCATCCGCTACGACCGGCCCCTGTGACTCCGGCTTACCCACAGCTCAGCGCTTAGCGGCGGCGGCCTTGACGCCGTCGATGAACAACTCGATGCCGAGCCGGTAGTGGAACTCCGGGTCGTCGCACGCGGTCATCGGCGCCGCGCACTCGACGAGCCGGGGATACTGGGCCGCGGGCAGCATGGCCAGCTCGATCTGGCTGCGCCGCTGCTGCTCGGCCCGCTCGTCGCCGGACAGCTCGGAAGAGTAACCGGGCTCGCTCATGACCAGCGTGATCCCGGTCCAGAGCGTGCTGCGGGCGATCGCGCTGGCGTACTGGGGATCGAAACCCGCGTCGCGCAGGACGCCGAGCGTGACCTCGGTGGCGCGCAGCGCCGCCTCGTTCCGCTTCTCATGCTCGAGGAGTAGCTGCGGCGCGGACCGGTGCGCGCGCAGCACGCCGATCAGGGATTCCAGCAGCCCCTGAAGCTGAGCCGGCCACGGCGCCGAACGGTCGACGTTCACGTCGATCTCACCCCAGACCCGCTCGGCGACGCCCTCGAGCAGGTCTTCCTTGCTGCGGAAATGCCAGTACAGGGCCATCGGCGTGACGCCGAGGTCCTGCGCGAGCTTGCGAATGGTCAGCGCGTCGAGACCGTCGGCGTCCGCGAGCTTGAGCGCGCGGTCGGTCACCGCGTGCTTACTGAGCCGGGGCCGCTCGCCGTCCGGCTCTTCTGACCGAGGTTCTGCATCCATCACTTGACAACTATACGCCGTACAAGTCATGCTGTACAACGTACTTGTACAGCGTATAAGAACGAGATACAGGTACGCCGTACATGCCAGCACGAGAGACGGCACGACAGATAGCACGAGGGGCATTACGAGGGAGAGGACGATCACCGTGTCAGCGAGTACCGTGTCAGCGACGCCGGCCAAGCCGTCCAAGCCGGGATCCCGGGGGACCGGGGAATCCCGGAAGTGGTGGACGCTGGCGGCCGTCAGCCTGGCCGCCTTCATGACCTACCTTGACGGGACTTTCCCGGCTGTTAACTGTCCCATACCCGGACATACGCATACCGGACATGCCCCTGCACGGCCCTGAGCGAGTCTCTTAGAGTCTTTACCCCCCGGTCAGCGGCAGCCGTACCGGCCTGGTCCCGTTCTTGCCTCCAGCGAGTTTGGCCAGGTCAGCGGCCTAGCGCGACGGGCCGCGGCATGACGCGATCGTTACGGATCCGAGATGACAAACGTCCCCTTGGCCGGCAGCGTGACCACCGTCCCGCGGTCGCGCAGCACGTCCAGCGCCCGGCGGACCGTGCCCAGCCCGACGCCGTAGGACTCGGCCAGGTCCCGTTCGCCCGGCAATCTCGATCCGGGGGGGATCTCGCCGGCCGCGATGCGCGCCGCGAGGTGCCCGGCTATCCGCTCGTACACGTACGCCGGCGGTCCCTCGTGCGGGTCAAAATCGCCTGTCACAGCACGCACTCTAGAACTTTCCCGCCCGGCCCGGCGCGCCGGATAGCGGCAAAACGTAGTCTTACGCGGTATGACGCGGTATGGTTCAGGCGCATTACCCGGACGGCGCCGCACCGACGCGGCCCGCCGGGCCCTAGCAGGGGAGCATCACCGTGAACCGCATCACCCGCATGACCGCCCGCCTCGCCGCCGCCGCCGTGGCCGCGTTCGCGATCGGCTCGGCCGTCGCCAGCGCGCCCGCGTTCGCCGCCGTCCAGCAGCCGCCGCCCGGCGGAGGCACTGTCAACGGCAACGTCGTCGTCGGCAGCTCGCTCACGTTCGCGTTCACCTCGGGCACCTCGTTTACCGTGGCGCCGGGCGCTACCGACATGGCCGCCGTGGCGTTCACCTTGGCGACTAACGACCAGCTCGGATGGTCGATCTCGGAAGCCGCGCCGGACCTGTCAGACGGCGCCGCCGGCGACACGCTGCCGGCCACCGACCTGTCCGAGGTGCTGCACTACGCGATGGTCTTCCCGGCAGCGCCGGGCCAGACCGGCGCCGAGTCGCTGACCAATCCGGGCGGCATCATCATCAGCGACACGCATGCGTCGCTGCCCGCCGGCAACGTGTTCTCGCAGGACTGGTCCGCGTCGGCGGTCCCGGCTAACACGCCGGCCGGCACCTACGCGACCACCATCACCTACGTCGCGGCCGGCAACTAGCCGGACCAGGACAGCCCGGCCGCCGTATCCCGCGCGGCGGCCGGGCGCCCGCCCGGAGACCAGGAGACACGATCATGACCACGACCACCCATCCCTTCAGCATCACGGCGCCGGCCACGATGACACTGGCGCCCGACAGTCACGGCATGTTCACCGTTACCAACAGCGGGACGGAAGCGATCACCGTGCACGAGAGCGCCGGCCGGTACACGGTCCGGTCGCTGCAGTACCCGGCCAGCAGCCACGCCACCGCGACCGCGCTCGGCCGGCCGTGGATCACGGTCTGGCCGCAGACTTTCACGCTGGCGCCCGGCCGGTCGGAGGTGGTGCACATCTCGGATCACGTGCCGGCCGGCGTGCACGGCAACCACTGGCTGAACGCGGTCTGGACGGCCCGGCCCGCGCACGCCGGCCACGGCAACCTCCACCTTGACGGCGCCGTCGCGACCACCATCGAAGTACCCATGCCGGGCATCGCGGTGCCGGTCACCGGGCACGGCCTGCCGCACGCCCCGGCCGCGCCGCCGCACGGGGGGGATCCGGCCGGCCTTATCCTCGGGCTGGCGCTGGCCGGGCTGGCCATCGTGGCCGCCATCGGGTACGCGCTCACCCGCCGCGGCCGGGGCGGCCATAAGGGCCCGCGGCGCCGCAGCACGGATCCGCGGCCGATCCCGGCGGACGGCCCGCCGTACGGCAACATGCTGGCGCGGCCGGTCCCGCGCGGCCTGGCCGCCGTCCTGGCCGAGCCCGCCGGCGAGGCGCCGGACTGGTGGGATTCGCCCTTCTACCGGGCGCCGTGCGACGGGCCGGACTCGCTGCCGGCCATGCCCGCCCGCCGGCCGCGGCCGGTCCCGCCCGTTACCACGAGGGACGGCAGGCCATGGTAATGCCCGCCGCGGTCGTATGGTTCCTTATCGCGCTGGACACGCCCGAGGATCCCCCGGCGCACGAGATCACGCCGGCCGAGGGATCCGCGCGCCGCGGGCTGGCGCCGGGGATGGCCGCGGATCTCCGCAATCCGCTGCACTATCCCGTGATCGCGGCATGCCGGGAATGCGGCCGGGAGATATTCTGCGCGTCCGCGCTGCTCGGCGAATGGTGGCATTCCGACGATGACGGGGCCGGCGACGGCCAGACGGGAGCATGATCATGGGACTCATCCACAGCCGGGCGCGCAAGAAACGCAACAAAGCAGAGGCGCGCGTGCTGAACGACCAGCACGAGGCGCACGTGGCCGCGCGCCGGGCCGCGGACCTGGCAGCCAAACCCTGGTACCTGCAGCCGACGCTAGGCGCCGCGCTTCAGTCGCTGGCCCGGCCGCGCGACTGACAGACTGATACCGGACGGCCCGCCCTCTTTCCTTGTCAGGGCGGGCCGTTCGCGTTCCCCCGATGCTGGCGACTTGCCAGCAGAGAGCGATTCAGAACGGGCCGTGTCAGGCCTACCGGGGCACGCCGTCCGCGTCTATCGTGACGATAGGGTCGCGAAACCGCTGGTACCTCCCGGCCAAGATAGGTCCGGGTGAAACGTAGCGGGCGCCCCTAATCGTGAGATGCCCGCCGGTCCTTTGCGCCGGCGGGCATCTCACAGCCCGATTTCCGCGCGGAAGCTCGCCAGCGCGCCGACCGGGTCGCCCGGATCGATGACGCGGCAGCTGGACGCTATCCAGTGCGCCATCGCCCAGCAGCACAACGCCATGCCGGCCTCGTCCATCCCGCACATGACCGCGGCGGCGCCTTCCTTATCCCCGGCCAGCGCCGCGCCGACCAGCGCCAGCGCGTCCCTCGTGGCGTCGGCCAGCTCCGGCGTCATGATCACAGCGGCAGCCGGCGGAGAGACGCGGAGTACGGGCCGCGGACGCCGGCCTTCCGGGCCGCGCCGGTCAGCTCCCGGCCGAACGAGGTGCCCGTGCTGGACGGCGCCGCCGCGCTGACCATGACCAGCGTTTCCAGCAGTGCCTCAATCCTGGCCGTCGATCCCCCGGCCGGCACTAGCGGCTCCGGCCGGCCGGTCCCGTTGTGGACCGTATTCCAGCCGGGCGCCAGCGTGCCGCCCAGGTCGAACGATCCGCCGAACCCCTGAAAGGCCGCGGCGCCGCCGCCGCCGAGCCCGGACGCAAACGACGCCAGCGCCCCGGCCGCGGTCAGCCCTACCGGCGTCAGCGTCGTGGCCGCGGTGCCGGCCGCCGTGCTGGCCGCCGCCGTGCTGGCCGCGGTCGCGGCCGCCGCGGACGCGGTCTGCGCGGCCAGCTGCGCGGCCGTCAGCCCGAGCATCTTCGATATGGCCGCGATGGTCTTCTCATTGCCGGCTACCTGGCTTTTCCAGGACCTGACGTCGCCGGCCAGCGCCGGGACCTTCCCGGCCGCCTTGATCCACGCGGCCCGCGCGGTGTCATCGGCGGCCAGGTCCGTGCGCCATTCCCGCATCACGCCCAGCTCTTTCGCCAGCGCGCCGAGGATAAGCGCGTCTTCCGCCGCCGCGTTCGCGTACCGCGCGTGCTGCGCCTTGGTCAGGCCGCCCGCGGCGGCCAGCGTCTTGTCCGTGCTGTACGTCTTGTCCCACAGCCCGATTTCCGCGTTCACCGTGGGCGGGCGCCACGCGGCCAGGTACGCCTTGCCCTGCCGCGCGATGCCGGGCGCCCCGGCCACTCCGCCGGCCGCGAAACCGGGCACCTTCCCGGCTATCACGGGCGCCACGGACGGGATGAGGTGCGCCGGCACGATCAGCTCGCCCGGCGTCACCCGCGCGAGCATGCTGTCCGTGGGGCCGCTGCCGGGGATCACTCCGCCGGCCGCGAAATGCGGCAGCGCGCCCAGCACTTTAGACGGGACCGACGATACCCAGCTGGTCACCGATCCCCATGCGGATTCCAGCCCGGACAGGAAATCCCCGACTACCGCGGCGCCGAGCCGTTCCAGGTCACCGCCGAGCGCGGACAGCGCGGAGGTGATCTTGCCGGGCAGGCCGGCGAACCACGACAGTATGCCGGCGCCGGTCGACTTGACCGCTTTATAAAAATCATCCCACCATCCCGGCAGCGTCTTCGTGAAGAAATTCGCCACGTCGGTGCCGAACGTGCCCGACAGCCATGACCAGAACGCCGACGCGACGGCCTTGATCCCGGACCAGACCGCGTTCCAGTGGGTGACCAGCGGCAGCAGCCCGGCCGTGTAGATGTCAAGGATGACTTGCACGATCTTGTTATGGAAAAGGTTGTCCAGGAATGACGCGGCGCTGTCCGCCGCCGACGTGATGGCGCCCCAGACTGTTTTCCAGTGCGTGACCAGCTCGGTTACCGCGCCGACCAGTAGCGTGATGCCGAGGATTATCGCGCCGAACGGGTTGGCGGCCATGACGAGGTTCCAGGCCAGCCACGCGGCGGCCACCGCGGCCAGCACGGGCACGAGAAACGGCATCTTGGCCAGCAGCAGCGTGATGGCCTTCAGGATGACGCCCAGCCCGGCGGCCAGCACCGTGACGAACACGGCGCCCAGCCGGGAGACCAGGCCGGCGATGACCGGCAGCAGCGGCGCCAGCTGCTTGACCAGCAGCGATACCAGTTTCGCCAGTACCGGCGCGATGACTTCCAGCGCGTCCCCGAACGCGGCGAACGCGCCGGTATTCTCCAGCGTGGCGAATACGCCGGACAGCGCCTTGGCCAGCGTGCCGAGCGCCGGGCCGATGCCCTTGATCAGCGTCGCGACGGCGGAGAACGCGCCGGCCAGGTCACCGAGCACGGCGCCGGCCAGCGCCGCGAGCACACCGCCGAGCACGGTAATCGCCGGCTCGATTGCCTTGATAGCGCCGCCGAACGAGACCAGCACGGGCGCCAGCGCCGTGGCGAACGTCCCGCCCACCTTGACCAGTACCGGCAGCAGCCCGCCCAGCACGTCCAGCAGCGCGCCGAGCACTTTCATGCTGGCGCCGATAGCGGGCGCCGCCGCGGAGAACAGGCCGCCGAGGTTGGCGCCCAGCTTGACGAGGATCTGCGCGAATTGCGAGATGGCCGGGACGGTCGCCTTGATCACGGTCGCGATGCCGGGCAGGATCCCGGCGCCCAGCTTTTCCAGCCCGCCCACGAAGGTCCCGAACACGGGCGCCGCGGCGGCCATCACGCCGAGAAGTCCCTTGATGACCGGCGTCAGGCCGGCGAACACGCCGGCGATCTGCGGGGATATCGCCTTGAAGACGCCGGCCAGCTGAGGCGTGATGGATTTGATCAGCGCCGGGACACGGCCGAGCACGGCGGAGATAGCCGGCAGCAGCGGCGCCGCCGCGGATTTCAGCGCCGATGAGGCGTCGTGGCCGATGCCCTTCAATTCCGCTTTCAGCTTCGGGCTGCCGGCCACGACGGCCGCGACGGCGCCGCCGATCAGCGCGACGCCCAGCCCGGTCCCGGCTATGCCGGCCAGCGCCGGCAGCGTCGCCAGCGCGGTCCCCGCGGCGGCCACGATCGCGGTCACCTTGGCCGGTATGCCGAGGATGCCGGGACCGATCCCGCCGGCCAGCCCGGACGCCAGCCCGGACGCGCTGACCTTCGGCTTAGCCGACTTGGCGTCCAGCTGGTCCAGCGCGAGATCCACCGCGGCGATATCGGCCAGCGCCTTGGCCCGGCCCTGCACCGTGATGCGCGGGCTGGCCGCCCGCGCGGACAGCGCGGCCAGCTTCGCCTGCAGCGACAGGACGGCCGCTTGCGCCTGCTTGTCATCCGCCTTGATCTTGATATCCGCGGACCGGGCGGCCAGCGCGGATATCTTGGCCTGCAGCTCATCCACGCTGGCGCTGGCGCCGCCGGTATCCGCGGCTATCTTCGCCGTCCCGCCGAGCGAGGCTATCTTCGCCTTCAGCTTGTCCACCACGGAACTGGCCGCGGTCCCGTCCGCGTCCAGGCCGATAGTCCCCTTAGCGCCTTTCGTGGCGCTGGCCACGATGCGCCTGACGTCGGCGCCGAACGTCTTGCCGTCCGGGGAGATGCCGACCCACGCCGAGCCGAGATCCGGCATCTACGGGCCGCCCCACGTGAAGCCGGCCAGCGCGTCCAGCGCCCGGCCGAGGTAGTTGTCTTCCGCCCGGCGCCGGCTGGCCCGGCCGCGGCGCCGCCCGGCCCGCGGGTTGTCGGTGTACCCCTTGGCATTGGAGATGAAGCTGAACGGGTAGCGGACGGCGCCGACCAGGCCGAGCACGTGGCCGTCGTCGCCGTGATGCAGCGTGACGGCCTGCCTCGTGTGCTCCTTCAGGTAGCCGGGCGGCGCGTACTTGCTGCCTACCGGGGAGACGGGCGCCATCGCCACCGCGGCGTCCGCGACCACGTCGGTGGCCGCCCGGATGGCCCGGCCGACGTCGCTGTCCCAGTCGGAGAACATCGCGTCTATGGCGCGCTGGTCTATGGAGACGTCAGGCATGCCGGGCCGTCCGCTCGATCTCGGCCCGCGCGGCCATCACCTGGCCGGCCTCCACGGTCAGCCGGAAACCGCAGCACATGCACCGGTACCGGCAGCCCAGCCCGGTATCGCGGAAGCGGGTCATCGGGCTGTCGGTGCCGTACCCGGCGCACACCGGGCACGCCAGCCCGGCCAGCAGCGCGACGTCAGGCATCCCCGGCCACCTCGCGCACCGCGGCTTTCATCGCGTCCAGCCGGGCGCGGGCGGACTCCACCGCGGCCGGCGTCGGCGCGATCATCACCAGCGACTCGCAGCGGTCGCAGCGCCCGGTGGTGAATTCCCGCGCGATGCCGTCCCGGCCGTCCGCCCACGTCTCCACGCTGGCGGCGCTCACCGACCAGGTCCCGCACAGCGGGCAGGCCAGCCCGGCGCTCACTTGCCAGTCTTCGGCTTGACGGGCGCCGCCGGCCGCTTACGGCCGCCGCGGGCTGGCACGGCCCGGCGGCGCCGGATCGCGGATTGCTGCTGGGCGGCCCGGCGGCGCCTCATGCCCGGCCGTCCCGCGGCACCGTAGCCCACGCTCCGGCCCTGGCGCCGCCGGCCTCGCCGTGCTGCAGCTCGCGGCCGTCGTACGCGTCCGGCGACACGTCCGGCGGGACCGGGTCGGTGCGGCCGTCCAGCGGCTCGGCCGGCTGGCTGCCGGGCGCCGTCATCGCGCCGGAGTTAGCCGCGGTCCCGCCGGCGGCCTGCCCGGTCGCCCATACCGAGCCGTCCGCCATGCTGCTGATGTCTTCCATCGTCCCTACTTCCTCGGTCCGCGCAGCACGGCCAGGACGCCGGCCAGGACCAGCATCACGATGGCCGCTATCAGCGCGATATTCAGCGCGGTCATCCTGGCCAGCGCCCCGGCCGCATTAGCCCGCATCCCTTCCAAGTATGCCCGGCGCGGCCGGGGCGCGGCCCTGCCTCGGAGCTGCGGCCGGATTGCCGCGGTACCGGGGCGCCCGCGGCTCTTCTCCACCCCCGCGGCATGCGGGAAGTCATCACGCGGTCACCTCGTGCTCCGGGCACCGCGGCCGGGCGCCGGCGCCGCGCCAGACGGCCGGGCAGGTACACCGCGCGGCGGCCAGGTCAGCCATGACGGGCGCCGCTTCTCCTTCGGTGCCAGACCGGCTCGCCGTAGCTGGCGACAGGCATCACCGCGGCCATCGCGTCCAGGAGATCCAGCGATGCCAGCATGCCGGCCGTCCCGCCGTGCGTGGCCGGGCACCATCCGCCGTCCGGCAGCTGCCAGTGGGTGATGACCGGCACCCACTCACCCGCGGCATGATCCAGCCGGACGGCGCCGGATCCGCACTCGACGCACCGGAAGCCGCACCGCGCCAGCGCCACGACGAGGCGCCCCGGCGGCATCACGGCGTCCCCGGCTCGTGGCCGGCCAGGTAGTGCGCGGCCAGAAACTTCCTGAGGCACGACCGGGAGCAAAAATCGTGCTCATGATGGGGATAGCCGCCGCCCGGCTCGGCCGGGCCGTCGTCGTCCAGGTGTGTCCAGCCGGGAGGGATCTCGTAACCGCGCCCCATAAAGCGCGGGCTCTCCGCCGGGCATGCCGGGCCGTCGCATCGCACGAACAAGCTCACGCCGGCCTCCCCGGCTCGTGGCCGACGCGCCGCACGCCGAGCAGCAGCAATGCCAGATGGCCGTTCAGGAGCTCCGTCCGCGTCCGGTCGTAAGCCAGCTGCCGGAGCTCGGCCGGATCCGCGTACCGCGCCTCCAGCTCCAGCAGCCGCCGGGCCGGATCCTGCCAGCCGCCGTCATGCCAGCCGCGCCCGATCCGCGCCATCCGCGCGAGGTACGCCCGGCGCGCCGCGGCGGCCCACTCCGGGTGATCCCCGGCGCCGTAGTCATCCGCGCCGCCGGGATCCGGGTACGCGTTCACGCGACCCCCCGGACCGGGTCCGCCTCGTGGCCGCCGTCAGTCTTCCCGCATGCCCGGCCGGATGCCCGGCAGTCATCGCACGAGGGATCCCCGCTGGCGCGAAGCTTGCGGCGGGACGTCCGCTGGCCTTCCGGCGGGGCGGCCATCGGCATGTCCTGCCATACGCCCTGCCACCGCGAGTACGGCGCCGGGTGATCCCAGTCATCCGCCATCACGGCCGGCCTACGTCCCGTCGTCGGACGGGCCGCCGTCGCCCATGTCGTCCAGCGTCGGCTGTCCCTCGGGCGCCGGGGCGGACGAGGGGACCTGGCCGGCAGCGTCCAGCACGACGTCCGGGGCGGGCGCCGCCGCGGCGTCCTTCAGCGCGGCCAGGTCCGCCGTGTTGGCGGCCAGCTGGTCGCCCTGGCTGGCCAGCTGGTCCCCGTGCGCGTTCAGCACCGCGTTGTGGCTGGCGATCGCGGCGTCATGGCCGGCGAGGCGCCCCATGATGTCCGTGGGGTCCGCCGGCGGGCCGGTCGGCTTGGATGCCCTGAGCGCGGCGGCCGTGCCAGCCGCGCCGTTCGTGTTGATCACGTGCGTATGCCTCCCAGGGCCAGCTGTGCGGGTCCTTGCCGGCTCCGGGCCCTGGGAGGCTATACGGCCGCGGCGGACACGCTACCGCCCAGACTACGCCCGGACGGGGCAGAACGGCCGTCCGCGCTGATCAGCGCCCGCCTGGCGGCCTGTGACCAGCGGGTTACGGGGAGTTTCCGGCAGATCCCGGCCGGATCCGGGGAGGGAAACGGACATTGCCTCCGTTTTGGGTATCTTTCCGCAGGCAGAGAAACGCAGGGGACCGGCATATTCCGCCCCCAGCACCGAAAAAACCGCACTTCAGTGCCGGAAATCGAACAACTGGCCTAAACTGGCCGGTCAGCCGCCGACCGGCGGTCCCGCTCGTCCGCGTCGCGCTGCAGCTGCCGGCGCCGCTGGTCCTGCGCGCGGCCGGCCGCCTCGATCGCGGCGAGGTGCGCGGCAGCATCGCCCGGCCCGCTCGTGATGCCGTCCACCGCCGTCGCTGCCGCTGACTTCTCGATGATGCCTGCCATGTCCTTAGTGTGCGCCCGCTTCCGCCGGCGCCGCGCCAGCCTGCGCTGCTCCGCGGTCAGGCCGCCGGCGGTACCGCCGATGTCACCGTGCCCGGCCGCCAGCGCCCACGTGCGGCACGCGTCCAGCACGGGGCACCACGAGCACGCGACCGCGGCCAGCTCGGCCGCCTCGCCGCGCTCGGCCTGCCACGCCGCGATGCCCAGCCCGGCCGCGCCGGTCACGCAGTGCCCGGCGTTCAGGTCCGGCATGGCCGGCCGCGCGGTGACCGGCGGGTAACCGCGGACCTTCCACATCTGTGGCCAGTGCTCGGCCGGATCGTACGAGCTGTAACGGCTGGCCATGTCATGCTCCCCGGTGGATACCGGCGCCCGCGGGCAGTTGACGGGGTTGACAGTGCGAAAGCAACCTCTGCGGCATGATTCATACCGGGGTCCCCACCACCCCCACCACCCCACCCCGTTTAGGTGGGTTGGGTGGTGGGGGGGTCGCATCTGGCTGATCTAGGGGTTCACTTTCACGCCGTCAACCGCGTCAACCATCCGACGGTTACCGCCCAGTTGCGGGTTCCGCGCGACCGGCCGGCGGCCTGCAGCGCGATCCCGTCGCGCACGA
The DNA here is from genome assembly GCA_963806335.1 of uncultured Actinomycetes bacterium. GTDB lineage: Bacteria > Actinomycetota > Actinomycetes > Streptosporangiales > Streptosporangiaceae > Palsa-504. The sequence continues at coordinate 424,209 of CAWDXO010000006.1, forward strand.
CCGGGGCATGCTCCGCGTATATCCGCCCTAGCCGGATCGTCCACCGCCGGGGTCACTGGTCCGCGTGTCACCGCCCGGCGGCGCCGCTGCCGACGACGCGCCCGCCCCGGCCGCCAGCCCGCGGACGTCGGATGAGGTGAACGCCGGCCGCCGAACGTGGCCGCCAGCCATTTAAGGTGCGGGTTCCAGCCGTCCCGCGGCGGAGGCACCTCGGGCAGCTCCAGTGCCGAGACGAACGCCTCGATGAGACTGCCGGTCAGCGGCACGCCGGCGGCCAGGAAATTATCCGCCAGCGCGTCGCACTGGTCATTGCTCGCGGCCGTCTGCAGCCACGGGCGGTGCACGCGGCGCACGCCGCACCAGGTGACCTCGTCCCGGATCCGGCGCCGGTACAGGTGGCGCCAGCTTCCCTCGCACGGCATCTTGTCCCGGATCCAGGCCGGCGTGACTTCCCAGCCCGTCCAGCGCTCGAAACAGACCCATGTGCCGGCCCAGTCGCCGTAACTGTCGCACCATGCCTCGTGATCGGCCGGGACAGACGCCGGCAGCGGCGGGTCCGGATCGGGCAGGTACGCCGGGCGCGGCCAGGTCCGCGGCTTGTAGGTACTCGCGCCGGGATACGGCGGGTAGCCCGTTTCGCTGGTCATGCTGCCGGCCATGCCACTCGTGCCCGGCGGCCGGGAATTACCGCGTGCTTATCAATCCACGCGTCTAGATCGGCAACGCGGAACTGGCGCCCGGCGCCGACGTGATAGCAGCGCGGCCCGCGGCCGGAGTAGATCTTGTTCTGCAGCGTCTTGGGCTTCAGCTGGACGTATGCGGCAGCCTCGGCCAGCGTCAGCAGCGGGCCGGTCGTGCGGCCGGGTGCGGTCATCGGGTTACTCCCCTTTATTGCCCGGACCGGCCCCGGTACTGCCCCGGAACGCTCCCGCTACTGCCCACGCTACGCCGCGCCCGCCGGCCATCTCGCCCCGAATTGGCCCGGCAGCGTTCCGGCGGGTATCGCTGCAGCTCGCGCCGTGTGTCATGCTACGGCCAGCCTTCTGGTCATACACCGGGCCTGACCTGGCCTTATCCGCGTTTGCCCAGGTCACTCGTGCCCGTGGTTGCCCGCTGCTGACCTGCAGTTATCCCGGTACTGCCCGCGGCCACTTGGCCCCGAATTGGCCCCACGTAGATAAGACGATCGCAAGATTTACGGCGCGCGGCGCGCGTTTGCCCAGCTCGCCCGGCCGGGCACAGATAAGGCCAGGTCAGGCGCCGGAAATCTTGCAGTTGCCTGACCTGGCCTTATCCGGGCTGGCCTAGCCGGGCAGTGCCAGCCGCGCGCCGGCGGCGCCCAGCTCGGGCAGGTACGGGCCGAAATCATCCGTAATGATCTCGCGTACCCGGCCGCGCCAGTGCTCGCGCTCGGCACCGCCGATAGGCCGGATATAGCCGTCGCGGGTGACATCGCGCCGGCCGCCGCCGTGAAGGCTGGCCCATAGCTCGTGACCGACCTCGTCCTTGATGATCGAATCGGGTACGCCGCGCTGCTCCATCAGCGACGGCCAGAAATACCGCAGCGCGTGGAAGTGCAGCCCGTGATCGGTCAGGTTCTCGTACCGCTGGTCTGTCCGGGACCGCTGCGCGCCGCCAGCTGCCGCGTACTGCCCCGTAGTCCCGTCGCGCGTCGTGCGCGGTTCGATCGGCCGGCCCGGCAGCAGCCCGGCGCGGTTCAGCGCGTACCGCGCCGCCGACTGGTACGCGGGATCACACACCGGGCCGCCCGGTCCCGTGCTGAAGATCAGCCGCCGGGTAATCACGGGCCAGTCGCCCGGATCCCGGCCGTACTCGGCATCCGTCTCGGCCGGCAGCGTGACCGGGACCGGCGCGATAGCGCGCATGTGCGCTTCCAGCGCGGCCAGCACGAGCGGCGCGGCCGTCATCTCGCGCAGCGACGCGTCAGACTTCCCGTTCCGGTAGTGGTTACCGCCGGAATACAGCCGGGCCAGTGACCAGCGCATCGTAATGGTGCCGCGCTGCCAGTCAATGTCATCCTCGGCCAGCCCCATCACCTCACCGAGCCGCATACCGCCGGTCGTGGCGGCCAGCAGCACCGCGGCGCGGTAGCGGTCCCACGCCGGCGTACTGCCGCGGACCGGGCCTGCCGGCGGCCGGACGAGGTAGGCCGCCGCGATCTTTTCCGCGGTCCACTCGCCTTTCCGTTTCGTCCGCTTGCGGTCCGCCTTCTTAGGCCGCGCTTGCGGCGGCGCGCACGGGTTGCGGATGACGCCGGTAGCCGACTCCCCGGCCGCGTAGCGGAACATGGCAGACAGCAGCCGGAACGCTTCCTCTACCGTGCCCGGCGCGTACCCGGCCGCCCGGAGATCATCTTGCCAGCGGCGGACGTCGGCCGTCTCGTGCTGCAGCTCGGCCAGGTCCCGTTCACCGAGGTGCGGCGCGATCATCTTCCGGTACTGGACGCGGAGCTTGCCGTTGGTCCCGGCGGACCGCTCGGCCGCGGTCAGGTCCATAAACCGCGGGAAGAAACCGCCCACGGTCACCACGCCGCGCCGCCGCGCCAGCCCGGCCGGCAGCGACTTGTCCGCCAGCCCGGTACGCGCCCGGCGCTGCGCGTCAGCGGCATCATCGCGGTAGTCGAACAGCAGCCGGCGGGCGCGCCATGCCCCGTCTACCGTCTCGCCCCACGTGGCCGCCCAGCGCTTCCCGCGGCCATGCCGGGCAGCCGGCGCGGTAGGCGCCGGGCAGGTACGGCACGGCTGCTCACCCGGCCCTAGCCGGGACTTGTGCCATAGGTCCGTGACATCGTTCGCCATGTCGCGCCTCGTCTCTTTAGTGGCTGCCGCAGTATGACGCGGTATGCCGGATTAACCGCGTCCGTAGATACGACATTCCGGCCCGGCCGCGTGATCAGCCTGACATTGACGCGCCAGCGCGAGCATGCCAAGGACACGCGAAACGGGCCGTCTCCCGAGATGGGAAACGGCCCGTTAGGGGGGATCCGGCTTAATCCTCGTCCGCCGTCGCGATGCCGGATCCCAGCCACGACACGATCACCGACGCGCCGCCGCGGGCGCCCAGCCACGACGCGACGTAATCGACCCCCATCACCAGCGGCTTGTAAACGGCCTCGCAGGCGCCGGCGTCGGTCCGGGCCGCCATCACCCGGACGCCGAGCTGCCGCAGCCACGCGCCGCGCTCCGGGCCGTCCAGCGCCGCCCACTGGCCGGCGTAGGTCTCGCCGGTATCGGTCCACTCGACGCGGTCCGCCGTGGCCGGCAGCGCGGCCAGCCGGTCGCGCTCGGCGCGGAGCGCGGCCAGCTCCGCGTCCATCTCGTCGTCGGCCAGGTCCCGGAGCACGAGATCCCGCATTTCCGCTTTCACCTCGGCCAGCTCCGCCGCGTGGTCGGTGCCGGGCACGAGGCGCCGTTCCATCACCGGGCCGTCGAAATTGGCGGCCCACTGGCTGACCAGCGCGTCCGCGGCGGCCAGCAGGACCATGTTGCCGCATCCCCGGCGCTGGCTGCCGCGCCCGCTGCAGCGGTAATAATCGGCGCCGCCCCGGCCGCGCCCGCCGGCGTTGATCCGGTACATCGGGGAGTCATCGCACCGCGGGCAGGACAGGACGCCGGCCAGCATCGCCCGGCCGTCCGCGTTCGCCGGGCCGCGCTTCGGGCGGCCGTCAAGCGCCTCGCCGGCCCGGCGGAACGTCGCCGCGTCGACCAGCGCCTCGCACTTGTGGATTGTCTTGCCGGCCGCGTCATCGGTCCGGCGGCCCGCGTAGGTAGCGTTGCGGACCAGCAGCCCGAGGGACCGCGACCACCACTTGTTACCGGACGTCGGCGCCACGCCTTCCGCGTCCAGCCACCGCGCGATCGCGCCGAGCGATTCGCCGGCGATGACACGCGCGAAGATCTCCGGCACGTACGCGCGGCCCTCGTCCGTGGCGGTCAGCTGCGCGGCCGTACGTCTCGCCCGCGGTGACGTACCCGAATGGCGGCCGGCCGACGAGCGCGCCCTTACCGCGGATCCGGTCGTGCGCAATGCCGATCTGCTCGGAAGGTGCTTGGACTTCTCGTGGTTCACCAGCCGGCGATGAACGTCATGACCTGGCCGCCGAAATCCAGCGCGCCCAGTGTCGGCTCTTTCACCGACTCCACGTGCCCGCCGGCGTCGCTCACCTCGGCCAGCAGATCAAGCAGCGCCTTACCCGGCCGCCGCTCGATCCCGTCCGATGCCAGATGACGCACCCGGATAACCCGGCGCGGACGTCGGCCAGCATCGCGTCAAGATCGCGCTGGTGATGGCCCTGCTCGCAGACTGCCGTGAACGGTGTACGTCCGCGCGACGTCGTAACCGCGCGCCGCGACGTGCCCCATGATGTCCGGGACCTGGCGGCCTCGTCCGGCTGCCCGTGCTTACCCGGACCCATATGCCTGCCGACTCGCCCATGATCGCCGTCCCTTGCTCGCGTGTCCGTGTCCGTTACCTGCAGTGCAA
>CAWDXO010000007.1:0-221624 GCA_963806335.1 uncultured Actinomycetes bacterium
ACCAGGAGATCCGCTCACTGGGGGACCTCTGCTGAAATGGCGTTTGGGGGAACGGTCATCTGGCCGGATGTGATCGGTATGTGACTTGGTTGTTGCGGGATGTGCATTGTGCGGGATGCGCCGGAGGTCCAGAGTTAGCGGGTCGGTGAGCATGATCACCGATGCACCCCAGGTGCCGCCAGTCACCGCCTAGATCCGCGAGACCCTTCAGTGAGGTCCAGGACCAGTTCTGCGGGTCTGGCGGTTGCCCGGGTCGCACGATCGTCGACAGGGCCTTGCGCTTCGAGCGCCGCACAGTGAGCTGACGACAGCGTCCCGGTTCCGTCCATAAGGGTGCCTCCCCACTGAGTAAGCAGCGAGGAGGCTGTGATGAAGTATGCCCTAACTCAGGTTCTGCCTGATGTTCCGGCCGGCCAGGTGTTCGCCGGCATTGACTGGGCCACCGCTGATCACGTGGCGTGCGTGGCTGACATGGCCGGGCGGGTCATCGACCGGTTCAGTGCCGGTCATGACAAGGCGGGCATCGATGCGCTGATCTCGCGGCTGCGCCGGGGCGGGGTCAGCGAGGTCGCGATCGAGCGGGGCGACGGCGTGCTGGTCGAGGCGCTGCTGGCCGCGGGCCTGATAGTCGTGGTGATCACCTCCCGGCAGGTGAAGAACCTGCGGTCCCGGTACGGCGCCGCGGGCGCCAAGGACGACCGGTTCGATTCGTTCGTGAGCCTGTTTAATGATTTGTGTGAGAAGGTGCAGGTGATCCCAGTGTGACGAGGGTTGCGCTGGCGGAGAGGACACCCTGAGTGAGCACGGAAGAGGCCGAAAAGGTACAGGAAATCGTCGCCGAGGGTGTGGTGCGTGAGGGCCTGCAGGAAATGGTGCTCCCCGCTGAGGAGGCCGCGGCGGTAAGGCTGGCGGCTTTGGTCAGCGACACGGCGATCGACCGGATGATCGCTGATGCGCAGGATGCCGGCGTGTCGCTGCTGGACGGGCCGGGCGGGCTGATCGGGCAGCTGACGGCCCGGGTTATCGAGCGGGCGCTGGGCGCGGAAATGGACGATCACCTGGGTTACGTGAAAGGCGACCCGGCCGGGAACGGGACCGGTAATTCCCGGAATGGTTCTTTCGGGAAGACGGTCACGACGACGTCGGGCCGGTGCGGCTGTCGGTTCCGCGGGACCGGAAGTCCGAGTTCGAGCCGCGGATCGTGGCGAAAGGGCAGCGGCGCGTCGGGGTTGTTGATGACATGATCCTCTCGCTTTACTCCCGCGGGATGACGACGCGGGATATTCGCGCGCACCTGGCGGAGGTTTACGGGACTGAGGTTTCTCCCGCGCTGGTATCGGCGGTGACTGATGTGGTCACTGACGAGATCACCGAATGGCAGAACAGGCCGCTGGATGCCTTTTACGCCATTCTATACATCGACGCGCTGGTGGTGAAGGTCCGGGACGGCGGCGCGGTGGATAACAAGGCCGCGTACCTGGTCACCGGTGTCGACGCGGACGGGTTCAAGCACGTGCTGGGCATCTGGCTGGGCGCGGCCGAGGGATCGCGGTTCTGGGCGGGCGTGCTCGCCGAGCTCCGCAACCGCGGGATCAGGGATGTCCTGTTCGTGTGCTGCGACGGGCTCGGCGGCCTGCCTGACGCGATCGTGGCGACCTGGCCCAGGGCGACGGTGCAGACCTGCGTCATTCACCTGATCCGGTCATCGATGAAGTACGTGTCGTGGAAGGAGCGTAAGAAGGCGGCCGCCGCTATGCGGCCGATCTACACCGCCCTCAACGAGGCCGCCGCGCGGACGGCCCTGGAGAACCTGCGCCGCGATTTCGGGAAGAAAAGCCCGGGGATGGTCGCCGCGTGGGAACGCGCCTGGGACACTTTCGTCCCGTTCCTCATGTTCGATTCCGCTATCAGGAAGGTAATCTACACGACTAACGCTATCGAGTCAGTTAACTTCCAGTTGCGGAAGATAACCAAGAACCGGGGTCATTTCCCCACCGACGAGGCGGCAATCAAGCTTCTCTACCTCGGGATCAGGAATGTCACCGGGCGCCATATCGACGGCGACGGGCTGGTTCTCGAAAGAGGACAGCGAGGCACCGGAACGCTGGGCTGGAAAGCAGCCATGAATGCATTCGCCGCACGTTCCCCGACCGCGTCCCCGTCTGACCTGGACGCCGGAAACTACCCGCAATAAAATTAGTAACATAACAAAAGGACAACGACTGCCCTAGTTACACAGGGAATTTGACAAGCTTGCTGGCCGACACGCTGCGCACCGACCGGGCGCGGCTGCGGCCGCTGATCCCGGATGCGCCAGCGACCATCACGCTGCGGGCGGCGGTCCGGGCCCGCAGGAACCTCGTCGCGCACCGGGTGGCGGCATGCAACCAGCTGCGTGCCCACCTGGCCGTGGCGTTCCCCGCCGCAGTCAGGCTGTTCCGCGACCTGGACAGCCCGATCAGCCTGGCGTTCCTGGCCCGCTTCGGCAGCCAGGACGCCGCCGCGCAGCTCGATGAGCAGGCCATCGCCGCCTGGCTGAAGACCCTCCCGGTGCGGGGCCGCCCGGCCCCGGTCAGCGTGCTGTGCGCCCGGCTGCGGGCCGCGCCCGGCGGCGCGACCGGACCGGACGGGGCCGCCCAGGCCGCCATCACCGCTGCCCTGACCGCCACGGTGACCATGCTCGCCGCGCAGGCCAAGGCCCTGGAGACCGAGATCGGCAGCCAGCTGGCCGCCCACCCCGACAGGCACATTTTCACCTCCCTGCCCCGTGCCGGCACGCTGCGCGCCGCCCGGCTGCTGGCCGAGATCGGGGACTGCCGGGCCCGGTTCCCCGACCCGCAGGCGCTCGCCGCCCTCGCCGGAGCCGCCCCGGTCACCCGCCAGTCCGGCACCCACCTCTCCCACGCCTTCCGGTGGGCAGTCAACCGCCAGCTCCGCGACGCCGTCTGCGACTTCGCGAACGACTCCCGGCACGCCAGCGCCTGGGCCGCGGACATCTACGCCGCAGCCCGCGCGCGCGGCAAAGACCACCCCCACGCCGTCCGCATCCTGGCCCGCGCCTGGATCTACGTCATCTGGCGCTGCTGGCAGGCCGGCACCGCCTACGACCCCGCCAAGCACAACGCCCTGCAGGCCATCCTGGCCCGGCAGCAAGCCAGCGACCCCGCAGCCGCCGGCCCCGGGCCGCAGGAGACCCGGTGACTGACGCGACCACCGCCGCGCTGCGCGCCTGCGCCGCCGGCCTCTACCCCGACGAAGCCGCCGTCGAACTGCTCATCAGCCACGGCGGGTTCCTGCACCGCAGCGACTTCACCAGCTTCGTGCACACCGGCACCAGCATCAGCGACGGCGTGACCCCGATGGCCCAGATCAACTGGGACGCCGTGCACACCGCCCTGCACGACGGCCAGCTACCCCTCTGCGGCGGCGAACGCCGCATCCTCAAACTCGCCTCCAGCATCGCCGCCGGCTACCCCGTCTGCCTGCGCGACACCCTCCCCGGACTGGACAACCGGAACCTGCAACTCCTGATCACAGCCATCCGGCACGCCGCGGGACAAAGACCCCCGCACCGCTAGCCGCCGATCACCGCACCAGCCTGGCAGGCCCCGCCGGTCATCCCGGCGCGGCCTGCCGACGTTCACGCCCCGAACTACGCATAACACCACGTCCGCAGCGAGGTCCCCACAGGGCAACTGGTCCGCGGCCAGCACCTCGGCCGGGGGGAGTTCCCGGCCGGCCAGCGCCGCGTTCCCGCTGTCCTCGGCCCACCGCTGCACCCGGGCGTCCTTCGCGGCCTCCTCCCGCCGCTTCCGCGCCTTCTGCGGCGCGACGGCCATCACCGCCTGGGCGACCGCGGACCGCAGCCCGCCCGGCGTCAGCCGCCCGGCCCGCCCCAGCACCAGCTCCTCCGCCGCCCGGGCCTCCTCCGCATCCAGCAGGACGGTCGCCCACGCGATGATCTGCGCCTTGGCATGCCGCAGGGTCCCGGCGCGGAACGCCGCCCTGGTGCCGGGCAGCCTGACTTCCAGGTCCCGGGCCAGGTCCAGCATCCCCTCCGCGGTGCCGCGGCCCTCGGCCAGCAGCTGGGCGATCTCATCCCCGGCGAACTCCTCCCGCTCCGCCGGCATCCCTGCCGGGCCCGCCAGCCGGTGGCCGGGGGCGGGACGGCGGCGGGTGAACTCCGCCAGCGCGGCATGCTTGAGGGAACACGCGGTGGCCTCGGCCCGGTCCAGCGCGCCGATGATCCCGGCCAGCTCATCATCACTGGCCCCGGCGAACCGGTCATTATCTCCGGCGGCGTCCTCAGCGAACCCCAGCAGCACCCCGCCGCCGGGCGCCACATCCAGCGGCTGCCCGGTCCCGAACCCGCCGGCCGGGCCGGCGTACTCACCGGGGACCCGCCGCGCCGAGCCGGGCATCCCCGGCCCGCGGCGGCCCACCCTCACCCCGGCCTGGGGTATCTCCGCATCCGGGGGCAGCTCGAGCGGCCCACTCCGCCTCGGCGGCCTGCTCCGCGGCCTTGGCGGCGGCGATCCGCCGGGACTCCGCCCGCAGCGTATCCAGGTCCACGTCATCGGGCAGCGCCGGATCGTCCGGATCCGGGCACCACCCCGGATCGGACTCCGGGTCCGGCGGCGGATCACCGCTGTCCGTCGCGGCCAGCCACGCCTCCCACTCCTCCGGGTCAGCCAGCGGATCCGTCCCGGCCGGGACCGGACGCCACCCGTCCGCCTCCTCGATCGGATTGCCGGCGACATCCCAGCCCCAGGTCGGGATCCGGCTGGGGGTCGCCGGGAGCGTGAGCGCGCCGGGTGGGGTCGGGGGAAGCTGGTCCTCGGGGCACGTATCACCACCCGTTCGGAAGAATGATCTATCTATAGAACAGGATAGCGAAAACTAGTCGTTTTAGCAACGGTTATTAGGCGATAATTTGTACGAATCTCGTCGGTTAGCGGTGGAAGCTAGGGCCGTTACGCCAGGGCTAGCGGTCTCGCCGTACAGGGCCGTCGGGGCGGGCGCGCGGAGCACCACCTCGCCCGCGGTCATGGCGAGCCGCCTGACGACGGCGGAGGCGACGGCTGCAGAAGCGGACGCGACAGTCGCGGAGGCGACGGCTGCAGAAGCGGACGCGACAGTCGCGGAGGCGACGGCTGCAGAAGCGGAGACGACAGCGGCGGAGGCGGAGGCGACGTCGGGATGTCCGAGGATGTTCTCGATCACTAGACATCCAGGATGAAGCGGGCGGCCGGGCTCAGGAGGGCCAGGGTTTCCGGGCGGAGGTACTTCTGCTGATCGAGTTGCTGACGGTTGGCCCGGCGGGTGAAGTAGGAGTGCAGGGCGCGGCGCGGCTGGCCGGTGTGGTTCTGGGTGCCGCCGTGCCACACGTGGCTGTTGAAGACGACGACGGTGCCGGCCGGGGCGATGAGCTGGACCTCCCCGGGGTGGGCGGCGGCCGGGTCGGCGAGCGCCTCGCGGGCCGACTGGCCGGACCTGTGGGAGCCGGGCACGACCCGGGTAGCGCCGTTGCTCGCGGTGAAGTCATCCAGCAGCCAGATCGAGTTGCAGACCTGGTAGCCGCCGGGCGGGACGGGTCCGCCCCAGTCAGCGTGCAGGGCCTGATGACCCTGACCGGGCCGGACGGCCCGGCTGTTGAGCGAGGAGAGCTTGAAATCCCCGAGCACATGGCCGATGCAGGCCAGCACCCTGGGGTGGGTGAAACAAACTTCGAACATCGGGCCCTTGTTGATCAGGTCAGCGAGCCGGTCGGTCCCGGCCTCCTGGTGAACCTCGATCCCGGCCCGGTCACCCTCGGCGGCGACCAACTCGTCCAGCCGGACCCGCATCGCCGTCACCTGCTTCTCGGACAGGACGGCGGGCAGCGCGGCGTATCCGTCGCGGTCGAGCCGGTCCCTGGTCTCCGAGTCGACGCTGGCCTCGGTGACGCCGAGCTCAGCGAGCGCCGTCGCCATGTCCATGGCCGCCTCCATCGAATCAGCCGCGCTCCGTCGCCGTCAGCCTAGGCCGCCCGTCGCGGCGGGGCCGCCCGTCGTGGCGGGGCCGTCCGTCGCGGCGGGGCCGTCCGTCGCGGCGGGGCCGTCCGTCGTGGCGGGGCCGTCCGTCGCGGCGGGGCCGTCCGTCGCGGCGGGGCCGGGGCGTTCGGGTACGGCTTAGGCTCAGGAGGCGACGGAACGGAGGCCGGGATCGATGAGCGAGGGCCAGGTGCGGGGGCTCTGGGCGCCGCAGCGGCGAGCGCTGACCACCGGGCTGGTCCTGACGGTCACCTTCGTCGCGTCCGAGGCGCTGGCGGTGGTAACGGTGATGCCGGTCGTCGCCCGAGACCTGGGCGGGCTGCGCCTGTACGGCTGGGTGTTCAGCGGGTTCATGCTGGGCAGCGTGGTCGGCATCGTGCTGGCCGGCCGGGAGGCTGACCGGCGGGGGCCCGCGGTCCCGTTCGTGGCCGGGGTGACGCTGTTCGGCGCGGGCCTCGCCGTGGCGGGCCTGGCGCCCACGATGGGCGTACTGGTCGCCGGCCGGGTTCTGCAGGGCCTGGGCGCGGGGGCGGTACCCGCGGTGGCCTATACCTCGATCGGCCGCAGCCTCACCGGGCCGCTCCGGGCCCGCATGATGGCGGTCCTGTCCACCGCGTGGGTCGCGCCGGGACTAGCCGGGCCGGTGCTCAGCGCCGAGGTGGCGCGATTGTTCGGGTGGCGGTGGGTGTTTCTCGGCCTGCTGCCCCTGGTCGCGGTGGCCGGGTCGATCGCCGTGCCCGCGCTGATCCGCCTCGGCCCGCCCGGCGCCGCTCAGGCGCAGGAGCATCGGCTGATCGACGGCCTGCGGACAGCGGCCGGAGCGGCGATGATCCTGGCCGGCCTGACGCTCGCGGCCGGCTCCAGCGCCAAGGTGACCGGCTTCGCGCTGATCGTGGCCGGCGGGGCCGTCGGGCTGCCCGCCCTGCGGCGGCTCGTGCCGGCAGGCACCTTGACCGCGCGCCGCGGGCTGCCCGCCACGATCGCCTGCCGGGGGCTGCTGACGTTCGCGTTCTTCGGTGCGGACGCCTACGTCACCTTGACGGTGACGGCGGTGCGGCACCACAGCACGCTAGTGGCCGGCGTCGCCGTCACCGGCGCCACGCTGGCCTGGACGGCTGGCGCCTGGATACAGGCCCGGCTGAGCGACACCTGGGAAGGCCGCCGCCTGGTGCGCACCGGGCTGCTGATCATCCTGGTCGGCATCGCCGGGATGGTCATAGTCCTGCAGCCGGCCATACCGGTGGCGACGGGCCTGGTGGCCTGGACCGTGGCGGGCCTGGGCATGGGGCTGGCCTACGCCCCGCTCTCGCTGATGATGCTGCAGGAGGCATCGCCCGGACAGGAAGGCCAGGCCTCGGCGTCGCTGAACCTGACTGACGTGCTCGGCACCGCGATCGGCATCGGCGTGGGCGGCGCGGCCGTGGCGGCCGAGCCTGGCGGCCAGCTGCACCTGGGCATCACCGCCGCCTTCGCCGCCGCGGCCGCGGTGGGCGTCGTGGCGCTGGCCGTGACGCGCCGGCTGCCGGATACCGTCCGGGCCGGGAGCACCGCACCTGGCGTGGGCGGGGAACGACGGACCGTTCGGGATAAAGGTCTTTAAGATTTTTCCCCGGTTGACGTCGATTATGGAGGATGCTTGGGCCCAGGGTGTTCCGCGTCCGAGGGAGGGTGCCGTGGCCGGGCAGATTCCAGCCGGTGATATCCATCATCTGCGGCTGACGGTGACCGATGTGCGGCGCAGCCGCGAGTTCTACACCGGTTTGCTCGGCTTCGACGTCGCGGCGGAGTCCCCGCCGCCCGGCGACCCGGCCGAGGCCGAGACGTTCAAGGTCCTATTCGGCGGCGTGGTCATGGTCCGCGGCAACTTGGTGCTGGGACTGCGGCCGATGGCGGCCGCCGATGACCGCTTCGACCCGGACCGGGTGGGCCTCGATCACCTCAGCTTCAACGTGCCCAGCCGGGCGGACCTGGAGCAGGCGGTCGGGCTCTTCGATGAGAACGGCGTGACCCACGGCGCGATCACCCGGCTGCCGTCGTTCGGCATCGACGTGCTCTCGTTCGAGGACCCGGACGGCATCCAACTGGAGCTCACGGCACCCGTCGCCGCGGGCTGAGCCGCCGCGGGCTGAGTAGCCGAAGGCTGGGCCTCGCGGCGCGTTGACCGCCGCGAGGCCCAGCCATATCGGCCGCTTAGGTCAGCAGCCGTCGTAGGCGGACCAGTTGGACTGGCCGCCCGCCGCTAGCGCGTTGGCGAACACCTGGTTCTGCTCGGCCACGCTGGCGTTGCCGAAGCTACCCGGGCTACCGCCGTACGCGGCCCACGTCGACGCGCTGAACTGGTACAGGCCGTAGTGCCCGCTGGAGTTCATGACCTGCGAATTGCCGCCGGACTCGCGGGCCACCACGCAACTACCGAACGAGCCGCCGGGCGTGCCGCCCGAGTAGCTGGCGTTCGAGTAACTGGGTGTGGCTACCGTCGCGGTGGCCTGCACAGGGGCATACGCCGGGCCCGCGGACGCGGCGGCCTGAACCGGAGCAGGCGCGGCCGGCCCGAGCGCAGAGGGCGCGCCGGGGATCTTGGCGGGCTTGGCCGGGACCTTCAGGACCTGGCCGACCTCGATGTCGTTGGCCCAGCGGATCTGGCCGTGGTTGGCCCAGTAGAGCACCGGCCATGCGTCCTGCTGGTGGTAAACGCGCCCGGCGATCGCGGACAGCGAGTCGCCCGACTTGACGGTGTACGTAACCGACTTCGCGGCACCTGCCGCGTGCCTGCCGACCGGGTGGGTAACCGACAGCAGTTCGGTCGGCGAAAGACCGGCCTGGCTGGCAGTGTCCGCGGTCGCGGCGTGGGGTGTGACCGCCGGTGCGGCCGACGTGGCGGCATGCGCCTGGGGTGACATGCAAACCGCGACGGCCATGCCGGCCACCGCGGGTGCGGCGGCAAGTGATAGCCGCCGCCTGAATCGGAGACGTGACGTCGTGCTGTGGCTGCCCAAAGGGCTCCTTTCCGAACAGGGCGCGCTCCCCGGGAAGGCGGCACGGTCATGCTGGCCGCCTTCGGAGCGCCTGACTTGGGAGAGCCTAATGGACATAAATCCCGTACTTGGCGCAAATTTCCCTAAAGCTACTAAACAGGCTTCAACATGCTAAACTGCCGTTCAAAACGCCTCAGGTGTAACACCAGTCACTCTGACTGCCAAGCTTCACTGATTTTGGTCGCGGCTGAGACAAAGGTCACTCAGGGCGACGGACGCCAAAAGGAGGCGACGGGCGCCGTGAGGGAACGGAAATTCGGTCCAGGTCGTGGGCCAGCACAACCTCGCCGCCGAATGCGGACGCTGCTTCGGCCGCCAGTCGCTCGGTCCCGGCGGTTTGGTAACGCTGCGAGAAATGCGTCAGGATGAGCAGCCGCGCACCGGCCTCCGCCGCGATCCGGCCGGCCTGCCGGGCCGTCAGGTGACCGTAGTCGCGCGCGAACCCGGCCTCGGTCTCGGCGAAGGTGCACTCGCAGACCAGCATGTCGGCCTGGTCGGCGAGCGCGAACGCGGCGTCGCACAGCCGCGTGTCCATGATGAACGCGAACCGCTGGCCGCGCCTGGCTGGCCGTGCCGAGCACCACCAGTTCACGAGGGGACACAGTGTTATTTACGCTATTTACGCCACCGGCGGCGGAGTTCCCTCGACGCTGGCGGCGAGTCCGGTGTCCCAGCCGCAGACGATGCAGGCATGGCGGAACGCCGAGCGCGTGAACTCCAGCGCGGTCGCGCGTGGATCGTCGGCGGTGCGGACGTCCTCCCAGTTCAGGATGTACTCGCCCAGGGCGGCATCCCAGTGCGCGGCCGACGGGGACAGGGTCATGCCCGCGAAGCCGGGCGGAGCAGGGTGCGCGTAGGCATAAAACGCCGCCTCGCCGTAGCGCGCGTCCCCCGGCCACCAGCCGACGGCGACCTCTTGCGCGTCCATCGCGTTGCGCATGATGAAGTCATCGGACGGTGGCTCGGCCGGCAGCCCCGAGAACAGGCTGACCGCGAGGTCGAACGACCCCCACCACGCGTTGACCGGCGTGGAGCGTCCGCGGTAGGGGGCCCGGAACGCCGCCAGGACCAGCGCGGCCTGGGTCGCCGCGGCGAAGTAGGCGGCGACCTGATCGGGCTCATACCGGGCGTGCTCGTAGTCCTCGTCCAGCGGCACCTGCCACGCGACTTCCTGCGGCTTCGGGTCGATCTCCACCGGGCCGGCCACCGCGCGCGCCGCGGCCAGCACGTCCTTGGTGACCTCACCGACGGGCCGGTGCGGGGTGAGCGGAATGTGCTCAACGCTCCCGCCGCTGTGCTCCACCACCGCCTCGTGCACCCGCAGGTCCAAGGCGACGACCAGCGCTCCGGAACCATCGGGCGCGGGCAGCGGCGGCGTCTCCCAGCCCCGCGCCGTCAGCCGCAGCGCCGCGTGCTGCAGCTCCGGCTCGGGCGGGGCGAGCTTCACCGCCAGCTTGCCCAGGACCTGGGTGTGAGCGTGCAGCGTGTCACACGTCGCGCGCCACTGCTCGTACGTCAACGCCGGCCAGGCAGGGGACATGAGCGCAGGCTACCGCAGCGCGGTAGCGGACCGGCGGGCGGGGATCGCGGCTCGCGCCGGTCAGGTCTCAGCCCCGGTCAGGCCTCAGCCGTCCCACAGCGCGCCGAGGGCGGCGTCGACCTTGCTGGTGAGGGGACCGACGGCGGGCAGTACCGGCGCCAGCGAAGCAGCGGTGGCCTGGTCGCAGGCGGCCAGGGCTTCGGGGGGCAGGAAGCGGGTGAGCTGGCCGAAACCGTGCCGGTCGTCGCGGCCGCGGCGGTGCAGGTGCAGCCGCAGCGGCGCGTACAGGTACAGGTCATCACGGGCCCGGGTCAGGGCCACGTAGAACAGGCGGTGTTCCTCGGCCAGCCCGCCGGGATCGCCGAGGGCCATGTCGCTGGGCAGGGCCCCGTCCACCAGGTGGGGCAGGTGCACGACCGGCCATTCCAGGCCCTTGGCGGCGTGGATGGTGGAAATGGTCAGGTAGTCCTCCTCCAGGCGGGGCGGCCCGGCCAGGTCGGCCGAGGAGACCGGGGGGTCCAGGGTGAGCTCAGCCAGCGCGTCGTGCAGCGACGGCTGGGTGGCGGCCGCGTCGGCGAGCCGCTGCAGGTCGGTGATCCGGACCGCGGCGTCGGGGTAGCGCCCGCGGATCAGCGGCTCCAGGAGCGCCAGGATCGCCCCGGCCTGGACGGCCGCGCTCGCGGCGCCGGCCGCGGCGCCGGCTGCGGCCGCGGTCGCGGCGCCGGCCGCGGTCGCGGCGCCGGGCGGCCCGGCCGCCGCATCGGCGAGGCGGCCGAGGGTCGACGCCAGCGCCGCCCGGGACCGGGCCGGGGCGGCCTCGATGGCCGCGGCGGTCTGCGTCCAGCCGTCCGGCGGTAGTTCGGAGGTGTCGGCGGGGGCCAGGCAGGCCAGGATGCGGCGGGCGTGGGCGGGCCCGATGCCCTCGTGCAGGCGCAGCAGCCGGAACCAGGCGAGGTCGTCGGCGGGATTGGCCAGAATCCTGGCGGCCGCCAGGAAGTCCTTGACGTGGGCGGTGTCGGTGAACCGCAGGCCGCCGAATTTCACGTACGGGACCTTGCGGGCGCTGAGCTCGATTTCCAGCAGGTCGCTGTGAGAAGCGGCGCGGACCAGCACCGCCTGGTCCCGCAGCGCGATGCCGTCCTCGTGCGCGTCGAGTACCCGGACGCAGATCTCCCGGGCCTGCGCGGCCTCGTCGTGGCAGCGGACCAGCAGCGGCGCCGTCCCCGCGCCCCGGTCACCGGTCAGCGTCAGGCCCAGGCCAGGGGCGGACGGCCGGATGAGGTTGGCCAGGTCAAGCACGCCCTGCCGGGACCGGTAGTTGCGGTTCAGGCGGACGATCTCCATGTCCGGGTAGCAGTCGGCGAGCTGCCGCAGGTGCGCCGGATCAGCGCCGCGGAACCCGTAGATGGCCTGCGCGTCGTCGCCGACGCACGTCAGCTGCTTGCCCTCGGGTTGCAGCAGCCGGACGATGCTGGCCTGGACCGCGTTGACGTCCTGGTATTCGTCGACCAGGACCGCGTCGAACATGCCGCGCAGCACCGGCCCCGCCACCGGGTCGGCCAGCGCCGCCTGCCACAGCAGCAGCAGGTCGTCGAAGTCCAGCAGGTGGCGGGCGCGCTTTCGGGCGGTGTAGGCGCGGAACAGGCCGGCCAGCTGGGCGGTGAACGGGACGCACCACGGGAAGCTGGCGGTGACGACCTCGGTGACCGGCCGCCCGGTGTTCACGCACCGGGTATAGATGTCCGCGCACGCCGCCGCCCGCGGGGCCCGCTGGCCGGCGTCGGCCAGTCCGTGCTCCGGGCGCAGCGCGTCCAGGATGTCGGCGGCATCCGCCGGGTCGATGATGGTGAACTGCGGCGGCAGCGAGAACGACTCGGCGTGCTGGCGGATGATCTTGTGCGCGATCGCGTGGAACGTCCCCCCGCAGATCCGCTCCGCCGGGCCGCCTCTCGCGGGCGCGGCGCGGGCGAGCATGTCGCTGGCGGCGCGGCGGGTGAAGGTCAGCAGCAGGATCCGGCTGGCCGGAACGCCCTGGACATCGCGCAGCCAGGCCGCCCGCGCCACCAGCGTCCGCGTCTTGCCGGTGCCCGCCCCGGCCAGCACGAGCAGCGGCCCGCCAGGGTGGGTCACCGCCTGCCGCTGCTGCTCGTTCAATCCGTCCAGAAGGTCACGTTCATCGAACATGCATATGAACATAACCAGGCCAGGCCGCCGGAGCCCGTACGCCGCGCCGAGGCGGCGTACGGACTCCGGATCGGCGCGGGGTCAGGGTGTTTTGCGCAGCGTGCCGATCGTGATGTGCGGCCAGCTCAGGCCGTTGAAGTTCAGCAGCACGGTCTGCGCGTACTGCAGTTGGCTGGGAGCCGATTCGCCCTGGAGCGTCTCCAGCCAGAACGTGGCGTTGACGCTCACGCTGACCGCGTTCGGGCCATCGGCTCCGCCCTTCAGGAAGGCCGTATTCGCCGTTCCGCCGCCGGGAACCGGGGTGTCGGTGCTGGTGACGTGCAGCGTGGTCGTGGCGGTGATGTGCTGGCCCGCGATGGCCGCCTGCAGGATGCTGTTGGGGTTATTGACCATGTTCTGGGTGACCCCGGTCAGTCCGGCCCCGGAGGTCCGGAAGCTGGTCTGGTTGGTCAGAATCTGCTCGGGGAAGTCGAACTCAGGCAGCGGGTGGCCGATGGTGAACGGCTTGATGCTGGTGTTCGGGATGGTCGGGGCCGCGTTCGACGTGCTCGCGGTGCCCTGGGCCAGGATCGTCGTACCGTGCGGGATGGAGGCCAGGCGGGCGACGGTGGGAACCTCGTTGGGGTCGGTGGTCTTGGGAATCACCACCCATATGCCGGGCTCGATGTGCAGTCCCGCCTTCAGGTTCGCGTCCGAGATCTGCTGCAGGTAGGTCAGGCCGAACATGTTGATGTCGGGCTGCAGCAGGCCGCGGTTGGGTATCGACCCGGGGATGGGGGTGAATTCGAGCTGTTCACTGGTCACGTTGAGCTCGAGGAAGCGGTCCTGCCCAGCGGTGTGGTTGGGCCGCCAGATGATGTTGAAGCCCCGTCCGGCCCACTTCCCCGCTAGTGCGGCGAGCGGACCTAGCGGGTTTGCCGCCGTCGCCGCCAGCGGAAGTTCAGCCGAACTCTCGATCGCCGGCAACGGCTGGAAGGAAAAATCTGCGGCCAGGTCCATAAGCCCCCCTTGGCTTAGCTGGATCCCTGAAGTGGTAGTTGGTACCGGTGAGCCCGGCAGCCACTTCAGTACGAAAGCACACACTTTCGACCCACGGCGAGGGTGTTGTCAAGGGTCGCGGTCCGCTGATCATCGATCCTCTTGATCAGGTGGAGACGTCAACGCCGTAACGCCGGGCCTGGGCTCCCATCCGAGCGCCTGGCCGGTGAAAAAGCCGGTCAGCTGCGCTGTCAGGAAGCCGGTTTTGAATCTTTGTGCGACAGCAGTCCCCTTATCAGGGGGCCTGCTGTCACACGACAGCGACCGGGAACCTTGTTCGGCCTAGAGAAGCACCACGGTAAACGAATAGACGGCGTCGTCGCTGCTCTTCTCGGTGTCGAAGAAGTACGTCGGCCCGTTGGGCGGGGGGACGTGCTTGACGTAGGCGAGCCGGAACGTCGATGACCGGATCGGATGACCCGGCGGCGGCGCCCAGCTGAGCTCGACCTCCCCGGAATTGAGGTCGACCGTCGCGTCCAGCGGGTAACTGACCGGAGCCCCGCCGCCGAAGCCCAGGTCGAAGGCGGTACCTCCATTGCTGTGCAATGAACCGCGCGGACCTCCCGCGGTCCACTGGCTGATGTCCGCCCCGCCGAAGAGCGAACCTTCACCGATCGGGCCGGTGAGCCGGGTGACGAGGAAGTTCGCCCCTTCGTTCGTACCCGGGCTGAGCCACTTACTGATGGCTTCCAGAGCTTCCTCGAGTTCGAGGTGCTCCTGGTGTTCGGTAGGCGCCATCGCGTCCCCCTGATCCGTGATCTGAATAGGTACGAGCGGCGACCAGCACCGCTTTACCTGTACGGAGGCCCGCACCGGCAGCCAGATACACCTACTTCGGGCCAGGCCTGGCCGCTCGTGGCCAGGCCTGGCCGCTCGTGGCCAGCCTGGCCCGCTAGGACGGCCGCTGACCCAGGCGCGCGGCGACGGCGCCTGGCATCGACCGGCGAGCGCGCTTCTTCAGCCGCGAGTCGATCAGGTGGGCCACCGCTACCATCACGAACCAGAAATAGACGTACAACATCGGTGCGGCCGCCTGGGCCAGGCCGTCACTGCCGATAATGGCCGCCACCACGATCATGGCGACGGGAATGTGGGCTACCACGACCAGAGCCCACGTATTTGCCTTCTTGTTCGCCGGCCGCCGGGCCGGTACCGGGGCGGGCTTCGGCCGCCGCGGGACTGGGGCTGACCCGACGGGGATGTCGGCGGTGAGCGCAGCCAGTTCGGCGTAGGTCCGCGAGACGAACGTCTGGCCGACCCGGAGGTCGAGCTCGTCCTTGGTCAGCCGGCCCTGCACGAAGGCCGCCTTGAGCATCTCGATCACGTGCTCACGGTCGGCGTCGGACGCCCGGAGGCGGCCGCGTCTGGCCGCTCCCAGCGGGTTCGGAGGTCCCATCGTCACGGCGTCACCTCCACGAAAAAGCCTAACCCGGTCGTGGCCCGGCCTTTAACGCGGGGCAGCGGGCCGGCTACCGGGGCCGCGCGGCCAGGTCGGCGGGAACCCTGACGATCCGGGAGCGCAGGTACTCGCCGAGGCCCTTGGCCTGCGCGTCGGGACGGGCCGTCGCGGAAACGCCGGGCGCGAGGAGGCCGTGGACGACGAAGTTTAGCGCGAGCAGGTTCGGCAGCTCGTAGCGGTCGACCTCCAGGCCGGCGGCCTCGGTAAGCAGGTCCTTGAACCGGCCCGCGGTGAGGTGCTGCCGGAGCCACGCGTACGCGCGGGGACTGGTGGCCCACAGGCCCACGTTGGCGTCACCGCCTTTGTCGCCGGAGCGGGCGCCGCACAGCCACCCGAGCGGGATGTCCGCGCCGGGCCCGGCTCCGGGGCCGGTTCCAGGCTCGGTTCGGGGCTCGGTTCGGGGCTCGGTTCCGGGCTCGGTTCGGGGCTCGATTCCGGGCTCGGTTCCGGGGCCGGCGGGCTCGGCTCGGGAAGCAGGACCGGCCTGGTGCCCGGGCTGGGCACCAGAATGACCATGATGCGGAACGACACGGGTTCCACCGTCCGGCAAATGTACCTGCTGCGCCACCAGGGCGCCCGGGATGAGCGTCGGCCAGTACACGCCGAACGCACTCGCCCCGGTGGGCGGAGCGGTGGTATGGAATCCGGCGTAGCCGCCGAGCGCGAGTTCCCAGGTGGCGCCGGAGAACGCTCGGCCGACCTTGCGCTCGTCGGTGTCCTTGACCGTGATCCGCAGGTGGGCGGTGGCCTGCTCGTTCGTCGGCGCGTCCGGGCGGTCGAAGCGCAGCAGGCGCACGTCGGCCTCCTCGAACTGCCCCTCGCCGCCGAGCTCGCCGAACAGCAGGGTGGTGGCGTGTTCGGCCTTCTGCTCGATGTCGAGACCGGTGATGACCATCGTCACCGTGTTGCGGTAGCCGCCGAGCATGTTGACGGCCACCTTGAGGGTGTCCGGCGGCGGGCTGCCCCTGGTGCCGGTGAGCGCGACCCGGTCCCGGCCGGCCTGCTCGACGCGGATGGTATCGAAATGCGCGACGACGTCGGGGTTGAGGTAGCCGGGGTCGCCGATCTCGTAGAGCAGCTGGGCCGTGACGGTGCCGGTCGAGACGAGCCCGCCGGTGCCTTCGTGCTTGGTGACGACGCAGCTGCCGTCGGCGGCGACCTCGGCGATCGGGAATCCGGGATAGCGGCGGTCGGTGATCTCGTCGAGGAAGCTGTAGTTCCCGCCGGTGGCCTGCGGGCCGCACTCGATGACGTGCCCGGCGGCCACGGCGCCCGCCAGCGCGTCCCAGTCGTCGCGGCGCCAGCCGTGCCACCAGGCGGCGGGGCCGGTCACCAGGCTGGCGTCGGTGACCCGGCCGCAGATAACGACGTCGGCGCCGCCCTCAAGCGCCGCCGTGATGCCCCAGCCGCCGAGATAGGCATTAGCGGTGACCACCGGGAGGTCCGCCTTGGCCAGCGGCTGCCCGGTGTCGGTGTTGGCGAACTCATGGCCGGCCGCCTGCAGGTCGCCGATGCCCGGCGCCAGGTCATCGCCGGTGATGTAGGCGACGCGGGCGGGCAGGCCGAGCAGGCCGGCCAGTTCGGTGATCTGGCCGGCCAGGCCGGCCGGGTTGAGGCCGCCGGCGTTGGCGACGATCTTGATGTCGCGCTCGAGGCAGCGGCCGAGCACGTCCTCCATCTGGCGCAGGAAGGTGGTGGCGTAGCCCAGGTGAGGATCCTTACGGCGCGCCTTCCACAAGATGAGCATGGTCAGCTCGGCGAGGTAGTCACCGGTCAGCACGTCGATCGGGCCGGCCAGCATCTCCCGGGCAGCCGCGATGCGGTCGCCGTAGAACCCGGAGCAGTTCGCGATGCGTACCGGCCTGCGCATTGTGCGTACCTCCTTAGCGGGGCGCGGGGAAAAGTCCGGCGGGCCGGCCGGGGCCAGCCGCGCCGGCGAAGGCCTGCGCGACCGCCATCCACTCGGCCGCCGGCGGGCCGTCGATGACCAGGGCCAGATCGTCGCGGTGCCTGCGCTGGGTCACCAGCAGGCAGAAGTCGAGGGCCGGGCCGCTCACCCGGTCGGCGGCATCCGCGGGGCCCCAGGTCCAGGTGGCGCCGGACGGGGCGATGAGCTCGACGCGGACCGGGGCGGCCGGCGCGGGTTTGGAGTTGACGGCGTAGCTGTACGCCCGCGCGCCCACCCCGATATGCGCGACATGACGCAGCCGATCGGTCGGCTCGCGGGTGACGCCGAGGGCGTCGGCTATGTCCTGGGTGTGTGCCCAGGTCTCCATCAGCCGGGCAGTCAGCGAGGACGCGGCGCTCATGGCCGGCCCGAACCAGGGCAGGCGCCGGGCCGGGTCGATGTCCCGGAAGGTGCCGAGCAGTTCCAGGCGGGCCGCGTCGAACCAGGCCAGCAGCTGGGCTCCGCCGCGGTCGCGGAACCGGGCGGCGATCGTGTCCGGGTCGATGCCGCCGGCGTTGTCGGCCTCGGCCAGCTCGGCCAGGAACTGCTGGGGCCGGGTCGCGGATCGCACGGTGACCTCGTCGAAGTAGGCCAGGTGGCTGATCTGGTCGGCGATGTCCCAGCCGGCCGCCGGCGTCGGCGTGTGCCAGCCAGCCTCGTCGAGCCCGGCGATCAGGCTCCGGGTGACCGCGGACTCGGCGGTGAGGTCGTCGGCGAGCGCGGCCATGTCTACCGGCATGACGTCACCTCGCCTCCGCCGGGGTCTCCACGACCGCGAGGACCTGGCCGGGGGCGACCTGCTCCCCCGCCTTGGCGCGCAGTTCGGCCACCACGCCGCCGGCCGGCGCGGTCACGGTCTGCTCCATCTTCATCGCCTCCAGCACGAGCAGCGGCTGACCGGCGGTGACGATCGCGCCGACTTCGGTCAGGACGCGCAGCACCAGGCCCGGCATCGGCGCGAGCAGCGACCCGGGCAGCGCCGTCTTCTCCGGATCGCCGAAGCGCGGCACCTCGGACAGCGCACTCGAGCCGTCGCTCGCGTCCACGTACGTGACGTCGCCGGCCTGGTGCACCCGGTAGACCCGGCGCGTGCCGCCGGCCTCGAGATCGACCCGCCCCGGCCCGGCCGCGCGGACGAGCACCTGGAGTGGCTCGTCGTTGACGGACGCGCGGACCGTGTCCGGCAGGACGCGGTAGGCGACGGCGTATTCGCGGCCGGCGGCGGTATAGGTGACGCGCTGCGGCGCGGAGTAGACGTTACGCCAGCCGGACGGCAGCGTGCCCAGAACCGGGGCCCCGGCGCGGTGCGCCGCCTGCCGGGTCAGCGCCGCGACCAGCGCGTGCACCGCCGGGACCACCGCCGGCCCGCTGAGCGCGGCCGGGTCGTGGCGGGTGAGGTAACCGGTGTCGGTGGCGCCGGCCAGGAAATCCGGCTCGGCCAAGATCGCGGTGAGCAGATCGCGGTTGGTGGTCACGCCGTGGATCTCGGCCTGACCCAGAGCGCGGGCCAGGCGCCTGGCCGCCTCGGCCCGGGTGCGGCCATGCGCGATCACCTTGGCCAGCATCGCGTCGTAGTGCGGGCTGACCACCGACCCGTCGCGGAAGCCGGTGTCGACCCGGACGCCCGGGACGGCCGGGATCGCGAAGCGGTGCAGCACGCCGGTGGCGGGCACGAACCCCGCCGGGACGTCTTCGGCGTACAGCCGGACCTCGATCGCGTGGCCGCTGATCCGGGCGCCGCGGACCTCGGGCGGCAGCGGCTCGCCCTGGGCGAGGCGCAGCTGCATTTCCACCAGGTCGAGCCCGGTGACCTCCTCGGTGACCGGATGCTCGACCTGCAGCCGGGTGTTCACTTCCAGGAAGTAGAACGACCCGTCGCGGTCGAGCACGAACTCGACGGTGCCCGCGCCGGTATAGCCGATAGCCTCGCCCGCGGCGACGGCCGCGGCGGTCAGCGCGGCGCGAAGGTCCTCGCCGACGGCCGGCGACGGGCACTCCTCGACGATCTTCTGGTAGCGGCGCTGGATCGAGCACTCGCGCTCGAACAGGTGCACTACCTGGCCTGCCGTGTCCCCGAGGATCTGGACTTCGACGTGGCGGGGGTCGGTGACGAAACGCTCCAGGAACACGGTCCCGTCACCGAACGCGGACGCCGCCTCGCCGCGCGCGCTGTGCACTGCCCCGGCGAGCCCGGCGGGGTCGCGGACCAGCCGCATGCCGCGCCCGCCGCCGCCGAAGGCCGCCTTGACCAGCAGCGGGAACCCGACCCGGGCCGCCGCGGCGGCTAGATCCCCGGGATCGGACCCGGGATCGCCGGTGATGGTGGCGCCGGGCAGCACGGGAACGCCGGCGGCGGCCATGATCGCCTTGGCCCCGACCTTGGAGCCCATGGCGGCGATCGTGCCCGGGGCCGGGCCGACGAAGATGAGCGCAGCGTCGGCGCAGGCCCGCGCGAACGCCGCGTTTTCCGAGAGGAAACCGTAGCCGGGATGAACGGCGTCGGCCCCGGTCGCCCGCGCCGCGGCGATGATGAGATCGCCGCGAAGGTAGGTGTCGGCCGGCGACGCCCCGGGCAGCCGGACCGCCTCGTCGGCGAGCGTGACGTACGGGGCGTCGGCGTCCGGGTCGGAGTACACGGCCACGGTGGCGATGCCCAGGCCATGCGCGGTCCTGGAGATCCTGGCCGCGATCTCGCCGCGGTTGGCGATAAGCAGCTTGCCGATCGCGGGTGTCACTGGCATCACATCCTGAAGACGCCGAAGCCGCGCCGGCCGGCCACGGGGCCCGAATGCACGGCCGACAGGGTCAGGCCCAGGACGGTACGGGTGTCGCGCGGGTCGATGATGCCGTCATCGTAGAGGCGGCCGGTGACGAAGAACGAGTGCGACTCGGCCTCGATCTGCGCCTCGATCTCGGCCGTCCGGGCCCGGTCGGCGTCCTCATCGAACGGCCGCCCGTTGGCCGCGGCCGACGCCCGGCCGACGATGGACATCACCCCCGCGAGCTGCGCCGCGCCCATCACGGCGAGCTTGGCGCCGGGCCAGGCGAACATGAAGCGCGGATCATAGGCCCGGCCGGACATGCCGTAGTTCCCGGCGCCGAAGGACGACGCCATGTTGACGGTCAGGTGCGGGACCGCCGAGTTGGTCACCGCGTTGATCATCTTCGCGCCGTCCTTGATGATGCCGCCCTGCTCGTAGCTGGCCCCGACCATGTACCCGGTCGTGTTCTGCAGGAATACCAGCGGCGTGTCGGTCTGGTTGGCCAGCAGGATGAACTCGCTGGCCTTCTTGGCCTCCTCGCTGAACAGCACGCCGCGCTGGTTGGCCAGTATCCCGACCGGGTACCCGTGGATGCCCGCCCAGCCGGTCACCAGCGAGGTGCCGTACAGCGGCTTGTACTCGTCGAAGTCGGAGGAGTCGACGACCCGGGCGAGGATCTCGCGCGGGTCGAACGGCACCTTCACGTCGGCGGAGACGATGCCCAGGATCTCGTCCGGGTCGTACCTGGGCGGTGCCGCCGGACCCGGTGGCGGGCCGTGCTTGCGCCAGTTGATCCTGGTCATGATGTCGCGCCCGATGCGGATCGCGTCTAGCTCGTCGACCGCGAAGTAGTCGGAGAGCCCGGAGGTGCGGGAATGCATCTCGGCGCCGCCGAGTGATTCGTCGTCGGCCTCCTCGCCGGTGGCCATCTTCACCAGCGGCGGTCCGCCCAGGAACACCTTGGCTTGGCGATCCACCAGGACCGCGTAGTCGCACATGCCGGGCACGTACGCGCCGCCCGCGGTGGAGTTGCCGAAGACCAGCGCCACGGTGGGCACCGCGTTCGCGGACAGCTCAGTCAGCTCGTGGAAGATCCGGCCGGCCGGGACGAATAGGTCGGCCTGGGTCGGCAGGTCCGCGCCGCCGGACTCCACCAGGTTCATTACCGGCAGCCGGTTGCTGCGCGCGATCTCCAGCGCACGGAGCGTCTTGCGCAGCGAGTACGGGTTCATCGCGCCGCCGCGGACGGTCGGGTCGTGCCCGATGATCACGCACTCCACGCCCGAGATCACGCCGATGCCGGTCACCACGCTGGCGCCGACGGCGAACCCGGTTCCCCAGGCGGCCAGCGCGGACAGCTCGAGGAACGGGCTGTCGGGATCGACGAGCAGCTCGATGCGCTCCCTGACGCCCAGCCGGCCTCGGGCCCGGTGCCGCTGCTGGTAGCGCTCCCCGCCGCCTGCGATCGCAAGCTCAAGCTGTTTACCCAGCTCATCGAGCACCGCCAGCTGCGCGGTGCGGTTGGCACGGTAGGTCTCGCCGGTGGGGTCGACGTGGGTGGTTATGACCGGCACCCGGGTCAGCCCTCTTCGTAGTGCTGCGCGTGCTCGGACCGCACCACGTTCTTCTGGATCTTGCCGGTCGAGGTCTTGCGCGCGAGGTCCACCGCTCCTCCTGCTGTTAATACGATCGGGGCAGGCCCAGGCTGTGCTGGGCGACGAAGTTGAGGATCATCTCCCGGTTGACCGGCGCGATGCGCAGCAGCCGCGCCAGTCCCCAGTAGGGCATCAAGCCGTACTCGCTGGCCAGGCCGTTCCCGCCGTGCACCTGGATGGCGGCGTCGACGGCCGCGATCGCGGCTTCGGCGGCGGCGTACTTCGCCATGTTGGCCGACTCACCCGCGGGCTGGCCGTGGTCGTGCTGCCACGCGGCCTGCCTGGTCATCAGGGCGGCGAGCTCGGTCTCGATCTTCGCCCTGGCCAGCGGGTGGGACACGCCCTGGTGGGCACCGATCGGCTCGGACCATACCGTGCGCTCGCTGGCGTACCTGGCCGCGGCGGTCAGCACATGCCGGGCGATCCCCACGCCGAGGGCGGCGCCGGTGATCCGTTCCGGATTCAGCCCGTGGAACACCTGCTTGAAACCCGCGCCTGCTTCGCCGACGAGCGCGTCCGCGGCCACCCGGACTCCGTCAAAGTGCAGCGTGAACTGCCGCTCGGGCAGCAGCACGTCGACCGGCAACAGGCGGGCGTCCAGGCCCGCGGCGTCCGCGGGCACGATGAACAGCGAAAGCTGGGCGCCGCGCTCGTCCTGCCCGGTCCGGGCGACGACCAGGAGGGCTTCGGCCTCGTCCACCCCGGAGATGTAGTACTTGGTGCCGTTCAGCACCCAGTCCCCGCCGTCGCGGACGGCGGTGGTGGAGATGCGAAGGGTGTTAGAGCCCGCGTCCGGCTCGGTGATCGCGAACACGACCTTGACGGCGCCGCTGGCCAGGCCGGGCAGCCACGTCTTGCGCTGCTCGTCGGTGCCGAATTCGGAGATCATCTCGGCCGAGATCGCCGCGGACACGAGCAGCAGCAGCAGCGGCACCCCGTGGGCGGCGATCTCCTCGCAGACGAGCGCGAGTTCGGTCAGGCCTCCGCCGCCACCGCCGTAGGCTTCCGGGATGTTCACGCCGATGAACCCCGCCTGGCCCAGAGCTGACCACAGCTCGTCGCACGGCCGGCGCTCGGCGGCCCGCTCGGCGTAATAGCGCGGCCCGAAATCCTTTGCTATCCCGGCGACCGCCGCCCGCAGTGCCCGGTGCTCTCCTGATTCAGCAAAGTCCACGCCAGCCCTCCGACGCTGCGGGCCCGTCCGAACCCAGTAAGTCCTTAATGTGACTCATCATTCACTAGCGACCTTAGCGCTTAGATGCGACACTGGCTAGGTGACGGCGCACATATCATCACGGCGGCGGCGCGATCCAGACCGCAAGGAGCGGATCCTCAAGGCGGCCGCCGCGCTCGGGGCCGGGCGCGGATTCGACGCCATCTCCATGGCGGACATCGGCGCCGAGGCCGGGATCGTCGGATCGGGCGTCTACCGTCACTTCGACAGCAAGACCGCGATCCTGGTGGCGATGGCCGACCGGGTCATGGACCGGCTGATGACCCGCGCGGCGGAGATCGTCGCGTCGGCCCTAGACGACAGGCAGAGCCTGTCGATGCTGGTCCGCGACCACATCGAGGTGGCACTGACCGACCGCGACGCGCTCGCCGTCTACCACCGGGAGGTGCGCACGCTGCCCGCCGGGGAGCGGCGCAGGCTGAGCCGCTCGCAGCGGCACTACATCGAGGAATGGGTGCACCTGCTCGCTCCGCTGCGGCCCGACCTGGGCGACGGCGAGGTACGCCTGGCCGTGCACGCGGCGATCGGGGCGATTCAGTCGACGTTGTTCTTCCGCAGCGGGCTCGCCGACGAGCGGCTCACCGAGCTCCTCGACGTGATCGCCCACGACTGCCTCGGTATCACGCCCGCGCCGGTAAGTGAATTGACGCTCACTAATTACTGATGATAAGCAGCTTGCCGATCGCGGGTGTCACTGGCATCACATCCTGAAGACGCCGAAGCCGCGCCGGCCGGCCACGGGACCCGAATGCACGGCCGACAGGGTCAGGCCCAGGACGGTACGGGTGTCGCGCGGGTCGATGATGCCGTCATCGTAGAGGCGGCCGGTGACGAAGAACGAGTGCGACTCGGCCTCGATCTGCGCCTCGATCTCGGCCGTCCGGGCCCGGTCGGCGTCCTCATCGAACGGCCGCCCGTTGGCCGCGGCCGACGCCCGGCCGACGATGGACATCACCCCCGCGAGCTGCGCCGCGCCCATCACGGCGAGCTTGGCGCCGGGCCAGGCGAACATGAAGCGCGGATCATAGGCCCGGCCGGACATGCCGTAGTTCCCGGCGCCGAAGGACGACGCCATGTTGACGGTCAGGTGCGGGACCGCCGAGTTGGTCACCGCGTTGATCATCTTCGCGCCGTCCTTGATGATGCCGCCCTGCTCGTAGCTGGCCCCGACCATGTACCCGGTCGTGTTCTGCAGGAATACCAGCGGCGTGTCGGTCTGGTTGGCCAGCAGGATGAACTCGCTGGCCTTCTTGGCCTCCTCGCTGAACAGCACGCCGCGCTGGTTGGCCAGTATCCCGACCGGGTACCCGTGGATGCCCGCCCAGCCGGTCACCAGCGAGGTGCCGTACAGCGGCTTGTACTCGTCGAAGTCGGAGGAGTCGACGACCCGGGCGAGGATCTCGCGCGGGTCGAACGGCACCTTCACGTCGGCGGAGACGATGCCCAGGATCTCGTCCGGGTCGTACCTGGGCGGTGCCGCCGGACCCGGTGGCGGGCCGTGCTTGCGCCAGTTGATCCTGGTCATGATGTCGCGCCCGATGCGGATCGCGTCTAGCTCGTCGACCGCGAAGTAGTCGGAGAGCCCGGAGGTGCGGGAATGCATCTCGGCGCCGCCGAGTGATTCGTCGTCGGCCTCCTCGCCGGTGGCCATCTTCACCAGCGGCGGTCCGCCCAGGAACACCTTGGCTTGGCGATCCACCAGGACCGCGTAGTCGCACATGCCGGGCACGTACGCGCCGCCCGCGGTGGAGTTGCCGAAGACCAGCGCCACGGTGGGCACCGCGTTCGCGGACAGCTCAGTCAGCTCGTGGAAGATCCGGCCGGCCGGGACGAATAGGTCGGCCTGGGTCGGCAGGTCCGCGCCGCCGGACTCCACCAGGTTCATTACCGGCAGCCGGTTGCTGCGCGCGATCTCCAGCGCACGGAGCGTCTTGCGCAGCGAGTACGGGTTCATCGCGCCGCCGCGGACGGTCGGGTCGTGCCCGATGATCACGCACTCCACGCCCGAGATCACGCCGATGCCGGTCACCACGCTGGCGCCGACGGCGAACCCGGTTCCCCAGGCGGCCAGCGCGGACAGCTCGAGGAACGGGCTGTCGGGATCGACGAGCAGCTCGATGCGCTCCCTGACGCCCAGCCGGCCTCGGGCCCGGTGCCGCTGCTGGTAGCGCTCCCCGCCGCCTGCGATCGCAAGCTCAAGCTGTTTACCCAGCTCATCGAGCACCGCCAGCTGCGCGGTGCGGTTGGCACGGTAGGTCTCGCCGGTGGGGTCGACGTGGGTGGTTATGACCGGCACCCGGGTCAGCCCTCTTCGTAGTGCTGCGCGTGCTCGGACCGCACCACGTTCTTCTGGATCTTGCCGGTCGAGGTCTTGCGCGCGAGGTCCACCGCTCCTCCTGCTGTTAATACGATCGGGGCAGGCC
The DNA here is from genome assembly GCA_963806335.1 of uncultured Actinomycetes bacterium. GTDB lineage: Bacteria > Actinomycetota > Actinomycetes > Streptosporangiales > Streptosporangiaceae > Palsa-504. The sequence continues at coordinate 25,311 of CAWDXO010000007.1, forward strand.
CAGGCTGTGCTGGGCGACGAAGTTGAGGATCATCTCCCGGTTGACCGGCGCGATGCGCAGCAGCCGCGCCAGTCCCCAGTAGGGCATCAAGCCGTACTCGCTGGCCAGGCCGTTCCCGCCGTGCACCTGGATGGCGGCGTCGACGGCCGCGATCGCGGCTTCGGCGGCGGCGTACTTCGCCATGTTGGCCGACTCACCCGCGGGCTGGCCGTGGTCGTGCTGCCACGCGGCCTGCCTGGTCATCAGGGCGGCGAGCTCGGTCTCGATCTTCGCCCTGGCCAGCGGGTGGGACACGCCCTGGTGGGCACCGATCGGCTCGGACCATACCGTGCGCTCGCTGGCGTACCTGGCCGCGGCGGTCAGCACATGCCGGGCGATCCCCACGCCGAGGGCGGCGCCGGTGATCCGTTCCGGATTCAGCCCGTGGAACACCTGCTTGAAACCCGCGCCTGCTTCGCCGACGAGCGCGTCCGCGGCCACCCGGACTCCGTCAAAGTGCAGCGTGAACTGCCGCTCGGGCAGCAGCACGTCGACCGGCAACAGGCGGGCGTCCAGGCCCGCGGCGTCCGCGGGCACGATGAACAGCGAAAGCTGGGCGCCGCGCTCGTCCTGCCCGGTCCGGGCGACGACCAGGAGGGCTTCGGCCTCGTCCACCCCGGAGATGTAGTACTTGGTGCCGTTCAGCACCCAGTCCCCGCCGTCGCGGACGGCGGTGGTGGAGATGCGAAGGGTGTTAGAGCCCGCGTCCGGCTCGGTGATCGCGAACACGACCTTGACGGCGCCGCTGGCCAGGCCGGGCAGCCACGTCTTGCGCTGCTCGTCGGTGCCGAATTCGGAGATCATCTCGGCCGAGATCGCCGCGGACACGAGCAGCAGCAGCAGCGGCACCCCGTGGGCGGCGATCTCCTCGCAGACGAGCGCGAGTTCGGTCAGGCCTCCGCCGCCACCGCCGTAGGCTTCCGGGATGTTCACGCCGATGAACCCCGCCTGGCCCAGAGCTGACCACAGCTCGTCGCACGGCCGGCGCTCGGCGGCCCGCTCGGCGTAATAGCGCGGCCCGAAATCCTTTGCTATCCCGGCGACCGCCGCCCGCAGTGCCCGGTGCTCTCCTGATTCAGCAAAGTCCACGCCAGCCCTCCGACGCTGCGGGCCCGTCCGAACCCAGTAAGTCCTTAATGTGACTCATCATTCACTAGCGACCTTAGCGCTTAGATGCGACACTGGCTAGGTGACGGCGCACATATCATCACGGCGGCGGCGCGATCCAGACCGCAAGGAGCGGATCCTCAAGGCGGCCGCCGCGCTCGGGGCCGGGCGCGGATTCGACGCCATCTCCATGGCGGACATCGGCGCCGAGGCCGGGATCGTCGGATCGGGCGTCTACCGTCACTTCGACAGCAAGACCGCGATCCTGGTGGCGATGGCCGACCGGGTCATGGACCGGCTGATGACCCGCGCGGCGGAGATCGTCGCGTCGGCCCTAGACGACAGGCAGAGCCTGTCGATGCTGGTCCGCGACCACATCGAGGTGGCACTGACCGACCGCGACGCGCTCGCCGTCTACCACCGGGAGGTGCGCACGCTGCCCGCCGGGGAGCGGCGCAGGCTGAGCCGCTCGCAGCGGCACTACATCGAGGAATGGGTGCACCTGCTCGCTCCGCTGCGGCCCGACCTGGGCGACGGCGAGGTACGCCTGGCCGTGCACGCGGCGATCGGGGCGATTCAGTCGACGTTGTTCTTCCGCAGCGGGCTCGCCGATGAGCGGCTCACCGAGCTCCTCGACGTGATCGCCCACGACTGCCTCGGTATCACGCCCGCGCCGGTAAGTGAATTGACGCTCACTAATTACTGATCACTGACGAGCTTCGCGGCGCCTATGATGCTGACCCGGCCCAGCCGTAGGCCAGGCCAAGGCGGTCACCGCCGCTGGTCGGCCAGCTGGGCCAGGGTCTCGATCGCGGCCCAGCCGGCCGCGGCCCCGCCGATCTTCGCCCGCTGGCCGCTGTCCAGCGGCAGCGACCCGAACCAGACGGCATCGGCGGCGTCCGAGACAACTCGCGCCGCGGTCAGGGTGCTGGCGGCCGCCCCGGACGGCGCGAGCAGGAAGGCGGCCGCCAGCGCGGCATCCCGCACGCCGACCGACCGAATCAGGATCGCGATCCCGGACGGCACCTGGCCGTCCGCGTCAACCAGCCGGCATGGTCCCGCCAACAGCCTGGGCGCGATGGTAATGGCCACGCTGTAGGCCATGGTCAGCGCGGCTACTACCCGGACGGCCGACAGACGGCCGGACTGACGCCCCGTCCTGGCCGACGGCACGGCGCTGTCTGCTGCGTTCTGCCGCTTCCCGAACATCACCACCCCTTCCACGTACCCGCTCTCCGCTTTCCGCCCAGCCTAGACATAAACGCAGCTCACAGACTTTCCTCGACCGAGTACAGAAGATCGCGATCGCGGACCCAACTAATAGAGCGTTCCAACCCACTCCTTGCGCCCGCGATAACAAGGGGCCGGACTGGCACCCGCGGCCTATTGACAGACTCCGGGGCCAGAAGTGACGATAAAAGGTATTGGAGCGCTCCAACGAGGCCGCCGCTGGGTTGGGCGACCTCGAGGACGCCACGCGGAGGTGACCGGGATATGGGCAGGGAACGGCTGGAGCGGTACAGCCTCACCGGGCCGGAAAACCAGGCGGCGGTCGCGGCCGGCCTGGCGGGCGGCGACTGGTTCCGCAGCGCGGTGCCGCGCAAGCGGATGAAGGAGCTGATGCGGCGATCCGACTACCCGGCGGTCCGTGACACCGCGATCTGGATCGGCCTGATCCTGTTGTTCGCCGGGCTCGGCATCATCTTCTGGACGGTCTTTCACAGCTGGTGGGCGGTCCCGTTCTTCGTCGCCTACGGCCTGCTGTACGGCTCGACCTCGGACTCCCGCTGGCACGAGTCCGGGCACGGCACGGCGTTCAAGACCCGCTGGATCGACGAGGGCCTGTACCAGCTCGCCTCCTTCATGATCATGCGAGACCCCACCACCTGGCGGTGGAGCCATACCCGGCACCACACCGACACCCTGGTCGTCGGGCGGGACCCGGAGATCGCCGTCATGCGCCCGGCGCGGCTGGCCAGGCTGCTGGCGAACCTCGTCGGCCTGGTAGACGTGCCGGTAGCGTTCTGGCTGATGTTCCGGCACGCGGGCGGCCGGCTCACGGCCGACGAGGCCGACTACGTGCCTGAGCCGGAACGGCGCAGGGTATACCGCACCGCCCGGATCCACCTGGCCGTCTACGCCGTGACCGTGGCCCTGGCCATCGGGTTGCGGACCTGGCTGCCGGTGGTGCTGATCGGCGGGCCGCGGCTGTACGGTGCCTGCCTGTTCTACATCTACGGCTTCACCCAGCACGCCGGCCTGGGCGAGAACGTGCTCGACCACCGGCTGAACACCCGCACGGTGAAGATGTGCCTCCTCAACCGGTTCCTGTACTGGAACATGAACTACCACGTCGAGCACCACATGTTCCCGATGGTGCCGTACTACCGCCTCCCCGAGCTGCACGAGGAGATCTCCCGCGACTGCGCGCCGGTGTACCCCTCGCTGTGGGCGGCCTACAAGGAGATCATCCCCGCGATCGTGCGCCAGCTCAGGGACCAGGAGTACTACGTGCGCCGTGAGCTGCTGCCCGGCGCCGCCCCGTTCAACGAGCCCACTCCCCTGACTGACGGGCGCGCGTGCCGGCTGACCGACGCGACCGCGGCCTGACCGCGCACCCGCACCGAGGAGATACCCGATGCCCCAGTGGATCGCCGCCTGTCAGACCGGTGACGTCGACCCGGAAGACGTCATCCCCTTCGAGCACGGCGGCCAGGACTACGCGATCTACCGTTCGCCGGACGACGTCTACTACGCCACCGACGGTCACTGCACCCACGAGCGGACATTGCTCTGCGACGGCCTGGTCGAGGGCGGCATCATCGAGTGCCCTAAGCACAACGGGCGTTTCGACTACACCAGCGGCAAGGCCCTCGGCGCCCCGGTGCTCGTCGACGTGCGCACCTACCCGACCAAGATCATGAACGACACGGTCTACATCGAGATCGACGGTTGATCAAGCCAGCGATCGCGATCGCCGCGCGGACGACTGCGGAGGGTTAGGCCGGCCAGGACGGGCACGCGTCGTCGCGGGATACCGTCGGGCAGGGTCTCGGCCGCACTGCTCGGCTATCGTAGGTGTCCCCATGCTGGATCTGCTGACGTTCATTCTCGCCGCCGCCGCGGTCATCGTCGCGCTTCAGTTCCTGGCCGACAAGACCGGCCTGCCGGCGGCTGCGCTTCTCACCGTCGCGGGGCTGGTCTACGGCGTTCTCCCGGGCCCGAACCCCACACTCCATCCGCATGTGATCCTGACCTTCGTCATCCCGCCGCTGATCTACAGCGCGGCCCTTAATTCCTCCCTGCTGGCCATCCGGGAGAACCTGCGGGCTGTCATCAGCTTGTCCATCGGGCTTGTGCTGGCCACCGCCGTCGTCGTCGGGATAGGCATGGACCTGTTCGTGCCTGGCGCGGGCTTTGCCGCCGGCATCGCGCTCGGCGCTGCCCTGGCTCCGACCGACCCGGTGGCCGCGCTGGCCGTCGGCGGCCGCGTTGGCCTGCCGCCGAAGCTGATCACGATCATCGAGGGAGAAGGGCTCCTCAACGATGCCACCGCCCTGACGATCCTGACCGTGGCGGTCACCGCGGCGACCAGCGGTGGTTTCTCCCTCGGTGACGCGGTCTTGCGCTTCCTGATCGCGGCCGCGGGCGGCCTGCTATGCGGCGTCGCCGTCGCGGTCGCCGTGCGCCTGCTCCGGTCTGCCATCCGCGATTCGTTGCTGGTCAACGTCATCTCGCTGGCCACGCCCTTCGCCGCTTACCTGCTCGGCGAAGAACTGCACGTCTCCGGTGTGCTGGCCGTCGCGGTGGCCGGGCTGATGATCGGCCACGACACACCCCGCTTTACCTCGGGCGCCAGCCGCCTGCAAGCCAGTGCGGTCTGGCATCTGGCCGACTTCCTGATCCAGGGATTCGTCTTCCTCCTGATCGGCGAGCAGATCGCGTCGGTCGTCCGCGGCCTGAAGGCCTACCCCGCCGCCACGATCCTCGCCGCCGCGGCCATCAGCCTCGGTGTCGTGCTGCTGCTGAGACCGCTGTGGCTGGCACTGACGGAATCCGTGCCCCGCGCCCTGCGCACGCGCCTGGGCAGAGCCCCCGCGCGCAGCAGCGAGTATCTTTCCGGTCGTGAGATAGGCGTGCTGAGCTGGGCGGGTACCCGGGGAGTCATCAGCCTGGCGGCGATATTCACCCTGCCGCTTGTCACCTCAAGCGGACACCCCTTTCCCGACCGGGACCTGCTCCTGTTCTGCACCTACCTGGTCGTCGTGGTCACCCTGGTCGGCCAGGGGCTCACGTTCGCGCCGATCGCGCGGGCACTGGGCGTTCGCGCTGACCCGGCCGACGCGGCACTGGTGCGCACGCAGGCGCGCGCCGCCTCGGTCCAGGCCGGCCTGTCCCGCCTGGACCAGATCGCCGCCGACGACCGTATCCCCGGATCGACCCTGGCGTCACTGCGAGCCAGCCTCGATCACCGGGCCAGACGTTACCGTCAACTGCTCGACCGGCTGGAAGCGGGCGAGGACGCAAGTCCGGCGGCCTCCCCGGAATTCGAGGCCGCCTTGCGCGCTCGCAGGGCCGTCATCGACGCCCAGCGCGAGGAACTGCTCCGCTGGCGGGACGCCGGCCATCTGCCCGACTCCAGCCTGCGCATCCTGGAACGCGAACTCGACCACGAAGAGCGCACGCTCCCTCCGCATGACGACCATTGACGTGCCCCGGCGGATGCGTGAGTGATGAGTGACCTTAAGTTCGGGGCCGGGTGGCTTTTCGGCCTGGCATCGGAGGGCAGCAGCCTTCCTGATTTCGACGACAGCGCCTTCGCGACGGTGACGTTGCCGCACACGGTGGCGCCGCTGTCCTGGCGCAACTGGGACCCGTCCTGCTGGGAACGCGTATGGGTTTACCGGAAGCACTTTGATGCCCCGCCCGGCCCGGGCGGCATCCGCACCTTCCTGGACTTCGCCGCCGCCATGACGCGCGCCACGGTCACCCTGAACGGGGTGGAGGTGGCCGACCACCTCGGCGGATACCTGCCGTTCAGCGCCGAGATCACCAGGCAGCTGCGGCCGGACGGGAACGTGCTGGCGGTAAGGCTGGACTCCACCTTCAACCTCAACGTACCGCCGGACAGACCGGCGCCGCAGGTCAGCACCTCCGTCGACTTCTGGCAGCCAGGGGGGATCTACCGTGATGTGCGGCTGCGGGTGGTGCCCCCGGTCTTCCTCGCCGATGTGTTCGCCAAGCCAGTCAACGTGCTCGATACCACGGCCAGGCGGGTGGTGGTCGAGGCCACCGTCGATGCCGCGACGGGGCCGACCAACACGGGGCCGGCGGGCGCGGTGCAGGTCGCGGTCGAGCTGCTCGACGGTGCCCGCACGATCGCCTCGGCCCGGGTGCCGGTCGCGATCACCGAGGCGGGCCAGGTGACGGTGACCGCGACGCTGTCCGGGCTCGGCGACATCACGCTATGGGACATCGACCACCCGAAGCTCTACCAGGTGGTGGCGACGCTGCTGGTGGACGGCAGCCGGCAGCACGATTTCCGGGTGCGAACGGGGTTCCGTGAGGCCACGTTCTCCCTCGACGGGTTCCATCTCAACGGCCGCAGGGTCAAGCTGTTCGGAGTCAACCGGCATCAGTTCTTCCCGTTCGCCGGCGGCGCCATGCCCGCCCGGGTTCAGGCCAGGGACGCCCGCATCATGCGGCGCGAGCTGAACTGCAATATGGTGCGCTGTTCGCACTATCCGCAGTCGGAGGCCTTCTACGACGCGTGCGACGAGCTCGGGCTGATGGCCTGGGAGGAGGCCCCGGGATGGGGCTACCTGGGCGACGAGTCCTGGCTGGCGCTCGCCTATCGGGACATCGGGGAGATGATCGTCCGCGACCGCAATCACCCGTCGATCATCGTCTGGGGCGCGCGGCTCAACGAGACCCCCAACCACGTCCCGTTCTATACCCGCACGAACGCGCTCGCGCATTCCCTCGACGACTCGCGCCCGACCGCCGGCGCGATGGCCGGACTGCGGCTCGGCACCGACTACGAGCAAGATGTGTTCGGCGAAGACGACTACTCGTCCATCACCCGCGCGAAGCGGGTTATCGCCAGGAGGGTAAGGGAGCCGACCCTCCAGCCGCCGGTGGACGGGCCCGGCAAGCCGTACCTGGTCAGCGAGGCGGTCGGCACCCTGTCCGGGCCGGCCAAGTACTACCGGCGCACTGACAGCCAGGCCGTCCAGCAGGGACAGGCGACGGCACACGCGCGGGTGCACGACATCGGCGCCTCCGACGACCGCTACTGCGGCCTGCTCGCGTGGTCCGGGTTCGACTACCCGTCCGGCAGCGGCAACCAGCATCAGGGCGTGAAGTACACCGGCGTGGTGGACCTGTTCCGGATCCCCAAGCCCGGCGCCGCCCTCTACCAGGCGCAGGCCGACCCGCGCCGCACTCCGGTCATCGCGCCCGCGTTCTACTGGGACTTCGGCAGGGAATCCCCGGCCACCAGCCTGCCGGCGGCGATGATCTGCGCCAACGTCGACCGGCTCGAGGTTTACGTCGGCGGCGAACACTTCGCGACGGTGCTGCCCGACACCGTCGGCTACCCGAACCTGGGTTACCCGCCCTCGTTCGTCGACTTCAGAACGGTCGACGGCTCATCGTGGCCGGAATTGCGCATCGACGGCTACCTTGGCTCGGCCAAGATCGTCTCTCGCTCGATGGCTTCCGACCCCTCCGGCGACGTGCTGTCGCTGACCGCGGACGACGCCGAAATTGACGGCGACGGCGTGGACGCGACCCGGCTGGCGTTCCGCGCGGTCGACCGCTACGGCTCGCCCCGCCCTTACGTCAGGGGGCAGGTCACCCTGGCCGTCGAGGGCCCCGGGGTGCTCATCGGGGATAATCCCTTCGACTTCGCTGCCGCCGGCGGCGTCGGTGCCGTCTGGATCCGCTCCCGGCCTGGCTCGCCGGGTACCGTCACCGTCCGGGCTGGGCACCCAAGCCTGGGGAGCGCGGTCGCGCGTGTCCGGGTCCGGAGTGCGTTAGCCGGGTGCACTGACGGGTAGGGCGTCGAGGATCTCACCGTGCTGCTGACCTCGGCGGGGAGCGCTGAGGTCGGGACAGTTACCGCTCCCGGACCGCGTAGGTCAGGTGGGTCACCCGCTGCGTTGGCTCCGCGCGGACCTGCTCCAGGGCTACGCGGCCCGCGTCCACGCCCTCGAACAGGCGGATTCCGGAGCCGAACAGCACGGGTGACAGCGCGATCGTGAACTCGTCGATCAAGCCGGCGTTCACGTACTCCAGGATCGTTGCGCCGCCGCCCGCGATGCGGACGTCCCGGTCGCCGGCGGCCTCGCGGGCCTGCTCGAGCGCGGGCTCGATGCCGTCGTTGGCGAAGTGGAAGGTGGTCCCGCCCGGCCGCTCCCAGGGGTCACGCTTGTCGTGCGTCACGACGATGACCGGCGTGTGGAACGGCGCCTCCTCCGGCCACGCCTGCTCGCCGAGGTGGAACATGCGCTTGCCCATCACGCTCGCGCCGGTGCGCTCGAACGTCTCCCGCGCGATGTCGTTGTCGCGCCCTTCCTCGCCGCCCTCGCCGAGCTTCAGGTTCTCCCGGAAGAACCGCTGCGGGAATATCCACCGCTGCAGTTCCATCCACTGCGCCATCCAGCGCTGCACATCCGGGTCGTCCCTGCGCTCCTCGGGCGCGATGAACCCGTCCAGCGACATCGTCACGCTGAAGAACACCTTCCCTGCCATCAGTCCTCCGCTCCCTTCCGGACGATCTCGGTGACGTAGGCAGCCAGCTTGCCCAGGGTCTGCTGGCCGCCCTCGATCGCGTGGTACTTCTCGACCGCCTCGTCGCGCAGCTCCCTGGCGGGGAACACCGTGCGCATCTCGATCCGGGTCGCCGCGCCGTCGGGCGCGAACGTGAGGACCGACTCGAAGGCGTTCGGGTCGCCGCGGGACTCACCGTGCAGCAGCGCGATCCGATCCGGCGGGGCGATCTCGGTCCAGGAGATCCACTCCTGGTAGTCCGTCCCGTCCGGTCCGTGCATCACGAAGTCCCACTCCCCGCCGACGCGGAACTCGAACGCCCGCGTGGTGGTGGTGAACCCCTCCGGTCCCCACCACCGCGACAGGTGCCGGACCTCGGTGAACGCCTCGAACACCAGCTCCCGTGGGGCACTGATGACCCGGGAGATCACGATCTCGCGGTCGGCCGTCGCGGACTGCGCCGGCGCGTCCCGTCCTGTCACGCTCATCAGCTACTCCTCCTGCCTTGCCTGCTTGAGGTCCTGCACGTACTCCTCCAGCCGGTCGAAGCTCTCGTTCCAGAACCGCTCGAACCCGCCGGCCCACTGGTGGACGGGTCGCAGCCCGCGGGCGTCAAGGCCGTACAGGCGCTGCTTGCCTGCCTTGCGGTCCCGCACCAGCCCGACCTCCCGGAGCACCCGCAGGTGTTTGGACGCCCCCGGCTGGGTCATCCCCAGCTCCTGAGCCAACTCGGTCACCGGCCGCTCACCCGCCCGCAGCAGCACCAGGATCTCCCGGCGCTGCGGCTCGGCGATCGCGTTGAAGACGTCCGACGTCGTCGCTGCTCGTGCCATGGGCGCCATCATATGCCGATATCGGCAAGCGTCAAGCCGGGGGAATCAGGCGGGCCTTGTCAGATGACGATCGACGGCGGCGCCATCGTCGGCTGCGGCGCGATCAAGAGACTGGACGCGCGCCACGCCGAGGTGAAGTCGATGCGGACCGCGCCGGGCCGCCATGCGCACAGCATGGCGCGCTCGGGTTTCCGGCAGGTAGCGGGTTTAGCGCGCCGACCTGAGCTCGGCCGAGGTCTTGCGGGCCTGGGTCAGGGCCGCGGTCATCATGTCCGCGGCCTGGCCCGCGGCCGCGAGCGCCTCGACCACCTCCACGACCCAGAAGTCAGGATCCTGGCCGGGACCCGGCGTGATCTGCCCTTCCTCGCGCTGCACCACCAGGATCCTGGCGAGCTGCTCGCACAGCTGCGGCAGGTCCTGCCCCATCTGCTCCAGGTTCGCGATAACGTCGCGCGCATCGTCGAGGCTCGCGAAGTCGGCACCGTCAGACGTCAGGTCGTGCAGCTCGCGGATAGCTTCGGCCGCCTGACTGGCGATGTCGCGCGCCGCCATCGTGCTGGCCAGCTCGCGCCCGCGCTCAGCTGCTGCTCCCGGCCGGCCCGGGCGAGTGCGGCAGACTCGGCGTCTACTGCAGAGCCGTAGGGACGAAGCCGTTTGGGCATTTCTCTCCAGGGGTTACTCGGGTACGGGCCGCGGCGGCATGCTGGCTGGCCGGCTCTTGACGGCCCTCAAGTACGATACGTGACTTTGCCGAGGGATGATGATGACCATGCCGCCGGATAAAGCCCCCCGCCAGCCGCCCAGCGCCGATCCAGACCCGGACGGCACGCCGGTGGTGCCGGTGCGGAGCCAGGACGACACCGACGTCGGCTGGGGTGAACCGCCCGAGCCGGACGATGACGAGCGTCTTTACCGCGAGCGGCCGCCGCACTGGGATTCCGCCTAGACCGCTTCACCTGCCCGCTCCCCCGGCCGGGGAGCCATCCCGCGGACGCCGCCGGAAGCTGAGGTCGGTGATCCGGGGCAGGCACCGGGGTCCGTTCGGTCAAAATGGTCTTCGCCCTTGATGGACTTACCGGCGGTCAGGTGAGGGCGGGACCGCTCGACCCGCGTACCTCCAGCCGCGGCGGCATCAGCAAGGTCTCGCCGGGCGCGGCCGGATGCTCGATGCGCGCCAGCAGGATCAGGGCGGCCTGCTGCCCCATCGCGAAGGCGGTGCCGTCCACGCTGGTGAGCCAGAGGGCCCGCAGCCGGGCCAGGACGGAGTTGTCGAAGCCGACCAGCGACAGCTCCTCGGGCACCCGGACGCCGAGCGCGGCCGCCGCGGAGAGAGCCCCGACGCAGGTCAGGTCGTTAGCGGCGAAGATCGCGGTCGGCCGGTCCGGGCGGCTCAGGAGCCGGACCGCCGCCCGGTAGCCGCCCTCCTCGCTCATGTCGCCAGTCTCGACGGATGCGTTCGCGGACAGCCCCGCCGCCCGCATCGTGTCCTCGTAGCCCTGCATGCGCAGGCGGCCGGCCACGCTGGGCAGGCCGGAGATGTGCGCGATCCGGGTATGCCCGAACTCGATCAGGTGCCGGACCGCCAGCGTCCCGCCGAGATGGTTGTCGTTGGCCAGCACGTCCACGTGCGGCAGCTGGAGATCCAGGCCGCGGCCGCCGACCGCGACGGTCGGGATCTGGCCGGCCACGTCGATGATCGCCGGCGAGACGGGGATCGACCCGGCCAGGACGAGGCCGTCGACGCCGAGATCGAGGAACGACCAGCTCAGGGTCTCGTCCAGCATCCGGTCGATCCGGCCGTCACCCAGCAGGATGTGCTTGCCGGCCGCGTGCAGCGCCGGGGTCAGGCCGTCGAGCATGTCCGCGAACCAGGGCTGGCGCAGGTCGTTCAGGAGGACCCCGACCGTACGGGAGCGCCGCTCGGCGAGCAGCCGGGCCGCCGCGTTGGGCCGGTACCCGAGCTCGGCGACGGCGCGCAGCACGGCCTCCCGGCTGGCCGGGCTGACCTTCGGCGAGTCGCGCAGCACCAGCGAGGCCAGCGACTTGGACACGCCGGCCCGGGCCGCGACGGTCTCCAGGGTCGGCCTGCGGGCGGTGTGCCCGCCGTCCGTGGGTGTCACCGCACCCTCCTCCGCTCGCGCTGCTTGCCTCGCTACTGGCCGGACTGTTGGAGCGTTCCAACGCTACGAGCATGGCAGGAAGCGTGTCAACGCTGTCCGGTGCCGCGCGTGCGGGCTGGCATCACGCGCCGGCGAGGACCTGGGCAAGCGCGTGTGAGGCTTGCCGGATCATCCCGGGGTTGGTGTCCCAGAAGTACAGGCCGGTGATCGCCTGGAAGAGCGTCCAGCCCCGGCCGCGCAGGCAGGCGTCGTCGTCGGCGCCGAGCTCGGACAGGAACAGCTCGCGGCTGTGCCCGGCGAAGATGTTCCATGCGGGCTGGAGGTCGCAAGCCGGGTCACCGGCGTTGAGTGCGCCCCAGTCGATGACTGCGGACAGCCGGCCGTGATTGACCAGCAGGTTGCCGGGGAGCAGGTCGCCGTGCACCCACACGTCGCGGTTCCAGGGCCGCGCCGCCAGTGACTCCTCCCAGGAGCGGGTGACGGCGGTGCCGTCGATCCGGTCGCCGAGCCCTTCGATGGAGCGGCGGACGCGCTCATCGTTGTCGGTCAGCGGCGCGCCGCGCGCGCCCGCGGGCCAGGGCGGTGCTCCGGTGGTGTCGATCCGGCGCATCGCGGTGACGAAGCCGGCGAGGTCGGTAGCGGCTTGCCGGAGGTCGCTGATGGTGCCGTTGGCGTTGTCGCCGGGCAGCCACTGGCAAACGGACCACGTGAAGGGGTAGCCGTCCGCCGGCTGCCCCAGCGCCACTTGCTCGGGCAGCGCTAGGGGCAGGTGCGGCGCGAGCCGCGGCAGCCAGACCGCTTCTCGCTCAGCCTGCCCTGCGGCCCACCCGGTCCGCGGCATCCGGGCGCAGAGCAGGCCGCCGAGCCGGTAGATGTCGTGGTCGGTGCCGTAGGAGGGAACCATCTCGATCGGCAGGTCTGCCCAGTGCGGAAACTGGTGCCGCAGGAGCCGGCGCACGAGCCCGGAGTCGGTCGCGATTTCGCCGTCATGCATCTTCACTCGGCCCACCTGGCAATGATCGCAGAGCATCGCGGATGCCAGTCCCTGATCCGGCTTGGAATCCGACCAGGGCACCAGAGCCCGTACTTCGAGATCAAGCTGACCTGACCTGACCTGACCGGTTCCGGGACGGTTGATCGCGGATGGCCCCGCCCTTAGGGTAAATACCGGCCAGTAAGGGCTGAACCAACCGTGGTGCTGCTTGTGACGACGCTCGGCGAGTGAGGCTGACATGGACGAGAACCTGGCCGCGCAGGCCGAGCTGGCCCTCGAACGGCAGGGCGTCTACGACTCGCTCTGTTACGAGGGCCAGTGGCATACGAACGGCCAGCTCGCCGACCGCGCGGCCAGGCTCGCGACCGGGTTCGCCGGCCTGGGCGTCCGGCCCGGTGACCGGCTCCTCGTGCTAATGGCGAACTGCCCGGAGGTCCTGATCACCTATACGGCGGCGTGGCGCGCCGGGGCGGCCGTGACCCCGCTGATCTTCCTGGTCAGCGAGGACGAACTCAGGCACGCACTGGTCGATTCCGGTGCCGTCGGCATCGTGACCACCGCGGAGTTCCTGCCCAAGGTGGCCGCCGCCGTGAAGGGGGATGGGGAGGTGGGCGGGGCACCGGACGTCCGGTTCGTCCTCGTCGCCGGGGCCCCGGCGGACACCCCTGCAGGCGTTCCCGTGCTCGACTTCGCCCAGGTCGCCTCGGCTGAGCCGGGATCGATCACCAGCCGGTCGGGCACCGACCTGGCCGCCTTGCTCTACACCGGGGGCACGACCGGCCGCTCCAAGGGCGTTCCGCTCACCCACGCCGGCCTCTACTGGTGCGGATCGGCCGCCCACGAGTCGTCGGTTCGCGCCAACGTGCTCCGCTCCGTGCTGCCCCTCCCCCTGGCGCACGCGTACGGCCTGCTGGTCCTCTGCGGTGGCATGCACCGGACCGATCAGCCCCAGACCATCCTCATGCGCTGGTTCGATCCGGCCGGGTGGGTGAAGCTGGCCGAGCAGCACCGTGTCCAGGGCAGCGCGCTGGTACCTTCCATGATCCAGATGCTGCTCAGCCAGCCGCTGGAGGAGGCCGATCTGTCCGAGCTGATCGCGATCTCGTCGGGAGCGGCCCCGCTGGCCGCCGACGTCCGGCGGGAGTTCGAGGCGCGGGTCCCCACCGCGACCGTCTACGAGGGGTACGGGTGCACCGAGGCGGCGACGTTCATCTCGGCCAATCCCGCGGACGCCCGCCGCGTGGGCAGCGTCGGGCTACCGGTCCCGGGCTGCGAGGTGTCCATCCAGGACGACGCCGGCCAGGCGCTGCCGCCGGGCCGGGACGGGGAGATCTGCGTACGGTCGCCGGGCGTGATGACCGGCTACTGGCACGGTGCGGAAGCCTCGGCTAGCGCATTGGCGGGCGGCTGGCTGCACACCGGCGACATCGGCCATCTGGACGAGGACGGCTATCTCTACGTGGTGGACAGGAAGAAGGACCTGATCCTGCGCGGCGGCTTCAACGTTTTCCCGCGGGACGTCGAGGACGTCCTGGTCACCCACCCGGCGGTCGCGCAGGCCGGGGTGGTCGGGCGGCCGGACGCGCGGCTGGGCGAGGAGATCGTCGCGTTCGTGTCCCTGCGCCCGGGCGCCGAGGTCAGCCCCGCCGAGCTGACCGGATACGCCCGGCAGCACCTCGCCGCCACCAAGTACCCGCGGCAGATCACGATCGTCGATGCCATCCCGCTGACCAGCGTCGGCAAGCTCGACCGCAAGAAGCTGCGCCAGTGGGTCGCGGCCGCCTCCGCCGCCAGCTGATGACCCGGTCCGGCCGCTAGCCGCCGGATCCGCCCGCTAGCCGCCGGCGGCGGGGAGGATCCGGCCGGTGACCTCACCGAAGCCGATCCGCGTGCCGCCGGCCCCCGGCGCGGTGGCGGTGATCGTCACCTCGTCCGCGTCCTGGAGGAAGGTCCGCACCGACCCGTCGGCCAGGGTGAGCGGTTCGGCGCCGCCCCAGCTCAGTTCCAGCAGGCAGCCGCGCTGGTCCCGGTCCGGGCCGCTGACCGTACCCGACGCGTACAGGTCGCCGGTGCGGGTCGAGGCGCCGTTCACGGTCATGTGAGCCAGCATCTGCGCGGGCGTCCAGTACATGGTGGCGAACGGCGGACGCGCTATCACCTGGCCGTTGAGCCGCACCTCGAGCGCGAGGTCCAGACCCCATTTGCCGGTATCGGCCAGGTACGGAAGCGGTTCCGGATCGCGCGGCGGCGGGCTGACCCGCGCGTACTCCAGGGCGGCCAGCGGCACGATCCACGGCGAGATCGAGGTGGCGAACGACTTGGCCAGGAACGGGCCGAGCGGCCTGGACTCCCAGGATTGCAGATCGCGGGAGGACCAGTCATTGACCAGGAACGCGCCGAACACATGGTCCGCGAACTCGTCCACCGCCACCGGCGTGCCCAGCGGCGAGCCCGCGCCGACCACGAATCCGACCTCGGCCTCGAAGTCGAGCCGCCGGGACGGCCCGAACGCCGGGGCGCTGTCCTGCGGCTCTAGGCGCTGGCCTCGCGGCCGCATGACCGGGGTCCCGGAGACCACGATGGTGCCGGAACGGCCGTGGTAGCCGATGGGCAGGTGCTTCCAGTTGGGCGTGAGCGGCTCCGAGTCCGGCCGGAATATCCGTCCGGCGTTGGCCGCGTGATACTCGTTGCCGAAGAAATCCACGTAGTCCCCCGGCGTGAACGGCACGTGCGACCGCACCGCGGCCAGCGGGTACAGGGCGGCTTCGACGACGCCACGGTGCCGTTCCGCGGTGAGCAGGTCGGTGATCTGGGCCCGGACCTCGCTCCACCGGCTCCGCCCCTGCGCCATGAAGGCGTTCAGGGCCGGCTCGCCGAAGACCGGATCGGCCAGTACCCGGGCGAGGTCAAGCACCGAGTCGCCGATGCGGACCCCGATCCCGGGATCCCGGCGGCGCTGGGCCGCCGAGAACACGCCGTATGGCAGGTTGGCTGTCCCGAACAGCGAATCAGGAGGCAGGTCGAGCCAGGTCATCGAGGCCGTCAGGCATCCCCGCCGTTGAGGTGGCGGACGGGCTCGCCGACGTAGAGCTGCCGCGGCCGGGCGATCTTCTGCTCGGGGTCGGATGAGCCTTCCTGCCACTGGGCCAGCCAGCCGGGCATCCGGCCGATCGCGAACAGCACCGGGAACATGGCCACCGGGAAGCCCATCGCCTGGTAGATGATGCCCGAGTAGAAGTCGACGTTCGGGTACAGCTTGTGGCTGATGAAGTAGTCGTCCTCCAGCGCGATCCGCTCGAGCTCGAGCGCGATGTCCAGCAGCGGGTTGCGGCCGGTGACCTCGAATACCTCGTCGGCGACACCCTTGATGATCGTCGCCCGCGGGTCGAAGTTCTTGTAGACGCGGTGGCCGAACCCCATCAGCCGCAGTTCGCCGCTCTTGACCCGCTTGATGTAGGCGGGCACGTTCGCCACGGAGCCGACTTCCCGCAGCATGTTCAGCACCTGCTCGTTCGCGCCGCCGTGCAGCGGGCCGTACAGGGCCGCCGCCGCGGCAGCGGCCGCCGAGTACGGGTCGACCTGGGAGCTGGCGACGCCGCGCATCGCGTTGGTGGAGCAGTTCTGCTCGTGGTCGGCGTGCAGGATGAGCAGCACGTCGATGGCATGCTCGAGTACGGGGTCCGGGCTGTACCTGGGCTCGGTCATCTTCCGCATCATGTTGAGGAAGTTGCCGGCGTAGGACAGCTCGTCGTCGGGATAGGCGTACGGCAGGCCCCGCGCGTGCCGGTAGGCGAAGGCCGCGAGGGTGGGCATCTTTGCGATGAGCCGCACTACCTGCTCGTCCTGGCATTCCTTGTCGTGGACGTTCTTAGCTTCCGGGTAAAACGTCGACAGCGCCGCCAGGGTGCTGACCAGGATGCCCATCGGATGGGCGTCATGGTGGAAGCCGTCGATGAACTTCTTGACGTTCTCGTGCACGTAGGTGTGATGGGAGATCTGGCGGGCCCATGCGGACGATTCGGCCTTGTCCGGGATCTCGCCGTTGAGCAGCAGCCAGGCCACGTCCAGGAAGGACGCGCGGCTCGCCAGCTCCTCGATCGGGTAGCCGCGGTAGCGGAGGATGCCCTTGTCGCCGTCGATGAAGGTAATGGCACTGCGACAGCTCGCGGTGTTCTGGAAGGCCGGGTCGTAGGAGAGCATCCCGAAGTCGTCATCGGATGTCTTGATCTGCCGTAGGTCAATCGCGCGGATAGCGCCGTCGACGATAGGGAGTTCGTAGCTGCGGCCGGTCCGTGAGTCGGTTACCCGCAGCGTGTCATTCGTGGTCATGACTAGACGATAGGCCGTATCTATGGGTGCTAGACAGACCCAAGATCATTAACCTTCGCTAAGAAGTTCCCATCCGGGCGGGGACAGGCCGCTAGCCGAGCCGGACGGAGCGCTTGGCCAGGCCGCCGCCCCCCGGCCAGATCGGGTCATCCGCGAGTGGCGGCGCGCCGTGGCTCAGGTGCACCACCGGCATCCTGCCGCCGCTCATGCCATCATGCTGGCCCCGGCGCCTCACGGGCCTTACGCTGGTGCTGCGGTCGAAGGGAGGGATGCGCCAACCATGGGCGAGGGCACTGCGGTGATCGGGCCGGCCACGGTCACGGATCCGGCCAGCATGACGACATCATGGCCGTTGTCGAGCTCCCTCCCGCTGGGTGCCCTGGTCACCGCCACGCCGTGCGCGCGGCTGCATACCCGCGCGGTGCTGGCCGAATGGGGACTTCACGAGGTGGCCGAAGCGGCTGAGCTCATCGTCAGCGAGCTGGTCACGAACGCCGTCCGGGCATCGACGCGCCCGGACGGCCGCCCCCGGTACGACGGGGCCGGGCTGCCGGTGGTGATCGTCCGGCTGGGCACCGACGGTACTCGGGTCATGATCGAAGTCTGGGACGGCATCGCGGGAGCGCCGGTCCCGGAACCCTCCGGCCCCGATGACGAGGGCGGCCGCGGCCTGATCCTCGTCGAGGCGGTGTGTGCCAGCTGGAACTGGGAAACCGTTCCCGGCTGGCCCGGCAAGGTCGTATGGCCCCGCCCTTAGGGTAAATACCGGCCAGTAAGGGCTGAACCAACCGTGGTGCTGCTTGTGACGACGCTCGGCGAGTGAGGCTGACATGGACGAGAACCTGGCCGCGCAGGCCGAGCTGGCCCTCGAACGGCAGGGCGTCTACGACTCGCTCTGTTACGAGGGCCAGTGGCATACGAACGGCCAGCTCGCCGACCGCGCGGCCAGGCTCGCGACCGGGTTCGCCGGCCTGGGCGTCCGGCCCGGTGACCGGCTCCTCGTGCTAATGGCGAACTGCCCGGAGGTCCTGATCACCTATACGGCGGCGTGGCGCGCCGGGGCGGCCGTGACCCCGCTGATCTTCCTGGTCAGCGAGGACGAACTCAGGCACGCACTGGTCGATTCCGGTGCCGTCGGCATCGTGACCACCGCGGAGTTCCTGCCCAAGGTGGCCGCCGCCGTGAAGGGGGATGGGGAGGTGGGCGGGGCACCGGACGTCCGGTTCGTCCTCGTCGCCGGGGCCCCGGCGGACACCCCTGCAGGCGTTCCCGTGCTCGACTTCGCCCAGGTCGCCTCGGCTGAGCCGGGATCGATCACCAGCCGGTCGGGCACCGACCTGGCCGCCTTGCTCTACACCGGGGGCACGACCGGCCGCTCCAAGGGCGTTCCGCTCACCCACGCCGGCCTCTACTGGTGCGGATCGGCCGCCCACGAGTCGTCGGTTCGCGCCAACGTGCTCCGCTCCGTGCTGCCCCTCCCCCTGGCGCACGCGTACGGCCTGCTGGTCCTCTGCGGTGGCATGCACCGGACCGATCAGCCCCAGACCATCCTCATGCGCTGGTTCGATCCGGCCGGGTGGGTGAAGCTGGCCGAGCAGCACCGTGTCCAGGGCAGCGCGCTGGTACCTTCCATGATCCAGATGCTGCTCAGCCAGCCGCTGGAGGAGGCCGATCTGTCCGAGCTGATCGCGATCTCGTCGGGAGCGGCCCCGCTGGCCGCCGACGTCCGGCGGGAGTTCGAGGCGCGGGTCCCCACCGCGACCGTCTACGAGGGGTACGGGTGCACCGAGGCGGCGACGTTCATCTCGGCCAATCCCGCGGACGCCCGCCGCGTGGGCAGCGTCGGGCTACCGGTCCCGGGCTGCGAGGTGTCCATCCAGGACGACGCCGGCCAGGCGCTGCCGCCGGGCCGGGACGGGGAGATCTGCGTACGGTCGCCGGGCGTGATGACCGGCTACTGGCACGGTGCGGAAGCCTCGGCTAGCGCATTGGCGGGCGGCTGGCTGCACACCGGCGACATCGGCCATCTGGACGAGGACGGCTATCTCTACGTGGTGGACAGGAAGAAGGACCTGATCCTGCGCGGCGGCTTCAACGTTTTCCCGCGGGACGTCGAGGACGTCCTGGTCACCCACCCGGCGGTCGCGCAGGCCGGGGTGGTCGGGCGGCCGGACGCGCGGCTGGGCGAGGAGATCGTCGCGTTCGTGTCCCTGCGCCCGGGCGCCGAGGTCAGCCCCGCCGAGCTGACCGGATACGCCCGGCAGCACCTCGCCGCCACCAAGTACCCGCGGCAGATCACGATCGTCGATGCCATCCCGCTGACCAGCGTCGGCAAGCTCGACCGCAAGAAGCTGCGCCAGTGGGTCGCGGCCGCCTCCGCCGCCAGCTGATGACCCGGTCCGGCCGCTAGCCGCCGGATCCGCCCGCTAGCCGCCGGCGGCGGGGAGGATCCGGCCGGTGACCTCACCGAAGCCGATCCGCGTGCCGCCGGCCCCCGGCGCGGTGGCGGTGATCGTCACCTCGTCCGCGTCCTGGAGGAAGGTCCGCACCGACCCGTCGGCCAGGGTGAGCGGTTCGGCGCCGCCCCAGCTCAGTTCCAGCAGGCAGCCGCGCTGGTCCCGGTCCGGGCCGCTGACCGTACCCGACGCGTACAGGTCGCCGGTGCGGGTCGAGGCGCCGTTCACGGTCATGTGAGCCAGCATCTGCGCGGGCGTCCAGTACATGGTGGCGAACGGCGGACGCGCTATCACCTGGCCGTTGAGCCGCACCTCGAGCGCGAGGTCCAGACCCCATTTGCCGGTATCGGCCAGGTACGGAAGCGGTTCCGGATCGCGCGGCGGCGGGCTGACCCGCGCGTACTCCAGGGCGGCCAGCGGCACGATCCACGGCGAGATCGAGGTGGCGAACGACTTGGCCAGGAACGGGCCGAGCGGCCTGGACTCCCAGGATTGCAGATCGCGGGAGGACCAGTCATTGACCAGGAACGCGCCGAACACATGGTCCGCGAACTCGTCCACCGCCACCGGCGTGCCCAGCGGCGAGCCCGCGCCGACCACGAATCCGACCTCGGCCTCGAAGTCGAGCCGCCGGGACGGCCCGAACGCCGGGGCGCTGTCCTGCGGCTCTAGGCGCTGGCCTCGCGGCCGCATGACCGGGGTCCCGGAGACCACGATGGTGCCGGAACGGCCGTGGTAGCCGATGGGCAGGTGCTTCCAGTTGGGCGTGAGCGGCTCCGAGTCCGGCCGGAATATCCGTCCGGCGTTGGCCGCGTGATACTCGTTGCCGAAGAAATCCACGTAGTCCCCCGGCGTGAACGGCACGTGCGACCGCACCGCGGCCAGCGGGTACAGGGCGGCTTCGACGACGCCACGGTGCCGTTCCGCGGTGAGCAGGTCGGTGATCTGGGCCCGGACCTCGCTCCACCGGCTCCGCCCCTGCGCCATGAAGGCGTTCAGGGCCGGCTCGCCGAAGACCGGATCGGCCAGTACCCGGGCGAGGTCAAGCACCGAGTCGCCGATGCGGACCCCGATCCCGGGATCCCGGCGGCGCTGGGCCGCCGAGAACACGCCGTATGGCAGGTTGGCTGTCCCGAACAGCGAATCAGGAGGCAGGTCGAGCCAGGTCATCGAGGCCGTCAGGCATCCCCGCCGTTGAGGTGGCGGACGGGCTCGCCGACGTAGAGCTGCCGCGGCCGGGCGATCTTCTGCTCGGGGTCGGATGAGCCTTCCTGCCACTGGGCCAGCCAGCCGGGCATCCGGCCGATCGCGAACAGCACCGGGAACATGGCCACCGGGAAGCCCATCGCCTGGTAGATGATGCCCGAGTAGAAGTCGACGTTCGGGTACAGCTTGTGGCTGATGAAGTAGTCGTCCTCCAGCGCGATCCGCTCGAGCTCGAGCGCGATGTCCAGCAGCGGGTTGCGGCCGGTGACCTCGAATACCTCGTCGGCGACACCCTTGATGATCGTCGCCCGCGGGTCGAAGTTCTTGTAGACGCGGTGGCCGAACCCCATCAGCCGCAGTTCGCCGCTCTTGACCCGCTTGATGTAGGCGGGCACGTTCGCCACGGAGCCGACTTCCCGCAGCATGTTCAGCACCTGCTCGTTCGCGCCGCCGTGCAGCGGGCCGTACAGGGCCGCCGCCGCGGCAGCGGCCGCCGAGTACGGGTCGACCTGGGAGCTGGCGACGCCGCGCATCGCGTTGGTGGAGCAGTTCTGCTCGTGGTCGGCGTGCAGGATGAGCAGCACGTCGATGGCATGCTCGAGTACGGGGTCCGGGCTGTACCTGGGCTCGGTCATCTTCCGCATCATGTTGAGGAAGTTGCCGGCGTAGGACAGCTCGTCGTCGGGATAGGCGTACGGCAGGCCCCGCGCGTGCCGGTAGGCGAAGGCCGCGAGGGTGGGCATCTTTGCGATGAGCCGCACTACCTGCTCGTCCTGGCATTCCTTGTCGTGGACGTTCTTAGCTTCCGGGTAAAACGTCGACAGCGCCGCCAGGGTGCTGACCAGGATGCCCATCGGATGGGCGTCATGGTGGAAGCCGTCGATGAACTTCTTGACGTTCTCGTGCACGTAGGTGTGATGGGAGATCTGGCGGGCCCATGCGGACGATTCGGCCTTGTCCGGGATCTCGCCGTTGAGCAGCAGCCAGGCCACGTCCAGGAAGGACGCGCGGCTCGCCAGCTCCTCGATCGGGTAGCCGCGGTAGCGGAGGATGCCCTTGTCGCCGTCGATGAAGGTAATGGCACTGCGACAGCTCGCGGTGTTCTGGAAGGCCGGGTCGTAGGAGAGCATCCCGAAGTCGTCATCGGATGTCTTGATCTGCCGTAGGTCAATCGCGCGGATAGCGCCGTCGACGATAGGGAGTTCGTAGCTGCGGCCGGTCCGTGAGTCGGTTACCCGCAGCGTGTCATTCGTGGTCATGACTAGACGATAGGCCGTATCTATGGGTGCTAGACAGACCCAAGATCATTAACCTTCGCTAAGAAGTTCCCATCCGGGCGGGGACAGGCCGCTAGCCGAGCCGGACGGAGCGCTTGGCCAGGCCGCCGCCCCCCGGCCAGATCGGGTCATCCGCGAGTGGCGGCGCGCCGTGGCTCAGGTGCACCACCGGCATCCTGCCGCCGCTCATGCCATCATGCTGGCCCCGGCGCCTCACGGGCCTTACGCTGGTGCTGCGGTCGAAGGGAGGGATGCGCCAACCATGGGCGAGGGCACTGCGGTGATCGGGCCGGCCACGGTCACGGATCCGGCCAGCATGACGACATCATGGCCGTTGTCGAGCTCCCTCCCGCTGGGTGCCCTGGTCACCGCCACGCCGTGCGCGCGGCTGCATACCCGCGCGGTGCTGGCCGAATGGGGACTTCACGAGGTGGCCGAAGCGGCTGAGCTCATCGTCAGCGAGCTGGTCACGAACGCCGTCCGGGCATCGACGCGCCCGGACGGCCGCCCCCGGTACGACGGGGCCGGGCTGCCGGTGGTGATCGTCCGGCTGGGCACCGACGGTACTCGGGTCATGATCGAAGTCTGGGACGGCATCGCGGGAGCGCCGGTCCCGGAACCCTCCGGCCCCGATGACGAGGGCGGCCGCGGCCTGATCCTCGTCGAGGCGGTGTGTGCCAGCTGGAACTGGGAAACCGTTCCCGGCTGGCCCGGCAAGGTCGTATGGGCCGAATTGCTCGCCCGATAACGGTCGCGTGATGCGCGAGGCGGAGCCGGTAGAGGCGTTGCGGCAGATTGCCTTCCAGCTGGAGCGGGGCGGGGCACCGACGTACCGCGTCCAGGCGTTCCGGCGGGCCGCCGCGGTGCTCGACGGCCTGCCGGCGGGCGAGCTTGACCGCCGGATCGAGGCAGGCACGCTTGAGGCCCTGAAGGGCATCGGCGCGACCACCGCCCAGGTCATCACCGAAGCCGCGGGCGGGGCGCAGCCCGGCTACCTGGCCCGGCTGCTCGCGGAGCAGCCGCCCTCGGAGCGCACGGGGCTGCGGGCCGCGCTGCGCGGCGACTGCCATACGCACTCGGACTGGTCCGACGGCGGCAGCCCGCCCCGGGAGATGGCCGAGGCCGCCCGCGAGCTCGGGCACGAGTGGATCGCGCTGACCGATCATTCGCCGCGGCTGACGGTGGCCAACGGGCTGTCCGCCGAGCGCCTGCGCGCTCAGCTCGCGCTGGTCGACCAGCTGAACGCCGAGCTGGCGCCGTTCCGCATCCTGACCGGGATCGAGGTCGACATCCTCGACGACGGCTCACTCGACCAGAGCGAGGACCTGCTCGGCCGGCTGGACATCGTGGTGGCGAGCGTCCACTCCAAGCTGCGGATGCCCGCCGGGCCGATGACCAAGCGGATGGTGGCCGCGGTACGCAACCCCCACGTTGACGTGCTCGGCCACTGCACCGGGCGGCTGCTCGGGGGCCGCGGCCGCAGGCCGGAATCGGCCTTCGATCCCGGGGCGGTCTTCGGTGCCTGCCGGGAGGCGGGTGTCGCCGTCGAGATCAACTGCCGGCCGGAGCGACGCGACCCGCCGGGCCGGCTGCTCCGGCTGGCCGCGGAGGCCGGCTGCTTCTTCGCCATCGACACCGACGCGCACGCGCCTGGTCAGCTGGACTGGCTAGGCAACGGTACCGTCCGGGCGGAAGAGGCCGGAATAGCCGCCGACCGGGTCATCAACGCCCACGGCGCCGGGGAACTCATCGCCGGCTGGTGGCGGCCCTAGCCGCCGCGGAGGATCCGGCCGGGCCGCAAACAGCTGGATCGCGGCCCGAGCCCGCCGCAGGCGCGGGCCGCGATCCAGCCTTTATGATAGATCGATCTATCATAAAGGGCCGCTAGCTGTCTAGGTCGTCAAGAGGTGAGCTGCACCGGGGTAAGGTGGCGAGGTGACTGGGTCTCGATCAGGCCAGGCCAGCCCCGTGAACACGCGGCCGGTAACGATCCAGGACGTGGCCCGGGCCGCCGGGGTATCCCGGCAAACCGTCTCCAACGTGCTCAACAGCGGCGGCCGGGTCGGTGACGCGGCCAAGGGCAGGGTGCGTGACGCGATCGCGGCGCTGGGCTACCACCCGCATCACGGCGCGCGGAGCCTGCGCTCGCGCCGGACGTACCAGATCGCCTACGTCATGCCGCGAGTCCAGCTGCTGCCGGACAACTACATCATGCAGCAGTTCCTCCAGTCGCTGGCGGCGGCGAGCGCGCGCCGGGGCTACAGCACGGTGATCGCCGTTCCTGACGGCGACCCGCGCGACGAAATACGCCGCCTGATCGCGAGCCGGAGCGTGGACGCCTTCCTGCTGTCAGAACTGGAGCAGGATGATCCCCGGGTGGCGATGCTGGCCGAGGCCGGGGTGCCGTTCGCCTGCTTCGGCCGGACCGGCCCCTCGCTGCCGCAGCAGTGGGTCGACATCGACAACCACGAAGCTACCGCGACGGCCGTCGAACACGTCCTTAGCAGGGGCTTCAACCGCGTTTCGTTCGTGGGCTACCGGACGTCGCAGCACTGGGATAGCGCGCGGGCGGCCGGATTCAAGGCCGGCCTCAGCCGCGGCGGGATCCCCGCAGACCAGGCCGACATGCTATTCGTGGACGACGCCAGCGCCCGCAGGAAGATCGGGTCGCTGCTAGGTCCCGCTCGCCCTGAGGCCCGCCCGGACGCGATCGTCACCGGCAGCGACCGGCTCGCCTCGGTCGTTTACGGTGTCGCCGCGGATTTGCGGCTGCGGATCGGCGTCGACCTCGCCGTCACCGGCTTCGACGGGACCCTCGCGGCCGGCCTGATGCACCCGCAACTGACCAGTGTGACGATCCCGATCGATGACATCGCCCGGCGAGTCATCGGCCGGGCGCTGCGGCAGATCGACCACGGCCCTGATCAGGGGCCGGGCGAGGTCGTGGCCACGACGCTGCGGGTAGGCGCGAGCACGGGCGATGAACAGCGCCCGAACAGAGTCCGTGACGGTCCTGGCGCGCGGGATCATAGCGGGCCGGCGCTGGCTTGGAAGCGCTTCCAGCCTGGAACGCTCCCCGTTCCCAGGGGCGAATCGGCACCAGGCGCCGTCGGCGGCCCGTGGTCGCCGGGCACGGCTCCGGTCCGCCGGGTCACGATCGCCGACGTGGCCGCGGACGCCGGCGTCGGTGTGGGCACAGTGTCGCGGGTCCTGAACGGGAGCGAGCAGGTTCGGGCGGCCACCTTGCGCGCCGTGCAGGATTCCATCGACCGGCTGGGATACCGGCCCAGTCACGCGGCGGCGGCCCTGGTTCGCGGCACGCCGCGCACCGTCGCCGTCATCGTCACGCATCTGACCAGGCCGTCGACTGTGGTCCGGGTGGCGAGCGCGCTCGCCACGCTCGAAGAACAGGGATACGACACCATCGTCTGCAACGTGGATACCCCGCTGGAGCGGGACCGGCACCTGGAATCCCTGCTGCCGACCCACCGGGCCGACGGAGTCCTGACCATCTCCCTGCCGTTCTCCCGCGAGCAGCTTGACCAGTTCTCCCGGGCCGGCGTCGCGCTGGTCAGTGTGGACGCGGTCAACCCCGGGGTCCCGCAGACGGTCGTCGACAACGTCCTGGGCGGCAGGCTGGCGACCGAGCACCTGATTGGCCTCGGGCACCGCCGCATCGCGTTCGTCGGCGACATGGTGTTCGGCAGGCCGCCAGCCGATCTGGGCTTCACCTCCTCGGCGCACCGGCTGCGCGGGTACCGGCAGGCCCTGGCCGCCGGAGGCATCAAGGCCGAGGCCGGCCTGGTCCGGCGAGGGCCGCATGACGCCGCCACGGCGGCCGAGCAGGCTGCCCGGCTGCTGAAATCACCTGACCCTCCGTCGGCGATCTTCGCCGCTTCCGATACCCAGGCCATCGGCGTCCTGGCGGCCGCGGACCGCCTCGGCGTGGCCGTGCCTGACCAGCTGTCGGTCATCGGTTTCGACGACATCGAGTCCGCGGCCTTCCTCGGCCTCAGCACGGTCAGGCAGCCGCTCGGCCGGTCCGGCAGCGAAGGAGCCAGGCGGCTCTGCTCCCTGCTCCGGGGCGAGCGGGTTCACCCGCTGCGCCAGGAGCTGTCGATCGAGCTGGTGGTGCGGGGCAGTTCGGGGAGCTACCGGGCGGTGGAGACGGACCCGGCCCGGTCCTGAGCGGGCCTTTCCCGCTGCTCAGCCCGGGTGACCGCGCACCACGTGCCCCTGGCCGGGCACATGGGCGATCTTGCCCTCGCCCTCCAGGATCTTGAGGGCGCGTTCGGCCACGCGGTGCGAGACGTGGTGATGCTCGGCGATCGTATGAAGCGAGGGGACCCGCCCGGTCAGGGTGCCCTGGGCAATCTCGTCCCGCATCATCTTCGCGACTTGCTCATACGGCGGTACCGCCGAGTCAGGGTCGATCACATGGCCAGCATTCCCGGTCATGGCCTGGTTGGCAAGATCACCGTGGCCGGCGCCCTGACGGGGCCGGTCGACGCACGCCTGGCCCGCGGCCCGAATGACACAGCGGCCGCGGGTTTCCTAAAGTGAACAGATGGACGCCGCACAACGTCAGCTGAGCGACCAGATCGATCAGGCGACACAGCGCCTGCTCGACGCGGCCCGCGTGATCACCGAACCCGACCTCCGGGCGCCGTCTCTGCTGCCGGGATGGACGCGGGCCCATGTCCTCGCGCACCTGGCCCGCGGTGCCGACGGGATGCGAAACCTGCTGATCGGCGCGCGGTCCGGCCAGGATCGCCCCGCTTACGCCAGCGCGGAGGCGCGGGAAGCCGACATCCAGAGCACCGCGGCCGCCAGGCCGAACGAGCTCATGGCCGACCTGGCCGACTCGGCGATGGCCCTTCGCGTCATCGCCAGGCAACTGCCCGATGACGGGTGGCGGGTCCCGGTGCGGGTGCTGGACTCCCGGTCCTTTCCCGCGGATGAGCTGCTGATCCGGCGGCTGGTCGAGGTCGAACTGCATCATTGCGACCTCGGCATCGGATACGGCCACACGAAGTGGCCAGCGGCCTTCACCGCCATGGACCTCGCCGAGCCGATGCGCTCGCAGCGCGCGGACCGGCTGACCTACGTGCAGCCGCAGGCGGCAGGAACCGGGCCGCCAGGCCAGCCGCCGGCGGCATGGAAGCCCGGCCAGCGACTGCCGGGAAGCTGGATCGGACGAGGGTAACCCGCGGGTCAACGATGCCTGCGGAGCCTTCTGCGGTAGACGATGCTCCCCGCTCCGGCCACTACCGCCGCGGCGCCTACTCCGAGAAGCAGGGCGTCCTGGAATCCCGCGGTGCCGCCACCGCCAGTAGGCGGAGCGGCGGTGGGGAAAACGGTCGGGCTCTCCGTCGTGGGCGGGCTGTACGTCGCGGACGGGCTGGTTGCCGGTGACGTGGTGAACGACGGCAGCGTGGACGGGCTGGGCGTGTCACTGGCGCTCGGGCTCGGTGTGCCGCCCCCAGCCGAGTCGCTGCTAGAGTCGGTTACTGAGGGTGATGGCGTGCCACTGGGTGGCGACGAGGACGAGGACGACGTGCAGCCCGCGACCGCGACGGACGCCAGGATGGCCACGGTGCCCCAGCCGACGACGGTCAGCCGCACCCTGGGCGCTGCTCCCGTGATGGTGGTGCGCACCTTCATCGAACCTCCTCATGCGCCCGGCAGGCGGCGGTCCCGTTTCCCGGCCCCGGCATCATAAACCGGCATCGGATAGAGAAACGCGTGGCGACCTGGTCCCTACCCAGGCCGGCCGAAGGCAAGTCTTCCAAAGTGCCGACGACCATAACGTAATGCCCCTTAAACGGCACAGCCATGCAATGGCGTGTTCATCATCGGAATATTACGCTTCTACAGTAGAGGCCAGGCGAAGAGGAAGGCCCGACGGCATTGAGGGATGCGGGATGGCGGCGTATAGCCGGGTTCCGCGTGGTCGTCGCGTGGCCGGAGACCGGGTACGCCTCCCCGCCACCGACTCCCCCCGGGGGCCTGCGCGCCCGCCTCGCCGGGGCCGTCGGCGTCCTTCTCATCCTGGCCGGGGTCGGCGCGGTCATCGTCGCGGTCAGTTCCCAGGTGCATGCGCCGCAGCCCGCGGCGGCGGCCGCGGGCGCTATCGGGCCGGGCGGAAAGGCCGAAGGGCCGTCTTTGCGGCCCTCAATGCCGGTCGCCGTCGATATCCCGGCCATTGGCGTGAACTCGAAACTGCTGCACCTGGGCGTCAACTCCGACGGCACGATGCAGGTGCCGTCCCTCGTCACGAGCGCCGACGAGGCGGCCTGGTACAAGTACTCAACGACACCAGGCCATATCGGCGCGTCCGTCATCGAAGGTCACGTCGATAGTTACCAGGGGCCCGCGGTATTTTTCCGCCTCGGTGCCCTGCGCCCCGGGGATACCGTAGATGTACAGCTCGCCGACGGGATCACGGCAATCTTCCGCGTCACCGGCGTGCGCAAGTACCTCAAGGCCGATTTCCCGGCGCAGACCATTTACGCCCAGACCAACTATGCGGCCCTCCGGTTGATAACCTGCGGCGGCGCGTTCGATTATGAGACCGGTCACTACCTGAGTTCCGTTATCGTATTCGCCTCCCTCACCTCATCAAGGCGTTCTTAGCTAACCCCCGGCCAGCAGCGCAGAACCGGATCAGGCCGGGGTCAGGCCCGGCCTGCCCCGGGGACAGGGATGATCCATGGGCGCCCACGCGGGAAGCTCGGCGGCCGGGGAGCGATACTGAGAATATGGATAACCAGGGCGCAGCCGATCGCCTTCGCAGCCGGATCGGCGCGGCGATCTTCGAGCGCGTAGCCGGGCCCCAGGGTCCGGCGCGCCATCGGCAGATCCAGGCCGAGGGCGAGCGCTGGTTCGCCGCGGACCGGCCGGTCCGCACGGTGCACGGCGATTCGTCGATGTTCGTGGGCGGGATCAGGGCCCTGCTGCTGCAGTCGCTGCATCCGCTGGCCATGGCCGCGGTGGCCCAGCACTCGGATTTCCGCGGTGACCCCTGGGGACGGCTACAGCGGACCAGCTACTTCCTCGCCGTCACCACGTTCGGCCGGGCCGAGGACGCGCAGGCGGCGATCGCCCGCGTCCAGGCCGTTCACCGGCATGTCACCGGGACCGCGCCCGACGGGCGCCCGTATGCCGCCGCCGACCCGCACCTGCTGACGTGGGTTCACATCGCCGAGGCGGACAGCTTCCTGCGCGCCCACGCGCGCTTCGGTGCTCACCCGCTGGACCAGGCGGGACGCGACGGCTACGTCGCCGACATGGCCCGCATCGGCACCGAGCTCGGCGTGCCCGACCCGCCTCGCACCGAGGCCGAACTCGCCGACCGGATCGCCGGGTACCGGGCCGAGCTGACCGCCACCGCCGAAGCGCGTGACGCGGCCAGGTTCCTGCTCATCAGCCCCCCGCTTCCGGCGATCGCCCGGGCCCCCTACGGAGTGCTAGCCGCGGCCGCGGTGTCGATGCTGCCCGGCTGGGCCCGCCGGCCGCTCCGCCTGCCCCGCCTGCCGGTGACCGAGGCGGTGGTGGTCCGCCCGGCGGGCCGGGCCATGGTGAACGCCATCCGGTGGGCTACGACCGCACCTTCGGCGGCCTAGGTCTCCCTCCGGCGCCCCTGCCGCCAACAGGCCGCCCTGAATCGCCGGCTGGCCCCGCCGCCACCGGGAGCTTGTCACGTTGTGAGACGGGCGCGAGCCGTCCCTGTGCGAGGATCTAGGCGCGGGAGCCGGGAAGCCAGCGCGAGGAGTGATCGACGACATGGATGCCGCATCGCCAGAGAAGCCGATGCTGACGGTGGCCCTCGACGTGCCCTCGGCGTACGTTCTGGCCGATCAGGCGGCGATAATTCAGGACCTCCAGTTCGTCATGGACTCCTGCAAGCGCCTGCTCACCGAACTAGCTAAACCCGAGGAAGACCGGGACACCATCTTGCCGCTGGCCATCTGGTCGTCGGCGGTCGTCGCCTACACCCGCTGCTTCGGCAAGGGCAAGCGATTCGGGCTGACCACGGACGATGTGCAGAAGCTGCCACTGCACGGCGCGGTCATGAAATTCCATAAATGGATTATCGAGGAGCGTAATAAGCTGACCGCGCATTCCGCGAACCCGTTCGAGGTGGCGAAGGTCGCCGCCGCTCTTTCCAGGCCCGAGGAGAAAGAACGACGGGTGGAAGGCATCGTGATCTTCGCCACGAGCCACATCGTCATCGACGACGTCGGGGTGCGGCAGCTGGGCGGCCTGGCGTCAGAGCTGGCTAAGCAGACGGCCGAGAAGGCCCAGGAACAGCAGGACGTCGTGCTTTCCGATGCCCAGCAGCTCAACATAGACAGCCTGTACAAGCTGCCGCCGCTGCGCACCTGGCCACCCGGCGGCGAAGAGGCCGAGGCCGAGGCCGAGGAACCAGACGCAGGAGCCTCGTAAGCGGGCTCGGTCACAGGACCGCGCGGACGCGCCGCAGGACCTCATCGGTGCCGAGCGCGGCGGCCACGGCGGCCAGGTCGGGGCTGCGCGGCGTACCGGTGAGCAGGATCCGGATGACCTGGGAGGCTTCGCGGATCGAGCCCCGGTAGGCGGCGGGATCCTGCTTGTAGACCTTCTGGCTTGGCGCGAACCCGAGGTCGGCCGCGAGCCGGCGGACCTGGTCGAACCACTCGGTTCCCGACGTCGGCTGGTAGCCGTCCGCGAACTGGATGGCGACGGCGCGGACGAGCGCCGGGTCCAGGCCGCCGAAGCGAGGATCAGCCGGATCGGTGACCGGCTCGAACAGCTCCGGGAAGAAGTATCCGTAGACGGCCCGGAAATCCGCCCACTTGCGTAGGTCCTTGCGCGGGTTGGCGACACCTTCCCGCTCGATGGCCAGGGCGCGGAGCGCCAGCTCCCGCTCGGCGGCCAGCACGGCGGCCAAGTCAGGCGCGTAGCGCTCCGCCCAGGTGATGACCTCGGCGAGGATCTGCTCCCCCGGCAGGGTGGCGATGTAGTCGGCGCAGATGTCGTCGAGCTTGACCATGTCCACGAGCGGGCCCGCGGTGCCGCATTCAGACAGGCGGATCGACGCGGCCAGCGCCTCGGCCAGCGGCATCTCGGCGAGCCGTCCGTTGGCCAGGCCGCGCAGGTAATACTGCACCGCCGGCGCCGGATAGCCCTGCTCGATGTAGAAGCTGACGGTGGCTTCCGGGTCCTTGCGCTTGGACAGCTTGCGGCGGCTGGCCCCGTCCTGCTTCATGAGCAGGGCGATGTGCGCGTACTGGACGCGAGGGAAGCCGAGGGCGTCGAACAGCTGCAGGTGCAGCGGCACCGAGGAGATCCACTCCTCGCCTCGGATAACCAGGGTGACCCGCATCAGGTGGTCGTCGACGGCATGGGCGAAGTGGTAGGTAGGCAGCCGTGGCTCGGTGTCGCTGCTCTTCAGGATGACCGCGTCGTTGCGGTTGTCATCCAGGGTCAGCTCGCCGCGGATCGCGTCGGTGAAAGTTACCCTCCCTCCGGCGGTCCCCGGGGAACGGAACCGCACGACGTACGGGTCGCCGGCGGCCAGCCGGGCCATCACCTGCTCCGGATCGGCGTCGCGCCAGATGGCCCACTTCCCGTAGTAACCGGGCAGGGCGCCCGCGGCCCGCTGCCGCGCGGTGATCTCCTCGAGGTCCTGCTTGGTCGCGAAACAGAGGTAGGCCCGGCCCTGCCGCAGCAGTTCGCGGACGTAGGTCAGGTAGATCTCCGCCCGCGCGGACTGCCGGTACGGCCCGTAGTGCCCGGTGCGGTCGTCTTCGTCCGGGCCGATGGAGAAGTACGCGAACGCCTCGGCGAACTGAGCCTCGGCGCCCTCGTTGACGCGGGCCTGGTCGGTGTCCTCGAGGCGGACGAAGTAGACGCCGCCGGAATGCCTGGCTATATCCACGTCGATGGTCGCGGCGTACACGCCGCCGATATGCAGGTAACCGGTGGGGCTCGGCGAGAAGCGGGTGACCTGCGCTCCCTCGGGCAGGTCACGCGGCGGGTAGCGGTGCTCCCCGTGCCCTGGCTCGGCCAGGTCAGACGGGAACAGGGAATCGACAATGTCTCGGCTGAGCATGGGCGGACGGCTCCGAACGATGTGTGGTCAGACCGCAAGCAGCGTACCGCTCCCCCATCACCGGCTGGAGCGGGGCCGCCGCTCCAGCCGGTCCGGCCGCTACGGCCGCGGCGGCCGGGCGACCCCGGCCTGATCACGGCCGAGGTGCGCGCCCGGTGCCGACGTGTCCGGCTGGCGTTCGCGGATGAACGTCTCAACCGGGCCGTTGAAGCAGTGACCGCGCGGGCAGCGGATCTTCGCGCTTTCCAGCGGCCCGTCGGTCGACTGCATCGAGTAGACGTATTCCACCTCGGCGGGAAGCGCGCATCGGATCGCGCCGCGGGAATCCATGTAAGCCGGGCAATCAAGGAACACCGCGCTGGCATCCATCGGGCTACCCCCGTTCCGTCTGGAAGTGCGGACCGGACGGTTACCACGTGCCGTCCGGCAGGCCGGGTGCCCTCGCGCCCCGCTCCGGATCGGATGAGCACCCTTGTGGGATCGGAGCACCGGGCGCCGCCGGTGATACATCCGCGGTCACGCTTGGTCGGCCGACGAACCGGGCCGGGGCCGGGCCGGAAGGTGGCGATGCTCCCGGCGCCGGACCTCAGCCGAGGGCCGGCTCGGGCCTGGGCAGGCTGGTGGTGAACGCGTACCGCGAGGCGCGGTACAGGTGCCTGGCGAACTCGACCGGATGACCGGCCTGGTCATAGGCGATCCGCTCCATGGTCAGCAGGGCCGTGCCGCGAGTCTCGTCCAGGATCCGGGCCTCGGTGGCTGAGGCGTTCTTGGCGCACATGCGCTGGGTGGCCGAGTACAGGCCGATGCCGGACGCGCGCAGCAGTTCGTACAGGCCGTGCTGCTCCAGCATCTCGATGTTCAGCTGGACCAGCCCGGCGGGCAGGTAGTTGTGCATCAGGGCCATCGGCTCGCCATCGGCCAGCCGGATCCGCTCCAGCGACATCACCGGGGCCCGCTCGGGAAGCTGCAGCGCGTCGGCGATCCGGTCGCTGGCGTGGGTGACCTCGGCCTTGATCACCCGCGTCGTCGGAGTCCGGCCGCTGGCGGCGAGGTCGTCATAGAGGCTGGTCAACTCGACGTTCCGGTCGATCCGCTCCTTGGCCACCAGGGTGCCCGCACCGCGCTTACGGACCACCATCCCCTTGTTGGCCAGGTAGAGGAAGGCGGCGCGCACCGTGGGCCGGGACAATCCGAGCATCTCCGCCAGCTGCACTTCGTTCTCCAGCCGGGCGCCGACCTTGAGGTCACCGGATCGGATGGCCGACTCGAAGTGCTGAGCCAGCTGGAAGTACAGCGGGACCGGGCTGGTGCGGTCGATGGTGATCGGACCGCGGGTAGTCGCTTCGCGTTCTGGCATCATCGTCATCCGGCGGTCGTTAGGATTGTTTGTCTGAACATTTTAACCACTGCAGAGTTCCCTCATTAACCTGAGGCAGGCGGCCACGCAGGTCAGCGAGGTGACCTCGGGCACTCTGCGGTGGTCCAGCTTGCCCTGCAGCGGGGCACCGGCTACGACATCCGCCGCTTTACCCCGGCTAGGTAGGCGGCTCACGAGGAGGAGGTGGCGTAATGAGCCTCTCGATTACGGAACGGCTGGCGAACGGGCCGGTGCTCGGCGCCGAGGGCTACGTCTTCGAGCTAGAGCGGCGCGGCTACATCAAGGCGGGTCCGTTCGTGCCCGAGGTCGTGCTCGATTTTCCGGACGCGGTCCGCGAGCTGCACCGGGAGTTCCTGCGGGCGGGCTCGGATGTCATGGTGGCGCTGACCTATTACGCGCACCGGGAGAAACTGCGGGACATCGGCCGCGAAGGCGACCTGGAGGCGATGAACCGGCAAGCGGTGCGGATCGCCCGCGAGGTCGCCGCCGAGGGCGACGCCCTGGTGGCGGGCAACGTCTGCAACACGTGGGCCTATGACCCGGACGACCCGGCCACCAAGCAGGCGGTCCGGGCCATGTACGCCGAACAGCTGGGCTGGGCGGTGGAGGAAGGCATCGACTTCGTCATCTCCGAGACCAACGACTACCTCGGCGAGGCGCTGATCGCGCTGGAGGTCATCCAGAACCTCGGGCTGCCCGCGATGGTGACGATGGCGCCCACGCAGCCCGATCACACGCGGGATGGATACGGGTACGCGGAGGCGTGCCGCATCCTGGCCGCCGCCGGCGCGCAGATCGTCGGCCTGAACTGCGACCGCGGACCGCAGACGATGCTGCCGCTGATCACGGCTATCCGGGAGGCGGTGGACTGCGCGGTCGCCATTCAGCCGGTCCCTTACCGGACCGATGCCGCCGCGCCGACGATGGAGACACTGCGATCCGCGGATGGGGACCGGGCCTTCCCCATCGCGCTGGAGCCCTTCGGCTGCACGCGCTTTGAGATGGCGGCCTTCACGCAGCAGGCCCGCGAGCTCGGCGTGAACTACGTCGGCATCTGCTGCGGGGCCGGCCCGCATCATGTCCGGGCCATGGCCGAGGCACTAGGTCGCGAGGTCCCGGCCGGCAAGTATTCGCCCTCGATGGACCTGCACCCCATGTTCCGGGCGGACATATCGGCGAAGAACGCGGCCTTCCTGCACACCTGGACCGCGTGACGGGCGCGTCGTCGCCGGGCTAGCGTGAGGCGCGGTACTGACCGGGGGTGATCCCGGTCAGCCTGCCGAACACCCGGTTCATATGGCTCTGGTCGCTGAACCCGCTCTGGGCGGCGACGTCGGGGAGCGGCCTGCTGGTGCGACGCAGCAGAACCTGGGCCCGGGCGAGGCGCTCCTCCAGCACGTACGCGTGCGGTGTCTTGCCGGTCGACTGCTTGAACCGCCGGGCGAAATGGAAGCGGCTCAGGCTGACGGCGGCGGCGAGGTCGTTGAGGCCGATGTTCTCCCGCAGGTGCTCGCGGACGTAGTCACGGACGGTCCGTTCCTGGAGGAAGGTCAGGCCCGCGGTGTCGGCCGCCTCGCGGAACAGGACGTGGGCATGCCGGCGCAGGATGTGGACGGCCAGCTGGCAGGAAAGGGAGTCCACGAGGAGCCTGCTCCCCGCGCCCGCCTGCCTGGCTTCCTCGGCGATGAGCATGGCCGTGCCGAAGATCGCCGGGTCGTCCGCCTTGACCTCATCGAGGAGACCGACGTCCTCGACCTCGCGCTCGTACATCTGGCGGCAGGTGGCGGTGAGCTCGTCGTGGGTGAGGTAGACGTGGACGACCTCGATCTCCTCGGGCCATACCCAGTGAGACTCGGCAGCCCGGGTGAGCAGGGACACGTCGCCCGGGTGCAGTTCTTCGCGGATCCAGGACCCGTCGATCCGACGACGCATCGGGGTGGCGCCATGACGATAGGCGACCACTACGTAGTCCCGCATGGGCGGAACCTCGACGTCTGACCCTGCGTAGTGATAGCCGCGCACCGACACCCCGTCCCAGCCCGCGTCGGGGCTGCACAGGGTGAGACGGCCAGGAACCCATGTCGGCAGTTCCTCAGGCCTGATGAGAGAGGTCGTGATCGTCCTCCCTTTCCGTCGGGTCGACGGCGGCAGAGCAAACGCAAGGTTATCTCGCTTAGACGTACTGTGACAAGCGTCACATAACCGCCAGGCGTCCCTAACCGCACACTTGTCCAACGGACCGAGCCGTTCGTCCAAGACGGCGGGAACCGCGCGGCCGATGATGCCAGAAAGAGATGGTCGCGCCGACCGCGGCAGGATCGTCGCCGCGAGCGCGGGGCCGAGGAGGTGACTGAACCATGTCTACGACGCAGCCACCGCGCGAGGCGGGCGCCACCCGGTCCGCCGGGGTCGATGCGGTCGTCATCGGGGCTGGCTTCTCGGGGCTGTACATGCTGCACCGGCTGCGGAACCTGATGGGGCTGTCGGTCCGGGCCTTCGAGGCCGGCGGCGGCGTCGGCGGCACGTGGTACTGGAACCGCTACCCCGGCGCGCGTAGCGACTCCGACAGCTATATCTACTGCTACTCCTTTGACGAGGACCTCTGGCGGGAGTGGGAATGGAGCGAGCGCTACCCGGAGCAGCACGAGATCCTGGCCTACCTCGAGCACGTGGCCGAACGGTTCGACCTGAGCCGCGACATCACGTTCAACACCTCGGTCACCGCGGCGACCTTCGATGACGCCGCTGGCACCTGGACCGTGACGACGGATGCCGGTGAGTCAGTCACGGCGCAGTTCCTCATCACCGGCGTCGGGGCGCTGTCGGCGTCGAACATGCCGGACTTCGAGGGCCTGGACTCCTTCCGCGGCGCCTCGTATCACACCGGGCGGTGGCCGCACGAGGGAGTGGACTTCACCGGCCAGCGGGTCGGCGTCATCGGCACCGGGGCGAGCGCGGTGCAGGCCGTGCCGCTGATCGCGCGGCAGGCCATCGAGCTGACGGTGTTTCAGCGCACCGCCAACTACATCGTCCCGGCCAGAAACGGCCCCGTGGACCCGGCCGTGGTGGCGGCCCGCAAGCGGGACTACGCCGGGATCTGGCAGCGTGTCCGCGATTCCTACTTCGGCTTCGAGCTCAACTTCATGGAGAAGGGCGCTCTGGAAGCGTCCGATGAGGAGATCCGGCGGGAGCTCATGTCCCGCTGGGAGGCAGGCGGGTTCGGCATCTGGCTCGGCAGCTACGTCGACATCTTCTTTAACGACGAGGCCAACGCGAAGGTCCGGGAGTTCCTGCACGAGCGGATCCGCGAGACGATCGAGGACCCGCAGACCGCTGAGCTGCTAATCCCGAAGGGGTACCCGTTCGGCTGCAAGCGGAACCCGCTCGACTCCGGCTACTACGAGACGTTCAACCTTCCGCACGTTCACCTCGTCGACGTCAAGGCCAACCCGATCGCCGAGATCACGGCGGCCGGGGTGCGGCTCGTCGACGGCGCGGAGTATGAGTTCGACGCGATCGTCTACGCGACCGGGTTCGATGCCATGACCGGGCCGCTCAACAGGATCGACATCCGGGGCCGCGGCGGGCAGCTGCTGCGCGAGAAGTGGGCCGAAGGCCCGCGCACCTACCTCGGGCTGACCAGTGCGGGGTTCCCGAACCTGTTCCTGATTACCGGGCCGCAGAGCCCGTCGGTGCTATCGAACATGCCGGTCTCGATCGAGCAGCACGTCGAGTTCATCGCCAGGATCATCGGCGACATGCGCGACCGCGGCACCGGGACGATCGAACCGACCACCCAGGCCGAGGACGCCTGGGTGGCGCACAACCAGGAGCTGGCGCAGGCCACGCTGTTCCCGACGGCGGATACCTGGTACATGGGCGCGAACATCCCGGGCAAGCCGCGGGTGTTCATGCCCAGCCTCGACTTCGTCGGTCCCTACCGGCACAGATGCGACGAGATCGCGGATAACGGTTACCAGGGCTTCGTGCTCGGCCGGGCTCCCTCGGCCGTCAACCACTAAGGAGCAGATCACAGTGATCGACAACCCGTACTACTCCGATGAGTTCCACGGCGACTACGACATGGTCAGCGTCGGCCGCCTGGACCTGGAGGAGGGCGGTTCCATCCCCGACTGCCAGCTGGCGGTGGCTACCTTCGGCGAGCTCAACCAGGCCAGGGACAACGCGATCCTCATCCCGACCTGGTACTCGGGCACGCATCAGATCTGGCGTGACATCTATATCGGCCCCGGTCACGCGCTGAATCCCGAGCGGTACTTCATCGTCGCGATCAACCAGATCGGCAGCGGCCTGTCCATCTCGCCGCACAACGCCGACGGCCCGAACGCGGCGCTGGCGATGTCCCGATTCCCCCGGGTGCGCATCGGCGACGACGTGGTGGCACAGGAGCGGCTGCTGCGCGAGCACTTCGGGATTGACAAGCTGGCGCTGGTCGTAGGCGGGTCGATGGGCGCCCAGCAGACCTACGAATGGGCGGTACGGTTCCCCGACCGGGTCCTGAGGGCCGCTCCCATCGCGGGCACCGCGCAGAACACCCCGCACGATTTCCTGCTGGCCGAGACCATGCGGGAAGCCATCATGTCCGATCCGGGCTGGGACGGCGGGGAGTACAAGTCCAACACCGACGTCGCCGACGGCATGGTGCGGCAAGCGCACCTGTGGGCAGTCGTCGGCTTCTCCACCGAATTCTGGAAGCAGGAGATCTGGCGCGCGCTGGAGTTCGAGTCCAGGGAAGCGTTCATCACCGGCTTCCTGGAGCCCTACTTCACCGTGATGGACCCCGACGACCTGCTCACCCAGTCATGGAAGTGGCAGCGCGGCGACGTGGCCAGGCACGCCGGCGGAGACCTGACCGCCGCCCTCGGGCGTATCACCGCCAAGACCTTCGTCATCCCCATCGACGAGGACCTGCTGTTCCCGCCGCGCGACTGCGCTGCGGAGCAGGAACTGATACCAGGCAGCGAACTGCGGGTCGTAAACGACATCCTGGGTCACCTCGGCCTGTTCGGCGTGGCGCCGACCTTCATGCCGCAGATCGACCAGCACCTGGGCGACCTGCTGGCGACCCCGGTCTGAGGCGGATTAGCCAGCGGCGCCGGAGACCGTGGGCAGCACTATCTCGAACGTCGAGCCATGGTCGCTGGCGCCGCGGGCGCGGACCGAGCCGTGGTGGGCTTCGGCGATGGCCTGCCACGCGCTGCAGCTCCTCCATCACGGTCAGCCGCTCCTGGGTGGCCGCCAGCCGCCTGCGGCCATGCCAGACCATCACCAGGAACATCAGCGCGATCAGCGGGACTTCGGCGAGGTAATCCGCGTCCTGCTCTGCCTTGAGGACCTGCACGCCGATGATGCCGCCGGTGGCCAGCGTCACCGCCGGGGGTCGTGGTAGTACATCACTTGAGCGGCATATCCGTAAAAAAGGGAACTAAAAGTTTGCACTGAAGGGGGGTCAGGGTCAACAGTTAGTGCCAGGGGCTGGCTCGTGATGGCCCGTAGGTCCAGATATTGATCATCGGTGAATCCGGGGCGATCGCCGATGAGAAACGCGACGCGGGACCGTCTAAACAGCCAGGACGGCACGGGAGGATCGGGCATGACCAGGGTAAGGGCAATAGTGGGTGCTCCGGCGGGCCGCCGGACTAAGTGGCTAGTGCTGGTGTTCTGGCTGGTCGTGGTGGCGGTGGCCGGACCGCTTTCCGGGAAGCTGATGGGCGCGGAGAAGAACGACGCCTCGGCGTGGCTGCCGCCCAAGGCGGAGTCAACGCAGGTCCTGAACCTGCGGTCACATTTCGTGTCACCCAACGTGTACCCGGCCGTGGTGGTCTATGACCGGCCCGGGGGCCTGACCGCCGCGGACAAGGCGAAGGCGACCGCCGACGCGGCCCGCTTCGCCGGCGTGGCCCGCGTGGTCCAGGGCCAGGTGACCGGGCCGTTCGTGTCCAAGGACGGCCAGGCGATCGAGACGATCGTCCCCGTCAACCTCGGCAAGAACGGCTGGAACAGCGCCGGCCCCGCCGCCGACGCACTCCGGGGCATCGCCCAGGCCGGCGCCAGCGGCCTGACGGTTCATATCGCGGGCCCGCTGGGCTACGCGGCCGACTCCGGCAAGGCGTTCAAGGGTATCGACGGCACGCTGCTGTATTCCGCGCTGGCGGTCGTCATCATCATCCTGCTGATCACCTACCGCAGCCCGACCCTCTGGCTGCTGCCGGTGATCTCCGCCGGAGTGGCGCTGATCACCGCCGAGGCGGTGATCTACCTGCTGGCCGCGCACGCCGGGCTGACCGTGAACGCGCAGAGCGCGGGCATCCTGGACGTGCTGGTGTTCGGCGCCGGCACCGACTACGCGCTGCTGCTGACCGCCAGGTACCGCGAGGAGCTGCGGCGGCACGAGGACCGGCACGCCGCGATGGCGGTGGCACTGCGCCGGGCCGGGCCGGCGATCCTTGCCAGCGCCGGCACGGTGATCCTGAGCCTGCTGACCCTGACCCTGGCCGAGCTGAATTCCACCAAGAGCATGGGACCGGTGCTGGCGATCGGCGTCTTCGTCGCGCTGCTGGCGATGATGACGCTGCTGCCGGCCCTGCTGGTGATCACCGGGCGCTGGGTGTTCTGGCCCGTCAAGCCCCAGTTCGGCTCGGCGGAGCCTACGAGCCGGGGTTTCTGGGCGCGGACCGGCCGCCGCATCGCCGTACGCCCGCGGGTGGTCTGGATCACCACGGCCCTTATTCTCGGCGTGATGGCCCTTGGGCTGATCGGGCTGAAGGCGAGCGGGCTGACGAACGCGGAGTCGTTCCGCGGCCACCCGGACTCGGTGACCGGGCAGACCCTGCTCGACCAGCACTTCCCGGCGGGAGCGGGGCAGCCGGTCGAGGTGTTCGGCAACGCGGCTTCGGCCGCGCAACTATACGCGGCGCTGCGGGCGGTACCCGGCATCACCGGCGTGACCTCGCCGGTGATCCAGGGCGGGCATGCCTACCTCGAAGGCACCCTGACCTCGGCCCCGGACAGCCAGGCCGCGTACGACACCATCGACCGGGCCCGTGCCGCCGTGCACGCCGTCCCGGGCGCCGACGCGCTGGTCGGCGGTAACACCGCGGTCAACCTGGATGTCCAGCGAGCCGCCGCGCACGACCGGAACCTGATCATCCCGATCATCCTGGCCGTCGTGTTCGTCATCCTCTGCCTGCTGCTGCGAGCGCTGGTCGCGCCGGTCATGCTCGTCGCGACCGTGGTGCTCTCGTTCGCGGCGGCCCTCGGGGTGAGCGCGCTGTTCTTCAACCACGTGTTCAACTTCGGCGGCGCGGACACCTCCTTCCCGCTGTTCGTGTTCGTGTTCCTGGTCGCCCTGGGCATCGACTACAACATCTTCCTGATGACCCGGGTGCGCGAGGAAGCCCAGCGGCATGGCGCCCGCACCGGCGCGCTGACCGGCCTGGCCGCCACCGGCGGGGTGATCACCTCGGCCGGTTGCGTGCTGGCCGGGACCTTCGCCGTGCTCGGCACCCTTCCGGTCACGTTCTTGACCGAACTCGGCTTCGCCGTCGCGTTCGGGGTGCTGCTCGACACCATCGTGGTCCGTTCGATCCTGGTCACCGCGCTGAACCTGGATCTGGGCCGGTGGGTCTGGTGGCCGAGCAGGCTCGCCCGCGAGCCCAGCCCGGAAGACGAACTCGCCGGCGAGCAGCCGGCCGCCGCCGTGCCGTAATCGGCCCAGGCGGGTATGGGCC
This sequence comes from uncultured Actinomycetes bacterium, assembly GCA_963806335.1. Classification (GTDB taxonomy): domain Bacteria; phylum Actinomycetota; class Actinomycetes; order Streptosporangiales; family Streptosporangiaceae; genus Palsa-504. The sequence goes on from CAWDXO010000007.1 coordinate 66,670, forward strand.
CAGGCGGGTATGGGCCCAGGCGGGTATGAAGGCCCTCGGCAGCAGCGAGGACCGGTAAAACGGTATTTCTGGTCTGACAAGTCAGGATTAGGTTAGCGTGTGAATGGATACGATCCCGCCGATGCCTAAATCCGATTTGTCCGGGGAGGAAACATGAGCAGCAGCGACACCTTCGTCGCCAACTCCGAGCGGTATGCCGCCCACTTCGACAAGGGCGACCTGCCGCTGCCGCCCGCTTCTCACGTCGCCGTGGTCGCCTGCATGGACGCCCGGCTCAACCCGTACGGCGTGCTCGGGCTTTCCGAGGGCGACGCCCACGTCATCCGCAACGCCGGGGGCGTCGTGACCGACGACGTCATCCGGTCGCTGACCATCTCGCAGCGACTGCTCGGCACCAATGAGATCATCCTCATCCACCACACCGAGTGCGGGATGCTCACCTTCCACGACGACGACGTGAAGGCCCAGATCGAGGCCGACACCGGGATCCGGCCGCCGTTCGCCCTCGAGGCCTTCCCCGACCTGGAGAGCGACGTCCGCCAGTCCATCGCCCGGATCAAGGCCAGTCCCTACATCCCGAACAAGGACTCCGTCCGCGGCTTCATCTACGAAGTCGGAACCGGCCGCCTGGTTGAGGTCAAGGACTGATCACTGCCGAACCTCGCGCCCGCGTCGATTCGCCGGCGCGGGCGCCTTGGTATCGTCACTCCGTGACGGCCGTAGCAGAAGCGAACGAGCCGGACGGGGAGGCCACCGGTTCGGCCCGGCCGCGGCACTTGATCGTCACGGTCTACGGGCTCTACGCCAGGTCCGATGGCGGCTGGCTGTCGGTGGCGGCCCTCGTCCGGCTGCTCGCAGATGTCGGTGTGGAAGAAGCGGCGGTCCGTTCGGCCATATCACGATTGAAGAGACGGGGCATCCTGCAGTCGCGGCGGTACGGCGGCGCGGCGGGCTACCAGCTGTCCGCCGGGGCCCTGGCGATTTTGCGCGAGGGGGACGCCCGGATCTTCCGGCGGCGGCGGGCGACGCTCGCCGACGGCTGGCTGCTGGCGATCTTCTCCGTGCCGGAAACCGAACGCCACCGGCGGCACGTACTGCGCTCGGAGCTGACCAGGCTCGGGTTCGGGATGGTCGCCCCCGGGGTCTGGATCGTGCCCGCCCATCCGCAGGACACCACGGCCGAGACCCTGCGGCGGCTCGAGCTCGACGCCTATGCCAACCTGTTCCACGCCGATCACCTCGCCTTCGGTGATCCGGCCGTCAAGATCCGCGACTGGTGGGACCTGGAGGAGCTAGAGCGCCAGTACGAATCGTTTATCCGGGCGCACGAGGCCGCCCGGCGGCGCTGGGAGGCCGGCAGCCCGGCGGCCGCGGAGCACGAGGCCTTCGCCGATTACGTGCGGGTCCTCACCGACTGGCGGCGGCTGCCCTACCTCGACCCCGGCCTGCCCGCCGAACTGCTGCCCGATGGCTGGATCGGCATCCGCGCCGCCGAGGAGTTCTTCACCCTGCGCGCGCTGCTGGAGGAACCGGCGCGCGCGTACGTGCGGAAGGTCATCAGCGGCTGACCGCCGCGATGCCCTGGATCTCGACCAGCGCCTCAGGGACCCACAGCCGCGTCACGCCGACGCCGGCCATGGCCGGGTAGTCGGTGCCGGCCAGCCGCCGCCACACCGCGCCGATCTCGCGGCCGTGCGCCTGGTAGTCCTCGACGTCGGTGATGTAGATGGTCAGGCTGACCAGGTCACCCGGACCGCCGCCCGCCGCGGCCAGCGCGGTGAGCAGGTTGGTGAGCGCCTGCTCGAACTGCGGCACGACGCCGCCGGGCACGATCGTGCCGTCCCGGCCCGTCCCGAGCTGGCCCGCCAGGAACACCAGCCGGCTCGAGGTCACGGACACGGCATGGGAGAAGCCCGATGGGGCGCCGAGTTCGGCGGGATTGATCCGCTCCAGGTTCATGACTGCACCCTAGCGCGCGGCCGACCGCGTATCGCGTTCCATTGACGACCGTAGGAGTTGCGGCATACGGTCGAACCGTGCGTATCGCGGTCCTGGGCGGCGGGCCTGGCGGCCTGTACTTCGCGGCCCTCGCCAGGCAGCTGGACCCCCGGCATGAGATCACCGTCTGGGAGCGCAACGCCGCCGACGACACCTTCGGTTTCGGGGTGGTGTTCTCCGATGAGACCCTGGGCGGCATCGAGCACGCCGACGCCGGGATCTTCGCGGCGATGCGCCGCGAGTTCGCCCGCTGGGACGATATCGACGTGCACTTCCGCGGCACCACGGTCACTTCGGGCGGGCACGGCTTCGCCGCGATGAGCCGCCAGCGCCTGCTGGCCATCCTGCAAGGCCGCTGTGCCGAGCTCGGGGTACGGATCCTGTTCGGCACCCAGGCGCCGGACGTGGCCGGGCTGGCGGCGGGCCACGACCTGGTGGTAGCCGCCGACGGCATGAACTCGGCGACCCGGGAGCGGTTCGCCGGCGCGTTCGGCCCGGATCTGGAGCGCAGGCGGTGCCGCTACATCTGGCTCGGCACGGACCTGTTGTTCGACGCGTTCAAGTTCTACATCCTGGACACCCAGGCCGGGATCATGCAGGTCCACGGCTACCCGTACAGCGACCGGGCCAGCACTTTCATCCTGGAAATGCACGAGGACGTCTGGCAGCGGGCCGGGTTCGCCGAGATCGCGGGCCGCGCGGACCTCGCGGGCCTGGCGCCCGGCGAGAGTGATGAGGCCTCCATCGAGCTCATCCGCGGCCTGTGCGCCGACGTGCTCGGCGGCCCTGGTGCTGGCAAGCACACTCTGATGACCAACAACTCGCGGTGGACCACCTTCACCACGGTCAGGTGCCGGACCTGGCGGCACGAGAACGTGGTGCTGCTCGGGGACGCCGCGCACACCGCGCACTTCTCGATCGGCTCGGGCACCAAGCTGGCCATGGAGGACGCGCTCGCGCTGGCCGCCTGCCTGCACGAGCAGGTGCCGGGCGGGGTTGCCGGGCGGCTGGCCGTCCGCGACGCCCTGGTCGCTTACGAGGACGAACGACGCCCGGTGGTCGCGTCCACTCAGCGGGCCGCCCAGGCCAGCCTGGAGTGGTTCGAGAACATCGGCCAGTACGCCGACCAGGACCCGCGCCAGTTCGCCTTCAACATCGTGACCCGCAGCCGTCGGGTCACCTACGACAACCTCCGGCTGCGCGATCCGGAGTTCGTGGCCGGGCTAGACCGCTGGTTCGCCGCCGAGGCGGCGGGCGGGACGGCGGCCGGCGGGCAGGCCGCGGGCGGGGAGGCGGCGGGCGGGGAGGCGGAGCCGCGGCCGCCGATGTTCCAGCCGTTCCGGCTGGGGCGCCTGGAGCTGCCGAACCGGGTGATCGTCTCCCCGATGGACATGTACGCCGCCCGCGACGGCGTGCCAGGCGACTTCCACCTGGTCCACCTGGGCGGCAAGGCGCTGGGCGGCGCCGGGCTGGTGATGACCGAGATGGTCTGCGTCTCCCCCAGCGGCCGGATCACGCCGGGATGCACTGGCATCTACACCGCGGAGCAGGAGGACTCCTGGCACCGCATCACGGCGTTCGTGCACGGCCAGACCGGCGCGAAGATCGGCATCCAGCTCGGGCACTCCGGCCGCAAGGGCTCGACCCGGCTGATGTGGGAGGGGATGGATGTCCCGCTGCCCGAGGGCAACTGGGAGGTCTGCGGCCCCTCGGCGCTCCCCTACACGGCGCGCAGCCAGACGCCGCGCGAGCTGAGTCCCGCGGAGCTCGACGAGATTTGCGGGCAGTTCGCCCGGGCGGCCCAGGCGGCGGCGCGGGCGGACTTCGACCTGCTCGAATTGCACTGTGCGCACGGCTATCTGCTGTCCTCGTTCCTGTCGCCGCTGACGAACCAGCGCACCGACCACTACGGCGGCTCGCTGGGGGCCCGGCTCCGTTACCCGCTCGAGGTCTTCGACGCGGTCCGGGCGGTCTGGCCGCGGGACCGGCCGATGACGGTGCGGATCTCCGCGACCGACTGGTGCGAGGGCGGCCTCGGCCTCGACGACGCGGTGGAGATCGCCCGGGCGTTCGCCGAGCACGGCGCCGCCGGGATCGACGTGTCGACCGGGCAGGTGGTCAGCGACGAGCAACCGGCCTTCGGCCGCAGCTACCAGACGCCGTACGCCGACCGGATCCGCAACGAGATCGGCCGCTCGTGCGGCGTGGCCGTGATCGCGGTCGGCGCGATCTCCTCCTACGACGACGTGAACTCCATCATCCTGGCGGGCCGGGCTGACCTGTGCGCGCTCGGCCGGACGCACCTGTATGACCCGCAGTGGACCTTGCACGCCGCCGCCGAGCAGGGATATGCGGGTCCCGGAGCGAGCTGGCCGGACCCGTTCGCCGCGGGCCGGCGCAGGCCGCAGGCCGGACGTGCGGAGGACCCGCGGCCGCGGCTCGAGCTGATCCGGGCCGGGGCCCCGCAGACCCCGCATGCCCGCTGGCGGCCGGCTACCAGGTAACGCTTTACCACCGGGCGAGCGGGCCTTTAGCGCGGCTTTGCCGGTGAGTAAGCGCGCCACTCGACCGCAAGAAGGGTGTTCAGAATCACAGCCAGGTGGCCGGGACTTCACCGGCATGCACTCGGTATAATTCGTTATACACTTCATCGCGACAGAGGCGGATAAATCAAAACGCCGCCTGAGGGTGGTTACTGATTGCCATCGACGACTACACGAATGATCTCGCGGAGCGTGCCCGGCCAGACCGCATCATCGCAGGTGAAAGACCACATCGCTGCGGGCGGCTAGGACGCATCGCCACGGGACGCAACGACCGGGAGGGCCACGCCGGAGGGCTCTTCGCTCCCGTTCCTGCGGCAATGCCGCCGGGCGATAATGGACTAGACCAGTTAATGGACTAGACCACATATTTTGCCGTAACCGCCTTCGGACCGGACCACCCTAGTAAGTCCCATGCAGGAGAGAAAGCAATGATCACCGCGGACGTTATTGACGATCAGGCGCAATCAAGCCTCCCGGAGCTGACCAAGTGGGTCCGCGATATCGCACTTCTGACCAAGCCCGATGACATCGTCTGGTGCGACGGCTCACGCGGCGAATGGGACCGGCTGACTCACCTGCTGGTCGAGAGCGGAACCTTCACCCGGCTGAACCCGGCGCTGCGGCCGAACAGCTTCTACTGCGTCTCCGACCCCAGCGACGTGGCTCGCGTCGAGGACCGCACGTTCATCTGCTCGGAGCGGGAGCAGAACGCGGGCCCGACCAACAACTGGATCGCGCCCGGCGAGATGCGCGAGACCTTCGCGGAGATCTTCGACGGCTGCATGCGCGGCCGCACCATGTACGTGGTCCCGTTCAGCATGGGGCCGATCGGCAGCGCCATCTCCGAGCTGGGCGTGGAGATCACCGACTCACCCTATGTTGCCGTGTCGATGCGGATCATGACCAGGATGGGTGCGCCGGCGCTGCGGGCGATCGAAGAGTCAGGGACCTTCGTCAAGGCTGTCCACTCGGTCGGCGCGCCGCTGGAGCCGGGTCAGGCGGATGTGCCATGGCCGTGCAACTCGGTCAAGTACATCTCCCACTTCCCCGAGACCAGGGAGATCTGGTCCTACGGCTCTGGCTACGGCGGCAACGCGCTGCTCGGCAAGAAATGCTACGCGCTGCGGATCGCCTCGGTGATGGCGCGGGACGCGGGCTGGCTGGCCGAGCACATGCTCATCGTCAAGATCACTCCTCCGGGCGGGGCGCCGAGGTACGTCGCGGCGGCCTTCCCGTCCGCGTGCGGCAAGACCAACCTGGCCATGCTGCAGCCCACCATCCCCGGGTGGAAGGTCGAGACCATCGGCGATGACATCGCCTGGATGCGGTTCGGCCAGGACGGCAGGCTGTACGCGATCAACCCGGAGGCCGGCTTCTTCGGCGTCGCGCCGGGCACGGGCGCCAAGACCAACGCCAACGCGGTCGCGACCTTCACGGCCAACAGCATCTTCACCAACGTCGCGCTGACCGACGACGGCGACGTGTGGTGGGAGGGCCTGACCGAGACCCCGCCCGCGCACCTGACCGACTGGAAGGGCCGGGACTGGACCCCGGACTCGCCCGAGCCCGCCGCCCACCCCAACTCCCGGTTCACCACCCCCGCCAGCCAGTGCCCGATCATCGCGCCGGAGTGGGACGACCCGGCCGGCGTGCCGATCTCGGCCATCCTGTTCGGCGGCCGGCGGGCGAGCACCGTGCCGCTGGTGATCGAGTCGCTCGGCTGGGATCACGGCGTGTTCCTCGGCGCCAATATCGCGTCCGAGAAGACCGCCGCGGCCGAGGGCAAGGTCGGCGAGCTGCGGCACGACCCGTTCGCGATGCTGCCGTTCTGCGGCTACCACATGGGCGACTACTTCGCGCACTGGCTGGCGATCGGCGCCAAGGCGGACCCGGCCAAGCTGCCGCGGCTGTTCTACGTCAACTGGTTCCGTAAGGACGCCAGCGGGAGGTTCGTGTGGCCCGGCTTCGGTGAGAACATCCGCGTGCTGAAGTGGATCATCCAGCGGCTTTCCGGTGACGCGGAGGCCGTGTCGACCCCGATCGGCAACCTTCCCGCGCCGGGCTCGCTGGACCTCGACGGCCTCGACCTCAGCCCGGCGGACGAGGAGCTGCTGCTCACGTTGGACGCGCAGGCGTGGAAGCTCGAGGCGGAGCACATCCCCGAGTTCTTCTCGACGTTCGGCCAGCAGCTGCCCCCGCGACTCTGGGAGCTGCACCAGGACCTGGTCAACCGTCTGGGCTGAGGGTTTGCGCCTGTCGCCGTGGCGTGCGGCGGCGTAATGCGGCGTGCGGCGGCGTAATGCGGCGTGCGGCGGCGTAATGCGGCGTAATGAAACCCCGGTTTCAGCACGCTCCAGTGTGCTGGAACTCCAGTTTCATGACATTCCGGCGGGACCAGGCCCCCAGGATCGCCCGGCTAAGTATGGCGGACTCTTGACTGTCGTCACCAAGGTTGAATACTGGTGATCTAGCCTCCTGGGCGCAAGGAAATGGGGCCAGATGCGGCTTTCTCCTTCGGCTCACCTCGACACGTTCTGCCGTGACCGGCTCCCTCCGCGGGACCAGTGGCCCGAGTTCCGCTTTGACCGGCCCGAACTGAGATACCCGGAGCGGCTGAACGCCGCCGTGGAGCTGCTCGACGCGACCGCCGCCCGCGGCGGCCACGACCGGCCCTGCCTGCGCTCCCCCGGCGGAACCTGGTCCTACGGCGAGGTCGTCCGGCTGACCAGTCAGCTGGCGCAGGTGCTGACCGAGGACTTCGGCCTGCGACCGGGCCAGCGAGTCCTGCTCCGCGGGCCGAACAGCCCGTGGCTCGCCGCGGGCTGGCTGGCCGTCCTCAAGGCCGGCGGGGTCGCGGTCACCACCATGGCCCTGCTGCGCCCCAGGGAAATCGCCGCCATCGTCGCGCTGACCGAACCCAGCCTGGCCCTGTGCGACCACCGCTTCGCCGCCGACCTGACCGCGGCCGCCCCCGCGCTGGCCACGGCCTACTACGGTCCGGGCGCGGACCTGGCGGGCAGATGCGCGACCAAGGACGGCCGGTTCACCGCGGTCAGCACGGCGGCCGATGACGTGGCGATGCTCGCACCCACGTCGGGCACCACCGGCCAGCCGAAGGTGACGATGCACTTCCACCGGGACATCCTGGCCACCGCCGACACCTTCTCCGCCCGCGTCATCAGGCCCTGCCCGGACGACGTGTTCAGCGGCACTCCCCCGCTCGGCTTCACCTTCGGGCTCGGCGGCCTGCTGCTGTTCCCGTTGCGGGCGGGCGCGTCGACGCTGCTCATCGAGCGGGCCACGCCGGGCGAGCTGGCCGACGCGATCGCGGCGCACGGGGTGAGCGTGCTGTCCACCGCCCCGACCGCCTACCGGGCCATGCTGGTGGCGGGGAAAGCGTCGTCCTGTGCGAGCCTGCGCCGCTGCGTCTCGGCCGGCGAGCACTTGCCGAAGTCGGTGTGGGAAGAGTTCCGCCAGGCCACCGGCATCCCGATCATCGACGGCATCGGCTCGACGGAGATGCTGCACGTCTTCATCGCGGCCGAAGGCGACCACATCAGGCCCGGCGCGACCGGCCAGGCCGTGCCCGGCTACCGCGCGACGATCCTGGACGAGAACGGCGACCCGGTGCCCGACGGCCAGCCCGGACGACTCGCCGTGCAGGGCCCCACCGGCTGCCGTTACCTCTCCGGGGATCGCCAGCGGGCCTACGTGCAGGGGGGCTGGAACATCACCGGCGACACCTATGTCCGCGACGCCGACGGTTACTACTGGTTCCAGGCCCGCAGCGACGACATGATCATCTCGGCCGGCTACAACATCGCCGGCCCCGAAGTCGAGGAGGCGCTGCTCGCTCACCCAGACGTGCTCGAGGTCGCCGTCGTCGGCGCGCCCGACCCGGACCGCGGCATGACCGTGCAGGCGTTCGTCGTGCTCCGCGAGGGGGCGGCAGCGGATCCGGCGAAGGTCACCGAGCTGCAGGACTTCGCCAAGTCCTCGATCGCCCCGTACAAGTACCCGCGGGTGGTGGAGTTCGTCGCCGAACTGCCCAAGACCATCAGCGGCAAGACCCAGCGCTACCGGCTCAGGCAGCTCACCGAGGAAAGACTGCGGGCCGCGCCTCGGTAAATTCTCTTTTTCCCCGAACGAACGGTGGTACCCGCGTCCGGCATCCTCAGGCGTCGCGTTCGAGCGGGCAGCTCATGCAGCGGGGGCCGCCCCGGCCGCGGCCGAGTTCGCCGCCCGGGACCTCGATCACCTCAAGACCGTTGTCCCGCAGGAACATGTTGGTAGTCACGTTCCGCTCGTAGGCAATGACCACTCCCGGCTCGACCGCCAGCACGTTGCAGCCGTCATCCCACTGCTCCCGCTGAGCGGCATGGACGTCCTGGACCGCGGTCAGGACCTTGATGCCCGGCAGCCCGAGCGCGGCGGCCATGGCGCGATGCATGTCCTCGGGCGGGTGGTCGGTGACCTTGAGCTCGCTTTCCGTCGCTCCCGGCTCGACCGTGTAGGACGGCAGCATGCCCATCCCCGCGTACTTGGTGAACACTCCGTAGTCTGCCATCGTCAGCAGCGTGTCCAGGTGCATGAACGCGCGCGTCTTAGGCATGTCGATGGCCACCAGGCAGCGCGCCGCTCCCGCCGCGAACAGCCGGTGGGCGAGCACCTCGACCGCCTGCGGCGTGGTCCGCTCACTCATCCCGACCAGCACCGCCTCATTACCGATGACGAGGATGTCGCCGCCCTCGATGGTGGCCGGCCCGGCGTCGGCACCGTGGTACCAGATATCGAAACCGGCCTGGGCGAACATCGGGTGCCAGTGATAGATGGCCTCGTCGAAGACGGTCTCCGGGATCCGCGCTGGCCGGCGCATCGCGTTGATGGACACGCCGCCGTAGATCCAGCATGACGTGTCGCGCTGGTAGAGCAGGTTCGGCAGCGGGGCGAGCACGAAATCGTCGGGGTCCAGTGAATGGAAGGCGATGCTCTTGGGCTCGGGGCCGAGTTCGATGATCTCGCGCTTGGTGATCCCGCCGGCCAGGAACCTCGCCAGGTGCGCCGAGTCGAGTCCGTCCATCGTGGCGCGCAGGACGGCGGCGGCGAGCGGCCCGTGCCTGCGCGGGTCGAACACCCGCTCCATGATGTAGCCGCGCGCGTCCGGGATTTCCAGCGTCTGGGTGAGCAGGTCGCTGTAGTAGTGAACGACGACGCCCCGCGAACGGAGGGCACCGGCGAACGCGTCGTGCTCGGCCTGCGCGCGGCTTACCCAGAGCACGTCGTCGAAGAGCAGGTCGGCGGCGTTATCGGGGGTCAGGCGCTTGAGTTCGAGGTCAGGGCGGTGCAGCACCACCTGCCTCAGGCGGCCGACCTCGGAATCGACATGAAACATGGCCCTCATCCCGGATAGTCCCGCGCGTTACGCTAGCCGGCTCGCCGCGCGGTGAAGAGAATGTTCTCGCCGTCCTGCAGGGCGGACTCCGCCATCGACACCCTCCTCGCCCTTGCCTCCGCGCCGTGAATCCGAGAGCGTGGACGGATACGGCTGGTGCCGGTACGACTGCCAAGCGGGACGCGTGAGGGAGCAGTGATGACGGGACAGCGGGTCACGGTGGAGATCACCGACGGGGTGGCGGATGTCCGGCTGGCCCGGCCGGAGAAGCGCAATGCCCTCGACGGGGCCATGTTCGCCGGCCTGATCACGACGGGCGAGCGGCTCAAGTCCGAACCCGGCCTCCGTGCGGTCGTGCTATCCGGTGAGGGACCGGACTTCTGCGCCGGCCTGGACTTCGGCGCATTCCAGGCGATGCGCGACGGCGAGCGGCTCAGCGCCCAGGTCGATCTGCCCCCGGGCCACGGGCCGGCCCGGGCCGCCGGGCAGCGTGCCGCGTACGTCTGGACGGAGCTTCCCGTCCCGGTCATCGCGGCCGTGACCGGCAACGCGCTGGGCGGCGGCCTGCAGATCGCGCTCGGCGCCGACATCCGCATCGTCGCGCCAGACGCGAAGATGTCGGTATTGGAGATCAGGTGGGGGCTGGTACCCGACATGACCGGCAGCCAGCTGCTCCCCGAGCTCGTGGGCCGGGATGTGGCCAAGGAGCTGACCTTCTCCGGGCGCGTCGTGCGCGGAGAGGAGGCCGTGGCGCTGGGCCTGGCGACGCGGGTCGATCCCGACCCGCGCCAAGCCGCCTTCGAGCTGGCGCGCATCGTCGCCGCCCGCAGCCCCGACGCCATCCGGGCGGCGAAGCGGCTCCTGGACCTGGCGGGCCGCGTGGACCTGGAGACGGGCTTCGCCGCGGAGCAGAAGGAGATCGGCGCCCTCATCGGCAGCCCGAACCAGGCCGAGGCGGTGGCCGCCGAGTTCGGCAAGCGCCCGCCCCGGTTTACTGACCCGGCGCCGTGAAGCGCTGACTAGGGTGGCCGGGATGTGCTCGTCCAGCCCGGATGACGATGCCGGCACCGAAAGAGGCGCAGGAGGACAGGACGGCCAGCTCCGCGGGCAGGGTTTTCAGCGGTTTCCGCGAGGTGAATAATGCCGCTGAAGGGACCGTGTTGGGAGGGTATGCCTGACGGGAGTGCTTGCGTGGCGCCGGGTGGATTGTGTGAGCGCGAGAGTGAGCTGGCGAGCGTCGATGCGCTGCTGAGCGCTGCGCGTGCCGGTCGCGGTGGTGTGCTGCTCATCACCGGCCCGGCCGGGATCGGTAAGACCGTGCTGCTTGAAGCGGCCCGGCAGCGCGCGGACCAGGCGGGAATGCGGGTGCTGGCCGGGCGCGGCGGGGAGCTGGAGGGCGATTTTTCGTTCGGAGTTGCGCGGCAGTTGTTTGAGCCGCTGCTCGCCCGCGCCGGGGCGGCGGAACGGGAGGCGCTGCTAGCCGGGGCGGCGCGGCGGGCGCTGATCGCGCTGGAAGGCGAGGCCGGCGCCGGGCCGCCGGAGGCGGGGAGCGAGCCGCCGTTCGCGGTGATGCACGGCCTGTACTGGCTGGCGGTGAATGCCAGCGGGACGGGGCCGGTTCTGGTGACAGTGGATGACCTGCACTGGGCCGATGCGGCTTCGGTACGGTTCCTGCTCTACCTGGCCGGCCGACTGGCCGGGCTGCCGGTCGGCCTGGCGCTTTCTTGGCGGGCGGCGGAGGCCGGGGATAGTGCGGATCGTCTGGCCCGCTTTGAGCAGATCGCCGCCGGTAGCGTGGTTTCCCTGGCTCCTCTCAGCCGGAGCGGTGTACGGGCGCTACTGACCCGGGAGTTCGGGACCGCGCCCGCGGACTGGTTCACCGCGGCGTGCCACGCGGCGACCGGCGGCAACGCGTTTCTTCTGCGAGAGCTGATCCAGCAGCTGCGCGCGGACGGGATCCGACCGGACGAGGAGGCCGCCGTCCAGGTCGCGGCCCTGGGTCCCCGGTCGGTCGCGCGGGCGGTGGCGTTGCGGGTCGCGCGGCTGGGGCCGGCGGCGGGCGAACTGGCCCGGGCGGCCGCGGTGCTGGGCGATGGGGCGCAGCTGCGGCACGCCGCGGCGCTGGCCGGCGTGGGCCTGGCCGCCGCCGCGGCGGCGGCGGCGGACGGGCTGGCCGGGATAGGGGTATTCAAACCCGGCACGCCGTTGGGGTTCGTGCACCCGATCGTGCGCGAGCGGGGCGCTGCTGCGGGAGGTCCGGGGCCGGGCTCGCGCTGGCTGCAGGTGACCTCAGCACCGCCCGGGCCGATCTGCGGGCGGCGGCGGGTACGTACGAGACGCTGCATCTGCTGAACCCCAGCGCATCTTGCTGGCGTTCGGCGCTCGCACTCGCGGTCGCGGCCGCTGACCACCAGCGAGCGGCGGGTCGCGGAGCTGGCCGCAGGCGGGATGAGCAATCCCGAGATCGCCCAGGCGCTGTTCGTCACGCTCAACACCGTGGAAGGCCACCTGCGCCACGCCTACCAGAAACTATCCATTGGCTCTCGAGGCCAGCTGCCTGCCGCGCTGCGCTCTGCCGCGCCCGAAACAGCTGACCGGCCAGGCGGGCGAGATAAAACTACGGTGGCGCCGTGACGCGACCCGCCGCCCGCGCCTGCGATGCTGCCCGGTGTGGACCAGCCCCGGACGATACATGTCACCCTCGAGTTCGAGCAGGGCTCCGATCCGCCCTGCGGGCGGCTGCTAGCCGGCCAGGCGGTCTACCCGTTCGCGGGATGGCTAGGCCTCGCCGCCGCCCTTGAACACGTGATCGGCGCCGACACCCTCACCCGCCCCTGTCCTACCGCACCCGCTGACGAGTAGGCCAGCTCAAATACCACGGTGCCTCCGTGGCGCGAACACACCGACCCCGCGGGCACGATCATCCTCGTGACGTCCGGCAGGCCAGTCCGCTATGGCCGGCAGTGCTGGCGAGCGCAGCCCCGGAGGGGCGCCGTCAGGGGGACGCCGCGGATGTTCGCCGGGCGGCGGGAGGGGCGCCGCCCGGCGTGATCCCCCATCGCCAGCGCGGGGCCCGGGCGGCCTGATCATGACCAGGCGGCCTGCTCCCGCGCAGGGCACGGCCAGCACCGGCGCCATAGTCCAGGACCAGATAGCGGCACGCGCCCGCTGACGCAGCCGCCGAGATCGGCATAATGCGCCGTTCCTATGACGGTTGTCACGGTAGCGCTACAATGATGCAATCTGCGTGGGCAGGCCGCGCGACGACGCGGCACCTACCAGCAGCCGCCGGGACATCCTCACGCGAGTCCCCCGGCGCTAGGCCCTGTCCCCGGGTCGCCCCCCCGCCTGGAGACAGGGCCGCAACTTCTCCTAAGGGCACATCGCACGCCGACATCGCGCGCGTCGCAGATCGTGGCGCGGAGATGCGGAAGCGGCGACTGTTCCGATGACGCCCGGTGCGTTCAGGCCTGTTGGTGGCGGGCTAGTTCCCGCCGCGCCACCGACTCAAGGTGTACGTCGTCGGGGCCGTCGGCGATCCGAAGCGCGCGGCTTGTGGCGTACAGCTGCGCGAGCGGCACATCGCCGGACAACCCGAGCCCGCCGTGCACCTGGATCGCGCGGTCGATGATCTCGGCGGCGGCCCGCGGCACCGTGGCCTTGATGGCGGCCACCTCGATCCGCGCGCCCTTGTACCCGACGGTGTCGAGCAGCCAGGCGGTCTTGTGCACGAGCAGCCGGAGCTGCTCGATCGTGATGCGCGATTCGGCGATGTCACGGCGTACGACGCCGCGCTCGGCCAGTGTCGCCCCGAATGCGGTCCGCGACAGCGCCCGGCGCGCCATCAGCTCGAGCGCGCGCTCGCTCATCCCGATCGCGCGCATGCAGTGGTGCACGCGGCCCGGACCGAGGCGGCTCTGTGCGACGACGAAGCCCGCGCCGGCCGGGCCGAGCAGGTTCGCCGCCGGCACGCGGGCGCCCTCGAAGCGCACCTCGCAGTGCCCCTGGTGGTCGCGGTAGCCGAACACGGTGAGGTCGCGGACGAGAATCACGCCGGGAGTGTCCAGCGGCACGAGCACGAGCGAGTGCCGCTGGTGGACCCCGGCGGCCGGGTCGCTCACCCCGAGTACGAGAGCGACGCGGCAGCGCGGATCGGCGGCGCCGGTGATCCACCACTTGCGGCCGGTGATGACCAGGTCGCTGCCGTCGCGCTCGATCTTGGTCGCGATGGTCGTGGCGTCGGACGACGCGACGTCAGGCTCGGTCATCGCGAAGCACGAGCGGATCTCGCCCTCAAGCAACGGGTCGAGCCACCGCCGCTTCTGCTCGCCGGTGCCGAACATGTGCAGCAGCTCCATGTTGCCGGTGTCCGGCGCGGAGCAGTTGCATGCTTCTGCGGCGAGGACCGGCGAGCGTCCCATGAGCTCGGCGAGCGGCGCGTATTCCACGTTGCTGAGGCCGGAAACGCCGGGCAGGAAGAGATTCCACAGTCCGCGTGAGCGCGCCTCGGCCTTGAGGTCCTCGACAACCGGCGGAACGTGGTGCGGGTCGAGCGACGTCGCGCGGCCACGGGCGTAGACGGCCTCGGCCGGGTAGACGCACTCGTCCATGAACGCCGCCAGGCGACTCCTGCAGCTCGCACGACCGGTCGCTCAGGGTGAAATCCATGCGACGACACTACGCACCGCGGCACCCCGCCCGGCAAGCCTCGGGCAAGTCAGTCCGTTCCCTCGAAAAAACGGCGCGGGTTGGCGGTCAGCATGGTGGCGATCTGCTCCTCGGTCACCCCATGCTCGCGGGCGTACGGCAGCACCTCATCGTGGATATGCAGGTAATGCCACTGGGGACAGGAACGGGCGAACGTCCGGGTCGATCCAGTCGATGTAGCAGGACGCGTCCTGGGACAGCACCATGCTGCCCGCGTAGCCGCGCCGGCACATCTCCACCAGCGTGTCCGCCCGCGCTTCGAAGGTGGTGTCCAGATGGATGCCGAACCGGTCCATGCCCAGCAGGAATCCCGCGTCGGCTAGCTCGGCGAGGTGGTCGCAGTCGGTGGTGTCGCCGCTGTGGCCGAGCACCACCCGGCGCGGGTCGACCCCCTCCTCGTCGCACAGCACCCGCTTGACCTCCAGCCCGCTCCGGGACCCGGGATGGGTGTGCACGGTGACAGGCACCCCGGTCCGGTGGTGAGCGGTGGCCACGGCACGCATCACCCGCTCCACCCCCGGGGTCATGCCCGGATCGTCGATGGCGCACTTGAGCATGCCCGCCCTGACCCCGGTCCCGGTGATCCCCTCGGTGATGTCCTGCACGAACATGTCCACCATCGGGTCGGGCACCTCGGTGCCGAGCACCGCGTTCAACGCCGGGCCCCGGCCCGTGAAGAAGAACGGGACGCTGTCGTAGGTGTACAGGCCGGTCGGCCACGATGATGTTGAGCTCGGGTACCTGCTCGGCGACGCGCTGGATGCGCGGCAGGTAACGGCCGAGCCCGACCACGGTGGGGTCCACGATGGTGCGCACTCCCTGGGCGGCCAGGGCGCGCAGCTTGGCCACCGCGTCGGCGATCCGGTCCTCCTCGCTGCCCCACTCGGCGGGGTAGTTCTGCTGGACATCTGCGGTGAGCACGAAGATGTGCTCGTGCATGTAGACCGGTCCCAGGTCGGCGGTGTCGACCGGCCCCCGGACCGTTGGCACCTGGGTCATCCCGCCCGCAGCTCCCTCTTGAGGATCTTCCCGGTCGGCCCTTTCGGCAGTTCGGCGGCGACCCGGACCTCGCGCGGGTACTTGTAGGCCGCCAGCCGCTCCCGGCAGTACGCGATGATCTCCTCCGGGCTGACGTCCGCGCCCGGCTTGGGCACGATGAACGCGACCACCTCCTCGCCCACGCGCGGGTCCGGCTTGCCGACGACGGCGGCCTCGGCCACGGCTGGATGGCCGAAAAGGACCTCCTCGACCTCGCGCGGGTAGACGTTGTAGCCGCCGCGGATCACCAGGTCCTTCTTGCGGTCGACGATGAACAGGTAACCGTCCTCGTCGGCGTAGGCCAGGTCGCCGGTGTGGAACCAGCCGCCGCGGAATGCCTCGGCGGTCTCCTCCGGCCGCCGGTAATAGGCCTTCATCACGTTGTGGCCGCGGATGACGATCTCGCCGATGTTCTCCGGGCCCGGGGGCAGCGACTTGTCCTGCTCGTCCACCACCCGGACCTCCACTCCCCAGATGGGCTTGCCGATGGAAAGCACCTTGCGCTGCTCCGCGCTGACGTTGAAGGTGGTGGTGCTGGCGGTCTCGGACAGGCCGTAGCCCTCCAGGATGACCACGCCAGGGAACTTCTCCTCGAACGCGCGGATCACCTCGCCCGGGATCGCCGCGCCGCCGGAAATCCCGACCCGCAGCGACGACAGGTCCCGGCCGGTCAGGTCCGCCTGCAGCAGCGCGTAGTACATGGTCGGGACACCGGAGAAGATCGTGCACCGGTGCCGCTCGATCGCGTCAAGCACCGGGCCGAGTTCGAACCGGGGAATGAGCACCAGCGTGCCCGCGAATCGCACGGCCGTGTTGAGCACGCTGGACAGGCCGAACACGTGGAACATCGGAAGTACCGCGACCCCGATGTCGTCATCTTCGAAGCCGAACAGCTCGCCGGCCACGGTGCAGTTCATGTACAGCTGGAAATGGGTGAGCTCGGCGCCCTTGGGCTTGCCGGTGGTTCCGCTGGTATAGATGATCACCGCAGTGTCGTCGGCATCGACGGGCTCGATCTCGCCGGTGTCGTCGGCGAAGTAGAGCTCGTCGTAGTGCTTGGTGCCCTCGGGCCGCTGGTCGTTGCCCGGGAGATTCACCACGTACGTGGGCACGTTCCCGGCCTGCCGGGCGCCGGCGACCGCCTCCGCTGCGAAACCCTCGAAGGTGATCAGCAGCCTGGACTCGGAATCCTGCAGCTGGTAGGCGACCTCGGGCGCCTTCAGCAGCGGGTTCAGCGGGACCATCACCAGGCCGGCCTTGAGGATGGCGAAGTATGTGAAGAGGAACTGCGGCAGGTTCGGCAGCTGCACGGCAACCTTGTCGCCGCGGCGCAGCCCGCTGCCGAGCAAGGCGCTGGCCACCCGCCCGGAGATCTCGTCCACCTGGGCGTAGCTGAAGGTCAGGTCGCTGATGTGGCACAGGGGGTGGTCCGGCTTGGCGTTGCGGGACTCCGCAGCATGGTGGCCAGGTTGAAGCTCATGGCGCTCCTGTTACGGACGGGTAACTCACTCTATGACGCCGCCCGGCCCCGAGACGAGCGTTCCTGCCCCAACAAGATCATCTACACCGCCCGCGGGGGAAGCAGTGCCTCCGCGGAGCGGGAGCAGTGCCTCCGCGGAGCGGGAGCAGTGCCTCCGCGGAGCCGGAGCAGTGCGATCTCCTATGCTGGCGCCGTGCATCTCGGCCTTATCGCCATCGTCGTCGGCGACTACGACCCGGCCATCAGCTTCTTCGTGGACGCACTGGGCTTCGAGCTCGTGGAGGACTCTCCGGCCCTGACAAACGACGGGCGACCCAAGCGGTGGGTAGTAGTCCGGCCGCCAGAGCCGCGACCGGCCTGCTGCTCGCGCAGGCCGACGGGGAAGACCAAGCCGCCATCGTCGGGAAGCAAGCCGCCGGCCGGGTTGGTTTCTTCCTCCACGTTGAGGACTTCGATGCCGCGTCCGCACGGATGGCATCCGCAGGCGTACGGTTCCTCACGGCACCGCGTACCGAACCCTACGGCCGCATCGCTGTGTTTCTCGACATCGCCGGCAACAAATGGGACCTTATCGGTCCTGCGGCGTAAGACTGCTGCCGGTGGCCAGGATGGCTTCGGCGACGGCCTGGTCATGGCATGTTCAGGCGTTCGGCCGGCTGTCCGGTGATCTCGGTTATGTGGTCGAAGTCCTTATCAAGATGCAACACCGTGAGCCCGGCAAGTTCGGCCGTAGCGACGATGATCAGATCGGGGATTGAGGGAGTGCGGTGCTGGCCCCGGTCAGCAAGCAGCGTGCGGACCTCCGCCAATTCCTCGCCCGAGCGAGCTGGATACCCCGCTCCGGGGTATCCACTTGGCCGGAGGGGGCCCGAGTTGGGCGGTTTACCCGCGGGCGGCGCACCACCGGGCACAGGTGCCCCGCCTCGCGCTGGCGCCCCAGCCGGCAGCGGCCGGGCCGCACCCGCAGCGATCAGCCAGCCGGCCCGATGTTCCATCGAGCCGGTCCGGTGCGGCCCGATGCTCCATCGAGCCGGTCGCACGACGCAGTCCCGCCGCGTCCCGGAACTTACCGCCCGCCCGCTGTCCCGGCATCCCCGCCACCAGCGCAGCAAGCCGCCGCAGCAGCGAGGCACCGGCCACCCGCCCAGCCTGGACCGCCCCGCCCCGCCCCCCCGCCCGGGCGGACCGCTGAAAGGCAGCTTCTGTTTCCACTCCGCTTAACTGCATACCCCGGACCTCGCTTCCAGTCGGGTGACAGTCGTGATCCGCACTAGTCCGCGCTCGATGCGCCCGGCTCAGGGTGTGAGCAGGACCTTGCCGATGTTCTGCCGTTGCAGTATCCGGCGGTGGGCGGCCGCCGCTTCAGTGAAGGGGTAGACCGCGTCGATGTGGGGCTTGATGCTGCCCGCGTCCCAGAGTGCGAGAACCGCCTGGAGTTCCTCGCGGAGGACGGCGATCTCCCCCCACAGGCGGCCGATGTTGACGCCGCTGACCGTCCGGTTGTGGTTCATCAGCTGCAGTGGTGTCAGCAGCGGGATGCCGGCGGCCTGGGAGGCCACGTGGGCCGGGCGGCGCCGCTGCCCGCTGGCCAGGTTGGCGAACCCGAACGCGACTAGCCGGCCGCACGGGCGCAGTAGCTTCAGCCCCTTCCTCCAGTCTTTGCCGCCGAGCGGGTCCAGGATCACGTCGACACCGTGGCCGCCGGTCAGCCGGCGGATCTCGGCCGCGTAGTCGGCGGTGTGGTAGTCGATCGGGTGCGTGCAGCCTTCGGCCCGGAGCGCCCCGTGCTTGGCGGCTGACGCCGTGCCGAAGACCACCAGCCCGTCGACTGTGCGGCACAGCTGCAACACCGCCATCCCCACCCCGCCCGCGGCCATATGGACCAGCACACGCTCGCCGGGCCGGACGTTGGCGATACGGAACAACATGTGATGCGCCGTGATGTAGTTGACCGGGATCGCAGCGGCTTCCTCGAAACTCATCCCGTCAGGAATACCGAATACCTGTTCCGCAGGCACGCACACCACATCCGCGTGTCCACCGAAATGCGTCAGGGCGAGCACGCGCTCGCCCACCGCGCGCCCCTCCGTCTCAGCGCCGAGCGCCTCAACCACCCCCGCCGCCTCATAACCGACCACGCATGGCAGTTTCGGGGCATCGGGATACAGTCCCTGCGCGGCCATCACGTCCGCAAAGTTCAGCCCGGCCACGTGGACGCGGATGCGCACCTGGCCCCGGCCGGGCTCCGGATCGGCCGTTTCCCGCAATTCCAGAGCCTCAGGGCCACCGGCCTTGGTAATCCAGATCGCTCGCATGTCCATCCTCCGAACGGCACGTCGCAACGGCCAGTCCTGTACTCGCCGGCGGCCAGATCCATCCATCTTCCCAGCGGACGCAATTGCGAGTGTTGATCCGCCCAGAAACGTTCTCTTCAGCCGCCGGATGCTTGCATCGCGATGTCAGTCGTCGAGGTCTTCGGTGAGCCATGCCCTCTCAGCTGGGGCCGCGCCAGGCGGCTCCGATAGCGTACGGGGATGGCATCAACCGAGAAGATCGAGGCGTTCCTGGCTGAGCGGCGTAATGTCGTCATCGCCGGGATACGCCGGGACGGGCGCCCGCACCTGAGCCCTAACTGGTTCTACTGGGACGGCCAGCGCTTCTATGTCTCCACCACGCAGGGCCGTGTGAAATACGCGATCTTCCGCCGCGACCCGCGTGCGCAGCTGCTCATTGACGATCCCACCGGTTTCCGCGCCGTGCTGGTCCCGGCTACCGTACAGATCCGGGACGATATCGCCGCGGAACTGCCCCGCTTCCGCGCCATCCGGGAAAAGTACGGGATGGCCGTCCCGGGCGACGATGAGCATCTTCGGGCTCTGCGAGAAGAGGGGCGGGTCCTGCTGGCCATCACCCCCGACGGCCCGCCCTCGAGCTGGACGAGCTGGGGTCTGGACTGACATGACGGGCAGCGCCCGCGCCGGGCCGGCCGAACCGCAGATCATCCGGACGGGCACCCAGCTCAGGCCGGTGCCGCTGGTCCCGGAGATCCGGCTGCACCAAGCCGACGATCCGATCAGCTTGTGGCAGCGAATCGAGCTGGCCTCCGGGCAGGCCGGCCTGGATCCCCCGTTCTGGGCGTTTGCCTGGGCGGCCGGGCAGGCGCTGGCCCGCTACCTGCTCGATCATCCGCAGGCGGTGCGGGGCCGGCACGCGATCGATGTGGCCTCCGGCTCGGGACTGGCCGCCATCGCGGCCGCCCAGGCGGGCGCGGCGGCCGTGACCGCCTATGACATCGACCCACTCGCCGCGGCGGCCATCGGCGTGAACGCTGACGCCAACGCTGTAGCGGTCCGGGCGGTATGCGCCGACATCCTGGACGACGACGGTTCCCCGGATCCCGGTACCGACCTGGTGCTGGTGGCCGACGCCTTCTACCAGCGCGATCTGGCGGTCAAGGTGACACGGTTTCTCGACCGGTGCCGTGCCCGCGGAGCAGCCGTCCTGGTCGGCGACTTCGGCCGGGCCTACCTGCCCCGCGATCGCCTGGTTCCGCTAACCAGCTACGACGTCCCTGGCCTGCGCGCGTTGGAAGACAGCGACACCAAGAGCACCACCATCTGGACCTTCGGATGACCGGTGCCGCACGCCCCGCCCGCCGGCACCCTCGCGGCCGGGAGGCGGCAAATAGGCCGCAGTAGTATTCCGGCATGAGTCGCATCATCGGCGAACGGCCGCAGTCTCCGGGGGCACGGACGGATGCCAGCGACGTGAACCAGGCAGATGACCTGGACACCCTTACCCACGTCACCAGCGCGGGCCTGCCCTGGTGATGGCCCGCCCCAATAGCAGGCGGTCCAGCTCGACGGGTTCGCGGGCGCCGGAACAGCACCCTCGCGGCCGGGAGGCGGCAAATAGCCCGCAGTAGTATTCCGGCATGGATCGCATCATCGGCGAACGGCCGCAGTCTCCGGGAGCACGGGCGGATGCCTGCGACCTGAACCAGACTGATGACCTGGACACCCTTACCCAGGCCACCAGCGCGAGCCTGCCCTGGTAATGGCCCGCGCCAATACGAGGCGGTCCGGCTCGACGGGTTCGCGGGTGCCGGTTGGAAGGCGCCGGAAGCAGCAGGAGAACCCATGGTGATGCCAATGGCGGGGCGTATCGTGGCCGCGGTTATCGGCGGCCTGCTGGTGCTCCTGGCGGGGTCCAGCGTCGTCGGGACGCTGATCGTGACGCGTTCGGTCACCAGCAAGCTGACACGGGGCGTGGACTGGATCGTCGATCGCGCCTACCAGTTGGCGACCAGGAACATTACCAAGTACAAAGATCGCGACCGGGTCCTCGCCACGCAGGCAGCGGCGATCTTGCTGCTCCAGCTGGCCTCGTGGCTGGGGGTGGCCTACGTCGGGTTTGCCCTGCTGCTGTGGCCCTTTGCCACCCGGGGGGTGGTATCCGCCTTTGTCGATGCCGGGTCCTCGCTGTTCACCCTGGGCTTCGCCGTCCCGACCGGAGCGGTGCCCGCGGTGCTCGTGTTCCTGGCCGCGGCGACCGGCCTGGTGATCGTCACGCTGCAGATCGCCTACCTGCCGACGCTGTACTCGGAGTTCAATCGCAGGGAGACCGAGGTGGCGCTGCTGAACGCGCGGGGCGGTTTTCCGTCCTGGGGCCCGGAACTGCTGGCGCGGACACATTACGCGCTGGGATCGGGCATGTCGACGCTCGATACGATGCCCACTCTGTACACGGAGTGGGAACGCTGGTCTGCGGACGTCGCCGAAAGCCACACCACCTACCTGCCGCTAGTGCGGTTCCGTTCACCCCAGCCGCTGTCATCCTGGGTGACCGCGTTGCTGGCCGTGCTGGACTCGGCGGCGCTGTTCCTCGCCCTGTCTCCCAAAGCCGCGCCGGTGGTGCCGGCTCGCCTGTGCCTGCGCGGCGGATTCGAGTGCTTCAAACGAGTCGCGCGGGCGATGGGTTTCCAGGTGCCTGATGAGCCAATCGGAGTCGAGATCAGCCTGACCTACCAGGAGTTCCTCGAGGCGGTGGCGCGGATGCGCGAGGTAGGCTTCCCGATCGAGCGCGAACCTGAGGAGGCGTGGCCCGACTTCGTCGGCTGGCGGGTCAACTACGAGCAGGCGGCCTACGCGGTGGCCGCCGCCGTGGACGCCGTACCAGCGTATTGGTCCGGCCCGCGTCGACATCCCACCTCGCCCATCCCGCCCGTCCGCCCGTCGCTCGGACGGCCGCCCAAGTAGCCGGGCCGACGTCCTCGCTAGCGGCGCCAGCCGGCTAGGTGCGGCAGCACGGACTCGGCGAACAGACCGGTCACCGCCTGACGCCGGTCCGGCGCGCAGGCGGCGGAGAAGATCACGGTGTCCACGCCGGCCGCGTGGTACTCGGCGAGCCGGGCCACCACCATGTCCGGATCACCGTGCAGCAGGTAGCGGTCGGCCAGCGGGTCGAAATCCTGGCGGTAGATGCGGCTCACCGACTCCACGGCCTCGCGCCGCGCCCGCGCGGGGTCGGCGTCGACGCAGCCCCAGATGAAAAGCGCGCCGGCTAGCGACGTCTCGGGCCGCTGCTCCTGCCGGGCAAAATCCCGCACCCCGGCCAGGCTGCGCGCGAAGGACTCCGGGCTGACCATGTAGGGCATCCAGACGTCGGCGAAACGCCCGGCCCGCCGCATCGCCGGCGTCTTGCGGCCGCCCACCCACAGCGGTGGCCGCGGCTGCTGCACGGGCGGCGGGTCCAGCCGCAGGTCCCGCAGCGAACCGAACTGTCCCTCGGCGGTTACCTTTTCCCCGGCCAGCAGCCGCAGCAGGACCCCGAGCGCCTCGTCGGTGCGCGCGCCCCGCCCGGCCACGGGGACGCCGTTCGCGGCGAACTCCGGCGGGAATTCGCCGCCAACGCCAACGCCAAGCTCGAAACGACCGTGTGAAACCCGGTCAAGGGTGGCGGCCATCTTCGCCGCCAGCGCCATCGGGTACATGGGCAAGATGGTGACCGCGCTCAGCAGCCGGATCCGCTCGGTGACCGCGGCGGCCGCGGCCAGGGTGACGAACGCATTGGACACCGGGCCTTCGAAGAAGACATGCTCGGTGGCGGCCGCCAGGTCAAACCCGAGCCGTTCGGCCGCACGAGCCTCGCCGGCGATACCACCCGGCTCCCCGGCGGTGTCGAGGACCAGACCTGCTCTCATGTTCCGCCTGCCTTTCCGCCGGTCGCTTCACCCGGTCCGGCGGCGTCCGCATCGGTGACGCGGCACAGCACGGTTCCCTGCGCGACGGTGTCGCCGACGCTGACGCGCAGCCCGGTGACCCGGCCCGGGTGCGGTGCGCGCAGCGGGTTCTCCATCTTCATCGCCTCGACGACCGCCAGCAACTGCCCGGCGGCAACCTCGTCGCCCTCCCCCACCGCGAGCTGCATCACCGTGCCCTGCATGGGCGCGCTGATCACATCGCCGGCCTGCTGCCCCGCCCGTTCGAGCCGCTCGCGAGCCTGCTGCCGGGCTAGCACCAGCGGACCTTCGCGCGCTTGCGCGAGGCCCGGCACGTCGGCCTCGAGCCAGCGGCGGCCGACCAGGACGGCCACTCGCGCGTGATCCGGGTCACCGGGATCAGCCGGACCGGCGGCGTTCGCGGCGGGCCGGTAGTCGTGCTCGATCCAGCTGGTGTGGACGGCGAAACCGTCCGTGCCTTCGGCGGTGAACGCCGGCTCGGTCAGCACCGCCCGTAGGAAGGGCAGGGTGGTCCGTACGCCCGCCACGTCGAACTCGGCCAGGGCGCGGCGGGCCCGTTCGATCGCCTGGAGGCGATCACGGCCGGTGACGACCAGCTTGGCCAGCAGCGAGTCGAACTGGCCCCCGATGACACGGCCGGCCTCGACGCCGGCATCCAGCCGGATCCCGGGTCCGCTGGGCGCGCGGAACCGCGTAATCGTACCGGTGGACGGGGCGAACCCCCGGTCCGGGTCCTCGGCATTGATCCGGAACTCGATGGCGTGCCGGCGCGGTGCGACCGGCCCGGCCGATCCGATCGCGGCCTCAACCGGGTGGCCGGCCGCGATCAGCAGCTGGGCCCGGACCAGGTCCACGTCGGTGCTCTCCTCGGTCGCCGCGTGCTCCACCTGCAGGCGGGTGTTGACCTCCAGGAAGGACAGCTCACCCCGGGGTGAGAGCAGGAACTCGACCGTCCCGGCGTTGAGGTAGCCGGCCTCCCGGCAGATGGCCGCCGCCGACCGCTCGAGCTCGGCCCGCTGGGCGTCGCTGAGGAACGGCGCGGGTGCCTCTTCGACGAGCTTGGCGTAGCGCCGCTGCAGGGTGCAGTCGCGGGTGCCGACGACCAGGACGGTGCCGCCGATGTCGGCCAGGACCTGGGCTTCGACGTGCCGCCCGTGCTCGACGTAGGCCTCGACGAAACATTCGCCGCGGCCGAACGCAGACCTGGCCTCGCGGACCGCGGCGTCGAACAGCCCGGCGACCTCCCCGAGGTCACGGGCGATCCGCAGGCCACGGCCGCCGCCGCCATGCGCCGCCTTGATCGCGACCGGCACCCCGTGCTGTTCGGCGAACCGCACGGCCTCGGCGGCGTCAGCCACGGGACGGGTGGTGCCGGGGACCAGCGGCGCGCCGACCCGGGCGGCGATTGCCCGGGCCCGGACCTTGTCGCCGAGGGCGCGGATCACCTCCGGCGGCGGCCCGATCCACGTCAGGCCCGCATCCAGGACGGCCTGAGCGAAGTCGGCGTTCTCGGCCAGGAAACCGTAGCCGGGATGGACGGCCTCCGCGCCAGCCTGGCCGGCGGCGGCCAGCAACTTCGCGATGTCGAGGTAGGTATCAGCGGAACTCGTCCCGGCGAGCGGCACCGCCTCGTCGGCCAGCGCGGTGAAGGGAGCGCCGGCGTCGGGTTCGGCGTAGACGGCGATACTGGCCAGGCCCGCGTCGCGGCAGGCTCGCACGACCCGCACGGCGATCTCGCCGCGGTTGGCGATGAGCACCCGCTTGAATTCGGTGGCAGCTGACGAGGTCACGGCGAATCCGGCTCCGGGGCGCGGGCCAGTACGGCCTGGGCCAGTCGCACGTGCACGTCGTCGACCATCTCACCGTTCACCACTGCGACTCCGGCCGCGCCGGCCGCGAGCACCGCGCGGGCGTGGGCCACCTCGTCCGGCGTGGGCGTGAAGACCTGGTGAGCCAGTTCGACCTGGCGCGGGTGGATGCAGATCTTGCCCTGGTAGCCGAGGTTCTGGCCGCCGCGCGCGTCGGCCAGGAAGTGCTCGTCGTCGGCCAGGCCGACCACGGCCTGATCGATCGCGGGCAGGCCGGCCAGGTAGGCGGCCAGGCATACCTGGCTGCGCGCGTACAGCACCTCTTCACCCCCGGGACTGCGCCGCCCGCCGATGTCTGCGACGTAGTCCTCGGCGCCGAAGTACGCGCCACTCAGTACCGTCCCCGCGCTTCCGGCCAGCAGGGGCCGGGCATCGGCGACGCCGAGCGCGGTCTCGAGGCCGGCCACGAGCACCGCATCGGACCACGAGTACTCCGCCAGCGTCTGCCGCACCTGGAGCAACTGCGGCCCGGTGCTCAGTTTCGGCACCACGATGCCATCCGCAGCGCAGGCCGCCGCGGCGGCGACGTCGCCGGCGAACCACCGGGTCCCGACCGGGTTCACCCG
Organism: uncultured Actinomycetes bacterium; assembly: GCA_963806335.1. Lineage (GTDB taxonomy): Bacteria > Actinomycetota > Actinomycetes > Streptosporangiales > Streptosporangiaceae > Palsa-504. The sequence continues at coordinate 92,506 of CAWDXO010000007.1, forward strand.
GATCAGCACCGTGCCCGCGTCGGCCGGGTCCAGCGCGTCGATCGCGCTCGCGGCGGTGCGCCTGGCGTCTTCCTTATCCCCCGCCGCCACCGCGTCCTCGAGATCGACGACCGCAACGTCGGGGGCGATCCGGGGGATCTTCGCGATCATGTCGGCCCGGGTGGCCGGCATGAAAAGCATGCTGCGGACTCGCGTCAGCACCGGCATGAGGCGCTCAGTCCTGTCCCGGATGCGGCTGGCCCGGATCTGGCTGGCCCGGATCTGGCTGGCCCGGATCTGGCTGGCCCGGATGCGGCTGGCCCGGATCTGGCTGGCCCGGATGCGGCTGGCCCGGATCTGGCTGGCCCGGATCTGGCTGGCAGCGCATCATCGCCGCCCGCACGGCCACGCACACCGTCTCCCCCCGCTGGTTGATGCCGCGGTGGGAGAAGGTCACGATGCCGGTGCCCGGCCTGGACCGCGACCGGCGTGCCTCGACGACGTCGGTCACCACGTGGATCGTGTCGCCGGCGAACACCGGGGCCGGGAAGTCCACCCGCGAAAAGCCGAGGTTGGCGACGGTGGTGCCGAGCGTCAGCTCAGGCACGGCCAGGCCGACGACCAGGCCTAGGGTGAACAGGCTGTTCACCAGCGGCCGCCCGAATTCGGTCGTCGCCGCGAACTCCGCGTCCAGGTGCAGCGGCTGCGGGTTCATCGTCATCGTCGTGAACAGCACGTTGTCGGTCTCGGTGACGGTGCGGGTGGTCGCGTGCCGCACCCGCAGGCCGACTTCGAGCTGCTCGAACCACCGTCCGGACACGGCCGTCACGCGCTCGGGGCCGAGGTGGTCGCGACGGCCTGCTGTGCGGCCTGCAGCCCGGCCACATCCTCCATCGCGCTGGTGTCGCCCTGCGGGCCGCCGTGCTCGACGACATCCCGCAGCAGCCGCCGCATGATCTTGCCGGTCCGGGTCTTGGGCAGCGCGGAGGTCAGGTAGACCGCGCCCAGCCGGGCGTAGCCGCCCAGCTGCGACGTCACGTCATAAGAAACTTCCTGCTTAACCGTGCCGGGGTCGGCGCCGTCGAGAAGGGTGAGGAACGCCACCGGCACGGTGCCCTTGGTGGCGTCGGACACGCCGACGACAGCGGCCTCGGCGACCTGCGGGTGCGCGGTCGCGATGGCCTCGATCTCCAGCGTCGAGATGCGGTGCGCGGCCACGTTGATGACGTCGTCGGCCCGGCCGAGCACCCACAGGTGACCATCGTCGTCGAGCACGGCCTCGTCGTTGGTGTTATAGCAGCCGGGGAACCGGCTGAAGTAGGCGTGCTGGTACCGCTGCGGATCGTCCCAGACGGTCCGCGCCAGCGTGGGGAAGGGCTGCGTCAGGACGAGATTTCCCTTAGTGCCCGGCGGCACCGGCTTGCCGTTGTCGTCGAGGATCTCGTAGACGTGCCCGGGCACCACCGTGCCGGTCGAGCCGGGCTTGAGCGCCTCGACCCCCGCGACGGCATAGGCCCAGGTCGAGCCGGTCTCGGTCTGCCCGTAGGCGTTGACGACCGGAACGCCGCCGCCCAGGTGCCCGCTGGCCCAGGCGAACGTCTCGCCGTCGAGCGGCTCGCCCTGGACGGTGACCAGCTTCAGCTCGGGCAGCGGGTGCGCGGCGGCCAGGTCGTCGCCGTACTTGCGTAGCATCCGCAGCAGGGTCGGCGCGCCGAGCACCTTGGTCACGCGGTGCTTCTCGCAGATCTCATAGAAGCGCGCGTTGCTCGGGGTGTCCATCGCCCCCTCGAAGCAAGCGACAGTCATGCCGTTAGCTAGCCCCCCGACGACGGCCTGGATCGGGAAGGTCAGCCAGCCCACGTCCGCCGCCACCCAGTAGACGTCGCCGTCCTCCGGGCCGACCTGCCAGCGGACGTTGGCCCAGGTGCCGAGGAGGAAGCCGGCCACGCTGTGCACCACGCCCTTGGGGCGGGCCTCGGTACCGCTGGTGAAGATCAGGAACGCCGGGTCATTCGCCTCGAGCGGGACGGCCGGGATGCCCTCCGGGGCCACGGTGAGAGCCTCGGCGTAGGACATCTCGCCTGCTTGCAGTGGCACGGCCCGCCCGGTGCGGTCCACGACGATCGTCTGCTCGACGCCGCCGGCCTTGGCGCGGGCGGCGCGCAGCGTGTCCAGCAGCGGTGTGAGCTTGCCCCGCCGGTAGGACGCGTCCAGGACGATTACGACCTTGGCCCGGGAAGCCTCCAGCCTGGACCGCACGGCATCCGGGCCGAACCCGGAGAACAGGATCGTGTAGATGGCGCCGATCCGGTTGCACGCGTGCACCGCGGTGAACGCCTCGATAGCGTTAGGCATGTAGATCGCGACCACGTCGCCCTTGGTCACGCCCAGCGAGGCGAGCGCGCCGGCCAGCCGGCTGGTCTCGCCCGCGAGCTCCGCGTAGCTGACGGTGCGGACGTCGCCCGGCTCGCCCTCCCAGATGACCGCGGTCCGGCCCGCGGTGGCCGGGTCTTCGGCCCACCGGTCCAGGCAGTTGTCAGCGACGTTCAGCTGGCCGCCGCCGAAGTAGGTGAAGTCGCCGAGCTCGCCGGTTCGCACCGTGTCCCACGGCCGCATCCAGCGCTGCCGTTCCGCGACCCAGGTCCAGTAGGAGTCGGGACTGACGTCGTGCCTGGCGCGCGCGGTCCGCAGCAGCTCGGCCTGCGCGGCGATGCGCCACTGCCCGGGCAGTGGTTGCAGCGGCGTAGCCAGCAGCTGGCTGAGATTGTCTGCCATAGACATCCTCCCCGGAATTTGCCACTCGGTTGATAGCGCCCCGGCTTTGGTCAGACCGGGCTGATGTGATGATGTCGTCGTTGCGGGCCTCGGGTCCAGTGCTCCGCGTCGGCGAGCCGCGCGATGAGCTCGGCCCGCAGGCCGGCTGGCTCCACGACGGCGTCCACCACGAGCTCGCTGGCCAGCCGCAGCAGGTTGATGTCGGCGCGCTGCTCGGCGGTGCGCGCCTCGATGAAGGCGGCGCGCTGCCCGGGATCGTCGATGCCGGCGATCTTCTTGGCGTACATCGCGTTGACCGAGGCCGCCGCGGCCATCGGCCCGACGGACGCCGTGGGCAGCGCGATCGACGCGCGCGGCTCGAAGCCGGGGGCGCACATCGCGTAGTACCCGGCCGCGTAGCTCTTGCGCAGGATGACCGAGAACTTGGGAACCTCGGCGCTGGCCATCGCGGTGATCATCTTGGCGCCGTGGCGGATGATGCCCTGTCGCTCGACGGCGGCGCCCACCATGAACCCGGGCACGTCATGCAGGAAGATCAGAGGCATGTTGAAGGCGTCGCACATGGTGATGAAGCGGGCCGCCTTGTCGGCGGAGTCCACGAAGATCGCCCCGCTGCGGACCTGGGGCTGGTTGGCGACGATGCCCACGACCTGGCCCTGCAGGCGGGCCAGCCCGACGACGATCTCCTGCGCCCAGCGCGCCTTGATCTCGAAGAACGAGCCCGCGTCGACCAGCCCGTCGATGACCTCGCCGACGTCGTAGCCCGCCGATTCCGCCGCCGGGATCACGTCGGACCAGTCCGCGCGCGACGGCGCCGCCGGGACCCCGGCCGGCGGCCGCTGTTCCCAGCTGCCGGGCAGGTATGACAGCAGCAGGCGAGCCGCCGCGATGGCTTCCCAGTCTGACCCGAAGACCTCATCCGCGCAGCCGGAGACGGTCGCGTGCATGAGCGCGCCGCCCATCTCCTCCAGGGTCGTCAGCTCCCCGGTGACCTTCTCCGCGACCCGCGGGGACGCCAGGTACATCGACGCGTTGCCCTCGACCATCCCGACCCAGTCGGTGAAGGCGGGCATGTAGGCGCCGCCGGCCGCGGACGGGCCGAGCAGGCAGCAGATCTGCGGTACCCGGCCGGACAGGGCGACCTGCAGCTGGAAGATGCGCGAGGCCCCCCGGCGGTCGGAGAAGAAACCGAGCTGGTCGGTGAGCCGGCCGCCCGCGGAGTCGACGAGGTAGATCACCGGGAGCAGGTCACGGTCGGCGCGTTCCAGGATGCGGACCTGCTTCTCGCAGGTCAGCTTGCCCCAGGAACCCGCCTTGACGGCGAAGTCGTGCGCGATGACGGCCACCGCCCGGCCGTCGACGCGTCCCACTCCGGTCCGCACGCCGTCGGCGGGCAGGCCGTCCGCGGCGGCGTTCGCGAGCAGGCCGTCCTCCCGCCAGCTGCCCGGGTCGAGCAGGACGGCCAGGCGGTCGGCGACCGGCAGCTTATCCGGCCAGCGGCTCGCGTCGTTTCCCCGGCGGGCCGCGTCGATCGCGGCCCGCACCGCACCGGCCCCGGCGGCATCATCCTCCGGGGCGGCGGGCGCCACCGCGTCCGGCGACCTCACGCAGGCAGTCCCTTGGCCAGGATCTCGAGCTGGATCTCATCGGTGCCGCCGCCGATACGCAGCACGCGGGCGTCCCTGAAGTGGCGCGCGACCGGCGTCTCCTCCAGGAAGCCGCTGCCGCCGAAGAGCTGTACGCACTCGTCGACGATGCGGTTAGCCGCGATCGCGGCGTGGTACTTGGCCATGGCCACCGACGTGGCGGCCTCGGCGTGACCGCTGTCCAGGCGCGCCGCGGCCCGGTAGGTCAGCAGCCGCGCCGCCTCGAGCTCCACGGACAAGGCGGCGATCCGGTGCCTGATCGTCTGCAGGCCGATCAGCGGTGCACCGAACACCTCGCGGTCACGGGCGTAGGTCGTCGCGGCCTGCAGGCACTCTTCGGCGTGGCCGAGCCCCATCGCGGCGAGGGTGAGCCGCTCCAGCTGGAAAGCCGACATGATCTGGTGAAAGCCCCGGTTCTCGGTGCCGAGTACCGCGTCGGCCGCGACCACGCAGTCGGAGAAGATGACTTCCCTGGTGTCGGAGGCGTGCCAGCCCATCTTGCGCAGCGGCTGGCCCATGGACAGGCCCGGCGTGCCGGCCTCCACGATGAACGTGGTGATGCCGCGATGCCCGTCCGGCGAGGTGCGGGCGGCGACCACGAGAACGTCCGCGATGCCGGCATTGGTGATGAACATCTTGGTGCCGTTGAGACGGAACCCCCCACCCAGCTCGCCGTCCCCATGCACGGGGGTGGCTCGGGTGGTGATGCTGCCGACATCCGACCCGGTGCCCGGCTCGGTGACGGCGATCGAGGCGATCTTCTCCCCGGAGACCAGGCCCGGCAGGTAACGGGCGCGCTGCTCACCGGTGCCGAAACGGTCGATATGCGGCGCCGACATGTAGCCGCTGACCAGCGCGGTGACCGCGATGCCGCCACTGGCCCGGGCCAGCTCCTCGGCGAGCACGACGATGGCGAGCGCGTCGCCGCCGCCTCCGCCGTACTCTTCGGCGATCGACAGCCCGAGCAGGCCGGCGCCGCCCATCTCCTTGAGCAGCGTGGCGGGGGGACGCCCCGCCGCCTCGGATTCATCGACCACCGGCCGCACGTGGCGGTCCACGAAGGCCCGGACGCTGGCCCGGAACTCCTCGTGCTCTTGGTCAACTTCCCAGTTCATAGCTGCGGTCATGAAGAGACTCCGTGCTTGCTACTAATGAACATTCATTAGTACCGTAGGCTACTGCGCGTGGAGAGGTCAACCGTTACCAGCCCGGGCTCCGTGCTCGACGCGGCCTGCCTGCTTTTCGCCGACCGCGGCTATCACGGCACCTCGATGAAGGACATCGCCGAGGCCCTCGGCGTCCGGGCGCCCAGCCTGTACAACCACGTCGCCTCCAAGCAGGAGATCCTGTACGCGATCATGGACAAGGCGATGGACCGCGCGATCACCGCTCAGGAGGAGGCACTGGAAGGCGTCGACGACGTGTCCGAGCAGCTCCGCCGGGCGACGGAATCCCTCGTGCTGGATTTCCTGCGCTACCCGGCCGAGGTAACCGTCTGCAACACCGAGGTGCGCAGCCTCGACCCCGGGCATCGCCTCGCCATCGTGGCCAAGCGCGACCGGTACGCCGCCCGGGTGCGCCGGATCATCGAGCAGGGCTGCCGCAGCGGCCGGTTCCGGACCCGCACGCCGCAGATCGCCGCTTTCGCCGTGCTCGAGATGGGCAACAGCGCGAAGTCCTGGTTCAAGCCCGGCGGGCTTTTCACCGACACCCGCGTGGCCAGCGAGTACGGCGAGTTCGCGCTACGCGTCGTGGGCTGCACGCGGCCCGGCTAGGAAACGCGAACACCGTCAGCATATGTTGACGAAACACGGTAGGTCAGCATATGCTGACGAGCGTGGAAACGACTCTCCAGATCGCAGAAGGCGCCGCCAGCGACGACCCCGAAGTCGGCCTGCGCGCGGTCGCCGCCCTTCGTACGCTGGCCGAACGGCTGGAATTGCTCCAGGTCCAGAACGCGCGAGACCGCGGCTGGTCCTGGCAGGACATCGCCAGCCGTCTCGGCGTCACCAAGCAGACCGTCCATCGCAAATACGGCCGCCTGACCGGGAGGCGATGATGTTCGAGCGCTTCACCGAAGGCGCGCGTCTCGTCGTCGTCCAGGCCCAGGCGGAAGCCCGCAGGCTCGGGCATCACTACATCGGCTGCGAGCACCTGCTGCTGGCCGCGGCGGGGGGCGAGCCAGGCCAGCGCGGTCCTGCGCGAGCAGGGCGTCACGCCGGACCGCGTCGAGGCGGAAATACTGCGTACCATCGGGCGCGGGCACGCCGCCGACCCGCTAGGCGGCCTCGACCGCGAGGCGCTGGCCGCTATCGGGATCGACCTGGACGTGGTGCGCGCACGGATCGAGGCCGCGTTCGGGCCCGATGCCCTGACCCGGGCGGTGCTGGCCCATAGGCGGGCCAGCCAGGCCCGCGGGCGGGGCAGGCGCCCGTCCTGGGGGAAAGGTCCCGTGGCCGAACTGATGCGCCGCCGGCGTTCCCGGCGCGCCCGGCGCTGCGCGTCCCCGGGGCTGGCCCCCCGTACCATTTCTTCCGCGCGGTTCCCCGACCCGGCTGCCCGCGGGCGCATCCCGTTCACGCCGCGCGCCAAGAAGACCCTGGAGCTCTCGCTGCGCGAGTCATTGGCCCTGAAGGACAACTACATCGGCGTGCAGCACCTCCTCCTGGCCCTGCTCGCCGGGAAGGACGGGATGGTGCCGCAGATTCTCCCGGCCCTCGGCGCCTCGAGCGAGCCGCTGCGCGCCGCCATCCTCGCCCGCTACCGCCGTGCAAGCTGATCCGGGGTCGCCAGTGATAGCCGGCCCGCAGGCCATTCAACCTTGACTATGACGATCGTCATAGTCAACGATGGAGACCGTCTACCCGCGACTCGCGCCGGAAACCAGAGGAGCTTCCCATGCCCATGATCGATGCCTACGCGGTGGCCGGGACGTTCGCCGACAAGCACCGGCTGGCTGCGGACCTCGCGGCCGCCGTCATGACGGTCGAGCAGGTCCCGGACATCCCGATGTTCCGCCAGAACACCGCGGCGTTCATCCACGACCTCCCGGCGGACTCCCTGTCCAACGTGGACGGCGACAGCAACTACGTGCGCGTCCAGGTCCTGACCAACGCCGGCGCGCTGGACCGCGACAAGCAGCTCGCCGTCGTGCGCCAGCTCACCGACATCGTCGCCCAGGCCGCGGGCGATCCCACCCTGGTCGACCGCACCTGGGTCCTGCTGACCGAGGCCCCCGAGGGCGGCTGGGGCCTGCACGGCCACGCGAACACCAACGCCGAGCTGGTTACCACGGCACGCGCCCAGATTGCGGAGCTGAAGAGCGCGTCCGGGGGGTAGCGGGACCCGCGGCGCTCCCCCGGCGGTCCACGTCGCCATGGCGGACGATTCAGGTGGGCCAGGGCAGGAACCGATGCCCGTTCGGCACAAAAAGATCTTTTGACCGAACGAACATAGGTGCCTGCCTGCGGCCATATCCGGGTCCGGCGGCGGTACCTTCGGGATATGGCCGCATCTCAGGCAGGCAGGTCGCCCGCGCAGCTGGTCACCTACCTGCTCGAGCCGAAGAACTGGCTGATCGTCACCGTCCTGGGCATCGGCGGGCACGCCGACGGGCTGGCGGGCCTCGGCTGGGGGCTGCTGGCCGCGCTGTTCACCGCGGTGCTGCCCACCCTGTTCATCGGCTACGGCATCCGGCACGGCCGCTGGGACGACCGGAACGTGGGCGCGCGACGGCCCCGGCTCATCGTGCTGGGGTTCATCACGACGTCGGTCGCGGCCGGGCTGATCCTGCTGATCGCCGGGGGCGCGCCCGCGTTGCTGACTGGCTATCTGGCCCTCATGCTGGCCAGCGTGGCGTTGCTGGCGGTCATCACCACGGTGTGGAAGATCTCCATCCACTGCGCGGTCGCGTCGGGTTCGGTGGCCGTCCTCGCCCTCACCTACGGGCCGCTCGTACTTTCCGGCTACCTGCTCGTCGCGCTGCTGGGCTGGTCCCGGGTGGCGCTCGGGGACCACAGCACCGCCCAGGTCGTGGGCGGCACCGTGCTAGGCGCCCTGGCGGCCGGCCTGGCCTACGCCGCCCTGGTCCGCTTAACCGGCCCGTACCGCTTCCTCCGGTAGCGCTACCGGCCGCCGCCGCGACACGGAAAGGCAGGACAGGACTACGATCAGCGGCCATATCGCCTGCGCGGCGCCCGCGGCCCGCTCCGCGAGCCCGGCCTGCCCGGCGCCGAGGATCAGCTCGGCGCCGAACCACGCGACGGGGCCGAGCAGCACCGCGACGGCCGCCGCGGCCGCGGCGGGCCGGAGGGCCCACGGCACCGCCGGCCCGCGGCGCCAGGCCCAGGCCGGCCAGGTGGCCACCCCGGCGAACCCGACCGACGCCGCGATAATGTGCGGCACCGGATACGCCTGCCCCGCGTGTTCGGGGTTGGCCGCCACCAGCATGCCCCCGACCGCCCCCGCGATCAGGATCAGCCGTCCCGTGCTCCTGGCCGGCCGCAGCGCGAGCGCCGTGACGATGTAGCAGCTGCCGACCAGCAGGAACGTCAGCGTCATGACCCACCGGTCGGTCGCGCCCGGCGCGGCGAGCGCGCTGACCGTATCGGCGACCGGATCGTACTGCTCGTACTGCGGCTGCAAGCTGGCGGCGACCGTCCACCCGCCGACCATCAGGACCGGAGCCAGCGCCGCCGAAACCACGCCCCACCAAGGAACGTCCCGCATGGCACTACCGTAGGCCAACGCCATCCGGCGGCCTCGGCGAGGTCAGTACGGCACCCTCCAGGCCGCCTCACAGGTCCCGTTAACCCCACACAACCCGCCACCACCGCCTCGTGCGTGCCAGTCGAAAATTAGCACGGAAGATCCGAGCTACGTGGAAGATCATAGAGCCCTGGAGTCCCTAAAAACCTCCACGTAACGCAAATCTTCCATGATCTTCCGGCGGCCGCGCGTACCGTGGCGCGCTCGCGCACCGCAAGCGGGCACCGGATCACAGACCGGGCACCCGTCACCTGCCGCAGTGGCTAGAACTCCTCATCATTGACCAACTGCAACCTAGCCCGATGGGCGCTTGTGAGCTCGTGCGCAGCCCCGGTGAGTACGCTTTATCTGGGAGTGGCTCAGCGCAGTCATGTTCCGCCCTGATACCGCAGTCATGTTCCGCCCTGATACCAATGAAGCTGATTTGCCCGGTGGAGAGGTCCGCCTGATGGAACGGTCAACTCGAGCCATAAAGCGGGCGGTGAGACGGCAGGAGGATCCGAGATGGCCAAGGAGTTCGCGGATCGCTGGGGTGTTCCGGTCCGGGCCGGTAGCGCCGACGCGGTGGCGCTCCTTGACCAGGCCATCGAGGACCTGGCCACGCTGGGCGGCGACCCGGTAGCCGACGCGGAGGCGGCGGTGGGCGCCGACGACAGCCTGGTCCTGGGCCACATATACCGCGCCTACCTCAACCTGTACGGCACGACCCCCGCGGGGATCTCCGCGGCCAGCGAGATCCTCAAGCAGCTGGACGAGACCGTGATGGGCGAGCGGGAGGCCCATCACATGCGTGCCGCTCAGCACTGGGTCGCGGGTGACTGGGAAGCCACCACCCGCTCGCTCGAGCGGGCCCTGCTGCGCCATCCGCGCGACCTGCTCGCGCTCAAGGTGGCCCAGGATCTGTACTTCTTCCTGGGCAACCGGCTCGAGCTCCGCGACACCGCGGCCCGGGTCCTGCCCGCGTGGCCGCGCGAGCAGCCTGGCTGGGGCTACGTGCAGGGCATTTACGCGTTCGGCCTGGAGGAGAACGCGGATTACCGGCAGGCGGAGACTCGCGCCCGGGCCGCGCTCGACCACAACCCCGGGGATGTGTGGTCCGTGCACGCGCTGGCGCACGTCTACGAGATGGAAGGCAGCCAGCAGGACGGCGTGAAGTTCCTCACCGCATCGGCTGGCGACTGGTCCGGCAGCTTCTTCGCCATCCACAACTGGTGGCACCGGAGCCTGTACCACCTTGAGCTCGGCGAGATCTCCGAGGCGCTCGCACTGTACGACGGACCCATCCGCGCGGGCCGGTCCACCGAGTGGCTCGACGTGGTGGACGCCGCCGCCCTGCTGTGGCGGCTGTCCCTGCTGGGCGTCGACGTCACCGAGCGCGCCGCCAGCCTCGCGGCCGACATCGACGACCTCGCCGGAAGCCCCGTCTACGTGTTCAACGACTGGCACGCGGTAATGGCGTTCGGCCTGGCCGGGGACCACGCGCGCAACGACCTGGTGATCGCGGCCAACCGGCACCTGACCGCGCCGACCAACCGGGGAGCGGCCGAGCGAGCCGGCCTGGCGCTGCTCGAGGCCTTCAGCGCGTTCGCCGCCGGACGCCCGGACCGGACCATCGACCTGCTCATCGACATCCGGCCGCGGGCTAACGCCGCCGGCGGCAGCCACGCGCAACGCGACATCATCGACCTCACCCTGATCGCCGCCGCGGCCCGGGCCGGAGATGACGCCCTGGCCCGCGCACTGGTCACCGAGCGGGTGGCGCGCAAGCCGGCCGCCGAGGCGTCGGCCCGCCAGCTGGTGATCGAGAACGGCGGCTCCGCCGACGCGCTGCGCTGGTGAGGTCCGGGCTGGTGAGGTCCGGGCTGGTGAGGTCCGGGCTGGTGAGGTCCGGGCTGGTGAGGTCCGGGCTGGTGAGGTCCGGCCCTGAATTCGCCGTTGTTTTCCGCGGCCACCGCGGGTTCGGTATTCCCCGGGTTACGGCCGGTAGCCTGTGGATGGCTTGTGCATAAGGCGGTGGAAAACCACCGCTCAGTGGGAGTAACGGGCTGCGTTCTGTGGATAATTTGTGGATACCAAGAAAATCAGAAATGAACCGCCGTAAAACCTTGCATGTCATCCGCCGAGGCAGTAGAAATACATTCACCGTTGGAAACGGGCATCACCCGGGGGTGACCCCGGGGACGTGGGAGGAGCCGGGAAACCGGTGCCTAGTGCGGATGCTTGGCACTGGCGGGTGGTCCGCAGTGCCAGCGAAAGCCAGGCAACTGGCCGGTCTGGTGCGGTGAGACCGGGCAAGGTCCCCTCCGTCTCATACATGGAGGGGACCTTGTTCTATTCTGCCCGGCACAGGCGTTTCAGCCCCGACAAACACGCCCGCAAGGGCCAGAATGCGGACCGCGGCAACGAGCTGCAGGAAACGGTGCCCGATTATCCGCCGCCATCGGTAGACACGCCGTCTAGATATCCGCATCGGTCAAATAAGCGCCGTCGGCACGCATCCTGAGAACGGCCGTATTCCGGATGGGAAATGACCGCGAATAACCGGTTTACGGCAGTGAACCGCAGCCGCTTACGCCGGCGGCTCCGGCAGAGTGCGAGGCAGCCCGAAGGCGCCGAGCACGCTATTGTCGAACCGGGTAATCTCGCTGATCAGGTCCCCGGCCAGGGTCAGGACGACGACGCCAAGGGCCCGCCACATGCCGGTAGCGGGATCACGGATGTAGATCGCGCAGGCGGGCTGGCCGTTGGCGCGGGTGAGCAGGAACCGGTGCTCACGGCCCCTCGGCGGGCTGATCGCCGCGAAGAACCGGGCGACGGCGTCGCGGCCCTGATACTCGAACGGCATCGGCGGCATCTTCACCCACGCGTCCTGCGTGAGCAACGCGACGATCGCGTCGACATCGTGCGCGCCGAAGGCGTCGACGAAACGCTCGACCAGCCGACGCTCCAGCGCCGATTCAGGCGCTGGCGGCGGCGCTGGCCGGCCTGGCCCGGGCGGCGCCGCTAGCGTCGCTCTCGCGCGCTTAAGTGCGCTAGTGACCGACTCCTGGGTGATGTCCAGGATGGCCGCGACCTCGCTGGCCCGGTACCCGAGGACGTCGCGCAGGATCAACACCGCCCGCTGCCGGGGCGGCAGCAGCTGCAAGGCGGTCACGAAAGCCAGCGAAATCGCCTCCCGCGCCTCGATGACCGCCTCCGGGCCGGGCGCATGGTCGGCTATGTCGTCGAGCAGCATGTCGGGATAGGGCTGGAGCCAGGGCATCTCCCCGAACCGGGTGGGCTCGGGCGGCTCGATACCGGCCGGCACAGCCGCGACGGGGGGCCGCCTGCTGCCTGCGCGCAGGGCATCCAGAGTCCGGTTCGTCGCGACCCGGTAGAGCCAGGTCCGTATCGAGGACCTGCTCTCGAACCCGGCCAGGCCCTGCCACGCCGACAGCAGCGTCTCCTGGAGGGCGTCCTCCGCGTCCTGCACCGACCCGAGCATGCGGTAGCAGTGCACCTGCAGTTCCCGCCGGTACGGCTCCACCAGGGCGGCAAACGCCTCGGCGTCTCCGGCTCGTGCCCGCTGAATCAGATCCGTGCTCATCCCGCCACCCTCGCATCACCTCGCCGCCCTGCGCACCCCGACCGGACCAGCCGACCTCCTATGCAGACGCCAGTCGAGGCCGGAACTGGGCGGTGATCGCCCGCCCAGTTCCGGCTGCGGAGGGCGCCTACCCCTTCGAGATGGCCGGCGGATGGCCGGCCAGGATGCGAAGGAGAAACCACGATGGCTGAGTTCATATTCACGTACCGCCTGCCGCAGGACTACGTCCCGGGTGGCGCCGGGACGAGGCAGGCGTGGCAGTCCTGGTTCGACGAGATCGGCCGGAACCTGATCGACAAGGGCAAGCCGGTGATCGTGTCCACGGCGGTCGGGACCTGCGACGGCGGCGTGCGGATCGGCGGCTTTTCCGTGATCGAGGCAGCGGACATGGACGCGGCGATCGAGATCGCGCGTGCTTGCCCCTCGATCGATTCCGGTGGTGGCGTCGAGGTCGGCGCCGTGCTGGACCTGACGGACCCGCGGTGAGGGGGCCGACCGCGCCGGGCCGGCGGCTCACCGTCGTGCTGACCTCGGCGGCCTACCTGATGGTCGCGCTGGATGCGCTGGTGGTGGTGACGGCGCTGCCGTCGATCCACCGTGATCTCGGCGGCAGCCCCAGCACGCTGCAGTGGACCGTCAATGCCTACAACCTGACGTTCGCCACCGGCATCATCACCGCGGCTGCGCTCGGTGACCGGCTCGGACGGCGCCGGGTGTACCGCTGTGGGCTGGCCCTGTTCACCGTCGCGTCTGCCGCGTGCGGGCTGGCCCCCAACCTCGGCACGCTGATCGCGTTCCGCGCGGTACAGGGGGCGGGTGCGGCGATCGTGATGCCGCTCGGCCTGACCCTGCTCACCTCCGCGTTCCCCCCCGAACGCCGCGGATCGGTCGTGGGGATCTGGGGCGGCATCGCCGGGCTGGGGGTGGCGGCCGGGCCACTGGTCGGCGGCGGCGTGACAGAGGGCCTGGACTGGCACTGGATCTTCTGGGTGAACGTCCCCATCGGCGTCGCGGCCTGGCTCGGCTCGCGGGTCGTGCTGGCCGAGAGCTACGGACCGCGCGAGCGTCTGGACCTGCCTGGCCTAGTGCTCGCGTCGGCCGGCATCGGCGTGTTCATCTGGGGACTGGTCCAGGGCCCGCAAGCCGGCTGGGGCAGCGCCCGGACCGTGGTGTCACTCGCCGCGGGGGCGCTGCTGGTCACCGCGTTCTTCGTCTGGGAGACCCTGGCGCCGGAACCGATGATCCCGCTGTCGCTGTTCCGCGCCCGCACGTTCACCGCCGCGGTCACGACGACGTTCCTCAACTCAAGCGCGATTTTCTCTGCCGTGTACTTGACCAGCGAGTTCTTCCAGCTCGGGCGCGGTGATTCGCCGCTCGGCACCGGCCTGCGCTTCCTGCCCTGGACCGCGACCCCGCTGGTGGTCGCGCCCATCGCCGGGCTCTTGTTCGACAAGGTAGGCGCCAGGCGGCTCGCGGTCCCCGGTCTGACCATGCAGGCCCTCGGATTCGCCTGGATCGTCCACCTCGCCGGCGCTCACTCCGGGTACGGCGGCTATGTGCTCCCCTTCCTCATCGCCGGGATCGGGGTCTCCATGGCGCTGCCTTGCCTCCCGTCGGCCGGGCTGAACGCGGTGCCTCCCGCCGCGCTGGGGCGAGCTGCCAGCGTGCTCAACACCATGCAACTGCTCGGCGCCACCTTCGGCATCGCCATCGCCACCGTGGTCTTCAACGCCAACGGCGCTCTTACCAGCCCGCAGGCGGTCATCAGGGGATACCAGCCGGCGCTGGCCGTCGCGGCGGCCCTGTCTGCGGCCGGCGCGCTGGTCGCCCTGGGCCTGGGGCGGGCCCGGGCGCCACTCGGCCCGGGTGACGCCGGCCGCCCGGTTGACGAGCTTACCGGCGCCGTCACCGCCGACTGATCACCACCCGCTCGGCGCGGGGCGCCGAGCGGGTGGCCATCGGCCGGGAAAAGGAAAACCGTCATGCGTAGCATGTGCCGCGTGGAAGATCCGGTCACCGCGACAGCGATCAGGCAGGCCCGCAGCAGGATAGACCCTGCGTTCACGGACTCGCCGCAGTTCATGTCGCCGGAGCTGTCAGCGGCGCGCGACGCCGCCGGGCAGCGGGAAGACGCCCTGTTCGCCGAGGACGGATACGATCCTGCCATCTGCCTGATCCGCACCGGCTCCAACATCGACCCGCGGATGCGAAGGGAACTGACCACGCCGGCCGCTCAGCCGCGAGACCCGGGCCGCAACTTACCGCGGGTATCTGCTTCAGTGGTGACATGAGCGATGATGACGCCTCACTGCCCAGCGCCGAGCAGGTTGCGGCGGCGGGCCGCGGTGAGGAGACGCACCCGGGCGCGTCGCATCCTGGCGGCGGCGCGGGACGGCTGAACTGGCTCCGCGCCGGGGTCCTCGGCGCTGATGACGGGATCGTATCGGTCGCCGGAATCGTGATCGGCGTGGCCGGGGCGACGGCGTCTCGCGGGACGATCTTCACGGCCGGGCTGGCCGGGCTGGTCGCGGGCGCGGTATCCATGTCACTAGGTGAGTATGTGTCGGTCAGCAGCCAGCGCGATAGCGAGCGGGCGCTGCTGGCGCAGGAACGCCGGGAACTGGCCCAGACCCCGGGCGACGAACTGGCCGAGCTGACCGCTATCTACGAGGCCAAGGGCTTGTCGGCGGCCACGGCGCGTACCGTCGCCGTCGAATTGACCGCGCACGATGCGTTCGCCGCGCATGCCGACGCTGAATTGCATATCAGCCCCGATGACCTGGCCAGTCCCGTGCAGGCGGCCGCCGCCTCGGCGCTGTCCTTCACACTCGGGGCGCTGCTGCCGCTGCTAGCGATCCTGCTTCCGCCGGCCTCGTGGCGTGTTCCGGTTACCTTCGTGGCCGTGCTGGCCGCGCTCGCGCTCACGGGCGCCGTTAGCGCCAGCATCGGCGGCAGCAACGCCAGGCGCGCCGTGATCCGCGTCGTGATCGGCGGCGCGGCTGGCCTCGCGCTGACCTACGGCATCGGGCACTTGTTCGGCAGCGCCGTCCACTAACACGCGGATCTGTCCCGAGGGGCAGGGTCGCTGATGATCTGGCCGGTGGCCGTGACGCCGGAGGCGGGTCAGGTATGCCAGCATTTAGTGATGCGGCGAATCGTCGGCACCGGGGTCTGCGGGCTGCTAATGGCGGTGCTCGCGGCCGGGTGTTCCGCCGGCGTGCCCGGCTCGTACCAGCCGACCTTTGACACCTGCTACGCCTTTGACCTGCAGGCGATCCAGCGGCAGATCACCGTGACCAGCGAGCCGCCGGCCTGCGCCGGCCTGAGCCGTGAACAGGTCAATCAGGCCGTGGCCAGCGCGGTGCGGAAGGCGGTCGGGCAAGAACCCAAGGCCGTCGCCCGGCGCCTCGCCGCCCGGGACGGTGCTTACCTCGCGCAAATAGTCAGCACGGTCCAGCCCGCACCGGCGGCACCGCCGGCCGCCGTTTCCGCGCGGACATCGCCGGGCCTGCCGCTCAGCGTGGCCGCGCTGGCCGCCTGGCTGGTCACGGCCGCGGCCGGCTCTACCTGCTCGCGGGCTGGCTGGCGGGCGACGGAGATTTCCGCCGGCGGCTGCGCCGTCTCCGGTCGGCGGGTGTGGTGGCGGTCACCGTGTTCGGCCATTTCGGGCTGGCCTTCGCCGGGCTGGTCATCTGGATAGCGTTCATGGTGACCGGTGCGCCGGTCCTGGCCTGGCTCGCGGTGGGGGTAATCATCGGCGTGGCGGGGCTGGGCATGGGGGCGCTGTCGGCCGCTTTGCCAGACCCGGCCCGGGGCACCGCACCCCGGGCCCGGCTCCCCGTGACCGTCATCGCCCTCCATGGCATGCTCGCGACTGCGACAATCCTGCTGGTCCTGCTGGCGGCGATCGGCGCGGGCTGATCAGCGGTGACGAGCGACAGGGCCTTAGTGCACGACCGCGGGCGGCGGCTGCCAGTGCTTCCAGCCAGGATGGGTGGCAATCAGGCGCGAGGGTCCCGGCGGGGCGCCGACCAGCTGCGCCCGCGGGTACAGGGTCAGGCCGGCCGGAACGGGCTCCCACCACCGTGCGCCCCGGAACAGCCTGCTGAACATCTCGGGCTTCCGCCCGTCCGGGCCCGGAACGGGGCCCAGGATGAGCTCGGCCGGGGCAGGCTGATCTGGCCGCTGCCAGCGGAAGTCGCCGGAAATACGCAGTGCCGAACCGTGATTGGGCAGCGCAGCGTGCGGCGTGAGGCAGTGAAAGATGATCACGTCACCGGGCTCATAACTGGTGGTGGCCCAGCCGGGTTCCGACCGGCTGAGCGGGCGCGGCCGCCTCGGCGGGCCGAGATGGCCGCCCGGCTGCACCGCGAGGCCCCCGAGCCGGACCGGGATGTCCATCAGCGGGATCCAGCTGGTCAGCATGTCCTGAACGCCGGACACCCCGTAGTCATAGTGGATGTACCGGCCACGCGGAAAGGCATCGGGTCCCTCCGGGTAGACGGCCCGCAGCACCTTGGCCGGATAGGAGAACGCCTCTGGCCCGAGCACGCGCCGGATGACTCCGCGCAGCGCCGGCAGGTACGGGAGCTGGTTGAACGCGGCGCTGAACGCGGCGGCGCGGAAGGCCGGGTCGGCGAGCGCGTCCATCGAGTTGACCGCGCGCGGCCGGATCGACGGTATCCCCCGGTCGTCGGCCCAGCCGCCGGAGCGCAGCTCCGCCAGGACCGCCTGCCCCGCCTGCCGGACCTGGGCCGCCGGCAGCAGGCCGCGGCAGAACAGGTACCCGTCGGCGGCCAGCCGCCGACGCAGCCCATCGGTGTCATGCATCAGGCCGCCCGAGTCGGCCAGCTCGTCCACACCCTCACGATAAGCACGGGCGGGGCGCACCCCGGGCATCACACAGCGAGTTCTCATGACCGAATCAGCCGGTCTCACCGCAGGCTCAGGCCAGTAGGACTCGAGCCAGGAGCTACACCACCTAGGCGGTACGCGTGGGAACACGCGCGCCGGGTAGTGGCCTGCCGTGACTTCGACTTCGACTTCGCGGCAAGAACCCGCGCATAACGCAGCCATGTGCACGCGCCGCGACCTGTACACGCGGGATACCGCCGCCCGGTGGGAGGCGTGATGGCGTCGGATCAGGCGCGTGCGGACGGGTTTGCTCCAATCGAGTCCTATGGGGTCATCGGCGACGGCGAGTCGGCCGCGCTGGTCGCCCGGGACGGCGCGATCGACTGGTGGGCCGCTCCGGCCATGGATTCGCCGCCGGTGTTCGCGGCGCTGCTCGATCCGCGGGACGGTGGCTGTTTCACCCTGGAGCCGACGGTTCGCTACGAGGTCACGCGCCGGTACCTGCCCGGCACCAACGTGCTCGAGACGACGTTCAGCACGCGCGACGGAACGGTCCGGGTCATCGACTCGCTCAACCAGGACGCGAACGGGCCGCTGCCCTGGGCCGAGCTGGCCCGCGATATCCGGCCCGACCAGGGCGAGGTACCGATGCGGTGGCGGGTCGCCGCCGGGACGCTGTTCCACCGGGCGCGGCCATGGGCCCGGCTGCGCGAGGTGCCGATCCTGCACACCGGTGACCTGACGGTGCTGCTGGTGACCGACCGGGTCGGTAAGCCGCAACCAGGCCTAGGCGAGTTCACCGGTGAGTTCGTCGCCGAGGAAGGCAAGAACGCGCTGCTCACACTCATCGCGGCGGATCACGCCCCGCTCGTCGTGCCGTCCGCCGCTGACGTGCGCGAGCGGCGCCAGGCGACCGAGGAAGCCTGGCGGAAATGGAGCGATACGGTCCCCTACGCCGGCGACGACCGTGACCTTGTGCTCCGGAGCGCGCTGGCGCTGAAGCTGCTCACGTACTCCCGTACCGGGGCCATGGCGGCGGCCGCGACCTCGTCCCTGCCCGAGAAGATCGGCGGCGATCGCAATTATGACTACAGGTACGGGTGGATCCGCGATACCTCGTTCGTGCTCGATTCCTTTATCTCACTCGGCCTGACCCAGTCGGTTCAGGGCACGCTGGCGTGGATGCTGAGGTGCATCGCTTCGACGGCACCGGAACTGCACCCCTTCTACGGGCTGCGCGGGCACAGTCCCGACACCGAGACCGAACTGCGGGTTCCCGGGTATCGCGATTCCTTCCCGGCCCGCGAGGGCAACCGCGCCGTCGGGCAGCCGCAATGGGGATGCTACGGCGACCTGCTCGAATGCGTCTGGCTGGCCGTTGACCGGGCCGGCGCGCACCTGGACCCGGCCAGCGCCGACCTGCTTGACGCGCTGGGGAACCACGTGTGCGATATCTGGACTGAGCCGGACTGCGGGATCTGGGAACTCGCCGACAGGCAGCACAACACGTTCTCCAAAGTCGGCTGCTGGGTGGCCCTGGACCGGCTGATCCGGCTGGCCGAACGCGGCCAGGTATCCGACCGCGACGTGGACCGGTGGCACGCGGAGCGACGGGCCATCCGCGACTGGATCGACGAGAACTGCTGGTCGAAGGCCAAGCGCAGCTACGTCGGGCACGCCGGATCCGACGACCTGGACGCCTGTTTGCTGCTGCTGGCCCGCACCGGGTTCCTGGACGGCAAGGACCGGCGGTTCACCCAGACCATCCGCGCCATCCGTGCCGAACTCGGCGAGGGCCCGCTGCTGTACCGGTTCACCGGAGCGCACGAGATTGAGGGGGCCTTTGTGGCGTGCTCGTTCTGGCTCGTCGACGCCCTGGTCAGGAACGGGCACATCAGCCAGGCCAGGACACTGTGGCGTGAGCTCACCGCGCACGTGAGCGACCTCGGCCTGCTCGCCGAGGAGATCGATCCCGCCACCGGCGCGTTCCTCGGCAACCTGCCGCAGGGCCTGTCTCACCTGGCCCTGCTCAACGCGGCCGCCCTGCTCAACGCGCCGCCTTCGGGCTAGAGGTCTTGGCTAGGTCGCTTGCTCCTGCAGCCGGGCGTAGCCGAACTGCAGCATGTCGGCGCCCGCCAGCACGGCCAGGGTATCGATGGCGAGCCGGGTGGCTCGCGGAAGGTAGATCAGGCCCGCCACCAGGCCGGTCGCTACCCACATGTCGACGCAGAACGGGCAGGTGATGAGTTCCCCGATCACCTTCTGCGCGCCGTGTCCCCGGGCGTCCTCCTTGAGCTCCGCGGGCCCCTCCGTGCCCTGGTAGACCGTGAACGGCGCCCGCAGCGGGCTGGTGACGGGATCCTTGGTGATGAGCCTGCTCAGCTTGTGCGCGGCCACCGCGGACAGCATGACGTCCTTGACGGCCAGGCCGTCAGGAATCTCGCGCCTGGTGATCCGGGTGCCGGCCGCCAGGGTGGCGACGACCGCGGTGTAGGCGGCCATCGCGCCCACGTAGCCGCCGAGCGGCCGGTCGTCGTTTCCGGCGTAGCGGTCCTTCTCGGTGTGCGCCAAGCCGGTAAGCCGGGACTTGAAATCGGTAAGAACGGACATGCGCCTCCGGCTACCCGCCCGCTTGTCGCGCAACCCTCAGCGCCGCCGGGAAACCGCGGCACCTACTGCGCCAGCGGCTCGCGACCTTGACCGAGATAATGCCCGCCCAGGAACACGCATGTTACGCCCCAACTGCCTGTCGGCTATCTCTGGTCGCGTCTCGAGCCTCGTCCGCGTTCTGGCTCTGGGCGGCATGAACCTTCTGGGCAACCGCTTCCGCCAGCGGCACCAGCCACGACGACGGAGCATCGTCGTGGCTGGGATCGCTTTTACCGGACGACGAAGGCGAGCGAGCGGGCCAGCCTGGGCAGCGAACCGCACCGATCCGCCCCGCCTCCCGCCGTCCTGTCTTCCGAACGAGCCGTGGCGCCCGCCCCTGCGGTCACTCTCGTACTTATGGGTACCCGATCAGTGCAGCGCCGCCCCGCCGAGGGCGGCGAGCAGCGCCAGGCCGGCCGTTAGCCAGGTGACCTGATCACCGACTAGGCCGCTGTGCAGGCGGCGCAGCCATCCGGTGCCGGCGGCCAGCGCCCGGCGGAGCCCCACGGCGCGCCGGTCCAGGGCGATGCCCGCCACGCAGAGCGCGGCCAGCACCTGGCCCAGGTCAGTGAGCACACCGCCCGCGGACGCCGCCGGGGAGGCGAGGACGACGACCCTCCCCACCGTGGGCATAGACCCGCCCTGGGTACCGAGCACGGCCGCCGCATAAGCCGTCCGATCCGAGAAGGCCGCCGCGGCCGCCGCGGCATGCTGCGATATGCCGGACGTCAGCCCGAGCCCGAGCCCGATCGCGAGCAGCGCCAGCGGCGGCAGCACCATGGTCAGCGGCACGCGCCTTAGCCGCCCTGACCACTGCCGTCCGTCCTGACCTCTATCCGCCCCAGCCGACCCGTCGCCGCCAGCCGAGCCATCCGCGTCCCCGGCTCTCTCCGGCCTCATCGGCCCCGTCGCCCCAATGGACCCACCCACCCCAAGCGCCCCTTCTGCACTAGCAGTGTCGGATCGATCCTCGGCCTCCTCTCCGGGGTCGTCCGCGGTATCGGTATCCGGCCGCGAGCTCGCTATATCCCCCCAGCCCAGCCAGATCCGCCCCGCGGCCCGCAGCACGGCCCCGCTGGACAAAATGACGGAGAGCGCGATCACGACTTCCAGCCACGGCAGGCCAGCTTGGTCCGCCGCGTCCACCAGCAGCGCGTGCCCGACCGAGGACACGAACGGGGGCAGGTCGGCCAGCACCAGCGCGCCCAGCACGATCGTGACGCCGGTGACCGCCAGCCCGCGGCCGCGGCCGCGCAGCTTGGTCTCGATGACACTAGCCCGCTGATGCTGCAAGACGCCGACGCCGAGGAACAGCGCGGCCTTGGCTAGGCCGTCACCGATCACCAGCAGCGACGCGCCGGCGAGACCCAGCGGGGTAAGCAGGCCGACCCCGATCAGGTAGATGCCCAGGTGGCTCATGGTGACAAAAGCCAGCATCCGCTTCAAGTGGATCTGGGCCAGGGCCATGACCGCTCCGACGAACGCGGTGAGGATCCCGAACCCGAGCAGCACCGCCCGCATCCGCGGCCCGGATCCGCCGGCCAGGCCGGAGAAGACGGTGTCCCAGACCCGGATCACGGCGAACAGCCCGAGCTCGCTCATGACCCCGGCGAACAGCACGCATACCGGGGTCGGCGCCGAGCCGTATGCGTCGGGCAGCCAGAAGTGGAAAGGAACAACCGCGGCTTTGATCAGGAAACCGCCGGTCAGCAGCGCGAACGCCACTACGATCAGCCCGTCGGCGTGCCGTCCGGCCAGGGTCTGGCCGATCTGGGCCAGGTTCAGCGAGCCGGTGCGGGCGTACAGGAACCCCACGCCCATCAGGACGCACATGCCCCCGAGGCTGTTGGTGACCGCGAAGTTGATCGCTCCTTGTAGCGGCCCGGGGTGGCCGGCGTTATAGCCGGTGAGCGCGAAGGCGGTCACGGCGACCAGTTCGAACGCGACGAACAGGTTGAACAGGTCTCCGGTCAGGCAGAAGTCGACGCTGGCGGCCAGGAAGATCAGGACCAGGGCATGGTGCCGGCCGCGAGCGCTGTCGAAGTACCGCCAGCAGTAGACCAGCGCGGCGCTGGTCAGCAGTCCCGCCAGGGACGCCATGCCCGCCCCGAGCGGGCCGACCGCGTAGTCGATCCCGATGACCATGCCCCCGGAGGGACGCCAGCCGGAGAACCAGTAGATCATCGGGCGGCCCGCGCTGGAGGCCATCAGGATCAGGGTCAAGGCGGTGGTAGCGAGCGCGACCGCGATGGCGATCAGGTCCCTGGCCCACCGGGGCAGCAGCCAGCTGAACCCGGCCATCAGGGCCGCACCGCCCAGCGGAACCGCGACTGACGCGGGAATGACGGTCGAAGTCGACACGACGAGGTCCATACCGGTCAGTCCCTGGTCGCCCGGAGCTCGTCGGGATCCAACGTCCCGGCTCGCTTGTGCACCTGCACGGCCAGCGCGAGCAGCAGGGCGGTGACTGCGGCTCCCACCACCACGTCGGTGAGGGCCAGCGCCTGCATGACCGCGTCGACGGCCGGTCCCGGATGGGCGGGCAGGCTGACGAACACCGGGGCGTGACCACCGGTGCGGTAACCGATCTCCAGCAGCAAGATGTCGGTGGCGGACTGCGAGACCGACAGGCAGACCACGAGATGGATGAGGTTGCGGCTGGTCACGACGCCGTAGACGCCGACGACGAAAAGCCAGGCGACGACGCCGTAGGCCAGGACGCTCATCGTCGCCTCGGCCGGATGACCGCCGTCTGGTCCAGGAACTCCGACGCCAGGATCGCGAAACTGGCCGCCACCTCCACGCCGACGACCAAGTTCAGCAGCGGGATAGTGCCGCCCGAGATCAGGTTCCCGGTACCGCCCAGGCCGACGACGTTGCTGAGGAAGTCGGCGCCGACTAGCAAACCGAGCAGCCCGATGAATACGTACCCGAAGGCGCCGACCCCGTCGGAGGCCTCCAGCAGCGGGGCCGGCTGGAACCGCTCGACCGTCACGTAGTTGGTGCCCAGGTAAACGACGTAGAGCGCGCTGGCCAGGATTACCCCGCCCTGGAACCCGCCACCCGGCGTGAGCTGGCCGTGCGTGACCGTCTCGATGCCGGTCAGCACGAGCAGCGAGCTAAGGAACACCGCTAGCAGCCACACCGCCGGACTCGGGGGCGGGATCGTCCGGTCCGGCGCCTTGTCCTCGGCGAGCTGGCGGGTCTCGTCGCTGAGCGGCCGCAGCAGCACCGAGATCCCGACCACCGCGCCGAGCAGGATGAACTCCTCAAACAGGGTGTCGATACCGCGGTAGTCGAAGCTGATGGCGGACACCACGTCGGTGACGTGCCGTTGCCGCGGGGCCAGTTCGTTGAGCATCCGGGCGTAGGAGGTGACCTGGCTGCCGAACGACGGCAGGCCGGCCAGGGCGGCGCCCAGGCTCACGGCCAGCGCGGCCGCCGCGGCCGCAAAGAACACCAGGCGCGCGCGGCGGCTCATCCCCGGTCCTTCCCCACCTTGGCCAGGCTGAGGAGCACGATCAGCGGCAACGCGATGGCGCCCACCACGATCTGCGACAGCGCCACGTCTCCGGCCTGCAGCGACAGGTAGAGGAAGGCCAGCCCTAGCCCGAAGAACCCGGCGACGAAGGCCTGGCGTAGCGGGTCCTTGGTCAGGACCACGGCCGTGCCCGACGCGGCCACCCAGACCAGCGCGACCGCAATTACCGCCTCGCTCACTGCTCCTCCCCGGGAGGGTCCGCGGACCCATCCACGGGCTCCGACCAGGTGGCACCGCGCCGGATCGCGATGGCACGGGCCACGGCGTGGCCGGCCAGCGGGTTGGCGCCGATCAG
This sequence comes from uncultured Actinomycetes bacterium, assembly GCA_963806335.1. Taxonomy (GTDB): domain Bacteria; phylum Actinomycetota; class Actinomycetes; order Streptosporangiales; family Streptosporangiaceae; genus Palsa-504. Next base: position 116,598 of record CAWDXO010000007.1, read on the forward strand.
GATCACGGCTACGCCGATGGCGGCCAGCCCCGACGCCGACAGGCCGTCGCGTACCACGACCGAGGCGCAGATCCCGGTTGAGCCGAGCATCGCGGCCGGGGTGGTCAGGTGCAGCCGGTCCAGCGGGTCGTCCAGCACCGCCATCCCGACACAAGAGCCGACCACGACCATCAGCCCCGCCACCAGCAGGACCACCGAGACGACCCCGGTCACCGTCATCGCGCCTCCCGTCACAGCCACCGCTCCAGGAATCGCGCGAAGGCCACCGAGCCTCCGCTGGACAACGCGGCCAGCACCACGGCCAGCGACGCCAGCGCCGGTTCTTTGTACCCGACGGCCAGGCACAGCACAGCCAGCGCCTGGACCGTGCCGGCCAGGCCCAGGGCCACTACCCGGTGCTCGGAGTCAAAACGCCAGCACACCCACGCACAGGGAATCAGTGCCGCCTGGAGCACCAGCGCCGCCGCGAGGAACCAGCTCACCCCGGCGGCGCCGGGTGCGCATCGGGCGCCGGGGCGCCGGCCAGTCGGTGCACGAGCGCCGTGCCGGCTTCCATGTCGATGTCCACCACCACGGTGTTCGGCGCCGCGGACAGCAGCGCGGTCAGCACGGCCTCCCGTCGCGCGGCAGGCCATCCGCGCACGTCGGTCCCGACATCCACCGGTACGGTGAGCAGCGCGCCCGGCGCGGCCGGACGTCCGGCCGCCGCCTTGCGGGCAGCCAGCGCGAAGACCTGCCCGGTCTCGACCACCACCTGCCAAGGCACGGCCGCGAGCGTGCGCAGATCGGCGACCCGGACGCTCGGCACCATGTTCCCCCGCTGACTGACGCGATACCCGACGCCAACCGCGAGCAACGCCGCCGCCGACCCCGCCGCCAGATCCTGCACGTCTGGCTGCCCGGCCAGCACGATCCACATCCCGAGCAGCGCTCCGGCGTAGATCAGCCCGCCTACTACCAGGAACAGCCACCCCGGCCGGTCTGGTCCGGGCGCACTAACCCCTCGCCGCTCCGCTTGGCTCCGCTTGGACATGGAACCTCCTCCAGGCTAGTGATCAGGCTCGATGCTAACGAACCCCACGCCGCCCCGGCGGGGCTTGGCCTGGTCATCCGATTGAACCCGAGGCCACAGGGACATAGCGACCACAAATACCACGGGCGTGCCGTAGCCAGCCGGCCCGGTATCCGGCACCATTGCCAACCGGCCCGGACCGCTCAGGGCGGCCGGTTTCAGGCAGCGGAAATGTCTTCGGCTCGCTGCGCCGGGGAGACGGGCCCCGTCCTCCGGCCGACGGCTGCTTGTCTAACCGTCCTGGTTGTCTAACCGTCCTGCGAAACAGCCCGAAGTCTAACGCAGCCACCATTTCGATCATCAGGCTGAATATGCCGACAATGCCGGACTAATGACCGCGTTGGCTCAGTCGGCCAGCCCGGAGCGCGTGACCGGCAGCACGTTTCCTGTCCGCCGAGCCGGGTAGCCGGTTGGTCAGGTTTAGCGCGCGTGGTGCCTGGCTGGATCGCGCCAGCGACGTGCCGCTGACGGGCCCGGCGGTCAGGGCGGTGACCGCCGGGCCTCATCCGTCGCGCCGGTGGCATGGCATCAGGCAGCACGGCCGTGGTTTGCCGTTCCGGGTGGCGGGTAGCCGACCGCCCGTGCTAACGGTACGGCCGGAACGGTGCGAAATCTTGTCTCGAGGCGTATCCCCGCGGTTGATGCAGCAGCGGCGGGGACGTGATCAGCATGCCTGGCGCAGGCACCAATGCCCGTTCGGCATAAAAATCCTGGCACCGGCGGCCCTTGGCACAAACTGCGGCGCCGCAGCCCTCGCCCGCGACGCCGCATTTCCATCGATTCTGCTATCGAAGTTTATCCTGAAAGTGGATCTTAACGTAAATTCGTAACCGCTCAGCTACTCGGGGTAGGAGGACTCAGATGACAGGAAATCTTGGGGTTCACGCCTACGTAATTAAGCGGTCCTGCCGCGACGGTGGCGATGATATTGCCCGCGTGGGCGCAGGTAGTCGAGGACGAGCCGAAGTAGCCACGCTGACCGGCCGCTATCGCTCCGATGATGAGCCAGATCAAGACGATAAGCCCACCGAGTCGCATATTTACCTCCGAAGGACAGGCGGCCCCTACGCTGCAGAAGAGCCGCGACATATCTTCGTCTACCCTCGTCACGGCCGATACACGTGGAGCGAGGCTCGATGTGCCGTGAATTCGGCATTCCGCGACACAAGCACTATCCCTGCTATTCGTTTCCCTGGTCGGTGTATCGTGTCTGCTGATGGCCCAGGATGGCACGACCGCGCGGGGCGCACCTGCGGCACAAGAACCGCTCGCCCGCCCACCAGTGCCCCGGCCGGGCGGCGACGACCCATGGCCTCCCCCGGCTCGTGAGCCCATGTCCTACACGTACACCACTGACCTGGCCGCGATCCGCGCCGTCGTGCACGGGTATGCCATCAGGGCCGGACTGACCGAAGCCCGCGCGATCGACCTGGTGCTCGCGGTCAGCGAGGTAGCGGCCAACACCGTCCGGCACGCCAAATCCCCGGGAAGCCTGCAGATATGGCACGATGCCCACGAGATCGTCTGCCAGCTACACGACGAGGGAAAGATCGCCGATCCGCTGGCGGGCCGGCGAGCGCCTTCGCTGGACGCCAACGGCGGCCACGGGCTCTGGATCGTCAACGAGGTCTGCGACCAGGTCGACCTGCGTTCAGATGAGACCGGGACGACGATCCGCCTGCATATGGCCTTGCCGGCCACCTGAGGGCGGCCCGGCGCGGGCCATCGGCGCCAGGTCGGCCATGACCCGCTCTTGACCTTCCTTTTAACCCTATGAGGAGTATCCCGCTGGAATCCGCCGTGTGGTACAACAAGTGCGTGGATCTGCTGACGGTCTCTGTGACGGCCCGGGAATCCGCCGGTGAGCCTTACACACTGGTGGAGATCGCCGGCGAGGCCGATGTCACCAACACCGATGAACTGCGCCGCCTGCTCGACGAAGAGGTCGCCCAGGAGCCGCGCACGCTGATCGTCGACCTATCCCGCCTGCGGTTCATGGACTCCTCAGCGCTGCACGCGCTGCTGCGGGTCAACCGGTCACTGGACCGGCAGGGCGGGGTCCTCGCCCTGGTCTCCCCGCAGGCCGCGGTGGCCAAGATCTTGCGGCTGACCACCGCTGACCGGCTGATCCCTGTCTTCGACAGCGTGGCCGAAGCCGCCTCGGGCTGACCCGCAGGAGCCGGCGCGGCGACTCGCCGAAACGGCTAACTGCCCGTAGATGGTTTGCGCAATCCCCCCAAGGGGGTATTGTCTCCCCTAGTGGTGCCTACGACGCAGGCACGCTCAATGCGAACACGGTGTTCGCAGAGCGCGCGGATCGTGCACCACTTTTCCGTCTCTCGCCAACGAACACCGTGGCCAAGGTTCGTCAGCGAGAGAGGCCCCAATGAAGATCGCCCTAGTAGCTCAGAACGCGACGCCGCTGCACCCCCGCACGGGCTCAGGCCCGGACAGCGATGACATCGGCCTGAGCGAGCTGACCCGCAAGCTCGCCGCGCAGGGTCACCAGGTGACGGTGTACGCCCAGAAGAACGACCCCAGCCTGCCCGACCAGGCCGAACTGCACGCCGGCGTCCGGATCGAGTACATCGACGCCGGACCCGCCCAGGTCGGCGAGCAGGACGACGCCGGTCTCCTGGAGCGGGTGCCGGCCTTCAGCGGCCCGCTGCGGAGCCGCTGGCACGCCGACCGCCCGGATGTCGTGCACGCGCTGCGCTGGACCAGCGGCCTGGCCGCGCTGGCCGCCGCCCGCGATCTCGGCATACCGGTCGTGCAGGAATTCAGCTCGCTCAGCGTCAGTGAGCGCCGGGCCGCCAGCCGACGTGACGGCGTTAAGGCCGACGGTGCCTCCGCGGCGCGGATCAGGCTCGAGCCCGCCATCGGCCGCAGCGCCACCGCGGTGGTCGCGACAAACTCAGCCGAGGTCGCCGACCTGACCAGCTTGGGCGTGCGCCGATCCGCGATCCGGATGGTGCCCTGGGGTGTCGACACCGACCTGTTCACCCCCGAGGGCCCGGCGGCCAAGCGGAACGGCCGCCCGCGGCTGCTGACCGCCGCGGACCTCAGGGAGCGGCTGCCGCTGGAGAACCTGCTGCGGGCGCTGACCCGGGTCCCCGACGCCGAGCTCCTGATTGTCGGCGGCCCCGCTGAGGCCGAGCTGGCTAACGATGACGCCTACGTCAAGCTGGCTAAGTTCGCCGCGGCGCTGGGCGTGGCAGATCGCGTGATCTTCACCGGCAAGGTGGACTACGCCGCGATGCCGGCCCTGCTGCGGTCGGCGGACCTGGTCGTCAGCACCTGCCAGTACGAGCCGGCCGGCACGACCTCCCTGCAGGCCATGGCGTGCGGTACCCCTGTCATCGCTCCCCCGGTCGGCGGCCACATGGACGCCGTGGTGGACGGAACGACCGGCATCCTGGTCCCGGCGGACCGGCCCGCCCTGCTGGCCCAGCGGATCCGGCAGCTGCTCGCGCACCCCATGCTGCTCGAGGCATACGGGGTCGCGGCCGCTGACCGAGTGCGGTCGCGTTATAGCTGGGATCGGATCGCGGGGGAAACTCTTGCGGTTTACGACCGCGCCACCGCCCAGGCGGCGTAAAACCTATAGACAAGGAGACCTGTATCCCCCCCGCAGGTTTCCTTGCTGAGGGCCCGGGAAGCTTCGGCTTCCCGGGCCCTCGGTTTGGGGCTACCGACAGGATCAGGGACGTCCTGGCCGGCCGGAAAGGCAGATGCCGGGTATGCACTTAGCCGGAGGGGGCCCGAGCTGGGCGGTTTACCCGCGGGCGGCGCACCACCGGGCACACGTGCCCCGCCTCGCGCTGGCGGCCCAGCCGGCAGCGGCCGGGCCGCACCCGCAGCGATCAGCCAGCCGGCCCGATGCTTCATCGAGCCGGTCCGGTGCGGCCCGATGTTCCATCGAGCCGGTACTGCATACCCCGGAGGCAGATAACGGGCGCGCGCGGACGTTTGACCGCCCGGACGTTTGACTGGGCCCGTGCTGGACAGGTGAGCACGCGTTCTTGAGTAAAAGTGCGGGTCCGGGTGTCCGGTACCTCTCCCCGGACCCCGGGCCCGTGCGTGAGGCCAGGCCCGGCGCGAGGAAGATCTCAGCGGATGCGTACCGCGACCAGGCAGGCGTCGTCACCGGTATCGGAGACGGCGCTGGCGAGGATCCGGTCGGCCTGAGCGGCGGCGGTCAGCTCTGGGACGCGGCCGCCCGGCTGGCCAGTCCCGGAGGTGACGGCCGCAGGCGCCACGGCCGCGACGAAGTCCCCGAGCACGTCGACGATGGACTCACCGCGCCGTTCAATCAGCCCGTCGGTGAACAGCAGCAAGGTGTCGCCGGGCCGCAGCAGCTGGGTCGCTTCCTCGTAGTCGGCGTCCGCGTCCATGCCGAGCAGCAGACCGCCGGGCAGCGGAAGCTCCCTGGCGCTCTCGCCGCTCACCAGCACCGGCGGCAGGTGCCCGGCCCGGGCCCAGCGCAGCACGTGCGTGTCGGGGCTGTAAAGCCCGCAGATGACCGTCCCGACCACGCCCGAGGTGAGCTCGCACATCACCCCGTTGAGCATGCGCAGCAGTTCGGCCGGGCCCTCCCCGGTAATGGCCAGAGCGCGCAGCGAGTTCCGGGCCGCGACCATCCCGGTCACCGCGTCGATGCCGTGCCCGGCGACGTCGCCGACGACCAGCAGGATGTCCTTGCCGGGCAGCATCAGCGTGTCGTACCAGTCCCCGCCCACCAGGTGTCCCTCGCCGACCGGCCGGTAGCGGACCGCCACGTCGATCCCGGCCGCCTCTACCGGCTGCTCGTCCGGCGGCATGATGGCCTGCTGGAGCCGCAGGGCCAGCAGGTGCTCCTCGGCCACGCGCTGCTCGCTGTCCGCCAACTGGTCCCGGGTCGCGGCCAGCGCCACCTGCGTGTGGTAGTGGTCCGATACATCCTGGAAGGCCCCGCGCAGCGCCACCACCGCGCCGACCGCGTCGACCACGGGTTCGGCGAAGACGCGGATCTGCCGGATTCTCTGATCATCGGGGTGGACCACGCGGAAGGTGGCGGTCAGGGCCTCCCGCCGTTCGGTCAGGCTCTGCCGGAAGCGCTTCACCACTGGTTTGTCGGCAGCCATCACGTAGCTGTGCAGATCCGCCAGCCGTATCTCCGCCCCGGGAAGCGGCGCCAGGCCGAACAGGTCGAAGGCCGACTCGGTCCAGCGGACCGTGCCGGTGACCAGGTTCTCCTCCCACCCGCCCAGGCGGCCGAGCCGCTGAGCGTGATCAAGGAGCTCGGCGAGGCCGCCCGCGGAACCGTCGCGATGCCAGGTGAAGATCACGCCGTCGAAGAACCGGACCGCGCGCAGATCCTCCAGCGTGGCCTCCCCGGCTCCGGTCTCGTCGGCCGGCGGCCCGCCGGCGAGCGATTCACGCAGCGGCCCGGGGATGTACTGGGGCACGCCGTCCGATAGGACCTGCGTGGCCCGGGCGAACAGGCCCGGCTCGGCGATGCTGGCCGGGTAAGCCTCCAGCAGGGTCATCCTGGTCAGGTCGATCCCGGCGCGGCCGGCGGGATCACAGAAGCCGGGGCTGACGTGCTCGATGCTGAAATCGTTCACCTGGCCGGCGTCATCCCTGATGGCCTGGATCACGAGCACGGAGTCGGCCAGGCCATCGAGCAGGGTGTAGACCGCCGCCTTCGGCTGCGCCGCGGCGAGGTTGCCGTGCGCGAGGCGGGCGCCCACTACCCGGGCGCAGGACGCGGCCAGGGACGTCAGGCGCTGGCGCACCTCGGCGGGGAAGGCCGCGAGCGGCCCGGGCCAGCTGATCTCCATCACGCCGAGCAGATCGCCGTTGCGCTGCCGCAGCGCCAGGACCGCCCGGGCCCCGCCGGGCGTCCCGGTCACCGGGCCGTGATCGGCGGGTGGCCAGGCCTGGCCACCACAGGTCGGCGGCTCCGTGCGCGACCCGCTGCGCCGGGCCGTCAAGCTGGGGCGGAATACGCTGCCAGCGGCTGACATCGGCGCCGGACAATCCCGCCTCGCCCAGCAGCGCGAGAGCTCCGCCCGCTTCGAGCAGCCAGAGGGCCACCGCGGACGCTCCGAGCGGCTCAAGTACCTGCGCCGCCAGCATGGCAGCGAGCTCGGCGCCGTCGGCGGCCAACTCGGCCGCGGCCTCTACGAGAAGAGAGCGCGGTCTGACGTGCGCTGTGCCGCCGGAGACAGGGACATGACCGGCGGCTGCAACGCCGTCGGGTGGCACCGCGGCGTCGGCCGCCACGGAGTCGCTCAGGGCCCCGGACAGGACGGAGGCGGCCATCTCGGCCGGCGGTATCCCGGTCGCGGCGGAGAGCTCGGCCAGTTGGCCGGCCGCGTCGGCGGAGGACAAGCCGAGCCGCTCCATCAGCGCGCCCCGGGCCATCGCGACGACCGACTCACCGGCGGCCAGGGCATGGCGGCGATCGAGCTCACGCCGCTGACGGTCGACGACCGCGACCAGCCTGCGCAGGTCGTCATCACTGGCCGCCACGGTCACCCGCCCCTCTCCGCATCACCTCGCCCGCGGCAGGCGGCATTTCGCACCTGAGCGCGGTCACAGAAGTCGGTTCGGCCCATGATAATTACATCCGGTCTACCATCGGTAGAGATCGCACGACGGTGCCGAACGTGCGTGGCGCCGGTTCGGCACGGCTGATGGGAGCGCTTGGTGACTGATACGGTCCAGTCGGGTCCGCGGCTTGATAAGTCCGGGCTTGAGCAACTGCTTGCGGGGCTCACGGCCGTCCGGGGCGGGGACTTCAGTACCCGGCTGGCGAAGGCCGGCGACCCGCTGATGGACGAGATCGCCACGGTCTTCAACGGGATGGCGGACCAGCTCGACCTGTTCACCTCCGAGGTGACCCGGGTAGCCCGCGAGGTCGGCACCGAAGGCAAGCTCGGCGGCCAGGCCTACGTCCCCGGGGTGTCGGGTACCTGGAAGGACCTGACCGAGTCCGTCAACGCCATGGCGGGCAACCTCACCGGGCAGGTACGTAACATCGCCCAGGTCGCGACCGCGGTGGCCAAGGGCGACCTCAGCCAGAAGATCGACGTCGACGCGCGCGGCGAGATCCTCGAGCTGAAGTCCACCCTCAACACGATGGTCGACCAGCTGTCATCGTTCGCCGACGAGGTGACCCGGGTGGCCCGCGAGGTGGGCACCGAAGGGAGGCTGGGCGGCCAGGCGGACGTCAAGGGCGTGTCCGGCACCTGGAAGGACCTGACCGAGTCCGTCAATGTCATGGCAGCCAACCTGACCGACCAGGTGCGTTCCATCGCCGAGGTGACCACGGCGGTGGCCAAGGGCGACCTGAGCCAGAAGATCCGGGTGGACGCCCGCGGCGAGATCATGGAACTGAAGGAGACCATCAACACGATGGTCGACCAGCTTTCCGCGTTCGCCGACGAAGTGACCCGGGTGGCCCGCGAGGTCGGCACCCAGGGCAACCTGGGCGGCCAGGCCGTCGTCCGCGGCGTGTCCGGCACCTGGAAGGACCTCACCGACAACGTCAACGTGATGGCGTCGAACCTGACCGCGCAGGTGCGCTCGATCGCCCAGGTCGCGACGGCGGTGGAACGCGGCGACCTGAGCCAGCAGATCACGGTGGAAGCGATGGGCGAGGTCGCCGCGCTGGCCCAGACGATCAACCGGATGGTCGGCACCTTGTCCGCGTTCGCCGACGAGGTGACCCGGGTGGCCCGCGAGGTCGGCACCGAAGGCCGGCTGGGCGGCCAGGCGGACGTCAAGGGCGTGTCCGGGACCTGGAAGGACCTCACCGACAACGTCAACTCGATGGCGAACAACCTGACCAACCAGGTGCGCAACATCGCCCAGGTCACCACCGCTGTCGCCCAGGGCGACCTGTCCAAGAAGATCGACGTGGACGCCCGCGGGGAGATCCTCGAGCTCAAGACCACCATCAACACCATGGTTAACCAGCTGTCCTCGTTCGCGGCCGAGGTCACGCGCGTCGCCCGCGAGGTGGGCAGCGAGGGACGTCTCGGCGGCCAGGCCGAGGTGGAGGGCGTGTCCGGTACCTGGAAGCGCCTGACGGAGAACGTCAACGAGCTGGCCGGGAACCTGACCAGGCAGGTCCGCGCGATCGCCGAGGTGACCAGCGCAGTCGCCTCGGGCGACCTGACCAGGTCCATCTCGGTGGAGGCCCAGGGTGAGGTCGCCGAGCTCAAGGACAACATCAACGCGATGGTCCAGTCGCTGCGCGAGACGATCCGGGCCAACCAGCAGCAAGACTGGCTGAAGACCAATCTGGCCAGGATCGCCGGCATGATGCAGGGCCACCGGGACCTGGCCGTGGTGGCCGAGCTGATCATGGACGAGCTCGCCCCGCTGGTCGGAGCGCAGCACGGCACCTTCTTCCTGTCCGAGCCCGTCAACGGGGACACCCAGCTCCGGCTCATCGCCGGCTACGGGCTGCGCACCGACAAGTCGGCCCCGATCCAGTACCGGCTCGGCCAGTCGCTGATCGGCCAGGTAGCGCGGAGCAAGCGGTCCATCGTCGTCGCCAACCTGCCCGAGGGTTACGTGACGATCTCCTCCGGGATCGGCGAGGCGCCGCCCGCGAACCTGGCGGTACTGCCGATCCTGTTCGAGGACCAGGTGCTCGGCGTCATCGAGCTCGCCTCGTTCACCGAGTTCAGCCCGGTACAGACCGACTTCCTCGAGCAGCTTACGGAGACCCTCGGGGTCAACTTCAACACGATCATTGCCAACGCCCGCACCGACACGCTGCTCGAGGAGTCGCAGCGGCTGACCTCCGAGCTGCAGGCGCGATCGGTGGAGCTGCAGAACCAGCAGGTGGAGCTGCAGCGCTCCAACGCCGAACTGGAAGACAAGGCGGCGCTGCTGGCCGCGCAGAACCGGGACATCGAAACCAAGAACGCCGAGATCGAGCAGGCCAGGCAGGAGATCGAAGAGCGCGCCAGGCAGCTCGCGCTGGCGTCGAAGTACAAGTCGCAGTTCCTGGCGAACATGTCCCATGAGCTGCGCACCCCGCTGAACAGCCTGCTGATCCTGGCTCGGCTCCTGGCGCAGAACCCGGGCCGCAACCTCACCGCCAAGCAGGTCGAGTACGCCAACGTCATTCACTCGGCGGGCTCGGACCTGCTGCAGCTCATCAACGACATCCTCGACCTGTCCAAGGTCGAGGCGGGCCGGATGGACATCCACGCCGAACGGTTCCCGCTCAGTGCGCTGCTGGAGGATGTCCAGGCCACGTTCCAGCCGCTCACCGTTGAGAAGGGACTGGACTTCGCCGTCGAGGCGGATCCCGGAGCCCCGACCGAGCTGTCCACCGACCGGCAGCGGCTTCGCCAGGTCCTGGGCAACCTGCTGGCCAATGCCGTCAAGTTCACCGAACAGGGCCGGGTGGTGCTCCGGGTTGGCCTCGCTGACCAGCGCCCGCGCGACGGCGGCGAGGCGCTGGCGTTCTCGGTCGCCGACACCGGCATCGGCATCGCACCGGAGAACCTCAGCACCATCTTCGGCGCCTTCCAGCAGGGCGACGGTACCCTCAGCCGCCGGTACGGAGGCACCGGGCTCGGACTCTCGATCGCGCGCGAGGTCGGCGCCCTGCTCGGTGGCGAGATCACCGCGCAAAGCGAACTCGGCCAGGGCAGCACGTTCACCTTGTACCTGCCGTGCGAACTGCCGGGAGCCGCGGCCGACCCTTATCCCGACGCACTAGGCCCGGGCGAGAGCGTCAGCATCGTCCCGAACGGCGATGGGCAGGCCGACGCCACCGAGGCCCTGCGGCTGCAGCCGGCCCTGCCGGACGACGCGTCGCCTGGCGGCCGGCGCCTGCTGGTCCTGGAAGGCTCGCGGGGTGGCCTGCTGACCCTGCTCGCCCACAGCGCGGTCTCCGATCTCACCGGCATCAACGGGCCGGTCCAGGTGGGGACAGCCATCAGCCCCGAGCAGGGCATCGAGGCTCTCGCCGCCGCGCCGCATCAGTGCGTGGTCCTCGACCTCGGCCTGGAAGACGCGTCCGCCTTCGCTTTCCTCGAGCAGCTCCAGGACGCCCCTGAGCTCCGGGACGTTCCGGTGCTCGCCCACACCAGGGACAAGATCGACAGCGCCCAGGCCCGGCTGGCGCGGCTCCGGTTCGGCTCCCAGACGCTTGAGCTGCTGCCGTCACTTGACGAGCTGCGCGAGCGCATCACGCTGCATCTGTCCGCCGCTCAGCCCGACCACGTACCCGCGCTGATCAGCGAGGCCGCGGCGGACGAGCGCGCCGTGCCACGGACACCGGCCGAGGCCGAGGGCCACGAAGTCCTGCAGGGCAAGCGGATCCTGGTCATCGACGATGACCCGCGCAATGTCTTCGCGATCACGAGCACGCTCGAGCTGCACGGCATGATCGTGACCCAGGCCACCAACGGCCGCAAGGGCATCGAGGCGCTGCTCACCACGGAGGACACCGATCTCATCCTGATGGACGTGATGATGCCGGAGCTGGACGGCTACACGACGATGACCAGGATCCGGCAGATGCCGGCCTTCGTGACGCTGCCCATCATCGCGGTGACCGCCCGGGCCATGCCCGGGGACAAAGAGAAGAGCATCGCGGCCGGGGCCAGCGATTACGTCACCAAGCCGGTCGATACCGACGAGCTGCTCGCCTGCATGGAGCGGTGGCTGACCCACAGGTAAACCCGGCCGTCGCGTTACGGCGGGGCTCGTTACCCGCGGCGGGCTCGTTACCCGCGGCGGGCTCGTTACCTGCGGCGGGCTCGTTACCCGCGGCGGGCTCGTTACCGGCGGCGGGCCCGGCCGGCGAGGGCCATGCCGACCGCCGCCGTGGCGGCCGCCGCGGCCGTGGCGGCCACTGGATGGTGGGACAAGAACAGCTGTGCGCTGCGCGAGTGCGCCTTGCCGTCGAACTCGCCGTGGGCGCCGTGGTCCTCGCCGCGGGGCTGGTCGACCGGCTCCCAGAGGTTGTCCGGCCGGCCCGGCCTTTCCCGGCTCTTGGTCTGCTGGGAGTCGTAGCCCGTCCTGGCCAGGTACCGGTCGAGAAGGGCGGGAGCCAGCCGGTTGGCCAGGATCGTCGCCGTCGTGCTGGCGCCGACGTAGTACTGCTTGCGCCACGGGTGGTCGGCGGCGTATACGACGCCGCGGGCCGCAACTTCGGGCTCGTAGATCGGCGGGACGGGCTGCGGGCGCCGGGGCAGCCTGGATCGCACCCAGGAGAACTGCGGCGTGTTCACCGCCGGCATCTGCACCACGGTGACACGGACGTTGGACTTGTCATGCAGAAGCTCACAGCGCAGCGAGGAGGTGAACCCGTTGATGGCGTGCTTGCCGCCGCAGTACGCGGACTGCAGCGGAATGCTGCGCTCGCCCAGCGCCGATCCGACCTGCACGATCACGCCGCGGTCACGCGGCCGCATCCGGGCCAGGGCCGCCATGGTGCCGTGTACGAACCCCAGGTAGGTCACCTCGGTCACGCGGCGGAACTCCTCGGGCTTGATCTGCGCGAACGGGGCGAACACCGAGGCGAACGCCACGTTGACCCATACGTCGATCGGGCCGAGGGTGTCTTCGATCCGCTGCGCAGCCGCGTCGACCTGAGCGAAGTCCGCCACGTCCGCGGAAATGGCGAGGGCGACCCCGCCCTCGCGTTCCACGTCGCGCACGGCGCCTTCCAGGCCGGCGTCGCCGCGCGCGATCAGCCCGACGCGGTCTCCCCGCTGCGCGAAAAGGCGTGCCACCGCTCGCCCGATGCCGGCGCTCGCTCCGGTGATGGCAACCGTCTGAGTCACTTGTCCTCCTTGGCGTGTTTCGTCGCGGCTACCCGTCGAGCCGATCGGGAAACAGGCCGGCGGGGAGTCGCCGGGCCAGCCCCGATCGCGAAGTCCGGGGAAACCAGGGACGGGAAAGGACAGCGATGATGATCAGGCGGCGGCGATCCGTCCCGCCGCGGCCGCCGTCGCCGCCCGCCGCTTGCGTCGACGGTCGCGCTGCCGGTCTTCCGGAGTCGTTCCGCCCCATATCCCGTAGACCGGCGCGTGGGCAAGCGCAAACTCCAGGCACTCGCGCCGGACCTCGCACCCCGCGCAGATCGCCTTGGCGCTGGCCACCTGCCCCTCAGCCAGGCCAGCCGGGGAGATAGGGAAGAACAGGTCGGGATCCGCGGTCAGGCAGGCACCTGCCGACCGCCAGTTAGCGACGCCTCCAGTCGCGATCATCGCACGTCCTCACGGGTCTGAGCTGGTGTCATGTACTTGCCCTCACGGCCGTTCCACGCCGAAGGCGGTCAATCTGCTTCCCCCTCACCACCTGCCTACACGTGCGATGGCAAAAAATTTACCGAAATGTCCGGTGGGAGCAGCGGCGGCAGTAACGCCGCCCGGCCGGGTTTGGGCGCAGACACGGGAGGTAGTCAGGTCTTCTGGCGATCAGGAGGACATGCGGGTGACCGGATCCGAAGTGACGGCGGTCGATACCGCCGTATACGTCATACCAACGGACGCGCCGGAGGCTGACGGCACGCTCGCCTGGGACAAGACCACCATGGTGCAGGCGACCGTTCGCGCGGGCGGTGAGCAAGGGCTCGGCTGGAGCTACACCTCGGCCGCCGCACAGGCGGTCGTGCACGAGGTGCTGGCGGACGTGGTGGTGGGCCGGGATGCCCTTGACATCGCGGGCAGCGCCGAGGCGATGGCCCGCCAGGTTCGCAACATCGGCCGCCCGGGTGTCGCCGCGATGGCGATCTCGGCGGTGGATATCGCCCTGTGGGACCTGAAGGCGCGCCTGCTCGGCCAGTCGCTGGCCGGCCTGCTTGGCCGGGCCCTGATGGAGGTGCCGGTGTACGGCAGCGGCGGCTTCACCAGCTACGACGACTCGCGTACCCGTCAGCAGCTCAGCGAGTGGGTCGACAAAGAGCAGATCCCCCGGGTAAAGATCAAGATCGGCGAATCGTGGGGCGGGAACGAGCGTCGCGATCTCGCCCGGGCCGAACTCGCGCGGGAGGTGATCGGCCCGGATGCGGAGCTTTACGTCGACGCCAACGGCGGATACTCCGTGGGCCAGGCGGTGCGGGTGGCTGATGAGCTGAGCGCAATCGGCGTCACCTGGTTCGAGGAGCCCGTCTCCTCCCAGGATCTCGCGGGCCTGGCGGAGGTGCGCGGGAAAGTCCGTCCCGACGTCGCCGCCGGGGAGTACAGCTGGTCGCTGGCCGACTCGGCCCGGCTTATCGAGGCAGGTGCCGTCGACTGCCTCCAGCTGGACGTGACCCGATGCGGCGGGATCACCGAGTTCCTCCGCGGCGCAGCGCTCGCGGCCGGGCACAACCTGCAGGTTTCCGGGCACTGCGCGCCTAACCTGCACGCCCACGTGGGGGCGGCGGTGCCTAACCTGAGGCACGTCGAGTACTTCCACGATCACCAGCGGATCGAGCGGCTGTTCTTCGAAGGCGCGCTCGACCCCTCGGGCGGCGCGATGCGCCCGGACCCGGACCGGCCAGGCCACGGCATGGCGCTGCGCAGCGCGGACACCGAACGTTACCGGCGCGGCTGAGGCCGGCCGCGCCACGGCGCCCCTGACGCTCCTGAAGTCGCGTCCGTGACGGTGATCGGCCCGGGGCATGCCCGCAGTCATGTGACGAGCATCACATCACCTAACGTTTATTCACCCTTGATCGGGCACACCGTACTCGTCCGAAATTCCCAGGGTCACAAGGAGACGACTTTGATGAGGGGAACCCTCAAGCAGTCGGCGCCAGGCACCACCGACGCCGACCCCCACGGCCCTGATGCCAGCATCCACACCGGCTCACGTGCGGAGCTGAACGAGCTCCCCGATAACGCCCTGCTGGCCAAGATCCGCGCGCTGCCCAGGGACAGCGAGCTGCGCGCGGTCGCCTGCGAGATCATCGTGGACCGCTACCAGAAGCTGGTCCGCTCCTGCGTCCGGCAGTACCGCGGCAGCCCCGAGCCCACCGAGGACCTGATGCAGGTCGGGTACGTCGGCCTGCTCAAGGCGATCAACAACTACGATCCCGAGGTCGGCGACAGCCTCTCCGCCTACGCCCAGCCGTGCATCAGTGGCGAGATCAAGCGCCACTTCCGCGACAAGCGCTGGCAGATCCATGTCCGCCGGTCCGCTCAGGAACTGCTGCTCGAGCTGCGCAAGGCCAACGAGGAGCTCACCCAGCAGTTCGGCCGGGGGCCGACAGAACAGGAACTAGCTCACCGGCTCGGCGTCAGCGCGGATGACATGCAGGAGGCTCGCCAGGCGGACCTCGTCTTCAGCACGTACTCCCTCGACGCCCCGCTGTCGGACCGGGAAGACCCGGCGCTGCTCGCGGACGTGCTCGGTGACGAAGACCCTGGTGTCGCCCACGCCATCGACATGGAAGCCATCAGCACGCACTGGGAGGAGCTGCCCGAGCGTGAGCAGCGCATCCTGGTGATGCGCTTTTACGGCAACCTGACCCAGTCCGAGATCGGCGAGCGGCTCGGCATCTCCCAGATGCACGTCTCCCGGCTTCTGGCCCGGGCCCTAGGCCACCTCAAGAACCGGCTGCTCGATTCGGCCGAGACTGACGACACCTCTCATTCAGCGGCCACGGCCTGACCATCACGGGCGCAGGCAGCGGAAGGACAGATATGAAAACCGGTATGGGACTGGCACTGATCGCGGTCGGGGCGATCTTCGCCTTCGCCGTGACCACGAACACCTCCGTCTTCAACCTGCATACCGCCGGCTGGGTGCTCATCATCGTCGGCATCATCGGGATCGCGATCCCCCGCCGCGGATACGGCTGGGTCGGACGGCGCCTGTTCGTGCGGCAGACCCGCTTGCGGCGGGGTACCCGGGTGGAAGAAGTCAGCTATCCGGCCTACGCCGCCCGCACTCCGGCGAACACGCGGGTACAGGCGGGCCTGCCCGCCCCCGGCGCGCTCGGCAGTCCGGAGGCGGCTAACCACATCGACGCCACCCGCGACCTCACCCCCGAGATGCGCCCCGCTGAGACGGAGGTCATCGAGGACGTCTACGACGAGTGAGACCGGGCGCCGCGAGCGCAGGCCATGAACCGGTGGCGCGGCCCGGGGGGACCTCGCCCATGAAGCGAACCCAACCGTATAAGCCATCTGCCTTAACCAGGAGAGGTCATGACACTCACAGTTTCCGTCATCATCGTGTGGCTCCTCATCGGACTGGTGATCGGCGCGCTGGCCCGGCTGCTCGTACCCGGCCGCCAGCACGTCGGGATCATCATGACGATCCTCATCGGCGTCGTGGCCGCGCTGGTCGCCGGCATCATCACCACCGCCATCATCGGCGCCGGGCACACGGTGATCACGTTTATCGTCGCCCTGGTGGCCGCGGCGCTGCTCGTCAGTGCGTTCACCACCCGCGGTTACGGGCGGTACCGCAACCGCCGCCGCAGGCCTGCCTGGCGGCGCTGGTAACCACGGATCAGGGATCCGCCTGGGCATCCGCCCAGGCGGAATCCTTTTTGCCTGGGCGTCACCCCTGCCCCGGTAGTATTAGGGCGGGTCAGGACGGCCTTTCATGCGCGCCAGGCCCATTGCCCCGAAGGGGTCTCCGCGTCGGCAGCGCTGCACCAGGAATGATGGTCTGAAGAGATGTCGCAAGACACCTGGCCGAACGGCTCTTACGCCGATTTCGCCGACCTGGCCGGGCGACACGAGGCGCTCCGCCAGGCCGCGGCGATGCCCGACGCCGATCCCCGGGCGATACTGGACGCCACGTTCGCCGAGCTTGACGCCGCGATCGAGGTGCTGACCAAGCTGGCGGACACCGACAGCGGCGCCTCGGCCCCGCAGGCCCGGCCCGCCTCGTCCGGCGCGGAGAGAGGACTGCTCCGGTCGGTGTTCCAGAACGCGCCCGCGCCCCTGCTGGTGGTCGAGCCCGATGGGACGATACGGCGGGCCAACGCGAAGGCGGGCGAACTGATCGGCGCCCCGCCCGGCTATGCGACCGGCAAGCAACTGACCGCGTTCGTCGACCTGCCCTCGAGGGCCGCGGTACAGAGCCAGCTCGCCGCGGCCATCCGGACCGGGACGACCCGGCAGGCAGACTGCAGGCTGCTCGGCCGGCCGGCCCGGCCGACGCCACCCTGGTGGCGAACGTCATCACGCTGCCCGACGACTCCCGCCTTCTCGTGGTGACGTTGGCTCTATTGCCTCCCGGGGGGATGACCCCCCCGGGGACCCCCCCACTCCTGGGGGGAAGCCTTTCCCCCCAGACCCCCTCGGCCCCCCCACTCCTGGGGGGAAGCCTTTCCCCCCAGACCCCCTCGGCCCCCCTTCAGGGGGGATATCCGGGCGAGATACCAAAGATGACGCGGCGGATGGACATGATCACCGCGGTGACCAGGCTGCTGCTCGACAACAGCACGTTCAGTGAGGCGGTCACGCTGCAGCGGTGTGCCCGGCTGCTGGCGGGCGACCTCGCGAGCTGGGTCATCGTTGACGTCGAGCGGGCGGGCGAGCTGCGGCGCCAGTTCGTGATCGGCCCGCACGACGAGCCATCGGAGGAACTGGCCAGGAAGGTCCGCGCCGCCGACCCGGCGCCCGGCTCGGTGCCGGCCCAGGTCCACGCCGCGGGCCGGTCCGTGGTCGTGGCGCATGCGGAGGAGTCGGCGCTTCTCGGCGCCAGCCCGGACGGTACGCCGCTGCTGATGCTGCTCGGTGCGACGTCCTTGCTGAGCGTGCCGATTTCTGACGGGACCACCAGTTACGGTGTGCTCACCCTGGCGCGGCAGGCGGCGGAGGGGCGCTTCGAGATCGCCGAACTGGGCCTGGCGGAAGAGCTCGGCGAGCACCTGGGCGTTGCCATCAGGGTAGACCGCATGTTCCGGCACCGATCCGCCGTGGCCGAAGCCCTGCAGAGCAGCCTGCTCCCGGCCCGGCTGCCTGACGTACCCGGGCTTGACCTGGCCGCGGCGTACGTGCCGGCCAGCGAGGGAATGGAGGTCAGCGGCGACTTCTACGACGTCTTCCCGATCGAGGGTGGCTGGGCCATCACCGTCGGCGACGTGTGCGGCAAGGGGCAGGAGGCCGCCGCGATGACCGCGGCCACGCGGCACGCTATCCGGGTCATCGCGCACTGGAATTCCGACCCGGTAGACGTCCTGGCCAAGGTGAACGAGGTCATCCTGGCCGGCGACTACGAGGATCGTTTCGTCACCGTCAAGCTCGCCTACCTGCGGTGGGACGGCCCCCGCGTCCGCGTGGAACTGGCGAGCTCGGGTCACCCGGGTCCCGCGGTGGTAAGGCCGGACGGGCGGGTCGACGTGCTGAGCGGAGGCGGCCTTCCCCTCGGCCTGTTCCCCGACGCCGAGCCGCAGCGGGAAACCCTCGAGCTCGGCCAGGACGACCTGCTCTTCTTCTACTCGGACGGCGTCACGGAAGCCCGCGGCGCGGACATGCAGTTCTTCGAGGACCGTCTCGCCGATGAGCTGGCTGGAGTAGCGGGCCGCACTGCCGCCGAGACCACCAGGCTGATCCAGGGCCAGGTCACCGCCTTTTCTCAGGACCAGCTGCGTGACGACATGACGATCGTCGTCGCAAAGGTGAAGGCCGCGCCGGACGACGGGACTTGATTACGGGTCCGCTGCCTTCGAGCGTTCGGTGACCTGAGCCAGCGGCTCAGCCCTGGCCGCCGTAGGCGGCCACCACCTCGCTGGCGACCTCGGTGACCTTGACGTGGCGGCGCTGAGATTCCTGACGCAGGCGCTGCAGCGCCTCATCGGCGTCGCAGCTGAGTGCATGCATCAAGATGCCCTTGGCCTGGTCGACGACGGACCGGGCGACCACAGCGTCCTGGAGCTGGCTGGCCGTCCGCTGGACCTGGTCGTAGGCCGTCGCGTTGGTGAGCATGGCGCCGCCGAAGGCGGCCAGCATATCCGCCATGGGATTGGACTCGGTGTCGAGCACGCCTGGACGGACGCCGAACAAGGACAGCACCAGGGCACCACGCGGGAGCTCGCGGACGAGGTGGACCGAGCACCGGACGCCGCGGCGCAGCGCCGCCTCCGCGTAATCGGGCCAGCGGGCTTCGTCAAGCGTGTCCGGGCAGCTGACCGGGACGCCGGTGCCCGCCGCCTCCACCATCGGGCCGCGGCCGACCTGGAACTGCAAGTCAGCGAGTTCGGCGAGGTCCGGATGGGTAGCGGCGGCACTGACCACTTCGCTATCGCGCCACACCGCCGCGTGCGCGCCTGAGCATGACGGGACCTGCCAGGCGGCCAGCTCCGTGAGCTTATTGAGCGACCTGGCCTCCCCGCCGTTGGTGAGGCTCAGTAGCTCCGCCGCCTCATGTCCGAGCTGCTCGATCGGCACCAGATCCTCCGTCTCAGCATCATTTCTAGCACACCCTGGACAGATCCTTGGTCGTCGCTTCTGGATGCGACGGCGGGGAAAGTGCCTGCTCACTTGCGGTCCCGGTGACAAAGGGGACGGTCGGCGCCGACTCGGCCGCCGGGTCGGCCGACTCGGTTGGCGAGGAGGCGGCGCAGGGTGCGGACCTGATGCGCGAGGTCGTGGGAATGACGGTTGTCCTCCCCGTGGCCGGACACGTGGCCCGGCTCAGAGCCGGCGCTCCGCCGCCGGCTGAATAACCGACCTCGCAGGTGGCAGTGTTCCGGGCGCTGCCGCCCAGCACGGCACCGATGATGACCGCGATGAACGTGACAGGAACCAGCAAGATCGCGTACATGGCGTTGCCCGGCGCCAGCCACCGTCGTCGCGGCCTTCCCCGCAGCGGTTCGGCACCTACCGGCTGGTCCTCATTCAGCCTTGCGAATACCGCGAACATGGCCGCCAGCTGCGGCTCGCTGGCGCTCAGGGCACCGTCCATCTGGTTGATAACGCGCTGCTGGCGGGCGGGCAGGCTCATTTCCACTCACATCCTCAACGGCTCCTGCGCCTGAGATCCGGACGCGGAGACCGTCGCCTACCCGGGCCGGCTGGCGGCAAACGGCGCTGCTGGCACCCGCGTTAGTCGCGGACGGCGGCCGTGACCTCACTGGCGGCACGCTGGCTCCGCGACACGCGCACCAGGGCGGCGGCCAGCCGGGCCGGCTGGCCGCTATCGGACAGGAGCCGGGCCAGCGACTCACGGTCGGCGGGCAGCCTCACCCGGTGCGCTCCGCTGGTCGTCGCGGCGTCCACGTACGGGGCCACCGTCGGCCAGACGGCCTGGACCTCGCGCAGGAAGATGCTGGCTCCGGTGGGTCCCACCCCGGGAAACTCGGTGAGCAGCGAGCCGATGGCGCGGGCGTCATCGCCGGCCTCGTCCCGCAGCTTGCGCAGGTCGCCATGCCAGCGGCTGGACAGCAGGTCCGCGCCGTCGCCGAGCATGGTCGCGGTGCGTTCGTCATACCGGCGGTAGTGAGCGCGGCCGAGCGCATCCACCCGATCTTGCCAGCCGGCCTCGCTCATGGCCTTCGGGCTGCGGTAGCCGGCCGCGAACAGCTCACGCGCGGCCGCGACCGCGATGCCGGCGGAGATCGGCGCGCTGGCCACGGTGGCCAGCACCAGCAGCTGGTACAGCGGCCCCGGCCGGTCGGCGAGCCGGATGCCTGCTTCCTCGGCATAGCTGGTTCCGCACCGGCTGAGGAGTTCCTTGACGATCAATTCCGGGTTGGCGGGCATGGGGACGCCTGCTTCTCAGGAGCCCGGCCGGGCCGCGGCCAGGATGGTGGGCGCGGACGGCTCGCCGGCGTCCGGCGCCAGGTCACCGATGTACACCATGCCCACCGCGGTCCCGTCGGCCAGGATCGGGATGCGGCGCACCGCACGCTCGCGGACCAGCCGGATGGCCTGCTCCACCTCGTCGTCAGGGCCGAGCACCGTCAGTTCACCGCCGCAGATGTCACCGACGAGCGTGGTCAGCGGGTCGCGGTTCTCCGCGAGGACCCGGACCATGATGTCCCGCTCGGTAACGAGCCCGCTGAGCCAGCCGTCAGACAGCACGAGCACGGTGCCGGTGTCGTGCTCCTTCATCGCCCGGGCGGCCGCCGCGACGGATTCGCCAGGAGCCATGCACACCGGGGCGGGCGACATAATGTCTCGCATTTTCCTCGTCATGGTTACCTCCTGCGATAGCCCCTGCCGCTACCCGCTGGCGTCGCCCGCAAACGGCGTGCCTGGCCGGTCATTGAGACCCAGGTCGCGTGGCCCCGGATGCATCCGCCGCACCGGGCTCCGTGGTGCGCGATTACGACCCGGCGGCGATCTTGGCCAGGCGCCGGGACGCCGCGCCCAGGCCGTGCCTGGTGCCGGGGAAATCCGCCCATGGATCGCGGGCTCCCGCGTAGCGCTCCAGCCTCGACCGCGCGGTGGCGATCGTGAACTCCCCGGGCTCCAGCCCGTCGTCCTCGACTTCGGCCCAGCTCAGCGGCGTGGCCACCGGCGCACCTGGGCGGCCCCGGACGGCGTAGTTGGCCACCACCGTCTGCGCATAGGCGTTCCGCATGACATCGGCGTAGATCCGCGTCCCCCGTTTGTCCTTGCGCTGCTCGGTGGTGATCAGGTCGGGGTGCCTGCGGGCCAGCAGGCCGGCCGCGGCGTGAGCGAACTCCCGGACCGGCTCGAAACCGGCCCGCCGGTCCAGCCCCACGTGAACGTGCAGGCCGCGGCCGCCGGTGGTCCGGACGTAGCTGGTCAGGCCCAGCTCGCCTGCTAGCAGCTCACGAGCCCACAGCGCGGCCTGGCGCACGTCGGCGAAGCGCGTAGCGTCGGGCGGGTCGAAGTCGATGACGAGCTGGTCAGGCCGGTCCACCCGGTCCGCGCGGCTGGTGAACGCGTGGATCTCGATGCAGGCCTGGCCGGCCAGGTAGACCAGGGTCGCGGGCCGGTCGCAGATCGCGTGCTCGACCACGCCGCCTGTCTTCTTCACCTCGACGCGGCGGATCCAGCCGGGGAAGTACGAGGGCACGTTTTTCTGGAAGATTCGCTGGCCGTTGATGCCGTCGGGGTAGCGGGCCATCGTGATCGGCCGGTCGCGCAGCCACGGCAGCATCGCGCTGGCGACATCGGCGTAATACCTGGCCAGGTCCTGCTTGGTGACGCCGTCATCGGGAAACAGGACCTTTCCGGCATTCGGGATCTCGACCGTGGTCCCATCGACGGCTATCTCCTCGGTCACGGCGAACACCCGGTGAGCACGCGCCGAGGTCCGGTGACGGCGGCGAGCGCCAAGGCGTGATGATGTTGCATGGCCAGGTCACCCAGGGTCACTATGCCGGCGACCTGCCCGTCCTCGAGGACAGGAAGCCTGCGCACGTGGTTCTCGCGCATCAGCCGCCCGGCCTCGCAGGCGTCAGCGTCCACGTCCACCCCGATTACGTTTCCGCTGCTCAGCGGGCCCACGGGCCCATCCGGGCCGCTGGCTTCCGCCACCGCCCTGACCACGAGGTCCCGGTCGGTGACCAGGCCGCTCAGGGCCTGGCCGGTCACCACGAGAACGGCGCCGATGCCCCAGTCGCGCATGGTCCGTGCGGTCTCTCCGATCGTCTGGTAGTAGTCCACCCCGATGGGGCCTGGCGTCATCACGTCACGCACCTTGGCGTCCATGATGTGCTGCCACCTCCATACCGTGGAATCCGTCGATCCCGTTATCTAGCCGATACCTGCTGAGGCCGGCTCTAAACGGAATACGCCCGCGGAGGAAAACGCCGCTTGCGGGACGCAAGGAGTCAGCGGCGGCCGAGCAGCCGGTCGAGAGCGCGCCCGACCTCTTCCGCCAGTGCCGCGTCGCGCCCGGCGGGCCTGGAAGCTCCGGGCGCGCCAACAGACGCGGCGCCGCCGGGGGGCCTGGCCGGCGCGGCCGCCACCTCGGCCTCATGGACGCCCGCGGGCGAAGGGACCAGGACGGGCGCGGGCTCGCGGACCAGGCCGCAGTCCAGGCACTCGACCTGGCCCAGGCGGCGGATCAGGTGCACGGTGCCGCACCTGGGGCAGGACTCGAGGTCAGCGGCCCAGTCCCCGGCTTCCTGGCAGGCCGGGCAGACCAGTACCAGCTGGTCGCGCCGGACGCCCCGTCGCCACGGGCTCTTACCCCGTTCTGGGTCTGTCTGCCGTACCCCGCAGCGGTAACACGGCATTGAGGCTCACCCCAGGCCTCCCCTTACCTCAGGAAAGCGGCGCTAGCCGAGCGCGGCGAGCGCCTTCGAGTACTCGGCGAGATCGCGCGCCTGCGGGATCGGGTTGACGACCTTCCAGCGCACCACGCCGTCCTTGTCGATGATGAACGTGCCCCGGGTCGCGATGCCGCGTTCGGGGTCGAACACACCGTACAGCTTCGCCACCTCCCCGTGCGGCCAGAAGTCGGACAGCAGCCCGAACTCGAAATGCTCGCTGTCTGACCAGGCCCGGTGGGTGAAAGTGGAGTCCACAGAGACCGTCAGCAGCTCGACGTCGTCGCGGTGCACCTCAGGGAACTCGTCTCGGATCGCGCACAGCTCACCGGTGCACACGCCGCTGAACGCCAGCGGGTAGAAGACAAGCACGACGTTCTTGGCGCCCCGGAAGCTTGACAGCCGGACGGGCGTGCCGTGCTGGTCCTTCAGCTCGAAATCGGGCGCCTGATCGCCCACCTCTACCATGCCTGATCCTTTCCTGGATCCGCTCGCGGGCCGGGGGTTCCCGTCCACCACCCAAGTCTGCCACCTGGCCGAGGGACAAGAACCACGGACCGTTCGGCATAAAAAATAGGCGAACGGCCGGTCACCTGAGCACCTTGCGGAACCGGGCTCAGCGGGTCATCTGCGTGCCTTCGGCGCCGGCCTCACCTGCGCGCCTTCGGCGCCGGCCTCACCTGCGCGCCTTCGGCGCGACGAGCCGCGACCCCGACCAGTCACGGGCCGCGCTCACGCTCGAGGTCTGGGACAGGCCGGCCGTGGGCGCGGCCTCGCCGATATCGCTCGGCTCGACGTGACCTGATCTGCCCGCCTTCGGCGTGAGAAGCCAGATGTAACCCCCGTCCGCTAGCGGCGTGAGGGCATCGACCAGTGCGTCCACGAGGTCCCCGTCCCCGTCCCGCCACCACAGCAGGACCACGTCGACCACGTCGTCGTAATCCTCATCGACTAGCTCCACGCCGTCTATCTTGGTGATCGCGCCGCGCAGCTGCTCGTCGCAATCATCGTCGTAGCCGATCTCCTGCACCACCTGGCCCGGTTTGATACCGAGCCGCTCGGCCTGGCCGCGCTCATCCTGCGCCTGGCCCGCGGTCGCGCTCACTGACGTCCTCCTCAGATCCCTCCCCGCGTCACCTACATCGCAGCAGGGCGCCGGACGCGAAGCCCGGCTTCCCCCTGACGACGGTGACACGTCAGCACTTCTTGTTGGGACAGTTCACACTGGCCCGGCCCGGCGCGCAAGTGGCAATCGCTCCCGGTACGAAAACCGCGTCCATAAATTGACCTGCCCGCTCCGCCGAGCGAGCACGTACAGCAGGTCTAATCACATAGAGTAACGAGTGAGCCCGCATTCGGCGAAACCAACCTCCATCGCGGGTTTCTGGGGGCCCGCGGGGGGCAAAGCCCCCCGCGGGTGCGGTTACCTTCGAGTAGAGATGCGTTCCGGGCCAGTTCGTACGACGATTGGTCTGGACAACACATCGATAAGACGAAGGCTCAGCTAGGACGCGGCCAACCGGCCGCCCGACCAACTGCGGAAGGCGAGGCTACCCCGTGGCTTCCGGACGTCAGCAATTCCCCATTATCAGCGACGGGTTGCCGACCCAGTTGCCCGACATCGACCCGGACGAGACGCGTGAATGGGTCGAGTCGTTCGACTCGGTCGTCAGGACCAGAGGCCGGACCCGGGCCAGGTACGTGATGCTCCGCCTGCTCGAGCGGGCGCGCGAGCAGCAGGTCGGCGTGCCCGGCCTGCGCAGCACCGACTACATCAACACGATCCCGCCGGAGCGCGAGCCCTGGTTCCCGGGCGACGAGCACGTCGAGCGCCGGATCCGGGCGTACATCAGGTGGAACGCCGCCGTGATGGTGTCCCGCGCCAACCGCCCGGGCATGGGCGTGGGCGGGCACATCGCGACCTACGCCAGTGCGGCCAGCCTGTATGAGGTTGGCTTCAACCACTTCTTCCGCGGCAAGGACCACGGCGAATCCGGTGACCAGGTGTTCTTCCAGGGGCACGCGGCACCAGGCATCTACGCGCGCGCCTTCCTCGAGGGCCGGCTGACCGAGGACCAGCTCAACGGGTTCCGCCAGGAGCTCTCGCATCCCGGCGGCGGTCTGCCGTCCTACCCGCACCCGCGGCTGATGCCGGAGTTCTGGGAATTCCCCACGGTGTCGATGGGGCTGGGCGCGCTGAACTCGATCTACCAGGCCCGGTTCAACCGGTACCTACTGGCCCGCGAGATCCACGACACCTCACGTTCGCACGTGTGGGCGTTCCTCGGCGACGGCGAGATGGACGAGCCCGAGGCGCTCGGCGCGATCGGCCTGGCCGCGCGTGAGGAACTGGACAACCTCACCTTCGTCATCAACTGCAACCTGCAGCGCCTGGACGGCCCGGTGCGCGGCAACGGCAAGATCATCCAGGAGCTCGAGGCGTACTTCCGCGGCGCGGGCTGGAACGTGATCAAGGTCATCTGGGGCCGCGACTGGGACCCGCTGCTGGCCCAGGACACCGACGGCGTCCTGGTCAACAAGATGAACACCACGCCGGACGGCCAGTTCCAGACCTACAGCGTCGAGTCGGGCGCGTACATCAGGGAGAACTTCTTCGGCGGGGACCCGCGGCTGCGCGCGATGGTGGCGCACCTATCCGACGACGAGCTGCGCAACCTGTCCCGCGGCGGGCACGACTACCGCAAGGTGTACGCGGCGTTCAAGGCGGCGTCCGAGCACACCGGCCAGCCCACCGTCATCCTCGCGCACACGATCAAGGGCTGGACGCTGGGCAAGGACTTCGAGGCCCGCAACGCCACCCACCAGATGAAGAAGCTCACCGTGGCCGAGCTGAAGGAGTTCAGGGACCGGCTCTACCTGCCGATCCCCGATTCGGCCCTGGAAGCCGAGCTGCCGCCGTACTACCACCCCGGCGAGGACTCCGACGAGATCCAGTACATGCGCGAGCGGCGGGCCGCGCTCGGCGGGGTGCTCCCGCGCCGGGTCGTCCGGGCCAAGCCGCTGACCTTGCCCGGCGATTCGGTGTACGACGAGCTGCGCAAGGGCTCGGGCAAGCAGGCGGTCGCCACCACGATGGCGTTCGTCCGGCTGCTCAAGGAGCTGATGAAGGACCCGGTCATCGGCGAGCGGTTCGCGCCGGTCATCCCGGACGAGGCCCGGACGTTCGGGATGGACTCGCTGTTCCCGACCGCGAAGATCTACTCCCCGCACGGGCAGACTTACGAGGCCGTGGACCGCAACCTGATTTTGTCCTACAAGGAGTCCGAGAAGGGCCAGATCCTGCACGAGGGGATCAGCGAGTCCGGCGCGATGGGCTCGGTGATCGCGGCGGGCTCCGCCTACGCCACGCACGGCACGCACATGATCCCGGTGTACGTGTTCTACTCGATGTTCGGCTGGCAGCGGACCGGCGACGAGATGTGGCTGATGGGCGACCAGCTCGCTCGCGGTTTCCTGCTGGGGGCGACGGCCGGGCGGACGACGCTGACCGGCGAGGGCCTGCAGCACAACGACGGGCACTCGCTGCTGCTCGCCTCGGTCAGCGAGGCCTGCGTCTCCTACGACTGCGCGTGGGCGTTCGAGCTGGCCTACGTGGTGCGGGACGCGCTGCGGCGAATGTACGAGGCCACGCCCGAGCACCCGGACGGCGAGAACATCTTCTACTACCTCACCCTCTACAACGAGCCCTACCCGCAGCCCGCTGAGCCCGCCGACTTCCCCGGCGGCACCGCGGGGCTCGAGGACGGCGTCCTGCGCGGCCTGTACCTGTACGCGCCTGCCGCGCTGGGGGTCACCGGGCCGACGTCGGAGCCAGTGTCGGAGTCGTCGGAGTCGGGGTCGGAGTCGGAGTCGTCGGAGTCGGGGTCGTCGTCCGGAGAGGCCTCGGCGCCGCGGGCCCAGATCCTGGCCTCGGGGATAGCGCTGCGGCAGGCCCTGACGGCCCAGGAGATGCTGGCCACGGACTGGGGGGTGTCGGCCGACGTGTGGTCGGCCACCTCCTGGACCGAACTGCGTCGCGACGCGCTGGCCTGCGAGTCGTGGAATATGCTCCATCCCGGCGAGCCGGATCGGGTGCCGTACCTGAGCTCGGCGCTGGCCGACGCGCCCGGCCCGGTGGTGGCGGTATCCGACTGGATCAAGGCGGTGCCCGACCAGATCGCCCGCTGGGTGCCAGGCACGTTCACCTCGCTCGGCACCGACGGGTTCGGCTTCTCCGACACCCGGCCGGCGGCGCGGCGGTTCTTCCACGTCGACGCCGAGTCGATCACGGTGGCGGTGCTCTGGGAACTTGCTCGCACCGGCGCGGTGGACGCGGGCCTGCCGGCCCAGGCCATCGCCAGGTACCGTCTGGACCTGCCGGTCAGCGAGGCGCTCTCGTAGGCCGGCTGGCCGCCGGGTGACATGGCAGGGTAAAGCGGTGACCGAGAAGCAGCACGCCAGGCCGCGAGTCCAGGCGGAGACCGTACGGCGGATGGAGCGGGCGGCCGGGACGCTCGGCACCGCCGCGATCGCCGCCATGGACCAGCGGCTGCCCTGGTACCGCAAGATGTCGGCGGAGAACCGGTCCTGGCTGGGCCTAGTGGCCCAGGCAGGCATCGCCGCGTTCCTGGACTGGCTCAGGCACCCGGAACGTAACCGGCCCGCGGTCACCGAGGTGTTCGGCACCGCGCCACGCGAGCTGGCCCGCGCGGTCAGCCTGCAGCACGCGGTCGAGATGGTGCGCGTCATCATTGACGCAGTGGAAGCCCACGTCGACGAGCTGGCCGCCCCCGGGGAAGAGGCTGAGCTGCGTGAGGCGGTGCTGACCTACGCCCGGGAGATCGCGTTCAGCACGGCGCAGGTGTACGCGCGGACCGCGGAGGCGCGCGGCGCCTGGGACGCCCGGCTGGAAGCGCTGGTCGTCGACTCCCTCGTGCACGGGGAAACCGGGGATTCGATGCACTCGTGGGCGTCGGCGCTGAACTGGTCGTCCTCCCCCGTGGTGGTCGTCGTCGGCACCATCGGCGACGAGGACGGTTCCGGCGGTCAGCTGGCAGGCCACGGGGCGGCCGAGCCGCCGATGGAGGAGCTCCGGGCCCAGGCCAGGCGCGCGCGGCTCGACCTGCTCGCCGGGGTGCAGGGCAATCGGCTGATCCTGGTCCTCGGTGGCGCCGACGACCCGATCGCCGCGGCCGAGCGGTTCGCCGGGCGATTCGGGCCGGGCCCGGTCATCGCCGGCCCGCTGGTCCGTGACCTGAAGGCCGCTTCCGTGTCGGCCCGGGCCGCCCTGGCCGCGCTGCGCGCGGCGCCGGCCTGGCCGGACGCGCCGCGGCCCACCGGGGCGGACGAGCTGCTGCCCGAACGGGCCCTGGACGGTGATCCCGACGCCCGGGCCGCCCTCATCAGCGACGTCTACGAGCCGCTGCTCAGCGGCGGCAACGCGCTGCTCGACACCCTGACGACCTACCTGGAGCAGGGCTCTTCCCTCGAGGCCGCCGCACGGCTGCTGTTCGTCCATCCCAACACCGTCCGCTACCGGCTGCGCCGCGTCGCCGAGCTCACCGAGTACACGCCCTCGGTCGGCCGGGACGGCTTCACCCTGTGGGTTGCCATCGCCCTGGGCCGGCTGACCGGCAAAAGCGGCTGATCTCATCGCGGTTGACGCTGCGGCGGCCTTCGGCGTGTTCTTCGCTGAGTTCTCCGGCGCGTTCTTGGGCGCGTTCTTCGGCGCGTCAGCAGCGGCTCGGCTAAAACGCCGGGGGTGACGCGACGATGACATCTAAGTGAACGTTATTTGTATGAAAGCAACAAGCCTCTGGCGGACAACTTCGTACCATCCGGCATGCAAATGGCGGACTCCTACAGGGCAAGGTAGGAGCATGCTGATCATCACCGCGCCCGGGCAGGGCGCGCAGACGCCGGGTTTCCTGGCCCCCTGGCTGGAATTGCCCGGTGTCGCCGAACGCCTTGGCGCCGCCTCCGAGCTGGCGGGCTGCGACCTGATCCGGTGCGGCACCACCGCGAGCGCCGACGAGATCAGGGACACCGCGGTCGCCCAGCCGCTGCTTCTGGGCGCCGCGCTTATCGCGGCCGGGGAACTGACGGGCGGAGCCCCCGGTGAGGTGACCGCCGACGCGGCCGCGGGACACAGCGTCGGGGAACTGGCGGCCGGGGTCATCGCCGGCGTCCTGGACCCGGACGACGCGATGCGCCTGGTCGCGGTGCGCGCCGCGGCGATGGCGGCGGCATCGGCGGCCGAGCCAACCGGAATGACCGCCGTGCTCGGCGGCGACCACGACGCGGTGCTCGCGGCCATCGCCCGGCACGGCCTCACCCCCGCGAACGTCAACGCCGCGGGTCAGATCGTTGCCGCCGGGGCGCTGGCGGACCTGGCTGCCTTCGCGGCCGATCCGCCGCCCGGCGCCCGGCTGCGCCCGCTGCAGGTGGCCGGGGCCTTCCACACCAGATACATGGCGCCGGCCGTCGCGGCCCTGCGCGAGGCGGCCGCCGGCGTCACGGTCGAGGATCCGGCGATCACGCTGCTGTCCGACGCCGACGGCGCGGCCGTCACCACCGGCAAGGAATGGCTGGAGCGCATCGTCGGCCAGGTCGCCGCGCCGGTGCGCTGGGACCTGTGCCAGGCGACCATGACCGATCTCGGCGTGACCGCCCTCATCGAACTGCCGCCGGCGGGTACGCTGACGGGCCTGGCCAGGCGGGCGCTGCCCGGCGTGGCCCAGCTGGCCCTCAAGACCCCGGATCAGCTCGACGCGGCGCACGACCTGATCGCTGAGCACCTTTCCGCCTCCGTCTCTGACCAGGACCACAGCCACACGCCGGAGTGGCGGCTGATCATCGCGCCGACGTCGGGCCGGTTCCTCCTCGCCGGCGAGAACGCCGGCGCGACGTTGGCGGGCGCCACCATCGGTCATACCGCGGCGCTCGGCACCGTCGTCGCGCGCGGCGGCGAGCATCCGGTCACGGCGCCGTGGCCGGCCGAGATCATCGAATGGCTGGTCGAAGACGGGGATCCGGTCAGCGAGGGTCAGCCACTTGTCCGCGTCCAGCCCAGGGAAGGCGCATGACATCTCCCAGGCCCTTCATGTCCGCCAGCCCGTTCCCGCCCGCCGCGGGCGCGCGCATCTTGTCGTTCGGCGGTTACCAGCCGGGCAACGTGGTCACCAACGATGACCTCGCGGCCCAGGTCGACACCAGCGACGAGTGGATCCGCAGCCGGGTCGGCATCATCAGCCGCCGGATCGCCGGCCCAGACGAGAGCGTGACGGACATGGCGGCCGTCGCCGGCGGCAAGGCCCTGGCCGCCAGCGGCCTGTCCCCCGCCGACATCGACCTGGTCATCGTGGCCACCTGCAGCACCGAGGCGCCGATACCGAACGTGTCCGCGGTGGTCGCGTCCCGCCTCGGCATCGCCGCGCCCGGCGCCTACGACCTTAACGCCGCGTGCGCGGGGTTCTGCTATGCGCTGGCGACCGCCTCGGACTCGATCCGGGCGGGCACGGCCCGGCACGTACTCGTCATCGGGGCCGAGAAAATGACGTCGTGGATCGACTTCACCGACCGCTCCACCAGCATTATCTTCGCTGACGGCGCTGGCGCCGCGGTGGTCGGCCCGGCCGGGGACGGGGAGGCGCCCGGCATCGGCCCGGTGGTGTGGGGCAGCGCGGGCGACCTGTCCAAGAACATCACGATCGCGGACCGAACGTCCCATTTGCACCAGGAAGGCCAGGCCGTGTTCCGCTGGGCCACGACCAACATGCACCCCATCGCGGCCCAGGCGTGCGAACGGGCAGGCGTGGCCGTGAGCGACCTCGCGGCGTTCGTTCCGCATCAGGCGAACCTGCGGATCATCGAGTCCATCGCGCGCAAGCTCGGCGTCCCGCGGGAACGGCTGGCGGACGACATCGTGCACGCCGGCAACACCTCATCGGCGTCCATCCCGCTGGCGCTGTCAGGAATGACTGAACGCGGGGACCTTAAACCAGGCTCCCTGGCACTGCTGCTCGGATTCGGCGCGGGACTGTGCTACGCGGCGCAGGTGATCACGGTACCCTAGCCGCGCCTGCCGCGCCGGCTTGCCGCCGGCGCGGCAGGCGCAGCCCCGCCCCCGGGGCGCAGACCACACGAACCCTTAGGACAAGGAGCAACGGTATGACTGACCTGGAGATTCTCGAAGGACTTGGTGAAATCGTCGAGGAGATCGCCGGCGTCCCCGCCGCCGAGGTAACCCCGAGCAAGAGCTTCGTCGACGACCTGGACATCGACTCGCTGTCGATGGTGGAGATCGCGGTCGCCGCGCAGGACAAGTTCGGCGTCGAGATCCCCGACGACCAGCTGAAGAACCTCACCACAGTCCAGGACGTGGTGACGTTTGTCGCCAAGAGCGCGGGGAGTACAGCGTGACCGTAGAGCGCGAAACCGTCGTCGTCACCGGGCTCGGCGCGACCACCCCGCTGGGCGGGGATGTCGCGTCGACCTGGGCGGCGATGCTGGCCGGGCGAAGCGGCGTGCGGCGGCTCACCGAGCCGTGGGCGGAAGAGCTGCCGGTGCGTATCGCCGCGCCGGCCGCCGTGGACCCGGTGGAGACGGTCGGCCGCGTGCAGGCGCGGCGGATGGATCGCTGCGAGCAGCTCGCGCTGGTCGCGGCGCGCGAGGCGTGGGCCCACGCCGGGTCGCCTGAGATGGATCCCGAACGGCTCGGGGTGGCGGTCACCAGCGGTATCGGCGGCATCGGCTCGACACTGGCCGCCTACGACACGCTCAAGGAGAAGGGCTGGCAGCGGATCTCGCCTTACACGGTGCCGATGCTGATGCCGAACGGGGCGGCCGGCTGGATCAGCATGGAGATCAGGGCGCGCGCGGGTGCTCACGCCATGGTCAGTGCCTGTGCGTCCGGCGCGGAGGCGATCGGGTACGGCATCGACATGATCCGTTCCGGGCGGGCCGACGTGGTACTGGCCGGCGGCACCGAGGCGGCAATCATGCCGCTGAATATCGGCGCGTTCGCGGTGATGCGGGCCATGTCCACCCGCAACGATGACCCGGAGGGGGCATCGAGGCCGTTCGACAAGGCCAGGGACGGGTTCGTACTCGGCGAGGGAGCCGGCGTGCTGGTACTCGAGTCGCTGTCGCACGCGCGGCAGCGGGGCGCCATGATATACGCCGTCGCGGCCGGGGCGGGCTACTCCTCCGACGCCTACCACATCGCGCACCCGGCACCGGACGGGGCCGGGGTGACCGCGGCCATCGGCCGCGCGCTGGCCGATGCCCGGGTTGACCCTGGCCAGGTCGTGCACGTGAACGCGCACGCTACCTCGACGCCCGAAGGCGATGCCCTCGAGGCGCAGGCCCTGGTCAAGGCGCTCGGCCCGGCGGCGGACGGAGTCGTCGTCACGTCCACCAAATCGATGACCGGACACCTGCTCGGCGGTGCGGGCGCCATCGAGTCGGTGGCCGCCATCCTCGCGCTGAGCGAGCACGTCGCCCCGCCCACCATCAACCTCGACGACCTAGACGAAGACGTGCCCGTCGATGTCGCTACCGAGCCGAGGCCGCTCAGCAAGCGGGGCTCCGAGCCGATGGCGGTACTGAACAACGCGTTCGGGTTCGGCGGGCACAACGTATCGCTGGTTTTCACCGCGGCTTGAGGAGACCGAGATGACCGCACTGGATTCCGTGGCTCCGGCGGCTTCCGTGGCTTCGGCGGCTTCCGTGGCTTCGGCGGCTGAGGAGCTGCCGGTCATACTGCCGCGTGACCCGCGGGCGCGGCTGGCGGCCCTGTTCGACCCGGGCACGCTGGAACTGCTGCCCGCTGGCGGGGAGGAGCGCAGCGGAGTCGTGGCGGGTGTCGGGCTGGTCCACGGCGCCGGAGCGGTGGCCTTTGCCTCCGACCCGCGGGCACAGGGCGGCGCCATGGGCACCGCGGGCTGCGCCGCGATCGTCGGGGCCTACACGGAGGCGGTCTCACGCGGCGTCCCGATCGTGGGGCTGTGGCACTCGGGCGGCGCCCGGCTGGCCGAGGGGGTGGCCAGCCTGCACGCGGTGGGCACGGTATTCGCGGCGATGACCGCGGCCTCCGGACGGGTGCCGCAAATCTCCGTGGTACTCGGTCCCGCGGCGGGCGGTGCCGCATACGGCCCGGCCCTCACCGACATCGTGATCCTGTCCGGCCAGGGGCGCATCTTCGTCACGGGTCCGGATGTGGTGCGGTCCGTCACCGGCGAGGACGTCGACATGGAGCGTCTGGGCGGTCCCGAGCCGCATAGCCGCCGTTCCGGCGTGGTGCACGTGGTGACCGAGACCGACGCGGAGGCGCTGGACCGGGCCCGACGGCTGGCGGCCCTGCTCAGCGACCAGGGGAAGATCGCGGAGGACGCCGAGGAGCGCGATCTTTCCGGCCTGCTGCCCGACTCCGCCCGGCGCGCCTACGATGTGCACCTGCTGACCGGCAGGCTGCTGGATACGCCGGGCGTCGAACTGCACCCGAGGTGGGCCCCGAACATCGTGACGATCCTCGGCCGCCTGGCCGGGCGCACGATCGGCGTGGTCGCGAGCAACCCGATGCGGCTCGGCGGCTGTCTGGACGCCGCGTCGGCGGAGAAGGCGGCGCGCTTCGTCCGGATGTGCGACGCCTTCGGCGTGCCGCTCGTGGTGCTGGTGGACGTGCCGGGATACCTGCCCGGGGTGGGCCAGGAATGGGACGGCGTGGTGCGCCGCGGCGCGAAGCTGCTGCACGCCTTCGCCGAGGCCACGGTCCCCCGCGTCACGCTTATCACGCGCAAGGCGTACGGCGGCGCCTACATCGCCATGAACTCCCGCTCGCTAGGCGCGACCCGAGTCTTCGCCTGGCCGGGCGCCGAGGTGGCGGTCATGGGCGCGGTCGCCGCCGTCCGCATCTTGCACCGCCGCACGCTGGCCACAGTGCCGCCTGAAGAGCTCCACGAGGCCGAGACGCGGCTCGCCGCCGAACACGAGGCTACCGCGGGCGGCCTGCAGCGAGCTGTCGACCTAGGCGTCATCGACGCGGTCA
Organism: uncultured Actinomycetes bacterium; assembly: GCA_963806335.1. Lineage (GTDB taxonomy): Bacteria > Actinomycetota > Actinomycetes > Streptosporangiales > Streptosporangiaceae > Palsa-504. The sequence goes on from CAWDXO010000007.1 coordinate 150,873, forward strand.
TCGAGCCCGCGCAGACACGCCAGGAACTAGTGCGCGCGATCGCCGAGGCCCCCCAGCTGAAAGGCAGCCACGCCAACATCCCGCTGTGAGGGCGGCGCTCGCGCCGAGGGGCGAGATCCGCGCTAGAGCGGGGAGTCGCCTACGCCGCTGCCGCGGTCCGTGCTGGCCTTGTCGGGGCCGGTGGGAGGGCCGGGGTCAGCGGGCGGGGGGAGCCGGCGGGCGCGGCCGAGCCGTCTTCGCCGGCTGCGGCGTCCGGGGCCTCGGCGGGCGCGGCTGCGGCGTGCGCGCGGCTCTCGCTGATGAGCTCTTCCAGCCGGGAGCCGCGGATGCGGCGGAACGTGCGGTGCTCGCGGGCGCGGTCCAAGATGGCCACTTCCAGCGAGGCGACGGACTCGTTGCGCTCGCCGTTGCCGGGCGCGGCTAGTGCGTCCAGCGCGGCGGTGAACGCCTCGGTCAGGGTCATGCCTTCGGAGTAGTGTTCCTTCAGTGCCGCGGAGACCTGATCTGCCTGCCCGCCGAAGGCCACGAAACCAGGCTCGTCGGTTACCGACCCATCGAACGTAATCCGGTAGATCTGGTCGTCGCCGGGCTGCTGCCCCACCTCGGCCACGACGATCTCGACCTCGAACGGCTTCGGGCTCTCGGTGAAGATGGTGCCGAGCTGCTGCGCGTACCAGTTGGCGATGCCCCGCGCCGTCACATCGTGCCGGTCAAACTGGTAGCCGGTGATGTCCGCGTAGGTGACCCCGGCCTTGCGCAGGTTCTCGTATTCGTTGTACCGGCCGACCGCGGCGAAGCCGATCCGGTCGTAGATCTCGCTGATCTTGTGCAGTGCGCTCGACGGGTTGGGCGCCACCAGCAGGATGCCGCCCGCGTACTGCAGGGCCACGCAGCTGCGGCCCCGCGCGATGCCCTTGCGCGCGTAGTCGGCCTTGTCCCGCATGGACTGCTCAGGTGAGACGTAGAACGGCATTGACACCGCGGGCGCTTCCTTTACCTAGGTCGGATGGGCTGATGGGGCGGGATGCGGCTGACTGACCTGGCGATCAGCCAGGCTGATCGCTAGGTCAGCGGGGCTACCGGACCGTCTGGCCTGGCCATCCGTTCCTGGACGACCCGCTGGGCGTAATCCTCGGCCTCGGCGTCCGGCAGCTTCCTGAAGCCGTCGGCCGTGATGGTGGCGATGACGGGGAAGATGCGTCTGGTCAGGTCGGGGCCGCCCGTCGCCGAGTCGTCGTCGGCGGCGTCGTACAGCGCCTGCACGCAGGCCAGGGAGGCGTCGTTGACCGACATGTCGTCGACGTACAGCTTCTTCATCGCGCCCCGGGCGAACAAGGACCCCGAGCCGATGGAGTAGAACCTGTGCTCCTCGTACGGACCTCCGGCGACGTCGTAGCTGAAGATCCGCCCGCGCTCGGTGTCCTCGTCGTAGCCCACGAAGAGCGGCACGACGATGAGTCCCTGCATGGCCGCGCCCAGGTTGCCCCTGACCATCCAGGCGAGCCGGTTGGCCTTGCCCTCCAGGGACAGCGAGCGGCCCTCCATCTTCTCATAGTGCTCGAGCTCGACCTGGAACAGCCGGACAAACTCGATTCCCACGCTGCCGGTGCCCGCGTAACCCATCGCGGAAAACTCATCGCTGCGGAAGACCTTCTCCACGTCTCGCTTCGCGATCATGCTCCCGGCCGTGGCCCGGCGGTCGCCTGCGAGGACCACCCCGTGGTCGCACACCGCGGCGATGATCGTGGTGGCGTGCGGCAGGTCGCGGATGGCCTGCCCGGCTGCCGGGTCGCCGCCCGGTCCCGGCACCGTCTGACCAGGCAGCAGGCCGGGTGAGTGCGAAGCGAGGAAATCAGCGAACGACGAGGACTGCAAGCTCATGAAGCCGGCCGGGCGCGGGCCGACAGGCCCTGCGGAGCCCGGAACCCGCCCAGGACCCCCGGCGAACGGACCGGACTGGCTGCCGTCGTAGTACGAGCCCAAGGCGAACCTCATCTCGTGGTTGTCAGCATCTTCGGTGCTCCGGGGTCGCCCCCGAAGCAAGCAGAGCGAGGCACCGGGGATCTCGGGGTTCTCACCCCCGGTCAAGCACTGCCCTGATCAGACCCTACTGCCACGCCGGAGCACGGCAGGTACGTGCAGGGCCGCCGGCGCGTCCGCTTACGGCGAACCGGCTGCCGCTGTTACTGTCCGCCCTTTTGCACGTAGGACCGGACGAACTCCTCGGCGTTCTCCTCGAGTACCTCGTCGATCTCGTCGAGGATGGCGTCGACGTCATCGGAGAGCTTTTCGTGCCTCTCCTTGACCTCGTCGGTGGTCCCCGTCTCGGCCTGCTCGGTCTCCTCGGCGCGCCTAGTAGTCTGCCGCTGACCGCCTGTGTCCTTCGTTTCCATATCACTACCTCCGTCTGTCCCAACGCTATCGTCACCCGTGAGAGTCCTGCCCAATCCCGCCGGGCCGAAATCGGTACGAACTCGCGATACCCGCGGGGGGACACCCGCCGCGAACCCCCCGGTTCAGCGCGGGGGGACACCCCGGGTTCAGCGCGCTACTCCTGACCGGTGAGCGCGGCGACCAGTTCGGCGGCGCTGCGGCAGCGGTCGAGCAGCTCGCCCACGTGCGCCTTGGTGCCGCGAAGCGGCTCGAGCGTCGGAACCCGCTGCAGCGACTCTCGGCCGGGGATGTCGAAGATTACCGAGTCCCACGAGGCCGCGGCCACGGACTCCGGGTACTGCCGCAGGCAGCGGCCGCGGAAGAAGGCCCTGGTGTCCTCGGGCGGGTTATCCACCGCCCGTTCCACGGTGGCGTCGTCGGTCAGCCGTACCATCCGGCCCCTGGCCGCCAGCCGGTTGTACAGGCCTCGATCCGGCCGCACGTCGGAGTACTGCAGGTCCACCAGCTGCAGCCGCGGATGATCCCAGCCAAGGTTGTCCCTGGACCGGTACCCCTCGAGCAATTCCAGCTTGGCCACCCAGTCGAGCTCCTTGGACAGCAGCATCGGGTCATCGGCCAGCCGGTTGAGTACCGACTCCCACCGGCTGAGGACATCAGCGGTGATGTCGTCCACGTCGTTCCCGTACCGGTCCTCAACATACTTGCGGGCGAGCTCGAGGTATTCGGCCTGCAGCTGGACGGCGGTCATCTTCCGGCCGTCCTTGAGCGTGAGCAGACGGCGGCAGGTCGGATCGTGCGAGATCGCCCGGAGCTCGGCTACCGGGGCCTCGACCGACAGGTCGGTGCCGAGGAACTTGTCCTCGATCATCGCGAGGACCAGCGAGGTCGTGCCGACCTTGAGATAGGTGCACACCTCGCTCATGTTCGCGTCGCCGAGGATCACGTGCAGCCGCCGGTATTTCTCCGGGTCAGCGTGCGGCTCGTCCCTGGTGTTGATGATGGGCCGCTTCAGCGTGGTCTCCAGGCCGACCTCGACCTCGAAGTAATCCGCCCGCTGGCTGATCTGGAAGCCGGTTCCCCGGCCGTCGGCGCCGATTCCGACCCGCCCGGCGCCGCAGATCACCTGGCGGCAGACGAAGAACGGGACGAGGTACTTGACGATGTCGGCGAACGGCGTGCCGCGCCGCATCAGGTAGTTCTCGTGCGAGCCGTAAGAGGCACCCTTGTTGTCGGTGTTGTTCTTGTACAGCTGGATGGGCGCGCTGCCCGGCACGGTCGCGGCCTTCGCCGCGGCCTCCGCCATGACCCGCTCGCCGGCCTTGTCCCAGATCACCACCGACAACGGGTTCGTGCACTCGGGCGCCGAGTACTCGGGGTGCGCGTGGTCGACGTACAGCCGCCCGCCGTTGGTGAGGATGACGTTGGCCAGGCCAAGGTCCTCATCCGTCAGCTGCGAGGAGTCCGCCGCCTCGCGGGTGAGGTCGAACCCACGCGCGTCGCGGAGCGGGTTCTCCTCCTCAAAGTCCCAGCGCGCCCGCCGAGCCTTGGCGGCGGTGGCCGCCTGGTAGGCGTTGACGATCTGTGATGAGGTCACCATCGCGTTGGCACCGGGCTGGCCGGGCACAGAGATCCCGTATTCGGTCTCTGTGCCCATCACGCGAAGAACGCTCATGCCAAGAAGCCTAATGCCGTTACGAACCGAGACGACATGCCGACACGGTTTCCTTAGCGCGAACAGCCATCAAAGGTACTGTCCGGTGTTCGCCACGGTGTCTATCGACCGGCCCGCCTCGGTCCCGGTCTTGCCGGAGACCAGCGTCCTGATGTAGACGATGCGCTCGCCCTTCTTCCCGGAGATACGGGCCCAGTCGTCGGGGTTCGTCGTGTTCGGCAGGTCCTCATTCTCACTGAACTCGTCGACGCACGCGGCCAGCAGGTGGCTGACCCGCATGCCCTTCTGCCCGGTGTCGAGGAACTCCTTGATGGCCATCTTCTTGGCCCGGGCGACGATGTTCTCGATCATCGCGCCGGAGTTGAAGTCCTTGAAGTACAGGACTTCCTTGTCGCCGTTGGCGTAGGTGACCTCGAGGAACCTGTTCTCCTCGGACTCGGTGTACATCCGCTCGACCGTACGCAAGATCATCGCGTCGACGGTGGCCTGCGGCGAACCGTCGTTCTCGGCTACGTCGTCGGGATGCAGCGGCAGTTCCTTCAGCACGTACTTGGTGAAGATGTCCTTGGCCGCCTCGGCGTCCGGCCGCTCGATCTTGATCTTGACGTCGAGCCGGCCCGGCCGCAGGATCGCCGGGTCGATCATGTCCTCGCGGTTCGAGGCACCGATCACGATCACGTTCTCCAGCCCCTCGACGCCGTCGATCTCGGACAGCAGCTGGGGCACGATCGTGTTCTCCACGTCGCTGGACACGCCGGACCCGCGAGTGCGGAAGATCGAGTCCATCTCGTCGAAGAACACGATCACCGGCATGCCCTCGCTGGCCTTCTCACGGGCGCGCTGGAAGACGAGCCTGATATGCCGCTCGGTCTCGCCGACGTACTTGTTCAGCAGCTCGGGGCCCTTGATGTTGAGGAAGAAGCTCTTGCCCTCCGAGCCGTCCGGCTGGGCCGTCTTGGCCGCGACCTGCTTGGCCAGCGAGTTCGCCACGGCCTTGGCGATCAGTGTCTTCCCGCAGCCGGGCGGGCCGTAGAGCAGGACCCCCTTCGGGGGCTTGAGCTGGTGTTCCTTGAACAGGTCCGCATGCAGGTAAGGCAGCTCGATGGCGTCCCTGATCTGCTCGATCTGCCCGGCCAGGCCGCCGATGTCGTTGTAGGAGATGTCCGGCACTTCCTCGAGGATTAGCTCCTCGACCTCGGCCTTGGGTACCCGCTCGTAGACATAACCGGACCGCGACTCGAGCAGCAGCGAGTCGCCGGCCCGCAGCGTCTCGTGCAGCAGCGGCTCGGCCAGCCGCACGACCCGCTCCTCGTCGGCCTGCGAGATGACCAGGGCGCGCCTGCGGTCAGCGAGCACTTCCTTGAGCATGACGACCTCGCCGACCGTCTCGTAGGACTGGGCGAGAACGACGTTGAGCGCCTCGTTCAGCACTACTTCCTGGCCTGGGCGCAGCTCATCCAGCTCGACGTTCGGAGATATGTTCACCCGCATCTTGCGGCCGCCGGTGAACACGTCGGCCGTGCCGTCTTCTGCCGGGTTCAGGAAGACGCCGAAGCCGGATGGCGGCTGGGCCAGCCGGTCCACTTCTTCCTTCAGCGCGACGATCTGGTCGCGTGCCTCACGCAGGGTCGCCGCCAGACGCTCGTTCTGGGCGGTAACTCCGGTGAGACTCCCCTCGGTCTCGCGCAGCCTGTCCTCAAGGAGCCTGACCTGCCGCGGCGAGTCCGCTAGCCTCCGCCTGAGCACGGCAATCTCCTCATCAAGGAAGGAGATCTGAGCGGTAAGGCTCTTCACCTCATCCTCGTGCCGCGAGGCACGCCCGCTGTCGTCTCTGGTGGCCACGGCCCTCACCTCCTCCTACACCGTTAACTGGACTCTACCTATCCACGGGCATTCCCTAACCTACGGAGGCGGTATCGACTCCGTTTTGCTCCCCGCGTAATCATCTATCTGTCACAGCAGCATCGCTAGGCGTTACCAAACACTCAGGCTTTAACATAGCCGCCCGTTCGGATCAATGATCTTTTTCATGATCTTTCTCCTGTGCGCCCTTGGCCGGGCGGCGCCGGCGCGGCGGCGGGACGACGCCTGGCGCCAGCCGGCGTGCGGTCACCAGGAACCCGGTGTGGCCCACCATGCGATGATCGGGGCGGACAGCCAGCCCCTCCACATGCCACCCGCGCGTCAGGCTCTCCCAGGCGGCGGGCTCGTCGAAGCCGCCGTGCCCGCGCAGCGCCTCCACGGTGCGTGACAGCTGGGTCGTCGTGGCGACGTAACAGCAGACCAGGCCGCCGGGCGCGAGGGCCCAGGCAACAGCGTCCACGCAGTCCCACGGGGCGAGCATGTCGAGGATGACCCGGTCGAAATCCGCGAGTCCGGCATCGGGCTCCCCGGCATCGGGCTCGCCGGCTCCGGGCTCGCCGGCATCGGTGTCCCCGGCTCCGGGCTCGCCGGCATCGGTGTCCCCGGCTCCGGGCTCGCCGGCATCGGTGTCCCCGGCATTGGCGGCGGAAGCCCCGAAATCCCCGACCACCAGCTGCCAGGTCGGCGGCGGGCCGCCGAAGAACTGCTCGACGTTGCGCCTGGCGATCTCGGCGAAATCGGGCCTGCGCTCGACCGAGGTCAGGGTGCCCTGCTCGCCGACAGCCCGCAGCAGCCAGCAGCTGAGCGCACCGGAGCCAGCCCCGGCCTCTAGGACGCGCGCGCCAGGGAACACGTCGGCGAACGCTACGATCTGCGCGGCGTCCTTCGGGTACACGACCGCCGCGCCGCGCTTCATCGCCAGCGTGAAGTCGGCGAGCCGCGGCCGGAAGACGACGTAAGGGGTGCCGCCGGATGACTTGACCACGTTCCCGTCGGGGCCGCCGATCACGTCGTCGTGGTTCAGCGTGCCCTGATGAGTATGAAAGGACGCGCCCACGCGCAGGGTGATCAGGTGGCTGCGGCCTTTAGGGTCGGTCAGCTGCACCGGCTCGCCGGGCATCAGCGGGCCCTGCCGCGGTTTGGTCATGTCGTCAGGGTAGTGCCGCCGCGGCCCCGTTTGGCTAGCTCAGACTCCCGCGAAGGCGTGGTCGACGTCCCTGGTGGCCAGCACTCCGTAGACCTGGCCCGAGGGCTCCACCAGCAGGTACTCGGTCGCGGGCGCCTTGCGGATGGCGTCGAGCAGGGCCATCCCCGACAGATCGGCGGGCAGCACCAGGTTCGGCTCGAGCGTCCTGGCCAGGGCCCCCGCCTCGATCCACGGGCGCCGCTGCGGCGGGGTAGCCATCACCGCGGTCTCGTTAACGATCGCGATCGGCTTGTCCTCGTGATCTACGACCACGACCGCGCGGGCCTGGCTCTCGTCCGCGCGCCTGATCGCTTCGGCCAGCGGGGTGTCCGCCACCACCGAGACGGCCTTGCGGGCCAGCCGTCTGGCCTGCAGCGCAGGCAGCCGCTCGCGGAACTTCGTGGCCTTGATGGCCTGTCCGGCCCCGGTCCACATGAAGGCGGCGATCACCGCCAGCCACACCACCGTGACCAGGTCCCCGCCCCTTCCGTTGACCACCCCGGCAGCGAACGGCACGACGAACAGGGCCACCGCGATCACGCGGCCCGCCCAGGCGGCGGCGATGGTCGAGGCCGCCGGGCGGCCGGTCAGCTTCCAGATCAGCGCTCGCAGCATCCGGCCGCCGTCGAGCGGCAGGCCGGGCAGCAGGTTGAAGATTCCGACCACTAGGTTGGCCCAGCGGAGCTGGCTCACCAGCGTGCCGGCGATGGTGCCGGGCGGGACCACGCGCATCAGGGCGTATCCGCAGGCGGCCAGCGCAAGCGAAAGCGCCGGGCCCGCCGCGGACACCAGGAACTCCCGGCCAGGCGTCGGGGGTTCCCGCTCGATCTCGGAGAATCCACCGAGCGGGTACAGCAGGATACGGCGAACCGGCAGCCCGTAGCCGCGGGCGACCACGCAATGGCTCAGCTCGTGGACGAGGACAGACGCGTAGAGCAGTACGACGAAGGCCGCCGCCACGATGAACCTAGTGGACCCGTGCAGGGTCGCAGCGAGGTCGTTGGCGTAAATAAGGATGAAGACGCCGGCGATCACGAACCAGTACGGCGAGATGTACACCGGGATGCCGAACGGGCGCGCGATGACGATCCCGGGACCGGCTTCGCGGCGCCGCGGCGATGTTTCCGGCGTCGCGGGCGGATGCTCCGTCGGCGTGCTTGGCACAGGCACATAACCGATGCTACGTGCACATGAGATCGTTCGGGGCGGTGCCTGGCTCGTGTTGCCGTGCGGAGTGATGCTGGTGCGTGCCGTGGTACCTGAGTGTGCCCGGATGTGCCTTGATGTACCTGTTGTGCCCGCTCGTGGCTACCCGTGAAAAAGTCCGTGGCTACCCGCGAAAAAGATCGTGGAAGATTCGGGTTACGTGGAGACTTTTGTGCACTATAATGCCCCTAAATTTCCACTAAGCTCGAATCTTCCACGATAACTGGCATATTCCTAGAATAGATGAGCGAGCAGGTACCGATGGGGTCGGAGTGGTACTGGTGCCTTCGAAGATTCGGAAACCGGGCCTGGAGCCGCGCGAGATCCCCCCGAATGTCAGTGGCTTGCCCTACGGTGGCGCTGTGGATGAATCAGTAGCGGCCATTGACACCTTGCCCGCGGACACGGCGGAGGCGGAGAGCGCTCCGCGAGGGCCGGCCCTGTCGCCTTCTCGCGCGGCCGACTTTATGAACTGCCCGCTGCTGTACCGGTTCCGGGTGATCGACCGGCTGCCGGAACCGCCCACCACGGCGACCGCGCGCGGAACGCTGGTGCACGCCGCGCTTGAGCGGTTGTTCGACCTGCCGGCCGCGGACCGCACGCCCGAGACGGCGCGCGCCCTGATGGGCCCCGAGTGGGACCGGCTGGCCGCCGCAGCCCCCGAGATGGCCGCGCTCTTTGCCGATGACGCCGAGCGGGACAGCTGGCTCCAGTCCGCGACGGCGATCCTGGACGCGTATTTCACCCTCGAAGACCCCCGCAGGCTCGAGCCCGCCGAGCGCGAGTCTTACGTGGAGACAACCCTTGACTCCGGGCTGCGACTGCGCGGCTACATCGACCGCCTCGACGTGGCGCCGAGCGGTGACATCAGAATCGTGGACTACAAGACCGGCCGGGCTCCCCGGGAGGCCTACGAGGCCAGCGCACTGTTCCAGATGAAGTTCTACGCCCTGGTGATTTGGCGTCTGCGGGGTCAGGTGCCGAGGTTGCTTCAGCTCATGTACCTCGCCGAGGGCGAGGTACTGCGCTACTCCCCCGACGAGGCTGACCTGCTCGCCACCGAGCGCAAGGTGGCGGCGCTGTGGAAGGCAATCGAGCGGGCAAGGGAGGCGGGCGACTGGCGGGCGCGGCCGAGCAAGCTGTGCGACTGGTGCAACCACAAGGCGCTGTGCCCCGAGTTCGGCGGCACCCCGCCGCCGCTCCCCGATCCGGCGCTCGCATCGGTTCCGCTCGCCGACCCCGCGTTTCCCACGGCGCTCCCCGAGCCGTCGCTGCCCGAGGTCCCCTGAACGGGGGCAGCGAGTCCTCATCGGTCAGAATGCGACCGCGACGATCAGCAGCATGAGCGCCGGCAGTGCCACCGCCGCGGCCGGCGGCCAGGCCCACCTGGCCGTCACCGGGGCGACGAGAATTCCCGGGTCGCGACGGGAGCGTTCCCGGGCCGCCTGACTGTCCAGGCGGACGGCGACGGCCTTGGCGGACGGCAGCGAGGCAAGGTACCTCGCGTCGGCAGGCAGCCTGGAATTCTCCGCGTAGCCAGGCTCCTGGCCCGAGACGGCGAGCATGTCCGACATGGCCGAGCGATACCCGCGCGGAAGGATCCCGCGCGGACGGGGGCGCGAGGCGGCCCGGGCATACCCGGGACGCCCGGCCGCCCCGGGAGCCCCGGGAGCCCCGGCCCGGGCGGCCCGGGCGGCCCGGCGCTTGGTCCGGGCGGAGAGGTACAGCGCCCAGCATGAGATGGCCTCGCTAGCCGCGCTGCTGGCCGGGCGGGCGCCGTCGGGCGGGCTGGGCGGGCCGGGCGGGCGGGCTGCCGCCGTTTCGGCGGGAGCGTAGTGCACCCGCACCCATTCGCCGGTGTCCACCGCGAGGATGGCCGCCCAGGGCACCTGATAGTCACGGAAGGGGTTGACGATCTTCAGGCCGGCCGCTTCGGCGATGACACGAGGCCGCAACGCCAGGGCGTAGACCAGCCCGGTGATCGTCAGCAGGATCGCGGATACCACGATCGAGAACCTGGCCGACGCGCCCTGGAGCACGAAGTCGGCCACGTTGGCCACCGCGAAGGCGACCCACACCCACCACAGGATCAGCGGGGGTGCGAGCCGGAATACCTCGCGATTCACCTCAGGCGATCCGGACCCGCGGATCCAGCAGCGCGTAGACCAGGTCGACGATGATGTTGGCCACGACGACGAACACGGCGGCGACGATGACGAACCCGATGATCACCGGCAGGTCGTCGGTGTCGATGGCCTGGACGGACACCTGGCCGAGGCCGCCGAGACCGAAGACGGCCTCGACTACGACGACACCGCCGAGCAACTGGCCGAAGTCCACGCCCAACTGGGAGACGACAGGGGTCAGGGCGGCCCGGACCCCGTGCTTGAAGGTCACTCGCCGCTCGGACAAGCCCTTGGCCCGGGCCGTGCGGATGTAGTCCTCGCCCATCGTGTCGAGCAGCTGGCCGCGGGTCAGCCGGGTATAGACGGCCGCCTGCACGGCCGCGAGCGTGATCCAGGGCAGGATCATGTGCCCCGCCCAGGTGACGACCCCCTGCGAGATCCCGGCGTATCCGGTCTGGATCCAGGTGAACCCGTGCTTATTGAGCGGCACGAACACGAACAGGATCAGCAGCTCACCGATCACGAACACCGGCATCGACAAGCCGATCAGCACCGCGACGTTGGAGGACCGGTCGAACAGGCTGCGTGGCCTGACGGCACTGATGATGCCGACACTCAGCCCGACGATCAGCCAGAGGACCACGCCGCCGACTACCAGGGAGATGGTCGGCGGCAGGTCCTGCTTCAGCATCGTGTCGACCGGCTCTTGGCTGAAATAGGAGTAGCCGAGGTTCCCGTGCAGCAGGCCGTCGATGAAGTGCCAGTACTGAACCATGATCGGCTGGTTCAGGCCGAGGTTCCTGATCACCTCGGAGATGACCGCCGGGGTGGCGGCGTGACCGGCCAGCTGGCGCGCCACGGTGTTCACGGGCCGCGCGAAGAAAAGGAAGAACGCCCCGCTCGCGACCAGCCAGACGACCACGATGCCGGTGAGAATACGCCGGATGAGAAAGCCGATGATCGCCATGTCAGCTACCTCCCGCCGGGGGTACGTATGGTTCCACGTGCGATAGGTCAGACTGGCTGCCGTCGGCGAGCACCTGGCGCTTGCCGCGGCGTCTGCGCGCCCGCCCGGCCGCGAAAGCCCGCTCGGTGCGCGGGTCCATGGCGTCCCTGATCCCGTCGCCGAACAGGTTGAAGGCGAGCGTGGTGATGAGCAGTGCCAGTGCCGGGAATATGACGTACCACCAGGACGTCTGGTAGAAGTTTTGCGCGTCGGCCAGGATGTTGCCCCAGCTCGCGGTCGGCGGCTGGATGCCCAGGCCCAGGTAGGAGAGCGTCGCCTCGAACACGACGGCGGTCGGGATGTACAAGGTGGCGAGCACGAGCACGGGCGCCAGCAGGTTGGGCAGGATGTCGAGGAACATGATCCGGAACGGCCCGGCGCCCAGGGACCTGGCCGCCTCTATGTACTCTTTTTCCTTGATCGACAGCGTCTGACCGCGGACAATCCGCGCGATCGCCGCCCAGGAGAAGAACGCGATCACTCCGATGATCACGGTCAGGCTCGGGCCGAGCACCACGGCCAGGGCGAGCGCCAGCACGACGTAGGGAAACGCGAGCACCGCGTCGGTGAACCGGGCCAGCACGGTGTCGATGACTCCGCCGAAGTACCCGGCTATCAGGCCGACGCTCACCCCCGCTATCACGCCGATCCCGGTGGTGACGAAGCCCACGAACAGCGAGATGCGCGCGCCGTAGAGGATCCGGATGAACAGGTCGCGGCCGGTGCCGTCGGTCCCCAGCCAGAACCCGGCCGTGCCGGGTCCCACCGGGTTGCCCGCCGCGTCCTCACCTGTGTTCGGGTAGGCGACGTTCGGCGGGTGGTGGGTGATCGAGACGAACAGGGGCGCGGCGAGGGCGAGCACGACTATGACCAGGATCACGATCAGGGCCGTCATGGCCACCCTGTCCCGGCGCAGCCGACGCCAGGTCAGCTGCCACTGGCTGCGCCCCTGGATCTTGGCGGCATCGGCGTCGAGCGCGGACTCGCCGGAGGCGGCGTCTTGCCCTGCGACCTCAATCCCGGTGATGCTCATGTCAGTTCGCTCCTGCCTGCGGCGGCGAGGTTCTCGCCCGCTTCGACGGGGAAGTGGCAGGCGGTCAGGTGGGTGGCCGGGTCGCCTGCCTTGGCCTCGAGCTGAGGCTCTTGCTGGCCGCACACCGCTTCCGCTTTCGGGCAGCGCGGGTGGAACCGGCATCCGGCGGGGGGATCGATCGGGGAGGGCACGTCGCCGGTCAGGATGATCCGCTGCCTGGCGGCGGCCGCGTCCGGGTCGGCGGCCGGCGCGGCGGACAGCAGCGCGGCGGTGTACGGGTGCCGAGGCGAGCCGTAGACCGGATCTATGGGCCCCGACTCGCCGATGCGGCCGAGGTACATGACCGCCACCGAGTCACTCACGTGCCGCACGACCTCGAGGTCGTGGGCGATGAACAGGTAGCTCAGGCCGTAGTCACGCTGCAGGTCCGCCAGCAGGTTCAGCACCTGGGCCTGGATCGACACGTCGAGCGCCGACACCGGCTCGTCACAGATGATCAGCTTCGGCCTCAGTGCTAGCGCACGGGCGACGCCGATGCGCTGCCGCTGCCCGCCGGAGAACTCGGCCGGGAACCGGTTGTAGTGCTCCGGGTTAAGCCCGACCCGCTCCATCAGCTCCTGCACCGCTTTCTTGCGCTCGGCGCCGGTCGCGGTCTTGTGGATGGCGAACGGGTCACCGATGATCGCACCGATCCGCCGCCGGGGGTTGAGTGAGCTGTAGGGGTCCTGGAAGATCATCTGGATCTCACGGCGGACCGGGCGCATGGCGCCGCGGGACAGGTTGGTGATGTCCCGGCCGTCGAAAATCACCCGTCCGGAGGTGACCGGGATCAGTCCGGCGACGCAGCGGGCGAGCGTGGACTTGCCGCTGCCGGTCTCGCCGACCAGGCCGAGGGTCTTGCCGCGCGGGATGGACAACGACACGTCGTCCACGGCATGGACCTGGCCAACGGTCCGCCGGACCAGGCCGCTCGTGCGCACCGGGAAGTGCTTGACCATGTTCTCTATCCGGACCAGGTCATCACCGGCCGGAGTCGTCGGGTCGGATCCGGTGCTCGCCAGTAGGTCGCTCATCCGGCCACGCTCCCCTCGGGCCCCAGCGCCGTGGCGCTCTCGGCCTCGAAGACCTCGGCCGCCGCCTTACCGCGGCCCTCGCGGACCATCTCGGCTCGCAGTTCTTCGGCCTGCTCGCTCAGGCCGGCCGCCTGGATTGGCAGCCAGCAGGCCGAGCCGTGCAAGCCGTCCTGGCTGACCGGCCGCAGCCCGGGCTCCTCGGTCAGGCACTGGTCGAGCACGTAGCCGCACCGCGGGTGGAACTTGCAGCCGGACGGCAGGTTGATCAGGCTCGGCGGTGAGCCCGGGATAGGAAGCAGGCGGCCACCGGCGGCGGTGCTGCTCGGTATCGACTCAAGCAGCCCCTTGGTGTACGGATGGTGCGGCGCGTAGAACACGTCCCGCTTGGCCGCCTTCTCCGCCGCCCGTCCCGCGTACATGACCATGACGTCATCCGCGATGTCCGCCACCACGCCGAGATCGTGCGTGATCATGATCAACGCGGTATTCGACTCCTGCTGCAGGCGCAGCAGCAGGTCAATGATCTGGGCCTGCACGGTGGCATCGAGCGCGGTGGTCGGCTCGTCGGCGATGATCATCCGCGGCGAGAGCGACAGCGCCATGGCGATCATCGCCCGCTGCCGCATGCCGCCGGAGAACTGGTGCGGGTAGTCGTCTACCCGCCGGTCCGGGCGCGGGATACCCACGTGAGCCAGGAGTTCCACGGCCCGGTCGTGCGCCTGTTTCTTGGTCACCGACTTGTCATGGGCCCGGATCATCTCGGCGATCTGCCAGCCAACCTTGTACAGCGGATGCAGGCTGGTCAGCGGGTCCTGGAAGATCACCGCGATGCGCGCGCCGCGGATGTCCCGCAGGTGGGCCTCGCTGAGCGCCAGCAGGTCGGTCCCTTCAAACAGGGCGCGACCCGATACGTCGGCGCCGGGGGTCAGCCCGAGCAGCGTCTGGGTCAGCACCGTCTTGCCGCTACCCGACTCGCCGACGATGCCGAGCGTCCGGCCGGCCTCCACGCCGAACGACACGCCGCGCACGGCCCGGACCACCCCGTCGGCGGTCGGGAAGCTGACGGTCAGGTCCGTTACCTCAAGCAGGGTCAAGGCATCCCTCCGGCCCGCGGCTCAGCGGCCACGATGCGATATGCGGCTGACAGGGAAAGCGTTGCATAAGACTCACCGATACCGCTACGCAGGTCCGGCCGGGAATCGGTAGGTTCCCGGCCGGACCCGCTTGCTCAACCTCTAACCTCAGCTTCCGGCCAGCCAGATGCTGGTGATGTCGGGCTCGCCGATGTTCGGCGCGAAGAGGGCCGTCGGGTACGTGGATCCGTCGGATGCGATACCCCTGACCCGCTTGCTCGAGTACTGCGGGAAGCCCTGGTTCATGACGGGCACGATGGCCGCGTCCGACATGATCTGCATGTCGGCCTGGTGCCAGGAATTCCCGGCGGCCGTTAGCGAGGTCGCGCCCTCGGCCTGAGTGATCAGCGAGTTCACGGTCGAGTTGTTGTAACAACCGTAGTTGACCGTGTTGATCACGCAGTTGGGACCCTGGAACAGGGCCTGGACGACGGTGCGGCCGTTATTGCCGAACCAGTCGGGAATCCAGCCCGGCTGGCCCATGTCCCACTGGCCCGCCTTGTTGTTCTCCGGCGCGTTGCCCAGGTCGGTGAAGAACGACGAGCCCGGCTCGGGCTTTCCGGTCAGCGTGATGCCGCAGTTCGCCAGCGAGGCCTGGATCGCCGTGAAGATCCGGGTGTTCGACGAGTCGTTCGGGTACATGTAGGTCAGCGTGACGCCGTTCGGGTACCCGGCCTTGGACAGGTCGGACTTGCACATGGCCACGTTGCCCTGCCCGTTGTTATCCGGGTACATGTTGCTGTTCACGTACCCCGTGTTGCCCTGCGGGATCACCGTGTTGAGGATCTGGGCGACGGCTGGCCCGCCGATAGCCTTCACCGCGGCCGCCTTGTCCAGGCCGTACTCGATCGCCTGCCGCACCAGCAGCTTGCCTGCGGCGCCGTTCGCGTCCGGGCTGCGCGGGTTGAACACGATGTACGGGAAGGTGGTCGACCACGGCCAGATGTGGAAGTTGGATGCGTTCGACGCTTCCAGCTGCGGGATCGACGCCGGGTTGATCGGCGTGTCACTGACCACGTCCTGGGTGCCGGCCTGCATGTCGGACAGCTGGGTCTCGGCGGAGGTCACCCCGAACGTGTCCACGATGGTGGACACGTAGTCGTGCCGCAGCGAGTCCGTGGACTGCTTCCAGGCCGGGTTCTTGACCATCGTGAGCGACTTGCCCGGGACGTAGGAGCTGATCTGGTACGGGCCGTCGGAGATCGTGTGCGTGTCCAGCTGCAGGCTGTTCGGCACGTAGCTGTCGTACTCCACCGGCCGCGCCGAGGTGAACGGCATCGCCATCATGTAGAGGAAGTCGCTGGCCGGCGAGGACAGCGTGAACTGGATCGTCGACGAGTTCGGCGTCGCGATGCCGGAGATGCTGTGCGTGTTCTGGAAGTTCGTGATGTTCGCCGCGGTCGGCGCGTTCGACTTCTTGGCGAAGAAGGCGGTCTCGGCGTTGGCGTACGCGGTGAGCCCGGCGATCGTGGACTCGTAGTAGACCGGGTTGCCGACCGGGCTGACCGGGTTGAAGAACGCCTTGAACTCCCGCACGATGTCCTGGGACGTGACCTGACGCGGCGGACTGGTGTTCCAGTCGACGCCCGGCTTGATGTGGAACGTATAGGTCTTCCCGCCGTTGGTGATCCCGCCGTTAGCGGTGCTCGGCACCTCGGTCGCCATGTCCGCGGCCGGCGTGGTGTCCTTGATCCAGTTGGCATCGCCGGCGGCGGTGTACGGCAACGTCGGGTAATTCAGGAGCTGCCTGGTGAAGGCATGGGTGATCTGGTAGTCGGTGGTGTAATACGACGGCACGGTGTCGAGATGGGCGGGGCCGGACGCGGCGACGATGTGCAGCGTCCCGCCGGATACGGGCTGGCCTGCTGATGAGCTACCAGCCGCCGGCGTAGAACTCGACGACGAACTGCACGCGGCCAGGGCCATGGCGGCCGCCGCAACTGCCGCCAGCCCAGCAAAGCGCTTGGGCGTACTAATCATGGGCATGTTCCTCTTGGTCAGGACGGCAAACGAGAACAAGGCAGCCGTCGGCCGCCCGCGCTCCGGATCACTACCTATCAGGAGAGACTGTGCGCTTCCGGCACCGAAATCCAGCCCAGGGCCCTGTCGTAGCCCGATTGTGACTAAAAAAATCCTGAGCTGATGCCTAAAAGACGCAAGATGTCCGCCGGGTGCGAACGGTATCAGCGGTCCGCTGATGAAGCCTCGCTTAGGGTGACTCTCGTACTGACCCTCAGGTGATGCCGTGGCGGCGCAGGATGTCCGCGACATCCCCCAGGTCGTCGTCATCGTCGCCAGCGTTCTTGCCCTTGCGCCCCTTGGCCGGCGTCGCCGCAGGCACCGTGGCGGCCGGGCGGGTGGCCATCTGGCCCCCGCCCGCGCTAGCGGGCAGCGTGCCCCGCGCGCCGGCCCCGCGCTCGGCGGCCGGCTTGTCCTCGTCGCGCTTAACCTGGCGCCGGCGCAGCGGACCGGACACGATGAACAGCACCACGGCCAGCCCGGCCAGCGCGATCCCCGACCAGACGCGGGGCGAGAGCACGAAGCCCTTCGCGAAGTCCCCGATCGCGATGCCGATCTTCCAGAACATCTCGATCGAGCCGGTGAGATAGGCGGCCAGCGGCAGCAGCGACAAGGCCGCCCAGCGCAGGCCAGCACCGATACCACGGCGCCGCATCACGAAGTAGCTCAGCACCAGGCCGAGCCCGGTCAGCCCCCCGCACAGTGGCAGCCAGGCGATCTTGTCATAGGTGGACATGCGCGCCTCCCGCGGTCGTACCTGAAGTCTAAGTCGTAATAAGTGCGCGGGGCGCTGGGGTTAACCCCCGTGCTGCCCCGGGGGGTAGTCCCCCGGGCTGACGCCTTACCGACACCCCGCCCGCATCCGCCTGCAGGTCGAGCAGTGAGCGCACCACCAGCCGGCCCGGCGCCGGATCGATCGGGACCAGCGACGGCACCGCGATGACCTGGCAGCCGGCGGCCTCGGCGGAGGCCACGCCGTTGGGCGAGTCCTCCAGGGCGAAGCAGTGGGCGGGGTCGGCGCCAAGGAGCTTGGCGGCGAGCAGGTACGGCTCCGGGTCGGGCTTGGTCACGCTGACGTCGTCCGCGCACACCAGCGCGTCGAAGCGCATTCCCGTGCTGGCCAGCACAACATCCATGAACCGGCGCTCGGACGAGGTCACCATAGCGCTCGGCAGGCCGGCCGCCTTGATCTCGGCCAGCAGCGCGCGCGCGCCCGGCTGAAGCGGTACGCCGTGGTCGCGGACCCGCTCGGCGATGCCGTCCATCAGCCACTCGGCGACCACCTCGGGCGGCGCGGGCTTGGTTGCCTTGGCCAGCAAGTAGCGCACCGTGCGGTTCAGGCTGCCGCCGAGCAGCTGCACCTGGTCCGCCGTGGTCCAGTCGGCCCCCAGCCTGGCCATGACGGCCGTCTCGGCCTGGAGCCAGAGCGGCTCGGAGTCGATGAGCAGGCCGTCCATGTCGAACAGGACCGCCGTGCTGGCGCGTCGGTCAGACACTGAAGTACTTTGCCTCGGGGTGGTGAACGACGATCGCGTCGGTGGACTGCTCCGGATGCAGCTGCATCTCCTCGGAAAGCTCCACGCCGATGCGGGACGGCTCGAGCAGGCGGACCAGCTTGGCCCGGTCGGCCAGGTCCGGGCAGGCGGGATAGCCGAACGAGTACCGCGCGCCGCGGTACTCGACCCGGAAGAAGCCGTTCAGGTCGTCCGGATCCGAACCGGCCAGCCCGAGCTCGCGCCTGATCCGCGCGTGCCAGTACTCGGCCAGCGCCTCGGTCAGCTGGACCGACAGACCATGCAGCTCGAGGTACTCGCGGTAGGCGTTCTTCGCGAACAGCTCGGCGGTCGCCGCCGACACCCGCGTCCCCATGGTGGCGAGCTGGAACGCCACCACGTCGGTCTGCTCCGGCGAACCCGAGCCCTGCGGCCGGAAGAAATCGGCCAGGCACAGCCGCCGGTCACGGCGCTGCCGGGGGAAGGTGAGCCGTTCGAGCTCGGTCACGCCATCCGGGCCGAGCACGATCAGGTCGTTCCCCGCACTCAGGCACCTGAAGTAGCCGAAGACCACGGCCGCCTCGAGCAGCCCTTCGGTCTGCATCCGTTCCAGCCACATGCGCAGTCGCGGGCGGCCTTGAGTCTCCACTAGCTCCTCGTAGGAGACCCCGCCGCCACGGGTCGGCTTGAGGCCCCACTGCCCCATGAACAAGGCGCGCTCATCGAGGTAGGTGGCGTAGTCGGCCAGCGGTACGCCCTTGATCACCTCGGTGCCGAGGAAAGGTACTTCCGGGACCGGCACATCCGCGGCAACGTCCGAGCGGGCCGCGGCGCCGATGGCCGGGAGGTCCGTCTCGCCCGCCGCGGAAGGGACGGCCTTGGCGCGGACCCGGCGGGTCCGCAGCTCAGGCAGTTTGGCCCCGGGGACGCCGCGTTTGACCGCCATCGCGGCATTCATCAGCCGCAGCCCTTCGAACGCGTCCCTGGCGTACCTGACCTCCCCGTCGAACACCGCGGCCAGGTCCTGCTCCACGTAGGCGCGGGTGAGGGCGGCACCGCCGAGCAGCACCGGCCACCGCCCGGCCAGGCCCCGCGAGTTCAGCTCGGCGAGGTTATCCCGCATCACGACGGTCGACTTGACCAGCAGACCCGACATCCCGATGACGTCAGCGTCGTTCTCATCCGCCGCCGCCACGATCGCCGAAATAGGCTGCTTGATCCCGATGTTCACGACGTCGTAGCCGTTGTTCGACAAGATGATGTCGACCAGGTTCTTGCCGATGTCGTGCACGTCGCCCTTGACCGTGGCCAGCACGATCTTGCCTTTGCCTTCCTCACCGCTCTGTTCCATGTGCGGTTCCAGGTAAGCGACGGACGCCTTCATCACCTCGGCCGAGGTCAGCACGAACGGAAGCTGCATCTGACCCGAGCCGAACAGCTCGCCGACCGTCTTCATGCCGTCGAGCAGGACGTCGTTGACGATCTCCAGGGCGGGCCGCTGCTCTAGCGCGGCGTCCAGGTCCGCCTCGAGGCCGTTCCGCTCCCCGTCGATGATCCGCCGCTTCAGCCGCTCCCAGAGTGGCAGCCCGGCGAGCTCGGCGGCCCGGCTGGCCTTGAGCTCGGCCGCGTCCACTCCCTCGAAAAGCTCGAGCAGCCGGGCCAGCGGGTCGTAGCCCTCCCGGCGCCGGTCGTAGACGAGGTCGAGCGCCGTCTGCCGCTGCTCGTCGGGTATCCGCGCGATGGGCAGGATCCGCGCCGCGTGCACAATCGCGGAGTCCAGGCCCGCCCGGGTGCATTCGGCCAGGAAGACCGAGTTCAGCACGGCGCGGGCGGCGGGCTTGAGGCCGAATGAGACATTGGAGACGCCCAGTGTCGTCTGCACGGCCGGATGACGGCGTTTCAGCTCGGCGATGGCCTCGATGGTCTCGATCGCATCGCGCCGGGTTTCCTCCTGGCCGGTGGCGATGGGGAAGGTCAGGCAGTCGACGATGATGTCGTCTTCTCGCATCCCCCAGTGGCCGGTCAGGTCCGCGATCAGCCGCTCGGCGACCTCGACCTTCCACGCGGCGGTGCGCGCCTGGCCGCGCTCGTCGATGGTGAGCGCGATCACCGCGGCGCCATGCTCGCGCACCAGCGGCATCACCCGCGCGAAGCGCGAGTCTGGCCCGTCGCCGTCCTCGTAGTTGACCGAGTTGATCACGGCCCGGCCGCCGGTCAGCTCAAGGCCGGCCTCGATCACGGCGGACTCGGTCGAGTCGAGGACAAGCGGCAGCGTGGCCGCGGTGGCCAGCCGGCCCACCACCTCGCGCATGTCCGCGACACCGTCCCGGCCCACGTAGTCCACGCACACGTCGAGCAGGTGGGCGCCGTCCCTGGTCTGGGCCCGCGCGATCTGCACGCAATCCTCGTACCTGCCCTCAAGCAGCGCGTCACGGAAGGCCTTGGACCCGTTGGCGTTGGTCCGCTCGCCGATTGACAGGAACGCCGTGTCCTGCCGGAACGGTACGTGCTGGTAAAGGGAGGCAACCCCCGGCTCGGGGCGCGGCCTGCGCCTGGTGACCGGCCGGCCAGCCAGCCTTTCCGCCAGCGCGGCGGTGTGCGCCGGGGTGGTCCCGCAGCATCCGCCGACCAGCGAGAGACCGAACTCCCTGGTGAACCTGTCGTGCGCGTCGGCCAGCTGGGCCGGGGTGAGCGGGTAACTCGCGCCGTCCGAGGTGAGCACGGGCAGGCCGGCGTTCGGTTCGCAGGAAATCGGCACGCGGGCGTGCGCGGCCAGGTACCGCAAGTGCTCGCTCATCTCCCCGGGACCGGTCGCGCAGTTCAGCCCGATCATGTCGATGCCCAGCGGCTCAAGGGCCGTCAGCGCGGCCGCGATCTCGCTGCCGAGCAGCATCGCCCCCGTCGTCTCGATCGTGACCTGCGCGATGACCAGCGCGTCCGGGGCCAGGCTGGCCACGGCTCGTTTCGACCCGATGATGGCGGCCTTGGCCTGAAGCAGGTCCTGGCAGGTCTCGATGATCAGCGCGTCCGCGCCGCCCCGCAGCAGGGCCTCCGCATTGACCTGGTAGGTGTCGCGCAGCTCGCGGAACGTCGTGTGGCCGAGCGTGGGCAGCTTGGTGCCGGGGCCGATCGAGCCGAGCACCCAGCGAGGACGCGCAGGCGTGGCCCAGCGATCGGCGGCGGCGCGGGCGAGCCGGGCGGACGCCTCGGACAGCTCCGCGATCCGGCCGGCAATCTCGTACTCACCGAGATTGCCCAGATTGGCGCCGAACGAGTTCGTCGTGACGCAATCCGCGCCGGCGTCAAGGTAGGTCTCGTGGATCCCGGTCACGATGTCGGGCCGGGTCACGTTCAGGATCTCGTTGCAGCCCTCGTAGCCGGCGAAGTCGTCGATGGTGGCCACGCTGGCCTGGAGCATGGTACCGATAGCCCCGTCTGCCACCACGACTCGCTCGGCCAGGGCGGTCCGTAGAGTGCTCATTGACGACCATCCTAGGCGTTCGCCGCGAAGCTTCCCCAGTGAGAGCTGGTACAGACCGCGGCTGAGACAGACCGCACCTGACACGCCGGCCGGTCACCCAACGAGCAAGCCTGACCACGTAGGCTGTCAGTAGGCGGCCTGCACTTGCTGGGGAGGTGGCGAGTCATCGAGTTCAACGACATCGGCGAACTCGCTTCTCCTGTCGCCATCGCCGGGTTCGAGGGCTGGAACGACGCGGGCGAGGCGGCCAGCGGGGTGGTCAACCACCTGGGCATTGCCTGGCAGGCCACCCCGATAGGGGCCATCGATCCCGAGGACTTCTACGACTTCCAGGTCAACCGGCCGGTGATCGAGATCGAAGACGGGCATACCCAGCGCCTGATCTGGCCGACGACGAGGATCTCGCTCGCGCGTGCCCATTCGGCTGACGTGACCGTGCCGCCGACCGGGCTTTCCCGTGACATCGTCCTGGTGCACGGCATCGAGCCGAACATGCGCTGGCGGGCCTTCAGCGAGGAACTGGTGCAGGGCCTGGAAAGCCTCGGCGTGGGTCTGATCGTCCTGCTCGGCGCGCTGCTCGCGGATGCGCCGCACACCCGTCCGGTACCGGTGTCGGTCGGCTCATCAAATTCCAGGCTGGCCAGCGACGTGGGCGTCGGCCGGGTGGAATACAAGGGACCCACCGGGATCGTCGGGGTGCTCCAGCACACCTGCACCGCCGCGGGGATCCCGACCGTCTCGCTGTGGGCCCAGGTGCCGCACTATGTGGCCCAGCCACCCAGCCCCAAGGCCACGCTGGCGCTGCTGCGCGGCGTCGAGGACGTCCTGGACGCCGCCCTGCCGCTGGCCGACCTGCCCGAAGAGGCGCGGGCCTGGGAACGCGGCGTCGACGAGCTCGCCCAGCAGGATTCCGAGGTCGCCGACTACGTCCGGACCCTGGAAGAGGCCAAGGACGCCATGGACCTGCCCGAGGCGAGCGGGGACGCGATCGCCCGCGAGTTCGAGCGTTACTTCAGGCGGCACGGCGGCGCCGGGGAGCCAGGCGGTATCTGAGTCCAGGCGGTATCTGAGCCGGTGACGCGGTTCTTCCGCTCGCTGCTCGTGATTCTCGGACGGCCTGGCCGTCCTACACCGGCGGCCAGGGGACGGCGGGCCAGTCGGCGGGCGGGTAGGGATGGACGCGGTGCTTGAGGAGCGTGTCGATCCTGATCTTGGTCGCGGTAATCTCGCTCGCGCTGAGCAGTGCGGAAAGCTCCTCGGCCAGGCTGCCCTCGTTGAACTCCGAGTTCAGGCGGCGCAGCGCGTCCACCGAACGCCGCGGCAAGGTCTTACCCCGCCACTGCCACAAAACGGTGCGCAGCTTGTAATCCTCGGCGAAGCACACGCCGTGATCGCAGCCGTACAGGTGACCCTCGGCGACGGGCAGCAGGTGGCCGATCTTCCTGTCAGCGTTGTTCACCACCGCGTCGAACACGGCCATGTCGCGCAGACCCGCGTGATCGGTGCGCCGTGACAAGGCAATCAGGTCCACGTCGGTGTCGTGATCGATCCAGAGCTGGCACATGCCGGGCCCGAACGGGCCGTCGCGCATGACGGTAGGAGGGACCACGTCCCAGCCGGCGGCGCGGGACACGACGTAGGCCGCGACCTCCCGGCCCGCCAGCGTGCCGCTGGGAAAGTCCCACAGCGGGCGCTCGCCTGCTATCGGCTTGTAGACGCAGGCCACCTCGGCGGACTGGCTCTTCTCCGTCCTAGGTTTCCGGCCCGTGGTCTTGATCGTGCAGTACAGCGTGGCGTTAGACGCGTCAACCAGTCGTCCCTCGATCTCCAGCTTCCCGCTGGCGAGCAGGTCAAGCGCTGCCTGCTCGCCGTCGATGTCCTCCGCATCTGATCTGTTCGGGTCAAGCATGGCCGACGCGGTGACCGTTCTGCCGGGGGCAGACGTGCCCGTCGGTATCCAGCGGCAGTCCGCACAGCGGACAGGGCGGGCGGCCCGCCTCGACGATCTTGAGGGCGCGCTGGGCGAAGGCGCGGGCGGCGCCCGGCGTGATCCGGACCCGCAGGACCCCCGGCCCGTCGGGGGGGAGGTCCTCGGCGAGCGGCTCCACCGGTTCATCGGATTCTTCCTGCGCCTCGATGACGACCATGCCGCCGTCGCCGTCCCAGGCCAGGGCGATCGCTCCCACCCGGAAGTCTTCAAGCAGCGGCAGGTCGAGCGGGTCGTCGTCCTGCAGCATCGCGGGCGCGGCCGCGGGCACCTCGGGCGACCCGGCGGTGCGCCTGAGCACCTCGTCAAGGAGCTCGTCGATGCGCTCAGCTAGCAGGCTGACCTGGAATTTCTCCAGCGCGACGCTGGTCACGCGACCGCTGGAAGTCGCCTGCAGGTAGAAAGTCCGCTCCCCAGGCTGTCCGACCGCGCCTGCCACGAACCTGTCCGGCGGGTCATAGAAATAGACCGGCATAGTCCTATCCTCGCGTGTCCGCCGACTGCTGGCGACTTGAAGGGGGGATCGGCACAGCGGCTGGTTGTGTACCGGCCGCGCCGGTCACCATGGTCGCCTGCCCGTTGACCTGATCGGCGCCGCCTGTCCCTCCCCCGACCGCCGCATCGCTGTTCGCGCCGCCATGACCGTGACCGTCAGCGCGTGGCATGAGGTCAGCCACCCCATCTCCTCTATCGTTCATCCGGACCAGGAATGGCCGCAGCGGCGTATACCTGATCACGGTCAGCGAGCACGGGTCGGCCTGGATCCGCTGGCTCTGATCGAGGTGCAGCCCCAGGCTATCGGCGACGATGGCCTTGATGACATCGCCATGCGAACAGATGAGGTAGGTAGCGTCCTTGCCGAGCCTGGCATTCCAGTCCCTGACCGCGGCCACCGCCCGGTGCTGCATATCGGGCATGGACTCGCCCTCGGGACCGGGGAACGTAACCGCACTCGGATGGGCTTGCACGACACGCCAGAGCGGATCGGCCGCCAGCTTCTTCAGCGGCTTGCCGGTCCAGTCCCCGTACCGGCACTCCCCCACCCGGTCCTCGATGATGACGGGCTGACCCGGCCTGGTCGCCGCGATCGCCGCCGCCGTCTGCTGGCAGCGTTCCAGCGGGCTGCTGATCACGGCGGCCAGCGGGAGCGGGGCGAGCCTGGCCGCCAGCGCGGCCGCCTGGGCCAGGCCGCGGTCATCCAACGAGATGCCCGGCGTCCATCCGGTCAGCACGTGGCCAGTAGTCGCGGTGAGCCCGTGCCGGACCAGGAGAACCGTTGTCACGCTTCCCGACTCTAGCCGGTTCCGCACCCCTTACCCGGACGGCACCGTCACCCCGGGACGGCACCGTCACCCTGGGACGGCACTGTCAGCCGGAGCTGCCGGCGGGTACGGGTCCTCCTGGACCACGAACACCGCGGAACCGAACTCCAGCCGGTCTCCCGCCCGCACCGAAACCGTCTCCCGGACCAGCCAGCCGTTAAGCCGGGTGCCGTTATGGGATCCGAGGTCATTGAGCAGCCACCCGTCGCCGCCGCGCACCAGCTCGGCATGCAGCCGGGAGACCGAAAGGTCAGTCAGGCAGAGATCGCAGTCACGGGTACGCCCGATCGTGAAGCGGACTCCCCGACCGGGCGGGAAGAAAAACGGTGCCGGCGAGGCGCCAGGACCACCCGACCCGTTGACCGGGGCAGACCCATGGCCCGGACCTGATCCGCTGACCGCGCCTGACCTGTGGTACCAGGGCGCCTGGACGTGAGCTCCGTCCGGGTTTCCCCAGCCGGCCGGGGGCACGTCGATCGCCGCGGACCCTGGCCCCCACCCGACGGCCTGGGATCCCGGGATCGGCTCGCCTGGCGGTGTCCGCGGGTCGGCTGCGCCGCGGCTCCCGCCGCGCAGGGCCGTCTTGATCCGGGCCAGCAGCCGGGCCCGCCGTGGCGGCAGGTCGGTGAACAATCCCGCTAGCTGGCCGCGGTTCCGCGCGCCGAGGGCCGTCTGCATGCGGTACACGAACGTCTCGTGCGAGAGGCGTCCGTCAACGAACTCACTCCTGAGCTCGTTAACCGCTTGGTCGCGATCCGCGTCGGAGACGCGGAGAAACTCGGGCGTGGTGGGCGTATCCGCCGTCGAGCCTCCCATGAATGGAGTATCGGCATCATCCGCTCGCAGAGCAAGGGCATACGATCGATAACCGCCGTCTCCCCGTCACCGGCGACGAGGAGCCCGGAACCCTCAGGGCGACGGGGGTCCTCCGCTAAGCCCGGCGGCGGTCATGACCGAGGTGCCCACGTCCGCGCCGTCCGGGGTCTGCAGGGGGAAGTGGCAGGCGGCCAGGTGGCCCGGGCCGAAGGAACGCAGGGGCGGCTCTTCGGCGGCGCAGCGCTCCTGCGCGAACTGGCATCGGGTCCGGAACCTGCACCCGGAGGGCGGGTTAACCGGGCTGGGCAGCTCGCCCTTGATGGCCGCACCCGACTTGGCCCGCTCCGTGGTGGGATCGGGCACCGGGATGGTGGCCAGCAGGCCCGCCGTGTAGGGATGCGCGGCCCGCTGGTAGATGTCGTCTCCGGAGCCGAGCTCGACCATCTTGCCCAGGTACATGACCCCGATCCGGTCGGCCATGTACTTGACCACGGCGAGGTCGTGCGAGATCACGATGTAGGTCAGGCCGTGGGACGCCTGCAGCCGCTTCATCAGGTTCAGTACCTGCGCCCTGATCGACACGTCGAGCGCGCTGACCGGCTCGTCCGCCACGATGAGCCGCGGATTGACGGTGAGCGCCCGGGCCAGGCCGATGCGCTGCCGCTGGCCGCCGGAGAATTCATGCGGGTAGCGCTCCACCGCGTTCCGCGGCAACCCAACCTCGCCGAGCAACTCGAAGACCCGCTCTCGCTGCGCCCGCCTGCTGCCGAGGCGCTGCACGGCGAGCGGCTCCGCGATGATCGTGCCGACCCGCATCCTCGGGTCCAGCGACGATTGCGGATCCTGGAACATGAGCTGCAGGTCGCGCCGCTTACGCCGCAGATCGGCGCCGCGCAGCTTGGAGACATCCTCGCCGTTGAGCGTGATCGCGCCGGAACTCGGCTTTTCCAGCGCGACGATCAGCTTGCCGATCGTCGTCTTGCCGCACCCGGACTCGCCGACCAGGCCGAACGTCGTGCCGGCCGGGACGGCGAAGGAGACGTCGGACACGGCCTTGACGCTGGCCACCTTGCGCTGCAAGATCGCCCCCGAGGTGATCGGGAACTCCTTCACCAGGTTGTGCAGCTCGAGCAGCGGCGCGACGCCGTTCCCGTTCGCCGCGGCCACCTCCACCTTGCGCTCTGCCACCGCCAGGCGGCCGTCGGCCGTCACCTCGAGCCCGGCCGCGACCACCGTCACGGTCTCGGATACCGCCGGTTCCTGAGGGTCCTGAGCCGTCTGCGCTGGGTCGAGAAGCTGGGCGTCGGCCAGGAGACCGACCTCGTCGGGTGCCTCCGCCTCTTTCATGCTTTCGGCGTCTGAGGCGCCCAGCCCCGTGCTCGCGGCGTCGGGCCCGGTCCCGCCGATCACGGTGAGGACCAGCGGCCCGTCGGCCGGATGCCAGCAGGCGAACCTGTGGTCGAACGTCTTCCCGGACAGCGGTGGCTCCTCGGCGCGGCACTTGTCCGTGGCCCGGGAACACCTGGCCGCGAACCGGCAGCCCTCCGGCGGATGGGCCAGGTCGGGCGGCAGGCCGGGGATGGCGTGCAGCGCCTTTCGCGCATCCTGGTGAAGCTGAGGGATCGAGGCGAGCAGAGCCTGGGTGTACGGATGGTGCATGCGCTCGAACAGGGTGGCCGCCTCGGCGGTCTCCACCACCCGGCCCGCGTACATCACGTTGACCCGGTCGGCGTGCCCGGCGATCACGCCCATGTCGTGCGTGATCAGCAGCATCGCCATCCCGAGGCGTTCCTTCAGGTCCTTGAGCAGGGCCAGGATCTGCGCCTGGATGGTGACGTCCAGGGCCGTCGTCGGCTCGTCGGCGATCAGCAGCTTAGGCTCGCAGGCCAGCGCCATGGCGATCATCACCCGCTGCCGCAGACCGCCGGACAGCTGGTGCGGATAGTCGCTGAGCCGCTCCTTCGGCCGGGGCAGGCCGACCAGGCCGAGTACTTCTACCGCGCGGTCGAGCGCTTCCGCCTTCGAGGCGCCGCGGTGCAGCCGGACCGGTTCGCTGACCTGGTAGCCGATGCTCTTGGTCGGATCGAGTGAGGTAAGCGGATCCTGGAAGATCATCGCTATCTCGTTGCCCCGCAGCCGCCGCAGCTCCTCGTCTTTCAAGCCGACGAGTTCGCGGCCGTCGAGCTTGACCGAGCCGTTCACGATGGACCCGCCGGGGGGCAGCAGGCCCATAATCGACAGGCCGGTCATGGACTTACCGCAGCCGGACTCGCCGACGACGCCGAGGGTCTCGCCGGCCTCGATCTGCATATCCACGTTGCCGACCGCCTGCACGACCGAGCTGGTGAGCTTGATGTGCGTCGACAGGTTCTGGATGTCAAGGACTGGGGCCATCAGGCCGCTACCTCTCGTTTTCTGTGCCTTTGGTTGATCATCTTGCCCGCGGGGCCGCGTTCCTAACGGCGTCTGAGCCGCACGTCCATCGCGTCGCGGAGCGCGTCGCCGATGAAGTTCAGGGCCATGACGGTCAGGACGATGCAGGCACCCACCGGGAAGATCAGCCACCAGTAGCCGTCTTGCAGGTAGTTGCTGCCGTCGGAGAGCTGATCACCCCAGTCCACGTTGGGGAAATGCAGGCCAAAACCGAGGAAGCCGACGTAAGAAACGGCCAGGATGGCGTCCGCGACCTGGAACGTCACGTTGACGATGACCACGCCGAGCGCGTTCGGGAGGAGGTGCCTGCTGATCAGCCGCCAGCGGCCGGCCCCGGCCGTCCGCGCGGCCAGCACGTAGTCGCGTTCTCGTATCGAGAGCACCTCGCCGCGGACCAGCCGGGCCGGGACCTGCCAGGCGAAGAAACCGATGACCAGGCTCAGCGACAGCACCGTCGCGCCGAACCTGACCGCCAGGATCAGGACCACGAACAGGAACGGCACGGAGAGGAAGACGTCGACCACGCGCATCAGGGACGAGTCCACGAACCCGCCGATCAGTCCCGATATGGCGCCGAACAGCGTGCCGATCACGATGGCGACGAAGGCGGCGAAGAAACCGATCTCCAGCGCGGCCTGGCCGCCCTTCATGATCCGGCCCAGTTCGTCGAAACCGTTGGTGTCGGTACCGAGCAGATGGGCGGCTGAAGGTGCCTGGTTCGCGATGGCGAGGTTGGTGTCGAACTGGTCGGTGTGGTAGATCAGCGGCCCGACGAAGCAGAACAGCACGAAGAAGACGAGGATGCCGATGCCAACCACGGCCAGCCGGTTGCGCATGAACTCGCGCAGCGCGAGCCGCCACCCGCTCTGCACCGCGCCGATTTCGCCGCCCTCGGCGGCGTGCTGGACATCGAGCGGCGGCAGGGATGCCGATTGCATCGCCACGGCTGTCTCCTTCCTGTGACCCGGCGGTCAGGCCAGGCGGATGCGCGGGTCGGCCACGGTGAGCGCGATGTCCGCGACCAGGTTGCCGACGACGACTAGAACCGCGCCCGCCAGGGTGTAGGCAAGCATGACCGGATAGTCGACCTTTTCCAGGCTGGTGTAAAAGAGGAGACCCAGCCCCTGGTAGTTGAACAGCTCTTCGGTAATCAAGTTACCGGCCAGTAGCGCCGGCAGGGCTAGCCCGATCAGCGTGATCATTGGCAGGCTCGCGTTGCGCGCCAGGTGCCGCGTCAGCACCAGCCGCTCGGGCAGGCCCTTGGCCCGTGCCACCTTGATGTAATCCTGGGCCAGGACGTCCATAGAGGAGGACCGCATGTACCGGGAGAAGCTGGCCACCGTGATCAGGGCCAGCGTCATGATCGGCAGCGTCATGGAATGCCAGTCGCCCATGACCACCCACACGTTGTCGGACTGGCTCGCCTCGAAGTTGAAGATCGGGAACGACAGGGCGAATACCTGGATGAGGATCAGCCCCAGGAAGAAGACGGGCATCGAGTAGAGGATGAACGCCGCGCTGGTCGCCACGTTGTCCCCGATGCTGTTGCGCTTGACCGCCTGGAAGATCCCCAGCGGCAGCGCGATGACGATCGCGATCAGCAGCGATATCCCGGACAGGTAGACGCTGCGGGCCACTCTTTCCTTGAACAGCGCGAGCACGCTCTGGTTCTCCGCGTAGGAGTACCCCAGGTTGCCGTGGATCAGGTTGTTCATGTAGCGGAGGTACTGGACGATGAGCGGGTCGTCGTAGCCGTTCTGCTTGTTCCAGGCGGCGATCGCGGCCGGCTTCGCCTGCAGCCCGAGCACGTCCCGGGCCGGCGACGGGTAGATCACGTGCAGCAGGACGAAGATGAAGATAGAGACGCCGATGACCACGATGACGGATGTCACGAGCCTGCGTAGTAGGTAGGTGATCATGGTCCCTGCCTTCCCTCCGCGGTGTCAGCCGCAAGACAGGCGCCCGCCCGGCGCGGGCCTTCATAGGGCCCGCGCCGCGCCGCTGCCCTGGTCTCCGGTGTACCACCGGAGACCAGGGCAGTCCAGCGCCCGAAGAAACGGTTACTTATTGACGTACCAGAACTCAGGCGTGGCGTAGTACTGGGTCAGGTTCTGCCAGGCCTCCGGGTTCTGTGCGGACAGGGTGTTCTTCCAGGCCCAGATGACGTCCGGGTTGGGCTGGAATTGCACCGGCTGATCGGTCGTGAGGAACGAAGCCTCGTTCTTCACGGCCGCCGGGTCGCCACCGGAGATGGACTCGTTGATGAGCTTGTCGGCCTCCGGGTTGCTGTAATCCCCGATCTGGTTGGTCCCGCCGGTGTTGAACAGGCCGAACGTGGTCGCGTACGGCACGTCGGTCTCACCGCCGAAGTCCATCATCGCCCACTTGTTGATGTTCGCCGGGGCGGCCGGGTCGATGTAGTTGGTGATCATGTAGTTGAAGTTGCTGCTGGACAGGGTGACGTTGACGCCCGCCTGCTTGGCCTTCGACGCGAAGTCGGTGGCCTGGTTGCCGATCAGCGCGGGCGAGGAGCTGTAAATGTAGTTAAACGCCAGCTTGGTGCCGACCGGGATGCCCGCCCCGCACTCGGTGGCGGCGGTGCCCGCCCTCGCGCAGGTATCCGTACCGCCCGGAACCACGTTCCAGCCGTGGGTCTTCAGCAGGTTGACGGCGGTCGAGACGTCGAACGCGTACGGGTTGGTCGCCGCGTTGGACGGCAGGTACGGGCTCTGCGGGTAGGCCGGGATCGGCCCGTAGGCCGGCGCGCCCGCGCCGTGCATGTACGCGTTGATCCAGCCCTGCTGGTCCACCAGGTGCGCCAGCGCCTGCCGGACGTACAGCTGGCCGATGACGTTGTTGAAGTCGCCCGTGGTGTCCTTGAAGTTGTAGGCGGCGAAGGTCAGGCCGAAGTCCGGTATCCCGAAGTAGTTGTAGCCGCTCCTGACGACCTCCGGGAGCTGCGGCACGTCGTTGTAGTCGATGTAGGCGACGTCGATGCTGCCCGACTTGATGGCGTTGAACTCCGCGGTGTTGGAAGTGAACGGAACACCCTGGAAGGAGGACTGCGGGGTCACGTGCGGGCCGCCGTAGGTGGTGTTCGGCACCATCGTGAAGCCGCCGCTGGTCGTGTTGTAGGCCGAGAGCTTGTACGGCCCGTCGACGACCTGCCACAGCGGGTTGGTCGCGTAGGTGCTGAGCGACTTGGCCTGCGAGGTCAGGTAAGCGAAGATCTTCGCCATGGTGGCCGGGTCCCAGCCGGACGCGGGCACGACCGAGCTGCTCGCCGACGTCTTGGCCCACAGGAAGCTCGGCAGCGGGATCAGCGGTCCCTGGCCGAGGACGTCCTCGGTGAACCAGGTCTGGTTGACCGGCCCGCTGAGGTTCATCACCAGGGTCGTCGAGTTCGGCTCCGAGGTACTCACCAGGTTGTCAGGGAAGTGGCCGGGCACGTAGCCGGCCCAGTTCGCCGGGGACGCCTTGACCGCGGCCTTGATCAGGTCGATGTTGAACAGCAGGTCGTTGGCGGTGATGGGCTGGCCGTTCGACCACTTGTAGCTGCTCTTCAGCGAGACCGTCACGGTCTTGTTGCCGTTGGAGTACACCGCCGGGTTGGCGATGCTCATGTTCGGCTCGATCTCGGGGACGGTGCCGTTCACCGTCCAGTACAGCGGCCGCCACATCTCCCAGATGAAGGTGAAGTTGTTGAAGACCGAGTTGCTGGCGGTCGGCACCACCGGGAAGATCCAGTTCGGGGCGGTACCCGGCTGCATCGCCCAGGTGATCGTGCTGGCCTTCCCCGAGGCCGTCCCCGCGGCGGGCACCTCACCGATCGAGCCGGCCACCTTGGTGGCGCCGTTCTGATTGCTGCCCCCTCCGCTGCTGCTACTGCTGCTGCTGCTACAGGCGGCAAGCGCAGTGATGCTCGCCACCGCGATGGCAATCCCGCCGATGGTCTTGGTGCGGAACTTCATCATCGCCCCTCCCTCCTCGCGCTGTTCGCGCCTGTAGTCCGTCCTGGGGTCATCAGCTTGTCGCCCTTCTCTCGCTGTGTGGCCGGTGATCCGCTCCGCACCGTCGCGGGGTGCTGGGTCTCAGTACCCCACAACCCGATTACGTCCCGTATCGCCGGCATATCCGTGGCGGCCCATGCGGAGCCGACCGGTGAGCTACCGGTGTTATGAGTTAGCCGAAGCGTAGGTTCCATATTGCATCGATCTCTCGCCGAAAACGTCACAACTTGCCATCAATCCCCTGACGGCCGCGTCCTATCATGCCACGGTCGGCATCCGGCTATTTCCGGATCTGCACCCCTTTGTTAACTTTCGCCCCAGGGAGCCCACGGCCCTCCGCAGCGTGAAGGCTTACCGCACGACGCCCATCTTGCCGCAGAATCTCCGGCCATCACCAGCGGTGTCACCAAGAACGTCGGCAAGCCGACTCGCCATGCTCCCTCGATACACCCGGGCCATGCTCCTCGCCGGTGACTACTAAGCGTAACTCTTCAACAATGCGCAGACAAATCACTACCCTCTGTCGCCACGTCGGCCATGCAGCAATTGACGGCTTGCGCGGTCACGCAGGACGGTTTCCTGGTGAAATACCAGTCCTCCGCGGCGCATCAATCAATAGCCAGGAATAACGAATTGGCCATTAATGCATAACACATCGAAAACGGCGCCGGAGGTCGCGGTCGGCCGGGACGTTGCCGACCGGGCCAGGCCGGGAATCGTCGCTGGCTGGCCGGGACGTTGCTGACCGGGCCAGGCCGGGAATCGTCGCTGGCTGGCGGGGACGTTGTCGCTGGCCAGGCCGGTCAGGGCCCTGGCCGGGGCCCTCGCCGGGGCCCTGGCCGGGGACAGCCGTCGTCATCTGAAGATGACCGTACGGCGGCCATGCAGCAGGATACGGTGCTCGGCGTGCCAGCGCACCGCGCGGGCCAGCGCGGCCCGCTCGGCGTCGCGGCCGAGCGCCGCGAGGTCCTCCGGGCTGCTCGTGTGGTCGACCCGGGCGACTTCCTGCTCGATGATCGGGCCCTCGTCGAGGTCGGCGGTCACGTAGTGCGCGGTCGCGCCGATCAGCTTGACGCCGCGCGCGTGGGCCTGGTGGTACGGCCGCGCTCCCTTGAAGCTCGGCAGGAACGAGTGGTGGATGTTGATGACGCGGCCCGCCATCTTGGCGCATAGTTCCGGCGACAGGATGCGCATGTAGCGGGCCAGCACCACGAGGTCGATGCCCAGCTCGCTGACCAGGTCGAGCAGGCGTCCCTCGGCTCGCGCCGCGGGCCCCGGACCGGCCTCGACCGGAACATGCTCGAACGCGACACCGTGCGCGGCCGCGAGCGGCGCCAGGTCGGCGTGGTTACCTACCACCAGCGGGACGTCGATGCGCAGCGACTCGGCCGCGCGCCGGTAGAGCAGGTCGTTCAGGCAGTGCCCGGCCCTGGACACCATAATCAGCACCCGCGGCTTGACGGCGGTGTCGTGCAACTCCCACTCCATCGCGAACTCGGCCGCCACCAGGGTGAATCCGGAACGAAGGTCGTCATAGGTCACCGGCGTGCCCGGCACGGTCTCCACGTGCACGCGCATGAAGAACTGGCCCGCGATCCGGTCGCCGAACTGCTGGCTGTCGAGCACGTTGCAGCCCGCCTCGTGCAGGTATGCCGCGACCGCATGCACGATCCCGACCCGGTCCGGGCAGGAAAGGGTGAGGACGAACTCGGCCATCAGGCGCCCACCGCGTGCAGGCCGCCGTCCACGTGCACGATCTCGCCGGTAGTCGCGGGAAACCAGTCCGACAGCAGCGCCACGCAGGCCCGCGCGGTCGGCTCCGGGTTGGTGATGCTCCAGCCGAGCGGGGCCCGGCCATCCCATACGCCCTCGAACCGCTCGAACCCGGGGATGGACTTCGCGGCCATGGTGCGCAGCGGCCCCGCCGCCACCAGGTTGACCCGCACCCCCTGCTCCCCCAGGTCGCGGGCGAGATACCTGGCGCAGGACTCGAGCGCGGCCTTGGCCACGCCCATCCAGTCGTAGCCGGGCCAGGCCACGCTCGCGTCGAAGTCGAGGCCCACCACCGACCCGCCACCGCCCATCAGCGGCAGCGCCGCCATGGTGATCGCCTGCAGCGAATACGCGGAGACCTGCACCGCGGTCGCGACGTCCGGCCACTTGGTGTGCAGGAAGTTCCCGCCCAGCGCCTCTTCCGGGTTCGCATACGCGATCGCGTGCAGCACGCCGTCCAGGCCGTCCACATGCTCGCCGACCCGTTCGGCCAGGGAGGCGAGGTGATCATCGCTGGTCACGTCGAGCTCGAGGACCGGGGGCGGCGAAGGCAGCCGCTTGGCGATCCGTTCCACCAGGCTCAGCCGGCCGAACCCGGTGAGCACCACGGTCGCGCCCTCCTGCTGGGCCACCCGCGCGACATGAAACGCGATCGAGGCGTCCGTGATGACCCCGGTGATCAGGATCCGCTTGCCCGCCAGGATTCCCATAAATCCTCATTCCCTGGTGATCAGCACCGTCTTAACCTTTCACCCTGCCGTGTCCGGCCTCGTCACGGCATGGCCCACGGCACGAAGCTTCCGCGCGGCGGCTTGTGGGAACCCCACAAAGAAGGCTCTAGTGTCCCATTCCGAGACCGCCGTCGACCGGGATGACGGCACCGGTGATGTAGCCCGCGTCCGGCCCGGCCAGGAACGCCACCGTCGCCGCAACCTCGTCCGCCGACGCGTACCGGCCGAGCGGGACCGCAGCCATGATCGCCGCCTTCCTGGCCTCAGGCAGGCCCGCTGTCATGTCGCTGTCCACGAAGCCGGGCGCGACCACGTTAGCGGTGATGCCGCGGGAGCCGAGCTCACGCGCCAGTGACCGGGCCAGGCCCACCAGGCCGGCCTTGGAGGCGGCGTAGTTGGCCTGCCCGGCCGAGCCGTACAGGCCGACGACCGAGGAGATGAAGATCAGCCGCCCGCGGCGCATCTTCATCATGCCCCGCACCGCGCGCTTGGCCACCCGGTAGGCGCCGGCCAGGTTGGTGTCGAGAACCTCGCCGAAGTCGTCCTCGCCCATCAGCGCGAGCAGCTGGTCGCGGGTCACGCCCGCATTGGCCACCAGTACCTCTACCGGTCCCTGCTCCGCTTCCACCGAACCGAACGCCGTATCGACCGCCGCCGGGTCGCGCACGTCGCAGCGGACCACGGTCAGGCCCTGCACCGGCTCGCCGGAACGCGAGGTCACCGTGACGCTGTCGCCCGCCGCGGCCAGCCGCCGCGCGATGGCCAGCCCGATCCCGCGGTTCCCGCCGGTCACAAGCGCAGAACGCCCCACGTCCACCTCTCTCCTCAGCCCCATGAGGGTACCGCAGGGTCCGGCGGTCGGTGGGATAGACTCACGCCGCGTGAATGATCTTCAGTCCAGGATCGACCCGGAGTTCACGGCCCTCCCGCTGCGGAATCTGGCCGACGCCGCCCTGGCGCAGGCCAAGAGCCTGGGCGCGCAGCACGCCGACTTCCGCGCCGAGTGGATCAGGGGTCAGCAGATCGGCCTGTCCGACGGCCACCCGCAGACTCTGTTCGACGCCGACGACACCGGCCTCGCCGTCCGGGTCATCGTGGACGGGACCTGGGGCTTCGCCTCGGCTGTCGATCTCACGACGGACGCGGCAGCGCAGGCGGCGCGGCAGGCCGTCGAGGTCGCCAAGGTAGCCGCGGCCATGAACACCGAGCCCATCGTGCTCGCCCCGGAGCCGGCCTACGGTGACGTGACCTGGGTATCGGCATACGAGATCGACCCGTTGACCGTCAGCGTGGCGGACAAGGTGGCCCTGCTGGCGCAGTGGAGCGACACCCTGCTCGCGCACGCCGCCGTCAGCCACGTGGACGCCTCGCTGCAGCAGGTCAGGGAGTGCAAGTTCTACTCCGACGGCGCGACCACGGCCACCCAGCAGCGGGTCCGCCTGCACCCGCAGCTCACCGCGGTCGCGGTGTCGGACGACGGCAGGTTCGACACGATGCGGACGCTGGCTCCCCCGGCCGGCCGGGGCTATGAGTTCCTGACCGGCACCGGCTGGGACTTCGCCGCCGAGCTGGCCGAGCTGCCCGAACTGCTCGCGGCCAAGCTGCGCGCCCCGTCCGTCCAGCCGGGACGTTATGACCTGGTGATCGACCCGTCCAACCTCTGGCTCGTCATCCACGAGTCGATCGGGCATGCCACCGAACTCGACCGTGCCCTCGGCTACGAAGCCGCCTACGCGGGCACGTCATTCGCCACCCCGGACAAGCTCGGGGCGCTGAAGTACGGGTCGGACGTCATGCACGTCACCGGGGACCGCACCGCGGAAAATGGCCTGGCCACCGTGGGCTACGACGACGAGGGGGTAGCCGGCCAGTCCTGGGACCTGATCAGCGGCGGCATCCTGACCGGCTACCAGCTTGACCGGCGGATGGCGCAGCAATGCGGCTTTGGCCGCTCCAACGGGTGCGCGTTCGCCGACGGCCCGGACCACATCCCGCTGCAGCGGATGGCGAACGTATCGCTGCAGCCCGCGCCCGGCGGCCCGGCCACCAGCGATCTCATCGCCGGGGTCGAGAACGGGATCTACATCCTCGGCGACAAGAGCTGGTCGATCGACATGCAGCGGTACAACTTCCAGTTCACTGGGCAGCGGTTCTTCAAGATCGAGAACGGACGGCTGGCCGGCCAGCTGCGCGACGTGGCCTACCAGGCCACCACCACCGACTTCTGGGGCTCGATGGAGGCCGTCGGCGGCCCCCAGACCTATGTCCTCGGCGGCGCGTTCAACTGCGGCAAGGGCCAGCCGGGCCAGGTCGCGCCGGTCAGCCACGGCTGCCCGGCCGCCCTGATGCGCGGCGTGCGGATACTCAACACGGCAGAGGAAGGGGCAGCATGACCCCGAGAGAGCCAAAGGGGCGCGGCGCTGCCTGGACTCTGCTTTTCCCCGCGAACCCACCCCGGGAGCGAGGAACGAGCGACGAGGGCCCGCCGCCGCAGGCGGCCAGGCAAGCAAGGCGGCGCCTCAAGGCGCCCCGGAGGCGAGCGAGGGACAAAAAATGAGGCCCCAGGAAACCGTGGAGCGCGCCCTGGCCGCCGCCCGCAGCGCCAACTGTGTCGTGATCGCCGAGGAGACCTCGGCCGCCAACTTGCGCTGGGCCGGGAACACGCTCACCACCAACGGCGTGTCGGCCTCCCGCCAGCTGACCGTCATCGCCATCGACCGGCGCGCAGACGGCGCCAGCGCCGGCGTCGTGTCCCGGGCCGGCGTCCGGCCCGACCAGATCGAAGACGTGGTCCGTGAAGCCGAGCGCGCCGCCGCCGAAGGCGAGCCCGCCGAGGACGCGGGAGACCTGATCGGACCCGAGCAGGGGCGTCCGTTCGGGGGGAAAAAAGAAAACTGGGATGCCCCGCCTAGTCGCACCGACATCTGTGTGCTGGCCGACTTCGCCGTCGCGCTCGGTGAGACACTGCGTGCGGCCCGGGCGACCGGGCGGAAGCTGTACGGGTTCGCCGAACACGAGATGGCCAGCACGTTCCTCGGGACCTCGACCGGGCTGCGGCGGCGGCACGACCAGCCGACCGGGCGGGTCGAGCTGAACGCGAAATCCGACGACATGGCCCGCTCGGCCTGGACGGGCGTGGCCACCCGCGACTTCACCGACGTGGACATCGCCGGCCTCGACACCGGGCTTTCCGAGCGCCTGGACTGGGCCAAGCGGACGATCTCGCTGCCTGCGGGCCGGTACGAGACGCTGCTGCCGCCCACCGCCACCTCCGACCTGCTCACCTACATGTACTGGTCAGCCGGGGCCAAGGAGGCCGCGGAGGGACGGACGGTCTTCAGCAAGCCCGGCGGCGGGACGCGGCTCGGCGAGCGCCTGTCCTCGCAGCCCGTGTCGCTGACCAGCGACCCGCTGGCGCCCGGGCTGGCCTGCGCGCCGTTCGTGATCGCGCACGCGTCGGGGTCGGATTCCTCCGCCTTCGACAACGGCCTCCCGCTGCGGGCGACCTCGTGGATCGAGGACGGCTCGCTGGCCGCCCTGGTTTCGTCCCGGCACTCGGCCTCGGTGGCCGGAGTGCCGGTCACGCCCGCCATCGACAACCTGACCTTCGCCACCTCGGCCGCCGGGGCGCCGGCGCTGGAGGAGATGATCGCGTCGACGGACCGTGCCCTGCTGCTGACCTGCCTGTGGTACATCCGCGAGGTCGACCCGCAGACCCTGCTGCTCACCGGGCTCACCAGGGACGGGGTTTACCTGGTGGAGGACGGCGAGGTCGTCGGGGCGGTGAACAACTTCAGGTTCAACGAGTCGCCGGTCGCCATGCTGGGGCGGCTGCTCGAAGTCGGCGCGACGGTGCCGACGCTGCCCCGCGAGTGGGGCGACTACTTCAACCGCGCTGCGATGCCCGCGGTCCGGGTCGAGGGATTCAACATGTCGTCGGTGAGCCAGGCCAGCTGATCGCGCCGGCCCGCTGGTTGGCGGGAGGCGGATCGCGGCGTTTTGGCGACGGGGCATACCGTGGAAGAGTGAGGATGGTCCGCGTCCACCGGAGCGAGTCGGTGCACCTGGTCACGCAAGCGCGCCGGTCGCTGTCTGATGACATCTCCTACCGGCAGCGCAGGTACCTGCTGATGATGGGTATCCGGGCCATCTGCTTCGTAATAGCCATCGTTCTGTTCACCAATCACTTCGGCTGGCTGACCGCGATACCGGCGGTGGGCGCCATCTTCATTCCCTATTTCGCGGTGGTGTTCGCCAACGGCGGCCGGGAGCCCGACAACACCCGCGGCTTCATGGAGTACAACCCGAACGTGCCCGCCACCCGTGACCCGACGGTACCGCCAGAAGCGACCGCGGGAAACGGCCAGCGCCCGGCGCGGCCGCGTTCAAGTGATAACTTATCCCGTTCGTGATTGGCCTGCTCAGCGCCGTCCCCGAGACCCGGTTGTAATTGGGTCTTGACACAACCTAGGGCGTTTCCGTGTAACATTCATATCGGTGCTCTGGTCCCCCGTCGGGGCACCACTGCCGGCGTTCCGGGCCCCCGTCGGAACGCCGATGATCGCGACGCCGGGTGGTTTGCCCCCGTAGCCACCCGGCGTCGCCCTATGCTCGCCGCCTTCTAGGCGGCTTCGGCTTGGCTCGCAACGCCTGCCCGGGGGGACGACCCCCCGGAACCCCCCGCGTGGCCCCCTGTTCTTGGGGGTTCTGTTCGTTGGCCTGGTTCTGTGGGGGTTGG
This sequence comes from uncultured Actinomycetes bacterium, assembly GCA_963806335.1. Lineage (GTDB taxonomy): Bacteria > Actinomycetota > Actinomycetes > Streptosporangiales > Streptosporangiaceae > Palsa-504. The sequence goes on from CAWDXO010000007.1 coordinate 190,368, forward strand.
CCTGGTTCTGTTCGTGGCCTGGTTCTGTGGGGGTTGGCCTGGTTCTGTTCGTTGGCCTGGTTCTGTTCGTTGGCCTGGTTCTGTGGGGGGTTGGCCTGGTTCTGTGGGGGGTTGGCCTGGTTCTGTGGGCGGCGGCGCTTCTCGGCCAATCTCGGCGGTCCCATCTGGATGCTGGGGCGGAAGGGGTTAGGTACTAAACTTCCGCGTTCCCCGTGGAGGAACAAGCGGGGATGTACATAGGGGTGATCTGTAAAGTTTCTTTGCTATAACCGGGAAGCGCTGGGGAGACGCCGGGGCGGGATTGTTCTGGCTTTCGTAATGCGCGAAGTTTGCGGGCGAATCATCAGCACATGCTTACTAAGCAGGAGGGAATACCGTATTAGCGGATGGTTATTCGGTCTTGCGGAACTCGGCTATGGCTATCGCCAGCATCACGAGCCCCATCACGGCGACGATGGCCAGGGATAGGCCGATCGGAACCAGCCAGCCGTTCCAGGTGACGCCGGGGCTGAGCGCGTGCAGGGCCAGCGGGCTGACCGGCAGGTGAGCGAACACCGCGTGCCGCATCGGGTCAACGACGTAGGTGAGCGGGTCGATGCGGGTCAGCAGGGTCAGCCATGCGGGCAGCCCGTTCAGCGGGTACAGGGCGCCGGACAGGAAGAACAGCGGCAGCACGAACAGCTGGGTGAGCGCCATGAAGGCCTGGATCTGCTTGATCCGCGCGGCCATCATCACCCCGAACGCGGTCAGCGTGAACGAGAGCAGCAGCAACTCCCCGACCAGCGTCAGCAGCAGCACCGGATTGTACGGGACGTGGGCCACCCCGGCCAGGGCCAGGAAGATGAGGCCCTGGAACGTGGCCACGGTCGCGCCGCCGAGGCATTTGCCGACCACGATTGCCCAGCGCCGCACCGGCGCGACCAGCATCTCGCGCAGGAACCCGAATTCCCGGTCCCACACGATGGAGGCGGCCGAGAAGATCGCGGTGAACAGCACCGACATGGCCAGTACGCCCGGGTAGATGAACGTCCTGAAGTCCACGCCGACCGGCAGGCCACGGCCGGCCAGCCGGGACAGCCCGGTGCCGAGCACGAACAGGAACAGCACCGGCTGCACCAGCGAGGTGACGGCGCGCAGCCGGTCGGTGCGGAACCTGATCAGCTCACGGCGCCAGACGATGCTGACCGCGCGCAGGTCGGCGCGGATGCTGCGCTCGGGCACGGCCACCCTGATGAGCTCGGTCAGGTCCCGCTCCTGCTCGGCCTCGAGCGCCGCCCGGCTGTCCACCTCTTGCGCTGCCATGGCTACCTCGTCACCTTCTGCCGAACCGCGTCGCGATCCTGCGGTTGCGGTCGCCGATCGAAGACTCGGCGTCACGGATCGTCTTACCTGTGTAGGACATGAACACGTCATCCAGCGAAGGCCGGGACACGCTCACCGACTTGATCGCCACCGGCAGGCGGGCGAACAGCTGCGGCACGAAATGCTCCCCCGACTCCACCGAGAACGTCACCAGGCTCTCATGCAGGCCTGCGTCGAGACCGAACTCCTCGCGCAGCGCGCGGATGGCCGCCTGGTCGTCCGCGGTGCTGATCTGCACCCGGTCCTTGCCGATCGAGGCCTTCAGCGCTGCCGGGGTATCGATCGCCACGATGGTCCCGTGGTCGATGATGGCGATCCGGTCGCAGTTCTCCGCCTCGTCCATGTAGTGCGTGGTCAGGAAGATCGTGATGTCCTCGCGCTTCTTCAGCTCGTTGATGTAGTCCCAGATGGATACCCGGGTCTGCGGGTCGAGCCCCACCGTGGGCTCGTCGAGGAACAGCACCCGAGGCGCGTGCAGCAGGCCGCGCGCGATCTCCAGGCGGCGCTGCATGCCGCCGGAGTAGGTGGAAACCACGCTGCCGCGCCGGTCCCACAGCCCGACCATCTCGAGCACCTGCCGCAGCCGCGGCGCGAACGCCGCCTTGGGCACCCCGTACAGATCCGCGTGGAAGCGCAGGTTCTGCTCGCCGGTCAGGTAGTTGTCCAGGGTGGTGTCCTGGAACACCAGGCCGATATTGCGACGGACGGTGTCCCGCTCCCGCACGACATCGTGACCGGCCACCCTGGCGGTACCCGAGGTCGGGTCCGCCAGGGTGCACAGGATTTTGATGGTGGTGGACTTACCCGCGCCGTTCGGCCCCAGGAAGCCGAACGTCTCGCCAGCGGCTACCTCGAAATCGATGCCCCTCACGGCCTCGATCTCGCCGTATTTCTTGGTCAGCCCGCTGACCGAGATCGCCGATGTCACCCTTGCGTGTCCTCCCCCGCATCCTCGCCGTCTGCGGCGAGAATACGGTACAGCGCCCGGCGGGTGTCAGCCAGGATCTTGCCGGCCTGCTTGACCTGGGCCGCTGAGCCCGCCTGCATGACCTGCGTGACGGCCACGATGACTTGCCTGATCGTGTCCCGCAGCTGCACCTCGGCCTCGTCGACGCTGCCCGTCACGGCATCCCAGGACGCCCTGAGCTCGTCGGCATGCTGTTCGACGTACGCCCGGCCTTCCTCGGTCAGCGTGTACATCCGGGTCCGGTTGTCGCCGGACTCGTCCCGCTGGATGCTGATCAGGGCCTCGTCCTCGAGCAGCTGCAGCGCCGGGTACACCGACCCCGCGCTCGGCCGCCAGACGCCCTGCGTGCGCGCGCCGATCTCCTGGATGAGCTGGTAACCGTTCCACGGCTGGCCCTCGGCCAGCAGGTCGAGGATCGCAGCGCGGACGTCACCGCGCCGGACGCGCGGCCCGCGGCCGCCGAACCTCGGCGGTCCGAACGGCCCGCCGCGCATCCCGAACTCGAACGGAGGGCCGCCAGGGAACGGGCCACCGCGGCGGCCGCGCTCCCGGGTGTGCCCGCGGTAGCCACCGCGGCGTTCTCGCGGCTCTCGGGGGTCGCCCCATGATTCGCTATGCATTGTGATACTCCTTATATGTGTCTAGATCGCTTGTCGATCCTTGTTGTTAGTTCAACGATATATCGATAACGATCGTCTGGCAAGTCATAGATCTTTTGGCCGAACGATCCGTGGTGCCAGCCGTCCGCCACCCGGATCGTCATGCGGAGGTTTTAGCGTCCACGGCGGGCGCGGTCGCGCCTGTGCCGGATCGCCACCCGAGCCCGAGCCGGAGCCCGAGCCCGAGCCCGAGCCGGGGCCGGGGCCCGGGCCGGGGCCGCGGGGCCGGGCCGGGTAATGAAACCGGGCTTCCAGCACGCCCTGGTAATCGTACTGGAAGCCCGGTTTCATTCCGCTCCGGAGGGACCAACCCGGCTCTGGACCCGGGACGCGGGACGACGGGTGGGGCGCCTGGGACAGATGTGAGGCCAGCGCCGACCCGAGACCCTGGGCGGCGGGTTAGATCCTGGGCGGGCGGGTTAGGAGCGGACCGGCAGGGTGTACTCGCGGCGGATGCTGTTGCCGAGGCGGGAGATGTCCGCGCCGTAGACGTGCATGGAGACGGCCACGTCGTCACCGGTGTTGCGCACCCGGTGGATGTCGCCGGGCGGCGCGAAGCCGCCAACCGCCCCGGCCGGGTTGACGTTCCTGGCCACGAGCTCGAGCGCGCGGTCGCCGTCGGCCAGCGCGAAGATCTCTTCGTACTCGCGACCCTGCAGGACGCCGGTGACGCACCAGGCCACGTGGTCGTGAATCACCGTCTCCTGCCCGGGCAGCCAGACCATTGCCGATACCGAGAACGAGCCGTCCGGCTCGGCGTAGAGCAGGTGGCTCTGGTAGCAGGCCGGGTCTCCGCGCCGCAGCGCCGCGGGCAGGAGGGTCGCTGGTGCTGGCAGGCAGGCACGCAGTACGCCGGCCACGCGATCGGCGGTCTGCTGCCAGTCCAGGGCGCGGGAGACTTCGGCGCGGACCGCCCGGACGAGGCGGTCCGGACATGTCCCTGACGGCGCTCTGCTCGACAGGGCCTTATCCATGCTGGTCAGCGACATGGTACCTCCTCCGACGCCTCCAGGTTAGCCATCATCCACGCCCGGGCACCAATGCCAATCGATTGGTCGACGTATAGGCAACGTTGATCAATGCGGTCACGTTCATACACCTGTACCGTGACCAGGCGGCCCTGCCGTGGGGCCGCGGCGGCTGCTGCTGAGGCTAAGCTGCTGCTGAGGCTAATTGCTGCTGCTGCTGCCGGGGCTAATCGGCCACGGCAGAGTAAGCGACGACGCCTCGGCGCATCGCGTCGATAGCGGCCCGGGCGGTCGCGGCCAAATCTCGCGGGGCGGCTGAGGGAGCTGACGTGGAGACGCCCGCGGCGGGTTGCGCGGCCGGCGCCGCGACTGCCGGAGCGGGGGGCCCCGCGGCCGGCCGCTGGGCGGCGGGGATGGCGGAGGCGATCTGGTCCAGGAGGTCGATCAGCTGCTTGACTGAGCGGACGAAGTCGCCGGGAGTCAGGTCGGGTGACTCGTCGAGGACGCTTTCCAGCCGCGTTCCTCGCGCCCACCGGTAGGCGGCCCAGGCGAAGCCCAGGTCGGGCTCGCGCAGGAACGACAGCTCGTGGTCCTTTTCCAGCTGATCGAGTTCACCCCAGGTCCGGACCGTCGCGGCGAGCACCTCGGGCACCCGGCCCTTGGGCAGCCGCGGCGGCTGGGCGTCGTCGGCCTGCCGCGACTCGAACGAGAGGGCGGACACGCAGGCGGCGAGTTCGGCCGGGGACAGGCCGTCCCACAGTCCGCGGCGCAGGCATTCGGCGGCCAGCAGATCGAGCTCGCTGTACAGCCGGGCCAGGCGCTGCCCGTCGGGTGTGACCGTGTCGCCGGCCAGGTAGCCCAGGCGTTCCAGCACGCGGCAGACGCGGTCGAAGGTGCGGGCGATCACGTGCGAGCGGCCCGCCACCCGGCGCTCGAGCGCCTCGGTCTCGCGCGTCAGGCGCAGGTAACGTTCCGCGTACCGGGCGTGATCCTCGCGGTCCGGGCAGTCATGGCACGGGTGCCGCCGCAACCGGCGCCGCAACTCGGCCACGTCATCAGCCGACTCGGGGGCGGTGCGCTCCCAGTCCGCCACGCGGGTCGGGCGTTTAGCCCGGGCCGAACCGCCCGGATCCCGGTTCGCCAGCCGGTTCCGCATGGTGGCGGCGAGATCCTTGCGGTGCTGCGGCGAGCGCGGGCTGAATGATCCGGGAATGCGTATCTTGTCGATGACCTCAGCCGGCACCGGGAAATCCGCCACGGCCAGCCGCTTCACCTGCCGGCCCTCGGTGAGCACGAGCGGCCCGGGACCTGCGAACCCGTTCGCGCGCGGGTCCTCCTGGCGTCCGTGACCCGCATAGCCGTTTCCCTCGCGCGGGGCCGGGCGGCCGTTGCCATCGTTGCCCCGGGCCGGGTGCAGCCCGGGCTGCAGGACGACGGCCATACCCGCCCGCCTGCCGCCGGGTACGCGGATGATGTCGCCCGGGCGCAGCAGCGACAAGGACCTGGCCGCTTCCGCCCGGCGAGACGTCGCCCTGGCCCGGGACAGGTCACCTTCCCGTTCCGACAGCGATCTCCTGATCTGCGCGTATTCGGCGAAATCGCCTTTCTCGCAGGTCATCGCCGCGGCCAGCTCGGCCATAGTCTGCCGGCTCTTACGGATCTGCCTGGTCAGCCCGACGACGCCGCGGTCGGCCTGGAACTGCGCGAACGAGGACTCGAGCAAGGCCGACGCCTTGGCGCGGCCGGCCCAGCCGGTCAGGTTGACCGCCATGTTGTAGGAGGGCCGGAAGCTTGAGTTGAGCGGGTAGGTCCGGGTACTGGCCAGGCCCGCCACCGCGCCGGGATCCATCCCGGGCTGCCACAGCACGACCGCGTGCCCCTCAACGTCGATACCGCGCCGCCCGGCGCGTCCGGTCAGCTGGGTGTACTCCCCCGCGGTCAGGTTGGCATGGGTCTCGCCGTTCCACTTGTCCAGCTTCTCGATGACCACGGTCCTGGCCGGCATGTTGATGCCGAGGGCCAGGGTCTCCGTCGCGAACACTGCCTGGACCAGCCCGGCCGCGAAGAGTTCCTCGACCACCTCCTTGAACGCGGGCAGCATCCCCGCGTGGTGCGCGGCGATCCCACGCCGCAGCCCGTCGAGCCATTCGCCGTAGCCGAGGACGGCCAGGTCCTCCGGCGGGATATCCGCGGTGCGGCGCTCGGCGGTGCGCTGGATCACGTCGGCCTCTTCCGGCGTGGTCAGCCGCAGGCCCGCGTGCAGGCACTGCTGGACCGCGGCGTCGCAGCCAGCCCGGCTGAAGATGAACGTGATCGCGGGCAGCAGCCCGCCGGCGTCGAGCCGCGAGATCACGTCCGGGCGGTAGGCCAGCGGGAACCGGCGCGGCCGGCGGCCGCCCCGCACCGGGCGGCCCGGCGCCTTGCGCTCGATCCAGGTGTCCCGCTGAGCCACCCGGAGCAGTTCGGGATTGACCCGGGTGTGCTCATCGTCAGTGAACAGGTCGTACAGCCGGTTCCCGGCCAGCACATGCTGCCACAGCGGCACCGGCCGCCGTTCGTCCACGATGACGGCCGTGCCGCCCCGGACCTGGTCCAGCCACTCCCCGAACTCCTCCGCGTTGCTTACCGTCGCGGACAGCGCCGCCACCCGCACCGACTCCGGCAGGTGAATGATCACTTCCTCCCAGACCGCGCCGCGGGACCTGTCCGCCAGGTAATGCACCTCGTCGAGGACGACGTAACCCAGGCCCGCCAGGGCCTGCGAGCCCGTGTAGAGCATGTTGCGCAGGACCTCGGTGGTCATCACCACCACGGGCGCGTCGCCGTTGATGCTGTTGTCGCCGGTGAGCAGGCCGACGGTGCGGCTGTCGTAGCGGCGGACGAGGTCGGCGTACTTCTGGTTGGACAGCGCCTTGATCGGCGTGGTGTAAAAGCACTTGCGGCCCTGCGCCAGCGCCAGGTGCACGGCGTACTCGCCGATCACGGTCTTGCCCGATCCGGTGGGCGCGGCCACGAGCACGCCGCTCCCGGCGCCGAGCGCACGGCAGGCGGCGACCTGGAAGTCGTCAAAGTCGAACTCGTAGAGCGCGCGGAAGGACGCGAACTCCGGGTCAGACTGCCGATCACGGAACGCGGCGTACCGGTCCGCCGGAGTGGTCATAGGTTCCAGCCTACGGCCCCGGCCGGATCACCCGTGCAGGTGCTAGTTGAAGCGGCTGTTCCTGGGGTCGGGGTCCGGGTCGGTGTCACCCAGGTCGATGGGGGACAGCTCGTCGTCGGCCAGGCCAGCGTAAGGATCGGGGTTCTGCCGGGCCCGGCGCCGGTCGTTCAGGAACACGATGACCTCGGCCCCTTCCACCAGGGCCAGGCATACCCCGCCAAGCAGCAGCATGGTAATGGGATCCGGGCTCGGCGATGCGATCCCCGCGAACAGGAACACGCCGAAGATCATGACCCGGCGCCACTTCCTGAACCGCTCGTGGGTCAGGATCCCGACCATGTTGAGCATCACCAGGAACAGCGGCAGCTCGAAGCACAGCCCGATGCCGAGGACCATCGCGATGAAGTAGGAGATGTAAGTGTCCGCCGTGAACAGCGCGGAGGTGTTTCCGGGCACCATGCCGATGAGGAAGTGCAGCCCGCGACCCATCACGAGCAGGGCGAAATAGGTGCCGAGCAGGAAAAGCGGCACCGCGGTGCCGAGGAAGGTGTACGTCCACCGCTTCTCCCGGGTGTAGAGCCCGGGGGCGACAAAAGCCCAGAGCTGGTACAGCCAGACCGGTGAGGTGACGATGACGCCGACGACGAAGGCCACCTTGATGTGCAGGTAGAAGCCGTCCAGCGGGCTGGTCACGATCAGGGTGTGCCCGATGACGTTGGTCTTGCAGCCTCCCACGGCGCGACAGTACGGACGCTCGATGAACTTCCAGATCGGGTTGAAGAAGACCAGCCCGATGGCCATGCCGGCAATGAGGGCGAGCGCCATCTTGACGACGCGGTTGCGCAGCTCACGGATGTGATCCATGAGCGGCATGCGACCGTCCGGGTTCTGCTGCCGCTGCGAGTGCACGAAGCGCTCGCCGACGATGCGGGCGCCCTGGACGGCACCGGGGAGTTTCGCCATGACCGCTTCCCGCCGTAAGGCCGTTAGGGTCCGGGCCTAGCTCGGCTGCTGGGTGTGCTGCGACTCGGATACCAGGCCGGCCGGGGCCGGGGTGTCCATGGTCGCCGACCGCTGCAGGTCCCGGATCTGCTGCTGCAGCGCGTCGATCTGGTCCTGCTGGGCCGGGGCGGGTGCGGGCGTCAGCTCGGGCTGCTGGAACAGGCAGGCGGGCTTGGCATCCGCCGCGGGCTCGTCCTCGTGCATGCTGCCGACCTCGGTCTTCAGGATGCGCATGGACTTACCGAGAGACCGGGCCGCATCCGGCAGCTTCTTCGACCCGAACAGCACAATGATCACAACCGCGACAATAAGAATCTTCCACGGGCTGTCGAACAGGTCACCAATCATGTCCGTCCTCTATCAGCAGGTAGACGTCTTTCTGCGGCAGAGTCTACACGGCGGCCTCACCGGGGGCGGTTTACCCAGGCGAACGACGCGCAACTGGCAGGTGCGCTCTCGCCGCTGTGCTCACTCAACCTGTTATTCGGAGCAAGGCGGGCCGCGGATGGCCTAAACGACATAGTTTGCCAGGGCGGCCGCGGCGGCCTCGCGGACATCGGCGGCCAGCGCGGCAGGCGAGATGACCCGGCCGTCCTCGCCGAGCCGCAGGGCCAGCCGTCGCACCCAGCCGGTGTCCGGGGTGCGCAGCACCACCCGCAGCCGGCCATCGGGCAGGTCTGAGGTCGACTCGCACGGATAGTACTCCGCCACCCAGCGCCCCGCGGCGGACAGCTCGAGTACGACGGGCACGTCATCGGGCGACGGCCGGAACAGGCCCTCGTCGACGTCCACCCCGACAGCCTCGGCCGGCGGGGCGGCGGGCACGTCAAGCACCTCGAGGCCAAGCACCCGGTCCAGCCGGAACAGCCGTACCCCCTCGGCTCGCAGGCACCAGCCCTCCAGATACGGCCGCCCCTCCACCACGAGCAGCCGCATCGGGTCGACGTCGCGCTCGGTCGCCTCGTCCCGACCGGGCACGTAGTACCGCAGGTGCAGCCGGCAGCAGGCGGACAGGGCCGCGCGGATCTGGGCGGCGAGCCGTTCTGCCTCCTCGTCAGGAAAATCGACCTGCACCGCGACCTGGGCGCTCGCCGAGGCGGCCTCCCCCGCCGCCGCCTCGAGCTTGGCGATCAGCCGGGACATGGCGGACCTGTCCTCCAGCCCGGGTACCTCGGCCAGCATCCGGAGCGCGACGAGCAGCGCGCTGGCCTCGTCCACGGCCAGCCGGAGCGGCAGGCCAATGGATTCGGCCTGGCTCACGACGATCTCGCCGCCCTCGTAGGACAGGTCTATCGGGCAGTAGGGATCGGGGGCGCGCAGTTCGACGCACCAGAGCAGGTTCAGGTCGTCGACCAGCTCCCGCTCGCTGACGCCGAACGCCTGGGCGGTCTCGGCCAGCCCCACCGACTTCCTGCTCACCACGTACGGCACGAGCGCGAGCAGCCGCTGGAGCCGTTCCGTCGAGGTAACCAGCGCGCTCATGCCAGGACTCCTTTTAGGCGGCGGATTACGGCATCGCGCAGGTCGGGGGGGTCGAGGACAACCGCGTCCGCGCCGAAGGAGGCGGCATAATCGGCGAACCAGCCCACGTCGGCGAAGTGAGTCGTGACCAGGTCCCAGCCTTCGGACTCATCGGGGCGCACCGAGACCGCGTGCCGCCGCAGCCCGACGCCGGCGTCCGACCGGACGCGGAGCACCGCGGTGCGCTCGAGGGCCGGCGCGGAGTCCCAGTCGCGGACCACCTCGCGTACGTCGGCGCCGTCCGGCACGGTGACGCTGCCGGCCGGACCGCAGAACTTCACCGGCCCGGCGATCCGGCCGAGCCGGAAAACCCTGGTGGCGTCGCGACCGCGGTCCCGGCCGGCCACGTACCAGCGGCCGTGGCGGTTGACGACGCCCCAGGGCTCGAGCTCGCGTCGCTGCGGATCGCTCCGGCCCGCGGCACGGTAACTGAACGTCACCGGCCTGCGATCCCGGACCGCTTCCCACAGCGGCCCGAAGGCAGGCTCGGGCGTACCCAGCCTGGGCTCGATGCCATGCGGGGAGGGACGCTCGTCGCTCCCGTCGAGGCCGGACGTGTCGATGCCGGCCGCTCGCAGTTTCAGCAGCGCGCCCGCGGCCGCGCCGGCCAGCTCAGCCCGCCGCCAGACCCGGGCGGCCAGGCCTAGGACGGCGGCCTCGTCCGCCTCCAGCCGGAGCTCGGGCAGCTGGTAGGCCTGCTGCCTGATCCGGTAGCCGGTATCGTCGTCGAACGGATGATTGACACCGGTCTCCAGCGGCACGCCGAGGTCGCGCAGATCCTCCTTGTCCCGCTCGAACATCCGCTTGAACAGGTCGTCCTGCTCTGGGTAACCCGGCACCGCTTCCCGGATCTGCTCGGCGGTGAGATAGCGCCTGGTGGAGAGCAAGCACACGACAAGGCCGAGCAGCCGCTCAGTCTTGCGCTTCGACATAACCCCTCCGAACCCCTGCGATGGCTCAATGTTAGTCCGGGGGGACGACCCCGCAGTGCTAGTCCGGGGGGCGACGGCAGTGCTAGCCCGGGGGCGACCCCCCGGAGCCCCCCGATCCTGGGCGGACCCATCCCCCAGACCCCTTGTAAGCTGCCCGGCGTGATCACATGGCGGGATGGCACGGTCGGCGGCATCCGCCGCGAGTGGCCGGGCGCGGTCGAGCTTGACGTGTCGGTGGAGGGCGCGCGGGTCCGGGCCCTCGCCTACCCGGCGCTGACCGGGCGCCCGCGGCCAGGCGACCGGGTGCTGGTCAACACCACGGCCCTTGACCTGGGCCTGGGCACCGGCGGGTACGCCCTGGTGGTCGCGGTCCCGGACCGGCTGCCGCCCGACCCTGAGCTCGCGGGCCACCTGGTGAAGGCCCGCTACACGCCGCTGCAGGCGACCGTGCTCGGCGCGGACGAGCAGGGATCACCGCACCATGACGTGCTGCGGGACGCGGATGACATCGGCGGGATGCCCGTCGTGGTAGCCGACCTGCATTCCGCTCTCCCGGCCGTGCTGGCCGGTCTCTTTGATGAGGCCGAACGGGCCGATGGTGACAGCGCCCGGTCACGCGGCCGGGCCCGGGTGGTGTACGTCATGCAGGACGGCGGGGCGCTGCCGGCCTGGTTCTCCCGCACCTGCGCGACGCTCAAGGAGGCCGGCTGGCTGGCGGCCACCGTGACCACCGGGCAGTCGTTCGGCGGGGACCTGGAGACCGTGACCGTGCATACCGGGCTGCTCGCCGCCAGGCACGTGCTCGGCGCTGACCTCGCGGTGGTCGCGCAAGGGCCGGGCAACCTCGGCACCGGGACCCGGTGGGGCTTTTCCGGCGTGGCCGCGGGCGAGGTCGTTAACGCCGTGGCGGCGCTGGGCGGCCGGCCAGTAGCCTCGCTGCGGGTGAGCGACGCGGACCCGCGCGACCGGCATCGCGGCGTCTCCCATCACAGCCTGACCGCTTACGGCCGGGTGGCCCTGGCCCGCGCCGACGTGGTGGTGCCCGCCCTGGACGGCGCGTTCGGCCACCGGGTCGCGGCCGAGGCGGCTCGGCTCGGCGGGCGGCACGAGGTCGTCACCGTGCCCGTCGACGGACTCGAGGCGGCGCTGCGGGCGTGCCCGGCACCGCTGTCCACCATGGGCCGCGGCCTGGACGAGGACCTCGCCTATTTCCTCGCGGCGGCGGCGGCCGGCCGACACGCCGGCCGCCTGCTGCCCGAGGATCCCGCGGGGCTCTGCTACCTGCTGGGCTAGCCCTGCTGGCCTAGCCCTGCTTGAGCGCGTCGAGGATGTCGACCACGAACACCAGCGTGTCGGTGCCCTTGATGCCCGCCTGGGACTGCCCGGCGCTGCCGTAACCATCCTTAGGCGGGATGACGAGCATCACCCGGCTGCCTACGGTCTGACCGGCCAGGCCGGTATCCCAGCCGGGGATCACCTGCTCGGGCGAGGCACCGAGGACGAAGCCGAACGGGGATCCGGAGCTCCAGGAGGAACTGAAGGACTTCTTCGTCCGCCAGATGTAACCGGTGTACTGCGCGATGACGTACTCGCCCTTGGTGACCACCGGACCGCTGCCCTTGATCAGGGTCTTGGTCACCAGCCCGCTCGGCGGCGAGGACGTCGGGAACGTGAGGGTCGGCGCGCTGCCGGCCTTGGCGGTGACCGTCGGCAGGCTGCCGCCGCCGCTGGATACCTGCGTGCCGGACGCGGACATGGTGTCGGAGTAGGACTTGAGCACGTCGATGACGAATACCAGCGTGGTAGTGCCCTTGATGCCAAGTTGCGAGTTGCCCGAGGTTCCGTAGGCGTCCGCGGGCGGGATCACCGCCAGAACCCGGCTGCCCACCTTCTTGCCGATCAGCGCGGTTTCCAGGCCGGGCAGCATCGTGCCGCCGATCACTGTCGGGTTGCTGGTGTAGGTGCTCGCCTTCAGCGCAGAGCTCGTGCCATCCCAGAAATAAAGGACGAAGTTCGCGGCTAGGGCGTCCGCCTTGGTCAAGGTCGGGCCGCCGCCCTGGATCAGCGTCTTGACCTGGAGATCACTGCCCGGCTTGGCCTTCGGAATGCTCACCTTCGGAGCCGCGCCGAACGATCCGGTGGCCGTCACGGACGAGCTCCCGCCGGCCGAAGAGGACGAAGACGCGGAAGACGACGTCGACGAACCGCAGCCCGCGAGGACTACGCCGGCCAGCAGGGGGACAGCGATGAGCGCTATAGAGCGTCGCATTAGAACCTCAATGTGGTGGATGTCAGCCGTGCCAGCCTACTGGCACGAGCGAGCAGCGGCGTCCCGCAGGCCAGCGACGGGCGCCGGTCCGGCGGGCGGCCGGCGCGGAGCTGGCCGTCCGTAGCGGCGGGCGGCGTTTGCCTCGGCTAGCTGGCGTATCCCGGCGATGAGTTGCAGGCGTAATTTATGATTCTGCGTATTGAATTTACCGAGACCCCATCAGGATGGAGTGTCGGCTAGGCTACAGCTTTCTTCTTTCCAGCTCGGCCTCGCCCAGGATGTGGGCTGAGCCGGAAAGATCCCTGGCACCGCCTGCGCTTACCCTCGCCAGTTCCTCAGACACTCGGTATCGGGCTTCGCGCTGGTTAAGGGTGGTTGACGTCGCAATGACCGGCTCAGAGCAGAAGGCTGCCGAATCGCACGCCGCGCCGGGTCGGCCCGATGCCCCGGTTCGCGGCTGGATCCCGCCCTGGTTCCGCGCAGGCCGGCCTGAGCCGGGCGCACCCTGGCGACGGCATCGCCGGGCTGCGACCGCAGCGGCCTGTCTCGTCGCGATCGGTTTGCTTTACGTCGCCTACCTGGCGCAGTCACGTTCTCTGGGCACTGACTCGGACGGCGCCAGCAACGTGCTCCAGGCCTGGGACATGCTGCACGGCAACCTGCTGCTGCGCGGCTGGCGGCTCTCGGACGTGTCGTTCTACACCACTGAGCTGCCCGAGTACATGCTCGTGGAGCTGACTCGCGGGCTGAATCCCGAGGTAATCAACCTGGCGGGCGCGGCGACTTATACCCTCCTGGTCACGCTCGCGGCGCTGCTGGCCAAGGGGCAAGCCACCGGAACCGAAGGACTCTTCCGGGCCCTGATCGCGGCGGGCATCATGCTGGCGCCAGGCCCTGGATTTAGCGCGGCCTCGCTGCTTTCCTCACCTGACCACATCGGCACCCAGGTCCCGCTGCTGCTCATCTGGCTGGTGATCGACAGGCTCGGCGACCGCTGGTACCTGCCCTGGCTGGTCGGGGCGCTACTCACCTGGGCCGAGATAGCCGACCAGATAGTCATATACATCGGAGCCCTGCCAATCATCGTGGTCTCCGCCATCCGGATCTGCCAGCGACGCGGGTCCTGGCGCATCGACGCGGGCCTGCTGGCCGGAGCGGTGGCCTCGGTCGCGCTGGCGACGGCCGCGATCTCCTGGATCCGCCGCATCGGCGGCTTTGTCGTAGCCCCGGTCACCGTGACCTTCACGACGGCCGGGCAGATACAGCATCATGCCTGGCTGACGCTCCAAGCGGTGCTGACGCTGTTCGGCGCGGATTTCATCGGGCTGCGGTCCGGGCCTGCCGTGGCGGTGGCTATCCTGCACCTCGCCGGCCTGATCCTGGTGGCGTGGGCCTGTGGCATGGCGGTCAGGCGGCTGCTGGCGGACGAACGGCTTGTCCCGCTGCTCCTGGTGGGCATCGCCGTTAACCTGGCCGCGTACCTGCTCAGCACCCAGGCCTCTGACCTCGGATCGACGCACGAACTCGCCGCGGTGCTCCCGTTCGGCGCGGTGCTCGCCGGCCGGCTCATACCCGGCCGGCTCATCCCCCGCAGGCTGGTGACCTCGGTGCTTGTTCCCGCGCTGCTCGCGGTGCTGGCCGGCTACGCCGGCGCGCTCGCCTACAACGCCAGCAGCCCGCCGCGGCCGCCGATCACGCAGGCCGTGGCCTCGTGGCTGACCGCGAATCATCTGACCTCGGGGATCGGTGACTACTGGGCGGCCAACGTCACGACCGTCGCGACCGGCGGCCGGGTGGAGGTGCGGTCGGTCCATCTGTCCTGTGGCCGTTTCACCCCCTATGCCTGGGAATCCAGGCAGTCGTGGTACCAGCCGCCCAGCAGGGCGACGTTCCTGCTGCTCGTGCTTACCGGCGCTAACAAGGCGGACGGTACCCGAGCCGACGCGACCGCCCAGTTCGGCCGGGCCCAGCGGATCGCGCGCATAGGCGGCTACGAGGTCATAGTCTGGAACCACGATCTGCTGCCCGCACTCACTAGCGGGTTCGCTCGCGGCTGCGGCCAGAACTGGCCGCGCTTAGCTCTCGATAGGATTCAGGAACGCTGTTCCTGCCGGGCGAAGGGATGACGTCGCAAACCGTGAAGGCGCTGGTCCTGGCGGGAGGTGCGGGTACCCGGCTGCGGCCGATCACGCACACCTCGGCCAAGCAACTTGTCCCGGTCGCGAATAAGCCCGTGCTGTTCTACGGCCTGGAGGCGATCCGGGACGCGGGGGTCACCGACGTCGGGATCGTGGTCGGCGATACGGCACCGGCGATCCAGTCAGCGGTCGGCGACGGCGGGGCGTTCGGGCTGAGAGTGACCTATATCCAGCAGCCCGCCCCGCTGGGCCTGGCGCATGCGGTTCTGATGGCCCGGGAGTTTCTCGGTGACGACGACTTCGTGATGTACCTGGGCGACAACTTCATCGTGGGCGGGATCGCCGCGATGGTGGAGGAGTTCCGCTCACAGCAGCCGGATGCCTACATCATGCTGACCCGAGTGCCGGACTCGCGCCAGTTCGGCGTGGCCGAGCTGGATCAGGCTGGCCAGGTGGTCGGCCTGGAGGAGAAGCCGGAGCACCCCAAGAGCGACCTGGCGCTGGTCGGGGTGTACCTGTTCACACCGGTGGTACACGAGGCGGTGGCCGCGCTGGCACCGTCACCACGAGGCGAGCTGGAGATCACCGAGGCGATCCAGTGGCTGATCCGTCACGGCCGGAAGGTGACGGCGACGACCATCTCCGGCTACTGGAAGGACACCGGCAACGTCGCGGACATGCTGGAAGTCAACCGGATGGTGCTAGAGGGCGCCGAGCCGCGGATGGCCGGCACCGCGGACTCGGCCAGCGAGTTGATCGGGCGGGTGGTGATCGAAGAAGGAGCCCGGGTTAGCGGATCCCGGATCGTGGGCCCGGCGATCATCGGCGCCGGGACCGAGGTGACCGGCTCCTATATCGGCCCGTTCACTTCAGTAGCGGCTGGCTGTGTCATCGCCGACAGCGAAATCGAGTATTCTATCGTGCTGGGCGGGACCTCTATCCGGGGCGTCCGCCGGATCGAAGCATCCCTGATCGGCCACGATGTCGAGGTGACGCCCGCGCCCCGGGTTCGTAAGGCGCACCGCCTGGTTCTCGGGGATCACAGCAAGGTGCAGATTAGCTCCTAGGCTGGGCGGGAGATACCTCGTGAGGATCCTGGTGACCGGCGGTGCCGGGTTCATCGGCTCGCATTACGTCCGCACGCTGCTGACCGACGGCTACCCTGGCTACGAGAACGCCAGGGTGACCGTGCTGGACTCGCTGACCTACGCCGGCAACCTGGCCAACCTGGCGCCGGTCTCCCGCAGCCCGCGGCTGGAGTTCGTCCGGGGCGACATCGCCGACGCCGCGCTCGTCGGCTCGCTCATCCCCGGCCATGACGCGGTGATCAACTTCGCCGCCGAGACTCACGTGGACAGGTCGATAGCCGGCGCGGCGCCGTTCGTGGCCACTAACGTGGCCGGAGTGCAGGTGCTGCTGCAGGCGTGCCTGGAGGCCGGGGTGGGACCGCTCGTGCAGGTTTCCACCGATGAGGTGTACGGGAGCGTGGAGTCTGGTTCCTGGACCGAGCGGGCCCCGCTCGAGCCGAACTCCCCGTACTCGGCGGCCAAGGCGGGGGGAGACCTGATCGCCCGCGCCTACGCCCGCACCCACGGGCTGGACGTGCGGATCACCCGCTGCTGCAACAATTACGGTCCCTACCAGTACCCGGAGAAGGTCATCCCGCTGTTCGTGACCAACCTGCTCGACGGGCTGAAGGTTCCGCTGTACGGTGACGGCGGCAATGTCCGTGGCTGGATCCACGTCGATGACCACTGCCGCGGCATCCAGCTGGTGCTCGAGCGCGGCCGGGCGGGGGAGACGTACCACATCAACGGCGACGCCGAGCTGACCAACCTAGAGCTGACCGGCGCGTTGCTCGAGTGCTGCGGGGCGGGCTGGGACATGGTCGCGCGCGTGCCAGATCGCAAGGGTCACGACCGGCGCTACTCGCTGAACGATGAGGTGCTGCGGGCCCTGGGCTATGCCCCGCGGATCCCGTTCCGTCAGGGCCTAACGGAGACCGTGCGGT
The DNA here is from genome assembly GCA_963806335.1 of uncultured Actinomycetes bacterium. Lineage (GTDB taxonomy): Bacteria > Actinomycetota > Actinomycetes > Streptosporangiales > Streptosporangiaceae > Palsa-504. The sequence goes on from CAWDXO010000007.1 coordinate 207,357, forward strand.
GGTATCGGGACAACCGCCCCTGGTGGGAGCCGCTGAAGCAGCCGGGCGCGGTGGGCGCGGATGGGGCGGCGCCGGCGTCCGGGGCGGCCGCGCTGGCGGCGCCGGCCGACGCCGGGCAGGCATCATGAGCCGGTGGCTGGTGACCGGGGCCGGCGGCATGCTCGGCCGTGACCTGGTCACCCTGCTGGGTCGCTGCGGGGAGAGCGTGACTGCCCTGGACCGGGCCGGCCTTGACGTGACGGACGCCGCTGCGGTCGCCGACGTCCTGGCCGGGCTGCGCCCGGATGTGGTCGTTAACTGCGCGGCCTGGACCGCCGTGGACGACGCTGAGGCGAATGAGGAGCAGGCACTGATGGTGAACGGCACCGGCGCAGCCAATCTGGCCGCGGCCTGCGCGGCCGTCCAGGCGCGCCTGGTGCAGCCGTCGACCGACTACGTCTTCGCCGGGACCTCCGAGCGGCCCTACGCTGAGGACGACATCCCAGCGCCGCGGTCCGCTTACGGGCGGACCAAGCTGGCGGCCGAGCGCGCCGTGCTCGGCCGCCTGCCCGGGGCGGGCTACGTGGTCCGGACGGCCTGGCTGTACGGGGCGCACGGGCCGAGCTTCGTGCGTACGATGATCAATCTGGAGTACCAGCGCCCGACCGTCGACGTGGTCGACGACCAGTACGGCCAGCCCACCTGGACCGCCGAGGTGGCCGGGCAGATCATGGCCCTGGTTCGCTCGACGGCCAGTCCCGGCATCTACCACGCCACCGCTTCCGGGCAGACCACGTGGTTCGAGCTGGCCCGCGAAATCTTCCGGCTGCTAGGCGCTGATCCGGCCCGGGTCAGGCCGATCCCTAGCAGCGCGCTGACCCGGCCGGCCCCCCGCCCCGCCTACAGCGTGCTCGGCCACGGTGCCTGGGCCCGGGCCGACGTGGCACCCCTCGGCGACTGGCGGCCCGCCCTGGAGCGGGCGTTCCCCGAGGTTGCCGCCGCCGCAGGGCGGCAGTCCGTGGCGGCTGAATAGGCCCGGTCACGGGCTCCGGGTGCCGGGAGCCACGCGCTCGCCGTCGGCGGTGCCGCGTAGGCGCTCCAGATAGGCCGCGCAGTCGGCGTAGGCCGGCAGCAGCCCGTCGCGCCGCGCCTGCTCGAGCGTCGGGGCGGCGGCATCCTTGTCGGATAGCACCGGTTCCGGGCCGGCCGGCCAGGCGATGCCGATGTCCGGGTCGAGCGGGTGTACGCCATGTTCTCGTCCTGGTGCGTAAGCGGTGGAGCACAAGTAGATGACCGTCGCCTCATCACTGAGCGCCATGAACGCGTGCCCCAGTCCCTCGGAGAGGAATACCGCACGTCGGCTGGCGTCATCCAGGCGCACCGGCTCCCAGCGCCCGTAGCCTGGCGAGCCGACCCTGATGTCGACGATCACGTCGAGGATGGCGCCGCTGACGCAGACGACGTACTTAGCCTGCCCGGGCGGGACGTCGGCGAAGTGGATGCCCCGAATCACTCCCCGCCGGGAGACCGAGCAGTTGGCCTGCGCGACTTGCGGCTGGTAGCCGAGCGACGTGAACAGGTCCGCGGCCTGGAACCACTCCAGGAAAGACCCCCTGGTGTCGTGGAAGATCCGGGGGGTGAACGTCCAGGCGCCGTCGATGCCGATCGGCTCCATCTAACTCTCCTTATCTCGGGTCACCGCTGGCCGCATCCTCCGGGTTGGTCCCGGACCGCCCGAGCCCGGACTGCCGGAAGTACCCGGCGGCCACGCCGGCCGCCAGCATGTCACCGACGGTGGTCAGGACGCGGGAGACCAGGGCCACGGCGGTGCCCTTGCTGACGCCGATCACCGGGCTGAGCAAGGCGACGAGCAGCACTTCCCGCACGACGGCCCCGGCCGGTACGAACACGACCAGGAAACCGACGCTCCAGGCGAAGGCGAAGCCACCGAGGGCCAGCAGTGCCGTCGTGCCGCGAGGCGCGCCGAGCCGCGTCGCGAGCAGCCAGATTTGCAGACCATAGAAGATCCACGCTCCGAACGACCAGGTCAGTGAGGTGGCAATGGCGCGGGCGGTGAGCGGCCGCTCGAGCGGAGGGCGCCGGGTCAGCCGGAACAACCGCCCGAGCCCATAATTGAGCACCTTCGGATGCAGGCAGGCCAGCAGGAACGGGGCGGCCAGGAAGGCCCACAGGTAGGGCGTCGAGCTCGCCACGAAGGGCAGCGTGACCAGGGCGGTGAGCAGCCCGCTGAACAGGGCCAGGAGCATGGCGAGCACCGAGGCGCTGCCCGAGTGATGCCGGGGCACGCGGTGGGCGTTGCCCAGCTCCATCTGCGCCAGCACCGACCAGACCGATCCAGGGAGGTACTTGCCCAGCTGGCCGACGAACATGATCCGGGCCCCGACCCGGATCGGCAGCGGCGATCCGAGCGCGGCGAGCAGCACCCTCCACATCTGCATCGACGCGAACATGGCCAGCAGGACGCTGACCATGGCGGCGGCTACCGTCAGCACCCCGATGCTGGCCAGCGCGGCCCGCACCTCCGTCCACTGGCGGGCCACCGCGTAACAGCCGAGGGCGACCGCGGCCGCGCCGAAGCCCCAGCGGATCGGCCTGCCGGTGAGGATCCGCCGGACCGCGGCCCACAAGGGACGTCCCCCGCCATGCGCCACGTCGTTACCGCCGGGTTGCTCGCCTGCGACGGCGGGCGGGCGATCCGGGAGCGCGTGGCGATCCGGGAGCGCGGGGCGATCCGGCATAGCGACAGCCTAACCTTAGGGTTTCGTCATTCGGGCGTTCCTGACTATCGACAAGACCGGGAACACTAAGGTAGGGGACCATGCGCGTTCTGCTGTTCGGCACTTATGACACATCGCTGCATCCGAGAATCGCCACGATCGCCGAGGGCCTGCGGACTTGCGGGATGGACGTGGCCGAATGCAACGCGCCGCTGGGCCTGGATACTGCGGCCAGAGTGGACATGCTGGCGCACCCGTGGCGATCTCCGGCCCTGCTGGTCCGCCTCGCCCTGCGCTGGCAGGGATTGGCCCGGGCCGCTCGCCGGATGCCCGAACCGGATGTGGTGCTGGTCGGCTACCTCGGTCACTTCGACGTCCACCTCGCCAGGCTGATCTTCCGCGGGATACCGGTAGTGCTCGACCACCTTACCGGGGCCAGCGACACCGCGCGGGACCGTCGGCTAGGCGGGAACGCGCGCCAGGCCCTGCTGAAGATGATCGACGCCGGCGCCCTGAGGGCAGCCGACATCGTCGTGGTTGACACCGAGGAACACCTGGTCCGGCTGCCCGAACGGCACCAAGCCCGGGCGGTAGTGGTACCGGTGGGCGCACCGTCGGCGTGGTATGAGGCGGCTGTGACTGCCGAACAGGAAGGGACGGCAGCAGTCCAGGACGCCGACCGGCCGCTGCGGGTGGTGTTCTACGGCTTGTACACCCCCTTGCAGGGAGCTCCGGTCATCGGTGCCGCGCTGAGCCGGATGGCCGGGGCGCCCGTCGAGGTCACCATGATCGGCAGCGGCCAGGACAGGGCCGCGACGATGGCCGCGGCAGGCCCCAGCGACGCGGTCCGCTGGCTGGACTGGGTACCCGCCGCCGAACTGCCCGCGCTCGTGGCTGGCCACGACGTCTGCCTCGGCGTCTTCGGCGCCGCGGACAAGGCGCTGCGGGTGGTGCCGAACAAGGTGTTCCAAGGCGCCGCGGCCGGGTGCGCGATCGTGACCTCGGATACCGCCCCGCAGCGCCGGGCGCTGGCCGGGGCGGGCGTCCTGGTGCCGCCCGGCGACCCAGACGCGCTGGCCGCGGCCTTGCTGCGGCTGGCCGGTGACCGCGGCGAACTGGCCCGGCTGCGGCGACAGGCGCGCATGCTGGCCGAGGAGCAATTCATGCCGGAGCGGATCGTGACCCCGCTCGTCAAGGAACTTGGCGCGGCCACACAATCGAGGGCTAAGGCGCCAGGTGCGGATGCCGCGGCCGCAACCAAACGACCGCGAGGGGACATCGACGTGATCGACGCTATAGCGCCACTGACGCCGAACGCCTGGCTGCGCTACGAGATCGTGCGGCGCATGCTGCCCGCCGACGTCAGTGACGTGCTTGAAGTCGGCTGCGGCCGGGGGTCACTCGGGGTCCGGCTAGCCCAGCGCTACCGCTATCTGGGCGTGGAGCCGGACGAGGGGTCCTGGGCCGTAGCCAGCGAGCGGATCAGGAGGGCCGGCCGGGGCGAGGTCCGCAACGTCACCTTCGAGGATCTCGGCGACCGCCAGTTCGACCTGGTATGCGCCTTCGAGGTCCTTGAGCACATCGAGGATGACGCGGCGGCGGTGAAGGGGTGGGCGGGCAGGCTCCGGGCCAACGGCTGGCTGCTCCTGTCGGTCCCGGCGCACCAGCACAGGTACGGTCCGGCTGACGAGCTGGCCGGCCACTTCCGCCGCTACGACCCGGAGGCCATGGCGGCCCTGCTGACCAGCTGTGGTTTCACCCAGATCCAGTTGCAGCTTTACGGCTTTCCGCTGGGCTATCTGCTGGAGGCCGGACGCAACCTGGTCGGCCGCCGGCGGATCGGCACGGCCAGGGCCACGTCGGTCGCCGAGCGGACCGCCGGATCGGGCCGGCTGCTCCAGCCGTCCGGCGGCGTCGCGGGCGCGGTTAACCGGTGGGGAACCGCGCCGTTCCGGGTGGTGGAGCGGGCGTTCCCGAACACCGGGACCGGGCTCGTGGTCCTGGCCCGCTCAGGGACGTCCCAGGGCCCGGAAGGACCAGCCGGCTGACCGCCACCGCTGCTCGTCAAGAGCGGACCTGGCATCGATGACATTGCGCCGCGCGACGACGGCTCCGAGAACCGCCGGGTCGGTCAGGCGGTACTCCTCCCACTCGGTGAGGTGCAGGACCAGGTCCGCTCCAGCCGCCGCCTCGACCGCAGACTCGGCGTACCGCAGATCGGGCCGGACGAGCGCCGCGCTGCGCAGGGCGACTGGGTCGTGCGCCGTCACGACCGCGCCCTCGGCGGCCAGGCGACCGCACACGTCCAGGCTGGCCGAGTTGCGCACGTCGTCGCTGCCCGGCTTGAACGCCAGGCCCAGCACGGCGACCTGGCGCCCGGCTAGCGAGCCGCCGACTAGCTCACGGGCCAGCTCCACCGTACGCGACCGGCAGCGCATGTTGATGACGTCGATCTCGGTGAGCAGCGTAGCCAGCGAGGTGACGCCCAGCTGTTCCGCGACCGCGCCGAAGGCACGGACGTCCTTGGGCAGACATCCCCCGCCGTAGCCGAGGCCAGGGGTCAGGAAGTGCCTGCCGATCCGTTCGTCATACGCCAGCGCCCCGGCCAGCGCCGTCACGTCGGCGCCGGTGGCCTCGCAAACCTCGGCCAAGGCGTTGACGAAGGACAGCCGGGTGGCCAGGAAGGCGTTGGCCGACATCTTGACGAGCTCGGCCGTCTCCAGGTCCATCACCAGTACCGGAACGCCCTGGCTGAGCGGCCTGGCGTACACCTGCCTCAGCCGGTCAGCCGCCCGCTGCGACATTGTGCCCAGGACGATGCGGTCCGGCATTAGGCTGTCCCGTACCGCGGAGCCCTCTCGCAGGAACTCGGGGTTCCAGATGACCTCGGCTCCGGCTCCGGCCGGCGCCTGCGCGGCGATCCGCGCCGCCAGCGCCCGTGCCGTGCCCACCGGGACTGTGGACTTCCCGGCGATCAGGCACGGGGCGGCCAGGTGCGGCGCCAGCGCGTCCGTCGCCGCGTAGACCTGGGACAGGTCGGCCGAGCCGTCCGGCGCCTGCGGCGTCCCGACGCACAGGAAATGGATATCGGCGAAGGTGGCCGCCTCCGCGTGGCTGGTCGTGAACCGCAGTCGGCCGGTGTCCAGTTGCTTGTGCAACAGCTCTTGCAGCCCAGGCTCGAAAAACGGCGCGATCCCGCTGGCCGCCTGCGCCACCTTGCGGGCATCGGTGTCGACGGCGAGCACGTCGTGCCCGAACTCAGCCAGGCACACCGCGTGCGTCAGCCCGAGATACCCGATGCCGATTACCGTGACGCGGGTCCCGGGACCGGTTGCGTCGATGTTCGCGGCGATCAGACGTCTCCTCTCGACCGGACGATCAGATCAGCGAGCAGGGCAAGCGAGGCGATGAGTAGCCCGGTCACGAAGATCAGCACAGTGTTGACCGACAAGCGCAGCGGGTGCACCACCACGTCGTAGATGCCCTTGACGATGCCGAGCCCGATCAGGAACAGGGCCACGGGCATCAGCACCTTGAGTGGGTTAAAGTACATCACCATCCGCAGTACCTGCAGGATGTAGCGGTATGCGTCCTTGACGAACTTGAACTTCGAGGTCCCCGACCGCTTGGCGTACTCGATCGGCACGTAGCGTACCTCGTGCTGGTTAGCTAGGAACGCGACGGTAATCGTGGTCACGCAGGAGAAGCCGGGTGGCAGCAGCCGCAGGTACGGTCGCGCGACCTCGCGCCGGAACGCCCTGAGCCCAGAGTTCAGGTCAGGGATCTGGGCGTTGGTGAGCCGTTCCGCGAGCTTGCGGATGAGCCATTTGGCCGGGACCCGCAGCAGCTTGTGCGAGCCCTGCTCGCTGGTCCGCGCCCCCACGACCTGGTCCAGGCCCGGATCCTTCTCGAGCATCTGGACCAACTCGGGTATCCGATCGTTCGGATAGGTCATGTCGGCATCGGTCCACACCACGATCTCGCCCCGCGCCCGCTGGGTGCCGATGCGGCGCACGGTGCCGGACCCGCCGTTGCGGTGGAAGGGCACGACCTGCATGTGCGGAAACCGAGGCGCGGCCTCATACAGGCGGGCCAGCGTCTGATCGGTTGAGGCGTCGTCGAAGGCTAGCAGCTCGTAGCCGTACCCGCTGGCGTCCATGGCCGCGCAGATCCTCGCTACCTCGTCCGTCACGTGACCCTGCTCGTTGTAGCAGGGCAGGATGATCGAGACGTAAGGAGCCGACGGCAGCGGATCGGCCGCCGAGGTCGCGGCCACCGCCGGGCCTGGGGGGACGGCCCGGGGGTCGTCGAGGTATGCGGTCACGGCGCCGGCTCCCACATCCAGATGCTCATCTCGATCGGCTTGGTCGTCCATGGCGGTGTCATCAGCGTGTTGCTGTCCATTTTCGTGCTCAGTGTCATGACCTTCCTCACGAGCCCGTGGTAGGGCTGGAGTTCCGACGCTTTGGCGGCGAGGAGGACCGGCCGCCGCCCGGCCTGCTGGATGGCCCGCACTATCGGCTGGATGACCGAGGCGTCCGGGGAGCGGCCGGAGGGCGTGACGCGGGCCGTCGGGACTCCGCACATCCCGCGGACAATCTCGGTAAACCGGTCGGCGACCGGGCCGTCGATGATGACGACTGATGAGTCTTTGGGGATCGCCGCGCACAGGCTGTCGACCGCGGCGAGTTCGCCCCCATATGTGGTCTTGGACGCCAGGCCGTCAGCGGTCAGCGAGACCCCGAGCGGGCCGCCGGTCTTGGCGCCGAGGCCGAACGTCGTAATCGAGGGCGGCACCAGCAGGGCGGCCACGAGAACGACGCCCGAGCCGACACTGGGCACCCCGGCGTAGCCATGCTCATCGAGCCAGCGAACCAGCCAGGACGACGCCCACACCGCCAGCAGGATGAAGCCCGGCAATACGGCGGGGACGAGCCGACGGCTGGCCCACGGCTGATCGGGAGTGATGGCCGGCCGGTACAAGAATGTGACGATTGTCCACGCAAAGGTTATCAGTGGCAGCGTCCAGTGCGGGGCCTGGCCGCGCAGGCACCGCCGGGACAGCAGCGCCGCGGCGACCGTGGCGAGAATCACCGCCGGCACGCCAATGTACCAGAACACCCAGTGCAGGCTCTGCTCGGCGTAGGTGCGCGCCGGGTCGACCGGCAGGTGATTGTCCCGCTGATAGGAGGCTATGACCTGCTCGGTGGCGTTGTTCATCGCCGTGTGTACCGTTTGCACGTACGGGCGGACGGCGAAGGCGACGACGATCAGGACCGCCACCACCGAGGCGGCATCCGGCAGCCATCTCCCCTTCACCTCCGGCAGGCCACGTTTCCATAGCAGTGGCAGCGCCACTAGCGTCACGACGAGCACGAGAGCGGCCGCCAGCGCCAGCAGCACCAGCGACGACTTGTTGGTCTCCAGGTACGGCCGGGAAAGAACCAGCCCGTCGATGATGCCGTAGGCCCCGCCGACCGCGACGCCGCCGATCAGCGGCAACGCCTGCCGACGGCGGCCGAGAAGCAGCAGACCGCAGTACGGGACCACCGGCAGGATGTCGCTGGCCCCGTCGATGCGCACCAGCATGGTCAGGCCGAGCGCGAGGCCCCCGATCGCCGCGAGGACCCGGGCCCCTCCGGCCCGGTCCCGGCTGAGGGAATCGATCACCAGGCAAAGCCCGCCGAGGAAGAGGATCTGCGCCAGCGGCTCGCTGTAGTTCGACCGGCTGGTGAACTGCTCAGGCATGGAAAGCGCGAGGGCGAGGACCGCCAGCGGCGCCCACCGCGGCCCGACGAGCCTGGCGGTCAGCCCGCCGAAGGTGAGCAGCGCGGCCGCCCCGAGCACCGGCGCCGCCAGCAGCGCGGCGTTCGCGCCGCCCGCCCACATCGCCCCGGCGAGCACCATTGGCAGCCCGGCCATGAACTGCGGCACGATGATGTTGCCGACCTGGTAGTAGGCGAAGCTACCGAAGACCAAGCCGCTGTGCATGCCACCGAAGGCGGCACGATCCTGCGGGATCGGCAGCGAGCCGTGTCGGGAGATCCATTCGGCGAACTGGAAGTAAGACGCCGGGTCGCGCATCACGATGATGAACTGCGAATGATAGATCACCTGATCGGCGCCGAACGCGATCGCGACCGCCAGGACGGCGCCGACCGTCCACCAGGGCGTGCGCTTTCTCTCCGGCTGCCGCGCGGTCTCCGGGCGGCGCGCGGGCCAGGCGTCCGGCGACGGGCCGGAAATCCAGCGCAGCCCGAGCGGGACCAGCACTACGGCCACAGGAACCGAGAGCAGCAGCGTGAGGACCGGCGTGAAATGGCCGATGAACAGTAGCGGGAATCCAGCCAGCAGCCACGACACCACGAGCAGCGTGGGCAGCACCGACAACCGTCCGAGCACCCGTCCGGCGGCGTCCGGCGGGCCGGCCGGGTGCCCGGTGCCGTCCGCGGCGTCGGGCGCGGACGAGCCGGCGGTCTTAGGCCGGATCACGCTCATCCCGCGTTCTCCGCGGCACCCGCGCCGGGCGGGCCCGCGTCGGGACTGTGCAGCACGATGAATCCTCCCCGGTCGAAAACGGTCTGGTAGCCGTGCTTCCTAAGCAGCGCGATTCGTTGTTCCTGCTGCTTGACGGAGTGGAAGGTGAACTGCCTCCCGACTACGGCCGCGACCACCCACGGCGGGTATAGCGGGGTCCCGCCATCACCGTCCCAGAGCAGGACGGTATCCCGCCCGGCGAGGTGCGGACCGAGGGGATTCACCGCCTCGACCGTAACCCCGGCCGGGACGGCGGCCACCGCGGCGGCCGCGGTCGTCTCTTCCGCGTTCCGATGGTAGAACGACGGGTGGAGGGCGGCTCCGAGGGCGAATCGGGGCACCAGGCAGACCGAGACGATGCATATCGCCGCGGCGGCGACGAGCGCCACCGTGCCCGCGCCCCGGTCCGCCCGCGCCGGTATCTGTGTTGTCTCCGCTGTCTCGGCTGCCTGCGCCAGCGCGCGGTGCCGCCTGACCCGCGTGACCCACCGATCCAGCCGTGCCGCGCCGTCGACGGCACTGAATGCGAGGGCAATCACCAGGTAGGCATTGTAGTGATACGCGGTGAACCACCAGTTGGGGAACTGGTTCTGGAGCATCCGTTCCGCCAGAAGCGGGATGACAGCGATCGTCAAGGGCGACAGCAGCGGAAGGAAGCAGAACGGGGCCAGCAGCCACAACATGGTGTCGAGCTTGACCCGGGGGGTGACGAACAGCCGCACCGCGCTGACGGGATGAGTGACGATGTGCTCCAGAACCTGCGGCACATTGTGACCGAGCGCGCCGTAGGCCCAGTAGTAGTCCGAGCGGCCGCCGAAGGCCGGGATCAGCAGGTAGGTCGCCACCCAGGTGTCCGCTACGCCGAAGACGACGAGGGCGAGAGCCACCAGTCGCTGCCTGGGCACGGTCTTCGGGCGCGCCACGGCGAGGTACACCCCGATCCCGGCGACGAACAGGCCCATATCCTCCTTGACCAGCAGCAGGGCCGCCAGCGCGATGAGCGCGGTCCGCAGCCGACCCGCCGACAGGCGCTCGAGCGCCACCGCGGTCAGCACGGGAGCAAACGCGACTTCGTGGAAGTCGAAGGCCGCCGCCGAGGCAATCGGCCAGCTCAGCGCATACGCGACCGAGACCAGGTAGGCGGCGATGGTGGCCTTGCGCCCGCCGCCGAACGTCCGGCGGGTGAACAGCCACAGCGGCGGGACCGCGAGCGCGAAGAGCACCGCCTGGGCCACCAGGAGGGTCTGCGGGCCGCTAAAGATCCAGTACAGCGGGGCCAGCGCCGCGAGGATCGGCGACCAGTGGTCACCGAGGACGGAGAAGTTTGGGCCGAAGTTGTTGTGCAGGCCCTTGATAAGTGAGATTCCGGGTTCGAAATGAGCGTAAGAGCGCACCGCCTCATCGAAGATAACTAGGTCATACGACGAGGTCTGGAAGGTGTAGTTGAGGACAAGCGAGAACACGGAGTAGCCGGCGGCCATCAGCGCGGTCAGCACCCCGACCCCGACTATGTGCCTGGATGGCCTCATCCTCGCCCGGACGCCGACGTATAGCCGTGTGGTGGGTGATGCGCTATCCACAGTCACTCGGGGAAACCTACCATTGGGGTTGGCTCATGCGCCCGCACGAGCCAGCTGGACGTATAGTTTTTGGCTGCTCACTGCCTGGACCAGGCCACACTAAGTGCCCCGGTCGACGATCACGCCGCAGGCCGCGTACAGGCCGGGCCGCGTTCCGAGAGTCTAATCGGCTCGGGAAACCAGAATGGTGGAAGATCCGGCCTCCCTCATCTGCGGCCTGCCCCAGTCTGCGCGGCGTGTTGGGCCAGCGCGCGGTGGTCCCCTGAACAATATCGTGGCGCCCGCCTGCTTGACCGCCATTCGCGGGCCCCGGTGACGGTGGCATGCCGCGTGACTACCAGGAAGCGGGAGGTCATTCAGCGAGCTGGGCCCGGCGCGCCGGTCACATGCCGGCGATGAGCTTCTCGACTCGCTCGTCCACCGAGCGGAACGGGTCCTTGCACAGCACGGTCCGCTGAGCCTGGTCGTTCAGCTTGAGGTGCACCCAGTCGACGGTGAAATCGCGCCGTTTCTCCTGAGCCCGGCGAATGAACTCGCCGCGCAGCTTCGCCCGCGTCGTCTGCGGCGGTACCGACTTGGCCTCGAAGATGTCGATGTCGCGGGCGGCCCGCTCCACCGCGCCGGCGCGCTGCAGCAGGTAGTACAGGCCCCGGCCACGGTGCACGTCGTGGTAGGCCAGGTCGAGCTGGGCCACCCGCGGCGAGGACAGCGGCAGATCGTGCCGGGCCCGGTACCGCTCGATCAGCTGGTACTTGGTGACCCAGTCGATTTCGCGCGCGATCAGGTCCAGGTTGCCGGTCTCGATCGCGCTGAGCGCACGCTCCCACATGTCGAGGACCCGCTTGCTGACCGGGTCGGCGCCGTTCTTGTCGGTGAAGTCCTTCGCGCGGTTCAGGTACTCGTACTGGATGTCAAGGGCGCTGAGCTCGCGCCCATTCGCCAGCCTGATCCGGCTGCGGCCGGTCATGTCGTGGCTGACCTCACGGATGGCCCGGATCGCGTTGTCCAGGGTCAGGTCGCGCATCATCGCGCCGGCCTCGATCATCCGCAGCACCAGGTCGGTCGATCCGACTTTGAGCAGCGTCGTGGTCTCGCTCATGTTGGAGTCGCCCACGATCACGTGCAGCCGGCGGAACCGCTCGGCGTCCGCGTGCGGCTCGTCCCTGGTGTTGATGATCGGCCGGGACCGGGTGGTGGCCGACGACACGCTCTCCCAGATGTGCTCGGCCCGCTGGCTCACGCAGTACACCGCGCCCCGCGGCGTCTGCAACACCTTGCCCGCGCCGCAGATGACCTGCCGGGTGACCAGGAACGGGATCAGGATGTCGGCCAGCCTGCCGAACTCGCCGTGGCGGCCGACCAGGTAGTTCTCATGACAGCCGTAGGAGTTGCCCGCGGAATCCGTGTTGTTCTTGAACAGGTAGATATCGCCGGCGATACCCTCCTCCCGCAGCCGCCGGTCGGCATCGACGAGCAGTCCCTCCAGGATCCGCTCCCCCGCCTTGTCGTGCGCGACGAGGTCAAGGACGTTGTCGCACTCGGGCGTGGCGTACTCGGGATGGCTGCCCACGTCGAGGTAGAGCCGCGCCCCGTTCCTGAGGAAGACGTTGCTGCTACGGCCCCATGACACCACGCGCCGGAACAGGTAGCGCGCCACCTCGTCGGGCGAGAGCCGCCGTTGCCCGCGGAAGGTACAGGTAACGCCGTACTCGTTCTCGACCCCGAATATTCGCCGGTCCACACGCCAAGGCTACGTCCCGTCGCCCCCTGACAACAGCATCCGGCGGCGAATGCCGGGTCACCGGGCCGGCTGCGAGGGGAGGACCAGCAAGTTCTTGTCCCAGACGGACACGGTGTAGGGGCCGGTACGGTAGCTGCGGGCGGGCCGGCCCAGGGCCGCCAGCACCGCGGCGGCGGGCTGCCAGTGATGGAAGAACCCGGGCTGACTGTCGGTGACGAGGAACGTGGCCTGGTGCGATCCGGGGTCATACCAGGAACCCTTGGCCTCCCATAGGTCGGGCTGCAGCGTTCCGGGCAGCACGGCCCGGATCGTGACGGCGCCGTCGCTGCCGACGGTGACCACGCTCGATTCCCAGTACCCGCCGATGCCGCTGGTCAGGCGGTGCGCGGCCAGGAACGCCGCCAGCTGGTCGTTGGCCGCGGGGACGGACGGCTGAGCCGCGGCGTACCCGAGGCTGGCCGCATAGGCCGCGACCACGGCCGAGGCCAGCCATTTCTGCCACCCGGGCCAGCCGCCGGCTTCGCGCGCGCGGGTCTGCAGGCCGGCCGCCAGCGTCCGGCCCGCCAGCACGGCTCCGAACGGCAGCACGACAGCGAACTCCCTGGCGTTCAGGTCGGTCGCGTCGGCCAGCGTGCTCGGCAGGTACGCCGCCACGTTGATGACGATCGCGACCAGCAGGATCTGGCTGATCCGGTCGGGCCAGCTGCCGAAGTGCCGCGCCACCCGCCACATGGCCCACACCACGAGGACCACCCCGGCCAGGTGCACCAGGGCGAAAGCCAGCTCGATCGCCGAGCCCTGCGGCTTGGCGCCGAACAGTGCGAGCAGTCCCTCCGCGGTCACGTAGGCGTGCTTCGGCCAGCGGCGCGGTGAGGCCAGCGAGTACCCCACGGGGTGCAAGATGAACCCGCCGCTGGCCCGGAGCAGCCAGTTGACCAGCGAGGCGAGACCCTCGGCGAGGATCGCCGCGACGGCCAGGGACACCTCGTACCACCGCGGCCCGCCGCGGACGGCGCGCACGGCGCACACCGCCACGAGCGGGACGACCCCCGCCACGAGGACGAGCGGGTCGGCGATCAGAGCCCAGGTCAGCAGCAGACCGGCGATGACAGGCGCCCATCGCCGTTTCGTCCCTTCGGCCTCGTCAAACCGGTCGAGCACCAGCCAGATCAGCAGGAGGGGCACGGCGGTGCCGATGTGCCCGAGGGACAGCAGCAGGATGAAGACGCCGACCCCGAGCTGAGGCGCGAACATGATGCCGGCGGTCAGCAGCATCCGCGGCCACGCGTCGCGGCCGGACACCGTGCCCCGGGCCAGCAGCACGGCCAGCACCACGACGAGCGTGTAGGTCATCGCCGCCGCGACATGGGCGGTATCGGCGTGCAGGCCGAGGAAATGTTCGAGCATCGCGTACTGCGGCAGCTCGGTGGTGTAGAACGAGACGTCGGACAGGTACCAGCCGTGCAGCAGCACGTTGCCGTGCAGCATGTCCCACGCCATCAGCAAGTCGTTGGACTCGTCGGAGTTCTCCGCGTAGGTCCGCGACACCTGCAGGTAAGCGAGGAAGAGCAGCACCACGGCCAGCACGACCGCCGCCGAGGTGAGCAGCCGGCGGATGACCGCCGGGCTGGATCCGGGCGGCGGCGGTGCGGCGGGCGTGGGGGAAGGCAGCGCGGGGGACTTCCCCGGCGTC
>CAWDXO010000008.1:0-527650 GCA_963806335.1 uncultured Actinomycetes bacterium
GCCCGCACCGGGACCGTCGCCGCTTCCTGGCCCGGCCGCTAAAGCGTCGTCCACACCGGATCAGGCAGGCAGCCCAGGCCAAAGGAGATACCGACATGCCGAGCCAGGCCATGCAGGACGCGATCGACGCCCTAAGGGACCGGCGGAAGGCCAGCGGCGGCCAGGCCCCGCCGACGCTGGAAGAGCGCCGCGCCGCCTTCGTCCCCGGGGACCGCCTTTATCCGGTGCCTGAGGACGTGCGGGTGCGGGAGGTGACCGCTGACGGGGTGCCAGCCCACTGGCTTGACGCCCCCAGAGCGGACACCGGCCGGGTGCTCCTGTTTCTGCACGGCGGAGGTTACGAGCTCGGGTCGCTGCGCAGCGACGGCGAGCTGGCCGCCCGGCTGGGCCGGGCCAGCGGGATGCGGGTGCTGTTCCCCGAATACCGCCTGGCCCCCGAGAATCCCTTCCCCGCCGCCATCGACGACGTCCTGACCGCATGGCACTGGCTCCGCGCCGACCAGGACCTGAGCGCGCCATCAATAGCGGTGGCCGGCGACTCGGCTGGCGGAGGGCTCACCGTCGCCCTGCTCGTGGCCCTGCGTGACGCCGGGCAGGCATTGCCCGCGGCCGCCGCACTGATGTCCCCGACGGTGGATCTGACCAGCTCGGGGGCCTCGATGACCGAGCGCGCCGAGCAGGACCCGATCTCCACCCCCGCCATGCTCCGCCAGTTCGCCGCCGACTACCTGGCCGGAGCTGACCCTAAGACGCCCCTGGCCTCGCCGCTGTTCGCCGCACTGCACGGGCTCCCGCCGCTGCTTATCCAGGTAGGCACGGCCGACCTGCTGCTCAGCGATTCCGAACGCCTGGCCACAGCAGCAGCCCGAGCTGGCGTCGACGTCACCCTGCAGATCGGCGAGGGCCTGCCCCACGTCTACCAGCTCCTGCTCGGCACCCCCGAGGCTGCCGAGGCCACCGACCGGATCGGGAAGTTCCTGCGGGCCCGGGTTCGCTAACCAGGCAGCCCACAGACAGCACGCTTCCCCGCGCCCGGCCCGTCGGGCTGCGACGCCTGGTTCCCCGGTACCGTGCAGGGCATGGAGTCCAGCTTCTGAAGGAGGATCTGGAAATGAGTGACCGCAGGCCGGCGCCGGAAGACGCCGGCGATCAGCGTGGCAGCGAGCCCGACGTGGCGGACGCCGATGAGTTCGCCAAGATGCGGGCTGTGATGCGCGCCTCGGAAAAGCACCGGGAAGGCGGGGTGGATCCAGAACTTGAGGACGCGGACGCAGATCCCGACCCTGACACCTGAGCCCGGGGAGGCCTCGCGACCGGCACAATTTGTACCTGCAATCCCTCGTCCCGTGGGCCAGGTTGTCACCGCCGGTAACCTCGCGGCCGTGGCTGACAACCTTTGGTGGCCTTGGTTGCCGCGGTCGTCAGGACGATGACTGCTGGCGGGTTGAGCCGCGGTTGCCGGGCGGCTCAGGCGGCGCGACGGCGGACCAGCCAGACGGTGGCGGCGATGAGCAGCACTGACAGCGCGAGCAGCCATCCGCCCTCGATCCACTGGAATGGCCAGAACCGGCTGGCCGGCTGGTAGCTGGTCCATTGCGTGTAGCCGTGCGAGGTGAGGCACTGTGCGAGGGCTACCTCTTTCGGTTTGCCGCCAGGCCCCACCGCGCCCGGAGGGCCCGCTGGGCAGAACTGCTGAAGGAGTCGGTCGGGGGGCCAGCCGGCGAAGGCGAACCTGCCGCCCTTGGTCCACCACTGGCTGATGATCCACGCGGAGCCTGGCACGTTCAGGTTGCTGGTGACCACCGGCGTCATGTAGGCCGGGCGCAGCCACCCGCCGGCCGCGAAGGCGAGCCCGGCGTAGGCGACCAGGGTGGCGACAATCGCGGGGACGACCCGGCGGATGAGCATGCCGGCCAGGGCGCCGATCGCGAAGGCGGCCAGCGTCCAGGTGGCGAACGTGACCCCGCGCAGGTCGAACACGCCGGGAGAGAACGGTGTCAGCTCGGAAAGGCCTAGGGACTGGTTGGCTGCGGCGAAGTACGGCTGGTAGTACCAGGACAACAGCAGGCTGAACACCCCGGCGGCGGCCGCCACCGCGACCGCGAGCAGCGCCAGCTTGGCGAGCGCCCAGCGCCACCGGCCGAAGCCCTGGGTCCAGGCGTACCGGAAGGTGCCGGTTTCCAGCTCCCGGCCCAGCACCGGCGCCCCGACGAACGCCCCGATCAGCACCGGCACCGCCTGCAGTATGAAGCCATTCGACAGGAAGCCGTTCGTGCCAATGATGCTGGTGCTCATGGCAGCGCAGGCGTCTGAGGCTCCCGGGCGGCAGGCGGCGACCGCGGCGGCGAAGACGTGGTGCGTTTTAAGGCCGGCGAGCCACAGGCACACCGCCAGCGCGCTGAGGAACACGGCCAAGCCGGCCAGCGCGATCCGGTGCTGCCGCCAGGTGACCCAGGCCATCCGCCGCCACGGCACCGGCCGCGGGCTCGCGTCCTGCTCTGGGCGGGCGGGCACTCTCAGCGCGGTCATCGCGTCACCTCCGACGGTTCGCCAGCTTCAAGCGGCAGAGCCCGGCCGCGGGCCGGCCCGGGCAGCGCCGCGGCGCCGGGCTCGCGCAGGTAGGCCAGGGCAAGTTCCTCCAAGCCGACCGGATGCGCCTCCCAGCCCGCCGGGACCGGGTCGTCGGCGGCGGCCCGGACCAGCAGATGAGCCTGGGCCTGGGCGCGGCGGACATGCACCACCGGCCACTGCGCATACCGGCCGGCCTCGGCGGCCGGGCCGGTCAGTACCCGGTGGCAGGCGAGCAGGTCATCGACCTCCCCGGCCACCTGCACCCGGCCCCGCGACAACAGGATCAGGTAATCGGCCACCCGCTCCAGCTCGGCCAGCACGTGCGAGGACAGCACCACCGACACGCCGTCTTCGGCCGCCGCCGTCAGCACCGTGGCCATGAAATCGTGCCGGGCCACCGGGTCCAGCATCGCCATCGGCTCATCCAGCACCAGCAGCCGCGGCCGGCGGGCCAGCGCCAGGGTCAGCGCGAGCTGCGCCTGCTGGCCGCCGGACAGCTTCCCGGCCTTCCGCTTCGGCGGGATGCCCAGCTCGGCCAGCCGGGCCCGCGCGTAGGGCTGGTCGAAGCGGCGGTTCAGGTTTGCCGTCAGGTGCAGCATGTCGGCCGCGGACAGGTTCTTGTACAGCGGCGTGTCCTGCGCGACGAACGCGATGCCGTCCAGCGCGGCCGGCGACCCGGGCGGCCGGCCGCCGAGCACGGTCACGCCACCCGCGCTTGGTTCGGCCAGGCCGACCGCCAGGTTCAGCAGCGTGGTCTTACCCGCGCCGTTCGGGCCGACCAGCGCGGCCACGTGCCCGGCCGGGACCGCCAGGTTGCACTCCCGCAGCGCCCAGGTGCCCCCGTACCGCTTACCCAGCCCGCTGGCCTCGATCACGTTCACGCTCATGCGACGCCCTCCGTTCCGTCACTCGCCGCGCCGCGGCGGACCCGCGACCCGCCGCGGCGCTCATGGAAATCCCGCAGCGCGCTGGTGAACAGCGCCACCATCCCGTCCTCGTCCAGCCCGGCCCCGTCCGCGGCCGCCAGCCAGCCCAGCAGGGCCTTTCTCAGCCCGGCCAGCTCGGGCAGCGCGACCTGGCTCAGCGTGGCCTGGATGAACGTGCCCTGGCCGGGCCGCCCCGCCGTCAGGCCCTTGGTCTCCAGTTCCTTGTAGGCCTTCAGCACCGTGTTCGGGTTGATCGCCAGCGAGGCGACCACGTCCCGGACCTTCGGCAGCTGATCGCCCAGCGTGAGATACCCCAGCCGCAGCGCGTGCTCCACCTGGTGCACCAGCTGCAGGTAAGTCGGCACCCCCGAGGCCGCATCCAGCCGGAACTCGATCGGCGACCCCGGCCCGCGCGGCTCGCCCCCCGGCGTGCCGCCGCCACCCCGCGGCAACCCGGACACTGCCGGTGCCCCCGTTTCCGGCAGGCCGGCGAACAGCCCTCTCAGGTCGCCCCGGGTCCTAGCGCTCATCGCCCGCCCGACCCGGTCCTCGAACTCAGCCCGGTCGAGGCGGCCAGCAGCGAAGTGCTCGGCCAGCCGGCCGGCGACCGCCTCACGCTCGGCGTCGGAGACGCGCAGGTGCTGATCGGAATACATGCCGCCGCCCACAGGCGACGCACCAGCCCCGCCCGCGCCGTTACCCTTATCTATGACCATAAGACATGCATACAGTCGATAATCCGGCTTGTCAACCTGACAGCCCTACGGCAGCAGCGCAGCGCGTGCTAGCCGGACCCACCGCACAGATACGCCCTCCCGCATGGACGGTGACGCCCACGACGGCCTCCGCGCTCGACCCGACTACGGCCCCGCAGCTACCCGGCCCCGCCAGCATCACCGGCCCAAAACCCGAGAACTACGAAAGTCGAGGGCATGAGAGGATGGGCTGGCGGGCTCAGTACCGGGACGGTTGAGAAGGCTTGCCCTAATTGCACCCGCGGATCTGCCGCCGCTTGAAAGAGTTCCGGCAATTAGCGCCGGCGGTCGTGCGGCTAGCGCGCTTTCCGGGTTTTGACAATCCTGCGTTTGCGCAAAGACTCAAGCCATTCCGGCCCGCTGAGCAGTCGCGTGGTCTTGGCCGACTTGACCTCGCCTGCGGCGGCAACTGCCATCGCGACGCTGGCAGCGGTCATATCATCGGGAGCCTCATACACGACGAGCAAGTCATACTCGCCAAACGGAAAGCCAGCCACCACGATCTTGGCTCCCAGGTCCTCCAGTGTCGGCCTGATCGCTTCCACGGGGTCTTGCGGCTCCGTAAGCTGAGCCGCCATCGACTTGGCGGTATAGGAGGCTTGGTACATGTACAGCGTCATCGAGATTCCCCTCAGGTGGGAACAGGCGAAGGGATCACCTGCCAGTCCCCGTGACGCCCGGCGGCTTCTGCCGACGTGGGCGAGGTAACGGGCTGGAGACCACTGCGGTGTAAAGATCGTAGACCCGGCCCAGACGGGCACACCAGTCTCCGCCTCGCAGACGAACCCCTTTACTCAGACACGCCAGAGCCCTCGAATCCGGCCAGCTGGCTAGACTCCGGCCGATGCTGTCGGGCGGCGTGCGCATCGACAGCGGCATGAGCGCGCGTTTCCGCCGGTCTTATAGCAACTGGCACCGTCTTCGACATCTTTTTCACACCAATAACATTGCGCGAAAGCCATGTCAGTGACCCTCTGCCCATGTCGCTCATATCCAACGCGGCTGAAATCCTGTCCAGGTTCGCTTTTGCGGCGAGAGCCGCCACCAGTGGACCTGGTTCACCAGGGCTTCTCCCGAAAAGAGATGCGAGCTTATTCGTTGTTGTCCTGTATCACTGAGAATGTCCAAATTATTGGTAACTGGTCAGGTACCGGTGTTCTGGCTTGGCGTCAAGGCCTCGGTCTCGTTTTACCCGCGCATGCTGGGCATGACCGAGACGACCTTTGCCGACGGCCGCAAGGCCCTGCTGTCCAGGTCTAGCAAGATCAACCTGCACCGGGCGGGGCACGAGTTCGCGCCAAAAGCCGCGGCGCCGACGCCCGGGAAGCGCGGACCTGGACCTGATCGTCTATGACGACCTGTATAACGCGCGGGAACTGCGCGCGGCGGCCGGGGTGGCGGTCGAGGTCGGGGCCGGGCGAGGCCGTCACACGCGCGGAAACTATCCGCACATGTGGTCGGGAGCCGGCGTTCCAAGGACCCGGGTTTGACGTGGGCACGAGGTCCCGGCTGCGGAACCACCCGATGCCCGTCGAGCTGCGGACCCGGATTCACCTGCGGGAACCAGCCGTCGGCAAGCCGCCCGGCGCGACGGTAGGCGCGCGGCGACTGACCGCCGATCCGCATGCCACCTCCCTATCCCGAAGATTATCCGAGCGGCCCGCCCCCGGGGGAGGAAGATGGCGGCATGGAGCGCTTCACCAACGCGGCGTTCAGCTTCGAGGTCACCGACACCGCCGCAGCCGGCCGGGCCGGGCCGGAAGGCGTCGCCATCCTCATGCACGGCTTTCCGCAGGACCGCCGCTGCTGGGACCGGGTGACGTCCGCGCTCGCCACGGACGGCTACCGGGTCCTGGCACCCGACCTGCGCGGCTACTCTCCCGGGGCGCGGCCAGCCGCCCGGTCCGCATACCGGAACTCCCAGCTGGCAGCGGACGTGCTCGCCCTGGCCGACGCAGCGGGAGCGGAACGGTTCCACCTGGCCGGGCACGACTGGGGTGCCGCCCTGGCCTGGTACGTGGCGGGCCGCCATCCGGGGCGGGTGACCTCGCTGGCCGCGTTGTCGGTGCCGCACCCGCAGGCGTTCACCCGGGCCCTGATCACCGGCAGCCAGGCGGCCCGCTCATGGTACATGGCCGCCTGGCAACTGCCCTGGCTGCCCGAGCGCGCGCTCGGCCGCCGTGGCGGCCAGGCCTTCCGCGACACCCTGATCCGGACCGGCCTCGATCCGGCCAGCGCGGACCGCTACGCCGACCGGGCCCGGGACCCGGCCGTACTGCGCGGTGCGCTCAACTGGTACCGGGCCATGCCGTTCAGCCTGCGCGAGCCGGCCGGGCCGATCCGGGTGCCGACGATGTTCGCCTGGGGCAACCGCGACCGGTTCATCTCGCGGACCGCGGCCGAACTGTGCGGGCGCTACGTCACCGGGCCCTACCGCTTCACCGAACTCGACGGCGCCTCGCACTGGCTGCCCGAACAGGCCGCCGGCCAGGTGGCGGCGCTGCTCGCGGAGCACTTCGCGGCGACGCCCTGACAGCTGGGCAGGCCGACGGATCCCGACCGGGAATTACGGAATCCGCCGACGCGATTACCTGTCGTTATTACCAGTCGCGACATTCATCCTGCCCGCCTGCATCCGACCGAAGTAAATAAACACGGGCATTCCTTATGTTCATTGCCTAGCAGTTGGCCTACCCTCGGGACGTACTTCTGGTAAGCGGCGGCCGCGATCGCGCGAAGGGCATCCACGTCGCCGGGAACTGCACGGCGGATCATCGCCACAGCCGGAGCATGCGGCTGGCCGGCCCGTGAAGCCAAGCGGGCCTTTCGAAGTGCCAGGGAGGGCGTTCCGGCAGGCCCCGTAGTCCGGGTGAATCACCGGATGTAAAGATGCATCAACGCGATCGTGTCGGAGGAATCGATGGAGCCCGTGGTCAAGACGGTTTACGGGAAAGTACGTGGTCTGGTCTCCGACGGGGTCGCCTCGTTTAGGGGGATCTCCTACGCAGCCCCGCCGTTCGGCCCGAACCGGATGAGGCCTCCGGCACGTCCAGAGGCATGGGATGGTGTCCGGGATGTCATGGCATACGGTCCGACGGTCCCCAAGCCGGGGTACCCGAAACCCTACGACGAGCTTCTCCCCGATCCGGTGATAGCCGGCGACGACTGCCTGAACCTGAACGTCTGGACCCCGGATCCCGGCCGCGCCGGCCTCCCGGTCATGGTGTGGATACACGGAGGCGCGTTCGTGAACGGCTCCGGGGCCGTCGCCCAGTACGCCGGGGACCGCTTCGCGCGCGACGGCGTCGTATGCGTGACCATTAACTACCGCCTCGGCTGCGACGGCTTCCTCTTCCTGGACGACACCAGCCCCAACCGCGGATTGCTCGACCAGATGGCGGCCCTGGAGTGGGTGCAGGAGAACATCGCCGCCTTCGGCGGTGATCCGGGCAATGTCACGATATTCGGCGAGTCCGCCGGGGCGTTCAGCATCGCGACACTGTTGTCGATGCCGACGGCAGAAGGCTTGTTCCGCAGGGCGATTCTCCAGAGCGGAGCCGGACATCACGTCCTGTCGGCCGGCACGGCTCGCATGGTGTCGGCCGAGCTGGCTCGGCGGCTTAGCGTGGCGCCGACCCGGGAGGGTTTCGCGGCCGTGCCAGTGGACCGCCTCGTCGCCGCCCAGAGACAGCTTTCGGCAGATATCGCCCTGAACCCCGACCCGAGCCGGTGGCGCGAGATCACCGCCAACCTGATGGCCTTCGAACCGGTAGTGGACGGGCAGCTCCTGCCCGCCAGGCCCATCGACGGCATTGCCAGCGGGAACGGCCGTCACGCCGATCTTCTCGTCGGCACCAACCGGGACGAGCACCGCCTGTTCCTCGTGCCGACGGGCGTGGCGGATGCAACCGACGACGCCACCTTGCAGGTGGTCGCGGGCGCGCTCGGGCTCGATGCGCCGGGGCTGGCGACCTACCGGACGGCCGCGCCGAGCGCCGGGGACGCCCTGGCTGCCGTGCTCACCGACTGGTTCTATAGAATCCCGGCCATACGTCTGGCCGAGGCTCACCAAGGGCACTCGTACATGTACGAGTTCGGGTGGAATTCGCCGGTGTTGGGTGGTCGGCTCGGCGCATGTCATGCACTCGAGATCGGCTTCGTGTTCGATACCCTCGACGCGGAGGGAAGCGAGGCGCTGTACGGCTTGTCGCCGCCGGCGGAGCTAGCGGCCGCCGTGCACAAGGCCTGGATCGATTTCGCACAATCGGGCCGGCCTGGTTGGGATGCCTACGACCTCGATAGCCGCGCCACCATGACCTTCGACCTCAACAACGCCCTGATTCACGACCCACGGCCCGGCCAGCGCGCCGTCTGGGAGGGTATCCGTTAGCCCCTGCGCGACCTCAACTGCGTTCCCACTGGCCCAAGGGATGACGAAGAGACATTGTCATGCCTGGGCCAGCCGCGTTCCCATACCTCTGCCCACCGCTGGGCTGCCTGTCGCGTATCCACACGTCAAACCCTAGACAAGTGCACCGACAACGGCCCGGCCGACAGGATGACGAGCAACTCTCGTGCCGCGAGTCGCGCGCAGGTTTCAGCATGATGTGCCCGTGCCGCCGCTGGATGCGGCCTCGACAAGAAACCGCGACCAGCGACCCATGGGTCTCCGGTAGACCAGTCCAGCCGGTGCTGGATCGGAGGTCGGCCTCGACGTAATGCCGATCGACAGGCTGACGCTGAGTGACGGGCGCGGTCTACCCGGCCTGTGCGAGCTCCGCTGTGACTCGCCGCGCTTCGCGCAGGCCGCTTTCGATCGCGCCGTCGATGAAGCCGCCCCACAGGCTCGCGTTGTCGCTGGAGGCGAAGTGCACCACGCCCGCGGGCCGCTGCAGCCCGGCTAGGTCGCGGGTCAGCTGCCCGGGCCGGTGCGTCATCCAGGTGGTCCGTGAGAGCGGGTCCTTCATCCAGTCGTGCGCGGCCACCTCGATGACCTCCAGCCCGGGACGCAGCGCGTCGACGGCGGCCTGCACGCCGGCGACGCTGGTCACGTCGAGCTGGGTGTGGTCGGGGCCGAACCCGACGAGGACCGTCGCGTCGTCGTCGGTGAACTCGGTCTTCAGCACCGAGATCGGATGCCGCTGGCTCGCGTACGCGACGAACCGCGGTACCCGGCCGCGCGCCTTTACCCAGACCTTCACGCCCTGCGACGCGACGGTCTCGGCGTTCGCCCGCTGCCAGGCGCCCGGCAGCCCCGGCTCCCACTCGATGCCCGCGATCGCATTGACCGGCAGCGTCGAGATCACCCGCCGGGCGCACGCCCCGGCGCCGCCGGCGCAGGTCACGACCGCGCCGTCCGCCGTCTGCGCGACGCTCGTCACGGTGGTGCCCAGCCGGATCTCGCCCGTGACGTCCGCCGCGATCGCCGCAGTGAACCCGCTCATGCCGCCAACGACCCGGTAGGTGGCGGATGCCTCGTGCATGAGCTGCCAGTGCCCGCCCGCCGCGGCCGCCCAGCGCAGCGCGCTGGACAGGCCGACCTGGTCGAGCCGGGCGTTCACGTGCCCGGTCCACACCGCCTCATTCGCGCTGCGCGCCTCGTCGTCCAGCCCGAGCGCGTCGAACCGGTCCTGAATGCTGAGCGCGTCCAGTCCGCCGATCTCGCCGACCGTCGGGTCGATGCCGCGCGGGATGGCGGCGCGGACGTCGTCCACGATCGCCTGCTGCCCGTCTGCGATGAGCTCCATGAAATCATCCAGCGTGCCCGCGCGCGGGGCGTCGCCCGCACCGAGCCAGTACGCCTCCCCGACCGCGGGGCTGCGCGTGATCTCCCGCCCGTACCGGGTCATCTCGGCCCACGTGTGCGGCTGCACCCAGTGCACCCAGGTACCGCCGAGCTCCAGGTCGTGGCCGAGCCTGCGGTCGGTCCAGGTGCGCCCGCCGACACGGCCGCGGGCCTCCAGCACGAGCACGTCGAGCCCCGCGCGGCCCAGCTCGCGCGCGGCAACCAGCCCCGCGAACCCGGCGCCGATGACGACAACGTCGGCGCCGCCGCGCGCCTCGCCCCCGCGCGGGCAGCCGGCCTCGGTCGTGAGTGCGGGCATGGGGCACACCTCCGTAGTCATCGTTGCGTCCACTCATGCTGCATGCCGCGCGGACCGGCGTCCACCACAGGGGCGCTCGCGCGCCGGATGCGGGCAAGGCCCTGCTAGATCGGCCGCCTCCCGCGCCAGGTCCGCGGCATGGGCCGTGACGCCCGGGTTACGCCGCGCCGCCCGCTCCCGGTCCGCAGCCACCCTCCGACGGTACGGGCGAGCCGTCCCGGGCATGATGAGCGGTGACTCAGGAGGGAGTGTCCGATGATCGGCACGTTGCGCACGGTGGTGCTCGACGCACCCGACGCCCGGCGGCTCGCCGCGTTCTACACCGCCCTCGGCGGGTGGACCGAGCAGTACGCCGACGACGACTGGATCACGATGGAGGCCGGGGACGGGTGGCGCATCGCCGCCCAGCTCAGCCCCGGCCACGTACCGCCGCGCTGGCCCGATCCGGCGTACCCGCAGCAGGCGCACCTCGACCTGCGCGTGCCGGACCTCGACGCCGGCTCGGCGAAGGCGGCCGGGCTGGGCGCCGGGCTGCTGCGCAAGAACGAGAACTGGTACACGCTGGCCGACCCGGCCGGGCACCCGTTCGACCTGTGCCTGTTCCCGGCGAAGCAGGAGACCACGCTCATGGGCGTGATGCTCGACTGCCCGGACGCCAAGAAGCTGAGCACGTTCTACGCGAAACTCCTCGACAAGCCCGTCACGTACGAGGGCGACGGCGTCGCGATGATCGGCGAGGACGGGGCGCAGCCGGTGATGTTCCAGCAGATCACCGAGTACCACGCGCCGCGGTGGCCCGACCCCGCGTTTCCGCAGCAGTTCCATCTCGACGTCACGGTCGACGACGTCGATGCGGCCGAGGCTGCGGTGCTGAAGCTCGGCGCCACCTCGCTGTCCTCCGGCGGGGTGAACTGGCGGGTCTACGCCGACCTGGCCGGCAAGCCGTTCTGCCTCTGCTGGGACTAAGGCGTGTCTGGCGGATCAGGCCCGATGAGTTCTGCCATCTCACGCGGTCTCCTAGGTATGGAGACTCTTTTCTGGTCGGCGACGTCGAGCTGTGCGTCGACACCGTCGGCTCGCCGACCGACATTCCACTGCTGCTGGTCGGCACCCGCCGGGTCGCGCCGGGCCCCGTCGACGACGACCTGCCCGAGCACTCCCCGGCGCAACCCTGCTGGTCCTCGACGGGGTCGGCGCGGAGCTCCCCAGCCGGGCACACGCGGAGGTGGCCACGGCGGTGCTCGCGCACACGGCGCACTAGCCCGGTGGGAACGGGTTTGATGGCTCGCCGCGACATTTCGTCATTATGACGCTCTCCGAGTTCACCGCCAGCGGCCGAGCAGGCCGACGAGATGGCGGCCCAGTATTCCCGTGCGCGGGTCTGGCCACCATCCGGAGTGCCGATGGGTAGGCGGCGGGGTCGGGTCCGCATCCGGTACCAGAAGCACGGGATCCAGGCAGGGCTGGTCGACGTGGTTTCGCAGGTAATCGTCGTCGAAGCAAGCCTCGGGACACCTGAAGACCCATGATCCGATGAAGTCGCTGCGGCGAACGAGGTTCTTCCACCGTCCGGTCGGCCCGCTGCCGCCGAGCAGCCCGGTGAGGGCGGACAGCTGGTCCCGGCCGAAGTAGGCGGGGAACGCGCGTCCGTAGAGGCGGCGCGCGGGGCATGCGAGGGTCAGCAGGGCCACTTGTTCTCGCACCTCCAGGGGCAGCTGCGCGGCGACCGCGGGCGCGATGATGGAGCCCTGGCTATAACCGGTCAGCAGCACGGGCCCGGGCGGGACACTGACTCGGCTGGCGGGCGGCCGGTCCGGTGGCTCGGGAGGGCAAGGCCGCTCGCCTCTGCTTGGCGGCTGACCGGTGAGAACGCGGATCCGGTCGACGACCTCGGGCACGGCTCGTTCGCCGTAGCACGGCGGGGCGAACGGGTGCACGGCCCGCGGCCAGAAGGTGGCCACGTCCCACAGCGCACCGATGGTCTTGCGCTTGGCGGTGTCCGAATACGCGTCGCGCAGCAGGGCCACGAAGCCGCCCACCACGAGGATCCCGCCCAGGGCGATCACGGAGGCCAGTCCGCTCCACCATCCGGCCACGCTGGCCGTCCCCGCGTTGAGCAGCCCGAGGAACTCGAAGGCGACGACGAAGACCATGGCGCCACCCAGGGTCAAGGCGACCGCCATGGCGGCGTCGTCGGCCAGCAGCCCCACCGCCCACGCCTTGGCGATCGCCTGCCGGTGCGTGTCGAATGCTCTGGCCAGGCCGCCCTGATAGGCGGCACCCACCGGGGACCCGCCGCCGGGCGGCTTGTCGAACCGCTGCCAGTTCCAGCGGTACCGCAGGTACAGCACGACCGCTGCCAGCAGACCGCCGAGGAGCGCGCCCGCGAGGCCGGCCCCGAAGGCGTACACCGGCCAGGGCACGTACACCGCATTGGCGGGCCCGCCGGTGAACCCGG
Organism: uncultured Actinomycetes bacterium; assembly: GCA_963806335.1. Taxonomy (GTDB): domain Bacteria; phylum Actinomycetota; class Actinomycetes; order Streptosporangiales; family Streptosporangiaceae; genus Palsa-504. The sequence continues at coordinate 12,815 of CAWDXO010000008.1, forward strand.
TGGGCTCCGGAGTGCCAAGCAGACGCGCCACGCCGAAGGTCACGATCGCCGTCAGCAGGCCCCCGAGCGCGAACCCCAGCACGGCTATCAGCGCCGCCAGGCCGCCGCGCAGGTAAGGCTCGAATCCCGGCACAGGTTTCACCCGCGCGGCGCGGACCGCGAGCACCGTGACCACGCAGGCGAACGCGATGAGCAACGATATCTGCACCGCGAGGAGTACCAGGAGGAACCCGGTCAAACCGGGCAGCGCGCCCGGCTGAGGTCCGCCCCTGCGGTCGGTCAAGCCGACCGCCAAGGCGCTGGCCACCGCCGCGACCACGCCGGCTACCAGGACGGCGTCGCACCAGGTTCCCGCCCGGCGGCCAGGCTGGCCGCCTCTCACGACGGTCACGACGTGCCGGTCAGCGACCGGGGATGCTGTCAGGCCGGCCGCGGCCGCCAGCACGACGGCGGCAAACGCCAGCGCCCCCCACTTAGCCGGCGACGGGTGCCCGGCCGGGTAGGCGACGATCAGCGCCGCGGCGGCCAGGGCCCCGGCGGCATGGACCGCTCGCTGCCGGCTCACCAACACCGAGCCCTTCCAGAAACCCTGCTGGGTCAACGGCCATATGGGGACGAGCTCCGGTTCGGCGCCGCTGGTACGGCTCTCGTACCGGGTCGCGGTCTTGACGCTGATCAGCCAGAGCAGCGCGACCGCGGCGGCCACGGCCAGCAGAGCCGCGGCCGCGCGCCACCCGACCGTCCAGCTGGAGTACCAGCCCATCCATCCTGGCAGCATGCCCGCACGGCCTGCGGCTGCCCAGGCGACCATGCTTACTGTCACCACCGTGATGGCGCTGACCAGCTGCACGGTGGCAGCCAGGGCGAGCAGCCGCAGCAGCATCTGGGCGATGCCATGGCCGGTGTCGCGGCTCAGATGCGGCACCGTAGGCTGGCCGCCCCCGTCCGCCGCATCGTTCGCGCGACCCGCCGCGTCCTTCTCGCGGGCGTCACCGGCAAGGCCGGGTTCGACGGTCCGCCGATCCTGCGGCGGAAGCATGAAGTAAGCGACGTTGTACATCATGAACGGGGCCAGCAGCAGCCACGACGCCGAAGCCAGCGGCGCTTCGGTCAGCCCGCCCCACGAGTAGGCCTCGAGTTTCCACCGCACGCTGGCGTTCCCGGGCCCGTCCGGGGTCCAGCGCCGGTAGAAACCGGTCACCGAGTCTCCCGCCACCTGCAGGGCCGTCGGGTGCTCAAGCATCGTGGGGCCATCTGACCCCGAGACGCCGTGAATGCGCAGCTCGGTGACCCGCTCGCCGGTCAGCGTCACGTCCAGGTGAGCGCCGCCCTCAGCCGCCAGGGCCGGGCTGGTCTGATCCGCGGGAGCAAAGCCCCCAGCCGCGTTGAGTCCCAGTACCGCGTCCTGGGGTCCTGAAGTAGCGTCCTCGGGCATAACATCCCCCTGTGCGCGGAGCCTTGGCTTTTCCTACTGCCAAGACATAGCGCAATTTCATGCCCGGGGGCACCACTTAAGCAGGTCTGCTCCCGCAGGCCGGAACGGCTGCGGGCCGGAAGGCCGGTAACGTACTGCCCTTCCGGCCCGCGACCTGGATCACCCGGCGCTGCCGTTTGTGCGTGCCCGCGCGATTACCGGTCATCGAGGGCCACAAGCCGTTTCCGCGGACGCCTCGCACCATCAAAGGCGTACGCTTCTGCCGCAGACAGGATGCCTCCCATGGTGGTGAGCGCGCAACTTCGTGTAGCGGAACTTCGTGTAATTGCCGCCGTGCGAGTCCGGTGTAGCCGGCTATGAGCAGTGTTGCTAGCGCCCATCCGAGGCCGGTTGCGATCCAGGTGCCCGCGACCCAGGTCCAGCCCCACGGAACGCTTCCGTTGGGGCCCCAGTAGCTGGCCTGGTGGACGTTGATGAGCGGGATGACGGTGTCGATGGTGTAGCCGGGCGGGTAGAAGCACGGGTAGTTGTTGGCGCAGGTGGTCGCAGCCGGGGCCGGGCGAAGACCTTTGACGTTTTGTACCGGTGCCATCAGACCGTGGTGCTGGGCGAAGATGGCCAGTCCCAGGAAGATCAGGTAGAGCAGCAGCAGTCCGGCAGCCGCGCGCCAGGGGTCCAGGTAGCCGTACTTGATGGACTTATCCAGTAGCCAGTCTCCTGCTCGGCGATACCGGCTGAGGTTTCCGTATTTACGGAGGTCAGCGCGTCGGGCGATGGCGACTCGCCGGGCCTCTGTGTCCTGCCCGGCGTGCCGGTAGACGGCTGCTAGCTGTTCGTACGGCTGGGTGGCAAATGGCGTCGTTGTGTCGCCGGTCTGTAGCTGATACTGGCTGCGGATCCATGCCAGCCGCTGGTTCACCGTGGCTTGGTGGGCTCCGCCGAACCGCTGGTACGTGAAGCCGTCCAGGCGAAGTCGGCCGTTTTCTGGCCAGAACCCGTTGTCCCGCCCTTCGCTCCAGTCATCAAACAGCCGGTCAGCGACCGCGCCTTGCAGGCTCACCTCGCCCTCGACTTGCTCCGCGGGGGTCCAGTTGAACGTTCCCGCGATCCGGGCGTGGCCCGCATCGAGCCCCGTCAATCCAGTGGCCGGCCTTTCTGGTGCCAGGTAGACGGACCCGCTGATATTCGCGGATCTGAGCCGTATGGTTCCGGCGGGGGCAAACCCGTCGTGAAGGTACAGGGCACTGGCCCTGATCCCGCCCGCGAGCAAGGCGACGCCTTGGTTGTCCTGTCCGTCCAGGCGAGCGCGATTGCAGGCAAGAGCTCTGCCGATATCGGCGCCTGGTAGCCGGATTGCTCCTGTCGCGACGAATCCCTCGCTGAGAAGCACGTTCCCGCCGACCCTCATTTCGTCGGCGACCAGCGCATAGCCGTTCTCGTCGCGCCCATCAAGATGAGAACCGCTGCAAATCAGCGACCCGGAGATGTCAGCGCTGCGTAGCTGGACCGCCCCTTCGGCGGTGAATCCGTCGCTGAGCACCACTGGTCCGTCTACCTTGATCCCGTCGGCGATCAGCGCGTACCCGGTCTTGTCATAGCCGTCGGGGAGGCCACCAGCGCGTCGTCGTTGCGAGGTGATGTCCGCAGCGTCGGCACCGCGTGCTGCACGCTCGGGCGCCTTCACGGTGATTCCTTGCAGGGACAGGTCTCCGCGCAGGTGCGCCCCGGTCAGGCGCACGCTGCCGTGAACAGCGACCCCGCTGCCGAATGTCAGGCTGGACCGGAGCTCTGCATGGGTTAGATCCAGCGCGGTGCTTCCGTCGGCGCGCAATGAGCAGCCACTGTGGATAGCGAGGCTGCTCATCTCGCTCATGGCCAGGTCTAGGCCGCCGACGACGTTACAGGCCCCCTCCAGAGTCGTTTCGGCGCCAACGGACAGTCGTGGGGCACTTACTGCGCTGCCGCGATCCCGCGATTTGGCGTAGCCGCTGTCTGCGGGTGTGGTGCTGGATTTCTCGATGGTGGCGTTGCGGATGAGCAGCTGGCCCGAGATGCGGGTGCTTCCCATGTCGATACGGCCCCGGATGACAGGACGGCGGCCCGCGCTGTCACTGATGATGAACAGGCTACCGCCGATAACCGCATCGCCCAGATCAAGTGCCGGACCCGCGGTGGAATTGATCCGCGCGCCGGTCAGATCGAGCGATCCATCGATCCGCGCGCCCAGCAGTCGGATCTCCCCCGTTGCAGTGAAACGGTGAAGAAGCCGTACTGCGCCTCCGACGTGGATCCGGTCTGCCTGCAACGACCGTTCGCCACTGGCGTGTATGACCGTGTCTGTGCACAGCAGGCGGCCGCCTATCTCCGACTCACAGAGCCAGATCGCCGATTTCTTCGAAGTGCTCGGCGTCCTTTCCCAGTAGCCCGCCGCAGGCTGCCCGCATTACCCCGCGGGGTACCGTCGTTGGCGTCGATTGCCCCCGGACGACCTTGCGTGAGCCGGGCCGGAGAGCGCCAGCGATCACGGAGTGTGGCCACCCCTTCGTGAAGGGCCGCACATAGAACCGATCTGGCGTGTCAGGCACCGGCGTCTTCGGCTCCGGGAAGCGAACCGGATTAGGTGTTCTGCGTGTGCCGGCTCCTGCAGCCAGCGGTCTGGGGATGCGATCGGGATGATGATCAGATGGTGCTGCGGTCCCGGCTGGACATCCACGACGCCTGTTGCTGTCAGCAACGAGGGCGCGGGCGGTGGAGGACAGCATCGGGACCCCTGCGGTGCCGCTGTGAGCCTGCGGCACTATGCGCGACGGCGCGTTCAACTTAAGCTTCAGTCGTGACTGGTGCCTTCGCGGGGCCTGGCGTTCTTGTCCAGTGCATCTGGTTGGCGCCGACGGTAGTGGCGGGGGTGACCTCATGAGCAACGCTTCTCCGGGTGTTCTTGCTCCGCCGCATGCGGTGCTCACGCCCGACGAGTGGCGTTCCAGGGGCCGTGAGCGGCGCAGGCTGGTGCCCCGGTTGAGTCACGCGCTGTGGGCGCCGGCGGAGGACCGGCCCGACCCGGTCGCCATCCTGGAGGAGCAGGCCAGGACGCGGGTGCCGGACCTGGTACCGATCCGGCACGGGCGGATGGCGGCGTCGCCGTTTGCCTACTTCCGCGGCGCGGCGGGGGCGATGGCATGGGATCTGGCGCACATCCCCACAACCGATATCCGGGTGCAGGCTTGCGGCGACGCTCACCTGCTGAATTTTGGCATGTTCGCCGCGCCTGACCGGCGGCTGGTCTTCGACGTCAATGACTTCGATGAAACGCTCCCGGCGCCGTTCGAATGGGATGTCAAGCGCCTGGCGGCCAGCTTCGCCATCGCCGCGCGAGACAACGGTTTCCCGGACCGGGACGCCCGCACCGCGGCACGTCTGGCCGTGCGCAGTTACCGCACCGAGATGGCTAACTATGCGGCGATGCGATTCCTCAAGGTCTGGTACTCCAGGATTGATATCGACGAGGTGAGCAGGCTGTCCGCCGCGCTCGAGCCGAAGGAGGCGGTGCACCGCCGCCGTCAGGACATCGCCAAGGCGCGGCGCCGTACGAGTCTCAAAGCGTTCCTGAAGATGTGCGACCAGGTGGAGGGGCGGTACCGGATCCGGCCGGCCCATCCGGCGATCGTCCGGTTTCCCATCGAGCTGTACCCGGGTGTGCTGGCGGAGCTGCGCAGCGCCGTACCGCGCTATCGGGACACGCTGGCCGAGGACCGGCGCGAGGTGCTGCGCCGCTACTACTTCGGGGACTTCGCGCGCAAGGTCGTCGGCGTCGGGTCGGTCGGCCTTGAGGCTTTCGTCATGCTGCTGCTCGGCGACCGCGAAGATGAGCCCCTGTTCCTCCAGCTGAAGGAGGCGCAGGAGTCGGTGCTCGCCCCGTTCGCAGGCAAGAGCGAGTACCGGCACCAGGGCGAGCGCGTGGTCAGAGGCCAGCGGCTGACTCAGGCCGCGGCCGACCCGTTCCTGGGCTGGACGAGCAGCGGCGAAGCCACCGGTACACCGGTCAAGGAGTACTACGTGCGGCAGTTGCGTGACATGAAGGGCAGCATGAGCGTCCCGTTGATGGACCCGCTCCAGTTCGGCTTCTACGGCAGGCTCTGCGGCTGGGCGCTCGCTCGCGCGCATGCCCGGACCGCGCGGGCCACCGTGATCTCCGGCTACCTGGGGCGCAACGAGGACTTTGACCACGCCATCGCGGACTTTGCCATCGCTTACGCCGACCAGAACGAAAAGGACTACCAGCAGCTGCTCGAAGCCATCTCGGCCGGCCGGGTGCTGGCGACCGTAGAGCACTGACAGCGCGCCGCTGGCGGGGATCGGCGACTGCATCCTTGAAATGCCCGGATTGAACAGGTTCTGACAAGCCCACCGCCGCGATTCGCCGTCAACAAGGGCAGCCGGGCTGATGTAGCCAGACTGAACAAGCCGGAATAGCCGTTCTGTGATGGCTCCTACCGAGGCGGACAGGCACCAGGTCACCACCCGATTCGGCAGGGAGGATGGGGACAGAGCTTCCGACACGCCCCGGCTTCCGTAGATTTGCGGTGGTACGGGCGTAGTGTCGGGGTCTGGGACCCGGCCTGACCCCCGATTCGGCCGACGCCGTTTCAGGTTGTCCTGCTACCGGCTTGTCGGCCGGGTCCCAGTCCTGGCACCACCGGCGCTGCCGGTCTGATCTGCCCGGCCTGGGCAAGAGGCCGGGGTTCACAGGTCCGACGGCCAGCGGGTGCGTGCCATCCCTCAACCAAGAAAGGGATGGCTATGACCATCGTAGAAGACAGACCTGTCATCACCGGCGGCGTGGACACGCACGCCGACATGCATGTCGCGGCCGCGCTCGATCCGATCGGCGGGCTGCTGGGCGTGCGGGAGTTCCCTGCCACCGCGGCCGGGTACGGCAGTTTGCTGCGCTGGCTGGGCGAGTTCGGGGACGTCACCCTGGTCGGCGTCGAGGGGACCGGCAGCTACGGCGCGGGCCTGGCCCGGCACCTGGCCGCGGCCAGCATCACGGTCGTGGAGGTCGATCGCGCGGACCGGCAGGACCGGCACCGGCAGGGCAAATCCGACCCGCTGGATGCGGTCAGCGCGGCGCGGGCGGCGCAGTCCGGGCGGGCATCGGGGGTGCCGAAGGGGCGGGACGGGGCGGTGGAGGCGATCCGGGCGCTGATGGTGGCCAAGCGCAGCGCCCGCCATGAGCGGACCCAGGCGATCAACCAGGCCCGGGCGCTGATCGTGACCGGCCCTGATGAGCTGCGGGGCCGGTTCGCCGGCCACTCCCCGGCCGCGCTGGTGGACGCAATCGCGGCGCTGCGTCCCCGGCCCGGTGATGTGCCCGGCTATGCGACCCGGGTCGCGCTGCGCGAGCTGGGCCGCCGCGCGCAGTTCCTGGACGCCCAGCTGAGGCGCCTGGATGAGCTGATCGGCCCGCTGGTCACCGCCCGCGCGCCCGGCCTGCTCAGCCTGCACGGGGTCGGCCCCGATACCGCCGCGCTGCTGCTGGTCGCCGCCGGGGATCACCCGGAGCGGCTGCGCAGCGAGAGCTCGTGGGCGCACCTGTGCGGTGTCGCGCCGATCCCGGCCTCCTCGGGCAAGACCAGCCGGCACCGGCTCAACCGCGGCGGCAACCGCGAGGCCAACCACGCACTGTGGCGGATCGTGATCACCAGGATGAGCTCCCACCCGGCCACCCGCGCCTACGTAGCCCGGCGTACCAAGGAAGGGCTGTCGAAGAAGGAGATCATCCGCTGCCTGAAGCGGTACGTCGCGCGCGAGGTCTACCACCAGCTCCGCCACAGCGCCTGAGGCCCGCGGCTTCCCCGGGGCGGCCTAGCCCGCGATTCGGCTGGCCGCACCCTGGTGCTGGCCTCCGATCGATCTGCCGGCCGCCCCGGGACCCTCTCCACCCCTTGACCTGGTGACCTGATACGAGCCTGCCCTCGCGCGAGCGAACCCGCGCCGGGATCACCGCGACCAACCCCTCTTTCCTCCCCTGGAGGCATCACCATGAACGCCACCGCCATCCCCGTTCAGGAGCTGACCTGCCAGCTCCTGGACACCGCCGCCGGCATCCCCGCCGACACCGCCGCCGCCGGGCTGATCATCAGCCACGGGCACTTCCTGCATCGCGACGCCTTCCGCCGCACCATCACCGCCGGCACCAGCATCTGCACCGGCCAGCCGCTCGCCACCATCGGCTGGGACGCCGCCCTGCGCGCCCTGGAGACCGGGCTGCTGCCCTGCGCATCCTCCGAGCAAGCCATCTTGCGGATCGCCGCCAGCCTCGGCGGCCCCGCCATCCCCGTCCACCTGCGCACCGTCCTGGGCAACCTCGACACCCGCAACATCACCCTGATCGCCACTGCCATCACCACCGCCAACGGCTAACAGCTTCCCGGGGCGGCCTGACCCGCGATTCGGCTGCCGCAACCCATGCTGGCCATCTATCGATCTGCCGGCCGCCCCGGGGACCCTTTCCGCCCTGCTGACCTCGTGACCTGATATGAGCCTGCCCTCCCACACCGGGATCGGCCCATCCCTGTCGTGTCCGTCTCTCAGCAAATCCAGACCCCACCGATTCCCCAGATGACCGAGAAGAACGCCTTGACAAACATAGGAGCATCGATCAGGCCGCACGGCACGCAGGCTGATGTCACTTTCTGTTACTGGTTGTCGCCCCGAGCTCACGCGCGCGATGCGCCGTCCGGCGGGTAGCCCGGGGCGTGCCGGTCTACCCGCGATGCCGGCATTGCGGCCCGAGCATCCTCCGGCGCCTCACCCCTCAGCCGGCCGAGCGCGGCCCGTCCTCGGCAGGTCCGTCCACGACTGCCAGCGTGCCGGATACAACCCCAGGCCAGCATCGGCGGCTCGCAAGCCAGCTACGCATCGCGACCTCAATGTGCGCGCGAACCGCCGTTCTGTACTGGAACAGTCTTGCCAGCACAGTCCGCGGGAGGCATGCATAACGGCATCTTATGTCGCGGGTGCCCCTAGCGGCAGGTGACCAGTCCGGGTAAGCCGCCAACCGCGGGGCGTCGCGGCTTGCGACGTGTGGTCACGGCAGCAAGTGGCCGAGGCTGAGCCGGTCGAGGAGGGTGGTGGCGGCGGTCCGGTCGCCGGTGATCCGGAGCCGGTCCTGTCCCTCCGCTTCGCCAAGGGTGAGGCCGGCGTTGAACAGCCGGGTGACTGTGACCGGGTTCTGACTCGATAGTGGCCGTGGGCCGCTTTGGTGGCTGGCGGGTGGGCTCGAACACGGTTGGCCCAACGGTGAGGCCGAAGTCGTGCGGGTGCAGCTTGAACCGGAAGCCCGCCTCGAAGTCGATGCCCTTGGCCAGCACCCAGTGGCCGTTGCGCCGCATCTGCTCAAGCAGGGCATCGACCGGGGCGGCGGGAGCGGCCTGGAACAGATGGGCCCCGAACCGGCCGAGCGCGTTCAGGACGGGCAGGACGGCATCGCGGGCCTCCGGGCGCAGCTCGTAGACCGTGGCCGCTGCTGGCGGCGGCAGCTCCCGTTTAGCGGCGAGCCCGGCGTCCTGGAGCTGACGCAACCGCTTGCTGAGCAGGTTGGGGGAGATCTTCGGGTTGATGGCCTGCAGGTCGGTGAACCTCATCGGGGCGTGCGCCAGATCGCGGAGCAGCAGCAGCATCCACCGGTCGCCGATGACATCCAGCGCGATCGCGATCGGGCAGCCCTGGCTATAGGTGTCGCTCATCCCGCCGACCGGCCCTCCCTTACGCTTCACAATTGATAGCTATCCCTTGACAATAGATAGCGTATCTTGCTACATATTTTGTTGTCATTGCTATCAAAGCTATAGCATATCCGGCTGGGAGGCGGTTTCGATGACCGTGGCAGAGAGCGTGGGCCTGTACTACGACGCGTGGCAGGCCAGGCACGGTGACTTCAGCGCCGTGCCGCTGGCCGGCGACTTCGCGTTCACCGGACCGGTGGCGAGCTTCACCGACGCCGCGGGATACCGTGCCATGGCCCGCGAGGCCGGCCCGCTGGTCACCAGGTTCTCGGTCCGCCACCAGTTCACCGACGGCAACCGCGTCTGCTCGATCATCGACTGGGAGATGGCGCTGCCGGTGGCGCCGATGACGTCCGCGGAGATCCTCGAGGTCGAGGACGGCAAGATCGTCCGCGGCGAGCTGATCTACGACGCTGAGGAGCTGCGCGCCGCGATGGCCCAGGCCGGATCACCGCGCCAGCCATGACCGGCTGAGATGCCGTACTCCGAGGACCTCGCCACACGCGTCCGGGACAGCCTGCGGGGCCAGCCGTGCCTGACCGAGCGGAAGATGTTCGGCGGGATCGCGTTCATGCTGCACGGGCACATGTGCTGCGGTGTCATCCACGCCGACCTGGTGCTGCGGCTGGGCGCCGAGGGCGCGGACGAGGCGCTCGGCCAGCCGTTCACCCGGCCGATGGACTTCACCGGGCGCCCGATGAACGGCTACGTTTACGTGGCGCCCGGCGGAACCGTCACCGCCGCCGCACTCCATGCCTGGGTCCGCCGCGTGGTCTTGTTCGCCGACTCTCTGCCGCCTAAAAGCGTGGCCGCTCTGCGGCAGCCGCGCCATGATGCGGCGCTGCGGTCACTGCCGGGCCACGCCACTGGACCGTCCGGTACAGAAACGGACTAGCATAGGTACGTGACGGGTGAGCCGAGGACCGGGCGCGGGCGTGCCAGCCGCGAGCGGATCGTGGAGCACGCAGCGGAGCTGTTCGCCGAGCGCGGGGTGGCGGGGGCGAGCCTGGATGACGTGCTGGCGGCCGCGGGGGCGGGCAAGAGCCAGCTCTACCACTACTTTTCCGGCCGTGACGAGCTGGTGGAGGCGGCAGTGGGACTGCGCTGTACGCAGGTGCTGGCCGGGCTGACCCAGGCGCTGGGCGCTGTGGCGTCCCTGGCGGAACTGGAGCAGGCACTGGCAGGGTTCGTCGCCGGGTTTGAGCAGATGGGGCTGCCGGGGTGCCCGATCGGGTCGCTGGCGGCCGAGGTGGCCGGGCGCAACGAGGGCGCGCGGTTGAAGGCCGCCGCGGGGTTCGATGCCTGGGAGCAGCTGTTCGCCGACGCACTGGAACGGATGCGGGACCGGGGGGAGCTGCGCGCGGACGCCTCTCCCGCCGTGCTGGCCACGGCACTGCTGGCCAGCATCGAGGGGGGGATGGTGCTGAGCCAGACGCGCAAGGACCCGGCGTCTTTGCACATCGCGGTGGAAGCGGGACTCGCGCAGGTGCGAACGGACCTGAACTAAGTCTGTACTAATCGGTCCACTTTCTGCTAACCTCAGGACTGTACTAACCGGTACAGTCTTGGAGGCTCGTGTCGTGACCACCCAGAACGGTTCCTTCCTCGCGACCCGCCGTGGGGGGCTCACCCTGCTACTGCTGTGCGCGGTCCAGTTCCTCGACGTCGCCGATTCCTCGATCATGAATGTCGCCCTGCCGTCGATCCGCCGCGACCTGGGTTTCTCGGTGCAGGACCTGCAGTGGGTGCTGTCGGGCTACCTGGTCACCTACGGCGGATTGCTGCTGCTGGGCGGCCGGGCCGGCGACCTGCTCGGGCGGCGGCGGCTGCTGGCGGCGGGGACCGCGTTGTTCGCGGCCTGTTCGCTGGCGGGTGGCCTGGCTGTCAGCGCGGGCATGCTGGTCGGTGCCCGGCTCGGGCAGGGCGTGGGTGCGGCCATGATGGCCCCGGCCGGGCTGTCGATCCTGACAACTACGTTCAATCGGGGCACCGACCGGAGCCGGGCGCTCGGCGTCTGGGGTGCCGTCTCCGGCCTGGCCGCGGCCGCGGGCGTGTCCCTGGGCGGTGTGCTGTCGCAGGGCCCGGGCTGGCGGTGGGTGCTGTTCGTCAACTTGCCGGTCTGCGCGCTGATCCTGGCCGGCGCCGCGCGCCTGCTGCCCGCTGAGCGGCACCGGGCCCGCCCCGCGGGCTTCGACATCCCCGGTGCCGTCCTTGTCACCGCAGGCATGCTGCTGCTGGTCTATGCCCTGGTGCGGGCACCGCAGCGGGGCTGGGCCAGTGCCCGCACGATCGGCGAGCTCACCGCCGCAGGGCTCGTGCTCGCCGCCTTCGCCGTTACTGAGCTGCGCCGCCGCGGCCCGCTGTTCCCGTTCTCCATCTTCCGCATCCGAGGGCTGGCGGCCGCCGACGCCACCCAGATGATCGCCTTCGCCGGGTTCGTGTCGGTGTTCTTCTTCCTCACCCTCTACATGCAAAACGTCCTCGGTTACTCGCCCATCCGGGGCGGGGCGGCCTATCTGCCGGTCACCGTCGGCATCGCGGTTGCCGCGGTCATCTCATCCCGGCTGTTCGCCCGCATCGGAACCCGCCCTGTTATCGTCGCCGGCGCGCTGATCGCCGCCGGCGGGATCTACTACCTGTCCCGCCTCCCCGTCCACGGCACCTACCCCGGCAGCCTGCTGCCCGGCCTGGGCATCATGGCGATCGGGATCGGCGCCGTCCTGGTCGCCGTCACCACCGCCGCCAACGCTGGTGTCCCGCCTGACCAGGCCGGTCTCGCCGCGGGCCTGCTATCTGCCTCCCAGCAGCTCGGCACCGCGCTCGGCCTGGCGGTCTTCACCGCCATCGCCGCCGCGCGTACCAGCGCCCTGCTCGCCGCGCACGCCCGGCCGGACGAAGCTCTCACCGGTGGTTTCCAGCATGCCTTGCTGGCCTGCGCATTCTTCTTGCTTGTCGCCGCCCTCATCGGGCTGCGCGCCACCAACACCCGCGGTGAGCCGGCCGCGTCCCCCGATGACATCCACGCGGGCCACGAGCGGATTCCCGCACCGGAACTGACCGACTAAAAGCCGTATCCGCACCACTACGCGGACGTGGCCAGAACTCGCCGCACACCACCAGGCCAGCCTCGGCACCGGGCCCTGGCGCAGGCTTTGACGAACAGGAGCACCTGACCCATGAACATCACCGTCTTCGGAGCCTCCGGCGGCATCGGCGCCCACGCCGTGGCCCTCGCCGCCGAGCGCGGCCACCAGGTTCGGGCCATCTACCGGACCACGCCGCAAAACCCGCCCCCCGGCCCGGCTGAGATCCTCATCGGCCCGGACATCTTCGACCCCGGCTTCGCCGCCGAGGCCATCGGAGGCGCCGACGTCGTCATCACCGCCGTCGGCCCGAATTTCGCCACCCGCCACAACCCCCGGACCGCCATGACCTCACCGCCCGACCTGCACCAGCGGCTGGCCCGCACCCTCGTCGCCGCGATGAAAGACCGCGCCGCACCCGCCCGGCTGATCGCGGTCAGCACCGCCAGCATGGGACCCGCCGATAATGTCATGGCCACCGGACCGCGGCTGCTGTTCCGCTTCTTCCGCACCGTCGTGGCCCCCAACCTCGGCCGCGTCGGCAAAGACCTCCGCGCGATGGAGGAAGAACTCGCCACCAGCGGCCTCGACTGGTACGCGGTGCGCCCGGTCAAGCTCACCGACGGCCCGCTCACCAGGAACGTCCAGGCCAGCGACCGGTTCACCATGAAGACCATCTCCCGCGCCGACGCCGCCTGGCACATCCTCAACCTCGCCGAAGACCCCGCCCCCGGCCAGTCACGCACCCCGGTCCTTACCACCGGCGCCGACCGGAAACCGCGCCCGGCCCAGACCGAGGATCCGGACCTCCCCGCCCAGCAAGCGCCCACCGTTAGGTAAATCATCGCGGAGAGAAGCTGACCGCAGCCGGCGCCCCGCAGCCAGAGCATCAACTCGGCTCCCGTCACTCACTGAACCGGACGATCGGCCAGCAGTCACCCTGGTAAACGGCACATCTTCAGCCGCTCCCGATCCGGCCGGGCCTTCCGGCCGGGCTGGTCTGGTCAGGCAGGCAGGGAGCGGGCCCGGCTATCATCCCCGGGTCGCCAGCCAAGCGGGCGGCGGTGGCCTCGTCCGCAGGGAAGAAGCTTTCCAGGCGGATCTCCTGGAGCATCGCGTCCTGCGGCGTTCCCAGCGTGCCTCCCAGTTCGCAACGAACGGCCGCAGGCCCAGACCGCGGCCCGGGCAAACTCCGCGATCACCAGCGGGGGACGCTGCGCCCGGGAGCTTTGCAGGGCCGCCACGCCCCATGCTCCGTTCGGTGACGCCGCCTGCGAGCCTGCTGCCGAGCCGACAGAGCGCTACGCAATGGCTGAGGTCGAAGGCGCGGAGCTGGTCGTAGCAGGCACGGTACCGACATATCCTACGGGATCTAGCGTGGGCATACCATTCGGGATCATCACCCGGACCTATGCCCAGCGGGCCAGCTCGGCATTGCCCTCTCTTGCCTCGACGGGAACCATCCCCGGCTCCGGCCGCATGCCTGCCACAGGCCCGCAAGGGCACCAGAACTGGTCATTCTGTCCCGCTCGCGAGTGATGAACTCGCCAACGACCGATCCAGCCCGCCTTCACCAACGCCGAACGGCTCGCCCTCGCTGGGTATCTGGCCGGATACCGCGGCCTGACCCGCGACGCCTACGCACTTGACCTGCGCCAATTCACGACCTGGTGCCGCACCCGCTCCCTGGCCCTGTTCGCCGTCCGCCGGGCCGACATCGAGTCCTTCGCCCGGGACCTGGAAGCCAAAGGCCGGGCCCGCGCCACCGTCACCCGGCGACTGTGCACCATCACCGGGTTCTACAAATACGCCGTCGAAGAAGAACTTATCGATCACTCACCCGCCAAGCATGTCCGCCGTCCGCGGCTGGACTACGAGTCCCATGCGGTCGCGCTGGACTGCAACGAGCTCGGAGCGCTGCTGGTCGCCGCCGGGCTCGGCCCGCCGACTGAGCACGCGCTGGTCTCGCTGCTCGCCTTGAACGGGCTTCGGGTATCCGAGGCGACTGGGGCCGACATCGAGCATCTGGGCCTCGAACGCGGGCACCGGACCCTGACCATTACCCGCGAGGGCGGCAAGGTGGTGACCATTCCGCTGGCGCCGCGCACCGCCCGGGCGATCGACCTGGCCATCGGCGAGCGCACCGGCGGGCCGGTGTTCCAGGCCGCCGATGGCCGGCGGCTGGACCGGCACCGCGCTGGCAGGATCGTCCGCAAGGTCGCCCGCCGAGCGGGCATCGGCAAGGCCGTCACCCCCCACACGCTCAGGCACGCGTTCATAACCGCGGCGCTTGATGCCGGCGTCCCGCTGCGCCACGTGCAAGAGGCCGCGTCGCATGCTGATCCGCGAACCACGATGCGGTACGACCGGGCCCGGGGCAGCCTCGACCGGCATGCTACCTTCATCGTCGTCGCGTATGTTGCGGGCGCGGCCCGGTAACGGGCATCAGCTGGAACAAGCTCTGCCTGGCGGTCGGCGGCCGCCAGGCAGAACCCCGTTGCCGACGATCCGATCAATGCTCGTCGGTCACACAACGCGATACCAGCGCGAACGCGAACCGCCGATATGGTCGGCTCCAACGTCTGGCAACCTCGTTACATCAGGCGCGCAGAACAGGGCGTTCTGCATGGCTGGGGGGGGTGGGTTTCGGGGTTGCTGGTGGCTGCGGGTGGACCCCGGCGTCGGTGTGAAGCGGGATCGGGATCGGGATCGGGGCCTTGGCCATTGACAGCGAAACCTGCCGCTGCACGGCTTAGCGAAGAACCAGATCTGGTGGGAATCGTGGCCTTGGGCCTACGAACTGCTCAGCTAGGCCGACCGCTCGTCCCTCGACGGTCGGGCCCGCCGATGGAACCTAAGCGGCTGTAGCTGCGGATCTTCGCGATCGCCGGGGGAATCGTCCGCCGCAGCAGCCGCCCGCGGTGGCCGCACTGGCGCCTGGGCCAGCCAGATCACCGCCGCGCTCACCGGGCTGCACGTTCTCCCGTCTGACCAGCCGGATTATCCCCGCGACAGAAAAGGACAACCGCTGGCCAGTACCTCAAGCCACCCACCCAAGATCAGGAAAGTTTCGGTTAATGCGGCAGTTAACTTTGCGTCGGCGCCGTGAAAGCATGATCACCATGAGCGCATGGTGGCGGCAGCAGCCCGAGGCGTCACGGGACGGTGAAAGCCAGGATCGCTTGGATATCCAGGTCACTGGTGCGGTCAAGCGATTTCGCGCAATGGTCTAAGGCGGCCCGCCTGAAGGGAGAGAAGCTGAAATATGGGGGATAGCTGGAGTAATCTGGCCAGTTCATTGGTGGCATTCGCATCACAACAGAGCGGCATTTCGGGCGCTTCCGAAGCCGCTCAGGTGATCCTGGCTTTGTGCGGGATTGAAGATGAACAGGCAACCATACTGCGATGCATTCAGAGTGATGTAGCACTTCTACGGGTGGGTCCTTTCCGTTCCGCTCGAGAGCATCTCCAAACTGCTGATAGGAAAGGCTTCGCGCATCCCGATTATCAGTATCATCTCCGCGAAGCCGTGAACTTGTTAATTCAGGCTCTCGGGCAGTCAGCGTCTGCTGAAGAACGATCTGTCGTAACGTTCAACCTAGGTCTAGTCGAAGCGGTGCGCGGTGATGCACGAGAAGCCCAGAGCCGTCTTGAAGAGAGTTATGGTTACTGCGTCACGGCTAGTCAGGAGCTGGTCGATATGGCAAACAATCTGGCCATCCTGAGAGGCCGAAGAATCGATACAGTGCTGGTAGCGATACCCTTTATTGGGCAACTTTTTATCCTGCGCTCGTCGAGAAAGCTCAAGAAGGCAGATAAAGCGGCCGCCGCACTCAAGGGTTATGTTCCGTTTGTAAATACTGTCACTCAGGCCGGTAACGCAATACAGCAAACGGGCGAGAAAAGGGAACTAAAGCTGCGAGAAGTGCCGGGAACTTTTACCGAGTACAGACGCTACGAATTGAAATGGGCGGTCGCTGGCTGAATCAGGTGATGGTCTCGTGCAGATCAGTCTCGTCCGCACAGCAGCGATACCCGGAACGGGCGGAGTTCCCCGAGCGCATAGCCGCCGAGGACCACCGGATCCTCCGCCATGACCTGCCGAGCGGCCTGCTCGTCAGGAGCCTCGAAGATGACCAGGCCGGTGTTGACCGTTCCCAGGGTCGGGCCGGCGAGGATGGGCTGGCCGCTGGCCGCTGGCCAGCAGGCGTTGCAGTCGCTCGAAGTGCTCTGCCCAGACGGTCTTCTCGTCGTCTGTCACCGTCGCTGCGAGGTCATCACCCGGAGGGTGCATGAAATAGATCCATTCCGTCACGGGTCGAGTCTGCCCGTCCGCCGCAGCCGCGTCCATGCGTCCCTCAGCCGTGAGGTGCACCCGATGCCGTAAAGCAGGACAGCGCGCCACAACGGTAGGTGAAGCAAGCCATCTGCATCATCCGGGTCGGCCGCTCGTGCCACAGACAGGGCCGAGTCATCGGTAAGGTGCGGGACCTCGGCCATACTCATTTAGGCAGTCGGCAGCCGTGAACTCTGCCAGTCGGGACGGAGACTGACAGAGGAAGGCGGTCACGGAGAGCAACCTAAGTCCTCACACGCCCGGGCACGTACCCGCCGTTCGGCATGCCTGGGTGAGAGAGCGCCGGGTGGTTACGGCCGCGCATAACGAGTCGGTTCTGTAGAGCTGGCGATCAGGTGATCCGCGGCTAGGGCTGCGGTCCGCGCTCCATGCGATTCCTGATGAGGAGGGCTGGCCGGGGGACAAGTTCCGCTTGTCCCAAGTCCAGCCTGCTGCGCGGGCTAGATCAGCGTCTTCGCCCAGTCACCGGTGGCGGTGCGGTGAGGGGCGCGAACGTGCAGCCCGGTTAGCCGGCGTCCTGCGCGGGTCACGTTGCCGGGGGCCTGACTGGTCAGGGTGAGATTTCGGTCCTCCCGGCGGATGGCGACGGTCACCACGCCGGTGATCCCTGCGACGGCGCCGGCGGTGAACAGGCAGATTGCCGCGAGGGCGATCAGGGTGGCCATGACGGGTCCTCCCAACTTGGATGGCTGCTGGCGGCTACGGTGCGGGTCATGAGGGGAGCGCGGCCGTGCGGGTGCGCCTGGGCGTGCGGGTGATCCGCCGGCCGGCCGCTGGGCGCGCCGGGTTGCCCGGGCGTGCTCGCGGAGCTGGCTTACCGGGCGCTGCTAGCCGGCCTGTGCCAGCATTTCGCGTTGCCGTTCGCGGGCGAGCTGGCTGCCGACAAGGGGGATGTGTGAACATGGCCGTCTCCTGTCTGCTCCGGGCCTGGCCGGGAAGCTCCGGCCGTCGATTGACAGGCTGCCTGGCGGCCGGGGATGACCGCCACACATGTCCGGCCACAGGAGACCCACAGGATTCCGCGGCGCTGCGCCGCCGGCGAGGGCTGCTGGCTGGCCCGCGTGGTTGGTGCTAGCTGCCCAGATCCGGGCTGTGCGCGGGAGGCCCGTGGCGGAGCAGGCTGCGCCGGGTTTCGGGGGCCTGCTGCGGCAGCTGCGCGTCGATGCCGGGCTGACGCAGGAGGAGGTGGCGGAGGCGGCGAGCCTTTCCCCGCGGTCGGTCAGTGACCTGGAGCGGGGGATTAACCTGACCGCCCGCAAGGATACGGCCCGGCTGCTGGCCGGTGCGCTGGGCCTGACCGGGCCGCAGCGGGCGCTGTTCGAGGCGGCAGCGCGCGGGCGCGCCCCGGCGGCGGGCGTGCTGGCGGCGCCCGGCTCGCTGACCGTCGTGGCGAACAAGTTCCCGGTGCAGCTGACACCCTTCGTCGGACGCCAGGACGATGTCGCCGCCGTGCGCGAGGTTCTTGCCGCGACGCGGCTGGTCACGCTGACCGGTGCCGGGGGCATCGGCAAGACGCGGCTGGCCCTGGCCGCCGCTGCCGAGTTGTCGGACGTGTTCCCGGATGGGCTGTGGTGGGCCGGGCTGGCGTCGGTGAGCCGCGGGGAGCAGGTTCTGGCCGTGCTGGCGCAGGCACTGGGCGTCCGGGAGGAAGAAGGAGCCGGCCTGGAGCCCGCGCTGCTGGCCCGGCTGCAGGGACGCCGGATGCTGGTCCTGCTGGACAACGCCGAGCACCTGCTGCCGGACCTGGCCGACGTGGTGGCGAGCCTGCTGGCGGCGTGTGACCAGCTGGTGCTGCTCGCCACCAGCCGCGAGCGGTTCCAGCTCTCGCCCGAACGCGTCTTCGCGGTACCACCGCTGACCGCCGGCGATGCGGTCGCGCTGCTGCGTGAACGCGCCGCGGCCGCGGGCGTCCTGGTCGAACCGTCGCCGGTTGTGGACCGGCTCTGCGCGCGGCTGGACTGGTTGCCGCTGGCGCTGGAGCTGGCGGCCGCGAGGCTGCGCGTCTACTCCCCGGCGCAGCTGCTGGACCGGATCGATTCCCGGCTCGACCTGTTCGCCGGGCCGCGCGATGCCGAGCCCCGGCACCGGACACTTCGCGCCACCATTGAATGGAGCCATGACCTGCTCTCCGAGCCCGAGCAGGCCCTGTTCCGGCGGCTGGCCTCCTTCGCCGGAGGCTGCACGCTGGAGGCCGCCGAGTGGGTGTGCCAGCCGGACCCTGGCGCTGGACGGCCTGCTGGACAAGAGCCTGCTGCAACGCGGCAACGATGCGCCCGAGCCGCGGTTCTGGATGCTGGAGTCCATCCGCGGCTTCGCCCTCGAGCGGCTGATGCTGGCCGCCGAGGCGCCGGGGTTGCCGCAGCCAGAATGGGAGGGGACCTGGATACGGCCGCGGCGTTGTACCGGGATGCGCTCGGGGTCGCGCTCGCCGTGGACAACGGGGTAGGGACGTCGGCGTGCCGGCTGCGACTCGCCGGCATGGCGAACCGGACAGGCTGGCACGACCGGGCCGACGAGCTCCTGGCCGTGAACCTGCCGTTCGTGCGGGCCAGGGGGCAGACCCGCTGCGAGGGGTACACGCTCGCCAGCATGGCTGAGACCACCGTGGGGCGCGGCCGGCCCGGGGACTGCGCTGCGGACGCCCTGCTAGGCGCGCGGCGTGCGCTGCAGATCGGCGATAGAGGGCTGGCGGTATTTTGCCTGGAGCTGTTCGCCCTGGCCGCGGCCACGGGCGGCGACCACCGCAGCGCGGCGGCCATCCTGGCCGCCGGTGAGGCCGCGCGACGCGCGATGGGGGCCGAGCCGGACCCGGACGAGCAGGCCATCCGCGGGCAGGCGCTCAAGCTGCTCGACCAGGACGGCGAGGCCTTCATGCTGGGCTACGCAGAAGGACAGACACTGGACCTGCCCGCCGCACTGTCGCTGGCCGAGGGGACAGACCACTGCGCGGCATGACCGGGCAAGCTCTCCCTGTCCTTCCGTCAGATTTACGCTGCCCGCCAGCGCGGCCACCGGCGCAATCCTGTGGGTCTCCTGTGGGCTGCATGTGTGGTGATCACCTGAGCCTCAGGCCACGGTGGAACCAGCCGATGGCCGGAGCTTCCCGGCCCATCCAAGCAGACAGGAGATGACCATGTTCGCATACCTTCTCCGCCGGGGAACTCATCCGCGCGAGGCTGGCGCGCGCCTGCGCCGGCTCGCCGCAGTCCTGGCCTCGGCCGGCTGCGGCCTGCTGGCCTCGCAGGATCCGCCAGGCCCGGCGCACCTGGCCGACGGCCACTGACACCGCCAGCGTTTCCGCCCGCGGCCTGCCCGCAACGCCCGGCGTCCCCATGTTCATCCGCGTCCCCTGGCCAGGGCCGAGATAGGCCCGGCTCGAAACGAAAGGAAACGACAATGACCACCAAACAACCGACCAGCAAGGCTGCGGTGCTCCCGGCCGCCGCTACCGCCGCGGCAGGCACGCCGCGACGCAGGCTCATCCTCCTCGCAAGCCTGGTGCTCGTCCTGATCGCCGGCGTGGTGCTCGCGGTCACCGCCCTGAGCCCGTCAGCGGCGCCGGCGGCACACGGCACCGCCCGGCCGCTAGCCGGCACCGGCACCGGCACCATGACGCTCAACCTCCTCACGGGGGCGGCGACCGCCGACTTTACCGGTCACCTGTCCCCCCTGGGAGCGGAAACCGGCCACGACGACCTGACTCTCACCCCCACGGGTGCCAGCACGTTCAGCTACACCGGCACGAGAACCTTCGTGGCGGCGAACGGCGACAAGCTGCTCTCGGCTATCACCGGGTCGGGGACTTTCACCCGCACCACCGCCCACAGCACGGAGACTGACACGATCACCGGTGGTACGGGCCGGTTCGCCGGAGCCAGCGGGACGTATACGGAGACGGTCAGCTCCGTCGTCGTCTCGGTCACCGGGACCAGCCAGACAAGCCGCGTCACCGGTACCGCCCACGGACAGATCCGTTACTAGGCCAGAACCGGCCCGGGAGGGCCCTTCGCCGGCCATCGCGGGCCGCAAAGCCGGTGCTGACACTAACCCACCCGGTCACGCCCGGATCAGGTCGCTGATGACCAGGCCGTTCACCCGCCGCTGTCGACCCGGCGGCGGCGGGCAGGTGGCGTATCCGGCTCGCGCGAGACTCGCCCGGGCGGTACCTGAAGGGACGGTGCCGGACATCACTGCGCCAAGGGGCTGCGGCCACCATGTGCGAGGCGTTCGTGGCGACGGTGGCTGCCACCCGCGCAAGGTGGCGCTGCGCACGCAGGGCGGGGCGGAGAGGATCACCTGGGAGCAGTATGCCGGCCGGGTGCGACAGACCCTGCGGGCTCTATGACCGCAACACGTCCTCGGGCAGATGCCAGAGTGGTCATGCAGGTGGGCTGGTCTGCCCATAACTGGCTGATCGGTACGCGACCACGCGCGCGGGCGGTGCAGCCGTCAGACGCGCATACTCGGCAGGGAGGATGGGGATCGTGCTTCCGGCCCGGCTTGCACGGTTTTGCGGTGGTGCGGGCGTGGGGTCGGGGGCCTGGGTCCCGGCCTGACCTCCGAATCGGCTGACGCCCTCTCGGGCTGCCCTTCTATCGATTCGTCGGCCGGGTCCCAGGTTTCTGGCACCCACCGGCGTGCCGGTCTGATCTGCCCGTCCTGTGCAAGAGGCCGGGGTTCACAGGTCCGACGGCCAGCGGGTGCGTGCCACCCCTTCAACCACAGAAAAGGGATGGCATTGACCATCGTAGAAGACGCACGCGTCATCACCGGCGGCGTGGACACCCACGCCGACATGCATGTCGCCGCCGCGCTGGACCCCATCGGCGGGCTGCTCGGCGCCGGGGAGTTCCCGGTCACCCCAGCCGGCTATACCCGCCTGCTCGGCTGGCTGGGCGGGTTCGGGACCGTCGGCCTGGTCGGCATCGAAGGGACCGGCAATTACGGCGCGGGCCTGGCCCGTCATGTCACTGCGGCTGGCATCCGGGTCGTGGAGGTGGACCGTTCTGACCGCCAGGACCGCCGCCGGCAGGGCAAGTCTGATCCGCTGGATGCGGTCAGCGCCGCCCGGGCTGCCCAGTCGGGCCGGGCCCGCGGCGCGCCCAAGGGCCGCGACGGCGCCGTGGAGGCGATCCGCGCGCTGATGGTCGCCAAGCGCAGTGCCCGCTCCGAGCAGGTCCAGACGATCAACCAGGCCAGGTCCCTGATCGTGACCGGGCCCGGTGACCTGCGTGCGCGGTTCGCCGGGCACACCGTCGCCGCCCTGGTCAGCGAGCTCGCGGCGCTGCGCCCCCGTCCCGGCGATGCTGTCGGCTATGCCACCCGGATCGCGGTGCGGGAGCTGGGGCGGCGCGCTGAGTTCCCCGACGGCCAGCTCGGGCGCCTGGATGAGAGGCTGGGTTTCCGTGGGCTGAGGAGCCAGTGGGGCCGGTTGTCCAGCCGAGGAACCGGCGGCCGTTACCCGGGTCGGTGGTGAGGCCGGTGGTGTCGAACCGGCCGCCGGCGATGGTACAGGCTAGCCCGTCGGCGGCGGGCCCGAACCTGGCCTGGAAGCTTTCGCCGGCGGCACGGATGTGGTCGCGGAGCCTGGACCGGCCAGAGCGGTGACGCGGTGGGCGCGCTGCGCCTGTCCCGGGAGCTCCTGCTCCACCAGGAGCGGGTGCTCGGCCCGCACCACCCCAACACCATCACCACCCGGCAAAGCATCGCGCATTGGGGAAGGACTATGACAGAGGAAGGCGGCCAGTAGGGGCTCAGTGTCCCGTTCAGTTGATCTCTGCGACCGAAGCCTCCGGCTAGCTGGGTTTCGAAGAGCTGACCTGAACGGTTGGAGCAGCGGATGTTCGGGTCATCTTTTCGGTTTCGGCGGTGGAGGCTGTATTGAGGAGTAGGGCATAAGTCCAGGTCTTCCCAGCCCTATGGCGCGGCCGGGGTACCGTCGGCCTCCCGCCCGAAACGGAACTGATCTGCAGGGCCTTGTTGCTTGAGGAAGAAGAGGAAGGATTCGAACATGCCGGCTGCTGGCAGCCAGGGCCAGCGCGGCAGCCTGCTCGTGCGCGCCCGACGCCCGCAGAATGTGCAGCAGGCTGGTCACGCCGGCCAGGTCGTCGAGGGAGACGTGGGCGGCCAGGTCACGGGCCAGCAGCGCGGCGGCCTGCGTCCCTACTCCCGGCAGCAGCCTGCCCGCCGGGCGCAGCAGCCTGGCCACGCTGCCCGGGTCGTCGAGGGAGGCGTGGACGGCTGCCCAGTGCGCGGGGCGGCGGTCCGCGCGCAGGAAGGCCGGAGGCTGGCAGAGGTAGAGGGCGGCGCGGACACTACCGGACGCGGCAGCGTTCTTGTGCAGCTGGACGGCGTCCCGGTACAGACCCCGGTCGTGGGCGGCGTCGCCGAGCGCGGCCTGGTCGCCGGGCGCGGCGTACGCGGCAGCGGCGGACCAGAAAGGTGACCGGTCAGCCTGCCCGCCAGGACAGCACTCGGCACCCCCAGGACATCAGCTGAGGACCGCCCGGTGCCAGTCAGCCCGGCATCATCGAGCACAGCCAACTGCACGGCTATCCCCCTCTGCAAGCCCTCTAGCAGCATCACCGGCCCGGCCAGCGACTCAGCTGGCGTCGGCGCCTGCTGAAAGACCTGGTCAATGACCCGGGCCAGGTGGTCGGCACCTTGAGGATCGTCCGCAGTCGCAAGCTCCGGACGGCACTGCCGAGCAGTTGCCTGGATCGCGGCGGTGGCGGCTTGCCGCAGCGCGCGCTCTTGCTCACTACCGAGCACCAGCTCGGTCAGCTTCTTGCGGCCGGCGTCGGCAAGCTGCTCGACGAGCCACCCCCCAAGAACCTCAGCAACAAACACCACGCCAGCAGTCTGCCAGCCGTCATGCAGTCGCACGACACGCAGCTTTCACCTGGACAACCGCAACATCGACCGAAGGAATGACGCGAACACCGCAGAGTGCACCCGAACAGGACACTACCGCTGCTCCACCGCACCCAGCTCCACCAGCACACCCGGCTCCCTCCGCTGCAATCAGTGATTGATCGCAGCGAAGCGACAAGGAAACCGGAACACCCGAAACCAGGACGGAGTGTCCTCAACCAGCCCGAACTACTGTCGCCCAGCTACCGGAACCGCGTCCGCAAACTGTCGCCCAGGAACCAGAACCGAGATGTCAAGCATCTACCGGGCTCGCACAGGTGGGTGGGACCAGGGCCAATTGGCCCCCCGAAATGAGGTCGTCGCCGCCGCCGAGTTTATGCACAGGCATGCATAATCTTCCTTGATTCAGCCGGCGCCTTTATGTGGCTGCGGCAATTGCTACATAACCTTTTGAGGGACGCATAGGGCCAGCCGAATACGGACGCTCAGCCTTAGCGTCGGGGCGGGGCGCGTCTTTGCACGCAGATCGTCCAGTTATGCGATAGCGTCCGGCGCGACGCTGATCGTGGCCGAGTCCTACGGTAACCGGCTCACCGCCTACGACATCGGACGCGACGGCGGCCTCGGCGGCCGTCGCACGTGGGCGGACATTCCCGGCGATCACCCGGACGGGATCTGCGCGGACTCCGAGGGCGCCGTCTGGCACGCCGACGTCGGCAGCCGGCGCTGCGTCGGGGTGCGTGAAGGCGGCGAGGTCCTGGACATCGTCAGCCTGGACCGGGGCGCCTTCGCCTGCGCGCTCAGCCGGGGGGACGACCCGCGCCTGTTCGTCGTCGGCGAGCACTACGGCGAATCCCAGCCCGCGCCGCCCAGCGGCCAGGTCGTCGCCTTCCCGGCCCCGCACCCGGGGCCGGACGGCCCTGACAGCGAGCTTTTGAAAGATCGCGCCTAGCGGTCAGCTCTGTCAGCCCGGTATGGGCGAGGCCGGGCAAGTGCGCGATGCCCACCGCGGGGAGCGGACCTGGATCAGCTCGGTTGCTCTGGCTGCGGCGCCAGGCTCTGCGCCCGCACCAGCAGGCTCCCGTACAGCAGCACGGAGGCGATGAAGCCGGCTGCCATGGCGTAGGACCACCAGTTGTTCTTGGTGATCACTGTCATCACCCCGGCGATGACAGTGAGGCCGATCAGGACGGCGCCCGAGCGTGCGAGCTGACGCGGCCGGTCCCCGCCGCCGCGGGCGGCGCGGATGACCATGACAGCCCCGGCGAGCAGGCCGATCGCGACCACGACGTGCAGCCCGAGCAGCACGGTGCTGACGGCGTGAGCAGCCCCGGTGGTCTCCGACGGCTGCCCGATCAGGTTGACCGCCATCCCGAGCAGGAACTGTGCTGACAGGAACACGAGCTGGTTCCGGGCCTCGCGGCGCATATTCATCCGGCTGGCCGACGCGGCCTGGACCGTTGTCTTCTCGTTTTCGCTCATCACCTTCATGACTCTTCTCCCTGATATCTAGCCATTGGATACCTCCGGTTCTCGCCCACGTCGCCGAGCGAGCGCGGGCACTACGTGCTGAGCGACCGGGCTGACACCAGGCAGCACCGGGGTGCCCCCGCTCCCGCTAGGGCGTCGGCCCGGCGGGCGAACCCGGCCACCCCGTAGCCACGCCGCACCGCCTCGTTCAGGATGAGCCGCCCGATACCGCCGGGCGATCCGATACCGCGATCTTCACGTCCTAACCTCCACTGGCCAGATAATTCGGAACCCGGGCCTCACAGTCACCAGCTGCATGTCTTCCTCTCTGGCCTGACGGGACGTCGTAATGCCAAGCCGTCATGCTGCGGAGATCACGTCCGGCCCGGGAGAACTCGCCGCTCCGGACATGTATCGGCTGCCTCAGTCAGCGTGCCGTCACCGACGCGGCGCGGACATCGGCCAACTGGCCGGCATTGCGCCCAGACACCGAGACGATCAGCAGGTGGAAACTACGCATCTCCCTCGACTCCCTCGGGCGCTGGGCGGACGGCACCGGGTCATTTCGTGGCCGCGCTGGGCAACATCCGGCGTGCTGAGCCAGGCGCCGCACGCACCGGGCCGACTGGCGGCAAGCGCCGCTGCCGCCCGACCCGCGCGACCCCGACATCGTGCACGCCCATCAGCTTGCCGATAGGAATGGCAGCCCTCAGGCCCTCCCGCTGCACAACCAGCCTGGCCGGCACCCGGCCCGCCGGGCCCTCACCGTGGCGAGCCGCACAGATCCACGAGGTGATCTTGATGACAGCTAGCCAGCCCACTCGGCGCCACGCCACGGCCGTGCGGCGGACCGAGCCTGAACGGCCATCACGATGACGATTATGTGCCTGAGCTTGTCTCACCGCTTTGTTCCGGCCGAGGTGCTGGAGAAGCTCGCCGTCCCGGCCGGTGAATTGGGCGAGGTGCTGGCCCGGTTGCACGCGGTGCCGGGAGTCGACGAGGTGATGGTCTTGTCTACCTGTAACCGAATGGAGGTCTACGCGCAGCTCACCTCCCCGGCCGCGCTCGACGTCTTGCTGACGCTGGTCACGTGGGAGCCGGTGCGCGGAGCCAGGCTGTCTTCGGCGCCCCGGTTTCCGCGCCATCAGCGCGGCGGATCACTCCGCTGCCGGGTCACCTCGGCAGCGAGCTGGGCACGCGCGGAGATGTCCAGCTTGGCGAACACGTGCGCGAGATGGGCCTGCACGGTCCGGCGAGATATGTACAGGCGCTCGCCGATCTGGGGATTGGACAGTCCCTCGGCGACCAGCCCGGCGACGGTGAGCTCGGTCGGGGTCAGGCTGTGCCAGCCGACCCGCGGCCGTTGGCGCGCCCCCCGGCGGCCCCGCCTGATGCCGATCTCGCGCAGCGTGGCTTCGGCGCGAGCCAGATCGCGCGCCGCGCCGAGTTGCTCGTAGATGCCGATTGCCTGGTCCAGGAGCGGGCGGGCACGGTCGGCGTGCCCATGCCTGGCGAATGCGGCGCCCGCGTCCTGGCAGGAAAGCGCGAGCTCAAGGGGACGTGACCCGCGCGCGTAGGCGGCCGCGGCGGCTTGCAGGATCTCGGTGTCATCCTCGACCAGTCCCCGGCAGTGCAGCGCCGCGCCGGTCATCCAGGGCACCTCGTTGCGTGATGCCACCTCGGTGACCGCAGCCGACGCTCTCCTGGCCCGGCCGGTATCCCCACCGGCCAGCGCGAGCCGGACGAGATCGGCTCCGAGGGTCGGGTATTCAACGGCGTGCCCGGAGCCCGCATACGTGTCCCAGATGCCG
The DNA here is from genome assembly GCA_963806335.1 of uncultured Actinomycetes bacterium. GTDB lineage: Bacteria > Actinomycetota > Actinomycetes > Streptosporangiales > Streptosporangiaceae > Palsa-504. The sequence goes on from CAWDXO010000008.1 coordinate 39,628, forward strand.
GCCATGACGGCGAGCGCCTGCCCGGGCTCGCCGCCGGCCTCCAGGATGAGCGCCCGCGGCCACTCGGCCCACCTCATTCGGTCGCCGGGGCCCTGGCCGGCCAGGTCGCGGGCGGCAGCGGCAGCGGCCTGCTCGGCGCGTCGAAGGTCGTTGCGATGAAGGCTGATCAGGGACAGCATGCCGTGGGCGTATACGCGGCTGTAGATATAGCCAGTCTCCTCCGTCAGCTCGATGCTCGCCTCGAGCTCAGCGATCGCATCATCCCACTCCCCGCAGACGAAGCGCTCGAAGGCAAGGAACACCTGGTAGCCCGCCAGGGGCCAGCGGACGCCGAGTTCCTCGCTGATCCGCATCCCGGTGCCGAGCGCGGACCTGCCGTCCTCAGGCCGGCCGAGTTCGACGAGGATGCGCCCCTGGGTTACCCGGACCGAGAAGCGGTGTCCCAGCCGGCCGGGGCTCTGGTCGGCCAGGCGCGTCGCCTCGTTCATGATCTGCAGCGCGTCGCGCAGGTGTCCGCGGGATTCCCAGGCCCGGGCCAGCGTGGTCATGGCGATGCTGGTGCTCATGGGATCGCCTGCTGATGCCGCCGCCGAGCGGGCCTCCTCCGCCGAGGCCGCGGCGCCGTCGAGATCTCCCAGCGACAGGCGGGCGAAGCTCACCCACGCCTGCGCCGCGGCCCGTTCCGTACCCGACAACGCAGGTGACAGGCCTGCCTGGTGCAGTTCCTGCAGCCCGTCGCGAACCTGTCCTTGTGCCAGCAACGCCCGGCCGAGGCAGGTCCGCACGGGGCCGTCCACGTCCGGGTCATGGTCACGGCCCAGCAGCGCCCGGCAGCCCGCTAGGGCGTCGGCGATCCGCCCAGCCAGCCACAGGCTTCCGGCTCGTTCGGCCAGCACCTGGTCGCGGCCCGGATCCTGTGGGTCCATCAGCCCGGCCGCCCGCTCCATCAGGTCAGCGGCCACATCCGGTGATCTCGCCGTTGCCTCCCGCGCTGCCCTGACCAGCCATCCGATGGCCTCAGCGTCCCCCCGCCTGGCTCCGCGCGCCAGCTGCTCGGCCACCTGCAAGACCGGGCCTCCCGAGGCCGCCAGCCGCTGCCCGGCCTCGCGGTGCAGCCCGCGGCGGACGCTGAGTGGCAGATCCTCATAGATGGCATCACGGATCAGGTCGTGCCGGAACCGGAGCCGCTCGCCATCGTCCTGCAGGACCTGCCCCGTGATCCCCTCCGCGAGCACCAGGGACAGCTCCAGCGCGGGACGGGCCGTGGTCACTGACAGGTCGGTGACCGTGAAGCCCGATCCCAGGATCGACGCGGCCCGCAGCGCCTGCAGGGTGTCGTCGGGCAGGAAGCTCAGCCGCCGCAGGATCGTCAGCCGCAGCGTCGGCGGCAGGATCATCTCCGCCACCTCCGCGCGGCCGCCCGCGGTCTGGATCGCCCCCTCCTGGGCCAGCGCGGCCAGCAGCTCGGTCACGAACAGCGGATTACCCGCGGCCCCCGAAACCCGGGCCAGCAGCCCCGGACCCGGCACCGCCGCCACCGCCTCGGCCACCAGCTCCGTCACGGCCTGCCCGGCCAGACCACGCAGGGCCAGATGCCGCGCCCCGGCCGCCCCCAGCGCATCGGCCAGCCGGTCCAGCTCCGCCGCGCGCGGGGACGGCCGCATACACCCGATGAGGGCCACCGGCAGATCCGTCACGCGGCGGCTCAGCGCACCTAGCGTCAGCAGGCTCGACGGATCGGCCCATTGCAGGTCATCCACGCCGATCACCAGTGGCCCGGTTAGCGCCAGTTCCTCCGCCAGGTCAGCGAACGCATCCACCGCACGGAACCGCAGCCCCGGGTCGCTGGTCACCGTGATTGGGTCCCGCTCCCCACCGCTCCCGGTCGCCAGCAGGTCCCCGATAGCCGCCCGCCGCGGATCCGGCGAATCCCGGGCACACCCGAACATGCCGGCCATCAGGCCGAACGGCCGGGTCCGCTCCAGCTCCTCCGCCTGGCCCGCTGCCACCTGCATCCCCCGGCCGCGCGCGTCCGCCAGCGCCTCGTCCAGCAGGCGCGTCTTACCGATCCCCGCCTCGCCCTCGATCAGTATGACCGCGGGGTGGCCCGCAGCAACCCGGTCCAGGGCCTCGGCTAGGACCCGGGTCTCCGTCGCGCGCCCGCGGATGCCAGGGACCGGCGCCAGCGTGGCCATACCCTGGATGCTACTGCCCCTCGACAGGCCGGGACGAGGCACGCCCAGCCCCGCCGCTCTCACCACCGGCCGGCCCGCCCGCGTCCGCCGCGCCGGTCACCTCATGCAAGGCCCTCAGCAAGCCGAGTCACCCGGTGAACCGGATCTCCCACGTTACGAGGGGAAGCCCACCATACCTGCGCGCCGAGGACTTGGTCGCCTGCGCTGGCCGGTGCTGGCTGACGGATTGGGTGCTTACGCGGGCTTGCTGGCCGGGATGGCTGGTTGCAGACTTGCGTGGTGGGCCAGCTCAGGGACGATCGGTGAGCCAGGGGCCGCGGGATGAGCCAGTTATCCGGACTCCTGACCGGCGTCTGCGGGTGTTCGTGAGTTCCACGCTGGGCGAGCTAGCCGAGGAGCGGCGGGCCGTCTCGCGCGCGATCGAGGCGCTGCGCCTGACCCCGGTGATGTTTGAGGTCGGGGCCCGGCCGTACCCGCCGCGGGAGGTGTACCAGCAGTACCTGGCGCAAAGCGACGTGTTCATCGGCGTGTACTGGCAGCGGTACGGGCAGCCCGCCCCGGGTATGCAGGTCTCCGGCCTGGAGGAGGAGTTCGACCTGTCCGGTGCGCTGCCCCGGCTGCTGTACGTCAAGGCGCCGGCGGCTGGCCGCGACCCTCGCCTGGGCGATCTGCTGGCCCGCATCCAGGATGACGCCTCGGTGTCTTACCGGCATTTCCGCACCCCCGCCGAGCTAGGCCGGCTGGTGCGTGATGACCTGGCGGTGCTGCTGAGTGAGCGGTTCGCCGCCGCTGCCGGCCAGGCCGCGGCCGCGGTGCCGTCGCCGGCCGGCGCCGCGGCCCCCGCCCGCTGCCGGTGAGCACGACGTCGCTGCTGGGGCGGGAGCGGGCCGTCGACGAGGTGGCCGGGCTGCTCGAGCGTCCTGAGGTGCGGCTGGTTACGCTGACCGGGCCGGGCGGGGTCGGCAAGACCCGGCTGGCGGTGGCGGCGGGCGAGCGGCTGCGAGACCGGTTCGGCGCGGGCACCGCCTTCGTGCCGCTGGAGGCGGTCACCGACTCGGGGCAGGTCCTGGCCGCCATCGGCCGGGCCGCGGGCGCCGACCTGGCCGGCGCCGGCGCGCCGCTGGAGGCGCTGGCCGAGACGTTCGGCGACGGCGCGTGGCTGCTGGTCCTGGACAACCTGGAGCAGGTGGTCCAGGCCGCCCCGGACCTGGGCGAGTTGCTGGCCCGCTGCCCGGGGGTGGCGATGCTGGCCACCAGCCGCACGGTGCTGGGGTTGCGCGCCGAGCGGGAGTACCCGGTGCCGCCGCTGGCGTTGCCGGCAGATCCGGGCACCGCCTCGGTCGCGGAGGTGGCGGCCTCGCCGGCGGTGGCGCTGTTCGTGGACCGGGCCCGCGCGGTGCGGCCAGGCTTTGCCCTCACGGAGGGCAACGCGGCGGCGGTGGCGGAGATCTGCCGTCGGCTGGAGGGGGTTCCGCTGGCGATCGAGCTGGCCGCCGCCCGCACCCGGCTGCTGGACCCGGCCGCGCTGCTGGACCGGCTGGTGGCCTCGCTGGACGCGCTCGGCACCGGGGCGGTGGATCTCCCCGAGCGGCAGCGGACCCTGCGCGCCACCGTGGAGTGGAGCGTCGGTCTCTTGGAAGACGCCGAGCGGTCGCTGCTGGAGGTCACGGCGGTGTTCACCGGCGGCTGGACTATCCCGGCCGCCGCGCAGGTGGCGGGCCTGGATGAGGACCGGGCGCTGGAGTTGTGTGAGGCGCTGGCCCGGCACAGCCTGGTCGCTATCGACAGCACCGAGTTCGGGCCCCGGTCGCGGATGCTGGCGACCGTCCGCGCGTTCGTGGCTGAGCGGCTGGCGGCCCGGCCCGACGCCGCCGAGGTCGGGCGCAGGCACGCCGGCTTCTACCGGGCGCTGGCTGAGCAGGCCGACCGGCCGCTGCGCGGCCCCGGGCGGAGCGAGTGGACGGAGCGGCTGCAGGCCGAGGCGGGCAACCTGGCCGCCGCGGTGCGCTGGTACCTGGCCCATGACCGCGGGCCGCTGCCGCACGTGTTCCGGGTCCTGTATCTGTTCTGGTCGCAGCGGGACCTCGGGCGCGAGGCCTGGTCCTGGGTGGAGCAGCTGCTGCCCGGCTTTGGCACGCTGGACCCGCAGGCCCGGGCCGAGCTGGCCTGGGCGGCGGCGGTGCTCGCCGGCGACATCGGGGATGACGCGGCGGCGCTGGCGGCCCGCCAGCGGCTGGCGCCGCTGCTGCCCGGGATCTCCGATCCCTTCCTGCACGCGGTGGCCCGGCTGGCGATGGCGTGGACCTTGCCGGTCGCCGACGACTATGACGGGGCTCTGCGGGAGGCGGCAGCCTCGCTGGAGGAGCTCCGGGGCCAGGATGAGCCTGTCTTCACGGGGATGGCCGCTTACACCGCCGGCTCCCTGGAGATGGCGCTGGGCCGCTACGATGACGCCCTGCGTCACCTGCGTGAGGCGCGTGACCAGGCTGAGCGAGCCGGGGGTGACTGGGTCGCCGCGGGCTCCCGGGTGCAGCTGGGCATCCTCGATGTCGTGCGGGGCAGCCTCGATGAGGCCCGGCCGCTGCTGGAGGAGGCGCTGGACCGGAGCCTGGCCGCCCGCAGCACCCCGTTCGTGACCCTGTGCCTGGCCGGGTATGCCTGGCTGGCGTTCGCCGACGGCGACCCGGACCGGGCGGCGCTGCTGGAAGGCGCGGCCGAGGGCCTGCGCCGGCGGGTCGGCCTATCGGCATGGCCGCACCTGCGGCGGGTCGAGGCCGAGCTGGTGGCCCAAGTCCGCCAGCGGCTGGGCGCAGCCCGGTTCGATCACGCGTTCGCCGCCGGCTCCGGGCTCACCCAGCAGCAGGCGGTAGCCATCGCCCGGGACCAGCGTGGTACCGGCACTCAGACGCCGTGAGCCACCACGGCACACAGCGCGGAAGCTGCAGCCTGGAGGCCAGTGCAGAGGCGGACCTGGCGCCGTTCCGCGGCCAGCCCGGCGCTGACAGCCGGGGTGGATATCCGCTTCTGCCGCATTGAGGTACGTCGCAGATGGCGATGCGGGCACTGGTGAACTCGCCGGTGCGCGACTTACTGACCTTCGATAGCTATGTTCATGACCTCACCGAGAAGCGACATCGAGGCAGCCTCAGGGCCATAGCGGCGACGACGATAGCAGAGCGAAGCGGCGGTCGGCGGGAGCGCGCAGGAGGCCGCTGCCAGACGGCCACCATCCCGCCCCGAGTGGCCCGGAGTTATCAAGGCAGCTTCGTCACGGCGTTACGGCCGCAGCGCGCGGCCACCGGCCAGATCGTGATCGTCATTGCGCTAGAGCCGTGATGGTGAGCGACGGCCTGGCCCGGAGAGCGGAGCAGACACCAAGACCCTCCACTACCCGACACGGATTCGCTGGAGGCCGTTAGTTCTAAAATTCCGTCTAACATTGCGTTAGAACGGGATGCACGAGATCCGTAGAGGCTCAGGTCCGCAGGCCGGTGATCTCGCGGGCGATGATCGTCTTCATGATCTCGGACGTGCCGCCGTAGATGGTCTGCACCCGGGCATCGGCGTAGGCGCGCGCGATCGGGTACTCGGCCATGTAGCCGTAGCCGCCGAACAGCTGCAGGCAGCGGTCCAGGATGCGGTGCTGGACCTCGGTGGCCCAGAGCTTGGCCTTGGCCGCGTCGACCGCGGTCAGCGTGCCCGCGTTCAGCTCAAGCACCGCCTTGTCCAGGTACGCCTCGAGCACGTCGGCCTCGGTCACCGCCGTGGCCAGCTCGAACTGGGTGTTCTGGAACGCGGCCAGCGGCCGCCCGAACGCGGTGCGCTGGGTGGTGTAGTCGACGGTCCACTCCAGCGCGGCCCGGACCGAGGCCAGCGCCATGATCGCGATCGACATCCGCTCGCGCGGCAGCCGCTCCATCAGGTGCACGAAGCCGCCGCCCTCGCGGCCGAGCAGGTTGGCCGCGGGTACCCGGACGTCGTCGAAGAACAGCTCGGCCGTGTCCTGGGCGTGCATGCCGATCTTGTCCAGCTTGCGGCCGCGGGTGAAGCCCGGCATGCCGCGCTCGGCCACCAGCAGGCTGATCCCCCGCGAGCCCGCCTGCGGATCCGTCCGCGCCACCACGATCACGACCTCGGCGTTGATGCCGTTGGTGATGAACGTCTTGGCGCCGTTCAGCACCCAGTAATCGCCGTCCCTGATGGCCGTGGTACGGATGCCCTGCAGGTCGCTGCCGGCCCCCGGTTCGGTCATCGCGATCGCGCCGATCCACTCCCCGGCCGCCATCGGCGGCAGCCAGCGGGCCTTCTGCTCCGGCGTGCCCAGGTCGACCAGGTAAGGGATGGCGATGTCATCCTGCAACCCGAAGCCCGAGCTGAGCGAGGTCGCGCAGACCCTGGCGAGTTCCTCCATGACTACGCAGCGGTAGCGGAAGTCGCCGGTACCGCCGCCGCCGAACTCCTCGGGTACGCCCAGCCCGATGATGGCCTGCTTGCCGGCCGCGAGCCAGGTCTGCCGGCCGACGCAGCGGTCGGCTTCCCACCGCTCGGCGTTCGGCGTGACCTCTCGCTTGACGAACGCCCGCACCACCTCACGGAACGCCTCGTGATCAGGCTCGTAGAGGTTCCTGCGCACTTAGGCTCCCTTCCACACCGGAGCGCGTTTCTCGGCGAACGCCCGGGCGCCCTCCTGAGCATCCTGGGAGGTGAAGACCGGCGCCATCAGCCGAGTCGCCTCATCCCACCGCTGATCGGCGGTCCAGTCACCGCCGCGGTGCGCGATCTCCTTGGTGGCGATGAGGGCCAGCGGCCCGTTGGCCGCGATCCGCTCGGCCATCTCGATCGCCGTGTCCAGCGCCTTGCCGTCATCCACGACCCGGTTGACCAGGCCGATCTCGGCGGCGCGGGTGGCGTCGACCGGGTCGCCGGTCAGCAGCATCTCCAGGGCGAGGGCCCGGGGTATCCGCTGCGCCAGCAGCAGCGCGCCGCCGGCGCCTGCCACCAGCGAGCGCTTGACCTCGGGGACGCCGAACCGCGCCGACGCGCCCGCGATGACCAGGTCACAGGCCAGCAGCAGCTCGAACCCGCCGGCCAGCGCCCAGCCCTCGGCCGCACCGACCAGCGGCTTGCGCGGCGGGGTCTGCGTGATCCCGCACAGCCCGCGGCCAGGAAACGACGGCGTCTCGCCCCGCAGGAACGCCTTGAGATCCATCCCGGAGGAGAACGTGCCTCCGGCCCCGGTGAGTACCCCCGCCCGCAGCTCATCGGCCGCGTCAAGCTCGTCGGCCGCGTCCCTGATGCCGGCCGCGACCGCCCCGTTCAGCGCGTTCCGCGCGTCCGGCCGGTTGATCGTGATGACCTGGACCGCACCCCGGCGTTCTACGAGTACCTCGCCGCTCATCGCTTTCCACCCGTTCTGGCTCGGCACTGGGTCCTGCACTGGACCTGCTTGAGACCATAATGGGCGATGAAGGACGCCGCCGCCAGCAGGGAGCATCATGGCCGACCCACCGCCGCCGCCCGCCGGCCCGCCCGACGAGCTCAGCCCGCTGGACTACCTGATGCACCGGGGCGAGGCGCATCCGGCTACGCGTTCGGCGTTCCTGAACCTGGAGATCCTGGACCGGCCGGCCGACTGGGGCCAGCTGCGCGAGGCGATAGACCGGGCCAGCCGGGTGGTGATCAGGATGCGGCAGAAGGTGGTGGTCCCGCCGCTCCCGACCACGCCACCACGGTGGGTGGTCGATCCCGACTTCGACCTGGACTACCACCTGCGCCGGGTCGCGCTGCCCGCCCCCGGCTCGCTGCGCCAGCTGCTTGAGGCGGCCGAGCTCACGCTGCAATCGCCACTGGACACCTCGCGCGCGCTGTGGGAGGCGCTGTACGTCGAAGGCCTGGAAGGCGGCCGGGCCGCGCTGCTCATCAAGCTCAGCCACGCGATCACCGACGGGCTGGGCGGGATCGCCCTGTTCGAGCAGGTCTATGACACCGAGCGGGAAGCGCCGCCGCGGCCGATGCCGCCGGTGCCGGTGCCGCGCGACCTGAGCGGCAATGACCTGCTGCGCGCCAGCCTGCGGGAGCTGCCGGAGACTACGCTCATCGCCGGGCGGAAGATGCTGGGCGGTGCCGCGGCCACGGTCGGGCGCCTGGTCACGAGGCCGGGTTCGGCGGCCGCCGAGGCGATCAGCTTCGCGAGTTCAGCGCTACGCGTGCTCGGGCCGCCGTCGGCCGCCGAGCCGTCGCCGCTGCTGCGCCGCCGGAGCCTGGTCAGCCGCACCTTCGTGCTCGAGCTCCCGCTCGCCGATCTGCGCGCGGCGGCCAAGGCGGTGGGCGCGTCGGTCAACGATGCCTACCTCGCGGCGCTGTGCGGCGGCCTGGGCCGCTACCACGAGATGCTGGGCGTGCCGGTCGAGGCCCTGCCGCTGGCGCTTCCGGTCAGCCTGCGCACCGGGGACGACCCGGCCTCCGGGAACCGGTTCACGGGCGTCAGCATCGCGGCGCCGATGAGCGAACCCGATCCGGCCGAGCGGATACGGCAGATCCGCGCGCAGGTGATCGCGCGGCGCAGCGAGCCGGCCATCGACGTGATCGGGCGGCTCGCGCCGGTCCTCACCCTGCTCCCGGACGAGACGCTGCTCGAGGTTACCGAACGGATCACGCCGCCGGACATCCAGGCCAGCAACGTACCCGGCTACGCGCAGGAGACGTTCCTGGCCGGCGCGCGAGTGGACCGGCAGTACGCGCTCGGGCCGCTGCCCCGGGTGGCCATGATGGCGATCCTCGTCTCCCGGGCGGGGACGTGCACGGTGACGGTCCGCTATGACACGGCGTCATTCGGCGCGGGCGATCAGCTCGAGAAGTGCCTTCAGCTCGGTTTCGACGAGGTGGTGGAGCTGGGGCGCCCGAAGTCGCGCCCGAAGTCGCGGTCGCGGTCGGCGCCACGGTCGCGGTCGGCGCCGCGGTCGTCCGCGGGGACCCGCCGGACCTCGGCCAGGCGTCCCTCATGACCGGGGCACGACGGCCGGGATCGCTGGCTGAGATCGAGGCCAGCCCGGAAGGCCCGCACATCGGCGCGTTCTTCGACCTGGACGGCACGCTGGTCGCCGGGTTCACGGTCACGGCCGTGACCAGGGACCGGCTCCGGCACCGGCAGGTCGGGGCCGGTGAGTTCCTGCACATGATGCAGCTGGCGCTGGCGTACCGGCTCGGGCGTCACCAGTTCGAGGGCGTGATCGAAGGCGCGGTGCGTTCGTCCCAGGGACGGCTGGCCGAGGACGTCGAGGAAATGGGCGAACGGGTCTTCAGGCAATCGGTGTCCGACCTGATCTACCCGGAGATGCGCGAGCTGGTCCGCGTCCACCTGGGCCGCGGCCACACCGTGGTGCTGAGCTCGTCCGCGCTGAGCATGCAGGCCGAGCCGGTGGCCCGTTACCTGGGCATCGGCCACGTGCTGTGTAACCGGTTCGTGGTGGACGAAGACGGGATCCTGACCGGCGACATCGTGCGCCCGGTGATCTGGGGCCGCACGAAGGCCACCACCGTCCAGCAGTTCGCCGCCGATCATGACATCGACCTGCGGTCCAGCTATTTCTACGCCGACGGCGACGAAGATCTCGGCCTCATGTACCTGGTCGGCCAGCCGCGGCCGGTCAATCCGGGACCGGAAATGACCAGGGTGGCCGCCCGACGCGGCTGGCCCGTCCTGCGGCTCACCAGCCGGGACGCCGGCGGCACCCTGGCCGGCGTCCGCACCCTGGCGAGCATCGGCACGCTAGGGCCGCTGGCCGCGGGGGCGCTGGGCATCGGCATGCTGGCGCGGAACAAACGCACCGGCGTCAACTTCCTGACCCGGTACTGGCCGGAAACCGTACTTACGCTGAGCGGCGTCACGCTGAACGTCACCGGCACCTCGAATCTGTCCGCGCAGCGGCCGGCGGTCTTCCTGTTCAACCACCGCAACAACTTCGACGTGCTCATGGTGGCCGCGCTGGTCCGGGACAACTGGACCGGCGTCGGCAAAATCGAACTGGCCAGGAACCCGCTGATCGGGCCGCTGGGGAAGCTGATGGACGCCGCGTTCATCGATCGCGCGGACAGCACCGCGGCCGTCTCGGCGCTGGCGGGCGTCGAGGAGGCGGCCCGTAAGGGACTGTCGATCCTGATCGCCCCGGAAGGGAGCCGGATGGACGCCCAGGCGGTGGGCCCGCTGAGCGTGGGTCCGTTCAAGAAGGGCGCCTTCCGCATCGCCATGGCCAGCGGCCTGCCGATCGTCCCGGTCGTGATCAGGAACTCCGATTCGGTGGCGGGGCGCAATTCCTACCAGCTTGTGCCGGGCACCGTCGATATCGCGGTACTGCCGCCCGTCGAGGTGACCGGCTGGACGCTGGAAGAGCTGCCGAAACTGATCGAGCAGGTCCGGACTAGTTATCTCGAGACGCTGGCCGACTGGCCCGTCGCCCCTGGTCCGGGCGAATCATTATGAGCGGGCCGCCCGACCTGGCGGAATTGCTGGGCGACGGGACCGAGACGGTGTTGCTTACGCAGGCCTCGACGGGCATCGAGGCGCGGCTGATCCGGGAGCGGATCGCCGCGACCGGCGGTAAGGACCGGGTGGTGGTGAGCCTCGGGGCGCCGGGGCGGGGTTCGGCCCGGCTGCCCGAGGCAGTGCTGGCGGCCGGGGAGGGTGTGCGGCTGGTGCCGGTCCGGGTGGCCTGGCTGCCGGAGGAGCACGCGGGCCGGCGGGCGGCCCGGCTGGCCGACGTCCTGCCTGGCCGCGACCCGTATCACCCCACCGAACGACAGCAGCGGCGGATCATGGCCCGCGAGCCGGGCCGGGCTGCCGTGCTCGTCGGCGAGCCCGCCACGGTCGGCGCGCTGCGCCTGCAGTGGGCCGAGACCACGGGCGGCAAGGACGCGGCCGATTTCAGCGGCTACGTAACCCGCCGGGCCACGCTGGCGCTCGACCGCGCCGAGTACCACTTGCTCGGGCCCAGGTACCGGACGCCGAGCCTGGTGAAAGAGGAGATCCTGTCCTCGCGCCGGTTTCGTTCCGGCCTCCGCGGTGTCCGCCGGGGCGCGGACGAAGCACCTGTGTCGGAGGCGGAAGCGGGGAAGATCCTCGAAGAGCTCGTCGCGGGCTGGAGCCGCCGGTTCATCGACATCATGCCAACCGCGGGGCGGCTGATCTTCCAGCGGGGCTTCGACCCGCAGATCGACTACGACGAGAGCCAGGTCGAACGGCTGCGCGCGGCGATGGAGCGCTACCCGGGCATCCTGCTGTGGTCGCACCGGTCGAACCTCGACAACCTCGTGCTGACCGCGGCCATGCAGGAGAAGGGCCTGCCGCCCGCGCACACCTTCGCCGGCATCAACATGGCGTTCGGGCCGATGGGCGCCATCCTCCGGCGGGCCGGGGTGATCTTCATCCGCCGCTCGACCGGCGATGACCCGCTCTACAAGTACGTGCTCAAGGAATACGTCGGCTACGTGCTCGAGAAGCGGTTCAACCTGAGCTGGTCCATCGAGGGCACCCGCTCGCGCACCGGGAAGATGCTGCCGCCGCGGCTGGGCCTGCTGTCCTACGCGGCCGACGCTTACCTTCAGGGCCGGGTGGACGACATCGTTCTGCTGCCGGTATCGATCACCTTCGACCAGCTGCACGAGATCGCCGAGTACGCCGACTACGCACGAGGCGGGCAGAAGAAACCCGAGGGGTTCGGCTGGCTCTACGGCTTCATCAAGGCCCAGGGCGCCCGCCACTACGGCAAGGTCTACGTGCGCTTCGGGGAGCCGGTGTTGCTGAGCAGCTTCCTCGGTCCTCCTGGCGGGGCCACCGCGGCCGATCCCGCCGCGCGGCGGCTGGCGCTGCAGAAGACGGCGTTCGAGGTGGCGTGGCGGATCAACCAGGGCATGCCGGTCACCGCGACGGCCCTGGTCAGCACCGTCTTGCTGGCCATGCAGGGGGTGGCCCTGACGTTCGACCAGATCCGGCTGGGCCTGGCCGACGCCTTGTCGTATCTGGACAGCCGGGCGGTGCCCCGGACAGCCAGCGCGCGGGCCCTGTCGGCGGCGGAGCCGGTGCGGGCGACGCTAGACGCGCTGGTGGCAGGAAGCCTGGTCAGCTGCGCCGCGGACGGGCGCGAGCCGGTCTGGCTGATCGGACCCGAGCAGCAGCTCGCCGCAACCTTCTACCGGAACTCGCTGATCCACTTTGTCCTTGATACGGCGCTGTGCGAGCTCGCCGTGCTGCGGGCCAAGGAGGCCATCTCCGATCCGGTCGGAGCGTTCTGGGCGGAAATCGCCCGGCTGCGTGACCTACTGAAGTTCGAGTTCTACTTCCGGGACCGGAACGAGCACCGGCGCGAGGTGCAGGCGGAGATGGACCGGCACGACCCTTCGTGGCAGGAACGGCTTGCGGGCGGCCCGCTCGAGGCGGACGCGCTGCTGGCGTCAATGCGGCCGCTGGTATCGCAGGTCGTGGTGCGGCCGTTCGTCGAGGCCTATCGGATCGTGGCCGACGTGCTGGCCGACGACGCCCGGCTGACCGACCGGGACGAGGTGATCCGCCGGGCGCTTGGGCTCGGGCGGCAGTATGTGGCCCAGCGTCGCCTGCGCAGCTCCGAAGCGGTGTCCGCGCTGCTGTTTCAGACGGCGCTTCAGCTGGCTGACAACAAGGGCCTGCTCGAGACGGGCGCGGATGTTCCCGCGCGGCGGGCCGACTTCCTGGCCGAACTGCGCGCCCTGCTCCGGCGGCTGGACCAGGTCGAGAGCATCGCCCTGCGACGTTACCTCACCGAGTCCGTCAGCGTCCCGCTGACCGGCTGACCCGGCTCACGGGAGGGCGAAGTAGAACGTGGCGCCCGGGCCCGGCGCTGAACGCACCCACAACTGCCCGCCATGGCGTTCGACGATGCGCCGGCTGATAGTCAGCCCAGCGCCCTGCTCGGCGCGGATGCCGATGCCGTTGTCGCGAACGTAGAAGGCGCGCACCGCCTGCTCAGCATCGGGTGGTACGGCCTCCTCGCGGCCAACCTCTACCCAGCGCGGCCGGTCGGGCGCGGCGTACTTGACCGCGTTGCTGACCAGATTGACCAGTACTTCCTGCAGCCGGATCCGGTCACCGGAAACCGTGCCCAATCGCACCGGCCGACGTAGCTGGACGTCAGCATCGGCGAAGCGAGCGCCGAGGATCTCCTCGATGTCATCGACCACGTCGTCCAGCGACACCGGCGCTATCCGCAGGTCGGGGCGGCCCAGGCGCGAGTACTCCAGCAGCGAGTTCAGCAGATCATCCAGGCGCGAGGCAAGCCATCCGATGGTGTCCAGCTGGTTCGCGGTCACGTCGTCAGACGCGGCGGGGCCCGCCTCAACGAGGGTGGCGTAGCTGGCGATCCCCTGCAGCGGCTCCTGCAGGCGGGCGAGCGCCTCAAGTGCGTCATCGCTGTGTACGAGCTCAGCGCTCAGCGCTGTCGCCCGCCGGACTGCCGCCTCGGAAAGGGCCCGGTACGTCTCCTCGGCGATGCCGTGCTCCTCCCCCGACCACGGCAGGGATTGCCCGCGGATGGCCTCCTGCCATACCGACGAGGAACCGCGCGGGGTCAGCCGCTGCCCGCGGCGGCCGGTGACGACCGGACGGCCCGGGTCGGCGGCCCACCGCATGGTGCGTGAAACTTCCCCGCGGAACCAGGCCAGCACATCGCCGCTTGAGCTCAGCGGCACTAGCAGCAGGCCGGCGCAATCACCAGCCAGATGGGCCAGATCGCCCAGTTCTTCCCCCAGCCGGTACGTCGACCATGCCCGGCCGACGGGCGGCGAGGGCAGCCGCGCCAGCAAGGCCGGCAGTCCTGGCAGGTCCGGTACCAGGCCAGATGCGTGCACGGCCGGGCCGAAGCGCGCATAGACGCCATCGGCGCCGACCAGGTCCCGCAGCCGGCCGTCCGCCGCGATACGCTCGCCGAACCGCTGCGGCCCGGCGGCCTCGGCAGCACCGATGATCTGCGGCAAGGCTTGCCGGGCCGCGGCCTCGCCTGCGGCCCGCTGACGATCCTCGACGCGGCCGAGCTGCAGCGACAAGGCGATACCGAACATCTCGCAGGCGGCGCGCTGATCGGCCGTCAGCCGCCGGGGCGTACCGCTGTGGCAGGCGATCAGCCCCCACAGACGGCCGTCGTTGATGAGCGATACCGACATCGACCCGCGCACGCCGATGTTGCGCAGGTACTCCAGGTGATAGCCCGACACGGTGCGCAGCGCCGAACCGGACAAATCCAGCGGCCGCAGCGTGCCCGGCCGCAGCGGAGGTACCAGCGCCGCCCCGCGATCGTCGACGTCGGCGATGACCCGTATCCAGTTCTGCAGGTAAAGCCGCCGTGCCTGTGGCGGCACGTCGATCGCGGGGAACCACAGCCCCAGCCAGGGCTCCCAGTCCGGCGCGACATCCTCCGCGATCACCTCCCCCGGCCCGTCTCCGTCAAAGCGGTAGGCGACCACCCGGTCATAGCCGGTGAAGGCCCGCACCTGCCGCACGGCGGCCTCGCCTAGCCCTGTCACTGTCCGCGCGCCTTCTAGCTGCAGCAACGCGCGCCGCGCAGCAGAGTAGAACGACGAGAACCTGAACGGCTGGTCGGCGGGCGGCTCGAACTCGCAGATCACGAGGCCGTCGCCGCGGTAGACGCTGGCCTCAAGTGAGTATCCCGCCTCGCCCTCCTCCAGCCGAACCGGCATTATCGCGGCGGCGCTGTCATCATCACCCGCTGCCTCGCGAAACTGCCGGGCCTGCTGCGCACCAAGAAGATCCGCGACCGGCGAGCCGAGCAGCGCCTGCGGCGCCACCCCCAGCAGCGCGGCGGTATTCGCGCTCGCCACCGCGACCGTCAGATCCGGCTCGGCCAGCGCCAGCAACGCGCCGTGTGACTGCACCGAGCCCAGCAGATGAATCGGCTCGCGAGCGCACTCGGCAATGTCGAAGACGGTCCCGGTGGCATACTCGGCGGCCATCTCACGCGCCGACAGCCTGGGCTGCGTCTCGTCCGTCATGCCGCCTCCTGAACCGCCAGGCCCGGCCCCGGCTGCAAGGCGCAGACGTTCCTAACCAGGCTAGTCCAGCTGATGCTGAAAGCGAACGTGCCTGGTTACGATAAGCCGGTGACGCAGGGACCTCGACGCGGGCTCCTCTGGACGCGGCTAAGGGAATCCACCCGGGCTGCGCACGCACAGGCTGAGGCGAGCCTGGCGCCGCTGGCGCAGCCGGACAGCCCCGCCGGGTATGCGGCGTTGCTGTCCGTCCTGTGGGGTTTTCAGGCACCCCTGGAACGGTGGCTGGGTCACCAGGAATTGCCGTCAGCGGTCGGCTGGTCGGGACGGCAGCGGCTAGGTGCGCTGGCGGCGGATCTGACCGATCTTGGCGTGAGCGGCGCGTCGCTGCCCGAAGCCGCCGGGCTGCCCGCGCGGGCCGGTGCCGGTGCGGTATGGGGAACCCTGTACGTGGCCGAAGGGGCGACCCTGGGCGGCCGGGTACTGCGGCGTCGCATCGAGGCCCGCCTCGGTCCCGTGCCGGTAAGGTTCCTCGACGGGCGCGGCGACCGCACCCAGCCGATGTGGCGCGATCTAGGCCGGCTCGCCGACCGGTACGTCATGAGCAAGCAAGAGACACAACTCGCCCGGCAAACTGCGATCCAGGCTTTCGCCGCCTTCAGCACGTGGGCCAGCAACGCGGTCGGAGCCGCCGGGACGAGATCAGGCCTGGATGGCGGCCCCGCAGGCGACCAGGTCCGCTGCGTCGGCTAGGCCCCACTCGGTAAGCGCCTCGATCGTCTGCTGGCCGGCGGCCGGGGGCGGGTCGGGCAGCCGGCCCGGGTCCGGGAAAACCGCGGCGACGGCGACGGCTGGGTGACGCCGTCCCGGGCGACATAGGTCTGCCGGGCGGTCAGGTGCGGGTCAACGGCGGCCTCGGTCAGGGACAGCACCGGTTCGACGCACGCGTCGGTGCCGGCGAAGGTCGCCGCCCATTCGTCTCTGGTCCGGTCCTTGAACCGGGCCGACAGCAGCGCGCGCAGCTCCGGCCAGTTGCCCGGATCGCCGCGGTCAGGCGCGTCGGTCAGTCCAAGTCCGGCGAGCAGCGCGGCGTAGAACTGCGGCTCCAGTGCGCCGACGGCCAGCCACTGGCCGTCGGCCGTCTCGTACACGTCATACCAGGGCACGCCGCCGTCGAGCACGTTCACGCCCCGCTCGTCGCGCCAGTGGTCCTGGGCCATCAACATGAACGGCATGGCGAGCAGCGACGCCACCCCGTCCACGATGGCCGCGTCGACCACCTGGCCCTGCCCGGACGTGGCCCGCTCGACCAGGGCCGCGCAAATGCCATAGGCCATGAGCATGCCGCCGCCGCCGAAATCGCCGAGCAGGTTGGCCGGAAACTGAGGCGGCCCGCCCGCCCGGCCCAGCGCGTGCAGGGCGCCGGCCCGGGCGATGTAGCCGATGTCGTGCCCGGCGGCCCTGGCGAGCGGCCCGTGCTGCCCCCATCCCGTCATCCGCGCGTATACCAGCCGGGGATTGCGGCGCAGGCAGGCGTCGGGTCCGGCGCCGAGGCGCTCGGTCACCCCGGGCCGGAAGCCCTCGAGCAGCACATCGGCGGCGTCGATGAGGCGGAGCAGCGCGTCGGTGGCGCGCGGATGCTTCAGGTCGAGCACGGCGGACTGGCGGCCGCGGTTCATGAAGGCACGCTCGGGCCGGGAGTCGCCGGCTCCGGGACGGTCGATGCGCAGCACGGTCGCGCCCTGGTCGGCCAGCATCATGGCACAGAACGGCCCGGGCCCGATGCCCGCGAGCTCGAGCACGTGCACCCCGGCCAGCGGCCCGCACTTGGTACCCGGACCCGGCACGGTCATAGTCGTCGCTACCTCCGATGTGTTGACTCTTCCCAGGTCAGATGTCGAGGCGTTCGGTTCCCGCGCGCATCGCGGCCAGCAGCCGCTCGATGGTTTCCCGTGACAGCGACTGCTGCCACTCGCTGAACTGGCCGCGGACGAGGAAACCCCCCGGAGCCGGGTCGACCGAGGTCAGCATGAACCCGTCGGGCAGATCAGGGATCGGCAGGAAGAACGCCGGGGACCGCAGCGACAAGCGCCGGTCGAGCAGGTACACGGCGCGCGGCCGGACGCTGATCGACCGCCCCTCAGCACCGGTCTGCAGTTCCAGCCGCACCCACGGCACTCCCTTGACGACGAGCTGCGGGACGCCCTCCTGCATGACCATCTCCAGCTGGGGTGACACGGTGGCCAGCCAGCGCGACGCGAACGCGGCGGAGGCGAAGGCCTCGCAGTGGACGGGCGCGGCCACCAGTGTCGGCCGCGCGCCCGGCCGCAGGTGCACGTTCCTGGCCCGGACCTCCACTCGCTCGAGATGGTAGGCGTCCCACTGGACGTCCCGCGCCGAGACACCCACGTGGCCGTACTGGCCCACGACCCGGGCGAGGTCCACACCGCCCACCGAGATATCGGACAGGGTCAGGGTCATGTCATGCCCGGAAAACGGGAACGTCCTCTTCTTCCCGATGAGCCGGACCCGGGCGGCTTCCACCAGGGCGGCGACCGGGTCCCCAGGAAGGGTTCCGCGCTGAGGCAGGCCCACCGATGCGGCCGCGGCCGAGGACATCGCGACGATGTCGCTCCAGCTCCGCTTCCACTCATCGGTCCGCGAACGGTCAAAGGGCCACCATTCAGTCATGGCGACATCCTGACATAGGCCGCCTGGGCGGGCACCTGAACGTCACCCGGGCTCGCGCTCGTGACCAGCTTGCTGGCGCCTGCTCAGCCCGCGGTAAGCCTCCGATGCAGGGATCTCTCCGGCCAGGACCCGGTACACCTCCTGGCAGACGGGCATCTCCACTCCGTAGCGCTGGGCTAGCTCGTTGGCGGTGAAGGCGGTGCCGACGCCTTCGGCTACCGTCCGGGTCGCCCCGAGAACCTCATCGAGCGTCCGGCCTGCGCCGAGTTGCTCGCCGAGCGATCGGTTGCGGCTCAGCGGGCTCATGCAGGTGGCCATGAGGTCACCCATGCCCGCCAGGCCGGAGAAGGTCGCCGCCTGGCCGCCCATGGCGACGCCAAGCCGGGTGAGTTCGGCCAGGCCACGGCAGACCACTGCCGCCCGGGTGTTGTCTCCGACGCCGAGCCCCTGAGCGATACCGGTCGCGATCGCCACGACGTTCTTAAGCGCCCCGCCGAGCTCGCATCCGATCACATCGTCATTGGTATAGATACGGAACAACCCCCGCCGCATGACGGACTGCAGCGCCCGGGCCACCTCGAGGTCCTCGGTGGCGATCACGCTCGCCGCGGCCTGCCCGGCCATGATCTCTTTGGCCAGGTTCGGCCCGGTGAGGGCGGCCGCGGGATGACCAGGCAATTCCTCGCGGATGAGCTGGGTCATCCGCAACAGCGAACCACTCTCGAAGCCCTTCGCCAGGCTGACGACCGGGATCCATGGCCGCAGGTGAGGGCGGGCGTCGGCGAGGACGGCACGGAATCCTCGCGTGGGTACGCCGACCACCAGCAGGTCGATGTCGTGCAGGGCCTTCTCCAGGTCGGCGGTGGCCTTCAGGCCTGCGGGCAGCGTGAACCCGGACAAGTAGCGGGAGTTGGCGTCCCGCTCGTAGATCTCCCGGGCTAGTTCGGGATCGCGGGCCCAGATGATGCAATCGTGACGCCCGGCCAGAAGGGATGCCACGGTCGTACCCCACGACCCGGCCCCGAGCACTGCGATCCGCATGCCAGACCACTCATCCTAAGTTCAGCCTGATCTCCACGATAAGGCTGACCGCGGGCCGCGGCTAGCGGCGCGTTCCTCGCGGCGGTTAGGGCAGCCGGTGGCCCGGCCCCGGGGGGGTACTCGTGCAGCGGGGTGACCTTCAAGCCGCCCCGGGCGATGCGCAGGCCGGGACGGGCGCTGACGTACGGTGAAGATCCCGGCCTATATCGCCTGGCCGGGTAATGTCCGGCGAGGCGCCAGGCGGGCGCGCGAGAAGCCAGGGGGTTAAAAGTGCACAGCCGCGCGGAGGCGTGGTACGGCCGGCGGACCTCGCATTGGCGGGACTGGCCGGCCGAGGCACTGCTGGAGGGTAAGCGGCGCGCTGGTGCGCGCATCAGCGTGGTGGTCCCGGCGCGCGATGAGGAGCGCACCGTCGCGGGCGTGGTCGGTGCCCTGCACGCGGCCCTGGTGGAACGGATACCTCTGGTCGATGAGGTGGTGGTGATCGACTCGGATTCGGCCGACGGGACCGCGGCGGCAGCCGAGAAGGCCGGCGCCACCGTACACCGGGCCCGCGACATCGCGCCCGAGCTCGGCGGCTATCCCGGCAAGGGCGAGGCCCTGTGGAAATCGCTGCTCGTCACCCAGGGCGACCTGCTCGTCTTCGTGGATGCGGACCTGACGCAGTGGGGACCGCATTTCGTGACCGGCCTGCTCGGTCCGCTGATCGCCGACCCCGGCGTGCTGCTCGTCAAGGGGTTCTACGCCCGGATCGCGACGGGAACGGACGGTTCCACCTCCACCGAAGGCGGCCGGGTCACCGAACTGGTGGCGCGTCCGCTGCTGAGCGTGTGGTGGCCGGAGCTGTCGGGCGTGGTCCAGCCGCTGGCCGGAGAGTGGGCCGCGCGACGCGAGCTGATGGAATCGCTCAGCATCCCGGTGGGCTACGGGGTCGAGCTTTCCACCCTGCTCGACACGGCCGCCGGGCACGGGCTGGACGCCGTGGCGCAGGTCGACCTGGGGTCCCGCGCCCATAAGCACCAGACCGACCACGATCTCGCCTTGATGGCCGCGGAGCTGCTCGTCGTGGCGGCGCGCAGGCGCGGACAGCCAGGCGAGGTGCCGGAAAGCCCGCAGCTCCAGCAGTTCGTCAGGGAAGGCACCGCGGTCCACCCGGCGGCCCGGCCGATTCCGGTCCAGGAACGGCCGCCGGCGGCAGGCCAACTCCACCCAGGCGGGCGGCGATGACCGGCCCGGCCGCGAGCCAGCGGACGCTGCGGCTGGGAGGACGGTCCTTCGAGCCGCAGCAGCGGCTGGTGATGGCGATAGTCAACCGGACGCCCGATTCCTTCTACGACCGTGGCGCCACCTGGGACGAGGCGGTCGCGATGGAGCGGGTGCATACGGTCGTGGCCGAGGGCGCCGATATCGTGGACATCGGCGGCGTGCCGGCCGCGCCTGGGGCTGAGGTCACCGTCGCCGAGGAAATCCGGCGGACCGTTCCCTTCGTGGCCGCGGTGCGGGCGGCCTACCCCGAGCTAGTGATCAGCATCGACACGTGGCGCCACCAGACGGCCCGTGAGCTGCTGGCCGCGGGCGCGGATCTGCTCAACGACACCTGGGGCGGCTGGGATGAGCGGCTGCCGGAGGTAGCGGCCGAATTCGGCGCGGGCCTGATCTGCAGTCACGCCGGCGGCCTGCCGCCGCGGACCCGCCCGCACCGGGTGGAATACGAGGACGTCATGGTGGACGTGCTGGAGCGGACGCTGGCTCTGGCCGGCCGCGCGGTGGCCCAGGGCGTGGATCCCTCGCGAGTCCTCATCGATCCGGCCCACGACTTCGGGAAGAACACCTGGCACTCGCTGGAGGTCACCAGGCGGCTGGGCGAGATGGCGGCGACCGGCTGGCCCGTCCTGGTCTCGCTGTCGCACAAGGATTTCATCGGCGAGACGCTCAACGCCGAGCGCGACGAGCGGCTGACGGGAACGCTGGCTGCCTCCGCCATATGCGCGTGGCTGGGAGCCCGGGTGTTCCGGGCGCATCAGGTCACGCAGACGCGCCAGGTTCTGGACATGGTCTCGGCCATCCGCGGTGAGCTCGCGCCGGCCCGCGCGGTGCGCGGACTTGCGTAGGGCGTTCGCGGCGAGCTGCCCGCCGGCACCGCTGCTGGCCCGGGAGCTGACCGGTCTGGATCCCGTGGTCCCCGAGCTTCGCCAGGCCTGCGCGGCGGCCGTCGAACGACTCGTCCGGTCCGGGCCTGAGGTCATCGCCGTCGTCGGACCGGGGCCCCGCACCGCCGACTGGCCCGCGTCCGGGCGCCTCAACCTCGGCGCGTTCGCTCCGGCGCTCCAGGGCGGCCGAACCGAACCGCCGCTGCCGCTTTCGCTCGGGCTCGGCGCCCGCCTGCTCGACGAAGCCGGCTACCGGGGGCCGCGGGTGCTGCGGTCAGTGGACCACGACGAGGCGGCCGGCCGCTGCCTGCGGCTCGGCGCCGAGCTCGGCCGCCTCGGCGACCGGGTCGGGCTGCTGGTCATGACCGACGGGAGCGCATGCCGGAGCCTGCGTGCCCCGGGCTACCTGAACCCGGCTGCGGCCGGGTTCGACGCGGCGCTCGAGCAAGCGGTACGGGACGGTGACCTCGGCCCGCTGCGGACCATGGACCGGGACCTGGCCCGCGAACTGCTCGTAGCCGGAAGGCCCGGCTGGCAGGTGCTCGCCGGAGCGATGCCCGGCCGCGAACTGGCTACCGAAATCCTGTATTCGGGTGACCCCTTCGGGGTCTATTACCTGGTCGCCTGCCTCGCCGGGGTAACCGAGACCTAGCGATCGGCGCCGTGTACGGCAGGGTCCGGCAGGCGTCCGGCGGGCGCGGTTCCGTACACCTCGGGCAGCCCGGTGGCGAGTTCTTCGGGCTGGACCGCCCGGCCAGCCCCGCTCCGGTACTCCCCCACCGACCGCCAGCCGCGCAGCCGCTGCACCCGGTCGCCGTGCACCCGGAACACCTGGCCGGTCAGCCAGGACGCGGCGTCTGAGGCGAGATAGACCACCAGGCCAGAAGCGTTGGCCGGATCCTGCGGATCGAAGCTTTCTGGCTTGGGCCCGTCAGGCACCGGGTTCCGGGCCGCCACCCCGGGAACACCGGCGGTCATCCTGGTCAGCGCGATCGGGGAGATCGCGTTCGCGGTCACCCCGTACCTGGCCATCTCCAGCGCGGTGATCGTGGTCAGCGAGACGATGCCCGCCTTGGCCGCCCCGTAATTGGCCTGGCCGGCGGTGCCGAACAGGCCGGTCCCCGAGGTCGTATTGATGATCCGCCCCCCGCGGCCCGCGCCGCGCTTGGCCTCCTCCCGCCAGTAGGCGCAGGCGTGCCTGGTCATCGCGAAGGTGCCCTTGAGGTGCACGGCGATGACCGCGTCGAAGTCGTCCTCGGTCATCGAGAACAGCATCCGGTCGCGGAGGATGCCGGCGTTGTTCACCACCACGTCCAGGCGGCCGAACCCGGCGGCCGCCAGCGCGATCAGCTTTTCCGTGGCCGCCCAGTCGGTGACTGACGAGTGATCGGGGATCGCCCGGCCGCCCGCAGCCGTGATCTCGGCCGCGACCGCTTCGGCTGGCGTCTGGTCGGTGCTTTCCCCGTGCAGGCCGGCGCCGGGATCGTTGACCACGACCGCCGCGCCATGAGCAGCGAGGGCCAGGCAGTGCGACCGGCCCAGGCCGCGCCCTCCGCCGGTCACGATCGCGACCTTGCCGTCGAGCAAACCCATCAGGACTCCTTATTCTCGCCGGCCCGCAGGACCAGCCCTTGCGCGTTGAAGAAGAATCCGCCCGGAGTCAGCAGCGCGACCCGGGCGCCCGGCACCTGGCGGCGGCCCGCCCGCCCACGCAGCTGGGTCACCGCTTCGCGCAGGTGCCCCGCTCCCTGGGAGCCGCCCTCGGACAGGCTGCCGCCGTGCGTGTTCACCGGCACCCGCCCCTTGATCTTGATCCGGTTCTCCACGGCGTCCCAGTTGTCGGCCAGGAACGCCCCGGCCTCACCGGGACCGCAGAACCCGTAGGCCTCGAAGCAGCGCAAGGCCACGAAGCTGAAGCCGTCGTAGGGGAAGAAAACGTCGATGTCCTCAAGCCATAGATCGCTCTTGGCCCGCAGGTCGCGGGCGGCCAGCGCCTGCCCGGTAGCGTCCAGGTCGGCCGCTAGGTGCTCCTCGGGCGGCGCGGTCATTCCCATGGTGGCCGCGTGGATGAGAACGGGGGCGGCGCGCAGGCCGCGGGCCCGCTCGGCGGTGGTCACGATGAACGCGTCCGCGCCATCGACGGGCACGTCCATGTCGTACAGGCACAGCGGCTCCCTGACCATCCGGCCGCCCAGATAGTCCGCTATGGTCAGCGGCTGGCGCAGGACCGCGTTCGGATTAGCCGCCGCGTTAGTCCGGTCGTTGACCGCGATCCGGCCGAAATCCTCCCGCGAGGCGCCGAACTCCGCCAGGTACCGGCCGGCCCAGGCCGCGTAGCCGGCCGAGCCGTGCATGCTCCACGGCTCGTGGTCACTGTGCCCGTCACCAGTGGCGGCCCGGCCGTCGGGCAGACCGAAGGTGGCCCGCCGCCGGAACGGGTTCGCGTCCGCGCTGCGCGAGAAGCCGGCGATCCGGTAGATGGAGTGGTAGACCAGCGCCACCTCGCAGGCCCCGGTCCAGACCGCGTTGCTGGCGGCCACCAGGTGGTTCACGATCGGCGGGGCGGCGCGCGTCCACCAGGTGACCGCGGGCAGGCCGAGCGCGGATACCACGGTGGCGGGGTCGATGCCGCCGGTGAGCAGCCCGCCGCCGACCACGCCGTCGATATCGGCGGCGGTCAGCCCGGCGTCGCGGATCGCCGCGACCGCCGCTTCCAGCAGCAAGGCGAGCTCGGTCGTGGTGCCGCGGTCCCGGGCGTACGGGGACAGGCCGACACCCGCGATCGCGATCTGGTCCTTGGCCGGATTACGCCCCGTCACGGCTGCGCCCCAGCCGGGCGGAAGGCGGGCCAGGGCGCTCCGTCCCGGTCCATCCAGGTGAGCTCCACCTCGAGTCCGACGCGCAGCTGCTCCCGCGGGCAATCCAGCACCGTGGCCTCCACCCGCAACCCAAGCTGCTCGGCCAGTTCGATCGCGGCGAGCGGGAAACCGCCCTCGTAGTCCACGCCCGGGGCGGGCGGCCCCTGGTGCAGGAAGGTGAGCAGGTGCACGGTGCCGCGGCCGCTGACCGGCACCGGGTTCACCTCGGACGACCAGCAGGACGGGCAGATCGGCCGCAGCGGCGCAGACATGCGGCCGCACGCCCGGCAGCGGTTAACCAGCAGCTCGTGGCGCAGCAGTCCCAGGTAGTACTGCTTGTTCAGGTGATCTAGCCGGACGCCAGGAAACCGCTCAAGCACCGTCTCGTCGGTCATCCCGTCACCCTCCGCAAGCCCAACATCACACGGTTAAATCAGCTGAACAAGTTAGTTATATCATACGATTTTGAGTTACACTGCGGGAGAGCCAAAGCCGCCTGGACCAAGGGAGCGAGTGGGAGACACCATGAGCGAGCCAAAGGGGCGCGGCGCCGCCTGGACCGAGGAGCGAGGAACGAGCGACGAGGGAAGGCGGGGCAGTGAAGAGGGAATGGGGAGGCGGGCGGGGCCCCGGAGGCAAGCGGGGCCAGCAGAGCGCTTCTTCGAACCCGAGATAGAGACCATGCCGAGGGCTGGCCTCGCGGCCCTGCAGGAGGAGCGCATCCTCGAGCTGGTGCCCTACGTCTACGAGCGGTCCGCCCTCGTGCGCAAGAAGTGGGAAGAGGCGCGGGTCAAGCCCAGCGACATCAACTCGCTCGCTGATTTCACCGAACGGGCGCCGTTCATCACCAAGGATGACATCCGCCAGTTCCGCGACCAGGCCGGCGACCCGTTCGGCGGGCTGCTGTGCACTGGCTACGCGGACACGACCACGGTATTCTCCACCTCGGGGACGACCGGGGACGCCACGTTGTACGCGCACGCCTGGGACCGGTGGCACCCGTTCTGGGCGGCGACCGCTCGTGACCTGTGGGAGATCGGCGTCCGGCCGGGAGACTACGTGCTGGGCAGCAGCTTCAAGATGCGCGGGCCGCTGTATCACGCGGACCAGATGTGCGGCGCCATCCCGCTGATGGTGAATACGGGCATCGGCGGCTGGGCCACGGCGCTGGACGCGATTCGCCGCTACCGTCCGGTGTACGCGACGCTGACCGGGCTGGCCATGGCGGAACTGGACCGCCTGAGCCGCGACCACGACATGACCGACATCTTTTCCTCGTTCAAGGGGGTCAGCTTCGCGGGTGAGCCGCTCGGGGCGCGGGCGCGCAGGCAGCTGGATGCCTGGGGCGTGGAGGTGTACATCTGGACCTCCACCGGCGACGTCACCCCCGCGTTCGAATGCGGCCAGCATGACGGCTGCCACGCCTGGGAGGACTGCGTGCTGCTCGAGGCCGTCGACCTGGTCCGGGGCACGCCGGTGGCGGACGGGGAACTCGGCGAGCTGGTCGGCACCTCGCTGGACAACCCGGCCACTCCCATGGTGCGCTTCCGCTCCGACGACATCATCCGGATGACGAGGCAGCCGTGCGGCTGCGGCCGGACGCACGCCCGGTTCTGGCCGGCCGGGCGCAAGGGCGACGAGACGATCGTGGCGGGCCGGTCCTTCGTGCCGATGGACATCTGGCGAGCGCTCGAGCAGGTCCCGGAAACCGCTACCGCGCTGTTCCAGCTGGTCCGGCCCGCCCGGGAGATCGACGAGCTGAGGGTCCGGGTCGGCTATGACCCGGCGACCACCACGTCCGTGCCGGATCTGCGGGACCGGGTGTCGGAGGTGATCACGGCCGCGGTGGGCGTGCCGCCGGTGCTCGAGCTGTTGCCGGAACCGGAACTGCTCGCCCGAGGCCGCGGCGGGAAGCTACCTAGGGTGGTGAAATCTTGACGCTGGCGTCCACGACCGCGGCGGCCGCCAGGCGGCCCAGGTCACGACAATGGGGCATCGGCGAGTACGAGGTTGCCGGTCAGCTGGTCTATTTCGAGGTCAGCTGGGATGACTGGCGCCGCGACACCGCCTGGGCCCGCGGCCTGCTGGCCGATCACGGCGTCGGCCCAGTGAAGGGGGATGGGCCGGGGGGGACGGGGGGCGGGAGTCCCCCGTGCGTGGAGAAGGTGGGTGGGGGCCTGGTCATCGTCGGCGGCATGGCCGAATCGCCCTGGTTCGACCCGTTCGAGACCGCGGCGTGCGAGCTGGGCGCGCCGTATTCGATCGGGGAGATCTACGCCTTCGAGGCGTTCCGCACCGGCCTGTACGCGAGCCGGCTCCCGGTCACGATGATCTTCGGCCTGGACCGGACGGTGGCCGAGGGCCTGGGCGACGAGCTCGCCGCGGTCGTGGCCCGGGTGCCGGTCATCGTGGCCAGGCCGGACGCCGCCGGCCTGCTCGCCGGGGCGGGGGCCCGGCCGTTCGTCGTCACCCGGTTGGGGCCCGCGATCGCGGTGGAGTGCCCGTACCGCGCCGGCGCCCACGTCAACGGCGCGGAGTGGACCCTGGCCGAGCGCGGCGGCGAGCTGTTCATCAGCACCGCCGGTCCGCGAGCGCACCAGGTGAACCTGGCCCCGCTGGACGTGCGCGGCACGCTGACCGAAGGGCCGTGCGGCTGCGGGCGCCCCGGCCAGCGGATCATCGCCAACACTGAGTACGCCAACACCGAGCAGGCCAACACCGAGTAGGAGAAGACTCCATGGCCCCTCACCGGATCACCGTCGGGGACATTATCAGCGAGCACCGGCGCAGCTACCCGAGCCGGCTAGCGCTCGCCGACGGGGAGCATCACCTCACCTGGCCGGAGCTGGAGGAACGGGTCAACCGGCTGGCCAACGCGCTCCGCGGGGTCGGGGTCGGGCCAGGCGGCCGCATCCTGTGGCTAGGCCAGAACTCCTTCCGGGTCTACGAGCTGCTCGGCGCCGCGGCCAAGATCGGGGCGATGGTGTGCCCCGGCTACTGGCGCTGGGCGCCGCCGGAGATGACCTTCGCGATCGAGGATTTCCGCCCCCAGGTGGTGATCTGGCAGGAGGAGGAGATCGGCAGCACCGTGCGCGCGGCACGCGCCGCCTGCCCGGGGGCCGAGTCCGCGCTGTGGCTGCGCCACGACTCCGACCCCCAGCACGGCTACGAAGCGTTCCTGGCCAGCGGCGGCCCGGCCGACCCCGGCCTGGACGTCGATCCGGATTCCGCGCTGCTGGTCATCTACACCGCGGCCATCAGCGGGCGGCAGTGCGGCTCGATGCTCTCGCATACCAACCTGATCGCCATGGGAATGTCGGTGGCCTGGCTGGGCGACATCGACGATACGACGGTGTTCCTGAACTCCGGCCCGATGTTCCACATCGGCAACTTCCAGTTCTTCGGCATCCCGGTACTGATCCAGGGCGGTACCAACGTCGTGACCCGGCGAGTCATCGCGAGTGAGGTGCTCGACATCCTGGCGGCCGAGAAGTGCACCCGGGCGTACATCATGCCGGCCACCGTCACCGGCCTGGTCGAGCTGATGCGCGAACGCGGCACCGAACTGCCGCAGCTGAAGGCCACCATCGCCGCGCCCATGTGGCAGGGCCTGGTGGCGGCGGACGACAGCCGCCACGGCCGCGAGGGCGGCGGCATGGGCTACGGCTACGGGCAGACCGAGGTCACCGGCTTCTGCCTGTTCGGCGGCTACGGCGGCCGAGGCGCGGGCAACGCCGGCCGACCCGCCCCGGTCACCTCGGTCCGGATCCTCGACGCTGACGGCCGGGAGTGCCCAGCCGGGGTGGCGGGCGAGATCTGCGTCCGCGGCGACACCGTGCACCTGGGCTACTGGAACCGCCCGGAGGTCAACGAGCGGCGCTTCCGCGGCGGCTGGTGGCACACCACCGACCTCGGCCGGCGCGAGCCGGACGGCACGGTCACCTTCCTCGGCACGATGACCC
This sequence comes from uncultured Actinomycetes bacterium, assembly GCA_963806335.1. Lineage (GTDB taxonomy): Bacteria > Actinomycetota > Actinomycetes > Streptosporangiales > Streptosporangiaceae > Palsa-504. Next base: position 67,554 of record CAWDXO010000008.1, read on the forward strand.
GGATGATCAAGTCCGGGGCCGAGAACATCTTCCCCGCCGAGGTCGAGAACTGCCTGGAGGCCCATCCGGCGGTCAAGGAGGCCGCGGTGATCGGTATCCCGAGCAAGCGGTTCCTGCAGGACGTCAAGGCCGTCGTCGTGCTCGATGGGGAAGCCGCAGTTACGGCCGCCGACCTCATCGAGTACTGCCGGCGCCATATCGCCTCGTACAAGAAGCCGAAGACGGTGGAGTTCCTCGACGCGCTGCCGCGCCTGGGGAGCTTCGCCAAGGACTACTCGGCGCTGGACGAGAAGTTCGGCGGCGGGGGCTATCCCGGCGGCGACAACCTCGGCGGCGGGCATTAAGGATCGCGAGCGGGATGGATGGCTGGTGGGGGTGACCCGCGACCGTTCGGCCAAATCAGCCCGCCGAGCGACATGCCGGCCACGGCAGCCCGAACTCGTCGTACTCCGCCAACTTGCCCTCCAAGCCGTCGTCAGGGCATTGAATGGTTAACCTATTGAACTGTAAATTGATCTTAGCTTCCAGCCATCTAGCTTCGCCGACCCGGGCGGGCGCGAGGCTGGGCCGTCGACAAGGACGCCGACCTTGGATGAGCATCTGGCCACCATCTGGGAGTCGATCGCGGACCGGCTCGGCGCTGAGATCGCGCTGGTGCACGGCCCCGCCCGGGTGAGCTGGCGAGATTTCGAGCAGCGGGCGGCGCGGTTCGCCCGGGCCCTGGCGTCGGCCGGGGTCGGGGCGGGCCAGACCGTCGCGATCGACATGTACAACTGCCCGGAGTACCTGGAGGTCTTCTTCGCCGCGCTGAAGATTCGGGCTGTGCCGGCCAACGTGAACTACCGCTATCTCGACGAGGAGCTTTGCCAGCTGCTCCAGCAGTCCGACGCGGCGGCGCTGGTCTATCACGCGGCCTTCCGGGACCGGGTGTCCCGCGCCGCCGCCCGGGTGCCGGGCCTGCGGCTGGTCGCCGAGGTCGGCCGCAGCCTGGACGATGCCGGTGGCCTGGACGGCGTCCGGCGTTATGAGGACCTGATCAGGGATTGCCCGCCCGCCGCGCGGATCCGCCGGCCGGGCACCGACGTCTTCCTCTCCTACACGGGCGGCACCACCGGGCTGCCGAAGGGGGTCGAGTACGTCATCGGGGACACCGCGAGGAACACCCGGGTGCTCGGCCGGCAGATGCTCGGCCTGGAAGATATCGACTGGGAGGGCCCGGCGCCGGACCGGGCGTCGCTCCTGCACCAGCAGCGGCGCCGCCCGGTGGCGCTGCCCGCCTCGCCGCTGATGCACAGCACCGGCCTGATCATGGCCTCGCTCCCGGTGCTGACCGCGGGCGGCACGGTGGTCACCCTCACCGCCCGCCGCTTCGACGCGGACGAACTGTTCGCCGCCGTCGCGGCCGCCCGGCCGCGCACCGTGTCGATCGTGGGCGACGCCTTCGCCCGGCCGATGATGCACGCACTGGACCGCCGGGCGGCCACCGGGCATCGTTATGACACGTCCAGCCTGGTCACCATCACCTCGGCGGGCGTGGCCTGGAGCGCCGAGGTGAAGCGGGCGATCCTGGAGCACATCCCGCAGGTCACCCTGGTCGACGCCTGCGGGTCTTCGGAAGGCGCCCTGATCGGCTCCATGGTCTCCCGGCGCGGCATGGCCCTGAGCACCGACCGTTTCCTGCCCGCCGCGGGCCTGCGCATACTGCGCGCCGACGGCACCGACATCGAGGCCGGCAGCAGGGCTGGCATCGAGGCCGGCAGCAGGGCTGGCATCGGGGCGGGGCAAGGCGAGATCGGCATGTTCTGCGTGCCCACGGTGGCCCGCGGCTACCGGAACGACCCGGAGCGGACCGAGGCCGCCTTCCGCACCCTGGGCGGCCGCCGGTACGTCAGCACCGGGGACTGGGGCCGGTGGAATGCTGATGGCACCGTGACGCTGATCGGCCGGGGGACGTCGGTGATCAACACGGGCGGGGAGAAGGTCTTCCCGGAAGAAGTGGAGAAGGTCATCCGCGCGCTGCCCTCGGTGGACGACTGCGTCGTCATCGGGCTGCCGGATGAGCGCCTCGGGCAGCGGGTGGCGGCGGTCGTCCAGCCCAGCGACGCGGCGCTGGATCGGCTGGATCCGGAGACCGTGATCACGGCGGTGCGCGAGCGGCTGGCCGGGCACAAGGTGCCCAGGACCGTGCTGATCGCGCCGGTGCCGCGGGCACCCAACGGGAAGGTGCTGTTCGGCGCGGTGCGGCGGGTGCTTAGCGACTGACCAGGGCTGCGGCCCGGGCCAGCACGACCGCGAGGTCCCTGGCTTCTTCGGGTGTCAGCCCGATCAGCCGGTAGCGGCCGCCGACGTGCACCGCGATCTCGACCGTAGGCGACCAGGCCGGCTCGCCGGGGTCATCGGGCAGGTACTGCGCGGTCTGCACGTCGAGCCGGTCCGGCACGCTGCAGCCGTCCGGCCGCGAGATGGCGACCGAGGACGTCTCGCTGGCGTGGTAGAAAGCGGTCCCGCAGGTGCCCGCGGCGTGTTCCCGGGCGCACCAGTGCGGGCACTGGTCGGTGACGGTTGCGGACAGCATCGTTCTCTCTCCTCGATGTCGCTAGAAGCCCAGGCTGCGGCCCACGATCTCCTTCATGATCTCGGTCGTGCCGCCGTAGAGCCGCTGCACTCGGGCGTCCCGCCAGAGCCGGGCGATCTCGTACTCGTTGATGTAGCCGTAGCCGCCGTGCAGTTGCAGGCAGCGGTCCACGATTTCCCACTGAAGTTCGGTGGCCCACCACTTGGCCCCGGCGGCCTCTTCCGCGGTCAGCTCGCCGGCCAGGGCCGCCTGCACGCACCGGTCGAGGTAGGCGTGGGCCACATCCAGCTTGGTCTTCATCTCCGCCAGCGCGAACCGGTTGACCTGGAATCCGCCGATCGGCTGGCCGAAGGCGTGGCGGTCGGCGGCGTATTCGCTGGTCACCTGGAACGCGCGGTCGGCGTGGGCGATTGCGTACACGGCGATGCCAAGCCGTTCGGCGGGCAGGTTGCGCATCAGGTGGTAGAAACCGCGGCCTTCCTCGCCGAGCAGGTTCGCGGCCGGCACCCGCACGTCGCGGAAGAACAGCTCGGCGGTGTCCTGGGCGCGGTTGCCGATCTTGTCGAGCTTGCGCCCCCGCTCGAAGCCCTCGAAGCCTTCCTCGACCACGAGCAGGCTCATGCCCCGGTGCCCGGCCTCGGGGTCGGTCCGCGCGACGACGATGACGAGGTTGGCGAGGATGCCGTTGCTAATGAAGGTCTTCGTCCCGTTGAGCACGTAGTGATCGCCGTCGCGGCGGGCGGTGGCCTTGATCTGCTTGAGGTCTGACCCCGCTCCGGGCTCGGACATGGCGATCGCGACCAGCCGCTCGCCGGCCACGAAGCCCGGCAGCCACCTTCGGCGCTGCTCTTCGCTGGTCAGGTCGGTCAGGTAGGGCGCCACCACGTCGTTGTGCAGCGCGAGCGCGAGGCCCTGGGTCCCGGTCGCGGCGATCTCCTCGGCGATGACCACGCTGTAGCGGAGGTCGCTGATGCCCAGGCCGCCGTACTCCTCCGGCACCATCCAGCCGAGCAGGCCGAGCTCGCCGGCCCTGCGCCAGGCCTCCCGGCTGACCACGCCCGCCGCCAGCCACTCCGCCGTGTGCGGGACGCATTCCTTGGCCAGGAAGGCCCGCACCAGCTGCCGGAACTGCTCGTGCTCCTCGGTGAAGATGGTCCGGCGCACTGGTTCCTCCTCCGGCTGGCTTCTGACTAATAGGATTGATTATATAACTCTTTTATCTGTTTAGTGAAGTGGTGGTGGCCGTGAGCTGGCCTGCGGCGCGGATTCCCGCGGTCGACGGGGCGGCCCGCGGCCGGAAGCCAGCGTCGCGGGCGCGCCGGTCCCTGGCCAGTAAGGCAGCGCGCAGGGTCTGAACGGGCTGGACGGCGGCCGCGGCCGGTGTCTGGCTGATGAGCTGCCGGATCCATCGCATGCGGCTCGCGGCGGCCTCGGGGTGGTCGCCGAACTCCTGGGCCATCTGGCTGGCGCAGCCCGCGATACCCAGGCGCCGCACTGTCTGGCTGATCACTTCGGCCACCGCCGCCGGGCTCGGGGCATCAGAGCGTTGCAGCCCTGACGCGAACAGGGCCGCGCACCGCGCCCCGTTGACGTTCAACCGGGTCATGACGAGCCTCCTGCCTTGACGATCAAGCCTTCCCAATATAGTAAGATGATTTAGTTAATTCGGTCAAGGGTGTTCGCTAGGCGTGTCCGGTAGATCTTCCGCTGTGGCTGGTGTAGATCAGGGCGGGTGGACGATCGCCTGATCCGGCACGACCTTACTGATGGGTAACGGCGGCGGCTGCTGCCGATGAAACTGGCAGATCCACGCGTTTCCCGGCGCCAGGCGGACACGGCACCCGCTTCCCGCCATACTGGGTAAGTGGGACGGGAATGGCAGTTATCCCGGAAACAGCACCAGCGCCTGCATCAGGAGCACCTCGCTGGCGCCGCTTCCTGACGCCGTGGCGCTCGCCCGCGGATCAGCCCGCCTGGGCCCGGCCGGCGCTGCTGGCCATCGCCGCCGTCGCGGCGGTCGCGTACGGCTGGGGAATGGCCGGTGCCAGCGTCGAGCCGTTCTACGGTGCGGCAGCCCGCAGCATGTCGGAAAGCTGGCACGACTTCATCTTCGCGGCGTTCGATCCAGCCGGGACTGTCACCGTGGACAAGCTGCCTGGCGCGCTGTGGGTGCAGGCCCTGTCGCTGCGGATCTTCGGTTTTCACATCTGGGCCCTGGTCCTGCCGCAAGTGGCCGAGGGCGTGCTCACCGTCCTGGTGCTGTACCGGGCGGTCCGCCGGCTGGCCGGACCTGCGGCCGGCCTGACCGCCGCGGCTGTGCTCGCCGTCACGCCCATCACCGTCCTGCTGAGCCGCGGCAACGTGTCCGACTCGCTGCTGATCCTGTTGCTCGTGCTCGCCGCCGACGCCACGTCCGCCGCGCTGCTCTCCGGGTCGCTGCGGCAGCTGCTGCTCGCCGGCGTCTGGGTCGGCCTAGCGTTCCAGACGAAGATGATCCAGGCCTGGCTGGCCCTGCCCGCGCTGGGCGCCGCCTACCTGCTCGCCGCCCCCGCAGCGAAGCTGCGTACCCGCTGCGCGCACGTCGCGCTGGCCGGGCTGGTCACCGCCGCAGTCTCCCTCTGCTGGATGAGCGCCGTCTCACTCGTACCGTCCCAGGACCGGCCCTACGCGGATGGCAGTCCGAACGACTCGGTGTACACGCAGGTCTTCGACTACAACGGCCTGGGCCGGCTGACCGGGAACTGGGCGAGCATCGCCGGGCCGCCGTCACCGCTTGTGGTCGCGGCCGTAGAGAGCGGGCAGTTGCTGAACGCCGAGACCATAGGCATCAAGCCGAGCTGGCACCGGCTGCTGGCCGGCCCGTTCGCGGCCGACAGCGGCTGGCTGCTGCCGGCGGCCCTCGCCAGCGCGCTGGGCGTGCTCATCTCCCGGCGTCGCCAGGGCAGGCGCGACCCGCTGCGCGCCGCCGTCGTGCTGTGGGGCGGCTGGTGGCTGGTCCTCGCGGTCTTCTTCAGCGTCGGCACCTACCTGAACTCGTACTACGTCGCGGCGCTCGTCCCCGCGGTGGCCGCGCTGTGCGGCACCGGCATCGCCGCGTGCGGACCTCGCCCTTGGCCGGGCAGGGTGCGGCTGATCGTCGCCGCGACCGTGCTTGGCTGCGTCGGCTACGGCGCCTACCTGATGTCCGGGACGGCATCCGGCCCGGTCGTGCTCACCGTAGTGGCGCTGATCGTGGCGGCGGCCGCCGCCGCCCAGCTGATGCTGCCCGCGTCAGGCGCGACCGGGCACCTGACCGCGGTCGCGTTCACCGGTGCCGCCGTGCTCCTGCTGCCCGCGGCGGCGTCCGTGAGCGGCGTCATCCGCGGGCTAGGACCGTTTGACACCCCGTTCGAGTCGTCGAAGACCGCGCACAATAACCAGCTCCTGGCCGCCAACGCGGCCCGTCTGACCAGGGCAGTCCAGGGTCTAGAACTCCATACGCCACCCGGTGACGCCCTGCTCGGCACCGACACGTCCGGGCTCGCGGAGAACTATATCCTGTACAGCGGCAGGGAGGTGCTGCCGATCGGCGGCTTCCTCGGCAACGTGCCGGCCCCGACGCTGGCCGCGCTGCAAGCCGACATCAGCCGCGGCTACGTGCGGGTATTCGTGCTGCCGGTGTCACCGGCGGGCCCGGACCCGCGGGTGCGGTGGATCGAGTCGCACTGCATTAGGCCGCCCCAGCCCCCAGGCCGCCGCCCGGTCCCGTACGCGAACTTCTTCTGCGGACCCGGGACCGGCCAGCCGGGTGGCGGACCGGCTGCCACGCCGGCACCGCCGCAGCCGGCTGCCACGCCGGCACCGCCGCAGCCGGCTGGCGAACGCAGCCACCAGGCGGCCGTCAGCACTGAAGGAGAGTGAGCTCGCTTATCGGCAGGCAGGGTCCAGCAGGCCACGGTCCAGCCGCCGGCCTCAAGGTCTACGCGACACAACCTAGGCCGGTGGCTGTTATCGCGGGCTGCGGTCCCGCTGCTGGTAGCCGGCCGTCATCCCGCCGTCTACGAGCAGCGTGGTCCCGGTGATGAAGTCGGCCTGGTCGCTGGCATAGAACACCGCCGCGGCGGCGACGTCGCGAGCCTCCCCGATCCGGCCGACGGGCGGCACCGGCCAGTCGCCGTCGGCTTCGCCCCTGTCCCGTTCGCCAGGCGGCGCCATGTGCCGCATGCCAGGCCAGATGTCGCCCGGGCAGAGCACGTTCGAGCGCACGCCGTCAGGTCCGCCATCGAGGGCGAGCATTTTCCCCAGCATGACGACGGCGGCCTTGGTCACCGAGTACAGGCCCGTCGCCTGCTCGCCCCAGATCCCCGCATCGGAGGCAATGTGGATCATGCACCCGCGGCGCCGCGCCAGGTACGGGTAAGCGAGCTGCGCATACAGCAGGTAGCCGCGGAGGTTGACGTTCATCACCCGGTCATAGTCCGCTAGCGGCGTGTCGATCAGCCGGGCGGTCACCCCCACGCCGGCGTTGTTCACCAGCACGTCCAGGCCGCCCAGGTGCGCCACGGCGGCGGTCACCGACGACGCGGCGGCGGCGGGGTCGACGGCGTCCGCGGCGACGAAGCGGACCCCCGGTCCCAGTGCCTGCGCGGCGCGTTCACCCAGGTCGTTATCGCGGCCAGTGATCACGACCTGGGCGCCCTCGTGCACGAAGCGCCCGGCTATGGCCAGGCCGAGGCCGGTGGTGCCGCCGGTGACCAGCGCGCATTTCCCCTGCAGCAAGCCCATGGACGCCCAGTTTAAACACCGGCTGTACCTCGGGCTCAGCGGCAGTTCGTGAGCCACAGCCGGCTATCGGAAAGGTGCGCGATACGCGTGAGGTCCTCGATCGACGGCGGCGGGGATGGCAGCCCGGCAAGACAGCTTCGCCGCCACGACGAGTACGCCTGAGTGAGTGTCGCGGGTCCGGGGTGGACGCACCAGCGCCCGTTCGGTCAAATGATCTTGATTTTGCCTGGCGGGGAGCCCGGCCACGGGATGGCGTGGCAACCGGGAAGCTGGCTGGCCAGGTCCTTCAGGTCGTCGTCCCTGGCCATAGGCTCCCGGAGCCGGGCGGTGATCCGGACGGCGAGAGGGTCGCAGCCGACGCTGGCGAGGTGCTCGCGGAGCAGGTCGGATGCTCGCGTGACGTGGCCCGCGGCCGCGGTGGTGACCACTTCGATGTGATGGCGTTCCCAGTTCATCGGCCGGCGACCGGGATGGCGGCCCGGGATGCCCGTGATGGCCTCGAGATCGGCGGCGGCGAGGGCGAAGTCCGGGTCGGCGGTAACGGCGAGGCCCAGGGCCATGGCGGCCCGGCACGGGTCGGCGGCTCGCTGCGCCCGGCGGTACCACGCGGCCGCCTGATGGTTGGTGGTGACCGCCCGGCCATGGTCTTCGACCGCGGGCCCGGTGGCGAGCCGTTGATCATGGTGGCTGGGGCGCTGGCTTGGCGATGGTGGCATAACAGCCAGGTTGCCCGGGCGGCCTGAAGCGGCGCTGAGGTGAGGCTGAGGTCAGCCGAGGCGGGTGGCGAGGGCGGCCACATCTGGCTCGTCGGTCAGCGAGCGGTACGCCGGTCCCTGCGCACGTCGCCGCGCGAGGGCGACGAAGGCCCCGACGTGGTGACGGGTCGGGTCGGCGATCGCCTTGACCGCGGCCACGGCGGTCTCGGCCAGGAGCTGGGTGGCCGGGTCCCCGCTGGCCGAGGCGCCTTCGGCGGCGTCGGCGGCGAAGACGGCAGCGTCACCGAAGCGGTCGGCGGCGAGCGCCCACCAGGCCAGGCCGGCGAGCACCCGAGGCGGTCCGGCCGGAAGGTCGATGTGCCGGTAGTGACCGGCCGCCGCGTCAAGCAGGGCCCGGGACCGCGGCAGGTCACCGCGGCGACGGGCGACCGCCGCCTGACCGACCATGGCGTCGGCCGACACCCACGGGTTGAAGCTGCAGTCGATCGCCTCGGCGTAAAGGCCGTCGGCGGCGTCGTCATCGCCTTGCCTGGCCCGCAGCGCGGCCAGGGCGACCAGGCTGAACGGCACCTGAATGGGCTGCCCGGTAGCCCGGCATCGCGCCACGAGCGCCTCGTAGGCCGCCGAGGCCGCCTCGAGGTCCCCACGCGCCTCGGCGATGCTGGCCAGGGCGTTCAGCGGAGAGACGACGACCAAGACCTCTTCGGCGGCGTCGAAGCGTTCGAGACTCGAACGGGCGACCGGCTCGGCGTCCTCCAGCCGCCCCAGCGACAACAGGTTCCAGGCCACGATCAAGTCGTGCGCGGCGAGGAGCCAGCCGTGGTCAGCCGGATCCAGCAGGTCCCGCGCCTCGCTCAACGCTTCGAGTGATCGGTCGAAGTGATGCGCGAAGCCCAGCACGGTCGCGTCTACCACCAGCGCCTCCGCTAGGCGAACCCGGTCGCGGCTGGTCCTCAAGGCGGCGACGGCCTCCTCGCATTCGATGACGCCCGCCGCCGGGTGAGTCGACATGCCCACGCAATAGCCGCGCCAGACGCGGGCGGTCGCTTCCACTTCGGGACGGCGCGGCCCTTCGGCGCCCAGCGCATCGCCGAGCCAGCGTGCTCCTTCGAGGAAGTCACCGTTGATGAACCACAGCCAGGCCATCCCCGACGTCAGCGACAGCGCCGCGTCGGCATCGCCCGCGGCGATGTACCAGTCGAGCGCGGCCCGCAGGTTGCCCGACTCCGTCCCGAGGCGGTCGCGCCACGCCGGCCCGGCAGCGCCGCGCAGGCCCTGGTGGGCTTGCTCGGCCAGCTGCCGGTAATACGCCGCGTGGCGGGCCCGGATGGCGGCGGCTTCGCCGGATTCGGTGAGCCGGTCCCTGCCGTACTGCCAGAGCGTCTGGAGCTGGCTGAACCGGGCCTCCCCTCCGTCACCTGGGGCCACCACGAGGGACTTGTCGACCAGCCGGCTCAGTACGTCGAGGATCTCGTCGGCGGGCACCTGCTCGTCCGCGCAGACGGCCTCGGCCGCGGTGAGCCCGCAGCCACCGGTGAAGGTGGCAAGCCGGGAGAACAGGCGGCGTTCGTCGGAGAACAGCAGGTCATAGCTCCAGTCCACGACGGCGCGGAGTGTCTGCTGGCGGGGCAAGGCGGTACGGGCGCCCTGGCTGAGTAGCCGGAAGCGGTCATCGAGGCGTTCCGCCAGGGTGGCCAGTGGCAGCGCCCGAAGGCGAGCGGCGGCGAGCTCGACGGCCAGGGGCAGGCCATCCAGCCGCCGGCAGATGTCCTCGATGAGGTCGCCGTCGGGGCGTGCCAGGCCGTCGGAGCCAGCCGGGCCGTCCGGGCCGGCCGGGAGGAAACCGGGCCGAACCGCCCGGGCGCGATCGACGAACAGCTCAACGGCGGCCACCGGCGCCAGGCCGCCCACCGGCACCAGGACTTCCCCCGGTACGCCGAGCGGCTCGCGACTGGTAGCGATCAGCCGGAGACCGGGGACCGCTCCGGCCAGGGTGTCGGCCAGCGCGGCCGCCTCGCCGATGACGTGCTCGCAGTTGTCGAGAACGACGATCAGCGAGCGGCCGGCCAGGTAGCGCACGATAAGGTCCGTGGTCGATCCCGCTGGCTGAGTGCCCGGGAGGGCAGCGGCGCCCGCCCCGAGCGCCGCCGCCGCGGCCGGCGCCACCCCGTCCGGCTCGACCACGCCGGCGAGCTCAACCAGCCAGGCGCCGTCCCGGTGCTCCGCACGCAGGGCGGCGGCCACCTCCACCGCCAGGCGGGTCTTGCCCGCGCCGCCCGGGCCGGTCAGCGTGACGAGCCGGCTGGCGCGGACCGCCTCACGCAACTGGCCCAACTCGGCGTCGCGGCCGACGAAGCGGCTTAGCCGGGCGCGCAGATTCCCGGCTGACGCCGGCGGCGCGGCCGCCGGGACCGCAGCCGCGCTGACCGGGCTGGGCGGGGCGCTGGGCGGGGCGCTGGGCGGGGCGCTGGCCGGGGCGAGCGAGGGGTCCTGGGCCAGGATGCGGGCCTGGAGTTCCCGCAGGGCCGGGCCGGGGTCGATGCCCAGCTCGTCGACCAGGCGATCACGGACTTCGGTGTAGGCGCGCAGGGCTTCGGCCTGCCGTCCGGCCCGGTACAGGGCCAGGATGAGCAGCTCCCACAGGCGCTCGCGCAGCGGGTGCTGCCGGCACAACGCCTCCAGTTCGGCCGCGAGCTCGCCGTGACGGCCAAGCATCAGGTCAGCTCCGGCCCTGGCCTCGACCGCCACCAGGGTCAGCTCCTCCAGATGCGCCCGCTCGGCGGCAGCGAAGCCGGCGTCGGCGAACTCGGCCAGCGGCTCACCCCGCCGCAGGCCGAGCGCGTCGCCCAGTACCGCTGACGCCAGCGCCGCCTCGCCGTCTTCCGCCAGCCGCCGCCCCTCGGCCACCAACTGCCCGAAGCGGACGACGTCGACATCATCGGGGCCGACGGCTAGGGCATAGCCGGCCTCGCTGGTGAGGATCGCCGCCGGCCCGAAGGTGCGGCGCAGCTGACCGATCTGGGCCTGCAGGGCGTTGGCCGGGTTCGCCGCCTGCCCGCCGCCCCACAGCGCGTCGACCAGCCGGTCAGCGCTGACCGGCCGCCCCCGCTGCAGCGCCAGCAGGGCCAGCAGCGCCCGCTGTTTGGCGCCGCGGACCGGCACCGGCACGCCGTCGGCTACCGCTTCGAGCTCGCCGAACAGCCGCACCTGCATGAGGCCACCATAGGTCCCGCCTCAGCGCCGCGACAGTGCCACCTCAGCAGCCCGGCGCAGGCTGGCGACCAAGAACAGAAGACATCGAGGGAAGGACGAACGATGATCGAGGCGCAGCACCTCACCAAGCGCTACGGCCAGACGGTAGCGGTCGACGAAGCCTCCTTCGCCGTCCGGCCCGGCCGGGTGACCGGCTTCCTTGGCCCCAACGGGGCGGGCAAGTCGACCACCATGCGCATGATCCTGGGCCTGGACACGCCGACCTCCGGCTCCGTCCTGGTCAACGGCAAACCGTACCGCGAGCTGACCGATCCGCTCCGGTCGGTAGGGGCGCTGCTGGACGCCAAGGCCATCGTCGGTGGCCGCAGCGCCGCCAGCCACCTGGCGTGGCTGGCCGACAGCAACGGCATCGCCCGCCGCCGGGTGACCGAGGTGCTCGAGCTCGTCGGGCTCAGCGACGTCGCGGGAAAGCGGGTCGGCACCTTCTCGCTCGGCATGAACCAGCGGCTCGGCATCGCCGCGGCCTTGCTGGGCGACCCCGAGACGGTGATGTTCGACGAACCGATCAACGGCCTGGACCCCGACGGCATCCTGTGGATCCGGAACCTGATGAAGTCGCTGGCCGCTCAGGGCCGCACGGTGTTCCTGTCCAGCCATCTCATGAGCGAGATGGCCCAGACCGCCGACCACCTGCTCGTCATCGCCCGGGGCCGCATCATCGCCGACGCCAGCACCGACGAGTTCGTCAACCGCAACTCCACCCCCAGCGTCCGGGTCCGGGCCCTGCAGCCGGCCGATCTGGCCGCCGCCCTGACCCGCCGCGGCGGCCAGATCGAGCGCTGCCCCGACGGCGCCATGATCGTGACCGGCCTGGATTCCGCCGCGGTCGGCGGAGCCGCGTCCGCCCACGACATCACCCTTCTCGAGCTAGCGGTGCACGGCGCGTCGCTCGAGGAGGCGTTCTTCGAACTGACCCGAGACGAAACCGACTACCACGCCGGCCAGCTGACCGGCATCGGCCAAGGAGCCTGACATGAGCGCCACGACCTGCATCCGCACCCCGGCCCGGCCAGCACGAGCCACCGCTATCAGCCGGACCCTAAAGACCCGCATCCTCAAGGCAGAGTGGACGAAGCTTCGCACCCTGCCCTCCACCTGGCGAACCGCCGCCCTGACCCTGGCCCTGGGCATCGGCTTCAGCGTCGCCGTGGCCTTCTCCCAGATCAGCCAGTGGCACACCATGACGGCCCAGCAGCGCCAGGTGTTCGACCCGACCAGCGCCTCGCTGAGCGGAGTCATGATCGCCGCGGTGGTCCTCGGGACGCTCGCCGTGCGCACGGTCACCGCGGAGTACTCGACCGGGATGATCCGGGCCACCTTCAGCGCCATGCCCGCCAGACGGCTCGTGCTGGCGGCCAAGGCGGCCACCATGGCCGCGTTCGCGTTCCCCGTGACGCTGCTCGGCAACGTCGTCGGCTTCGAGCTCGGCCAGCGGATATTCGCCGGCAAGCACGTCGCCGTGGCCATCGGCCATCCCGGCGTGCTTCAGGCCATGTTCTTCGGAGCCGTGGCCGTGAGCCTCGTCGCCGTGATCGGTGTGGGTATCGGCGGGCTCATCCGGCACACCGCGGGAGCGGCCACCATCCTGGCGCTGATCATCATCGGCGGACTCACCGTCGGTCAGTTCCTGCCGGCCGGCTGGCGTCAGTACCTGCCCGGTATCGCTACCCAGGCGGCCGTGACCGTCCACCGCTCAGCCGGGCTGCTGCGCCCGGGCACCGCCATCGTGGTCCTGGCCGTGTACGCCGCCATCGCCCTGGGCGCGGCATCCCTGCGGGTGGCGCACCGCGACGCCTGACCCGGCTCAGGCCGCCGAGATCGGCTACACGCAGGGAAAGGAAACTCTGATGAACACCTCTACCATGACAACCAGGCAGCGGACGACCGACGGGAGGAGCATGCAGGCGATCACGCAGGACCGCTACGGCGAGGCCGAGGACGTGCTGCGGCTGGAGGAGATCCGCCTGCCGGCGATCGGCGACGAGGAGGTACTGCTGAGCGTCCATGCCGCCGGCGTGGACCGGGGCGTCTGGCACCTGATGACCGGCCTGCCCTACCCGGTACGCCTCGCGGGCTACGGGATCCGCGCCCCCAAGACCCCGGTGCGGGGCCGGGAAGTCGCCGGGCGGGTCGAGGCGACCGGCCCGGCCGTCACGACGCTGCACGTCGGCGACGAGGTGTTCGGCATCGCCAACGGCTCCTTCGCCGAGTACGCGAGCGCCCGGCCGGACAAGCTAGCGCCCAAGCCAGCCAACCTCACTTTCGTGCAGGCCGCGGCCGTCCCCGTCTCGGCGCTGACGGCCCTGCAGGCGGTCCGCGACCGCGGGCACGTGCAGGCTGGAGACCGGGTGCTGGTCATCGGCGCCTCCGGTGGCGTGGGGACCTTCGCCGTGCAGATCGCCAAGGCAGCCGACGCCGAGGTCACCGGCGTGTGCCGCACGGCGAAGATGGACACGGTCCGGTCCCTCGGGGCGGATCATGTCATCGACTACACCCGTGCGGACATCGCGGCCGGCGGGCGCCGCTACGACGTGATTCTCGACATCGGGGGCAACCGTGCGCTGAAACACCTCCGCTCTGTCCTGGATCCCCGCGGGACGCTGGTCATCGTCGGGGGCGAGACCGGCGGACGATGGCTCGCAGGCAGCGACCGTCAGCTCCGGGCGCTGCTCCTCTCCCCGTTCACCGGCCAGACGCTGACCACGCTGATCTGCTCGGAGAACGCGCCTGACCTGCTCGCGCTCACCAGGCTCATCGAGTCCGGCCAGGTCAGGCCGGTCATCGACCGGACCTACCCGCTGAGCCAGACCCCCGCGGCCATCCAGTACATGCGGGACGGCCACGCCTTGGGCAAAGTCGTCATCAACCTCTGAGCCACGGCGGGGAGCACCCGGAACGGAGCGGCGCCGCGGTCGCTCCGTTCGCTTTCCGCGCCGGCGTGGCTAATGGGCCAGGACACCGGCCGCCTGCTGTCCGGTGAATTGCCCGGGACGGGAAGGCTGGGGACGGGTCCGGTGCCGGGCCAGATGAGGCGGTGTGCGCAGCGGCTTCTGCTTGTGTACGAAGGCCTGGCGCAGTTCGGGGTATGGCTCGCGCGGGTCGGTGAAGTTACGGCTCATGATGGCCAGTTCGCCGGCGCGGTAGGCGGCCAGCGGCCGCTGTCTTTCCGCTGCGGCGAGCTGCCGCGCTTTGGCAGCCAGCTGCGCTGGGTAACCGAGGCTGCTGGCCAGCAGTTCGGCCCGGGCCGCCACCTGCGCGCGGTAGCTGGCCGGGTCGCCGGTGATGACCTGGTCAACCAGGCCGGATCGCAGGGCGGAGGCGGCAGTGACCGGCAGGCATGCCCGGGTGAGCCGGGCTGCCTCGTTCGCGCCGACGCGGCGCGGCAGGGTGTAGGTCCAGTATTCCGAGCCGTGCAGGCCCATCAGGCGATAGTGCGGGTTAAGGACCGCACCGGCCCGGCACCAGACGTAGTCGGCGGCCAGCGCGAGCATCAGGCCGCCGGCCGCGGCGTTGCCCGCCAGCGCCGCCACCGTGAGCCGACCAGATTTCCGCGGGAATGGCCGTCGTTAGCATCGGCGCGATGACGAGGTCCGGGTCGTAAAGGCGGACCCCTTCACACATCACCCCATCTCCGAGCGCCAGTTCGACTGATACCTCGTGTCCCCGATCGGCCAGCTCGGCATGGACCCGCTGCGTCATGCTGTTGTAGGCGCTGGCAATAAGCAAGATCCGCATCAGCGTTCTCCCCCGCTCCGGCCAAGCCGGAAAATCCCCGTGCACTCTGGCCGCGCTGCCCTCCCCGCGGCCAGCGCTAGGTAGAGATCAGCTCACCGGCCGCCGCGCGACCATGCCGCCTCACTCCAGCCACGCGCCCGCAGCACGGACGTTCTTCTGGA
Organism: uncultured Actinomycetes bacterium; assembly: GCA_963806335.1. Taxonomy (GTDB): domain Bacteria; phylum Actinomycetota; class Actinomycetes; order Streptosporangiales; family Streptosporangiaceae; genus Palsa-504. The sequence continues at coordinate 82,778 of CAWDXO010000008.1, forward strand.
CGGAGCGGACCAGCGTGGCCTTGATACACGATGGAGGCGTGATTCCGCCGTTGGCTGGAGGCGTTCTTGCCCGCACGACTGATCCGGCGCGATCAGATCGTGAGCCCGAGGCCGCCATCAACGACGAGCGTCTGGCCGGTGGCGTAGCGAGTGGCCACGAGCGCCACGCACGCATCGGCGATGTCCCCGGGGGTCGCGACCCGGTGCAGCGGCGCGATCAGCTCCACGCCCGCTTTGCGCTCATCCCACTGCTCGGTCCACGGAGTCGCGACCAGGCCGGGGGCGACCGCGTTGACGCGGACCCCGCCTTCGGCGTGCTTAGCCATGATCGTGGTGAGGTGATTCAGCGCGGCCTTGGACACGGCATAAGGCAGCGAGCTGCCCGTCTGCCGGATCCCGGCGAGCGAGGTGATGTTGATGATCCACCCGTCGCCGACCTGGCGCAGGAGCGGGAGAGCAGCCTGGCTGACCAGAAAGGTCCCTACTACATTGGTGCGAAGCACCTTGTCCCAGTGATCGACGGTGACCGCGCCGATGTCCGGCAACGGCACGTCCACGGTGACTCCGGCGTTGTTGACCAGGCCGTCAAGGCGCCCCCACCGTTGGTCCGCGGCTGAGACCAGAGCGGCGGCTGTGGCAGGGTCGCCGATGTCGCCCTGGACGTACACCGCGTCGCCCAGTTCGGCGGCGATGCGCTGGCCCGCCTCCGCCGAGGACGCCGAGTTGACGACGATTCCGGCGCCGAGGCCGCTAAGACGGCGGGCGATCGCCGCGCCGATGCCGCTCGAGGAGCCTGTGACGATGACGGCCTGACCGGCGAGGTCCATGCTGGTTCCCTTCAGCTGGCCGGAATGCGCCGATCCGAAAGCCTAGCCGCTGACTTCCGGCCCCCCGAGCGGATCGGGGTTACCGGACTTTCTCGCCGAGGCGGAACTGAGGACCGGAGCCGAGCTTCTCGGCCTGGTCGCCCGGGTTCGAGAGGACACACGTTCGCAGTGACAGGCAGCCGCAGCCGATGCATGAGGTCAGGTCGTTCCTCAGCTCGCTGAGCAACTTGATCCGGTCGTCGGGGCGTGCTTGCCAGTGTTTCGCCGGGCCGAGCAGGGGGCGGCGCTTGCCCGCCGGGACCGCATTAACGTCCCACGCGCCGGTGACTTCGCCAGCTTTCAGCGTGTATCAGGAGCGAACGGGGGCCTCTCTGTGTCGGTAGGGCGTGGCGGCCTGGATAGCCGACCAGCCCGGACAGGCAGGAGAAGGCCATGTTGACGCATCCGTACGTGGCCGGCCAGCTCGCTCGCGAGCACCGCCGCCAGCTGCGGGCAGACGCCTCCCAGCGGGAGCCGCGGCACCAGCTAGGCCACCGGGAAGCAAGAAACGCGAACGCCGAAGCCGTTTCCGATACGCCATCGGTTACCGCGCTGGTGACCCGCAGCAGGAACGGCGACAAGCAGGCGTGGGACGAACTCTTCGAGCGATATGCCCCGCTGATCTGGTCAATCTGCCGCAGGCACCGGCTGTGCCAGGCGGATGCCGACGATGTCGGGCAGACCGTCTGGATGCAGCTCGTGGGTCAGCTCGCGGCCATCCGCGATCCGGCCGCGCTTCCCGGCTGGATCGCCACCACCACCCGCCGGGAATGCTGCCGGGTCTTGCGGACAGCACAGCAACAGCAGGCTGCGGGCCACGGGCTGGACGTCGCGGAGATGGCGGACATGGTGACAGGCACGGTAGAGGCTGAACTGCTCAGGACCGAGCGTTCGGCCGCGCTGCGCGAGGCGCTGAGGCAACTGCCGCCGGATTCCCGGCGGCTGATCGCCATGCTCATCGAGGATCCTCCGGTGCCGTACGCCGAGATCAGCGCCAAGCTAGGCATCCCGGTCGGGAGCATCGGGCCTCATCGCGCCCGCTGCCTGGAGAAGTTGCGCCGCTATCCGGCCGTCGCTGCCCTGATCAACGTCTAGGCTCCGCCGCCGAGAAAGCTGAGCACCCGCTGAGTCAGCAGCGCGGTCGCGTCGGCGTCGTAGGAGGGCAGCGTGCTGTCGGCGAAATAGTGCTGGTCGCCGGGGTAGAGGAACAGCTCGCCGTGTTCGGCCTGGCCGACGAGCGCGCGGGCGGCATCGAGGTCGCCCTCGCCGGCGAAGACCGGGTCGGCGTCCATCCCGTGCACCTGCACCGGCACCCCGTCGGGCCAGGCGGAGCCGAACGCGGATACCGGGACGCAGGAGTAAAACAGCAGCGCGCCCCGCGCTCCCGGTCGCGTCTGTGCCAGCATCTGGGCGGGCAGCACGCCGAGCGAGAAGCCGGCGTACACCAGCCCGGCGGGTAGCTTCTCGACCGCCCGGACGCCGCGGTCGATCACCTCGTCGGGGAAGCCGATCTGGAACGCGTATCCCATCCCCTCCTCGATGCCGGTGAAGGTGCGGCCCTCGAACAGGTCGGGCGTATGCACCGTATGCCCGGCACGGCGCAGCTCGTCGGCGAAGGCGATGACGCCGGGGGTCAGGCCCAGCGCGTGGTGGAAGAGCACTACCTCAGCCATCTGGGGGCTCCCTGCGTCGGGTGCTATGACCTGAACTTACCCTGCCCGGCCAGGATGACGGCACCGGGACGGCAGGCCCGGGCTCGCAAGCACGGTGACGCGGGAGTGGTACCGATGCCCGTTCGGTAAAAGTGGGATTCTGCTTTTAATGGGTGATGCCGTAGCGGTCCAGCCGGTAGCAGGAGATCGCGTTGCCGCGCAGCAGCCGCCAGGTTTCCTGCTCCGACAGCCCGGCCTTCGCGGCGATGGTGGCGGCGGTTTCCTTGGAATGCGGAAACGTGGAGTCACCGTGCGGGTAGTCGGTCTCGAACATGATCTGGCTCATCCCGATGCGATCCCGCAGCGCCAGGCCAACCTGGTCGTCGAAGACGCAGCCGAAGACCCGGCCCGGGACATAGCTGCTGGGCGGATCGGGCACCTTCTCCTGGGTCTTCGCGTAGCCGCGGGCGTGGTCCCAGGCCTCGTCGAGCCGTTCGAGCAGGAACGGCATCCAGCCCACCTGTCCCTCGGACAAGGCGATGCGCAGGTCCGGGAACCGCGCGAGGATGCCGCTGGTCAGCCAGTCCACCAGGGCATGCGAGGCACCCTCGAAGGTGAGCGCGATGATCACCAGCGGCGGCGCGTCGTCACTGGTCTTGCTGAAGGTGGAGGACGAGCCGATGTGCATGTTGACCACGGTGTCGGTCTCCTGGCACGCGGTCCACAGCGGATCCCAGGCGTCGCCGTGCACGCTGGGCAGGCCGAGGGCGGCCGGGTTCTCGGAGAAGGCGATGGCATGCGACCCCTGCGCCGCGCAGCGCCGCACCTCGGCGGCCGCGAGATCCGGGTCCCACATCGGGATGAGAGTGAGCGGAATCAGGCGGCCGCGGGCCGCATCCGCGCACCATTCGCCGATCATCCAGTCGTTGTAGGCCCGGACGCAGGCCAGCGCGAGGTCCCGGTCGCCGCGTTCGGTGAACGTCTGCCCGCAAAAGCGCGGGAAGGTAGGGAAGCACAGCGACGCGTCGGTGTGATTGCGGTCCATGTCGGCCAGCCGGGCCGCCCGGTCGTAACAGCCGGGCAGGATGTCCTCGAACAGCACGGCCCGGTTATGCGCCTGGTCCCTTGGAAAGCTGACCGCCGCGAAGCCGCCGGTGACCGGGAACAGCAGCCCTGCGTAGGACCAGCAGTCCGCCCAGTACCCGTCCGGATCTTCGCGGAAGGCCATGTGGCGCGGTTCGAAGCGCAGCCGCCCCTTGACCCGGATGAGCCGGGGCCCGGCGTCGCGGAAGGCGGCAGGCAGGTACTCCTGCCAGACGTGCGCGGGCTCGATGACGTGGTCGTCGACGCTGATGATCCGCGGAATCTCCATGATGTTCTCCTCTATCGCGTCTATCGCGGGACTGGACCCGCGGATGTTCCGCCGTCGCGGATGAGGCGGCCTGCGCGCGTTCCGTCGCTGTTGCTTGCGGGCTTGGCGTTGCTTGCGGGCTTGGCGTTGCTGGCGGGCTTGGCGTTGCTGGCAGGGTCGCCGTTGCTTGCGAGCTTGCCGTTCACCCAGACCTGGTGCAGCCCGTGGCTGCGAGCGATGAGCCGGTCCGCGCCGGCGGGCAGGTCCCAGACGCGTTCCATCCGTTCCACGCCGACGGCGGCGGGATCGAACGCGACCAGGTCGGCGAAGTAGCCGGGCGCGACCCGGCCCCGGCCGGGGATCCCGAAGACCGCGGCCGGATGCCCGGTGATCCGCCAGATGGCCTTCTCCAGGGACAGCGTGCCGGTCTCCCGGACCCAGTGCTCCAGCAGGTAGGTGCTGAAGACCGCGTCGCAGAGCTGGCTGGCGTGCGCGCCCGCGTCGGATAGGCCCAGCAGGGTGCGGTCATCGCGGAGCAACCCGGCCAGCGACTCGGCGTCGTCGTTGGCCACCACGACCCGGAAGCGGGTCGCGAGGCCGTCGTCGAGCGCCACGTCGCACAGCACGTCGAGCGGGTCGACGCCTGTCTTGGCGGCCAGCTCCGCGAGCGAGGGTCCGTCGGCGTATTCCGGGTGAGCCACGGTCTCCTGCACGAATATCTTGTCGAAGCCGTAGTACCACTGCCTGGCCACGTCCGCCCGGGCCCGGTCGCGCCAGGCCGGGTCGCGGTAGAACCGGGCGCGTTCGGCGGCGGGCACGGACAGCACCTCGGCGAACGCGTCGGCGCGGGCGAACAGCGCCGGCTCGGCCAGGGTGACCTGGAAGACGATCGGGCGGCACGCAACCTGGGGCCACACCTCGCCGCCGCGGTTCGCGGCCTTGTCGAGCAGCCGGAAGGCGCCCGGTGATGCGTTCAGGGCCGTCCAGGTGACCGGCCGTCCCGTCTTGACCGACAGCTCGGCGAGCTCGACGGGGCCGAAGTCGGGTCCGTGCGTGATCGCGAACGTGCCGCGGCCGCGCTCGGCCAGCGGCTCGGCGAGCCGCATCAGCTCGCCGGTGGTGGCGAGACGGCTGGGCACGGGCTTGCCCCAGGCTCCGGCGTGAGCGGGCTGGCGGGAGGATGCGAAGCCGATCGCGCCGGCGTCGAGGGCTTCCCCGACGAGCCGGCGCATCTCCTCGATCTCGGGCTCGGTGGCGTCCCGCTCGACCGCGTCGGCGCCTAGCACGTACAGCCGCAGCGGGGTGTGGCCCAGCATGACCGCCACGTTCAGTTTCGGCCCGGTTCGCTCCACGGCGTCGAGGTACTCGGGGAAGGTCTCGAACGTCCATGGGATGCCAGCGAACAGCGCCTCCACCGACATGCCCTCGACGTTCTCCAGTGTCCTGGCGATCGTCTCGCGGCCGTCCGGGCGGGTGGGGGCGATCCCGAAGCCGCAGTTGCCCATCACCACCGTGGTCACGCCGTGCCACGAGGAAGGAGTGAGGTCGGGGTCCCACAGCACCTGGGCGTCGTAGTGAGTGTGGCAGTCAATGAAGCCCGGGGCCAGCACCAGGCCGTCAAGGTCGACGACGTCGCTGTCCCCGGTTACGCCGCCCGGCGCCTCGACCGCGGCGATCCGGTCCCCGTCGATGACTACGTCGGCCGGGCGGGGCGGTGCCCCGGTTCCGTCCACTAGCAGACCGCCGCGTAGCACCGTCATCGCGCACCTCCGTGGCGTCTCGCCGCCATCGTCGCCGTCGCCGTCGCCGTCGCCGACATCTTCGCCGTCGTTAGGCGTCCGGGGTAAATTAACTAACTAAAGGATATAATTATGCTAGATCTCGACGCCAGAGGGAAAGGGGATGAATCTGCGCGGCCGTGCTGGCTGTGCTGGCTGTGCTGGCTGTGCTGGCCGTGCTGGCCGTGTTGGAGGATGGGGACGCCACCGGCGCCCGGGGCTGGAGGTGCCGGCATCCGGGCCTGAAGGCCCCGGCGCCCGGGCCGGGGGGCGGATACGACAGAATGAGCGTTACGTCCGGTGCGGCACGGAAGCGCATCGTCCCGGCACTCGGTCAACGGCCGGACCGCGAGATGAGCCGACCGCCCGGTCGTATGCAAGCGGGAGGTCATAATGGCACGGCATCCGCTTCTCGGTTATCTCGTCTGGGCGGTTCTTTTCGGCGCCCTGTTCGCCTGGGAGGGGCTCGCGCTGGCCGGGGCGACTGGCGTTCCCACCCTCAGCGACGTCTTTCGCGTGATAATGCGCTATCCGATAGGGCGGTGGGCGCTGTTCGCGCTATGGCTGTGGGCCGGCTGGCACTTCTTCATCCGCGGCTGGCACTTCTTGCTCCGGGCCTGAGAAGCACGCCGATGGCGTCGCATAACGTGCTCGCCGCCTCGACGGATCGTCAGGCACTGGTGCCGATGGCCGCCGGTTTCCTGATCCTCATGTCGGCGCTTGCCTTCGGCCTCTACCGTCTGTACCGGCCGAAGGCCACGCGGGCTGGGGAGTCGCCCGGCCCCAGCCCGGCAGGGGCTGGAGAGTCGCCCGGCCCCAGCCCGGCAGGCTCCCGGCGGCGCAGCGGCTGGGCCTCGCTGGCCTGGCACGTGATGGGCACCGTTATCGGAGGGTACGTGTTGCTGCAGGCGATCGTGGTTGCCTACTACTACGGGGTCGCGCGGGTCGGGCCCGGGTTCCTGGAGAGCGCGGTTACTGGCACCGCGCTGCTGCTGGGACTCGCCGCGCCAGTGTTCGCCGCCGCGTCATGGCTGGATGAGCGGCGGCGGCGTGGCCGCGCAGCCAGCACTCTCCCGCACCGCTAGCTGCAGTGCCGGCCGTCCCTGGCCGGACGCCGTCCGGGGGACGCTTCCGGCTCCGTCCCTGGATTACAGCTGTGTGCGCCGCCACCGCTGATGCGCGAAAATTATTCCGCATCGGGCGGGTATGTCGTTGCCAACCGGCGCCATTATACGATAATATGTTCTAAGAACATTCCCCGGGTTCTCCCGTCACCGGGAACCAGCCGCGCGGAGGGAGGCGCCGATGGACCGCGAACCCTCGCCGGGCAGCCCCGGCGCCTCCGGCCCGGAGGGCCCGGGCTGGCCGCCGCGCGGGGTGACGCCGGACTGGATCGATGACTCTGAATGGGAACGGATGTGCGCCATCCGCGGGGACGAGCCGGAGCCGCCGGACCCGGAGGAGGAGTTTTACGCCGACCCGGATCACGGGGCGCCGGGACAGTGGGAGGAGCTGCCGCCGGAGGCCGTCACCGCCCGGACGAAGGCCGCGGCGGAGGAGGCGGCGCTGCGGGCGCGGCTGATCGCGGCGGGGCTGGACGGGGACGCGCACCGCTCCGGCGCGCCGCCCCGGCCCGGCATCCCGGCCGGCCCGGCCGCCGGGTTCGGGCAGGGGCAGCCGCTGGATGCGCTGGCCCCCGGCACCATCGTGTCCGGGCTGGCCGATGAGGCCTCCGGGGAGGACCGGGCGTTCACCGGGGTCACCGATGATCAGCTGATGGGGCTGATCGGGGCGCGGCAGCGGCTGGCGGGCCGGCAGCAGTGGGAACTGCTCACCGCGGTCGCGGAGTTCCTGCGCCGCCGCCCCGGCCCCCGCTCGGCCGCCGCCGGCGGCGGGCGGGATGCCGGCGGTGTGGGACGAGCACGCCGGCGCGGAGCTGGCGGTGCAGCTGCACCTGACCCCGGCGGCGGCGGAGGGGCTGCTGAGCCTGGCCCACGACCTGGCGGTGAAGCTGCCCCGCACGGGCGCGGCGCTGCGGGACGGGATCCTCGACCTGGACAAGGCCCGCACGATCGCCTGGTACTGCTTCGCCCTCACGGCGGCGGAGGCCTGGGCGGCGGAGGCGATCCTGCTCGGGCTGGAGGGGGTGGAGGAGATGACGTGGGGGATGATCCGGGACCGGATCGCCCGCGCCGTCATCGAGGTCAACCCCGGAGCGGCCCGGAAGCGGCGGGAGGAAGCCGCGAGGGACAAGCGGGTCGAGATCGTCCCCGAGCAGTCGGGGAACTGCCAGCTGGCCGGGCGGGAACTGCCGCCCGCCGCGGTGCTGGCCGCGAATGAGAACCTGACCGCCCGGGCCCGCCAGCTGCGCGCCGCCGGCGTGCCCGGCGGGCTGGATGAGCTGCGGGCGCTGGCCTACCTCGAGGCCCTCGGCGGGCTGGACCCGCTGGAGTTCGCCGCGGCCGGCGTCCCCGCCGGGGCCGGCCCCGGCGGCGGGACCGGCGGGAATCCCGGCGGGACAGGCGAGGGGACGGGCGGCGGGACCGAGGGCGGTCCCGGCACCGGGGGGGACGGCGGGCGCGGCCCGCAGGCCCCCCGGCCCGGCACGCCTGGCGGCCCGGCCCGGGGGCGGGTCAGATCCCGCCGGGGTTCGCGGCGCGGGTGAACCTGACCGTCCCGCTGGCCACGCTGCTGGGGCTGGCCGAGCGGCCCGGGATGCTGTCCCGGACCGGGCCGGTGGACCCCGCGCTGGCCCGCGACCTGGCCGCCGCCGCGGCCCGCAGCCCCCGCTCCACCTGGTGCCTCACCGTCACCGGCCCCGACCACCGGCCCCTGACCCACGGCTGCGGCCGCCCCCCGCCCCGCCGGGACACCCGCCGCGATAAACGCGATACCGCCGCCCGCGACGGGCCGCTCTACACTCCCGGCGACGACCACGATCCGCCGGGAACCGGCACCATCCGGCTCGACATCGGCGCCCTCACCGGGACAGCCGGCCCCGGCGGCGCCGGCCCCGGCCCCGCCGCCGCGGCGGGCCTGGTGTTCGCGCTGGAGAACCTGGCCGGCCCCTGCGATCACCAGCACGAGGCGACGGGCCACGACCCGGGGGTCCGGCTGCGGCACCTGACCGGGATCCTCAACGCCTGCTGCACGTTCCCGCCCTGCCGCCGCCCCGAAGCTCAGTGTGACTACGAGCACAGCACCGCGTACGACAAGGGCGGCCGGACCTGCCTGTGCGAGGCCGGGCCGGTCTGCCGCCGCAACCACCGGGACAAGCAGGCCCCGGGCTGGCAGTTGGAGCACGCCGGCACCCGCGGCTGGTTCCGCTGGACCACCCCCTCCGGCCGCACCTACCTCAGCCGCCCCACCCAACACCCCGACTGAGCAACACGGCCAGGAAACACCAGCAACCAAAGCACGTCGTAGGCGTTAGCGTCCCCTGGGTTGCCAGCTTGAGACACGTGCATTCCCCGACCCTGGATCGTCGTGGGCCCGTCTTCGAGGTCGGCTGTGGGCTGGCTGTGCGTCACGCGCGAGCCGCGACCCCTAGAGGAGGCCGTGCTGGCGGCACCATTGCTCGGTGCTGCCAGCTTCGCTCTGGACCACCTGCCGCCAGTGCGGGTCGGCGTCGATGGCAGCCTGGACGGAGGGTTGGGGTGGGAGAACCGTGGTAAGTCCGGTGATCTGGAGGATGCGGAGGAGACGCGCTGAACTGATCACTGGTATAAGCGATCCGTCATGCTCGCCGAGTCGTTTGAGGCCGCCCACCAGGACTCCGAGACCGGATGAGTCGAGAAAGTCCACGCGGTTCAGGTCGGCAATGACGTGCACGGTGCCCTTGGCGGCGAGGTCCCGGATCCGCTCGCGAAGGATCGGCGCGGTATAGGCGTCGATCTCGCCGGTGATCCGGAGGACGGCGCAGTCGCCGCTCGATCCGATGGTCTCCACGTGGAACTCCTGCATTCCGCCCCGCCGTCCCAATGTCATTAGAGAAATTGACAATGAAAGCTGTAGGATTACAGTAGCTCCGCCGGAACTAGCTGTCAATCGTGGATATCCGTTGTCATCACAGACGATGACACGAAGGGATCGGGATGCGGGTCGAAGAGGCCATCGGAAGGCAGATCGCACGCCTTCGGATGCAGCGGCAGTTGTCGCTGACCGACCTGGGCGAGGCCCTGGGGCAGTACCTGGAAAGGCCGTGGAGCCGGCAAGCGGTCCATCAAGCCGAACGCGGCCAGCGCGCCTTCACCGCGGCGGAGCTGACCGCCCTCGCGCTGGCTCTGGACACCTCCGTCCAGGGACTGTTCCGTGCGGAGAATGAGCAGATCGAGCTCCCCCGACGGGCCGTCTCTCCCGAGGAATACCGGAGCGTCCTTTTGAGCCGGGAGAAGGACGCGCCGCTGGACGGGGTCGAGGAACTGATCGTCGCGCTGCATGACATCGGCGAAATCCTCTCGCGCCCCGCCCTGGCCCGCCTGGCCCGGATCGGCCGGGCGGCCGAACAGCTGGCCGGACCCGAACGGCCGGGACGCGCTTTGGAGGGCGTCTAGCGGCTGGTGTCCGGGAACAGCGCGATGGAGGCGGTGAAGGTATGCAGGAAGTTCTGCCCGCCAACCGGTCCGAGTTCCCCGTCGCAGAAGAATCCCGCGAGCGGGATGGGGCCCAGTATCTTCGCCAGGAGCCCGGTGTCGTGGTCCGGCTCGGGGAACATGCGCGTTCCGCGACCGGTGCAGGTGAACAGCAGCGCCCCGGCGGCTGAGCGGCCGCCGAGGGCGGCGGCTTCCTGCTCCAGGGTGCGCCGTAGATCCTCATCGGCCGAGCCGGCGTCCCTGAGATGGAACTGCACGGTCTGGCCCGCCTGCATTTCCTCGCCGACCGCGATGGCTCCCGATCCCGGGTCGGCGCCGGCGATGCCGCGAACCAGGAAATTGCCCTGGCGCGCCTCGGCCTGGTACTCGTCAATGACGATCCCCAGGTACGCGCCCTGGGCGAGCAGGTCCCGCTCCGGGCCAGGGAGCGCCGCAGCTAGCTCCCGCAGGCGGGTCAGCGCCGGACGCCCGCCGACCTCGTAGATCAGGTTTCCGTCGGCCCGGGTGATGGTGTAGGGGTCACCGATCGGACGGCATCCCTGGGCCACCAAGGGGTGGACCTCGGCTCGCGGCAGGTGAGCGCCGACCGCGCCATGGGTGACTACGCGGCTGTCCAGGAACAGCCGGCTCTGCCGTAGCCGCGGCCCTCCGCTGGCCATCCCGCCCATGACCACCGCGCCGGGCACGTGCTGGTTCAGGTGGGCCAGCAGGTCTCCGGCCGGGAACGTGAACGGGTCACCGATCATCAGGTGAGCGCCCGTCGGCTCCCGGCCGAACCGGTAACCCCCGAACGCGCCCCCGCTGGCCGTCCGGACGAACTCCATGGCGAACGTCTCGACCGGGCCGAGGTCAGCCGCGAGCCACAGCGAAACGGCGGGCCGGGACTCGACCTCGCGGGCGCCGCCGGCCACCGCCTCCGCCACACAGCCGATGAGCGGAGGCTGGCCGGTCTCCTCCGCCACCGCGGCAAGCAGCACCTGAGCCGAGTCGAAGAAATGGGCCGAAGCGAACAGCACCGCGAACGAGGGCGACAAGCCCCCGAGCGACACAAGGGCCTCCCGAGCGGCCCGGCGCCCCGCCGCACCGGCGTCCGCGGCCAGGACGAGGGCTCCTCCCGCCTTCACCAGCTGGGCTGTTCGAACCAGGGGTGGTCCGGCGAGACCAGGTACCTGTCGGCGAGGTGGTTCAGCACGCGCCGGGCCTGCCGGAACCGGTCAGCCACGTCGCCGACTACCAGCACCCGCGCGGTGTCCACCGGGGCCAGATCGCGGGCGGCCCGGTACCAGCGAGCGCCGAGGTACTCCCACAGCTCCATCGCTGGTGAGCTAGCCAGGCGCTGCTGCTGTGAGGACGGCAGGCGGGCAGCGCGTAGCAGCCGGCCAGCGTCAAGCGGGCCGAGGGCATGCGTGTTCGCGTAGTCGGGGAAAACCCCGGTCAGGAACAAGGTCGCGTCGCCGAGCCTGCGGTACACGCCAGGTCGTTCGGCCGGCGGGACCGCGTCCAGCAGGCCGGCCAGCCGCACCGGGTCGAGCTCGCTGAACCGCCGGGTCCGCATCCGCCCACCCACCCGGACCCGGTAACGGCCGCTGGCAACCCGAGTGAACGAAGCCAGCAGCTCGGTCAGGAACAGCCGCCGGGCCGGATCACCAAGGAAGTCCCGCAGCGCAGGCGCATCGAACAACGGCACCCGCTGACGGAGGCCGGTACGCTCCGGCACGTGATCGACTGAGGCCAGTTCAGCGGCGGCTTGCTGGACGAACGCGGCAAACACCAGGAACGGGGACGCCGGGACCGCCCAACCGCGGGCCGCGTCTTCTGCGCCGAGCACCGCACGGAACATGCCCGGATGCTCCAGCAGCCGCAGCAGCGTCTCCGGGTCGCCGCGCAGCCACGAAAGATCCACGGGGTCGCCGGGGCCGCCCATCTGGCCGGTACCCGCAGATGCACCGGTCACCGAGACCAGCAGCCTGAGGTCAGCATCGGTGAGATGGCTCGCGTACTCACGCCCTACCAGCAAACGGTCCACGACACCCACGTTATGTCGTCACCGCTAAGCCGTCACCAGCCAGGCGCATAGATCTGACCGAGGACCCGGCGCCGGGCTCAAGACGGTCACACTGGCCGGGCAACGCTGGCCACGGCCTGCTGCTCGCGCAACGCGACCGGGACTGCGGCGAGGATCAACGCGCCGGTAAGGGCGAACGCCGCCGGGTAGCCAGTGCGGACGCAGATCAGGCCGAAGACGGCCGGGCCCGCGCCGTACCCGGCGTCGTAGGCGAAGTTCCACAACGCGCTGGCCTTAGCCTCGGGCAGCTGATCGATCAGCAGCACGAACGTCGCATTCTCGATCACCCCGAACCCGGCGCCGAACAGCACCATGCCTGCGAAGATCACCACGGGCGAGCCCAGCAACATCATCGCGGCCATGCCGAGCGCCGCCACGGCGAGCGCCGGGGTGAGCAGCCGGGCGTGACCATGCCGGTCGCCGCGCTTGCCGGCCTGCCAGCGGCTGAGCGTGGCGGTGATCGCCTGCACGAGCAGGGCGGCCGAGGCGAGGTTGCTGGGGATCCCCTTCGCGAGCGGCAGGAACGAGTCAAGGACGCCGGCCGCGATGGTGGCGGCGGCGAAGATCAGCGGCAGCCGCAGGGCGGCGCCCGCCATCCGCCCGGAGCTGCCCGCGCCCGGCAGCCGCCCGGCGCGGGCGGTACGCCGTGCCTCGCGCCCGCCCGGCAGCCAGCGGATCACCGCCAGCGGCAGCAGGCCAGCCATGGCCGCCATCGCCGCGGCCGCGGCGGCCAGGTGGTGTCCGGCGAGCCAGACCCCGGCCGGCAGCGCGACAACCGCCGGGACGCCGGAGACGATGCCGAGCAGGCCGAGCCCTTCGCCGCGCCGTTCGGGAGGCAGCAGCTTGGCGGTGAGCGCGCCGGTGACCACGCCGCACAAGCCGAAGCCGAACCCGCGCACCAAGTTGACGCTCACCATGACGGCCTGGGGCTCGCGTGCGAGCATGGCCAGGGCCGGCGCGCCGAGCAGCACGGCTCCGGCCGCGAGCACCATCCGGTAGCCGAACCGCCTGATCGCTACCGCGGCCGTGGCCTCGGCAGCCACGGTGCCGAGCAGCAGGGACCCGGTGATCAGCCCGGCGCCGGAGCTGCCGGCGCCGGCCGCCGCCGCCAGCATCGGCATCACCGACAGCAGCAGGAAGAAGCTGGTGAGCGAGGTGAACTCGGCCAGGAACGTGACGGCCAGCGGCACGCTGAGGAGCCGGGGCGGGGCCGCGGTACCAGGCTGCGCCTGCGTCAAGGTGCTCATAGCCCTCACGGTAGAAGCCAGCCGGCATGCTGATAAGGTCCGATTTCATGGCGATTGAGTGGTCCGGTTTGAGTCCGGAGCTGCTGGTCCGGCTCGACCGTTCGGCCAGCCAGCCGCTGCGCGCCCAGCTGGAGGCGAGCCTGCGCGAGGCGATCAGGGGCGGCCGGCTCTGCGCCGGGGAACGGCTGCCGTCCTCGCGGGAGCTGGCACGTGCGCTCGGCGTCTCCCGCGGCATGGTGCAGGAGTGCTACGGGCAGCTGCTGGCCGAGGGATACCTGACCAGCCGCACCGGATCCGCCACCCGGGTCGCCGGCATCGGCGGCCAGCAAGCCGGTGACCAGCCCGTGGCCGGCCCGGCCGTGGGCTGGCCCCCGGCGCCCTCGCCAGGCCGCCATCCCGCCGAATCGCCGCTGATCGCGGACTTCCGACCCGCCCTACCGGACCTGTCCAGCTTCCCGCGTACCGACTGGGCGTGGGCCGTCAAGCAGGCGTGCACCCAGGCCGCCGCCGCGGACCTGGGATACGGCGACCCGCGCGGCAGCGCGGTGCTGCGCGAGGTCCTCGCCGGTTACCTGCGGCGGGTACGAGCCGCGGCCGCCAGCCCGGCGCGGATGATCATCAGCACCGGCGTGGCGCAAGGAATCAACCTGGTACTGCACGCCCTGGCCCGCCAAAGCGGCGTTACGTGCGTGGCCTTCGAAGACCCCGGCTACGGCACCGCGCAGGCGGACGAAACGGTCCGCGCGGCCCTGGCGATGGGCATCCACGCCAGCTACGTGCCGGTCGACGAGCAAGGCCTCGTGGTCAGCGAACTGGCGGCCAGCGGAGCCCAGGCGGTCGTGGTCACCCCGGCACACCAGTCCCCCACCGGGGTCGTCCTGTCCCCGGCACGGCGGCACGCCCTGATCGACTGGGCGCGGCGCGGCGGCGGGTACGTGATCGAGGACGACTACGATTCGGAGTTCCGCTACGACAAAGAACCCGTCGGCGCGCTGCAGGGACTCGCCCCCGACCAGGTCTTCCTGCTGGGCACGGCCAGCAAGGCACTGGCGCCCGCGATCCGCCTCGGCTGGGTCCACGCTCCCTCGCCACTGGCCGCGGCGGTCGCCGCCGAGAAAGAAATGAGCGACCGCGGCTCCTGCACGCTAGACCAGCTCGCCCTGGCCACCCTGCTCACAACCGGCCGCTACGACCGCCACCTGCGGCGGATGCGAACCGTCTACGCCGCCCGCCGCACCGCACTGACCGGCGCGTTCGCCCGACACGCCCCCCGAATCCAGCTCACCGGGCTCGCGGCCGGATTCCAGGCTGTCGCGCCGCTGCCACCCGGCGCCGACGAGACGGCGGTGATCGCCGCGGCGCGGGAACGGCGGGTCGGGCTGCACGGCATCGGTGCCTACCGTGGCAACCCCGACACCGCGGCGCCACCCGCGCTGGTAATGGGCTTCGGAAACGTCCGCGAGCGAGCCATCGAACCCGCCATCGCCGACGTCGCCGACCTGCTCAGCTGACCAGGAAGCAACCATGCCCGGGGACTAGGCACCCCGGCTAGCCGCGTCCGGCTCCCGCCATCCACCGGCAGCTACCCGGCCAGGACCTGCCCGGCAGAAACAGCAGGCCCGGTCCTCCTGACGGCTCTTATCCCCGCTGCTCCCGGTCGGCCCCCTCGGCGGGAAGCTTCGGGAACGAGACGGTCGGCTCGTACGGTATGGCGTCCAGGAAGCCGGTCAGGCCCGTGCCGCGGTGCAGGCCGACCTGGTTGTGCCGTTCGGCGAGGGCGTGCAGGAGGAGAACCCGCTCCTGGTCGGTCGTGGCCTCGGTGAACGGCGCGTCCCAGGGACCGTGCGCCCGCAGGCGCCTGAGCATGGCCAGCGGCAGCCAGACTCCGTCCAGCGTTATGCCGTACTCCACGACCATCCGCTTCTCGATATTCCCGGGCTCGCCGCTGCTCATCATCGCTGTCTCCAGGCCGGCATCAGACTCGTTCGCTGCGATAACACCGGCCGGGCCGCCAGCCATCCGCCGGGTCAGATGCCGAGCCGGTCGAGCAGCCGCTCGTGGTACACGGCCGGCCCACCGAACAGCAGCTCGGCGGATTTCGCCCGGCGGAAGTAGAGGTGGGCGGGGTGCTCCCAGGTGAACCCGATGCCACCGTGGACCTGGATGTTCTCGGTCGCGGCGAAGAGGTAGGCCTGCGAGCAGCAGATGTGCGCCGTCGCGGCGGCGACACCGAACTCCGGCGCGGCCCCGTCGGCCAGCCGGGCGGCCTCCCGCGCCGTCGCCTCGGCGAGTTCCACCCGGACCAGCATGTCCGCGCACTTGTGCTTGACGGCCTGGAAGGAGCCGATGGGCCGACCGAACTGGAACCGGGTCCTGGCGTAGCCGGCGCTCATCTCCAGGCACCTGCGGGCGCCGCCGGCCTGCTCGGCGGCCAGTGCCACGCAGGCCAGGTCGAGCACCTGGCTCATCAGCCGGCCCGCCTGGCCTTCGGCGCCGACCAGGACCGCGGGCACCTGGTCGAAGGTCAGGGTCGCCATGGGACGGGTGAGATCGAGCGTGGTCATCGGCTCCGCGCGCAGCCCGGGCGCCTCGCGGTCCACCGCGAACAGGGACGGCCCGGCGGTGCTGCGGGCCACGACCAGCACCAGGTCCGCGATCGCCCCGTCGAGGACGAAGTTCTTCTTGCCGGTCAGCGCCCAGTTGTCCGGGGTGCGCTGGGCGCGGGCCGCGACCATGGCCGGGTCCCAGGACGCATGCCCTTCCGCCGCGGCCAGCGTGGCGATGGTCTGCCCCGCGGCGATGCCGGGCAGGTACCGGGCGCAGGCCGCCTGGTCCGCCGAGGCGAGCAGGGCTTGGGCGGCGAGTACCACCGTGGCGAAGAAGGGCGAGCACAGCAGGGCCGCCCCCATCTCCTCCAGCACCACCTCGAGCTCGGTCAGGCCGAACCCGTCACCGCCGTAGTCGCTGGGCAGGGACAGGCCGGGCAGCCGGAGCTGGCGAGCCATCTGGTGCCACACCGCCGGGTCGTACCCCCCGCCCACCTCCCCTGCCCCCCTCATCGCGGCGCGGACGGCGCTTTCCGGCGACTTGGCCACCAGGAACTCGCGGACGGCCTCGCGCAGCTCGTCAAGCTCTTCCTTGCCGTCGGTCATGACGTGCCCTTCGACAGCTCGCGGAACGGTGAGGTGGTGTCGATGCCGGGCTCTTTGGGCAGGCCGAGAACCCGCTCGGCCAGGATGTTCTTCATGATCTCCTCGGTGCCGCCGAGGATCCGCAGCGCCGGCGTGGCCAGCAGCAGCTCGGCCCAGGCGTAGGTGCCCCATTCCCCGGTGTCGGCGATAATCCGCGGCCCGAGGACGCGGGACACGAAATGCGCCGCCCGGGTCAGGTTCTGCGCGTACATCAGCTTGGCCACTGACATCTCAGGCCCCGGGGTCACCCCGGCCTGCATCTGGCGGAACGCCCGCGCGTTCAGGTACCCGGTGGCCATCATGTCGGCCAGCAGCTCACTGAGGTCGCGGCGCAGCGCCCGGTCGTCCCAGGTCCAGGTGGCCCGCATGAGCGCGCTGAGCCGCTCGGGTGACAGGGCCTCGGCGACCGGCCCGCCGCCCTCGCTGCCCATGGTGGCGCGCTCGTTCATCAGCGTGGTGAGGGTGACCCGCCAGCCGCCGTTGACCTCGCCGAGCCGGTGGTCGTCCGGCACCCGGACGCCGGCCAGGAAGACCTCGTTGAAGTCGCTGCCTCCGGTCATCTGGCGCAGCGGGCGCACCTCGACCCCGGGCGCGCTCATGTCGACGAGGAATGCGGTGATGCCCTTGTGTTTCGGCGCGTCCGGATCGGTCCGGCACAGCGCCATGCCGATCTGGCTGTGCTGCGCCACCGACGTCCATACCTTCTGGCCATCCAGGATCCACTGGCCCCCGCGGGCGACCGCCCGGGTGCGCAGGCCGGCCAGGTCGGAGCCGGCGTCCGGCTCGCTGAACAGCTGGCAGGCGATCACGTCGCCGCGGTACATGGCCGGCAGGTAACGGTCCTTGGTGGCCTGCTGGCCGTGGGCCAGGATGGTCGGCCCGATCATCCCCAGGCCGATGACACTCAGCGTGCCGGTGTCCGGGGCGTCGTATTCCGACTCGAGGCGGTCGTAGACCAGCTCGTGGACCGGGGTGAGGCCACGGCCGCCGTATTCCGGCGGCCCGGAGATCCAGCCGAACCCGTGCTCATACCGGGTCCGCTGCCAGTCCCGCGCGGCCCGCAGCTTGCGCGCCTCGACCTCCGGCGGGTCCGCGCCGAAATAGGGCACTCGGTCGTCGCCTTCGCCCCAGCGGAACTCGGCGCGTTCCGCCGCCCGGGCCGCGGCGTGGGCGGCGAGGAACTCGCGGGCCTGCCGCGCGAACTCCTGCAAGTCTTCGCGCATCGGATCGGCTTTCAGGTAGACAGGATGGTTACCGCGGAGACGCCGGGGGCGCCGTACAGGTGGGCGTAGCCGACCGCGGGCTCCCCCGGTACCTGCCGTGCGCCTGCGGTGCCGCGCAGCTGCTGCACGAGTTCGTGGATCTGGCGCAGGCCTGAGGCGCCGATCGGCTCGCCGTTGCCGATCAGGCCGCCGTCGGTGTTGACCGGTAGCCTGCCGGTTATCTCGGTCTCGCCGCCGGCGATCATCCGCTCCTGCTCGCCGTCCTTGCATAGCCCGTTCTCGGCCATGTGGATGATCTCCGAGCCGGCGTCGGTGTCCTGCAACTGCGCCACCGCCACGTCCTGCGGCCCGATCCCGGCGATCTCGTACGCCTCCCGCGAGGCGTCCACCGTCGGGCTGGGCGCGTGCTCGGCCACCGGCAGGGACGGGCTCTGCAGCTCGAACGCGCCGATCCGGCGGCCACGCAGCGCGCAGGCTCGTACCCGGACCGGCCGCCCGGCGTACCGGTGCGCCTGGTCGGCGCGGCACAGCACGACGGCCGCGGCGCCCTCGTCAGGCCCGCAGTACATGAACTGACGCAGCGGGTAGTTCAGCACCGGGGAGCCGAGGATCTCCGCCACCGACAGCGGGGTCCGCCGCCACGCCTTGTCGTTGGCGGACGCGTTGCGGAAGTTCTTGGCCGCGACCATGGCCAGCGTCTGGTCGGTGATGCCGTGGTCGTGCATGTAGCGGTTGATCTTCATGCCGAAGAAATGCGTGGTCAGGAACAGGCCGGTCTGGCCGTACCAGGCGGGCAGGCCGGCCACCGACGGATCGGCCGCGAACGCGCCCCGTGGGTGCTTGTCCATCCCGATCGCGATGGTCAGGTCGTGCTCGCCGGTCTCGATGGCCCGAGCGGCCATGGACAGCGCGGTGCCGGCCGTGGCGCAGCCGTTGAACACGCCGCGCAGCGGTATCCCGGTCAGCCCCAGCCGGCCCACGATGGCGTCCGGGTTGTACACCTCCAGGCTGCCCACGAAGCCCGCCTGGACCTTTGGCCAGCTGACCCCGGCGTCGCCGAGCGCAGCCTGGACCGCCTCGGCGGCCATGTCCATCGCAGACTTGCCCGCGAACCGGCCGAACGGGTGGAGCCCGACGCCGACGATAACCGCTTCCATCATGCCTCCCAAGGGGGGTTCGGGGGGATGGGTCCCCCCGAGAGCGGGGGGGTCTGGGGGGGTCGTCCCCCCGGGTTACAGGGCGCGAATGCGAACGTCATGACCTGGGTGCCGTCGGCGCTGACGCTATAGGGCACGATGGACAGCCGCATCGGCTGGCCGATGGCCAGCCGGGCCGGATCGGGCTCGGTCAGCCGGGCCTCGACCATGACCTCACCCGGCAGCTCGACGTAGCCCAGCGCGTACGGCCGGAACGTCTCGGCGGTATCGGCCCCGTCGTAGGGCGGGCTGGGCGGCCGGAAGTCCTGCGTGGTGAACGTCCACAGCGTGCCCCGGTCCGGCAGCAGCTTCTCGGTCGCCCCGGTCCCGCCGCACCGCGCGCAGGCCGACCCGGCCGGGAACGCGACCAGACCGCAGCCCGTGCACTGGGCCCCGATCAGCCGGGGGTCGTCCGAAGGCCAGGTGAAAATGCCGTCTGCCACTGGAACCTGCCGGGTTCCGCTCATCGTCACGCTCCTTGTCTCCAAGGCTATCCCTAATATAGATAACTATGTAAACTCTTTATACCGATAAACGGGGCGCCGCACCAGCCCCTGGTACGGTCGAAGCAGGAGGACATGATGACCAAGATCTGGGCCAACTCCGCGGACTCGCACATCCTGGAACCCGCTGACCTGTGGCTGCAGTCGCTTCCGGCCCGGCTGGCGGAGCGGGCGCCACGCTCCGAGCGCGGCGAGAAGTACGAGATCCTCTACATCGACGGAGAGCGGATCGACCGTCAGCTAAACGATTTCATGGACGCGATGCGCCCGCCCGGCGCGCGGGACCTCGACATCCGGCTCAAGGACCTCGACGCCGAAGGCGTCTGGGGCCAGCTCGCGTTCCCGTCCATGGGCTTCTGGACGGTCAAGATCACCGACCGCGAGCTGGCCAGGGAAACGGTACGGGCCTGGAACGACTGGGCATACGCCGAGATCCTGAGCAAGAACGACCGGGTCATTCCCACCGCGTGCGTGTCCACCGCGGATATCGGTGACGCGGTGGCCGAGCTGGAGCGCGCCGCCGGACTCGGCTTCCAGGCCGTGTTCCTGCCCAGCCAGACCCGCCCGGGCGAGGAGTACGCGCTGGAGGCGTGGGAGCCGCTGTGGGCCGCCGCCGAGCGGGCCGGCGTGGTGCTCGGCTTCCACATCGGCACCGGCGGGGACACGGTCGTGTTCCGCGGCCCGGGCGGCGCGATCGTCAACTACATGGAGACGACCTATCCCGGCATGCGGGTGGTCGCGCACCTGGTAGCCGGCGGCGCGCTGGACCGCCACCCGGGTCTGCGCATCCTCATCGCCGAGGGCGGCGCCGCGTGGGTGCCGGCCATCGGGGACCGGATGGACGAGGCCTACCGCCAGCACGGCATGTTCGTCCGGCCCAAGCTGAGCCGGCTACCCAGCGAGATCATCGGCCAGCAGGTCTACGCGTCCTTCCAGCACGACAAGAGCGCGGTGCAGATCATGCCCGCGACGGGCTACCGCAACATCTTGTGGGGGGATGACTACCCGCACCTGGAAGGCACCTACGGACACACCCAGGAGACGCTGCGCGGCCTGTTCGCCGGGGTCGGCGACGAGGTCCGCGACCGGATCACCAGCGGCACCTTCAACGAGCTCTTCCGGGTTCCGGCGCAGACCCCCGCCCAGGCGGCGGTATAGCCGATGAGCGAGCCAAAGGGGCGCGGCGCTGCCTGGACTGAGGAGCGAGGAACGAGCGACGAGGGAAGGCGGCGCCTAAAGGCGCCCCGGAGGCGAGCGGGGAAGGCACTGTTACGGCGGGCTAGGAGGGACTGCTGCGAACCGTGCGGCGGCCGTATCAGGCGGCCGGCTTGCGGTTGCCCATGGTGTCGGCGTTGGGCGCGGCCCCGGCCACCAGGGCGGGCACGACCTCGGACAGCCCGGCCTGGTCCCAGCGGGTATCGCGGGAGACGTTCGGGCCGTTGACCCAGCCCTCCAAGACGGTGATCGCGTTCCCCCACACGCCGAACACCCGCCCGGTCACCTCCCGGGATTCCGCCGAGCCCAGCCAGACCACCAGCGGCGAGATGGCCTCCGGGCTCAGGTCTCCGGCGGCCGCCGCGGCGCGCATCATCTCCAGGTCCTCGGTCATCCGGGTCAGCGCGGTCGGCGCGATCGCGTTGACCGTGACGCCGTAGCGGTCCAGTTCGCGGGCCGCGATGACGGTCAGGCTGGCGATGCCGGCCTTGGCCGCCCCGTAGTTCGCCTGGCCCGGGTTGCCGAACAGCCCCGACGGGGAGACCGTGTTGATCACCCGCGCGTCGTTGGCGTGGCCCTGCTTGGCCCGCTGCCGCCAGTACGCCGCGGCGTGGTGCAGCACCGCGAACGTGCCCTTGAGGTGCACGGCGATGACCGCGTCCCAGTCCGCCTCGGTCATCGTGACGATCATCCGGTCGCGCAGGATGCCCGCGTTGTTCACCAGCACGTCCAGGCCGCCGAACGCCTCGACGGCCGCTTCGACCAGTCGCTCCGCGCCGGCCCAGGAGGAGATGTCCTCGGCGTTCGCGACCGCCTCCCCGCCCGCGGCGGTGATCTCGTCGGCGACGGCCTGGGCCGGGCCGGCCGAGGCGCCCGCGCCGTCCCGGCCGCCGCCGAGATCGTTGACGACGACCTTGGCTCCTTGCGCGGCGAACGCCAGCGCGTGCGCTCGGCCGAGGCCGTTCCCCGCGCCGGTGACCACCACGACGCGCCCCCTGCATGCTTCAGCGGCCATTTGCTCTCCTTCGTGGCATGGGCTGGTACCCATGTTCGTTCGGGATAAATGATTTTAGTTTTTTAGCGGAAGTCGGCCAGGAACGGCTGATGGGCCCCCATGCCGCCGTCCACGCAGATGTTCTGCCCGGTGATGAACGCGGATTCGTCGCTGGCCAGGAAGACCACCAGCGCCGCGACGTCCTCCGGGCGGCCGAGGCGGGGGGTGAGCGCGTGCCGCAGCATGGTCGCGTTCACCGCGTCGCGGCCGGTCTTCTCCGGGATGACGATGAAGCCGGGCGAGATCGCGTTGCACCTTATTCCCTGCTTGCCGAACTCGGTCGCGGCGTAGCGGGTCAGGCTGACCAGGGCGGCCTTGGAGGCGCCGTAGGCCGGGTTGCGCAGGTCCCCGGTCAGGCCGGCGCCCGAGGTTGTGTTGATGACCGAGCCGCCGCCGCGGGCGATCATGTGCGGCGCCGCGGCCTGGATGGCCACCATCGCGCCGCGCAGGTTGACCCGCATCGTCTCGTCCCAGACCCCGGGGTCGGCCGCGCTCACCGGCAGGTCCGCCGTGGCGGCCAGGCGGGTCGCGGCGGCGTTGTTGTGCAGGACGTCCAAGCCGCCGTACCTGGTGACGGCCGTCTCGACCATGGCCCGCACCTCGTCGACGTCGCCCAGATCGGCCTGAACGGCGGTGGCTTCCCCGCCCGCGGCGACTATCTCGTCGGCGACCTGCTTGGCCCCGGCGTCGTCCAGGTCGGCGACCACGGTCCGGGCTCCCTCGGCGGCCACCCGCCGCGCGGTGGCCCGGCCGATGCCGGCGGCCGCGCCGGTGACGATCGCGATCTTGCCGTCCAGCCTTTTCATGGTTCTCATGCCTCCCGCAGCAAGGGGCGTAGCCGCGTGCAGATGGTCTGCACGTGCCGGGCGGCCAGGTCCTCGGGCAGGCCCGCCACCGACGCGCCGATCCATACGGTCTGCACCGGGGCGTCCCCGGCGTAGGCCAGGATTTCCTTGGCGACCTGCTCGGGCGAGCCGAACAGGAAGTACGACATGGGTCCGGCGTCCGGTCCCCTGGTGCGCAGGCGCTCCGGGTCGACCGGGCGGGGCACCGGGTTCGGGGTGCCTTCGACCATGTACTTGCGGTAGCTGTCCTGGGCGTAGGCGATGTGGGGGGCGACGAGGGGCCAGTCCCGTTCGGGATCATCGGTCACGTAGGCCTGGACTCCGCCGCCCATCCGGGCCTCGGCGTCGCCGTGGCCGCCCTCGGCCAGGCCGTCGCGGTACGGCGGCCAGGAGGCTTTGGCCAGGGTGAGCAGGCCCTCGCCCATCCGGCCCGCCCGGCGGGCGCCCTTCGGGCCCTGGTAGCCGAGCCAGATGGGCAGCTTGCGTTGTACTGGGGCCGGGGTGAGGCTTTGGTGATTCCAGAGTCGGCGCAGTTCGCTGACCTGCTGATCCAGCGTGCGGTAGCGGGCGGCGAAGTCGGTGCCGAACAGCTCGAATTCCGGTGGGCGGTACCCGGCGCCCAGGCCGAGGTCCAGCCGGCCGCCGCTGATGATGTCTACCACCGCGGCCTCCTCGGCCAGCTGCGCGGTCTTGCGCAGCGGCGCGACCAGGATGCCGGTGCCCAGGCGGACGCGGGAGGTGCGCGCGGCCGCGGCCGCGGCGAACGTCAGCGGCTGGGGCAGGTAGCCGTCCTCGAAGCCGTGGTGCTCGGAGAACCAGAACCGAGTCCGCACCGAGGTGTTCGGCCTCCTCGCACAGTTCCAGGGTGAAACCGTAGAGCCGGGCCGGGTCCTGGCGCCAGGCGGGCGGATTGCGCAGGTCGAACCAGACGCCGACGCCGGGGGGATTCGGGGGGGCGTCCCCCCGGGCTAGCAGAGTCATTGGGTGGCTCCTGTTTTTGACGCTGGGGCTGTGGTCAGCGTGGCGGGGCGTGTGTCGCCGTCCCAGAACGGCGCCCAGCTGGCGAACTCGGCGGGGAGCTTGGGCTTCGCGCTGCCCGCCCAGCCGGCGAAGCCGGCCGACTGCGGCGTGCGGGTCACGTCGGCCGCGTACCAGTGGCGCTCCCGCCGCCGGGAGAAGAACCACTCGCCGTCCACCCGCGCGTACTCGTCGAAGTAGCAGATGGCCATCACGATCCACTCCTGCCCCACCTCGTGCTCGGCCCGGCAGTAGACCGCGCCGGTGGCACGGTCTACTGCCGGGCCGGCGGCGCGGTCCGGGTCTTCGGGGGCGGGCAGGTCGATGCGGTGGCCGCAGATCTGGTGCACCGAGCGATAGAACCGGCGCACCATCGGGTCGATGTAGCGCCGCAGCGCCTCCCGGCCGGTGCCGTGGCGGCCCATGTCCACGTCGGGCCGGAAGCAGCCCACCCAGGCGTCCAGGTCCCTGGCGTCCACCGCCATCGCGTACCGGATGGCCAACTGCTGGATGGCCAGCTGGGCCTCGACGCGCTCGAGGCGCTCAGTGAGTGTGTGCTGGGCGAGTTGGCCCTGATCGAGCTGGCCCTGATCGAGCTGGCCCCGATCGAGCTGGCCCCGATCGAGCTGGCCCCGATCGAGCTGGCCCCGATCGAGCTGGCCCCGATCGAGCTGGCCCCGATCGAGTTGGCCCTGATCGAGTTCCGGATCGGACACGAGGTCTCTCCGTTCGAGGGTCTCGCTTGATGGTCTGGTCTTGATCGTCGTTCATTTAGCATAATTAGTCAACTGATTCTAGGTGGAGGCACCTGCTGCCCGCAAGGGAGGGCCATCATGCATCCGGAAGTCTTCGCCGCCAAGAAGCCACGGCTCCCGAGCCGGACGCGGAGCTTACCGCGGCCGTAACAGCCGGACCGGTCGGGCCGCGCGTCAGGGACCCGCGCGGCGGGCCGCGGCGTGCCCCCACACGCGGCCGACGAGGAGATAGAGGATACCGCCGACGGGAATCATGAACAGGCAGGCAACGGCCCACACCCACCGGGGCAAAAAACGCACCCGGTCGGCCCGGATCACCTCTGCTAGGCACAACAGCTCCCAGCCGACCGCGAGCGCGAAGGCGCCGAGCAAGGCAAGCGCCGCCAGCATCGGGCTCACCTCCTGTGCGGGCCAGGCATCCCCTATGGGCAGATGATAGTCCTCGGCGCGGATCGGCCGCGCTGGCCAGCGTTCGGCGAGGAGGCGGACGCGGATCCCGCGGCCGCAGCGACCGCGGCTGGCTCAATAGCTGCGCAGGCCCATGCTGCGGGCGATGCCGTTGCGCTGGATCTGGCTGGTGCCGCCAGAGATCGTGGCCACGATCGACTCACGGTAGCGGAAGCTCATGACGGACTCGGTGGAGAAGCCGTGCCCGGCGCAGACCTGCATGCCGAGCCGGGCGGCCGCGACGTAGGTTTCCGAGCCCTTGAGCTTGGCCATCGCGCCTTCCCGGCCGCACGGGCGGCCCTGGGCCAGCAGCCAAGCCGCCCGGTAAGCCAGCAGCCGGGCCGAGTCGATCTCCACCTGCAGGTCCGCCATGGCGTGCGCCAGCGCCTGGAAGGTGCCGACCGGACGGCCGAACGCATGCCGCGTCTTCGCGAACGCCAGCATCTCGTCCAGGGTCGCCTGCGCGGCCCCCAGGTAACCGCCGGTGATGATCACCTTCTCCAGCTCGATGTTGGAGAGCATGACCGACCAGCCCTTGTCCTGGGGACCGACCAGGTCCTCCCGCGGCACCAGCACATCGGAGAGGTACACCTCGTTAGTGCCCAGGATGTGCCGGGCCAGGGTGGGCGTGCGCCGCACCTCCACCCCGTCGGCCTGCGGGTCGATCAGCAGCAGGCTGATGCCCTCGTGCTTGGGCTCACGCGGGCCGGTCCGGACGTAAGTGGCGATCGTGGTGTCCGGGGAGGCCGGCCCCAGTGCACCACATCTTCTGGCCGTTGACCACGAAGTGGCCGCCCCGGTCGTGGGCGGAGGCGCGCAGCGCGGCCGCGTCGGAACCGCTGTCCGGCTCGCTGACGGCCACCGCGAGCCGCTGGCGGCCGGTCATGACCTGGTCCCGGATGAACGCGCGCTGGGCGGGGCTGCCCCAGTTGAACACGGTGATGCCCGGGATGAGGACACCTATGTAGCACATGGCCACGTCGAAGCTGGCCCGGCCGAGCTCCTCCGCGATCAGGATCAGCTCGACCGGACCGCCGCCGTCCCCGCCGTCTTCCTCGGCGAAGGGCAGGGAGAACCAGCCCAGTTCGGCCATGCCCTTGAACAGTTCGGGGGGCACCGCCGACTCCTCGTCCCACTCCTTGGCTCGCTCCGCCGGGCAGACGTCCGCGACGAACTGGCGTGCCGTGGCCCGGAGCATCTCCTGCTCCTCGGTAAAGCCGAAGTCCACCGCCTGCCCCCTGAGGGTTCGAGGTATATAGTAAAATTATTATCCTACATTAGCTACTAAAACGGCAACCTTCCCGGCCGATTGGCCCCTGTCTTGGAGGAACGGATGAAGGTCGACGGCAAGCTCGGGGCCGGGCCGGCCACCGCGGTGATCGACGAGGCCAGGCGACGGGAGAAGGCCGGCTACGACGGGCTGTGGTCGTCGGAGTCCGCTCACGACCCCTTCCTGCCCCTGGTGCTGGCGGCTGAGCACACCGAGCGGACCGAGCTCGGCACGGCCATCGCGGTGGCCTTCGCCCGGTCCCCCATGCAGCTCGCCTACACCGCGCATGACCTGCAGGCCTACTGCGGCGGCCGGTTCATCCTGGGCCTGGGCAGCCAGATAAAACCGCACATCGAGCGCCGATTCGGCATGCCGTGGAGTCACCCGGCACCGCGCATGCGGGAGTTCGTCATGGCGCTGCGCGCGATCTGGTCGGCCTGGAACGACGGGACGAAGCTGAGCTTCCGCGGGGATTTCTACCAGCACACGCTGATGACCCCGTTCTTCTCACCGCCGCCGGCACCGGGCGGGGCGCCCGGGGTCTTCCTCGCCGCGGTCGGGGAGGCCATGACCGCGGTGGCCGGCGAGGTCGCCGACGGCCTGCTGGTGCACGCCTTCACCACCGAACGCTACCTGCGCGAGGTCACGCTGCCCGCTTTGGACCGCGGCCTGGCTACCGCCGGGCGGTCGCGAGCGGACGCCGAGGTCAGCCTGCTGGCCATGATCGCGACCGGGCGCACCGACGAGGAGATGGCCCGCGCGGTGGCCGGCACGAGAGCGCAGATCGCCTTCTACGGCAGCACCCCCGCCTACCGGGCCGTGCTCGACCGGCACGGCTGGGCCGGGCTCGGCGACGAGCTTAACGCGCTGTCGCGATCGGATCGCGGTGACAAGTGGGAGGCCATGGGCGGCCTCATCGACGACGACGTGCTGCATGCCTTCGCGGTCGTGGCCGAGCCCGCCGGGGTGGCGGCGCAGATCCGGCGCCGGTTCGGCGGGCTGATCGACCGCGTCTCGTTCTACGCCCCCTACGAGACCAGTACCGAGGCCTGGGACCACATTCTCGAAGACCTCAAACGCTAGACGATGCCCGCCGCGTTACCGCTCCAGGCACGGGAGTTGCCGGCGGTACGGGCCGCGCCACTTTAGCCTCCCTCGTATCTGAGGCCCGGATATGTCTGCAGTTCCGGGTGCTATCACCCCCGGAACTGCAGACATATCCACGGCTGCGTCGGCCGCAGCTCCACCCGGCTGCTCGGCCGGCTGCTGGCCCATCACAGCGGGGCCCCGCCGCTTGATCGTTTACCGTTAGGCAATATCACGCGTCACCGGAAGGGGCAGGCATGGATCGGATCGAGCGCCGGGAATTCGTGCAGAAGCACCGGACGTGCATTTTCGGGTACAACCGCCGCAGCGACGGACCGGCCATGACGGTCGTGTACTACGTCCTGGACGGCGACGACCTGCTGATCTCGACCATGGCGGCCCGCGGCAAGGCGCTCGCGGTGCAGCGCAACCCGAAGGTCAGCCTGTGCATCCTCGACGAGCAGTGGCCCCTCACCTACCTGCAGGTCTACGGGGACGCCACGCTCGAGGAGGATTTCGACCAGGCGGTGGACGTGCTGCGCCGGGTCATCGACCTGATGGCCGGCCAGGAGGTGGGGTCGGGCAAGCTCGCCGAGATCGAGCGGATGGCCCGCGAGGAGAACCGGGTCGTGATCCGGGTCCGGCCCTACGCCACCTTCGCCACCCCGCCACGCCACGTCTACAAGGCCGAGGACATCGACACGCTTACCCACTTCACCAGCAACAGCCAGCCCTGGTGACGGCCGGGGGGCGAGGGGCAGGCACCACCGTCCGTTAGGCCAAAATATTTTTAATGAGCCGAACGGGGTATATGATTTAGCTATATTGTCGTACACGCCGAGCGCGGGAGGCCCCCATGGACGAGCTGGCGCCGGACCTCGTGGTGACCGCCCAGGGTCCCGTCCGGCTGATCGAGCTGAACCGGCCGGAGCAGCGGAACGCGGCGAGCGAGGCGCTGCACACCGCGCTCGCGGGCGTCTGGGATCGTGTGGCCGCGGACGACGAGGTGCGAGCGGTCGTGCTGACCGGGCGGGGACGGGCGTTCAGCGCGGGCGGCGACTTTCACGTGATGACCCGGGTGCAGCGGGACCAGGCGTTCCGGGCGCAGAACATCGACGAGGCCCGCCGCATCATCACCGGCATGGTGCGCTGCCCGGTGCCGGTGATCGCCGCGGTGAACGGCCCCGCCGTCGGGCTGGGCTGCAGCCTGGCCCTGCTCAGTGACATGGTGCTGATGGCCGAGGGCGCCTACCTGGCCGACCCGCACGTCCAGGTCGGGCTGGTGGCCGGGGACGGCGGCGCCATGGTGCTGCCGCTGATCGTCGGGCTGGCCCGGGCCAGGGAACTGCTGTTCCTCGGTGACCGGGTCAGCGCGATCGAAGCGGTCCGGCTGGGCCTGGCCAACCGGGTGGTGCCGCGGGACAAACTGCTCGACGAGGCGATGGAGCTGGCCCGGCGGCTGGCCGCGCTGCCCGCCGCGGCGTTGCGGGGCACCAAACGGGCGGTGAACCTGCACCTGGAACAGGCGATGGCCGCCGTGATGGAGACCGCGCTGGCCGCGGAGCGGGACAGCATGGCCTCCCCCGAGCACGCCGCGATCGTGGCCGGTCTCACCGGGAAGGGCCGATGACCGCCTCGCATCCTTCGCCAGCCCGGGTCGCGGTGTTCTCGCTCGGCGGCACGATCGCGATGGCGCCGGGCGAGGGCGGCGCCGGCGGGGCGGTGCCGGCGCTGACCGGGCGGCAGCTCCTGGACGTGGTGCCAGGGCTGGCCGGGTTCGGCGCGGAGATCGAGGTGCGCGATTTCCGGCAGGTGCCGGGGGCGTCGCTGGGTCTGAGGGACGTGTTTGAGCTGGCGGCCGCGATCGGTGCGTCGACGGCGGACGGCTTCGTGGTGATCCAGGGCACCGACACCATCGAGGAGACCGCGTTCCTGCTCGACCTGCTGCACGCCGGCCCGGAGCCGATCGTCGTGACGGGCGCGATGCGTCACCCCGGCCTGGCCGGGCCCGACGGGCCGGCGAACATCCTCGCGGCCCTGCAGGCGGCGGTCAGCCCGCAGCTGCGCGACCTCGGCTGCGTGGTGGTGTTCGCCGATGAGATCCACGCCGCCCGTTTCGTCCGCAAGACCGATGCCACTCATCTGGCCGCGTTCAGCTCGCCGTCGGCGGGGCCGATCGGGCGGATGGTCGAGGGTGAGCCGCGGCTGCTCACCCGGCCGGGCGGTTCGCGCTTCACGGTGGCCGGGGTCGGGGCGTTGGGCCGGGTCGGGGCGTTGGGCCGGGCGGTGCGGGTGGGCGTGATCGTCTGCACCCTCGGGGACGACGGTGAACTGCTGCGGGCCGCCGCCGGGCGTTTTGACGGCCTGGTCGTGGCCGGCTTCGGTGCGGGGCACGTGCCCGCTCTTACCGTTCCCGCCCTGGCTGCGCTGGCCGGGCAGATCCCGGTGGTGCTTTCGTCGCGGACCGGGGCCGGATCGGTGCTGGCCCGTACCTACGGCTTCCCCGGCTCGGAGCAGGATCTGCTCAGCCGCGGACTGATCAGCGCCGGATTTCTCGATCCGCTCAAGGCCCGGCTGCTCCTGCACGTCCTGCTGGCGGGCGGCGGCGGGCGGGCGGAGATCGCCGCCGCGTTCGGGGTCCTGGGCGGGTACGGTCAGCCGTGATCGCGGGTTGCGGGTGTCTTGCGGTCCGGGGTAGTGCGGGGGACCGGAGCTGCGCGGGCGGGTTTACGGCGGACGGCACATGGTTCACTGAGGTCCCGCCAGGCACCCACGCCTCGCGGCGGGGATTCGACCATACGTATGGATGTGGCAGCCTACACACAAGAGTGTGTAGGCTGCCACATCCATACACTCGGCGCCGGGAGGAGACTGCAGTTGGCGGGCCACCCCGCCCGGTTTCCCGCTGTCCCCGGAGTCATTGGGCGCGGTGCGGTGGCTGTATTGGCCGCCGGACGGCCGCCGAGGGTGCGGTAGGCGGGTATGGGGGGTGCCGGCCTGGCCGAGCCCGCGGCGCAGGCGGGCCAGGCCGGTGTCGTCCTCGGTGCGGCTAGCGGCGTTCGTCAGCTGGCGGCCCATCACACTCCTGGCGTTTCGACTGGTACGCCGGATCTGGTGCGCCACGGAGTTCGGAAACAGGATCCAGCGCGATGACTTTAATAAGATAACTTAATCAGATAATCTAGAACAATAGCGTTTCCGTCAGAGAGGTCGGCCGATGGCATACGATGCGGACCTGGTGCTTACCGAGGTCGACGCGGACGGCGTCGCGACGTTCACCCTGAACCGGCCCGAACGCCGGAACGCGTGGACCGCGGCGCTGGAGAACCGGTACTTCGACGTGCTGGCGGCGGCGGACACCGATCCGGCGGTGCGAGCCGGGGTGCTGACCGGTGCCGGGGCGTCGTTCTGCCCGGGCTTTGACATGGGCCGGCTCGACGAGGTGGCCGGCCGGGGGGTCAACATCTCCGACCGCCGGCCGCAGTACGCCCCGCGGCTGTTCCGCAAGCCGCTGATCGCCGCGATCAACGGCGCCTGCGCCGGGATCGGGCTGACCCAGGCGCTGATGTGCGACGTGCGGTTCGCGGCGCGGGGAGCCAGGTTCTCCACTGCCTTCGCCCGCCGCGGGCTCGGCGCCGAGTACGGCATGTCCTGGGTGCTGCCTCGTTACGTCGGCGTGGGCGCCGCGCTTGACCTGCTGCTGTCCAGCCGGGTCTTCGAAGCCGACGAGGCCAGGGAACTGGGCCTGGTGAACCGGGTGACCGAACCCGCCGAGGTCCTGGCCACGGCCCGCGAATACGCCCGCGACCTGGCACGCAACTGCTCCCCGGCCGCCATGGCCGTCATCCGTCACCAGGTCCTCGCCGACCTCGACGTCTCCTTCGAGGACGCCTGCCGCCGTTCGTACGCAGTGATGGAGGTGCTGAACAGCGGCGCGGACTTCCGGGAAGGCGTAGACAGCTTCGTGCAGAAGCGGCCCGCGGCCTTCCGCCCGCTCGCCGACGAACTGGATCCGGAGAAGATCACCGGCGTGCTCATGCCGGGCGCCCGGATGGCCCTCACCGAACTGCGGGGTGGCTGAGCCGGGCTCCGCTCAGTGGGTGCCCGCTCCGCTCAGTGGGTGCCCGCTCCGCTCAGTGGGTGCTCGCTCGGATCAGTGGGTGCTCGCTCGGATCAGTGGGCGCCCGCGGCGGCGCCGAGGTAGTGCGCGAACAGGTCGTCGGCGATGTCCTGCGGCGGGCCGGCGAACACCACGCTGCCCTTGTTCAGCAGGTAGACGCGGCCGGCCAGGGCCAGCGCGCGGCTGACGTACTGCTCCACGATGAGCAGGGCAGTGCCTGACGCGGCGATCTCGCCGAGGAACTCGAAGATATGGTCCACGACGACCGGCGCGAGCCCCATCGAGGCCTCGTCGACGATGACCACCTTGGGGTCGGTGAGGTAGGCGCGGACCAGCGACAGCATCTGCTGCTGGCCGCCGGACAGCAGCCGGGCGGGCTGGCGCAGCTTGTTCCCCAGCACCGGGAAGGCCGAGGTGGCCCGGTCCAGCGCGCTGGCCTCCTCGCCCGGGCGGGAGTGCAGCAGAAGGTTCTCCCGCACGGTCAGCGACGGGTAGATACCACGGCCCTCGGGAATGTGGCACAGGCCGCGCCGGGCGCGGGCGTGCGGCCGGGCCCGGGTGATGTCCTCGCCCGCCAGCCGCACGGTTCCGGCAGAAGGGCGGAGCAGCCCGGACGCGACGCGCAGCAAGGTCGTCTTGCCGGCCCCGTTGGCCCCCAGGACGGCCACCACGGTACCCGCCGGGACGGTCAGCGAGACGTCGCGCAGCACGGTGTGCTCGCCGTAGCCGGCCTCGATCCCGCGCAGTTCCAGCATCGCAGTTACCTCGCCATCTTCGGCTGCTGGGCCATCTTCGGCTGCTGGGCCATCTTCGGCTGTTCGGGGCTGATCGGTTCGGTGCCGAGGTAAGCGGCCCGGACCGTATCGCTGGAACTCACGTCCGCCGTGGTCCCCTCGAAGATCTTCGTGCCGAAGTCGAGCACGTGAACGTAGTCGCAGACGTTCATCACTAGCGACATGTCATGCTCGACAAGCAGAATGCCGACGCCCCGCTGCGCGACAACCTGGGCCAGGATCTCACCGAACCGCCCGGTCTCCGCCCGGTCCAGGCCGGAGGACGGCTCGTCGAGCAGCAGGACGTCGAACTCGCCGGCCAGGCAGCGAGCGAGTTCGGCCAGCCGCCGCTGCCCGGTGGACAGCGTGGCGACCGGGCGCTCGGCCAGGTCGGCGACGCCGGCCAGGGCCATGGCCTGCTCGGCGGCCGCGCTCCGGCGGTTCCGGTCTGATCTGGTCTCGGCCACGTGCCGCCAGGGCCGCCGCCCGGCCTGGCCGGCCTCCCGGCCGAGGGACACATTCTCCCGGGTGGTCAGCGAGTCGAACAGCTCCATCTTCTGGAAGGTCCGGCCGAGGCCACGGCGGGCCCGCGCGGCCGGGTCAAGCACGGACAGGTCCGCGCCATGCAGTCGCAGCGTGCCGGACGCGGGCCGGACCAGACCGGAAGCCACGTTGAACAGCGTGGTCTTGCCGGCGCCGTTCGGCCCGATCAGGCCGGTGATCCGGCCGATCGGAGCGGTCAGGCTCACGTCATTGACCGCGACGTGCCCGCCGAACCGCACCGTGACGTGCGCCAGGTCCAGGCCAGCGGCCGCGGCCCGGCCGGGCCGTGAGCGTCCGTTCAGCGGAACAGCCTGGGTTGGGGCGGCCGACCCGAGTGTTCCGGGGACCGGGCTCGTCGTGGCCGCGCTCGTCGTGGCCGGGCTCACCGCGGCCGGGGTGGCCGGGGCCGGGGTGGCCGGGGCCGGGGTGGCCGGGGCCGGGGTGGCCGGGGCCGGGGTGACTGAAGCCAGGGTGGCCGTAGCCGGGAGTCGGCGACGGCCGATGCGGTCGAGGAACCGGTGCAGCCGCTCATTGCGCGGCGTGAGACCGACCGCCACCTGGACCGCGGCCACGCCGAACAGTACGTTGAGCCAGTCACCGACAGTCGCTCCGGTGGAGATCCAGGACGGGAGAACCACGAGCGCGAACCCGGCGCCGAACGCGTACCACGGTTCCCGG
This sequence comes from uncultured Actinomycetes bacterium, assembly GCA_963806335.1. Taxonomy (GTDB): domain Bacteria; phylum Actinomycetota; class Actinomycetes; order Streptosporangiales; family Streptosporangiaceae; genus Palsa-504. The sequence continues at coordinate 116,245 of CAWDXO010000008.1, forward strand.
CCGGGCATGATGACCAGCAGCGCGAGGAGGGTCAGCGAGCTGAACGCGGTGAAGTCGGAGCTGGTGACGGTGTGCACGACACCGCCGAACAAGGCTCCGGAGACCGCGGCCAGGAACGCGGCGAGACAGAAGACGAGGACCCGGGTCACCATCACGCTCGTGCCGTGCGTGGCCAGGGCGACCGGCGAGTCGGCCATGCCCCGAAGCAGCCGGCCGAGCCTGCTGCGCACCAGCCAGACCACCAGCAGGCCCGCGGCTACCGCGAACGCGAGCACCAGGTAGTAGAAGGCGATGTCACCCTGCGCGAACGACGGCCGGTTCACCGCCTGGCCCAGCGAGCTGGAGCCGAACATGAGCCAGAGCGGGTAGCCCATCTGCTGCATGGTGACGCCGAAGCCGAACGTGGCTAGGGCCAGGAACACGCCGGGCAGCCGGATAGCCGGGATGGCGATGAAGGCACCGATCGGCACCGCCGCCAGGCCCGCCAGCAGCAGAGCCACCCCCCAGGGAAGCCCGAAGCCGGCGGTCAGGTGCCCCATCGTGGTGGCGCCGATCGCCGCGAACGCGGCCTGGCACAGCGATACCTGTCCCGACGTCCGGACCAGCAGTCCCAGCGACAGGAACAGTACGACCTGGGTCAGCCCGTCCGACCAGTAGGGCAGCTGGCCGACGTTGACCAGGTGCGGGACGGCTAGCAGGACAACGCCGAGGACGACGGCGCCCGCGATCTGCACTCGGGCGGGCGCCGCGTACACCGCGGCCGGGCGGGGCCGGGACACCCGCCGGTCGGCCAGCCGGGACCGCGGCGTGAAGATCAGGACCAGGAAGAGCACGATGAACGGGATGCTGGCGGGCAGCCCGGCCAGTGCGGCGCTGCCCGTGACCACGTACTTGGTGGCGACCGACGCCGCGATCCCGACCACCAGGCCGCCAATGTAGGTCAGCGGGAGGCTGGAGAACCGGCCGATGGCCGCGGCGCCGAACGCCTGGACAACCAGCAGGGTCAGCACGGTGGCGTCCAGGTTCAGGGTTGGCGCCAGCAAGGTCCCCGCCAGGACGGCGAAGCTGGAACCGATGATCCAGGCCCACCGCCGCACCGTGGCCGGGCTGGTGCCGCCCAGGTCGAGAAGCTCGGGGTTATCGACCACACCGCGCATGGCCAGGCCGAGCCGGGTCCGCCGGAAGAACACGAACAGGGCCACGGTCGCGGCCAGCGCGATGCCGGTGATGATCATCTGGTCGTAGCCGACAAACAGGCCGCCGATCTTGACCGTATGCTGCGGCAGCCAGGCCGGGAAGGTGCGCGCCAGCGTGCCGAACGTTGCCGAGAAGAAGCCCTGGACCACCAGGACGAGGCCGATCGTGGCGACCACCTGCATGGTCGCGGACGCGTCCGCCAGCCGGCGCGCCATCGCCTCCATCCCCAGGCCGAGCACCGGGCCGACCACGAATACGCAGATCAGCGCGGTGAGCACGGCGGGCAGGTGGAAGACGTCGTCGTGCAGGATGTAGAAGACATAGGCGCCGGTCGTGGCCACCGCGCCCTGGGCGAAGTTGAAGATGCCAGACGTCTTGTAGGTGAGGACCAGGCCGGTTCCGGTCAGGCCGTAGACCGATCCGGCGGTGATACCGAGGATCACGAACGGGAACAGGGCATTCATTCTCTCAACTCGCTCGGTAGGTCAGAGATCCCGGAGTGCCCGGCTAACCGGGCACTCCGGGATCGGGGCTCACGACGGGCAGATCGCGGAAGTGCCCTTGGGGGCGGTCAGCTTGCCGCCCTGGATCTCGGCCAGGAAGAAGCAGCTCACCTGGGAGGCGGGAGCGCCGGAGTGGAAGTTCAGCGGCGGCGCCAGGCCGTTCAGCGTGTCGTTCTTGGGCAGTGCGTACATCGCGGTGAACACGTCCGCCGGGGTCGGCTTGGCGGGCAGGCTCGCGGCCGCCGCCCCGAACAGCACGCCGCCCGTCCAGCCGGACATCGGGTTCGGGCCCAGCGCGGTGCTCGGCTCGTACTTGGCCATCGCCTGCTTGAACTGGTCCACCGCGGGGCTGCTGGCGAACCACAGCGCGTTGGTGGTGGGCACGTAGGCGCCGTTGACCTGGGCGACCTGAAGGTACTGGTTGTCGAACGCTCCCGACGGGATCACGTACACCGGACTGTAACCCTGCTGCGCGCAGGCCGGCGCAAACCGTGAGCCGGCCGCGTAGGAGGCGTCGATGATCAGGGCCTGCGCGCCCGCCTGCTTCGCGGCCAGGCACTGGGCCGTGTAGCTCGGCGCCGACACTGCGATCGCCGCGCTGATGGGCATATTCAGCTGGAAGGCCTTCGCGTAACCCTGCAGCGCGGGGAGGACCTGCTTGCAGGCGGCGATCTCGGCGCAGTACACCGCGCCGAAGGAGTTCTTGCCGGCTGCCTTCACCGCGTACGCCTGCATCTCCAGCGAGGTGAGCACCGTGGCGCCCGACGGGAAGAAGGCCGGGTTGGTGAACCACTCCGGGGTATCCGCCTGACCGCCGATCACGGCCACGTGCTGCTGCTGGACGTAGGAGGCCCAGCCGCTTTCGGTTCCGCCGGCCTCCGGGCTGACGATGGCCAGTACATGATCCACCTGGACCAGTTGGCGGATATCCGCCTGCGACTTGGTCGCGTCGCCCTGGTCGTCCTCGACGATCAGCTTGATCTGGCGGCCCTTGATGCCGCCGCTGGCATTCACCGAGTCGACCCAGGCCTGCAGCCCGGCCAGGTGCTCTGGCTGGGCGGACGGGCCGGAGAAGTTACCGATCGTGCCGATGACGAGGTCCGACCCGGACGCCGTGACGGCCGAGCCGGAGCTGACGGCCGGGCTGGAGCTGGATGCGCTCGAGCTGGTACTGCTGCCCGCGCTACTGCTGTTACTGCTGCTGCAGGCCGTGGCGAGGGCCGCGACCGCGACGCTCAGCGCGGATATCCGCCACAGAGCGGTCCTGCGTGCTGTTTTCATTGCTGGTTCGAACCCCCAACGGTCGGGCCTAAATGGTGACGGGCCTGCCCAACGCCGGGCGCTCCGGGGGAGCTGGCGTGGCGGGCGTCACACGGACGATGACTGGACGGTAAGCCGACGTAACCCGGATCACCAATAGGTAGCTAAATTGTCTATCTAATTGTTATCATCTAACGAACACGACGTCTACACCTAATTCGGACGGTCTGTCACCCTGATAGCGGAGCGGTACTGAACAGGAGGAGCCATGACCGGGAGTCTGGACGGCAAGCGGGCCATCGTCACTGGCGGCGGTCAGGGGGTCGGCCGCGGCATCGCCCTCGCCCTGGCCGCGCAGGGCGCGGCCGTCGCGCTGGTCGGCCGTACCGAGGCCAAGCTGCTGGCGGTGGCGGCGGAGGTCGAAAAGCCAGGCGGCACGGCGCTGCCCATCGTGGCGGACGTGACCCGGGCCGCCGACATCCGCCGCTGCGTCGAGCACACCGTCACCGAACTGGGGGGCATCGACATCGTGGTAAACAACGCCCAGGTGCCCGCCCTCGGCTCAATCCTCGAGGTCACCGACGAGGCCTTCGGCGCCTGCTGGGAATCCGGGCCGCTGGCCGCGTTCCGGTTGATGAAGGCCTGCCATCCGTTCCTGCGCCCGGGCAGCGTCATCATCAACCTCGGCAGCTCGACCACGGTCAACCCGCAGCCCGCGGGCCGCGGGGTCTACGCCGCGGCCAAGGCGGCGACCCAGATGCTGAGCCGGGTGGCGGCGGCCGAATGGGGGCCGGACGGCATCCGGGTCATCACCGTGCTGCCCGCCGCGACGAGCCCGGCCGCCGAGGCCTGGCGGGAGGCCCAGCCCGCGGAGTACGAGCGCAGCATGTCCAGCATCCCGCTGCGCAGGCTCGGCGATCCCGAGCAGGAGATCGGCCCGGTGGTGGCATTCCTGTGCGGGCCCGCGGCCAGCTACATCACCGGCACCACGATCGCCCTCGACGGCGGCCAGGCCTACCTGCGCTGAGGGTGAGAAGACGGATTGATCCGAACGGAGCGTGGTGCGTGCCGTCGGCCAGGTTTGGCGTTGCCCGGATCAGTGCCCGGTGAAGGCAGCCGGGTGGCGCGCACGGAAGGCGGCGAGTCCGGCGGCCCGGTCCGCCGTGCCGAACAGCATGGAGACCGACTCGCGCTCGTAGCTGATCGCGGCAGCCAGGTCCATGCCCGGGCCCTGGTCGACCAGGCGCTTGCCGACGGCCAGCGCCAGGGGCGCACCGGCCGCCAGTTGCCCGGCGAGGCCGAACGCCGCCGTGACCGCCTCCCCCGGGCCTGCGAGTTCGTTGACCAAGCCGAGGGCGTGGGCCCGCGCCGCGGTGATGGGCTCACCGGTGAGGATCATCTGCTTGGCGATGCCCGCGGGCACTAGCCGGGGCAGCCGCTGCGTGCCGCCCGCCCCGGGCAGCACGCCGAGCTTCATCTCCGGCACGCCCAGCCTGGCGTCGCGCTCCGCGACCCGCAAGTCGCAGGCCAGGGCCAGTTCCAGGCCGCCGCCGAAGGCCACGCCGTGCAGGGCTGCGACCGACGGCTTGGGGCAGTCCGAGATGAGCTGGTAGACCTCGGTCATCCGGGCGATAAAGCCGCGGAACGCGCGGGCGTCGGGAAGCGCCTCGATCTCGGTGAGGTCGGCCCCCGCGCAGAACGCGCGGCCCGCGCCGGCGATCACCAGCGCCCGGACGCGGTCGTCGGCGGCCGCCGCCGCGACCGCGGCCGCGAGCAGGCCAAGAACGTCGGACCCGATGGCGTTCAGCCGGGCGGGCCGGTTGAGGGTGAGCAAGGCGACCGCACCGTTCATTCGGCTGAGCAGTGCTGGTTCTGTCTGGGCTGGTTCTGTCTGGGCTGGTTCTGTCTGGGCTGGTTCTGTCTGGGCCGGTTCTGTCTGGGCTGGTTCTGTCTGGGCTGGTTCTGTCTGGGCTGGTTCTGTCTGGGCCGGTTCCGCCTGGGCCGGTCCTATCGGGGCTGGCTTCATCGCCGCCCTCAGGCCATGGTGAGGCCGCCGCTGACCGACAGCGTCTGCCCGGTGATGTAGGCGGCTTCGTCGGAGGCGAGGAAGGCGACCGCGGGCGCGACGTCGGCGGGCTGGCCGACCCGGCGCAGCGGGATGGCGCGGGAGAGCCCGTCCCGGAGCTTCTGGCTGTAGGCGGCCACCTGGTCGAGCAGCGCGGTGTCGGTCGGGCCGGGGCAGACGCTGTTCACCGTGATGCCATGCCGGGCCACCTCCCGGGCCAGTGCCTTCCCGAAGGCGATGACGCCGCCCTTGGTGGCCGAGTACACCACCTCGCCTGACGAGCCCACCCGGCCGGCGTCCGAGGCGATATGGATGATCCGCCCGCCGCCGCGTTCGATCATCCCGTCCAGCACGGCGCGGGTAACGGTGATGGTGCCGCGCAGGTTGACCGCGATGATCTTGTCCCAGGTTTCCTCGGCCGAGTCCACGAAGAGCTCGATCGCGTCGATGCCCGCGTTGTTGACCAGGATGTCCGTCGGTCCTAGCTCGGCGGCCACCCGGCTCACCGCGGCCCGGACCGCCGCGCTGTCCGCGATGTCCACTCCCGCGCCGACGGTTCGTGCGCCGTAGCGCTCGGCGAGGCCCGCCGCCGTCTTGGCGGCCGCCACGCCGTCCAGGTCACAGACCGCGACCGCCGCGCCCTCGGCGGCCAGCGCGGCCGCGATCGCCGCGCCGATGCCCCGGCCGGCGCCGGTGACCATCGCTGTTTTTCCTTGCAGCCGCACGCGACCTCCCCGGAAATGCCTCGTCCGCCGGGCCCGCGAGGGCATGCTGGCGAGGACCTCTTACAATACGTATAACTTATTATACTCATAAGTTCGGAGTGACCGCTAGCTCGGCGGGTTAGCCGAGGAGATCGAGCACCGTGGTCATCGACCGGTTAAGCAGCAGGTAGTTCTCGGCCTCCTCGAGGTGCACCCGCCAGAGCGCCTCGGCCTCGGCCGCCTGCCGGGTCGCCACCAGCTCGACCAGACGGACGTGGGCGCGAAACCCCCGCTTGTTCGCCCGCACGTTTTCCTGGCTGCCCGCGTCCAGGTCCACGTGCGACCAGTTTGCCAGCTCGATGATGTGCCGGACCATGCCGTTGAGCACCTTCAGCGTCTCATTGCCGGCCAGTTCGACCATGAGCGCGTGAAACTCCATGTGCGCGCGGATGAACGCCGGCGGGTCATCCATCAGCCGCTCCGCCTGCGCGACGGCGGCGCGCAGGCGCCCTAGGTCCTGATCGGTGCGCCGCTGCGCCAGCAGCGCCGCACACGGAGCCTCGATCAGGGTCCGGGCATCGTAGACGTCCTGGAGGGTCGTGCCGCGGTACTCGAGCACCAGGCCCGCGTAGCTGGCCGCGACGTTCCCGTTGGGCACCTGCACCCGGGCGCCGCCGCGGGCGCCCCGGCGGATGCTGATCAGCGACTCCGACTCCAGCACCCGGAACGCCTCCCGCAGCGTGGGCCGGGACACGGCGAACTCCGCCATCAGCGCCGCCTCGGACGGCAGCGCGTCTCCCTCGGCCAGCTCGCCGCGCACGATCCTGCGCCGCAGTTCCGCGGCGACAAGCTCAGCGGTCTTCGGCACCCGGATCCGCCGACCGAGCGGGCGGCCGTTGGCCGGCCCGGCCAGCCTGGTCGGTCCGGCCAGCCCGGTCGGCCCGGCCAGCCGGGCCGAGGCGGCCAGCTGGGTCGGCCCGGTGTCACCGGCAGGCAGCTGCACGCTCATCTCATGCCCCTCAACGCTGTGGTCACTCGCGGCGGGTTGCCCTGGGAACCTCAACGCATAATAGGTAATATCTATAAGAGTAATACACTGATAAACGAACGGCGGTCTGGACCCGCGCGGCGGCCCGCGGTCCTCGTGCGGGCCATGGCCGTACCCGGCAGTGCCGCTGGAGCTTGTCACGGTTCGCCAGGGGGCTGGGCAGGCAGGACGCGGTCACGCTGACGGTTTCTGGCCGTCTCCGGCGATCCACACGGCGACTTGCGCGGGCTCGACGGCGTTGTTGACCACCGCCAGTAGATCGGCCCGTACCGCCTCGAGGTCAACCGCGTCCCGGAGCCGGGCCGCGAACGCCGCCACCGTCTGGTCCGCGTCGTAGCGGACCCGGTTGAACCGCCGGTCCACCACCCGCTGCACCCGCCGCCGCAGCGGGCTGAACAGGGCCGCCGCGGCGAGCGTGGCCACCGCGACGGCCACTGGCGTCTTGAACCTGAACACCTGCGTGGCCACGATGACCAGCCCCGCGTATACCCCGATCAGCAGCCCGGTCACCACCGCGTAGGCGAGGGTGCGGCTGATCAGCCGGTCGATCTCATACAGCCGGTACTTCAGGATCGCGATTCCCACGGCCGCCGGGATCAGCAGAATTGAGATCTCCCATTCGGGCAGCGGGTCGCTGCTGAGCTGACTGGCGGCGAAGACGGCCAACGCCGCTACGGCCGCGGCGTACATGAACCACTTGAGCTGGAGCCGCTGCTCCTGGCCCGATCGCCGGAAACGGACGATCAGGGCGACCGCAGCGGCCGGCAGCACCAGCGTCCCGGCCAATTCCGCCAGGTTGAACGCCCTCCCGAGCGGTGCGACGACCGTCACCGGATCCCGCAGATGGGGGAAGTTGGACGAGAAGTTGACGTCGGACAGCGCCGAACACGCCATCTCAGCCAGGCCACTGATAATCGCCACCCACAGCACCGGCCGCCATCGCGGCGAGAGCAGCCGTCCGTCCGGGAACAGCAGCAGCGCCAGGTAGAACAGCGGCGCCACTATCCCTAGCGCCACGGTGAAAATCCAACCCACCCACGCCGCTCCGGGTAGTTCGGCGGTCGCTGAGCGTGCCGCATATACGTTCGTCAGGATGGTGACCGCGGTCGCCGTCCCCGCAGCTAGGAAGAGCCATCCCAGGCGGTTCCCGGTCCGCGCGGCGACCAGCGCGCCGACCAGCGCGAACGCGAGCGCGACCGGTATGGTGCCGAAGACCGCGGACCAGGTCTCGCCGCCGGTCCAGCCGGTCACCAGGCTCAATACCACCAGCACCACGGTAACGCCGAAGAGGGTCCAGGCCAGGTTGAGCCGCCCACCCGGCAGCTGCAGTGGCATGATGCTCTCCCAGTCCCGCACATCCTGACCATTCGCTAGGCCAGCCTACGCAGCCAGCGATACGGGACCGTTACGGCCAGCATGAGGAGCGCCGGCCGCGGTACCGCCGGGCGTGGCGCCCGAAGGTGACGCGGGTGACTGGCGGGACCAGCGGGACCGCGTCCCGCTTCACCTAGCGCGGCGCCGACGGGAAACCGCTCGAAAACCGGAACGATCCACCAAGATCTACCGGACGCGCTTCGGCTGCCTCCGGTTAGCGGCGGCCGTCGGCGTCGAATGCGTCTTCGCTGTCCTGGCCCTCGGGCCCGAACCAATAGATCCGTGCCTTCGTGGCCTGCAACCGCTGCGCCGCGATGGCGAGTTCTGCTTCTTCATCGCGCAGCTGATCGAGCTGGACGGCCAGCTCAGCGCGCTGGCTTTCGGCTTCGTGCCGCCGGGCCAGGGCAACGTGAGCTAGGTCATCCCGTCTCATCTGCCGCGCCTTGGCCGCATGCGCCGCAAGCTTTGCTTCTTGCTGCTCCAGGGCAGTGATCTGCGCCTGGACACGTTGGCGTGCCTGCGAAAGCGCGGCGATAGCGGAGCGCATTTCTGCGAGCCGGGCGGTGAGCCTCGGCAGCTCCTGGGCCATCGTCCGCTCACTTTCCGTGACGGGACTTAGGAGAGCAGTTCTACTACCGTGGCGGTGTTGCGGTCGCCGAGGACGACCCTGGCCGACTCGGCCAGGTGCTTACGCCAGAACTCCTCGGCTTCTTCGCCGCTGCGCTTGCGGATGAGCTCGACGAGCCGGGTATGCGCGCGCAGCGCGACCTTCGCCAGCTCCTGCTCGTGCTGCCAGTCATGGCTTTCGGTGTAAGCCCGGTCGCCCTCGCGGATGATGTTGCCGACCATCCCGGTGAGAACCTGAAGCGTCTCATTGCCGGACAGCTCCACGATGAGCCGGTGGAAGTCGGCGTCGGCGGCGATCGTGGCGGCCGGATCTTCCAGGGACTCGCGATGACGGTCCAGCGCCTCCTGCAGCCGGGTGAGATCGGCCGACGTGCGGCGCTTGGCCGCCAGCCGGGCGGCGGCCGGCTCCAGCACGGCGCGGACCTCGTAGACATCGGAGAGCAGCGCGCCCCGGTACTGCAGCAGCAGGCCGATCTGCCGGGCGGCCACCGTGATGTCGGGCACCTGGACCCGTGCGCCGCCGCGCACGCCCCGCCGGACCGTGATCGCGCCCTCGGCTTCCAGGATGCGGAACGCCTCCCGGAGCGTGGGCCTGGAGACGCCGAATTCCTCCATGAGGACGCTCTCCGGCGGCAGCTGATCGCCTTCCTTCAGCTCGCCGAGCACGATCTGCCGGCGGAGCTGCGCGGCGACCATCTCGCCGGCCTTAGGCACCCTGACTGTCGAGACTCCCCTGACCGTGTCCAAGTCTTCCCCTCGGCCGCGCTGCCATCGCAAGGAAACCTGACTGGATTCCTAATGCAATAAGTATACGAGGCTAACGCTATTGCCCGCTGGCATTGCGGACGGCGCACCCGGGGTTAGCAGCCAGCCGGGTGCGCCGGCCATGCTCTAGAGGATCCGACGCGGCCGGGCTTGAACGGCCCGGCCGCGGGCGGCGGGCCAGCAGATTGAGGAGAAATGACGCCGGGGCGGCGCGGGCGGAGGGCCCAGGGACTTACGCAGCAGGTCGAGCCACCGGCTCGTTCGGGAACGCCTCATGGCTCTAGAATTAGCTAAATAATTTAGCTTGTCAAGGGGTTGATGATGACCAGGGGCGATGGGCCGGTGTCCGTTCGGTCCGCGGGGGCTGGACGTTGGTCCGCAGGGGGAGCCGGCGTCCGTTCGGCCCGCGGGGGCTGGACGTTGGTCCGGAGGGGGGAGCCGGCGTCCGTTCGGTAGAAAGGTTTTGATCTTGCTCTGGTTGTTACGAGTTATCGGCGGGGGGCTGGTAGCCGCGGCCGCGGATGAGCCGGACCGGCGTGTAGACCAGCACGTCCTCGCCGCGCTGGTTGCGGACGCTGTTCTGAGTGGTCACCACGCCGCGCGGGCCGGTGCTCGCGGCCCGAGCCTGGGTTACCTCGACGACCACGTGCAGGGTGTCGCCCACATAGGCCGGGCGCTCGATCGTCAGGTCCATGGACATGAAGGCCAGGCCGGTCCCGCTGAACGCGTTGGTCTGAATGACCAGGCCTTCGCCGAGGCAGTAGACCAGGGCGCCGGGGACCAGTCGCCCGGTGTACCCGCCGGCGGCGGCGTGCGAGGCATCCAGGAACAGCGGCTCGGTGAAGCCGCCCCAGGTGACGAACGTGATCAGGTCGGTCTCGGTGATGGTGCGGGCCGCGGTGCGGAAGACGCGGCCGACGGTCATCTCCTCCCACGTCTGGCCCTGGGCCAGCAGCGGCGGGTAGGTCTGCTCAGCGTGCGTGGTCATCGTGACGGCTCCTCTACGGCGCGGAAGTCGGGCGGTCGTTTCTCTGTCAGGGCCGCGAGTCCCTCGCGGGCCTCGGGCAGGCCGAAGCCGAAGAACTCGTAGCCGAGTGAGGCGTCGAACAGCGGGCCGGCCTGGCGGTACCAGTTGTTCAGCGAGTACTTGGTCCATTGGATGGCGCTGGCCGGGAGGCTGGCCAGGTCGCGCGCGATCGAGGTGGCCCGGCCGGTCACCTCGTCGTCATCCACGCACAGCGACACCAGGCCGATCCGCTCCGCCTCCTCGCCGGTCAGTGAGGCGCAGGAGAGCAGGTAGTACTTGGCCTTGGCCATGCCGCACAGCAGCGGCCAGCAGATCGCCGCGTGATCCCCGGCCGCGACCCCCAGCCGGGTATGGCCGTCCACGATCACGGCGGACCGGCCGGCCACCGAGACGTCCGCCAGCAGCGCGACCACCAGGCCCGCCCCGACGGCCGGGCCGCAGATGGCCGAGACCACCGGCTTGGAGCAGTTGATCACCCCGTAGACCAGGTCGCGCGCTTCGCGCATGACCCGGGCCCGGACGCCGACGTCCCTGGTCATGTCCTCGATCATGGCGAACGACCCGCCGGCCGAGAACGCCTTACCCGCGCCGCGCACGACGACCGACCGGACGTCGTCGTCGCGGTCCACCGCGGACCAGACGGCGGCGAGGTCCCGGTGCATCTGCGCGCCCACCGCGTTCAGCCGCGGCGCGTCCAGCACGATCTCCAGCACTCCCGAGTCCAGCGGCTCGCAGCGCAGGCTCGGGAAATCCGCGTAACGGTCGGTCATCGGGCTACGTCCCTTCCCTGGGCGGCCGCGCGGCGGTTCGCCCCGCGGTGTTGCGGTGTTGCGGTGTTGCGGTGTTGCGGTGTTGCGGTGTTGCCCTGCCTTGTTGCCTTGTTTGCCTTGTTGCCTTAGATAGTATAACTAGTTGTATGATTTTACTGTAACGGATCACGGCGGCTGGAGGCCAGATGGACTTCCTCTTCACCGACGAGCAGCTGGAACTGCGGGCCGCGGTGCGCGGCTTCCTCGGGCGCAAGTCCTCCGCCGACAGCGTGCGGCGGCTGATGGCCGACGACGCCGGCTACGACCCCGCGGTCTGGCGGCAGCTGAGCGACCAGCTCGGGCTGCAGGGCCTGGCCGTGCCCGAGGAGTATGAGGGCGCCGGGTTCGGCTACCTCGAGCTCGGCATGGTCTTCGAGGAGATGGGCCGGGCGCTCTTGTGCGCGCCCTACCTGTCGAGCGTGGCGCTGGCCGCCGAGGCCCTGCTGCGCTGCGCGGACGAGGCGGCCAGGAAGGACCTGCTGCCGGGGCTGGCCACCGGCCGGACCATCGGCACGCTAGCCCTGCTGGAGCAGCCGGGGCGCTGGGACGAGGCGAGCGTGCAGACCCGGGCCCGCCGCAGCGGGGCCGGGTGGGTGCTTGACGGCGGCAAGCGGCACGTGCCGGACGGCCACGTCGCCGACCTCATCCTGGTCGGCGCGCGCACGCCGGCCGGCCTCGGCCTGTTCGCGGTGGACGGGGACGCGCCGGGGCTGACCCGGGTGTCCGTGCCCACCCTGGACCAGACCCGGAAGCAGGCGCACCTGGACTTTGCGGGGACGCCGGCCCGGCTGATCGGCGATGAGGGCGACGGCGGGCCGGTGCTCCGCCGGGTCCTGGACACCGCCGCCATCCTGCTGGCCGCCGAGCAGGCCGGGGGGGCTTCGCGGGTGGTGGAGATGGCGGCTGACTACGCGGGGATGCGGGTCCAGTTCGGGCGGCCGATCGGCTCGTTCCAGGCCATCAAGCACCTGTGCGCGGACATGCTGACCGAGGCCGAGGCGGCCCGCTCGGCGGCCTATTACGGGCTGTGGGCGCTGGCCGCCGACCACGAGGACGTGCCGCTGGCCGCCAGCCTGGCCAAGGTCTACTGCTCCGCGGCCTACTCGAAGATCGCGGGGGACGCCATCCAGGTGCACGGCGGTATCGGCTTCACCTGGGAGCATCCCGCCCACCTGTACTTCAAGCGGGCCAAGAGCTCCGAGGTGCTGTTCGGCACGCCCGCTTATCACCGGGATCGGCTGGCGTTGCGGCTGGGATTGGGGGTTTGCGAGCCAAAGGGGCGCGGTGTCGCCTGGACTGAGGAGCGAGGAACGAGCGACGAGGGAAGGCGGCGCCTTAAGGCGCCCCGGAGGCGAGCGGAAGACGGGGTTTGATTTTATGGATATTTTTACGATCTTGCCGGAGGACCGGGCGTTCGCGGACGAGGTTCGGGGCTGGCTGGACTCGCATCTGGTCGGGGAGTTCGCGGAGTACCGCGGGGTGGGCGGGCCGGACGACGCGGCGGCCTGGGACGTCCGGCTGCGCTGGGAGAAGGAACTGTCGGCGGGGCGCTGGCTGGGCCTGACCTGGCCGCCGGAGTACGGCGGCCGGGGCGCGACGCTCGCCCAGGCGATCATCTTCGAATACCTCTACGCGCGCGCCGAGGCCCCGTACCGCGTCGGCGTGCAGGGTCAGGACCTGTTCGGGCCGACCCTGCTGATGTTCGGCACGGCGGAGCAGAAGGCGAGGTTCCTGCCGAAGATCCTGGCCGCGGAGGAATTCTGGGGGCAGGGCTTCAGTGAGCCGGACGCGGGGTCCGACCTCGCATCGGTGCGTACTGCGGCGCGGCGGGACGGGGAGGAGTGGGTAATTGACGGGCAGAAGATCTGGATGACGTTCGGCGCGTCGGCGGACTGGCTGTACGTGCTGTGCCGGACCGATCCGCGGGCTTCGCGGCACCATGGTCTCTCGCTGCTTCTCGTGCCGGCCCGGCAGCCGGGGGTGCAGATCCGGCCGATCACCAACATGCTCGGCGCCGGGGAATTCTGCGAGGTCTTCTTCACCGGCGCGCGGACCCGGGCCGACCTGATCGTCGGCGCGCCTGGCGACGGGTGGAAGGTCGCGATGGCGGCGCTAGGGGTGGAGCGCGGGAGCTTGCTGATGCCGCAGCAGCTCGGGTTCGAGCGGGAGGCGGAGGAGGTGCTTCGGCTGGCTCGCGGCGGAGCTGGGGCTGGCGTGGCCGGAGTGGCCGGGGGTGGCGCGTCGGGGCTCAGCCATCGGCTGGTGGATGCCTGGATCGCGGTGCGGCTGATGCGCGTCACCGCGCTGCGCACGATCGGCGAGCTGGTGGCGGGCCGCACCCCGGGGGCCCAGGCGGCCACCAGCAAGCTGTACGCCTCGGTCCAGCACCAGCGGCTGCTCGAGCTCGCGACCGAACTGCTCGCCGAGGAGGCGACCGTGACCGGTGCGGACTACGCGCTCGAGCCGCTGCAGCGGGCGTTCCTGCTGTCCCGGGCCGAGACGATCTACGGCGGCAGCAGCCAGATCCAGCGGAACATCATCGGCGAGCGGGTGCTCGGCCTGCCCAAGGAGCCGCGGCCCGGCTAACGCGTCGCTGGCGGCCGCGGGACCTTCCTGGCCGGCCTGGCCGCATGTCGGTTACGACCGGTCCGCCGAGACGATGCATGAGGCGATGCGCCCGCGGTACACCGAAGGTCTCGGCGTCCGGATCGTCTCCGAGTTCGGCTGGGTCATCGGTCAGGTGCCTGAGGCTCGTGCACCGCCCGGGTCACCCCAGGGACTTGGCCTTGAGGGTGCTGGTGGGGCGGAGATTGCCGTCGTCGTCTAGATCGTGCAGCACCGCGGGCAGGCCCACGCTGAGCATCTTGGTGCGGACACGGCCCAGCAGCTTGGCCATGAAGATCTCGCCGACGCCGGTGAAGCCGGTGTGCTCATAGGTGAAGCGGGTGCCGCCGGCGTGGGGCTCGAGCCGGTAGACGACCTCGGTCACGTCGCCGCCGTTGGCTCGCCCGGCAAGACGACCTCGTACGGGCCAGCGCCGCCATCCGGCGCTTCGGCACCCTGATCCAGGCCACACCCTCACTGCGAGCCCATCAGAGCGACATGATGGACCAGTTCGTCGCGGTGGCCGCCGGGATCTTGGCCGAGCGGGCCGCGATGAGTGCGGACGACCCCGAGCCGCAGATCACGGCCGCGGCCCTGCTCGGCCTGTGGCGCGTACAGTTCCTGAGCCTGTCGAAATACCTGGACGGCGCCCGCTCACCCGCGCAGGTCCACCAGGCCGTGATCGCCGACGTCCACCGCGCCGCCCGGCTCATCGACACCGGACTGAACTCTTTCGCGGCCGTCAGGCCCGCCGCCCGGCGGCGTGAACCGGCGGAGTGAAACCCGGGTTTCATCACGCCAGGGTGTGCTGAAACCCGGGTTTCATGTCGTGGTAGACCGGTGCGACGGCCGGATTTCGGGTGTGGATGTTGCGTGGGAGGTTTCTGGCTACTCGAGAGACCGGCTGAGTGGGCAGGCCAGCCGGGCGTGGGTACTGCTCGGCTCTCGGGCCTCATGCTGCGCGCGGCGCGCCTCGGCTGGCGGTCAGTTGCGCATGTAGGCGCCGCCGGCCACGTTGAGGATCTCCCCGGTGACGAAGGCGGCGCGCTCGGAGGCGAGGAAGGCCACGGCCTCGGCGATGTCGGCCGGGCCCGGCAGGTCGCCGAGCGGCCCGGTGGTCCCGGGCAGCCGGGCCAGCAGCTCGGCGTTGTCCTCGGCGAACTTGGTGTCCTTGACCACGCCCATGGACAGGTAAACGGCGCGGATCCGGTGCGGGCCGCCCTCGTGCGCGAGCCCCCGGGTCAGCGCGGACAGGCCGCCCTTGGTCGCCGCGTAGGGTGCCTCGATACCGCCGCCGCCGACGTCGGGCGCGTAGCTGCCCACGTTCACGATGACGCCGCCGCCCGCCTCGCGCATCAGGGGCATCGTGCGGTGGCACAGGTACCAGGGGCCGGTGAGGTTGACTCGGACCACCCGGTCCCAGTCGGCCGGGTCGTAGCCGAAGATGCTGCCGACGACGTTCAGCGCCGCGTTGTTGACCAGGATTCGCACCGGGCCTAGCGACGCGGTGATGGCGTCCACGACGCGGTCGATCTGGTCCCGGTCGCCGGCGTCCATCGGGTAGCCGGTCACGGTGGCCGCGGGGTAGTCGGCGGCAATCGCGGCCGTTACCTTCTCGGTGCGCGCGGGGTGGATGTCGGTGACCACCACGGACGCGCCGCCCGCGGCCAGCCGCCGCGCCACCGCCTGGCCGATGCCCCGGCCGGCGGCCGCCGTCACCAGCGCGACCTGGCCGGCGAACTCCCCCTGATCAGCCATGTTCGCGTCGCTCCTTGGGCAGGCCGAGTACCGTCTCGGCGAGGATGTTGCGCTGTACTTCGGAGGTGCCGGCGTAGATCGTCCCCGCCCGGGCGTTCAGGAAGGCGCCGAGCCAGGAGCCGGAAGAGTTGGGCGCGCCTGGGTCATCGGTGCGCACCGCGCGCAGCGGGCCGCGGCCTTGCGGCACCAGGCCGTCCAGGCCCTGGATGTCCAGGGCGAGTTCGGTGGCGGCCACGTGGTACTCGCTCCAGTACAGTTTCGCGACCGAAGCCGCCGCGCCGAGCTCGGTTCCGCTGTGCACCTGGGTGAGGATCCGGTAGCCGAGGTAGCGCATGATCTCGACCCGGGCGTAGCACCAGGCCAGCCGCTGCCGGATGAGGGGGTCGTGATCCCGGCCGCGTTCGGCGGCCAGGGCGAGCAGCCGGTCCAGCTCGGCGCGGAACAGGATCGGGTTGGTGGCCGCCTCCTCGCCGCGTTCGTGTCCGAGCAGCGTCATGGCGACTTGCCAGCCCTCGCCCGGAGGACCGACCACCAGGTCGGCGGGGGTCCGGGCGCCGGTGAAGAACACCTCGTTGAAGTCGCTGTCCCCGGTCAACTGGCGGATCGGCCTGATCTCGATGCCGGACTGATCGAGCGGGCAGAGCAGGAACGAGATACCACGGTGGCCGCGGGCCCCTGGGTCGGTGCGGGCCAGCAGGAAGATCCAGTTGGCGCGGTGCGCCACCGAGGTCCAGGTCTTCTGCCCGTCAATGATCCATTCCCTGCCGTCCAGCATCGCCCTGGTGGCCAGCGACGCGAGGTCCGAGCCTGCGCCTGGCTCGGAGAAGCCCTGGCACCACCGGTCCGCGCCGGACAGGATGCGCGGCAGGAACCTGGCCTTCTGCTCTGCCGTGCCCCACCGCAGCAGCGTGCTGCCGAGCATCTTGATGCCGAACAGGTCGGTGTGCTCGCCGTAGGGGACGCCGGCCCTGGCCAGCTCCTCCACCAGCACCACCTGGTGCAGCCGGGACAGCCCGCGCCCGCCGTACTCCGGCGGCCAGGTGATGCCGAGCAGTCCACGGCGGTGCAGCGCCTGCCGCCACTGCGCGGCGAACCGTTCCGCGTCCTCGCGCGGCGCGATGGCGCCGATGCCCGCCCAGCCGGGCGGTAGCTCCTCGGCCAGCACCGTCCGCACCTCGGCGCGGAACGATTCCACCTCGGCGGGATAGCTGACGTCCACACGGGCTCCCCGGTACTGACGAGTTCGGCGGCTGGCGGGCTGGCGTTTAAATAGTATAACAGGTAATCTATTTTTACTCATCCCTCCAACCCTTGGGGAGTGTCATGGGAGGCCTGGTTGGCTACGCCGCCTACATCCCGTACTACCGGCTCGAGCGCAGCCGGATCGCGGGAGTGCTTGGCAGCGGCGGCGGGCGCGGTACCCGTTCGGTGGCCGCGTACGACGAGGACACCACGTCGATGGCGGTCGCGGCGGGCCGGGCCGCCCTGGCCGGCCTGACCGGGGCGGGACGGCCGCCCGGGGCGGGACGGCCGCCCGGGGCGGGAGCGCCACCGGGGGCGGGAGCGCCGCCCGGACGCGAATTCGTGCGGCAGCTGTTCTTCGCCACCACCATCCCCGCCTACGCGGACAAGACCAACGCCACGGCCGTGCACGCCGCGCTGCGACTGCCCGCCGAGGCGCTCGCGGTGGACATGGCCGGGGCGGTGCGCTCGGGCGTGGGTGCGCTGGTCACCGCGGCCCAGTCACCGGTGCCGACCATGGCGCTGCTCACCGATATCCGCACCGGGCTGCCGGGCAGCGCGGACGAGCGGGACGGCGGCGACGGCGCGGCCGCCTTCGTCTTCGGCGGGGACACCGCCGGGGACACCACCGGGGACACCACCGCGAACGCCGCCGGCGCGGGCCTGCCGGTGCTGGCCGAGATCATCGGGCAGGGCTGCGCTACCGCCGAATTCCTGGACCGCTGGCGGACACCCGGTGCGGCCGCCTCACGGGTGTGGGAGGAGCGCTTCGGCGAGCAGGTGTACGGGCCGCTGGCCGAGGCGGCGCTAGCGGACGCCCTGAAGGAGGCCGGGCTCACCGCCGGGCAGGTGGACCACCTCATCGTGGCCGGGCTGCCGGCCCGCGCGGTGAGCCGCACCGTCCGGGCCGCCGGAGTGCCGGCCGAGGCGGTCGTCGACAACCGTGTCGCTAGCATCGGCAACGCGGGCACGGCGCAGCCGGGTATCTTGCTGGCCGACGTGCTGGACCGGGCCGGCCCAGACGAGACCGTGCTGCTGATGGTGCTGGCCGACGGGGTCACGGCGCTGGCGCTGCGCACCACCGAGGCCCTGGCCAGCCACCGCCAGCCACAGCCGGTCGCCGCGCAGATCGCGGCGGGCAGCAGCGCGCTTGAGTACGCCACCTTCCTGTCCTGGCGCGGATTCCTGGACCGCGAGCCGCCCCGCCGGCCGGATCCCGACCCGGTCGCGGCACCGCCCGCGCAGCGCCGGGCGGCCTGGAAGTTCGGGCTCGTCGCGGCCAGGTGCACCCGCTGCGGCACGCGCAGCCTGCCGCCGGACCGGGTCTGCCAGCAGTGCCACGCGGTGGACGAGATGGCCGCCGAGCCGCTCGCCGACGTGCCCGCGACCGTGACCACCTACACCGTGGACCGGCTGGCCTACACGCCGAGCCCGCCCGTGCTCATGGTCGTGCTCGACTTCGACGGCGGCGGGCGGATGCGCTGCCAGCTCACCGATGCGGGCGAAGACGAGGCGCGGATCGGCCTGCGGGTCGAGATGACCTTCCGCCGGATGGTCACCGCCGCCGGAGTCCACAACTACTTCTGGAAGGCGCGGCCGATCCGGTCCGGGCCGGGGAGGGACGAGTAATGGGGTCGCACGGCATCAAGGACCAGGTCGCCATCGTGGGGATGGGCTGTACCGCGTTCGGCGAGCACTGGGACTGCTCCACCGACGACCTGCTGGTGGAGTCGGCCACGGCGGCGGCGGCATCGGCGGGCATCGGCCTGGCCGATATCGACGCCTTCTGGCTCGGCACGATGGGCTCCGGCGTATCCGGGCTTACCCTCAGCAAGCCGCTGCGGCTGCCCTACAAGCCAGTGACCAGGCTGGAGAACATGTGCGCGACCGGCTCTGAGTCACTGCGCAACGCCTGTTACGCGGTGGCCAGCGGCGCCTACGACTGCGCCATGGCGATCGGGGTCGAGAAGCTGAAGGATTCCGGGTTCTCGGGCCTGGCCGGCTCCAACGCGCCAGGCGCGGGCGACGACGGCAAGGGCGAGACGACCGCCCCGGCGAACTTCAGCCTGCTCGCCCCGGCCTACGCGCAGAAGTACGGCGTCGACGCGGCCGAGATGAAGGACGTGCTGACCAGGATCGCCTGGAAGAACCACCAGAACGGGGCGAAGAACCCGCGGGCCCAGTTTCGCAAGGAAGTGCCGAAGGAAACGATCGCCAAATCGCCGCTGGTCGCCGGGATGCTCGGCATCTTCGACTGTTCCGGGGTGTCCGACGGCTCGGCGGCGGCCATCGTGGTCCGCGCCGAGGACGCGCTCCGCTACACCGCCAGGCCGCTATACGTGAAGGCGCTGTCGCTGGTAGCCGGCCCGGCGGACGGCCTGTCCGGCACCGGCTACGACTTCACCACCTTCCCCGAGGTGGCGGCGTCCGCCCGGGACGCCTACGCCCAGGCGGGGATCACCGACCCGCGGGCCGAACTCGCGCTCGCCGAGGTGCACGACTGCTTCACCCCGACCGAGCTGGTGCTGATGGAGGATCTCGGGTTCGCCGAACGCGGGCAGGGCTGGAAAGACGTGCTATCCGGCCGCTTCGATCTCGACGGCGACCTGCCGGTGAACCCCGACGGCGGGCTGAAGGCCTTCGGCCACCCGATCGGCGCGTCCGGGCTGCGGATGATGTTCGAAGCCTGGCTGCAGCTCCGCGGCGAGGCACCGGAGCCGCGGGCGGTGCGCACGGTGGCCGAAGGGCGCTCGCTGGCGCTCACTCACAACCTCGGCGGCGGCCCGGGCGAGTGCGTGTCGTTCGTGTCCGTGGTCGGCACCGAACGGGGAGCCTGAGGATGGCCGCGCGACGCTTTCCGGTCGAGGCAGGCCACGTGCTGGCCTTCGCCCGCGCGCTCGGCGCGGCTGACGCGGCTGACGCGGGGCTGCCGATCGCGGGCGATGTGGCGCCGCCGACCTTCACCATCGCCGGCGCGCAGTTCGACCCGGACTACCCGCTGCGGCCGCGGCCGGGCGTGCCGTGGCACGGCTCAGGCGGTGACGCCGGGCTGGTGACCGAGGGCGCCGGCGGCCTGCACGCGGAGCAGCACTTCGGCTACCACCGGCCGGTCCGGGTCGGCGACGTCCTGACCGGCGCGTCCCGGCCGGGCCAGGAGTGGGAGAAGCACGGGCGATCTGGGCGGCTGCGGTTCCGCGAGCAGATCACCGAGTTCCGCGACGAGGCGGGCGAGCTCGTGGTGACCGCCCGCAGCGTGAGCGTGCAGCGGGAGGCACGGTGACGGCCCGGCGTGAGCTGGCGGCCGGCCAGACGTTCGAGACGGTCGTCGTGGCGGACCTCAAGCGCACCCAGATCGTGCAGTACGCAGGCGCTTCCGGCGACTACAACCCGCTGCACACGGACGAGATCTACGCCACCAAGATCGCCGGATACCCGTCCGTGTTCGCGCACGGGATGCTGACCATGGGCCTGACCGGGCAGGCGGTCGCCGGGCTAGTGGGCGCGGAGAACCTGCTGCGGTTCGGGGTGCGGTTCACGGCGCAAGTATGGCCGGGCGACACCCTGACGGTCCGCTGCTCAGTCGTCCGCGCCGGGGCGCAGGACGCGGAGCTCTCGGTGTCCACGGTGAACGCCGAGGGCACCGAAGTCATGGCCGGATACGCCCACGCCCGGCTCGTCACCTGACGTGGACTTCGCGTTCAGCCCGGAGCAGGAGGAACTGCGGCGCACGGTACGCCAGTTCCTGGACAAGACGTCGCCGGAAACAGACGTGCGCCGGCTCATGGCCGCCGAAGGTGGCTACGATACCGATACCTGGCACCGGATGGCCGAGGAGCTGGGGCTGGTCGGCCTGGCCATCCCGGAGGAGTACGGCGGAGCCGGGCCGGCTTCACCGAACTCGGCATCGTGGCCCAGGAGATGGGCCGGGCGCTGTTCTGCGGCCCCTTCCTGGGGACCGCGGTGCTGGCTACCGCGGCGCTGCTCGAATCGGCGGATGACGCCGCGCAGCGCAGCTGGCTGCCTGCCATCGCGGCCGGTGAGCTGATCGCGACGCTGGCCCTCCCGGGAACGCTGGCCCAACCGGGAACGCTGGCCCAACCGGGAACGCTGGCCCAACCGGGAACGCTGGCCCAACCGGGAACGCTGGCCCAACCGGGAACGCTGGCCCAACCGGGAACGCTGGCCCACCTGGGAACGCAGGCCGCCACGGACGCCTGGGAGGTAGCCGCGCGGCCCGCGCCGGCGCGAGAGGGCTGGGTCCTGGACGGAACCGCCGGGTTCGTCCTGGACGGTCACCTCGCCGACCTCGTCCTGGTCCCCGCCGCGACCCGGGAGGGGACGTCCCTGTTCGCGGTCCGCGGCGGCGCACCGGGGCTGGCCAGGACGGTGCTGGCGGCCTTCGACCCGACCCGCAAGCACGCCCGGCTGCGGTTCGCCGCGACCCCGGCGACCCTGATCGGCGCGGCGGGCGGCGCCGGGCCCGCCCTGGCGCACGCCTTCGACCTCGGTTGCGTGGCCCTGGCCTGCGAGCAGGTCGGCGTGGCCGAACGCGCCCTGGCGGCGGCCCGCGACTACGCCCTGCTGCGGACGCAGTTCGGCCGCCCGGTCGGGTCCTTCCAGGCGGTCAAGCACAAGCTGGCGAACGTCCTGCTCGAGGTGGAAGCGGCCCGGTCGGCCGCGTGGTACGGGCTGTGGGCCGCGGACTTCCAGCGGGATCAGCTTCCGGTGGTGGCGAGCATCGCCCAGGCGACCTGCTCGGCGGCCGCCTATCTGGCCACCGCCGAGAACATGCAGGTCCACGGCGGCATCGGCTACACCTGGGAGCACCCCGCGCACCTGTATTTCCGCCGCGCCACGACCTCCCGGATGTGGCTAGGCGACCCGGCCGGTCATTACGAGCGGCTGCTGAGCCAGCTCAGGTACTGAGCCGAACGGAGAGCCGGAGCCGATGACGGACCAGGTATCCCCAGACTGGGTGTCCATGGTGAGCGCCGCACAGGCGACCAGGGCTCCCGCGGTGATCACGGCCGCGCAGACGTGGACCGGGCAAGAGCTGCTGGATCGCGCCGCCGGCGCGGCCCGCTGGCTGTCGGCGTCCACGCTGCCCGACGGGCTTCCGGTACCGGCCCTGCTGCAGGCGAGCCCCGAGGCGCTCGCCCTGGTGCTGGCCGGCGCGGCCGTCAGGCGGCCGATCGCCCCGCTCGGCCCCCGGCTGACCGGGCGCGAGCTGGCCGGCTGCGTCGAGCGCCTGGCCGCGCCGAGCCTGCTCACGCAGGCGGCTTTCGCGGATACCGCGACGGCAGTGGCCCGTGGCCTAGGCCGGGACGTGCTAGCCCTCGGTGAGTGGCGCGGCGCGGCCGGGCCGCTGCCGGCCCCCAGCCCGGACGATACGGCCGTGGTGCTGCACACCTCAGGGACGACCGGTAACCCCAAGGCGGTGGCCTACCGGCACGACCGGCTCGCCCGCCGTACCCGGCTGAACGCCAGCCTGCAGCAGCTGCGGCCGGGCAGCGTCTTCGCCACCGCATCGCCGTTCCACCACATCGCCGGGCTGGGCAACATCATGGTCGCGCTGGCCGCGGGCGCCACGACGGTGACCGTGCCCCGTTTCACCGTGGCCGCGTGGCGGGGGCTCGAAGAGCTCGGCGTCACCCACGCGCTGGCGGTGCCCACCATGGTGGAGATGCTGCTCCGGCAGGGCGCACTGCCGCTGCGCACGCTGCGGATCATGCAGTACGGGGCCTCGCCCATCCATCCGGACACCTTGCGCACGGCCATGGCCCAGCTCCCCGGCGTCGACTTCCTCAGCCTCTACGGGCAGACCGAGGGCAGCCCGATCACCTGGCTGTCGCCGCAGGATCACCGGCTCGCCGCGGCTGGCCGGGACGAACTGCTCCAGTCGGTGGGCCGCGCGGCGCCAGGAGTCGAGATGCGCATCTGCGACCCGGATGGCTCGGGGACCGGCGAGGTGATCGCCCGGGCCGATCACTTGTTCGCGGCCAGCCCGGATGGCTGGCTGCGCACCGGTGACCTAGGCCGGCTCGACGACGACGGCTACCTCTACCTGATCGGCCGGCGCGGGGACATGATCATCCGGGGCGGCGAGAACGTCTACCCGGTGGAGGTCGAGAACCGGCTGCTCGAGCATCCCCGGATAACCGAGGCCGCGGTGATCGGCGTGCCCGACCGGCTGCTCGGCGAGGCCATCAAGGCCCTGCTGGTACCGGCCGATCCGGCGGACCGGCCGACCAGCGAGGAACTGCGGGCCTTCGCGCGGGCCGCGCTGGCGGGCTTCAAGGTGCCGGCCCAGTGGGAGTTCGTGCCGTCGCTGCCGCGCAACGCCTCCGGCAAGCTGCTGCGCCGGCAGTTGCGACTGGCGAGCGCCGGACCGGCCGAGGCGGCGCCCGCCGCGGATGGCGAGCGCCGGACCGGCCGAGGCGGCGGCCAGCCTGCGTTACAGTCGGGTCCGCGGCCGGCCCGGATCTTCGTCGAAGGGATGTCCATGACCACCTCCCCGTGGGCAGGGTCAGATTTCCAGCTCCCGCCTCAGCCGACCTCACCCGTCGCCTTGTGCGGCGCGTGCCGGCGCCTGGGGGCCTGCCGGCTCGGGCTCGGCCGCGAGGAACTCCAGCCGGACGGTTCGGTACACACCGACCTGATCTGCGGGCCGGAGCACGAGGGCGGCCCGGACGTCGCCCACGGCGGCTGGACCGCCGGCGCCTTCGACGAGGTCCTCGGGCACGTACCGTTGCTGACCGGAGAACTGGCGGTTACCGGGCAGCTCTCGGTCACCTACGTCAAGCCGGTGCCCGTCGGGCGGCCGCTGCACGCACGCGCCTGGACGGTGCGGCGGGAGGGGCACCGCTGGTACGTCGCCGGCGAGCTTACGCTGGTCAGCACCGGGGCGGTGCTGGGCCGGGGCGAGGCGGTGATGGTGCTGCGCGATAGAGGTCATTTCGCCCGGCATCGGGACTGGCTCGCCCAGCAGGACCAGGCATGACACGTGATCGCGACATCGCCGCGTTCGACGTGCGGGCGCCGGGCTACGAAGACGGCTGGCTCGGGCGTCTGCACCATCAGATAGCCGACCGCACCGCGGATCTGGCCCTGACGCTCACGCCGGCGCCGCGGTGCATCCTCGACGTCGGCTGCGGGACCGGCTACCTGCTGCGCCAGCTCGCGGCCCGCTGCCCGCAGGCCGAACTGGCGGGCATCGACCCCGCCCCGGCCATGATCGAGGCCGCGCGGGCCGCGGCGGCCGGCGACCGGCCGCAGCTGGTGGCGGGCACGGCTGAGGAGCTGCCCTGGCCAGCGGGAACCTTCGACCTGGTCGTCAGCACCACCTCCTTCGATCACTGGGCCGATCAGCGGGCCGGCCTGGCGCAGTGCGCCCGGGTCCTGGCCCCCGGCGGGTGGCTCGTGCTCACCGACCAGTTCTCCGCCTTCCTGCGGCCCACCTTGATCGGCAGCCGCCGCCACAAGGCTCGCACCAGGCGGCGCGCTACCCGCCTGCTGACCGCCGCCGGATTCCAGCAGGTCCAGTGGCACGACCTGTACGCCGTGATCATCGGCGCCGTCGCGGCGCGCAAATAGCCGGGACGCCCCCGGATCGTGTGCACTTACCCCCCGTTTCGCGGCGGGCAAGTGCACACGATCAGCGGACAGGCTTTCCCCGGTGCAGGCGGAGCGCGGCAGAACGCCTCAGCGGCCGGGACGCAGCACGCGGCCCGGACGGGCCCCGGTCAGCTCGCCGTCTTGCTGGACGACGGTGCCGCCGACCACCGTGTAGCGGTAACCGCCGGCCTGCTGGCGCAGGCGACGGGCGCCTTCGGGCAAGTCGGTGGCGAAGACGTCGGCCGCCCAGTCGAGCTCATCCAGGCCGAACACGACCAGATCGCCCGCCGCGCCCTCGGCCAGCCGGCCGCGGCCGGGGAACCCGAACCGGTCGGCGAGCTGGCCGGTCATCCGGTGCACGGCCTGCTCGACGGACAGGTCGCCGCGCTCCCGCACGTGCCTGGTCAGCATCAGCGTGGTGTCGCCGATGGCGCACATCATCTGCAGGTGCGCTCCCGCGTCGCTGTTGGCCATCACCGACGCCGGGTGGGTGAGGGTCTCGGCCACGCCGCCGGCGTCGGAGTTGGCCACCCCGACCCCCACGATGCCCGCGTCCGCGTCGTTCTCCAGCAGCCAGTCGGCCAGGACGTCGGACGGGTGGCCACCGCGGTCGGCGACCAGATCGGCCAGCGTCGCGCCGACCCAGCGCTCCAGGCCCGGGCGGGTGACCGAGACCAGGCGGATCCGGTCGGCATGCTTGTGCGGGATCATCGTCCGGGGCACCCGGTCCCACTCCTCGCGAGCCAGCGCCCGCCACCGCGGGTCGCGCAGCATCGGCTCCTTGTCCGGGCGGGGCGCCTGCACCATCTTGTGCCAGCTGTTCTCCAGGGCGAACCAGGACATGCCGCCGTCCCAGTTCACGTGGATGTCCAGGGTGCGGGGGCTGACCTGCGGGTAGTTCCGCACGCCGGCGGCCTGGAGCTGCCCGGCGAAGTCGAGCATGCCCCGCGCCCAGTCCGGGCGGTCCTGATCATGGAACACGCCGATCCAGGTACTGACCACGCCGCGCGGGCCGGTCAGATCGGCCATCCGCTGGACGTCCTTGCGCATCTGCCGGCCGGTCGCGGCCGGGATGAACTGAACGAACTTGTTGTGCCGGGCCAGCACGTCGAGCAGCGCGGCGAGCTCGGCGTCGTCGGCCTGGCGGCTGGGCACCGGCCGCTTGTCCCGGTCTTCGTCGAAGCCGAGTGAGGTGGACATGGCGGCGGCGCCGGCCGCGAGCGAGTCGTCGAGCAGCGCGGCGATCCGGGTCCGCTCCTCCTCGGTCGCGGGCCGGTCCCAGGCCGCGTCGCCCATCACGTAGGTGCGGAGCATGTTGTGCCCGACCATCCCCGCCATGTTCAGCGAGAAGCCGCCGAGCTTCTCGGTCGCGGCGAGATACTCGCGGTAACTCTCCCAGCCCCACGGGATGGACACGTCGAGCACCTCGGCCGGCAGGTCCTCGATGTAGCACAGCAGTTCCTGCAGCCCCTTCCGGTCCCCGGGGCGGACCGGGGCCAGCGACAGGGAGCAGTTCCCGACCAGGACGGTCGTCACCCCGTGCTGCGGCATCGGATCGCACAGCGGGTCCCAGAAGACCGTCGGGTCGAAGTGCGTGTGGACGTCGATGAAGCCCGGCGTGACGTAGCCGCCCGCCGCGTCGATCACCCGCTCGCCGTCCGGCCGCAGGCCGGGCCCGACCGCCGCGATCCGGCCGTCGCGGACCCTGACGTCGGCCGGGTAGGCCGCGGCGCCCGTGCCGTCCACGACCAGGCCGCCGCGTACCAGCAGATCGTCCATAAACGCTCCCCACGGATCAGGTGACAAATCCTCTAAACAGTTAAATAATAACACTACGATAGCTCATGGTGGGAGGCCAGATTGGGAGACACTGAGGACCACCGTCCGTTCGGCAGAAAAGATCTTTTTTTGACCGAACGGACCGTGGGTATCACGGTCGGGCTCCGGGTACCGCACGAGCTGGCCGGCGCGGCGGGGCTGCGCGATTTCGCGGCCCGGGTGGAGGCGACCGGGATCGACCGGCTGTTCGTCGGCGATCATGTCACGTTCCGGGGCGGCGCGGGCTTCGACGGGCTGGTCAACGCGGCCGCGCTGGCCGTCGCCACACGGCGGGCGGTCGTGCAGACGGCGGTCTACCTGCTGCCGCTGCGCCATCCCGTGCCGGTGGCGCGGCAGGTGGCCTCGGTCGCGGCGCTGGCGCCGGGGCGGCTGGTCTTCGGCGTGGGGGTCGGCGGTGAGGACCCGGCCGAGCTGCGCGCCTGCGGCGTCGAGCCGGCCAGCAGGGGGCGCCGGATGGACGAGGCGCTGGGCGTGCTGCGGCCGCTGCTTTCTGGCGCCGAGGTGAGCGTGGATGGCGCCTTTTTCGCCCTGGACGGGGTCCGGATCGCGCCGGCGCCGGAACCGCCGGTGCCGATCGTGATCGGCGGGCGGTCCGACGCGGCCCTGCGCCGGGTGGCGCGGCACGGCGACGGGTGGCTCGGGCTGTGGGTCTCCCCCACGCGGTTCGCGGACGCGGTGGGGCTGATCGGCAAGTACGCCGCCGGGGAGGGACGGACGGTGGCTCAGTGGCGGCACGGCATGCACGTGTGGTGCGGGCTCGGCGCCTCCGCGGGCGCCGCCCGGCGCGAGCTGAGCGCGGCGATGGAGGCGTTCTACCGGGTGCCGTTCGGCAAATTCGAGCGGTACTGCCCATGCGGCACGCCGGAAGAAATCGCGGCCAGCCTGCGGCCGTACGTGGACGCGGGCTGCCGGTCGTTCAACCTGATCCCGGTGGCGGACAGCGAGCAGGCCGCCATCGACGGAGCGGACGCGGTCCGTACCTTTTTGCGGGAGGAGTTCTCATGACCGAGCGCGTGGCCATCGTCACCGGGGGGACCCGCGGGATCGGCGCGGCGATCAGCTCGCTGCTGGCCGCCGACGGGACGCACGTGGCCGCGGTGTACGCCGGCCGGCATGACGCGGCGGCCGAACTGGCCGCGCGCTTGGCCGCGGCGGGCGGGTCGGTCAGCGTACACGCTGGCGACGTCGGCGACCCCGCGTTCTGCCAGGGGCTGGTGGCCCGGTTGGTGGCGGAGCGGGGGCGGGTGGACTACCTGGTCAACAACGCGGGCCTGCTGATCGAGAGCACCGTGGCGAAGATGACCGCCGAGATGTGGGAGGAGGCGCTGCGGGTGAACCTGTCGGCGCCGTTCCACCTGGCCCGGGCGGCCATCGCGCCGATGGCCGCGCAGGGCGGGGGCCGGATCGTGAACGTCGGCTCGGTGACCGCGGCCATGGGCAACCCGGTCGAGGCCGGTTACGGGGCGGCCAAGGCGGGGCTGCTCGGGCTGACCCGGTCGCTGGCCCGGGCGGTGGCCCGCAAGGGCATCACCGTCAACCTGGTCGTGCCGGGCGTGTTCGACACCGAGATGACGGCCTCGATGCGGCCGGAAGCGCAGGAGGCGATCCGCGCGATGATCCCGCTCGGCCGCAGGGGCGACCCGCGGGAACTGGCCTGCGCGGTGCGTTTCCTGCTGTCGGAGGAGGCCAGCTATATCACCGGTTCGGTGGTGACCGTCGACGGCGGCCTGTCAATGGGGGCCTGACCGGCTGCGGCTCGCGGCGGCTGGCTGGCCCGGCTGGCTGGCCCGGCGGCGGCTGGCTGGCCCGGCTGGGCCGGTTACGGGATCAGCGCGATCTTGCCGCGGGTGTGGCCGGTCATGATGGCCCGGTGCGCCGCCGCGACCTCGGTGAGCGGGAACGTCTGGCTGACGATCACCCGCAACCGCTTGGCGCGGGCCAGTTCCACCAGGCCCAGGCGCGCGGCCTGCCGGATCTCGGTGCCGGGGTCGGCGCCCGGGGCGCCGCCGATCACCTTGATGCCCAGCCCGAGACCGCGGGCGAACGCGGTTATGGTGACGATCCGGTTCCGGTCGGCGACGAGCTCGAGCGACACGTCGATGGCCTCGTCGGTGCCGACGGTGTCCACGGCCACGTCGACGCCTTGCGGGGCCGCTGCCTTTACGCGCTCGGCCAGGCCGGGGCCGTAGCTGACCGGGACGGCGCCGAGCTCGCGGAGCAGGTCGTGGTTGGCCGGGCTGGCGGTGCCGACGACCCGCGCCCCGCGATCGGCGGCGAGCTGGATGGCCATGACCCCGACCCCGCCGGCACCGCCGTGCACCAGCACCGTGTCGCCCTCGTGCACATCGGTGACCGCGAGGGCGTGCCAGGCGGTCACGCCGGCCAGCATCAGGCTGGCGGCCTGCGGCCAGTCCAGCTCGGCGGGCCGGGGCACCAGCGCCTGCGCCGGCACGAGAAGCCCGGCGGCGTACGCGCCGGGCGCCCGGAAGGCGATCACCTCGTCGCCCACGGCAAGCGGGCCGGCCGGGCCCACCGCGTCCCGGCCGACCGCGGTGACCACCCCGGCAGCCTCGGAGCCGAGCCGCAGCGGCAGCCGGGACGGATCCCGGCCGAACGCGCCGCTGTAGGACTTGTAATCGACCGGGTTGACGCCGCTGGCACGCACCGCGATGCGGGCCTCGCCGGGGCCAGGCTCGGCGGCGGTCTCGTCGGTGACGGTCAGGACCTCAGGGCCGCCGTACGCGGTAGCCAGCGCGACAAGTGACATGGCTGGCCCAACCGTCACGCCCGCAGCGGCTATTCCCGGGGCCGGGCCCCCGTCGCGGGGTCGGCCGGCGGCTGCTCCCGCCGGAACGTCATGAATCCGGGGTTTCAGCACGCCGGGGTGTGCTGGAACCGGGGTTTCATAACACAGCGAGTCAGCGCGCGGGCGGCCGCGCCGCGCCGCCTCGGGGGTCAGCCGGTGCCGAACAGCTTGGCGGCGTTGTCGCGGAGGATCTGGCGCTGCTGCGGTTCGGTCAGCCCGGCCAGCAGGCCGCCGAAATCGGCCGGCTCGGCCAGGCCCTCGGCGTGCGGGAAATCCGAGCCCATCACCAGGCAGTCCACGTCGGGGAGATCGCGGACGATGCGCGTGATGTCGTCCTCCGGGTAGGGGACGACGCGGACGTGCCGCCGGAAGATGCGGCTGGGCCGTTCGGTCAGCTTGCCGCCGATCCACGGCCCGTTACGGCCCATCCCGCGGCTCTTGTCCATGTGCTCGGTGAAGTGCGGGACCCAGGAGGCGCCGAACTCCGCCACCAGGACGTTGAGGTTCGGGAATCGCCCGAAGAGGTTGTCGAAGATCAGCGCGGACAGGGTGTCCTCGATCGGCCGCTCGCCGTAGAGGTTGTTCCACTGCCACGCGGACATGTGCCAGGAGCCGGGCCACGGGTCGTGTCCCCAGGCCGGCGCGGTGTTCTCGTTGTACCAGTTCTCCATGATATGGAAGGCGATCGTGGCCCCGGCCTCGTTCAGCCGCGACCAGATCGGATCGAAGTAGGGGTCGCCCGGCGAGCGCCCGTACGCCGGCCCGGTGGGCAGCAGGATGATCTTGGCCCCCTGGCTGAGCACGAAGTCGAGCTCGGCGACGGCCAGGTCGCGATCGGCCAGGGACAGCAGCGCGGGGGCGAAGATCCGCCCGCCCCGGCTGAATCCCCACTCCTCATCGAACCAGCGGTTGAACGAGTGGATGTTGGCGTAGGCGGCCGGAACATTCTTGACGTAGTTCTCCACCGACAGCGCCATCGCCGAGGGGAACACGACCGCCCGCTCCACGCCCTGCACGTCCATGAGCTTGAGCCGGGCCTCGCGGTCCAGGTACTCCGGCCGCATCGCCTCCGGCTGGTAGGTCTCGTCCGGGTTGCCCGAGGACATCTGGCGGAGCATCTCCTTCAGCGAGCCCGGCCGGTAGGCGAGGTCGAAGCCGAGGCCCTGCTCGGAGTTGAAGACCGCGATCCGGTCGGCCGCCAGGATGCGCTCGGTGCCGTCCTGCAGCCGCACCGGCGCGATCGCGTACTGCTGCCACTGTTTCGGCAGGTAGCGGGTGAAGGAGTCCCGTGTCTCGTAGCAGTGGGTGTCGCAGTCGAACAGCTCGCAGTCAAGCCCGGTCATCTCAGTCCTCCCGGCCGTCTTCTAAAAGAGAACTGAATCATATAACGTTTTTCACTGATTAGCCATCACTGGCGGCAGGTTGGTCACCGGGCGTTCGTTTTCAAGCCGGTGGCGTGTGCCGAGCCCGTCGCTGACCAGATCGTTCGTCGCTTTTGGCCGCTGGAACGAACAGAACTGGCGAAGGATCCTGAAGCCGCACGCGAGCAGGCGCCTCGGCGCACGACGCGGCGCTGAGCTTCATCTTCAGCTATCAGTCAGTAAAAAATCAGCTGATAATGGGCAGATCGATAGCTACTGTTCAGTAATACCGGAGTTCCAGCTGAGATCTAGGACCGATCCTCGAAACGTCATAGCACACGGTGAAACGCGCACTAGGGGGCACCTCGTGGCACCGCCCATGACCGTGGCCCCGCGGCCGGCCCGCACAGCCCGCTGTCGCACCCGCCGTGAACAAGGCCGGGGCGGCCCGGCGGATAACGAGGTTGAGGCATGGAGACGATGACGGCTGACCACAGCGGATCCCGCGGCGCCCGCGCGCGCGCCTGCAGAGCGGAGGAAACCGCGCGCATCCTGCGATTGACGCTGCCGGTCACCACTGACGCGGCGCGGCTGGCCCGGCAGGCGACCGGTATCGCGCTGACCGCGTGGCGGCTGGGTTTCCTGGAGGAGACCGCCGCCCTGCTGGTGTCTGAGCTGGTCACCAACGTGATACGGCACGCACGCGGCGGCGCGGGCGTGATGGCGCTGGAACTGGAAACCATGGACACCTGGCTGCGGATTGAGATTGCCGACGGTGACCCGCGCTGGCCGCAGCCGCGCATCCCGGCCGGGTTCGACGACTCGGGTTTTGGCTTCATCTTGGTGGATGCCCTCGCCGCCAAGTGGGGCGTGCGTGAGATGGCACAGGGCAAGGTCGTGTGGGCGGAACTGGATACGCGGCGTTTGTCAGCGGAGCCGGGGATCTAGGAGCCGGGGATTTAGCTGCCCGCCGCGGCCGTCACCGGGCTGACGTCGAGGACGGGGCGGGCGCGGGGGACGGCGCCGGGGATGGCGCGGGGGACGCGGCCGGGGTCGGCGCGGGGAACGTAGCCGACGCCGGCGCAGGGGACCCGGCCGGGTTGGGCCGCCAGGACGTGGCCAGCAGCAGCGCGGCGCCACCCGCGCCGGCGAGCGCCGCGATGGCGAGTCCGGCCCAGCCGTGCACGCTGAACCCGACCATGTGGTCCACGGACCAGCCGCCCGCGCCGAGCGCGCCGATCGCGCAGGCCACCAGCGTGATCATCAGCACGTACTCATAGCCCTCACCGCGCCGGAAGATGAAGAAGCCGTTCCTGGCATGGTTGGCGACCAGCGCCACGGCCATCGTGCCGACTACTCCCGCCGCCGCCAGCGGAGTGAGCAAGCCGAGCACGAGGAGGGCGCCCGCGCCGAGTTCGGTGACCGTGGCCGCCAGTGCGTGCACCCGGCCGGGCCGGATGCCGATGGACTCGAACCAGCGCGCCGTCCCGGGCAGCGCGCCGCCGCCGAAGGCGTGGTTCCAGCCGTGCGCCATCATGGTGCCGCCTACCACGAGGCGAAGCACGAGCGCCGCGATGTTCACACTTTCCATTCCACCCTGCCTAAGGTTGCCGTCCCGCCGCTGGTCCCGGGCGGGGACGCCGGACGGGATAACGATCGCCCGCGCTAGGCGGCCGCGATACAACAAGTACATTAATATAACTTAATTCAGTAGTCCATCGGAACGCCGGGGATGGGTGCCCCCGGTCGGGAGCGCAGCCGCCAGGGCTCGGCGGTATTCCATGGATGTGACAGCGCCATGGCTATTGCGGGCAGGCTGCCACATTCACTGACGTCCCGCCGGAGCGCGCTGATCGCCGGCTGGGCCGGCGACGCCTCATCAGGAACACCCGGCACAATGAGATGATCGGTCGGAGGGGCACTGGCAGAATCAGGCACGGCCAAGATCAGGGTGCACTGGCGGGAGAGGCGGCTATGGCAGCACGAGCGGAGCCCGGGAGAAGGATCGTGGTACTGGGCGGGACCGGCGGTCTGGGCCGTGCCGTCGTCGAGCGGCTCCGCGGCGACGGCGCGTCGGTGATCGTGGCCGACACCAGGCTGCCGGCTGATCCGGACCGGCGGGAGGATCTGGAGTATCGCACCGTGGACGCACTCGACGAGTCCAGCGTCGCGGCGGCGTTCGCCACCGGGCCACCGCCCCACGCGGTGGTCAACCTCATCGGCGGGTACACCCCGCCGCAACCGGTCTCCGAGCTTGAAATCGACGTGCTCAGGAGGCAGCTCGAGCTGAACCTGGTGACGGCCGCCATCGTCACCAAGCACGCCATCCCGGTGCTCGCCGCGCAGGGCGGCGGCGCGGTCGTGCATGTCTCGAGCCGGGTCGCCGCCGGCAACGGCGAGAACAGCTTCGCCTACAGCGTCAGCAAGCTCGGCGTGCTGCGCCTGGTGGAGGCGGCCGCCGCCGAGGGCCGCGAGCTCGGAGTACGGGTTAACTGCATCATGCCGAGCATCATCGATACGCCGGCCAACCGCGCCGCGCTGCCCCGCGCGCACCACGACCGATGGCCCAAGCCGTCCGAGCTCGCCGCCGTCCTGGGCTTCCTCGTCTCCGACGACGCCGCCCTCATCTCCGGCGCCGCCATCCCCGTCTACGGCCGGGCCTAACGTGATCGTGGATCGCTGCTTACAGGAGGGCAGCAGCGATCCACGATGATTCAGTAGTGCAGGGACTCGAGGCCGCTGCGGAGCTCGGCGGCCCGGCTCCACGCCTCGAACATCTTCCGTTCCGCCTTGTGTTCCATGCGGCTGGCCCGGCGGAGCGTCCGCAGCCTGCGTGAATGCTGCAGTTGTCCCGCCCGTTCTAGTCTGTCGCGAGTTCGCTGCCTCACGAGCTCTTCCATGGCATACATCGCTGACCCACTCCATTGTGTGCATCGTGTGCATCGCCGGCCGCGCGGCCCATGTTCGCCGCGCGGCCCCATCTGGTGATCGCGGCCGGAGCTAGGCGGCCACTTCGGTCTTGCGCGGACGCCCGCGCGGGCGCTTACGCGGCACGATCGCGCCGCGCATCAGCAACTCGCCGCCCCAGACACCCCAGGGCTCCCTGCGCTCGAGCGCACCGGTCAGGCAGGCCAGCCTGGCCTTGCAACCCCGGCACATCGCCTTCGCCGTCTCCACGTCCTCGGGAGATTCCGCGAAGAACAGCTCCGGGTTCTCCGTGCACGGAAGATCCAGGCCTACCGGGAGTGCGGTCGCCGACCCGGCCACCTCGAACTGACCCGCCACGCTGACCTCGCCGGCGGAGCTGGCCTGGCCGAGGAGGCCGACCTGGTCGAATACCTGCCTGACATCTGGCTCCTGCCGCGCCGCGACGGATCTGGACGCCACACACCCCGTTGCGTCCGTCCCGCCGACGGTGGCATCTCGCCACTGCATCGGTGCCATCCCCTCTCGCTTGCCGGTCCTAGTTGTCGTCAAGACGATTTCTCGCCCCGTCCGGGGACCTAGGCCTTTAAATAGCTAAGGCCGCGGACCCTGTGTGCGGGTCCGCGGCCTCAAGGGGATCTTGGCCGGTCTTTTTAGACCGGTTCCCTTGGAGGCGGACCCGATGCGCCCTCACCGGTGGCGTAGGCGCGAGTCATGTAGTTGTCGGTATTCGTCTGGCCGAGCAGCGCCGAGACGGCGTCCTTCTGCATCGGCGGGACCGCGATCCAGGCCTGGGCCCGAACGCGCGGGACGGCGTGCGCGACCGTGGCGCACGGCCCTGTGCCGATAACGGCAACAGGCACACTGGTCCCCGGGAAGCTGACCGCACGCGGGCTGGAAGCACCCAGGCGCGAAGCCCAGGTCAGATCAGACAGAGCGTCTGAGTTGATGTTCGTCACGTCGGGCACCTCCCTCCGGGAGTGGTCGACAACTAGCCCACGGACATGCGAGAAGCCTAAGTGTTGCCCCCTAACGGGGGCAACACTTTTTTGACCTGCAATTTTGCGATCACGGGGACGCCGGGCTGACCTGCGGTGTTCAGGGCCCCAGCGGCGCGGGACGGAGAGCAGGCGGCCCCGAGCCGGCCGCCGGCGGAGGGCTGCTCCTGACTAGGCCTTCTTGCATGACCGACACCACGAGCTCGCCCTCGGCGGTGTACACCTCGCCGTGCGCCAGGCCGCGGGAACCGTAGGCCACCGGCGAGTCCTGCACGTAGAGCAGCCAGCGGTCGGCCCGGAACGCCCGGTGGAACCACATCGCGTGATCCAGGCTCGCGCCGGACGTACGGCCGTCCAGCCAGGACAGCCCGTGCCCGGTCAGCACCGAGTCCAGCAGGGTCATGTCGGAGGCGTAGGTCATCAGGCACACGTGCAGCAGCGGGTCGTCCGGCAGGTCCCCGTCCACCCGCAGCCAGATAAGGTTCCGCGTCGTGCGCAGCGACGGGTCGCGCGCGGCCTCGGCGGACAGCGGGCCGACCGACCGCAGGTCGATCGGATTGTCGAAGACCGGCGGAGGTACCTCGCCGAGCACGCGGGCCAGCCGGTCCGAGGACCGCTCGACCATTTCCGGCGGCGGCACGTCGGGCATCGGGTCGGCATGTACGGGACCGGGCTCGGGATGGTGGAAGGACGCCGACAAGGTGAAGATCGTCTTGCCGTGCTGGATCGCCGACACCCGGCGGGTGGTGAACGACCGGCCGTCCCGCACCCGGTCCACCGTGTACACGATCGGCACGGCCGGATCGCCCGGCCGGATGAAGTAGGCGTGCAGCGAGTGCACCGGACGGTCGGCGGGCACGGTCCGGCCGGCCGCGACCAGCGCCTGCCCGGCTACCTGGCCGCCGAATACCCGCTGCCTGCGTTCATCGGGGCTGCGGCCGCGGAAGATGTTCACCTCGATCTGCTCGAGGTCGAGCAGGTCCAGGAGCCGGTCGAGCGCCTTAGCCATGGAGCCTCACATCATCGAGGAAACGCGACCGCGGCCTCCCGGCGCCGTGCTGGCCCGCCGAACGGGGGCCCGCGGGCGCCCGGGCCGGCGCCCAGGACAGGTAGAGGTGCTCGCGGGCCCTGGTCACCGCCACATACAGTAGCCGCCTTTCCTCCTCGATCGCCTCCGGTGTCCGGGCGTGCACAATCGGCATGAGCCCCTCGACCAGGCCGGGCAGCAGCACCGCGTCCCATTCCAGTCCCTTGGCCGCGTGCATCGAGGCGAGCGTCACGCCGTCGACGGCCGGCGCGTGCCCCAGTTCGGCGCGCTGGGTCAGCTCGGCGGAGAAATCGCTCAGCGTCGCCTCCGGCCGCGCGGCGTGCATGTCGTCGGCGAGCTGGGCGATCGCGGCGAGCGACTCCCAGCGCTCCCGGGACGCCGGGCCGCCGCCGGGCGGCCCGGGAGCCAGCCCGATGCCGGTGAGCACGTGCCGGACCGAGGCGGGCAGCGGATCACCGGTCCCGGAGCCGCCGCCGAACACCCGCCGGCTCGCGGCCTCCGCCGCGTCGCCCCGCGCGGCGCCGCGCAGCAGCACCAGCGCCTGGCGCACGATGGGCCGCTCGTAGAAACGCTCAGCCCCGCGCACCACGAAAGGCACCCCGGCGTCAGCGAGCGTCCGCTCGAACCGCTCGGTGTCGGCGTTGATCCGGACCAGCACCGCGATTTCCTTCGCCGGAACGCCCGCCGCCCGCAGCGCCTGGATCTGGATCGCCAGCCCGGCCGCCTCGTCCGCGTCGTCCGCGTACTGCGTGAGCACCGGCCGCGGGCCGGACGGCCGCTGCGCGATCAGCGCCGCGCCGGACCGGACGAGCTGGTTGGCCACGGCCACCACCTGCGGCGTGGACCGGTAGTCACGCACCAGCCGCACCACGGCCGCGCCGGGGAACTCCGCGGCGAAACCGGTCAGGTAGGACGGCGTGGCCCCGGTGAAGGAGTAGATCACCTGGTGCGGGTCGCCGACCACGCACAGCTCGTCGCGGTCGCCGAGCCAGGCGTCGAGCAGCAGTTTCTGCAGCGGGTTCACGTCCTGGTACTCGTCCACGACGAAGTACCTGAACGTGTCGCGCACCTGGTCCGCGGCCAGGCGGTTCTCGGCCAGGATGGCGGCGGTCAGCTCGAGCACCGACTCGAAGTCGATCAGGTGCCGTTCCCGCCGCAGCTGCTCGTAGGCCTGGTAGACCGCGGCCAGGTGGTCGGCCCCGGCCGCCGGCGAGCGGCCCGCCGCCGCCGCGGCCTGCCGGTAGCCATCCGGGCGGACCTGGGTGACCTTCGCCCACTCGATCTCGGTGGCCGCGTCAGATAGGCCGGCGCGGTCCAGGCGGACCTTGGCCTGCTTGGCCGCCTCACGTATCAGGCCCGCCTTGGAGTCGATCAGCTTCGGCGGGCGGCCGCCGATGACGCGCGGCCAGAAGTAGTTGAGCTGGCGCAGCGCGGCCGCGTGGAAGGTGGACGCCCGCACCAGGGAAGTGCCCAGCCCCTGGAAACTAGGCCCGCCGAAGCCCGGCCCGGCGGCGCCTAGCTGCCTGAGCCGGCCGCGCAGTTCCCCGGCCGCCCGGACGGTGAAGGTCAGCGCCAGCACATGCGCCGGATTCGCGACGCCGACGGCGGCCGCATACCCGATCCGGTAGGTGATCGCCCGCGTCTTGCCGGTGCCCGCGCCGGCCAGCACGCAGACCGGGCCGCGGGTCGCCAGGGCCACCTCGCGCTGTTCGGGGTCCAGCCCCGCCAGCAGCGCGTCGGCCGTTCCGAGCATCGCCTCCGCCACCTGCCCCATCCTGCCTCATCCGGGACCTGAAGCCGCCGGGAACGCATCGGCCCCCGCCGGTGTTGTTACACGGGCTAAGTACTTTTATCAACCTCAAAGGAGGAGCGGGGTGTCGGGTCAGCTGACGATGTACACCACCTCATGGTGCGGTTTCTGCCGGAACCTCAAGAGGCAGCTCGCCCGGGACGGGATCGAGATGGTCGAGGTCGACATCGAGGCCGACCCGGCGGCGGCGGAGTACGTGATGTCGGTCAACGGCGGTAACCAGACCGTGCCCACCGTGCTGTTCCCGGATGGCACCGCGCTGGTCAATCCCTCCGCCGCGCAGGTCAAGGCGCAGCTGGCGGCCAGCTCCGGGTGACACGCGGGCCGCTGAGGCTGATGCGACACGGACACCACCGCACCAGGGAACAGCACAGCAAAAGCAAGCCAGCACGGTCCGTTCGGCATAAAAGTCTTTGGTCCGAACGGACGTCGGTGCGAGCAGCAAGACAGGTGAGACGGTGACCGGGCCGACGCCAGGCGCGTTTTTGTCGGCGGGCAGCGCTAGAGTCCTGGCAAGTGAGCGAGCCCGACACGATGGGGGCGGGAGGGCCGGCTGCTGGCGCGGCGGGATGAAGCTGCGCGAAGATGGGCGGGCGGCCTGGTGGGACGGGCTGTCTAGGTTGTCTGGGTTGGGCGGGTGAAGCGAAGGAGGCCTAGGTGGCCGATCTTGACGTGGTCGAGATCTGTGCCGGGGCGGGCGGGCAGGCCCTCGGGCTGGAGCGCGCCGGCTTCGAGCACGCGCTGGCCGTCGAGCTCGACGCCTCGGCCTGCGCCACGCTCCGGGCCAACCGGCCCGGCTGGAAGCTGGCCGAGGGAGACGCGGCCGACCCGGCGCTGTGGCGGCCGCGCGACTACCGGGACGTGGCGCTGCTGGCGGGCGGAGTTCCCTGCCCGCCGTTCACCGTGGCGGGCCGGCAGCTCGGTGCGGCCGACGAACGCGACCTGTTCGCGTGGGCCGTCGAGCTGTGCGCGACCATCAGGCCGCGGGCCCTGCTGCTTGAGAACGTCCGGGGGCTGAGCACGACCAGGTTCAGCGCGTACCGGCAGCATGTGCTGGACCGGCTGCGTGAGCTCGGCTACGTTCCGGGCTGGCGGCTGCTGAACGCATCGGATTTCGGCGTGCCGCAACTGCGGCCGCGCACC
The DNA here is from genome assembly GCA_963806335.1 of uncultured Actinomycetes bacterium. GTDB lineage: Bacteria > Actinomycetota > Actinomycetes > Streptosporangiales > Streptosporangiaceae > Palsa-504. Next base: position 154,772 of record CAWDXO010000008.1, read on the forward strand.
GTCCTGGTGGCCCTGCGGCCCGCCGACGCGCCCTGGTTCCGCTGGCCGTCGCCGGCGGCCAGACCCCCCGCGACCGTGGGCCAGACCCTGGGTGACCTGATGGCCGCGCGGGGCTGGCCCGGCGCGGCCGCCTGGGCCCGGCGGGCCGACCGGATCGCGCCGACCATCGTCGGCGGATCCAAGAAGCACGGGGGGGCCGACCTGGGCCCGACCCGCGCCAAGCGCGCCTGGGCCGAACTCGGCGTCGACGGCATCGCCATCGCGGACGCGGCCCCGGCGCCGGACGCCGACCCCGCCCTGACGCCCCGGCTGACCTGCGAGATGGTGATCAGGCTGCAGGGCTGGCAGGACGACTGGGGCTGGCGGTTCAGCGGGCGTAAGACCGCGCGGTACCGGCAGATCGGTAACGCGTTCCCGCCTCCGGTCGCCGAAGCGGTCGGGACGGCGATCCGCCGGGCGCTCGAGCACGCGGGCGCGCCGGAAACCACTCCGGAAACCGCCGGGCTTGTCCATGATCCGGTGTTCCGCGTGCTCCGCGCCCGGGCGGACTTCCTGACCGCCAGGCAGATCGCCGACCTAGCCGTCGCTGGCCCGGCCGTCGCTGGCCCGGCCGTCGCTGGCCCGGCCGTCGCCGACCTAGCCGTCGCTGGCCCGGCCGTCGCTGGCCCGGCCGTCGCGGGCCTGACCGGGGACGCCGAGCTGAGCCTGGCCGCGGTGCTCGGCCGTCTCCGGCATCTGGGCCGGGACTTCGAGCTCGAGATCGCCGACTCCGGCGACGGACCCGCCTACCGGCTGGGCCGCTTCAAGGCCTTCCTGGGCCAGCGGGAGCACGATCGGCACGAGCGCTTCGCGGCCCGGCGGGCCACCATCAGCTGACCGCGGGCGCGGCCGCGGCCCCGGCCTGGGATGGTTCCGGTGCGTCGGAACGCAACTACGCACAGCTGTCCACAGGCTGTGGATAATCATGTAAAGCGCTGCATAAATGCGGGACATTATCCACAGGCAGGGTCAAATCCGGCTTGCGCGTCCCGGCGCTTACATGGCGGCAGCGAGCCGCCGTAATGCAGTATTTACTGCATACGGCGCGGCGTCCGGGCGGGTCCCGGGCGGGTTCGCCGGCCCCTGACTGACTCCTATGTCGGCGACTTGCTATCGAATCACCTCGGACGCTGCGATAATGCGTAGATGACAGGGCTGAGCCTCGCCCTGGCCAATCTGAAGCCGGGCACGGGCAAGACCACTTCCGCGGTCTGGCTGGCGCACGTTTTCGCACAGGCCGGGAATAGCGTGCTCCTAGTGGACGCGGACCCCGCTGGCAGTGCCCTGGAATGGTCCGATCTCGCCGCCATGGACCCGCGGCTGGCGTCGCCGCAGGCGGCCTTCCCGTTCCGGATCGTGGCCCTGCCGTCCCGCGAACTGCACCGCCGGGTGCCCGAGATCGCGCGGGACGACGACGTGGTGATCATCGATACGCCGCAGATCGAGGACCACGGCGCCATCGCCCGGTCGGCGCTGAGGTACGCCGACGAGGTCGTGATCCCGTGCGCGCCGAGCCCGATCGAAATCAACCGCACCTCCCCCGTACGCGACGAGATCGCGGAAGTACAGGCGGTCCGGGAGATCCCGGTGCGTTCGGCCGTACTGCTGAACCGGTGCATCGCCCGCGCGCACTCCACGACCGACGCCCGGGAGGCGCTGGAAGGCCTCGGTTATGAGGTCCTTGACACGGCGGTGCCGCGGCTCGAGGTCTACGCCCAGAGCTTCGGCATGCCGATCAAGCGGGTCGGCTGCGATATCTGGCGGCAGGTGGCCCGCGACCTCATCGACCGGTGTGCTCCCCTATGCTCGGTGCGGCGATGAGCTCGCAACGAGAGCAGCGCAAGGCGCAGATGGCGGCCGCGGCGGCGAGGCGCACCGAGCCCGGCGCGCCCCCCGCGGGCCAGACCGCCATCCGCTCCAAGCCGGTCAGGATCACCCTCGACCTGAACCCCGAGCTCTACCGGCAGCTGACGATGTGGGCCGACTCGGCCGCGATCACGCTGGGCGTGCCGCGAGTATCCCTGGCCGACGCGGTGCGGGCCATGATCCGGGTCACCACCGAGAGCCCGGACGAGGTGCTCGAGCGGCTGCGCCAGGATCGGGGGCATTAGCGCGCTCCGGTCGCTCGGGAACCGGTGTGGTAGAAGTGCGCATGCCCGCCGGAGCCGGGTCAGGTCGTGGCGCGGGAGGCGCGGCCGCGGCCGCGGGCCCGCTCCTTGGCGTCCAGCACGGTCTTGCGCAGGCGGACCGCGGCGCTCGTAACTTCGACGCACTCGTCGTCGGCGCAGAACTCAAGCGCCTGCTCCAGGCTGAGCAGGCGCGGCGGCACCAGCCGCTCGAGCTCTTCCCCGGTGGACTGGCGGACGTTGGTGACCTTGCGCTCGCGGCAGATGTTGACGTCCATGTCGTCGGTTCGCGAGTTCTCCCCGACGATCATGCCCTCGTACACCTCGGTGCCCGGGGTGACGAACAGCGACCCACGTTCCTGCAGGTTGAACATCGCGTACGCGGCCGCGCTCCCGGACCGGTCGGCGACCAGCGAACCGGTCGCCCGGCCCCGCATGGCGCCGGCCCACGGCTCGTACCCCTCAAAGACGTGGTGCGCGATCCCGGTGCCGCGGGTCTCGGTGAGGAACTGGGTACGGAAGCCGATCAGGCCGCGGGCGGGCACGATGAACTCCAGCCTGACCCAGCCGGTGCCATGGTTGGTCATGGACTCCATCCGGCCACGCCGGACCGAGATCAGCGAGGTGACCGTGCCCAGGTACTCCTCGGGCACGTCCACGCTCAGGCGCTCCACCGGCTCGAAGACCTTGCCGTCCACCTCACGGGTGACGGCGGCGGGCCGGCCCACGGTCAACTCGTACCCCTCCCGGCGCATCGTCTCCACCAGCACGGCCAGCGCCAGCTCACCCCGGCCGCGGACCTCCCAGGTGTCCGGCCGCTCAGTGGGCAGCACGTCCAGCGACACGTTGCCGACCAGTTCGCGGTTCAGCCGGTCGCGCACCAGCCGGGCGGTGACCTTGGACCCGGCGGCCCGGCCGGACAGCGGCGCGGTGTTCACGCCGATCGTCATCGAGATGGCCGGCTCGTCGACGGTGATCAGCGGCAGCGGCCGCGGGTCGTCCAGGTCGGCCAGCGTCTCGCCGATCATGATGTCCGGGATGCCGGCGATCGCGACGATATCCCCCGGCCCCGCCGAGTCGGCCTGCACGCGGTCAAGCGCGTCGGTCAGGTAGAGCTCGGAGATCTTGACCTTCTCGATCGATCCGTCGCGGCGGCACCATGCGGCCTGCTGCCCCCGCGAGATGGTGCCATTGCGGATCCGGCACAGGGCGATACGGCCCAGGTAGGACGAGGCGTCCAGGTTCGTCACGTGGGCCTGCAGCGGCGCGCCGACCTCGTACGCCGGAGTCGGGACGGTGGCCTTCAGCGTGTTGAACAACGGCTCGAGATCCGGCGAGTCGGGCATCTCGCCGTCGGCGGGTCGCCGCAGCGACGCCCGCCCGGCACGCGCGGAGGCGTACACGATGGGGAACTCGATCTGCTCCTCGCTGGCGTCCAAGTCGATGAACAGCTCGTAGCAGGCGTCTACCACCTCGGCGATACGCGCGTCGGGGCGGTCTACCTTATTGACCACGAGGATCACCGGCAGCCCGGCTTCCAGCGTCTTGCGCAGTACGAACCTGGTCTGCGGCAGCGGGCCCTCGCTGGCGTCTACCAGCAGCAGCACCCCGTCCACCATGGACAGGCCGCGCTCCACTTCGCCGCCGAAATCCGCGTGCCCCGGTGTGTCCACGATGTTGATGGTCAGCCCGCCGTGGCGTACCGCGGTGTTCTTGGCCAGGATCGTGATGCCCTTCTCCCGCTCGAGGTCGCCGGAGTCCATCACCCGCTCGGCCACGTGCGCGTTCGCGCGGAACGCGCCTGACTGCCACAGCATCGCGTCCACCAGCGTGGTCTTGCCATGGTCGACGTGCGCGACGATGGCCACGTTGCGCAGGTCATCCCTGGTGGCGATGGTGTCCTCAACGGACGCGGTTCTGATGCGATACGGGCATGCGTGATTTCTCGATTGTTCGGCGTCTGGGATGCGCCACCGGATCTGGCGGCTGGCTTCACTATAGTGAACACCCGATCCCGCTTTCTCGTTCCCGACGCGAGGCGGGGCCTTCCGCGTCGCTGCCACCTGCTGCGCAGGGCTATCGGATCGTGGATCGCCGGAGGTGTTTCCACCGGCGAGAGACGTGGATTGCCAGGTACACGACGAGCGCGGCAGAGGAGAGCAAGTGCCACCTGTCGAAAGGCGGCGGGAGGACGGGCAGGAGCAGTGGAGCTCCCCGATCCCAGTCGAGGATCCCGGAAACCACGACGTTGACCGTGATGAAGGCGAGGATCACGTCCGACGCCAACCGACGTAGCTCGCGGGCGACCCGTCGGCGAGAGCGCCAGAGCTGCGCGAACATCCGAGCGATCCGGTGGCGGCGCTGTGCCAGGTGGACAATGACCAGAGCCGCGAAGACCAACCCCACGTCCGCATGGATGGCATTGCGGATGTGGAGGAGTTGCAGGGTCCCGAGTGCCGCCGCTGCGAAAGCCAGGAGACCGAGGTGCACTAGCCAGCGAGACCTGGTACGCCATGCGGTCCGCGACCGCGCCCGTCGTTCGGCCGCCCGACCCGGCGCAGCTCCTTGGTTCTCGGTGTCCATGGATGTTTCCTCGCAATCTGGGTGCTCTAGTCATTCTTAGGTCTCCGACCGCGCGGCGCTCGCCAACGGATCCTGGAGGTCGTCACCGCTGCTTGGCGGAGGGCTAAGGCGGGCTCACGTAGCCGGCCAGAGTGGAGTCGTCGCGACCGGCGTCCCAGTAGGCGCTGTACTTATTGCAGTAGGAGTTGGAGGGTTCGGTGCTGTACCCGACCTGACTCCCGGCGATGGCCACGATGCGCTGGGGAAGGCTCAAGCCGGCCAGGGTGGCCTCGCTCGGCACCGGGAAGGAACCGGTTTCCCCGCGCCCGTGCAGGGTCGTTACCAGGATGATCACGAGCGCTCCGGCACCGAGGATGAGCCCGAACTTGAGCATCTCGGGCCTGGAAGAGGGCTCCCTCACTAACGACAGCCGCTGCGGTTCACGTAGCGCGAGGGTGCGTGTGGGTTCATGGCAGCCAGCGTGCCGGGCGGCGGCGGCGGGCGCATCACGCGCCGGAGGTAAGGCGGGTCCCTCCTTGGAGGGATACGCCGGAGGGTTGCGCGGAGGTAGCGTGCAGGTGTGCTGGACCGGGTGCGACGCAGGGCGTGGGGGCTATCGGGCCGGCAGATCGCCTGGGACCTGGAGATCGGCGAGCAGACCGCAAGACCCACGTCCGAGGAGAGCATGGTGATGACCGATCAGGCGGTCCGGGTAGAGCGGTCGGGGCCAGTAAGCACCGTTTTCCTGCACCGGCCTGCCCGCCGCAACGCCGTCGACGGCCCGGCCGCCGCCCAGCTTGCCGCGGCCTTCCGCGCATTCGACGCCGATCCCGGCGCGGCCGTGGCCGTGCTGCACGGTGAGGGCGGGGTCTTCTGTGCTGGCGCCGATCTCACCGCGATGGGCACCGAACGCGGCAACCGGGTGGCGGCCGATGGCGACGGGCCGATGGGTGTCAGCCGGCTGCGGCTGTCCAAGCCGGTGATCGCGGCGGTAGCCGGGTACGCGGTGGCCGGTGGCCTGGAGCTGGCTCTGTGGTGTGACTTGCGGATCGCGGATGAGAGCGCCGTGTTCGGTGTCTTCTGCAGGCGCTGGGGCGTTCCGCTGATTGATGGCGGCACTGTGCGCCTGCCCCGGCTGATCGGGGTCAGCCGGGCGATGGACATGATCCTGACTGGACGTGCCGTGGGTGCTGCGGAGGCGGCGGCGATCGGGCTCGCTAATCGCGTGGTACCGGCCGGTCAGGCTCTGGCCGCCGCGCAGGAGCTGGCGGCCCAGCTTGCCTCGTTCCCGCAGATCTGCCTGCGCAGCGACCGCGCGTCGGTGCTGGATCAGGAGGGCCTCGACGAGGCCGCCGCCCTGGCATCGGAGTTCGCGCACGGGCAGCAGGCGCTGGCGACCGAGGCCGGCTCCGGTGCCGCCCGGTTCTCGGCCGGCGCGGGCCGGCACGGGTCCTTCGGCGCCTGACTGCCATCATCTGCGTCGCGGCCGGGAGGGCCGAGTCATCAGAACGGCCCCGGCCGAGTTGATGTGCTTAACCACTTTCAGTGCCAGGGGGCTGCCGAGGTAATCCAAACGGGCGTCCATCGTCGTCTCCTTGCCATTCATGCCAGCTGCCGATGGCCGCCGAAGTATGTAGTACATCCTGTGTAAAAGTGGATGCCGGCAGCGTGAAGGGAACGATCGTGAACGACGCAAGAGCAGAAACAGGCGGCCCGAACCGCACTCCGCGTAGTGAGATCCGCCCGGCTGTCTCGGCCAACCGCAAGAAGGAACCCGTACTCCTGCTGGACCTGTCGACCAGCATGAACTGGGGTGCCGCCGACGAGTACGGCCCCGAATGGCCCGATGCCGGTAGCCGCCGGGCTATCGTTACCGAGGCGCTGCATGGTCTGGTCCGGGTCCTGGAGCGAGAGGACAGCGAGGCGGCCGCCGAGCAGGCCGGCGGCAGTGACGAGCGCGGTGGGCTAATGACTCACGGGTTCGCCAACCGGCGTGTCGAGATCGGCGACCTCAACTCCAGCAACATGCAGCGCAGGCTCAACGAGATCAAGTGGGGCGGCAAGACCTACGCACGTCGAAGTGGTCTCGTTCGACGCCGTGACTGATCCTGAGGAGATCGCGCTCGACCTGGTAACGCTGGTTAGTTGACGACAGGTCCGTAACCATGGCTCCGTCGGGACGGCCATGCCGCGGCTACCCGAGCACGCCGGGGCAGGGGGATCCGGTCTTTTCAGGAACTGCTGGTTCCGAGCGCCGCTGTGATCTCCTGGATGGCCTCGGCCTCGGCGGGGCTCACGCTCTGCCCTTCCTCCTTATGCGCTTCCGCCACCTTGCTCGCCAGAGCGAGGACGAAGCGCCGGTAATCGTCGAGTTCCCCGGTCGTTGCCTTGCTCTCGAGGAGTGCCACCGCGTCGCGGAGGTGCTTCAGTCCGTTCTCCCTGAGTTCTGCGGCAGAGTGATACCTGGTGTGGTCCGCCTGGGGCTTCGCCGCGACGATCTCGTCGAGAAGTTCGCTCTCGCCGTGCTGGGAGCGCGCTTCGACGTAGGCCTTCGACATCGCGATCGACTCGCGGATCATTCCGCCGCGGGCCGCGGTAACCACGATCATGCCGGCGCTCGGCGGGCCCTCAAGCACCACCTTCCATTCGTCGGGTGAGAAAGCCGCTTTTGACGTCATCCGGAGATCCTTCCTATCGAGGCGAAATCAGGAACTGCTCGCGCACGGGTGAGGAAACGCACGATCGCGATCATCCCCGGCCAGAGCCTACCGACACCAGCCGGGGACGACACACCTGCTCAGGTCCAAGGCTGGACACCAGGCATGATCAAAACGCTATGATCACGGCGTAACCGGCACATCGGGACGTTCTCCATGTCTTCCCGGTGTGCCGTCGGCTTGCCCTATTAGCTCCCCCGAAGGCTGACGGACGGGACGATCGAGCACACCTGGAGGTCATTCCGTGACGAGGGCGGGTTCGGGGTGGCGCGGCTGGCGGAGGGTGACGGCGGGCACGGTACTGACGCTGGCCACGATCCTGGCGGGAACGCCGGCGGCGGTTCCGGCGGCGGCCGCGGCTCAGGTGGCGAGCACGTCGTGCCGGACGGCGACCGGCCCGTTCACCGTGCACGGAACCCAGGTGCTGGATCGTGACGGCCAGCCCTTCTTCTCCTACGGGATCACGGTGCCGGGCCTGCAGGGGCCGAACTGGGCCTCTTCCGGCCAGCTGGACCAGGAGAAGATCGCGGCGGCGGCGCAGGACTGGTGCGCCAACACGGTCCGGCTGCAGCTGAACCAGAACAACCTGCTGGGGTCGAGCGGGACCGGCTTCGACCAGGCGTACCTGACGGCGATCCGGTCCGAGGTCTCGACGGCCGAGCACTACCGCCTGGTCGTGGTGCTCAACGACAACACCGAGTTCACCTCCCCGGCCGTGCGGAACCGGCAGAAGGGCCCGACCCCGGCCACCGAGACCTTCTGGAAGGACCTGGCCGGCGTCTACGGCCGCGACCCGCAGGTGATCTTCGACCTGTTCAACGAGCCGCGGATAAGTTCCGGCGGCACTTCGCAGGCCTGGCAGCTGTGGCTAAATGGCGGCCAGTTCGAGGGCGTGTCCTACCCCTTCGGCATGGCGGCCCTGGCGAACTACGTGCGGAACACCCTCCGCGCCCAGAACCTGTTCTGGATCGAGGGCCCGGGTAACTCGTCCTCGTTCGCCGGGATGGTGAGCCAGCACGCCCAGCTGAAGGTGAGCGGCGTCGTGTACGCCGTGCACCACCCGGCAGGGCCGCACGACCCGGCCTCCTGGGACGCCGACTTCGGCTACCTGATCACCATGGGCATCGCGCCCGTGGTGGACGGCGAGTGGACCAACTACGAGCCCGCGCCGACCCCCGGCCCGATTACGCCGCTCAGTTCGTGCTGGCCGGATGCGCCGACGATGGTGCCCCAGTTCCTGCAGTACCTGACCGCACACGGCATCGGCCTGAACGTATACCAGCTCCAGCCGGGCTACCTGATCAAGTCCTACCGCAACCTGGCCGATCCCTCGACGATCAACGCGCGCACCTGGAGCTGCGTGCCGACCCACGAAGTGCAGCCGGGCCAGGGCGCCGGATCGCTGATCCTGGCGTGGTTCGAGCAGCACAACGGCTGACGGCCGGCGGCGGAGAGCGTTCCGGCGGGCAGGCAGGACGCCCCGTTCTGGATAATGAGTTTTTAGCCAGGTACCGGCGGATCTGCTCGAGGTTGCGGGTCGACGACTCGCGGGCCCGCTCCTCCCAGGCGAAGACGCACACGGTCGCGATGCCATCGAAGTCGAGCTCGGTGAGCGTGCGGAAGAAGACCTCCCAGTCCACCTCGCCCTGCCCGATGTCGAGGTGCTGGTGCACGCGCGCGGTCGAGCCAGGCGGGTTCACGATGTAGCGCAGGCCCGAGGACGCCCGGTGGTCGAAGGAGTCGGCGACGTGCACGTGGGTCAGCAGCGGGCCCGCGTACCTCATGATCCCCTCGATGTCACCGCCCTGGTGAAAGGTGTGCGGCGCGCAGTACAGGAACGACACCCAGTCCTTATCGATCCCGCGGACCAGGTCCACGCCGGCCCGGCCGTCCTCGATGAAGTCGTCCGGGTGCGGTTCGAGCACCAGCCGCACGCCTTCGCGCTCGAAGACGGGCAGCAGCTCATCCAGCGAGCGCCAGAACTGCGCCTCGCTGGCCGAGGGCGCTTCGGGCCGGCCGTTGAACTCGGAGTTCATCACGTCCACGCCGAGGTCCACGGCGATCTGGATGGCACGTTTCCAGTTGCGGACCGCGGCCTGACGTTCGGTCTCGTCCGGGCCTGACCACCGGTACAGGGGCAGCATGGAGGAGATCTGGACGCCGGCCGCCGTCAGGGCTTTCTTGAAGGCGGCGATCTGGGCTTTGCCCGCCCGGGGGTGGCCGAAGAACGGCAGGAAGTCCTCGCGCGGGGATAGCTCGATGTACTGGTAGTCCAGGTCCGCGACCAGGCCGGGCAGGTCGGTGAGCGGGACGCGGCGGAACATATAGGGGTCGAGGGCGATCTTCATGACTGGGCCTTGGCGTAGAAGTCGGGGCGTTCCGGCAGGGGCACCGGGGTGCGCTGGCCGGTCCGCAGCGCCTCCTGCGCGCGGTCGGTGACCACCGCGGCGGCGTAGCCGTCCCAGGCGCTGGGGCCCGTCGACGTGCCGGCGGCTACGGCCGTGAGCCAGTCCTGCAGTTCGGTGTCGTAGGCGCGGATGAACCGTTCCCGCCAGTCAGCGGGGATCCTGCCGCTTCGCTGACCGCCGGTGCTGAGCGTCACCGCGCCGGCGTCCGCCAGGGCCACGGTCCCGCGCTCGCAGACGACCTCGCCGCGGATGTCGTAGCCGTATCCGGCGTTGACGAACACCTCGTCGTCGACCAGGACGCCGCTGGCCATTTCGAACACGATGATCAGCGGGTCCTGCACGCCCTCGGCGGCCCGGCTGGTCCTTCTCGGCGTCAGCACGGCGGCGGCCACGATCTCCTCGTCGAAGAGCCAGCGGACCGTGTCGATCTCGTGCACCGCCGAGTCGCTGATGATCATCTCCGTGGTGAAGCCGTACGGCGGCACCGACGGATTGCGGTGCGCGCAGTGCATCAGCAGCGGGGCGCCGATGCTGCCGTCGTCCAGCGTGGCCTTCATGGCCTGATAGGCCGCGTCGTACCGGCGCATGAAACCGACCTGGACGCACCTGCGGCCGGCCGCCATCTCGGCGTCGATGATCCGCAGGCAGGCGTCGCTGGCCGGCGCCAGCGGTTTCTCGCAGAACACCGGCTTGGCCGCCTCGATCGCCGCGACGACCTGCTCCTCGTGGGCCGCGCCCCAGGACGCGATCAGCACCGCGTCGACGTGGTCGTCGGCGATGAGGTCTTGGGCGCTCGCATGGACGACGGCGCCGGGCAGAGCGGCCGCCACCTGGCCGGCGCGGGCCGCGTCGACGTCGGTGACCGCCACCACGTCCCCCCCGGTGAGGACCTGGGTGATCCGGCGGATGTGGTCCTGCCCGATCATGCCGGCGCCGATGACGCCAACCCGGACGGTCATGACTGCTCGCCTCCCTGTTGCTGATCCCGGCCGATGCCGATGCTACGGAGATAGTGGTAGGTGCGCCGCGCGATCGGCTTGGGCTTATCGAAGTCGGCCGGGTACATGTCCTGCTCGACGACCACGAACAGGTCCCGGTCGAGCTCAAGCAGGGCCTTGGCCACCTCCTCGACGGCGGGTTCCCCGCCGGGCGGCTCGCAGCTGGCGCCCATGGCCACGGCCTGGCCGAACGCGAGGCCGTCGCGGTCGGCGATCGCGACGACGGCCGGGTCCATCTGCTTGATGTGGACGTAGCCGATGCGTTCGGGGTGGCGGGCGATGATGGCGACGTTGTCGGCGTGACGGTAGGCCAGGTGCCCGGTGTCCAGGCAGAGTGACACGTAGCGGGGATCGGTCTGGTCGAGGAGTTTGCTGGTTTGCTCCTGCGTCTCCACGTGGCTGTCCGCGTGCGGGTGGAACTGCAGGCGCAGGCCGTATTCCTGCGCGACCAGCCGGCCGAGATCGTTGGTTTTCTCGATCAGGGTCCGCCACTGGCCGTCCGCCAGCAGGGCCGGCTCGAGGAAGGCGCCGGTCTTGTCGTCGCGGTAACCGGGTACCGGCACGAAGATCACGTGCTGGCCGCCGACGGCGGCGGTCAGCGCGGCGACCTTATGCGTGATAGCGACGATGTCCGGCCAGTCGCCGGGGCGGTGCAGCCCGCTGAAGCCGTGCACGGTGCCGCCGGCCACCTGCACACCGCGCCGGGCGAGCTCGTCCGCGAGCCGCGCCGGATCGGTCGGCAGGTAGCCGTACGGACCGAGCTCCAGCCACCGGTAGCCCACCTCGGCCACCTCGTCGAGGAACCGGGACCACGGGGTCTGCAGCGGGTCATCGGCGAACCACACGCCCCAGGAGTCGGGGCAGGTGCCGAGCTGGAGGCGCGGGCCGGGGCGCGCCTCCAGCGGGGCTTGCGGCGTGGCTTGCGGATTGGCCTGCGGATTGGCCGTCAGGCCAGTCGCACTCATGCGATGGGGAATCCTTCCTGAATCGTCGGTTACGTGGCGGTGCTGCCGGTGCTGCCGGTGCTGGCGCTGCTGCCGGCGCTCGGCTCGTGGCCGATCCCGAGTTCGTCGACGTCCGCTTCCATCTCGTGGGCGATATCGGCGGCGGCACCGCCGGCGCCTTCGAGTTCGTGGCTGAGCTGCTCGAGCTCGGCGCCTCCGGCCATCAGGCCGGTGAGCTCGTCCCTGGTGATCTGGCTCTTCTCGAAGTAGCCGATGCTCCGGCCACGGTTGAGCAGCAGGAACCGGTCACCGACCGGATAGGCGTGGTGCGGGTTGTGGGTGATGAAGACGACACCCAGGCCCCGCTCACGGGCCTGGATGATGTACTTCAGCACCACCCCGGACTGCTTGACGCCGAGCGCGGCCGTCGGCTCGTCCAGGATCAGCACCTTCGCGCCGAAGTACACGGCCCGGGAGATCGCCACGCACTGCCGCTCGCCGCCGGATAGGGTGCCGATCGGCTGGTCGACATCGCGCAGGTCGATGCCCATCGCGAGCAGTTCTTCCTTGCAGGTCTTCTTCATGAACCCGATATCCAGCCGGAAGCCCTTGCGGGCCTCGTTGCCCAGGAAGAAGTTCCGCCAGACCGGCATCAGCGGCACCACGGCCAGGTCCTGGTACACGGTGGCGATGCCGTGCTCCAGCGCCTCACGCGGGGAATTGAAGGACACCTGGGTGCCCTCGACCTCGTAGCGGCCCGAGGACGGCTGATGCAGTCCGGCGATGATCTTGATCAGGGTGGACTTCCCGGCGCCGTTGTCACCCAGCACGCAGGTGACCTCGCGGGCCCCGACCTCCATGGTGATATCGGACAGCGCGATCACCGCGCCGTAGCGTTTGCTGACGTCGACCAGCCGGACCAGCGGCACGCCGTGCTGGCCATTGGTGGCGTTCTCGACGTTCTTGGCGTGCTCGGCTTGCCCGGCGCGCTCGGCGTCGCCGACTTCGTCGGCCGGGGCGTGGTGCTTGCCGGCCGGGGCGTTCTGTGGAGTGGTCATGCCGCTGCCTCCGCGCGACGTTGGATAAAGGTGTTGAGCAGGATGGCGCCCAGCAGCAGCAGGCCGACGAAGAACTGGAACCAGTCCGGGTTCCACCCGGCGTAGATGATGCCCTGGTTGACCATGCCGAAGATCAGCGCGCCGATGGCAGCGCCAATCGCGGACCCGCGCCCGCCGGTCAGCGCGCAGCCGCCGACGACCGCGCAGATGATGTAGACGAACTCGTTGCCTACGCCCTGGGAGGTCTGGATGGTGTTGAACAGGAACAGCGTGTGCATGCCGGTGAACCAGGCCATCACGCCCACCGCCAGGAACAGGCCGATCTTCACCTTGGCCACCGGCACCCCGACGGCCCGGGCGCTGACCGGGTGGCCGCCGGCGGCGAAGATCCAGTTGCCGATGCGGGTCCGCATCAGGATCCAGGTCGCGATCACGACGAAGACGATCCAGTAGATCACGCTGGTCCTGATGTTCACCCCGCCGACGGTGAAGCTGCCCGAGAACACCACCCGCGCCGAGCTGAAGCCCTGCAGGGTGGAGATGTCCGGGCTGGCCACCTGGTTGGTGATGCTCTGGGTCAGGGCGATGTTCAGGCCCTGGAGCATGAAGAACATGCCCAGGGTCACCAGGAAGCTCGGGATTCCGGTCTTGACCACGATCCAGCCGTTCAGGAGCGCGATCAGCAAGGACAGGCCCAGCGCCACCAGCACCCCGACCCACGCGTTCGTGGTGAACTCGTAGGCGAACAGGGAAGCGCACAGCGCCGAGCTGGTGACGGCGACGCCCGCCGACAGGTCGAACTCGCCGCCGATCATCAGCAGCGCGATCGGCGTGGCCATCAGGCCGTAGGTCGAGGTGACGTACAGGACGCTGGAGAACGAGTTCGCGTTCCGGAACGGCGGCGCGACGATGAAGAAGAAAACGTAGATGATGATCGCGCCCGCCAGCGCGCCGGCCTCGGGCCGGGCCAGGAATCGGGCCAGGCCCGACTTCCGCCCCATCCGCTCATCGCGGAGCGGCGGCGGGGTGACAGGAGCTTCCGCTATCTGAGTCATTTGTAAACCTCTCTTTCTGTGCGGGGGTCATCTTGCGAGCGGGTGACCCCCGCGCGACATCCGTTAGCGGGTGCCGCGCTGCGCATAAATCGCGACCTGGGCGACGTTGGTGCTGTCGATGAACGACGGGCCGGTCAGCACGGTCTGGCCGCCGCCGAGGACGTCGCCGTTGGTCAGGTACAGCCACAGCGAGTCGACCGACAGATAACCCTGCAGGTAGGGCTGCTGGTCCACCGCCCACTGCACCGCCCCGGACTTGATCTTGGCGATCTCCGCGGCGTTGGTGTCGAAGGTGTACAGCTTGGTGGTGCTGTGCGCCGCGGCGATCGCCTGGATGGCGACGAGCGCGACCGGCGCGCCGAGGGTGATGACGGCGTCGATGCTCCTGTTCCTGGTGAGCTCGGCCGTCATCGAGGACAGCATGGCCGAGTTGTCCTCGCCGTTCACGTAGAGCTTGCTCATCGTGCCCTCGGAGCCGAGGCCCTGCTTCACGCCCGCGCACCGGGCTTCGAGCTGGACCTGCCCCTGGGCCTGCAGGACGCAGAGCACGTTCTTGGCGCCGGCCGCCGCGAGTCGCTTGCCCGCCGCGACACCTGCGACGGCTTCAGCCTGCCCGAAGTACTCCATCCCGCCGCACTGCTGCCAGTTATTGACGCCCGCGTTGAACATGACCACGGGGATCCCGGCCGCCCTGGCCTTCTGGACCGACGGGCAGATGGCCGCGGGGGCGGGGTCGGTGACCGCGATGCCGCTGACGTGGCTGTTGATCGCGTCCTGGATCAGCTGGGCCTGCTGGGTCGGGTCGGGGTTACTTGAGTACTTCAGCGTGATGTTGTCCTTAGCCGCGGCGGCGGACGCGCCGGCCCGGATGATGTCCCAGAAGGTGTCGCCTGGCGCGGCGTGCGTGATCATGGCGACCGTGTAGTGCGGCGTGTTGGCGTGGCCGGCCGAGACATTCTGGGCCGCGTTCGCGGCCGCCTCGGCCGCTTTCTTGCCGCCGGTGGAGCTGCAGGCGGCTAGGACGAGCGCGAGGATAGCGATCAGAGCGATGCCTACGGCCCGGTTTCTGGATCTGAACATCTGCCGATACCTCCGGATGAGGGGATTTGCCTGGTTGCGGGGTGGACCTGGCCGTACCGGTCAGGTGGCGGTCGGGGCGGGTCAGGTGGCGGTCGGGAAATGCATGTGCGTACGGTGGTGCTCTTGGGGTTCGTTATCTGGCCAGCGACTGGTGATGGCTTTGGCGTGGGTGTAGAAGCGGATGCCTTCCGGGCCGTGCACGTGGGTGTCACCGAACAGCGAGTCCTTCCACCCGCCGAAGGAGTAGAAGGCCATCGGCACCGGGATCGGGACGTTGATGCCGATCATCCCGACCTGGACGTCGCGCTGGAATTTCCTCGCCGCCTGGCCACTGGAGGTGAAGATCGCGGTGCCGTTGCCGTAGGGGTTAGCGTTAACAAGGTCCAGGGCCTCGCCAAAGGTCTCGGCCCGGAGAATGACCAGGACCGGGCCGAAGATCTCGTCGGTGTAGATATCCATGTCGGTGGTGACGTGGTCGAACAGGCACGGGCCGACGAAGAAGCCGTCCTCGTGGTCCTTGACGACCAGGTCCCGGCCGTCCACCACGAGGGTGGCGCCGGCCTGCTCGCCCCGGCCGACGTAGCCGACGATGCGGTCCCTGGCCTCCGGCGTGACGACCGGGCCCATCTCCGAGGCATTGTCCCGGCCCGGGCCGACCTTCACGTCCTCGGCCTTTTCCTTCAGCTTCGCGACCAGGGCGTCGCCCGCGTCGCCCACGGCGACGACCGCGGAGATCGCCATGCAGCGCTGGCCGGCGGATCCGTATCCTGCCGCCGTGATGTGGTTGGCCGCGAAGTCCATGTCCGCATCGGGCAGCACCACCGCGTGGTTCTTCGCGCCGCCGAGGGCCTGCACGCGCTTGCCCTTGGTTGAAGCCCGCTGGTGGACGTACCTGGCGATGGGGGTCGAGCCGACGAAGCTCACCGCTTGGATGCCGGGATGGTCCAGGATCGCGTCGACGGCGACCTTGTCCCCGTGCACGACGTTGAAGACGCCCTCGGGCAGCCCGGCCTCGGCGTAGAGGCGGGCGATGAGGTTCGACGCGGACGGGTCGCGTTCGCTCGGCTTGAGGATGAAGGTGTTGCCGGTGGCGATGGCGACGGGGTGCATCCACATCGGCACCATGGCGGGGAAGTTGAAGGGGGTGATCCCCGCGCAGACCCCGAGCGGCTGCCGGAACGAGTAGGCGTCGACGTCGGTGGAGACCTGCTCGGAGTATTCGCCCTTGAGCAGCGTCGGGATGCCGCAGGCAAATTCGACGACCTCAAGGCCGCGGGTGACCTCGCCCTTGGCGTCGGAGACGACCTTGCCGTGCTCGTCGGCGACGATCTCGGACAGCTCGTCCAGATGCTGCTCGATAAGATCGCGCAACGCGAACATGATGCGCGACCGGCGGACGAGCGACACGTCGCGCCAGGCGTCGAACGCCTTCTGCGCCGCCTGGACGGCAGCGTCAACGTCGGCCACCTCGGCCAGTGCGACCTGGGCCTGCTGCGCACCCGTGGCGGGGTTGTAAACGGGGCCGAATCTCGTCGACGCCCCGGTCGTTTCCGATCCGGCGATCCAGTGCGGGATGGTGCGCATATGTCTTTCGGCCTTTCAGAGGTAGCGTCTTTGGTCGCGCTTGGCCGCCTCGTACGTAGCGCGAGCCTTCTGGGTGCTCTCCAGGGCCGCGACCTCGGAGACGGGAACGTCCCACCAGCTCTGCGAGGATGGGACCGGGGCGAGCGGGTCGGTTTCGATGTAGACGACCGTGGTCCGGTCAGATGCCCTGGACTGGGTCAGGGCTTCGGTGAATTCCTTCGTGGTCGTGGTCCGCAGCACGTCGGCACCGAGGCTGGCGGCGTTGGCGGCGAGGTCAACGGGCAGGAGGTCGCCGTCGAGCAGCCCGGTCTCCGGATTGCGGTAGCGGTAGCTGGTGCCGAACCGCTGCGAGCCCAGCGATTCCGACAGCGAGCCGATGGAGGCGAAGCCGTGGTTGTCGACCAGGACGATGTTCAGCTTGATCCGCTCGGCGACCGCCGTGACGATCTCGGTCGCCATCATCAGGTACGACCCGTCGCCGACCAGCACGAAGACCTCGCGGTCCGGGGCGGCCAGCCTGGCGCCTAGGCCGCCGGCGATCTCATAGCCCATGCAGGAGTAGCCGTACTCGACGTGGTACTGCTTGTCGTCCCGGGCGCGCCACAGCATCTGCAGGTCACCCGGCATGCTCCCGGCCGCCTGGACGACGACGTCACGGTCGTCCATGAACTCGTTCAGCGCGCCGAGGATCTCCGTCTGGGCCGGGAGCGGTGAGTGGCCGAGGTGGTACGCCTGGTCTACGACTTGCCGCCATTTCGCGTTTTCGGCCTGGAGCTGGACGGTGTAGGCCTCGTCGACGTGGTAGCCGGTCAGGGCTGGCGTGAGGGCCTCCAGGCCGGCCCGCGCGTCCGCTATCAGGGCGACGCCCGCGTGTTTGCCCGCGTCGAAGGGCGCGACGTTCAGGTTGACGAATTTCACGTCTTCGCGGGCGAAGGCAGTTCGCGAGGCGGTGGTGAAATCGCTGTAGCGGGTGCCCATGCCGAGCACCACGTCGGCCTCGCGGGCCAGCGCGTTGGCGACCGGTGAGCCGGTGGCGCCGATGCCGCCGACGGCGCACGGGTGATCCCAGGCCAGGGCACCCTTGCCCGCCTGGGTGTCCGCGACCGGGATGCCCGTGGCCTCGGCGAACTGCCGCAGGGCGCGGCTCGCCTCGGCGTAGATGACGCCGCCGCCGGCCACGATGAGCGGCCGTTGCGCTTGTCGCAGCACGTTCGCGGCACGGGCCAGGGCGGCGGGCTCGGGGACCGGGCGCGGCACGTGCCAGGTCCTGCCGCGGAACAGGTCTTCCGGCCAGTCGTAGGCTTCGGCCTGGACGTCCTGGGGCAGCGCGAGCGTCACCGCGCCGGTTTCGGCCGGGTCGGTGAGGACGCGCATCGCGGCCAGCAGCGCCGAGGGCAGCTGCTCGGGGCGGTTGATCCGGTCCCAGAACCGCGACACCGGCTTGAACGCGTCGTTGACGCTGACGTCGTAGGACCGCGGGTCCTCGAGTTCCTGCAGGACCGGGCTGGCCGCCCGGGTGGCGAAGAAGTCGCTGGGCAGCAGCAGGACCGGGATGCGGTTGATGGTCGCGAGCGCCGCTCCGGTCACCATGTTGGTCGAGCCGGGGCCGATGGAGGCGGTGCAGGCGAAGGCCTGAAGCCGGTTGCGCATCCGGGCGAAGCCGACGCTGGCGTGTACCATGGCCTGCTCGTTGCGGGCCAGGTAGTAGGGCAGGTCCGCCTCTTTTGTTTCGTGCGCCTGGAGCAGCGCCTGGCCCACGCCCGCCACGTTGCCGTGGCCGAAGATGCCGAAGCAGCCGGGGATCAGCCGCTGCCGTACGCCGTCGCGCTCGCTGTACTGGCTGGCCAGGAAGCGCACCAGGGCCTGGGCCACGGTGAGGCGTACGGTGCCCACGTTCATCTCTCCTGTCCGGTGGCGGATGCCGGCGTCGCTGAGGTCATTGGCAGTCGGGGGTCGATGGCCTGGTCCCGCCAGGTGCCGCGGATCCAGGCGTGCGCCGGGTCGTCGCAGAAGCGCCAGGCGCGCTCGGCGGCCGGGCCCGCCATGACGTTGAGGTAGTACAGGTCGTAGCCGGGGGCCGCGATCGACGGCCCGTGCCAGCCGTGCGGGATCAGCACGACGTCGCCCGTCCCGACCTCGGCCAGCACCTCGATGGGGCGCCCCGGGGTGCCGTAGACCCGCTGGTAGGCGAGCCCGCGGGTCTCGAAGTAGTAGATCTCCTCGAGTTCGGCCTCGTCCTGCCGCGCCTCGTCGTGCTTGTGCGGCGGGTAGGAGGACCAGTTGCCGCCGGGCGTGAGCACCTCGACGGCGATGAGCTTGTCGCACTCGAACGCCTCGGGCGCGCAGAAGTTGTTGACCTGCCGGCTGGCCTGGCCCGCACCGCGCAGTTCGACCGGCACGCCTTCTGCGGGTCCGTACCGCGGCGGCAGTCGTCGGGCGCACCGGGCGCTCGGCAGGGCGAACGCGCCGCCGCCGGCCGAGGTCACGGTCACCATGGCATCGCGCGGGACATAGGCGAAGTCGGTGACGCGGGAGAAGACGTCACGACGTCCCTGCAGTTCGAAGGCCTCGTTGTCACAGGTGACGGCGGCGGATCCGGATAGCGGGAGGATGAGTAGCTCGTCCCCGCCGGTGGCCCAGGTGTGCGCCTGGCCGGGTTGCAGGTTCAGGATGCGCAGGCCGGAGTACGTCCACCCGGCGCGCTCGGGTGTCACGACGGTGGTGAAGGCGCCGTCGCCGGCCGACCCGGCTTTCAGGTGGAGTTTCTCGTCCATGCTTATCCCCGCATCAGCCGGACGGCGCCGTCCACGGCGCCGGCCACGTCGTCGTCGGGCGGGAAGAGCAGCGTCCGGCCGACGACGAGCCCGCGCACGGACGGAATCTGCAGGGCCTTCTGCCACTGGCCGAAGGCCGCGTCCTGGTCCGCGCTGACCTCCCCGCCGAGCAGCAGGGCGGGCAGCGTCGACGCGGCCAGGACCCGCTCCATGTCCTCGACGACCGGTACCTTGAGCCAGGTGTAGGCCGAGGTCGTGCCGAGCCCCGAGGCGACCGCGATGGAGCGGATCACCGCCTCGGGCGACAGGTCGTTGCGCACCCGCCCGTCGACGCGGTGCGAGATGAACGGCTCGATCATGGCCATCAGGCCGTGGGAGGCGAGATCGCTGACCGCCCTGGCACAGGACTCCATCGTCACCGCGGTGGCGGGATCATCCGGGTCGATGCGGAAGAGCATCTTGCCGCCGTCGAACCCCATCCGGGCGATGGCGGCCGCGTCGTAGCCGGTGAACCGGTCGTCGATTTCGAACACGGTCCCAGCCAGGCCGCCGCGGTTCATCGAGCCGATGACCACCTTGTCCTCGAGGACGCCGAGCAGCAGCAGGTCCTCGATGATGTCCGCGGTGCCGAGGACGCCGTCGACGCCGGGCCGGGACAGCGCGAGCGACATCCGCTCGAGCAGGTCGGCCCGGTCGGCCATCGCCATCGGGCGGTCCCCCACCCGCAGCGCGCCGCGCGCGGGATGGTCGGCGGCGATGATGAACAGCCGGTTGTCCTCGCCGACCAGCGTTGCGCGGCGCTGGCGCCGGGCCGCTGCCTCGGCGATGGCCTGCGGGCGCCTCGTGCGAACGTCGAGGATGGCCTTGAGCTGCTCATGCATTGATGTCCTCCCGTGGTCCCTCGTCGAGGAGCTGAGTGACCTCGGCGGCCGTCGGCATAGCATCCGAGCAGGCCAGCCGCCCGGCCACGATGGCCCCGGCGGCGTTCGCGAAGCGCATCACCCGCTCGATGTCCCAGCCCGCCAGCAGTCCGTGGCACAACGCGCCGCCGAACGCGTCACCGGCGCCGAGCCCGTTGAGCACGTTGACCGGCACCGGCGGCACCTCGACCGCCACGGTCCGGTCATGAGCGAGGACGCCCTTGGGGCCTTGCTTGACGATCGCGAGTCCAACGCCGAACTCATGCAGCGCGCGGGCGGCGGCCAGCGGCTCCCGCTCCCCCACCGCGGTATCGCACTCGTCGAGGTTGCCTACCGCGACGGTCACGTGCGGCAGCGCCTGCTGGATCCAGTGCCGGGCCTGCTCCCGCGAATCCCAGAACATCGGCCGGTAGTCCAGGTCCAGGACGGTGATCTCCCGCCTGCCCCGCGCCTGCAGCGCGGCGAGGGTCGCGGTGCGGCTCGGCTCGGTGCAAAGACCGGTCCCGGTCACCCAGAAGACACCCGCCGCGCGGATGGCGTCCAGGTCCAGCTCCTCGCGGTAGATCTCCAGGTCCGGCGCTTTCGGCCAGCGGTAGAAGTAGAGCGGGAAGTCGTCCGGGGGGAAGATCTCGCAGAACGTCACCGGCGTCGGAAGCTCAGGCACCGAGGTGACATAGCGGTCGTCGATGCCGTACGCTCGCAGCGCCGCGTGCACGAACCGGCCGAACGGGTCGTCGCCGGTCCGGGTGATGACCGCGGTGCGCCGCTGATACCTGGCGGCGGCCACGGCGACGTTGGTCGCGCTGCCGCCGAGGTACTTGCCGAAGGTCTGGACGTCCTCAAGCCGGACGCCGGCCTGCAGCGGATACAGGTCGACGCCGACCCGACCCATGGTGAGGACCTCGAAGGCGCTCATCGCGCTGCCTCCCTGGATGTTCCCGCCGAAAATACGGTGAGTTGCTAACTTTTTACGCCTGTGTTTCCTAGCGGTCAATAGTATGTCCGGACATATTTACGTCTAGATCTAGAGATAATCTGACGTGCTACTGTCGTAGCAGCGGTTGACCTGGGTCATAATGGGATCTATCTCCCGTCCAGCCCCCGCGAGAGAGATGACCGTGAACCACACCGCCCTCCCTACCCCGGTGGACCGGAACAGCCCGGTCCCCCTCTACTTCCAGGTGGCGCAGCACCTGGAGCAAATGATCGAGTCTGGTGACCTGGCGACAGGCTCTCGGCTCGAGAACGAGACCGGCCTGGCCGACCAGTTCGGCCTGTCCCGGCCGACGATGCGCCGGGCGATCGAGTACCTCGTCGACCGCGGGCTGCTGGTCCGCAAGCGCGGCGTGGGAACCCAGGTGGTGCACGCCAAGGTGCGCCGCCAGGTCGAGCTGACCAGCCTGTACGACGACCTGGCCAAGACCAGGCGCAATCCGCGCACGCAGGTCATCAGCTTCGCGGTCGAGCCCGCGCCCGACGTGATCGCGCTGGAACTAGGCATTGCCGCGGGAACCGACGTCTACGTCTTCGAACGGCTCCGCTACGCCGAGGCTGAGCCGCTCGCGCTGATGCACAATTACGTCCCGGCGAGCCTGCTCCGCCTGTCCGCCGCCGACCTGGAGGCGCAGGGGCTGTACAACCTGTTCCGTGGAGGCGGCATCAACCTGCGGATCGCCAAGCAGTCGATCGGCGCCCGCGCCAGCACCGCCGGCGAGGCGCGGGCGCTTACCGAGCGCAAGGGAGCCCCGCTGCTGACGATGGTCCGGGTGGCCTACGACGACCAGGGCCGGGCGGCGGAGTACGGCAATCACATCTACCGGGCGTCAAGATACAGCTTCGACCTCACGCTGACCGGCTGGTGAGCGAGGTCACTCTGACGTTAGCCGCTCAGCGGCCGACGTGGCTCACAGGGCCGCCTTGGCCGCGGCGGCGGTCAGGTTCTCCGCCGCCAGGCGCAGGCCCTCGATCTGGTCGAGCTCGGCGTCCTCGTGCTCGATGTTGACGGCCATGCCGGGGTCGACCGCGCTCAGCGCCAGCAGGAAACGGGACCAGAAATCCTGATCATGGCCGCGCCCGACGGCGACGAACTGCCAGGAGGCGCTGGCGGGCCACCGGTTCAGCGTGTTCTTGCCGCCGATACCGAGCGGGTTCGCCTCGGCCGGGACCCGCTCGAAGCGGTCGTCGAGGACGCCGTAGATACGGCAGTTCTCCGCGTTGATGCGGGTGTCCTTGGCGGCCGCGTGATAGACGAGATCGTCCAGGTGCTCGATGGCCGCGATGGGGTCGATGCCCTGCCAGAACAGGTGGCCACCTCTTGCCACTGGTAGTCCAGCGTGTCGAGGAACTGGCTGTCCCAGGGATTGACGACCCAGGACGCGGCCAGGCCGCCCGGGTGCGCGGCCGGCAGCCCGGACATGGCGACGATGCGCTTGACGCCGAGCAGGCTGGCGATCGTGATCGCCTGGCGCAGGTCCTCGGCATGCCGGGGCCCCACCCCGGGGTCCGGGTTGAGCGGATTGCCGTTGACGTTCAACCCGGTCAGCGTGATCCCGGCCTCGTCGAACTGGCCCAGGTACTCCTCCCGGGCGGCTTTGCTCGAGAGCAGCGGCCCGATCGGCAGGTGCGGGGCCGGGATAAACCCGCCCGCGTTGATCTCGGCGCCGGTCAGGCCCATCTCGCGCAGGATCTTGAGCGTTTCCGGCAGGGACCGGTCATGCAGGCAGGCCGTGTAGGCGCCTAGCTTCATGGTGTTCCTCTCTCAGTGGTCGGCTTGTTATGGCTTGATCCGGACGGCCTGGCCGTCGCTGCGGGCGGCCGCCACGACCGCCTCAAGCACCCGCAGGTTGTGCAGCCCCTCGGCCAGGCGGGGGCAGCGCGGCAGCCCGTCGAGCCCGGCGATCTCGTCGAGGAAGGCGCGCGCCTGGAAGGTGAAGAAGTCGCTCTGCCCATGACCGACGCTGGGGAAGTCCTTCGGCAGGCCCCGGGTGATGTACGGATGGTCCGGGCCGATGAGCACCTGCCGGTAGCCGTTGACCGCGGTTGGCGGGGTCTGGTCCGCGATGGCAGATCCATGCCCACGTCAAGCTGGGCCAGCACATCGTGTTCCAGCCGCATGGTCGCCGCCAAGCGCAGGTCAACGCCGTTCGAGTCGGTCACCGCACCGCCGGGCCGCCGTCACCATCAGCCGGCCGATATTCGCGATGGACAGCAACCTCATTGGACAGGATTCACGGACAGGCCCTTCCGGCGGCTTGGATGTTCCCCCTACCCAAGGGGACCGGCCGACTATCGTCAAGGTCGGCGTCCTGACCTGGGCTAAGGCGGCTTAGGCCGACGCCGCCCGGCTTAGCCGGACCTAAGTGGGCGAGGGCGCGGAAGATAGGGAATTCGTCCGATGCCGGGAGCGGGGCCTTACGACGACTCTTGAAGATGTGGGAACCAGACCAGGTTCCCCGGGGGCCAAGGAGGAACCATGCATCCCGAGATTCTCCGCGAACTAACCTCACAGCGCGGCCGCGAAATGCGGGAGCGGGCGCACCAGGGCATGCTCGCCCGGATGGCGGGCAAGGCGCGGCGAGCCAGGCGGCGGGGGCCGGGCGAAGACGAGTTCGTCGTTCCCGCCATCCCCGACTATGTAGACGGCTCGTTCCGCGGACAGCCCGCCGATGACGAGGCGGCCAGCCAGCCGGGCCGGGTGCCCACCACGGGCCGCGCTGGCTGAGGCCGCCATGACCGGCGCCACCGGGCCGCGCGACCTGGCCGGAATGTCAGACCCGCGTGGCATGCTAGCTCTAGAGATGAGCGGCCGAGCATCCAGTCCCGTCCTGGTCGGGCGAGACGAGCAGATGGCCGCCCTGGCCGCCGCCTTCACTGACGTGCGCCAGGGCGGCCCGTCGGCTGTCTTGCTCGGCGGGGAGGCCGGCGTCGGCAAGTCCAGGCTGGTCGGCGAGTTCGGCGCGGTGGCGGCGGGGGCGGGCGCACGGGTCCTGACGGGCGGCTGCCTGGAGCTGGGGACCGACGGGCTGCCCTTCGCACCGTTCACCGCGGTGCTGCGCGACCTGGTCCACGAGATGGGCGCGGACGCGGTGGCCGCGATGCTGCCAGGCCGGACCACGCGGGGGCTGGCCCGGCTGCTGCCTGAACTGGGCGAACCGGACGCAAGCAGCGATCCGGGCGAGGCGCGGGCGCGGTTGTTCGAGGAGGTGCTCGGCGCCCTCGAGCACCTGGCCAGGCAATCGCCGGTGGTCCTCGTGATCGAGGATGCGCACTGGGCCGACCGGTCAAGCCGGGACCTGCTGACGTTCCTCATCGGCAACCAGCGGGCGATCAGCGGGCTGCTGATCGTGGTCACGTACCGGTCCGACGAATTGCATCGCACCCACCCGCTGCGCCCGCTGCTGGCGGCGCTTGACCGGTTCGACTGGGTAGAGCGGATGGAGCTGCCCCGGCTCAGCCAGCACGACACCGGCGAGCTGGTAGTCCGTATTCTCGGCCGCGAGCTGGCCACGGACCTGACCGATGCCCTGTACCACCGTTCCGCGGGTAACCCGCTCTTCGTGGAGGCCTTGCTTCGCTGTGACGGCGAGCTGAGCTGCGAGCTGCCGGAATCCCTGCGCGACCTGCTGATCGGCAGCGTGCGCCGGCTGCCGGAAGACACGCAGGAGGTGCTGCGGGTGGCCAGCGCGGGCGGCGCGACGACCGGGCACGCGCTACTCGCCGCCGTGACCGGCCTGGACGACGATAAGTTGACCCGCGCGCTGCGGCCCGCGGTCCTCGGCAACGTGCTCCGCCCCCAGGCCGACCGCTACGCATTCCGGCACGAGCTAATCCGCGAGGCCGTACACGATGACCTGCTGCCCGGCGAGCACGGCCGGCTGCACAGCCGCTTCGCCGAGGCCATCGACGCCGATCCGGCACTGGTTCCGCCCGGCCGGGCGGCCATCGAGACGGCGCACCACTGGCACTCGGCGCACGACTCCACTCGGGCGCTGACCGCCGCGTGGCAGGCGGCGGCGCAGGCGGACCGGGCGGTGGCGCCCGCCGAGCGGCTCTCGCTGCTGGCCCGCGTGCTGGGACTATGGGATCAGGTCCCGGACGCGGAGGTACGGATCGGCGCCGATCACGTACGCGCGCTCGAGGAGGCCACGTCGGCGGCGTACGACGCCGGGGAGTTCGAGCGCGGGATCGCGCTGGCCACCTCGGGGCTTAAAGAGCTCGACGCCGCGATCGAGCCGGTCCGGGTCGCGCAGTTGCTCGAGAGCCGCGGCCATTTCAAGATGCGGCTGGGCCGCAAGGACTTCGGCCAGGACCTGGAAGACGCGCTGTCCTACGTGCCGGCCGACGTGGCCCCGGCTACCCGGGTGAAGATCCTGCTTTCGCTCGCCCGCTGCGCGCCCAAGGTGAGCCAGGAGCGGTCGTACGCCGAGGAAGCCCTGGCGCTCGCCCGGCAGAGCGCCGACGAGGCCAGCGAGGCAAACGCGCTGCTGAGCCTCGCGATGTTCGACGCCGCCTCGGGCCAGCAGGCGGCCGCGGGCAGCGGTCCCCTGCAGCTGATCGCGCAAGCCCGGGCCATGGCCGAGCGGAGCAGAGCCGACGGAGTGCTGCTGAATGCGGCGGTCAACGAGTCCCACCTGCTCGAAGGCGCGGGTGAGCACGAACTTGCGGCCGAGGCGGCTCGCCGGGCGACCGTGAGCGCGGATGCGCAGCGGCTTTCCCGGACCTCGGGCAGCCTGCTGGCGATCAACCAGGCGGAGCCGTTGTTCGCGCTCGGCCGCTGGGACGAGGCCCTGAAGATAGCCACCGGGGCCATGGACCTCTACCTCGCCCCGGGGCCGCTGCACCGGTCCATGCTGCGGGTCCTGGCGGGCTGTATCACGCTGGCTCGCGGCGACCAGGCCGCGGCGGCGCGAAGCGTTCTTGCGGCCCGCGACGCGTTGCGCTCGGCTAGGTATGAAGACCAGCACCAGCTTCCGCTCGCCCGGCTTGAGATCCTGCTCGCACTGGACGTAGACGGCCCGGCGGCCGCGATCGCGGCCACGTCGGCGACCATGGACCGCTTCGACCTGTCCGGCGGGAGCCCGAGATACGCGTGGCCCGTGGTCACCGCCGGGATAACCGCGGCGCTGGCCGCCGTCCGGCAGGCCGGGGTCGCTCATGACGAGGGGCGGTATGACGAAGCGGCCGCCCTCGCGGACCGGCTGCGGACGGTCGCGGAGAAACTCGAGGCCTTCGGCCCGGTGCAGCGGGCTTTCCGGTTGACCTTCATCGCGGCCGATGCGCACGCCACCCGCCTGCTCACCGGCGACGGCGAGCCGGCCGATCTGCTCGCCGCCTGGGACCACGCTGCCGCCGCGTGGGCCGACCTCAACGAGCCCTACCCGCTCGGCCTGACTTTGCTGGAGGCGGCGGAGTACGCGCTGGCCTGCGGCGACCGTGACGGCGCCGCGGCGCGGCTGCAGCGCGCGGTGCCGCTCGCGGCCGGGCTGGGCGCGCAGCCGCTCAGCAAACAGATCGCGGCCCTCGCCCGGCGGGCTAGGATCCGGCTGGACGGCCAAGACGGCGACGTGGCCGCTCCGGACAATGGCGCGCTCCGACTGACCGGACGCGAGCGTGACGTGCTGCGCTTGGTCGCGGCCGGGCGCAGCAACCGGGAAATAGCCGCCGAGCTGTTCATCTCACCGAAGACGGCCAGCGTCCACGTGTCCAACATCCTCGCCAAACTGGGCGCGGCCAGCCGCGGTGAGGCCGCGGCCAAGGCGCACACCCTGCACCTATTCGACCCGGCCGACCCCGGCTAGCCGCGCCGGGATCAGCCAGCGCCGTGGGCTGCGGGCGCTGGCGGGCGCCGGTTGCGAGGAGCTGCCATCGCAGAGCCTCGATGTGGGGCCGAAGGTCCCGGCCTCGTGGTCGCCGGACCGCCGCGCAGCGGGCGGTCGACCACGCTGATGAGCCTGGCCCGGTCAGGACGACAGGGTGTAGGGCTGCGCCCAGGCCTGCAGCGCGGCGACCGCCGACGGGGCGAGGATCTGGTCGTTCTGGGCGACGCCGGGCAGGTGCAGGAGGTGATTGACGCCGGCCAGCACGCGCAGCCCCGGGCCGGTGGTCCCGGCCGCGGTCAGGGCGCTGAGCAGGGGCTTAATCGTGGCGAGCGGGACGTTGGTGTCCTGCGTGCCTGCCGTGACCAGGACCCGGGTGCCGCTCAGCAGCCGCGCCGCGAGGGACGGCGGGTACACCGCGTCGTCCGAGCGCACGTAGCGCGCGTTGGCGGGGGTGAGGATCCACGGCGTAAGCAGTTGCACGACGGCGGGGGCCAGGCCGGTGACGTCGACCGGCCGCCCCGCCCGGAATTCGGCGATGGCCCGCTGTACCCCGGCCGCGTTCCGCTGGCCGCTGGCCGCATGAAGCGTCCCCTGCCGGACGGCCGCGTCGATCTGCTCGCCGGCCTGGAGCTGGATCAGGGTGAGGAACCGCGCGTCCTGCGGCTCGATCAGGGCCAGGCCGGCGGGCCGCGGCGACACCGACTCAGCCACCAGCAGCGCGTACATCCCCCCTTCGCTGTGCCCGACTACCAGCATCCGGCTGGCGTTGGCCTGCGGCTGAGCACGGAGCAGGTGATAGGCCGCGTCGGCCTGGCTGATGTACGCGGCCAGGTCGATGGAGCCCGGGTCACCGGCAAAGGTGCCGCCGCCGGTCAGGCCGCTGAAGTACTTGTCGAACCGCAGGCTCATGATGCCCATCCGGGCCAGGGCGCCCGCGATCAGCTGCAGGATGTGCGGGGTGAAGCCCGCGATGGCGTCGTCTCCGTTACGGTCGCTGGGACCGCTGCCCGCTATCAGCAGCGCGGCGGCCAGGTGCTGGCCGGCCCGGTGCGCCGGGATATCGAGGGTCGCGTAGGTGGTGGTGCCGTTAACGGCGAACGAGACATCCCGGCTGACCGCCGCCACTTGCGGCGAGGATCCGGGCGTGCTGCCGGTGGCGTCCTGGCCGGCGGAACCGCACGCGGCCAGTCCCGTACCGAGCGCAGCCGCTAGGGCCACCAGGTAAACCGTCCGCGCGGCGTGGTGCATGCCCTCCCTTTCCGTGTTCCGTGGACACGGCCGTCAGGACTTCCCTGGGCTGCCGCGGCCGGTCCCGACGAAGGTGAGCCGTATCGTTGCCTCGTGCCATCAATAGAATAAAGGTTCGACCATGGGTATGCTGGCGTTATGGTCACTTATACGCCGTCCGGGTGGCCGGCGGGGGTGCATCCGCCGGGCAGTGAGGACTTCGAGTCCACCGCGGTGGGCTGGCTGCTCGAGGTGGTGCCGCCGGATTACCGCCTGCACGGCGTGCTGCGACGCTATCCGGTCGCGCTCGCCGCCCTGGCCAGGTACCACTCGAAGGCCTGCGTCGAGGGCGCGCGGCACGGTTACCGTGCGGCGCGCGCCGACCTGGCCGGAGCGCTGCCGCCGCACGCCATCGATACCGTGCTGGCCGCCTACCGGAAGGAAGGCGCGCGGCTCGCCGCCACCGCTCGCGCGGTTGGCCTGGTCGAACGCGCGCTCCGCGGTGAGGTCTTCACGCCTGAGGGCGAAGTGGCGCCGAAGATGGCTGGCCAGGAAGGAAAGGGCGGTCTAGCCGAAAGGGGGAAAGACGGCCAGGTCAGAACGTGAGACGATGACAGCAAGGCAGCCTTGGGGGCGGGCACTAGATCTGCGGGCAGCGTGAGGGAAGTGAGCCAGTGGCGCGGCGGCAGGCCCGGATCCTTCTGGTTGACGACCGGATGGAGAACCTGGTCGCCCTGGACGCCATCTTGTCGTCCCTGAACCAGATCCTGGTGCCGGTCCGGTCCGGTGAGCAGGCGCTGGAGGCCCTGCTCACCGATGAGTTCGCAGTCGTCCTGCTGGATATCGTAATGCCGGGGATGGACGGCTTCGAGACGGCCGCGCAGATCAAGCGGCACGCCAAGACCCGTGACGTGCCGATCATCTTCCTGACCGCCGCGATCGGGCCGCCGGAGCAGGCATTCCGCGGCTACGCCGCCGGTGCGGTCGACTACCTGGCCAAGCCGTTCGATCCCTGGGTGCTCAAGTCCAAGGTGTCGGTCTTCGTCGACATCTACCTGAAGGGCTCCCGGCCGGACGACCTGTCCGAACCGCTGGCCGCCGTCGAGGAGACGGTCGCCATGCTGCGCGACCTGCCCGCGGTGACCAAGGACGCCGAGGCGGAGAAGACGACGGACCGGCTAGCCCGGCAGGTCGGGCGACTGCGCGACGCTATCGACGCGGGCCGCGAGGGAAGCAGCTGAGCCGGGCGGCGACCAGCCGTCACCCGGCTGGTAGGTCCTGACCACCCGGGCCGGGACGCCGGCCACCACGCACCGGTCCGGGACGGCGCCGCGGACCACCGAGCCGGCCGCGATCACGACGTTGCGGCCGATGCACGCCCCCGGCAGGACGACCGCCCCGGCCCCCAGCCAGCTCCCCGAGCCGATCCGGACGGCGGCGTTACGCGGCATCTGACGTCCGATCGGGACATCCGGGTCGGCGTACCCGTGGTTCTGATCGGTGATGTAGACATACGGGCCGGTGAAGACATCATCCCCGATGACGAGCGAATGGTGCGCGACGATATGGCTGCCCCGGCCGATCACGCACCGGTCCCCGATCTGGAGCACCGGGGCCGGGCCGAGATCCTGGCCGGGCACCATCCCGGCCGACAGGGTGACGAACGCGCCGATGAGGGTGTCCGTCCCGATCGCGATCGAGCGCTCCCCGAAGACCGATCCCAGCGGGAAGGCCGCGAGCGATCCGCGGCCGAACGCGGCGAACCGCCGGCCGGCGGGCGTATCCGCCGTGACCATCCCGCCGTGCTGCACCGCTTCCCAGCCCCAGTGCACCGCCCGCCACCGCAGCCGGCCCAGCCAGCGCACGCTAGCCGACCGAGGCGGCCAGCTGGCCGCAGGCGCCGTCGATCTCCCGGCCCCTGGTGTCCCGCACCGTGACCGGGACCCCGTGGGCCTCCAGGCGGCGGACGAACTCGCGCTGCGCGGCTGGCCGCGACGCCGTCCATTTCGACCCGGGCGTCGGGTTGAGCGGGATCAGGTTGACATGCGCCAGCCGGCCGGCCAGCAGCGAGCCCAGCGCATCGGCTCGCCACGCCTGGTCGTTGATGTCCTTGATCAGGGCGTATTCAATCGAGACCCGGCGGCCGGTGACCGCGGCGTAGTCCCACGCGGCGGCCAGCACCTCGGCGACCTTCCACCGCCGGTTCACCGGGACGAGGGTGTCGCGCAGCTCATCATCCGGGGCGTGCAAGGACACGGCCAGCGTCACCGACAGACCCTCGGTGGCCAGCCTGGTGATGGCAGGCACCAGGCCCACGGTGGAGACGGTGACCGAGCGCTGGGAGATACCCATGCCTTCCGGCACCGGCTCGGTCAGCCTGCGGACGGCCGCCAGCACGCTCGCGTAATTGGCCAGCGGCTCCCCCATGCCCATGAACACCACATTGGAGACCCGCCCGGGACCTCCGGGCACCTCGCCCGCCGCCAGCAGCCGAGCGCCCGCCACCACCTGGCCCACGATCTCGGCGGTGGACAGGTTGCGGGTCAGGCCCGCCTGGCCCGTCGCGCAGAACGGGCACGCCATCCCGCAGCCGGCCTGCGACGACACGCACATCGTCACCCGGTCCGGGTAGCGCATCAGCACCGACTCCACCAGCGCCCCGTCGAAGGCCCGCCACAGGGTCTTGCGGGTGGTCCCGTCGTCGCACGAAAGCTCGCGTTCGGTGGTCAGCAGCCGGGGCAGCAGGGCCCCGGCCAGCGCGTCGCGAGACGCCCGCGGCAGGTCGGTCATCTCATCCGGTGAGTCGGTGTACCGGCCGAAAAAATGTCTCGACAGCTGGCTGGCCCGGAACGCCGGTTCACCCAGCCCGGCTACGGCGGCGCGGCGCTCGGCCAGCGGCAGGTCAGCCAGGTGCCGCGGCGGCCGGCGGGCGCCCGCGCGCCGGGCCTTGGAGTCGTGGGAGCCCGGCGTACCCGGCAGCTTCTCGGTCAGGGTGAGCTCGACCGGTCCGCTGGGTTCTGGCACCACGGGATGCGGGGCCGGGGGCCGGGGAAGTGACACGACGCTCCGTTCGGATATATAAAGATTTTTCTAGGGTCACTACAGGATAGGCCGCACGATTCGCGGTTATGGCCTGCACGAGTTTGTGGGACGCGGCGAAGTCAGTACATTTCGTTTCATGGGCACCCCGCACCCAGAAGCCATCAGGCCCGGGCCGCCGCGGCCGCCGGTCACGCTGCTCGAGAGTTTCAGCCCCTACGGAAGCCGTAAGGTCACCGTCGAATACGACGGGCTGACCACGGCCGCCTACCTGCACGACGACACCGCCGCGATATCCGCCACCTGGATCGCCAACCACCGGCCCGCGCCGCCCAGCGCCGACCAGGCCCGGCTCGACGCCGGACGCGCGCCGCTGATGCCGGCCGGGCGCACCAAGCATCCGGGCGGCCGGCCGCCGCTGCGGGCGGGCGCGCTGGATGCGCTGTGGTTCGAAGAAGGCGACGGGGTCGCGATCTACGAGAACGGGCGGCCGATCGCAGTGATCGCGGGCTGGTCCGACATGGACCGCGGGATGCCCGGCTACAGCAGCGACGTGATCGGCCAGACCCCGTTCGGCTGGTCACTCGACGATGCCATGGAAGGACTCGCGCCCCGGCTCGAGCGGTCCCGGGCTTACTGGCGCTGGCGGCAGTCGGGCAGCGGATGGGGGCAGTTCCAGCAGGCGCTGCTGGGCCACCTGCTGCCCAGGCTCGGTCCGGGCGGGCATTACTGGGACGCCTCGGCGGGCAACCAGCCCCTCACCGGGGTGACCGAACGGCCGTCGGGACCCCGCCGTTCCTACACGGTCCTGTCCACCGTGGGCATGAGCTGCCAGCGGATGCCGGTCGTGGAGCAGGTCCTGGACGACCCGAGCGGGTACGCGCGGATCGAGCTCGCGCTCGCCACGACGTTGCCCAGCGCGCAGGCGGCCCGGGTGTTCCTGTGGCTGGCGACTTACCCGTGGCGCGCGGTGACCTGGTTCGGGCCCGGCCACAGCGTCCGCTGGTATCACGAGCCCGCGACGTTCCCGCTCGGCGCAGGCGAGGCGGTCCTGCTGCTCGACTCCCCCGCTACGCTGCCCGGACCTGAGCCACCCGACCTGTCGGGCTTCGCGTTCGGCGGGGACCCGGTCCGCTGGCTATGGATCGTCCCGATCTCCGAACGGGACCGGCAACTGGCCAAGGAACACGGCTCCGCTCACCTGGTGAGCCGGCTCGCGGCGCAGCAGAGAAGCTGGATCGCGGGGTCGTAGCAGCGTGCTGGTCGTTGCCGGGCCGCGGCCGCTGGCGGTGGCCGCACCGATCCAAGACTGGGACCGGCAACTCCCCGGAGAGGGGCGGGTAAAACTAACGGACCGGAATAAATACGGACAGCAGGAGCCACACCACGGGCGCGACGACCAGGAGCGAGTCGAGCCGCTCCAGGACCCCGCCGTGGCCGGGCAGCAGCGTGCCCATGTCCTTGATGTCAAGGTCCCGCTTGATCATGGATTCGACCAGGTCACCGAGGATCGCCGCGCACACCGCCGCGGCTCCGGTGACCAGCCCGGCCCAGACGTGGCCGTGCAGCAGGAACCGCAGGCACAGCGCCCCGCCGGCCAGGCAGGCAAGGACTGAGCCCGCGAAGCCTTCCCAGGTCTTCTTCGGGCTGATGGCGGGGGCCATCAGATGGCGGCCGCCCCGGCCGAGCGTGATCCCGGCGGCGTAACCGCCGATGTCGCTGCAGATGGTCAGGATGATGAAGGTCAGCACCCGGCGCGCGCCATCGGCGGGCACCAGCATAGCCACCGCGAATGACGCGAGAAACGGCAGGTAGATCACCGTGAAGACGGCCGCCGTCACGTCCTTGACGTAGCCGGAGGCCCCCCCGGGCAGGCGCCAGGCGAAGATGACGATCACGGTCAGCGCGAGCGCGGCCAGCGAGGCCTGGACCCCCAGCCAGTACATGCAGGCCCCGATGGCCACGCCGCCGGCCGCCACCGGAATGACCGGGATCCGGATATCGCGCTTAGCGAGCGCCCCGGCCAGTTCGGTCAGGGCGATGCCGATGGCGGCCGCCAGGTAGATCAGGAACGTCGCCTTGACGGTCAGCAGCGTGAGGATGGCCACGCCGCCAAGGACCGCGCCGACGGCGATGGCGACCGGCAGGTTGCGCCCGGCCCGTCCGGCCGGACGGGTGAGGGGAGGTGCCGCCGGATCGGTGTCCAACTAGACCTCGAGAAGCTCGGCTTCCTTGTGCTTGAGCAGCTCGTCTACCTGCGCCTCGTATGTGTGAGTGAGCTCGTCGAGCTCACGCTCGGCCCGGCGGACGTCATCCTCGGGGGCGTCGCCTGACTTGATCATCTTGGTCAGGGTGTCCTTAGCGTGCCGCCTGATATTCCTGATGGCGACGCGGCCGTCCTCTGCCTTGTGCCGGGCGGTCTTGATGTACTCGCGCCTGCGGTCTTCGGTCAGCTCGGGCAGCACGATCCTGATGATGGCCCCGTCGTTGTTCGGGTTGACGCCCAGGTCGCTGTTCCTGATGGCCCGCTCGATGGCTCCCAGCGAGTTCTTGTCGAACGGCTGGATGACCACCATCCTCGGCTCAGGCACGTGGAACGAGGCCAGCTGGTTCACCGGCGTCTGCGTGCCGTAGTAGTCGACCGTGATCTTGTTGAACATGCTCGGGTGCGCGCGGCCGGTGCGGATGATGCTGAAGTCTTCCCTGGCGACCGTGACCGCCTTGTCCATCTTCTCCTCGGCTTCGAGGAGCGTGTCATCGATCATTGTTGGCTCCGTTGTGCTCGCCATGCTTAAGCGAGCTTAGCTGTCCGCCGGGGCTTGGTACGCACGCTCTTCGCTGTCGCGTGGCGTGCCGTCCGGATCCGTTGGGTTCTGCGGGTCGTCGCGGCAGATCAGCGTACCGACCTCCTCGCCGCGGATGGCGCGGACGACGTTCCCCTGTTTCATCAGGGCGAACACCACGATCGGCAGCCCGTTGTCACGGCACAGGCTCACCGCCGTGGCGTCCATCACCTTCAGCTCGCGGCTGAGGAACTCGCCGTAGTCCAGCCGCTCGAAGCGCACCGCGTCCGGCGTCGTGTGCGGGTCCGCGTCGTAGACGCCGTCCACCTTGGTGCCCTTGAGGACCGCGTCGGCGCCGATCTCGAGGGCCCGCTGCGCGGCGGCGGTGTCGGTCGAGAAGTACGGCGCGCCCAGGCCGGCCCGAAGATCACCACCCGGCCCTTTTCCAGGTGCCTGATGGCCCGGCGCGGGATGTAGGCTTCCGCGACCTGGCCCATCGTGATGGCCGTCTGCACGCGGGTCTCCACGCCCATCTTCTCCAGCACGTCCTGCAGGGCCAGGCAGTTGATGACCGTGCTGAGCATGCCCATGTAGTCGGCGCGGGCCCGGTCGATGCCACGCTCGGCCAGGGCCGCGCCGCGGAACATGTTGCCGCCGCCGACCACGGCGGCGATCTGCACTCCGTCCTTCACCGCGGCGATGATCTCCGCGGCCAGGTGGGCCACTACGTCCGGCGAGATGCCCAGGGGCTCAGAGCCCGCGAACAACCCGCCGGACAGCTTCAGCACCACCCGGTGCCAGCTCGGATGAAGCACTCCCGTGATTCCGGGCGTGCGGCCTGCTGGCGTGTCGCCTTCCGGCGTGTCGCCTTCCGGCGTGTCGCCTCCCGGGGTGCGGCCTGCTGGCATCGAGCCCGGCCTCAGGCCTGGCCGACCTGGAACCTGGCGAAGCCCTTAACGCTGACGCCGTTCTGCGAGAGGACCTGCTTGATCGTGGTCTTGGGCTCCTTCACGAACGCCTGCTCGGTGAGCACGACGTCCTTGAAGTAGGCGTTCAGCCGGCCGTCCACGATCTTGCCGATGGCCTGCTCGGGCTTGCCCTCGTCGCGGGTGATCTGCTCCGCGATCCTGCGCTCCTTCTCCACCACGTCGGCGGGGACGTCCTCGCGTGCGGTATAGAGCGGCCTCATCGCGGCGACCTGCTGCGCCAGGTCCTTGGCGACCTCGGCGTTGTCGGTGTCGAGCTGGACGAGCACGCCGAGGGTCGGCGGCAGCGCCGCGTCGCTGCGATGCAGGTAGCTGGCCACGTAGCCGCCCTCGAAGCGGGCGAACCGGCCGAGCTCCAGCTTCTCCTTGAGGCTGGCACCCGCCTCCTCGATGAGCTGCTGGACAGTGCTGCCCGGCTTGGTCTCGTTGGCCTCGGTGGCGAGCAGCGCCAGCCGGTCGCCGACGCTGGCCTTGATCGCGGTCCTCGCGATCTCGGCGGCCAGCTGCTGGAACTGGTCCGTCTTGGCCACGAAGTCGGTCTCGCAGTTCAGCTCGACCAGGACGCCGGCCCGCGTCCCGTCGAGCTCGGCGGCCACCAGGCCGTTGGCCGCGGTGCGAGTGGCCCGCTTGTTCACGTCCTTGGCGCCCTTGAGGCGGAGCAGCTCGACCGCAGCCTCCAGGTCACCGCTGGCTTCCTCGAGTGCGTTCTTGCAGTCCATCATGCCGGCGCCGGTCTGCTCACGAAGCCGCTTCACGTCAGCGGCGGTGAAATTCGCCATGTCCTCGTCTCTCACTCAGATACTTCGTCGGTGCCCGCGGCCGCCTCGTCGGTGCCCGCGGTTACCTCGTCAGTGCCCGCGGCCGCCTCGTCGGTGCCCGCGGTTACCTCGTCAGTGCCCGCGGCCGCCTCGTCGGTGCCCGCGGCCTGCTCGTCAGCGACGCCCGCCAGGTCGTCGGCCTCGTCGGCAGCAGCGGCGGCGTCGCTGGTGATCGCGGACCCAGCGTTGATCTCGCCCTCGGCGGCACCTTCGGCCGCGGCCGCGTTCACGGTCTGCGAGTCGGCCGGGATCTCCGCATCCGCCGCGGAGGCGGGGGCTTCCTCGGAAGCTGCCACCTCATCGGCGGCCTCGAGGGTGGCGGCGGTCGCGGTCGGGTTCCCGGAGCCCACAAGCAGCTCGCGCTCCCACTCGGCCAGCGGCTCCTCGGCGCCGGGCACGCCACCGGCGGGCTTCTCGTCGCCGCCGGCCGCGCCGGCCCGGGCGATCAGGCCTTCCGCGACGGCGTCAGCTACGACCCTCGTGAGTAGTGCAACACTGCGGATGGCATCGTCGTTCCCGGGGATCGGGAAGTTGACCTCGTCCGGGTCGCAGTTGGTGTCGAGGATCGCGACCACCGGGATGCCCAGCTTGCGGGCCTCGTTGACGGCGATGTGCTCTTTCTTGGTGTCGACCACCCAGATCGCGCTCGGCACCCGGGCCATGTCCCTGATCCCGCCCAGCGTCCGGTCGAGCTTGTCGTGCTCGCGCCGCAGCTGCAGTAGCTCCTTCTTCGTCATCCCGGAGGCGGCCACGTCGTCGAAGTCGATCTCCTCGAGCTCCTTGAGCCGCTGCAGCCGCTTGTACACGGTGGAGAAGTTGGTGAGCATGCCACCGAGCCAACGCTGGTTCACGAACGGCATCCCCACCCGGCGCGCCTGCTCGGCGATCGCCTCCTGGGCCTGCTTCTTCGTGCCGACGTACAGGATGGTTCCGCCGTGAGCGACGGTCTCCTTGATGAACTCATAGGCGCGGTCGATGTAGTCGAGCGACTGCTGGAGATCGATGATGTAAATGCCGTTACGCTCGGTGAAGATATACCGCTTCATCTTCGGGTTCCAGCGCCTGGTCTGGTGACCGAAATGGACACCGCTCTCCAGAAGCTGCTTCATGCTGACGACCTGAGCCATTGGCCGGTCCCTTTCTTCGTGCGCCGCGCGCCAGTCCGGCCGCGACACTGCTCGGTTGCTTCCTGGTGCCCGTGAGATAACGCGCCTGCGGCCGGCCTTACGGCCGGCGGACCGAGCGGCGCGTCCCGCCGGTAGCGATCTAGTCGTGTCAGCGATCTAGTCGCCCCGGAGAGCAAGCGGGCACGCGATTTAGCCGCCGAGCACCCACCAGCTGGGTGAGGCTGCGACGACCTTCACTAAGGATACTGGACGTTCCCCCTCGCCGTCGCATCGCGCCGCTCCTAGCGGCTTGCTGCGGCTCCTCGGCGTGGCGTCCTGATCCTCGTAGGAGACGTCCCGTTAGCACGCCTCGCGGAGTAAAACCATCAGCGCCAACCGGATATTTCGGACTGTGCCCCGTGCTTGTAACCACGGCGATGGGGCATCGCTGTTGCCCTGACCACGACGATGCCCCATCGTGGTGGCTAGGAAGGCGGCCGGGCTTCACCATCCTGGCCGGGGGCGGGCGGCGACCCGGGCTCGCGGCGGTATCGGTCGCGGCGGTACCGCTGCACCTCGATGACCTTCTCCGGGGACATGTCCAGCTCGATGGCCAGCTCGCCGGGCGTGGGGTCGCGGCCGAGATCCTCATGCAGTTGCCGCTGCACCCGGGCCAGCTTGTTGACGGCCTCGACCAGGTGCACCGGGATGCGGATCATCGGGGCCTGATCGGCCATCGCCCGGGTGATGGCCTGCCGGATCCACCAGGTGGCGTACGTGGAGAACCTATAGCCCTTGGTGTGATCGAACTTCTCCATCGCCCGGATCAGGCCCAGGTTGCCCTCCTGGATAAGGTCCAGGAACGGCACGCCCCGGCCGGTGTACCGCTTGGCCAGCGACACCACCAGAGCCAGGTTCGCCTCCAGCAGGTGATTCCCGGCCCGGGTACCGTCCTCGGCGATCTGCCGCAGGTCGATACGCGCGTCAGCGGACAAGGTGATGTCCTCGGCCAGCTTTGCCTCAGCGTGACGACCAACTGCGATCCGCCGGGCCAGTTCGGCCTCTTGCTCCGCACTGAGCCGGGACAGGCTGCTGATCTGCTTCAGGTAATCCTTGACCGGATCCGCGGCCGCGCCCGCGACCGCCACCTGCGCGGCCAGAAGATCATCGTCGGCGTCGTCGCCGAAGACGAAGATCGCCTCGTCCTCGCCGCCGCTGTCGTCGGCGTGGTCCTCGGCGGAGTCCGCGTGCTCGCTGAGCCAGGCCAGGAAACGCGCTCGCCCGGCACCGGTGTCGTAACCGGTAGCGTGCTGCTCCGCGAGGTACTCGCCGAACTGCGGGTAGAAATCGGCCACGAACAGGTCCAGGTGGTTCTGAGATGCGCTGGCGCCGGCGGTCATGACGGGGTTCCTTTCCCGCTGTCCTGGCCGAACGGGTAATACCGCTGCAGCCCCGCGATCAACTTGCCTCGCGCGGTGTGCAGATGAGCGTGCACGGTACCTTCCGCGACGCCTAGCTCGGCGGCGATCTCCGCAGCCTTCATCCGGTCCTGCCAGCGCATCCGTGCGATCTTTTGCTGCCTCGGCGGCATGTCCTCGATGATCTCCCACGCTCGTTCCAGCGCGATCGCATTCAGGGCCTGCGCGGCGGTATCGGCCGCGGTGGCCTGGTACCTCGCGTGGATGTCGGCCTGCCTGCGGCGAAACGCCTCCTTACGCCGGAAATCGCTGATGTCCTTGTTCACCAGCGTCCCGAGCAACCAGGCCCGCTGACGGCCGCTGGCCTGCCCGCGCAACGTCGCCCAGGCTCTCGCGGCCGCCTCGAACGTGTCCTGGACCAGGTCGGCGGCGAGTTCGCGGTCGCCGCGGGTACGCACGCACGCGTGGCCGAACAGCCACCGGTCATGAGCTGCGAAGAGGCGGCTCAATTCCGCGACGTGGCCCGGCGGGATCCTGGCCCCGCCGCTATCGCCCATGCCGCACCTCCACGGGCAGCTGCCCGTACCTGCGCTGATCCCGGCCGAAGTTTATGGAGCGCATCACAACTATGTAGTCGCGAGCTGGCCGCAAAACCTTTAGCCAGTTCCGTCGAGACCC
Source organism: uncultured Actinomycetes bacterium (assembly GCA_963806335.1). Lineage (GTDB taxonomy): Bacteria > Actinomycetota > Actinomycetes > Streptosporangiales > Streptosporangiaceae > Palsa-504. The sequence continues at coordinate 193,910 of CAWDXO010000008.1, forward strand.
GCGAACTGGGCTCCTACGCGCGGGGATGGGCCTGGCGATAACTGGACTTGAGCCGCTCTACCGAGACGTGCGTGTATATCTGGGTGGTCGCGGGCGAGGCATGGCCGAGAATCTCCTGGACGCTGCGCAGGTCGGCGCCGCCCTCGAGCAGGTGAGTCGCGGCGCTGTGACGGATGCCGTGCGGTCCGGCGTCGCGCGTCGTTCCCATCTCACGCAGGCGCTCGTGCACTATCCGGCGGGCCGCGCGCGGATCCAGGCGGCCGCCGCGGACGCCCAGGAACAGGGCCGGGCCGCTGACCGCGGTGGCGAGGACGGGGCGGCCCGCAGCTAGCCAGCGGCTCACCGCGCGCAGCGCGGGCACGCCGACCGGCACGGTGCGTTCCTTGTCGCCCTTGCCCCTGACGCGGACGGTCCTGCGGCCGTGGTCAAGGCTGTCCGCATCCAGCCCGCATAGTTCGCTGACCCTGATGCCGGTGGCGTAGAACAGCTCGAGCACGGCCGCGTCGCGCAAGATCACCGCGGCCTCCGCCTTTTGCTCCGGCTCGGCTCCGACCGGGCCGCCGGTGGTGACCGCCTCGGCTCGGCGTCCGGCCGCATCCAGGCCCGTCAGCACGGCTTCCATTTCGTCTTGGCGCAGGACGTGCGGGAGAACGCGGCGGGTCTTCAGCGTGCCGAGCCGGGGCCCTGGGTCCGCGGCCAGCCAGCCGCGGCGGTACGCCAGCGCGGTAAACGTGCGGGCCGCCGCGCCGCGCCTGGCCAGCGTGGTACGCGCCGCGCCAGCGGAGTGCTGGACCGCCAGCCAGCTGCGCAGCTGTGCCAGATCCAGGTCGCCCGGCGTCTGGATGCCGTTACCGCGGGCGTGTTCGAGCAGCGACCTGATGTCGCCGGTGTAGGCGCGGACCGTGTGCGGCGACAGCGAGCGTTCCGCTCGGAGGTAGCGCTCGAAGGCGGCAAGCGCCGCGGCTAGCTGGGGCGGCAACTGTTCCCCGGCGTCGTCCGGCCCCCCGGCGTCGTCCGGCCACCCGGCTTCTTTCATAGGCCTAGTCTGCACCTCGGACCGGCAGATGAGCACGAGACAGGCCGGGCGCGAGGCAATCGCGAGTGATTTCGCATAACGACACGCCGATCGAACTGAAGTTTGACACGGCGAATTCGATACGGCAGGGTGATTCGTGCGTTCACCCGCGGGTCTCGGCGTCGCCGCGAGGCCACCGAAGGCGCTCGCACCAGTGCCTAGATCGAGTTACGAAGAGAGGGATCGAGCATGGGTCAGAAGACTGTCCGGTTCAGTGACCTGAGTGGCCAGCTCATCATGCATGACGACACACTGGCTCGCATCGTGGTCCACGAGCACCCCGAACTCGGTGACGGCCCGGTCGAGATCGAGGCCCTCGCCGACGAAGCCGAAGCCCTGGAGCAGGCCGCGCTGCGGGTAGCGGTCGTGGATCTTTACCTCCGCGACGACATCGAGCCGCGCCGTATCGTCATCGAGGCTGACGTCTTCGACAAGCTGGCCACGGAAAACCCGATGAGCGCGCTCCTGATCAGCGCCCGGCCCGCCCGGCGCAGCTCCAGGGCGCCGGCCAACGGCGCCTCCCGGGGTGACCGCCTCGACTACGCCACCCTGGAGCATGCCGGCAAGCCGCACAAGGGCAAGATCACCGACGCTGAGAAGCAACTGGTCCGCGAGCATCTCACTGAGATCAACGAGCGCCTGACCCGACAGGGGCTGCGGACCATCAGCCTCACCGACCCGGATCACGTCGAGCGCTACGGCCTGGACCAGCTCGCCAAGGAACGCACCCTGGAGCTCGAGTTCGAGGACGAGACTGAGACTGAGGCCGAGAAAGAAATTGAGGTTGACGTCGAGGCCGGGCTTCAGGCCGATTACGAGCCTGATTACGAGGCCGAGGCCGAGGCCATGGTGGGGTAACAGCTCAGGCGAGCATCGCGTGACGGGCTAGGCGCGCTTGCGCAGGCGCCAGCCGCCGTCGCAGCGCTCGATGAAGCCGTACCCGGCCAGCACGCCGACACAGCGCAGCACCGAATCGAGATCCACCCCCGCCTCGACCGCGAGCGTCGAGGTCCCGGCCGCGCCGCGCGCGGGAAACGCGTCGAGGATCCTGGCACTATCGGAATCGAGGTCATCGCGCGAGAGCGACGAGCCAGGACCTGGCGACCGGCGCCCCGGCGACGTCGGCGTACCCGGCCCGCCCCCGGGCGCAGGCGTGGCCGCCGTGCTCACCGGCGAAAGCATCTCGATGATGTCGGCGGCGCTGGTGACACAGCTCGCGCCCCATTCCCGCATGATCCGGTGGCAACCCGCCGACTGAGCCGAGGTCACCGGTCCAGGCACGGCCATCAGCGGCTTGCCCAGGTCGGCCGCGTGGCGCGCGGTGTTCAGCGCACCGCTGCGCTCACCCGCCTCTACGATCACGGTTCCGCAGGTCAGGGCGGCGATCGCCCGGTTGCGGACCAGAAACCTCATCCGCGCGGGACGGCGGCCCGGCGGCCACTCACTGATCACCAGACCCTGCGCCTCGATATCGGCGAACAGCCCGGCGTGGCCCGCGGGATACGGGTAATCGACGCCGCAGGCCAGCACCACGATCGTGATACCGGCCGTGGCCATCGCGCCCCGGTGCGCGGCGGCGTCGATGCCGTAAGCACCGCCTGAGACGACCGTCCAACCTCGCTCGCCGAGGTCAGCGGCGACCTCACCGGCCACGTGCGCGCCGTATCCGGTGGCGGCACGTGATCCCACGATGGACGCCGAACGCTGACAGCTGACGCGCAGGTCGGCGTGCCCACGCAGCCACAGTGCATAGGGGCGGGCCTGGCCAAGCTGGTCAAGTGCGGTGGGCCATTCGGGGTCCCCCGGGCAGAGCAGCCTGATGCCATCGCGGCAGGCGCCGGCGAGGTCCTCGTCGCCGGGCAGCCCCGGCAGGCGAACGCGCCAGCGACCGAGCGCGCGCTCCAGCGCCGCCCGGCTAGCCGGGCTGTCGCCGCATCCGGGCCCGGTCCCGGGCAGCAGGTCCGCCTTGATCGCGGCCAGCACCTCGTCCGGTTCGCAGATTCCCAGCAGGGCCCCGAGGGCGGGATCGCCCGGCTCGGCCAGGTAAGTCAGCGCAGCCCGGGCCAGCTTCTGCGCGGTGAGCGGGGCGGCCGACGACGTCATCGAGCTCATCGCCGCACCCCGAGCCACAGGCCGAGGGCGGTATCGCAGTCATCGCGGGTCGGGCGCGGCCGACCCGCCAGGTCGGCGATGGTCCATGCGACGCGGATGACCTTGACCACGCCACGCGCACTGATCTGGCCCCGCTCCAGGGAGCATTCCACTACGCGCAGCGAACCTGGCGCCGGCGGCCAGCTCCGGCGCAACTCTGATCCGGGAACCTCGGCGTTGAGGCGCCATGGCGTGCCGCGCAGCCGGTGAGCGGCACGTTCCCTGGCCTGGAGGACCCGTAGCGCCACAGTCCGGCTTGACTCGGCAAAGTTCCTGTCGCTCAGCAATTCCTTGCGGCCCACCGGGCCGAGTTCGATCTTTATATCAACGCGATCGAGGAGTGGCCCCGAGATCCGTCCCAGGTAACGGCGGCGCATGGCGGGGCTGCAGCTGCAGCCCTCGGCTGGTCCGGCCATCCTCGCGCACGGGCATGGGTTCGCGGCCAGAACCAGGGTGAACCTGGCTGGAAACCTTGCGATAACCCCCAATCTGGCTACCACGACCTCACCCGCTTCGAGCGGCTGGCGTAGCGCGTCAAGTACGTCCTTGGCGAACTCCGGCGCCTCGTCTAGGAACAGGACGCCCCGGTGGGCCAGCGACGCCGAGCCGGGAAAGATAATGCCGCTGCCACCACCCACGATCGCCGCCTTGGTCGCGGTGTGGTGCGGGGCGAGAAACGGTGGATCGGTCAGCAGCGGGACCTCCGGGGGCAAGGTGCCCGCTACCGAGTGGATTGCCGTGACTTCAAGCGCGGCGGCGGTGTCGAGCCTGGGCAAAATGGTGGGAATACGCTCGGCTAGCATCGTCTTGCCTGCACCGGGCGGCCCGAGCAGCGACAGATGATGACCGCCGGCCGCGCACACCTCGGCGGCCCGCCGGGCCGTCGATTGCCCGAGCAGCTCGGCGAGGTCAGGTGCCGCCGCGGTGCCCAGTCGGGTCGGCTTACCGGCACTACTGTCGTCAGGCCTGCTACTGCCGCCGCTGCCGGCAGGGCTGTCGGGGGCGGCTTGGCCGACAGGAAAGGAGCCACCAGGGAGTTCTTGGCCGCCTTCGAACTCGGTCACGGGCAATCCGCCGTGCAAGCCCGGCGTGCCGCGAAGCCAGTCGGCCGCCGTCGTCAGGCTGGAGGCCGCGATCACGTGTACGCCGGGCACCAGGGCGGCTTCGGACGTGTTCGCCTGGGCCACCATGACTTTGCAAAACCCCGCTTCGACCGCGGCGGCCACGGCGGGGAGCACGCCGCGCACCGGGCGCAGTGTCCCATCCAGGCCGAGTTCGCCAAAGAACATCACCCCGTCCACGGCCGCCCTCGGCACCGTGCCCGCTGCCGTGAGCAGACCGATCGCGATGGCCAGGTCGAACCAGCTGCCGCGCTTGGGCAAGCTGGCCGGGGAGAGGCCGACGGTGATCTTCCGCTGCGGCCATTCCTCGCCGCTGTTGACGATCGCGGCGCGGATCCGGTCCCGTGCCTCCCGCAGCGCCGTATCGGGCAAGCCGACCAAGATCATGCCGACCAGGCCGTTCGCGATGTCCGCCTCGACCTCGACCACGTGACCGGTGACCCCGATCAAGGCCACCGAGTAGGTACGGGCCAGGGCCACGGCTACCCCACCCCTCGGATGTGCTCGATGGTGAACCCGCCGGTGCCCTCGTACACCAGGCCGATCACGTCAATCCGGACCTGATCGAACCGGACGCCGTGAGCGTTCAGCCACTGGATCGCGAGCCGGCGCAGCCGGGCCCGCTTAGCCCGGCTGACGGCCTCGAGCGGACTGCCGTAGCGCAGCCCGGTCCTGGACTTCACCTCGCAGACCACCAGCGCATGACGCTCGACCGCCACGATGTCGATCTCGCCGTCCGCACATCGCCAGTTGCGGTCCAGGATCCGCAGGCCGGATGCCTCCAGGTATTCAGCGGCCGCCTGCTCACCGGACTTACCAAGGACGTCCTTCGCGCGCATCGCCATCACCTCCGGTTACGACCATCGCCGTAACCAGGGGTGACCCGCCGGACAGTCGCCGAGGCTGTGGAAAACCGGGCCAGCGATAAGCGCGCCGGTGGAAAAGAATCCGGAAATGTCAGTGCCGGGTGGTTCAATTTCCGGGGAGGCGTCTGAGCCAGGGCACGTTAAGAGGTGCCGCGGGTCGCACGGAGGCTGCTCCGGCTAGCTCGACGCCCGGAAGCTGTCGCGTCTGTCAGGGATTGGCGTCCCAATGGCGGCGCAGCGCCGCGGTGAATTCGGTGGCCCGCTCGTCGGGGAAGAAGAGGCGCGCACCCTTGATCTCGACGACGTCGGTGGCGCCGGGAATGGTGTCACGGAGCCAGTAGGCCCACTTGAGGCGGAAGAACATGTCGCCGGTGCCCCAGACGATAAGGGTCGGGACGCGCAGCCGGGTCAGGGCGGGTTCGACCGCTAGCAGGTCGCGGGCGTGTAGTGAGATCAACAAGCGCTGGTACTGGCGGGCCGATTCCCTGCTGCCGAGCAGCGGTTCCTGCCAGGCGCGCACGATGTCGTCTGGCAGGTTAGCGACGTCCTGGTAGCCGCTGCCGGCCATTCTGCGAGCCCGCCGGATGTCTCGATTCAGCCAGGGTGCGATGCGCGCAAACAGGCCCATCCGGGCGAGAAGGACCGCCGGCATGAGCGCCTTGGGCGGGACGTTGTCGTGCGCTTCGCAGTTGGTCAGGGTCAGGGTGTGCAGCCGATCGGGATGGCCGGCGGCGAATACCTGGGAGACCGCGCCGCCGGTGTCGTTCGCGACGAGGTCGACATCAGTCAGTTCGAGTGAGTCGCAGCAGTCGGCAAGGAAGCGGGCGAGGCCAGGCAGCGAGAAGTCCTGGTCGGCGACCGCGGGAGTCTGCCCGTGCAGCGGCAGGTCGACGGCCACGCAGCGGCGTTGGCCGTCGAGCTGGTCGATCACGTGCCGCCACAGGTAACTGCTGGTGCCAATCCCGTGGACGAACAGCGCCGCGCGACCCGGGCCGCCGGTGTCGATATAGCTGGCGGGACCTGATCGGGTGTGCACCTGGCTGCGGTGCTTATCGAGGTGTTCTAGCGCGGCGGGCACGGTTTCTCCCCTCGCCGGCGGGTCGGCGGGGTACAGTGTCCTGAAATACCGACCGGCGGTCTAACTGTTCCAGACCGGCGGTCGGTCTGTCAATCGTGCCGGGAAAATGCGGGTGAATGTACCGGGTGAACATGCGGGTGAACGTGCCGGGAGAATGCGGGTGAACAAGAACGTCGAGCGGGGTCAGGCCACTCGGGCCCATCTGGTCGACGTCGCGACGCGGCTGTTCGCCGCGCATGGCTACGACGGCACATCGATCAAGACGGTACTGGCCGAATCGGGAGCCAGCCGCGGCTCGCTCTATCACCACTTCCCGGGCAAGGACGCGTTGTTCTGGGCGGTCCTGGAGGAGGTCGCCGCCCGGGTCGGCCGGCAATTGGCGGAGGCGGAGCGGGATGCTCCGGACCCGGTGGCCGCGTTGCGGGCCGGCTTGCTCGGGTGGATCCGGCTGGCCGCCGACCCGGTCGTCCAGCAGACCGTGCTGATCGACGCGCCGGCGGTGCTGGGCTGGCAGCGGTGGCGGGAGCTTGACGAACAGAACAGCCTCGGGTGGATCAAGGCCGCCCTCACGTACGCCGCCGAGGCGGGCAGCGTCGAGCGACGTCACGTGGACGTGTTCGCCCACATCGTGCTCGCCGCGGTCAACGAGGTAGCCCTGATGATCGCGCGCGCCGATGACCCCGTCGCCGCGCTCAGTGCCGGTCAGAGCGCGGTCGCCGAGTTCCTGGACCGCCTCGTGGGTGACCGGGCCGCGACAGCGTAACCCGGCGGCGTCCCGCTCCGGCGAGCGGCGAGCGGCCGGCCGGCCAGCCGGTGGCGGTCCGTAGCAGGCACTCCGCTGCCGGGGCAGCAGCAGGTCAGGGCAGCAGCGGTTACAAGCCGGCCCGGCCGAACGGGGCGCGGCCCGGCGGCTGCTCCGGACGCGGCCCGGCCTGGAGAGGTGGGATGTCGTGCTGCGCGGCCTTCTTGCCGAGCTCGAATTCCTTGCCGTGGTGGACCACCGGTAGCGGGTCGCCTTCCAGCAGTTCGTACTTGGCCCGTTCCGAGTTGATGGTGACCCGTAGCTTCCGGCCCCGGTAACGCAGCCGGAACTTCAGCTCCGATATCCCGCCGGGCAAGTGGGGGCTAAAAGTCAGTGCGCCCGCGCCCGCGCGCATCCCGCCGAAGCCCGCGACCAGCGCCATCCACGCGCCGGCCAGCGAGGCCATGTGGACGCCGTCGGACGTGTTGTGTTCGACGTCCCGCAGGTCCATGAGCGCGGCCTCGGCCAGGTAATCATGGGCCAGGTCGAGCTGGCCGACCTCGGCGGCAATCACGGCCTGCGTGTTGGCCGACAGCGAGGAGTCGCGCACCGTGAGCGGCTCGTAGTAGGCGAAGTTTCGCGCCTTCTGTTCCGGCGTGAAGGCATCCGTCCGCAGGTACATGGCGAGCACCAGGTCCGCCTGCTTGACCACCTGCTTGCGGTAGAGCTGGAAATACGGGTAGTGCAGCAGCAGCGGGTAGTGATCTTCCGGGGTGTTCTTGAAATCCCACCTGGCGTAGTCGGTGAACCCCTCGTGCTGCGGGTGCACGCCGAGGCGCTCGTCGAACGGGATGTATATCGCAGCCGCGGCGTCACGCCAGGACGCGGCCTCTTCCGTCGTCACCCCGAGCGCCTCAGCCACCACGGGCAGCCTGGTGGCCATATCGGCGGCGCAGGCCATGTTCCGCTGCGCCATCAGGTTGGTGTAGACGTTGTTGTCCTTGATGGCGCTGTACTCATCCGGCCCGGTCACGCCCTCGATCCTGAACCGGCCGACGGCGTCGTGCTGGCCGAGCGACCGCCACAGCCGCGCCGTCTCGACCAGCAGCTCAAGGCCGACCTCCTCCTCGAACGCCGAGTCCTCGGTGGCGTCCAGGTAGCGGCTGACGGCGTCGGCGATGTCGGCGTTGATATGGAACGCCGCGGTCCCGGCGGGCCAGTAGCCGGAGCATTCCTGACCCCGGATCGTCCGCCACGGGAACGCTGCCCCGGCCAGGCCGAGCTCGGTCGCGTGCCGCTTCGCCTCCGGCAGGACCAAGTGCCGCCAGCGCAGGGCGTCGGCCGCGGCGGACGGGTGGGTGTACATGAGCACGGGCAAAACGAAGGTCTCGGTGTCCCAGAACGTGTGCCCGTCGTAGCCGGTCCCGGTCAGCCCCTTCGCCGCGATCGGGCGGTACTCCGCCCGCGCTCCGGCTTGCAGGATATGGAACAGCCCGAAGCGCACCGCCTGCTGGATCTCGGCGTCACCGTCCACCTCGACGTCGGCGCCTTCCCAGAACTCGTCGAGGTAGGCCCGCTGCTCGGCCAGCAGGCCGTCCCAGCCGGTCAGGTGGGCGGCCGCCAGCGCGCCTACCACCTGGTCGATCAGAGCCGGCCTGGACCGCCCGCTTGACCAGCCGTAGCCAATGTGCTTCACGATGTGGATCTGCTCGCCCGGGGCGACCTCGGCCGCCACCGTCACCCGGCCCAGGTCGTCATAGGACTCGGGCCGGATGGCCATCCTCTCCGGGCCGTTGATCACATGAGACATCCCGGCCGCGATCCGGAGCCCGCTGAGCCGCGTCCTGTGCACCAAGACGGCACGGGGCGGCGCGCCGGCGTTGGAGGCCTGGTGCTCCTCGCTGACCAGGGCATTCTGGAGGATGGCCGATAGGCGCGGGTCACTGCCGGCCGGTGGCAGCTCTTCGTTCGCGACGATCTCGGACTGAAGCACGAGCCGCAGCTTGGAATCCACCGGCTCGACGGTGTAGCTGATCGCGGCGATCGCGCGCTGGGTGAGCGACACCATCCGGACCGAGGTCACCCTGATCCTGGCCCCGGCGGGGGAAGACCAGTCGACCTGCCTGGTCAGCGTGCCTGCCTGCATGTCCAGGATGCGTTCGTGCGAGTGCAGGTTGCCGTACCTGATGTCGAACGGTTCATCGTCGACCAGCAGCCGGATTATCTTGCCGTTGGTGACGTTGATGACGGTCTGCCCGCTCTCGGGATAGCCGTAGCCGGCCTCGGCGTACGGCAGCGGGCGGACCTCGAAGACCGAGTTCAGGTAGCTGCCGGGCAGCCCGTGCGGCTCACCCTCGTCGAGGTTGCCGCGCAGCCCGATATGCCCGTTCGACAGGGCGAAGATCGATTCACTCTGGGCGAGGAGCTCGAGGTCAAGCCGGTTCTCGACGAGCCGCCAGGGCTCCGTACCGTACGCGGACTGCTTGATCATCGAACGTCCTTGTCCGAGGGCGGGTCCTCGTCGAGGAGGCCGGCGAGGTCCTTCACCACGATGTCCGCCCCGTGCACCTTGAGCTGGTCTGCCTGGCCCACTCGGTCGACGCCGACCACCAGGGCAAAGCCGCCGGCCCGGCCGGCCTCAACGCCAGCCAGCGCGTCCTCGAACACCACCGCGCGGCTGGGCGGCATGTGCAGTTCCTGCGCCGCCGCGAGGAAGGTGTCGGGCGCGGGCTTTCCGCGCAGGCTGCGTTCGGCCGCGATCTGCCCGTCGATCCGGACGTCGAACAGGTCCGCGATGCCGGCCGAATCCAGCACCTGCTTGGTGTTCGCGCTCGAGGATACGATCGCGGTCGCTATTCCCCTTTCCCGCCCCGCCCGGATATAGCGGATGCTGCCCTCGTAGACCTGAACGCCTCCGGCGGCGAGCTTGGCCAGGACCAGGGCGTTCTTGCGGTTGCTCAGGCCGTACACTGTGGCCGTCCCCGGCGGGTCATCCGGCGCGCCTGCGGGCAAGTCGATGCCTCGTGACGCCAGGAACGCCCTGGTTCCGTCCAGTCTCGGCTTGCCGTCGACGAACGCGTCGTAGTCGGCGTTCGGATCAAACGGGACGAACTCGGTTCCGGTGCGCTTGGCGTGATCGCGAAGGAACTCGTCGAACATTTCCTTCCACGCCGCCGCGTGCACCACCGCTGTCTGGGTGACCACGCCGTCCATGTCGAACAGGCAGGCGGTCACCCCGTCGGGAAGCCCCAACATTCGCCCCTCCGCGGAGGTTAGGCCGGAAAGTCCGGCTTGTCTGCGGGAACTTCCAAGTCAGCCTTGGCCAGTTCCTCGATGTTGACGTCTTTGAAGGTGACCACGCGGACGTTCTTGACGAACCTGGCGGGCCGGTACATGTCCCACACCCAGGCATCCCGCATCGTAACTTCGAAGAAGACCTCACCGTTGTCGCTTGACCGGACATTCAGCTCCACGTCATTCGTGAGGTAGAACCGGCGCTCGGTCTCGACCACGTGCGTGAACAACCCGACGACATCGCGGTACTCACGATAGAGCTGCAGCTCCATCTCCGCCTCGTACTTCTCAAGGTCCTCCGCGCTCATGAGTTCATTCTCCTCTCGTTTCCCCCGATATACCCGCCAGACGCAGTTCCGAGGCCACCAGGGCCGATACGGAGCCAGCGCCAGCTGCCGCCACCGGGGTCATGGCGTCCGCCGGGTCGACGAGGCCGGCGGCTACGAGGTCCGGGTCCAGCGGTTCCGCGCGATCGCGGTCCTCCTGGCCCGCCGCCCTGATCACGTTCACGAACGAATACCGGTGGGCCGGACACGGCCCGTGCTCGGCCAGGGCACGTACATGCTCATCGGTCACATATCCCTTATGCCGATCGAACCCGTACAAGGGATAACGTTCGTGCAGGTCTCGCATCATCCGGTCCCGGCTGACCTTGGCCACGACCGAGGCCGCCGCCACAGACGCGGTGACCCGGTCGCCCTTCCAGACCGCCAGCGCGGGCGAGCCGAGGCCGCGGACGGGAAAGCCGTCGGTGAGCACGTACCCCGGCTTGGTGCGCAGGCCCGCGCACGCGCGGCGCATGCCCGAGACGTTGCAGATGTGCAGTCCGGTCGCGTCGATCTGGTCCGAACCGATCACGATCACGTGCCAGTCGATAGCCCGGCGCAGCACCTCGACGTACGCATCCTCCCTGGCCTGCGGGGATAGCAGCTTGGAGTCGGCCAGGCCAGGCATCCGCCGGATGCTGGCGGGGTCGAGGACGACGGCCGCGACCACCAGCGGTCCAGCGCACGCGCCGCGACCGGCCTCGTCGATACCGGCCACGGGAGCGAAACCAGCGCGGCCGAGCACGGTCTCATAGGCCGCCAGGCCGCCGTCGCGTCTGGGGGTATAGCCCGGATACCTGGGATACGGGTTCCGGGTCGGGACCAGAGGTTCTGACGGGGTCATGGAGGCAGACGAGGTTGGGGGGGCCGAAGGGGCCAGGCTGGCTGTCGGCGCACCAGGATGGCGGGTCATGACACTGGGAAGATTACGTCAGTTATCGCGGTAACGCGGCCAAGGCGCTAGGCCGCGGGCGGGCTGGGCTTGCGGCGCCCGGCGCGGCGCCGGGCGATCCGGGTCCGGAAGCGGCGTTGCAGCCAGCTGACAGGGATAGCGGCGGCGAAGCCGAGGGACAGCGGCAAGGCCGGGCTCGAGGGTTCGAGCCGGGCCGAGAGCAGGCCTGCGGTGCTCGCGCTGGCGGCCGCGGGCGCCGCCGAGGCAGCCGGCCGGGCGCCGAGTTGGGACTGCTCGAAGGTGGCCGGGATGGGCAGGATGCGCCACCGGCTGGGCGGCCAGATGATGACGAAGGCCCGGCCGAGCACCGCGCTCTCCGGTATCGCGCCGCCGCCGGGATCGCCTTCGTGGTCCCTGGAGTCATCGGAAATGAGCCGGTGGTCGCCCATCACCCACAGGCTGCCGGACGGCACGACGATGTTGAACCTGATATCGGAGGGAACGTCGCCCGGATAGAGGTAGGACCCCTCGTTGAGGGGCACGCCGTTGACGGTGACCCGCCCCTGGGCGTCGCAGCAGGCCACGTGGTCCCCGGGCAGCCCGATGACCCGCTTGATGAGGATGTCGCCCGGCCGCCCGAAGCCGAACATGCTGGCAAAGCCGTTAACGAACTCTTCGGCGAAATTCGAGCTCGTGGGCACCGAACCCGGGTCCCATGAGCCAGCCCCGTTGAAGACGACGATATCGCCGCGGTGAATGCCGCGAAGGTCATAAACGATCTTATTGACCAGAACCCGGTCATTAATCTCGAGCGTGTTTTCCATCGATCCGGAAGGTATGAAGAATGCCTGGATGGCATAGGTCTTGATCGCGACCGCGATCACCAGCGCGATCGCCACCAAGATCACCAGCTCGCGCAGGAACCGTCCGCCGCGCTTGCCCTTGCGCCGGGCCGCGGGGCGGCGTCCGGCGGCGCCAGAATCCTCCGTTCCCGCAGAACCCTCCGTTCCCGGAGAATCCGCGGATCCCGAAGACTCCGGGGAATCCGCCGATCCTGATCCCGGGGTCGCACCCTCCCCAGCCGCCCCGGGGGTGGCCGGTCGTCCCGATGTGCCCTCCGCGGACTCGTCGGCGCCGCCGGGGGCCGTCCCGGGCCCGGTATCTGAACTGGCCGCCTGGCTCTGGTCCCGGACCGGAGATTCGGCGCCATCATCCGGGCCAGCGTCTGGCTCGGCACCGGGCGTCATGCCCCGGCCAGCACCGCTCATCCGCGCCCCCTCCGTTTACGTTCACCGCTTACCGCGACCGTTACGGCCGCGCCCGGCAGGCCGGCCATCGCCTGTCCCGGGTCTGGACGGCGCCCGCTGACCCGTGCCGCCGTCATCCACCCGAGCTTAGCGCCATTATCTGGCCACCTGAGCGGCCGCCCCGCCGGGCTCCGCAGGTCCGATAGCCCGGCAATTGCGGACGGGAATCGCATTTCCCTCGATAGGATCACAGGTCACATGCGGGCCGGGTTAAGAGAACGGCGCGGCGGCTGGTGGCTATTTACGCTGGCGATGGCGACGGCGACGGCGACGGCGCGCCAGGAGCAAGGGCGCGCCGATCAGGCCGGCGGCACTTGCGGTACCCGCCACGGGGACAGCCGCCGCGGCGCTCAGCGCGGCTCCGCCGGTGGTAAGCACTCCCCCGCTGACGCCGAGCACCGGCGCTCCGGCGGCCCCCGCGTGCAGCGCGGCCTGGCCGAAAGTGGCGGGGATGGGCAGATCGCGGATCTGCGATGGCGGCCAGATGATCAGGAACGCACGGCCGACGACCTCGTTTTCCGGGACGGCGCCGCCGCCCGGAGAGCCGGGGTGATACCGGGAATCATCGGAGTCCCCGCGGTGATCTCCCATGACCCAGACATCGCCGGCGGGCACGATGGCGCTGAACCGGAAGGCCGACGGGGCGTTACCGGGGTAGATGTAGGAACTCTCGCTCAGCGGGACGCCGTTGACCGTGACCCGACCTTGGGCGTCGCAGCACGCCACGTGATCGCCGGGCAGCCCGATCACCCGCTTGATGTAATAGGTCTGGCTGCTCCGCAGCCCGATGTCCGAGAGCACGTCATCGAAGACCCGGATCACCGGATCGCCGGACGGCGGGGGGGCGTCGGGCCCCCACGAGTCCTGGCCGCTGAACACCACGATGTCGCCGCGGGCAATACCCCGGAAGTGGTAGACGAGCTTGTTCACCAGGACCCGGTCGCCGATCTGGAGGGTGTTCTCCATCGACGCCGAGGGGATCCGGTAGACCTGAACGACAAAGGCCTTGACCAGCAGGGTGAGGGCGGCGGCGGCCACCACGATGGTCAGCAGCTCGCGCCAGAAGCTTCGCTTCTTCTTAGCGGGTTTGGCCACTGGAGCACGTCCGTCCGCCGCCAGCTCTCCCATCGAGGCAGAGGTGCGGGCCGACGCGAGCGAGCCAGGATCATCCTGGTCGTCCGTCGCCTGCCCCCCGCCGGGCACGTCAGCTGCCGGTCTGGTCGCGGCGCTCCTTGATGCGTGCCGCCTTGCCGCGCAGGTCCCGCAGGTAGTACAGCTTGGCGCGGCGCACGCGGCCCCGGGTGACCGGCTCGATCCTGTCGATGGACGGGCTGTGCACCGGGAACGTCCGCTCGACGCCTACGCCGTAGCTGACCTTGCGGACGGTGAAGGTCTCCCGCGCCCCGCTGCCCTGACGCCGGATCACGACGCCCTGGAACACCTGGATCCGCGAACGGTTCCCCTCGGTGACCCGGACGTGAACTTTCAGCGTGTCCCCGGGCCTGAAGTCCGGGATGTCAGAACCGGGTCTGGGCCTGCTCGATTTCGGCGATCGCGGTATGCATGACAGGGTTTCCTCGGTGGTGGTCGTGTGCGTGGCGCCCGGCAGCAGCCGGCTGGTGTCAGGGGCGTCCTGGGTGACTGAAGACCGCATGCCGATGAAGGCAGCGGACTTCAGTGTGCCATATCTTCGCCGCTAACCGGAAAGCCACCGGCGGAAGGCCGACCCTCGTCCGCCCCGAGCCCGGGCCCGGAAGCCGCGAAATCGCCCCCTGCGGCCGCGGGAGCGTCGTAAGTATATCCGGCCTCGGCCAGTACCTGCCGGTCGCGCCGGTCCAGGTCGGGCAGCGTCCCGATCAGGTCCGCCCGGTGAGCGGCGGTCCGGCGCAGCGCCATATCGCGCCGCCAGCGGGTGATCGCGGCATGGTGGCCGGACAGCAGGACCTCCGGCACCTCGCGTCCCCGCCAGACCCGCGGCCTGGTGTACACCGGCCCCTCGAGCAGGCCGCGCATGGCACTGGCCTGCCCCGGGTCGCCGCCGAACGAGTCATCCCCGGCCGAGCACACGTTGCCCAGGACCCCGGGGAGCAGCCTGCCGACGGCCTCGAGCATGACGAGGGCGGCGACCTCGCCGCCGGCCAGCACATAGTCGCCGATGCTCACCTCGTCGACGCCCACGCGCGTGCGCATCTCATCGACCACCCGGCCATCGATGCCCTCGTACCGGCCGCAGGCGAAGATGAGCCGCGGCTGCGCCGCGTACCTGGCCGCCGCGTCCTGGGTGAACGGCACCCCGCTCGGCGTCGGCACGATCAGCCGGGCGCCCCCGTCCGGCCCGATGATCTCGTCCAGCGCATCGCCCCAGACGTCCGGCTTCATCACCATGCCGGGCCCGCCGCCGAACGGCAGGTCGTCCACGGTGTGGTGCACGTCCGTAGCCCAGCGCCGCAGGTCGTGCACGCGGAACTCGATATCGCCCCGCGCGGCCGCCTTCCCGATCAGCGATACCCTGAGCGGGCTGTCAAAGTATTCGGGGAATATCGTCACGATTTCGATGCGCAGCCCCACGCCCTCTCCCTTTATTTATTGAGAACGGGCAGCGGTACCACGAGCAGCCACCTAATCCGCCTGCGCGGGATCGAGCAGGCCCGGCGGCGGGTCGATGACGATCACCCCGGCGCCGAGGTCCACCTCGGGCACGATGGCCTTCACGAACGGCACCAGGGACTCGCGGTCCGGTCCGTCCTGCTGCGGTGCCCGGCGGATCACGAGCAGGTCCTGGCCATAGTGCAGCACGTCGGTGACCACGCCCAGAGCCTGGCCGGCCGCCGTCCGCACCGACAGGCCGATCAGCTCGTGGTCGCGGAACTCGTCCGGATCCTCGGTTTCCGGCAGCTGGCTTGAATCGACGCTCAGCCAGCCGCCGGTCAGCTCCCCGGCCGCGGTCCGGTCGGTAATCCCGGCGAACGCGACCAGGAGCTGTCCCGAATGCCAGTGCGTCGCCTCGACCGTCAGCTGCCCGTCACCGGCGCCCGGGCCGGTACCGGCGGAGAGGGTGCGTTCGAAGTCGAGCACCGCGCCCACGGCGAACCGAAGGTCAGGCTCGTCCGTCCTGACCCCGATCACGACCTCACCGCGAATCCCGTGCGGGCGGCCGATCCGGCCGACGATCACCCGCATCCAGATCAGCGGACCTCGTTGGCGTCCAGCAGGTCGATGCGGACGTAGCGGCCCGCCGCCAGGGCATTGATCACTGTCCGCAGCGCCCTGGCGGTGCGCCCGCCGCGGCCGATGACCTTACCGAGGTCATCGGGATGCACGCGCACCTCGAGGACGTTGCCCCGGCGTAGCGTCCTGCTGGCGACCTGGACGTCGTCCGGAAACTGGACGATGCCCCGTACCAGGTGCTCGAGGGCTTCCTCAAGCACGTCAGGCTCCGCTCCCTGACTCACCAGCCGCCGCCTTTACCTCAGCGGCCCCGGCGTCCTGGCCCGCGGTCTGCCCGTCGGCCTCGACGGCGTCCGCCGCCTTGGCGCTGCTGTCCTTGGCACTGCTGTCCTTAGCGGCGCTTTCCTTGGCCGGGCTTTCCTTGGCCGGGCTTTCCTTGGCCGCGGTGTCCTTGGCCGGGGTGTCCTTGGCCGGGCTGGTTTCCTTGGCCGCGGTGTCCTTGGCCGCGGTGTCCTTGGCCGCGGTGTCCTTGGCCGCGGTGTCCTTGGCCGCGGTGTCCTTGGCCGGGCTGGTGTCCTTGGCCGCGGTGTCCTTGGCCGCGGTGTCCTTGGCCGCGGTGTCCTTGGCCGGCGGTGTCCTTGGCCGCGGTGTCCTTGGCCGCGGTGTCCTTGGCCGGCCTGGCGGCCCTGGACTGGGTCGCGGCCTTAGTGCCCCTGTCTTCCTTGGCTTCCTTGCTGGCCTGGCTCTCCTTGGCGGCGGCCTCGAAGCGCTCCTTCTTGTCCTCGCGCAGCCTGGCGGTCCGCAGCGTGCCTTCGGCTCCCGCCTCCCCGGTGAACTTCTGCCAGTCCCCGGTGATCTTGAGCAGGGCGCGAACCGGGTCGGTCGGCTGAGCGCCCACCGAGAGCCAGTGCTGTGCCCGCTCGGAGTTCACCTCGATGAGCGAGGGCTCGGCCTTCGGGTGGTACTTGCCGATCTCCTCGATGGCGCGCCCATCACGCTTGGTGCGCGCGTCGGCGACAACGATCCGGTAGTAAGGTTCCCGGATCTTGCCCAGGCGCTTCAGCTTGATCTTGACAGCCACGACTGTGGTCTTCTCCCAGCGATAGATGCGAAGCGGCGGACCCGAGCCGACCGGGGAACAGTCGACAGGGCCGCACAGATGAGCCAGGCCGGGCGAACGAGGAGAGGGCGTCGCATGGCCTAGCGGTCAGCATCACATTGTGCCAGACAACTGGCCCTTACTAGTAATCGCCACCGCAATCGCCCCTAGCGCCGTCCTGCCGCGCGGGGGCGGCCGGTTTGGGGCCGACGTCCCAGCGGGAACTCTAGCGATACCAGATACAAGCCAGCACCAGCCATGCTGTGACCAGTAGGACGGGTGAAGCCGACGGGAAAGCAGGCGCGGCCCCAGGGGCCCAATGAGGCGGGCGGAAGGATTAGCACCTTAGGCTCCTGCACCCCGCAGGAAGCCGTCGACCTCGGTTGTCTCACGCTATGAAACAGTTACATAACGTACGTTGACTATCCCTGAACAGCCATCCTAGCGTTGCCATACTGTTCTACATATGCACGTTCGTTCGCAGAGCGCACGTTTCAGCCGGGGCCATCGCCGGACGCACTCTCAGTAAGTGATAGGAGCCCGCACATTAGGCATTCCGCACCGAGGGCCCCTGAACCAATGAGGCCGAACGCTCGCTGCTTCGCCACGAGCGCTCCCTCACGCGATTTAGGTGATGTTAGCCTCATGACGCCACGGCCTCATGGCCCCGCATTCCCAGGGGTTGCGGTGTCACCTCAGACGCGGTCCCGCGCCTTGGCGCGACCTCAAAGGAGATCGATTGCACATGAGTGACCAGACTGCGCATAACGACAGCACGCCTGGGGGGCCAGGGGGGCCAGGGGGTATGGGGGGATGGCATCCCCCCATGATCGGGGGGGGTCTGGGGGGGGTCGTCCCCCCCGGCTAACAGAGCCTGGCATCAGCCGACGCGGCCTGCTGCGCGCCGCCGGCATCAGTGCGGCCGTCGTGGGGGGCGGCGGACTGCTTGAGGCATGTAGCTCCAGCATCAAGGGGGCCACCGCGAGCTCCAGCTCCAGCTCAGGATCCGCCGCCGGGCAGATCACGATCGGCTGGATCCACCCGCTCACCGGCTCGCTCGCGGGGTTCGGCGCGGCGGACAACTTCGTGACGTCGAAGATCAGGGCCACCCCCCAGTACAAGAACGGGTTCAAGATCGGCGGCAAGACCTACGACGTCACCATCAAGTCCTACGACACCCAGTCCAGCCCGACCCGGGCCGGCCAGCTGGCCCAGCAGGCCATCAACGCGGACCGGGTGGACATGCTGCTGGCCTCGAGTACGCCGGAGACCGTGAACGCGGTGGCCAGCACGGCCGAAACGCTCGGCACGCCGCTGGTCTGCGCGAACATCCCCTGGGAATCGTGGTATCTCAATCTCTTCCCGAAGGGCAACCCGCAGAAGGCGACGGACAAGGCGACGTACGTCGTGATGTACTTCTTCGGCGTGGAGCACCTGGCCCAGACCTTCATCCCGATGTGGAACAGGATCCACGCCCAGCTCCACACCAACAAGGTGGTCGCGGCCGCGTATCCCAACGATTCCGACGGCAACGCGTTCCGGGCGGTATTCCCGACCTTCGCCAAGGCGGCCGGCTACACCATGGAGCTGTCGTCGCCCTACACCGACGGGACCACGAACTACTCCTCGATGATCTCCCAGTTCAAGTCGGCCAACGCCGACTTCTTCACCAACGTGCCGCTGCCGCCTGACTTCGCCACCATGTGGAAGCAGTCCGTGCAGCAGGGCTTCCGCCCGAAACTGGCCACCGTGGCCAAGGTCCTGCTGTTCCCGACCGATGCCTATGCCCTCGGCGACCTGGTCAACAACGTCGCCACCGACACCTGGTGGGTGCCGACGATGCCGTGGACGTCCTCCTTCACCGGCGAGACGTGCCAGCAGTTCGCTAACGACTA
This sequence comes from uncultured Actinomycetes bacterium, assembly GCA_963806335.1. Taxonomy (GTDB): domain Bacteria; phylum Actinomycetota; class Actinomycetes; order Streptosporangiales; family Streptosporangiaceae; genus Palsa-504. The sequence goes on from CAWDXO010000008.1 coordinate 212,924, forward strand.
TGAGGCGGCCGGCGGCGGGCAGTGGAACGCGAACCTGAGCAACTACAGCCTCTTCGAGGTCGCGCACGCCGCCTTCATGTCCGTGAACAACCCGCACGACAAGACCGAGGTCGCCGACGCCATCCACAACGTCGCCGTCAAAGCGCTGGCCGGACCGCTGGACTTCGCCTCGGCCAAGAATCCCGCCCCCGGCGTGGCGATCACCCCGCCCGTCGGCGTGCAGTGGCAGAAGGGAACTAAGTACCCGTTGGAGATGAAGGTCGTCGACAATACCTTGCTGCCGCAAGTGACGACCACCGGCGACCTGCTGCCGACCAACACATGACCGGATGACAAGTCCGCTGCTCGAGCTTGACCACGTGACGAAACGCTTCGGCCGGGTCGTCATCGCGGAGGACCTGTCGTTCGCCGTCGGCGCCGGGGACACGGTCGGGATCGTGGGGCCGAACGGGGCGGGCAAGACCAGCCTGTTCGGCCTCATCTCCGGCGACCTGTCCCCGGACGCCGGGGCGATCTCCTTCGCCGGCCGCCCGGCCGCCAAGCTGGACGCGGCGGCCAGGTGCCGGCTCGGCATCGGCCGCACCTACCAGGTGCCCCGGCCGTTCACCGACATGACCGTGTTCGAGAACGTGCTCGTCGCCGCGCAGCAGGGCGGCGGGCTGCGGCGCCGGGCCAGCTACGCGGCGGCCGCCGGAGCGCTCGAGCGGACCGGCATGATGGGCGAGGCAAACGTACCCGCCGCCCGGCTCGGCCTGCTGCAGCGCAAGCGGCTGGAACTCGCCCGCGGGCTGGCCTCGCAGCCGAAACTGCTGCTGCTTGACGAGGTGGCCGGCGGCCTCACCGACCCCGAGGTCGCCCAGCTGGTCGAGATCGTCCGCGGGGTCAACGCCGAGGGCGTCGCGGTGATCTGGATCGAGCACGTGGTGCGCGCGCTCACCCCGCTGGTCAGCCGGCTGATCTGCCTGGCCGGCGGCACATTCGTCGGCGACGGAACACCCGACGAGGTGCTGGCCACCCCAGCCGTCCGCAAGGTCTTCCTCGGCTCCGAGGTCACCGCCTCCCTCAGCGGCGGCACCCTGACCGAAGACATCAGCCTGGGAGACCCCCCATGACCGATCCGAGCGAGCCAAAGGGGCGCGGCCCGGCCTGGACTGAGGAGCGAGGAACGAGCGACGAGGGAAGGCAGGGCCTCGAAAGCGCCCCGGAGGCGAGCGGGACTAGCAGAGTGAGCGAGCCAAAGGGGCGCGGCCCGGCCTGGACTGAGGAGCGAGGAACGAGCGACGAGGGAAGGCAGGGCCTCGAAAGCGCCCCGGAGGCGAGCGGGACTAGCAGAGTGAGCGAGCCAAAGGGGCGCGGCCCCGGCTGGACTGAGGAGCGAGGAACGAGCGACGAGGGAAGGCGGGGCCTCGAAGGCGGCCCGGAGGCGAGCGGGGCTAGCAGAGCGAGCGAGACAAGCAGAGCGAGCGAGCCCATATTGGCTGTGCGCGACCTCACGGTGCACCACGGGCAGCTGCGGGCCCTGGATCGCGTATCGCTGCGGGTATTCCCCGGCGAGGTGTACGCCATCATCGGCGCGAACGGGGCGGGTAAGTCGACGCTGCTGCGCACGATCGCCGGCCTGCACCACCCGACCGAGGGGTCGATCCGGTACGACGGCCAGGACGTGACCAGGGTCCGGCCGGAGCGCCGGGCCACCCGCGGGATCGCCATGGTGCCGGAGGGGCGGCGGTTGTTCGGATCGCTCACGGTGGAGGAGAACCTCCAGATCGGGGCCACGTACGCGCGGAAGGGACCGTGGACGATCGAGCGCGTGTACGAGCTGTTCGGCTGGATGACAGACCGCCGGACCCAGCGCACGGCGCAGCTGTCGGGCGGCGAGCAGCAATCGGTGGCGATCGGCCGGGCGCTGGTCGCCAACCCGCGCGTGCTGCTGCTCGACGAGCTGTCCCTCGGCTTGGCACCGGTGGTTGTCCAGCGCATCTACGGCACGATGCCGCAGATCCTGGCCAGCGGGATCACCGTGCTGCTGGTGGAGCAGGACGTAAGCCAGGCCCTCCGGGTGGCCTCCCATCTGCAGTGCCTGCTCGAGGGGCATACCACCTTGGAAGGCCGGCCCTCGGACGTCACGCCGCAGCAGGTCGAAGCCGCCTACTTCGGCCTGGCCCCGCAGGGGCCAGGCAGTCTGGGCCCAACGGGCCCAGGAAGTCCCCCCGCAAGCGGGGGCCCAGGGGGGTATGGGGGGGCGGGCAGCTCCCCCATGATCGGGGGGGGTCTGGGGGGGTCGTCCCCCCCGAGGAAACGGAGTCGTTATGGTCTGGGTCAACGACATCATCCAGGGCATCCTGACGGGCGGCCTGTACGCGCTGTTCGCCTGCGGGCTTTCGCTCATGTTCGGGGTCATGAAGGTCGTCAACCTCGCGCACGGCGACCTCGCGATACTCGCCGGCTACGTGGCGATCGGCGTCATCGCCGTCACGCACATCCCGGTGCTGTGGTCGTTCCTGATCGTGGTGCCGATCATGGCCGTGCTCGGCTACGTGCTCCAGCGGACGATGATCCAGGCGTCGCTGGACCGGAGCGTGCTCACCACGCTGATCGTGACGTTCGGGCTGTCCGTGGTGATCGAGAACGGGCTGCTGCAGTTCGTCAACGCCAACAGCCACTCGCTCGGGGTCGGCAACGCCATCATCACCAGTTCGTTCTCGATCGGCTCGCAGATCACGATCGCCTACCTGCTGCTGCTGATCTTCGCGGTGGCCGTGGTGGTCCTGCTCGGCCTGCAGTACTTCCTGTCCGCCTCCAGGTACGGCCGGATGATCCGGGCCGTGGCCGACGACAAGGAGGCGGCCCAGCTGTCGGGCATCGACTACCGGCACGTGTTCGGGATCGCGGCGGCGATCGCGTTCGGCACCGTGGCGCTGGCCGGCATCGCCTACGGCATGTACTCCCAGTTCTCGCCGACCACGGGCACCGACACGATCCTGCTCTTCGCGTTCGCCGCGGTGGTGATCGGCGGCCTCGGCTCGCTGTGGGGCACGCTGCTCGGCGGTGTGGTGCTCGGCGTGGCCCAGCAGATCGGCGCCCAGATCAATATCTCCGACGAGGTGCTGGCCGGGTACCTCGTCTTCCTGGTCGTGCTGGTGTTCCGGCCCCAGGGCCTGACCACGCGGAAGGCGCAATCATGAGCGTGGCCACTGAAACCCCTGCCCGTTCGGAAGAAAATTACCGGGTAACCCGGTCGCGCAGGAACGTGGCCTGGACCGGCGCGGGCGCCCTCATCGTCGTCGTCGTGCTGGCGCTGTTCCCCTACATCGTGTACGCGGGCACCACCACCATCATGGTGCAGGCGTTCATCGTGCTCACGCTGGCCAGCATGTGGAACCTGCTGGCGGGCTACGCGGGCCTGGTGTCGGTGGGGCAGCAGGCGTTCGTGGGCCTCGGCGCGTATTTCGTGCTGATCCTGGCCCTGCACGGGATCTCGCCCTTCGCCGCGCTCCCGGTCGCGGCGATCGCCTGCGGCGTCGCCGCGCTTCCCATGTGGTGGCTGGTCTCCCGGCTGCGCAGCGGGTACTTCGCCATCGCCACCTGGGTGCTCGCCGCGACCGTGATGCTCATCATCGAGAAGTTCTCCTCGATCGGCGGCGGGACCGGCATGCCGCTGCCCGGCCTGTCCGGCTACGACCCGACGCTGCTCACCGCCTACACCTACTGGATCGGGCTGGCCGTCACCGTCGTCGCGCTGGCCACCGTCTACCTGCTGCTGCGCGGCCGGCTGGGCCTGGTGCTCACCGCCATCCGGGATGACGAGGTCGCCGCCCGCAGCTCCGGGTCGCGGGTCGGCCTGGCCCGGATGCTCGTGTTCGTGGTGGCCGGGATCGGCTGCGGCGCGGCCGGCGCGGTGCTCGCGATCAGCCAGCTCCAGGTGCAGCCCAGCGCGGTGTTCAGCGTGCAGTGGACCGCCGAGATGGCGTTCGCGACCATCATCGGCGGCCTCGGCACGATCGAGGGGCCGATCCTCGGCACCGCCGTCTACATCCTCCTGCAGCAGACGCTGGCCTCGTATAACGCCTGGTACCTGATCATCCTCGGGCTGGTCGCCATCGCCATCGCGCTGTTCGCCCGCCGCGGGCTCTGGGGCCTGGTTGATGATCACCTGCACGTCCGGCTGTTCCCGGTCGGGTACTGGCTCTGGGCGCCGGGCAGCACCCGCCCCCGCCCCCTGAGCAGGCTCCGGGGGCGGGGGGCTAAGCACGGCTGACCCGTGCGCGTCTCGCGGGACGGCAGAATGTTCGTGTGCTCCTTGCTGAGATCGCCGAGGTGTCGCGGGCCGTGGCGACCACGAGCGCCCGGCTCGCGAAGATAGCGACGCTGGCCGCCGCGCTGCGCGAGGCCGGGCCGCTCGAGGTGCCGATCGCCGTGGCCTACTTGTCCGGCGAGCTGCCGCAGCGGCAGATCGGCATCGGCTGGGCCACGCTGCGGGGCGGGTTCACGCCCGCGGCCGTGCCCACGCTCACCCTGTCCGAGGTGGACTCGGGCTTGTCCGCGATCGGGGCGGTGTCAGGGAAGGGATCGGCGGCGACGCGCAAGGCCCTGGTCAGCGAGCTGTTCGGCCGGGCCACCGAGGACGAGCAGCGGTTCCTTTACGGCCTGCTTTCCGGCGAACTCCGGCAGGGAGCGCTGGAGGGCGTCATGACCGAGGCGGTCGCCCGCGCGGCTTCGGTGCCCGTCGCGGACGTCCGCCGGGCCATGATGCTGCGCGGCTCGCTCGGCGCGGTGGCCGCCGCGGCGCTGGCCGGCGGGCGGGACGCGCTGGGCGCGTTCGGGCTGGAGGCCGGCCGCCCGGTGCGGCCGATGCTCGCCGCCAGCGCCGCGAGTATCGAGGAAGCCCTGGCCAAGGTCGGCGGGACCGGCGCGGTGGAGTGGAAGCTCGACGGCATCAGGATCCAGGTCCACCTGGCCGAGGGCCACGTGCGCCTGTTCACCCGGACGCTGGAGGAGATCACCGGCCGGCTCCCGGAGGTCGTGGCGGTGCTGGCCAAGCTGCCGGCCGCGTCGGCGGTCCTGGACGGCGAGCTGATCGCGCTGCGCGAGGACGGCAGGCCACTGCCGTTCCAGGACACCGCGGCCCGCGCCGCCAGCCAGGACGCGGTGGCTCCGTCCGTCCCGCTTTCTGTGTTCCTGTTCGACGCGCTCCAGGTCGAGGGCACCGACCTGATCGACCTGCCGGACGAGCAGCGGCACGCCGCGCTGGCCCGGGCGGTGCCGCCCGAGCTGCTCATGCCCCGCCTGGTCACCGACTCGGCCGGGGAAGCGGCCGCCTTCTTCGCCGACGCGATCGCGCACGGCCACGAGGGCGTCGTGGTCAAGTCCCTGGACACCCCGTACGCGGCCGGGCGGCGCGGGGCCGGGTGGATCAAGGTCAAGCCACGGCACACCCTGGACCTGGTGGTGCTCGCGGTCGAATGGGGGCACGGGCGGCGCCGCGGCTGGCTGTCCAACCTGCACCTCGGCGCCCGGGACCCGGAGACGGGCGGGTTCGTCATGCTGGGCAAGACGTTCAAGGGCCTGACCGACGAGCTGCTGACCTGGCAGACGCAGCGGCTGCTCGAGCTGGAAGACCGCAGGGATTCATACACGGTCTATGTCCGGCCGGAGCTCGTGGTGGAGATCGCCTTCGACGGCGTCCAGCGCAGCCCCCGCTACCCCGGCGGCCTCGCGCTGCGGTTCGCCCGCGTGCTGCGCTACCGCGAGGACAAGACCGCGGCCGAGGCCGACACCATCGACACCGTCCGCGCCCTGGGCCCCGTTCCTTGATCGTGTGCGCTTCGGCGTCATTTTTGACGCCTGGCGGCACACGATCGCGATGCGTTATAGCACGCGGGGTGATATGGGGTGCGGGGTGCCTCCGGATTGTGGAGATCCGGGTTAGTTATCCACAAGCTGGCGAGGACGGCGGCCGTATCCCGGCGGCGGCTAGAAGCTTGTGCCCATGCATGAGAGCTGGTCTGACACCATCCAACGCCAGGCTGGCGTGGCCGGGCGACGACAGGTGCTGCGTGCGGGCATGTCGAGGAACGTGGTCAGGCGACGGCTCGCGTCGGGGAGGTGGCGTCGCCTGCGGCGAGGGGTGTACGCGACATTCTCGGGACTTCCGCCACGGGAGGCGACGTTGTGGGCCGCCGTTCTGCGCGCCGGTCCTGGCGCCACGCTAAGCCACCAGACCGCCGCTGAACTGTATGGCCTGATCGACCAGCCAAGCGAGCTGATTCACGTCACGGTACCCGCCGGACGGAATCCGGCGCGGCGGCGGAAGATCCCTGGGCTGGTCATTCACCGCTCTCGGCGGATCGGCGCAGCGAGACATCCGGCCTTGTCACCGCCCCGGACCCGGGTGGAAGACACGGTTCTCGATCTCGTGGAAGCGGCGCGGGACTTCGATGAGGCCTTCACCTGGATCTGCCGGGCGGTCGGCCGCAGGCGCACCACCGCACCGCTGCTGGCCGCCGCGGTCGCGGCGCGCAAGAGAATGCGCTGGCGTACGGAGGTCACGGCCGCCCTAGCCGACGTCGCAGACGGAGTTCACTCGCTACTCGAGCGCCGCTACGTGACCGGCGTCGAACGTGCCCATGGGCTCCCGCGTGCCACCCGGCAGGTCAGGCGCAGGCACGGGGCCACTGGGGCCAGATCCACCTACATGGACAACCTGTACGCCGAGTATGACGTGTGCGTCGAGGTCGACGGCGCCGCCGCGCACCCCGCCGACGAGCGCTGGAAGGACGTCCGGCGGGACAACGCGAACACGGCCCGCGGCACCGCTACCCTCAGGTTCGGCTGGCCAGATGCCACTCAGGACCGATGCCAGACCGCGATCCTGGTCGGCGATACTCTGCGCCGCGGCGGATGGAAGGGAACCCTGCGTCCCTGCTCCCCCGGCTGCCCGGCCGGGCGGTCATGATCGTGTGCTGCTGGACGCCGAAAATGACGCCCGTTGGCACACGATCACTTCTTCTTGCGCTTGCCGCCGCCGCGGAACGCGGCGGGCACGTTGTTCTGCTGCGGCGCCGGGAAGTTCAGGCCGGGCGGCAGGTTAGCCAGGCCGTCGGCCAGGCTATCGGCGAAGCCTTCTGGCAGGCCGCCGGGGCCGCCCAGGGCGCGCTGGCCGACGCCGGCCGGTCCCTGGGCGGCGGGGCCCTGGGCGGCAGGCCCCTGGGCCGCCGCGCCGCGCGCGATCTCGGCGGCGCGCCGCGGGTCACCGCTGCGGGGCGCCTTCTTCTTGCCGCCGCCCTTCTTGCGGGCCAACTTGGTCGCCGCCCGCATGCCCGGCATGGCCGGCATGCCCGGGATGCCGCCGCTGAACATCGCCTTCATCTGCTTCTGGCCCTCGAAGAAGTTCGTGACCAGCTGCGAGACCTCGCCGACGGCGACGCCGGACCCGCTGGCGATGCGCGCGCGCCGGGAGCCGTTGATGATCTTCGGGTTGCGCCGCTCCTCCGGGGTCATCGAGCGGACGATCGCCTCCGCCCGGTCCAGGTCCTTGTCGCTGACCTGGTCGAGCAGGGCCCGGTTCTTCGCCGCCCCCGGCAGCATGCCGAGGAGGTTCCCGATCGGGCCCAGCTTGCGCACCATCGACAGTTGCTCGACGAAATCCTCGAGCGTGAAGCCCTCGCCGGAGGCGAGCCGCCCGGCCAGGTCCGCGGTCTGGTCGGCGTCGAAGGCCTTCTCGGCCTGCTCGATCAGGGTGAGGATGTCGCCCAGGTCGAGGATCCGCGAGGCCATCCGGTCCGGGTGGAACAGGTCGAAGTCCTCGAGCTTCTCCCCCGAGGACGCGAACATGATCGGGCGCCCGGTCAGCTCCACGATGGACAGCGCGGCGCCGCCGCGCGCGTCGCCGTCGAGCTTGGTCAGCGCCACGCCGTCGTAGCCGACCCCGTCGAGGAACGCCTGCGCGGTGGCCACCGCGTCCTGGCCGATCATCGCGTCGACCACGAACAGGATCTCGTCCGGCTGGGTGGCGTCCCTGATCGCGACGGCCTGCGCCATCATCTCCTGATCGATGCCCAGGCGGCCCGCCGTGTCGATGATGACCATGTTCTGCTGGCGGCGCCTCGCCTCTTCCAGCGAGTCGCGCGCGACGGCCACCGGGTCGCCGACGCCGTTGCCGGGCGAGGGCGCGTAGACCGGGACGCCGACCCGCTCGCCGAGCACCTGAAGCTGCTGGACCGCGTTGGGTCGCTGCAGGTCCGCGGCGACCATCATCGGGGTGTTGCCCTGCCCCTTCAGCCAGAGCGCGAGCTTGGCCGCCAGCGTGGTCTTACCCGAGCCCTGCAGGCCGGCCAGCATAATCACGGTCGGCGGTATCTTGGCGAATCGCAGCCGGCGCGTCTCGCCGCCGAGGATGCCGATGAGCTCCTCGTTGACGATCTTGATGACCTGCTGGGCCGGGTTCAGCGCGGCGGAGACTTCCTCGCCGGTGGCCCGCTCCTTGACCCGTGCGATGAACTGCCTGACCACGGGAAGCGCGACGTCCGCCTCCAGCAGGGCAATGCGGATTTCCCGCATTGTCGCGTCGATATCGGCAGCGGACAGCCGTCCCCGGCCGCGCAGCGATGAAAATACCTGCGTCAGCCGGTCAGATAGGGTCTCAAACACACCTTCAGGTTACCGAACGGTCCGTGGTCCCCGGGTCCGGTCGGCGACGCCGCCCCACGCCGATCAGCCGGCCGAGGGCGGTATCCGGCCCGTAACCGGCGGGCGGCGTTAAATCGCCCAGCGCCGCGAGGACGGAATGCACGGTCCCGCGGCGCAGCTCATCCCCGGCCAGCGGCTTGCCGTCGCTGTCGGTCACGTAGAACACGTCGACGACCTCGGCCCCGAGCGTCTCCACCCGGGCCGCACGCACGTCGAGACCGCAGTCACCCAGGGCCCGCCCCACGCGCCACAGCAGCCCGGGCGCGTCGTGCGCCCGCACCTCCACCACCGTCGCGGTGTCCGAGGCGTCATCGACCAGAGTCACCCTGGGTGCGGGGACCGAGGCGCCGGGCGGCCGGCTGGCCCGCGCGCGGCGGTCCAGCCGGTCTTCGACATCCAGCCGTCCCTGCAGCATCCGGCGCAGGTCCGCGGCCACCAGGGTGGCGTCGGGCGGGTCGCCGTACTCGGGTTCCACGTCGAATACGGTGACGGCGATGTTGTCCACCGACGTCGCGTTCGCGCTGCGCACCGCCAGCCGGTGCGAGGCCAGCACCCCCGCGGCGCGCCACAGCAGGCCGGGCCGGTCGGGAGCGACCACGGTCACCTCGGATCCGCGGACCGTCGCGGCCGGCGCGCCGTCGGCGGCGAGCGCCAGCTGATCCTCACGCAGCGGCGCAGGCCCGGGCATCGGCTCGCCGTCGAGCACGGCCGCCACCCGCCGCACCAGGTCGGCGACCAGCGTGGCCTTCCAGTCGTTCCACGCGGCCGGGCCGGTCGCCAGCCCATCCGAGGTGGCCAGGGCCTGGAGCAGCTCGAGCAGGACCCGGCTGCGCACGGCCGTGGCCACTTGCTTCACCGTGACGGGGTCGTCCAGGTCACGCCGGGTGGCGACCATGGGCAGCAGCAGGTGCAGCCGGACGGCCGCGGCGACGAGTTCGGTATCCGGGGCGGCCAGGCCCAGCCGGCGGCCGACGTCTCGCGCCACGACTTCGCCGGTGACGCTGTGGTCGCCCGGCCAGCCCTTGCCGATGTCGTGCAGCAGGGCCGCGAGCAACAGCAGGTCGGGCCGGGCCACTTCCCTGGTGAGCGCGGCGGCGTGCGCGGCCGCCTCGGCCAGGTGACGGTCCACGGTGAAGGTATGCAGTGGGTTGCGCTGCGGCCGGTTCCTGACTCGCTCCCAGTCCGGTATCAGCGCCGTCACCAGGCCTTCGGTATCGAGCGCCTCCCATACGCTGACCGCGGCCGGCCCGGCCCCCAGCAGGGCGAGCAGCGAGTCCCGGGCCGCCGCGGGCCAGGGAACGGGCAGCGGCGGGCATTCGGTCAGCCGGTCCAGCGTCCGCGGCGCGAGCGGCAGCCCGGCCTGCGCGGCCGCGGCGGCCGCGCGCAGGACGAGGGTGGGATCGCCGGCCGGGTCGGCCGCCCGGGCCAGCACTACCTCGCCGTCTTGTTCCACCACTCCGTCCGCGAGCGGGCGGCGCTCGGCCCGGCGGCGGCGGAGCCGGCGCCCGCGTACCCGGTCCGCCTGGCGGAACGCGTGATCGACCGCGTACGCGACGGTACGCGCGGCCCCCGCCAGCATCCGGAGCAGCACGTCCCCGTCGAGCAAGCCGAGCGCGCGGGCCACCTCGTCCTGTTCCTCCAGGACCAGCCGGTCCAGGCGGCGGCCGGTGACCTCGTGCAGCGCGTGCCTGGCGTCCAGGATCTGCTCGTAGGCGGTGCGGACCTTGGGGCCGGGCGCGGGGGCCACCCACGCGGCCGCGACCGCCTGGATCGCGTGCACGTCCCGCAGGCCGCCCCGGGCCTCCTTCAGGTCGGGCTCCAGCAGGAAGGCCAGTTCGCCGCTGGTCCGGGTACGTTCGTCGTGGGCGGCGTGCAGTTCGGCCAGCCGCGCGGGCGCGGCCGAGCGCCAGTCCTCCAGCGCGCCCGCCCGCAGCCGCTCGGTGAGGTCCGGATCGCCGGCCACGTGCCGGGCGGACAGCAGCCCGAGCGCGACCTTAAGGTCGGCCCGCGCCACCCTCCTGGCCTGCGGCACGGTGCGGACCGCGTGGTCGAGTTCCGCGCCGGAGTCCCAGACCGGGTACCAGATCCGGTCCGCGATGCCCGCGATGTCGTCGCGGCCGCTGTGCAGCAGCAGCACGTCCAGGTCGCTGCGAGGCAGTAGTTCCTTGCGCCCGTACCCGCCGACCGCCACCAGGGCCACGCCGGCCTCAGCGCCCAGGAGTTCCGCCAGCCACCGATCGACCTGCGTAGTCCGGCGAGCACGGTCCGCGGCAAACGGAGTCATGGCTTCCACGCGTCCCCCGGACCGCTCATAAGGTGCCGGTCAGATAGCGTCCGGCCCGCGTTCGCCGGTACGTACCCGGACGACTGTCTCGACGGGTACCGACCAGACCTTCCCGTCGCCGATCCGGCCTGTCTGGGCGGCCTTGACCACCACGCCGATCAGGTCGTCGGCATCCTCGTCTTCGCAGAGCACCTCGACCATGACCTTGGGGACCAGGTCGACCTGGTACTCAGCCCCGCGGTACACCTCCGTGTGCCCACGCTGCCGGCCGTATCCGCTGGCTTCGGTTATCGTCAGGCCATGGACGCCGAATGCCTGCAGTGCGGCCTTGACGTCGTCCAGCTTGAACGGCTTGATGACAGCAGTGATGAGCTTCATCTGAGGTGTCCCTTCGGAGTCCTGTACCGACCATCTGCTGCCGACGTTTCACCAGATCTGTCGGCGTGTGTCGGCCGCGTGAAACACGTCAGCTGCTTGTTACAAGCGTGTTTCCCGGGGCCGGGGCTTCAGCCCAGGATGGCGTCGACGAACGCGCCCGGGTCGAACGGGGCCAGGTCATCGGGCCCCTCGCCGAGGCCGACGAGCTTGACCGGAACCCCGAGCTCACGCTGTACCGCGATGACGATGCCGCCCTTGGCCGTGCCGTCGAGCTTGGTCAGCACGATGCCGGTAACGTCGACGACCTCGGCGAACACCCGGGCCTGCCGGAGCCCGTTCTGGCCGGTGGTCGCGTCGAGCACCAGGAGCACCTCGTCGACCGGGGTCAGCTTCTCCACCACGCGCTTCACCTTGCCGAGCTCGTCCATCAGCCCGACCTTGGTGTGCAGCCGCCCGGCGGTGTCGATCAGCACCACGTCGACCCCGGTGTCGATGCCCTCCTTAACCGCCTCATAGGCCACGCTGGCCGGATCGGCGCCGTCCCGGTCGGCCCGGACCGTCTTAGCGCCCACCCGCTCGCCCCACGTCTGCAGCTGATCGGCGGCCGCCGCGCGGAAGGTGTCGGCCGCGCCAAGCAGCACGGTGTGCCCGTCCCCGATCAGCGCTCGCGCGAGCTTCCCGCAGGTCGTCGTCTTCCCGGTGCCGTTCACGCCGACCATGAGCACCACCGCGGGCATCCCGTGGTGTGGAGCCGTGTGCAGCGACCGGTCCTCATCCTCGCCGAGCTGGGCCAGCAGTTCGCCCCGCAGCAGCGACCGGACCTGCTCGGGCCCCCGTGCCCCGAGCACCTTCACTTTGGTCCGCAGGTCTTCCACCATCAGCCGGGCCGGCGCCACGCCCACGTCGGCCGTGATGAGGACTTCCTCGATCTCGTCCCAGGTGTCGTCGTCGAGCCGGTCCCTGGACAGCAAATTGAGCAGCGCCGACCCGACCGAGCTCTGGGACCGGGCGAGCCGGGCCCGCAGCCGCACCATCCGCCCCGCCGACGGCGGCGGCCGCTCGAGGTCGAGGACGGCGGCGGTCGCCTGCGGCGGGGCAGCGGTTTCTTTGCTCTCCGCGGCTGTCACCTCGCCGCCGCCGGGCGCGGACGGCGGAGCCGCCGGCGGCTGGCTCGGCGGCGGGATGGTGCGACCCCGGCGCGGCCGCTGGAACAGCAGGAATCCGCCGGCGGCGACCGCCAGGACGGCGATGACAACGATAAGGATTACGTATTCCATCAGGCTCACAGTCTCCCAGACCCCGCCATGCGTCGCATCTCGCGGGGGCCCTGCGGGGTCGGTCCGGATCGCGGCGTCAGCGCGCGCAGGTCGTCCGCCAACTTACCTCCCGCTTGGCGCCGTGCGTGTGACGCAGGGTTTCAGTGAGCTTGCCGAGGCGGTTCCGGTCAGCCTGGCCGCTAAAGATCTTGGAAAATTCTGGTTCCGTGGAAAGTTTTAGGGACTCCGATACCTAAAAACTTCCACGAAGCCAAAATCCTCCACGAAAAACGTCTCTGACTTGGGGTTGATGGCATAGCGGGGGCGCTTGGTATCTGTGATGCTGCTGAAACTAGGCGGCCTGCGGGCTAGCGGGGCTAGGCGGGCTGGCGGGGCTAGCTGGCGGGGCTAGGCGGGCTGGCGGGTGGCCAGCTGCTGGCTGATCACGGCGGAGACGCCGTCGCCGCGCATGGTGATGCCGTAGAGGGCGTCGGCGGCTTCCATCGTGCGGCGCTGGTGGGTGATCACGATGAGCTGCGAGCTCTCCCGCAGTTCCTCGAAGATGGTGAGCAGGCGCTGCAGGTTCGTGTCGTCCAGGGCCGCCTCGACCTCGTCCAGCACGTAGAACGGCGACGGCCGGGCCTTGAAGATCGCGAACAGGTAGGCGATGGCGGTCAGCGACCGCTCGCCGCCGGACAGCAGCGACAGCCGCTTGACCTTCTTACCCGGCGGCCGCGCCTCGATCTCGATGCCGGTGGCCAGCATGTCGTCCGGCTCGGTCAGCACCAGGTTGCCCTGCCCGCCGGGGAATAGCCGGCCGAACAGCTGCTCGAACTCGCGCGCGGTATCGGCGTAGGCGGACGCGAACACCTCCTGGACCCGGTCATCGACCTCCTTGACCACGGTGAGCAAATCCCGCCGGGTTTTGCGGAGATCGTCCAGCTGGGTGGCCAGGAACGTGTGCCGTTCGGTGAGCGCCTCGTACTCCTCCAGGGCCAGCGGGTTGACCTTGCCGAGCCGGTCGAGCTGGCGCTGCGCGTCGGCGGCCCGGCGGTCGGCCGTGGCCCGGTCGAAGCGCGACGGCAGCGCTGCCTCGTCACCGATGACCGGGACGGGCACCTCGGGCCCGTACTCGGCCACCAGGGCGTCCACCTCGACGCCGAACTCCTCGAGGGCATGCTCGGCCAGCTGGGCGAGCCGGAGCCGGTGCTCGGCCCGGGCGATCTCGGTCCCGTGCGCGGTGTTGACCACGGTGTCCAGGTCGGCGGCGAGCTCGCGGACGCGGGCCCGGACCGCCTTCAGCTCGCCGGCCCCGCCGGCACTCGCGGCCTGCGCCTCGGCGCGCCGGGCCAGGGCCTGACTCACCGACTGCTCGGCGGCCTCGACCGCGAACCGGGCGCCCAGCGCGACCGCACGAGCCACGGCGGCCTGGGCGGCCCGCCGCTGGCGGCGCTGCGCGGTGCGCTGACGCGTCTGACGTTCGGTGGCCGCGGCGGCGGTCAGGGAGTCGGCCCGGCCGCTGATCGCGCGCAGCCTTTCCTCCGCGGTCCTGACCTCGAGCCTGGCCTCCATCTCGGCGTTGCGCGCCGCCGTGCAGCGGTCCGCGAGATCCTCCCGGCGCCAGTCGGTCTCATCATCAAGGTCCGGCGGCTGCTCCGCCGCGGCCTCGGCCTCGGCCAGGTCCTGGCGGAGCTGCTCCAGCCTGATCAGGTCCTTCTCGGCCGCCAGCCGGGCCGCGGTGATGGTGGCGTCCAGCCGGCCCGCCTCGTCTTGTTCGGCGCGGGCCGCGCCCGCCAGCCGGCCGAGCCGCCCGGAGATCTCCGCCGCCGCCGCGTCGGCCTCGTGCCTGCGCCCGAGCGCGTCCGCGACCGACTGGCGGGCGGCCTCCTCGGCCCGCACCGCCGCGGCCAGCTGCCCGGCCGCCTCGTCGCACCGCCGCTCCGCTTCGGCCAGCCCGGCCGCGGCCTCATCCGCCGCCGCGCGCAGCTCGAGCAGGCTCTGCGGCCGCGCGCCGCCGCCGTGGGCCCAGTGCGATCCGAGCAGGTCACCGGAGCGCGTCACGGCCTTCAAATGCGGATTTTCCCGAACGACCGCCCGTGCTTGCGCCAGGTCAGCCACCACCATCACGTCGCGGAGCAGTTCCGCGGCGGCCGCGCCCAGGCCGTCAGGACCGCTGACCAGCGTGGCCGCGGGGACGGCTGCGTCCGGTGGTCCGGCTGGGGCTGGAGGGGCAGCGGGGGTGGGGGCGGGGGCCGGGGTGGGGGCGGGGGTGGCGGCAGCGGCAGCGGCAGGGGCGGCGATCACCAGGCCCGCACTGCCCGCGTCTTCGCGCCGGAGCGTGGCCAAGATCTCGGCGGCGGTCTCGAGGCTGGTCACGGCCACCGCGTCGGCCGCGGCCCCCAACGCCGCGGCGATCGCGACCTCAAAGCCCTCCGCGACCCGCAGCCGCGCGGCGAACGATCCGGTCACGCCGCCGAAGCGGGCCGGGTCGGCCAGCAGGGCCGCGGAGCCGTCGGCACCGCGGCGCACCGCCTCGGCCAGCGCCTCGGCCCGGGCGCTGCGCGCGGCCAGCTCGCGGGCGGATTCACGTTCGGCGGTGCGGAGAACCGACGTCCGTTCGGCACAATCAGAAAGAACCGAGGCGGCCTCCTCGTGCGCGGCGGCCAGCCCGCTACGGTCCTCGTCCCGCCCGCCGGCTAGCTCCTTAAGGCCTTCGTACTCCTGCGCGGCGCGCGCGGTGCGGTCCCGGGCCTGCTCGGCGGCGACCTCCAGGCGGTCCATCTCCTCGCGCGCGGCGACGCTGCGGCTGTCGGCCGCGCCGACCTGCTCGCGCAGCCGGGCGACGCGTTCGGCGCGGCTAGCCGCGGCCCGGGCGCTGTCGGCCAGACGGCGCTCGGTCGCGCGGAGCTCCGCCTCGGCCGCCGTGCGTTCGGCGACCGCGACCGTGAGGATCTCACGGCCCGCGGCCAGCCGCGTGGTCAGCGTTTCGGTTTCTTCCCGCAGCTCGGCCGCCTGGCGGTCCAGCTCGTCCGGGTCGCGGCCGGGCCGCTCGGGTTCGCTCACCTCAGTCAGCAGCCGGTGCCGCTCCGCGGCCAGGTGCCGCGTTCCGCGCAGCCGTTCGGCCAGCGAGGACAGCGCGAACCACGTCTCCTGCGCGCGGGCATGCACGGCCGAGGCCTGCTGCGCGGCCTGGTCGAGTTCGTTTTCCCTGGCCCGGGCCTGCCCGAGTTCGGCCTCGAGGGCGGCCCGCCTGGCCAGCACCGCCGCCTCGTCAGCCTCGTCACGGCGCAGGTCGGCGGCCAGCGTCACGTAGTCGTCGGCGAGCAGCCTGAGCCTGGCGTCCCGCAGCTCGGCCTGGATGACGGCCGCCTTCCTGGCCACCTCGGCCTGCCGGCCCAGCGGCTTGAGCCTGCGGCCGAGCTCGGCGGTGAGGTCGACCAGCCTGGTCAGGTTGGCCTGCATCGCCTCCAGCTTGCGCAGCGCCTTTTCCTTGCGCTTGCGGTGCTTGAGCACGCCGGCCGCTTCCTCGATCAGGGCGCGGCGGGCCTCGGGGCCCGAGTGCAGGATGTCGTCGAGCTGGCCCTGCCCGACGATCACGTGCATCTCCCGGCCCAGGCCGGAATCGGACAGCAGATCCTGCACGTCGAGCAGGCGGCAGTGATCGCCGTTGATGGCGTACTCGCTCTGCCCGGACCTGAACATCAGGCGGCTGATCGTCACCTCGGCGTACTCGATGGGCAGCGCGCCGTCGCTGTTGTCGATGGTGAGCGTCACCTCGGCGCGGCCCAGCGGCGGGCGCGAGGTCGTGCCCGCGAAGACGACGTCCTCCATCTTGCCGCCGCGCAGGGACTTGGCCCCCTGCTCGCCCATCACCCAGGACAGGGCATCGACGACGTTGGACTTGCCCGAGCCGTTCGGGCCGACGACGCAGGTGATGCCGGGCTCAAGCCGGAGCGACGTGGCGGAGGCGAAAGACTTGAAGCCGCGCAGGGTGAGGCTCTTCAGGTACAAGTGCAGGCCCCTCCTTCCGCTCCACGCACCTTACCGTCCCGCGGCGCGCGAAACCGGGAACTGCAGCTGGATCGCGCGCCGCGTCGGGCGTGAAGCGGGCACGCCAAACGAGCCGGGTACCCCCGAATGGGACACCCGGCACGGTCCTGCCCTTTGATACCCGTGTGACTAATGACATATAACGGGCGGATATACAACGAAGAGGGGCGCCGCCAAAGGCGCCCCTGATTCGTTGCTTTTTCGTTTTTGGCCTTGCCCGCCTACCTGCGTACGTCAGACGTACGCGGGCTCGCGTTCCGAGACCAGCATGTCCTCGTGGGCTGCCTCAACCGTAAGCGCTTCATTCTCTTCCTGGAGCCGAACAAGCTCGGCTTCCAGGTCGCGTACACGTTGCTGGAGGCGGCGCATCTCGGAAACGATGCGGGGATCGGGACCGCCGACGTGGCCGAATAGAGCCTTCGCCATTGTAAAAGGTCCTCCACGCTGAGTGACCAGAGTGGGCACATTAACTTAACACGCGCGAGAGCCGCGCGCGCAACCAACGTCCACTAGTTTCTCATCGAAGCGTTTGCTGGTCAAGTTGAGCGCCCATCCGATGCCTGTTATACACCCTATCTTCCCGAACAAACCGTTTCGCCGGAACTGGTTCAGGGATGTGAGCGCTAACAACGGCCGGGCTACCAGCGGCCCCGGCGGGGCCGGGGCTGGCAGTGCGGGCAGGTGTAGGCGGAGCGGTTCATGAACGGGTCACGCCGGATCGGGGTGCCACAGCGCGGGCAGGGCTGACCAGCCCGGCCGTAGACCGCCAGCGCCCGGTCGAAGTAGCCGCTCTCCCCGTTGACGTTGACGTACAGCTCATCGAAGGAGGTGCCGCCCACGGCCAGCGCCTCGCCGAGGACCTCCCGCACCGCGGCGAGCAGACGGCTGACCTCGGGGCCGTTCAGGGTCTCCGTGGGCCTGGCCCAGTGCAGCCGGGCCCGCCACAGCGCCTCGTCGGCGTAAATGTTGCCGATGCCGCTGACCAGCGACTGGTCGAGCAGCGCGCGCTTGATCCCGGTGCGGCGCGCGCGCAGCCGCTGGGCTAGCGCGTCCGGGTCGAAGGCCGGCTCGAACGGGTCGGGGGCGATGTGCGCGATCGGCGCGGGCAGTTCGGCGCCGTCCCGCACCAGCCACATGTGCCCGAACGTCCGCTGGTCAGTGAACCGCAGGTCGGGGCCGTCGTCACCGGAGAAGGTAAACGAGATCCTGACGTGCGGAGACAGCGGCCGCATCGGTTCGCCGACGAGCAGTTGCCCGCTCATGCCCAGGTGGGCCAGCAGCGCGTCCTCGCCGACCGACATCCACAGGTACTTGCCCCGGCGCATGGCGCGGTCCAGGCTGCGCCCGGCCAGGGCGGTCTCGAACTCCGCGGCGCCTCCCGGCTGCCTGCGGACGGCGCGCGGGTGCAGGACGCGGGCGGTATCGATGGTCCGGCCGACGACGTGATGTTCGAGGCCGCGGCGGACGGTTTCGACCTCAGGCAGCTCGGGCATGGCTCATCGCTCCGGACTTACGGCTGGGACTGACGGCTGGGGACTCACGGCTGGACGCGAGGCCCGGGGCTCACGGCTGGACGCGAGGCCCGGGGCTCACGGCTGGACTCGCGGCTGGGGCTCACGGCTGGGGCTCACGGCTGGGGCTCACGGCTGGGGCTCACGGCTGGGGCTCACGGCTGGGGCTCACGGCTGGGGCTCACGGCTGCGGCGCGGACCCGGGTGCCCCTCCCCCGCCGGCCTCGTCACCATCGCCGGGCAGCGGCTGGCCGCCTGTTTCCGCCGAGATCGTTTTCCAGGCCGCTTCGGCCGCGTGCTGTTCGGCTTCCTTCTTGGACCGGCCCTCGCCGGAGCCGAGCACCCGGCCACCCACCCTGACTACGGCGCGGAACGACTTCTGGTGGTCGGGGCCGCTTTCCTCGACCACGTACTCGGGGACCCCGAGCATGTGACCCGCGGTGAGCTCCTGCAGTGAGGTCTTCCAGTCCAGGCCGGCTCCCAGCTGGGCCGACCGGTCGATGACCGGGTCGAACAGGCGGTGCACCAGTCCGCTGGCCTCGTCCAGGCCGCAGTCGATATACACCGCGCCGATGACCGCCTCCAGGGTGTCGGCGAGGATCGACGACTTGTTCCGGCCGCCGGTCACTTCCTCGCCGCGGCCGAGCATGACGTAGTCGCCCAGGCTCAGCCCCCTGGCCACCTCGGCCAGGGCACGCATCTGAACCACCGCGGCGCGCAGCTTGGCCAGCTGCCCTTCGGGCAGGTTCGGGTAGCCGCGGAACAGCGTGTCGGTCACGACCAGGCCGAGAACGGAGTCGCCGAGGAACTCCAGCCGCTCGTTGGTGGGCGGGTTCGCGTTCTCGTAGGCGAAGGAGCGGTGCGTAAGCGCACGCTCAAGCGATTGCGGCTTGATCGGCGCGCCGAGGGCGCGCCGGAGCTCAGCGGGGTCTTTTCCGGCGTTCACACCACCATCCCATGACCGGCTCACGACGCCTACCACGCCGTCGGCGTTAGCATTCGCTGACCATGCCCGGCCGGGCGAGATGTGTAACCCACCACCTGACGCCCGGACCGGTCAGCCTCATGCCGACGGCGTGATGACCTGGCGCCGGCGGTAAGTACCGCAGGTCGGGCAGGCCACGTGCGCCAGCTTAGGCGAGTGGCACTGCGGGCAGCTCACCAGCGCGGGGGCGGTGGCCTTCCAGTTCGAACGTCGTGATCGGGTGTTGCTGCGGGACATCCTCCGCTTGGGAACCGCCACGTCAGCCCTCCTATAGGTCAGTGGCACCGGCGCGCCGGTCCTGGTCGTTTACCTGGTCGTTTGTCAGATTGCTGCTGAGGTCAAAGCTGCTCCAGGCGGGCCCACCTCGGGTCGGTGACCTCGGCATGCCGGTGATCCGGGCCCGCGTCGGCCAGCGGCACGCCGCACTCGGCGCACAGCCCGGGACAGTCGTCCCGGCACAGCGGCGACATCGGCAGCGCCAGCACGATCGCGTCGCGCAGCATCGGCTCGAGGTCGAGCAGGTCGCCGTCGAGGTAGAGCTGCTCGTCGTCCTGCTCCTCGGGCTCGTCGTGGTCGGACCGGTGGTGCTTGTCGTTCTTGCCCTGCTTATCGTGGGCGCCGCGGCCCGCGGACCCGCGCCCTGCTGACCCATGCGGGGCCGACCCATGCGGGCGCTCGTCCGGGTACAGGTAAAGCTCCTGGAAGCTGGCCGTAACCGACGAGGTCAGCGGGGCCAGGCAGCGGGCGCACTCACCCGCGAGCGGCGCGGTCACGGTCCCGGTGGCCAGCACGCCCTCCGTCACGGCCTCGAACCTGATCTCAAGGGTCATGTCCGCGCCGACGGGAACGTGAACGAGCTCCAGGTGCATATCCTCGGGGGCGGGCACGATCCGCGTCTGGGTGAGCGCGGACCCCGCCTGACGGCCGAGCAGGCGCGTATCGAAAATGAGCGCGCCACGGGGGGCATTTGTACGTGTATGGGGCATGACAGTGTACTCGCGTTGACTTAGCGGAACCGAGCGCCCAGCCTACCGGCGGCGCGCGGTATTCCCAACTTGACAGCGCCGGCCCGTATTCCGGCCCGGCGCTTACTCTTCGGCCAGGCGCTCGCGGAGCCGGCCCAGGACCGTCTCCGGCACCAGCCCGCTGACGTCTCCGCCATACCTGGCGATCTCCTTCACCAGGCTCGAGCTCAGGAAGGAGTAGAGCGGGTTGGTGGTCATGAACAGCGTCTCGACCTTCGCCATCCGGTAGTTCATCTGCGCCATCTGCATCTCGTACTCGAAGTCGCTGACGGCCCGCAGGCCCTTGATCACGGCCGTGATCCCGTTGGCCGCGCAGAAGTCGACCAGCAGGCCGTGGAACCGCTCGATCCTGACGTTGCCGTAGCGGCTGGTGACCTGACCCAGCATCTCGACCCGTTCATCCACCGTGAACAGGCTGCGCTTGGTCACGTTGATCAGCACCGCGACGATCACCTCGTCGTAGAGCCCGGCGGCGCGGCCGATGATGTCAAGGTGACCGTGGGTAACAGGATCGAAAGAACCCGGACAGACTACGCGTTGCACGCGGTCTCACCCCTTCTGCTCAGCTGTGAGTACGCCAATGGGCAAAGGCCGGTCACCGCGCTTGCGTCCCAGGGCCGAGACCGTACCAGAAGGTTGCCTCCCCGTACTTGCGCGCCCGGTCGGGCACGAAGCCGTCAGGCCAGCGCACCGGCCCGGATCGGGTGGCGCGCTCCACGATTACCAGCGCCCCGGGCGCCAGCCATTCCCCGTCCGCCAGCTCCGCCAGCATCCGGTTTACGTCCTCGTCCGCCATCGCGTACGGCGGGTCGGCGAACGCGACGTCATAGCGGCCGCCGGCCGGGCTTTGCGCCTGGTCCGGGCCGCGGGCCAGCACCCGCTCCACCCGGTCGGCGATGACCGCGGCCCCGGGCAGGCCGATCGCGTCGATGTTCTGCCTGATGACGCGCGCGGCCGGGGCACCGGATTCCACCAGCAGCACATGGGCCGCGCCCCGGGACAGCGCCTCGAGGCCCACCGCGCCCGACCCGGCGTACAGGTCGAGCACCCGGGCCCCGGCCAGCGGCCCCAGGATCGAGGAGACGGTACCGAACAGGCCTTCCCTGGCGCGATCACTCGTCGGCCGGGTATCCCGTCCGGCCGGGACCGCCAGCCGACGGCCACCAGCCTCGCCAGCGATAACGCGTGCCACCCCTTTAGTGTGCACGCTCGCCTCTCAGCCGTCACACCTCCCCCGGCCTTGAAGCCGGGTGGCTACTCCCGCCGGCCTGTTCGTCCGGGATTTATATATTAATATCAAAAAAAATTCCGAGATAAAAACTATTAAATATCCTTCCAAAAAAACTTTAAAAAAAAATAAATTTTATAACAAAAATTATATAAATAAATAAATAACTCAATATAAAAATAAATATAATAGTTAATATTTTAAATAAAAAAATTATTAAAAAATATCAATAAAAATTCACCGGTTATTCTTCGAGAAACTCCTGAGAACCGATCTTTTATAAAACATTAAAAAAATATTTCTTATAAAATTATTATAAATAATATTAAATATCAATAAAATAATATATAAAATTTTTAATAATATTTTTATTTTAATTGAAAAAAAATATTACTTCGATATCTTAACCATATCATCTATTTCTCTTATATATCCAACAATATTTCCGAAAAAATAAAATATTTTTTTTTATTATAAATATTATTTTAAAGAAAAAAATAAAAAAAATTAATAATTTCAAAACCGATATCTTTAATCTTCTTATATATAAACTCGATATCATTCTAAAATCATTTTATATATCTTTCAAATTAATAAAAAATTAATTGCCTACCTGAACCTCCAGGGCTGGGGCGAAGCCAGGACCTAACCCGCTAATTTTTTTTTTAAAAAAAAATTTTTTTTTTTTTCTCATTAAAATTATAATATATATCTCAATCGATATCTTATTTTAATATTTTTTTTTTTTTTTTATTATTTTTCTCTATTTTTTAATATTTTATATAATATATATTTATATATATTTTAAAATTTTATCCTTATATATATAATCAATTATATTTATACGATCTAAATATATAATTATTTATTATTTTTATATATATATTCTCTTCCTTTAACATTCTTATAATATATTTTTTATCAAATTTTTTCTTTTTTTCTATTCATTCATTTTTTTTTATATATTTTTTATCATTTTTTCTTGATATGAGAAATTTTTTTTATTTTCTATAGATATATTTTAATAAATTAATTTATATTTTTTTTTTTAATTATTAAAAGTTTTTTTTTTTTTTTTTTTTTTTATTATTTTTTTTTATATATATATTTTTTTATATTATATTAATATTTTTAATTACTTTTTTTTATAAATTAATATTTTTTATATTTTTCTTATTAAACTTTTCCCCTTAATCTCCCTGATTTCCTTTTATATCTCTTCTCCCTTCTCCATTTAAACTTAAACTTTAAATTTTTTTTTTTTTTTTCTTTTTTCCTTAATTTTTTTATTTTTTTTCTTATTTTTGCGCAATTTTCTCGTTTTCTCTTCCTCCCCTCCTTTCTTAATTTTATTTTTTTCTTTTTCTTTTTCCTTCTATCTTTCTGCTTGCGGGAGCTTTAGCAAACTGTATTCCGTGCTTTTTTTCTTTTTAATTTTATTTTTTTTTTTTCTTTTCTCTTTTTTTTCTATTACTTTTTCTGCCTTCTTTTTTCTGCATTTCTTCCTTTGATCCACCTGTATTATTTCTTCTTCCTGCTCTCCTATTTTTTCTTTTTATTCTATTTATCTATTTCTTTTCTTATATTACCTCATACCTTCTTCCTCCACTTTCTTACTTCCTATTTTCTTCCTTATTAATATTATTTTTTTTTTTTTTTATTTTCTTAATATTTATTTTTTTTTTTTTTTTATCTAAATTTCTAGATATTAAATCGTTTTTTTTATTATTTTATTTTATATTTTTTTTTTCTTTTTAGTTACTCTCCCTACCCAATTTCTGTTTCCGGGTTATATCTGGGGCGGCAGGACGCTGCGAACAGGTATCCTTCTATCTTTTGTCTTAATTTTATTTTCTTTGTGTGTCCCTCTATTCCTCTGCTTGTTTCGCATTAGTTCTTGTGTTTGTTTCTTATTTTTTCCCTTTTTCTTTTTTTTTTTATTATTTTGTGGAAGCGGCCGTTAGGTCTTGTCGAGGTAATCGGCCTGGTGGCCGAACAGCTCGTCGATGGCCTCGCGCAGGGCGGGGTGCGCGGCCAGCTGCGGGTCGGCCGAGACCACCGCGGTGGCCTCCTGCCTGGCCTGGCCGATCAGGTCCTCGTCGGCGAGCAGCCGGAGCAGCTTCAGGTGAGAGTGGCGGCCCGCCTGCGCCGCGCCGAGAATGTCGCCCTCGCGGCGCTGCTCGAGGTCGAGCCGGGACAGCTTGAACCCGTCCTGGGTGGCGGCCACCGCCTCGAGCCGCTCCCGCGAGGGGCTGGCGGGCGGCGCCTCGGTCACCAGCAGGCACAGGCCGGGCGCGGCGCCGCGGCCGACCCGGCCGCGGAGCTGGTGCAGCTGGGAGACGCCGAACCGCTCGGCGTCCATGATCACCATCACGGTCGCGTTCGGCACGTCGACGCCGACCTCGATCACGGTGGTCGCCACCAGGACGTCAATCATCCCCGCGGTGAAGTCCCGCATCACCCGGTCCTTTTCCTCCGGGGGCAGCCGGCCGTGCAAGATGGCGATCCGCAGCCCGGCCAGCGGACCGGACTCCAGCGCCGCGGCCACGTCGAGCACGGCCAGCGGCTGCCGGCGGCCGCCGGCCGTCCCGCGCGGAATCGTGCCCCCGGCGGCGAAGTCATCCTCGTCGGGGTAGTCCGCCTCGTCGGGGTAGTCATCCTCGTCGGGGTAGTCCGCCTCGTCGGAACCCGTGTCGGCGCCGCCGATGCGCGGGCTCACCACGTAGGCCTGCCGGCCCTGGGCGACTTCCTCCCTGACCCGCTCCCAGGCCCGCTCCAGGTACCGGGGCTTATCGGCGGCCGGCACCACGTGGGTGGCGATGGGCGAGCGCCCGGCGGGCAGCTCGGTCAGGGTGGAGGTCTCCAGGTCGCCGTACACGGTCATGGCCACCGTCCTGGGGATCGGCGTCGCGGTCATGACCAGGACGTGCGGGCGGTTGTCCGCGGCCTTGGCGCGCAGCGCGTCCCGCTGCTCCACGCCGAACCGGTGCTGCTCGTCGATGACGACCAGGCCGAGGTCGGCGAACTGGACCTGCTCCTCGAGCAGGGCATGGGTGCCGATCACGATCCCGGCGTCGCCGGTGAACACGTCGGCCAGCGCCGAGCGCCGGGCGGCCGCCCCCACCGACCCGGTGAGCAGGGTCACGCCGGTGGCGTGCTCCGCGGCGCCGAGCTGGCCGCGCGCGGCCAGTGGTCCGAGCAGGCCGGTGATGGACCGGTAGTGCTGCTGCGCGAGCACCTCGGTCGGGGCCAGCAGCGCCGCCTGGCCCCCCGCGTCAAGCACCTGGAGCATCGCCCGGATCGCGATCACCGTCTTACCCGAGCCGACCTCGCCCTGCAGCAGCCGGTGCATCGGGTAGGCGCAGGCCAGCTCGCCGGCGATGGTCTCGCCCACCGCCACCTGGCCGGCCGTGAGGGTGAACGGCAGCCGCGCGTCGAAGTCGTCGGCGAGGCCGCCGGTGATGCGCGGCCGCGGCATGGCCGGCATCGCGGCGGCCGCGAGCCGCCGCTGGGCCAGCGCCGCCTGCAAGCAGAAGGCCTCGTCCCACTTGAGCCGGCCGGCGGCCCGGGCCCGGTCGGCCGCGTCAAGCGGCCGGTGGATGGCCCGGATGGCCTCGGCTCGGCCGGCCAGCCCGTACCGCTGCCTGACCTCGGCCGGCAGCGGATCCTCGCCGACGTCCAGCGTGTCGAGCACGGTCTGGATCGATCGTCCGATCACCCACGAGCTGACCTTGGCGCTGGCCGGGTACACCGGGATCATCTCGGCGGCGAACTCGGCGGCCAGCTCGGCGGAAACGGGGTTCAGGTCGGCGGAAACGGGGTTCAGGTCGGAGCCGGGCGCCGCGCCGGGCAGCATCTCGTACTCCGGGTGGATCAGCTGGAGCCGGCCGCGGAAGCTGGACACGGTGCCCGCGAACATGCCGACCATGCCGGGCGCGAGCCGCTTGAAGGCGTACTGCGACCGGGGGGTCCGGAAGAAGAACGTCAGCATGAGCTTGGCGCGGTCGTCGGTCACGATCACCTCGCCCCGGGAGCGGGGGCCCTGGCCGGGCATCGGGTGCAGGGTCACATGGTCGACCCGCGCCAGCACGGTGACGTGGTCGCCTTCCCGCAGCGAGGCCAGGTCGGTCAGCTCGCCGCGGGTGTAGTAGCGCCGCGGGTAATGCCGGAGCAGGTCCCCCACCGTAAGCAGGCCGAACTGGGCCTCGAGCGCCTTGCCGGTCTTGGGGCCCAGCGCCCGGGCGAGCGGCTCGCGCAGCGTGGTCACACCTGGCAGCATAGAAGCGCGGGCCGACATTCCGCTTGGTTCGCGCCCAGGTCCGGGAGTCGGGTAGGCTACGACGGCTGGCCGATCCGCTGGCTGTACCTGACCCGTCACCCTCATCAATGGAGCAACCGTGGCTTCCGTCTGCGCCATCTGCGGCAAGAAGCCGGGCTTCGGCAATAACGTCTCGTTCTCACATCGCCGCACCCGCCGCCGCTGGAACCCGAACATCCAGACCGTGCACGCCGTCGTGAGCGGCACGCACAAGCGGCTCAAGGTGTGCGCCTCCTGCATCAAGGCAGGCAAGGTCACCCGCTAGCCGAAGTGATCCCAGCCGGGAGCCTCCGGCCACGGCCGGCCGTCGACCAGCACGCCCTGCCCGGGACGCACCGCGCCGATCACCGTCCACCGCGGCGGCAGCGCCGTGCCCGGCGGGAACGTGGCGGCGAATGAGTGATCCTCGCCGCCGGTTAGCACCCAGTTGAGCGCCTCGGACGGCGGGCTGGTGGGTGGCTGGGCGGGGGAACGACGGTCCGTTCGGGCCAAAGAAGAAGCGTGACGGCGGGCCGCCGCCGCGGCGCGCGCCGCGGGAATCAGCGGGTCAGCGGTGCGGCGGAGCACGCCGGAGGCCAGGTCGATGAGCACGCCGCTGGCGGCCGCGACGTGGCCCAGGTCGGCGAGCAGGCCGTCGCTCGTGTCGATCATGGCGGTGGCCCCGAGATCGGCGGCCTCGGGACCCGCGTCGTAACGGGGCACCGGCCGCAGTTGCGCGGTGACCAGCGGGTCCTGGCGCAGGCCGGCCGTCAGCAGCGCCAGGCCGGCCGCGGCGCGGCCGAGCGGGCCGGCCACCGCGACCACGTCGCCGGGGGACGCGCCTGACCGCAGCACCGGGGCGCGCCCGGCCAGGTCACCGAGCCCGGTCACGGCCAGCAGCACCGAGTCGGCGCGGGCGGTGTCGCCGCCGATCACGCTCGCACCCGGGATCCGCGCGCACTCCGCCGCGAGCCCGGCCGCCAGGTCGGCGACCCAGCTGACCGGCAGGTCCGCGGGCGCGGCCAGCGCGACAAGCAGCGCGGACGGCACCGCGCCCATGGCCGCGACGTCGGCCAGGCTCCGGGCCGCGGCCTTGTGCCCGACGTCGCACGCGCTGGACCAGTCCCGGCGGAAATGCCGGCCCTCAAGCAGGAAATCGGTGGTCGCGACCACCCGGCCATCCGGCGTGGCCAGCACCGCCGCGTCGTCGCCGATGCCGACCAGTGTCCGGGGTCCGCGCGGCAGCCAGGCCGGCAGCGCCGCGATAAGGCCGAACTCCCCGAGCGAGGCTAGCGTCTCCGGGTCGTCGCCAGCGATGATGGGCCTCCGTCGCAACAGGCAAACGCGTTACAGGTCTGAACCATTACGGTAGCGTGAACTAACAAGGGGCACCTGTCCCGCAATGCCCCGGGAGGAGACCTCATGGTGGAGGCTTACATCCTCGTCCAGACCGAAGTCGGCAAGGCCGCCGACGTGGCCTCGCATATCGCCAAGATCAGCGGGGTCACGCAGGCCGAAGACGTCACCGGTCCTTACGACGTCATCGTGCGCGCCCAGGCGGAGAACGTCGATGAGCTCGGCCGGCTCGTGGCCACGTACATTCAGTCCGTGCCCGGGATCACCAGGACGCTCACCTGCCCCGTGGTGCACATCTGAGTAGTTCGGCCGCGAGCGGCGCGCTGTGCGAGCCCAGGCCCAGCGCGACCGCGTCGCGCAGGTCGGCGGCCGTGTCCACGTCCCGGCGCAAGCCGGGGATGCCGGCCAGGTCCAGCTCGGCGGCTCCGCCCGCCGCGTGCCGCGACCGCGAGGCCAGGCCGAACGCGGGCTCGAACGCCGCCCCGGGAGCCGCCGTGTACAGCGTCGTGCCGTCCCCGGCCGCGTCGGCCACGAAGGCCGACGGCCAGGCCGAGGCGGCCCGCAGCGCCCGGCTGATCTCGGCGGGGCGCAGCGCGGGCAGGTCGGCGGACAGCGCGGCGGTGCCGGCTCCCGGCCAGCGCGACGAGGCGTACGCGGCGCCGTGCCGCAGCGCCGGGTTCAGTCCGTCGCGCGGCTCGTCCGGCACCACCAGGGCGCCCAGCCCGGCCAGCGCGGCGCCCGCGACCTGGTCATCTGTGATGACAATCACACGAGCGACCTCGTCGCACCGCAGCACCGCGGTCAGCGTGTCGCAGGCCAGCGCGAGCGCGAGCTCGCCTCGGTGCGGCCCGGCCAGCTCGGCCAGCCTGGACTTGGCCCGGGCGAGTACCTTAACGGGCATCAGCACTGACCAGGGGACGCGGGCATTATCGGTCATGTACTTGATCCTGCCTCGACACCAGACCACCTGAACCAGGAGACTGACCCCATGAGCTCCCGAAAGGCCGCTGACCAGCCTACGTCGCCGGGCGACTACAGCTACTCACGAGGCTGGCGGCAGTTCTCGCGGCTCGTCTTGCACCCCGGGCTGCGGCTGCTGATGAAGCACGGGTGGCAGGGCCAGGAGAACATCCCGCGGACCGGCGGCATCATCCTGGCCCCGAACCACCTGTCCTACATCGACTGGGCCACGATCGCTATCTTCAGCGACGGTTACGCGCACCGGTATCCGGTGTTCATGATCAAGTCACCGATCTTCGACGTCAAGGGAGTCGGGTGGCTGCTGCGCAAGTTCGGCCAGCTGCCGGTGTACCGCGGCCGCGGCGACGCCGGGCTGGTGCTCAAGCAGGCCGAGCAGGCGCTGCGGGACGGCGCGGCCGTGATCGTCTACCCGGAGGGCACCGCGACCCGCGACCCGGGCCTGTGGCCGATGGTGGGCCGGACGGGCGCGGCGCGGCTGGCCCTGACCACCGGCGCCGCGGTGATCCCGATCGCGCACTGGGGCGCGCAGGACATCCTTCCCTACGGGTCGAAGAAGCTCCGCCTGTTCCCGCGTAAGGCCGTGCGGATGGCCGCGGGGCCGCCGGTGGACCTGTCCGCGTACGCCGGCCAGCGGCTCGGCGCTAGCGTGCTGCGCTCGGCCACCGCCGACATCATGGCCGACATCACGGCCTTGCTGGCCACGATCAGGCACGAGACACCCCCCGCCGTTCCCTACGACCCGGCCCTGGCTGGCTCTCTTTCTTCGGACGGAACGGGCAGTGGTGCGCCGGCTGAGTCAGGCGCAACCGGAGCCGGGGAGGCGCGGGCGGGCGAATCCGCCTCCGGCCAGCCATGAAAGCCGCGGTGCTGGGGGCCGGGTCGTGGGGCACCACGTTCGCCCAGGTGCTCGGCGACGCCGGGACGGCCACCGTGCTGCACGCCCGCCGGACGCAGCTGGCCAAGGCGCTCAGCGAGACGCACGAGAACCCGGACTACCTGCCAGGGATCGCGCTGACGCCGGTGCTCGAGGCGACGGCGGACCCGGCGGAAGCCCTCGCGGGCGCCGACCTGGTGGCCTTCGCGGTGCCCGCGCAGTCGTTGCGGGCGAACCTGATCGCCTGGGCGCCGTTTATCCCCCGCCGCGCGCTGCTGGTCAGCCTGATCAAGGGGATCGAGCTCGGCACGACCAAGCGGATGAGCGAGGTCATCATCGAGGTGCTCGACGCGGACGCCTCGCGGGTCGCCGTGGTGGCCGGTCCCAACCTGGCGGGCGAGATCATCAGGCGCCAGTTCACCGCGGCGGTGGTGGCCTGCGCCGCACCGGACGGCGCGCTGGCGCTGCAAGGCGCGTGTCACACGCCGTACTTCCGCCCCTACACCAACACCGACGTGACCGGGTGCGAGCTCGGCGGCGCGGTCAAGAACGTCATCGCGATCGCGGTCGGCATCGCGGTCGCGATGGGGCTCGGGGACAACACCAAGGCCACGCTGATCACCCGCGGGCTGGCCGAGATTGCCCGGCTCGGCTCGGCGCTCGGCGCGGACCCGCAGACGTTCGCGGGCCTGGCCGGGATGGGCGACCTGGTCGCAACCTGCAGTTCGCCGTTGTCGCGCAACCGGACGTTCGGTGAGAACCTGGGGCATGGCCTGTCGGTGGCGCAAGCCGCCGCGGTGATGAGCCAGACCGCGGAGGGCGTAGCATCGTGCGGGCCGGTGCTCGAGCTGGCCCGCGCGCACGGCGTGGAGATGCCGATCACCGAGGTCGTGGAGGCGGTCATGCGTGACGGGCTGCCGGTCGAGCAGGCCGCGTCGATGCTAGCGTCACGTTCGGCCAAGCCCGAGTGGTACGGCCCTTGACTGCCCGGTACGGCCTTGCCGCCCGCTCCTTCGCCTGGCGCGGCTTTGCTGGCGGGTACGGTCCCTTCGCTTGGTACGGCCCCTGCGCTTGGTACGGCCCCTGCGCTTGGTACGGCCCCTGCGCTTGGTACGGCCCCTGCGCTTGGTACGGCCCCTGCGCTTGGTACGGCCCTTGGGGCCCAGATCGGCGGGAATGACATCGTGGACATAGTGCGTAAGCAGTCCGGCGAGAACACGCGGGCGGTACACCTGCCGGCCCCGCCGGCGCCTTCGCAGCAGCCGCTGGGCACGCCGGTGTACCGCACCGCGGCGTTCGCGTTCGGCACGGCCGAGGAGTACCGCGCCGTGCTGAACGACGAGATGCCCGGCTACACCTACAGCCGCATCGACAACCCCACGGTCGACGCGTTCGCCCGTGCGGTCGCGGCACTGGAAGGGGTGAACCTGCCGCGGTGGCCCGCCGCGCAGGCCTTCGCCTCCGGGATGGCCGCGATCAGCGGCGTGTTCTGGACCTTCGCCCGGACCGGTGCGCACGTGGTCGCCTCGGCCGCGGTTTACGGGGGGACGTTCTCGTTCCTGCGGAACGTCGCGTCCCGGTTCGGGGTCGAGACGGACTTCGTCGACATCACCGACCTGGACCAGGTCCAGGCGGCCATCCGGCCCACGACCAGGATCGTGTACGCCGAGACGATCGCGAACCCCACCACGGCCGTCGCCGACCTGCGCAAGCTGGCCGACATCGCGCACGACGCCGGGGCGCTGCTGGTGATCGACTCGACCCTGGCCCCGCCGGTCATCTGCCGGCCGCTCGAGCACGGAGCCGACCTGGTGGTGCACTCGGCGACCAAGTACCTCGGCGGTCATTCCGACGTCACCGGCGGCGTGGTCACCGGGCGCATCGAGCTGATCAGCAACATCCGCGGCGTCCGGGTCGACACCGGCGGGTGCCTGGCGCCCGATGAGGCGTTTCTGTTGAGGCGGGGCCTGGAGACGCTGCCGCTGCGGGTCCGGCGGGCCTGCTCCACGGCCTCGGTCTTCGCCGCCGCCCTGTCCCGGCACCCGGCCGTGCTGCGCATCGACTACCCCGGGCTCCCCGAGCACCAGGGCCACCAGGTGGCCCGGCGGATGTTCGACGCCGGCCCCGAGGGCGTCCGGTTCGGCGCGATCGTCACCGTGACCCCGCACGGCGGCCGCGAGGCGGGCATGGCGTTCGCGGACAAGCTCCGGCTCGCGCAGAACGCGACGTCGCTGGGCGGGACGCACACGGTGGTGAGCCACGTGGCCTCCACCACGCACCGCCAGCTGGACGACCGGGCGCTCGCGGCCGGGGGGATCGACCCGGGGGCGGTACGCTTCTCCATCGGCCTGGAAGACGCGGAAGATCTTATCTCTGACGCGTACGTCGCCCTGGAATCCCTCAGCAGGCCATAGGGTGCTGGGAGTTTCGCGAGTCAGCTGGGGATCGGGAGGACGCGTGCCGGGGCAGCGCAAGATACGGGTCGCCGTGGTGTTCGGCGGCCGCAGCACAGAGCATGCTATTTCCTGCGCGAGCGCGGGCCTGGTCCTGTCCGCCATCGACCATGATCGCTACGAGGTGCTGCCGATCGGCATCGCTACGGACGGGCGCTGGGTGCTCACCTCGGGCGACCCGGCCCGGCTGGCGCTTTCTTCTGGGTTGCTGCCCTCGGTCGAGTCGGTGGCGGTTTCCGGGGCTGAGATCACGCCGCAGACGGGTCCGGGCGGCGTGCTGCAGGTGACGAGCCCCGGTTCGGTACCGCGGGACCTCGGCGAGGTGGACGTGGTGCTGCCGCTGCTGCACGGCGCCTACGGCGAGGACGGCACCCTGCAGGGCCTGCTCGAGATGACCGGCACCAGGTACGCGGGCGCGGGCGTGTTCGCCAGCGCGGCCGGCATGGACAAGGAGTACATGAAGCTGATCTTGTCCGCGCGCGGCCTCCCGGTCGGCCCGTACGTGGTGGTCAGGGACCGCGACTGGCGCTCCGCGTCCGGTTCGGGCGCCGGTGAACGCAAGCGGATCCGCGATGAGATCGCCGAGCTAGGCTGGCCGGTGTTCGTCAAGCCGGCCCGCGGCGGGTCGAGCATCGGGATCTCCCGCGTGGCGGGCCTTGACGCCCTTGAGGAGGCTATCGAGGCAGCCCGCGCGCACGACCCCAAGGTGCTCGTGGAGGGTGCGGTGGACGGGATGGAGGTCGAGTGCGCCGTCCTCGAGGGCCTCGACGGCGGGCCGCCCGAGGCGAGCGTGCCCGGCCAGGTGGTGGTGGATTCGCGGTCGGACTTCTATGACTTCGAGGCGAAGTACCTGGCGTCAGCGGTCACGATGCGGATCCCGGCGCCGGTGCCCGCGGCCGCGGCCGAACAGATCAGGCGGATCGCCTGTGCGGCCTTCGACGCCATCTCCTGCGAGGGGCTGGCCCGGGTCGATTTCTTCTACACGCCGACGGGGCAGATCCTGGTCAACGAGATCAACACGATGCCCGGGATGACCCAGGCCTCGGGGTTCCCGATGATGTGGGCCGCCACTGGCCTGCCGCTGCCGCAGCTCATCGACCGGATCATCCAGACCGCGCTGCGCAAGCGTCCCGGGCTGCGGTAATCGCCGCTGGTTATCGCTGCTGCTGGCTATCGTCGCTGGCGGAAGACGGCCGCGGGCGGCGCCGGGCCGGTGCCCGGATGCCGCCCGCGGCCCGATGGCCTGGCTGCCGAATGGCCTGGGTGGCCCTGTGGCTGCTGCTTGTCCTGTGGCTACTTCTTGTCGGCGGGCTTCTCGCCGTTGACAAGCGCCTTGAAGTCGGCACCGGGACGGAACTTAGGCACCGAAGACTTCGGCACCTGGATAGTCGCGCCGGTCGCCGGGTTACGGGCCGTGCGAGCCGGACGCTCGCTCTTCTCGAAGACACCGAACCCGGTGATGGCCACCTTGTCACCGCTCGCGACGGCCGACTGGATGGCCTCGAGCACCGCGTTCACGGCTTCGGTCGCGGATTTCTTGTCCCCCAACCGTCCTGAAATCGCGTCGATCAGATCACGCTTGTTCATTGTTCACTCCTGCGCTTCCCCCACAGGTCGCGTGGGCTCCGATACTGGGATCGCGACCCCTGACCTGCCCGAAAGTAGGCGATCCAGCGCCGCTGCACAATAACCATGGCCAGATTGGCCGGCGTGTCGGCCAATATCACACGCCGCGGCAGCCGGCCGGTATACGCAAAGTGTCCAGATGCCGCTTATCTGCTACTTCGCTCACGCCCCCGGCCGTCGCGGGCCCGGACGGCGCCGCTGAACGCAGCCACGACGATTTCCCATCGTCGTGGTCAGGGCCGAGCGGGGTGGCTCGCGCGGCCGGCTGCCTCGCTGGCCGGGGTGGCTCGCGCGGCCGGCTGCCTCGCTGGCCGGGGTGACTCGCTGGCCGGGGTGACTCGCTGGCCGGGGCGGCTCGCTGGCCGGGGCGGCTCGCTGGCCGGGGCGGCTCGCTGGCCGGGGCGGCTCGCTGGCCGGGGCGGCTCGCCAACCGGCTCGATGGAGCATCGAGCCGGTTATATGCGGCTCGATGCTCCATCGTGCCGCTTTGGTCGGGCTAGGACCGCCCGAGCTGGCGGGGCAGGTGGGTCAGGCGGTGACGGGGAGCCAGGAGGGGCGGGAATGCTCGAAGGCGGTGATGTCGTCGACGTGCCGCAGGGTCAGGCCGATGTCGTCCAGGCCTTCCATCAGCCGCCAGCGGGTGTAGTCGTCGATGTCGAAGGGCGCTTTGATCCCGGCCGCCTCGGCCAGGACGCAGCGGCCGGCTAGGTCGACCGTGATTTCGGTGCCCGGGTCGGCCTCGATGGCGTCCTGCAGGGCGGTCACCGTGGCCTCGGGCAGGGCGACCGGCAGCAGGCCGGCCTTGGTCGAGTTCGTGCGGAAGATGTCGCCGAACCTCGGCGCGATCACCGCGCGGAACCCGTAGTCGGTCAGCGCCCAGACCGCGTGCTCGCGGGACGACCCGGTGCCGAAGTCCGTGCCCGCGACCAGGATCGTCGCGCCGGCGTACTGCGGCTGGTTGAGCACGAAGGACGGGTCCTCGCGCCAGGCGGCGAACAGGCCCTCGCCGAACCCGACCCGGCTCACCCGCTTCAGGTACTCGGCCGGGATGATCTGGTCGGTGTCCACGTTGCTGCGGCGCAGCGGCACCGCGCGGCCGACGTGAGTGGTGAACGGTTCCATCGCGAGACTCTCCTCTACAGGTCGGCTCTACAAATCAGCGGGGGCGGCTAGATGGCCGGTCACGGCGGTGGCGGCGGCGACCTCGGGCGAGACCAGGTGGGTGCGCCCGCCCTTGCCCTGACGGCCTTCGAAGTTGCGATTGGAGGTGGACGCGCTGCGCTCGCCCGGGCTGAGCTTGTCCGGGTTCATGCCGAGGCACATCGAGCAGCCCGCCGACCGCCATTCGGCGCCGGCCGCGGTGAAGACCGCGCCCAGGCCCTCTTGCTCGGCCTGAGCGCGCACCGCCATCGAACCTGGCACCACCAGCATCCGGACCGACGGCGCTACCCGTCGTCCCTGCAGCACCGAGGCGGCGGCCCGCAGGTCCTCGATCCGGCCGTTGGTGCAGGAGCCGACGAACACGGTGTCCACGCTGACGTCGCGCAGCGCGGTGCCGGGCACCAGGTCCATGTAGGTCAGCGCGCGCTCGGCGGCGGCGCGGGCGTCCGGGTCGGCGAACGAGGCCGGGTCCGGCACGGACTCGCCGAGCGGCAGCGCCTGTCCCGGGTTGGTGCCCCAGGTCACGTACGGCGTCAGCGTCCCGGCGTCGAGGATCACCTCGCGGTCGAACCTCGCGTCGTCGTCGCTGGGCAGCGACCGCCAGTAAGCCAGCGCGGTCTCCCACGCGGCGCCGGCCGGCGCGTGCGGCCTGCCCTCCAGGTAGGAGAACGTCACATCGTCCGGCGCCACCAGGCCGGCCCGGCGCCGGCCTCGATGGACATGTTGCAGACGGTCAGGCGGCCCGCCATGGACAGCGCTCGGATGGCCGGACCGCGGTACTCAAGCACGTAGCCCTGGCCGCCGCCGGTGCCGATCTGCGCGATGATGGCCAGGATCAGGTCCTTGGCCGTCACGCCGGCAGGCAGCGCGCCGTTCACCGTGATCGCCATCGTCTTGGGCTTGAGCTGCGGCAGCGTCTGGGTGGCGAGCACGTGCTCCACCTCGCTGGTCCCGATGCCGAAGGCCAGGGCCCCGAGCGCGCCGTGGGTAGAGGTGTGCGAGTCGCCGCAGACGATCGTCAGGCCCGGCTGGGTCAGCCCGAGCTGCGGCCCGATGACGTGGACGATGCCCTGGTCGGCGTCACCCATGGGGTACAGCCGGATACCGAACTCCGCGCAGTTCTTCCGCAGCGCCTCGACCTGCGTCCGCGACACCGGGTCGGTGACCGGGCTGTCCGGGCCGGACAGCGGGACGCCCGGGCCGGTGATCCCGGTCGTCGGCACGTTGTGATCCTCGGTGGCCAGGGTCAGGTCGGGACGACGGACCTTGCGGCTGCCCGCCCTCAGCCCGTCGAAGGCCTGCGGGCTGGTCACCTCGTGCAGCAGGTGAAGGTCGATATAGAGCAGGTCGGGCTCGCCCTCCGCGCTGCGCACCACGTGGGCGTCCCAGATTTTCTCGGCGAGCGTACGGCCCATCACGCTCTCTCCCTTCGCTTGCGTCTCGCATTCCGAGACGGCATTATTCAGTACATGAACAACTCTAGCGGAGTGGGCGTCCTGGACAAGACCGTTTCCGTACTGTCCGCGCTGGAGAGCGGGCCGGCCTCACTCGCTCAGCTGGTCAAGACGACGGGCCTGGCGCGGCCGACCGTGCACCGGATCGCGGTCGCGCTCGAGAGCCACCGCCTGCTGGCCCGGGATACCCAGGGCCGGTTCGTGCTCGGCGCGCGAATCGGCGAGCTGGCCGCCGCGGCCGGCGAGGACCGGCTGCTGACGATCGCGCAGCCGATCCTGACCCAGCTCAGGGACGCCACCGGCGAGAGCGCCCAGCTCTACCGGCCGCACGCCGACGCCCGCATCTGCGTGGCCGCGGCCGAGCGGACGAGCGGGCTGCGGGACACGGTTCCCGTCGGCACCGCACTGCCGATGACGGCCGGATCCGCCGCCCAGGTCCTGCTCGCCTGGGAAGAAGGCGGCCGCATGCACCGCGGGCTGCGCGGGGCGAAGTTCACCGCGACCACGCTGGCTCAGGTCCGCAGACGCGGCTGGGCCGCCACCGCGGCCGAGCGCGAGCCCGGCGTCGCGTCGGTGTCCGCGCCGGTGCGCGGGCCGGCCGGATCCTGGCCGCGGTCTCGGTGTCCGGCCCGATCGAGCGCCTGACCAGGTCGCCGGGGCGGATGCACGCCCCGGCGGTCGTCGCAGCCGGAGACAAGATCAGCAAGCTACTGCGCGCCGAGGGATAACCGCGCAGTTGGCGGCCTGGCCAGGGGCCGCGCCGGACGGACCTGCCGGTCGGCTGGTTGCACGTGCCAAATAGATGTCTATTATAGATTAGTTACCTATATCACGGGAGGGCGGGAACAGCCGGTAATCTGCCGGAGTGACCACAGGCTGGTGTCAGATGGGCCTAAGGTCAGGGCGGATCGCGGCGAACGGCCCTGACCGGGGTGCGCCATCATGGATATGGTCAGATTCCGGCAGGAGCGCAGAACGCGAGCTGGAGAAGGGTACGAGGTCGCGCGCATGAAGGCAGCCGTCATCAAGGAGACCGCGCCAGGGGAGCACCGGGTCGCCCTGGTGCCGGAGGCAGTGACCAGGCTGCGCCCGGCTGGCATCGACGTGCTGGTCGAGCGCGGGGCGGGCGAGGGCGCGTGGCTGGCCGACGCCGCCTACGCCGAGGCCGGCGCGACCATCGTCGGCGCCGACGAGCTATACCGCGGCGCGGATGTCATCCTCACCGTGACCAAGCCGTCGGCCGCGACGGTCCGCCAGCTCAGGAAGGGCCAGGCCGTCGTGGGCATGCTGGCCCCGCTCACCGACCCCGAGCTGGCCGCCACGCTCGCCGCCCAGGGCGTGACCGCGATCAGCCTGGACGGGCTGCCGCGCACGCTGTCCCGGACGCAGCCGATGGACGCGCTCAGCTCCCAGTCGAACGTGGCCGGCTACAAGGCGGCGCTGATCGCCGCGGCCGAGTTCGGCCGGTTCTTCCCGATGCTGATCACGGCGGCGGGCACCGCCCGGCCGGCCCGGGTGCTGGTGCTCGGCGCCGGCGTGGCCGGCCTTCAGGCCATCGGCACGGCCCGGCGCCTCGGCGCGGTGGTGAGCGGCTACGACGTGCGCCCCACGTCCAAGACGGAGGTCGAGTCGCTCGGGGCCACGTTCGTCGAGCTGACCTCGGTCGGATCCGCGGACGGCCAGGGCGGCTACGCCCGGGAGCTGACCGCCGAAGAGCGCCAGGCCCAGCAGGACGAGCTGATCGGCCACATCACCCGGCACGACGTGGTGATCACCACCGCCCAGGTGCCCGGGCGCAGGCCGCCACGGCTGGTGACCGAGGACGCGATCAAGGCGATGGCGGTGGGCTCGGTCATCGTGGACATGGGCGCCAGCTCGCTGGGCGGCAACGTGGCGGGCTCGCGGCCCGGCGAGACCATCGTCACCGGTAACGGGGTCACGATCATCGGCGCGGACAACCTGCCCGCCACCGTGCCGACCGCGGCCTCGAACGCCTACTCGCGGAACATCTCCGCGCTGCTGGCGTACCTGACCAAAGACGGCGTGCTGGCCATCGACACCGACGACGAAATCCAGGCGGGCGTCGTGATCACGCACGACGGCCGGGTCGTGCACGAGGGCGTGGCGGCCCTGCTCGTCCCGCCCCGCCAGACGGCAGCCGGGACACCCGGCGAGACGCCGGCCGGACTGCTACCCGAGGGAGGCGCCGATGTCGACGGCCCTAGTCACTGACCTGACCATTTTCGTGCTCGCCCTGCTGGTAGGCATCGAGGTCATCGGGAAGGTCCCGGCCACGCTGCACACGCCGCTGATGTCCGCGACCAACTCGATCCACGGCATCGTCTTGATGGGCGCCCTGCTGATCGGGGTGACGGCGCACAACGTGGTCGGCTACATCCTGGCGTTCATCGCCGCGTTCTTCGCCGCCGCCAACGTGGTGGGCGGCTATGTCGTGACCGGGCGGATGCTGAAGATGTTCCGCCGGAAGGCAGTGCCCGCCAGTGCGGGGCAGCCAGAGCTGGCCGAGGTTGATGGCCAGAAG
Source organism: uncultured Actinomycetes bacterium (assembly GCA_963806335.1). GTDB lineage: Bacteria > Actinomycetota > Actinomycetes > Streptosporangiales > Streptosporangiaceae > Palsa-504. The sequence continues at coordinate 251,073 of CAWDXO010000008.1, forward strand.
CTCGATGGCCACAAGGGCCTCAAGGCCCTGGCGGGCAAGATAAGCAGGCCCCGGCCATGAGCGGGTTCACCGGCAACATCCAGCTCGTCTACGTGCTGGCCGCGGCATGCTTCGTGATCGGGCTGCACCTGATGAACAGCCCCGCGACCGCACGCCGCGGCAACCAGGTGTCGATGACGGGCATGCTGATCGCCGGCGTGGCCACGTTCATCCTGCTGATCCACGACGGCACGGTCACGGCGACCGGCTGGATCGTGCTCATTTCCGGCACGCTGATCGGCTCCGCCGTGGGCCTGTACGCCGCCCAGACCGTGCAGATGACCGCGATCCCGCAGCTGGTATCGATGTTCAACTCGGTCGGCGGCGGCGCCGCCGCGCTGGTAGCGATCTATGGCTACTACGAAGCCGAGTCCAGCGCCGGCGGCGTGCTCGGCACCACGACGGTGTTCACCGTGCTTGACGTGATCATCGGCTCGGTAACGTTCTCCGGCTCGATCATCGCGGCCGGCAAGCTGCAGGGCCTGATTGACGGCCAGCCGATCGTCTTCAAGGGCAGCCGGCTGCTCAACCTGGCCCTCGCGGTGGTGGCGATCGGCGCGGCCGCGTTCATGTTCAGCACCGCCAGCCTGCCCGCGCTGCTGATCGTGGTGCTGGCGTCGCTGGCGTTCGGGGTGATGATGGTGCTGCCGATCGGCGGCGCGGACATGCCGGTGGTGATCTCGCTGCTGAACGCGTTCACCGGTACCGCGGTGGCGATGGCCGGCTTCGTCATCGGGAACTGGGCCCTGATCATCGCCGGCGCCCTGGTCGGCGCCTCGGGTGGCATCTTGACCAAGCTGATGGCCGACGCGATGAACCGGTCGCTGGCCAACATCATCGTGGGCGGGTTCGGTACCGGCGACAGCGCGGTCGCGCTCGGCGTGGCCGCCGACGCCCAGATCCGGTCGATCGCCGCTGACGACGCGGCCATCCAGCTCGCCTACGCCTCCAAGGTCATCATCGTGCCCGGCTACGGCCTGGCCGCCGCCCAAGCCCAGCACGGCGTGGCCGAGCTGGCCAAGACCCTGGAAGACCGCGGCATCGAGGTCAGCTACGCCATCCACCCGGTGGCGGGCCGGATGCCCGGCCACATGAACGTGCTGCTGGCCGAGGCGAACGTGCCCTACCCGCAGCTGAAGGAGATGGACGAGATCAACCCCGAGTTCGCCCGCGCCGACGTGGCCCTGGTCATCGGGGCCAACGACGTCACCAACCCGGCCGCCCGGCGCGCCGGCACCGCGATCTCCGGGATGCCGATCCTGGACGTGGACCAGGCTAAATCCATCATCGTGATCAAACGCTCGATGGGACACGGCTACGCCGGCATCGACAACGAGCTGTACGCCGACCCCAAGACCAGCATGTACTTCGCCGACGCGAAGAAGGCGATGGCCGACCTCACCGCGGCCGTCAAGACCCTGGTGGGCTAGCCGGATGGCGGCACAGGCGCTGTTGCGTGTGCTTGGTGGGGCGTAGGGTTCGGGGAAGGCGGAGCCGAAAGGATGGGTGTTGTGAGCGAGCGCACGAAGATCACGTTGGACGAGTCCGAGATTCCCCGCCAGTGGTACAACGTGATCCCGGACCTGCCCGCGCCGCCGCCCCCGCCGCTGCACCCCGGCACGCTGCAGCCGGTGGGCCCGGAAGACCTGGCGCCGCTGTTCCCGATGGAGCTGATCCGCCAGGAAGTGGCCACCGACTCCTACCTCGACATCCCGGCCGAGGTGCTCGACGTCTACCGGCTATGGCGGCCCACCCCGCTGTACCGCGCGCACCGGCTGGAAAAGGCGCTCAACACGCCGGCGCACATCTATTACAAGTACGAAGGGGTCTCCCCGGCCGGGTCGCACAAGCCGAACACCGCCGTGCCGCAGGCGTTCTACAACGCCGCGGAGGGCACCAAGCGGCTCACCACGGAGACCGGCGCCGGCCAGTGGGGCAGCGCGCTGGCCTTCGCCTGCGCCCAGTTCGGCATCGACTGCGAGATCTGGATGGTCCGCGCCTCCTACGACCAGAAGCCCTACCGGCGCACGATGATGGAGACGTGGGGTGCGACCGTGCACGCCAGTCCGTCCCGGGCCACCAAGTCCGGCGCGGACATACTCGCCGCCGACCCGGACTCGCCGGGCAGCCTGGGCATCGCGATCAGCGAGGCGGTCGAGGCGGCCGGCGGCGGCGCCGACACCAGGTACGCGCTCGGCAGCGTGCTCAACCACGTGCTCATGCACCAGACGGTGATCGGCGAGGAGGCGCTCAAGCAGTTCGCCGCGGCCGGTGAGTCCTCCCCTGACCTGATCGTCGGCTGCACCGGCGGCGGCTCCAACTTCGCCGGGCTTTTCCTGCCCTTCTTGCGGGAGAAGCTGGCCGGCCGGGCCGATCCGGTCATCCGCGCGGTCGAGCCCTCAGCCTGCCCGTCGTTCACCCGCGGCCGGTACGCCTACGACTTCGGCGACACGGCCGGGTTCACGCCGCTGCTGAAGATGCACACGCTCGGCCACGACTTCATCCCCGACCCGGTCCACGCCGGCGGGCTGCGCTACCACGGCATGTCGCCGCTGCTGTCGCACATGTACGAGCTCGGCCTGTTCGAGGCCGTGAACAAGCCGCAGCGGGAGTGCTTCGCCGCCGCCGTGACGTTCGCCCGGGCCGAGGGGATCATCCCCGCACCGGAACCCTCGCACGCGCTCGCGGCCGTGATCGAAGAGGCGAAGCGGTGCACGGAATCCGGCGAGCCGAAGGTGATTCTCACCGCGTTGTGCGGTCACGGGCACTTCGACATGGCCGCCTACGAGCGCTACCTGTCCGGTGAGATGACCGACTTCGAGCTGTCCCAGGAGCGCATCGACGACGCCCTAAGCCGCCTGCCCGCTGTCGGCTGAAACCCCTGTCGGCTAACCCGCACGGCGGAAACGGACGGCGGCGGCCAGGTCGCCCAGGACGTCGGCGGTGGTCTCGAAGTCCATGCAGGCGTCGGTGACGCTCTGCCCGTAGGTGAGGGTGGCCGGCGGCCCGGGCTCCTGCTTGCCCTCGTGCAGGAAGCTCTCGAGCATCACGCCGGTCACGCCGGTCTCACCGGTGGCCACCTGCTCCGCGATCGCGGCGGCCACGGGCGGCTGGCGGCGATGGTCCTTGCCGCTGTTGCCGTGGCTCGCGTCGATCATCAGAGTGCGCGGCAGCCCAGCCGCCGCGATCAGGTCGAGCGCCTTGGATACGTGGCTGGCCTCGTAGTTCGGGCCGCTCCGGCCGCCGCGCAGGATCACGTGGGTGTCCGGGTTCCCGGCCGTCGTCACCACCGCGGCGGCGCCGACCGGGGTGACGCCGAAGAACGTGTGCCCGGTGGCAGCGGCCCGGCAGGCGTCCACGGCCACCTGAATGTCTCCGTCCGTTCCGTTCTTGAACCCGACCGGCATCGACAGGCCGGAGGCGAGCTGGCGGTGGACCTGGCTTTCCGTGGTCCGCGCGCCGATCGCGCCCCAGGTCACGGTGTCCGCGATGTACTGCGGGGTGATCGGGTCCAGCCATTCGCAGCCCACCGGCAGGCCGAGGGAGACGATGTCGAGCAGCAGCCGGCGAGCGGTCCGCAGGCCCCGGTGCACGTCATGGCCGCCGTCCATCCCCGGGTCGTTGATCAGGCCCTTCCAGCCGGTCACCGTCCGCGGCTTCTCGAAGTACACCCGCATCACGATCAGCAGGTCGGCGCTGAGTTTGACTCCTGCCTCGTGCAGGCGGCGTGCGTAGTCGAGGGCGGCTCGCGGGTCGTGCACCGAGCAGGGGCCGGCGATGACCAGCAGGCGGTCGTCGGATCCGTCGAGAACGGCGCGGACCTCGGTGCGGGTGCGCTCGACCGTCGCCGCGGCCTCGTCGGTCAGCGGCAGCTCATGGAGCAGGGCCGCGGGCGCGAGCAGGGGCTCGTAGCCGACGATGCGGGTATCCCTGGTGCGCGGCATCGGGCGCGTCTCCTCCCGGGCGGCCCGCTGCCCGGAACCCAGGAGCCAGCCCACCCCTTAGCGAGACAGGACTGTCTCTGTCTTACTGGCTCCAGGTGGCGGTGTAAGCGCAGGCGGACCCGCCCGGCTGCGTCTGGGCCAGGCTAAAGCGCCAATACGGCCGTGACACGCGACTGATGTTACACCCTGCTGGTGTTCTGCTCAGAGTCGCCTGCAGATGACCGGATCGCGCGCCGTAGCCTGCGGAGCGGGCCAGGGAGTTCTTGGCGTATCTGCAAAATTCACCGAGCTTGCCCTAAGGCTGAGCGACGACCCTGGTATGCGCACGTCAACGCGCTGCTACCACCTGCGTTCGCGCAGCCGCGACGTCGAGCCGTACCTCCGGGGCCAAGGCCGGGACCATCCTTCGACAGTGGGGAGACCGCCGCCTTGGCGCACCTGATCACGCGAGCCAGCACGAGGCCGGCCGATGCCGTCTTCGCGCCGTACACCGCGCGGCGTACGGCGCGGCGGTGGGCCCTGCTGCTGGCGGCCGGGTGGCTGGTCCAGGCGGGACTGCGGGCGTGGCTCAGCCATGCGCAGGCCGTGCCGCTGGCCAATCCCGACGAGACCGGCTACCTGATCGCGGCGCGGGTGCTGGCGGGCGGGCCAGGCGGCGACCTGTCGGGTTCGACGTTCTACCAGGGCGGGTATCCGCTGCTGATCACGCCGGCGTACTGGTTCACCAGCAACCCGGTCGCGGTCTATCACGCCGTCATGGTGATCAACGCGGTGATCAGCGCGCTGGTGATGCCGCTCGGCTACCTGGCCTGCCGCCGGCTCGGGCTGGACCGTCCGGCGGCCTACGCCGTCGCCATGATCGCCGCGCTCGTGCCCGCCGGGTTCTTCTACAGCCAGTACGCGATCACCGACGCGATCTTCCCGGTGATCACGCTGGCCTGGCTGCTGGCGGTGCACAGCTGGCTCACCGCCGCCGCGGGCGCCACCGGACGGCGGGCCAGGTACGCGGCGGCCGTCGGCTCGGCCCTGCTCGCCGGATATGCCTACGCGGTCCATTCCCGGGGCCTGGTCATGCTCGTTTGCTACGCGGCCGTGGGCGCCCTCATCGCCTGGCGCCACCGCGCGGCGCGCGGCTCGGTGGCGGCCGCGGCGCTGACCGCGCTGCTCGCCGTCGGCGCGGCCTGGACGCTGAACCGCTACCTCTCCTCGGTGCTGTACCCGTCCGGTACGCGCAGCCTGTCCGGGCAGCTGATAAGCACGCTGGGCAGCTTCTACGGTTTTATCCACGTCGTGGAGATGGCCGGCGGCCAGGTGTGGCGGCTCACGCTGGACAGCTGGGGTATCGCCGGGATCGGCCTGATCGCCGCGTTGGCCGCGATCGGGCGACGGGACCTGCGCCCCGACCTGAGGATCATGGCCGGCCTCTCGGTGGCGGTCACCGTCCTCATCGCCGCGACCGCGCCCGCCGCGCTTCCCTCCGACACGTCCCAGACCTGGGCCTCCGGACGCTACCTCGACGGCATGATCGTCACGTTCTTCCTCCTCGGCGCGGTGGTGCTGCTGCGGGCCAGCACCGCGCGGATCCTCGCGTATGCGGCCTGCGCCACCGGGCTGACCGTGCTGGCCGCCGTGATGGTGGCGATCTACGCCGGAATATCGCTGCCCACGAACGGAATCGGCGCCGCGTTCAACTTCGCCGAGCCCGCCGTGCTCACCCAGAACTGGACCCAGGCGAACGTGCTGCTGGCGACCGCGGTGGCGCTGGGATTGCTGAGCCTGTGGGTCGTTTCCGCGATCACGATCCGGCGCTGGCGGGGCGCCTGGCTGACGCGCGGCCTCGGGGTGCTCGGACTGGGCGTGGCCGCGGTGAGCCTGGCGGCCCTGGCCCAGATGACCAGCCATGTCTCGCAGGCCTCGACGTCGGCCGAGGTGGCGAAAACGACCGGGATGGTGACGGCCAGCGGGCTGCGGCCGGGCGAGCAGATCGCCATCAGCTCCGACCTCAGCTGGGAGCTCTCGATACCGCAGGCGTTCGCGATCTGGTGGACGGAACCGGAGTTCTTCAACCCGGCCAGCCAGGCGCCCCCGGCAGGCGTGGCCGTCGTCGAAGTGCCCTGGACGGCGGGCCAGTCCGCCCGCGCGAGCTGGCCGCACGCCCCGGCCGGCTGGCGGATCGCCGCCTCCGACGCCAGCGCCGGCTGGGTAGCCTGGCGCAAGTCCTGACCGGCGGGTCCGCCGCCTGCGCGCGGTTCGGCGCCCCGCTCGCCGCGGCCCTGGCCGCCCGGCACCCCGTGCAGATCTGGGAGAGCGCGCACGTCGGCGGCCACCGGTTTGCCGCCAACCTGGTGATCCTCCCGCACGGCCTGTACTACGGCCCGGTCGGCGTGCCGGAGGCCGCGGCCGCGATCGCCGCCTACCAGCAGGGCACGATCACACCGCAGCGCTACCGCGGCCGGGCGGGCCAGCCGAAGCCGACCCAGGAGGCCGAGCACGCGCGGCTGGCGCGGACCGGATCCCTCGAGGTCGGGTCGCTGGCCTAGCTGGCCTGGCCTAGGAGGGCCCGAACGTGAACCGGGGCGAGGCCCGGGTCAGCACCGCAGCCGCGGGCGGGCAGGACCAGGCCGCGCGCACCTCCGCCGCGAGGGCCGCCATCAGCTCACCGACGTCGGCGGCGGCCGAATCGTGCAGCGCTTCGGCCACGATAATGACCTCGGTGGTGGTGTCCCGGACCGCGGACAGCCCGCTCTGCCGGTTCGTCCAGCGGCGGGCGTGAGCCCGGCCCGCCTGGTCCGCGAAGATCACCTCGCCGGCGGCCGGGTGCTCGGCCTGCCCGCCGAACGTCAGGTAATCTTCGTCGCCGGCCGCGTACCGCACCTCGAGCGGCCACGCGATCCGGCCGACGTCGAGGACGGCGACCGGGATGGCGAAGGCCATCGAGACGGCGTTGCACAGATCGACCAGCGGGTGCAGCCGGGGCAGGCTTCCTTCCTTGCGGAGGCGCCGCAGCAGCGATTCCGACGCACAGCGGTACTGGGTCGGCTTCAGCCCCATTTTCGTGAACGCGCGCCGCCACGCCTGTATCTCGGGCCGTTCGCCCTCGGGGCCGGCCACCAGCCGTGACCTGGCGATGGCGGCGAACCGGTCGGCGGCGGAATCGGTCGAGACGTCGCTGGTAATACCGCTGGCGTGCAAGATCCCCGGGACCAGCGCCGGGAAGTCACGCCAGATGTCACCGTCGTGCTTGAAGTACATAAGCCTCCTCGGTTCCGGCGGAAGCCCACCGCCAGCCCAGCGGCGACCACCGCGATTCCCGCCCAGACCAGCGGCCGGGGGGCCGGACCGCCGAGCAGGACTCCGGTCGCCGCCGCGGCGACCGGAGCTACGCCGGTAAGCAGGCCGGCTCGGCTGGCGCCTAGCCGCCTGACGCTGGAATACCACATGATGAAGGCCGCCGCCGTGACCGCGACGGCCAGGTAGACGACGGCCAACCAGTCCGCCCGGCTCAGGTGCGCGGCGGCGGCGGGCCCTTCCCGTGCCACCCCCAGGACGGCGAAGATCACCGCCGCGAGCCAGGTGGCGTGCACCGACACCCCCCAGGGCCCGTGCCGGCCGAGGACCGGCAGGGCGAGCAGGGTGAACCCGGCCTCGCAGCCGAAGACCACGACGGCCCAGGCGACGCCGACGGCGTCGGTGCGGCCCAGTCCCTGCACCAGTCCGGCGCCGCAGGTGACCACCAGCGCAGCGGCCACGCCGGACCGGCGCGGCCGGGAACCTTCGAGGAGCGGACCGATCACGGCGAGCACCGCAGGCACGCTGGCGACCGCCACGCCGAGCACGGCGGGCTCCGCGTGCCGGGATCCCTCCACCAGGGCGATGTTGAAGACGACCAGGCCGGTCGCCGCGATACCGGACAGCCAGAGCCACTCGGCGCCGCGCGGCAGGCTCAGCCGCTGGCCGGTCAGCCGCGCGAGCACGACCAGGAGCAGGCAAGCCCCGGCGTACCGCAGGGCCTCCGCGGTGAACACCGGTGCCCCCGCGAGGACAGCGGAAACCGCGACGCTGCCGCCGACGCAGACCATGGCGCCGACCCCGGCGGCCACGCCGGTTACCTGTCCTCGCCGCGGCGCGGGACGGGGCACGGTTACGAGGACGCGATCGGCGGCGTCGGGAACACGAAGATCTGGCACAGCGCCACGTTACGGCCCCTATGGTCCAGCGAACAGGACCATAGGAGCGACTTTATGATGGACCAATGCGGATAGCGACCGGAGGCGGGGCGGACTTCCTGCAGCTGAGTCCGGCGTTGGCGCCCACGCGCGGCCTGACCAGCTGGCTAGCCGACGCCGTCCGGGCGGCGATCATCGACGGGCGGCTGCAGCCCGGCGCGCTCATGCCCGCCACCCGGGCGCTCGCCGATGACCTCGGGATCTCGCGCGGCGTTATCGTCGAGGCCTATCAGCGGCTCGCCGATGAAGGCCTGGTCAGCGCCCGCCCCGGGGCGGGGACCAGGGTCATGGCGGTGGCCGGCCGGACGCCGCTCCCGTCCCGGGCCCCGAACCGACCGGACCGGCCTGAGGCCACGCTGCTTCCGCAACGCTGGCGGGCGCGGGCGGAGATTGACCTTTCCCCCGGCGTACCCGACCTCTCCGGGTTCCCCCGGGCTGCCTGGCTGCGCGCCGAGCGGTCGGTGCTGGAACAGGCCAGCGTCACCGACCTCGGCTACGGGGACCCGCGGGGCAGCCAGTGGCTGCGAAAGGAACTGGCGAGCTGGCTCGCGCGCACCCGCGGCCTGCGCGCGGAGCCCGACGACATCATCATCGTCACCGGGGTGGCCCAGGCCCTCGCCCTGCTGGCCCAGGGGCTGGCCCAGGGGCTGGCCCGGTCACTGAAGGCCGGGGCGGAGGGCCGGATCGCCGTGGAGGACCCTGGTTCGGGCGGGGCCCGCGACGAGCTCGCCTACTGGGGCCTGCGCCCGGTACCGATACCAGTGGACGAGCACGGGCTGATCGTGGACGACCTGGCCGGCACCGGCCTGCAGGCGGCGCTGCTCACGCCCGCTCACCAGTTCCCGACCGGGGTCGTGCTCGCCCCGCGGCGGCGCCGTCAGCTGCTCGACTGGGCCGCCGCGGCCGATGCGCTGATCATCGAGGACGACTACGACGCGGAGTACCGCTACGACCGGGCACCGGTGCCCGCCCTGCAGGCCTCGGCTCCCGGCCAGGTCGCCTACGCCGGCAGCACGTCCAAGACGCTGGCCCCGGGCATGCGCCTGGGCTGGCTGGTCCCGCCGCCCAGGCTGCACGCGGAGCTGGTCGAGGCCAAGCGCGCCAGCGACCTCGGCAGTCCCGCGTTGCCGCAGCTCGTGCTGGCTCACCTCATCGCGGGCGGGGAACTCGAGCAGCACATCAGGGCCGTCCGCAAGCGGCAGCGCCGCCGGCGTGACGCGCTGCTGCGCGCGCTGGGCGAGCACCTGCCCGAGGCCCGGGTGCGGGGCATCGCCGCCGGACTGCACCTGCTGATCACATTCGGTGAGCTGACCGGATCGGTGGCGGACACCGACCTGGCCGAGCGGATCCTGCAGGCCGGGGTGTTCGTCCACCCGCTGTCCTGGCACCGGATGCGGCCCGGGCCGCCAGGACTCGTGCTTGGCTACGCAGCACACCCGCCCGACCAGCTACGCGAGGCCGCCCGGCGGATCGCCCGGGTGGTGCGAACCGGCGGGTCGGCGGGTTAGAGTTGGCGGGCCGGGTCGGCCGGCGCGCTCGCGTTGGCTTGCGCGACCTTGGCATCGGCCCGGCGGTGCCGCCGAGCGGTGGTCCGCAGCTGACTGATGCGGGCGGTGCCGGCCAGGACGACCAGGAGCACCCCGCAGATGGCCGCAAACAGCAGGGCCACGCCGAGCGGCAGATGGCCGTGCGCGCCCATGTAGGAGATCTCGACCTTCGCGCTGTTCTGCAAGATGAAGATCAGCAGGAGCAGCAGGACCACGGCGAAGCAGCCCATGGTGGCCCAGAGCCCGCTGATCCTGGTGCGCTTGATCTTCAGCGGTGGGGCGGCGGGGGGTGCTGTAGCTTGCTGGGGCGCGGTTTGCGGCGGCGGCTGGGTGACCGGCCCGGCCTGGGGCGGCACCTCGGCACCAGTCGCGGGACCCGGTGCGGGGGCGGCAGTCGGTGGCGGCTGCGGTTCTGTAGTCATGTGACATCCCCGGTTAGGTACGGCTGAATAAAGCGCGGCCCCCTTCCTGCCCCGCCAGGACCAGGTTATGCCTCCGTGACAGCCTCAGCCGCCCAGGTAGGCAGGTTATGCATCCACGACAGGCCTCAGCCGCCCAGGTAGGCGAGGACGGCGAGCACCCGCCGGTTATCGTCGTCGGATTGCTGCAGGTCGAGCTTTCCGAAGATCGACGCGGTGTGCTTGGCCACGGCGCGTTCGGTGATCACCATCCGCTGCGCGATGGCGGCGTTGGACCGGCCCTCGGCCATCAGCGCGAGCACCTCGCGTTCGCGCGGGCTCAGCGCGGCCAGGCTGCCGTCCCCGGTGTTGCGGGCGAGCAAGCGGGCGATCACCTCCGGGTCCATCGCCGTGCCCCCGGCCGCGACCCGCCGGACGGCGTCGACGAACTGGGCGCTGTCGAACACCCGGTCCTTGAGCAGGTAGCCAATCCCGCCGGTGCCGCTGGCCAGCAGTTCGCGGGCATAGAGCTGCTCGACGTACTGGGAGAGCACGAGCACCGGCAGGCCGGGCACCTCACGCCGGGCGGCCAGCGCGGCCCGGATGCCCTCGTCGGTGAACGTGGGCGGCAGCCGGACGTCGACGATGGCCACGTCCGGCTTTTCCGCGGACACCGCGGCCAGCAGATCGGCGCCGTTGTCGACGGCCGCGGCGATCTGCAGGCCGTGGGCCTGCAGCATCCGCGTCAGGCCGTCCCTCAGCAGGAAGAGGTCTTCGGCGATGACAACGCGCACGGGATCTCCATGGTGACCGCCGTCGGGCCGCCCGGCGGGCTGCTGATGGCGAGGACGCCGTCGAAGGGGGCCAGCCGCCGCTCGATCCCGCTTAGCCCGCTGCCGCGAGCCGGGTCGGCGCCGCCGTGCCCGTTGTCAGTGACGCCGATCCGTAGCATCCCTTCGGTGTGCCGGATATCGATCCAGGTCTGCCGGGCCTCGGCGTGCTTGGACACGTTGGCCAGCAGCTCGCAGACCGCGAAGTAGGCGGCCGACTCGACCGGGGCCGGCGGGCGGCCCGCTACGTCGCTGGCCAGGTCGATCCGCACGGGGGCGTCCAGGGCCAGGGCCCGGATCGCGTCGGCCAGGCCGCGGTCGGCCAGCACCGGCGGGTGGATGCCGCGGACCAGGTCGCGCAGTTCGGCCAGGGCCTTGATCGAGGCGTCTCGGGCCTCGATGAGCAGGGCCCGGGCCGCGACCGGATTGGTGTCGATGATCTGCCCGGCGGCGTCCAGGGTCATGCCCATGGCGACCAGCCGGGCCTGCGCCCCGTCGTGCAGGTCGCGCTCGATCCGGCGGATCTCGGCCGCCCCGGTGTCGAGGACCTCGGTGCGGGTCTGCGAGAGGTGGCGGACCCGTAGCGCCAGCTCGGCCTGGCTGGTCGGGCCCAGCATCGAGCTGGCTAGCAGGCCGTAGGCGCGAAGCAGCCACGGGGCCGCCGCCACCCCCGTCGCGATGATCGCGAGGCCCAGCACCACGATGACCGGCTTGGCGTTCCCGGGGAAGGCGGGCGGCGGGACCGCCTTCGTCAGCGCCGGAACGATGAAGGCCACCGTGCCCACCCCGACCGCTATCGCGGACCCGGCGGCCAGGATCCACCCGACGAGGATATTCACCGTCACCCAGCGCAGGTCCCGCCAGGTGGCCCCGTCACCGAGCATCCACAGGAGCCGCTCCGCGCGGCTGAGCTCCCGCTCAGCGCGGCCGCCCGGCGCGCGGTAGGGATCGGCGATCGGCACGCCGCACCACTCGCCCGCCAGCCGCCTGGTCACGACAGCGAGCCGGCGCAGGCCCGCCAGTACGGCCAACGCGAGGATCCGGCCGAAAACCAGTCCGGCCGCCGCCACCAGCACCACGAGGAACAGCGCGCGCTCGGCGTGCGGGTGGCCCTGGTCCTGAACGAGGAGCGCCACGCTCGCCGCGGCCAGGCCGAGCGCCGCCAGCACCGCCAGCACCAGCCCGACCTCGGCCAGCATCAGGCCGCAGAACGCCAGCCCCCGCGTGGCGGCCGTCAGGCCTTCGGCTGGACCGAGCCTCGGCCTGGCTTCGCCGGGCCGGGAACGCAGTAGCCATGGTGCGCCTCCTTCCGTCCCTGTCAGTCTGCCCCTCGGCAGGCCGGGCCGGTAGTGACGCTGAGCCCCGAATACCTGGTGTACCTAGGTTCACCAGGTAAACGCCGCTCAGCCGTCTGTCGGGGCTGAGCTCGCCGTTCTTACGGTAGCGATGACTAAGGGAAAGGAAATCGCATGAACGTCATCGAGTGCGCCGGACTCGGCAAGCGCTACCGCCGGGCCTGGGCGCTGCGGGACTGCACGCTGCAGATCCCGGCCGGGCACGTGGTGGCACTGGTCGGGCCGAACGGCGCGGGCAAGACCACCCTGCTCAACCTGGCCGTCGGCCTGGCCACGCCCACGACGGGGGCCGTGACCGTGCTGGGCGGCACGGCCGCGGGGTCGCCGGACGCCCTGGACCGGATCGCCTTCGTGGCCCAGGACGCGCCGTTGTACAAGAACCTGCCGGTCGCGGACATGGTGCACGTGGCCCGCGACCTGAACCGCCGCTGGGACCAGGCGCGCGCCGAGAAACGGCTAGCCGACCTCGGCATCCCGGCCGCCAAGAAGGTCGGCCAGCTGTCCGGCGGCCAGAAGGCGCAGCTCGCGCTCACCATTGCGCTGGCCAGGCGACCCGACCTGCTCGTCCTGGATGAGCCGCTGGCCGCGCTGGACCCGCTGGCCCGGCACGACTTCATGGACTCGGTGCTAGCGGCGGTGGCCGCCGACGGGATCTCCGTCGTGCTGTCGTCGCACGTGGTGGCCGAACTGGAACGGATGGCCGACTACCTGATCGTCCTTTCGCGCGGCCAGGTCCAGGTGACCGGGAAGGTCGGGGACCTGGTGACCGCGCACGGCATGGACCTGGAACACATCGTCCTTACTTACCTGCGCGAAGGCGCAGCGGAGGTGGCGGCATGACCGCGATAACTGTTTCCCCGCCGAGGACCGCGCCCAGGCGGCGGCCGGTTCCCTGGACCAAGCTGGCCTACGTCACCTGGCGCCAGCACCGGGCCGCGCTGACCGGCGCGGCCGCGTTCCTCGGCGCGATCAGCCTGTACCTGCTGATCATGGGCCTGGCCATCAATAATGCCTACGCCAAGGTGATCAACTGTCGCCCGGCCAGCTCGGGGGTGTGCCAGCAGCTGGCACACGATTTCAACAGGCAATACTGGGGCGGCGGCGGCACCGGAGCGGTATCCGCCGGGGGTGCCCAGACTGTCTCCAGCCTGATGCTGGTGGTGCCGGTGCTGCTCGGCGTGTTCCTCGGGGCGCCGGTGGTGGCCCGCGAGCTCGAGTCCGGGACGTTCAGGTTCGCCTGGACCCAGGGCTGCGGCCGGGTGCGCTGGGCCGTGGCCAAGCTCGTCCTGCTCGCGGTCGTCATAACCGCGGTCACCTGGGCGTTTACCGAACTTTTCACCTGGTACTACCACGCCTTCCTGGTCGACGGCCAGGTGAGCCGGCTGCTGCCGCTGGCGTTCGGCCTGCTGGGCGTGGCCTTCGCCGCCTGGACGCTGGCCGCCTTCGCGATCGCGGTGTTCTTCGGGGCGCTTATCAGGCGCACGGTCCCCGCCATGGCCGCCACGCTGGCCACCTGGGCCTTCCTGGCCATCGGGACCGCGGTGGGGCTGCGCCAGCACTACCAGGCGCCGCTGCGGACCACGGCTAATCCGCCCAACTCGGCCTGGGTCCTGAGCAGCTATGTGACCGGCCCGAACGGCCAGGTGCTGAACCAGGGGAGCCTGAACCAGCTCGTCCAGCACGCGCCGGCCAGCGTCCAGAACTCGCCCAACCCGAATGCCCTCACGAACTGGCTGGCCCAGCAGCACTACACGCAGTGGACCTCGTACGAGCCGGCCAGCCGGTTCTGGCACTTCCAGCTCATCGAGGGCGGGTGGCTGCTCGCGCTGTCCGTGGTCCTGCTGGCGGCGACCGTCTGGCTGGTCCGGCGCCGGGCCGCGTGAGGCGGGGCGGGGTAGAGGAACGACGGCCCGTTCGGCCCAAGGGGTTTTGATCTTGAGCTCTTTGGCCGAACGGGCCGTCCGGCTATCGTCGGTCTCATGGCACTCGCGCAACGCAAGGTCCTGCTGCTGGCCGCCGACGACTTCGAGGACATGGAGCTGCTCTACCCGCTGCACCGGCTCATCGAGGAGGACGTCGCGGTAACCGTCGCCGGGCTGGATGACCACCCGGTGCGGGGCAAGAAGGGCTACGGTCCGCTGCCGGTCGACACCACCGTCGGGCAGGTCACCGAGGGCGACTTTGACGCCCTGGTCATCCCGGGCGGTTACGCGCCGGACAAGCTGCGGCGCTCGGCGGCCGTGCTCGACCTGGTCCGCGCGTTCGATGACGCGGCCAAGCCGATCGCCTTCATCTGCCACGCCGGCTGGGTCCCGATCTCAGCCAAGATCATCAAGGGCCGGCGGGCCACCAGCGTCGGCGCCATCCGCGACGACATGATCAACGCCGGCGCCGACTGGGTGGACCAGGCGACCGTGGTTGACGGTCACCTTATTTCGGCGCGGACGCCGGCTGACCTTGGCCCGTGGATGAAGGCGCTGCTGGCGGCGCTGGAGAAGCCGGCCGCCGCCTAGGGGTCGCCGGTTACGCGTCGCCTTCGCCGGGCTGAGCGCCGGTTTCGCCGGGGTGGGCGCCGTCTTCGCGGGGGTGGGCGCCGTCTTCGCGGGGGTGGGCGCCGTCTTCGCGGGGGTGGGCGCCGTCGGCTGGATCCTCGCGATCGAGGGCCGCGGCCAGCGCGGTGACCGCCGCGTCGAGCGCCACCCGGGCGGTCAGCGCGTGGGTGTGGGCCCGGTCGAGTTCGCCGAGAGCGATGCAGTCGAAGGCCACCTGCGCGTCGTGTCCGGCGGACTGAAGTTCCCGCGCCGCTTCGGTGAGTGCGGCGCTGCTGCTCTGGGTCTGCGACTCGGTCATCCTGCTCTTCCTCCTGGCCTGAGGCTCGTGCCCCCCGATCAAGCTGGGAACCGAACCCTACCCGGCTAAGCTGACCTCATGTGATCGAGGAGCGCTATGTGCCGGTTGTTCGGGTTGACCGCGGGCCCTGCCCGTATCCAGGCGACGTTCTGGCTCCTTGACGCGCCCGATTCGCTGGAGGTCCAGAGCCGCCGCAACGCCGACGGCAGCGGGATCGGATATTTCGGGCCCGCGGCCGAACCCGTGCTCGACAAGCAGCCAGAACCCGCGTTCAGCGATCAGGAGTTCATCCACGCGGCCAAGCAGGCCGAGTCCTCGGCCTTCGTCGCGCACGTCCGCTGGGCGAGCACCGGCGGGCGTTCGGTGGCGAACACGCACCCGTTCGCCATGGAAGGCCGGATCATGGCCCACAACGGCGGCTTCGGTGACCTGCCGCGGCTGGCGGAACGGCTCGGCGACTACGCCCGCCTGGTGCTCGGTGACACCGACTCCGAGCGGTACTTCGCGCTGATCACCCAGCAGATCGACGCCCACGGCGGAGACGTCGGGGCCGGGATCGCCGCGGCGGCGGGGTGGATCGGCGAGCACCTGCCGG
The DNA here is from genome assembly GCA_963806335.1 of uncultured Actinomycetes bacterium. GTDB lineage: Bacteria > Actinomycetota > Actinomycetes > Streptosporangiales > Streptosporangiaceae > Palsa-504. The sequence continues at coordinate 266,857 of CAWDXO010000008.1, forward strand.
TCTCGTCACTGAACGCCGTCGTCGCGGGCCCCGGTGAGCTGTGGGCGCTGCGCTATCCGGATACTCACGCGCTGCATGTGCTGGAGCGGCCGGCTGATCCCGCGGCGGGGCGCGGTTCCCCGGCCGACGGCCTGCACGTCCGGAGCGCCACGTCGTCTTTTCACGTACCGGCGCTGGCCGAGGCCGCGTCCGTCGTCGTCGCGTCCGAGGAACTCGACGGCGAGACGGGCTGGCGGATGCTCGCCCCGGGTGAGCTCGTGCACGTCCGGCCGGATCTCAGCGTTGAGTCCGAGGTCGTGATCACGCGGCCGCCGGCGCACCTGGTGCCGCTGCCGGCCGGCAATCCGAACATCGATACCTGAATCGTGAGACGCCGCGGCGTGCCCTACGACGTCGGCGTGGCGCGTGCCGTGCGGCGCGGAGGGCGGGGGAGGCCTGGCCGGTACGGCGGGGGAGGCCTGGCCGGTACGGCGGGGGAGGCCTGGCCGGTACGGCGGTGCCGGTGCCCGTGGTGGGTGAGTGTCCGGTGGTGCGCGCGGCCGCCGCGATAACGTGGAAGATCCGGCCTATGCGGAAGATCCGGGGCCCTGGCGGGTACCTTTTTCTCCACTGAAGCCGAATCCTCCACGATAATTCTCCCCTATGTAGTACTAGTGAGCGAAGATGGTGCGGGCGGGGCTGGTGCGGTAGTACGGGGCAGGGTGGAGCCGCCGAGGCGGTGCCGGGCGGCGAAGATGGTGGTCTAGCGATCTTTTACGATCCCGCGACATGGCTGTTGTCGCGGCCATTGCCAGGCGGGAGAGGTGAAAGGGGCGCTTGGCAGGAATGCGGCGCCAGGGAAGTGGGGTGAGCTTCGATCGGACCGGGCTTTGATGTCGTCGTGATCGGCGGCGGGGTGCTCGGGACCGCGGTAGCGGCCCGGCTGTCCTCGACCACGGCTTCGGTCTGCCTGCTGGAGGCCGAAACGGATGTGTGCGAGGGAGCCAGCAAGGGCAACGCCGGCATCGCGGTCTCTTATTACGGGCCGCCGGGCACGCCGGAAACCGAGCTGATCAACCGCAGCTATCCGGGGTGGGAAGCGCTGTGCCGGCGGCTGGACGTTCCTTACCGCCGGATCGGCGCGGTCATGGTGGCGCTGGACGACTCCGAAGCCGAGCGGCTCGGGTCCACCCGGGCGGAGATGCGCGAGGCCGGAGTGCGCGGGCAGCTGCTTGACCGGGAGCAGGTTCGCCGGGTCGAGCCGCTGGTCACCGATCAGTGCGTCGCCGGCCTGCACATGCCGGACGAAGGGGTGATCGACCCGATGGCGCTGACGGTGGGTTACGCCAACCTGGCCGGCGCAAACGGCGCCGCGGTGCGGCTCGGCGCGCGGGTGACCGCGATCCGGTATGACGACGACGGATCCAGCCAGGTGGACTTCACCGGCGGGTCGGTCCGGGCCCGGTTCATCGTGAACGCCGCCGGGGTCAGCGCCGCAGCGATCAGCGCGATGGCCGGAGGCGAGCCGTTGCGGTGCTGGCCACGCCAGGGCCAGTACGCGGTGATCGACCGGGCGATGGCTCAGCGGCTGGCGCACATCGTGTTCTGCTCGCCCTCGGCGAGCACCAAAGGCATCAACGTGGTGCCCACCACGCACGGGTCGGCCTTGCTCGGTCCCACCGCCGTGGACCGCGAGGACCCTGACGACAAGGCGACCGATCCGGATACCATCGCGGCCCTGATCGAAAGTGCGGCCCGGCTTGTTCCGGTCATTTCGGCGGAGTTCGTCATCAAGACTTTCGCCGCCAACCGGCCGGCCGGCGACGAGCCGCACCGGCTGCGATTCGACCGGCAGGCCGGCCACCTCCTGCACTGCACCAACCGGTCCGCCGGGGTCAGCATCTCCCCCGCCGCGGCGCAGGAAACACTGACCCTGCTGCGGGGCTCCGGCCTGGACGCGGAGGAACGCCCGGACGCGGCCCGCATGCTGCCGCGCCGAGCCCGGCTGCGGACCGAACCGGAACCCCGGCGGCTCATCGAGCAGGACCCGCTCTACGGACAGGTGGTGTGCGGGTGCGAGCAGGTCAGCGCGGCCGAGATCAACCACGCGCTGGAAATGCGCGTTCCGGCCACGTCGGTCGATGGCGTGCGGAAACGCACCGGGGCCGGCTACGGCCGCTGCCAGGGCGCGCTGTGCGCGGCGGGCATAGCGGCCATGACCGCCCGGCGTACTGGTACCTCGCTCGCGGGTGTCCGGCAGACCGCGCGGGGAACGCTCGGGTTATGACCACGACGCCCTTCCTGGTCGTCGGCGCGGGGCCGAGCGGGCTGGGTTTCGCGACCGAACTCGGCCGCCACGGCCCGGTCATCCTGCTCGACCGCAGCCTGGTCGCGGGTGGTGCGGCCGGCGGGGCAGGGGGCAGCGGGGCCCAGGCCGACGTGCGCTGGCTCACCGCAGCCGCCCGCCAGCGGGGCGTCGAGCTGCGGCTGGGTGAGTCCGCCCTCCGCTGGGAGACACCGCGCGGGGAGACACCGCAAGGGGAGACACCGCAAGGGGAGACACCGCGCGGGGAGACACCGCGCGGGGAGAACGGACGCCTCCTGGTGGCCGCGCCTGGCCGGATCGAGCCGATCGCGGGGCGCCACCTGATCTTCGCTGGTGGCCTGCGGCCGGCCACGGCCGCCGAACTCAACGTCACCGGCGACCGTCCGGCCGGCGTCGTGGCTGGCCCGCTGGCCGAAAACCTGCTGCGGGCGGGCGTCAGGCGGTGGCAGGCCGTGGTCATCCTGGGCGACGGCCCGTGGGCTCGCCCGGTGGCCGAGCGGGCCCGCGCCCTGGGCACGCGAGTCGTGGCTGTGACCGATGGCGGAGACTGGGGCGACGAGCGGTTCGGCTGGCCCGATCGGCTGAGCGTGATCGGCCGTGACCGGGTCACGCACCTGCGGCTGCACACGTCGGGGACACCGATCGATGTTCGGTGTGACGCGGTCGTGCTCGCGGCGGATCCGCGACCCAACCGCGACATCGAGGGAGCGCTGGCCGAAGGAGCTCCGGCGGTGACCTTCCACCAGCCGCCGCGGCCGTACGGCGCCCGTCAGCGGTACGAGCTCGCGATGCGGTCGGCCCGGGAATGGCTGGGCCGCCAACAGACTGGCCGCTAACAACCGCGCAACGAGAGGAACGAGGACCATGTCACTGAAGTGGCAGGAAGCCCGCGAGAAGGTCATTACGTACGCCCGGAAACTGCAGGCGGAGCGGCTGGTCTACTCGACCGCGGGCAACATCAGCATGCGCATCCCGGCCGAGCCGGGGCTGCTGGCCTGTACGCCGGCGTCCACCCAGTACGACCTGCTCGAGCCGGCGGACATCGCCATCGTCACCCTCGACGGTGACCAGGTGGACGGGCGAAGCCGGCCACCTCGGAACTGCGGATGCACACGATGTTCGGTAAGTACCGGCCCGAGATCGGGGCCATCGTGCACACCCATGGCAAGGCCGTGATGACGTTCGCGAACCTGGGCTGGACGCTGCCCCCGATACTGACCGGCCTGTGTGAGGCGACCGGCGGCGCGGTGCTCACCTCGCCGTACTCGCAGCCGGAGACCGACCAGATGTACACCTACACCGCGCCCGCGCTCCGCGACCGGGGCGCGACGTTCCTGCGCTACCACGGGCTGCTGGCCATCGGCGCCGATCTGGAGCACGCGTTCCACACCGCGGCGGTCGTCGAGGGGGCCTGCGAGGTCTATCTGGCGGCGCGCCAGTTCGGTCCGGTGCCGGAGCTGCCCGCGGCGCAGGCAGAATGGATCGGCTCTTACTGGCGGGCCCAGTTCCCCGGTGCGCCCGGGCCGCGGCCGGCCCCGGATCCGCTGCCCGCGCCGGAGGTCGAACAGATCGCATGACCGGGTACGCGGTGGGGGCGGGGAGTGGGTACGTGGTGGGGGCGGACGTGGGGACCTCGGCGCTCAAGGCGGTCCTGGTGCATCCCGAACGCGGCGTGGTGGCAGCCGCCGAGCACGCTTATCCGATGGACCGGCCGGAGCCGGGGTGGGCGCAGAACGATCCCGAGGACTGGTACCGCGCGCTGGCCCGGGCCGTGGCCGAGGTGCTGGCCGCGGCGGCGGTGCCGGCCGGCCAGGTGCGGGCGCTTTGCGTGGTCGGCCAGCGGGACATCGCCGTGCTGCTCGACCAGGACGGAAAGGTCCTGGCGCCGTGCATCCACTGGACGGACCGGCGTGACCCGGAGGAAACGCGCCAGCTGTACGACGGGCTGGGGCGCTCGCGGCTGATCGACCGCAGCGGGACGCTGCCGATTCCTGGCCTCGTCCTAGCCAACCTGGCGTGGACCAGGCGGCACCTCCCCGAGGTCTGGCGCCGCGTCCGGTTCGCCCTGCCGCCCAAGGACTACCTCGCCTACCGGCTGACCGGGGACATCGGCACCGATCCGACCGGGCCGACGCGCAGCCTGCTGAATGACTGGCGGCACCAGGACTGGAGCCTGGCCACGTGCGCGGAGGCGGGCATCCCGCGGGAGATCCTGCCTGACGTCAGGTACCGGGCCTGGGAGCCGCGCGGAACGCTCGGGCCGGCTGCCCACGGTCTCGGCCTGGTGCCGGGGACGACCCTGGTGGCCGGCGGCGGCGACGACCCGGCGGCGGCGCTCGGCTCCGGGGTGGTCAACCCAGGCGACGTCAGCATCGGCACCGGGTCGTCGATGAGCTGGCGAGTCGTCGGCCTGGCGCCGAGGTTCGATCCCACCGGGCTGATCGGGCTGATGCCGCACGTCGTCCCCGGCCGCTACCTGCACGAGATGGTAGTCACCGGTACGGGCACCACCTTGCGCTGGTTCCGCGGTGCCTTCGGCCACGGGATGAGCTACGAGCAGCTCATCGCCGAAGGCGCCCGGATCGGCCGCGGCAGCGAGGGGCTGCTGTGCTTCCCGTACCTCGAGGGAGCGACCGTGCCGCGGCAGGACGACGCCGCCCGAGCGGTGTACTACGGCATCGCCGGGCACCACCAGCGGGCCCACTTCATCCGGTCCACGCTGGAAGGCACCGCCTACCAGTACCCCGCACTGCTGGCGGTCGTGCGGAGCCGCGGGCATCAGGTCGGCCCGCTGACGATCTCCGACGGTGAGGCCCGTAATCGGCTGTGGAACCAGATCAAGGCCGACGTGACCGGTCAGACCATCACCCCGGCGGTGCGGGCCGAAGCCCCGTCGATAGGAGCGGCCATCCTGGCCGGGCTGGGCGCGGGGCTGTTCGGTTCGGTGGCGGACGCAGTCGCCGTAGTGCTGGAACTGGCGCCGCCGGTCCGGCCCGATCCCGCGGCCACGGCCCAGTACGCCGCGCTGCGGACGCAGTGGGAGCGGGTCCGCGACCAGGTCTTCCCCGCGTTGGGAGCGAATTGATGAGCGACCTGACCGGGATCCTGGCCCCGCCGGCGCTGCCGGCCCGCCTGCTCGCGCCGTTCGCGGCCGCGACCGAGCAGGCCGGCTTCGACGAACTGTGGGTCCCGGAGGACTGCTTCCTCAGCGGCGGCATCGCGCAGGCCGCGGTGGCCCTGGCTACCACCGCCCGGATCGGGGTCGGGATCGGCATCATGCCGGCCGCGGCGCGCAACGTGGCCTTCGCGGCGCTCGATCTGTCCTTCCTGGCCAGCGCCTTCCCGGGACGGCTGATGATCGGCGTCGGCCACGGCATGACCGGCTGGCTACGGCAGGCGGGCGCGTGGCCGTCCAGCCCGCTGACGCTGCTGACCGAGTACCTGGACGCGCTGCGGGCCCTGCTGGCCGGGCAGGCTGTCACCACGAGCGGCCGGTACGTCACGCTGACCGACGTCAAGCTGGCCCATCCCCCGGCGGTCGCGCCCATGGTGCTGGCGGGCGTGCGGGGCCCGAAATCGCTGGCCGTGGCCGGGCGGCACGCCGACGGGACCATCCTCGCGGAGCCGGTCACCCCGGCCTACGTAGCGTTGGCCCGGTCACATATAGGCGAGACCAGCGAGCATCACATCGTGGCCTACAACGTCGCGGTCGTCGACGACGATCACCGGCGGGCTAGGGAGCGGGTCCGGGCGGCGCTGTGGTGGGCGGGCGAGCCGGCCTGGGCGGCGGAGATCGCGCCGCTGCCGTTCGCGGCCGAACTCGCTTCGCTACGGCTCCAGGCCGGATCGGCCGCGGAGTTCACCCGCCGACTGCCGGGCGCCTGGATCGACCAGCTCGCCCTGGTCGGGGCGCCGGCCACCGTCCGCGACCGGCTCGCGGAGCTGCGGGCGGCCGGGGCCGGGCATCTGGTCCTGGGCCCGATTGGCGACGATCCGGTCACGGAGATCAGCCAGCTGGCCCGGGTACTTGAAAGGGCTTGACCGCGACCTGCGCGGTCGAGCCCTTGCTGTGTAGCCCCGACCGGATTCGAACCGGCGTTACCGCCTTGAGAGGGCGACGTCCTAGGCCTCTAGACGACGGGGCCGTGCGTGTGTGCCGACAGGAACACTACCGCCTCGCAACCAAACAGGCCAACCGGCGGTCAGCAAGACCTGGAATGAACAAGCGCGGACGTGGTTCACGTCCGCGCTGTCAACCCAGCTGGGGTACCAGGACTCGAACCTAGACTAACAGGGCCAGAACCTGTCGGGCTGCCAATTACCCCATACCCCACTGGCATCGAGCGGGTGGCTCGGTGCGCCCACGCAGTCTAGCGGACTCCGGGCGCGCGGGCCAACGCGAAACCGCCAACGCCCGAAACGGGGCAAATGCCCGGGGCTTTTATCGTGGAGGATCCTGGCTTCGGGGAGGATCGTGGGGATTCCCGTCCCCACAAATTTCCACGTAGCGCGAAGTTTCCAAGATCTTTCCCGGGCCCCAGCTGGAGCAAGGAAGGATTCCCGTTACGGACCGGGACTGGCCAGGAAGAGGTGCGCCGTCCCGCTCGCCCGGACCGGCCCGTCGGCGGCGGATAGGAAGCCTGACCCGCCGCGGCCGAGCCCGGCCGCCGACCCGGACTCGCTGCGCAGCAGCACGGAGCCTTCGGTGCACAGCAGGACCCGGGGTCCCCGGCCGGGCAGCGTCACCGCGGGCCCGGCGAGATCGACCACGTACAGCCGGAACTCCGGGGCCGGCGTGTCGTACCAGGTGATCCCGTCCCCGAGCGCGCGCGGGGTGAGGACCGGCACCGCGACCGACGGGTCGAGGAGCCTCATGAGCTCGGGCACGTCCAGGTGCTTGCCGGTGAGGCCGGCCCGGACCACGTTGTCGGAGTTGGCCAGCAGTTCGATAGCGGTGCCCCGCAGGTAGGCGTGCAGTCCGCCGGCCGGCATGAACATGGCCTGCCCCGGCGCCAGCACGGCCGGCCGCATCAGCAGCGACGCGACCACGCCGATGTCCCCGGGATGATCGGTCGCCACGCGGACAGCCGCCTCGGCCCCGGCCGCGTAGGGGCCGCCGCCCGGCGCGAGCCGGGCGCACGCGGTGACCACGTCGGCGATCAGCCCCGGCCGGCCGGCCGCAGGCCAGTCGAGAATCGCTCCGAGTACCGAAGACATGGCGCCAGGCGAGGTCTCCAGGTCGGCGGCCAGCGGCTTGAGCTGGCCGGTGGCCAGCGCGCGCAGGAAGGCCGCCGCGTCGGCCGGGGTGCGCAGGCCCGCCAGCACCTCGAACGGCGTCAGCGCGCAGAGCAGTTCGGGCTTGGGCCAGTCATCGACGTAGTTCCTGCCGGGATCGTCCGGCGCCAGCCCGCGCTCGTTCTCGGCGGCGAAGCCGGCCTTGGCCTGGGCGCGGGAGGGATGCACCTGGATCGAGAGCGCCTTATCGGCGGCCAGCACTTTGAGCAGGAACGGCAGCCGCGGCCCGAACCGGGCCACGCAGTCCGGCCCGAGCTCGGCGGCGGGGTCGGCCGCGATGACGGCATCCAGGGTGGCAGGCCCGTCTCGGTGCAGACCGGACGGCGCCGACGGGTGGCCGCCCATCCACAGCTCCGCCTCCGGGCCGGGGGCGGGGACGGGACGGCCCTGCAGTTCCGCGATCGCGTGCCTGGAGCCCCACGGGTAGGGCCGCACTACCGGGCGGAGAACGTCCATCCGGGCATGCTAACCGGCAGCAGAGGTGTCCGCGGGATGCTCGACCATGGCCACGACCCGGCTGGCCATGAACCGCGCGGTCCGGACCGGGGTCCCGGTCCTGGTCACCTCGCTGACCTCGATGACCCCGCGCCGGTTGGTGATCTCGACCCGGCGGCCGGCCCGGGTCGCCGTGATCTCGTACGCTTGCGTTCCCTCGCCAGAGTCGATGACGACCTCGACGCGATCCCCCTTCATCGGCGGACCTTTCCTGGGCGCGGGAACGGACGTCCGTTCCGGGTAAAAGAGATCTTAGTAAGCCGGCAGTGACGGGTCGACCTGGCTGATCCAGGCCAGCACGCCGCCGCCCACGTGCACGGCGTCGGAGAAGCCGGCGTTCTTGACGACCGCCAGCGCCTCAGCCGACCGGGCGCCGCTCTTGCAGTGCAGCACGATCCGCTTGTCCTGCGGCAGCTTCTCCAGCGCGGCGCCGGACAGGAACTCGCCCTTCGGGATGAGCGTCGCGCCGGGGATGGACACGATCTCGTACTCGTTCGGCTCGCGGACGTCGACGAGGAAGATGTTCTCGCCGTTGTCCAGCATGGCGGCCAGGTCCTTGGCGCTGATCGTCGAGCCCGCGGCCGCCTCGGCCGCCTCCTGCGACACCGCGCCGCAGAACGCCTCGTAGTCGATCAGCTCGGTGATCGTCGGGTTCTTGCCGCAGACCGCGCACTCCGGGTCCTTGCGCACCCGGACCGAGTGGTAGGTCATCTCCAGCGCGTCGTAGATCATCAGCCGTCCGGCCAGCGGCTCGCCGATGCCGGTGATGAGCTTGATCGCCTCGTTCACCTGGATCGACCCGATCGAGGCGCAGAGCACGCCGAGCACGCCGCCCTCGGCGCAGGACGGGACCATCCCGGGCGGCGGCGGCTCGGGGTACAGGCAGCGGTAGCACGGGCCGTACTCGGCCCAGAACACGCTGGCCTGCCCGTCGAACCGGTAAATCGAGCCCCACACGTACGGCTTGCCGAGCAGCACGCACGCGTCGTTGACCAGGTACCTGGTGGCGAAGTTGTCGGTGCCGTCCACGATCAGGTCGTAGTCGGCGAAGATCTCCATCGCGTTGTCGGAGTCCAGGTGCACGTCGTGCACCACCACGTTGACCAGCGGGTTGATCTCGCGGATGCTGTCACGGGCCGACTCGGCCTTCGGGCGGCCGATGTCGGACTGGCCGTGGATGATCTGGCGCTGCAGGTTCGACTCGTCCACCACGTCGAAGTCGATGATGCCGAGCGTGCCGACGCCCGCCGCGGCCAGGTAGAGCAGCGCGGGCGAGCCGAGGCCGCCGGCCCCCACGCACAGCACCTTGGCGTTCTTGAGCCGCTTCTGCCCGGTCATCCCGACGTCCGGGATGATCAGGTGGCGCGAGTAACGCCGCACCTCATCGACGGTCAGCTCAGCGGCGGGTTCGACCAGCGGCGGCAGCGACACAATTCTCTCCAAAGAAAAAATCTCTTTTTTACCGAACGATCCGGGGCTTTCCCTCCCCGGCATCCTGCCACGATCAACCGGCGTGAGTAAGCGGGAATTCCCGGGCCGGGCCGGGCCGGGCGCCGTCGGCCGTGCCCCCGGTCGATGGCGCCAGCAGGATGCCGATCTCGGCGGCCACCAGCTGCGGATGCTCCATGTGCGCGAGGTGGCCAGTGCGCGGCAGGACCACGATCCTGGCGCTGGCTTTGGCGAAGGCGTGCGCGGCCCGGCCCGCGATCCTGGCATCGACCACCCGGTCGTCGGCGCCGTAGATGATCAGGGCAGGCATCCGGACACGGGCCGCTTCCCGCCAGGCCGACGCGCGGCCGACCCGGAAGAACTCGCCGGTGAGCGCCCGGGCGCAGCCCACCAGCGCCGCGGTCGGGTGGTCCAGGGCGTCGCGGCGGGTGAGTTCGGCGACTTCGGCGGCGAACCGTTCCGGCGCGAACCGCCTGGGGTCGCTGTAACAGGTGTTGATGACGTCGGCGACGCGGCGTTCGGCCGGCTGCAGGCGGACCTGGTTGATCAGCCGGGCGCCGAGCCACGGCAGGCTCATCACCGGGAAGCTCAGCAGGTCCCTTCTCGGCCGGGGGTCGGGCAGCGCCGGGGAGATCAGGGTGAGCGTCCGCACCAGGTCGGGGCGGGTGGCCGCGACCTTCACGCAGGCCCCGCCGCTGAGGGAGTTGCCGATCAGGTGCACCGGACCGCGCCGTGAGGATATATAGCGGCGTTCGATCAGCCGGGCGATCGTCTGGGCGAAGGCGGCTATCGAGTAGCGGCCGTCCGGGCGGGGCGGTGAGTCGCCGAAGCCAGGCAGGTCGAGCGCGTCGCCGTCAAGCCGGGGCCGGAGCACGTCCATCAGGTCGGTCCAGTTCCGCGACGAGCCCTCCAGGCCGTGCACGCACAAGGCGGGCTCGCCGGCCGGCGCGGCGCCGTCCGGGGTGACGCTGCGCACATAGACCTCGTGGTCGCCGAGTGAGATCAGCCGCCCCGGCCAGTGCTCTATTGTCCCGCTCGCCTCCGGGGCGCTGTGTATCTCCCCGCTCGCCTCCGGGGCGCTTTTGAGGCACCGCCTTCCCTCGTCGCTCGTTCCTCGCTCCTCAGTCCAGGCGGCGCCGCGCCCCTTTGGCTCACGGGGGGTCACGCGCTGGCCTTGCCCCGAGTCCCGGTTTTCGGCTTGGCGGCTGTCTTGGCGCTGGTCTTCGCGCCTGTCTTAGTGGTGGCGGACTTGGCGCGGGGGCGGGGCTTAGGGGCGGCCTCGCCGCGGTCGTTCTTCACGGCGGCCACGCTGGCCCGCAGGATTTCGGTCAGGTCGGCGGGCTGCTTCCTGGGTTCGGGAGCGTCCAGGCCGGCCGGGCGGACGATGTCGTTGCCCTCGACCTTGGCCTGGACGACGGCCTCGAGCGCCTCGCGGTAGGCGTCGTGGTACTGATCGGGCTCGAAATCCTCCGTCATCGTGTCGATGAGCGACTCGGCCATCTTCAGCTCCTGGGACCGGACCTCGATGTCCTCATCCAGGAAGGCGAAGTCGGGCTTGCGCACCTCGTCGGGCCACAGCAGGGTCTCCAGCGTGATGACCCCGTCCCTGACCCGCAGCGCGGCCAGCGCCTCGCGCTGGCGTAGCGCGACCTTGGCCACCGCCACCTTCCCCGACTTCTCCAGCGCGTCCCGGAACAGCACGTAGGCCCGGGTGCCGGCCTGCTCGGGTTCGGTGTAATAGCTCTTGGCCGCCAGAATCGGCTCCACCTGATCGGCCGGCGCGAAATGCAGCACCTCGATCCGGTGGGCGGTGACCAGCGGCAGGTCGGCCAGATCCTCGTCGGTCAGCACGACCATGTCGCCGGTGGGCAGCTCGTAGCCCTTGGCGATGTCGGAGTACGGAACCTCCTCCCCGTCCAGCGTGCACACCCGGCGGAACTGGATCCGGGCACCGTCCTTGCGGTGAACCTGGCGGAAGGTGATGTCCCGCTGCTCCGTCGCGGCGTAGAGCTTCACCGGGATCACGACCAGGCCGAAGGAGATCGCACCGGCCCATATGCTGCGCATGGTCTTCACCTACCCCGGTTGGCGGCCTGCTGATACATCAGGCGTTGCCCTAATTCTCATAACCGACGATACATTCGAGTGAGCTTCGGACTACCGTAGGTGGATTTAGCCCAACTCTGGTAGCGAGCTTAGCCGCGGCTGAGATGATGACCGGGCAGCGGCTCGAAGTTCGAGGGGGACGGGGAGATATGAGCGCTTTCGATGTGGTGGTGCTTGGCGGTGGGACCGCGGGCCTGCACGTCGCCACGGAGGTGGCAGGCGGCGGTAAGTCGGTGGCTCTCGTCGAGGCGGGCTTGATCGGCGGCGAGTCCCCGTACCTGGCCTGCCTGCCGTCGAACGCGCTGCTGCTCGCCGCCGCCCGGGGCGAGAGCTGGGAAGACGCGGTGGCCCGCCGGAACGAGGTGACGGGCGGCCTGGACGATTCCGCCCCGGCGCGCCTGGTGGCCAGCGCGGGCGTGACGGTGATCCGCGGCACCGGCCGGATCGCCAGCCCGGGCGCCGTCGAGGTGACGCTGACCGGCGACGACGGGGTGACCGTGTCGCTGACCTATGCCGATCTGGTCATCGCGACCGGCTGCGAGCCGGTCGCGCCGCCGATCGAGGGCCTGGCCGACATCCCGGCGTGGACCACCGCGGAGAGCCTGTGCTCGCCCGACCTGCCACGGCGCCTCATCGTGCTTGGCGGAGGGCCCGCCGGGTGTGAGCTAACGCAGATCTACGCCACGTTCGGCTCGCAGGTGACGCTGATCGAAGCGGAGCACGCGCTGCTGCCCGGGGAACCCGCCTTCGCCGGGGAGCTCCTGGCCGCGGCCCTGCGCCGGGCCGGCGCCGAGATCTACCTCGGCGCACCCGCCACCAAGGCGGAACGCACGCCGGAAGGGCTGACGCTCGCGCTGGAAGACGGCACGAGGATCGACGCCGACCGGCTGCTGCTCGCCTCGGGCCGGCGCCCCCGGCTCAGCGGCCTCGGCCTCGACGCGCTCGGCATCACCGTCACCCCCGGCCTGGCGCTGCCCACCACTACCATGTGCCGGGTGCCCGGGGTCAGCGGGCCCGGCCGGGTGTGGGGGGCGGGCGATGTCACCGGCATCACCCACACCCACGCCAGCCACTACCAGGCCCGGGTGGTCGCCGCGAATATCGGCGGCCAGCGGCGGGAAGCCGACTACAGCGCCATCCCGCGCTGCGTCTTCACCACGCCGTCGGTCTTCGCGGTGGGCATCGTGCCGGACGCGGCCGGGGATGTCCAGGACGGCCAGGACGGCCAGGACAGCCAGGACGAAGCCGCCGGGGTGCCTGCCGGAAACGGGGAGGGCCGGCCAGAACGGCCCGGGCGCGGCCTGATCACGGCGCGGGCCGACCTCGGCGCTACCGCCCGGGCCTACCTGGGCCAGGACGACCCCGGCTGCCTGGAGCTCTACGCGGACGCCGAGACCGGGGTGCTGGCCGGAGCGGTAGCGGTGGGGCCGGACGCAGCCACCTGGATGGGCGAGGTTACCCTCGCCATCAGGGCCAAGATCCCGGTCGCGGTCCTGGCCGACGTGGTGCATGCCTTCCCGACCTACGGCGAAGCCCTGGAGACGGCACTGCGGGAACTGGCGCGAACCGGGGTTACCGACCAGGTGGAGAGAGGGATCAGGCCGTTGAGCGAACCGGACATAGAGACGCCCGAGGACGACGCCACCGAACAGCGGCAGGACGTCCTCCCCGGCGAAGACGAGGGCAAAGACCTGACCGGGATTGAAGTCCCGCTCGAGGCCAACGAGGCCGACGCGGTCGAACAGGAGCTTACTGTCGGCTTCGACGATGACGACTACCGCTGATCGCGGCCTAGTATGAGTGCGAGCGAGGAAAACAGCCGCTGGAAAGCTAACCGGAGACCGAACCTTGACTGCAACGCCGGACGCAAGGCCGCGCGGCAACAGGCTGCCGCGGCATGAACGGCGGCGGCAGCTTCTGGACGCGGCGCTTGAAGTGTTCGTATCCCAGGGTTACCACGCCGCCGCCATGGACGAGATCGCCGAACGCGCGGGCGTCAGCAAGCCCGTGTTGTACCAGCACTTCCCGGGCAAGCTCGACCTGTACCTGGCCCTGCTCGACGAGAGCGTGGACACCCTGCTTGACAACCTGCGCGCCGCGCTCCGCTCCAACGCGGACCCCAAGCAGCGGGTCGCCGCCACCTTCGGCGCGTACTTCGAATACGTGGGAGGCGGGGGCGAGGCGTACCGGCTGGTATTCGAGTCTGACCTGGCCAACGAGACCGCCGTCCGGGACCGGCTCGGCCGGGTCCAGCTCGAGTGTGCCGCGATGGTCGGCCAGGCGGTCAGCGAAGACACCGGGCTTTCCGATGAGGAGGCGCACCTGCTGAGCGTGGGCCTGGTCGGCATGGCCCAGGTCACCGCGAGGTACTGGCTCGGCACCCGGGATCACATCCCCAGGGAAGCGGCCGAGCAACTCGTGGCCAGGCTGGCCTGGCGCGGCATCAGCGGCTGGCCCCGCAGCGAGAGCGCCGAGCACCCCGGGGCTGACTACCCGGCCCTGAGCACCAAGAACTGAGCATCACCGCAGATCATCGAGGCAGTCCCCAGGCGCCGGCCCGGGCATGACAGGAGCGTCGTGGAAGTCAAGATCGGAATTCATTCCGTCCCGCGTGAACTGGTGGTGGAAACCGACACCCCGGCGGACGAGCTAGAGCGCGACCTGGCCGCGGCGCTTCTCGGAGACCATTCGGTCTTCGCGCTGTCGGTGAGCAAGGGCGGCAAGGTGCTGGTTCCCGCCGACAAGATCGCCTACGTGGAATTCGGCGCACCGGAAGCCCGCCGGGTGGGTTTCGGCAACATCTCCTGAGCCGGGCAAGCTCGCCCGAACGTCCCGCGCCGCCCCGAGACACCGCTCGTCCCCCCCGTCCCCCGCGCTCCAGCCGGAGCGCCGGCTGGCCCCGCTGCAACGAAATGAAACCCCGGTTCCAGCACGCCAGGATGTGCTGGAACCGGGGTTTCATGACACAGCGGCACGGCTGGTGAGGCTGCCTGGCCGCGGTGTCTGCTCCTGGTACACTTAGTGACGACTGGTCAATGGAATGACGTAGCCAACGGTCGTGTTATACAGACAGCTGCTGTTTACGCTGAGCGCCGTTTCCGATGGACACGGCGCCTAGCGTCCCGGGGGGGTTACCCGAGCGAACAGCAGCGTCCCGACAGTGGTAGCGGGCTCCCTGGCTGGTACGGCGAGTGGGTGTAGGTGCCGTAGCCGGCCACAAGGTAGCAGCTCGCATCGAGGCGGGGCGCTGCGGGCAGCACACAGACATGACCGGGCCGGACCCGCGAGAGATGGGGAGGGCCGTAATGAAGGATGGAACCCCTGACAACTCAAATTTTTAGCGGGGACACGGCGGAGCCGGAGGCTTCGGAGCCCGGGTCCGTGACCGCTCTTCCGAGCGCCGGACCCGGAAACGACGTCCCTGGCGATATCACCGGCGGCGGGGATGCCCACGCGGTCCCGTTCCGTGATTTCGGCATCAGCGATGAGATCTGCCGCGGCCTGGAGGCGGCGGGCATCTTCACCACCTTTCCCATTCAGGCGCTGACCCTCCCGCTGGCGCTGCGCGGGCAGGACATCATCGGACAGGCGAGGACCGGTACCGGCAAGACGCTCGCCTTCGGCATCCCGCTGCTCGAGCTGGTCCAAGACGGGCCCACGGGCGCGCCGAAGGCCCTCGTCGTGGTGCCGACCAGGGAACTGGCGATCCAGGTCGCCGACGACCTGCGCACCGCGGCGATCAACCTCCGCACCCGTGTCCTCACCGTTTACGGCGGCCGGGCCTACGAGCCGCAGATCGACGCGCTCACCGCCGGCGTCGACATCGTCGTCGGCACCCCTGGCCGGCTGCTTGATCTGGCCGAGCGCCGCCACCTTGACCTCAGCGCGGTCCAGGCCCTGGTGCTCGACGAGGCCGACAAGATGCTCGACCTCGGCTTCCTGCCCGACGTGGAGCGGATCGTCAAGCGCACCCCGGATAGCCGGCAGACGATGCTGTTCTCCGCCACGATGCCCGGCGACGTGGTCACGCTGGCGCGCCGTCACATGCGGCAGCCGACCAACATCCGGGCCGAGGGTCACGACGCACCCGCGCCGGCTCCCAGCACCAAGCAGCATGTGTTCCGGGCGCACCAGATGGACAAGATCGAGGTGCTGGCCCGGGTCCTGCAAGCCAGGGACCGCGGCCTGACCATGGTGTTCTGCCAGACCAAGCGGGCCGCCGATCAGGTCGCGACCGCACTGGAAACCAGGGGCTTCGCGGTCGCCACCGTGCACGGCGACCTGGGTCAGGGTCAGCGGGAGCGAGCGTTGCGGGCGTTCCGTAGCGGCAAAGTGGACGTGCTCACCGCGACCGAGGTCGCGGCCCGCGGGCTGGACGTGGACGACGTCACCCACGTGGTGAACTACGAATGCCCGGACGACGACATGACCTATGTGCACCGCATCGGCCGGACCGGTCGAGCCGGGCGCGCCGGTGTCGCCGTCACGTTCGTCGACTGGCGGGACATGCACCGCTGGAAGCTCATCAACGATGCGCTGAAGCTGGGCAAGCCGGAGCCGGAAGAGACGTATTCCACCTCCGAGCACCTCTATGCCCAGCTGGACATCCCGCGCGAGGCGACCGGGACACTCCCCCGCGCCATGCGGGGCCGGGCCGGCCTGGAGGCCGAGGCGGTCGAGGATATCGGCGAAACCGGCAAGATCCGCTCGCCGAGGTCTCGCCGCGGGCGGGACTCCGCGGGCCAGGGCTCCGCTGGCCAGGGCGGCGCGGGCCGGGGCGGCGCGGGCCGGGGCGGCTCCGGGCGGAGCCGGAGCGGCGCGAGCAGCGGGAGCGGCCAGGGCCGCGGCGGGTCCGGTCAGACCCGGAAGACCGCAGCCGCCCGCGAGACCGGCGAGGGCACCGGCGACGCGGCCGGGACCAGGCGGCGCCGCCGGACCAGGGCCGGACGCGAGCTGGCCACCGAGGAGAACCGGCCCGCGGAAAATCGTCCCCAGGAAACCCGGCGCAAAGCCTCCTGATCAGCGTATTCCCCGCTGGCTTAGGCCGTCCGCTGAGCAACCGCAGAGCTTTTGTTCAACGTGGCCGGGTAAGGTTCGCCACTGTGAGCACACCAACCTCGCTTGACCTGCCCGACGGGGTGCGGCGCACCACGATCAAGACCAGCCGGGGCCCGTTCGCGGCGCTCGAGGCCGCGCCGGCCTCGGGGGTCTGCGAGCGGGACGCCGCCCTGCTCATCCCGGGCTATACCGGCAGCAAGGAAGACTTCCTCTCGATCCTCGACCTGCTGGCCGACGGAAGCCGTCAGGTGGTCGCGATCGACATGCGCGGGCAGTTCGAGACACCCGGCGCGGACCACCCGGACGGCTACGTCGCGTCCGCGCTCGGCGCGGACATCGCCGCGATCGTCCACGCCACGGGCACCAGGCATCTGGTCGGACACTCCTACGGCGGGCTGGTGGCCCGGGAGGCCGTGCTGGCCGGCGCATGGCTCACCCGCGGCGGCCTGACCCTCGGCGGCGATGTCGTGTCGTTGACGCTGATGAGCTCGGGACCGGGCGCGCTCACCGGGCCGCGGGCCACCGAACTGAGCGCGATGCTCGACGCCCTCGGCGTCAAGGACGGCAGCATGCCGGACCGGGCGGCGCTCGGAGCCGGCGTCTCCCAGCTCTGGCACACGTACCTGGAGCCGCAGGCTATCGCCGTCGACGTCCCCGCTCAGGTCGTCGCGTTCCTGGCGCGGCGGATGCAGAGCAACGACCCGGTCGGGCTGGTCGCGATGGCCCGGAACCTGCTCGCCGCCCCGGACCGGACCGCCGAGCTGGCCCGGCTGGGCCAGATCCCGATGCTGGTCGTCTACGGCGAGAACGACAATGCCTGGTCCCCGGCCGCGCAGGAGCAGATGGCCAGGCGGCTGAGCGCCCGCCGGGTGTGCATTCCGGGTGCCGTGCACTCACCCGCCGTCGAGGCACCCGCCACGACGGCGGGTGCGCTGACGCAGTTCTGGGACGCGGCCGAGGCCGCGATGCCCGCCCGCGCCGCCGCCACGCCGATGGCCTAGGGCTCAGCCGTTATCGAGCCCGTCCCAGGGCCGGCGGGGCACCGCGGCCGCGGTGCCCTCGGGACAGTGCCGCCGGTAGTCACACCACCCGCAGAAAGAGCCGGGGCGCGGCGGGAACACCTCGTCGTAGCGGTCAGCGGGCAGGCCGTCGCGCATCCGCTCATCCGCGGCCGCGCACTCCGCCGCGATGTCCTCGGCCCGCCCTAGGTGCCTGGCCAGCGATTGGTCCGTATGCGACCAGGCGAGCACCTCCCCGCTGGGCAGATGGTGCAGCTCCACCTGGTGACACGGGCGCCGGAGCACCCGCCCGGCCGCGAGCGCGTAAAGCGCCAGCGCCAGCGAGCTGCGCGCGTCGTCCACGGTGAGCTGGTGCCGTCCGGTCTTGTAGTCGACGACCACGAGCTCGGTGCCCGCGCCTTCGGCCGGTCCCGTGCTCCCGGCTAGCAGAGCGCTCCCGGCTTGCAGAGCGCTCCCGGCTTGCAGAGCGCTCCCGGCTTGCAGAGCGCTCCCGGCCAGCCGGGCGTCGAGCCGGTCGATCCGCCCGGAGACCGCAATCTTGTCCGTGCGGGTCGCCACCGTCCGTTCCACCCCGACCGGCTCATCGGCGGGGTCGAGGCCGGCGACATACCCCTGGACCAGGCTGATCGCGCGGTCACGCTGTCGCACCGACTGGGTCTCGTCCGCGAAACCCTCGTCGATCCAGCCACGGTCGACCAGCGCACCCGCGGCCGGAGGCGTCCGCTGCGCCAGCGGCAGCCGCCACCAGCCGGCCAGCGCGTTGTGGATGCTGGCGCCGAGGCTGTTATGCGCCCACGGCGGGCCCTTGGGCGGCGCGGGCCGGTCCAGGTAACTCATCCGGTACCGGCGGGGGCAGTCCAGCCAGGCCGTCAGCCGCGTCGGCGTACACGGGTACAGCCGACGCGGCATCCCCTCAAAGCCCAGCTGCTCCGCCCTGCGCTCCATCGGGGACCCGGACCCTACTCGCCGAGGCCGGCCAGGGACGAGGGATCAGAGCCCGCGGCGACCCAGGAGTCGAACTGCTTCTCGGCCGCCGCGATGGTCGTCTCCGGGCCGTGGCCGGGAAGCACGCGGGTCTCCGGCGGCAGGCCCAGCAGGTGCTCCCCGATCGCGGTCAGCTGGCCGGCGAAGTCAGGGAACTCGCCGTCATGCGGGGCTGGTCCCCCGGCCAGCAAGACGTCCCCGGTGAACACCACGCCGAGTTCCTCGCAGTACAGGCAGACCGAGCCGGGCGTGTGACCCGGCGCGTGCAGGACCTCGAGCGCTACGTCGGCGACCTCGAAAATCCCGCCGTCCTCCATCTCGATGTCGGCCTGGTCCCGGGGATAGGCTTCCCGCCACGCCAGCCGGTCCTGCCGCTGCAGGGCCACCGGCGCCTCGTCCCGCCCGGCCACCTCGAGCGCCACGGCGACGTGATCGGCATGGCCGTGCGTGCAGATGACCGCGAGCACCTCCCGGTCGCCCGCCAGGTCAAGCACCGCCTCGGCATCGCGGCCCGGATCGATGACGATGACCTCTTCGTCGTCGCCGATCAGCCAGACGTTGATCGCGGGTCCATCCGCCGCGGGCGACGACACCTGGTCGATCCGTGCGTTCATCCGGGCGTTTCCTTCCTCCGTTGACGGTGGGGGACCGCTACTTTACCCGGCGGCGCAGGGCGCGGAACAAGGGCAGGGCGGCGAAGTAGGTTCCGGCCAGGGAACTGCCGCCGATACCCAGGTCGACCGATATCCGGCCCTCTTTGGCCCAGTAGACGTCCTTCAGGTCAAGCAGCAGCGCGAACTCATCGACGATGAGCGCGAGCCCGGCGCCGTAGGCCAGCGCCACGACCGGGTGCCTGCGGTTCTCGCTGTCACCGTGGACGGCCACCCCGCCGACGCCGCTGATCAGGCCGATGCCCCACATGTAGTGGTGCAGATGCTCACCGCCGAGGCTGACGTTGCGGAAGGGGCCCTTGCCGTTCTTGATGCTGTAGGTGATGCCCCGGACGGCGCCGAACGTGGCCGTGAAGGCGAGCCAGCTGAGCAAGGCGGCCCGCTGCCCCGCGTCAAGTTCCTCGTGGAAGACGCGGCGGACATCGTTAGGGCGCGAGGATGCGAGGGCCATTGGGGCACCATATCGCGGCTTAGCCGCGACTGGCCGGCCTGCTCCCCGTGGTCTGGGCGACGAGGGCCTCGTACACCCCGGCGGCGGCCGTCTCGGCGCCGATCCGGTATCCGGTGAGGCTGCCGTGGTCGTCACTGCCGCCGGTCGCCAGCAGGCCGAGATCATGGCTGAGGGCAAGCAGGCGGGCTCGTTCGGCATCAGGCTGGTCGGGATGGAAGACCTCCACGCCCGCCAGGCCTACGGCGGCCAGCCCGGCAATCTGCTCATCGGACACGGCATATTCCCGGCCGGCCCGCGGGTGGGCCAGCACCGCGGCCCCGCCGGCGCCGCGGACCAGCCGGATCGCGTGGACGGCAGCAAGCGCGTACCGGTCCACGTAGGCCCGCCCGCCGTCGGCGATCCAGTCGCGGGTGAAGGCGTCCCGCGGCTCCGCGATCGCGTCGCTGGCCGCCATCGCGCGGGCGATGTGCGGGCGGCCGACCACGGCGTGGCCCGCGATGGCGGCGACCTGGTCCCAGCTGATGTCCACGCCGAGGTCGGCGAGCCGGCTCACCATGGCCCGGGCGCGCAGCACCCGGTCGTCGCGGATCCGGCCGAGTTCGGCGGCGAGTTCCGCGTCGTCCGGGTCGAACAGGTACGCCAGCAAGTGCACGCTGCGATCGGCTAGCCGGCCGGACAGTTCCAGGCCAGGCACCAGGATCAGATCCGCGGGCAGCGCCCGGCGGGCCTCGGCGTGACCCGCCACCGTGTCGTGGTCGGTCAGGGCGACCGCGTCCAGCCCGGCTCGTGCGGCCCGGCGGATGACCTCGGCGGGGGGATCGGTCCCGTCCGAGGCATTGCTGTGCACATGCAGGTCGGCACGCATCGGCCCATCGTAGGGGACGAGGGACAGAGCGTCAGCTAGCGGGCAGGCGAACCGACGCGGCCCCGAACGGCAGGTCCAGGTCCTGGCCGGGGTCACGCAGGTCACGCAATGCGATCGGTTCGACGAGCAGGACGCCCGCGGTCTCCGGCCACAACACCAGCCACAGCCAGTAGCCCTTGATCTCGCCGGCGAACGCAGCCCGGTCCGGCGAGTCCACCTGCCAGAGCGGGAAATCGTGCTTCCCGAACGAAGCGGTGGCCGCGGGCAGCGCGGTGGCGAAGCCCGCACCCGGGTCCACGCTGTCCAGGCCGGCTAGTCCCGCGCCCAGGCCCACACCCGGTTCCTCGGCGACGACCACCATGTCAGCGGGACCGCCGACCGGGTTCGGGCCAGACAACGCCACCGCGCAGGCGCGGACACCGGTGCGCTCGTCGCCCGCGCCGGCGAAACCCGCCACCAGCCAGCCGGCCGGCAGCGGCCACGGCAGCCAGACAGGAACGCCTGCGGTGCGCAGCAGCCCGTCCAGGCCTTCCCGGGACGGGCTGAAGGGCGGCAGCAACGGATGGACCTCGCCGTGCAGATCGCAACGCCAGGCGCTGGACCAGGCGGTCGGCTCATGGAGGGGCCGACGGCAGCGCGGACAGACCGCGGCCGAGCGCCGGTGACTGTCCTGACCCACGTCGTACCTCATCGCAGCGCAGTGGATTAGTTAATGTGAGCCGTCTTACCCCACTTGCCCGCGGAACATGCCCGGCCGCCAGGCACCGGTACCGGGCGGCCGCACGACAGTGGCGCCGACCCCCGAAGGGACCGGCGCCACCGTGTCAATCGGTCGAGCTAAGGCATTTCCTACTTCAGGACACCGAAGGTAGCACCGTACAGCTGGTTGCTGTTGATGGTGCCGGTCGGGAACCCGTTCGCACCCTGGAACCCGGTCAGGTTGCTGACGTACAGCTCCGGCCGCGGCATGTCGGTCGGGTAACCAGACGACGGGTAGGTCAGCACGAACGGCTGCGAGAAGTTGGTGTCCGAACCGTTGATCAGCGGAACGTAACCGTGACCCACAGTGTCGGCCGAGTCGACGATCCACACCGTCTTGGCCGAGACGCCACACGGCTGCAGCGTGACCTTCTCGCCCGCCACCGCGGTCGCGGCGACGCCCACGCACAGACCGCTGTCCACGCCGTAAGGCGAGTACTGGATCTCGAACGCAGCGTCATCCGGGAAGGTGCCCTTGCCCAGAGTGGCGCCGCCGCCGTAGTGGAGGTTCACGGCCGCGGAGACGAGGCCGGCCGCGAAGAAGTCCGACACCAGCCCCTGGTAGGAGAAGGTGTAGTCCAGCGCCGGGTCGCTGTTGGCGACGCGGAACAGGATCTGCGGCTGGCCGACCTTCTCGCCCTGACGCAGCGTGTCGAGCGCGAAGTTCGGGGAGGCGTGGGTCCCGAAGTCACGACTGAAGATGTTGACACAGAAGTGACCGCACGACGGGGTGGCCGCGCTGGCGCTGAGCGTACCCATCGCGCCGACGCCGCCGACCAGGGTCATCGTCGCCGCGGCGGCGAGGACCTTGTTCTTGATGGACATGAAGAGTTCCCTTCGTGGAACCACAGCCGCGCCCTGCGCGCGGCTGTCGGAGCCGACCCCCGCATCGTCCGGGCCGGAGACACTCCGGCCCGCCGGTCTGCGGCGGCCTGATCAGGACGGGAACGGCCATCCTGATCGGTCTTGCGGTTGAGAGAGGGGAAGACCCGGGCGAACCCGGAAGCTAACGGGTGTTGCAGGTCAACAGGTACGGCCAAAACAGAACGCTGTCGTACGGGCGTGACGCGCGGACCACATAGGGAAAGACGCCCAGCCCTGGTGCTTGGTTGACGCAGATTGAGGCGAATTATCCCGCGTGACCAAATTGAAACTTTAAGATCATTCTGACCCCAGTTACGGCAGTACCTGTTGATACGTGAGGGACCATACCACCGCAGGCCGCCGGGGAGCGGTCATTTCGGATAACGGGCACCGCGCGCCAACTTGTTACCAACGTTGCGTAATTGGTCGCGCGCGTTTCGCACCGCCCGGCGGCACATCCGGACATGGCGGTGGCGCCGGTCCCGTGAGGGCCGGCGCCACCGTGTCAATCGGTCGAGCTCAGCGTTTCCTACTTCAGGACGCCGAAGTCGGCACCGTACAGCTGGTTGCTGTTGATGGTGCCGGTCGGGAACCCGTTCGCACCCTGGAACCCGGTCAGGTTGCTGACGTACAGCTCCGGCCGCGGCATGTCGGTCGGGTAACCGGCCGACGGGTAGGTCAGCACGAACGGCTGCGAGAAGTTGGTGTCCGAACCGTTGATCAGCGGAACGTAGCCGTGGCCCACGCTGTCCTGCGCGTCGACGATCCACACCGTCTTGGCCGAGACGCCACACGGCTGCAGCGTGACCTTCTCACCGGCCACCGCGGTCGCGGCGACACCCACGCACAGACCGCTGTCCACGCCGTAAGGCGAGTACTGGATCTCGAACGCGGCGTCATCCGGGAACGGCACGGCGGGGACGGGGCTGGAGGTGGGGGTCGGGCCGGGGTGCCCGGGGATAAGGGTAGCGCCGCCGCCGTAGTGGAGGTTCACGGCCGCGGAGACGAGGCCGGCCGCGAAGAAGTCCGACACCAGCCCCTGGTAGGAGAAGGTGTAGTCCAGCGCCGGGTCGAAGTTCGCCGTACGGAACAGGATCTGCGGCTGGCCGACCTTCTCGCCCTGACGCAGCGTGTCGAGCGCGAAGTTCGGGGAGGCGTGCGTCCCGAAGTCACGACTGAAGATGTCGACGCAGAAGTGACCGCAGGATGGGGTGGCCGCGCTGGCGCTGAGCGTACCCATCGCGCCGACGCCGCCGACCAGGGTCATCGTCGCCGCGGCGGCGAGGACCTTGTTCTTGATGGACATGAGGAATTCCCTTCGTGGAACCACAGCCGTGCCCTGCGCACGGCTGGTGGAGCCAACCTCCGCGCGTCCGGGCCGGAGACACTCCGGCCCGCCCGTGTTGCGGCGGCCTGACCAGGACAGGAACGGCCATCCTGATCGGTCTTGCGGTATTGAGAAGGGGGAGACCCGGGCGAAACCCGGAAGCTAACGGGGTGTTACCGGCAGAGAATGCTGTCGTGCGGGCGTTACGCCCTGACCACAGGCTGAAGCCAGCGCAGCTTCAGGAGCCGAACGGTGCTTACCATGGTCCACAGATCCTCGCCCTCCTGTGCAGGCCGGGGGTCAAGGTCCTGCCCGGTGAGTTGCGGTCACCGGGCGGGGCCGCCAAGCCGCCTCATTCGACCAAGCGAAGAGCGACGGCGCGGTCTAGGCGTATCCGCTGATCTTCTCGGCCATGAGGCTTTGGTCCGTTTACCCATCAGGAAGACGCGGAGCCCCGGAGTCTGGTTGACGCGGATCGGGGTGAATTTATCCGACGTGACCAAATCGAAACTTTAATATCATCCTGACGCCAGTTACGGCGCTATGTATTGATATGTGGAGGCACGGTACCACCGCTTGCCTTCGCCGGGTGGCATTTCGGATAATTATCGGCATGCCGGGCTCCGTGATCCCTTGCGTAGGCGCCGTCGTCAAGGACGGACGGGGCCGGCTGCTGCTGATCAAGCGCGGGCATGAGCCGGGCGCGGGGCTCTGGTCGCTGCCCGGCGGGAGGATCGAGCCGGGCGAGACGGACGCCGAAGCGCTGGTCAGGGAGATGCAGGAGGAGACGGGCCTGGCGGTGAAGCCGGGACGACTGCTGGGCCGCGTGCGGCGCCCCGGCCTGGCCGGCGACGTCATCGACATCAGGGATTACGCGGCCACGGTGACCGGCGGCATGCTTCGAGCGGGCGATGACGCCGCCGATGCGCGCTGGGTGACCGCCGCGGAACTCGCCACCCTCGCGGTCACAGAAGGCCTGCTTGAAATCCTTACCGAGTGGGGAGTTCTGGGGTAAGAACGACATTTATCGTCCGGTTTTTCCGATTGCCTGCCGAGAACGTTATTTGTTCCTGCTCGTGACGCCTCGCACTTTTACATTCACTCCGGCGCATTCCTGCGATTACTAAGAGAAGCCGGACGCGCGCCCTTTGGCCACGATAGGTTCCGCCATCTTGCGGGATGCCTCGGAGGGCCTCCCTCATAACAGCCCGTCGTCAGCAGCTAGCCAGTAGCACAGCACGCGGCCGGCCGCCGCGACCGTTCCGGCGGTCGTGGCCGCCACCGCGGGCGGTCACGTTGGCTTGGGCAGGCACCGGCGTTCGTTCAGCATAATTAGCTTGTAAGAGCGCGGGTTCGTAGCATGAGCACATGACCTCCCCGCCGGTAGCCCCGCCCAGCGCCCAGCAAATTACCCAGGCGCTCGACGGGGTGAACGATCCCGAGATCCACCGCCCCATCACCGAGCTCGGCATGGTCAAGAACATCCACGTCGCGGCCGACGGGGCGGTGCTCGTCGAGGTATGGCTGACCGTGGCGGGGTGCCCGCTGCGGGACACCATCACCCGGGAGGTGACCGCGGCGGTCGGCAAGATCGGCGGGGTGTCGTCGGTCCGGGTCGAGCTGGACGTGATGAGCGAGGCGCAGCGGCAGGCCCTGCAGTCGCAGCTGCGCGGCGGGCGGGCCGAGCCGCAGATCCCGTTCTCCCAGCCGTCCTCGCTGACCCGCGTGTACGCGGTGGCCAGCGGTAAGGGCGGCGTGGGCAAGTCGTCGGTCACGGTGAACCTGGCCGCCGCCCTGGCCGCGGCCGGGCACAAGACCGGCGTCGTGGACGCCGATATCTACGGCCATTCCGTCCCGCGGATGCTGGGCGTCACCGGCCGGCCCACCCCGGTCGAGAACATGATCATGCCGCCGTCGGCGCACGGCGTGAAGGTCATCTCGATCGGCATGTTCACCAAAGGCAACACGCCCGTGGTCTGGCGCGGGCCGATGCTGCACCGTGCGTTGCAGCAGTTTCTCGCCGACGTCTACTGGGGTGACCTGGACGTGCTGCTGCTCGACCTGCCGCCGGGCACCGGCGACATCGCCATTTCGGTGGGCCAGCTGCTGCCGGCCGCCGAGCTGCTCGTCGTGACGACCCCCCAGCTGGCCGCGGCCGAGGTCGCCGAGCGGGCGGGCGCGATCGCGTCGCAGACGCATCAGCGGGTGGCCGGGGTCATCGAGAACATGTCCTACCTCGTCTGCCCGCACTGCGGCGAGCACACGGAGCTGTTCGGCTCGGGCGGCGGCGCCTCTGTGGCGTCCGCGCTCAGCCAGCTCAGCGGTACTCAGGTGCCGCTGCTCGGACAGGTGCCGATCGACGTCCGGCTGCGCGAAGGCGGCGACCAGGGGGTACCGCTGGTGCTCGGCGATCCCGACTCCCCGGCCGCGCTCGCGCTGCGGAAGATCGCCGACGACCTCGGGGCGCGCACCCGCGGCCTGGCCGGGCGCAGCCTCGGCATCACGCCCCGGTAGGTCTGGGCGGCAGGTTCAGGTCGCGTCGATGTCGAAGGGGGGACGCTCCCCCGGTGCGAGCAGGGTCCCGTTCGCCCTGGCCTGACGCGGAGCTTGCGCGGCGGCCTGGGCTGAGTCCCCGTTGACGTCATCGAAGAGATGCTTCTGCAGGAACCGCTTCGGGTTCAGGTCGTCGATCTCGAAATCCTGGAACTCCGGCCCGAGCCCTTCACGCAGGTCGTTCTTGGCCCCCTCGGCGATCCGGCGCAGGTCGCGGAGGGCCCGGCCCGCCTGGGAGGCGATCTTCGGCAGCTCGTTCGGGCCGAAAATGATCAGCGCGATCACCGCAAGGACCAGCAGCTTGAAGGGGGACAGGTCAAACACGCTCAGTTTCCCGTCTGGCAGGTGAACACACGCTCTCGCAGGTCCACTCTAACCGTGTTCGGCGCTGAATTGGAGCCGACGGCGCCCTGCGTCATGGTCAGCGAGTCCTGGTCAGCGCGGGCACGGTCAGCCGAAGGGGTTGACCCAGGAGGCGAGCCGGACGAAGCCCCGCGACATGCGCTTCCAGAAGCCCGGCGGCCCGTCGTGAGGCAGCGCGCCGACCACCGCGTCCACGGTCTGGGCCGGCGCGTCCGCCATCACGGTGTACACCATGCCGCGGCCGGACCAGGTGAGGGATCGCTGATCCGGTTCCGCGACGTAGATCACGTGCCCGTCCACCTTGGCCTGCTGCCAGCCGGCCAGCCTGGCCGCCAGGTCGCCGCGTTGCTCGAACACCGAGACCACGGACAGGCCGTCGGAGTAGCCGAGGTCGAGCACGGTGCCCGCGCTCGTCGTGGTCTGGGCCCCGGTGAACAGCGAGAGGCCACCGGGAAGTCCGGCCGGGACCAGCCAGCCGCTTGCGTGCAGCGCGAGCAGCTGGGCCTGCGAGAGCGGGCCGGCCCACGGCCCGGACGGACTCGCCTGCGGGGCGGACGGAATCGCCGCCTGTCCCGGCCGGGCGAAGCGAACGTTGAGGAACACGTCTTGGCTGATCACGTGGGCGGCTGAGTCGAAGACCACCCGCTCGAGGGGCAGCTTGGTGGCGTCGTCCAGCCAGAATCTCGCGGCCAGGCTGCCGTCGTCCCGCCAGGCGTCGACCACCTGCGCGGTCCGGCTGTCCGCCGAGCCCGTGCCCGCGTAGACCATGACGTAGTGCTGCTGGAGTAGCTGAATCAGGGCGACGGTGACACCGAGCACGCCCTCCGGCGCCTGACCGTCGGTGTCCGAGGACAGGTAGGGCTGGCTGCTGAATGAGGTTCCCGAGGCCAGCGTCTGGGTGACCGTCTGGCCGCCGCTGACATGCCAGATGTCGGAGACAAGAATGCTCCCGTTGCCGTCACTCCACCGGGTCGCTACTTCCTCGCCCTGGTAAGACGTGAGTATCGCCGCCTGGGCGGCCTGGTTCAGCAGGCGCACGGCGTGGGCGCTGCTGTGCCGCCGTCCCGCCGCGGGGGCCTTGCCCGCGACGGCGGGAGAACCGCCGGCCGCCGCGGTGGCGCCGTCCCGGGATGCCGCCGCGGACGTCGCTGAACTGGCCTGGCCGCTGCACGCCGTGACGAGGAACCCGGGCACGGCCACCGCCAGCGCGGCCGCCAGCAGCAGGGGCGACCGGCCGTCACGACGGCGACCCAGAGGAGAACTAAGCGTGAACACACGAGCCTCACGGTGACGGCGCGTCAGAGTCAAATGCGGAGGCCGACTCGGCGGGCTGCGCCGCCGGCGGAGCGTACGGGACTTCCCCCGTCGTGATGGCGTGCTCCACGCTGTACATCTCCACCGGCGGGGTGATCCTCGGCCCCGGCGCCGCCGCGCCCCCGCCGCCTGCCGTGAACGCGGCCGTGCCGAGACCGACGACCAGGGAAACGGTGCCGAGCATCAGGTAGCGCCGGCGACGGGGGGATCGCGGCCGGCGCGCGCCCGGCCGCGACGGCGCCCAGCCGGCCGCGGCCGGCGGCCGGGGACTATCCGCAGCCGCCGGTGCCGTGGCGGCATCGGCCCGCCCGGGCCGGTCATGGCGATCAGGCGCCTGGTCATCGCGGCCTCGGCCGGCGCACCGGTCGTGAGCCCGCGCAGTTTCTGCTTCAGGGCCCGCAGCTCCGCGACTTCCGCCCGGCACTGCTCGCAGCTGGCCAGGTGAGCGTGCACGCGATCGCGTTCGGCTCCGTCCAGCTCGCCGTCGACCAGGGCCGACAGCCGGTCACCGAGATGGCTCATGACTCACCAGCCCGCTTCGGCCGCCGCCGCGCAACCAGGCCCGGGCGCCAGGAGGGCGCGACCGGGCCGGTCGTCGCGTCCGCAGTGGTTTCCCTGGGGGTCACGCTGACCGGGACGGGCCTGCGATGCTCGAGCGCCGCGCGCAGCTGCGCGCGGCCGCGGTGAATCCTGCTGCGTACCGTGCCCAGCTTGACGCCCAGGGTGGCAGCGATTTCCTCGTAGGAGAAGCCCTCGATGTCGCACAGCACCACCGCGGCGCGGTACTCGGGCGGCAGCGCCTTCAGCGCGTTCTGGACGTCGTCGTCGAGATGGCTGTCGTCGAAGGCCTGGGCGGGGGTGGGTTCAGAGCCCGGCAGCCGGTGGGCCATCTCGTCGGCCAGCCCCTCGAAGCGGATCCGCTGCTTGCGGCGCGCCGAGTCCAGGAACAAGTTCGTGGTGATCCGGTGCAGCCAGCCCTCGAACGTACCGGGCGTGTAGCTGGACAGCGACCGGAATACCCGGACGAATACCTCCTGGGTCAGGTCCTCCGCGTCATGCGGGTTACCGGTCAGGCGGTAGGCAAGGCGATAGACCCGGGCGGAATGCGCGCGGACGATGTGCTCCCACGTCGGGAGGTCCCCGCCGGCCGACTCGGGTGGTCCCGACTCAGGTGGCGCCGACTGCGGTGGCGCCGACTCGGGTGGCGCCGAATCGGGTGGCGTGGTCGGGGATTGGCGCTGGCCGGCCTCCTCGAACACTTCGCCCTCCGGGTCACAAACTGTCGCGACTCTCACCATCGTGCCCTGGATTCTTTCGTTGCGCTAGTTGTGTCCGGGTAGGCCGCAAACCAAGGTTCGGCAGGTGCCGCGCGCCCGCGGCTGCCGTTTAAGTAACGCCCTGGATCAGCGGAGAGTTCCCGGACCTGCGGATCTGGCGCTAGGCTGCTGCGGGTGGGTCCACTTGGGTATACGGACGAATATGTGCCGGAAGACGAGCCGCTGCTTGCCGCGCGGAGATCCGCGGCTGAGCTCGGCGGCGCCGAGCCGGTTCTCCCGGCGGCCGGCGCCGCGCTCCGCTTCCTGGCCTGCGCGGTCGGGGCCAGGACCGCGGTCGAGATCGGCACCGGATGCGGCAGCTCCGGCATCTGGCTGCTGCGGGGCATGCGCCCGGGCTCGACGCTCACCAGCGTCGACACCGAGCCCGAATACCAGCGGATGGCGCGTAAGGCGTTCACGCAAGCCGGCTTCGCCCAGAATCAGTGCCGCCTTATCCTCGGCCGGGCGCTCGACGTGCTGCCGCGGCTTTCCGACGGCGCCTACGACATGGTGTTCTGTGACGCGGATGCGCGTGACTACCCGGATTACCTGACCGCCGCGCTGCGCCTGTTGCGGGTCGGCGGCATCGTGGCCTTCAACAACGCCTTGCTGGCAGGTCCTGATGAGCTGGCGGGTCCTGATGGGGAAGCCGCCGCCGACGATCCGGACGGCGTCAACCCCCTCGACCTGGCCAGCCAGGTCCGGGCGAATGACCTTCTCGTCCCCGTGCTGCTGCCGCTGGGCGATGGCCTGCTCGCCGCGGTCAAGCGGGGCGACTAGAGAACCCGCTGGGATCGGATCAGCCAACCACCGATTTCAATGCGTCGCCAAGCCTGGCGGCTTCGTCGGCTGTGAGCTCAACAACGAGTCGGCCGCCGCCTTCAAGCGGGACACGCATTACGATGCCGCGCCCCTCCTTGGTGACCTCAAGCGGACCGTCACCCGTCCGCGGCTTCATCGCCGCCATTCTCCCATCCCCTTCCTCCGGGCCCTACCGCGCGAGACGCACAGGCTCTGCGCACGCCGCGATCGCGGTGTCTGCGGTGAAACCGGCGAGCCACAATCGTTTCTATCTGTCGCCCTATTATCCCGTGTTCGGAAGCAGAATGGTAATGATCGCAGATCCTTGGCGCGCCGAAAGCACGCGCAACGGCCTTTTCGGCGAGCCTTCGGCGATTTCGCCGGCGCGGCGCCTTGATCAGCCTTCGGTGACGCCCGCGGCGCGCCTGAACAACTGCCGGGCGGCCCGCAGGAGGCGGGCGTGGCTCTCGTCCGCGACGGTGACCGCGAGCCCGTGACAGCGTGCAGGGAGGAAAACCGGGGTGGGCGAGCGCACTGAGCACCCCGGCCGGGCCAGGCGGCGCTTGTTCATCGACCTGACACCGATGCGGCGGTCCCGCGATTTCCGCTGGCTTCTCCTCGGCGAGCTCGTATCCGTACTCGGCACCCAGCTGACCACGGTCGCGGTGCCCTATCAGGTGTACCGGCTGACCCACTCGTCGCTGGCCGTCGGCCTGGTGTCCCTGACCCAGCTGCTGCCGCTGATCGCCGGGGCGCTGCTGGGCGGATCGCTGGTCGACGCCATGGACCGGCGCCGGCTGCTGATGCTGGCCCAACTGCCGCCCGCCCTGTGCAGCGCCGGCCTGGCCGTCAACGCCGACCTGGGCACCTCGCTATGGCCGCTGTTCGTCCTGCCCGCGCTGTCCGCCGGGTTCAGCCCGCTGGACAGCGCCACGCGCAGCGCCATCGTCCCGAACCTGGTCCGCCGGTCTGAGCTGCCTACCGCCAGCGCGATGTTTCAGTCCCTGTTTCAGTTCGGCCTGGTGGTCGGGCCGGCCGTGGCCGGGCTGCTGCTGGCCGGCGCGGGAGTCCGCTTCGTCTACTGGCTGGACGCGGCCAGCTTCGGGGCGGCCCTGCTGGGAGCGTTCCTGATCTCACCGCAGCCGCCGGCCGGCGCGGCGGGTCACCGGGCCGGCCTGCGCTCGATCATCGAGGGCCTGCGCTTCGTCCGCGGGCGGCAGGCGATCCAGGGCGCCTACCTGATCGACATCAACGCCATGGTGTTCGGCATGCCGCGAGCCCTGTTCCCGGCGCTGGCGATCAACCTGTTCGGGGGCGGGGCGGCGACTCTCGGCTTCCTCTACGCCGCCCCCGGTGCGGGTGCGCTCGTCGGTGCGCTCACCACCGGCTGGGTCAGCCGGATCCAGCGTCAGGGACTCGCGGTCATCGTCGCCGTCATCGCGTGGGGCGCGGCGATCACGTGCTTCGGGCTGGTGTCCTGGCTGCCCGCCGCCTTGGCGCTGCTCGCCGTCGCGGGCTGCGCCGACGTCATCTCGGCGGTGTTCCGCAGCACAATCATCCAGCTGTCGGTGCCTGACGCGCTGCGGGGCCGCCTGTCGGGCTTGCAGATCGCCGTAGTCGCCGGGGGGCCCCGGATCGGTGACCTGGAGTCGGGCGCGGTCGCGGCGGCCTTCGGCGACACCGTGTCGGTCGTCTCCGGCGGCCTGGCCTGCATCGCGGGCGCTCTGGTGCTGGCCCGGGTACTGCCTGGGTTCCGCCGCCAGCGGGGGGCGGCGATTCCCGGGCCGGAAACGCAGCCGGCCGAGGCCCCGCAGGCCTAAGTCTTGCTGTGGTCTTGCTGCACGGTGGTCTCGCTGCCCAGATGGTCTTGCTGCGATCGTCTTTGCTGCCCAGGTGCTGCGATCGCTTCTCTGCGCAGTTGGTTCGTTTCTCTGCGTCCTAGGCCCGTCCCGCGAGGCGATGCCGGTGTGCCCTGTGGTGCAGGAGCGCACCGTGATGCGCGACCCCGCTAAAAGACCATGGAGGATTCTGGCTTCGCGGAGAGTTTTAGGCACGGGAGTCCCCACAACCTTCCACGTAGCGCGGATCTTCCACGCTAATTCCGGCTCGGCAGACCAGCACCTTGACGAGGGCATCGAACGCGGTCTGGGCGGCGGCTGCGTTGGGGGCAGGTCCGGCCCCGCCTCGATGGCCCGGCGCCTATCTTCAAGGGCGGCTCGAGTCTTCAAGGGCGGCTCGAGCGGCTGTCTCGGTCCCCTCCGGCGGCAAGCCCGGTTTATGGTCCTTATCGAAGCCGAGGTCCTGAACTCCTTCCCCCGCCAGCGAAAACAGCCCAGCGGCACACGCAGCGGCCATTAAAACAGGACACCGCGACCCTAATGCGGGTTCGCGGTGTCCTTGATGTCCTGAAACATGATGTTTGTGGAGGTGGCGGGAATCGAACCCGCGTCCTTCAGTACCTCACCAGGGCTTCTCCGGGCGCAGCTTGCTTTGCTTTTCTCAGCCCCGGCGATCATGCAAGCAAGACGCCGACGGGCTCAGCCACTGTTTGATGTCCCGCCTAGGCCCCGCGGCCGGGTCAGGCGGTAGATCCTTCTAGCTGATGCCAGACACCGGGTCGAAGGCATCCCCGGGCTGACACTCGCTAACTCGCCTTAAGCGGCGAGAGCGAGAGTGCGCTGATTAGAGTTGGCACTTATTGGTTTGCGGTCACAGGATTAACGAGGTCACAACCGCAACCCTCGGCCCGCTTCCCCTGGCTCGACCACCGAAGTCGAAACCGATCACCCCCGCTATTGAGTTGTACGGCCGCACGGCTAAGCCACACCGCCGTACCCGACCGTACATGCACAACACCCGTAAGCCAACTTAGATTCCCCACATCAGCCACGAACGGTTCACCGATCGCCAGCTCGCCGACGGCCATCGGCCTCATGGCCGGGCCGGCCACGTTCTTCCGCGAGGGAGGCCGGGATGGCCACGCCTCAGCTCGCCCGGACGGGCAGGAGCCGGGCCGACGGCTGCAGGCCACGGCGGCGGGCGACGGCGGCCGGGCGACGGGCGGTCAGCTGCGGAAGGCCGAGAGGAACGCGCCGACCAAGGCGGCGGCGGAGAGCTGAGCCGTTTTGCCCGACTCGATCACGGTGAACGCGACGTCGCCGCGATATCCGACGAACCAGCTCGTCCAGCCTGATCCGCTGTGGACCAGGCCGACCTGCCCGTACACCGGCGCTCCGGACCGCTGAGCGGCGTGCGCCGCGCCCGAGCTGACCGCGCTTCGCATGAGACCGGCCACCGCGGTCAGGGTGTCGCGGCCAAGCGCGACCCCCGGCCCGCTGGGCGGATCGGCGGCATCGGCGACGACTTGCGGGGCGTGCCAGCTTCCTGAATCAATCGTCGCCGCGACCATGGCCATCGCCAGCGGGCTCATCCGCACGTTCCCCTGCCCGATCATCTCGGCGGCGAGGTCGGCTCCGGTGGCGGAGGGCACGGCCCCGGAGAAGGCGGGGACCTGGAGCTGCGGCCAGCTTTCCCCGATGCCGAAGGCCTGGACCA
Organism: uncultured Actinomycetes bacterium; assembly: GCA_963806335.1. GTDB lineage: Bacteria > Actinomycetota > Actinomycetes > Streptosporangiales > Streptosporangiaceae > Palsa-504. The sequence goes on from CAWDXO010000008.1 coordinate 300,407, forward strand.
TCTGGTTAAACTGGCCGGCCATGAGCTGCTCGGACAAGCCCACGAACGCGGTGCTGCAGCCATCGGCGAAATCGGAGCTAAACGGCTTCTCTGCGCCGGCCCCGTAGTTGGTGAAGGTCTGCCCGCCGACGGTGAAGGAGTTTTCGCACGGGATCGTCTTGGACCCGCTCACTACCCCATCGCTGAGCAGTGCCGCGGCCGACACGATGCTGAAGGTCATGCCCGGCGGCAGCTGCGCGTTCAGCGGGCCGCCTGCGGGCAGCGCGCCGGAGGCCTGATGCTGCGCCACCGCCAGGATCTGCCCGGTCGACGCCCGGACCGCGACGATCTCACCCGAGTTGGGCAGGCCGTTCAGCGCGCTCAGGGCCGCGTTCTGCACCGACGAGTCGATCGTGGTCCGGACGGGCGTGCCCGCCGCCCCCTGCCAGCGCGCGAGCACACCGGTCTGAGTCCCGGCCGAGTTCACCGCGATTACCTCGGTCGTCGGCGTGCCGACGAGCTGGCGCTGGTAGGCCGCTTCCAAGCCGGACAGCCCGACCGTGGTGCCAGGGACGTAGAACGCGCCGTCGGCCCGAAGACGCGGGTTGACTTCACTGCCCACCTCCCCGACCAATCCGGTGGCCCTGGCCTGGAACAGCCGCTCCGAGACCCGCCGGACCACCAGGCCGGGCACGCTGCGAAGCCGGCTGCGCAGGCCGGCGTACGTGCCTGGGTCAAGGGTGGCCAGCCGGACGAACTGGTTCGGCGGGGCCGCCGTGATCTGGCCGAGTATCTGCCCGGCCTGGAGCTGGGTGACGTTGGCGAAGGCCCGGGCCGTCGCCGCCTGGCTAGCCAGGCGGTCAGGCCATACGCCCAGCTCATAGGCCGGGGCCGACAGCTGAAGCGGATTCCCCTCGACGTCAAGCACAGACGCCCTGGTGGGGAACTGGGTTACCGTCGCCAGCCGCTCGCCCGGGCCCAGGCTCGGGTTGATGACGCTTGGCGCCCAGTCAACCTTCCAGTCGCCGCTCACCTGGCGCAGCTGGAACTGGCCGTGATAGATCCACTGATCTTCCTCGCCGGCCAGGCTGACGGAGGCTGTGAAGGAAGCCTCCGCCGTGCCGCCGTGCTGCACGATCGAGCGCATGGACAGGAGCAGCTGGGTGGCATCGACCTGAGCGAAGGCTCCCCTCAGCGCGGTCGTGACGGTGCCGGGCGCGGCTGTGGTCAGCGCGCCCGCGGCGGCGTACTGCTGCTGCTGCCAGTCGAGCAGGAACGCCTGGGCGGTGGGCTCCGCCGACAGCTCGGAGCCGAAGCCGGTCGCCAGCCCGATGGCCAGCACGCTCACGCCGACGATGGCGAGCGCGGCCAGGCGTACGCGCTTCGCCCGCCGACGCGCGGGCGACGCCTTGCGCCCGGGCCTGGCTGACGATCCGGCGGCTACGTGACGAGTAGCGCGGGCCGAACCAGGGACCGACCCCTCGGGTGTCGAGGGAGTCCCGGGTGTCGAGGGAACGGGGCCATGCGGGCCCGGCGGCCCGCTGGGTGACCGGGATCCGTCGGTTCGCGGCCCGGCGGTGCCGGGGGCACGGGCGGAAGGCGCCCCGGCGACGAGCTGCCCGGGCGGACCGGGCGTGCGCGGTCCGGGTGGCCCCGGGCGGGCGGGGACACGAGATCCAGCTGGGTCGGCCGCGCGGGACGCGGGTGTCCCGGGGCCACCAGGCCGGGGGCCGACAGACGAGGGGCCGGCGGGCCCTGGGAGGGCGGACGAGGGACCGGCGGGCCCTGGGAGCGCGGACGCGGGACCGGCGGGGGCAGACGCGGGGGCGGCTGATGCGGGCGCGGCACCGCGCGGCCGGGGCGCGAAGCGTCCCCGCAGCCTGGAGTGGCCGCCGCGCTCGCTGCCAGAGGACACGATTCGCCTGCCCGTCACCTTCGCCGTTTCAGCGCCCGGTCTATTTCCCTGGCCGCGTCTCGTTTGGCCAGGTCCTGGCGCTTGTCGTAGGTATGCTTACCGCGGGCGAGACCCAGCTCCACCTTGACGTTCCCATCCCTGAAGTACAGCGAAAGCGGGACCAGCGTCAGGCCCTGCTCGGCGATCTTGCTCGCCAGGCGGTCGATCTCCTTGCGGTGCAGCAGAAGCTTCCTGATCCGCCGCGGGGTGTGGTTGGTCCAGGTGCCCCCGACGTACTCGGGGATGTGCACGTTGTGCAGCCATACCTCATCGCCGGTGATCTGCGCGAACCCGTCGGCCAGGGAGGCCCGGCCCGCGCGCAGCGATTTCACCTCGGTCCCGGTCAGGACCAGGCCGGCCTCGAAGGTGTCCTCGATGTGGTAGTCGTGATAGGCGCGGCGATTACGGGCGATGACCTTCTGCCCTTGCTCCCGAGCCACGTTTCTCCCGTCACTACGCCAGCAGCCACTCAGACCCGCAGGTAGCGGCGCAAGGTCAGGAACGACGTCGCGCCGCACAACACGACCGCCACGACCATCGAGATCAAGATGACCTCGATCAGGTCGCCGACGGACAAACCCACGTTGAATGAGAAATACTGCTCCAGGCTATCTAGCATCAGCGACTTGACCGCGACCAGGAGGCCCGCCGCGATCGCCCAGCCGATCAACCCGGCGATCGTCCCTTCTAGGAGGAACGGAAGCTGGATGTAAAAGTTCGACGCGCCGACCAGGCGCATGATGGAAGTTTCCCGGCGACGGTTGAACGCGGACAGCCTGATCGTGTTAGCCACGAGCAAGACCGCGGCGACAATCAGGATCAGGGCGATGATGACCACCGCGTTCCTCGCCCCGTCAAGCAGCCGGTAGAACTTGTCCAGGATGGTCATCTCGTCGACCACCGTTTCCACCCCGGGCGCGCCGGTCACCGCGCTGGCCACGATGTTGTAGTCGGCCTCGGGATTCTTCAGCTTCACCTCGAACGAGTCCGGGATGTCGCCTTGCTGGGTGTCCTGGACCAGGGCCGGCTCGTTGGAGAAGTACTGCCTGAATTCTGAGTACGCCTGCTGCTGGCTCACGTAGTAGACGGCCTCGACCTGCGGCATGGCCTTGAGCTGCTGCTGCAGCTGATCCCGCTGAGCCGCGGTGGAGGGCCCGCTCGACTGGCAATTCGGTTGCGGGCTCGTCTTGATGCACAGGTAGATCGACAGCTCGACCTTGCCCTGCCAGTAGGTACGCGTCCTGTCTACCTGCTTGACGAACAGCAGGCCCGTACCAAGCAAGGACAGGCTGATGGCCACGACCACGATGAGCGCCATCGTCATGGTGAGATTCCGGCGCAGCCCGATCCAGATCTCGGCGAAGACGAACTGTGAACGCATGCTGGCTGATCCCTTGGTAGTCCTAGGCGGCGCCGCGCGGCGAGCCGGCGCGGCGATAACAGGTCAGTATGCCTGGCCGTACACCCCGCGCGACTGGTCTCGGACAACCTTGCCGTATTCGAGCTCGATGACCCGCTTGCGCATCGAGTCGACGATGGCCGCGTCATGGGTGGCCATCACGACGGTCGTGCCGGTCCGGTTGATCCGGTCAAGCACCTTCATGATGCCGATGGAGGTCGCCGGGTCGATGTTCCCCGTCGGCTCGTCGGCCAGCAGGATCATCGGCCGGTTGACGAACGCGCGCGCCATCGCGACTCGCTGCTGCTCGCCGCCGGATAGCTCGTCGGGCATGCGGTCGTGCTTGCCCTCCAGGCCGACGAGGTCGATCACCTCGGGCACCACCTTGCGGATGAAGCGCCGGTGCTTGCCGATGACCTCCAGGGCGAACGCGACGTTCTGGTAGACGTTCTTGTTCGGCAGCAGCCGGAAATCCTGGAAGACGCAGCCGATGCGCCGTCGCAGATATGGCACCTTCCAGTTCGTGAGTCGCGCGAGATCCCGGCCGGCCACGTGGATCCTGCCCTCTGAGGGCCGCTCTTCCTTCAGGACCAGCCGGAGGAAAGTCGACTTCCCCGAGCCGGACGGGCCGACCAAGAAGACGAACTCCCCCTTGGCGACCTCGATGTTCACGCTCTCCAGCGCGGGACGGCTCTGACTTGGGTAGACCTTGGTGACGTTATCGAAGTTGATCACGGGACCATCACATCGATGTAGGGGACGAGGGCCACGGCAGTTGCGCCGCCAACCTGGGCGATATTACGGGTAACCTGGTTTGGCCAGGGAACAGTCTAGAGGGAAACTGGCAGCTAAGGCCTTACATCGCGGCAAGTGCCGCGGCGCGGGCCAGCCGGAAGGGGTTCCGATGAGCTGCGAACACCTGATCTGCGCGCAATGCGCCGGGCCAGTAGTGGAAGGCCGTTGCCCGGCGTGCCGCGCTTCGCGGGAGCACGTTCACCATTCGCACTCCGGCGCCAGCCCGCAGCTCATCGTCGCCGCCGTCCTCGTGCTGAGCTTCCTGTTGCTGCTGGCCTTGCATCTCAGGTAGACGGGGCACCTCAGGTAACGGGGCACCTTACCGGCCGTTCTGCCGCATCCAGCGGATCTCGGCGTCGATGAAATCGTCGATCTCCCCGTCGAGGACCGCGACGGCGTTGCCCGTCTCCTGCCCCGTCCGCACGTCCTTGACGTTCTGGTACGGGTAGAGGACGTAGTTGCGGATCTGGGTCCCCCAGGCGCGGCCGCCGTCGCCGCGCAGCGCGGCCATCTCCTCGGCCTCCTCCAGCCGGCGCCGCTCCAGCAGCTTGGACTGCAGCACGGCCATCGCCGACGCACGGTTCTGGATCTGGCTGCGCTCGTTCTGGCAGGAGACCACGATCCCGGTGGGCAGGTGGGTAATGCGGACCGCCGAGTCGGTCGTGTTCACACCCTGGCCGCCGGGGCCGCTGGAGCGGAACACGTCTACCCTGATGTCGTCATCGGTGATGTCGATGTGATCGGTCTGTTCCACCACCGGCGTCACGTCGACGCCGGCGAACGAGGTCTGCCTGCGGCCCTGGTTGTCGTACTTGGAGATCCGGACCATCCGGTGCGTGCCGTGCTCGCCGCGCAGCGTGCCGTAGGCGTAGGGCGCGTTGACCGCGAACGTGGTCGACTTGATCCCCGCCTCCTCCGCGTAGGAGGTGTCGTAGACCTCGGTGGGGTACTTGTGCCGCTCCGCCCAGCGCAGGTACATCCGCATCAGGTTCTCCGCGAAGTCGGCGGCGTCCGCGCCGCCCGCCTGGGCGTTGATCGAGATCAGGGCCTCGCGGGCGTCGTACTCCCCGGCCAGCAGGGTGCGCACCTCGAGCTGGTCGATCTCGGTGCGCAGAGCGGTGAGCTCGCGCCCCGCCTCGATGCGGGTGGGCTCGTCGTTCTCGCTCTCGGCCAGCTCGAACAGCAGCTGGGTGTCGTCGAGCCGCAGGTGCAGGCCGGCCAGCCGGGTCAGCTCCGCTTCCAGATAGGAAAGCCGCCGGGTTACCTTCTGCCCCCGGTCCTGGTCAGCCCACAGCTCGGGGTCGGCGGACTGCTCGCGCAACCCAGCCGCCTCTGTCTCGATAGCGCCAGGATCGAGCACCGCCTCGATGCTGGCGAGCTTCGCCTTCAGTGCCGCGATCTCATCAGCGGGATCGGTACCTGCCATGCCGGTAGCCTACGCGAGAAGCGCAGGCGGCAGCTGCATGCGCACCCTGCCCCGGAAGCGCCCGGCCCGCGAAACTGGGCCCGCAAACCCGGTATTCTGCCTATCCGTGATACTCGGACGGCGTAAGACCTGGGCTAGGACCGCGATCGGGGCGGCTCTGGCCGCGGTGACGGTGCTGGCTATCCAGGGGTGTTCCGCTCCGGCTGCCCCCGCGTCCGCGGTCACCACCGCCACCCATACCCTGAGCCTCAGCGCGGCGCGGCAGGTCTATGACCGCTACCTGGTGGCCAGCGACACGGCCGCGGCGCGAGGCAGCGAGACGCAGGGGCTCGCGATCGTCGGAGGCGCCCTTTGGCCCCAGCTGAAGGGCCAGTACACGGCGCTGACCACGACCGGTATCCCGGTCCCGAGGTACCGGTACGGACAGCCGGTCTTCTATGTCCCCGGGCTGGCCGGATACCCGCAGTGGTTCATGGTGGCGGTACCGAGGCAAACCGACACCGACGGTCACCCGGGCCCCGCGGTCAACACGATCATGCTGTTCGATCGCCCTGAGCAGGCCATGCCCTGGACGCTCAACGGCATCGCCGTCCTGGATCAGCCGCTGCCCGCGATCGCCCGCGACCAGGCCGGCTACGCCATCGCCGTGGTCAACAACGACGCTAGCCTGGTGCTGCGGCCGGACGTGGTCGCGGCGACCCAGGCGGCCGTCATAGACGAGGGCCCGGACAGTGCGGCGGCGGCGGCGATCGCCAGCGGGCCGCAGACCACCGGGCTCTACGCGGCGCAGGCCGCGGTCGGCCGCGCCGACGCCGCCGCGGGGGCGCACTACGTGTGGCTGGCCGGTGACGCCGGCGCCCCGCAGTTCGAGCTGCGCACCACCGACGGCGGGGCCCTGACAATGTACGGGATGGACCTGGACACGACCGCCGTGCACCCCCGCCTGGCCGCCGGGACACCGATTCCGGTCCCCGCCGGGCTCAGCCCGCTGTTCACCAAGCGTCACGAGATCGGGTACCACGCGGTGTACGCGGACTGGACCTACCAGTTCGCGGCGGTCGACCCCCCGGGAGGCGCGCATAACGCCAAGGTGGACGTCATCGGGAGTACCGGTGACCCCTCCTACGGCCACGCGTACTAGGGCGGCTCGTTACCTAATCCTGGGGTATGGAGCTGGCGGCGACCAGGGTGCGGATGGCGCGCATGGCCACCGACAAGGTGGTGAACGTGAAGCGCTCGCTCTCCCAGATCTCGCCCAGGGTCTGCGTGGCCATGGCCACCGCGGCCTCGTTACGCGAGGCCCAGGCGGCGAGCCGCTCCTCGGGGTTCCTCGGCACCTCGGGACCGCTGACCCCGAGTACGTCCTGGGTGAGCGAGGCGAGCGCGGCGTACAGGTCGTCGCGCAGCGCGGCCCGGGCCATCGTCGACCAGCGGTCCTCCCGCGGCAGCGCGGTAATGCGGTCGCGCAGCCGGGTGATCTGCAGCCGGTCGGCCAGTTCGAAGTAGACCTCGGCGGTCTCCTCGATCCCGCGGCCCGCGGCGGAGGCGGCCCGGACGATGTCGAAGGCGGCATAGGTCGGCACCATGCCGGCGACCCGCTCGGCCAGCTCGAGCGGCACGCCCAGGTCGAGGTAGGAGTCCCGGCGCTCCTCGAAACCGGACAGGTCCCGGCCGGTGAGCAGCTTCGGCAGGCCCGAACGCACCGTCTGCACGCCCTCGGCGAAGAAGCCCACCGTCGCCTCGATGTCGAACGGCGGGCGGCGGTTGTGCAGCAGCCACCGGGCCGCGCGCTCGGTCAGCTTGCGCCCTTCGAGCAGCAGCGTGATCTGGGCCGCGATGCCGACCCGGCCCTCCAGCTCCTCGACCTGATGCCAGAAGGCCGACATGTCGAACACCTCGCGGGCGACCAGCCAGGCCCGGGTGAGGTCCGGCACCGAGGCACCGGTCTCCTCGATCAGCCGGAACAGGAACGTCGTGCCCGAGGTGTCGATCATCTCGTTGACCGCCGAGGTGGTGATGATCTCCCGGCGCAGCGGGTGCGATTCCATCCGGTCCGCGAACCTGGCCCGCAGCGGAGCCGGGAAATACCCGTCGAGCACCCGGCGCAGGTACGGGTCGTCGGGCAGGCCGGACTCGAGGACATCCTCACCCGCCCAGATCTTGGTCACCGCGAGCAGGAGGGCGAGCTCGGGGTTGGTCAGGCCGACGCCTGAGGAGCGCCGTTCGGCGATCGCCCGCTCGTCCGGCAGCACATCCTGCTCCGGGCTGAGCCGCTTGTCCTTGATCAGCTTGCGGATATACCGTGCGTGCACGTGCAGCAGGGACGGCGCCTGGGACCGGGCCACCGCCAGCGCCATGTTCTGGCCGTAGTTGTGCCGCAGCACCAGCGCGGCCACCTCGTCGGTCATCTCATTCAGCAGCTGGTGCCGGGCGGACGCGGGAATGGCGCCGTCCCGGATCGCGTCGGCGAGCAGGATCTTGATGTTGACCTCATGGTCGGAGGTGTCGACCCCGGCTGAGTTGTCGATGAAGTCGGTGTTCATCAACCCGCCGCTCAGGGAGTACTCGATCCGGGCCGCCTGGGTGAGGCCCAGGTTGCCGCCTTCGCCGATGACGCGCGCGCGCAGCTGCCCGGCGTCGATCCGGACCGCGTCGTTGGACCGGTCGCCCACGTCGGCGTGGGATTCGGAGCTGGCCTTCACATAGGTCCCGATCCCGCCGTTCCAGAGCAGGTCGACCGGGGCGGCCAGGATGGCGGAGATGAGCTCGTCCGGGGAGAGCGCGCCGATCCCGGCGTCGATGCCGAGCACCGCGCGCGTCTCCGGGGAGACCGGAACCGACTTCACCGTGCGCGGCCAGACCCCGCCGCCCGCTGAGATCAGCGCCTGGTCGTAGTCCGCCCACGAGGACCGGGACAGCGCGAATAGCCGCGCGCGCTCGGCGAAGGTCGCGGCCGGATCGGGATCGGGATCGATGAACACGTGCCGGTGGTCGAAGGCCGCGATCAGCTTGATGTGCTCTGAAAGCAGCATCCCGTTGCCGAACACGTCACCGGACATGTCACCCACGCCGGCCACGGTGAAGTCGTCGGTGTCCGGGTTCATCCCCAGCGCCGCGAAGTGCCACTTCACCGACTCCCAGGCGCCGCGCGCGGTAATGCCCATCTTCTTGTGGTCATACCCCTCAGAGCCGCCGGAGGCGAACGCGTCGCCCAGCCAGAAGCCGTAGCGGGCCGCCACCTCGTTGGCGGTGTCGGAGAACGTCGCGGTGCCCTTGTCGGCCGCGACCACCAGGTACGGATCGTCGCCGTCCCGCCGGACCACGTCCGGCGGTGGCACCACCCGGTCGTCCACGATGTTGTCGGTCACGTCGAGCATCGCGGAGATGAACGTCTGGTAGCAGGCGAGCACCTCGGCCGCGTAGGCCTCGCGGTCGGCGGGATCGGGCAGCCGCTTGCACACGAAGCCGCCCTTGGCGCCGGAAGGGACGATGACCGCGTTCTTGACTTCCTGCGCCTTGACCAGGCCGAGAACCTCGGTGCGGAAGTCCTCGAGCCGGTCGGACCAGCGCAGCCCGCCGCGCGCCACCCGGCCGAAGCGCAGGTGCACCGCTTCCAGCCGCGGCGAGTAGACGAAAATCTCGAACTTGGGCCGCGGTGAGGTCAGCCCGGGCACGCCGCCCGGGTCGAGCTTGAGCACCAGCGGCCGCGGCCCGTCCACCCCGCCGGGGCTATCGCCCTGGTAGTAGTTGGTCCGCAAGGTCGCGTCGATCAGCGCCAGGTAGGACCGCAGGATCCGGTCGTGGTCGAGGATGACCACCTCGTCGAGCTGGCCACGGATTTCCTCGGTAATGGCCTCGCAGCGTTCGCCGGCGCCGCCGCGCCTGGCCGGGTCGAACCTGGACTTGAACAGCCGCACCAGGAGCCGCGTGATGGCCGGGTTGGACCGCAGCACCCGCTGCATGTAGTCCTCGCTGAACCGCATCCCCCCCTGGCGCAGGTACTTGGCGAAGGCGCGCAGCAGCGTGACCTCGCGCCAGCTCAGGCCGGCCGTCAGCACCAGCGCGTTGAACCCGTCGTCCTCGGTCTGGCCGAGCCAGAGCGCGGTCAGCGCCTCCTCGAAGAGCTGACGGAGGCTGCCGGAAGCGGCGCCGGCTGGCGGCCGGAGACCAAATTCATATATCCAGAACGAACCGGCGTCCGACGATCCGGAGAACTTGAACGGATGCTCGTCGACGACCTCCAGCCCCAGGTGCTGCAGCTGGGGCAGCACATCGGACAGCGTGATCGGCGTGCCCGACCGGTACACCACCAGCGTCCACCGCTCCGGGTGCTCCACCAGCCGGACCGCGAACTCCGTCCCCGACTCGCGCAGCCGCAGCATCGTGGACAGGTCGTCGACCGCGTCCGCCGCGGAAACATCGGCCTTGTACGTCTCGGGGATGCCCGCCGCGTACAGGTCGAGCAGCGCCCCGGCCCGCTCTTCGCCGAACACGCGGGTCGCCTCGGCGGCGAGGTCCTCATCCCAGGACCTGACCGCCGCGGCCAGCTGGCGCTCCAGGGCGGCCGCGTCCACGTGCGGCACGGGCCGGCCGCGCTCCCCCCTGATCACCACGTACAGGCGGGCCAGGGCCGAGTCACCGACCATGGCGCTGTAGTCCACCGTGACCCCGTGCAGCGCGGCGGCCAGGATGCCCTGCGCCCGCAGCCTGACCTTGGTGGTGTACCGGTCCCTCGGCAGGTACACCAGGCAGGACATGTACCGTCCGTACCGGTCCCGGCGCAGGAACAGCCTGGTCTGCTTGCGCTCGCTTAGCCGCAGTACGCCGAGCGCGATCGGGGTGAGCTCGCGGGCGGAGATCTCGAAGAGCTCCTCGCGCGGGAAGTCCTCGAGGATCTCGATGAGGTCCTTCCCGTCGTGGCTGTCCCTCGACAGCCCGGCCGCGGCCAGGACCCGGGCCAGCTTGCGCCGGAGCACGGGTACCTCGGCGATCGGCGCGGTGTGCGCCGTGTGCGCGTACAGGCCGAGGAACCTGAACTCCCCGGTGACGACCCCGTCCGGGCCGAGCTTCTTGACCGAGACGTAGTCCAGGTAGTTAGCGCGGTAGACGGTGGACCTGGAGTTGGCCTTGGCGAGCACCAGCCGCTCACTTCGGTCCTGGGCGCGGGCCGCGACCTGAGAGGACATCTTTCGCACCGAATCCCGGCCTGGCCTGGTGTGCCGGAGGATGCCGAGCCCGGTCCCGGGCACGGCGCGCAGGCCGGCGCCTTCCTCGGTCCGCAGCAGGTCGTATTCACGGTAGCCGAGGAAGGTGAAGTGACCGTCGGCCAGCCAGCGCAGCAGCTCGCCGGCCTCGGCCCGGTCACTGCCTGGCACCCCGCCGAGATCGTCGGCCAGCCTGCGGGCCACCGCACCCATCCGCGGCTGGTCCTCGACGGCCACCCGCACGTCGTCGAGCACGTGGCGCAGGTCGGCCGCCAGCTGATCCGCGCTGACCTTGTCCTTGGGCGGCCCGAGCTCGACGTGGATCCAGGCCTCGGTCAGCTCTGTTGTCTCGGGGGGGACGACCCCCCCCAGACCCCCCCCGGTCACGGGGGACTGCCCGCCCCCCGTACCCTCCGGCCCCCCTGGGCAGACCCCGAGGATCCCGCGCAGCGCGCCGGTCACGTCCCGGTGCACCCGCAGCAGCGGGTGCACCAGCAGCTGGATCTCGGCTTCGTGCCGGTTCAGTTCGGTGGTGACCGAGTCGACGAGGTAGGGCATGTCGTCGGTGACGATGTCCACCACCAGGCCCGACCGGCCCACCGGGTCCAGGTGGGCATCGCCAGGCTCGCGGACCTGCACCAGGGCCCGGCCCTGCGGCCGGCGCAGGCCCAGCCGGGCGTGCGCCTGCGCCACCGCGGCCAGCCGCGAGGGCAGCACCAGGTCCTCGGTGGCGACGCGCTGGTAGTAGGCATCCAGGTAGCACCAGACCCCCCCGAGCGCCGCTGAGTCCAGGGCGGGATCGTCCGACCATGCCTGTTCCGCCTTGGCCAGCAGGGCTGCCCTGGCGTCGTCCACGTTACTGTCCGGCATCGCGTCCACTCCTTCGTGTCCACTAACCTGATCCGCCGTCTTGTCTCTTCCCCGGTCCGTTCCGGCCCGGACAAACCCTGTCACCTCATTGTGACGAGTTCGTTACTTAATGTAACCGAAAGGGATCGGACCCTGCTGCGAAGCGGCCGAAGTACCTCAGGGCATCGGGATCGGCCAGCGCGTTCGGATCCGCGGCCTGCTCCGGATCCGCGCCGAGCAGGATTTTACGCACCGGCACCTCCAGCTTCTTACCGGACAGGGTCCGCGGGATGGCGGGAACCTGGTGAATCTCGTCCGGCACGTGCCGGGGCGAGAGCTGGGCCCGCAGCGCGGCCCGGAGCCTGTCCTTCAGGTCATCGTCGAGCTCACAGCCGGCGGCGGGCACCACGAACAGCAGCAGCCGGCCCTCGGCGCCGAGGCTGCCCGTGTCGGTGACCAGGCTGTCGCCGATTTCCGGCCAGGCCTCGATCACGCGGTAAAACTCGCTGGTGCCCATCCGGACGCCCCCGCGGTTGAGCGTGGCGTCGGAGCGGCCGTAGATGACGCAACCGCCATCGGGGCGCAGCTCGATCCAGTCACCGTGCCGCCAGACTCCCGGATAGGTGCCGAAGTAGCTGTCCCGGTACCTGGCCCCGCCGGGATCGTTCCAGAACCCGACGGGCATCGACGGCATCGGCCCGGTGATCACCAGCTCGCCGACCTCGCCGGTGACCGGCTCTCCGGCGGAGTCGTAGGCCTCGACCGCGGCCCCGAGCCAGCGGCAGGACATCACGCCCGCCCGCACCGGCAGCAGCGGGCACGGCCCGACCACGCCCGTAGCCAGGTCGGTGCCGCCCGAGAACGAGCCGAGCACCAGGTCCGGCTTGACCCGCTCGTAGACCCAGCCGAATGCCTCGGGGGGCAGCGGCGACCCGGTCGAGCCGATACCCCGCAGCGCGGACAGGTCCATCTCCTCGCCGGGGCGCAGCCCCGCCTTGGCGCAGGCGACCAGGTAAGGGGCGCCGACGCCCAGGTAGCTGACGCCGTGCTCGGCCGCCAGCCGCCACAGCCGATCGGTAGCCGGGTAGGTGGCGCTGCCGTCGTACAGCACGATCGTGGCGCCGGCCAGCAGTCCGCCGGCCAGGTAGTTCCACATCACCCAGCCGGTCGTGGTGTACCAGGCGAAGACGTCGCCCGGGCGCAGATCCTGGTGCAGCGCGAGCGCCTTGAGATGCTCGAGCACGACGCCGCCATGTCCGTGCATGATCGGCTTGGGCAGCCCGGTGGTGCCCGAGGAGTACACCACCCACAGCGGGTGCTCGAACGGCACTTCCTCGAACTCCGGCTCGTTCGGGTGGGCCCCGGCGCCCAGGTCGGCCCAGCGCAGCACGCCCGCAGGCGGGGCGTCATCGCCGAGCAGGTTGACCTGTACCACCGCGGACAGGCCGGGCAGGGCCGAGGTCACCTCGTCCACCATGGCGGCGCGGGAGAACTCCCTCCCCGCGTATCGGTAGCCGTCGCAGGCGATCAGGACGGCCGGCTCGATCTGCGCGAACCTGTCCACCACGCTGGGCGCGCCGAAATCGGGCGAGCACGAGGACCAGATCGCCCCCAGGCTCGCGGTGGCGAGCAGGCCGATCACCGCCTCGGGCACGTTTGGCAGCAGCGCCGCCACGCGATCGCCCCGGCGGACGCCGAGTGAGCGGAGGCCCCGGGCCACCCGGGCGACCTCTCCCGCGAGCTCAGCGTAGGTCAGGGCACGCGCCGGCGTTCGTTCGGCCGAAAAAATAATCGCGGTGCGGCCGGGATCAGTCCACGCGGTCCTCAGCGCGTTACGGGCGTAGTTGAGGGTGGCCCCGCGGAACCAGCTGATGTCCGGCATTACGTCGCCGACCAGCACCGACGCCGGGTCATGGTCCCATTCGCCGAGGACGTCGAAATGGTCCCAGACCGCGGTCCAGAACGCGGCCGGATCCCGGACCGACCACCGCCACAGCTCGTCGTAATCGCTGAACTCCGGTCCCCGGCCGTCGGCCAGCCAGCGCATGAACCGGGTGATCCGGGCCTGGCGCACCGTCTTGTCGCCTGGTTGCCAGAGCACCGCGCCGTAGCCGCGGCTCAGCAGATCACTGTCGCTGGCTTCCATGCTTTCAGCATCGGGCCATCCCGGCCCGCCTGGCAACGCTCCTCTAACCAATAATGTCCGACAGGTCAGCATAAGTCATGGTTTCGGTCGGTGAGGCGTGTGATCAGGGCGACTACGGCGCCGGTATCGGTGAGGTCAGGCAGCACCGCATCGGCCCCCGCGTCGCGCAGTTCGGCCGCGCTCGCCCTGCCGCTGGCCACCGCGAGCGACCGTGCGCCGCCGATCTTGGCCGCGTCCACGTCCCGAGGTGAGTCCGCCACGTAGACCGTGGCGTTCTCGTCGAAGGTCACGCGGTGCTTGTTGCCCGCCCGCTCCCTGGCCACCCTGATCAGGGTGCCCTTGGGATAGGAGTCCGAACCGTAGCCGCCGATGCCGAAATCGAAGAAGCCGTCCAGGCCGAACGCGTGCAGCTTCAGCATCGCGCTCGGCTTGCTGCTGCCGGTCAGCACCGTCTGCTCCACGTCGTCGAGTTTGGCCACCGCCGCGACCGCGTCGGTCGCCCCGGGCAGCAGGTGCCCGTCGCGGACCAGATCGTCGCGCCGGGCCTCGAGCGCCGCGGCGAGCGCGGCGCTGAACGGCTCGAGCAGGGCTTCGGCGGCTCCGCCCGCGCTGACGTCGGCGCCGTTCAGGGCGAGCGCGTCGAAGAAAATCTCCGACTCGCTGCGACCCGCCACCTGCGGCAGCCGGAGCAGCGGGCGGCCCGCGACCGCCGGGAAGGCCTCGACGTAGGCGGCCCTCGTCACCCGTACGACATCAACCAAGGTCAGATCGATGTTCCACAGAACCAGCCGGTGAATGACGTCCTCCGGTGCGATGAGGTTACACAGGTAGCGACCGGCGCGGCGGCCGCCCAGTGCGGCCGCCGCTCAGCCCATGTGGGGGTAGCGGTAGTCGGACGGGGGGGCGAAAAGCTCCTTGATCGCGCGGGCTGACACCCACCGGGTCAGGTTGAAGATCGAGCCCGCCTTGTCGTCGGTGCCGCTGGCCCGCGCCCCACCGAACGGCTGCTGGCCGACCACCGCCCCGGTGGGTTTGTCGTTGATATAGAAGTTGCCCGCCGAGTACCTGAGCAGGTCGGCGGCGTGGGCGATGGCTTGGCGGTCAGTGGCCAGGATCGAGCCGGTCAGCGCGTAGGGCGTGGCGTCCGCGGCCTGGGCGAGCATCTGTTCGTAGGCGGCGTCCGGGTAGACGTGCACGGCCAGGATCGGGCCGAAATACTCGGTGGTGAAGATCTCGTCGGCCGGATCGGAGCCCTCGAGCACCGTGGGCCGCACGAAGAAGCCCTCGCTGTCGTCGGCCTGGCCGCCAGCCAGGATCTTGATGGAGGCCGTGTTCCTGGCCCGCTCGAGCGCGGCGGCGTGCTTGGCGAAGGCCCGGGCGTCGATGACCGCCCCCATGAACAGCGAGAGGTCGGCCGCCACGTCGCCCATCGTCAGCGACTCGACCTGGGCGATGAAGTCGTCGCGGGTCCGGTTCCACAGCGACTCGGGCAGGTAGGCCCGGGACGCCGCAGAACACTTCTGGCCCTGGTACTCGAAGGCGCCGCGGATCAGGATGGCGGCCAGGCTGTCTTGTTCCGCCGACGGGTGCACGATCACGAAGTCCTTGCCGCCGGTCTCCCCCACCAGCCGGGGGTAGTTGCGGTACCTGGCGATGTTCTCGCCGACCGTCCGCCACAGGTGCCGGAAGGTGCCCGTGGAGCCGGTGAAGTGAATGCCGGCCAGGTCGGGATGGGTCAGCGCGACCTGCGACACCGCCTGCCCGTCCCCGGTGACCAGGTTGATCACGCCTGGCGGCAGCCCGGCCGCCTCGAGCAGGCGCATGATGTAGTGCGCCGAGAGCTGCTGGGTCGGCGACGGCTTCCACACCACGACGTTGCCGAGCAGCGCCGGGGCCGTCGGCAGGTTACCCGCGATCGAGGTGAAGTTGAACGGCGTGATCGCCAGCACGAACCCCTCGAGCGGGCGGTACTCCATCCGGTTCCACGCCCCGGGCGCCGACTCCGGCTGCTCGCTGAGCATCCGCCGGGCGAAGTACACGTTGTAACGCCAGAAGTCGATCATCTCGCAGGCCGCGTCGATCTCGGCCTGGAACGGCGACTTGGACTGGCCGAGGATGGTCGAGGCGTTCAGGGTGGCGCGCCAGGGCCCGGCGAGCAACTCCGCCGCCTTGAGGAAGATCGCGGCCCGGTCGTCGAAGTCAAGCGCACGCCAGGCCGGCGCCGCCTGCTTGGCGGCGTAAATCGCGGCCGCCACGTCCACGTTCGTCGCGTTGCCCAGCTGGCCGAGCACGCTTTGGCGGCTATGCGGCTGGATTATGTCGATCAGGTCGCCGGCGGCCATCTGCTGCTGGCCGCCGATGGTCATGGTCAGCTCGGCGCGCTGGCCGGCGAGTTCCTTGATCTTGCCTTCCAGCACGGCTCGCTCGTGGCTACCTGGCTGGTACTGCCTGACCGGCTCGTTTACCGGTACCGGCGTCCTGGAGACGGCGTCCATTACGATCGCTCCTGGCGTTCGGGGTCAGCTAGCGGATAGCTTTATCGTCGCATGCCCGGACGCCTGGCGGGTCCTTGGCGTGCGCGGGTCGCGGGCGTGCGCGGGTCGCGGGCGTGCGCGGGTCCTCACTCGGCTACGTAGGGCAGTTCCTGGGTGGCGTACCAGGCGAGCTCGTGGCCTTCGGCCCCGTCTACGGCGAACTTGGCGTCCTCGTCACCCGCGTCGGCAGCCGGAAGCGCCTCGACCGCTGCTCTTACGTCGGCGGCCGCTTCGAGCTCGTCCAGGTGCGCCGACGCCAGCAGCTTGATCGGGACTGCCGCGCCGACCAGCACCCGGGCCGGCTCGCCGGACCAGGTATCCCACCGGACCTGCCCGGCCGGGATATCGGCCGCCAGCACCACCCGGCGGGGCGGCGCGGCCGGGTCCGCCGCGAGCATCCGCAGCGACGCCCGGGCCGCCTCGGTCATCGCCGCGTACTCGAGCTCTTCCTCATCGCCGCTGAAGTACGCCTCGCGCAGCGCAGGCGTGACCGCGAAGCCGGGCACCGCCTCGGAGCTCGCCTCGGATCCTGCCGGGCCGTCCGGGTGCGGCGGGCCGTCCGGGTGCGGCGGGCCGTCCGGGCCGACCTGGCCGGCCTGCAAGGCCCGGGCCAGAGCCGGAAGCGTCGAAGGCAAGAACACGCGCATGGTGCCCCAGAGTCTGCCACAGTCACTGGGATCCGGGCGTCAGCTCAGAAAGTCGCCCTCCGGGGCCGGAGGGTTTGCCGCGAGCGTGGTCACCACGGTGGCAATGGCCTCGTCCAGCGGCACGTGCTCCCACAGCCGTACCACCGTCCAGCCGGCCAGGATCAGCGCCGCATCGTTGACCCGGTCGCGCTCGACGTTCTTGATGAGCTTCGGGCTCCAGTACCACTCGTTCGCCCTCGGCTTAGATCCGTGCTCCGGGCAGGCGTGCCAGAAGCAGCCGTCGACGAAGACGGCCACCTTCCGCGCGGTGAACACGATGTCCGGCCGGACGCGCCGGCCGCTGTCCAGGTCGAGCCGGTAGTCCTTGCGGTACCGGTAGCCAAGCCGGTGCAGGGCGTGACGCAGCGCCAGTTCGGGTTTCGTGTCCGTCCGCCGGTTGGCCCGCATGTTAGCCGATCGGCCCTCGCTGGACGGATGCGGATAGTCCGCCACGATCAAAGGCTAGCCCGGTCCCGCCGTGAACGCATCGTGTTGCGCGTCCGGGATAGGCCGACTTCGGTGGTGACCCGGGTTAGGTGGTGACCCGGGTTAACCGGTGGCCCGGGTTAGGCGGTCGTCACCCGACGAGGTTGCCCGGCCGGCTCCAGTTGAGCGGCACGCCCAGCAGGTCCTGCAGTGCCGCCGCCGTGGCCCCCGCGTCAGTGTGCAGCACCCCGGCCATGCCGCAGGCAATGGCCGCGTTGACGTTCGCCTCGATGTCGTCGATGAAGACGCACTCCTGCGGCGTCAGGCCCAGCGTCTGCGCGGCGTACAGGAAGATGCCTTCTTCCGGTTTGCGCATGCCGACCTCAGCGGAAATCACCACGGTGTCGAACAACTCAGGGAAATCCGCGCGCGGGTACTCGTCGCATCCCCAGGAGTTGGAGAGCAGCGCGGTGCCGAAGCCGGCGCCGCGCAGCGCGCGGATCGTGTCGTACATGGCGGGAACGGGCACGCTCGCAGCGAACATGCGCCGCAGCAACCCCTCGGCTACCACGGCGCCACCGTCGACGCGGAGAAGTTCGGCGGCCAGGAGGCGCTCGAATTCAGGGCCCGAGCACTCGCCGCGCTCCAGCGCGTGGATCGGGTTGCGGCTGCCGCCCGGGCGGTACGCGTCGGCGACCCAGGTCCGCATGACGGTCCGGTAGCTGTCCCAGGCAATGTCATCAGCGGCGATCCAGGCCCGGACGGTGGCCAGGATCGGGGTGGTAAGCACGCCGCCCCAGTCCGTGATGACACCCTGGAATTCCGTACCATTAATCACGAAGACAATTTTAAGCGTATTTTCGTTTAATGGGGAAACAATATCTGTCGGGCACATGAAGGGTCAGTGACCAGGCAGAATGCGGGCAGGTGATCGGAATGTCACTGCCCTGAGGTACAACAAGTACAGCCGGAGCCTGTCGCGAATACGGCCGCCAAGGGCACACGCGGTCACTTTGCATTCTCCGGATCTGGAAGGCGCGAACATGCCGTCGAGGACCCTGACTCCCGACCTGCTGCCCTCACCTGAGCCACTCCCCTCGGCTGGACTCCCGGGCTTGCGGCTCGTCAAGGTCCCGGACGCCGCACCACCCTACGACTGCGAAATCCACGGCGCCGCCTGCCCAGCGGTGCAAGACGTGGCCGACGCAGGTCCACACGGCGCTGGCCCGTCTCCAGGGACTGCCGGGCCGCGCCAAGCCGTCACCCCAGGCCGGGAGGCGGCGAAAGTCCGCGGCACGTCCCCGGGCGCGGCACGGGAAGCCTCGCCGGCCGGGGCGAGGGCGGCCGACGCGTGGCCGCGGCAACTAGCCCAGGTCATCGTCGAGATCTTGGCCGGCTCGCGCTCGCCGAGGCAACTCGTCCCGCTGACTACCGATCGCGTCCGGGCGCAGATCGGCGTCCTCGCGCGGTCCCTCGGCGACGATCAGCGACCCAGGATCAAGCGCGTGGTGACGTTCCGGCCCGCGGCGGGCGTCCTGGAGATGACCGTGGTCGTCAGCTTCGGACCGCGATCGCGCGCCCTGGCCATGCGCTTCGAGCACCGGCCAGCCCGGCCGGCCACTCCAGGCCTGCCGGCCCGCCCGGCCCGCTGGCTTTGCACCGACCTGGAAGCAGGCTAAGGCGCCGCGCTGCCGCGCCGCCCGAGCAGAGCCCTTAGCGCCGCGCTGCCGCGCCGCCCGAGCAGAGCCCTTAGCGCCGCGCTGCCGCGCCGCCCGAGCAGAGCCCTTAGCGTCGCGCTGAGCAGGGCCCCCTAGCGCCGCGCTGACCCCATCCGCCTCGTCGGTGTCGCCCAGGCCGGAGTTAGCGTGGAGGATTTTGGCTTCGTGGAAAGTTGTAGGGATCCCAGTCCCTACAGATTTCCACGAAGCGAAAAGTTTCCAAGATCTTTTCGAGTTCTGGCCTTCGCTAGGCTGCGTCCCACCGCCGTTTATAACCCGGAACGTCTCACCGGCCTCTCCGCTCACTACCGCCGCGGATAAGCCGGAATCTGCGGGAGGATCCGGACTGGGATATACCAAATCCTCCCCGAAGCCCGGGCTTCGGGGAGGATTTCGGGCTTCGGGGCACGGTTAGGGCGTCAGGACGTCACGACGGGAGCGAGCGCTGGCGTCAGGGAGTATTGCGCGGGTCGCCGTGGCAGCGCTTGAACTTGCGGCCCGAGCCGCAGGGGCACGGGTCGTTGCGCCCGACGCGCGCGAAATCATCCTCCGGGCCCTGGGTGGTTTCCACGTGCGTTCCGCCGTCGACGGACGGTGCCGAATACTGCAGCCGCTGGGGGCGGCGCGGCGCGAGTCCGGCCGGTATGGGAGCGGCCGGTTCCGCGGCTGGCCGGGCGTGCGCACCGCCGGCGCGGCCGTCTCGCCTGGTGCCCCCGGCGCCGCTCTGGGCGCCGCTGACCCGGCCGTCGCGCTTAGGCGCCGCGGCGCGGCCCTGGGGGGAACGCGGCGCGGGACCCGCTGGCGCAGCGCCGGCAGGCGCGGCGCCGGCGGGCGCCGCGTCGCGAGCGTGGGCGCCCCGGACCGGGGCGCCTGGCGTGCCCTGGGCGGGAACCACCGGCCGGGCGGGCTGGGTGCCGCCGGCTGGCGAGTCGAGTTGAGCGACCGTACCGAGCGCGCCGTCGCCGGCGGCCGTTTCCTCGACGATAGGATTCTCCTGGACCTGGACCACCAGGTTGAACAGGTTGCCGACGGACTCTTCCTTGATCCCGTCCATCATGGCGTTGAACATGTCGTAGCCTTCGCGCTGATACTCGATCAGCGGATCGCGCTGGCCGTATCCGCGCAGGCCGATGCCCTCACGCAGGTAGTCCATCTCGTATAGGTGCTCGCGCCACTTCCGGTCGAGCACGGACAGCACCACCCGGCGCTCGACTTCCCGCATGACCTCGGAACCGAATTCCTGCTCACGTCGCTCATAGGCGGCCTGCGCGTCCGCAATCACCGCCTCGGTGATGAACTCCGTGGTCAGCCCCGCCCGGTCACCGCCCGCTTCCTCGATGACGTCGTCGGTGGTGATGGTGATCGGGAAGAGCTGGCGGAACGCGCGCCACAGCTTGTCCAGGTCCCATTCCTCCGGATAGCCGTCGGCGGTCTCCCCCGTCGCGTATCCGGCGATCACCTCGTCGGTCATCTCGCTGATCTGCTCGTGTAGGTCGGCGCCCTCGAGCACCTTGCGGCGCTCGCCGTAGATGACCTTGCGCTGCCGGTTCAGCACATCGTCGTACTTGAGCACGTCCTTGCGGATCTCGAAGTTCTGCTGCTCGACCTGGGTCTGCGCGGACCTGATCGCGCGGGTGACCACCTTGGACTCCACCGGCACGTCGGGCGGGATGCTCAGCCGTTCCATGATCGCGCCGACCCGCTCGGAGTTGAACATCCGCATCAGGTCGTCTTCGAGGGACAGGTAGAACCGGCTCTCACCCGGGTCACCCTGGCGGCCGGATCGCCCGCGCAGCTGGTTGTCGATACGGCGCGACTCGTGGCGCTCGGTGCCGAGCACGTACAGGCCGCCCGCCTCGACGACTTCCTCGTGTTCGGCGGCCACGGCCCGCTGGGCCTTGGCCACCGCCTCCGGCCAGGCCGCCTCGTAGTCTTCTGGCGTCTCGACCGGCGATAGGCCCCGCTGGTGCAGCTCGGTGTCGGCGATGAACTCGGGGTTGCCGCCGAGCATGATGTCGGTACCGCGGCCGGCCATGTTAGTGGCCACGGTGACCGCGCCCTTGCGCCCGGCCTGGGCGACGATCGTGGCCTCTCGCTCGTGGTACTTCGCGTTCAGCACCTCGTGCGGAACGCCGCGCCGCTTGAGCATCCGGGACAAGATCTCGGATTTCTCCACGCTTGTCGTGCCGACCAGGACCGGCTGCCCGGCCTCGTGCCTTTCTGCGATGTCCTCTACGCACGCCTCGAACTTGGCTTGCGCCGTCTGGTAGATGACGTCCGCCTGGTCGGCCCGGATCATCGGCTTATTGGTCGGGATCGGGACCACGCCGAGCTTGTAGATCTGGTGGAACTCGTTGGCCTCGGTGGTGGCCGTGCCGGTCATGCCGGCCAGCTTGTCGTAGAGGCGGAAGTAGTTCTGCAAGGTGATCGTGGCGAGCGTCTGGTTCTCGTCCTTGATCGCCACGCTCTCCTTGGCCTCAATGGCCTGGTGCATGCCCTCGTTGTAGCGGCGGCCATGCAGGATGCGGCCAGTGAACTCGTCTACGATCAGGATCTCGCCGTTCATCACGACGTAATCCTTGTCCTTCTTGTACAGCTCCTTGGCCTTGATCGAGTTGTTGAGGAAGCTGACCAGGGGCGTGTTGACCGGGTCGTAGAGGTTGTCGATGCCGAGCCAGTCCTCGACCTTCTCGACGCCCGCTTCCATGATGCCGATGGTCTTCTTCTTCTCGTCGACCTCGTAGTCGCCTTCGCCGTCCTCGCCCCGGCGCAGCCTGGGCGCGATCTTGGCGAACTCGGTGTACCAGCGCGGGCTCTGCTCAGCCGGCCCGCTGATGATCAGCGGCGTCCGCGCCTCATCGATGAGGATGGAGTCCACCTCGTCGACGATCCCGTAGTGATGGCCGCGCTGCACGCAGTCCTCGAGCGACCACGCCATGTTGTCGCGCAGGTAGTCGAACCCGAACTCGTTGTTGGTGCCGTAGGTGATGTCGGCGGCGTACTGCTTGCGACGCTCGGCCGGGTCCATGTCGCCGAGGATCACGCCCACCTCGAGCCCGAGGAAGCGGTGCACCCGCCCCATCCACTCCGAGTCACGCTTGGCCAGGTAGTCGTTGACCGTGACGACGTGGACGCCCTCGCCGCTGATCGCGTTGAGGTAGGCGGGGAAGACGCCGGTGAGCGTCTTGCCTTCACCGGTCCGCATCTCGGCGATGTTGCCCAGGTGCAGTGCCGCGGCGCCCATCAGCTGGACGTCGAAGGCCCGCTGCCCGAGGGTGCGCCGAGCGGCCTCGCGGGCGGCGGCGAAGGCTTCGGGAAGCAGGTCGTCGAGCGTTTCGCCGTCAGCGTAGCGCTGCCGGAACTCATCAGTCATGGCCCGCAACTCAGCGTCGCTCATCTTGACGAAATCGTCTTCAATGGAGTTAATCTGTTCGCTGATCCGCTTGAGCTTGCGCAGGATCCTGCCTTCGCCGGCGCGAAGGACACTATCGATGATGGGTGGCACTTCTCGTCGCGCTCCTCGCGGATGGTCTGACCTCGTGATGGGCGGTGACCGTAACCGGCTCCCGTTCACCGCCCCAACATGTCATGGTAGGCGAGGCGGACACCAAAACCGAGTCGCACGGGACCCGGCAGGGTCAGCGGCGCCAGCGGGCGGGGCCGGCTAGTGCTCAGTCTCGCACTTCCCGGAGAATAATAAGAGCCTTAGCGAGGAGAGGAGCCAGGAGTGACCGAGCAGGGGTCATCAGGAACCATGGCGGAGCCCGCGGGAGATACCGGGACGCACGGGCTTGACGTGCAGACCGGGCTGCCGCCTGTGCACCACGAGGAATTCCATGGCCGACCCGCCTCCTGGGTGGCGGTCTCGATCATCATTGTCGGCTTCATCGTGGGCGGGATCGCGATGGTCCCCCATCCGCACTGGTGGCTTATCTGGGTTGGCGCCGGGATCGTCGTCATCGGCGGCCTCGTGGCCGCCGTCGTGCACATCTTCGACGACTGGTACTAGAGCGCCCCGGAAATGTCATAGCCCACCGTTACGATCTGGGACATGGGCCTGGACGTTCCCGCAGCTGAGGTGACGGTCACCCCTGATGACGTCCGCCGGATGACGCTGCGGGCGCAGGGGTTCCTTGGTGCGTCCGCGCGGCGGGGCGGCGTGGCCGGCATGCTCCGCCGGGTCGGGGCCGTCCAGCTCGACACGATCAGCGTGCTGGCCCGCTCGCACGAGCTGGTCGCCTACGCGCGGCTGGGGACGGTCTCCCGGCAGCAGATCGAGCAGGCCTACTGGCACGCCGGGAAACCCGCCGCCTTCGAGTACTGGGCCCACGCGGCCTGCGTGCTGCCGATCGAGCAGTGGCCATACTTCGCCTTCCGGCGCCGTGCGCTGCGGGCCCGCGGGGTGCGGTGGCACCAGAGCCACCAGGAGACCTGCGACAAAGTACTGGCCCGGCTACGCGCGGAGGGCCCGCTGACCGCCACCCAGCTGGGCGGGGCCAAGGCGGGCGGCCCGTGGTGGGACTGGTCAGACGTCAAGATCGCGGTGGAATGGCTGCTCGACACCGGTGACGTCATCTGCGTCCGGCGGACGGGGTGGCGACGAGTCTACGAGCTGCCCGAGCGGGTCCTGCCGGGCGACCTGCTGGCCGCGGAGCCGTCCGACCTCGAGTGCCTCGTGTACCTAGCCGGCGTCGCCGCCCGGGCGCTCGGCGTGGTCACGCACGCGGACCTGGTCGACTATCACCGGCTGAACTATCTCACCAACGAGACGGGCCAGCACACGCGGCTGGTCGCCGACGCCGCCCTAGCGGCGGGCCTGACCCCGGTCACGATCGCGGGCCGGGGCAGCCCAGGCCCCCGTAGCGGAGGCACCGCTCCGGCCTGGGCCGACCCCGCGGCGCTGGCCCAGGCGGCGGCCGCGGGCCGGGAGCGAAACCGCGTCACGCTGCTCTCGCCGTTCGACTCGCTGATCTGGGACCGCAAGCGGACCCGGCAGATATTCGGCTTCGAGCACAGCCTCGAGGCCTACGTGCCGAAGCACAAGCGGGTACACGGCTACTTCACCATGCCCCTGCTCGCCGGCGGAGACCTGGTGGGACGAGTCGATCCGGCCCGGGAAGGCAAAACCCTGATCGCCCGCAAGCTCTCCCTGAAGCGGGCCGCCGCGGCCGAGCCAATGGCCCAGGCTCTCCGCGAGGCCGCCCGCTGGGTCGGCTGCGACGACGTCCGCCTGGAGCAAATCGAGCCCGCCAAGTACGCCCCCCGCCTCATCGCCGCACTCGCAAGAGCCACCTGAAGTCCCCAAGCGAGCCAGGGGGCCGCGGCGCCGCCTGGACCAAGGAGCCTCCCGCGAGCCAAAGGGGCGCGGCGCCGCCTGGACTGATGAGCCCTCTCGCGAGCCAAAGGGGCGCGGCACTGCCTGGACTGAGGAGCGAGGAACGAGCGACGAGGGAAGGCAGTGCCTTAAAAGCGCCCCGGAGGCGAGCGAGAGAACACAGAACGAGCGACGAGGGAAGGCAGTGCCTAAAAGCGCCCCGGAGGCGAGCGAGAGAACACAGAACGAGCGACGAGGGAAGGCAGTGCCTTAAGGCGCCCCGGAGGCGAGCGAGGAAACAGAGCGCCCCGGAGGCGAGCGTGGCAGCGGAGTTAACTGAACTCGATCAGTTTCTGCCGGACGGCGATCATCACCGCTTCCATCCGGGAGTGGATCTGGAGCTTCTCCAGGATGTTCCTGACGTGATTCTTCACCGTGTTCTCTGAGATGAAGAGCTCCTTGGCGATGTCGCGGTTGTTCATGCCGCGCGCGACCAGCTTGAGCACCTCCATCTCCCGGTCGGTGAGCTTGGGCGCGGCGACATGCTGGACCCGCTCTTCCTCCGAATCGCGTTTGGCCAGCGTCGCGAACTCGGACAGGAGCTTGCCCGCCATCGACGGGTTGATCAGCGACTGGCCGCCGTGCACCGACCGGACCGCCTCGGCCACCTCGTCCAGCGGTATGTCCTTGAGCAGGTAGCCGCTGGCGCCGGCCCGGATCGCCTCGAACAGGTCCTCTTCCTCGTCACTGATCGTCAGCATGACGATCTTCGCGCTTGGCGCCACTTCCTTGATGGCCCGGCACGCCTCGATACCGCTGATCTTCGGCATCCGGATATCCATCAGCACGATATCGGGCAGCGACTCGCCGGCCGCGGCGATCGCCTCCTTGCCGTCACTCGCCTGCCCGACCAGATCAATGTCGTCCTCCTCTTCGAGGACCATTTCCAGGCCACGCCGGAACAGCGCGTGATCATCGGCGATCAGGACCCGGATCGGCTCTGTGCGCTTGCCGCCGTCCGGATGCTGAACAGCCGCCACCGCCCTGTCGCCCATGGCGTTCACCTTGTTGCCTCCCTCAGGGACCATTGCCCGCATCAGCCTCACCAGGCAGCCAGGCTGACCTTGATCGGCACGAACGTCATGTGATCAGACTCTCGCCGACCCGGGGCCATGATGCAAGCCGGGCCCCAACGGCCCGGCTGGCATCAGGGATGTACGACCTCGAGCGGCCCGTGAACTATTCCTCGACCAGCCGGATCACCCCGTAGTCATAGCCCCGCCGCCGGTAGACGACGCTGAAGCGATCACAGTCACAGTCGTGGAACAGGTAGAAGTCGTGACCCACGAGCTCCATCTCGAGCAGGGCCTGGTCGATCGTCATCGGCTTGGCCGCATGCACCTTCTCTCGCAGCACTAGCGGGCCGTCGCCCTCCATCTTGATCGTGATCGGGACGAAGTGGCTGTCAGGTTCCGCGTCGCCGGATTCAGCCCCGCCGGACTGATCGCCTATCTCACCGGAGCGCGGCCGCGCCACGCGGTGCCCGTTAAGCTCTTCTCCCGGCGGCGCCGCGGCCGGGTCGCCCGCCGCGGCCGCTTCAGCGGGCGCCGCGTCGGCCAGGGCTCCGGCCGACCGTACGGTGACGTTGTCCCCGTGCTTGACCTTGCGGCGGTCGGCGGCCCGGCGGAGCCTGGACTCGAGCTTGGCGAAGGCCAGGTCGAGCGCGGTGTACCGGTCATCGGCCGCCGCCTCGGCCCGGATCGCGGGACCACGGGACAGGATGGTCAGCTCGACGCGCTCGCGGCGCGCGGACTGCCTGGGGTTACGTTCCTCGGAGACCTCGACGTCGACCCTCACCGCCTTCTGGTCAAGCTTCTCGATCTTGGCCAGCTTGACGGTGGCGTGCTGACGGAAACGTGCCGGGACAGTAATGTGCCGTCCCCTGACGATGATTTCCATCTCGATCCCCAATCCAGTCGATTTCGCCCTGCCTAGTCGAGCGGGGCGGCACTCGCCCGGCCGACCTGGTCTTCGACCCCACATTCGCCTGCTGAGGGGTTCGCGGCCACTATGGTCACTACTACCCTTCTCCCGGTCCGGGAGACTCGGTATCTCCCGGCGAGGCAGGACTTACTCCTAAGCCGCACCGTGATCAGTCGACGAAGAGTCGCCTTACGTGGGCCGTTTCGCCTGCGGCTGGCATCGGCTTGCCCGGCGTGGCGCCCTTGCGGGGAACCACGCCCGGCGCAACCACGGGCCCGGGCGAGTGCCATGTCTGAACGCTAGCCTGCCGGCGGCTGAATGTCAGGAGGGACTTGTAGGCGATCAGTAACAAATTGTTACATAACGACCGCATAACGTTGATCGGGGTTCGATCCGGGGGGCGCCGGCGCCTCGATCCGGGACCGCTTATCCGGGGTAGGCGGGGTTCTGGCCGGTTATCCGGGGTAGGCGGGGTTCTGGCCGGTTATCCGGGGTAGGCGGGGTTCTGGCCGGTTATCCGGGGTAGGCGGGGTTCTGGCCGGTTATCCGGGGTAGGCGGGGTTCTGGCCGGGGACGGCGAGCGGCTGCCACGGACCTTCCAGGCCGGTCGAGACGGCCAGCTGATGGTCGGACAGCCCGGCCACCAGCGCGTTCATGCCGCCCGCCGCGGTGATCGCGTTCGCGCCGGCGGGAGCGGGCTGCGAGCTGGCGGAATTCTGGCCGTCTACCGGCACCTCCGACAGCGTGGCCTTGGCGGAGCTTCCCGCCAGCACGATCAGGTCGTCGGCGTCGTACCAGGTCAGCGTGTCCGGCTGGGCGACATCGGGCCCGACCTGCACCGGCCCGTTGATGGAAGCGGTTTCCAACGGCGATCCGTGCTGCCCCGGCGACGTCGGGCTGCCGTGGGCGACCGCCGCGAGCTCGACCTCGGGGCCCGACGCGCCCTGCTCGACGAGGGCGACCCGGACGCCGTCCGGGGCGATGCTCAGGGCGGTGACGTCCGGCAGGTCCGTGGTGGCCTGGATCGGCGCGCCGTTGGGCGGCACCATGAAGACATCACCATTCTGGGCGATCCAGAGATCGTGGCTGCGATCCCAGCTGAGCGCGGTCACGTCCGGTCCGGCCGATACCTGGCGCAGGCTGCCGGAGGCGGACAACCTGATGAAGACGTCCTTGGTGGCCGGCGAGTAGTACGCGACGTCCGCCCCGTCAGGCGAGACCGCCACGATGGCGGCCGCGCCACCCTTGACCGGCAG
Organism: uncultured Actinomycetes bacterium; assembly: GCA_963806335.1. Lineage (GTDB taxonomy): Bacteria > Actinomycetota > Actinomycetes > Streptosporangiales > Streptosporangiaceae > Palsa-504. The sequence continues at coordinate 328,076 of CAWDXO010000008.1, forward strand.
CGGGGCGGACGCGGGCGCGGTGGTGGAACCGGTGGGCACGGACCCGCGGCTGCACGGCTGAGAACTCCCGGTGCTGCGGAAGACCGAGACGACCCGGCCGACCTGGCCGCGCTGGGCGCTAGCCTCGGAGCCGCAGCGCGACCACACCTGACCGTTGCTGGTGAAGAAGAACTCCGACGGCTGTGAAGGGTACGGGTTGTAGCACGGGTAGGTGGCCTGGTTCTGCACGGGGCTGCGGGTCTGGTTGCTCCCGCAGATCATTTCGGGCGGTATGAACGCCTGGCCGTCCCAGACGAGCTCCACCGACTGGATGGCCGCGGGCGGGCCGGCCCTGGGGCTGGCCAGCGTCCAGGTCAGCTGGGCCGAAACCTGCTCGAGCATCATTTTGGAGGCATTCGCCGGGCCGTGCAGGCTGACGACGGCGGTCGTATTGTCGAGCGTGACGCCGCTCAGCGTGGTCCCGGCGGGAAAGGTATCGGCCGCGGTCTGCAGCCAGGTGCTGTTCGGCTGACCCGCCGCGTCGGGCAGGAGCGCGTTGACCAGCTTCGTGACCAGGTCCGCCGTTGAGGTGCCCTGCGGCACGAACACCGAGGCGGGGACCAGCGGCGAGGAGTCCGGGAGGTAAGGGTTGACGAAGTACAGATCCCGGGCCTGGTAGAACTCGGTGAACTGAGTCACCGTGAGCAGCCGGAAAGAAGGCGGGTTCGCGATCCGCCACTGGCCGTCGACCTGCACGAGCTGGAACGGGTACGTCTTGGTCTGGCTCTGCTTGGTCAGGGCCGAGACGAACTGACCGGTGCCGTCGAACGTGGACTGCACGTCGGCGGAGAAGTCGACCACGGCCCGCCCGCCACCGTGCTTGGGTGGCTGCGCCTGCGGTTGCTGCGACACGCGCGAGCTGTTGAAGACCGTGACGGACCAGCCGGGGCTCCAGGTCTTGCTGGCCGAGCTGAGCAGGTACTGCCTGGCGATCGTGTCGTGGACAGGGAAACTGGCGCTGGCGGCCAGGAAGCCGTTCACGATCGCCGCCGGGCCCTCGTTCGGGGTCGGTCCCGATGGGACCGGCTCGATGAAGTCGCCGCCCGCGGCGGTGCTCTGCGGGCTGGCGCTGATCGCGCCCATCGGACCGTTGTCCGACATGCTCACGCAGCCCGCGACGGTCACGGCCGCGACCGCCACCAGGCAGGCCCGCCCCAGCCAGGCCAGCCGCCACGGGGGCCGGATGGCGCTAGTCACGCGGGATCACCCCGCGGACCTTGACCACCGGGAAGGGGCCGGTGCCGCCGAGGCCTGCGGTCAGCTCGGCGTCGTCCGGGCCGAGCGGCAGCGGCGAGCCGGCGAGTTCGGCCCCGGCGATCCGCGGCAAGGTCAGCCGGAACACCGAGCCCTTGCCGCGCTCGCCCCAGGCTTGCAGCCAGCCGCCGTGCAGGTGCGCGTCCTCCAGCGAGATAGCCAGGCCCAGGCCGGTGCCGCCGCTGGTGCGGGCCCGGGCCGGGTCGGCCCGCCAGAACCGGTCGAAGACCAGCTGCTCCTCGCCCGGCCGCAGCCCCACGCCGTAATCGCGGACCGAGACGGCGACCGCGTCGCTGTCGATGGCGGTGGTGACCACCACGTCCTTGCCCTCACCATGCTCGACCGCGTTCACCAGGATGTTGCGCAGGATGCGCTCCACCCGGCGCCGGTCGACCTCGGCGAAGCACCCGGCCGCGGGCAGCCGGAACTCGATCCGGCCGCCCCGGCGCTCGGCCAGTTGCTGGGCGTCATCCGCCGAGTGCCGCACCAGGTCGCACACGTCGACGGGCTCGGCCTCCAATGTGGCCGCGCCCGCGTCGTACCTGCTGATCTCGAGCAGGTCGACGAGGAGCGACTCGAACCGCTCCAGCTGGCTTTGCAGCAGCTCCACCGAGCGGCTCCCGGCCGCATCCAGCTCCGCCCGGTAGTCGAACAGCAGGTCGGCGGCCATCTTGATGGTAGACAGCGGCGTGCGGAGCTCGTGCGAGACGTCCGAGACGAACTGCCGCTGCACCTTGGACAGCTCCTCGAGCTCGCGGAGCTTGCCCTGCAGGCTGGCCGCCATCTCGTTGAACGACGTGGCCAGGGCGGCGAGATCGTCTACGCCGAGTACCCGCATGCGTTCGTCGAGATGCCCGTCCGACAGCCGCTGAGCCGCCTGGGCGGCGTGCCGGACCGGCAGCACCACCCAGCGCGTCACCAGCGACGCGATCGCGGCCAGCAGCACGACGAGCGCGAGCCCGACGCCGACCAGGATCCGCTGCACCAGCAGCAGTACTGGCTGCTGCTGGGTAAACGGGAACACGTAGTACAGCTGATAGTACGGTCCCAGCGGCACCCCGACGGCCAGGGCCGCACCCGCGGACTGCCCGTCGGCGTCCAGCAGCGTGGTCGGCTCGTACTCCGGGACGACGATGTTCTGGTTGTCGTACTGCCCTTTCCGCTGCGCCTTGGCCACATGGTTGATCAGGTCCGCCGGGATGGTCGCCGAGGGGTTGACGTTGTTCTGCGCCACCCAGCGCACGTTGGGCGACCAGGCCTTGTTCAGGTACACGAAGACCAGGTAGTTCCCCGCCGTCCCGGCTGGCAGCTGCAAGCTGCGGGCGGTGGCCTCGGCCACGTCCACGGCATCGGCCGCGGACGGCGGCTGCTGCAGCACCCGGCTATTGCCGAGCGCGGACGTGTGGCCCGCGTTCACCTGGTCGGTCCCGGTTTTCTCCACGTTGCTCAGCAGCCCGGCCGCGATCGACTGGACCAGGAAGAAACCGAGCACGGCGATCACCAGCGCGGAAAGGACCAGGGTGGTCGAGACCACCCGCAGCTGCAGCGAGCGATGCCAGCGGCCCCGCAGCTGGCTCACCAGCCGCCGCTGCCGCCCACGGGCCGCTAGCAGCCAGCGCCTGGCCCGGCCCGGCAGCCGCCTGATGATGGCCCGGCGGAAGGACGACCGGCGGAACGCGGTTATCCAACTGCGCTTCCGCCCTCTGCTTACCGCTACCACGTTCGTAGACCTGGACTCAGCCAGGACCCGCCTTGTAGCCGACACCGCGAACCGTCACGACGATCTCAGGGTGCTCGGGGTCCTTCTCGATCTTGGCGCGCAGCCGCTGCACGTGCACGTTGACCAGCCTGGTGTCCGCCGCGTGCCGGTAACCCCAGACCTGCTCGAGCAGCACTTCCCTGGTGAAGACCTGCCTCGGCTTGCGGGCCAGCGCCACCAGCAGGTCGAACTCCAGCGGGGTGAGGTTGAGCGGCTCCCCGTCGCGCTTGACCGAATGGCCGGCCACGTCGATGACGATGTCGCCGATCTGCAGCATCTCAGGCGCGGGCTCATCGGTCCGGCGCAGCCGCGCCCGGACCCGGGCGACCAGTTCCTTGGACTTGAACGGCTTGACGATGTAGTCGTCGGCGCCGGACTCCAGGCCCAGGACCACGTCGACGGTGTCCGTCTTCGCCGTCAGCATGACGATCGGCACCCCGGACTCGGCGCGGATCTGGCGGCACACGTCGATCCCGTCGGAGCCCGGCAGCATCAGGTCCAGCAGCACCAGATCAGGCCGGGAATCCCGGAAGACTTCGACCGCCTTGTCGCCATCCGCGACAAACGTCGGTTCGAACCCCTCACCGCGAAGCACGATCCCGAGCATCTCGGCGAGGGCGGCGTCGTCATCGACGACGAGCACGCGACCTTTCATGGGTCCCATCGTTCTAAGTGGTTTATTCTGCGTGGACGCAGGCTACCCCCATTTACCAGCTACGTGTCACCCGTTCGAGGATAGCTTTTCCGGCCCGCGGATAAAACAGCGCGCGGCCGGGCGGCCCGGGACGCCCGCGGCGGGCCGCGGCGGGCGGGCCGGAGGGTGGTAGGACGGCTCGTTCGGGATAAATGGTTTTGACCTTATGACCGCAGCCCGGGCGGGGCTACAGTTACTGCCCATGGCCGAGCCGTTGCGCAACATTATCGACCCGGGCTGGGCGGAGGCGCTCGAGCCCGTTACGGACCAGATCGCGGCGATGGGCGAGTTCCTCCGGGCCGAGGTCGCGGCCGGGCGCCGCTACCTGCCGTCCGGCGACAACGTGCTGCGCGCGTTCAAGCAGCCGTTCGATAGCGTGCGGGTGCTGATCGTCGGTCAGGACCCTTATCCCACCCCCGGCCATCCCGTGGGCCTCAGCTTCTCCGTCGCGCCCGACGTCAAGCGGCTGCCGGGCAGCCTGGTCAACATCTTCCGGGAGTATTCCGACGATCTCGGCTATCCGCTGCCCGCGAGCGGGGACCTCACCCCCTGGACCGAGCGGGGGGTGCTGCTGCTGAACCGGGTGCTGACCGTCCAGCCCGGCCGGCCGGGATCGCACCGGGGCAAGGGGTGGGAGGAAGTGACCGAGCAGGCCATCCGGGCGCTAGCCGCGCGGAAGACCCAGCCGCTGGTCGCGATCTTGTGGGGACGCGACGCGCGGACGCTCGTCCCGCTGCTCGACGGCATACCCTGCGTCGAGTCGGCCCACCCGAGCCCTTATTCGGCCGCGAGCGGCTTTTTCGGGTCGCATCCGTTCAGCCGTGCTAATAAGTTGCTTGAGCAGCAGGGTGCCGAACCCGTCGACTGGAAGTTGCCGTAGTCATGGCCACCTTAGCGCGACCCGAAAAGCGCTTTGGTAACGCCTGGTGATAGGCTAATTTGGCTGCATTCGGGGGCAGTTTCTATCAGTCATCTGTTTCATAGCTTCATCTATGGCAAGAGCTGAGTTTGACAACACTGAGTTTGACAACAGGGGAAGACACGCGTGGACGGGCGGGTACCGGCATCGTGGAATACACGCAGGAAGACGATCACCCAACGCCAGTTCACCGGCACTGGCTGAGCCGCAACCGGCTCCTGGCCGCCAACGCGGCGTTCACGGTGTACGCGACCGCGCTCGCGATAGACACCGGCCATGCGGACCGGACCTGGGCGATCTGGGCGGCCGTGGGCTACGGGGTGACGACCCTCATTCTCTGGGCCACCAGGGGAAAGAACATGCCGCTGGTGGTGCCGCTGCTCGTGTCGCTGGCCGGCGCCCTGGCCGCGCCGGTGACGTGGCTCGTTACGCGGGTGGCGCCGACGGCCGAGGTGCAGGTCATCTCGCGGTCCGCCATGCTGCTGCTCCAGCACGGCACCCCGTACCTGCCGCAGGGGCAGCTAGACACTGCGCTGTCCTATAACCCGTACCTGCCCCTGATGGCGGTATTCGGGCTGCCCAAGGCCCTGGGCGCGTCCGGCTTGTTCGGAGACCCCAGGCTCTGGCTCACGGCCACTTCCATCGCCCTGATCTGGGTGGCGTTCGCCGTGGCGGCCCCGCACCGGCACTGCACCTGGTGCCGGTACAACGTGCTGCTGTCCACCATCTTCATCGCGGCCTCCCCGGTGATCGCGTTCCCGCTCGCGGTCGGCATCACCGACCCGCCGGTGATCGCGCTGATGTTCCTCACCCTGGCCCTGATCGCCCGGCCGTCCAACGTGTACCGCGCGGCCGTGGCCCTCGGGGTCGCGTGCGCCATGAAGGCGACCGCCTGGCCCGCGGTCCCCGTCCTGGGGGCGATGCTGGCCGCCCGCGACGCCGCCCGGTCGGCCTGGCGCTTCGTCGGGGTCACGGGCGTGGTAGCCATCGCTGCGTCGGTCGCGCTGGCGCCCGCGGCGCTGGCCAACCCGTACGCGTTCCTGCAGAACACCGTGCTGTTCCCGCTCGGCCTGACCAAGCACAAGACGCCGGCGGCCAGCCCGCTGCCCGGCCACCTGCTGGCCATAACGGGCCTGGCGGGGCACTGGGCCGCGGTCGGCCTGCTGGTCTTGGCCGGGCTCGGCTTCGCGATCTCGCTCATCGTCCGGCCGCCGGTAGACGCGCGGGCCGCGGCTTGGCGGCTGGCGCTAGGGCTCGCGGTGATGTTCACGCTGGCTCCCGCCACCCGGTGGGGATACTTCGTGTACCCGATCGGGCTGCTGGGGTGGATGGTCCTGAACCAGCAGCCGTCCGCCATCTCCGGCCCGGGCTCGGGTCCGGGCGGCGGTACGGGCCCCGACGGCGATGCGGGCCCGGGAGAGCCGGACCAGCGCGCCCTGGCGGGCCTCGGGGTGCCGGCCCAGGCCGGGAACCACAGCCTCACCACCAGCGCGCGCTGACGGTGCGCTCTGCGGGCCTGAGCGGCTCCGCCGCGGCCTTAGGCACCCGCGCCTTTAGCGCCCCGCCCTGACGCGCCCTGACGCGCTCAACGGCCCTTAGGAGCCGATGCGCCAGGATTCCCGGTAGGCCAGCTGCGCCGGGGTGAGCGTGTCGATCGACGTGCCCATGGTGGCGAGCACGAGGCCGGCGGCCTCCGCGTCGATGTCCGCGGGCACCTCGTGCACGCCGGCCGGGAGCTTGCCTGTATTGAGCGCCAGCCAGGCCAGCGCGAGCGCCTCGATGCCGAACGCCAGGTCCATCACCTCAGGCGGATGCCCCTCGGCCGCGACCAGGTTTACCACCCGCCCCTCGGCCAGCAGCAGCACGGTCCGGCCGTCGCCGAGGTCGTAGGCGTCGACGTGCGGCCGCACGTCATGGTGAATGGCCGTGGCGAGGCCGGCTAGCGTCCGGACGTCGATCTCGGCGTCGAAGTGCCCGGCGTTAGCGAGGATGGCGCCGTCGCGCATGACCGCCAGGTGCTCGGCGGCGATAACGTCGACCGATCCGGTCACGGTGATGAACACCTCGCCGACCGGCGCGGCCTGGGCCATCGGCAGCACGCGGAAGCCGCGCAGCGACGCGTCCAGCGCCCGGACCGGATCGACCTCGGTGACGATCACCTGGGCCCCGAAGCCGCGGGCGCGTTCGGCCACCCCCCGGCCGCTCGGCCCGAACCCGGCTACCACCACGGTCTTGCCCGCTAGCAGCGTGTTGGTGGCCCGCAGGATGCCGTCGATCGCCGACTGGCCGGTCCCGCAGGTGCCCTCGACCATGCGCTTGGACGCGGTGTCGTTCGCCGCGATCACCGGGAAGGCGAGCGCGCCCTCGGCGGCCATCCGGCGCAGCCTGATCACACCGGTGGTGGTCGACTCGCAGCCGCCCTTGACGCCAGGCAGCAGGGCCGCGGCCCGGGTGTGCAACGTGTTGACCAGGTCACCGCCGTCGTCAATGATCAGGTCGGGGCCGCCCGAGGTCACGGTCCTGGCCCCGGTCCTGGCCCCGGTCCTGGTCCCGGTCTTGGCTCCGGTCTTGGCTTCGGTCTTGGCTTCGGTCTTGGCCCCGGTCAGGGCCGCCTCGATGTGCCGGTAGTAGCCGCGCCGGTCCACGCCGGCCCGGGCGAAGACGGCGATCCCGTACCTGACGGCGAGCGCCGCCGCGATGTCGTCCTGCGTGGACAGCGGGTTGGACGCGGCCAGCGAGACCGTCGCCCCGCCGGCCCGCAGCAGCCGGACCAGCATGGCCGTCTCGGCCGTGATGTGCAGGCACGCCGCGATGGACAGGCCCTCGAAGGGCCGTTCGGCGCTGAACCGCCGCATGAGGCCGGCCAGGAGCGGCATGGCCCGTTCGGCGTACCTGATGCGGGCATCGCCTTCGGCGGCGAGCCCGCGATCGGCGACGTCCCCCCGCGGTGTGTCCAGCCGCGGGGGGACGTCCTGGGTGTCAGTAACGGTAGGTCTCCGGCTTGTACGGGCCGTCGACAGGGACGCCGATGTAGTCGGCCTGGTCCTTGGTCAGCTGGCTGAGCCGCACGCCTAGCGCGTCCAGGTGCAGCCGGGCCACCTTCTCGTCCAGGTGCTTGGGCAGCACGTGCACGCCGAGCGCGTACTCGTCGGTCTTGGTGAACAGCTCGACCTGCGCGATGACCTGGTTGGTGAAGCTGTTCGACATGACGAAGCTCGGGTGCCCGGTGGCGTTGCCCAGGTTCAGCAGGCGGCCCTCGGACAGCACGATGATGCCGTGCCCGTCTTCGAAGACCCACTCGTCCACCTGGGGCTTGATGTTTATCCGGCGGACGCCGGGGACCTTGGCCAGGCCCGCCATGTCGATCTCGTTGTCGAAGTGGCCGATGTTGCCCACGATCGCCTGGTGCTTCATCCGGCTCATCTGGCCGGCGGTGATCACGTCGCGGTTGCCGGTGGCGGTCACGAAGATGTCCGCGGTGGCGAGGACGTCCTCAAGAGTGGCCACCTGGTAGCCGTCCATCGCCGCCTGCAGCGCGCAGATCGGGTCGATCTCGGTGATGATGACCCGGGCGCCCTGGCCGCGGAGGCTTTCCGCGCAGCCCTTGCCGACGTCGCCGTATCCGCACACCACCGCGACCTTGCCGCCGATCAGCACGTCCGTGCCCCGCTTGATGCCGTCGATGAGCGAGTGACGGCAGCCGTACTTGTTGTCGAACTTGGACTTCGTCACCGAGTCGTTGACGTTGATGGCGGGGAACAGCAGCGTGCCGCCCCGCGCCATCTCATACAGCCGGTGCACGCCGGTGGTGGTTTCCTCGGTCACGCCCCTGATTTCGCGGGCGATGCGCGTCCACTTGCCCGGGTGGTCGGCCAGCGAGTTGCGCAGCCGGTCCAGGATGATGACCCATTCCTCGGAGTCATCGGCGGCCGGCGAGGGAACCCCGCCCGCCTGCTCGTACTCAGCGCCCTTGTGCACGAACAAGGTGGCGTCCCCGCCGTCGTCCAGGATCATGTTCGGGCCCTGCTGACCCGGCCAGGTCAGCGCCAGCTCGGCGCAATGCCAGTACTCCTCCAGCGACTCGCCCTTCCAGGCGAAGACCGGGATGCCCTTCAGGTCATCGGGGGTGCCGCCCGGCCCGACCGCGACCGCGGCGGCCGCGTGGTCCTGAGTGGAGAAGATGTTGCAGCTCGCCCAGCGGACCTGCGCGCCGAGCGCGGTCAGCGTCTCGATCAGCACCGCCGTCTGCACGGTCATGTGCAGCGACCCGGTGATCCTCGCCCCGCGCAGCGGCTGGCTGGGCGCGTACTCCTCGCGCACCGCCATCAGCCCGGGCATCTCGTGTTCGGCCAGCTGGATCTCCTTGCGCCCGAAGGCGGCGAGCGACAGATCCGCGACTAGATAAGCCGGCTGCTCCGCGGTCATGCGTTCTCCCTTTTATTGGCCCGAACGGGCACTGGTGACTCGTACCGGTCATACGCTACGTGAGCCGGGGCGGTCGCCGCACTCCGGGAGGCGTTTTCTTGACGAGAAATTGTTAGAATCAGCGTTCATGCGCATAACGGAGGCCGCCAGGCGGCTCGGCACGTCGGCTCGCATGCTCCGCTACCGCGAGGAACTCGGGCTCCTGCCGCAGGTCCGTGACCAGATGGCCGGCCCGGGCCGGCGGCGCGGGGGCCTGGGAGGGGCAGGGCTGGGAGGTGCGGGCCTGGGAGGGGCGCACGGGGTCGGGACGGGGCTGGGTGGGACGCACGGAGTCGGGGCGGGGCTGGGTGGGGCGCACGGGGTCGGCCTGGGGGCGACGCACGGGGCGGCGCACCGGCAGTTCAGCGAGGCGGACCTGGAAGCGGTCGCGGCCGCGCTCGAACTCGAGCGCCGCTATGACGTCAGCCCCGCCTCGCTGGCGTTCGGGCTCCGGGTGCTGGCCGAGCCGCCGGTCCGCGCCGCCGTCGCGGACCTGGGCCGCAGGCTCGGCCGCATTCCCGCCACGCCGGGCCGGGCACTCGATTTCGAGAAGGAACGCGCGCTGCGCCTGCTGTCCCGCGGCTAACCGGCCGCTCCGCTCCCCGCAGTTTTCGTGGAGAATTTTGGCTTCGTGGAAAGTTTTGGGTATCGGAATCCCTAAAAATTTCCACGAAACGCGAAGTTTCCAAGATCTTTTGTGACTCCTGAGGTTAATGGGGTCGCTGTTGGCGGTGAATCGTTCGCCGGGGCGCCTAAAGCACACTACGCGGTTTTCCATGATCATCTGACCAGAGCGTCATTTCTGGCGCTCCCAAATCACGAGCCTGGGACAGGTCAGCGTGGACAGCGCCGCCCTGCCGCCGGTAATGCGGGTGGGCGCGGTTCCTTGAGCTCGTCGGAGCCGGGTTTCCGCGGGCCGGCCTTCTCGTCGCTGGGGCGCTCGGGGTCCGTGGGGTTCGCGGGGCGGGTGTGACGGGAGGGGTGAGAGGGACGTGGGGGGCGAGTGCTGCCGGCGATGACGGCGCGGATGGAGGGGTCGGTTTGGTCGGGGCGGGAGGGGCGGTAGATATCCGGCTCCAGGTAGATGGTCTTGGCGATCGGGACGGCCTCCCGCACCCGCCGTTCGGCGGCGTCGATGCCGGCCGTGATCTGCCGGGCGGAATCGCTCTCGCGCACCCCGACCTTCGCGGCGACCAGCACGGAATCGGGGCTCATGTGCACGGTCCGCATGTGGATGACCCGGGAGAGCTCCGGGCCGTCCTCCAGCGCCGCGATGATCATCCGCTGCATCTCGGGGCTGGCGGCCTCGCCGATCAGCAGGCTCTTCATCTCGACGGCCAGGATCGCCGCGGCCGTCGCGAGTAGCAGGCCGATGCCCAGCGAACCCACGCCGTCCCACCGGCCGTTGCCGGTAATCACGGACAGCGCGACCCCGGTGAACGCGAACGCCAGTCCGATCAGCGCGGCCAGGTCCTCGAGCAGGACCACCGGAAGTTCCGGGGCCTTGGTCCGCCGGATGAAGGTGCCCCAGCTGCGCTGGCCGCGTACCTTGTTGGCTTCCCTGATCCCCGTGCGCAGCGAGAATCCCTCGAGCACCGCGGACAGGGCGAGCACGCCGAAGGCGATCCCGGCCGAGTGTATCGCCTCCGGATTCAGGATCTTGTGCACGCCGTCGTAGATCGAGAACGCCGCGCCGACGGTGAACAGCATCACCGACACCACGAACCCGTAGAAATACCGCTCGCGCCCGAAGCCGAACGGGTGCTCATCCGACGCCGGCCGGATGGACCGGCCGCGGCCGACGATGAGCAGCACCTCGTTGCCGGTGTCCGCGACCGAGTGCACCGACTCGGCCAGCATGGATGCCGAGCCGGTGAGCAGGAACGCGACGAACTTGATGATGGCGATGCCCAGATTGGCGGCAAACGCGGCGAGCACCGCCCGCATCTCACGCCAGGAAACCTGCACTCGTGCTACTCGATCCGCGCCTGCAGGTCGTTAACGGCCACGGCCTGGCCGGGATCGATCCCGGACGCGATAGCTAGGTAGACGCTGGCGTAGTCGGTCAGCTGGATAACGCCGGCCAGCCGGACCAGCGGATGCTCGCCGTCCATGGCGAGCTCGGACATGGCCACCCCGCGCTGCTCCGCGAGTTCGGTGACCGCCGCGCGCTGCGCCGCGACCAGCTGGTCCTGGTCGGGATCGGCGATCAGCACGAGCCGCAGCGCGGGAGACCCGGCCGCCTCGTCGGGGTCCCTCTCGTCGTAATCCAGGTCCCAGGCGGCCAGGTCCGGGTGGTCGGAGATGTCTTCGCTGGCCTCGGCCAGGCTCGGGGTTTCCGCGCTGGGCGCGGACAGCCGCGACGAGCGGGGGGCGAACGGCCCGTCGAACGCCGCGACCTGGTTGTGCGCCGCCTCGGGCAGCACGCCCGCGATTGCCGGGTACTTCGCGTTCTCGCTGAGCTGGCTGGCGAACCGCCGCGCGGCGACCCCGCTCAGCACGGACGTCCCCCAGACCATCGGCAGCGCGCCGACGAGGTCAAGGGCCAGCGACTTCCCCGGGTTGACGAACGACTCGCTGGCCGGCCGGCACTGATGGGACACCTCCTCGAGCCGGCTTGCGGCCAGCTCGTAGACGTCCGCGCCGATCCGGGCCACGCCGAGTCGCTCGGCCAGCACGAGTACCGGGATGCTCACCGACCACAACATCGACCGCGGCAACCCGGCCGCGACGACCGGGACGAACGGGGCCCGGGCCTGCTCCGCGATCCGGTGCAGCGCAGAGCCCTCGGCCCCGACACAAGCCAGGCGGCAGCCGCGCCGGGCCGCCTCGGCCGCAATGGCCACCGTCTGCGGGGTCGAGCCCGAGCATGACACCGCGATCACCGTGTCGGCGGCCCCGACCCAGCCGGGCAGCCGCTCGGCCGGACCGACCACGACCTGGACCGGGCTGGCCAGGCCGGTCACGGCGTTGAGCAGCTCGCCGGTCAGGGCCGAACCGCCCAGTCCCGCGACCACGATCGCGCGCGGTCTGACGTCCGGCGTGAAACCCGACAGGTCCGTCTCCTGGCACGACCGCAGCGCGGTCCGGACCTGGGCGGCCGCCGAGGCGACCTGCCGCAGCATGTCGCCGGGATCGGCCGCCTCGATCACGTCGGGCGTGTCGAGCCGGTCCGCCGCCAGGACGAACTCCGCCCCGCCCCAGCCGCCCAGCTCGTCGCTCACGTCGGCTCGCCCGGCTGCCTGGCCTCTTCTACCAGCAGCACCGGGATGTCATCCCGGACCGGGTAGGCCAGGCCGCAGGTCGCGCTCGTGCACACGAGCTCGCTGGCGTCCTCGTCGACCCGCAGCGGCGCGTGGCACTTCGGGCAGGCCAGGATGTCCAGCAGCCAGCCGTCGATTTGCATGAACTCTCCCTCTTATTCCGCGCTGTCCGCGACCACGCCAAGCACCTCGTCGCGCAGGGCCGCCATGGCGGCCTCGGTGTCCGCCTCGGCGTTGAGCCGCAGCAGCGGCTCGGTGTTGGAGGGCCTCAGGTTGAACCACCAGTTATCCGCGCTGACCGTGAGCCCGTCAAGCTCGTCGGTGCTGATGCCGGGCCGCCCCGCGAACGCCTCCCTGACCTGGGCGGTCGCCTCGGCCTGGTCGCGCACCTCGGAGTTGATCTCCCCGCTGGCGAAGTACCTGGAATACTCGGCCAGCAGCTGCGACAGCGGCGCGGCCTGGCCGCCCAGGGCGGCCAGGGTGTGCAGCGCGGCGAGCATGCCGGAGTCGGCGAACCAGAAGTCCCTGAAGTAGAAGTGCCCCGAGTGCTCGCCGCCGAACACCGCGCCGGTGCGGGCCATTTCGGCCTTGATGAACGAGTGGCCGACCCGGGTGCGCACCGGGACGCCGCCGTGGGCGGAGATGATCTCCGGCACCGCGCGGGACGTGATCAGGTTGTGGATGATCGTCGCGCCCGGCTCGTGGGCCAGCTCGCGGGTCGCGATCAGCGCGGTGAGGACCGAGGGCGAGACGACCTTCCCGCGCTCGTCCACCACGAAACACCGGTCGGCGTCGCCGTCGAAGGCGAGCCCGATGTCGGCCTGATGCTCGACCACCGCGCGCTGCAGGTCCCGCATGTTCTTCGGCTCGATGGGGTTCGCCTCGTGGTGGGGGAACGTGCCGTCCAGCTCGAAGTAGAGCGGGACGAGCGTGATCGGCAGCCCCTCGAAGACCTTGGGCACCGTGTGGCCCGCCATCCCGTTGCCGGCGTCCACCACCACCTTCAGCGGCCTGATGCCGGAGATGTCGACCAGCTTCCTGAGGTGGTTGGCGTAGCCGGGGAGCAGGTCAAGGCCGGTGACGATGCCGGGGCTTGGCGCAGGTAGGACGCCTCGTTCAGCCAAATTCTTGATCTCAAGCAAACCCGTTTCTATGCCAACCGGCCTGGCTCCGGCGAGGCACAGCTTGATGCCGTTGTACTGCGCCGGGTTATGGCTGGCGGTGACCATCGCGCCGGGGACGTCCAGGTCGCCGCTGGCGTAGTACAGCATGTCGGTGGAGCCGAGGCCGCTGGCCAGCACGTCGGCGCCCTGGGACGCCGCGCCGCGGCCGAACGCGTCCGCCAGCGGGCCCGAGGAGGCGCGCATGTCGTGCACCGTCACGATCGTCCTGGCCTCGGTCAGCTGGACGAAGGCCGCACCCACCGCCTCGGCCACGCCCTCGTCGAGCTGGTCGGGCACGACTCCCCTGATGTCGTACGCCTTGACGATGCTCGCGAGATCACCCACGCTCGATCTGCCTCCCGTGGCCAGAACGCCGCCCCGCCTTTGCCGAGTGCGGCCTGGCCCCGAGCCTATCGGTCTTGCGGAGGCCCCGAACGCAACACCCGCAGGTGGCCGCGGCGGCCGACCTCGACGCCCTGGCCGACCGGCTCCTTCTCCGGCCGCGGCGTCCTCGGCTGCGCCTCCATGACCGCGTTCGCGAGCGCCTCCAAGTCGTCGGCGCGATCTTGAGCCGGCTCGGCGGGCAGCCGCACCACGTCCCAGCCGCGCGGCGCGGTCAGCCGGGCGGCGTGCTTCTCGCACAGGTCATAGCAGTGCGGCTCCACGTAGGCCGCCAGCGGGCCAAGCACCGCGGTCGAGTCGCGGTACACGTACGTCAGCGTGTAGACGGGAGGATGCTTGCACGCGGTGCGCGAGCAGCAACGGGAACGCACCAGCCCACCTCGCTCACGTCACCCTCGGGACCTTGTCCCGGAACTCGGGACGGCGTCGGATACACCCGTGACGGTATCCGTCCGCGGCCGGTAACGCCACCACCCGCGCCCTGCGCCGCGATCGTGTCGTGCTTTGCGTGTCTTGCCCCGGATCGGGGCCGGATCGGCAGGGTCTCCCGGTCCCGGCGTGATCCGATACGCTCGGTAACTGTGCAGACCGGCGAGGACAGCTCCAGGCCAGGCAGCGGCGGTCGGCCGCGGCGACGTGACCGCCATGGGCGCGGGCTGCGCGGCCTGCTGGTGCCGCCGGGTGTTCCGCTGTACCGCAGTCGGTCCCAGCAGTTCGATGACCTCGTCCTGGAGGCCGTCGCCCGGCTCGAGCCCCGCTGGGAGACCGAGCTTTCTGATGTGGAATTCGCGGTCCAGGAGGTCCCGGACGCCGAGGTGATCGGCGATGACGGCGTGCCGCTGGCGCGTATCGTCCGTGCCTCGCCGGACACCAGCGATCCGGGTCACCCCGCCACCGGGCCGCGCATTGTGCTGTTCCGGCGCCCGCTGCTGGCCCGGGCCGACGACGAGGACGAACTGAGCGAGCTCGTCTTCGACGTGGTGGTCGAGGAGTTCGCCGAGATCCTCGGGGTGGAACCGGAGATCGTCGATCCCGGCTACGGCGAGCTGGGCTGATGGTCCCGCCATGAGTGCGGGTCCCCACAGTAGCTGTCACCTCACGCGTCACCCTGGCACCTGGCGCCACGGCGTCGTCTTTCGGCGCGCTGTCGCGGCTGTCGCGGCTGTCGCGGCTGTTTGGCGACATTAACCTCTCCTGTTTCAGGGCCCGGGATTTGTCTGCGGTTCCGGGGGTGATCACCCCCGGAACCGCAGACAAATCTCCTTTCCGGGCCCGCCACCTCGAGAGAGGAGATACGCCGCAGCGCGTCAGGGATATACCGCGTCGTAGGAGTCGCGGACGGGGGGCAGGCTGATCGTGGTCAGGGCGCTGGCCGCGGGGATGATCGAGACGACGGTGCGCTGGCCCTGCGTCTCCACCCGGGCGGCATAAACGGGACCCGATCCGGACAGCGGCGTGATCACGACGGCGAAAGCCGATCCGTGCTTGGCTTCCTTGGGCGCCGTGACCGGCATGACCAGCGTGTGCCCGGCCCGGACCGACACGGTCTGACTGGCGCTCGCGCCCGGAGCGGCTCCGGCTCCGGCTCCGGTTCCGGTTCCGGTTCCGGTGGAGCTGGCCGCCGCGATCTCGGTCAGCCGGACCCGGGCCGCCGCGGCGGGTGCGGACAACACCACCGAGGCGGCGAAGCCGGACCGGCTCGGGTTGCCCGCGACGACGGCTTGCTCGGTGACCGGCCCGGTCGCGGCGGTAAAGCTGCCCGCGCCGCTGCCGGGCACCATCACGGCGGCCGTGACCGGCACGTTGGCTGTGACCTCGAGCGCGGCCGCCGTGCCGCCCAGCGGCGTCAGCGGCACGTAGGAAGCCGATTGGCCGGGCAGGTCGACCGCCTGCGAGGCGAACGGGCGGTACTGCCCTTGCGGGGTGATCGCGACCACGTTGACCTTGGCGCTGGACCCGCCGGGAACTACCAGGAAGAGCCCGGCGGCGCTGCTGGACGGCGGCACGCCCGGGATCACCAGGTGAGTCGTGGGCCCGGCCGCGCTCGGCAGCCAGCTCGTGGTGCTGCCGCCGGCGGCCCCCTCGGAGACATCGGCGGCCACCCGGCCGACGCTGGTGTGCACCTCGATCGCGACCACGCTGGCGTGGGCGGCCGCGGATGACAGCGACTCGGTGACCGTCTGGTGCGGCGGAACCGTGATCCCGGTGTCACCGTCCGCCTGCAGCGGGCCGGCGTCGGTGATCAGGCTGACATCCACGCTCGCGGCCAGCGAGTCGACGTTCATCAGATCGAGCTGGATCTGCGCCGCGCCGCTGCGCTGACCGGGGCCGACGAACCAGATGTCGGAACCGGGCTCGCCGCAGCGCACGCTGGCCAGGCCCGAGCTCTGCGCCACTTCGGTCTCGATGGCCTGTGCCATCGTGCCGGTCGCGGTCACCGACCAGCCCGTCGGCGCCGGCGTCCCCTTCTTGGCCGCGCTGGCCGCGGCGGGGACGGTCAGCAGGGACAGCACCCCCGGGCTCGTATCGCTGACCGGGACGACGGGTCGCAGCGCGACGCCGGCCAGCGGCAGCGACGTCAGTTCGGCCTGCCCGGATCCCGCCGCTCCGGCGGCGGCCGGCGTGGGGCCGGCGTAGGGGCCGACGTGGGGGCCGCGATCGACGCGATCGTGCCCGGACCGCCGCCCAGGGCCGGCGGGCAGGCCCGCGCGGCCGAGGTGACCGCGACCTGGCGGACCGCGGGGGCGGCCGGGTTCGGGGCGGGCGCCGGCTGGTCAAGCTGGGCGACGGCGCCGATGGCGCCGAGCGCGAGCAGCACCACCCCGGCGGGTATCGCGACGGCAAACCTCATGAGGCGTCACTGCTCCCAGGGCGCCCGCGATTGCGGCGCGGCCGGTTGATGACGCTCGGTGTCCTGGTCCGCCTGCGACGGACCGGCGGGCTGACCGGGAGGGCTGCCACGTCGCCGCCGCGACGGCTTTCCATGCCGGGCCGCGTGCTGCCCGCCCCGGCCCCGGGCCGTGGCGGTCAGCACCGGGCCGCCCGCGGGCGCCGCCTGGGCGGCGTATTCGGAGCCGGACGCGGCGTCGGTATCAGGACCGAATGTGGCGGGGGGGCTATAGCCGGAGGGGGCCGCGGCGTCGTAGCTGGCCGCCACGAGGCGGTCGCCGACGTCGGCGTCGTCGCCGGCGTCGGCGTCGCTGGCGCTGGTGCTGGTGGTGGCGTGAGCGCTGATACCCGTCGGCGCGAGCTGCGGGCGGCGGTTGCGGCGGGCGGTCTGCGGCCGGCCGGTCTGGCCCCGCCGCCGCGGGCCCGGGACGGCTTCGCCATCCGCGGTGACCTCCGCGACCGCCGGCATCGTCAGCGCGGACCTGGTGCCGGGCAGGGCCAGCGCGAACGCGACGGCCAGGATGACGGCCTCGCCGCCGAGAGTGAGGTCGCGGGCCAGCTCGTCGCGGGTGATGACCAGATGGCCGCCGCCCGCGGGCAGCACGAAGCCCTGAGCCCACCCGCCGGCCGGTGCCGCCAGCTTGGTCAGCGGCCTTCCGTTGAGGGTCGCGGACCAGCCGCCCGCGGCCTCGGCCAGCACCAGCGTGCCTGACGTGGCCGGGGCGACGACGGCGTTCACGCCGATCGGCCCGGAGGGCACGGGCACGACGGTGCCGTCGGCGGTGATCACGCGGGCGCGCGCCACCGGCCCGGAGACCTGCCACAGGTCGTAGGCGGCGGAGGAGGTCAGTGGCTGCAGGCCGGCCGCCGCGTCAAGTTGCTGCGCGAGCCCGTGATCGATCGGGGCGGGGAGCAGTACGTAGCCGATGTCGAACGCGCTCAGCGTCTGCCCGGTGTCTCCGGCGTCACCGCCGCCGGCGGCGTCCAGGGTGGCCACCACGCTGGCCAGCGCGTGCGTGGAAGAAGCGGTCTCGGGCAGTTCCGGCTCACCGAGCACGGGATCGGAGGCCCGCAGGACGGCGTACGACAGCACCCCGCCGTCGCGCCGCAGCACCAGCGTCCGGTTCCGGTCGGGACCAGCGGATGAGGCCGCCACGAAGGCGGGCAGGACGGGCGCGGTGGCCGCCGCCACCGGTCCGCCGACGCCGGCAGCCAGCCAGTATCCGGCCGCGAGCACCGGCGCCGAGGCGGCCACGGCGAACCCGGCCAGCGCGGCCAGGACGCGCCCGTCGGTCCGGGGCAAGCGGTTCGCGGTGCGGGCCAGGGCCTCGATCAGCGGTACGGCCGCCAGCAGCAGACCCGCCGCGGCCACGGCGATCGCGATGCCCGGCCAGGCGCTGACGGAGGTCCCGCCCGGCGCCGGCGTCAGCCGCACCCGGCTGACCACCAGGGCGATGACGAGCCCGGTCAGCGCGATGCCCCAGCCGGTGTACACCAGGGCCAGCCGCCGCCGGGCCAGCAGCGCGCAGAAGGCGGGCAGCACCAGACCCGCGGTCACCCACGCCGGCGGAAGCCCCGGTCCGCCCGGGCTGAGCAGCAGCAGGGCCTGCGCCCGCAGGTCCGCGGCGGCCAGCCCCTGGCGCAGCACGCCCGCTTCGCCGAAGAAGGCGGACGGGCTCGTGACCAGGTGGAAGGTCCACGGGATGAGAACCGCCGCGGGCACCGCGGCGACGATAGCGGCGTTGACGACCGTCCGCAGGCCGACCCAGCGCCAGGCCGCGGCCACGCCGAGGGCGGCGAGCACTGCCATCGGCCAGATCAGCGGCACGAAGGCGGCCGCGAGCGCGACCAGCAGGCCGGCCGCCCAGGCCGCGCGGCGCGCCGCCCGTGGCGGCCCGGCGCGCATCCGCCCGATCATGATGGCGATCAGCGGAAGCAGGACGAAGGCGACGGCGGTGCCGATGCGGCCGGCCGCGACCGCGCCCATCGCCACCGGGAGCAGCGCGTAGGTGGCCGCGACCCAGACCCGCGCCGCCAGCACGGACGTGACGCGGCGGGTGGCCAGGAACGCCGTCACCCCGGCCGCGGGCACGCAGCCGAACAGCAGGACGTCGACCGCCAGCCAGGGCTTGCTGCCGACCACGGTGGCCAGGGCGGCCACCACGGCCACGTAGGGCGGCGTACTCGCGGTCGAGCCGATGCCCGCGTCGTGGTAGCCCGCCAGGTACTCACGCCACATGGCCCCGGCGCTGCCCCAGGCCGGCGCAAGCGCGCCGCCCCCGAGCGTGCCGGACCCGGTCAGGACCGCCCCCGTCAGCGACCGCTCCGCGACCAGCGCGACGACGGCCAGCCCCGCGAAGAGCAGCACGCCCGGGCTGGTCAGCACGCGCCGGATGACCGAATCGGTCTGCGGCAGCGGCATGTCGTCGTCTGACTCGTCCACGACGGCGTGGTGCAGCCCGGTCTCGTAGCGGGATCCGCGGGACAGCAGGCCTGCGACTCCTTCGGCCAGCCGGGACAGCGTCCGGGAGCGCGGCAGCAGGGAGCGCAGGACCGCGTAGGCGGGCCGGCGGTTCGCGGCGCGACGGCGGCGGGCGCGCCACAGCAGTACCGGATGACGCAGCAGCCAGGCCACCGCGCCGAGGTGGGCCGCCGCCCGGCGCTGCTGCTTGGTGAGCAGGAAATAAGCCGCCCGGACGAGCGACCCGGCGATGCCGCCGGCCATGACCCTGAGCATGGGCCATAGCGGCAGGTTGACCGCGAAGATGTAGAGCGCGCTACGCCGGTCGACGAGCCGCGGGTGCTCCCCGGTCGCCGGCGTCTGGCGGAACTGCCGGGCGGACAACTCGCGGTGGTACACCACCGCGTCGCTGACCACCCGCACCTCGTAGCCGGCCGCGTGCACGCGCCAGCAGAAGTCGATGTCGTCACGGAACAGCGGCAGGTTAGGGTCGAAGCCGCCCACCTGGTCCCAGACGTCGCGGCGGATCAGCATGCCCGCCGAACTAACCGCGAGCACGACGCGGGTGCCGTCATGCTGTCCCTGATCGATCTCGCCCGGCTCGATCCCGGTCAGCCGCCGCCCGGCCCGGTCGGTGGTGATGCCCACCTCACGCAGCACCCGGCGGTTCGAGGAGTCCCTGAGCTTGGGGCCAAGCACCGCCGCGGACCGGCTGCGGCCGGCCGCCCGCAGTAGCTGCTCGAGCGCGTCGGGGGCCGGCTCGCAGTCATCGTGCAGCAGCCATACCCACTCCGTCGGCGGGTCCTGGTCAGGACCGGACACCGGGGCCGGCGTGCACGCGGCGGGATGCCGCAGCGCGCGGGCGACCGCCGCGCCGAAACCGCTCTCCGGTTCCATGCCGAAGACCGCGTCCGGGCCGAGCAGCTCGATCAGCGTCGCCCCGCTCCGGTCACGGCTGCCGGTATCCACCCCGATGACGCGATACACCGGATGGGTCTGCTCGCGCACCGCCTGGATGAGGCCAGGCAGCAGCCGGGCGCCGTCGTGGGCTACCACCACGGCGGTGACGACGTGACGGAGACGCGAAACGTTCTGTGACAACGGACCTGTCTGGTGGCGTGGACAACGGCGCCCCGCTTGGCTACCGGGCCGGCAAGAGCGCGTGGACTACGTGAACGACAACTTCCCCAGCGCTCACGACAGGACTAAAGATACACAGCCAGCACACGTGCAGCCGGGTGAACGCGCGATGTCCGGCCGCCGCGGAACCCAGGGCCGCTGGCGGTCGCGGCGGCGCCCAGCCTGGCCAGCCCCGCAGGCCAGCCGGTTAGACGGCCTCGCGCTTGAGGCGGCGGCGTTCACGCTCGGACATGCCGCCCCAGATGCCGAACCGCTCGTCGTTCTCGAGCGCGTACTCCAGGCACTCGGCCCGGACTTCGCAGCTGCGGCACACGCGCTTCGCTTCCCGGGTCGATCCTCCCTTCTCCGGGAAGAACGCCTCCGGATCCGTCTGCGCGCACAACGCCTGGTCCTGCCAGCCCAGCTCGTCAACATCATCTGGACTGACGATGACCTGCGCCAGCGGGACGACGACCTCAGTCATAGCGCATCCTCCCTCCCCAACTCATGGAGCCCCCCGATCCCACCACTCCCCGCGGCAGTGAGAATCACATCAATGAAATTACACTCGCGTGTCTTGCTTCAAGTCAAGCGGAGAAGGTGATAATGGTCGCCTCGTTGCCCCTAGATGCGAGATAAATCACTCGAGGAATCCGGCGCGGCACGCTCGGTTAGCGGAAAGGCGCGGCCGGGCCGGGAGGCGCGGCCGGGCCGGGAGGCGCGGCCGGGCGGGCGGGCGCAGCGAAGCGGAGGCGGACCTGCCACACTTCTCGTTATGCGCATCACCGTGCTGGCGGGCGGCGTGGGCGCCGCGCGCTTTCTCCGCGGCCTCAAGCGAGCCGCCCCGGACGCCGAGATCACCGTCATCGGGAACACCGGTGACGACATCACCCTGTTCGGCTTGCGGGTCTGCCCGGACCTGGACACCGTCATGTACACCCTCGGCGGCGGCATCAACGAGGGGCAGGGCTGGGGGCGAGCCGAGGAGACCTTCGCCGTCCGGGCCGAACTCGCCGCGTACGGCGCCAGCCCGGACTGGTTCACCCTCGGTGACCGGGACTTCGCGACCCACATCCTGCGCAGCCAGCTGCTGGCGGAGGGCCAGCCGCTGTCCGCCGTCACCGAGGTGCTGTGCCGGCGCTGGCAGCCGGGGGTGCGGCTGCTGCCGATGTCCGACGACCCGATCGAAACGCACGTCGCGCTGTCCGGCCCCGGTGAGCGGGCCGTGGTTCATTTCCAGGAGTGGTGGGTGCGGATGCACGCCGAGACGCCCGCCGCGGAGATCATCGCCGCCGGGGCCGCGGAAGCTGCTCCGGCCCCTGGCGTGCTCGACGCCATCGCCGACGCGGACTTGGTGCTCTTCCCGCCCTCGAACCCGGTGGTGAGCATCGGCACGATCCTGGCCGTGCCCGGCATCAGGGCGGCGGTCGCGGCCAAGACCGTGGTCGGGGTATCCCCCATCATCGGCGGTTCGCCGGTGCGCGGGATGGCCGACGCCTGCCTGGCCGCGATCGGGGTCGCCACCTCGGCCGCCGCGGTCGGCGCGCATTACGGCTCCGGGCTGATCAACGGCTGGCTCGTCGACGACCAGGACAAGGCGGCCGCCGACGACCCGGCCCTGGCCGGGCTCGAGGTACGTGCCCTCCCGCTCTACATGCGCGACCTGCCCGCCACCACGGCGATCGCCCGCGCGGCCCTGGACCTGGCCGCCGAACTCGCGCCGGGTCAGCGGTAATGGCGTTCACCGTCACCGGCGTGCCGGGACTGCCCGAGGTCACCGCGGGCACCGATCTGGCCGCGCTCATCGCGGACGCCGTTCCGGACCTGCACGACGGCGACATCCTGGTCATCACGTCGAAGATCGTGAGCAAGGCCGAAGGCAGGGTGACGGCCGCCTCCCGCGAGCAGGCCATCGAGGCGGAGACGGTGCGGGTGATCGCCAGGCGGGGCGCCACCACGATCGCGCAGACCCGGCACGGCCTCGTCCTCGCCGCGGCCGGAGTGGACGAATCGAACACGGCCCCGGGTACCGTGGTGCTGCTGCCCACCGACCCCGACGAGTCCGCCCGGCGGCTGCGCAAGGCCCTGCACGGCCGGACCGGCGCGACCGTCGGCGTGATCGTCACCGATACGATGGGCCGGCCATGGCGGGCCGGGCAGACCGACAACGCCATCGGCGCGGCCGGCGTCTGGCCGGCCCGTGATCACCGCGGTGAGGCCGACGCGTTCGGCAACATCCTGGAAGTCACCGTGGCGGCCGTGGCCGATGAGATCGCCTCCGCCGCGGACCTGGTGAAGGGGAAGTCACGGCAGGTGCCGGTCGCGGTCGTGCGCGGCCTGGCCGACCTCGTCACCGAACCGGACGGGCCGGGCGCCCAGGCGCTGATCAGGCCGGCCGAGGAGGACATGTTCCGGCTCGGATCGGCGGACGTGCCGCTGGCCCGCCGGACCATCCGGTCGTTCACCGGCGAACCCGTCGATATCACCATGGTCCGCCGGGCGGTCGCCACCGCGCTGACCGCGCCGGCCCCGCATCACAGCCAGCCGTGGCGTTTCGTGATCTTGTCCTCGGCCGTGGCCAGGACCGCGCTACTCGACGCGATGCGCGACGCCTGGATCGCCGACCTGCGCCGCGACGGGTTCACCGAAGACCAGATCGCCCGCCGGACCCGCCGCGGCGAGCCGCTCCGGCTCGCCCCGCTCGTCGTGGTGCCGTGCCTGGTTACCGACGCGGCGCACGACTACCCCGACGAGCGGCGCGGCCGCGCCGAGCAGGCCATGTTCACCGTCTCGATGGGCGCGGCGGTGCAGAACCTGCTCATCGCGCTGGCCGTCGACGGGCTCGGCTCCGCGTGGATCTCCAGCACGCTGTTCTGCCAGGACGTCGCGGCCCGCGCGATGGACCTGCCCGCCGGGTGGCGCCCGATGGGCGCCATCGCGGTCGGCCACCCCGCCGGGCCGGCGGCGCCCCGCCCGCCGCGGGATCCTGGGGACTTTATCCTCGAGCGCTGATCGTCAGCGGGCCCTGATTCAGCGGGCCCTGATTCAGCGGGCCCTGATTCAGCGGGCCCTGATTCAGCAGGCACTGTTTTCAGCGGGCACTGTTTCAGCGGGCACTGAACAGAGGCAGGCCGGACCGGACCGACGCGCACACGCCGTCGCTGGCGGCCGCGGCGGCGCGCCGCTCCTGGCTGACCTCGCCGTAGGTGGTGGTGCGCTGGCGCATCGGGCGGCCGAGGGGTGCGGCGATCGCGCGCAGCTGGCTGATCGTCTTGTACGAACCGTGGTCCGCGCCGGCCATCCGGCTGATGGTCTCCTCCATCAGCGTGCCGCCCAGGTCGTTGACCCCGCCCTGGAGCACGTCACGGCACAGGTCGTCGCCGAGCTTGACCCAGGAGCACTGGATCGAGTCGATCGCCCCGTGCAGCATGAGCCTGGCCACCGCGTGTACCGCCCGGTTCTCCCGCCGGGTCGGCCCGGGCCGGGCCAGGCCGGCCAGGTAGATGGGAGCGTTCTCGTGGATGAACGGCAGCAGCACGAACTCGGTGAACCCGCCGGTCCGCTCCTGGATCGACCGGATCACCCGCAGGTGGCCGACCCAGTGCGCCGGGGTGTCGACGTGCCCGTACATCATCGTCGCGGACGTCCGCAGGCCGAGTTCGTGCGCCGTGGCGATCACCTCGATCCACACCGAGGCGGGCAGCTTGCCCTTGGTCAGCACCCAGCGCACGTCGTCGTCCAGGATCTCCGCGGCCGTTCCCGGCAGCGAGTCAACGCCCGCCTCCTTCGCGCGCACCAGCCACTCCCTGATCGGCAGCCCGGTGCGGGAGGCCCCGTTCACCACCTCCATGGGAGAGAACGCGTGTACGTGAAGATCTTGACATCGCCGCTTGACTTCGGATGCGATTTCGAAATATGCTGTCCCTGGCAGATCGGGATGGATGCCGCCCTGCATGCAGACCTCGGTGGCCCCGGCGTCCCAGGCCTCGGCGGCGCGGTCGCCGATCTGCTGCAGCGACAGGGTGTACGCGTCGGCGTCGGTCCGGCGCTGCGCGAAGGCGCAGAACCGGCAGCCGGTGTAGCAGACGTTAGTGAAGTTGATATTGCGGGTGACGACGTAGGTGACATCGTCGCCCATCACGTCACGCCGCAGGCCGTCGGCTAGGCCGGCCAGAGCCTCGAGGTCGGCTCCGTCCGCGGACAGCAGGGCAAGGGCCTGATCGTCGGTGAGGGCGGCCGGGTCGCGCTCGGCCTGGCGCAGGGCCGCGGCGACCTCGCCCGCGGCCAGTACGGCGGGGGCGTCCACGGCGGCCGGGCTCGAAGCGTGGCCGGAAGCAGGCAGGGAGGCCCGTTCAGCAATCTCATTCCAGTCCCCGTAGACCTCAGCGAAATCATCGCGCCGGTCATGGGTGCGGCCCGTGGTATCGATGGTGACGTGCAGATCGGTGCGGCCGGCCTGCGCCCACTGACCTAGGCCGCCGTCGGGTTCCTGCCATGGCAGGCCGCGCGGCATGGCGCCGTCGGCGGCCAGCCCGGTGTCCGGGTCGGCCAGCGCCCGCACGTGACCGCCCAGCCGGGGGTCCAGCCAGGGCTCGCGGAGGTAGGGCGGGTAGATGGTGAGGCGCTCGCGCAGGGTGAAACCCGCCCTGGCGGTGTGAGCCGCGAGCTCGTCGATGTCCGGCCACGGGCGCTCGGGGTTGACGTGATCGGGGGTCAGCGGGGAGACGCCGCCCCAGTCGTCGATCCCGGCCCGCAGGATGAGGTCGTACTGGGCGCCGACGAGGTTCGGCGGGGCCTGGATCCGGGCCTTGGCGCCGAGGATGAGCCGGCTCACCGCGATCGTCGCGGCCAGGTCTGCGAGCTCGGCGTCGGGCACGTCCCGCATCTTGGTGTCCGGTTTGGCCCGGAAGTTCTGCACGATGACTTCCTGGATGCCGCCGTACTCGCGGGCCACCTTCCTGATCGCGAAGATCGACTCGGCGCGCTCGGCGAGAGTCTCGCCGATGCCGATCAGGATGCCGGTGGTGAACGGGACATTGCTGCGGCCGGCGTCCTCAAGCACCCGCAGCCTGATGGCGGGGTCCTTGTCGGGGCTGCCGAAGTGCGGGCCGCCCTTCTCGGTGAACAGCCTGTTCGCGGTCGTCTCCAGCATCATGCCCATGGACGGGGCCACTGGCTTGAGACGCTGGAAGTCCTGCCAGCTGAGCACGCCCGGGTTCAGGTGCGGCAGCAGGCCGGTCTCCTCCAGCACCCGGATCGCCATGGCCCGGACGTAGGACAGGGTGTCGTCGTAGCCGTGGGCGTCCAGCCACTCCTTCGCCTGGGACCATCTTTGCTCTGGCTTGTCACCCAGCGTGAACAGGGCCTCCTTACAGCCCATTTCCGCGCCCTGGCGGGCGATGGCGAGCACCTCGTCCGGCTCCAGGTACAGGCTGTCGAGGCGGTGCGGGACGGTGGCGAACGTGCAATAGCCGCAGCGGTCCCGGCACAGCCTCGTCAGCGGGATGAAGACCTTGCGGGAGTAAGTAATGACGTTCGGCCGGCCTGCCGCTGGAGCCCCGCGTCGCGGGTCCGGCTCGCGTAGCCGAGGAGGGTGTCCAGGTCCTCGCCGCGGGCGTGGAGCAGGACCGTCGCCTCGTCCCGGTCGAGCGCCTTGCCGTCCCTGGCCCGCGCCAGCGTCCGGCGCATCGCGGATGGGGTGACTTCGCCGGCCTCGCTGGTGTTGCTGGCCTCGCTTGTCGCTCTTCCCCGGGGAAGAGCGTCGGTTTCGCCGGCCTCCTCCGGCTCAGTGACATCACCAGTATCAGAGTCGCCGCGGAAAACACTCATCCTCGAACCTTACGCGGCAGACCTTCCCGGCGTTCCCAGGCCCTGCCCGGAGGGGGCCGCGCGGGTCCGGCTGGATGGCTGTCGCCCTAGAGGTATGACAAATCGCACATTTCCTCAAGAGGGCAAGGGGCGGGACCACGACGATCGGGACCACGACGATGCTCCATCGCCGTGGTTGCTTTCCTGGGGCGGTTAGAAAGCGCGGTAGTCGCGGACGGGCATTCGAGGGCCGCGGCGCGGGGGGTGGCTGCCGCCGAGCTCGATGAGGCGGGTCACCCGGTACCGGTGCCCGGCGTAGGGAGCGAGCAGCTCGAGCATGCCGGCATCGTCGGTGACCCGCCCGGCCAGCGTCCAGCCGACCAGCTTAGGGAGGTTGTAATCGCCCACCGAGACCGCGTCCGGGTCACCCGCGGCCCGCTGCCTGATCTCGGCGGAGGTCCACGGCCCGATGCCGGGCAGGGACCGCAGGCGCTGGTCGGCCGTTACCGGGTCCAGTTCAAGGGCCTGCTCAAGCCGGGCGGCCACCTCGGCGGCGGTGATGATCGTGCGGGCCCGGACGCCCTCGACGCCGGCCCGGTGCCAGTCCCAGGAAGGGATGCGCGCCCACGCCCGGGGGGAGGGAAACACCCGCATCCCCTCCGGACCGGGACCTGGCGCCGGTTCGCCGAACCTGCGCAACAGGTACCGCCAGGCCCGATGGGCTTCGCGGCCGACCACCTTCTGCTCCAGGACCGCGGGCACGAGCGCCTCGAACAGCCGCCCGCTGCGGCCCACCCGCAGGTCCCCGTGACGGCGCAGCAGCTCGCCGACCACCGGATCCTTCGCGGCGAATCCGGAGGAGTCGTCGTAGCCGCCGAGCTGGGCGGGCAGCTGCGCGAGCAGCCAGCCCGCGCCCGGGCCCCAGGCCTGCCCGATCACCAGCGGGCCCGGCGAGGCGCCCGCCTGGCGCGTGGTGACGCGCAGCGTCGCCGGGCCGTCGGGGGTCAGCGACGTGCGCCAGACCGCGCCGGCCGCGTCTACCTGGTAGGCGGGATCACCGGCGCCGCGGCGGTGCACCGACAGCGTGAGCCGGACGTCGACGGCGTACGGCGCCAGCCACTCGCGGCGCAGCCCCGTGTCCGGAGCCGCTGCCGTCTGCGGGTGCGCCGTCACGGCCGGGACCGTCACACGTCGGAGGAGAAGCGGATCGAGGTCGGCTCGAGCCGGACATCCGGCCATACCCGGATACCGCGGGCCAGTTCGTTGCCGGCCGCGATGAAGGCGCCGTCCCCGACCACCGCCTCGTCGAGCACGGCGCCCGGGGCCACCACGGCGCCGCGGCCGAGGATCGAATCGCGGACCACGGCGCCCTCACCGACGACGGCGCCGTCGAACAGCACGCTGCCGAAGACGGCCGCCCCGGCACCGATCGAAGCGCCCGCCCCGACGACGGTTCCGCCGGCCACCGACGCGCCCGCGGCCACCGACGCGCCCGCGAGCACCAGCGAGGGCCCGGCGGGACCCGGCACGGCTGGAGCGGGCAGCCGCCCCAGCACGAGGTCACACGAGCCGCGCACGAACGTCTCCGGCGTCCCGACGTCCAGCCAGTAGGCCGGCTCGTGATAGCCCATGACGAGCTCCCCGGCCTCGATCAGTCCCGGGAACGTCTCCCGCTCGACCGACACCCGGCGGCCGGCCGGGATCTGGTCGATGATCTCGCGCCGGAACACGTAGCAGCCGGCGTTGATCCGGTTGGTTACCGGGTCCGGCGTCTTCTCCAGGAACGCGGTCACGCGCCCGGAAGCGTCGGTCGGCACGACGCCGAACCGGGACGGGTCCGCCACCTCCACCAGGTGCAGGGTCACCGCGGCGTCGCTCTTGACGTGCAGGTCAACCTGAGCGTCCAGGTCGTGCCCGGACAGGACGTCGGAGTTGAGCACCACCACCGGATCGGACGCCCCGCTGCCGCGCAGCGAACGGGCCGCGTTGCGGATCCCGCCGGCGGTGTCGAGCGGCACGTCCTCGGTGACATAATCGATGGACAGCCCGAACGCCGAGCCGTCTCCTAGGGCCGCGGCGAACATGTCGGCCTTATAGCAGGTCGCCAGCACCACGTGGGTGACACCGCCGGACGCCGCCCGGGCCAGCAGGTGGGCCAGGAAGGGGACGCCCGCCGTCGGCAGCAGCGGTTTCGGCGCGGACAGGGTCAGCGGCCGCAGCCGGGTTCCCCGACCGCCGACCAGGAGAATCGCCTCAAGTGGTTCGCGCGGCATGAAAGATGAGGCTACACGGCGCTTACGTCAGCGGCGGTCTGTTCCGCGGCGCGCCGGTAGCTCGCCAGGTGCGCTTCCGCCGACGCGGCCCAGGTGAACTCCTGCGACCGGGCGTAGCCGGCCTCGCCGAGCGCTTCCCGCCGGGCGGCGTCATCGAGCAGCGCGCCCAGCGCGTCGCGGATGGCATCAGCGTCGGGTTCGGTGTAGGCCACGGCCTCGCCGCCGACCTCGGGCAGCGAGGTGCAGTGCGTGGTCAGCACGGGGGCCCCGCACGCCATCGCCTCGAGCACCGGCAGCCCGAACCCTTCGCCCCGGCTCGGGAACGCCACCACCGTCGCCCCGCCCAGGAAGCCGGGCAGGTCGGAGAACCGCAGGTAACCGGGGCGGATCAGGCGCAGGTGCGGCGGCACCATCGCGACGGCGGCGTCCACTTCCTCGCTCCAGCCGCCGCCGCCGCCCAGGACGAGCGCGGGCGGGTCGTCGACGTCGGCCACGGCCGCCGCCCAGCCGGTGATCAGCGAGGCGACGTTCTTGCGCGGCTCGAGCATGCCGAGGAACGCCACGTACGGCTTGCCGTGCAGGCCGAGCCGGTTCGACACCTGCGTGACCTGCTGGGGGTCGGGCCGGTGAAACAGCCGGTGGTCCACGCCGTGGTAGGCGACGTCGATCTTGGTCGGGTCCGCGTCCAGCACGCGCACCAGCTCGTCCCTGGTCGCCTTGGACGGCACGATGAGGCGGGCGGCGCGGCGGGCGGCCGTCCGGATCGCCGACTTGAAGAACATCGCGCCGACCGGGCTGTACAGCTCGGGCTCGGTGAAGAAGGTGACGTCATGAACGGTCACCACGGTGGGCTTGCCCGGCCGCAGCGGCATGGAGTAATACGGCACGTGGATAACGTCCGCGTCCACCTGCTGGGCCACGACCGGCAGCCCGCTCTGCTCCCAGGCCAGCCGGGCGGACCGGTGCGAGAGCGCCGTCGGGCCGGTGACCACGCGCGCCTTCGGGGCGAGCCGTCCGTAGCGTTCCTCGTCGGCACGCTGGCAGACCACGGCCAAGTCCGCGCTCGCGACATCGAGCGCGCCGATCAGCCCGTCAACGTACCGGCCGAGCGCCCCCCGGTCGGCTGGCACGTCAGTCGCATCAACTAGTACGCGAGGTGCCACGACCGCACTTGCTCCTTCCCTGGGCCACCCGGGCAGGCTAGCAACGCAGAGCTCGCGTCAACCGCACAGCCCCGGCACGCCTTCGTGGATGTCCCGTCAATTATGAAGCCTACGCCCTGCGCCGAGTCCCCGAGGAGCACTTCCCCCCGCCCCGGCCGCCGGCCGTCCGGCGCGGCCCTCCCGGCCGCCCCGGCCACGTTCAGGAAAAGAAATTTTATGGGCCGAACGGGCCGCCGTGCGTGCCCCTGCCCCCCCGGCGCGCCCAGCGGCGCCAGCCTGGCCGGCGGTGTGCCTGCGGCTCAGCACGACGGGACGGCCTGACCGTTACCCGCTTTGAGGTCGTCCAGGTAGGTTACGGCCTGGCTCAGCGTGCTCACCTTGACCAAGCGCAGCCCGGCGGGCACGGCGCCCTTGGTGTCCGGGCAGTTCGCCGCCGGGGTCAGGAAGACGGTGGCGCCCGCGTCGCGCGCGCCCACCATCTTCTGCTGGATGCCGCCGATGGGATCGACCTTCCCGCTGGCCTCTATCTCCCCGGTCCCGGCGATGAACTTGCCGCCGGTCAGGTTCATCGGGGTCAGCTTGTCGATGATGCCGAGCGCGAACATCATGCCCGCGCTCGGGCCGCCGATGTCGCCCACGCTGAACGTCACCGTGAACGGGAACTTGTACTGCTCGGCGATCTCCACGCCCATCACCGGATGCCCCCCGGATTCCCTGGTCACGACGGCGACATGCTCGGTCTGGCCGTGCCGGTCGATAGTCACGGTCAGCGTGCTGCCGGCCGGATGCGCGGCGATAAGCGCGGTCAGGCGGGACGGCCCGGTCACCGGCTGCCCGTCGACGGCCGTGATCACGTCTCCGGCCTCGAGCACGCCGTGGGCCGGGTAGCCGGCTTCGGACTGCACGACGACGACCTCGGTGCCGTAGGGGATATGCAGCTCGGTCAGGGCCGCGGCCGTGGCGGTCTGCTGCGAGCCGGTCATCTGCTGGGTGTCCTGCTGGTGGCTCTGCTGCTGGGTCTGGCCGGGCGCGAAAAGCTCCGATTCTGGCACGACCGCCTCGTCCGGGTTCAGCCAGGCCGTCAGCGCGGTGAAGATGTTGAGGTTGGTGCCCGGCCCGCCCTCGTAGCTCACCGTCACCATGTTCAGGTGCCCGTTCGTGGGGTAAGACGGGTGTCCCGAGATCGTGATCAGGGGCTGCCCGGACGAGTCTTTACCCAGCGTGTTCAGGGTCGGGCCCGGTCCGAGGATGACGTAAGGCACCGGCACGAGCACACTGACCGCGATCGCCGCGGCCGCGCCGACAGAGGCGATAAGCAGCGTCAGGGAGCGTCGAGACATGTTGCGAAGACTACGCGCGGAACCTGAGGATCAGGCCCTCAGGTTCAGGCCCTCAGGTTCAGGCACTGCCGACCCATTCACTCGCGCCGTCGGCGAACCGCTGATGCTTCCAGATAGGCACCGACGCCTTCAGCTCGTCGATCAGCGCGCGGCAGGCCTCGAAGGCATCCGCCCGGTGCGGGCAGGAGGTGGCCACCACCACCGCCAGGTCACCGACGGCGAGGTCGCCGACGCGATGCACGGCCGCGACGGCGGTCACCTTGAACTTCTCCGCGACCACCTCCGCGACCCGCCTGAGCTCGGTCTCCGCCGACGGGTGCGCATGGTAGGAAAGGCCGGTGACCTGATGGTCGTGATCACGGTCGCGGACCGCGCCCGCGAACAGGGCGATGCCTCCGGCAGCGGGATCCGCGACCGCGGCCCGGACCTCGTCCACCGACAGCTCAGACTCGCGCACGGCGATCAGTCGTACCACGCTCACCGGCCAAGGTTACCCCGTCGCGGAGTGCTCAGCTGTCACCGCGGTGGCGGCGGCGAGCGCGGCGGACGATGGCGGCCGTGCCGATCACGGCGACCGTGGCCCCCGCCGCGGTGATCGTGGCCTCCTTGCGCGCGATCCGGCGGCCGGCTACCGCGTGCCGGCCCTTGCGCTGATCGAGCAGGGCGCGCAGCGCCGCCTCGTTGCCGTACCCCGGGCGCCAGCCGGCCTGCCGGAGCGCCGCGCAGTCCACCACCCATGGGTACACCACGTAGCGCAGGTCC
Source organism: uncultured Actinomycetes bacterium (assembly GCA_963806335.1). Taxonomy (GTDB): domain Bacteria; phylum Actinomycetota; class Actinomycetes; order Streptosporangiales; family Streptosporangiaceae; genus Palsa-504. The sequence goes on from CAWDXO010000008.1 coordinate 359,848, forward strand.
ATGGCCGCCGCCGGGGTCACCCCGACCTGGTGCAGCCGCTGCATGGCCCCGAACGTCAGCCGGGCGGGCAGTTCGATGCTCTTCAGGCCGCTGATCCGCTCGACGTCGTCCTGCTCGAGCCAGCCGTCGCAGCCGACCGCGAAGTCGCCGTCGATCCCGCCGCCCACCGCGAACTCCAGCGCGGAGGTGAGGTCATCGATATGGCAGAACTGCCACCGCGGCGCGCACCCCTTCACGGTCAGCAGCCGGGGCGCCTCGAAGTGCCTGGTCACCAGCGTGTCCACGGCGTACGGGTCCTCGCCGACCAGGGCGGCGGGCCGCACCACCGTCACGGCCACGCCCGGGTTGGCGCGCGGCGAGCGGTGGGCCAGCTGCTCGACCTCCAGCAGGTCCCCGGCCACGCTGCTGTCCGCGTCCGCGGCCAGCGCAGCCTTCTCGGGCAGCGGCACCTGGTTGTCCGGGCGGGCACCGTAGACCATGGCGCTCGTCACCAGCAGCACGCGCCCGACCTGGCCCGCCGCGGCGGCGGTGAGCACGGTCTGCGCGCCCCTGACGTTGTAGGCCCGGCGCTGCCTGGCGTCGGAGTCGGGCGTCAGGTCGAAGTCGGCGTGGACGACGACGTCGACGCCGGCCAGCCGGCCCGCGAGCGCCGGGTCGCGCACGTCGGCTACCCGCCAGGTCACGCCCGCGATGTCGCCCCGCTGGGCGTCGATCGCGATCACCTTCCTGACGTGCCGCGACGCGGCCAGCCCGGCGGTCAAGGCCGGCCCGATACCGCTAGCCGCCCCCGTAACGGCCACGACGGGCATAGGCTGTCGGTACGGATCGCTGCGCTCCTGGCGAACCGGCCGCCGGGCGTTTGTCACAGTGTGCTTCTCCCGAGATAACGTGACTATTATGACCCTTCCATCCTGCCTCAGAGCCAACGATGGCTGACCGTCAGTTTGGCTTCGGTCTGCCCGACAAGCCCGAAGATCAGGGCGGGAACCCGGGATCGGGCGGGCCGCCGGGCTCGGGCCCCGGCCAGCCCGGCGCGGGCGGCCCCGGAGCCGGCGGCCCCGAATCCGGCGGCCCGTTCGGGGCGATGGGCGATCCCCAGCAGTTCGCCGACGCGCTGCGGCAGTTCGCCGACATGCTGTCCTGGCGCGGCGGCGCGGTCAACTGGGACCTGGCCAAGAACGTGGCCCGGCACGCGATCGTGGCGGCCGGCGACCCGAGTGTCCTGGACGCGCAGCGCCGGGAGATCACCGAGGCGGTCCGGCTGGCCGACCTGTGGCTGGACGAAGCCGCCTCGTTCCCTTCCGGCGTGCGCAAGATCGAGGCCTGGAGCCGGTCGGAGTGGCTGGAGGCGACCTTCCCCGTCTGGGCGAAGCTCTGCGATCCCATCGCGGCCAAGGGCGTCGAGGCGATGAGCGGGATGTTCAACGCCGATCCCGCGCAGCTCGGCGAGGAGGTCCCTGAGGAGCTGCGTCAGGCGCTCGGGGCGTTCGGCGGCGCGGGCGGGCTCGGTGGCCTGGGGGCCATGATGCGCCAAATCGGCGGGGCCATGATCGGCAGCCAGACCGGGACGGCGGTTGGCGAACTCGCCCGCGAGGTAGTCGGCTCCGCCGACATCGGGCTGCCGCTCGGCCCGGAAGGGGTGGCCGCCCTGCTGCCCGCGGGCGTGGCGGAGTTCGGGCAGGGGCTGTCCGTCGATGCCGGCGAGGTCCGGCTCTTCCTGGCCCTGCGCGAAGCGGCCCACCAGCGGCTGTTCGCGCACGTGCCCTGGCTGCGCGCGTACCTGCTCGGCGCGGTCGAGCAGTACGCCAGCGGCATCACCGTCGACATGGCGCGGCTGCAGGAGGCGATGCCGGAGGTCGACATCACCAACCCCGAGGCGCTCCGTGACGCACTGTCCGGCGAGGGCCTGTTCCGGCCGGAGGACACGCCGGCGCAGAAGGCCGCGCTGACCCGGCTGGAGACCGCGCTGGCGCTGGTCGAAGGCTGGGTGGCCACGGTCGTCAGCGCGGCGGCTCGAGAGCGCCTCACGCACGCCGACGCCCTGGCCGAAGCGATCAGGCGCCGCCGGGCCACCGGCGGGCCGGCCGAGCGGACGTTCGCCACCCTGGTCGGGCTCGAGCTGCGCCCGCGCCGGCTACGCGAGGCGACGGCGATCTGGCAGGGAATCACCGAGGCCAGGGGCATCGACGGCCGGGACGCCCTGTGGGCCCACCCGGACCTACTGCCCGCCGCCGATGACCTGGAGAACCCCGACGCCTTCGTGCACGGTCAGCCCGAACTGGACATTTCCGACCTCGAGGATGATGGCGACAGCACCTGACCGGCGAATATCACTCCATGACGCCTTCCGCCCACCCTATGATCCCCGGTAGCGCGCCTTGACGTAAATCGGGGCCGCGAAAGGCACCCGAACGCGTGGGCCCGCCGGGATCCGCCAGCCCGGATGGCCAGCTCACGCGGCTGACGCTAATTGGACCGATTCCTGCGAAAAGGTATGCCTGAGCGGGCCCGGGCTGCATGATGGGAAGCCGCACAGGGCAGGAGCACGGCATGGACCAACCAGAGCTTACCGATGTGGTGGTTATCGGCATGGGCCCGGGCGGCGAGTACGCGGCCGGGACGCTGGCCGACAACGGGCTGCATGTGACCGGTGTCGAATCCCGCCTGGTTGGCGGCGAATGCCCGTACTACGGCTGCGTACCTTCCAAGATGATGATCCGGGCCGCCAACCTGATCGCGGAAACCAGGCGTGTTCCCGGCATGGCCGGGACCTCGACCGTCAATCCCGACTGGTCGCCGGTCGCGCTGCGGATCAGGGAAGAGGCCACCGACTACTGGAACGACAAGGTGGCCGCCGACCGGTTCACCGGTAAGGGCGGCCATCTGGTACGCGGCCGCGGCAAGATCACCGCCCCCGGCGAGGTGACCGTCAGCACCGCCGAAGGTACCCGGGTCTTCGCGGCCCGCAAGGGCATCATGATCAACTGCGGGACCGATCCCGCGGTCCCGCCCATCGACGGCCTGGCGGGTACTCCCTACTGGACCAACCGGGAGATCGTCCAGGCCGAACAGGTGCCGGAGTCGCTGATCGTGCTGGGCGGCGGAGCCATCGGCGCCGAACTGGCCCAGGTGTTCGCCCGCTTCGGCGCCGCCGTCACCGTGGTCGAGGCGCAGCCCAGGCTGGTGTCGTTCGAGGAGCCCGAGGCCAGCGAGTTGATCGAGCGGATCTTCACCGCCGAGGGCATGAAGGTGTGCACCAGCGCCCCGGCCGAGCGGATCAGCCACAACGGCGCTCACTTCACGGTTCACCTCGGCGATGGCGTCATCACCGGCGAGCGACTGCTCGTCGCGACCGGGCGCCGGGTGGACCTGGCCGCGCTCGGCGTGGCCGCTGCCGGCCTGGACGAGAAGGCGCGGACCATACCAACTGACGGGTGGATGCGCGCCGCGGATGGCGTATGGGCCATCGGCGACGTGACCGGGAAGGGCGCCTTCACGCACATGTCCATGTACCAGGCGGACATCGCGGTAAGGGACATCCTGGGCCAGGGTGGCGAACCCGCCGACTACCGCGCGGTGCCCAGGGTGACCTTCACCGACCCGGAGGTCGGCAGCGTCGGCCTGACCGAGGAACAGGCCAGGGCGGCCGGCTTGCACGTGCGCACGGGGACCGTCCAGGTGCCTTACTCAACCAGGGGCTGGATTCACAAGGCAGGCAACGACGGCTTCATCAAGATCATCGAGGATGCCGAACGGTCCGTGCTGGTGGGCGCGACCTCGCCGGCCCTTACGGCGGTGAGGTCCTCAGCGCCCTGCAGGTCGCGGTCCGGGCCGAGGTGCCGCTGGCCACCCTGCGCAACATGCCGTATGCCTACCCGACGTTCCACCGGGCCATCGAGGACGCACTGAAGAAACTCGGCCAGGGCGGGTCGTCATGACGCACCGCCCGACCGTAGTCGCCTTCGACGTGATCGAGACGCTGATGTCGCTCGAGCCGCTGCGCGAGCGGCTCACCCGGGCTGGCCAGCCGCCGCACCTGCTCGAAGCCTGGTACACCCGGACGTTGCGCGACGGCATGGCGCTGTCCGCGACCGGGGACTACGCGACGTTCACCGACGTCGCCGAGGCCTCGCTGCGCGGGCTCACCAGCTACTCGATCAGCGATGAGCAGGTAGCGCAGATCATGGCGGGATTCGGCGAGCTGCCGGCCTTCCCGGACGCGCTGCCCGCGATCACGCTCCTGACCGACGCCGGCGTGCGGGTAGCCTGCCTGACGAACGGGTCCGCGTACCTCACCTCGTCGTTCGTCAATCGCTCGGGGCTGGGCGCGCTGGTGGACCGGGTGATCACGGTGGGCGAGGTCTACCGGTGGAAGCCGGCCGTGGTGGTGTACCTGTACGCCGCGGAAATCCTGGACGTACCGCCGGAACGGATGGCGATGGTGGCCGCGCATGACTGGGACTGCCATGGCGCCAAGCGGGCGGGCCTGACCACCGGCTGGGTAAGCCGCAAGTCCGGTGGCTTCGGCGCGCCCTTCGCCCCTCCCGACGTGGTCGGCGAAGACCTGACCGAGGTGGCCGCCAAACTGCTCGCGCTTGAGCTGTGAGGCTGCGATGATCCCGGCGGGTTTCCGCCGTCTGCCCTGCGGAACCCGCCAAGGAGGAAACATGACCGAGCTAGCCAAGATCACGGGCGTGCGCACGGTGGGCGTGCCCGTCGCGGACCAGGACCGGGCGGTTGAGTTCTACGTCGGCACGCTCGGCTTCGAAAAACGCCTCGACGTCGACATGGGCGGCGGGCGGCGCTGGATTGAGGTGGCGCCGGCCGGAGCGGAGACGTCGATCGCGCTGATCCGCTCGCATGAGGGCCTGCCCGCCGGTGTCGAGACCGGCATCAGGTTCACCTCCACGGATGCTGACGCCGTGTACGCGGGCATGCAGGCCGCCGGCGTGGACACGGACGAGGTACTGCGCTGGGACGGCGTCCCGCCGATGTTCGCCTTCCGCGACGCGGACGGCAACGGCATGGAGATCGTCGAGCAGCGCTAGCTTGAGTGTGCGACGTTTATCCGCGACGCTGTGCGGGCCGGCCCGCGCCGGCGGGCCACGCCGTGCCGGTCGAGCACGGCGGCCACGCGACGCTGGCTGATCCCGAATCGCACAGCGCATTCGTGCAGGCTCAGCCGCTGGTCACGATACGCAGTGACCACGGCGGCCTCATCGACTCCGTCCCCTGGCCGGCGCACGGCGATGCCCTGCGCGAGGAGGCACTTCACGATCGTCGTCCTGGACACCCCGAACAGCTGGGCGCACTGCGTCACCGTCATTAACCGGTGGCGGTAGGCGGCGGCCACGGCCTCGGGCCGCAGCTGCAGCGGCCGCCCCATCGCCGCGGCGAGCATGGCCGCCAGGACCGCCGGGCTGCGCGCGGCCGCCAGCGGCGCCTCGGCCGCCAGCGGCGCCTCGGTGGCGGCGCTGGCTTCGGTCGGGCCGCTGGCCGCGGTCGCGCCGCTGGTCGCGGTCGCGCCGCTGGCCCCGGTCGCGCCGCTGGCCCCGGTCGCGCCGCTGGCCCCGGTCCTGGCCTCGGCCAGATAGCAGGGGACGCCGCGGATTTCCTTTCGCCTGAACCGGTAGCCGGGGTACGCGTCCCGCAGCCCGGCGAGCTCGTCTGGCTCACCCGTCACGCCGGGCCCTGGGCCGAGGCGGCGATACCTTGCAGCACGGCGGTTACCATACCCGCGGCGCGCCGGGCCCCGGCCTCGTCAGCGATGTCGAGCCAGCCTTCCCAGCTGAGCTGGCAGCCGTTACCCTGGCCGTCACGATCCACCGTGACCGGGCCGGACTGACGAGCCTGCGGGAGAACCGCCTCGAGCTCTTGCGACCCGTCCTGGTAATCGACGGCGGTGACCTCCAGGCCGCACCGAACCAGCTCGGCCGCCACCGCCCGCAGCCGCTCGCCGGCCGCGAACTCGTCCGGTTTCAGCCGCCGCGCCAGGTCGTCCAGCTGCGCCTTGGCGTCCTCAGGGACGGGCTTGAGGAGCGTCTTATACACCTTCTGCGCCATCGAACAATGCCTCCGTAATCTTGCGGACCAGCTGGAGCCTGCGCACGGCCACCTACTTTGATCCACCCGGAGACCGGAAGACATAGCCAGCGCCCCTACACAACCTGGCACCGCCGCGGACACTTCCGGACAAACGCAGCGCGAGGGCCGGCTACTCGCGACACCCGGGACGCCGTGGCCGCTCAGCGGGCCGCGGATCAGACGCGAGCCAGCACGCCGTCGAGTGGCCGGGGCACCCGGGTCAGGTCAACCGCCTGAGCCAGTACCTGGCCGTAGTGGATCTTCCGGCCCGACCGGGTGCCCATGAAGCGCCGCAACTGCTGCTCGCGGGTCCGGTTCCGCTGCGCCGGCTGCCTGGTGAAGGTGGTGAACGGCCCGAGCTCGCCCTGTGCCTCGATCAGCTGCTCGGTCAGGGCGATACCGAGGACGCGGATCAGCTCGTCCTCCAGGTCGGCCACGCACACGAAGAAGCCAAGTTGTTCGGTGCGGGCGCGGCTTAGCGACGAACCGAGGCCGGCCCGTTCCAGGCTGCGCCGGAAAGCCTGCTCCTCCCCCTCGTCGCACAGGCCCGCCAGCCTGACGCCGAATCCGCGCGGGCCGAACAGGTCCAGGAAGTGCCCGATGTTGGTCGCGCCGCCCATCGGGACCACGAAGACACCCTCCCCGTCCAGGTCACGCCCGCGGCGGGCGGCCAGCGTCCGCAGCGCGGCCTGGTCGCTCGTGCCCTCGACGAGCACGACCGAGCACGCGCCGGCCGCCGGGTCCCGCGCCCGGGCCGCCGCGGCCAGCAGCGCGGCGCTACTGCCGCCCGCCGCTTCGGTCATCGTCGCGAGCCGGGCCAGCGACTCATCGTCCACTTTCCCTAGTCTGGCTCAGGCCGGAACGGGGAGAAACCTGTCATGCAGCACAGCACCAATCGCATCCGTACCACGAACGTGGGCAGCCTGCCCCGGCCACCGGCCCTGCTTGACCTGATGAAGGCGGCCGCGCAGGGGCATGCGGTCGATCCAGCGGAACTCGCCGAGACCGAACGCCGGGCCGTCGCGGATGTCGTGGTGCGGCAGCGTTCGGCCGGGCTGGACATCGTCTCCGACGGCGAGCAGACCAAGACCGGGTTCTTCGCCTACATCGGGCAGCGGCTGAGCGGCTTCGGGCCACGGCCGGGCCGCGATCCGCTGGCGGCGTTCCGGGCCGAGATCGATAGCCGTCGCAGGACGCGGTGCTGCTGCCCGGCGTCATCAGCCACGCCACCAACATCGTCGAGCACTCCGACACCATCGCCGACCGGATCGTGCGCTTCGCCGAGCTTGTCGGCCAGGAGAACGTGGTGGCCAGCGCCGACTGCGGCTTCTCCTCCCAGGCCACCTACACGCCGGAGATCCACCCGACGATCGTGTGGGCCAAGTCGAGGCGCTGGCCGAAGGAGCGCGCCGGGCCACCGCCCGGCTCTGGTGATCAGGCCGGCGCGAAAAAGCCTGCCAGCAGCGCGGCCAGTTCCTCCGGCGCCTCCTCGGCGAGGTGGTGACCGCAGTCGAGCGACTGGCCGCGGACGTCATCGGCCCAGTCCCGCCAGATCGCGAGCGGGTCGCCGTAGAGGTCTTCCAGGTCGTCCCGGGCGGCCCACAGGAACAGCAGCGGGCAGGCGATACGGCGGCCGGCGGCGCGGTCGGCGTCGTCGTGCTGGCGGTCGATGCCCAGGCCGGCGCGGTAGTCCTCCATCATGGCGTGCACGGTGTCCGGGTTATGGATTGCGCGCCGGTAATCCTCGTAGGCTTCGGCACCCATGTGCTCGGCCGTCGCGGTGTACCAGGCGTCCGGGTCGGCGTTGATGACCCGCTCGGCGGGCCGCTGCGTCTGGCCGAAGAAGAACCAGTGATACCAGCTGGCCGCGAACTTAGCGTCGCAGCGCGCCAGGGCCCCGCCGATCGGTATTCCCTCCATCAGGCACAGCCGCCGGACCGAGTCCGGGTGGTCCACGGCCAGGCGCCGCGCCACGTAGGTGCCGCGGTCGTGCCCGGCGACGCAGAAGTGCTCGTGGCCCAGCGCCCGCATCAGGGCCGCGCAGTCGCCGGCCATGGCGCGCTTGGAGTACGGGGCGTGGTCCGGCGTCGTCGCGGGCTTGGACGACTCGCCGTAGCCGCGCAGGTCCGGGCACACCACCGTGAACTGCTCGGCCAGCATGGGCGCGACCATATGCCAGGTCGCGTGTGTGCGCGGGTGGCCGTGCACCAGCAGGACAGCCGGGCCCGAGCCGCCGTGACGTACCCGCAGCACGGCCTCGCCGACGTCGATCCGCGTTAGCTTGAAACCTTCGAACATCACTGTCGTCTACCGCCCCGGCGCGGCGTTAACCGTTAGCTCAGGCCGTCGATCGCGCCGCTGTCGTAGCGGCACTGGCCGTCGATAATGGTAGCCAGCACCTGCAGCCCGGCGATGCGCTCGGGGCTGACGGCGGTCGGGTCTTCGGACAGGACTACGAGGTCGGCAAGCTTGCCCGGAGCGATCGAGCCCTTGACGTGTTCCTGGCGGCTGGCGTAGGCCGACCCGAACGTGTAGGCGTACAGCGCTTGCGACGCGGTGATCGCCTCGCCCGGGTTGAACGGCGCGCCCGACGCGGTGCGCCGGTTTACCATGTCGTGCAGGCCGAGCAGCGGCGCCCCCGCGACGACCGGCCGGTCGGAGCTGCCGGGCAGTACCATGCCCGCCGCCAGCAGGGACCGCTGGCGGTAGAGCCAGTCATGCCGGCCCGGGCCGACGGCGGCCAGCATGCCGTCGCCCAGCTCGGCGGCGAACCGGCCCTGCGGCACCGCGATCACGCCGAGCCCGGCCGCCTGGGCGACCTGGCGGGGCTGGGCCACCGCGAAGTGCTCGATACGGTGCCGCGGGTCGCGGCGCGGGAACTGCTCGAGGGCGCGGGTGTACGCGTCGAGCACCACGTCGATGGCCCGGTCACCGATCGCGTGGGTGGCGACCTGCCAGCCGGAGCGGTGCGCGGCGATGATCGTGGCCTGCAGGTCCGCCGCGTCGGTCTGCAGGTAGCCGCGGCCGGCCCCGTCCGGCCCCGCGTACTCGTCGTGGACGGCGGCGGTGCGCCCGACCAGGGACCCGTCGGCGAAGATCTTGACCGCGCCGATCCGGAGCCAGTCGTCGCCGAAACCGGTCCGGATACCCAGATCCAGTCCCAGCGCCAGGCCGTCGTCGGGGTGCGCGCCCAGCCCGTGCAGGGCCTCGGCGGCGGCCATCAGCTCGACCCGGACGCGCAGCCGGCCCTGATCCCGGGCGGCGGTGTAGGCGGCCAGTTCGACCGGGCTGTGGCTGACCCAGCCGCCGCCGACGCCGGCCTCGGTGCAGCTAGTGATGCCTTCGGCCAGGTACTGCGCGCCGGCCCGGTCGATGGCGTCGGTCAGCTGGGCCAGCGGATACGGGTAGACCAGCGTCCCGGCCAGCATCTGGGCCTGCTCCTCGAGCAGCCCGCTTGGGCGCCCGTCCGGGTCGGTGGCGACCCGGCCGCCGGGCACGTCGGCGGCCGCGGCGTCCAGGCCCAGGTCCGCGAGGACGAGACCGTTCACCACGCACATGTGCCCGGAGGTATGCCGCAGCCAGACCCGCCGGCCCGGCGCGGCCCGGTCCAGGGCGTCCCGGTGCGGATGGGCGCCGAGCTTGTACTGGTCGTAGCCCGCCCCCACCACCCACTCCCCCGGCGCGGTGACCTCCGCCCGGCGGGCGATCGCCGCGTACAGCTCATCGAGGCTGCCGATCGGGGGCGAGCGCAGGTCGACCTCGGCGAGCGACATGCCGAATCCGGTCATGTGGTTGTGCGCGTCGATGAAGCCGGGCATCAGCGTGGCCCCGCGCAGGTCGACCACCCGGTCGGCGCTCAGCGCGGCCGGGCTCGCGGCCAGCGCCTCGATCCGGCCGCCGGTGACGGCCACCGCGCGAGCCCGCGGCCGGGCGGGATCCATGGTCAGCACGTTCGCGTTGACCAGCGCCAGGTCAGTCACGGTAACCCGGCGGTTACTGGCATGCCAGCAGCGCGGTGACGGGAGTGCTGGCCAGCCGGTAGCGGACCACCCGGCCGTCGCGCTCGGCGATGACGGTCTGGCTGGCGCGCAGGTAGCGCAGCGTCTGGGACACCGTGGCGTCGTTGATCCCCGTCGCGGCGGCCAGATCGGAAACACTGATCGGCCCGGCGGCCTTGATGCAGGTCAGCAGCGTGAGCCGGGTCGGATCGGCCAGCACGGCGAACTGCCGGGCGCGAGCCTGGATCACCTCGGGGGCCTCCAGGGCGGCGATGGCCTGACAGATCCGCTCGCCGTCGATGACGCGGTGACCGGACCGTTCCGCGGGCAGCAGATGCACCGCTTCAGGATTCCATAACCCGCGGCGCTAGGCGCATCCAACGCGCATACGGCTTGGTAGCTGATCATCTGATCAGCCTCTCATCTGATCAGCCTCGACGGCCAGCTGAGCTGGCTTGTACGTAAGCCATGCCCGCGGCGCATCGCTCCCGGGGTGGCAGCCGGTTACGAGCCCGTGGTGTCACCGGATGGGGGGTTTCCCGGCCCGCCGATGGTGGGGTTTTCCGCATTGCTGCCGGACCGGCACGGGGGTAATCTGCCGGTAGAGGCAGCGCACAACCTGCCCGCTTCCGAGCCAGCGACCGGCCCGCGCCGACGATGGCCGCGAGGACAAGGGTCTGCGACTCGTGTGCATCTCTCAGTCATGCCATTCACCGTGGCGGGCAGACGCGGGCCGACCCGCCGGGAAGAACATCATCATGACTCAGGACAAGGCGCGCAAGAGCGCCACCCGTCAGCGCATGGCCGAGACCGGCGAACCTTACTGCGAGGCCAGACGCGCGGCCGAGCGCGACCGCGGATCCGGGGCGGATCCGGCGAGCCCGGGCCCGGACGATCCGGGCGAGCGGCTGGAGCGGGCCAGGGCGGCAGCCGAGCAGGCCCAGGAGCTAGCCGATAGCGCCAGGGAGCGATTCGAGCAGGCGGACGAGGCGGCCATGATGGCGCACGACGCGGCCGATATGGCCGCCGAGGCCGCCAGCCTGACCCGCGGCTGGGCGGACCCGCAGGAACGGGAGCAAGCGCAGCGGCGAGCCAATCAGGCCCGGGCCGCGGCACATGAGGCCCAGCACCGTGCCGACCTGGCCGAGCTGCAGGCCGACCAGGCTCAGGAAGCCGCCGACCTGGCGCAGGAATTCGCCGACGAGGCGGAGGAACTGGCCTGTGAGGCTGAGAACGGGGAGTTCGGGGACGAGGAGTTCCAGGACGGGCCACGCGGGCCGGTCCACCGGGGGTACCGGACCCACGGGCATCCGGATTATCGCGGCCATCCGGGCCATCCGGGCCACCCGGGCCCAGTCCCGCCGCTGCCCCCGCTTCCGCCGCATCCCCCAGCTCCGCCGGGTCAGTCGCAGAACCGAGTGGAGCAGATCCTGTGGCGGTTCGATCAGTTCCGGGAGCGAGCGGAGGAGATCGTGAGCCGGGCCGAGCGGATCCTGAACCTGGGCCACGAGGAGTCCAGGCCGGCGCCTTCCGACCCGGACTGACGCCCGGGGTAAGCGTTCCGGAACAAGGTGGGTGTCAGGCGTGCCGGGTGCCCGTGATGTGGTTTACTGCGCCGTCCGCCGGCCGGTGTCTGTCCAGCTGCCCGCGGTGCCCGTCCTGGCGGCGAGGGCAGGCGATTTGTCTGCAGTTTCGGGGGTCAGGACCCCCGAAACCTCAGACAAATGCGGGCGGCGGGCCTGCCCGGACCGCCGCTCTGCGGGTACCGGATGCCGCACCGGGACGGAAATCGTAACAAAACCGGCATCCGCCCGCGACACACCGCAAACTCAGGTTGATCTGGGATGCTCACGGGATGTACCGGATCCTCCGCAGAGACCGGATCCTCACGCAAACTCCGGCCGGGGATCCGCGGAAGGTGGGCAGGGAGATGGGTGCGGTTAACGGACTGGTGAGGTTTGGTCGGGAGCCGGGAGAGCCTTCGGCGCTGAGGATGGCGTGCGGAAAACTCAAGGCGCAGGAATCTTAGCCAGACCTGAACTCCTTCGGGGGCGGCCCTGAGTAAGTCGGCGGGCATGATTACTGCATAAGAGTTCCTTGCTTCTCGCGCGGTCAGCCTCCCTGCGGCGGCCTCGCGGAGGACATGGGAGGGTCCGCGCCGATAAGGCAACCCTGCAGCCTTATCCGCGCGGACCCCACGAGCGAGCGGCTTACGCCCCGCGGCACTTTCAGTTAATCGACGCTAGTAAAGCGACCCCGCCTGCGAGCGAGTGGCGGCGGCTGTCCCGCGGGCTGCGCCGCAGGCTTCGGGGCGACGGCTAGGACCGCGGTGAGCAGACCCAGCGGGCTCGGCGCGGCGAACTCGATGCTCAACGCGGTCTGACCGGCGGACAGCGGAACGATCGCGGCGTGCGCCGGCAGGTACGGCGGGGGCTGCTGGCGCACCAGGGCCAGCGCCGCCGCGAGGTCGGCCGCCGCGTCCTGGCGGCCGCGGATGACGATGGTGGCGCCGCGGAGCGGCGCCGGGGCGCCGGGCGAGGCATCGTCGAACGCGGCGACGCGGAACGTGTACTGAGCGGCCAGCGCCGCGAGCGTCGCCAGCAGCCGGGAGTCCACGGCGCCCGCCCGGAGCTGCTGGGCGTCCGGCGGGGTAAACGTGATACGCCCGTTGCGGAGCAGCTGAGATCCCGCGGACCTGCGGGCGGCGAGATCGGCCCGCAGCGCGGACTGGTAGGCGGCCGCTCCCCCGGGCTCGATCGCGCGGACGTCGATCCGGGTACCGCCCGCGGAGAAACTGGCGATCAGCGCGGGCGCGTAGGCAGCGGCGAACTGGCGGCTGACCGGTGCGGCGGTCACCAGCACCTCGGCGCCGGCCGTCGCGGGCTGCGGGTCGACGGCGCCTGCCCGCAGCGGCATCAGCCGGCCCGCGCTGACGCCGTGAGCCTGCAGCGCGGCGCACATGACGGGATCACACGCGAGGATCGCCATGCCGCCCACCTGGCTGGCGATCCAGGCGGCGGCCTGGGACCGTACCGCCTCAGCGGGCGTGGCCGCGCTGGCCGCTGGGTGATTTCCCGTCGGCAGCACCCGCGCGGCCGGGGAGATACTGCCGGTGACCAGGAGGGCAGCCACCGCGCCGAGAGCCAGGGCCGTGCCGATGGCGGCCAGGCGCGAGCGCCAGCCGGACAGTACGCTCGAGCGCCCGCGACGCCGCCGGAACCCGCTCCGGGTTCGCGCTCCGGCTGGGGCGGACCCGAAACCGGCCAGCCGTAGCCGCCACCAGACCCATTGCCTGACCGTGGTGACCAGCACCCGGCCCCACGACGGCTCGGGCCGGGCCGGTTTCGCCGGGCTCGCCGGTCCTGGCGCCGGGCTCGCCGGTCCTGGCGCCGGGCTCGCCGGTCCTGCCGCAGGCCGGCTGGAGGTGCCGGGCGCTACCGCGCGCATGAGGGCAGCAGCCAGGAGGATGCACCCGGGCGGCACGCAGCCGCGGTTACCCTAGCCCGCATTTCGCCACCCCCTAAGCCGCGGCATGACGCTGCCGCAACAGGGGCTAGCAGAGCACACAAGCAGGTCGGTATCCACCGAAACGGGTAATCGGTAATGTTTGCCTGCGTAATGCACCGAACCGGGTCTTTCTGTCACCGGAGCGCGGGAACGGATCAGCCCGCGAGCAGGCGCAGGATGCGGGCGAGATGAGCGCGGTCGGCCGGGCTGAGGCGGCCGAAGACCTGCTCGGCATCGCTTCCCCGGGCGGCGCGGATCGCGTCCAGGACGCCGGCGCCGTGCTCGGTCAGCTCGACCAGAGTGGCCCGCCGGTCGCCCGGGTCGGGGCGCCGCTGGATCAGGTCCCGGGCTTCGAGGGCGTCGACGACCTCGGTGGTCGACCGCGGCGCGATATGCAAGTGGTCGGAAAGCTCGGACAGGCGCATCTGCCCGTGCCGCCTGAGGACGCGCAGAGCCCGCAGCTGACCAGGGGTGATGTCCCAGGGCGCGAGGGTCTCCTTGGATATCTCACGCAGCCTGCTCGCGACCGACCAGAAGGCCTCCGACAGCGGCTCCGCACCGGCCGAGCCGCGCTCGGCCGCCAGATTCGGGTCCTGGGTCACAGGAATAGGGTAACAGAATCTGGTGTTGTTACCTCATATTGAGGTAACCTCAGTAAATAACTCACCGGCCCGGGCAACGGGCCGCACCGGCAGAATCGAGTCAACCTTGGCGTCACCACCCATGAACCGAGATAGTACGAGCCCGGGCCGGACCCGGGGCGCAAAGACCGTTACGGCCGCCGAGAAGGCGCAGGCACGCGAGGTGTCCTTGCGCCGCATCGGCCGCCTGTTCACCCCTTACCGGTGGCCGCTGGCGATTGTCACCGCCATCATCGCCGCCTCCTCCATCGTCGGACTGGCCTCCCCGTTCCTGCTCCGCGCGGTCATCGACACCGCGCTGCCCGAGAAGAACGTGCGGCTGCTGGCCTGGCTGGTGATCGGCATGGTCGCCGTAGCCGGCATCACCTCCGCGTTCGGCGTGATCCAGACCTGGATCAGCACCCGGGTGGGGCAGGAGGTCATGCACGGATTGCGGACCAGCGTGTTCGGCCACCTGCAGCGGCAGTCGATGGCCTTCTTCACCCGGACCCGCACCGGCGAGGTCCAGTCCCGCATCACCAACGACATCGGCGGCATGGAATCGGTCGTGACCTCGACCGCGACCTCGATCGCCTCGAACCTCACCACCGCGGTCGCCACCACGATCGCCATGGTCGCGCTGTCCTGGCGGCTGTCCCTCATCTCGCTGGTCGTCATGCCGCCCGCCATCTACCTGACCCGCAAGGTCGCGGGCATGCGCCGGGCCATCACCACCGAGCAGCAGCGCGAACTAGCCAACATCAACGTCATCGTCGAGGAAGGGCTGTCGGTCAACGGCATCCAGCTGGCCAAGACGATGGGCACCGGACCGTCCCTGGTCCAGCGGTTCACCTCCTCCTCGTCCCGGCTGATCGACCTGGAGCTCCGCTCCCAGCTGGCCGGGCGCTGGCGGATGGCCTCGCTGAGCATCATCTTCGCCGCGATCCCGGCGATCATCTACCTGGCCGCAGGCCTGCCGGTCACCGCGGGCACCGTCAGCATCGGCACGCTGATCGCCTTCACCACCCTGCAGAACACCCTGTTCCGGCCGGTGACCGGACTGCTCAGCACGACCGTCTCTGTGATCAGCTCGCTGGCGCTCTTCGCGCGGATCTTCGAGTACCTCGACCTGCCCGTCGACGTCGACGAGCCCGCCCACCCGGTGACGGTAGACCCCGCCCGGGTCGCCGGGCACGTCCGTTTCGAGGACGTCAGCTTCGCCTACCCGGGCGCGGACCGGGCCGCCGTGACCGGCATTGACCTGGACGTTCCGGCCGGAAGCGCGCTGGCGCTTGTCGGCGAGACCGGCTCGGGCAAGACGACCATGGCCGCACTGATGGCCCGGCTTTATGACCCCAGCAGCGGCAGCGTCCGGATCGACGGCATCGACATCCGCGACATGCGCCTCGCCGACCTCGCGGCGATCGTGGGCGTGGTCAGCCAGGAGACCTACCTCCTGCACACGACCGTGCGAGAGAACCTGCGATACGCCAAGCCCGGGGCCACCGACGCCGAGATCGAGGACGCGGCCCGCGCCGCCCAGATCCACGACCTGATCGCCGGCCTGCCGGACGGCTACGACACCATGGTCGGCTCGCGCGGGCACCGTTTCTCCGGCGGGGAGAAGCAGCGCCTGGCCATCGCCCGGACCCTGCTGCGCGACCCGCGGGTGCTCGTGCTCGACGAGGCCACCAGTGCCCTCGACACCGAAACCGAACGCGCGGTGCAGCAGGCGTTCGACGACCTCGCCCGGGGCCGTACCACCATCACCATCGCCCACCGGCTGTCCACCGTGCGGAACGCCGACCAGATCGTGGTCCTGGATCACGGCCACATCGTCGAGGCCGGCAATCACGTCAGCCTCCTCGCCGAGGCCGGCCGTTACGCCGAACTCGCCGCCTAGGGCGGCGCTGCCGTGACTCCGCATGCCGCTGCCGCCGGCCCGCCGGGACGTTGCCGCCGGCCCGGCCGACCGCCCCCTCGCAACATAGGCCCCGCCAGCCACCGAAGCCTCATGCTAGGGAGTGGGCCTTGGGTATGGATGTGGCAGCCTGCACACTCTTGTGTGCAGGCTGCCACATCCATACCTGGAAATGGGACCGGTCAGCCGGGAACGGGACGTTACGGCAGCCCGGGATCCGGCGTTACCTCCGCAGACACGAGATGTAATGAGCTCAGCGCCACTCGAGCACGTCGAAGTCCGGCCCGGCGGACGGCAAAGCCTGCTGGCCCGGAAAGCCCGGCACCGCCACCGGTCCGGCAGAATCAGGGGCATGAAAACGGACGACCCGTATGACCTGCAGCGTTTCGTGGCGGCGCAGGACGCCGGCGGTACCTACCCCCGCGCCGCCGCTGAGCTGCGGGCGGGTCGCAAGGCCAGCCACTGGATGTGGTTTATCTTCCCGCAGATCGCCGGCCTGGGATACAGCCCGACCGCACGGAGGTACGCCATCACCTCGCTGGCGGAGGCCCGGGCCTATCTGGCGCATCCGGTACTCGGCCCGCGGCTGACCGAGTGCGCCGCCATCCTGGCCGGCGGCCCCGGCGGCCGCACCGCCGAGCAGATCTTCGGCGCCGTCGACGCGCAGAAGCTGTGCTCTTCGGTCACACTGTTCATGCACGCCGATCCCGGCGAGCCGGTGTTCCGCCAGGTCCTCGAGCAGTATTTCGGCGGAGTGCCCGACTCCGCGACGCAGGAGCGCATCTGACATCATGCCCGAGCAGGACCAGAGCAGGCGGAACCAGCAGGTCGTCACCGAGTTCCGCGCCCACGGCGGCGAGGTCGGCGGGGACTACACCGGCTTCTCGCTGCTGCTGCTCACCACGACCGGGGCCAGAAGCGGCCGGTCGCACACGACGCCGCTCAGTTACCTGGCTGACAGCGGCCGGTATATCGTCGTCGCCGCGGCTGGCGGGGCTCCGGCCCACCCGGACTGGTACTACAACCTGATCGCTCACCCGCGGGTGACGGTCGAGGCGGGCACGGAAGTGTTCGACGCTACGGCGGTCGTCACCAGCGGCCAGGAACGGGACGCCCTGTTCGAGCGGTTCGCCGCCAGGTACCCGCAGCTCGTGGTCTACCAGGGAAGAACCACCCGCCCGGTCCCCGTGATCGCCCTGCACCGGCGGGAAGACGGCGGCCCGACGTAATATCCGGATTCTGGCGGCCTGGCGCCGTTGCGGGTCGAGCGACATGACGGCCAGCGCCGGCCCGGCCTGACGCGGCGGCGCAGCGGAGAAGCAGGCGATGGCGGTACCGATGACGGTGGCCTCCACGACGTGGTCGTAGCGGCCCACCTGCGCCGGGCAGTCCCGCTGGCGCACCCGCAAGTCCATCCGGGCGATCACCACGCCCTCGGCGCCGAGCCGCCTGACGTCGCCTTCCAGCTGGTGCCTGGCGTCGCGCCGGGACTCGCTGACCAGCTCGGTCCAGCCGGCGACCTCGGTGTTGCCCGACCGCCAGCGAGTCTGGCGGGCGGTCGGCTGGTCGTCGTGCCGGGAGGCGATCGAGAGGCCGAGGACGAGTCCCGCGGGAACCCACCCGGTCATGATCAGCTTGGCGAAATCCTGCCCGGACAAGTCAGAGGTGAAGGGCACCCCTAGCCCGGGCGCGCCCGGCGCGCGGACCGCGGTGCCGATAGCCACGAATTCGGCCCCGCCCACGAGCGGGAACGACCCGCTGGACAGCCGGACGCCCACCACGCCGTGCCCGCCAAGCTCACCGCACTCGGCGGTCATCCGGTCGATGGCCGTGTGCCGGGCCTGCCCCATGGCCTGCACGAGCGGGCCGAACGACCCGGGGTCGCCTGGCCCCGAGACCTGGGTCGCGGACTGAGCAGGCTCGCGCGGCCGCCAGGCGCCGGGGCAGCTGTACCCGGTGTAGCCGACGGCGTAGGCAGCCGCGCCGAGCACCTGGCCGACGGGCTGGAAGCCCACGCTGCGGATGGCGGCGAACTCGTCTGTCGTCAGCGCGGAACCCCACGTGCCGCTCGACCGGATTCGCGCCAGCCGGGCCCCGGCGGCGGCAGGCAGTTCCTCGCGCACGCCCCCAGCCTAGGAGCGGCGCCAGGTATCCGCGGATCGAGGCACCCCTGCCCGTTCGGTAAAAATCTGATTATTCTGAACGGACGGTGGTGCGAGCGACAGGGAGCACGGTGAGCACGACTGCGGCCCATGTAGACGTCCTGATTGTGGGCGCCGGCCTGTCCGGTATCGGCGCCGCCTGCCGCCTGCAGACCGATGCCCCCGGCGTCTCGTACGCGATCGTCGAGGCGCGTGGCACCAGCGGCGGGACATGGGACCTGTTCAGGTTTCCCGGCGTACGGTCAGACTCGGACATGTTTACCCTCGGTTACCCCTTCCGCCCGTGGCAGGACCCCGAGTCGATCGCAGGCGGCGCGGATATTCTCCGCTACCTCAGGGAAACGGCGGCCGCCTACGGCATCGACCGGCAGATCGGCTACCACTCGCGGGTGCTCAGCGCGGACTGGTCCGGCCGCCAGGCCCGGTGGACCGTGACGGTCGAGGACACCCAGACCGGCGCGCGGATCACCCGGACGTGCGGCTTCCTCTACCTGTGCTCGGGCTACTACCGGTACGACCAGGGCTACGAGCCGTCCTGGCCGGGCCGCGAGGACTTCGCCGGCCTCGTGGTGCATCCGCAGCACTGGCCCGACGGTCTCGACCTCACCGGCCAGCGGGTCGTGATCATCGGCAGCGGCGCGACCGCCGTCACGCTGGTCCCGGCCATCGCTGAGATCGCGACCCAAGTCACCATGCTGCAGCGCTCGCCGTCGTTCATCATGCCGCTGCCCAGCCGCGATCCGCTCGCCGACCTGCTGCGCAAGGTGCTTCCCGAGCGCCAGGCCTACGCGGCCGTGCGATGGAAGAACGCGCGGGTCGGGACGGCCCTGTACCGGCTGTGCCGCAGGTACCCGGCGCGGATGCGGGCGATGCTCCGCCAGGCGGCCGTCAAGCGCCTGCCGGCCGGGTACGACGTGGACAAGCACTTCAAGCCCGCTTACGAACCCTGGGACCAGCGCATGTGCCTGGTACCCGACGGTGACTTCTTCGCGGCGATCAAGTCCGGTAAGGCCGAGGTGGTGACCGATCACATCGAGGCGTTCACCCCGGCCGGCCTGCGGCTGCGGTCCGGCGCCGAGCTCGAGGCGGACGTGGTCGTGACCGCGACCGGGCTGAACCTGCTCCCGCTGGGCGGGATCGAACTGACCGTCGAGGGCGAAGCCGTCCCCGTCCCGCAGCGCGTCGCCTACAAGGGAATGATGCTCGAATCGGTGCCCAACATGGCCTTCGCGATCGGTTACACCAACGCCTCGTGGACGCTCAAGGTCGATCTCGTCTCCCGTCACGTCGCCCGAATGCTGCGTTACATGCGGCAGCACCAGCTGGCGATCGTCACGCCGCGCCGGCCGGCCGGACAGACGGGCACGCGGCCGTTCATCGACATGACCTCTGGCTATTTCGAGCGCGGGCGCGCCACCTTGCCGTTGCAGGGCGACCGGGCCCCGTGGCGGCTGCAGCAGCACTACTTCAGGGACGCGGCGCTGTTCCGCGGGCCTGTCGACTCCGAGGGGCTCGAGTTCCGTCCGGCCGAGCGCCTGCAGCCGGCCCGCTGAGCAGCCGGGCCGGCTGCTCAGCGGGCCGCCCGGTTCAGGACCCGAGCTTGGCCAGCTCGGCCTGCACCATGGCCTCGTGCTCCTCCTCGTCGCGGCGGGCGTCAGCTGGCTTCCAGCGGCCGCGCAGCAGCGGGATGGTGAGCAGGAAGAAGATGATCCCGCCGAAGCAGATCCAGTACCAGGTCTTCCACTGGCCGCCGGTCTGCGCGGCGGCCTTCTGCACCGCGGCGCCGTGCGCCTTCAGGTAGGCGATGGCCGACGGGGGGACCTTGGCCAGCGCGGTCAGCTGAGCCGAGTACGGCGCCATGGTCGTCAGCTCCGCCGAGTACGGCGCGATGGTCTTCAGCTGCGTCGAGTACGGCGCGATGGTTGTCAGGTCCGCCGCGTACGGGGCGACGGTCTGCAGCGCGGGTCCGACCGCGATCACCCCGGCGATGGCCGCCTGGTTGGCCGCGATCGTCGCCAGGATCTTCAGGCCCTTGGCCCCGCCCCCGGCGGCGGCGATCGCCTGGGCCGTGAGCGCGGGCGGGATCGTGGCCGGGTTCTTGTAGGTGGCCAGCCTGGCGAACAGCGCCGGGTGGGCCTGGATCACCGCGAGTTCGGGCGCCAGCTTCTGCGCGTTCGCGAGCTGCGTGGCGTCCGTCTGCGCGGTGGCCAGGACGGACGGGGGGATCTTCTGGGCGGTAGCCAGGACCGCCGGCGGGATCGACTGGGCGGTGGCGATGACCGACGGGGGGACCTTCTGGGCGGCCGCCACCACGTTCGGGTGCGTCTGCGCGAAGGCCAGCTCGCTGCTGTACTGAGTCGAGTACGCCACCACCGTCGCCCCGTAGTCGACCAGCGGGGTGACCGAGGTGACCACGACCGGGATGATCAGGAACGAGATGAACACCGTCACCCGGACGATCCAGCCCCAGATGGCCAGGCCGGTGGCGGTGAGCGCCGGGTTACGGGCCTCGACGGTCTCGGTGAAGCTGGCCATCCACGGGGTGTAGGCCACGCCGAGGCCCACCGCCAGCAGCGCCAGCATGATCGCTAGCGTGTAGTAGCCGGGGTGGTGGCCCGCCTGCTCCAGGTAGATCACCGTCATCACCGCGGCCAGCACGCCGCCGATCACCATGAACGGCTTGCGGACCCGGAAATGGTCGGCGACGAACCCGATCAGGATCACCGCGAGGGCGTTGAACCCCCAGTTCCAGTTGCCCAGCCCGTTGGCGTCCTTGACCGAGAAGCCGAACACGGTGTTCAGGTAGATCACGCTGAACGCGACGGCGGTGTAGTAGATCAGCAGCATCACCGAGATGCCGACGGCGGAGATGATGATGTCGGGCTTGAGCAGCTGGCGGAACGGATGACGCAGCGCGGCCTCGATGTCCGCGTCGGTGAAGCCCTTGGCCCGGGCCTCGATGAGCACCCGGTCGCGCATGCTCACCATCAGCTGGTCGCGCAGCTGCGGGGACAGCTCGCGCAGCCCGATCAGCGCGATCACGAACACGACCAGCCCGGCGATGCCGCAGATGCGGTACTCGTGGGTCCAGAAATGCGGGTCGGTCACGACCACCGGAATGGTGGCGCTGCCGACGACCGCGACGATCAGGCTGCCGAGCACCGGGCCGCTGGTCCAGAACCCCATCGCCGTGGCGCGGCCCACTTGCGGGGAAAAGTCCCTGATCAGCGCGGGGGTGGCGACCAGGCAGACGCCCTCGATGAACCCGACTACGAAGCTCTCGATGGTGAACGCCCACTTGTTCGTCGCGGCCGGGATGATGAACGCCACGAAGACCCCGGTGAAGAACAGCCCGAACACCACCAGGTTGGCCCGGCCGAACCGGTCGGTGAGCCCGGCGAACACCGAGCCGAACGCCCCGATCAGGTTCCCGAACGCCAGCGTGATCACGTAGAACGTGAAGGTCATGTGCAAGTTGGTCAGCAGCAGCGTGGCCACCGAGCCGCCGACGTACAGCTCGTAGTACAGCGTGATGGTGGCCAGCACCGTGATCGCGAGGAACGCGATCCGCGGCCCGGTCTCCGGATAGGTGTCGAGCTGCCGGTGCCACAACCACGATCCCGCTCGCGGGCGGCTGACAACCGGACCTTCCGCAGTCACGCTCATGCTGGCCTCGCCATCGTCATCGTCGGCGGATACCCGGGGGTAACCGGGGCTGTCGAGGTTAATTATCCGCACGAGAAGTGCAAATTCAATGGCCTGAGGCCAGGCCGTTACGGGATTGACGGCCCGCAGGTGACGCCGCAGTCAGGGTCAGCGCGATACGGCCCCGGCGAGCAGCGCGGTGAAGGTCGAGGCGAGGATCTGCCTGGCCTGCGCCGGGTCGAGACCGAGCTCGGCGCGCAGCGACTCCCAGAACGACCAGATGCTGACCGCGTGCAAGCTGTCGGCCAGCTGCTGGCGCCGCGCTGGTTCGAGGCCGGCCAGCTCCCGCGCGAATACCGCCTCGAGGTCCGCCTTCGCCACCGCCAGCATCTTGGCCTTGTGACGCTTCAGCTGCCCGGAGAACGGCTCGTGAATGCGCGCCGCCCGCCAGGTCGGAGTCATCTGCTCCAGGATCCGCGCCCGCTGGCCGACGAACAGGTTCACGCGCGCGGCCAGCGGCTGATCCGGCTCGATTCGTTCCAGTAGCGACTTCAGGATCTGATCGTCGCGCCGGATGGCTTCGACCAGGAGCGTCTCCATATCGGCGAACTGCTGCCAGACCGTGCGCACCGACACGCCCGCCCGCTCGGCCACCTGGGGGGCGGTCGGCCGCGGGTCGCCCTCGGCGTGCAGGGCCCGCATCGCCTCGATGATCGCCCGCCGCGAGCGGTGCGACCGGGCCGCGCGGCCATCGGCGGGCTCGGTCCCGTCCTTGGGCCGGCGTAGCCGGCCGCCCGGGCCGGCGGCTTGCTCCGCAGTCGACATGACATCCACCCAGTTCCATCCCGCGAGCACCGCCCCGTTGGTACTCAGCGCACCCCGTCATGTTAAGCCAGCCAGCAGCGCCCTCGCCCCGCTCAGCGGCCCGGGTGTCCCCGCGAAGCGGCCCGGGTGTCCCCGCGAAGCGGAATGAAACCCCGGTTTCAGCACACAGGGGTGTGCTGAAACCGGGGTTTCATCACAACAGCGAGCCGCGCAACGAGGCCAATGCGGACCGCCGCGAGTGACGCGGGCGACGGCCCGGTCTACGCTGTAGCCACGGGCATTCCGCAGTTCTGGCTGGGGGCCGGCAGGCCGGCATAAGGATTAAGGGGATCGCGATGCCGTGGTTTCCGGACTTCGCCAACGCGGTGGAGCTGGCCCGTAGGCAGACTCGCGCCGCTGGTCAGGCCGATCCGGTCGCGCAGTACTTCACCGCACTGAACAAGGGCGACACCCGCGCCCTGGAGACGGTGTGGCCGGGCGAGGTGGTGATCTACGACCCTCGCGCGGGCGAGATCCGCGGCCACCGGCAGCTGCGCCGGTTCGTCAGCCAGAATCAATCCTGGCTGTCCGAGCGCCACGCCCGTATCGAGACCGTGGCCGCCACGTACGCGGACGGGCGGGCCGTGGTAGAGATGCTGGCGCACCTGGCCGGCGATGGGCGCGAACTGGCCTGGCCGATCGCGGTCGTCGCCGAATCCCCCGACGACGAGTCGGTGGTATTCCGCACCTACTGCAGCCAGTGGCCGGTCGACGGGCGGCGCCACCTGAGGCCGGCCATACTCAAGCCCGGGCCCGCCCGCCCCGGTGATGTCGTCGGCCGCTACCAGGCCGCGCTGGCCGCCGGTGACGCCGAAGCGATAGTGAACGCCTTCGAGCCGGATGGGTACTACCGCGAGCCCATCGGCCCGCACTACTCCCACCGCGGCGCCGGCGAGCTGCGCGCCTTTTTCACCAGGTACTTCAGCGCGGGCGGCGGCATCGGCCTGCAGCCCTGCGCCGTGACCGACGACGGCGTGCGCTGCGCCCTGGAATTCAACTGCGTCCGCTGGGGCCGCCATGACCTGCCGCCCCAGGCAGGAATCGGGGTCTACGAACGCGGCCCGGACGGACTGCTGGCCGCGGCCCGCGTCTACGACGACATCGAGGCACCCGTCGACACCTCCTGAAGATGACCAGGGCCCGGGCGCAGACCAGGGGTATTCACGGGCGCGACCGGCGGGCCTGCGGCGAGATCGTAGCTGTCATAAGCCACCTATCAGCGGGAAAGGGAGCAGCAGGTAATGGACTACAAACTCGAGGTGTTCCGCAACGCCGGCGGGACGTGGCATCCCACCGGCACGCAGGGACGGGTACCCGGCCCGGCCGCGGACCACCAGGGCTACGGCTCGTTCGTCTCGTTCAGTGACCTCGACGGCAACACCTGGTTTGTCCAGGAGATCACCACCCGCCTCCCGGCCGGTAACCGGGCAACCGAATAGGAGTGAGCATGCAGACGACAGTTGATTCCGCGAGCGAGCTAGCGGAGCTGGCGACGTGAGCGACTACGACGTCATCGTCTTGGGCGGTGGCTCACCCGGCGAGCACTGCGCCGGCGCGCTGGCCGATGGCGGCCTGCGGGTGGCCCTGGTCGAGCGGCAGCTAGTCGGGGGCGAATGCTCGTACTGGGCGTGCATCCCGTCCAAGACGCTGCTGCGCCCCGGTGAGGCGGTGCACGGCGCGCGCGAAGCGGCGGCCAGCGCGCAAGTTGACGTGCAGGCGGCACTGGCTTACCGCGACTTCATGGTCGGCAACTACTCCGACGACGGGCAGCAGGCCTGGCTGGCGAGCAAGGGCATCGACCTGCTGCGCGGGACCGGCCGGCTCGCTGGGACCGGCGTGGTCGAGGTCGACGGCGTCCGCCACACCGCCGAACACGTGGTGGTGGCCACCGGCTCCGATCCGGTCATCCCGCCCGTCCAGGGCCTGCGCGAGCTTGACGGTATCTGGACCAACCGCGAGGTGACCGGAATGAAGGCCGTTCCGCGCCGCCTGCTCATCCTCGGCGGCGGGCCGGTCGGCGCCGAGATGACGCAGGCCGTCCTGCGCCTCGGCGGCGAGGTCGCCCTGGTCGAGGGCGCCGAGCACGTGCTCGCGCGCGAGCCCGCGCCGCTGGGCCACGCGCTCGGGGAGGTCCTGCGGCGCGACGGCGCCGAGCTCTTCCTGGGCCTGCACGCGACCGCCGCGCGGCGCGACGGCCAGGACTACGTGCTGACCCTGGAGGACGGCCACGAGCTGCGCGGTGACCACCTGCTGGTGGCCACCGGCCGGCGCCCGCGGGTGCCGGACGGCCTGGAAACGGTGGGTGTCCAGGCCGGCGGGCACGGAATTCCGGTCGACGCGCGGCTGCGGGCCGGCGAGCGCCTGTGGGCCGTCGGCGACGTCACCGGCGTGCGACTGCTGACCCACGTCGGCAAATACCAGGGCGAGGTCGTCGCCGCTAACATCCTCGGCGAGCCTCGCGAGGCTCACTACGAGGCCATTCCTGATGTGGTCTACACCGACCCGCAAGCGGCTTCGGTGGGGGCCACCGAGGCCGCCTTCAGCGCCACCGCCGCGATCTCCGGGGTGGCCAAGACGGCCACCTACACCCACGACTACGCGCAGTCCAACGGTTTCCTGACCCTGCTGTCCGACGGCGAGCGGGTGACCGGCGCCGCCGCGCTCGGCCCCGAGGCGGGTGAGTGGATGCAGCAGGCCACGCTGGCCATCCGCGCCCGCGTGCCGCTGGCGGTGCTGCGCGATGTCATCCAGCCGTTCCCCACCTTCTCCGAGATCTACGTGGACGCGCTGAAGGCACTGCACGGCCAGATCACGGCCGCCGGCGCCCGCCCGCCGGTCCCGGCCGCTGAAGGACACTCATGACCACCACACGCGAACCGGAACTGCCCGGGCAAACCGTCGTCGTGATCGGCGGCAGCGGCGGCATCGGGCTTGAGACCGCCCGGCGAGCCCGCTCCGAAGGCGCCGACGTCATCCTGACCGGCCGTAATCCCGACCGCCTCAAGCGGGCCGCGGCCGAACTCGGCGCGCTGAGCACCGCCGCCTTCGACGCCACCGACCCGGCCGCCCTAGACCGGTTCTTCGCCGGCCTGTCCGGGCAGATCGACCACGTGATGGTCACGGGTCCCGGTCCGTACTACGCGCCCCTGGCCGACCTCGACCGCGAGCGGGCGCACCGCGATTTCGACGATCACCAGTGGCTGGCCATCGCCGTCGCGCAGCACGCCGTCGGCCGGGTACGGCCCGGCGGCACGCTGCTGTTCATGGCCGGCACCGGCGGGCGCCGGCCAGGATCCGGCCAGGCGCTTATGTCGGCGGCCACCGCCGCGCTGCCCGCCCTGATCGCCAACCTGGCGCTGGAGGCGGCGCCGATCAGGGTCAACCTGATCGCCGCCGGCTTCGTCGACACGCCGCTTTCCGCGTCGCTGCTCGGCGACGACCTCGACAAGCGCCGCGATCAGCTCCGCGCCACCCTGCCCATCGGGCGCGTGATCGGTCCGGCCGACGTCGCCGCGCTCGCCGTGCACATCATGATCAACACCGCGCTCACCGGCGCGACCTACGACATCGACGGCGGCGAGCAGCTGATCCCATGAACGACCTAGTCAGCGACGTGACGGTGACGTGAGACCACGGTCCGTTCGGAATAATCAAATCTTTTTACCTAACGGGCAGCGGTGTCACTTGCCATGAAACAGGAGGCGCTCAGGATGGAATACCTCGTCACGATGACCACCCACGTTCCGGACGGGACCCCGGCGCAGGCCGTCGACGACGTCCGGGCGCGCGAGGCCGCCCACTCCGGCGAGCTCGCGGCGACCGGGCACCTGCTGCGGCTGTGGCGGCCGCCGCTGCAGCCGGGTGAATGGCGCAGCCTCGGGCTGTTCGCCGCGGCCGACGGCGGCCAGCTCGAGAACGTCCTGGCCTCGATGCCGCTGCGGGTGTGGCGCACCGATGAGGTCACGCCGCTCTCGCCGCATCCGAACGACCCGGCTCAGGCGCCCCAGCCGGGAGTCCCGGAGTTCCTGACCACCTTCACCATCACCATCCCGGCGGGCACCCCGGGCCGGGCGGCCGAGGAGACCGAGGCCCGCGAGGCGGCCCGGGCGAAGGAGCTAGCCGCGCAGGGACACCTCCTCCGGCTCTGGCGACTGCCCGGCGAGGGGCGGGCGCTGGGCCTGTGGCAAGGCCGGGACGCGGCCGAGATGCAGGCGATCCTGGCGTCGCTGCCCCTGGACGCCTGGATGACGGTGCAGACCACGCCGCTCACCCCGCATCCCAGCGACCCGGCGGGCAGGCCGTGAACGGCAAGGTCGCCATCATCACCGGCGGCTCGCAGGGCATCGGCGCCGGCCTGGTCGCCGCGTACCGCCGGCAGGGCTGGGCCGTCGTGGCTAGCGCCCGGACGATCAAGCCCGCCGAGGACCCGGACGTGCTAACCGTCGAAGGAGACATCGCCGAGTCCGCTACCGCCGACCGGATCATCGGCGGGGCGATGGAACGGTTCGGGCGCATCGACACCCTGATCAACAACGCCGGCGTCTACCTCTCCAAGCCGTTCACCGACTACACCGCCGCCGACTACGCCGCGGTGACCGGCGTCAACCTCACCGGGTTCTTCTGGCTGACGCAGCGTGCCATCGCCGGGATGCTGACCGGAGGCGGCGGTCACGTGGTCAACATCACCGCCACCATCGCCGAGGTCGCCAACTCCAGCGTGCCGGCCGTGCTGACCGCGCTGACCAAGGGCGGCCTGGCCGCCGCCACTAGGTCACTGGCCGTCGAGTACGCCGCCCGGGGCATCCGGGTCAACGCGGTTTCGCCCGGCGTCATCCAGACGCCGATGCACCCGCCGGAAAGCTACGCCGCGCTCGGCGACCAGCTCCCGCCGCTCGGGCGCCCCGGCCAGATTAGCGACGTGGTCGGCGCCGTCCTGTTCCTGGAATCGTCGCCCTACATCACCGGCGAGATCCTGCACGTCGACGGCGGCCAGAACGCCGGCCACTGACCCCGAGGTTACGATCCGGCCCGCGCGGGCTTGGCGGTGGGAACGGCGTGGTTGGGTATCACCCCGGCCGTCCTGCCCCGTCAGCTATCGGGGCTACCGCCAGGCGAAGACGGGCTGCTCGAAGTGGGCCACCCTGGTCGTTCTGCTGTGCCGGGCCAGCTGGCAGAACTGATGGATGACGGCGGCGGTCGGAGCGTAGACGAAACCGCGCAGCAGCGGCAGCCGCAGCACCGGCCGTTCGGATTCCGGGATGCGCAGCAGCTGGGGTGGCCGGTCAAGGTCGGCCAGCGGGATCACGTGTATCCGGGCGACCTCGGAGGGCGGGCCCGTCATCGTGGTGCTCACCGGTCCTCCCCACACCACCACGGGGGTGATGAGGTAACCCGACCGCGTGACGTAGTCGTCAAGGACACCGAGGACATCGCTCGCCGGCACCGCGACGCCCGTTTCCTCGCGCAGTTCCCTCCTGGCCGTCCCCTCGGCGGACTCGCCGGGGTCGCGGCTCCCGCCGGGGAGCGCCCACTGGCCTGGATGGTTACGCAGGTTGGCCGCCCGCCTGGTAATAAGCAGGCACAGTGCACCCTGCTGAACCACCAGACAGACCGCTACCGACGCGGCCCGCAGGCCAGGCCGGACGATCGGGACCCGCTGGAAGCCGGCGAGACGCTCCGCGATGGCGGCCCGGTCGTCGGCCGGAGATCTCGACTGCATGGGGCCCGCTCACCTCGCGTTGAAAGCGTATCAGCGGACGCCGGGCCGGATCTGCGGCCTGGTCAGGCTCAGCGGGGCGGCGGCGCGCAGGCCGGCCAGGTGGATGTCGAGGAACCGCGGCCAGGCCTGCGGCGGCACCTCCTCCCCGGCGGCCTGTATCACGCCGCGCAGGGCATAGATCAGCGCCATGACGTCGCCGACGGTGATGCCCGGATCCACCGTGCCCGCGGCCCGGGCACGCGCGGTGAGCTCGTCGATGGCCGTCCGTATCCGGCGCGACGCGGCCGGGTCGGTCGGGCGCTCGAGGAGCAGGTTCGCGTACCGCGCGTGGTCGGCGAAGGACAGCCCGATGCCGCGGAGCAGTTCGTCGAGTCCGTACCCGTCGGTGCGCGCCAGCGCCCGTTCGGTGACGGCTATCAGCTCCTGGAGCGCGAGCCGCAAGAGCTCATCGATCAGGGCGTCCTTGCTGGCGAACCGGCGGTAGACGGTGCCGACGCCGACGCCGGCCCGGGCGGCGATCTCCTCCATGCTCGCGCCGGCGCCGGACTCGCCGAGCACCTCACGGGCGGCGTCGAGGATGCGGTGGTGGTTCCGGATGGCATCGCGCCGTACGGCCCGGGGAGCGCGCTTGAGGGCCACCGGCCGGGACGGCTGGCCGCTCACGATGGCTCCTCCCGGTCCGGTCACTCGCTCTCGTCACCGACGATGGTCCCGCCGGCGACCATGGACATCTCGGCGTGCTCCAGCTGCCCGGCCGTCCGGCCCAGCCGGCGCACCGAGGGGATCAGCAGTCCAGCGACGGCAGCCAGCACGAGGCCGGCGGCCATGACCGCGAAGCCGGTCGTGTAACCGGACTCCTCCGGCAGTCCGGACGGCTCAAGGTGCGCGGTGACGATGCTGGCCATCGCGGCCGCGCCGATGCTGCCGCCGATCGTGCGGATGTTCGCGTTCATGCCGCTGGCCACCCCGGTCTGGGAAGCCGGCACCGCGGCGACGACCAGCGCGGACATCGCCGAGAAGGCAAGCCCGAACCCGACGCCCATCAGGGCGGTCGCCACGTAGATCTCCCACTCCTGCCCGTGCGCGAAGGCGAGGATCGCCATGGCGGCGCTGCCGATCAGGCAGCCGGCGACGACCAGGACCTTGCCGCCGAGCCGGCGGGTCAGCCGGCCCGCGAACATGCCCACGGCGAACATGGTGATCGTGGCGGGCAGCAGCATGAGCCCGGAGCGGGTGATGCTCGCGCCGAACCCGTAACCAGCCGCCGCGGGCGTCTGCACGAACTCGGGCAGGAAAGCGAAGGTCGCGTACATCCCTACGCCGATGAGCAGGGCGACCAGGTTGTTCGTCCACACGGCCTTCCGCCGCATCATCGTCATGTCGATCAGCGGCGTGGCGGCGCGCAGCTCGGCGATGACCCAGCCCGCGGCCAGCACCACCGCGGCCGCCAGCAGGCCGAGCACCCGGCTGGAGCCCCAGCCCCAGTCCGGTGCCTCGCTCAGCGCGACCAGCAGCGCGACCAGCCACCCGGACAGCAACACCACCGGCGGCCAGCTAATCCGCCCGGGGCTGCGCACCGGCGACTCGGGAACGAACAGCACCGCGGACACCGCGGCGATGATCGTGAGGATCATCGGCAGCCAGAACAGCCAGTGATAGTTCAGCACCGCCACGATCGGACCCGCCAGGACAATGCCGAGGCCGGCCCCCACCGCCGTCAGCGCCGCCAGAGCCCCGACGGCGCCGGCCACCCGGTCGGCCGGGAACTCATCGCGGATGATCCCGAACGCGACCGGCACCATGCCGCCGCCGACGCCCTGGATCACCCGCGCCACGATCATGACCGCGATCGAGGACGTGACCGCCGCCAGCAGCGAACCGGCCGCCAGCGCCACGAGCGTGGCCACGAAGACCCGCTCCTTGCCCGCCATGTCGCCGATCCGCCCGAGGACCGGTGTCATGATCGACGCCGACAGCAGGTACGCGGTAAGCACCCAGGTCACTGTGCTCTGCGTGGTATGCAGCTCGTGCTGCACCGTCGTCAGGACCGGGATCACCAGCGACTGCAGCAGCGCGAACGCCGCGATGCCGATGGCCAGCACCGCGAACGTCAGCTGATGATGCGCGCGCTTACCGCGTCCCGGCACGGGACCTCCCCTAAACGGAATCGTCATTCCGCTAGGATCTTAGCAAAACGGAATGACGATTCCGCCGGCCGGGGGCGGGGTCGGTGGCCGGTTCAGTCGTGCGGCACCGCGCCGCCGACCTCGGGGGGGGCGACCGGGGTGGCGGTCATGGCGGGGCACAGGACGACGAAGGACAAGCTGGCCCCGTTGAGCACGAGCGTTCCGCTGCCGAGGGCGATGGGCTGGGTGTGACCGGCACCCACCAGGGTCGTGATCTGGTTAGCCAGGTTCCCCAGGTCAACCGAGGCCGGCAGCTCGTAGCCGGCCGAACCGGCCGACGCCCCGGCGGCGGTCGGCAGGTAAATAGCCGGCGCCGTCATAGCTACGACTTTCGGTGTGACCGGCTGGACCGGCACATTGACGAGAGCGACGCTGGGAGCGGCCTTGACTGACAGCAGCAGCATTCCGGCCAGCGGCGCCTTGACCTCAAAGCGCGCCGTCGGGCCCGTGAGGTGGCTGACGTCAGCCGGCTGGCTGAGCCACCACTTCGTCGGGTCGTCCGCTATCTGCAGGTAGCTGAACATGCGTGCTCCTTATGAGGTGATCTCGTTATCAGGTTGTCTCGGCAGGCTGGCGGACAGGCCCAGGCGGGCGCCCGCGGTGGCCGCTTCGGTACGGTTACGCACGCCGAGCTTGTCGAGAATGCGGGAAACGTGCACGGCCACCGTACGCTCACTGATGAACAGGGCGCGCGCAATCTGCCGGTTGCTGTCGCCCTGCACCAGGTGGGTAAGTACTTCCGCCTCCCGGTCGGTGAGGTCGAACCTGGCCTCAGCTTTCGCGGAGCGGGCCGGATGAGCCGCGGCCGGCGCCAGCCTGGCCCGGCGGGCCAGCTCTCCGGCCTGGGTGAGCAGGGGGCCAGCCTCGAGTTCCCGGGCCAGGTCCTGGCATCCGGCCAGGGCCCGGATAGCTTGTTCGCGCCGGCCCGCCCGGATCGCGGCACCTGCCTCACGCAGCCTCGCGTACGCCTCCCGGTACGGCCAGCCGGCTGCCCGCCAGGCCTCGGCCACCGAACGCCAGGTGGCACGGGTATCGCCGCCGAGCCGGCGCGCATCTTCGGCGGCCACCATGGCGCCGAAGGCGGCCAGGTCCGGCTGCCCGGCACCGTGGTCGGCCGCGATGAGCCTGGCCTTCTCGGTGAAGGTGGCCGCCAGCTGCTCCCATCCGTCCGGGGTATCGGCCTGGCGCGCCGAGCCGGGCAGCGCGGCCAGGTCGGCGGCCAGCCGCTCGCCCGCGGCCAGCAACCTGATTTCCTCCTCGGCGAGGTCTGCACCAGCCAGCACGGCGAGCCCGTCGGCAACCTCGGCCGCCGCCACGCCTAGGTCACCGGTGTTCAGCGCCTGCTCGGCCAGGCAGGCGTGCAGGGGCCCGATGAGCCTGGGATCGTCCGGGGACTTCCGCAGCGTCGCGGCCAGGTCCGCGGCACGGCCGGCTTCACCCCGGCCAACCGCCAGTTCCAGCTGCAGGAGGTGGAGGTAGCGAGTGAAATTCGTCGCCGATTCCGCGACCAGCTCGGCCAGCAGCTGATCGGCTTCCGCCCACCGGCCGCTGGCCACCAGCGCCGCCGCGGCATTGTTGCCGATCCCCGCGGTCATCGCGGGCGACGCGTTCATAGCCGCGGCCGCGTTCCGTCCGGCGGACGCGACCTCCACCGCCGCCGCGAAGCGGCCAGCGCGATACAGCAGATAGACATGATTCGCCGCGGCGCGAACGGTGTCCTCGACGCTGCCGGCCCGGCACGCGAGCGTGAAGGCCGCCTGCAGGTCAGCCAGGGCCGAGTCCAGATCGCCGTGCTGCGCCTTGACGATGCCCAACGTAGCGAGGCCGTGCGCGTGCACGGTCTCGGCGCCGGTGTGCTGAGCGACCGCCACCGCTCGCGTCGCCAGTGTCAGGGCTGCTTCCGGCTCGCCGAGAAACAGCCGGCGGGTGGCCAGCGCGGCCAGGACGCGGGCCTGGAGCTGAGACGGCGGCTGGTGTTCGAGGATGGCCATGGCCTGCTCGGTGGCTTCGACGGCGGCCTTGGGATCGCCCATTTCCCACCGGTAACGCCCGAGCCGCTCTAGTCGCCTGGCCCGCTCCACCGGCGGGACGGCCCCCGGCTGGGCCAGCGCGTCCGCGACCCAGGCGGCCGCGTGCTCCGGGTCGCCCGCCCAGCTGGCCGCCCGGGCCGCCTCCTCCAGCAGGTCGGGCCCGGCCACCGGGAGCCAGTTCGCCAGTTCGATGGCCAGGCCGTAGTTCTTGGCCGCCTCGGGGTAGGCGCGTACCGATACCGCGTGCCGCGCGGCCGCCACGGCGGCGTCAGCCGCGCGATCGGGGCAGGCGGCCAGATGCCAGTGCCGGGCCAGCAGGCCGGGATCCGAGCCGGGCCAGTCAGCGAGCACTCCCGCAAACCGCCGGTGCAGGACCCGCCGCTCGCCGGGGAGAAGCTGGGCGTAGATGACCTGGCGGATCAGCGCGTGGGTGAACGAGTACCCGTCGCCGGACGAGGCGAGCAGGCCTGAATCTACCGCCTCGCGCACCGCGGCGAGCAGCCGCGCCTCGGACAGCGTGACGGTCGCGGCGAGCAGCTCGTGGGACATGCCGCCATCCGCGACCGACACCTGGTCGATTACCGCGCGAGTCTCAGTCGTGACGCCGGCCGCCCTGGCCAGCACGGCGTCGGTGATGGAGGCAGGCATCACGCCAGCGCCGGCGCTGGCCAGTTCCCTGGCGTAAAGCGGGATACCTTCCGCCGCGGAGATCACCGCGGCGCGGGCGTGCGCGCTGGCACTGGCCGGCATGAGGTCCGCGACGACCTCGCCGATCTCGGCCGGCGTGAGAGGCGCCAGCCGCAGCCTGGTTACCCTCGGGCGGCGTTCCAGCTCCGCGAGCCACCGCCGGGCGCTGCCGCCAAGTTCTCCGTCACGCAACGTCGCGACCACCATCAACGGCTGTCCGCTCAGCCGGACCGCGAGGAAATCCAGCAGCTCGCGGGAGGATTCATCGGCCCAGTGCAGATCCTCGAGCACCAGCAGCACCGGGGAGCCGGCCGCCAGGCCGGTCAGTACCTCGAGGACACGGGCGAACAGCCGGTGCCGCCGGGCCAGCATGTCGCCTGCCTGGTCGCCGTCGAGCAGCCATCCGGCGTGATCACGCAGCGCGGCCACGAACGGCCCGTAGGCCAGCGCCGCTCCCGCCAGCGGCGCGGACTCCCCGGTCAGCACCTGGGCATCGGCAGCAGCCGCGCAAAGGTCCTCAACGAGCCTGGTCTTGCCGATGCCGGCCTGGCCGGTGATCAGGAGAAGGCGCGACTGACCGGTCCGCGCGCTGGCATAGGCGGCCGCCAGAGCCTCCCGCTCGACGGCACGCCCGACGATCGGCAGCGCACGTGGCACATACGAAAGTGTCCTCGCTGCGGGGCAGGCTGTCGACGTCGACCTGCGTAGTCAATTCCCGCAGGCCTGAATACGTATGACTGCCGATGTGGTGACCGCACCTGCGCGCGCACTGTGAGGTCAACGCCGCGGCGCGGACGGAATCACCCGGATCGCAGGCTCGGCGGAGTCCCATCAAGCTACCGGCGACTGGCCTCCCGGCCGGTCGGAGCAGGCAGGAGAAGACCATGTTCATGCACCCCGAAATCGCCAGGGACCTCGTCGGTGAGCGGCAGCGCGACATGCTGTCCCAGGCCCAGCGCCGCCACCTGGCCCGGCGGCTCCGCGCCGGAGCACGGATCACCTGGCCGCGTCAGCAGGCTGGGCAGCGCCTGCGCCGTGCGCTGCGCGCGGCCCGGACGACCGCATAACCATCCGCATGCCGCCCATGACGATCTTGCGTAGCGCTGGGGGCCAGCGGGAGCGGACGCGATGCCACCGGCCGTGGCGCGCCCGCTGGCGGGCGTGGCGCGCCCGGTTTGGCCTGGCTGAGGTGTGCGGCACCATCGGTGCTGTCGCCGGCTTCGCGGCCGGGTACCGGGCCGCGGGATCGCTGTTCACCGCGGCTGGGCTGGCGACCGTCGGTGAGTTCATCGGTTTTTACGGCTGTACCGGGACCACCACGGTAGTCGCGGCCTGCCGAGCCACTGCCCATCTGGCCGGGTGGCGCAGGCTGGCCGCGGGGGCGTGGCACGCGGTGACACGGCAGCTAGCGTCGTGCGCGGTCGCGGAGGCCCTGGACTTCTTCTTGATCCGCCCCGGCTGCATGGCCGGCGCCGCGTGGCTGCTGAGGGGGCTGCCAGGCGGGGTGTGGCTGGGGTTCGCAGCCGGCAAGGCCGTTGCTGACCTGGCCTGGTACGGCGTGGAGGCCTCGGCGCGCCGGAGCCTGGCCCGCTCGATCGCGGCCGACACGGCGTAGTCGTAGCTGTCTGTTGCGTAGTTCCGGCCCGGCGGTACCTGCGGGTGGTGCAGCCTGGTGCACTAACAGCACCCAGCGCCCCGACCGAAGGCCCCATCGTGTCCAGCACGCCCGCTCGGTATCGTAAGCCGTCGCGAGGGGCACCCGCCCGGCCTGGCGCGGCTTGCCGGCACCGTAAGCCAGCACCGGGCGTGTCCGGGTGGCGGAGCAAGGTTGTCCGGGTAGCGGCCGCCGGCGTAACTGTCCTGGCTGCCTCGGCTCTGCTGGTTTCCGCCGGGCCTGCCGTGGCCCACTGGATGACAGGAGCACCCAGCCTCGCCTGGGTGGACCAGGCTGACGCCCTCGGCGTGCAGCGTGCCGCCTCACTGGGCGCGCAGGTCAGCCAGCAACCCGAGATCGTCAGCGTCGGCATCGCAGCACCCCGCTACGTCAACCCGCTGCGCGGCGTCAGTGGCCTGGTTCCGGAGCGCATCGACATGGGCGCCGACTTCAGCGGGTCGGGCCCGGTCTACGCTCTCGGTGACGCTGTCATCACCGGCGCGACCGGGGATTCCGCCGGATGGCCGGGCGGAGGGTGGATCACGTACCAGCTGACTGACGGCCCGGATGCAGGGTTGATGGTCTATCTGGCCGAAGATGTCACGCCGGCCGTTCAGGTTGGCCAGCACGTGTCGCCCTGGACCGTGATCGCTGACATGTTCGACGGAGGCGATGGCATCGAGATCGGATGGGCGCGGCCAGACGGCCTGTCCGCAGAATCGCAGCTTCCTGAAGCGGGGGGAATCGGCGGGTATGGCCCGTTCCCGACCATGATCGGGCTTAACTTCGACGAACTGCTCCAGTCGCTGGGGGTGCCGGCCGCACCTAACAGCACCCAGCCGGGTTACGGACTTCTGCCCGCGAACTACCCGGCCACCGGGACCAGCGCCTGACGTCGGCCCCGCTGGCGGGGATCTGGAGTTCAGCTGCTCTCAGCCGCCTGCTTCAGCAGGCTCCATAGCTCTTCGACGTCGTGACGCTCGGTCGGCTCGGCTCCTATCGAGACCCGGACCGACCAGGTGCCGTCCAGCAGGGACGGTGTAACCAGAGCCGCGCCCGAGGTGTTGACC
Organism: uncultured Actinomycetes bacterium; assembly: GCA_963806335.1. Lineage (GTDB taxonomy): Bacteria > Actinomycetota > Actinomycetes > Streptosporangiales > Streptosporangiaceae > Palsa-504. The sequence continues at coordinate 395,995 of CAWDXO010000008.1, forward strand.
GAGTCCACCCAGGAGAGCGTGTGCGCGTTCAGCGCGTCAGCGTCCAGCACGGCGCCAGTGGCGGAGACGGCGCCGGGGGGTTCGTGCCTGAGTACGACGGTCTGCAGGTTGACCGGGGCCAGGACACGCCAGCCAGGGGTCGATGAGACCTGCTGACCGAGCCAGCGGGCGTTGTCCAGGTCGCGCCGTAGCCGGGCCCGGATGGCCTCGGCCCCGTCGAGCCGGAGGTGGAACCACAGCTTGAGCGCGCGGAACCGGCGGCCGAGCGGGATGCCCCAGTCCTTGTACTGGGTCACCTCACCATCAACGGCGGAGCGAAGATAGGACGGGCTGGTCGACATCACCCGGGTCAGATGGCCGGGGTCGGCGACGTACAGCAGCGAGCAGTCCAGCACGGTGCCCAGCCACTTGTGCGGGTTCCAGGCCAGCGAGTCGGCGCCTTCTACGCCGGCCACTAGCCAGCGCATCTCCGGCAGCAGCAACGCCGAGCCCGCCATCGCCGCATCGACATGCACCCACATCCCGTACCGGCGGGCCAGCGGGATGATCCGCGCGAGCGGGTCCACGGCCGTGGTGCCGGTGGTGCCGACACTGACCACGACGGCGGCCGGGTGCCGGCCGGCCGCCACGTCAGCCGCCAGCGCCGAGGCCAGCGCTTCGGGACGCATGGCGTAGGTGACCGGGTCGACCTCGACGAACCTCAGGTTGTCCTGCCCGTAGCCGGCCAGGGCCACGGCCTTCGGGATCGAGGAGTGTGCGTGCTGGGTGGTGTAGACCGTCAGCGGCGCGCTCTCGGACTGCATCCCGCCGCGTGCCTCGCTGTAGTCCGTCGCGCGCTCGCGCGCCGCGAGCAGGGCGACGAGGCACCCGCTGGAAGCCGTGTCCTGGATGACGCCCTTCCATGATTCAGGCAGCGCCGTCAGCTCGCGCAGCCACTCAACCACGACTTCTTCGACCTCCGTCAGCGCGGGAGCGGACTGCCACGTGATCCCGAGCGCTCCGAGCCCGGAGGCGGCCAGGTCGCCCAGCACAGAACTGAGGGACGCGTTGGACGGGAACCAGCCGAAGTAGCGAGGGTGCTGAACCTGGGTCACGCCCGGCACGACGACGCCTTCGAGGTCGGTCAGCACCCGGCTGAACGGTTCGGCCTCCTCCGGTGCCCGGCCCGGCAGCTTCCGCGCCACCTCACCGGGTTCCACCTGCGCCTGAACCGGCAGCTGCGGAATGCGGGCACGGTAGTCCGCAATCCAGTCGATCAGCTCATGACCGGCGGCCCGGAACTCCTCAGGACCCATATCGCAGCTCCGATTCCTCAGGTTCTGGCGGCCGGGGGCGGGCCGCCGGGACCGGGTTCGCTTCCTCGTTCGGTACTCCGTTCTGGCCGCTCTTCGACAACCTCACCCAGGCGATGCAGTCGCTGGCGCCACCCGCACCGCGGATCGAGAACGACTACGCACAACGCCGCGTTCTGAACCGCCCTGAGAGCGGGCTAGCTGGTCTGCTATTTCATCGCGGCCAGGAGCTCACCGCAGGCCTGCTCACAGCGCCGGCATGCCTCGGCGCAAACCCGGCAGTGCTCGTGGTGCCTGGCATGCCGCTCGCACTCATCACCGCAGCTCTTGCAGATGGCCACGCAGGCCTCCAGCAGCGGCTTCGTCACGCCGGCGTCGTACTCCGCCGGGCGGCTGGTGACCGCGACGGTGGCGGTGCAGATGTCCACGCAGTTCAGGCATAGCCGGATGCACTTGACCATTTCGGCCAGGTCCTGCTCGCTCAAGTCCGCGTCGGTGTCGGCGATGCAAGCCTGGGCGCAGTCGCTGAGCGCATCGATGGTGGCAGCCAGCAGGCCGACGTCGAGGTTGAAAGTGCGCGGGTGGCTATCCAGCAGCTGCCGGGCGTAGCTCATGGCACCCTCCTTCACGGGCGATACAGCAACTATCGATACGCAATACCGTAGCCTTCCGAACCGGGGCGCAACTCGAGGGAGCGTGACCTTGACGCGGCTCAGGTCATCATCGCGGGCGCGGCATGCAGGCCCGGGGCGAGCCAGGGAAACCAGATCACGGCTATCGCCAGGGCCAGCGCAGCGGCGCCGGTCAGCCGCCCGGCCGCCGGGCCCCACCGCCAGGTCTTCTCGATCAGCACTACCGCGGCCAGGCCGATCATGGCGGCGATGTTCATCACCCCCACCGCAATGAGGATCACCATCAGCCCCCAGCAGCAGCCCAGGCAGTATCCGCCGTTATGGGCGCCGGCCCGCAGGTCGCGGAACCTGCCCTGGTACGAGCCGTAGTGCAACAGCAGCGCCAGCGGGGATCGGCAATGTGCCAGGCAGCGGTCCTTCAGCCTGCTCAGCTGGTACACGCCGCCGGCGGCGAAGACCGCCACGGCGAGGATGTGCGCCGCGCCAGGATGCCGTCCCGTCAGCCAGCCGGTGAGCCACGCCAGCCCGTAGGCGGGCAGGCCGGCCACTGCCCAGACCGCGAGATAGCCTGCCACCAGCCCGGTGATCCTCGCCGTCCGGTTAGTTTGCACGGTCCTGGCGTACAGCGAGGCCGTCGGCGTCACCGAGGGCAGCATCATCGCGGCCATCATCAGCGTCCAGACCGCCACGAATACGGCCAGGCCCAGCCCCATCGTGCCGGTCATCCCGGTCATCCCGCGGGCCAGGGCAACCGTCGCGACCCAGGCACCAGCGGCCACGATCATCAGCAGCGCGGCCTCACGGGTTCCCAGGCCCGGCCGGGGCCGGGCCAGCTCAGCAGAGCCGTTCACCCGGACCATGAGAACGGCGCGGAGAAGCCGCTCTGCCCTTCGCGGCCCCAGTCGATCCCGAACGTCGAAAGGTGCGCGGCATTAGCCGGAGCGACCGTCAGCGTCGTATTCGACGGGTGGAACACATTCGTGAGCTGCACCGGGTCGTGACCCTCGATGGCCACGAAGTCCTCGACTCCGACGTCGACGGCATCGCCGATCCTGACATGATGGCCACGGCCATCCTCGCTGTAGGTGATACGCGTCTTCTCGACGCCCAGCATCTCGCCGATAAGCGGCCCTAGCATCGCGGGCGGCCCGCCCACCTGCCCGGACAGGACCGCGCCGAGCTGCTCGGCCTGGCGGTCAGACGCGGCGTCATCCAGGTAAACGCCCACCCGCCAGTTACCCTCGCTCATCACCGGCGGTGTGTCCAGGAACAGAGCGAAACTCAGGCCGCTGACGTCCACCCCGTCAATCTGGCCCGACTCGACGTGATAGGCCAGCAGCGCCCGGCACCGGTCGAGCGTCGCCTTCGCCGTCAAAGCCGACCAGGTACACGGACAGACCGCATCACACGAGCACGACTCGAAGTACGTCCCTGCCAGCTGCCATGCCATGACCCCTCCCTCACAGGCAACTCTTTCCCGTCTTTCCCGTCTTTCCCGCAAGCCTGCCGCGCGCCACAATGATCGTCAATATCCAGTTGGCCGCGGCGAGAACGCGGTTGAGTGCCCTGTTCGCTTACCGAGACGACTTCGCCTGGATCGTCCATTCCCTGCCGCAGTATTGCAGTAAATACTGTACTTAAGCCACGGTAGAACACGGCCCAGACGACCTTTCCGGTGTCGCTTAGCGTGGTGTACCCCCACTGGTCGCTGAGCGCGCAGATGATAGGCAGGCCACGGCCGGTCTCGGCGAGGGAACCAGGCACCCGCAGCGACGGAGCCGCTTTGCTCGGGTCGGCGACAGCGCACAGCACGCAGGGCCCAGGCTGCAGCAAGCCGAGCCAGATCGGCCGCCGGGGCCGGGTATCGCCGGCCCCGGGCAGAGCGTGCCGCAGCGCGTTAGTCAGCAACTCGGACACGACGACGGCGATGTCCTGACTACGTTCTGTCGTGCCCCACCGGCGCAAGGTAGCGACCGTAAAGTCCCGCGCCGCGCGGACTGATCCAGGCTCCGCACCGAGGGCGCACGTAGTAGTCCGCGGCAGGCGGGCCAAGCCCGTGGCGGCGGGGTCCGGCGATAGCCGCCAGTTGCCGCTCATCAGGCCGGCCATCTCCGCGGCCAGCATCAGCCAGCGGGAGCCGGTCAGATCCTCTAGGCGCGCCCGGTGCGCTGCCATCGGCGTCTGGTCAGTCTCGTCACGGCAGGGCGAACAGGCACGGACACCTGCCTGCTGCCATCGGCCGGGGAAGGGATCCCCGGCGCGTTCTGGGATCATCAGACTCCCCTATCTGTGCTCGCCTGTCTGTGCTCGCCTGTCTGTGCTCGCCTGTCTGTGCTCGCCTGTCTGTGCTCGCCGACTTGCCAGATGCCATCCCGGCGGCCACCGCCGGCTCGCCGGGCGGTCATAACGGGACACCATGTCGTGCTCAACATTCCACGCGTCTGCCGGTATGCGGGCTCGGCGTTAACGGACGGGTAGCTCGCGTGCCGTCCAGTCACCGCGTCCAGCGGCGATCCGGGCGGCCGTGGCGATCGCTGCGTACCGGTCCCACCGCACGACGGGACGGGAGGCCCGGAAGCCCGGTTCGGTCTGCTGGCATCGTGGGCAAGCCAGCCGGCCGAAGGCGTCGATGCGCCAGCCAGCGCCGATCGCGCGGGCGCGCGCGTCGCCCTCGCCAAGCGCCGCAGGATCGGCATGCCAGGAAATGCAGGAACCCATCTCGCACCACATGATGGGCATCCGCAGCTGATCACCGATTACAGCGCGCACAGTAACGACGGAGGAGGCGGGCTGGACCGGCGCAGCGGGCTGGACCGGCGCAGCGGGCTGGACCGGCGCAGCGGGCTCGAGGGGCGCTTCGACCTGGACCGGCGCATCGGGCTGGACCGGCGCATCGGGCTGGACCGGCGCATCGGGCTGGACCGGCGCAGCGGGCTCGAGGGGCGCTTCTGGCCAGGCGTCGCCGTCGGCCGGCTCGGCAGAGCCGGCCGACGGCGGCTCGGCGAAGCCGTCATCCCGCAGTTCAGCGAGCCAGTCGTTCATCTGGAGCATGCTGGTGTCGTCTGGCCGGATCTTGAGCTTCATGTCGGGCCTCCAGTTTGGCCAGCGGTGAGCGCCGTTAGCCGCGGGCTTTCTGCCGCGGACAGGCACGTGCACTGGGATGACGGGTGGCGGTGGCTGCGTGTCCGGGCTCCGGCGTTGCCGCAACTGCATCAGCATCATGCCGGGCCGTCATCCGGCGGCCCGGAAGCGCTGCTTGCCGTCAGCGAGCGCCGGGCTTACCCCAATTCGCGCATGCCACCCATTGCACTTGCCCTCCCCTTTTCAAGCCCCCGGGCTCACCGTCTCTGGGTTTAAGCTTTCACGGTCCCGACTCCGAATTACAGCTGGATATACATGGGATAAACATTCGGCACATATATAAGTTATCGCGGCGTGGCGTGTAGACAATTTAAGCTTTTTTCCATGCACAGGGTGTGGATGACGTTCTCCCAGCTGACAAGCCCGTTATGACCACTGTCGGGTGCCGGAATCCCCAGAATTTCCCGCGTGGCCACAGGGCGAGCGACGTTTTACACAAGTCATCCACAAGTTTGTACACAGACGAGCGGGGGCGGAAGGCACCGTACCGAAGGCGTGGCAGTTATTGCCAAGTCCGCGTGACACGATGGGCTTGCACCTGCCGCCCCGAGCCCGTACCGGCGCCGAGCGGCACGTCGAATTGTGCGCGTTGCCTCGTTACCGGTTGCGCGGGGAGATCTCGTCGGACTCGGCGATGTGGTCGGCGCCAACGGCTCGCAACCCTTTGCCCAGGCGCTCGCGAGCCTGCCGTAGCAGCTTGAGGGCGTTGGTGGAGGGGCTCTGCGCAGCAGTGCGTGCGGGATCAGCCCCGTGTTCCTCGATGAGGTGAGTCTGCAGGGCTGCGGCAACTTCGTCGGCTGCCTTCAGCGCATAGTAGATAGCGCGGTCCCGGGCAGTGTCGTCAACCATGCGGCTAGTATCGCGCGTTTGCGCGTTTCAGGGGCGGAGAACCTAGCGGCGAAGGGCCGGTAGCGCATCGTCTGGCCCGATAGAAGCCTCGGGCCAGATAACGATGACGGCGCAAGGCTAGATTCCGGGCGGTCAGATCCTCTTGCTGACCCCGTCGTTACCGCGACGCAGTCTGTTCTCCGGCGAGCCCGGCGGGAATCTCAGCCGCCCGGCATGACCTCTGCGGGCTCAGGGGCTGGCCGGCTGCTTGTGTACCGACGCCTGGTAGATCTGCTCGATCGACGACTCGAGCTGGGCGTTGAACTGCTCGTCGGTCTGGTTTTCCGTCAGCCCTTCGAGAAGTGCGCGCGAGAAGCTGGCGATGAGAGTGGGATCGCGTGCCAGCAGAGCACAGGCCTCATCACGGCTGTAGCCGCCCGACAAGGCGACGACCCGAAGGACGCGGGGGTCAGACGCCAGGTCGCCGTACAGGCCAGGGCGCGTCGGGATGGTGATCTTCAGCATGACGGTCGCGCCCTCAGGCAGCGCCTCGACGTGCTTGGCGATGGCGTCGCGCAGCAGTGTCTCAGCCTGCTCCTTGTACGGGCTGGTGATGCTGACTTCGGGCTCGATGATCGGGACCAGGCCGGCGGCCAGAATCCGGCTCGCGTAGTCGAACTGCTGGTCCACGATCGCCGAGATTCCCGCCTCGGCGGCGTCGTTGATCACCGACCGCATCTTGGTCCCGAAGATCTGGTGCCGCTGCGCGCGCTCGAGCAGATCATCGAGGGTATCGATGGGCTTCATGAGCTGCACGCCGTCCTGCTCGGGGGCAAGCCCCTTGTCGACTTTCAGGAACGGCACCACGCTCTTCTCATCCCACAGATACCGTGCCGTGGGGACACCGTTGACGTCCCGTTCCATGGTCTGCTCGAACAAGATCGCCGCGAGAACGCGCGAGCCATCAAACGCCGGGCTGGTCAGCACGCGGGTCCGCATGGCGTGGACCAGATCGAACATCTCGGCGTCGGAGCTGTAGCGGTCCCGCCCGATGCCGTATTCGGCCAGCGCCTTGGGCGTGCTGCCGCCGCTCTGGTCGAGGGCAGCGAAGAAGCCGCGGCCGGCGCGAACCTTCTCGGATTGGGTAGTGTTCACCCTTCCATATTTTGGCACCAGCCATACCGGGCTGGCCCCCCGGGGGACGATAGGGCAATGAGCGGGGCGGTCACGGCTGCCCCCGGGCCGGCGTCGATGGTGACGATCCCTTCGGCGGTGAGGACGAAGGCGAGGTCGGAGAAGTCGTATCCCTGGGCGACGTGCACGCCGGGCGCGAGTTCGGCGAGTTGCTGGGGGACGAACCGGAACCCGTCGTCGGCGGTGACCCCGTAGTCGGTGATCAGCCGTCCGGACCGGCTCCGGGCTGCCTCGGCGTCCTGCGTCCGGCCGAGGATTTCGTACGCGTGGGACAGCCCCTCGTATGCGGCTCTCAGCAGGCCGGGCGGGAACTGGTCCTGGACCGCGAGCACGAACTCGAGGTCGGCGGCGACGGTCTCCGCGCGGCCCGCGCAGCCGGGGAGCCGGGGAGCGAGGTTCCCCGGAAGTAGTGCGGCAGCCCGAGATCGAGGCCGGTGGCCGCGTCCAGTTTCGCGATCGCCTGCTCGGTCCGGCCGTCGAGGCGGGATTCGAAGGCTCCGGCGAGCGCCAGCGAGAGCGCGTCGGCGGGTGCGGCGTCCGAGCGGGCAGCGAAATAGCGGAAGCCCTCCTGGTGGAGTTCGGCGGCCATGAGCTGGCTCGCCAGCACGACAAGGGTGCGCTGGCCGGCGCCCGGCCAGGCCGCCGCCTCCTTGAGCACATCGATCATGAGCTGCATCCTCTTCTCCTTTATCTCGCGGCGGCAGTGAGCGGGGCGGCGGCTGGCCGCGGTGCTCGCTGGGCTCTGCGCAGCGCGGACACAGACGTGATGTGCAGGGCGAACAGCAGCGGCACGGCGGCTGTCGGGATCAGCGCGAGCGGAAGCTCGCTGATCGGCGCACCGGACGGGGTGACGTTGAGCAACTGGAATCCGGTGAGGGCGCCGAGGGTCAGGGCCACAACCAGATCGGTCATGCCGAACGCGTTGAACCACAGAGCGGCGCGGCGGCCCGTGCCCCGCGCGAGCCTGAGGGCAACCAGCGGCGCGGCGATACCAGCAGCGATGTCGCCCAGGCCCGCGGGCAGGGCGAACAGCGCGGGCAGATGACCGAGGGCCATGATGAGCAGGAAGGCTGCCCCTTCGGCCACCCGGAACGAGTGCGGAAACTCCAGGCGGCTCACCGTGCCCGGTGCCGCCAGGGCGCGCGCCACCACCGGGATCCGGCGCAGCACCAGCAGCAAGCCCAGGAAGCCGGCCGCTGCGACCGGCAGCCATGGCACCCCGTGGCCGAGCCGCGCGTGGTACCAGCCGTGACCGGCGATCACCGCGCTGGCGGTGAACCAGCCGCCGAGCACGACGGCCGCGCCCCCGGCGAGCAGCGCCGCACGTCGCCGGCCCAGACCGGCACGCACCGCGCCGCCGTACAGCACGAAGCAGGTCGCGGCCGGGATCGCGACGATTCCGGCGATGGTGATCGCCCACAGGGGGCCAGGCGGGTCGTACATGACATCCTCCTCCAGCCAGGTTGAGTATCTATAAGATAGTATGTTGAAGATAGTATCTGTCAACTAGTATTATGGAGGACGTGATCAGGAACGTTCGGACCTACGACCACTTCTGCCTGGTCGCCCGCGCGCTGGAACGCGTCGGTGACCGCTGGAGCCTGCTGGTGATCCGCGACCTTCTCACCGGTGCCAAGAGGTTCACCGACCTGATGGACCGCCTCGGCGGGATCACCCCCAAGACGCTCAGCCAGCGCCTGCGCGAGCTCGAAGACACCGGGATCGTCACCGCCGACCGCGAGCCAGGCCGGCGGGAGGTGTGGTATCGCCTGACACCGGCCGGAGCCGACCTAGGACCCGTCATCGACGGGCTCAACTGGTGGGGGCTGCGGCACGCCTGGCGCTGGCCCCAGGCCGGCGAGCCGCTGCACGCCGAGCACCTGCTCCGCGCCGCCACCCAGGCCATCGACCTCGCCACCGACGACCACGAACCTGCCCGCTGGCACTTCCGGCTCGACGGTGCGGACTACCTGGTCGAAAGCGACGGCCACCGGTGGTCCCTCAGCGCGAGAACCCCGACCGCACCGGCCGACGTCACGATCACCGCGACCACCCAAGCCCTGACCGCTTTCATCTTCGCCGGGTCAGACGCCGGCGTCGACATCACCGGCGCAAGCGGGTCGGTCCAGCGATTCCGGCAGCTGATCAGCACCATGGCCACCGTCGTACATCCCGTCTAGAACGGGCCTATATGCCTGCACATGCGGCGAGCCGGCGCAGGGCCACGCCGCGTGAAGCTGTCAGTCCACGGCCGGCCAGTGGTGACCGAGATAGGGGTCAGGAGAATCGTGCGCTCCAGCGGTCGAGATCCTGGCCTGGGCGGCAGCCTGCCCGCCTGCCGCAGGCAGGTTCTCCTTCAGGACGAACACCACCGCGGGCCAGGCGCGGGGCACAGGGCGGCCGCCAGGCAGCCGGGGGCGCCGCGCGGCGTCCCCGCGAAATAAGCCATCACGGGCTAACTGGCGGTGTATCGCCAACGCTGCGCGCGGCCTCACCAAAGGTCGCCACCCGTTAGGACGTAGATGAACGGCACGAGCGGGATAAGGCTGAACAGAGCCCATGCCAGCTTCGCACCGCCCCCCATATCGCGGCGGGTCGCCAAGTCAATCCATATCAGGACCACGGCGACGGGATGGAGGAAACAGACCAAGAGCTCGAGGACCTTCTTCATTACCTGAATCTACCGGGAGTGCTAGGGGTGCCTGTCCGGTCCCTGCGCTTCGGTGCAGGAAAACGCCACTGCGGGCTGACCTCCCGCCATCGCCGGCGTCGTGCCACGATGGGGGTCATGGGTCCGCAACGTTTCCGCGCCGTCATCAGCGCCGGCCCCGGGGACAGCGCGGTCATCACGATGCCGTTCGATCCAGATGAGGCGTGGGGTGCTAAGGCAGACCATCCCGTCGGCGGCACGATCGACGGCTGCAGGATCCGCGCCAGGCTTGTGCCGGCCGACCGCGGATGGGTGCTGACCCTGGCTCCGAAACGCCTGCGCGGCATGAGTATCGCGATCGGCGATGAGGTCACCGTTGAACTGGCCCCGGAAGGTCCGCAGCGCGGCGATCTCGCCGACGATATCGCCGCGGCGCTCGCGGCCAATCCGGCGGCGGGCGCATTCTTCGATACGCTGGCGCAGTTCTACCGCAAGGCCTACCTGCGCTGGATCGATGCGACCACCCGCCGGCCGGATCTGCGTGCGGCCCGCATCGCTGAGGTCGTCGGCCTGCTCGCGGCGGGGATCAAAGAGCGGCCACGATCGTGAGGGCAGGTCTGCCGGTGCGATCATTGGTGACCGCGGCGCTGCCGGGCGTCGGGCGGGCGGCGGTGCTGGGGTGGCGTCAGCGCAGGCGGCCGCCGAAGTTAATCTCATTGCCTTCCGCGTCCCGGTAAATCACCTTGGTCACGCCATTGTCGTACGTCTCGCGCTTCGCGGGCTCGATGCCCCGTCGGGCGATCTCGGCGACCCGGTCGTCGAGATCATCGACGAATGACAACACCAGGGCGTTCCCGGCCCGTTCGGGCTCTTGCACGATATAGATGTACCGGTGCTCGGCCACCTCCCATACCGCCTCGATGTCGTTCGGCAGGAACGAAGGCGGCCCGCCGAAGAACTGCTCGTACCACGGCGCCGCCGCGGCGTAGTCGGTGACGGGGATACCAGCGAAGAGATCCAGTGCCATCTCGTCCTCCAGGTGTCGTCGCTGTGTCGCAGGTATTGACCTTGGCGGCGTCGCGAACTCATCGTTGCCGCCATCGCATGCCGCCGTCTCCACCATCCGCACGCAGGCAGACGCCAGCCCGCCATGCGGCCCGGTATTAGTGCGCACATCCATACATCCTGACCTGCAAACTACCAGGTCAGCGGGCCGCACCTCCCTTGTCTCCTCGTCGAGGACGACGTGGAGCCGGCAGGCGGCGGCGAGCTGATCACGCTGGTGTGGCGCGCTGCTCGGCGATCGAGTTGCCGCCGTCCAGGACCAGGTATTGCCCGGTGATGTAGGACGCGCCGGGGCTGGCCAGCCAGGCAATTGCGGCGGCGATCTCGCCGGGTGAGCCGCTCCGGCCAGCTGGGGTGGCCTGCCCTTGACCGCGCTCTTCCTGGGTCTGGGAGCCGGTCGCTATCCAGCCGGGGGCGACGGCATTGACGGTGATTCCGTGCCTGGCGGTGTCGACGGCGGCTGCGCGGGTGAGGCCGGCCATGCCCGCCTTGGCAGCGGCGTAACCGACGTCCGCGCGGATCGCCATCACCGGGCCGGTCACGCTGGCCACCATGACGATCCGCCCCCAGCCGCGGCTGGTCATGGCTGGTACCGCCGCCTTGGTGACCAGGAAGGCGGAGGTCAGGTTGCGGGCGAGCGCAGCCTGCCAGGTCGCCAGGTCCATGGACTCCACGGTGCCGGACTCGAACACGGGGTCAGCGGCGGAGATCATGCCGGCGTTGTTGACCACGATGTCCAGCCGGCCCCATTGCTCCAGCGCGGCCGACACAAGCCCGGACGCCGCGCCGGCATCGGTGAGGTCGCCGATGATCCCCGCCGCGTCGAAACCAGCAGTGCGCAGTTCGCCGACCCGGTCCTTGATCCGGGCCGTGGTGGCGCTGATCATCACGGCGGCACCGAGTTCGGCGAGCAGCCTGGCGGTAGCGAAACCGATGCCGTCGGGACCGCCCGCCCCGGTGACCACCGCCACCCGGCCGGACAGGTCAAACGCCACTGGGATGGGCATTGCCTGATCCTAGTAGGGCTGGATGCCAGATCCCCCGGCCGGTGGGAAGGCGGCAGCGCGGCCGGGTGGCTGGGCGGTGGGCCGCAAGATAACCTTCGGGCCTATGGTGAAGCGCCCTGATCCCTTGGAAAGTACGCCGCCTGCCTTCGGCGAGCAGGCAGCCAGGCAGATCCTGCGGGAAAGCTTCGGCGTCGAATCGTCGTCCCTCAAGCCTCTCGCGGGCGAACGGGACCAGAACTTCCGGGTGGACACGGCCGCCGGGCGGCGCTTCTTGTTCAAGATCTCTAATCCGGCGGATGACGGGCCCATCCTGGCGATGCAGGCAGCCGCTCTGCGCCACATCGAGCGAGTGGATCCGGGCCTGCCGGTGATGCGTGCCCGGCCGGCCGCGGCCGGGGAATCCTGGGTCGAGGTGCCGGGGCCCGACGGCCGGACCTACGCTGCCCGGCTTTTCACGTTCCTGCCCGGGCAGGTAGCCGCGAACACAGCGCTCACCACCGCGGCGATCTGGTCCCATGGGCAGATCACGGCCCGTCTGGGGCGGGCGCTGCGCGGCTTTTTCCACCCCGCGGCCGACTACGAGATCTTGTGGAATATCACCCGCTTGCCCAAGCTCCGGCCGCTGCTCACCCATATCTCCGACGGCCGCCGCCGGGGTCAGGTGGAGTTGCTTCTGGACCGGTTCGAGGCCCGGGTCGCGCCGGCGCTGCCCGGGCTTCGCGCGCAGGTGATCCACGGCGATATGAGCCTGGACAACGTGCTGTTCGGCGATGACCTCCGGGTCAGCGGGATCGTGGACTTCGGGGATATGACCCATGCGCCGCTGGTCTGCGATCTGGCCGTCGCCGTCGCCGATGTGCTCCACGGCCGGGACGACGCCATCGAGGCGGCCGACGCGCTGATCGGCGGCTACGTGTCGGTGACCCCGCTCGAAGACGAGGAGGCCGGCCTGCTTGCGGATCTGGTGACGGCCAGGCTGGCCACTGAGGTCACGGTCACCGCCTGGCGGCAGCGGCTCTACCCGGACAACGTCGCCTACGCCGCGAGCGGCGAGCCGGGGGCCCGCGCCTTCCTGGATGCCATGGAGGCGATGGGGATAGACGCTGTGGCGCGGCGGTTCCGCGAGGCCTGCCGCCGGCTCCCCTACCGAAGGTCCGCTACCGGTGCCCTGCTCGAGCGCCGCCGCCGGGCGCTGCCCCGATCGCCGCTGTTCTACTCCCGCCCGGTGCACCTCGTCCGCGGCGAGGGTGTCTGGCTGTTCGACCCCGACGACCGGCGGTACCTCGACTGCTACAACAACGTGGCCGTGGTGGGGCACAGCCACCCAAGGGTCGTGCAGGCGGTGACGCAACAGCAGCAGCTGCTCGCGACCCACAGCCGCTATCTGCACGAAGCGATCGTCGAGCTCGCCGAACGGCTCCAATCCACCTTGCCGCCGGAGCTGGACGCCGTCATGGTCGTGAACTCCGGCAGCGAGGCCAACGACCTCGCCTGGCGGATCGCCCGCGCCGCCACCGGGCGGGCCGGCGCGGTCGTGACCGCCTGCGCCTACCACGGGCTGACCGAGGCCACCCACGCCCTGTCCCCCGAGGAGTGGGCCAACGGGGAGCACCCTGCCCACGTCGCGACGATCCCGGCACCTGACGGGTACCGCGGCCCCTACCGCCGCGGAGACGACGGGTGGGTGCAGCGGTACGCCGCCCACATCGATGACGCCGCCCGAGCGCTCGGCGACCGCGGCTTCGCCGCCATCTACCTGGATCCGGCCTTTACCGCCGACGGCATCCTGTCGCCCCCTCCCACCTACCTGCGGGAAGCAGCCGAGCGGGCGCTGACGCTTGGCGGGCTGGTGGTGGCCGACGAGGTGCAAGCCGGTCACGGCCGGTCCGGGACGCACCTGTGGAGCTTCCAGGCGTCAGGGATCGTGCCTGACATGGTGGTGATGGGCAAACCGATGGGCAACGGCTTCCCGGTCGCCGCCCTAGTGGTCAGGTCCCAGCTGCTCGCGGCCGTACCCGAGGAGGTCGAGCTGTTCAGCACGTTCGGCGGTAACCCGGTGGCCTGCGCGGCCGCGCTCGCGGTCCTGGCCGTCGTCGAGGAAGAGGGCCTGGTGGCCAACGCCGCGGAAGTCGGCTCCTACCTTCGCCACGGCCTGCTGACACTCGCCGGACGCCACCCCGTGATCGGGGATGTCCGGGGCGAAGGCCTCCTGCTCGGCGTCGAACTGATCGATGAGGCGCGCGAGCCAGCGGCCGGAAACGCCCGCAAAGTAACCGAGGCGATGCGCGAACGGGGAATACTGCTCAGCGCAACCGGCCCGGCCGGCAACGTGCTCAAGATCCGGCCGCCCCTGGTATTCCAGCGCGAACACGCCGACCTCGTCCTCCAGGCCCTCGATGAGGTTCTCGCGTCTTCATGACGCTGCACCGGCTAGGCGCGGAACCCCTCCGCAAAATTAGCGACGAGATGCGCCCGCGTAATCGCCGGCGCTGGCGCGCACCGGACGGGCCTTCGCGCGCCCACCGGACAGCGCCAAGAAGACAGCAGATCAGCGCCCGTATTCGTGCTGCATGATGTGTGCGGGGTCTGCGATCCTGCGGTTTCCTGGTGGTGTCCGGTTGGCGTGGTAGATACTCGAGGTAGCCGCGAGAGGGGAGCCCGTGCTATGCCGGCGGATCATGTCCATTTCAATGGCAGCGTCAACCTGGCTGATGCGGGGTCGGTGATGCGCGAGATCGTCTCGCGGGTCCCGTCCGGGCTGCGGCGTATTCCGGACGGGGAGACCGGGGACCGGAGTAACTGGATTTTCTTCCAGATGCAGAAGTTCTTGCAGTCGCCATTGCTGGTTCCGGCGCGGCCGCTGGACGCCGCGGACGGGGATTATGAGCAGATGCCGCAGCTGCGGCTGGCCGACGGGGTCGATCCGGCGGAGATGAGGTGGCCGGATCTGGGCTACGCCGAGGCTTACCTCGGGTCGTATAAGACCTTCTCCGCGCTGCGCGAGGAGGGCATGATCCCGGCCGGGGTCCGGTTCCAGGTCGAGTACCCGACGCCGCTGGCCTCGATCGGCGGCTACATCGTTCCGGAGCAGCAGCAGGCGCTGCTGGGCTCTTATGAGCAGGCGATGTTCGCCGACCTGGACCGGCTGCTCGCGGCGATCCCGCATGAGGAGGTGGCCGTGCAGTGGGATGTCGCGGTGGAGTTCGGCGTCTTGGAGGAGAGCTTCGCGCCGGGCGGGGCGCAGGCCTTCGACGCGATTATCGCGGGCCTGGTGCGCTGCGTGGACGCGGTGCCCGCAGCGGTGCCGGCCGGGCTGCACCTGTGTTACGGGGATTACGGCCACCAGCATTTCAAGCAGCCTGAGTCGCTGGCCCTGCAGGTCCGGGTGCTGAACGCGGTCACCGCGGCGGCCAGGCGGACGGTGAGCTTCGTCTCGTTCACCGTGCCGCAGTACCAGCGCGAGGAGAGTTATTTTGCGCCGCTGGCCGGGCTGGCCGCCGGTCCAGGCACGGAGCTCAATTTCGCGCTGGTGCCGTATCATCCCGCGGATCAGGCACCGGGGACCACCGTTGATCAGGTACGGCTCATCGATGCCGCGCTGACGGCCAGCCGGGGCGGCAGCCGCGCCTGGGGCATCTGCACCGAATGCGGCATGGGCCGCGCGGGCCGGGAAGAGATTCCGGGACTGCTGGACTTGCACCGCGAGATCGTCGCGGCCGGCTGACTATCTCTGGTCAGGCGCACACGGGACGGCGGGGAGGCATAGCCTGCAGCGGCGGTGGCCCCTGCGCGGAGCCGCCGTGAGCGCCGGCATCGGCTGGGTGCCCGGGCCTGATTACCCATCTGCAACATCGTCGGCTAACCTCGATGGCTTCTGCCGGACGAGAAGTGAAAGGTGACCACGCATGCTGGTCCTGACCGAGACGGCCGCTGAGGTCGTCAAGTCCGTCACCTCAACCCCGCAGACCCCCGACGGGACGGGCCTGCGGATCGTATCTTCCGCACCGGAACCGGAAGACCCTGGCGCGCTGCGGCTCGCAGCCGCGGCTGGTCCGGGTGATAACGACCAGGTCATCGAGGCAGCCGGAGCACGCGTGTTCGTTGAGCCGCAGGCCGCTGCCTACCTTGACGACAAGGTGCTCGACGCGCAGCTCGATGAGCAGGGCAACGCCCACTTCACCCTGGGGACCCAGGACGCCAACCAGATCTAGGGCGCGTTAACGAAGCCGGAAGCGGAGCCATTCGCTGATCACGACGATGTGGAGGGTGGCTTCCGGTACGGGTGGCGCGCTCCGGTCAGCTGGCCGGGGTGATGATCCCGTACTCGTGGATCTTGCGGTAGATCGTCGCCCGGGAGATGCCCAGTGATCCGGCTCCCTTGGCTTTGCTGCCATGGTGGTCCAGCAGGCTCTGCACGATGGCATCGCGTTCTATCGACTCCAGCGGGCTGAGCAGGCGGCGGCTCACGCTCCAGCATTCCGGCGGAAGGTCACCTGGATGGATTGTGCCGGTGCGCCGGTGCCGGGCAACCCGCCTGAGGACCTGCCAGAGCTGCTCGGTGTTGCCCGGCCAGTTCGACCGGAGCAGCAGGTGCATCGTCTCGGGCGAGCAGGCCGGCGGGGCGTGCGGGTTCAGCCTGGCCAGGAAAAACGGCACGAGCTCATGCAGATCCTCGATGTGATGGCGGAGCGGGGGAAGCTCCACCGCGGCCGGGAAGAACTTCAGCAACCCGGCCAGGTCGCCGGCGGCCGGGCTCTGGCTGAGCGTAACCGCGACCCACAGAACGTGCTGCCTGCCCGCGGCCAGCGCTTGCTCCAGCGCAATCCACAGCGCTTGAAGCCGCGGGGTGCTGAGCCGGTCGACGTGCCGGATGACCAGGCTCCCGTCGCCCTCAAGCAGTTCACCGAGCGCCCGTACCATCCAGTCGTGATCACCGGCTTCGGCGGCGTCCAGCACGTGGAAGGCGCCGGCCGGGTTGCGGCGCCGGCAGACAGCCCGCAGCAGCGCCAGCTTGCCGACTCCGGGCTCGCCCTCCAGCGAGAGCCACTCGCCCGAGGCGCAGGCCGCCTCGACCTGACGGCAGCCGCGCAGCCACAGCGGACCGGAGCCCACCAGGGCGGGCCCGAATCTGCGCGCCTGCGAGCCGGTCCCCGTATCCACCGCTGCCTGGCTGGCCGGCTCGATCAGCTTCACTTGCACCACGCCTCCGGCGAGCCGCCGCCTGCCTGTCCCGCGCAGCGGGTGGCAGTGCATCCGCGCCCTGGCCCCGGTTGGCAGCTCGACATCCACCACCGCAGGGTGGTCGCCGGCCAGCGCCCCGGCGGCATGGCCGAGAAGCGCGGCCTGGTCGCCGGGGTCCAGCGTGTCCCGTGCCTGGTCGTTCATCAGCACCATGTCATTGGTTAGCGCAAAGACGAACCCGCCGGTGTAGCGGCAGGCCCGCAGATACTCGTGCAGCAGCTGGAACTCCTCCGCGTTGTTATCGTGGAGCAGGCCTTGCGTGACCTGGGCGGCAGTGCTCTGGGCGAGCGCGATCAGCAGCGGGCCGGCGTCCTTGCGCCAGCAGGTCAGGTTCAGGGCGCCCACGGTCTTGCCCGAGATCGGGTGGCGGATCGGCACCGCGGCGCAGGCGAGGTCCTCAAGGTGCTCGGCGTAGTGCTCGTGCCCGAACACGTGCGCCGCCTGGCCGCTCTCCAGCGCGGTGCCGATCCCGTTGGTGCCGGCGAACTCCTCGGCGTAGCTGAAGCCTGGCGCAAGCCGAACGCGGTCGAGGTGCCGCTCAAGATCATGGTCGGCTGTCAGCCTGGACAACGCCACCCCATGCGCATCGGTGAGGATGACGCTGACCATCTCGCCCTGAAGATTCTCGCGCAGGTTCTGCAGCACCGGCAGGGCCGTGCGGGTCAGCGGGGTATCGAGGTCGGGATCGCGGACGTAGGAGAGGTCAATGCGGTCGGCCGCGACCTGCCACTCCCGGGAGCGCCGCCAAGACGCCAGGATCGTGTCACGCACCTGGCCCGGCTCGATAGGCTCCGCTGTCAGGAACCGTTCCCTAGCCCGGGCCAGCCGACTGTCATCTCTCACCTCCGGCCGCACACGTGCTCCGCGCGACATGCTCGTCCCCTGTCAGCAGCTGCCGCTTTCACGGGGCCGACCCGGATCCCGGCTGACCCCGGGACGCTGCTCCCTGGCCGGCGGCCGGGGTCACCGGCGGCGCGCCGTCGTCCTCGAGCCGGGCCATGGCCAGGAGGTCCGCGGCCTCGAGGTCGTTAGCGGCGAAGTCGTTCATCGTGTCACCGTTCGCCAATCCGCAGCCGCCAGGCCAGGGATCTGGCCCGCGGCTGCAACAGGCACCGGCAACCTCAGCCGGATACGCGGCACTGCGAGCGCCATGACCACGGCGATGGCGATGGCCAGGCCGGCGGGCGTGCGCTCCTGCGGTAGCCCCGGGTAGTTAGCCGCCGTTGGCGGCTGAGTTCCGGTGCCTGTCTTGCACGCTACGCTCGCATTTGGTAACTAGCAACTTATTTCCAGAATTTCATGACAACTCATCCCCGGCAGCAGCCCCAGGCGGATGCCGGGAAGCAGAGGTGGCAAAGGATGCTATGCAGGCGGCCCGCCCAATCGCCCGCGGCAGGCTGGCATGCTGGGTATGTGCCCGCTCGCAGGGCCACGGGCTTTGGTCAACCTATAAACGGGCGTTCTCGCTTGAGCTCTTCGCGGGCGATCGAGCGGCGGTGGACTGCGTCGGGCCCGTCGACAATGCGCAGGCTACGGGCCCAGGCGTAGAAATACGCGAGCGGCGTGTCGTCGCTGACGCCCATGCCGCCGAACACCTCGATCGCCCGGTCGATCACCGCGGTGGCCATCGCCGGCGCGGCTACCTTGATCGCCGCGATCTCGGTGCGCGCCCCTTTCGCGCCGTGCTTGTCGATCAGCCATGCTGTTTTGTACACCAGCAGCCGGGCCTGGTCGATGTCGATACGGGACTGGGCGATCAGCTCCCGCACCACACCCTGGTGGGACAGGTGCTGGCCGAACGCCACCCGCGATTTCGCGCGATCCACCATCAGCCCCAGGGCACGTTCGGCCATCCCGATAGCACGCATGGCATGGTGAACCCGGCCCGGACCGAGCCGGGCCTGGGCGATCGTGAATCCATCCCCCTCGGCCGCCAGCATGTTCGATGCCGGCACCCGCACGTCGCTGAACACGATTTCGGAGTGCCCGTGCTGGTCCTGATAGCCAAAGATGGGCAGCTGCCGCTCGATTGTCATCCCCGGAGCGTCCCGGGGCACGAGGATCATCGACTGTTGCCGGTGCGTCTCCGCCGCCGGGTCTGTCTTGCCCATCACGATGAAGACCTGGCACCGCGGGTCGGCGGCCCCGCTGATCCACCACTTGCGGCCGTTGATCACGTAGTCGTCACCGTCCCGGACCATCTGGGTGGTGATGTTCGTCGCATCCGAGGACGCCACGTCCGGTTCGGTCATCGCGAACGCCGACCGGATCTCTCCGGAGAACAACGGTTCGAGCCATTGCTTCTTCTGCTCCGGCGTCGCGAACAGGTGCAACGTTTCCATGTTGCCGGTGTCCGGAGCCTGGCAGTTGATGGCCTCCGGTGCGATCACGGGCGACCATCCCGAGATCTCCGCGACCGCGGCGTACTCCAGGTTCGACAAGCCTGATATCCCGGGCAGGAAGAGGTTCCACAGATCCCGCTTCTTCGCCGACGCCTTCAGCCGCTCCAGCACCGGAGGATGCGCATGCGGGTCGTTGTCCGCCCGCCACTGCTCATACTCCTTCTCCGCGGGGAATACCTCCTCCCGCATGAATTCCCACATCCGGGCACACACTTCCTCCGTCCGCGGCGACAGCCCGAAGTCCATTCCTTAATCCTCCTTGAGCTTGCTGAGGCCTTCTTCGGCGATCTTGGCGACCTCTTGGTCGAGGTTGCCGAAGTCCTGCCCGGCCATCGAGCCCGCGGTCACCCGTGCGGCAATGCCCTGGGCGATCACGGCGAACTTGAAATGCGCGAACGCCTCGTAGAAGGCGATGTCGTCCAGCTGTGCACCGGTCCGCAGCGCGTAGCGTTCGGCGAGATGAGCCCTTCCCGGGAAGCCCGGGTTCCGCGTCACCGCAGGAGTCAGGGCTGGCTCGTCCTCTCCCGCCTCGCGCCAGTAGAACAGCAGCAGCCCGAGGTCGGTCAGCGGGTCACCCAGCGTGGACAGCTCCCAGTCCAGGACCGCGGTTACCCGCGACGGGTCGGCCGGTGCCATCAGGCAGTTGTCGAGCCGGTAGTCACCGTGCACGATCGACTCCCGCTGGCTTTGCGGCAGTCGCCTCGCCAGCCGGCCACCGAGTTCCTCGACCGCCCTCACCTCGTGGGTCCTGGACTTCTCCCACTGGCCCTGCCAGCGCCGGATCTGCCTCTCCAGATAGCCGTGTGGCCGTCCGTAGTCACCCAGTCCGACCGCTTCGGGGTCAACCGCATGCAGATCAGCGAGTACGTCGACCAGCGCGTCCGTCAGCGCCAGCTTCTCCGCCGGCGTCTCGGCGTACCCGTCCGGCATCTCGGCACGGATGACGTGACCGGGCACCTTCTCCATCACGTAGAACGGCACGCCCAGCAGGTCCCCGCTGGGCTCCTGCAGTACAACCCTGGGGACCGGCACCGGCGTGCCTGCCAGCGCTCGCTGGATCCGCGCCTCACGGCCCATGTCATGGGCGCTCGGCAGCAGCTCACCCGACGGGGGCCGGCGCAGGATCACCGCGCCGGCCTCACTCGTGACCTCGAACGTCAGGTTCGACTTGCCCCCGGCGATGAGGGTGGCGTCCGGCGAACGCCACCGCCCATCACCCGTCGCTTCGGCCAGAGCCGGACCCAGCAGGTCCAGCCGCACCAGATCAGCGGTGCTCACGATTCCGGATCACGCAACTCGCGCCGCAGGATCTTTCCGGTCGTGGTCTTCGGCAGATCCTCGACGAAATCGATCGAACGCGGGTACTTGTACGCCGCCATCTGCTGCTTGCAGAACCCGATCAGCTCCTCCTCGGTGACGGCCGCGCCGGGCTTGAGTGAGACGAAGGCCTTCACCGTCTCGCCGCGGTACTCATCCGGGACACCGACCACCGCGGCCTCATGGACCGCCGGGTGGCCGTAGAGCACGTCCTCCACCTCACGGGGCCACACCTTGTAACCAGCCGCGTTGATCATGTCCTTCTTGCGGTCCACCAGGTAGAACCAGCCGTCGGGGTCCATGAACCCGACGTCACCCGTGCGCAGCTCACCGCCGGGCAGGCTTTCCGCGGTCGCCTCCGGTTTGTTCCAGTAGCCGGGGACGACCTGCGGACCCGAGGTGGCGATCTCGCCGATCTCGCCAACGGGCACTTCCTTGCCCGCCTCATCGAGGATCCGGACCACGGTGTTGAACACCGGCACACCTACCGACAGGGCCCCCGTGTTCGGGTCCACCGGCGCCTTCTTGCCCAGGGGTACCGCGTGCGACGGCGAGTTGGTCTCGGTCAGACCGTAGATGTTGTGGATGTAGAGGCCGGTCTTCGCCATGAACTGGTCGGTGATCGAGGGCGCGATCGGCGCGCCTCCGGAGTAGATCATCCGGAAGGAGGACCAGTCCTCCCTGGTCACCCCCTTCAGGCCCGAGAGGTTGATGAACACCGTGATCGAACCGACGGTGAACGTGGGCTGGTGCTCACGGATCGCGTCGATGACGACCCCCGAGTCGAACCGGTGATTGATCACCAGCGGGCACGCCGTGAGCATGGCGACCCCCATGTGGCCGATCAGGCCGGTGATATGAAACAGCGGCGCGACCCCGAGCACGGAGTCCTCGGCGGTGAAGCCCATCCAGTCCCGGTACGTCTGGGAATTGAACACCATCGTGCCGTGGGTGCACATCGCGCCTTTCGGCACCCCGGTCGTCCCCGACGTGTAGCACAGCACGGCCACTTCGTCGGGACCCGGATCGACAGGCGCCGGCTTGCGACCGTCGCCCTGGCTGAAGATCTCCTCGAGGTCCAGCGTCCCCTCCGGGCGCAGCCGCTGCACGCCGGCGAACAGCCGCTCGTCGTTGCGGGACTGCTCGTCGAGCGGGGAGCAGGTGATCACCGTCCTGACCGCGGTCTCACCGGTCGCGATGACCTCCTTAGCCACCGACTCGTACAGGTCGTCCAGGCACAGCAGCGCACTGGCACCGGAGTCGGCGAGCAGATATTTCAGCTCGCGGCCCTTGTTCATCGGGTTGATCACCACAGCCGCGCCGCCGGCCTTCCAGGCGGCCAGCAGCCCGATGACGAACGCCGGGTTGTTCTGCACGTAGACCGCGAGCCTGTCCCCAGCGGCGAACCCGCGGCCGGCCAGGGCCACCGCGAGCGAGTCCGAACGCGCGTCCAGGCCGGCCATGGTGAGCACACCGTCGAAGTACTTGATCGCCACGCTGTCCGGTGCTCGCGCCATCGACGCCTTGAACATGTCGAGCATGGTCGGGTAGTCCGGCGTAATGTCGGTCGGCAATCCCTGACCGTAGAGGTGCACCCACGGCCGTTCGGTATGTATCGTCATTTGATCACCAGGGGGTTGACGGGTGAGCCATCCAAGCAGATCCTTCCTGGCAGAACGAACAGAGCGCTCGCTCGGTGATCCACAGCGGATTGAGACCACCGTTACCCCCATCGTCAGCTATGTCAACCCTAGCTGCACATATCAATCGGCAATGGATCCTTCCTGGTGTTCAGGTATTCTGAACACCATGAAGGGCGTATCCGGGCCCGTGGGGGCCACGCCGAACACGGGAGAAGCCGTGCGCAAGCTGCGAGCCGCGCGGGGCATCTCGGTACGGGGACTCGCTGGCCGAGTAGGAGTCAGCCCGGCGACAATCAGTGCCATCGAGCACGGCAAAACCGGTATCTCGGTTCAGCGGCTACACCAAATCGCCACGGCACTCGCCGTACCCGCAGCGTCGCTCGTCGAGGATATGGCCGCCTTGACGCAACCGCGGAACGAAGCGCCGTCCTCGGTGCAACTCGCCACCGGAAACTGGCGCGAGTTCGCCCCCCTGCCGATCGACCCCGTGCTAGCCGGGGCGATCAAGGCGTTCGTCGCGACCGGCTACCACGGGGCAAGCATGCGGTCGATCGCGCAGTTCGCCAACATGAGCGTGCCAGGTGTGTACCACCACTACCCCAGCAAACAGGACTTGCTGGTAAAGATCCTCGACATCACGATGATGGACCTCCTCTGGCGGCTGCAGCGCGCACGCGACGGCGGGACCACCCCGATCGAGAGGGTCTCGCTAGTGGTCGAAGCGCTGGCTCTCTTCCACACGAGACGAAGCGACCTCTCCTTCATCGGCGCCAGCGAGATGCGCAGCCTGGAACCCCATCACTACCGCCGAATAGCCGGGCTCCGCGACGATGTCCAGCATCTGCTGGATACGGAGATTGCCACGGCTGTTACGGCGGGTGATCTCGCCGTCAACCATCGGCGCGATGCCGGGAAGGCGATAGCCACCATGTGTACGGCGCTAGTGCAGTGGTTTCAACCCGACGGACGTACCACCCCGGAGCAGATCGCCAAGGAATACGCGCAGTTTGCACTGCGCCTGCTGGGATACGACGCTACCCGCCAGCCGCCATCCCGTGGTCTGGCTCCGGTGCGGCTGGCTGACGCGGCGACGGGCAGGTCGCAGCGGACGGCCCGGTCAACTGGCCGGGGTACCGGTATCCGGACGCGCCGGGGGCCGGAAACCTGCAGGTAGGTCTGGAACCGCTCCCGGCTGATCTTTCCGGCCACGCCTGCAAGGCAGGACTGAGACCGCGATCAGACGCAGTCCGACGGCGTACGCATCAGTCAGGGCGCGCTGGCTCTACGCGCGAGGACAAGCCGGTACCGCGGGCTGCCGTCCTCGCGTCGGCCTAGAGCCGTCAAGGGGGCTGTCGCCACGGTGAATCCGGATGCTGTCAGGTCGTCGCGGACCACGTGCAGCGGGCAGGTGCGGTAGTACATGACGAACGGGGGACGCCATACGGCATTGCGGACCCGCATGGCCAGGTCGAACCCGAGCAGTGCCCAGTACCCACCTGAGGTGATGGGCTGCGGCGCACCGATCGGGAAGGCGAAAACCCCGCCAGGCCGCAGCGCGCGCCACACGCCGGTGAACAGCGCGGGCCGTTCGGCGGGCAGGAAGTGCCCGAGCGCTCCGAAACTGACCGCCAGGTCGAAGGCCCCGGCGAAGGGCAGGGCCCGGACGTCGGCCCGTAGCCACTCGGCGTCCGGGTGCGCCCTGCGCGCCTGCCCCAGCATGCCAGTGCTGAAGTCGACGCCCATGATCCGTCCCTGGCACAGGGATCTGAGGACCCGCACGCCCGCGCCGGTACCGCAGCACACGTCCAATCCCCGGCCGAACGGGCCGAGCGGGCGCAACGCATCGGCGGTCGCGTCAAGCACGCCATCGGGAGTGCGGAAAGGCGTGTGGTCGAACTTCGGAGCAAGCAGGTCGTAGCCGCCCTCGACCGAGGACAGCGCCTGCATGACAAGTTCACGCAGAGACGGGCCTCGAGGCGAGAACATCGGCCAAGGGTACTTCCCCGATGTCAGACAGACCCGCTGCAGTTGACCGTAGCGGGCGATCGCACCACGATTATGACGACACTCACCTAGCAGGAGGGGACCCCATGATCCTGATCAACATCAAGATGCAGATCCGGCCCGAAAAGATGAGCGAGTGGCTGGCGCTGGCTGACTCCTACGCCAAGGACGTCAACTCTGAGGACGGCTGCTTGTTCTTCCAGTTCGCCCGGAGCCTTACCAACGACAACGAGTTCGTCTGTATCGAGGGCTTCAAGGATGCCGAGGCGGGCGGCACGCATGTCAAGCAGCCCTACGCGAAGAAGTTCTTCGACACGGCACCCGACTTGGTGGCCACGCAGCCGCAGATTATCTACATCGACACCCCGCATGACGGCTTCGGCCCGATGGGCGAGATCCAGCCTCGCTGACCGGCTGAGCACGTCCGCCGCCTCAGCGAAAGATCTTTACGGAGGCAGCCGTTCGATCGTCCAGTTATTGCCTGGCCGCCGGTAGCGGATCCGGTCGTGAAGGCCATGGCTCCAGTCGCCGGTTTCGCTGAGATGATGGCGGGATGACCTTGGCAGCGGACTTCGCGGCTATCCCCGACAGCCGGCACGCCGCGGAGATCGAGCGGCTGTGCGATGCCATGGAGGCGGCAGGCAAGGCGGGCTGCTATCCGCGGCTGACAGTCGAGCGGCCCTGGTCAGCCCACAATCCCGTGCTTGAGGGTGAATTCGCCGCGCCCCGGGCCATCCGCTGGTACCTCGAGCGCGAGCTGGGCCGGCTCGCCGCCAGCGGTGCCCGGATCTCGGTCTGCCCCGGCCGCGAGGCGCTTGACCTGCATGACCCCGAACTCGGGCCGGCCGTCGACGAGACCCGCTGGGACCTGCGGCGCAAGAAGCTGTTCCTGTTCGCGCCCGAGCGGATGGCCCTGTCGATCGACCGGCTGCGGCACTATACCGGGACTGAGCCGGAGATGTTCCAGCGGTACGTGCTGCTGACCAACTACGCCTGGCATGCAGAGGAATTCCGCGCTGCCCTGCCGGACTGCACCGGCCCCGATTCCGAGAGCCGCCAGATGCCCGCCTGGCACCACGCGCTCCCCGGCCGCACCGGCCTGACCATGGTAAACATCGGCGTCGGCCCGTCCAACGCCAAGACGATCACCGACCACCTCGCCGTGCTCCGCCCTGACCTGGTCCTGATGATCGGGCACTGCGCCGGCCTGCGCAACCACCAGGAGATCGGAGACCTGGTGCTGGCGACCGCCTACATGCGAGATGACCGTGTCCTGGACGACATCCTCCCGTTGAGCGTGCCGGTCGTCTCCAACCACACGCTGAACACGCTGCTGCTCAGCGAGCTGACTGGCCGCGGCCTGCGCAGCAGGATGGGCATAGTGTTCACCACCGCGAACCGGAACTGGGAGCTGCATCTGGCCATGGTGGAGGACCGCCTGCGGGTATCTCGCGCCCTGGCCGTGGACATGGAATCCGCGACCGTGGCCGCGAACGGATTCCGCTACCGGGTCCCGACCGCCACTTTGCTCGCGGTCAGCGACAAACCCCTGCACGCCCGCCCCAAGCTCAGCGCCGACGCCCACGGGTTCTACACCGCCAGCCGCCGCCAGCACGTCGAGATCGCCATCGCCGTGGCCGAGAAGGTCAGGCAGCTGTACCCCGGCGGCCTGCCCACCGCCGACCTCCGCTCACTCGACGAGCCACTGCTCGGCATCACCGGCCCCGAAGCCACCCCCCGCACCGTCGAGGCAGCACCGCGCGGCCCGAGCTAATCGCCGCACATCAACGCCCGTAACAGGATGATCTGGCCTCGTCACAACCATGCCGCCATAACGTCATCCGCCGCGCGGAATCGTGCTGCAATTGCTTGAGCCAGGTGCGGCACTTCCGCTTGTCACGCTACGTGATCAGGTGCCGCGTTCTTCATCGCTGCCCGCGAGCCATCGTTCCTCCGCTTGAGCCAAGCGGTCAGTTCGGCTGGTAGGCGGCGAGGAACGCCCGGGTTCCGGCGTCGGCGTAGCGGTCGAGGTCGGCGGGGTCGGGCCGGCCGGCGTCGCCGCAGAGCATCACCCGGTTGAGCGGGATCGACATCACCAGCCAGTTGAAGTGCTCGGCGGCCAGGTGCGGGTCATCGAGCTGCAGCGTGCCCCGGGCGGCGAGGCTTTCGAAAGCGGCGGCCAGCGCGTCGATGGTGCGCCCGGGACCGCGCTGGTAGAACAGCCGGCCCAGTTCGGGGAACCGGCCCGCTTCGCCGATCACCAGGCGGCGCAGCTGCATCATCCGGGGCTGGACCACCTGGGACAGCAACGCGCGGGCCAGGTTCCGCAGGTCGGCCTCCAGGTCGGTCCCAAGTATGTCGCCTCCACCACGCTCACCGAGCCGCTGCCGTGGGAGAACTCCGTCCTGCTGACCGACCCGGTGCAGCAGGTGGCCGGCCTGAAGCGGGAGAAGGACCTGGTCATCATGGGCAGTGGGGCGCTGGTCCAGTCGCTGAGCCGGGCCGGGCTGATCGATGAGTACCTGCTGACGATCGCCCCGCTGGTGATGGGCGAAGGCCACCGCCTGTTCCCGGAACGCGGCCCCTACGCGGCGCTCACCCTGGTGAAGGCCACGTCAAGCACCACCGGTGTGATCATCGCGACCTACCGCCCGGCCGGCTGAGGGAGGGAAGTCATGGAAGAACCCAAGGTCCTGCTGAGCGGCCCGGGGATTCCCGAGTCGCCCCGGTGGCGCGAGGGCCGGCTGTACTTCTCTGACTGGTCCGCGGGCGAAGTGGTGGCCGTCGATCTCACCAGCCGCAGCGAAGTGGTCGCGCGCGTGACGTCGGTGCCGCTGTGCACCGCCTGGCTGCCGGACGGCCGGCTGGTAATCGTCTCCTCCCCGGACGGCCGGCTGCTGCGACTTGAGCCCGACGGCTCTCTGGTCACGCACGCGGACCTCGGGCCCCCGGGCTGGAACGACATCGTGGCCGACGGCCGCGGCAACATCTACGTCAACGGCCAGGGCTTCAACGCCCGCGCCGCCGAGACGTTCCGGCCGGGCGCGGTGTTCCACGTCGCGGCGGACGGCTCGGTGCGCCAGGTGGCCGACGACATCGCCTTCCCGAACGGGATGGCAGTGACCGCCGACGGCTCCACGCTGATCGTCGCGGACTCCTACCGCCACCACCTGGTCGCATTCGACATCGGCGCGGACGGCGGACTGTCCGGCCGGCGAGTCTGGGCCGACCTCGGCGAGGGCACCCCGGACGGCATCTGCGCCGACGCGCAGGACGCCGTCTCGGTACGCCGACGTGCCCGGCAGGCGGTGCGTGCGCGTTGCGGAGGGCGGCACGGTGCTGCGGACTTTGGAACTGGACCGCGGCGGCTTCGCCTGCGTCCTCGGCGGCCCGCAGCGGACGACGCTGTTCATCACTGCCGCCGAATGGCGCGGCATGACCGAATCCCAGATGGTGACACCCGGCAGCGGCCGGGTTCTCGCCGTCGAAGCCGACGTGCCGGGCGCGGGCTGGCCGTGACGGCTTGGCCTGGCTACGCACATGACCGCGACCGACCGGCGTCCGGATCTGCATGAGAAGAGGGCGGTTCCTGCCGGGCTTTCTGCTGCGATTGAGTCGCGCCAGTCCCGGCGCGGTTGAGCAGCTGACACCAGAACGCGCAGCCGGGCCAGCCCGGCAGCCGTACCGTCGGCTGCCGGGCTTTCCGGGGCGGCTAGGCGTCCTGGTAGATCTCGACTCGTGGCTGGCCCTGGACACCCGCCTGCTGCATCGCGTCGCGCAGCTCGGCGCCTGCGAGGAATTTTTCGGCGGCGGCCGTGGTGGCGAAACCGTGCATGATCAGCACGTTGTTGGGGTCGTCGTTCGACCGGTAGACGCTCTGGCGGGTCACGCCGCCCGCCTTCTGGGCGCCGCCGAACCCGTCGTAGGCCTTGCGCCATACCTCGTAATCGGCGACGTGGTGCTGGATCACTGCTGTTACTGCCATGAGAAAACCCCTCCATCGGTTGCCCGGGACCGGCTGGTTGTTCCAGCGATGCTCCCGGGACCCGTTCCGCAGCAGGTCCATCCCGAGACCAAGTAGTTGATATGCATCACCGTTACTGATTACTGCCTTTGATCGAATAGTTCACCGGCGCCCCGCCCGGGTACTGAGGAGTAGACTCATATGCGACACACACCAGCCACCTATCATCCGAAGCCCAATCGTCACCGCCGGACGGGTCGATAAAATCGTATGTAAACGCAGAATTGTCGGACGCAATTCCATCATACTCGCCGAAAGCGGTGTCACAGCTGTTATCCGCTTGGCTATCGATCGCGTTATCCCCCGGATATCCCTGTGAGTCCGGCCAGGCATTACCCGCGAAAAACACCTCGGCTATATGCTGCTGAGTACACGGCACGACCGTGACAAAATCGGGCCACGGACTGCTCGTGCCAAGGCCCAGGTCCGAGCCCGTCAGGCAGTCTCCCGCTTGCAGCCCATCCGATGACGCTTGGAACGTCGATGGCGTTGATGCCGATGACCCGGATGGGGCCGATGACCTCGATAGGGCTGATGACGTGGATGAGGTCGGCGAGTTCGCGAGCGCGATAACCACGATCACCGTAGTCAGCACGGCAAGGCCCGTGCCGACTATGGCCAGGACACTCCGCTGCCTGGCCTTGGCCGCGGCATCGTGCCATTGCTGTTCCGATCCGGGGAGCGGCGACCACGCCGCGGCTGACGCCTTTGTCCCTTCTGGGCCGCCGCTGGCGGAATCGACCTGGAGAAGGGGCGACCATCCCATGCCGTCCCACTGCCTTGACTCCGGCGCGACGTCGGGATCAGGGTAAGGCTCCGGGTTAGCAGGCGATCCCTCCCGCGTCATGGCAGCTAGCCTCAATTCGACCGCATCGAGGAAGGCGTCAACCTCTTCCTCGTCATAGCCGGGCCGCAGACGGGTTGTCGAGAACTGCTTCTTTCGAATCTCCTCTGGCGTCAGAGATGGTTTCCTCATCCCCAGGAACGTTTGACGAATAGCTTCGAGGAAGACGTCAACGTCCTCGATGTCATAGCCGGGCCGCAGGCGGGTAGTGGAAAAATCCCTGGACGCAGCCCACTGGCTGAGAACGATGCCGCCACCTTCCGGGCTTGGATCAGAATCTGACGGATTTTCCACGCTGGCACGCGATCGCGGCTTCGGGCCGACCCCGGTCAGGGGCGCCTGTATCCCGTAGTACTCTGCCGCCTGCAAGACAGCCGTCAGTATCTTGGGCGAGGCTGAACGGCAGGAGTCCCTCGCTGTCGCCTTCACCGTGACGACCCGCCCGTCGCGCAGCACCACATCAAGAGCCCAGACTCGGCCCGCGCCTCCCCCGAAACCGGCGGTGCGCCCGTCCGCGAACCGGCTCACCTCATGCCAGCCGAGCCGGCGGGTCCAGAAGAAATAGCAGATCGTCAAGCCGTGGCCGTCGAACCGCACCCCCGTGCGCCAGCCCCGGTAGACCAGCAAGGCCGCGACCGACGCGACCATGGCCAGGTAAACGGCGAGGCTGGGGGTGTGCCTGGCCCACTGCGGGGCTTGCCCGGCGAATGCCACGGCGACCGCCGCCGCGGCGCAAAAGCCAGTCAGGAGGACCGTCCGCGTGCGGCCGAACGTGCTGGGAATCGTAATAGCTGACGGCCTGACCTCCGAAATCATGGCGCGAATCCTACTCACCAGACCTGCCAGCGTGCAGAGCATTCACCCCACCCGCGCAGCGCACGGCTGGCAGGGAAAGAACGCGGAACACGCCGGAACCCTGCCCCGGGCCAAGCGGCATGCGTCCGGCGTCCCGACCCTTGTCGTGGTCGTGTTGTTAATCGATCGATTCCTGAGCAGTCACGCTGAGTGTCGAGGAGCGGGGTCTTCTGCGGCGAGCTGATGGCAGACTCGGCGTCATGACGGGAGCCAACGGCGGCGCAGACCCGAACGTGCGGCCGGGGCGGCGGTGGGAGGTGGCGCTGTCGCTCGCCTGGCGCGCGGCGGGACTATGTTGAAGGCGTTGCGGAGCCCCTACCTCGGCTACGCCGCGGCCAGCGAGCTGGCCCGGGACGCCCAGGCCAGCATCCCGGCCGGTGCGCGAGCTGGCGCAGGAACGCGGCCTGCTGCCCACCGAGGTCATCGACGTGCTGCTCGCCGACCCACCGACTCACCGGCACCGCGGGCCCGCCGCACGCCACGGCCACCCGGCTGTCGGCCGAACCACCCACCACGATCACTGGAGGAACAGCGTGAGCACGCACACCCGGATCCGCCCGTTCAACACCCGCGCCACCTACCCCGAGCAGAACCTGGACAACGACCTGTGCCAGGCCGTCATCGCCGGCGACACCATCTACCTGCGCGGGCAGATCGGGCAGAACCTCGACACATCGGAAAACGTCGGCGTCGGCGATGTCACCGCGCAGGCCGAGCAGGCCATGACCAACATCGGCCTGCTGCTCCGCGAGGCCGGCTCCTCACTGCAGGACATCGTCAAGGTCACCGTCTACCTCGTCGACCCCCGCTACCGCGAGCCGGTGTACCGGGTGATGGGCCGCTGGCTCAAAGGCGTATACCCGGTCTCTACCGGACTGGTCGTCTCGGCGCTGGCCCGCCCGGAGTGGCTGGTCGAGATCGACGCCACCGCCGTCCGCTCGGCGACATCATGACGTTCTCGCTCACCGCCCGCTGCCCCGACACCGGCGCGTTCGGCATCGCTATCAGTTCCTCCAGCCCCGCCGTGGCCGCCCGCTGCATCCATCTACGCCCCGGCGTCGGCGCGTCCGCGTCGCAGAACATCACCGACCCCCGGCTCGGCGAGCGGCTGCTCGATCGACTCGCTGCCGGCGACAGCGCCGCCGAGGCGATCGCGGCGGTCGTCGCCGCCGACCCCACCGCCGACTACCGGCAACTCACCGTCGTCGACACAGCCGGGCGGGCCGCCGGTCACTCCGGCCGGCACACGTTGGGCACACACCACCTCGCCGTCGGTGACGGCGTCGTCGCAGCCGGCAACCTGCTCGCCTCCACCGACGTTATCGACGTCATGCTCGCCGCGTTCGAACGCAACCCGGCCGACACCCTCGCCGCCCGGCTGCTGCACGCCCTGACCGCGGCGCTGTCCGCCGGCGGGGAGGCGGGCCCGGTGCACTCCGCCGGGCTGGCCGTCACCCACCCCACCGCCGGCTGGGCGGACACCGACCTGCGGGTCGACTGGCACGACGACCCCATCGGGGACCTGGGCCGGCTCTGGACGCTATGGCAGCCGCAACGTCAGGACTACATCACCCGCGGCCTGGACCCGGCCAGCGCACCGGCCTACGGCGTGCCGGGCGACCAGTGACCGCCAAGGACCAGGCCCGATCCCGGATCGCCACCGGCGCCGCCGCCGGCCTGGCCAGCGTTGCCGATCAGCTCGGGCTCACCGCCACCGCCGAGGAAGGCGACAACATCGGCGACCGCACCACCGTCGGAAGATCACCAGATAACTCAGCAGCAGGGTGCTCACCGCGACCGACAGGACAACGCTGAACGCCGTCGCTGTGCTGCCGTGCACCAGCGTGTGGCGGCGACACAGAACACGGTGGGCCCCGTTCTGCGTTACCGCTCGATGACCAGGCCCCGGCGATGGAGTCGCGACGTTCGCCAAACAGCGAGCAGGACGTCGACGGGAACCTCGTCTCGAACAGCTCCATGCATTGGCAGATCAGAACTAGAAGGTCAGAAACATCTGTTGGACAGAAGCATTAGTACCCAGGGAGGATTTGACAGACGCAGGAGTGCGCTCAAAGACACCAGGCACTTTGCCTCTAGGAGCGGAGGTTGGGATGTCGAGCCAAGAGGTTGAGGTCCTCGTTGTCGGCGCAGGCCAGGCCGGGCTGGCGATGAGTGAGCATCTGAGCAACGGCGGCGTGCCGCACCTCGTCCTGGAGCGGCACCGCATCGCCGAGCGATGGCGCTCAGAGCGGTGGGACTCCCTGGTCGCGAACGGGCCTGCTTGGCACGACCGCTTTCCCGGTTTGGAGTTCCCCGACCTCGATCCCGATGCCTTCGCTTCGAAGGAGCAGGTCGCGGATTACTTCGTCGCCTACGCGGAGAAGATCGCCGCGCCGATCCGGTGTGGTGTCGAGGTGACATCCGTGCAAAGGAACGCGGGCAAGGCCGGCTTCCGCGTGGAGACGTCGGACGGAACCATCGACGCACGCTTCGTCGTCGTTGCGACCGGGCCGTTCCAGCGACCCGTCATCCCGCCGATCGTTCCCGAAGACGCGCGAGTGCTGCAGATCCACTCCAGCGCCTACCGCAATCCGGAGCAGCTGCCCGACGGCAACGTCCTCGTGGTCGGAGCCGGATCGTCAGGAGTGCAAATCGCCGACGAGCTCCGGCAGTCGGGGCGGCGCGTCTTCCTCTCCGTCGGCCCGCATGACCGGCCCCCGCGAAGGTACCGCGGGCGCGACTTCGTCTGGTGGCTTGGAGCCCTCGGCAGGTGGGACGCTGAGACTCCTCCCCTAGGCGCGGAGCATGTCACCATCGCGGTTAGCGGCGCGCACGGCGGCAACACCGTCGACTTCCGCGTCCTCGCCGCCCGCGGCATCACCCTCGTCGGCCGGACCACTTCGTTCGACGAGGGCACCCTGCGCTTCGCCCCGGACCTCGGCGACAACATCGCCAACGGCGACGCCAACTACTTGGAGCTGCTCGACCAGGCCGACGCTTACATCGCGCGGAACGGCCTTGATCTCCCTGAAGAACCGGAGGCAAGGGTTCCGGGTCCCGACCCGGATTGCATGACCGACCCCCTCCTGGAACTCGACCTCGCGACTGCCGGAGTCACATCGATCATCTGGGCGACCGGCTTCACCGTCGACTACACCTGGTTGCAAGTCAATGCGTTCGATGAGAACGGCAAGCCGAAGCACCGACGCGGCGTGTCGTCCGAGCCCGGCGTTTACTTCTTGGGCTTGCCCTGGCTGTCCTGCCGCGGATCGAGCTTCATCTGGGGGGTCTGGCACGACGCCAAGTACGTGGCCGACCACATCACGACCCAGCGCGGCTACCTCGCCTATAGGACAAGCCGCGAGCCTCTATTGGAGATTGCTCGATACGGCGATCGAGCGTGAGAGCCGATCTCTTTGAGCGCAATCTCGAATTCGTCGGGTAGCCCGGGCGCGAGCTGCTCGGCCGCGTCCATCAGCAGTGTCGCGACGCCCTGCCGCAGGAACGGGCCGGCCACCGCGATCTGGTGAACCGGTGCCGCGATGAGGCACGTCGGATCGCCGCCAGTTTGGCAGGCGGCCCGCGGCTTGAAGACGCGAACGTCCGAGCCGCGAGAAAGGGCATGGTGGACGCTCGCGGCGTCGGTCCATCAGGCCGATATCGATTACGATGCGTGGTCGAGCGGTCATGGCGACCCGCACGCGTACCCGGGCAGGAACAGGCTCAGCAGCCGACGGGCAGGCTGATGAGGGTGCCTGCCTGCCACAGCGGCAGTGGCCAGCAGTTGCATTCACCGGCGTCGGATCCGTAGCCGGTGCGGGCATTCATCACGACTGAGTAATCGGTGTACGCCGGCACGGCTTGTGCCTGTGCGGTGGCCGCAGAGGGGGCCACCGCGGGGGCACTGTGGTTCCAGTGAATCGCCCTGGCGTGGACTTCGACGACCCAGACCAGGGTATGCGGTGCCATCCCGGTGCTGATGTCGCCTTGTGACTCGATCGGCTCGCCCTTGGCGTAGGTGGTCAGGACCAGGTGTACCTGCTCGATGTGGATGAAGAACCCGCGCGGCTCCCGCCCGGTGACGAGCTGGCACGCCCGCGCTGCCGGCATGACGCCGGGCGGCAGCATCACGGTGGTTGTGGCCGCATGGCCGGACTCCGGCGTGGTCCCGGCCGGCGCCTGGGCCGCGCCGCAGCCGCACATCAGCGTCACCGCCGCTGCGGTCATGGCTGCGAGCGCTCGTGCCCGGCCCCGGGGGCGGCCCTTCCGCACGCTCCGCCATGCGGTGCCGCCCGGCAGGCGATGGCCCCAGGAGATCGTGGGTAGGGTGAGCGCCCGGCGTGGCAGGCAACCATGATTCTTGCGGCGGGTGGCTGGGTGGATGGTCATGGCACGTCGGTGCTCTCCCTCGTGGCCGGCTGGGATCACGCCGCGGTGGGCAGCACCCCGCCGCCTCGCGGTCCGCTCCCACCATCAGACGCGGCCGTCCGCTCAGTGGTTGCAGCGCCGCACGCAAACTACCGAACGTGGTGAAGGCTCCGCCGAGCACCAGCGCCGGATCGGCCGATCTGGGTGATTGCGAGGTCGAATCCGGGCATCTCGGCGATCGCACGGATCAGGGTGTTCTGATCGTAGTCGTCTAGCGGTGTCGGCCGCGTGTCGGACTTGATCTGGCGGCCGGGGCGGTCAGCGCATAGTCCCCGATGGCTCCCCCTGACGGCGTCGCTCGCCCGGCGTATGCCGGCTACGTCGCGCGGATGACCGATGCCCGGAAGTCAGCCACCCCAGCCGGCAAGTTACGTCTCGCGGCCGACGCGGGCCGGCGGCAGGGCGGCCTAGCCTGCCGTGCATGGACGCCCTCCGTTGCCCGGCCAGCATCTGGTGGGCGAACACCCGATCGACGGTGAACCTCGCGGGCCGGCGACGATCGGCGCTGCTCATGGCGGTGAACCTGGCCGCCGTTGCGATATACCTCGTTCGTTTCGGCCATGGCATAGGCCTGGACGGGTACCGCCTCGACCTGGATGTATACCGCACTGGCGCCAGGATGTTGCTGCACGGCGGCGATCTGTACGGCCGACTGCCCAGGCTCGGCGACGGCCACGAGCTATCGTTCACCTACCCTCCGTTCGCAGCCCTGAGCTTCATCCCACTTGCGATTCTCGGCTACAGCACCGCGAACTGGCTGCTCACCGCAGTCACCATCGTCAGCGTTGCGGCCAGCCTGCGGTGCTTCGCCGCCAACGCCGGAGGTGAGACGGGCGCCCGGATGCGGCGGCTCCTGCCCTGGGCGCTGCCTGCCGCGCTGCTGCTCGAACCCGTCCGCTCCACCTTGACCTACGGGCAGATCAACGCGCTCCTCATGGCACTGGTCGCGTTCGACTGCTTGACCCGGGTGCCTCGATGGCCGCGCGGGATCCTTGTCGGCGTCGCCGCCGCGCTGAAACTGACTCCCGCGGTCTTCCTGCTGTTCTTCCTTCTTCGCCGCGACCTGCGCAGCGCGGCCCGAGCCGGGTTGAGCTTCGCGGTCTGTACCGGTGCCGGGTTCGCCCTCGCCCCGCACGACTCGCTCCGCTACTGGACCCAGATCGCCTACCAGCCCGCGCGGATCGGCGGGATATCTTACGCCTCGAACCAGTCCGTCCTTGGAGCCCTGGCCCGGCTCGGCCTCAGCAATCCCGCGCGGACCTGGCTCTGGCTCGCCCTGAGCCTGGTCGTCGCGGCCCTTGCCGTCACCGGCATGCGCGGCGCTCTGAAGGCCAACCAGCTTACGTCCGCCCTTTCGCTTAACGCCGCAGCCGGGTTGCTGATCGCGCCCATATCCTGGTCACACCACTGGGTCTGGGCGGCCCCCGCGCTGCTCACCTGCCTCAGCACCACCGACCCGAACCGCCGTCGGCTGCTGACGTTTGCGGTCCCAGCGCTGCTCATCTTCGCGATAGGACCGCACTGGCTGCTCCCCTCCGGGGGGGGCCGTGAACTGCACTGGGCATGGTGGCAGCAGGTCGTGGGCGACTCCTACGCCCTGATCGGGCTCGCTGTCCTGACCCAAGCCGCGATCAAGAACCTGCTACCCGGCCCGGAACGCCAGGACTCGAGCACAGAAGGCAGCCGGCCAGCACCGCATGATCAAGAAGTTGGACCGGTACCAGCCAAGACCCGGGACAACCGGAGCGTGCCGGCGTCCGCCCTGCGCGCGGAGCGAAGCCCCCAGGGGTGACGGGCTACCAGCGGGCGATGAGGCCGAGGTCCGGCCGGCCGGACCGCATGCAGTCACCGGCGCGAACCGTGAGGCCCGGGTCCGCGCCGAAACCGCGACAGGCCACCTGGCGACCACAACTGGCTGTTCTCTGGGCGTCGGAACCCGCCCGCAGGCAAGCGGCGGGGAGCGGGCAGGATATGGCGTGCCCGCTCCCCGTCGTCGGTGACCGTCACCGTGGGCAGGCGGCCGTCGTCGCGGTCATCTGCGTCGTACTGAGTCGTGACTTGGAAGCGCCGCCGGCGGGACCCGGCGGACGCGGCTCCTGGGCGTCTTCGGGTTCCCTGCGGTGCGTGCCCTGCGGTGCGCCGGTTCCCGGCCGGGCCGGGCCGGGACGCTTATGCTTTCCCTTCCAGCTGGCTGTTCTGGCCGGGTGCCACTTCGATGCTGCGTTCGTCGGTGCCGCGCAGGACGTTCAGCTCGATGGTGCCGGCAGCCGCCGCCCGGAGTGCGGCAGATAGGTCGTCGACGGTGCGGACTGGCTGGCCGGCGGCCGCCACGATCAGGTCGCCGGGTGCCAGGCCAGCGCGCGCGGCCGGGCTGCCTTCGGCTACCTCGCGGATGAGCAGGCCGTCGGTGTCGGGGAGGCCGACGGCGCGCCGCAGCCGCCTGGCCACGTGGCCGGGAGTGATCGTGACGCCAAGCTGCGGCGGCCTGACCGATTCCCCGCGGGCGAGCGCATCGACCCGGCGGCGCAGCGTTTCGTCGGCGGGGATGGCCAGGTAGAAGCCCTCGCCGAGGCGGTTCGTGTTGATCCCGAGCAGCTGTCCCTGCGCATCGAGGACAGGGCCGCCCGAGGAGCCGGGTAGCAGCGGGGCGGTGTGCTCCAGGCTGCCGGTGATGCGCAGGCCGCGAGGGCCGCGAAAGCTCCGGTCGATACCGGAGACGGACCCGAACGTCACCCGCAGCCCGCGCCCGCCCGGGTTGGCCAGGGCGAAGACGGGCATCCCGATGGCGGGCGCTGCGGTGGTCCACGGCAGCGCCGGAACCTGACTGGCGTCGGTCTCGATGACGGCGAGGTCGCCGTCGATGTCGTGCCCGGTCACGTTCCCCTCGGCCGTGCGCCCGTCGGCGAAGGTGACCGTCACCTGGCTGCCGCGCACGTTGTGCGCGTTGGTCAGCACCCGCCCGGCGTTGAGCACGACGCCCGAGCCGGCGCCCCATCGCTGCCCGATGCCCACCACCGAGGAGCCGGCGTCCTGCGCCAGCCGCGTGATGCTGGCCTGAATTTCGTCGAAGATCGTCATCTCGGCTGGTCCTTCCAGTTAGTAGTAACTTGCAAGTTACTACTAACTATGAGGATGTCAACGTGGCGGCTACGATCGTTTTATGGCCCAGAGCGAAACTGCCTCCTCACCACTAGCCGAGGCACTGGCCAGGGTCGGCGACCGGTGGACCCTGCTAGTAGTAGAGGCGCTGCTCACCGGGCCGCGCCGGTTCAACGACCTGCTCGACCAGCTCCCCGGTATAGCGGCGAACATCTTGTCCGAGCGCCTCAAGCGGCTCGAACGCGAAGCCCTGCTCGTGGCCCGGCCTTACTCTGACAGGCCGCCCCGCGCCGCCTACCAACTGACCGCTGAGGGCAAGGAACTCGCGGGGGCGCTCCGCTTGCTGGCGTACTGGGGGTCCGGGCATGCCGACCCGGCGCAGGCGCCCCGCCACCCCGCATGCGGTACCCCGATCGAGGCCCGCTGGTACTGCCCGACCTGCGACCATCTCGTTGACCACGAGCCGAACGACGCCGAGGCTCATTTCGTCTAGCCAGCCGGAGACATCCGCCGGCATCGCCCAAGGAGCGGCCGGGCGGGAACCGGACCGCATCGCGGCGGATGCCGACGCCGGCACGCCTGCCCCACGCTGACCGCGGCCGCGAACCTGCTGTTCGCCGGCCCCCGCCGGAGGCACAAGCCGTCCGCAAGGGCTTACCTGGCGCCAGCCCCGGCGGGCTCCGCCAGGTGTATGGCCCGTTTCGGGCAGAGCAGTCCATGGGAGGTCAAAACGGCCGGAACCAAGCAGCAGGGTCTCGCGGTGCTTGCGCGCGTCCGCGGGAATGGAGAAAGCTGGAGCGAGGGGTGCGGCGCGGAACTGAAACCGCCGAGGGCGCACCCGCTGCGTGCTTACGATCGGCCGGCTCGGTGAAATGAGGAACCAGCATGCCCACGGACACTATGGACCCGGCCACAGCGGTCATCTACGGACCCTTCATTCAGGCCGCCGAGGCTCAGTACAGCAGCAATCCCAGCGTGGTGAATCCGGCCACGATCACGAACATGCCCGCCGGCTACACGCTGGTGCGTACGATCCAGATGACCGACTTCTTCGGTCCGGAGCAGTCCCGGGTCTTCTACGGGTACGTGGCAGTGGGCGGTGATCCCGTCACCGCTGTGGTCGCGCTGCGCGGCACGGAATCGACCATGGAATGGTGGGATGACTTCCATTGGGATCTGGTGCCGTTCACGCAGATCCCTGACGGCGGGAACGTCGCTCAGGGCTTTTATGACATCTACAAGAGCATCGGCACGATGGCCCCGGGCCAGCAGGCCGCGTCGGCGCCGGGCGCCTTCGCTGCCGAAGTGGCCCGGGCCGCCGCCAGCGGCCTGGCGGCCGGCCTTGATCCAGCCTCGCTGCCGCTGGTGGTGACCGGCCACAGCCTCGGGGGCGCGCTGGCGACACTGCTGGTCACGGACCTGAGCGCGACCACTGCGCTGAAGCCGCAGGCGTGGACGTTTGCCTCGCCGCAGGTCGGCGACGCGAAGTTCGCCGCACGCTACGGCGGGCTGAGCACCGTGTCCTGGCGGATCTACAACCAGGTCGACGTCGTCCCGCACTTTCCCGTTGACATCTTGGATAGCTACCAGCCGGTCACCGCCGGGTACGCGATCAATTCCCTAGGGAAGGCGAAATGGAGCCTGAGCTGCGCCCACTCGCTGAATACCTACATGCACGTGCTGTCGCCAGCCACCGTGCCGCTGGATCAGGCCTGTACAGGATCAAGCCTGTAGCTGACGGCCCGACGGCCGGGCAAACTGCTCCGCAGTCCGGGACAGGCGCAGACGGGGACGCCAGCCCGGCGGTGACCGTGACCACCTCAACGATCCGTTTCCGGATGCGGCCGCAGGCGGTTGCCATCAAGCCCATCGTGGCATCCGCCGGCAGCGCCGCATTGCATCCGCCGTCTGCCGACTCGCCGGGCTGTTTACCCGATCATGCCGATGTGCGCGGTCGGGATCCACTGGCCGTTCGTATATGAAATGGCGGTATACGACAATCGGGGCTGCGGCACCCGTCAGTTGGCGGATACCGTGGGCGTCGATACGATCAGGCGCCGTCACGGCGTTAGCTCGCATACTGGCCGACACTCGGTGCCACACGGGGTTTGCCAGCAGGCCGGAGGAATCGGAAGGCAGGTGCAGGAAAATGCCCCTCATGACCGTGATCGAACGGATCACCAGTTACAGCGTCTCGCTAACCGAGCCGCCGATCGGTATCTTCGGGCAGTCGTGATCGCTTATCAGCTGGGCCGTACAGATGGATTAATCTGGCGCGACGCTGCCTCCGTAAGCGCGGAGATGTGGGCTGGGCTTCGGCAGGATCAGTCGTGCCGGTTGACTGACCAGATCGATTTGCGGCTTCGCAGATGGCACATTAGCTGCCTGGATTCCATGGCAGCCGGTAGGCGCGGTAGGTGCCCGCGTCGTCGAGCTTGGCGTTGAACAGCAGCCTTCCTGACGGGCTGAACTCGGAGAAGTACGACAGCCCGCCCCAGTTGACGAACAGGTCGCCGTTCTTGGTCGTCTGCGCGCTGCCGGTCGCGCCCGCCGTCAGGCCCTCCGGCTGGTTCACGGACTTGATCAGCGTCGCCATGCCGGTGGCCTGGTCCAGGCTGATCGTGACCGCGCGGCTGGCGGAGTACAGGGCCTGCTGCCCGTCGGACTCGTTGTCGAAGACCGTGTACACGTTGCCGCCGAGCGCCTCGGGGTCGTGCTGGAACGCGAAGATCTCGCCGGCGCGGTCCAGCTTCTGACCGGGCGCGGCCTTGATGGCGAACGTGCTGTGCTTGCCGCCGAGCTGCCACATCATCGCCCCGGTGCGCAGGTTCACCTTGTAGATGGTCCAGGTGAAGCGCGAGCTGATCAGCAGGTTGCCGTCGGTGTCGAGGTGCACGGCGTTGATGTGGAACCAGTCCCACGGCTGGCCCGGCTGCCCCATCGGCGCGTGGCTATCGCTGTAGGGCACGTGGTCCGAGCTCACCCACTGGAACAGCAGCTTGCCGGTCTTGATATCGATCTCCTGCACGACGCCGTCCACGACCGGCTGGTGCGCGGACAGGCCGAGCGAGGTCAGGTTCGCGGTGCCGGGCTTGTCAGCCAGGATCAGCGCCGTGTTCCACGGCGTGATCAGGAACTCGTGGAAGTCGGGCGCATACCCGTTCGCCGGCTTGACGGTGGCGATCTGCTGGTAGCGGGCGTTGTCGATGACACCCTCGCCGCCGCCTGCGCCATTGCTGATCTGGAACCAGGTCAGCACCGGCTTGCCCAGGTAGGTCTGGGTGCGGAAGTCGGTGGCGAACGTGCCCGCCGGCAGCTGGTGGAACCAGAGCACCTGGCCGGCGACGCTGACGATCTCCGGGCCGGTGCCGTACTGGCCGCCGCTTTGCGGGGCCAGGAAGATGTCGCCGTTGCCGTTGTCCGCGCCCTTGGTCAGCACCGTGACCGCAGGTGCTTGCGCGCTCGCTGTCGCTGTCGCTGCTGGTCCGGACGAGCACGAGACGACCGCGGCGCACAGCGCGGCAGCCGCCAGTACCGCCGCCACCTTGAACTTCACGAGCACCTCCGAGACGATTCACTGCCCCGCCGAAAACTCCCCACGCCCTATAACGAGCAGCTCACCCCGCCGTTCCCGCTATGCGGCGGCCAGCTATCGCCGGCGTCGTGAGCGGGCCTGCCGGGTCACCGCCGCCTCCGCCGGTTCATCGCGCCACTCCATACCGAACCCGCAGAATGGATGATCTTTGCACTCCGCCGTCAGGCCGCCTCAGCTGGGTCGTACGCGCCTAAACGGCGATCTGAAGCGGCGGCAACATCAAATGGTCGCGAACTCCGCCCGCAATGCCGCCTCGTTTGCTGCCGCTCCCGTCAGCGCGGGCCACGCAGGCGGAAGCGGCGAGACGATCGTGGTGCGGACTCGGCCTGCTACTCCGCCGCGTTCTACGGCATAGTCCGCCGGGCCAGGCGCCGGTTCCCGGTCACGTTGAAGATGGACCCGAAGCTCGCCGCGGCCATCGCCGCCATCGGCTAGGCGCCCCGGGCAGGCTCACCGTGGCTGGCGTTGCCGCGGCCGCGGCCCCAGTAGGCCTTGGGTGACATCTGGTCCTGGCCGAGCCCTCGCCCGGCCAGGACCTCCCGCAGCCGGGACACTACCGTCGCCTCGCCGAACAGGTAGGCGTGGCCGTGGCCGGGCGGCAGCTCGATCTCGGCTGCCTCGGCGGCGAGGGCCGACGGGTCACCAACGGGCGCGCCGAGGCGATGCAGCCAGGAGATGCGGCTGGCCGCCGCGGCGACCAGGTCCTGCTCGTCGCTTTTGTCAGGGATCTCGAGCACGAGCGTGGCCGGGCGGTCCGGCGGCAGTGCCTCGGTCATCGCGAACGTCGCGGGCAGCGCCGACTCATCGCCGATGAACAGGTGCCAGTCGGCCGTGGCCGACGTGGTGATCTTCCCGCGCGGCCCGATGCCCTCGATCCTGTCGCCGGACCGGGCCGACCGCACCCAGCGCTCGCCGGGACCGTCGCCGTGTAGCACGATGTCGAGCGTGAGCAGCCGCGCGGCCTCGTCAAGCTGCCGGATCGTGTAGCGCCGCCGTACCGGGCGGTTACCTTCGGCCGCC
Organism: uncultured Actinomycetes bacterium; assembly: GCA_963806335.1. Taxonomy (GTDB): domain Bacteria; phylum Actinomycetota; class Actinomycetes; order Streptosporangiales; family Streptosporangiaceae; genus Palsa-504. The sequence continues at coordinate 438,276 of CAWDXO010000008.1, forward strand.
ACCAGCAGCATCACGTCCTGGCCGGGCAGGTAGCCGAACCCGTCGAGCTGCGGGGCGGTCAGCCTGAGCCGCTGCATGTGCGGGGTGAGCCGGGCTGAGTCGACGACCTCGAAGTCCAGCCGGGTCGTGCTGGCCAGCGGCCCGGTCAGCTGCGCGAACGGATCGTCCAGTGCCGCGAGAGTCGATTCCGGTAGTGCGTCAGCCATGAGACGGCCAGCCCTTTCCGCTTGATGCTCGTGTGCCGGGGGACGACGGGGATGCCGCGCCGTCGGCTAGCCTTCACCGCGAACGCTGGCCAGCCCCGGTGCCACGATCAACGCTGCCTGGCTTCGCCTGCTTCCCGGCCCGGGTGAGGTGGGCGGTGATGACGGACCGCGCGGTCACGCTCGTTCCGGTCGCTAGCCCCGGAGCCCGGTGATCAACCAGTGGATTTTCACCTCGGCCACGGCGACATGATCCGGCTGCTGCGCGGCTGGGGCTTGAGATCGAGGATCTGCATGACACCTGGCCCGAGCCCGGGGCTACCACCCGGTATCCGTACGTGACGCTCGAATGGGCCCGTAATGCACGGCCTTTGCATAGTCGGTTGATGGTGCCCTGAGTAGTCCGGATACCCGACTTGGGCCACGATCATGTCTTGAGTGATCTTGCGGGTTGCTGACCTGTGGTTTCGCGGGTTGTGGTGACTGGAAGTGCGCACTAGCCGGGTGCCCAGGAGTTGCCGGGTGCCGTATGTGCGGACGGTGAAGACGTCGTCGGGGCCACGCAGGCGATGCCGCTGCGGCGGAATCAAGTCGCTGACGTCTGAGGGGCCGACGTAGTGTTGCACGGTGCTTGAGGTGACAGCCTGCGCGGACGAGCAGGACGAGCTGACCTCGCTGGAGGTCTACAACACTGTGTGGCCGCACGACGCCGTGACGATCGGCGCGGTGCACTCATTCAGGGACAGCGCTCAAGATTACATCGACTACCTCGTCCGAGAGGATGGCGTCATCCTGGGGTCCGGGGTCGGGGCTATCTTCGCCTATCGCGCGCGCCGTGTCGTTGCGCTCATCACCGTGCTTGCCGGGCAACGCCGACGCGGCGCTGGCACGGCATTGTATGAGGCGATCTCCATATGGGCCAGCGAGCGAGAGGTACGCGAGCTGGAGGTGCCGGTCTCCGGCAACGATCCGGAGAGCCTGTCCTTTGCCCAGCGGTACGGCTTCACCGAGGAACGGCGCGAAGTGGGCCTCGTGCTCAGCCTCGCCGGCATCTCACCGCCGCAGGTCCAGCTACCGGCCGGGATCGAGATCGTCACCTGGGCGCAGCGGCCGGAAATGGCACGCGGGATGTACGAGGTGGACCTCGAAACCCATCCTGACATTCCCGGTTTCGGGGATGTCGCCGTCGAACCGTTCGACGAATGGATGGCGCACCATATGCGGCGGCCCGCCGACTCTCCCGAGGCGACGTTTATCGCTCTCGCCGGCGAGGAGGTCGTCGGTTTCGCAAAACTGTCGCTGACCGCGCCGGCGGCCGCAGGCCACGCCATGACCGCCGTCAAGAGAGCCTGGCGCGGACGCGGCATCGCGGGTGCCCTGAAGGCGGCAGAAATCAACTGGGCGCTCGCCAACGGCTACACCGAACTCCACACCAGCAACGAGGAGCGGAACGTACCGATCAAGCGCCTGAACGCCCGCCTCGGCTACCGACCAGGAATCGGGCGGATCCACCTAGTCGGCCCCATCATTGGCGGACTCTCTCGATGAGATTGCATGATCGGTTGATGGTGCCCTGAGCAGCCCGGACATGCCCAGCACGCCGTGATCGCATGGTTAGCAGGCACGGCCCGGCAGTGATCATGAGGTTCTGCCAACTTCGTGATCTTCGCCGGGAGCCGTGCCCGCCATGCCATCTTCGCCTACCGTGCCGGCCGGCGGCCAGCTTGGCCTGCTCCGCCGAAGCGAGGTGGCCGTTGCGGGCGGCCCGGAGTGGGCTGCAGACGCGCCGCCGCGGCTGCGGGTAGCCGGCCTGCGTGTGCGCCAGTGCCGGGCAGAGCGGGGCCGGCGATGCCGCTTACCAGCGGTCTACGTGCAGCACGTCCGCCAGCGGCCGGCGCGCAGCGGGGCGGAAGGTGTCGCCGGTGTAGTAGGCGGTGGGGATCAGCGCGCCCTGGCGGACGTCATCGGGGAGCCCGAGCAGCCCGGCGATCTCCGTCTCGTATTGCAGGTGCAGTGTGGTCCAGGCGGTACCCAGGCCCCTGGCCCGACAGGCCAGCATGTAGCTCCAGGCGGCGGGCAGCAGCGATCCCCACAACCCGGCCTGTGACTCCCCGGCCTGCCAGCCGGACCGCACCGTGATGCACGGGAAGGATCGTTCGGTTTTCCCTGTACGTAGGCGGCCGCTCGCCTGAGTGGGTGCGATGGCGGCAGGTCGATGGGTTCAGGGGCTGGCACCGCGATGGGGCCGCACTCGGGGGATGATCGTGATCTGTGTCAGGGGGGCGGTGAGCGCGTTCGTTGGAGGCCCGCCGAGGCCGTGCCGGAAACGCATCTGAACCTTGAGCCAGTACGTGCCAGGCGGTACGGCGTAGCCGAGGTCCTCGCGGGTGCTGGCGGTTCCGTAAATGACCGGGATGCTGACTGATCGTCCCGGTGCGAGGTCGACGATCAGTCCCGTGCCGGCGCTCCAGCCGCTGTAGCCGCCGACGGGCTCGAGAGCGGCGTTCAGGAGGGAGCCGCCCAGCGGCTGGCCGGAGGCGAGCGGACCGATCCTTTCTGAGCTGCTGTTGCGCAGGACGAGCCGGCCGTGGCCGTCGTCGCCGGCTTCAAGGACCTTCTGGCCGGCCTCGACGTTCATCTCGAGCCCTTCGAAGGTCTGCTCCTCCAGCGCCGGCCCGGCGGGCGGCCGCGGATGGCTGCGTCGGCGATCTGGGAAAGAGAAGGCTCCCACCCGCAGCTCGATAGCGCTCCCGTAACGGGCGGCGAACTCGCTTGCCAGGTTCTCCTGGTCGGCTCGCAAGGCCACGCGGATGACTCCCTTTCCCTCTCCGATGGAGGTGAGGATCCAGCGACCGGTCTGCGTGGTTCGTTGCTCGAGGGTGCGCTCGATCTCCTCTCGTACCCGCCGCAGATCAGAGAGCGAGTGCTGCCTGCTCTCCACGATGAGCCGATCGGGATGTCGGAGCCTGGGGCGCAGCGCGGCGTCGTGCCGGGCGGCATCGCCGGTGAACGCGGCGACGATACGCACAGTCGGTTCATTGTCGAACCACGTTCCCGCCCAGGCCCCCGGGTGCTCCTCGCCATAGCCGACGATGAGTTCGAAGTCACCTCGCAGAGCCGACTGGATCAACTCTTTGTCGCCGAGACCGTCCAAGTCGTCCACGGCGCCCTGTCAATCTCCAGCCGTCAGTGGGTAAGCGTTCAGGCCCTGGGCCTGTCAAGTACGAAAAATTCTTTCCGCTCAGCCTAACCGGAATGGATGTTCTGCGCTGAGTCGCGGGCAAAGCGCCCGGTTTCCGACGCACCTAGAGTCGGCAGGGAGGATGGGGATCGTGCTTCCGGCCCTGCTTGCACGGTCGGTGCTGTCCATCCCCAGCCGCCCCAGCCCGGCGACCTGCAGCTTCAAACCCCCGGGAGCTGGCGTGCCGCGACCTTCAGCGCCGATCAGGGCTTTCCGGATGGCGGGGCAGCGGCCAGTCGGTGATGATGGGCGGCATGGGAATCTTCGCGGACGCCGGTGACGCGCCGCTCGTGCCGGGACACGTACCGTGCCTGCCTGAGCCGACGGGGCCGTGCCCGGTCGGTACCACGTCGGTGCACCTGAGCGACGTCTCCCGGCCCGATCCCTGGGCCGCGGGGGTCAACGCGCGAGAGCTGATGGTCTCACTGTGGTATCCGGCGACGTCGGCCGGCGGGCCGCGAGCCCGGTACATGACGGCAGCGGAGTCCCGGCTCCAGCTCACCAGCAGGGGCATCGCCGGCGTCCCGCCGGACGTGCTGAGCACGGTCCGGACCAACGCGGCCGTCGACGCCGCCCCGGCAGCAGGGTGCCAGCGCGCCCTGCCCCTCGTCGTGCTCTCCCCCGGCTTCACCCACCCCCGCAGCGCCCTCACCGGGCTGGCCGAGGACCTGGCCAGCCACGGCTACGTCGTGGCGGGGATCGATCACACCTACGAGAGCTACGCCACGGCCTTTCCCGGCGGGCGGGTCACCACCTGCCTCGCCCGCGCGGCACGCCGCCGGGGCACGGGGTTCTGGGAGAAGGCGGTGGCAGGCCGGGCAGCTGATGTCTCCTTCGCCCTCGGCGAGCTGACCGGCGCGCAGCCGGCATCGCCGGGTGCCGCGCTGATCGACCCGTCCCGCATCGCGATGGCCGGCCACTCCATCGGCGGCGCGGTCGCCATCGCCGCCCTGCTGGCCGACTCCCGCATCCGCGCCGGCATCGACATGGACGGCGCCACTCACGCCCCGATCCCGGATGCCGGCCTGCCCCGGCCGTTCCTGTTCCTGGGCAAGCAATCCAGCTACACCCCGGGCACCCCGGGAAAGAAAAGCGCCGTAACCACCTGGGAGCGCGACTGGGAACTCCTGACCGGCTGGAAGCGGTGGCTCCTGGTGGCCGGGACGATCCACGCCTCCTTCACCGACCTCGCGCTCCTGGCCGATCAGATCGGCATCGACGCCGGCGCCGCCCTCCCCGGAGCCCGGTCCCTGGACATCACCCGCGCCTACGTCCGGGCCTTCTTCGACCAGCACCTGCGGAGCAGACCACAAGCCCTGCTCGACCAGCCGTCACCACGCTACCCCGAGGTCACATTCTGCTCCCCGGACACCAAAACCTGCATATAGCGCACCAGTCCGCCGAGCAGGAACGCGCCGCCGGGCTGTCCATGGACAGCCCGGGCCACATCCTGGCAGCTTCCTATGTGGCGCCGGGGGTGCGCGGGCTGGCGGCCGCCGGGGAAAATGACAGACAGACCGGTGAGAAAGCCTTGCTGACAGACCAGTGAGAAACCGTCAGGACCCGGAGGTCAAAGCTGCCCGAGACGATGGAAAAGATGAGAACCCACAGCCGACCTCACCCCTGAATGGACACGTGAGGACGGCGAATGGAAGGTAGTGCGGCAAAAGTCGAGAGTAACGTGGAGACCGGACAATACCTGGGATCAGTCGCGCTCATGCATGACAGGGGATCGGACCAATCATGTCCAAACGTTTTGCCTACGCTATCGACAAGCGATATTTGCCGTTGCTGGTGCCCTTCGGGCTGCGGGGTTCAAAAGACGGCGTCACGCTCACGGACGAAGGCTCCCTCTCGGCGACTTTCGGTTTCTTCAAGATCAAGACGCCGCTGGCAAATGTCACTGAGGCGCACATCACCCGGAACTACCGCTGGTGGACCGCGTTCGGCGTTCGTGGATCCATGGTCGACGACGGCTTGAGCTTTGGAACGAACCACAACGCGGGGGTGTGCATCCATTTCGCGGAGAAGGTGCCATCACCGCTTCGCCGAAGTGGCCACTCGGCGCTCACCGTGACCGTGGCGGACCTCGAAGGGTTGACCAACGCCTTGGGGACTGGGCACGGCGAAGCATCCAGTGCCTCCCCGCGCTGAGCCGCGCCGACCGACGACCCGGTGCATCCTTCGCCGAGCGGAACCCGGTTTGGTGAACGAGCAGCGAATCGATCACATCCTCGGAGTTCTCGGCAAGCCCGCCCTCACGGCGGTGGAACCGGGCCGGGCAGCGCACCAACAGGCACGGACGGCGAGGGTGGGAGCGGTCATGCTGATCGTTGGGTGGGACTGACCAGTTCGGAGTCATAGCAGGGTGGGCGATACCCGACTGCAGGGCGAGACGGTGATCTTGCAGACCGCTCTGATACGTCGGGGACCGGACACGATAGTTCCGGACCGGCATGGCTGGGCGGAGGCCCCGGACCGGTATCGAGGGCACCCTAGAGCGGCGAGAGCGGATGTCTGTCGAGCGATTGCAGTCGGGTGACCGGCTATCTAAGGGTCAGGGCATAGCGCACCTCGTCTGTGTCGGGAAGCGGACCCGTGATGCGGAATCCCTGGCGTTCGAGCAAGTGCCTGGAAGCCGCGTTCTGGGCACCGGTGACAGCGGTAAGCCGGCGGATCCCCGGAACCGCCGCTAGGCGCCCGACTAGGGCGGCAACGGCGGCAGTACCGATGCCCTTTCCTCGCGCGGACGGGGCAAGGCTGTAGCCGATCTCGACGCAGCCGTCGCTGTCGGGCGGCCCGTGGGTCCCGATGTCGCCGAGGATCTGCCCGTCAGAGCGGCGGGCGACGAGCCAGACGGTCGGCAAGACGGCTGCCGCGCCCGAGTCAATATGGAGGATGGCGAAGCCCATGGCCTGGGGGATCCTGTCGTGCAGGGCTCCGCGCTCAAACTTGCGCGTGATCGGTCCGCCCTCTAGCACGGCCTGTGCGATGCGGCGAGTGACCGGCTGCAGCGACACACTGCCGGCGTCGATGGTCCAGCGGCGCTGCCAGTCAGCGGAGTCAGGAACTGCTGGGTGTGTCATGTTCGCCTTCTCCGGATATTGTCTTCCTGACCGACGATAGCCAGCCACGGGCGCTGCTGGCTTCGGCGCTGGCCGGGCCGGTGGACGAGCATCAGCGCGGTGAACCCCGGCTGCGGCGAGGATCGCCCCGGGCAGCAGGCCGCGCCGGCCTGCCGCTTTGGCGGTCAGCAGGGCAAAGCTGGCAAAGTACAGCCCGGCATTGATCGCTAGCAGGCCGATCAGGACCGGCACCCGGATGGCGTAGCTGGCGGTGCCGCCCGTGGCGTAGGCGGTGACGAAGGCGTTGATGACGAACGCGCCGCCGATGGTGAACAGCGCGGCCTTGATCACGACGTGGACGCCGCGGTGGGTCAGATGCTGCGGCGGCATGGTCATGAGGCTGGACAGCAGGTTCCGCTGGCATGGTGCGCGCAAGAGACGACGAGCTAACGGTATGGGCCGCGGATCATCAGGCGGTCCTCCTCAGCACCGATGAGCCGACTACTACCGTCCACCATCAGGCTGAAGATGAGGTAGGCCATCCATGCCACGGTCCTTCCCGCCGCCCGTGAACCGAGTTACAGAGCAGGCGGCACAGACCGAGCACGCGAGTGACCAGTGTTCGTATGCCGTAGCCGATGTCCGGGACGGTCGACCGACGCACTATTCTGCCGAAATGAGGGCGTTGCTTATGGGCTAATTTATGCAGAGTCATGCATAACCTTCCATGATTAAGCCGACGCGCTTATGTCTTAGCGGCAATTGCCCCGCCACCTATACGTCTAGGCGAATAGTCAGATCGCCGAATCGGCGTATCCGTTACCGTCAGGCCCCAGCGTCATAGGCGGCGCACATAACAGCCATTCCAGCACCCGGCCGCCGAGCCGGGGAGAAGTGTAATGGCTACAGGAGCGTCACGAATGAACGATTCCGTCGTGATCAGCGACCGCTTCTCTCCCGGCCAGCCATCGCACCTCCTATCGACACTCTGTCGCGCAATGACAAGCAGTCGATCGCCAAGGATTCTGGGACCGAGCCGACCTGTCCCGTCCTTCGGTTCGAACTTCAGTGAGCGCAAGCAGGCGCAGCCTGGAACTTGCACCATGTGTGGTGATGTGCTTGACTTTGGCCGCAAGGTTCAACGCCTGACCGGGGGGACTCGTGTTTGAAGTGGATTCTGAAACGTCCGAGACGCTCGCAGCCGCGCCGATCAGCGCGGGCCCCTTCGATCCCGCCGGGTTTCCTGAGTTTTTTGTCGCCAACGCTCTACGTGATCCACTGTCACTCCTCAACCTCCACTCCGACGGCGCCTGGGGACTGGAGCGTGATATACCCGGTGCGAGCAAGATCCGGACGGCCATCAACACTAGCTCCTCTATTAACGCTTTGGCATTTCAAAACGGCGCTTTCCGGCTAGTTTCGCTGAACGTGGGAATGTGCATACGCGTTCGGCAGATGATGTGGCAGGCCACTCATAATACCGAGGTTTTCAAGCCCCGTCCCGACGAGCAGATGCTGCGCCCAGAACTGCTTACCGAGTCGAATTCGAAATTCTCACCGAAATGGCTAATTGAACCGATCGCCGTCCAGCCCGGGCTGGACGATGACTTCTATTACAAAATGCTAACCCCTGTAGCGCCATCTATAGAACGAGTCAATCTCGCCGTGGCGCTGACTCGTTGCGCGCTAAATTTTATCGTCCTGCACGAGATCGGGCATCTAGTTCGGAATCAGACCCCCTTTCTTCCCGGCGGCCAGCCAGCGCTCTTTATGGAAATGCGGCATGATCTCCCTGCCCCATCAAACAAGAAGGAGATTATCGTCCGGCGACTGCTTGAAGTGGATGCGGATCTAGCAGCAGTGGAAGTAGGTTTTCAGACCTCCGACCAAGGGGCCGCTCAATGGAGCGAATGGACCGAGAATCCGATTGAGGCGGCCGGCCTCTGGATTATCTCGGTGGCTCTGGTTTTTTGGCTATTCCAGGCGTGCGATACTTCAGTGGGGAGCCAGAGCCACCTACATCCCTCCCCGCTCACCAGGATAATGTACCTAGCCTCTTACCTTGCGGACATAATTCCAGGACTAGACCTACTAAACGCCGATGATGTTATCCCATTTACCATGGGAGCGATTGCTAGCGCGGCAGAAGTCTGGGACGGCTTCGGCCTTTCAAAGCAGCCTAGCTTCTCAAGGGACGAGGCGATCATAGCCATGTCCGAAGTTGAGGAGATCACAAAGGGACTGAAGAGGTTCGGAATCCGGACAGGAGGAGACTAGAGATTCAATCGGCTACCGTGTTAAGCGCTCGTGGAACCATCTTTGAACGCGTAGAGCAGGCCAGGGAACCCCGTTTGCCCGATAGCTGCAGCTCTCGGACCACAAACCGGCGCTTCAAGGCTCGTATAGCGATCGCGAAGGGCTTGACACGCCGGACGCGGCGAAACAACCGAGCACCGAGAGGATCCCAACACCTGCACCTTGCGACCGGGCCACCATCGGCGAGCACCATAGGTAATCCGATGGCAAGCTGATTCGCCGTCAAAGCTCTCAGCGACCGCGGCGCAACCGCGCAATTCTCACACCACGGATAAAGTTAACCAAAGTTTGCTCAATTGGCTTTCCGATCATCCGGTCTTCTCCGCTGCTTACCTATTTGAAGAACGTTGGTATAGCTACCTAAAGCTGGTATGTAAACAACCAGATCATATGTAAAGTTCGCGATCTTGGCTACGTATGAAATTCAGAGGCTGAGACCGTTTCGAACGCGTGTCATACTTCATGCAGAATGCTCGTAATCCACTCTAAGTCGCATAGTTATACTAGACCGAAACCGTACCGCTCCATACTATGCTATCCTAACCGTAACCCGTCTGACAACGACTCTAAAGTCAGATCATACGACCGGATTCTGCAATAGCAACCGTCACAAGTACGACGGCTAGAAAGAAGAGACCAAATGCAATGAACAACGCCCAGCGTTTGATGCTGAGGCTCCGCTTCAAGGCATTCTTGATCTCTGTAGCGTTGTTGAGATTTAGTTCCCTCTTCCAACTGGGGAGGGCGGCGAAGAGCGTGGCAAGCATCGCCAGCAACGTCAACACAACGGCGTCACGGAGGGCTAGTCGCGCCAGTTGCTTATGAAGATCCGCTGGTACGAAGTAGGAAATAGCTCCGAGACTCGCAGCGACAACACCGAGGCCCGTGAATAGAAACGCAGCCTTACTATCAGCGCGAGCGAGTGACTGATCCATCCAGAAGTAGCGCGCCATAGTCATGATTCGCTGCTCATCTTCAGTTGCCGGATGCGCCGCCGGTCGCGACTCATCGTCTGCGCTAATTGCCATTTTGTTACTCAGACTTCGGTTTCCTGATGTAGCCGCCCGGAACGTCGACGCTGATAATGTGATTGTTCGGGCACTTCACTACGAAGGTTTCTCTTCGCTGGGTCTTATCGTCCCCTAGCCACCGGAGATAAAGGACTGGCGTAAAGCTCTCATTAAGGGCCTGTAGGAACTGGTCGCTCATATCGACATGGCAAATTGGGCAAAGCAAGATCGGTTTGGTCTCTTGTAGGTCCGAGCTCTCGCTCTCAGTATGCGAATTGTTGTCAGGCAAAGTTGCGTCATCCCTCCTGTGCGTCCCAGATCGTGGCTGATGCATTGTATTGTTACTGACTAACCATCTCCGCGGAAGATCGTGATCCTCTGTTTGGCCTGCGGCGGTGGAGTGCATGGCCAGCTTCCTCAGGTGAGAGGCGAACTGACCGCTACCCGATCAAATTACAACAGTCAGGCCGACTTAGGTCCGACTCTCCTGAACCTGGTGAACGGCCTTGACCTGCCTGTAACGACCTTCATAGGCCATGATGCGTCTGCCGACCACGAACGCCTCCCCGTCCTGTCGCCGGTCAGCTACCTGCCCTGACGATCACGCACGACCCCGCCACCAAGAGTTCGCATCGATAGGCTCATTCGATGATCCACCTGTGTGCTCTGGGCGACGGAGACAGTCGTAGCAGCGCGTTCGGGTCTTGCGCCATAGGGATGGATGCTCGGCAGCGTAGTAACGGGCTGTCAGGTTACCTCTCTGAGTGCTTGATCATGCCCGATACCCGCCGTAGGTGCGCACGGTTATCTAAGGATCTCTTTCGTGTTGCTGGCCGCCCTTACCAGTCCGGGTTGTGGCCCGATGGACGATCAGGCTAGTGCGCTGGCCACGAACGTTCACCGGCTGGGCTGACATGCCGTGGTGATTGCTTCCACACTCGATCATGTGGTGGATCGAGCGCAGGAGGCGGTATGGCTGAGCCGGTGCGGGCGCGGCGGCTGACTGATCAAGAGGGGCAGCGGCTGCTGCAGATCGCGCGGCGGGGTAAGCACGAGTCGGTCCGGGTGCGCCGGGCGATGATCATCATGGCGTCGGCGTCGGGGACGCTGGTGCCGGCGATCGCGCGGCTGGTCGCGGCCGGTGAAGATACGGTGCGGGACGTGATCCACGCGTTTAACGCCAAAGGGCTGGCGGCGCTGGACCCTCGGTGGGCGGGAGGCCGTCCCCGCCGGATCAGTGACGAGGACATCGAGGTCGTCGTCGCGGCGGCCACCACCCGGCCGGAGAAGCTGGGACAGCCATTCACCCGGTGGAGCCTGCGCAAGCTGGCGGACTATTTAGCCTGCCGTCCGGGCGGGCCGGTGACCATCGGGCGGGAGCGGCTGCGGCAGATCCTGCATGAGCGCGGCATCTCCTTCCAGCGGACCCGGACCTGGAAGGAGTCCACCGACCCGGACCGGGACGCCAAACTGGACCGGATCGAGCACGTGACCAGCGCCTATCCGGACCGGTGCTTCGCCTCCGGCCAGTTCGGGCCGCTGTCCATCCGCCCGTGCCACGGCGCCTGCTGGGCGCGGCGCAAACACCCCGTCCGGCTCCGCGCGACTTACCATCGCACGCACGGCATCCGCTACTTCCACGGCTGCTACTGCGTGGGTGATGACCAGCTGCGGGGCGTGACCCGCGAGCACAAGGGCGCCGTGCACACCCTGGCCGCGCTGAAGCCGGTCCGGGCCTCCCGGCCCGGCGGGTACCGGCTGTTCGTCATCTTGGACAACCTGGCGGCGAACAAGACCCCGGCGATCCGCCGCTGGGCCAGGCGGGCCAACATCGAGCTGTGCTTCACGCCGGTCAGCGCGTCGTGGGCCAACCCGATCGAGGCGCACTTCGGTCCCTTGCGGACCTTTGTCATGGGCAACTCGGACTACCCGAACCACACCGTCCTGGCCAGGAAACTGCAGGACTACCTGCGCTGGCGCAACGCCCACGCCCGCCACCCCGGCGTGCTGGCCGCCCAGCGCCGCGAACGAGCCCGCATCCGCAGCGAACGCCAGCAGCGCTGGGGCCGCCCGAAGCCTAAAGCCGCATGACCGACCCGGTGAATGTTTGTGGCCAGCTCTCTAGCTGGGCGGCGTGGCCAATCGCGCCGGTCGCCTCGGCGGCGAACTGCTCGGCCCGCTGGGTCTGAGCATCGTCGAAGAATCCCGGCCGATCGGAATACAGATTGATGCTGCCGACCGGATCGCCCAGCGCGCTCACAGGAATCGACAGCAAGGAACGTACCCCGCGCGCTAGTGCCCGCACGGCGTATTCCCACCACCGCTGGTCGAATGCCAGGTCATCGATGCGGACGTGCTCGCCAGTCCGTATCGAGTGCAGGCCCGGACCCCGATAAAGGCTGTATTGCACCTCATCAACCTGGGCGGCGGTGACGTCCGAGCTGGCCACGGTCGGCGGCCTGTCACGAGGCTGCAAGATGATCCCGCACGACAGGTCCCCACCTAGCTCCCGAGCGGCCAGCACGGCCAGGTCCAGCAGAAAGTCATCTACGCTCTCGGTACCCAGCAGTACCCCCTTTAGTTCCGCGATTTCCCCGGCGAAGCCGCCCGACTGTGCGGGAATGATCCACGCTCCGTCCCTAGAACCCGCCCCGCCGAGCGTCGCGTATCCGTGTGCGGCTGGATTCCTGCTGGCTGGCCGCCGAGCCCAGGTCTGCGTGGTGGCTCGGGGTTCGGGGGAGCCGGCTGGAGGGTCTGCAGGTCCAGGTCCAGCAGCTCGAAGATCCGCCGCGCCCTGGGGCTGAGCGAGCGGATGATGACCGGGCAGCCGCCCGGCGCGAAGCTCGCTGCCACCGCCAGTGCCCGTACTCCGGCGCAGTCCAGGAATGTCACCCCGGCCAGGTCCAGGACGAGCCGCTCGGCCCGGTCATCGACGGCTAGAGCCGCCTGGACCAGGAACCCGCTAGTCACCGTAAGGTCCAGGTCACCGGTCAGGATGAGGGCGCAGACCGGTCCATCGCGGACGGCCTTGACCGTCAGGGCATGCTCATTCATGGCTCTGTCAATCGGCTCGCGGGGTCTAGACGACACCAACTGAGGACGGGTTGTGACATCCACGGTACGACTCCTGGTCACAATCGTCCAGGACACAACTGTCCGGTCACCACATCAGCCTGGCACGTATGTGCCGACGCGGTGCGGCACGCCACGACGGGGATGCCCGCGCTGGTCCCGCGCTGGTCCCGGGCGGGAGGCAAGGGCCAGCCGGAACCCTGCTCGGACCGGGCGCGGGTCTACTCCTGTCACGGAAATTCCCGCGCTGGTGTGCCCGGTTAGTCAGCCTGGGTGTCGGCGGCCTGGCATGCGGATGGCACCAGCGCGCGGGTGATCACCGGGCGGCTCCATGGTGGCGGCCCGTCGCATCGGTGCCGGGCCTTTCTGCGCCGTGCGCCGGGTGCGGGTTTGAAGGTTTACGGTGAGGAAAGACACCCCGGGTGCGCTGGCGCAACGCCCACGCCCGCCACCCCGGCGTGCTGGCCGCCCAGCGTCGCGAACGAGCCCGCATCCGCAGCGAACGCCAGCAACGCTGGGGCCGCCCCAAACCCAAGGCTGCCTAACCAATCCGGTGAACGTTCGTGGTCAACGCACTAGCCGTATATTTATACATCGCCGCGTTTGAGGCGAACGTCCTCTTCTGCCGCGAGTCGAGTGCTCGCCTGACCAGGTTCTAGCGGCTTAACGCTGTCAGTCGGCGTGCGTGAAGCTTCTCATAGAACGGCAGGTGATAACTGAGGTAGCCGCTCAGTACGGGGTCCTGTTCGAGGTCGGTGACAGGCCTACCCGCCATACGGGCGAATCCGGTACTGGCCGCCGCGTCGGCATGCCACCGCCTGGACGGCTGCCACTCTGGGCGGTCGGATGGCTGCCAGGTCAGCGCTCCGGGGCGGAAATCTATGCCGGCCTGCCTGCAGTAGGCCCGGATGATCGCGGCCGGGCGCGCGATGAGGTCTTCGGAATCGACGACAACGGGAACACGGCGGGTCAGCCGCAAAATCTCGGCGAAGATCTGGTACTGGGACTCGAAACCGGCTTTGTGCAGTCCGGCGCCTGGATCAAGCGCACGGTAGGAGACAATCGTCTCGCGCGGGTGCCGGATAAGGAACGTGTGCCGTGCGCCGGCAGTCAGGAACTGCCGGTCCGCTAGGACTTCGGGGTAATACCGCCCGGTGGTTTCCTTGGCGAATACGCGGCCGTCTCGTCCGAGCGAGGTGAGCACGGAAATCAGCCCGGCTGCTGACGTGATGTGCTCGCCCGCGACGTCTGTCCGGCCGAACTCGGCCAGATAAGAAAATGGCTCGTGCACCATCGTGAAATCGCCGCGCTCTGCCATCATCCGGAAGAAGGCGGTCGACCGGCTGCGCGGCGCACTCCACAGCATCAACAGCACATCACGATGCTACGCAGATCAAAGTCGGCACACTCATTTGCCGCAGACAGGTGGAGCGTCAGGTGATATGGCTCGAGGCCGCGCTCGGCCGGCCTGGTCAGGTGATCGCGATGGCATTCGGGGCCATCCCGACCGTGATCGGCGGTCCGGCGGTGTTGGTGGCGGTCCGGATCGGCGTCACGGTGCCGTCACCGGTGTTGCCGACGTAGACGGTATGACTGCCGGGGGTTATCGCGATCGCGTTGGGCTGCTGCCCGACCGGGATCGGCGGCCCGGCGGTGTTGCTGGCCGTCCGGATCGGCGTCACCGTGCCGTCGTCGAAGTTCAGGACGTAGACGGCCTTGCCATCGGGCGTGACTGCCAGACGAATGGGGTTGCTGCCGACCGGGATCGGCGGCCCGGCGGTGTTGGCGGCGGTCCGGACCGGCGTCACCGTGCCGTCGTTGGGGCTGGTCACGTAGGCGGTCTTGCCGTTCGGCGTGATCACGATGCCGAAAGGGTTGTTACCGACCGGGATGGGCGGCCCGGCGGTGCTGGTGGCGGTGCGGACCGGCGTCACCGCGGGGTTAGCGGCGTTGGGCACGTAGACGGTCTTGCCGTCCGGGGTGATCGCGACGGACTGGGCCAGCGGGACCGGGATCGGCGGCCCGGCGGTGTTGCCGGCCGTCCGGACCGGCGTCACCAGGCCCGGCACTCCGATACGGCCGCTGACCACATAGGCAGTCACCCGGCGCGCGCGCCTGGCCTGGCGGACGGCCAGCGCCGCCCCTGCGACCGCCGTGGCGCCGGCGCCGCTAATGACCCGCCAGCGGCGGCCCGCGTCGCCGGCCCAGGTCATACGTGCCGCGGAAACAGCCGGGTTACCCATCGCTGGTGATCCTTTCCCGGGCGCCGGGTGACATCCCGGTATAAATCCGGAGGTGCCAGCGCACGATCAGATACAGGCCACGCAATGGCCGCTGGAGAAATCGTCTTCTCCACCCGGCACTGACCGACGGCACTGCCTACGTGAGTAGCGACGACCGCCAGTTCATGCCCTCAACGCTACGGCAAGACCGGGAAACTCCAGTCACCGGGACCGGCCGCGAGAATTCCGGTTAACGAATTGGCATAGCCACTCGCTATGCTTCGTCGATCAGTCACGCTCTTCTGAAACTGACTCTGGACCGGACGCACTCATCTGCCGCAGACAGGGTTGAGGACCGGGCCTGATGTGAGACTTGGCTACGCTCGGGTGGTCAGTCGATAGCAGTGAACTCGGTTAAGGGCTGTCCCGTAAATGATCTCCAGCCGGCGGCTCGGTTCGGCGGTACCGAACCGTTATGCGCACGGCTCGTGGCTGGCACTGCCTCAGACGAGCCGAGGGAAGTCAGGATGATCGGCAGAGCGCGAGGCGAAATCAAACAGTCGTCGCATGACCAGGGGCCGCCGGACGGGGAGGCCGGAGGGTCGTGAGGAGTTTGGGCATGCGCTCCTGCACCGGAGCAGGTAGAGCGAATCTCCAGGGCTTCGTCCTCGCGCGCCGATCAGGGTTCGTCCGCTGTCCGGCGGCGGGCTCGCGTCAGCCGATCTGCTCGGCCAGGGCGACGATGATGCCCGGCCGCCTTTCTGTACCGCGCCCGAGTGGCTGTTCTGTCGCTTCTCCAGCTGGCAGGTGCTGATGCTCCGGGATGATGAGAACCGGGACTAGGGCCGGGGATGCGGCCACCCGCAGGCCGTATTACTGGATGGTGACCGCGCAGCTGGCCCGGCCGTGTTTCTCGAGGTAACGCTGGTGGTACTCCTCGGCCCGGTAAAACGCAGACGCAGGGGTGATCTGCGTGACGATCTGCCGCCTTACCGTTTGCTGCTCGGCGTCGCGTGATGCGATCGCGGCTTCTTGCTGGCCAGCGTCATGGTAGAAGATCGCCGAGCGGTACTGGCTGCCGAAATCGAAGCCCTGGCGGTTGCGGGTGGCCGGATTGTGGATCCGCCAGAATGCCTGGAGCAGCTGCGCGTAGCTGACCTGGGCCGGGTCGAACCAGACCTCGACCGCCTCGGCGTGGCCGGTGCGGTGCCTGCAGACCCGCTCGTAGGTCGGGTCCGGGACGTGGCCGCCGGTATAACCGGCGGCGGTCTGCAGCACCCCGCGGGTCTGGCGGAAGGCCGCCTCGACGCCCCAGAAGCATCCTGCGGCGAGTGTCGCGCGCTCGGCTCCGTCTGGGCCGTGGCCCTCGAACGGCAGTGCCAGCGCCCGACGGACGGCGGCGCTCCGGTTTCTCAGCGTAAGCAAGTCATAACCCCCTTGAAATTTCATGCTAACCCAGGGCCGCGCCCGGAATTCCTGCCCGGGCGGCGCTGGGGCGAGGCCGTTCCCGGTGCGCTCATACCCGCGCAGGGCGCACGAGGCCAGGGACGATTCAGCCGGCGGTCTGCGCGGCTGCTGCCTCGCCGACTACGAACGGCGCTGAACGTTGTCTTGTTTTGGCGTGGACACCTTGGTCAAGACATCCGCGCTTGCTGGGACCGGGTCGGCATAGGTGCTATGGGCATATGTACAGCACCGCTGATCTCGACACGAATCGCCGCCAGATCGCGCGGAAAGGGCCTGCTGCAAGCGGCGGCGAATCTGATGGCGCTGGATTAGGCGCTTGCCGAGGCGAGGCGCAGCCGCGCCTGGCGTGCGGTACGGTGTCCCGCTACCAGCGCGGCCGCCATGACGATCACACCGAGGACGTCGATCGCGCCCGCGTGGAACAGGGGAGTCCCTCCCCCGCCGGCGATCCAGTAGCAGCATCCGGCGAGCAGGGCCAGCATCGCGGCGCACGCGGCAGCGGCAAGCCGGATCTCATAGCGGAGCACGGCCCGCGGCAGGTCCGCGCGGCGGACTGTGGCCGCCGCGCCTGCGACCGCGCACACGACGGCCAGCGGGCTCACCGCCATCCAGGCGAGTTCCCCTGCGGGGAACGCGGCGAGGGCCGATGGGTGCGCCCAGTATGAGGAGACCGACAGGGTCGACGCCCACGAGAACGCCGCCAGCCCGCCTGGCACGAACCCGCGGTGCGCGCCGGTTCCCGGCCATCCGTTCCCGAAGTGCCGCCCGCCGGCGAACGTGACCGCCGCCCCGGCTAGGACAACGGCCGCCGGGACGAGCAGGTCCCTGCCCTGCCCCCGTACGATAAGGCGGCCCGCGACCCAGACGACCGGCGCGGCGGCTAGCAGCGCCAGCACGAGAAAGGCCAGCATGGCGGCCGACGTCACGATGGTGGCCGCCGTGGCGGCGCCGCCGCTGGACTCCGACCACTGCCAGCCGATCGTGAGCTGCGACCAGATGGCCGCGCCGAAACCGAGAAAGACGCTCAGCCAGCAGGCCAGCGACACGAGGCTCGCGCGAACCTGCCCGGCGGCATCCGCCGCGAACCCGCAGAGCCCCGCGCTGGCCAGCCGGGCGACGATACCGCCGCGGATCACGTCCGCCGTGCGTGCGCGGGAACGCGGCCGTTCCTCAATCTCGGCGATCAGAAGTTCGGCGAACTCCTCGCCGTAACGATCCCGCCATGACCTCGGGTACCAGCGCACGAGCCGGGCCGCCCGGGCGGCGGGCGTCACGCGGCGCCCCAGCTGCCGGCTAGCCGACGCAGCCCTAGCTCGGCGACGCGGCGCTGGTTGTCGAGATGGGCGCGCAGCGCGGTCGCTCCCGCGGCGGTCAACCGGTACGGGCGGCGCCGGTCATGGCTCTCGACGCCCTCGATCATGCCCTGTGCCTCGAGCCTGGCGAGCGCTTCATACAGCGTGCCTGGCGCGAGCCGGACCCCGGCGAAGGACTCGATGTCCTTGGTGAGGGCGTAGCCGTGCTTGGTGCCGTCGGCCAGGCTCGCGAGGATCAGCGTGGCCGGTCCCGCGTACCGGCCGAACCCGGCGAACTCCTCCGTGCCCTTGGCCATGACGTTCATCTTATATCGGCTCCCGATCTAATGGCCGGGGCCGGTCGCATCAGATACGGCACCCGGCGGGCGAGGAACGCCCGGGGAAACGGATCACGCAGCCGCCACAGTCCGGCGTCGACCACGAAGTGTGCCATCACCGCGCCCAGGTAGGCGCCGAACAGCAGCCGTACCCCCGGGCCGCCGCTGTGCAGGTGCGAGGTCACCGCGAGAACGGCCCCGCCGATCAGCGCGACATTGCACAGCACCGCCAGGCGCAGCGCCCGGCCGGCCTCGCCCGGGCCGCCGGCCGCGACCAGGCTCACCAGCAGTAGGTACTGCATGCCGTGCGCGATCGTCATCCCGCCGACGGCCGCGTATGGCGACGCGAAGACGAAGACCGGGGCCGAGAAGAACAGCCCCATCAGGTACATCACGCAGAAGCCGCGCGGCCGCTGCGCGGGCGCCCGGCGGGCGAGCAGGATCACGCCGACGGCGACGGCCCCCGCCATCGCCGCCGCCGATAGCGGGAACAGCGCGCCCGGCCCCGGGTCGACGTGCAGCTGCAGCAGCGCCGGCCGCGCCATCAGCGCGCCGATGCCAGCCAGGCCCGACGCGATCAGCGCGCGGCGTTCGGCGGCTTGCAGCGGCGGCGCGCCGGCCGTCTTGGCCGCCAGTGCCGCCATGCCGAGGTTCTGCTTGGCGAAGTGGGAGAACTGCCAGGCGAAGAACGGGAGCAGCAGCCACGTCATCGCCGCCGGGGTGAACGTGGCGGCGGCCGCCGCGCCCGCGATCACCAGCAGCGCTGGGACCCGGATGAAGCGCCACGGATGGCGCACCGCGTATGAGCGAACGTCGCGCAGCGTGTAGAGCCAGCCCGTAGACGCCACGTGCGCTGAGGATCCGGCGAACAGCACCCAGGCCAGCCCGCGGGCCGGCGCTGCCGATCCGGAGGGCGCGAATGCCGCCGCGATGACGAACGCCCCAGCGGTGAGAGCGACCGTCACCCGCAGCCAACGGCGGGCCAGCGGCCGGTCCCGGTCCGCGGAGCGGCCCCAGGTCAGCGTCAGTTCCGGCGGCATCAGCCTCCCCCGCAACCGCCGGCCGCACCGATATCCGGCGCGATAACCAGGGCGAACAGCAGCACACCGCCGAGGAAGGCCGCGATAAGCGCGATCGTCAACGCCATGCGGCACACGTTGCCGCGCTGGCTCGGGGCGGGATCCTCCACGAAGATCGACATGCCGTCAGGCTATTCCGTCTCCCGGTATATCGTCAAACGAAATAGTACTGGCCGGCTCACCACCGGAGCGTAAGCGAGAAGCGGCCGCCGATCAGGCACGTCCCCGTGCGTGGTTCTCGGCAGTGATGAGCTGCCGCCACGTTTCGAGGCCATCGACGCGATCGCGGCCGGCTAGTCACCGATTGTTACCGGGTTACTCATATTCGAACCTTCCTGACGTCGGGCTTCGCATCCACCGGATAGCATCTGGATCGTCAACGCACTGAGGCTGACGGTCGCGTAGTCGCATTGGCCGCTGGGAACCACTGGGCAGGGGGTACAGCGGCGGATTGCTTGTAGGCGCGGGTCTGGCAGGACCGGGGCAGTAGGAGCAGGGCCTGGCGGTGCCTGCTGTACCGGCGGGCTGGCTACTGGAGTCCGAAGAACCTGCGCACGCGCGCGGACTTGCGAGCCAGGACCCGGAGAAACGGAAGCGAGAACACGACCTGAGAAATGCTTCCGTACCGCTCGTAGATGGCCACGTTCAACTCCATGGCAAGCATGATTGCTCTGCCGAGGATGAAGAACCATCCCAGCGTCACGATGGTCGTGCCAATCGCTCCGTAGAGCTGGCTGGCGCGGTCGAGCCGGTCCGGGAGATAGAACTCACTGATGGCGTGCATGACCGTGATGGTCAGGGCTACGAGCAAGGATCCTGGCAGCAGCGCTCCTGGGTCGGGGATGGCACGCGGCAACATCATCGAGACGCCCAGCCACGCCAATCCGTAGATCACCAGGGCCGGGACAAACGTAAGGCCCGCAACTTCCAGTCCCAGGCCTTCCCGGATCCGGTTCACGAAAATAGCGATCACGGCTATGCCGCAGATCAGGCCTGCAACCACGCCCGCCGTACGCAACGAAGCCCGGGACCCTGACAGCGGCAGCCGCCACGCGGCTGCGCTCGCTACGTGCAGGACCCTGCTCAACGACCGGCCTGCCGTCAGCACCCCGAACAGGCCGAACAGTACCGCCAACCATCGTGTGAACCCGGGCTGGTGAAAAGCCTCGCTGATCTCCGCCCCGAGGCGACCGTATATACCCGCGCTCTTGCTGGCGGCGCGGGCATTGACGAAGCCAGAGGCGAACCCTGCGATGCCGACCACCAGGAGCAGCAGTGGCACGAAGAACAGGAACAGGCGAAACGCGATCGCGCTGCCTATGACCGCTCCTGCCGATTCCCGATCTCGCCGGTAGGTCCCGGCGAGGACATCGACCACGGGAATGTGCTCGTACCGCGCGAGCCGCTGCCGGACTGGACTCAGGCGCGTCTGGGTCGCTTCAGCCACCCTTCGGAACGCAGTGACGTCGCGGCCGCTTTCACCGGCACGCTGATCATCGGGTTCGTCGCTCATCCTGCTCGGCTCGGGCATCTCGCCATCCAGAATCTCGCCGACCCCTGACCGTGTTGACCTCGCCCTGCGGCAGGCCTTCAGGTAAGGGTCTCACGTTGACCAACTGGGCGGGGGACCGCGAATCCGGCTATCGCACCTGGATCAAACCTACGTGTGCGCCGAGTCGCGCACCATCCCGGACACCACTTTGGCGGCCGCCCTATCCCTTGATCGTTAATTGTGTTCACCCCTGATCTGCGGATCAATACGGCGTGTCCGCCCAGGGCGTCGGAATCCGAACCTAGGGGGTCAGGTGACAACCGATCCATGTGTCGCGGGAGTTGACGTGATTGATTCTCGTCACCGATGTTGTGATACGGAGGTTGGTGGCCCACGTCGAGCAGGAGCTACAGCTGGGAGGTTGCTGCTACCGATCCTGCAATAGGAGCCTGTGCTACACGAGCAGTTCGGGGTCGCATTCCGGCGGGAAACTTGCGTCTTGCCGCAGGATCGGCTCGCCCGGCCGGCCGGGCGGACTCGGGTGCCGCTGCGGCACCTTCACCCAGCACGTCCGAGAAGGCGGCACCCGCGGCTAACACCGCCGCGACCCGGGCAGCGCGCACAGAGAAGATCCTGTGGTCGGCCGCGGGCGGGTTAGGGAAAGCAGCGATGACGAACTGGCTTCATAGGATGCCGTTGGCTCCCCCTTTGGCTCCTGAGTGACTGCTCACGACCGTAGTTCTCCCCTCGTCATGGCACGTATGTGGCACGCTGCTGGGCTGGAACCACCTCGATGCGGACTACTGGCACATATGAGTGCCGGACTCAGCACAGTATTGCAGTATTTACTGCAATACTGCGGGCAAGCGTCGGCGGTCCTGAGGACATCTCAGAGACCATAGATACTGCGGTGCAAGAGCTCGGCGGCGACAAGTCCGAGAACTGGAAGCGGTGGTACAAGGAGAACATCCCGATCGCCGAGCAGTTGTACCTGGACTACACCACGGAAGCAGAGGAGTAACCCGTCATGCCTAAGCGCACCCCCCTGGACTGGGAGGACCTAGAGCGCGAGCTGCATGCCGCCGGGGTCTCACCCGAGGAGATCGAGGCGGGCGCCCGCCGGTTGCTCGCCCGGGCGCGCGGGCACCAGCTCGCCGAGACCCGCAAGCAGCTGGCCCTGGGCCAGAAGCAGATCGCCGCCGCCATGGGGGTGAGCGTCGCCCGGGTGTCCCAGATCGAGCACGGCGAGGTCACCTCCTTCGAGGTCATCGCCCGCTACGTCGAGGCCCTCGGCGGCCGACTGGACCTCGTCGCCGATTTCGGCGACAGAACCGTCCGGCTGCCCGTCAGCGACACCCCGACCGCCGCCTGACAGCAATTGCGTGACACCCCACTGGCTCGGCCAGGCTGACCTGGCGCTGGCTGTGACCTCCGCCTTCCGACCAGGAACTGCGCACAGGGCAAGCTGATCACGGTCCGTGTACATGCCAGCCTCGTAGACATATCTGGAGGCTTCCGTTATGGCGGGCAGCTTGGTCGCCAGGGCGCCGCCATGGGCGGTGCCGAACTAGGTAACCTGAATACGGGTGCTCGCCGCTGTCGGGTGACGACCGTCCGGATATGCCGAAATGAGGGCGTTCCACCTTCGCATACTTTTGCGCTGCCCTGGATGTTAACAACGATCGCAGCGACCGTAAGCTCAGCCTTTGCCGCCATTATCGTGGGCGCTTTAACGCTTAATACACGGCCAACTCTTGCGTTTGGCGAAGAGCATTTCCGCATGCATATCCTCCAGCTCTGCCCGCACGCTGACCAGACGCCAACTTGCCTAACGCGACTCAGGAGGCCTCGCCTTGCGGGGCCGTATGATGCAGGTACCGTAGAGCAGGTGCGGTCGTGCAGGGTAGATCCTGGCCGCGGCCTCGTTGCTCCAGACCCTGGCGATGTGAGCTCCGAGCGGTGTGCTCAGGAGACGCCCAGGAGGAGACCGTGGACGCTGTCGTCGTGGAGGACCTGCGGAAGAGCTATGGCGCCACCCGCGCCGTGGCCGGGGTGAGCTTTACCGTCAGGTACGGGGAGATATTCTCCTTGCTCGGGCCGAACGGCGCCGGCAAGACGACGGTGCTGGAGATCCTCGAGGGCTACCGGCAGGCAGACGAGGGCAAGGTCGTGGTCGCCGGCTTTGATCCGGGCGACAGGCGCACCGGGCGGCAGCTGCGCGAGCAGATCGGCCTGGTGCTCCAGGAGCTCGCGGTGGAGCCGTACCTGACCGTGCGCGAGTCGGTCTCCCGCAACGCGGGCTACTACCCCAATCCGCGCGATGTCGGCGAGGTGATCGGGCTCGTCGGCCTCACCGGCAAGGAGAAGAGCAAGGTCAAGTCGCTGTCCGGCGGGCAGAAGCGGCGGCTGGATCTCGCCCTCGGCATCATCGGGAACCCCAGGGTCCTATTCCTCGACGAGCCGACGACCGGCTTCGACCCGAGCGCGCGGCGCGGCGCCTGGGAGGTCATCAGGGGGCTTTCCGGCCTGGGCACCACGATCCTGCTCACCACCCACTACATGGACGAGGCGCAGGAGCTCGCCGACCGGGTCGCCGTCATCTCCGGCGGCAAGATCATCGAAGAGGGAACGCCCGCCACGCTCGGCGGGCGTGACCTGGCCCGCGCGCGGATCAGCTTCGCCCTCCCCGGCGGCCATTCCGCGGCGGACCTTCCGGTCCAGGCTGCTGTCGGCGAGAACGGCCGGCTGGTCGTCGAGGCCGACGAGCCGACCGAGCTGCTGCACCGGCTGACCGGGTGGGCTCTGGACCACGGCACGACGCTCCCGGGGCTCACCGTGGACCGGCCGAGCCTGGAGGACATCTACCTGGGCCTGACGGCAGCGCAGGACGCCGCCGCCGCGCCCGAGGACGCGCCCGCGCCCCGGCGCAGGATGGGAAGGCGCGGATGAGCAGCCAGGCAGCGGCCGCCGGGGCGCCGGCGCGCCGCAACACCGCGGCCCTGGTGTGGCACCAGGTCCGCTATGAGCAGCTGAGCTTCTGGCGCAATCCGCAGAGTGCCTTCTTCATCTTCGCCTTCCCGCTGGTCTTCTTCGCCATTCTGGCTGGCGTGTTCGGGAACGTGACGCTCGCCAGAATCGGCGGCAGGCCTGTCACCGGGCTGCAGTACTACACCGCCACGATCGTGGCGGTGTCGGTGATGGGCGCCTGCTACTCGCAGCTGGCCATCACGTTGTCACTGCGCCGCCAGGAGGGCATACTCAAGCGGCTGCGCGGCACTCCGCTGCCCGCCTGGGTGATGTTCGTCGGGCTGGTGGCACACTGCGTCATGGTCAGCCTCATCGACGCGGCGCTGATCGTGGGGATGGGCCTGCTGTACGGGGTGCCGATGCCGGGCCACTGGGCCGCCATCATCGTCACGCTGGTCATCGGCGCGGCTGCGTTCTGCGCGCTGGGAGTCGCGGTCGCCAGCCTCATCAGCAACGCGGAGGCCGCGCCTGCGGTGGTGCAGTTCGTCTTTTTCCCGCTCGTTTTCATCTCCGGCACCTATTTCCTGATCACCTCCCGGTTCCTCAATGACCTGGCGGGTGTCTTCCCGGTCCGGCCGTTCAACCAGGCACTGCTGAACCCGTTCGCCCTGGACCGCGGATTCGCGGGCCGCCAGCTGCTGGTCCTGGCGATCTGGGGGGTAGCGGGCGGCTTTGTCGCGATCAGGCGATTCCGCTGGGACCCCAGGCCCGAGTGATGCCAGGCGGCTGGACGGAGCACGCTCATGAACCCGGGCAGACAGCTCGGCCGGGATGACAACTATCTCGAGGTGGGTGTCCATGGTCCGGTCATACCCGGCTCGGGAGGAAATCCGAACACCGCGAGCAGGCCGGGATTTCCGAACGAGGTAACCTGGCTGATCCCGCGGTCGGTCACGGTCAGCACGCAGACGCCGTAGGGCTGCAGCTGCCCGTCAGCGTCCCGCGCGTACACCGCCGCGGCGGGCTGGCCGTTGGCGCCGGTGGCCAGCATCCGCCAGTCGCCGGCGGCGCCGAGGACGCGGTCGCGCAGGAACGGGATGCAGGCACTGCGGCCCGAGAACCAGGACCGCAGCGGCGTCGCCTCCAGGATGACGTCCTCGACCAGCAGCCGCTCGAGGGCAGCGGCATCGGCGTTCTCGAACGCGGCGATGTACTCATCCAGCAGCGCTCGCGCCTGCGGTATGTCCGGCTCGGTGATCTGATCAGCTGCGGGGGCTACTTCCTCCAGCCGGGCCCGGGCCCGCTGCAGCGCGCTCTTCACTGAGGCCGTCGTCGTGTCGAGCATGACCGCGACCTGCGCGGCGGGAAACTCGAGCACGTCGCGCAGGACGAGCACGGCGCGCTGCCGGGGAGGCAGATACTGCAGGCTCGCGATGAGCGCCAGCCGCAGGCTCTCGCGGGCGGTGACGATGACCGCCGGGTCGGCTGCCTCCGGGATCGCCAGCGTGTCCGGGACCGGGTCGAGCCACGCGACGTCCGGTCCGGCGTCCTCGGGCCATACCGCCGGATCCGGCTCCGCGTCGTATAGTCCCGACGGCAGCACCCGGCGATCGCCACGGGACAGCGCCGTGAAGCACGCATTGGTAGCGATCTGGTACAGCCACGTGCGCACCGAGGACCGGCCCTCGAAGCTGTCGTACGAGCGCCAGGCGCGCAGGTAGGTCTCCTGGACCAGGTCCTCGGCGTCCGCGACCGAGCCGAGCATCCGATAGCAGTGCGCGAACAGCTCGCGCCGGAACAGCTCCGTGTCCCGGCCGAACGCCGCGCTATCCGGCATCAGTCACACCGGCCGGCCGAGGTAGGCGGCGAGCTGGTCCGCGGGCCCGGCCCCGGCCGGCGCGGGCGCGACGGGCCCGAACGGGGCCTGCCCGTCCGGCCCGCGGAAACCGTCGGTGATCGCCAGCCGTGCCGAGGCGAGCAGCTCGGTCGCCAGCTCGGGGTCCAGGTCGCCCGGGTAGCCGATAGCGCGGGCCAGATCCCAGCCGTGAGCGAACTGATCGAGGGCCGCCATGCTCCGCACGGCAGCGCCCGGGAACTCGCCGAACGGCAGCCGGATCATCCGGCCGAGCACGCCATCGACCTCGAACGCCGCCGCCGCCATCCGGGCGCTCTCCTCGTAGGCGGCGACGAAATCACCGGCCGTGTAGTCCGCGTCGGTGGGCTCGCTAGTGCCGCTGACGACACCGGCCCACCAGCGGGCCGTGTCGGTGAAGTGGTTGATCAGCGCGCGAACGTCCCAGGATGCGCACGGCGTGGGTGCATCCAGGTCGCCGGGCTGAACTTTCTGAAGGACTGCCAGGGTGCTGCTCAGGGCTCTATCCAGTTCGGTCACGTGCTCGCTCCTGATTCTCTCGCCTGCAAAGGCCGTCAATCAGGTAGACCTGGCCGCCCGGCGAAAGGAATCGGTACCGTTCGATCAGGTCTCAGTGATGATCTTGACAGGCTGGCCCGTGACGGCCGCGATGCCCAGGTCGTCCCGGTCGTCGCACAAGGTCACCAGACGTTCCCGCTCGGCGGTCGCCGCGATCAGCAGGTCAGCCGCGCCCGCGGACCGGTGCTGGCCAGCCTCGGTCAGCGCCTGCTGAACGTCGCGGGCTCGCTCCCAGCCGCCTTCATGCATCGCCACCCAGCCCTACAGTTCCCGCCCAGCGAGATCGCACCCATGTACCGGTTCCTCGCGGCGTCCAAGTAGATGCCGTCCTCGCCGTGCCCACGGCGCCGGACTTGCGTCTCGGACATGATCAGAGCGTAACACCTTGGCTCCCAGCGACACTCTCCTGGAAGCCACACCCCTCTGACCTGCGCCCCGACCGCGGGGCCTACTGCTTAGGAGGCATTTTCGAGGCGAGGCTTTACGTCGACCGATGTGGCCTGACGTGGGTTCCGGCCGCAGCGCGAATGGCCGAATGTGGCCTGGCGTGGCCCTGTGCACGTGGTCGTTGGCTCCCCGTTTGGCTCCCCGCAATCCCGTTAGCAGAGCTAACGTTCAGACGATCGAACGCATCCATGGAGCCTTGATTTCGTTCTCCGCCTTCGGCCTTGACCGGCCTGCCTCCCGCCCACGTCCACGACGCTCGCTTACCATCGGAGCAGCCGAGAAGAGAGTTCATGCGATGCCTGACCCTATTGAGGAAGTTCTCGCCTTCCCCGACACCCAAGCCCGCCGACTCGCCGGCGTGTCCATGCGCAGGCTGCGGTACTGGGAGCAAGTCGGCCTGATCGTTCCCTCGATCAAGCGTCGCCTCACCGAGCACAAGACGGTCCGACTCTACAGCTACCAGGACCTACTAGCCCTGCTGGTGGTAAGCGCACTGCGCACCGAGCGGGACATGTCGCTCCAGACGATCCGCCGGGTGGTCAGGCATCTGCGATCCCGTGGCTACGACGAGCCGCTGCGCGAGCTCAGGTTCGCGACCGTGGGCCACGAGATCTACTTTCAGCATTCGGACGGCACGTGGGAGGGCGACCTTCAGCCAGATCAGATCATTCTTGAGAAAGTGATTCGCCTGGATCCGCTGCGGCTGCGTATCGATAAGGCGGCCCGGCGCTCGGCCGACGACGCGGGCCGAGTGGAGAAGCGCCGGGGCGTGCACGCCAGCGCTCCAGTGTTCGCCGGCACCCGGATACGGGTCGCAACGGTACAGAGGTATCTGCAGCAGGGGTATGAAACTGACGCGATCCTGAAGGAATTTCCGGATCTCCAGGTGGAGGACGTCGACGAAGCCAGGCGGCAACTCGCCGAAACGGGCTAGTGCGATTCCTGCTTGATCACGACGTGGACGCCGCGGTGGGCCAGATGCTGCGGCGGCATGGTCATGACTGCTGGACAGCAGGTTAGCCGTGCCCGTCGTCGCGCGCGACCCATTCCACGCCGAATCGGCGCGTCAGCGCTTCTTCCAGGTGCTGGGCGACGATCCCGGCGACCGCGCCGATGTGTTCGTTGTAGGCGAGGGAGACTGGGGCCCGCCATTTCCCGTCCGTGACGGTCCGGGCGGTGTGGGCGATCTGGGAGTGGACGTGGAGCTGCATGTCGCCGTCGCGGGAGGTGTGCTGCAGCCAGTGCCCACGGCCAGGTCGGCCTCGTGCCACTGGCCGGTCTCCCGGCCGTGCACCCGGGTGTTATGCGAACCGGTGCGGGTGTAGCCGGCCTCGCGCTGGAAGTAGCCGAAGCCCGCATGGACGGCCTGCCAGATCATGTCGTCGACTTCGGTGACCAGGGATGACCAGTACTGGTCGCCTTCGTGGTCTCCCGCCTGGCGGGCCAGGCGGGCGTTCTCGCCGAGGGAGGCGTGGAAGATCGAGATGGACTTGGACAGGGAGAGGGGCAGGTCGAAGAAGAGCGGGCTTTGGCGGGCCCGGCGGGCGGCATCGGTACGGAGTTCGCGTTTGCGCTCCGCGGTGGCGTGCGGCTCGGCGCCCAGGAGCTGCGCGTACAGGCCGGCGGCCTTCCGGCCATCCCCCGGAGGCCTGCCCAGCTGGGTGCCGTCGGGGGCTTTGCGCTCGCCGAACAGAAGGTCGTACGGTTGGCGCTCGACCCGCTGACCATCCTCGAAGCCGAGGGCGCTGGCGCCCGGTCCCCACCAGCGGCCCGGCGGTTCTCCCCCGCTCTCGCTGGCCTGGATGTAATAGCTGGCCGCGTCCTTGGCCGGACCGCGGTCGACCTGCTTCCAGATATAGTCAAGGTCATATCCCTTGCTCAGGGTCGCAACAACCGCCAACGGCTAATCCCCGCCAGCCGCAGCGGCCGCACTGTCCATGCTCATCGGATGGTGTATGGGTGTGACGCGACTACCGATCATGCATCCAGGGTCGCAAAACGGCCGATCAAGATCAGGAACGCATGTCCTGTGCCAACGAATCTGAGCTATTGCCATCGTTCTGAGCCATTTGCGGGTTTCTGCCATCGAAGTTGAGCCATCGAGGGGCTTCCCGGTGAAGGGTCACGCGGATGACGGCGGGGCGGGCGGGGCGGGCGGCGCGGGCGGCGCGGGCGGGCGGTCCGGCGGTGGCGAGAGAGCCCGCGATGACAGGATTAGTCGTTATGGCTGTGAACCGGATGCCGGCCGCCGAGGTGGAGGTGTCGGCGGATCTGGTGCGGCGGCTGCTCGCCGGTCAGCACCCTGACCTCGCGCAGCTGCCCGTGGAGTTCCTCGCGAACGGCTGGGACAACGAGCTGTACCGGGTCGGGGATGAGCTGGTGGCGCGGCTGCCGCGGCGCGCCCTTGGCGCGCAGATCATCAAGAACGAGCAGCGCTGGCTGCCCGGGCTGGCCCCGGGGCTGCCGCTGCCTATCCCGTATCCGGAACGGACCGGGGTACCCGGCTGCGGTTACCCGTACTCCTGGAGCGTGGTGCCCTACCTGCCGGGCGTGCCCGCGGCGCGGGCCAGCTCCTTCGATGCGCCGGCAGCCGCGGCTGCCGTGGGCGGGTTCCTCGGCGCGCTGCACGTCCCCGCCCCGGCGGACGCGCCGGCCAATCCGTTCCGCGGTGTCCCGCTGGCCGGGCGGGCCGGCGCCTTCGCGGCCAACCTCGCCCTGCTCACTGGCCAGGTCGACCAGGACGCGGTGCTGCGCGTGTGGGTGGCGGCGCTGGCGGCCCCTGGCTACGACGGCCCGCCGGTGTGGGCTGCATGGCGACCTGCACCCGGCGAACATTCTGGTGGACGACGGCCAGGTCAGCGGCGTTATCGACTTCGGCGACATCACCGCGGGCGACCCGGCCAGCGACCTGGCGGTGGCCTGGATGCTGCTCCCGCCCGGCTGCCGTGCCGGCTTCTGGTCGGCCTACCAGCCGGCCGGCGGCCGGGTCAGCGATGCGCTGCGGGCGCGGGCCAGAGGCTGGGCCCTGAACTTCGCGATCGTGTTCCTGGCCCACTCAGAAGACAATCCGGTACTCCGGGAAGTCGGCCGCCGCACCCTGCGCGCCGTGCTGGAGGACCAGCGCGGATCAGCCGGGTAAAAAAGCCAGCCGGCCGGTCGTGGTGCGGCGGCAGCCCGCGGCGAAATGGCTCACATTTACTGGCAGATAGGCCCTGCAGCTGCGTAAGACGTTGCCGCCGAAACTGAGCCACGCCAGGTCAGCGGCCTGCCTATGGCTCAGATCCAATGGCAAAGGACAACGCAGAACGTACTAAACGAACATAACGGATATAACGGGCGCATGTAGGCGGGGCCTAGGTGGAGGGATGAGGCAGGAGCAGTCAGACCGGGCGTGCGCGGCACGCCTAGTGCGACTGAGTTAGGGGGCCGCCCGGCGCTATGAGTTCACCGTGGCGTGCTGTCGGCCATTCGTCTGGTCGCGCTCTACCTGACCGGATTCACTGACCGAGGCGGCCGAACCGCTCATAGTCCCTCATGACTGTCGGATCGATCCCGACAATCCTCGGTGCGATCCTCGCCATATGGCTTGCCGTCACGGCCGCGGGCAGGATCGCCGCAACGCTCAAGACGTCTTTCATGATCGGGCTGATCGCGATGGCCGTCTTCATCATCGTGCGGCTCGTGGCTAGGCGTCCTCGCCGCGGCTAGCGCAGCGCAGCCGCCGCAGGCTTGGGTCAGTTGCGGTTGCCGCGTAGGTAGTCGTGGATGAGGCGGATTGCGACTGAGCCCTCGCCGACCGCCGACGCTACCCGCTTTACCGATCCGCAGCGGACGTCGCCGGCCGCGAAAACGCCGGGCAGGCTGGACTCCAGGAACATGGGGGGACGCTGGAGCGGCCAGCTCTCTGGAGGGTGCCCGCCTGCCATGAGGTCGGTCCCGGTGACCACGAACCCCCACCGGTCACGCGTGATGTCGTCCGGGAGCCACTGGGTGCGGGGCTCGGCCCCGATCAGCACGAATAGTGCCGCGGCCGGAACGGTCTCGGTCACCCCGGACGCCTGGTCCTGGATCGTCAGGCTCTCCAGGGAACATGTCCCGGTGCCGCCCGTCACGACGGCGTTGTGCAGTACGGCGATGTTGGGTGTGCTGGTGATCTCTTTGATCAGGTACTCGGACATGCTCTCGGCCAGCGACTGGCTCCGGACTAGCATTGTCACCCTGGCGGCGTACCTGGCGAGGTGGACCGCGGCCTGGCCCGCGGAATTCGCGCCGCCTACCACGAACACCTCCCGGTCCTTCATCGCCTTGGCCTCGGAGGTGGCGGCGCCGTAGAACACGCCAGTGCCGGTCAGCCCGTCGAGCGAGGGGATGCCGAGCCGCCGGTAGGACACGCCGGTGGCGATGATGACGGCCCGGCTGCGAACCTCGTCCCCGCCCGCGACCGTCACCACGCGCTCCCGCCCCTGGGCCCGCAGGCCGGTCGCCGGGTTCCCGTAGACGTATTCGGCGCCGAAATTCCAGGCCTGCGTGTAGGCCCGGACCGCGAGATCCTCGCCGCTCACCCCGGTCGGGAAGCCCAGGTAGTTGCGGATGTCCGAGCTCGTGCCGGCCTGACCGCCGATGGCCACTGGCTCCAGCAGCACCGTGGACAGGCCCTCGGACGCCCCGTAAACCGCGGCCGCCAGGCCAGCCGGCCCGGCACCGATCACCGCCACGTCGTACAGGCCGGCACCCGGGCTAGTCCGGACCCCGATGGCCTCGGCGATCTGAGTGTTCGACGGATTCTCCAGCACCCGCCCGTCGAACATGATGATCACCGGCAGCGCCGCCGCGGCGGCACCGGCCTGTTCCAGCAGTGCCCTTCCCGCCCCGGCGCCCTCAGGGTAGAAGCCGAACGGAACCACGTTGCGGCTCAGCAGGTCCCGGATCTCGTGCGAGCGGGCCGACCACTCCTCGCCCACCACCCGCATGACTTCGGGCCTGGGAAGGTTCGACCTGGCCCATTTCTCCAGCAGTTCGGTGACCGTCAGGTGGAACTCCTCGTCCGACACCATCGCCGGCCTGCCGGCATAAGCGTCGATGTGGCCGAGCGCAATGGCCTGCAGGATCGGCTCCGGAGGCGGCCCGTATCCCCCCTCGATCAGCAGGAGGCGCCTGGCCGTGCTGTGGAACTCACGGACCCGCGCCAGCAGCTCTGTCCCGGCCGCCTGCGACACCGATTCGCCCGCCAGCACGATGGCGACCAGGCGCTGGTCGTCGCGAAGCCTGGCGAGCAGACCGGGCGGATCATCGGCGGATCCAACGCAGATGACCTGGTAATCGGCCCCGTACCGCTTGCGCAGCTCCCCCTCCACTACCCCTCGCGCCCGCAGGTCGTCATCGACGACCAGCAGGACCGGAGCACCTGACATGGGCAGCACCTATCGGTTTGGCTCGTGGGCTTGGCTTACCGGCTTCAATCACAATGCCCTTCCCCGCTGCCACCGCTTCAAGCGCACACAGCGCCTGAGCTGGTTACGGCACCCGATGGGGTCGGCCGATCGCGCCCCGACGGCAACACGCAGCCATCCAGGACAGCGGGCCGCGGAAGGCGGCCGGGATGCCGGCCCGTGCAGATCGCTCGTCGGGTCGCTGGTCTTGTTCGCGGGAAGTGACCCCACGGCGGGTGGCGTCCGGCATGGTGGCGCGGACCTCGGATACTCGTCGGGCGGGACGGGCAGCTAGCGGAGAGTGATCACGTTCGCGGTGATCAAGGCTGCGGCGTCCGAGGCGAGGTAGGCGATCACCTCAGCGACCTCGCCGGGGGTGGCGATGTGGATGAGCCCAGGGCTTGCGGCGACGTGCTCACGGACGGCGTCGGTGACCCAGCCGGTATCGGTGACCGGCGGGTGGACCATGTTGGCCGTGATCCCGAACGGGGCGAGCTCGAGGGCCGCTGACATCGTGTAGTTCTCCTGGGCGGCCTTTGCGGCGCCGTAGGAGACTTCTTCGGGGAAGCCGAGGTCACCGCCGGAGGTCAGGCCGATGATCCGGCCCCAGGTCGCCTGGCGGGCGATGTGGCGGCGGGCGAGCTCGCTGATCATCAGGGCTGCGGCCATCGCGTCGACGGTGAACTGCCGGGTCCAGGTCTCGGCGGTGACCGGCTGCAGGGTCCTGCCGAGCCGGTCGGTCGGGGCGGCCGCGAAGGTGTCGGCGAGCCATCCGGTCGCGTTGTTGATCAGGATGTCAACCGGGCCGAACTGTTCCTCGGCGGTGTCGAACAGCATGCCGGGCGTGGCCGGGTCGGACAGGTCGGCCTCCACGGCGGCTGCCCTGCCGCCGCCGTCCCGGATGCGGGCGATGACCGCCGTGGCGTCGTGTACCCGGTAGTCGCGGTATGCCTGCGGGGTTCCGGGATCGTCTGGGTCATCGACTCGCAGGAACGTGCACAGGACCGCGCACCCACGCCCGGCCAGGGCCTGAGCGGTCGCCGCGCCGATGCCGTGATTGGCGCCCGTGACGATCGCGGTGTGCCCAGCTGCCACCATGCCTCCTTTATCTGGTCGGCGCCCGGCGGCACCTGCCGTGCCGGGGCTAGCACAGCAAACCAAGCACAGCCGTCCTCCCCCGCAAGACACCGGTGCCGCCAGAACTCACGAACACCGGCCGGCACGCCAGCGCGGATGAACTGCCTCCCCAGACCACGCCAGGCGCTAGCTTCGCGCTCCTGTTCATTGCGCTGAACCGGCGGGCGGCGGCAGCGGCCCATGGCCGCTGGTGGCCTCCCAGTTCGCCGCGCTCGCCGTGGTGGTCTGCCTGGGCGCAGCAACCGGAGAGCGCGCCTGCCTACGCGGCATGCGGCCGGGCTCGCGGCGCTGACCGGCGTGACGGCGCGCCCAGGGAGGGCCTATCCGACCATCAGCCAGCTGACTCAATGGATGGCCGCCATCCGCCGCTCATTCCGCCGTTCCGCCAGCCGAGGCCGGGCACGACTCCCGGCCGGGCACATGTAACTTGGTGGCCAGCAGCACATCCCGGCCAGATGCCACCTCCAACGGGACGGCTGTGGCCGGATCAGTGACGTTGACCTGCACGCTCACCGGCTCCAGCGATGCTCCGTGTCGCTGCCGGAACACCAGAGCCATCCTCAAACGAGTCCGGGCCACACCGTTGCCCGCATGGGCCAACTTCCTCGGGCTGCTGGCGCACTGCATCATGATCAGCGTCATCGATGTCGCGCTCATCACCGGCATCGGCGCCCTGTTCGGGATGCCGCTGCCCACCACTGGCCCGCGATCGCGCTGGCACTCGTGCTCGGCGCGGCCAGTTTCTGCGCACTCGGCGTCGCGGTCGCCTCGCTGATCCGCAACGCCGAGGCCGCGCCCGCGGTCGTGCAGCTCGCCTTGTTCCCGCTGCTATTCATCTCCGGCACCTACATGCCCGGGCACTACAGTGCCGTCGGATCGGCTACGGCCGCCGCGTAAACGGATCAGGCCGAGCTCTCGCGCCCGTGCCACGGCCTCGGTGCGGTTGGCCGCGCCGAGCTTGTCCATGACGTGGCTGACGTGCTTCTTGACGGTATCGAGGGTTACGACAAGCTCGCTGGCGATGACCTGGTTCGACCTGCCCGCGGCCAGCATTCCCAGTACCTCCAGCTCACGGGCGGTCAGCGCCTCGACCAGGCCTGGCACCGCGGCGGTGCCCCGTCCGCCCGCTGGCGCTATGGCGGCCTTCGCCTCGAATGCGCGTTGCAGCCGGGCCAGGCAGCCGAGCGGGACTCTCGCAGCGTCCTGGCCGACCCGCTGGGCCGCGATCAGCCGGCCCAGCAGTGCGGCCATCGGCGGCCCCTCGTCGGCGAAGACCCGGACATAGCCCTGCGGGCACGCCAGGGTGAGCGTCCCGGCCAAGGCGGCCACCGCGGCGGCCTCCTCGCCGCTGGCCGCCAGCGCCAGCGCCCGCAGCGCGCCGGCCTCGATTAGACTGCCGGTCCGGTCCTGCGCCGCCGCCGCCGCGTGCAGCCGGTCCAGCAGCGCTAGTGCCTGGCCAGGCCGGCCTTCGGCGAGCAAGACCCGGGCCAGCACCAGATGCCCGGGCTCGCGGGGGTAGTCCGGCTCGTCGTCAGCGGCGAGACCGTTCTCCTGCGTCCAGCGGGCGGCTCCAGCCATGTCGCCCTGGGCCAGCAGCAGCCGGGCCCGCTGCGCCGGGACCGGATTGAGCAGGCCGGCCGGGCCCGGTGATGCCCGCACTGCCTCACCGATCGCATCCAGGGCGCCTCTCGGATCGCCCGTTGCCTGCCGGATCCATGCCAGCGTCACCAGGCCCGCGGCCAGCGGAGGGGTGTAGACGAACTGCCGGCACAGCGCCACGCCCTCGGTGACGTGGCCCAGCGCGAAGTCGAGTTCGTTCCGCTGATAGGCCAGCTCGGCCAGGCCCACGTGCACGGGACCTGAGGCTGGCAGCGGCGTGCCGCCGGACCCGGCGGCGACCTCCAGCGCCTGCTGGCAGGTTCGGGCCGCTGCGTCCAGGCGCCCCCGGGCACGCTGAATCTGGCCGAGCTGATAGCTGCCCCATATAGTCACAGTGGCTTGCCCGGCCGCCTGCCACCCAGCGATGCCGGACACCAGGGCACGCTCGGCATCGGCGAGCCGGCCATGGAGCCACTCGGCCATGGCCAGCAGCCCATGCGCGATGGAGCGCACCATCCACTCGTCCTCGCCGAGCTCAGCCAGGGCACGGGAAGCGAACGCCGCCGTACGCTCGGCATCGCCGCGGAGCTGGGCCACATAGCTGCGATCAAGCGCGATGTGCGCGGGGACGTTTGCCAGCAGGCTGGCGGCATTGCCCACAGTGGGCTCGAACGGCTCCTCGGCGGCGCCGGCGAAGGCGCGCTCCGCCGCATCGGCCGCGCGCTCGACCGCGTCCGGCTGGCCGCTGGCCGCCGCCATCTGGGCCTGCGCCAGCAGCAGCCGGGGACGGCACCGGACCAGCTCGCCCGGGAGCGCCGAAATCCACCGCTGGATCGTCGCCGCTTCGCCGCGCAGGTAGAAGACCGCGTCGAAGTGCTGCTCGATCAGCCGGGCGGCCCAGCTCATCTCCCCGGCGGCTACCGCGTGCCGGATCGCGTCATCGGCCAGCCCGTGCTCCTCGTACCACGCGGCGGCGTTGCGGTGCAGCTGCGGTACCCGGCCGGGTTGTTCGGCCTGCAGGCGGGCGCGGAGCAGGTCGGCGAACAGGTGGTGGTAGCGCCACCAGCCGCGCACCTCATCCAGGGGCACCAGGAACAGTCCTGCCGCCTCAATCTGCTCCAGCAGCGCCTGGCTTCCGGTACGGCCGGTGACCGCGTCGCACAGCGCGCCGGACAGCCGTTCCAGCATCGAGGTCTCCAGCAAGAAGGTGCGCACCTGCTCGCTCTGGTGCTCGAGCACCTCCTCGGCCAGATAGTCCAGCACGTACCGGTGGCTGCCGGTGAACGCCGCCACGAACCCGGCCACATCTTCCTGCCCCCGCAACGACAGGCCGGCCAGCTGCAGCCCAGCCGCCCACCCCTCGGCGCGGACCGCCAGCGCGGCCACCGCCGCGTCGGGCAGATCAGCACCGGCCGCCTCACGCAGCATGGCCGCTGCCTCGTCGGGGGTGAACCGCAGCTCGGCGGCGCGCAGCTCAGCCAGCTGCCCGCGGGCCCGCAGCCGTGCCAGGGCCAGCGGCGGGTCGGCGCGGCTGGCCAGCACCGGGTGCAGCCCCGGCGGCAGGTGCTCCAGCAGGAAACCCACCGATGCATGCACCGGCTGCGAGCCGACCAGATGGTAGTCATCTAGCACCAGCAGCATCTCGCCGGCCTGGGGCCGGGCGGTCAGCTCGTTGATCAGCGCCGTCACCAGCGGCTCGAATGACGGCGGCGGCGGCGGGCCTAGCAGCGGGCCTACCCGCTCGCTGATACCGGGGCACACCCCATCCAGCGCGGCCACCGCGTGGCGCCAGAACCGGGCCGGGTCGTTATCGCCGACATCCAGCGACAGCCAGGCCACCGGCCGCCGACCGCCCCGGGCCCAGTCGGCCAGCAACGCCGTTTTGCCGGACCCCGCCGGGGCACAGACCAGCACCAAGCCCCGTCCCAGCCCCTCATCGAGCCGGTCCGTCAGCCGCGGGCGGGGCACGAAACCCGGCCGCGGGCCGGGCACATGCAGCTTGGTGGCCAGCAGCACATCCCGCCCGGCCGCCGCAACCTTCGATCCAGCCGCGGGCCGCTCAGTCACTGCTGACCTGCACGCTCACCGCCTCCAGCGATCTCTCGTGCCGCTGCCAGGGTAGACCCATCATAGTCGCAGGCTGGCCGGCGCAGTCGCGCCTCCAGCTCGCCCATCTCAACACCACCGGCCACGCTGCGGCATTCCCCCGGACATTCCTCGTACGACCCACGACCGGGCAGAATGTTCCGCGCCGTTCTTTCTGAGTACGTGGAAGAGGCTGGTGTCATCCAGCGTGAACATGCTGATCCGGGTCCGTCGGCCGGTGTCCGTTTTCGTGCGCGGCGACACCGTGAGCATCGGCGGCGAGCTACTAGTCATCCCTGAAGGAGCGGGGCCGTGTCAAGCGGAGGGTTTGCGGGTTTTTGTCCGGGTTTCCGGACGGTTGCAGGGCATGCCGGACTGGCCCGCGGGCGTCCCCCGGGGCCTGGGTATTCCCTGTTTCCCGGCTGCTGCCGATCCGGGTGAGCGGCTCCGTGCGGGTCAAAGGACCGGGCGTAGCCTGGCCGGCGGAGCCGGCGCCCTTGACGCGCCGGGCCGCGATCCGGTAATCGGGCGGCGGGGAACAGGAGGATGTGTGGTTGTGGCTGCGGGCCCCATGGGCAGCTCCGGTGCTGGCGCGCCTGGCTGCGGTCATCCCTCCGGGTGGCCCGCGGTTCGCGGCCGCGGGGCATGGGGCTGGTCCGCGCGGGCAGCGGGATCAATCAGGAGCACGGCCACGCCGCGCGGGGCGGGGGCCAGACATGGGGGCGATCACGCGCTGCCCGCGGCCGGGCCTGCGTAGAAGACGCAGGTGAGCAGCTTGCGGGCCGCGGCGACCTTGGCGATGTTGCGCGCCTGGATGCCGCGGCGGGCGATGATGGCGTCCTTAAGCTCATGCACCGGGGTGCCGGCCGGGGTGCGCTGGACCGCCTCGATCACCGCCCAGCGCAGCGGCCGCGAACCCTGCTTGGTGATCCGGCCGCGGATCACCTTGGTATCGGAATCATAGTGCCGCGGGGTCAGCCCGGACTGCGAGGACAGCCGGGCCGGGTGCCGGAAGCGGGTGATGTCGCCGATCCCGTCGACCGCGACCGGGCACCGGCCCGATCCCGGGCAGTTCCTGGACCGCGCGGTACCCGTCGTGCCCGGCCAGCAGGTCGGCGGTCGCCTGCTCCAGCACGGTGATCTCGCTGGACAGCCAGCCGATCAGCTGCCGCAGCGAGGCGACCTTCCAGGAGTACGGCTGGGGCAGGCGCAGCTCATCCAGCCAGGCCGACCCCCAGGCGCCGAAGATGTCCGAGCAGGTCACCTCCACGCCGAGCTTGGCCAGCACCCCGTGGACCTGGTCCTTGCAGCTGGTGCGGATATGCACCAGCTCGCAGCGGTACCGGGTGATCTCCCTCAGCTCGCGGATCTCCGGCGGGGCGATCCACGCCTCCGCCAGCCGGCCCATCCGCAGCAGGTCGGCCAGGTCGCGGGCGTCGAGTTCGTCGTTCTTGACCCGGCGGTGGCTGAAGGCCTTGACCCCCAGGGGAGCGCCAGGTGCACCTCGGCGCCGGCGGCCGCCAGCGTGTCCGCCGACTGGTACCAGCCGTAGCAGGCCTCCAGCACCACCTTGGGGTGCAGGCCCGCCCGCCTGATCTCCGCCGCCAGCCGCGCCGGGCTGTTGGTGATCCGCGCCGTGCCGAGCTTCTGGCCATCCTCGGTCATCCTGACCAGCACCGACCGTCGGCGGTGCAGGTCCATGCCCACGATCTGCGGGCCGTCGTACGCTTCCACAAGGGGCCTCCCATCGTCGTAGATGACGTAGACACCCCGAGCATGAACTCTCGGAACAGCTACGGGGAGCGGGAGGCCCCGCTCCTTCATGGCATCAGGAGGTCGCGACGGTGCCCGGCAGCTACATGCCGATCCACTCCGGCATGCTGAACCGCATCTCCGACGCGTTGCCGGTGGGCCGTTCAACCTGGCCCTGATGGGCCCGTTCGCCCAGCACACCGGATTCGACTGGAAAGACCTCGGCGTGCTGCTGGCCTGGGGCGCCGCAGGAACCCTCATCGCCGTCCGCCGCTTCCGCTGGGACCCCAGACCCGAATGACCGCCGCTCCATACGGAGGTAGGTCAATGTGTCCCCATCTACCCGCGTGCCCGGCGGCTGACCGCCCGGACCGTACCGCCGCCGCACCGTGGCCTCTCACCCCGAGCAGGGATGGGGCCTGCTCTGCAACGGCGTGATCGTGTTCGACGACATGGGCGAGATCCGGTCCGGCGCCCGGGTCACTCCCCCTACGCGCCGCCGGGCGCGATCCCGGCTTCCCGCGGCGGCGTGACAGACCCGTCCGAAGGAACCTGCCCATATCAGGCAGCGGCTAAGGGATCAGCCCTAGCTCCCGCGCCCGGATGACGGCCTCGGTGCGGTTGGCCGCGCCGAGCTTGCCCAGGACGTGGCTGACGTGTTTCTTGACGGTGTCGAGAGTGACCACGAGTTGGCTCGCGATGGCCAGGTTCGACTTTCCTGCCGCCAGCATCGTCAGCACCTCCAGCTCACGGCTGGTCAGCTGCTCGACTAGGCCCGGCGTCGCCGGGGGGGCAGTGCCGGACCGGGGGCCCGCCCAGTGTGCCGGACGTCAAAGGCGCGCTGGAGCCGGGCCAGGCAGCCGAGCGGGACCCCAGGGGCGTCGGCCCGCTGGGCCCTGATCAGTCGGATCAGCAGAGCGGCCATCGGCGTCCCCTCGTCGGCGAAGACCCGGACATAGCCCCGCGGGCAAGCCAGCGTGAGCACGTCGGCGAGGGCGTTCACCGCGTCGGCGTCCTGGCCGCAGGCGGCCAGCGCCTGCGCCCGCAGCGCGCCGGCCTCGATCACGCTGCCGACCCGGTCCTGGGCGACCGCCGCCGCGTACAGCCGGTCC
Source organism: uncultured Actinomycetes bacterium (assembly GCA_963806335.1). GTDB lineage: Bacteria > Actinomycetota > Actinomycetes > Streptosporangiales > Streptosporangiaceae > Palsa-504. Next base: position 478,032 of record CAWDXO010000008.1, read on the forward strand.
AGCAGCGCGAGCGCCTGGCCAGGCCGGTCCTGGGCGAGCAGGATTCGGGCTAGCGCCAAGTGCCCCGGCTCGCGTGTGTAATTTGGCTCATCGTCCGGGCCGAGGCCGTTCTCTTGCGGGAAACGGGCCGCTGCGGCCAGATCGCCCTGGGCCAGCAGCAGCCGGGCCCGCTGGGCGGGAACTGGGTTGAGCAAGCCGGCCGGGCCCGGCGAGGCCTGCATGGCCTCGCCGGTCGCCTCCAGCGCCCCGGCCGGATCACCGGTGGCCTGCCGGATCATCGCCAGGATGGCCAGGCCGTTGGCCAGCGGGGTGGTGTAGACGAACTGGCGGCATAGCGCGATGCCCTCGGTCGCGTGCCGCAGGGCGAGGTCGAGCTCGTCCCGCTGGTAGGCGATCTCGGCCAGGCTCACATACGCAGGGCCCGCGGCCGGCGGCGGCCGACCGGACGTGACCAGGCTGTCCAGGGCCTGCTCGCAGGTCAGCACGGCCGCGTCCAGGCGGCCCTGGGCGCGCTGGATCAGGGCAAGCTCATAGCAGCCCCACGCGATCAGCGTGGGCTGGCTGGTCTCGCGCCACCCGGTGACGCTGGACGCAAAGGCGCGTTCGGCCTCGGCGAGCCGACCATGCAGCCATTCGGCCACCGCCAGGAATCCGTGCGCGGTGGCGCTCAGCATCCGTTCTCCGGGATCGATCTCGGCCAGCATCTGCGCGGCAAACGCGGCTGTGGCCTCGGCGTCGCCACGGAGCTGGGCCAGCGCGCCGCGGTGTAGCGTGGTCAGGGCCGGGACATTGATCAGGTGGCTCGCCGCGACCCCGGCCGTCGGCTCGAACGGCTCATCGGTCCAGCCGGGAAGCGCGCACTCGACCGCGTCCAGGAGCGGCTCCACGACCTCGAGGCGGCCGCTGGTGGCGGCCATGAGAGCCTGCGCCAGCAACAACCGGGGGCGGGACCTGACCACCTCAGCGGGGAGGAACGACAGCCACCGGTGGACGGTAGCCGCCTCGACGCGGAGGTTGAAGACTTCGTCGAAGTGCCGCTCGATGATCCGGGCCGCCCAGAGCATCTCCCCGGCGGCGGCCGCGTGGCCGATGGCGTCATCGGCCAGCCCGTGCTCGGCGTACCAGGCCGCCGCGTGGCGGTGCAGCTGCGTCACCACACGTCCGGGCTGCTCTACCTGCAGGCGGGCGCGGAGCAGGTCGGCGAACAGGTGGTGGTAGCGCCACCAGCCGCGCACCTCATCCAGCGGGATCAGGAACAGGCCCGCCCGCTCGGCCTCCTCCAGCAGTGTCTGGCTGCCCTCGCGGCCGGTGACGGCGTCGCACAACGGGCCGCTGAGCCGCTCCAGCACCGAGGTCTCCAGCAAGAACGCGCGCACCTGCTCGCTCTGGAGCTCCAGCACTTCCTCGGCCAGGTAGTCCAGGACGTACCGGTGGCTGCCGGTGAACGCGGCCACGAACGCGGCGGCATCGTCGTGTCCGCGCAGTGACAGCGCGGCCAGCTGCAACCCAGCCGGCCAGCCCTCGGTCCGGGTCGCCAGCGCCGCCACGGCGGCATCGGGCAGGGCCGCGCCCGGCCCGGCCGCCACCTGCTGCAGCAGGGCCGCCGCCTCGCCAACGGTGAACCGCAGCTCGGCCTCGCGCAGCTCAGCCAGCTGTCCACGCGCGCGCAGCCGCGCCAGCGCCAGCGGCGGGTCACTACGGCTAGCGAGCACCACGCATATCCCCGCCGGCCGGTTCTCCAGAAAGAACCTGAGCGATTCGTGCACCGGCTGAGAGCCGATCACGTGGTAGTCATCGAGGACCAGCAGCATCTTGTCGTCACCCGGCGAGGCGGCCAGCTCGTTAATCAGGGCCGTCACCAGCGGTTCGAACGACGACGGAGCGGGCGGGCCGAGCAACGGGGCGACCCGTTCGCCAACCGCAGGACGTGCCCGCTCCAGCGCAGCCACCACGTGGCGCCAGAACCGGGCCGGGTCGTTATCCCCTGCGTCCAGGGATAGCCACCCGGCCGGGTACTGGCTGCGCCAGGCCCAGTCAGCTAGCAGAACCGTCTTGCCGTATCCGGTCGGCGCGGAGACCAGCACCAGCCCTCGCGTCAGTCCCTCATCGAGGCGTTCCGCCAACCGCTGGCGCGATACCAGATCCGGGCGCGGCCTGGGCACATGCAGCTTGGTGGCCAGCAAGAGATCTCGCTCGGAAACCACCTGCGATGGCGCCGTGAACGGCGGCTCAACCATATCCCCCGCCTGCCCGGTATTTCCGCCGGTAACCGCGCACCACGAGCGCGAATGCGCCGGCACTTCCGTGCCTTCGCGGCCGCGGAAGATTCCGCCCGGCATGTCCACTTTCGGGTGACGCCCAGCGTGCCGGCCTTCGTTACCTTCGGCTCACAGACCTGCCCGACGTTGATGACAGCAGCGCTAGCGGCAAGTCCTACCGGAAGGAAGCCTTACATGAAACAGATCCAGAAGGCCAAGCGCCATCGCGGATCGGCCAGCGGACGGCAAGAGCACCTGGCCGTCGACCCGCGCGACCCGGACATCGTGCACGCCCACCGGATCGCCCGTCGCAGCAGCCGTCCTGCTGCCAGTCGGGTCCGGTCTGGCAGCCACACCCCCGCCGCGCCGGTCCCGGGCAGTAGCAGGTCATGGCCAGCTCCCTGGTCCTGCTGACCACGCAGGCAGCGGCACTGGATGACCCGCTGCCGTGCCGCCGCGAGAACCCGCAGCTGTGGTTCTCGGATCTGCCGGCCGACCTAGAACTCGCCAAGGCATACTGCCAGCCCTGCCCGATGCGCCAGGTCTGCCTGGCCGGCGCGGTCGAACGCCACGAATCGCACGGGGTCTGGGGCGGCGAGATCTTCACCCGCGGCGCGATCATCCCGGAGAAAGGCCGCGCGGCCGACCGTCCAGCGGGCCGAGGCCCGTTATCGGAGTTGACGCGCGCGCGTTTGACGCCTGAGGTGAGCCACGAAACACCGATGAGCAGGCAGCCCAGGCGAGTCGGGCGGAGCCCGTCACGGGTTACCCGCCGCCGGTCAGGACACCGCGACGTGCTGGTGGGCGACGGCGAGGGCGATGCCGAACGCGTCGGCAAGCACGACTGCGGCGATCAGGGAAAGCGTCCACCAGCGCCGTCCGGCGGCGGTGCGCGCGAACCAGCGGCCGGCGAGCAGGAGCAGCAGGCCCTGGATCAGGAACCAGGGCTCGAACACGCCGAGATCGAGCAGCGCCGCGTGGTTCTTCTGCGCAGCCGTCAGCGGCTCGGGATAACTGACAGCAGAATGCGCGCCCGCGAGGTAAAGGCCCTTGGTGACCACCCCGTAAAGGCCGTGTGAGACGGACACCACCGAGCCGAGCCACAGCGGCGTCAGCATGACCAGGGCCGGTGGCCGGCGAGCCCAGGGCCTGGTGAGCCCGAAAAGCAGCGCCGCCCCGGCCGCCAGCAGGACCGAGACGATCGCGTTGGTCGCGTGCAGGCCGGGCAGGCCGGCCGTGGCCGCGCCGCCAGGTAGCCCCCAGGTCCCTCCGAGGGCCCAGTACAGGTGAATCGGGATGCCGGCGAGAGCGGCCAGTGCGGCGAGATAGACCATGAGCCGTCCGCGCCGCGCCACGCTCGCGCCCGCCGGCGGCGTCCGGTTGTCCGGCAGCGGAGCTCTCGGCTGTGCCGTTTCCGGCGCCCTAGCCGGGCCCGATCGGTGGCCGGAACCGGCTTCGGATGTGGTAGCCATCCTGTGCATCTAGGAACGTACCTTCCTGGTTGATCCAGCGGGGACTAGCTCGCGCGGGCGCTGTGCCAGGCGGCACTTTCGACGAAGTGGGTGTCGAACCGGTCTTGCAGTGCCAGCAGGATCTCGCGGGGTTCGGTGCCCGCGCGCGGGCGGACGAGGTGGCGGAAGTAGTCGAATCGCTGGATGCCGGGGGTGATGATGATCAGTGCCTCGGCGGCGGAGCCGCGATGCGCGCCGAGCGCGTGGGCCAGGCCCGGGGGCACGACGAGCAGGTCGCCGGCGGCCGTGGTGATGACGTCGTCCCCGGCTAGGACGTCGAGTTCACCGCTGAGGATGAAGGACAGCTCGGAGGTCTTGTCGTGGCGGTGCGGCACGGCGCCGTCGGCGCCGCGGGCGAGCGTGACCCGGTGGCTGCTGAGCGCGCCTGCGGTCGTGCTGCTGTCCGGCCAGCAGCACGTGCCCGGTGGAGTCGAGGCGCTCAGCCTGGCCGGCCCGGACCAGGGCGGGCCGGCGCGGGTATGGATAGAGGGTGGTCTTGCTGGTTGTCACGCCATTCTCCTTTTTTGGTAGGAGGGTTACGAGCGGGCTTGCTCGAGCGCGGGCTCGGTGCCGGCTGGCCGGTCCTGGGCGGGTTCGGGCGTTCCGGTCAGGTCCTCGCGCCGGATCCGGATGGTGATCGCCGTGATGATCAGGCCGGCCAGCGCGATCCCGGCTGCGGCCAGGAAGCCGCGGGTGATGCCGGCGGCCAGGGCGTGGTGGTAGATCGACGCCCGCGCCTGGGCGCTCAGCTGGGCGTGGCCGGACTGGGCGGCGGCCGCCGCGCGGATGGCCTGGCTGCGGGCGCTGCGGGCGACCGCGGTCCAGGCCACGGTCCCGAGTGCGGCCAGCCCGATCGCGCCGCCGACCTGCTGGCTGGTGTTGAGCAGGCTGGAGGCCAGGCCGGCGTCCCGGGCGGGGACCCGGTTGAGGGCGACCAGGGACAGCGGCACGAACAGCAGGCCCAGGCCCGCGCCGGTCACGAGCATCGGGCCGAGCAGGCCGCCCGGGTAGGTGCTGTGCTCGCTGAGGCGGGAGAACCAGTACATGCCGCCCGTGGTGATCGCCGCGCCCGCCAGCATCGGCGCCCTGGCGCCGGTGCGCCCGATCAGCTGCCCGACGGTCCCGGAGACCACCACGATCGTGCCGGCCAGCGGGAGGAAGGCGATACCGGACCGCAGCGCGCTGTAACCGAGCACGTTCTGCACGAAGATGCTGAGGAAGAAGAAGATCCCGGTCATGGCGGTGGCCAGCGCCAGCATGATGAGGTACGCGCCGCAGCGGTTGCGGCTGGCCAGGATGCGCAGCGGCATCAGCGCGTGCGGGCTGCGCGCCTCGATGACCGCGAAACCGGCCAGCAGCAGCGCCGACGCGGTCAGCGACGCGATGACCCGGGTGTCGCCCCAGTGCGAGACGCCGGACTGACCGGCACCCGCATTGGACAGGCCGTAGACCAGCAGGACCATCCCGGCGGTGCCGGCGATCGCTCCGGGCAGGTCAAAGCGGCCGCGGTTGCGGGCGGATTCGGGCAGCACGAGCCGTGCGGCCGCCGCGGTCAGCAGGCCGATCGGCACGTTGACGAACAGCACCCAGCGCCAGGACAGGTAGGTGGTGAGCAGGCCGCCGGCGACCAGGCCGGCCGCCGCGCCGCCGCCGCTCATCGCGGCGACCACGCTCATCGCCCGGTTACGGGCCGGTCCCTCGGCGAAGGTCGTCGCGATCAGCGCGAGCGCGGTGGGGGCGATCAGCGCGCCGCCGATGCCCTGGATGGCCCGCGCGGCCAGCAGCCAGGCCTGGGAGCTGGCGAAACCCCCCGCCAGCGAGGCAGCGGAAAACAGCACCAGCCCGGCGGTCAACACCCGGCGCCGGCCGAGCAGGTCACCAGCCCGGCCGCCGAGCAGCATCAACCCGCCGAAGCTGAGCGCATACGCGTTGATGACCCACTCCAGGCCGTTCCCCGAGAACCCGAGCGTGCGCTGAATATGCGGCAGCGCGACGTTCACGATCGTCGCGTCCAGCACCACCATCAGCTGCGCCGTGGCGATGACGGCCAGGGCCAGGCCGAGGCCACGGCGCCGGCCATCAGCGGACCGTGTTACGGACATCCTCACTCCTTAATCTCTGGTGCGGGGGATCCCCGCGGCAGCGCGCCCGGAGGCGCATGGGTGACAGGACATGCCAGATGAAATCGTCGGCAGCGAGCTTGCGGCCGAAGGTGCCGCGGGGATCGGTTCGAGCATGGCGGTCAGGCGCCGGATGGAACGGAGTCGCGGTGCCGGGGACGGCGCAGCCATCTGGGGGCGTACCAGGCGCGCTCGCCGAGCAGCGCGTAGCTGATCCCGGGAACCTTCCCCAGCGTGGCCGACAGGATCTGGCTGCGCAGGGCCGCCACGGCCTGGTCCGACGCCGAGTCGGTCCCGTGGCCGGCCAGCGGGACGTCAACGACCAGCGCACGGCCTTCGGTCCCGCTGCCGGCCGCGGTAGCGGTCACCGGTTCGCGGATCGGCCCGCCAGCCGCCGCGCGCCCCTGCAGCGCGGCGACCGCGGCCATCACCCGCGGCCCGGTGGCGTCCGGGCCGGTCACGACCACCTCGGCCGGCGCGGGGGCCTGCGGGAACGCCCGGTGGATCTCGCTCATGGTCCGCACGACGGCGCCGAAGGCGACCAGCAGCAGGATCAGCGTGATCGGAATCGAGGTCGCTTCCGCCTGGCGGAAGTCCAGCGAATTGTCGATCGCCCGCAGAACGCTGGCGTCACCGGTCTCGGCGACGAGCAGATCCGGATGGCGGCCCTGCACGGCGGCGACTGCACGCTGGTCAGCCGCCACGGCCCGGTCCTGGTTACGCGCGTTGCCGGGCACGTTGAACGTGACCAGGGCGCTGCGCCCGTCGGCCGACACCAGCGGCCGGCTATCCCTGTGCCCGGCGGCCAGGGTTAGCGACGAGCCGATGCCAGCGGCGGACCTCGGCAGCGCGGCCAGGGCGGTGACGAGCTGCCGCGCGGCCTGCCGCATGCTCGCGTCACCGGCGAACGTCTCACCCGGCACGCGCGCCTGGATCAGCACGACCTCGGCGGCCGAGCCGTAGTAGCCCGGCGCGGCCTGATGCAGGGCCCGCTCCGCCTGCCCGGACTGGCCCGGATCGTAACTCGGCAGGTTCTTCGTGCCGACCGTCTGGGCGGCCATGAACAGCCAGCCGAAGACCGCGGTTTTCCTGTGCCGGGAGCTCCACCCGGCGATCCGCTCCACCACCGGCCGTCCCGGCCTTGGCGTGTCCCGGATGGTTTCCGGCCTAAGGGCAACCAGCGACTGATACATGCTCGACTCCTCGCTATCGCGCCCGCGGACACGGGCGGCAAGGTCATGCGAGGACGGTATGAGAGCAGCCCTGCGGCAGTCGTCACCCGAAAGTGGACATGCCCGGTGGAATCTTCGCAGGCGGCGTCGGCACCAAGGTGCCGACGCTCGCGAGACGCTCGCGAGGCGCCCAGGAGGCCCGGGACCGCAGCACTACGGGCCCGTTCGGAATAAAAGATCTATTTTCCGAACGACCCTGCTGCGTGCGCCCTGTCCAGCTCAGAGCGCCCGGCAGCGTCGCTCCTCGCCAGGATCAGGCCGGACCTCCACGTCAGCGGCGACGGAGAGGAAACCGTCATCTGCGGACCGGTCGCTGATCAGGCCGCCCTGCACGGGTTGCTGACAAAGGTCCGCGACCTCGGGCTGTTCCTGATCTCGGTACGCCACCTCGATCCAGACTGACCATCGCGCGCCGCCGGCCGCCCGGCCGTCCGCACAGGAAACACCAGGAGGAACTCATGCATCCGATCTGAAGCGCCGAATAATCGGCATGAGCACGTATGCGAGTGGTTCACGGGCATCGCTCTCCACTTCAACATATGGCGCACCGGGGGGCTTGCGGCAAGATCCGGGTCGTGCCGCCGAGGTAGTCGCACCGGTAGGGGGTGGGGTCCTCCGTGAGTACGGAGTCGCCCGTATCCCTGAGGTCCAGGAGTATGGAGGAGCGGTGTTCGGTCAGGCCGGCAGGATCATTCCGTCAGGAGTTGTTAGCCGGAGGCCCAGCCCGCGAGAATGCACTGCCTGGCGATCTCGTACAGGACGGCCGCAGCCTCATTCGCCGCGCTCAGTGAACTCGCGGCTCCGGTAGCCTTGAAGATTCTCGTCGGGGGAAGCGCTGACTCGCGCGGTGAACTGCTCGACTGCCTGGTTGACCGCGGCGGACCGGATGGACTCGAACAGGTCGAAGTCGTGGTGCGCGCCGGGCAGTTCGGCGTAGATGACCGGGCGGCTCGATACGGCGCGTACGCGCTCCACGAAGGCGCGCACATCTGACACCGGGATCCACATGTCCTTCTCGCCGTGCACCACGAGCATGGGTGGCATGCCGCCGCGCGGGGAGAGGTCGCCGTAGTAGCCGTAGCGGCAGATCAGGCCCGCGATGCCGGTCTCGCCCTGGCATACTGCCCGGATCGCCAGGTTCGCCCCGGCTGAGCTGCCGGCGAGGAACAGCGTGCCGGGATCGGCGCCATAGTCCGCGGCGTGGGCCCGTATCCAGGCGATCGCGTCGCGCACGTCGGCTACCTGGTCGGCGAGGGTCACGTACGGCTGCAGCCGGTAGTTCGCGCTCACGCAGACGAAACCGCGCCGGCTGGTCAGGTGCCGGATCAGCGGCCGCGCTTCGCGGGCCTTGTTGCCGGAGGAGAAGCGGCCGCCATGCAGGTGCAGCAGGATCGGCGCGCTGGCCGGCCGGTCGCCGCGGTGGTACACGTCCAGCGTGCGGCGCGGCCCGTCGCCGTAGGCCAGCCCGCGCGCCCGGATCACGCCGGGCCGGCCCGGGAAGAACGGGGCGCGCAGGATGCGTCCCCACGGCCGCCTCGGCCTGCCCGCGTTGCGCAACGCCGCGTGCGCGCGCATCGCGCGCCATACCACGACCACCAGGCCGGCCAGCGCGAGCAGCGCGACAGCGGCGCCGGCGGCGCCGCCCGGCGAGCCGAGGTCGCCGTCGACCAGCGCTAGCACGGTCCAGGCGATCAGCAGATACCCCACGATGAACGGCAGTTCGCTGGCGAGCAGCGCGGGGATGGCGGACAACGAGCCGAGCCTGGACCACCGGGTCAGCGCGCACACCACGCCCCAGGAATAGAGCGCGACCGGAATCCAGTACCCGATCGGCATCAGGAACCGGCCGCGATACGGCGCCACATACGTGCCGGCGGCTGGCCGAGCGCGATCGGCCCGGCGCCGAGCGCCCTGACCCGTCCGGCTTTCCTGGGTGACCCCGCTGGCCGCGAGCCCCGCGCGCGCCGCGACTGCACCGGTGCCGCCAGCGCCCTCCACATCCGGCCGATCGACACGGCCAGCTGCGCGTTGGACCTGTCGACCTCCTGCTGCTCGGCGGCCCTCCTAGTCCGCTCGGCCTCGTAGACCAGGTACCCCGTGTTCATCTCACCGTCGCCTTCGGCGTTGATATTCGGACATTCACGACGCTATGACGCGACGTTGCGGCGGGCGTCACCCGAAAGTGGAGATGGCGGGTGGAATCCTCGCCGTCGGACCGCAGCACGAAAGTGCCGACGACGCCTGGAGGGCCCGCGTCAAGGGACCAGGCCTAGCTGTCGCGCCCGCTCGGCGGGCTGGGTGCGGTCCGCCGCGCCGAGCCTGCCAGCGCGTGGCTGGCGTGCTTTTGCCGGTGTCGAGAGTGACTCCCAGTTCACTGGCAATGTGGCCTTGCCGCCTGGTAGCGGATCGCTCTGTGCCGGGCAGCCACCCGGCCCGTTCGGAAAACATCTTGCTCGTCCTGGATAGCGTGAAAACGTGCCGCAACAGCAGGACGCCCAGCGCGCGGTGAGCCCGCGCGTCCTTTCCCCATAACTCCCGGCCCGGCGCGCTTCCTCGCGCGCGGCCGGTGCGGTGACACGGCGGGACGCAGTTCCTGTTCCTGCGATCCGTTCGGAGTCAAGTCCGTTGTTCACACGCTCGCTGCTGCCCGCGCGCGCCCGGAAGCGCCGCGCGCATCACCTGTTCGCCGCCGGCTTGTTCGCCATCCTTGGCTTCCACGTCGGCGTCTGGGCCGTCCAGCTCGCATCGCTGTCGGCCGGCCTGGGCCTCGACCCGGCGGCATTGGGCGCCGCCATCACGGTCGGCGCCGCAGCCGGCCCGATCACCCTGTTCGCCGGCGGGGCGCTGGCCGACCGCGCCGGCCAGCGCCCGGTCCTGGTGATCGGCTTCGCCGGTACCGGCACCGCGTTCGTGCTGCTCGCCCTGGCCGGCAGCTTCGCGGCCATGACCGGCCTGCACGCCTGGTTCAGCGCGGGCGCGCTGACCAGCCGCGAGCTCGAGGTCCTGGAGATGCTGGCGGCGGGCCGGTCGAACCAGGCCATCGCCGGCGAGTTTGGTGGTCACCCTGGACACCGTCAAGAAGCATGTGGGCCACGTCCTGGGCAAACTCGGCGCGGCCAACCGCACCGAGGCCGTCGCCCGGGCCCGCGAGCTGAGCCTGATCCTCTGACCAGCAGTATGACCGCATGGCCCGGTTACCCGGTCGGCCTGGCCGCCGGTCTCAGAGCCTGCTTGAGAACTCGATTAGGCGGCTTGTGACTGGGCGGTTGTCCTGTCAGCGCGGAGGGTGCGCCGCGGACCGTTCCGGGTGTACAGGTCCTATCGGGGGTTGGTTGCGACGGCCAGTACACGGCGGAGCAGGGCGGCCGACTGCAGGGACCTCACGCCCTCCTCATGGAGGGACCGCAGCGCGGGGGCGTCGCCGGGGTTGAGCGCGGCGCGGCGGCCTCTTCCCACAGCGTATGCTCGCGTGCCAGCCAGGACGGGCGGTCCTGGACCTCGACGTCGGTGAAGCCCGCCTGGCGGAGGCCGACGGCGAGGTTCGCCCGGCGCAGCCGGGGATTGAGCCGCTCATCGGCGCGGTCGAACGGCTCCCAGCAGGTCAGCGCTACTCGACCGCCGGGCTTGAGGACCCTGCGGATCTCCTGGTAGGCGGCGGCCGGCTCGTCGGGAAACTGGATGGCGTCGGTGCACAGCACGGCCTGGACGCTGGCATCGGGCAGGCCCGTCGCTGTGAGCTCGCCGACGCGGAAGCTCGCGTTGCTCACGCCCATTCGCGCGGCCTGCTCCCGCGCCTCGGTGAGGGCCTTAGCAGAGAAATCCACGCCGATGAGCGGCGTCCCGGCTTGCTTCGCGACTAGCAGGCCATAGGCACCTCGGCCGCAGGCGAGGTCGAGCAGCGTGCTCCCGGGCCTGAGCCGGAGCTCTTCGGCCAGCTCCGGGATGGCCTCGGCGGCGACCACTCCGGCTCGCGTGCCTGGGGGGAAGCCCATGTGCCGGTTCATGATCTCGGCGACGGTCGGCATGGCGGCCTGGTCTGCGTACCAGCCGTCGAAATATTCGGCGGACAGCGGTTTCGCGGGCATGCGCCAAGATTACTGAGACAGAGTCCGCCTAGGCCTGGACCGGCGTCTGGAGGGCCAGCCGGCTCAGCGAGTCCGGGCAGGGCCATCCCCCAGTGGCCGATGACGCCCCGCCGCAGAGACCGCCGAGCTCACTTCTCGCTGGCGCGGCGCCCGGCCAGGGACCGTCCGTCCGGCGCGCGCGCCGCTACCGCGACGCCCAGTTCTAGAACCAGGCCTGATCGGCGCTGGTGGCCTGGGAGTAGCCTGCATCATCAACCATCATCAACCGGCAAGGGCGCCCGGGTCGCCGCACGTCAGCAGGGCTTGTAACCTCCGCAGTCAAAGATGTTTTAGTCTCGGCAGGATCGTTGCATCCGTCCCGTGAGTCCCGACCCAGACTGGCGGTTGCCCCTGGTTAGAAGTTGGTCGTGGGGTACACCTTGACGGCGGCGATTTCGGCGGGGTTGCCCACCACGGTCGCCGAAGCGGCCAGGGTTGCCTCCACGTAGTAGGCGCAGTTGACGAAGTCCAGCACGATATCGACGGCCGTAATATTGACGGCGGTCTCAAAGCCGCCCCCGGGCGGGGACGAGGAGCGGTTGAAGAGCGCTAGGTCGGTCTCGATGCCGCTGGACAGGTCGAACTGGACAAACCGGGCACGGACCGCGCCCCGGTAGGTCAGTTGCAGTGCGTAGACGAAGGTCCCCGTCGCAAATAGCCCGTCGACAGGGGTGATGTTGTAGCGGACGACTGCGCTGATTTCCCGTGTGACGATGGACGGGTCCTCTGCCGCACTGGCGGGGGGTGGCGCGATGCCAGTGCCCAGTGAGATCACCGCATTGTCCAGGGATACCTTCGCAAGATCAACCGCGCTGAGCGTCCCCGCCGAGCCCACCGTAGTCCAGTATTTCCTTTCGTCGTCCATGGGTCCCTCCCCTCCCGTCTGGCGCGCCCAGAGCGCCGCCAGCTCACCGGTTAACCGATCGGAGGCAGTGCTTGCCAGGCTGATACACGGACCATGTCTCAGCGCGATAACGAAGCTATGGCGTTTCTAGGGCGCCCGCCCCCGCCTGCAGGTAGCCGCAAAGGTGAGCACCCGCCACCCCGTCAGATGGCGGTGCGTGCCACATCTCCCAGATCCTTACTGAGTCGCCCTGCGCCGAGACTTTAGGCCTCTGACCTGCGCCCCGACCGCGACTCGAACGCGGGACCTACTGCTTAGGAGGACACTTCATTATTGGCCCTGACCTCGAACTGCCCAGATCAGTGGCCATTCCGAGTGCCTTTGAGTGACTGCTCATGACCGCAGTTCGCCCCTCGTCATGGCACGTATGTGGCACGCTGATTGGGCTGCTAGACCACCTCGATACGAACTGCCGGTACGCACGACAACCAGACGACCTAGTACTCCAGCCGTAGATCGTTATATTGCATGGTCTTGGGTTATTTGCCGCTGGTAGTGGCAGGTCCGGACGCGGTGCTGGTGGCGGCGTCGCCAGTGTGACCAGCGGAGGCGGTGCCCGGCGTCGTGGCCCGGTGGGGCAGTCACTGCGGCGAGGAGGTGGGCGATCTCGTTGCGAGTCAGAGGGATCTGCCCGGCCGCGGCCGGGCCGCGGGCGGATTCGATGGCGGCGGCTATGGTGAGGACGGCGGCGCCGAGCATGGCCAGGGTGACCCACCGGTACCAGGAGGTCCAGCGGCGCAGCTGGTGCTCATCCAGGCCGGTCAGGCCCTTGCCGGCCTGGAAGTTCTCCTCGATCGTCCAGCGAAGCCCGGCGACCTTGACCAGCGCGGCCAGCGTGACCCGCTGCGGGGAGTAGCAGTGGTAGAAGGCCAGTTCCCCGGTGCTTCGGTTCCGGCGGATTAGCAGGCACCGGTGTCCGGGGCTGGGGTTGCTGATGGTGACCCAGGCCCAGTCGTACCACCGGTGTCCCTTGGCACCATCACCTGCCGATAGCCGCTGCCAGGCACGCCTGGGCAGCCGCGCGGCGAGCTCATCGGCGCGGACGGTGCGGCCGACCCCGGCGGGGACACGGTGATCGCGCGCGACGGCCAGCACATAGGCGATGTGCTGCTGCTCCAGCCAGGTGCGCAGCGGCCCGTTATCCCCATAGGCCTCGTCGGCGGCCACCCAGGCGAACGGCACCCGCGCGCTGACGGCCCGCTCGATCATCAGCCTGGCCAGCTGCGGCTTGGTCGCGAACGCCGCGTGTCCAGGAATCCCGGCCGCCTCGCAGCGGGCCGGGTCACCGGTCCAGGACTTCGGCAGGTACAGCGCCCGGTCAATCAGCGCGTGCCCGCGCGGGGCAGCATAGCCAAGGTAGACCGCGACCTGGGCGTTCTCGATCCGGCCCGCGGTGCCGGTGTACTGCCGCTGCACCCCCGGCGTGGCGGTGCCTTTCTTCACGTCCCCCGTCTCATCCACCACCAGCACCGCGCCGGGATCACCCAGCTGCTCCACGACGTAACTGCGCACGTCGTCGCGGACCCCGCCGGCGTCCCACCGGGCCCGGGACAGCAGGTGCTGCATCCCGTCCGGAGTCCGGTCCCCGGCATGCCCGGCGATCGTCCAGCAGTTCTTGCGCGGCAGCTCGGCCAGCAGGCCCAGCACGAACGCCCGGGCCCGGCGCCGCGGCTCCACCCGGCTGAACCGGGCACCGGCCCAGGTCATCAGCTCATCGAATGTCCCCAGCCAGCGGCCAGGGTCTACGCTGGGGCCAGCGGCCGCCAGAAGATCATCGCGAGTCGTCACAAACCCAGATGATCAGACAGCGGCCGCCCCGTCTCCAGTACCGGACCCAAGATCAACGGCCCGGGCGGCAGGCGAGGCTGCATCACGTCCACCCGCGGCCGGGGTAGCATCCGCCTGCCATCTCACACCCAGGAGCACACATGCGACGAGGCGAGATCTGGTGGGTCGAGTTCGACGAGCGACGGCCTGTCGTGCTGCTGTCGGAAGACGAGCCATCCGGGTTCCAGGCGATGCAGGTCGTCGCTCCAGCGGATACCGACATCTCCGGCTGGGGAATCGAGGTGGCAGTCGGCGTCCCGGAAGGACTGCCCTTTGAAGGCGTGCTGCGGTTCGCGTTCCCGTGGCCGGGCTTTACCCCGTGCACCTGGCTGACTACCCTGAGCCGCGACGACCTGATCGAGCGGGCAGGCGCAGTGTCCACCGCCAAGCTCAGCGAGATCGACGACGCACTACGTGCCAGCGAACAAAGGACGGAGTGGACCCCGGCCGCGGCGGCCAGGCTCAGCGAGATTAAGGATTCCCTCCGTCGGCGGACTCAGGCAGACGGAGAAGGAACGGACGCCCACGCCGACGAAGGTCGATCTCGTCCGCACGACCGACGGTCCGCGGCGCCTCAGCAACAAGATCACGATCTACGGCTGGAGTACTAGGCAAGGATCGGTTGAGTCGGACTCTGGAGCCGCCACAGCACGCGTGTTACCGGCGAAGGATGCCTTGCCTGCGAGCATCCGCTAAGAAGCCGGATTGTCGACGATCTCGGCGATCTCCACGAACTCAATGGCTGGCGCGACGCCGTACAGGCCGGTCACTCGCTCGCGCAACTCCTCGGAGAAGAACCGTTCCGCCGCCTCTTCCGAGTCCCAGACGTAGAAGTTGACCGCCCGCTGCTGCTTCTCATCGAAGGTAAAGAACTTAAACCGCAAGCCCGGCATGCCCTCGAACATGCCCCGGGCGTTTTCGGCCACCTTGGTTACCCGTGAGCGATCGAAGTCGCCGGTGTAGGAGAAAGTGACGGTGACGCCGATCATGGGTGCTCCCCCTATCGATTGGCAAGATCGTCTTGCCCCACTATCGGGACGCTACTCCCCTGCTCTATGAACAGCCAGCAAGCGCCGTGACCTCTTCCGTGTCAGGGAACGTTGTCGAGCGCTCTTGCTTTCGCATCCTGCCCATGAGCTGCGGCATATGGTCCGCTGACGTCCACGGGCGTGTACCGCCATCGAGGGCGGTTGTTACTCGGTTGGTTACTCACATCGGGCCTTAAGCCAGCCGCCGAATCACTGTCACGACATGCTTGACCATGTGGATCACGGCTCCGGAGGCCGTAGGTGGTCAGCACCGAGACTTGCGAAGTCATCCACCCCACTTTCAGCAGTTCGCCCGTTTGGTCACCTTGTGTGCTGGACAAACGCCATCGGGATGACCAGCACCGCGATGGCAATGCCGACCCAGCCGAGCACAGTGCCCGCAGTAGCGAATCCTGACGGCTCCAGGCCGTTCCGCTTGGCCCGCCCGCGAGAGATGTGCCCAAAGATCACGGCCGACAAGCTACCCAGCCCGCCGAGCCAGATCAGCGCCAGGAACAGTGATGCGATC
Source organism: uncultured Actinomycetes bacterium (assembly GCA_963806335.1). Lineage (GTDB taxonomy): Bacteria > Actinomycetota > Actinomycetes > Streptosporangiales > Streptosporangiaceae > Palsa-504. Next base: position 493,565 of record CAWDXO010000008.1, read on the forward strand.
GCGAACCCGTCCGGGCTGGCGATCGGCGGCGGCCCGTCGCCCGGCTGCGGTCTATGCAGGATTTGGTCCGGCGGGCTGCCACCGATCGGCCCGTCCTCCGGGTACGGGTCGGCCTTGTAGACCGGCTTTTCATCTTTGCCGTAATCAGCCACATACTCGTCGTTATGACTCGGCGGTTGCGTTATGCGAGTCATTTCCTTTCATCTCCCTCCTGTCACGGTCTAGGGCCGTTCTGCAAAAGAGGTCCAAGACCGTCAACGCGGGCAGCCTTACTCGGGGTCTCCTTGGCCTTCTGGGCGCGTCTCGTCATGAATATGCCAGCGGCAACTTAAGGTCACCCATGACACAGGGTGAGTCGGCTGCCCGCCTGAAGTGAGAGACGGACGGCTCTTTTCGAGAGGACGTAAGTCCTATCCCGATCACGGAGGTTCGCCGCGCGACCGCTGGGCCTGGCCTGTGGCCTGGCCCTCGCCGTCAGGCCCGCTGGGCTGGCAGAGGTCTCCAGGGTCAACGGCGCGCCGCAGGCGCGTCCGCGCGCAGCGGGATGCGAAGCACCGTTAGGCTGGAGGGGCCAGCCTGGACAATGCGCGGCGTTCCGCCCCGTCGCTGTGACATCTTCACGGCTCAGGCGCACCTGCCGCGGTCGGGTCGGCCTGGCCGTGGTGCTGGCGGGCGCGGCAGCGGGATACGGCGGGGACCGCAGGCGGCCGGTCACCGGGGGTGCCGTGCGCGGCAGTCGCCGCGCCGTAGGGCTTGCGTCCGAAGGACGCGGCGAAAGCTGCCGCCCCGCAACGGCGAGACCCCCGGGTGAACCCCGGCCGCCTACGGCGGGTCACCCTGGCCGTTCTTTCCCCTTCAATGCTCGCGCCCGCCCTCGCTGCTCACGGCCAAGGCCGTCAGGCCCGGCGCGCCGAAGGTGCGCCCTTGAAGCCGTAGAGAAAATTGTCACAGCATTTCAAGGGGCGCCTGACCTGCAGCGCGTCTGAAGCTAGGTCGGGATGATGTACTGCAAGATCAGGGTGTCACCCGGCACGATTGAGATCATCACCCGAACTGGCTTGCCGTTGGCCGTGTAACCGGTTCTGATGTGCTCCGCGACCGGCGTTCCGGCCGGTATCCCCAGCCGTGCAACCTCGTCGGGCGTGGGCATGCGGGTGATCACCGCCCACGCGGCAAGCCCGCGTGACATCGCCCGGCTGATCCGCCGCTACACCCCCGGCAGGGGGGAGCGACGGTGAGCGATTTCCGGGTCCTGTTCCACGCCCACCTCTGCCCGGACTGCGGGTCAGACGACATCACCGAATCCGAGGTCGACACCGGTGAGGGCATCACCGAAATCGCCCTCACCTGCACCAAGTGCGGCACCGCATGGCCGGTGGCCTGCGTCGTGGACTGGAGCACCCAGCCATGACCAGCCAGCTCGGCGTCATCTACATGCTCCACTTCCACCAGCCTTACCGGCACGCCCGGCATTACGTCGGAACCTCCGAGAGTTCGGGATTTCTGAAGGGTCGCTGGCCGTGCATCGGCATCGAGTTCAGCGAACTGGATGGTCTTTGCGGGGCACTGACCCGTACGGTCGCGACGCTACTCGGGCAGGTCGTCGCGGGGCGGGGGATCGATGCCGGCCGCGTGCAGGACGCGAGCGACGAATTCGCTTTTGGCGTTGGTGTAGGCGTTCCGGTTCTCGCGGTGCTGGCGGCCGAGACGTTCCTTCAGCTCGGCGTAGTCGGCGCGAAGGCCCGGATCGGCTCGCAGGGCGTCCCTGAAGGCGATCAGCGCGCGGGCGTGCGGTTCGTCGTGCTCGATCAGCTGCAGGTGATGGGTGCGCGCCTCGGGCCTGGGCCGCAGGAACCACAGGCGGTAGTGACGGCATGGGTCATCGGGCCAGAACAGCCAGCCATCCTCGGTCAGTCGCGCGACGGCATCCTGGGCGCCGGTCAGGGATCGCACCGGGGCGAGCATGTCGATGACGGGCTTGGCGGGCAGGCCGGACACCGACGTGGAACCGATGTGCTCGATCGGCGCGGCCAGCCACGGGGCCAGGATGGCCGCGGCCCGGGCCTGCTGTTCGGCGAACAGGTCCGGCCACGCCCGGTCGTACTGGGCGAGGTGTACCAGCTGGTCGGCCACAGCCCGACCCTACCGGCCGGGGAGGGCAGGGCCTGGGTGCGTGCCGGGCTCGAGGGGGCCGAGCTCGGCGCAGTAGCGGATGGCGGTGGGGTCGCTGATCCCGAACAGGTGGGTGAGCTTGAGCGGGTCGCCTCCGCTGGCGTGGGCTTCAGCCAGAAGCCGGTCAGCGCGCAGCTCCTGCGCGGTGATCTCCACCTTGCGCACCGTGGCCTGGATGTAGCTGCGGCGGACGGGACAGGTGCCGCCGCCGGTGCTCTGGTTGATCAGCAGGTACGGGTTGGCGGTCGCGGGCCAGCGCGCCTGCCGGGCCTGCAGCCATGCGCGCAGGTGCCCGGCGGTGATCCGGTCCAGCGGCCGGACGCGGCCACCGGCAAGCAGCATGCCAGCAGCGGGGTCGGCATCGTCGAGGGTCAAGGCGCAGATGTCGGCGGGGCGCAGCGCATGCACCCCGGCGAGCAGGACGATGAGCCGCTCGGCTGGGCCGTGCAGACGGCTGAGCATGCGGGCGCGCAGGCCGTCGTCGAGCGGCAGGACCGGCGGGGGCTGGACCCGGCGGCCGGTCAGCGGCGCGGCGGGGTTGGTGAACAGTACGCGGCGGGCCTTCAGCGTGCCGAACAGCGACCGCATCGCCGACAGCGCCAGCAGCCGGGTCGCGCCGGTCAGCGGGCCGAGCTGGCCGGTCACGTCGTCGGTGCTGACCTCCCGCAGCGACTCATACCGCGCGGCCCAGCTGGCCAGCGGGACTTCCAGGATGCGCAGGTATCCCTGGATGGTCCGGGGCTGCCGGGCCCTTCCAGCACGGGGCCCGCGGCCTTGCAGGGCCTCAGTCCAGATGCGCACCTCGGCCGCGAACGGCGCGGGCAACGCGGCGAGCCGGGCCGCCAGCCACCGCTCGAAGACTGCCTGCGGGTTACCGCGGGCCAGGCCCTGATCGGTGAAGAAATCCACGGCCCGCAGCGCGACCAGGTTCCGCTCGTTCAGGAACTGCCCGAGCCGGGCGGCGTCCCATGGTGGCTCGCCGAGTTCGGCGCGGCTGGCCAGCACGGCGATCACCGCGCGGCAGGCATGGCGCAGCGTGCCCGGGGCCCAGCCGCGGGCCTGCCCGTAGCTGATCAGCGCGTCCAGCGGCGGCCCGGCGGCAGGGCTGGGCACCGGCGGGCGCAGGGATGCCCGGGCCTGCCTGCGGAGCGCCCGGGCGGCCCGCGCGGCAGCCTGACAGGACCGGCATGCCCCGGCCGCGCCGATCGGCTGCTGACGCCCGCACCAGGGGCACGTCCCGGCCGGATGGGACCGGCGGAAATCCCGGCACGCCTCGCACCACCGGCCAGACAGCCAGGTCAGGTCCCCGCAGTCGGCGCAGGCCCCGGTGATCTGCCGGGTCCGGACCGCGGGGGGCAGCACCACCCGGGGCCGGCGTGCCCGGGCCCGCTTCCCCAGGGCCCGGGCGGACCGGGCCGCAAGCTGGCAGGACCGGCACGCCCCGGCCGCGCCGATCGGCTGCTGACGCCCGCACCAGGGGCAGGTCCCGGCCGGGTGGGCCCAGCGGAACAGCCTGCAGGCCTTGCACAGCCCGCTCTCAAGCTTGGTCAGGTCCCCGCAGTCGCGGCAGGCGCCGGTGACCTCACGGGACTTCGCGTCGCAGCTGCGGCAACGGCCCGACCACAGCCGCGCGACCTGCTTCCCGCAGTCGTTACACGTCCCGGCCCGCGCCGCCGCGCGTCGCTTGCAGCGTTCGCACCGGTCGGCGAAGTGGACCGGGCGGAGCTCGCCGCAGTCCGGGCAGATGACCAGCCTGGTCCGCGACAGCCGGTAGCAGCGGGCGCACAGCCCGGCAGCCAGGTGCGGGCGTTCCTGCCCGCAGCTGGCGCACGGCCGGGCCTGCCGCCAGGCGCGGGCATAGCAGCGTTTGCACAAGCCCGCCTTGCGGCGGCCCGGCCCGGCGCTCCCGCACACGGTGCAGGTGATCACCGGCCACCTGGCCGCGGTCATACCGGCGGCAGCGACCGGCCACCCCGACGCGACGGGCGGATCGCCGACTCGGCGGTCGCAGCAGCCGCCGGTGCCTCCCGGCTGGCTGCCGTCGCTGCGGCGGGGTCGCGGATCAGCAGGTCGCCGGGCTCGCAGCCGAGCACGGCGCAGATGACGTCCAGGTCATCGAGGCGGACCGAGATCGGCCGCCCCGACCACAGGTGCGACATCTTCCCGGTGGAGATCTCCAGCCCGGCCTCGGCCAGCAGCCGCCGCAGGTCCGAGGACCGCCAGATGCCGCGCTGGGCGGCGGTCAGCCGCAGGTTCCACTGCATGTCTCTACTCCTTGAACCGTGCGGCGGCCCGCTCGGCCGCCTGCTGGTAGGCGTTTTCGATGGCCTCGTCGGCGACGTGCACGTAGCGGACCGTGGTGGACAGCCACCGGTGACCCAGCAGCTGCTGGATCGCGGCCAGGCCGATGCCCTCGCCATACAACCGCGACGCGCACGCATGCCGCAGCACGTGCGGGGTCAGCTTGGTGACCGGGCCGCGCAGGTGCGCCGCCGCGGCCTGGCCCAGGGCCCTGGCGAACGTGTCGCCGCCGATCGGCCCGCCCCGCTCGGACGGGAACAGCACCGCGCGGGGCAGCTCCCAGTCATCGGAGAACTGACCGCGGACCTCGGTCACCCACCAGATCAGCAGCGGCCGGGCATCACCCAGCATCGGCACCATCCGCTCCCTGGGCCCGGACCCGCGCGAGCCCTTGCCCAGCCGGACGTGGACCTTGCCCACCGGGCCGTGGCCGAAGTGCAGGTCCTCCAGCCGCAGCCCGCACAGCTCCTGCAGCCGCAGCCCGGTCTCGGCGGCCAGCCGGGCCATCGCATAGTGCCGGGCCGCGGCCAGCCACTTGCGCGCCGCGGGCAGCTCGCCCCTCCAGGCCGCGAAGAACGCTGTCAGCGCCTGCGGGGCCGGCGGGACGCGGACGTGGAAGTCGCCGGAGTGCCGGGGGCGGTTGCACTCATCGATCGGCGAGGCGACTACCCGGCCGGTCAGCTCATGGATCTCGCCCCGGTAGCGGACCTCCAGGAACCGGAAGAACAAGTCGATCGCCCCGGCCTTGCCGCGCCGCGTCTCCGGCGCACGGTGCCGCTGCGCCTGGCCCAAGAACCGGTCGGCGTGCGCGGGCTCGATCTCCCAGGCGAACACGCCCGCATGCTCGAGGAACTGCTCCACGGTGGTGAGCTCGCCGCGGATCGTGCCGTCGGCCACGCCGTGGGCGAGCCGGGCCAGCACGTACTCAGCCATCAGGTGCTCCTGATACGCCGCGGCCTCGCCGGGGTCGGCGAGCGACCGCGGGGACCGCAGGTCCCGGACCACTCCCAGCGCCACTCAGCACCTCGGCTTCAGCAATCACGAACCCAGCTCGCAATTGCGGATGACTGTACCGGAATGCCGACGCGGATTCAGGGATCGGCGAGCGACACGCCGACACGGCTTTCTTCCTACTTGACCTGCTACAAGCGACGACCTGCTCCAGCCAGAGCCAGAACGAACTGTCGGCAGGTCCAGCACTGGACCGACGACCTCCTCGACCGCCTCGACCGGCACGCCCGCGGGCGCGGCGCGCGGCTGGTCGAAGTCATCACCCAAGCCGGTATCGGCTTCACCCTGGTCCGCATCTGCGAGGGCACCCGCCGCACCGAACGCGCCATCAAGAACGCGGGCGGAGCGGTCCGGTACTGCCCGGCCTGCACCCCCCACCCGCGCAACGGCCGCTGGTCAGTCATGCCCGGCGACTTCACCCCCCCGCAGCTACCTCAACCACGCCGGAAGGCGGTAACCCCTCATGCCCAGCAACCGCAACGGCTCGGGCCGTAACCAGCGCAACAGCCACTACCTCACTGACGAGGCGTTCGCCCAGTTCCACCGCACCCCGGCCGGTATCGCCTGGCGGTGGCGCACCGAACTACTCACCCTGTCCGCCCTGGCCGCCGCGTTCTGGCGGCTCGACACGTGGACCACCCTCACCTGGGCTGCCGTCATCCTCGGCGGCCTGGCCGCCGTGGTGCTGGCCGTGCCGCACTCCCGCCGGTTCATCACCCGCCGGTTCTGGTGCGTCCTGGCCCGGCACCGCCTCCAGCGGCTGTGCTACGAAGCCCGGCTGCACACCCGCTCCGGGCGGCTCCCGCTGGTCCTGTGGACCAGGCCGACCAAGGTCGGGGAACGCTCCTGGGTGCTGTGCCGCGCGGGCATCTGCGCCGAGGACTTCGACGCCCACATCGGCGAGCTCCGCGCCGCCTGCTACGCCCGCGACGCGCGGGTCATCCGCAACCGCCGCTGGTCCCACCTGGTGACCATCGACATCATCCGCCGCGACACCCTCGCGGCCAGCGAATACGTCACCTCCCCCCTCCAGCGCCTCACCGCGCTGTACCCCCCTAACCCCGAACCGGGCACCCGCGATGAGCAGGAGCCCGCCATCACCGCCTGACACGGCTAGGGCGGTCCCCGGGCATCACGCCCGGGGACCGCCCGCCCTGACGGTCCCCCCCACCAAGGAGCCACTATCATGACCATCACCGGCACCACCCCGCTATCCCCGGATACGGGGCTCATCCCGACGTTCCCGTTCTCCATGTTCGATCCCGTTCACCTGGGCATCGATGAGAACGGCGAGCCCGTCTACGTCAACCTGGCCGAGCGGAACATGCTGCTCGGCGGCGAGCCCGGCGGCGGCAAGTCCAGCGGGCTGAACCTGATCACCGCGCACGGCGCGCTGTCCTATGACTGCAAGCTCATCCTGAGCTCCGCAACCGCACCGACATGATCGACCTGGCCACCGGCGAACTCGCCCCGCTCTACGGCCAGGCTTCCGTCGCGTGCGGCAACCGCCGCGAAGCGGTCTGCCCCGCCTGCTCGCAGGTGTACAAGCGCGACGCCCGGCAGCTCGTCCGGGCCGGACTGGCCGGCGGCAAGGGTATCCCCGACTCAATCACCGGCCACCCGTGCGTGTTCGCCACCCTCACCGCCCCGTCATTCGGCCCGGTCCACTCCCGCCGGATGCGCGGCAAGACCGTCCTGCCCTGCCGTCCCCGCCGAGACGTCAAGACCCGTCGTTGCCCGCACGGCCGGGACATCTCCTGCCCGACCCGCCATGTCGAGGCTGACCCCCGCCTCGGCCAGCCCATGTGCGGCGACTGCTACGACTACGACGCCGCCGTGCTGTTCAACGCCTACGCGGGGGACCTGTGGCGACGGTTCACCACTTACCTGCCCCGCCGCCTGGCCCGTATCACCGGAACCACCCTCAAGGCGCTGCACGCTCAGGTACGGATCCGGTTCGTCAAAGTGGCCGAATACCAGGCACGTGGCGTCGTCCACTTCCACGCCGTCATCCGCCTCGATGCCCCCGGCGAGGACTACCAGCCCCCGCCACTCGGCATCACCGCTGACATGCTGTGCGACGCCATCGGCCAGGCGGCCGCCCTCGCCACCCTGCCCATCGACCACGACGGCCAGATGATGACGCTCGGGTTCGGCGCACAGACCGACACCCGCATCATCCGCCACGGCACGCATCTGCCCGGCACTGGCCAGGCGCTGGACGGCCAGGCCGTCGCTAACTACATCGCCAAGTACGCCACCAAGACCCTCACCGCCCCCGGCCTGCCCAACCAGCGGCTACGCGGCGAAGCCGACCTCGGGCACCTGCGCTGCACCGCCCACTACCGGCGGCTTATCACCACCGCCTGGCAGCTCGGCAGCACCCAGCCCGCATCCCGCTGCCGGACCTGGGCACACATGCTCGGCTACGGCGGCCACTTCCTCACCAAATCCCGCCGCTACTCCGTCACCTTCGGTCAACTCCGTAAAGCTCGCACCGACCACCGCCGCGCCACCCGGCCCCTCGGCACCGACCGCGACGCCTGGGCCGCCCGCTGGACGAGACCGTCGTTCTGGTCCTGGGCACCATCTGGATCTACTCAGGCGTCGGGCGCACTCTAGCCACTTCCGGCGCGGAGCTGGCTGCCGCGTCCGCCGCATGCGCCCGCGAGCATTACGACCAGGCCGCCGTCATTGGCGGTTAGGCGTCAATCGCTGCTTGACAGCAAACCCGTTGACCGAAGGAGGAGTGATAGCAGACATGCATCCCGGAACTGAGCGGCTCCTGACGCTTCAGGAGGCCGCCGAAGTGCTGGGGACTAAGCCGCGGTTTACCCGGCGGCTCGTCGCGGAGAGGCGTATCCGGTTCACTTACGTCGGCCGTTTCGTCCGCATACCGGAGTCAGCACTACGCGAGTTCATTAAGGCCGGGACGGTCGAACCGGTCACCGCGTGGGGGCATCGCCGCAACCGTAAGGCCGCCTGATGCCAGGCCGTAAGACGCGGAGCTTCGGCAGCATCCGCAAGCTGTCGTCTGGACGGTGGCAAGCTCGTTACCGGGGACTGGATGGCCTGCTGCGCTCCGCTCCGCAGACCTTCGCCTACAAGGCCGACGCCAGTAAGTGGCTGGCGCTCACCCAAGCTGAGCTGCTGAGCGGCGGATGGATCGACCCAGCGGCGGGACGCATCTCGTTCCCCGTCTACGCGGCGGCGTGGATCGATGAACGGCCGGGCCTTCGCCCCAAGACGCTCCAGCTCTACCGCTATCTGATGCGCGCCCACTTGCAGGAAGCCTTCGGTTCCGCCACCATCGCTGGCATCACCGAAGCCGATGTCCGCCGATGGCGTGCGGACATGCTGTCTGCGGGCGTGACACCGGTCACCGCTGCCAAGGCTTATCGGCTGCTCAAGGCCATCATGGCCACGGCGGTCGATGACGGCCTGATCCGCCGGAATCCGTGCCGTATCAAGGGCGCATCGGTCGAGAAGTCGCCGGAACGGCCAGTCCTGACCATCGGCCAGGTCTACGCCCTGGCCGATGCGATCAGCCCGCGATACAGGGCGCTCGTCCTCCTTGCCTGCTTCTGCGGCTTGCGGTGGGGTGAGCTGGCCGGACTCCAGCGCGCCGACATCGATTGTGACCGCAGGACCGTCCGTATCGCCCGCCAGCTCTGCGAGGTATCCGGTCGCCAGCCGTTCCTCGCCCCTCCCAAGTCCGACGCTGGCAAGCGCACCGTTTCGATACCTTCCCTGATCGTGGCCGACGTCAGCTCGCACCTGGATACCTTTACCCAGCCAGGAGCCGATGCGCTGGTGTTCACCAGCCCGCACGGCATGCCCTTGCGGCACGCCAACTTCCGCCGCCGCGTCTGGCGTCGCGCGCTCGCCGCAACCGGTCTCAGCATTCACCTGCATGATCTGCGCCATACCGGTAATCAGCTCGTCGCTGAAGCGGGTGCCAACCCTCGTGAGCTGATGGAACGTATGGGCCACTCGACCAGCCGCGCCGCTCTCATCTACCTGCACTCGACCAGCGCTCGGCAGCATCATCTAGCCGACGCCGTGACGGTGCGGGCGCGATCCGAACTCGGCCAGACGGAGGAGGCACCGAACGATGGTGTGGCACGTATGTGGCACGATCCACAGAGCACCGATGACAGTGCGTCCTGAACGGCTCGCTGCTAGGGCTCTGACCAGGAATTTTAGGAGCGCCCCGACCGCGACTCGAACGCGGGACCTACTGCTGACCGGAAAATAACTCACCTGGATTGGGCGCGCGGCAGCGGACCCGAGGCTGGTTCAGGTGTCGGGCCTGATCAGGGCGGTATGGGCTAGGCGGCCGGGGTGAGGGTTACCTCGAGTCCCAGGGCCTGGAGCTGGCGGACGTGGTTGCGGATCTTCTTGTCCCGGTCGGTGCGGGAGGCGACGTAGTCCGGGCCGAGGTCGGTGTAGCGCGCGGCAGGGCTGGCGAGCAGGTGCCAGATGATGATCAGGATGGACCGGGCGACGGCGACCTGGGCTTTGGCCTTGCCGCGGCGGCGGGCGACGCGGCGGTACCGTTCGCCGAGGAAGGTCTCGGTGCGGGCGGCGCCGAGGGCGGCCTGGCCGAGGGCGCCGCGCAGGTAGGCGTTGCCGTGTTTCTTCTTGCCGCGGCCGGTGCGCGGGCCGGACTGGTTCGCGGCCGGGCATAGCCCGGCCCAGGAGACCAGGTGCGCGGCGGTGGGGAACCGGGTCATGTCCAGGCCGGTCTCGGCGATGATCGTGTGGGCTAGGTCCGGGCTGATGCCGGGGATCTCGGCCAGCCGGGCGGCGGCCGGCAGCACGGGGGCGTCCGGGGCGGTGCCGGCGGCGGGGCCGGTGGTGCCGTCGGCGTCCACGCCCTGCGCTTCGGGGATCGCGGCCAGGGTGTCGCGGATGCGTGCCTCCAGCTGGGTGATGTTCTGGTCCAGGAACTTGACCTGGTCTAGTTCCAGCTGGGCGAGCTCGCCGTGGTGGGCGTCGAACATCCCGGTCAGCGCCTGCACGAGCGCATCGTGCTTGGCTTTCATCCGGGTGCGGGCCAGGCCGGCCAGCACCCGCGGGTCGCGTTCCCCGGCGATCATCGCCCGCACCATGTCCTTGGCCGATTCGGTGGTCAGCTTGCTGGCTACCGACGACAGCTTGATCAGCGCGCCTTCGAGCAGCTTCTCCAGCCGCTGATAGCAGCGGGTCCGCTCGCGCACGTAGTCGGTGCGGGCCCGGGTGTAGTCCCGCAGCGCCCGGATCGGGGCCGGCGGCACGAAGCACGGCCGCAGCATCCCCCATTCGGTCAGCCGGGCCAGCCACATCGCGTCGTGCTTATCGGTCTTCGGGCGGCCCTTGAGCTGCCGGGCCTGCGCCGGGGACACCAGCTGCACCGCCAGCCCGAGCGCCTCCAGCAGGTAGTAGAAGATCCGCCAGTAGTCGCCGGTCGCCTCCAGCGTGACCATCTGGACCCGGTCCTTGAGCAGGTGACGGCCCAGATCGGTGACCACGCTGGTCACGGCCGGCACCTCCCAGACCTTGCTGGCCCGGGGCCGGCCGTCCCGGCCGGGCAGCCGGACGCACACCATCCCCGACGCCTTGGCCACGTCGATCGCGGCCACCCGCTCGAACACCCGCTGGTGCTCCTCGTCCTCGATAACCTGCGGTTTCGGCTTGCTCACCGCGGTCACCTCCGTATCCTCGAGATGGGTAACAGGGCGGGCTGCCCGGGGACCCGCGGTCACGGCCTCAACGGCCCGAATACTGACCGGCGTGCTCGAAGCAACACAAAGCGACACTCAGGTCACAGGTCCCAGCGCCAGGCTTAGGAACGGGCTCGTATCCCAAAGAAGCTCGGCGTCACGGGCAGCCCGCACCCAACCTGCACCATCCGGACCCGCTCCGCAGCCAGATCACCCAGCCCGGCCACCGCGCGGCAGCGGACCCCAGCCCGCCACGACCAGCACCCCAGCCATTTTCACGCCGCCGCGACCACACCCCCGGGTGAGAAAGGCTTAGGAGGCATTCCCGTGACAAGCCCTGAAGTCGCCCGGCGTGGCCTGACGTGCCGTTCGGCCGCAGTGATAATGGCTGAACGTGGCCTGCGGTAGCCTCGCGCCTGTGCTCGTTGGCTCCCAGTTTGGCTCCCAGGGGTCTCGTAAGCGGCGCCAATGTTCGAATGCTCATATGAAACGGCCTGTCAACCTTCGCTGGGACAGTAATTTGCTGTTGGTGTGGATTGTGCTCTGAGTTGGTGATGTGCTGCCGCCTGGCGGCATGGCGGGCTGGCCTCGTCGCGTGTGCGCCCGCCTTCCTCTCGAGGCAGGGGCGGGATAGCGGAGGGATTTGATAAGGGGCGGGAGCCCGTAGGCTCGCTGCCGCCGGGCCGGCTCCTCGCCTGCCCGCGTTGCCCGGCGGGGGCTCCCGCGGGGGGTTCCCTTGTCAAATCCGGCCGGTGCTGGCGGCGGCCGGGAATGGTGGGGGCGGCGTGCCGGGGCGAGGTCGTGGCTGTCGCCACTGCCAGGCTCATATTCGCGCGTCGGGATCGCAGGTCGGCTGTGCGCAGGACGGTGCCCCTCACTTACGGCGAGAGTCGGCTCGCTCATAGCATTCACGGGGATCTTTCCTGCCGCGGCGTCGCTTTCCCGGCACACCGCCGGTCTGGTGGCTGGCCTCACGGGAGGTCAGCTGGTCATCTCGGCCCAGACGAACCCTGCGAGCTCGCGGGCCACGGCCGTGACCGCGACGCCGGAGGGCTTGCCGCGGGCGGTCATCTTCTTCCAGGTGGCGTGCAGGCGCTGCTGCGCCTTCCAGGAGCGGGCCAGGGTGCCCGGGTCCGCTCCGGCCTGCCGGCGGCGCAGCAGCGCGCCGATCGCGGGCCGGTACCGGTAGGACCAGGCGGCCTCCACCAGCGCGGTGCGGACGCCCTCGGGCCCGGCTTTGGTGATGGAGCCGCGCCTGGTGCGCGTCCCGCTGGAGTACTCGGAGGGGATGAGCCCGGTGAAGCCCATGAACGCCCTGGCGGTGGCGAACCGGTGCCAGTCGACGACCTCGGCGGCCAGGGTGAGCGCGGTCAGCTCCGCGATGCCCCGGTAGGCGCCCAGCTTCGCGACCGCCGGCGCGAGCGGTTCCCGTCCGGCCCAGGCCGACAGCCGGGCCCCGGCCGCGCGGAGCTCGGCCTCCCGTGCCTCGAGGGCGCCGCGGTAGGCGTCCAGGACGTCCTGGAGCGCGGGCTCGCCGAACTCCTGCCGGTCGACCCAGGTCCGGTGGGCGCAGGTCCACTTCGCGCCGCCGCGCCAGGTCCGGCCGTGGCGGAGCAAGAGCGCGTTGAGCCGCTGCTGCATCCGCTTGCGGTCATCGAGCAGGTCGCCGCGGGCGCGGACCAGGTCCCGGACCGCCTCCTCCGACGGGGACGGGACCCGGACCGGGGTCAGCATCCCGGCGCGCAGCGCGAGGGTCAGGCGGACTGCGTCGCGACGGTCGGTCTTGACCCGGTCCGAGGCGCCCTTCGGGACCAGCGACGGCGCGATCACCTCGCACGCCACCCCCATCGAGGTAATGAGCCGGTACAGCTCGTAACCCGACGGCCCGGCCTCGTAGCAGACCGCCAGCACCCGGCGGTCGCCGAGCTTCCCGAGCAGCCGCCGCACCGATTCCTCGTCGTTCGGGATCCGGTCGACGGCCGGGACCTCCCGGCCCGGCCGCAGCACCCCGCACACGATCTCCCGCATCGAGGTATCCATTCCCACGTAGACCGTCTCCGGCCCGGATGGCAAACTAGCCATGACGGCTGGCTCCCTTCTGCCTGTGGCTCCGTCCTGCTGGCTGGCATTCCTGCACACCAGCGTCGGACGATCCACGACATAAGCCAAGAGACCCGCTCTAACAGGGCCTCTACCGGCAGAACCACGGAGCCGGCCGTTTCATGCTGACTTACGTCCAGCCAGCTCTCCTGATCCGAGGTCGTTTCCTGTCACTTATCTGTCGTTGGGTCGAAGTCGACGGCCTGGCATAGGTCGGCCGCGCCCAGCCGAGTGAGCGAGCCGATGAACGCGAGATAGCTCTCGGTGCTGAGCGGACGGTTATCGATCAGTTCAGCCGCATGGTTGGCGGCAGCAATTGAGTCCGAAACGTCGGCCGGTCCTCGGTCCGCAAGGACGTTCAGCGCGACGGCGAGGTCACCGATTGCCTCCTGTAGCCGGCTCGGTACCGCCACGTCTGCTCGGACAGCCGCGGTAGCAACGCGCAGCAGACTCAGCACGGTACCGGCGAGCACGTTGAGCTCCCCCCAGTGCGCCTCGGCGCGTCGCACCGGCTTGCGGTCACGCCAGCGGCGCGGCGCCAGCACGATCCGCACGGCCGTGGTGTGGGCATCGGTAAGCGTGGCGAGTCGACCATGAATGCGCTGGCTGACGGAGATTGTCCAGGCTGCGTCAGGGGGGGTTTGGCCGCCGAGGACCTCACCGAGATGATCAAGCGCCTCACCGAGCGCGGCGAATACGGCCCGGGTAGCGTCGCGGATCAGTGGCAGTGGTGCTGCGGGGAACAGGAGCACGGCCATCGTGAGCGCCACGCCTCCGCCGATCAGTGCGTCGACCAACCGCTCCGGTCCGGTGCCGGTGCGGTGGAGGGCGATGACCAGGATCGCCGAGGAGGCCGTCTGGTTGATGAACATCCCTCCCGCCCCGACGAAGTCGCGACCAATCACCGACGCCAGGCACATCGACACAAACACAGCCACCCCCAAGGCGAGCGGACCTACCCCCGCGACGGCCTCCACACCGATACCGATGACGATCCCCAGTGCGACACCCGTGATCAGCTGTAGCGCACGTTGACCACGCAAGATCCCGCTGGCGCCCAGCGAGACCGCCGCGGAAACCGGGGCGAAAAACGGCTGCGAGTGACCCAATAGGTCGTGCGCGATGTACCAGGCAACGCCGGCCGCGACCGCCGCCTGCGTAACTGGCCATACGACGCGACGCAGCCGCCCGTGAACCACCTCTGCGATCCCGGATAGACGGGAGCGGACCGTACGGAGCGAGCGAAGGTCGAACATTCCACTATCCTTCCGAGGTAGGCGCGCAAATGAATAACACGCGGGCTCAACTAGTGCGGGGCCGAGGCAGTAGTTTCATTTGCCGTGGAAGTCGTGGCGGCGGACAGAAGCTCTACGCCAGGCTCCTCCGGCCGTAGAGCACCAGGGAAGATAAGCAGGATGCGGACAGGTGCCTGCGCTCACTTCTTGGTGTCGATCTGCATGACGATGGCCCGCAGGCCACTAGATGGATACCAATTCCGGCGCCCAGCCTCGCCGCGGCTGCTGCCATCATGCTCCCTTACGTTTCCGGAAATAGCTCGCGGTTCTACCGAGTGGAACAACATTGCAAACGCGCACCGGTGATCCAGTAACCTCCGCGCGTGGACGGGGCTGCCGCCCACCTTCACCCGCTCGTCCAGCCCCGGACCAGCACCGTCCCGCAAGAACCCCCGTCTGGACCATTGGTCGGCGTGATGCCAGCATGAGGACATGCATTCCACCATGCAAGATGCGGCCGCTCGGTCGGTGCTGGAGCGAGCCTTCAGGATCCTCGGCGTCTACAGCCCGGCTGACCGAGAGCTGACCCTTGCGGAACTGACCCGCCGCACGGGAATCCCGAAGCCAACGGTCCACCGCCTAGCCGGCGAACTGCTCGCGCTGGGTCTCCTGGAAGGCGAGCGCGGTGTTTACCGGCTCGGGATGCGGATGTTCGAGCTCGGTCAGCTCGTTGCCCTGCAGCGGGATCTCCGGGAGGAAGCATTGCCCTTCATGCAGGATCTTTTCGAGGCGACACACGAGACAGTCCATCTTGCCGTGCTCGACGGCACGGAGGTCCTTTACATCGAGAAGATCTCCGGACATCGGCGCGTGGCGGCGGGCTCGCGGATCGGAGGGCGGCTCCCCGCCCACTGCACCGCCGTCGGCAAGGCCATCGTCGCGGTTTCGCCCCCCGGTGTGCTCGACGCCGTCCTTGCGGCAGGCCTCGGCCGGCGGACCGCCTTCACCATTACTCTCCCCAGCGTCCTCAGGAAGCAGCTGGCCCGAGCGGCCCGCGCCGGCGTTGCTTATGAACGGGAGGAGTCCGACCTCGGCGTGACCTGTGCGGCGTCACCAGTTCACAGGTTCGGTGAGCAGGTCGTGGCGGCGATTTCGGTAACCGGACCGGTTCACCGCCTCGACCCAGAACGCTACGGACCGACGGTCCGGCTAGCCGCCCTCGCGTTGAGCCGTCGGCTCGGCCGCCTGTCGACAGCTCCCGCCACCGGGTTCGAGCGAGGCACCCTCGCCAGGTGATCAGCATCCCTGGCCTCTGGGCCGGGACCATGCCCCTGTATTACCTGCCGTTCAATTACGTGGAATGATTTGCTGGCGGTCTGGCACGGTTCCGGTCAGCGGGACAGCGGGTCGGCGGGGTGCTGGTCGAAGAAGCGGATGAACTCGGCGCTGGCGTCCGGCCCGCGGGGGTCGGTGTAGGAGCCGTGCGGGACACCACCGGACCAGGCATGCCCGCCCTGGTGGATGCTCCAGCGCTCGGCCAGGGCCGCGCCCGCGGGGTCCTGGTAGCAGGTCCGGGTGTAGGCATGCCCGCCGGGCACCTGCCCTGTGGTCACCACGGTCGGCGGGGTGCCCGGGCGGTGGGCGGGGCTGGCCGCCGGCAGGACGTGGTCGATGAGGCCTCCGGCGTTGGCGGGGGCCACGGTCGCGTCCCGGTCACCATGGAAGACGATCAGCGGCAGCGGCCGGGCCGGGGGCCGGGCCAGCCGTGCCGGCCCCTGCTTCATCGCCGCGAACGCGGAGGCCACGTCGCCGGCGGCGGCGTAGGGCAGCCCGGAGTGCACGCCGACAGCGGCGTAAAGATCGGGGTAGACCGCGGCCATCACCGCGGCCATCGCGCCGCCGGCGGAAAACCCCGCCACGTACACCCGGGTGGCGTCTACCCCGTAGCGATCGGTGACCTGGCGGGTGATCCCGGCGATCAGCGACGGCTCGCCGTCATCGCGGCGCTGGTGACCAGGGACAAACCAGTTCCAGTACTTACCCGGGTTCGCCGAGGGCGGCTGTTCCGGGTAGGCGACGAAGAATGCCTGACGCTCGGCGAGGTCATTCATGGCAGTGGCGGCGGCGAAGGTCGCGGCGTCCTGGGTGCCGCCGTGCAGCATCACGACCAGGGGCAGAGGACCGCCGCCGTGGGCGGCGGGAACGTAGAGCCGGTAGGCGCGGGTGCCGGCGGCGTTGGTGTAGGCGAAGGCCTCAAACCGGCCCGCCGGCCGCTCGATGGCCGAGGCCGCGGGCCGCAGCGGCCGGCGGAGACCCCGGGCGCCCCGGCTGGGGACCGGGCGGCGGCGGGTAATCCAGCCGGAATGGACCTGTCCGGGTTGTGTCTCCTCGCTGGCGCGCAGTGCTGGCTGGGGAGCGGGGTGGCGGCCGGGCGTGCCACTGGTCTCCTCCTCGGCGGAGGGCCCGTCCGGTGCCCGCGGTGTCAGCGCCGAACCAGCCAGGGTCTGCTGGATCAGCGCGGTGGCCTCGACCAGGCGGCCCTGGCGGGTCAGGCGAGTGGCCTCAGCCATCGCCGTCAGCTGGCGCGCGTGCATGGCGGTGTCCCTTCTCGTGGTCGGCTGCGCTGCTCTCCTGGCAGCACGCCCCGGACGTCGCCGGGCCGGCGGTTGGGCAGCCGTTTGATATGACGGCTTAGGCGGTGCGGGGCGCCAGGGCGGCCTTCACTGCTGTCGGGGCCCGGAAGGCGCCGAGTACCTCCACTGAGGCAATCGTGGCCAGGGCCAGTTGGGGGGAGACATCGTCGGCGATGCTCGCCAGCCCGAGCACCCGGATATGGATCACCTGCCCGGCGTCGCGGATTTCCTCCAGGTCGCGACGGGTGTAGTGACAGCTGCCCAGGGTGAGGGTGCGCCGGGCCGCCGTCTGGTCGAGCGCCTCGCCCCGGGTGGCGAGATGGGTGCGGATGGCCGTGCGGATGAAATCGGTGCGGTTGGCGTAGAAGCCTTCCTGGACCAGCAGATCGATCTGCCCGAGGTCCACCAGTCCCAGGTTGATAGTGATCTTCTCGGTCTTTTCGCCCTCACCCTTGGCCATCCGTCCACCATCTTCTCACCATCTCTCTGCCATCCCTTTGGATGGTAGCTTCAGGAGTGACGGTGATGCAATGGCCAGCCTCAGTTTTCCGTGAATCATGCGTTTTCCCAGCTCTTGGCAGTTACGGACATAGTCGGCCGGGTGAGATCGGTCATGGCGATGAGCGCCGCAGGACCGCCGGACCGCAGATAAAGTGAGCGTCAAGCGTCACCGCTGGCCGACGGCGATCGAGAAATTCCCAGCGTCGGGCAGGTGGGCTCCTTCAGCTCGGACCGCAGGCGCCTGCCCCGGCCGCTTCACCACCTAACGTCGGTGAGCTGCTCGGTGCTCAGGGCGAAGTAGGTGGCGTTGGTGCCGGTAGATAGCTCTCTCGACAGTCCCCGAGCGGCTACGGTCAGCACCGACTGCGCCAAGCGCTGATCTGCGCGGAGATCCGTCACGGTGAGCTCGAGGGCCGCGGCAGCAATCCCACCTGCTCCGAACACCGGCACAGCCACCGCCGAGACACTCTGCTCGAATTCACATCGTGAAACCGCGACCCGCGTCAGCCGGGTGACCGCCAAGGACCGCCGCAGCTCCTCCGGATCGGTCAGCGTGCGCGGTGTATAGCACGTCAGGCCCTCGGCGATGAGGCAATTGAGCAGCTCCGCAGAGGAAAACGCCAGAAGTGCCTTGCCGAGAGCGGTTGCGTGCGCGGGAAGCCTCGGCGCATGCGCGAATGTGGTGACGGGCCTATGATCACAGCGCCTCTCGATATAAGCGACTTGCGTCCCAGCCAGGACCCCTAGCCGCGCGGAAGTGCGAACTGTGGCGGCCAGATCGTCCAGCACGCGCCGCGCCAACTCGATGATTCGCGGCGAGTAGGAAACCCTGCTACCGATGGCCCTGATCGACCCGCCGACCCGGAACTGCGACTCGGGCGTGCGCTCAAGCAGGCCCCATCCGGCGAGTTCGGTCACCAGACGATGGGTCGTCGAGACCGGCATGCAGGTCAACCGCGCGATCTCGGTGAGAGAGTGCTCGTCGCCGTCGCCAAAGGTCAGCAAGATGGCCACGACCTTGCTGGTGACGGAGCGGCCCGGCTCTATCGAGTTCCCGGCCATCAGCCCTCCCTGCCATGTGGCAGCGGACGCGGGAGGTCAGGCGTCTTCACAACAGGCCCGTCTGCAGGCAACCCGGCAGGGACATTCGGACCGGCCGACGCCGGAGGCTCGCCGTCATGCTGTGCCCAAGCTGACCAGCGAGAGGGATTGTCATAACATCACCGGTCTCAACGCTGCCCGCGGATCACGGGCACGGCGTCCGTGCCCGACGCGGACGTCCTGCGGACAGCTAGCGAACCGGATACCGGTCACGACGTGCACCACTTCGGCACTCAACTGGACTCCCGAATCAGTGTGACTACCACTGCCGAGGTCTGGAGCACCGCTGTCCTGATCATCGCGCCAGATCCCTGCGAAGGCAAGTGCTCACCTGAGCTAGATCGTGGCCTGCCGCTTCCGTGCGCCAGCGTTCGTCAACTCTTTTCCTGCGCTCGCCTAGCTAGCTCTAGACCTCCCGCCGCAGCCAGGTCATGACCTGTGCCCGTCGAAGTCGAAGACCGCCATCGAGGTGGCCATCTGTTCCCCCTCAATGGGAAAGGAAGTCATCCACCAGCCGGACGAAATCGCCGGCCCGCCCGATCTGCGTCCAGTGACCGCACCGGCCGAACACGTGCAACTGCCACCGGTCGATCAGCTGCAGCAGCCTGAGCGAGGTGTCCAGCGGAATCACCTTGTCCTCGCGGCCATGGACGATCAGCGTCTCCTTGCCGATCTTGCGAAGCTCCTCGTCGGGGGTGGCCATCTCGTCCACAGCTCTTCTGCCGCGGCGGCGGGAACATCGACGAGTACGCCTCCTGGAAGCCCGGCTGGATGCTCGCGTCGTAGCGGACCCGGGCGAGCTGATCGTCATTCGCCAGCTCCGGTGAGTACGCGAAGATGCCGAGCATCTCGCGCATGTTCTCGACTGACGTCTGGTAGCCCCAGACCCGGTCGAGGCCTTCGGTGATCGGGAAGGGCACGTCCACTCCGCCCATGAGGATCAGCTTGTCCACCCGCTCGGGATACTGGGGCACCACGCGGAGCGCGATGGCGCCGCCGAAGCTGTTGCCGACCAGCGGCGCGGTCCGGATGTCCATCGCGTCCAGGAAGCCGACCACCTGGTCGGCCCAGGTCTGGACGTTGTATTTGATGCCGGCCGGCCGTTCGGTGTAGCCGAAGCCGACTATGTCCGGGGCGAGGGTGCGGAAATGCGGCGCCAGTCCCGGCATCACCATCCGCCAGTTCGCGTTGCCGCGATCCGTGCGGACTTGAATCCGTCGGCTACCCGATCGAGACCGCGCTCGCCGTCGGCCGCCTCATCTCCTGAGCCGGCCGTGCGCTGAGGTTGCCACTGGGCGGAAGGGGTTGCCTTGGCCCGGCCGGTGTGGTGCCAGGCTGGGCGCGGGTGGCGTCTTTGCGGCATGGAGGGACCCATGGCGGAGCTATCCATTGCCTATTGCTCGTCGCACGCGCCGATGATGGCCGCGGCGGCTGGCTCGGCGCCGAAGGAGCAGCGGGAGTCGTTTTTCGGTGCCCCTGGAGGCGCCGATGCCCGCCGGGCCGGCGTCCAGGCGTGCGTCGTGATGTCCAACGAGCATTCCACGACTTCTTCCTGGAGACCTTCCCGCAGATCTGCATCGGCCTGGGCGAGCATAACTGGGGCCCGGCCGAGGCCTGGCTCCCCATTGACAAGGCGTGGATCCCCGGCCATCCCGGCCTGGCTGAGCACATCACCGGCAGCGTCCTCAGGGCCGGTTTCGACCCGGCGGCCGATCGGTTCCGTACCCAGGCGCTCGCCTTGTTCGGCGAGCTAACCGAAGGCGGGGAGAGCGTATGAGCGAGCGTGCGTACACATCGGTCTGGTCCGACCTGGCGCAGGTCGAGTTCAGCCAGGGATTCCTTCAGGCGGGCCCCTACCGGACGCGCTACCTGCACAGCGGCAGCGAGGACACGCCGTTGCTCCTCATGCTCCACGGCGTGACCGGTCACGCTGAGGCTTATGTCCGTAACCTGAAGTCCCATGGCGAGCATTTCAACTGCTACGCCATCGATTTCATTGGTCATGGCTACTCCTCGAAGCCGGAGCATCCCCTGGAGATCCAGGACTACATCCACCAGGTCCTTTCGGTCATGGACGCCCTGGGCTATGAGAAGGCGCACTTCACGGGTGAGTCGCTCGGCGGCTGGACGACGGCACGACTGGCCCAGCTCCACCCTGACCGCGTCGAGCGGATCGCGCTCAACACCATGGGTGGCACCATGGCCAACCCGAAGGTCATGGAGCGACTTCGACGTCGCCATCGACACCGTCACCCGTTCGGTGTTCGAGAATTGCGGGCAGGTCTGCCTGGGCACCGAGCGGGTCTACGTGGAGCGCGTGATTTTCGGCAGGTTCGTCGATGCGCTGAAGGCCAAGGCAGAAGGAATGTCCCCCGGCCGCCCGGACGACCCGGAAACCAAGATCGGCCCCCTGATCAGCCATGAGCACCGTCAGAAGGTCCTGTCCTACTACGACAAGGCCAAGGCCGAGGGCGCCACGGTCGTCACCGGCGGCGGCATCCCGGACATGCCCGATGACCTCAAAGGCGGCGCCTGGGTGCAGCCGACGATCTGGACCGGCCTGCCCGAGACCGCCTCCGTAGTCCGCGAGGAGATCTTCGGCCCCTGTTGCCACATCCAGCCGTTCGACACCGAACAAGACGCCGCGCGGATGGCCAACGACACCCCCTATGGACTGGCGACGTCAATCTTCACCACCGACATCGCCCGGGCGAACCGGCTCGCCACCCAGATCGAGGTCGGCCTGTGCTGGATCAACAGCTGGTTCCTGCGCGACCTGCGCACCGCTTTCGGCGGTTCGAAGCAGTCCGGTATCGGCCGCGAAGGTGGCGTCCATTCCCTCGAGTTCTACACCGAGCTGCGCAATGTGATGATCAAGTATTGATCTGGGACGGGAGACCGCGATGGCCCTGGAGACCGGCACGATCCGCAAGCTCGCCGAGCAGCTGGAGGACGCCGAGTTGCAGGCGTACGACGTGACCATGATCACCGCTGATTACCCGGACATGGACTGGGACGACGCCTACGCGATCCAGGACGAGATCCGCGGGCGCAAAGAAGCCCGGGGCAGCAAGATCACCGGCCTGAAGGCCGGCCTGACCTCGTTCGCCAAGATGAAGCAGATGGGCGTCGAGACGCCGGTCTTCGGGTTCGTGGCGGACTACATGGGCAAGCCAGACGGCGGGGAGATCAAGACCAGCGAATTGATCCATCCGAAGGTCGAGGCCGAGATCTGCATCGTCACCAAATCCGATCTCGAAGGACCAGGGTGCACCGTCGCCGCGGTCATGGCGGCCACCGACTTCGTCCTGCCGGCCGTCGAGGTCATCGACTCGCGTTACCGGGACTTCAAGTTCGACCTCAAGAGCGTCATCGCCGACAACACCTCCTCATCCCGCTTCGTCGCCGGCGGCCGGGCCCGGGGCGTCGCAGAACTCGACCTGCGGACTTTGGGCGTCGTGCTGGAGAAGAACGGGGAAATCGTCGCGACGGCTACGGCGGCAGCCGTGCTCGGCAACCCGCTGGCGGCCGTGGCCATGATGGCCAACCACCTCACCGCTCGCGGGCAGCTGATCCCGGCCGGGACCTTCATCATGACCGGCGGCGTCACCGAGGCAATCCCCGTCCAGGCCGGCGACCACATCGCTGCCCACTTCCATGACCTCGGCATGGTCTCCATGCGCTTCACCTGACCCACTGCCTGGGAGCTGCACAGCACCCTTGATCATCCTCTGCCGGTTGCCTGCTCAGGCGGACCCTGTCTAGTTGCGGGGTTGCTACCGCTTTGTCCGGTGAGGCTGGACAACAGCTCTGCACTTTGCGCCCAGGCCTCAGCCACCGGGAGTGAACTCGTGACGCGGGCGCTCCTCCTGGGTCATGGCATCACATCTCCTGCACGTTCACGGAATTTCGAGCGTGACGGGGATGCGAGGTAGAAGGCTCGCTCGGCGGCCGCGGATGACGTCATAGACCAAATGTGTCGGGGCCTGCGGTGGATGGGCACGTGACCTTCCGCTGGACAGGAAGACCGCAAACAGTCGGCTGCCTGGCACGTGGTGCAGCCGGTCACGACGGGCAGCATTCCGGCGCCGCGGCAGGCAGCATGCGCGGTGTCCCGGTCGGCGGTGGAATTCGCGCCACTCCCAAAGGGAGGGCTGACAGTCCGGTGGGCGGTCAGCGGCAGCGCTCCGCCGCGGCCGTGGCTGCCAGTACGATCCAGAATCTCATTCCCGGGACAGTCCTCGGCATCATTGCGATTGCTGGCCGGCCCGCCGTTCCTCGATGGTAACGTCGCCCGATGCCCAGTGCGCGGGTGGGGCCGGTTTCGGGTACAGACGGCGTGTGATTCTGCTGAGTAGGGACGGGGTGGCCGGCCAGGGCTGGCTCAGCCCGGCTCGCCTGATCCGGACCGGAACAGGCTGGAAGCCGCTGCCTTCGCGATCTGACCGTCCTGTTCCTCGCTCCCGCCGGAGACACCGACGGCACCCACCAGGTGGCGCCCGGACCGGATCGGTGCGCCGCCACCGAAGATCACCAGCCGGTCGGTCTTGACGATCCCGTGCAGCAAGGCGCCCTCCGTCTGCAGCATCGGCCACCACTGATCGGTCGGCAGGCCACCGAATGCGCATACCGAGTACGCCTTGTCCTGGGCCAGCTGAGCTGACATCAAGGGCGCGCCGTCCATGCGCTCGAATGCGACCAGGTGGCCTGCCTGATCGCATACCGCGATGCAGACCGGCACGGCCAGCCCGCTGGCGGCTTCGCGCGCTGCACCGATCGCCCGCTGGGCCAGCGCAGCCGAAACGGAAAGAGTGGACAGCAGGCCACCGGAATCGGCAGCACCCGTTGGCTGGATCATCGCGTCATGCACCTTCTTTCGCGTTTCGAGCTGACGCTACTGCATGGCCGGCCCCGGCCGCATCCTCGCCGAGGCGGACGGACGGTGGCCGGTCCTGTCCCGCTGAGCAGAAGACAGGTTCGCCGTTCCTCCCGCTCTGTTGTCTGATGTATCAGAGAGCGTCCAGGTGCGCGCAAGCTTTCGAACGAAGGGAACCCGGCCAGATGGGTGTCATGCGAATGGGGTACGTCCACATCAGGGTCACGGACCTCGAGGAAGCCCGCTCACACTACGGCGAGACGCTCGGCATGAAGCTAGTACAGGAGGAACCAGGCAAGCTGTATTACAAGGGGTGGGATGAGTTCGATCACCACTCCGTCGTCCTGGAGGAGGGCGGCGTCGGCGTGGTGAAGTTCGGCTACAAGGTCGAGCGCGAAACTGACCTGGAAGGACTGGAGCAGCGGGCCCGTCAGTTCGGCTGCCTGACCGAGCGGATGAGCAAGGGCGACAACCTCGCGATCGGTGACGGCGTGCGGCTAGTGCTGCCCTCGGATCATGTCATCGAGCTGTACTCCGAGGCCGAATACGTCGGCACGGACGTTGGGCTGATCAATCCCGATGCCTTCCCGCGTCACCTTGTCGGGGTCGGAGTCCCCAGGGTCGACCACGCCATGATCACGGCCGAAGACCCCGGTACGCTGGAGCGGTTCTACCAGGAGGTCATGGGGTTCCGGACGGCCGAGCGAGTCGTCACCAACCTCGACGAAAATCACCTGATCGCCTCGTGGCTGACGTGCGGCAATACGGCGCACGACATCGCGTTCATGGCCGGGCCCCAGGGTAAGCTGCACCACTTCGCCTACGCTCTCACCGACTGGTACGCGATCAAGCATGCCGGTGGCCTGTTCGCCATGGACGATGTGTCCGTCGACGTCGGTCCGACTCAGCACGGCATCACCCGGGGCGAGACGATCTACTTCTTCGACCCTTCAGGCAACCGCAACGAGGTCTTTAGCGGCGGCTACCTGGTCTTCCCCGACTCTCCGCCACTGACCTGGACGGCCGACCAATTGGGCAAGGCCATCTTCTACATCCAGCGCGAGCTCAACGAACGGTTCACCACGGTCCTGACCTGAGCAACGGTTCCCCACGGTCGTGACTGAGGATGAACGTAGCGCAAGGCCCGCTCCTGGGACTAGCCGAGCGGCTCTGGAACGCCGAGGTCGACCGCGCCCCGGTCAGCCCGCTGTCTGACGAACGGCCCGACCTCCTGCCGGAGGAGGGCTACGCCGTCCAGACCTGCAATATCGAGCGTCGGCTTGCGGCCGGGCGGGTCATCCGCGGCCGCAAGGTCGGCCTCGCCTCGCTGGCCATGCAGGATCTGCTCGGGATCACTGAACCCATCTTTGGCGTCCTGCTCGATGACATGATCGTTGAGGAGAGCGATCAGATCCGCTATGACCAGCTCATCCAGCCCAGGGCCGAAGCCGAGATTGCGCTCCGGATGGGCAGCGACCTATCCGGACCCGGCGTCAGTACGGCGCAGGCACTCGCTGCCATCGACGGCGCACTGGCGGCCATCGAGATCGGGGACAGCCGCATCGCGGACTGGCGGTTGAAGCTCGTCGACTCAGTCGCGGACAACGCCTCCGCGGCCCGGCTCGTCCTAGGCGGCCGGGTTACCCCCGTCAGCGGGCTTGACCTGCGCCTAGTCGGAATGCTCTTCTACCGCAACGGCGTGCCGATCGAGAGCGGCGCCGGGGCGGCGGCACTCGGCCATCCCGCGCGCTGCGTGGCCTGGCTGGCCAACAAGCTGAGTGCGCAGGGGGCGGGCCTACGCCGGGGTGACATCGTGCTGTCCGGCGCCTTGCACCGGATGGTGCCGGTGCGGCCAGGTGACGTCTTCCGGGCGGAGTTCGCCCACCTCGGTGCGGTATCAGCCCACTTCAGCGGCGGAGATGCCGCATGACCGCCGCGCAGGCCATCGCGGATGCCCTGATCAGCGCTGAACGCGAGCGCAAGCCCATCGTTCCCTTCAGCCGCGCGCAGCCATTCCTCGGCGCCGGGACCGCCTACGAGGTGCAGTCCTTGTTCGTCGGGCACCGGCTGCAGGACGGCGAGCGCGTCATCGGCGTCAAGCTGGGCATGACCAGCAAGGTGAAGCGGGCCGCCCTCGGCATCCACGAGCCGGTCTACGGCCGCCTGACCTCAGGCATGATCCATCCGTTCGGTGAGCCGCTACGACTTGACGAGCTGATTCACCCGAGCGCCGAACCGGAAATCGCCTTTCTTCTCGGCCGCCGGATCGACGCTTTTACCACCCTGGCCGGGGTCATGGCCGCCACCGAGCTGGTTTTCCCCGCTCTGGAGGTGGTCGATTCGCGGTACTGTGAACGTTTCCGGCTGCCTGACTCCATCGCTGACAATGCGGGAGCGGCCAGAGTGATCCTCGGCGCGCAAGGGCGCAGCCCGCGCGAACTCGTGGACCTCCATGTCCTCGGCTGCCTGTTCCGCTGGAAGGGTGGCTCGTACACCGCGGCCGGCGGCGCGGTCATGGGGCACCCGGCCGCCGCCCTGGCCTGGCTGGCGAATACCCTGGCAGCCCAAGGAGAGCACCTCGACGCCGGGACCATCGTGCTTTCCGGTGCCTTGACCGCCTCCGTGCCGCTGAAAGCCGGCAGCATCGCGACGGCCGAGTTCGACGGGCTGGGCTCGGTGGGGATCCGTTGCCAGTGAGCCAGACCGGATCCGGGCCCCAGAACGAGGACCAGGCTGCCGAGATCACCATCCTCCCCGACAGGGAACGGGTGGCCGCACGGCCGGAGGAAACCCTGCTCGCGGCCCTGAGCCGGGCCGGCCTGGGCTACCGGATCGGCTGCCGGCGCGGCGGTTGCGGAGTCTGCAAGCTCCATCTCCTGCTGGGCGAGGTCCGCTACGAGCGGGCGGTTGCGGAGAGCGTGCTGAGCGACGAAGAACGCATCGAAGGCATCTGCCTCAGTTGCCGGGCCGTCCCGATCACAAATGTCGTGATCGAACTCCAGGAGGGAGACAAGCTACGGCGGGTCTTGCCCCTCGGATTCGCGTCCGGCTTCGTGGCCAAGTCCCAGGCCCGTACCTGACTGCTGGTTCAGCCGTGGCGGGCCGCCACCGCGGCAACTAGGGCGGTCCGCATCGCCTCCACTGGGCCGGGATGCCCAGTCATCAGCTCGACCTGCGCGGCTGCCGGGCACAGCGGCACGGTGAGACCGCTGACCACCGGGCAGCCGGCGGCCAGGGCTGACCCGGCGAAGGGGGTGGGCCACGGCGCGTACATCACATCGAGCACGATGGTGTCTGGTTTCCGGCGGGTGGCGCTCAGCGGATCGGCTGCGCCGCCTGGCAGCGTGGAGATGACCAGGTCGGCGGCGGGCAGCGATCCGGTGAACGGGCCGTCGGAGATCGTCGGCACCGGCCCGTGTGGTGGGGCGCGTCCGCCGTTTCGATTACCTTCACGAGACCTGCCTTAGGCTTCTGGGTTGTCGGGCGGTGCGAATATGACCAGGACGGCCAGATCCTCGGTGATATTAAGAAAGTGGTGGTCCCGGCCGCGGTCGACGGAGATGACGGCGCCCGGCCCGACGTCGATGGTCTCGCCTTCGACTTCGAGCTGGGCCCGACCGCGCTCGATGATGTAGACCTCGTCTGCGGTGTGCGGGTGCTGGGCGTCCTTGCTGCCTGCGGGCAGCAGGTACATGCCCATCGAGAAGCCGGGCCGGCGAAGGAACTCCCGGTAGGCGGCGGCCGAAGAGCTCTGTGCTTCCTCTACGGCGTTTAGCGAGAACGACTGGTAACCGGCCATGTGGTGCTCCTTTTCTCGATGAGATCTGCCCGGTCAGGCGAGGCCCTACAGCTGACCACCGGCTCTTTCGATGCCACGCTGCTGGGTCTGCTTGGCGTGCGCGGTATGCCGGATGATGACCTCCCGCACGCCGTCAAGATCGGCTCGTTCGTAGGCCTGCACGAGGTCCAGGTGCTCACGCGCCAGCAGGCCCTCGATCTCGTCCTGGGTC
Source organism: uncultured Actinomycetes bacterium (assembly GCA_963806335.1). Classification (GTDB taxonomy): domain Bacteria; phylum Actinomycetota; class Actinomycetes; order Streptosporangiales; family Streptosporangiaceae; genus Palsa-504. The sequence continues at coordinate 521,210 of CAWDXO010000008.1, forward strand.
CGCAGCGCCCGCGAGATCATGTCGGCGATGCTGAGCTGCTCATAGACGACGGACAACGCATCGACCCTCGCGGTGGCCACCGGGAAGCGGTGGAACTCCTGGTTGGCCAGCGCGTAGGCGGCTATGCCGTCCGGATCACCCCGGCCGAGGACGTCGACCGTCGCCTGGGCCAGCCGCCGCAGCCCGGACAGCTGGCCTTGGCCCAGGCGTACCACCGTCATCTCGGCTACGCCAAGTTCGATCGCCATCCTGGCGTCATGAGCCTCGTTGGAGGTGGCAACGTCCAGCGGCCTGACCAGGTGGCCCCTGTCCTCCCGGATCACCAGGTTCTCGGTCACCAGCCGGGTCAGCGCGTACTGCACGGCCGAGGGGGAAGTCTTCAGCTGGCCGGCCAGCCGCTCCACGTCCAGCCGCTCATCCGCGCTCACCTGCCGCGTCAGGATGAGGTCCCTGAGCCGCCGGTACGCCTCGGCGTCCTGGATGAGCTCGATCCGGCCGAACCGGCCGCGGAAGTAGGCCAGCGGCGAGCCCTCGCCGGCGCTGGCCCGCACGACGTTGGCGAGCAGGACACAGTGAGATCCGCCCCGTACCTCCTGCGCGATCTGGCATTCGAGCACCGCCAGCGCGCCCGCCAGGATGGGCGCGCCGGTGATCCCGGGCTCACAGGGCAGATCCAGGAACGGATCGGCGCCCGGCCGGGCGAAGAGCCCGGCCAGCTGTTCCTGGTCCTCGGCCAGGATGTTGACCGCGAACGCGCCGGCCCGGCGGACGACCTCCTGTGTGGAGCTCGCTGCGTTCAGGCACGTCACGATCATCGGAGGATCAAGCGAGAGGGACGCGACGGCGCTCACCGTCATCCCGCGGCGCTCGCCGTGATGCGTCGCGGTGATCACCACCACGCCGCTCATGAACCGGCCTATAACCTGCCGGAACGCTCCAGCATCCAGCGGCTGCTCATCGACTCGCTGGCCAGCCATCTCAGGATGCTTCGCTGTCATCGACCACCTCGTGCCGCTCCGGTTCAGTCTGGCAGCCTTCTCCTGGCCAGGGCCCGGCTTGTTCCGTTCAGCGATAAGCCCAGCTGAGGCCGGCGGCCGATCGCGGTGCCGTGTTCCGCACGCCGGGAACGGCCTTGCCCCCCGCCACGTGGACGCCGATCGTGTTTTCGTGGCTGCCCAGATCATCGACGAACTCGAGCTGCGTGACGGCGAGCGCATCCTGGTCCGTCCCATTCGGCCCACCGACGGTGACCAGCTCGCCGGGCTGCACAAGCGGCTGTCGCCGGACAGCATCTACTGGCGTTACTTCGGCTTCAAGTCCGCGCTGAGCCCGGCCGAGATCCGGCGGTTCACCGGCATCGCCGACGAATGGCGGTTCGCTCTGGTCGGTGTCCGCAGCACCGGGCAGCTGTCCGGGGTCGCCAGGTACGAAGGCCAGGCCGGCCGCACCGACGCGGAGATCGCCTTGATCGTAGATGACCCGCTGCAGCACCTAGGATTGGGCACCCGGCTGCTGCGGCGGCTGGTGGACGTCGCGGTGATGAGTGGCATGACATCGCTGACGGCCGTGGTACTGGCCTCGAACAGGCCGATGCTCCACCTGCTTCAGGCCCTGAACGTCCCGTCAACCTCCGCCCGGGACTCCGGCAGCATCGAGGTGAGGTTGCAGCTGGCCGGCCTCGAGCTGCCCGCGGACGCCTCTCGCGTCGCCGCCGCCCATGTGGCCGAGGCGGCCGCCATCCGCGCCGGACTCGCGTCCTGACGCACCAGCCGGAAAGCCGGCGCGCCGCCCCCTTGACCGGACATGGGCCTCAGCGGAAATGGGCCTGGCGCATCTGGGCCAGGCTTTCGTGCTTGTGCACTCGCTCACTGTGGCCGATCTGCCTGAACAGGTCGGCGAGCGATTCGAAGCTGCCGTAGTCGGCCTCGAACTCCGAGGTAAAGGGCTCCTCTTCCCACTCCGGATGCTCGGCGACGAGCGCCATGTACTCGTGCTCGGCGTGATCTTCGAAGTCGGCGTTGAGCTGATAGGACCAGGCCGGGTGGACCACGTACAGAAGCCAGGACAGCTGGTGGTAGACGAATGCGATGGACTGCGGGGTCCAGTAGTAGAGCAAGCGGGACTCTTTTTTGCCCGTGCGGGCAACGAGCTCCTCCAGGATCAGCAGGTGCCATTGCTCGTTGTCCTGCTGGGCCCGGACCTGCGCTACCCGGTCGTGGATGCGGCGGGCCAGCCCGGTGCGCTGCGAGACATGGGTGATGGCGATGTGGCGACCTGCTCCCAGCTCTGGTAGGGAACCCGTGCGACCAGCTCCAGGACCTTGAACTTCGACAGCGTCCGCTTGCGCCCGTAAAGGACGTCCAACAGCCGGAACAGTACCCTCGCGTCCAGCCCGTCCGGCCGTCGCGGGGCATTCAGCGTATCCCGTTGGGCTTGGACTAGTGCCTCGTGATCGAGATGCGGCGGCAGGCTTATCGACCATACGTCGGTGTCAGTCATTTGCTCCCCTACCGGCAGTAGACCTCTACCGAGCCCAGCCCATCGAACTCGGCGGTGATGGCGGTACCAGGCTCGAGCGGAACCGGCGCGGTGAGGCCTCCGGACAGGACAAGCATCCCGGCGCGTAGGCTCTTGCCCTGCGAGCCGAGGCGATTGGCCAGCCAGGCCACCGCGGCCGCTGGATGACCCGAGACCGCGGCCCCGGCGGCCGTGGCCACTACCTCACCGCCGGCTCTGAGCACGCAGCCGAGCAAGCGGAGATCAACCAGCTCATCGGGCCGCCGAGCCTGCGGGCCGAGTACGATCCGCCCGCCACTGGCATTGTCGGCAATCACATCCGGCAGGGTGAAGCGGAAGTCGTGGTACCTGGAGTCGAGTATGTCCACCGCGGCGAAGACGGCTTCGGTAGCGGCCAGCACGCTGGTCACCGTGGCGGGGGCGGTGACGTCGCGGCCAAGCAGGAACGCGATTTCTGGCTCCGCGCGGGGGTGGATCAGGCTGCTCCGGTCCACGGGCCCACCGTAATCGGTGATCATGCCGCTGGTTATCCAGCCGTAGAGCGGCTCGGTCACGTTCATGGCTTCTTGCTTGGCCCGGCTGGTCAGGCCGAGCTTGGCTCCGGTCAGCTGCTCGCCCGCGTCCAGCTTGGACTGCACGAATGCCCACTGCGCCGCGTAGGCCGTGTCGATATCGATGTCGGAATGGCTGTCGGAGAACGGCGAGATCGCCGTGCGCGCTTCCTCGGCCGCGATGAGCTGGGACGCCATGTCCTTGGCCTCGATCACGTCGGACTCCCTCCGCCGGAGAACCGTGCTGTTACGGTGCCGAGGTAGGCGAATTCAGCGCGGAATACGTCGCCAGGCGTCACGCCGATCATGCGGTGGACCGCGCCCGGCAGGATGATGTCACCCGCGTGCAGCGACGCGCCGAAGGACGCGAGCTTGTTCGCCAGCCAGGCGACGCACCGGGCCGGGTTGCCGAGGACGGCCGCGCCCGCGCCGGTATCGACCAGTTCGCCGTGCCTGGTCACCATCACCCCGACGAGCCGCAGGTCGATGTCGGTCACCCTGCGCAGGTTGCCCCCCACGACCAGCAGGCCGGACGACGCGTTGTCGGCGACGGTGTCCACGAGCTTGATCTGCCAGTCCGCCACCCTGCTGTCCACGATCTCCACCGCGGGGAGCGCGCCGGCGATGGCCGTCAGGGCGCGGGCCGCGGTGACACCGGGACCGGCCAGGTCCTCTTCCATGACAAAGGCCAGTTCCGCTTCTACCCGCGGTTGCAGCAGGCGGTCAAGTGCCACCTCATCGCCGTCCTCCACGAACATGTGGTCGAGCAGAACTCCGTAGTCGGGCTCTTTGACGCCCAGAAGCTCCTGCATAGGGAGCGAGGTCAGGCCCACCTTGCGGCCGCAGACCCGGGCACCTTGCGCGATATGCCGGTCGATGTTCAGTGACTGAATGGCGTACGCGTCGTCGATTTCGAGGCCGGGATGACGCTTGGTCAGTGGTTCAGCCGGCACACGGGTCTGTTCTGCCTGCCACAGGTCATCGGCCAGTTCGGAGAGAACTTGTTCGCTTTGCACCCCATATACCTGTCATGCTCGGGCGAGTGTCACAACGAAGGTTCCGCCGTGCGGAACCTGAACCGGGACCAGGTGCGGCCGAGCGGCATCAGGTGTGAATGTAGTCCCCTGGCCCGTTGCAAAGGACGGGGTATTTCCTGCTTCCGGTCGGCGGCGGGTCCACCAGCGGCCCGGAGTTCTCGGCTGACCAAGTCGCCCAGTCCTCCCACCAGGAGCCGTCATGTCGGCTCGCCTGCTTGCGCCATTCGTCCGCCGACTCGGGATGGTTCTCTCCCACCAGGTACCAACCCTTTGCCCCCTTGAGGCCGGGCGGGTTGACGATGCCGGCAATATGGCCGCCGCTGCTCAGCACATAACGGACCGGGCCGGACAGCAGCCTGGTCGTGGCGTAGGCAGACTTCCAGGGAACGATGTGGTCGTTCTCGGCGCCGACGATATACGTGGGCCGCTTGACATCACTCAGCTTCACGACCTTGCCCCCGATCTCCAGCCGCTCCTGGGCGAGGCGGTTTTCCACGTAGAAATTCCGCAGGTAGAACGAGTGCATGGCTGCGGGCATGCGCGTGCTGTCGGCATTCCAGGCCAGTATGTCCAAGACCGGGGGATCCTGACCCATCAGCCAGTCGGACACGACATAGCTGAAGATCAGGTCGTTGGCTCGCAGTATGTCGAAGGTCCCGGCCATGGTCTCCCCGGCGAGATGGCCCTCCTTGGTCATCTTCCGCTCGAGCCGCCTGACCGCTTCGGAGTCGGTGAACGCCTCGAGAACACCGGGCTCGGAGTAGTCGAGGAGCGTATTGAGCAGGGTGAGATTGCCGATTCCATCCTTGCCGGTGGTGCTGAGATAGGCGTCGGTTATCGCGGTGAGCGCCCCTCCCATGCACAATCCGACGATGTCCACGGTGTCCGCCTTGGTGATCTGCTGGATCACTTCCAGCGCCTGCCTGGGACCGTGGATGAGATAGTCGTCCATCGTGACCCCGGACATGTCGGCCGGAGGGTTTCGGTAGCTGATCGCGAATACGGTCCGCTCGTGCTGGACCGCCCACTCGATGAAGCTTCGCCGCGGGGCGAGGTCCATGACGTAGTACTTGTTGATCCACGGCGGGCTGCAGAGCAGCGGGGCCGAGTGGACCTGCGGCGTCTGCGCCGAGTATTGCAGCAGTTCCATCAGGTCGTTGCGGTAGACGACCTTGGCGGGCGTGGCCGCGAGGTTCTTTCCGATGGTGAATTTGCCGGTGTCAACCTGCCGAGGACGGCCGTTGTTGTCGAGCAGATCCTCCATAAAGTTACGTGCGCCCTTAGCCAGGCTGGCGCCGCCGGTTTCGGCGGCGTATTTAAGCGCAGCGGGGTTGGTCAGCAAGAAATTGGTCGGGGCGAGTGCGTCCATCATCAGCCCGGTCAGCAGGCGTGCTTTCGTCTCCTGGATTCGCTCGAGCTCGGCCGCGGTGACCAGCTGGTCCACGAACTCGGCGAACGCCTGGTGGTACATCCGCAGCGAGTAGAAAGCAGGGTTCTCCGACCAGGTGCGGTCGGCGAAGCGGCGATCCTTCGGGTTGAGCGGCACGGGCGGCGTGGCCGCGGTTCCCATCCAGCTCGACAGCGCGACCGGGGGTATTTCCTCGAGGCGCAGCGTGTAGCGGAGCCATGCCTGGGTCACGGCGGCCGGGTTTTCCATCGCCCCGCGGAGTACCACGGCTAGCGACCGCCCCAGCCCGGCGACATCCGGGTCAGCGAGCAAGTCGATTTCGGGGGCCAGCACAGAGGCGGCGTTCTCGGCTTCCTCTCCCGGCGTCTCCATCGTCATGCCACTCCTGTAATTAGTACCCTGATTTTAATTAGTGCCCTGGGTTCCGATGCGTGCCTGCCATGCGGACCATCGCCCTGCTGCTGCTCAGTCCCGGACTGCGCGCCAGACGAAAACCCCTTCGGGCGCCCGCACCCGCTCGGCTTGGCCGCGTACTTCCAGATAGGCGAGGTAGGCGAGAATCTCGGCCATGACGAAGTGCAGCTGCGCGCCTTTGAGGGGCTTCGGGTACAGCTCGCTCGCAAGCTCGGTCACCGTGCGGCGGCCGGACTCGATCGAGGCCAGCACCCGCCCCAGACGGCGGCGCTTGCCCTCGGCGATGCTCGCGGCGCGCGCCGCCCCGTCCGTGAAGGTTTCGCCATGCCCGGGCAGCACGAGCGCCGGCGCAAGCAGCTCGACCAGCCGCAATGATTCAAGATAAGAACCCATGGGATCACGCTCGAAGCCGCGCTCGAAGGTAACGGGCGGTGAGATCGACTTCAGCAGGTGATCACCTGAACACAGCAGGCGGTCCTCGGCCGACCAGATGCAGATGTGGCCTGGGGAGTGG
>CAWDXO010000009.1:0-357908 GCA_963806335.1 uncultured Actinomycetes bacterium
CGCCATCCCGTCTTGGCGCCAGATTTCCCGGAAGGCATCTCCTTCGGCAGACCAGGCGCGCACCCTGTCGCTGTAGCCCTCCATCGCTTCCGGGCTGATGGCGTGCAGTGTCACCAGGACGTGATCGTGCCCCGTTCCAAAACCGGCAATCCAGTTCCCGGGCGAGCTTGGCCCGGTGTCTCCGACCGACTCCGCTCGTTGCGCGGCTCCTTCGATGAACGCGCCAAATGACTTGAACGACAGCGCCGGGACGCGTTCCTCTATCTCGAGCGCCACCAGTCCGGGCCACGTGATACCGATGTTGAGGCAATAGTCTGGCGTGTGACGCGGGGCGGCCGCGGCATCGTCTCGCGGTCCGGGCGCGAACCCCACGTGCCAGTCCCCGGCCGTGGTGATCTGCGGGACGTCGGATTCGTCTCCGCTCACGAGCCGTCCGAGTTGCCTGCGCGCTTGTGCCGGAGTACCCACCGTCAGCAAGAAATGCCGCACCATCGGCATTCTGTAACCGCGGAGAATGAACCCCTGAATGTCAGCGAGGTCGAACGCCGGCTCTTCCGCGGCCGCCGGACCGCCATCGGTCCCCGAAGGTTCATGCCGTCGTCGGCCAAGCAGCTGGCGAAGAACCCCCGCGCCCTTCACTGCCGGTGCTCCTTGTGAGGTGTACTCCCTGGCCAGCGCCCAACCCGGAGCTGACTACGGTTCGTAACCACGTGACGGCTAGTCCGAGCCGGCGGTAGCCGATGGTGACTCGCGATCGGCCAGCAGGGCCTTGATGTCTTGAACCGAGAGACCTGGATAGGCGCTGTAAAACCCGATCGCCGGATAGTTGTTCTCCAGTCCCCACTGGTAGAACGCCTGGGCGTTCTTTTCCACCGGGGTTGGCGGCCCGCCAACGACACGCGGAAAGAGAGCATTGAAGACGAAGGCGGTCTTGTCCGCAAAGTCCTGGAAGTACTTCTCCATATCACCGTCGAAGACCGTGAAGAACCCTATGTGGTTGTGTTCAAAGGGCACCCAGTGGGCGACATGCAGCGTCCCGATGGAATCCGACGCTTTGTGCCCCTTGTCTCCTACCAGGGCCCCGGCGACCAGCTTCACGCCAACGGCTTGCACACGTGACTTGAAGGCTATGTACGTCAGCAAGGTGCCCTGCGTGGTGTTGCCCGTAAAGCCCGCCGCGCGCGCGCATGCCTTGATGTCCTGAACCGAAGCGTCCTCGTAAGCAAAGTACGTGTCTAGAGGCTCGCGGACATGCCGCTTCAGCCATTTGGCAGCCCTCTCAGGGTCATCAGCCACGGGCGTGGGCGGAGGGTTGTCCACGTACGTGAAGATGGCGTCGAACACCGGCCCGGCACTGTCCACCAGCCGCTCAATGTGCTGGTCGGTCTCGCCGTCGATGTCCGAAAGGAAGAGAAGCTTCTCGTCTCCCTCGACCATGAACCGGGAGAAATGCACCGTACCGAGATCGTCCTGCGCTGTCGCGAGATCGGGCATCAACGGGGGCAGCTCCCCGGGTAGCGCCTTGGCGATGGCTGGACCCTTGATCGGGAAGTCAACGAGTAGATGGCTCTGGCCCATAGCGTTCTCCTTAGCTGTCAGAATGGCCGGGGATGTCCTGCTCGACGCGGTGGCCGGCGAACTTGCCGATGACCCCGCCCGCGACAGCCCCGGCGGCGACCGACGCCAGCAGCGGCGGCGTAGTGTTCAGCCACAAGCTCAGCGTTACGGCGTTGGGCATGGAACGCATCATCCGATTTGGGTAATTACACGCGGGTATCCGGCTTGGCGGGCGGTGTCGTCCTGCTGTCCGGTCACCGGCCCCAGCCTTGACGGTCAGGTCGGCGACGGTGAACCCGGCCGATGCCGCGGCCGGGGCTAGTGGCGGGGCGCCCGTGGTATGGGCCGCGTGAGGAGCCGGGCCAGCGGTCGCAGCCACGTCACAGGTGCCGCGTAGCCCCGCGATTCTTGGAGATCATAGCTGTCTAATTACTCCTGGCGGGTGATGCCCTGATTCAGGCGGGTGTGGTCGGCTGTAAGTGGAGTCTGTGCCGCGGGCTCGCGATTGTTGCTCAGGGAAAGGACATGGCCGTGGCGGATGCACCGATCGACCGGACCAGGCTGCCCATGGCGGATCCGGCGTTTAACGGTACGGCGAACAGGACGCTGGCGGGCTCGGCCCCTGACTGGGGCCTTATCGGGCACGTCAGGCCGCCTGAGGGGGCGCCGAATGTGCTGCTGGTGCTGGTCGATGATGCGGGGTTCGGGCAGCCGAGTACGTTCGGCGGCCCGATCGCCGCGCCCGCCATGACCCGCATCGCTGAGGAGGGTGTCCGGTATAACCGGTTCCACGTGACGGCGCTGTGCTCGCCGACCCGGGCGGCGCTGCTGACCGGCCGTAATCACCATGCGGTCGGGTTCGGGTCGATCGGCGAGCTGTCCTCCGGCTTTCCCGGCTATACGGCGTTCGTGCCGGAGGACAGTGCGCCGTTTCCGAAGGTGCTGCAGATGAACGGGTACAGCACCGCCGCGTTCGGCAAATGGCACCTGACGCCGGACGGCCAGCAGGGCGCGGCGGGCCCGTTCGGCCGGTGGCCGAACGGATGGGGCTTTGACTACTTCTGGGGGTTCCTGGGCGGTGAGTCCGGCCAGTGGGATCCGGTCATCACCGAGAACAACAAGACGATCGGGGTGCCCCAGGGCCAGGACGGCAAGAAGTACTACTTCCCCGACGACATGGCCGACAAGACGATCGGATGGCTGCACGACGTGCGCGCCCAGGATGCGGGCAAGCCATGGTTCGTGTACTTCTCCACCGGCTGCGCGCACGCGCCGCACCATGTGCCGGAGGAGTGGGCGGCCAAGTACAAGGGGAAGTTCGACAGTGGCTGGGATGCCTACCGGGAGGAGACGTTCGAGCGGCAGAAGCAGCTGGGCGTCATCCCGGCCGACGCGAAGCTGACCCCCCGCAACGAGGCGTTCCCGGCCTGGGATTCCCTGGCCGATGACCAGAAGGCCCTGTACGCGCGGCAGATGGAGGTGTACGCGGGATACTGCGAGAACGCCGACTGGAACGTGGGCCGGGTGATCGCCGCGGTCGCGGAGATGGGCGAGCTGGACAACACGCTGGTGATCTACATCTTCGGCGACAACGGCGCCAGCATGGAGGGCGCGCTCACCGGCTCGTTCAACGAGCTGACGATGCAGAACGGCATCCCGCTGACCCCCGAGCAGCAGCTCGCGCTCATCGAGCAGTACGGCGGGCTAGACGTGTGGGGCAGCGAGCTGGTCGCTCCGCACTACGCGGCGGCGTGGGCCTGGGCCGGGAACTGCCCGTTCCAGTGGGGCAAGCAGGTCGCCTCCCACCTGGGCGGCACCCGGCAGGGCATGGTGATCCGCTACCCCCGGCTGATCAAGGACCGGGGCGGGCTGCGCAGCCAGTTCACGCACTGCATCGACATCGGCCCGACCATCCTGGAACTGGCTGGCCTGCCGCAGCCCACGCGCGTCGACGGGATCGCACAGACGCCGATGCACGGCACCAGCTTCCTGCACACCTTCGCCGACCCCGGCGCCGAGGAGCGGCACACCCAGCAGTACTTCGAGATCGCCGGCTACCGGGCGATGTACAAGGACGGCTGGTGGCTCGCCCAGTCGATCCCGCGTATCCCCTGGGACCTGACTCCGGAGACGATGGCGAGGTTCGCGCCCGGGGTATGGCAGCCCGACGATGACCCGGTGGAGCTGTACTACCTGCCTGATGACTTCACTCAGGCGGACGACATCGCGGCGCAGCACCCGGAGAAGGTCAGGGAGCTGCGGGAACTGTTCTGGGCCGAGGCGGAGAAGTACAAGGTGCTCCCGCTGCTCGGCAGCCTGAGCTTCTACTTCGGCCTGCTGCCGCCGATCCCCGCCCAGACCACTTACATCTATTACGGTGACGTGCAGAACATCGCGTCTGGCATGATCCCCCGGATCTACAACCACTCCTACGCGATCTCCGCCGACCTGGTAATACCTGAGGGCGGCGCCGAGGGCGTGATCGTGGCCGAGGCCGACCACCTGGGCGGCTTCTCGCTGTTCGTCGAAGGCGGCAAGCTCAGGCACACCTACTCCATGATGGGCGCGCTGGTGTACCGGCAAGAGTCCGATACCCTCCTGCCCACCGGCGAGGTCAACGTCCGCCTGGAGTTCCACGCCGACGCGCCCAAGCCCGCTACCGGCGGCGACGTTCGCCTGTTCGCCAACGCCAAGGAGATCGGCAAGGGCCGGATGGACTTCACCGTCCCGCTCCGGTTCTCCGGCTACGCGGGCATGGACATCGGCCGGGACAACGGCGGCGTCGTCGATCGCAACTACGCGGACCGGGCGCCGTTCTCGTTCACCGGAACCATACGAAAGGTCGTCTTCGACATCAAGCCGCACCTGAGTGCGGCGGACGAGGGCGCGCTGCACGAATCGGCGCACCACGGGCACGTGGCCCACGGCATTAGCGGATAGCTTGCCATTGACCCGGCGCCCGCGAGCCGGACAACCGGGAGCGGCAGGCGGCCGTGCGCTGCACCCGGGCAGCGAGCCACCTGAGCCACCTTCGTCGGCGTGCGGTGCGTTACGGCCCGGCGTGCGCCCGGCGGCCTTCCCAAGGCTGAGCCTGGCGCTGACGCCAGGCCAGCGGCGCCGCAGGCACCGCTCTTGAGTACGCCCGGCATGGGCGATCGATTGGGGGTGGAAGTCCCCTGGAGGAAGAGGCGGTGCTAGCTCCGAGCCGGAGGCGACTGGTCTTCTGGGCGGTGCTGCGGGGCGTCCTGACCGCGGCCGCGCTGGTCGTCCTGTACTACGTGCTCCCGCTGGACCAGCCGTGGAACGGCGACACCGCGGTGCGCATCCTGATCGGCCTGCTGGTCTTCGCGGGCATCGCGGTGTGGCAGGTCAGGTCCATCATCGGCTCGCGTTATCCGAGCATCAGAGCGTTCGAGGCGCTGGGCTTGATCCTTCCCTTCTACCTATTGGTGTTCGCCTCGACCTATTTCGTGATGCAGCGAGCGTCTGCGGCGAATTTCACCCAGCCGCTGACCCGCACCGACGCCCTGTACTTCGCCGTGACAGTCTTCTCCACGGTGGGATTCGGGGACATCACCCCCAAGTCCGAGGCCGCCCGGGTGGTGCTGATCGTCCAGATGCTCGGCGACCTCGCGCTGCTGGGCGCCGGCGTGCGGGTCCTGCTGGGGGCCGTGCGCCGCGGCCAGCAACAACAGGACACGAGTGGCCAGGACGGCCCGGCGCCTGCATGAGGACCGCCAGGACGGGCCGGCAGGCCGATGGACCTACGGGGCGCCGGGGTATGCGGGGGTCGCCGCGGAATTTTCGGCGGCTGGTCGCGGCGACCAAGCAGGCATGGCGCGAAGGCCATCATCGCGGCTTGCTGGCTGGCGGGCCTTTGCGGGCGATGAGGCGTCAGTGTCAGCGCTCCTCGTGCGCCATCTGGTCCAGGACGGCCGTGACGGCCAGCATCAGCGCGGGGTCCTGCCCGGGGGCGACCTCGACCCCGTAGGTGTCAGCGATCCGGAACCACTTCTTCGATACCTCGGCCACCGTGGACCGGCCGTGCTCGACGGTGTACTCGTGATCGAGGATATTGCCCTTGACCTCAAGGTCCGGGCCGTCCGCCACCGTGACGGTCCACCGCTCGCGCACCGGGGTGATCAGCGCCTTCTTCACCGTCGCGACGGTGCGCCCGCCCGGGTCCTCGATCTCCATCGTGTCCCGTACCCGGGCCACCCGCTCCTGGATCTTCAGCAACTCCGTACCGTGGCTATCTTCGAAGATCAGTGTTTTGCGTGCCCGAAGGGCCTTGCCGTCGACCTTGAAGACCCGCTCGCCCTGGTCGTTCTCGATCCAGTAGTCGTCGCCGATCGACACTAGCTTCTGGCGCATGCGGTAATGCGTCGCGCCGGTACCGCCACGGCGCTCCTCACGACGGTCCTGCCGCCTGTCCCTGAACATATCTCCTCCTCAGGCAACTGCTTATGGCGAAGGCCCGCTCTGCACCCGCTGACCTGCTCCTGACCGGGTGCGATGCGGCAGGCCACCTCGCAGCGGGCCCAGGGCGGGCATTCACGAACATTGCCTCCCCGCCGTCCGCTCTCTCCCAGGAGAACCGGTTCATCGACGGTGCCGCATCATCCCCCGGGGGTAACCCGCCACGGCCGGGACGTGAGCCGGGTACTACGCCGACCTGCTGGTGGTGGGTTCGCGGGGTGGCGGCGGTCTCGGCGAGCTGGGGGTGGGCTCGGTGAGCAGCCAGGTGGCCTGTGACGCTCCCTGCCCGGTGGTCATCATCTTCCAGCCGTGAGCGGCCGGCCAGGCAGGTATGCCGGGGCGCCGCCCGGTCCCCGTCAGCCGGGGCTCCCCGGGGGGATGACGGCCTGTCTTTTTACTCCGGCAGGGGGATGGAACCCGCCCCGGGTCCGAGGTGGAATGGCGCTCGATGGCGAGGGAGACCTATGAGCCCGACGGCGAGATACCAGGAAACACTGCGCAGGCTGGCGATGATCGACGAGGGCTTCGTCGAAGACGAGGCCGGGCTGGGGCTTGCCCTGGCCGGGACATCGGCCCTGGAACCTAAAATCGCGGCGTTGCTTCAACTCGGGATATTGGTGGCCAGCGGGTCACCAGCGGTCTGCCTGGAATGGGGCACCGCCCGGGCGCTCGCGGCAGGCGCGACGCAGGACGAGATCGCCGATGTGCTGCTCGCGATCGCCCCGGTGACCGGGCTCGGCCGGGTCGTCTGCGCCGCTCCCGACGTAGCGACCGCCCTCGGATATGACATCGAAGCCGCACTGGAGCAACTAGACGATCCGTAACAACAGGCAACCGGTGACACCCAACCGGCAACGCGCTCAAGAGCAAGAAAATCCGCGAACGGAGGACAAATGTCGACGCAATTCGTCAGATACACGCCGGACATCGAAGCAACCGATCCGCATTTCGATGAGAACTCGCAGATCGTGATCGACAAGATAGAGGAATACATTGCTGGATCGGTGACCACTGAAGGTACCGGCCGCGCCGTCCGTGACGCGCACGCCAAGGGATACGGGGTGGTCAAGGCAGAAGTCGAGATCCTCGGCCAGGTGCCCGCGGAGTACGCGCAGGGTATCTACGCGGTACCGGGAAAGCATGGCGCTCTCATCCGCTTCTCCAACGGACAGCCGCACCCTGGACCCGACATGCTGCTCGGCCCGGTGGCGGGAATGGCCCTTAAGATCTTCGACATCAACGGCCCGATCCTTCTGGAGGACGAGCCTGACACCGGCACCTTCGACTACGCCACCATCAACGCGCCCGTCTTCTTCTGCAACACCGTCGAGCACTACCTGTTCATCAAAGACCTGTTCATCGAGGCAGGAAAGTACTTCTCTCAGGGTCGCCAAGGTCAGCATCGCTTCTTCCGTGACTGGGTAACGGGAAAGGGGACCCTCGAGGAGGACCAGTGGGCCTGGGAGGAGCTTTTCGCGTTCGTCAGCCTGGCGCAGATCCGCCCCGTGAACCTGCTGCTATCGAACTACTGGACGATGGGCGCAGTCCGGCACGGTGACTACGTCGCCAAGATCCGTTTCGCCCCCGTACCGGAGTTCGCCAGCAGGGTTGCCCGGCGTACTCTGGATCTGGCGTCGGCATCGGAGGTATTCCGCCCGGCCCTGGTAGCTGAACTGCGTGAACGCCCCTTTGAATTCGACATTCAAGTCCAGCTGTGCGCTGATATTGACCGGATGCCGGTCGAGGACGTTACCGTCGAGTGGCCTGAGCAGTTGTCCCCGTTCGTCACGGTGGCCAAGGTCCGTATCCCGCAGCAGGACATTTCGGGCGACGACAACCTTGAGGAGATGGACGCGCTGTCATTCACGCCGTGGCGGGTAACGGCGGAACACTCCCCCCTCGGCAATATCATGCGGGTCAGGAAAGAGGTCTACCGCCACGCGTCCGTCCTCCGCCACACACTCAACCATCAGCAACGCAAGGAGCCCAGCAGCGCCGACGAGGTGCTGCCCTCTCCTCGATGATAGGCCTTGCGATTGCCGCGGTGGTCCTTGAGACGGGTGTTGCCGGACCACCGGCGGGAGACCAGGACCCGGCGGTCGCCACGTTGGGTGCGGCGGAGACGACCCGGCCGAGCCCGGCCACCGGGGCGATCGCCAGCAGCACGTCGGCGACCTCGTCCTGGGTCGCTCCGGCCGTCAGCCCTCCAGGAGCCCTAGCTCACGGGCTCGCGTGATCGCCTGGTTGCGGGAGGAAACCCCGAGTTTGCGGTAGAGCGACATCGCCTGCGCCTTGATGGTGTGCTTCGAGAGGAACAGTTCCGCGCCCATCTCCGGGAACGACAGGTGCGTGGACATCAGCGGCAGCAGGCGGAGTTCGGCGGCGGTCAGGGCCGATGCTCCCGGGACGGCTGAACCGCGCACTCGGGCAAGCCGGGCCCGAAGCGCCTCGGCCTCCCCGACCAGGATCCCCAGCCCGGGCCGAAGCTTGAGCACATCATCGACTTCCCGCATGAGCGTCCTGGCCCCGCTGATGTCGGCCAGGGCGGTGTGGGCGCGGATGAGCTCGATCCGGGTCTGGACGGCCAGGTGGGGCTGCATGTACGTCAGCAAGGATCTCAGCCGCTGAGCGCTGACGAGTTCGCGCCGTGCCGCCGGGACATCGCCCCGGTGCAAGGCCACGCGGGCCTGCGCCGCGCAGAGGGTAGCGTCCTCCAGTCCGGCCCGATCCAGCAGCGAGCGCGCTTGGCCTGCCAGGGCCGCAGCCTGGTCCCATTGGTTGCGAGCCATCGCCACCAGCGACCGTTCGCCCAGCATAGAAGCGATCGTATCGGGCGTGCCGATTTCCTGTCCGGCCCTGACGGCCTCGTCAAGGACGACATCCGCGCTGTCGAGATCGCCGGAGAGGATGTGCGCGATCCCCTGCAGGAACCCGGTCATCGGGCGTACGATGCCCGCCGCCGCGAATTGTCGTGCGGCCTCATCGGCGTCCGCGTGCATCTCCTCGACACCATGGCGGCACATCAAAGCGCGCAGCGCAGCGGCGAGGCCTTCGATGAGATGGTTGCCGGCCCGGGCCACGTCCTGGGAGCGCCAGCGGTCGACGGCATAAGCCATCTGCTCGGCGTCGGTCGCCCGCCCGGTCGTCATGGCAAGAAGCGCGGCGTAGGCGGCGGCCCGCGGGTGGTCCTCGAACCCGTCCCGGTCATCGAGCCACCGGAACCACCGCTGCAGGGTGGTGATCCTGGCTCGCCGGTACGTCGGCAGCCAGAGTTCTTCTACCAGCCGGGCCACCGTGTCAACGTCCCCGGCAGCCATGGAGTACTCCAGCGCTTCCTCGGGCAGGTTGTTGCGCAGGCACCAGGCGGCGGCGCGGCGGCGCAGGACCGGGATCAGGCCAGACTCCAGGCGTTCGGCCTCCGCGAGCAGCATGTCGCGGAACAGGTGGTGA
Organism: uncultured Actinomycetes bacterium; assembly: GCA_963806335.1. Lineage (GTDB taxonomy): Bacteria > Actinomycetota > Actinomycetes > Streptosporangiales > Streptosporangiaceae > Palsa-504. The sequence continues at coordinate 9,487 of CAWDXO010000009.1, forward strand.
TAGCGGTACCATTGTCCGCGCCGGTCCAGCGGCACCAGCAGCAGGTTCGACCGGGCCAAATCCGCCAGCGCCGCGGCGGACCCGGGCAGGTCCAGCACCGCCTCGCACAACGGCCCGGACATCCGCTCCAGTACCGCGGTCCTGGTCAGGAACGCCCGCTGCGAGCTGGAGATCCGGGTCAGGAACTCCGACTCCACGTACTCGCTGACGAACTGGTCATCGCCGCCGAATGAGGCCGCCGTACCTGGCAGCGACCCATCTTCCCGCAGAGACAGCGCCGCGAGGTACAGCCCGGCCGACCACCCTTCGGTCCGCCGGTGCAGCTCCGCAACATCTTCGTCGCCGACCTGCACCCCGGCGGCGCGCAGCAGCGATGCTGCTTGCTCCACCGTGAGCGACAGGTCACCGACGCCGATCTCCAGGAGCTTTCCCTCGGCGCGCAGCCGCGCGGTCCGCAGCGGCGGCTCGGCCCGCCCGGCCAGCACCAGCCGTGACCCGCTGGGCACGTGGTCGGCGAGCACTGATAGCGCGGCCCGGCATTCGGAGTTGTGCAGCAGGTGCACGTCATCCAGGACCAGCGTTACCGGCGAAGTCATCGACGCAAATGCCGACCCCAGCCGTGGGACGACCGAGCCAGGCACCGAACTCGCCGGGGACGCTAGTGCGTCGAATACCCGCCCACCGATCGGCTCGATCGCATCGAGGGCTTCGGCGACGTAGGTCAGCAGGACCTTCGGGTCATTGTCCGCCTCGCCCACCGACACCCAGGCAAACGCCTGATCGTCGGCCTCGGCCCACTGCGACAACAGCGTCGTCTTCCCGTAACCGGCCGGCGCGACCACGGACACGATCGGATGGAAATTATCTTTCGCCAGTTGTTCGATCAGTGACGACCGGCGGATGGTCCCCGGTCGCGCCAAAGGCCGCATGAGCTTCGACGCGACAAGGTCGTACGCCGCCCCGCCTACGCGGCCAGGCCGGTCAACCCGCTCACGCAGGTGGCTATAAGTCATGTCCCTCATGGTGAGAGAATCTGGCCTTCCCATGATTTCCCGAAGCCTCGCAGCGGTCAAGCGCGCAATTGCGTCTGGGCGGGGGCTGGCTAAGACGACGGGGCGCCGGACTCGTATGGTAGGTCCGGAGAGGTGGCCTGCAGCGATATCAGCTCCCGGAAGCTCCGCTGTGGCCCTGGGGTACAGATGAATCGCAGACATAGCCGGGCGGCGGTCATGGCCGCCGTAGCGGCAGGCACGATGGTGGTCACGGCCTGCACCGGGTCCACGAGCGGGCCGACCTCCTCGCCCGGCGGTACCCCGTCAGGTAATGCCCCGCCGGGCGCGGGCCTGACCGCGATCACCCCGGCGGGCACCAAGCCAGTGTCCTCGGTGGTCTGGGCCATCAACCGGGACGTTATATCGCTGGACCCCATTTACGACGCTGCCTACCCGGAGTACACGGCCGACTCGCTGATGTGTGAGTCGCTGCTGCGCCAGGCACCCGATGGCTCGATTGAGCCCGGCCTGGCCACGGTTTCGAGCCCGTCGCCCACCACGATGGTGTTCACCCTGCGGCCGGGAGTGAAGTTCTGGGATGGCCATCCGGTCGCGCCGGCCGATGTGGTGTACAGCCTCGACCGCCAATTCAGCTCTAACCTCGGTGGGTACAACTCGGCGGACTTCAGCCGGGTGGCCTTGATCACCGCGACCGGCACATCCCAGGTGACGATCAAGCTGAAGCAGCCCGACTACTGGCTGGAAGGCGAGCTCGCCTCGATACCGGGCATCGTCATCGAGAAGAACTTCGCCGAGAAGGAAGCCAAGAACTACGGCACCCCGGCCGGGTCGATCATGTGCACCGGTGCATACATGCTTAAGTCCTGGACTCCGGGCGTGGGCCTGGTCGCGGTCCGCAACCCGCACTACTGGAACCCTTCGGTCCACCCGCTGGCCGGCCAGATCACCCTCAAGGCCGTCCCGGACGCCGCCTCCGTGACCGCGGGCTTGCTGACCGGCGCGATCCAGGGGGACTACGCCGTCGGGCTCCCCACCCTGGACCAGCTGAAGGACAGCAGTAGCGTCAAGGTCTACCTTGGCCCTGGCTGGTCAAGCGACGTGTTCGCCATTACCAGCCTCAAGGGCATGCTGGGCAACCTGAACGTACGCCAGGCCCTGTCGCTGGCGCTCAACCGGCAAGCCATCATCAACTCCGTCTACCAAGGCGCCGCGCAACTGCCACGGTGGCTGGCCAACCCGGGCACATTCGGCTACGGCAAGGCCGTGTTCGACGCCGCCTACGGCTCCTCTCCGGTGCTGACGCAGAACATCGCCGAGGCCAGAAAACTGGTCCAGCAGGCCGGGGATACCGGAAAGACGATCACTATCGGTACCAGCAGCCAGCTAGCGGTGATCGCGGAGGTGACCGCCGCCTACCAGGCCGCTGCCCAGGCGATCGGGCTAAAAGTGATACTCAAGTCAGTGTCGGCCCAGGACTATATCAACTTTTTTACCGACCCAAAGTTCCGGGCAGGCATCGACGGGCTCCCGGAGGTGGACTACGGCGACTACGCCGACCCGGCGGCACTGCTGGCTCACATTGTCCTGCCAGGCGGGATCGAGAACTTCGACCACTTCAACGATCCGACCATCACCGCCGAGGTGGAACGGGCGCGCACTACCGCCAGCCCCAGCAAGCGGGCAGCGTTGATAGCTGAGGCCGAGAGGCTGACCGCCGAGCAACTGCCCTTTATCCCGGACGTCCAGCCCGACACCGTTCTGGTGCTCGAAAAGAACCTCACCGGCGCGGTCTCTTCGTCCGCCTACCTGTTCTCCCCGTGGGCTGACAGTCTGGGCGGGACCGGCTGAGCCGATTCGCTGGCGGTTCTTCGCGCGCAGGCTGGTCCTGGATGCTGGCCAGCCTGCCGGTGCGAGCTTCGTGATCTTCGCGGCGCGCCTCACGGCCGGCAGCGTACCGGCTCGCTGACCGCTTGGCTACAGGAATGCCTCCCGCAGCAGGAATGCCTCCCGCAGCGATCTCGACGGAGGTCGATATAGCCGCTGACCTGGTGGGCGATACTGGGATCGAACCAGTGACCTCCTCGGTGTGAACGAGTGGCATGGAGGTCGATGCCGGTCATTGGTGCAGTTCCCAGGTCTTCGCCGGTCGCATGAGGTCGGTACCGGACGTTGAGGTTGCTGTACTTTCCTGTTGTACGACCGCCGCGCTGCCGCGTTAGCCAGTACCTGCGTCAAGCTCGTGGCGAAGCCGCTGGACAAGATCGCGTAGCAGAGTGATCGTCTCATCCTCTTGTGACCCGTCTCCGGTCTTCGGCTGAGTATGTCTGACCCCTGTGACCAGAGCTTCCGTTGTCTCCACTGTGCTAGTGGTGCAAAGCAGGTGGAGCGCGGATCTTCCATCCTGGATTCGTGTCCAGATTGCCTGCTCGGTGCTTGAATCTGGATCGGCCGACGGGTGAAGACGACGATCGTGGAGGTCGCCTGCGGCGCCGATGAAGCCGATTGCCGCGTGCAGCTTTTGATCGCGGAGCCAGCGCTGATGTTCCTTCCGCCCCTGAAGCCAGGTCCCAGCTACCACGCCTCCGACACCAACCAGTGCACCGATCAACACGCTCAAGAGGTTTGACATGGCTTAAACGTAGCCATTTAGGAAGCGCTGTGACCCCTGCGGTGTGAACGAGTGGCAGGAAGGTCTATAGAGTTCATTTTAGCAGCTCAGAAGGTTGATGTCGGACGATGGCGAGCAACTGAGCGCGATGTAGTTGCTGCCGTTTGGTGCTGCCGTCTAGCCGTAGAGCAGTTAGGGCAGGACCGCTGCCACAAGGCCTTGGATCCCTTACGCTGGTGCCCTCTTGGAGGGGGTACCGTTACACCGTCGCGGGGAATTTTCCTGCGTACCGGTGTGCGGACGGCGCGCCATATGCGTGTTTGCTGTAGTTCACAGTGGGCCAACCTGTCCGGCGGCAACCACCTTAACGCTTCGGACCCAGAGTCGCCGAGGTTCGACGATCATCACCATCTGCCCGATAGGATTCGGCTGTGCGATGGCCCTACGACAAGCGTGCCGATCCAATACATGCATGGAGCACGATAGGAGCCGGCATAGCAATAGCCGCCGCCTTCTATACTGCCCGCGCTCTCAATCCGCATATAGCAAAGTCGTGGTTGTGGCCGAGCAACGTGATGATCATTTCGGTAACCGTTCTCGGAATCGGCCTGATCTTGCTGTTCGTCCCAGTCCGGCGGTCTCGTCGTAGAGCCGCCTCACGGCGCTCGATCTCCCAGTTCGACCGGGATTATCGTGCGCTCGTCCTCGCGGGCCTGCGCTTCATCGATCAGAAGGGCCTTGCCACAGTCGGCCCCTTCACCCCAGAACTGGACGACGTCTACGTTGATGTCAGCCTGGCGCCGCGACCGCCGCACCTTGTCAATGAAGAATTGCTGCCTGACCTGCCGACCGACGTCACCGAGCGCCGGGCACTCAGTGAATTCCTCGGCCAGACACGCCCGGTCCTACTGGCTGTCATCGGCGCCCCGGGAAGCGGGAAGACGACGCTGCTGCGCCACACGGCACGGCAAGTGTGTCAGCGGGACCATGGCCAAAAGCGGCATCTCCCAATCCTGCTGTACTTGCGTGACCATGTCGCCGCGGTCGTCGCGGACCCTGACGTCGCACTCACCACCCTGCTGCGCAGCACACTTGGCGAACTCCGCCTCGCCGAGCCCGACGGCTGGTTCGAACAGCGGCTCCGGGACGGTGAATGCGCTGTGCTTCTCGATGGCCTCGATGAGGTAGCCCGGCCAGAAGACCGCAGGAAGGTGGCCTCCTGGGCAGAACGTCAAATCCGCCAGTACCCAGGCAACGACTATGTCATCACCTCACGGCCGCAGGGCTACCGCGCCGCCAAGATCGACGGCGTGGACGTGCTTCAGGTCCGTGGCTTCACCGCAGAGCAAGTAAGCCGGTTCGTGCACGGCTGGTATCTGGCAGTGGAACGCTACAGTACCGGCGTGGCCGACGAGGCCATCACTATCCGCGCCAGGCGAGAAGCCGATGACCTGCTTCAGCGCCTGGACCGGGCTCCTGCCCTGTACGACCTGACCGTCAACCCGCTTCTGCTCACGATGATCGCCAACGTGCACCGCTACCGGGGAGCCCTACCCGGCAGCCGAGCCGACCTGTACGCCGAGATACTGCAGGTCATGCTATTCCGGAGGCAGGAGGCGAAGGACCTCCCGGTCGAGCTGGCCGGTGATAAGAAGGAGGCGCTGCTACGCGGGTTGGCCTACGCGATGATGGACCGGCGGTTGTCCGACCTCTCACATGAGGAGGTACTTGCAGAGATCAGGCCTGCGATGCGCCGCCTGCCTCGCCAGGTCACCGCCGAAGGGTTCCTCGCCGATGTCGGGTCCAATGGGCTGCTTGTCGAGCGCGAGAGCGGACTGTACTGCTTCGCCCACCACACTTTCCAGGAATACCTCGCCGCCGTGTACATCCGCGACAAGGGCCTAGCCGACGTCCTGGCCAACGCAGTGGACGATCCGTGGTGGCGGGAGACCACCCTGCTATACGCCGCCCGCGCCGACGCCGATCCCATCGTGGCAGCATGCTTGAACTCGGGTACCGTCACTGCTCTGGCGCTCGCCTTCGATTGCGCCGACCAGGGCAGCGCGTTCGCTGAAGAGCTACGCAAGCGCCTCGAAAATCTGCTGGCGGAAATCTCCGAGCCCACAACCAGTCAGGAACGCCGCCGTCTGATCACGGGAGTGCTGCTCGCGCGGCATCTGCGGCAGCAAATCCGTATCAGTGACGGTACCCGTATCTGTACCCGCCCTGTCACAGTCAGCCTGTACCAGTTCTTCCGGGAAGACACCCACACTCCCCCGCCAGATAGTCCACTGTCAGCCGCGGCAGGAACGGAGCCCGCTTCCGGCATGCGCGCCAGCGACGCGGCAGCCTTCACGCGTTGGGTCAACGCCGTCATCGGCGGTGAGGCCACCTATCGCCTGCCAAGCCGGGCCGAGCTGGACGACCCGGTCACGCAGCGGCTTATCGTCTTTCGGACGCCTAATCAATCCCGCAGCATTTGGGTCGATCACGGTGATGCGGTGCCCGAACTGTGGGTACCTCCTGGTAAACCGCACCCGCATCAGATCGATGCCGAGACATTGGCCGCTCAGGTCGATATAGACATGATCCGCGCAACCGGGACACTGATCAGGCTCCTGCTGATGCGATCAGCCGTCGTGATCAGAGCTCTCTCCCCGTACTCCACCCGCCGAGATACTATCCTCAACCACGCCAACAAGGTTATCCACGATCTTCTCCGCGCGTACGAGTCGAGCCCTGACCGCCCTCCCTACACCAGCGTCGCACTTGCCTATGTCTTCGCCCGCGTCCGCGATCTCGCACGCGACCTCGACATCATCTTCATGAGTCAAAGCGGGCCCCGCCTGCCCATCTCCGTCTTTGACCTTGTCGGCGACCTCGACCGCGCCCTCGACCTCGCCCGCGACCTCTCCCGCGACCTGGCCCGCGACCTCTCCCGCGACCTGGCCCGCGACCTGGCCCGCGACCTCACTCGCGACCCCCACCTCGGCCGCAACAGCAACCGCGAGCCCGCCCGCAACCGCAACCGCAACCGCAACCCTCCCCGTGACAACACCCTCGACTACGACAGCGCCCTCGCCCGCGATCTTGTCAGCGCGCGCGAGCTCGCCTACGACCTCGACTTCGACCTCGTTCACGACATCGATCTCGATCTCGCCCGCGACCTATACCTAGACATAGGCGTCACCCCCGTCCTCGCCAGCGCCCGAACCTGGGGGGGCCCTGTCGGCGACCGCGACCTCACCCGCGAGTGTTCCCAGATCATGGGATCGGCGCTGTCACAGGTTCTTACTAAGGCTCTGCGCGAGCGCGGAAAGGTGGCCGCCTCGCCTGTGGAATTCGCCAAGGCGTTCACCCATGTGGCAGGCATTTCCGGGATTGCTCGTCGAGTATCTCCGGATACGCTAACCCAGCGGATTACCTATGCTGTTGAAGAACTCACGGCAACTGAGGTACGGGACGGCCTTAGGGTTGGCACATCCTGGGCAGCCATCGTGGCCCGTCATCTCCAAGAGACCGCCATTCCAGTAATCAATCGCCAGGAACAACTCACCTCCGCTAGAGCGACCCGTATACGGCTTGCAGCGCTCTGCCTGGCAGTCGTGGCAGACGATCTTGATAAGAGCGAGCTTGGCGAAGATTTCCGGAAAATTGCCGCCGGGGTCACACTGATTGAGCAGCGGGCTAACGGACACGATCCAGCGACAGAGACGATCATCCTGGCCAGTGAGTAGAGAGACAGCGCGATCAACAAATCCTTTCGTCAGGGATGCGGCCCGGACAACCTCGACTGGAGTTGATTTGACGTTCAGGCATCAAGGTCGGTGTAAGAATTGGAGGGAATCAAGGTGCCGGGGCCGAGGATGCCCACGACGAGACTTTGGTACTTCACAACTGACCGTCAATACCTGGCTGGGAGAGCAGCCTTTAGCCTTGATGCTTAAAAGTCAGGCTATTTAAGGCCCTGCGAGGTGAAACCCTTCGGGGGAATACTTCAGCGACAACCTAGCCGTTTCACTGTCAATGAGTCGTGGACAGCCTGTGGGACAATGTCAGCGGTAGGCTTTGACGCTTAAGCGTCATATTCCTACGGTGCCGGGCCTGACGCTTAAGCGTCAAATGAGATAGTTACTCAGACGGCCCGGCCGGGAGATCCATACAGAACGTTTTGTGCTGGTGGGCGCAACTGGGTTCGAACCAGTGACCCCTCGCTTGTAAGCGTAGTCGGGTAATCGAATATCAGCGATGTTCAGTGACGTTGACCTGCTGGAGCGAGTGCGCTGGCGTTCGTGGAAGTTCGCCGATGGTCACCGCGATTGTTACTCAGTTAGTTACTCAGGGCTGACCGTGGTACTGATTAACATGGCCCGTGCGCGCCGTGCTCGGCTGCTTCTCGGGCCGGGCGGAGATGCACGGCATCCGCATTAGAGTTTGACACTTAATCGCCAGAAGCGATCTGACCTCTGAAAGATGATTGTCTCGAATGCTAACCGGACGCGAACTAAGACCCTGGCCGTCCGGTTTGTGTATTATCGGAAGCATTCAAGCGGCGAGGAGGATTCGTTCCTGGAATGACGTCGATACCCAGTTTCTCTTTGATCAGGTGCTTTAGCTCAGCCCCGTTTATCAAAGTGATCCGATTCCGCTGAGCAAACTGTTCGCTTGCGCGCCCAAACCAGGACGTCGTGACTAGAACGCCGGTAGTTGCGTTGTGGTCAGCCATCACACCGGTCAATGCGTGCACAGACTCAAGTCCCACTAGTCCGGTCCAGCGTTTCGCCTGTATGAGGCATACCCCGCCAAAGAACAGGTTCTTGCTTGTGGCGACAGCATCTACCCCGCCATCCTTCGATGGGATGGTGGTCCACGCCTCTGCTCCCATAGCTACGAACAACTGTCGCGCAAGTTGCTCAAACTCTGTGGGAGACAGCTTAAGCAGATTAGGGCGGGAGTCCAGGCCAGCCACTACGTCCAGATCGTCGGTAAACCGGAACCGCTTAAGGTCGAACGCGATAAACGGCTCAATTGCCTCCATATCAAATGGGTTCGGCGAGACTAGCGCGTTTAGGCGCTTCTTCACACATGCTGCGGGCTCCACCTCTGCCAGCACGAGGTCCATGAACTTTGGCCGCTCGGCTGACACACTAATCAGATGCGGGCGGTCAGGCTTACCTGTCGTCCGGTCAATAGTGCTGACACGTCCGTTAAAAAGAATGGCCGTTACCACCTCGGCAGGGGTTGCACAGAAAATCTCGTTCAAGGTGCGCAAGGCTACGCAAGCGATCAGCTGCGCATAGCGCTGCTTAATCTCAGCCTCGGGTCGAGGGAGCGGCTCGATCACATCACGGGACTTCACGTACCGGTATCCACGTTCCCTGGGAATTACCTCCTGTGGGGGCAACTCGAACTCCACTACCAGATCACGGTTTTCTGGCCTGTAAGCCACTTCATACCGGCGAGGAAAACCCTCCGGATACCTGGAACCAGCTAGCACACGGCGGACAAACCATTCCACCGCCTCAGGGTCACCCGATATAAGAGCCGCCTGACGTGCCTCGATGTCAGCGTTCTGTGCAGCTGCCTTCGCCCGTTCCTCGGCAACCATGCGCCCATAGTCGGCTCTCGCTGATGCTAGAGCGCGCAGCCGTTGTTCCTCAGCCCGGCGATGTTGCAGCTTCGCGGCTTCGAACTGTTTCTGAGCTGCCGTCATCTCACGCTCATACCGAGCCGATCCGCCCAGCAACCGGCCGAGGCCCTTTGGTTGCGGGGGCACATATTCAGTCCACGCTGGCTCGGGAGCAGAAGTACCCAAAGGACCGGGGTCGAACCTAGATATGCTCGCCGGGACCTTCAGCTGCTGAAAGGTCAGCGGCGGCTGCGGCAGGGAATCTGTCAGCAGTCCATCCAGGGCCCTGACCTGCCGATCAAGATCGGCGGTCCTGTCATCTGCGGTTTGCTGCTGAGAGGCAAGATATTGTTCCTTAGCAAGCTTTGCCTCTTCCCTCGTCCGCCGATCGGCCTCTCGTCGCTGCTCAGCCTGTCGCCGCTGCCAGTCCGACTGACCCCCGCCTTGAGGCATCTAGCCACGCTCCCCTCAGCCGCGCCAAGCCACCACCTCTACATGACGACATCGAATGATGAACGTCAAGCACCAGGCAATCCAAGAGTCGGTGCCAACCATGGGAAGCAAGTGCCGTACGGCGCGGTTCCTGCACTTTGCTGCTGCACGCTCCCCCGGACGGTCGCACTAGAACTCCAAACTACGTCTGACCTGTGGTGCCCTCGAAAATGGTGAAGTTGCCGGGCATGGTCAGTGCTGAGCACTGCCTGCGTTAACGATCATGCCTTTGACCTGCCGGGTGAGCTGTGGTCGTCGGTGGATGTCTTCCGTTGTGTTCCTGGCTCTGACGGAACAGAGACGAAACAGAGGGGAGGCCATCTCAGCAAGCCGCTTGCGCTGAAGTGCTCGTGACCCTGCCTGCTACCGTGGCCGGATGTTCAGCTTGACGTACTCGAACCACGAATCGGCGGTGGTCGCGGTGAGCGCCTGGGATCTGGCCCGATCTGCAGCCGCGTCCGCGACCTGGCCGCGTGGCTAGCGGTCTGGTCGGCACGATAGGAGCCTGACAGTTGTCGCTTGGAGCCTGCCGTGCGCCCGAGGTAGTTGGAGTCGTACTGGCACACTTGACACGGCCGCTGCGGCGGCGCAGGGGAAGGAGGTGATGAATGACATGCGAACCATCACTATTCAGGCCGATGGCGGCCCCGGTGGCAATGACGACGTGATGCGCGGCGCACTGCGCTACATCGTCACCACCATGCCCGTCAGCGACAAGGGCTTTAAGTTCGACGGCGGCCTGCACGACGGCACGATCGTCAACCACCGCGTCTCCGGTGAGTGGGTGGTGAGCTTCCGGCCGATCGGTGACGACCCGGCCCGCCGCCGCACCTACACCGACCCTGATGCCGTGGTGCGCGCGATCATCGAGCGCCGACACAACAACGACTGAAAGGAGGAACCCATGCGAACGATCAAGATCCAGGCGACCCCGGCCGCCGAGCGGGTCATGACCGAGTGGCTGGCCCACCTGGTGCTCGCCATCCCCACCGGGCCGGACGGCGGCGCGATCATCTTCGACGGCGACCTGAGCAACGGCATCGTCGTGGCCCAGCGCCACGAGGGCCGGTGGTCGGTCAGCTTCCGGCCCAACCCGGACGGGAGCAGCATCCGCTACTACGCCAACCCGCACGTCGTGGCCCGCGTCATCCTGTCGAACCCGCGCCAGCACGACGAAGCCGCTGCGCTGGACCCGCTGCCGGATGAGCGCGACGTGACCGCGAGCGGGCCCGTGACTAAGTAAGTAGCGAGCGCGGAAAAGCCCGGAGAATCTCCGGGCAGTGGGACCTCCGGGCATTTCGCATCCGGAGACGCTACGATGACCGCTCCCGCTCCGGCGTGCCGGGCAAGTAACCGTCAGCCTGGAGTACGTCGGCGGTCGCAGCCGTCAGGGCCGGGCGGATGACCGCCTCGACGCGCTCGATCTCATCGTTCCGCGCTTGGCTGACCGCCGCCTCGAACATCTCCTACGGAGGGGGCGAGAGCGTGTGGTGGACGACTAGCAGCCGCAGCATGTCCGCTGAGCGTAGGGCTCAAGGCCAGTTCCTGGAGGCGATCGGCAATCCTCTCCTTACCATCTAGGGGCAACGCGGTCGATAAAGGTCATTGACGCTGCTAGAAGGCTCATGACGGTCATATCGGGTCGGTGTTGGGCGGTGCGGTTGCTGCACTTTGCTGCTGCACTCTATCGAGCCGTTGACTCTTGATTAAGCGTCAAGATCGGCGAGCCGGTCTGTGGGCCCAATGGCCTTGCGTTAAGACTTAACGTGGTACCGTTACGGTTTTGTGGCACATGATGGTTCTGAGGGGCTGTCTCCAGACGGCTGGCTGCCGGACCGGATCTCGGTCGGCGTACTGACCAGGGTTTTCACGCCGGAGCTGGTGGACGCCGCGGTGGAGGATGCCGGGGCGCGGGAGCAGCGGCGCCGGCTGCTGCCGGCGCGGCTGATGGTGTATTTCGTGCTCGCGTTGTGGCTGTTCCGCGGCCGGAACTGCGGGTACGGGCAGGTGATGACCAAGCTGGCGGACGGGCTTTATCATCAGCGGCGCGCCGCTGACCTGCTGGCCGGGCAGCAGCTGGACCCGGGCGGCTGGGTCGGTGCCGGGGACGGGCGGCGGTGGCGGCAGCCGAACATCTCCTCGCTGTCGCGGAGCCGCGGCAAGCTCGGCCCGGCACCGGTCCGGTTCCTGTTCGAGCAGGTCGCGGGGCCGCTGGGGGACGAGGGGATGCCCGGGGTGTTCTGCTGCGGGCTGCGGGTCGTCTCGATGGACGGGTCAGTCTCGGACGTCCCGGACAGCGAGGTCAACGACGAGCACTTCGGCCGTCCGTCCAACCAGGCCCGGGACGGGGCGTTCGCGCAGGTGCGGTGGCTGGCGGCGGCGGAGTCCGGGACCGGGAGCCTGCTGGGCGCGGCGCTGGGCCCGTACCGGGACAGCGAGCAGGCGCTGGCCCGCGACCTGCTGGAGCAGGGCTGCTTCGGCCCGGGGATGCTGGTGCTGGCGGACCGCAAGTTCCTGTCCTGGGCGCTGGCGCGGGAGTTCCTGGCCACCGGGGCGCACATCGTGTGGCGCGCCTCGGCGTCTTTCACCCTGAAGCCGGTGAAAGTCCTGGCCGACGGCACCTACCTCGCGGAACTCAGGCCGCCCCGCGCGAAGGGCGGCCCGCCGCTGAGGGTGCGGGTCATCGAGTACACCGTGCACACGGCGCCGGAAGACGGCGGGGGCGAAGCGACCTCCGAGCTGTTCTGCCTGGTCACCGACCTGCTGGACCCCGGGGAGTACCCGGCGCTGGACCTGGCCTGTGCTTACCCCTTGCGCTGGGGCTGCGAGACCGTCATCGGTCACCACAAGACGGACATGGGTGAGGGCCAGCCGGTCCTGCGCAGCAAGGACCCGGCCGGCGTCGAGCAGGAGATGTGGGCGCTGTTCGCCGTCTACCAGGCGATATGCAAGATCATCGGGATCGGGGCGGCGGCTGCGGGCGTGCCCCCGGACACGATCAGCTTCCCGCATGCCCTGGCCGCCGCGACGGACACCGTCGCGGCTTTTTCCCCCTGAGCAGGCCGATCTCGCGTTCGCCACGTTCCTGCTGAAGATCCTCGCCCCCGCCACCTTCGTCCGCGACCGGCCGGACCGGGCCAGCCCGCGCAAGACCAAGAAATCCGGTGACTTCCCCGCCCGCAAGCCTGGTGAGCCGAGCGTCACCAACGTCATCCGGAGAATCGAGTTTCACCTGCTCAGCCCGCACATGATCACTTAAGGCAAGGTCATTGGTCTGTGGGCCACGTTCAGTCACCGCTGATCGGGAGGTTCCTTCACGACGCGAAACATGCACGCCCTTTGGCCGAAGCGCCTCGCGAAGGCACTTGTGGAAGCGCCGGTTGGGGAGGTTGCCGTGGCCCCAGTCCGTGAATCCGTGGCCACACGGTTCAAGTCCTCGGAAGCCACCGGCTATTAGCCCACCTTGACCCACGTGCATGGCCCGTCGATCTCGAAGACGCCTGTCGATCCGGACACGGATGTCGCCAGTAGCGAGTGACTAGCAGGGCAGGCTGGTTTATGGTCGACAGTATGGTCGCTGCCGTGGTTGCCGCATCGATTGCCGCTGTCGCAGCGGTGGTTGGGGCGATCATTGGTTCGAGGGCGATGAAGGCAGCTAGCAAGAGCAGCCGTGATACGGCTGCGGCCTCACTGAGGGTTCAAGACGAGCTCAAAAGCATCGAGCTGCAGGTCAATCGTCTTACGGCGTTGCAGGGGTGGTATAGGGAACAGCAGAGGACCGCTTTTGACGAATTGTTCAGCGCCGCGGAGGCCGCCGTAAAAGCATGGATGGACGTCTACGGGGTGCTGGCTGACCGGGATTCTGCGCTAGAGGCCGCAGAACAAGCAGCCGAGCCATGGTGGAGGGGGAAATCGCCTGAGCACTACCGAGACGTGGCACACGCCTATTATATCAAGGCCATCGATGCTTCTGATAAGATGCGTGATGCTTGCCAGGAGCTCGAAACTCGTATCCGGGCAGTCGAAGTCATCGCGCCGCGGAGTCTGTGCGACAATGCGAGGCAGTTGAACGCAAGGTTGCGACCCATGATTAAACACACCCAAGCTGAGCGGGACAATACATACAGAGAGCTGAAGGACGTGATGCTACCGAGCTTGCTCGCTCAGATCCGCGGGGCATTTGGCGTGGACGCGTCAGGGCCGGAGCCTGGCCCTAATCCGTGAATTTTAGCAGCCCCCTAGCTGTGGTGAGCCTATCCAGAGGACGCCGGGCACCTCGGCGCCCTTCGTACACACTGCAACAGGACAGTTTGCCTGCGCGAAGACCGGAACGCGATGATGGCTCGGGGGCCGATCCTCTCGGTGTGAACTAGTGGCAGGAAGGTCAATGGCAGTCATTTGCGCTGGTCGGAGGGGTGATGCGGTGCGATCACGGTCATCTGAGGGCGATGCCGTTGCTGCCGTTTGCTGCTGCCATCGTTTTGATGCTTAAGCGTCAGGGACTTCGCTAGCAGGGTTGGCGGCCCCAACCGCAGGCCCACAGGGGAGATTGGGTCCTGTGGCTCTCCGGGAGGCGCCCCTGGCACGCCGAGTACCTTGAGCTGGTTAGGTCAGTGAACCTTTTCCATCCTGGTTATGCCTCGCGGATCTGCAGTACATGGATGGCCTTGGCGAGCTGACCGGCGCGCCAGGGGCAGCAACGGAGCTTGCGGAGGATGCGCCAGGTCTTGAGCTGGGCGTTCGCGCGCTCTCCTGGTGACCGCAATTTCGCGTGGGCCTTGTTGGCCTGCTTCTGGGATTCCGGCTTGTTCTTCCCCCTGTACGGGAGCTTCGCGTAGCTGCTTCCCTGGTAGCCCTTATCGGCCAAGGTAACCAGGCCCGCGGCCTCCAGCTCGGCCAGCACGTCCCAGATCCATTCGGCCTTCTTGTCATGCACCGATCCCGGCAGCGCCCCGGACACCCACAAGATATCTCCGCCAGGACTGGCGATGACCTGCAGGTTCATCCCGTGCCGCTTGTGCTTGCCAGAGTAGAACGGCCGGTCCGCGGCGACCCGGTCGATCGCGATCAGCGTCCCGTCCACCACCACGTAGGCGTACCCGGCCTTCTTCGCATCCCGGACCGCTTTGCGCAGCTTCGGTGCGCGGGCGGCCAGCAGCGCGACAGTCTCGTTCACGTACCGCCAGGCCGTCGTGGTGCCGACGCCGAACCCGGCCGCGAGCTCGGCGAATGTCTCGCCTTTGCGCAGGTACGCCAGGACCAGCAGCGCCTGCTGCCCGGGGTTCAGCTTCCGCCAGCACGACCCGAGCCAGACGCGGTGCCGGCGGATGATCCCGGCCACGAAGGTGAGGGTCTTGCGGGACAACGGCAGCGCGGCACGGTAGAACAGCATGGAAGCCCCTGGTGGTGAGCGTGGATCTTGGTCGACTGCCTCATTTACCAGGGGCTTCCTGGTTCTCAGCGGAGGCGCGCCGCCACGCGATCAGACCGTGACGAACCCATCACAACAAGGATGAAATGGGCTCAGTGAATGTTGCGTATACGGCTCAGCGTAAATCGGTCTTCAACGTTCGACTCCTGAACTTCTTCAAAAATGCCGAATATGCGTTGCCCATAAATTTCGACTCGCTTTCCAGTCTGGACATTGAAATTAAGAGAATTTTGAATCACTGCAGTGTAGTCGCATACTAGTCGATCTTCTTCGCGAAGCTCTATTGCCGTCTTTTCTACTCCCATTTTGTCAGTTATCACGAGCGTCAATATACGTTCGGCATTAGGCTTATCATCCTTACGTAGACTAAAGCTCAGGAGTATCTGATCCGTTTTCGGGAAGAGTACCATGTCGTCACCGGAAGAGACTGGTCTATCTGCAAAGGTTGCGACCGAAGATCCGGCAGACTCCGGAATATAGCTCCGTATGAATGTCCGGTATTTGATATCAGTGAGCGTCTTCTTGTGCGGCAGGTTGCGAATAACGAGCCGAAAGCCGTAGGAAGGCAGGTACCAGAGTTCCGGTTGCCCCATCCGGAGACTTATGGTCTTCAAGAAAAGGTATTGAATAACCGGAAAAGCAAAGAAAGTTATCAGTGCTATCCACTGGCTTGCGACTTGCTTAAGTATGTCTAGCATGGGGGCGACGTCTGAGGGGTGTTGACGAGAGCGACAAGGTAGATCAAGCTGGATGACATGTTAGCCCTTCCACGCCCCATTCCCTCCGAGCATTTGCGGACTCCACCTGTCTATATCGGCCGGCCGCCGAAAAAGTTAGCCCAGCCTCAGGCTTCTTCGAAGAAGTCTTCGTCCAAGCGCTTGATGACGTAGGTCTCCCGGTCCTGCACGCCGATATTGTGGGTGACCATGAGCTGGGCAAGCGCGATGCCGTCGATGAGAACAACTCGCGCGGCCACACGGTCGGCGTAGGTAATGGCCTCGTCGGTGAAGCTGCTCGTGGTTATGAAGACTCCGCGGTCAGCCTGCGCGCCGTGCAAGGCACCGACGAATCCCTGGATTTCGGGGCGCCCGACCGTGTGCGCGGCTGCGTACCGCTTGGCCTGCACGTAAATCTGGTCCAGGCCGAGCGGGTCCTGGCGGATGACGCCATCCAGCCCGTTATCACCCGATCGGCCCAGATGCTCGGCTGACCCAGCCGCACCCCGGTATCCCATCGCCGTCAAGACACTCAAGACGAGCCGTTCGAGAAACGCTGGCTCCCGTTCCCGAACCCGTTCGAGGACTTCGGCCGCTACGGCGTTGTTGGCCTCCGCGACCGCCTTGGAAATGGTCTCTCCGGGCGTGGTCTCGACCGGCACTGCCAGCTCATGCCGATCGGGGTCAGCTGAGGCGGCCTCTCGGCGGGTCTGGCTCCGGAACTCGATGAACTCCTCGAACTGGAGCAGGATGCCGACATCGATGCGGTCCGGATGCTCGGCGAGTACATCGCGGCCGCGGCTGGTGATCTGGACGATCGCGCGCCGGGGTCGGCGAACCAGGCCAGCCTGATGCAGGTAGGTAACGGTCCAGTGCAGGCGATTGGCGAATAGCAGCGATCCGCTCGGCAAAGTCGCCTTCACATCGTCGTCGGCCAGCCCGATCTGCTTGGCGATCGTGCTGCGCAGTTGTGAAATCGGCTGTTCGGTGCCGTCTGCGAGCGCCTGGAGGGCCGGTGCCATCAGCGTCTGGTAATCCGGGACAGTCACGGCTCATTCCTAGCAGCTCTGGCCGACGATCGGGGCTGCTTCTGCTGACGGCCACCTGCGTCGCTAAGGAGCGCAGTGACGTGCGGTCAACTGGGTACGGTACACGAGCTGCTGTGCAGTCGACCGCAGCTCGCTGGGTTATGAGCCATACGACGCCCGTCTCCTACGTCTCCGACATTCGGGCGCGTCTCGCTGACCAGGCAAAGGCGTCGGTGGGCGTGGCCCGTGTCTCGTATCGTCTCCCAACGTCCCGACAGGTTTCGTTAGCAAATCCGTTAGCCATCGCGCGTACTGACCTGGCCGTTCAGCACCTCGCTCCGGGGGGTAGGCAGGTTAGGCCGCCGACCCTCTAATCCGTAGGAGTAGGCACATCGTGCCGGACTGTCCGAGTCCGGTCGTGCGCTGAGCCAATCAGGCACCTAGTGAGCACGCCCGGCTCCCCAGGCCCTGGCGCCCCTCGCATGCTCCCGTGCTGCGCATCGGAGCGCGTACACCTGTCCAGCTATCAAGACTTACCCTTATGGTGGCTTCAACGCGTCCTTACGCTGTGCGGTCGGGCTGGGCCAAGGGGGTCAGCGGTGGCAGTTGG
This sequence comes from uncultured Actinomycetes bacterium, assembly GCA_963806335.1. Lineage (GTDB taxonomy): Bacteria > Actinomycetota > Actinomycetes > Streptosporangiales > Streptosporangiaceae > Palsa-504. The sequence goes on from CAWDXO010000009.1 coordinate 27,014, forward strand.
ACGCCTACCGATTTCGCAGACACATATATTATGCCACTAGCGCCATTGTCATGTCAATTCCGAACTCAAACTCGGATGGTGACAGATACCCTAGTGCCTTCTGTATCCGCTTACGATTGTAGTACACCTCGATATACTCGAAGGCTGCCTGCCTCACATGCGCGAGGTCCTTCCACGCGTGCAGGTGGATGAGCTCCTTCTTGAACGTCGCATTCCATGCTTCCGCAGCAGCGTTATCGAAACAGATACCGGTCTTCCCGACCGACGGTATAATACCATTGGAAAGGCAGGCATCCCGGAACGCCCGGCCCGTGTACTGGCTTCCGCGGTCCGAGTGGAAAACGACATCGCCGATACCGGGATCCCGGTTCCGCACCGCCATGGCGAGCGCGTCGATGACCATTTCCTCCCGCATATTATCAGCGACGGACCAGCCCACCATCTTCCGTGAATACCCGTCGATTACCGTGGCCAGATACGCCCATCCGCTCATCGTGAAGATGTAAGTTATGTCGCCGTACCACAACTGGTCCTTACCCGCCGGCACGAAGTCGCGGCCGACTAGGTCGACCAGGCCGCCCGCGTTGGCCGGATCCTGCAGCGTGGTGGCCTTGTACGGCCGCGGGTGCACGCAGGCCAGGCCAGCCGCCCGGGCTAGGCGGCGGACCCGCTTCGGGCTGACCCGGTACCCGTTCCGGGCCAGATCCGCGTGAATCCGGTCAATACCGTACCGGCCCTTATGCGCATCATGAATCGCGACGATAAGCGTGGTCAGCGTCACGTCTTCTTTCTGCCGCGCCGACGGCGCGCGCTTCTTCCATGCATAATACCCCTGCCGTGATACCTCCAGCACCTTGCACATGAATATAACCGGGAATCTTTCCTCGCGTGGCCTGCGCTCGTTCACCTGGTCCATCTCAGCGATGAACGCGAACTTTACTGATTCTCCTTCGCAAACCACGCCGCTGCTTTTTTTAGGAAGTCCCGCTCCATCCGCAGCTGCCGGTTCTCGTCACGGAGTTCCCGCAGCTCGGCCCGCTCATCAGTATCGAGCGGCTTTTCTTTCAGCTTTCCCGACTTCTTCGCCGTGTTCACCCAGTTAGCCAGCGTTCCCTCATTGATACCCAGATTCCGGGCAATTTCCGCTATCGGACGGCCGGAGCTTATCACCAGCTCCACGGCCTCGTCCTTATACTCCTGGGTGTACTTCTTGCGAGCCTGTCCCACTTCCGGTTCTCTCCTCGTAGACCATCGTGCCACTTCGGATGGTGTCTACGAAACCGGTGGGGGTCCAAGTGAACGGTCTCGGCCTCGCGCCTTACAGCGGCCACACTGGCACGGCGTGGTCAGTGGCCTACGCCCCTGACGGCGTCACCTTGGCCACCTGCGGTACCGACCGCATCGTCCGAATTTGGGATCCTCGCACCGGCCAGCAGCAGCGCCAGCTGACCGGGCACACCGGCACGATGTTCTCGGTGGCCTATGCCCCCGACGGCGCCACCCTGGCCACCGGCTCGGATAACGGCACCGTCTGGGACGCCTCCACCGGCCACCAGCAGCACGAGCTGACGGGCCACACCGGCTCGGTGCTCTCGGTGGCCTACGCCCCCGACGGCGCCACCCTGGCCACCGGCGGGGATGACGGCACCGTTCGGATCTGGGATTCTCGCACTGGCCACCAGCAGCACGAGCTGACCGGCCACACCGGCCGGGTGCTCTCGGTGGCCTACGCCCCCGACGGCGCCACCCTGGCCACCGGCGGGGATGACGGCACCGTTCGGATCTGGGACGCCTCCACCGGCCACCAGCAGCACGAGCTGACCGGCCACACCGGCTCGGTGCTCTCGGTGGCCTACGCCCCCGACGGCGCCACCCTGGCCACCAGCGGGGATGACGGCACCCTCCGGATCTGGGATTCTCGCACTGGCCACCAGCAGCACGAGCTGACCGGCCACACCGGCCGGGTGCTCTCGGTGGCCTACGCCCCCGACGGCGCCACCCTGGCTACCGGCGGGGATAACGGCACCGTTCGGATCTGGGACGCCTCCACCGGCCACCAGCAGCACGAGCTGACCGGCCACACCGGCCGGGTGCTCTCGGTGGCCTACGCCCCCGACGGCGCCACCCTGGCTACCGGCGGGGATAACGGCACCGTTCGGATCTGGGACGCCTCCACCGGCCACCAGCAGCACGAGCTGACCGGCCACACCGGCCGGGTGTTCTCCGTGGCCTACGCCCCCGACGGCACCACCCTGGCTACCGGCGGGGATGACAGCACCGTCCGGATCTGGGATTCTCGCACTGGCCACCAGCAGCACGAGCTGACCGGCCACACCGGCCGGGTGTTCTCCGTGGCCTACGCCCCCGACGGCACCACCCTGGCCACCAGCGGGGATGACGGCACCGTCCGGATCTGGGACGCCTCCACCGGCCACCAGCAGCACGAGCTGACCGGCCACACCGGTACGGTGCTCTCGGTGGCCTACGCCCCCGACGGCGCCACCCTGGCCACCAGCGGGGATGACGGCACCGTCCGGATCTGGGACGCCTCCACCGGCCACCAGCAGCGCCAGCTGACCGGCCACACCCGCACGGTGTGCTCGGTGGCCTACGCCCCCGACGGCGCCACTCTGGCCAGCGCGAGCCGCGACAGTACCATCAGGATCTGGGACGCCTCCACCGGCCACCAGCAGCATGAGCTGACCGGCCACACCGGCTCGGTGTTCTCGGTGGCCTACGCCCCCGACGGCACCACCCTGGCCACCGGCGGCACCGGCGGCAGCGTCCGGATCTGGGATGCCTCCACCGGTCACCAGCAGCGCCAGCTCACCGGCCACACCAACCACGTATATTGGCTGGCCTACGCCCCCGATGGGATCACCGTGGCTACTGCGAGCCATGACACGACGATCCGGATCTGGGACGCCTCCACCGGTCACCAGCAGCGCCAGCTGACCGGCCACACCGCCGAAGCACGGTCGATCGCTTACGCCCCCGATGGCGCCACCTTGGCCAGCGGCGGCTACGACGGCACCATCCGGATCTGGAATCCGCGTAACGGAGCGCAAATCGATGGTACTGGATTCGGCGCGCCGCGCACAATTGGCCGACCCTTGGCCGGAGTCCGCAGCGACGCCCCGAGCGCGGACGACCTAATTGGAGCCACTTCCGATGTAGAGACACTGAGTGAGCTGATAGCCGCTGCCGAGACGTCTCCACCGCTTGCAATCGCACTCATCGGCGATTGGGGAGCCGGCAAATCCAGTGTAATGCTACAGATTCAGCGTCGAATCGACCTTCTTGCAGAGATGTCACGTAACAACCCTGGGCTCAGCGTATTCGCAGCGAACGTGCGGCAGGTGCGATTCAACGCCTGGGATTACAGCGACGACCAGCTCTGGTCTGGGCTAGTCGATAACCTATTCCGCACTCTGGCCGCCGATTCCGACAGCTCATCAGGCTTGCCGGATTCGTCTACCGTTCTGGCTGAACGTGCCATGCTTCGGAGGAAACTTGCCGAGCGGGAGGCTGAGGGTCGGCGGCTTAGCGAAGGGCTGCGTGCGGCAGATCGCGTCCGTCGGCCGCGGGGGTTCCTAGCATGGCTAGGCTCTCCCACTTACGCCTGGCGGGTCAGCGCGGGCGCTGCCCGTGAACTTGCCTACGACATTCGTTCAGCTCCATGGGTCTTGCTGAGCTGGGCGGTGCTTGGAGTTGCCGCGTATGCAGTCTGGTCGCTTTGGGGTCCACGGATCGGGGCCATCGCCGCCTGGTCCGCAGCGGCATTGGTTATTGTGCAGCAGCTTGAGCACTGGCGCGGGGCGGGGATGGGCATCATCGACCGACTGCGCCGTCGCCTTGATGAGCGGCGACACGCTGTAAATCAGGAGATGGCTGACTTGAGAGAACGGCTAGCTCTTGTGGATGCCAGTGCCAGACTGTCGGCCTTCTTGAGCGAGCGGGCAGCACCCGATGCTTATGAGGAATACAGGGGCCTGCTTGGCCAGGTACGCAACGACCTTGCAAGGCTTTCCGACGACCTGACGGACGCGCGCCGCGAATGGATCGCCAGTGGAGCGACTACACCTCCTCCGCTGGAACGGATCGTGCTCTACATCGATGACCTTGACCGATGTCCACCACGGCGGGTCGTGGCCGTCCTTGAGGCAGTTCACCTCATGCTTGCACTCGAGTTGTTCGTAGTAGTAGTTGCCGTTGACGCCCGCTGGCTTATCCGGTCATTGGAGTATCACTATCGCGAATTGTTCGGCTCTGGCAATGCGTCTGCGTTCACCGCGTCTGCCGGTTCGCCGGAGCTAGACGATGATGCAGGACCAGCAAGCCCTGTCGACTATCTAGACAAGATCTTCCAGATCCCGTACGTGCTTGCTAAGCCTCCCGACGCCGCCATGGCCTCCTACCTGCGTTCGCTGCTGCCATCACGCGCAGCGACTATTCCGATCCGGCAGTCCCGGCCGACGGTCTTTACACTGGAATCCGGATCTGGCGGCGCCGCAGCCGACCACGCAACAGGCGAGCCAGCTACAAGCGACACCGACGATGTCCTCAGCCTCGACGATGAACCCGCGCTTGAGCCGCCGTCCCCGCACGACGCTAGTCTCCAGGGAGCAGGGGAACGTGACAGTGACGACTGGAATAAGCACCAATTCATAAGGCCGACCAATGAGCCAGTTACCGTCATCCCCGATCTACGGCCTCTGGGCCTTCAACTAGGTCAGCCAGAGGTTGACTTTATGGCGCGCCTCGGCCCGCTGCTTCCCACTCCTCGGGCCGCCAAGAGGCTCGTCAACCTCTACCGCCTAGTCCGTATTGGCATTCCAGACCGCGACCTGGCCGCCTTCACTGGATCGGAAGCTGGAGGCCCCTACCAGATTGTCCAGGTCCTTCTCGCCATGCTGGTCGGCAGCCCTGTAGCAGCCCAGCGGATCTTCCGTGAACTCATGGCCCCAAATGCGGACACCGACATCCTCGCAGTCTTGGCCAAAGCGGCTGCTGCCGACTTCACCGAAGCACACTACTGCGCCCGCGTAAGCGCGGAACTGGCTAGCATTGCCAGCGACACCCCGATGCCGACCGCTGCTGGCGAATACCAGCTCTGGTGTACAACGCTATCGCGCTACAGTTTCCACACCCGGACGATTATAGCAGCGCCACCATCCATCAGACCTACTTAGACGCATCCATGCACAACCACCGCGCGATTCGCGCTCGATTCAATACGGTCAAATTCGGCAACGCATCGCAGGTACAGGGGCTCGCTGGCGCGCTGGCGTACCCGGCCGAATCGAACTATGGATCATCTCTTTACCATCTAGGGCAAAGCAGTCTATAGGGGTCATTGGCGCAGGTCAGAGGACTTTAGCGGTCATATGAGGTCGGTGCCGTGCGCTGCGGTTGCTGCACTTTGCTGCTGCACTCCCCTGCCGTCATTGAACCGTCAACGGTGAGCGGTGAGCGGTGAGCGGGATGGCCCTGCTTTGACATTTAAACGTCAAGCCATTCTAAGGCGATAAGATTCACGCTTGCGGTAAGTGCATCTTAACCAGCTCGACCGAGCGGCCGAGAGGTTTCTCGAGGAAGCTAAGTCCGGCGATGACTCCAGCTCGAGGGCAGTCTGGTTCCTAGAGTTGGCGAAGCTGCACGTGGCCTTGGCCCAGGTCGCTGCTACCGCTCTGAACTCTGATGGCCGGGAATGGATGGAAGTCGCTGGCCGCAAGTTCAGCGGCACGAGCCACGCCTCGTGCGTGCGGGGCAGGACTTGAGAGCCCAGGACTAGGCTCCCAATAGGTACAAGCGGAACTGGTGCGGCACCGGAAATACTACGGTCTTCTGTCGCAGGCATCGGGCCGCACTGTTCCCAGGCCAATGCCATCCAGTATTGCGTCGGTAGGAATCCGAGATGATCTTGCCGGTGGCACTTCCAAGGCGGCGGACAAGTTGGTGGTGCCGTGCCGCTTGTAGTCTTGCGTGCGCCGCTCAGCCCCGCCCGGCCGCAGCGGAAGCACCGGGGCGGCTTAGAGAGGGCCGGGTTTGAGCTAGACGAATCCCCTTACCGGCTGATTGAAATACCCCTCGTCGCGATCGCCGACACCGCTTGCCGCTGGTGGCCAGGGCGGCCGCCTCCCCGCGCCTGCTTATGGTCGCAGGCGCGTAGACTGGTGAAACATTCATCAGGGTGGCCCTGAGCGGGAGAAACTGCCTGGACCGCGGGGCCGAGGCGGGGACGGTTGGTAGGTCAGTCGAGGAGGTCAGGGAGCCAATCCGGGAAGGACAGTTATTGGAGCGCAACCATGGTTCCGTCAACGAAACTGGGCTCGTCGGCGCGGTCACGGCTCGGCAGCGGACTTCAGCATGTGCGTTCACGCGTTACACGAGAGTGGCGCCGGGGCACGCTTCTCGCGGGAGGGCTCACCGCGCTGACAATAATTCTCATCTGGTTCTGGCCCGAACTCCCGGTGCATGCCGTGGACCCGAGTTCGTCTCAAACCCTCGACATGCTCTCAGGTCAAGCGCAATCACTTGCGGCTGTATTCGCCCTTGTGTTGACTGTTTCACTGATCGTTGCTCAACTCGCATCAAGACATTCACCTCGCGTGTTGAGTGATTATTTTGATCAGCTGACGATTTTTTACTTGGTCGGTTTTATCTTTGCCGTTCTGGTGCCACTGTGGGCTTTGAACCAGCCGAACCCAATCCTCATTCGGTTGACCGCCACGTGCACAGCAGCCACCCTATACTGGCTTATTCCGTACTTCTTGAGATTTCGGGATCGGGTCGATCCTGAGCATGAGCTCGCCCGTCTGGCAGATCGGATAATCAGTCTTCTGAACAAGCCTCTGCCTCCCCGGGGAAGCCCTGTACGCGACAAAATGCTTGAGACGGCAATTTCGACTCAAGCAAAAATCGCCGATTATCTCGCTAGTTCATTCGGCTTTAAAGAGTATGCAACCTTCGAAGTATGCGTTGATGAGATGGCGCGGATAGTCATGCACACTTTCACGGCACATGATTCTGCCGAGGATAACAGGGGCTGTCCTCTTTGCAAAGCCGTCCGCTATCAAATACTGAACCAGTTGCGCGATACAGCGCTCCGCACCATCGACGACCCTTGGACGCCGAATGTCATAGTAGCCGCAATTAATTCTGTACATAGTAAGACTGAAGCCGAGCGCCTCAAAAACAAGGGGGAGGACCTGCTTGAGGCTCTAGCGGCGATCGGAATGTTCGCCGTGGAGCGGCGGCTCGACGTTATAGCAAAAGACGTTGCTTTGGGGATGGGGGCTCTTGGCAGGTACACGAAGACGCAAAGTTCACGCGAAGAGTGGCCGGTGGTTCCCAGCGCAGCGGTCGGTCACCTTGGTGAGCTGGGAAAGTCGAGTACTATCCGTCACCTTGAGTCAACTCCGCGGCAAGTTGTTACACAAATTGAGTCTCTTGGAAAAGATTCCGTGCCAAGGGAAGCCGTAACCCAGCTTTACATAATCGGTAAGGCCGCCATTGAAGAACGTATGCAATACATTGTCCGTGCCGCGGCAACCAGCATAGAAGGCATTGTGCGGTCTAATGGCCGGGACGCCGCCGCCATTGAGGGCGTGCGCTTTCTGGCTAAACTAGGTCAAGTTGCAATTCTTGAGGAGCGACCCGACGATGCAGGCGTGGCTGTGCTCTGTCTGCTAGATATAGGCACAAAAGTTTCGTGGGCTTCCGATTACATTAGACAGGAAGTTGTTAAGGGACTCGTCGTAATCCGCGATCAGGCAGCGGGTAGCAAGCAGTCGATGACTACGGTAGGAGCTCGCGCGATACCAGAATTTCTAGATAAGGCTCACCGTGGAGTGCAAGGAGTGGACCTCAGGCTGGTAGACAGTTTCGCAGAAGCAGCCCGTGCTGTCATTCCTGTGCGCAACCCTCATTAGCCTAGCGTGGTGCTTACGTTGACGCTTAAGTGCCAGCGCGGCAGTGGGCAGCGGGCGGGGCAGCTTCGTGCAAACAGAGCGGCGGATTTGATAAGGGGCGGCGGCTCGTACGCTGTACTCGCGATCGGGCTGGCTTCTGGCCTGCCCGCATAAGCCCGATGGGAGGCGCCGCGAGGGTTCCCTTGTCAAATCCGCCGCGGCTCCGGTCTCCTACGTCGGTTGTCGGCCTGCCTTGATCTCAGGCTTTTCGCGCCAGCCGACCGGCACCAGGCGCCGCCGTAGCGGGAGCGCCAGCGGGAGCGTAGGCGTGCGCGCCGTGTCGGCGGCGCGAGCGGCCCGGCGGGCCGCCTTGAAAACGTACAGAAAGTTCTCACACGAGGGCTAGGCGGAGGGATGGCGGGACCCGGTTCCGACCCGATCGGCTTAAGGGCCTAGTGTGTGCTGTCTCGCTTGATGGGACTCGGTCCTGCTTGATGAGGCTCTAAGCGCGGTCCTCAGTGATAGCCTTGCCAATCTCGGCGCGAGTGTTGGCGGGCTTCGACCCATGGCGTGTGTAGATTTGTACGTAGCACGAAGGAGTGGGGATCTGGCCCTCGCCAATAGGCGAGATTTCGTATCGGTAGCCGTCATACTCCCAGGAGGCCTGAACGCCGGGCCGGTAGATTTCCCGGCCGAGGTCTGCGCTGTGTCTGTCATCAAGGACATGCGGGTAACTCAGCTTGACCTCGGGCGCATCAGTGATGCCTACGCGCTCGAACCACTGAGCGGCCCAAGCCCGCATCATCTGTTCTTCGCGAGAAGGGGGTCCCGGCTTGTATTCAGCAGCTACCTCGTCACTGAAGCTCACAGCTGTTCCCCTTGGGATGTAGTAAGACAGGCGGTTGGCGTGAGCGCTGTTGCATGTCCGTTCGGACTTGTAGATTAGCACTCACGGAATTAGTTAGCTAGGCGCTCATCCGTGTACCGTTCGCTGAGAAGGCTATCGAGGGACTAGGCAGCCCGCGATCCGGCATGACCGGCGTGGGTGAGATGCTGGCAGCCGTTGCCTGCCAGTCGGACGGGACGCTTATGCTGCGCTCGGACAGGCTCACCCGGCCGGATTGGCAGGCTGCGGCTAGCTTGAGCCAGGCTCACCGAGACGGCAAGCGGACGTGCCTGGAAAGATCGCTGGAATCGAAGGGGCCTAGGGTGGGCCTAGGGTGTGTCGCCCATCAAGCGAAGCCGATCTGTCGCACATCAAGTGAGGCTAGGCGGAGGGCTGGATCAGCTCCGGCCGCGAACCAGTGCATCGGGGCAGCGCCGCGTGCCTGGCGTCGAGCACGGCCGGGGGCCACACGGATGAACGACTTCCTGATTCGCCGGACTTTCACGGGCAGCCGACATAACGCGCCCTAGGTCACGGACTGGTCTGAACGGGTCCGGACGCCCACACGGATAGCTACGGATTAGAAGTCCTCCCCCGAACTCCACGATGTCGACAATGTTGATCAGCCGAGGCAAGGAGTCTTACTCCTTACACTGAAGACATGACAGGCGCAAAGAAGAAGCCACAGCGCCGTTCGCAGTCTCCCAAAGCCGCCGCTCAGGCTGCGGTTACGCCCGCGGTCCCCCCCAAAGCCGCCGCTCAGGCCGCGGTTACGCCTGATGTCCCCCAAACGTCGCCGCAGAAAAGCTGGCGGCAGAAGGTTTTTTCATTTTCCACGCTTAAGCTCTCGGTCGCGTTTGTGGCAGGTATGGCAACCCTGACTATTGCTTACGCAACTTATCATGACGCGCATCAGGCAGATGTCAACTCGATAACCGAGCAACAGCAGGACGATGCCGAAGGCGTGTCATTCGCACAGGACAACTCTGGCAAGAACAATTTGCTAGGTGCAACTATTATAACGAACAATTCAAATGCGCCGGTGCACTTCGTTGTCTTCAACGTTGACGTTGTCCTGTTCAACCATATCCCCAGTTCGGCGCCGACAATCAGAACCTTCGCTTTCTTTCTCTTCAACATACCAGCATGCTCGGTGGGTACCATTAACATTACGAATACTGCATTTGCTGAAATGATGACGCTTATGCAGCCACATCACTTTCGGTATGCTGTAGTTGATGTCCAATCGATGTCTTTTACTGACCGTTACAATGTTTCCTGGAGGTATTCTAGAATTGGTCAGCTGAACCAGGGTCCAGGCCTACCTCAACCTTCGGGTCGGACGACAAGCATATCGGTTCCGTTCAAGGCATCTACTGGCTGCTCCTGAACCTTTCTTAGACCCTACGTCCGACGCCAAGGAGCTGACTAAAGCTGATCTCGCTAACGGATTTGCCAACAACAGATGTGGACGGTCTCGGATCTAGTTGGACCTGGCCGCCGTCCGTGGCGTCTGCGAGCAGGCCCATCCGACAAATGATGGCTGGTCTGGACGGCCGGAATCTTGCTACGGATTAGAACGCTGGGGTTGAGTCCTCCGAGCGCTTCACCGTAACCGCCAGCTCAGGATGGCGCGTATCGGAAGGATGAGCCAACCCGGCTGAACCCAACCCAATCAACTAGAGGTCCTGATGACAGCAGATATCTCGATTGCACTCTCCATCGTCGCGCTCGTATTTTCAATGTATGTATTTATTCTAAATCGCCAAAGGGACAAGCGGGACATTCTTCTCAAGATGCATGAAATGCTCACTAGTGATAGGCATCAGAAGGGACGCTACCTTCTCTTTGAGAAAGTCACCGATGAACCTTCTGTCGAACGGTTGAGCGATGAGGACTATCGCGATATAAACGGCGCCATTTCCGGGTTTAACCTCCTTGGTATATACGTTCGAAAAGGTTATGTAAATAAGGCCGACACCCTGGATGCATGGGACCTTTCGATAGCAAGGACTTGGGAAGCAGCTAAACCGTTCCTTGCCCATCGCGAGCACAAGCACGGTTATAATCCTCACACAGGATTCGAGCCCCTTGCGCAAGACGCTAAGAAGCATCTGGCGGACAGAGGTATATCGCTTAAATATATAGCATGGCGCCGGACCGCGGATATAGAGAAGTCCGAATGACCCACGCTGTAGATCTGCGGCGCCCAAGCAGTTTGCGGTCAAGTAGGGTCGGTCCGACGGTCAGGGTCGGCGTGCCTGGAACGTCGGGGCTGCCAACACTGCTGCCAAGCTGTTGGACAACGCCTGACTGTACGGACGACTCTGGAACATCAGCCCACACAACCCGCGACGGATGGTTCTGGACGATGTGCCCACTCCTACGGATTAGATGCTCCCCAAGCTTGCCCGGACCCTTGGAGCTAGCGGTTTGCTCAGTGAGCCTGAGCAGACCATGAATTCGTTAATGAACTGAGCGCCTGAAGCTGATCAAGGTAAGCCTGCGTCTCGGGTTCCTTTGGGTACTGGTCGTTTAGAACCTTGGTGAGATCGCGGCTGACCATGAGCAGTGACGGTAGCGACTTGCGCGGTGCACTCAGAGCGTGCGTGCCATGATGGATTGCCTGCTCAAGATCTCCCTGGCGCGCCGCTACGACTCCCAACGTGATGCGTGCTTCGGCAAGTCGCATGGGCGCGCGTTCGGTCCCATCGAAGTCGGTACTCGCCTGGATGACCTCGGTGGCGAGGGTCTCGGCTAGACGGTCCTCGGCGAGATGCCGGTAGCAGTCCATCGTGTAGAAGTCGAATTTCGTCGGGTCGACGACGAAATGGTGGTCGAGGTTATCGGGATACGGCATGGCTTCGAGAAGCTTGCGGCCTTTGTCGAGCGCGACTTCCGTGCTCCTGCGGTCTCCGATGCGTGCCCACGCTTTCGCCTCTTGCGCGGCCAGCTGGATGGCCACGCTGTGATGCGGGGCGGTTTCGATGCCCGCACGTGCCGCGCTGACGACGCCGTGGTAATTACCGGTTGTCAAGGCGATCCACGCCCGGATCTCGTGTGCCCATGCCTTGATCTCAGGGTGATCGGCTTCTGTCCCGAGAGATAGCGCGGCCTGGCGGGTGGTCTCGGCCGCTTGCCGGTCGCCTGAGTCATATTCGACGCACACGATCAGCAAGGCGATCCAGCCCGCCAGTGTCAGGATCTCGCGGTGCTGATTCAGCGTGAGGCGCTGGCCCTGGAAGGAGACGACCCGGCGGAGCCACGACCGGCCTTCTACCAGGAGCTGGTCGCTCGGCATGAACGGATACTCCGAGCACAGCCGGTCGGCCATGATCCGCAGTGCGTCGACGGTGGCTTGATCTAGGTCAGAACGCTGCAGGCGGCTCACCAGCTCAAGGGTGTTCATGCCGGTGACGGCCAGGACGTCAGCGTCGGCGTCGCGCTTCGGCGCCACCGGGAACATCGCGTGGGTGACCGTGCCGAACGTCGCCGCGATGATGGGCTGGTAAAACTCGTTGGGAGTGACCTCGCCTGCTTCCCAGCGCTTGTACTGCCGCAACAGGCTGGAGGTGCCGGGTAGCTCCTTGGTGGAGTCCACGTGCGAGTAGTGCGCGCGCATGGCTCTGATCACGTCCGCCTGGCTCCAGCCGCGTGCCTGACGTTCGTTGTACATCCGTCGAGCCCACGCGGGTCGGTCATCGGCCATCAGGAATGTGCTCCTCCCGAAGGGTGATTCCTCTCCCTCTAAGTGTCACCTACGGCATGGGGGGTGACATGCATGGTGACATCCGCTTGTCCCCTGGTTGTCTGCTCATGACACCAGCTATGTCACTAGTTGTGTTCGTATGACCACTCCAGACTCTACCTGTGGTCAACGGTTGGCCACGAATCGAGAGGAGAGCCTGATGAAGCTCTACGTGGACACCGGCAGCAAGCAGGTGACGGTGACGAAGGACCCGGTGGAGAAGCTCGAGCAGAACGGCCGTCAGAAGGTCGAGCGGAACACGGGCCGTCCGATGTGGTCGACGCAGGTGTTCGTCCTGGACGACGACGGCGGCGAGGTCATCGCCATCACTACGGCTGGTGAGAAGCCGAACGTGAAGGTGGGACAGCACGTGGCCGTGTCCAAGCTGGAGGCTCTGCCGTGGGCGACCAATGGGCGCAACGGCGTGGCGTTCCGCGCGGAAGAGATCAAGACGGTGAGTCTGGCTTCGGTCAAGACCGGTTGACCGGGAATCGCCTGTCATGGGTTTCACCTGGGGTGTCTGTTCATCACGTCTGACGCTTAAGCGTCAAAAGACCCGCCGAGAGGAAGGAAGGCCGTACATGCCGACACTCGGCCAGCTCATCAGGGAGATTCAGCGCGAAGCCGCTGCCCTGTCAGTAGACGCGCTCCGCAGCGAGATCGAGATCAATCTCGAAGTCCAGGACGCGGCTATCCGCCAGTACTTCAGCATGCCACCCGGTGGCCGGACCGTAGAGGACCTGATCATCGCGAACAGCGCGGTAATCGTCTCAGTGCTAACGACGGCCTTGTACGTCCGTGAACTGACCACCCGGCCTCTACCCGCCGACCGTCTCACCGTCGGCATCAGTCCCAACTAGCCCGTACAACGCCGAGGCCAGGAGGACTCCAATTCCCCCTGGCCCGGCTGGGGCTCAAGCGAAGGCCCCTATCACGCAAACAACCTGTCGAGAGGAAGTTGCGTCATGCCTAACTCTAATCGCGGCATGTTCACCCGCGGAACCGGCACGATCACGGTCATCGAGGAACCGGTCATGCGGTCCTACCGCCGCAAGGCCAAGATCGTGTTCTACGTCACCTGGGTGATCGTCGGCGTCCTGACCGCCACCGTCGCGGCTAGCAAATGGCACCCGGTCATCGCCCTGCTCGTCGGCCTGGCCGCCGGGCTGATCACCGGTGCTATCGCGGGCGCCATCGTGGCCGCCTGGCCCATCCTGCGCGCCATCTGGTGGTGGCTCCCCGAAACCGCCCTGGCTGGCGGGCTGATCTTCGGCTGGATCGAACTCGCCGAGCACACCACGCTCATCTACCGGCTGGGCTCGGTGGTCCTGATCGTCGGCATTCCCGCCGCCATCAAGCCGGTCCGCATCCGTCTTCACCAGGTGCTGTGGTGCATCATCACCCGGCACCGCATCCGGACCTGCTTTTCCGAATTCATCATCACTAACCGCACCGGCAGCTTGCCGCTGATCTTGTGGGCACGCCCCACCCCTGTGGGGGAACGTGTCTGGATCTGGCTGCGCCCCGGCCTGGCCCTGGAAGACCTGCTCGACCGGCTCGACAAGATCGCCGTCGCCTGCTGGGCTTCCAACGCTGTCGCCGAGGCGGCTTCCCGGTCCAACGCCGCGTTCGTCCGGATGGACATCAAACGCCGTGACGTGCTGACCGGCACCATTACCTCCCCGCTGCTCGACCTCATCAAGTCCGGCACCCCCGCTACCGAGCGGGATCCGGTCGAGGTCCCCACGGCCCTGGACCTGCCCCAGGTCTCCGCGAGCGAGGTCACCCCGTCCAAGCCGGCGCGTATCCCGCGTCCTGACCGCAAGGCGCCCGCCCCGGCGGACACCACCTCTGCCCCGGTCCTCAGCGACGACATCTCCGACTGGGTCTGAACCCAGCCACACCGGGGCCGTCTTCCCGTCACCGGGGCCGCCTTCTTCCCCGGGCTGCCCGGCTGACATACCACCCGCGACGGGAACCTCAGGCCACGGCATGCACCGGGCCTGAGGTCCCCTTGCCTTCCGGCAAAGGAGAACCCCCATCATGACCGGCCCCGCACCCTCTACCGGTTCTATCCCGGTCGGGCCGATGCTGTCGATGTACGACCCGATCCACATCGGCGGCGACGAATTCGGCCTGCCCGTGGCCATCCGGCTGATCTACCGGAACCTGCTTGCGGCAGGTGAACCCGGCGGCGGCAAATCCGGGCTGCTGAATACCCTCGCCGCTCACGTCGCCCTGTCGCTGAACAGCCGGCTGGTGCTGTTCGACGGCAAGCAGGTCGAGCTCGGCATGTGGGATGACATCGCCGATGAATTCGTCGGCCCCGACCTGAACCACGCCATCATCACCCTGCTCCGCCTCCAGCGCGTGATGGACAACCGGTACGCCTGGCTGCGGGCTCACCGCCGCCGCAAGATCGAACCCGGCGACGGCTTGTCTGTTATCACCTCGATCTTCGATGAGATCGCCCTGTTCGCCACCGTGCTGGGCGCCGAAGCCGACCAGCGGCTGTTTGTCTCCCTGCTCCGCGACCTGGTGGCCCGCGGCCGCGCCGCCGCCATGCCCGTCATCGCCGCCACCCAGCGGCCCTCAGTGGACATCATCCCCAAGAGCCTGCGCGACATCTTCGGTTACCGCGCCGCGTTCCGCTGCACCTCTGTCGGCAGCTCCAACATCATCCTCGGCGACGGCCTGTCCGAAGCCGGCTTCTGCGCCACCGATATCAGCCCCACCAACCCCGGCGAAGGCTTCCTCATCGCCGAAGGCGGCAGCCCCCAGCGGATCAAGGTCGCCTACCTGACCGACGCCGACATCATCGCCCTGGCCGACTACGCCGCCTGGACCCGCCGCGCCGGGTCCCACCCCACCGCAGGCCCGGCCGTCGCCGTCGCCTGACCACCACCCCAGAAAGGAACCCGCACTCATGTCACCGACCACAGACACCGCCGCCCGGCAGGCCTTCATCAGCGGCCTGCGCGCCCTGGCCGACTACCTCGACCAGCACCCCGCCGTTGCCATCCCCACGCACGGCGCCGACATCCTCCTGAGCGCCAGCAGCGCCGACGACAGCGGATGCGCCCAGGTTGACCACTTCGCCCGCCAGCTCGGCGTCCCCGTCGAGAACGAACTGGCTTACTCCGGCCACTACCGGGCCGTCCGTTCCTTCGGCCCGGTCGGCTACCAGATGACCGCGATCTCTGATCACGCCATGGCCCGCCACTACGCGCACGAGTCCTACCACGGCTACGTCACCCCCGACACCTGGACCTGACGCTTCAGCGCCAATCCCGAGAAAGGAAACTCGTCATGCCGATCACCATCCTCGATTACGTGAAATCCGTCGTCGGCGAGAAAGACCTCTACACCGCCGAGGACTGCCTGTCCAGCGGCGTGGACATCCTGGGCGGCTGCGAGGGCTGCCAGGCCACCATCGCCTGTTACAACGCCTATCCGTCCAAGACCGGGTACTGGCGCTGCGCCGACTGCATCGGCGACACCGGATTCGCCACCACCGCCGAATTCACCGCCAGCATGCCCGGCACCACGACGTGCCCGTCGTGCGGGAACGCCGACACCATCAGCGAAATCCGCGTCACCACCGGCGAGCGCACCGAAGCCTACGCACTGGAATGCGGCGAGTGCGGCGAGGTGTGGCAGCCATGAACGGCTCACCGGCCATCGAATGGCTCCACGCCGACTTCGAGCAGGGCCTCCAGCGCTACCAGCGCAAACTCCGCTACGGGGCCCTCGACCGGCAATGGCAGGGCCCGATCGCGATCCGGCCGATGATCCAGCTCCGGTCTCCGCTGAGCCGCTGCGCACCCATGCGCGTCACCCAGGCCGACTACCACGACCCGGACCGGTGGTGGCTATGAAAATCCGCATCATGGGCCAGCCTGCCGAGGTCGACCACGCTGTCAGGGTCCTTCAGGAGAACAAAGACCTCGATGTCACCGGGGTAAACGGCCCGTATCCGAATCGCCGCAATGGCTGCATGGTCCGCGTGTACGTCGAGGCACAGCAACCCGACCGTTACGCGATATTCGATGCTGATACCGGAACTCAGCACAGCGGCTGGATGAGCAAGGACGAAGCAAACCAATGGCTGACCTGCGCACAGTTCGCGCAGAAACAGCCTTACTGGCAAGGCGACCAGTACAACTGGCAGATCCGCCGGTATGACTGGCAGACCCGCGCATGGACTGAAAACCATGATGAGGCGGGACAGCCCGATGAAAACCAGCAGTAAAGATTATTACCAGCTCCTCGGCATCCAAGCCGGTGCCACCGTGGAGCAGATCAAGAAGGCCTACCGCACGCTGGCCAAGCAATACCACCCGGACATCAACAACAGCCCCGATGCCGCTGACCGGTTCCGGGAGATCACCGAAGCCTACGACACCCTCACCGACCCCGACCGGCGACGCCGCTACGACCGCCTCCACGGCACCTACACCGGAAGCAAGACCTCGGGTAACAGCAATACGCGGTCCGGGTCCACTAATTCCGGCAACGGGACACGCGACCGGAACGGCTCCGGGCACGGCAACGGCTCCCAGGCCGCCAGCCGGATCCTGAAGGTCCTGGAAGATACCTGGCTGGAAATCCGCCGCTGGCACCCCGAAATACCCGCGGCCGTCATCATCATCGCCAGCGGAACCGACGGCAAGCAGACCCGGCTCGGTCACCACGCCCCCGGCCGCTGGAACGCCGCAGGCGAGCAGCTGACCGAGATCATGATCAGCGGCGAAGGACTGCGCCGCAGCCCGGCTGAGGTCCTCGGCACCCTGCTGCACGAAGCCGCCCACGCCCTGGCCCACGCCCGCGACATCAAGGACACCTCCCGCCAGGGCCGCTACCACAACAAGCACTTCAAAACCCACGCCGAAGAACTCGGCCTCACCGTCACCCACGACGACCGCAACGGCTGGTCCGCCAGCACCATCACTCCTGTTACCGAGCTCGCTTACGCCCGCCAACTCGACGCCCTCACCGAGGCGATGACGTTGTGGCGGCACGGCGAAACCATCACCGGCGCCACGCCCCGGCGCAACTCGAATTTCATCGCGGCGGCCTGCCCCTGCGGGCGCAGCATCCGCGTCGCCGCCTCCACCCTCGCCGAGGCCCCCATCATCTGCCTGGCCTGCGGCGAGAAATTCCAGGCCAAGAACGCCACTGACGCGTAAGCGTCAAGTCTCGGCGTCACCTGGATCACGCGCACACTTCCAGCCTTCTGGCCGGACGCGCTCCCTCATTTCCTCTCCCGGACACGGCACGGGGCCGGTCTTTGCCTGCCAGCACCCGGCCCCTGCCTGCCCATCTCATCCCGTGAAAGGACGCGGACACATGCAACCTATCTCCACCTTGTCCTGGAACCGCAGGATCCCGGTCCTCGACGGCGCCCGGCACAGGGGCATCCACGTCGAGTTCTACGACCCCGACGGCCGCCGCTACGGCATCCCCACCTACCCCTACCACTGGGCACCCAAGAACCTGCTCACCGCCCGCCAGCTCCGCGCCCGCGGCCTGCGCCCCGGCGGGCAGCAGCCCACCGCCCAGATCCTGTGGCGGCGCGGCCAGCGCGTCGCCTACCTGTACCGGGCCGACCTCGCCCTGCCCAGGCGGCAGGCCACCCCCGCCCAGCTCACCGCCCTCAATCGGGCCCTGGCCGCCCGGCGCACCTGCGCCACCTGCGGCACCGAAAAGCCCTACTGCATCCCCCGCTCCACCGGCCAATGCAACGACTGCACCAGAAGGTGACCCCTCATGACCACACCCGCACGCCACCTGAGCCCCGTCGATACCACCTGGCAAGCCAGCGATCCCGTCCTGGCCGCCCTCCGCGCCGCCCGCGCCCGCCGCGACCAGGCCGACCGCGACATCCGCATCCTGCTCGCTTATGCCCGCGAGCTGGCTACCCCCCGCCCCTACAAGCTGGCTGACCTGGCCGCCGCCACCGGCATGTCCGTCTCCGGCGTCCGCACCGCCTACACCGATCACGATGTCAGCGCCGCCCGGCGCCTCCTGCGGGACATCAGCCTCGCTCACGATGCCTCTCAGCGTCCGGAGGACGGCGGCCATGACTTACGCCGCCCGTCCTGCTGATCGCCCGTCTGGTGTCAACAAGCCCTTGACACCGAAACGGCGCTACCGGGTCACCGAGAACGACCAGTACGCCGCGTTCCTCCGACGCGTCATCCGCGCCTACAGCCGCCGCGTCGCCTCCGGCGATATCGAAGCCATCACCACCATGGCCGCCCTCGCCGATGACCTCGAGGACGCCACCCGCCACGCCATCACCGGCCTGCGCGCATTCGGTTACAGCTGGGCCGACATCGCCATGCGGCTCGGCATCACCCGCCAAGGAGCCCAGCAACGCTGGGGCGACATTCCCCCGCTCGTCACGGACACCAGCAGCACTCCGGATACCGGGAGCTGCCCGTGACCCACACCACCAGCCCGATGCTGGCTCTCCTGCCCGGAACCCGCCAGGGTCCGGGCACGGGGGCGACCACCGGACCCCGCCCCCCCAGAACAGAACACACCTACCGGCAATCCTGCAGCTGCCCGGCCTGCGTCCTGCACTTCCAGTTCACTGATGAACGCATATTCGCCGGACGGCACCACGCCGGATACCGGGCCTGGCTCGATCACGTCTGGCACGCTGCCGCCTGCACCCGCCCCATCCGGCTGCGCGGCGACATCCGCCACATCGACCCGGCCACCGGGGAGCTGCTGCGCACCATCCCCACCCTCGGCATGCCGGACGGGGTGATCTACAAGCCCTGCGGCAACCGCCGCGCCACCACCTGCCCCGGCTGCGCCGAAACCTACCGCCGCGATGCCTACCACCTCATCCGCGCCGGGCTCACCGGCGGCAAGGGCATCACCCCCGAGGTTGCCACCCATCCGGCGGTCTTCGTCACCTTCACCGCCCCATCGTTCGGGCCGGTCCACACTCGCCCGGTCCGCCAGCACACCTGCACCGACCGGTCCCGCTGCACCTGCCGGCCCGGCCCCTGCCACCCCCGCCGCGACGCCATCACCTGCGACCACGGGCGGCCAGCGGCCTGTTTCACCCGGCACCGGGCCGATGACCCCCGGCTCGGGCAGCCGCTGTGCCCGGACTGTTACGACTACCCCGCCCACGTCGTGTGGAACAACCAGGCCGGGGAACTATGGCGGCGCACCAAGCAAGCCATCGAACGCCGCCTGTCCCAGCTCGCCCGCCACCGCGGCATCCCCCCGATCCGCATCCCCACCGGGGACGCCCGGTCCCGGCTGGTCTCTCCGGTCCGCGTCGCTCACGGCAAGGCCGCCGAATACCAGGCCCGCGGCGCGGTCCACTTCCACGCCCTGCTCCGCCTCGACGGCTACGACCCCCGCGACCCGGATGAGCTCCTGCCCCCGCCCGCGGTCCTCAGCGTCACCGACCTGCTGGACGCCGCCACCTGGGCCGCCCAGGCGATCAGCTACCGCACGGCCCCGCACCCGGCCGCACCCGGCGGCTGGACGATCACCTGGGGCATCCAGACCGACGCCCGGGTCATCACCATGACCGGCAGCGTAGACCTCAGCGACCTGGCCGTCGCCAGCTACCTGGCTAAGTACTCCACCAAGGGCACCGAACCCGCCGGGCACGCCTCGGCCCGCATCACCACCGGCACCATCGACCTGTACGCCAACCCGGACGGCACCCACCCCGAACGGCTCATCGCCGCCTGCTGGAGCACTGGCAACTACCCCGGCTATGTCAGCCTGCGCCGCTGGGCGCACATGCTCGGCTTCGGCGGCCACTTCCTCACCAAAGCCCGCCGTTACTCCCTCACCTTCCGCGAACTGCGCCAGGCCCGCATCAGCTACCGGCGCAGCCAGGACACCGGACCCGAACATGGACCCATCCGCACCGCCGACCACACCGACGAGGAGGAAACCGTCCTGATCGTCGGCACCTTCACCTACGCCGGAACCGGCTGGAAAACCAGCGGCGACGCGCTGCTCGCCAACACCGCCGCCGACCAGGCCCGCAAACGCCGCCAAGCCGGACGCGAAGAACTTGCCGACGAATCCGTAAGTAGCGTCTTCGGCCGCCAGGCCGCATGACCGCTTCGATACTGACACTTAAACGTCAAAAAAATCGAATGTAGCCTTACCAGCAGGAGAATCAGTGCACTACGACACGAACTCGCTTAGTGAGGTCGTCATGCCACGGTGGTACACCATCGAGCAGGTCGCGGTCATGCTGAACTACGGGCTGACCAAAACCAAGCACCTGGTCCACTCTGGGCAGATCCGCTCGGTTAAGGACGGCGGGAACCGTCGCATCCTGCCCGAATGGGTTGATGAGTACATCCGCCAGCGGGTAGAGGAGCAGTCGGCGTGAGCAAACGCCGGAACGGCGAGAGCTCGATATTCCCGTACCGCACCGGCTACGCCGCTTACGCCTGGGTCACCACCCCAGATGGCGAGCGCAAGCGGAAGTGGGTCTACGGCAAGACTCACGACGAGGTGCACGCCAAGTGGATCAAACTGCAAAGCCAGGCCAGCGAAGGACCCGTACTAACCAGCGTGCCGACCATCAGCCAGTACATGAACTACTGGCTCCGTGAGGTCGTCCGGCCGAACTTGGCGCCGAAGACCTACGAGAAATACGAGGCGTTCACGCGCCTGCACATCGTCCCCTACCTCGGAACCAGGCGACTCGACAAGCTCCAGGTCAAGGACATCCGGCAATGGCTGAACAAGCTGGCACAGGTCTGCCAGTGCTGCTCTCAGGGCAAGGATGCCGCCCGCCCGCAGGAAAAGCGCCGCTGCTGCGCGATCGGCCAGTGCTGCCATGCGGCCTTGTCCGCACGGAGCCGCGCCGATGCCCGTGACACACTCCGGGCCGCTTTCACGTGCGCCGCCGAAGAGGAGATCATCTCCCGCAATCCCGCTGCGGTGATCCGACTGCCCGCACCGCGCACCCGCAAGCGCCGCTGGTGGACCGTCGATGATGCCCGCCAGTTCCTGGAATCCACACGCCGCAACGAGGAATCCTTGTATGCGGCATTCGTCCTCATCCTGGCCCTGGGCCTGCGCAAGGGAGAAGTTCTCGGGCTCACCTGGGAGCTGGTCAACTTCGAAACCGCTGAGCTCTACGTCGGCGAGCAGGTCCAGCGAGTGGGCCGGGAACTCCTCCGCCGCGAGGTCAAAACCGAAACGTCAGAAGCGCCCCTGCCGCTCCCCGAACTATGTGTAGCCGCACTCAGGCTCCGTAAGGAACAACAGGAGACCGACCGCGGCCGGGCTGGAGGAGCGTGGGTTGATACCGGTCTGGTGTTCACCACCCGTCACGGCACAGCGCTAGAGCCGAGGAACTTTAACCGGAGCTTCGACCGCTGCATCTCCAAAGCGCGGGTACCCAGGATCACCGTGCACGGCACCCGGAAGACCTGCGGTTCCCTGCTGGCCGCTCTCGATGTGCATCCGCGCGTGGCGATGCAGATCCTGCGGCACAGCAAGATTGCCGTCACGATGGAGATCTACACCGAGGTCCCGTCCGCTGCCACCCGCGAAGCTCTCAAGAAGCTTGGCCAATGGCTGGACAGCTAACCTCGTTGCTGTACTTCGGTGTTGTACGGACATCAAAAACGGCCAGTTACAAGATCGCAACTGGCCGCTGAGCTGGGTGGGCGATACTGGGATCGAACCAGTGACCTCCTCGGTGTGAACGAGGCGCTCTCCCGCTGAGCCAATCGCCCGTCGCCGGTCCTGAGATGCCCGCCGGGGCCAGCGGCCCTCGAGACAGCCTCGTCCGTGCGCTCCCATAGGGTAGCGCATCTTCGCGGCACGTCGCACGCGTGCGCCCGCCGCGGCCGGCCTCCGGCCGGTAGTAACGCTGCGTAATGGCTAAATCCTGCAAACGTGCGCATCGGAACTTCCTCAATTACGCACAGTATTGTTATTGAAACACCTTGTAGATAAATGCATGAGATAGAAGTCACAGGCTATGCAATCGACGCACCGGAACACTAAACTGCTTCAACGTCGTGGCATCGAGCCGGATGACATTTGTCCAGGTCAGGGCGACGATGAGGTCCCGTCTTCTGGCTGGGAACGAAAGACGCAAAACGGAATACTGACTACTTGGGATAACTTCACCCTCCGTACGCGTCATCGTCAACAGCCGGTCGCGTTAGATTGGCAGAGCCCGGTTGTCCGGGACCCGGCTAGGTAGAGGTGGGTAAGCGATGAACCGAAGCAGCAGCACCACGATCTCGGCCGAGCTCGGTCTTAGGCTTGTTGTCCCACAGCAAACGATTGTTCCTCTTGTGGCCAGTATGTACTACAGCGGCAGCGACCCCTACGCGGTGCGCATGGCGTTCCACGTAGGCACCGACGAACCGGTCGAGTGGATCTTCGCCAGAGACCTCCTGGCCGCCGGGATCGAGTCACGGCAGGGCGACGGTGATGTACAGGTGTGGCCGTCGCCAATGTCATGCGCAGAAACGGACGATCTGGATGTAATCGGGCCGGCGGATGTCGGCGGCAAGGTCCTGAATATCGAGCTGTCGTCCCCATTCGGCCAGGCTCACTTTGAGGCGCCAGCCCAGGCGATGACCGCGTTTCTCCAGCGCACATACCAAATCGTGCCGGCCGGCCGGGAAAGCGGCTTCATCAATATCGAGGCGGAACTAAACGATCTGCTCCGCAACGCGTAACAAAGCCGTCAGGCGCGCCGGGCTCACCCCGGTCTACTCCCCCATGGTGGGTCGGGGTTACTTTTCGTGACCAACGGGGCCCCTATCGGGCCGCAACGGCGCTGAGGCCGCGACCGGACTCAGCCGAGCGAGGGCGCGGACGAACAAGAGCGCAGCGGCGAGCAGGATGCCGCCGCCCGGCGGACCTCCGGTGCCACCGCGGCTACCGGAACGCGGTGCAGCCCTCGGCGGCCACCCGGCATATCTCCGGCAGTAGCGTGTCGACGGCCGTGAGCTGGGCGGCCACCTCGCGGTCCACGTCCATCCGCGGCACGGCCGAGCGCACCAGGTCATGCACGGCCCGCAGCGGCACGCTGGACTCGGCCACCGACTCGCGCAGGTCAATCCCCTGCGTGGCGCAGCAGATCTCGACCGCCAGGCATGCTCGGACGTTGCCGACCACCTCACGCAGCTTGCGCACCGCGGTCCAGCCCATCGACACGTGATCTTCCTGCTTGCCCGAGGTCGGGATGGTGTCAACGCTGGCCGGGTGAGCGAGCACCTTGTTCTCGCTGACTAGCGAGGCCGCGGTGTACTGAGCCAGCATGAAGCCGGAGTTGGTGCCGGCCGCGGGGGCCAGGAACGGCGGCAGGCCGCGGGAAAACGCGGGGTCGAGCATCCGGTCAACCCGGCGCTCGCTGATCGACGCGAGCTCGGCCACGGCCATAGCGAGCATGTCGGCGGCGAACGCGAGCGGCTCACCGTGGAAGTTCCCCGTGGTCATGACCTCGCCGTCGGGCACGATGACCGGGTTATCCACCACGGCCCCCAGCTCGATGGTGAGCACCTGCCGGGCGAAGCCGAGGACATCCCGGACCGCGCCGTGTACCTGCGGCGCGCAGCGCAGGCAGTAAGCGTCCTGCACCGCGTGCCTGCTGTGCCGGTGGCTGGCAAGCAGCGGCGACCCGGCGAGCAGCGCGCGCAGGTTAGCCGCGCTGACCAGCTGACCGGGATGCGGCCGGATCACCTGGACCCGCTCGTCGTAGGGCCGGTCGGTGCCGAGCAGCGCCTCGACCGACAGGGCGCAGGCCACGTCCGCCGCCTGTACCAGCATCTCGGCGTCCCGCACCGAGAAGGCCAGCAGCGCCTGCATCGGCTCGGTGCCGTTGACCAGCGACAGCCCCTCCTTCGGGGCCAGCGTCAGCGGCTCGAGCCCGTGCTCGCGCAGGACCTCGGCAGCCGGGCGGCCGGCCGGCGGGTCGCCGGGCCCCCGCAGCCGCCCCTCTCCGATGAGCGGCTGGGCCAGGTGCGCGAGCTGCGCCAGGTCACCCGAGGCACCCACCGAGCCCTTGCCCGGGACGACCGGCAGCAGGTCACGCTCAAGCAGCTCGAGCAGCCGGGCGGGCAACTCCGCGCGCACCCCCGAGTACCCCGCCGCGAGCGTCCTGGCCCGCAGCAGCAGTACCGCTCGCACGGTCTGATCGTCCAGCGGCACGCCGACCGCGGCCGCGTGCGAGCGGACGATCGCGCCCTGCAACGCGGTCAGGTCGGCCTCCCCCACCGGCGTGTCGGCCAGCGCGCCGAACCCGGTGTTCACCCCGTACACCGGCGCGCCGCCGCTGAGCGCCTCCACCACGACCGAACGGCTTGCTTCCATCCGGCTGGGTACGTCGGGGCCCAGTCTGGCCCGCGCCTGGCCATGCGCGACGGCGACGACGTCGTCGATCGTCAGCGCGCTTCCGTCTACCACGATTTCCCGCATGATCGACAGCTTCCCACGTCCGGATGCCGAGGATGTTTTTGCCCCGGCAGAAGCGTTCCGAGTTTGCATGAGCGGCAGGATCGGCTACAGTTCTCAACGCACCCAGGTGCGTGCGGACGTGGCTCAGCTGGTAGAGCATCACCTTGCCAAGGTGAGGGTCGCGGGTTCGAATCCCGTCGTCCGCTCTCGAGGGTCCGGATGCCCTTGCGGCATGCCCTTTGTGGCGGAGTGGCCGAGTGGCTTAGGCAAGGGCCTGCAAAGCCCTGTACACGGGTTCGATTCCCGTCTCCGCCTCTCAGTATCAGCTAGGACAGACAACTTTTGCTGTCACCCAGGTTCGGGAATCTGCCTGTGCGGCTAGGGAATGATCATGACCGGGAAGCGGTCATGCCGCTCCAGGGCCTGCGGAACGGACCCCATGACATGGTGATAGCCGTGCTCGGAGCGGCCGACGACGATGACCACCGCCGCGTCCGGCCCGCGCCGGTCGCGCACATCACTCGCCGCCGCGATCAGCTCGTTGGCGATCGCCCCGTCGCGGCGCTGGAAGTGCCATTGCTGCGCCGCTCCCCGCAGGTGGCTGTCCTGCAGCTGAGTGCGGACCTCGGCGGACAGCTCGCGGGTGGCGTCATCGAAGCTCTGGAGCAGGTCGGCCGTCGCGTCGCCGCGGGGATCGGCGGCGGCGATGCCCGGGACGTGCGCGACATAGACGACTTCCATTCCACCCGACCGGTCGTTCAGCAGCCGGGCGGCCGCGTCCAGGGCGTGCCGGGCCGCCCCTGATCCGTCGAAGCCGACGACGGCGTACACCGGCCGGTCGGGCGCCCCGGCCAGGGTGCCCGCGGTCTGGTTGCCATAGGTCTGGTAGCGGGCCTGGCTGGTGGTGAGCGTGTTCATGACGAGCTCCTTCACCTGGCGCCATGGCTGCGCGTCAGACCTGTGCCGGAGACCATGGCCGCCATTTACAGTTGGTGTTTACAACTCTAAACTTTAGAGTTGTAACCTGCAACCCCTGATGGGGGTGACCGGATAGGGGGAACCGATGAGGCGGACCGGCGAGGCGGACCGGACGAGGGGGGAAAGGTCGCGCGAAGCTGCCCTGGAGGACCTGTACCAGGGGCTCTCGACCCTGACCCGGCGGGCCCGCGACCTAGGCGACGACCTGCATCCGGGCCTGTCTCTGGTCGCCTATACGCTGCTGGCCCGGATCGACCTCACCAGTGAGGCGCGCGCCGCCGACCTGGCCGCGCACTTCGGCCTCGATAAGTCGACCGTGTCCCGGCAACTCGAGCAGCTGATCGCCGCCGGGCTGCTGCGCCGCGAGGGAGAGCGGCCGGGCCGGCGAGGGTATGGGCTGGTGCTGACCGACGCCGGAAAACAGCTACTGGCCGCGGCCGCTCAGGCCGTCAGGGATTGCCTCGCCGGGTGGCTGGCCGACTGGGACGACGGTGACGTGGCCGCCTTCGGCCAGCTGGTGGGGCGCTTCAACGCCAGCACGAACCGGGTCTGCCCGGCGAGTTAGCGCAGGCCGGGCTGGATGAGGCCGGCTTCGTAGGCGAGCACCACCACCTGGACCCGATCGCGCAGGCCGAGCTTGGCGAGGATCCGGCCGACGTGGGACTTCACCGTCGCCTCAGAAACGTACAGGGCGGTCGCGATCTCGGTGTTGGACAGCCCGCGGGCCACCGCGATGAGGACCTCGCGTTCGCGTTCGGTCAGCGCGTCCAGCTGCGGGTAACGCTGGGCCTGCTGGCCGGGGGAAAGCGGCAGGACCTGGGCGTACTCCTCCAGCAGGCGGCGGGTCACCCGGGGCGAGATGACCGCGTCGCCCGCCGCGACCGTCCTGATCGCGGCGACCAGGTCGCCGGGACGCACGTCCTTCAGCAAGAAGCCGCTGGCTCCGGACCGCAGCGCGCCGAAGGCGTACTCGTCAAGGTCGAAGGTCGTCAGGACCAGAACGCGCACCCTGGCGTCGCCGGCGGTGATCTGCCTGGTCGCCTCGATGCCGTCCGTGCCGGGCATCCGGATATCCATCAGCACGAGGTCCGGCGCGTGCTGGCGGGCGAGGTCGATGGCTTCGGCGCCGCCGCCCGCTTCGGCGACGACCGTGATATCCCCTTCGGCTTCGAGGATCATGCGGAAGCCGCGGCGCAGCAGTGGCTGGTCGTCCGCCAGCAGCACCGAAATCATGTAAGTACCTGTTCGGCGCGGAAGGTGGCGTCGACCAGCCAGCCTCCGGCGGGGTCAGGCCCGGCGCGCAGCACGCCGCCGTGCAGGGCCACCCGTTCCCGCATGCCGTCGAGGCCGTGCCCGGCCCGGCCCGCCGGCGCGCTGCCGGGGCGCCGCGCGCCGGGGCCGTCGTCGGCGACCCTGACCCGGACCTCGGGATCGCGATAGCTGAGCGTGACCTGCGCATGCCGGGCGCCGGCGTGCCGGATCGTATTGGTCAGCGCCTCCTGGACGATGCGGTAGACGGTCAGCCCGGCCGCCCCGCCGAGCGGGAAGGCCGTGCCCTCGGTGGCGAGATCGGCAGACAGCCCGGTGGCCCGGACGCGGTCGACGAGCCCGCCAAGCTCGGCGACACCCGGCTGCGGGGCCAGCGCGGACGGCGGCTCGTCGGTCCGCAGCACGCCGAGCATCGCCCGCATGTCAGCCAGGGCCTGGCGGCCCACCTCGGAGACCTCGGTCATCGCTTCGACGCCGCGGTCAGGATCGCCGCGGCCCACGATGGCCGCCGCGTCGGCCAGGGTGATCACCACCGACAGGCTGTGGGACACGATGTCGTGGAGTTCGCGGGCGATCCTGGTCCGCTCGGCCGCCGCCGCGATCTCGGCCTGCTGGTCCCGCTCGACCTCGAGCCTGCGGGCGCGCTCGTCCATCCAGGCCAGGTAGCGGCTGCCCGAAGCCGCGGCCAGGCCTGCGAACAGCGCGGCGACCACGGTGGCGGTGAGGAAAAGCAGCGAGCGCTGGGGTGTCCCGGCCGGATCCCACTTGAGGGCGGCCATGATGGCGCCCGCCTCAGCCAGCCCGGCGGCCAGCAGGGCGCGGATCCGCGACTGGTGCGCCGCGACCGTGTAGAGCGCGATCAGTACCGCCACGTCGCCCAGCAGCGGGAAGCCCAGCAGCCACTGACCGAACGCGAGCGCACTGGTCAGCAGGAAAACCGCGGCCGGCCAGATACGGCGGACGGCGATCGGGGCGATCAGCAGCGTCTGGACGATGACCGCGCGGAGACTGAGGAAGCCGGATCCGGCCAGCCACTGGGTGCTCACACCCAGGAGCACCGCCGCCAGGAGGGAGTCCGTCGCCAGCGGGTGGGTGCGGACCAGGCGGCGGCCGCGGGAGAACAGGCCATGGGTGATCTCATCCGGGGGCTGCTGGGTGCTCTCCACTCGCGGGGTAACCGCTGGCAGCAGGGGGGCGGGGAGCTTGGTCGTAGTGCCCAAATGCGCGTCCTTCGTGGTGACTTACCGGCAGCGTACCCGGCCGGCCCCGGGCTGGCGTCGGGCAGCGCGGCATCGCCGCAGCTAGCGGCCCAGCTGACGGGTCGCCATCCGACCTGAGGATGAGAGCGAGAGGCCAGAATTCGTTCTCCCGGCTATCCCGCTGGCGGGTCGTCGCGGCATACGTTGGCCTGGCACTGCCTGATTTACCGAGGGGGACCCATGCCTGCTGGACTGCCGCCATGGCTGGAGCGCGTGCTGCGACTGGCCCGGGTGGACTTCAGCCCGGACCATCGGCAGCCATCGACCTGGCGCCTGCTGGCCGCGCTGGTGGTCTCCATCGCCGGGTCGCTGGCCGTTGACGCGCTCCTGGTGGCGATGGGGACGGCGGTGTTCCCTTCGACCAAGGGTTACGTGCATTTCCAGTTTCACGACTACGCCAAGCTGACGATCATCGGTGTGGTGATCGCCTGCGCGGCCTGGCCGGTCGTGACACGGGTGAGTTCCGCGCCGCGCTGGTTGTTCTTCCGGTTGGCGATATTGGTCACGCTGGTGCTGTTGCTCCCGGACCTTTATATCCTGGACCTGGGTCAGCCGGCCCGCGCGGTCGCGGTGCTCATGCTCATGCATCTGGCCATCGCCTTGGTCACCTACAACAGCCTCGTGCATATCGCCAAGGTAACGCCACGGGCGCGCGGCGGCGCGCACGCGAGGCGTCAGGCGCCCGGTCCCGACCGTTACGCCGGACGCACTATGTGAGGTCCATGTACAGCCAGAGGCGCGACGTCTCTGGGAACGCCATCTTCCCGGAGCCGCTCGCCGCGAAGGTACCTGAGATCACCTTCTTGTTCTGGGTGGTCAAGATCCTGACGACCTGCGGTGGCGAGGCCGTGTCGGACTACCTGGCCGAGGGCGACCGGCTCATCGGCGGGATGGTCGAGGTCGGCCTGCTGGTCATCGGCCTGGTCTGGCAGTTCAGGACCCGGCGCTACTTCGCGGTCGCCTACTGGTTCCTGGCTTACGCGATCGCGATCTTCGGCACCGGGGTGTCCGACGGCCTGCACCTGTTCGTGGGCATTCCCTACACCGGGACCACGATCTTGTGGGCGGTGGTACTCGCGCTGATCTTCTGGCTCTGGTACCGCAGCGAGGGCACGCTGTCGATCCACAGCATCACCACCCGGCGCCGGGAGATGTACTACTGGGCGGTGGTATTCGCCACCTTCGCGCTCGGGACCGCCCTGGGCGACTTCACCGGCACCACGCTCAGCCTGGGCTACCTCGCGTCGGGGATCATGTTCTTCTTCATCATCTTGATACCCGCCGTGGCCTGGTCGCGGTACGGGCTCAACTCGATCGCCGCCTTCTGGTTCGCCTACGTGGTGACCCGCCCCCTCGGCGCCTCGTTCGCGGACTACTTCGGCCGGGCGCGTTCACTGTCCGGCCTGGGCCTCGGCTCCGGCCGGGTGGCGGTGATCGTGGCGGTCCTCGTCGCCGTTCTCGTCGCCTACCTCGCGGTCACCCACCGCGACATCCAGCGGCCTGAGGAGGACGCGGACGCCCCTCAGGCGAACCCGCAAATGGCGCCAGGTACGCCTCCGCACCGCGGTTAATCGCGATGCTAGGGGTAGATAAAGGGCATGGTCAGGATAAGGCGCTGGGTCACCGGCAAGCGCAAGAACGTCGTCTGGGAAGAACCGCAGCTGCCGCCGTTCGTCAAGATCAACCCGGACAGCCCGCCCGGACTCGGGGAAGGGATCCAGCCGGGGGACATTTCGATGGGGGCCGCCGCGGAAGAGTTCCTCCAGATGGAGGAGGACGAAGGCGAGCCGGTCTGAGCCGGACCCGGTCAGCCCAGATACGCCCTGATCGCCTCGAGCGCGGACCGGATGTTCTCGACCGAGTTCGCGTAGGAGAACCGCAGGAAGCCCTCGCCGCCGGGGCCGAACGCGGTACCGGCCAGGGCCGCGACCCCGGCCTCCTTGAGCAGCCCGGCCTGTAGTTCGGCCGACGTCTGGCCGGTGCCGGTGATGTCGGGGAACGCGTAGAACGCACCCGGCGGCTCCAGGCAGCTGATGCCGGGAATGTCATTCAGGCCCGCCACGATGAAGTCGCGGCGGCGGCGGAACTCGCTGACCATCTCCGCGACCGGCTGCCACGGGCCTTCCAGGGCGGCGATCGCGGCGTACTGGCTGAACGCGGACGTGCACGAGACCGAGTTGATGGCCAGCCGGGTCACCGGCTCGACCAGGGCGGGCGGGAACACGCCGAAACCGAGCCGCCAGCCCGTCATCGCGAACGTCTTCGACCATCCGTCGAGCAGGATCGTCCGGTCGGCCATGCCGTCGACATCAAGCACGCTTGCGTGCTCGGACCCGTACCTGATCGCCCAGTACACCTCGTCGGACAGCACGGTCAGGTCATGACGCTGCGCCACGTCGGCGATCGCCTCGCAGTCCGGCCGGGTCAGCGCGCTGCCGCACGGGTTCTGCGGCGAGTTGAGGATAAGCAGCTTGGAACGATCGGTGATCAGGTGCTCCAGCTCGCCGGGATCGATGCGGAAGCCGTTGCGCTCGCGCAGCGGCACGGGCACAGGCACCGCGCCCGCGAACCGGGTAATTGACTCATACATCGGGAACCCGGGATCGGGGTAGAGCACCTCGTCGCCCTCGCCGGCCAGGGCCAGGATGGTGAAGAACATGATCGGCTTGGCCCCCGGCGTCACGATGACGCGGTCCGGCGCCACCCGCATCCGGCCGGTCCGCTCCAGGAAGGCCGCCACCGCCCGGCGCAGCGGCGGGATGCCCGGCGCGGGCACGTAGTGGGTCGCGCCGGCGCGCAGGGCCTCGACCGCGGCCTCGACGATATGCGGGGCGGTCGGGAAGTCCGGCTCGCCTATCTCCAGGTGGATGACCTGGCCGCCGGCGTCCTCGATGGCCCGGGCCTGGGCAAGAACTTCGAAGGCAGACTCGGTGCCGAGACGGGCCATGCGACCGGCAAGCTGGAGGGAGGGCATGACCCGATGATAGGTCGGCGACGCCCCGGTCGTCGTGGGGCAGGCACCGGCGTTCGTTCGGGATAAAAGATTTTAAAGATTTTACCGAACGGGACGTGGTACCTGCCTGCGGCCAGCCCGTGCGGCGGCCTCACCTAGCGCCCGTAGCGGCTCAGCCGCGATCTGTTTCACCGTTCTTGATCCGGCTCACGAGGCCGTCCCGCAGCCTAGTAGTGAGAGTTACCGACTTTGACTTGTCGTCGGTCTCGCTGCTGCGGCCACACGCGCGGGCCGACAGTCACCCCGACGCAGGTCAGGACCACGACCAGCGGCCAGATCGCCTGGGTCCCGGCCAGCACCCGCTCTGCTAGGCCGACCTGCCGGCCACCGGAGATCAGCTCCGCGCCGAACCAGCCGAGCAGGCCGGCCATCACCGCGGTGGCGCCGAGCGAAACGGCGGGGCGCAGCCCGTACGGCACCCGGGACCCCCTCCGGTCGCTGGTTCTCCGGTCGCTGGTTCTCCGGTCGCTGGTTCTCCGGATACGGCCCGCGGTCGGCCACGCTGCCATGGCGATGAAGCCGACCGCCGCCCAGAACGTGTGCGGCAGCGAACCGCCAGCGCCGGCCCGCTCGGGGTTCGCCGCGACCAGGACAGTGGCGACGCCGACGGCGATCAGGATCACGCGCCCGGCCGGGGCCGCCGGGCGCAGCGCTAGCCCAGTCGCGACATAGCAGGCTCCCACCGCGGCCATCGCCCACGTCATCACCCACCGGTCGGCGGCGCCCACGGCCGCCAGGGCGCTAATGGTGTCGGCGACGGGATTGTAGGAACGCGGCTGCAACCCGGCGGCCGCCGTCCAGCCGCCGACCAGCAGAACGGGAGACCCGGCCGACGAGATCACGCCCCACCACGGCACGCCCCGCACGATTACCAGCGTAATATCGTCGCCCGGCGCGAGCCGCCCGAGGGGTCGTTGACAGCGAACTGGCGTGCTGCGAGAATCCAGCCATTCTGAGCTGCGTTCGATAATTTCGGGCCTAATGCCTTCTCTATGGCCATACCGGAAGCAGTTCCCGAAAGGTGCTGAGCGCAGGGAGGGACTCATGGCGCCTGAGGTGACTCCGCCCGCGGGATCCGTCTTTTCGCTGGGCTGGCTGATGGCACAGCTATACGGCCCGCTGCAGCGTCGGCCCACCGAGGAGAACCCGGCTCACCTGCCCACGGTCACCGAGCTTGATAAAAGCGACGGGATAAACCTGGCGCTGGTGGAGTTGGCGCGCCTGCTCGCGCCGTATCCGAACCTATCGGGCACTACCCTCGCGACCGCCTTGGGTTCCGGCGATCAGCCGCGCTTTTCCGCCGCGGTCAGCGCGCTGAACCTGGCGATCCTCGAGCAGCTTATTTCCGATGGCCAGCAGCTCAGCGCCTATCAGCTGGGCCGGGCGCTGAGCGATACGTGCTGGCTCCCCGAGAATGCGGACGCGAAGTTCTTCCTGGGGCAGTTCGAGCGCCACCGGCTGGCCACGTTGCAGCTGTGGCTGGCCCAGGCGAGCGGAGTGCTGCCGCCGCTGTCGGCCGTCACCGTGAGCCGGTCGCTGCAGAACTGGCAAGACTGGGCCGATACCTACGCGTCCATGATCACCTCCGGCTGGGCGGCGCTGCGCGCGCCGATATCGGGGGCCATGCGCACCCAGGCGGCGGCGTGGCATGCCATGCTCGGGGGGCAGATGGATACCGCCGGCCAGACCACCGTGGACGCGTGGATCCAGGCCGGACGGTCCATGGTGCGGACCACCCGGCAGCTGACGTTGGAGATCCTGCGCCGGTTCTGGGCGATCGTGGTGATCATCGCCGCGGCCACCGGGGGCCTGCTCTACCTGGCCATCGCGAACAGCAGCGGGACGGCCAAGGTGTGGACCAGCCTGGTGACCGTGGCGGCCGCGCTCGGCGTCAGCGGCGCCAGCTTGCGGGCGGCCGCGCTGAGGGCCGCCAGCGGAATGGAGGAGGACGTCAGCCGGGCCGCGAACCTCGACGCGCGGGCCTGGGGCACCACCTGGCTGCCGACCGTGCCGCAAGGCCGCGGCCAGCAGCGTCAGCTGGCCAATCGCGGGGTGGACGCTCCGCACGCCAGGAACGCGCTCGAGGTATCCGCACCGTCGGGACAGCCGGCGCCGGGCCCGCCGCCGCTCCCACACCGCCGGAGCCGGTAGTGGCGGAACCGGTCATGGCGGAACCGGTCACGGCGGAACCGGTCATGGCGGAACCGGTCATGGCGGAACCGGTCACGGCGGAACCGGTCATGGCGGAACCGGTCACGGCGGAACCGGTCGTGGCGGAACCGGTCGCGGCGGAACCGGTCGAGCCGGGGCCCCCGCCCGCTTCGGCAGGCGCACCCGCCGGGTTAGGGTGAGGGACTTCGATGGCTGATGCCGACGACGTGCGCCGTCTCGCGCTGGCCCTGCCGCACGTGGAAGAGATCGACAGCGAGGGCTTCGACTTCCGGGTCGGCGGCAGGGGGTTCGTCTGGTCTTACCCTGAGCGCCGACCGGGCCAGCCGCGGGTCATCCGGACCGACATCGCGGTGCTGTACGTGGGGGACGAGGCCGAGAAGCAGGCGCTGCTGCTCGGTGAGCCCGAGGTCTTCTTCACCACGCCCGGCTACGACGGCTGGCCGCTGGTGATGCTGCGGCTGGCCGAGGTGGACGCCGACCGCCTGGCGGAGCTCGTCACCGACGCGTGGCGGATGCGCGCCCCGGCCGAGCTCGCGGACGAGCCCGGCTAGGCTCCCGCTTCCCTCACCGGGGCCTCATTCGGGCAACTCGATCGGCCCGATGTCCGCGAACACCTCCCCGGGGCCGGGATTGCCCGGGTAGGTCCGGCCGCCGAGGTGATGCATGATCCCCCACACCGCGTTCAGCGAGGTCTGGACCGCGCCCTCGACCCACGCGGGTGTCCAGGAGACGTCGTCGCCGGCGATGAAGATGCCCTGTTGTTCCGGCGGCATATGATCCTGCCTGAAATGGGCGTACATGCGCTGGTTGTAACGATAGTGCCCGGGCAGCGCTCCTTTGAAGGCGCCCAGGAAATGCCGATCGGCCTCCCAGGACACCGTGATCGGGTCCCCGATGATGTGGCTAGCGATGTCGACATCCGGATAGATCTTGCTCAGCGCGTTGAGCGCGAGCCGGACCCGGCGGTCGACGGGCTCGGGCAGCATCTTCAGCGCGTCGCTCATCCAGGAGTACGTCAGGCAGATCACGCCCGGCTGACCATCGCCGTTATCGAACAAGTAGGTGCCCCGGGTCAGCCGGTCGGTCAGCGTCATGCTCATGACGTCGCGGCCCGTGCGCGGGTCGGTGTCCTTCCAGAACGGCCGGTCGACCATCACGAAGGTCTTGGAGGACTGCATGTAGCGCGTGCGGTCCAGCGCCGTCCACAGCTTCGGGGAGAACAGGCTCTCCTCGCATTCGATCTGCGTGGTGAGCAGCCAGCTCTGGCAGGTCACCAGGACCGCCGCATACCGGCGGGTATCACCCCAGGCGTCGGTGATCGCGAGCCGGCCGTCGCCGTCCCGCGCGATCCGCGCGACGCCGGCTTTAGGAGCGCCGGAGTGGAGCGAGGCCAGTGAGGTACCGGGTGGCCAGTGGGCCAGGCCAGGCACACGGTGACGCCAGATACCGCGGGGAACCTGCTCGACGCCCCCGACCACCAGGCGCTGGTCCTCGTCGCAATTGGTCATCACTACCCGGAAGATCTCCAGCATGGAGTTCGGGTAGTCAGAGTCCCACCCGCCGGTGCCGAACCCGACATGGCCGAAGACCTCGCGGTAGTGAAACGGCAGCATGGAGAACGGCTTCGAGGTCGCCACGAAGTCGTAGAACGTCCGATCGTCCCAGCGGGGCACCAGGTCGTTCCACAGATCCTTCAGCGCCCTGACGTCGCGCGCCCGGATGGCGTTCTGGATGTCGGTGTACCGCACCTCTTCCAGCGCCCGCGCCCATGCGTCGGCAACCTCGGTGAACAGCGGGGGAAGGTCCTCGAGCGTGCGCGCGTAGTACGTGACACCCTCGAGATCGATGACCGTGCTGCCCGCGGCCTCGGTCAACGGGTTGGGGAACGGCTGGGTCTGCAGGCCGAGCATGTCGACGTAGTGGTAGAAAGTCGTCGACGACACCGGGAAACGCATCCCGCCGAGTTCCGCGACCACGCCCTCCGCTCCCTCGAACTCCTGCGAACGCAACCGGCCGCCCATCTGCGAGGCCTCGTAGACCACCGGCTTCAGGCCCAGCTTCATCAGCTCGTAGGCGGCGACCAGGCCGGAAATGCCGGCGCCGACGACGGCGACCTCTTCGCCGTGACGTTCGGCCGGGATCGAGCCGAGGCCGGCCGGGTGCGCGATCCAGTCGTCGAACGGGAACGGGAAATCCGGGCCGAAGATCGTTACCGGGCCCGGCTGTGCATCGCGGCTGCGCTCGTTCACCAGCAAGAGCCTAACGCTGGCGGTAGCCGGGCGACGAGGGGGCGCTACGCGAAGGTGCTCAGTGGGTGAGCACCCGCTCCAGGCGGGTCAGGGTTTCCCTGAGGTTGGGCTGGGAGGTGGCGTCGTACGCCGCGGGCAGGGACAGCCAGCGCAGTTGCGCGTGCTCGTTCTCTGGGCGGGCCGCGTCCGGGGTCTGGGTGGCGAGGAAGAACCTGACGTCGGCGTGCTCGTGTGCGGGTTCTCCCTTTCCGGCCGGGACGTCGACGATGACCACGTGCCGGATCTGGGCGTCCGGCCACGGCACCAGATCAGGCAGGCCGGTCTCCTCATAGGCTTCCCGGCTGGCGATGGCGAGCGGGTCGGTCTCCCCCGGGTCGCCGTGACCGCCTACCTGCAGCCATGCCTGCTGGCGCTGGTGCCACCGCAGCAGGACCCGTGCCGTGGGCGGGTGCACTATCAGCGCGGAGGCGGTGACGTGCAGCGGGAGGTCGCGTCGCCACGGGTCGCCGGGCGAGGCGACCAGTGCCCGCATCCGCCGTAGGTCGGCCGTCTCAGTCTCGTCCGCCGGCTGGTAGCGGTCGATGATCATGGCCAGCCGGGTCAGTGCGCGAACCGGAAGGGCGGGCGGCCGGAGACACCGGGGGTGCAGGCGAAGATGTCGCCGGCGTGCGGCTGCTCGCGCAGGTCGGCGGGGGTGAAGTTCTCCCGGGCGGTCGTGATGTACAGCGTGCCGAGATCGGCGCCGCCGAACGCCGCCGAGGTGACCTGGCGGACCGGGATGCTCACCACCGTGTCCAGGACCCCGCCTGGGGTGTATCGACGCAGCTCACCTGCCCCCCAGATGGCGACCCAGACACAGCCTTCCGCGTCCAGGGTCAGGCCGTCGGGCACGCCGCCGACCGTCACGAAACGCCGCCTGCGGCCGAGGGTGCCGGTCTCGGGATCGGTGGCAAACACGTCCACTCCCCCGCTGGCGCTGTCGGCGAAGTAAAACGACTCGCGATCATCGGACCAGTCCAGGCCGTTGGACAGGCCGACGTCGCCGACAATCTCACCGACCGCTCCGTCCGGACGGAGCCGGTACAGGCTGACCGGCGGCCCCGGCTGGGTCCAGGTGCAGGTGCCGGCGCAGAAGGTCCCCCACGGATCGGGCTTGCCGTCGTTGAACCTGACCACGGTTCGGTCGATCGTGAACTCGCCCAGGGGCCTGAGGTTCAGGCCGTCGTGATCGGACAGCGCGAACCGGTCGACGAGGGCCAGCACCAGGCCGCCGCTGCGGGTCAGCCCGACGGTGCCGACCGGCTCTCCGGCCTCGAACCAGGTGTGCGCGCCAGTGACCGGGTCAAGCGCGTGCACATGGCCCGGGAGGAGATCCACCCACCTCAGCAGTTCCCGGTCAGGGTCCCAGACCGGTCCCTCGGCCAGTTCGCATTGGGCCGACACGACCAGGTCGGCATCGAGTGTCCGGGTCACGG
The DNA here is from genome assembly GCA_963806335.1 of uncultured Actinomycetes bacterium. Lineage (GTDB taxonomy): Bacteria > Actinomycetota > Actinomycetes > Streptosporangiales > Streptosporangiaceae > Palsa-504. Next base: position 64,402 of record CAWDXO010000009.1, read on the forward strand.
TGCTATCCAATCACGGGGCTGGCTAACCACGGGGCCGGTACGTGCGCGTGTCGCAAGCGCCCGAGGACTGCGACTACGACTTCCTGCAGGTGAAGACGCCGGAACAGCTGGCCTTCACCGAGCCGGTCAGCGGACCGGTCGTAGGGGACGCCCATCGTTTTCTGCCTGGGTGTCGTGAGACGATCACCCGGTGACGACGACCACGGCGCCCCAGACCCAGCCGCAGGAGCTCACCAGGCGGGCGATCAACCTGATCTTCGTCACGGTCATGCTGGGGATCCTGGTGGCGGCGCTGGACCAGACGGTGGTGTCGACCGCGCTGCCGACCATCGTCGGGGACCTGGGCGGGGGCAGTCACGTTTCGTGGGTCGCGACCTCGTACATCCTGACCGACACAATCGCCACGGTACTGGCGGGCAAGCTGGGCGACCTGTTCGGCCGCAAGCGGGTGTTCCAGGTCAGCATGGTGATCTTCATCGTCGGGTCGGCCCTGTCCGGCCTCGCGGGCTCGATGACGATGCTGATCATCTGGCGCGCGCTGCAGGGCATCGGGGCGGGTGGCCTGACGGTTACCGCCACCGCGCTCATCGGCGACGTCATCCCGCTCCGGGAGCGGGGGAAATACCAGGGCGCGCTCGGCGCCGTATTCGGCGTGACCACCGTGATCGGGCCGCTGCTCGGCGGCGTGTTCACCGACGACTTGTCCTGGCGGTGGGTGTTCTACATCAACGTACCCATCGGGGTCATAGTGATCGTGATGGCCGCGTGGACCCTCCCCTCGGTTAAGGCGGTTGCCCGGCCGGTGATCGACTACCTGGGCGTCGCCTTCGTAGCGGTCGGCGCGGGCGGCCTGGTGCTGGCCACCAGCCTGGGGGGCAACTCCTTCGCATGGAGCTCGCCGACGATCATCGGCATCTACGCCATCTCCGTGGTGGCGCTCATCGGATTCGTGTTCGTCGAGTTCCGGGCCCGCGAACCGATTCTGCCGATGCGGCTGTTCCGCGACCCGGTGTTCAGCGTGGTCATGGTGCTGGCGTTCGTCGTGGGCTTCGCCCTGCTGGGCTCGATCACGTTCCTGCCCACCTACCTGCAGTACGTCAAGGGCGTATCCGCCACCGTCTCGGGCCTGCGGACACTGCCGCTGGTGATCGGGCTGCTCATCACGTCGATCAGCGCGGGCACCATCGTGGGGCGCACCGGACGGTACAAGATCTTTCCTGTCACCGGCTTCGCCGTGATGACGGTCGGGCTGTACTTGCTCTCGCGGCTGTCGCCGGAGACCGGATTCTGGGCCACGTCCGGGTCGATGTTCGTCCTCGGCATCGGCATCGGCTTGTCCATGCAGGTGCTGACGATCATCGTCCAGAACACCGCCCAGTATTCCGATCTCGGCGTCGCGACGTCGGCGGTTACCTTCTTCCGCACGCTGGGCAGTTCGTTCGGCACCGCGGTGTTCGGCGCCATCTACTCCAACGGGCTGTCGTCCCGGCTGCCCGCCGCTGTGGCCCGCTCGCCCGGGGTGAATCCGAAGGCGGTCACCACGCCGGAGACGCTGCACAGCTATCCGCCTGCCGAGATCCGGTTTATCGTCGAGGCCTACTCGGACACGCTGCATGTGGTGTTCCTGTGGGGGGTGCCGGTGGCCGCGCTGGCCTTCGTGGTCTCACTGTTCCTGAAGGAGGTACCCCTTCGGGGGGCGGCCAAGGCTGACACCGGCGATATGGGCGGCGGGTTCGGGATGCCCGACACGGCCTCGATGCAGCAGCTGGAACGTTCGCTGAGCCGCCTGCTGCGGCACGAGGGCCGGGACCACCTTCCCGCGCTCCGCGCAGCGTCGGGAACGGTGCTGAACGAAGCCGACGGCTGGTGCGTCGGGCAGGTCCGGATCCGGAGTGACCTGGGCTTGCCGACCTCCCTGGTCGCGATCGCCAGGCGCGCCCGGGTCCCGGTGGCCGTTCTTGGGCCGGCCTTCGACCACGCGATATCGACGGGTTACCTCGCCGGCCCGCATGACAAGCTCACCCTGACCAAGGCCGGCGCCGATGAGTCCGCCAAGTTCGTCCGCGCGCTGAAGGCATGGGTCGCCATGGAACTGGCCCCGGTTGGCGGCGACAAACCGGCCGCCCTCGATCATGCCCTCGAGCATCTGGCCCGCGTGGCCCTGGCCGACGAAGAACCCGTACTAACGCACAGCACCGGCTGACACCGTGGCCTCGTGTGGGGCCCTGGTGTTCATCCGGTGCTGCGGTTGGCGTGGGCGCCGGGGGTGTTACCCGGCGCGGGCGGGTGGGCCGTGGCTGTGCAGGACCTTCGATTTGTCCCGGTTCCACGCGCTGGTGGTGCCGTCGGGGTGCAGGACCAGGGTCCAGCCCATCCGGTGGATCATGACGTGATGGTGGAAGAAACACAGCAAGATGCAGTCGTTGACGCTGGTCTTGCCGCCGCGGGACTTGTGCTTGACGTGGTGGATCTCGCACGCCGAGGCGGGCTGCAGGCAGCCGCCGGACCACTGGCAGTGCTGATCCCGCAGCACGACCGCGTTGCGGATCCCGGCCGGGACGTTCTCGCTGTAGCCGACGTCCAGCGGCAGGCTGGGGCCGCCGAGGCGAGCGCCAAGCTGCCGGCGGCGCAGGAACGACGCCAGCCCGCCCGGGCCCGACAGCAACTCCACCGCCTTGCCGATGACCGCCTTCTCCAGCGCTTCGCGGCCGCGCTCGGTCGGTGGCACCGGCCCGGTGGTCCCGTCGGAGCCGGTCCCGGCCTGCCCGGCGGCCTCGTCCTGCCCGGCGGTCTCGCCGGGGGCGGGGTCGCAGCGGCCAGGGCCGTGCCCGGCCAGTTCCACGCACAGCCGGACCAGGTCCGCCAGGGCGCCCGGGTCCACCTCACCGGTCACCACCGGGGTCACCGACGCGTCGCACGCGAACGCCTGGGCCTCCTCGCCGTCCAGCCAGGCGCCGCCGTCGCCGGGGGCCACCGACAGCGCGGCGCGGGCCCCGGCCCACTGCGCCCGCATCCGGGCCACCCACTCATCCAGCAGCACCGAGTCCGCATCCAGCTCCAGCAGGTCCGCCAGCGAGATGTGCGCCACCACCTTGGCCGGCTGACCGGCCCGGTCCGGCACCAGCCCGGCCGCCACCAGCCGCCGCATCGCCTCCGCCAGCGCATCGTGATACCGCTGCTCATGACTGCGGGCATCGTCCGCGCCGGCCGGGGCCGACAGCGCATCCAGCACCGTGCCGATCACCGCCGCGCACTCCGGGGTGAGGTCGCCGGTGAGAACCCCGGCGCCGCCGAAGGTGGTTTGCAGCCGGACGGAGCGGTCCTCGAACGCCTGGCCGGGCTCGTCGTCCCCGGGGTCCTTGGGGCGGGACTTCTCGAACATCTCCCCGGCCAGCCTGGTCAGGTCCCATAGGTCCAGGCCCTGGCGGGCCGCGCCGAGCAGGATCTTGTCCGCCTCCTCCCGGCACGCCTCCGGGAGCTTATCGGACCAGTCGCAGATGCTCCGCGCCCACGAGGTCGAGACCTCGGCGGCGCCCAGCGCTGCGATGACCCGGGGGTGGGCGGCGGCCCGGCGGGCCCAGCCGGCGTGCCCCGCCGCGCAGCCCCTGGTGACCCGGGTCCGGTGAAACAGCCACATCTTCGCGCTATAGGCACCGTCCGCGCAGTAGCCCCGCGCGTTGGCGAATGCGGCCAGCATCTGGGCCCGCCCCGCGGTGCTCATCGCATCGAACTGCTCGAAGCCCTCCAGGCACTGGGCCTGCACCTCACCCGGCAACTCGGCCGCATCCGCAGCGACCAGGTAGCCCAGCCCGCTACGCACCATAGCCATGGCCTCGGTCACGTTCACGGGAGACGAAACGGCACTCACCTGGATCACCTCCTCGGGCATTTCGCGGCCTACGGTTCTTGATCGTTTGGTGCTTAGTTACGCCCTTTCTGACGTGGGTTCAACGCGCACCTCATGACCCGCATTGAGTCGATCTTGATGATCAAGATCATGTTTAGATTGTTTGTTCCATAGTAGTGGTCGGCACTGACATTCTAGGAACGCCACGCCGTGTTTGCTCAATTTCATGCATCGAGGGGTTCGATCCGCGAGAATTCTGTGGTCCGGGATGACCCAGGGCACTATGTGACGCGTGGTGCGAGCGCCCCGGTGGAGCCGCGGGACGCGGAGCCACCGGGGCGTTTGCTAATCCGGAGCCGGAGTGTGGGGCTAGCCGGTGAAGAAGCGGACTAGGCCGGGCAGCGGAATAGGGCTGGGATGGGCAGGAAGGACGTCCCGTTCGGCAGAAATGTCGTTAAAGCGCCAGCGGGCCGCGCGGCCGGCATATTTGCCGACGGTGCCGAAGCCGAACACGGTCGCGGGGGCGGAATCATCGGGGCTGCTGGATCACGGCGTCGCACGGAGGGCGGCCGGCTCTGGTAGCATCTCGGCGAGGTCCTGGGGCCGTTAGCTCAGCGGGAGAGCGCTTCCCTGACACGGAAGAGGTCACTGGTTCAAATCCAGTACGGCCCACGACATTTTTCGAAAACCTGTCTAGCGGCGAGAGCCACAATGAGAGCCAGCGAACTGCGGTTTCTTCCCTTAACAGGTGGTCAGAGCGTTCGACGTTGCGGCCGACACATAGGTTTCCCCGGCGGTTTGGAGCGCCTAGCGGCAGATTTCACCGAGCGCGCCCAACTCGCTTCGCCGATCTCCAAAGTCATAGCTGGCCCCAAGCGCGGGGCGGTCCGATCTTGGTCTCGGGGTAGCAAGGCAGCCCGGAGCCTGCCCGCCCCTTCCCCACCGCCACCAACCGTGATCAGCTCGACATCGACCAGATCCCCCAGCTGAGAACACATGCGCGGCCAGACAACGAACGTTGCTCAATGCGGCATGACCGGATGTTGGTGCTGCGCTAGGCCGTCCGGCATGCGCGGCGGTATCAGCTGCCTGATGGCCGGAAATGGCGCAGGATCTGGCGTGCGTAGTAGGTCTCCCACGGTTCGCCGGGAGCCTCAGCCGTGTATTGCTTGTCCAGGCTGACGAGCAGGTAGACCAGCTCGCTGGGCACCGGCCTGGCGCCCAGCAGGTCCGGCAGCTCGGACAGGTCGGTGAGCCACTGCGCGTACCAGGAGGCCCAGTCATCGTCAGCTCCGCCGACGATCCGGTAAACACGATGGTGAGTCTCGCCCGCCTCATGCAGCAAGCCGCTGATCTGCTCCAGTGCGTCCGTCATGTGATCCCTCCACGTCGTGACGACGGGCCGCCACGCGGCCGCCGGGCCATGTGATCTAGTCTGGCGGAACGGTCCTGGCAGATCGATCCGAGCAGCAGCCCGGCACCGAACCCGCCGACGCCAAGGGCTGGGACCTGCGCACGGTGACAGTGCCGAAAGAGATTCCCGAGTTCACCCAGGCACTGCACCCTCGCGGTCACCACGTCTTCTTCGGTGCGCTGGACTCCGCAAAGCTGAACTTCGCCGAGCGGTCGCTTCGCAAGCTCCCGGCCGCCCGCGCGGCCCTTCCCGAAGGCGACTTCCCCGACTGGCCGGAGATCGATGACTGGGCCGCCGGCATCGCCCGCGAACTGGCAACCGCATCCTGAGCGCAGCACACCCGGACACGGGCCCGCCGGAGTGATCTTGCCCGTACTTGCGCCGTATGCACGCCAGGCGGCAGATGCGGATGATCGGCGTCGCCCAGCGAGCCAGTCGGGCGGGTCCGCGGTCAGCATCTGCGCTGGCACGTTATGGTGCCGTGTGGAATGGCCGCAGAGGTAACCGTCAGGAGAACAGATGATCGCCCGGATATGGCGCGGGTGGGCGCCGCTGGCCAGCGCTGATGATTATCAGCGTCACTATGAAACGGAGGTCGGCGAGCACCTGCGCGCGGTCAGCGGATTTCGTGGTGCCCGCCTCCTACGCCGGGAGGATGGCCAGGAGGTGATGTTCACCTCCATCACGTTCTTCACCGACCTGGACGCGATCCGTGGTTTTGCCGGGGACGATTACGACCTGGCCGTCGTCGAGGATGCCGCCCGGCACGCGCTGATCCGCTGGGACGAGCGGGTCTCGCATCACGAGGTGGTTGCCGAGCTGGAATGATCAACCTCACCTTGCGGCGACATCATCGCGGCAGATGAGTGCGTCCGGTCCAGAGTCAGTTTCAGAAGAGCGTGACTGATCGACGAAGCATAGCGAGTGGCTATGCCAATTCGTTAACCTGAATTCTCGCGGCCGGTCCCGGTGACTGGAGTTTCCCGGTCTTGCCGTAGCGTTGAGGGCATGAACTGGCGGTCGTCGCTACTCACGTAGGCAGTGCCGTCGGTCAGTGCCGGGTGGAGAAGACGATTTCTCCAGCGGCCATTGCGTGGCCTGTATCTGATCGTGCGCTGGCACCTCCGGATTTATACCGGGATGTCACCCGGCGCCCGGGAAAGGATCACCAGCGATGGGTAACCCGGCTGTTTCCGCGGCACGTATGACCTGGGCCGGCGACGCGGGCCGCCGCTGGCGGGTCATTAGCGGCGCCGGCGCCACGGCGGTCGCAGGGGCGGCGCTGGCCGTCCGCCAGGCCAGGCGCGCGCGCCGGGTGACTGCCTATGTGGTCAGCGGCCGTATCGGAGTGCCGGGCCTGGTGACGCCGGTCCGGACGGCCGGCAACACCGCCGGGCCGCCGATCCCGGTCCCGCTGGCCCAGTCCGTCGCGATCACCCCGGACGGCAAGACCGTCTACGTGCCCAACGCCGCTAACCCCGCGGTGACGCCGGTCCGCACCGCCACCAACACCGCCGGGCCGCCCATCCCCGTCGGGCACAGCCCCCGCGCGATCGCCGTCACCCCGGACGGCAAGACCGCCTACGTCTCCAACGGCGACGACAGCACGGTGACGCCGATCCGGACAGCCGCCAACACCGCCGGGCCGCCGATCCCGGTCGGGCCCGGGCCGTTTGACATCGCGATCACGCCCAACGGCAAGACGGCCTACGTCCTGAACTCCAACGGTGACACCGTCACCCCGATCCGGACCGCCACCAACACCGCCGGGCCGCCCATCCCGGTCGGGAACGAGCCCTTCGGCATCGCGATCACGCCCAACGGCAAAACCGCCTACGTAACGGGCGGAACCGACTCAGTAACCCCGATCCGGACCGCCACCAACACCGCGGGACCGCCGATCACGGTCGGGATCGCCCCGAATGCCATCGCGATTACCTGACCAGGCCGGCCGAGCGCGGCCTCGAGCCATATCACCTGCTGCTCCACCTGTCTGCGGCAAATGAGTGTGCCGACTTTGATCTGCGTAGCATCGTGATGTGCTGTTGATGCTGTGGAGTGCGCCGCGCAGCCGGTCGACCGCCTTCTTCCGGATGATGGCAGAGCGCGGCGATTTCACGATGGTGCACGAGCCATTTTCTTATCTGGCCGAGTTCGGCCGGACAGACGTCGCGGGCGAGCACATCACGTCAGCAGCCGGGCTGATTTCCGTGCTCACCTCGCTCGGACGAGACGGCCGCGTATTCGCCAAGGAAACCACCGGGCGGCATTACCCCGAAGTCCTAGCGGACCGGCAGTTCCTGACTGCCGGCGCACGGCACACGTTCCTTATCCGGCACCCGCGCGAGACGATTGTCTCCTACCGTGCGCTTGATCCAGGCGCCGGACTGCACAAAGCCGGTTTCGAGTCCCAGTACCAGATCTTCGCCGAGATTTTGCGGCTGACCCGCCGTGTTCCCGTTGTCGTCGATTCCGAAGACCTCATCGCCCGCCCGGCCGCGATCATCCGGGCCTACTGCAGGCAGGCCGGCATAGATTTCCGCCCCGGAGCGCTGACCTGGCAGCCATCCGACCGCCCAGAGTGGCAGCCGTCCAGGCGGTGGCATGCCGACGCGGCGGCCAGTACCGGATTCGCCCGTATGGCGGGTAGGCCTGTCACCGACCTCGAACAGGACCCCGTACTGAGCGGCTACCTCAGTTATCACCTGCCGTTCTATGAGAAGCTTCACGCACGCCGGCTGACAGCGTTAAGCCGCTAGAACCTGGTCAGGCGAGCACTCGACTCGCGGCATGAGCGGGCGGGCATCTCGGCAGGCGTACCGGTTTTCAGTCTTGTATGAGCCGGAATTCCTGCGCCACGACAAGAGTGTCATCGCTGACCGTGAAAGTCGGATCACCAAGAGCCTGACGCATCTCGGCCGAGTGCCAGAACTGCTCATGGCCGGCCCGCCACTGCGCGACCGAGGTAAATCCTTCGCCTTCGCCCAGCGCGTGGTCCAGGTCCGCATCGGCCAGCCGTATCACCCGCACTGCGGTCGTCTCGATAATCGCGACGCCGCGGCCGGCCGAGTCGACCACAACCTGGCGCAGCCCGGGAGCTGGCAGCGGGTCGTTCTCGTGCTCGTAGCCGGCGACCAGCCCGGTTGTCGTGGTCTTCTCACCCGCCAGGATCGCGGCGACGAGCTGATCACGCAACGGTCCGGGGAAGGCGAACTCCGCGACTGGCAGATCATCGGCCGACATGGCCGCAAGCCTACAGAACTCTGATCGCTTGTGATCCGCCAAATCCCCGCTCTGTCTGCGGCATGAGCACGCATTCCCACGCATGGCCGCGATGAATGAATATGCAAGGAGGTCAGCCGCTTGTGGTGTCGGTACGCGGGACAGCGAGACACGGACATAGCGAGGGCGTGTTGCTCCCCCCGTAAGTACCGATCGGTACGTCGAGCATATGCTTTGTACGCGACGAGTGTTGTGCGCAGAACTGGCGATTCGGTCTGCTAGTCTTTGCCGGTTGGGCCAGATTCAATGGCGATAAATTCTGCGAGGGGGAGAAATGCGAAAAATAAGTACATTTGTCATGACCGGGCTGGCGGGGCTGGCCATGACGCTTGGCCTCACGATGGCCTCGGGCGCGGCAGCGCAGGCCGCGACGTACCGGATGCAGATTTACGAGATCTGGTACAACTCACCGGGCCCGGACTACGGCGGCAACACGAGCCTGAACCATGAGTGGGTGAAGCTGCACAACACTTCGTCCGCCAGCATCAACTTGGCCCACTGGACGCTCCGCGACAAGGCCGGGCACGTATTCGTGTTCGGTTCGTACACGATCAAGCCGTACGGCTACGTGACCATCCACACCGGCCACGGCACCGGCACGCAGACCGACCGGTACTGGAACCATTCCTGGTACATCTGGAACAACACCGGGGACACGGCGGTCCTGCGAAACCAGAACGGCACCGGGATCGACTCGTGCACCTATAAGGGTGCCAGCCAGGGCTACGTTTTCTGCTGAGGGCGCCGACCCGTTGTCCGCAGCAGAGAGCCGCCTTCGACGCAGCGCACTCCCGGAGGATCGGCGCCCAGATCATCACGATGGCCCTAAGCGGTCTGCTCTCCACGCCGCCTACACCAGATCCCTCATCGCCCGTATCAGCACCCTGACCGCGGGATGCCAGCGCTGCGCTTCGCGGCCGGCCTTTGCTGCTCCTTGTTCCCGGCAGGCTCGTCCACCGTCATGCCGGCTTCCCGCCCCTGGATCAGCGAAATACCGTCGCCGAATAATAAGCGGCCAGCAGCCACACCGAACGAGGTAATCTGCGCGCAACCGCTCTTACCTGAACGCGATAAGGCGATCGGCAGATATTTAGCGATCCTATCTCCTACGAGAACAAGGTGAAAGGCTACATGGCGATCACCGGCAAGGGCCGAGAGCGTGAGTTACTGTAGCATTCAGAACACGTATTGATGTGTGCGTGAAGAAAGCACTCACATCGGCATGAGCGGTCGTACCAGAATCCTGCGGTTGTCTGTACCGGATCGGCTACGCGGTCCCCAGCCGGGGATGCTGGGGTCGGGCAAGATGCTGACGGCCTAGATTTGGTGGAGCGCGGCAGGCCGGTTTCGCCTGCCGGTTCCCGGGACTGGACCTGCCCTGGTGCCCGGACAGGCTAGATCCGGGCGAGCGGGCCGCTGGGGCGGTCAGGCCAGGGCGCGGCCGATGAGATGGCGGTTCTTCTCCACCGACCCGGGCAGCACGGTGAAGTGCACTTGCCCGTCGTCATCGACAGCCACTACCCGGACGACTGCCTGGGCCTGGCGGTTCCCGGCGACCAGCATCGCCCCGGGGCGGATGCGGGCGGGGTCACTGGCCTCGCTCAGCGTGGACCAGCCGAGTCCGTCATCGTCTTCGTCGTTGAGGTCGGCTATCAAGTCGATACGTGAGTTCATCCGGGTCCCTCCGCTATCCAGGTTACGCGTCGTGGTAGGAGTTCGGCATGACCCGGTGCGGGCAACTGGCAAGCCGCCGCACGCCATCCCCAGGTCATCGAAGCCCACGGTGTAATGGCGCGGGTTGCGGCCGGTGGGCTCCAGCCTCATCCCGGCGGCAAGAACGTCTCTGACCGTCAGCAGGCTCAAGCGATCAAAGCGGACCAGCGGCACTTGCTGAGCGAGCTCATCGACGGTGGCGCCGCGGACGGCGAAGACCGAGATCCCGTAGACGCCGTAAATTCTGTGGTAACGCGCCGCATCCGCGCACAGGACGTCCGGGTCGAGGTCACCGCCACGCACCAGCACGACGCCGCCGTCCTCCAGGACGTCGCCGTCTCGCAGCCGTCTCAGCTTCATGGCCGGATTATGACCGGCGCCACTGACATAATCGGGCCGTCGGGCCATCGGGGTGCTGACCGCGTTGTCGGGCTCGCCAAGGCGATGAGAGCCGCGGCGATGAAGAACGAGAGGTAGGCGCCGCCGCGGTTGCGGTCGAGCACCACGCGGGGCGGCAGCAGCGGGTGGGCCGCCCGGCCCTGCCAGAACGCGAATGCCACCAGCAGCACCGCGCCAGCGGCCAGGAACCCGTAGGTGGACGGCGTGGCCCAGCTGTGCGCGGCCGCGTTGGAGAACCCGTAGACTAGGCAGAATACGCCGCTGGACACCAGGACCACGCCCGGGATGTCCAGCCTGGGCCGGGCCGGGGACGGCTGCCGGGCCAGCAGCAGCGCTCCCCCCGCAAAGGCCACCGAGGCGAAGATCAGGTTCACGTACAGCGTCCACCGCCAGGACAGGTACTCGGTCAGCGCGCCGCCGAGCAGTAGCCCGATCGCGCCGCCGGCCCCTGCGATCGCCCCGTAGATGCCGAAGGCCTTGCTGCGGTCCTTCTGCTCGGTGAACGTGGTGGTCAGCAGCGACAGCGCCGACGGCACCAGTAGCGCGGCGAACGCGCCCTGGCAGGCCCGCGCGGTGATCAGCATGGCGAAGTTGACCGAGGCGCCGCCGATGGCCGAGACCCCGGCGAAGCCGGCCAGCCCGGTCAGGAACGTGACCTTGCGGCCCAGCAGGTCGGCCAGCCTGCCGCCGAGCAGCAGCAGGCTGCCGAACGCCAGGGTGTAGGCGGTGACCACCCACTGCCGGTCCACGGTGGTGAAGTGCAGCGCGCGCTGGGCAGATGGCAGCGCGATGTTCATGATCGTCAGGTCCAGGACCACCATGAGCTGCGCCAGGCTGATCACGCCCAGGATGAGCGAGCGCCGATCCCGGACACCGCTGAGAGAGGTGGTATCAGTCATGAGATTCACGACCTCTTTCTGTGTTGCTACTGGCGTTGCGGGCCACGCTGCGCGTCGCGGCTGCGACGGGGAGGTGCACCCGAAGTTAGCGGCCATCACGGTGAACGGTTGGCGCCTGATCCTGGTGATTTGCGGTCTGGGGTGAGCTGGCGGACCTCGAGCAGGTCCAGGCCGGAGCGACCGCTGGCCGTCCTCGGTAGTACCTCCCCGCACGCATGAGGTGACCCACTGGTCCATTGCCCAGGCCAGGCACGCGGCGAACGGGTACTCCACCTGGATCTGGTACCGGTCCACTCCAGGCCAGCGCACGTACCGTCAACGAGGTGAATCACTGACATCCGGTGATGACGTCTCACCTGCCCGGCAGAAAGCCTGGGTCCCGTCGTGAAGGCTGGCACGGCCGCCAAGGGGACGTGCCTCAGATTCAAGGGAGGGACCGTGACATCAGTCTCCGGCGCCTGCAGGGTCCGGGCGTTTCTGCCTCTTACTGGGGCCGGTATGCCTGACCGATGTCGACCGCCGAGAAATCCCGCACCAGGCCAGGTCGACTACTAGCGCGGAAATCACATCATGAAAGGTGGACCCAAGGTGGGTATTTCGGATCGCATGGTGGCCATCATCGGCACCGGCAACATCGGCGGCATTCTCGCGGCGGACTTCGCGGCCGGCGGTCAGGACTTCCTGCTGGCCGGCCGCGACCGGGAGGAAGCCAGGAAGATCGCGTCCGACCTGGACGGCCACGCCGAAGCGGTCAGCGTAGACGAGGCGGTCGACCGGGCCGACGTGCTCGTGCTGGCCGTCTGGCTCGACGCCTTCGAGCAGCTCATCGCGCAGTACGGCGAGCGACTGACCGGCAAGGTAATCGTTGACCCGACCAACCCGATCGCACCCGATGATCACGGCGGCGTCCGCAAGATCATTCCCGAGCAGGAGTCCTCGGGCCAGATCCTGGCCGGCCTCCTGCCAGCCGGAGCCCGGCTGGTCAAGGCGTTCGGCACGCTGTCGGCCCCCACCCTGTCCGCGGCCGCGCGGCGGGAGCCCGAGCGGGCGGTCCTGTTCTATGCCGCCGACGACGCCGCCGCCGGCGACCTGGTCGCCGACCTGATCCGCGTCAGCGGCTATGAACCGGTCCGCGTGGGCGGCCTGGACCAGTCCATCCGCATCGAGATGCTCGGCGACCTGCACGAATACGGCGGCTTGGGCCGAGTCGTGACCAAGACCGAAGCACTGAAGGCCATCTGACCTAGCCCGCTTCGGCAGACGTCCGCCTGCGCCAGAGGAGGAAATCTTGATGGAGACCGAGTTCCGGCTGACCGTGAACGGTGCCGAGCGCACCGTGACCTGCGAGCCGGATACGCCTTTGCTCGATGTGCTCCGCCATGACCTGGGCTTGGCCGGCCCGAAGTTCGGCTGCGGGATGGGGTTGTGCGGAGCGTGCCTGGTGCTCATCGAGGGTCGCGCCTGCTCGTCGTGTGACCTACCGGTGTCGGCCGTCGGCGGCCCGGTCACCACCGTGGAGGGGCTGCCGGGTAGCGACGGCCGGCTCCATCCGGTTCAGGAGGCGTTTATCGACGAGCAGGCCGCCCAGTGCGGCTACTGCACCTCCGGCATGGTGATGGCCGCGGTCGGCCTGCTGTGTGACCGCCCCACCCCGACTGAGCAGGAGGTGCGGGCGGCTCTGGATGGCAATCTGTGCCGCTGCGGGACGCACGACCGGATCATCCGCGCGGTGCAGAAGGCAGCCGCGCAGACTTCCGGTGGGTCAGCCGTCGTCCCGCGCCCGCCCGCTGGGCAAGTTCTCGCCAGCCAGGTTCCGGCCGGGGGCACCCAGCCTGGCAAGGGCCCGATGCTCGCGCCGCCGTCCAGTTCATCTCGCCCGGCTGTCTCCGAGTCCGGCGTGCAGTCAAGCGTCTCCCCGCTCCCCGCGGACCTGGCGGCGAACCCGGTACTGGCCCGGTGGCTGGATTTCAGCCGGGACGGGGAGGTCACGATCCGGATCGGCAAGGTGGAGTACGGCCAGGGCATCTGGACCGCGCTGGCGCAGGTGGCCGCGGAGGAACTCCAGGTCACCCTGGCCCAGGTGCGGGTCGCCTCGGTGTCCACCAGCACCAGCCCGAACGAGGGCATCACGGCAGGCAGCTTGTCGGTCCAGGACTCCGGCTCAGCGCTCCGGCAGGCGTGCGCGCAGGCCCGCGACCTGCTCGTGGACGCCGCTGCGACCAGGCTGGGGGTGCCCCATGCGGAACTGGCGGTGGCCGACGGGCAGATCCAGACGGCCGACGGTCCGACCGGGCTGAGCTACTGGACGGTGGCGCAGCCGGGAATGCTGGACCGGCCCGCCGATGTCCCGGTGCCGTCGCGGCCGCCGGGTGAGTGGTCCGTGGCGGGGCGCAGTGCCCCGCGGCTGGATATCCCGGACAAGGTGGCCGGGCGTCCGCGGTTCCTGCACGATCTGGTCCTGGCGGACATGGCTTACGGCCGGGTGGTGCGGCCGCCGGCGCGGACCGCCGACCTGACCGGACTCGCTGACCTGGATCTGGGTCGCGAGGTGGTGCTGGTGCGGGACGGCTCGTTCCTCGGCGTGGTGGCCGAGACCGACCGGGCCGCGCTACGGGCCGCCGGACGGGTCGCCCGCGCGGCGCGATGGCGGACCAGCCCGTCGCTGCCCGACTCTCGCGACCTGCGCGGGTTCTTGCTGTCGGCGCCGTCGCAAGAGGAGACGGTAGCGGATCAGCCGGGCGGGGATGCCGCGAGCCCGGCCACCCGCACCCTGACCGCCGAGTTCAGCCGGCCGTTCCTGGCCCACGCGTCGGTGGCGCCCAGTTGCGCGATCGCCCGCTGGGACGGCGGTTCGGCCACCGTGTGGTGTCACAGCCAGGGCATCTTCCTGCTGCGTGACGCGATCGCAGCCGGGCTGGGGCTAGACGCCGGGCAGGTGACGGTGCACTACGTGGAGGGCGCAGGCGTGTACGGCCAGAACGGCGCGGACGACGTGGCCCTGGACGCGGTGCTGCTGGCGCAGGCCGTCCCGGGCCGCGCGGTCCGGGTGCAGTGGACCCGCGGGGACGAGATGTGCTGGCCGCCGATGGGGTCAGCCATGCTCGTGCGGGTCTCGGCTGGCCTCGATCGCGTTGGCCGGATCGTGACCTGGCGGCAGGACGTGTGGAGCAACAGCTTCATGGGCCGGCCTACCTTGGGCGGTGAGCCGCGCCTGCTCGCGCTGACCCACCTGGCGGCGGGTCGCCCGATGTCGGCGGCGCCCGACGGCGCGCCGGCCAACTGGATGGGCGCCTCGCGCAACTCGGTGCCTGGCTACGACATCCCCGGTCTGCACGTCACCCGGCACCGGCTGCTGGACATGCCGGTCAGGACGTCCTCGCTGCGGTCGCTCGGCGCGCACCTCAACGTGTTCGCGATCGAGTCATTCATGGACGAGCTGGCCGCCGCGGCCGGCACCGACCCGGTGCGATTCCGGCTCGCCCACCTCACCGACCCGCGGGCCCGGCAGGTCCTCACCCAGGCTGCGGACATGGCCGGATGGGACACCCGCAGGCGCGGCGACGGAACCGTGTACGGGATCGGGGTGGCCCGGTACAGCGGAAACGCGGGCTACTGCGCGGTCGTGGCGGAGGTGCAGGCGGATACCGGTATCCGGGTGCGCCGGCTGTGGCTCGCGGTCGACATGGGCCGGGTCATCAACCCGGACGGGGTGATCAACCAGGTCGAGGGCGGCGCCGTACAGAGCGCGAGCTGGACGCTGCGCGAGCAGGTCCGGTTCGACCGGGACAAGATCACCTCGGCGAGCTGGGACAGCTACCCGATCCTGCGGTTCACCGACACTCCGGAGGTGATGGTGCGGGTGATAGACGCACCCGGCGAGGCCGAGGTAGGCGCGGGCGAGGTCTCCCTGGGACCGGTCGCCGGTGCCATCGGCAACGCGGTCGCCGACGCGGTCGGGGTGCGCGTCCGCGACCTCCCGCTGACCCGCGAGCGGGTCACCCGCGCGATCGAGGAGAGCTGACCTCATGAGGATCGATGTACATGCGCACTACTGGACCGAGGAGTACCTCGATCTGCTGATAGACCTGGGCAAAGCCGACGCGGGCGCGGCGCGCGGCATCGGGGGCGGCGGCGCCGAGCTGGAGGCCCGGCTGCGGCTGATGGATCGGGCCGGAGTCCAGATGCAGGTGCTGTCTGCCTGTCCGTAGGTGCCATACGGCGAGGATGCCGACCAGGCGATCAAGGCGGCCAGGTTCGTCAACGACCAGTACGCCGGACTGGTCGAGCGCCACCGGGACCACTTCCGCGCCTTCGCTGCGCTGCCGATGCTGCTGCAGCGAGCCGACGACCAGTACCGCTGGTAGGCACCGGACACCCCGGAGCGACCCAGCGTGGCCGCGCGCCGGATGTGATACGACACCGTTGGGCACGGGCACGTCCCCGCACTGCGGTGCGCGATCGACTCCTTCGGCGCGGACCGGCTCGTCCTCGGAACCGACTTCCCCTACGAAAACGGGGACATCTTCGTCCGCGCGGTCCACTACATCCACGACCCCCAGATCGACCCAGACGCCGCCCGCGCCATCCTCGACCAGAACGCCAGTGCCCTGCTCGGCATCGGACAGGAACGCGGGGGAACCGCCAGCTCCTCGGTAAGGATGAGGTGATCTCCCTGGTAATCCGGGCCGTTCTAGGCGGTGATCACTCCGGGTTCTGGGAAACTCTGCAGGACCTTGACGTCCCGCTCTACATCCACCCCAACGCCGTCCCCGCCGACAACTGGAAGGTCGTGGCGGGATACCCAGCGATGGAGACCGCGATGTGGAGCTGGGCCCCGCGGACCGGCGGCCATGCGATGCGGCTGATCCTCGGCGGCGTCTTCGACCGCTACCCGGACGCCCGGGTCATCCTGGGGCACATGGGGGAATTCCTTCCCTTCCAGCTCTCCCGGCTGGATTCCCGCTACCAGGTCCTCTATTTCGAGCACCCGCTGGAAAAGCTGCCCTCGGAGTACTTCAGGACCAACATCGCGATCACCACGACCGGCGTGTTCTCCCACGCGGTGCTGATCGCCGCGATCCAGGAAGTCGGCGTCGACAATGTGATGTTCTCCATCGACTACCCGTTTGAGTCCACCGAACAAGCGGTCCAGTTCATCCGAACCGCGCCGTTGGCTCCCGCTGACCAGGCGCGAGTGGCGCACGTGAACGCCGAGCGGATCCTCCGGCTCAACCAATAGCCAGGGGACAAGCCTCACCGGAGCACTCGATGTCATTGGAGTCGTCCGTGTCGCCGCGTGACGCCCTGAGAGGGTGGAAATCGGGTGGGGTGCCCGCCGAAGCCGGCGATGCTTGGCGCCGCTGGCCCCGCATAGGAGTCTGGCGCTGGGAGCCTGTCGCAGGGGTCCTGCATTGCTGCCCGAGCACAGTGCACCGCGCCGAGGGCTTCCGCCGGTTCGCCTTCCGCGAGGCAGATCCGCGATCGATCCCGTTCCGCGCTGTCCGGATCCGGCGAATCACCGGGATCCGGTGACGACCTTTCACCTGACTGACGGCGAGCATGAACCAGTCCGGCAGGCTGCACGGTGAAGGAGTAGCGACATGGTCCTGGACAACGAGCAGATCGTCCGGCAGGCCTATCAGGTCGCGGAGGAGAAGGACCTCCGGGGATGGGTCAATGCTTTCACGGCCGACGGCACGTTCGCCGATAACTCGATCGGTGTCGTCTATCGGGGGCCCGACGGGCCCAACGGGCTCCCTGTGCAGGTCGAGAACTATGCGGGGGCGTTCCCTGACATGCACCGCGAGCTGTACCAGCTCTACGTCAGCGGCAACATCGTGGTGGTACAGCTGGCCCTGCAGGGAACCCACCTCGGCCCGCTGCACCTACCCGCCGGGACGCTGCCGCCGACCGGCAAGCGGATGGACGCCCCGTGCTGCGACGTCTTCGAACTGGCCGACGGCAAGATCAAACGCTTCGACTGCTACCCCGAAGGATCAATGATCCTGACCCAGCTCGGCGTGATCGGCAACCTCAACGCCGCGCTCGAGCACTGACCGGGCACGGAAAACACCGAGTTCCGGCGACGACCTCGCACCTCCCCGGCGGCATGCCTGGGGCAGGACCGCACTAATCACCACAAGGAAGATCCATGCCATCAGGTAACGGCAAGCTCGGTTTCGAGCGGGACGTCACTTTCCGGAGGCACGGAGTGTGTGACTACCGGGAAAAACCAACTCAAGGGAGACGATGTGGCGTTCGTGATGCGGGATGAGTGGAAGGAAGAGCCGGTCTCTACCACCGGCGCGGAGTACGTCGAGCCGTCGGCGACGGAGCTCATCAAGCCGGGCCAGCGGGTCTCGCACTTGTTTCCTCGCATGATCATTGAGGAGTTCGTCCTGCAGCGGGTGACCGAGCGGGTCTGGTGGGTTTCCCGGCAGTTCTACGGATCCCTCTTCTACGTCGGGAAGCGGGGCGTACTGCTGTTCGATCCCTTCCTCGGCGGAGCTGACGCGACCCTGGCGGCGATCGCCTCGGTGACATCGCTACCGGTGACGGCAGTGGTGTACTCGCACTTCCACGCCGACCACGTCGGCGGGTCGCGGCGGCTGTTCGAACTGCTCGCCGCGGCGCCGCCGCGGGTGATCGCATCGGAGCACACCGCCACCTGGATGTCGCGGTTCCGGTCGGACCTCCCCCGCCCGGCCGACGTCCTCGACTGGCCGTCGGGCGTTGTGCGGTTCGAGGACGTGACGGTGCGGCTGGCCGGGTTCCCCTTCCCCTGCCACGCACCCGACCACGCGATGTTTCTCATCGAAGAGGAGCGCGTCGGGCACACGGCTGACGTGGTCAACGTCGACCAGTTGCCGTTCGGCGGCTTCGGCGGGCAGGAACCGCTCGTGTTGCTGGCGCCCAACCTGGAGTTCATCCGCTCGCTTGAGTTCGACTGGTTCTGCGGCGGACACGGCAACATCGGTGAGAAGTCCGACGTCGACTTCTACCTGGAACTACCTGGACGAGCTCACGGCGCTCGTCAACGAGTACGTGCCCCGGCCGACGAAAGTGCCGGCCCTCTCGGTGACCGACTACCTGGCCGCCGGGCTCGATCTCGAAGCCAAGTCCCGGCTGTTGTCCCAGCTCAACAATCACTTCGGCCTCTACCTGTACGGCAAGCAGATCGTGGATGGCTTGAAACCCTTCTGGGATGGCGCGGACCCGTACATGACCGGGAACATCGCTGAATGGACGGCCGCGCGGCAGCAAGCCGTTGACCAGGCCGCACCAAAGATCATCGAACGGCTGCGGCCCAAATACGGGCGCATGTACAACTTCGACGACGCGCAGCCGGGCAACGTCCGCCTGCTAGCGATGGACATCCATCCAACCATGTCTAATCGCTAGCGGACGGCTAGCGTGGGACGGCCTCATCGCGTTCGGCGCGCTGGAGCGGCTTGGCGCGTCAGGCCTGGTGATCTTCTCCGATATCTCGCAGAGCCTGCTCGATCACTGCCGCGCCGCGGCTAGCGCGGAAAGACTGCTTGACCGGTGCCGCTTCGAGCTCGCCCCGCCGATCAGCTGGCCGCCGTCGCGGATGCCTCGGTCGACGCAGTCACCGCCAGGTCGGTTCTGATCTACGTCAAAGACAAGGCGCAGGCCATGCGCGAGTTCTTCAGGGTGCTGCGGCCCGGCGGGCGGGTCGAGGAGAAGACGTCGCCGCCGGATTCGTGTGGGAAGCGCTGAGCGCTGCGACCATGTTAGGGCGACCGCAGGTTGGGCGCAGTGCTGTGAACTGGGGGCGGGCTATGGAGCACTGGACGGATTTCGGGGTGGGCCAGCTTCCCTCCTTTTCGGCGCGCAAGAGGGCTGAGTTCCCGCCGCCAATAGAGGCGCTTGTCGGTGAACTGGCCGATGCCGTCCAGCGGCCGCTGCAGGGTCTCACCTCGGACGGCACCGTGCGAGCTGGGTTGTTCCCCCTCCGGTCGACCGGTGTGAGCACGGCGCCGATCACGGACGCTGCGAGCCGTTTCCTCGGTGCGCTCAGCGCTGAGCAGCGCCAGCGGGCTGTGTTTCCTCTCGACGCTGAGGAGCGTCGGATGTGGTTGAACATCCACCCTTTCGTGTTCCGCCACGGCGTGATGCTGGAGGATCTGCCGCCCGCGACCCGTCAGCTCGGACTGGGGCTGCTCGAAGCCAGCCTGTCGGCTCGGGGCTTCGCTCAGGCCCGCGACATCATGCGGCTGAACCGCCTCCTCGCCGAGGTGACAGGATTGCCCGACGACTTCGGCGAGTGGCCGTACTTCCTGTCCTTCTATGGTGAGCCCAGCGCCGAACGGCCGTGGGCTTGGCAGATCGACGGCCACCACCTGTGCCTCAATGGCACCGTCATCGGTGACCAGTTCCTGCTGACACCCAGCTTCATGGGCTCAGAACCGTGTCAGGTGTTCGACGGTCCACTGGCCGGGACGATGGTCTTCACCGCTGAGGAGCGGGCTGGCCTGGATCTCATCCGCTCACTTGATGACCGGCAGGCGGCCCAGGCTGTCCTGCGGCCGTCGATCTATCCCGATGACCTCCCCCCGGAGTTGCAAGACCTCCTCGACGGCCGGATCCAGGCCGGTGCGTTCCGGGACAACGCTGTGGTTGCTTATGCGGGTGTCTGCGCCGCTGACCTGACCGGTATCCAGCGCCGGTTCCTGCGGGCTCTGGTCGCCGTCTATGTCGGCTGGACGTGCGAGGGCCACTCCGGGGTGAAGATGTCCGAAGTGGATCAGCATCTGGATGAGACCTACTTCGCCTGGATGGGTGCGGTCGCCGATGATGGCCCCTTCTACTACCGGGTCCAGAGCCCGGTCGTGCTCATCGAGTTCGATCACCATCCGGGCGTCGCGTTCGACAATGTCGTGCCATCGCGCAATCACATTCACACCATCATCCGCACGCCAAACGGCGGCGACTACGGTCTCGATCTACTCCGCCAGCATCACGAGCGGTTCGACCACAGCACCGGGATCCACATCGCGCGGCCATAACACTTGGGGCGGCGGAAGCGCGTCGGGCGGAACCCGGCCGCATCAGCGCCACCACAACCCGGCAAGCCGGTCCCTGGTCTGCGGGGAACACCTGACAGCATCACTCCTTACCGACGCCAGCACGGAACTATGATCGCGTCCGGCGCCGTGGTGTCGGCGCGGTGTGATGTGCTAGGCGGACCGCTCCCATCCGGGAGCTCACCGCAAGGGGAGACTCATGCCTACTCGCGACACTCCTTGGCCTGCAGGGGCGCCTACTTTCGAATGTGCACCGAAGTGAGCGGCGGGACCTATCTGGTTCGGCGTCCTGGCTCGCCGCTGGTCCTACGCTGGAACGCATGACGCTCCCATCCGGTATCCCCATCGGTGAGCTGGATCCTGGCATCCGCCCGCAAGACGACCTGTTCCGGCATGTCAACGGCCGGTGGCTCGCGCGGACCCAGATCCCCGCCGACCGGGCGCGCGAAAGCGCGTTCCGGATTCTGGCTGAAGAGGCTGAGAACGCGGTGCGCGAGATCGTGGAAGAGGCCGCGGCGGCGCCAGAAGGCAGCGAGGAGCGAAAGTTCGGCGATGTGTATGCCAGTTTCATGGACGCGGACCGAGCGGAGCGGCTCGGCTGGCAGCCCATCAGCCAGACGCTCGCGGCGGCTCGGGCTGTCACCTCCATTCCGGCGTTGCTAGAGACGCTCGGGCGGCTGGAGCGGCTGGGAATCGGGGGCCTGTACCGGCTCTTTGTTGATACCGACCCTGGCGACCCGGAGCGTTACCTGGTGTTTTTCGAGCAGGCTGCTATCTCGCTGCCGGACGAGAGCTACTACCGCGAGGAGCGGTTCGCTGGCGTCCGCGACGCGTTCGCTGGTCATGTGCAGCGAATGTTCGAGCTGGCCGGGTTGCCGGACGCCGACCGGGCAGCCAGACGAGTGCTCGCGCTGGAGACGGCGGTGGCTGGGCACCACTGGGACAGCGTCGCGAGCCGCGACCGCGAGAAGACTTACAACCTGTTCACCTGGACCGGCGTGCTGTCCGAGGGGCCGGACCTGCGGCGGTGGCTGGCGGCCCTGGACCCGCCCGCTGGCGCCTTCGACGAGATCGTGCTCCGCCAGCCGGGCTTCAGCGCCGGGCTGGCTTCGTTGCTCACCGCCGAGCACGTTCCGGCGTGGCGGGACTGGCTGTGCTGGCAGGTGATCCACAGCGCTGCCGGGTATCTGTCCGAGGCGTTCGTCCAGGAAGATTTCGGCTTTTACGGCCACATCCTGAGCGGCACCCCCCAGCTGCGCGAGCGCTGGAAGCGGGGTGTCTCGCTGGTCGAGTGGGCGATGGGGGAAGCTGTCGGCCGGGCCTACGTCGGCCGGCACTTTCCACCTGGGGCCCGGGAGCGGATGGATGCCCTGATAGCCAACTTTCTCGAGGCCTACCGCCAGAGCATCAACAAGCTTGAATGGATGGGGGCAGGCACCCGCCGGCGGGCCCTGGACAAGCTCGGGAAGTTCACGCCGAAGGTCGGCTACCCGGATAGATGGCGGGACTACTCCAGCCTCAGGATCGACCCGGCGGATCTCATGGCCAACGTGCGGGCGGCTCATGCTTTCGAGTTCCGCCGGCAGCTGGACAAGATCGGCAAACCGGTCGACCGCGATGAGTGGCACATAACCCCCCAGACGGTCAACGCCTACTACAACGCGGGCATGAACGAGATCGTGTTCCCGGCTGCGATCTTGCGGGATCCGTTCTTCAATCCCGGCCGCGACGATGCGGCCAACTACGGAGCGATCGGCGCGTTCATCGGCCACGAGATCGGCCACGGCTTCGACGACCAAGGTTCCAGGTACGACGGTGACGGCAGGCTCACCGACTGGTGGAGCGCGGCGGACCGGCAAGCGTTCGAAACCCGGACCCGGTCGCTGATCGAGCAGTACAACGGCCTGGCGCCGAAGCAGACTCCTGACCAGCATGTGAACGGAGCGCTGACGATCGGGGAGAACATCGGCGACCTCGCAGGCCTGGGCATCGCATGGAAGGCCTATCAGGTGTCGTTGCGCGGCCAGGAGGCACCGGTAATCGACGGTCTGACCGGCGGCCAGCGCTTCTTCATGTCGTGGGCTCGTGCCTGGCAGCAAAAGACCCGGGACGAGGAAGTCATCCGGCTGCTCGCCATCGACAAGCATTCCCCCGGCGAGTTCCGTTGCAACCAGATCGTGCGGAACCTCGACGAGTTCTACGGCGCGTTCGATGTCGGCGCTACCGACAAGCTGTGGCTCGAACCTGCAACCCGGGTCCGTATCTGGTAGCCGGGGCCACACTGCCACGCAGCCCGCCGACGGTCGCGACCAGCGCCGCCATGGGCCACGCCGGGTCATCGCGGCCGGCCAGGCCGGCCAGGTCTCGGCCGAATACGAAGCGCTTGACGAAGACCGAGCGTCTCAGGAAGAGTTTGTTCACGGCGGCGACCGGTCGCCGAGCTGTGGAACATCCGCCCCAGTCGGGGTTCCATTGGCGAAGGGGATTCGCCCTCTCGGTCGTCAATGTCACAGGCCACTTCCAACACCGCGTCGCTGGGGGACGAGGGTGTCAAGGGGAGGCTTGTCCATGACCAAGGACGCCAGCTTCAAGAAGGTTGTCCGGCGCCACGCCGAGGAGACCGGGCAGCGCTACACCGAAGCGCTGACGGATCTCGAGGGTCTCGGTGCGCGAATGCACCACGAGCCAGTTCCTGAGCGGCTACTCGCTCATCTCCGGGATCGCTACGGTGTTGCCCCGGTCGCCGCGACCAAGCTCAGTGTGCACAAGACCTACGTGTTCCGCATCGACCGCAATGACGGCAGCCCGTGGGTCGCCCGCGCGTTCCCTCCCGCTCGGCCGCGTGCCGGTGTTGAGGGCGACGCCGCGATCCTGCGATTCCTGGAGCGGCAGGACTATCCCGCGGAGCGCCTGGCGGTCGACGATGCGGTATCTGACTTCGATGGCAGCGCGGTCCTCGTGACGCGGTTCGTCGAAGGCGCCCCGCTCCCCGACGGTGCCGCGAAGTTCGCCATGATGGGTGAGCTGCTCGGACGGCTACACGCGCTGCCGTACGACGAAACCGCTGGCCGCCCGGGTGGAGCGAGTGGTGAGGACCCGGGCCGTGAGGGCACGCCGCGTCAGGACCTGCTGGCCGCCCTGTCGTTTCTCGACGACGTCGACACGAGGGTCGCGGCCACCGAGCGCGAGCGATTCGAGCAGCTCCGCGACCAGGTGCGCTCGGCCGACGACGGCCACGGCCTTCCGGAAGGCTTGCTCCACGGAAACCTCCTCCACGCCCCCGATCATGCCGTCCTGAGCGAACAAGGGCCAGTCGCGATCAACTGGAAAGCGTCCGGACGCGGACCGCGCCTCGCCGACTTCGCTTACCTGATCTGGGGCACGGGTTCGTGGAACCCGCGTCGGCCGAACCAGGAGCGCATCGACGCTGCCGTCAACGCCTACCGCCGGCACCTCGAGCCGACCGACGACGAACTCGACCGGCTCGAGGCGGTCATGTACATCCGGACGCTCTACCTCACCTGTTTCGGCTACCGACGCGCCCTCACCAACGGCTCGACATTCAACGAGTGGGGCTTCATCGAACCACCCGAGTACTTCAGCTCCACCGCAGCCGCAACCCGAGCCGCGTTCTGCCGGTAGGTCGTCGGTGAGGCAAGGGAACGACGGTGGTTCGTCAGCGGCGCCCCGGGCCAGATCCTCGCATCCTGCCGGATGGCCGGGCGGGCAAGCACCGGCGCGTCGAGCGCTGCTGACTGCCAGCCCGGTAACAGGACTGCTTCCCTGTTGTCTGTGCATAAACATGTGGATGACTTGTGCGCAACGGCGCCAAGCCTGTGCATAAGCAGTGGAAATGCTGGGGATTCCGCTGCCTGGCCGCAACCATGACAGGGCCTTTACCTGCGAGAGTGCGAGTCACATCCTGTGCATAAAGAGAAAATCGGAATTTTCCACATGCCACGCCGTAATAGGTAATAAATAAACCGAACGTTTATCGCAAGTTTATCCAGCTGTAATTCGACACCAGGATCGTGAAGACACTGAACCGAGGGACGGTGAGCCGGGGCGCTTTTTGAAAGGGGAGCGCAAGCGCAACGGCGGCAAGCACCTACGGGACACGCTAGACGCTCGCTGACGGCAGGTTGGTATGTCCGGTACCGGCCGATCACAGCGGCCCGGCCAGCATAGTCGGCCGAGTCGGCGCGATCGGAGCCCGGCCCGCCTGGGACGCGCAGCGGTCGCCCAGTACCTCATCCCGCTGCGTTGCCAGTCCCTGGGCAGGTTACCCGCAGCTGCATGGCGCTCATCCCTGGCTCAACGGGAGGCCTTACATGAAGATCAAGATCCGGCAACACGACGCCAGCATGCCTCAGGAAGACGACTGGTCCCAGACGGGCGACTGGCTCGGCGAGCTCCGCGACGATAACCGTGCCAAGCCGCCAGGCAATGGCCACGCCGAACCAGACGGCACTGATGATCCCTGGCCTGAAATCCTCGCTGAGGCCTATGCCCGCACTGAGGCAGGCGAGGCAGCCGTGATGCCGACCGCAGTTATGACGACGTGCCTGGAGACGGGACCCGAACAGCTTGCGGTCACCCCTAGTCCCGCGGCGGCGAAACCATTGCCGGCCATGCAGCGCAACCGTCCCCGGCCGTTGGAGGTAGCTCAGTGCTCCATGTGCGGCATCGCGCTTCCGCTAGGTCTGTTGGTCCCTGATGGCGGTCAGGCGTGCGCCGACATCCTCTGGTACTGCAAGGACGCCCTGTCGTGCACGGAACGCTGGACAACAGCCCATCCGCCGGGACACGCACACATGCCGGCGGCTTCCGACGATGCCTTCGCAGGTGCCAGGGAAGCGGTCCCCGATAAAGCGTGGGCGGAGCGGCCGGGCAGCATGTTCGAAGCGGCACAACCCGCCACGTAACCGACCCGCAGCCAAGTGCGGCGCGGATCGCGGGGAGCCCATCTACGAACGCCGGGCCATGAGGGTGTGCGGGATGCCTGGATCAGCCCGATCGATATCTCCGCCCGGTGTTGTCACGACCTGGGATCGCATCGTGTCGGCGGGCCGTTGCCAACGTCTGGTGCCTGAAGCCGCAGACTCCAACGGGTAAGGCTCATAGAAGTTTTGTAACACGAGAATGTCGGCTCCCGCGGGATCGAGCCGACACGCCGACGAGGCGGAAATCCGTGTAATAACCGTGCTTGACCCGTAGTTTCTGGCCATGCTCATTAATCATGACCCGCCACGATACGAGGCGCTGGCCGCGCCGGCCGCCTCGCTTATCCAGCGCGAGAGCGGACCACTCGAGCGTCGGCATGTAACGAATATGCGCAGAGGGCTCCCGGCTAATGGCCTGCCTGCCGTCCCGCCCAGGACGTGGGGCGAAGACGACACTCCTGTGTACTGGGCGACCGTTCAGGCAATGGCTTCGGGCAGGCGGCGGGGTGGATAATGCCGGCCCCTGTCATATGAGGTTGTCGCATTAACCTTGACCACGGACGTAAAGCTCACCCAACGCGGTACCGACATATTAATCTCCGCTTTGAGGGGTCGGCGAAGCCGGCGGAAGCCGGACTCAGTCGCGTTGGCTGATCCACAGCGATACGTGGGCGGGTTCCAGGGCCTGGTGCACGACAGTGGCCAGGTCATCGCGGACTGCGTCCAGGTCGACCGCGTCTTTCAGGCGGGCCGCGAATGCGGCGACGGTCTGGTCGGCGTCATAGCGGGCCCGGTTGAACCGCCGGTCCACCGCCCGCTGCACCCGCCGCCGGACCGGGCTGAACAGGGCCGCGGCGGCCAGGGTGGCAGCGGCCACGGCCACCGGGGTGTGCAAGCCGAACACCTGGGTGGCCAGCAGCACCAGCCCGGCGTAGATCCCGACCAGCAGGCCGGTCACGATCGCGTAGGCCAGGGTCCGGGAGATGATCCGGTCGATGTCATATAGCCGGTACTTCAGGATCCCGACGCCGATGCCGACGGGCAAAGCGGCCACCCCGAGGCCGAGCACGTTGATCATCACTTGTTCCACACCCGGGATGTCGGGGTTGAGAGTCCCAGACAAGACCTCGGTGCCACCGGCAACAATGCAGACCACGGCCCCGCTCATCAGCCACTTCAGCTGCTGGCGCCGCTCACCGCCCGCGCCCCGCCAGCTGGGAACCAGCCGGCCCAGGAAGGCCAGCCAGAACACCACCAGAAGTGGCAGGATCACCGCCTCGGCCCAGGGCAGCCAGGCGGCGCTGCCTGAGGGGTGGTCGATCACGGAGAGGTCGCCGTTGGGCATGATGTGGATGTTGTGCCCGGCGATGGCGCGGACCGTCACCGCATAGATGCTCAGCAGCCAGCAGGCGCCGACAACAAGGTAGGCACGCACCACCCACCGCCAGCGCCACGATGCGAGCCGGCCGTCCGGGAAGAGCAGGACCACGAGGCCGAAAGCCACCACGGCCGGGGCCCACAGCGGGGAGAACAGCAGCACCGCCGGGCCTAGCGGCAGCATTCCGTGCCGGAGACGGTAGTCGGCTACCGCGTAAAGCCCGCTGTCAATGCTGAGCCCCAGGCACGCCGCAATGCCGAGCAGGAGCCAGCCTGCGGGGTTGCGCGGCTGGTGTCCGGCAACTACCACGCCGACCCCCGCGCAGGCTATGACGATCACCATTGTCGACGCCGCCCAGGCGTCGTTCAGCGTTAGCTGGCGGGCTGCGATGGACAGCGGAACGAACCCGGCCAGCAGCATCACTACCAGGCCGGCGAGCAACCCGACGGCTACCGATGACGGCACCCGGAGCCGACGTCTCGCCACGATGGTGGTCATGGGCCACTCTTCGTGATCCACACCGAGACGTGGGCGGGTTCCAGCGCCTTTGCCACCACACTGGCCAGGTCGGCTTGGACCGAGTCCAGGTCCACGGCGTCTTTCAGCCGGGCGGCGAACGCGGCAATGGTCTGGTCGGCGTCGTAGCGGGCCCGGTTGAACCGCCGGTCCACTGCCTTCTGCACCCGGCGGCGCACCGGATTGAACAGTGCCGCCGCGGCGAGCGTGGAGGCGGCCACCGCGACCGGCGTGTGGACCCGGAGCACCTGGGTGGTCAGCAGCACCAGCCCGGCGTACACGCCGACCAGCAGGCCGGTCACGATCGCGTAGGCCAGGGTCCGGCTGATGATCCGGTCGATGTCATACAGCCGGTACTTCAGGACCGCCACGCCTATTCCGACCGGCAGGGCAGCGATGCCGATCACGAGGACGTCACTGACCACCTCCCCGACGCCGTGCGGCAGGGCGCCGGCCGGGATCGCGGCCAGGAACGAGATGAGGGCCGCGGCGCCCCCGGCCATCAGCCAACTGAGCTGCTGACGCCGTTCGCCCGTCGCGCGCCGCCGGTTCATGACCTGGTAGCCGACCGCAAGAATCCAGGACGCGAAAAAGATCAGCCCGACGGGCGCGAAGAAAACCGAATATGCGCCATTGGAGAGGAGGAGCTGGCCGCTGGTGTCCACCTGGGTGTGATGGTGGGTGATCGCGTATACCGACATCTGGGCTAGCACGATCACGTCGGCTCCGGCGAGCGTCAGATATCCGGCCACCGCCCAGCGCCACCGGGGCGAGGGCAGCCGCCCGTCCGGGAACAGCAGGATGATCAGCGGGAGCAGCCCGAGGGTGGGCTCCGAGACGTGGTACAGGAACAGGATGACCGGGGCGAGCGGGAGCCGGTGGCCGAGCCGGTAGTTGAGCACGTCGTACAGTCCGCTGTCGACGTAGAAAATGAGGCCGACGCCGAGGGCGAGCATCAGCCAGCCGATCAGGTTTCGCGGCCGGTGCCAGGCGACGACCAGCCCTACTACCGCGAACGGCACGGCGACCGCGAACTGCGGGCCCCCCGAAGCCAGCGGATTCTGCCGGGCCGCGAGCGACAGCGGGATCACGGCAGCGGCCAGCAGCACCACCAGCAAGGCCAGGACGGACGCGGACGCCGGGGACGCCAGCCAGGAACGGCGGCCCCCAGCCCGCGCCGACGCCCCGTCGCTGGCGTTGCCTGCCCTCATAAATCCGACGCTAGGCCCGGACCGTTCCGGGAACGTTACCGCTCAGCAACCCAACCCCTCGCCTGGGCCGCAGGTTCACCAACTGGGCGTGAGGCGACCAGCACCATGTCACGCCACCACACCGGGCTCCCCTGACAAAGTGCTCAGCGCGACTTCTGGTCATCGAATCTGGCGAGCAGTTCAGGCTTGTAGGATGGCGACCTCGTATCGCTGGCAGTAGGGATCCCTGGTCACAAGGGTGAGATCCTCGCAGCGAGCCTGCGCGACCAGCATCCGGTCGAACGGGTCGCGGTGAATCAGCGGAAGGCGCCCGGCGGCGATCGCGTGGCTGAAATCGATCGGAAGCTCCCGGAATCCGCTGTCACGGACTCGGTCGGGAAGGTCCGCAGGCGCGCTGATCTTGCCGAGCGCCTGCTTGATGGCGATCTCCCAGATCGTCGCGGCGCTGACACGGACGTCCGGTTCGTGATCAAGCCGGTCCTTGATCTCCTCCGGTAGTCCCGGGTCGTCAGCTAGCCACCACAGCACAACGTGGGTGTCCAGCAGCAAGCTCATGGAGTCATGCCGAAGTCGGCGGCGATGGAGTCGTTGACGGCGTCCGAGTCCCAGTCTGGGGCCAAGGTCAGCTGGCCGCGCAGCGACCCGCGCCCGCGCCGCTGGACTCTGCCCGCCAGCGGGATCACCTTTGCGACCGGGCGGCCGGCGCGGCTGATGATGATCTCCTCGCCGTGTTCGACCCGCTCGATGATCTGGGACAGGTGGGTCTTGGCATCGTGGATGTTGAACTGCGCGGCAGCGTCGCCCGACATGGGAAGCCTCCTTAGCTAACAGCTTAGTCCATCAGCCGCGCGAGCACGGAAACAGTAAGGGAAGGCGTCCGCACTTCATGATCCTCTCGCCCACCCTGAAGGCGGGCAGTGTCTTGATGAGGCTATGCGGATCAGTCAGCGACTGAGGGCTCGCCGCTGCCACGTCGTCACCGCCGCCGGGCCTGTCTGCGGTCCTGCGGGCCACCGGCTTTATGGTTGCCTCATGGGAGGTATGCGGGGCGGGGCCTCTGGGCCGATGGTGGGCCGTGACCGCGAGCTGGCTCGGGTCATGCTGCTGCTGGATGATGCCCTGGCGGGTGGCGGCCGTCTGGTGCTGTGCACGGGTGAGGCAGGGATCGGGAAGACCCGGCTGGCGGAGGAGGTCGCCGTGTCGGCCGCTGCGAGGGGCGTGCCGGTGGCGTGGGCCCGGGCGGCCGACGCCGGCAGCCTCCCGCCGTACGGCCTGTGGCAGCTGGTGCTTGGTGAGCCCGCCGTACGGGCCGCCGATGATGACCCATCCAGTGCGCGCCTGTGGTCGCGAGTCTTCGGTGACGCCGAACGCCCGGCACTAGCGGATGGCGCCGATTCCGGCAGCGCCCAGCGGTTCGCGATGTTCGCGGAGGTTCGCAGGCGGCTGGCGCAGGCGGCCAGGCCGAATGGGTTGCTGCTGGTGCTCGATGATCTGCAGTGGGCGGACGAGGCGTCGGCGGTCTTGCTCGCAGATATCATGCGCCAGCTGCGAGGGACGCTCATCTTGGTGCTGGCGACCTACCGGGAGTCGGCGGCCTCCGGTGATAAGAGCGCCGGGCTGCTGCCGCGTCTGTCGGCGGATGCCAACACCGAACGGGTGGACCTTCGTGGCCTGCCCGCCGGCGCGGTCGGGGATATGCTGCTCGCCGCCGGGCTGCCGGCATCGGCAGACCAGGCCGGTGAGGTGCACTCCGAAACGGGGGGTAACCCGTTCCTGGTCCGCGAGATGGCCCGCATGCTTGCCGAACAGCGGCGCGGCGGGCCGGTGCCGGTGCCAGGACGGGTGGCGGAGGCGACAGCCCACCGGCTCGCACAGCTGTCGGATCCCGCCCGGGCGCTGGTGCAGACCGCGGCCGTGGCAGGCAATAACTTCTCGGCCGGCGTAGTGGCCAGGATCCTGGACGTACCTGTGCTCGCCCTGCTCGGCCCGCTGGACGAATGCAGGGCCGCCGGGTTCGTGGTGCCCGGGGACCGTCCCGGTGATCACCGGTTCTCGCACGCGCTGGTCCGCTCGGCGGTGGCCGCCCGGCTGAGCGCCGCCGAGCAACGGCGGCTGCACGCCGCCGCGGCGGTCGCGATCGAAGCTCTATACGAGGGGCAGCTGGATCTGCACCTGACTGAGGTCGCCCGGCACCGGGTGGAGGCATCGCTGCCTGGTGACCGGACGGAGGCGGTAGCGGCGTGCGAGGCGGCCGCCGGCGTGGCGGCGCAGTCGCTGGCGTTCGAGGAGGCTGTGCGCCTGTACCGGCAGGCGCTATCGGTCGGTGAAGGCGAGATCGGCGAGAACGACCGCTCCCGGCTCGAGCTCGCCCTGGCGGCGGCCCTGCACCGCAGCGGCGACCTGCCCGGATCGCAGCAGGCGGCAGTGCAGGTCGGGCGGCGGGCCGAGCGCCGGGGTGACCGGGGCTTGCTGGCCCGCACCGCGCTAGTCATGGAGGCCACCGGCGTACCGGAATGGGACGGGGAGATCTGCCGCATCTGTGAGCAGGCCCTTGCCGGGGAAGACCTTCCTGATGGTCTGCGGGCCCGGGTCTCCTCGCGGTATGCGCAGGCGCTGGTGTACCGCGGCGAGCACGACCGGGCCGGACAGGTCAGCCGGGACGCGTTGGCCGCCGCCGGGCCGGCGGGGGACCCGGTCGCGCTCGTGGACGCGCTCCAGGCCCGTCAGCTGGCTTGCTGCGGCCCCGACGGAGTAGCCGAACGGGCCGTGCTGGCGAGCCGGATGCTGGCGGCCGCTGACGCCGCGGGCAGCGTCTGGCTCGAGATGTGGGGCCGGCTGTGGCGGATCGACACCCTGTTTGAGACTGGTCAGCTGAGGAGCGTCCGGCGTGAGCTCGCCGACCTCGAAAGCTGCGTGGAACGGCTCCCCGGGCCGCTCGCGCACTGGCACTTTTTGGAGACCTCTGCGACGCTCGCGCTGGCGACCGGGCGCTTCACCGAGGCGACGCGGCTGGCCGCCGACGCGTTCAAGGTGTTCAGCGACATGGGACACCCGTTCGCGTTCGGCGGCTGCTCGGTGATCCTCGGCCAGGCGGGCCTGCACATCGGGTTCGTCAGATCCGGCATGATCGAGCTATGGGACCAGATCCCCGCGCACCTGCGGCCGGATGCCGTGGACACCACGCGCGGCATCGCCACCGTCTTCCCCGCGCTTACCCTCGCGCTGATCCGCCTGCACCAGGGCGACCGCGCCGCCGCTGAGGCCGCCTATGCCCAGGCCGGCCCGGTCCGGTCCTGGACGCCGATACCGGCGATGCGCCTGGCGGCCTGGGCGCACGGGCTCGTGGTCGCCATCGGCCTCGGCCGGACGCAGGACATCGAATTCCTGGCGGCGCGGTTCGAGCCGTTTCGCGGCCAGCACGTCGCGAACGGTGCCGGGCCGGGGATCTACATGGGCCCGGTCGAGCTGCCGCTCGGACAGGCGGCCGCCGCGCTGGGCCATCTTGACCCGGCGGTGAAAGATCTGCGGACGGCGGCCTCCAGCTGCGACACCAACGGCGCCCGCGGCTGCGCCGCGCAAGCCCGCGTCGAACTCGCCGCCGCGCTCACCCGCCGGCAGGCGCCCGGCGACCGGGACGAGGCGCTGGCCGAGCTGGCCGCCGCCGCGCGCGAGGCCGAACAGCTCGGGATGGTCCCGTTCACCGAATGGATCGAACGGCTACAAGCCCAGCTGACGGCCGCGCCGGCCGGCGAGCCACCCCTCAGCCCCCGCGAGCTCGAGGTGGCCCGGCTGGTCGGGCAGGGACTGACCAACAAGCAGATCGGCGAGACCCTGTACGTCTCCGAGCGGACGGCGGAGAACCACGTCCAGCACATCCTGACCAAGCTTGGGCTCCGCAACCGCAGCCAGATCGCCGCCTGGGCCAGCACAGAGCATGACTCGAGCCGTCTATGAGTACCCAGGCCGCCGGTAAATGAGTACTTCAGTGAGTGATTCCCCGGATGGCCGGATCCGGGCTTTCCCGTAGCGTCCTTCCTGCCAGCACAAACCCAGGAAAGGCAGGACTGACATGGCACACATCCACATCGCGGCGACGCCCGGAGTAACGATCGACGGCTTCCGCGCGGTCTCCGCCAAGCACAACCCGCCTCAGGACATCGACGGCCTGCTCGCCTGGGCGGCCGGCACGGACGAGAACGGACTCCACGTGGTGACCGTGTGGCAGTCCAAGGCCCATATGGACCGGTGGAGTGCCGAGCAGCTCTTCCCCGCGTTCCAGTCGCTCGGCATGACCGATGTGGCGTCGAACATGGAGTTCACCGAGTACGACGCGGACGAACTGTACATCCGCTGAGCAGCGGACCTAGACGGCGCGTCGCACCCCGGCATCGAGCAGCGAGGATTCCCGGCCGCCGGCGCATCCGGCGGCCTGGAATCCGAGGCGATGTGCGGGGCGACCGCCACTGGTGCGGGCCGGAGTTGTGAAAGGGGGCCAGCAAGAGTCCTGGCTGGGCCGCCACCAGCACAGAGGCATATTCTACGTCTCATGCCGGAACGGCCGCCTGATGTTGCGTGGCTGAAGCTGGGTGCGGAGCCAGGGCTCTGCGGAGCCTGCCGGCATGGGAAGCTCAACGAGACACGGCGGGGCACCGCCTACCTCCGCTGCACGCGCGCCGCATGGGACATCACCCTTTCCCGTTACCCGCGTCTCCCAGTCACGCAATGCGGAGGTTATGAGCGGAGCGAGGAGGAGCCCTAGTGCCTCGCGCCGGGCGCGACCCGGGGCCGCCTGGAGGCCCCAGCGCCGGGCTCTTGCTGCCACCGAGCAGCAGGACCGGCGATGCGAGCGCCGGGCATCGCGGCGAGCGGGCACCCGGGCGCGCGGGCGGAGCACCACCGTCCGTTCGGGATGAAGATTTTTGACCGAACGGACGGTGGTATCAGCCGCACGGCGCGGCGGTCCCCTCTCACCGGCGCGCCTCCGCCGGGCGGCGGCGCTGCCGATCGCGCCGGTCAGCGCGCCTGTACGCCTCCTTCTTGCGTGGGTTACTCCGCGGGATGCCGGGGAAGGGGGAAAGTCAGATGGACCCTCCCGACAGCGACACGGACGATCGCCGGAGGCGATGAGCGTGCAGGTCAGCGATGGCTGAACCGTCCTCAGCGGCCGCAGTGGAGGCGGTATCCGGTCAGGATCTGCTGCTGGCCACCAAGTTGCATGTGCCCAGGCCGGGACCGGGGACGGTGTCGCGCCCGCGGCTGATCGGACATCTCGATGAATGGCTAGAGCGGGGGCTGGTGCTGGTCTGCGCCCCGGCCGGATACGGCAAGACGGTCCTGCTGGCCGATTGGCTCCAGCGCGGCCAGCGGCCGGCGGCCTGGCTGTCGCTGGATGAGGGCGATAACGACCCGTCTCGGTTCTGGCGTTACGCGGTGGCCGCGCTGGACCGGGTGCGACCAGGAACCGGCGAGCGGGTGGGCCCATTGCTCGGCCCTCCTACGCCGCCGTCGTTCGTGGGCTTGGTGACGGCGCTGATCAATGACCTGGCCGCCCAGTCGGCTGACGAGGCTGTGCTGGTCCTTGACGACTATCACGTGATCGGCTCGCCGCCGGTGCACGAATCGCTGGGGTTCTTGCTTGACCACCGGCCCCCGGGGCTGCGGCTGGTACTGGCCAGCCGGGCCGACCCGCCGCTAGGACTGGCGCGGCTGCGGGCCGGCGGGCAGCTGGGCGAGCTGCGCGTCGCCGAGCTGCGGTTCACCGCTGAAGAAGCCGCAGCGCTGCTGCGGCAGCTGGTGGCTGGAGCTGACGCGTCGCCGCCCGCCGACGATGATGTGGCGGCGCTAACGGTGCGTACCGAAGGGTGGGCGGCCGGGCTGCAGCTAGCGGGCCTGTCGCTACGCGGGCAGCCGGACGTGGCCGGGTTCGTAGCGGACTTTACCGGCAGCCACCGCTACGTGCTGGACTTCCTGACCGAGGAAGTGCTGGAACGCCAGCCTGCGGAGGTGCGCGCCTTCCTGCTGGAGACCTCGATACTGAACCGGCTGTCCGGTCCGTTGTGCGAAGCGGTCACCGGCCACTGCGGGAGCCAAGGCCTGCTAGAGGAGGTGGAGCGGGCCGGGCTGTTCCTGGTGCCCTTGGATGAGGTACGAGCCTGGTGGCGTTACCACCACCTATTCGCCGACCTACTCCGCGCCCGCTTGCAGACCGAACAGCCCGGCCAGGTAGCGCAGCTCCACCGCAATGCGGCCGCCTGGCATGAAGACCACGGACTGGTCGAGGACGCGATCCGGCACGCGATGGCCGCCGGGGAGATGATCTGGGCGGCGCGGCTGATCGAGCGGCAGTTCGACACGGTCTCCGGCCTGCGTGGCGAGGGGGCGACGATTCAGCGGTGGCTGGCCGCGCTCCCCGCTGACCTGATCCGGTCCCGTCCCCGGTTGCTGCTGGCGCAGGCCCAGCTGGACGTCGGCGCGGGCCGCGTGGAGGCGGTAGAGCGCTTGGTCGAGGCGGCCGAGCGGGCACATGCCGCCGCAGCGGAGGAGGAGTCGTTCGATCCTCCCGCGGGCAACTGGCCTATATCCCGCCGATAGCCGCGGGCCTGGTGACGCTGGCGTGGATCCGGCAGGCCAGGGGCGACCCGGCCGGAGCGCTGGAGGTGATCGAAGAGGCTGTGCAGGCCGCACCGGGTCCGCCGGGCCTGCTCAACCCGGTTCCCGCGCAGCGGGCGCGGCTACTGATAGCCCAGGGCGACCTGGCCGCGGCCGCCCGCTGGACGACTGAGCAGCGCCTCGGCCCGGACGACGAGCCGGACTACCCGCACGAACCGGGTTACCTGCTGCTGGCCCGCCTCCTGATCGCGCAGGACCGGCCCGGCCAGGCGCTGGCGCTGCTGGACCGGCTTGAGGGGGCCGCTGTCTCCCAGGACCGAACGGGCAGCCTCATCGAGGTCGGCGCGCTGCGGGCACTGGCGCTGGCCGCCAGCGGTCAGGAAACCGCCGCGGCAGACACCCTGGCCGGGGCGCTGAGGCTGGCCTGCCCGCAGGGCTACGTGCGGGTCTTCGCGGACGAGGGGCCGCCGATGGCCGCGGTGCTCGGCCAGCTGATCGCGGCCCAGCGCGCCGGGCGGGGCCAGGCCGAAGTCCCGTTCGACTGCCTGGCCCGGCTCCAGTTCGCGTTCGACGCAAGGCGTGACGCGCCGGATGCGACGCAAAGCGCGACGCAGCCAGGCCTGATCGAGCCGCTGACCGGCCGGGAGCTGGAAGTCCTCGGGATGCTGGCGGCGGGCCGGCCGAACAAGGCCATCTCGGACGAACTGGTCGTCACCCTGGATACGGTCAAGAAGCACGTCGGCCACGTCCTGGGCAAGCTCGGCGCGGCCAACCGAACCGAGGCTGTCGCCCGGGCGCGGCACCTTGGCCTGATCCCCTGATGCAAACCCAGCCTCGCTCTGATCAGCGGCAATGGTCCAGCGCTTCGGGCCGCGTGATGACGTCGCCGCTGTCTGGCGGCGAGCCGGCCATCACCGGGAGTGGCGGCGCGCTGGGCTGCTCGTGCCTGGCCGGGCGCTGGCCTGCGTCCAGGCGGGGATCGCCGTAACTGAGCGTCCCGCTGGCCGGAGGCCTTGGTCGCGTAGACGGCGCGCGACGCCGGGCCCGGCGCGCCTGGCGGGCCAGGCGTTCATCCTCTGCTTTCGCGTGCATCTCCCTGATGTGGCCGGCGGCGAGTTGTCGGATGATGTCCGGGTGCATGATCTCCTCCTGGTGTTTCCTGCGCGGACGGCGACACGCGATGGTCAATCTGGGTCGAGGTGGCGTACCGAGATGAGGAACAGCCCGAGGTCGCGCACCTTGGTCAGCAACCCGTGCAGTGCGGCCTGATCGGGTACCGGTCCGCAGATGATGGTTTCCTCCCCGTCGCTGGTGACCTGGAGGTCCTCGAACCAGGCGGTCCACCGCCCGTCGAGGATGCCCTTGACCCGGATCTCGTAGCGCGAGTTCAAGCCCATGTACCGTCCTTCGGTCTAGGTCCGTGGATCTGCACGCTACGAACCCGGGACGGGATCGGCGTCACCCGAAGGTGCCCACGCGGGTGGAATCTTTCGCGACGGCGACGGCACGATGGTGCCGCCCGGATCAGGGCCCGGAGTTCAGGGCGGGCGGCTCACGACTACGATGGGGGTTCGGGCAGCGACGCAAGATCGCTGGAGGCGCCGATCGTGCAGGTTACCGATGGGTGAGCCGGCCGCAGCCGGGGCCGCAACGTCGGAGCGCGATGTCCTGCTGGCCACCAAGCTGAACGTGCCCGGGTTGCGGCCAGATCTGGTGCCGCGCCCGCGACTGGCACAACGGCTCGACGAGGGCCGGGGACGAGGACTGGTCCTGGTCTGCGCCCCGGCCGGATACGGCAAGACGGTTCTGCTGGCCGAATGGGTGCGGCGCGGCCGGCACCCGATGGCCTGGCTGTCGCTGGATGCTGGCGACAACGACCCGGCCAGGTTCTGGCGGCATACGGTGGCCGCGCTGGACCGGGGACGGCCGGGGATCAGCGAGCGGATGGGCCCGCTGCTCGGGCCTCCCCCGCCCCCGTCGTTCGAGCCGCTGGTGACGGCCCTGATCAACGAGGTAGCCGGCCAGCCTGACCCCGACGAGGCGCTGCTGCTGGTCCTGGACGATTATCACGTGATCAGCTCGCAGCTGGTGCACTCCTCGCTCGGATTCCTGCTTGAGCACCGGCCGGCCGGGCTGCACCTGGCGCTAACAAGCCGCAGCGACCCGCCGCTGGCCCTGGCGCGGCTGCGGGCCCGCGGGCAGCTGACTGAGCTGCGCGCCGCGGAACTGCGCTTCACGGCCAAGGAGGCGGCGGCCCTGCTGCAGCAGGTCGCGGCTGCGCCCGGCGCAGCGCGGCTCGATGCGCCGCTGCCTGACGCGGTCGCCGCGGCGCTGGCGGCGCGGACCGAGGGCTGGGCGGCTGGCCTGCAGCTGGCCGGCTTGTCGCTGCGCGGACAGAACGACGTCGACGGCTTCGTCGCCGCCTTCACCGGCAGCCACCGCCACGTCCTGGACTACCTGGCCGAGGAGGTGCTGGAGCGGCAGCCCGGCCGGGTGCGTGAGTTCTTGCTGGAGACCTCGGTGCTGGAGCGGCTATCGGGAGAGCTGTGTGACACGGTCACCGGCCGGCCTGGCAGCCAGGCGCTGCTGGAGCAGGTCGAACGGGCGGGGCTGTTCGTGGTGCCGCTGGATGAGGTGCGCGGCTGGTGGCGCTACCACCATCTGTTCGCCGACCTGCTCCGCGCCCGCCTGCAGGCCGAACAACCCGGCCGGGTCCTGGCCTTGCACCGCAACGCCGCCGCCTGGTACGCGGAACGCGGGCTGGCCGATGACGCGATCCGGCACGCGCTCGCCGCCCGGGAGATGACCTTGGCCGCTCGGCTTATCGAGCAGCACTTCGACGAGGTCTTCTACCTGCGCGGCGAAGGGGCGACGTTTCATCGGTGGCTTTCGGCTCTGCCCGCTGGCCTGCTCCGGTCTCGGCCCCGGCTGCTGGTGGCGCAGGCGTTCCTGGCATCCCACGGCGGCCGCGGGGCGACGGTGCAGCCGCTGCTCGACGCGGCCGAGCATGCGTACGCGGGCGCAGCGGACGAGCCGTTCGAGCCCACCGTCGGCCGGGCTGCCAGCATGTTGGTGAACGTCCCCGCACTGATTGCGCTCTCCGGGGCCTATCTCGCCCAGTTCCGCGGCGACGCCGAGGCCACGGCAGCATTCGCCTCGCGAGCCCTGGCCGAGAGCCGCGAGGGTGAGCGGATGCTGGTCTCGGTCATCCAGTGGAACCTGGCCGTGGCTGAGTGGCTCGCTGGCCGGCTCCCGGAAGCCGAGCGCGCCTTCGTGTCCACCATCGGCCTGTGGCGGGCAGCCAATCTAGTCGACGAGGCCTGGGGCTGCCACGACCTCGGCCAGGTACAGCGTGCCCTGGGCCGCCTGGACGCGGCGGTCCTGACCTGCCAGCGAGGGCTGGATGGCATTACTGTGCCCGGCCGGCCTCAGTTGCCGGTGGCAGGTACCGCGTATGTAGGCCTGGGCGAGGTGGCGTACCAGCGGAACGATCTCGCCACGGCGCTGCGGCATGTCACCAAGGGCATTGAGCTGTGCCAGCAGCTCGCCTGGCCCCCTCCGCTCGGCAGCGGCCTGGTGAGGCTGGCGTGGATCCGGCAGGCCACGGGTGATCCAGCCGGGGCCCTGGACGCCATCGACGAGGCGGTGCAGGCTGCGCCAGGGCCGCCTGGCTTGCTCAACCCGGTCCCGGCGCAGCGGGCACGGTTGCTCCTGGCCCAGGGCGACCTGGACGGAGCCGCGCGCTGGACGGCAGAGCGCGGGCTGACCGCTGACGACCAGCCGGATTACCCCAGCGAGCCGGGTCATCTGGTGCTGGCCCGGGTACTGCTGGCCCAGGGCCATCCTGCCCGGGTCCTGGCGCTGCTGGACCGGCTGCACGCGGCAGCGGTCGCTCAGCACCGGATCGGCAGCGTCATCGAGATCGGCGCGCTGCGGGCGCTGGCGCTGGCCGCCAGCGGTGACGCAGACCGCGCGGTGGACGCACTGGCCGACGTGCTCACGCTGGCCTGCCCGCAGGGCTATGTCCGGGTCTTCGCCGACGAGGGACCGCCAATGGCCGCGCTGCTAGCCCGGCTGATCACGGCCCAGCGGTCCGGCGGGGCCGCCGCGGAGGTCCCGCTCGGCTGCCTGGCCCGGCTGCAGCGCGCGCTTGGCGCGCAGGAGGTCGCCCCGGGTACCGGGCGGGGCAGCGTCGCGGCGGTGCCGGGCCTGGTCGACCAGCTGACCAGCCGTGAGCTGGAGGTGCTGACGATGCTGGCGGCAGGAAGGTCGAACCAGGCCATCGCCAGCCAGCTCGTGGTCACCCTCGACACCGTCAAGAAACACGTCAGCCACGTCCTGGGCAAGCTCGGCGCGGCCAACCGCACCGAGGCCGTCAGCCGCGCACGCGAGCTCAGCCTGATTCCCTGACGAGGAGCGACGCTGCATGGGTGATCTCAGCTAGACAGGGTGCACGCATCAGCGTCGTTCGGGAAAAGATCCTTTAATCCCGAACGGGCGGTGGGGCTACGGTCCCCGGCCTCGCGGGCGCCTCGCGGGCGCCGTGCCGCACCGCCACGACAAGACCTCCGAGCTGTCCTTCATCCTCAGCGGTGAACTCGACGTCCTAGCCGGGGACGACGTCATCACCACGGCCGCCGGCGACCTGCTCGTCGTGCCCCCGGGCCTGGCCCACGCGCTCGGCGCGCATCGGGGCTCCGCCGCCGAGGCGCTGATCATCATCACCCCCGGCATCCAGCGATTCGACTACTTCCGCCACCTCGTCCGCCCGCGCGCGAGCACCGAACCCCGCGAGATCCTGCTGGCACTGCAAGACCGGTTCGACACCCACTTCGTCGACAGTGCCGCCTGGCACGACGCCCGCGCGAGCTAGTCCCCCCGGGGGCGCTTGCACCTGGCTGAGCACGCGATCGTCTCGGTCCTGCTGACGGTCGGTGCCGCCTTGCTTTTCGGGCTCACCAGGCCCTGGGTACGTCGGCCACCGGCCCTGCTCATGCTGACGCCGGGTTTAGCCCATCTCGCCAGGGCTGCCTTCTCAGCGGTGTCTCCTGGCTCACCTCAGGGGTGAGACGATGCCGCGTGCGTCAACTCCGATACGGGCCTCAGCTTGCTGGGCGGCCGGCCGCGCGGCCTTTTTTCCGGGATGATCGCGCCGCGGGCGAAGATCTCGCCGCCCCAGACCCCGTGGGGTTCGTGTCGTTCGACCGCGCCGGCCAGGCAGACCCGGCGCATCGGGCAGGGCTGGCAGTATGCCTTGGCCAGCTCTAGGTCGGCCGGCAGATCCGAGAACCACAGCCGCGGGTTCTCGCGGCGGCACGGCAGCAGGTCATCCAGTGCCGCTGCCTGCGCCGTCAGCAGGACCAGGGAGCTGGCCATGACCTGCTACCGCCCGGGGACCGGCGCGGCCGGGCTGTGGCTGCCGGACCGCACCCGGCCGGCACCAGGACGGCTGCTGCAATCGGCGATCCGGTGGGCGTGCACGATGTCCGGGTCGCGCAGGTCGAGGGTCAGCGGCTCTTGCCGCCCGCCGGCCGATCCGCGATGGCGCCCGGCCCTCTGGATCTGTTTCACGTTCGGCCTCTTTACTGATAGGACGTGCCGCTAGCGCTGCTGTCATCGACTCCGGGCAGGTCTGTGAGCCGAAGATAACCAAGGCCCGGTACGGGGGTCCGTCACCCGAAAGTGGACGTGCCAGGTGGAATCTTCCGTGGCGGCGAGGGCACGGAAGTGCCATCGCATTCGCGGTCGTCGTGCGTGGTTGTTGGCGGGCCGGGCAGGCCGCCGGGCAGGATCTGGCCCAGGTCGTCGAATACGATCACGCCGTTGCAAAGGAGGCTCCACCCCTGCTCGGGGTGAAAGGTCACGGTGCGGGCGGCGTCCCGGTCCGGGCGGTCAGCCGACGGGCACGCGGGTAGATGGGGACACATTGGCCTACCTCCGTATGGAGCGGCGATTATTCGGGTCTGGGATCCCAGCGGAAGCGGCGGACGGCGATGAGGGTTCCTGCGGCGCCCCAGGCCAGCAGCACGCCGAGGTCTTTCCAGTCGAATCCGGTGTGCTGGGCGAACGGGCCCATCAGGGCCAGGTTGAACGGCCGCACCGGCAACGCGCCGGAGATGCGGTTCAGCATGTCGGAGTGAATCGGCATATAGCTGCCGGAGATGAAGACCAGGGGGAACAGGACCAGCTGCACGACCGCCGGCGCGGCCTCGGAGTTGCGGATGAGGGAGGCCACCGCGACGCCCAGGGCGCAGAAACTGGCCGCCCCGAGGACGAGCGCTAGCGCGATCGCGGGCCAGTGGGTAGGCAGCGGCGTCCCGAAGGCGGCGCCGATGCCGGTGATGAGCGCGACGTCCACGGCGCTGATCATGATGCAGTGGGCGAGCAGCCCGAGGAAGTAGGTCCAAGCCGGCAGCGGCGTCGCCCGCACTCGCTTGAGGATGCCGTCCTGCCGCCGCGTCGACAGCACGATCGCGAGCTGGCTGTAGCAGGCGCCCAGCACCGAGATCGCCGCGATCGTCGGCACGTAGTACTGCAGTGCGGATAGCCCGTAGAAATAGGAGCTTCCGCTGGCGCCGCGGAACAGCGCGCCGAAGATCGTGATGATCACCACCGGGAACAGGAAGGTGAAGAAGGCGCTCTGCGGGTTGCGCCAGAACGACAGCTGCTCGTATCGGATCTGATGCCACAGCAGGGGGAAGTCCCGGTGCCGGGCCTGGTGGTAAGCGAGGCTCACCATGGATTCCTTTCCGTCGTGTGCTCGGGTCCGTCGTGGTCGGTCAGCCGCAGGTAAACGTCCTCCAGGCTGGGCCGGTCGACGGTGAGTTGCCCCAGCAGCGTGCCGTGCCGGAGCGCCCAGCCGGTCAGCTGGTGCAGGGTCCGGGTCGGCTCTGCGGTCTCCACGGTGACCAAGCCGCCGACTGGCCCGGTATCAGCTGGCCCGGTATCAGCTGGCACGGCATCAGCTGGTAGGTCGGCGGCCGTATATCCCGCGGGCAGGGCGAAGCGGATCCGGGCCTGGGCGGTGTCACGGCCGCCGATGGTAGCTGGCGTCCCTTCCGCGATGATCTGACCGCCGGAGATCACCGCCACCCGGTCGGCCAGCGCCTGGGCCTCCTCCATGTAGTGCGTGGTGAGCAGGATGGTGGTTCCCTGGCCGCGCAGGTCGCGGACGATCTGCCAGGCATCCCGGCGCGCGTTCGGGTCGAACCCGGTGGTCGGCTCGTCGAGGAACAGCAGCTCCGGGCCGCCGATTAGGCCCAGCGCCAGGTCCAGCCGCCGCTTCTGGCCACCGGAAAGGGCCCGGACCTTCTGCCGCGTCTGCCCGGCCAGGCCGACCAGCGCGATCACCTCGTCCACGTCGCGTGGTGCCGGGTAGTAACCGGCATTGCGGGCGATCGTCTCGCGGACCGTCAGGTAGGGCTCGACCGCGATGTCCTGCAGCACCAGCCCGATCCGCTCACGCAGCGCCCGCCCGTGCGACCGGTCGCCGGGATCAAGGCCGAGTACCTCGACCTGTCCGGCGTCGCGGGTGCGGAACCCCTCGAGGATCTCCAGGGTGGTGGTCTTGCCCGCGCCGTTCGGCCCGAGCAGCGCGAAGATCTCCCCATACTCGACGGCGAAGCTCGTTCCGCGCACGGCCTGCACCGCGCCGTAGCTCTTGCGCAGCCCCGCCACTACCACCGCGCTGGACCTGGGTGATCCAGCCGGGTCGACGGCGTACGCGGTCCTGCCCTCGGCCGCGGTCATGTGCGTACGCACCGCACCTCCACGGTCATGTCGAGGTACCGCCCAGCCACTCCCCGGTATGCGGCCACGCCGAACTCGGTCCGGTCGATGCGCGTGCTCGCGTGCGCGTTGAACGATCGCGGCGTCACGGCGGACTGCTCGATGGACAGGCTGACCGGCATAGTGACGTTGTGCTCGTACCGGCCTGGCCTGGGGGACACATGCGTCCCGGGTGTGCCGATTATGGCGCCGGCGGCGCTGGTCTTGGCCCTGTCGGGCCTGAGAGCGGCCATTCCTTTCCTCCCAATGAGTGATGTGCGTTTGCGTCCCCTGCACGCTAGGGGGGCCAGCCAGCCCCGACGTCACTCGAAAGTGGACATGCCAGGTGGAATCTTCCAGCAGGCGCCGGGGCACCAAAGTGCCGATCAGCCCGTGCCGGGACCTGTCTTGACACCAGCGCCTCCTTGGCGGCCATCGCCGGGCGCACGCGCGGTTTCCCGTATGTCCTGAGCGTCATGGCCGCCACAGGTGTCTGTGGCTGGCACCTGGTCACCGGCCCGGCTGATGGTCTTGTCTTCCCTGGGACGCG
Source organism: uncultured Actinomycetes bacterium (assembly GCA_963806335.1). Lineage (GTDB taxonomy): Bacteria > Actinomycetota > Actinomycetes > Streptosporangiales > Streptosporangiaceae > Palsa-504. Next base: position 107,977 of record CAWDXO010000009.1, read on the forward strand.
CTGGCCGGTGGCGCGCCGGAGCGGAAATCCCGCGCTCTGGGGCCGCGGCCGATATGCTCAGCGAGCCCGCGTGCTGTGGACGGGACACCGCTAAAGCGGTGGCCGGGCTTGTGACGAATGGGCTGTGTTCGTGCTGGTTGGGTGCCACATGCTGGGCTGGCGGGCTGACAGGGGCCGGGCCGGGTTGGCGCGTGCGGCGGCGGCGGTGTTCGTGGCGGCAGCCGTTGGCCTCGGCACGACGGCCTGCAGTAGTAGTGCTGCCCCGCATGGCCGGCAATCTCATGTCCTCCTGGCCGCGCGTACCCGCGTACCTGCGTCGGCCGCGTCGGTGCTGGCTGGCGCTCCGGATGTGGTCGCCGAGGGCATGGCCAGGAGATTGTTCGTCTCCGCGCCGGTGGTCGTTGTCGCCAGTGCGGACCGGCCGGCTGATCTGGCGGCCGCCGCCAGGTCGGCCCGGCGGTCGTACGCTCCGCTGATGCTGACCTCGGTGCGGGCGAGCGACGGCGCACCAGGCGGTGCGACAACCATCGCCGTGGTCAGCGCCGTGCTGCGGGCGCAGGTCAGGGCTCTGGACCCGCGCGCCGTGCTCGCGGTCGGGGTGGCCGGGAATGTGCTCGCGGCTGCGCTGCCAGGCATCCGAGTGGTAACTGACCCGACGATGCTACCGGCGACGAAAGCACCCGCGCCGCTGAGTCACCTGGCGTTGCTCGTGCACGCCGGTGATAGCGATGCCGCGACGCTGGCCGCGGTCACCGCCGCGCGGGTGACGGGGGTGCGGGTGATCGCTGTCCGCGGCGATGACCCGCGCGCTGACCCAGCCGCTATCGCCGCGCTGTCAGCGGCCCGGCCCCGGCAGGTGCTCGCCGTCGGGGCCGGTTTCGGGCCGGCCTGGCTGGCATCCCGGATCGCTGTCGCAGAGACCGGGGTGCAGCTACCCGGCGGCGGCCAGGTCCTGTTCCCCATGCGCCGGCTTGTCGCCCTCTACGGTCACCCCGGCGCTCCTGCGCTCGGAGCCCTGGGTGAGCAGGGCCTACCGGCTTGCCTGGCCAGGGCCAGGAACGTGGCGGCGGAGTACCGGACCCTGACCAAGGTCCCGGTCATACCGGCCCTTGAGATCATTGCCACCGTGGCGCAGGCGCACCCCGGGAGGGACGGCGACTACTCCTACGAATCCCCGGTAGCCTCCCTGCGCCCCTGGGTAGACCGGGCGACAGCGGCCGGGATGTACGTCATCCTGGACTTGCAGCCCGGCCGGGCCAGCCTGCTCGCCCAGGCCCAGAGATACCGGTCGCTACTCGAGCAGCCCGATGTCGGGCTGGCCCTGGACCCGGAGTGGAAACTGCAGCCGGGGCAGCTGCCACTGCACCAGATCGGCAGCGTGAGCAGCAACGAGGTCAACGGTGTCATCAGCTGGCTGGCCGGCCTCACCGCGCAGTACCGGCTCCCCCAGAAGCTCCTGGTACTGCATCAGTTCCGGCTGTCGATGATCCGCGACGAGCCCAAGCTCGATACCCGGCACGACGACCTCGCGATCCTCGTCCACATGGACGGCCAGGGAACCCCTGCGGACAAACAGGAGACCTGGCAAGCGGTCACCAGGGCCGCCCCCGCCGGGGTGTTCTTCGGGTGGAAGAACTTCTACACGAAAGACCATCCGACGATGAGCCCGCAGCAGACCGTGGCCACGGACTCGCACCTGTCCATGATCTCGTACCAGTAACCACACCCCTGGGCCAGCCGAAGTCAGCAGGCTGCGTGCTCCGTCATCTCTTGTTACGCCGTGGCCAGCCCGCGGCGCTCGCCGGACGGGGTCCCATCTGGTGGCCGGCCTGCATGTCCGATTCGCCGGAATCCGGCCGTTGGCACCTGTGTCATTCCGCCCGCAACTCCCTCTTGAGGATCTTCCCGGTCGGCCCTTTCGGCAGTTCGGCGACGACCCGGACCTCACGTGGGTACTTGTAGGCCGCCAGCCGCTCCTGGCAGTACGCGATGATCTCCTCCGGGCTGGCGGCCGCGCCCGGCTTGAGTACGACGAAGGCGACCACCTCCTCGCCCATGCGCGGGTCCGGCTTGCCGACGACGGCGGCCTCGGCTACGGCTGGATGGCCGAAAAGGACCTCCTCGACCTCGCGCGGATAGACGTTGTAGCCGCCGCGGATCACCAGGTCCTTCTTGCGGTCGACGATAAACAGGTAGCCGTCTTCGTCGGCGTAGGCCAGGTCGCCGGTGTGGAACCAACCGCCGCGGAATGCCTCGGCGGTCTCCTCCGGCCGCTGGTAATAGGCTTTCATTACGTTGTGGCCGCGGATGACGATCTCGCCGATGTTCTCCAGGCCCGGAGGGAGCGGCTTGTCCTGCTCGTCTATTACCCGGACCTGCACTCCCCAGATGGGCTTGCCGATGGACAGCACCTTGCGCTGCTCCGCACTGACGTTGAAGGTCGTGGTGCTGGCGGTCTCGGACAGGCCGTACCCCTCCAGGATGACCACGCCAGGGAACTTCTCCTCGAACGCGCGGATCACCTCGCCAGGGATCGCCGCGCCGCCGGAAATACCGACCCGCAGCGACGACAGGTCCCGGCCGGCCACGTCCGCCTGCAGCAGCGCGTAGTACATGGTCGGGACACCGGAGAAGATCGTGCACCGGTGCCGCTCGATCGCGTCAAGTACCGGGCCGATTTCGAACCGGGGAATGAGCACTAGTGTGCCCCCGAACCGCACCGCCGTGTTGAGCACGCTGGACAGGCCGAACACGTGGAACATCGGAAGTACCGCGACCCCGATGTCATCATCTTCGAAGCCGAACAGCTCGCCGGCCACCGTGCAGTTCATGTACAGCTGGAAATGGGTGAGCTCGGCGCCCTTGGGCTTGCCGGTGGTCCCGCTGGTATAGATGATCACCGCAGTGTCGTCGGCATCGGTGGGCTCGATCTCGCCGGTGTCGTCGGCGAAGTAGAGCTCGTCGTAGTGCTTGGTGCCCTCGGGCCGCTGGTCGTTGCCCGGGAGGTTCACCACGTACGTGGGCACGTTCCCGGCCTGCCGGGCGCCGGCGACGGCCTCCGCTGCGAAACCCTCGAAGGTGATCAGCAGCCTGGACTCGGAGTCCTGCAGCTGGTAGGCGACCTCGGGCGCCTTCAGCAGCGGGTTCAGCGGGACCATCACCAGGCCGGCCTTGAGGATGGCGAAGTATGTGATGAGGAACTGCGGCAGGTTCGGCAACTGCACGGCGACCTTGTCGCCGCGGCGCAGCCCACTGCCGAGCAAGGCGCTGGCCACCCGCCCGGAGATCTCATCCACCTGGGCATAGCTGAAGGTCAGGTCGCTGATGTGGCACAGCGGGTGGTCCGGCTTGGCGTTGCGGGACTCACGCAGCATGGTGGCCAGGTTGAAGCTCATGGCGCTCCTGTTACGAACGGGTAATTCACCCTATGACGCCGCCCGGCCCCGAGACGAGCGCTCCCGCCTCAGCAAGATCAAGCCATTTGGTGCCGAGCAGATTCAGCCGGTCGTTGAAATAGGGTCTGACCGACACAGTAACTCGCTGAGGGCCGGTATGGGGATGCGCTATACAGCCCGCGTTAGCGAGACGGACGCGCTGCGGTTCTGGCGTGGCACCGGGCCGGGTAAGGTGCGGCATCGTGGGCCGTCGGCAAGACCGGGAGGCAACGTGAACGCACAGGCCGGGTCGAGTGCCTACGCTCTGCTCACCGACGGGACCACGATCGAAATCCGGTCCGCACGGCCTGACGATTTCGATGCGGTGCGGGACATGCACGCCGAGATGTCCCCGGAAAATCTGTATCTGCGCTTCTTCGGCATAAGCCGGAGCGCGGCCGAGGGGGAGGCGCGCCGGGTATGCCGCGAGCCCGCGCCGGACCACGGCACGCTGCTGGCGGTACTCGAGGGCCAGGTGGTCGGCTGCGGCAGCTACGAGGTGGTCGGCGACGGCTCCCGATCGGCGGAGGTCGCCATGGCGGTCGCCGATGACATGCACCGCCGCGGTGTCGGCACGCTGCTGCTCGAGCACCTGGTCTCACAGGCCCGCAGCCGAGGGGTCCGCGCCTTCGTCGCGGAGACGCTGAGTGAGAACGCGCTCATGATGCAGGTGTTCGCCAACGCCGGGCTGGGGGCCCACCGGACCCTGGTGGATGGTGTCTATGAGGTCAGCTTCCCGCTGCCGGCCATCGAGGGCGCTACCGGCCTCGGCACCTACCAGGACGCGGTCGCCGAACGGGAGCGGTCGGCTGACGTGGCGAGCCTGCGGCACGTGCTGACCCCGGCCTCGGTCGCCGTCATCGGCGCAAGCCGACGCCCCGGGTCGGTCGGGCGGGCCATCCTGCGGAACATCATCGACGACGGCTTCTCCGGCCGGGTCTACGCGGTCAACCCGAGGGCGGCCGAACTGGACGGCGCGCCCTGCGTGCCGTCGGCGGCCGCGCTGCCCGAGCAGGTTGACCTGGCGGTCATCGCCGCGCCGACGGCCGCTGTCCTCGGTATCGCGGAAGACTGCGGACGGCGGGGCGTCAAGGCCCTGGTTGTGACCACGTCAGGCTTGGACGGGACGGCCCGAGCCGAGCTGCTCGGAATCTGCCGCCGCCACGGCATGCGGCTGGTCGGGCCGACCTGCTTCGGGGTGGCCAACACCGCCATTTCCCTGGACGCGACGTTCGCGGCCCACCATCCCCGGCCGGGAATGGCCGGCCTGGCCCTGCAATCCGGCGGTGTCGGCGTGGTCCTGCTCGAGCACCTGTCCCGGCTCGGAATCGGGATCTCCTCGTTCGTCTCACTCGGCGACAAGGACGACGTGTCCGGCAACGACATGCTGCTGTGGTGGGAGTCCGATGCGGCGACCAAGCTGGCCTTGCTCTACCTGAATTCGTTCGGGAACCCGCGCAAGTTCGCCCGGACGGCCCGGGCTGTCGGTCGCACCATGCCGCTCCTGACGGTGAACGTGGGCCGGTCCGCCGAGGGCCGGCGCCTGGCCGCGATGCGCGCGACGGCAGCCGTCCCGCAGCTCACCAGGCAGGCCCTGTTCGAGCAGGCTGGCGTGATCGCCACCGCCAACTTCGGCGAGCTACTCGACGCCGCGGCACTGCTGGCATCCCAGCCGGTGCCGCAGGGGAGCAGGGTCGGCCTGGTGTCCAATACCCGGGGCGGCGGGATGCTCGCCGGCGATGCGTGCGGCGACGTAGGCCTGCAGGTCGCCGGCCTCACCGACGATACCCAGCGGGCGCTCCGGGACCTGCTCCCCGCCGATGCCACGGTGACCGGGCCAGTCGATACCACGGCGGCGGTCACGTCCGGTCTTTTCCGGCGGTGCCTTGAGCTCGTCGGCGCCGACCCGGGCGTGGACGCGGTCCTGGCGCTGACAGCCTTGACCGCGACCAGCGACCTGATGCCCGCGGTGCACGCGGCGCGGCTGCCGGTACCGATCGCCGCGGCGGTAATGGACCAGGTTGAAGGGGTCCGGCTGCTGCCAGGCCCAGACAGGGACTCCCCCGCCGTCCCCGCCTACGCCTATCCTGAGTCTGCCGCCCGCGCCCTCGGCCACGCCGCGCGCTACGGCGCGTGGCGGGCGACTCCGCCCGGAAACGTCCCTGTCCTGGAAGGCCTGCGCCAGGACAAGGCGGCAGAGCTGGTCGCCAGCTTTCTCGCCGGGAACCCGGGAGGAGGCTGGCTGCCCCGGGGGCATACCGCGGAGCTGCTCGGCTGCTACGGCGTGCCGCTGGCCGACAGTATCGCGGGCACCACCGAGGACGGCGCGACGGCGGTGAAGATCACGGTGCTGGAGGAACAGGTGTTCGGCCCGCTGGTGCTGTTCGGCCTCGCCCGCGCCACCGCGGACATCCTGGCCGACCGCGCCGCCAGGCTTGCTCCCCTGACCGAATCTGACGCCGACAACCTGGTCCGCTCGGTGCGCGGCGCCCCGCTACTGCTCGGACGCTCCGGTGTCCCCGCCGCCGACGCTGCTTCACTCCGGGGAATGCTGCTGCGCGTTTCCCAGCTGGCCGATGATCTCCCGCAGGTCGCCGAGCTGGAACTGAGCCCCGTCGTCGCCCGCCCCGATGGTGCCCTGGCCATCGACGGCCGGGTCCGCATCCAGGCTGCTGAGCCCGCCGACGCCTACCTGCGCCAACTGCGCTGAACGGCCTCTAGCAGGTCAGCACCGACTCTTGATCAGCTGGCTGCTGACCATGCCTCAGCTGGGTCGCCGGACGCGCGGTCGCCGGCGAGGAAGCTGGTGATCAACGGCCCAACTTGGTGAGCGCTATCAAGCAGGACAAGGTGCCCGCCGCCCCGTACCGTATGCAGCCTTGCCCGGGGCATCAGCGAGGCGATGATCCGGTGATTCACCAGCGGGGTGACGGGGTCGTCGTCGCCCGCGATGACCAGGGCGGGATGGCCGATGGCCCACAGCCACGGCAGGCTCGTCCAGCCGAAAAGCGGGGCCATCCGGTACACGGCGGCGATCGTATCCGTCGGACGCCGGATGTGCATCGAGCGGACAAGCTCCGGCTCGGTGCGCAGCCGCCCGCCGAACATGGCGCCGGCCACCCGTTCCAGACGTTCCGGATGATAGCTGCGCGGGTGGATGAAGTGCCAGAGAGCTTTCGGGCTGCCCGGCATGGCGAAACCGCCGAAGGATGTCGACGCCAGCACCAGCCGCCGGACCCGGCGGGGGTATGAGAACGCCATCTGCTGTGCGACCGCGCCGCCGAATGAAGCGCCGAGCACGTGGGCGGACTCTATGCCGAGTTCGTCGAGTACCGCGGTGCCGAAGCGGGCCAGTGCCCACATGGTCAGCGGGAAGGCCGGCATCTGCGACCGGCCGATTCCCGGCGGGTCGAAGGCGATAGTGCGGAACCCCGGCAGATGGGGAAGCAGTTGTTCCCACAAGCCCACCTCGCCCCAGATGCCGGAGAAGAGCAGCAGCGGCTCGCCTTCGCCGCGGATCTGAGCATGGATCCGCAGCCCCCTGATGCGTAGCTGCTCGTCGCTGACCGGCGCGACCGACTTGGCTGCTGTCATCAGAACCCTCCCGGAGGTTAGACCCGAGGGCTGAGCCGGCCAGCCTGCTGGCATCAGGCCGGCGCTCAGTCAATAGCGCCACCTTACCGCGCGGTAACAATAATACCGAACGGTCGGTCGGTACTCGTGTTGCGCGTACTACGCGTGGTGCGAATCAGACGAACCGGCGGACCTGCGGCCATTGGCCTAGGGACCTTTGGCCATTACCCCCCGCCGGCCAGCCGTTAACGTGCCGTATATCGACAGTCTCAGAATTCGCGGCCGGCCGGAACAGGCGAGAAATAAGAGGCTCTGCTCAGTTTTTGGAGGCGAACCCGATGTACACATTCGCCCAGCCGCTCAGCCGAGCCTTGAGCACCGCCGCCGGGTCCTCTGCCGTTGTGTGCCAGGACAGTCGCCGTACCTACGCCGAGCTTGGCTCGCGATGCCGCCGCCTAGCCGGCGCGATGCTCAAGCTTGGCGTGGCACCGCACGACCGCGTCGGGGTCATCGCGCTCAACTCCGACCGTTACCTCGAGCTCTACCTCGGGCTCCCGGCCGCGGGTTACGTGCTGGTCCCGGTCAACTCGCGGCTGGCTCCCGCGGAGATGCGCGCCATCTTGGCGGACGCCGGGGTCAGCGTGCTGTTCGCCGACGGTGACTACCCAGGTGCCGCGGGAGCCGGGCACGTGCTGACGATGCCGAATGACTACGAGGACCTGATCGCCGCGGCCGACGAGGTGCCCCTAGGGGACGGGGTAACCGAGGACGATCTGGCCGCCCTGTTCTATACCTCCGGTACCACGGGGGCGGCGAAGGGCGCAATGCACACTCACCGGAGCCTGGTCTCCAGTGCGCTGCATTTCATGGCCACCTGGCCCTTTGACCGGCAGACGCGGTGGCTGGTGGCCTCCCCGATGTTCCATACCGGCGGAATACTCGCCACGCTGGCCACCGTCTGGGGCGGCGGGACCCACGTCATCATGCCCAGGTTCGACCCCGACCTGGCGATCGACCTCATCGAGCGCGAGGAGGTCACGCACACGCTCCTGGTCCCCACCATGCTCGCCGCGGCCGCCGACGCTCAGCTCGCCCGGCCGCGGGATGTCAGCTCATTGCGATACCTGAGCCACGGCGCCTCGCCCATTTCCGCCGAGACGCTCAGGCGGACCAGACGGGCCTTCCCCGGTGCGGAGCTGCTGCACGTGTACGGCACCACCGAGACCACTCCGATCACCGCGCTGCTGCCGCATGAGGAGCGCATTCTCGACACCCCGCTCATCCGCTCGTGCGGCCAGCCCGCCGTCGGCGTCGAGATACGGGTCGTCGACAAATCCCAGGCTGACGTGCCGCCGGGCGCGGTCGGCGAAATCGCCGTGCGCAGCCCCAGCGTCATGGCCGGCTACTGGCGGAAGCCAGAGTCGACGGCCGAGGTCACCCACGGCGGCTGGTACCTGACCGGCGACCTCGGGTACCGGGACGAAGACTCCTACATCTACCTGGTCGACCGGGTCAAGGACATGATCGTCAGCGGCGGCGAGAACATCTATTCCACCGAGGTGGAAGACGCGCTGGCCACCCATCGCGCGGTCGAGGAGGTCGCCGTCTTCGGCGTTCCCGACCCGCGCTGGGGGGAGACCGTCTACGCGGTCGTGTTCGGCCGGATACAGGTGACACCCGACGAGCTGGTCGCGCACTGCCGCGAGCGGATCGCCGGATTCAAGGTACCCAGGTGCGTGGAGTTGCGCACGGAGCCGCTGCCTAAGTCGGCGGCAGGCAAGATCCTCAAGCGCGACCTGCGCGAACCGCACTGGGCAGGTCAGCAAACGCACGTCTCAGGAGGCTAGCCATGCGCAGCACGATGATGGACTTTCCGCTCACGATCAGGCACATCTTCGAGCACGGCCGGACCTTGTATGCCGACAGCGAGGTCGTCACCAGCGAGGCCGAGGGCGCGCGCCGGATCGAGTTCGGGGCCCTCGCCGACCGCGTGGATCAGCTGGCGGCCGCCCTGCGCCGCCTGGGTGTCGAGCCCGGCGACCGAGTCGCCACCTTCGGCTGGAACACCCAGGAACACCAGGAGGCGTACTTCGCCGTTCCCAGCATGGGCGCGGTGATGCATACCATTAACATCCGGCTGTCGGCGGAGCAGATCCGCTACGTCATCGGCCACGCCGAGGACTCCGTGATACTCGCCGACGCCAGCCTGGCGCCGGTTCTCGCACCGGTCCTGGCGGCCGGCGGGGATGAGCTCAAGACCCTCCGCCATCTCGTCGTGTACGGCGACGGCGACCGCTCGGTACTGCCCCGGCACATCGACTACGAGGAGCTGCTGGCCGCGGAGCGGCCGGGGTATCCGTGGCCGGAGATCGACGAGCACGCGGCCGCTGCGATGTGTTACACCAGCGGGACCACCGGCTGGCCGAAGGGCGTCGTGTACAGCCACCGTTCCACGTTCCTGCACTCGCTGGGCGTGTCCTCGGGCGAGGCCCTCGGGCTCAGCCAGTACGATCGCCTGCTGCCGGTCGTGCCCATGTTCCACGGCAACGCCTGGGGCATGCCGTACGCCGCCTGGCTGGTCGGCGCCGACCTGCTGCTGCCGAACCGGTTCACGCAGGCCGCCCCGCTGGCCCAGTTCATCGCGGCGGAGCGCGCCACCCTGGCGGCGGCCGTACCCACCGTGTGGTACGACATTCTCGGTCTGGACCCGGCCACCGTCGACCTGACCTCGCTGCGCACGATCCTGTGCGGCGGGGCCGCCGTCCCGCACAGCCTGATCGAGGCCTACCAGCAGCGGCTCGGTGTGCGCATCGTCCAGGGCTGGGGCCTGACCGAGACCAGCCCGGTCGCGTCCCTGTCGTTCCCGCCCAAGAACGGCCCGGCCGAACGCGCGATGGACTACCGGGCCACGGCGGGCCGCCCGCTAGGCGGCGTGGAGGCGCGGATCGTAGACGACGAGGGTAAGGTGCTGCCCCGCGACGGGCAGGCCACCGGCGAGATCGAGGTGCGCGGTCCTTGGGTGACAGCGGCCTACTACAAGGACCCGGCGCCGGAGAAGTTCCGTGACGGCTGGCTGCGCACCGGCGACGTCGGCCGGATAGACACCAGGAGCTACATCACGATAAGCGACCGGGCCAAGGACGTCGTCAAGTCGGGCGGCGAATGGATCTCCACGCTGGAGCTGGAAGCTGCCATCCTCACCCACCCGGGCGTCCGTGAGGTCGCGGTCGTCGCCACGCCCGACGAACGGTGGGGTGAGCGGCCGCTGGCCTGCGTCACCCTCGTACCGGGTCAGTCGGTGAGCCCCGCGGAGCTCCGGGCGCATCTGGCCGGCCGGGTCGTGAAGTGGTGGCTGCCGGAACAGTGGGTGTTCGTGGACGAGGTGCCGCGCACCAGCGTCGGCAAGCACGACAAGAAGCTGCTGCGAGAGCGCTACGCCGAAGGCAGCCTGAACGTCATGGTCAGCGATGAGCCGCCCAAGGCGCACCCGGCCACGTAGTCGTATTTCCCCTGAGGAGGACGTTATGTCAGAAGTCGTTATCGTCGCTATCGGCCGGACACCGATCGGCCGCGCCGTCAAGGGCTCGCTCATCGATGAGCGGCCTGACGACCTGGGTGCCTATGTCGTGGGTGAGGTGCTCAAGCAGGTCCCGCAGCTGGACCGCGGGCAGATCGACGACGTGATCTGCGGCTGCGCCCTGCCCGGCGGCGAGCAGGGGCACAACCTCGGGCGGATTATCAGCATCCTGGCCGGGGTCGGCGCTCCGGGCACGACGGTCAACCGCTACTGCTCATCGTCGCTGCAAGCAGTCCGGATGGCCTTCCACGCCATCAAGGCGGACGAGGGCTCCGCGTTCGTGTGCGCCGGCGTGGAGTCGAGTACCCGCGCGCCGCTCGGCGTGTTCGCCGACCAGCCGGAAACGCTGAATCCCCGGCTGTTCGCCGGGAACCGGGAGGGGCTGCCCGAGGCTTACATGAGCATGGGCGAGACGGCCGAGAACGTGGCCGACAGGTACGGCATCACGCGCGAGGAGATGGACCAGTACGCCCTGCAGAGCCACATGCGCGCGGTCCTGGCCGGGAAGGACGGGATATTCGCCCGGGAGATCATTCCCGTGCCACTGCTCTCCGGAATCACCATGACCGACGACGATGGGCCCAGGGCGGACACCACCCTGGAGAAGCTAGCCACGCTGAGGCCGGTGTTCCGCAAGGGCGGCCGGGTGACCGCCGGGAACTCCTGCCCGCTCAACGACGGTGCGGCGGCCGCCGTGGTGATGTCGCGAGCGCTCGCCGAGCAGCTTGGGATCGAGCCGCTCGCGCGCATCATCTCGACCGGTGTCAGCTCCCTGGAGCCCGAGCTGATGGGCCTGGGGCCGATCGAGTCCAGCCGGCAGGCGCTGGGACGGGCTGGGCTGACCATCGATGACGTGGACGTGGTGGAGATCAACGAGGCGTTCGCGGCGCAGGTCATCCCGTCGGCCAGGGGTATCGGCGTCGACCCGTTCAGCGACAAGCTCAACCCGCACGGCGGAGCCATCGCCCTCGGCCACCCGTTCGGCATGACCGGGGTCCGCATCCTGGCCACGCTGCTGAACGACCTCCGCACCCGTGACCAGACGATCGGGCTGGAAACGATGTGCATCGGCGGCGGGCAGGGCATGGCCATGATCGTGGAGCGGCTGTCATGACCACCCCGCACGGCCAGGTTCCGCTGGCCGAAGCCAGCCCCAACGGACATCGCCCGGCCGGTTCCCGGCCGGGGGCGCCCGGCCCCCGGCCGGAGGCGCCAGGGCCGGAGTACGAAGACCTTTCGGAGACCGCGGCTCACCTGGCCGGCGGGGCAGAGGCGGCCCTCGGGCCCGGCCCGTTCGCCGGCTTCGGCCTCCGCCAGGCGGGCGGGGTCCTGCGGTTTGCCGGCCGGCAGATGGTGCGCCAGCCGCAGGTGCTGCTGCGGGGTGCGTCCGGCGCCAGCCGTGAGCTGCTGCGGGCCGCGCTTGGCAAGTCGGACGTCGCGCCGGACAAGGGGGATAAGCGCTTTGCCGACCCAGCGTGGCGAGAGAACCCCGTTTTCCGGGCGGTGATGCAGACGTATCTCTACCTCGGGTCGGGGGTCGACGGCGTCGCCGACAATCTCGGCGTCGAGGGCGTCAACGCCGAGCGGGCCCGCTTCGCGCTGACCTTGGTCCGGGAAGCGCTGGCGCCCACCAACTTCTTCCTGGGCAATCCCGCAGCCCTCAAGCGCTGTATTGACACCGGCGGCGGCAGTATCCGCAGCGGGATCGCCAACTGGGCCGGTGACGTGCGCCACAACCGCGGCATGCCGTCGATGGTTGACCGCAGGCCGTTCCGGATCGGGGAAAACATCGCGGCGACGCCCGGCGCGGTCATCCACCAGACCGAAGTCTTCGAGCTGATCCAGTACACGCCGCAGAGCGACCGCGTCTACCAGCGACCCATGCTCGTGGTGCCGCCGCAGGTGAACAAGTACTATGCCCTGGATCTAGCCCCCGGCCGCAGCATGGTCGAATACCTGCTCAAACAGGGCATCCAGGTGTTCTGCATAAGCTGGCGTAACCCGACCGGGGCGCAGCGCGACTGGAATTTCGATACCTATGCGCAGGCCACGATCGAAGCCATCGACGCTGCCCGCGAGGTTACCGGTTCGCCGGACGTGAACGTCATGGGCGGTTGCCTGGGCGGGATGACGGTCGCGATCGTGCAGGCGCACCTCGCCGCCTTGAACGACCATCGCATCCACTCCGCGACGATGACCGTCACCCTGCTCGACTGCGAGTCCGACGGACGGATGTTCCTCTTCGCGACACCGCAGTCCCTCGCGTTGGCCAAGAAGGCGTCGCGCCGCAGCGGGGTGATTAACGGCTGGCAGATGGCGCAGGTGTTCGCCTGGCTGCGCCCGAACGATCTGGTATGGAACTACTGGGTGAACAACTACCTGCTCGGCAAGGATCCCCCGGCCTTCGACATCCTCGCCTGGAACGCGGACACGACCAGGCTGAGTTCCGCTTTCCATCACCAGGTGCTCGACCTGGCGGCAGGGAACCAGCTAGTGCGCCCGGGCGCCATGACGGTCCTCGGCACTCCCGTTGACATATCACGCATCGCCTGCGACACGTACGTGGTGGCCGGGCGCACCGACCACATCACGCCGTGGCATACCTGTTACCGGACCACCCAGCTGGTCTCCGGCCGTTCTCAGTTCGTCTTGTGCTCGAGTGGCCACATTCAGACCGTGGTGGCCGACCCGAAGCATCCCCGGCTCGGCTACTACCTCAATCCAGAGACGCCACCCGAGGCCGAGCAGTGGATGGCGGGCGCGCAGCGGCACGAGGGCTCCTGGTGGGAGCACTGGGCCGGCTGGCTGGCCGACCGCTCCGGTGAGCAGGTCACGGCACCTCAGTCCGTCGGCAGCCCGCGCTTCACGGCGAAAGAGCCAGCTCCGGGCACCTACGTACACCAATGACAGCCTGCCAACGCAAGTAGGAGGAACGATGAACGACACACAAGACCGGATCGCGCTGGTCACTGGCGGGACACGAGGCATCGGAGCGGCCATCTCGACCAGGCTGGCCCAAACCGGAGCCCGGGTCGCCGCGGTATACAACCGCGACGCTCAGGCCGCAGATGCCTTCGCCAAGGAGGCGAGTAACAATGACCTGGCGGTGTCACTCCATCAAGCCAACGTGGGTAACCCGGGCGACTGCCAGCGGGTCGTTAACGAGGTCGTGCGCCACTACGGGCGGATCGACTACCTGGTAAACAACGCCGGCGCCGTGCACGACCGCACGGCATTGAAGATGAGCCTGCTGGACTGGGAACAGGTAATCCGGGTAGATCTTTCCGGGCCGTTCTACATGTCCAAAGCAGTTCTCCCCCACTTCCTCGAGCGAGGATTCGGGCGCATAGTCAACATCAGCTCGATCGTCGGCCAGACCGGCCGGATCGGCCAGGCCAATTACTCCGCCGCCAAAGCCGGCCTCTTCGGCCTGACCAAAACGCTCGCCCTGGAAACTGCCACCAAGGGCATCACCGTCAACTGCGTGATACCCGGCGCGATCAAGACCGACATGCTGGCCATGGTTCCCGAGGATATCGTCAAGGCCGTAGTCGATACCATCCCGATGCACGCTCTAGGCACGCCTGAAGATGTGGCGGAAGCCGTCCGGTACCTGGTATCCGACGAGGCACATTACCTCACCGGCACGCTTATCCCGGTGGCCGGGGGCTGGCTGATGATGTGAGCAGCCTGACCACACGAGGGAACCCGGCAGCGCGGCTGACTTCGCTAGGTCTCAGCGAACCGGTCCTACTCGTGAAGGAAGTAATCCCATGACCGAACCATCGGCACCACACAGCACAACCAGCACGCTGCCGTCCTCCTCATCCAGCGGCTTGGCCCGGCCCCCAGCCGGGCCGCGGGCGCCCGAGCTCGGGCGCTTGCAAGAGGTCTCTGTGCCCGCCGCGCCGGTCGCCAGGCTCGAGCCGGTCATCGGGACCGTGCGCTACGCGCGGCTGCTCACCGCGGCCGCCCGGTTCCGGGACAGGCTCGGCCAGCGGACCATCTGGAACGTCAACTCCACCGCCGTCGGCGGCGGGGTCGCCGAGATGCTGCGAGTACTCGTCGGGTACAGCACGGGCCTGGGCAGCCCGACCCGCTGGGCCGTGATCGGCGGCGACGCGGACTTCTTCGCGATCACCAAGAGGCTGCACAACCAGATTCACGGCCAGGCCGACGCCGCCGGGCACCTGAGCAACGCCGACGCCAGCCACTACGCGCAGGTCCTCGCCGCGAATGCGGACGAGCTGCTCAGGCAGGTGCGCCCGGGCGATATCGTGCTGCTGCACGACCCGCAGACCGCCGGCCTGGCGGCACCCCTGGTCCGGGCCGGCGCGCGGGTGGTGTGGCGCTGTCACATCGGCGTGGACTGGCAGAACGACACGACGCGGGCGGCATGGGATTTCCTGCGGCCGTATCTGGCCCCCGTGCACGCCTTCGTTTTCACCCGGCGGCAGTACGTGCCGCCGTGGATTCCACCGGAACAAGCCTGGATCATCCCGCCGTCTATCGACCCGTTCTCCGCGAAGAACCAGCAACTCGACGCCGCCACGGTCCAGGCGATCCTGGCCACCATCGGGGTCCTGGACGGCGAGCCGTCCCAGGCACCCGGGCGGTTCGCGCGCCACGACGGAACGACGGGGGAAGTCACCCGCGCCGGGCTGGTGACGGGCACCGGCAGGCCCGGCCCGGCCGATCCTGTTGTCGTGCAGGTCTCGCGCTGGGACAGGCTCAAGGATATGTCGGGTGTCATGCGCGGCTTCGCCGAGCACGTGGTGCCCGGCGGCGCCGGGTACCTGATGCTCGTCGGCCCCATGATGAGCGAGGTTGCCGATGATCCTGAGGGCGCCCTCGTCCTGGCTGAATGCCTGGCGCAGTGGCGGGACCTGCCCGCGGCAGCCCGCGCTCGGGTGCTGCTGGTGACATTGCCGCTTGATGACGTGGAGGAGAACGCGGCGATGGTCAACGCGATTCAGCGTCATGCGGCGGTGATCGTGCAGAAGAGCCTCGCCGAGGGATTCGGGCTGACCGTCGCGGAGGGCATGTGGAAGAGGCGCCCGGTCATCGGCTCGGCGGTCGGCGGGATCCAGGACCAGATCGTCGAGGGTACCGGCGTCCTGCTGCGGGACCCGGCGGATCTGGCCGCGTTCGGGTCCGAGGTGCGGCAGCTACTCGACAATCCGGACAACGCCCGGCGCATAGGCAAGGCGGGCCAGGAGCACATCCGCGAGCACTTCGTCGGCGATCGCCACCTGCAGCAATGGGCACAGCTCATCGACGCGACCATGGGCGACTAGGTAAGCATGGTCCGGCGATGCGGCCGATGGAGATGTTTGCCGAACGGCCGTGCTGCATGTTCTGATCCAGCTCAGCCGTCATGACGGCGATGGCGATGGCGATGGCGATGCCGGAGCGTCGGAGGCTATCCGGTGCCGGCATCGTCCATTCGGCATGCGTGCACATTGCCATAGCGCGGCCGGTACGACCACCCGGCTAGCTGGCAAGTCCAGCCAGGTTCTCGCCGTCCAGGGGGGTGTCGTCTTCCTGCTGCTGGCAGTGGGGACCGTCACCCAGCTCCTGCTGGCCCGGTTCGCGAGCCGTCCGGTCATGACGGCGGGCCTGGGTCTGTTCCTGGCCGCCCTCGCCCTGATCGCCGCCGCCTTGTCCCAGGCCAGCAGGACGCTGTTCCTGGCCGGGACGATCACGGGAGGGATCGCCGTGGGCGCCATCTTCCTGGGCAGCCTGGCCACCGCCAATCGCCTGGCCCCGCCCGGGCGGCGCGGCCAGGTCATCTCCACCTACTTCGTGCTGTGTTACTGCGGCCTGATCATCCCCGTGATCGGCGTCGGGGTAGCCTCCGAATTCATCGGGGACTTCGCCGCCGTGCTCGCACTGTCCATCCTGCTCGCCGCCCTGTGCCTGTTCTCACTCGCCCGCATCAGAAACGCCCGGTAGCCCAGGACCCCGCCCGCCGACCGTCCTTCCGCATCGCCCGCTAGCCCGGACCGCGGCGAAGTTTCCTGCTAGCCGCAATGCGGCGGCGCGGTATTGCGGGCAATCTGATCGCATGCCGCTGCGGTGCCTGCTCGTCGACGACAACGAGGCCTTCCTCCAGGCCGCGAGCCTTCTGCTTGAGCGGGAAGGCGTGCTGGTCGCGGGGGTGGCCTCGAGCGTCGCCGGGGCGCTGCGGCAGGCCCGCGCGCTGCGACCGGACATCATCCTGGTCGACATCGGGCTCGGTGAGGAGAGCGGTTTTGAACTGGCCCGGCTGCTGGCCCGGGACGGCCCGGGGGCCCCGGGGGCCGGCGTGATCTTGATTTCGACCGGGGCCGAGGCAGACTACCGGGAGCTGATCGCCGAAAGCCCGGTCGCCGGCTTCTTGCCGAAGTCGGAACTGTCGGCGCGGGGCATCAGCCGGATTCTCGGCCGCACACCGTAACGCGGCACCCGGACCGGGAGATCCGGGCACCCCGGGCCGCGCGGGCACGGGCGGTCATGGTACGCATTCCGCCCGACCTGCCCCGGGTCATGGTCGATCCGCCGATCATGGAACGGGTCATCGCGAACCTAACCGCGACTGCGGCGGACATCCCGAGCATGGCTCGATGCTGAATTACCCGGACACGGCACGGGATGATGGCAACTGGCCGGGGCTAGTGCGGAAGGCTGGAAAGCGTGGTAATCGCCGAGGTCTCAGCCGTGGATGAGCCGTTGACCGACGTGCAAGCCGGCAGGTAGGACCCGGCACCGGGCAGCCACGCAGAGATGACCACACTTCCCGAACCGCCCGGCGGGCTCACGCGAAGGCGCACATATGGCGCGGGGCAGCGAGCGCTGTCTCCAGCCGGCTGATCGTCGGCCGCTACCACTGCATAGGCGGAATCTCCCGAGTGGAGTGTCACGACGGGTGGCGGCGCCGCGTAGTGCCAGGCGCCGAACATGGTCGACTGCGCGTGCCGTAGGGGCGCGGCCGTCCCCGCGGCCGTCAGCCCGGTCACGACCGGCCAGCCGCTTATGCGGCACGGGGTGCGGCTGTCGTTGGTGAATCTGAGGTAGCCGCCGGCCTGGCCTGCGAGAGCCCCGCTATTGGAGATCGTGACTTTCAGCTGAGACGCGACACAGGCATCGATGCTGGCGGGTGAAGGAGAACTCGGGGCCGTCGTCGCATCTGAGGTCGTTCCCGCGGACGATTCCGCCCCCGGCGAGCTCTGGGCACCGCACGCGGCCACAACGAGTCCGCAAGCCGCCGCGGCCAGAGCACCCGCGGTGGCCGTGCGGCAACTGGCTACGTCAGCGGCGAACCGATGGCCGGCCGCCGATTGTGTCTGCGAATCACGTACCACATGGAACCTCATCGCGTTTCCCTTCCGTTACCTGGGCAAGTCCTGCACCTTGACGGCCCGGGCCGGCCAGATTGTCCCCGGCGTGCGGCCATCCCGCAGCGAGGCGTGTACAGCAAGTCGACCGTCATGCGCCACGTGGCTCACCCGGAATACCACGGCCTGGCGGCCCGGCCCGGCAGCCGCCGTAAACCAGAACTCGTCGGTGCATCCTGCCCGGCGGTACCGGGCCACGGGTTCGAAAGGGCCGGCCGAGGCGGCCATCGCCGCGAAAATCTCATGCCCGGCCAGCACGCGGAGGGTGCCGCGCATCCGGCGCCAAAGCGCCCTCCGGCAGACAGGAGTGCGCACGGGCATGGGCATGCTCAGCAGCACCAGGACCGTTCCGCCGGCGAGCATTCCGCCACCGAACCAGGCCCGGTAAGGCGCGCCCGCCGTACCTACCGGGACAATCACACTGACGATGCCGACGCCAAACAGCATCCCGCCGCGGACCATCGCCCGCCAGGTAGCCGGTTCCGGCTCCGTTTCCCGCGCTGGGCGCCACCGGATACACCCGCAGTCGCCAGGAACCTGTTTGACGCGCACATATCCAAGCAGAACGCAGAACACCATCCCGAACGACGCGAGGCCGACGCCGCCGAGCACCGGCGACGCTCTACTGCACACGAATACGCCCATCGCGAACTCCGTGATTCCCACTGCAAGTTCGGCGCGTCTCCACTGGTGCTGAGGCACCCGCAGCGCGCGCCTAATGGCCGTAGCGCCATTTATGCTGCGCGCGCTGCGGTACAGCTTGCTCGCCCCGGCCACGACGAGAACCGCGCCGCAACTGACGACAAATCCGGCGACGATTGACGATGTGACCTGGTTACTTCCGATCACTCAGCCTCCTGCTACGGCCTGGCGCTGACGTGCAAGCAGAAACGGGTCATCATAAATCCCGGGCCGTCCACATCGAGGTCCACATTGGCCGACAGGTCGCATGCGTTCTGCTCGCCGTATTGCCAGAGCTTGGTCGGCACCGTCGGGCACTCATCCGGATGCCAGCGGGGCGGTTTGGCCAGGCCGCCGCACGGCTCGGGCTCGCTCGACCAGATGGCGCTGGGGACGTCGACGCCTCGGGCTTTGGCGATGGTCGAGCAATTGGGATAGGGCGAATATGGATCACAGTACAGGCACGGGTAAAGCGGATAAGTGCCTAGCCCGGCGAAGTTGTATTCCGCTACGTAGTGCGCCCAGGCATTCCAGTAAGCTGAGCTCAGCGACGTAGAATATTCTTGGTCGAGCCAGCAGTACAGCTGACCGCTGGATGGCAGCACAAGCGGGCGGACCGCATGATAGGCAGCTAGCATCGCCGCGCAGAACGCTTGTGCATCGGCCTGGCCTTCCGCAGCGGATCCGCTCAGCCGGGACTGCCTGGGAGCGGAGATACAGCCCACGTAGTGGCCTCCGCTGTCCCAGGCCGCCCGGCTTTCCGCGACCGCGTCGTCATTGAACAGGTCAGCGGCCGGCGACGGGGTGAAGTACCTGATCCAGAAGGCTGGGTCTACGCCGAATTCACTTCGCGCTGACGTGTAGACGTTCTGTATCGAGTTTGCGGTGTCATATCCCGCCATAGTTGGCAATCCTCCAGGAAATACGCGACGTCGGCATGACGATACGGCCGGCTCAGAACACGGCCGATATGTGAAGGCTCGTTTCGGCTGTGCCGAGTGGACTGAGGGTGGAGGAGAAAAACGTAAGCCGAGGGTTTTCGGTCCCCACCGCGAGCAGGGTCCCGCTGGGCATTTGGTACAGCCCGGCATAGTGGCGGCCCTCGCTGAAGGAGGCGGTCAGCGCGCCGGAGGGTACGTCGTAAGCGCAGAGACCTCCGGTGCCCGCCGACCCGAGCACGTAGAGGATGTCGCCTGCTGGTGCCAGCACCGCCTTGCTCCACGGAGCGCCGGACGGCGACGCGGGCACCGGGAAGCGGATGTGGGCCTTGGCCCGGAATGAGTCCGCCGGATCGGCTAGGACGGCAACGCCGGCCCCGGGCTTGGTCATGAACACCGTGCCGTCCAGGCGTCTCTGCATGGTGACGGCGCTCGGCTTCGCTCGGTCTCGGCTAAGCGGCGCGATGGCCAGCTCAGTCACCGTTCCTGTCCGGGCCGAGCAGACCTGCACGTCACGGCCTCTGACCAGGCGCGCTACATCACCGTTCTGAAGTGCGACGACCGGCTCCCCACCTGGCCACGGCGCGGGAGTTGGCCCGGAGAACCTGGCCCTCCCCGAACCCAGTGGGAAAACGCTCACCCGGGATAGCAGCGCCTGGGCCCGGGTCTCGGCAGGATCGGTGGGCTGCGGCTCCCTAGTCGTCCATAGCACCAAATCGGAGTTGTTGGCGGCCGCGGTGGACAACGCGAGAGACGGCTCGTCGGAGAGGTGAAACGGTCCCGTGAAGGCGCCGCTGTCACGGTCGAAATAGGCCAGCGCATGATGCGACTTCCAGGTCGTCGCCCGGCTCGTCACGCTGCCGGTGCGCGAGTCTGCCTTGCGTATCATGCGCGTGCTCGCTGGCACTGTGATGGCCAGGACTAGGGCGATAATCGCGGAGCCAGGGGCGAAGACCGGGGTCACGAGAATATTCGCCTCGTCCGGGACGCCGGTTACGGTCACCGACCCCTGCTGTGCGATGGCTGCCGAGGCAGCGTCGATGAGAGTCAGCGTCACCCTTGCCCCGTCATCCACCCTATGGACGGTGGTCAGGGCGGTGGTCGTCTGGTCAGGGGACGAGACCGGTGCGGCCGCGAGGTTGGTGGCTACATTGACCGGCCCATGCCGCGGTGCCGACCGCGACGCCGGACACATCACGGCCACGACGGACGCGCCAGGGGATGACCCAGGGTCAGGCGTTCCGTAAAGGAAGGCATGCCGGAAAGCGGCCCCGTCCGATGCGGCAGGCCGGGCGCTCGAATGGCGGCTCAAGCCCAGGTCGGGCAGCGCTATGAGGGCACCAGCGCCGATGCCGCCCGCCAGTATCTCGCGGCGGTTGAGCTCGAAGCCGTGCCGGGCAGAGCCGAGTGGGCTGGTTGCGCCTTCCCGCCTCCACGAGCGCATGATCGTTTCCCCCTAACGCGTATTGCCGGAATTAAGTATCACGAGGGCTGCGATGGCGGGATTTCCTTTCGTTCAGCGGGCAGCAGTTTACTTTGCATCGGCCAACGGCTGCGGCATCCGTTGCTCCAGGTCAGCGACTCATGTCCTCGTATCGACACGTTAGCGCTATCCGCGTGCAATTCTATTTAAGGCCCCGCCGACACGCCGAATTTCATACTTAAACCCAGATGGATGCGGCGCGCCCTGTCACTCGGGTCCTGAACGTACGGTTGGGCTGACCCGGCTAGCTGGGGCCTCGTTACTTGTAGCGGAAGCCGTCGAGGAATCGGCGGAAGACGCCGCCTTCGCGGGTAAGGGCTGGGCCTGGTGGGGGCGCGACGGTGCGCTGGCGGGCGACGGGCTGGTCGTAGTCGGTGCTGGCGACGGCGTCAACGATCTGGGACTCGTCGAAGTCCTCGGAGCCCTCGATCTGAGGCACATAGCCGACAAGCATGCCGTCGCGCATGACCTGAGCTTCGAGGCCGGCCGTGCCGTCGGTGTCCCACTCGGCTTCGCGGCCGCCGGGCAGCGACACGCGGACGCCGAACTGGCCCACGCCGCCGCGGAGCAGGTGAGCGTTGACGCCGCGGTCACGAAGGGCGTCAACCACCCGGCGGGCCCGGAACTCGTCCATGTCAGGAAAAGTAGCGTTCGTTCCTGAAAGATCGGTGAACATTCGCACCGGAAGGATTCTCCGGTCAAGGAGTACTCGGGTGGCTCCTTCGCCGGGCTAGAGGACTTGGCAACTCGGCGTATGGTCCTGTCCGGCCCCGTTGGTGCGCCCGGTTTTGGCTGTCAGGCCTCGATTCGGGAAGGCTGCGGCGAGGCCGCGGGCAATCAGGTTGGCGCGCGCCGCGTAGCCCGCGGAGGTGTAGTGAATGCCGTCGGAGATGAACCAGCTGTCCTTGGCGGCGGCGGCCCAGTCGTAGACCCGCATGTTCGGATAGCTGGCGCAGGCCTGGGTCAGCGCGCGGTTCCACAGCAGCATGTTGTTTTCCGAGTATGGCCCGGTGGCGAGCAGCGATATAACGTTCACCCACATGACTGGCTGGTTGCCAATCAGCGACATCATCTTCTTGATCCGGGTAGCCAGGCTGGCCTGCGAGCCGACGTATACATCCGCGGTGTCGTTCGTCCCCAGCGCGAGCACCCAGCACCCGTGGTATCCCTGCTGTATGAGCTGCTGGGCAACGGTATAGGCGTTCGGCTGGCCATCGTGGGTCTCGACGATCGACCGGGCGCCCGAGATTTCCGGAATGAACTTGGTCACGCCCACCCGTGCGTACTGGGCGGAAATCCGCTGCCGCGGGTTCGGCAAGTAATCGGGCGAGATGAGGCCATCGGAGGTGGAGTCGCCGATGTGCACCACGGCCCGGCAACTGGTGCGGGCTGGAGCGCGTGCGGACACCCGAGACTGGCTGGCGGTGGAGGTGCGCGCGGGTGATGGCTGGGCGCCCGCAGCCAGGCTAGCCGACTGTGGCGGTACGACGCCGGCCATGCCGCAGCTGGCCAGCAAAATCACCGGAGCGGATGCTGCTACGACGATCCGTGCTTGGCGCCCCAGGGCGCCAAGACGCCATCCGGTGCTTCTTATCTGGGCCCACCACCGGCGCAGGGCGCCTTGGCGGATCGGTTCCTCAAGGTAGCGCCAGGACAATGCCGCGCATCCGATGCTCGCCGCCACCTGCAGGGCGCCGCGGGCCAGGGTGTCCCGGCCGTCAGCCGGGGTGGTCAGCACGATGATGG
Organism: uncultured Actinomycetes bacterium; assembly: GCA_963806335.1. Taxonomy (GTDB): domain Bacteria; phylum Actinomycetota; class Actinomycetes; order Streptosporangiales; family Streptosporangiaceae; genus Palsa-504. Next base: position 130,785 of record CAWDXO010000009.1, read on the forward strand.
GAAAATGCCACAGGTAGATGCCGTAGGAGCGGACGCCCAGCCAGCGTAGCGGCTGCCGCCCTAGCATCCGGCCGAACCTGCTGGCGGGTGAGGCGGCAGAAGCCACCATCAGCGCTGTGCCGAGCGAGAGCAGAACCATCCCACCGCGATACAGGAACGCCGAGTACTCGCTCGTGCGCCAGACCAGCACGGCAAAAACGACGAGCCCGGCGGTTCCCGCACCGTCGAGGACCCATCGGGCGCTCTCGGTAATCTCGCCGCGCAGGTGCCTGCTAGGCCACACGAAGGCTAGCGCCGCACCGATCAGTAGCGCGAACGCGCGGGTGTCCGTGCCTTCGTATACTCGCGTGGGATCGTATCCGGGCCGGTAGAGCAGTGCCATTGTCACCGCAGAGGCGGCGGCTAGCAGTAGGGTCACTGCTGCCAGCCTGGCGTTGGTGCCAGCTCCCCTGCTCCTCCAGCGCAGCCCGATCCACAGCAGCCAGGGCCAGATCAGGTAGAACTGTTCCTCCACGGCCAGGGACCACAGGTGGCCTAGTGGTGAGGGAGGCCCGAACTGGGCGAAGTAAGAACTGTGTTGCGCGATCAGCCACCAGTTGCTCACGTAGCCGACCGACGCAGCGACCGCGCCACGGGTAGCCGGAAGCTGGGACCTGTCCAGCAACGTGACCCACGCGACGACCACCGCCAGCATTGCGAACAGGGCGGGCAACAGACGCCTGGCACGACGGAGCCAGAAGTCCGCCAGCTGCAGCCTGCCGGTGATCTCTTGCTGGCCGAGCAGAAGGTCGGTGATCAGGTAGCCGCTCAGCGTGAAAAAGACCCCAACCCCGAGCAGGCCGCCCTGCGCCCAGCCCAAATCCACGTGGTAAGCAACGACGGCTCCAACGGCAATGGCGCGAAGCCCGTCAAGGCCAGGGAGGTAACGCTGGTTACTGCGGACTGGCTCAGGCATTATCCTCCCCTGCCGGTACGTGCTTCCATCACAAGCAGCGGCGCTACGCGGGGAAGCACTCGCCACGGATGTATTAGCTTTTTGCCGGCCTAACCGCTCAGCGTGCGTTCAGCTGGCTGGCAACCCAATCGAGTTATGACGATAATTCACGAACTGCCCAGCCGCACTGAGGCGCGCCGTCACTGGTAAATAAGGGCGTTCCTCTTGACTCCGATCGCAGGGAACGCAGCCTTAATCCGTTCTCAGGCAGAACATGAATAACAAGTAGCCCAGCCGCGCCGAGAACGATTGATCCGAGCGTCAGAGACGGCTCTTCCCGGGCCCGGCCCGCAGCGCTCAGAAGACCACGACCTCGGCTCCGACCGGCAGGTTGTCGTGGTAGTACCGGGCGCTGCCGATATCCAAGTGGACGCAGCCATGCGAGGGCGTAGTGAGGCTGCCGCCGTGGAAGGCGACCCCGCCGACGGCGAAGAACACGGCGTACGGCATCGGTTCGTGGTACTCGGTGCTGATGTAGTTCGCGCCGGCCTTCCACTGGACGTGGAAGGTGCCGCGCGGGGTCGCGTGCGGCGTGCCGGGCGGCCCGGGTTCTATCCGCACCGGGCCATAGGTGAGGTGGCCGCCGGACTGCAGCCAGGTGAGGTGATCGCTGAGGTCCACGCAGGCTGCCGCCGCAGCCGGGCAGGAACTCCGGTCCCTGGGACTGAGTACCGGGCGCGCCGCCGCCGCGGCGGCCGCGGCGGCAGCCTCCGGCGTCGCGCGCGGGCTCGGGGACGGCACTTTGATCGATGCCGTCGGCGTGGCCAAGGACAGCGGCACCACCCGGGGCGCCGCAGCACGCGGCGAACGGCCACCCTGCCAGCCAGCCGCTATAGTGCCCGCGACCAGAAGGAAGGCCAAGACGGCGGTCAGCCGATAACTCCCCGTCGCCATGGCAGAAACCTACAGAAAAGCCCCCGTAACCGGCGGCCGACACGCCGGCAGAAGCGGCGGGCAATTCACCCGGGCAGGCCCGGCTCGATCTCCGTGCCGTCTGACTCGGTGAGCGCAGGGACGGTCCGCACGCCTGGGGTAAACGGCCACCAGTCCGGGTTGTCTGGGTTGTCTGGATCGGTGTCTGTGCGGTCCGACTCGGTTAGCGCGGGGATGTCCCGCACGTCCGGGATATAGGGCTCGGCAGAATCGGCGTAGGGCTCGGCAGCTGCGTAGGGCTCAGCAGCTTCGGCGTAGGGCTCGGCAGCTGCGTAGGGCTCAGCAGCTTCGGCGTAGGGCTCAGCAGCTTCGGCGTAGGGCTCGGCAGCTGGGATTTCCGGCTCCTCAGCTGGGCTGGGCGGCTCAGCATCGGGGCTGTCTGGGCCAGCAGTTGGTGGTAGCTCAGAAAGCCAAAGCGGCGGCTCGGCTGGATCCCACTCGGCGTGGCCGGAGCTTTCTGTCTCTTCCCCGAGAAGGCCCTGGCGCCTGCGGTTGGCTCGGTCGGCGCTCTGCAGTACCACTTCGGCCATCGCAAGCTTGGCGTCGAGCGTCGAGTCCGCCACAGCGCCAAGGTCCAAGGCCACGCGGTTGGCGAGCGACTGATCCCAGGGCGTCGCCACCACCGACACTTGCGTCCCCGCAAGGCTCTCACGGATCTGAGCGAGCCACTGGACTTGCTCCGGGTCGCTTTCGACGAACTTGTCCACGACAACCGTCGCCTCGTCCATGAGGGTGTTCAGATGTTTCATTTCCTGTTCGGTCAGTGGTCGCTCTTTCTCGCCTTCGTAGGTTCGGTAACGGCTGAAGACCTGCCCGATCGACCAGAATCCTAGCCGTGACGCCTCCGTCACGAAAACGTAACTGTCACCGTGCAGAAGCGTTCCTACTTGGAGCTTGGCGAACAATCCTGTGCCGCCGTCGTTGATGACAATGTTGGACATGCATTGAAGGAATCCGAGCACCGTCAGGTACTCGTGCTCGCCGAAATCGACTCCCACAGACTCATCCGCGGTGTCGCCGCGAATCACAGCCACGCCCTGCAACCATGCGACTGCATCGCGCAAATCAGCGTAGACATTAATGCGCCCGTGCACGCAAGCCTGATGAAAGCCCCGAATCGAGAGGGGGCGCCGGTGCTGCGGCAGATCCTCGACCGTCGCGCCCCCTAGCCTGATGTATCCATGCGGCATGTCGTCATTGCTGTCGGCGAGTATTACCCGGTCGGAGGGCCGCGCGGCGGCGTAGATGGCGGCTAGCGTCACCGCCACGTCAGTCTTGCCAGTGCCCCCGAAGCCCGAACCCACCGTTATCACGCCCGACTTCAGCGACGGCTCACGGATAGCGGCTATTCTCTGCCGCCGCCACTCGGCCATTTCCGCGCGCCTGGCGCGCTCGCGCTTACCAGAGGTGAGCGCCAGTCGGTGTTTAACTCCCCGTCTTGACGCGGCAGGTCTTACCCCGCCGCTTACCGACGCCGGATCACCGGGAGAGGGCAGGGACGGGGTGGCCCAGGCGGCCCGGTCGCTTCCTGGAAACTTGGTCCACCATGGCCCCGGCTCGTCTGGATACTCGGTCATTACATCCTCCCAAGTCCGGATACCGGTCTAGGACAAATAAACTACCCCCCAGCCAGCAGCCACGTTGCGATCTGGCATGCGGTGTCGTGCTCGAACTTCCGCGGTTCACCGCCAGGCCCAGGAAGCGCGCCTGCACCCATTGCACTCTGACGTCCGCGCTCCGTAACTATTGTTCGCCCTTTGTCATCCGGCAGGCACGCTGGGTCGCATCGGCCGGCTTGATCTGCTGAGCTCCGCTGAGTGCCTTGTCCGCCTCGCTGGCGGGCAGTCAGGCTCCATCAAAGGGTCCAGCTATTGGCTGGCAAGCTCCTTCGGCGTGTCGTTCGGACGGGGAAGGAGCCGACACGGTAAAAGGGGACGTGTCGCCAGGCGCTGGGGGAATTAGGTGGCAGGCCGCGGAATATCTGATTGCCGGCCCTGGCGTGGTCGTCAAAGAGCACTGCCCTTTTCCGCGAGAAGCCGGACAGCCCGGAGCTGAGCCCGGGGTCCCCCGGTGGCTACGCAAGTGAGGCCATCGGCCAGTCCGTGCTGCCGCCCTTACCAGTCAGCAGGAGGAATTCCCGATATGGGCCGAAGGACGTTCCCGCCCCGCACAGTTCTGTGGGCGATCACGGCGGTGGTGGCCGCCGTTACGCTTACCGCGGGCCCGGCGTCAGCTCGGCCTTCCGCATCCAGCGTGGCCGCCTCCCCGCATTCTGGTACGCCAGGATGCCGGGCGAGCGACCTGCGTATCAGCGTGCCAGCCGCCATCCAGGGGGATCCAGCGGAGGGGATGGGGAAACAGGCATGGAACCTGGTGTTCCGCGATACCGCCAGCAGCGCATGCTCGCTGCGCGGCTGGCCGCACCTGGTCGTGCGCACGACCACGGGCAAGACCGTCGTCACCAGGATTAGTGACGTGGGATTCAGCAACCTCGCGGTCGTCCCCGACGCGCGGATCATCCTGCGGCCTGGCCAAAGCGCCGTGGTAACGGCGACGTCCTCGACCGCCCCGTCCGGATGCGTCACCAGGTGGATGCTCGGGCTGACCCTGCCGGGAGCAGATGACCTGGTGACGGTGCGCCAGCCAGCCGGGTTCTTTGTCCCGTGTGTGGGCGGCCAGTTGCGGCTGTCCCCGTTTTACGCCGCGCAGACTCTGACCGGTGAGATCAAGCAGCTTAATGTCTCGGCCGCGCCGCCGCCGTTCTCGGCTACCACGGCCGCTGAACCCGCTGCGTGCAGGACGGCGACGCTAGGGGCGGATATCACCTCGACCACGTCCGGAAACGGCGGCACGATCGTCGAGCTCCGCCTCAGCAACGCCGGCGTCACGTGCGTGCTTCCGCAGAGCTGGCCGACGGTGCAGGTGCATGAGGCGGGCGGCCCAAGCCTGGTGGCGAAGATATTCCCTGATGCCACCACCCTGCAGGCAGAAAGATCACTGCTGACCACCTACAAGCGCGGCACGGCGCAGAGCACGGTGCTTACCCTGCGGCATGGCGGGTCAGTGTCCATCACGCTGCTGGCCGCGGGAACGCCAACGCGGGCCTGCCACCGGCTGACGTCGGTGACGGTCTACCCGGCTGCCGTTGCTCTCGGCGCAGGACGTGCGGTCCAGGCCGCGGCGCCGGTGAGCATCTGCGGTTCACCGCGGATCCTCTCGTATCTCCCCAGCCGTCCCGGTGGCACGACGATGGCGATCGCACGCGGGGCACTCGATGAGGTGCGTGCGGATCCAGGGACGGCCAACGCCAGCTCGGCCGGCTTCTACTACGGCACCGACAGCTCCGCCCCGGATGGATGTGGCAGCGGCCCCTACACCGAGCCAGCTGGTACCTGCGGCAACGGCACCCACGGCTACTACGGACAGTACATAGGGGAACTGGGTTCCTATATGAACTGGAAAGGCTGCACTAATAGCGGACTCAACTGGGTTCAGTCTAACTACAACATGGCCAACGATAATCTCGTCAAATACCATATAGGCCTCGGCGCCGCAGCATACTGGTTCGCGGCCGGTCCCGGCCGGGATCCCCACTACAATGGCACGACGGCGGAGGCGACAGCATGGGGCGTGGCCCAGGCTAAGCAGGTCATCTCACATCTGTCTGGCGTTTTCTTCAACTTCCGCTACATCTTCATGGATATCGAGAACAACGGCGAAGCACCCGACGGGAACGGCTGGAACACCGTCTGGAACGGGGCTTGCGGTAACAAGATCAAGGCCGAATACATCGCCCCGGAGGTGGACTACGCCACCTTCTCCGGATTCAGGAACTACCTCGATATCCACTCTACCTACCTGGCAGGCGTCTATTCTGCGGGCGGAAACTCCTACGGCTCGTGGGCCGGCATCTTCGGTGGCGGGCAGATCCACCACACGGCCGAATGGACCTTCATCAACGAGCAGACCAGCGTTAAATTCCCGTCAGGTTTCTCGAATGGCACGGTGGGCGCTAACTGGTTCGCCAATGCTCCGGCCGCCTGCCACCTGATGTGGCAGTGGTCGGGCGGAAACGGTGCGCTCAACGGCTACGGGGACTTCGATGTGGCAGTGGCCGCCAACGACGCCAACCCGTCGTGTTAGCAGGCCACGGTTTGCGGGGTGCCCATGATGACACGTCAGCAGCGGTTCCGCACCACGCTGGCGGCGGTCACCGCGTGCGCGCTATTGCCGTTGGCGTACTCGATGTCGCACCGGGCGGCACACCTGCCGGCCCCGCCGGTCATCGCGCCGGTCATCGCGCCGGTCATCGCGCCGGTCAGGCCGGCCCATCCGGCCCAGCCGGGCACGGCGATGTCGCTCCAGGTGACGCTCGCGCCGTATCGGCTGCCGGCCGCCGTGTCCCGCGAGGTCGTGCTGCCCGCCGCCAGCGGGCTGCTGGTCGTCGGCGGGCTGACGGCGTCGGGAGCCTCGACGGGCGTGACCAGCCTGGACCCCGTGACCGGGGCCACCCGCACGGCTGGCGGCCTGGCCGAGGCGACGCTTGACGCCGCGGGCTTCGCCCTCGGCGGGCGGGCCTTCGTGCTAGGCGGCACAGCGAGCGGCGGACGCGCGATCCAGGCGTTCACCCCGGGGACGCAGGCAGCGGTCGTGGGGCAGCTCAGCCCGGCCCGTTCGGGCTCAGAAGGCGTATCGGAGGGACGGTTCGGCTACGTGGTCGGGGGCTACGATGGCACCGTCCCGGATCCGCGGGTGCTCGCCACCACGGACGGGCAGCACTTCCGGGTGGCGGCGCGGCTGCTGGTGCCGGTCCGGGACGCCGGGGCCGCCGCGACGGCCGGCCTGATATGGGTATTCGGCGGCCAGACGGCGACCGGCGCGACGGACGTCATCCAGCGGATCGACCCGGTGACCGGCGCGGCCGCCGTGGTCGGCCACCTACCGCAACCGGTGCGTGGTGCGGCCGTGATCATCCTGGACGGGCGGATCTACGTCGCGGGCGGGGCCGCCGCGGATGGGACCAGCCGGACGGTATTCCGGTTCGATCCGGCTACGTTCCGGGTGACGGCGGCCGGGCAGCTGCCGGTGCCGGTCGGCTACGCGGCCGCGGTGAGCTCCGGCGGCGTGGGTTACCTGATCGGCGGCGAGGACGGCGCGCGCCGGATGGCGACGGTGACGGCGTTGCGGCTGGTGCCGGCGCGGGCCACTCCTGCTAGCCATGAGCTGACGGGCGGCGTGCGGTCAGGGAGGTGACTGCTCTTCGTGCACGCCGCGGGCTTCGCGGGCGGCGGTGGCGTCGGGCATGGGCGCGCCGGCCAGGCGCCGGTATGGCCGGGCCATCGGCCACTGGCGGTCCTCGAGCACGCTGTCGGCGTCGAACTGGCCCATGCTCTGGATCATCCTGGCCACCAGGCCGGACCACCCGGTCTGGTGGGAGGCGCCGAGGCCGGCCCCGTTGTCGCCGTGGTAGTACTCGTAGAACAGGATGTTGTCGCGCCAGTGCGGGTCGTCCTGGAAGAGCTTTGTCCCGCCGTAGACGGGGCGCCGCCCGTCGCCGTCGCGCAGGAAGGTACTGGCGAGGCGGCGTGACAGCTCCTGGGCCACCTCGAACAGCGTCATCATCTTCCCTGAGCCGGTCGGGCATTCAACCTTCAGGTCATTGCCGTAGTACCGGTAGTGCTGGATCAGGGCGCGGATCAGAAGCAGGTTGATCGGGAACCAGACCGGCCCGCGCCAGTTGGAGTTGCCGCCGAACATCCCGGTGGTGGACTCGGCCGGCTCGTACTGCACCCGGTACTCGGTCCCGGCGACGTTGAAGGTATAGGGATGGTCGAGGTGCCAGCGCGAGATCGAGCGGATCCCGTGCGGGCCGAGGAAGCGCTCCTCGTCCAGCATCCGGGCCAGGATGCGGCGCAGCTTGTCCTCGTTCACCAGGGACAGGATCCGCCGGCCCTGGACGCCGGGCACGGACGGGTCGGCGATATTGACCAGCAGGTCCTGGTTGCGCTCGAGGAAGGCAGCCGCCTGCCCGGCGATCTGCGGATAACGGTCGAGGAGGTCGGCCTCGATCACGGTGGTGGCGCAGATGGGCAGCAGGCCCACCAGGGAACGCACCTTCATCCGCATCCCGGTACCATCGGGCAGCCGCAGCACGTCGTAGAAGAAGCCGTCCTCCTCATCCCACATCTCGTCGGGGTGATCGCCGATCGGATCCACCGCGGCGGCGATCCAGAAGAAGCGCTCGACGAACTTGAGCACGAATTCCTCGTAGGTCTTGTCGTACGGCAGGAGAGCCAGGGCCAGCTCGAGCATGTTCTGGCTGAACATCGCCATCCAGGCCGTGCCGTCCGCCTGTTCCAGCCGCCCGCCGGTGGGCAGGGGCGCGCTGCGGTCGAACACGCCGATGTTGTCCAGGCCGAGGAAGCCGCCTTCGAACACATTGTGGCCGGAGGGATCCTTGCGGTTCACCCACCAGGTGAAGTTCAGCAGCAACTTGGAGAAGCTCTCCTGCAGGAACGGCAGGTCTACCTCGCCGAGGTCGGCTTCCAGATTCTGCAGGAACAGAGCCGCGAAGGCGTGCACCGGCGGGTTCACGTCGCCGAAGTTCCACTCATAGGCGGGCATCTGGCCGCCGGGGTGAAGATATTCCCTGGACAGCATCAGGTCGATCTGGCTTTTCGCGAAGTCGGGGTCGACCATGGCCAGCGGAATGCAATGGAACGCCAGGTCCCAGGCGGCGTACCACGGGTACTCCCACTTGTCCGGCATGGACACCACGTCGTGGTTGAACATGTGAAACCACGACTCGTTGCGCGTCCCCCGCCTGGCCGGAGAACGCAGCGGGTGGAAGTGCCGCTCACGCAGCCAGCGGTCCACGTCGAAGTAATAGCACTGCTTGGACCACAGCATCCCGGCCAGGGCCTGGCGCATGACCGCCTTCGCATCGCCGGTGACCGCCGGGGGCGTGATGGCGTCGTAGAACTCGTCTGCCTCGGCCCGCCGCGCTGCGATCAGCTCATCCGCACCGGCAAACGGTGCCATGAGCTCGTCCGGGCCGTCACGAGTGAGCCGGACCAGCATCGCGGCCTGCCCGCCGGCTGGTACGACCAGCCGGACGTGAGCCGACACCTTGGTCCCCTCGCCGTCGGGATTCACCGTGCCCGCGCCGTGCAGGAGGTGGTCGCCTATGCCGTCCTTGGCGAAGGGCGTCGCAGGCTCGGCGCCGAATACCCGGGCCGTATTCGTTTCGTTCTCACAGAACAACAGCGCCGCTTCCGGCTGGGCGTGGAGGTAGAAGGCGCCAACCTTATGGTGCTCGGCGCGGACGACCGGATGTGCCGCCTCGACGCGAGCGAGCCGGGGTTTAGGCTGACCGTTTCCCCATGACCATACGTTGCGGAACCATAGCGTCGGCAGCACGTGCAGCGCCGCGTCCTGGGACGAGCGATTGTGTACGGTGACGCGGCAGAGGATGTCTTCGGGACCAGCCTTGGCGTGCTCCACCTCGACGTCGAAATAACGGCCGTCGTCGAAGACGCCCGTATCGATGAGCTCGTACTCCATTTCATGCGTTGACCGGGCCCGGTTAACCGCCACCAGCTCGTTGTAGGGGAACTCGGCCTGCGGGTACTTGTAGAGGTAGCGCTGGTAGCTGTGCGTAGGGAGGTTATCGACGTAGAAGTAGTACTCCTTCACGTCCTCACCATGGTTGCCCTCGGCGTTCGTCAAGCCGAACAGGCGCTCCTTCAAGATGGGATCCCGCTCGTTCCACAGCGCCACAGCCAGGCACAGCCGCTGTTTGTCGTCGCTGATCCCGGCAATGCCGTCCTCACCCCACCGGTACGCGCGGGACCGGGCCTGATCGTGACTGAAATACGACCAGGCGTCTTCGTTGTCGCTGTAGTCCTCCCGGACCGTCCCCCACTGACGCTCACTGAGATACGGCCCCCAGGCTCGCCACTGAACGCCCTCCCTGGCCTCCCGCAGGCGCCGCTCCTCGGCCGTCAGCGAGGCCGGATTGGTCGGGGAAGCCGGACTGAGTTCTTCGGACATAATCTCGATCATCGCACCGGGCCATGGGGGCCCGGAAGGCGGGTGTGAGGCGCGAATGCGCTACAGGCACGTTCCGGCAAAATCGCGGTGACACCAGGCTGAACAGCGTGTTAAGCCGCAGATTGCCGCGAGCCACGGAGGACGATCGCTATAGCGATGCGCTGATGCCCCGGTCCGTTCGGATGAATCGAATTTGACCTTCGTCCCAACGGGCGAAGACCGGCCGGATGCTGTCACGAAGGCGCATCAAAGGCGATCACGCTCTTGATGCCTGCCGGCCTGCCGAGAATCAGGTCCGGTGCCTGCTGCGGCGGGTATCGCCCGGCAATGAGCGTTCGGACCACGGCTGGCCAGCGCCGCCGGAAGGCATCAAGATCTCGTAGCGCGGCGGCGAAGGCCTCGGTACCGGCGTTCACCGTACCTAGCAGCACCTGGTTCTTCAGCACCATGTTCCGCATGAGGTGAGCCGGATCCGCCTCGATAAACGCCTGCAGCCCGGGGACACCGGTAAGCACGAAGATGCCATTTGTTCCCAGCACCTGGAGCGCCTGCAGGGCGAAGTGGGAGTGCCCGACCGCCTCATAGATCAGGTCGATGTTTCCTATCTGCGCCGCCAGGCGCGGGAAGGTCACGGCCTCGGACGAGACATAGGTCGCGCCGATGGCGGAGACCAGATCGATCCGCGGATTGGGAGGTATCTCGCGTGAGTAAACGTAAGTGGTAAAGCCGGCCGTGGCCAGCGTCATCGCGCCCAGCAGCCCGACCGGCCCGACCCCGAGCACCAGCGCGGAAAGCCCCCGGCCGCGTTCCTCGCTGGGCGTTTGCGGATCAAGCCACGGCGGGCGGCGCTGCATCATCCAGAAGATCTGCGCGAGCGCCTTCTCCGCGATGGTCAGCGGCTCAGCCAGCACCGCGACTTCCCGCAGGCACCGATGGCACGACGAGATCACCGGGCTGGACGCGCTCCACGGCCGTGCCCACCGCTGTGACCTCGGCCACCGACTCGTGGCCGATCACCAGGTGATCTTCCCCTGGCGGCGGAGTGCCGTACTCGAAGGAACAGATCTCTTTGTCGGTGCCGCAGATGCCAATGTCCAGCATTCGCAACGTGACCTGGTCGGGTTCGGAGATCCGGGGAACTTCCTGCTCGACGACCTTGACCTCACGGGAGCCAGGAAAAACCGCGACTGCTTTCATGTGCTCAGACCATTTCTCGCCGGCGCCGCGGACATGGCACGTGGTCGATGACAGCAACCCGCAGCGCCCTGGCCGGGATGCCTCGTATGTCACCCTAGACGAAGGCAGGCGCCGTGACGGGCGGACCGCTCCCGCCGGGTCGGTAACCGCTTACGGCCAGCCGACGCCAGCGGCCGGCGCTCGGGCGGTCAGCAGCCGGCCAGTTCGCGACTTGTCAGTCATGCCCTCGGTGCCCCGCCATTGAGTGGCCACCATGAACAGGGTTGTCCTGTTCGGGCCGCCGAGCGCGCACGAGAAGCAGCCGCGGTCCAGATGAATCGCCTGCAGCACCTCTCCTCCCTCCCGGACCCGTACGCACAGCTGGTTGGGAACGTCGGCGTACCAGATGTCTCCTTCGGCGTCGAGGCAGATACCGTCCGGCACACCGTCGCCAAGGTCAGCCCACACCCGCGGCTGAGACAGGCTGCCATCGGCAGCGATCTGGAACGCCGTCAGCTTCTGGCCGTAGGACTCGGCGACGATCAGCGTCGAGTTGTCGGGCGTGATGGCCATGCCGTTAGGAAAAGCGATCCCGTCCGCCACCAGGTGGGCCGACCCGTCCGGTTTAAGCAGGGTGATCATTCCGGGGGCGAACTTGCCGCCGGGGAAGTCGAAGCCCTGGTTGTTGAGGTAGACGTTCCCGCGTCCGTCTACGACGATCTCATTCCATGGATACCCCCGCTCAGCCAGGTCGCTCAGGTCGGCGTGGGTTACCAGCGATCCGTCCGGCTCTTGACGCAGCAGCCGTCCGTCGCGCGCCGCGACGACCAGCAGGCGGCCGTCGGGCAGCCAGTCGATGGACATCGGAAAGGCCGGGAAATCAACCCGGGCCATCACTTCCGGCCGGCCCTCATCATCAACGGCGACGACCTCCTGCGCACCCCAATCGGCCAGCCACAAGCGATCATGGTGCCAGCGCAGCGACTCACCGAAGGAAAGGCCATCGAACAGGCGCTGGACCTCAGCCACGGCGCACTCCTTTCGTCACGGTAGGGCCCTGCGGTCGCGGCGCCAGCGATCACCGTCTGGGAGCGATTTCCGGGCGGTTCACCGATGCCCCCGTTGTTTCCTTTTCGGTTGAAACAAGGCCGGTGAACCGCCCGGGCGGCCGGGTGGGAAATGCCCCCGCATAACCTGCTGCCTCAGTCAGCCAGCCACCTCGCCCGATCCGCACACGAGCACAATATGAAGCGGATGGTCTGCTGTCGATGTCCAAGATGGCATTGTTCGGCCATACCAAGCTGTGGTAAGCCAGCAAGATGGACCTGTTCCTCGACCCGGAAGCCGGGAAGCCGCTGACCGCGCAGCTTTACGAGCAGCTCCGCCGCGCCATTACCGGGGGCCGGCTGCTGCCCGGAGACCTGCTCGTCCCCAGCCGTCAGCTGGCCGACGAGCTCCGCGTGTCCAGGCACACGGTGACGACCGCGTACGGCCGCCTGGTGGCCGAGGGCTACGCCGAAGGACGCGCCGGCGGCGGCAGCGTGGTGGCATCCGCGTCCCCGGCGGCGCCCAAGACGGCGGGGCCGGCGGCCGCCCTCGGCCCGAGCCCCAGGTTCGCGGGCTGGTCTCCGTACTTCCGGCCGCCTTCGTACGGCTGCCGATTCGATCTCCGGCCGGGACTGCCTGACCCCGCGCTGTTCCCGGCGGCGCAGTGGCGCCGCCGCGTCGCCGCGGCGATCGCCGCCGAAAATTCGTTGTATGGCGATCCAGCAGGCAAGATCAGGCTGCGGCGGGCCATCGCCGGCTGGGTGGCCCGGTCACGATCGGTGGCGGCATCGGAAGAAACGGTCGTGATCACCTGCGGCGCCCAGCATGCCATCGACCTGGTCGCCCGGGTCCTGCTCGAACCCGGCGACTGCGTCGCGGTCGAGGACCCCGGGTATACGCCGGCGGTGCGCTTGTTCGGGGCCCTCGGCGCGAGAGTCGTCGGCGTTCCCGTCGATGACCAAGGCTTGGTGGTGGATCTGCTACCGCCCGCGGCGCGCATCGTTTACGTCACGCCGTCACATCAATATCCCCTGGGCATGACGATGTCGATGCCGCGGCGCAGGGCGCTACTGCGCTGGGCGGAGCGCCACGACGCGGCGGTCATCGAAGATGACTACGACACCGAATTCCGCTACGTCGACCGGCCGCTGGAACCCCTGCAGGCCCTCGATGCGGACGGCCGGGTGGTGTACATAGGCTCATTCTCCAAGAACTTCTCCCCGTCGGTCCGCCTCGGCTTCGCCGTGGCGCCTCAGCCGCTAGCCGAGCCGATCGCCGCGCTCAGGCAGCTGATCGACTGGCATCCGCCGATCGCGACGCAGACCGCCCTGGCCGGCTTCATCGACGACGGCCTGCTCGACAAGCACATCCGGCGCAGCAGGCGCGTCTACGCCGAGCGCCACCACATTCTCACCGAGGCACTCTCCGGGTCGCTGGCCGGCCACCTTAAGGCCCGTACCCCCAACGCCGGCCTGCACGTCGCCGCCTTGCTGCGGGAAGGGCTCTGCGAGAAGGAGGTGCTGCGGGCGGCCGCCCGGCACGGCATCGTCACATCCGGCCTGAGCGACTGCTTCCACACCGGCCCGGCACAATCAGGCCTCCTGATCGGATTCGGCACCGTCAGCAGCACCGGCCTGCAGGCAGCATTGCGCACTCTGGGCCGCATTCTCGCTTCCTGAACCTCAACCCGGCGGATCAGCTCACTTCCCCGGCAGCTTCCCGGAAGGCCTCGTCGATGTTTATATCCGTCAACTGACCGATGTCTCCCGCTGCAATTTGCCGCAGCATTTGTCGTGCAACCCGCGCTGACAGGCGTAGCCGCTATTCCCCTAACTTGAGACTCCCGCGTGGCCGGCCTGCGCCAGTCCGTACACCTGTACGCCTCCGGTCACGCGGGTCAGGCTTCCCGGTAGCGAGTCACCAGGAGCGCAAGCGACGCTCCCCGGCTCTGCCTTCGCCCTTGGCCTCGCTGCCGGGGGGCCTCCTCTTTTCAAGCGGCACGGTATAACTAGGACCAGTCCCAGAGCTGCTCGGCGCCCGTGCGCCGTACCGTGAAGCCATGGTCCGGCCGCCGGGTTAGGGGAAGGGAACTGAAATGAACAGCTTGCCGATCGGCGATTATGCGCTGCTGTCGGACTGCCGGTCGGCGGCGCTGGTCAGCCGGGACGGCTCGGTGGACTGGCTGTGCTTTCCTCGTTTCGACTCGCCGTCCGTTTTCGCCCGGATCCTGGATCCCGGTGGCGGTCACTTCGCCATCCGGCCCGCCGGTGACTTCCAGGCCAGCCGCAAGTACGCGGACCAGACCATGGCGCTGGAAACCACGTTCCGCACCGCGGCTGGCACCGCAGTGCTGACCGACGCGATGGCGGTGGGCCGCAGCGACCGCGGCCACGATCTGGGCACCACGTCGCCGGGAGCCTTGCTGCGCCGGGTGGAGTGCACGAAGGGGGAGATCGATGTTGATGTCAGCTATGCGCCGCGGCCCGAATACGGCCTGATCTACCCGATCCTGGAAGCAGTCGAGGGCGGTATCGCCGCGCGCGGCGGCGCCGACCGGCTGCTGCTCTCCGGGCCGCCGGGCGTCCTGATCGCCGGCGCCACCGCCACCGCGCGCCTGCACCTGGCCGCCGGCCAGACGATCAGCTTCGCCCTCCACCACGGGCAGATCTCGGGGCCGCCGGTCACCGCGTGGAACGGCGATGAGATCGCCGCTCGCCTGGCGGACACGATGGAGGGCTGGCGCTCCTGGTCGGCCCTCCACCAGACCTACGAGGGGCCCTGGCGCGATCTGGTCCGCCATTCCGGCCGGGTGCTGCAGGCGCTCACGTTCGCCTCGACCGGAGCCATTGTCGCCGCGCCGACGACCTCACTGCCGGAGACCATAGGCGGCGAGCGGAACTGGGATTACCGCTACACCTGGGTCCGTGACGCCAGCTTGACCATGGAGGCCTTGTGGGTGGCGGCATGCCCCTTCGAGGCGAACAAGTTCTTCGGCTTCCTGGCCGATGCCGCGGCGTCCCAGCTGCAGCGTGGTTCGGATCTGCAGATCATGTTCGGCGTCGGCGGCGAGCACGACTTGTCCGAGCGGGAGCTGGCGCATCTGGCCGGCTGGCGGGCCAGCCGGCCCGTCCGGGTGGGCAACGGCGCATGGACCCAGCGTCAGCTGGACGTGTACGGCGAGCTGCTCGGCGCCGCGCAGCGGCTCGTCGACCAGCTAGCGGCCATGGATCCGATCACCAGGCAGTTCCTGGCCGCTGCGGCGGATACCGCCGCGAGCCGATGGACCGAGAAGGACCAGGGCATCTGGGAAATCCGCGGCGAGCCACGTGATTTCGTCTACTCCAAGCTGATGTGCTGGGTTGCGCTGGACCGGGCGATCGCCCTGGCCCCGCAGCTTTCCGCCGAGGACAAGGTCCCGGGCTGGGCGGCAGTCCGCGATCAGATCCGCGCGGCCATCCTCGAGCACGGGTGGAGTGAGAAGGCTGGCGCCTTCTCCCAGGCCTTCGGCAGCGACGACCTTGACGCCTCCGGCCTGATGCTCGCGATCACCGGGTTCCTGCCCGCGGATGACCCGAGGATTAAGGCGACCATCCACGCGACCGCCACCCGGCTGACCGACCAGCGCGGCCTGGTCTACCGCTACCTGGCTCAAGATGGCCTGGCCGGCGACGAGGGCACCTTCCTGCTGTGCACGTTCTGGCTAGCCCAGGCGCAGGCGCTGACCGGGGAGATCGACCAGGCCACCGCCACCTTTGAGCGCGCCGTGGCGGCGATCAACGACGTGGGCCTGCTGGCCGAGGAAGTCGACCCGGCCAGCGGTGAGATGATCGGCAACTTCCCGCAGGCGTTCAGCCACATCGGACTGGTCAACGCCGCGTGGGCCATCGCGCAGGCCCAGCAACGGGCGACCAACCCCGGGGCCGCGAGCTGACATCGCGCCCTGCTCATCGCAACGTGGGGCAGCGAACATATGGTGGTGCCGTGAATGAGGGGTTGCCACCCGGCGGAGCCGTGATCGAGGAGCTCGCCCGGAGGCGTTTCGGCTTTGACCAGCTTCGTCCCGGACAGCTGCGCGCGGTCGAGGCGCTGGCCGTCGGCCGTGATGTGCTGGCTGTGCTGCCGACCGGGGGCGGGAAGTCGGCGATCTACGAGCTGGCCGGGCTGCTGCGGTCCGGGCCAACGGTCGTCGTCTCGCCGCTGATCGCGCTGCAGGACGATCAGCTCGCGCATCTGCATGCGGCCGGCCTGTCGGCCATCGTCCTTAACTCGCAGCAGTCGGCCGGGGCGCGCGCGGCAGCGCTCATCGCCTCCTGCCACTCCGGCACGTTCATCTTCCTCTCGCCTGAGCAACTGGTAAACAAGGAGACTCGCCACGCGCTGCAGCGCGCGCGACCGGGGCTCTTCGTCGTCGACGAAGCACACCTGATAAGTCAGTGGGGGCACGACTTCCGTCCCGACTACATGCTGCTCGGAGCGCAGGCCGAGGCGGTAGGCGCGCCGGCTCGCCTGGCCTTGACCGCGACCGCGGCGCCACCGGTGCGGCAGGAGATCGGGCGGCGGCTCGGCCTCCGCGATCCGGCGGTGGTAATGGGCAACCTCGACCGGCCGCACATTGAGCTCTCGGTGCGCCATGTGCGCACTATCCCCGACAAGCAGCGCGAGCTTGTGCGGGCGGCAGGCGAGCTGGCCGGCTCGGGGATTGTCTATACGGCGACGCACGCCGACGCGCAGGCAGCGCACGACGCGCTCGCGTCGGCAGGCGAGCAGGTGACGCTCTATCACGCCGGGCTCTCCGGACGCGAGCGGCGCGACGCGATGACGGCATTTCTCGACGGCTCGGCCCGGATCGTCGCGGCGACGGTCGCGTTCGGCATGGGGATCGACAAGCCGGACGTGCGCTGGGTACTGCACGCCGACCCGCCGCCCTCACTCGACGCGTATTACCAGGAACTCGGGCGCGCCGGCCGAGACGGCAAGCCGTCGTACGCGCGGCTGGTCTACCGGACCGAGGACTTCGCGACGGCGCGTCATCTCGCCACGAGGGGCGTCTCCGACACGGCCGTCGCGCGGGTGGCAGCCGCGCTCGCGACCGATCAGCGTGTCGAACTAGGACCGCGGCAGCAGACGGCCGCGGCCATCCGTCTCGTCGACCTCGGAGCGGCGACGTGGCAGGCAGACGGCGGCGTTCGCTGGACGGGGACGATCGGCGTGGCGGCGGCCCTTGAGGCATCGGAGGCAGAGACGCGGCGCGAGAACGAGGTGGAGCGCTCGCGGCTGGAGATGATGCGCCGCTACGCGGAGCACACCGGCTGCCGTCGGTCCTTCCTGCTTTCTTACTTCGGGCAGGACTATCCAGGTCCATGCGGGAACTGCGACAACGACCTCGCCCACGTGGAGGTCGCGCAGGTCGACGCCCCGTTCGCGGTCGGTGCGCGCGTCGCGAGCGAGCGCTGGGGTGAGGGTACGGTGCAGCGCTACGACGGCGACCAGCTAACGGTGCTGTTCGACGAACATGGCTACCGCGACCTGCTCGTGCCGCTCGTACTCGAACGCGGCCTGCTTCGACCCGCGTCGAGCGGCGGTGGTGGCTTAGAAACTCGGCTGGGCGCGGACCGCCGGTGTCAGCACCTCGCCGACCGCCTCGACCAGCAGCGTCACCTCATAGGAGACCAGGTCCGTATCGCACTCCAGCGCGGCCAGGACGGCCAGGCAGGAGCCGTCGCTGATCGCCTTGATGAGCATCAGCCCGCCGTCCATTTCCACTAGGGCCTGAAGGGGCGGCCCGGCCTCGAATATTCGCGCAGCGCCCTGCATCAGGCCGGCCAGCCCAGAGGTGATGGCCGCGAGCTGTTCGGCGAAACCGAACGGGATGCCTTCTGATAGCGCCAGCGGTACACCGTCGGCGGATACCACGACCGCGTGCGCGACATCAGGCACTCGCGTGGTGAAGTCGGTGACCAGCCAGTTCAGGTCCTGGCGGTAGGCGTAGCTCAACGATCCGCTCCCTCTTCCTTACGGGACGTCTGCCCCTGCGCCCGGCGGGCTCCGCGCTGGAATCCGCTCAGGCGGCTGCGGGCATGCTCGGGTGATCGTTGTCGCGCCGGGCCTTGCGTCTGCGTCACGTGTCCATCGGGCGCACGGGTGCCGGCCTGGCGGCTGCCACCCGCCGAGCCGGGGATCAGATTCGCCTGCGGGACGCGCGTGGGCAGCCCGGCGGCCGTGTGGTTACCGCGGACCGGATCGGCGATGATCTGCGCGGCTTGACGCCCTTCGGCCCACCAGTCCGTGCCGGGCAGCCGACCATCACCCGCCTGCGGGCCGCCCGCCTGCGGGCCGCCCGCCTGCGGGCCGGCCGCCTGCGGGCCGGCCGCCTGCAGGACGGCCGCCTGCGGGCCGGCCGCGTCTGGCCTGCCGCCGTTCCCGTTCCCTGCCGTCCCGGTGGCGGATGGCCGGTCGCGGAACCAGTCTGGACTCGCCGCGCCGGCCGCGGGGACCGTCTCGCGCGGGCCAGTGCCGTTGTAGGCGAACGCGGCGGGGGCGCCCGCCCGGTCGTTCGCGGGCTGGTCTTCCGCCGTGGGACGCGCGGCGATGCTGTGGCGGCCGGGTGACCGCCTGATCGCGGGTTCGGCTTGGGCGGCAACTGGCGGCGTCCACCGGTCGTACCAGCTGGCGCCACGCTCGGCGAGGCTGTCCGGCAGCCACACCAGGGCGGTCAGCCCGCGCGGGGATCCGGCCCGCAGCCGAACCCGGATGCCGTGTCGATCGGCCAGCCGCGCCACCGCGAACAGGCCCATGTGCCTTGATACCGATTCGTCGAGCACGGGCACGCTATCCAGCCGCCAGTTCATCTCCGCCAGCCGGGCCTCGGATACGCCGACGCCGCTGTCGCTGACCTCGATCAGCACACCCCCGGTGGCCAGTTCCCTGGCTGACACGTGGACCTGGGTGTCCTTGGGGGAGAAGACCGTGGCGTTCTCGATGACCTCGGCGAGCAGGTGCGCGACGTCGGATACCGCCTGGCCGGAGATCGAGATCCCAGGCTGGATCTTCAACGTCACCCTGTTGTACTGCTCGATCTCCGAGGTCGCGGCCCGGGCCACGTCCGTGAGCGCCACCGGCTCGCTCCACTTCCGCGCGCCCTCGTGCCCGGCGAGCAGGAGAAGGTTCTCGGAGTTCCGGCGCATCCGGGTGACTAGGTGGTCCATCGAGAACAGGTTGGACAGCCGATCGGGATCTTCCTCGTTCTGCTCCAGGGAGTCGATCATGCGCGCCAGCCGCTCGATCAGCGACTGGCTCCGCCTGGACAGGCTGACGAACATCGCGTTGAAGCTTCGACGCAGCAACGCCTCGTTTCCGGCGAGCCGCACCGCTTCGGAGTGCACCTGGTCGAACGCGCGGGCGACCTGCCCGACCTCGTCGGTGGACAGCACGTCGATCGGCTCCACCTCCAGGCTCGTCGCGGAGTCCGGGGTCTCGCCCAGCTGCCGGACCCGTTCCGGCAGCTGCACCGTGGCGATATCAAGCGCGCCCGCCCGCAGCCTGCGCAGCGGCAGGACCAGTGACCTGGCGACAAGCACCGCCGCGGCCAGGACGAGGAACAGGACGATCGCGGTGATGATGGTGGTAATCAGCGCGGACCGCTGCGCGCCCTGCTGCAGCGACTGCGCGCGCGAGACGATGTTCCCGGCTATTTGATCTTCGACGGTCTGCATCTCGTCGAGCTTGGAGGACATCGCCTTGTACCAGACGCTAGGCGCCTGGTTCAGGGTGAAGCCAATGGCCGGGAGATTAATGGTGGATGTGTTCAGCGGCTGCTGATCGTTACCGTCGATGAGGAAGAAGTCCTCGATGACCTCCGCCTTGTTCACCCCGGGGCCGTTGACCGTGCTGGCGAACGCGCTCCGCTCCGCGGGCGTGGCCGTCGACTCGAACGCCGCCTCGTCAGCGAATTCCTCGGACTGCGCGGTCGTCAGGGCCTGTACCACGCCGTCACCGAAAAACTGCTGCGTGAAGGCGTTATACAGGAGCGCGCGCTGCTGGGCGGCTGCGTCCTTCGCCAGTGACAGCGAGTTCAGCGTCCGGACGTCGTTGGCAAGGCTGGAGTCGGAGGTGCCCTGGGCGATCTCGTCGTTCAGGGTGATCATTTCGCCGATGGGCGTCGCGTAGTCGGCGATCACCCCCAGCACGTCGCTGCCCTGGCCTTGAGCGGTCGCGCGCAGCGTTTTGAGGCCCTTGGTGCTGGTCTGCGACAGCACGACGGCCACGGTGGCCTGGATGTTCGCCGGGAAGGAACCGCCGATGCCGGCGGCCTGCGCCTGGACCGCGGCCGCCTGGGCTTCGGTCGCGTGGTACACGGGCTTGAGGTCATTGAGGTTGCCGCCGGCGATGACGCCAAGGGTCTTGTCTCGTTCGTTCTGCAGGTCCTGCACCAGGACCGTGGTCTGCTCGCCGAGGTTGGCCAGCTGTGAAACCTGGCCGAACTGGGCCGCGCTGTCAGACGCCGCCGCTATCCGCAGGCCGCCGAAGACCAGGCCCATGATCAGCGCCAGCGCGATCACCGCGATCAGGCGCCACGACACCGGCCAGTTCTGCAGTCTCAGCGTCCACGAA
This sequence comes from uncultured Actinomycetes bacterium, assembly GCA_963806335.1. Classification (GTDB taxonomy): domain Bacteria; phylum Actinomycetota; class Actinomycetes; order Streptosporangiales; family Streptosporangiaceae; genus Palsa-504. The sequence continues at coordinate 151,597 of CAWDXO010000009.1, forward strand.
CTAGGGACGCCGAAAGCCGTTGATTTCTGGGCGCGCTTATCGGCAATACCGGCGCGAGGTTCGGCGCTCGCCGCCCCGTGGTTTCCCATCAGTTATGTCCTTGCTGGGTACGCGCTCTGTTCGAGCCGTGTGATGACCGACGCAACTCACCCAGCCAGGCACCCCGGGACCCACCACCTCCGGCGGCACCAGTATGAGCTGCCGTAACTTTAATGGGATGGAGCGGGAAATGTCCGGCGGATGGGGATCTCGCCGGCACGTTTCGCGATCTTGACTGGAAGGCTGTCTCGAGGAAGTTACTAACGGGTTAAGGGGGTGCTGTTCCAGGGCGGCTTGACGGCGAGGATCGGCTTGGAGCCGGCGCCGTTGGCCGGCAGCACCTGGTCGAAGTTATTGCCCTGCCACTGGAAGACGAAGGCGGCCGCGGCCCCGTTCTCCCCCAGCGCGTCGAACTTCACCGGGCCCTGCACGCTGGTCAGCGTGACGCCGCTGTGCAGGTAGCTGATGATCTTCGCGTTGTCGGTCCCGCCCGTCGCGGTGACCGCCTCGGCCACCACCTGACCGACCGAGTAGGCCTCCGCCACGTCCGCGTTGACGCCGGACGCGTTGCCGCCGTACTGCGCCACGTACTGATTGACCATCTTCCGGCTAGCCGGGTTGTTGTACCCCGGGTACCAGCCATCCGGCACCATCGTCCCGTCGGCGTTGCCCGGGTTGACCACGGAGGTGAACGCGGCACCCTGGTCCGGGCCGGACGCGGCGATGAACATCTTCGGCGTGTAGTGCTGCTGCTCGAACGCCGTCATGAAGGCGGAGACCGTAGGTACGTCGGTCGAACCGAGCACCACGAGCTGGGCGCCGGTCCCGGCCACCTGGTCGGCCGGCGCCTTATAGTCCGCGACCTCCTCGGGGAAGATGTTGGAGTAGACCGTCTTGACCCCGAGCCTGCTCAGCAGCGCTTGGGCGAGCTCCACCGGCGGGTCGGCGAACGGGTCCTGCGCCATCGGATAGGCCGCGGTCTTCGGCCGCTCGGTCGGCGGCAAATGGGCGATCCAGTTCACGAACGGGACCATCTCATCCGCGATCGGCAGGCTCACGTCGAATACGTCGTGGTCGGCCTGGTTGGACGGCGTGTCGAAGACGGCGGGAGCGCCGCCGGCCCCTTCCACGAAGGCCATCCCGAATCGCGCGGCCACCGACGACGCCGGACCGGTGAGCAGCGAGGAGAACGGACCGAAGGCCAGGTCGACGTGGTCCTGGCCGAACAGCGTCTGGTAGTTGGTGACGACCTGGTTCGGCGAGCTGCCGTCATCGAGGATGATCAGCTTGACCGGCCGGCCGAGGATGCCGCCGCGGGCGTTCACGTTCTTGGCCCACAGCCGGTACCCCTTGTCGAACGCCTGGCCGTCAGCCGAGAAGTCTCCGGTCTCCGACAGCGACGCGCCGATCGTGATGGGGCCCGTGGAGTTACCCGTCGGGCCGGGGTTGCTACTCGACGTACTACTGCCGCTGCAGGCGGCCAGAACGCCGGCGGAGAGCACCGCGACGGCGCTCATCGCCATCGCGTTCTTTGAGAACCAGGGGCGGTCAGGTCTCACGCTCGGCTTCTCCTCGGTCAGCATCCTTCAGGGTCGAGCGCGCGGAAACGTCCGCGCGCTCACTTCCGACGGTTATACCGGCCGAATCAGGTCTCTGCCCGACGAACGCGGCGAAATGCGCAACGTGAGCAGGTGACCGCCGCAGGAACCCATGTCCGTTCGGGATATAAAGATCTTTTCTTACGGAACGGACGGCGGTGCTTGCGGCTCGTCACGTCGCAAGCCTTCTTCCGCGTATCCGACCAGCAGGTCACTGACCGAAAGGCCCAGGTGCTCGGCCCGGGTGGCGAGCCGCTCGGCCAGCCCGGCCGGCAGGACGACGGTGCGACGGACGCAGTCGTCGCTCTCCCATGCTTGATCAGCCGTCTCAGACAAGCTCCCTCTTCCCAGTGGTGACGTGCGCTGACTGGTCCGGGCCGGCGTAGCGGCGCAGGACACGATCGCTCAGCAGGCCAAGGCAGCTCAGGTTCGGAAAGCCCGGGCCCTGCGCCAGCCCGGCGAGCAGCGGCAGGTGGACCGGCGGGCTCAGCCCGGCAACGGACAGGTCAAGGTCGATCCTGTCTTCGAGCTCGGCCCCAGCCAGCCCGCTGGTCAGCCGGTCGCGAGCCTCGGCGTCCAGCAGCCCCTTGAACGAGCGCGCCTCGAAGCCGATCGCCACGACCACCAGGTCGTAGGCGACGCGTTCGAGGTCGCGGCCGTACTCGATCGTGACGACAACCTGCCGCTCCCCGGCGTCGATCTCCACCGCCCGGCCGGCCAGCGCCCGGAAGCCGCGCGATTGGTTAAGGACCGCCTCGGCCTGCTGTGAGACGACGCCGCGGTCGGTGCGCTCGAGGAACTCGCGCCGGTGCGACTCGGCCAAAGCAGGCCAGTCGCCGGGGTCGGAGAAGTAGCGGTTCTCCTCATAGCTCTCCCCGCGCGAATACAGGAACCCGCGGCTGGCCAGGACGTCGACCGTCGAGCGCTCAGGCAGCCGGGTCAGCAGGCTGATGACGACCGACGCCGCCGTCTCGCCGCTGCCGATCACGCAGGCGGACTGCGCCACCCGCGGCTTCAGCGCTCGCTCCGCGAGCCAGTAGCTACGCCCGTCGAACACGCGCGGGTGCCGTTCCGGCTGGCCGGGCACGCTGATCGACGGTCCGGCGCCGGTGAAGACAACACCGTCCGCCCGGAGCGGCTCATGCTTGCCGACGGCCAGCCGCCACTGATGACCGTCGATCTCGAGGCCGGTGACCTCGCCGGTGACGATCTCGGCTTCGGCCTTCTCCGCGACTTCGGCCAGGTACGAACTCCACTCCCGGTGCGTCGGGCGCAGCCGGCCGCGATCGACCCAGTCGGCGTACATGCCGCGCGAGATCAGGTGCCGCTGCCAGCTGTATTCCGCCATCGCCGCGGTGACCGCGGGCGAGCCCGCGCCCCAGCTAGCGGCGTACGGGAAGCCGACGTCCTTTTCCGGCGGCGTGCCCAGCGGCAGCCGGCCGTTGGTGTACCCTTGCCGTCCGGTCCAGTTCCCGGCGACGGCGCTTCGCTCGAGGAGCACGACCCGCGGGGCGGGCAGGCCGGCGACGGCCAGGGCGCGTGCCTTGGCCGCGATCGCGATGCCCTTCGGCCCGGCGCCTACAACGGCCAACGTCGGCATGATGGCGAGGATAGCCCGCCGCCGAGCCCGGGTGCAGGTCCGCCGCTAGTCGCGATCGATGAGGTCGTCGATGACCAGGCCGAGCCCGATGCCCATCATCCACGAGTCCTTGGCCAGCGCGATGCCCTGCTGAGTCGGGAAGGGACTGCCTTCCTTGCGCATGCCGGGCGTCCGGGCGTACAGGCCGAGCAGGCCGCCGGAGAACGCCGTCAGCCCCGCGCCCGCGACGGCGGACGGGACGATAGGCAGCAGGAGCGCCGAGCCGAGGACGATCTCGGCCCCCGCCAGGAGCCGGACGAAATCCCTGGGCTTGAGCTTGGCCAGGAACGGGTAAGCGCCGCTGGCGAACCCGTGGAGCTGGGCAGCGGTCTCGTCGTCGGCGGACAACTTGCCCACGCCGGAGTTGAGGATGAACGCCCCCGCCGCCATGCGGGGCGGCAGATGGGATGCCTTCACGGGAAGCCGCATGTTTTCCTCCCTGCTAGGTTTCCGAATATGAAGGCATCATTATTCCCTGGTACCTTCGGCGGCCCAGCCCCCGGGGGCTGCTTAACTGAAAGTGACTCGATGACGGATATCGTTACCGATCGGCTGATCCTGAGGCCGATTACCGCCCAGGACGTGCGGGCCGTGGTGAGCGGCCAGCGCCAATCCGGCTGGGTCCGGCCGCGCCGCGGTTACGCGACCGAGGCAGTTCATGCCACTGGGAAGCGTCCAGACCGTCACCGCCAACGTCGGGTTCGGCAATCTCGCCTCCATCCGGGTCCTGCGGAAATGCGGTATGACGCTCTGCGCCCAAAACCAGCAAGAAGCCGCTTACCATATTCGCCGCACCCTACCCGGTTCCGCCCGATTCAGGCTTGGCCGGACAGGCCTGGGGAAATGTCACTATCGTGAGGATAGGCGCACCGCGGACGGAGGTTCGTGAGGTGCACGGCGGAAATCGTCAATGGTGTCACCGGCAGGCAGACGGCATGGGTACATCGGGTACGTCGGCGGGTGCTTCGGCCGTGCTTCGGCCGGTGCTGAGCGCCTCCCGATCCTGGCCGGTGCTGAGCGCCTCCCGATCCTGGCCGGTGCTGAGCGCCTCCCGATCCTGGCCGGTGCTGAGCGCCTCCCGATCCTGGCCGGTGCTGAGCGCCTCCCGATCCTGGCCGGTGCGGCGGTGACCCCGTGAACTGGGAGCCGGAAACGTCCGGCCGGATCGGCGGCTACCGGCTCGGCCGGGCTATCGGCCGGAGCGATCTGGCCACCGTCTACCTCGCCCGGGATGAGCGGCTCGATCGTCAGGTCGCGGTCAAGGTGCTAGCGCCGGAACGGGCCGGCCAGGCAATCTTCCTCACCAGGTGGCTGCGCGAATCACGGGTGGCCGCCGAGTTGGGTCACCCGAACATCCTCCCGGTCTACCAGGCCGGCGACGCGGACGGCGTCTGGTACGCGGCCATGCGTTACGTCCCGGGCGGTGATATCCGGTCCCTGCTCAGCCGGACCGGCCCGCTTCGGCCAGCCATGGCCTGGACCATCCTGGCCCAGGCCGCGTCGGCCTTGGACGCGGCACACGCCCGCGGCCTGGTCCATCGCGACGTCAAACCCGCCAACATGTTGCTCGAGGCCAGCCACGTCTACCTCGCCGATTTCGGGATGGGCGCGGACAAGTCCGCGGGACCGTTCGACTACGTGGCGCCGGAGCAGATCGAGGGCCGGCCCCTCAATGGGCGCACGGACCTCTACTCGCTGGCCTGCGTCGGGTTCGAGCTGCTCTCAGGAACGCCGCTCTTCGGGCACGATCAGCACCTGACGGTGATGTACGCCCAGCTGTACGCTCCCCCGCCTTCGGTACGGACGCGGCGAGATGACCTGCCCGGGGCCGTCGACCGCGTCCTGGCCACGGCGCTGGCCAAGAACCCGGCCGACCGTTATGCCACCTGCGGTCAGTTCGCGGAGGAATTGTCGGCGGCGCTGGGACTGGGGCCGGGGCCAGGGCCGGGGCTGGGGCCGGGGCCGGGGCTGGGCCTTGGCGGTCAGCGATCACGCCCGCCGGACCGGACGGGACTAGCTCAGGACCCCTGGCCCGGCGGGCCGCCGCCCCCACCGGCAGCTCGGCCGGGCGGGTCCGGTCAGCTGGTGCCCGCGCCGGCCAGGCGGGCCGGGTCCAACCCGCGGCGCCGCGCCATCATCAAGGGCACGCTGGCGGCCGCCGCGGCCGCCGCGGTGGCCGCGGTGATCGTGGTAGCCGCGGTGGCCGTCGTCAGGGAGGCGGCCGCGCCAGGCTCCCCCGCCGCGTCTCGCGCCGGCGTGTCGCAGCCCGCTGCGTCACGGGCCGCCACCGCTACACCGCCGCCCGCAGCCTCGGCTGCACCGTCCCCCTCCGCCTTGGCGTCCGGCCAGGCCGTCGCCGTGGGCCACCTGCTGAGTTCGAGCGCAGCGACCCGGCAGGCGCTGAACGGGGCCATCAACGAGGTCCTGAACTGCACGAACCTGTCCGGCGCGGCGAGCCAGATCCAGAACGCAGTGAGCCAGCGCGGCTCCGAGTACCGCCAAGCCTCCGCCCTGTCGGCCTCCGGTCTCCCCCAGGGTGCGGCCGTGAAGTCCGACCTGATCGCGGCGTTGCGCACCTCGCTGGACGCCGACCAGGACTACCTGACCTGGGCGCGGCGGGAGCTGAATCTCGGGTGCACGCAGCCTGAGCAATCCGCGGCCTACGGTGCCGCCAATAGCGCCGACCAGGCCGCCGACGCGGCCAAGCAAGCATTCGTCCAGGTCTGGAATCCGATCGCGGTCAAATACGGCGTGCGGCAGCAATCAGCGGGCAGCATCTAGCGGCCCTGCTGCGCGCCGTCGGCCGCGGTCAGGCGGCGGCCGGGCGCAGTCGGCGGCCGGTCCTGCTGCGCGCCGTCGGGCGCGGTCAGGCGGCGCGCCGAGCGCAGTCGGCGGCCGGTCAGGCGGCACGAGCAGGCATCTCGCCGGCCAACTGCCGGATCCACCGCATGCGGTCGATGGCCGTCTCGGGGTGGTCGCCGAACTCCTGGGCCATCGCGGCGGCGCAGCCCCGGAGGCCGATTTGGCGGACGGTTCGGCTGACGGCTTTGGCCACCACGTCACTGGTCGGGGAATCCGATCGCTGCAGCCCGGATGCGAATAGCGCCGTGCACTGGGCGTCGTTGAGGTACAACCTGGTCATGGCAATCTCCCTGGGGGTGCTCTGCCTCCAGGATCACGCTGAGGGCAGGGGGTTTTGCCGGGGGACGGCGGAAGCACAGGGGGATTCGCCGGGGCGGGCGGCCTGGCTTGCCTTCCGCGCTCCGCGCCCTCCCCGCCGCCAGCTCAGCGAAGCGCACCTCGGGCCCCACGGCCACCATCCGCTAAGCCCAGCCTCGCCCTTCTCGTCTACGTTCGCGCAGTAACCAACAACGACGCTCCATCCTCGTTGCCCTGACCACGACGATGCTCCATCGTCGTGGTTGCGGCCTTTCCCAGCTGTCGGCCTTGATCAACGCCCAGTCGTGACCGGCTCGATGGAACATCGAGCCGGTCCCAAGCGGCTCGATGTTCCATCGAGCCGGTTCGCCCCCGAGCGGGAAGACTGGATCATGCACGGTTTGTGGGTATTTGCGGCTCATGCGACTTTCTGAATTGAAGGCTTATACGACTTCCTGGATTGAACTGGCTGCGCGAGGTTGGTTGACCTGGGTGGTCTAGGGCGCAGTGACGTGCACGCGGGCCCATGAGTTGTTGACGTAGCCCTTCGGGTTCCATAGGTGGACGGGCGATTCGGGCTGGACGGCGGCGGAGGTGTCCCAGGCTCGCGCGATGATCTCCGTTTCACCGGACGGAAGGTCGACGACGGTGCGCCAGATACGCCACGCCCAGGGCCCGGCATCGGCACTGAGATCGGCTTGCCGCCAGTGGCGGCCGCCGTCGACGGAAACGTCGACGCGGGCGACGCCGCGGTCGTCGCCCGCGAGGGCGTATCCGGTGACTGGCACCGGGCCGGCTGGCAAGACGGCGCCTTCATCGGGGCACAGGATGTCCGCGTTGACGGCGATGGCGCTCAGCGACAGGCCGACACCCGGTCCGGCCAGGGCCGGGTCGGTCTCCGGTGGCAGGAGCCGGTAGGCCCGCGCCTGGAAATAGTTGCCCGAGGGAACATCCTGCACGGTGATCCTCTCGACCCACTTGACGCTGCGTGCTCCGATGTAGCCGGGCACCACGACCCGCACCGGAGCGCCGTGCACCGGGGGGATTGGCTGGCCATTCATCCCCCAGGCCAGCAGCACCTCCCCGGCGAGGGCCTTCTGCAGGGTGACTGATCCGCCGTAGGGCTGGGGCGGGTCGGCGATAGCCGATAGATCCGGCGCCGCGAACGCCACGTGGGCCGCGGGTGCTCGCGGCCCGGCCGCCCGGAGTACCTCGGCGAGGCTCACGCCGGTCCATTCTGCGGTGGAGGTGGCACCCGGGCCCCATGGATCTTCTCCGGGGATATCGCGCACCTTGACCAGGCCGGACCGGCGGTTACCGGCGCATTGCAAGGTCGCGGTGAGGATCAGCGGGACGAACTGGCCCCGAAGGTCGGCCAGCGAGAGCTCCAGGTCCCGCTCGACCAGACCGTCAATCTTCAGCCGCCAGGTCATCGGGTCTATCAGCGGGACCGGACCGTGATTGCGGGCGTAGAAAGAATCCAGCGGGGTCAGCATCCGGTCCGCCAGCGCACCGCGCGCGGGCTCCGCGTTGTACGGGTCGGCCTCGTGCACGATCATGTCGTCCCGCTTGCCCCACGCACCCATTCGGGACTCCCCCGTCCTTGCTCTCGCCCAGGCTCTACGGATACCCGCGCGGCCGGCGCCGAACCGCCGGCCCAGACTGATCGGCCCAGACTGATCGGCCCAGACTGATCGGCCCAGACTGATCGGCCCAGACTGATCGGCCCAGACTGATCGGCCCAAACTGATCGGCGCAGGCTCATTGACGCCGACCGGTCGGTCAAAACATGTGTTCGATTCAAGTCACCGGGTAGAGGGTCGACCGACCGACTACGGAGGAGCCATGAGCGAGAACCTGACACCGCAGGAAAACCCGGCCAAGGACCCGAAGGACTGGGTCACCGGAGACGAGCCGATGACCGGCCCGCAAAAGTCGTACCTGCAGACCCTGGCCCGTGAGGCCGGGCGAGAGATCGACCTTGACAAACTTGTCCAAGGCCAGCGCGTCTGAGCTGATCGACGAGTTGCAGGCCGCCTCCGGCCGGGGCGCGGGAGGCGGCAACGGCCAATCGTGACCGTATCCAGCGCCCCGAAGCAACCCGCGGCGTCCGCGATCCGTCCCGCGGGGGTGCGGCCCGCCATGGTCTTCGCCGGGCAGTGGCGCCGGGCTGCGTGCCTGACCCGCAGCCGGGAAGCTACCCTGCGAGGGTGCAGGAGAGGACTCAGTGGGATGTCGCCGTGGTGGGGGCCGGCCCCGCCGGGCTGGCGGCGGCCAGCGCTTCGGCCCGGGCCGGCGCCCGGACGATCGTGCTGGAACGGGCCGAGCATCCCAGGTACAAGACATGCGGCGGCGGGCTGATCGGGGCCTCGCTGGCGGCGGTAGGCTCCTTGCCGGTTCCGGTCCGGGACGAGATCCGCGCCGCCACGTTCACGCTGGAGGGGCGGCACGAGTTCACCAGGACCTATGACGCCCCGATCCTGGCCATGGTGGTGCGGGACGAGTTCGACGACGCGCTCCGGCGGCAGGCCCAAGCTGACGGGGCGGTCCTGCGACCGCGGTCACCGGTGCGGGCGATCAGCCAGGACGACCGGCAGGCCGTCGCCAGGCTCGCCGACGGCACTACGGTCGCGGCGGCGGTCCTGGTGGGTGCGGACGGGTCCGCCGGGGTCAGCGCCAGGCACGTCGGCGTGACCGCCGGCCAGGTCGACCTGGGCCTGGAGGTCGAGGTCGCGGTCCCGGAGTCGGCCCGCCCGGCGTGGCACGGCCGGGTCCTGCTCGACTGGGGCCCGGTGCCCGGTTCCTACGCGTGGATATTTCCCAAGCAGGACCGGCTCACCGTCGGGGTGATCGCGGCGCGGGGCCGGGGCGAGGACACCAGAAGGTATCTGCGCGACTTCCTGGACCGGTATCACCTCAGTTCGTTCCCCCGGCTGCAGGACTCCGGTCATCTCACCAAGTGCCGGACCGCTGATTCGCCGTTGCGCAAGGCCCGGGTGCTGGTCGCCGGGGACGCCGCGGGCCTGCTCGAGCCCTTCACCCGGGAGGGGATCAGCTTCGCGCTGCGTTCGGGCGCGGCGGCGGGCGCCATCGCCGCGGCGGCGTCCCGCGAGTCTCCGGCGCGGCTCGAGCACATCCTGCAGGGGTACGAATCATCGATCGCCGCGGACCTGCTGCCCGAGATGCAGGCGGGCCGTCGCGTGTTCTCGGCGTTTACCCGGCACCCGGGCCTCTTCCACCTCGGCTTGGCCAGTCCCGCGGGCTGGCGCGTTTTCGTCGGGTTCTGCCGGGGCGACACGTCATGGGCCCCGGTGATGAAACACCGGTCGGCGCGTCTGGCCAGTTCACTGCTGACCAAGGCCTAGGCACGGGGTATTCATGCAGCAGATGCGGCTGCGGCCGGTCCGGCGGCTGGCCCAGCTGCTGCGGGGACGGCTGGTCGAGGTCGCGGACAGCTACACGCTCATCCCGCTGGACGCCCCGGGCCAGGCTCGCTCAGGTCATCGCGGAGTTTGCCCGGGTCCCGGAAACGACCTGAAGGGCGCCGCCGTTTCCGCTGGCCCTGGCTCGGGTAGCTGCGGGTCGAGAGGGCCTGGAGGTGGCGGCGATGAGATCGGCGGAAGCCCCGGATCAGCGGAATGAGTCGCAGGAGCAGCGAACCGACCGCAATCTCGGGGAACTGCTTCAGGAACTGCGGGTGGCAGGCCTGGGGGTGCAGGTCCTGTTCGGCTTCCTGCTCTCGCTGCCGTTCACGACCAGGTTCACCCGGCTCAGCCACGGCCAGCGCGATCTGTACCTGGCCAGCCTGGTGCTGGCCGCCGTGGCGACGGCGCTACTGGGCGGGCCGGTCGCCTACCACCGGCTGGTCTTCCGCCGCGGCCAGAAGGAGCGGCTGGTACGGGCGGCCAACGTGATGGCGCTGCTCGGCCTGGGCGCCGTGGGCCTGGCTGTCTCGGCCGCGGTCCTGCTGGTAACCGGTTACGTCGCCAGCGGCCTGACCGCGGGGTTGATCGGCGCCCTGGTGTTCTGCTCGTTCGCCGGCCTGTGGTTCGTGTTCCCGCTCGCGCGCCGGCGCGAACCTGAATAGCGCGGACGGGGATAACCGGACGGGGATAACCGGCGACCGTAACGATCCCGGACACGGTGTCCGGGAGCTTGCCGCGGGCTCCGAGTTCGTAGGGAACGGGCTAGCGTACGATCACCACGGGGCAGCGGGCGTGATGCACGCAGTGCTGGCTGACGGAGCCGAGCAGCGCCTCGGCGAACTCAGCGTGACCGCGCCGGCCCACCACGAGCAGGTCCGCGTCCGCCGCGGCCTCGAGCAGCACCTGCGCCGCGACGCCGTGGACGACCAGGCTCCGCACGCGCGGCACGTCGGCAGAACCGACGACATCGCTGATGGCCCCTTCCAGGGTCTGCTTCGCGATGTCCTCGAAGCTGATCTCCGGCACCACGGGCGCCATCCAGCCGTATCCGGTCATCGACACCGGGATCTGCCAGGCGATGACGGCGTCGATGGTGCCGCCGGTGAGCCTGGCCTGGTTGACGGCCCAGCGCAGCGCGGCCCTTGACGACGGAGAACCATCCACTCCGACTACGATCCGGGGAGACTCGTTCTGGTTTACCGGCATTTTGACCAGGCTCCCTTCATCTTGCCTGAGCTAGTCAGGCCGCTGTCTCGGTAACGTCGCGCATGATCACGGCTGGGCAGCGCGCGTGCTGAACGCAGTGCTGGCTCACCGAGCCGAGTAGGGCGTCCTCGAATCCGCCGTGACCGCGGCGGCCCAGGACGAGCAGATCCGCGTCCGCCGAGGCATCAAGAAGCACCCTTGCCGGAGTCCCCTGCACGATCTGCGTCTGCAGCCACACCTGCTGGTCGTCTGAGCCAACGACGTCGCAGATGGCCTCCTCAAGGACCCGCTTGGCGCTGTCCTCGAAGCCTGTCGCCTCGGCGACGGTGACCGGCGCCCAGCCGTAGCCGGTGAGCTCGGCCGGGATCTGCCAGGCAATGACGGCGTCCACGATGGCGCCAGTGACCTTGGCCTGGCGGACAGCCCAGCTCAGCGCCATTCGTGACGACGGAGAACCATCTACTCCGACCACGATGCGCGGGGGACGGTCCTTGTTAGCTGACATCTTGGCCAGCTCCTCTCGTGTTTCCGCTGGTCAGCGCGCCGACCTGGATACCTCCATGGTCGGTCACGGGCCCGCGCGCGTCAGGAGGCCAGTGACCTGGTTTCGCGGGACCTTTGGCCTGATCAGCCGGGCCGGCCCGGGAGTGAAGAGCGCGCGGGGACAAAGGTCCCGTGATCAAGGGCCGGCCGGCCGTGGAGGGGCGGGACAGCCGGCTGGTGAGCTGACCGGTACCGAACTTTGGCACCTATGATCAGCTGATCGGATCCGGTAGCGCCTTTGACACGGCTGTGGCGGCTGGGGCATCCGGCGGCTCGCCCGGATGTGGATCGCCTGGATCGAGAGAGGATTCCGGCATGACCTGCACGCTGCACGTGGCCTGGGACAGGCAACTGGCCGGATACGACTTCGGGCCCTCGCATCCGATGGCGCCGATCCGGATCGAGTTGACCATGGAACTCGCGCGGGCCTTCGGGCTTTTCCACCACGGCGAGGTCACGCTCGCCGCCCCGGCGGCGGCGAGCGACGCCGAGCTCGAACTCGTCCACGACCCGGCCTACATCGCCATGGTGCGGCTGGCCGGCCACCAGGCATCCAAGGGCGGCCGCGGCGTGGAAGGCCTGCCCGCTCGCGCGCTGCTCATGTACGGGCTCGGCACCGACGACGATCCGGTTTTCGCGGGGATGCACGAGGCAGCCGCGTTGGTAGCGGGCGCGACGCTGGCGGCGGCCCGGGCGGTCTGGACCTCCGCCGCGCAGCACGGGGCCAGCATCGCGGGCGGCCTGCACCACGCGATGGCCGGCTACGCCAGCGGTTTCTGCGTCTACAACGACCCCGCGATCGCGATCGCCTGGCTGCTCAGCCAGGGCGCGGAGCGGATCGCCTACGTGGACGTGGACGTGCACCACGGCGACGGCGTGCAGGCCGCGTTCTGGAACGACCCGCGGGTACTGACCATCAGCCTGCACGAGGATCCGGCCACGTTGTTCCCCGGCACCGGACGGCCGTCGGAGACCGGCGGCCCGGAGGCCGAAGGGTCGGCGGTCAACGTGGCCCTGCCGGCCGGCACCGGGGACGCGGGCTGGCTACGCGCCTTCCACGCGGTGGTGCCGCCGCTGCTGCGGGAGTTCGCGCCGCAGATCCTGGTCAGCCAGCACGGCTGCGATACGCACTGGAGCGATCCGCTGGCCAATCTGGAGCTGAGCGTCGACGCGCAGCGGCGCGCGCACGCCGCGCTGCACGCGCTGGCGCACGAGGTCGCGGGCGGTCGGTGGCTGCTGACCGGAGGCGGCGGCTACCAGCATGTCCAGGTGGTACCCAGGAGCTGGACCCACCTGCTCGGCGAGGCCGCGGAAAGCCCGATCGACCCGGCCGCGCCGACGCCCGGCTTGTGGCGCGAGTACGTCGCCGAGGTGACCAGCCAGACCGCTCCGGAGCTGATGACCGACGGCGCGACGGCGAGCTACGCCGCGTTCGAGGCCGGCCACGACCCGGCGGACCCGGTGGACCGCTCGATCATGGCCACCAGGAAGGCCACCTTCCCGCAGCACGGCCTGCTGCCGTAGACGCGCGCCTCGGGAGCGGCGACCCTGCGCCGCCGCACGGCGTGCAGCGGCGACCCTGCGCCGCCGCACGGCGTGACGGGACGGCTACTTGCTGTCTTCCGCGGGGACGATCAGCACCGGGCAGTGCGCGTGCTGCGCGATCTGGGAACTGACCGACCCGAGCAGCAGCCGGTTGAAGCCGCCGACCCCCCGCGAGCCGAGGACGATCATGTCGGCATCTTCCGCCGCCGCGAGGATCTCCTCGACAGGAAAACCGTTGACCGCCGTGACCGTGACCGCATCCGGGCGGGATTCGCCCAGCCCAGCCAGCACCTTGTCGGCTTCGGCCCGGGCCGCCTCACGGGCCTGCTCGGTCAGGGCACGGTCCTCCGGGTTGATTACGGCGGTGCCGTAATAGCCCTTGACGGCCTGGTGCACGGTGATCACGTTGAGCGCTTCGTGCCGGAGCGCGGCTTCCTTCATGGCCCATTCGAGCGCACGCTGAGAATGACCGGAACCGTCAACCCCGACAATGATTCCCGGCATTTCAGTTCTCCTTCTGCTCTAGCCTCATCTGTACTTCCACAATCGACGCTAGGCCCGCCTGCCCCCCGGTAGCAGAGCCGTCCGGGCCGCCAGCGAGGGACTTTGGTCCATACCAGCGGCCGCACGAAGTGCCTAGAGTAGAAGTGACACAGGGCCCTGGCCGGGATGACCTTCCGGGGCGGCAGGCGCGAACATCAGGAGTCAGGGTGACAAGTCCGGTCGGCGGACCCGGGTCCGGCGAGGCAAAAGACCCGATCGCGGTGTTTCTTCTCGATGATCACGAGGTGGTCCGCCGGGGCGTCCGTGACCTGCTGGAGGCCGAGCCTGATATCCGGGTGATCGGCGAGGCCGGGACCGCGTCCTCAGCGCTGGCCCGGATTCCGGCGCTGCGCCCGGATGTGGCCGTCCTCGACGTGCGGCTGCCGGATGGCGACGGGGTGTCAGTGTGCCGGGAGATCCGCTCGAAGATGCCCGAGGTGGCCTGCCTGATGCTCACCTCGTTCGGCGACGACGAGGCGCTGTTCGACGCGATCATGGCGGGCGCGGCGGGCTACGTGCTGAAGCAGATACGGGGCACCGACCTGGTCGGCGCGGTGCGCACGGTGGCCTCGGGCCAGTCGATGCTCGACCCGCGGGCCGCGAGCCAGCTGATGGCCAGGCTGCGGGATCAGTCCACCAAGCACGATCCGCTGGCCGGCCTGTCCGCGCAGGAACGCAGGATCCTGGAGCTGATCGGGGAAGGCCTGACCAACCGGCAGATCGGCGAGCGGATGTTCCTGGCCGAGAAGACCGTGAAGAATTACGTCTCGGCGCTGTTCGCCAAGCTGGGCATGGAGCGGCGCACCCAGGCCGCCGCGTACGCGGTTCGCGCCTTCGGCGGCCAGCACGACAGCGAAGAACGATACTCCGAGCACGGCGACTAGACACCACGCAAGTCCCGGCGACTCGGGACCTAGTTCCCTGGTTCCGCCGTCGGATCCACGGCACTGTGGCCACCATGCACACCGACGACGCCCCGGCCCTAGAGCAGCTGCCTAGGTATGAATCTCTCCGGCTCCTGGCCACCGTGCCCATCGGCCGGGTCATCTTCACCCGGCGGGCGCTGCCAGCGGTGGAGCTTGTCCATTTCGCCCTCGATAACGGTGACATCATCATCAGGGCCGACCCGGGTGACGCGCTCGCCACCGATATCCGCGACGCCGTCGTCGCTTTCGAGGCCGATAGCCTCGACGTGGCCCACCGGGCCGGCTGGAGCGTCGCGATCATCGGACGGTCCCGGGTGGTGACCGATCCGGGCGAAATCGACCGGCTGCAAGAGATAGGCCTGCGCTCCTGGGGCGCCGGGGAGGCGGCACATTTCATCCGTATCTCGCCGGAGCTACTGACCGGGCGGCGGCTTCTCGCTAATGGTCAAGGGAACGACCGGGAGGACGTGGCGGTGCGGCTCATTTCAGCCTAGGGGTACCCGCCACTCCAGGGCCGTTCCTGGCGGCGATGCGGCCGGGTCCGCCGGGCCGAGGCGCAGCTCGCCGCCGAGCTTCTCGGCGCGGCTGGCCATATTGCGCAGCCCGCTGCGTCTGCCCTCGGCCGGGATGCCGCTCCCGTTGTCGGTGACCTGGACGGCGAGAATCCGGTCCGGATCCACGTCCACGGACACGTCTACCTGGCTGGCGCCCGAGTGCCTGGCCGCGTTCGACAGCGCCTCACGCAATGCGGCGAGCACATGCTCGGCTACCTCGGGGCGGACATGGGTGGCGAGGCCGGAGCCCAGTCGCAGCGA
The DNA here is from genome assembly GCA_963806335.1 of uncultured Actinomycetes bacterium. GTDB lineage: Bacteria > Actinomycetota > Actinomycetes > Streptosporangiales > Streptosporangiaceae > Palsa-504. Next base: position 167,035 of record CAWDXO010000009.1, read on the forward strand.
CGGGGCGAAACCAAGCATCGACGACATCTCCTCCACTAGGCCGACAATGTCCCCGCGCAGGTCCGGCGGGCGCACGGCGTCACCACCCTGCAACGCGAAGATGGTGGCGCGGATGTCCTTGATGGTCTCGTCCATCGCGTCCACCGCGTTGGTGACGCGGCTCGCCACTTCGGGCCTGGTAATCATCGGCATGGTGCCCTCCAGCGACATGCCGGTAGCGAAAAGCCGCTGGATGACCAGGTCATGCAGGTCGCGGGCGATCCGGTCCCTGTCCTCGAACAGCGACAGCCGTTCGGCTTCCGCGTGGGTAGCCGCGAGTTCGAGCGCGACGCCCGCCTGCGCGGCGAACGACGCCACCACATCGGCCTGGGCCTGGGGGAACGGCGCCGCGCCGTGGCGGCGACCCACGGTGAGCACGCCGCGGACGTTGCCCGGCACCCCGAGCGGGAACAAGATCGCGGGCCCGATATGGCTCATCACGCCGCGGGCGGCCTGGGAAGCGCGCTCGTCATCAGCGAAATCAGCGGACGTGATGGGCTCGCCGCCGGCTAGCACCTGGCCGGACAGCGACTGCCCGGCCGGCAGCACCAGACCTCGGGTGGCGGCGGCGCCGTCACCCTCGGCGTAGGTCATGGTCAGCCGGCGTCCTTCCTCGTCGGGGAGGGCGAGCACGACAAGGTCGGCTCCGGACAGCTCGAGCGCCCGCCGGGTGATATCGGCCAGGACCTCGCCCGGCTCGGAGCCTGACAGCAGCCGCGTGGTGACCTCGGCGCTGGCCTGGACCCAGCGTTGCTGGCGGCGGGCGGTGTCATAAAGCCGCGCGTTCTCGATGGCCACGCCGGCCGCGGCACCCAAGGCGACGAGCACCGCCTCGTCGTCCTCGGTGAACTCGCCGCCGCCGCGCTTGTTGGTCAGGTAGAGGTTGCCGAACACCTGGTCGCGGAGCCGGATCGGGACACCCAGGAAGCCGTGCATCGGCGGGTGCCCCGCGGGGAAGCCTGACGATTGCCGGTGCGCGGCGATATCGGCCAGCCGCAGCGGCCCTGGATCATCGATCAGCAGGCCGAGCAGGCCGCGTCCCTCGGGCCAGTGATGGATCTGCCTGATCTCGTCCTCGGTCAGGCCGACCGGGATGAACTCGGCCAGCCGCCCGTCGTCACCGATGACGCCGAGCGCGCCGTACGTCGCGTCCACCAGCTTGACCGCGCTCTCGACGATCCGCCTGAGCGTGGACTCCAGGTCCAGGCCGGAGCCGATGGCGACGACCGCCTCCAGCAGCCCGCGCATCCGGTCCCTGGTGGCCAGCACCGCCTGCAGCCGCCCCTGCAACTCAGCGAGCAACTCGTCAAGTTTCAGGTGTGGCAGCAGGAGCTCTGGGCTCTTGGCCGCACTAGGTTCCAACTAGTAGATCCTTCCGCCAACGATATGCCGCAAGACTAACCGCCGGGCGCGCCGCCGGCTATGACGCAAGTGGTCAGTTGCGGGTAAAAGCAAGACCATTTATACCGAACGGACGGTGGGACCTGTCCCCGGTGCGGCAGGCGGCTCGGGGACCGGTCGGCTACCGCAGCAACTCGTAACCGGGGTTGATCATCGCGGGACGGCCGTCAGCCGCGATGCCGACCATGCCGTGCAGGCGGATCCGGCAGCCCGGCTCGATGCCCGCGATGCGCGTGCGCCCGTAGAACAGCGCGACCAGGTCGCCGGTGGAGTCGGTAATCTCGCACGCCAGAACGCTGTTACGTTCGGTCGGCCGGACTTCAGCCGTGTGCAGGCGGCCCTGGACGGTGGCCCGGCGTGGCTCGCGCAGCGACCCGATGGGATCGGTCCCCGACGGCGGGACCGGCCGCTCGTAGTCAAGGAGGCTATCGGTCTTGGCCGGCCTATCCCGCTTGGCGTGTATCGTCTCGACCTTGTGGCGCACGTCGAAGGGGATGATGGTGGCCGCCGCGCCGGGAACGCGGCTCACCACGCGAGCGATCCGGTCCGCGGTGTGGTCGTGCAGCAGCCGCCCAGCCAGCGGCGGGTAGCTGCGGCGCGGCAGAACCATGGTCACGTGCGTGCCGGGCGCGGCCGCCTCGCTGGCGGCCAGCCGGGCCGCGGCGTGGGCGAGCCGCCGGTCCGGACAGTCGGCGAGCTCGAGCGGCACCCCGGTGCCGGCGTCCAGCCACTGCTGTCTGAGCTTGTCCGCCCGGGCACTGTCCAGGCTGAAGTGCACCGCGCGTAGCGCCGAAGGCCGCAGGCTCTTGGCGTACCTGAGCGCGGCGATGGCGGCCAGGTCGTAGCTGTCTATCATCAGCAGCACAACCCGGCGAGAGTAGTTCGGCGGGGACGGAGGCAGATCACCGCGCCCTGGCTGGTCGAGGATGGCGGCTTCGTGGCGGTATTGCCGGTTGAGGCGGATGAGAGCGTACACCAGGACCGGGAAGATGATCACGATCAGCCACGCGCCCTCGGTGAACTTCACCACGGCGAACAGCACCACCACCAGCGCCGTGTAGATCCCGCCGGTCATGTTGATCACGAGGCGGTGCCGCCAGCCCGCCTCCCTGGTCCGGCGGTGGTACCTGGCCATGCCGAACCCGGCCATGGCGAAACCGGTGAACACGCCGATGGCGTAGAACGGGATGAGGGCGTCGACGGTCGCGCCCGCCACCAGCATCAGCGACAGCGACAGCACGGCCAGCAGGATGATGCCGTTGGAGAACACCAGCCGGTGACCGCGCCTGTTCAGCCACCGGGGCAGGAAGGAGTCCTCGGCGACGAAGCTGGCCAGGAACGGGAACCCGGTGAAGCTGGTATTGCCGCCGGTGAACAGGATAGCCGCGGTGGCTATCTGCAGCACGAAGAACATGACCTGCCCCGCCGCGGTGGGTCCGAAGACGAGCTCGGCTTCCTGCGCGAGGACGGTCGGGAAGCCGGTGGTGTAAGGGATCGCGTGCGTGATGTGCGCGAGCCAGGAGATCCCCGCGATCAGGACCGCGACCACCGATCCCTGCATGGCCAGGATCTGCCGGGCATGGCGCCCTTCCGGCGGGCGCAGCGCGCTGACCGCGTTGGAGACGGCCTCGATCCCGGTCAGCGACGAGCCGCCGTTGGCGAAGGCCTTAGCCATGATGAACAGGGCGCCAAAGGCGATGAGCCCGGAATGCGACCCGATGCCGACGGCACCGTGCCCCGGCACGGCCTGCGGCAGGCCGCTGGTCAGCTCGCGGACCACGCCGATCACGATCATCAGGACCACCGAGGCGGCGAACAGGTACGTGGGAAACGCGAAAATCCGGCCGGCCTCACGGATGCCGCGCAGGTTTCCTATGCACATGATCAAAATGGCCAGCACGGAGATGACCAGCAGGATTTTGGGACCGATCAGCGGAATGCCCGACAGCGCCGGAAACGCGGATACGATCGCCGCGCTGCCCGCCGCCGTCTGCACCGCGACCGTTACCACGTAGTCGATCAGCAGCGCGACCGCGGCGACCTGCGCGACGTGGGGTCCGAAGTTCTCCCGCGCCACCACGTATGAGCCGCCGGCCCTGGTGTACACCGACACCACCTCGCGGTAGGAAAGCACCACCAGGAGAACCCCGAACAAGACCAGCAGGGTCAGCGGCAAGACCAGCGTGAAGGCCGCCAGCCCGAAGAAGGGGAGCAGCGCGTAGAGGATCTCCTCGGTGCCGTAAGCGGCCGACGAGAGCCCGTCACAGGAGAGCACACCCAGCGCCAGCGGCCGGGACAGGCGCTGGTTTTGCAGCTGCTCCGATACCAGCGGCGCCCCGAGCAGGCGGCGCTTTGCGAGGTACCAGAATCCTTCCGGCGGTTCGCCGCCCAGGGACGGCGCCGATCCAGCCCACGGCGTCCGCGGGGCGGCCTTCGCCGAGGCCGGCCGCCTCGACACCGACTCGGAATCAGCGACTGCCACCATGTCCTCCATCGTCAGGCCGCCCGTTCCGCGCTTTCTCCAGCTACAAGGGGATGATCACAGGAAAGCGTCGCAACGCCGGTCCGGCCAGGGCCAAAGGTGAGGGACCTTAGGCACCTGGGTCACTACAGTCGCGCGGTAGCCAGCTGACCGGGGTTCGACGGGGAGAGACCTGGCTTGCCGGGACCTTGGTCCCCGGCCCACGGGCCGGAACGCCCCTGGCCGTCTCGCCCGGCACACGATCGGATGATCTCGGAGGACGAGGGTGCCCGGGGCACCCGGCGCCTCCGGTCTAGCGAGGAGGACCAGCATGTCAGCAAAGCCCATCGTGGCCGCTACGGACGGCTCCGAGGAATCGCTGCGGGCGGTCGAATGGGCCGCCAGGGAGGCCGTGCTCCGCGGCGCGCCGCTGCGCATCGTGTCCGCCGCCGCGCTGCTGCCCCGCATGATCGAGGGCCGGGAAGGGTCTGACCTCGGTACCGTGACCGATGCCCTCAGCCAGAACCGTGACCTGGCTCTGGCCGGCTCAGCGGAACGGGCGGCCAAGACGTCACCCGGCCTGCTGATCGACACCGATCGCCTGACCGGGCCACCCGCCCAGGCGGTCACGGAGAGCGGAGCGGGCGCGCTGATGCTGGTCGTCGGGTCCCGCGGCCTCGGCGCGTTCACGGCCATGGTCCTCGGCTCCGTGAGCCGGTACGTGGCCACCCACGCGTCCTGTCCGGTCGCGGTCATCCGCGACGAGTCCATGGCCGCGCACCGGCAGGTCTGCGTGGGCATCGGCGACCTGGAGCACTGCGCCGACTCACTCACCTTCGCCTTCGAAGAGGCGGCCGATCGGCAGGCCAGCCTGCTGGCCGTTCATTGCTGGCACGCACCGCAAGCTGACATCTCCCGGGCCGGGCAGGCCTTTACGGCGCCGACCGCACACGCGGTGGAAGCCGAAGCCAGCCGCTGGCTGGCGGCGCTGCTCGACGGCTGGCGGGCTAAGTACCCAGACGTCCCGGTCAGCCAGGACGTCGTACATGGCCATCCGGGGCGGACCCTGGTCGGCTTGTCGGCCCGCGCCGACCTGATGGTCCTCGGCAGGCACGCCAGGCATTCCGGCCTGCCGGGTCCCGGCGCGGTCACGCACGCTGTGCTGAACCACGCGCACGGCCCCGTCGTCACGGTCCCTTCATCCTGACCATGCCTCATGGCGGAATCTGTTCCATCCCTCGTCGCGGTCAGGACCTTTGGCCCTAAACACCCAGCCAGGTCGTCATGTGATGGTGGGCCGAGCGCATCAACGTGTACTTAGGACAGGTGTCAGAAGACGATGACCCACGTTGAGTACCAGACCGCAGGCGATCGAGGCGTTGCCGGGATCGAGATCCTGAGGATGCCAGCAGAGCTGGATCTCGCCACCAGTGAGAGCGTGGTCGCGCAGGGTTACGCGGCCATCGCCTGCTCAGCCTGGGTGCTGCTCGACCTGACCGGCCTGTCCTTCTGCGACGCCCAGGGCCTCAGTGCCTTCGTCCGGATCGCCAACCAGGCCGATGCTGCAGGCTGCGGTTTCGGCCTCATCGGGCCGCGGCCGCCAGTGGCCAAGATACTGCGGATCAGCGGCCTGGATAGCCGCATGCGGGCCTTCGCGACCGTCGACGACGCACTGGCGCTCCGCACCGTTACGACCCGCGTCTAGGCGGCCGGGATGGACAGGTGGACAACCGGCCCCCATAGGCCCACGGACCAGCGCGAAGGACCTTCGTCCCTAGCGGGAAGGCGATGCCTGTTTATTATCGTCTGGCGAGAACAGCGTCGCTGCGCTAGACCCCGGCAGCGCAGGAACTAGGCCTGGTGGTGATTACTGTCCGCAGGATCTCACAGGCCCTGACCGCGGTCATGCCGGGCAGCCCGCAAGAGTCCGCCGCGCGGCGACCGCCCATCTTGTGGATGAGGAAGGAGATCGGGCATGGCCAGGCAGGAACTGCATCGGCACGTCGAGATCAGCGACGATGAGCGCACGGTAGCCGCAGCCGAGGTCACCTCAGAAGGACCAGGCGGAACCGCCTGGGCGTCGCTGCGCGCCGAGTCCGGGCATATCACCCCGGGCTGTCGCGCGAGCCTGGTCGATGCCGTGCTGGACCTTCCCGAAGTGCGGGAAAGCGCACACCTGAACGTGGTGTTCCCGCTCGGCGACGGCGAGACACTGCAGCGGCTCCGGGAACGCTGCCTGGACGTCCGCACCCACCCGGCCGGAGACAGCGCGATCATGGAGGCGAACCTGCCGCCCGGCGGTCCCGCTGCTCACCGGGCAGGTCACCGAGGGGAACGGACCACCGTTCAGATCAGTCCGTGACCTCAGGCGCACCGTAGCTCGCTGTTCACCGGCTAGCGGACGCAGGGATTGACCACGCCCACCGGGCACGGTGAATGGTGCAGCATGGCCTGGGCCACCGAGCCGAGGTTCATGTCATCAAGGCCGCCGCGGCCGCGGGAGCCCACGATGAGCAACTGGGCCCCATTCGCCGCCGTGAGTAGCGGCCTCCGGGGCGGGCCGGGCACCACTTGCCGTACTACGCGGACGTCCGGATGCTCCTTCTCCGCACGGGCCATCGCGTGAATGAAGTCTTCTTCGATGTGACGCATCTCGCCAAGCCTGCCGGGTGCGTCGGCCAGAGCGCATACCGCCACCAGGGGAACGTCGAGCAGCACCGCTTCCTCGAAGGCGAACTCGATCGCAGCCAGCGATCCGAGGGATCCATCCGCGCCCACCACGACCGGGCCCGGGGGTTGATTGGGCGGCTGCCACTGGCCGCGGACCACGACGACCCGTCCAGACGCGTGCCCGGCGACCTGCCAGGAAACCGATCCGAGCAGCAAGCCAGGCAGCTCGCTGTGCCCGCGGGAGCCGACCACGACCATCTCGGCGGTCCGGCTGCGCTCGCACAGCGCCTGAGCGGCTGACCCGCCGACCAGAGCCGCGGCCACCCGCCCCGGTCCCAGCACCGACTCGGCGTACGGCAGCCCGCGGGCCAGGATCTCCTTACCGTGCTGCCAGGCCAGGTCGCAGAGGGCCGACTCGGTGGGCAGCGCCATATGATCTGGTGTCCAGGCCAGGCAGACCGTCAGCGTGAGGCCGCGTGCCTTGGCTTCCTTGGCGGCCCAGTACAGCGCCAGACCGCTGCCGGGTGACCCGTCGTAGCCCGCCACGATCCCGCCGTTCATTCCCGTCATGGCGACCTCCTTGCCGCCGGGGACCGGCCTCAACAGCCGCTCTAAAGCCAATCTCGTCGTGACCCAGCCTCAGCAATAGGGCAGAAGGTCCCAGGCCGGGTGCCGGACGTCGGTACTCCCGGCGGGCTGATCGGAACGACCTCGGGTGGCCTGCGCTCCACCGGCCGGCGGTACCTGTAAGCCTTCGTGCGCGGCCCATACTGCGAGACTCACCGCCACGACCGGCTCCGGGGAGGGTCGAAGGTCACTCCTTGTCAGGAGCTTTTTCCCGGCGAGACGGGACCCCTAGCTCCTTGCCTGCCGGCGCCGGTTCGGCTGCGCTGGAAGCAACCGGCCTAAGGACGTGAGAACCATGCGAGCACTCGTGGTGTACGAGTCGATATACGGGAACACACATGTCATCGCAAGCAACATCGAGGACGGCCTGAGCGCCACTCACGAGGTGACCCTCGTCCCCGTCACCGCGGCCACCGCGGAACTCGTCAGCCATGCCGATCTCCTGGTCGTCGGCGGCCCGACCCACATGCACCGGCTGTCGAGCGCCAGTTCCCGCCGGATGGCGGTACAAGCGGCGGGCAAGGAGGGCAGCGGGCTGACGCTGGACGCGGACGCGAGCGGGCCGGGGCTCCGCGACTGGCTCAAGGACATGGAGGACGGCCGGGCTCTCGCCGCTGCCTTCGATACGCGCCTGCACGGCGTCCCCCTGGCCACCGGCCGCGCCAGCCGCGGCATCAGCAGGCTGCTGAAGGGGCACGGCTACCGCATCTTCGTCGCCCCGGAGAGTTTCCTGATCGGCCAGCAGAACACGCTACTGGACGGCGAGGCCTCCCGGGCCCGCCAGTGGGGTGCCATGCTCGGTGCCGTGGCGGCCGACGCCTGCGTCGCCGCACGCACGTGAGCCCTTGGCCGGACACTACGCAGAAGCGAGTGAGATGAGTGAAGTGAATGACTTCTTCGGGATTGTCACAGCAGGCCCAGCGTTCTTCGTCAGCTCCTGGCTACTAATGATCTTCGCTGGGATCACGGCTCCTGATGTCGGGATCCGGCCGTTCGGCTATGTCACCTCCATGGTCGTCACGATCGGGCTCTGGCTGACACTGGCGCCAGCCGTCGGCGCGATCGCCCGCGCGACCAGTAAAAAGTGACCAAAACAAGCCGATCTCAGAAAGCGAGGCTGAGACACCTGGCGCACCTGCCCGATGGCAGTTACCCAGCCGTCATCTCCCGCATCCTGGACCACCTGCCCCCACGCCGCCCTGGCGGTGCGGGTCACCGGGTGGTGCACGGGGGCGAGCGCTTCGGCGCATCGGTGCTGGTGGACGATGAGGTCATCGCCACGATCCAGGAGTTCGCCCGGCTGGCGCCGCTGCACAACCCGGCGACACCGCCCGCCACCTCGCCGCCCGCCCGGCGGCCTCAGCCAGGAAGTAGACGTCATGGCCCGTAACCTGCTCATCGTGCCCGCCGCGGGCGAAACCGGCCTGGCCCGGACGTGCCTGGGGCTGCTGCACGCGCTGGAGCGCAGCGGGGTGCACGTGGCCTACGTCAAGCCGGTGGCCCCGCCGCGGGCCGACGGCACTCCGGACAGCTCAGCCGCGCTGGTGGCGGCGGTCACCACGCTGCGGCCGCCGGAACCGCTGAGCACCGCCGAACTGGAGCGGCAGCTGGGTGAGGGCGGCCTCGATGTCGTCCTGGACAAGATCGTTGCGGCCTGGGAACCGATCTACCGCCGGTCCGATGTCGTTGTGGTCGAGGGGCTGAGCTCGGGGCCGTCCAAGCTGTACGCTAGCGCCCTCAACCAAGCGCTGGCCCGTGCCCTGGACGCCGACGTCCTGCTGGTCGGCAGCTGGCCCTCGGATCCGGACGGCGTCGACGGCCTGGCTGAGCAGTTCGCCATCGCGGCCGGCGGATACACCTCCGGCGAGGAGGTGCGCGTGGTCGGATGCGTGGTCCACCGCTTGCCCGCGGCCCACCGTCCGGGCACGGCTCCGGCCACCGAACTGCGGACCGCGCTAGCCAGGCACGGGCTCCGCCTGATCGCCGGGGTGCCGCACCGCCCGGAGCTGACCTGGCCACGGGTCGGCGACCTGGTCCGCGAGCTGAACCCCGAGGTTTTGCACGAGGGCGACATGTCCCGGCGGATCAAGGACGTGGCGGTGTTCGCTCAGGGCGTCCCCGGCGGCATCCGGGTCATGGACGACGGCCGGCTTGTCGTGGTTCCCGGGGACCGGCACGAGGTGGTCATGGCTGCCTGCCTGGCGGCGCAGAACGGGACCCGCCTGGCCGCCCTGCTGCTGAGCGCGGGGATCCGGCCCGATCCGCGGATCTGGGAACTCACCCGGACCGCCTTCGCCGGCCTGCCCGTCCTGCTGGTCCAGCCCGACAGCTACCAGACCGCCACCCGGGTGCGAGATCTGGACCCCGGGCTGCCGCCCGACGACGTGGACCGGATCGAGGGCGTGACCAGCAACATCGCCGATGCGCTTAACGCGTCCTGGCTGCAGTCCCTGGCCGGCCCCGGCCGTCCCCGCCGGCTCACCCCGGCCGCCTTCCGTTACCAGCTGGCGGAGCAAGCCCGCGCCGCCCATGCGCTCATCGTGCTGCCCGAAGGCACCGAACCCCGTACCTTGCGGGCCGCGGTCACGTGCGCCCACCGCGGCATCGCTCGCTTCCTGCTGCTCGGCGCCCCGGATGAGATAACCGCCCAGGCCAGGCAGCTCGGGCTGCGGCTGCCCGAGGATGTCACCATCGTGGACCCGCGGACCGTCGCCGAGCGCTACGTTGCCCCGCTGGCCGAACTGCGGCGGCACAAAGGCTGGACCGAGGAGATGGCCCGGGAGCATCTCGCCGACCCGGTCACGGTCGGGATCATGATGCTCAAGCAGGGCGAGGTGGACGGCATGGTGGCCGGCGCGGTGCACACCACCGCGGCCACGATCCGCCCCGCGCTGCAGATCCTCGGCACCAAGCCAGGCAGCCGCCTGGTGTCCTCGGTGTTCTTCATGTGCCTGCCCGACGAGGTCGTCATCTACGGCGACTGCGCCATCAACCCTCGGCCCGGTGCCGAGGACCTGGCCGACATCGCCATCTCCAGCGCGGCGTCCGCGCGGGCCTTCGGCATCGAACCCCGGGTGGCGATGATCAGCTTCAGCACCGGCACCTCCGGCACGGGCACCGATGTGGACAAGGTCGCCGAGGCCACCCGGCTCGTCCGCGAGCGCGAACCCGGCCTGGCCGTCGACGGCCCGCTGCAGTACGACGCCGCCGCCATCGCCTCGGTCGGCCGGGCCAAGCGGCCAGGTAGCCCGGTAGCAGGCCGGGCTAACGTCTTCATCTTCCCCGACCTGGACACGGGCAACACGACGTACAAGGCGGTGCAGCGCAGCGCGCAGGTCGTCAGCATCGGCCCGATGCTGCAGGGCCTGGCCAAGCCGGTGAACGACCTGAGCCGCGGCGCCCTGGTCGAGGACATCATCTACACGGTCGCGCTGACCGCGGTCCAGGCCCGCGCCAGTTAACCCGGGCCCAACCCTGACCAAGCTGAAGGCCTTCTCACCTTCCGGGACCTAGGTCCCGGGAGCTAGAGGTCCCTATCTGGTCATGCCTTGGGTCCCTGGCCACTCACATCGCGCGGCGCGACACTGACATGGGGAAGACACTGAGTTCACCCAAGGTAGTTTTGGCGCCGGAAGGACAAAGCGATGTATGACAAAATCCTGGTGGCCGTGGACCACTCAGAAATATCCGACCGGGCGGTGCTCGCGGCCCGCGACCTGGCGGCGTTGTCCAAGGGTGAGGTATGGGTCCTGCACCTACGGGAGCGCGAGGTAGCGGTCAAGACGGGGGCGGCCATGACGGCCGAGAGCGAGGACGACGCGAACGTCGCTGTTTCGGCCGCTGTCGAGGTGCTGACCCAGGCCGGCGTGAAGGCGCACGGCGAGATCAGGACCACCCTGTTCGGCTACGCCGCGCGCGAGATCGTCGATGACGCCATAGAGCACAACGCCGACGTCATCGTCATGGGTTCACGTGGCCGAAGCGACCTGGTCGGTTTCATGCTGGGCAGCACGGCGCACAAGGTGATACACCTCACCGACAGGCCGGTCCTGATCATCAGGTGAGCAAGGTCCTGGCGGGCCTGCCGATGACTCGTCGCGGCCACGGCGGGGGTGCGGCACCAGGATGTGGACGAACGTCCCGGCCGGACATGGCGGAGGACACTCGCCGCCCGGCTTCGATCTGCTGAGGGTGGGTGATATGAGGAGCGCAAGCCCCGCATGACAGCGGATATAACCGAGGAGGTGAAGCGACGTTTGCGGTCCGGCCCAGGCCGGACCCGCATCGCCGCGATCCGATGACCGTTAGAGACATATCCTGGCCAGGGCCCATTGGGCCGGAGCAGCACGAGGAACAGGGCTGGCCGTCGCCGCCCGACCCTGGTGACCTGAGCAAGCGGATCGCGCAGCGACGCGCGGAGCTGCGGCTGAGCCAGGAGCAGGTAGCTGCGCGCGCCAAGGTCAGCCTGCGGTACCTGCAGTACCTGGAGAGGTACCCGGCCCGGCCGAACAGCACTACGCTACGGCAGATCGCCGCCGCGCTGCAGACGACGCCGACCGCGCTGCTCGGAGGCGGCGCGGGGGTTCCGCCCGGGCACGGCCGCCCGGCGGGCCAGCGGGTCACGATCAAGCTCACGTCGGCGGAGTGCCGCCGGCTGATTGCGCCAGGCGGTGTCGGGCGGATCGCGTTCCCCACGGTCTCGGGCCCGGTCGTCCTTCCGGTCAACTTCGCCATGCTGGCGGACACCATCGTCATCAGGACCGCCGAAGGCACGGTCATCGAAGGGCATGCCGACGGCCTGGTCGCGCTCGAGGTCGATCACATCGACGAGGCACTCGGCCAGGGCTGGAGCGTCCTCGTGCGCGGGCAAGCGCATCGTGTCACGCACCCGGCCGAACTGCGCCGCCTGCAGGAGGACGCCGTGGTCTGGCCGTGGGCGGGGGGTGAGCGCGAGGTCTACGTACGCATCCTGCCCGGCCAGATGACCGGCCGCCGCATCGAGATCCGGTGACGGCAATGCTATAAGAGCGGGCCGCTTCCCAGGCGGCCCGCTCTTAGCGTAGGGACCGTGACTACAGCTGGCGCCCAACGAGCGCGGCGAGGTCGGCTAGCCGGCAGGTGTACCCCCATTCGTTGTCGTACCAGCCGAACACCTTGACCAGCGTTCCCGACGCCTGAGTCAGCGGCGAGTCGAACACGCACGAGGCGGGGTCGCCAATGACGTCGCGGGAGACGATGGGGTCGGTGCTGTAGCGCAGGACGCCCGTCATCGGGCCGGCCGCCGCGGCGGCGAACGCCTCGTTGACCGCCTCTGCGGTAACGTCGCGACTGAGCACGACCGCGAGGTCGGTCAGCGACCCGTCCTCTACCGGAACCCGCAGGGAGATCCCGTCCAGCTTCCCGGCCAGGGCCGGGAAGACTTCGCCGGTGGCGGCGGCCGCGCCGGTCGTGGTCGGCACGATGCTGACCGCCGCGGACCTGGCCCGCCGCAGGTCCTTATGCGGTCCGTCCAGCAGCATCTGGTCCCCGGTGTAGGCGTGCACCGTGGTCATGTAGCCCTGAACCACGCCGAACGCGTCGTGCAGCACCTTGGCCATCGGGGCCACGCAGTTGGTCGTGCAGGACGCGTTGGAGATCACGTCGTGGCGCGCCGGGTCGTAGGCGCTGTCGTTGACCCCGAGCACGACGGTAAGGTCCGCGCCCTTGCCCGGCGCCGAGATCAGCACCTTGCGCGCGCCGCCCTTCAGGTGCAGGGCCGCGCCGTCCCGGCTGCGGAACTTCCCGGTGGACTCGATCACCACGTCGGCGCCGAGCTTGCCCCAGTCGATGGCCGCCGGGTCACGCTCGGACAGCACGGCGACCGGGCGGCCGTCGATGATCAGCGAGTCCTGGGTGTGCTCCACCGTGCGGCCGAACCGGCCGAAGGTGGAATCGAATGCCAGCAGGTGCGCCAGCGTCCGCGCGTCGGTGATGTCGTTGACCGCCACCACCTCCAGATCGCCGCGATCCGCCGCCAGCCGCGTGAACGCCCGCCCGATACGGCCGAACCCGTTAATGCCCACCCTGGTCGTCATGGTGCTTCCTCCTCGTAGATGTTTTCCGTCAACAGCCTGTGCCTGGACCCCGTGGGACGGATACCGCCAATGGGCACACAACGGCGGGACCAATGGCCCTTTGGCCGGAACCGGAAGGGACTAAGGTCCCGGTCAGGTAAGGAGAAACGGCCCTGGCCGGGTAACAGCGGCACGGATCATAAGGGACCGAGGTCCCGGTGGTGTGGTGACGTCCGGCCGTGGCGCCGGCAGCGAGCTCAGTGGGAGACTCCCAGCTAGGAACCGGACCATGCGGAGCCGGGGATCCCGGCCCCGCCCAACCGGTCCGGCCAGGAGTTAGTGAGGAAGTGAGCGTGATGGCGCGCACTGATATTCACCTCGACGCGATGCTCCGCCACCTCGGCGCGGCATACTACGATTCCCTGCACGGCAGGGCCGCCCGCTCGGACGTGACCCGCGCCCTGGACACGGTGGAGGAACACCTGCACGAGCAGGCGCCGCATCCCGCCCATGCCAAGACCCACCCGCACCCGGCCCACCCGAGCGACGGACCGTGGCACCGGCGGTGGGCGCGCCGGGTCAGCGACGTGATGACGACCTCGGTGGTCACCGTCGACCGGATCACGCCGTTCCAGGAGATCGACCGTTTGCTGACCCAGCACCGGATTAGCGGCGTGCCGGTGCTGATGATGGGCCGCGAGGTGGCAGGGATCGTCACCGAAGCCGATCTGCTCGCCGCGGAGGACGAGCCGAACAGGCACGCGCGGATGGCCGACTCGGCCGGCCACCATCGGCGACTCCGCAAGCAGCCGCCGCATGTGAGCCTGACCGCGGGCGCGCTGATGACCGCACCGGCTATTACCATCAGCCCCGACGCGACTATTCCGAGCGCTGTGCGCTTGATGAACACGCATCACCTCAGGAGGCTGCCCGTGGTTGACGAGGAAGGCAAGCTGGCCGGCATCGTGAGCCGCCGCGACCTGCTCAGCATCTTCCTGCGCCCCGACGCCGACCTAATCCACGATGTCCGGCAAGTCCTGGCCGAGCTCCCGCTCATTGATCCCGAGCAGGTCATCGTAACGGTACGCAATGGCGTGGTGACCCTTACCGGCACGATAGAGGCCGAGCCGGGCCAGCACGAGGACATCGTTCTGCTCGCGCTCCGGCTGATCTGGGACATCGACGGAGTAGTCGACGTGGTGAACAAGCTCGGCGAAGCCCAGCCAGCGGCCAAGACAGGGGCGGTGTGAGCTATACCGGTGAGGACCTAGCGCGTCGGCCGTCCGGCCAGCTGTGCTGGGCGGCGGGTGCAGATAGTGGCAGACGGTTCAAGCGAGCCTGCGAGCACCAGCCGAGCCATCCGCCGCGTCCACAGCGCAAGACACGGTCGACGTTGGCATTGAGATGCAGGCCCGGGCATTACCGATGAGTCGACGCTGCCCGTCGTTTGGCCGCTGCTGCCCTTTGGTGGTGCTTGGCGGCCGTCCGTAGCTCCGACACGCCTTGCTCAATGCCGTGGGCGAGCACGTCGAGGTCGGGGTTGGCCGCGAAGTCGCCGGTGATCCCGAAGGTGACGTTGCCGCAGTAGCTGAAGATCGAGATCCCGGTGCGCATCGTGGTGGCGATCGGCACGTAGGGGATGATTTCCAGGAGCCGCCGGCCCATCCCGTAGAGCGGCTGGCCGGGACCGGGCACATTCGTGGTGACGGTGACGATCTCCCGTTGGGGCAGTCCGAACGCCAGCCTGACCCACCAGGACGCGACCGGGTACCAGCTGTAGCGGCCCAGACTGGTCAGGGCCTCGCCTACTAGCGCTTCCTTGCTTGCCTTCAGGGACCGCAGCTCGGCCTGGACGGCCGCGAGCCGTTCCACCGGGTCGGGGATGTGGACGGGGAGATCGGCCAGTACGGCTGAGACCCGGTTGTCGTAGATGTTCTCCTCGCCGGGAGCCCGCAGCGACACCGGGACCAGCGAGCGGACCATGTGCGGTTCTGGTTCCTCACCACGGGCGAGCAGGAGCGCCCGGAAGCCACCGCTGATCGCGGCCAAGACGACATCGTTCACGGTGCCGCCAAGCTCCTGCTTGATCTTCTTCACATCATCTAGCGACGCCCGGGCCCAGGTGTATCGCCGTTGCCTGCCGATCGGCCCGCTCAGCGACGACCCCGTGGTCGGCGACAAAGCTGGCGTCAGCTTGGCGAAGGCCCGGGCCGCGTCAGCAGCCTGGCGGATGGCACCGCCAGGATCGCCGGCTACCGAGCCGCTCAGCGCGAGGGCTTCACGGACCGGGAGCACGACGTTGTCCACAGCGGCCTGAGCAGCCAACCCGAGGGAGGACGGCTCCGGGCCCACGAGCCGGTCGTCGACGACGGGCGGCGAAGGTTCGGGCGAGAAGTCGAAGATCACGCGGTACAGGTCAGTACCGGAAACGCCGTCGACCATGCAGTGGTGCACCTTGGAAATCAGCGCCCAGCGATCCTGGGCGAGTCCTTCGATGACCCAGTACTCCCACAGCGGGTGATCGCGGTCGAGCCGCTGGGACATCACCCTCGCCATCAGCTCGGCGAGCTGCTGGTCTCCTCCTGGCGCGGGCAGGGCGGTCCGCCGGACGTGGTAAGCAAGGTCGAAGTGCGGGTCGTCAACCCAGACCGGCGGTCCGAGGCGGAGCGGCACCGTGCGAAGCTTCTGGCGGTAGCGAGGCACCCGCGGCAAACGCCCGGCCAGGAAAGCCAGAAACTCCTCGTGAGACGGCGGCGGCCCCTCGAACACCGCAATCGACGCGATCGCCATCGACGTGTGCAGGTCCTGGTCCTCCGCATCGACGAAAACGGCGTCCAGTGGGCTCAGCTTGTCCATGACGTCCCCTTCCAAGTTGCGTCCACCCCGCCGCCCGGAACGCTGCCAGGCAAACGACGAATACCCTGCTCCACTTTTGGATCGTAGGTCGCGCGGCTCTGGCTGGCCCCGGCCAATCGTCCTGCATGCTGGGACTTTCGGCCCTGAGCACCGGCTCCTCGGGCTGAAGGTCCCGCCAGGCCGGGCAGAACGCCCGTAGCGGCCGCCGCTCGGCACCGCACACGCTAAGTAGCGGACCACTAGCTCAGTATCGTGAAGGGACGGGGTCATGAGCTTCAACCTTGCTGTCATTCTCAGCGAAACCGCGCATTCATCGCCAGACAAGCCCGTGGCCGTGTTCACCGGGGGCCAGCTGACGTACCGGGAACTTGACATGGCCTCGGACCGGCTGGCAGCTTCCCTGGCGGCGGCCGGGATTAAGCCCGGTGACCCGGTGGCACTGCAGCTGCCCAACATCCCCCAGTTTCTGATCTGCTACTTCGGGATCCTCAAGGCGGGCGGCATCGTCGTGCCGCTCAACGTCATGCTCAAGGCGCCCGAGGTGGCATTCCATCTAGGCGATAGCGGGGCCCGCGTCCTGATCACCTGGGAAGGGATCCTGGCCGAGGCCGTCAAGGGAGCCGAAGCCGCCGGGCTCGAGGAAATCTATGCCGTCGGCCACGGCGATGACTCCGGAGGTGCCGTCCCGTTCGAGCGGCTGCTGGCCGTCGAGGTGGCGCACTTCGAGATGGCCATGCGGCAGCCCATGGACACCGCTGTCATCGTCTATACCTCGGGCACGACGGGTCGGCCCAAGGGCGCCGAGCTCACGCACCTGCAGCTGTACATGAACGCCGACATCCCCGGCCGCCTGTTCGAGGTCCAGCCCGACGACATCGTGATCACCGTGCTGCCGCTGTTCCATGTCTTCGGCCTATCCAGCATCCTGGACATCTGCGTGCGGTTCGGCTGCACCATGTCGCTGATCCCGCGGTTCACCCCCGCCGCGGTGCTGACCGCGATCCAGCGCGACCGGGCCACCATCTTCGAGGGCGTGCCCACCATGTTCGCCGACCTGCTTTCCTGCCCGGACATAGACCGCTACGACCTGTCCTCGCTGCGGATCGCCATCTCCGGCGGGGCGTCCATCCCCGCGCCGGTCCTGGACGCGTTCGAGGACCGCTTCGGGCTGATCATCCTGGAGGGCTACGGGCTGACCGAAACCGCGTCGACGGTGACCTTCAACCTCAGCGAGCACGAGCGCCGCGCCTACAGCGTCGGCAAGCCCATCTGGGGCACCCAGACGCAGGTCTGGGACAACCAGGGCCGGCCACTGCCGCCCGGCCCGGAGCACGTCGGCGAGGTCGTCACCCGCGGCCTGCACGTGATGAAGGGCTACCTGCACAACCCCCAGGCCACCGCCGCCACCTTCACCGGCGACTGGCTGCGTACCGGGGACCTGGGCTACTTCGACCGGGACGGGTTCTTGTTCATCGTCAGCCGCGAGAAGGAACTCATCATCCGGGGCGGCTACAACGTCTACCCCAGCGAGATCGAGAACGTGCTGCACGCCCACCCGGCGGTCGCCGAGGCCGCGGTGGTCGGTATTCCCGACGGGCGGCTCGGCGAAGAGGTCATGGCGGTCATCGTCCCGCGGCAGGCGGCGACCGTGCTGGAAGCCGACTTGTTCTCCTACTGCGGGGAGCGGCTGGCTGCCTACAAATGCCCGCGGATTTTCGAGTTCCGCTCGGAGCTGCCCAAGAACTCGCTCGGCAAGATCCTCAAGGACGAACTGGTCCGGCTCCGGGTGCCCCGGATCCGGGTCCAAAGTCCGGGACCTTTGGCATCGGATGAAGTGAGCTAAGTCTCTCCCGGTCCGGAAAGGCCCTGGGCGAAGCTGAGGCCATGAACGCGAGATACCTGCACCCATCAGCCAGGAAAGACAACGCCACGGCCCAGCGCGGCTCCGGCGACACCGTCGGCTCGCCCGCCCAGGGCGCAGGGCCGGCCGACCGCGCCTGCTGCTGCCCGGCTAAGGCGGTCGTGCGGGTCACGGTTCCGGCCGCCCCGGCTCGGCCCCGCCAGACCGACCTGCTGCTTTGCGGACACCACTACCGCGTCTCGCGGCACGCCCTCACGGCGGCCTCGGCCACCGTGCGGGGGCTGCCCGGGACGCCGCGCGACATCATGAGCTGGATTGAGCTAGACCACCAGAGTTCATCATGCACGCCTACGTAAGGGACGTCATGACCGCGAACGTCGTGACGGTCCGGGCTGAAACGTCCTACCGGGACATGATCACCCTGGTCCGCAGGCACCGGATCAGCGGGTTGCCGGTGGTGAACGAGGACGGGAAGGTCCTCGGCGTGGTGTCTGAGACAGATCTGCTGGCCCCGGAGGCCGTCGGTCCCGGACAGGGCGTTCACCCGACCCGGCTGCCGCACCGGAAGCAGGTAATGGCGGACACGGCGACCGCGGGCGACCTGATGACCCATCCGGCGGTGACGACAGATCCGGACGAACTCGTCGCCAACGCGGCCCGCCTGATGCTCTCGCTCAAGCTCCAGCGGCTCCCGGTCGCCGATCGCGACGGGCGCCTGGTCGGCATCGTCAGCCGGTCCGACGTGCTGAGCGTGTTCAGCCGGACCGATGAGGATATCCGCCGTGAGGTCACCCAGGATGTGATCATGGACGGCTTCTTCACCGACCCCAGCCGGTTCACGGTAACGGTGCAAGACGGGATCGTCACGCTGGCCGGTGCCCCGGGCAGCGTCGTGCTCGGCGAGAACATCGTCGACCAGGTCCGGCAACTCGAGGGCGTGGTCGCCGTCCAGGACCAGTTCACCTATCCGGAACTTTAGTCCCGTCGTCAGAGGAGACCAAGGGCCCTAGGACAGGGCCATAAGTCCCTACCTGATCGTACCCAGCGCGCGGCAGGCTAGTGGACAGGCGGCCGATACCCTCACAGCCGCCCGGTTAGCCGCCGGAGGTGATCATGATGCGCGGCAATAAGGTCCTCAGACCGAGCGGGCGCCTGACACGCTGCGCCCGCTGGCTCGGCTTGGACCGTAACCCGCTGCGCCGGACCACCGACCGGATCGAGGCGGCCATCCGGCTGGCCATGATCATCTTGCTCGTCGGCGCGGTGCCCATGGCCGCCGTCGCCGTCGGCCAGCGGGCCGATCAGCTGGCCATTCGCCACGCTCACGCGCAGCAAGTAGGGGATCACCTGGTGAACGCGGTCTTGGTCCGGCAGGCGCCCGCGACCGGGATCCCGGACCCGTATACCTCGATCCAGTACACGTGGGTCTTGGCCCGCTGGCAGCCGCCGGGCCAGGCCCGGTTCGGGGAGGTCCTGGCCGCAGCCGGATCGCGCCGGGGAAGCACCGTGGCGACCTGGATCAACGCCTCCGGCGCGGTCACCGATCCCCCGCCAAAACACCGTGAGATTGTCGGCGATGTCTGCGTCGCCGTCGCGGCGACCTGCCTCCTGTCAATGCTGGTGCTGCTGGGGTCGGCTGCGCTCGCCCGCCGGACCCTGGACCGTTGGCGGCTGGACGCCTGGGAGGCCGAGTGGCGGGCGAGCGGTCCGCTCCGTTCCCGCTGATAAGCCTGATCCCTGGCGCGAAAGACGGATGGGGCCGTGGGTCAGGTGCGGACGGGATGAAGGTCAGGCCTGCTCAGGGGTACCGCCGCGAGCGCGGTCGTTGGGGGACCTCGGTCCCATAGTCATGACGAAGGTCGCGTCGTGCCGTGCCATCTGGCCCTGCCCTTCCGGGTCTGGCTGTTATGCGATCGAGATGGAAGTGCACGCACCGCCACAGAAAGGCCGAAGAGATGAGCAATGTGCTGCGTAGAGACCCGAGGACAATGTTCCCGGACCTGGTCGAGTGGTTCGAGGAGCCGTTCATGACGCTGCGCCCCTACCTGGCCCAGCCGATCAGGGTCGAGGATTACCTGGAAGGTGAGCACTACATGATCCGGGCGGAGCTAGCCGGGATCGACCCGGAGAAGGATGTCGAAGTGACGGTCGGCTCCGGCTACCTGACCATCCGCGCCGAGCGGCACGACAAGACCGAGGGCAAGCACCGATCGGAGTTCCGGTATGGCGCATTCACCCGCAGCCTGCCGCTGCCAGCCAACGCCGGCGAGGACGACGTCAAGGCGACCTACCACGACGGCATCCTCACGATCGCCGTCGGGCTTCAGACCGAGAAGAAGGAACCGGTCAAGAAGATCGAGGTCAAGTCGATCAAATAGGTCCCTCCCGCTGACCTAAGGTCAGCGCTCATGACTGTGGCCGCGTCGGCGGGCGCGGCCATTGCCATGTCGCGGGCGCGCCGGCAGGGTGCCGCCCGGTACCGCAGGCAACGCCCACCGTTCCCTCCGCATGGCCAAGAGCGGTACGCCAGACGATGAAGGTGCCCGGCAGATAAGGACCTTCTTCCCTAGGTATAGGGCATCACGCCCAGCATGCTCTGCGCATGTACTCCGACGGCACGTTCGTGGACCACTTGTCCAGACACGAATGTCTGCGGCGGCTGGAATCCGTTCCTGTCGGCCGGATCGTTTACACCCGGCAGGCCCTGCCCGCGGTGGAACTCGTCAACTTCGCGATCGACGACGGCGACATCGTCATCAGGACGGACACGGGCAGTAAGCTCGCGGCGGCGACCCAGGGAACGGTGGTCGCGTTCGAGGCCGATTCCATCGGCCCCGACCACGACGCTGGCTGGACCGTCACCGCCATCGGACGGTCGCGTGAGGTCATAGATCGTGAGGACATCGATCACCTGCACAAGATCGGACTCCGCGCCTGGGCGCCGGGAACGCGGGACCACTTCATCCGCATCGCACCGGAAATCCTGACCGGCCGGCTGCTTCGCGCCGACGGCGCGGAGGAGCAAGCAAGCACCGGGCCCGTCGCGCCCGGCCCATGACGCCCGTCGCGCCCGGCCCATAACGCCCGTCGCGCCCGGCCCATAACGCCCGTCGCGCCCGGCCCATGACGCCCGTCCGCCTGAGGCCAGGCTGACGAAGCCGCGGACGGCCACTGCTGACGAGGGTGGCGTCACGGCCAGTTACCGCGGCGGCATCCGCACGACCATGAGGGCCAGGTAGGTCCTGATGGCTGTCTTCGGACAGCTCGCCAATGGCCATGCCAGGTCACGACCATCTGCCCTAGGCGCTTCGGCGACGAGCGGTTACGCTGGAGGCGGGCGAGCAGCGCGCCCGGCCGGTTAGCTGGGCAAGGCCTAGGGAGCTGCCGTGGCTACTGATCGTTATCAAGGTCTCGTATGGATTCCGCCGGGGCATGGTGAACTGGTGGGAGAACCACCGGAATACGGCGGCGGCTGTGCCTGACGATATCTACCCGGTGCGGTGGACGGGCCAGCAGGCCGTGGTGGCCTTCCCTGAAGAAGTTGACGTATCTAATGCCGGGCAGATCCGCGAGGAGTTGCTTTCCGTCATCAACCGCGGCGCGGCCGTCCTGATCGCTGACATGACCGATACGGTCTCCTGTGATCATGCGGGCGTGGATGCCATCGGGCGCGTCTACCAGCGGGCCCTGGTCAGCGGGACGGAACTGCGACTGGTGGTCGGCAGCGAGATCGTGCGGCGCGTGCTCGCCATGAGCGGCGTCGACCGGGTGGTGTCCATATACCCCTTCGTAGCCGCCTCCCTGGCCGCGAAGAAAACAGACACCGGGCCGCTGCTCACGCTGGCCGAACCCGGCGGAGGCCAGAGCCGGCCCGATGCGGATGTCGGCGTCGAGGTCGCGCTGCTGGATTGCGACGGCGTGATCGTGTGGGTAAACGAGGCCTGGCAGGTCTTCGCGCTGGCCAACGACGGCGACCTCTCCCGCGCAGGCACCGGCGTGTCGTACCTGGATGTCTGTGATACCGCGGGCGACGACCCGACCACCGGTGAGGTCGCCGCCGCTATCCGCAGCGCGCTGACGGGAGATATGCCTGCTCCCATCACCATCGAAGTGCCCTGTCACAGCCCGAGCACGGAGCGCTGGTTCGACATGCTGATTGCCGCGCGGCGCGGCGACAACGGAAGGCCGCTGGGAGCGACGGTCACATTGTCGCTGGCCAGGTCGGAGGATCGGGCCACGCCGATCAGGCCCGAGCGCAGCGGGGTGGCCGGGACGGCACGAGCGGGCACAGGCGGCCACGTTCTACCTGGTCACGGCCGACCGGCCCCCGCGGACCTCGCTGACTTCGCTCGTGCGGCCGCGCAGCAGGCGCGCCGTCGCCAGGAACTGCTCGAACGGATCACCAACAGCCTGTACCAGGTCGGGCTCACCTTGCAGGACGCCGACGAGTCTCCCGAGGCAGCGCAGGAAGCCATAACCGGAGCCCTTCAGGGCTTGGAT
The DNA here is from genome assembly GCA_963806335.1 of uncultured Actinomycetes bacterium. Lineage (GTDB taxonomy): Bacteria > Actinomycetota > Actinomycetes > Streptosporangiales > Streptosporangiaceae > Palsa-504. The sequence continues at coordinate 189,503 of CAWDXO010000009.1, forward strand.
ACCACGATCCGCGAGATCCGCGACGCCGCGTTCACGGACTCGATCAGGTCGTTCCCGCCGCCAGAGCCCACCTAGCTTGCATCCCCCACGCCTGGTATCGGGACTTTGGCCTCGGGACTTTGGTCCCGAGGCCTGGTGACCCTTAGCACTTCAGGCCAGGCCGCGGCGATTCCATGATGGGGCGATCAGCTAAGTAGCCGGGCGGATAAGTCCGCCCGGCAAGACCCCGGAGGTCCCGTTGACACTCCTTGACGCGGCGGGAAACGCTCCCGTGGCCATCGACCTGAACCATCCAGGCACCTACCTGAACTGGAACATCTTCACGATTTCAGTGGCCAACCTTGTCCTCATTGCGGTCATGGTGGTCATCTTCGGTGCGGCACTGCTGCTGCCGTTCCCCAGAGCGCACCGCGGCGAAACGGGGGAGGTGACCGAGCCTGAAAATGCCACCGTGGCTCCTGATATCGGCACCGTCCCCGGTGATGAGCGGATGTGGACGGCGCGGGTGCGCCGCCGCGCGCTGACCTCGCTGCCGCCGAACAAACTGCTGCCTGATCGCCAGCCCGCCTACGTCGCCTCCTGGGTATACGTGTTCGGCGTGGCCTCGCTGGCCGCGCTCGGCGTGGTGATCGTGAGCGGCTTCGCCATCGCCCTCGGCGGCCCCGACTGGTGGCATTACAACCCCGTGGGGCACTTCTTCAACAGCCTGCACCTGTGGAGCGTCGAGCTGTTCATGGCCTTTCTGGTTATCCACCTGTGGGGCAAGTTCTGGATGGCCGCCTGGCGCGGCCGCCGCGCCATGACCTGGATCACCGGCGTCGTCGCCTTCGTCGCCGCCGTGGTCGAGTGCTTCACCGGGTACCTGTCCCAGCAGAACTTCGACTCCCAGTGGATCGCCACCAACGGCAAGGATGCGTTCAACGCGGTCGGGGTCGGGGCGTTCTTCAACCTGATGAACTTCGGCCAGATGCTGATGTGGCACATCGTGCTCCTGCCGATCATCCTGATCGCGATCATCGGCGCGCACGTGCTGCTGGTCCGTGTCCGCGGCGTCAGCCACCCGCTGCCGGTCGCCAGGCCCCGCGGCCTGGCCGCCCGGCGCGCGGCCGCCAAAGCCGACCGGGCGGCGTGGCGCGGGCCGACCAAGCGCTACGACATCCTGAAGGAAGGCACCATCGCGACCGTCGTGGTCCTGGTCCTGACCATCGGCCTGTCCGCCCTGCTGTCCTCCCCTAACGTGCCGCCGGTCACGGTCCGCAGCTGGGTCCAGGTCGCCCCCGCCGACTTCCTGGCCACCGCCGCCAGCGAGCTGAACGGCACCAGCCTGACCGCGAGTTACGGCCCGCCGTACAACACCAACGGAACCCCGCAAAGCGAATGGTTCGCGCCGGCGGACATCGCCGGCGTGCGGCAGCCGATCGACCCGGCACGGACCTTCGTGCTCGAACCGCTGGCCCAGTCGGCTCCCACCGACCCGGCGCTGGCCGCCGCGCTGGCCGCTTACAACGCAGCGTCTCCCAAGCAGCAGAACACCTGGGCAACCAACTACGGGAACGCGCTCGCCAAGGTCAAGTTCGTGAACGGGACCCCGGTGGTACCCGCAGGCAACTACGGGCCCGTCCCCGCCATGCTGGCCACCGAGCTGACCCTGGCCCGCAGCGGCGCGGTCGACGCCGCCCTGAGTGGCGCCCAGCCGTTCTACGGCACCGACTTCACCAAGCCGCTGCTGTTCCTCGAGGACGGCGCTTACTACGCCAACCAGGCGACCGCCGAGCACCTCACCGGAGACCAGTGGGGCGTGATGAACGAGACGGGCAGTTACCCGGGCCAGCCCTGGCTGTGGCTGTACCAGATGTGGTACCACGTCCCCGGATGGCGTAACTCCGCCAACATCGACCTGATCGCCATCTACATGACCGGCGTGGCCACCCTGCTGCTGCTGGCCATCCCGTTCATCCCCGGCCTGCGCGACATCCCCCGGTGGATACCCGTGCACCGGCTGATCTGGCGGAACTGGAACCAGAGCGAGCATCCCTCCGGGCCCATCGGCCAGACCGAATCCGGCCCCAAGCCGGAGCCCGCCGGACAGAAATGACGCATAAGAACGACCGCGTGCTCGCGGTCACCGAGCTGGCCCGGGTGGAAGGCGAAGGCGCCATGTACATCCGGGCCAGCGGAGGGCAAGTGGAGGAGGCGCGGCTCAACATCTACGAGCCGCCCCGCTTCTTCGAGGCGTTCCTGCGGGGCCGCGGCTACACCGAGCCGCCGGACATCACCGCCCGGGTCTGCGGCATCTGCCCGGTCGCCTATCAGATGAGCTCGTGCATGGCGATCGAGGACGCCTGCGGCGTCACCGTCGACGGGCCGATCGCCGACCTGCGCAGGCTGCTGTACTGCGGGGAGTGGATCGAGAGTCATGCGCTGCATATCTACCTGCTGCACGCGCCCGACTTCCTCGGCTTCGGGAGCGGGATCGAGATGGCGGTGGCGCGGCGGGACATCGTGGAGCGCGGCCTGGCGCTGAAGAAGGCGGGCAACGCGATCATGGAGGTGGTAGGCGGCCGGGCCATCCACCCGGTCAACGTGCGCGTCGGCGGCTTCTACCGGGTGCCCACCCGGGCCGAACTCGGCACGCTCGCCGACCAGCTGCGGCGAGCGCTCGACGGCGCGCTCGACACGGTGCGCTGGGTGGCCGGATTCGATTTCCCTGATCACGCCAGCCAGCAGGACCTGCTCGCCATGTCCCGCCCGGGTACCTACCCGATCGAGCGGGGGAACCTGGTGACGCGCTCGGGTCTGGCGTTCACCGCGGCCCAGTTCGACGAGCACGTGGTCGAGGAACAGGTACCGTACTCCACCGCGCTGCACGCTCACCTGGCCGGCGGAGGCACGTACCTCACCGGCCCGCTGGCCCGCTACTCGCTGAACTCGCGCTGGCTGTCACCGCTGGCGCGGGAGGCAGCACACGCGGCCGGGCTCGGCCCGGCCTGCGACAACCCGTTCCGCAGCATCATCGTGCGCGCGGTGGAGGTGGTCTACGCGATCGAGGAGGCGCTGCGCCTCATCACCGCCTACGAGCCGCCCGGCCTCCCGGCCGTGGCGGTGCGCCCCCGTGCTGGTGTCGGATACGGGGTAACCGAGGCGCCCAGGGGCATCTTGTACAACCGGTATGAAATCAGCGCGGACGGCCTGGTGACCAGCGCCCGCATCGTGCCCCCGACCTCCCAGAGCCTGGCGGCCATGGAGGCTGACCTGCGCGACTTCGTGCAGCTGCGGATCGACCTCGACGACGCCGAGCTCACCCGCCAGTGCGAGCGGGCGATCCGCAACTACGACCCGTGTATCTCCTGCTCGGCCCACTTTCTCGACCTCACCGTCGAAAGGTCGTTATGGCCAGGACCGACGGACCGGTCGTGGTGATCGGCGTGGGTAACGAGTTCCGCCGCGACGACGGGGCCGGGCCCGTGGTGGTCAGCAAGCTGCGCGACGTCGTGCCGCCGGACGTGCGGCTGGTGGTCACCGACGGCGAGCCGGTGCGGCTGATGGAGGCCTGGACCGGAGCGGCGCTCGCCGTCGTCGTCGACGCGGTCCGCGCTGATCCGCCGCGGCCGGGCCAGACGTACCGTTTCCTGGTCGACCGGCCGCAGACCGGGCCGCGACGGCCCGCGAGTTCGCACGGCCTCGGCCTTGATGACGCGATCAGCCTGGCACTCGCATTGGACCGCATGCCCGGCCAGCTGATCGTGCACGCGATCGAGGCGGCCGACCTGACCCAGGGCCCCGGCCTGTCGCCATCGGTCGCGGCGGCCGTCGACACCGTGGTGAGCGCCGTCATCGCCGACGTTTGCGCATAGCGCAGCCGTTCACTCCGCCGGTGACGGGCCGGCCGTCCTGGCCGCGGCGAAGGCGGGAGCGGCGGCGTTGAAGGTGGCGAAAATTCGCCGCACTTCTGCCTCGGTCAGCCCGAGGCGCCGGAGCTGGGGGGTGAGGGCGGCGAGGTTCGGCGTGTCCACCGGGCCGAAACAGCCGTAGCAGCCCCGGCCGAAGGCGGGGCAGATCGCCCCGCAGCCGGCCTGGGTCACCGGCCCGAGGCAGGGCGTACCGTGCGCCACCATCACGCACGACGTGCCCCGCAGCTTGCAGTCATGACAGACGCTGTGCTTAGGCAGGCGGGGCTCCCGGCCCGCCAGCAGAGCGGTCAGCAGCTCGAGCAGCTGCCGGGAATCGATCGGGCAGCCGCGCAACTCGAAATCGACCGCAACATGATCGGATACCGGCGTCGAGGTCGCCAGGGTCGAGATGTACTCGGGTCGCGCGTACACCACCGAGGTGAACTCCCTGACGTCGGCGAAGTTGCGCAGGGCCTGGATACCGCCCGAGGTAGCGCAGGCCCCGATGGTGACTAGTACCCGGGAGGCCGAGCGGATATCGGCGAGACGGCGGACGTCCCGCTCGGTGGTAACCGAGCCCTCCACCAGGGAAACGTCGTAGGGCCCGGCCACCTCGGTGCTTGACGCCTCGGTGAAGTGCGCGATCTCGACGGCGCCCGCGATCGCGAGCAGCTCGTCCTCGCAGTCGAGCAGGGTGAGCTGGCAGCCGTCGCAGGAAGCTAGCTTCCACACGGCCAGCTTGGGCTTATTAACGCCGGTCATCACAGCTCCTTCAGCGTCACAAGGGGAGCGGCCCCGGCGTAGCTGACCACCGGGCCGTCTCGGCAGAGCAGGAGCGGGCCCAGCTGGCAGTGGCCGCAGAGCGCGGTACCGCACCGCATGTTCCGCTCCAGGGAGACCTGGATGTCCGCGGCCGCGACCCCGCAGTTCACCAGCGCTTCGGCGGACCGCCGCATCATGATCTCCGGCCCGCAGATGAATGCCGCTGTCCACGCGGGATCAACGACCGCGTCCTCGATGAGCCCGGTGATCAAGCCGACCCGACCGTCCCAGTCGGGGGTGCCGCGGTCCACCGTGACCCGCACGTCGGCGCCGCGCTGGCGCCAGGTCCTGAGCTCGCGGGTGAAGATCAGGTCGTCCGGTGACCGCGCGCCGACCAGCAGGACCACCCGGTCGTACCTGGCCCGCGCGGCGAGGGCCGCCAGCACCACCGGACGCAGCGGGGCGAGCCCGATACCACCCGCCACGATCAGCGCGTCCCGGCCGTCGGCGCGGCGCAGCCGCCAGTCGGTGCCGAACGGCCCGCGCACCCCGATCATGTCGCCGGGCGCCGCGGCGCACAGGGCGCGGGTCGTCGCCCCGACCGCCCGGATCGTATGAACGAGCGGGCCCGCGCCGCCATGGAAGCCGCTGACCGAGACCGGGACCTCGCCCACGCCGAAGGTATACAGCATGGTGAACTGGCCCGGACGCGGCGGCGGGATCGCGTCGTCCACCGGTCGCAGCATCAGCGTCACCGTGTCGTGGGTCTCGGCGCGCCGCGCCGCCACGACGTAGCGCGCGGGCCGCATCGGCGCTCCCGGGACCGGGGGGACGGAACGCTCCCACACCATCGTCATGACCCCTCCCCCGCTGGCCGATCGCGCTCCGCGCGCAGGGCCCGGGTTTCCTCGGTGAGATCGATGCCCGCCGGGCACCACACGATGCACCGTCCGCAGCCCACGCAGCCGGACGAGCCGAACTGGTCGTGCCAGGTGCCGAGCTTGTGGGTAAGCCACTGCCGATACCGGCTCGCTCCCGACACCCGCACGCTGCCGCCATGCAGGTAGGAAAAGTCCAGGTCGAAACAGGAATCCCAGCGCTGCCAGCGCTCGGCGTGCCCGCCGGTCAGGTCGGTGGTGTCCTCGACCGTGGTGCAGAAACACGTCGGGCAAGCCAGGGTGCAATTGCCGCAGGTCAGACAGCGCGCGGCGACGTCATCCCAGCGGGCGGCCTGGTGGCTGTCCGTCATCAGGTCCCGCAGGTCGCAGGTGTCCAGCTGGCGGCCCATCCGGTCCACCGCGGCGTCCACCGCCGACCGTGCCCGCCGGATGGTGGCGTCGTCCGCCCGCTCGTTCGGCACCTGCGTCAGGACGTCCGCGCCGTCGGCCGAGCCGATGTTGACGAGGAACCGGTGCCCGTGGTCGTCGAGCAGTTCGGTGAGCGCCAGGTCGAAGACTTCCCCGGCGCTGCCCGGACCGGTGCCCATTGAGGCGCAGAAGCAGGTCTCCCCCGGCTCGGTGCAGTTCACCGCGATGATGAACACGCCGGAGCGGCGGGCCGCGTACCCTGAGCCTGCCCGGCCGAGGACCTGATCCTGGATCGCGATCGCCCGCAGGTCACACGGGCGGACACCGAGGAACGCGTACCGCGGGGGTTCGTCCTGGCCGGGATCGTCGGACACCTCGAATCCATTGCCGGTACGCGTCGCCGACCAGAGCCGCTCCCGCGGCGGGTGCAGGAACCGCTTCCAGCTTTGCGGTCCCGCCACGTGACCGAAGGCGGCCGTATCATCGCGGCGGCGCAGCCGGTATCCGCCCGGCTCGAGCCGGACTCCCCAGCCGAAGGGCAGTTCCCCGGCCGACGACAGCTCGGCGAGCACGATGGCACCGTCCCGGACCGTCGGCCCGACGACGCGGTAACCCTGAGCGACCAGTGCCCGATACAGATCACCGAGACCCTCGACATCGATAAGCCGGGGGACGTCAATCGCAAGTCCGGTAGCCATTACCACTGTCCGTTCGGCCGATAAGGGATTTTGATCTTTCTTCCCTCACCGTCCCGCCGCGGGCCGCCGACGGTCATGGGCGTTGGTTCGTAGTACGCGGGTCCTTAGTCCTGCGATCGGCCGCGCGCAGGAGCGCGGATCAGGACCCGGCGGCCGCCTGGGCCAGCTCGAGCAAGTTGTGCAGGTCACGTGACGCTTCCAGGGCGGAAACCCCGGAGACCGCGACGAGCAGGACGGCGGCGGCGAGCAACACCAGCTGGGGCCGCGGCGCCGGGCGGAGCAGGGCCGCGACACGGTGCGGAACGGGCCCGGGGCCGCGCCTGAGCTGCGGCAGCGCGACCGCACCGAGCGCCACCGCCGGACCGGGACGGCGGTGCGGGTCCGCTGAGGCCGCGATGGCGGCCTGGGCGACGGCGCGGGCCGCGAGGGGCCGGTCCCCGGTGACCGCGGCGGCATGCTCATCGGCCCATCGTTCTACCGTGTAGCCGACGGCGGCGGCGACCGGGCGGAGCAGCGGGTTGGCGGCGGCGGCCAGCCGGGCCGCGCTGGTGAACAGGTAGTGGAACCACACGGCGTGGGCCCGTTCGTGGGCCAGCAGGACCTTCTGCTCGGACGAGCTGAGCGCGCGCATCATGCCGGCGGTAACCACGATCCGGCACGGCCAGCCGGGCAGGGTGTACGCGTCGGCGGTCTCCTCCTCGGTGACCACGACCTGACCGGACCCGGGCAGTCGGCGGGCCTGCCCGAACGCGGCGGCCAGGGCGCTGCCGCGGTGCCACAGCGCCCGCCCGGCCGCGGTAGCGGAGATGGCCAGCAGCGCCCCCGCGGCCACGGCGACCGGCAGCGAGGCGGGGTCACCATGGCTGAACACCGGCGCGGACATGCCGCCAACCTGGTCGACCAGGGGAATCCGGAACAGCGCGGTCAGTGCGAGCAGCCCCAGCACGGCGCTGCTGGCCGCGGCCAGCACTAGCGCGCTGCCGGCCAGCAGCCAGGTGGCGGCGGCCGGCGGCAGCCGCCGGGACAGCGGCCTCGCCGCCAGGGCCGCCAGCAGCGGCACCACGAGCGGGAAGTAAATCACCATGTCCATCAGCGGTCCCCAGGTCAGCCGCGTGCCGCAGGACCTGGCACGTCACCGAGCATCCGCCGCAGCAGTTCCTCGTCGGCACCGGACAGGCCGGAGACGAACCGGGCAAGTACCGCCTCCCGGTCAGCCTCGGCGTCCAGCACCCGGGCCATCCGGCGAGCCGCCAGGCCAGGCTCGTCCGCAACGGGCGCGTACAGGTAGGCGCGCCCGGCCTTGTGCCGGTGGAGCACGCCCTTGGCGTGCAGCCGCGACAAGATCGTGACCACGGTCGTGTAGGCCAGGCCGTCGTCCAGGTGGTCCCGGACCTGGCCCGGCGACAGTGGCTGGCCGGCGGCATGCAGGACGGCGAGCACCGCGGTCTCCAGTTCCCCCGCCCCCCGCCGGGAGCTCAGGACGTCACCGAGCGCCTCCGGGCCGCCGTTCTTGTCTCCCATAACCGCCCGCCTGTTCCCCCGTCGCGGAGTAGCATCTACATCAGTGTAGTATTTCTATGGCTGTGTAGACGTCCAATTGTGCCAGTGTGCCACAAAGAGAAAGCCTGCTCCGGCCGATACGGTGGGGAGCTCAGCCGGAGAAAGCGAGCTTGACCGATGTCGCATCTGACCTACGCCGAGGCTATGGTCGTCGGCCTGATCCAGGGCGTGACCGAGCTGTTCCCGGTCTCCAGCCTCGGCCACAGCGTGCTGATCCCCGCCCTGATCGGCGGCTCGTGGGCCCAGGACCTGAACGTCTCCAAGTCCGAGTCTCCCTACCTGGCCTTCATTGTCGGCCTGCACGTCGCCACCGCGCTAGCGATGATCATCTACTTCTGGCGGGACTGGCTGCGGATCATCGGCGGTTTCTTCACCTCGCTGCGCGACCGGCAGATCCGTACGCCGGATCAGCGGCTGGCGTGGCTGATCATCGTGGCGACCATCCCGGTCGGCATCGCCGGGCTGCTGCTCGAGCACCTGTTCCGGGTGGTGTTCAGCAAGCCCATCCTCACCGCGATATTCCTGGCGTGCAACGGTCTCATTCTGTTCGCCGGTGAGTGGCGACGGCGCCGCACTCTGGCCGAGATTGCCGACAGGGAGGCCAGCGTGTCAGCTGCGCCGGCCGACGCGGCATCGGCGCTGGCCAGGGAGCGGGCGGTGGCGGGCGCGGTGGGAGGCCCGGTTACCGGCGGGCCTAGACACGCTAGGCCGACCACATCAGCGGCGGGCGCCGACGGGCCGCCCAGCCGTCAGGAAGAGACCGAAGCGGGCGTGCGGGCTGACCGCCGTCTGGCCGGGATGGGGTTCTGGCAGGTCCTGCTGCTCGGCGGCTCCCAGATCCTGGCGCTGCTGCCTGGCATCAGCCGGGACGGCATGGTCACCGTAACCGGTATTTTCCGCGGCCTGTCGCGGGAGGACGCCGTCCGGTTCTCTTTCCTGCTGTCCGCCCCGGTGATCCTGGCCGCCGGCGCGCTGAAGATCCCCGACCTGACCGGCCCGCTCGGCGCCGGGATCCGCGGCCAGGTCCTGGTCGGCAGCCTGTTCTCGTTCATCGGCGCTTACCTGTCGGTCCGCTTCCTGACTCGTTACTTCAGTAAGTCCGGCACCCTCACCCCGTTCGCGATCTACTGCCTGGCCGCCGGACTGGGCAGCCTGATCTACCTGCTGGTCCGCTGACTCAGGGCCGCAGCCGCGCGCTGGGCGGCTGGACAGGCGCGGGGAAGGCCAGGACGGCGACGAAGTCCCTGGTCCAGCCCACGAGGTACTGGTCGGCCGGACGGTACTGACCGGGCACCGCCGTCCGGAGCGAACCGCCCGGCCGCCCGGCCACATCCAGCTGGACCCACTCGGGGTTGATATCAAGCTCCATCGCGATCCTGGCGCCGTCGTAGGCCAGCACAGCCGCCAGGTCGGCGGGCGTCGTGGACATACTCGCGGCGTAGAGGAGGTCGCCGGCGGCGTTCTGGCCGAGCGCGCTGCGGGCGACGTACTCCCCGCCGATCGTCGCGCCCCACTGGCTCCAGTCGGCCGCGGCCGGCGCGGGCTGGCCGTTCAGGACCAGCGACGGCAGATTCTGCCGGACGCTGTACACCGCCTCGCCCGGTGCGGGCACGCCGCGGCCCCAGATCCCGATCGTGGCCTGGCCCGCGCTGTCGATGACCAGGCTAGCCAGGCCACGGCGGAGCGGGCTGATCACGTCGCCCTCCTGCTCGTACCCGCCCACACCCGCGGAGAGCTTGAACCCGCCGTTGAACGCGGCCAGCAGTTGCCCACGCTCGGCACCGGTCACGACCGGGCCGGCCCGGACCCGCCCCGCCGCGGCCGCCCCTGGATCAAGGCTGCCGTTGTGCAGGACATACCGCACCGGACCCCGGATGGTCGCGACGGTCACTACGGAGCCGTCCGGGGTCCGGCTCCGGGTTAGCGTGATGCGCGGCATGGGCGCCGCCGGCAGCGCGACCGGGCCCGCGCCGGCCGCCTGGGCTGGGTCCGGGCGGGCTGGGGTATCTGGTCCGGCCGGGGTATCTGGTCCGGCCGGGGTATCTGGTCCGGCCGGGGTATCTGGTCCGGCCGGGGTATCTGGTCCGGCCGGGGTAGGCGAGGCAGGGCGCGCGCTGGCGCGGCCGGAGGTACTGGCGCGGCTGGAGGGCTCGCCTGGGTGGGTCACGGCGGGCGGAGCGCTGCACGCCGCGAGCGCGCACAGCCCGGCCAGCGCGCCCGCCGTCCAGAACCTGCGCATTCATGCACTCCCGGATGCCACAACGGCGGCTCGAAGAGACGGATCTTCTACATTTATGTAGATGTTATAACATCGCGGAGCCGGGGCAGCTCCCGCCGAGACCAGCGCGTAGCATTCTCTGACTATGCCTAGTCGTACCGTACGGCTTACCGGCTGGGGCCGGGTGTCGCCATCTTCGGCCGAGCTGGCCGAGCCCGCCACCATCGACGGCGCCGCCCAGCTGCTGCGGGCCGGAGCCGACGTTCGCGGCGTGATTCCCCGCGGGCTGGGCCGCAGCTACAACAACGCCGCCCAGAGCGCGGACGGCGTGGTGATCTCGACTGCCAGGATGAACCGGATCATCGAGCTAGACGCGACCACCGGCCTGGTCACCTGCGAGGCAGGCGTCAGCCTGGAACAGCTCATGGTCGCGGGGCTGCGGGCCGGGTGGTTCGTGCCCGTTTCTCCCGGGACCAGGCAGGTGACCATCGGCGGCGCGATCGCCGCGGACGTGCACGGCAAGAACCACCACGTGGCCGGCAGCTTCGCCCGTCACGTGCCGTCATTCGAGATCCTGCTGCCCGGCGGCGATCTGCGCCCGGTCACCGGTTCATCCGATCCCGCGCTGTTCTGGGCGACGGCAGGCGGCATGGGCCTGACCGGGCTCGTCGTTCGGGCCACCGTGCAGCTGAAGCGGGTGGCCACCTCGCGGATCCGGGTGGACACGGTGCGTACCGCCGACATAGACGAGACGATGGCGGTGCTGGCCGAGCACGACCGCCATTACGGCTATACGGTGGCCTGGTCGGACAGCATGGCCCGGGGCGCCAGCCTGGGACGGTCGGTGATTACCAGCGGCGACTTCGCCGATCTCGCCGATCTGCCGCCGGCCGACCGGGCGGACCCGTTCGCGTTCCGGCCGGGTGCCCGGGTCGGTGTTCCGGCCGGATTTCCCCCGGGCCTGATCAACCGCTACACGGTCCGCCTGGCCAACGAGGCGTGGTACCGCAAGGCACCGCGCTCGCGGACCGGGGAGCTGCAGACCATCGGAGCGTTCTTCCATCCGCTGGACGGGATCAGGAACTGGAACCGGGTCTACGGCCCTGGCGGCTTCCGGCAATACCAGTACGTCGTGCCGTTCGGCCAGGAGACGGCGGTGCGCCGGTCGTTCGAGCTGGTCAGCGACGCGCACGCGCCGTCGTTCGTGACCGTCCTCAAGCGGTTCGGCGAAGGCGACCCCGGCCTGCTCTCCTTCCCCATGGCCGGCTGGACGCTCGCGCTTGACTTCCCCGCGCGGACGCCGGGTCTGGCCCGGCTGCTCGGGCAGCTCGACGAGCTCGTCCTCGAGGCTGGGGGCCGCGTCTACCTGGCCAAGGATTCACGCGTGCCGGCCGAGGTGCTGGCCGAGATGTACCCGCGGCTGCCCGAGTTCAGGAAACTGCGCGCCGAGCTCGACCCGGCGGAGATCCTCGCGTCGGACCTGTCCCGGCGACTGGGCCTGTAGAGGTCCCGGTCGCGGAGGTGCAGCCGGGCCGGGCCAGGAAGTCGCCAGCAGCATGTACCCCGCAACTCCCAGCAGCCCCAAAGATCCAGGGACGCCATGGCGTGTTTCACGCTGGCTCCCGCAGGACCCAAGTCCCGGCAATGCCGGCTTTCGACCCTAGAGCGACGGCCGGAAAATAGCGACATTCAGAAGCAGGCAGGCGTGCTGCGGAAAGCTGACAGCACACTCAGATCCGGGCCGGGAAAGATCGCGTCCGGCGGAGGAGAAAGGCTCAGAGTATGAAGCGGATCGCAGGAACAGCGGTAGTGGCAGTCGTTGCCCTGGCTCTGATCGCGGGCAAGGATGACATCCGTAAATTCTACCGCATGTACAGCATGTAGTGACGTCAGTTACCGGCTACTTCGCGTTGGGCGCACACGGGCAGCTGAAGCGGAAGGTGAATGGCATGAAACTTATTACCGCAGTTATTAAGCCGGAAAAGCTTGACGAGCTGATCGGGATCATTACCGACCACGGGGCCCGCGGCCTGACCGTAACCAATGTCCGGGGCTTTGGTCAGCAGTACGGTCAGCTCGCCGCCAGCAGGGCGTACGGTGAGGCGGCCAGCGTGACCGGCGACATCAAGGCGGTCCTGCTGCCCAAGGTCCGCCTGGATGTCGTCGTCCTCGACGACGATGCGGACGCCATGGCGGAGGCCATGGCGAAGCAGGCCCGCACCGGGGCGATCGGCGACGGAAAGATCTGGATGGCCACGGTGGACAGCGCCATCCGGGTCCGGACCGGCGAACGAGGCCGTGACGCGGTGTGACCGCTGGATGACCCCGATCAGGATGGGGCCTGATCGGGGTCATCGCGCATGATCAGCACCGGGCAGTGCGCATGATGGACGCAATGCTGGCTCACCGAGCCGAGCAGGGCCTCGGCCAAGCTTCCGTGGCCACGGCGCCCGACCACGAGTAGGTCCGCGCCGTCCGCTGCCTCCAGCAGAACCTGGGAGGGGTGTCCTTTCCGGACCTCGATCCTCACCCGCTGGCTGTCGGCCGGGTCGACGTCCTCGCTGACCACGGTTTCGATCGTCCGCCTCGCGTCTTTCTCGAATTCGCCTTCCTCTTCCATGTAGATGGGCGCCCAGCCCGAACTGGCCAGGACCAGCGGGATCTGCCAGGCGATGACGGCGTCTACGGTGCCGCCGGTGAGCCTGGCCTGACTGACGGCCCAGCGCAGGGCCGCGCGTGACGACGGGGAACCATCCACTCCCGCCACAATCCGGGGGGCGCTGTTCGTGACCGCTGCTGGCACCGGTACCAGATCCTTCCGCTTACTCGTTCTCCGTACCTATGGCGCCAGCATTTCCGGACGGTGACCAAGGTCCCAGTGACAAAGGTCCCCTGGCGTTACCGCTTTCGTCCCTTACGACTCAGCGCGCGACACACGATGATCAGGCCGAGGCCGCCGGGATTTTCTTAGCGAGCCTGAGGACGGAAGGAACAAGCCCCATGTACGACAGGATTCTGGTAGCGGTGGACCATTCAGAGATGTCCGACCGGGCGGTACTGGCGGCTCGCGATCTAGCCGTACTTTCTAAAGGTCAGGTGTGGGTTCTGCACCTGAGGGAACGCGAGGTCGGCCTCAAGACCGGAGTTACCTTCATGGACGAGACCAGGGAAGACGCGAATGCCCAAGTAGCCGCCGCGGTCGAGGTGCTCATTCAGGCCGGTGTTAAAGCGCAGGGCGAATGCAGGCATACCCTATTCGGCTACGCCGCGCGTGAGATCGTTAATGACGCGAAAGAACACGACGTCGACGTCATCGTGATGGGCTCGCGCGGTCGCGGCGACCTGGCCGGCATCGTTCTCGGCAGCACCGCGCACAAGGTCATCCACCTTACTGACCGGCCGGTCCTGGTCGTACGGTGACGGTTACCCGGCGCCCTTGGTTCCTGACGGCTTCGATGGATTCGCGGGCGGCGTCCGGATCGAGGTACTGACCACCCTTGGTCACGGGACGCATGTCGGGGCCGAGCTCGTAGGCCAGCGGTATGCCGGTGGGAATGTCCAAGCCGGCGATCTGGTCGTCGGGTAGGGAGTCGAGATGCTTGACCAGTGCCCGCAGCGTGTTGCCGTGTGAGACGACGAGCACGCATCCGCCGGTGCGCAGGTCGGGGACGATCGCGTCGTACCAGTAGGGCAGCAGTCGCGCGGACACCTCCTGGAGGGATTCGGCGCGCGGACGCACCTCGGGGGGCAGAGCCGCGTAGCGAGGATCGCCGAACTGCGAATACTCCTCGCCGGGGCCAAGAGGCGGCGGCGGCACGTTATAGGAGCGGCGCCACAGCAGGAACTGCTGCTCGCCGTGATCCCGGAGGACCTGGGTCTTGTTCCGGCCCTGCAGCGCTCCGTAGTGCCGCCCGTTGAGGCGCCAGGACCGGCGCACTGGAATCCAGTCGCGGTCCGCGGCCGCCAAGGCGAGGTCGGCCGTCCGGATCGTCCGCCGCTGCAGGGACGTGTGGGCGAACGCGGGGAACAGGCCCCGCGCCGCGAGCATCTTCCCGGCCCGCGCGGCTTCGGCCTCGCCGACGGCAGTGAGGCCGACATTCACCCAGCCGGTAAACCGGCCCTCGACGTTCCACTCGCTTTGCCCGTGCCTAAGAACGACTAGGCAACAGGTACGGCGTGTCGCCCGCGCGTTATTCATCGCCCTGCAGCACGGCCAGGCCGGGCAGGGTCTTGCCCTGGATGAACTCCAGGCTCGCGCCGCCGCCGGTGGAGACATAGCCGAACGCGCGGTCGGGGAAGCCGAGCGCGCGGACCGCGGCGCCGGTGTCACCGCCGCCCACCACGGTGAACGCGTGGCTGCTGGTCACCGCCCGGGCGATCGTCCGGGTACCGCCAGCGTACGGGGCCAGCTCGAATACGCCCATCGGGCCGTTCCAGAAGACGGTCCGGGCCTCGCCGACGCTGGCGGCGAAAACCCGGGCCGACTCCGGCCCGATGTCCAGGCCCATCCGGTCCGCGGGGATCGCATCCACGGCCACTACTTCGTGCGGCGATCCGGCGGAATTATCGGGTGCCACGATGACATCTACCGGCAGGACAAGCTCCGTGCCCGCTCGGGCCGCCTGAGTGAGATACTCTGCGGCGGCGTCGACCTGGCTGGCCTCTAGCCGGGAGGTACCCACCTTGTGGCCCTGGGCGACGAGGAAGGGAAAGGCCATGGCTCCGCCGATCAGGATGCGGTCCGCGGTGGCGATCAGGCTGTCGATCGCGCCGAGCTTGTCCTCGACCTTCGCGCCGCCCAGCAGGACCACGTACGGCCGCCGGACATCTCCGGTCAGCCGGCTCAGCGCGGCGACTTCAGCCTGGACTAGGTAGCCGGCGGCGTGCGGCAAGCGCAGGGCGACGTCGTAGACGCTGGCGTGCTTGCGGTGCACGACACCGAACCCGTCGGCGACGTACAGCTCGGCCAAACCGGCCAGCTGGTCAGCGAACAGGCCGCGCTGAACGTCGTCCTTGCTGGTCTCGCCCGCGTTGAACCGCAGGTTCTCCAGCATGACCAGGCCGCCGGGGCGCAGGGCCGCGACCGCGGCGCGGGCGGCCGGCCCGGCGGTATCGGCGGCGAGTTCTACCCGCCGGCCGAGCAGCTGACCGAGCCGAGCCGCCACCGGAAGCAGCGAGTACCGGCGGTCGGGCTTGCCTTTCGGCCGGCCGAGGTGCGCGCAGACGACCACCTTGGCGTGGCGCTCCATCAGCGTGGTCAGGGTCGGCAGGGCGGCCCGGATCCGGCCGTCGTCCGCGACATCGTAGCCGTCAAGCGGCACATTAAGGTCGGCACGCACCAGGACACGGCGGCCCGTGACCGTCAGGTCATCGATCGTCTTCATTGTGACAACATCTCCTTGACCGAAGCTGAGGGGTGAAAGGTCCAGCCCGAGGCGGTTGCCGGAGGCTGCGCTGAAGGGACGATGGCCACGGGACCGCGGGCGTGATCGAGCACCGCGTGCTGGATCGAGCCGATAGCCGGGCCCGCGCCGCGGGGACTGCCATGCCTGCCGAGCACGACGAGGTCGGCCCGGGCAGAATAGCTAGCCAGTAGCCGCCCCGGATGGCCGTGGACCACGTCCTGGCGGACCCGGACACCCGGGTACTTGTCCCGCCACTCGCGCAGGGCCGCGGTCAGCTGGCTCGTGGCCTGCGCCGATATCTGCTGAGGGTCGGCCGGACGCAGTTCGGCGCCTCCGCCGGCAGCGGGACCGCGCAGCTGAGCGGGGAACCAGAACCAGGTGTGCACGGCGGTGAGGTCCGCACCGCGCAGCGCGGCTTCCTCGAACGCGAACCCCAGCGTGTCGGTGGTGTCCTGGGGATCGCGGATGCCGACGGCGATCTCGCGGTGGACGGCCATGCTCTCCTGCCTGACCACCATGACCGGGCATGGCGCGTAGGCGGCGACGTACCTGCTCACGGAGCCGAGGACCATCCCCGCGAACCCGCCGGCCCCACGGGCCCCCACGACGAGCATGGCCGCGGTTGAACCGCTTTCCGCCACCGCCAGCGCGGGCGCTCCGGACAGCAGCCCGGTGGTCACGGACAGACCGGGGGCCACTTCGTCGGACCGCGCTACGGCCGCGTCGAGCGCCCGGGCGGATACTCCGCGCAACGCGATGGCGACCGTCGACTCAGTGGCGTGATAGGCACGCACCCGCGGCATGGCCGCGGGCGCGGACACGATACGGAGCGGTGAGCCATGCCGTTTCGCCTCCAGGGCGGCCCACTCCACGGCCTGGAACGACTCCTCGGATCCGTCTACTCCCACTACGATCGGCTTGGTTGCCATGACCCAGCCTCCTCACCCAACTCGACCGCGGACCTGTTCGTCCGAGCTCAGCGTGGCGGTCGCGGTACCGTTCCGGATGGAGGCGTCGGACACCAGATCGCGGGACTTACGCCCTCCCGGCCCTTGTTGTCAGTACCGGGCCGCCGACGGGCTGGACCGGGTGATCAGCCTGACCCTGGTGGCCTGCAACCGGTGCGCGATGACCCGGGCCAGCCGCCCGGTGAGCTCGTACCCGAGCTCGGGATCAGCCTCGCAGGAGGCCCGTACCGCTCGCCCGTCGAACTCGAAGGCCTCCACAGGGTTGACCGTCACGGCGCCGAAGGCATAGGTGAACGGCGGGAACAGCCATGACCAGCCGACCAGTTCGCCCATGCCGATAGTTTCGACCCGGACCCGGCCCTCCCCGGGAACGTGCATGTCCAGGGCCACGTAGCCGGACTGGACCAGCCAGAAACGGGCGGCGTGCCCACCGTCCTCGAAGAGCCGGTGCCCAGCCGGGAAGCGGACGTCCAAAGCGGCCGCTGCGAGCACGGCCAGCTGTTCGCGGGACATGCCGTGCAGGAAGGGATGAGCGGCCAAAGCCGTCGGCGTGACTTCGATCATGGGATATCACCGTCCTGCGTTGCTCATGGGCTTCTCAGCCTGGGTACCGGCGCCTGCCTGCGGCTAGGGCTGAAGGTCATCTTTGGCCATGACCAACAGCCCTGGTAGGCCGGGCTGGAGCAGCGGTCGCGCCGGAGGAAGCCGTGGCATGGCCGTGGGCCGGCATCCGCTGACATCGGTGACGGAGGTCCCGGACTTATGGTGACGTCTGGCCGTGTCGGCGGCGGGGCGGCGGCGCAAGACTGCGAGTTAATAACTGAAGAAAAGTAGCGGGCAACGGCCCGCATGTTAAAGGAAGGCATTACGATGCGCCGCAATTCTCGTCTCACCGCCATTGTCGGCTTCGCCGCCGCAGCGATCCTGCTGGTAGCAGGCGGACTGCTGCTGTGGGGGTCGACCTACGTGCACAACACCGTGCAGAGCCAGCTCGCCTCACAGCAGATCACCTTCCCGCCGCAGGCCGCGTTCGCCCACCCCACGGCCGGCGGCGAGATCACCCCCAGCATGATCCCGCTGGTCTCCCAGTACGCCGGGCAGCAGCTGCTGACCGGGCAGCAGGCCGAGGCTTACGCCGACCACTTCATCGCCGTGCACATCGCCGAGATCGGCGGCGGCAAGACCTACTCCCAGCTGTCGGCCGCATCGCTGGCCCAGCCGAAGAACACCGTGCTGGCCGGCCAGGTCGCCACCGTGTTCAAGGGCGAGACGCTGCGCAGCATGCTGCTGAACGCCTACGGCTGGTGGAAGGTCTCCCAGATCACCTACATCATCTCCCTGACCTGCTTCGCCCTCGGCGGCCTCACCGCGATCGGCACCGGCCTCGCGCTGGTCCTCGGACGCAAGAACCAGACCCCGGCCGAGCCCCTCCGGCAGACCGGCAAGACCCCCGTCACGGTCGCATGACCCCACCGGCAGCCGAACCCGGACAACAGCACATAACCACAGCACGACCGGAGGACCTCCGGCCAGCGCCCACCGCGCCGGCTGGAGGTCCTTTCCGTTACGAAAGCCGAGGGGGCCGAACGTGAGGGAGGGCGGATGAACTGGCTGCGCACCATTACCGCCTTCGACGGGCCGGAGCTGACGGCGGAGGCGACGGAACCAGGCGACGACGGCCCGCAAGCTATGAGCACAAAGCCGGGCCGAAAGTCCCTGATGCTGGGCAGCGACCTGGGCGTAGCGTGGCCGATATGGCCTTGCCACCAGCCCGACCAGACGTCACGTCGTTGCCAGATCTGCTGCACGGCCGGTCCCGCGCCGGTCCCGTCCGGCAGGAGCGACCCCGCTACGTCGACCTGCTGCCGCCGTGCAATGCCGGCTGCCCGGCCGGGGAGAATATCCAGGCGTGGCTGGCGCACGCCGAGACAGGTAACCACGAGCGGGCGTGGCGGCAGCTGACCGCGGACAACCCGATGCCGGCCATCCACGGCCGGGTCTGCTACCACCCGTGCGAGAGCGTCTGCAACCGGGCCAGCCTGGACAGCGCTGTCTCTATTCACTCGGTCGAGCGGTTCCTCGGCGATCTCGCGCTCGAGCGGGGGTGGCCGTTCGACCCGCCCCCGGTCCGTACCGGCCGGCGGGTGCTGGTCATCGGCGCCGGGCCGAGCGGGCTTTCCGCCGCCTACCACCTGGCCCGGCTCGGCCACGAGGTCGAGATCAGGGATGCGGGCGAGCAAACCGGCGGGATGATGCGCTACGGCATCCCGTCCTACCGGATGCCACGCGACGTCCTGGACGGCGAGGTTGACCGGATCGCCGCGATGGGCGTGCGGATCACGCTCGGCCACCGGGTGGAGGACCTGGACGCGGAGCGGCGCGAGGGCGGCTTCGACGCGGCCTTCGTGGCGGTGGGCGCGCACCTGTCCAAGCGGGTCGACATCCCGGCCAAGGACGCGGGACCGATCGTCGACGCGGTGTCGTTCCTGCGCAGCGTCGCCTCGGGTGAGCGGCCGGTGATCGGGCGGCGCGTCGCCGTCTACGGCGGCGGCAACACCGCCATGGACGCCGCCCGGGTGGCCCGCCGCCTGGGCGCGAACGACGCGCTCATCGTCTACCGCCGCACCCGGGCGCAGATGCCCGCCCATGAAGAAGAGGCGGAAGAGGCCGAGCGGGAGGGAGTGCGGATCAACTGGCTGCGCACTATCACCGCGTTCGACGGCCCTGAGCTGACGATCGAGGCGATGGAGCTTGACGAGCACGGATTCCCGCAGCCGACCGGACGGTTCGAGACGCTGGCCGCGGACACGGTGATCCTCGCCCTCGGCCAGGAGAGCGACACCGCGTTCCTGCGCCAGGTGCCCGGAGTGGAATTCAGCCGGGACGGCACCGTACAGGTGTCGACGTCCATGATGACCGGATGCGCCGGCGTGTTCGCCGGAGGCGACATGGTGCCGTCCGAGCGCACCGTGACGGTCGGCGTAGGGCACGGCAAGAAGGCGGCCAAGAACATCGACGCCTGGCTACGCGGAACCGCGCCGGCGAATACGGCCAAGCACGAGCAGGTCTCGTTCCGCGACCTGAACTTGTGGTATTTCGGTGACGCGGCCCGCAGGCAGCAGCCGGAGGCCGTCCCGGAGGAGCGGATCGCGGATTTCGGCGAGGTGCTCGGCGGCTTGTCCGAGGTCGAGGCGACGTACGAGGCACGCCGCTGCCTGTCGTGCGGCAACTGCTGCGAGTGCGACGGCTGCCTGGGCGCGTGCCCCGAGGACGCGGTGATCAAGCTGGGGCCCGGCCATCGCTACGAGTTCAACTATGGCAAGTGCACCGGCTGCGGCGCGTGTTACGAGCAGTGCCCGGTGCACTCGATCGAGATGATCCCGGAGGACGAATGACACGCGCCACGGTCGACGGTAACGAGGCCGCGGCGTCGGTCGCCTACCGGCTCAACGAGGTTTGCTGCATCTACCCGATCACGCCGTCGTCGCCGATGGCCGAGCTCGCGGACGAGTGGTCAAGCAAGGGACGGCCGAACCTGTGGGGCGGCGTGCCGTCCGTGGTCGAGATGCAGCACGAGGGCGGGGCCGCGGGCGCGTTGCACGGTGCGCTGCAGAGCGGGGCCCTGGCCACCACCTTCACGGCGTCGCAGGGCCTGCTGCTGATGATCCCCAACATGTACAAGATCGCCGGGGAGCTGACTCCGGCCGTGATCCACGTGGCGGCCCGGTCGCTGGCCGCGCAGGGGCTGTCCATCTTCGGTGACCACTCGGACGTGATGGGGGTGCGGCAGACCGGTTTCGCGCTGCTCGCTTCCGCGTCGGTGCAGGAGGCCCACGACCTCGCGCTGGTGGCACAGGCCGCCACGCTGGCGACCCGGGTGCCGTTCGTGCACTTCTTTGACGGGTTCCGCACCTCGCACGAGCTGAACACGATCGAGATGCTGGCCGACGACGACCTGCGCGCGCTGGTGCCCGAGGCGCTGATTCGCGCGCACCGCGGCCGGGGGCTGTCACCGGAGCGGCCGTTCATCCGGGGCACCGCGCAGAACCCGGACGTCTACTTCCAGGCACGCGAAACGGTGAACCCGTTCTACGACGCCGTGCCGGGCGCGGTGCAAGAAGCGATGGACGGCCTCGCCGCCCGTACCGGCCGCCAGTATCACGTCGTCGACTACGCCGGTCACCCCGAAGCCGACCGGGTGATCGTCGTGATGGGCTCGGCGGCTGAGACGATCGGCGAGACCGTGGCCTACCTGTGCGGCCAGGGCGAGCGGGTGGGCATGCTGCAGGTCCGCCTGTACCGGCCGTTCCCGGCTCGGGCCCTGCTCGACGCGCTGCCCGCGAGCGCCGGACGGATCGCCGTGCTCGACCGGACCAAGGAGCCAGGTTCGAATGGCGAGCCGCTGTTCCTCGACGCGGTCACCACGCTGGCCGAGGCGCACACCGGCGGTGAGCGCGCGGTGCTGCCGCTGGTGACGGGCGGCCGCTACGGCCTGTCGTCGAAGGAACTCACCCCGGGCATGGTGGCCGGTATTTTCGCGGAACTGGCCCGCGAGCACCCGCGGCCCCGGTTCACGATCGGCATCAACGACGACGTGTCCGGCCTGAGCCTGCCTTATGACCGGTCGCTGGACATCGAACCGCCCGGCACGATCCGCGCGGTCTTCTTCGGCCTCGGCTCGGACGGCACGGTCGGCGCGAACAAGAACACGATCAAGATCCTCGGCGCCGAGGAGAACCTGAACGCGCAAGGCTACTTCGTCTATGACTCGAAGAAGTCGGGCTCGCAAACGGTGTCGCACCTGCGGTTCGGGCCGCAGCCGATCCGCGCGCCTTACCTGGTGCAGCAGGCCAGCTTCGTCGGCTGCCATCACTTCGGCCTGCTGGACCGGGTCGACGTGCTCGGCCTGGCGGCCCCGGGAGCGACGCTGCTGCTCGACTGCAAGTTGCCAGCGGATGAGGTCTGGGATGCGCTGCCCCGCCCGGTCCAGGAGAAGATTCTCGCCAAACGGATCGTGGTTTACGCGATCGATGCCGGGCACATCGCTCGCGAGGCCGGCCTGGCCGGCCGGACCAACACCGTGCTGCAGACCTGCTTCTTCGCGATCTCGGGCGTACTGCCCCGGGAAGAAGCGATCGACAAGATCAAGAAGTCGATCACCAAGACCTACGGCCGCCGCGGCGCCGAGGTGGTCGAGAAGAACCTGTCCGCGGTCGATCACACCGTGGCGGCGCTGCACCAGATCGAGGTGCCCGGCCGGGTGACGTCCGCGCGGGAACTGCCCGCGATGGTGCCGGCCAGCGCGCCGGAATTCGTCCGCACCGTCACCGCGGAGATGATGGCCGGCCGCGGCGACGAGCTGCCGGTCAGCATGCTGCCGGTGGACGGCACCTACCCGAGCGGCACCACGGCGTATGAGAAGCGCAACATCTCCGAGCTGGTCGCGGAATGGGATCAGGACCTGTGCATCCAGTGCGGCAACTGCAGCTTCGTCTGCCCGCACAGCGTGATCAGGGCCACCTACTACGACGAGTCGCTGCTGAAGGGGGCGCCATCGGAGTTCAAGTCGGCGCCGCTGGACGCCCGCGGGCTCCCGGACACCCGCTTCACGCTGCAGGTCTACGTGGAGGACTGCACCGGATGCGAGCTGTGCGTCCAGGCCTGCCCGGTCGGGGCGCCTGACAACCCCGAGCGTAAGGCGATCAACCTCGCGGCCCGGGCGCCGCTGGTGGCCGCCGAACGGGACAACGTCGCGTTCTTCGAGACGCTGCCGGTGGCCGACCGGTCCCGGGTGGACTTCGGCACGGTGCGCGGCACGCAGTTCCTGCAGCCGCTGTTCGAGTTCTCCGGCGCCTGCGCGGGCTGCGGCGAGACGCCGTACGTCAAGCTCCTTTCGCAGCTGTTCGGCGACCGGCTGATGGTCGCCAACGCCACCGGCTGCTCCTCGATCTACGGCGGGAACCTGCCCACCACGCCGTGGACGACCAACGCCGACGGGCGCGGGCCGGCCTGGTCGAACTCCCTGTTCGAGGACAACGCCGAGTTCGGCCTCGGGTTCCGGCTGGCCGCCGACCGGCACACCGAGCTAGCCCGAAGCCGCCTGGACGAGCTCCGCGAGGCGGTCGGCGCCGACCTGGCCGACGAGATCCTCGGCGCGCCCCAGCTCACCGAGTCGGAACTGGCCGCCCAGTTCGACCGGGTCGCCGAGCTGAAGCGGCGGCTCGAGGCCCTGGACCAGGACTACGGGCATGTCGCCGATCTGCGCAGCGTGGTCGATCACCTGGTCCGGCGCAGTGTGTGGATCGTCGGCGGGGACGGCTGGGCCTACGACATCGGCTCCTCGGGCCTGGACCACGTGCTGGCCACCGGGCGCAACGTGAACGTGCTGGTGCTCGACACCGAGGTCTACTCCAACACCGGCGGGCAGTCATCGAAGTCGACACCGCTCGGCGCCGTCGCCAAGTTCGCCTCGGCAGGCAAGACCGTGCCGAAAAAGGACATCGCGCTGCAGGCCATCGCCTACGGCAACGTCTACGTCGCCCGGGTGGCCATGGGCGCGGACCCGCAGCAGACCCTGCGTGCCTTCCGCGAGGCGGAAGCCTACGACGGGCCGTCGCTGGTCATCGCCTACAGCCACTGCATCGCGCACGGCATCGAGATCCGCACCGGACTCGACCAGCAATACCGCGCCGTGGCCAGCGGGCACTGGCCGCTGATCAGGTACGACCCGGTGATCAGGACGGCCGGGGGTAACCCGTTCCTGCTCGACTCGCCGCGGCCGCGCATCAGCCTGGCCAGCTACACCCAGCGCGAGCTGCGGTACCGCTCGCTCAGCAATACCAACCCGGCCGAGGCCGAGCGGCTGGGAGCCCTGGCCCAGGAAGCGGTCGACCAGCGCTGGAGCACCTACGAGGAGATGGCTACCCGCGGAGCGCAACAGTTCCCGGCCGACGCGCGGAGGGACGACTGATGGACCTTTCGACCCGCTACATGGGCCTGGCGCTGCGAAACCCGCTCGTCGCCTCCGCGTCCCCGCTCTCGAATACCGTCGACGGGGTCCGGCGGCTCGCCGACGGCGGTGTCGGCGCGGTGGTGCTCTACTCCCTGTTCGAGGAGCAACTGCGCCGGGAGGCCGAACAGAACGCGCGGCTGGCCGAGATGGGCACGGAGGTTTTCGCCGAGGCCCTGTCCTACTTCCCGGCCGAGGCCGAGGCTGAGGCGACGGAGGATGGCAGCGCGGATGAACCTAGCCCGCGCCGCTACCTGAGCCTGCTCGAGCGCGCCGCGGCGGCGGTCGAGATACCGGTCATCGGCAGCATCAACGGGGTGACACCCGGCGGCTGGACCAGCTACGCGCGCGCGATGCAAGACGCCGGCGCCGCGGCGATCGAGCTGAACATCTACTACATCCCAGGCGACCCGCACATTACCGGCCGCGAGGTCGAGCAGCGGCACATCGACATCCTGTCCCAGGTCAAGGACGCGGTGACCGTGCCGGTGGCGGTCAAGCTGAGCCCGCACTTCAGCTCGGCCGGCGAGATGGCCCTGCGGCTTGACGAGGCGGGCGCGGACGGCCTAGTGCTGTTCAACCGGTTCCTGCAGCCCGACATCAACCTCGAGACCCTCGCGGTGCAGCCCGACGTGTACCTCTCCAGCCCGGCCGAGGCCCGGCTGCCGCGCACCTGGATCTCCATCCTGCGCCAGCATCTGCGTGCCTCCCTCGCCGCGACGACCGGCGTCGAGGGACCGGCCGACGTGATCAAGTACCTGCTCGCGGGCGCCGACGTCGTGATGACGGCATCCGCGCTGATCCGGCACGGCCCCGAGCACGCCGCCGTCCTGCTTGACGGCCTGTCCGACTGGATGGCCCGCAAGGGTTACCCGTCGGTCGCCGGAGTGCGCGGCATGCTCGCCCTGCCTGCAGGTACCGACGAGGCTGCTTACGAGCGCGCAGGCTACGTCCGCGCGATGCAGGCCGCCAACAGCTCCCGCGGGCCGTGGTGACGATTAAGAAGGGCTGACCTGCGCAACCGGTGACCGAAGTCCTAGCAGCCGGGGACCTTCAGTAATGGCGAGAGCGCCGCCGCGGGCGGGACACTGGCACTATCAGGTCAGGCAAGGCCCGGGCCGGGCCGGGCCGGAAGGCTCCCGTCGAGCGGCGCCGACGGGTAAGCGAGTGCGGGCGGCCGGCGCCGGGCGTCGGCCACCCCACCCGCCGATGGCTAGGCGGCAGTATCTAGTGAGCAGGGCGGATGCGGCGGCCAGTGATGCGGGACGGGACGATCCGCACGAACAATTCCCGGTCTCCGGCGGGCCACGGCTCGACGCCCGCTTGCTCGGCAGACTTGCGCTCGGCCTCGGACACGTGATGGGCCGGTCCCTGGATGAGCACACTCCAGCCCTCGCGCCCGGCTACGTCGATCTCGTCGATCTCGAACGCCACCTGGTAGTCCCCACCGACGATCCCGGTCTGCAGGTCCTCGTCCAGCGCACTGTGCCGGACCGTGCGGAACACGATCGCTCCGTCATGCCACTGGTAGTTCACCGGCAGCACGGCCGGGCCGAACCGGCTTTGGTAGGCGATCCGTCCGACTCCGCCCGGCGATATCAGCCGCAGGCTCTCCGATTCATCGAGTTCCTCGATCGTACGGTCAGACATGCCTGATCCTCCCGGGTGCGAGGCCTGGTCGCGTAGTTACGACCTTAGCGTCATGGACGAGGCCGATGACCTTCAACCCGGCTAGACATGGACTTTCGGCCCTGTCCCCCGACCCCCGCCTCCGGCCAAGCTGGAAATCGGAAGCCAGCGACATCTGGAGGCAGTCATGCGAGCCCTCGTTTATGACGGTCCAGGACGCAAGGCCTGGGAAGAGGTTGCCGATCCGGAGATCACCGATGACGGCGACATCATCGTGCGGGTCGACGCGACCACGATCTGCGGCACCGACCTGCACATCCTCAAGGGCGACGTGCCCGCGGTGCATAAGGGGCGGATCCTCGGCCACGAAGCCGTCGGGACCATCGATGAGGTCGGCGACGGCGTGCGCAGGATGTGTCCCGGTGACCGGGTGCTTGTCTCGTGCATCAGCGCCTGCGGGACGTGCCGGTTCTGCCGCGAGGGACGCTACGGGCAGTGCCTGGAGGGCGGCGGCTGGATCCTCGGCCACAAGATCGACGGCACCCAGGCGGAGTACGTCCGCGTGCCGTTCGCCGACACCTCCACTTTCCGGGTCCCCGACGGCGTGTCCGACGAGGAGATCCTCATGCTGGCCGACATCCTGCCGACCGGCTACGAGGTCGGCGTCCTGGCCGGAGGCGTCCGCCCCGGCGATGTCGTCGCCGTCGTCGGAGCCGGTCCGGTCGGCTTGTCCGCGATCGCCGGCGCGCAGCTGTTCAGCCCCAGCCACATCATCGCGATCGACCTCTCCGCCACAAGGCTGGAGGCGGCCAAGCAGTTCGGCGCCGACGTCACGGTCAACAATTCGCGTGAGGACCCGCTCAGCGTCATCAGGGCACTGACCGGGCGGCTAGGCGCGGACGTCTCCATCGAAGCCGTCGGCACGCCCGCCACGTTCGAGCTGGCCGTCAAGCTGGCCCGGCCGGGCGGCCGGATCGCGAACATCGGCGTGCACGGCGAGGCCGCCCTGCTGCACCTGGAAGAAGAGTGGATCAAGGACATCACGATCACTACGGGCCTGGTCGACACGTCCTCCACCCCGACCCTGATGCGCCTGCTCACCAACGGCCAGATCGACGCCAGGCGGTTCATCACCCACCGCTTCGGCCTAGACGAGTTCGAAGAAGCTTACGACGTGTTCGCCCGGGCCGCCGACACCGGCGCGCTCAAGGTCGTCCTCACGCGCTAAGGCACAGAAAAGAAGTGACAACGATGAAGTCCACCGTCAAAGACGTGATGACCACTCGCGTGGTCTGGGTCAAGAAGAGCGCGTCGTTCAGGGAGATGGCCCATGCCCTCCGGGAGAACCGGATCAGCGCGTTTCCGGTCCTGGACGAGGAGGGGAAGGTGATCGGCGTCGTCTCCGAGTCCGACCTGCTGGCCAAGGAAGCCCGCAACGGCGAGCACGACGGCCTGACGGGAATGGTCAGCGACCTGCTGCACCACAACGAACTGGTGAAGGCGCGCGGGATAACGGCGGGCGAGCTGATGACAAGCCCCCCGGTGACCGTCGGCCCCGAGGACACGGTCGAGCATGCCGCCCGGCTGCTGTACAAGCGCAAGGTCAAGAGGCTCCCCGTCGTCGACGTGGCCGGTCATCTGGCCGGCATCGTCAGCCGGGCCGACGTGCTAGCGGTCTTCGACCGCCCGGACGAGGACATCCGGAGGGAAGTCAACGCCGAGATCCTGTTTGACCAGGTTCTTGGCGACCCGAACCGGCTGAGCGTGGCGGTAAAGGACGGCGTGGTGACCCTGGCCGGCACGCCGGAGACCGAAGGGATCGGCCGCGAGATCGTGGACCAGACCCGGCACGTCCAGGGTGTGGTGGCCGTACGCGACCGCCTCAGCTATCCGCCGCCGAAGGATTCCGGCTATGACCCGTGCGTCATGTTCCCGTCCGACTGACGCCCGCACCAGCCTGAGAAGGGACAGCACGATGAACACCACCGTCAAGGACATCATGACCGCCGAGGTCGTGGCGGTGAAGCGCGGCGCGTCCTTCAAGGAGATGGCCGCCCTGCTGCGCCGGTTCCGGGTGAGCGCCTTGCCCGTCGTCGATGACGACGAGAAGGTGATCGGGGTCGTCTCCGAGGCCGACCTGCTGGCCCGGGAGGTGCTGACCGGCAGCCACGACAGGATGCCCGGGATGATCGCCGGCCTGCTGCACCACCGGGAGCAGGAGAAGGCCGCCGGCCTCACTGCGGGCGAGCTGATGACGCACCCGGCGGTGACGGTCCGGCCCGAGGATTCGGTCGAGCAGGCCGCCCGGCTGCTGTACACCCTCGGGGTGAAACGGCTCCCCGTGATCAATGCGGGCGGCCGCCTCGTCGGCATCGTCAGCCGGACCGACGTACTGGCGGTCTTCGACCGCCCGGACGAGGAGATCCGCAGGGAGATCACCGATGAGGTGATCTTGCGCGGCTCCCTCGAGGACCCGCGTCAGTTCGCGGTGACCGTCCAGGCCGGCGTCGTGACCCTGGCGGGAAGCCCGGAAACCGCCGCACTTGGCCACGACATCGTGCGCAGGATCCGGCATGTCCAGGGCGTGGTGGCCGTCCGGGACCACCTCAGTTACCCGGACGTTTACCCCATCGTCGCCGGCCCGGTCTTCTGACCCGATGGGTAAACAGGCAGACTGGCAGACTGACATGGAAAAGCAGGCCGACCAGGTGTACGCGCTGCTCGCTGACGGGACCACGGTCGAGATCCGCCCGGCCGGCCCGGATGATTTCGACGCGGTCAAGGCCATGCACGAAGCGATGTCTCCTGACAACGCGTACATGCGCTTCTTCAACCTCAGCCGGCTGGCCGCGGCGGCGGAGGCGCGCCGGACCTGCCAGGAGCCCGGCCCCGATCACGGCGCGCTGCTCGCGCTGTGCGGCGGCGAGGTGGTCGGTGTGGCCAGCTTCTACGTTACCGATAACCCGGCACCGGCCAGCGGCGAGCGTGCGGCGGAGATCGCGTTCGCGGTGGCCGACCACATGCACCACCGGGGGATCGCCACCCTGCTGCTCGAGCACCTGGTCTCGCTGGCCAGGAGCCGCCAGATAACCACGTTCACCGCCGAGACCCTTTCCGAGAACAAGCCGATGCAGGACGTGTTCGCGGGCGCGGGGCTGCCCGTCAAGCGTCACTACGCGGACGGGGTCTTCGAGATGACCTTTCCGCTGCCCACCCCGGACGCCGGCACCGCACTGGACAGCTACCTGAGTGCCGTGGCCGAACGTGAACGCCGCGCGGAGGCCGCCAGCCTGCGGCACGTATTCGCGCCCGAGTCCGTCGTGGTGATCGGCGCCAGTCGGCGGCGGGGCAGCGTGGGCCGGGCGATCGTAGACAACATCCGCGCCGGCGGGTACGCCGGCCGGCTCTATACAGTGAACCCGCACGCCCGGCAGATCGGCGGCGAGCACTGCCTGTCCTCGGTGCTGGACCTGCCCGAGCCCGCCGACCTGGCCGTGATAGCGGTGCCCGCCGCCGCGGTCCTCGGCGCGGCCGAGCACTGCGGCCAGCGCGGCGTCCGGTCCCTGATCGTGATCACCGCCGGGCTGGGGGTCGCCGGCTGCGCCGATCTGCTCGCGGTGTGCCGCCGGCACGGCATGCGGCTGGTCGGCCCGGACTGCTTCGGCGTGGCCGTGCCCGGCATCGGCCTCAACGCCACGTTCGCCGAGAACCCGCCCGCACCCGGCGTGGCCGGCCTGGTCATGCAGTCCGGTGGCCTGGGGTTCGCGATGGTAGACCAGCTCTCCCGACTCGGCATCGGGATCTCCTCGTTCGCGTCGGTGGGCGACAAGCTCGACGTGTCAAGCAACGACATGCTGCTGTGGTGGGAGCATGACGGCATCACCAAGGTCGCCGTGCTCTACATCGAGTCGTTCGGCAATCCGCGCAAGTTCGGCCGGAACGCTCGCCGGGTGAGCGCGAGCATGCCCGTACTCACCGTGCTGGCCGGCCAGCAGGAGACTCCCCTAATCAGCCGGGAGGCCCCCCTACTCACCCGGGAAGCAGTGTTCGAGCAGGCCGGCGTGGTCACCGTGCGCGGCTTCGGCGACCTGATCGAGGCCACCGCGCTGCTCGCGACCCAGCCGGTTCCGGCCGGCTCCACCATCGCCATCGTGTCCAATATCGGCAGCGCCGGCGAGCTGGCCGCCGCGGCTTGCACCGAGCGCGGGCTGAACGTGTACGACCCGCACGGCCTGACCAGGCGGCGGCTGCGGGCGCTCGGGTCCGGCCCCGGCGCCGGAACCATCAGTGACACCGGAGCGGTCGACACCACGGCCACGGTTTCCGGCGAGCGTTTCCGCGCCTGCCTGGAACTGCTGGCGGCGGACGACGACGTGCACGCGATCATCGCGCTCGTCCTGCCGACGGGCGCGACCGGCGACCTGGTGACCGCCATCCAGGAAGCGAATGTCAGCGTCCCGCTGGCCGCCGTCGTGCTCAATCAGAGCGAATCCGTCCGGCTGCTGGCCCGGCCGGAGGGGCACCGGGCGGGCCGGATACCGGCTTACGGTTACCCGGAGGCGGCGGTCGCCGCGGTGGCCCGGGCCGTCGGTTACGGCGCCTGGCGCGCTGAGCCGCGCGGCCGGGTGCCCGACTTCCCCGATATCAGGGCCGCGGACGCTCGCACGCTGGCCCGCGAGTTCCTCCGCCACGCGCCGCAGGGCGGCTGGCTGCCGCCCGGTAAGACGGCCGAGCTGCTGTCCTGCTACGGAATAGCGGTGGGTGCCGCCGCACCGGACGGCACCGAGGTGATCGTCACGGTAGCCGCGGACCAGACGTTCGGCCCGCTGGTGGTGTTCGGGCTCGGCGGCGCGGGGACTGAGGTGTTCGCCGACCGCGCGGCCCGGCTCACGCCGGTGACCGACACCGACGCGGACAAGCTGATCCGGTCCATCCGCTCCGCGCCGCTGCTGCTCGGCCGGGGCGGCCGTGCCGCCGCGGACCTGGACGAGCTGCGCGACCTGCTGATGCGGGTCTCGCGGCTCGCCGACGACCTAGCCGAAGTCGCCGACCTCGAGCTCAGCCCGGTCATCGCCGGGCCGACCGGGGTCGTGGCCAGGCGAGCGCGGATCCGGCTGGCCCCGTATGAGCCCAAGGACCCGTTCCTGCGACGATTGCGCTGATGGTAACGGGGGCAAGCACCGCTGCCCGTTCGGACAAAAAAGGGGTCTATGTGTCTGTGACGGAGACTGTGCCCGGGCCGTTGACGGCCAGTGAGCTTGACGCGCTCGACGGGTGGTGGCGCGCGGCGAATTACCTGTCGGTGGGGCAGATCTACCTAATGGATAATCCGCTGCTGGCCGAGCCACTGCGGCCCGAGCACGTCAAGCCGCGGCTGCTGGGGCACTGGGGGACGACGCCGGGGCTGAACCTGATTTACGCGCACCTGAACCGGGTGATCAGGAACTCCGACCTGGACGTGATCTACGTGGCGGGTCCGGGGCACGGCGGTCCCGGGATGGTGGCGAATACGTACCTGGAGGGGACGTATACCGAGCGCTACTCACGGATTACCCAGGACACGGCGGGGATGGCCCGGCTATTCCGGCAGTTCTCCTTTCCCGGCGGGATCCCCTCGCACGTGGCGCCGGAGACGCCCGGGTCGATCCATGAGGGCGGTGAGCTTGGCTACTCGCTGGCGCACGCGTACGGGGCGGCGTTCGATAACCCGGACCTGATCGTGGCGTGCGTGATCGGCGACGGGGAGGCCGAGACCGGGCCGCTGGCGGGCAGCTGGCATGCGAACAAGTTCCTGGACCCGGCCAGCGACGGCGCCGTGCTGCCAATCCTGCACCTGAACGGGTACAAGATCGCGAACCCGACGGTGCTGGCCCGGATCCCGGCCGGGGAGCTCGATTCGCTCCTAACCGGCTACGGGTACCGGGTGTACACGGTGGAGGGTAATGACCCGGCGCGGGTGCACCAGCAGCTCGCCGCCACCATGGACACGGTCATCGCCGAGATTCATGCCATCCAGCGCCGGGCCCGCGTGGACGGGGACGTGACCCGACCGGCGTGGCCGGTCATCGTGCTGCGGACGCCGAAGGGGTGGACCGGTCCCAAGGTGGTGGACGGGCTGCCGGTGGAGGGGACATGGCGGGCGCACCAGGTCCCGATCGACGCGGCCCGGACGAACCCGGAGCACCTGACCCAGCTGGAGTCCTGGCTGCGGTCCTACCGCGCCGAGGAACTCTTCGATGCCTCCGGGGCGCTGGTCCCCGAGCTGGCCAGGCTAGCGCCACACGGGGAGCGGCGGATGAGCGCCAACCCGCACGCGAACGGCGGGGTGCTGCTGCGGGATCTGGACCTCCCGGATTTCCGTGACTACGCGGTGGCGGTGCCGGCCCCGGGGGCCGGGATGTCCGAGGCGACCCGGGTACTGGGCCAGTGGCTGCGTGATGTGATCACCCGTAACCCTTCGTCGTTCCGGCTGTTCGGCCCGGATGAGACGGCTTCCAATCGGCTGGACGCGGCGTTCGAGGTGACGAACCGGGCATTCGAGGGCGAGATCATCGATGGCGACAACCACCTCGCCCCCGACGGGCGGGTGGTGGAGGTGTTGTCGGAGCATCTGTGCCAGGGCTGGCTGGAGGGATACACGCTGACCGGGCGGCACGGGCTGTTCAACTGCTACGAGGCGTTCATCCACATCATCGACTCCATGTTCAACCAGCACGCCAAGTGGCTGAAGGTCACCCGCGGTATCGGCTGGCGGGCGCCGGTGGCCTCGCTGAACTACCTGCTGTCCTCGCTGGTCTGGCGGCAAGACCACAACGGGTTCAGCCACCAGGACCCTGGCTTCATTGACCACGTGGTGAACAAGAAAGCCGAGGTCATCCGCGTCTACCTGCCGCCTGACACCAACACCCTGCTCTCGGTCGGCGATCACTGCCTGCGCTCGCGGCAGTACGTCAACGTCATCGTGGCCGGAAAGCAGCCGCAGTGGAACTGGCTCGGCATGGACGAGGCGATCATCCACTGCTCCCGCGGGGCCGGGATCTGGGAATGGGCCAGCAACGACTCTCCCGGCGAGCCGGACGTGGTGATGGCCTGCTGCGGGGAGACTCCCACGCTGGAGACCATGGCCGCGGTGTCGCTGCTGCGTGAGCACCTGCCGGAGCTGAAGGTGCGGGTGGTCAATGTGGTTGACCTGATGCGGCTTGAGCCCGAGACCGAGCACCCGCACGGCATGTCGGACGCGGAGTTCGACGCCCTGTTCACCACCGGCCGGCCGGTGATCTTCGCGTACCACGGTTACCCCTGGCTGATCCACCGGCTGACCTACCGCCGGCACGGTCACGACAACCTGCACGTCCGCGGCTACAAGGAAGAGGGCACCACCACCACCCCGTTCGACATGGTCATGATGAACGATCTGGACCGCTTTCACCTGGTCATGGACGTCATCGACCGTGTCCCGGGGCTCGCGTCGGCGGCCGGGCACGTTAGGCAGCTGATGACGGATAAGCGCCTGACGTGCCGCGCGTATACCCGCGAGCACGGCGAGGACGCTCCCGAGATCACCAACTGGAAGTGGGCGTACTGACGGCACGATC
Organism: uncultured Actinomycetes bacterium; assembly: GCA_963806335.1. Classification (GTDB taxonomy): domain Bacteria; phylum Actinomycetota; class Actinomycetes; order Streptosporangiales; family Streptosporangiaceae; genus Palsa-504. The sequence continues at coordinate 222,544 of CAWDXO010000009.1, forward strand.
TCGCCGCGATCCTGATCCGGCGCACGCTGACGGCATTCGTCGTGCGGACCGAGGCGGTGTGAGCCGCGGCGCCGCTGGCCGGGCGCCGCCGTTCAGAGTTTGGTCAGCTTGGCGCACGGCGTCATGATCCGCACCTGACGCGTGCCGAACTCGATGATCAGGGCGGTGTCCCCCTCGACGCCGACGACCCGGCCCAGGCCGTACTTGTCGTGCGTCACCTGGTCCTGCTCGGCGAACTGCTCCGCAGGCGGGGCGGGCGCGGTCTTGAAGGGACTTGTGGGCAAGTGGCGCCGGGTCCCGGCGCGGGCAGGTTCCACCCTTTCAGTATGCGCCCAACGGGCGCTCTCCGCTTGTTTCCGAGGCCTGACCGTAACCATTGGGCCGCTGGCGGCAGCGCGAAGGTGACCGAGGCCCGCGTCCCGCGAGGGCCGGTCCGCACCTCCATGCGGTCGGCCACCTTCCGTACCACCCACAGGCCATGGCCATCCAGGTAGGGCCACGGATCCGCCTGGGCCTCATCCCCCTCGCCGCCCTCGACCCGCTGGCCCACCGGGGCGGCCGGGCCGTCGTCCTCGACCTCGCAGCACAATGCTTCAGGCAGGTTCCACATCCGCAGGCGTCCCGCGCCGGCGCCATGGCGAATGGCGTTAGCCGCCAGTTCGTGCACGACCAGGACCACGTCGATGGCCCGGTCCTCCAGCATCCCGGCCTGACAGGCGTACGCCTGCACGGCCGCACGCAGCGTGTGCAGCGTGCCGGAGTCGAACGCTAGGTCAAGAGTCTGCGACATGCGCACCTGACGGGGATAAGGAGGCGGGCCCTCCGCACGACTGGATCGCCGGTGGTGTGTCCGCCCATCAGAATCGCCTCCCGGGCATCCGCAGCGCTCGCCCTGGTCCGCTGGTTAGGCCGATCGCGGCAACCACAGGCCAGACCGTCGACAGGAGTCTTCTACCAGCACGGCCGGCTTATAAACTGGCACATCCCGCAACTCCTTTCACGGTCTCGCGCGTCCGCCGACGGCGTGGTCGCGCGTGTCCAGGTGCACGCAGTCGGCCCGTTCGGAGAAATAAGGGTTTGACCCCGGTCAGACGGTGCCGAGCTGGACCTGGATGGTGCCGAGTTCGACCTGGTCCAGGGCGTGCGCCCAGGTCCGGCCCGGCCAGTGGTACCGGGCGACGCCCTCGGCCGGCCGGTACTCGGCGGTGTACAGGCTGCCGAAACCCTCGTGGAATCGGGTGGCGTACAGCGGAGCTTTCAGGAATGCCGCGACGACGCCGGGGACAGCGGTCCCCTCGGCGAGCAATTCCTCCACGTACTCCAGTCGCTCCACGCTGCGGATCGCCGCGACGTAGGGCGCCCATTCCACCTCGCCCTGATGGTTGGTGACCGCGGCCTGGCCGGTGACGCGGGCTGGCCGGTCCGGGGCGAGGTACACCGTGACCCGCTCGCCGGAGCGGTCGAGGACGGTGACGTTGTAGGACATGTGGACCGGCACCCGGCGCAGCACCTGCTCGGCCTCCGACACGGTCCCGCAGACCTCGAGCACGTAGCGGATGACCAGCGGGATCCCGAAGCCCTCGCCGACCACCGGCCGTCCGCCGAACGTCAGCGATACGGCCAGCCCGGCGTCGTTCACTCCGTCGAGCAGGCCCCACAGGCAGTCGAGCATGCCGAGCACCCGGTGGCCGGCGTAGGCCGTGCTGGCCACGACCCCGTCGAAAAGACGGTAGTCCCAGTCGTAGTTGCGGATCAGCGCCGGACCGCCTGCCAGCACCGCCGCCTGCGTGCACCCGGTGAGGAACGGCGGCGGGTTCCATAGCGAGAGCGCGGCACCCGCGTCGGAGTCGCCCGTCTCTGAGCTCTCCGCGATCATGGCGGTCAGCCGCTGCCAGGCCGGGACGAGCTCCGGCATGTGCTCCTCGAGTCGCGCCCTGGCCTCCGCCGCGGTCGGCCGCGTGTTCGCGCCATCCCGCCACCACTGGCGGAAGGCGGGCCAGGTCGCCGCCAGATGCTCACTGATCCGGTCGCCTGGCTCGTCTTCGGTGAAGGCCCGCAGGGTGAGGGGAATGCCGCCGGCCCGGGGAGCCTGCTCCCAGGGAACGCCCGGCCACGGTCCCGAACCCCAGTCTGCCGAGGCGAGGCGCTGCAGCCAGGAGCGCCAGTCCGTCCAGTCGACGTCCTCCACCCACCGCTGCCAGTCCTGCCAGCTCGCCGGGACAGCCGCCTGGTCCCCGCCATCGCGGTCTTTCGCCACGCGGTCTGCTCCCTTCTGATGCCCGCCGGGCGTCTGATGCCCGCTGGACGCTCGTCGAGGCTACCCGCCGCTTGCAGCCTAAACCCGGGGGCGCGCTCAGGGGCGGCATGAGTGCCGCCGCGGTTGCAAGTTGGCGGGCTCATGTTTGAGGACTTTGGTGCGGGTAGATGGGTGGCCTAACGAAAGGAAATTAGTCATGTATATAGGCATCGGAACCGTCGTGCTCATCGTGATCATCGTGCTGGTCATTCTTATGCTGCGCAGGTTATGCCGCGCAGGTGATTAGTTCGCGCGGGCGTTTCCCTGACGCCCGTTAAGGTCACGCCCAAGCCTCAATCCCCCGGGTAAGCCCGGGGGTGATCTTTTACCGCCACCATGGCGGACGAAAGGACACCTCATGGAGGTCAAGGCCGGGTGAACCGCTTTCGTGGAGCCGAGGCGCCTGAGGTATACCGGGAAGCCGAGCTCTCCCGTGAAACCAGGCTCTCCCGCGAACCTCAGGCGGCCGAGGTCCGGGCTCAGGAGGAGGTCCGGACCCAGGAAAACCCGCCTCAGGGGGAAGATCAGAGCCAGCAGGGACAAGACCGGATACAGGAGGCGCTCGAGACGGCGGCGGCCGTAGCCGAGGAGACGGGCGGCCTCGGCACACCGGGACGGCCCATCAACCGGCGTTCCCCCTTCATGATCGGGATGACCGGAGCCTTCGGCGTCGCGGTGACCTACGGCCTGGTCGAACTGCTCGGCCGGGCCAGGTCGGTGCTCATACTCATCGGCCTGGGCTTCTTTATCGCCGCGGGCCTGGACCCGGTCGTCGGCTGGCTGGTCCGGCACCGGATACCGCGATGGGCCGCCGTGCTCACCGTCATAGCTTGCGGCCTCGCGGTCGGGGCGGCGTTTCTCGCCGCCGCGATCCCGCCGCTGACCTCCGAGGCCACCGCGCTCGCGCATCAGATCCCGCACTACATGCACAGTTTGCAGGACCGCAATTCGCAGCTGGGCAAGCTCAATATGAGGTACCACCTGCAGCAGCGCCTTTCGAAACTGGTCACCAGCGGGGGAAGCTCCTGGGTGGGAGGGGTCCTCGGCGCGGGGGCCCTGGTGCTCACCACCGCCTCCTCCATTTTGGCCGTGATTGTGCTCAGCATTTACTTCCTGGCCGGCCTGCCGCGTATCAAGGTGTTCGCCTACCAGCTCGTACCGCACTCGCGGCGGCCGCGGGCCATCCTGATCGGCGATGAGATCCTCGCCAAGGTCGGCGGGTACGTGCTGGGCAACTTCATCACCTCGGTGATCGCCGGCCTGGGGACCTTCTTCTGGCTGCTCGCGTTCGGCGTTCCCTATCCGCTCCTGCTGGCCATGTTCGTGGCCCTGCTCGACCTGATCCCGGTGATCGGGTCAACCATCGGCGGCATCGTGGTGTCCCTCGTCGCGCTGACCGTGTCCCTGCCGGTAGCGCTCGCCACCCTCGCGTTCTACGTGGCGTACCGGCTCGCCGAGGACTACCTCATCGTGCCGCGGATCATGGGCCGCACCGTTCAGGTGCCGGCCATCGTCAGCCTGGTGGCGGTGCTGATCGGCGGGGTACTGATGGGCATCATCGGCGCGCTCGTGGCGATTCCGGTCGCCGCCGCCATCCGGTTGCTCCTGCACGAGGTCGCGATCCGCCGGCTGGACAAGAGCTGAGCGTCCGGGGCCCCGGCCGACCGCCGGGCGGTCCGGGTCAGGACTCGCGGTTGCGGCGCTGGTCGCTGCGCCTGAGCAGGAACAAGACCACGACGATGAAGACGAACAGCGCGGCCGCGCCGATGTAGTCAATCATGCCGTTCGTATCTCCATCCTCGGAGCGTAGCAGCAGCTTGGGCCGGGCGGGTAGCGCGGTCCGAGCACCAGTCACCGGGGCGGCCGGGCCGGCCGGGCCGGCGTAACCGGCCGGGCACGGAGAAGGGCAGGGGGTGGCAGTGGGTGAGCCGCTTCGTCGCTCAATTCGAGACGCCGGAGGCGCTGCGCGCGCCCAGGTGTGATCCCCAGCGGCCTGAAAGTGATTAGGGCGCCGTACCGCGGGTAGCGCGGCGGAGGCAGTGGGCGTCCCTGTCTGGGCGGCCACACGGTACCCGAAGAAGCCGGGCCATTAGCCGCGCTCGGCGCGGGGGCGGCTGGCTGGCCCGGACAGAAAGGATGCTTAGCATGTGGATGTTTCTTTCCAGGCGGCTGCGGGCTTGGGTGATACTCGCCATCGCCTTGCCGCTGACCCGGCTGTTCGTCCATCGCCTCGCCAGCGCCGCTGAACGCCGCGATCCGTACACTCGTACGGCCAGAGCGCTTCACCAGGCCGATTCGGCCGTGACCGCGGTGTCCAGGCGCACCTCCCGCAGGGCGGCACGCTTACCCGGCGAGATGGTGCTGGGTAGGGTGCGGGGGTGAGCTTTGACGTCGGCGCGGACGCTTACCTGCGTTTTATGGGGAAGTACTCCGAGCCGCTGGCGGTGCGGTTCGCTGACCTGGCCGGCCTTAGCCGGGGGCAGCGGGCGCTCGACGTGGGCTGCGGGCCGGGAGCGCTGACGGCCGAGCTGGTCAGGCGGCTGGGAGCGAACGCGGTCCGCGCGGTGGACCCCTCGGCGTCTTTCGTGGCGGCGGCGCGGGAGCGGCTGCCAGGGGTCGATATCAGCCGGTCGGCGGCCGAGCAGCTGCCCTTCCCTGACGGCGTTTTCGATGCCGTGCTGGCGCAGTTGGTCGTGCATTTCATGGCCGATCCGGTGGCGGGCCTGCGGGAGATGGGCCGGGTCGCCAGCCCCGGCGGAACGGTGGCGGCATGCGTGTGGGATCACGCAAGCGGCCGCGGCCCGCTAGCCGTATTCTGGCGGGCGGTGCTCGAGCTTGACCCGGCGGCGCACGACGAGTCCGGCCTGGCCGGCGTCCGGGAGGGCCAGCTGGCCGGCCTTTTCGCCGAGGCGGGCCTGGGCCAGGCGCAGGCGGCGACCCTGAATGTCCGCGTGCGCTACGACTCGTTCGAGCAGTGGTGGGAGCCGTTCACGCTCGGAGTCGGCCCGGCCGGGGCGTACGTCGCGTCGCTGACCGAGGAGCAGCGCGCCGCGCTGCGGGAACACTGCCGGCCGCGGCTACCCGCCGGACCAGTCGAGGTCAGCGCCTTCGCGTGGGCGGCCGTGGCCCGGATCTGACGGTTCCTCCTTGGTGCCCCGGCCCTGGAAGAGGACGGCGGTGGACCAGGTGCGGACCATCCGGGCCGTCGGCTGCCGACGGCGCAGCCAGCGCAGCAGCGACCACACACCCGGCCGCAGGCCGTTCAGCTGGAGCTGGACCCCGCGGCGGGCACACTCGGAGATCAGGACCTGGCGGTCGACGAACAGGGCGGGATCGTGCAGCCCCGGGGGCGCGGCCCGCGGTATCCGCTCGGCCACCGTGATGACCAGAAGCCGCGCCAGGAAGGTGGCGGCGATGGTGTCGACGACCAGGACCCCGCCCGGACGAAGGACCCGGCACGCTTCCCGCACGGCCGCGCGCAGGTCCACCACGTGCTCGAGGATCTCGCCGGCGCAGACCACGTCGGCGCAGCCGTCGGCCAGCGGCAGGACGGAGGCATCGCCCTGGACCGCCGTCACGCCGTGCTCGGCCGCCTGGACCAGCGCGGACCTGGTGAGGTCCACTCCCACCAGCCGGTACCCCAGCCCGGTGACGTGCGGGGCGAGCAAGCCGGCCCCGCAGCCTACGTCGACCAGCACCGCTCCCGGCCGGGCGGCGGGCGGGACCAGGGCCGCGCGGGCCTGCGCCAGCCAGTGCAGCATGGCGAACGTCCCGCGTGGATCCCACCATTGACCAGCCAGGTCGTCGTACTGAGCCGGGTCGTTTCTGACCCGTCGCGTTATGGCTGCCATCCCCCGATCTTCGCAGCATTGCCGGAGAAGACATAGGTTGGCGCCATGGGCGGGGAACAGCAGGTCGGGCTGCCCGGCGTTCGCGGCGCCGGCCCGGCCATCGCATTGCTCCGCGCTTCCCACCCCGAGCCGACGGCTATGGTCACGGCGCTGACCGTCGCGCTGGCCATAGGAACCGGGCGCAGCGGCGTCGGCGTCGGCCTGGCGGGCGCCGCGGTGCTGGCCGGGCAGCTATCGGTCGGCTGGCACAACGACTGGCTGGACGCGGCGCGCGACACGGCCGCCCGGCGGGCGGACAAGCCCGTCGCGGCCGGGCTCGTCTCCCGGCGCACCGTCGGCAGGTGCGCGCTGGCCGCCCTGATCGCCACCGTGCCGCTGTCTTTCGCGTCCGGCTGGCGGGCGGCCCTGGCCCACCTGACAGCGGTAGGCCTGGCCTGGGCGTACAACGCGCGGCTGAAGGCGACCGTCTTCTCGTTCGTGCCCTACGCGGTGGCGTTTCCCCTGCTGGTCGCCTTCGTTACCCTGGGCGGCCCCCAGGCCTCGTGGCCGCCGTGGTGGGCGCTGGCGGCCGCGGCCCTGCTCGGCTGCAGCGCCCACCTGGTCAACGTGGTGCCCGACCTGGCGGACGACCTGGCCACGGGCGTCCGGGGGCTCCCCCACCGGCTCGGCCGGTCGCGCAGCGTGGCTGCCACCGTGGTCCTGCTGCTGGCAGCCACGGTGATCGAGTCCTTCGGGCCGGGCCACCCGGGCTGGGGGGCCGTGGCCGCCCTGATCGCCGTGGCCGTGACGATGGCGGCCGGGATCGCCCTGGCCCGGCGGCCGGGATCGCGCTGGCTGTTCCGCGCCGTCCTGCTGGCCGCTGCCATCGACGTCGCCGAGCTCGTCGCCCGCGGCAGCCGGCTGTGACGGGAGGCCCGCAGCTGGTCGACACGGACGTCGCGGTGATCGGCGCAGGCCCGGTCGGCTTGCTGCTCGCCCTGCTGCTCGGCCGCCGCGGGTGGCGAGTGGAGGTCCTGGAGCGGCAGGCGGCGGCATTCGGGCGGCCCCGCGCGGTTCACCTCGACCACGAGGCGGCTCGCATCTTGCAGAACGCCGGGATCATGGACCGCCTGGCGCCGCGGACCGAGGTGATGGACAGCTACCTGTGGCGCAACGCCACCGCGGGCACGCTGCTGTGGCTGGACGGTGAGGCGGACGTTCCAACGGTGTCCGGATGGCCCGCGTCGACCATGTTCTACCAGCCCGACCTGGAGCAGCTACTGGCCGAGGAGGTCAGCGGACAGCCGACCATCGCGGTACGGCCCGGCCATGAGGTCACCGACGTCCAGCCGGACGGTGAAGGCGCCTCCGTGCGGGCGGCGGAGCCGGGGGGCGTCGGCGTGCGCGCGCGGTGGGTCATCGGGTGCGACGGGGCCGACAGTCGCGTGCGGTCGCTGGCGGGCCTGGACGTCCTCGACCTGCACTACCAGGCTCAGTGGCTGATCGTCGACGTCTCACCGGCCGAGCCGGCCCGTTGGTCGCCGCTGAATATCCAGGTCTGCGATCCGGCCCGGCCGACCACGGCGGTGTCCGGGGGACCCGGACGACGCCGGTTCGAGTTCATGCGGCTGCCGAGCGACCGCGACGACTTCGGCACGGCGGCGACCGCCTGGCGACTGCTCGAGCCGTGGGGCCTCACCCCGGCCAACGCGGCCCTGGAACGGCACGCGACCTACACCTTCGCCGCCAGGCTGGTCGAGGAGTGGCGCCGCGGCCGGATGCTGGTAGCGGGCGACGCCGCCCACCAGATGCCGCCGTTCGCCGGCCAGGGACTGTGCTCGGGCCTGCGGGACGCGGCCAGCCTGGCTTGGCGGCTCCACCTCGTGCTGGCCGGGCAGGCCCCCGAGACCCTGCTGGACAGCTACGGCGCCGAGCGAGGACCCCAGGTCCGCGCCGAGATCGACTTCTCCGTAGAGCTCGGAAAGATCATCTGCGTGCTCGACCCAGCCGAGGCCGCGGCCAGGGACGAGAACTTCCTGCCGATCGGCCAGGCGGGCCCCGTGCCGCTCCCGGACCGGCCGCCGCTCGGGCCAGGGATCCTGCTCCCCGGCGATCCGCACGCCGGGAAGCCGGCTCTGCAAGCACCGGTCGGCCTGGATGGTCAGGCCCACCGCCTCGACGACATCACGAGCGGGAGCTGGGTCCTGCTGGGTCAGTCGGCCGATCCCGCCGCTACGTTCCCCGCCGGGCTCGCGCACTGGTGGGCGTCGCTCGGCGGCCGCTCGTTCCAGGTCACCGCGGGCGGCCCGGTCGATGACCGCACCGGAGCGTACGGCCGCTGGTTCGGCGCGATGGAGCGGGACATCGTGCTGATCCGCCCCGACGCCTACATCTTCGGCACGGCCACCGCACCGGACGGGGCCGCCGGGCTGGCGGACGCGCTACGCGCCGCGCTGGCCGGCCCATCGCGGCCCGGGTGATTGGCGTGACGGGTGATTGGCGTGACGGGTGAGGATAACCGATGATCAACTCAGGCCCCGATGGAGGAATGCGAGTGTCGGACCAGTTGTGGTAAGCGTCCCGGGCGCCGTTCGCGGCTCATTCCCGGTGATCACCGGAGCGGCCAGTGCCTGCCCGCCGTCGCGCACCCAGGAGCAGCTGTGGGACGGCTTCTTCGCCCGGCACTTCCGGCAGAGCCGGTCGGCCCGGCGGGTGTTCATGTCGACGGGAGTCCGGCACCGGCACTGCGCGGTCGATCCCAGCCAGGAGGACGTGTCCTCCTGGACGACCGGACGGCGGATGACGCGCTACCTCGACGAGGGCGTCCCGCTCGCGACCGACGCGGTCGCCCGGGCGCTGGCCGCGGCGGACTGCAGCCCCCGCGATATCGGGTTGCTGGCCGTAGTGTCGTGCACCGGCTACGCCACGCCGGGCGTGGATCACCACCTGGCCGCCAAGCTGGGGTTCCCGGCGTCCCTGCAACGGCTGTTCATCGGGCACATGGGCTGCTACGGGGCGGTGCCCGGGCTCGGCGCGGTCGCCGACTACGTGACGGCCAGGCAGCAGCCTGCCGTGCTGGTATGCGTCGAGCTGGCCAGCCTGCATGTCCAGCCGCCGACGGCCGACATGGAACAGATCGTGGCGCACGCGCTGTTCAGCGACGCGGCCTCCGCCGTGGTGATGGAGCCTGCCACCGGACGCCCGGGCGGCGGCCTGGCCCTGGTCGACATCACCGCCTGCACGGTACCGGAAGCCGCTTCGCTGATGACCTGGTCGGTCACTGACGCCGGATTCCGGATGACGCTGGACCGGCGCGTTCCGGATGTCCTCGCGGCGCAGGTCGGGCCGGCCGTGGATGACCTGCTGGCCCGCAACCAGCTGCAGCGCGGTGAGGTGGCGGCGTGGGCCGTCCATCCCGGCGGCCCCCGGATCCTGGACGTGGTCGCCGACCGGCTGGGCCTGGCCGATGACGACCTCGCCGATTCCCGCCGCGTCCTGGCCGAGCACGGCAACTGCTCCTCGGCGACCTTGCTGCTCGTGCTCGGCGAGCTTCGCCGCCGTACGCTGGCACCCGGTGCGCCGGTGGTCGCGATGGCGTTCGGGCCCGGTCTGACTCTTTATGCTTGCCTCTTGCGCTGGAGGTCTCATGACGATTCCCTTTGACACGACCAAGCCGAACATGGCCCGTATGTACGACTACTGGCTCGGCGGCAAGGACAACTTCGAAGCCGACCGCAAAGCGGCCGAGGCGGTGCGGGAACTGCGGCCCAACATCGCCGAGCAGGCGTTTGACAACAAGAAGTTCCTGACCAGGGCGGTCAGCTACGTGGCCGCGCAGGGCGTGCGGCAGTTCCTTGACGTCGGTTCGGGATTGCCCACCTCCCCGGTGGTAGCCGACGGCGCGGCACCGCTGTGGCGGGCCACTCACGAGGCGGCCCAGGCCGTCATCCCCGACCCGATAGTGGCCTACGTGGACCTTGACCCGGTGGCCGTCCGGCATTCACAGGCCCTGCTAGCCGGCGGCAGCCGCCGGGTCGTCGCGGTCGACGGGGACATGCGTGACCCGCAGACCGTCCTCGGCGACGACGACATCCGGGCCGCCGGGCTCGACCTAGCCGCTCCCACGTGCGTCATCCTGGCCTGCGTGCTCCACTTCGTGGACGCCAAGACCGCCCGGGGCATCGTGGCCGCGTTCACCGCGCCGCTCGCTCCGGGGTCGTACGTGATCATCTCCGTGGGATTCGCCAAGGGCGAGGCCGGCCAGGATTTCGCCCGGACGTACAACGCCCAGGACGGGGCCCGGATCTACGCCCATTCCTGGAACGAGATCTCGGCCCTGTTCGACGGCCTGGAGCTTGTTCCGCCCGGTCTGGCGGAAACCTCGGCGTGGCAGCCCGGCCGTCCGCCCGGCGGCGGCGAGGAACAAACCAGCATGATCGTGGCCGGCGTCGGGCGCCGGCCGTAAGAGGGCGCTCGACGCGGGTATGGGCGGCTACGGCCGGCGGGCGGGTTGGCGGGCTGGGGGCACGCACGGATGCCCGTTCGGCCGAAATAATGGTTTTATGTCTTTAGGTGCGGGCCGCGCGTTCGCGATCGATCAGCCCGCCGACGTAGACGCGATCCGTCCCACCGCGCAGGGCTGCGGACCGCTATAACCAGGTGCGCGGGCCGCGGGCGCGGGTTACCTTAACCGTGATGATCGCCTATGACGTAGCGGGAACCGGCCCGGTGCTGGTCCTGCTGCATGACCGGCTGGCCGGCCTGCTGCCCGGGCCCGGCGGGCCGAGCTGCCGTGGGCCGGGCATCTGCCCACGCTGGAGCGGCCAGAGGAAATGTCGGCGATGCTCACCGCCTTCTTCCGCGACACCGTCGACCAGGCGTGATGGCCAGTTCCACGCCGGTGTTCGGTTATAGCTCTCGCGGTCTCTTCGACTCCAGTTTCCGAAGCTTGTTCTCGAGCTTCTGACGCTTGATGTCGTCCTTCGGCGGCTTCCGCCTGACGTCGACGGCGCCCCAGAAGGCAAGTCCGCTGATGAGGATCTTCGGCGCCCCAGGCTGTCCGGTGCCGGTGGGGCCGTGCTCGAAGGCGCCCATCAGCCCGATGCCGGTAACGTGTACCTCGGCGTCATCGGGCACGATTATGGCGATGGCGCCCATAATCGCGGTTGCGTGGATCCGCACCACGCGCTCCGCGAACCGTGCCTCCCGCAGGTCAAGCTCGCCACCGGCCATGATCGCCACCGCGGTGAAATCCGCGGGCACAACCCAAGCACCCTTGCGCGAGAAGCCGCCCATGATGGCGATGGCAGCGCTCGACGTCGGCTCGCCGCCGAACCGGTTCACCGCGGCGCTATCAGCCGAGGCTACCGCGGGAGCGAGGGGTGGCATTGGTCCCGTATGCGGCAGGTCCTGGATGATCGGCTCGAGGTCGGTGTAGGTCTTGGCCGCATATACGGCGTCCAGCCGCTCATCGAGCTCGTCTGGGCTCAGCCGGCCCTCCCCGGCCGCATCGCGCAGTACCTCCGCCGCGTGCTCGCGATCTTGATCCGAGGCGCGGAGGCTCTTCCGGTCCGCGCCCGGCGAGGGACCTGTCATAGCCAGAGCTTAGGCGCGCACCGCGGTTCAGGTACAGATCCAGGGTCAGCCGCCAGGCGCGGGGCGCGCCTTCGCGCGGCCTCACCTGTTCGTGCGATGGACGACGCCCGAAGTGGTTCAGGTGCCGGTGAGCCAGACGAAGCCCCAGGGTGGCAGTTCGATCCGGCCGTCGGCGAGGGTTAGCTTGCCGACGGTCGAATGCACGTGCACGGGCTCGTGCAGGCCGGCGCGGGCGAGTAGCCCGGCGTCGGCTGGCTGGGCGATATCGCTGAAGTTGGTGAGCGACAGAAAAGGTGCGCTGCGCGGGTGGGTTCGGCGGTAGGCGAGCACGCTGCGGTTCTCCGTCGGCAGGAGCTCAGTGGTACCGCCCGAGCGCAGGGCCAGGAGTGAGCGCCGCGCCCGGGTCAGTTCCCGGATCGCGGCGAACATCCGGCCTTCCAGCGAGCCGGGATCGCGGCGCATGGCGGCCGCATACCAGTCCATCAGCGGCCGGTGCATCCACCGGTTGTCATGCGCGTGTGCCTGGTCCCGCGCCCACCCGGAGTCGTTCCGCAGCGCCAGTTCGTCACCCATGTAGATCAGCGGGATGCCGCCGAAGGAGAAGACGACGGCGTACATCGACTCCAGGCGCCTAAGACCGGCGGTGAGGGCGCTGGCATCGCCGGCGTTCCCGGCTTCCGATCCGGCCTCGGGTCTCGCTCCGGGTCCGGCCTCGGGTCTCGCTCCGGGTCCGGCCTCGGGTCCGGCTCCGGGTCCGGCTTCGAGCGCAGCTTCGATGCCGCACAGCGACGCGGCCGCGCCGGAGGTCCGGGCGTCGCCGGTCGCCGGGTTGTCCTGGAAGCGGGCCCCGCGAGCGAACGAGCCGGGGAAGGCGCCAGCGTAGAAGTCGGACAGGAAGCGCCGGTGGGCGAATCCGTTCAGCCCGGCGGCGGCCGCGTCGGCGTCCGACACGGCCCAGCCGATGTCGTCGTGGCAGCGGACGTAGGTGACCCAGGAGGTCGGCGCGGGCGCGGGCCGGCGACGGATGAGGGCGGCCTCGGCCAGGCGGACGTCACGGGTGGCCAGGGTCGACCAGAGCATCACCATGAGCTGGTTGTCGTAAGCCAGGTCGCATTCCGGGCGGTACCGGTCATGACCGCCCAGGTACTGGGCCAGCATCTCCGGGCTGACGATCGCCTCGGCTTTCAGCAGCAGGCCCGGCGCGGCCAGCCGGGTCAGCGCCCGGAACGCCTGCACGAGCAGGTGCGCCTCGGGCTGGTTCTGGCAGTCGGTGCCCAGCCGCTTCCACAGGAACGGCGCCGCGTCCAGCCGCAGCACGTCGATGCCGCGGTTGGCCAGCGCGAACATCGTGCCCAGCATGGCCCGGAACACCGCCGGGTTGGCGTAGTTCAGGTCCCACTGATACTCGTGGAAGCTCGTCCACACCCAGCCCAGACCGGGGACCTGGGTGAAGTTGCCCGGCGCAGTGTCCGGGAACACCTCGGGCAGCGTGCGCTCGTAGGCATCGGGCCGCGTCCGGTCCGGGTACACCAGGTACATCTCGCGGTAACCAGGCTCGCCGTCCAGCGCCTTGCGGGCCCATTCGTGCTCCCGTGCGGTGTGGTTAAGCACCAGGTCGATACACAGGACGAGGCCGCGCTCGTGCAGATCACCGGCGAGCGCCTGCAGGTCGTCCATCGTCCCGACCCGCGGATCGACCGCGTCGTAGTCCATCACGGCATAGCCGCCGTCGTTCTGCCCCTCACGCGGCCGCAGCAGCGGCATCAGGTGCAGGTAGGTGACGCCCAGCTCTGCCAGGTAATCCAGGTGCTGCCTGACTCCCTGCAGCGAGCCAGCGAACCGGTCGGCGTAGCAGACGTAGCCGATCATCCGGGACCGCTGGAACCAGGCCGGGTCGATCTCGCGGCGGCGATCGAGCAGCCGCAACGCCGCCGGACGCTGCGCCGCGGCCCGCAGCGCGTCTAGGACCAGCTCGGCGGCGAAGGCGTTCACGTCCACGACGCCGCCGTACAGCTGGCGGAGCGGCTCGAGGATGTCGAAGGACAGCTGCTCCAGCCGGGTCAGGAACGCGTCGGCTTCGGCGAGGCCGAGCCGCGCCCTAGCTTCGGCCTCGACCTTCCCGAGATCGGTGTCCTCACGCGATGCCGCGCGCTCGACCGGCTGGTGCTCACCTGCGGGACCCGGCTCGGGCACGCACGACTCCTTACGCCCAGGTATCGCTGCTGGCGTCGAAGGCGACGATAACCGGTCGTGGCGCCCGGCGCTAGCGCAGCGGGGGCACGCGTAGGGCGGCGGGCTCACGCCGCGGCCGGTACAGGCTCACGCCGTGGCCTGGTCGGGCTCATGCCGCGGCCGGGTCGGACTCACGCTGCGGGCGGTACGGGCTCACGCCGCGGCCGGGTCGGGCTCACGCCGTGGCGGGTCCGGCTTCGTCCTGGCGGGGGATTTCCGCGTGCGGGCGTGACTGCCACAGCGCCCACTCGGCGCTGACCTCACCCGCCGTCGTCAGCAGCAAGGGCAGGTATTCACGGAGCAGGTGCTGGGTGGTCGTCTCGGCCGCGTGCACAGTGACGTTCATCGCGGCCCGGGTGGCTCCGGTTCCGTCGCGGACCGGCACGGCCACCGAGCGGACGCCGGGGGCGAGCTCCTCGTCGGCCAGTGCCCAGCCTCGCGCCCGGACGCCTTGAAGCTCGTCGTGCAGCTGATCGGGTGACCGGCCGATATAGGGCGGCAGCCCGGAGCGGCTGGGCTGGGCCAGGGTGACCTCGACCTGTTCCGGCGGCAGGGCGGCGAGCAGGACCTTCCCCTGCGAGGTCTGCGCGGCCGGGAAGCGGGTGCCGATTTCCACTCGCAAGGCGATCAGCTTGGGCACCGAGACCCGGGCCACGTAGACGATATCGGAGCCGTCGAGCTGGGCCATCGACGACGATTCGCCGGTGCGGGCCACCAGCGACTCGATATGCGGCCGGGCGATATCCCACAGGCCCAGGGAGCTGACGTACGCCATACCCAGGTTCATCACCTTCGGCGTCAGCTCGAAGGTCCCGTCCGCGGACCGGACGTAGCCGAGCTCCTCGAGCGTGAGCAGCAGCCGGCGGGCCGTGGGCCGGGCCAGGCCGGCCGCCTGCGCCACCTCGCTCAGTGACATGCTTCGGTGGTCCCCACCGTGTTGACCGGCACCGTGTTGACCGGCACCGTGTTGACCGGCACCGTGTTGACCGGCACCGTGTTGACCGGCACCAAACGAGGCCAGGATGTCCAGCCCACGGGCCAGCGCCTCGACGAAGTCTGGCCCGTTGCCGCGTCCGGCCATGCGGTCCCCTAGTCCCCCTCGCCGAATACGCTGCCGCGCGCGCCGTGCGTGGATTCGGACTTGTAGTCGGTGTACTGGTAGGGGTTGTCCAGGACTTCGGTGCCGGGCAGGTCCGGGTTCATCCCGCCCGCCCAGGCCTCCTCGCCGAGCGCGGACCGCAGGTAGTCGACCGTGGCCTCGACGGTGCGCCGCACCGCGCCGAGGTCGGCGCCCACCAGGCGATGGGCGTGCTTGACCACCTGCCCGTCCACCAGGACGGTGTGCACGTCGCCGCGCTGGGCCTGGAAGGCGATGTGACCGTAGGGGTTCAGCAGCGGGAACGAGACCGGCGAGTCGTCGTTCTTGATGAGCACCACGTCGGCCTTGGCGCCGGGCTCGAGACGGCCCAGGTCGTCGCGGCCCAGAGCGCGGGCGCCACCGCGGGTGGCCCAGTCCACGACGTGCTCGGCGCGCAGGTGGGAGTTGGTGACGGTGTCGCCCTTGACGTGCGCCTCGAGGTGCTCGCGGGAACGGTCCGCGCCTAGCGTGGTGCGCATGGCCGAGAACAGGTCGCCGCTCCACCACACGCTGGTGTCCATCGACAGCGCGACCGGGATGTCGTGGCGGCGCACCTGCCAGGTGGGCGGGTAGCCCTGCCCGGCGCTTTGCTCGGACTCGGTCGACACCGAGATGGTGCCGCCGGTGGCGGCGATGCGCTGGTAGGAATCGGTGGCCAGCGTGGCGGCGTGCACGTAGACCGTCTGCGGGGTCATGAACCCGTTCTCGTGCATCAGCCGGATGCCGTCGTCGTTGGTGGCCCCCCAGACCCCGGCGTGGGTGGTGACCGGCAGGCCCAGCTCGCGGGCCGCCTCGAACGCCGCCTTCTCCGGGAAGGCCGGGTCGCCGGTGACGTCAAAGGCAAGCTGGAACCCGAGCATGTCGCTGGCCGGGTGCCGGGCGAAGAACGACCGGACGCCCGGGTCAGCGGTCCACTCCCAGGGGCCGGCCTGGATATTGCCGTAGGCCAGCACGAACCGCCCAGGTACCGCCTGCAGCGCGTCGACGGCCGCCTCGGCGTGGTCGGGGGTCTGCAGCCCGTGTGACCAGTCCACGGTGGTGGTCACGCCGGCCTCGAGGGACTCCCAGGCCGAGACGAGGTTGCCGGCGTAGATGTCCTCGGGGCGGAACACCCGGCCGTGCTCCAGGTAGTACCAGACGAAGTACTGGGTCAGCGTCCAGTCCGCGCCGTAGGCGCGCATCGCCGTCTGCCACATGTGCCGGTGCGTGTCGATCATCCCCGGCATCACGATGCCGCCACTCGCGTCGATCTCGAGCGCGCCGGCCGGTGCCTCCAGGTGCGGCCCCACCGCGGCGATCCGGTCGCCGGCCACCAGCACGTCCGCGTCGGTGAGTATCGTGTGCGCGTCGTCCATGGTGAGTACCGTGCCGCCGCGCAGCACCACCGGACGGCCTGACTCGGGATTCGACATCAAAACCTCCAGGCGTCGCTAAATTCCTGCGGACGATCGTCCGCTGAGCGGTCGTGAGTTCGACCAGTGTCACTGTCGAACATGAGGCGATCGACTGTCAAGCGATTCGCACGCCGACTTACTGCTTGACAGAAGATCCCTAGGCTCTAGGCTAGTTCGGACGCCTTCTATGGACAGCTGTCCGTACAACGGACGACTGTACGGCGACAGGGATAGGAGAGCGATGACCGTCAACCAGCAGGGGCCTGATGGCCAAGGGCTCGAGCCCGAACGGGCCGCCGGGCCGCTGACCGGGCTGCTGGTGGCTGACTTCTCCCGGATCCTGGCCGGGCCGTACGCGACCATGCTTCTCGGTGACCTCGGGGCCGAGGTTATCAAGGTCGAGAGCCCGGCCGGGGATGACACCCGCACCTGGCAGCCGCCGGTCCGCGACGGCATCTCGACGTACTACCTCGGCGTCAACCGCAACAAGCGCTCGGTCGCACTGGACCTGCGGGATCCGGACGACCTGGCCGCGGCGCACGAACTCGCCCGGCGCGCCGACATCTTCATCGAGAACTTCAAGCCGGGCGGCCTGACCCGCTTCGGCCTGGACTACGAGACCGTATCGGCGCGGAACCCGGCGGTCATCTACGCCTCGATCAGCGGGTTCGGCAGCGCCCCGGAGGGCGCGCCGCTGCCCGGCTACGACCTCATCGTCCAGGCCATCTCCGGCCTGATGAGCGTGACAGGAGACCCGGCCGGCGAGCCCTTCCGGGCCGGCGTCGCGGTGTTCGACGTGATGGCCGGGCTGCACGCCACCATCGGGATCCTGGCCGCGCTGAACCACCGGCACGCCACCGGCCGCGGACAGCATGTCGAGCTCAGCCTGCTGGCCTCGGCGATGTCCGGCATGGTGAACCAGACCAGCGCCTACGTGGCCGGCGGCGTGGTGCCGTTCCGGATGGGCAACAGCCATCCCAGCCTGTTCCCGTATGAGCCGCTGCCCTGCGCGGACGGCGAGCTGATCATCACCGCGGGAAACGACGCCCAGTTCGGTAAGCTGGCGCAGATTCTCGGCGTGCCGGAGCTGGCCGCCGATCCGCGGTTCAGCCGGAACGAGGACCGGACGGCTAACCGGGACGAGCTCCGGCCGCTGCTGGTCGAGCGGCTGCGGACGCGGGCCAAGCTTGACTGGTTCCGCGAGCTGATCGCGGCCGGCGTGCCCTGCGGACCGATTAACACCATCGATCAGGGCGTGGCGTTCGCCGCCGAGGTGGGACTCGAACCGGTCGTCAGCGTGGGGCAGGGCGACGCCGCGATCCCCTCGGTGCGCAACCCGATCACCTTCTCCGAGACCCCGGCCGGCTACCGGCTCCCGCCGCCGGGCGTGGACGAGCACGGCGAGGCGATCCGCCGCTGGCTCAGCGAGCCCGACCCGCGGCTCAGCGAGCCCGACCCGCGGCTCAGCGAGCCGGACCCGCGGCTCAGCGGAAGACAGGAGGGCCAGACGTGACCAGCGATTCCGGCGGGCTGTCCTTCCCCACCTCCCTCGGCACGTCGAGTGCCGACGAGATCCGGCTGCTTGGTCAGAACCTGACCGCCGACCTGATGGGCAAGGTCAGCTTCGGGGAACTGGCCTTCTGGCTGGTCGCGCTGCGCCGGCCGACGCCGCAGCAGACGAGGGTGTTCGAGGCCGTGCTGGTCGCGCTGGCCGATCACGGGTTCACGCCGACCGCGATCGCCGCGCGGCTGACCTACCTGTCCGCACCGGACTCGCTGCAGGGCGCGCTCGCGGCCGGGCTGCTCGGCGGCGGCTCCCGCTTTCTCGGGGTGACCGAGGACTGCGGCATCTACCTGCACGACGTGCTGGCACGGCAGGAGGCCGCCGGCGGCGAGCTGCCGGACGACGACGACGGCTGGGACGCGCTCGCCCTGGCGGCGGTGCGGCAGACGCGGGCGGAGAAGCGCTTCGTCCCCGGCCTGGGGCATCCCGTGCACAAGGTGCTCGACCCCCGGACCCCGGCGCTGATCGCGATCGCGGAGGCCGAAGGACTGCGCGGCCCGCACCTGCGGCTATTCGAGGCGATCGGCCGGGTGCACGAACAGGTGCTCGGCCGACGGCTCCCCCTCAACGGCGCCGGGGTCTGCGGAGCCGCGCTCGCCGACCTCGGGCTCCCGGTCGAGCTACTGCGCGGGTTCGCGCTGCTGGCCCGGGCGGCCGGGCTGCTCGGCCAGATCGCCGAGGAGCGCCGCCGTCCGATCGGGATGGACGCCTACCTGACCGTCGACCGTAATGCCGTCTACGTGGACCCGGATGTCGCCCGGGCGGACTGAAGGGAAGGCTTCATGGCCACCGTCGCCGCGGTTATCGCCTCGACCCACCATCCTTTCTATTACCGGGCGAGCACCTCATCCGGCGCTGACCGGCCGCCGTTCGCCGACGAATGGGTGGCCAAGATCGAGGCGTTCCGGGCCACGCTCACCCAGGCCGAGCCGGATGTCCTGCTGATGGTGGGCAGCGACCATTTCCACCAGCTGTGGCTGGACAACATGCCGCAGTTCCTGGTGGGCAAGGCACCCGTCTTCGACGCGAACTGGTACAACGAGGAACGCGAATTCGGCCTGCCCCGGATGCGGCTGGCCGGCGAGGAGGACCTGGCCGCGCACATCCTGCGGCAGGGCCTGGACGCGGGATTCGACCTGGCCTTCAGCAATGAACTGCGCATCGACCACAGCGTGACCTGCCCCATCATCACGCTGCGGCCGCAAGCCGACCTGCCGGTCGTGCCGGTCTACACCAACATCTTCGCGCCGCCGATGCCACGGCCGCCACGGTTCGTGGAGCTGGGCCGGGCGCTGCGCCGGATGGTCGAATCCTGGCCCGCGGATAAGCGGGTCGCCATCATCGGCACCGGGCACCTGTCGCTTGAACTCGGCGGCCCCCGCCAGTTCGGCCCGCACGGCCCCGACCCCGAATTCGACCGCAAAGCCGTCGAGTGGATCGCCAACGGCGACATCGACGGCGCCCTGGCCGAGGTCACCCTCGACAGCCTGCACGCCCCAGGCAACGCCACCCACGGGTTCATGGACTTCATGCTGATGATGGGCGCCGCCGGCGACGGCGCCAAGGCCGACTACACCGACACCCTGGACCTGTTCCACACCATGGAGGCCTACTTCACCTGGTACCCCGAGGGAGACGCCGGCCCCGGCCGTGGAAGAAGCAGCGTCATGAGCAAGTACCTGCTCAACAAATTCCTGTACACCGTCGACCGCGACCCAGAGCTGGTCGAGCGGTACCGCCACGACCCGGCCGGGACGGTGGACTGGTGGGAACGGGAAAGAGCCAACACCCTGCTCAACTGCATGGCCGCGGAAAAGTCAACCTGGCTCGCCTTCACCGGCGAAGAACGCCAGGCCCTGGCCGGCCACGATCACGTGGCGCTGTTCCAGCTCGGGGCCCATCCCTTCCTGACCCTCACCCTGTTCATCGCCATGTTCGAGCGCGACCACGGACCACTGGAATACCAGCTCGCCTACGCACGGGCCATGGACCACGTCACGATGCCCTATCCCGACATCGCGACCTAAGACGCTACCGACGAGGGAGCTTTCCGGCCATCAGGCCGCGCAGCCGCAGGATCTCGGTGTCCCGCGCCTCGAGCACGGGCTCGATGACGTTCATAGCGGCATGGACGGCGGCCTCGAGGTCCCCGGCCACGCCGTAACGCAGGAAACTTCGCCCGAGCGCCCGGCGCAGCCGCTCAGCGGTGACAACCAGCAAGTCTCCAGCCTCTTTATGCGAACTAGATTTCCCGGTTATGCCGTTACGATTAGCTCGACTCGCTGAAATACGCGAATTCGCGGGCGGGCGGGAATTCGTCCGGCGAGCACGCCCGGACGCGCGGGTCCCACGGGATCCGCGCCCGGGTGACGGGATTTCATCAGGCTCCCCGCTGTCCGGCACGGAGAACAATGGAGTCATGGCCCAGGGCTGCGGCCGGGCCGACGCGGCAGCCCGTTTCGGTACGGTCGGCTCCGGGAGCATGGGCGGGACCTTCCTGTCAGGATTGTCAGCACAACGCTAATGTTCCACCCTTAATGCCTTCGTGTCACATATGTCCAGGTCACGCGGCGTGTCTTCAATACTCCGCAGCGTCCTCGCCGCCGTTTCCGGAGCGCCCCGACCAGCAATAGCGGCGCCTGTTGCCGGCCATTCCGGGACGGCTAGTAACGGGTTCGCAATCGGTATACGGAGGGAGAACATTAGATGGCAGGGTCATGGGCGTGGCCCGGGGTCTCGCCGCGATTCAGGCGGGCCCGGACACCTCTTTTCATGCTGCCGGCGTGCTGCGATTCGCAAGCGGATGCCCTTGGAGGCGCCGCTCCGCTTGCCCGCCGAGGGGATCCCGGTTACCAAAACCTCTAGTTCGGCGTCCGCGAGATCCCGCCCGAACCGCACCTGTCACACCAGTATCTTTGTTCTAATTTCCTGTTTATGCTTGTAAGAGAGATATTATTTCGCTATCATGTTCTATAGAGAGATTATTCTTCCGAACGGGTGGTGGTGCATGCCCCGGGGACCAGCTCCTTCAGGCCGCGGGCCGGGCGAGACCCGGGCCCTGGGCGCGCATGCGCCCCGGGCCGGGCAGCCCGATCCGACCTGGGGCTGGGACGTCGCGGGCAATCCCATCGATGAGGCGGACGGGTGGCGGCCGGTCCCGGCCGGGACGGATCCGCTGGCTGACCCGGAGGAGTGGGAGGCGTGGCTGGCCGCGACGGACAGCGGTGATCCGCCGCCGGATCCCGAGCAGGATCCCCGGTGGTGCCCGGATCCGGACGATCCGGCGCTGCCCGATGACGTGGACCTGGACGGGTTGCGGGCGGAGTCCCGGCGGATCGCCGCCGCCCAGGCCGCGGAGCAGGCCGCCGAGGCGGAGTGGGCGGCCGGGCTGCCCCCGGACGTCGAGGTGCCCCAGGCCGGGGTGAGGGTGGGCCGCCGCGGGCCGGGGATGCCCGGCTCGGCGCGGCGGGTCCCCGGTGAGTACGCCTGGCCCGGCCGGCGGGTTCGGCACCGGGCAGCCGCTGGATGTGGCGCCCGGCGGCGGGGTGCTGCTGGGGTTCGCTGAGGACGCCGCCGGAGATAATGACCGGTTCGCCGGGGCCAGTGATGATGAGCTGGCCGGGATCATCGGCGCGCTGGACCGGGCCGAGGCCACCGCGTGTTCCCTCAAGCACGCCGCGCTGGCGGAGTTCACCCGCCGCCGTCCCGCCCCCGGCCACGCGGCTGGCGGGCCCGGCAGGGATGCCGGCGGAGCGGGAGGAGTTCGCCGGGGATGAGATCGCCCAGCTGCTGGCCGAGGGCCGCGGCACCGCGGAGGGGATGCTGGACCTGGCCCGGGACCTGGAAGTCAGGCTGCCCGGCACCAGGGCGGCGTTCCGCGCCGGGATCCTGCGGCATGCCAAGGCGCAGATCATCGCCTGGGCCACCGTCCTGCTGGATGCGGAGGAGGCCCGGGCGGCGGAGGAGCTGGTGCTGGGGCGGGCCGGGCGGCTGACGCCGGGCGGGCTGCGGGCCGCGATCGCCCAGGCGGTGATGGCCGTCGCGCCGCAGAAGGCGCGGAAGCGGCGGGAGGAGGCCGCGAAGGACGCCCGGGTGCAGCGGTGGGCCGAGGACAGCGGGAACGCGGCGCTGGCCGGCCGGGAACTCCCCCCCGCCGAGGTGCTCGCCGCGGACCAGCGGATCTCCTGGTGGGCCCGGCAGCTCCGCAAGGCCGGGCTGGCCGGCAGCATGGATGAGCTGCGCGCCCGCGCCTACCTCGACCTGCTGCTGGACAAAGACTCCCGCCCCGCTCCCCCCGCCCCCGCATGTGACGGCACCACCGGCAAGCCCGGCAAGCCCGGCAAGCCCGGCAAGCCCGGCGAGACCGGTGAAACCGGCAAGCCCGGCAAGCCCGGTGAGACCGGCAAGCCCGGTGAAACCGGCAAGCCCGGTGAGACCGGTGAGACCGGCAAGCCCGGTGAGACCGGCGGGAACGGCGAGGCCGGCGGGAGCGGTGGCAGCGGCGGCGGTCCGGCAGGCGGTCCGGGGACCGGCGGGTCAGGACCCCCGAGGTCCCCGGTCCGGCGGATCCGGCCGGGCCGATGACCGCGCCGGGGGCGGGGGTGCGGCCGTCGGGGTTCGTCGGGCGGCTGCACCTGACCGTCCCGCTGACCACCTTGCTGGGGCTGGCGGACCGGCCGGGGCAGATCCCGGGGCTGGGCCCGGTCGACCCGTGGCTGGCCCGGGACCTGGCCCGCGCCGCCGCCGCCAACCCCACGACCACCTGGTGCCTGACCGTCACCGATAGGACGGCCACGCGATCGGGCACGGGTGCGCCCGGGTGGAACCCGGGAACCGTAAGAAACAGCCGGGCGGGCGGCCCCGGCCCCGGGCGCCGGAAGGCCGCGACCCGCCCGATCCGCCGGATCCGCCCGATCCGCCGGATCCGCCCGGCGCGGCCAGCCGGGACGGCCCGGGGTTCACGGTCACCGCCGGCGGCCGGGACGGGCCGCCGGGCGGGTACGGATCCTGGCGGTTCACCACCGGGGTTCCCGGGCAGCGGGACCTGGCATTCGCGGTGGACCCGATCGCCACCGGGAGCTGTGATCACCGGTTCGAGGCGGCCGGGCATGACCCCGGCCGCAAACTGCGGCACCTGGCCCAGATCCGGCACGCGACCTGCACCGCCCCCGCCTGCCGAAGACCCGCCACCCAGGCCGACTTCGAGCACAACATCCCCTACGAGGCGGGCGGCCGGACGTGTTTGTGTAATGGGGGTCCGAAGTGCCGGCATGACCACCGGCTCAAACAGCACCCCCGCTGGAAGGTCGAGCAGATCACCCCGGGCACCTTCCGCTGGACCGCCCCCTCCGGCCGGACCAGCACCACCGAACCCACCCGCTACCCCATCTGAACTATCCGGTCATAGGTCTCGGCGCCAGATGATGGATTCCCACGGCCTGAGTTTCAGGTCAGGCAGGGGCCGGAGCGGGGTGCCGGGCAGGTTGGCCAGGACCACCTGGGCGGCGGACCAGCCGCTGTCGAGCGGCAGGGACGTCCCCGCCACTTCGTCCGAGGAGAAGTTCGCGGCGACCAGCAGCTCGGCATGGCCGGTCCGGCGCAAGAACGCCCAGATCGCCGGGTGGTCGGGGAGCAGGAGCTCGAAGTCGCCTTCGGTGACGACGGGGTCGGTGTGGCGCAGGGCGATGAGCTGCCGGTAATACTCATATACCGAGCCGGGGTCGCCGACCTCAGCGGCCGCGTTGACTTCGACGTAGTCGGGATTGATGGCGAGCCAGGGCGTGCCGGTGGTGAACCCAGCGCTCGGGGAGGAGTTCCACTGGACCGGGGTGCGGCCCTGGTCGCGGCTCATCCGCGCCATCGCCAGCAGGAGCGCGGGCAGATCGGCGCCACCGCGCGCGGCGGCTTCGGCGTAGAAATTGAGCGCCTGGATGTCGCGGTAATCGCTGATGGCGGTGAACGGCGCGTTAGCCATCCCGAGCTCATCGCCCTGAAATACGTAGGGCGTGCCGCGGTGCAGGTGCAGAACGGTGGCCAGCGTCTTGGCCGATGCCACCCGGTGCTTGCCGTCATCACCGAACCGCGACACCGAGCGGGGCTGGTCGTGATTGCCGAAGTACAGCGAGTTCCAGCCGCGATCGGCCAGGCCCGCCTGCCAGGCGGCCATCGAAGCTTTCAGGTCAGGAAGCTTGAGCGGACGCAGGTCGTACTTGTGCGCGCCGATGTCCAGCTGTACATGCTCGAACTGGAAGACCATGTCGAGCTCGCGCCGTTTGGGTTCGGTGAATAGCACCGCCTGGGGGATGGTAACGCCGGGCATCTCGCCGACGGTGAGCACGTGGACGTCGCGGCCGGCGAAAACCTCACGGTGCATTTCCTGGAGGAACTCGTGGTTGCGCGGGCCGCAGGTGAAGTACTGATCGCCGGGTCCGTACAGCGACCCGGGCCGCGGCTCCGTATCCGGCAGGGAGGTGTCCTTGCTGATCATGTTGATGACGTCCATGCGGAATCCGTCGACGCCGCGGTCCAGCCACCACCGCATCATCGCGAACACCGCCTGCCGGACCTCGGGGTTCTCCCAGTTCAGATCGGGCTGCTTGCGCGAGAAGATGTGCAGGTAGTACTGGCCGGTCTTCTCATCCCAGGTCCAGGTGGGACCCGAGAAGTGCGACTCCCAGTTGGTGGGTTCGGCACCCGGCGTCCCGGGCGTGGTGCCCGGACGAGCGTCCCGCCACCAGTACCAGTCCCGCTTGGGATTGTCCCGGCTGGACCGGGACTGCTCGAACCACGGGTGCTCGTCGGAGGTGTGGTTCACGACCAGGTCCATGACCAGTCGCATGTTGCGCGCATGGAGCTCGGCGATCAGCTCGTCCAGGTCGGCCAGCGTGCCGAACAGCGGATCGATGTCCTGGTAGTCACTGATGTCATAGCCGTTGTCATCCATCGGCGACCGGTAGACCGGGCTCATCCAGATGACGTCCACACCCAGGCGTTCCAGGTAATCCAGACGGCCAAGCACGCCCCTCAGATCGCCGACGCCGTCGCCGTCGGAGTCGGCGAAGCTCCTCGGGTAGACCTGATAGACGACCCAGCGCCGCCAGTCGGCCGCCCGCTCATGGCCCGCGGCCTTCGTGTACTCCACTGCTTCTGCTGACAATGTTTCCTCCCGGACCGACCTTAATGCGGCTCAGGTACGACGTGGTTCGCAGGTACCCGTCACCGAGGGGATACTGAGCGAGCCGCAGCGCGCGCCGCCCGCGTTCGTGCGCCGCATCGACATCGTGTCGACGCCGGACATCGCGCCGGAGGTCTACGGCAACACCTTTCGACAGATTCCCCTACCACCCGTCCTGACGGTGACACGCCGGGCGGCCGTGTTTAGCGTCCGCCCGGCGTGTCAGTATGACGGCATGACAGACCCGCGTGCGGGGCAGCCCGCTTCTGCTGAAGACCTCGTGGATGTCGCGAAACTGGTGACCGCCTACTACGCGGTGCATCCCGATCCCGGTGATGCCGCGCAGCGGGTGTCGTTCGGCACCTCCGGCCATCGCGGATCAGCGTTCACGGCGACGTTCAACGAGGACCACATCCTGGCCACCACCCAGGCCATCTGTGAGTACCGGGCCAGCCACGGGATCGACGGACCGCTGTATCTGGGCGCCGACACCCACGCGCTTTCCGAGCCAGCCCAGGTCAGCGCGCTGGAGGTGCTCGCCGCCAACGACGTGCGGGTGATGGTCGACGCCCGCGGCGGGTACACGCCGACCCCGGCGGTGTCCCGGGCGATCCTGGCGCACAACGCGTCCGGGCGGGGACCTCGCGCCGACGGAATCGTGGTCACGCCCTCGCACAACCCGCCCGCCGACGGCGGTTTCAAGTACAACCCGCCGGACGGCGGCCCGGCCGGCACCGACATCACCCGGGAGATTCAGGACCGGGCCAACGACCTGCTCGCTAGCGGGCTCAAGGCGGTGCGCCGCATTCCGTACGCCCGGGCGGTCACGGCCGACACCACGGAAAAGTTCGATTTCCTCGGCCGCTACGTTTCGGCCCTAGACCAGGTGGTGGACCTGGCCGCGATCAGGGCGGCCGGCGTGCGCATCGGCGCCGACCCGCTCGGCGGGGCGAGCGTGGCCTACTGGGGCGAGATCGGCGACCGCTGCGGCCTGGACCTGACCGTCGTCAACCCCGCGGTAGACCCGACGTTCCGGTTCATGACCCTGGACTGGGACGGCAAGATCCGGATGGACTGCTCGTCACCGTACGCCATGGCCAGCCTGATCGCCCGCCAGCACGAGTTCACCATCGCGACCGGGAACGACACCGACGCCGACCGGCACGGCATCGTCACGCCGGACGCGGGCCTGCTCAACCCCAACCACTACCTCGCGGTCGCCATCGACTACCTCTACCGGCACCGGGACGGCTGGCCGGCCGGGGCCGCCGTCGGAAAGACCCTGGTCAGCTCCTCGATGATCGACCGGGTGACCGAGGGCCTGGACCGCAGCCTGCTCGAGGTCCCGGTTGGGTTCAAGTGGTTCGTGCCGGGGCTGCTCGACGGCTCGGTGGCCTTCGGCGGCGAGGAAAGCGCCGGAGCATCGTTCCTGCAGCTCGACGGCTCGGTGTGGACCACGGACAAGGACGGCATCATCCTGGCCCTGCTCGCCTCGGAGATCACGGCCGTGACCGGGCATTCCCCCTCCCGCCTCTACCGGGACCTCACCGACCGCTACGGCACGCCCGTCTACGCCCGTGTCGACACCGCGGCCACCAGGGAACAGAAGGAAGCGCTGGCCAAGCTCTCACCCGAGCAGATCCCGGCCAGCGAGCTCGCGGGCGAGAAGATCATCGCGGCGCTGACCACCGCCCCGGGCAACGACGCCCCGATCGGCGGGCTCAAGGTGGTCGCCGCGTCAGGCTGGTTCGCCGCCCGTCCGTCCGGCACCGAAGACGTCTACAAGCTGTACGCCGAGTCGTTCCGCGGTCCCGACCATCTCGCCGCGATCCAGGAGCAAGCCCGGGAAATCATCGCAGCCGCCATCGGCTGAGAGGCCAGCCGGGCCAGCCAGGCCGGGTTCAGACCGTGATCGCGACGTCCCGGCCGCTTTGCGCGGGGATGGTCTCGTCGTCGAACCATACTCCGCCCTCGGCCAGGTAGCGGAAGTGCAGGGTGGTGCCAGCCTGGACGGTCACCGCGGCGCTCCGGGTGCGGTTCGCGCGGCGGCGCAGCGGATGAGCGAAGGGATCCCACTCGTTGAAGCTGCCCACCACGGACACCGCCGCGGCAGGCTCATCGACCGGCAATGTGAAGGTGACTCGGACCGTGCCGTCACGCCCAGGCTTAGTTTTCTTGATCAACTGCTCTCTCCACTCTGGAGCTCCAACAACCTGATCGAGGCCAATTATCGCCAACCCAGGGACCCGGGTCGGTGATATCGCCGCGTTGGGCCCGGCGTGTCGTTGCGACCAGGCGGGACTGGCGCAATAGTTCACCGGGCCGTAACGCGAGCCACCGGTCGAACCAGGCCCGGGTGCGCCGGAGCAGATCGATCTGGTGGTTGCGCTCCAGGATCGGGTGTCCCTCCCGGGGTAG
The DNA here is from genome assembly GCA_963806335.1 of uncultured Actinomycetes bacterium. GTDB lineage: Bacteria > Actinomycetota > Actinomycetes > Streptosporangiales > Streptosporangiaceae > Palsa-504. The sequence continues at coordinate 250,185 of CAWDXO010000009.1, forward strand.
ACGACGAACTCGTGCTCGACCCCGTACGCCCGCAGCGGCGGCAGCAGCCTGGCACCCATTTCCAGCTGGGGGTTATCCCCTACGGCACCACGACCCGGCCGGAAGGGGACCTTTGGCCTTTCGGTTCAGCCAGGCGAGTGCATAGTGTTGCGTCAAGGCAGGTGATCGTTCGTCCTTTACGCGCGGATCGACTCGAAGTAGCGTCGGAGAGGCCAGTGAGCGGTACTCAAACCCACAGGAGGTCATCGGCATGACCGCAAACGAGACGGCGCGGGAAACCGCGGAATCGGCGGCCGAGGTACTGGCCCCGGACGCCGACGTCCTCGCGTCGATCGACGCGGCAGGCCTGGGCGAGGCCACGCTCGCGGTGCTGCGGCGCGCCGCCGGGCACCCCACCGCCACCGCGTCCGCCGCGATGCGGTACTGGACCAGCATGGCGATGGCCGGGCCGATCGCCACCGCCCGCTGGCTGGGCATCAACGCCCCGCCGCCGGTCCCGGTGCCGGAGAGCGACAAGCGGTTCGCCGACCGGACGTGGGCGGACAATCCCGCGTTCTTCGCCGTCCGGCAGGCGCACCTGGCTACGTCCCGGCTGGTGAGCGAGCTGCTCGAGGCCGGGGCCGGGAACGCGACCGATGACGCCAAGGCCCGGCTGGCGACGGGGTTCCTGCTTGACGCGTTCGCGCCGACGAATTTCCTGCCCACCAACCCGGCCGCGATTAAGCGGGCGATCGAGACGGGCGGGACCAGCGTGGTCGCCGGGGCCACCCACTTCGTCGATGACCTGCTCAACAACGGCGGCCGCCCGCGCCAGGTCGACACCAAGCCGTTCCGTATCGGCGAGAACATGGCCGCCACCCCCGGCCAGGTCGTGTTCAAGAACGACCTGATGGAGCTCATCCAGTACGCGCCGCAGACGCCTGAAGTCCGGGCGGTTCCCGTGCTGGCCAGCCCGCCGTGGATCAACAAGTACTACGTCATGGATCTCGCGCCCGGCCGCAGCTTCCTGGAGTGGGCCGTGCAGCACGGGCGGACGGTGTTCGCGATCTCCTATCGCAACCCGGACACCTCCATGAGTGGCATCACGCTGGACGACTACCTGATTCACGGCCCGCGGGAAGCGCTCGACGTCATCACGGACATCACCGGCGCGCCCAAGATCGACATCATCGGGCTGTGCCTCGGCGGGGCCCTGACCGCCATGCTCGCGGCGTACCTCACCGAGAAGGGCGATGACCGGATCGGCTCGATCACGCTGCTCAACACCCTCCTTGACTACAGCGAGCCGGGCGTCCTTGGCACTTTCACCGACGAGAAGACCGTGGCCCGGCTGGAACGGCAGATGGCGGAGAAGGGTGTCCTGGAGGGCAGCCAGATGGCGGGCACCTTCGATATCCTGCGCGCTAACGACCTCATCTTCAACTACGTGGTGTCGAGCTGGCTGATGGGCCAGGATCCGCCCGCCTTCGACATCCTGGCGTGGAACGGCGACAGCACCCGCATGCCGGCCGCGATGCACTCGTTCTACCTGCGCAGCCTGTACATGCGCAACGAACTGGCGGGCGGTGAGCTGGAGTTGGCCGGCCAGCGGCTGGCCCTGTCCGCGGTGAAGAGCGACACCTACGTGGTCGGCGCGATCAACGATCACATCGTGCCCTGGCACGGGTCCTACAAGACCGGCGCCCTGATGGGCGGCAGCGTCCGCTACGTGCTGTCCAGCGGCGGTCATATCGCCGGCATCGTCAACCCGCCCGGCCCTAAGGCCTGGTACGAGGCCGGCGACGACAACGGCAAGGACCCGGAAACCTGGCGCCGGGCGACCAGCAAGCAAAAGGGCTCGTGGTGGGAGGACTGGACCAAGTGGTCCGACGCTCGTGCGGGCGAGCAGGTCAAGCCACCCGCGATGGGCAGCAAGCGGTACCCGGCCGTCGGCGACGCACCAGGCGAGTACGTATTCGGCTGATCCTGGCCGACGGCGACCTTCCCTAACCAACGAACGGAGGTAGCACCATGGCGGACATGAACGGACAGGTCGCGTTGGTGACCGGAGGGATCCGCGGCATCGGGCTGGCCATCTGCGAGCGGCTGATGAACCGCGGCGTCACGGTCGCGGCCGGCTACTCCTCGAACACCGACGCGGCCCAGCAGTTCGCGGACAAGTACGCCGACCGCGGCGTCACCGTCCACCAGGGCAACATCGGCTCGAACGAGGACTGCGTCCGCGTCATCGGCGAGGTCCTCGACCAGCACGGGCAGCTGGACATCCTGGTCAACAACGCCGGCATCACGGTGGACAAGACCGTCCGCAAGATGACCCCGGAAGAGTGGGACCGCGTTATCCACGTCAACCTGTCCGGCGCGTTCTACCTGTCCCGGGCGATCCTGCAGCACATGCTCGACCGCGGCTACGGCCGGATCATCAGCATCTCCTCGGTCATCGGCTCGGCCGGCGGGTTCGGGCAGGCCAACTACGCCGCGGCCAAGTCCGGCATGTTCGGGCTGACCATGAGCCTGGCCCTGGAGACCGCGAGCAAGGGGATCACGGTCAACACCGTCACCCCCGGCTACATCTCCACCGAGATGACCGCGGCCGTGCCCGGGAACGTGATGGACAAGCTCATCGCCCGCATCCCGGTCGGCCGGCTCGGCGAACCCAATGAGGTCGCCCGGATCGTGGAATTCCTCGCCGACCCCGAATCGGGCTACATCACCGGGCAGGTCTACCCGGTCAACGGCGGGCTCTACATGTAATGACATGCGTTACCTGAGCACCGACGCTCACGCGAAGCTCTCCCGGATCGGGCTGGGCACCTGGCAGTTCGGCTCGAGGGACTGGGGATACGGCCCGTCGTACGCCGGGCAGGAAGCGGGCGCCATCGTGCGGCGCGCGCTCGAGCTTGGCGTCACCCTGTTCGACACCGCTGAGATCTACGGTTTCGGGCGCAGCGAGCGGATTCTCGGCGAGGCGATCGGCGATAACCGGGAGTCCGCCTTCCTCGCGACGAAGATCTTCCCGGTCCTGCCGGTCGCCCCCGTCGTGGAGCAACGCGCCGTGGCCAGCGCGAACCGGCTTGGCGTCCGCCGACTCGACCTATACCAGGTGCATCAGCCCAATCCACTGGTCCGGGATGGGACGATCATGCGCGGCATGCGCGCGCTTCAGCGGGTCGGGCTGGTCGGCGAGGTGGGTGTCAGCAACTACTCGCTGGAACGCTGGCGTGCCGCCGAAGAGGCGCTGGGCGACCGGGTGCTGAGCAACCAGGTCCAGTACAGCCTCGTCCACCGCTCGCCCGAGCGCGACCTGCTACCGTACGCCCAGGCGACCGGTCATATCGTGATCGCCTACAGCCCGCTCGCCCAGGGCCTGCTGTCCGGCAAATACGATCGGGACCGCAGGCCCGCGAACCGCGTACGGGCGTCCAGCCCGCTATTCCTGCCGGAGAACCTCGAGCGCGCCGGGCCCCTGATCACGGCCCTGCGCGAAGTGGCCGACGCGCACTCCGCGACGCCCGCCCAGATCGCGCTCGCCTGGGTCATCCACCGGCCCGCGGTAATCGCGATACCCGGTGCGTCAAGCCTCGCACAGCTCGAGAGCAACGTCGCCGCCGCCGAGATCGAGCTCACCGACGGCGAATACCTCACGTTGCAGGAGACAGCAGCACAGTTCCGGCCGGTCACCGGGCTGCCAGCTGTTCCCCGCCTGGTTCGCGCCCGCTGGCCAGGAAGGTAGTGGCGGCGACACGGTACGCGGCGACGCGCTTGGCCTGGGGCACGCAGCGGGGCCCGTTCGGCCGAAATAGGTGTTTAAGAGGTACCCGGGCGGTGCCGAGGGTACAGCCGGGTGCTGAGATGGGCGGTGATGCCCATCCGACCTCACCCTGGGAGCCGCCCTGTGTCACCGATCAACCACCAGGTGCGGCTGGCCGCCCGTCCGTTCGGGCTGCCCCGGGCCAGTGACTGGGAGTTCACCAGCGAGGACGTGCCGGTGCCCGGGCCTGGGTCGTTCGTAGTGGAGATCTCGCACCTGTCCATCGACCCGGCGATGCGGGGATGGATGAACGCCGGCCCCTCCTATATCCCGCCCGTCGAGGTCGGGGACGTCATGCGGGCCGGCGCGGTCGGTCGCGTCACCGCGTCCGGACACCCCGGCTTCGCCGAGGGCGACTACGTCTACGGCTCGTTCGGCGTGCAGGAGTACGCCCTGTCCGACGGCCAGGGCGTGAGCATGATCGACACGTCGCTGGCGGAACCCTCGACGTACCTCGGCGCGCTGGGGATGACCGGGCTGACCGCCTACTTCGGCCTGCTGGACATCGGCCGGATCCAGCCGGGCGAGACGGTGGTCGTCTCCGGGGCGGCCGGCGCGGTGGGCAGTATCGCCGGCCAGATCGCCAAGATCAAGGGCTGCCGCGCCGTCGGCATCGCGGGCGGGCCGGCCAAGTGCCGCGCGGTGGTCGACGAGTTCGGCTTCGACGCCGCCATCGACTACCGGGCCGGGAACATCCGGCGGGCGCTGCGCGAGCACGCGCCGGACGGGGTCGACGTCTACTTCGACAACGTGGGCGGGGAGATCCTGGACGACGTGCTGACCCGGCTGGCGCGGGGGGCCAGGATCATCATCTGCGGCGCGGTTTCGCAGTACAACGAGACCGCCGTCCGGGGCCCGGCCAACTACATGATGCTGCTGGTGGCGCGGGCGTCGATGACCGGCATGGTGATCTTCGACTACGCCGACCGGTTCGGTCAGGCCCTCGGCGAGCTGGCGGGCTGGTACCGGGACGGCCGGCTCGTCGCGCAGGAGCACGTCGTGCGCGGCAGCGTGCGGGACTTCCCCGAGGTGCTGCTGATGCTCTTCGACGGGGCGAACACGGGGAAGATGGTGCTAGCCCTCGACAAGGGCTGAGGGCCGCTGGGCCAGGTCGAGGCCGAGGAGCAGGGCCTCGATAACGGTAATGGCGCGGTCGATGTCGGGGGCGCGATCAGCGATCACGTCGGCGTAGAGGAATCCGTCGCTGATCCGGACGATGGCGTAGGCCAGCGTCGGGGTGTCCAGGCCCGCGTCGAACGAGCCGCGACCGCGTTCGAGGTCGATGAGCTTCTCCAGGGCTCCGGCCGTGCCTGCGTGGACGGTGCTGCGGGGCCCGGTCAGGATGCGCAGCGCCGTTTCCGGATCGGACGCCAGGAAGGCCCGCAGCGACCGGTCCCGCCCGATTCCGTGCAGCACCCCCCCGATCACCGCGACCAGTCGCGCCGTCCCGGCCAGCTCCGCGGTGGCCCGCACCTGGTCATCGAGCAGGCGGCGGGCCCGCCACCAGAGCATCTCATCGAGCAGCTGCTCGCGGTTGCCGACCCGCCGGTACAGCGTGGCCCGGGCCACGCCGAGGCGCCGGGCCAGGGATCGCATGTCCAGGCGCTGGCCGGAGACGAAGACGTCCACCGCCGCCGCGAAGATGCCGGCCGGGACCTGGCCGGGCGGCCCGGTTCCCTCCGGCAGGATGGCGCGGGCGTCCTCGTCACCGCTCCGGGGCGCCTGCGGTTCCGCGCTCATCAGCCGGCTGGGCTCTGGCCGGCTGGGTTCTTGTCAGCTGGGTTCTTGTCAGCTGAGTTCTTGTCAGCTGCGCGCTTCTCGGCGGCTTTAAGCAGGATCGCGAGTTCGTCCACGAGGTAACCGGCCAGCGCATCGAGGTCGGGGACCAGTTCCCGGCAGCTGATTAGGCCGAAGTTCAGCTGGCCGAGGTATCCCACCAGGGTGATGTTCAGGCCCTGGCCATCGGTGACCACGGACACCGGGTAGTGGGCGATCAGCCTGGCCCCGCAGAGATAAACGGGGACGTTCGGGCCGGGGACGTTCGAGATCGTGAGGTTGAACGGCGGCAGCCGGTGCAGCACGCCGGTCGCGAACACGACCCGGGCCGCCCGTGCGGTCAGCGCCGGCGGGTAGAAGTCGCTGATCTGATCCACCAGGCCCTGCGGGATCGCCGCCTGCTGGGCCTTGGCGACCTTCGTCGCGGCGTGCACGATCTCCAGCCGCAGGCCCGGATCGGCGACGCTGGTCGGCAGGGTGGCCAGCATCGCCGACACCTTGTTGCCCAGCGCACCCTTGCTGGCCGGGTCTCGCACCGACACCGGGATCATGGCGACCAGCGGCTGGTCAGGCAGGGCCTCACGCTCGGTCAGCCAGCGCCGCAGGGCGCCCGCGCACATCGCCATCACGACATCGTTGACCGAGACGCCGAAGGCGTTCTTCACCGTCTTGACGCGGGCCAGGTCCACGCTGCGGAACGCGAACCGGCGGTGCGGCGTGATCGGCTTGTTGAACGGCGTTGCGGGGGCGCGGCCAGGCGTGGTCAGGATGACCCCGCCGTCGCCGCGGTTCAGCCTGAGCATGCCGCCGACCAGCGCGCTCAACGCCGGAGCCAGGGTCGGCAGGACCTTTACCAGTTCGTTGGTCAGGCGGACGGTCTGGACCGGCCGCCAGGCCAGCCGGCCGGCCGCGATCGCCGCCAGCGCGGGCAGCGGCGGCGGGCTGGCCGGCTTGAACGGCTTGGCCGCGGGCAGCTCACGGCCTTGTGGCTTCAGGTCGAACAGGACGGTCAGCAGCTCGGTACCGGAAGCCCCGTCGATCGCGGCGTGGTGGATCTTGGTGTAGACCGCGGCGCGCCGACGGGCCAGGCCGGTGATCAGGTAGAGCTCCCACAGCGGGCGGCTGCGGTCCAGCGGCCGGGCATGCAGCCGGCTGACCTGCTCGGTCAGCTGGGCGTCCGACCCCGGACGGGGCAGCGCGATCTCCCGGACGTGGTACTCGATGTCGAAGTCCGGGTCGTCGATCCAGTAAGGCTGGTCCAGGCCGAGCGGGACGTTCAGCAGCTTGCGCCGGAGCACCGGCACGAGCGGCAGGCGTTCGGCCATGACCTCGGTCAGCCGGGCCAAGGTCAGCGGCTTGGGCGCGCCGCTGGGATCCAGCACGCTCAGTCCCCCGACGTGGCCGGTCGTGTTGGCCGTCTCGAGCGCGAGGAACGAGGCATCCAGTCCGGTGAGCTGCTGCACGTCCCGTTCCTCCTCAGCCTGCGGGCGGGTTGAAATGCCTTTCCAGCCAGTCTTGTACGGCGCCGACGACCAGGTCCGGCACCTCGAGCTGTGCCGTGTGCCCGACTCCGGGCAGCACGACGGTATCCCAGCGCGGCTGGCGTGCACCAGCGTGTCGGACGGCCGCCACCGGGACCAGCCGGTCGGCGTCGCCGCCGATGAGCAGGACCGGAATCCGCACTGCGGCCATCATCTCCCAGTAGCGCCGCCGACGGCCAGTCACCCGCAGCATGGAACGCGAAGCCGCGAGGAAGGACTTCTCCCGATCCGCCAGGGCCTGACGCTGGCTGGCTAGTGCGATCGACGCCGTGACCATGGTCGGGTCGGCACGGGAGGGGTCGGCGAAGCAGAGCTCGATCAGCTGCTGTACCGCCAGCTGCGGCGGTCGGGACTGCATCTTCCGGGTGTAGAGCTCACCGAGGCCGGGCAGCGCCTGCAGCAGGAACTGGCCGGTCACCGCCCAGTCGGGCGCCTGGGCGGGCAGCGGCAGAGCGGGATCGATCAGCACCAGGCCCTGGACGGTATCGGGGGCGGCGGCCGTTTGCAGCAGGGCTAGCAGGCCGCCCATGGAGTTCCCGACCAGGATCACCGGCGTCCCGGTGATCTCCCGGACGAACCGGTCAAGCAGCCGCTGGTTGGCATGCACGGTGGCGTTCGCACGCGTGCCCGGGGTCAGGCCGAACCCGTGCAGGTCCAGCGCGACGGCACGACGGCCGGCCGCGAGCCGCGGCCCGATCAGGCACCAGTTCAGGTGCGAGCCGCCCAGCCCGTGCACGAAGACGATCGGCGGGGCCGGGAGTTTTTGCTGGCCCGGTCCTTGCTGGCCCGGTCCTTGCTGGCCCGGTCCTTGCTGGCCCGGTCCTTGCTGGCCCGGTCCTTGCTGGCCTGGTCTTTGCTGGGGGGTCTCGGAGCCGTCCTGGCCGAACTCGATCCAGTGCACCGGGCCGTCGAGTTGCGTGACGTAACCACGCGCCCCCCACGGCGCCGCGAACTCCGTGGGCGCCGGGCTGGTGCCGGCCGGGCCTGCGCCGATCATCGGCGGCCCGGTTCGAGCGGCCCGGGGTTGGGCGGCTCGGGGTTGGGCGGCCCGGGGTTGGGCGGCCCGGGGTTAAGCGGCTCTGGGTAAAGCGGGCGCAGCAGCGGCGGCGGCCGGAACGGGGCACGCTGACCGACCGGAGCCGCCAGCCGGTCGGCGATCAGCCACAGCGTGGCCGGATCGACGCCGAGACCGAGGTGGCTGCAGCGCACCTCGACGTTCTGATGCAGCGCGGTCTCGGGTTCTATGCAGGCCCGCCAAGGCACGACGCCGTCCCAACGGGAGTACACCGAGGTCGACGGCAGGCCTATGGGCCGGGCTCGCTGCTCCTGGCTGGGCAGCCTGGGTTCGGGCGCATGCAGCTGGCTGAAGTGCTGGTAGGGAAGATGAGCGTGGCTGTGGCTCGGATGCTTGAGGGTGAAAGGACTGCCCAGGGTGATGACCTGCCGGACCAGCCCCGGATGCTGGCGGGCCATTTCCCTGGCGAAGACACCGCCCAGGCTCCAGCCCACGACCGAGACCGGGCGGCCAGTCCGGGCGACGTGATCAGCGAGCGCCCGCGGCAGCTCATCGAGCACCGCCTCGGTCGGCCCGCGATTGCGGCCGAGGTTCCAGCCCCGGGCGTCGTAGCCTAGCAAGCGCAAGAACTGACGCAACGGGATGGTGCTGGTGTCGGAGGCCAGCAGGCCCGGCCATACCAGCACCCCATGGCCGTCGCCACGCGGGGCGGCCGCCAGCCAGGGCGTGGCCAGCCAGAACGCGGTCAGGTCAGCCAGCCCGCGGACGCCCTCGGTCAGGAGCAGGGCGACCGGCGGGGCGCCCGCCGAGCCCGCGCTGTCGCCGGTGTCGCCCTGGTGGGCCGCCGGTCCCCGGATGAGGTACATCAGTGTCCCCTCCGCTCGCTTGGCCTGCTTCTGACTGCCTCGTCCGCACGCCTAGGCAAGCTGGTGATACACACTCAATATATGTCTCACTAATCTAATTTGCCCACGAGCAGAGCTGCCAATAGAGGGCGCGAGGAGTTTTCAATCCGGCCACGATCCTGACCGAGACCGCGTTGACCAGGCATGACGCCTCGGTTTGCCGCATCGGCGGCAGCGCGACGACCTACCGCAAGCTCGATGAGCAGTCCGGCCGTTTCGCGGCGGGACCGCGCGAGCTGGGCGGAGAAGTGCTGTCCCGGACCGCCGACGACACCGCGGTGCTCGTCTACACCAGCGGCACCACGGGTGACCGATTATCTCATCCTCAGCCGGTAACGGAAACCATATAGTGTCGCGGACTCGGGCCAGGCGTGATCGTCTGGATTGCGGTTGCAGCATGATGGGCAGGGTGTCGCCCGGCTGTGGCTCCCGGCAGGTGGCCGGTTCCGTGTCCGGCGAGTCCATGGTGAAACCAGGGATAGGGACGGCGCGCGGTGACGATCTGGCCAAGGCCAGGCCGCAGACAATGCTTGTTGAAGATGGCCTAACCTCTCATGCTGGCCATCGAGTAGCAAGCCGCTGCAGCCCATCGCCGGATATGAGAAACGTGGCGATAATCGTGCCGAAAGCACTAAATCCGGCGAAAGCCCCAAAGGGGGCAATAATGACATCCTGCTGCGCGACCATGGTGGCCGCCTCCCTCCGACCCCGGCAACCGCGCGGCGGGTGCTGGTAGGGAACTCGTCAGGGGGCCTGGCTGAGCGGGGCCAGCCGCGCGCGTTCGGCGGCACTGAACGGGATCGGCTTGCGGTTCTCCCGGTCCCAGCGAACCGAGACCACCCGCGCCTCGGCCGCGACCTTCTGTGACGGCAGCAGGATCTTCTCGCGGGTGATCAGGCTCGTCGTGCCCAGGCGCTCGACCTCGATCGCGACCGTGACGCGCCGCTCCGCGAGGCGGACCTCGGCGCGCAGGTCGATTTCGATCCGCACCACCACGTACATAGGGTCGCCGCCCAGGGTCTGCGTAAAGAACGCATCCCGGCCCTCCTCGAGGTAGGTCAGGAACACCGCGTGATTGACGTGCCCCAGGGCGTCGACGTCACGCCACCTGACGTGCACCGAGTGCTCGAATACCGCGCTCATGGGCTCAACTCCTCAGGGACATCATGCCCACCAGCACCCACGGCGGTCACCCTCAAGGGTGCCTCCCCCAGCATCAACGCCATCATCGGCTTCCGGGCTGGCCGGGGCGCGCCGGGCGGATGGTGGCCGGATACGCCGGCACCATCGGGCCAGCACGATCGTGATCGGTGCGCCTACCCACGGTTCACCCACGGCGGGCGGCCGGCCCTGATGGTCGGCGGCGCCAGCCGTGAGATATGGCGGCACACCCGCAGCAACGTCCTGGTCGTTAACCCGGATGCCCCCGGGGCGGTCGGGGACAGATCAGCTGATGCCGAGCTTCTCCGCGGCTAGCTTGGTCCCCTCGACCCGGTTCGCGATCTTCTGGAAGGCCGTCTCGCGGGCGAAGTCCGGGGAGCCGTGGCTGGGCTTCTCGTCAATGCTAAACGGCGAGAACCCGCAGTCATCGGTGGCGCCGAGCTGCTCCCTGGGGATGAAGTTCGCCGCCCGGACCAGGGCGTCACGGACTTCCTCGGGGCTTTCCACCCGCGGGTTCAGCGGGTTGATCACCCCGACGTAGGCCATTTGCGTCACGCCGTTGGCGTCGTCGCGCAGGTTCTCCCCGATGAGCTGGTAGACCGGGTCCTTGTCCCGCTCACTGGCCAGCTGGATCAGGAAGTACCCGGCGTTGATGCCGAACATCGACGGCAGCAGGTCGCTGTAGGGCACATCGGCACTGTGCACCGAGTCCCGGTCGCCGCCCGGGCAGGTGTGAAGGCCGATCCGGGACCGCTCCTCGGCGCTGAACCGCTCCATTACCCGGTTGTTCAGCTCGATGAAGTGCGGCAGCATGCCCCGTCCGGTCCACGGGTTGCGCGCATCGTTCCTGGTGGCCAGCCGCCCCTCGGTGAAATCGACCGACACCCGCGCGGCGCCCGCGGCGAAGGCCTGCCTGATGTCTTTCTCGCACTCGTTGACCAGGTCTCCCTCGAACTGCGCCTGCGTATAGCCGGGAATCTCCTCATCCAGGGGGTACAGCAGGGCCAGCATGGACGGGGCGATCACGGCCTGCTTCATCGGCAGGTGCGCCATCGGCAAGGACTTGGCCAGCGTGTCGGCGGCGTAGGTCTTGTACCGGAACGGGCCGCCGGTCAGCCGGGGCAGCTGCCGCTTGTGCCCGTCGGCGAAGATCGCGAAGTACTGGCCGCCGGTGCCAGCGAGGTGATCGGCCAGGCCGGTGCCGGCCAGCGTGTCGGTGATCGCGTAGGTGGCGAAGCTGGACCAGCGCTGCTCACCGTCGGAGATGATCGGCGTCCCGGTGGCCTCCTGGTGCTCGATGGAGTCCTTGACCGCCTTGTCCTGCTCGGCCTCCAGCTGATCACGGGTGATCTCACCGGCGTCATACTGGCCGTACGCCTGCTGCAGCCAGCTCGGCCGCGGCAGCGAGCCGACGGGTTCGGTGGGGATCCCGGTAGCGGTCCTCGGGTCATAGTCAGTCATGGTGTCTCGTTCTCCCTACATCGTCTGCGAGCGCGGCGTTGCACTTCGCGGAAACGCGCCCGGCGCGGCGCAATTGCGTCGCCGAGGTGCGGGCTAGAGGGATGAACCGGCCGGTCTCATACCGTTTTCCGCTTTCTTTGGCGAGCCTAGACCGGCTCGCAGCCGCCGGTCAACGTTACATGACCGGACATCGGCACCCGGGAGTCAGCGCCGTGCTATACCTGGGGCGTGGGGGCGGCGGGCGTTCACGCCGTGATCTGAAGATCCGGGACGGCAGGTGATACGACGTCCCGTTCGGTAGAAAAGAAATAACGAGAAACCGCGGGACGCAATCGACGTTTCTGCGTGAATAAGGCCTTAACCGGTCTGCGGATTATCGCGGATCAGGTGATTCCGGTCGCCGCGCACCGTGGCCCGCAGCTTATCGGCCAGGTTCTCGAACGCAGGCAGGGCCGCGACGAGGGCGGCTTCCTGATCGGCAGGCAGATCTGCCACGCAGTCCGAGATGATCGCGTTTCTCTGCGCGCTAATCCGCTCGTACATGCGCTGGCCCTCGGGCGTCACCTCCACCCGGGCGGCGCGGAAATCATCCGGGTCACGCAGCCGCCTTATCAGGCCGAACGCATCGAGCTTGCCGACCACGCGGGACAGCATGGTCGGATTAATGCCCTCGAGTTCGGTGAGTTCGGCCAGGCTCAGCGGCCCCCTGGTAGTGGTTATCTGAAGGACGGACGCCTGGGTGGGAGTCAGTCCTTCCTCCCGCGAGGCCGCGTTAAGCTGCCGCGCCAGGCGCAGGACGACGCGCCTCAGACGGATCACCGTGTCGTTTTCCATCCGCGGCCGTCCTGTGCTACTCGCCCTGCGATTGCCTGCCGGCATGCATTATACGTGCGGAGGCCCGGGTCAGTCGTTGGTGGCCAGGATCAGGTCGGAGGCCTTGATGATCACGATGACCTCCTTGCCGACCTCCAGGCCGAGCTGCTTGGCGGCCTCCACGGTGATCGAGGACACCAGGCGGGAGCCGGAGGCGTTGAGCTCGACGTTGGCGATAGCCTCACCGTGGTTGATGCTGGTGACGGTGGCCGGAATCTGGTTCCGCGCGCTGAGCTGCATGGCTGGGACTCCTTGGCGTTGTTGTTCTGCGTGTTAAGGCGGCTGTGAGCCTACGCTAGCTGCCGACGGCGTGACGGCCGGCGCGCGGTTAGCGGGCGAGGTCTAGGGCGGCGCGGATGATGCTGTCAGTGTCGATGCCGTTATACCGGTACAGGTCCTCGATCGAGCCGGACTGGCCGAACTGCGCGACGCCCAGGGCGGCCAGCGGTACCTGGTTGACGGCGGCCAGGAAGGCCAGCGTGTGCGGGTGCCCGTCCAGGACGGTGACCAGGGGCGTGGCGCGAGCGGCGGGGAAGGCCTGTGCCAGGATCCAGGGCTCGCCCGGTCCCTGGACGCCCTGGCGGGCGCGCAGGGCGCGGAACAGCAGCCCGGGGCTGGTGACGCAGACGACGTCGGCCGGTGTCCCGGCCGCGTCGAGGCGCTCGGCGGCGGCCAGCGCCTCGGGCACGAGCGCGCCCATTGCGGCGATCGTCACGGCCGGCTTGGCGGCGCGGCGCAGCGGGTAGGCGCCGGCCACGACCTGCCGGCGGCGGCGTTCCCTGGCGGCCGGATCGGCGGGCACATCGGCCAGTTTCTGGCTGACCGGACGGGTGGACAGCCGCAGGTAAGCCGAACTGCCGTCCGGTCTGCCCAGCCGGGCCAGGCTGGCCAGCAGGCACCATTCGGTGTCGATGGCGAACGCGGGCTCGTAGCTGACGCAGCCCGGCTGTTCTATCCCGATGGACGGGGTGGTGATGGACTGGTGCGCGCCGCCCTCGGGCGCGAGGCTCACCCCCGACGGGGTGCCGACCAGGATCGACTGCCCGCCCGCGTAGATTCCGAACGACCACGGCTCGAGCGCCCGCTCTACGAACGGGTCATACAGGACCCCGATCGGGAACAGCGGCTGGCCCCAGCGGCTCCAGGTCGCGCCGAGCTCGCCGAGCAGCCCGACCAGGTTGGTTTCGGCGATGCCGAGTTCGATGTGCTGCCCGGTGGGCTTCTCCCGCCAGTGCAGGATGGTCTCGGCGTCGTCGGCGAACCAGTCCAGCCGCTCGTGCGCCGACCACACGCCGACCTTGTTCACCCAGCCGCCGAGGTTGGTGCTCGAGCTGACATCCGGGCTCACCGTCACCACCCGAGCGGCCGCCGCGGGCGCTTCCCTGGTCAGGTCGAGCAGCGCGCGGCCCAGGGCGGCCTGGGTCGTCGCCACCCCGGTCGGCGTCCGGCCCAGGTCGGTGGGCACGGCGGGCGGGGCGCCGGGCGGCACCTCGGGCCGCCGGAGCCGGCCGGCCGTCTGCGCGCACAGCCGGCCCGCCGCGCTGTCCGCGGCCGGACGCTGCCACGGCTGGTCCGCGTCGGTGCCAAGCTGCGGCGCGAGCTGCCTGATCTGCTCGTGGGTCAGCAACGCGGAGTGATTCTGCGGATGTCCCTCGACGGGCAGGCCGTAGCCTTTGATCGTGTAGGCCAGGATGATCGTGGGCCGGCCGTCGTCGATGGCGCCGTAGGCGGCGTCGAGCGCGGCCAGGTCGTGTCCGCCCAGGTTGCGGATCGCGGCGGCCAGCGCCGCGTCGTCAAGCCCGGCGATCAAGCCCGCGATGGACGGGTCGCCGCCCGGCAGCCTGCGGCGCAGTTCGCCGGCGTCGCAGCGCAGCAGCCGCTGGTATTCGGGATTCGGCATGTCGTCGATCCGCTGCCGCAGGGCGTCCCCGCCGGCCCGGGCGAAAAGCTCCTCAAGCAGGCGGCCGTACTTCAGCGTGATGACCTGCCAGCCGGCCGCGGTGAACATGCCCCGCAGCCGTTCGGCGGCGATACCGGGCACCACGCGGTCCAGCGACTGCCGGTTGACGTCTACCACCCAGACGATCTCGCCCAGCTCGGCGACGCCGGGATCGACGATGGCCTCCCAGACCGCGCCCTCGTCGAGTTCGGCGTCACCGAGCAGCGAATACTGGCGGCCGGGGCGCGCGGCGCCAGTGGGGGCGCCAGTCCCGCGGTCCAGGTACCGGCGGGCCACCGCGCCCCAGATCGGCGCGGTCGCGCCGATCCCCACGGATCCGGTCGAGTAGTCGACCGGGTCGGGGTCCTTGACCCGGCTGGGATAGCTCTGCAGCCCGCGATAAGCCCGCAACGTGGGCAGATACGACTCGTCGAGGGCCCCGAGCAGGTAGTTGATCGCGTGCAGCACGGGCGACGCGTGCGGCTTGACCGAGACCCGGTCCTCGGCGCGCAGGTGCCGGAACCACAGCGAGGTCATGATCGAGACCATCGACGCCGACGACGCCTGATGACCGCCGACCTTCAGGCCGCCCGGATTGGGCCGGACCCGGTTCGCGTAGTGGACGATCGCCGTGGACAGCCAGAGCACCTGCCGCTCGATCTCGCCCAGGGCGTCAACTCCGGCGGCTTCGGTCCGCGGCTCGGTTTCCTTGGCCTGCGTCATGTCTGCCTAGCCTGCCTCATGTGCGCGCTCCAAAATCTGCTCCAGATGCACACATGACAGCATGACCGCAGCCAGGGCACAACTCTCACCGGGTAGCCGCGCGACGGACGGTTCAGATCCGGTAGCGAGTGATGGGCAGCCAGTAGCAGCGCTCTTCGCCGTAGTCGGTGAAACCGGCCCGGAGCAGGATCGGCCCCGAGGTCTCGATCCGGCCTTTGACCAGGGCGATGGTCGCGCCGTGGTCGCGGGCCAGCCGGAGCCGCTCGGCGAGCACAGCCCGGTAGCTCCCGCGCCGCCGGAACGCCGGCAGCGTGACCGCGCCCCAGAGCTGCGCCACCCCGCCGTTCAGCGAGCACCCGCCGGAGGAGGCCGCCTCCCCGGCCACCCAAGCCACCACGCGGAAGTTGGTCCAGTTCGCGAGGTCCCGGGCCGCCGTGGCGAGATCACGGTCAAGCTGAGCCTGGTCGGGTTCCTTCCTCCCCCAGCCGCGGACGGCGACCGCCAGCGCCGCGCGGAACGAGCGCTCATCGGTGGCCAGCTCGACCGTGACGTCCGGGGGAACGCCGAGTTCCGGCAGGCCGCCGGCCAGCTCGCGGGCCAGGATCTGCACGGCGTCGATGCGCTTGGCGCCCAGGGCCCGCAGCGTCTCCTCGGTATCGGGCGGCCGGGTCGCGGCCGAGACCCACCAGGCCGCCCCGAGCAGGCCCCAGTCGCGTACCCGCGTGATGACCTCGTCGATGACCTCGCGGCCGGGCCGGTCAGTCCGCGACCAGGTGACCTGGGCGGCCGGAAAGGCCGGGTCGAGCACCCAGTCCGGGTAGCGGATGAGACGGTAGTCATCGGTATGCACCTCGACGGCGCCGTCCGGCTGCCACTCCATGGCCGCCATCGCGTCGAGCACCCGCTGCGGTGTCCAAGAGCTCACGTCCCGACCTCCTCCAGGTCCGTAGCCGCGGGCCCGGACCGCCCCGATGCTGTCTCTATCTTTTTTACCGAACGGGCCGGGGGTGCTCGTGCTTTTCTTTTCAGCCGAACGGGCCGGGGTGCTCGTCGCCTGTAACCAGCTTGTGGCCGCGGGGTGGGCGTATCACGGCGGTAACGGCAGCGCTGGCCGCCGCGGCGGCGGCCAGGGCCAGGGCCAGGATGGGCCGGCCGGCCGCCAACCCGGCCAGGGCGGCTCCCGCCGCGGCGCCGCCGTTCATGATCGAGTTGAGCCAGGCCTGAGTCTCGGTACCGCCGCCGCGCGGCGCCGCGCTAGCCGCGGTCCCGAACAAGGTGGCCAGCGTCGGGCCGAGGCACGGGCCGGCCAGCGGGGCGGCTACGGCCAGCAGCGGAGCGTACAGGCCGGCCGCGGTGAGCACGGCGAGTCCGCCGGCGTAACCGGCTAGCAGCCGGGGCAGCCGCCGGTCCGGACGGGAGCCGGCCGCGGCTCCCCGGGCGCCGAGCAGCAGGCTGCCGAGGATGCTGCCAACTGAGACTTCCGCCAGCAGTGGGCCCGACGCCCATAGGGCGTGGTGATGCCGGACGTACGCGGTGAGTGCCACTTCGCATCCGCTGAGCGCCGCATTGGCCAGCGCCGCGGTCACCAGGAGGTCGCGGAGCGCGGCTGACCGCAGCGGGCGGGAACGCACCTCCGGCGGGCGGGCGGGGCGACCCGCGCGGGCCGGGTGGGCGGCCCGGGCGGGGCGGGCGGCCCGGGCGGGTGGCCTGCCGATGGTCAGCACGGCTGCAGCGGTCAGCGCGAGCAGCACGCCGAGGGCCGCGGCCGGGAAAAAGCCGGTCGCCAGGGCGCTGGCCAGCACCGGGCCGGTGATATAGGCGAGGTCGAAGACGGCGGCGTCCAGCGCGAACGCAGCCTGCTTGAGCTGGGGGCCCGCGTGCGCCGACCACAGGCTGCGCAGGCCCGGGCTGAGCGGCGAGTTGACCAGCCCGGCCACCGCCGCGGTGCCGATGAGCAGCCCGGCCGGACCGCGCGCCCGCGCGGCGGCTAGCAGGGCTAGCAGGGCATAGCCGATCCCGCAGGCGGCGGCGACCGGCACCAGCCCGCGCCGGTCAGCCAGCCGACCGCGCAGCGGGGCCGTGGTAGCCTGCCCCAGCGTGTACCCGGCCACCGCCAGGCCCGCGACCGTCATCGATGCGTGCTGGGCCACCACCAGGAGCAAGGTGATGCTGACCATGCCCTGGGGCAGCCGCGCGCAGATATCGGCCACCGCGAGCCTGCGCAGCACCGGCCGGGCGAGCAGCCCGCGATACGGCGCGGCTACTGGGACGCTAGACGCGAGCACGCCTCATTGTCGCGGCTGGAAGGAGATACCGGTGAAGCCGGCGTCGAGATGGGCCGGCCCGCCCGGGCCGGTGAGTTGGACGTCATCGACGAGTTCTTCCACGAGCTGCGCCGTTACGGGTAAGCCAGCCGACTTACCGGCTCCAGTCGAAAAAGATCTTGGAAACTTCGCGCTACCTGGAAATTTGTGGGGATCCCAGTCCCCACAAATTTCCACGTAGCGACAATCCTCCACGTAAATATTCGGGCAAATCGGGCAACTATTACTAATCGGGCAGGCGCGTCGGGGTGCGTCCGGGTAAGCGCGGTTAGGGCGAGGGCGTCACCTTGGGCGAGGGAGGAGCTGCCCCCTGAGCCGCCCGCGGGCGGCTCAGGGGGTCAGGGGGCAGGAGCCGCCTTGGGCGTGGCGCGCTCGATGGCGGGCCAGCCGACGTCCGCGTCGTACCGGGCTCGCTCGGCCCGGCCGCCGCCTCGCAGCCCGAAGAGGCGCTTGGCCAGCAGCAGGTAGGCGGCGACGGCCAGGTTGATCACCAGGGTCAGCACCTTCAGCGCCGTGACGCTCTTGGTCAGCTCGTACACCTCGTAGGGGACGAAGACGATCGTGGCGATGAACGTGAGGTACTCCGCCCACCGTTTACCCAGCCATAGGCCGACGGCCTCAACTCCCTCCAGCACCGCGTACGCCGCGATCGCGACGCCGACCAGGTACAGGCTGGTGAGCCTGAGCGCGAACAGGTACCGCAGGTCGTGCACGATGCCGTGGTTGCTGCTGGCGACCGGGCCGCCCAGGCCGCCCTGCAGGTCCTTGAGAACGCTGGTGAAATCCTGCTCGAGCATGGCCCGGTTATTGGCGAACAAGAGCACCACGACGGCCAGCGCGCCTAGGACCAGGACGTGCAACAGCCGTTCCAGGGCGATAAGCCGCAGGACATAGCGGTCGCGCAGCGGCTTGCCTCGCAGCGGCAGGGTGATCTCGTCCCGCGACGGCGGGTACTTCCGCGTGGGCTGCTCCGGCGGGGTGAGCGCCAGCCAGGAATCACAGCGAAGGCACCGGTACCAGCGCAGGCCGCCCGACTCGCGAGCGAACACGTCGTCTTCGGCGCGCAGCTCGGCGGCGTCCGTGCCGAGCAGTTCATGGCCGTGCAACCCGCAGCCGAGCAGCTCATAGCGCAGCTTCGGGCGGTAACGGCGTGGCCGTTCCGTCCCCGGCGCGGGCACGTGGACGGGCGGCGGAGTGCTGGCTTCCTTCACATCCGCTTTCCCCCTCGTAGGAACCGCGCTGATGACGCTACCGGGTTTCCCGGTTGGGCCGGTAGATAAGGCGCGTATCCAGCGCGTCGCTGAGGCCATGCTGCAGCTGGGCATGCTCGGCGCGCAATACACCACGGAAGTTCGGCAGGAAACCCTGGTCAGATCGATGGTAGACCCTGGCTCTTAGGGGCCGGGGGGATGTTGTAGTTCATCCGGAAGAGGTTCTGCGGATCGTACTGGGCCTTAAGGCGGCCTAGCTTGGCGTACTTCCCGGGGCCGCCCATGGCTTCGACCACGCGGTCCAGTTCGTCGAAGTTCAGCATGTTGACGTAGACGCCCCGGCCGGTCCAGGGGGCCAGGTCGGCCACGACCTGGCGGGTCCGGGCGATGTAGCCGGCGTCATCGGCGGGATCGTCCCAGCGCATGGCGAAGTTCAGCCAGAGCAGGTAGCCGCGGTTGGAGAAGGCCGTGTCGGCTTCCGGCACGTCGCCGATCGCCCCGCCGAGGCCGATGATCTCGACCTCGCCTTCCATCGGCATGTCCTGCCAGAAGTCGAAGAGCGTGTCGATCGCCTCGTCGGCCAGGTCCGCGACGTGCGCCTCCTTAGTGTAGTACCGGTGACCGTCCTCGAACTCGGCGTCGATGAGACGCTGCACGCCGGCCCCGAACGGCAGCACGGTGCTGGCCTTGATGCACGGCTCGCCGATTCCGGTCAGCCGGTCGATCATCTCGGCGCCCTCGGGGTCCTCGGCGTCGTCGAGCCACATCGAGATGAGCATCAGCAGGCGGCGGCCCACGTACTCGGGCGGGACGAAGGGCAGCGCCGGCATGTCGTGCTTGAGCGCGGCGTGCCAGCCGACGGTCCGCGGCAGGGTGGGCACGACGGTCGCGTAGCCGCGCAGCGCGGCGGCCGCGTGCTCCGGCTCGTAAACCGAGACCCCGATGCGCATCATCGGGCCGAAGTCATAGGCCCGGAAGGTGAAACGGGTGACGATGCCGAAGTTGCCGCCGCCGCCCCGCAGCGCCCAGAACAGGTCAGGGTGGGAGTCCGCGGAGACCTCGATCACCTCGCCGCTGGCCAGAACGACCTCCAGGGACACGAAATTGTCGCAGGTCAGGCCGTGCTTACGAGAGAACCAGCCGATGCCGCCGCCCAGCGCCAGGCCGGCCACGCCGGTCTCGGACATGATGCCGGCCGGGACGACCAGGCCGAGCGGCCCGGTGGCCGCGTCGACGTTGCCGAGCAGGCAGCCGCCGCCCGCGTGCACCAGCTTGCTTTCGGCGTCGACGGTCACCTCACGCAACCCGCTCAGGTCAATGGTCAGGCCGCCGTCGGACATCGCCTTGCCGGCCACGTTGTGCCCGCCGCAGCGGACCGAAGGCGGCAGGCCGTGCGCGCGGGCCACGTTCACCGCGGCCACCACGTCCTCGGTGCTGGTGCAGCGGAGGATAAGGCCGGGCCGCCGGTCGATCATGGCGTTCCAGACCAGTCGCGCATGCTCGTAGTCCGCCTGGTCCGGGCCGATGATGTCGCCCTTGAAGTGCCCGGAGAGTTCCTCGGCGATGCGCAGCCGCAACTGCTCGTCAATTCTCGACGACGCTGGGCTGGCAGGGCCGGTGGCGGACGTGGTGACAGACATGGAGAGGGTCCTTTCCTTACGCCGACACCTGGGAGTCAGCGATCCGGCGCATGGCGTTCAGGGTGGCCGCGACGGCCTTGAGGTAATCGCCGGTCATCGAGTCGGCGTACTCCTGCTCCTCGGGCGACCCGCCTTCGACGCCGGCCACGACAAGGGCGAAGCTGAAGCGGAGCTTGAGGTCGTCCTCGGGGCCCTCGATCTCGTTCGCGATCGTGCCGAGCACCGGCCCGGCGATGCGGGTGAAGGTCACCCGGTGCGGGTGCTCCAGGGTGATCCGCTCGGTGAAGCGCTGGCCGCGGAAGTCGATGTCGCGGTCGAAGACATTATCGCCGTACCGCTCGGTGACCTCGCAGAAGGTCATGCTGGGCACGAACGGCAGCGCGTTGTTGGCCTTCAGCACCAGGCCGTCCCAGACGGCGGCCCGGGCCAGCAGCGGCTCGCCGGGCACGTTGACCGGAAGCTGGTGTGTCACGAAGATCATGATGTTCCCTCCGTTGGATCGATCACGGTGTTCTCCAGGGTGCCGAGGCCGTCGATGGTGACGCGGACGACATCGCCGCCGCGCAGGTACAGGCCCCGGCCCGCGCCCACCCCGGACGGGGTGCCGGTGGCGATGACGTCGCCCGGCTCGAGCGTGACGACCTCGCTCGCGGCCGCGATCAGCTCGGCGACCGAGCAGACCATGTCGGCGGTGGACTCGTCCTGCTGGAGCTCGCCGTTGACCCACAGGCGCAGCCGCAGGTCCTGCGGGTCAGGCACCATGAACGCGGGCGTGACGCCCGGGCCGAGCGGCAGCGAGCCTTCCATCGACTTGGCCGAGAACCAGTCGTAGCTGAAGGCCTCGGCCGGGACGACGTCACGCTTGTGGTAGCCGCGGGCGGTCACGTCGTTGGCGACGCAGTATCCGGCCACGTGAGCCAGCGCCCGTTCGGCCATAATGTTTTTGCCTTTAATACCGATGACCACGGCCAGCTCGGCTTCCCAGTCGTACCTGGCGCGGGCCGGCGCGGTGATCATGATCGGGGCGCGGGGGCCGATTACCGAGGTCGTGGGGGCCTTGAGGAAGAAGAACGGCCGCCAGCCCCGGGCCGGGATCTCGCCGCCCATCTCCCGCATGTGCTTGCGGTAGTTGACGCCGGCGCAGATTACCTTCCGCGGCCACTGCAGCGGCGGCAGCAGCGTGTCGTAGTCGACCGCGGGGGCGGTGTCGGTGTCGACCGCACGCAGGACGCCCTCGGCCGCCGGCCAGTCCTCCAGGAGCTCCATCGGGCTGGCCCAGCGCTTGAGGTCCATCGGCGCGACGAGGGTGCCGTCCTCGCGCAGGACCCCGAAACCCGGGGCGCCCTGGCTTGTATAGCTGGCCAGCGACCAGGTCATTCTTGCTCCTCGAGCGCGGATACGCCGGACACCTGGTCGTGCACGCAGGCGATGTCGAGGTCGCCCCACCCGTCGGCGAGAGCCTTGTCGAACACTTCCTTGGCGGCGGCGAAGACCGGGGCCGTCAGGCCCGTCTGGGCGGCGTGCGCATCGATCTGCTCCAGGATCGGGTGCAGGGTGCGGACGGGGCCGGGCGCGGGAGACCACTGGCGCATCGCCATCCGGGGGCCGCGCTGCTTCCAGATGGCTGAACCTGCGATGGAGTTGTCCAGTGTGCGCTGCACGAGCTCCAGGTCCAGGCCGCTGCGCCTGGCCAGCGCCATCGCTTCCGCGGCCGCGACCGTATGCACCGCCAGCAGCAGGTTGGCGATGTACTTCATCCGCGCGCCGGTGCCGAACGCGCCGGTGTAGACCCAGGGCCCGGAGATCGCGTCGAGGACCGCGCTGACCGCGGTGACGCTGGCCGGGTGGCCGGAGGCGAACGTGGTGGCCAGCCGCGGCGCGACCATCCCGGGGCTGCCGGTGATCGGGCAGTCGAGCAGGTCACCGCCGCCAGCGTTGACCGCGTCGCGCAGGCGGGCCTTGCGGTCCACGTCGATGGTGCTCATCTCGATGTGAATCGTGCCTGGTCTGAGGCTGGCCAGGGTGCCTGCCGGGCCGGCGATGACCTCCTCCACGTCCTCGGCGGTGGGGACGATCGACAACAGCACGTCGGTGCTGGCCGCGACGTCGGCGGCCGAGACGGCCACGGCGCCGCCGGCGGCGGCGAGCTCGGGTGAACCGCTGCGCCGGTAACCGGTGACGTGGAACCCGCGCGCCATCAGGTTCATGGCGATCGGCAGGCCCATCTTGCCGAGGCCGATCACGCCGACTCGGTCCATCGCTGCCTCCTCGCGCGACTCGCGGCCCGTAGCTCGTGGTAGCTAAACTGTATGCAGTTTGAGAAAGGCGTTCAAGGCCTGAGCGCGAAAAACTGCATGCACTTTGACGTTTCGTGACTTCCGTGTCCGGCTTGGGCCGCTGGTTTCGAGTCGTTACGCTAGGCAAGCGACCCGCACCACGACCACGCGGCCCTTACCTCCCGGACGTTACAGCAGCACGCCCGTCTTCGTCCCGCGCAGCCAGCCCCGGCGATCACGATGCCCCATCGCCGTGGCCAGTCCGGGGCTGACGTCGGGACGAGTAAACTGTATGCAGTTATGCCTGGGTCGTTAGTCTACGACGGAGCCGTGACTGTTTGCAGGTGCCGTCAGATCAGGGAGAATGCTGGCCATGCCTCGCGTCGTGCAGATACCTGACATCCGCAAGGTCGATCTGCCCGAAGCCAGGCAGGCCATCCCGTACGTGCATGCCTACCTGCGGGAGTGCATCCTTGACGGCACCTTGTCCCCCGGCACCAAGCTGTCCCAGGTGAGCCTGGCCGCCCAGCTCGGCATCAGCCGCACCCCGCTGCGGGAGGTGCTGCGGATGCTGCAGGAAGAGGGCCTGGTCGAGATCGAGCCGAACCAGCGGACCAGGGTGGCCGGCCTGGATCCGCAGGAGCTCGACGATGTCTACGCCAGCCGGATCCTGCTGGAGACGCTGGCTTTGTCGATGACGATCGGGCACTTCGGGGTCAAGGCGCGCGCCGAGGCCAAGCGGCTGCTGACCGCGATGCGGCGGGCCGCCAAGAGCGGCGACTTTGACGCCTGGTTCGCCGCGCACACCGACTACCACCGGGTCTGCACGGCGGCCGCAGGCGAGACGATGCAGCGGCAACTGCTCGCCTTCGCCGACCGGACCACCCGGTACATCCGCATCTACCAGTTGTCCGAGCCGAACAGCTGGCAGGCAGCCGGCGACGTCGAGCACGCCTCGATCCTGGAGGCGCTGACCGCGGGCGATGAGCAGGGCGCGCTGACCGAGATGGCGCACCACCTGGCGCGCACGGCGCTGCGGGTACTGACCGACTGCGCGCCCGACTACGAGCCGGTCGCGGTCCCGCACGCGGTGGCGCTCATCGACCGGCAGCCGCCGGCGGGACTGCGCCTGACCGGGGCCAGCTGAGGATCCGCGGCCTGGGCATGAAACCCGGGATCCAGCACCCCCGGGCGCCTCCCGGGCGTGGTGAAACCCGGGATTCATTACCCTGGGCGGCGCGGCGCCTCAGACGACGCGCCGTTATGCCGATCGGCCGAGCTCGGCGGCCTGGGCGGAGCGTACCTGGGGCTGCGTGATCGGACGGGTGGTGGGGCCGAGCCACATGTCGATGGAACCGGGCTCGGCCGGATCGAAGGTCCGGGGCACCCAGGCCGCGTCGTCGGTGATCTGGCGGACGCCAAAGGAGTACTCGTAGGTGAACCCCTCCGGGCCGAGGAAATACAGGAAGATCGCGCCGGACTGCGGGTGCCGCCCCGGGCCCATCTCGATCTCAACGTCGCGGGAGACCAGGAAGTGCCAGTTCCTGAACACATCGTCCATGGTCTCCACCTGGAAGTTCATGTGGCACAAGCCCGGCTCGTCGCCGCGGAAGACGGCGAGCTTGTGGTGGACCGGATCGATGCGCATCAGGCAGGCGGCGTCGCCGAGCCAGTCGGACACCCGGGCGTTGAAGCGGGAACTCCAGAACCGGTAAGCCTCGTGCACGTCGGGGGCGTCCAGGCAGAGGTGACCGAACTCGGTGATCCCGGCGCCGCGGCTGAAGGCCACCGGCCGGGAGATGGTCTCCTGCTGGCTCACCAGTTCCAGCCGGTTGCCGAACGGGTCGTCGAAGGCGATGAAATCGCGGACGCGCCGGGACCTGGCTTCGGCGGCCGAACCGCGATGCACCGAGAGACCGGAGCGCTCGAGTTCGGTCTCGGCGTCGTCGAGCGCGTCGACATCGGCCACGGTGAAACCCGACGCGATGACCCCGGACGGTCCCTCGACCAGGGCCAGGCAGTGGTGCCGGTGGTCGGCGCGCAGGTGAGCCACGCCCACTTCGGTGGGCGCCACCAGTTCCAGCCCGACGATGCCGGTGGCGAACCGGGTGGCGGCGTCAAGGTCCGCCACCCCCGACCTGACGTAAGCGATGTCGGTGAGCGTGATCATGGGCCGTGGCCTGGATCAAGCGTAGACAGGAGCGACGTCGATGTAGATCTGCCAGTCCCGGACCAGGTCGCCGTCGAAGACCAGGATGTCGGCGTTGGGAACGGTGACCGACTTGCCGTCCTGGCGGAGGTATTCGACGTCGATCTGCGCGATAACCGTCTCACCACCGGTCTCATAGACGTTCAGGATGTGGTGGGTCAGGCCGTGGATGGTGGAGAAGAAGCCCGCCACGGCCTCCTTCACCGCGGCCTTTCCTGTGACCGGGTCGAGGTTCCCGAAGCGGAACTTGACGTCCGGCGTGAGGTGGGCGACGAACTTGTCTGGGTCGAACGCGTCGATGTCGGCGAAGATCGCGGCTACGTCCCGGCTCATGATGCACTCCTTCGTTGGGGTGGGATTAGCTGGCGGCGTTGGGTGATTAGCTGGCGGGGTCGGCGGGCTCTTGGTTGGCGAGGAAAGACTCCGGAGGCGGAGCGCCCCACAGGTGCGGGGGGACGTCCCAGTCGCTGGCCACCCAGCAGTCGTCGATCTGGTCGATGTCGGAGAACCACTCGATCCACGAACCCCAGGGATCGGGGTTGTAGTGGAAGAAGTTCGATCCGATGGTGTGGCGGCCGACGCCCCAGCCCGCCTGGTGTCCCTTGGCGCGCATCCGGTCGGCGCCGACCGCGATCGCGTCGATGGACGGCACCTCGAAGCTGGCGTGGTGGAAGCCGCGATGGGTGCTGGAGATGAATCCGAAGATGTGGTGGTCACCCGGCCCGGCGTTGAGGAACGTCACCAGGTCATGGTGGATCGTGTCACTGACCCGCAGCCCGAGGACCTGGGTGTAGAAGCCGGTCATCAGCCGCGGCTGGGCGGTGAACAGCAGGGAATGCCCGAGTCGCTGCGGCAGCACGTCCGTGGTGGCCTGCGTCCACTGCGCCACGCCGATCCGCTGGCGGCTGCCGCCCATGTTCACCAGGACTTCCGCGGCAGGCCGGGCCGGAGCCTGGGGTTCGTCGATGAGCTGGACGGCGGTGCCGTCCGGGTCACGGATCCACAGCCCGGCTCCGGTGGCACCGGCCGGCGGTTCGATGACGGGGGTACCGGCCCGCTCCAGCGCTTCCCGGACCGAGTCCATCGAGCCGGAGGCCAGCGTGAAGGTGACGTGGTGCAGCCGCTTGGCCGGCGCCTGCAGGAGCCGCACCTGCTCCTGATCGCGACCGGGACACGTGGCGACCAGGGATCCGTCCTTCTCCCCGGTCTCCAGGCCGAAATCCTGCAGGAAGTCCTCGGCCACGGCCAGGTCAGGTACTTCAAGCGCGTAATGGTGCAGCCCTGAGATCACGGCTCTCCCCTTCTCCCTACGCTGGGATGCGGCCTTCGGTCCATGGGCCTAAACTGCATACAGTTTAGCCACGCGCTCGGTGATCTGGGAAGGGGACCTCGACAGTGAATACGCCATCATCGGGGCTGCGGGAAGAGATCGCCGAGGCCGCGAACGTGCTCGCGCGGCTGGGGCTGGTCACCGCGTACGGGCACGTGTCCGCCCGAGCCGGGACGTCGATGCTGATCACGCCCGCTGCCGACCTGGCCTTGGTCACCCGGGCCAGCGTGCTTGAGGTGCCGTTCGGGGCGGCCGTGGCCGGGGCTCTTCCGGCGGGCGTTCCGGCGGAGGCGTGGGCGCACCTGGCCCTGTACCAGGCCCGGCCGGACGCCGCCGCCATCGCCCGGGCCCAGCCCGCCAGCGCGTTCGCCGCGGCGGCCTCGGCCAGGTCGCTGGTGCCGCTGCACGGCCAGGCCGCGTGGCTCGGCGAGTCGATCCCCGTGCACGACCGTGCCACGCTGCTCCGCTCCCCCTCGCTAGCGCAAAGCGCGGCCCGCAGCCTGCCCGCCGGCGAGGCTCTGCTGCTGCGCGGCAACGGCGCCCTCACCCTGGGCGCGACACCGGGAGTCGCGGTCGCGCGGATGTGGCTGCTGGCCGCCACCTGCGAGGTTTACCTCGCGGCGGCCGCGGCCAGCGGGCCTGACCGCCTCACGCCGCTAGCTGAGGACGAGGTCGCCTCATGGCGCGCCGTCCGCGACGAACTGCTCCCCCGGCTCTGGGAGCACCTGCGCCGGCGTGGCCGGACGGGCGCGGCCGCTGTTGGCGCGGGCGAAGAAGAGGGCTAGGCCGAGCAGCGTGATCATGGGCACCCACCAGGCCCACGGGTTGTGCCACTGGACCTGCGAGAAGAACGTGAGCACGATCGCGACGACGCCGACCGGGAGCAGCCGCGCCCAGTTCCTCGAGGCGGCGATCAGCGCCACCGCCAGCGGCGGCCACAGATAGTAGGCGACCATCACGGGCTCGAACGCGGAACGGAGCGCCAGCGCGATCGCGGTCCACCACAACACGTCCTGGAGCATCTCCGGGCGCCACTGCGCGCCGGGCTCCGCGCCCGGCGGGGCCGGGTACGACTGCGCGCGGGGCAGGGCCGGGTACGACTGCGCGCGGGGCAGGGCCGGGTGCGACTGCGCGCGGGGCGGGGCCGGGTGCGACTGCGCGCGGGGCGGGGCCGGGTGCGGCTCGGCGGAGAGGCGGGCAAGCCGCCAGCGGCGCGCGGCGATCAGGCCGCAACCGCAGGCCACCACGATGGCCAGGATCCTGGCGGGTCCCGCGGCGACCTGGCCGCCGACCAGGTGCGGGGCGAGGTAGATCCACGGGGTGGGGTGGTCGATCGTCGGCGAGTTGGGCTGATTCGTGACCGCGTGCACGGTGGCCGTCCAGTTAGCCGCGGCCGCGATGGCCAGCAGCACCACGCTGGGGGCGGCCGTCCGGGCGAGGAAGCCGGGCCAGCGCTTCGGCGCGACGGCGGCGAGCAGGACGGGCAACGCGAGCAGGACGAGCGGCTGCACCGCCACCGCCGCTCCGGCCAGCCAGGCAGACCGGCCCGGTTTCGCATCGGCCAGGGCCATGATGGCGTAAAGCAGCAGGCCGGTCGCCACGGCGTCTTCTGGATGACCCCACCGGACGGTAACGCCCCACAGCGCGGTGGCTTCCGCCACGGCGAGCACGAAGCGCTTGGGCTGGGTCGCGCCAAGGCGCTCGGCGAGCGCGTCGGCGGCGACCAGCACTACGGCCGAGACGAAGACCTGATAGGGCCCGGCGACCAGCCACGAGGCCGGATGATGCCCCATGGCGACACCGGGAGCCGGCACCGCGATCCCGGCCAGGTCCATGACCGCGACGACCGGGATCAGGATGATGGCCGTTCCTGGCAGCGAGACCAGCTGGGTGGGCGTGGTGTAAAGGGCGGCCAGGTTCAGGTGCAGGAGCCGCTGGGCGCCGGTCAGCGTCCCCCACAGGTCATCGGGCAGTCCCCAGGCCGTCTTCCCGTAGTACAGCGGTCCCCAGATCGTGCCGGCCATCCCTATGACGGTCATGACGATCACGGCCAGCAGCGGGAACCGCCTCCTGACCAGCCACGACGGTCCTTCGGAAGTCATTACCCGGTTCCGTTCACGCATCGCGCAGCCGCAGCAGCAGGCCGCCCGCCAGCAACGCGGCCGCGGTCCAGGCCGCGAGCACGCCCAGGCCCGGCCACGGCCCGATGGGCAGGCTGCGCAGGCCGGTGGTGGCCTGGATAGCGAGCCCGGCGTTCATCGGCCCGATCTGCTGTAGGTGCCGCTGCCAGTGTGCATTGGTTACTACGCTAGCGATGATCGGCCAAAGATACAGCAGGCCGAGGACGATCCCGATGGCTACCGCAGCTTCTCGCACCGCGGTGGCGACGCCCAGGCTGAGCAGGCCGATCAGGGCCAGGTAAAGGACCGATCCGGCCGCCGCGCGCAGCACCGGCCCGTCGCCCAGTGACAGCAGCGCGATGCCGTGCGCCGGGGTAAGCCCGCGGCCGGGCAGGATGAGCCGTCCGGCCAGCACGGACACCAGGACCGCGACAGTGCCGGCGACCAGCACCAGGC
This sequence comes from uncultured Actinomycetes bacterium, assembly GCA_963806335.1. GTDB lineage: Bacteria > Actinomycetota > Actinomycetes > Streptosporangiales > Streptosporangiaceae > Palsa-504. Next base: position 278,953 of record CAWDXO010000009.1, read on the forward strand.
CGGTCAGGATGACGGCCTTGGCCGCCAGGACCGTGGTCCGGCGCGGCATCGCGGCCAGCGTGACGCGGATCATGCCGGTGCTGTACTCGGCGCTGATGGCCAGCACGGCCACGACTGCGACGACCGCCTGACCGAGGTCGATCCCGGTCAGGCTGGTCTTGGCCGGGTCCAGGGCGCATCCCGCGGCCGGGCAGGTCACCGCGGCGTCGGCCGCGGCGCCGGCCGCCGCCGTCAGGACGGCGGCGCCGGCCAGCAGCCAGATCATGCCCGGCGCGGTGCGCACCTTGGTCCACTCGGCGTGCAGGGTGTCCCGCAGGCTCGACCATCGCGCGGGCCGGGCGTCTCCCGCGGCCGCCGGCGGCGCCACCACGGCGACGCTCATGCGTCCCTCCGGCGCAGCAGGTAGACGGCCAGGCCCAGCGCTACCGCCGCGTAGCCGCAGAGCACCGCGAAGCCCGCCCACGGGACCAGCGGGTAGTACCCGGACGTGGCCATGTAGGTGGCTTTGACCTGTGGGTACACCGGATAGGCGCGCTCGACGGCAAAGCCGGCCGCGGGGGTGATCCGCAGTAGCCACGCGGCGGCGCCGGCGGGCAGGACACTGGGCACCACGCCGAGGAGGTAGGGCAGGACGATCACCACGATGACGGCCGCGACCGCCGCGACGCCGCGGCGCAGGATGGTGCCGAGGGCCAGGGCCAGCACGGCGGCGACGGCGAGCAGCGCGGCCGTGCCGGCCACGACCCGCACCGTGGTCAGCGCGCTGACCGGGTCGACGAAGGCCCCGCCCGAGCGGATGGCCCGCTCGCCGAGGAACAGCGCGCCGGCGACGGCGACCAGGCCGACCACGAACGTGACGGCCGCGAGCACGACGGCCTTGGCCGCCAGCACGTGGCCGCGCCTGGGGCTGGCCGCCAGGGTGGTGCGGATCAGGCCGCGACGGTACTCGGCGGTGATGAACATGGTCCCGACCACGATCACCACGATCAGCCCGGCGAACGTGCCCGTCAGCGTCTGCGAGACGGAGATGCCGTTGTACGGCGCTCCGCCCGCGGCGTCCGGCGCGATGTCACCGGACCCGGTCACGGTAAAGCCGTCGCTGGTCTGGTGATGGCCGCCCGGCAGCAGCGGGTACTCGGCGTCCGCGCCGATGTCCGCGCCGCTCCACGCGCCGGCGGGCCAGCGGCCCTGCAGGGCGATGCGGTCGAAGGCGCCGGTGGCCCGGCTGGGGCCGACGGATCCGCTCGTTCCGCCCAGCGACTCCGAGGTCACCCGTACATCCCCAGGCGAGGCGGCGAACAGCCCGGCCTGGACGGTTGACGGCAGCCCGGGCAGGATGGCGGTGCCGACCGGAGTCCAGTGGGTACCGTCGGCGGAGTCGTAGCCGGTGATCGTGTCGCCGGCGCGGGTGAGCCGCAGCCAGCGGGGGGCGGCCGCGGAGACCGCGCCGGGCAGGCCGGCCGCGTCCTTGGTGTAGTTGTACTGCATCCGCACGCCGTGCGCGCCGGTGACCATCATCGCCGCGTAGGGTGATCCCTGGCTGGTGTTCGCCTTGATGATGATCCCGGCCTTGGACCACGGCTCGAGGCCGGGGTGCATGCCCGACGTACCCGAGCCGCCCCCGGGCCGGCCGCCACGGGGCCGTTGGATGGCGCGTTGAGGATCCGGCCGGCCAGCGAGGTGATCCGGACGGTGATGGCGCCGTTTCCGGCCAGCGGCTGGTGCAGGAAGTAGAAGCTGTCGGTCACGGCCTCGCCGCCCGGCCCTATCGGAAGCGTGCAGCCCGTGTTGTTCCCGGTACTGCAGTTATCGTGATTGAGCAGCCCGAGCAGTCCGGGCAGCAGCACCGCCACGACCATGGCGATGACCCAGCCGCGGACAGTCCGGAACTTAGTCCACTCCGCGTGCAGCAACTGCGCGAAGCTGTCGTGGCGGTCCGGGGTCGCCGAGCGGTAAGGCGAGATCGCGGGGGCGCTGCTCATCGCGTGGTCTCCGGTTCGGCGGCGGCGCGGAACTCGACCGCGTCCCTGGTGAGCTCCATATAGGCCTCCTCGAGGGTGGCGTGGTGCGCCGACACCTCGGCGAACGGCACCGCACTCTCGGTCAGCAGCGTCACCACCTTCTCGGCGGGCAGCCCGGAGACGGTGAGCGCGTCGGGCCCGGTGGCGGCGACGGTGGCCCCCGCATGGGCCAGCACCGTCATCGCCTGGGTCCGTGCGCTCGTGCGCACCGCGACCCGGTCGCCGGAGGCGGCCGCGAGCAGGTCGGCCACGCTGGTGTCGGCGATGACCTGGCCGCGGCCGGCCACCACCAGGTGGTCGGCGGTGTCTTGCAGCTCACCCATCAGGTGGCTGGAGACCAGCACGGCGCGGCCCTCGGCGGCCAGCGAGCGGAGGAACCCGCGCATCCACACGATGCCCTCGGGGTCCATGCCGTTGAACGGCTCGTCCATCATGAGCACCGGCGGGTCGCCGAGCAGCGCAGCGGCGATCCCCAGCCGCTGCCGCATGCCGAGGGAGTACCCGCCCGCCTTCCGCCGGGCCGCCTGCTCCAGGCCGGCCTGGAGCATCACCTCATCGACCCGGCGGGCGCTCAGGCCCTGGGAGTGCGCCAGCCACAGCAGGTGGTTACGGGCGGACCGGCTGGGCTGCAGCGCGGCCGCGTCAAGCAGCGACCCGACGTGGCTCAGCGGGTGCCGCAGGCTCGCGTACGGCCGCCCGCCGACCAGCGCCGTGCCCGCGTCAGCGGCATCCAGGCCCAGGATTACCCGCATCGTGGTGGACTTCCCGGCGCCGTTCGGGCCGACGAAACCCGTCACCTGGCCCGGCGTGACCGTAAAGGACATCCCGTCCAGCGCCAGCACCGGCCCGAACCGCTTCCGCAGGCCGCTAACTTCAATTGTCGCTTCCATGGTGCTAACGCTAGGGTCCGGCGGCCTACCCGGTCGTCACGCCGCGGAGCGGTCTTGGTAGTCACTGGCACGAGGGACTTCGGCCAGGTATCCCCCCTGAGAGGGACGGACATTATCCCGGGCCGGGGTGACGCCAGCGGCCCGGCGGGAGGCGACAATGATCTGCATGGGCACGCGGGTGATAGGCGGGGTGAGTGACTAGCACGGTGGGCAGCTGGCACAGCGGATGGGCGGCGTGGGGCCGGCGGATCGCCGCGGCGCCCGGAGCCGCCCGGTCCCGGGATCTCTCGTACGCGCCGGCCGTCGCCGGGATCCTGCTGGGGCTGGCGGCGGCGGCCGAGACGCTGGCACGGGCCGCGGTCGCCGGGACGAGCGGGCCCGTCGTGGCGGGGATGCTGATCCTGGCCTTGCTCAGCACGGTGCCGCTGGCGCTCCCCGCTCCGGTTCCGGCCGCGCTGGCGATCACCTCGGCGAGCGTGCTCTCGCTCGCGGTCTTCCAGACGCTGACGGTCGCGGGCGCGTGCGCGCAGCTGATCGCCCTCTACCGCCTCGGGGTGGCCGAGCCGCGCAGTGGCGCCCGGCGGAACTGGGCCCGGCTGCTGGCCCCGATCCTGGCCCTTCCGTTCCCGGTGCTGGCCGTGGCCGGGCTGGCGCTGACCGGGGGACGACACACGGTTTCCGAGGAAGGCATCCTGACCGTACTGCTGGCCGCGCTGGCGCCGGCGGCCGCCCTGGGCGGGATCGCGCGGCGGGCGAGCCTGCAGGAGCAAGCGCACCGGGCCGAACGGCAGGTCATCGCCGACACCCTCTTCGATCACATGGCCCGAGGGGAGCGGGCGCGGATCGCCCGTGAGCTGCACGACGTGGTCGCCCACCACATCTCCATGATTGCCGTGCAGGCCGAGACGGCCCGGCTGGCCACCCCCGGCATGCCCGCGGCCGGCGCGCAGCGGCTGCTGGAGATCGGTAACACAGCCCGGGCCGCCCTGACCGAGATGCGGCGGCTGCTTGGCGTGCTGCGCGAGGACGCCCAGGCCGCCAGCCCCAGCCAGCTGAGCCCCAGCCGGCTGGGGCCGGGCCAGCTGGTTGCTGACCGGCGTCCCCAGCCGGGCCTGCAGCAGCTCAACGAGCTGATCGATGAGGCCAGGGACGCGGCGGGCACGGGCGTCAGGTTCATCGTGTCCGGGCCCGCGGCCAGCCTCGATCCTGGCGTCGAGCTGGCCGCGTACCGCATCGTGCAGGAAGGCCTGACCAACGCCCGCCGCCACGCGCCCGGCGCCGCTGTCGACGTGGAACTGCATTTCACCGACGACGCGCTGCGGCTGCGCATCCGCGACAACGGGCCGGGACCGCGGGAGACGGCCGCCGGCCGCGGGCTGCCGGCCGCGGCCGGCCACGGGCTGACCGGCATGCGCGAACGCGCCGCCGCCGCCGGGGGCGAGCTGCGGACCGGCGCCGCGCGCGGCGGCGGCTTCCTGATCGAGGCCACGCTGCCGGCCAATGCGGAGGCGGCCGGATGAGCGTGCGGATCATCGTCGCCGACGACCACCACGTGGTGCGGACCGGCTTCGCCGCGCTGCTCGGTACCCAGCCGGACTTCACCGTCGTCGGCACGGCCTGCGACGGGAGCGAGGCAGTGCGGATCTGCCGCGAGCTGTCCCCCGACGTCGTGCTGATGGACGTGCGGATGCCCGTCATGGACGGCATCGAGGCCACCCGGCAGCTCGCCGGACCAGGATCGGACCCGGGCCCGCGGATCCTGATCCTGACGACCTTCGACCTCGACGATCACGTCTACGACGCGCTGTGCGCCGGGGCCAGCGGGTTCCTGCTCAAGGACGTCACCGCCGAGCGGCTTTTCGACGCCGTGCGGGTCATCGCGGTCGGCGAGGCGCTACTGGCGCCCGCCGTGACCCGCCGCCTGATCGGCGAGTTCGCCCGGCAGCGCCCGCGGCCCGATGCCCCGCCCGCGGCCGCTCTGGCCACCCTGACCCCGCGGGAGACGCAGGTCCTGCGGCTCGTCGCCACGGGCGCGAGCAACCAGGAGATCGCCGCCCGCCTGGTCGTCACCGAGGAGACGGTGAAGACGCACGTCAGCCGGATGCTGAGCAAGCTCGGGCTGCGCGACCGCACGCAGGCGGTGGTGACCGCCTACGAGACCGGGCTGGTGGTCCCCGGGGGCGGGGAACTCCGCTAGCGCCTGTCATGATCGGGGTCATGGCGAACCAAGAAAACGGCCGGGTGATCGACGTCAACGGGATCTCCCTCTACGTCGAGGAACACGGCGAAGGCGAGCCGGTCCTGCTCCTGCACGGCTGGCCGGATTCCGCGCGGCTGTGGCGGCACCAGGTGCCTTTCCTGGCGGCGCATGGATACCGGGTCATCACGCCGGACTTGCGCGGGTTCGGCCGGTCCGAGCGCCCCGCCGAAATGACCGCGTACCGGCTGCGGAACGTGGTCGCTGACGTCAGCGCGCTGCTGGACCACCTGGATATCGAGACGGCGTACGTGGTGGGCCATGACTGGGGCGCCGCGGTAGCGTGGCTGACGGCCATTCTCGGCCCGGCCCGGGTGCGCAAGCTGACCGCGATATCGGTGCCGCATCCGTTCGCCCCGCCGACCCTGCGGCAATACGAGATGGCCTGGTACCAGCTGTTTTTCCAGTTCACCGACGTGGCCGAGGCGACCCTGGCGTACGACGACTGGGCCTGGCTGCGGACGTTCAGCCGCGGCTACCTTGACCTGGAGCAGGCGATCGCCGACCTGTCCCGGCCGGGAGCGCTGACCGCCTCGCTGAACTGGTACCGGGCCAACCTCGCGCCGCGCATGCCGGGGCCGCCGCCCGCGCTGCCGCCGGTGGCCGCGCCGACTCTGGGCATCTGGTCGACCGGCGACCATTACCTCGACGGCGAGCGGATGAAGAACTCGGCGGCTCTCGTGCAGGGACCATGGCGTTACGAGGAAATACCCGACGCGAGCCACTGGGTGCCCTTGGACGCGCCCGACCGGCTGAACGAGCTGCTGCTTGACTGGCTGCGCTAAGGCAGATAGCCGGTTAGGGAAATGCCCGCGGTATGGTGTCGGCCGTCACGCGGTTAACATGATCATGAGGAAGAACGACGGAACGTTCGGGATAAAAAATGCATTTTCCCTAACGAACGGCGGTGCCTGTGCAATTGCATGTTTCCCGCTCCCCGGCGAATACGCGGCCCGTCTACCGGGCCGCGGCCTGGGCCGGGGGGAGCGGCTGCACTACCGGGTGTTCGGCGGGCCGTGGATGGCGATGAGCGTGACGATGGCGTCGGCAGGCCGCGCCAGATTTTGCCTGCGCCAAGACTGTGCGTTTGACTGATGCAACGGCTAGCCTGCAGTTCACAGGGTGGTGAGCACGCGGCAGGCCGTGGGCCGACAGGGGCGCCGATGGCCGGCACCAGGAACAGGAGGGTGTCATGGGCGAGACGCTTAGCTATCAGGGATACGGGACGACGAGCCGGACGAGCACGCACACCCTGTTCGCGCAGACGATGGGGTACGTCGCGGTCACGGTCGGCTTTTTCGCGCTCGGGGCCTACCTGGGCCGCAACCTGTCCTACGGCTGGGCCTTCGTCTGGTACATCGCCGCCTTCGCCTGCCTGATCGGAATGAATTTCGCGGTGCGGGCGTCCGCGGCACTGGCCTCCGGCCTGCTCTTCGCGGTCGGCGTGATGCTCGGGCTCGCGCTGGCGCCGACCCTCGCCTACTACGCGACGATGAACCCGCAGATCCTCTGGCAGGCCGGCGGGGCCACCGCGCTGTTCATCGCCGGCTTCGGCGCGGCCGGGTACGCCACCCGGCGGGATCTGGCGGCGATCGCCCGCGTGTGCTTCTGGGCCCTGCTCGCCCTCATCATCTTCGGCATCGTGCTGATCTTCATCCGCATCCCGCACGGCGAGCTGATCTACTCGGTTCTGGGCCTGGTGATCTTCGCCGGCCTGACCATGTTCGACTTCCAGCGGCTGCGGCGCTCGACCGACCTCGACTCCGCGCCCCTGATCGCGGCGTCGATCTTCCTCGACGCGCTGAACGTGTTCCTGTTCTTCCTGCGCATCTTCTCCCGGGGCAACAACTGAGCTCGGGCGCTTAGACGGGGCGTGCCCCGAACCGCGTCACCACCGTGGCGGCGATCCGCACGGCGAACTCCGCCGCCCCGACCAGGTCCGGGGCCGGACCGCCGGCCAGCCAGCTGCTTATGAAGGCGCCGCAGAAAGCGTCCCCCGCCCCGGTGGTGTCGGTGGCCCGCGCGGGATGGGCCGCGATCGTGACCGGCGCCTCCCCCGGCACCGCGAGTACGCATCCCGCGCCGCCGAGCTTCACCGCGACCGCACCGTAGTGCCTGGTGAGACGGGCCGCCATCGTGAGCGGGTCCGGTTCGCCTGTGAGCACGGCGGCCTCATCGCGGTTGGGGAAGCACACCGCCGCGCCCTCGGTCCAGCGCAGGAACGACCTGGGCTCCATCCGGGCCAGGAAGGTGGCCGAGCCGGGATCGATGGTGACGGCCAGGCCGCGGGCCCGGGCCTCGGCCAGCAGCCACAGGGCCACCTCGAGCAGCGCCGGCTCGCAGAACGTGTATCCGGTGAGGTGCAGCGCCGCCGCGCCGTCCAGCAGGCCGGCCTGGCACGTCAGGGCGCCGCAGCCGCAGGTTGGCGCCCCGGTCGGTGAACATCGTCCGCTCCCCGTCCCGGGCCACCATGATCACGATCGAGCCGGTGCCGACGGCGGCGTCGGCGGCCAGGTGCGCACGGACGCCGGCCCGCGCCAGTTCCTGGCGGTGGTACTCGGCGTCGCGGGCGCCGACCCGCCCGGCGAAGGTGACCTCCGCACCGAGATGAGCCATCCACGCGGCCTGGTTAGCCGCCGAGCCGCCCGGGCAGGCGCGGATCTCGGCCGGGGTGTCACTTCCCGCCGTGGTGCCGTCGAGCGGCTTCACCAGCACGTCGTTGATCACGTCACCGCAGACGACGACCCGGCCCCGGCGGGAGGCGCCAGCCGCGGCCTGCTGGGGGTTAGCCGGCCGCTGGGGGTTAGCCGGCCGCTGGGGGTTAGCCGGCCGCTGGGGGTTACGGCCGGCAAGGGGCTCGGCGGCCCGTTCGGCCCAGGATTTGGCGATTTCCGCGGCGAGCTCGATGTTGCCGCGCGCGATGTGCAGGTTCACCGCCACGCTGGCCCCGCCGGTCGCCTCCTGGATCCGGTCGAGCAGGAAGGGGCTGACCTCCTTGCCGCGGATTCCTTGCTCGGCCGCGACGGCGAGCGCGGCGGCAAGCGCGTCGTCGAGCACGCCCGGTTCCAGCTGCAGGTCAGGGGGCAGCGGGTTCGCGACAAGCAGGGCCGATCGCTCGCCGAAGGCCGCCCTGGCCGCCATGATGTCGGCGATCTCCGCCGGGGAGTCGGCGCGCCAGTCCAGGTCATAGCCGGAATCGGAGAGCCAGAAGGCCGGGAATCGTGAGGTGCGGTACCCCACCACCGCGACGCTCAGCGTCTCCAGCCGCTCCAGCGTGGCCGGGATGTCCAGGATGGACTTCACCCCGGCCGAGACCACGGTGACCGGCGTCCGGGACAGCACGGTCAGGTCCGCCGACTCGTCGAAGTTCTCCGCCGCGCCGCGATGCACGCCGCCCAGTCCCCCGGTGGCGAACACGCGGAGGCCGGCCCGCGCGGCCAGCACGGAGGTGGCCGCCACCGTGGTACCGCCGGTCACCTTCCGCGCCATCGCGATCCCGATGTCACGGCTGCTGACCTTGACGACAGACTCGTCCGTCGCGATGCGCTCCAGCTCGTCGGCGGCCAGGCCTACCTTGGGTACACCATCGATCAGCGCGATGGTGGCCGCGGTCACGCCCCGGTCGGCCAGGGTCACCTCGAACTGCCGCGCGGCGTCCAGGTTGCCCGGCCGCGGCAGGCCATGCGAGATGATCGTCGACTCCAGGGCCACCACGGGGCGGCCGGACTGGAGCGCTTCGCTCACCCGGGAGGACACTTCTACCAGGTACGGCACGGGATCGATTCTCTCACTCCCCCGGCAGGGTCCCGGCGGCGGCTAGTACCCCTCCGGCCCGACGATGTTGAGCAGCGGCTCGCCCGCGGCGTAGCGGGCCAGCTGATCCCGGACGACGGCCATGGCGCGCGGGACGGCCTGCGTCGTCGCGCCGGCTACGTGCGGCGTGAGCAGGAGACCAGGCGCGGACCAGAGCGGATGGGAGTCCGGGAGCGGCTCGGGATCGAGGACGCCATGACGCGAGGCTACCCGTGACCGCCGGAGCCATCGCGCGCGGCCGGAGCTACCGGCGGATTACTACCTGGCGGCGTAGGAGCCCTGGAGGTCGCGCTGCCACGAAGCGGGCACGTGGTCCGCCGGGTGGTTCGCGGCCGACTCAGCCGAGCCGATGATGACGACCGGGCACGCGGAGGCGCGCAGGCAGGCCCGGATGACGGGTCCAGCGGCGCGGTACGGGTCCGGGCCGTACGATGTGCGGCCGAGCACCAGCATGTCCGCGTCCGGGGCGTGGTCGAGCAGCACGCGTGCCGCAAGCCCCTCGGCTATCTCGGTGCGGATCCGGACGCCGGGATTCCGGCTGACCGCCTCGGCGACCGCTTTGCGCAGCACGTTGCGGGCTGCGCCCCAGCTTCCGTTGGACGGCCTGGGGGCCGGGACGGCATAGCTAGCGACCTGGTGACACGCAGACTCCAGGGCGAGCACCGCGAGGACATCAGCGGCGCGCAGGCTAGCCTCCCCGCATGCCCACCTGAGTGCGGCCACGGACTCGGCCGAGCCATCGACGCCCACTACGATACGCCGAACGCCGGGGTCTCGAGCGTTGGAACCTATTGCCATGAATTTCCTATCCGTCCGCTATCTCTGACGCTTTCGTCCGTCCCGCCACAGCCGTACCGCCAGAGTTTGCCAATTCTTGACTGACAGTTTCCGATCGTAGACCGCGAGAAGGTGCCCTGACGAGAGGTGCGAGCGCTTTTGTTGGCGCCGCTAAACCTCCCCCGAGCCCCTGTAGTTATCGTACCGTTATTAGGTGTATGGCCGAAAAAGACCAAGTGACTATCTTGTCCGCGGCGGCCCGGAATTGTCTAGGTTTACGGATGTTGTTATGGGGGCGGGATTGGGTTTAGGTGCGGAATTGGCGGGGGTGGTGAGGGCTTGGCAGTCGGACGGGGTTGGGCGGGTGAGGGCAGTGCTGCGCAGAGTGCGCCTAGGCGGGGGCAAGCACCACGGCCCGTTCGGCACAAGAAGGCTTTAGCCGGAGTGGGTGCGGACGGTCAGGTGGCTGCCACCCTGGCCCTTGTGCACGCGGACCTGGGCGGGGATGCGCTGCCTCAGCTCGGCGACGTGGCTGACGATGCCGACCAGCCGGCCGCCCTCGCGCAGGCCGTCGAGTACGGTCATCACCTCTTCGAGGGTCTCCTCATCCAGGCTGCCGAATCCCTCGTCGACGAACAGCGCCTCGATCCGGGTGCCTCCGGCCTCGGCTGAGACGACGTCGGCCAGGCCGAGGGCCAGGGCCAGGCTGGCCAGGAACGTCTCGCCGCCGGACAGCGTGCTGGTGTCGCGGTCCACGCCGGTCCACGTGTCGCAGGCGAGCAGGCCGAGCCCGGACCGGCCCGAGCCGCCGCGGCGCGCGTCGGTGTGGATCAGCGAGTACCGGCCCGAGGTCATCTTGAGCAGCCGGTCGCTGGCGGCGGCCGCGACCTCCTCCAGCCGGGCGGCCAGGACGAAGGAAGACAGCGTCATCCGCAGCGTGTTGGCGCCCAGGCCGGCCGCCAGGTCGGCGAGCCTGCGGGCCTGGTCGGCGCGGGCGGCCAGCGGCTTGCGGGCGTCCAGGCGCGCGGTGAGCTGGGGGGCAAGATCGGCGAGCTGATCGGCCTTGTGCTTGGCGCGGTCCAGGGCGGCCACGGCTTCGTCGTAGGCCTGGCGGGCGGCGTCGACGGCGGCCGTCGCGCCGGTCACGTCGGCGGCCGGGTCGAGGGCGACGTCGAGGTCGGGATCGGCTAGCAACTCCGCGACGGCCCGCGCCCTCGCCTCGTGCTCGCGGATGTCACGGTCGGTGTCCTGCCGGAAGCCGGCCTGCTGCGCGCGTCGCGGGCATCGCCGGGGTTCCCGAAGCCGGCCTCGGCGGCGGCGGTGGCGGCCAGGTCAGCGGCGCGGCGGGTGTCCGTGACGGCCCGGGCGGTCGCGTCGGCCGCGTCGGCGGCGGCCGTCAGCGCCGCGGCCGCCGCGCGCTCGCGGGCCAGCGCGGTGTCTAGGTCGAGAGCGCCGTCGAGCTGGGCCGTCAGCGCCTCACGGAGCCGGGCGGCGCGCTGGTCTGCCTCGGTGGCCTGGCGCAGTTCGGATTGGTGCTGATCGGTGAGCCCGGCCAGCCGCGTCTGGTCGTCGGCGATGGACTGGTCGAGGTCGTCGAGGGCGGACTGCGCGTCGGACAGCCGGGCCGCCGCCAGCCGGGACCCTTCGGCCGCCAGTTCCTGCCAGGTGACGTGCAGCCGGCTTGCTTCGGCCTCGAGGGAGGGGATGTCGACGGCGATGGTGAAGCCGTCGCTTTCGAGCCGGGCCGACAGGGCGGCGACGCGCTCATCGGCGGCCCCCAGTCTCGCCCCGATCGTTTCGGCCCGGTCCGAGGCGGCTGCCGCTTCGGCATCGGCGGCCTCTTCCTGCTCGCGGGTCACGCGCTTGCCCTGGAGCTCGCACAGCTCCGGATGGTCGAGTGAGCCGCAGACGGGGCACGGGGCGCCGTCGACCAGGGCGGCCGCGAGCTCGGCGCGCATTCCGTCGAAGCGCGCCATGCGTAGCCGCCATGCTTCGCTGAGGAGCTCGTTTTGTTCCACCTTCGCGGCGAGGTAGGCCTCGGACTGCTGGGCGACGTCGGCTCGCGCCTGGACCAGCGCCGCCATGTCCGCCGCGGCCCGGTGGTACCGGTCGGCCTCGGCCTGGACGCCCGGCAGCCGTTCGGCGGCCTCGCGGGCCTGGTCACGCCGCAGGCTCAGGGTCGGACGCTGCTCGCGCCGGGCGGTGGCGTCGGCCTGCGCCGCAGCGATCTGCGCCGCCAGCACGGCCGCGCCGGCCCGGGCGCAGTCGGCGGTGTCGTCCTCCTCCGCCGCCTGTTCCGACAGGGACCGCAGGGCCTCCAGCCCGGCCTTTCGTGACGTGCCCCTGGGCGCCTGCGCGCAGTTCGGCGGCGGTGGCGGCCGGCCCGGCGGCGCCGGGGAGGCCGGCTACCGCGGTACGGGCCCGTTGTTCGGCGCCGTGCGCATCCGCCAGCGCGCGTGCAGTCCGCTCGGCCTCCTCGAGCGCGGGGGTGACCTCGGCGGCGCGCAGGGCGGCACCGAGTTCCGCTCTCAGCTCCGCCATGGCGGGGGCGGCCTGGGCGAGCTGATCGCGGGTGCGCAGCGCGTCCGCCCGGCGGCGCTGGCGGTCGGCGAGGCGCTCCACGTCGCGCTGGTGGCCGGCGGCCTGGTCGAGGTCGGCACGGCGGGCTTGGACCTGCGCGGCGCAGGCGGTGGCTGCGGCCTCGGCGGCCGCGGCGAGCTGGACGGCCCACCGGGCCTGCGCGTCCGGGGCGCCGTCGCCCGGCTCGCCGTCTGGTCCGTTGTCCGGTCCGCCTTCTGGTCCGCCTTCTGGTCCGTCGTCCGGGCCGGGGACGCCTGCGGCCTGGGCGAGCCGGGCCAGCAGCCCGGAGATCTCGACCTCGGCGTCCTTGACCTCGTCCGCGGTGGCCTTGCGGCGGCGGGCGAGCCACTCCTCGACCGCGTGGAACCGGTCGGTGCCGAACAGCTTCTGCAGCAGCTTCGCCCGGTCGCCGGCGTCGGCGTGCAGGAACCGCGCGAACTCCCCCTGCGGAAGCAGCACGACCTGGAAGAACTGGCCGGCCGACATCCCCATCAGGTCCCGGATTTCCTCATCCGCCTCACCCACCCGCGTGGAGACGGCATGCCACGACGCGCCGGTGAATTCCTCGAGCAGGACCTTGGCCTGCTCGGTCGTGGTGCCCGTGCCGCGGAGCTTGCGGCGTTCCTGCTCAGGTTTACGGGTGATGCGCATCCGGCGGCCGCCGATAGTCGCCTCGAGCTGCACTTCGGTCGGCGTGCCCGGCGCCGCGTGATCCGAGCGCAGCCGCCTGGCCTTGCCTCGCTCACCGGGCACCTGACCGTAGAGGGCGAACCCGATGGCGTCCAGCAGCGTCGTCTTGCCCGCGCCCGTCTCGCCGTGCAGCAGGAACAGCCCCGCGGTGGCCAGGGCGTCGAAGCTGACCTCCACCGTGCTGCCGAACGCGCCGAACGCGGTCACGCGCAGCCGGTGCGGGCGCATCAGTCGGCCGCCTCTTCCACCCGGACGGCCTCGAATGCCTGCCTGAGCAGTTGCTGCTCGGCTTCGGTGGCCGGGGCGTGGCTGACGTGCCTGACGAACTCGGCGGCGACGGAAAGGTCATTACGGCCCGCGATCCTGGCCCGGTAGCCGCGCTCGTCGGGCGCCGCGCCGGCCGGCTCGAACGCGAGCACCAGGACATGCGGGAACCGGGATCGCAGCTTGTCCATGGCGCCCTCAGGACGGCTCGGGTCGGTGAGGGTGACGGACAGGAAGTCGTCTTGGTACCCGGCGTAGGCCGCCGAGCCGAGCAGGTCCGCCAGGCGCCCGCGGAGCAGGGTCAGCCGCCGGTAGGCGGGCGCGGGCACCTGCTCGACACGCGCGATCCCGTGGTCGTCCAGCTCGACCAGCCAGCTGCCCTTGCGGTGCGCCGCCTCGGAGAATGAGTACGGCAGCGGTGAGCCGCTGTAGCGCAGGTGCGGGGCGACCGTCTGCTGGCCGTGCAGGTGGCCGAGAGCAACGTAGCTGAATCCGTCGAACAGGGCGGCCGGCACCTGGCCGACGCCGCCGACCGTGATGTCGCGCTCGGATTCGCTGGCGGCTCCCCCGCTGACCCAGCCGTGGGCCATCACGACCCGGCGGCGGACGCCGCGGGCCTGCGCGTCGGCCCGGATACACGCGACCGCGTGCCCGAGCACTCCGGCGTGCCCCCGCGGCGCGGCGGCTTGGGGCGTTTCCGGCTCGCCAGCCGGGATCTCGCCAGCCGGGATCTCGCCAGCCTGGGTCGCGCCAGCCTGGGTCGCGCCAGCCTGGGTCGCGCCAGCCTGGGTCGCGCCAGCCTGGATCTCAGCGGCCGCGGGGAGCTCGGCGCGGACGGCATCGGGTTCGAGGTACGGGATCCCGTACACGGCCACCGCCCCGTGGCCGTCCTCGAGCATGACCGGGCGGGCCAGCGCGCCCGGCCTGGTGCGCAGGTGCACCCCGGCCTGATCGAGCAGGCCGCTGCCGAACCCGAGCCGGCGCGCGGAGTCGTGGTTTCCGCTGATCAGCACGATCCTGGCGCCGGTCGCGTTCAGCCGGAGCAGGGCGTCCTCGCACAGCTCGACGGCGTCCACGGACGGCACCGCGCGATCGTAGATGTCCCCGGCGACCAGGACCGCGTCCACCTTCTCCGTACGCACGGTCTCCACCAGGTGATCGAGGAACGCCGACTGCGCCGCCCGGAGATCGGCGCGGTGCAGCGACCGCCCGAGATGCCAGTCAGAGGTGTGCAGCATCCGCATGGGCCGGACCCTAGCGGAGGGCACCGACATTACGCGGCGGTACGCGCCGGGGAGCCAGGCGGCAAATAATTTCGTCCTGTGCCATATAGCGCCGGAGGTTCGGCGCAGTTGCGTACCCTTGCTGGTCATGAGCGCACCGCGCCGGTACCTGCTGCCCGCCGTCCCGGCCATGGCGCTGGTCGCCGCGCTGCTCAGCGCCTGCGGCGGATCGCCGCCACCGCAGACGACCGCGAGCGCTTACCTGGCCGACTGGGCCCGGCAGGACTGGACCGCGATGCGGCAGCTGACCGACAACCCGCCCGCCGACTTCACATCGGTGAACCAGGCGGAGTTCACGAACCTATCGGTCCGCCAGGCCAGCATCACCGCGGGCACGATGAAGACCAGCGGCCCGGCGGCCAGCGCGCCGATCACCGAGCGGCTCACGCTGGCCGGCCTGGGCACCATCACTCTTAAGTCCCAATTGCACCTGGTGCAGCACGACGGGAAGTGGCTGGTCCAGTGGTCACCGGCGACGATCGCGCCGCAGCTGCGCGCCGGCGACCAGCTGGCGCTGCGGACGACCTGGCCGGCCCGCGCGCCGATCCTCGGCGCGGCCGGCGCCCCGCTCACCACTCAGGGCCAGGTGGTGACGATCGGCGTGGAGGGGGCGCGCGTCAAGAATGCCACCACGCTGACGTCCGCGCTGGTCGCCGCAGGCGCGACCAAGCAGGAGGCCAGCAGCGCGATCGTCGCCGCGAAGGCCCACCCGACGTTTTTCGAGCCGGTCTTCACCGTGCCCCGGGCACGCTACGACCAGCTCCAGCCGACCATCTACCCGATTCCGGGCACGGTGTTCCAGTCGAGCACCG
Source organism: uncultured Actinomycetes bacterium (assembly GCA_963806335.1). Taxonomy (GTDB): domain Bacteria; phylum Actinomycetota; class Actinomycetes; order Streptosporangiales; family Streptosporangiaceae; genus Palsa-504. Next base: position 294,340 of record CAWDXO010000009.1, read on the forward strand.
CATTGAGCGCCATCACTCCCGGCCTGACCGCGGGGCTGGTGGGCACGGTCGGGCCGGTGACCGCCGAGGAGCTCAGCCAGCTCGGCGCGCCTTACAACGCGCAGAGCGTGGTCGGCCAGACCGGTTTGGAACAGGCCGCGGAGCGTCAGCTGGCCGGCACTCCGGGCGCCACCGTCACCGTCGCCAGCGCCGGCGGCGCGAGCATCGCGACGCTGGCGACGCTGCCTGCGCACCCGGGCACCCCCGTCACCACCACGATCAACCCGTCGATCCAGCGGGCGGCCGAGGCGGCGCTGTCAGGTGAGAAGAAAAGCGCCGCGCTGGTCGCGGTGCGGGCCTCCACCGGAGCGGTGCTCGCCGCGGTGTCGGTCAACTCCGGCGGCTTCGACCAGGCCATCGACGGCGCCTTCCCGCCCGGCTCGACCTTCAAGGTGATCACGTCCACCGCGCTGATCACCCACGGGCTCACCCCGCGGTCGGCGGCCAGCTGCCCGGGCACGGCCACGGTCGACGGCGAGGTGTTCCACAACGCCGAAGGCGATACCCCGGTGAACAACCTGCTGCAGGCGTTCACCGAGTCGTGTAACACCGCCTTCATCAGGCTCGCCACGACTCACCTGGCCCCGTCGGATTTCCCGGCGACGGCGGCGATGTTCGGGCTGGGCAAGAGCGTGCGGATCGGGGTGACGGCCTACGGCGGCTCGGTCCCGCAGCCAAGGGACGCGGCTGAGGAGGCCGCGACCTCGATCGGCCAGGGCGAGGTCCTGCTTTCGCCGCTCAACATGGCGATGGTCGCCGCGGCCGCCGACACCGGGACCGCGCGGGCGCCGCGCCTGGTGCTCACCGGCTCTCCGGCGGCTCCCGCTGCTACGGGGCAGCTGCCCCCGGCGGCGATCACCGACCTGCACGAGATGATGGCCAACGTGGTATCGCACGGCACCGCGGCGGGGCAGGGCCTTCCCTCAGGTACCTACGCCAAGACCGGGACCGCGGAGTACGGGACGAAGAAGCCGCTCAAGCTCGACGCCTGGCTAATGGGCTTCAAGGGCAACGTCGCGTTCGCGGCGCTCGTCGTCAATTCCCCCGGAAACGGCGGTCCCACCTGCGGCCCGATCGTGGCCCGGTTCCTGAACGGGCGCTAGCCTTAGCCTGCCGCGCTCGTCACCTGGGCGCCGTCGGCACTGGCGGCCTGGCCCGCGAGCCAGCGGTCGACCTCGGCCTTCCAGGCCTGCTTGTCCGCGTCCGGCGCGAAGCAGGCGTCGAAGGAGTTCCGCGCCAGCCCGGCGAGCTGCTCGTCAGACCACCCGAACTCGCGGCGCACCGCCGCCAGGTTGTCGTCGATGTACCCGCCGAAGTAGGCCGGGTCGTCGCTGTTCACGGTGGCGAGCAGGCCGGCGTCCAGCATGGCGGGCAGCGGGTGGTCAGCGAGCGCGCCGACAACGCCGAGCGCGACGTTGGACAGCGGGCACACGGTCAGCGGGACCTGCTGATCGCGCAGCCTGGCGACCAGATCGGGGTCCTCCATGGACCGCACGCCGTGGTCGATCCGCTCCACGTGGAGCAGGTTGAGTGCGTCGCGAACGTACTCGGGACCGCCCTCCTCCCCCGCGTGCGCCACCAGCCGGAGGCCTTCGGCCGCCGCCATCTCGTACACCTCTTTGAACAGCGTCGGCGGGTGCCCGACCTCGGTGGAGTCAAGTCCGACGCCGATGAAGCTGTCCCGGAACGGAAGCGAGGCCCGCAGCATCGCGTCGGCCGCTTCGGGTCCCAGATGGCGCAGGAAGCACAGGATCAGGTCGGCCGAGATCCCGTGTTCGGCGGCGCCGTCGGCCAACGCGGCGGTCAGGCCGCCGAACAGCTCGGCCAGCGGCACGCCATTGGCCAGGTGCGTCTGCGGGTCGAAGAAGATCTCGGCCCGGCGCACCCCGGCCGCCGCGGCCCGGGCCAGGTAGGCGCGGGCCAGGTCGTAGAAGTCCTGCTCGATCCGCAGCACGCGCAGGTTCGCGTAGTGCAGGTCGAGGAAGGACTGCAGGCGGTCGAACCGGTACCTGGCCCGCAGCTCGCCGGCATCCGTGGTCGCTATCCAGGTGCCGTTGCGCTCGGCCAGCTGGACCAGTAGTTCGGGCTCGAGCGTGCCCTCGATGTGAACGTGCAGTTCAGCAACTGGCAGCATGTGGAATTCCTCCCCTGGCCAAGCCCCGCCCGCCCAGCGACCGGGGCGCCTGCAAATTACATCCTGGCGAGATTCCGCCGCAGTGGGGTAAAAGATTTCCATTTTTTCCCGAACGAGCGGTGGTGCTTGCTTCCGGCAACTGGATGGAAACCCGCCAGGAACTCAGGGTATGGGTCTTCCCTCTGAGGACCTTCTGCTGTCCATCCAGTTTTTCTGCAGGTTCTTTCCTCGCTGTCTTATTCTGGCCGGCCGGTGCCCTCAGTCGTCGGAACGGATGTCGGTGTCGTCGTCCTCGACCACGTGGACGGCCGCCTCTTCCGCCGAGGCCGCACCGCCGGAGATCCCGGCGTCGCGCGCGACCAGATCGGCCTCGGCGGCCGGGTGGGCACCCTCGTCCTCGGCCACCAGGCGGCCCGCCCGGGGGTCCGGGCCGTCGTCGAGCAGGAGCCCGTCGAGGTACTCCTCCGCCTCGTCCTCGTCGTCGCTGTCCTCGGGCACGTCATCGTCTTCGTCGAGGTCCAGGGCGGGATCTGGTTCCTCCTCGGCCAGCAGCTGATCGAGAGACTCCCCCGACTCCTGCTCGTCGCCCGTCGTGCCGTACCTCATCCCGGCCGACCACCGCTCCGGCGGAGCGACGCCCCGGTCGAGGGGATCGTCTTCCGGCTCGTTGATCAGCGTGTCAGACGCGTCCGCTACCTCGTAGTCCTCGAGGTCAGCGGACTCATGGCGAGTCTCGTCAGGCATCTTTCGCCCCTTTCTATGGGTTTCCCCCGATTGGCGGGTTCCCGCCGCGACCAGGGTCAATCATCTCGTCCGGGGATATCGATGGCCACGCCGGTCCCCGGATCGGGCGGGATGCGATGAGTATGCCCTGGCGTTCTCGTCATATCGACTGGCTGGCGCGGACCCGGACGGTCGTTATCTGGCTCGCCGGGATCGTCGCGTTGCCGGTAGGTTCGTGGCACGGGGACGTTCGAGGACTGTTCGGGAGGAAGCATGTCACAGGTCAGCGGGGGCGCCGGGGAACTGGCGATCCTCGTGGAGGGCTTGACCAAGTCGTTCGGTGATGTCCATGCGCTGCGTGGTATCGACCTGTCGGTGCCGCGCGGGACCATCCTGGGCGTACTCGGTCCTAACGGCGCGGGCAAGACCACCGCGGTACGCATCTTGACCACCCTGCTGCTTCCAGACGGGGGGCGGGCCCTGGTCGAGGGCCATGACGTAGTGCGGGAGGCGGCCGCCGTCCGCCGGTCGATCGGGCTGGCCGGGCAGTCGGCCGCCATTCAGGAAGAGCTAACCGGCCGGGAAAACCTCGAGATCGTCGGGCGGCTTTATCACCTGAGCTGGCCACGGGCGCGCAGTCGCGCGATCGAACTGCTCGAGCAGTTCGGCTTGACGGACGCGGCCGACCGGGCGGCGAAGACCTACTCGGGCGGCATGCAGCGGCGCCTGGACCTAGCCGCCAGCCTGGTCGGTCAGCCTCAGGTGCTGTTCCTTGACGAGCCGACGACCGGCCTGGATCCCCGATCGCGGCTGGGGATGTGGGACATCATCCGGTCGCTGGTGGCCGGCGGGACCACGATTCTGCTCACTACCCAGTACCTCGACGAGGCCGACGAGCTAGCCGACGAGATCGTGGTCATCGATCACGGCCAGGTCATCGCGGCTGGCACTTCGGAAGAACTCAAGAGCAGGGTCGGCGGCGATGTGGTCGAGTTCAGCGTGCCGGACCGCGGCCGGATCGCTGATGCGGTCGCGGCGATCGCCAAGATCGACGAAGGAGAACCGCACGCCGACGCGGAAACCGGTGTGGTGAGCATCCGGGTCGGGAGCCGCGGCTCGGAGGCACTGATCGAAGCGGTGCGCAGCCTGGACGCCGCAGGCGTCGAAATCCGCGACCTCGCGTTGCGCCGGCCTTCGCTGGACGACGTGTTCCTGGCTCTGACCGGGCACGCCGCCGAGGAGGAGGAGCCGGGCGGACGCCGGCGCGGACGCCGGGGTAGCCGAGCTAGCCGCCAAGAGGATGCGAGGGCAACGTCATGACCACGATCGCTGCGCCGGCCGGCCTGCACAGCGCGGGCGAACCCGGCTGGCGGACCCGGTTCGGCTGGGCGGTGACCGACACGCTCACCATCACCCGGCGCAACCTGCTGGTCTGGATGCGCGTCCCCGCCTACCTCATGTTCACCGTGATCCAGCCGGTGATGTTCGTCCTGCTATTCCGTTTCGTCTTCGGCGGCGCGATCCCGGTCAATGTCCCCGGCGGCTACGTCAACTTCCTGATACCAGGGATCATCGCGCAGACGGCGGCGTTCGCCACGTTCGGCACGGCCATCGCGCTGGCCCAGGAACTGAAGAAGGGCGTGATCGACCGGCTGCGGTCGATGCCGATGGCACGCTCGGCGGTGCTAGCCGGCCGTCTGGTGGCCGATACGGGGCGGATGCTCGTGACGATCCTGATCATCGTCGCGGTGGGATACGCGGTCGGTTTCCGGTTCATGAACGGCGTCGTGCCCGCCATCGGCATGATCTTGCTCGCGACCGTGTTCGGCGTGGCGATCTGCTGCATCTCTGCCTATACGGGCCTGGCCATCGGCGACGAGGAGTCGGTGCAGGCGTTCGGGCTGATCTGGCTGTTCCCGCTCACGTTCCTGTCCTCGGCCTTCGTGCCGATCGCGACGATGCCGGGCTGGCTGCAGGCCTTTGCTTACCACAACCCGGTCACCTACGTCGTCAATGCCATGCGCGCGCTGGCCCTCGGCGGTCCGGGCGGCGCGCTTGAACCGAACCTGTGGCAGAGCCTGATCTGGATAACCGGGATCTTCGTGGTGTTCCTGCCGCTCGCGGTGCGGGCCTACAAGCGGGCCAGCTAGTGCCACCGGGTTTCATGGATTAGACAGCCGCGCGGCCGTTTCACCCCGGACGGACTCGGGCAGAGCAGTAACCGGACCTGCGGCAGCAAAGCGGCTGTGCGTGCCGGGCAGGCCGGGAGTGAGCCTGGTGCGCTTTGGTCTTGCACCGGAACAGGCGATCCCAGGAGGCTGCCATGATCAATCCTGATGAGTCCCGCCACGTCGAGATCAAAGACGGTGATCAACCGGTCGCAGCCGCCGACGTGACGACGGCCGCGGGAGCCGAGGGCACGGCCCGCGCCTCGCTGCACGCGGCGCCCGGGCACGTCGCTCCGGGCCGCCGGGCGAGCCTGGTCGATGCGGTCATGGACCTGCCGGAGGTCCAGGCGAGCACGCGGCTGGAGGCCACGGTCCCGCTCGGCGACGGTGAGTCGCTCGACCGCCTGCGGGAGCGGACCGAGGATTCCGTCACCCGCCCGGCCGGCTCGACCGCCCTGCTCGACGCGAACATCCCGCCGACGGACCAGCGGGGAACCGTCCAGGAGCCCGGCGGCTAGCCGCCGGGCGGCTCAGCAGCCAGGCGGCTAGCGGCCGATGGCTCAGGAGCCGGGCGCCGACTTGGGAGCCGGCGGGGCTGGCTAGCGCGCGACGGCCTTGGCTCGCGATGATGTCACACACGGTAATCATGACGATGCGCTTACGGCGGGCGCGCGGCTCCGCCGCGCACCGGCCCCGGGCGGAACAATCGTCACATCCCGTGTGGCTCCGGACACGTGGGGCAACTGAGACTCATGTTACTGCGGTAAAACCTGGGGACATCATGGCGGTGCGGGCACATAACACCATTCCCTCGGCCAGGCCGGCCCGGCGCGCTGGTACCGGCGCGGTCCGGCTCAGCCAGCGGGATATCGACGGACTGCTGCTGGCCGGGGAGCACTACGGCGCGCCGTTCGATCTGCTGGCCGCCGCGCTGCGGGTTCAGCCGGAACGGCTGCCGTCGATCGCGGCCCGGTGGCGCCGCGTCGGGTACGTCGCTACCGGCCGGCTCGGGCCGGGGCCGGGATGGTGCTGGCTGACGCGGGACGGGATGACCGCCACCGGACTGGGGTTCCCCGCGACCCAGCCGGCGCTGGCCCGGCTGGCGCATATCCGCGCCGTCCTGGCCGCGCGGTTGTGGATGCAGGCTAGCCCGGCGTGGCGGGACGGGTGCCCGTGGTGGCACTCCGAGCGGCGGCTGCGCGCGGCCCGGGCGCCGCTGAGTAGCGGGCACGTGCCGGATGCGGAGATCCACTGGCCCAGCATCGAGGCGGGCACGTACGCGGGTCAGGTGTGGGCGATCGAGGTGGAGCTGACGCCCAAGCCGGTCGCGAGGACGACCGGGATCATGACCGGGCTGCTGTCGCCGATGCGGTACGCCCAGGTGATCTACCTGACCGCCCCGGCCGCCCGCCCGGTCGTGACCCGCGCCGCGCGCGGGCTGCCCGCCGGTGAGCAGGCCCGGGTCGTGGTCCGCGAGCTGCCTGCCGCCGCGTTCGGGCCGGGGGCGGCGCTATGACGGCGTGGTCACTGATCAAGCTCACGGCATGGCTGTGGCTGGCACGTAAGGCGGTCAAGGTGACCGGGTGGCTGCTGACCGCCGCGGTCGCCGTGGCCGCGTGGCCGGTCACGGTGGTGGCGGTCGCCGGGTATGCCGCGGCTTGGCTGCGCGGCTGGCCCCCGGCCCGGCTACGCCGCGCCGCCGCCTGGGCGCTGCCGTCGACCGCGGTCTGGATCGGCGCCCAGGCGGCGTTGCTGCGGGCGTGGCGCCCGGTAGCGCTGACGCCGGCCAGCGACTGGGATCACGGCTGGCAGCAGCTCAGCTTGACCGGCGCGGCCCGCACGTTCGTGCTGGTGGCCCCGGCCGCCGTCCCGGCGGGGCTGGGGCTGGCCGCGCTGGCCTGGGCGTGGCGGATCTACGCGGTCACCACCGGGCTGAGCGGGATCACGGCCTCGGCACCGATCATCTTCGACTACCGGCAGTGGAAACGGCAGGTCCGCACGGCCCGGGACCTGACCGACGCGCCCGGCGCGGTCCCGCTGCTGGCCCGGGGCGGCCGGATCCCGGTCGGTGGCACTATCCGCGCGATCGGGCACCGCTGGCATCCCGTCTTCAGCCTCCCGTTTACCGCGTGTGCCCGGCACATGGTGGTGGTCGGCTCGACCGGGAGCGGGAAGACGAACCTGATGATCCGGCTGTGGGCGGGCTGGTTCGCCGCCGCGCTGGCCGCGGCCCGGGCCGGGCACGGCAAGCGCCCGCTGCTGGTCGTGCTGGACTGCAAGGGCGGACCCGACGCCCGGAGCAAGGCCAGCCGCACTCGCCGCCTGCTATACGGCGCGGGTGCCCGCCGGGTCGCGATCTGGCCCGACGAGGCCCGCCTGTCGATGTGGGACCTGCCCCCGGCCGACCTGGCCGTGCTGCTCTACCAGATGATCGACAGCGGCACCGGCGCCGCCGCGTACTACGCCGACGTGATGCAGGCCGTCCTGACCCTGGCCGTCACCGCCCCGGGCGGTCCGCCGCTGACCACCGCCGGGTTCCTGGACCGGCTGGACGCCCGCTGGCTGACCGCCGCCTGGGATCCCGCCCGCTATCCCGGGCAGGCGGCCTGGGTCCGGGCCGCGGTCAGGCACCTGCCCGATATCCAGCTCCGGTACGCCACCCTGCTCGGCCGCCTCGGCCCGGCGCTGGACGGCCCGGGCACCCTGGCCGACGCCGATGCCTGGTACTTCATCCTGGAAGGCACCCGGGAACCCTCCGTCGCCGAGGCCCAGGCCATGGCGCTGACCGAGCTGGCCGCGTACGCCGCCACGGACCTGGCGGGCGAGCCGCGGGCCATGCTGCTGGCCGCCGATGATTACTCCGCGGTGTCCGGCCGGGTGCCGCTGTCGAACCTGTACGAGCGCGGCCGGTCCCTCGGCATCGGGGTGCAGGTCTCGGCCCAGTCCTGGCAGGGCCTGGGCGCAAGCGAGGACGAGCGGTACCGGATCGCGGCCACCGCCGACGGCGGCATCTGGGTCATGCGCACCCCCTACCCCGACCCGCTGGCGGCGCTGGCGGGGAACCGGCGGGTGCTGGAGACGGCGCACAAGCTGATCGGCAACGCCTGGGGAGACGAGGGCACCACCCGCGAGCAGCGGGCCCGGATCGCCGACTCCGACCTCATCCGCCGTCTGGAGGTCGGGCAGGTTTGCTACATCCACCAGGGCGCCGCCACCTTCATCCAGGTCGCCCGGCCCAAGCCGTCCCCGCTCACCCTGCTGCCCGCGGCCGACCAGCCGGCGACCCGGGTTCCCGTCCCCCGCCACGAACCCGCGACCCCGGTCACGCCGGTCCCGGCCAGCCTCGATGACGTCTTCGGACCCGGAACCGCCCGATGAGCGTCAATCCGTTCGACGCGCTTGGCCTGCCCGCGCGCCCCGACCTGACCGATGAGCAGGTTCGCGCCGCCTGGCGCGCCATCGCCGCCGCCACCCATCCCGACCGCGCCGACGGCGGGGACCTGGCCCGGTACGCCGCCGCCTCGGCCGCCTACGCCGAGCTGCGTACCCCGTGGAGCCGCAGCGAGGCCTACGCCGACCTGACCGGGCAGGCTGGCCCGGCAAGCACCGAGGCCGAGCCGGTCACCGTGCCGCTGCCCGCGATCCCGGCCGAAGCGCTGCCGTCCGCCCCGCCCTGGGCGCCGCTCATCGCGCTGCGGAAGCTCCCGGCCCGGATTCGCCGCGGCCGCCCGCTGCGCCTGGCCATCCGCGCCGTCCTCGCCGCCGCGCTGTCGCTGGCGGTGCTGCGGCTGATCCCCGGCATGGCCGCAGCCCTCGCCGACATCACCGGGCTGATCACCTGGTTCGTGCTGACCGGCCGCCGGGACCTGGCCGCACCGCCGGAACGGTGAACGGGCCAGTGCCCACGTCAGGCACCCGCTAGCCGGACGTCCCGAAGTACCAGCCCCACGGCCAGTTCCCGAAGCCTGATGAGTCCGGCTGGTTCACCCGGCCAGATGGGTCGCGGCCGCCCAGGCGCGGACGGGTGGGGTGGGGATTGGGGAGATCAGCGGCTGGCAACGGCGAGGCCTGCGGCGTCGTCACCACGGCCTCCTGGGGCGGGGCCTGGTAGCTCTGGGCCGGGGCGGTCCGGTGAGCCGACGGCCTCGCGGAGGGTGACGCGGTCGACGCTGCCGGTGCGGAAGGGGCCGGACGGGCGGGGACGGGCGACGAGGGCACCGCGGAGCGTGCGGCGGCGCCCCGAACGGCCGCGCTCGTCGCGGCAGGCCCGCTCAGCGTGACCGCCAGCGCGATCGCGACTGCGGCGGCCGCGAGCACCCCGCCGGCCGCGGCAGCGCCCGAACGGAAGCTCATCTCCTCCATGCGGGCATAAATCGTGCTTCTGAGCGTCACGAGATAGCACGATACAAGGGGATCAGCCGGTTCGGACGCAGGCTCGCGAAGACAGGCCAGCCGGACCGTGGCCGGCTCAGCTGAGCACGGCGTCCCCGCAGTGATTACCCGCGATCGGCCGGACCTCGATGGTGCCATACCAAGCCGTCGGGTGCTTGGACGCCACCTCGATCGCCTCGTCCAGATCGGCGCAATCGATCACGTCGTATCCGGCGATCTGTTCCTTGGTCTCGGCGAACGGCCCGTCGCTGACCAGCAGGTCGCGGTCCCGGACCTGGACGGTGGTGGCGTCGCTGACGTACCTCAGCCGGTCACCGTGCAAGAGCACGCCCCGGCCCTCCATCTCCGCCAGCCAGGATTCGATCGACGGGGCGTCCCCCTGCCGGTCCTCGGTTCGGCGGGCCCGCTCGGCGGACTCATCTATGCAGTGAATCAGCATGTATTTCACCGGCTGCCTCCTCAGGCTCGGACCTTAATGTCTGCCCGTTACCCCGACAACGAACGGCGTGGGGCCGGATGGACAGCCCGGTTGGACCGGAGCGACCGCGCTAGAGCACGACGTCGAGCATCATCGGGGCGGTGGGGCGGTTGCTGCCGCCCGCCGGCTCGGCGGTAAGGGCGAGGTGGTCACCCGAGCGCAGCCCGGACGCGATCACCGGACCGGTCATCTGGTTACTGCCCGGCTGGAGCATGGCCACCGCCCGGTCGCCGTCCGGGCCGATCAGCCATAGTTCGTAGCCGCGGGCGGGAGGCAGTGGGCGCAGCCCGGCGGCGGTGAACACCAGCGCGTGCCTGGCGTGCGACATCACGATCGTGGCCGTTCCGCCGCCTGCCACCGTCCCGGTCATCATGACGGCGTCCTGCGCGGTCAGCACGGCTGCTATCTGCTGGCTGCTGACCTGAGCCTGGTTGAGCTGCTGCCGCATGGTGCCGCTGCTGACCCCGAACACCACCGCGGCACCGAGCACGACCACGGCGGCCACGGCGCCCGCCGCCATCGCCAGGCGGACCCGCCAGCCGCGTCCGGCCAGCGAGCGGAGCCGGGCTCCCGGACGGGCGAGGGCGGCCCCGGCCGGGCGGGCCCGGGGTTCGGCGTCACCGGTCGCGGGCGGCTGCTGCCTGGTCATGGCCGCCGCCGTCATCACCCGCTCCTTCAGGCCCGGCGGCGGCGTCACCGCGGTGGCACCAGCCAGCCGGGCGGTGGCCTCGTGCAGGCTGGCGATCTCCTGCGCGCACTCCTCACACCGGGCCAGGTGCGCCTCGAACCGGGCACGATCCGGTTCGGAGATCGCGTCCATCGCATACGCCCCGGCGAGGGTGTGCGCTTCCCGTTTCATCAGGCCACCCCCAGGCAGTCCCGTAGCCGGATCAGCGCGTCGCGCATTCTGGTCTTGATCGTCCCCGTCGGCACGCCTAGAAGGCTGGCGACCTGGCCGTAGGTGTAGCCGCCGTAGTAGGCCAGGGTGACGGACTCGCGCTGCAGTTCGGTGAGAGAGCCCAGGCAGCGCCGGACCCGCTCGCGCTCAAGGATGGACTCGACGGCCTCGGCCACCTCGTCATAGGGAATATCGGCCGTCGCGACGCGGAGTTCGCGTTCCGACTCCTTCTGCACCGACCGGACCCGGTCCACGGCCCGGCGATGGGCCAGCGTCATCACCCAGGCCATCGCGCTGCCTCGGTCGGCATCGAACTTGGCCGCGTGCCGCCAGACCTCGAGCAGGACGTCCTGGGTGACCTCCTCGGACTGAGCCGGGTCCCGGATGACCCGCCTGACGATGCCGAAGACCGACGAGGCGACCTGCTCGTAGACGACGTCGAACGCCACCGCGTCCCCGCGGGCCACCAGCCGGATCTGTTCGCCGAGCTCGCCGCGGGAGTCCGGCGGGATGGCTTTCCCCCGGTCGCGGGGGCCGGCCCCCCGGGCAGATACTCGGTCACGACTGTTATTCGTAGCAGTAGCGGCTAGGGTTTGCCGCCTGGGGGTGATCGGGGCAATCCCCGGCCCTTTCGGCTACGAATTATTCCTGGGCCCGGCAAACCCGCGCCATCTCCGCACCGAATAAAGGACATGACGATGAAGGGGAGCGGAACAGACGCGCGTCGCACGGGCCGCGGCGCCATCGCCGGCCTGCTGGCCGCCGCCACCGCGCTGGGCGTGGGACAGCTCGTGGCCGGCCTCACCGGGGCCAGCGGCTCTCCCGTGGTCGCGGTCGGTGAGCTGCAGATCGATTTCACGCCGCCGTGGCTGAAGAACTTCGCCATCGCCAATTTCGGTTCGGACGACAAACTCATCCTGGTGGGCGGCATCCTCGTGGTGATCGCCCTGTTCGCGGCCTTGATCGGAATGGAGGCCACGCGGCGGCTCTGGGTCGGCATGGCCGGGCTGGCGGTGTTCGCGGCCATCGGGGTGACCGCCGCCGCCACCCGCCCCACGGCCAGCTTCGCCAGCCTGCTGCCGACCGTGGCCGCGACGGCCGCCGCGGCGGCCGTCCTGCGCATCCTCATTCCCCTAGCCGGCCCGCCGGCCCGGCACCGTCCGGCCACGTGGACCGCCGACCCGTGGCAGGACACCTGGGCCGCGGCACCCGATGCGGAAGTCACGGCGGCCGAGCCCGCGCCCGGGGAACTGGAGCCCGGAGAGCCAGAGTCCGAAGAGCCGGAGTCCGAAGAGCCGGAGCCCGGAGAGCCGGAGTCCGAAGAGCCGGAGTCCGGCGAGCTGCAGTCAGAAGAGCTGGCGGATGACGAGCTGGCGGATGACGAGCTGGCGGATGACGGTCCGCGCCGCCGGAGCTTTCTTACCGCCAGCGCGGCGACGGTGGGCATCGCGGCCGCGGCCGGGCTGGCCGGCCGGCTGCTGGCCGAGCGGGGCAGCGTCGCGAGCGCCCAGCGGGCACTGCGCATCCCCAAGCCCACGCTGACCACAGCGCCGCTGCCGCCCGGCGTGAACCTAGATATACCTGGCATTTCTTCGTTCATCACGTCCAACGCGGCGTTCTACCGGGTCGACACGGCGATCGTCTTGCCGCAGGTCGATCCCGGCAGCTGGCAGCTGCGGATCCACGGCATGGTCGACCGCGAGATTACGATCACCTTCGACGAGTTGCTCAAGCGGCCGCTGATCGAGGACTACGTCACCTTGTGCTGCGTGTCCAACCCGGTCGAGGGCCCCTATATCGGCAACGCGCTCTGGCTGGGGGCCAGCCTGGCCAGCCTGCTCCGCGAGGCCGGGATCAAGGCCGGGGCGGACCAGCTGATGTGCACGTCGGTGGACGGGTTCACCTCGGGAACACCGGTGCAGACGGTCATGGACGGCCGGGACGCCCTGCTCGCGGTGGCGATGAACGGCACGGCGCTCCCGGTCGCGCATGGTTTCCCCGCCCGGATGGTCGTGCCCGGCCTTTACGGGTACGTATCCGCGACCAAGTGGGTGACGGACATCAACGTGACCACGTTCGCCGGCAACTACGCCTACTGGGCGCAGCGCGGCTGGTCGCAGCAGGCGCCCATCAAGACCGAATGCCGGATCGACGTGCCGAACGGCGCGAACCAGATCCAGGCGGGCCAGACGGCGATAGCGGGCGTGGCCTGGGCCCAGCACAAGGGCATCGACGCGGTCCACGTGCGGGTTGACCAAGGCCCGTGGAACCAGGCCAAACTGGCCGCGGTACCCGGCATCGACTCCTGGCGGCAGTGGGTATGGGAATGGCAAGCCACCGGCGGGAATCACGTGATCGAGGCCCGGGCCACCGACGCGACCGGCTACACGCAGACCAGCTTCGCCGCGCAGCCGGAGCCGAACGGGGCCAGCGGTTACCCGATGGTCACCGTCACGGTAGCCTGAGCGGGCCGAGAGCCCCGGCCCAGCGGTCCGGTCCGCCGAGGATGGCGGCGGCCCGCTGGTTTGGCGGGGGCTGGAGGGTTTCGGGTGGCAGCAAGCGGTTAAGTCTGTGAGCAGACGCGCGTTTCAAGTTAGGGCAGGCCGATGACATATCCGATGAGCAGTGCGCAACCGCCGCCGGAGACCCCGCGCCGGGTCGACGCGAGGCAGCTCTGGTCGGGCGGCGCGGCCACCGCGGTCGTGGCCGCCCTGATCGCGCTGGTCGGCATCCTGGTATGCCGGTGGCTGTTCAAGATCCCGATCCTGGCCCCGCAGCGGGACGGCGCGTGGGGGGCCGCGTCCACGGCGGGCTACGTGTTCGCGGCGGCCGCGGTCGCGCTGTTCGCGACGGCGGTCATGCACCTGCTGCTGATCTCCACGCCGCGGCCGCGGACGTTCTTCGCCTGGATCATCGGGCTTGCCACGGTGATCGCGGTGGTGTTCCCGTTCAGCACCACGGCCCCGCTGGACCAGAAGGCCGCCACGGCGCTGGTCAACCTGGTGCTCGGTGTCGCCATCGGGACCCTGATCAGCGGGGTTTCCATCCGCGCTACGCGGCGCCGGCCAGCGGGCGGCGGATACCAGCCCAGCTACCCGCCGTCGCGCACGCCGGGCAACGGTTACGGCTGAGGCCGCCACCGGGCGGCTCGGTGGCCGCTCACGGTGGCTTGACCTCGACGGCCCCGTTCACTATCTCGATTTCGGCGGCCCGGACGGCGGCCCCCTCATCGTCTGCGTGCACGGGCTGGGCGGGGCCGCGGTCAACTGGTCGGCCATCGCGCCGCTGCTGACGGGACGGTACCGGCTGCTCGCCCCGGACCTGTCCGGGCACGGGCTGACCTGGTCGGCGCGACGCGGCACCGGCGTCCAGGCCCAGCGGGTGCTGCTGGACGGCTTCCTGGCCGCCGTGGCCACCGGGCCCGTCATCCTCATGGGTAACTCCATGGGCGGCATGCTCTCGCTGCTCGAGGCGGCCGCCGCGCCGAAGGCCGTGGCCGGGCTGATCCTGATCGATCCGGTGCTGCCCGTCGTGCTGGCCCGGCTGGACCCGGTCGTGGCCGGGTTGTTCGCCTCGGCCGCGGTGCCCGGCCTCGGGCGGCTGATAAGCAGGCGCCGCCTGCCGCCCGAGGCCGTCGTGGCCGCGGCGCTGGCTCTGTGCTGCGCCGATCCGGCCCGGGTGGCCCCCGAGGTAGTGGCCAGGCACGTCTACGTAGCGCAGCAGCGGGCCGAGATCGCCGGGGCGGACCGCGACTTTCTCAGCGCGACACGCTCGTTGGCGGCCACCGTCTTTCCCGGCCGCAGCCGCGCCTTCCGGCGAGCCGTCAACTCGATCAGCTGCCCGGTGCTGCTGGTGCACGGAGACCGGGACCGGCTGGTGCCGGTGAGGCTGGCCCGGGTGGCCGCGCGAGCTCACCCGGCGTGGTCGGCGACCGTGCTATCCGGCGTCGGCCATGTGCCGATGCTGGAGACGCCGCGCGAGACGGCCCGGCTGATCACCGAGTGGATCCAGGGGGCTGGCCACGACGCTGCGGTTGCCTCCGGTCACCACGGGTAAATTCACGGCCAGCCAGCAATACTGCTGACCGGCCCGCCTCCTTCCGCACCTCGGCCGAATCACTGGCCGGGCTCCGGGGCGTCCGTCCGCACGCGGCGTGAGCGGCCAGCCTCGGCGCTTACGGCCGCCGCGGCGCGGCGGCCGTAAGCAACTGGATCCGCGGTGACGTCACGCCGCCGTCAGGCTGAGGTCCGGCTCGGTTTGGCGGACCTGCGCTGGCCGCTTCACCGTCAGCCAGATGCCGGTGACCAGAGCCCAGACGAACATGGCCAGGAAAGCGAACCAGGAGATCGGCGGAACCAGGCAGATGACTCCCAGCGCGAACATTACCCAGCCCATCCACCGGGCCGGAGTTCTGCTCACGGCCACCGCCAGGCCGGTCAGGATGCCGAAGGCCACGAAGCCGGCCACGGCGGGCAGGAAGTAGTCGTTGCTGAGCACGTTGAGCGTCTGCGCCGCGGACGGCGTCAGGAACTTGATGTCATTCCCGAGGATGAACGAGAAGGCCAGGAACGGCAGGAACCCGACCACGGCGAGGATCGCGCCGGCGACCGCTCCGTTGGCCAGCCACGTTCCGGTACCGCTGGCCCGGATGCGACCGGACAGGGCCACCACGAAGAAGACCAGGAAGACGAGGGCAAGGGCCCCGACCAGTGCGGATACCTTCTGGCCGGTGCCGTGCGCGTGGTAGAAGCTGACCACCTGGGACACCGGAGCGTTGTTATTCGGGGAGTTACCGCCTCCCGAGAAGAAGGCGACGGCGAACAGGACCGTCGCTACGACGCCGGATAGCGGCGCCCACCTAGTAAGCCATCGTTCCACCTAACTCACATCCTTCCCCCACGGCTGGCTCCTCCAGCCGCTGTGCGGCGAGCGGACGAGGCTGGCGCGGAGAGGATCGGCCCGCGATTCTCGGTTCAGGCTCGAGGGGCTGCGCCTCAGGTAGGTCCGGTGGCGTCCGGTGCGGCCCGGCTTGGTTCCCGGTGCCTGCTCGAGGTACTCGCTGCGCTCCTGATCGCTTCGCTCCTCCTCCGCCTCGTCCCTGTTTCAGGCCAAACGCTACGCACGGATCGTTCCGGAAACGTTACGGCTCGGCGCAGCAGCCGGAGGAGTCTGTGCCGGGAGCCAGATGGTTAGTTAAGGAAATGAAACGACAGCAGGCCGCTGTTAACCTCTCTACGGGACGAGCGAGGTGGAGCGGTTTTGCTGTCAAGGAGGACAGGGCACACGGCTGGGACGAACGGCTCAGAAAACGGGTGGCTACGGCGGCTAGGGGGCTATTGCTGGCGTCACCGGCGCAGTGTCCTTATCTCGCTAGGCGGGTCCCTGGTGGCCGCCGCGGCGACCGCCGCGATACCCCTGGTCCAGCGTCGGATCATCGACGACGTGATCGTGACCCACCGGGAGTCAATCTGGCCGCTGGCCGGATTGCTGCTGGTCGCGGCCGCCGTGGTCTTCGGCAGTATCTACCTGCGCCGCTACTACGGCGGCCGGCTTTCCCTCGACGTGCAGCATGAGCTGCGCACCGAGCTGTTCGACTCGCTGTCACGGCTCGACGGCGAGCGCCAGGACGAGATCCACACCGGGCAGCTGGTCGGCCGGTCCATCTCCGACCTGAACATGGTGCAGAGCATCCTGTCCATGGTGCCGATCACGCTCGGGAACCTCGTGCTGTTCGTGTTGTCCATCGGCATCATGGCGGTGCTATCCCCCGTTTTGACTATCGTGACCGTCACGGTCGCGCCGGCCCTGTGGATGATCGCGCTGGCCTCGCGGCGCAAACTGTTTCCCGCGAGCTGGCACGCGCAGCAGCAGTCGGCCGAGGTGGCCGGCATCGTCGACGAGGCCATCGGCGGCGTGCGCGTGGTCAAGGGCTTCGGGCAGGAAGAGCAGGAACAGGAGCGGCTGGAAGAGACGAGCTCGAACCTGTTCGCCTCGCGGCTGCGCATGGTCCGGCTGACGGCCAGGTACAACCCGGCGCTCACGGCCATCCCGTCGCTGGGCATGGTCGGTGTGCTGGCGCTGGGCGGGTGGCTGGCGATTCACGGGTCCCTCACGCTGGGCACGTTCCTCGCGTTCTCGGCCTATCTGGCCCAGATGAGCGGCCCGGTCCGCACCCTGACGATGATGGTCACCATCGGCCAGGAGGCGCGCGCCAGCGTCATCCGGGTGTTCGACATCATCGACTCGCGCCCGGCGATCACCGACCAGCCGGACGCCATCGCGCTCCCGCCGGACGCGACCGGCGTCAGCTTCGACGACGTGAGGTTCGGCTACGTGCCGTCACAGCCGGTGCTGCGCGGCCTCTCGTTCCGCATCGAGCCCGGCGAGACGGTCGCCGTGGTCGGCGCGTCCGGGTCAGGCAAGTCGACCATCGCACTGCTGCTGCCCCGCTTCTACGATCCCCAGGGCGGCTCGGTCCGCATCGGCGGGTACGACGTCGCGGACGTGACCAGGGACTCGCTGCGCGCCGCCATCGGCCTGGTCATGGAGGACAGCTTCCTGTTCTCCGACACGGTCGGCGCCAACATCGCCTACGGCCGGCCGGACGCGACCGAGGAACAGGTCATCGCCGCGGCCAAGGCGGCGCAGGCCCACGAGTTCATCGCCAGGCTGCCGAATGGCTACGACACCGTCGTCGGCGAACAGGGCCTCACCCTGTCCGGCGGGCAGCGGCAGCGGGTGGCGCTGGCCCGGGCGCTGGTCACCGACCCGCGGCTACTGGTGCTCGACGACGCGACCTCGGCCATTGACCCGCGCCTGGAGGCGGAGATCCACGCCGCGCTGCGGGCGGTAATGCGCGGCCGCACCACGCTGATCATCGCGCACCGCCGGTCGACGCTGAACCTGGCCGACCGGATCGTCGTGCTCGATCAGGGCCGGGTCGCGGACAGCGGCACCTTCGAGGAGTTGCACGAGCGCTGCCCGTTGTTCCGGCGGCTCATCACCGGCGAGGAACAGGCGGGCGAGGCTGGCCTGGTCACCGCACTGATCCGGCCCCGCGCGGGGCAGACCGTGGAAGACGTGCTTGACGGACGGGTAATGGCCGCGGCCGGCGCGGGCGCACCGAGCCTGGCCGGCGGGGCAGGCGGCCGCCGTGCTATGGCGCGCGGCCGGGCCGGAGGTACGGGAGCCGGGAACGTCACCGGGATGTTCGCCAGCCTGCCGCCTTCCCCGGAGCTGCTCGCACAGGTCGACGCGCTGCCGCCCGCCCAGGACGTGCCGGACGTCCCGCTGGCCGCCGCGCGGGCCGGCGACAGGCATTTCACGCTGCGCAGGCTGCTGCGGCCGCTCGCAGCCGCGCTGATCATCGGGCTAGTCCTCGACGGCCTCGACGCGCTCGCCGGGCTGGCGCTTCCCGCGCTGGTCAGGAA
The DNA here is from genome assembly GCA_963806335.1 of uncultured Actinomycetes bacterium. Classification (GTDB taxonomy): domain Bacteria; phylum Actinomycetota; class Actinomycetes; order Streptosporangiales; family Streptosporangiaceae; genus Palsa-504. The sequence continues at coordinate 312,602 of CAWDXO010000009.1, forward strand.
CGGTATCGACAACGGCGTGCAGGCCAAGGCCTTTCACGCGATCGCCGTGGTCTCCCTCATCGGGCTGGCCATCGTCCTGGCCGACTGGCTGGTCAACATCGCCGAGACGATGGTGGTCGGGCGGAACGGCGAACGGCTCCTGTTCACGCTGCGGGTCAAGCTCTTCGCCCAGCTGCAGCGGCTCGGCCTGGACTTCTACGAGCGCGAGATGTCCGGCCGGATCATGACCAGGATGACGACCGACGTGGACGCGCTGTCCTCGTTCCTGCAGACCGGGCTGGTCACCATGGTCAGCTCGGTGCTCACCTTCTTCGGCGTGCTCGCCGCGCTCCTCATCATCAACCTCACCCTCGGTCTCGCGGTCTTGTGCATCTTCCCGGTGCTGGTCGCGGCGACGCTGGTGTTCCGGTCGAAGTCGGCCAAGGCGTACGCCGAGTCGCGGGAAAAGGTGGCTGCCGTCAACGCCGACTTCGCGGAGAACGTGGCCGGGCTGCGGGTGACGCAGGCGTTCCGCCGTGAGCGGGTCAACCGGGACCGGTTCGGCGGGCGCAGCCAGGCCTTCCGGGTCTCCCGGCTGCGGGCCCAGCGGTACATCGCGATCTACTTCCCGTTCGTGCAGACCCTGTCCACGGCCGCGGGCGCGATCGTGCTCGTGCTGGCCACCGCCGAGGTGCAGAACGGCACGCTCACCGCGGGCGCGCTTATCGCCTACCTGCTCTACATCGACATGGTCTTCTCCCCCGTCCAGCAGCTCTCCCAGGTCTTCGACGGTTACCAGCAGGCCATGGTCGGGCTCCGCCGGATCACGGACCTGCTCAGGCTCGGCACCTCCACCCCGCCGGCCGCGCGCCCGGTCATCGCGGGCCGGCTGCGCGGCCGCATCCAGCTGCGCGACGTGGACTTCAGCTACGTCAACACCGACGCCAACGCGCTCAACGGGATCAACCTGACCATCGAGCCCGGTGAGACGGTCGCCCTGGTCGGCCAGACCGGGGCGGGCAAGTCCACCCTGGTCAAGCTCATCGCACGCTTCTACGACGTGACCAGCGGCGTCGTCCTGGTCGACGGCACCGACGTCCGCGACTACGACCTGGCCAGCTACCGGCACCGCCTCGGCGTGGTCCCGCAGGAGTCTTACCTGTTCGCCGGGACGGTCAGGGATTCGATCGCCTACGCCAGGCCGGACGCCAGCGACGCCGAGGTCGAGGCCGCGGCCCGCGCGACCGGCGCGCACGACATGATCATGCAGCTGTCCGGCGGCTACAGCCACGAGGTCTCCGAGCGGGGCCGCAACCTGTCGGCTGGCCAGCGCCAGCTCATCGCGCTCGCCCGCGCGCAGCTGGCCGACCCGGCCATCCTGCTGCTCGACGAGGCGACCGCCGCGCTCGACCTGGCGGCGGAGGCCGCGGTGAACCACGCCATCAGCGAGCTGACCGCGGCGCGCACCACGATCGTGGTCGCGCACCGGCTCACTACCGCCTCCCAGGCGGACCGCATCGTGGTCCTGGACGGCGGCGGTATCGCCGAGGTGGGCACCCACGACGAACTGCTCGCCGCGAGGAGCACCTACGCCGCCCTCTGGGATGCCTTCACCGGCGAATCCGAGCTCGTCGCCTAGGGGGCACCGCCAGGGGGGCCGAGATGGGGTGGGGAGGGCAGGCACCACGGCCCGTTCGGGATAATGCCTTTGATCTTTACGAGGTGAGGCGATGTACCGGCTCCTTTACCGGGTGGTGCTACGGCGGGTTCCGGCCGAGGCGGCGCACCGGGCGGGGTTCGGGCTGATCCGGGCGACGGCGCGGGTGCCGGGGGCGGCGTGGCTGCTCCGGCGGTGGCTCGGGCCGCGCGATCCTGTGCTGCGGGTGCGGGCGCTCGGCCTGGACTTTCCCGGGCCGCTCGGGCTGGCGGCCGGGTTCGACAAGGACGCGCGCGGGACGGCGGGGCTGGGCGCGCTCGGGTTCGGGTTCGTGGAGGTCGGCACGGTGACCGCGCGCGCCCAGCCGGGGAACGACCGGCCGCGGATGTTCCGGCTGACGACGGACCGGGCGCTGGTCAACCGGATGGGGTTCAACAACGAGGGGGCGGCCGCGGCCGCCGCCCGGCTGCGCCGGCGCCGCCGGTCACCGGTCGTCGGGGTCAACATCGGCAAGACCAAGGCGGTGCCGGACGACGAGGCGGCCGCGGACTACGCGGCCAGCGCGCGGGCGGTGGCCGCGGTCGCCGACTACGTCGTGGTCAACGTCAGCTCGCCGAACACGCCGGGGCTACGCGACCTGCAGGCCACCGACCGGCTCCAGCCGGTGCTGGTGGCGGTGCGCGAGGCGCTCGACGCCGCGGCCGCCGGGCGGCGGGTACCGCTATTGGTGAAGATCGCGCCCGATCTCGCCGACGCGGACGTCGACGCGGTCGCGGACCTCGCTGTCGAGCTTGGGCTCGACGGGATCATCGCGACCAACACGACCATCTCCCGTGACGGTCTGGCCAGCCCAGCGGCCGAGGTGACGGCCGCGGGGGCGGGCGGCCTGTCCGGGCCGCCGTTGCGGGCCAGGGCGCTCGCGGTGCTGCGCCGGCTGCGGGCACGTGCCGGGGACCGCCTGGTGCTGATCGCGGCCGGCGGGATCGAGACCCCGGATGACGCCTGGGCCCGCCTGCAGGCCGGCGCCACGCTAGTCCAGGCCTACACCGGCTTCATCTACGGCGGGCCGCTGTGGCCGCGGCGCATGCACGCGGGGCTGGCCCGCCGGGCCCGGGCGGCGGGATTGCCCTCGATCGCTGCCGTGAGCTCGACGGCGGGCGCCAGCTGAGGGGCGTCAGCTGAGGGGCGTCAGCTGAGGGGCGTCAGCTGGGAGCGGACGCGGGCGGATCGCCCTGGCGGGATGGAAACTCGCGGTATATCTTGATCGCATGAAGTCGTTTCTGCCCCGGCTCGACGTGAAGGCGTGGCTGCGCTGGGTCCGGGCGCACGTTCCGTTCATGGGCCGCGACGGCGGAAACGGACTGGCCGGGGTCCGCGAGCCCAGGCGCCCTCGGCCGCCGACCAAGCCGCCGCAGGCTCGTTCGGCCGAGCCCGAGGGTGAGGGTTTCTACGGCTCGTCGGTGGCTACGCTGTCCCGGGACGGCCGGCACCGGTGGTGGCGCCGGACGCCGCGGGGAGAGCAGGCCTGACGGGCTGCCGTCACCGGCCGTCCCCGTCAACAAGTAAGCTGATGTGGTAGTGCTCCTGGTGCACCCGGTAGACGGGCAACTGATACGCGGCAGGCACTCACTCGTCTTGGCCGACGCCTCGCCTGCGGGCGCGGCGCGGCGGTTGGCCGGGCACACACGCTGCCTGCGGGCCGGAACATCCTGTTGCGTGAGGCTTCGTTCTCGAATCTTTCGGGGCCGTCCGATCGGAAGGCACCTGAATTATGAGCACGCGATTCGGTTTCGTCAGCACGTTCCCGCCGACCCAGTGCGGACTGGCTACTTTCACCGCAGCCCTGCGCGGCGCCATCCTGCGCTCCACCACTGACGAGGGCTGGGTCGTCCGCCTGGTCGACGCGCCCGCACCAGGATCAGGCGACGAGGTGGTCGCGCAGCTCATCACAGGCGACTCCGCCTCGCTCCGCCGGGCGGCCGCGCAGCTGAACCTGTGCGACGTCGCCATCATGCAGCACGAGTACGGCATCTACGGCGGAGCCGACGGCAGCGAGATCCTGCACCTGCTGGGCCAGGTCCGGGTGCCGTGTGTCGTCGTCCTGCACACCGTGCTGACCGACCCCACGCCACACCAGCGTCAGGTCCTCGAGGCGGTCATAGCGAAGGCAGATGCTGTCGTCACGATGACGATGGCGGCACGCGAACGGCTCGCGGCCGGGTATGCCGCCGACATGACGAAGGTCTGCATCATCGCGCACGGCGCGCCCGCCCTGCAGGGCACGATGGCCGAGCCGGTCTTCCGCACCGGGCAGTTCACCGTCTTGACGTGGGGCCTGCTCGGCCCGGGCAAGGGCATCGAGTGGGGCATCGAGGCCATGGCGATGCTGCAGGATCTCCAGCCCATGCCCCGCTACATGGTCGCCGGCCAGACGCACCCGAAGGTGCTGCTGCACGAGGGCGACGCCTACCGTGATCGCCTCCGCGAGCAGGTCCGGCGGGCCGAACTGGGATCCTGTATTACCTTCGACGGTCACTACCGGAACATCAGCGCGCTGGCCTCACTCGTCCGCTCCGCCGATGTAGTGTTGCTGCCCTACGACTCGACCGAACAGGTCACTTCGGGAGTACTCATCGAGGCGGTGGCGGCGGGCAAGCCGGTGGTGGCGACGCAGTTCCCGCACGCCAAAGAGCTGCTCGCGGGGGGAGCGGGCTTGCTTGTACCGCACCGCAATCCGGCCGCGATCGCGGCGGCGCTCCGCTCGGTCATCACGCGCGGGGACGTGCTGACCAAGATGACCACTGCCGCCACCGCCGCCGCGCCGCAGCTGCTGTGGCCCGCCATCGCGAAGCAGTACCGCGAGCTGACCGGCCGGCTGGTCACGGCGAGCGCGGCCGCATGACCGCAGGCAGCATGACTCCCGCGAACGACGTTTATCAGCCGATGTTCGATCACCTCGAACGGCTTACTGACGACCGCGGGCTCTTCGAGCACGCCCGCCACACGGTCCCCCGGCGCGAGCACGGCTACTGCGTCGACGACGCCGCCCGCGGGCTGGTCGTCGTCTGCCGTGAGCCGCGGCCCGGGCCGGCCGTCCGCCGCCTGGCCCGCTGCTACCTGGCCTTCGTCCTCGACGCGCTCGATCCCACCGGGGCCTGTCACAACCGGATGGCCGTCGACGGAAAGTGGCGCGACGAGGCCGCGGCGGGTGACTGGTGGGGACGGGCACTGTGGGGCCTCGGTGTCGCGGCCACGAGCGCGCAGACGCCGGGCATGCGAGCCCGCGCGCTCGTCGGGTTCCGTATCGCGGCGCAGTGTCGTTCCCGGTACGTCCGGTCGATGGCGTTCGCCGCGCTGGGCGCCGCTGAGGTACTCAGAAATCGACCGGATGACATGGCGGCCAGGGGCCTGCTGACGGACACGGTGGCCGTGATCGGCGAGCCGGAGGTAGACGATTCCCGCTGGCCATGGCCGGAGGAGCGGCTGAGCTACGGCAACGCGTCTGTGACCGAGGCGCTGATCGTCGCGGGTGAGGCCCTTCCCGACGGGCCAGCCCTCAACCGCGGCCTGAGCCTCCTGGAGTTCCTGCTGCGCACCGAGACCCGCGATGGCCACCTGTCGGTGACGCCGGTAGGCGGCCGCGGCCGCGACGACGTCGGCCCCGGCTACGACCAGCAGCCCATCGAGGTGTCCGCGCTCGCTGATGCCTGCGCGAGCGCGTTCCGGATCACGCGCCAGCCGTCCTGGCTCACGGGCGTCAGCCTCGCATGGGACTGGTTCGGAGGTAACAATGACAGCGCCACGCCGATGTTCGATCCTCGTACCGGCGGCGGCTACGACGGCCTGGAACGTGGTGGCCGCAATCTCAACCAGGGCGCCGAGTCCACCCTGGCGATGCTCGCGACCGCGCAGCAGGCTCGTCGGATCGTTGAACTAGGGTGATCGCGCACCGCGTTCAGGCCGAGCTGCGCCCCGATCCGGCGCGCGTCGTCGCGCGGCTCTTCCTGCCGGGCGAGGAGCTCAAGCGAGCCCATTCGCGGGCCAGCCAGGTCGTCGGGCGCGTCATGAGCCTGCCGGAGGACGAGGCCGAGCGGCTGGCCGCGGGCCTGATCCGCGACTTCGGCGGTCGCCACCGCAATTATCAGGAGCTCCTGCGGCGGCATGCGTCGATCGTCTCCGCGCACGTCGAGGAGGCGCGTGAGCTGACGGCTGCGCGCACGCTGCTGCTGGGAGCGAGCTTCACAGCGGAGTACGCGACGGAGGGCGCGGCCCTGTGCAACCCGAGCGCGGTGCTGAGCCCTGACCAGAGCGGCCTGGACGCGGGCCAGGCTCGGTTGGCGCTCAGCGTGCGGGCCATCGGTGAAGGGCACATCTCTTCGATCGGCTTCTGCTCAGCCGTCGTCGGCCCCGGCGCGCACTGGTCCTTCGAACCGCGGCTCCTGCCAGTCTCGGTCGCGGACACCACGCCTGCCCGCTGGCGCCGGGCGCACTTGCATGCTGTCCTCGCTGACCAGGGCTATCTCGATGAACTCGCTGAGGCGGTCCTGCGCGCCCTTCCCGTCGAGTTCGACCGCGTTGATCTCGAGCGGGCGCTGGCGGAGGCGCACCGCGACCTGCTGACCCGGGCGGGTTCTGCCGCTACTGTCGACCTGCTGCGCAAGGTGGTCTCGTCTGCTTACAACGCCGCCTTCGCTCGCGACGCCGACCTCGGGCAGCGCATCCTGTCGCCGTCTGCCGATGAGGAGAGCAACGGCATGGAAGACGCGCGCTTCACGCGGTTCGTCGACGATGACGGGACCGCCGAGTACCGTGCCACCTATACCGCCTACGACGGGCGGCGAATCGCCCCGCGCCTGCTCATCAGCTCGGACCTGCGAGTGTTCCATGCTCATCGGCTGGCCGGGCCGGCGGCCCGGAACAAGGGCATGGCGCTGTTCCCCCGCAAGGTGCACGGACAGCACCTTGCCCTGTGCCGCTCCGACGGGGAGAGTACTAGCCTGGCCAGCTCGGCGGACGGTTACGTGTGGGACCCGCTGGTGGTCTTGCAGGAACCGTCCGCGCCCTGGGAGATGCTGCAGGTCGGAAACTGCGGGCCGCCGATCGAGACCGACCGGGGCTGGCTTGTCCTCACCCATGGCGTCGGGCCGATGCGGGTCTATGTCATCGGCACGCTGCTGCTGGACCTCGATGACCCGACGCGCGTGGTGGGCTACTCGAGGACCCCGCTGCTGTCTCCAGGCGCGGATGAGCAGGACGGCTACGTCCCCAGCGTCGTGTACTCCTGCGGCGCCTTCCTGCACGACGGCCTGGTGTGGATTCCTTACGGCATAGATGACTGCCGTATCGGGGTCGCTTACGCTCCGCTCGACGCGGTTCTGGCCGACATGAGCAGCGTTTCGTAGGTGCGGAGGTAGTCCTCGACCATACGGTCCACGCCGAAACGCGCGACGGCGCGGGCACGGACAGCCGCGCGGTCCAGCCGCACCGCCGTACGCACGCCGTCGACCGATGACTCGATGTCATGCGCCAGGTATCCGGTCACGCCCTCGTCAACGACCTCGGCCATGGAGCCACGCTGATAGGCGACGACCGGGGTGCCGCACACCATCGCCTCCACGACAGACAAGCCGAACGGCTCATCGAAATGGATCGGGTGGAGCAGTGCCGCCGCGCCGCCAAGGACATCCGCCCGGCGCAGGTGGCCGACCGAGCCAAGGTACAGGACCTGATCCCCGTCGAGATGCGGCTCCACCGCGTCGGCAAAATAACGTTCGTCCTGCACGATGCCGCAGATCACCAGCCGCCGTCCGCTGCGGCGGGCGATCTCGATGGCGTCGGCAGTTCCCTTGTCAGGATGAATGCGCCCGAACGAGACAAGGTATTCCCCGGGAATGGCGCGGTACGGGAACATCCTGGGGTCGATGCCGTGATGGATGGTCGCGGCATAGTCGAGCCCGGCGTAGCGGTCGGAATCTGAGATCGCGACATACGCTGAGCGCGACCGCGTGTAGGCAGGAAGGATGCCGGCGCCTGAGAAGCCGTGGATTGTCGTCACCATCGGCGCCCGGACGTGCTCGCCGAACGCGAGCGGCAGCCAGTCGAGGTGGTTGTGCACCAGCTCGAACTCGCCCGACCGGGCCAGTGCGTGCGAGACGTGCAGCGCCTCCCAGACCCGGCCGTCCAACTCGGCGTCCTCGGCGTAACCGTGCGGGCAGACGCCGTCGAGAGTGGCCGTCGTCACCGAGTCGAGCGTCGCGAAAAGAGTGACTTCGACTCCCCGCGCGACAAGTCCTTCAGTGAGCAGGCTGGCGATCGACTCCCATGGCCCGTAGTGCGCGGGCGGCGTGCGCCAGGCGATCGGCGCGAGCATGGCGAGCTTCATCGTCCAGCGTGACCGGGATTTGGCGGGCTTATCACGTGGATAACACTGTCATTCGCGGCGAAGCCAGCTCTCGGCACCCCCGAATCGGTGGTGGCGCCGGGCGCTGCGGGGAGCGGACCCGGCGCGGGGAGCGGACCCGGCGCGGGGAGCGGGCCCGACCGGCACTCCGGCGGCTAGTGCGACCTCGCGGTAGGCGGCGGCGAGCACGTCCAGCGAGGCGTGGGCGTTGCGGCCGCTGGGGTTCGGCACCACCCAGAGCTGCGATCCGGCGAGGTCGGCGGGCTGCCGCCCGAGGACGGCCCGGGGAGACACGAACGCCGTGCGGTAGGCGGTGACACCCAGGATGGCCACGACCCGCGGGCGGAACCGCCTGACCCGTCCGGTCAGGGCACCGGCGCCCTCGGCCAGCTCGGCGGGACCGAGCTCATCGGCGCTGGCCGTCGCCCTGGCGACCAGGCTGGTAATGCCGATACCCCGCTCAAGCAGGTGCGTCCGGTCCGCCGCGGCAAGCCCGGCCGACGCGTCGATCAGGTGATCGGTGATCCCGGCCCGCAGCAGTGCGGGGTAGAAACGGTTGCCCCGCGGCGCGAAGTGCCCCTGCACGGCGACGCTGCGCAGGCCGGGGTTGATGCCCACGAAGAGCAGCCGCACTCCCCCGTCGATCAGGTCAGGCAGGGTCGAGCCGGTGAACGACCTCAGTTCGGCCCGGGAAAAGCTCACCCTCGTCATCTCCGCTCCAACCCGCCGCCGGCCGCGGCGATACTGAGCACGAGAGTCGTCACGGACGGCTCGTGACGGAGCTCACGGCGGGGGCCGGCAGCACGACGTGGTTGCGCAGGTGCTCGTATATGACGCTGGTACGGACGTCGGCGACTTCGGGACGCCCGGTGAGCTTGTCGATGACGAAGGCGTAGAGATGCTGGTTGTCGGCGACGGCCACGTGGAGCAGGAAGTCCTCGCTGCCCGAGACGACGAATACGCCGACGGTATCGGGCAGGCAGGCCGCCCAGTCGCGGAAGGCCTCGATGTTGCGCCGGGACGGCGGGCGTATCCGCACGGCGATCAGCGCCTGCACCGGCCGGCCAATGGCGGCGAGGTCGACGTCCAGGAGAGCGCCGCGGATGATCCCGCGCTGCCGCAGCGACCTCGTCCGGTCCAGGGCGGTGGTGGGGGCGATGCCGACCGCGGCGGCCAGATCCCGGTTGGTCCGCCGTGCATCACGCTGCAATTCCCGCAGCAGGGCCGTATCTAGTTCGTCCAGGTGAGACATGTCAATATGGTAGCCGAATTAAATACGGCTAACTGGATTTGACCTTGTATCTCTATCTAGAATTTAGTCATGGAGGCGTATGAGATACAGGATGGAAAGAGACAGGTGGCACACGGGTACACCCCGGACGAGATGCGTACCGGCGAGCGCACCGGAGCGGCGAAACTGAAGTGGGTCGTGATCGTTGACCGGTCACTGTCTCCCGGCCAGGCGGTCAACGCCGCCGTCTGCGTGTCGGCCGCTACCTCGCCTGAAGTGCCCGGGCTGCTGGGTCCCGGCGGTCCCGACGCCGCGGATCAGTGGCATGCGGGGCTGCCCTGGGCGGGCTGCTCCATCCTCGCCGCTACTTCGGCCCAGCTCGCCGCCATCCGCCAGCAGGCGATCGACCGCCATCTGCTCGCGGCCGACATGCCCGCCGCGGCCCAGGCCACCCGGGTCTACGACGACTACCTCGCAGAAGTCGCCAAGACCCACCCCGACGACCTGACCCTGCTCGCGATCAGCCTGATCGGCCCCCGAAACCAGGTGGCCAAGCTGGTCCGTCATCTCGAATTGCTGCCGTGAGTACGGCGTGACGAGAGCCGCGCGCCGTCATTCACTAAGGATCATGATGTGAATGTCCCTGCTTTTAATCCGGCTCGCATAAGCGTCGTAACCCGCATATATCTTTACGGCCCGGCTCCAGATCGCCTTCCGCTCTTCTTCATCAGCCTCGCGCGCGACGGCCGTGACAGTTCTGTTTCGATAGGCCACCTCGACTCGCGGCTGGGCGCACATGTTGTAGTACCAGCCCGGAGTATGCTGCTGGCCGAAGCTGGTCCCGATGACCGCCATATCTTCGCCTACGGGGATGCCGAGCAGCGGGATAGTCCGGCGCTGCCCGGTGCGGGCACCGGTTGTGGTGACGGTCAAGACAGGAAGTCCCGCCACGACTCCCGGCAGAGTGACCTGGCCCCGGCTCAGCCGAATGAGGGCCTTATCGATGTGATGCAGGCTCCTCGCGAAGAGCCACGCGCCAGGTCGCGACGCGGCAATATGCTGCATCGCCACTTGCGCAGCGTTGGCTTTCGGGACCTCATACTGAAAAGTCTGGGTGATTCCCATTAAGACAGCGTAAAGCGCTACCCGGCGAACCGCCACCATAAAGAGCCACGTAAACACCGGCAGGGCTACTCGGGACCGGAGTCGACGGTGACAGATACCGCACTGCCGACCGCGACCGAGAATGCCGCGGCTCCAGGCCAGCTTCGCTGCGATCCGCGTCAGGGCGTGAAGAGGCGGTCAAGCCATGCCCTCGAGGGCATCCAGGTGCCATCGAGTCGATCACCCGCACCTGCTGGTCGTTGTCCCCTGCTGGCTGGCCGAAGCCAGTGATTGTCCAGCGTGGGCTCACCCGTTACCTGCCTGCATTTTCTTCCTTCCTCCTGATTAAGGCCATCCACAGTCCGGTCACGTCGGACGGGACCAAACGATGGCTGTGCTGAGCCGTGCTGGTGGCGCGGGTTCGGCGATGGTGAGCTCTCTTCCTTATCCGCCCTCGCCTCGCCTCGCCTATCCAACGGCTACCTCACGAATCTCTACTGTAAATCTATTCGAATATTACGTATCCGCTTGATATATGCGACGTTATCAGCTATTATGTTCGATAGGGAAGGTCGCATATATTTCTTCCGAACGGGTGGTGGTGCATGCCCCGGGGACCAGCTCCTTCAGGCCGCGGGCCGGGCGAGACCCGGGCCCTGGGCGCGCATGCGCCCCGGGCCGGGCAGCCCGATCCGACCTGGGGCTGGGACGTCGCGGGCAATCCCCTCGATGAGGCGGACGGGTGGCGGCCGGTCCCGGCCGGGACGGATCCGCTGGCTGACCCGGAGCGAGTGGGAGGCGTGGCTGGCCGCGACGGACAGCGGTGATCCGCCGCCGGACCCGGAGTCCGATCCGGGGTGGTGCCCGGATCCGGACGATCCGGCGCTGCCCGATGACGTGGACCTGGACGGGTTGCGGGCGGAGTCCCGGCGGATCGCCGCCGCCCAGGCCGCGGAGCAGGCCGCCGAGGCGGAGTGGGCGGCCGGGCTGCCCCCGGACGTCGGGGTGCCCCAGGCTGGGGTGAGGGTGGGCCGCCGCGGGCCGGGGATGCCCGGCTCGGCGCGGCGGGTCCCCGGTGAGTACGCCGGCCCGGCCGGCGGGTTCGGCACCGGGCAGCCGCTGGATGTGGCGCCCGGCGGCGGGGTGCTGCTGGGGTTCGCTGAGGACGCCGCCGGAGATAATGACCGGTTCGCCGGGGCCAGTGATGATGAGCTGGCCGGGATCATCGGCGCGCTGGACCGGGCCGAGGCCACCGCGTGTTCCCTCAAGCACGCCGCGCTGGCGGAGTTCACCCGCCGCCGTCCCGCCCCCGGCCACGCGCCCGACGGCCCGGCAGGGATGCCGGCGGAGCGGGAGGAGTTCGCCGGGGATGAGATCGCCCAGCTGCTGGCCGAGGGCCGCGGCACCGCGGAGGGGATGCTGGACCTGGCCCGGGACCTGGAAGTCAGGCTGCCCGGCACCAGGGCGGCGTTCCGCGCCGGGATCCTGCGGCATGCCAAGGCGCAGATCATCGCCTGGGCCACCGTCCTGCTGGATGCGGAGGAGGCCCGGGCGGCGGAGGAGCTGGTGCTGGGGCGGGCCGGGCGGCTGACGCCGGGCGGGCTGCGGTCCGCGATCGCCCAGGCGGTGATGGCCGTCGCGCCGCAGAAGGCGCGGAAGCGGCGGGAGGAGGCCGCGAAGGACGCCCGGGTGCAGCGGTGGGCCGAGGACAGCGGGAACGCGGCGCTGGCCGGCCGGGAACTCCCCCCCGCCGAGGTGCTGGCCGCGGACCAGCGGATCTCCTGGTGGGCCCGGCAGCTCCGCAAGGCCGGGCTGGCCGGCAGCATGGATGAGCTGCGCGCCCGCGCCTACCTCGACCTGCTGCTGGACAAAGACTCCCGCCCCGCTCCCCCCGCCCCCGCAAGTGACGGCACCACCGGCAAGCCCGGCAAGCCCGGCAAGACCGGCAAGCCCGGCAAGCACCGGCGAGCACCGGCAGAGCACCGGCGAGCACCGGTGAGACCGGTGAGCACCGGCGAGCAGCGGCGGCAGCGGCAGCGGCAGTGGCAGCGGCGGCGAGAGCGGCAGTGGCGGTCCGGCAGGCGGTCCGGGGACCGGCGGGTCAGGGCCCCCGGGGCCCCCGGTCCCGGCGGATCCGGCCGGGCCGATGACCGCGCCGGGGGCGGGGGTGCGGCCGTCGGGGTTCGTCGGGCGGCTGCACCTGACCGTCCCGCTGACCACGTTGCTGGGGCTGGCGGACCGGCCCGGGGAGATCCCGGATTTGTGTGAGAAGGTGCAGGTGATCCCAGTGTGACGAGGGTTGCGCTGGCGGAGAGGACACCCTGAGTGAGCACGGAAGAGGCCGAAAAGGTACAGGAAATCGTCGCCGAGGGTGTGGTGCGTGAGGGCCTGCAGGAAATGGTGCTCCCCGCTGAGGAGGCCGCGGCGGTAAGGCTGGCGGCTTTGGTCAGCGACACGGCGATCGACCGGATGATCGCTGATGCGCAGGATGCCGGCGTGTCGCTGCTGGACGGGCCGGGCGGGCTGATCGGGCAGCTGACGGCCCGGGTTATCGAGCGGGCGCTGGGCGCGGAAATGGACGATCACCTGGGTTACGTGAAAGGCGACCCGGCCGGGAACGGGACCGGTAATTCCCGGAATGGTTCTTTCGGGAAGACGGTCACGACGACGTCGGGCCCGGTGCGGCTGTCGGTTCCGCGGGACCGGAAGTCCGAGTTCGAGCCGCGGATCGTGGCGAAAGGGCAGCGGCGCGTCGGGGTTGTTGATGACATGATCCTCTCGCTTTACTCCCGCGGGATGACGACGCGGGATATTCGCGCGCACCTGGCGGAGGTTTACGGGACTGAGGTTTCTCCCGCGCTGGTATCGGCGGTGACTGATGTGGTCACTGACGAGATCACCGAATGGCAGAACAGGCCGCTGGATGCCTTTTACGCCATTCTATACATCGACGCGCTGGTGGTGAAGGTCCGGGACGGCGGCGCGGTGGATAACAAGGCCGCGTACCTGGTCACCGGTGTCGACGCGGACGGGTTCAAGCACGTGCTGGGCATCTGGCTGGGCCCGGCCGAGGGATCGCGGTTCTGGGCGGGCGTGCTCGCCGAGCTCCGCAACCGCGGGATCAGGGATGTCCTGTTCGTGTGCTGCGACGGGCTCGGCGGCCTGCCTGACGCGATCGTGGCGACCTGGCCCAGGGCGACGGTGCAGACCTGCGTCATTCACCTGATCCGGTCATCGATGAAGTACGTGTCGTGGAAGGAGCGTAAGAAGGCGGCCGCCGCTATGCGGCCGATCTACACCGCCCTCAACGAGGCCGCCGCGCGGACGGCCCTGGAGAACCTGCGCCGCGATTTCGGGAAGAAAAGCCCGGGGATGGTCGCCGCGTGGGAACGCGCCTGGGACACTTTCGTCCCGTTCCTCATGTTCGATTCCGCTATCAGGAAGGTAATCTACACGACTAACGCTATCGAGTCAGTTAACTTCCAGTTGCGGAAGATAACCAAGAACCGGGGTCATTTCCCCACCGACGAGGCGGCAATCAAGCTTCTCTACCTCGGGATCAGGAATGTCACCGGGCGCCATATCGACGGCGACGGGCTGGTTCTCGAAAGAGGACAGCGAGGCACCGGAACGCTGGGCTGGAAAGCAGCCATGAATGCATTCGCCGTCACGTTCCCCGACCGCGTCCCCGTCTGACCTGGACGCCGGAAACTACCCGCAATAAAATTAGTAACATAACAAAAGGACAACGACTGCCCTAGCTTACACAGGGAATTTGAAGTCGACCCGTGGCTGGCCCGGGACCTGGCCCGCGCCGCCGCCGCCAACCCCACGACCACCTGGTGCCTGACCGTCACCGACCAGGACGGCCACGCGATCGGGCACGGCTGCGCCCGGCCCGCCCCCGGAAACCGCGCTAACGGGCCGGGCGACCAGCAGAAAACCGGGCCGCCCGGCGGCCCCGGCCCGCCCGGCGGACCCGGCCCGCCGGATCCGCCCGGCGCGGCCAGCCGGGACGGCCCGGGGTTCACCGTCACCCCCGGCGGCCGGGACGGGCCGCCGGGCGGGTACGGATCCTGGCGGTTCACCACCGGGGTTCCCGGGCAGCGGGACCTGGCATTCGCGGTGGACCCGATCGCCACCGGGAGCTGTGATCACCGGTTCGAGGCGGCCGGGCATGACCCCGGCCGCAAACTGCGGCACCTGGCCCAGATCCGGCACGCGACCTGCACCGCCCCCGCCTGCCGAAGACCCGCCACCCAGGCCGACTTCGAGCACAACATCCCCTACGAGGCCGGCGGCCGGACCTGCCTGTGTAACGGCGGTCCGAAGTGCCGGCATGACCACCGGCTCAAACAGCACCCCCGCTGGAAAGTGGAGCAGATCACCCCGGCCACCTTCCGCTGGACCGCCCCCTCCGGCCGGAGCTGCACCACCGAACCGACCCGCTACCCGATCTGAGGGACGGCCCCCGAACCGCACGCAGGACAGCCGGTCGACCTGGGGGATCGATCAGGACGAAACGTGTCTGATCGGGACTCCTAATACTCATCGCCGAAAGTGAGCTATGAGCGTCGAGCAGATTCAGGCACTGGCGGACGGGTTGGCCACTCGCCTTAGACGCGCGGTCCTTGTCGATGATCGCGATCTGCGACTGGTCGCCGCGAGCGAGGACTTCGGCAACGCGGACCCGGCGCGCGTCTGGTCTTTGCTGCACCGCAGGACCCGGCCGGAGGACGTACGGCATGAGGAGATCGCCCGGCTGCCCGGGCCGGGTTACGTGCCGGAGAATCCAGCGCTGGAGCTATGGCAGCGGTTGTGCGTGCCGATCCGGTGCCGGGGATTGCTGCTCGATTTCGTGTGGATCACTGACCGGTCGGGGATCTCACCGAGGAGTAGGTGGCCGATTCCGCGCGCACGGCGGCGGAGATCGGCGTGCTGTTGCACAGTCGGCTGCTTGCCGGCGGCCGGGACCGGGCACGGTGGCAGGAGTTGGCGGAGCAATTGCTCAGCCAGGACGCCGCCACCCGTAGCGTGGCGCGCGACGAGGTGGTCGACCGGGGCCTGCCGGACCAGGACGGCCCGGTGGCCATCCTCCTGATTAGGCACTTCGCTACGGACGACAGCCCGCCGCACGAGTCGCTGGGCAGCGTGGAATCGCTGATCGAGCATCCCGCCCGGATGACCCACTGCATTAGCGCGGGTACCCCGGTCGGCGTCAGCGACTCCCTACTGCGACTGTCGATCGGCCTCGAAGACTGCGACGAGTTGATCGCCGACCTCGACCAGGCCTTGACCTGCGCGTAACCGTCAACGGCAGGAGAAGTCAGTGTTAGTCGATGACGCCGTCCACTGGGTGACGGTAACGATTCCTCCGCGGGTAAGAGGCAGCGAGCGGCAATTCGCCTTGGCTTGTGTGAGCGTCCTGGCGCCAGGTATCCAGTCCGCCAGGTAGTAGAGCGAACTGTTCGATGGGACGGTTCCCGCGATCTGGTGCCATTGGCTGGGGAGCGAGTAGATGCCGGCCGGACTGCCGATGCCATGGAAGTACGCGACCATACCCTCGAGGTCAGCGCGGTTGTTCTGGGTCTTGGACTCCCAGCTATTGATTGTCTCGACATCGAGCCACCATCGATAGCTACGGGGGTTGGACACACCACGGGTTTGTGCATCCAGGTCAGCGATGTTCCATCCGTACTGCCAGGCGCACGCCGCATTGTCTCCGCCCGCGCAAGCACCGTAAGGGTCCCTGACAACTACTCCGGTAATAGGATTGTCGTTATTCGCCGGCCAGTCGGCGGCCCCGTGATGGCCGGGGTTTGCCGTGTTGACGTAGAACGAAGCCTTCGATCGCTTTGTGGTCCCGGACGAATTCAGGGCCCATGCTATTTCAGTCGCCAGACAAGGGTTCGTGGTATTCGCAAGTCCCTCGTTGACGCCGACGATGCCGAACGCCTGCCGTGCTGGGAGCGATTTGCCGCATTGAGGTAGGAAACATCGTTTCCAGTCGGTGTGCTGCTGGTGCTCTTCGCGGAAGCCGTCAGGATTGGCGTATGTACCTACACGAGGGTGATCGCATGCTCAGGTCCCTCGATCAGCTTTAGCTATCAGTAGCTATGCCACTCTTGCCAAGTACTGCCACTTTTTGTGCGCTCCAGTCGGTACACATGCTCCCCACAAACGACTTCCCCGTGCTGCAAACCAGGTGCAGGGTTCGTGATATCTACAACCTTCGACCGTATTTGAACGCCGTTCAGGCTAATGTAATCACTACCTGAGGGGCAGCGATCTATAGACGGGCTCACAGGGTTGGCGAACGCGCTAGAAGAGCTGGCGAAAGTTAGCAAAGCGCCTGTTGTTACAACGATGGAAGCGATCGTCGCAACCCTCTTACGAAAGAGAAAATTTTCCATTTATGACTGGAGTCCTTCCTAGTCAAAGAGGGTGCTTACCCTCAGATGTTCTTTCTTGGCGCCGACCGTCTTGCCGACCTAATTTGAATATGAGCAACCTGCTGGCTCCGGTCGAGCAGAAACTCACTGTAATACTTGCCAGGACCGTGGGCGCCGCCCTGGCACTGGGTCCGTGCCTGACCGTCGGCTCCGGCTCTCTGGTCCTGGTGCACCAGGTTGAGCTATTCCTGGTAGGCCTTTGCCTCGTCGATCCAGGTCTGCGTCTCGTGTTCGGAAAGACCCACGACCGGACCGTGCCGTTTCTCGATCATTTCCTTCAGGTGCGCGGCGTTGCGATGACGCAACTCCTTGATCGAGTCGACGCCAATACCCTTGAGAAGCTCTTTGTACTTGGGGCCGATCCCCTTGAGCTTGTCAAGGTCGTTCACCACATGCTCAGACACCCTGTAACCCTCCCGTACTGGCAGCCAGCAGCGCACCCGCGCCTTGTACCATCTGGCCCCACAGTAGGGTCCAGGGCGTGTTCCTACAAGCCCCATACGGAGGCCGTCAGCCGGTAAGCCAGGCGTGCTTCGCAGGAGAGGGATTGGTGGGGCAGGTGGTGACAGCGCCCGTGTACCCGGGACGTTCGCTCACATGGGCACCTTGATGCCCCGCTTGACCAGCCAGACGTTTGCTGGCCAGGAGCTGAAATATCCGCTGATCATGCCGATCTGCATGAGGAGCCAGTAGGCGGCCGAGCTGGGCATGAGGTGCTGCGGTGCCGGGAACAGGACGAACGTCATGATCGCCATCCAGCTGAACAGGCCTTACCTCGAACACGGTCAGCGAGATGAAATCCGCCTTGGCCGCCGCATCCGGTACTCGCGGTGGTCCTGGGGCAGACGCCCACCGGGGTAAGCGCTGTCATTGAGGACGCGCCCGGCATCGGCAAGACATTCCTGGTCCGGAACATCCTGGATTCCGTCGCGCCCGGCGATGCGAAGATCCTCCACGTGGCGGGCGAGCAGGGTCGGCGAAATGATCCGTTCGCCGTCGCCGGGCAGCTCCTCGCCGGCCTGTCAAACAGCAGGAAACCGGGACAGGCGAGCGCACTCAGATCCTGCGCGAGCCCTGTGCCCGGCGCAGGCCAGGTAGGGTCCCGGGCGACAGGATTGGCCGGATCAGGGTTTCACTGGCTACCGTACTCGTCGTGGCGGCTCCACCACGGGCCGGTCTCGTTGCGGCCGAGTGGCGCACGGTCGAGCCACGGGTACATGCCCCAGATGGCGTCCACCCCGCGCTCGTATGCCGAGTAGGTGTGGTAGACGACGCCATCCTCCAGCGCGAACGCGCTTATGCCGGGTCCTTCTCGCCGGTACGTCGTCCAGTCCGTTCCGGACCGTGACGCCCAGTCGTCGAACCAGGAACTGTCCTGTCCGGCCGGGGGCCGCAAGTCCACCGTGCGGTAGTTATACTCGACGGCTCCCGACTCCCACTCCTCTTTGGTATGTGCCACCCCGAAGTCGTAGTTGAAGTCGCTGCCGAACGAAGACGCCCAGGGGAAACTCCAGCCCATCCGCTGCTTATACGCCTGCAGTTTCGCGAGCGGAGCCCGCGATACCACGCAGAGCGTGACGTCGTGATGGGCGAGGTGAACGACGGAGCCGTTAAAGCCGTCCGCGATCGCCGAGCAGCTCGGGCACCCAGCCGAGTAGTCGGGCCCGAACATGAAGTGATAGATGAGCAGCTGCGAGCGTCCTGCGAACAGGTCGGCGAGGGAGGCGGTGCCCTCGTCGGTCCCGAAGTGGTACTCCTTGTCGATCCGGACCCAGGGCAGTTCCTGCCGCTGCCGCGCCAGCTCGTCGCCGCGCCGCGACAGCGCCTTCTCGGCCTCGAGCAGCTCCAGCCGGGCCGCCAGCCACTCTTCACGTGTTCCGGTCTTGTGATCAGTCATGGGTTGTCTCCTTCTTGTCGTTACACCATCGGTGGGATGAGTCCGGGAACCAGCGAGGGCGCGATGAGGATCAGGACGCCGAGTCCGATGATCGCCAGTGCCAGCGGCACATCGATGGCGGCTCTGGCGGGTAGCAGCTTCTGGGCGACGGCGACGACGGCGAGCACCGACATCCAGAGGATGTTCATGATGCCCAGTACCACCAGGATCAGCATCAGCCCGACGCTCGATCCAGCGCAGCACAGCCCGAAGGCCGTTCCAGAACGGACACTCTCCCGGCAACGTCGGCGGAAGTGCCGCTTGAGCGGCGTGAGCTCATAGACCCCCGCCGCGATCACAACCGTACCGGCCGCGGCAGGCCCGTGCGGCCGGTACAACCCGTACACCGCGACGCCCGCCAGAGCCCACACAGCGAGGTAGGACCCGAGGAACTGCGGCACTGCGCGCACCCGGCCGCTGGCCTGAACGCGTCTCACGACTGCGGGAGCCGCGCCCGGCAGCATCATCGCGGCCATCATCGGCACCCACACGGCGATAAAGAACGCGAACGAGCCAAGCCGGGTCGCAATCCCCATGTTCATCCCGTTCATCTGCCGGACCGCTACGACCCAGCATGCGGCCGCGAGCCCGAGAGTCACCGTCAGCACGGCCGCCGTCGCGGCTGTACCAGCGCCAGCCTTGGCGGCGGAGTTCTCTCCCGCAACCGGCAGGAGCCCCATCGGCCCCTGCCTCCATCGAGTCCGTTCTCTGGAAAAATTCATGTCGATCTCCGTTCCACCGAGCGGCACGGCGCTCACCTGCGCCTAGGCCGTGGCGGGTTCGGCTGCTATGGACGCGGCGAGCTGGCGCTCGAACGCCTTGGTCGCGCCATTGCGCCAGCTTTCAGCCATGGACTGGGAAAGAGGATCGGGAAAGATGTCCTCCTCACCGTTCTCCACTCCATCGAAGATGGCGCGCGCAACGGACTCCGGAGAGGCCTTCGGTATCTCAACGCCCCGGGACATCTCGGTGTCGGTGGGGCCGGTCAGGACCGCATGCACCCGGACGCCCCGTCCGGCCAGAAGAGCCCGTAGCGACTGCGTCAAGTTAAACGCGGCCGCCTTGGAGACCGAGTAGGCCGGTATGACCGGCATGGGCGCGAAGGCGTTTAGCGACAGGTTGTTGACGATGGCTCCCCGGGAATCCGCCAGCAACGGCAGGAAGGCCTGGGTCACGCCGTACGTGCCGAAGAGGTTGACGGCGAGTTGCCGCTCGAGGGCCGCGCGATCACTGAGGTCGTCATAAAGCGCCACGCCGGCGTTATTGACGAGGATGTCGAGCGACCCGACTTTCTCAGCTGCGGCCTGAATCTGCGCCGCGCTAGTCACGTCCATGGTCAGGGGTGTGACGCGCTCGTCGGGATGGGAAAGGGGCTGGCGCGTCCCGGCATACACCCGCTCCGCGCCCCGGCGCAGGGCCTCCTCGACCAGCGCCTGCCCGATGCCGCGATTGGCCCCGGTCACCAGAACTGCTTTGCCTTCGATTGTCATAACGTCCTCCTCGTTAGTGCGGACCGTCTGCGATTGCGGAAGCCCGGTAGCGGCCATGCCTTGTGTTGCTGTGATCGCCCGGGGGTGATCGTGCCGGTCCCGCCGCGGCAAATCATTACCCCGGTGCTTCGTGCTCCGGAGCAGCCTCGGGCTGGGGAGCCGAGGTGTCCAGCGCGCGCTGCAACCGGGTTAGCTTGCTGTCCCAATCCCGGGCCAGCGCCGCGAGGTAGGACTGGGCCATCGCCATCGGTGCCGCGTTGACGCGGTAGCGGATCCGGCGGCGCTCGCCCGGTTCGGCGATGACCAGGCCCGCGGCGGCGAGCAGCTCGAGGTGCTTGGTGATCGCCTGCCGCGAGATCGGCAGCTGGCCGGCCAGGTCGGTCGCCGTCGTCGGGCCGTGGGCGGCGAGGGCGCTGAGAATGCTGCGCCGAGTCGGCTCCGCGAGCGCGGCGAAGACTGCCTGTGCGACCACCTCCGGGTCAGGCCGCGGCATGGAGATAGCCGGCCAGGTCGGCCAGCTCCTTGCGCCAGCCAGCGACATTGCCCTGATAGGCGGTGTCGAGCAGATCGTCGGGCACCTGAGCGAATCCAGACTCCATCACGGTCAGTCGCGTCCCTCCGCCGCTCGGCACGAGGGTGAACTCGACGTAGGTCCGGCGCGGATCGGTGGCGGGCAGGCCCTGAATCCCCCAGGTCCAGGCGAACCTGGCGGGCGGCTCCACGACGATGATCGTCAGCATCGCCTTGAAATCCTCATCTTCCCACTCGACGATCGCTGTGCCGGCCGGGCGCAGGTCTACGGTGGCGCGATCACCGAACCAGCCGCCGAGCCCTGCTGCGCTGGTCAGCGCCTCCCACACCCGCTGCGGCGGCTGGGCGAGGTCGATGGTGCGCTCGATGCGATCCGGGATAGGCATGGTGGGAACCTCCGCCATAGCAACCTCTTGGTTGCGATAAATCTATAGCAACCTCTTAGTTGCGTCAAGCTCTCGGCTGCGCATCCGCTGGCGTGCCCGTGATCCGCATGCCTGCGGCAAGCGACGGCACCTCTATCCCTGTCCCCCGCCTGTCCGAAGGCCGGCCGGACCTCGGGCCGCATGCACGTCTGCCGGAAGGCTTGCCCGGCAGGCTGCACGAGCACGGCGGGAAGTGCCTGAAGTTCTGCGCCCAGGTCAGCACCACGCGGATCTACACCGACCTGACCGAAGTACGGCCCCGTGCGCCATGCGCGCTAGCTGCGCAGATGACACGGATCATCGCGCTGACGGCACTCGCGGCGCTGGGATTATCGGTAACCCGGTCCACGCCGGAGGCCCCCGCGCCCGGTCATCCTGCTACTGTGCGTAACATCTGATCGCGGGACGGGGTGGCGACCGATGCACCGGGCGAGGCGGTCGACGAGTACGAAGCTGGGTACCGTCGCAGCGATGAGCCTGCCGGCGCCCACAGGTCTACCTCCCGACCGAGACAACCAACTCATCGGGAGCAAGGCATGGGCCTCATCCACATCGAGCTGTTCGCAACCCTCGACCTCGTCGGGCAGTCGCCTGGCGGCCCCGGCGAGGACCCGGTGGGGTTCCCATTCGGCGGCTGGCAGGCGCCCCTGATGGACGAGGTCGCCGGGGCGCAGGTCGGTGCCGCGTACGAGGGCACGGACGCCCTCCTGCTCGGCCGGCGGACGTATGACATCTTCGCCGCCTACTGGCCGTACCAGGAGGGCGGTGAGGACAGCGAGATCGCCACGCTCTTCAACAGCGTCCCGAAGTACGTGGCCTCCCGCGGCAGGCCCGACCTCTCGTGGGCCGGGTCCACGCAGCTCGGCCCGGATCTGGCCGACGCGGTGCGCGAGATCCGTGACCGGCACGAGCACGTAAAGGTCGTCGGGAGCCTGAACCTGGTGCAGACCCTCCTGCGCGAGAAGCTCTTCGACCGTCTCGACCTCTGGGTGCACCCGGTCGTGCTCGGCGTCGGGAAGAAGGTGTTCGACGGTGGCGCGGTGCCCACGAACGTCACACTCCTCGAACCGCCGGTAGCCGGTCCGAAGGGCACGGTGTACCTGCGCTATGGGCTCGCCGATGGCACGCCCAAGACGGGGGACATGAGCGCACCCGATCGCGGTGCCGGACGCGACAGCTGAGGCCACCCCCGAGCCAGGTGGGTCCGTGTCGTCGGCAGTGAATCCGCCAGGTGGGCGCCGTCACCCAATGGTCTGGCAGGCCCCGTCGCTCTAGCGATCTTTGATCGTGAGCGCTCTGCTTGAGTCCACGGCCTCAAGTGCCCCGAATGCATTGCTAAGCAGTAGTCCATCGATGAGGTCACGGCGCGGGCCATCCCCTGCGCGGGTGCAGGGAATGGCCCGCGGACCGGGCGCGAGGTCAATCGCTAACGCCGTGGGTTCCTCGTTATGGACTTCAGTCCGGCTGAATTCACGGACGACGTGCCCGTGAGGACTCGACTTTCGCAGTTTTGCCGGGTGTCGGGATGAGCGCGGTCAGTTTCCGGTTCTGGGTCGGCGTAGAGGACGAGGATGTCGTCTGTCCCTTCTTCTGGCGTTCCTGTTGCCTCCCCGAACGAGCCGGGCAGTTCGGCTTCGGTGTACTGGCCGGCGCTGTCCTTGTAGATCGCGATGGCCCAGTGGTCGGCGGAGCCCTGGTAGTGCAGGCGCAGGATCGGGGTGGGGTCGGAGCGGCCGGGCAGGAGCGCGGTGACGCGGTCGACGTTGACAGTCCGCAGGCCAGGACCGACGTGGTGTGCTCGCAAGCAACCGTGATTGACCGCTGATCACTGTCCGATCGGGCATGCAACGGGCAGGGCGCCCTGGTCCTCACTGCCGTCCGCAGTTCCGGCCAGGTGCCCGTCCAGGTGGCTTCCGGCGAGCGGTTCTGAGAAGTCTGATTTCTGAGCTGTCTGCTCTCAGTCTGGGGCAGCCTGGCAGGGCTTATACAGGTGAGGGCGAGATCACGACGGGGAGATGCGGATGGAATGGGTCAGGAACAGGGCGGCCAGCCGCGAGTTCGAGCGCTTCGCGGCCGAGGCGTCGGACCCGTTGCTGCGTACCGCTTTCCTGATGACAGGGAACGTTAAAGACGCCGAGGACCTGGCCCAGGAAACGCTGCTACGGGTGGCGCGCCGCTGGCACCGGGTGCGGACGATGGACCACCCTGCCGCCTATGCCCGCCGGATCCTGATCAACCTCGTCCTGCACGACGCCGCCCGCCGAGCCCGGCAGCGGACCGAGATGGAGCCGCATGAGGGCGCGGCTGAGCTGCCCGACGACAACGCCGCCCGGGCGCTGCGGGAGGTCGACGACCAGGCCGAGTTCCGCTGGGCGCTGGCCCGGCTACCCGCCCGCCAGCGGGCCGTGCTGGTGCTGCGCTACTGGTCTGACCTGCCCGTCGCCGAGGTCGCCGACATCCTCGGCTGCACCGAAGCCACGGTGACCAGCACCGCATCCCGGGCAGCCGGCCGCCTCGCCGAGATCCTCCCCCACGCCAAGCCACCCGCCGCCACGCCCTACCCATGAAAGGACACACCCCATGCCCACCGACGAACTTGAACACGAACTCCGACGCGCTATCGCCTCAGCGGCGGCCGGATACCAGCACCCAGAACAGGCCAAGCAGCGACTGCTGCAGCGCGACTACCGGCCCGGCAGCGGCCGCCGGCGGCTCACCGCAGGCGCAGCGGTGGCTGGATCGGTGGCGCTGGGCCTGGGCCTGGGCCTGGGCCTGTCAGGCGGCCTCGGCTCGTCCCCGCCCTCCGGGGCCGGCACGATCCGCACCGCGGCCTTCACCATCACCCGCAACGCCAACGGCACCGCGACCCTCACCATCAACGCGCGGGTGCTGTTCGACCCGAGCACGCTGCAAGGCGACCTCGCCCAGTACGGCATCCCGGCCAAGGTCACCTCCGCCAGTTTCTGCTCCAGCGATCCTGCCCCCAGTGGCTTCTCGCAGGCCGTGACGTTCTCCCCGGCAATCCAGGGGGGCAACGGCCCGCAGCAGGTGCGCAACCCGACCGTCACGATCAACCCCGCCGCCATGCCCGCCGGAACCGAACTCAGCGTCGGCGTCTTCCAGGTCTCCAACCGAGACAACGCCGCGCTGGGGCTCATCAGCACGAACTCCTACACCTGCACCAGCACCGCGCCCACGGCCCCGCCTTCCGGCGGCGCGCGGCTGCACTGGAATGGCTCGGCAGGGTCGTGACTTCCCCCTTCACCCTGGGTAAGCCCCATCACAAAATTCGCGCAAGAGCCGCTTTCCATGATGGCTGTCGGCAGCCGCCGAGCGTGCCCGAATACCGCTGACGAATCAGGTTCCCGCCGATGCCCCCGGATGTAGTGCTGCCGCTCCCGGCGTCGCTGATGACGCTGCTGGCCGTGTTCTCCCCGTTGTTCACCGCCCCGTCGTTCCGCACGTTCACGGCGCTGGCCTGCGGGTTCCTCGCGCAGTCCGGGAAGCGGACGGTGTGCGGGATGCTGATCGGGGCGGCCCTGTCGCGGCTGTGGAGCCACGACCGGGCGCACTCTTTCTTCTCCCGTGCCCGCTGGAACCCCGATGACCTGGGACTGTGCACGGCGAAGCTGGTGATCGCGCTGCTGGTGCCGGACCAGGGGCCCGTGGAGGTGCTGATCGATGACACGCTGTTCCGCAGGCGGGGGAAACGGGTCTGGGCAGCGTGGTGGTTTCATGACGGCTCAGTGGCCGGACCTGCGAAAACAAGCTACGGGAACAACTGGGTCGTGCTCGCCGTCCGGGTGCGGCTGCCCATGATCTCCCGTCCCGTGGCGGTTCCCGTGATGGCGAAGCTGGTGATCAAGGGCACCATGTCCGCGTCGCGGCTTTGGCTGGCCGCCGCATGGCCACCCGGCTCGCCGCGGGACTGCCCGGCCGGGAAGTCCATGTCACGGCCGATTCCGCCTACGCCGGCCGGGAACTGAGTGAACTGCCGGACGGCGTGACCTGGACCACCAGGCTCCGCAGCAACGCAGCGCTCTATGGCCTGCCGCCGGAGCGGACCGGGAAGCGGGGACGGCCCCGGGCGAGGGGAGACCGGCTCCCCTCGCTGGCGAAGATCGCCGCCACGGCGTCGTTCTCGCAGGTCACCGTCACCCGCTACAGCAAGACCGAGATCATCGCCGTGCACGCCTTCACCTGCCTGTGGTACTGCGTCACCGGCGCGAAGACCGTCACCGTCGTCCTCATCCGCGACAAATCGAAAACCGGGTACGACCTCGCCCTCGTCACCGCCCAGCAGCGCCCGGGCATCGCCGCGGTGATCGAAAGATACGCAGCCAGATGGGCAATTGAAGTCGCGATCGAGGACGCAAAGCAGCTCTTCAGCACCGGGCAGGCCCGTAACCGCACCGCTCGCGCGGTCGAGCGCACCATCCCGTTCATGCTCGCCTGCCAGGCCATCGCCGTCACCTGGTACGCCACCGCCGGCCACAGCCCGGCCGATACCGCAGCCCGCCGCGCGAACGCGCCCTGGTACACGGCGAAGACCGAGCCGTCCACCGCCGACATGACCGCCAAGCTCCGCCGCGTAATCATCGCCGCCAAATTTAAGCCACTTCGCCCTGACCAGCCCAAACCCGAAGAAATCCATGCCATCCGGCTGGCCTGGGAAGACGCCGAAAACCTCGCCGCCTAACAGCGAAAGTCGAGTGAGGAGCGTGTCACCAGCCGCGAACGAGCTATGCGCGTATATAAGTCGGGGAGTCCGCTGGAAGGTTATTCTTGCCAAGTCCTGTGCATTTTCCCCGCCGTCAGGGGTTCCATTCTTAAGCGGAATACGGAATGGAGTACGGATTAGCTGGCGAGACGGAATGGCCGCGGTTCGCGCGGAACCCGTGTACCTGGCCGCTGTACGGTGCGGATTTAGTGGGCCACTCTACGACCTACTTGGCCACTACTTGGCCAATGCCAAGCTAGTTGGCCACTACTTGGCCGATGTCGGGCTACTTGGCCATTCGCCGGCGAGTGCACACCCGTTGTTTTCGCTGGGTGACCCGAAGGCTCAGTATTGGGTCAGCGTTCGGGGTCGCGTATGCCCTCAAGCAAAAGCGTGACGTGCCTGCGCCAGTCA
Organism: uncultured Actinomycetes bacterium; assembly: GCA_963806335.1. Lineage (GTDB taxonomy): Bacteria > Actinomycetota > Actinomycetes > Streptosporangiales > Streptosporangiaceae > Palsa-504. The sequence goes on from CAWDXO010000009.1 coordinate 338,941, forward strand.
CCGGCGCCAGTCATGTTCGCCATGGCGCCACGGGTGATGAGGACGAAGTCATCGCCGCGAAAGTCTTCACGGAGGCGGCCGGCGTCGATTGCGCGCTGCACGATGCGTTCGGTGATCGTCGAGAAATCTGTCTTCTCGCCGGCGATGTCGTCCCAGCTCGGCTCCTGCGGGCCGAGGAGCGCGAAGCGGAACGCGGCGTCGGCCTGTGCGGACTCCAGATAACCGTAGAGCAGCGTCTCGAACGCCGCCCAGGGATCCTCGGCCTCGTCGGCGGCGCGAGCGAGGGTGGTCATCGCCTCGAACCGGCGCCCGATGATCGCCGCGAGTAGCGCTTGCTTGTCGGCGAAGTGCCGGTAGAGGGTGCCGACACCCAAGCCGGCGCGCTCGGCGATCTCGTCCATCTGCACGGCGTCGCCTCGCTGGGCGAACAGCTCGCCGGCGGCGTCGAGGACGGACTCGCGGTTGCGCCGGGCGTCGGCGCGCAGCGAGCGTTCGGCAGTGGTCATGGTCACTTCACTGTAGTTGACAAGGCACGGAAGCTAGCTCTACATTCGGAACCGGAGTTCATGTTCATGTTAGGGGAGAATTGATGATCGTCGTCACCACGCCGACGGGACAGATCGGCAGCCAGCTGGTCCGTCAGTTGCTCGACCGAGAGGAAAAGGTCCGGGTCATCGTCCGTGACGTCTCGCGCCTGGATGACAGGATCCGCGAGCGGGCCGAGGCCGTTGAGGGGTCGCACGATAATCCGGCCGTGCTCGACAAGGCATTGCCCGGGACCGAAGCGCTGTTCTGGCTCGTCCCACCGGACCCGCAGGCGCCGAGCGCCGAGGAACACTACCTCAGTTTCGCCCGGGCGGGCGCCGCTGCCATTGCCCGCCATGAGGTTGGCCACGTCGTTGGGGTGTCCAGCGCCGGGCACGGCTGGCCGGCCCAGCCGGCGTCCTCTCGGCGGCCTTCGCCATGGACGCCGAGCTCGGCGAGTCCGGTGCGGCGTACCGGGCATTGTCTATGCCCTTCTACATGGAGAACTTCCTCGGACAACTCGATGCGATCCGCAGACATGGCGCGTTCTACCTGACCTGTGCAGGTGACCTGCCGCTGGCGTCGATCGCGACGCGGGACATCGCCAGCACGGCCACCAGCCTGCTCACCGATCTGTCCTGGACCGGGCAGGAGAACCTCCCCGTGTTCGGCCCCGACCGGCTGACCCCCGATGGCATGGCCGGGGTGATTAGCCGGGAACTCGGGCATCCGGTCGCCTACCATCGCATGAGCATGGACGACTTCGCGTCGCTGCTCCGCTCCCGAGGCGCCAGCGACCAGGCAGTCAAGGACAGGACCGAGATGTTCACCGCACAGGACCACGGCATCTACGACGCGGACTGGGCGACCGCCAAGCCCACATCAACAGACTTCCGCACGTGGTGCAGGGAAGTGCTCAAGCCCGCCGCGGACGCCCAGGCACGCTGACACGAGTGAGGCTTACGGCCCGGTGATCGCACTCAAGAATAGAATCAGCATGAGAGGATGGCCAGACGGCTGAGGATGAAGGCGATGATCTCGGGCGTCTTCGGCGTGACCTCGGCCTCGCGCGTTTCTGGGCCACCGCCAGTCCGTGGAAAGCAGTACGGTGCACAACGACCGCGCGACAGGTACGGAATGTCGTCCGCTATATGACGATGGACACCGTGATGCATCGCCGCACAGTGACACACTCCGTTACCCGGCGCGACGAGAAGGAATCGGCCCGCCTAGCCGAGAACACCCAGCGAGCGGGCCGTTTTCCCGGGCGGTGGCAGGTGTTGGGTTCGAACTTATCAAATTCGTCCTGCCGCGGCCTGGCGCATTCCTCGTCGATGACGTGCTCGTCCGGGTGTCTACCGCCGGCGGGCCTGCGGCGTCAGTTCGGCCGCGCCGTAGCTGTTGTCGTCCGCGTTCACCGTGACGCCCGGTGCCACGAGCTCATCGATGCGGTCCAGGATCTCGGTGTCGAGCGTGACACCCGCCGCTGGAAGCTGCGACTCGAGCTGCTCCATGGTCCGCGGGCCGATGATCGCCGAGGTGACGCCCGGGTGGTTGATCGCCCAGGCCAGTGCGAGCTCGATCATCGTCATGCCCGACTTCTCGGCCAGCTGCGCAAGCTCTTCGACGACGTCCAGCTTGCGCTGGTTCGCCGGGGTGCTCATGTCGAAGCGGGCCCCCGGGCGCGCAGCCGACGTGGGCGTGCCGGGAGCGCCCTTGCGCCACCGGCCGGTCAGCCAGCCACCGGACAGCGGGCTGTACACGAGGGTTCCCATGCCATAACGCTGGATCGTCGGGAGCACGTCCTCCTCGATACCGCGGACCAGGATCGAGTACGGGGGCTGCTCGGTGACGAACCGGGCCAGGTTCCGCTCGCGAGAGACCCACTGCGCCTCGACGATCTGGCTGGCCGCATACGAGGACGAGCCGATGTAGCGGACCTTGCCCTGGCGCACGAGATCGGTCAAGGCACCAAGGGTCTCCTCGACATCCGTCGTCGCGCTCGGGCGATGCACCTGATACAGGTCGATGTAGTCCGTCTTCAGACGCCGCAGCGAATTCTCGACCTCCTGCATGATCCACTTCCGGGAACCACCACTATGATTTTGCCGGTCGTCCATCGGCATGAAGAACTTCGTCGCCAGTACGACATCGTCGCGGCGCCCCTGCAGGGCCTCACCGGTGATTTCCTCCGACACGCCGCCGGAGTACACGTCGGCGGTGTCGACGAAGTTGATTCCGGCATCGAGGGCGCGGTGAATGACGCGGATCGCGTCGACGCGGTCGTCGTTGCCCCACGGCCCGAACATCATCGTGCCCAGGCACAGCGGGCTCACCGATACCCCGGTCCGGCCCAGCAGCCGGTATTCCATGTCGTGCTCCTCGTTGTTGATATTCAGCTGCCGGTGATGTCGTTGAGTGCGGCGAGGCCGTTGAGGGTGCGGGGATAACCGATGAAGGGCACGAGCACGGTCAGCACGGCGAGCAGCCTCGCGCGGGTGTTGCCGACCCTGAGGTTCCCGCTGACGTGCCCGCGCACCTGAGCGTCGGCGCCGCCCAGGGCAACGAGCATCGAGAACGTGAGCAATTCGCGCACTTCCAGGTCGATGCCGCCGCGCCCGACGGTGTCGCCGAAGCAGTTAGCGGCCAGGTAGCGCTGGAAGTGCCTCTCGTCCGCCGGGGTGTCCGTGAGGCGAGCGGCCACCGCGTCGTCGCCGACGATGCGGCCCTGCACCGCCTTGCCGTGCTCCAGGCGGGTCTGCAGGGTGGACGCCGACTGCCCGGGCAGGGGCAGCTCGAACCCTGCCTCGGTGAGGACGTCATTGACCGCGTGCAGGTAGTCGAACGCGCGGGCCATGCCGACGTAGGCGACCGACTGGTAGACGACCTCCTTCAGCTCGACCGGGCTCACCCCGCCGTTGGCCACCGCTGCGGCGGCCACGACGCGGAACTCGGCCAGCCCGCCGGCGGCCAGGATCGCGGCCAGCTGCACCACGAGCCGGGTGTGCAGGTCGAGCGTCTCGTCCAGCCGCGCGGCGTCGGCGGGCACCTCGCCGAAGGCGAAGTTGTCGAAGTACTCGATCAGCTCGGGGTCGGAATGCGCCAGAGCGGAGACTCGATCGCCGAACAGCTGGTCGTGACTGCTCTTCGCGGCAGCGCTGATCGCCATCGGCTACACCCCCGCCGTGCCGTGCCCGGCCAGGTACTGCTCGTCGGTGACCGGCTCGAGCCAGGTCGTGGCCTCGCCGTCGCCGGAGGCGTCAAGGATCGCGTAATGGCACATCATGTTCTGGGCGGTGCCGCCGTGGAAATGCTCCTCACCCGCCGGAGTCCACACGCTCTCACCGGCGCGCAGCACGACGGTCTTCCCGTCGCGGGTGCCGACCAGCCCGATGCCGTCGGTGCACACCAGCAGCTGCCCGTTGACGTGGCTGTGCCAATTGGTGCGCGCGCCCGGGGTGAACCGGACGAAGCCGCAGGTGAGCTGCGAGGTGCCGTCGCCGCCGAACACCGGGTTCAGCCATACGTCGCCGGTGAAGTTCGACGATGGGGTCTTCACCGTGGCGGTGCTGGGATTCTTGTCCATGTCGTGTCCTTCTCGTCGTTGAGGTGATCAGGAGTGAAGGGTTCAGGCGGGGTCGACGCGCAGGGTCGTCGCGCGGGCGACATCCTTGGTGATGCGGGCGGGGGCGCTGGACGCTCGGCCGTACTTGCCGCGGTCACGGCCGTAGCAGCAGCTTCAGTGACTCATGATCGATATGCGGACTGTCGGCTGTCTCGGTGGCTGTGCTCACGAGGACCAGTTAACGCGCGTGCGCGCGCCCGTGGGAGTGCCTGCTCGTACAGGTAACGGCGGTACCTCCCTGACTGCAGCGCGGTCACCTACCGTGGAGTCATGGACAACCGAGCACAGGTCCGCGAGTTCCTCGCCTCCCGGCGGGCACGGATCACCCCTGACCAGGCCGGCCTGCCCGCCTACGGCGGCAACCGCCGAGTCAAGGGTCTGCGCCGGGAAGAGGTCGCGCTACTCGCGGGAGTCAGCATCGACTACTACATCCGGATGGAACGCGGTGACCTCGCGGGCGCCTCCGAGGCGGTCCTCGACGGTGTTGCGAACGCACTGCAACTCGACGAGGCCGAGCGCGAGCACTTGCGGGCGCTAGCCCGCTCCGCCCGCCCAGCCGCGGCGCGCCGCGCCCGGCCCAGCCCAACCACGGTCCGCCCAGTCATCCAGCAGGTTCTCGACGCGATCACTGAAGCGCCTGCCTGGATCCGCAACGCCCGGCACGACATCCTCGCCATGAACCCACTCGCCCGCGCGCTCTACTCGCCGGTCCTGGACTCCGCCGTCGCCGGCGCGACAGCCAAACGCGCCGCCAACACCACCAGGTTCATCTACCTCGACCCGGCCGCCCGAGAGTTCTTCGTCGACTACGAGCGCATGGCCACCGACGCCGCCGCCATGCTCCGACTCGAAGCAGGACGCAACCCTCACGACAAAGCCCTCATCACCCTCGTCGGCGAACTCTCCACCCAGAGCGAGCTGTTCCGCCAGCACTGGGCCTCGCACAACGTCAAATTCCACCGCAGCGGCTGCAAACGACTCCGCCATCCCGCCGTCGGCGAGCTCGACCTCAACTTCGAGGCCATGGAACTCCCCTCCGAGCCCGGTTTGCGCCTCAACCTCTACACCGCTGACCCTGACACCCCTGCGGCCGACGGACTCAAACTACTTGCTGTCGCCCGCCACGCTGAGTGGGCACGGATGGGGCGTGAGACGTCAGGCAGGGCGGGCATGACGGGTGGGGCTTGCGGGGTGGTGGTGGCCGGCGACAGGGTGGGCACGACGGAATGGGAACGGCCCGCCCGGCTCAAGTTCGCTGCCTGACCGGACGGGCCGCCGATGCGCTCGGAGGCGCCGGTGCCAACGGTAGGCCAGGTCGTGGCGGTTGTCGATGCGCAGCTCGGGTCGGGGCTGCTGCGGTGCCTGGAGCCGGGGTGCGGGGGGCGGCTGGCCCGGTGGGGGTTCGGTCTGGAGCGGGATCTGGTCGGGCTGGGCGGGGTGATCGGGCGGGTCCGGCCGCGGCGGGCGCTGTGCGCGGGGTGCGGGGTGTCGCGGGTGCTGCTGCCCGATTCGATGCTGCGGCGCAGGCAGTACGGGGTGGAGGTGATCTGGGCGGGGTTGCTGGCGGCGGCGCGGGGACGGCCGTGGAACCAGGTCGCGGCGGAGCTGGGGGTGCCGTATACGACGGTGCGGGAGTGGCTGCGCCGGTTCGCCCGGCGGGCGGACCGGGTGCATGCGTGGCTGTGCGGGCTGCTGCCCCGGCTGGTGGATGACCCGGTGTGGCCGCCGGGGACCGCGGGCGCGGCTGGTGATGTCCTGGCGGTGCTGGGGGCTTTGCATCAGCAGATGCCGGACCGGTGGCCGCTGGTGGCCGGGTTGTCGCCGGGGCAGCTGGCGGCCCGGCTGTCGCGGTGCGGGCTGCTGGCCCCGTCCTGGCCGCCCGGGATGATCAACACGAGCTCGCCGGTGACATAACCGCTGGCGGGCGCCACCTTGGGGTGCCGGGAAGTTCCCGGTCATCACCAAGGGAGGTGCCGAGGATGTCTTCGGCAGAGCATGAGCGGCTGCTGCGGCGGGCCAGGGCGCAGGACGTCGCGTTGTTCCGGTACCGGCTGATCGGGCCGGCGCTGGAAGAGGGGCTGACGACCAAGCAGCGGGGCAAGGTGGTCCGCGGCCTGGCCGGGCAGGTGCACGCGGGGCCGGGCGGGCGCGGGCGTGCAGGTCTCGCGTAAGACCATTGACAGGTGGATCCGGGCCTGGCGTGCGGGCGGGTTCGAGGCGCTTGCTGCCCAGCGACCGTAAGTGCGAGCCGGTCACCGCGGACAGCGTGCTGGCGATGGCGGCGGCGCTGAAGCGGGAGAACATGGAGCGGACCGCGGCGCAGGTGCGGCGGATCATGGTCGCCCAGGCCGGGGATGCGCCGTCGGAGCGCACGCTGCAGCGGCATTTCGCGCGCGAGGACCTGGCCACCCCGCGCGGGAGCACCGTGTTCGGCCGGTTCGAGGCCGAGGCCCCGAATGTGCTGTGGACCGGCGACGTCCTGCACGGTCCCCTGATCGGCGGGAAGAAGACCTACCTGGTCGCGTTCCTGGATGACCATTCCCGGTTCATCACCGGGCACCGGTGGGGGTGGAGCGAGGACTCGCTGCACCTGGCCGTGGCGTTCAAGCGCGCGGTCGCGGCCCGGGGCCTGCCGGGCACGGCCTACGTGGATAACGGCGCCTGTTTCGTCGATGAGACCATCGCGGTGACCTGCGCGAAGCTGGGCATCCGGATCACCCATTCGCCGCCGTACCGGCCTGAGGGACGCGGCAAGATCGAACGTTTTTTCGAGACTGTGCGGGGCCAGTTCCTGGTCGAGATCTCCCCCGACGGCAGGCCCGCCCCCGGCCGCCGGGTGCCGGACGGCCCGGATCAGCTTAACGGCTGGTTCACCACCTGGGTCGAGCACGAGTACCACGTACGGGTCCATTCCTCGACCGGGGCGACGCCGCTGGCCCGGTGGAGCGCGGGCACGCCCCGGTTCATCAGCGCCGCCGCGGCTGGATGCCGCGTTCTTGCAGTAGGCCATCCGGACCGTGGCCGCCCGCACCGCCACCATCAAGTTCCAGGGCAACATCTATGAGACCGCGCCCGAGCTGGCCGGCCAGGCGGTGACGATCCGCTACTCCCCGTTTGACCTCACCCGGCATCGAGGTGTTCCACCGCGGCGCCAGCCGCGGGCACGCGCAGCCCCGCACGATCAGCCGGCACTGCCATCCCAAGGTGAAACAGGCCCCGCAGGTGGTCCCGGCCGTGACCGGGATCGACTACCTGCAGCTGCTCGAAGACAAGCGCGCCGCCGCCGACGGCGCCGCGCACAGCATCCGCTACGCCGGCCTCGCGCCCGCCGCGGCCAGCCCAGACCACCAGGAGGCCAGTGATGATCAATGACGCCGTGCGCGGCTACTTCGGGTTCGAGCGGCTGCCCTTCGACCGGTCCGTCCCGGTCGGGGCGCTGTTCGCCTCGGCGTCCCACCAGGAAGCCGCCGGCCGCATCGCCTACGGCATCGACACCCGCCAGATCACGGTGATCACGGGTGAGGTCGGCGCGGGCAAGACCGTGGCCGCGCGCGCCGCTACCGCCCGCCTGGACGCCTCCCGCCACCAGCTCATCACCATCCCCAACCCCCAGGTCGGCGCGAGAGGCATTCACCACGCGGTCGTCACCGCCCTGGGCGGGGTGCCCCGCTTCCACCACGCCACCTTGATCCCGCAGGCCGCCGAGCACCTGGCCGCCGAGCTCGCCGAGCGAGGCCGGCTGCCGGTCCTGCTGATCGACGAGGCGCACCTGCTGTCCCATGACCAGCTGGAGGCGATCCGGATGCTGACCAGCGCCCAGCTCGACTCGGCCAGCCCGCTGGCCGTCCTGCTCCTCGGCCAGCCCCAGCTGCGGGCCAGCATGCGGCTCGGCGTGCTCGCCGCCCTGGACCAGAGGATCGGCGTCAGATACGCGATGGCGCCGATGACCCCCGACGAGACCGGGGCCTACCTGCGGCATCACACCAAGCTCGCCGGCCGGTCCGACCAGCTTTTCTCCGATGACGCCGCCGAACTGATCCACCAGGCCAGCCGCGGCTTCCCCCGGTCAGTCAACCGGCTCGCCGCCGCCGCCCTGCTCGCCACCTACACCACGCACAAGACCATCGCCGACACCACCGCCGTCCGCGCCGCCATCACCGAGGTGAACGACCAATGACCCCCCACGCCCTGGCGGGCACGCTGATCTCCCACGCCGCCGGCCTCACCAGCGACACCGCCGCCGCCGAACTGATCTGCGCCCACCACACCTGGCTGACCAGGACCGACTTCAGCACCAGCTGCATCCGCGCCGGCACCCGCCACGACGGGCATCCCTACGCCTACATCGACTGGGAACACGCCATCACCGCCCTGGACAGCCACCAGCTCAGCTGCGCGCCCTCCGAAGCTGCCATCCTGCAGAATCGCCGCCAGCCTCGGCGACCACCACATCCCCATCCACCTCGCCCGCGTCCTGGGCAGCCTCGATCACACCAACATCGCCCGGGTCACCACCGCCATCACCCGCGCGAACGGCTGACCACGACAGCCCGGTCACCGCCGCGGCAACCCGAGCACCACCAGGCCCCGCCGATGCTATCGGCGGGGCCTTTCCCGTCACCCGTCGTGCCCACCCAGCGTGACGCGGACGTGCCCAACCAGCGCGTCGCGGAACACTTGCCAGCTGGGCCGCGACCCGCGCCGTCGACAACACCGACACGCGAGACGCTCACGACGTCCGCACTAAAAGTGAGGGAGTTCCGCAGATCGACGGCCTAGAGCTCGGGTGAAGGGACCGGGACGATGGATGCATCCGCCGGCTCTCGGACGGTTATCGAGGGCGCTAGCGTGATGCAGTCGTCCCTTGTCAGCCGAAACGTTTCGAACTCTATTCCTCTGACACTGCGGTTGGGTTGGTTCAGCTCGAACCCACAACCGACGGATTATGAGGAGCCTGGCCCGGCGCCGCACCGGGTCCACGATCACGGTGTCGGGAACGCCTGCCGGGCGAGCAGGGCCAGGTCGAAGTCCGCCACGATCCCGTTGGCCACCTCGTCATCGAGCGCACCCATGGCTATCAGCAGCTCCGCGGCCCACCGGATCCGGCGGCCATGCGGGACGGCGCAGCTCTTCCTCGGCGTCGGGTCATCTTCCTCGGCGACCTGGTCGACCGCGGTCCGGCATCACCGGCCGTCTCGAGACTCGTCATGGGTATGGTATCCAGTGACCGCGGCCGTGGAAAGAGATGGAATCCGCGTTCGTCATAATATCCGCCGTAGACCCCGTGGTAAGCGGGGTGTGAGACCCAACCAGTGGAGGTACCAGATGGCCGAAATCCCGCCGCCTCCGGAGGGAATTGTGCTGGCGCACTTTATCGTCTCAGACGATGTCGAGCGCTCTCGGCGCTTTTATACCGAAGTACTCGGCGGCAGGGTGGCCTTCTCCGGTCCCGGAGGGCTGACCTATGTCGCGCTATCCAACAGCTGGATCATCATCAACGGCGGCGGAGGACCGACCGACGACAAGCCTACGGTCATCCTGGAGACGCCAAGCGATCCCGGCCGGGTCAGCAGCTTCCTTAATATCCGGGTTAAAGACATCCAGGCCGTGTACGCCGAATGGAGCGCCCGGGGTGCTCAATTCCTGACGCCGCCGAAACAGCACCAGTACGAGATCCGTTGCTACATCCGCGATCCCGACGGTCATCTGATCGAAGTGGGGCAAACCACGGACCCAGGAGGGGACTGGTCGCCCGCTCAGTGGCCATCGAGTGCGCCCGCCGAGGAGTCCGAGTGAATGCCGAGATAACCGGCGAAATCCCTCGCACCGACCGTGGCCGGTCCCCCGGACACTGAGCCTCGATCCACCGCGTAAATAGCGGTTCAACCGGGCGCGTGGGCGCGAAAGGTTCCCTCTGAACTGGGACGATGAGAGTTCCTGAAGCTACCACGGTCCCGAGCCGAGAGGACACCTCGCGGGTGCGATTGTTGCATGATCTGGCAAAGATCCACGCGACGTACGATGACCCGGGCCTGGCGCCGTGGGCGGGCCTGGTACCGGTGATAGCGCTGGCCTGCCGGGCGGCCCTGCTGGTGCTGGCGGAGGAGCCCAGGCGAGCCAGATTACAAGCGGCTAATTACCACACCATCAGCGGACGAGCAGTACCGTCTTGCCTGGCGGGCGCGGCCGGGTGCCGCTCTCGAACGCCTCGCGGCCCTCGCGAAGCGGGAAGACCTGGGCACCGTCCACGCTGGGGTCGTTCCTGCGGGGGAACGCGCTCCAGCTGGGCAAGGTGCACCGGCTGCTGCTGGCCGAGCTGGCGCGTCTGACGCCGCTGCTGCCTTCTTCTCCGTCACAGTGCCGATGAACCCTCACGTCGCCGCGGCGATCCAGCCCATCCGGGCCGCCGTTGTTAGTACTGTGAGGCTGAGGAGGTTTCGGTCATGACCACCGCGATCATCGGCACGGGAGGGATCGGATCGGCCATCGCCCGCCGACTCGCCTCAGGCGGCGAGACCCTCCGGCTCTCGAGCGCCGACCCTGAGTCGGCACGAACGCTGGCGGCACAGATCGGTCGCGCTGCGGTCGTCGCCGCCGGCAACCGCGACGCGTTGCAGGGCGCCGAGGCCGTCGTCCTCGCGCTGCGGTTTACCGTGCTGAAGGGCGTCATAGACGAGATCGCCCTCCCGCTCACCGGCAAGCTCGTGGTCGTGCCGAGCAACCCGCTCAGCAGCGACGCACACGGTAACGTCTCACGTGTCCTGCCGGAAGGGCAATCCTCTGGCGAGGTCGTGGCCGGGTGGCTGCCGGCGGGGGCGCGTTTGGCCATGGCGTTTGGAAGCATGTCGGCCGATCTCTTGGAGTCCGCTGGCAACCGGTCACCGGAGCCGGCGGTTCTGTTCTACGTGACCGACGACGACCGTGCTGGCGAGGGAGTCGAGCGGTTGATCCGGACAGCCGGCTTCGAGCCGGTGAAGGCCGGCAGGCTCGGGCAGTCGGGTCGGCTCGAGGTGGGCGGCGACCTTCACGATCTCGTAGTCAGCCCCGGAGAGGCGCGGTCATTGATCGGTGGGACCTGATCGCGGCCGGCGGGCAGACCTCATACGTTCCGCACGACGAGGCGCTGCGGCGCCTCGGCCTGGCCAGGTGAGCCGCAGGTCATCTGGGAGGCTCAGGCGGGTCCGTGAGATGCTCGAAGCGGTCGCGCGGCTCGCCGATAAGCCTCGCCCTACCGGGTCGTTCCCTCATGGTCACCTGACCGACGGCGGCATCCCGCAGACAGGCGGCCTAGAACTCGGGTGAACGGGGCCGGGACGATAGATACATCCGTCGGCTCCCGGACGTTAGCGAGGGACGTCAGCACATCGCTGGAGGATGTCGCCATCGGCGCAGGCGGCCAGTACGGCCCGGATCGCCGTCGGCGTCCAGGTCGTGCCACTCGCGCACCGTGGCGCCCAGGTCGCGGGGTTCGCCGGTGCGGTAAAGGAGGTACAACAGATCGTCCGGCGGTGAGCCGTCTTCGGCGGCGAGCACGTCCGGGTCGGGTGACGGCATCGCCACCTCGGCGTGGTCGGAGTCCGCGTCGCGGCCCGGGGAATGCGGCGCGTGCTTGATCAGGGCGCCGAGGCCGCCCAGGGCGAGGTCGATGACGACGTGTGACCTGCGAGTTCGCTGCGGACGAGTCGGTGGTGGAGATGACTGTCCTACAGACGGCTTCCGCTGTCCGCCGCGACCTTATCAAGCGTGCGATCCTCGAGTGGCAGGGCAACGCGTCAGGGCCTGGCACGGTTTATTCTCGTACTGGACCTGAGAGGAGGCCGGGGTGGAATGACTGCTGAGCATCCGCAGGGTGACGAGCCGTTGATTCCCATGCCTGCCCTGTCGCTCCCCGCTCTGCGCCAGGCGGTCGCCACGGTCGCGCCGTCCCGGCTGCCGGAGTTCTTCCAGGAAATCCAGGACGCCTTCACTCAGGCCGGCGACGAAGACAGCGTCTTCCCCATCCGCCACTTCTACCAGCGCTGGGGCGCCGCCATCGCCATCGAGCGGCGGCCCTCGGTCGCCGCCCGGCTCCGTGCCGCCGAACGAGCCCTCGCCGACCCCGACCCCACTGTCCGGGACCAGGCAATCCGGGAAGCCGCCGAGATCGTCCAGGCGGCCTACCGCGAGGTCGCGGGTGGCTGACTGGCGCTGGGAACCTGTCACCGATGACCTGCTCGACGGGCTGCCACCTGCGGCCCTGGCAGCGGTCCGTCAGGTAGCCGAGGAACTGACCGTCCGCGAGTCGATGATCTTTCTCGACGGGCGGGAGTTCACGGGTGAACCGCCGGGGCTACGTACCGTCCGGCGAGGCCCGTTGATGCTCGTCAACCTGACCGACGTCCGCGGCGAACGCGTGGTCATCGTCCAGGTGACCTGGATCGGCTAACCCAAGCGGCCACAGACGCTCCTCGTCAGCGCCGCTGGCCCTGGCATGCTTGGATGTTCTCAGGAACAAGTTGCCGACCCTTGCCAGCTGGAACGTTTCGAACGTCTACACAGGTGAACCCTGGTGGGGCGGGTAAGGCTCGAACCCACGACCGGCGGATTATGAGAAGTACGGCCTCATGCACTATGCCCGCTAGCTGCACAGATGGCACGGGTTATCGCACTAATGGCGCTCGCCGCGCTGGGATTATCCGGAAGCCCGGTCCACGATCCGGTCCACGCGGGGCGGCAGGCATCGTCCAGCTACCGTAGCCGAGCGTAGTAATCCCGACCTGGTCGAAGCGGTGCCGCTACTTGATGCCGCGGTCCGGCGAGGTCTTCTGCGCTGCCGAATTGAGCCGCTTCGCGATGGCTTCGCCAGCCTAGACCCGGCACCCACTCGCAAGGATTCAGCGGCTGCGAGGAAGACGGGGTGGACTAGGAAGGCGGTAGGACGGGGCGAGCGGATTGACCCCTAACAGGGGGCGTGGCAGGCTGCCACAGTGACTCTGCGAGTAATAGGGCCTGGACTCGGGCGGACGGGTACCATCTCCCTCAAATTGGCGCTGGAGCGCCTGCTCGGCGGTCCCTGTCACCATATGGCGGAGGTGAAAGCCGACCCGGAGCGCCACCTCGCGCTGTGGGCACCTGTCCTGAGGGGAGAGGAGGTGGATTGGGAGGACGTCTTCGCCGGGTACGTCGCCCAGATGGACTTCCCCGGGGCAGCCTTCTGGCCGGAGCTGCGTGAGGTGTTCCCCGACGCCCTGGTCGTTCTCTCTACGCGCCCTGCCGAGGACTGGTACCGCAGCGCGGCGTCGACTATCTTCCAGCTCGACCCCGACTCCTCCTCCTTCACTGACATCTACCGGGAGCGGTTCGGGTTCGGCAGCCGCTACGACGACGCCGAAGCGATGATCGCCGCCTACGAGCGGCACAACGCCTCCGTCAGGTCCGCCGTCCCGCCCGATCGCTTCCTCGAATGGACCGTCGGCGACGGCTGGGAACCCCTCTGCGCCCGCCTGGGGCTGCCGGTACCCGACGAGGCGTTCCCCTGGACCAACACCACTAAGGAATTCCGGGCCTACAATCGCCTTGGCTGACTACGGATCAAATGCTCCCAACCGACTACATGATCAGGCGGGGGATGACGAGCACGAGGGCGACGAGGACCTAGAGGACCGTCACGCGGGGGCTCGCGCCCCCGTGCCCCCCGTGTATGGCTCCGGTCGCCCCGCTTTTTCACCCCCTACCGTCCTACGCGGACGCGGCAGGAGATCCGTGCACCCAGTCTCGTGGCGGCCGCCAAAGCGGCCAGGCAGGGGAAGGGCGGCGGTGGGGAAAATCCAAAAACAGACGCTCGCCGCTAGGCAGAGGGTGAGGGGGACATCACCCCTCACCCTCCGGTCAACGATGAGTGTCTCCCGGAACCTGTCAAGAGCGCTTCGCGTCCCTTCGGGATTGCCTACGGCCACACTTGACAGAACCCGTCCGACAGGAGCGTGATGCCCTGCCGCAGACGACGACCACCAGGACCATGCTCCCGAGATGCCCCCGACCGTCCGTCACGAGCCAACACCCCCCACCATCGGCAACCTGTGAACCCGAAGCTGACACGGGGCTTGAACCGGCGAGCAACGCACGAGAACACGCTCGTAATGCGTAGGTCGCTGAGTGGTGATGGGGACCAGGGCGCCGAGGTGCCAACCGTCGTGCGCGACCGCAGACGACGTGCCCGTTGCGTCCGATCGGCTGGTCAACGTCGCGGACTTACGGTCACGCCCGGACAACCTGATACACCGGCGCGCATGGCCAAAGGCAGGCTAACCCGCTGCGCGAACCGAACTCGTGCGACGTCAGTGCCCGCGCCGAGGGCTCGACGCTAATCCCAGGCGGGAGCACAGAGATATGGGGGCTGGAGGCTTGATGGACCGTGGCGACTAGATCGTCCTGCGCTGTGTCGAGGTCGATGGTCTGGCGCAGCCGCATGGTGAAGGCGGCTACGACTGCCTCGACGTTGTAGCGGGTCCGGTTGAACCGCCGGTCGACGGCCCGTTGTACCCGGCGGCGCAGCGGGTTGAACAGTGCCGCGGCGGCCAGTGTGGAGGCCGCCACTGCTACCGGTGTCTTGAACGGGAGCACGTTGGTGGCCAGGAGCACCAGCCCGGCGAACACGCCGGCGAGGAGGGCCGTGATGATGGCGTAGGAGATCAGCCGGCTGATGATGTGGTCGATCGAGTACAGCCGGTACTTCAGCACCGCCACGCCGATGCAGACCGGCAAGGCCGCCGCCCCGAGGTTGAACAGATCGTTTACCACCGGCGGCCCAGATCCGGCGGCATCTCCCAGCGCCAGCGGGATGATGAAGATGCCGAGCAGCACGCAGGCCAGGAAAACAGCGCCGCCGCTGTAGAGCCACTTGAGCTGCTGGCGGCGCTGATCGGCCGATCGCCGGTAGCTGGGTACCTGCATGACTAGCCAAGCAAGCAAGGCCGCTAGGGTCCCGACGACCACTGCGATCCGGAGAACTGTCCAGGCCCCGCCCTGCTCGGTGGTGAGGCTGCCGTTGGCGTCGATGCGGATATCGTGTCCGGCGACGGCGACAACGCCAGGCGCCGAGGCGGCCAGCCCAAGCAGTATCCCGGTGGCGACCAGAGCCACTGCCGTACGGTGCCAGCGTCCCGGCGGCAGCCGTCCGTCCGGGAACAGCCACAAGAGGATGGCAACGAGGGGCAGAAACAGCGGCCAGCTGTCTCCGAGCACCACTACCGCCCAGCCCAGGGGCAGTGTCCCGTGATGCATCCGGAAGTCCAGGACGGCGTACTGGTTCGTGGGGTTGACGCCGAGGACAAGGATCGTAAGCAGGATCCATCCGATGGGATTGCGGGGGCGGCGGGCGGCGAGCAGGGTGCCCACTGCCACCGCGGGAGCCACGACCGCCGCCGTGCTCAGCCCGTCGGCCACCGGCCCGCCGGGCCCGGTCTGATGCGTGAGGCTGTCGAGTGGCACAACGGCCAGATCCAGGCCGAGCGTGAGCACGCCGAACGCGATCGCCGCGACCGGTGCCGCCCATCGGACTGTCAAGATCTTGCTCACCATGTTCTCTCGGCTGAGGAGACCGGACCGAGCCCAACCTACGCGCGGAGCGTTCCGGGACCGTTACGGCTTTAAAGCGCTCATCGATCCCCGCCAACACCGCAGCGGGCGCCGCCAAGGGTGGGAACCTCTCACAACTTTCTCACGGACTGACCGGACGGTACGGGACGATGGCGTCTATGCCGGACACTGGGCAGGACGCTGACCTGCTGATTCGGATTCCGGCGCACTGGCCGGACACATCGCATTGATCTACGGATCAAAGGTCATGGCCGCCGCGCTTTTCAGAGCGGATGACCGTGCAGCCAATTGGCCGGACAAACGCGGATCCTGGCGTACCGCGTTCAGGAACCGGAATCACGGATTACAACAAGTTAGATACACCTCTGCCGTGCTGTAGCCCCCGCGGCCTTCTGGCACGTCTAGCAGTGGGCAAGCCGGAAACCATCCAGGACAGCTGGATCTCGGCCGGGGCGCCATCACGCAGGGGGGAACATTCATGTCAATGCCCCCTGGCCAGCCGCCCTGGTCTGACGGCTCGCAGTACGAGCTGCCTCAGCAGCACTCCCGGCCCCCCGCGAAGCGCCGCTGGCCCCGCCGCCATCCCGTGTGGTCCGCACTGATCGCGATCCTCGGCCTGCTAGTCATCATCGCTGGCATTACCGGCCCCAAGCCGGCCAAGGCTAGCCATACCACCGCAGACCCCGCCACCAGCACGCCCGCCGCTCACAAGCCCCCGCTGAAATGCCAGACCCGGGTCATCAGCAAGCGACCCCGGGACCACTCAACGGTCGTGATACGGGTTCAGACCGTGGCTCACGCCGCGGTGACCGCTGGCAGTACCGTTGCGCTACTGAAAAAAGAAAGCGCAGCCGGACCGGCCAGTGGCAATGGGACCCGGACTCTGCGGTTCCAGGTCGGCGGCGCCATGCCAGGCATCCGCGTCGCTGTGCACGTGCGCGTCTCCTACCACGGCAGCACCGGCAGCTGCCAGGCATCGTTCTGGCCGCGGGCAGCCACGGCCTCGGCACCGCCAGCAACACCCGCCGCGGCACGGTCTTCTGCCCCCGCACCGCCAGCGACACAACCAGCTGCGCCACCGACGACACAGCCCGCTGCACCACCGACTTCGGCCTCTGCGCCGCCAGCGACGGCTGCATCGTGTTACCCGCTCAGCAACGAAGGAACCTGCTACGAACCGGGTGAATTCTGCCGCGACACCGATCACGGCACGAGCGGCGTCGCCGGAGACAGCGAGAACATTACGTGCGAAGACAACAACGGATGGCGATGGGAACCCGCGTAGCGGACAACGCTCGCACGATCCGCGCCAACTCGGGATATGTCCGGCCTGAAGACGGACGGTCGTTCGAGGGCGGCACCCACCGAGAACTCGGCCTACGCACTTCGGGCGTGTGCCCCCGAGATGCCCCCGAACGGCCATCAACAGCCAACGCTCGCCACCAGCAGCAACCTGCGAACATGAAGCTAGCGCGGGCTCTGAACCCGCGAGCAACGCACCGTGACACCTTCGTAATGCGTAGCTCGGCCGCGCCGCTTCCGGTCCTCGGGCCTGGGGTCCCGCGCGGTCCGGGTCGGCTTGCATGGTGACCAGTTCTTGCGCCACCTGCGGAGGCCCCGTCATGCTGGTGAACGGATGTCAAGCACCGCCAGCTCTAGGTACCTCGGAGTGGACCTGTGGCCAACGACCGGCATGCCAGAGAGGGCGAAGAGCCACAGCGTGTACTGGGCCAGCCAATTTGGGACCTCGGACCTCATGCCAGACAGGACGAAGAGCCACAGCGCATGATGGGCTATCCGATTGACTCGCTCGGCCCTAGTCCTGCCGACCGCGAGTGGCTTCTTTCACTGGCACATCCCATCCGGATGTACAAGCGATGGGTGCGCCGCCGTCGCCTGGGTCCTTACGCGACGGACGAAGACGAACCATAGTTACGTGCCCCGAGATGCTCCCGAACCTCCTCACGGGATATGCACGGGATGATCTTGTATGAGGTAGAAGGCAGACATGCTGAAAGCGCAGGTAGGGCGGTAGTAGACGCCGAACCACGGATGCTCTTGAAAACCGCCGGTTCTGGCCCGCTCCGCGCACGGGTGGCCGACGGTGACGGGATGAACCGACAGGCCAGAGCGCGCGTGTTCTCGCCCGTGGAAGCGCAGAAGCCGCAGGTCAAGGATTGGTTCTGTAAACCGATTTGTAAACCGGACGCAGCGGGACAGGCTGAGACGGCAGAGATGCAGAAGGCCGGAGACGACTTCACGCCGCAGGTCGGCCGAGGTCAACGCGGTGACCAGAGACTGCCCGAGACAGCGGAGACGCACGTCGGTCGGCTCATAACCCAGCGACGACTGACAGCGTCTTGGCGCGCGAGTACGTGACCAGAATGAAGGTGCAACTACCAGTCGGAAACCGGCCAGCGGCGCATTACGAGTGGCCCGCCCTCCCGCACCGATGGCATGACCTGCACAGACAGCACGCCGGATGGCACGCGTAGCGCTGATTGCACCGGAATTTCACCACTTCCCGTTCCACGGCCAAGCCGTCGACTGTCGCTAGCTACCCGGCAACACCGGCACCGACTTGGCTGCCGGGACTGGGGTTTGATGCCCTGATCTCCAGGACCGGGAGCGCGGCCTGGACCATGGCCAGTTCGGAACGTTCCCCGCGCGGCACGATCTCGAAGCGTTCGGGACAGGCCCACGGCCGCCTCCTAGTGGCGTCCGAGCATGTCGTCGGAGACGTGGCGGAGGTGGTCGCGCATGAGGGCCTGGGCGGCTTCGGGGTCGCGTTCGGTGAGGGCGGCGACGATGGCGGTGTGCTGTTCGTGGTAGTCCTTGCGGCGCTCGGGGGTGGAGGTGCGGCGTTTGAGGCTGCCCCATACCGGCAGGGACCGGGCGGTGCTCATGACGTCGAACAGGTTCATGAGCAGGCCGTTGTGGACGGCCTGGGCGATGGCGCGGTGCAGGTGGGTGTCGTGGGTCTCAAGGCCTCGTAGCTGTCGCTGTTCCCGCCGGCGTCCGAGCCCGGTGATGCGGTCCAGGTCGGCCTGGTTGGCGGTGCGGGCGGCGAGCGCGGCGATGGGCGGCTCGATGGTGAGCCGGACCTGCATGATCTCGGCGGGGCTGGTGTCCGGAGGCGCCCCGTTGAGCTGGCGGGTGGCGGTCTCGGTGAGGAAGGTGCCGCGGCCGACGTGGCGGGTGATGAGCCCGTCGCGTTCCAGCCCGGCCAGGGCCCGGCGGA
>CAWDXO010000010.1:0-381761 GCA_963806335.1 uncultured Actinomycetes bacterium
ATCAGTATGGTTGTCATGCTCTGAGTCTGCGTCGTGCGCACGCCTGCAGGAAGTGGTCCCGTTGTCGTAGGACTGCCAGGGCCACCACAACGCGCACCGGGTCGCGCAGACTAGATGTGTGGAGTCGTGGGAGTTCGGCCGGGCCGTACGTCGCTGGCGCGACCGCGCCGCCCCGGAGACGGCAGGCGTGCCGACCGGCGGCCGCCGGCGCGCTGCCGGGCTGCGCCGCGAGGAGCTCGCCGGGCTGGCCGGCATCTCGGTGGACTACCTGACCCGGCTGGAGCAAGGACGGGCCACCTCACCGTCATCGCAGGTCGTGGAGGGATGCCCCGATGTCAGGTCCGGGACCTCGCAGGCTCTCCGACAGCGACGCGGGCGAGCTGCGTCGTCCAGAGGCAGGCACGCCGTCCGTTCGGCTTAATAATGAATATCCACATGACGAGGGGCCCAGATCAGGTAGAGACGAGGGGCCCAGATCAGGTAGAACTGCTCCTCGGTGGCCAGCGACCACGTTTCTGCCTCGTCCCACCTGATAGCTGCCCCTCAGGCCGGATGCTAACGAAACGTCACCTTCCTGGCCAGCAGAAACGCCGTGGGCGTCAGCGATAAGCAAGCTAGTCGTCATCGCCGGTGACGATGACGGCGGTCGCGATCACGTCGGCCAGCCGGCCGGAACGGCGGTAGGCGGCACGCTGGAAGGCCGCGCCATTGCCCCGCGCGAGCAGCGCCGCCAGCAGCTCGGTGACGGTATCGGCGTCCCCGGCGTCGAGCAGTGCGTCCCGGCAGTGGTCGGCCAGCGCGTGCGCGACGGCGGCCGCCGGCTCCGGCAGGCCGGTAACGGGGTGGAGCAGGACGTCGTCCAGGCCGGACCGGCTGGCCCGCCAGGCGGCCAGTCGCAGCAGCTCGGTCCGCGCGGGCGGGGTGGGATGCCCGCTGCGGGCCGCCCGCGCTTCGGTTTCGACCAGCGCACGGGCCAGCGCGGCGACCAGCACGGCGTCGTCGGTGCGCAGGCACACGTCGGCGATCCGGATCTCGATGGTCGGATAGTGCTCGGATAGCCGCGCGTTGAAGTAGACCATGCCGGTGTCCAGCAGTGTCCTGGTCCGGACCATCTGCCGCAGCGTCTCGCGGTAGCGCTGAACGGTGCCGAACGGCTCCGTAGGCCCCGAGCACGGCCACCGGCCCCAGGCCTGGTAGCGGAAGCTCGCGTAAGCGCTGTCAAGGCCCTGCCAGAACGGCGAGTTGGCGCTCAGGGCCAGCAAGGTGGCCAGCCACGGGCCGATCCGGTCCAGGACCGCCACTCCCTCCTCGGCGGAGGAGATCTCGACGTGGACGTGGCAGCCGCAGGTGAGCTGCTCGTGCGCGGTCAAGCCGAAGGCCTCGGACATGCGCCGGTAACGGCTGTTGTCGACCACTTCGGGTTCGACGGCGACCGGTGAGGTGCCCAGCGCCGCCACCCGAGTTCCGGTCCTCCCGGCCGTGGCCACGGCGAACGCCCGGCACCGGCGCAGCTCGCGGTGGAGATCGCTGAGCGAGTGGCACGGCCGCGAATTGGTTTCCAGTTGCTGCTGCTGGAGTTCGAGCTCCAGTTTCGCCGTGTTGTCACCGGCCTGATCGGGGCCGGCCAATTCCGCGGCCTGCTGCGCCGCCCGCAGGACCGTGCCCGCCATCGCCCGAGGCTGCCCGGTCCGCGGTTCGACGAGCAGGAGTTCCTCTTCGACGCCCACGGTGCGAGGATTCATCGTCCGATGCTGCCCCCAGATCGGACCCCCAATCGCGAACGTGCCGTCAGGACGCGTCGGCGGCGTGGCCGAGGCGGCCTGACAGGGCCGCAGGACGGGCACGAGTTCGGGCGGATGGAGAGGCCGACCGCGGTCGGCTGGCCGCGATGAAGACGTGGCAGGAGCGCTCCGGCGCGTACATGCAGATCCAGGGCACCCGGCCGCAGACCATCGCGCACGCCCTGACCGACTCACCGGCCGGACTGCTCGCCTGGATCGTGGAGAAGCTCCAGGAGTGGCCCGCGGGTACCGTGAGGGCATGGTACTTACTGCCGCTTACCGGGAGTTTTTCGCGGCGGTCGCCGCCTCCGCGGGTGCGCTGACTGGCTTGTTGTTCGTCGCCGTCACGGTGACGAACCGCAGCCAGCGGGCCGGTCCGGCTGTCATCCAGCAGGTCCGGGCGGCCGCCGCGCTGCTGGCCTTCGTTAACGCGCTCGCAGTCTCGCTCTTTGCCCTCACGCCGGGGACTGGCGTCAGGTGGCCGGCTGCCATCCTCGGGGTTACCGGCATATTGTTCACCGCCGCCGCGGCGCGGTCGATCTTTTCCAGCCCCTCGACGACTAGTCAGCGGTTCCGGCAGCTCGGACTGCTCAACCTGCTACTGCTGATTTTCGGGACGGAACTTGTTACCGGGATCATCCTCATAGCGGATTCTCACCGCATCACCGCGGTGGACGTACTCTGCGACGCCCTGGTCCTCTCGCTGCTAGTCGGGATAGCGCGAGCGTGGGAACTCGTCGGTGACAGGGATACGAGCATCATCGCTTCGCTCGCCGTGCTCACCAACCACGCGCCGGGGACAGTCGGCCAGGGCGCCGCCGATAGGGCTGGCGACTCTTCCCCGCACGAAACTAACGATCATCGAGCAGGGTTAACGGGCCGATGTTCGCGGGCGCCAGGATAGGGCTGGCCAGCCGCGCAATCTGTTATACCGTAACTTGCCTGAATGTTAATGCTGCCCTTTTGAGGTGCGCGTGGCGGAACTGCAGCCCGGCGATCCGGAGCGGGTCGGGCCGTACCGGTTGATCGGACGGCTAGGCAGCGGCGGCATGGGACATGTGTTCCTGGGCCGGTCCGCGGGCGGACGGCCGGTGGCCGTCAAGGTAATCCGGGCCGACCTGGCGGCTGATCCCGAGTTCAGGGTCCGGTTCCGGCGCGAAGTCGACGCGGCGCGGAAGGTGAACGGCTTGTACACGGCTCCGTTGGTCGGCGCTGACCTGGACGGCCCGACGCCGTGGCTGGCCACGGCCTACGTACCTGGCCCATCGCTGGCCGCCGCGGTGGCGGCCCACGGGCCGCTTCCGCCCGCCTCGGTCCTCATGCTGGCCGCGGGGCTGGCAGAAAGCCTGACCGCGATCCATGCGGCCGGCGTGGTGCACGGGGACCTTAAGCCCTCCACTGTGCTGCTGGCCGACGACGGGCCGCGAGTGATCGACTTTGGCATCTCCCGGGCCGCCGAGGCTAGCCCGCCGACGCATACTGGCCTGGTCGTCGGCTGGCCCGGGTTCATGTCCCCTGAACAAGCCGGAGGCGGCCAGGTTGGGCCGCCCAGCGACGTGTTCAGCCTCGGCGCGGTGCTCGCCTTCGCCGCAACTGGTCGCGGACCATTCGGCGCCGGTTCCGCCGCCGCATTGCGCTACCACGCAGCGCACGACACTCCTGGCCTTGATGACGTCCCTGCCGAGGATGACGTCCCTGCCGAGATCCGTGCGCTTGTCGAGCGCTGCCTGGCCAAGGACCCCGGCCAGCGGCCAACGGCACAAGATCTTCTGACCGAGCTGGCTGATACCGACGTCTCCGCAGGCTGGCCGAAAACAGTGCCCGCAGAGATACCCTGGCCTGCCGAAACAGCTACCCGGACGGCCGAAGTCGCGGCGGAGCCGACCGTCACGCACGCCCGGGTAGCGACGACCGGCCTCACCGCACCGCGCCCGTCTAGCGAGCGCTTGCTCCAAGCCCGGCCCGCGCTCGTCGCAACGCTCGCCGGTCCTAATGCCAGGGTTGTCTATGCGGTCGAGTTCAGTCCGGACGGTGATGTGCTCGCGGCCGCGGACGGCAACGGGCGGGTGTTCTTGTGGGATGTGGTCAGCGGTGAGCTTGCTAATAGCTTCGCGGACCCGGACAGCCAGGGCGTGATGGGTGTCGCGTTCGATTCTGACAGCGAACTGCTGGCCGCCGCGGATGGTAACGGGCGGGTGTTCTTGTGGGATGTGGTCAGCGGTGAGCTCGCCCGTACCTTCGGCAAACGGCGCAGCCAGGGCGTGAACGGCGTCGCGTTCGGCCTGGGCGGTGATGTACTCGCGGCCGCCAGTAGTAATGGGCGGGTGTTCTTGTGGGATGTGGTGAGCGGTGAGTTCGCGGGTAGCTTCGGTTACCCGGACAGCCAGGGCGTGCTGGGTGTCGCGTTCGGCCCGGGCGGCGGTGTGCTGGCGGCCGCGGATGGGAACGGGCGGGTCTTTTTGTGGGATGTGGTGAGCGGTGAGTTCGCGGGTAGCTTCGGTTACCCGGACAGCCAGGGCATGAATGGTGTCACGTTCAGTCCGAACGGCGACGCGCTGGCGGCCGCGGATGGTAGCGGGCGGATCTCTTTGTGGAACGTAGCGAGTGGCGGGCTTACGCGCAGCTTCGCTGATCCGGGCAGCTTGGGCGTGAACGGCGTCGCGTTCAGTCCGGACGGTGATGTGCTGGCGGCCGCGGATGGTAGCGGGCGGGTGTTCTTGTGGGATGTGGTCAGCGGCGAACTAGCGGATAGCTTCGTCGATCCGGGCAGCCTGGGCGTGAACGGCGTCGCGTTCAGTCCGGACGGTGATGTGCTGGCCGTCGCCGACGGCAACGGCTCGGTCTACTTGTGGAAGGCGAGCTCCTGATCCCGGTCGCCTGGCTCGCTGGCCGGGTCCCTCTTACAGCCTGTTCAAGACGGGTTCCACTTGGTGACGAACTCGATCCGGTTCGCGCACTGCGTCTTCGCGAGGATGCTGCGTACGTGTGACTCCACTGTCCGCTCCGACAACACCAGGCGGGTCGCGATTTGCCGGTTGGAGAGTGCCTCGGCCAGCAGGGCGGCGACCTCGCGTTCCCGGCCGGTCAGCGGATCCGCTCGGCTACGGTCGGCCACCATCCGGGCGGCCAGCCGTCCGGCCGCAACTACCGTGCCGGGCATGTCCAGCTGGGCCGCCAGGTCCAGTGCGTACTGGGCCAGCGTCGCGGCCTCGGCCATCTCGGCCCGGTTGCCCTCCCGCAGCAGCCGGGCCAGGCTGAGCGAAGTCATGGCCGTATCCGGCCGGGCACCGATCGCCCGGTTGCGCGGCAGGGCCTCGCGTAGCAGCTCGATGGCCGTCGCCCTATCGCCGAAGACCTCGGCCAGCTCGCCGAGGTTACGGCTGATCGTGCCCATGAAGAAGACGGTCGACGTGCCCAGCGCGCCCGGGTACGGGCGGAACGGCAGAAGCTGCCGGTAGACGATTTCCGCCGCCGCCGCGCCGTCGAACCGCTGGATGAGCCCGACCAGCTGGATGAGGACCGCCATCCACGCCGGATGCTCGGCGGGAAACGGCAGCAAGCCGCACAAGGCGTCGTATACGTCTCGCGCCTCTCGCAGCGAACCGGTCAGCGCCAGCACCTTCGCGCGCTGGACATCGACCAGGGGCATCGACGGCGCTCCGGCCAGCGCCTCGCGGAAACCGTCGGGCAGAAAGACGGCCTCGCCGCGCACGACCGCGAGCTGGACGCCGTGCGCGTAGTGCATGGACATCGCGATCACGTCACCCGAATCGCGGGCGATCGCGAACGCGCGCCGACTATGCTCGGCGGACTCGGCGAACTCGCCCGTCAGCAGCGTCCGGGCCGCGTGCAGCCGGTGCAGGTGCCATTGCGCCAGCGGCAACGCGGATCGATGGACGAGCCGTTCGATGGCGGCGACCGCGGCACCGACGATATCGAACCGGGCCGACAGGTAGCCAGCGTGGATCCGCCACTCGTGTCCGATCAGCGCCGCCATCGGCTGGCCGAGCGCCTCGGCCCGATCGGCCACTAGGTCGCCGAGCCGCATCCGTTCGGCCGTGTCGTCGGCGTGCACGAGCGTCATCTCGCGCGCGTGCGCGGCCTCGATCTCGGCCAGCGGATCTCCGCTCCGCGCGGCCAGCGCCAGCGATTCGCGGGCCAGTACCTCGGCCTGCGCGACACGGCCGGAGTCAGCCTCCACCGTGGCCAGCTGGGCAAGCACCCGGGCGCGAAGGTCAATCCCGAGACGCGGGTACGCCAGCGCGCGCCGGCAGAGGCGGGAGATTACCTCCGCGGCTTGCGGATACGTCACGTTCTGCAGCACCAGCGCGCTACGCGCCAAGAGGTCGCCGCGGTCCGAACCGGCGGGCGTGTCCGCGGCGTCAGCACAGCATTCCAGGCACCGGTCGTACCGGCCGGCCAGGTATTCCGCATGGGCCAACTCGATCAGCACTTCGGCGCGCTCGGCGTCGCCCTCAACCGATGACATGTCGGCCAGCGCCTCGGACAGCAGCCGGGCGGAGTCGTCGTAAGCCCGGGCGCCGCGCGCATCCGCCGCCGCTCGCCGAGCCCACCGCGCCGCCGCTCGGCGGGTGCCGGGATCGGTACCTGCCTGCCGCCAGTGCACGGCGATCCGCCCGGCCCGGTCGGTGTCCGCCGCCGCCTCGAGCGCGAGCGCCGCCGCGCGGTGCAGCGCCCGGGCGGTCGCAGGGTCGAGGCGGGCCAGGATTCCGTCCCGGACCAGTGCGTGCGTGAAGCGGTAGCAGCGGGTCGCGGCGTCGACCGTGAGCAGCCCGCCGCGCCAGGCCGCGGCCAGCGCATCAGCGACGCCTTCGTCGTGCCAGCTGCCGGGACCAGACGAGGGGCCGGAGCGGCCGGCGACGACGGCCGCCAGGATGTGCTCGTCGACGTTTTCGCCGAGGACGGCGGCGGCCTCGATGATCACGCGCTGCGCCGACGTCAGGGCGGCGAGCAGGCCGCTGACGACCACGGTAAGATCGGCCGACGCGTATCCGGCCCGCACGGCGGCGACCAGCAGGGGCAGGCCGCCGGTGCGCCTATGTACGTCCGGCGCCATGGCCGGGTCGACAAGCTCAGCGACCTCGTCCAGGGTGAACGGTGCGAGCGTGAGCGTTACGGCGCCGTACCGACCGAGGTCGGCGAGCCGGACGGCGACGTTCTGCGCCGCGGGGGACCGCACCGTGCCGATGATCGTCAGGCCGGTACCGCCCGCGACCGCTCCGACCTGGGCCAGCAGGTCCAGCGAGGCAGCGTCGGCCCAGTGCAGGTCTTCGAGCACCACCGCGAGCGGGCCGACAGCGATCAGCGCGTCACTCATCTGGGCGAGCGCGGCGAACCAGGCGGATTTCGCCGCGGCCGGCTCGACGTCGGGTCCGCGGGCGATCTCGACGCCCGCCCGCTTCAGCGCGGCGCGCCATGGCCACAGCGGCGGCGCGGCCTCGGCCGGGCGGTATCCGCGGACGACCGCCGGGCCGTCGGCGCGCCCGACGGCCTCGTCGACGAGCCTGGTCTTGCCGACGCCGGCCGGGCCGCTGATCAGCAAGACGCCGCCGGACGGATGGTCCTGGACAGCCAGGTGAGCGACCAGGGCGCCGAGCTCCCGGCCCCGGCCGACGAACGCGACACCCGGCGCGTCGGCGGACACGCCTTAAGTATCGCGCAGGCCTGCGTACCGGGATTCAGTACCGGAGTTCAGTACCGGCACCGATGTTCCTGGCCGGCCGGCCAGCGATGCTGACGGGCATGGACATCTCCGTACACACCCAGCCCAACGCCCACCCGGTCAAGACCGAGTGGGTCGACGACGCGCTTGCGAGCGCCCACGCCGCCGGGGACCCCCTCGGTGCTCTGGTCGGGCGGCCACTGGCCCCCGGCGACGGAATAATGCTGGTCGGATGGCCCGAGGACGGACCCGGCCGGTATCACGTGATCGAGACCCGCCGCGGTCGCGGCACCGGTCCGGCCACCTACATGAACGTCGTGGAGTTCTCCGGACCTCGTAGCGAGGAATGGGTGGCCGCCGAACAGCGGGCCGCAACGGACCGTCTGGCCCCGGCCACCATGGGCATCGACGGCATTGTCTCGGTGATACGCATGCGCGCCGCCGACAACGCCTACATGGTGGTCATCCTGGCCGAGAGCATGGACACGTTCGACGCGGCCGCACAAGCGATCATGTCGACGGAGCTGCTGCCGGGCGAGGATCCCGCGCTCCTCGGCGGCCCCGACCGGATCAGCTTCTACCGGCTGGTCCACGCCGACCTGCCGATCACCGAAGGGAGCCCGGTATGACCACGATGACCTCGGTCGCGGCCGGCATATGGACCGTCGACCCAGCGCACACCCGAGCGGAGTTCGCGGCAGGTCACCTGTTCCGACGGACGGTGCACGGAACGATCGCCGTGACGGCCGGGACGATCGAAGTGGGTCCTGACGGGCAGCCCCAGCGGTTCCACGCGGCGCTTGACCCAGCCTCGATCGACACCGGCCACGCCCGGCGCGACGGCGACCTGCGCGGCAAGCGCTTCCTCGCCGTCGACGCGTACCCGGCGATGGAGATCGTCGCGGAGCGGATCGAAGCGACCGCCGGCGGCTGGCGCGCCGACGCGATGCTGCGCGGGCGCGGATGCGAAGCGCCGCTGCGCATCGACGCTACCCTGGACGGCGCTGCGACCGCGCTTTTGCCTGCAGGTGAGCGGCACGGCGCGGCTGGACCTGCGCGGTGTGGGCATCCGGGTACCCGGATTCCTGATCCGCCGGTTCGTCGACCTGTCAGTTTCGGCGCAGCTCACGCGGTAGGCGTGCGGACGTCGATGTCAAGTGAATCGTGCGGTTCCTGCCGAGGGAAGCTGCACCCGCCGTGCCGCGCTCTAGGGTGCGGCGGGTGCTCGGCGACAGCCTTCAGCTGGCGTTCGACGGCTGGCACGAGTGGGCGTCGCGGGGGCACCCGCGCCGTTGCGGTCCGCCCGGAGGGCTGCTACACCGCCGCATAGGATCGTCTGCCCCGACTGCGGTGACCAGCCCGACCTGAATTGCCGCCAAGAAGAGTAATCATCTTTGATGGGTGATGTGCGCGCTCCCCGCGGCGCCGCAGGATACGAGCTATTAGGAGCTGGAGAACCAGCGGGTATACCCTCAGCCTCCCGGCCTGAGAGCGGTGGACGTTTGGGTCGGCTGGCCAGGTCCGAGCCGAGGTGGGGCCCGATGGCGGTGCATGAACTGGCGCATCTGAGCGGTGCGGGTCGGATGCGGGCGACCGATACGGCAGCTTGTACGGTGCGTCCGTGGTTATCGTCTTCGCTCTGCTGGCCGCTCTGTCCAACGCGGTCAATGAGGCCACTCAACACATTGCCAGTACCGCTGCTCCACGCCGGTCCTCGGGCTGGCGGCTGGTCGTTTACTTGTTCCGCAATCCCCTGTGGCTTTTCGGCTGGATAGCTCTGGCGGGGGCGTTCGTGTTCCAGGCCCTCGCCCTGCACAATGGCCAGATCTCGATCGTGCAGCCGCTGCTGGCCACGGAACTGGTCTTCATGCTCGCGCTGCGCCGGTTCTGGATTCACCAGTCCATTCGCCCGATCACGTGGGGCGCCGCCGCCGTGGCCTGCGTGAGCCTGACCGTGTTCATTGTCGCGGGGCAGCCGGGAGGCGGTCAGGCTACGCCGACGGGTCATCACTGGCTCTCGGCTGGAGTGGCCTGCTGCGCCGGTGCTGGCGTCCTGGCGGTCTTGGCGCGGTGGGGATCCCCGAGTATGCGCGCCGCTCTTTATGCTTCGGCCGCCGCGGTCATGTGGGCTCTGGTGGCGACGTTCATCAAGGCCACGACAGACACGCTGACCGAGTTCGGCGTGGGCGGGATGTTCACCCGTTGGCCCGTCTATGCCCTGGCCGCAGGCAGTGTGGCGGCCCTCTTCCTGCAGCAAGCGGCGCTGCACGTCGGGCCGCTGCGGGTCTCGCAGCCGTTCTTGGTGATCATCGATCCGATCGTCAGCATCGCCCTAAGCGTGTGGCTGTTCGCCGAGCACTTCACGTCTAACGGCGCCGTGCTGGCTGTTGCGGCCATCGCCTTCGCCGTGATGTGCGCCGGGGTCGTCCTCCTGACACAGACCGCACCAGCGACGATGGAAGGCGATATCGGCAATGACAATAAAGGCGATGAGCATGACGGGGCAGGCAGTCGCGGTCGGCGGGCAGGGCGCTAAGACCGACCTGCCGCCGCGGTGCGCTGTACTCGCAAGCTGGGTCGGCAACACGCACGTGAGCGCGCCAGCTGCCGTATACTTCTCAAGCCAGCGCTCGTAGCTCAACGGATAGAGCATCTGACTACGGATCAGAAGGTTGGGGGTTCGAGTCCCTCCGAGCGCGCCCAGGTCAGAGCCCCTTTCCAAGCTTGGAAGGGGCTCTTTTGCTAACACTGTTGCTAACAGCGGCCTCAGACGGTGGCCGCTATCGTGCGAGCGAAGATGCCGGCAACCTCGGTGAGCTGGTCGCTGATGACGTGGGCGTACACGCGTAGCGTGATCGAGGGGTCAGCGTGGCCGAGCCGGGCGGCGACGACATGGACGGGGACGCCAGCCAGCAGCAGGGTCGTGGCGTGGACGTGCCTCAGATCATGCAGCCGAGCGTGAGGTAGCGGCTCGCTCTGCTGCTCGTTGTGGGTGTTGGTGAGCGTGGCCATCAGCGATGACACCGTGTCAGGGTGGATCGGCTCGCCCCAGGCGGTGGAAAACACGTAGTCGTCGGTGCCGCGCCACTCGGGGCCAACTCTCAGCCGCTCCCCGGCCTGGCGCTTGCGGTGATCTCGAAGTACCTGCACGGTACCGGCGTCGATGCTGATGGTGCGGGATCGACCGCTCTTGGTCGTTCCCTCGATTCGCTGGCCCGCGATGACGGCGGCCGAGCCAGTGATGCGGACCTCGCCGAGGTCCAAGTCGATGTCGCGCCAGCGGAGGTTGAGCAGTTCGCCGCGACGGGCGCCGGTGTACGCGGCGAGGCGGTAGAAGGCGAATAGCCGGTGTTGCCTGGCGGTGTTGAGGAACGCCCGGAGCTGGGCGGGTGTCCACACTCCACCCGGTTCGGAGCGGGTCTTGCGAGGTCGTTTTGCCCGTTCGACCGGATTGGACAGCAGGATCTGGTCAACGACAACGGCGTCACGGAACGCCTTGCGCAGTACCGCATGGACATACTCGACGGTGCGCGGGGACAGACCCGCGCCGTCCCGGCCACCGTTTGTGGCCAGCTCGCGGTAGAGCTTCGTGAGACGAGCCGGGCTCATGGCTTGGAGCCGCAGCTCGCCGATATACGGCCGGACATGCCGGTTGATCAGGTGGCGATAATCCTGCAAGGTCCTGGGCTTGACCTCTACTGCGTGGGCTTCGAGCCACTGGTCGAGGTAAGCGGCCACGGTAATCGAGTTGCGGTTAATGTACTGGCCGTGCCGGGCGCTCACGCGGGCTTGGTCGCGCGCGGCCTTGGCGTCTTGCTCGGTGGCGAAGCCGCCGACCCATCGGGGTTTGCTTATCCCCGTCTCAGGGTCCTTGACGCGGATCACGTACGACCAGGTGGTGCCGCGTTTCATGACACCGTCGCGGAGCCGGGGCGTGTCCTTGCGGGTGGTTGCGGGCATCAGGCGGCGGTCCTTTCGGCGAGCAGCCTGGAGACGTATTCCTCCAAGGCGGTGACGGGGATACGGCGTGATCCGTCGATGCGGATCGAGGCGAGGGCGCCGCTGGCCAGCAGTTCGTAGAGCTTGCTACGGGAGATGGCCAGGGTCTCGGCGGCTTCGGGGACGGTCAGCAGGAGCCGGGGCATGGCGGACCTCCCCTCGGCGGCGGGGACATAAGGTCGGCGGCCAGCAAGTCGATAAGCGGGTGGCCGCGTCCGGCGTAGTGCCAGTCAGTCAGGACGAGCGTGGTGCCCGGATCGAGGTCGGGTTGCAGTCCGGCGGCGATGGCGCACTCGCGCTGATGGGCGGCCCGGTCGGCGCGGAGTGAGCCGAGGGTGACGGAGTAGGCGCGGCTCTTGGTGGAGAAGTGGCCGCGGAAGCCGAGCATGTGCGCCCATGCGGCCAGCCTCAGTTCCTTGAGCTGGGAAAGCTTGCCGAGGCGGAGGCAGGCGGCGATGTGGCGGCGGGCGTGATCGCGGACGGGCAGGTCAGCGATCCGGTCGGCGGGGGTGAGGCGGCGGTCGAGCGTGCCAGTGCATTCGGCGGCCTTGGTGGCGTACTTGGCCACGTACGCGGCGACCTTGGTGTCCGTCACGTCGCCGTTGGTGGTGATCGGGCGAATGTCGAGTTGGCGGCCCCACGTCAGGACGCGGGCCGGGAGTCCCGGCGCGGCGGGAGTCGTGACGCTGACAGCACGGGCGGCCTGATCGATGGCGGTGGTGAGCAGAGCGGTGGTGACCCAGGCGGGCGGGGTGTCGGCTGGCCCAGTGGGGCCGTCGAGACGGATGATGGCGTGGAAGTGGACGACGCCGCGGCGCTGGTATTCGGCGACCTTGGCGTAGGAGACCCGGAGTTGCACGGCGAGGGCCTGGCCGGTGAGCCCGGCCTGACGGGCTAGGGTCCGGCGCAAGGTGATGGTGAACCGGCGCCACAGTTCGGGGGCGCAGGCGTTGAACAGCACCGCTCCGGCGTAGTCGTAGCAGTCTGGACAGAGCGGCTCGCCAAGCCGGTCGTCCTCCCGGGCGTGCTTCTCCGAGCAGGACAGGCGGATGCCGTGCGGGCAGGTCTTGTCTTTCCTGCGCGGTCGGCAGGCGAGTACCCGGCCGTCTTTCTCCCGTCGGGCGTGGACCGGGCCGAACGACGGCGCGGTGAGCGTGACGAAGACGCACGGATGGTCCGCGACGGTGGCAGGGATGCCCTTGCCGCCGGTCAGCCCCGCGTGGATGAGCTGGTAGGTGGCGGCGCGGTAGACCTCGGCGCAGGGCGGGCAGCGGGAGGCGCGGCGGGTCTTGCAGGCGATCGGCAGGACGCCGCCGGGCTCGTGGACGGTGGTGTAGCGGTGGATCAGTTCGCCGGTGCCGCCGTCGATGTAGTCGGCGCGGCCTCGCAGCAGAACCGGTTGCAGGCACCCTCCGGTGTGGCGGACGGAGCCTGCGGGGACAGGGGTGGGCAAAGGCGGTACTCCTCTCGTCGGGGTGGACGAGCGGAGGCATGCTCCAGCCAGGTAGACGCGGGTCGGTTCGCTGATCAGCGGTGCTGTGCCGCATGCTGGGCCGGTCAGGAGTGGCCTGCCGCTCAGGCGTGTCATGTGCTGGCGTGTGCACCGTGACCCGGGGTCCCCGGTGATTCACCGGCCCGGCATCTGCACGGTCATCCCTCGATGGGGTGAGGCTTCAAGGTCTCACATCTACAGTACCCAAGGTGCGTGACTAATACACAAAGTATCAGTCCGATTTGGCGGTCAAGCGTCTGGCCAGGCCGCGCAGCTCGGCGGCGGGCGGGTCCTGCATGGTGAGCAGGTCAGAGACGAGCTGCCGGACCAGGACGTGTCCGCGGACCAGTTCCGGGGTGATCTGCTCGGCCTGGAGCAGCGCAGTAACGGCCTGGTCGGCTCGGCGGCGCTGGGCGTGCGCGCGGGCTACTTCGATGAGCAGCCGGGCGCGTCGTTCGGCTGACAGCCCGCTGGTGTCCACCGAGGCAGCGGTCCGCAGTGCTCGGCCCGCATCCCCCAGATCGACGGCGATCGCGACTTCCTGCAGTCCCACGTTGGCCGGGCCGAATTCGGTGTTGTAGTCGTTGCGGCCCTCACCGAGCCGTCCGGCGATCTGCTTGGCGCGCTCGAGCTGGTCGTAGGCAGCATCGGGATCGTTGATGCGGGCGGCGATGACGGCGCGCTGCAAGGTCAGCCCGCCCCATAGCGACATGGCCTGCGGATCGCCGCCGTCAGCCAGAGGCCACAACGCCTCCGCTGCGGTCCGGGCGGTCTCCTCGGCTTGGTCATAGTGGCGGGCTGAGATGAACACGAACACCAGCCGGAACGCTCCAGCGGCTACCAGCAGCGGGTTGCCGGCCCGTTCGGCGGCAGCCATGGCCCGGTCGGCAGCGATCCACGCTGCCTCGGGCTCTCCAAGCTTGGCCAGCGCGGCGGAGCAAGCCTGGTAGGTCGCGGCCATCAGCTCGAACACCTCGGCCCGCTGATCTTCGGCCATGGCTCGGGCGGCAGTTTCCAAGTCCGGGACAAGGCCCCGTAGCAACTCGGCCAGCTCGGTGTAGCGCCCGGCGTGAGTCAACTCCCACGCCTTGCGGGATTTGCCGCGCAGTGTGCTAACCGCGGGAGAACGTCGGCCGTTGAGCATGGCGCGCAGGGCATAGGCCCCGGACAGAACCAAACCCAGGCCACTCGCGCCAGGAGTTTCCTCGGTGACAGCGGCGACCACGGGTGCCTCGGCAGCCAACTCGGCGAGCGGGACATCCAGCGCCACGGCCAGGGCTTCCAGAACGGACATGCGGTCGACCTTGCGCACGCCGCGCTCGACCTGGGAGACCCAGGCCACCGATCGGTCCACCATCCGGGCCAGCTCGGGCTGGGACAAGCCCCGGCGACGCCGTTCGGCGGCGATTTTCCGCCCTAGGGCCTTCTGGTAGTCCGGGGTCGTCACCCGCCGGTGCCCTTGCCGGTCTGCAGGGTGAGCCAATCGACCTCGGTGCTGGCGAGGTACTGGCCCCGCGCCTCCAGGTAGCGGCGGGTGTGCGGGGATGCCTCGTGCGCCTCGAACGCGGCCCGGTCCCGGTACAGCTCGTAGAAGATGCGCTGGAGAGGCTGGCCTTCGACCAGGTGGGAGGCGTACACGAGCGTTCCCGGCTCGTTGGTTTTGATTGCCTCGATGGTCTCGGCGACCAGCTTGTCGTAGGCCTCAGCGGCGGCCTCGTCTTTGCACGTGAAGCGCACGAACAGACCGAACATCCGTCTCCTCCAAGTCTTCTGGCGCCATGCTCGCACCTATTGTGCCGGACCAGTACAAGAAATAACACGTATTTATTGTATGGCACCATGACTCAGAGTACGGTCAAGGTAGCAGGGACCATGGACCATGGACCAGGCGCAGCAGCGAGGACCCATGCATACGCCAGCACCCCGAACCGTTGGACTACGTACTACCGAGGTCACCTACCCAGGCGGCACCAAGCACATCCGCACAGTCCGCGCCGACCTGCGGCCAGTCCTCGAAGACTGCCCGAGAGCAGACGATGTGATCCTGTGCGCCTCCGAACTCGCCGCCAACGCCGCCCAGCACAGCCGCTCACGCCTACCCGGCGGAACCTTCACCATGCGGGCCATGGTCAGCCCGGAGCTGTACGCGCGGATCGAAGTCGAGGACAACGGCGGCCCCTGGAACCAGGGAATGGTCGACCCGGCCCGGCACCACGGCTTGGATATCGTCCGTGCCGTTGCCGACGAATGGGGGATCGACGGCGACCACACCAGCCGCACCATCTGGGCACGATTCGACTGGCCCGATCAGCCGTAACCAACCGACACTCGCGGTATCTGACCCGAATCCGCGAGTAAGCCGGTGACACGGCTGCGCAAATACCGATAGGTGCCGCTCTGACCTGGGATGATGATCGCTGCGAAGTAATGATCATCTCAGGCGGAGGGGCACCTACCTGGTGAACAGGATACGTAGCAGAGCAGGGAAACGTCAGCAGGTGCGGATCGGCGCGCCGGATCGGTCGCTGACGCCGAACGCGGGCCTGGCCGCAGTCACCGAGCTGTGTGACCGGCTGGGCGTGATCGCGGCGCTGGATGCGGCGGTCGGCCCGGTCAAGCAGCGGGACCGCGGCTTCGGGGCCGGGGAGCTGCTGACCGGGATCGCGGCGGCGCAGCTGGCCGGGGAGGACTTCCTGGCCGGGCTGGACCGGCAGCGGGCCGATGCGGCCGGGCAGGAGGTCACGCCGGTGCCGGGGCTGAGCTCCACCACCGCCGCGGGCCTGGCCCGCCGGATGACCCCCGGGCAGTGGCAGGCGGTGGAGGCCGGCCTGGCGGCGGTGACCAGGCGGATGCTGGACGTGCTGCCCGGGCCGCGGGCGGCGGCGCTGACCGGCGGGCGGGTGACGATCGACCTGGACACCACCGACGTGGAGGTCTACGGCCGCAAGAAGCGCGGCGTGGCCTATAACCACCAGGGCCAGCGGGTGGGCCTGCCGCACGTGGCGGCCTGGGCCGAGACCGAGATCGTGCTGGCCGCCGACCTGGGCGACGGCACCGATGACCCGCGCGCGACCGCACCCGATCTGCTGCGCCGCGCGCTGGCCGCCCTGCCGCCGCGGGCGCGGGCCGGGCGGGTGGCGATGCGTGCTGACGCCGGGTACTTCGCCGGACAGCTCGCCCGCGCCGCCCACGACGCGCACATCAGCTTCGCGATCGGCGCCAAGCGGATCGCGCCGCTGTGGCGGCTGCTGGGCGGCATCGCCGAGGACGCGTGGCACGACGCGACCGGCATGGACGGCGCGCAGGTCGCGGTAGCTGAGTACTGCCCGGACTGGTGGCCGGCGGACACCCGGCTGCTGATCCGCCGGGTCCGCCTGGACCCAGGCCAGGTCTCCGCCGACCCGCGGTCACGGCGGCGCCGCACCCTGCACCCCGCCCAGCGGGACATGCTGTTCCCGGAACTGGCGCAGCAACCCGCCATCTACGCCTACAGCTTCATCCTGACCAACCTGGACGTGACTGCCCCGGGCAAGGCCGCCGCCGCGGAGCACTGGTACCGGCACCGCACGACGGTGGAGAACCTCTTCCGCGACAGCAAGCTGGGCGCCGCCCTCCGCCATCTCCCCTCCGGATATCCCCAGGTGAACCTGGCCTGGATGTGGGGGGCGCTGCTCGCCGCGGCCATGGCCGCCTGGCTGCACCAGCTCACCGCCGTCACCGCAGGGGAGGACATCGTTTACGGGCACGGCGTGCGCGGCGGCAAAGCCATGATCGCCACCTTGCGCTGGCGGCTGATTGCCGTCCCGGGCCGGCTGATCCGCCACGCCCGCCACCTGACCCTGCGGCTCCCGCCCGGCCACAGCCTGCTTCCCGAGGTCCTGGCCCGGCTGCGGGACCTGCCCGTCCCCGCCTGACCTGCGCCTCCTGAGCCCCCGGCTCCCCGTCCTTGTCCACGGCCCGCCAGCCCCGGCCCGCAGAAAGGCCGCAGATCGCGAACCCGGCGCCGGCTCCCGGGCTGTCAATATGCCCGTTACCAGGAATCCTGGCGCACCAAGATCATTTACCGAGGCGGGGATCAGCTCACCGCGCTATTCGCGGATTCGGGTCTGAGCCTCGCCGCCGGAGAGTGCGATCACTTGACATGAGCGATCCGCGACCACGGTGGCGTAGCTGTGAGGACTTTCTTCACAGTCATTCAAGGGCGCACCTTCGGCGCGCCACGCCTACGGCCGGAACCGGCTACGCGAGCTGGCGCGAGCAACCGGGGGAGAGCAGAACGGCCGGGGGACCGGTGATAAGCGGCATGGGTCGCCGGGGGTCTCGCCGTTGCGGGGCGGCAGCTTTCGCCGCGCCCTTCGGGCGGAAGCCCTACGGCGCGGCGAGCTGCCGCGCATGGCTGCCCCGGCACCGGCCGCAGCCGGTCCCCGCCGTCACGCCCCGATGCCGTACCACACGAGCAGGGCCAGTCCGTCACGCTCGCGCCGAGTGCGCCGATCGCCGTGCGAAGGTCACAGCCACCGGGACGGAACGCCGCGCATTGTCCAGGTCGGCCCCTCCAGCGTCAAGGGCACCCCAAGATCCTTTCTAACCGCTTCGCAGAAAGGATCTTCGGGACCCACCCTTGAGCGCCGGAGCCTCTACCGACCCAGCGGGCCTGACGGCGAGGGCCAGGCCAGAGGCCAGGCCCAATAGGCACGCGGCGACCTCCACGAGGATGGCCTGGACATCAATCAGGTGGGCAGGGAAGAGGGCTCGATGACCTCAGAGCTGCGAGCACTGCCATTAAGAGTCCCCGGTTCGGGCTGAAACGTCCTGCCAAAGTCCGGCAACTTGGCTCCGGTGAACTCCAGAATGAGCGCAGCCTGAAGATGGCTACGCAGGGCAGGATCAGAAAGCTCTCCAAGTAGGCGCAGGGCTGTACCAGCGTTAGTCCGCGCCCGAACGTCTTTACGAAGCTCGACGGCCTGCGACTCGAGGTGCTTGAGAGCCTTGGTTGACTGCCCTCGGAAGAGCTGAGACAAACCGGATGTCAGGACGCCAGCCGCACTAACAATGGCCGCCCCTGCTACCTGACCTCCTGTGTCCGCTTTAAAAATGGCGAGCGCAACGCCGAGGACCAGGACCAGGCCGCCGAGGATGGAAAAGGACACGCTGACGTTGAACGCCATGCGAGCCTGGGTCAACCCAAGCGCATAGTCGTACACAGCCTTACGACGAGTGTCGAAGGCCCTGACGGGGTACCGAGGGCCACGCGAGACGCTCACCCGGCCGGTCAGTCTGGAGGAGTGGTGGCCCGAGTCGAGTGGAGTCGGTTCCCGGGGGAAGAGATCGAGACAGTCATCGCAATAATGCTGTGTCGCGAGTATCCCAACGCCAATCGCCCAAAGCCTTCGCGGGGAGATGGCGGTATCGACCTCCTGGTCCCAGGCGCCAATGGGGCCGCCATTTAGGCCACCGCACGCAGCTGAGCGGCCCAGTCCGGATCGGCGGGATCGACGTTGAGCTGGGCGAGCACGACCTCGACGGCGCCGTCGAGCAGCGCTGCCTTGTTCGGCGCGTGCCGGTACAAGATCATCGGGTCGCGGTTCAGGCGCGGGCGAGGCGGCGCATAGACAAACCGTCGGCCCCGTCACGGTCGATGAGGTCCAGCGCGGTGCTCAGCACGACCTCGCGGGTGACCTTGCCGTCCCGGCGTGCGTCAGGAGTTACCATTGCAGACCAACGATGTAGACACGACACGATATCAGGCCAGCAGCGCCGCGCCCAGCCTGCGGGTATCAGCGCACCTGCGCCAGAATGGCGGAGGGCGAAGATAGGAGCATGATGATGACGCAGCCGGTTCAGTTCACGATCGGAGCCAAGGTTAGCTGTACCGATGGGGTCTGCGGCCACGTGATCCGCGTGGTGGTTGACCCGGTGGCCCGTGCCGTCACCCATCTCGTGGTCGAGCCGAAGGACGGGGGCGGCCTCGGCAGGCTCGTCCCGCTCAGCCTGGTCCAGGCCGGGCCGGACGGGATCCGGCTCGGCTGCACCCAGGCGGAGTTCGGCCAGCTCGAGGCGGCGCAGGAGATGAAGTTCCTGCCGGGAGGCCGTGGTCGCGGCGCCGACGCCCCAGCCGATGCGCTCTCCTGGCCCTACTACAGCCTGAACATGGGGCCCATGGGCATCGGGATGGAGGGCGCCCCGGGCACCGTTGTCTACGACAAGGTCCCCCTGCATGAAGTGGAGGTCCGCCGCGGCGAGCATGTCCATGCCACCGACGGCGACATCGGGCGAGTCCAGGGCCTGGTCATGGACCCATCCGATCACCACGTGACCCACGTGCTGCTGCAGGAGGGTCACCTGTGGGGCCGCAAGGAAGTCACCATCCCGATCAGCGCCGTGACCAGGGTCGATGACGGTATCCAGCTCAGTATCTCCAAGCAGCAGGTGCAGGACCTGCCACCAGTGGACGTTGATCATCTGAACGGCTAGCCGAGCTAGTCTCATCCATTGTGGTCCTGGATGTTGTGGGTTCGAATCGCTTACTGGCCTCGCCCGCGCCTGTCGCCGCGTACAGCAACGAGATACAGCAACCTAACGTTATACGCGCTATGGCCACCCTGGGCACGCGTCAACATCCGTACTGGGCTGCACCGCTTGACCCCGACCAGGACCGCGCCGGTAGTTTGCATCCAGACGCTCAGGTGAGTCCGAGGCTAGGCTGCCCGCCGAAGTGGCACGTACCCGAAACTCACAAAGACGTTCGTTGGACAGTCAAGGCTAAGATGATCGCGTATCGGTTATGTCCCTATTTCGGCGTCTTTTCAAGAAGATCGAGGCAGGGCATACTGGCGGAGAGCCTAGACGACGCTCCGACTCGGCTGGGCAACGCAATCCGACGCCTTGAAGAATATGGCCATAATCGTTATCGGTTGGATTCGCAAGCGCTTTGGTATGAGCTAACTGCAGCCGCTCCAAAACAACTGAGCCAGCAGGTGGACACTGCACGAGCCGGGGTCGACTTTTTCGTATGCCTTCTTTATGGGCAGTTGCTGGCGGCAGCAACAGCGCTTGCTAGTCTTGTCAACGGCCATTGGGAAATCCGGTTGGGTGGTCTTGTTTTCTCCGGGCTGGCGGCCACCAGTTTTCCAGGCTGGTGGCCGCGTGTTCTCCCGGCGGGCGGGGTTAGGTGGCCAGCGGGATCACCCCCTTGCCGGCGAGGGCCTCGGCGAGCCGGTGTGAGTCGCCCTTGGCGAGCACTAGGTGGGCGTGGTGGAGCAGCCGGTCGACGGTGGCGGTGGCGAGGGTCTTGGGCATGATGGTGTCGAAGCCGGAAGGGTGGATGTTGCTGGTCACCGCGACGGAGCGGCGTTCGTAGGCGGCGTCGGTGATGCGGTAGAACGCTTCGGCGGCGTCCTGCCCGGCCGGGAGCATGCCGATGTCATCGACCACGATGAGGTCGCTGCGGCAGATCCTGGTGACGGTGCGGGCGATGGACCCGTCGGCTTTGGCTTTGCCGATCGCGGTGGTGAGGGTTTCCAGGGTGAACCAGGCGACGCGCAGGTCTTTCTCGATCGCGGCGTGGGCCAGGGCCTCGACGAGATGCGACTTGCCTGTCCCGGTCGTTATCCACGGTTCAGGCTCGTGACTGCTGCATTCTTGCAGGTCATTTCGATGTTGCGATTGATGTGACGTGGTTACGTCGTTGCGGGCTGTCCGGTCCAGCCGAGGCGGGTGAGCTCGCGGCGGAGTTGCAGGTTCTCGCCGTGAGCTTGCTCGAGCGCGGCGTGCAGGGCTTGCGTCTGGTCACGGTGCTGTTTCTTGAGGTGGCTGATCTGACTGGTCAGGGCTTGGATGATCGTGTTGTCGCCGTTGGCGTCGCTGGCCGGGACCGGCTGCGGGCGGGCCTGGGCGCGCAGCCGCTCGATCCGGCCGCGCAGGTCAGGGTTCCCGTAGAGGAAGGCGTGGGAGACGCCGGCCTCGCGCTGCACGGCCTGGAACGTGACGGGCTCGCCGCGCCTGACCAGCCGGCGGATCGCCTGGTCGGCGGCCTGGGCTTTCGCGTCGGATTTGGCCTTGGCGGCGGCGGCGAGGACGGCGGTGCGGCGGGCGCGGATGTCGCTCATGGGTGGTCTTTCCGGTGGCTGGCGGTGCCGAGGGTGACCGGGACCGGCCCGGCGGGCGCGGTGTCGCATCCGGCGCCTTGCACGGCGCGGCCGGGGGCGGCTTGCATGGCGGCCAGCAGCCGGGTGAGCGCGGCATGCTCGGCCTGGCGCTGGGCGAGCCAGACGTTATCGGCGGGCATGGGACGGCCGTGCCGCTGCGCGAAGTCCGTCGTGGCCCGGTCGATCAGGGCGGCGGTGTCGGCGAGCTGGCGTTCGAGGGCCTGCTGGTGGGTCTGGTCGGTGGCGAAGACTGAGCAGGTCAAGCACGCGTTTCCCTTGCCGCAGGATTGCAAGGGGGGCAGCAGGCACCAGCCGTTGGGCAAGATCCGGTCGGCGCGGCCGAGCAGGTGGATGATGTCGTGGTCCTCGCGGGAGAAGGCGACGCGGGTGCCGTCGGCTTTCAGCTTGACGGTGGCCAGGAATGCCTGCTCGGCGTGTTCTTCCCGCTGGGCGATGTACTGCATGACCATCGTGGGGGTGGCGTGCCCGGCATAGCGCTGCAGGACGTGGACGGGCAGGCCGAGCTCGGCGAGCCTGGTCAGCTTGGTGTGGCGGAACCGGTGGGTGTGGCTGAGCCGGACCGGCCGGCCCTTGCTGTCGGCAACCTGGACGATCTTGCTGAACTCGCGCAGCCGGAACGTGTAGGTCCCCGACGGGTAGGGCTTGGCGCCGGCCCGGTTTCCGGTGAGCTGGAGGAACAGGTGCCTGGGCTGGATGCCGGGGAACCGGTCACGGACCCACCGCTGCTGTTCCTCGATGATCGCCACGACCTCGGAGTCGACCAGGATGGTGTCGGGCGCGATGTCGATTTTGGTCTGGGCGTAGCGGAACCGGGCGATCTGCTCACCCTGGGCAGCCTCGGCAGCCCGGCCGGTGGCCGGTGACAGGCAGCCGAACTCGCAGTGGCGGATCTCGCTGGAACGCCGCCCGGTGAGGATCTGCAGCAAGATCATCCGCATGGCCTGCGGGTCATCGAAGCCGCTAGCGGCGATCTGCTCACCATCGCCGCGGGTGATGCGCGTCTGCTCACCACGCGGCAGCCCGAGCAGCGGCAGCGCGGCGGTGATCTGCGCGAGGGCGTGATCATCGACGTAGTTGCCGTCGTTGAGGGCCCGCTCATGCGGGATCCTGGAGACCTGCCGCAGCCAGCAGGCGGCGTGGGCGTCGGTGACGGTCGCCCACGGTGCCGCGAGAGGCCCGAGGATGCGGCGGGCCTCGGCCTGGTTGGCGGCCATGAAGGCGAACAGCTCGGCGACGGCTCGCAGATCGTCGTTGATCAGCCGGGGGTGGACCTTCCCCGGGACCCGGCGATGCGCCCGGCCGTCGCTGCGGTTGGCTGGATCGGCGTCCCACCGGCGGAACGCCGCGGCCTGACTGGCCGCCGCGGCCGGGTCGGCCAGGACCTCGCGGGGGTCGCCGGAGGCGATCGCCAGCCACCGGTCAAACCGGTGCAGGCACCGGAGTTTTTCCTGGCTGACGGTGGTCCAGCGCAACGTGCCGGACTCCAGCATCGTGCCCAGGTACCACTTGACCGCCTCCCGGAGCCACCGGTGGGTGATCAGCGCGGGTGAGCATCCGTAGTGCGCCTGCGGTTCGCGTTCCGACAGCGGAATCCGCCGGTCGCAGCGGGGATGCCAGTAATCCAGTTCCCACCAGTGCCCGTCGTGGCAGGCCGCGATCAGCGCGGTGCGCGCGAACCGGAAGATGACCCGCAGCCGCGCCCGGACCCCATGCGGCGGGAAACGTCTCCACCGGGACGCGTAGAACCATGCCTGCAAGGCGGCCGCGGCCTCCCAGTCCATCTGCCGGATCGACGGCGGGAAGGGACGGTCTTCCCTGATCGCTTTGCGCAGGATGTTGGCGAGCTGGCTGATGGCCAGTACCGACGAGCGGGTGCCGTCGGCGGCCTGCCAGTGCGCCATCCACGCCAGCTCGGCCTGGATCACCTCGGGCAGCCCCGTCAGGTTGATCCTGTAGTCGTCGTTCTCGGTGATCGACTCCCAGCCTTCGACATCATCGCCGATAACCGGACCGCGCCAGGACCCGGGCAGCTGCGACCACAGCCGCCAGATCGGGTCCTGCCCGCCGGCCAGATGCAGGTCCTGACGCTCACCGGCCATCGGGCACCTGCCACGAGGATGCGTACGACTTCCAGTTGGCCGCGGCCTGCAGCGCCTCATCCTCCCGGACCCAGCCATACAGGTCGATGGTGGTCTGCACGTGGGCGTGGCCCAGGCGACGGGAGACCACCCATTCCGGGGTGCCGGCCAGCAGCAA
Organism: uncultured Actinomycetes bacterium; assembly: GCA_963806335.1. Classification (GTDB taxonomy): domain Bacteria; phylum Actinomycetota; class Actinomycetes; order Streptosporangiales; family Streptosporangiaceae; genus Palsa-504. The sequence goes on from CAWDXO010000010.1 coordinate 23,380, forward strand.
GGCGGAGGCGTGGCTGTGCCTGAACCAGTGAGGCGTCCACCCGGCCGGGCCGATGCCCTTCTTCTTCAGTGCCGTGACCTTGTCGCGGACGGTGCCCTCCCGGATCGCGGCCAGCAGCGGCGGGCGGCCGAGGTTGACCAGCAGCGGCGAGCCCGGCGACACGTTCATGCCGAGCCCGGCGGCCCGGCAGGCCAGATGAGTCAGGTAGTCAGCGAACAGCCGTTCCAGGTCCGCGCTGACGTAGATGCGGCGCGGGCGCATCATCTTCACCCGCGCCCCGTTCGGGTTGCCCGCCCGCGGGATGACCTCGATATAGGCAGTGCCGCCCCGGCCCATCACGAAGTCGCTGATCGCCATGCCCAGCACTTCGCCCAGCCTCATGCCGCTCTCGGCCAGCAGCGAGAACAGCAGCCGGTCACGCAGGTTGCCTCTCCATTCCCCGGCCGCATCGTCCCAGGTGGCGCAGCCGTCAATGATCGCCTGGATCTCGCCCGGCAGCAGCAGCGGAGGCCGCCCCGGCCGCCGGCGGCGCACCTTGACCAGCGATGACGGGCCAGGATCACGCCGTGCGTCCAGGTGCGCGAGCAGTCCCCGTGACGGCATCCGGGCAGCCCGCCCGCGCAGCAGCCGCCCCGCGACCGGCACCGAGTGGACCGCCTCTTGCCACTGATAGAACGAGATCAGCGCGGCCAGCCGCGCGTGCAGCGTCTCCGCCGAGGGAACCTCGCCCGGTGCCGCCAGCGCATGCTCCGCGGTCCGCCCATTCCGCAGCCACGACAAGAACCCCGCTACCGCGGGAACCCCGGCATCCTGCCACCGGCCCGCCTCGCCGCGCTGCTCCAGGAACGACCACCACTGCGCGAGCGACGTAGCATAACCGCGCACCGTGTTCGGCGACCACAGGTGCCGGTGCGCCTCCAGCCACTCCTCCACCGGCCCGACCGTCGCATACGACGCGTCAACCACCGTCCACGTGCGATCCCCGCCCGCAGGCCGCACCGCCAGGCTGTAAGCCACCGCCATCGTTCCTTCTCGCTGCTGAAACCCGGTAGATAAGACGTCAGCAACGATGACGGAACCCGAACACGGTGATCGTTAAAGACATAGATGAGGGCGCGTCAGGTCCCGTGGATAACGGACGGGCCTGCGATGACGAGGTTCTCTGCCCGGCCGATCCATTCCAGGGTGGCCAGGGCGTCCTGGGTGGCGGCGGGGATGGAGGATTCTTCGGTCCGCCAGGAGGAGAAGGTCTTGCCGGAGGGGAACGCGGCGGTCTTGCGGCGCATCCGGCGGGTGGCGGCGTCGCGTCCGGTGACTTCCTCGGTGAGCAGGACGCGGAGCACTTCGGCGGGTTCCCACCGCTGGGCGCGGGCGGTGGCGAGCACGTCGGGTGCGGCCTTGCGCAGGTAGGGCAGGCGCATCCGGCGCACGAGCGCGTCGAGCTCGGCCGGGAGCGGCGGTGCCGCCGGGCCGGTCACCGGGACTGCCCTGTCTTGCTGGGGAAGTCGAGGTAGTCGATCGCGAGGTTGGCGTCGTACTCGGCGTGGCCGATGGCGGTTCCGTCGCGGGCCGCCTGGGCCAGCACAGCTGCCCCCAGGGGGCCGCCGTTCTGCCTGATCCACGCGAGCACGCCCGAGCAGGCGCACAGCGCCTGGCGGATGAATGCGGCTTCCCCGCCGGTCAGGACCACGTCGTCACAGGACTGGCGCGGCGTCATCGTCCCGCCTCCTGCTCGCCGAGGCGGGCCCAGCCGGCGGTGCCGGGCTGGACCGAGTGGGCCTCATCGGCGATCACGACCTCGCCGATCTCCCCCTCGGCGGCCAGGTGGTCGATGATCGAGGCCAGGTCGCCGTCGGCGAACCGGCCGGCGATCGCCGCCAGCCCGAGAGCAGCGTCCACCGTGTCCGCGCCGACGACGGCGGCCAGTTCGACCGCGCGGGCCATCTTGGACCGGATCCGCTGCGCGCCGGACGCGGCAGCCTCGGCCAGCCACCGCTGCGCGCCGTCACCGATCGCCAGGAACGCGGCCTCAGCCTGGGTCCGCGGCCGCGGCCGCGGCTGGCGCGGCCCGTTCCCGCCAGGATGGTCCGGGTAATGCTCGTCGCAGATGGACGGGCTGCCCGGCACCGACAGACGGTGCCGGGCGATCTCGCCCGCGCCCCGCCCGGTCCGGGCGGTGATCACCAGCTCCTCCCCGGCGGCCCGGCACCACACCCGGGTGCCGGCATGGCCGGGCGGAGTGGAATAGCGGACCGACCCGAACCGGACCGTCTGGTCGTCCCCGACCAGCCGCTCCTCTCCCAGCGCCAGCGCATAAGGCTCGTCCGGCAGCGGGTGCAGCATCTCCCGCTCGGCGGCCAGCCGGCCCGCCGGGACCGCGGCGATCTCCCGGTGCACCCGGCCGTTGACCCGCTCACAGAACTCCCGGCAGGCCTCCTCAAGCCCGGCGAAGCTGCCGTAGGCCGGCAGCAGGTTCGCATCCGAGGGCACCAGATCAGCCTTGGCGATCTTCACCGTGGCCTCGACGCCGCCCTTGGACTCCGGATCGAACGGCACGCACGTCTCCACCTTGCAGCCGTAATGCCGCCCGAGCGCGACCATCTCCGGGTGCCGCACCGGGATCCCCGCGACGTGGTCCATCGTGACGGTCCGCGCGTTGTCGGTCAGCAGGTACGTCGGCGCGCCGCCCACGGCGCGCAGCGCCTGGTCGATGCACCAGGTCAGCGTCCCGAGCTGCTGGTCCCAGACCGGGATCACCACCCGGAACCGGGACCAGGCCAGCCACGCAGCGAACAGCTGGGTCTTCCGCCCGCCGATCCGCGGCCCGTCACCCCAGTCCCACTGCAGCCACATCCCCGGCTCGGGGATCCACGGCCGGTACCGCCTGCGCCGTCCCGCGTGCCAGGCCGCCTTCACCTCCGCGACCGCCCGCCGGGTCGACCGCTCCGAGCCCCGGTAGCCCATCGCGGTGATCTTCCGGTGCGCGACATCGGCCCGGATCTTCCCCCTGGACCGGTCAACCAGCTCCTCGACCTTCGGCATGAACACGTCAATCAGCCGCGGCCTGCACATCTTCGCCAGCGGATCCCCGCCAGCATCCCGGACCGCCACATAACGGGCGACCGTCTTCGCGTCGCACCCGGTCAGCTGCGCCGCCGACCAGGCCGTCCCCGTGAGGTCAAACGCCTCGAAAATCTCCATGATCTCCCTGCCAGACTTGGTCACAGGTCCCTCCGGACACCGATGGGTAAGGCGAATCACCTCAAACCCATCCACACCGGAGGGACCACCAGCATCACGACACGCCGTGAGCCGGCAGAGAACAAGACCAGCCACCCGACCGTCAATGGCCGCAGGACTGGAGAAACGATGGCCGCGAACCTGGAGCTAACTGACCGCACACCCGTATTTTTTCGTGGCCGCTAGCAGGAAAGTGCCTTCGACTCGTGGCTGATAGGTCCCTAGACAAGTCCTATTCTTTTAGAGTCCGAGGTTAGTGAAGGCGCAGGCGTTGCCGCATCGGCTGTGCTGGCGATAGCCGACTGGAGCCGCGTCAGTTGTGGCTGTTCAATTCGCGTTCGGTCTGCTCCCACACCCGGTCCTGAGCATCATGGTCACGAGACTTCTCGGATGACTTCTTCAGCTTCGCGGAGCTGTAGTAGCCCCCGGTCGCGGTTGCGAGCTCGGGATCGGCCATCAGCCGCACACAGCCGCGTGACCCCTTTTCCGGAGGCGGGACGAACGGATTGGTCAACGCTTCAATCATTTTGAACGGCCCGCCGGCCTTGCTGCCGAGACTGGTTTTGACCGCGCCTGGGCTGACTGCGTTGAACGTCAGGCCCTCACCCTCATGGCGGCGAGCTCGGGCGTAGGTGTACATCAGGGCCAGCAGTTTGGCATCGGCGTAGGCCTGGATCTGCTTGTACTTACCCGGGTAGCTCCAGTCGGTGATCGGCTTGCCCCGTGACTCGACCAGGGCGGTCATGTTGACCACCCGCGAGGGCACGGCGAAATCATCAGCGCCCTTCCGGAGCAGGTCGAGCAGCCCGTCGGTCAGTGCCGCCAGCGCGACGTGATTGATGGCGATGGTCCGTTCGTACCCGTCAGGTGACAGGGCCTTGCTGGAGAACGCGGCGCCCGCGTTGTTGACCAGTCCGTTGAGTCCCTTCGGCGCGACCTCGCGAACAGCGCCGACGAGTTCCCGAACACCCGCCAGAGATCCGAGGTCTCCTGCTATGGGCAGGTACCGGCCGTTGCCGTTGCCGTTGGTGACCAGTTGGTCGACGGCGCGTTGAGCTTCGTCGGCACGGCGGGCGTGCACCAGCACCGTCGCCCCGCTGTTCCCAATGCCTTGGGCGGTTTCGTAGCCGATGCCGCCCTTGGCGCCGGTGACTAGCACCGTCTGTCCGTCCAGCCGACCCGCGAATTGAGCGTCAAACTTGCTCATGATCTCTCACCTGATGGCGCCTGCTCAGGGAGGCCGTCGAGCAAGCCGAAACGGGCATCCATTGCAACACTCCGGACATCGATCAACTTCTGATACTCGGGCGAGTTGTACCACCTGAGAGCCGTCTCATGGTCGGCAAACCGCACGAGCGCTCCTGAAGTGAGCGAGCCATCGCCGTGCAGCGCTTCCCAGTTACCGGCGGCAACTACCTCACCTCCATGCTCTTTGGCCGTCTGCCCAGCGATGACGCTGTATTGGTTACGGTAAACATCTGGATCTTTGACTGTGAATTCGACAATTACGTATGCGCTCATGTTGAGACTCCTCGATTGTTCGTTGATCTGCCGTCTACGTCTTCACACCACGTCGCCGTGGTACGACCGACGTCAGGTCGCTACGCGGCCTCCATCGACCGCAAGCGTGACGCCGTGCACGAAGCTGGCATCCTCGCTGGCGAGGAAGACGATCGCCGCAGCAAGTTCCTCAGGCTGAGCCACACGACCTGCTGGTGCTAGTGCTGCCATCTGATTCACCATCTCCTCGGGGACGGCTTCCATCAGCGCGGTGCGCGTCGGGCCGGGGGCAACGGCGTTCACCCGAACACCACGAGCGCCGTATTCGGCGGCCCAGGCCTTCGTCAACAGTTCGAGCGCCGCTCGACTGGCGCCGTACAGAGCCATGCCCGCCTGTCCGAAGCTGGCGACCATGGTGGAGACGTTGACGATCGAGCCCCATCCGCGTTCGGCCATGGCTGGCGCCAAGGACGCAACGAGGAAGAACGGAACCTTGACGTTGACCGCGAAGGTCTCGTCGAACTCTGCTTCAGTGGCTGCGTTGCTTGGTCCGAGCGCGGCGACGCCGACGTTGTTGATGAGGATGTCGACGTGGCCGTCGCCTGCCTCGGTGGCCCACTCGACCAGGTCCCGGGCCGATTCGAGGTCGCTCAACGTGGTCAGCCGGAACGTCGCGCTGCCCCCGCTGCCTTCGATCTCGGCGACTACGTCTTTGGCTCGTTGCTCATCACGTCCCACTACCAGTACGCGAGCGCCGCGGGCGGCCAGGGCGATGGCCGTGGCCCTGCCGATTCCGCTCGTCGAGCCCGTTACCAGAGCCGTCTTGCCCCTCAGGTCAGTCATGTGACGTTGTCCTCTCGCTCCAGAATGGGTTGTGCAACTCACCCTGACAGGCCAGTACTGAGTTGTCAAACTCAGAATCCTGCTAGCATGGGCGCATGGCCGAAGAGACGAGTGACCGGCCGAAGCTCACCCCCAAGGGAGCACGCACCCGGGCACGAATAGTGGAGGAGGCCGCCGCCCTGATCCATGAGCGCGGGGTGGCGGGCACCACCCTGGAAGACGTCAAGGTGGCGGCGGAAGTCAGCGGCTCTCAGATGTACCACTACTTCCCCGACAAGAACGAGCTCGTGCAGGCGGTCATCGACTACCAAGCCGACACCATCGTCGATCGCAATCGGCACGCGCTCGAAAGCGCGAACGGAGTCGAAGCCTGGCGGGACATGGTGATCACCGCAGCGAGGCGGACCCGAGCGAAGGGCGGGTGCCAACTTGGTTCGCTCGTCGGCCAGCTCGCCGAGAGTGACCCCGAGGGCCGGGCGCTCATCGCGGCAGGGTTCGATCAATGGGCAGCCGCCATCGGCGATGGACTCAGATCCCTTCATGCCGACGGGAAACTGCCGTCCGGCATCGACCCGGACGACCTTGCCACTACTCTGCTCGCCACGCTCCAAGGAGGACTTCTACTCGCCCAGGTACGTCAGGATCCCCGTCCATTCGAAACTGCGATCAATACCCTCCTCGCCCTTGCCATCGGCAGATGAGCCCAAGCGGGTTCGTTCACAGCCATCGCCGAGGTCGGCTCACGGCTCTTGGATGATGCACGTGCATCCGCACGATGCGCTTGCGGACCCGCTGCCGTTCGTAATACAGGACACCCCGGATCCCGGGCGGCCCGGAGGGATCGTTTCCGGCACCGAGTAACTAACTGAGTATCGATCACTGCCTACAGCGACGGACTCCAGCGAACAAGCCTGTACTACTCTCAGCAGTTCAAGTCGAATAAACGAAAGCGTGATCGTGCTCAGCACTTCCCTGATAAGGAAGAGGTCCTGTCAAGCCTGGCTTAACACTCGATCGGCTTGTGACCCCTGCTTGATAGTCGGACTCGGCTGGCCACATTTTGGCCTCACAACGATGCTCAATGATGCCTCTCACTGCTGATCGTTGACCAGCATTCCAGCAGGCCAGCTGAGTGAGGGGCAGGCCACGAAGGTGGTCGTAGATCACTACGGATCAGATGGTCCACGGCCCTGGAGGGAGTGCCTCTGATCTTGCTAACGCAGCGAGGGGTGGGTGGGCGTCACCCCCACCCTGGCGCGCCCATTCATAAACACAGAGGCCTTCCAGCCCAGCGGGCCTGACGGTGAGAGCCAGATCACAGGCCAGGCCCGGAACGCGTGCCGCGACCCTTCGCAATCGCCGGTCTACACAGGTTGACCGGCGAGTCCTGCCACGAGCTGAGGCGGCCAGGATGCCGGTGTTTGAACGATCCATCACTGGGAAGACCCACGTTCCCGGTGCGAGATATGCACGTCCGAGTGGCTGGAGCCTTCCCGTGGGCAGGTGTCCAGCGCGGTCTGGTGGATTTAGCAGCAGAGTCCAGCGTGCAGGCCGTCTCCGCACGCGGTTCACCGCAGCGAAAGAGATGCCCATGCCAGCGACCGAGCCCGAGCACTACTGGACAGTCGCCCTGCGGCGCAAGCCGGCCGGACCCGGCATCAGCAACCTCCACGACCCCGGCAGCAGCACGTACGAGATCATCTGCCGGATATGCGGCGATGATCCCGCCCTGGATCACCTGCAGATTTCAGCGGAGCTTCAGCAGCTCCGCGGACCCTACACGCTCAGCGACGGCATCACCGCGTTCACCAGGCACAACGAGGTCCACAACGGAACCGGCGAGATGCCGCCCGGTCGTACGAGGGGATCTTGCTCAGATGACTAGGCGACCGCTTTTGAGCACCCGTACCACGGTCGGCTTGGTGGTGTGGAGGTATGACGGCGAATGCGATGGCACCGCAGTTTCCTGGCTACCGTCGGTCAGCGGCTGCAGGAGTTCGGCGTGCGGGCCTGCCCGGTGTGCGGCCGGGGGGACTCATTACGCGTGAGCCCTTTTCCGGTGCTGGTGACCGATGCCGGGCCTGTTCCCGCCGCTGCCGCAGGGGCCGGGGCGCCGGGGCACCTAGGTGGCATCACCGTCGCCGTCCAGGCCGAATGCGCCGCGTGCGGCCACTGGATGTTGTTCAACTCCCTGAAGTTCCGTACCGGGCAGGAACGGATCATGCTTTTGGAGGTGGATGAGGACGAACAAGGTCGCCCCGAAGAATGACCAGGCTCCGACTCGTCGCCTCGTAAGCGGAAGGCCGGCGGTTTTCGCTGACGGCAACCGTGACGGCAACGACCACAACCTCCAGCGCCCTGGCGCAACCGTAGACAGCCACGTACTACCAGCACATCAAGCCTGAGCTGGGCATACGCTAGACCTGAAAAGCAGAAGGCGACAGAAGGTCAGCGGACGAGTCCGTCGCTCGGATGACAACGCTAGCCTTGCAACCCTGGGGCTGGCGTGATCGGAGCGTGCTCTCTCGTGTTGGCCTTGGGTCCTGTGCAGGCGGTGCAGCACGAAAGTGCAGCAACCAGGCTGACTTGCATTCGACCTTCATTGACCCGGTTTGGCCTGCTGACCTGCCCCAGCGACCTTCATTGACCCCTCTGCCGATAGCTACGGATCAGAAGGTTGGGGGTTCGAGTCCCTCCGAGCGCGCCCAGGTCAGAGGCCCGTTGCCCACCCGGTGGCGGGCTTCCTTGCCGTTTTGGGAGCCACGCTGGGAGCCACACGCACATCTCAGCCCCCAAACAGCGCCCGGCTCATCAATTCTGCCGCTGCCCGCTTGTCACCCTCCAGCAGATGGCCAACGCGCCTTAGTAGCGCTGCGGGCGTCGCGTGCGATCGGCTCGACCGAATCTAGACCCGTCGCCCGCTGGCAAAAGGATCTCGTGCCTGCAAGGTGGCCGTTGACACAAGGCGTCGAGGTAGCCCTGGTGCAGGTGCGGGCGCAGCAGCGTGAGCACCACACGGTCCCGGTCGGTGAAGTCCAGCCCGGGCCCGCGGAAAAGGTGCAGCCGGACGGTCCGGCCGGGCCCGGCGCTTAGCCCCGCGGGATCCGGCAGGCACAGCTGAAGCTGATGCTCGTACCCCTGCGGCCGGAGAATATCGGTGTACTCGCCGGTGCTGTGCCATTGCCGCGCGGAGTAGAAATCATAGGGTTTGACGACGCTGCGCAGGTCGCCGGTGCGCTCGGGATAGCTGCAGACCTGGCACTCCCAATGGCAGGTCCAGAAGCGCTTCCAGAACGCCGAGTCCCGGTCCCGGTCCTCGAATGCCTTGAGTTCGTCGTGGCTTGGAACCGGGACCGACTGCAGGACCGAATACGCTTGCCGCCCGCTGTCGGAGCGGCCGAGGGAGATACCTTCGCAGCGGATCTGGTCCTTCAGGTCGGCCAGCAGGGATAGCGGAAGGCCCTTCTCCCCGTCCGGCAGGTCGGGACGATCCTGGCTGACGATGGCCGCCAGGGCGCGCAAGTCCCCGGTCGCTGGCCATCGCCGGAGCTACCACGAAGCACCCCCTCAGCTACGTTACTCCGGCTGCGCCGGCCCGGCCATCCGCAGAACGTCGGATAGCAGCGGGGACACAGGCCCGCACACACTGGCACCTGAAACAAGCACGCTGAGGCAACAGCGCAACCCAGAACCAGCCCGTTTCCTGAGCAGGAATCAGGGGCCGGCCTCAGCCCAACCTTGACGAGAGCGAGACAGCCATGGCTGGCAAGGCAGTAATCAGTCTCAGCACGGGCCTGGAAGACCCGGAGAAGGTGGCCGTGGCCTTCCTGGTCGCGGTCGGCGCCGCCGAATCCGGGCGGGCGACCCTGATGTTCCAGACCAAGGAAGCCGTCCGGCTCGCCCTCGACGGCGTCGCCGTCGGCGTCGCCTGCGACGGATGCCCAGCGCTGCCCGATCTGCTCGCCCGGTATCAAAAGTCGGGCGGGCGCTACATGGTCTGCCCGGTCTGCTTCAACGCCAAGCAGCTCGACAAGGGCAACCTGCTGCCCAACGCCGAACTTGCCGGAACCGTCCAGCTATGGGAATGGATCGGCGATGAAGCAGTGACAACGTTCAGCTACTGAATGAGAGGGACACGGCTATGTCCATAACTACCTAGGCTGTGGACCGACACCTGATCCGTTGATATGCACGGTCCCAGCCCACGATTTGGGCGGCGCCGACGCTGTTTCCGATCGGTCAATTTGTCCTGCACAGCGATGAAGGCGCGCGGAGGTCGGGGAGGGGGATTGAGGCCGTGGTGCCGGGATCGGTACGCCGACGGCCGTGTGGCAGGACATGATGGCGCGAGGTCTGATCGATGGGACCCTCTCCGCCTGCAGAGCCGACTACATGCGGTACGTCACCCGTGGATCCGGGACCGGCCAGCAGCGATGGCTGGGCGACGCCCAGGGCCAAAGCAGCTTGATGCTGCTCAACTGGGCCTATCTTTACCAGTGCCTTCGCCGGGGCGTCCCTGACGATCTCTACCGCAGTGCCTCGACCGTCGAGCTGATCGAAGCGAGGGCCTGACGGCACGACCTTGCATCTTCGCCCTGGCGGGTCAGTGGACTTCGATCTGGTCGTATTCGCCGACGGGTATCACTCGTTGGGACGCAGGCTCATTGACCCCGGCGCCACGCCTTGCTACCGGGGGATGGTGGGGTGGCGGGGACTCCTCCGCGAGAGCGACATAGGCGTGGATGCCCTCGACGGCTGCGATCTGCTGCGAGTCGGATACCTGGGGGGCACGGGTTCCTGTATTACATCCCCGGATCCGGACAGAGCACCGAACCAGGCAAGCGCCTTCTCGTGTGGGGCTACTACCTCCAGGTTCCGGAGGGTGCCCTGTCCTCGGTGCTGGTCGATGATCAAGAGCGGCAGCAGTCCGGCTCCGTCCCGTTCGGGAAGGTGCATCCGCAGGTCAGGGCGGCCTTGGAGTCTCGCCTTGCGGACCTGTTGCCCCCGGTGCTCTTCAAGCTGGTGCAGCAGAGCGGTAACTCGGCGATCCAGGCCATTTACTCCGTTGTGCCCCGCAGCTACGCCCGCGATCGGATTTGTCTGGTCGGCGACGCCGGTGCGGTGTTCCCCCCGTTCACGACCAGCGGCGTCCTCAGGGCGGTGGCCAATGTCACCTCATTGGTGGACGCCCTCGCCGACGCCTCGGCCGTTGATCATGATGCTCTGCGGCGATGGAGTCGGGCCCAGCTCCAGGTCGCTGCTCAGGTCGTGCCGAGGGCTGAATACGTCGAGCGGAGCGAGGTGTTCGACATGCCAGACCTCACCACTATGCCAACCACGGCGACCAACGACTGGATGACCTCACACCTTCCCGGGTACGTGCTCACGCTCCCGGACGTGTGACCGGGAGACGGGAGATGCCGACTCCCTGATGTAAAGCCGTCGGCTTTATTGCGGGGGCGCTGTCCCGGACCCCCGGCCCTCCCTCGGAGATGGGGATCAGAACGGGGGTCATCTCCTCGCCCGGGCAGGCAGAGCCCTACTCCCGAACCCTCCGTGACGGCGAGGGCTCGTTTCGCTAGACCCTTCGGGCAGACCCTTGCCGTCCCGGAGAACCGGGAGCAGCCCAGAGGGTGCCCGACCGGGGAGATGACGCCCAGATGCGGCTAGGCCCTGTTCGGGCGGAACACGAGTGCGAGCACGCGCAGCGCGAGGATAGCTGAGATCACCAGCAGGCAGTAGCCGAGGAACTGGAAGAGGGATACCCGGCTGGTGATGGCTGGCCCGCCGCGCAGGCCGAGCATAAGGACCGCCATGATGCCGCTGGTCGCGGCGAGAAACGTGGTCAGCACCAGGTAGAGCAGGCCCGTGACTATCCGGCGATCGCCTTCATCGGCGAGGAGGCGGACGTTGACGCTGAGCCGTCCGGCTTCGAGCGCCCCGCCGATCCGGTCGATGCGCCGGGGGAGGCGGCGCAGCAGGGGCAGCAGCGCGACCAGCTCGTCGGCCGCGGTCGTGCGCAGCGTGTCCGGCCTGAACTGCCCGGCAAGCTGCTGGCCTGCGAACCGGCGGGCTTCGGCCACGATGTCGAAGCCCGGGGCGAGCTGGGTAAGCGTGCCCTCCATCGTGGCCAGCGCGCGGAATACCGCGGTATCTCCGGTGGTACCGCCAGCCCGTGGTCGGAGACGATGCGGAACAGGTCGGTGAACATCGTCACGTCGGGGGTGATCCCGGCTGCGACGTGCCGGGCTAGGAACCGGCCCAGCATCCGTTCCAGACGTAGCTCGTCCAGCTCCTCGGGTCGCTCTACCACCTCCAGGAGCGCGTCGGCCAGCCCGGCCGGGTCGCCCCGGTCCAGGGCCAGCAGCAGCCGCTGCAGCGCGGAACGCAGCCCTTGGTCGATGCGCCCGACGGACCCGAAGTCCAGCAGCCCGAGCCTGCCGTCGGCCAGCAGCAGGACGTTGCCCGGGTGCGGGTCGGCGTGGAAAGTCCCCTCTAGCATGACCTCGCGGAGCAGGCAGTCGAGCAGGCTGCGGGCCAGCGCGGCGCGCACGTCAGCGGGCATGCCGGCGTCGATCGCGGCCAGCGGGCGCCCGTCGAAGCGCTCCATCACCAGCACCAGCTCGGTGCACAGCGGCTGGTAAGGCACCGGAGTGGCGATGCCGCCGCTGCCGCGGCTGCCCGGCGCGGCGGCCACCGAGGTCATGTTGCGCGCTTCTACCCGCAGGTCGAGTTCCTCGCGCAGGGCGGCGGCGAATCCGGCGGCAAGCCCTGCCGTGCCCACCGCCCGGCCCCAGCTCGTGCTGCGCTCCAGCCGGGCCGCCAGCCGACCGGCGATATCCAGATCCCTGTCCACGATCTGGCTGACATCCGGCCGGCGCACCTTGACCACGACCCGAGCCCCCGACGGGAGCGTCGCCGCGTGCACCTGGGCGATGGACGCCGCGGCAATCGGCTCACGGTCGAAGCTGGCGAACAGCTCGCTCACCTCAGCTCCCAGCTCGGACCGCAGCACCTGCTCGATCCTGGGCCAGGGGACTTCGGCCGCGTCGTCTTGCAGGCGGCTCAGCTCGCTGATGAACTCCGCCGGGAGGAGATCCCGGCGGGTGGACAGCACCTGCCCGAGCTTGACGAAGGTGACCCCGCCGTCCTCCATTGCCAGGCGCACCGAGCGGGCCAGCCTGGTCCGGCCCTCCGACGTCGACAGCTCGGACCGGCGTCCGCCCCGCACGTACGGCATCAGGCCGCGCCGCACCAAGATCCGCTGATCTGCCAGTAGCGACCCGCCCGGCCCATCCGCCCTCGCGCGGCCCGCAGCACGTAGACCGGCCCGGGCACAGACCCGCTCGGCACCAGCGCCTCGGCCACAACCAGGAAGACCATACCGACCACCAGCGCGATCGTCACGCCCAGGATCACGAACCACAGTTCGGGCAGGACGCTCGTCCGCTTTGTGACCACCGAGCCGCTGATGCCGTGATTATTGGCGAGGCGATCAGGAACGCCAGGACGCCTGCGATCAGCGTGCGCAGGAACGAGAACCGCAGTCCCAGCAGCCGCCGGGCACCGAACGCGAACACCAGCACGGTCAGCGCAGTGAACACGAAGATCAGTGGTAGTACCAGAACGGTCATCGTGATCGCGGGTCCCTTCCAGCCATCAGGAGCGCCTCCTCATCCTCTTTGCCCGATACCGCAGCCTAGAGTCACAGCCTAGGAAGCTGGCTTTACCCGGCAGGCGTCAGCATCCGGCGGACCGGATTCTGGTGGCCGGACGGCCAGGCTGCCTGAGCCGGCTCCAGGGTGACCTCGCAACCGAGCTTCGCGAGCCCGGCGACGAGCGACGCGGAGGACGACAATTCGGCGCATGACGCGGGATGGCCCGTCGATGCCGGCTGACGTGGATCATCAGCGACGCGGCGGTATGCCTCAAGTCGGAATCCGGAAACGATCACTCAGACCAGCGCGAGTGCGGGCAGGCTTGAACGTGGCATCCGCCAGTTGGATAGCCGCATAACGCTGCCGCCGGGCATGGTGAACACGAGCTCGTCTGCATGCTTGCCGACGACAGCCGCCGAGAGCTCGACGGCGACGGCCAGGCCAGAGGCCAGGCCGTCGAACCTCCGCGAGGAAGCCCCGGCACCTATCGGAGGGCGGCGAAGGACCGAGGGGGTGACACACTGTCCACATGACCGCAGGTCATCAGGAAGGTGCCCATCAAGGCTGGAACGTGAAGCTACGCCTGGCCATTGATGCGGATAACGCGGATGAAGCCGTGGCCATCGCTGCAGAAGTCTGGCGGAAGATGGAGGTGACGGCGGGGGCCGAACCGCAGATCACCCGATCGGCCGGACGTGTGCCGCACTGGAATGTCATCACCGACCTGGACTTGTCCGCCCTGGAGCCGATCACGCCCGATGACGCAGTGACCCGTTTCAGGTACGTGATCCGCAACCTGCCGGAAGTAGTGTTCACCGGTCCCGACAGAGATGATCCGCGTTCTGGCCTGTGGCAATGGCTCCCGGAGAGCTGGGAGCTGGACTGGCAGGACCAGGAACTGGCGCATCCAGCGGTCCGCGCGGCGGGAATAGGGATCGTAGTGGTAACGAAAAAGAACAGATACCCCGGGTTTGGAGGTACGCACTCCGGTCAGCAGCCTCCGGAGCCGTGAGCCTGCGCTGTCAACTACGTCTTGACAGTCGGCTGACGATCGCTCCAACGTCGTTACTTGGCCACTGTGGTCGCATTTTTGGCCGCACATGGACGCTCAACGTCGCCGCTCACTGCGCACCAGTGAGTAACATCTCGGCAGGTCAGCACCGGAATGGGCAGGTAGCGGGCGGGCATGACACAGTCTACGGATCAGCTGCTGGCCGCCGGCCTAAGTCCAGGACAAAGAATCCAACGCAGCCCGGGGCATCACGCTCGCGGCGCAATGCCCCGGCCCGCGGTGAGGGCGAGCCGGAGGTCGCGGCCCGCCTATGGTCTACGGCTCAACTAACGGGCGCCCTGTACGTCTTGGAGCTGGGCGGTGTCCACGAACTGCTGGAAGCTCGCCAGCTTGCCGTCGTGGAACTTCAACACGTGGCAGACCTGAGCGTCGAGACTCTTGCCTGTCTCCTTATAGATCCCGGTGTAACGTCCCTCGACGACGACCACAGGACCCGCATCATGGAACTCCATGGGATGCACAGTGAAGCCCTCCCATTCCGTCCCGAGCTTCATGAACAGGTTCTGCAGGACCGCCTCCGGCCCCAGCCAGGCCTTGCCGTCGGGCTTGTACGGGTGCCCTTCTGCTTCGCGCCATTCGATGTCAGGGTCCATCATCTCAAGTACGGCGGGAATGTCGCCCCGCCCGAAGGCATCGTATACATCTCGCGCTAGCTGCACATTGCTCACTATTGTCTCCCTCCCTTATGCGGGACCGTACGCCGCTCCTCCGATCTTGGCAATCGCCGGATACTTACTGTAAGACGGCACGGGAGCAGCAAAGCGGAAGGCCGCTTGCGTTCGGTGGGCTGACGTCAACACTCTGCCTCGACAGCTGGCGGCGCCGAGGACCTCTTAAGCTGGCGATCAAACGGCCGGGATACGCGGCAAAGGTTCAATGTCCGCCAGGTGCGTGACAGACTGGACATGGCCGCTGGTCCAGGTCGCGGCCTTGCGGTGCCCGTTACGTCGCGTCAGGAAGTAGTCCAGGTGATGCCCGATGGCGACCTTCAGAACATACGCGGAGGTCCTTAGGCCTGACCATCCGATGATGAAGAACTACAAGGCCAGCATCACGTGGCTCCCTAGCGCATACCGGCCCGCCGAAATCGAGCGGGATATGCGCGCTGAACCGGGTGTTGTTCTTGGAGACGTACTCCAGCGGGCCGGTGGTGTCTATGAAACCACGACCCGGCTGACGCCGAAATTCCGCGAGGACATCCGCGAGATAGCGGAGCTGACCTCAGACGACGAGCTCCTCAGGATCGCGGAGCTTCCCGGAGTACCGGTTTCGCTGGAGCATCTTCGTCATGTGGATCCGCAAACCCGCATACTGGTCGGCTATCGGCTCGATGTCAGTCCGGCCGAGAGTCCACGGCTGCGCCGCAGGCTAGCACTTCCGCCTGATCCCAGGATCACGCTGCATTTCGACGAGGTCGTCTTTCCAGGCTCTTCGGGAAGATTCTGGAGTGCTATGCGCTGGGACACGCCCGGCCTGAAGACGGGCGATCGTTCGGCAGCGCCGCACCGCTGAGAACCAATGCTGGCAAGCTCCGTTCCCGAGATGTATCTTGTCTTCACGGGCCTGGTCGTGGCTGTACGGGAGGACTCTCATCATGAGCACATCACCGCTTTCTCCAGAGGAGATCCGCGCCGCCGCCGCGGCGCACAAGGAGCTTGGCCCCGAATACAGCGACGCGGTGATCGAGTCCTTCCTGGAGCGAGTCGACCGGGAAATCACCGCACGTGTCGACGCCCGCCTCGGACCTGTGTCCCGCGAGCAGCCTGCGCAGCCAGCACAGTCGAATGGCCGCCGCACGCTACTAACCGGTGTTGCGATCGGCATCTTCATCACCGGTGTACCTTCCGCGATGGTCGCGGCGAGCGCGGGTGGCGTGATCGCCAAGGATGAGGCACAAGTTCTTTTCATCGTCGGCATCCTCTTGGCGATAGCCGTGGCCATAGCAGCGCTCGCTTACCCGGTCAGTTACTACCGCCGCAAGGAACACAGCATTCGCCAGACCGGAAGCCAGACCCCCTAGGATTACGGTCTGAGCCGTGCACCAGAGGGCCAGCTGGGTGGCGGCCTCCGGGCAGGGCGCAGCCTCTGTGATGACCTCGCCTCCGGCCGGTGGGCCGAACGCAACCGCGACCTCGTCGATCTCGACGCGGCAGAGCTTGGCGCTCGCCTGCTTATCGCCTGAACCCGCCACATCTGGGTGCCACTTCGCTGCCCGAAGCCACGGGGCGTTCAGGTCCTGGCTCGCACCGGCCAACGGTCAGCTTCAGGCCATCACTCCAACGTCTCCTGGTCGCCCTGTGACTGCGATCCGGCCCTGGGCGAGCCGGGCCCGATAGACGCGCGGCGAACCTCCGCCTCACCCACCTGGCCACATTGCTACGCTTCGGTACATCGTCGTCGTAGGAGGTGGCGGAGATGGCAGGCCCCGGAGACGAGATCGCAGCAGGCGCGGAGGGCAAGAACCCCCTATGGTCGTCGCACGCCGACCGCGAGCAGGTGATCGCCGCGCTCAAAGACGCATTCGCCCAGGGACGGCTGGCAAAGGACGAGTTTGACCTTCGGGTCAGTAAAGCACTCGCCACCTACGCAGAACTGGACGCCCTCACGGCCGACATTCCCGCCGGGCCGACAGAACCACAGTCGACGGAGCTCCACCGGGAATCACATAACAAGAAGGTGATTCAGCGCGGGACCGCCGTAGGCGCGGGCGTGAGCATGGCTTTCACCGCAACGTTGGCGGTGATTGGGGGAAGCCCTATTGCCGGTTTCATCGCCGTGCCCTTGGTCGGCGTCTTTGTGGCCGTATTGCTAGCCGGACTCCTGACGCTTCTTTCATGGGTCCTTGAGAGGGGTTCCACTAGGCGGGCCTCGCAGGGGCCGCCAACGAATACAGACGGCCAGGCTTCTGGACGCCTGGCACCGCCCGACTCAGCCCACCGATTCCGGCAGATTCGTCGTCGTCCAGGGCACACAGCCGAAGCCGGACGGAGCCATCTACGGCGCCCACGATTGACCTGATCGCGACCTCGTGGACCAGATGCGAACCAACCCCGTGAGTCGAGCCAGGCCAGCGCATATTCACCGAACGTGATCCGCTCGTGCGCGGGGTCGGTCCAGTCGCCCTCGGCCATCAGCGAGCGGTGCTGTATGAGCCAGCGTCCAGCGTCGCTCTTGCGCTGGACGCTCTTGCTTCGCTCGCGTCGGTCCGGCCCGCGACACCGGGCTCGCCAGGAGTTGCGTTCGGCCAGGTTGACGTAGATCTGCTCGTCGTATTCCTCGGCGCCCCGGTGCACGGCGTCGAACATGGACAGCGGGAACACCGGGACCGTCCCCGTATCCGGGGATAGCCGGCCGGTGGCGGTTATGGTCATGATGGGTGCCTCCATTGGGGAGTGGAGTGGGGGGCCGTTCCGGCCCGCCGGTCCCTGGGCCTGGTGCCCGGGGACCGGCGCGCCTGGTCAGGCGGCGGGGTTCCTGCTTGCGGGAGCCCGGTGGGGGACCAGCTCCAGGTGGCCGGGCTGGTAGCGGCCGGTTAGCCGCTGGAGCGGGGATGTGATGAGTTCGCTGGCCGCGAGGATGTCGCGGCGGGTGATATCGATGGTCACGAGCTGGGACCAGCCAGTGCTGTTGACCCGCGCGTAGCACACCGGCACGGTCCTGGAAGTCCCCGGCGCTGAGGCCCGCGCGGCACAGCACCTAGGCGCGTTCCCCGACCTTGGTCGGCCTGGTTCGAACTCTCGCGAGCGCCGACCGCGCTAGCTGCGCTCGCCGGGTGGCTGGTAAGCGGGCATCGCGGTCTTGGATCGTGACAGTGCCTGGCCGAGCTGCTCTTGAGTCAGCAGCTCGTGCGTCTCCAGGTTCTTAAAGGCACCCGTGCTTCCGACAGTGACGCTCAGGGCGGCGGCGCTAATCGAGTCGGGAGCGTCCGTAATGACCATCCCGTCGTGAGTGCCGAACATCCAGTAAATGCACTCAACCGACCCGCCCAGCGTGTCGGCCAGCTGCCGCACTGTGGCGGTCCGGTCACCCGGGTTCTGGATCATCCGCGCCCATGCCTCGCTGGTGTAGGTGAAGAAGGTTACGTACTTTGCCATCGCTGGTTCCCCCTCAGCTTGCCGGATCTTGGTCTGCGCTGGCCCGAATCTGGCCTTACAACACCGCGTAGGACAGGCTCATGACGCGCATCAGTAAGCGTCATCCCACGAGGTCACAAGGTATGTACCCAGATCAGCAAAATTACCGACACCCGCAGCGCGACAGCCCGAGGATGAACGACGTTGAGGCCAGGCAGGGCCCGGCGTAGGCTCGGCTGGCCGCAGATCGCGGTCATGGGCAATAGAGTTGCCCGCCGTCACCGCCGCCGAATAGGAAGACGAACCGCTCCAGGTCACTGTGCAGTTCGTCCAGGCCGTAGGCGGAGTTGCCGGCAAACTAGCCGGCTTCCAGCACGGCCAGGTCGCGGACCGCGAACCGGTAGTGCTCGATCTCCTCGTCCATCACGACGCCGATGCAGTCGACCACGGTGCGCTCCTCCTCCGGGTAACCGGGAGCGGGTGAGCGCTGGCATAGCCGTCCCAGGCTTTCGTCGGTCAGGTCGGCCACGATGCGCCGCATCACGGCCATCCGGTCGGCGCGGGCGGCCAGGATTTCGGCGTAGCCGGGCTGAGCGGTCAGGTCGATGCCGAGCGCGGCCGCATCCGCCGGCGGATACCAGCTCTGCGGGAGGCCGAGCGGATGGTAGGGCGTTTCCTCGTCCAGCACCGTCCGGCTGGCCCACGCGTCGGTGATGAAGACCAGATGGCGCAGTGTCTGCGCGAATGACCACTCCTCGTTGACCTGCTGAGTCAACGCTGCCGCGGGCAGCCGCCCGGCTCGCTCGATTGCCTGCGCCCACAGCTGCTCGATGGTGCCCCATATCGCGCGGACGTCGCCGGCCGTCTGGCCCTCGCGGAACTGCACTCGCTCCGGGTGCCGACGGTCCAGCTCGGCGCTGACGAAATCGCTCACGTCAACGCCGTTGACCGTGACATTGCTGAGGTAGCCGGAAATGCTCACGTTCACCAGCCAGCAGTCCCTGATCGTGACGCCGGTCAGGTCACAGTCGGTGAACCGGGCTCCGCGCAGGTCAGCGACGTCGAACTGAGCACCCCGGAACTCCTCGCTGCCGCCGCCCTCACCGGCGTAGAACCGGTGCGGTCCGAACTGCGCCTCCAGCGGTTCGTCGGGAGAGGCGGAGGCCGGGTTGGCCGGATCGTTGGTTGCTGTCATGGACTGCATGGTAGTGCTGATCCCGGACGGTCTGCTTCCGGAAATACGCGCTGATAAGGCGGCCGCCGGAGCCCCTCGCCTGCGCGATGCCATTTTGCCGATCGCGGGCATGGCTGGCGCTGGAAGCCGGGCTGCTGATCCGCGACCGGGTCCGCGGGAACGGCAGCACCGGGCGGGACCAGGGAACGCTCTGGCTGAATATCGTCATCATCACGGCGGCGGTCGTGGCTGCCGGGACACTGACCGGCCGCCGCGAGCAGCGCGCATTTTCGCCCTCCGGCCGTTTGCATCCAGGTGGTCACGTCGGATCACGGACCGGCGTTGTGCCCCAGCATCCGGGCCAGCCGTCTTTTATCACAGGCCGTGGGCGCCCGTCCCCCACCGGCGTGTGTCGAGGCCGGGATACCGGACTTGTAGCTGGGTGAGGGTTTCCGGGGTCCAGTAGGGGTGGCCGGGCGGGGGGAAGCCGAAGAGCAGGAGTTGCCGCATGCCAGCCTGCTCGACGAATGGGCTCCAGTCCGGGTGGAATGAGTGGTCCCCCCATGCGTGGCGGCCAGTCCAGTAGTTGTCGGCGTGCCGGTAGCTGACGTGGGCACTGTACCGGCCCGAACGCGGGGCGGTTATCTCGGTGCCGCGGTGGAAGGTGTCGGTGCTGTAGGCCACGACGGTGCCAGCCGGGCCCGCCCCGGACTGCTCTGCCTCGTAGAACTCGGGCCGCGCGGAGCGGAGGTAGCCGTGCGGGCGGGCAGGCACCCCGGCCGTGACCGGCAGCGGCACCACGTGGGTCGGCCCATGGTCTTCCGGTACGTCGCTCAGCCAGATAAACATCTCCAGCCCGCGCCAGCGCAGGTCACCCGTCGAGGGAACCAGGGGCGTGTGGTTCAGATAGTCCCGATGGTGTTCCTGCTCGTAGCTCACTGCGCCGGTGTACTTGGCCCACAGCTCCGCGGCGTAGATCCTGATGTCTTCTGCCCCGAAGAAAGCCTCGGCGAGGGCGATGAGCTTGTCATGGACGACGACCCGGCACAGGGCCACGGTCGGGAAGGGGAAGGTGATGATCCCGCCGAACTCATCACCGGTGTAGATCCGGTTACGCCCCTCGCCCGGGGCAGCGTGGTACTCCTCGGCGCTGGGATAGACGGCCGTAAGATCACGCTGAGCCGCTTCCAGCTCGGGACCGCTGAGGTAGCCCGGCAACACGACAAATCCATCACGCCGCCATGCGGCTGCGGCGTCCGGCAAGTCCATGGGGGCATACTCCCCCATCTCCCCGCCAGCCGCGAAAGAGGCGGTCACGGGACCGGGGCGGTCATCTGCGCCAGCAGGTCGCTCGAGCGGGCAATGCGGGCGTCTAGGTCGGCCAGAAAGCCCTCGATGGCCTGCCGTTTAGCCTCGACGGCCGCCCGCAGCTCACGCTGCAGCCGCAGGCTCTCGCGGACCAGTTCCCGCCGCTCGGCGTCGCTGGTTTGCTCATGGTGGTAACTCCGCTTGATCTGCGCCATCCGGTCTTCGCTGCGCAAGACGGCGGCGATCTCGTCGAGGTTGAAGCCGAGCAGGTCCTGCAGCTGCCGGATGCGGGCCACCCGGGCCAGGTCGTCCTCGGAATAACGACGTGTGCCTGCCGGGGTGCAGGCGCAGGGGGTGATGAGCCCGATCTGCTGGTAGTAACGCAAGGCCCGCTCCGAGACTCCGGCTCGGGCCGCGGCCGCCCCGATGCCGAGCAGCGGTCTGCTCTGCTCGGGTGGCTGCTCGCCGCCTGCCGGTCCTGCGGGGTCCGACCCGCGCGTCGTGTTCAACGAACTCAGCCGTTCTCGGCCGAGACGCCGAGCTCGGTTTCCGCGCCGGAGCCGGCCGAGGCCGCGTGCACGCCGTTCCCTTCCCGCCGTGACCTCCGCGAAGCGCCGTTGCCGTTGCCGTCCGGCAGCATTGAGGCGTCATCCAGGCCCGCCAGCGCGGCGCCCTCGGCCAGTTCCTCGGCGACCGGCTCGGCCGCGGGCACCGGGCTGTGCAGGTAGCGGCGGCCGCGCACGGCCGAGGCCACCACGGCGATTGCCGTCGCGATGGCGGCGAAGGTGAAGGCCAGGTGCATGCCGTAGGCGAAGGGCTGCTCGATCAGCTGCGGGAAGAACGAACGGCCGGTGATGTAAGCGGCCTGGCTGGGCGATAGGTGCTGCAGCGCCCCGGTCGGGCCAAGCAGCTCCTTGATCGGGTTGTAGCCGAGGAAGGCCGAGAACAGGCTGCCGATGGGCGGCTCGTTGGCGACGACGCGGGCCGCGCCGGGAGCGACCCCGGCGGCGACGAGCCCCTTGTACAGGTGACTGGGCAAGCGCGAGGCCAGCCCCAGGGTGACGATGGTGAAGAACAGGCCCATCGACAACACCGTGGCCGAGTTCTGGAAGGTGTTGAGCATCCCAGCGCCCGCGCCGCGCTGATCCGGCGGGAGGCTGTTCATGACCGCGGCCTGGTTCGGCGAGAAGAAAAGCCCCATGCCGACCGCGAACAAGAAGATCAGCAGGGCGAACCAGAGGTAGCTGAAGTTGATCGGCAGCAGTTCGAGCAGCAGGAAGGCCACACCGGAGACGATCAGGCCGGCGGTGGCGAACAGCCTGGCCCCGAACCGGTCGGACAGGATCCCGGATATCGGGCCGAGCAGCAGGAACCCGACAGTGAGCGGGATCATGTAGATGCCGGCCCACAGCGGGGTGCGGGCGAAGCTGTAGCCGTGCTGCGGCAGCCAGATGCCCTGCAGCCAGATGATCAGCATGAACTGCAGGCCCCCCCGGCCGAGCGCGCCCAGCAGGCCGGCGATGTTCCCGGTGGTGAACGCGCGGATCTTGAACAGGTTCAGCCGGAACATCGGCTCGGGTACGTGCAGCTCGATCCATACGAACAAGCCAAGGACGGCGATCCCGCCGAATATCGCGGTCAGCACCCACGGGTTGGTCCATCCGGTGGGGTGGCCTCCATAGGGGAGCAGCGAGTACACGATGCCGGTGAGCAGGGCGATCAGGCCGATGGCGAAGGCTGCGTTGCCCAGCCAGTCGATCTTGGCCGGGATGCGGATGCCGTTGTCGACTAGCTTCAGGTAGGCCCAGATGGTTCCGAACAGGCCGAACGGCACCGAGACCAGGAACACCAGCCGCCAGTCGATGGGGCCGAGCACGCCGCCCAGGATGAGCCCGATGAAGGAGCCGCTG
This sequence comes from uncultured Actinomycetes bacterium, assembly GCA_963806335.1. Classification (GTDB taxonomy): domain Bacteria; phylum Actinomycetota; class Actinomycetes; order Streptosporangiales; family Streptosporangiaceae; genus Palsa-504. Next base: position 46,158 of record CAWDXO010000010.1, read on the forward strand.
ACCGCGGCGATGCCGTTGATCCCCATCGCCTTGCCCCGCTCGTCGGCGGGGAAGGCGTCGGTCAGGATCGCGCTTGAGTTAGCGAACAGGCACGCTCCGCCGACCCCTTGACCTACCCGCATGATGATGATCCACAGGGCGCCGGCCGCCCCGGTCAGGAACGTCACCGACAGCAGGATCGCGAACAGCGTGAACACGGCGAAGCCGAGGTTGTATATGCGGACCCGGCCGTAGATGTCGCCCACCCGGCCCAGGCTGACCACCAGCACCGCGGTGACCAGTATGAACCCCATGAACACCCACAGGAAGTACGAGGTGTTGGCGGGCACGAGCGGGTTGAGGTTGATGCCGCGAAACAGCGCCGGGAGCGAGATCAGCAGGATGGACTGGTTGATGGTGACCATCAAGATCCCGAGCGTGGTGTTGGACAGGGCGATCCACTTGTAGTTCTTGCCCCGGCCATCAGTGCCCGGATTCTTGTCCGGCAGGACGCGGTCCACCGCCATACGTTGCTCCTTAGATGCCTCTGGCCCAAGCAAATCTGACCCCGACGTCAACGTTACATCTTCCCGGTCGACGGCGAAGCGGGTATGCCAGTTCGGGACCTGCTACCCGGGCCGTCCTATTCCTGCCTCCCTCAGCGGGGGCGAAGGTCAAGCTCCAGCGTCGGCCGGACGTGAGCGGAGCGTAATGAAAGCGAGCAGCGCGGCGGCGAGCGCGAGCCCGGCCGACAGGTAGAGCGCCGCGTGCAGGCCGTCATGGAACGCCGTGTAGGCGGCGCCGATGACCTCCTGGACCAGCTTCCCGAAGCCGGCGTAGGCGGTGGTGTTCTTCGGGATCTGGCCGGTCTCGATGGCGTTGATGACCAGGCCCTGGAAGCTGACCGGTACGCCGAGGTGATTCATCTGCGCGATGAGGCTGGCGTGCAGCTGCGAATACACCAGCGAGCCGAGCACCGCGACGCCGGTGACGGCGCCGATCTCCCGGCTGGTGTTGGTCGCCGACGCAGCCATGCCCGAACGTTCGGCGGGCACCGCGGCCAGCACCGCGGAGGTGATGGGTACCACCGTCGTGCCGATGCCGATACCCGCCAGCCCCAGTGCCACTACCAGCAGCCCGTAATCCGGCTGCGGAGACAGGGAAGTGTCGGTCAGGATCAGGCCGGCCGCCAGGAGCAGGCAGCCGATCGTGATGGACCAGCGCGGCCCGGCCCGGACCGTCCAGCGTCCGGCCAGCACCGAGGACACGATCATCAGGACCGTCATCGGCAAGAACACGGCCGCCAGCCGGTACCCGGACGCCCCGACCACCTCTACCAGGTACAGCGCGGTGAAGAAGAAGATCGCGAACGTGGCGAAGTACGTGCAGAACGCGGCGACGTTCGCCGTAGTGAACTGCGGCACCCGCAGGAAACGCAGGTCAAGCACCGGATAAGCGGCCCGCCGCTCCCGCCACACGAACCCCGCGGCCAGCGCCGCGCTCAGGCACAGCAAGACGATCACCACGGCCGACCCGAACCCGGCCGACTCCGCGTCGATGATCGCGAACACGAACGTGGCCAGCGCCCCCGCACCCAGCAGCGTGCCCGCCGTATCCACCCGCGCCGCCGTAGGATCGGCGCTCTCAGGCAAGATGACCGCCGCCACGATCAGCGCGGCCAGCCCGAAGACCAGGTTGAACCAGAAGATCCCGCGCCAGTTCCAGGCCCCGACGATCACCCCGCCGATCACCGGCCCCGCCGCCAGCGCGAACCCGGACGTCGCGGCCCACACCCCGATCGCTCGGCTCCTGGCCGTGGCGTCCGGATACAAGTGCCGCAGCATCGACAGCGTGCCCGGCTCGCTGGCCGCGGCGCCCAGCCCCATCACCGCCCGGCCCGCGATGAGCGTCTGGACGTTCGGGGCCAGCGCGCACAGCACCGACCCGGCGCAGAAGACCCCGGCCCCGGCCAGCATGACCTTCTTGCGGCCGAGTTCGTCCCCGATCATCCCGCAGGCCAGCATGATGCTGGCGAAGGTCAGGGCGTAAGCCCCCACTACCCACTGCAAATCGGTCACACCCGCGTGCAGGCTCGTCTGGACATCCCCCAGCGCGACGCTGACCACCGTGTTATCAAGGAACGTCAGGAACAGCAGCGTGCACAACGTCGCCAGCGCGAGCCCCTGGCCGCCCCGAGGGGTGACTCCGTGCCAGTCGCCGGAAACTGCCTCCGCCTGGCTGGCCACCTGAGCGGTCCTAGCCGGCCGAACTACACGCGGATGGCACGGTGCCGCCGGGAATCAGCTTGAACAGGCCGCAGAGGCTGGCGTCGCCGACCTTCCAGGTGCCGTCCTGGTAGACCGCCGTGCCTTTCTGGCCGGACAGCAGGCTGGTGCCGCCGGACGTGATGCTGTAGGTCACGGTGGCCGAGGTGGCGGAGTTCAGTGTCACGTCGGTTACCTTCGCTCCGATCCCGCTCGCCAGCGGCAGGCTGGCGAAGGCCGTGATGGCCGCCCCGAACTTGCTCCCGTTCTGCAGCAGCGCGACCCGTTCCGCGGTGGGCGTGCTGGAGTTGAAGAATTTCTCCCAGTTCGTGGTGATCTCCGCGACAGCGGCCGAACTCGACGGGCTGCTCGGGGCGGCCGAGCTGCCGGTGGCGGCGGGCGAAGTCGCGGCGGGAGAGGACGCGGCCGGCGAGCTCGGGGGCGCCGAGGACGTGCTGGAACTACTGCTGCAGGCGGCAACCGTGGCGGCGAGCGCCAGGCCCAGCGCCGGGGCCGCAATCCGACGAGCCAGGGAACTGAATCGCATGACAGGTCTCCTTTGTCTCGGTCGGAGTACCGCTCAAAGCGGCCAGATGTCGCGGGTCTTGGTGCTTGGTCAGAGTCTGCACCGAATGTTTCCCAGGTGCGGCTGGTTACCCGTCGCTGGCCGACGCTCACGTCAGGGTCAGCGGGTACCAACAGGTCACGGGCCGGCCACGCCGCCCGATTGTCCGGCTTCTACCAGCGGAAATGTACGAACACGCGACCGAAGTTCTTCGAGTCCTTCTCCACCCGGTGATATTTCGCCTTGATTTCTTTTTGCTCAAGAAACCGCAGCACGCGCTTCTTGAGCTGTCCGGACCCCTTGCCGGGGATGATCTCGACCAGCGGGGCCTTCTTCGCTACGGCCTCGTCGATGATCGCCTGCAACGCCCGGTCAATATCCTGTCCGCGGTTGTAAATGTCGTGCAGGTCAAGTTTTAGCTTCATGATCACCGCCAGCCGCGCCGGAAGCGCCTGAGCCCGTGCCCTCACCAGGCCCGTTCTCCCCGGGCCACAGTATCGCGATGATCGACGCCACCGTGCCGGCGGGCTCGTCCCCCTCGAGCACGGATATGACGTGCTCGTCTGGCTGGGGCGGGTCCAGGGCGTCTAGCTGGGTGCCCAGTAGCTTCTCGGGGAAGAAATGACCGTGCCTGGCGGCCAGCCGCCGGGCGAGCTCCGCGGGATCTACGACCAGGAAGACCATCCGGACATCAGGACGACCGCCGAGCAGCATGTCCCGGTAGGAGCGCTTGAGCGCTGAGCAGCCGAGCACCGCGGACTCGCCACCTGCGATGCGCTCGTCCATCCAGTCCGTGATGGCCAGCAGCCACGGCCAGCGATCCTCGTCGGTCAGCGGTATCCCGGCCCGCATCTTCTCGATGTTCGCGGCCGGGTGGAAGCCGTCAGCGTCAGCGAACCGCCAGCCCAGGCGGCCGGCGAGCATGGCGCCCACCGTCGTCTTGCCGCTGCCCGACACGCCGGCCACGATCACGATCACGACCACGATCCTAGTCATGCGGTCAGGTGTTCCGCTGATTCTGAGGTGGTTGAGAGCCCGCTGAGAAGGTCTGGGTGGATACTCGGCTAGCGGCCTCGTGGAGGCCTTTGACTTCGCAACCGCTGACTTCGCAACCGCTGACTTCGCAACCGCGCGGGCGGTCTTCATACCGACAGAAAGCTATTGCCATGCCATTCACGAGGCCGCGTCACTGGCTGAGATGGCTCATCGGAGCCATCGTCGTTCTTGTCGTCCTGGCGGTGGCCGGGCCGTTTCTCTATATCCATTTCTTCAACGGCAGCACGCCGTCCGCGTTGTCGCTGTCGCCGACGAGCAGCGCCACGTCCGCGTCCTCGGCTGGGTCGTCGGCGGGCAGCACGCCGTCCGCGAGCACTGCCGCCGCCGGATCGGTGGCCGGCACATGGGACGCCGGTTCCGGTTCCGTCGTCGGTTACCGCGTCAACGAGGTGCTGCTCGGGCAGAACGCCACGGCCGTCGGCCGCACCACGTCAGTAACCGGGCACCTCACCATCGCGGGCACGACCGCTACCGCTGCCACCTTCACCGTTCCGATGGCCACCGTCCACAGTGACAAGAGCCAGCGGGACAGCCAGTTCGACGGCCGGATCATGGACGTGTCCCAGTACCCGACCGGGACCTTCACCCTGACCAGCCCGATCGACCTGGCGCCGCTGCCCGCCACCGGCGTGGTCAAGAGCTATACCGCGCACGGGAAGCTGACCCTGCACGGCACTACCCGGGCGGTGACGTTCACGCTGACCGCCGAGCGTAAGGGAGCGCAGATCGAGGTGGCCGGCGACATCCCGGTGCTCTTCTCCGACTACAACATCCAGAACCCGAGCTTCGGGGGCTTCGTGACCACGCAGGATCACGGCCTGCTCGAGTTCCTCCTGGCCTTCGACAAGGCCTGAGGCGCCGGAGGTTACGAAACCTCGTATCCCACGACCACCTCGCCGGCGTCATGCCGTATCACCGAGATCACCCCGGTCTTGGCCGGGTCGGGGAACGGGACCGCGGTCATCCCCTTGGTGGAGTCCACGGTGACGCCGTTGGTCACGTGCCACTGCGTGTCGAAGATCGCCACCCTCAGCACGGCGGGCGCGAGTCCCTGGACTCCGTTGTCACAGCCGAACGCGACCTTGCTGCCGGTGCCGGGCGGCACCGTGATAACGGTGAGGGCATTGGCGCCGTTGTTGAGCTGGCCTGACTGCACTTCGACCTCCACGTTCGGCTGGAATGAGCTGATCCACGTGCTCAGCTCGGCCGCGGTCCCGTTGAACACGTCATTATCGTGAGTGCTGGTTTCGCCCGACTGCCAGAACTTCCAGGCGCTCCACGGCGCCGGCGCGGTCGGGGTCGCCGACTGGAAGATGGCCAGCCAGAGCGGGTACTTGCCGAGCCCGGCGCAGTTACCCGAGGTGATGAAATCAAAGAATGAGTACACGCCACACGGGTTGTGCGGCCGCAATGACACCAGCTTGGCCATGAAGTCACGCGCGCAGGCCGCCACGGCGGCAGGCGAGGATCCCGCGGTCTCGTTGTCCAGCCAGAGCATGTCGGTGGTCTCGAGGCCGACCTTGCTGACCGCCGCTACGAACAAGCTCGCCTGGTCCGCCCCGGACAGGCCCGGATCAAGGAAGTGATAAGCGCCCCGCGCGAGCCCGCTGGCCTTGATCCGCGGCCAGTTCCAGGACAGGAAGGGGTCAGGTGAGTTGGTGCCGGGGCTGCTCAGCCCCTGGCTGGCGCGGCAGATGCCGAAAGAAAGGCCCGACGTGCCGGCCCAGTCGAACTGCCCGGCGAAGTTGGAGACGTCAATGCCCTGGGCGTTTCCTGCCATCGGCTGCCACCCCACCCCTCCCGGCGTCGCAGCGATCGTAGCGCAAATGATGCCTGTCACGGAGGCTGATCGAAGTGGTGGCGGAGCTACCATCCCTGCGGCCGGCATCGGGATGCGGAATGAATTGACGGCCGCCGCTGTTACTCGGTACAGTCACATTCAGGTGATATTCACGGCGACGAGCCGGGCCCGTTTAGCGGCCTGCTAACAGATCCGCCGGCCGAGCGACTCCGTCAGCTCCCTCAGTGGACCGAGAACTGACGTCGAGCAAACAATGAAAGCTTCCCCCGGGACTTGCCTCAGCAGTTTCCGCTCACCCTGGTTTCCTTCACCTTCCCAGGTAGGACGGCTTAGGCAGCAGCCGCATCGGGCGACGCCAGGTCGGCCGGCGCGCTAGCTTTCCGCCGCTGCGCCCGCAGGTGTATTCAGCACGCGCAAATTCAACGCGGCTGACCCATATTCACTTTTCCAACGATAGGAAATCCATTAATGACCACAACCATACAAGAATCAGGGGCACCCGCCCGGAACGGGCCGGCGGCCGCCGGCATCGCGGTGTCCGGCATCATCGACATCGGCGACGGCCACGCCTTCGTGCGTGTCTCCGGATACCGGCGCAGTCCCGCCGATGTATACGTATCGGCCGGGCAGATCCGGCAGTACGGGCTCAGGAAGGGCGACCAGATCGAAGGTGCGGCAGGCCCCGCCCGCCGCGGTGACAAGCACAGCCCGCTGGTCCGCGTCGACATCATTAACGGGATGCCGCCTGAACTAGCTAGGATGCGGCCGCACTTCGACGACCTGACGCCGCTCTACCCTCAGCAGCGCCTCCGCCTCGAGGACGGAGACGCGTCGGCGACGGCGCGCATCATCGACCTGGTCTCCCCGATCGGCAAAGGACAGCGCGGCCTCATCGTGTCCCCGCCGAAGGCCGGGAAGACGATGGTCCTGCAGGCGATCGCTAACGCGATCGCGAACAGCCATCCGGAGGTGGACCTGATGGTCGTGCTCGTCGGCGAGCGACCCGAAGAGGTCACCGACCTACGCCGGTCGGTACGCGGTGAGGTCGTCTACTCCACCTTCGACCAGGCGGCCGACGATCACATCCGGGTCGCCGAACTGGCCATCGAGCGTGCCAAGCGGCTAGTGGAAATGGGCCGCGACGTGGTGGTCCTGCTCGATTCCATCACCCGGCTCGCCCGGGCCTACAACCTGGCCGCCCCGGCGAACAGCCGAACCCTGGCGGGCGGGGTCGCCGCCTCCGCGCTGCAGCCGCCCCGTCAGTTTCTTGGCGCGGCGCGCAACGTCGAGCACGGCGGATCGCTCACCATCTTGTCCACCGCGCTGATCGATACCGGCTCCCGGATGGACGACGTGCTGTTCGAGGAGTTCAAGGGGACCGGGAACATGGAGCTGCGGCTGCGCCGCGAGCTCGCCGAGAAGCGGATCTTCCCCGCGATCGACCCGATGCCGTCCGGCACCCGGCACGACGAGCTGCTGATGCTGCCCGCGGAATACGAGGCCGTCGGCAAGCTGCGCCGCGCGCTCGGCGGCCTGGACTCCCAGCAGGCCCTCGAGCTTCTCATCGACAAAACCCGGGATACCGCCTCCAACCCGGAATTCCTCAGCCAGATCCAGCGGTAGCGCTAACGCGTCTCCGCGCGGCGACGCGCGACCTGAAGCACCGCTCCCCAGTGCCGCCGGACCGAGTGGTCCCGGCGTAGCGCCAGCCGCCGCCTGATCTCGCCGTACAGCCGCTGCCGTTTCCAGTCCGCCATGGCCAGGTGCCCGGAGAACGTGCTGAGCAGCTCGATGTACTCCTCGGCGTCGTAGCCGCGCTCCCAGTCGTAGTGACGGACCGCCGTCATCTCGAACAGCCCGCTGGCTTCGATGTCGGCCCGGTCGCCGGCCAGCCCTCCCGGACGCGGCCACGGCGTGCCGGGCGGCCGCCCTTCGCCGATCTCGTCGTACACGTCCTGGATCTCCTCGAAGAAGGGATCACCGCCGTCGGGAAACACGTGTCCCGCTCCCCAGATGGCCAGGTGGCCGCCTGGGCGCAGGGCCTGCCACGCCCGCTGATAACGGACGGCGGGATCGATCCAGTGCCAGGCCGTGGCCGCGTACACCAGGCTGACCGGCTCGGGCGGCCGCCACTCCTCGAACTTGCCCTGCACCACCTCGACGGGCCATCCGGCCAGGTTCCTGCGGGCGGCCGAGGCGAGTTCGGGGCCGAGTTCGACGCATGTGATGCGGAACCCGCGCTGGGCCAGCGGACGAGTTGCCTTCCCTGTGGCGCAGCCCACCTCAAGCAGGTCCTCGCCCGGTTCCAGGCCAGCCAGCTCGATGAGGTCATCGAATAGGGCCGCCGGATACTCAGGACGGGCTCGGTCGTAGATCTCGGCCGCCTGGTTGAACGTCTGCCGCAGCCGCTCGCGCTCGTCATCTCCATCCACCGGGTAAGTCTGTCACCGATGATCCGGCCGGCCTCGACGTTCGCCCCGGGGGAGGGCGTTATGAGTTCACGTGGGTGACCATGGTGTTCCGGTTCGGGCAGTACCGTTTTCTCTCCGCTTACCAGGATGTAAACGCTTGCAGCGGAAATCCGGGCGCGCATACGCTAACCCTCGGCACCAGGCCCGTCAAGATCCGTTGCCGCTGATCGCCCACGCGGCTCCTGGCCCGGCCCGCGGTTGAGCTCGTGCACCTTCGCAACGTGGGCTACGGCTGCTATAACTTTGCCGTTCGCGCGAAACGCTAAGCAGACCAAGGCGGTGGCCGCTGAGAACCTGGCGGACCAGGGTGGTCCGGCGTCATCCACATCCGGGGCGGGGGTTCACCCAGGGGCTGATCGCCGACGGCCAGATGGTATGGGAATCCACCGGTCTTTACGGGGAGTCCTCGCTGCGCCGGTACCAGCTGGGCGCTCAGCAGGTTGAGCACCGCGTGCCGCTGTCCGGCGAGCTGTTCGGCGAGGGCATCTGCCGGGTGGGGGCCGACATCTGGCAGCTGACCTGGCAGGACCGGATTGCCCTGCGCTGGGACGCCTGGAGTCTCGAACTGGCCGGCCGGGTCCGCTACAACCGCGAGGGCTGGGGGATGTGCGCGGCCGACGGCTACGTCGTGACCAGCGACGGGAGCAGCGAGCTGGTCCGCCGTGACCCGCGGACGCTCCAGCCGCAGGCCGTTATCCACGTCCGCTGCGCCGGCCGCCGGGTACCTGGCCTCAACGATCTCGCCTGGTCCGCCGGCACAATATGGGCCAACGTGGCGGGCACGCACTACCTGGCCGGTATCGACCCGGACAGCGGCGAGGTCAGCGACGTGGTCAATGCCCGCCCGGCCGCCGAACGGCACCGGGGCGACCAGCAGGCGATCATGAACGGAATCGCCGCGCTGCCCGCGGCCGGGGAGTTCCTGCTGACCGGAAAGAACTGGCGGTCGATCCGGCACGTGCGGCTGAAGCCGGCCAGGGCCGGGGCCGCCACCGACCGCCTCCTGGCCGGCCTGAGTCGCTGAGCCGGCGGCCGCTGAGCTGGCGGACACGGAGCCGGCGGACACGGAGCCGGCGGATACCGGCCCGCAGCGGCCGGTCGGCGTAGCCGCCGTCGGCCAGCCCAGCTTGCCGCTCGAAGACGTTGCGGGCACCGAAGTCGCCGGTGAGCACCCAGGACCCGGCCGCGGCGGCGAGGTAAAGCGGCACCATGACCAGGCCGCCGCACCAGGCGTACTGGGTGGCGTGCCGCGCCTCGTGCCGGAAGAGCGCCGAGCCGGGAGCCACCGAGTCCCGCCTGGTGATGATCACGTTGCCGAGGCAGAACGCGGGGGCGGCCGGCACCGGCAGCCGGTATCCGGTGCCGGTGAACAGCCCGTCCGCGCTGCGGGCGAGCCTGGCCCGGCCGGCCGCGGCCACTCCCAGGCCGGCTAGCGTCGACCCGTTGACCAGGTTGACCACCTGCCGGGCCCGCAGGCCGGGGCGCACCGCCACGGCCCGCGTCAGGGCTGGTCGGGGTTGTGCCCGTTCAGCCCGAGCGGATCCGGTTCGGCTACGATCACCCCGGTGGCCCACGGCAGGGCGGCCGGCGCGGGTACCGGCAGGTTCAGCTGCTCCATGCTGTGGTTGCGGTGCGCCCGGGCGGCGGCCTGGTGGTACTCGCTGAGCGAGGCCAGGAAGCCCTCGTCGCCGTACGGCGTGCCGTCCACCAGCGGGCCGCGCGTGTGGTCCAGGACGGCGACGACGTCCTCGCCGCTCAGCGTCTTGTAGGTCTCCAGGGCGTGCGCGAGGGCCAGGACGTCGTTCCTGTTCTCCCTGATGATCTCCTCGGTCCGGCGCAGCAGCCTGGTGAGCTGGTCCTCGATGCGGTCCGCGAGCGCGTGCCTGGCCTGGGCCTCGGGATCCTGGCCCTTTTTCAGGGCACCGCCCCGGCCGCCGCCGGGCGAGCCGACCTCGAGCCGCTTGGCCGTGGAGTAGGAGGACACCGTGGTGCCCATGCCCCAGAAGCCTTCCATGTACGACGCGACCGCGGTCGCGGACTCCAGGTCCCCCGACACGCCGGACGAGCTGTCCTGCTCGAAGAACATCCGCTCTCCGGCCAGCGACGCCAGCGACACCAGGATGTCGGTCTCGTACTCGCTGCGCCACCTGGTGAACTGGTCCTCGGGCGGGATGCTCGCCACCATGCCGAGGTAGTCGCTGCCCTTCTCGATCGTCGCGATGTCGATCTCCATGTGGTGGCGGGTGCGGAAGGCCACCAGCGCGTGGCAGGCCTCGTGCACCGCGACGGCGTGCCGCTCGCGCTCGATGTACTCCACGTCCTCGGGCGGGCCGAGTTCCTTGAGCTGCTTGGCCTTGATCACGTCCGGCCAGGTGATGACGTCACGGCCGTTCCTGATCGCGGTGATAAGCGACTCGTTGACCAGGTCCTTGATGGTGGCGCCGGTGGCATAGGGCGTGATGGTGGCGAGCTTGTCCAGCTCCTCGGGGGTGAGCTCGTGCCGCACCTTGGCGAAGTATCCCTCGTAGGTGCGGATCCGGCCCGCCTTGGACGGGTAGCCGACCTTGTAGATGCGGTCGATACGGCCAGGGCGCAGCAGCGCCTCGTCCAGCGCCGACGGCATGTTGGTCGCCATCATGACCAGGATCCGGTACTTGGGCGGCGGCTTCGGCCGCATGCCGAAGACCCGCCGGACGTAGCGGTTGACGAAGCCGCGCGGCTTCTTCAGCCCGGACAGCTCGGTGAGCAGGGCCTGCAGTGTGCCCATGCCGCCGCCGCCGCCTCCGTTCATCATCCCGCCGATCATCTGCTTGACGCGGCGGGTGTCCGGCTCGTCGGGCACCGCCGCTTCCATCGCGCCCCTGGCCAGCCGCCACTGGGTGTCCTGCGACAGGTAGGAGAACCCGTGACAGCCCGCGTGGGCGAAGGCGGGACCGCCGTTCGCGCGCTGCTGCCCGCCGGGGGCGCCCTGGGTCGTCATGCCGCGGTTGCCCAGCGAGTCGGCCTCGTCGAAGAAGACGATCACGCCGCCATAGCGCAGCGCGAGCCGGCGCAGCTTGCGGAAGAGCGACTTGACCTTGAGGATGCCCACGCCCATGAACATGTTGATGAAGGCGCCGGGGTCGACGAACACGTACGGCCTGCCGGTCTCGCCCGCCACCGCTTCGGCCATCAGTGTCTTGCCTGTCCCGGGCGGGCCCCAGAGCAGCAGGCCGCCCGGCACGTAGCCGCCCCGCTCCTCGACCAGCTCGGGGTGCTCCAGGAAGATAATGTTCTCCTTGACCCGCGCGAGCACGTGGTCCTGGCCCCAGACATCGGAGAACCTGGTCTTGATGTCGTCGGGGTAGTAGACGTCCACCCCGCCGCGGGACATGAACCAGAAGAGGGCGACGAACTGGAGCACGACGAACAGGAGAGTAAATCCGACCTGCAGCACGAACGGCAGCACGTGCCAGAGCAGCTGAGGCGCGCGGAGCAGCGCCAGGATCGGCGTGGTATGGATGATCTTGCCGATCACCACGGCCAGGATCACGATCCACAGCACCCAGGTCAGGATCCGCCCCAGGCGGAACCGGGTCCAGGGGGATAGCCGCTTGCGGCTGGCGCGTTCCATGCCGCCGAACACGGTCACGGTCCAGAACCGGTAATAGGCGCGCCAGTGCTCGCTGATCAGGAAGTGGATCTGCCTCAGCAGTTCCAGGCCCGCCAGGACGAACACCCACCAGCCGCTCTGGACCTCGATCCGCACCGCGTCCGAGAACCCCACCAGCGGGTCGTTGGCCATGACGGACCAGACCAGGAGGATCCACACCAGGCCCAGCAGGACGAGGAACTTGATCCGGTCCCAGAGGCTGAGGGGCTTGCGGGTCAGCCGGTGGGCGTCCACCGGCCTGCTGCCGCCGGCCTGGCTGAGGCCTTCGTCGGCGGTCGCGGCTCGAGCCTTTCTCATTGCGGGCTCCTGATGGTAAACGACGACATCACGTCGTTGATCTCGGTCTGGTCGTGGCTGTAACAGCTGGTTGTGCAGTGCAGCACGAGGAGGTAAACGACGGTCTGGTCGGCGTTGGTGAGCGCGACTTCATCGAAGGTGTCGGTAAGGCCTTCGAAGCTGTACTGGAAAGTCTCGCGGACCCCGTGCACGCCCTGGCCGGGCGTGAGCACCTGATCGCGGATCTGGGCGAAGCCGGTGAGGCCCTCGGTGGAGGCGTTCTGCCGTGCGGTGGAAGTGACCGGCATGAAGATGTCGCGGAGCGCGTCGTAAGACAGCTCGTTGCTCGCAGTCGAGTTGAGCTGGCCGACCTCGGCGAACACGAACGGCTGCGAGGCGCCGAACGACAGGAAGTCGTTGGCCGTGGGCTGGTGGCCGGCCTCGTAGGCGACCTGCCAGCCACTGCCTGAGTTGCCGGTTACGGCCTTCAGCTCAGACGAAAGCGATGAAGGGCTGATCTGGCGCCAGCCGTGGGGAACTTTGAAGTACGTGTTCTGGCTGGAGTTCGCCACGTAGGTGTACTGGGGCGCGGCACATCCGGCTGCGGCGAACGCGACCCCGAGGAGTAGCGCGCAACCCCCGACGAGGCCCTTTGTGACGCGGTGGGCCTTGCTAGCCAAGAGGTGCGACCTCCACGTAAGGACTACGTAGTGTCAATTATGACGCCTTCCCTGGCAATGGTACAGGTCTGCGGAGTGGGTGAAATGCCCCCCTGCCCGGCGGTGGCGCCGGGCAGGCGGCCTTTATCTTTGCGTGCTCACGTTAGAGCCGCCGCGGCGTGGGTAGCCCGCGGGGCTTAACCGCGCTCACGGATGAAGGGCAGATTTTATGGAACGTGGTCCGAGCACCGCGCAGCTCCCCCAGGGCCAGGAACAGTCGACCGGGGAACTCGTCAAGATGATGACCGAACAGGTCTCGGTACTCATTAAGGACGAGCTGAAACTTGCCCAGCTGGAGATGACCGGCAAGAGCAAGCAGGCCGCGCTCGGCGCCGGGATGTTCGGGGCCAGCGGCGTAGTGGCCCTCTACGGCGTGGGCTGCCTGCTCGCGTGCGCGATCATCGCCATCAGCGGCGTGGTGGCGGCCTGGCTGGCCGCGCTTATCGTCGCCGCAGCCTTGCTGGCCGCCGCCGGCTGCGCGGCACTCCTCGGCAAGCGACGCCTGCAGCGGGCGACGCCTCCGGTGCCCGCAGACGCCGTCGCCAGCGTCAAGGCCGATGTTGAGGAAATCAAGGAGAGGACGCACCGATGACCGCACCCGAACCGACCACCGCAGCTGAAATTCAGCAGGAAATCGAAAGCACCCGGGAGCAACTCGGCGAAACCGTGGCAGAGCTGGCCGCCAAGGCCGACGTAAAGGCCAGGGCCCGCGACAAGGCCGACGAGGTCAAGGCGAAGGCACAGGGAAAGGCCGCCGAGGCCAAGGCCAAGGCCCAGAACAAGGCCGCCGGGGCCAAGGCCAAGGCGCAGAGTACGGCTACCGCTGTGTCGGCGCAGGTGAATCAGAGCGAGTTCCTGCAGCGCCGCTGGCCGGTCGCGGCCACCGCCGCGGGCGTTGCGGGCGTCGCGCTCATCAGCGCCATCGTGATCTGGAGGCGGCGCAAGGCATGACCACGCTGAACCCGCGGGATGGCCGGCACACGGACCGAGACAACAGGGACGGTGCCGGCCGGGAGGCCCGCGCTCGGGAGCATGCGGAGTCGATCCCCCCGCAGAACGAGGTGTCCGGCGGCCCGCAGACGCCGCTTGAGCTCGGCGGGACCGGCTGGAAGAACACGCTCAAGCGCACCGGGAAGAAGTTCGCCCGCGACCGCGCCAGCATGACCGCGGCCGCCCTGGCCTACCACTGGTTCCTGGCGCTGTTCCCGGCCCTCATCGCCCTGCTCGGCGTGATGAGCCTCGTGCGCATCGGTTCCAGTACCGTTAACAGCCTGGTCAACGGCCTGAGCAAGCACCTGCCGACCGGAGCGTCGACCGTCTTCAGCGACGCCATCAAGTCCGCCTCGGGCCACCATTCGGGGTCGGTCACCGCCGTGATCATCGGCGTGGTCATCGCGGTGTGGAGTGCCTCCGGCGGCATGGCGGCGCTGCAGACCGGCCTCGATGTCGCCTATGAGGTCCCGGTTGACCGCAAGTTCGCGGCCAAGCGGCTATACGCGCTGGTGCTCATGGTGGCCACCGCCGTGATCGGCGGCATCGCCTCGGCCCTCATCGTGTTCGGCGCGTCCATCGGATCGGGGATCGAGAGCCACATCGGCCTCAGCGGGGCCGCGTTCACCCTCGTCTGGAACGTGGTGCGCTGGGTGCTGACCGTGGTGCTCATCACGGTGCTGTTCTCGGTCTACTACTTCTTCGGGGTGAACCGCGAGACGCCTCGCTGGCAGTGGGTCAGCCCGGGCGGCATCGTCGGTACGGCGATCTTCATAATCGCTTCGCTCGGGTTCTCCTTCTACGTGGCCAAGTTTGGCGGCTCGTACGGCAAGACGTACGGCACGTTCGCCGGGGTGGCCATCTTGATCTTCTGGCTTTACCTGACCGGAATCGCGATCATGGCCGGTGCTGAGATAAACGCGGAATCCGAACGGCAGGCGGCCGCACAGGCTGGTCACCGGGGCGCGCAGGCCAGCGCGGCGGAGCTGGAGAGCGGGAACCCGAACGCGCGCTAGCAGCCCGGCTACCTGACTGGCTCTACCTAACCGGCTGGGGCTGCTCGGTGGCCGGCGCGATCTCGGCGGTGCACTGCGGGCAGCGCCGGGCGGCGATCGGGACGCTCATCGTGCATTCCGGGCAGTCCCTGGTGGTCGTGGCCTGGTTGCGCTCGAGCAGTTCCACCAGGTTCCCGCGCATGATGAAGTTCTTGAAGCCACTCATGCGCGCTAGGTTCCTGGCCGCGGCCAGAATATGCGCCGTAACCGGTAACTCAGGGCATTTTTTTACCGAACGGACAGTGGTGCCTGCCGCCGGACCCTGGCACTCCCCATTGTGCCCCGGCGAAGATCACCCCGACACTAGGCAGATGATCACGAGCACAGCCGGCCCGCAGGATCGGCGTCAGTCACCGGATCCGCGCGACCCGCTCGGCCTGGCCGCGGACGCCCCGCTGCTGGCCGCCTGGCTGGACTGGATGCGGCGGGCCGAGGCCGGAGAGCTGACGCCGATGACCACGCCCGGCCATAAGCAGCGCCTCGACCTAGTCGGCGCCGTGGTGGCGGGCGATGCGCCGCTGTACGGCGCGCTGGACTCGATCAAGCACGCCGACCGCCTGCTGGCCGGGGCCCAGGCCCGCGCGGCCGCGCTGTGGGGAGCCGACTGGTGCCGGTTCTCCGTGGCCGGGTCGACCCACGGCAACCAGGCCCTCTGCCTGGCCCTCGGCCAGCCTGGCCAGGAGGTGATAATCACCCGCACGCTGCACCGGTCGCTGCTGCTCGGCATGGTGCTGGCGGGGCTGCGGCCGGTCTGGGTGCGGCCCGAAATCGAACCGGGCTCGGGCCTGCCCGGCGCGGTCGCGGTGCAGACCGTCAGGGACGCGCTGGCCGCACACCCCGGCGCCTGCGGCGTGATCCTCGGCGACCCGTCCTACATCGGGACCACCGGCGACCTGGCGGGTCACGCCCGGGCCGCGCATGACGCTGGCGTGCCGCTGATCGTAGACGCGGCCTGGGCCGCCTACCTCGGTTTTCATCCGGACCTGCCGCGGCACGCGATCGCGGCAGGCGCTGACGCCATGGTGACCAGCGCGCACAAGACGCTGCCCGCGTACACCCAGGGTGCGCTGGTGCTGGCCAGGACCAAGCGGCTGGACGTGGCGCGGCTGGACCGGGCCTTCGACGCGACCCACACGACGAGCCCGGCTGGGTCGATCATGGCCAGCATCGACGCGGCCCGGGCGCTGCTCGCCAGGGACGGCGAGCGGCTGTGCGCCCGGCTGCTGCGCGGCGTGGCCGCGGCCCGCAAGCGGCTACGCGAGGTGCCCGGCGTGGGTGTGCTGGACGGCCCCGGCGTGGACCCGGCCAAGCTGGTCGTGCTGCTGGCCGGGACCGGGGCGCACGGCGGCCTGGTCGAGGCCGACCTGATCGCCGCGGGCATGCCGGTCGAGATGGGCGACCGGGACACGGTGGTGCCCATCGTGACGATGGCCGACGAAGAGGAGCGGATCGCGGCGTTCACCGAGGAACTGGTCGCCGTGATCGAGCGGCACCGCGGCCAGCCGCGCCGCGCCGCCGCCACCGCCGCGTGGACGGTGCGGCCGCAGACCGTGCTGGCTCCGCGGGAGGCGTTCTTCGCGCCGAACGAGACCGTCGCGGCCAGCGCCGCCGTCGGCCGGGTCAGCGCCGAGCTCGTCGCTCCCTACCCGCCCGGGGTGCCGGTGCTGGCCCCGGGCGAGCTCATCACGACCGAAGCGCTAGCCGCGCTGCGCGAGGTGGCCGCCGACGGGGGCCGGATCGCCTACGCGGCCGACCCCACCCTGGCCACCTTCCAGGTCGTCATCGCCTGAGGTCACCGCCGCCGCGGTGCCGGTCTCGGCGGTGCCATCCGTCGTGGCGGGCCCGTGCTCGTCGTGCACGTACCGGCGGCCGCGCAGCAGCGACGCCACCGCCGCGACCAGGCAGGCGACGATCGCGAAGTCGAACGCGATGTCCAGGCCGCGGTCGAACGGCGCCGAGATCAGCGACGGGAAGAAGCTGTGCCCGGTCAGGTAGGCGGCGTGGCTGGCGGGAAGCTTGGCGAGGGTGGAGCCGAGCAGCGTCTGGATCGGATTATAGCCGAGCAGCGCGGCGAACATGATCGAGACCGGCGGCAGCGCGGCCAGCTTGGCCGCGGCGGCCGGCGGGACGCCCTGGGCCACCAGGCCGTGGCTGAGGGTGGCCGGCAGCGAGGAGGCCAGCCCCAGGATGATCAGCGTGAAGAAGATGCCGATGGACAAGACCATGGCCGAGTTCTGGAACGTCGCGCTCATGCCCGCGCCCACCCCGCGCCGCTCCGGCGGCAGGCTGTTCATGATGCCGGCCCGGTTGGGCGAGGCGAACAGGCCCATGCCGATCCCGTTGAGCAGCAGGATGCCCGCGAACTGCCAGTAGACGAAGTTAACGGGCAGCAGTTCGAGCAGCCCGAACGAGGCCGCGGCTACCACCATGCCGCCGGTGGCGAACGGCCGGGCCCCGAACCGGTCCGACAGGTAGCCGGACACCGGCCCGGCGATCAGGAAGCCGACCGTGAGCGGGAGCATCGCAATGCCGGCCCACAACGGGGTCCGCTCGAAGCTGTAGCCGTGGATGGGCAGGTAGATGCCCTGCAGCCAGATGATTAGGACGAACATCATGCCGCCGCGCCCGAGCCCGGCCAGCAGGCTGGCCAGGTTCCCCGCGGTGAAGGGCCGGATCTTGAACAAGGCCAGTGAGAACATGGGCTCGGCCACCCGCGTCTCGATCACGCAGAAGATCGCCAGCACCGCGAGGCCGCCCCCGATCAGGCCGATGACCAGCGGGCTGGTCCAGCCCATGGTGTGCCCGCCGTAGGGCTGGATGCCGTAGGTGATCCCGACCAGGGTGGCGATCAGGCCGACGCCGAACGTGAGGTTGCCCCACCAGTCGAGCCTGGCCGGGTGCCGGACGCCCCGCTCTTGCAGCTTGAGGTAGGACCAGACCGTGCCGAGCACGCCGAACGGGACCGAGACGAGGAAGACGTACCGCCAGTTGACCGGGCCGAGCACGCCGCCGACTACGAGGCCGATGAACGACCCGGCGATGCCCGCCACCTGGTTGAGGCCGAGCGCCATGCCGCGCTCGTTGGCGGGGAAGGCGTCGGTGAGGATCGCGCTCGAGTTGGCCATCAGCATGGCCCCGCCGACGCCCTGCATGATCCGCATCCCGATCAGCCACCAGGCGGCGGGCGTACCGTGCAGCCAGGTCACCGACAGCAGGACGGAGAACAGGGCGAACAGCGCGAACCCGAGATTGAACATCCGGACCCGGCCGAACATGTCGCCCAGCCGCCCGAAGCTGACCACGAGGACCGCGGTGACCACCAGGTAGCCCATGATCAGCCACAGCAGCAGGGTGGTGTTGCCAGGCTGGAGCGGATTGACGCCGATGCCGCGGAAGATGTCCGGCAGCGCGATCAGCATGATCGAGGCGTTGATGGTGGCCATCAGCATGCCGAGCGTCGTGTTCGACAGCGCGATCCACTTGTAGTGCGTCCGGCCGGCCGGCGCACCGGCGGCCGCGTGGCGCGCGTGACCGTTGTGCCGGTTAGGTGCCGTCTCTGCGTGGCGCGGCTGAGGTGATACGGACGGCACGAGCGTTCCTCCGTAGCGAGCAGGGAATTAGTTGCTTAATAACAACTAACTGATCCTGGGATGTGTTCCCTGCTCGCCGGCGGAGTTGACGATGATCGCTGGCGTCCCTCAGGCTGACCGCTTGGCGCTCTCGGGCCAGGCCGCGTTCTGGGGGCGGCGTCCCGCCTTCCCGCTGCCGCGGCCGAAACCGTCGCGCGGGAAACCGTCACGGGTGAAACTGCCGCGGGTGCCGGCCGCGGGGCGGCCCTGACGGCGGCTGCTGCCGGAGTGGCGGGCCGGCGCCGAGGTGCTCTGCAGGTCGATCTTGGCCGCATGCGCGGCCACCGGCTTCGGCGGGACGGGGGTGCCCGACGCCGCGATCTCCCGGACCACGTGATGCCCGGTGGCTACCTCATCGCTGGCCGCGGTGACGCCGGCCGCGTCGTGCAGCCGCTGAAGCTCACGGACCTGGCCGCGCTCCACCAGCGCGATGACCATGCCGGCCGCCCCGGCCCGGGCGGTACGGCCCGAGCGGTGCAGGTAGTCCTTGTGGTCGTTGGGCGGGTCGAACTGCACGACGAGGTCGACGTCGTCGACGTGGATGCCGCGCGCCGCGACGTCGGTCGCGACCAGGACGCGGGGGTGCCCAGCGGCGAACGCGTCCAGGGCCCGCTGCCGCTGGTTCTGATTGCGGTCGCCGTGGATGGCGGCGGCCTCGACTCCGGCCCGGGCGAGCTGCTTGGCGAGCCGGTCCGCGCCGTACTTGGTACGGACGAAGAACAGCGTCCGTCCCGGCCGGCTGGCGATCTCGGCCGCGATCGCGACCTTGTCCTCACCCTTGAGGACCAGGACCCGGTGCTCGGCCGGGCCGGAGTCGGTCGAGGACGTGACCGCGTGCAGCGCGGGATCACGGACGTAAGAGGTCACGAGCTGGCCGACCCCGCGGTCCAGGGTCGCGGAGAAGAACATCCGCTGACCGTCGGCGGGCGTCTGGTCGAGGATACGGGTGACCGCGGGCATGAAGCCGAGGTCGGCCATGTGGTCCGCCTCGTCGAGCACGGTGACCTGGATGTCGGACAGCGTGCAGGCATGCCGCTCGAGCAGGTCGATGAGCCGGCCCGGCGTCGCCACCACGATGTCGGCGTCGCGGACCCGGGTGATCTGCCGGCCGATCGGCACACCGCCGTAGACGGTGGCGATGCTCACGTTGATCCGGCGGCCGAGCGGGGTGAGCACGTCGGCGACCTGCTGAGCGAGTTCGCGGGTGGGGACGAGGACCAGGCCGCGGGGCGCCTTGGGCCGCCGCCGGTCACTCGTGGCCGCGAGCCGGGTCAGCAGCGGCAGGCCGAACGCCAGGGTCTTGCCTGATCCGGTCTGGGCGCGGCCCAGCACGTCGCGGCCGGCCAGCGCATCGGGCAGCGCCCGGGCCTGGATCGCGAACGGCTCGTGGATGTCACTGGCCGCCAGCGCGCTGACCAGGCGCGGGTCCAGGCCGAGTTCGGCGAAGGTGGCCGGGGCCGGCTGCGGTGCCGCGGCGGCGGCGTCGAGGGCGAGATCGAGTGCGGAATGCGGTTCGACGCGCCGCGGCTTAGGCGCGCGGGGGTGCTTGGCAGCCTCATGGCCGCGCCGCGAAGCGGCACGACCTCCGCTGCCGAAAGACGTGCGGGGACGCCGGGAACTGTGGGGCATGCGAAAAACTCCATCAAAGGTTCGGGGGTCGCATGCTCAGAGACTTCAACGGCGACCGGCTATTTCAGCCGGACTGCTCACACAGCGACCGGCGGGCTGCTCGCCCGCGGAGCGGCGGCGAATATCGCCGCCTCACATGCAAGGCTACAGGAGGCCGGCCTATTCCCCGGGCCTTATCGCGTCATAGTCTCGCCAGGGATCCGTGACGAACTCGCGCCAGTGCGAATCGTGCCCGGTCCGCTTGATCCGGTAGTACACGGCCCGCCGCACCGCTCCGGACGTGTTGCCGCCGATGTTGTGGCCGAGCAGGTAATGCGCGAGCAGCAGGTCTCCGGGCCGGCCGGTGACCTGTTCGGCCTCAGGCGCCGCGATCGGCGGGTAGCCGCCCGCGGCGAGCAGCGCATCGGGCCCGTGCTCGCGGAAGTACTCCGCGTGGGTCAGGTGGGTGCCAGGCCAAACCCACAGGTTCCCGGCGTCCCGTTCGCGCTGATCGGACATCAGCACCCCGGCGAGCATGGTGAACGTCCCGGGTCTGCCGTCGGGGCCGGCCGGAACGCCGTCGATGTGATGCATGCCCGGGCGGTGCGGGAACGGCGGGATGTTAAGCGCCACCTGCACTTGCCACGGCCGCTCCAGCGTCCCCGGCCCGGTCAGCGATTCGGCCGCCCCGAACGCCGGGCTGCCGGTCAGCAGCGCCGCCAGGGCCGGTGCCTGCCCGGCCTCGGGAAAGTAGTTGTACGGTCCCCGTACTTCCGGGCTGGGCGGGTCGCGCTTGATCAGCTCATCGATGGCGGCTGACGCGGTATCCACCACGTCGGGCGGAACCAGCCGCGGCAGCACCAGGAAGCCGCGCTCGGCAAATTCCGCCACTTGCCTGCGGGTCAGCATGAGCCTGACCGTAGCCCGGCGGCCAGGCTGACGGCGAGCCGTTTTCCGGTCAGCCGCGGGCCCCGGCGCAGAGCCCGCCGAGCCGACGTGCGGCGCGTGCCGCGGCGGCGCTCGGCCACGTCCGCGGCCAGCGTGATGAGCAGGCGTTCCTGCTCATGTGCGGTCAACCGCACAGCTGCACCAGATGGCAACGGTGTTTCGCGCCCATGAACACGGCTCCGTGGCGCGGCCCGGTCGGCCATGTCATGGCTTTGTCTGCAGTTGCGGGGGTTATAGCACCCGGAAACGTAGACAAAGGCGCACCGCTGTTGCTGGTCGTGGCGCGGCCTAGCCGCCGGAGGGAGCCCTGGTGTAATAGGGGTAATCGGTACCGCGGGCTAAGATGCGCGCCGGTTAACGGCGCTGGCCGCGGCTGGGACGGCCGCGGCGGGGGGCGCGGTCTGGCGCCTGCGGCGTCCGGTCCCGCGCGCCGAGGGCGTCGGCGAGGTCGAAGAGGCTGGGGTCGTCCGGTGATCCGTCCACCCAGCACTTGAAGCGCGACGGCGTGGTGTCGTTATCCGGGAAGCAGCCGTCGGTCCGGCTGCTCTCCGGGTAACAGGCGCGCGCCCGGCTGGAGAACATCCCGCTCGCCTCCTGTGACTTGGCCTTCAGTACCTGGATCATCCCATTTTAGCGCGGAAAGTACGGTTCCCGGGGCGACCGGGCTGGACTAACGCGCGCAGGTAGTCCAGCGCTGGTCCCAGCGGATCACCCGCAGGTGCGGGGCCAGTGTGCCGGCGAGGGTCCCGGACATGTCCCATAGGCCAGGTCCGCCGTGGCAGATGATCAGCGCGGCTCCGCGGCCGGTTTCCGCGGTCCACAGGCGGCAGCCGTCGTCGGTTAGGACGGACGGGTCGTCGTCGGGCTGGTCCGGCCGGCCGACTCGGCTCACGCGAAGAAAAGCCGCGAGCTCACGGTGGTGAACTCAGCGGCGTCGGGTGCTGCGCTGATGCTGGTCTCGCGGGATGGAGTGGTGGTTCGGGGCGGGCGGCGCCTCGGCATCCGCCGAGGTATAAGCGTCCTCGACCTTGAGGCTGTGGAGCTCGATGCCGAAGCGAGCGTCGAGCGCCGTGGACAACATGGCGAGCGTCCGCAACGTCAGGTTCTCCCCGCCGCCGAGAATCTGGCTGACTCGCCCCGGGGACACGCCCATCCGGGCCGCGAGGTCGGCGCGGGTCAGGCCGCGCTCACGCATAAGCCAGTTGATCTCGTTGGTCAGCTCCGTGACCAGGCCGTACATCTCTTCGTCGATCCGGGTCTGGTCGGCCTGCTGGTCAGCAGAAGCGCGTAGTCCGAAGCCCATCAGTGCCTCCACCTTGCTACTGCCAGACCTGCTGCGCCCGGACGGGTGTAGCTCCCAGTGTACTTAGCTCTAGCTAAATGTATAGCTATGGCTAAAGTCTCGCCGCCGCGAGGGCCTGGGTAACCTCCGGCCCGGGATCGTTATCTAAACGTTATCATTTTTGGGAGGCCGGGTCGCGCTCGAGTCGCCTGGGGCCTGGGTGGCCGACGGAGCGCCGAACCGGGTCGCCGGGGCCTGGCTAACGGCGGAACTGCGCTGCGCTCGCCCGTGGAACATCGAATCTGGCTCCGGCCGCTCGCCATGAAGAATGCCGAACAATTCGAAGTTATCCCAGTGCGGGGATAAAGGCTAGATTGATCACCGATGACCTGCAACCATATTTCGTGGGTGGCGGCCGTTGCCTGTGCTCGCACAGGCGCAAGGCGAGGGGCTGGGACATGCTGGGCTGGGTCGCGGGTGCGGTCGTTACATTCGTCCTCTCGCTGGTTTTCGCGTCCTGGTTTCTTAAGCTCCGCTGCCGGGGGGTCGGACCGCCGTTCGGGCCTCGCGCCAGGCCCTGGGCCGTCGTCATCGTGGTGGCCACCGCGGTCGTCTCCACCGGCATAGGCCTGGTTATCGTCGCGGCTAGCCATCACGCCCCCACCGCGGCTGTCGGGATCATCGTGCCGGGCGGGCTGTGGTTCGCCAACGTGTCCGCCCCGCGGGACCGGCCGGGACTGCTGGCCGCCTGGCTGACCCGGCCGCTGAGCCGCCTGTACGACCGGATGGGCGAGGACATGCAGATCTGGTGCGATACCAGGCGCAAAGCGGCGCGGGAGCAGCCGCAATGGATTTCTGACGCCGCGAAATATTATTACTACCAGGTGGAAGGCCGGCTAAAGGACGCCCGCGCGCAGGCGCAACTCGACAGCTGGCGCGAATCCATCGTGCACAAGATCATTATCGTGCGGCTGATAAACCTGGAGACCACCCCGGCCCGGCTTCATGCGTCTCTGCAAATGCACGCCGCCACGCGCAACATACGCACCTTCGCCGACCAGGATCTGCCGCGGCTGGCCCGGCGACTGGAGGCCGATGCGCTCAACGAGCTGAACCTGTTCCTCGCGTATGCGTACCGGCTCGGGTATCACAAGCTGCTGATTTATCCCTTCAGGCCGTCCGTTCACCGGACGCCCAGGTCCAGCACCTACGAGCCGGGCGTCCACGAGCCTGACGCGCCCGGGCCCCGCCCGCGGGAGACATGAAATAGCCGCGGCCGGTACGGGGTTCCATACGTGGTGTCCCGCGCACCCGCAACCAGCGGGTGGCGCCATCGGTGAAGGAGCTGACGTGTCGGACAACTATCGCAAGGATCCTGAGGCCATCGCCCAGCTGACCCCGGAGCAGTACCACGTTACCCAGGAGGCTGGCACCGAGCCGGCCTTCCGCAACGAGTTCTGGAACAACAAGGAACCCGGACTGTACGTGGACGTGGTGTCCGGTGAGCCGCTGTTCGCCTCGGTCAACAAGTACGACAGCCGCTCCGGCTGGCCGAGTTTCACGGTGCCGATCGAGCCGGGCAACGTGGTCGAGCACTCCGACGGCAGCTACGGCATGATCCGGACCGAGGTCCGGTCGGCCCACGGCGACAGTCACCTGGGTCACGTGTTCCCCGACGGACCCGACGAGGCCGGCGGCCTGCGCTACTGCATCAACTCCGCCGCCTTGCGCTTCATCCCGCTGCCGGACCTGGAGCGCGAGGGGTACGGCGACTACCGCAAGCTGTTCGAGCAGGACGACGACACCAGGAGCGCATCATGACCAACCAGACCGAGAAGGCCATCCTGGCGGGCGGCTGTTTCTGGGGCGTGCAGGACCTGATCCGCAAGCTCCCGGGCGTTATCTCCACCCGGGTCGGTTACACCGGCGGCGACGTGCCCAACGCGACCTACCGCAACCACGGCAACCACGCCGAGGCCATCGAGATCACCTTCGACCCGGAGAAGATCTCCTACCGGGACCTGCTCGAGTTCTTCTTCCAGATCCACGATCCGAGCACGCGGAACCGGCAGGGCAACGACTGGGGGACCAGTTACCGGTCGGCCATCTTCTACCTCAGCGACGAGCAGAAGCGGGTCGCCGAGGACACGATCGCCGACGTGGACGCCTCCGGGCTCTGGCCCGGCAAGGTGGTCACCGAGGTCTCCCCGGCCGGACCGTTCTGGGAGGCCGAGCCCGAGCACCAGGACTACCTCGAGCGGTATCCCGACGGCTACACCTGTCATTTCGTCCGCCCGGGCTGGAAGCTGCCGCGCCGCGCGGACAGCGTCAGCTCGTAAGCGCAGGGCGCACCGCCGGTGCGCCCTGAGCCGAAGAAATCACCTGGCAGGCCAGCTCAGGTCAGGCGGTCAGGACCGGACGCGCCGGGCCGCCGGGGACGTCGGCTGGCGCGACCGCGCCGTCGGTGTAGCGTACGGAGTTCGTCGCCAGCGCCGGGATCCGCGGGCCGGGCAGCACGACGCCGGTCAGGTTCAGCGGATCCGCGGCGGACAGCTCGGTGAGCTCGCCGGTAAGCGGCTGCTTCCTGATCTCGCGGAGCATCGCCACCGCATCCGGGTGCGCGAACTGCTCACCGCTGAACCCGTGCACGAAGCGGCCGCCGCTGACGGTGCCGCGGGCCTCCATCCGGCGCAGCGCCCACAGCACCTCGCGCCACGGGACGGCGAGGTTCTCCCGGACCAGCAGGTCGCGGAAGACCACGCCCCACCGGGCGGCGAGCTGCTCGGCGACGGCCTCGGCCAGCTCGTCCGGGTCGCAGTCGGGCGTGGTGCCTGGCAGCAGTGACCACCGGCCGGCCGTCCTTGAGCTGAGCTGGCTGCCGCGGCGCAGCCGATGCCGGCCGGGCGCGTTCGCCGCGGCGCGGCGGGCGAACAGGGACCGGATGGCGCGGAAACCGTCCGCCGTGACCAGTCCCCGGGCCACGCCGTCCCACAGCGCCTCCTCGATCTCGGCCGGCAGCCGCCCGGTGAGCCGGGCCAGGTCCGGCGGGAACAGCGCGCCGCCCGTCCGCAGCGCCTCGATCACCTCGGCGGTGCGGCCGGGCCCGGGCTCCGCGGGGCAGAGCTCACCGCGGGCCGCCCGCAGCAGCCACGGCAGGTCGTCGCGGATCGTCAGCGTGATCGGCGTAGCCCGGGACGGGGCCAGCCCGCCGCGGCGGGGGAGGTCATCCGGCTCGCCGCGGACCGAAAGGCGCCCCCAGGCGATGCCGCCGTCCAGGCACGCCTCGTCCAGCCACTCCCGGCGGTAACCGGTCACCCGCGCCGGGAAGATCGCCTTTTCCCACGCGCCGGCCGCGAGCTCGAAGCCCTGCAGCTGCTCGACGACGGCCAGCACGCCCCGGCTGCCCTCCCGCCTGGTGTCCGGGCTGACGTGCTGCCAGCGCAGCAGGAACCGGATGAAGTCGCGGGCCGTCACCGGCTCGATCTCGCGTCGTTTCCGCTGCCTGGTGTAACCGTGGATGCGGGTCAGCACCCGCCGCGCGCAGAACTCCTCCGCGCCGTCCGGGTCGGTGAAGCGGCCGCGCAGCGCGAAACCCTCGTTCTCCAGCCGGATGAGGGCGAGCATCACGTCCCGGCCCGGCAGGCCGGCCGCCCGCGCCAGGTCATCGGCCGTCGACGGGCCGCGGACATCCAGGTGGCCCCGGAGCAGCTCGGCCGCCACCGTATCGGGATCCATCGGTTTCGTCCCCAGCAGGCGCGGCCGGCCGGGCGTGAACTGCGCGCCAGGGAACAGCGGGGCCAGCACCGCCTGCCGCTCCGCGGCACACCACCACGCACCGCCGGGCGCCTCGAGCGCGGCCGCCCGCCCGGCGCCCGCCAGCTCGTCGAACCAGGGCTGCCACGACGGCAGCGGCCGCACGACGAACAGCGTCATCAGCAGGTCGTGCAGCTCGTCCGCGTCCCGCGGCTGCGGCCTGACCTGCTCTGCGACCCGCTCGATCGCGCCCGGATCCAGCCGGGCCAGGTCACGCGCCGCCACCGGCAGGCCCCGCGGGACCTTTACCTGCCTGCTCCGGCGGTTGCCCGCCTCGGTCTCGTCATCCAGGAAGGTGAACGGCTGCCCGTTCAGGATCTCATGGGCGAGCACCGATGGCTCGGTGGTGTCGCGGGTGATCACCGTGATCCGGCCGGCCTCGATGCCGTCGAGCAGTTCGCGCAGCCCGTCGATGTCCATCGCCTCGTGCAGGCAGTCCTCCATCGTCTGCCGGACCAGCGGATGGTCGGGTATCTGCAGCGGGCCCGGCGCCACGTTCTCCTGGCAGGCGGCCAGCGTCGGGAACACGGCGGCCATCAGGTCGTCGGCCTCCATCCGCTGGATGGCCGGCGGGTTCTTGCGGCCGCCCCGCATCCGGAGCACGGTCAGCGACGTGTTCAGGTTCCACCGCCAGCGGGCCTGGAACAGCGGTGAGGTGAGGACCGCCTGCCGGACGACCTGCTCCACCGTTTTGGAGGCCAGGAACTTCGGTACCCGGTCCAGCGCGAAACTGTGCTGCGGACCCAGCGACAGCAGGATCGCGTTGTCGCTGGCCGCCGCCTGCAGCTCGAAGTCGAACGTCACGCAGAACCGCTTGCGCAGCGCCAGTCCGAAGGCCCGGTTCACCTGGGCCCCGAAGGGCGCGTGGCCGACCAGCTGCATCCCGCCGGCCTCGTCGAAGAAGCGCTCGAGGATGATGGTGGTCATGGTCGGCAGCGCCCCGAGGGCGGCCAGGCCCGCCCGCAGGTAGGCGATGATCATGTCGGCCGCGGCCCGGCCGACCCCGCATTCGGCTTCGAGCCAGCGGCGCGCTGCCGCGGGCTCGCGGTCCGCGACGGCCTGGCGCAGCGCCGAGACCTCCTCGGACAGCTCCCTGGTGCGCCCCGGCGCCTCGCCCTGCCAGTGCGGCACCGAGGGCGGCGCTCCCTGGGCGTCCACCACCCGGACGGTGCCGGGTTCCACCCGGCGGATGCGCCAGGAGTGGGTGCCGAGCAGGAAGACATCGCCCGGCCTGCTCTCCACCGCCCACTCCTCGTGGACCGTACCGATCGCCACTCCGTCGGGCTCGGCGACGACCCGGAAGTCGCCGAGCTCGGGGATGGCCCCGCCCGAGGTCAGCGCGGCCAGCCGGGCGCCCCGGCGGGCCTTGACGGTCCCGTTGACCTGGTCTCGGTGCAGGTAATAGGCGCGGCGCCCCCGGCCGGTACGGATCCCCTCGGCCAGCAGGTCGGTGATGTCCTCGAAGTCTTCCTCCGACAGATCCCGGAACGGTGCCGCTCGCCTGGCCAGGCCGAGCAGCTCGCCTTCCGGCCACGGCTCGGCGGCCGACTCGGCCACCATCTGCTGCGCCAGGATGTCCAGCGGCCGGACCGGGACACGGATGGCGTCCAGCCGGCCGCGGCGCACGCCGCGCAGCAGCGCGGCGCATTCCACCAGCTCATCGCGCGTGGTCGGGTAGAGCCGCCCGGACGGCGTCCCGGCCCGGGTGTGGTTCGAGCGGCCGACCCGCTGCAGGAACGTGGCGATGCTGCGCGGCGAGCCGAGCTGGCACACCAGCTCGACCGGCCCGATGTCGATCCCGAGCTCGAGCGAGGCCGTGGCCACCAGGGCCCGCAGGTCCCCGCTGCGCAGCCGGGCCTCGACCCGCTGCCTGCGACCCCGGGACAGGGACCCGTGATGGGCGGCCACCTGAGCCCCGACCTCCTCACCGAGCCGTTCGCCCAGCTGGTGGGCGACCCGCTCGGCCATGCTCCGGGTGTTGACGAACACCAGCGTGGTCCGGTGACGCCTCACGTGCCCGGCGATCAGGTCCAGGATCTGCTCCATCTGACTGGTCGTGGGCACCGCGCCGAGCTCGTCGTCGGGCAGCTCCAGGGCGAGGTCAAGCTCCCGGCGATGGCCCGAATCCACGATCGCGCACCGGGGCGTCCCGTCCGGGTGGTCGCGGTCCTCGCCCGCGCCGACCAGCAGCCGGGCGATGGTCTCGATCGGGCGCTGGGTCGCGGAAAGGCCCACCCGCTGCACCGGGCCGTCCGCGACGTGCGCGAGCCGCTCCAGGGTGAGGGCCAGGTGCGACCCGCGCTTGTTGGCGGCGACCGCGTGGATCTCGTCGACGATGACGGTCCGGGTGCTGCGGAGCATTGACCGGCTCCGCTCCGCGGTCACCAGCAGATAGAGCGACTCCGGGGTGGTAATCAGGATGTCCGGCGGCTTCTTGAGCATGGCCGCGCGCTCCGCGGCGGCCGTGTCGCCGGTCCGGACCGCCACCCGGATCGCGGGCGCGCCGAGCCCGAGCTGGCCGGCCACCGCGGCGATCTCGCGCAGCGGGGCCTCCAGGTTCTGCTGGATGTCGGTGGCCAGCGCCTTCAGCGGGGAGACGTAGACGACCTGCGGCCCGCCCCCCGGCGGCGCGGCGGCCGCGTCGCGGGGCCGCGCGCCGGGCGCTTCGCCCGGAGCCGCGGGGGCATCGGGGCCGCCGGCCAGATCGTGTCCGCAGTACAGATCGTGCGGACATGCCGCCTCGTGGGCGAGGTAGAACCGGTCGATGCAGACCAGGAACGCGGCCAGGGTCTTGCCCGACCCGGTCGGCGCCGCGATCAGCGTGTTCCGGCCCGCGGCGATCTCCTGCCAGCCCGCGGCCTGCGGCTCGGTCGGACCGGCCGGGAACCGGCCCGCGAACCAGGCCCGGACGGCGGGATGAAACGACTCGAGCACGCGCTCACCGTACCTCCACGTCCCGACATTCCGGGCGGGGTCACGCCCAGGCTGGCGCCGGCCGCGCACGCTCGCCGGGTCGGGCTAGCCGGAGCGGTCGGCCCGGGCTGGCCGGGTCACCCGCGGGAAAATGGGTAGTTTGACGAGGTGACCACGGCCATCGCGCAGTTCATGCGGCAGCTCGAGCGGGTGTGGGACGGGCGCCGCGAGGCGCTGCTCGGGCGGCGTGACCTGGAGGCGTCGCTCGCGCCGCTGACCGCTGAGCCGTCGGTCCTGCACATCCCGGCCATGACGGGTGCCGTCGGCGGCCAGGCTGTCAGGCGGTTCTACACCGAGGACTTCCTGCCGCACCTGCCCGGCGACCTGGCCGTGGTCAGGATCTCCCGGACCGTGGACCGGTTCCGGCTAGTCGATGAGGCGACCGTGTCGTTCACCCACGACCGCGAGCTGCCCTGGCTGCTGCCGGGGATCGGCCCCACATACCGGCGGGCCGAGGTGCTCGCCATCGCGGTCGTCGCTTTCGAGCACATGCGCATCCGCTCGCAGCGGGTGCTCTGGGACTACGCCACACTGACCGCCCAGCTGGGCGCGCCCAGCCTCACCCCGTCGGCCTAGCCCGCGCTCGAGCCTCTACCCGCTCGAGCCTCTACCCGCTCGAGCCTGTACCCGCTCGAGCCTCTACCCGCTCGAGCCTGTACCCGCTCGAGCCTGTACCCGCTCGAGCCTGTACCCGCTCGAGCCTCTACCACCCGCACCCCCTGCCCCACTCCCGCCCCGCAGGCCTCGGATCGGAATGGCATGGTTGTGGCAGCCTGCACATAAGAGTGTGCAGGCTGCCACAACCATACGGAGCTGTCCCGGGCCGATGACGGCCGGAGTGGGGTAGGGGATGCCCGTGGGGCGCGGGCTACTGGCCGAGGAGCCAGCGGCCGGGGGCGATGAGCTTGCGGGCTTGTGCCGGTCCCCATGATCCAGGCGCGTAGGGCACGACCTTGGGCGGGTTCGCCAGCAGCGGGCCTGCCGCCTTCCACGTCGCGGCCAGCCCGTCCGGGCGGGTGAACAGCGACCGGTCGCCGATCAGGACGTCGTGGATCAGCCGGACGTAAGGTGGCAGCGGGTTCGCGGCGGGCAGGCCCGACAACGGGATCGAGGCGACGGCCCGGTCGAGCGCCAGCACGGGGCCCGGCTTCTTGGCGACCAGGGACAGCTCGATCTCGCCGTCCCCGGCCAGGGAGAAGGACAGCACGTTCGACTCGCTGGGCAGCTGCCCGGCGAGCGGGCCGGACGGCTCGCGCAGGACCAGGCTGACCTGCTGCCTGCTCTCGGCGAGCCGCTTGCCGGTGCGCAGGTAGAACGGCACCCCGCGCCAGCGGGCGTTGTCGATCCACATCCGGGCGGCGACAAACGTGTCCTGGCTGGACCTGGGCGACACGCCGGGGACGTCGCGGTAGCCCTTGAACTGGCCGAGCACCACCTCGCCCGGGTCCAACGGCCGGAATGACTTGATCACCTTCTCGCGGGCGGCTTGCAGGTCGAGGGCGCCGAGGCTGGCCGGCGGTTCCATCGCGACCTCGGCCGCCACCTGGAACAGGTGGGTGACGAGCATGTCGAGCACGGCGCCGGTGGCGTCGTAGAACAAGGCCCGGTCGGTAATGCCGAGCTTTTCCGGCACGTCGATCTGGACGGACTCGATGTGCTGGCGGTCCCACATCGCCGCGAACACTCCGTTAGCGAAACGCAGCAGGTGCAGGTCCTGGGTCGCTTCCTTGCCCAGGAAATGGTCGATCCGGTAGACCTGCTGCTCGTCGAGGACCGAGTGGACCACCCGGTTCAGCGTGCGGAAGCTCTGCGGTGAGGTGCCGAACGGCTTCTCGTAGACCACCCGGGCGCCGTTGGCCAGTCCGTGCGCGCCGAGGGCCTTCGTCGTCTCGGCGAAGGCGACAGGCGGTATCGCGAGATAATGCACGAGCTGCGGGTCGCCGCCCAGGGACTTGCGGGCCTTATCCAGGTCGTCGAGCAGGCTGCCCGGGTCGTCGCTGTTGAAGCCGCCGCCGGCGAAGAACAGCCGTTCGGCGAAGGCATCCCAGGCGGCCGGCTCCGGCTTCGGGCCGAACTCGGTGAGCACATCATGGACGTGAGCGCGGAAGTCCTCGTGCGCGACATTGCCGCGGCCGTTGCCGACCAGCAGCCACTGCTTCGGCAGCAGGTCCTCGAGGGCCAGCCGGTAGAAGGCCGGAAGTACCTGCCGCTTGGCCAGGTCGCCGGTCGCGCCGAACAGGACGAAGATCGTCGGGCCCAGCTTGGGCTCTGAGGTGCCTTGACGTTTCGCAGTCGCCATAACCCCAACTTATGCCACCGCTGAGCCGAACCACAGGCGACTCGGGCGACCCGGCCCGCGGGTCCGTACTAGGGTGGGAACGGATGTTTGATCAAGCTGGATAAGGAGAACCGATGCCAACCCGAACGGCACGTACCGGCTGGACCGGAAACCTGGAGCAGGGCGTGGGCCAGGTCGAGCTTACGAGTTCCAAGCTCGGTACCTACGAGGTGTCCTTCCCCAGGCGCGCCGCCGAGGATGCCGGGGGTTACACCAGCCCCGAGGAGCTCATCGCGGCCGCCCACTCGGCCTGCTATGCGATGCAGTTGTCCGCGCTGATCGCCCAGGTCGGCGGCACGCCCCAGGCGCTCGACGTGCAGGCCGACGTGTCACTCGGACCCGACCCGGCGGGCGGTTTCCGGCTGACCGGCATCAAGCTCACCGTGCGCGGTGAGGCGGAGGGCCTGACCGCCGGGCAGTTCGCTGAGGTCGCCGCGCAGGCGAAGGCGAGCTGTCCGGTCAGCAAGGCGCTCACCGGCGTGGACATCACCCTGGACGCCCAGCTCGAGGAGTAACTGACGGCCGGCGAGAGCGCCGGCGCGCCGTCCTACCGCGCCGGACGTCGCCTTACAGCGCCAGGCCGCCGTCGACGGGGACCACGGCCCCGGTCATGGCGCTGGCGCCGTCCCCGGCCAGGAACGCCAGCACCGCGGCCACCTCGGCCGGCTGCAGCAGCCGGCCGAGCGGCTGCTGAGCGGCGAAGGCGGCGGCGTCCGGCAGGTCGTAGAGCCGGGCGCTCTCGGCCAGGATGGGAGTGGCGGTCGAGCCGGGGCTGACCGCGTTCGCGGTGACGCCGGTGCCGCCCAGTTCGGCGGCCAGGGCCCGGATGAAGCCGGCCACCCCCGCCTTGGCCGCGCAGTACGCGGCGAGCATCGGCAGCCCGCGGCTGGCCGCGGCCGACGCGACGGCCAGGAACCGGCCGCGGCGCGGCTCCGGTCGGCGCAGCAGGGCGGGTACGGCCACCCGGGCCAGGGTCAGCACGCCGCCCAGGTCGATATCGAGCACGGCCCGTTCCTGATCGGGCGGGACCTGCCAGGCGGGCACGCCGCCGGCGACGACGCCCGCGGCCCCGATGGCGGCGTCCAGCCCGTCCCAGTGATCCTCGGCCACCGCTACGGCGGCGGCCAGGGCCCCGGCGTCACGGGTGTCGGCCTGCACCGCGACGGCGCATTCCCGGCCGCCCGCCGCGCAGGCGCTGGCTACGACGCGATCAAGCTCCGCACGGGTTCCCAGCGGATACGGCAGGGCCGGGTCGTCGGCGCACCGGTCCACCGCGACGACGTGCCAGCCGTCGGCCGCCAGGGCCGCGACCGTGGCCGCGCCGATGCCGCGTGCCGCGCCCGTGACCAGCGCGACCCGGTTCCCGGTATCGCTCATTCCCTTTCCTCCGTTCGTGACCTCCGGGGCGGCCAGGTGAACGGCCTACCGGAAAGGCGGGGAGGACGTCAGAGCATCCCCTTGGCCGGGTCGCCGGCCGGCACCGCCTGCAGCACGATGACCTCGGCCGGTCCGGCCACCTTGCCGGCCAGCTGCGGGCGCAGCGCGGCCAGCGCCGCGCCCTGGCTGTGCGTCCTCAGCGCGTCAGCGCTGGCCCACTTCTCGACCATGATCAGCCGGTCCTC
Organism: uncultured Actinomycetes bacterium; assembly: GCA_963806335.1. Classification (GTDB taxonomy): domain Bacteria; phylum Actinomycetota; class Actinomycetes; order Streptosporangiales; family Streptosporangiaceae; genus Palsa-504. The sequence goes on from CAWDXO010000010.1 coordinate 79,199, forward strand.
CGCCTGGTGCAGCGCGTAGAACTCGCAGCCGTCCTCGGCGTGCACCTGCGGGATGGTCGCGGCATAGGCCTCGATCACCTCATCGCGATGCTCGGGCAGCGGGCGGATCGTGGCGACGACGACAACGGACACTGTTTGCTCCTCGGTCAGAAGGCGAAGATTTCGCTCAGGGCGGGCGCGACATCGGTATAGGTGCGGATACGCCGCAGCCGCCCGTGGCCGAGGCGGGCGAGCTCGCGGGCCAGGTCCGCGTCCTGCTCGCCGGAGGTGTCGAGCAGGACGTCCAGCCGCGGCAGCCGGGCCGCGAACGGCCGCGGATCGGGGCCGGCGTTGTGCACGCAGTCCGAGAGCAGAATGGCCCGGGCGTCCCGCGCCGGGACCCTGGCCAGCTCGCGCGCCGCCACCTGGAGAGGGAAAGCGATGTTAGTCAGCCCCTTCGCCGGAATGCGCAGCATCGTATCGAGCAGCGCCTGCGGCGGAATGTGCTGGCCCAGATGGCTCAGGATCGCCGCGTCCGACCAGAACGCGATCACCGCCAGGTCGTCGCGGCTCAGCTCCGCGGCTAGCGCCCCGACGGTCGCGGCGGCGGTCCGGACCCGCTCGCCGCGCATCGAGCCGGACACGTCCGCCAGCAGCAGCACGCTGCGCCTGGTCCGGATCCGTTCCCGGACGATGATGTCGTCCTCGTCCGGTAGCGGGTGCTCGACGAGTTGCTCGACGGTGCGGTCCAGGTCGATGTCGTCCGAACCGCCGCGGTACCGCAGGCTGGCCAGCTCGCCCGCGCCCCGCCGGGCGGTGGTGTCCCGCCGCGGCCGAGGCACGGCCAGCCGGGCGGCGATCTGCCGGGCGCGCCGCAACGTCTCCGGATCCGCGGCCGCACCGTCCAGGACGTCGGCCAGCGTGCCCTGCTCGGCGGTCATCGCGGGGCCGCCGCTGCCAGGTCGCGGCGCGGATCGCCCGGCCCGGCCGCCGCCGGCCAGCACCAGGCCCCCGGCTCCGCCCGGGCTCGCCAGCTCATGCAGCTGCGGTTCCGCGTCGAGCTGCTTCGGCCGGCGGCGCAGCGGCGCGGCCGGGCGGCTGGGCCGCCGGCCACCGGGACGCCGCAGCGGCGAGTCGGCCGCTACCGCTCTTCAACCGGGCGCCGCCGCGGCCGGGGCCAGGATGAACTGGTCTGCCCAGATCTGCCGCAGCACCGCTTCCGGGGTGAGATCGACCGTCTCGTCCAGGAAGATCCGCCCGGAAAGGGCGACCACCATAGCGTCGTACACCATGTCCGGATACCGCTCGCCGGCGACGCCGGTGATCTCGCGCAGCCCCAGCAGCTGGCCCGCCACCAGGGTCAGGTCGATGGCGCCGCGCACGCTGCTGCCCTGCCGGATGTCGGGGTGCTCCCGGGTGGCGCGGGTGACCGCCACGGCGTCGCTGACCAGGCGGTCGTACAGGTCAGGGGCGAGCTTGGGCAGCGGCGCGCGCAGCGCCACGATGCCACGCTCGGCCGCCGCGTCCTGGTAGCCGATGGCCAGCCGGCAGATCCGGTCGTGGACCGAGGTGGACAGCCGGGTGGTGCCCACGTTGTCGTAAGGATTCATCGACGCGATGACCCGGAACGTGGGCGCCGCCACCACCGTCCCGGCGGTGGGCACCGCGATCTGCCGCTCGGCCATCGCGGTCAGCAGCGTGTTGATGGTGTCCTCGGGGGCCCGGTTGAACTCCTCGATGTACAGGAAGCCGCCTTCGCGCATGGCCTGCGGCAGCGGCCCGGCGACGAAGTTGTCCGGGCTGTAGTCCTCACGCAGCACCCGGGCCGGGTTGTGGTGGCCGATCAGCTTGGCCGGCGTCAGGTCGGCGTTCCCCTCGACGAATACCAGCGGGATGCCCCACTCGGCCGTGATCGCCCGCAGCAGCGTGCTTTTGCTGGTCCCGGGCGGTCCCTCCAGGATGATGTCGCGTCCGGCGGCCACCGCCGCGAGCGCGAGGGTTACCTCACGCTCGCGGCCGACCAGGTGCGCGGCGACCCGGCCGTAGGCGGACGCCAGGTCGGGGGCCTCATCCGAGCTCATTTGGTTCAAAGCCTCCAGTTACCTGATCGTATTGCCGGCGTCCACGGTGAACTCGAGCCCGGTGACGTAGCGCGCCTCATCGGAGGCCAGGAACAGCACCGCGTTGCTGATATCGCGGGCGTCCACGGTCTCGACCGGCAGGGCGTTCATGTAGATCGGGCCGAGGCTGGGGTCGCGGCCGATCAGCGCCTCGAGGCCGCCCAGGCCGTTGCCCATCGGCGTGTCCACCCCGGTCGGGTGCACCGTGTTGACCCGGATCTTGTGCGCGGCCAGCTCGTTGGCCATGGTGCGGGCGATGCCGACCACGCCGTGCTTGGCCGCCACGTAGGGGGCCAGGTAGGGCAGGCCCTTGATCCCCGCCGTCGAGCTGGTGCAGATGATCGAGCCGCCGCCGGCCGCGATCAGGTGCGGGACGCTGACCACCATCGTGTTCCAGACGCCGGTCAGGTTGGTGTCCAGGGTGTCCTGCCAGACGGCCGGGGTCACGTCGTCCCAGGTCTGGATGGTGCACACGCCGGCGTTGGCGCTGACGATGTCCAGCCGCCCCAGCTGGGCCACGCCGTCGCTGACGGCGGCCGCTAGCGCGGCGGCGTCACGGACGTCGGCCTGGGTGGCGATGATCCGCCGGTCCAGCGCCTCGACCGCCTTCACCGTCTGCGCCAGGTCCGCCTCGGATCCCATGGGGTAGCCCACGGTCTCGTAGTCGCGGCAGATGTCGACCGCGATGATGTCCGCGCCCTCCTCGGCCAGCCGGATCGCGTGCGACCGGCCCTGGCCCCGCGCGGCGCCGGTGATGAAGGCGACCTTGCCCGCTACTCGTCCTGCCATCGCTCTCTCGCTTTCTTCCTGGGCCGCACTCACTTCTTGTTGGTGAAGCCCGCGTCGACCGGCAGCGTCACGCCCGTGACGTAGCGGGCCTCGTCGGAGACCAGCCACAGGATGGCGTTGGAGATGTCGACCGCCTCGACCATGTCGACGGGCAGCGCGTTGGCCATGGCGTCGGACAGGCTGGGAGCGGAGGCCAGGAACTCCTGCATCACCTCGTTGACCACCATGGGAGTGTTGACCCCGGTCGGGTGGACCGAGTTCACCCGGATGCGATGCGGGGCCAGGGTGTTCGCGTAGGAGCGCATCAGGCCCACCACGCCGTGCTTGGACGCGGTGTAGCCCAGCCCGCCGCGGCCCGAGCCGCCGATCCCGTTGATCCCGGCGGTGGAGCTGGTCAGCACGATCGCGCCGCCTTCGCCGCGCTCGATCATCGACGGGATCGCGATCTCTACCGTGTTGAACACGCCGGTCAGGTTGACGTCGATCACGTCCTGCCAGGCCTCGTGGGGCTCTTCGCCCAGCGCCATCGGCGCGATGCCCGCGTTGGCCAGCACGATGTCGACCGGGCCGAGCTCGGCCACGCCCGCCTCGAACGCCGCCCGCAGGCCCGCCTCGTCCCGCACGTCGGCCTGCCTGGCCACGATCCGCCGGTCAAGGGCCTCGACCTCCTTGACGGTCTCGGCGAGGTCGTCGGGGGTGGCCATCGGGTAGGCCACGCTATCGATCTGAGCGCAGATGTCGACGGCGATGATGTCCGCGCCTTCGCGCGCCAGCCGGATCGCGTGACTGCGGCCCTGGCCGCGCGCCGCGCCCGTGATGAAGGCCACCTTGCCTTCGAGCTTGCCTGCCACTTGCTTCTCCTCTTTCACCTGTGTCACGGCCGTCGACACGGCCTGTCCCTAGAGCGGCCCCATGCCGCGGCTCGGGCGTAGTCATGACTCCGGCGTCAGCCCGCGTCGGCGCGGCCCGGCTGGAACCCGGCGAGCGGACTCTCGTCGCAGGCTCGGTCCGGGGCCCCGGCGGCGGGCGGGCGGGCGCCGATCGATACCGGCACCGGGCGCGACCGGTGCGAGTGGTCACCCGACGGGCGCGGGGTCACCGCGCCGGCCAGCGCGGAAAGCGCGTGCTCGCCGTGGCCCTTGACACACTCGGGATCGGGGCCATCGAGCGGCAGCCCGGTAAAGAACTTAGCCGCCATGCACCCGCCACGGCATGAGTCGTACGCCGAACACGACCGGCAGGCGCCGCCGGTCTGTGGCTGGCGCAGCCCGGCGAACAGCTCCGAGTCCCGCCACACCGCGGCGAAGCCGCCTGGGCCGCGGACGTTACCGGCCAGGAAGCTGTCGTGGATCGCGAACGGGCATGCGTAGACGTCCCCGACCGGGTCGATCAGGCAGACCACCCGGCCCGCGCCGCACAGGTTGAGGCCGGGCAGCGCGTCGCCGTAGGCCGCGAGGTGGAAGAACGAGTCGCCGGTCAGCACCTGCTCGCCGCGGGCCACGAGCCAGTCGTAGAGCTGCCGCTGCTGGGCGGAGGTCGGGTGCAGCTCGTCCCACACGTCGGCGCCGCGGCCCGACGGCCGCAGCCGGGTCAGCCGCAGCTGCGCACCGAACCGGTCGGCGATCGCCTTGAAGTCATCCAGCTGGCCGGCGTTCTGCCGGGTCACCACCACCGAGATCTTGAAGCCGCGGAAACCGGCCTCAGCCAGCGCGGACATCGCCCGCAGCGCGGTGTCGTACGAGCCGCGGCCGCGCACCGCGTCGTTGACCTCGGCGGTCGCCCCGTCGAGGGAGATCTGCACGTCGACGTAGTCGCTGGCGGCCAGCCGCCGGGCCGCTGCCGGGGTGATCTGCACGCCGTTGGTGGAGAATTTCACCCCGACGTGATGGGCGGTGGCGTAGTCCACCAGCTCCCAGAAGTCCGGCCGGACCGTCGGCTCGCCGCCGCCGATGTTCACGTAGAAGACCTGCATCCGTTCCAGCTCGTCGATGACCGCCCGGCACTGCCCGGTCGACAGCTCGCGCGGGTCGCGGCGGCCGGAGCTGGACAGGCAGTGCACGCAGGACAGGTTGCAGGCGTAGGTCAGTTCCCAGGTCAGGCAGATCGGCGCGTCCAGCCCGTAGGCGAACTGCTCCACCAGCGGGAGGGTCATGAGCTCACCCGCGGGCAGATCATCTGTGAGCTCGCCAGCGTCGCCAGGGCGGCGGCGTAGGCGGGCAGTTCCGCATCGCTGACATCAGCGAGCCGGCACGCCTCCCGCGCGCTCGGCGCCTCGGCCAGCGAGCTGACCACGGTGAGCAGTGCCGGGCTCTTCAGGAACGACAGCCGGCGGGTGCCGAAGTGGTAGAGCAGCGCCCCGAACCGTTCCGGGCGTACCGACACCTGCGGGTGCAGCTGCCAGGGGCGGTCGAGGTCAAACCCGGCCCGCGCGCTCCTGGCCGGTGCCTCAGTAGACACCGCACATGCCGTCGATGGAGACCTCTTCCACGAGCAGGTCCGCCGTCGCCAGTTCGGGCTCCGCCGCTTCCGTTGTCCCGGTGCTCTGCGTGACCTCTGTGGTCCCGGCGCGTTCGCTCATGACACTCTCTCCTAGCTGCGCAGATGTCCTGCTAGTTCCGGCCAGTCGATTTCCGTCACGCGGTGACGAATATAGTTCGCATGTTAACGTCACCTTGTGACATAAGCAAGACTGGTCCGAGGAACTCTTCCGGCCCTTCTCCTGAGAGGCAGCTCCCGCGTTGACTAGCACCGCGTTGACCGGCCCCGTGCCCACCCCCGCGGTGCTGCCCGGCAAGGCGCTGCCCGGCAAGGCGCTGCCCGGCAAGGCGCTGGCAGGCAAGGCGCTGCCCGGCAAGGCGCTGGCAGGCAAGGCGGGGGACGCAGCCGGCGCCCGGCGCGGCCGGCCCCCCGGCACCAGCCGCCGCGAGCTCGAGCTGATCGCCCTGCGCCTGTTCACCGACCAGGGCTTCGACAACACGACCATCGAGCAGATCGCCGCGGAGGCCGGGGTCAGCAAGCGGACGTTCTTCCGGTACTTCAGCTCCAAGGCCAGCGTCCTGTGGAGCGAGTTCGACCACGAGGTCGAGACCATCCGCGCGGCGCTGGCGGACGTGCCCGCCGCGGTGCCGATGATGGACGCGATCCGCCGCGCGGTGGTGACGGCCAGTCATTACGGCCCGCAGGACGTTCCCGAGCTGCGGATGCGGATGAACCTGGTCGGCGGCGTGCCCGCGCTGCAGTCCAGTACCGCCGTCCACTACGACGCGTGGGAGCGGGCCATCAGCGATTTCGCCGCGACCCGGCTCGGCCAGCCCGCCGACTCGCTCTACCCGCTCGCCGTCGGCCGGGCCACCCTGGCCGCATGCCGGGCCGCCTACGACCGCTGGTCGGCCCGGGCCGACGCCGAGCTGACCTACTACCTGGACGCCGCGCTGGCCGCGCTCGCGGCCGGGTTCGACCCCGCCGTGGTCCGGGCCAGCGCCCGGGCCCCCGGCGAGCACGTCTCCGGCCGCGCCGCGACCTGATTCCGGCCGGCCAGGCGTCAGCAGCCGAGCCTGACGGTCTGGTCCGGCGACGGGATGGGCCTGGTTGCTCCCACGATGTCGTTAGGCGGGAACTTTATGTTCGCGGGCATGACGAGGAAAGGCGAGCCACCGACGAACACGTACTGCAGCCTCGAGTACGCCTGCCTGCTGGCGCAGCTGACGAGCGCCGAGGCGATCACGACGATGGGCACGGAGCGGTAGCTGCCGGTGTGGCAGTCCTCGTAGGTGCACAGGTCCACCACCGCCGTGCCGACCGCGAGACCTAGCTCGCGTACGGGACATCCCGCGCGTACGCGGCGCGGCGCTGCCCTTCGGCGATCCACCGCGGGATCTCCGCCGCCGCCGCTCCCGCCGCCCGGCAGTAACGAGCGGCGGTCCCGGCCTTCGCCTCCTCGGGCGTGCCCAGGTAAAAGCCGATAAGCAGGCCCGCCGCCTCGGCCAGCAGGTCGCCGCGGCCGCGGGCGATCTCGCGCAGCTCAGCCACCGCGGCGGCGGTCTCCGCCCAGGTGGGTGCGCGGCGGGGGGCGTGCCGCCGGGCCGCGCCGGTCAGCCGCGCCACCGTCACCCGATCCGTTTCGTCTCTTCTTCCAGTTCCCGGTGAAACCATGCCGATAGTATCAAACATATGTACGATTATGGCAAGCCCGGGATCGCGTGCAGCCGGGCCGGACCGTGGCACCACGTCCCGTTCGGGAAAATAAAGAATTTTGAGCCGAACGGGCCGTCCTGCCTGCCCCCCGCCCGGGAATCCGCGCGGGTCCGAAGTCGCGGCGTTCCCGCGGCGGCGCCGGTACCTTCGGTAGGTGATCGGCGACCACCGACGCGAAGGAAATGCAGATGCCGAACCACGCGATCCTTGAGGTGCCATCCGCTCCAGGCAGGTTCCCCGAGCGCCTCGGGATCGAGCGCGCGCCCGAGGTACTGCTGAACGCTGACCGACGGAGGACAACGATGCTTGCAGCCCGGTTGCCCCACGGCGGCGCTCACTGGGTCGATCACGTCGCCCGGCACGCCCACGCGATCCCGGACCAGGCCGCGATCAGGTTCGGGGGCGTGTCGATCTCGTGGGCGCGGCTGCACGAGCGCGTCCAGCGGCTGGCCGCGGCGTTCGCCGTCCGGGGGGTGGGCCAGGGCGACCGGGTCGCGATCTTGATGACCAACCGGCCGGAGTTCGTCGAGGCGACCCTCGCCGCCAACGCCGCCGGGGCGATCGCCGTCCCGGTCAACTTCCGCCTCGCCCCGGCCGAGGCCGCCTACGTCCTGGGCGATAGCGGCGCCCGCCTCATCGTCACCGATGCCGAGGCCGCCCCGCTCGCGGCGGCCGCCTCGGCCGCGCTGCTGCCGCCGCCGCCCATCATCGTGACCGGGCTCGATCCCGCCGGGGACGTAGGCGGGGTCGCCGCCGGGGCCGAATCCTACGAGGCCTTGCTCGACGCGGTCACGGCCGCGCCGCCGGAGGTCCAGATCGACGAGCGCGATGTCGCGCTCATCATGTACACCTCGGGCACCACGGGCCTGCCCAAGGGCGCCATGCTGACCCACCTGAACCTGCTCATGCAGGCCATCACCGCGATCCGCACCTCGCGCCTGCACGACGGCGGCCACGTCGCCCTGCTCAACGTACCGCTCTTCCACATCGCCGGCATCGGGACCATGCCGCCTGCGCTGATGATCGGCAGCACGTCGGTCATCATGCCCACGGCGCCATTCGACGCCGCCGCCACACTGGACGTGATCGAGTCCGAGGGCGTCACCCACCTGTTCCTGGTGCCGGCGCAATGGCAGGTCCTGTGCACCCATCCCGACGCCACCCGGCGGACGGGGTCGCTGCGCAGTCTTAGCTGGGGCGCCGCGCCGGCCACCGTGACCCTGCTGGAAACCATGGCCGCGACGTTCCCCGCGGCGGAGATCATCTCGGTGTTCGGCCAGACCGAGATGTCGCCGGTGACGACGTACCTGCCGGGCGGTGACGCGATCCGCAAGATCGGCTCGGTAGGTAAGCCCATCCCGACCATCGCCGCGCGGATCGTCGACGAGGAGATGAACGACGTGGCCCCGGGCCAGGTGGGCGAGATCGTCTACCGCGGGCCGACCCTGATGGCCGGCTACTGGCGGAACCCGGAGGCCACCGCCGAGGCGTTCCGCGGCGGCTGGTTCCACTCCGGCGACCTGGTCCGCGCCGACGAGGAGGGCTTCCTTTACGTGGTCGACCGCAAGAAGGACATGATCATCTCCGGCGGGGAGAACATCTACTGCGCCGAGGTCGAGAACGTACTGTCCGCCCACCCGGCCGTCGCCGACATCGCCGTCATCGGCGCCAGGCATGACCGGTGGGGCGAGACCCCGATAGCGGTCGTCGTCCCGGCCGACCCGGCCGCGCCGCCCACGCTGGACGACCTCACCGCCTGGGCACGGGGGAAGCTGTCCTCCTACAAGAAACCCACTCGCCTCGTCCTGGTCGACCAGCTGCCCCGCAACGCCGCGGGCAAGGTCCTCAAGCACGAGCTGCGGGCCACCTACGGTGCCCCGCCGCCCGACTGGCCTCCCCCCGCGGCCCCGCCGGTGGCGTGATCGCGGGTAGTTATCCCAGGGGAAGGGGGGTAAGTTCACACGATCATGAGCATGGACCAGAACGCGGCCATCTGGCAGTCCGGGGAGATCGTTAAGGCCTGGGCGGCGGAGGAAGCGAAGCGCGAGCGGAAGCGGGTGGAGGACCGGCGGTTCCTGGCCCGCCTGCTGCCGTTCGCGGACGAGGCCTTCACCTTCCTGGACCTGGGGGCGGGCACCGGGGCGGCCTCGCGGGCGATCCTGGCGGCGCATCCGCGCGGCACGGCGATCCTCGCCGACTTCTCCGCCGAGATGATGCGCGCGGGCGAGCAGGAGATGCGGCCCTTCGCCGGGCGCTACTCCTACGTCGAGTTCGACATGTCAGCCGCCCGGTGGCCCGCGGCGATCCCCGCGGCGCTCGATGCGGTGGTCACCTCGCTGTGCGTCCACCACCTGACCGATGAACGCAAGCAGGGCCTGTTCGCCGAGATACTCGATCACCTGGTCCCGGGCGGCTGGTACTTCAACTACGACCTGGTGCGCGCGCCGGATCCCCTGGTGGAAGCGACCTGGGAGCGGGTCAATGACCGCGACGACCCCGAAGCAGCGGCGCTGCGGCGGCATCGCACGCCACAGCAGCAGGCCCGCTGGGACAACCATGTCCGCTACCTGATCCCGCTCGGCCAGCAGCTGGAATACCTGCGGTCGGCCGGGTTCGAGGGCATCGATGTCTACTGGAAGCAACTCGAGAACGTCATCTACGGCGGACGCCGCCCCGCCCGGGGGTAACCAGCTAGGCCTGACGCCGCCTGGTCGCCGCGGTGAGCAGCCTGAGGTCGATGGCATGGTCCGGGGACGCGAACGGCGTGCCCGGCGCGCTGACGTCGAAGCGGCCGCTGTCCGGCAGGTAGTCGCGGCCCCGGGCGATGACGCGGCGCAGCCTGCGCAGCGCCGTGATGTCGGCCTGGGGGTCGCCGTCCACGACGATCAGGTCGGCGTCATAGCCGGGGGCCAGGTGACCGGTGACGGCCCCGAGGCCAAGCGCGGCGGCGGCTTCCGTGGTGGCCATCGCGAGCACTTCCGCGGGCCGGAAGCCCAGCGTCACGAGGTACTCGAGGCCGCCGACGTACTGATGGTGCGGGGTGTTGTCGACGCCCGCGTCGGTGCCCGCGATGATCCGCACGCCCATCTGGTGCATGGCTACGACATGCTCGCCCACCGTGATGCCGGTCAGCTCGGCGACGTACGGCGCGTTGGCGTTGATGGTCGGGCAGACGAAGATCCCGCGCTCCGCGATCCTGGCGGCCAGTGGCTCGTCGAAGCGGCGCTCGTTGGTCTCGGTCACGAAAGAACAGTGCTCGAGCGTGGTGACCCCGGCGTCGACCGCCCGGCGGATGCCCTCGATGCCGTGGGCGTGCGCCGCCACCGGCTTGTCGACGCGGGCCGCCTCCTCGACAATCACGGCCAGCTGGGCGCTGGTGAACTGGGCGTACCAGGGCGCCGAGCCCTCCGTCATGAAGCCGCCGGTCGACATGACCTTGATCAGGTCGGCGCCGTGCTTGTGGTGGGTGCGGACGATGCGGCGCAGTTCGTCCTCGCTGTCGGCTTCGCCGCCCATGAACCAGCAGTGCCCGCCGGTGACGGTGACCGGGCTGGCGGCCACCACCAGTCGCGGGCCCCGGGCCAGGCCCGCGGCGATCGCATCCCGCACGACCACATCCAGGTAGGACCGGCCGCCGAGGTCGCGGGCGGTGGTCACGCCCACGCCCAGCAGGTCCCGGGCGCTGTGCAGCATCAGCACCAGCTGCTGCGCGTCGGTCTCGCCGCGCATCCGGGCGGCCGGATCCGGGCCGCCGTCGAACCCGAGGTGGACGTGGCTGTCGATCAGCCCCGGCGTGATCGTGGCGCCCTGGTAGTCCGTACGCGGCAGCGCCGCGTACTCGGCCGGCAGCGCGGCGGCCGGCCCGGTCCAGTCCACGGTGCTTTCGCCGATGACGACCGCACCGTCGGTTACGGTTTCGTCGCCGGTCATGACGCGCGGCGCGGTGAGCACCTCCGGCATGGCAGTACCTCGCCCTTTGGCCAGCCTTAGTCGAATGCGGACGGCAGCGTTGACGACGGTGGACTCACGCTATGGCGCGGCGGGAAACGGCGTCAAGATCCGCTGACCGGGATACCAGTCCCGTTTACCTGGCGGAGATGGCCGCGGGGGAGGATGGTGGCGTGCCAGGAAATCTCAAGCAGGCCATCGACGCCACCACCGTGGCGATGCTACGCGCGCGCGGCAGCTTCAAGTGGACGGCTCCGGGCCCGGACGGGTTCGGCGCGGCCGTGGCGGAGATGGACTTCGGGGCCGCGCCGCCGATCCTCGACGCGCTGGCCCGGCTGTCCGCGGACGCGAACTTCGGCTACCTGCCCCCGTTCCTGGCCGATGAGCTGGCCGCGGTCTGCGCGGAGTTCGAGCGGCGCCGCTACGGCTGGGACGTTGATCCCGCCATGGTCCAGCACGTCCCGGACGTGATCAAGGCGCTGGAGATCGCCATCACGCAGTTCTCCCGGCCGGGCTCGCCGGTCATCTTGCCGACCCCGGCTTACATGCCGTTCCTCGTCGTGCCGGGCTTCCTCGGCCGCGAGATCATCCAGGTCCGGATGCGCGGCGAGGCCGGTTTCTTCACCCTCGACCTCGACGCCATCGAGGACGCGTTCCGGGCCGGGGGACACCTGCTCGTCTTCTGCAACCCGCACAACCCGCTCGGGCGGGTCTTCACCGCCGGCGAGATGGCGCTGCTGACCGACGTCGTCGAGCGGCACGGCGGCCGGGTGTTCGCCGACGAGATCCACGCGCCGCTGGTCTATCCGGGGATGCGGCACATCCCCTACGCCGCTACCTCGCAGGCCGCCGCCTCGCATACGCTGACCGCGACCTCCGCCTCGAAGGCGTGGAACCTGCCCGGCCTCAAATGCGGGCAGGTGATCCTGTCCAACGAGCCCGACCGGCAGCGCTGGGAGGACATGGGGATGTTCGCCTCGCACGGCGCGAGCAACCCCGGCGTCGTCGCCAACATCGCCGCGTACCGGCACGGCGAGGCCTGGCTGGACGAGGCCCTGGCCTACCTCGACGACAGCCGTCATCTGCTCGGCAAGCTGCTCAGCCGGCACCTGCCGCAGGTGCTCTTCCGCCCGCCGGATGGCACCTACCTCGGCTGGCTCGATTGCACCGCGCTGGATCTGCCTCGCTCACCTGGCGAAATGGTCATCGACGGCGCGCACGTCACCGTCGTGGACGGACCCGCCTTCGGCGCGGGCGGCGCAGGCGCCTTCCGGTTCAACTTCGCCACCCCGCAACCCATACTCACCGATATGGTCGAGCGCATCGCGGCCTCCTTGAACCCCGGCCCGGCGAGGCCGCCGGCGAACTGATGACGGTCGGCAAATGGGAAATATGCGGCGCATTACGACGAGCCCCAGCCATCTGCGAACAGATTTAGCATGCCGTAACATGCGGTTAACAATTGGCGGGTTATAGTGTGTTACCCGTGCCGGGGGGAAGCGCGAGAATGCTGATACAGCAAGGGGCCAGTGCTTCCCGCCGAGCTTATTAGATGTGCTGACCTGAATGAAGGCCGTACATGGAAATGACAGTCTGGGAATGGTTCGAGCAGCGCTCATTCAATTACCGCGATTTTAGCGATCTCGCCAGTACCCGGGGTGCGCGTACGCTCACCACCACACTGATCCTGCCCACCAGGGAAGTGGCCCAGACCATCGGGCCGATCCTGGACACGGTGGCCAGGCTGAACGAGCGTACCGGCCTAGTGGACCAGGTCATCGTGGTTGACGCGGACTCCGCCGACGGGACCGCGGAGATCGCCCGGGGCAAGGGCGCCGAAGTCTACTCCGAGAATGAGCTGCTGCCTGCCTACGGACCCTCGCAGGGCAAAGGGGACGCGATGTGGCGCGGTCTTTCCGTGGCGCGCGGCGACATCGTCCTATTCGCCGACTCCGATACCCGCGATTTCGGCGAGCGTTTTATTTACGGCACGCTCGGGCCGCTGCTTACCGTCCCCGGAATGCAATTCAGTAAGGCCGCGTACCGGCGTCCCTTCCACGCCGAAGGGCAGTCGGTCGCGGATGGCGGCGGCCGGGTCACCGAGCTGACGGCCAAGCCGCTGCTCAATTTCTTCTGCCCCGCGCTGACCGGATTTGTGCAGCCGCTGGCGGGCGAGTTCGCCGTCCACCGGGAACTCCTGTGCAATATCCCGTTCCTCACCGGCTACGGGGTGGAGGTCGGGATCTTGATCGACGTGTTCACCGAGGCGGGCCTGCCGGCCATGGCCCAGGTGGACCTGGGCTCCCGGCAGAACCGGCACCAGCCACTGTGGGATCTCACCCGGATGAGCTCCACCGTACTGCGCGCGCTGGCCCGCCGGGTTCATCTGCCCGAGCAGGAGATGCCTGGCCGGGACGCATCCGGGCTCCTGGCCCTGCCGCGGCAGGACGTCTACTTGCACGCCGTGGCCACCCCGGACGGCCTGCGCCTCGACGAGCACCTCAACGAGCTGACCGAGCGGCCGCCCCTGGCCCGGGTGCTGGCCGCCGGGTCGGGGACAGGCGCGGCCGTGCCGCGCACGCCGACCTCCGCGTAGCGGCTACCTGCGCAGGGCGAGCACGACGAGCACGATGATCACGATGAGTACGACCGTTCCGATGCCGATGTACACGGCTGGCTCCTCTCGTAGCCGGGGTCGAAACCTCCGGTCCTCTGTCCAGCGCCAGCCGGGCTAAACCACGGGCCGAAGGTCCCGGCGATTCGGGCCCATCACTCCTGACCTAGATGACTTCACCGGACCAGGCTAGCGGTGAGGAGCGCTAGCCGGAGGTGAGGAAGATGAGAAACGCGTCGTCAGAGGCTACGGCGGAGGTGATGGTACGTTCCCCTGTTTCCGCTCAGCCGGACGGATCGGGCCGTGCCCGATGGGGACGCGTTGTCGTCGGCATCGATGACTCGCCCGGCGGCGTCGCTGCTCTCCGGCAGGCCGTCGGCCTGGCCCGGGCATCCGGAGCTCCGCTGGTGGCCGTCCGGGCCTGGGCGCTTGGCCTGCCGGGCCATGGCGGCCGGCGTCATCGCCGCGATGGTCGCCGTCGGGTGGTGCTGGTGTTCCCCGGGTACGCGCAACGCGCGGCGGCGGCGGAACTGGTCCGGCGCACGTTCGGCGCCGCCACCGGCGGCGTCCCGGCCGATATAGCTATCAGCATCGAGACGCCGGAAGGTGACCCAGGTGCGGTCCTTACCGGCTTCGCCGCGAATCCTGCGGATCTGCTGGTGGTGGGAACGCAACGCGGTCGTGTGCTGAAGGGGCTCATGCACGGCTCGGTCAGCGGATATTGCCTGCGGCGGGCGAGCTGCCCGGTGGTTGTCGCCGAGCCTGACCAGCGCCCGCGCGAGCTTGATCGCGGCCGTGCCAGAGCGCGTCCGGTTGACTTGGTGCCTGGTTTCCGGGCGGTTCCTCGCGGGCGTGGCGCCGCCCTTTAAGGTGGGCAGGGCCGCTCCGGACGACCCGGGCGGGATTCGCCGTGACCAGCGAGGGAGACGCGAGCATGAGCATCGACAAGCCTGAGGTCGATTTTCCCGGCGGGCCGCCGCCGGCCGACCTGGAGATCACCGACATCTGGGAAGGGGACGGCGCGGAGGCCAAGGCCGGCGACACGGTCCAGGTCCACTATGTCGGGGTGTCGTACTCCACCGGTGAGGAGTTCGACGCGAGCTGGAGCCGGGGCATTCCGCTCGAGTTCGAGCTCGGCGCCGGGCGGGTCATCGCGGGCTGGGATGAGGGCGTTCAGGGAATGAAGGTCGGCGGCCGCCGTCAGCTGGTCATCCCGCCTGATCTGGCGTACGGGGACCGCGGCGCGGGAAACGTGATCGCTCCCGGCGAGACGCTGATCTTCGTCTGCGATCTGGTGTCGGTCTGACCCATGTTCCGCGAGCCGCGTCGTGGTGGCGCGGCAGCCCGCCACCCATCCCCACAGGTCATCGAGATTGATCGTTTCCCGCCAGCGCGCGGTCATCACGACCTCCACGTTCCGCCTGTCCGCACCAGGTCGGCTAGGTACCCGTCTGCCATTATGGTTCAGCTGATGCGCATCACCATCTGGGTGCATCCCCGCTCGCCCCGGCCCGGAATCGGCGGCGAGCACGCCGGCGCCCTGATCGTCCGGGTCAGCGCGCCCGCCGTGGACGGCCGGGCTACCGAGGCGGCGCTGACCGCGGTGGCCGCTGCCTTCGGCGTCCGGCGTAGTGCGGTGACGCTGGTAGCCGGAGCCGCGAGCCGCACCAAGATCATCGATGTGGCAGGCGGAAATCAGGACGTGCTGACCCGGCTGTTCGCGGCGCGGCGTAACCGTCGTTGAGCAGTGAGCGGCTGGTGATGCTTGAATGTTGCTAGTGCTGGCCGCGGCGAGGACGGAGGCGTGCCCCCGTGATACTGGTGACCGGAGCGACCGGAAGGGTCGGCTACCGCCTGATGGAAGCCCTGGCCGATGCGGATGCTGACGCTACGGCGATGGTCCGGGTCGCGGCCAGGGGCGCTGACCTGCCGGGCTCGGGGAAGCATATCGTCGCGACGTTCGACCAGCCGCCGGCCCCGGAGGTGCTGCGGCTCTTTGACCAGATCTTCCTGCTGAGCCCGGCGTCCGAGGAACAGGCAGAGCTCGAGATCTTGTTTATCGACGCGCTGGTGGCGGCGGATCACCGGCCGCACGTGGTGAAGGTCGCGGCCGACGGCTTTCAGGAACCAGACTGCGAGGTGCGGTTCATGCGCAATCACCGGCAGATCGCCACGCATCTGGCCGCCACCGGGCTGCCGGCCAGCTACCTGGCCCCGGCTATGTACATGGAAAACCTGCTGACCGCGGCGGAAAGCCTGAGCCGGGAAGGGACGATCTACGCACCCGCGGGCCACGGCCGGGTGGGCTTCGTGGCGGCCAGTGACGTCGCCAAGGTCGCCGCGCGCGTGCTGACGGGGGCCGCCGACCAGGATCGCACCTACGTCCTGAGCGGGCCCGAGGCTCTGGGGTACCGAGACGTGGCCGCGCGTATCTCCGCCGTCTTCGCGCGTCAGGTCGACTACACCGACCTGCCCGCGGATCGCGCCCGCGAACAGATGCTGGGCAGCGGGCTGACGCCATGGCAGGTTGAGGGCACGCTGGAGTGGTTCGACTGGATCCGGTCCGGTGCCGCCGGCTCGGTGACGACCGACGTCCGCGAGGTCACCGGCCAGGACGCCCGCCCGATCGAGGACTGGCTCGACGAAAGCCGGAGCGCGTTCCTCAGTCCCCGTTTTTAGAACGGCGGCTCGTCGGAGTAACCGCCGCCCGTGCCGTCGGTCGCCCACGGGTCGGATTCCCCGCCGCCCGAACCGCCCGAACCGCCCGGGGTGCCGCCGGCCGCCGACGCGGGCCGGCCGCCGGCGGAGCCGGAGCCGCGCTGGCCGCCGCCGTAGCCGCCGCCCTCACCCGAACCGGACCGGGCGACCCGGTTCACCTTCGCGGACGCGTTCCGCAGCGAGGGGCCGACGTCGTCGACCTCCACCTCATACACGGTCCGCTTCTCGCCTTCCTTCGTCTCATACGACCGCTGCCGCAGCCGCCCCGACACGATCACCCGCATCCCCCGCTGCAGGCTCTCCGCCACATTCTCCGCCGCCTGCCGCCACACATTGCACGTCAGGAACAGGCTGTCGCCGTCCTTCCACTCGTTCGTGGTCTTATCGAGGTACCGCGGGGTGCTCGCGATCCGGAACTTCGCGACGGGCTGCCCCGCCGGGGTGAAACGCAACTCCGGATCGTCGACGAGGTTGCCCGCGATCGTAATCTGGGTGTCGCCTGCTGCCATCAGGGAGATCCCCCTACCTGGTTTTCGTGTTCGTTCGTCCTCCCATCATGCGCGGCACCACTGACATTTCTGCCGGGCTACGCCGGAAGCGTGATGACCAGCACGTCGGACACCGGTGAGCCGGGGCCGGGATCGCGTGTCCGCGCGACCTTGCGCCAGCCCCACTGGGCGAGGGCATTCTGCGCCGGGGTGGCCGCGGGCAGGACAATAAGCGTCGCTCGTTCCTCAGGCCGGCCAGGATGAGGTCGTGCAGGCTTCGCGCGATGCCCTGCCGCCGCCACGACGCGCGGACGAGCAGGTCGGTCAGGGCGAAGGTCCGGCCGGGATGCTCGGTGGTGATCGCCTCAGGCAACGAGGTAGTCAGGCCATGCCACCACGAGGTAGACGGCCGGAGCGGCATTCCGGACGCGTAACCGACCAGGTAGCCGCCGTGGCGGGCCTCGGCAAGCACGAAGCCCGGCTGGCGGCACTGGACGCGGAAGCGGTCGGCGAACAGCGCGGCATCGCGTTCCCGGCGGTACGGCGGGTCGGCGTAGACCTCGGCGTACAGCGCCTCGAGTTCGTCCGCGTGCGCGGCGGCCCGTTTTCCGTCGAGCAACTCGAACGTCAGGTCGGCCACGGCGCTAGTAGGTCGCGCGGCCGCCGCTGATGTCGTACACGGCGCCGGTGGAAAAGCTCATCCGGTCCGAGGAGAGAAAGGCGACCAGCTCGGCGACCTCCTCGGGCCGGCCGACGCGCTGCATCGGGATCAGGCTGGTGATGTGGGCGAGCACTTCCGGGGCGGTGCTGTCGTTCATCGGGGTGGCGATGACGGCGGGAGCGATGGCGTTGACCAGGACTCCGCTGGTGGCCAGTTCCTTGCCCGCCGACTTGGTCAGGCCGATCACCGCGGCCTTGGACGCTGAATAGATCGACAGGTTCGGGTTGCCGTCCTTGCCGGCCATGCTGGCGAAGTTGATCACCCGTCCCCAGCCCCGCTCGCACATCCCGGGCACGAACGCCCGCATGGTGTTGACCGTGCCCAGGACGTTGACGTCGAAGACGCGCCGCCACTCCTGGTCCGTCGTCTCCAGCAGCGGCTTGTTCGCTCCCACGATGCCGGCCGAGTTGACGAGCACGTCGACGGGCCCGATCTCGCCGGCGAGGCGGCGCAGCGCCGGCTCGTCGGTTACGTCGGCGATGACGTCGGCCGGATCGCTGACGTCCAGCGTCGTCACGGCGAAGCCGTCGGCACGCAGCCGCACGGCGGTCGCCGCGCCGAGCCCGCTCGCGCCGCCGGTCACCAGGGCGGTACGGCTCATGCTCATCTCTCCCGTCACCAGTTGTCCCAGCGGATTACCGAGTCGCGCTGGGGCGGGTGGAACTCGGCGCCGTTGGCCGCCTCGCCCGGTACCACCGACAGCCTACGTCGCAGGCTAGCGGTAGGCAGGTCGCGGCGCAGGCGGCTGAGCCCAGGCGGGCGGGCCACGCTGACGTCGGCAAGCAGGGAGCTACGTTCCGCTGAAATGATCTTGGGTCAAGTGGGCGCGGGCGTAGCGACCCAGGCCGATTGGATACTGGATCCACTCGGCCTAAGCTGGCTTCGTGGCCGTCTTTTCGCTCTGGGACCGTGACCAGGACCAGCTCGCTCTGCTTGACCCGCTACGGGGACTGGCCATCCGGTATGGCGAGCTGAGCGAGCGCGTCAACTCGTGTGCGGCGGGCCTTATCGACGCTGGGGTGTCGCCGGGTGACCGGGTGGTGATTTCCTCGTGGACCGGCGTGGAGGCCGCCGTAGGCTTCCTCGGCATACTCCGGGCGGGGGCGACCGCGCTGCCGGTTAACCCGCAGCTGACCGTGGCGGAGCTCAAACGTCATCTGCCGGCGCTGCGGCCGGCTTACGCGCTGGTGCACGAGGCGTCGGGTCCCGCGGACGCCTGCGCCGCCCTCGGCGCAGGCGTCGCGGAGATCGACGCCACCCAGCCCTGGACACGGCCGGTCACGGGCCGGGCTTCGCGGCCCGGACTCGCCGCGGATTCGGTCGCGCTCATCCTGCAGACCAGCGGCACCACGGGCGGCCCCAAGAGCGTCCCGCTCAGCCACGCCAATCTCGCGGCCAGCACGGCCACGATCGCCGGAACCTACGGTCTGGACTCCGGCGATACGGCGTACTGCATCATGCCGTTGTTCCACGTCCACGGGCTCATCGGCGTGACCCTGGCCTCGCTGGCCGCCGGGGGCACGGTGGTGCTGCCCGCCCGGCTGCGGATGAGAACTTTCTGGGAGGCCGTCGCCGAACAGGACGTGAGCTGGGTTTCTGCCGTGCCCACACTGCTCGCGGGCATACCGGCCGGTCCGCGGAGCGGGCATCGGCTGCGCTTCCTGCGCTCGGCGTCCTCGCCGCTGCCGCCGACCCTGGCCGCGCGGCTGGAAGACGACCTGGGCGTGCCGGTGCTCGAGGCGTACGGGATGACCGAGGCCACCCACCAGATGGCGTCCAATCCTCTCCCGCCGGCTGAGCGCCGGCCGGGCAGCGTGGGCACCGCGACCAACATCGAACTGGACGTGGTCGACAAGTCCTGGACCCCGGTGGGGCCCGGCGAACCGGGGGAAGTAGTGGTCCGCGGTGCGTCCATCACCTCGGGGTACCTCGACAATCCCGGGGCGAACGCCGAGTCTTTCCGCGACGGATGGTTCCGCACCGGCGATCTTGGCAGGCTCTCGGCCGACGGTTACCTGCGCCTGGTCGGACGGGTCAAGGAGATGATCAACCGCGCGGGCGAGAAGATCTCGCCGCGAGAAGTCGACGAAGTCCTGCTCACGCACCCGGCTGTCGCCGAGGCCGCCACCTACGGCGCGCCGGACGCGAAGTATGGTGAGGTGGTGCACGCCGCGGTGGTGACGCGGGAGGTCGTCGAGCCGAAGGCCCTGATGGCCTACTGCGCCGGCCAGCTCGCAGCCTTCAAGGTCCCGGTGCGGATCCATATCGTGGCCGCCATCCCCAAGGGCGACACCGGGAAAATCCAGCGGAGCCAGCTCGCCCAGGTGCTGGGCGACGGATGAGGATCGCGGTCCTGGGCGCGGGTGCCATCGGCGGCCTGGTCGGCGGGATGCTCGCGCGGTCCGGCTCGGACGTGTGCCTCATCGCCCGCGGCGACCATCTGGCGGCCATCCGCCGCGACGGCCTGAGGATCATCGGCCTGGACGCCGATATCGTGGTGCGCGTTCCCGCCACCGATGACCCCGCGGAGGCCGGCCCCGTGGACGCCGTCGTGGTGGGGCTCAAGGCCTACTCCTACGCCACGTGCGGGCCGCTGATCGAGCCGCTGCTCGGACCCGGCACCACGATCGTGCCGGCGCAGAACGGCATCCCCTGGTGGTACTTCTACGGTCACGGCGGACCGCATGACGGTCACCGGCTCGAATCAGCCGATCCGGGCGGCTCGGTCTCGGCCGCGCTTCCGCCGAGCCGGGTGATCGGCTGCGTCCCCTACCCCGCGGCCGAGATAGTGCACCCTGGGGTGATCCGTCACCTGGAAGGATGGCAGTTCCCGGTCGGCGAACCGGACCGCAGTGACAGTGATCGCTGCCGGCGCTTTGCCGGCGCGATGACGACGGCCGGGTTCCGCTCTCGCCCGGGCGATGTCCGGTCCCAGATCTGGCTGAAGCTGATGGGGAACGCGGCCTTCAATCCCATCAGCGCGCTGACGGGTGCCACGATGGCCCGGATCTGCGAGCATCCGGGGACGCGATCGCTGGTGGCCGGGATCATGCAAGAGGTGCTCGACGTCGCGGCCGGCGTGGGAGACCCGCCGCCGCCGCAGTTCACGGTGGAGCGCCGGCTGGCCGGCGCCGAGCGGGTGGGCCAGCACAAGACCTCCATGCTGCAGGACCTCGAGAGCGGCAAGCCCTTGGAAACGGCGGCCCTGCTCACCGCGGTGATCGAGATAGCGGACCTGATCGGGGTGGCCACGCCCAGCCTTCGTGCCGTACAGGCCACGGTGGACCTGATGTGGCAAACCCGGTCAGCCGGCTGATGCCGGCCGGGGCGGATCCCGTCGTGGCCCGGTACCAGCGCTCGCTGGACGGCAGAATGTCCTGACAGGGGCCGGTGAAATGGAACCGGCACCAGACATTAGGAGATTGATCCGTGCCACTTGCCTGGGTGCCTTACGCTGACCGCGCCGAAGCCGAGCGGCGGCTGGGGCCTCTTCCCGCCGGAGTGGAACTCGACTTCTACCGGGCTGACGGGGACGCGCTGCCCGGCAGCATAGGTGAGGTCGCCTTCTACGTCCTTCCGTACATGAAGGGCGCAGCCGTCCTCGAGAAGGCGGCGGACATGCCCAAGCTGCAGGTGGTGCAGACCCTCACCGCCGGCTACGAGGAGTTCTTGCCGTTCCTGCCGGCCGCGGCCACGCTGTGCAACGCCGCAGGCCTGCATGACGCCAGCACCGCCGAACTCGCGGTGGCCCTGGCCCTGGCCAGCGGACGGCACCTGGACCGCTTCGCCCGGGACCAGGAAGCGGGGGCCTGGCGCCCGGCCTGGGGCCGGTCGCTGGCGGACCGGCACGTCCTGATCATCGGGTACGGGCACATCGGCCAGGCGATCGAACGGCGGCTGCAGGGCTTCGAAGTAGCCTCGATCACGCGCGTCGCGCAGCACGGCCGCCCTGGGCCGCCGCAGGTGCACCCGATCGATGAACTGCACCGGCTGCTGCCGCAAGCGGAGGTCACCTTCCTCATCGCACCGCACACACCGCAGACCGAGCACCTGATCGGGGCCAGGGAACTCGGGCTGCTCCCGGACCAGGCCCTGCTCGTCAACGTGGCCCGCGGCAAGCTGGTCGATACCGGCGCCCTGCTGGCTGAGCTCTCGGCCGGGCGGATACGGGCCGCGCTCGACGTGACCGACCCCGAGCCGCTGCCAGCCGATCATCCGTTGTGGCGGCAGCCTGGGGTGCTGATCTCCCCGCACGTCGGGGGCGCCAGTTCGGCCTTCTTCCCGCGCGCCGACCGCCTGATCGCCGCCCAGCTGGCCCGGTTCGCCGTCGGGGAGCCCCTCGCCAACGTCGTCAGGGCGCCCTGACAGTCACCCGGCCGCGGGTGGTCACGCGGCCGCGGGGCGGCGGTAAAGCGGAAGGCAGCCCGTTCGCGCCGGCTGGGGATGCCCGCGCCACGGCGCGCTAGACCCGTACCAGCATTCCCGGCGGACCGGAAAGAGACATCACTGGTAACAGGGATCCCGCCAGGCGCTCACGCGCCGGTCCCCATGGGCATGGATGTGGCACCCTACCCGCTCTAGTGTGCAGGCTGCCACATTCATACGTGAGAAACGGGGAGGTCAAGGGGCCGTGGGCCGTCGGCTCGCGCAGTGTCAGCCGCGGTCGCGAAGATGGTGGGTGGCGAGCCGTGTCCCGCCGCGATGACGCTCCCCGGTGCTGGCCCGCATGGCGGGAATGGTCTCACTGGTGACGAGCCCGCGTTCGCTGGTGAGCTCGTCGATGACGGTGAACGCCGCGGCGATGCGTTCGGGGGTGTCGATGACGATCGTGACCGCCGGGACATGGCGGCCCAGCTGCAGGAAGCGGTCGCCGTGTGGCGCGTGCTGGCCGTGGAAGCCCCAGATGCCGCGCGTGGTGGTCGCGCCGCTGAGTCCGGCCGAGCGCAGCCGGCCGACGATGGCCCGGTTGACCGGCTGGCCGTGGTGCTGGAACGCTTCGGAGGTATAGACCATGAGCTTGTGCCAGAGGGCCATGCCGTGCTCATCGGCACCGGGCAGGACCGCAGGGGCGGCCAGGAGCCGGCCGTCGCGTTTGCAGATGCGGACGCGTTCCAGGGTGAGCAGCGGGCGCTGGAGCAGCGCGCCTAGTTCGGGCAGGACCCCGCCGATCCGCGTGCCAGAGCCGACGGCGATGACCATCATCGGGACCTCGGCGTTCCTGCTGAAGAAGGCGGCCCGTTCGCGCCGGCCGTACGCGGTGCCGTCCACGCCGAGCAGCGCGGTGGCGCCGTCGATACCGCGGTGATGCAGCAGGTCACAGACGGCCATGAAGGCAGGTACCCGGCCGATGCGTTCCTGGCGGCCCAGGTAGACGGTCAGCTTGGTCGCCTCGTCCCCGTCCTCCGGCGGCCCGGCGGGACCGGTGAGGTCGGTCAGCAGCCGGGCTCGTTCCAGGGTGACCAGCCCGGTGCGGTTGAGCTCGATGGTCTGGCCGAGAACGGCCTCAATGCGGGCGCGGGTGTCGACCGCGACCGCGATCAGCGGCAGGTCCTCGGACAGCGTCAGGGAGCGGTCGGTCCGCAGGTGGTGCCTGAGCCCGAACCCCTCGGCGCCGCGCAGCAAGATGCTGGCCGCGATCTCGTGCTGCCCGTACAACTCGATCAGGGCGTCCGCGACGAAGGCGCCCCTGGTCCGGTGACGTTCGCCGAAGTAGCTGGTCAGCTTGAGGCAGTCGGCGGTCACAGGTGCGTTCCGATCAGGCGGCCGAGCTCGGCGGCGGCGAGGCCGAGGGCGAGGCTGACGACCACGTTGGCCGCGGCCGCGCGGGGCCGTCGTTCCTCGGTCAGCCGCTGGGTTTCGAGCATCCAGGTCGAGAACGTCGTGTACGAGCCGACGGCGGCGGTGCCGGCGAGCAGAGCCTGGTCATGGCCGAGGGCCAACCCGGTGATCAGGCCCAGGATCACCGCGCCGGAGACGTTGACGGCCAGGGTGCCGAATGGAAAGTCACGGCCGGCGGCGGAACCCACCACGCCGTCGACCAGGAACCGGAGGACCGAGCCCGCCCCGCCGATCAGCACCACACCCACCCAGAGCAGCATATTCACCGCCGCACCCGGACGCGCCTGACCATCGCGGTGGCCGTGTGGATGGCGGCGTAGCCAGCCGCGATACTGGCCGCCGTGTAACCGGCCGCCAGGCCCCAGGCGTGGGCGTCGAGCATCTGGAGGATCTCCACCTGCATGGTGGAGAACGTGGACAGGCCGCCGCATAGGCCGGTGCCCAGCAGTGGCCGCCGGTAGCTGGACAGCGGCAACCGTTCGGTCAGACGGGTGACGAAGTAGCCGAGCAGGAATGCGGCCACGACATTGACGGCGAACGTGGGCCACGGCCAGGCCGCGGCCGGGTGCGGGAACGCTTCGGCCAGCGCGGCGCGCAACAGCGTGCCGAGCGCACCGCCCGCGAAGATCGCCGCTAGTTCCCACCGGTCGATCCTGGGTAGCATCCGCCGGGCGGGTGGCCCGGCCGGGGTGGCGGCGGCCAGGCCAGAGGCAGGCGACCCGGCCAGGTCCCCAGATGACTCCTGCACGTGAGAGACTCCGTTCACACCAGGGTTGGGCGAGGAAGCCCTCAGCCGCCACCCGCGCTGCGGAAGCATAGCTGTTCCGCCGGGGTGAGGCGGCCAAGCCCACTCCGGGTCCTCAATAAGGATCACCTGACCGCCGGGGACCGGTCACCGATGGCCGCGGCGGTGAGAGTCGCCGCCATCCGGGCGAGGTCGATCAGTTCGCCGCGAACGTAGGGCCGGGCTCTGGCCACGGCGGGGGTCGGTGATCGTGGCCGCGATCGTGGCTCGCACGCCGCCTTGGCAGGCAGTTACTCCGCGCAGGAACACCTCGGCGGCGAAGGCGACGCGCTCCACCGGGTCGTCGGATGAGGCGACCGGCTCGAGCGCCTTTCAAAAGTCCTAGATAATCGTTCTTATTTAGGACTCCAATGTCTTCCGCCGCGATGGATGGACAAATATGTCGCGCATAAATGGTTTAGAACGACTGAGGCTGGTAGGTTCGGACAGATCTGTCCTCCTCCCGACGGAGCGGGAGCTTGCTCGTGTCCCAGCCGATCGTGCGTCACCTCGCCCGCCGTGCGGTGCAAGTCGCGCTTTTGGCTGCCGGGATTATCGCCGTCTTGCTGCTCTCCTCGAGACAGGCGCAGGCAGCAACCTCGCCACTACCGGTAACTTCCGTTCCAGCGACCGTCACGTCTGCAGTCGCGCAGGCCGCCACGACGCCCCAGGCGGGCGTCCCGGCAGCCCCGGTCGTCTCCAAGGCGGTGGCCCTGGCCGCAAAGCCGATCGCGGTTCCCGCACCGGCAGTGGTCCCTGCTCCCACCACCCTCAAGCCAATCGCGTCGACCGTCGCAGCCGCCGCACCGGAAGTGACCTCGCCCGCCTCCGCTCCCGCGCCTAAGCCGGCGGCGCCGGTGGCCCCGGCCGCCACCTCTCAGGTGGTGGCCCCGGCCCTCGCTACTGTAAAGCCCGTGGTGCCAGTCGCTGCGGGTCCAGTCACTGCCGAGCCAGCGGCGCAGGTCACGGCGGCTGCCGCATCGGTGGTCGCCCAGGCCACCACACCTCTCGCCACGCCGGTCGCGCCAGCCGTCGTGGCGCCCGCGGTCGCCACCTCCACGCCAGCGGCCGTGGGCGGCGTGGCGGCGCAGGTCGCCGCTACGGCAACTCGGCTGGTCGCCCCCGTCACTACCGGTACGACCAGCCCGGTTGCCAAGGCGCTGAGTCCGCTGGTCACGGCGACCACACCAGCGCTCGCCCAGACCATCTCCGCCGCCACCAGCCCGCTGGCCCCGGTCGTATCCGCCGCCACCGGCCCGCTGGCCCCGGTCACCAGTTCGCTGGGTCAGGTCGTGTCCGCCGCCACCGGCCCGCTGGGTCCGGTGACGGGTTCGCTGGCGCCGGTGGTGTCCGCGGTGACGGGCCCGCTGGTGCCGGTGGTGACTGGTCTTAGCGGGCCGCTCGCCCCGGTTACCGGTTTGCTGGGTCAGGTGACGGGTTCGCTGGCGCCGGTGGTGTCCGCGGTGACCGGCCCGCTGGTGCCGGTGATGACTGGTCTTAGCGGGCCGCTCGCCCCGGTTACCGGTTTGCTGGGTCAGGTGACGGGTTCGCTGGCGCCGGTGGTGTCCGCGGTGACCGGTCCGCTGGTGCCGGTGGTGACTGGTCTTAGCGGGCCGCTCGCCCCGGTTACCGGTTTGCTGGGTCAGGTGACCGGTTCGCTGGCACCAGCCCTGCCGGCGGTCACCGGCACGCTGGCCCCGGCCGTGGGCACCCTCACTGGCAGCCTCGCCCCGGTCACGAGCTCACTGTCCCCGCCCGGTCATGGCGTCGCGGGGGCGCCCTGGTCCGTTCGGTCCAGGGGCACGTCAGCAGCTGGCCCCAGCATGCCAGGAACCGGAGCGGGGCTGCCCTCGCTGTCGGCGTCGACCACGACGAGGACGGCACCGGGCGGCGGAGCGCCGCTGTCGCCGCGGCCGGTGCTTCCCCGGTCGCCGACCGCGCCGTCTGGCGGCGCCACCGGCGGCTCCGGCTCGGCCGGCGGCTCCGGCGGTAACAGCCTGCGCGGTCTGCCCGGTGGCCTCACTGCTGCCCTGATCGCCGTCCTCTGCCTGCTCTTGCTGCGGCTGGCGCGTCGCGCCGCCGCCAAGCCCATCTGGCGTGCCTTGCTGCCGGAGGTGCCACCCGCCTAAATCCTTTCCTTCCCCGGCGGTTCTTGCCCTCGGCGTCCGGACCCAGCAGTGTCTGGCGCTGATTTCCCAGGAAGGAAAGTGACAGCACTATGCGTGCGTGGACCAGGTCCGCGTGCGTCGTGCTCGCCTGGATGGTCCTATCGATCATCGTGGTGGCGGCCGGTATCAAAGGATCCGTTCCTCCGGCTCAGGCGAACACTCGTATCGCGAGTAGTAGTACTACTGAGGTCATCCTCACCCGCACCCTGAACGTCGCCGCGGCCCCCGTGACGGGCACCAGCCCCGCCACGAGGTACGTCGTACGCAGCGGCGACACGTTGTCGGACATCGCCGCGCGGTTCGCCGTGCGCGGCGGCTGGCCGACCCTGTACGCGGCCAACCGGCAGGTCATCGGCCGCGACCCCAACGCCATCCGCCCTGGCACTGTCTTGGTACTGCCCGGCCAGGTGGCGCCTGTCCGCTACACCGTCGCGACCGGCGACACGTTGTCGGGCATCGCCGCGCGGTTCGATGTGCGCGGCGGCTGGCCGGCCTTGTACGCGGCCAACCGGCAGGTCATTGGCCGTGACCCGGACGCCATCCGCCCCGGCATGGTCCTCGCCCTGGTGCGCCCGGCCCCGGCACCGCCGGCGTCGGGCCGGCCCGGGCCCGGTCCGCGCCGCCCGGTACCGCCGCGATCCGGATCGGCCGGCACCGGGCACCAGCCCACGCCGGTCCGCACCGCCGAGCCGGCCACTGCGGGCATGCCGCCGTGGCTGAGAACCATGTTGCTAGCCGTCGGCCTGCTCATCGCGGCGGCCTTCCTCACCGAGGCCATACTGGCGGTGACGCGCCGTCACCGGCGGCAGGCCGCGGGCCGGGCGCCGCGGCCTGCCCCGGTCGAGACCGGCCAGCAGTCGACCCCCCGGCCGCTGTACCCAAACAGGGCCCGCATCATCCTGGCCGACTATGACCGGCTGGTCGTGACGTGCAACCAGCGGGACGGCATGATTTACGTGCTGCGCCCGCCCGGGCAGGATCCGAAAGCGATCCTGCAGGTGGCCCGCCTGGTACTGCCGGAAGAACCGTACGGGCAGCTAGCCGCCCAGCTCGGGGTGGCCGCGGGCTGGCGGATGGAGTAGCGGAGCCAGCGCAGGTGGGCCGAGGGAGGAGGAGGCTGTCCAGGCCAGCCCTCGGCCCACCCCGGCAGGTATGTGGCACCGCGTTCCACCGGGACTTCGTCGTAGTGGCACGGTACATCCGGCCAGGATGCCTGACCCGAGATCATCTGGCCTAGTCAGCGGTGGTGCGTCGCCATGTGCGCGGCGAGGATGTCGTGGCCGAAGTCAGCGTCCGGGTCGCGCCATACCGAATGCGCGTGATTTGCCCGGCGCTGCGTGTTGTCGTACTCGATGAGCAGCCGCGGGCCCTGTAGGCGGTAATAGTGCGGTGCGCCGGCCGCGGTGGCCCCGGCCCACGCCAGGTGAACGGCGTCCAGCGTGGCGTCGTCGTCGTAGTCCGGCCGTGGTGACAGGCCATCCGGGACCCGTCCGAGGTAGGTGCCGAGCAGGGCGCGCAGTACTTCGCGTTGCCCGGCGCCGAGTTCCCTGGCCGGCAGCCCTTTCGGGATGCTGGTCAGGGCGAGCCGCCGGTAGTCCTCCGTCCGGTATCCGGACTCGGCCTCGCCGGCCGCGTCCATGCCGGCTATGCGTTCGGCCAGCTGTGGGTCGGTGAAGGGGCGGCGCCACAGGTCCCGCAGGTACATCATCTGGTCGCCGTCCGCGATGCGCGACCGGTTACCGCCGATGATGTCGGACGGGGCCCGGTTCAGCAGGATCGCGCGAGCGGCGGGGTCCGGGTCAAGCGAGCGGACCAGTTCCCTGGCCAGGTCCTCGGCGCCGGCTAGCGGGCGCAGCGGAGCGGGTCCAAGCAGCGGAGAGCTGGCCGGGTCGGCGCCCAGGAAACACGGGGTCATCGAGCGGACCGCGCCGCCGACGATGAGATTGTTCAGCGACACATGGTGGCCGCCGAACCGCCATCCCCACGAGGCCGTACCGCCGGGCTCACCGAAGACTCGCAGGTAATACAGCCCCGGATCGCGGCC
This sequence comes from uncultured Actinomycetes bacterium, assembly GCA_963806335.1. Classification (GTDB taxonomy): domain Bacteria; phylum Actinomycetota; class Actinomycetes; order Streptosporangiales; family Streptosporangiaceae; genus Palsa-504. Next base: position 107,604 of record CAWDXO010000010.1, read on the forward strand.
TCGCTCGCGTCCCCAATCGGCGCTCCAGCCTTCGGCGTGGTCGAGCACGTTGTCCAGGCCGATGATGGTGGCGACGGTGACGTACCCGGCGGTCGACAGGCCGGCCGCGACGAGCTGGTGCGCGAGCCTTTGCTGGGCCGGCCGCTGCGCACCGAGCGGCAGGCCGCCGTGGTCGGTCGGCGTGTAGAACCACCGCCGCCGTTCGGTGTCAGACTCGGTGTCCGCGCCCGGCGCCGCTCCTGCGGCCGCGGCGCGCTGGGCCGGGTCAAGAGCATCGAGCCAGGCGGCAGCGGCGCTGGCCATACGGCTCGCGACAGCCCTGGCCGCCCGGTCCCGGGCGGCGGTAATGTCTGTCGCGTTCGTCACGGCGTCCTCCCGTCCAGGGCGTTCCCGCCGAGCGGGCGGCGAAACGGCGGCGGGCGCGGGCTTCGTCCTCTGCGAGGCTCGTCGGGTACCACCATCATGCTAGGGGAACCCGCTGCCGCGGCGCTTCTCCGCGCTCTAGCAGCGGCTGAGCGACGACCTCCAGGGAACGCAGAAAGCCCGTGCCCCGGGGGGGTGAGGGCAAGGGCCTTCTGCGTAATGTCAGGCTACGCCCTGACGGTGTATGTCGCAATTATTTCGCAACCCAGAAGCCGGCCGAATTAGCTGCAACGGAAAGTTCCGAATAGGCCGGTCCCCGCTGGGCCCCACTCGCCCTGGTCGGTACGCAGCGGGTTCGGTCCGCACGCCAGCTCAGGCGCGTACTTACGGATCTATTCTTTGGCCGAACGGCCCCGGGCGCGTCGCTCCCGCTCGGCTTTAACCGGCTGGTGGCATGACGGTGCCGCCTCCCGCCGCGATACTGGCCACCATGGAGCCTGGTTTTCGTTTCCGTGCCGCCGGAATCCGCCTGACGGTGGCCCCGTGGGTCAGCCGAGGGTGGCGTGCATTTCCCAGATGAGGATCTCGGCCGGCTCCACCGCGGTCACCTGCTGCCCGCCGGTGGCGGTGAAGCGGACCGCGTCGCCGGCCGCGAGCTGGCCGGCTCCTTCCAGGGTGACGCTCCCGCGGGGGACGAACAGGTGCAGGAAGGGCGCTTCGGGTAGCCGGACGCTCTGGCCGGGCTGTAGCCGGGCGGCGTGCAGGGCGGCGTAGCGGTTCTTGATCCGGATGGCCGCGGCGCCGTCATGACCGGGCATGCCGGAGGCGACGGGCACCAGGCCGCCCGAGAGCAGTTCGTGGTCGATCTCCAGCTGCTCGTAGCCGGGGGTAATCCCGCCCTCGTCCGGCACGACCCACATCTGCACGAAGTGCACCGGGTCGGTGTGCGCCTCGCCGGCCAGCCGCCAGGAGTCGTTCTTCTCGCTATGCAAGATGCCGGTGCCGGCGCTCATCCGCTGAGCCAGGCCGGGATAGATCACCCCGGTGTGGCCTTCGGAGTCCTGGTGCACCAGCGAACCCTGCAGCACCCAGGTGACGATCTCCATGTCCTGATGCGGGTGGGTCTCGAAGCCGGTACCCGGCTTGACGATGTCGTCGTTGTTGACCAGCAGCAGCCCGTGGTGGGTGTTGGCCGGGTCGTAGTGGCGGCTGAAGCTGAAGCTGTGCTTGCTGTCCAGCCAGCCGAGGCGAGTCTTGAACCGCTCGCCGGCGCGGCGTACGTCAACCTGGGGGGTCAGCGTGGCGTTGGTCATCGGGTCTCCCTGAGGCCGTCAAGTTGATGATGTGTCATGCAACCAACATGACGTGTCATCAATTCCCGGGTAGCCTCATGACCATGAGCCGCTGGCTGACCGAGGACGAGCAGCGGGCCTGGCGTGGCCTGCTGCAGATGACCGCACAGCTGAACGCCCGGATGAACCGGCAGCTGCAGAAGGACTATGGGATGTCACTAGCGGACTACGACGTGCTGGTGGTGCTCAGCGAGGCCCCTGCGGGCAAGTTGCGGGTGTTCGAGATCACCGACGCGCTGGCCTGGGAGCAGAGCCGCGTGTCCCACCACCTCGCCCGGATGAAGCGGCGCGGTCTCATCGCCCGGGAGGAGTGCGCGGCCGACGCCCGGGGCGCGTTCGTGGTCCTCACCGAGTCCGGCCGCGCCGCCATCGAGCGGGCCGCGCCCGCCCACGTCGAAACGGTACGAGAGCTGGTCTTCGACGGGCTCAGCCCCGACCAGCTCGCCGCCCTGACCGCCGTCACCTCCCGCGTGCTGGAGCGCCTGCAGGCTGCTGCGCCCGAACGCTGAAACCTTCTCAGCCGCCGCCCCGGACCAGGGGTGGCAGACCAGCATGGTGAACCACTGTTCGTTCGGATTAAAAAATCTTTGGGACCGAACGGGCATGGGTGCGTGCCCCCCGGACGAGGTTCCCGGCCCTGCGGCCAGCCGGCGGCGGAGCTCGGGAATAGCTGGCGCGCCGCCGCGCTGAAAGGGGAGGCAATGGACAAGGATGAGTTCCGGAATGCGTGAAAACTACTGTTTCAAGTGCGGGTCGTACACCAGCGTCGAAGACCTGACGAAGCTGTGCGATCGTTGCTATCGGGGCTGGCTGGACCGCCGCCAACCCGGGAACCGACGTGGGTTAGCTGACCGGCGCCGACGGAGCGATCCCGGCCGCGGCCGCGATCCGCGCCGCCTCCGCCGCCGCGTCGCCGCCCTCGGGCACACAGATAACCAGCCGGCTGAAACGTCCCGTCGCCACGTCCACCCGGACCGCTGGTCGATCGCGGTGCAGGACGCAGAAATCGTAGCCGTCTCCGTGCCGGCGGGTGCCCGCGGCGTATCCGGGCATGCTGATGCCCGCCATCCGCCACCCCCGCAGGCCCAGCCAGGGTTTGGGATCGGGCGCCACCGCGACGACGGAAGACAGGCCGACCCGGATGTCGCCGTGGAAACCCCAGATCTTTTCACCCAGGGTGAGCCGGACCATGAGGTCCTCGTCATCGATAATCAGCTCGGCCATCGGGTCGAGCATACGGGGCCTAGGATCGAAGCGGAGCGGTCAGGCGGAGGTGAGTCAGATGGTGCCGGACGATTCTCCTGCCGAGAGCGCCGGTCCAGGCTTCTTCGCGGGGAAGCTCGCGGTGGTGACCGGCGGTGGTTCGGGGATGGGCCGTGAGCTGGTCCGCCAGCTGGCGGCGCAGGGATGCTCGGTGGCGGCGTGTGACTGGCAGGCAGACGCCATCGCGGAGACGGCGGCCCTGGCGCGGGCGGGTGCCCGGCCCGGCGTCCGGGTCACCGGCCATGCCTGCGACGTCTCCGCGGAGGCGCAGGTGCTGCGGTTCCGCGATGAGCTGCTGGCCGGGCACGCCAGCGATCATGTCGACCTGGTCTTCAGCAACGCCGGCATCGGCGGTGGCGGCAGTTTCGTCACCGACCGCCGCCAGGAGTGGGAGCGCACGTTCGCCGTCGACTGGTGGGGCACCTACTACTGCGCCCGCGCGTTCTTGCCGCTGCTGATCGCGAGCGGCGACGGGGTGCTGGTGAATACCAGCAGCGTGAACGGCTTCTGGGCGGCGCTGGGCCCGGGGATGCCGAACAGCGCGTACGCCACCGCGAAGTTCGCGGTCCGCGGCTTCTCCGAGGCGCTCGTCGAAGACCTGCGGGTCAACGCGCCGCAGGTCCGGGTGGCGGTCGTGATGCCGGGGCACGTGGGCACCGATATCGTCGCGAACTCCCTGCGCGCCCATGGCCGGGAGCCGGCGGATATGACCGCCGCCCAGCTGGCGGAGCTGTTCCCCCCGGACGCGCAGGCCCGGCTGGTCCGCGCCGGCGCGCTGCCCGAGGGCGCGTCAGCCGATGACCTGCGCCAGCTGCTGGTGCGGGCGAACTCCGACTTCCGGGACAAGGCGCCGCTCAGCGCGGCGCAGGCGGCGACCATCATCCTCGACGGGGTGCGATCGGGGGCCTGGCGGATCCTCGTCGGCGAGGACGCCAAGATGATCGACGCGGCGATACGCGCCAAACCCGAGGCCGCCTATGACTACGCCGAGCTGTTCAGCGGCATGGCCCCAGGGCCGGCGACAGGAACACCGGAGGGCCAGCAGCCGTGACGGCCGAGACATCCGCGGGGGAGAGCCAGCGCGCCCTGATCTATCTCGTCCGGCACGGCCGGACGCCGCTCAACGAGGCCGGCGTGCTGCGGGGCTGGCTGGACCCGTCGCTGGATGAGGTCGGCCAGCAGCAGGCTAGTCGGCTCGGGGCCGCGCTCGGCCCCCGCCATCCGGTCCTGGTTATCTCCAGTCCGCTGCGCCGGGCGCGACAGACAGCTCAGCCGGTTGCCGATCGCGCCGGGCTGGAGGTCGGCATCGATCGGTGCCTTATCGACCGGGATTACGGACCGTGGGCTGGCATGTCCAAGGAGGCAGTGGCCGCCCGCTGGGGCTCGGTCGACAACGCGCCCGGCGTCGAGTCGTGGTCCTCCGTGCGGCATCGCGCCTTGCTGGGCCTGACCGGCCTAGCCGAACGTAGCCGCGGCGCCGCCATCGTGGTCGTCAGCCATGACGCCGTGAACCGGGAATTGCTGGCGGTCCTCGATCCTGGGCTGGGTGAGCCCGACACCATCCCGCAGGACAACGGATGCTTCAATACCCTGGAGCTGAACGGCGACCAATGGGCCGTCCGCGGGGTCAACCAGCTCCCCGCGGAGCCGCGGCCGGGGCAGCCGGCCGGATCGCCCTGACCGCGGGCCAATCACCCACTCGCGGGATGGAAGGCTAGATGCCGGTGCGTTCGGCGCGCACCGGGTCGGGGTCGGGTACGCGCGGCATCAGCGCGTTCGGGGGGATGTGGCCGAACTTTCCTGCCTGGAAGTCCTCCAGTGCCTGTCCGAGTTCGGCTTTGGTATTCATCACGAACGGCCCGAACATTTCGACCCGCTCGCGGATCGGCTGGCCGCCGAGGATGAGAACCTCCAGGTTCGCGCGGGCGGATTCCTGCCGGTGATCGGCCCGGACGCTGAGCCAGTCCCCAGGGCCGAACACCACCAGCTGGCCACTGCGGACCGGGCGACCCTCGGCGCCGGCCCGGCCGGATCCGGCCAGGATGTAGGCCAGGGCGTTGAACCTGGCATTCCAGGGCAGCTGCAGCAGCGCGCCGGGGGAGATGGTCGCATGAACCAGGGCCATCGGGGTGTGCGTGGCCCCGGGGCCGGTGTGGCCGCCGATCTCACCGGCGATCACGCGCACCAGCGAACCCGCGTCCGCCGAGGCCAGCAGCGTCACGACATCGGCTTCGAGTCCCTGGTAGGCCGGCGGGATCATCTTGTCTTTGGCCGGCAGGTTCACCCACAGCTGGATTCCGTGGAACAGCCCCCCGGAGACCACCAGCTCCTCGGGCGGTGTCTCGATGTGCAGGATGCCCCCTCCGGCGGTCATCCACTGCGTCGCACCATTGGTGATCAGGCCGCCGCCGCCGTGGGAGTCCTGGTGGGCGAACTCTCCGTCGATCATGTAAGTCACGGTCTCGAACCCGCGGTGCGGATGCCACGGTGTCCCCTTCGGCTCACCTGGCGCGTACTCCACGGCGCCCATCTGGTCCATGTGGACGAACGGGTCGAGCCGCGCCAGCGGCACACCCGCGAACGCGCGATGGACCGGGAAGCCCTCCCCCTCCAATCCGGCCGGCGCCGTGGTCACAGAAGCCACGGGGCGCTCTGCTGGGACATCGGATAGGCCTTCGAGCCGAGGAAGCGTCAGGTAATCGGCGGTCACGGCAGGCATCTCAGCCCTCCCGGTAGGTCGGGGGTCAGGCATGGCTTCGCCTCCCTCAGTCTCACACTCCCGGCCACCGCTGACCAGGGGACCCCCGCAGACGCGCAGCGCGGTCGAACGCGGGATACATCGGCGGCATCTTCCGGGCTTTCGAACCGGTTCGGCCATGGGCGCGTTACTCCAACGGAGGAGGTCTGCTCTCCCCCGGCGGGGAGATGTCGACTGGCCATGGCCCAGGACTTCGGCCAGCGGCGCCATGCTGACGGTGGTTCTGCTTTCCCCGGGCCGCTGAAGAATCAAACCGTGACACGCCGGTCTAGTCAGACCGGGTAGCCGACAGCTGGATTGCGCCGGAGCGCGGGGGGGGGGACGTGATGATCAAGGGCAGGCATCGGCGGGGCAAGACGGCCCGCTGGCTGCGGCGAAGGCTGCATGCGGCTGGAGCGCTGCTGCTCGCCGTGTCCGCCGGTATTCACCTGGATCTGTACCTGACCGGTTACCGATCGATTCCGACCATTGGCTGGCTGTTCCTGCTGCAGGTCATCGTGGCCTTCGCCCTGACAGCAGCGGTGCTGGTGACACGCAGCTGGGTGGCTGCCGCCGCGAGCGCGGGATTCGCGCTGTCCACGCTCGGCGCCTATCTGCTGGCCGTGTGGGTGGGGCTGTTCGGATTTAAGGAGATACGTACGAGAGCGGGGATCGCCGCCGGCCTGATCGAGGTCGCCGCCTTCGGTGTCCTGGCCCTGGCCGCGATCACGGTGGGTGCCGCGCTTCAGGCCGATGGGCCGGTCAGTCCGGGTGCCCGGATGCGGGGCCGGCTGCAGGCGGCCGTGTCCATCGTGATCGGTGCGGTCGGCCTCGTCTCGGTAGCGGGCCTGGCCCTGCTCGGAGTCGCCGAAGTCAACGCGGCCGGCTCACCTGCGGCTGCCGGCAGCGCGGGGGTTACCTTGAAGACCGCGACGATCGGCGGTGCCACCGTGCTCACCAACGCGAAGGGCCTGACGCTGTACTGGTTCGCTGCTGACACCTCGGCGGCCTCCAAGTGCACGGGGCCGTGTGCCGTGTACTGGCCGCCGGTTACCGGTAACCTCAAGACCAGTCCGGGCGTGACGGGCAAGCTCGGCACCATCCAGAGGCCGGGCGGCGGGCTGCAGGCGACCTACGACGGACATCCTTTGTACACCTATATCGGCGACGGCGACGCGGGCCAGGCGAACGGCAACAACCTCGACCTCAACGGCGGCCGGTGGTACGAGGTCCGCGTGGCTGGGTGAGGCCCAGGGTGGAGAAGCCGGGTGACGGTCATTACCGGCTCTCCACGTGGCCTCCATCGCCGGTACACAGCAAGTCCTTAACGGCCGGTTATCAAGGAGGCATGGCCGCAGATGCAGGCCACCAGCACACATCGAGGTGATCGTGATGACAACCAGCCAGCCCGCGCGCCGGACCGTAGTCGGCTCGCCGCTGCGGCGGGCCCTGGACCGCTCGCTCCGCGCCCTGCGCAAGCTGCACAACGAGCAGGTGTACGCGTGGGGGCGGTTCTACCGGGCCGGCCTCCCGCCGGAGGCGGGGCCAGAAGCTGCCGCCAAGGCGCGCGGTGGCCGGGCCTCCGGCTCCCGTTCTGCTTTCCCGGCCGGCTCGGCCAGCGGTGACCGGGCCGCCTAGTCGCCGCCGAGGCCTGCCACCAGGTCAACCCGCGCCGGCTGGGTTGGTGAAGGCCTGGCGGAAGCGCTGGAGCGCGATGTCGCTGTCGCCGGAGGCGAATGCTTCGAGGCCCACGACGCCGGTGTACCCGGCCCGGTACAGGGCGCCGGCGATAGCCGGGTAGTTGATCTCTCCGGTGCCGGGTTCGCAGCGGCCGGGGACATCGGCGACCTGGATCTCGCCGACCCAGCCGGCGCTGTCCCTGATGAGCTGGATGAGGTTCCCCTCGCCGATCTGGGCGTGGTAGAGGTCGAGGTTCATGCGCAGGTGGGGACTGTCGACGGCCCGGACGAGGGCCCGGGTGTCCGCGGCCCTGGCGAACGGCGTGCCGGGGTGGTCGACGGCGGTGTTGAGGTTTTCCAGGCAGAACACGACGCCCTCGCGTTCGCCGAGGGCGGCGATGCGGGTGAGGGTCTTTTCCGCGGCCAGCCACATGGGGCCGGTGACCGTCTCGACCGGGCGCACCGGCAGTCCTTGCGGGTCCAGGCCGGTGCCGTGCAGGTTGAGGTTGGGTGTCCCGAGCTTGGCGGCTGCGGCGATGGACTGTTCGGCGGTGCGCAGGAGGGCCTCGGCGCCATCCGGTTCGGTGAGATTGCCCTCGATATAACCGGTCATGGAGGTGAACCGGGCCCCGGTGGCGGCGAGGGCGTCGAGGTCCTTGGCGGCCCAGTCCCAGATCTCCACCGCGAGGCCCAGATCGTGGATGCGGCGTACCCGCTCGCAGATCGGGTGGTCGCGGAAGACCATCTCCGCGCAGACCGCGAGGGTGAATCCGTAACCGCCGGTCATCGCCGGTCCACCTTGTCGACTAGGACCGGCGTGGCGGTCTTGACCGACTCGATGCTGGCCAGCGCGACGGCCAGCGCGCGGCGCGCGTCCTCGCCGGTGACCGCCGGGGAACGGCCCGCCCGGATGGCGTTAGCGAACTCCACGAACTCAGCCGTGTAGGCGTCGCGGAAAAGCTCGACGTCGCCGCGGACGGTGCCGGCGTGCAGGCCGGCCGCGGTGAGGTGCACCAGGGAGGACCGGGTCGTGTCGCCCACCGTGACCATGCCAGCCGAACCGAAGACCTCGCCGCGCACGTCGTACCCGTACGTCGCGGAGAAGCTGGCCTCGGCCACGGCGATGGCGCCATTATCGAAGTGGATGACCACGACCGCGGTGTCCAGCAGCCCCGCGTTCTTGAACTCCGGCGCGACGAGGGCGTCGGCGGTGGCGTACACCGTCACCGGCTTCGCACCGGGGTTCAGCCATAGCAGGGTGTCGAAATCGTGGATCAGCGTCTGCACGAAGATGGTCCCGGGCGGGACCGCCGCCGGGTTCGCGAGCCCCGGGTCACGGGTCAGCGAGCGCATCAGCTGCGGCACGCCGATCGCGCCCTCGGCGATCAGCCGGCGGGCGGCAGCGAAGTCCGTGGCGAAGCGGCGGTTGAAGCCGACCTGCAACGCGACGCCGGCCGCGCGGGCCGCGGAAATACCGCGGTCGATCTCCTCGAGAGTGAGTCCCATCGGCTTCTCGCAGAACACCGCCTTGCCGGCCGCCGCGGCGGCGGCGACCAGGTCCGCGTGCGCCTCGCTCGCGGCGGTGATGACCACCGCCTCGACGTCCGGATCGGCGAACAGCTCGGCAGGATCGGTCAGGGCCCGGCAGCCCAGGCTTCCGGCCAGGGCTTGCGCCGCGCCGGGCCGCGGGTCCGCCACCGCCAGCAGGTCCGCGCCCGGCACATGGCGGGCCAGCAAGGTGGCGTGCGACGTCCCGATCCTGCCCGCCCCGACGAGCCCCATTCGTACCGGGTTCGCCAGCGCGGCTTCAGCCGTGTTCATGACCATGCTCCCTTCCGACCGAATACTAGAGCGCTCTAGTAACGAATGATAACCCCGTATCATGCCCTGGGCTAGAGCGCTCTATACTTTCGTCGATCTCACTTGGGAGGTGTTCGGAACGAAGTCGGACAGGCGTGCGCCGGCGATCACGATGGAGGACGTCGCACAACGTGCCGGGGTATCGCGAGCGCTCGTGTCGATCGTGTTCCGCGGTGTGGCCGGTGCCAGTCCCGCCACCCGGGAGCGGGTGATGCGGGCGGCCGAAGAGCTGGCTTACCGCCCGGATCAGCGGGCACGACTGCTTGGCCGCAACCGCAGCCGCCTGGTCGGGGTGGCCTTCGGGCTGCACGACGAGTTCCACGCCGAGGTGGTCGAACAGCTTTACCAGGCCGTCGACGGCACCGGCTACGAGCTTGTCCTCGGCGCGGTGGCACCCACCCGCGCTGAGGACCGCGCCGTGCAATCGCTGCTCGACTACCGCTGCGAGGCGCTCATCCTCGTCGGCCCCGCTCTTTCCCGCGGGGCGATCGAGGAACTCGCCGAACGCCTGCCGGTCGTCGTGGTCGCCCGAGCGCTCCGCTCGCGCGCCGCGGACGTGGTCCGGACCGACGACGCCGCCGGCCTGCGCCTCGCCGTCGAGCACCTCGCCGGCCTCGGACACCAGGCGATCGCGCACGTCGACGGTCAGCATGCACCCGGCGCCGCCGAACGCCGCCGCGGCTACCGCGCCACCATGCGCCAGCTAGGACTCGGCGCCCATGCCCGGGTGGTAGCCGGAGGACTCACCGAGCAGCACGGCGAACGCGCCGCGGCCCAGCTGCTCGCCGGGCCGCCGCCCACCGCGGTCACCGCGTTCAACGACCACTGCGCCGCGGGCCTGATGGCTGCCGTCCGCGCCCGCGGCGTCCGCATACCCGGTCAGCTGTCCCTGGTGGGTTACGACAACAGCCACATCGCCAGCCTGGCCACCGTCGCGCTTACCACCGTCGCTCAAGACGCACCGGCGCTCGCGGGCAAGGCGCTTGACCTCGCCCTCACTCGCGCCGAGCACGAGCAAGACACATCGCCGGAGATCGTACTGCCGCCACGGCTCGTCGTCAGGCAGACCTCAGCCCGGCCGGCCTGACCGCGGCAGGTTGCACCATGACCCGGCCCGTCCCGCGCCGGTGTCGCGCAGGCCGCGGCATCGTCCTGCGAGACTGAGGCTGATTTGCTGATGAGCCACTCGTTTGCTGATGAACCACTCGTTTGCTGATGAACCACTCAACCAATGCGGTTGCGGAACTCCGCCCCGCACCGCGGACTGACCGGGGACTGCCAGATGGAACCTGCCGCGACTATGCCCGCTGCACCGCCATCCACCCTCGAGCGCGAGCCGACGGCATTGCGGGTGCGCCGCCTCGCCGCAGCGCGCCGGCGGGCCACCGCTCTCCTCGGGGGGGTAACGGTGCTGTTCGTGGCCGTGACGGTAGCCGGCGTCCACGGGACCTTCCTCGGCTATGTGCAGGCCGGCGCCGAGGCCTCCATGGTCGGCGGTGTCGCGGACTGGTTCGCGGTGACGGCCCTCTTCCGCCGTCCCCTGGGCCTGCCGATACCGCACACCGCGCTGATCGTCGAGCGCAAGGACCAGTTCGCCGTCACGCTCGGCCAGTTCGTGCAGGAGAACTTCCTCAATGCCGATGTCCTGGCCGAGCGGATACGCTCCGCTCGCCTCGTTCCCCGCCTGGCCGCCTGGCTGGCCGACCAGGCCAACGCGGCCCGCTTCGCCGGTCACGCCGCGGATCTCGTGGTCACGGTGGCCGAGGCTCTCCGCGATGAGGATGTCCAGCGCGTACTCACCGCCGAACTGACCCGGGCGATAGACGCTGTCGAGGTGGCGCCGCTGGCGGGGCGGGCCCTGCGGGTCATCATCGCGGGGGGCCACCATGCCGAGCTGTTCAACACCATCCTGTCCGGCGCCGACCACTATCTCGCCGGCCATTACGAGGAGATGCGTGAGCTGTTCGAGGCCGAGTCACCCCGCTGGGTGCCCGACGCGGTTTACCGGCGGGTTTTCGACCGCCTGTACGCCCGCCTGCGCCAGCGGCTGGTGGCGATGGCCGCCGATCCCGACGACGACGCCCGACGCCAGTTCGAGGAGTGGATCGCCGGACTCCCCGACCGCCTCGAGACATCTCCGGAGCTGCGCGAGCGCGGGGAGCGCCTCAAGCGCGATGTCCTGGCCAGCGCCGGGCTGCGGGACTGGTCCTCGTCGCTGTGGCAGAAGGCCAAGGAGACGCTGCGGATCCAGGCGGCCGACCCGGACTCTGAGCTGCGCCGCCGGCTGGCCGATGTGCTGGTGGCAGCCGGTCAGCGCCTCGCGTCGGACAGCCGTCTCGCCGACGGCCTCGATCGTATGGTCGAGTCGGGAGCAAGGGCACTCGCCGGCCAGTTTCATGACGAGCTCGCCGACCTGGTCACAGGGACCATTGAGCGGTGGGACGCCGCCGAGACATCGAGCCAGCTGGAACTGCTCCTCGGGCGCGATCTGCAGTACATCCGTATCAACGGCACGGTGGTGGGCGCGGGCGTGGGACTGGCCTTGCACGCCATCGTCCTGGCTCTGGCCTGATGGAGGCGGCTCAGGCAGGAGCTGGCTCAGGCAGTAGGAGCCGAGGCGAACAGGTTAAGCCCCAGCGCTTCTGAGAGGTACCTGGTGATGTGCTGCCCGCGTACGCTGTTGCCTGCCGCATCGAGCGGCGGGGAGAACGTGCCGAGGCCCCCTTTGCCCGGCGACACGGTAACGATGCCTCCGGCGACCCCGCTTTTCCCCGGGAGACCCACGTCGTAGAGCCACTGGCCGGAATGCTCGTAGAGGCCGGCCGTGGCCAGTACGGCCAGCACTCGCTTGCAGTAGCGGGTATCGATGGCTTGCTTACCGGTTACCGGATTCACTCCGCCATTCGCCAGCGTGGCTCCCATCACGGCAAGGTCCCGCGCGCTGACGCGCAGAGAACACTGGCGGGTGTAGACGTCGGTGGCGAGATCGGGGTCGCAGTACATGCGGCCGTAGCCGTCGAGAAGGTGGGCGATACCCCGGTTGCGATCGTTGGTCGCCGCCTCGGACTCGTACACCTCTTTGTCCATCGCCAATCGCCGCCCGGCGAATCGCGACATCGCGGCGACGATGCTCTCGAATTTCTCGTCAGCAGTCGTGCCCGGCACCAGGCTCGTGGTGGCCATGGCGCCGGCATTGACCAACGGGTTCATCGTGCGATCGGCGTTGAGCTCGATGGCCATCACCGAGTTGAACGGCAGGCCAGTGCTGTTGACGCCTAGTTTCCGGCGCGCTTGCTCATGCCCGAGGGTGTGACAGACCAGGGCGAAGACGAATAGCTTGGAGATGCTCTCGATGGCGAACTCCTGGTCAGCGTCGCCAACCGAGAAGAGCCGCCCGCCAACCCCGGCCACGCACACGCCGAAGGCACTGGGCGACGCCGCGGCCAGGGCAGGAATATAGTCGGCGACGGCCCCCTCGTCGAGATGGCGATAACGCTCGTACCCGGCGGAGACGAGGGCCTGCACGTCAGTATCGGGCGGGAGCGCTCCGGTCGATACCCGTTCGGTCTCAGGGTGGTCGCCGGAGAGGGCATCATGGTCCATGTTCATCCTCCGGCTGGCGAGTGCTGGCCGGGCTCCCCACCCGATGGCCGGGCTCGGCCGGACCGATGGTACCGGGCCGGCCGATCCGCGAACAAACCCGCGACGCCCAGGCGAACTATTCCACTCGGATCCAGCCGAGCAGGTCCTCCCGGGTGACCGTGTCCAGCAGGGCCGGATGGTCGCTGGCCATGTGCCCGCGGATCATGGGCCGAATGGGGCCGCCTGACCAGCACCCCCGTCGAGCGGCCATAAACGCCCAGCAGCACGCCCACCGGCAAGCCGGTCGCTAGACGGCGGGCGCCCGGCCGCCTAATCTCAGGCTGGTGATGGCACCGATGTCCGCCACCTCGGCCGGCCAGGACGTGGCCCGGCGGCTGATGGACGACGGCTACGTGGTCGTGACCGGCATGCTGACGCCACCCGCGGCGCAGGCCGCCCGCGCTGACCTGGACCGGGTGCTGCGAACCACCCGGACCGGGCGGAACTCCTTCGAGGGCTTCCACACGCAGCGGATCTACGCCCTGTTCGCCAAGACCCGTGCGTTCGACGCGCTCGCCACCGACCCGCTGCTGCTCGACGTCCTGGACCAGGTACTCGGCCATTACCAGCTCAGCGCCCCGGTCGGCATCTGCATCGGGCCTGGCGAGAAGGCACAGGTCCTGCACCGGGACGATGCCATCTACCCGGTGCCCGAGCCGCATCCGCCGCTGGTAGTCAACACCATGTGGCCGCTTGATGAGTTCACTGCGGAGAATGGCGCCACCAGGTTCGTCCCCGGCAGCCTCCGGTGGGAGCCTGGTCGGCAGCCAGGCCCCGACGATCCGGTGGAGACGGCCGTGATGTCACCCGGATCGGCCCTGTTCTACCTGGGCAGCCTCTGGCACGGAGGTGGCGCGAACCAGACCACCCGGCCGCGGCTCGGCGTGATCCTGGAGTACGCGGTCGGCTGGCTGCGGCAGCAGGAGAACCACTGCCTGGCCGTGCCCCGTGACATCGCCCGGGAGCTGCCGGAACGGCTGCAGGAATTGCTCGGCTACAACATCTACCCGCCGTTCGTGGGGTACGTTGACGGCAGCCATCCGCGCCGGGTGCTGGCGGCGGGTTCCTAGCACCCGCCGCCTCGTGCGTGCCCTGAGCCGACCTCAGCCGCGCCACCATGGCCGATCGATGGCTACCTTCTACATCCTCTTCATCGTCGTCAGCAGTCGTGGTCTCGCCCGTGGTAACGTCAGGTAGTCGCTCCGGACCTCGGTGGCTATAGCGCTTGCTGACTACCACGCTGCCGAGATGCTCGGAGTCTTTCATGCTGGGATCGGGTCAGACCGGAACGGTTAGTGCGCGTGCCTCGGCCCGCTCGGCCCGCAGCCAGGACATTTACCAGCGTTACGCCGCCGGACTGTACCGGCAGGCGCTGCTGAATCTCGATGGCTCGGCCATGACCGAGTATGACGTCTGTGACGTCATCGTCAATGAGTCCGCGCTGGCCCGAGTGCCGGAGCGCGGCGAAGACGATGCACGTTATCGCCTGGTCCAGCTGGTCTTCCGGCGCTGCCAGCAGCTGCTCGCCGGCGCGGCGCAGCAGGCTCGCCCCGGGGAAGCGGCCTTCCGGCGGCGCTGAGATGGCACCCCCTTACGCGCGGTACTGAGCGGCTGACAAACGTCCGTCTGCATCGGCGGCAGGCCGGCCGGTGTCGGCCAGCGCCACATGTCCGTTCGGGATAATGCTTGTGATTTTCCGGGCGGCAGTGCATCTCTCCTCAGCAAGGCTGCTGGCCGCCGACGTTGATAGCTAAACCGCCCCAGATCAGAAGGGCGTGCGAGTCCGGGAAAGTACCAGAACTCCGGACGCCGGCTTGACTTGCAGGCGGACCTACCACCCGACCACTCCGCTTGGGAGGACTCCCGTGACCGATACCCGCCGCTATCTCATGCTCAACGCCTACCTGCGCAACTCGGGCTACCACGAGGCTGCCTGGCGGGTATCGCCCGCCGACCCGGCTAGCGTCCTGGACCCGCGCCACTACATCAGCCTGGCCCAGACCGCCGAGCGCGGCGTCCTCGACTCGATCTTCCTGCCCGACAGCCCCGGAGTAGCCGAGTTCCGCTCTGAGTACCTGCCCGGCGCGGGATTCGATCCGCTGCAGCTGCTCTCGGCGGTGGCCACCGTCACCGATCAGGTCGGGCTGATCGCCACCGCGTCCACCACCTACAGCTACCCGTGGGACGTGGCCAGGCGCCTGGCCACGCTGGACTTCCTCAGCCACGGGCGAGCCGGCTGGAACATCGTCACCACCGCCGAACCCGCCGCCGCGGGCAACTTCGGCGACCAGCCGCACCCCCCGGCGGCGGACCGGTATGACAGGGCCGGCGAATACGTCGAGGTCGTGGTCAAGCTCTGGGACGCCTGGGAAGACGGCGCCGCGGTCATGTCCCGGCAGACCGGCCAGTGGGCCGATCCCGCCAGGATGCACCCGCCGCGGCACCACGAGAAGTACTTCGACGTAGCCGGCTACCTCCCGTTTCCCCGCTCACCCCAGGGTCATCCGTTCCTCACTCAGGCCGGCTCGTCTCCTCCCGGCGTGGCGCTTGCCGCCCGGTACGCCGACGCGGTGTTCACGCCGTTGTCCGACATCGCCGCCGGTGCCGCGTTCCGCCAGAACCTGCGAGCCCAGGCCGCCGGGTACGGCCGCAACCCCGCCCAGGTCCGGGTCTTGCCCGGCCTGTCCTTCCTGATCGCGAGCACCGACGCCGAGGCCGCCGCGCTCAAGGACGAACTCGAGGCCTCGGCCAGCGGCGAGTTCCGCTGGCGCAACCTGGCCCATCTGGCCGGGCTGGATTACACCACTATCGACCCCGACGCGCCCTTCCCGACCGGACTCCTCAACGACGCCCCCAAGACAAGCTTCGGTGCCTCCATCTACAAGATGGCCGCCGAGGAACCGGGCGCCACGTTCCGGGCCGTGGCCCAGAAACTGTCCGCCCTGCCCGGCGGGCTCGATTTCACCGGCACACCGGAGGGCCTGGCCAAGCTCATCGCCGGCTGGTGGGACGCTGGCGCCGCCGACGGGTTCACCCTGATGCCCAACGTCCTGCCCGGGCAGCTGGCCGCGTTCGTCGACCACGTGGTGCCCCTCCTGCAAAGGCAAGGCATCGCCCGTACCGAGTACGCCGGCACCACGCTGCGCGACCACGTCGGCCTGCCCCGGCCAGCAAGGCCGGCGGCGCCCTTCCCCGCAAATGCACACGAATCTCGCGGCTCGTGATCTGGCCGGTGATGGCTTACCTCAGCATCGCTGCCTTCCGGCCTGCCGCCGTCTTCCGGCAGGCGGAATTAGCTGCCAGTCAGCCTAGGATTGCTCCGCGGGAAGCTGAACCGGCTGCCTGGCCCCCGGGCGGGTGACGAGCATCGCGATGACCGCGCCCAGGGCACCCAGCTGGATGGCGAGGTCAGCGAGATTAAACGAGGCCCTCGACCCGGCGATATGGATCCAGTCGACGACCGCGCCGCGGCCGAGGCCAGGAAACCTGAAAAGCCGGTCCGCGAGATTGCCCGCCGCGCCTGCCAGCACCACGGCCAGGCATAGCGCGGCGGCCCGGCTGCGAATACGCAGGGCCAATGTGCCCGCGATGGCCGCAATGACGACGCCCACGAGAGTGATCGCCGTAGGGTAGGCCGCCCCAATCCCGCCGCTCGCGCCAGTGTTACGGATTAGCTGTACCGTCAGCCAGCCACTGGCTGAGCCGCGAGCAGAGGCCGGATCCAGCGTCAGGACCAGGGTCTTGCTGATCTGGTCCGCCGCCAGGATTCCTGCCCCGATGCCGCACATCGCCCACCGTACGCCGGGCCGCCTGACCGCGGCATCCGCCGGAACGATCACCATAAGGGCAACGATATGTCCGGTCTTGACCAGGCTGCTCAGGGCGTCGGGTCCAGGTGGGCCGAAGTCCTTGCTGCCAGCCTCGGCGTGCGCTCCCGGTTAGCGGCACTGACGGGATTCCGGCTAGCGGTAATGCGCAGCGCGGGCTCGGCTGCCATGCTGGAGCCGGTGGCCCGGGTCACCGTCGTCGGCGGGCGGGCCGCAGAAGGAAGGGAGTCCACATGGCAGGGGCGAATGGCAGCGATGCCCGTCCGGTGGTGGCGGTGATCGGTGCCGGAATCATGGGGTCGGCGATGGCCCGCAACCTGACGGCGGCGGGCCTGACCACGCGGGTGTGGGACCGGTCATCGTCGGCGACCGGTCCGCTGGCCGAGGCGGGTGCGGTAGTCGCGGCGTCGGCCCAGGAAGCGGTCCGGGACGCGGGCGTGGTGATCACGATGCTGCCTACCGCCGCCGCCGTGGAGTCGGTCATCTTCGATGGCGGTGCGGCCGGCGCGTTCGCCGCCGGATGCGTGTGGGCGCAGATGGGCACGATCGGGGTGGAGGCGACCCTGGGCTTCCGGGACCGGCTCGCAACGCAGCGGCCGGAGGTCATGTTCCTGGATGCCCCGGTGTCCGGCAGCAAGGGGCCCGCCGAACAGGGCCAGCTGCTGATCCTGGCGTCGGGGCCCGAGGCGGCGGCCGGCGTGGTACGCCCGGTGTTCGACGTCATCGGCCGCAAGACCGTATGGCTGGGCCAGGCCGGCCAGGGCAGCGTGGTGAAGCTGGTCGTAAATGCCTACCTGTCTATCCTCATCGAGGGCGTAGCCGAGACCATGGAGCTAGCTGACCGGCTCGGTATCGCTCATCAGCAGCTCGCGGAGGTAATCGAGGGCGGCCCGCTGGACGCGCCGCTCGCCGGGGCCAAGCTGCACAAGATGGACCGCGGTGACTATGCCGCGGAGTTCCCGCTGGAGTGGGCGCTGAAGGACGTCGATCTCGCGATCGGCGCCGCGGGCGGCCAGGCACCGCCGCTGCTGGCCGCGCTGTCTGGCCAGTGGCATGCCGCCGTGGCCGCCGGGTACGGTCGCCAGGACATCAGCGCCGCCCGCCTGGCCCTGACCAGCCCAAGCAGCACAAGCTAGCAACTCACCCGCCGACCGAGCGAGCGGAAGACGCGCTGAGCAGTCTGACGTCTCGTGAGCAGCGAACTTCGGCCGCCCCTCCTTGCCGACCCCGGCACGGTGATAAAAGTCAGTTCCGGGACGCGGCGGGACTGCGTCGTGCGACCGGCTCGATGGAGCATCGGGCCGCACTGGACCGGCTCGATGGAGCATCGGGCCGGCTGGCTGATCGCTGCGGGTGCGGCCCGGCCGCTGCCGGCTGGGCCGCCAGCGCGAGGCGGGGCACGTGTGCCCGGTGGTGCGGCGCCCGCGGGTAAACCGCCCAGCTCGGGCCCCCTCCGGCTGAGTGCATACCCCGGAGTCAGTTTTGCCTGATGGCGTCGATCGTGTTGAGGTCGCCGTTGAAACCGCCGATGCCGTTGGTGACCCCGCCGCCGCCGGACCACTGCCACATCAGCGCGTGCGGGCTGGAGCTGGCCTGGCCGCCGAAGAACTGCGCGCACGGTCCGGCGCCGTGATCCAGGCACCAGCCATACGGGTAGGCGCCGGAGTAATTAGTGGTCTCCGGCTCGTAGGTCCACTCGCCGTCCGTGGTGACCGGGACCGAACATTTCGCCGATGCCCTGACTTCGATGGCGTGCGCCGCCACCCCGGTCACCGACGGAGCGGGACAGATGATCGGCGTGATCGACCTGACCTGCGCCGCCGAGGACTTCAACCCGCTGCTGCTCCCGTTCGCCAAGCGCGCTGCCCGGGAGATCGGCCACCGCCTCCGGGAGGGCGTGAACCCGCGCCGCCAATCCGCCCGTAGCTGGCCGAGCCTCACTGATACCGAACGGACGGTGGCTCACCTGGCCGCGCAAGGTCTCAACAGCCAGGTCGTGGCGGACCGGATGCGGCTGCCCCAGTCAACGGTCCGCTCGCACCTGCGGCGGGTATTCCGCAAGCTGGGCGTCCGGTCCCGGGTGGAGCTGGCCCGGGTGATCGAGCAAGCCGCCGCGCGCGCCCGCACCATAACGGCCGTCGATGCCACCAGGCGCCGGATCGAACGCGATCTGCACGATGGGTTGCAGCAGCGGCTGGTGACACTCGGCCTGCGGCTGCGCGCGGCCGAGGTGTCGGTCCCGCCCGCAGACGCGGAGCTGAAGTGGGAACTCGCGCGGGTAGCGGACGGCCTGATGGACGTGCTGCAGGACGTGCGGGAGATCTCTCGCGGGACCCACCCCGCGATCCTCTCCGAGCGAGGCCTGGAGCCCGCCGTCAAGGCCCTGGCCCGGCGCACAAGCGTGAACGCCCGGCTGCCCGCCACGGCCCGCTGAACCCTCGTCCACCGGCAAGACGACCGCTCCGGGCGGCGGGTCAGTCAGGACCGGGCCGACCGAGCGTCGGGACCGGCTCTGCGCCCCGACGGCTGTCCAGGCGATCCGAGCTGCAGCTGAGCGCCAGCCACCAAGGACGAGGGATACTAGACAATACAAGGGCCTGCGCGGGCTGAAAGGGGTGCCGTCACCATGGTCCGGGTGATCCTGCTGTCTCCGCCGGGTGCCGGGAAAGGCACGCATGGCAGGTGGCTGACGCAGCAGACGGGCGCCGCGCATATCTCCTCGGGCGACCTGCTACGGGCGGAGGTCGCGCGCGGGTCCGGTCTGGGACGGCAGGTCGCCGCATACACGGCGCGTGGGGACCTTGTCCCTGACGAGCTGATCATCAGCATCCTCATGCCAGCCGTGGTCGCTGCGGTCCGCGACACGGGTGGCTACGTGCTCGACGGATTCCCGCGCACAATGCCCCAGGCGCTGCGTGCAGCGCAGATCGGCGTCGAACTCGACCTCACCAGCGACGCCGTGATCTATCTGACCGCGCCAGCGGAAGAGCTCGTCACGCGGCTGCTCGACCGGGCGCAACGTGATGACCGGGCCGATGACACGCTCGGCGTGATCCGGCACCGGCTCGCCGTCTTCACCCGGGAAACCGCGCCGCTGGTCGACTATTACCGCGGCCGAGGTATCTTGCTCGAGCTGAGCACTGACCGCCCCGAGGCGGACGTCCGCGCGGACCTGCGGAACTGGCTCGAAGCCCGCGGGCTGATGCCGCCCGTGGCTGATGGATCCCCGGCCGTACCGGGCGGAACCAGCGCGAACGACACCGCGGACCGATGACCACCCCTCGCGCGATCAACCTGGCCGATACCGTCCGGGCGGTTACCAAGGCGCACGCCAGGCGCGCTCTCGAGCTGATGGTCCGCAAGCTTGGCGAGTTGCAGGTCAGCCGGCAACGCCGGGCCGCAGGTGGCCGGCCTTCATGTCCGCGGCACTCGCCTCGGCGCGCCGTCGGCGCGCCGCCGCCGTGGCCACCACGACGGCGGCCAGCGTCGGTACGACACCGCATATGGTCATGCCGACCCGCGCTCCGAACTGGCTCGTGAGCGCTCCGATGAGCGGTGCTCCGATGGGCGTACCGCCGATGAAGGCCAGCATGTATAGCCCCATCACGCGGCCGCGCAGCCGGGAATCCACGGCAAGCTGGACCGACGCGTTCGCCATGGACTGGAACGCGAGGTTGACCAAACCCATGGCGCCCAGCAGGACGAGGAACATCGCCAGGTCCGGCGCGATCGCCGCGGCCACCTGGAGGAGGCCGAACGCGGCCGCCGAGAGCACGATTAGGCGAGGCCTCGGGTGGGTGGCTGCCCCGGCGAACAGCGCGCCGGCGGCCGACCCGATGGCGAGGGCCATGTTGAACAGGCCGTACGTGCTGGCGTTGCCGTGGAACGTCGACTTCGCCATGGCCGTCAGCACGATCGGGAAGTTGAGGCCGAACGTGCCGAACATCCCGACGAGGAAAATCGTCCACACGACGTCCGGATGCCGGCCCAGGTACCGGGCCGTCGTTCGCAGGGCTCCGGGCTCGCGGCGGGCAGCCGGAGCGGGGGTGAGATCGGATGGCCGCAGCCGCAGCAGGCCGATTACCGGCCCGGCGTAACAGGCGGCGTTGACCGCGAACACCCACCCGGTGCCCACGCTCGCGATGAGCAGGGCGGCGATGGCCGGGCCGACGAGCCGGGTCGCCTGGAACACCGCGGCGTTCAGGGCAATCGCGGCGCGGAGCCGGCCGGGCGGCACGACTTCGGCCACGAACGCCTGCCTGGCCGGCGCGTCGAAGGCGAAGATCAGCCCGCTCAGGAGCGCGAATGCGTACACGTCGGCCGGGCGTACCGCGCCGATGATCGTGATGGCGGCCAGCGCCGCGGTAGCGGCGGCGTTCAGCGTTTGCGTGGTCAGCAGGATGCGCCGTTTCGGCAGCCGGTCGGCCACCCCTCCGGTGTACAGGCCGAGCGAGAGTATCGGCAGGAACTGCAGCGCCATCGTCACGCCGACGCAGGTCGAGCTGTGCGTCAGGTCGTATACCAGCCAGTCCTGAGCAATGCTCTGCATCCACGTGCCGGTGTTGGCCAGGCTCTGGCCGGCGAGGTAGATCCGGTAGCTGCGCGAGGTGAGGGCGGCGAAGGCGCCTCTCGGTTGCCGAATTGCCTCGGCGGTGATCACTGACGGGCCTTCCTGTCGCCGGCTGTCCCCGACATTCTCGGCCCAGGCCAACTTATTTTGAAAGGCAATTACTTGCATAACAGTTATTATGAAACGTTATGACTGGCTATGACCCCCAGCTGCTGGCGACCTTTCTCGCCGTCGAGCAGACCGGTAGCTTCACCCGTGCCGCGGCCCGGCTCGGCCTCCAGCAGCCGACCGTCAGCCAGCACATCCGTCGCTTGGAGGAGCAGGTCGGCCGGACGCTCGTGCTACGGGACACGCACTCCGTATCGCTGACCGCCGACGGCGAGGCGATGACAGGATTCGCGCGTAACATCCTCACCGCCAGCGAGCAGGCGGCCGCCTATTTCCGCGGATCCCGGCCGCGCGGACGGCTCCGCATCGGCATCTCGGACGACCTCGCCCTCACCCGCCTGCCCCAGATCCTGCGTGACTTCCGCCGGGACAACCCGCTCGTCGACTTCGACCTGACGGTCGACCAGAGCGGCCTGCTGCACCAGCGCCTGGAGGGAAACAAACTCGACGTGTTTATCGGCAAGCGCCCGAGCGGCGAGGAGCGCGGTCAGCTGGTCAAACGGGAACGCCTGGTCTGGGTCGGTACGCCGTCGACGAGGCTCGACCTGGCCAGGCCCCTGCCGCTCGTGGTCTATCCGGCGCCCAGCCTCTCGCGGACCGAGATACGCCGGGCCCTGAACCGGGCCCGGCTGCCGTTCCGCACCGTATGCGTCTGCCGCGGTGTCAACGGCCTCATCGCGGCCGTGGCCGCGGGCATCGGTATTTCGGCGCTCGCAGCCAGCCTGGTCCCGGCCCAGCTCACTACCCTCGGCCCCGGGCACCGGCTGCCCGAACTCGGCAAGATCGACTTGGTCCTGCTGACGAACCCGCGAACTGGCCAGCGCCCGGCCGTCCGCGCCCTGATCTCGACCGTGCTGGCCAGCGGGTCGAGGTCGCTGACCGCCTACCGCGATCAGACCGCCGGGGGCCCGGCCGCCTACCCGCACCCGTAACGGGCAGTGCCGTCTGGGCAATTGACTAGGCGGCGGCGCGGCACCACGTCATGGGCTGCCGCCCATCCGGTTTCTGAGCTCGTCCATGTTGATACCGTACGGTACGGCCCATGCCGCCACCTTTTCGCTATCAACCGGGTCGGGCAGCTCATGCAGGGCCTTATCAGCCAACTCCGGCAACCCCGCCTTGTGGAAAACCTCAACCACATGCTGCCTGGTAAGTTGCACCGCAACCACCTCTTGTCCGAAATCGCTGTGCGTATACAACCTAGCTCCCTAGCCCGGCCCGCATGGCGTGCCCTGGCTGCCAGCGAGATGGGCACAATAGTCTGGTGAGTTCTCCAGCGGCTGATTTCGAGTTCGGGACCGACGGGCCGTCGCTGATCCTGGTCGGCGTGGACGGCTCGCGGACCTCTCTGCGCGCCGCCGCATACGCCGGCGGGCTAGCGCGCCGTCAGCGCTCCCGTCTCCTAGCCGTGTACGTGGGCCGGGTACCGGCCAGCGCCGCTGTGGCACCGGGCGGCGCGGCCGTGATGAGCGAGACCTTCGAGCAGATCGCGAACGAGCTGAAGCAGCTCATGCTAAGCCGTGGCGCCGAGACGGGGATAGCAGTCGAGTTCCGCTCCGTTAGCGGGGATCCGCTGGCCGAGCTCACCCGGATCGCGGCGGAGACGCGTGCTGACGCAGTGGTCGTCGGTGCGTCCGAGCACCTCGGTCACCGGATCGTGGGCTCTCTGGCTAGCCGTCTGATCCGGGCCGGGAAATGGCCGGTCACCGTCGTTCCCTAGAGCGTCCGGTCGGGCACGGCGGTGAAGCGGTCAGCTAGTCACCCTCGGGCTGGCCGCCGCGGCGCACCCGGCCAGGGATCCGCCGAGATAGCGTGGGAACCATGGCGATCATGACACGAACCCTCGGCGATACCGGCGCGGACGTGACCGTTCTCGGTTACGGCGCCATGGAGTTGAGAGGCCGGCCGCGCGGTCCCGAGATTGCGGACGAGGACGCGGGCCGCCTGCTGAACGCGGTCCTCGACGGCGGCATCAACGTGATCGACACCTCGCCCGACTACGGCCGCAGCGAGGAGTTGATCGGCATCTACATCGCCCACCGCAGGGATGAGTTCTTCCTCGCCTCCAAATGCGGGTGCCCGATCGAGTTCCCGGCCGACGCGCCTCCGCCTTACCCGCATGACTACAGCCCCGGAAATGTCCGCGCCGACGTCGAGCAGTCGCTACGGCGGCTGCACACCGACCACCTCGACCTGGTCCAGGTGCACATGTCGCCGGGCAAGGCGACGCTCGAGGAGAACCATACGGTCGAGGCGCTCAAGGACCTCCAGGCTGAAGGCAAGGTTCGTTTCATCGGCATATCGGGCATCCTGCCGAATCTCCCCGATCACATCGCCATGGGCGTCTTCGACGTCTTCCAGATCCCGTACTCGGCCGTGCAGCGCGATCACGAGGAACTCATCACCGCGGCCTCCTACGCGGGGGCGGGCACGTTCATCCGGGGCGGCGCGGCGCGCGGGGCCGCATCGGAGGACAAGAACTGGCAGGCCGGGCCGCTGAGCCAGGACCCCGGCGTCGGCCAGCGGAACTGGGAGACCGCTGGCATCGCCGGCCTCCTGGGCGAGGCGGGCATGAGCAACATGGAGTTCGTCCTGCGCTTCACCCTCAGCCACCCTGGCCTGTCGACCACGATCGTCGGCACGTCGAACTCGGCCCACCTGGCCAGCAACATCGCCGTCGCGGAGCGGGGGCCGCTCCCTGCCGACCTTTACGAAGAGGCCAAGAAGCACCTCCCGCTTCCGGTAACCCGAACCTAACCTGAAAAGACAACAGCAAAGCAGGCTGGCGGTGGTTCCGTCACGTCCACCCGCAACTTCCCGTCAGCTTCTAGCTCGCGTTCGGCGACGGGGCACCGCCGCCACGAAGCCGTCGAGCAGGCCCGCGCCCGTGCTGCTGGCACCTTCTCCGTGCGGGCCTTGAATCACCCGGCGGTGTGACGTCGGCTCACCCCGGCGGACATGAGGTTCGCGCCAGCCTGGGCATCTGCTCTGGGCAGGACATACGTTACTGACATGTGGTCCATAGACCGGCCGCCGAAATGGGTGGGCCGCGGGCAGGAGCTCGCGATCGTCCGTGCGGGTGTCGAGGCCCTCGGGCGTGGTGAGGGAGCGGTGGTCTGGGTCCAGGGTGAACCCGGCATCGGCAAGTCGTCTCTGGTCGCCGAGGCCCTAGCGGCAGGCAGCGCCCCCGCAGGCGGTCACCGTGGCCACCGCGGACCCGGTGCGCCCGGTCATGTCTCGGCTGGTGGCAGCAGGAACTGACAACGAGGTCCCGGCGAGTTCGCCAGGCGGCCGTCCAGTGTCGCGAGCTGGGCATCGAGCAGCTCAGCGACCGCGACGTACCAGCCGTCATAGCACGTCACGTTTTCCCGGAGCTCCCATACCCGCGCAGCGCACGGCTGGTAGGGAAAGAATTCCACGCGCAGGTCCAGCAAGTCGGCGTGCGCGAGCGAGGCCACGTCAGCCGAGATGTCGCCGCCCAGGGCCGCCCGCCGCAAGATGTTCGCGACCTCGACAGGCATCAGGTGCGGAGCCGCCAGCGAATCTCCCGCCAGCAATGACTCTGCCCAGCGCCCGTCCGCACCGCGGTCCGTCAGCCCGGCGACGACCATAGAGGCGTCGACTACCAGCGTCACCGGCGGTCCTCGTCGCGGTGCGCGAGGATGCGGTCGGCCGGCAGCGAGGAGGCGCTCGCCGCCTTACGTGCCCGTACGCGGGCGATCAGGACCTCGGCATCGGGCTGGCGGGCAAGTTCGACGAGCTTGGCGCGCAGGTACTCCTGGAGGGATCGTCCGGTCAGCGCCGCGCGGGAGGCGAGTTCGTCGCGCGTCTCATCGGGAACGTCCCGTACGGTTATGGACGTACTCATAGCATCATTATGCAGCTAATGCTGCTGAAATGCAATTCCTCAGACTCGGCCAGAGAAGGTCAGGCAGCTGACCGCCACGGCCTGTTCGGCACGCCGGAACCAGGTGACAGGCGGCAGCCGCGCACGCGGCCCGCCGCGGCTCAGCCGAGCAGAGTCCCCGAGCGGGCGCCTGTGCCCGCAGACCCACGTCTTAATCTGGGTTCGTGACGAGCGACCAATGGAAGAACGCGCCCCGCGGCCTAGGCTCGGCTGATAATGAGCGCTGACACTGATTCGATGAGGTCCGCCGCGGACGATGCCGCGGCGGCGCCGCTTGACCTGCTGCTGGGCGATGCCGCCACCGGCATGCTGCGCCGGATGAACCCCGGCGGCTCTGGCCTGCGCCTGGCCGCGTCCCTGGCGGTCAAGCCGCGGCTGGTCGCCGGGCGAGGGGGGCGGCTGGCCGGCGAGCTGGCCCGCATCGCCGTGGGCCGTTCCCAGGTGCAGCCGTCCCGGCGGGACCGCCGGTTCGCCGAACCGGGCTGGACGGGCAACCCGCTGCTGCGCCGTACGATGCAGGCCTACCTGGCCACCGCGGAGAGCGTGGAAGGCGTGGTGGCCGGGGCCGGCCTGGACGAGCGCGACTCCGAACGGGTCGGTTTCGTGCTGACCAACCTGATCGACGCGCTGGCCCCGAGCAACAACCCGCTGCTGAACCCGGCGGCGGTCAAGGCCGCGCTCGACACCGGCGGCGGCAGCGCCCTGGCGGGCCTGCGGCATTTTCTCTCCGACATGGCGGTTCCGCCGCGGGTGCCGACCATGGTCGAGCCGGACGCGTTCGAGGTCGGGGTGGACCTCGCCGTCACGCCCGGCTCGGTGGTGCTGCGGACCCCGGAGTTCGAGCTGATCCAGTACCGTCCGGTCACGCCCGCGGTCCGGCACGTCCCGTTGGTGATCGTCCCGCCGGTGATCAACAAGTTCTACGTGATGGACCTGGCTTCCGGCCGGAGCATGGTGGAGTACCTGGTCGGTCAGGGCCTGCAGGTGTTCATGATGTCCTGGCGCAACCCGGACGCCCGGTACGCGAAGTGGGATATCAACACCTACGGTCAGGCCATCCTGGATGCAATGGACGCGGCCGATACGGATCACCGGGAGCGAGCAGAGCGTACTCGCCGGGGCCTGCTCCGGCGGCATCATCGCGGCGATGGTCGCCGCGCACCTGGCGCACACGGGCCAGCAGGACCGGCTCGCCGCGTTCACCCTCATGGTCACCGTGCTTGACCAGGCGCACGCGGGCCTGGCCAGCGCCGTCATCGACGAGCGGACCGCGAAGCTGGCCGAGGCCGCGTCCCGCGCCCGCGGCTACCTGGACGGCCGGTCGCTGGCCGAGGTTTTCGCCTGGCTCCGGCCGAACGACCTGATCTGGAACTACTGGGTCAACAACTACCTGCTCGGCAAGAAGCCAGCGCCGTTCGACATCCTGTTCTGGAACGCGGACACCACTCGGATGACCGCGGGCCTGCACCGGGACTTCCTCGAGCTGGGCGCGGCCAACGCCCTGGTCGAGCCAGGCAGCGTGACCATGCTCGGCTCACCGGTGGACCTGGCCGCGGTCGACCGGGACAGCTACATCGTCGCCGGGATCACCGACCACATCTGCCCCTGGCAGAGCTGCTACCGGACCACCCAGCTGTTGGGCGGCCGGCCTCGGTTCCTGCTGTCGACCAGCGGGCACGTGGCCGCGATGGTCAATCCGCCGGGCAACGAGAAGGCCAGGTACCAGATGGCCAAAGAATGCCCGGAAGATCCCCAGGAGTGGCTGCGCCGTGCGGAGACTTTGCACGGGTCCTGGTGGCCGGACTACGCGGGCTGGCTGGCCGAGCGCTGCGGTGAGGAGCAGGCCGCGCCCGCAGAGCTAGGCGGCGGCGGCCTGGCGCCGATATGTGACGCGCCGGGAACCTATGTCTATGACCATTGACCCGCCCGGGCCCGAACCGGCCAGCCGCCGCTGGAGCGACCTGCTCCGGGTGATGACGGCCCGGCCGCGGCGCGCCGGGCTGGGTGAGCACATGAGAACCCTGAATGCCGGCGGCCGCATCGTGCGGGTCGCGGTGCGGGAGGGGAATCCGGACTGGCCGCCGCTGCTGCTGTGCAACGGCATCGGCGCCAGCCTGGAGCTGTTCCAGCCGTTCGTGGACGCGCTGGATCCGCAGCGGCCAGTCATCCGGTTCGACATGCCGGGTATCGGCGGATCCCCGGCGCCGGTGGTGCCCTACCATCTGCTCACGCTGCCGTCGCTGCTGAGCGGGCTGCTCGACCAGCTGGGCTATGAGCAGGCCGATGTGCTGGGCATCTCGTGGGGAGGCGGGCTCGCGCAGCAGTTCGCCGCGAGCTGCCCGGCTCGGGTACGCCGACTCGTGCTGGTGGCGACCGGGCCAGGCGCGCTGATGGTGCCCGGGCATCCGCGCGTCCTGCTGCGTATGCTCACGCCGCGGCGCCACCGGGACCCCGGACACGCGGCCCGCATCGCCGGTGAGCTTTACGGGGGCAGTGTGCGCGACGATCCGGCGCTGGCCCGTGACCTCCTGCACGCGACGACGACACGCCTGGGCCCGTCCACCGGCTACTACTACCAGCTGCTATCCAGCATCGCCTGGACCAGCCTGCCGCGGCTGCCGCGGCTGCGGCCGCCCACCCTGATCCTGGCGGGCGACGACGACCCGATCATCCCGCTGATCAACGCGCGGATCATGCACTGGCTGATACCGCGCAGCGAGCTGCACATCTATCACGGGGGCCACCTCGAGCTGGCCACGGACGCAGAACGCATAGCACCGATCGTGGAGGCATTCCTCACCGCCGACAGGAGCCCAGGATGACACAGGTCACCAGCACGCATCTCGGGGAGTCGCTCGGCACGGACTTCTTCTCCGTCCGCGAGCAGTTCACCGACGAGCAATGGGAGCACTTCATCACCGTCCGGCGGTTCG
Organism: uncultured Actinomycetes bacterium; assembly: GCA_963806335.1. Classification (GTDB taxonomy): domain Bacteria; phylum Actinomycetota; class Actinomycetes; order Streptosporangiales; family Streptosporangiaceae; genus Palsa-504. The sequence goes on from CAWDXO010000010.1 coordinate 135,905, forward strand.
TCGACGAGGAGGTCGTGCCGGTCGTCGGCCCGTACTGGGAACGGGCCGAGATCTGCTGGCCGCTGGTCAAGCGGCTGCCCGAGCTCGGCATCGTCGGGGAGGACATCAAGGGCTACGGGTGCGCCGGGATGAGCCCGATGGCGTGCGGGCTGGTCACGATGGAACTGCACCGCGGCGACGGCAGCCTCGGGGTGTTCCTCGGCGTGCACGCGGGCCTGGCCATGCTGTCGATCGCGATGTGCGGCTCGGAGGAGCAGAAGGCGCGCTGGCTGCCTGACATGGCCCAGATGAACAAACTAGGGGCCTTCGCGCTGACCGAGCCGGAGCACGGCTCGGACTCGGTTGCCCTGGAAACCTCGGCCCGCCCGGTGCAGGGGGACGGGGAGGCGGGTGGGGGCTGGGTGCTGAACGGCCGCAAACGGTGGATCGGCCTGGGGAGCGTAGCCGACCTGGTCGTCGTCTGGGCCCGCAACACCGAGGACGGCCAGGTCAACGGGTTCGTCGTGGAGAAGGGATCGCCGGGCTACCAGGCCCGGGTCATCGAGGGCAAGGTGTCGCTGCGCTCGGTGTGGCAGGCCGAGATCACGCTGGAGAACGTGCGGGTGCCGGCCGAGAACCGGCTGCCCGGGGCGCGCTCGTTCAAGGACACCACCCGGGTCCTGGCCACCACCCGGAGCACCTGCGCCTGGGGGGCGCTGGGCCACGCCACCGCCGCCTACGACGCCGCCTTGCGGTACGCGCAGGAGCGGCGGCAGTTCGGGGAGCCGCTGGCCAGCTTCCAGATCATCCAGCAGCGGCTGGTGTCGATGCTGGCGGACCTGACCGCGATGCAGCTGTACTGCCTGCAGATCGGCCGCCTGGCCGAGGCCCGGCTGACCCCGACCGTGGCCGGGCTGGCCAAGATGCACAACACCCGCAAGGCCCGCGCGATAACCGCCGAGGCGCGCGACATGCTCGGCGGCAACGGCATCCTGCTCGACTACCAGGTCATGCGGCACATGGTGGACATGGAGGCGATCCACACCTTCGAGGGCACCGAGACCATGCAGACGCTTATCGTCGGCCGCGCCATCACCGGGATCGGGGCCTTCACGTAAGCCTCTATTTAAAGAATGCCCAATTCGGTCAGCCTGGCGCGGTTTTCCTCGAACCACTGTTGTTCCTGGCCGAGTCCCGGGAAGATCAATCCGGCCTCCAGCACGTTTTCCGCCGGATTCTCCCACCGCGAGATGAGCAGTTCTCCCTCCGTCTGGCCGGTAAGACGTGTCCACATCTGTGACAGCTCCCGGAGTATCCGCTGCCGCGTCTCGAGATCCCGGCCGACGCGGATGGCGGCGTTCAGCACCGAGTGGGTCGAGGGCTTCCCGGCGACGAAGTACCTGCCGTCCGGTACGTCGAGGAACACGACGTTGACGAACGTCGGCGGGACGCCGGTCGCGTCACAGTGAATACGGGTGATCTCCTCGGCGAGCTTCCCCCGGGCGGATTCGTCGAGCAGTCCTTCTGGACTGATGCACTGGTAGATGGGCATGATTTCGCCCTGAGGTCACTGCCTTTGACCGTAAGTGCCTTCGGCGGCGCGTTCATCGTGAGGAGGGCACGAACCATCAGATCGGTTTCGTGTGCCCAGTACGATGCCCGGCCGAGTGGGCGCTGGCACGGTGAGTTGTATCGGGTGCCTCACAGACGAAGGCTGGCAGCCATTGCGGAAGATGCTCACGCCCCACGTGCGGGCCATCGGCCGGCCGGCAGGCCCGGCGCAGGACGATGCCGTCGACGCCGCTCGCATCGAGGGCACCCCGGCCGCCCTTAAGAGCGACCTGATCCAGCTGGTAGGCCAGGACCAGGTGCTGCACCGGATTTCTGACCTGATTCGCTACGCCTCCGACGCCAGTCCCTACCGGTACCTGCCGCAGGTCGTCGTCCTGCCCCGGACCGTCGACGATGTACGCGCGATCCTGGCGTACTGCGCCCGGACCGGGCGGCACGCCACGTTCCGGGCCGGCGGCACGAGCCTGAACGGGCAATCGCAGTCCGACGACATCCTCATCGACGTCCGGCGGCACTGGGCCGGCCTGGCGGCCGAGGACGGCGGAGCCCGGCTGCGGGCCCGCCCCGGGACGATCCTGGGCCATGCCAACGCCGTCCTGCGGCCCCTCGGGCGGCGCCTGGGGCCTGACCCCGCCTCCGCCGACGTGGCCACGATCGGCGGGGTCATCGCCAACAATGCCGGCGGTATGCGGTGCAGCCTGGCGCGCAACGCCTATCACACCGTGTCGTCTCTCACCTTCGTGCTCGCCTCGGGGACCGTCATCGACACCGCCGCTCCGGGCGCCGAGGCGGCGTTCGCCGCCGCCGAGCCGGACCTGGCCGCCGGGCTGCTGCAGCTGCGCTCGCAGTTGCTGGCCGATGAAGGGCTCGCGCAGCGGGTAGGCCATAAGTTCGCCATCCGCAACACCAACGGCTACGCGCTGTCGGCCCTGCTGGACGCCGATACCCCGGTGGGAATCTTCCGCCGGCTCCTGATCGGGTCGGAGGGGACGCTCGCGTTCGTGGCGGAAGCCGTCATCGACACCATTCCCGCGCCGGCCATGACGACGGTCAGCTGGATCGTGCTGCCGTCGATCAGCGAGGCGGCCGCGCTGGTGCCCGGCCTGGTCGCGCTCGGTGCCGAAGCGGCGGAGCTGATGCTCGCTCCCGCGCTGGCCGCGGCCGCGCAGGCCTTCCCCGGCACCCCGGCGTACTGGCGGGATCTCGATCCCCACGCCGCGGCGCTGCTGGTCGAGTTCGGCGCGGACAGCGCGGCCGGGCTCGACGCCGCGGTAGCCCCGGTCGCCGGGCTCGTCGCCGGCGCGAACCTGCTCCACCCCCTGGATTTCACTCGCGACGAGGACCAGATCGAGTTGTACTGGCGGGTGCGCGACGGGCTCCTGGGCATTGTCGGACAGCAGCGCCCCGACGGTACCGCTCTGGTCATCGAGGATGTGTGCTTCCCGCCGGACCGGGTCGCCGAGGGCGCCCAGGATCTCCAGGAGCTGCTGTCCAAGCACGGCTTCCTGCCTAACACTGCTGGGCACGCGGCCTACGGCAACCTGCACTTCACGCTGACCCCCAGGCTCGCCGACCCGGGCGACCGGGAGCGGTACGCGGCGTTCATGGCCGATCTCGTCACGCTGGTCGTCGACAAGTACGACGGCTCGCTCAAGGCGGAGCACGGCACCGGCATCAACATGGCGCCGTTCGTCCGCCACGAGTGGGGCGACAAAGCCACGGACATGATGTGGCAGATCAAGAAGCTCGCCGACCCCCGTGGCGTCCTCGCGCCGAACGTGATCTTGACCCGCGACGACGGCATCAACCTGAAGTCGTTCAAGTCGACGCCGCCGATCGAGGACGTGGCGGCGCACTGCATCGAATGCGGCTTCTGCGAAGCGGTTTGCCCCAGCCGCAACATCACCACTACCCCACGGCAGCGGATCGTGCTGCGCCGGGAGATGGCCCGCCAGCCAGAAGGGTCGCCCCTGCTCGCCCGGCTGCAGGACGAATACGAATACGACGGCATCGAAACCTGCGCCGCGGACGGCTCCTGCGCGATCCCGTGCCCGGTCCAGATCAACACCGGCGCGCTGGAAAAGACGTTCCGCCGGGCCGAATCGACTCCCCGGCTGGAGAAAACCGCGCTGATGATCGCCCGGCGGTGGGCGACCGCGGAAAAGCTCGCCCGGACGGCCATCGGCGCCGCCGACATCGTCCAGCGCACCATCGGGGTCAGGGCGCTGACCGGCCTGACCGCGGCCGCCCGGCTGGTCGTCAGCGACGACCTCATCCCGTCCGTCCCCGGCCCGATGCCGCGCGCCCAGCTGCGCAAGCTGCCCTCGGCCACGCGGGAGGGCGCCGCCGCGGTGTACTTCCCCGCCTGTATCAACCGCATCTTCGGACGCAACCCGGGCCAGGTCCGGCACCCGTCGCTGCCGCAGGTGCTGGTCGAGGTATCGGCGCGGGCCGGTAAGCCGCTGTGGATCCCGGGCGACGTCGCGGGCAAGTGCTGCTCCACGCCGTGGAGCAGCAAGGGCTACCTTCAGGGACACAAATGGATGGCCGCCACCACCTGCGACGCGCTGTGGGAGTGGAGCGGGCACGGCATGCTGCCGGTGGTCATCGACGCGGCCTCCTGCACGAACGGGCTGCTGGACGACGTCAAGAACTACCTCGACGACGAACACCGCGTCCGGCTCGAGCAGATCACGCTGCTTGACTCCATCGCGTGGTGCGACAGCCTGGCCAAAGAGCTGACCGTCACCAGGCGCGTCAAACGCGCCGCGGTCCACCCGACCTGCTCCACCACCCACCTGGGGCTGACTAAGACCCTTGAGCGCCTGGCCGCCCGCCTCGCCGACGAGGTCCTCGTGCCGGTCGGCATGACCTGCTGCGGCACCGCCGGTGACCGCGGGCTGCTCCACCCCGAACTCGTCATCTCGGCCACCCGCGACGAGAAGGCCGGGCTAGACGAGACGCCGGCGCAGGCCTACCTGTCGGCCAACCGCACCTGCGAAATGGGCCTGCGCCAGGCCACCGGCTACCCGTACGAGTCGTTCGTTTTCCTGCTCGAGGAACTGACCCGCCCGGCCTAACCGGAGGCTCCGCCATAGCATGCCGCTTTGGCCGCGCGTTCATCGTGAGCGGGGCACGAACAACCGGGAGGGATTCGTGTGCCCGGTACGATGCCTGGCCGGGCGGCCGCTGAGACAGTAAAAGCATGGCCGAGAAATCCACCGTCCGAAGCGTGACCTACGATCTGCTGCGGTCCCTCGGACTGACGACCGTCTTCGGTAATCCAGGTTCGACCGAGGAGACCTTCCTGCAGGACTTCCCCGCTGATTTCGGCTACGTGCTGGCGCTGCAGGAGGCATCGGCCATCGCGATGGCCGACGCCTTCGCTCAGGTCACCCGGCGTCCAGCCCTGGTCAACCTGCACTCCTCTGCGGGCGTGGGCAACGCCATGGGGAACCTGGTCGCGGCCTACCACGGAAATACCCCGCTGATCGTCACCGCGGGCCAGCAGCACCGGGAGCTGATGATCGGGGAGCCGTACCTGGGCAACCGCGAGGCCACCACGATGCCGAAGCCGTGGGTGAAGTGGTCCTACGAGCCGTACCGGGCGCAGGACGTGCCTGAGGCGTTCATGCGCGCCTACGCGATGGCGCTGCAGCCGCCGGCCGGACCGGTCTTCCTGTCGATACCGCTGGATGACTGGAACCAGCCGCTGGCCGGCCCGGCCCGCGTCCGGACGGTGAGCGACCGGGTGGCCCCCGACGCGGAGCGGCTGCGGCTGTTCGCCGACCGCATCTCCGCCAGCCGCCGTCCCGCCCTGGTGTTCGGACCCGACGTGGATCGCAGCGGCGGGTGGGACGCGGCCGTCGCCCTGGCGGAGAAGCTGTGCGCCGCCGTCTACGGGGCACCGCTGCTTGACCGGGCCTCCTTCCCTGAGGACCACCCCTTGTTCCGGGGGCCGCTTGGGATGTCGGTGAAGACGATCAGCGACCGGCTGGCCGGGCACGACCTGGCCGTCGTGATCGGGGCGGAGGTGTTCCGGTACTACCCCTACGTCCCCGGCGACCTCCTTCCGGCGGGCACCGAACTGCTACAGATCACCGCCAGCCCGGACGCGGCCGCGGCCGCGCGGGTGGGCGACGCCCTGCTGAGCGACCCCAAGATCGCGATCGACCTGCTCCTGGACCTGGTCGCGGAGGGATCCGCGCGGACCGCCCCGGAGCCGATGGCGAGGCCGCGCCTGCTCCCGAAGGTGCCGAGCAGCCCGCTCACGCCGCCGGAGGTCTACGCCGTGCTGAGCCGGGTCAGACCGACGGATTCGGTCATCGTCAACGAATCGACCTCCACCATGGCCCAGCAGATCGAGTGGCTCCCGACGGTGCGGACCGGATCGTTCTTCGCCACGGCCAGCGGGGGAATCGGCTGGGCCGTGCCGGCCGCGGTCGGGGTCGCGCTGGCCGACCGGGACCGGGGCGTCAGCCGGCCGGTCGTCGGCCTGATCGGCGACGGCTCGTCCCAGTACTCCGTGCAGGCTCTCTGGACGGCCGCCCAGCAGAAGCTGCCGATCGTGTACGTGATCATGCGCAACGACGAGTACTCCATCCTCAAGTCGTTCGCGGTGCTTGAGGAGACACCCGGGGTGCCCGGGCTGGACCTGCCCGGGCTCGGCATCGCCGCCCTGGCGCGCGGCTGGGGATGCCGCGCCATCGACGTCCAGACCACAGATGAGCTGGAGCAGGAGTTCAAGGCGGCCCTGGGCGCCGACACCACCACGGTCATCGTGGTGAGCACGCAACCGCAGCGGGCGATGCTGTAACGATCTCAGGCGTGGTCGACGAACAGGTCGGCCTCGGGCTCGGTGCCGGGCTGGTAGGCGTACCGGTCGAAGTCGGCCTGGTGACCGTGCGCACGCACCACGGTCCGTTCGGAGGATTATTTAAAATTCAATATTCCGAACGGACCGTGGTATCACTTCCTCGTCAGCCTGGCTGTGGCTCCGGGGTCTCCCGCAGGCGGCGCCGGGATGCTTCGACCTCGGCCTCGGCGGCGGTGCGGTCGGCCCAGGACGCGCCTTCGACGCTCTTACCCGGTTCCAGTTCCTTGTAGATCAGGAAGAAGTGCTCGATCTCCAGCCGTTCGAAGTAGGGCAGGTCCTCGAGGTCGCGCATCTGGTCCTGGCGCGGATCGCCGGCGGGCACGCAGAGGATCTTGTCGTCGCCGCCCTTCTCGTCGCGCATCCGGAACATGCCGATCGGGCGGCTGCGGATCAGGCAGCCGGGGAACGTGGGTTCGGCCACGAGCACCAGCGCGTCGAGCGGGTCGCCGTCCTCGCCCAGGGTGTCCGGTATGAAGCCGTAGTCGGCCGGGTACTGGGTCGCGGTGAACAGCGTCCGGTCCAGCCGGATCAGGCCGCTGTCGTGGTCGACCTCGTACTTGTTCCTGCTGCCCCGCGGTATCTCGATCACGACGTCGAATTCCATGGCTCTGATCCTAGGGTCAGGCCGGCGGCGTGCCGAGCAGCAGCGGGTAGGCCCGCCGATCGAGCCGGCCGGACAGGTCGAGGTGGACGAATTTCTCTTCGGTGTACTCATCCAGGGCGTGCGGCCCGAGTTCGCGGGCCTGGCCGGCGAAGTAGCGCAGGTGGGCGATGGAGAAGCCGATCTGGAAGGCCCCGGCCTGGCGGACCGGCGCGCCGTTCTCCAGCGCCTCGAGGACGGCCAGGTCACCGGCCCGCTCGGTGAGCCGGTCCGCGATCGCGTCGAGCACGGCCGCCCGCTCGGCCGGCGGGGTCAGGCGCCAGCGGCCGTCGAGGTGCGCGGCCTTGGCCGCGGCGATCGCCCGGTCGGTGTGCTCACGGCCGCCCTTGGCCACGCTGGCCACCAGCTCCTCGGTGGCCGGGCTGCGGATCTCGAACCGGTCGTCGGTGTCAACCCAGTCCCCGTCGATGAGCATGGAGTAGCGCCGGACGGTATCCATACCGGTCCCCTTTCGCGGTTTGATCCATGACGCTAAGCCGCGGCGGACTCGCGGATAACGTGCTGGCAACACGAGGATGGGCCGTTTCCTCGGCCCGCCGGCACAACGGTTGTGCCGTCGTACCAACACAAGGGGACAGGCTTGATACCGGGGACCGACGACCGCCCGGGCCGGGCGCCGCACAATGAGTACCGTGACGAACCTGGCCAAGAACCTGACGGACACCACCCGCGCGCACGCCGGCCGGGTGGCCGTGCGGGTGGACAACGCGGCGATGACCTACCGGGCCCTGGACGACGCGAGCGCCCGGGTGGCCGGGCTGCTGCACGAGCGCGGCCTCAAACCCGGCGACCGGGTCGGCCTCATGATGCCCAACGTCGCCGAGGTCCCCGTGGTGTACTACGGCGTGCTCCGGGCCGGCGGCGTGGTGGTTCCGATGAACCCGCTGCTGAAGGCCCGCGAGGTCGCCTATTACCTGGGCGACTCCGGGGCCGGGCTGATCTTCGCCTGGCACACGTTCGCCGACCAGGCTCGCGCGGGCGCGGAGCAGGCCGAGGCGGAATCCATCGTCGTGGACGGGGCCAGCTTCCCCGACCTGCTGGCCTCCGCCACCCCGGACTACCAGGTCGCGGACGCCGGCGACGACGACACCGCGGTGATCCTCTACACCTCAGGCACGACCGGCCACCCGAAGGGCGCCGAGCTCACCCACGGCAACCTCATCAGCAACACCGAGGTGACGCGGACCAACATCGTCCGGGCCGGCCCCGACGACGTGATATTCGGCGGGCTTCCGCTGTTCCACGTGTTCGGGCAGACGGTCGCGCTCAACGTCGCGGTGGCGGCCGGGGCGTGCCTGACCCTGCTGCCGCGGTTCGACGCCGAGCACGCCCTGCGGATCATCGCGGGCCACCGGGTCACCGTCTTCGAAGGCGTGCCGACCATGTACGTGGCGTTGATACACGCACCTGAGCGCGCGGACTACGACACCTCCTCGCTGCGGTTGTGCATCTCCGGCGGCGCGGCCCTGCCGGTCGAGGTGCTGCGCGGGTTCGAGGAGGCGTTCGGCGTCCCGGTGCTGGAGGGATACGGCCTGTCGGAGACCTCGCCGGTCGCCTCGTTCAACCTCCCCGGCCGGGAGCGCAAGCCCGGCTCGATCGGCACGCCGATCAGGGACGTCCAGATGCGCGTGGTGGACAAGGAAGACCACGAGGTCCCGCAGGGCGAGGTGGGCGAGATCGTGATCCGCGGGCCGAACGTGATGAAGGGCTACTGGCAGCGCCCCGAGGCCACCGCCGAGGCGCTCGGCGGGGGCTGGTTCCACACCGGTGACCTGGCCCGGGTGGACTCCGACGGCTACTTCTACATCGTGGACCGGAAGAAGGACCTGATCATCCGGGGCGGTTACAACATCTACCCGCGGGAGATCGAGGAGGTGCTCTACGAGCACCCCGCGGTCGCCGAGGCCGCCGTGATCGGCCTGCCGCATCCGGCCCTGGGCGAGGAGGTCGGGGCCGCGGTGGCCCTCAAGCCGGGGGCCGCCGCCACCGCCGAGGAACTGCGCGACTACGTCAAGGGCCAGGTCGCGGCGTACAAGTACCCGCGGCACGTGTGGATCATGGACTCGCTGCCCAAGGGCGCGACGGGCAAGATCCAGAAGCGGGATATCGTCATCCCGGCCGACCTGGCAGCGCCGCATTTGCCCGGGCCTCCGGCCGCGGCGCCGTGAGGCTGCTGCTGCTCGCTCCTCCCGGCGCCGGCAAGGGCACGCAGGGCGAGCGGCTGGCGGCCTGGTCCGGCGCCCGGCACATCGCCGCCGGTGACCTGCTGCGCGCGCAAGCCCGCGCCGGGGGCCTGCTGGGCCGCGAGATCGCCGCGTACCAGGCCAGCGGCGATCTGGTCCCCGACCAGATCGTGCTCGACGTGCTGACCCCGGCCGTCACCGAGGCGGCCGCCCGCGGCGGGTACGTCCTGGACGGTTTCCCGCGGACCCTCCCGCAGGCCATCGCCGCGGCCGAACTCGCGGCCCGGCTCGACGTGACGCTGGACGCGGCGGTATACCTGCACGCGCCGGACGCGGTGCTGACCCGGCGGCTGCTGGACCGCGCCAGCCAGAGCGGGCGGTCCGACGACAGGGCCGACGTGATCCGGCACCGGCTCCGGGTGTTCGCCGAGACGACGGGCCCGCTCGTCCCCTACTACACCGAGCGGGGCATCCTGGTCGCGGTCGACGCCGACCAGCCACCCGACTCCGTCACGGCCGACATCCAGGCCCAGCTGCCGGGGCGCTCGCTGCCCCGCTCGTGAGATCACGGATCCGCATCTCGGAGGTCGAGGCCGAACGCCAAGGTGGCCGCCGGGCTAGCGCGTGCGGCCGGCCGATAGCAGCCGCAATTCCCGTGCGCGCTGTACCGCTGCGGATCGGTCGCGGACCTGGAGCTTGGCGTAGATGCTGCGGATGTGCGTGCCGACGGTGTTTTCCCGCTGCCGGCCGGAGCCGAGATGATCGTCACCTTCTTCGCCGCCCCACGATCAAGAGCAGCGAGAACATCATCCCGGTCGATCAGCCGGAGAGCTACCCGAGCCACGATCAAAGGCCTGCCTTGGTATCGACGCGGACACCCCAGCGTCAGTGTCGCACGCCCTCGGCCGCGTCGAGGACGAAGGCACCGCGATGGTCGAGCCTCCGCACGCCCTGGGCAGAGCGACCGGCGGCCTAGTGAGCCATCCCCGCCAGAGTGTGTAAGAATCCGCAGGTGGACATCGATGGTCCCGCGGTCGCCGGGCTGGTGGCCGACGTCGCGGCGGCGGTGAGCCGCCGGGCCGCCGTAGTGTCCGAGGATGTCTATGAGGTGGTCCTGCGGGAGATCCCGGAGCTACGCGACGACAAGCCGGTACTCGCGCTGCTCGCCTCGAGCGTCCACAGCAACGTCGGCACCTGCCTGCAGATCCTGCAGCATCAGATCGAGCTGAGCGCAGTGCACGCCCCGGCCGCTTCGCTGGAATACGCGCGCAGGCGGGCCCAGCGCGGCACGCCGCTGACCGCGCTCCTGCGCGCCTACCGGCTCGGGCACACGTGCTTCTCCGACTGGCTCGTTAAGGAGCTGGCCCGGCAGGCCGATGACGCCGAGATGATCACCGCCGCCACGCTGGGCATGTCGAGGATCGTGGCCGGATACGTCGACCAGACCTCCGAAGAGATCGTCGCGGCCTACACCCGCGAACGGGAGCGCTGGCTGCGGAATCGCAGCGCCGCGCGGGCCGCCCGGATCCGGGACCTGCTGTCGGGTGAGGGGGTCAACGTGAGCGCGACGGAGGCCACCTTGGGCTACCGGCTGCGCCAGTACCACGTGGGCCTGGTGTGCTGGGCGGGCGACGCGACGGCCGCCGTCGACAACATCACCCGGCTGGAGCACGCGATTAGCCACGTGGCGGCCAAGGTGGCCGGTTCCGGCGATGCGGTGTTCCTACCGCGCGATGAGTCCAGCGCGTGGGCCTGGCTGCCGCTGGGGATCCGGGACCGGTTCGACGCCGCCGGGGCCGCCGAGGCCGGGGTGGACGGCGATCTGCATTTCGCCTTCGGCGAGGCGGCCCGGGGCATCACGGGGTTCCGCCTCACCCACCAGCAGGCTCTTGCCGCCCAGGCGGTCGCGCTGGCCGCGGGTCCCCCGCCGCGGGTGGTGACGTTCGGCGAGGTCGCGCCGGTGGCGATGATGCTCGGTTCGGGGGACCTGCTGCGGGCCTGGGTGCTGGCCACGCTGGGGGGCCTGGCGACCGACGATGAGCACCACGCCCGGCTGCGGGACACGCTGCTGATCTTCCTGCAGTCCGGCGGCAGCTACAAGACGACGGCCGAGCAGATGACCCTGCACAAGAACACGGTGCAGTACCGGATCCGCAAGGCCGAGGAGAGCCTCGGCCGGCCCGCCGCCGAGAACCGCCACGACGTGGAACTCGCGCTGCGGGCCAGCCACTGGCTCGGCTCGTCCGTGCTGCAGCCGGCCCGGGAACGATCGCCAGCCCAGGCCGGCGTCCGCTAGGCCAGGCCGGCGTCCGCCGGGCCAGGCATCGCAGCGGTCTCCCGCCGTACGTAGTGCCGACGGCGCCCGAATCACCGGGATCCGGTGACGACCTCTCACCTGGCTGGCGGTGAGCCTGGGTCCGTCGCAAAGGCTCGAACGATCAAGGAGAAGCGGCATGACAACGGCAAACGAGCGGATCATCCGGCGGGCCTGCCACGCCGCCACGTTGCTGCGCTGGTTGACGCCATGAGCGCAAAGGTAGCGATCGTGGCCGGTGCAGGCGGTGCGCTTGGTCACGCGACGGCGGTGACCCTCGCCGCCGGCGGCCTCACCGTGGTGGCCGTCGACCGGAACGAGCACGGGTTGGCTGAACTCCCTGACGGTGTCCGCGCCGAGGTGGCCGACACCACCGATCCCGCCGTGGCCACGCGGCTTGCCGACCGGATCGCCAGCGAGGTCGGGCCCCCGGACGTGCTGGTGAACACCATCGGCGCGTTCCGTCTAGGAGACGCGCTCAGCACGACTCCCGAGACGCTGCGGCTCATGATCGACGTCAACCTGGGAACCGCGCTGTGGCTGAGCCGGGCGGTAGCGCCGCACATGCAGCAGCAGGGTTCAGGTGTCATCGTGCATGTAGCCGCCCGCCCGGGGATCGAGCCAGCCGGCGGCATGGCGGCCTACAGCGTGAGCAAGGCCGCTCTTGTCCACCTGACACGCATCCTCGATATCGAGCTCCGCCCGCACGGGATCCGGGTGAACGCGGTCGCGCCGCAACTGCTCGACACCCCCGCCAACCGAGCCACGTTCCCGGCCGAGGTGATGGCGCAAGCGGTCGCGCCGGAGGCGATCGCCGACGTGATCGCATTCCTGGTCAGCGACGCCGCAGCGCCAGTCAGCGGAGCGATACTGCCAGCGTACGGCGCCTAGAGAGCTGTCCTTAGCAGCGACCATCGACCGCAGCCGGACGCCGATCTGAACCACCCCGAGGTCTCCAGGGTCTCCGGACTCGCGGACGACCCAGATCATGGTTTACGCGGTTCGCATCGCTATGCTGTCAGTGAAGTACGGAGATTGCGCTGCGTATGGCAGGCGAAGTTACCCGCCCGTCGCTGCCTGGTCAGGCCTTTGCACTAGTTCGGGTTTCCCAGGGCAGCAGCCGTTGCCGGAGCAGGCCCTTCCACGGGAATGGGAGATGATGTCTGGTGGCGGACGACGCGGCTGCTGCCCGGGTGGGACTCAAGCTGGATACGACGGTGTCGCATTCGGCTCGGATCTGGAACTACTGGCTGGGCGGCAAGGACAACTTCGCCGTCGACCGGGAGGCGGGTGACAGGGTAGCCGCGATGCTGCCGAGTATCGTGCCCCAGGCCCGGGCGGACCGGGCCTTTCTAGGCCGGGCGATCCGGTATCTGGCCGGCGAGGCAGGCATCCGCCAGTTCCTGGACATCGGTACCGGGCTGCCGACCGCGGACAACACCCACGAGGTGGCCCAGCGGGTCGCTCCCGAATCGCGGATCGTGTACGCCGACAACGATCCGCTGGTGCTGTCGCACGCCCGCGCGCTGCTCACCAGCAGCCGGGAGGGCGTCTGCGACTATATCGACGGCGACCTGCGCGAGCCGGACAAGATCCTTGCTCAGGCGGCGCGGACCCTTGACTTCACCCGGCCGGTGGCGCTGATGTTGCTGGGCATCTTGCACCACATCTCCGACACCGACCTGGCGCAGGAGATCGTACGGCGACTGATGGCGGCGCTGGCGCCGGGTAGCTTTCTCGCGATCAACCACTCCACCAGCGCCGTCCACGGCGCGGCCATGGAAGAAGCGGTGGCGCACTGGAACCAGGTCGGCACACCGCCGATGACCCTGCGCAGCCCGCCGCAGATCGCCCGGTTCTTCGACGGGCTGGACCTGCTTGAGCCCGGGGTAGTGTCGTGTTCCCGCTGGCGCCCGGCCCTCAGCCAGGTGGGCGGGCAACCCGCCGAGGTCGACGAATTCTGTGGCGTCGCCCGTAAACCGTGATGCGCTAGGAGGCGCCTCGTTATGTCCCCGGTCGAGAGGAACTCAGGGGAGGGTTTCTGGGTCTGATGCCATGTCTTCGCCGCAGGCAAGCAGGTAGCTGGCCGTCGCCGGTCAGGTGCGCAGGCCGGTGACAGTTTCTGCGGCGGCGGCGAAGGCGGGATCGCCGGTTGCCGCGTGCCCGCGCCGGCAAGCCTCGATGAGCTTGACCTGGTGCGGGTCCAGGCTGCGCACGGCAGCTACGGTCAGCTCACTGCCTGGCGGGCTGGCCGGGTGAGGCTGGGTTACCGGTTCGGTGGCCGCGTACAGCGCGGCGTGCTCGGCGAGCACCTGGCCCAGCGCGGCGGCGCCGTCCGTGGCCGGGATATGGGCCGCCAGGATCTCGACGGCCATCGCACCAGTGACACCGTGCAGGTGGAAAATGTCAGGCCGGGCCAGGTAGCGGCGGGCGCCGTCGGCCGCGGCCCGCACCACCGCCAACCGGAGGTCACCGACGTCCGGCAGCGGGCCGGCCGGCTGCCCTTCGCGGTAGCGGGCCGCCCAGTAACCGAGCGCCCGGGCCAGCTCGCCGCGCCGCGGCGGTGTGTCGACCGCGTCAATGGCCCGCACGGCATGGGCGGTCCGGATGGCGCCGTGGAACAGCGCAGTGCGCAGCGCGGGCATTAGCCGCGGCACCCACGTCGCCACCACAGCCGGCCAGCCATCGCCGTCAATGGCCTGCGGGAAGTAGCCGATCCACTCCGGGAGCCGGTGGTAGTCGCCGAGCGCTTGCCGCCACTCGAACCCGGCCGGCACGACCGGGTCCACCGATGCCCCGCCTGCCCGCGCGAACCGGCGCGCCCAGCTGTCGATGTCGTCCGTGCAATCGAGCACGGCCAGCGCCTCACAGGCCATGGCTCCGTGGTTGACGAAGCCGTTCGGCAGCTCGAAGCTGGCCGCCGCCATCCGCTCGAACGCCTCGTCCAGGGCCGGGGTCGTGTCACTCATGTCGTCCTCCTTGTTACCGCGGCCGACGAGCCCGCCGCCATCGGTTCCCGCCGTCGACTCCCCGCTCGACAGGATCCTCCCTGCCGAATGGGTGCCGCGGCAAGCTGCCGGGGAGCGCCGTATGCGCCAGCACATATTGACCATCTGGACCGTCTCCGCCGGGACCCCCTTCGGCCGGCATCCGCACAGAGCGGCTCGGTGCGTGTGTTGTCAGCCCCCGCCCTGGTCTGCAGGTCCGCTGTCCTGGCTCCGGGCACCGCCATAGCTACTGGGCTAGTGGTGCCCGGCGCTGGCCGCCCTGCCACAGACCAGGGAACGCGGCCAGGGGTTCAGCCGCTCCTGCCCGCCCGCGGTTACAGCGCTGGCCGCAGGTGGGTGATCGCCCAGCCGGCCAGGCTGCCCGGCGTCGTTGTCCGCACCGTGCGCGGCTGTTCGGGGATGAACCCCTCGCGCTTGCCGATACTCATACCGATGATCCCCTCGACGGCGACCTCGCTCATGCCCGCGTCGCGCAGGGCGGCACGCTGCTCGTCGTCGGTGATCTGCTGCGCTTTGATCGGCACGCCGGTTGCGATCGACAGCGCCGCGGCGGCCTCGGGCCAGGTCAGGTCGGCCGGTCCGTGCACCGCCTGCACCTGCCAGGCCGGTCCAGTCGCCGGCGAGCAGGCGCGCCGTGGCCACGGTGGCGATGTCGCGGGGGTTGACCCACGGCATCGGGTCGTCCAGCGGCCGGGTGGTGGTCAGCCGTCCGGCGCGCAGCCCGTCGAGATCCATGAGCAGATTCGTCATGAAGAAGCCGCAGCGCAGATGCAGCAACGCGGTACCGGTCTCGTCACGCGCGGCGTCGAGACGCTGCTCGATCCGGGCCAGGCCGTCGACGAAGCCCGCGCCGCGGCGCTTCTCCGCGCCGATACTGCTCTGGAACACCACGCGAGCGATCCGGTTCTGCCGCATCGCGGCGGCCAGGCCTTCCCCGGTGCGTTCGGCGTCGGCGTCGGGGTCGGGCAGCGACCAGTCGTCCGGGTGCACCCACAAGACCGCCGCGACACCGCGGGTCGCCTCGGCCACGTAGCCGGCGTCGCGCTGGTCACCGACGGCCAGCTCGACCTGATCACGCATCTCGGCGTCGAGCCTGTCGGGGTGGCGCAGCAGCACGCGGGGACGGACACCGGCCTGGCACAGCATCCGCACGACGTGCGATCCGACGTTGCCGGTCGGGGTAGTGACGGCGATGGTCACGGCGATCTCCTCTCGCATCGGATGCGGACCAGCTAGACGGGTCCTACCCCTGACGCGTTCGGTAAAGCTGCATCACCACGCCGTGCGGCGGGCAGGTCGTCACGAGAGGAACCCGGCCCGAACGTCCGGCGGCCCAAAGTCGCGACAGGAAAAGCTGACAGGCCTCGGGAGGAATGACGATCGCCCAACCCTTGATGCGGGCATAGATGACCAGCCGCTGATTACCGCCCGGGCGGAACCTTCGGGGCAGGTCGGCCTCCCGGGAGGGGTATGGAGTCGCGGCGTCCAGGTGCAGGCAGCCTGTCAGGCGCCCCGGCACGATTCGGAGGCAGCCGGTCAGCCATTATCGGCAGGGGAGCTCCGGGCGGGAGGGGGCCGGGCATGGCAGGTGCGGGCATGAGGGGTGCGACCGGAAGGCTTCCGGGCCTTCCCCTGCCGCTAGCGTCCCTTTCGACCGCTGCAAGGGCGAGCGTGGCATAGACCTGGGCCACCGCAGCCCAGCCGGCTGCCGAGGCCTGGTCGCCTCCCTGACCGAGCAGCTCGGCGGCCTTTGCGGCTGCTTTCTCAGCCTCGCGGAAGTACTCACCTATGTTCATGGCCCTCCAGTTGTCTCGTTGCCTGCTACTGGAGTGATACCGCGCACCGGTGCTCGGCGAACTGGTCACGGGCTAGGAATGCGGAAGCCCGGGTCCCGCACTGCGACGAGAGTACCGCCCTGCGGCCGCAGGGGTTTATTGGTCGCCGTCCGGGATCGGCTCGGCTAGCGCCGCCCGCCAGGCAGGCGCCTTGAAGGGGTCGGCGAAGTACTGGGTCTCGTGCGTCACCAGATCGCCGGCGAACTCCATGACGCTCACCGCGTAAGTGACCCGCTCGGCCTTAGCCCGCCCGGAGGAGGCCGGCAGTGCCCTGGTAAGAGGAACCAGGAGCGCGGCACGCGTTCATAACTGCCGCGCTGGATGCCGGGTGGCCCAGGCGGTATCGCTGGCCAGCGCGGCCACGGACCGGGAACAGCGCAAGAGGTAAGCGTCGGTTCAGGGGTCCGCACTGCCGGGCCGGCGCCTGTTACTACGGAACGTAGTAACATGTCAAGCGTGAACGGCGCCGTCCCCACGACGATCATCGTCGCCGGTCTCGCGCTGGCCGGATACGCGCTGCTGATGACCGCCCTGAACCGGCGAATGAACGTCCCCCTCCTCGCCGCAGTCGGCGTCCTTGAGATCTTGCTGCTTGTCCAGGTCGGCATCATCGTGGCCAAACTCGCCGGCGGTGAACACCCGGCCGCGCTGGCTACGCTCATCGGATACCTGATCGCGATGCCGCTCGTCCCGGTGGCCGCCGCGTTCTGGGGGCTGATGGAGCGATCCCGGTGGGGCCCCGCGGTCATCGCCGTGGCCGGCCTCGTCGCGGCCGTGCTGATGGTCCGGCTGCATCAGATCTGGCCGGTCATCCATGTCTGAGCCGATGGCATCGCCTGAGCCCGCGGCATCGCGGCCGGACTCGACCAGGACAGGCCCGGGTCGGCTGCTGGTCGCTATCTACGCGCTCTTTGCGCTCGCCGCCTCCGCACGGGCCGGAGTACAGATCGCGACGAAGTTCGGCCACGCCCCGGTCGCCTACTTGCTGTCGGCCTTCGCCGCCGTGGTCTACATCCTCGCCACGGTCACCCTCGCCGTCGGCAGCCCGACAGCACGCCGGATCGCCGTCCTGTCCTGCTCGGTCGAACTCGCCGGCGTGCTGGCGGTCGGCACCTGGAGCCTCGCCGACCCGGCCACCTTCCCCGACGCCACGGTGTGGTCTGGCTATGGCAGCGGCTACGGCTTTGTCCCGCTCGTTCTCCCCGTTTTCGGCCTGCTCTGGCTACGCCGCTGGACCGGGCGGCCTGAAACCCGGCGGGCGATCGTGACGTCAGCGGAAGATGCAGGCGAAGCGGCAGGTGGCGGCGTAACCCACCGGTTAAGCCGGAGATCTCGTGGAGCAACCGGAGCACGAGGGCCAGCGGCGGCCAGGCGGAGCGGCCCCGGCGAGTTACGGCGAAGGGCCGCTGCGTCACCTCCGGCTGGCCGAGCGGCCGCAGCGCCACGCCGCGGCGCACCGGGCGCCCGGCGGGCAGCAGCCCGACGCCCAGGCCGGCCAGGATCATGTCCTGTACCAGTTCGAGGCTGTCCACGCGGTGCATGATCCGCGGCTGGAAGCCGGCCAGCGAGGCTACGGTGCGGACCACCTCCTCGTCGCCGCTGTTCCGTGAATTGACGATCCAGTCGCGATCGGCGAACCGGCGGAAGACCTCGAGCGCGGTGCCGACCACGCGGCCCTGGGCGGCCGGCGTGCCTAGGCTCCACTGCCTGCGACCCAGCGGCTGGGTGGCCAGGCTGCGGTCAAATCGAGCCGGGGCCAGGTTGTAGTCGTATGTCAGGGCTAGATCGACGGCGTCGTCGGCGAGCAGGCCGAGCGCCTCATCGGGTTCGTACTCGTGGATGCCGAGCAATACGGCGGGATGCCGGTCGGCCAGGATCCGGACGACGGGCAGTACGGATTCGCGCACGGCCGTGGCGAACGCCGCCACCCGCACGGTCCCGGCCGGCGCCGCCGCCGGGTCCAGGTCCAGGCGGGCGGCCTCGAGGGCGGCCAGGATCGTGACAGCGTGACCCGCCAGCCGCTGCCCGGCCGGCGTCAGCCGCACCCGCCGCCCGTGCGGCTCTATCAGCGGGGTGCCCGCCTCCCGGGCCAGGGCCGCGATCTGCTGCGAGACGGTGGAGGTGCTGACGTGCATGCTCTCGCCGACCTCGCGCATGGAGCCGAGGCGGGATAGCTCAAGCAGCAGTTCGAGACGGCGCGGGTCCACCCCTAGATCATTCAGGATTAGTGAACGATATATCTATCAAATCCACGTGGACACGGACGATCCCGGTGACGTGTACTGGCGACCATGGTCAGCATCGCGGCGGCACCCCGCACCTCAGCCCGTTCTGGCAGCTTGATGGCGCTGGGTTCGATGAGCTGCGTCCAGCTCGGCCTGGCGCTGTCCGTCCACCTCTTCGGTGAGGTCGGCCCGCTGGGCGCCGTCTGGCTCCGGCTGGCCTGGGCGGCGGTGATCCTGCTGGCCGCCGTCCGGCCCCGGCCCTGGCGCTTCCGCCGCCCGGTGCTGCTGACCACGGTCGCTCTCGGCATCGTGACCGCCGGGGTGACCATGCTGTTCATGGCGGCCGTGGCCCGGCTGCCGCTCGGCACGGCCAGCGCCCTTGAGTTCCTCGGCCCGCTCGGCGTGGCCGTCGCCCGCGGTGGCGGCGGCCGCCGCTCGCTGCTTTGGCCGGGTCTCGCCGCGGCCGGCGTGCTGCTACTGACCCACCCGTGGCAGGGCAGCGCCAGCCCGGCGGGCATCGCCTGCGCGCTGGGCGCGGCGATCTGCTGGGCCGGCTACATCATGCTCACCCAGGCGGTCGGGGATGAGGTGGCAGGCCTGCAAGGCCTGGCCGTGTCCATCACGGTGGCGGCGCTGGCGGCGACTTTGGTGTCCGGGCCGGCCGTTATCGGCGTCCTGACACCGCATCTGCTCCTGGCGGGCTTCGGGTTGGCGTTGCTGCTGCCGGTCATCCCGTTCAGCTTGGAAATGTACGCCCTGCGCCGGCTGACGACCTCGGCCTTTGGCACCCTCATGTGCCTGGAGCCGGCCATCGCCCTTGTCGCCGGGTTCGCGCTGCTCGGCCAGGTGCCCCGAGCCTGGTCGCTGGCCGGCGTCGCGTTCGTCATCGCCGCCGGCCTTGGCGCGGAGCGGTACGGCGCGCGTACCGCACCGGGAACGGCGGCAACAGAGGCTGATGGCGATCTTGCCCCGGATGAGGCCGGATCGCATGTAGCGGCGGCTAGGTGCGAAGGGCACCGTGACTTGGACATGGTCGTGACAGCCTGCCCGGAAAGAGGCAGTAGGTTGTGACGGCGGATCCTCGGGTGATCTTTGTGCCGACGGCCATGCCCGTTAGTGAGGAGATGCGGTCAGGCGGCGGTGCGTTCACCGGCGGGCCGACGGCGCAGGCTCGAGTTCAGCAGGGCCGGTGGCAGGTACGCCTGGTCGAGCGTGCCGACGTCGGTGCCGGGCGGGACGATCTCGTCGATCTGGTCAAGGATCTCGTCGGTGAGCGTGACGTCGGCGCCGGTGAGCAGGTCGTCCAGCTGCTCCATCGTGTGCGGCCCGATGATCGCGCTGGTGACGCCGGGATGGGCGATCGCGAACGCCATCGCGAGGTGCGTCATCCGCAAGCCGGCCTTTTCGGCGAGCGGGATGATCTGCTCGACAGCGTCGATCCGGCGCCCGTCGTTGAGGTGCCTGAAAATGTGCGCTCGGCGCAGGTCGGTCTGCTGGCCCTTGCGGACGCGGCCGGTGAGCATCCCCTGCCCGAGCGGCCCCCACACGAGGATGCCCATCCCGTAACGCTGGGCGACGGGCAGCACTTCGGCCTCGATGCCGCGGCTGAGGATCGAGTAGGGCGGCTGATCTGTGCGGAACCGTTCCAGGCCGCGCCGCTCGGCGACCCACTGGGCTTCGATGATGTCGGACGCAGGCATCGCGGACGTGCCGACCGCACGGACTTTCCCGCCGTGAATCAGGTCAGAGAGTGCGGAAAGCGTTTCCTCGATGTCGGTGGAAGGGTCCGGCCGGTGGACCTGATAGAGGTCGATGTAGTCGGTCTGCAGGCGGCGCAGCGAGTTCTCGACCGCGGTCATGATCCAGCGTCGCGAGGCTCCCTGGTGGTTGGGATCGTCGCCTATCGGGCGGCTGAACTTAGTCGCCAGGACAACGCTGTCGCGGCGCCCCTTGAGCGCTTTGCCTACGGCTACTTCGGACTCGCCGTATGCGTCGGAGGTATCGATGAAGTTGATCCCCGCGTCCAGCGCCTTGTGGATGATGCGGGCCGAGTCGACGTGGTCGGGGTTGCCGATGGACGTGCCGAGAGCCAGCGTGCCTAGCGCGTAAGGGCTGACCTTGATTCCGGTCCGCCCGAGGGTGCGGTACTGCACACGGGCTCCTGAGGTTGCGGGCGAGATGTACGGGCGCTCCCAGGATGTCGTATCGTATCCTGGACTTAAGCGGAATACTCTTCCGGAACTATACGGAAAGCCCTTCCGGAAAGCAAGTTGAAGGGGTGTCGTGACGGAGAACACGTCGTCGCGGGCAGCTAGCCCGGCCGGCTCCGCGGCTCCGGGCGCACCCGAGCGAGCCCCGCGTCGGCTGCGCGCCGACGCACAGCGCAACATCGGCTTCTTGCTTGCGGCGGCGAAGGCCGTCTTCGGCACCTCGGGCGTGGACGCGCCCGCGAAGGAAATCGCCGACCTGGCCGGCGTCGGAGTCGGGACGCTGTACCGGCATTTCCCGCAGCGCTCGGATCTGGTCAAGGCCGTGCTCCAGCACGAGATAGACGCCTGTGCCGACGCGGCCCCTGCACTGGCCGCAGCGCACGAGCCGGGAGCGGCACTCGCGACCTGGCTCCACCGGTACACCGAGTTCCTCGCGACCAAACGAGGCCTCGCTGCCGCCCTTCACTCGGGCGACCCCGCGTTCGACGCCCTGCCCGGCTACTTCTACCAGCGACTTGAACCCGCCCTCGGCTCACTGCTCGACGCCGCGGCAGCGACCGGTGAAATCCGCTCCGACATCAGCGCCAGAGATCTGCTGCACGCCGTCGCCCTGCTGTGCACCCCCGGATCGGACGAGGGAATCGCGTACAGCCAGCGCATGGTCGCCCTCCTCGTCGACGGATTGCGCTACGCCGCCGAACTTCAGCGGTCTTCCTAATCCGCAGGTTCGGTGCCAGGTAACGGCTTGATGGGCGACGGACACTAAGAAGTGTGAACAACATTTATCGCGGCCGGGTCCGTTCGTGATCACCGTCCGCATCGCACATGCCGAACCCGGGCCGGGAAGGCCGACCGACACCGGACCGCGGATCGATCCGCGGGTGCCCGTCGTTGCGCGGCCGCTCGGATTCCATGTCGTGCTCGCCGACGACTTCCGCGGCTCGACGGTGGTGTTCCGAGGCGAGTTCCGCGTCCAGGCGGATACCCCCGGACGCGCCGGTCTGTTCCTCAGGGTCAACGAGGGGCGTTCCATCACGGGCCCGATGACCGAACGGTCCGTGTTCGCCGACCCCGACAACAACATCACCCCGATCCCGGACGCCGGCGACTGGACGCGGCATGAGATCACCGCGCGGGTGCCCGGCGATACCGACGCGGTCGTGCTTGGCATCTTCCTGGCCGCCGGCGGCCAGGATCGAGCTGCGCAACCCGGAGCTGATCCGCCGCGACTGACAGCTGGCCTCCGCGTCCGCATCAGCCGGATCACGTTAGAGCAGTTCACTCATGTTGGTACTGCTCGCTGCGGTGGCCGTCTTCCCCGTCGTCCGCGCTCCGCGGACGCCGGCGTCCGCTCATTTGGGACGGCGGTCTATCCTGCGGAACGTGGATCGGCACGAACGCCGCGAGAAGCGGTCCGGCACGGCGGCGCAGGCCGCCGAGTGGGACGCCAGGTACAGCGAGCGCGACGGTGCGAGGTGGAGCGGACGCCCGAATGGGCGGCTCCTCGCCGAGGTCGCCGGCCTCACGCCGGGCCGGGTACTCGACGTCGGTTGCGGCGAGGGGGCCGACGCGATCTGGCTGGCTCGGAGGGGCTGGACAGTCACCGCGATCGACATCTCCGATGTGGCACTGATCCGGGCCCGAGAGGCAGCAGAACTCAGCCGGCGCCGCCGTCGAGTGGGTTCGCGGCGATGCCCTCCATACGCCGTTCCCGGCCGGGTCGTTCGATCTGGTGTCAATGCAGTACCCGGCGCTGCCCAAAGCCGCCGGCGAGGCCGTCGTGCGGGCGTTGCTCGGCGCGGTGCGCCCTGGCGGGTTGCTCCTGGCCGTCTACCACGATCTCAATGATGAGCACCGCGAGCACATGAAGTCGCAGGGCGTCGACCCGGCGGACTATGTCGATGTGGACGACCTTGGCCGGCTGCTGGGCGACGAATTCACGATCGAGTTGCACGCGGTCGAGCCGCGCATCGACCCGCCGCCCGATAACCCGCACATCGCCGACGTCGTCCTGCGCGCCCGGCGTCGCTGAAGCCCAGGCCGCGGCGGGCCTCGGTGCCGAGGTGGGCAACGCTCGTGTCAGCGGACCTCTTTGCTCCCGTTCGCGCCTCGGCCAGCGTCGGCGGATCCCCTGGCAGGCCCGGTGCCGGGGAACCCTGGCCCATGCCCGGCGCCCTCGCGCCTGGTGGCCCCGGACTCAGGCGAATGCCCGGCGCCCGCGGACCCGGCCCGCCGCTCGGCCGCCTCGGCGAGGTAGCGGTCCCCGTGTGCGACTGGGCTGAAGGCGAAGGCGAGGGCGATGGCGGCGATGAGACCGCCGATGACGGCGTAGACGCCTGCGACACTCCCGCTCAGGTTGATGGCTGCCGCCCCGGCCAGCGACCCGAGGGGGATGGCCGACCAGGCCAGGACCTGGGCGACGCTTACCACCCGCCCGTAGAGCCGGGGCGGGACGATCGCCTGGCGCAAGGCTACGGTGTTGATGTTGAACAACATGCCAAAGCCCGATGACGCCGCCCACAGGACCAGTGCGGCAGCGTAGGAGCCGGCGAGGGCCATGGCGGTCATGGTCAACCCGGCGAGGACGAGGGCGCCGAGGGCGGTGACGGCGAAGGAGACACGCTGACGGATCGGCCCGGCAACGAGACTGACCACGACGATGCCGGCGGCGCCAGCGGCATACAGGAAGCCGATCTCGGAGTTGGTGGCGTGCAGGCCGCGCCGGGCAAACAGGACGAGCTGGGAGTTGGACGTCGTGGCGACGAGGTTGATCAGGGCCATCATGATCGAGATAGAGCGCAGTACCGGGTTGGACCACACATAAGCCAAGCCCTCCCGCACGTCGACGAGCAGGGCCTGGATCGCTGACCCAGCGGGACGCCTGGCCGGCGTGGCGGCGTTGAAGCTGCAGCGGATCAGGGCCAGGCAGCCCGACGAGACGAGAAAGGAGCCGGCGTCCACGAACAGGAGGCCGGCTACAGGCACGAAAGCCACGAGCGCGCCGGCGACCCCCGGGCCGAGGATCTGGCCGGCGTTGTTTGCCGCCATGATGCGGGCGTTGGCCGTGACCAGTTCCTGCTCGCCGACGAGCGAGGGGATGGCCGCGAACTCCCCGCAGTCGAAGATGATCCCGAGCGTCGACTGCACGAAGGTCACGGCATAGATGTCCGCGACCCGCAGCACCCCGCCAATCGCCAGGACGGGGATCACAGCGATCACGAGCGCCTGGGCGATGTCGCTGCCCAGCATGAGACGCTTGCGGTCGAACCGGTCGACGACCGCGCCGAGCAGGAGCCCGAACAGCAAGTAGGGCAAGAACTCCGCGACGGTGGTCAACGCTAGGTTCGTGGCAGAGTGAGTCAGCTTGAACACCAGTAGCGGCAAGGCGAAGGTGGTGAACGAGCCGCCCAGCTGGGAGACGGCCTGCCCGCTGAAGTAGAACCAGAAGTCCCGCCCCAGCCGAGCCCGCCCGCCTGCCGGGGCTTTCCGGGTACGACGCTCGTTGCCCATCCGGACAAACTGTACGTCCCGGGCGGCCGGCACCAGCGAGACCGGAGCAGGGCTCAGCTGCCCGGCTATGCCGAGGACCCCGGCACGATCTTCTTCTCCCGGTACACGTTTGGCTGAGCTGTCGTCGGCGCCGTCTCATCCTTATTCAGGCCGGGCCATGCCAGCCCCGGTTACCGTATTGATCCGGTCACTCACGGCCGCGCTCTTCCAGCGCGCGTAGGGCCTCGGCGAACGGCCTCTCCAGCCAGGCGAGGTGGTCAGCCCCACCGTGATGGTGCGTCGTGAGCTGGTCGGTCCTCCGGACCGCAGTGTGCCGGACGTATTCGCGGGCACCCTCGACAACCGTCCGGATATAGCGGATGCCTTCGGGGTCGGTCATCGTCCAGTCGCCGCCGCAGGCGACGTAGACCGGCGAGGTGTGAGCGAAAACCCGGCGACCCCACTCATCGAGGTGGTAGTCAGCGCCGAACGCTCTGCAGGCTACCCACGAGTTCCCGTCGATCCGTAGTTCCTCGCTGATTTCTGCCTGCCGTCCGCCGTTGGCTTCTGCCCTCATAACGACCTCGCCGTTACGTACGACTTCAAGTGAACGGAGCGGGAAAATGCTGCGCACCTCGGCACGGACGCTGACCGTTCCCGGCCCGGATAGCTCGACGGTACCGCCCGGCTCGCGCCCGTCGGCCGAGAGCGTAAGCAGCGGCCCGCCGGACAGGAACGTGCGGCCCGCCCGCACCGCCCGGCACCAAGCCTCATAACTGAACTCCTCGTCCAGCCGTGCGTATGTGCGGTAGAGACCGACCGGAACGGCGCTCGACATCTTGTCCGTGCCACCGACGAGCGGCAGCCGGTAGCCGCTGTTCAGGTACCGGTAATACTCGAGCATCGCGTCGTCGGATTGGACTAGCATCTCGACGGCGTCGGCTCGGCCGGTCGCGACGAGAACAGCGGGCTCGCCGTTCGGATTCGGGAAATGCGCGGCGACGACGGTGCCGCCCTGGGCGTGCGTCCGGTCGGCCCAGTCGCTTAGCGTTGCGTCCAGCGCGCCGCCGAGCTCGGCCTCATCGGGACCGTCGCTGCACCACGGCATAACCGGTTCTTTCAGGCCCCACAGGACCGTGTGCCCGAGCATGTGCTGCCGGTTTTCCTGGCCGACATACGTTATGTAGCCGCCGCCATCGACGACGCTGGGCTGCCCGGAAAAATCCTCGGTGTTGGTGAACAGCGCACCCCACTGCGTCTGCAGCAAATTGACGACACGCAGGTCCTCGCCCCTTTGCTCGAGCTGAGCGCCCGGGGTCGAGAGAAAGTGCACGTGCGAGTCGCCCGACCACCATCCTTCCGAAGCCATGTCAGCGACGCGCCTGATCCGCAGCGTTAGCTCTCGCTGACCCGGCTCGATCCGCACGGTCTGCCTGACCGGCTCGTATTCGAACCCGCGCGCGATGTCCACGACGACGTCGCCCCGTGGCAGCCACCCCTGGCAGGCGCCGTCGATATATGCGTAGCTACGCTGGCCAAGGCGGACGTCACCGCCAACGTCGTAATGCCAGCTGCCGAGATTCTGCGCGACGTGATTATGGTGGCCATGCGGCTGGTAGGGAATCCCCGCAGCCGAGCGGAAATGGACCCGGCACGGCACCGGCCGCCCGGTCACGTCGTCGATCACGCTGACATGCACCCAGTTGCGGCCGCTTTCGGCCAACTCGAGCGAGACCTGGCTGGCATCGGCCCGGCCGTCGCGTTCCAGGTCGCCCCAGCGCACCCGGCCGAGTTCCTCATCGCCCCGCCGGACCGCTACGGTTGCCGACGGCAGCGCGGCGATCGAGGAGTACCCGGCCGTTCCCTCCATCGCTCCCCAGCCGGCCCGGTCATCCTCGCCGGGCAGCGGCTGCGGATAGGTCGCGACACCCCGGTCCACGTCGATATCAAGCACGCCGTTCCGTCCATCCTTGGGTATCAGCCGCACCGGACGCGCCGGCGCGCGGACGAACGGGTGCTCATCAACGTCACTTGTCGTGATGCCGGCGACGATGAACCGGGTACCGTGCGGGATGAACTCGATCCGTTCGACCGCTCGTTCCGGCTGAGGATTTTCCCAGCACCACAGGTAGTACCAGGCCGGT
Organism: uncultured Actinomycetes bacterium; assembly: GCA_963806335.1. Taxonomy (GTDB): domain Bacteria; phylum Actinomycetota; class Actinomycetes; order Streptosporangiales; family Streptosporangiaceae; genus Palsa-504. The sequence goes on from CAWDXO010000010.1 coordinate 162,401, forward strand.
CCGCCCCTGGCGTGCTCCACCAGGCGAGCCCCGGCCTCGCCCCAGCTGCCCTCGAAACGCGGCAGGTTGCGGTCGCTAGTGTCGGTGACGGCGAGGAACGGCTCACGGCCCCACACCGGCGGCACCACCTGGATTTCGAACCGCTCCCGGATGGGCGCGGTGACGACCTCGCCGCCGGCCAGGTGAAATGCATACTCCGCAACGGGCTGCCCGACCGCGTGACCAGCCGGCGCGCCCGGCTCGAGAAGCCGGTGCGCGACGATAACCCGCCGCGCCAGCCGGCCGACCTTGACCGAAGTCGGAGAACCGGGCTGCAGGAAGCACCGCTCCGCAGACGGCGACCCCGACCCGATCAGGAACGGCAGGCCGCGCAGGTCCACCCTCCCGAGCGGAACATCGCCCGGCTCATCGCCGAGAACGCTCAGACCTGCGTTGCACACAGCGGACAGTTCTACTGGCTCATAGCTCGGCACGTGTCCGATCGTAGGACCCGCACCCTGTCTGACCCCAGTCAATTTCGGCCCGACCCGTAGGCGACCGACCATGCGCTCCTCTCCGGCACCACCGCTGGCGGCTTGCATCACTAAGGATTTGAACCCCATGTGTCCGAGGACCGACACGACCCATTGCCCCATATGACGCTATCAACTACAGCGCTGAAGTCAGCCTATAGAAATACACATCCCCGTCTAATAGTACCGCTGCTGAGCTGCGGGAACTCCTGGTCCCGGCCGACCGGGAATGGCGGTCTCCCGGCTGCTCTTCTTCGTCTGCGGACGTGGCGGGATTTCGTGAAGCGTGTTATCGCGCAAAGGAGCTGCATTCCATGCTGGCTGATCGTCGGATTGCACGCGCCGCCGCGGGCGAAACGTCTTACGGCCGCTCGTACGGCACCGTATTCTCTGCGCTGATGAGCGTTATGCCGTCGTTGAAGCTTTCCTTGCGCAGCTGAACGACAGCAGGCGCACCGCTCACGCCGCCGACGATCACCAACCGCGGCTTGCTCACCGGCCGATGTCCACGTAGACAGTGCCGTCGTCGCCGACCTTGCAGGCGAAACTCCTAAGCCGTGCGTTGTCTGGGTTGATCCCGCGGCCGGTGGCGGCGTTGAACTCCCACAGGTGCTTGGCGCAGGTCAGCGTCTCACCGTCGAGGTCGCCCTCGTCCAGGGCCGACTCCTGGTGAGGGCACCGGTTGGAGTAGGCGCGGACGGTCCCGTCGATGTTGACCAGCAGCACGGCCTCGCCGTCGACCGTGACGGCGGTCATATCGCCCTCCCACAGGTCATTGACGTTGATCGTTTCCTGCCATCGGGCGTTCATAGCGATCTCCGTGTCCGGCCCGCCTGTGCTGTCCCGGTATCGGTCACGTGCTCGTCCCGGAGTGGTCGCTCGGCGGAGCCAATACCCGACTCCGGTCTGGCGATCTGAAACTCGGTGGTGCGATAGGCGATGGTGGTCACGCGACGCAGGAAGTCCGCGGTCGAGAAGGCCGCCGCGTTGGTGATATAGGGACTGGGTACCGTGTAGCCGATGTGGGCCTCGTCCTGCTGGAAGCCGTGACACAGGTAGCGTGACAGGGTGAATAGGCGGCCAAACAGGGCGACGGATGCCTCGGCCAGGCCGGCGGCGGCACCTGCGTCCGGGTGGGCCTCGAGTACGCCGTACACCTTCGCCTCTCCGTCCGAGTGCAGGTTGACGTAACCCTTCTAGGGCGGGCCTATAGCTACAGGGGAGCCGGATCGGAATGGGTGACAACCCAGCAGGATCGTCTCAACTCTCACCGGACCTGTGCTCGCCGGGGTAACCGGGTAGCTGCGGTCGGCCCTGGCGGTTCCCGCGTCAGAGCCCACAGGTCTGCAGAAATGCCCGGTGCTGCTCGCGCACCGCGCCCATCACATGGTCGGCAGCGATCGGAACGGGCGCCGTGGCGAATGCCGCCGCGAGGGGCTCGACTGCCTCGACCGCCCGGGGCTGCCACGTGCCAAGCAAGCCGTCAAGTACTTCGCGCAGCTCGGGCCGGTGCTCGAGCGCGTAGCTGACGAGTGCTGACGACCAGTCCTGGCTGCGCTGCGAGTCGACCTGGAATTCGGTGAACAGCAGCGCCAGGAACTCGTCGGAGTTACGCCGGGCCAAAGCGGCCAGCTGGGAGTTCAGCAGCGCGTCTAGGGCCGGCTTGACGGCCAGGTTCCGGGCCGCGAATGCCTCTCCCCAGTCGTGGGTGACCAGCAGCTGCTCACAGGCGCGGCGCAGCGGCTGCCAGGCCGGGTCGTCTTCCCAGGCGCCGCGGGCCAGCTCGGTGGTCGCCAGCTCGTCGCCGTGCGCGTTGGCTAGCACCTTGGTCCAGTAGGCGATGCGCTGCACCCGGCGCATCTCGTCAGCGGCGCTGAAGTGGGCGGCGTTGGTGATGAAGGCCGACGGCGCCATCTGACCGACGTACAGGCCGGTCATCTGAAGCACGTGCAGCGGGAACCGCAGCGGCACGAACAGCGCCCGCAGCGTGGCCACCCAGGCCGGATCGAGGCGGGTGACCGACCCGGCCGCCTCGTGCGTGTCGATCAGCAGGTCGAGGTAGGTCTCGTGGTCATGCTGCAGCGCGACGTAATCCTTGTAGGTGAGCTTGTGCGGGTCGCGGAAGCCCTCCCAGTCGTCGACCTGGAACGGCGAGCCCTCCCGGTACTCCAGGTACCAGCGGTTCACCGGCATGCCGGGATCGAGCTCGAACGGCGCGGGTTCCTTGCGGAAGTGGTAGTGGAAGCGCGCCGCGGTCACCTCGTACGTGCTCGGCTTGCGCCGGACGTCGCCGAGCAGGCTCCAGGTCTTCTGGGTTCGGGCGATCCTGTTGGCCATCTCTTCAGTCCTGCCTTTCCAGGTACCAGAGCACCTCGTCGTCGGTGGCCTTCATCCGGCCGGCGAACGCCGACAGCGACAGCTCAAGCTTGGACAGCTCGAAGCTGTAGCCGAGCGCGGTCTCCAGGCTGGCCCGGCTGAGCCGGCATCGCTGCGGGACGCTGATGCGGATGTAGCCGCCCGCGTCCTCGACCAGCACCTCTTCGCCGGGGTTGTCCGCCTCGATGGCCTCGATCACCGCGTCGGCCAGGTCGGCGTCCGCGCCGCGGATCACCGGGCCGACCATTTTCATATGCCCGCTCACTGGTACATCACCTCGAGCACATCCAGCGGAGAAAGGCTGGACTCGGCGACCGTCGCGTCGTCGGCGAGGAATTCGCCCCGGCGGCGGACCCGCATCGGCCGGTCCTGTGCGGCGACCCGGCGGCCGACCACATGATGCGCGATCTTCTCGGCGACGACCGTCATCGGATCGTCCGTGTCTACCGGCACCAGCAGCACCACGAAGTCACCGTCGAAGATTCCCTGTACCGGAAACAGCGCCATGATCAGGCCTTCCCGTTCTTACCGGCCCGGTCCTGCTGCGCCCAGGCGTAGTTGGTGGCGTCCTGACCGCATTCCTCCGGGGACAGGCCCATGTAGGCGAGCGCACCGCCGAGGTCCGGCGGCTGAATCAGGCCGCCCAGGAAGCGGTCGATGATGCCCAGGTGACCCTTGAACCGGCCGGGGTTCTGCTCGAAGATCCACTTGCACGGCTCTGAGCAGAAGGTGTACCGGCGCCCGTCCAGGTCCAGCAGCAGCGGCGCCGGGGTCTTTAGGAACCCAGCCGCGTACCCAGCCGGCGACACCACCGGGATCTGACACATGTTGCAGACCATCGGGAAGGTCTCCGGCAGGGTCAGCTCCGGCTGGCCGGCCCGGACGTTGGCCGTGATCACGTCCCAGTACTTGCCGAACGAGTCGTTCCAGCCCGGGTACTTCTCCTCCAGCCAGTCCCGCTCCTCCGGCGACATCCCGGCGTCCGGGTTCCACCACACGGTTGGCCGCCAGGTCCAGATGCCCAGGTGCAGGGCGTGGTGATACCACTCGAGCTCGCCGAGGAACTGCTCGTCCCAGTACGACGGCCGTTCCAGCCCGAAGTCCCTGAACTGGTCGATGAACTGCTTGATGATCCACTCGTTCATGAATTCCTTGAACGAGTGGGTACGGTGCTCCAACGGCGTGTAATAGTCCATCGACAGCCCGGTGAGCAGCGCGAAGACGTGCCAGCTCCGCCAGAACATGTGGTCGACCAGCTTCTGCGCGACGTCCTTCTTGCCGTTCGTGACCAGAATCTTGATCGTCGGCTCGCCCTGCTGGGAGTGCCGGGCCTCATCGGTCTGGATAGAGGAGATCAGCGCGCCGAAGTCGAGATCCCCGACGTTCATCGCGTCCGCGGCCATGCCGAGGAACTGCAGGTTGGTGAAGCCGGTCTCGAAGGTGAAGGTGAGCTGGATCGCCGTGGACACCGCGTCGTTGGCGGTGAACATGTCGTCGAATAGGTGCCGGCCCGCGATCGCGCCCCACTCGTTGGTGTGCAGGGCCTTGTGCGCCCAGTCCATCCGGGGCTCTTTATTCAGCAGGGTGTAGGGGAAGTAGGTCTGGATCTGGCCGTGCCTGGTCTCGTCCAGGCAGCCGAAGGTGGCCATGTTGCGCCACGCGGCGGCCCGGCCGAAGCGGCCCATCCGGGACTCTCCGATGCCCGCCAGGTACTCGGGGATGGCGATGGCGCCGTAGTGCGCTATGATCGCCGATTTCCAGCCCGGGTCCAGCTCGTCGAACATCCGGGACCGGCCGATCACCGAGTTCACCGAGTAGACGCCCGCGTCCTTGCCCACCTGGTTGTGCACGTACTCGGAGTAGGTGACCTTGTACGGTTCGTCCCAGCCCCACCAGCTCTCGGCCGGGATGCCGTACGTGTTCGACAGCTCCTGCGGCCATGCCTGTTCGGGGTCCACGTAGGACAGGGTCCAGTTCATGTCCCTGGTGAGGTCGTACCATTCGGATCGGGCCAGACCGGGCATGGTTCCTCCGTTCATGCCGTGCATGGCCGGGTGGCAACGCTGAGCGCTGCCAGTGCCCCGCAACGGCTAGGGGTGCCCATCCGCTCGAAGTCGGGCGGACTAGGTCGTGCGCCACAGTGTGATTACTGTCGTCTTCGCCTGGCAAGGACGCCGTTCCGCAGTGCGGGACAGGTCCAACTAGGGCGCGCCATTATCAGCGATGTCGGAACCCTGGCACGAAACCCCCGGATGCGGGAAATTCATGCGCTCAGCGGGTCGGTGATCAGGCCGACGCGTGCAGGCCGGCTGATGAGGCTGGTCATCATGAGTCTCCTCGCCTACGCCTGGTACTGGCCGAGCAGCGACGCCGTCTGAGGTTTGCCGAGGTGCCCGGCTTCTTTCAGGATCGGCGGGACCTCGGGATCGGACACGAAGTTCGCCCACCCCTCCTCGTTCCACTCGAACAGCACCCACATCCGGTTCTCCTCGGACGGGTCGCGGAACACGGTGGCGCCCTTCGACCCGTGCTCAGCGCGCTTGTCAGCACCCTTGGTGCCGAACACCTCCAGGAATCGCTCGACGGCCTCGACAGTCGTGGTGACCAGGATCATGATGATCTCCTTCATCCGGATCCCACGCGGACGTGGAAGGAGATCGAACGCCTGACTCGTAGTAACGTCAGCTGCGGGCCCCGTCCCAAAGCGGGGTGTGAGACCTAGCCAGCGGAGGTGCCCGGATGGCCGAGCTCCCATCGCCCCCAGAGGGAATTGCGCTGACCCACTTCATCGTCTCGGACGATGTCGAGCGCTCTCGGCGCTTCTACACCGAAGTACTCGGCGGCAGGGTGGCCTTTCCCGGAGATCCAGTCAATGTCGCGCTGGCCAACAGCTGGATCGTCATCAATGGCGGCGGAGGACCGACCGACGACAAGCCTACGGTCATCCTGGAGACGCCGCGTGATCCAGACCGGGTCAGCAGCTTCCTTAATATCCGGGTTAAAGACATCGAGGCCGTGTACTCCGAATGGAGCGCCCGGGGTGCTCAATTCCTGACGCCGCCGAAACAGCACCAGTACGAGAAGCGCTGCTACATCCGCGATCCCGACGGTCATCTGATCGAAGTGGGGCAAACCACGGACCCAGAGGGTGACTGGTCGCCCGCTCACTGGCCGTCGAGTACGCCCGCCGAGGAGTCCGAGTGAATGCCGGGATGTCGAAGCGCAGGTGCCCGGGTTCGACCCCGGCGAGACCGCCCTGATCAGCGTGTCCCGAGTTCCCGCAGGAGTGCGCGCTCAAGACGCGGACCTGGCGATCACGGCCGCAGGCTATGACCAGCCCAGTTGCTTCGGGCCGTCTGCTCCCACATCATCGCGTAGCCGATCAGCGTCATGGCGTTCCTCCCTGCTGTTCGAGCGCGCGCGTCACGACGGTCAGGTCCTGTTCGCCCAGACCTTGATCAACGACCTGCTGCCATTCGTCAGCCAGGCACGCAAGGACGGCGGACCTGTCGTCGCCGGCCGCTTGGAGGGCGAGGTGCACGTCCTTGAGCGCGAGCGACAGCGCGAATTGGGCCGAGAACTCGCCGTCGGCGATCCGCCGCAGTTTTGCTGCCTGCCAGGTGGACACGAGCGGGCCGCCGCCCAGCGCGTCCACCACCGTCTCAGTCTCAAGACCCAGCCGGCGAGCAAGAGCCACGGACGCGGCAACCGCCTCCGCCGCGAACGCCAGCCAGGTGTTGTTCACCAGCTTCAGCCGCGTCCCGGCCCCGGCCTCGCCAACCCAGATCGCGCGCTGGCCGAGCGCGTCGAACAGCGGAGCGACACGCGCGCGCGCCTCGCCGGGTCCTGACGCGAAGATCGTCAGCTGGCCGCGTTCTGCCGGATCCTTGCTTCCCGACACCGGCGCGTCCAGGAGCATCACGTCAGGACGCTCATCGCCGGCCATGGCCGTGACGCGGTCGATCCCCGCCACGCCGATGGTGCTCATCTGGGCCCAGATCGCGCCCGGTGCCAAAGCAGCGAGCATCCCCTGGTCCCGGGCGATCGAAAGGACGGCATCGGCGTCGGTCACCATCGTGACCACGATCGCGGCTCGCCGCGCCGCATCGGCGGCGGTTTCGGCGACCTCGGCGCCGAGCTCAGCCAGGTCCCGGGTCGCCTCCATTGTGCGGTTCCAGACGATCGTCGGAATGCCGGCGCGCAAAGCACTGGCTGCCATCCCGTGGCCCATCGCTCCAATGCCGAGCACCGCAACCGGCTCGTGCGTCCGTGCCATCGTTCTCCCCCTTTGCCGGGTAATTGCCAGGTGACGGGTCCTGCCAGTATCGCGCCTGCCGACCCGCCCGGCGCTTATGGACGCAAGTGCCTCTGCGATTCAGACAGTGACGTCACTGCCGACGCTCACCTCCCAAGTGGCCATGGGTGTCCCCGTGCGGGGCGGCGGGGCCAACCGGGCTGCCGTGCCTGTGCGGTCACTACGCCCGGCCAGGGTTTCAGCCACCGGATACACCCGTTGCTAACTGCGGGGCCGTCTTGTCGTGCAGGACCTGATCGATGGCCAGGATGATGACCCGGGCTGACCCGTCGATGGCCTGTGCTACCGGACTCGACGGGTTGCCGAGCTGGCTGGCGATCTGGGCCGCCGACAGGCCGGCGAGTACCTGCGGGCTGTACTGCGCGCCGGCCAGGATGTACCGGTTGGCGATGTCGAGGAACGGGACCGCCCCGGACTGGTCGGCGCCGTTGACGTAGGGGGGCACGTCGAAGGCGTCAATGAGCCTGGTGTCCAGCGGGGTCTGGGCCTGCAGCGGGCGCCCGGCGTTGTCGGCCAGTTCGGTCGTCCGCAGCGTGAGTTCCGTGCTCTGGTAGCGAGCCGCCCGGAATGAGAGCGTGGCGGTGTTCGGGTACACGTCGGTGGCCGATGATGTCGTGGTGCCGAGGTGGCTCCAGGTGCCGAAATGGGACAGTGCGACGGCCACCGACCAGCGTTCGGCCGCACAGAACGGGCAGGATTCCTCGCTGACGAAGACGATCGCGGGCTTGCCGCCGATGATCAGCGGCGGTCCGGACGTCTTGACCGTCTGCAGCGAGGTGACCGCCTGGCCAGGGCCGAGCCTGGTGAGCATGGTGGCCGGAACGCCGGTGACCTGCCGGACGACGGCAGCGGGCGCCTGCGATTCGCTGGCGACCAGGCGAGCAGGGGTAGAGGTCAGCTTGACCGCGACCAGTGCCACCACGACAGCCAGGACGGCACCGACCGCTGCGATCGCCGCCAGGAAACGCTGGCGTGCTTCGGCGCGCTTGCGGGCGGCCCGTTCGGCAGCGATCCGCTCGCGGGTGCCCACCTTGGCCTGCGGCGCTCGCCGCGGCCGGGCTGACTTTCCGCCCGCACGGTCGTGACGGGTGTTTGCCACCTGGTGTCTCCTTCTTCCGCTTGCCGGGCGACGGGGCCCGCCGCGCGTCGGCCCCGTCCTACTAACACGGATAGGACTCGCGAGCTGTTCACGTCAGGGCGGGCGGAGTCATCGGGCCCAGCGGTGATCTGGGCCGCGGCCAGGAACGCTGCGATCGCCTCGGCGACGACCGCGGGGGCTCGCCGGGGCAGGTGATGACCTGCGCCCTCGACGAGCTGGAGGCGAGCATCCGGCAGGGCCCGAGTCAGCCAGCGGGCGGTTTCGAAGGGAACCACGGTGTCCTTGGGGTCGGCGAGCACCAGAACCGGCGCCCGGACCGATGCGATGGCGCGCTCCAGCTCGTCGAGCTCGCGCAGCAGGGCGCGCTGCTCGGTCAGGAAAGTGCGCCACAGCGGGCGGCGTCCGTGGCCCGCATGGCCCCAGACCTGCCAGTTGACGTGCTCGTCCGGCCGCAGGGGGCGGCCTCGCCGCCGGGCGATCCCGGCCAGCCGGGCCCGGGCCATCCATGGCGTCAGCCGCCACGCCACCTGCGCGCACAGCTGGCCCGCGCCCGGTGCGGCGAGCAGCCTGTCCCAGATGGTCAAGCACCCCGGGCCGACGCTCGCGAGCAGGACCACCGCCGCTACCCGGCCGGGCGCCAGACTCGCCGCCGACAGCGCCACCCCGCCGCCGTAGGAATGCCCCACGAGCACGGCGCGCGTGACGCCGCGCGAGTCCAGGTCGTCGAGGACGGCGCGGGCGTTCGCGGCGAACCCGCCGGCCGGAAGTCGGCTGCGACCGTAGCCCGGCCGGTCGGCTGCGACGGCGTGCAGCGGGGCGGGCAGCCGCCCGGCGATCTGCTGCCAGTCGGCGGGCGAGCCGGGCTGCCCGTGCAGCAGCACCAGCTCGTGCGTACCCAGCCCAGCTGGCGTGTCAGTGGTGCGTAGGTCAGCGGCCATGGCGGCGTCCTGTCCGGGGGTGATACGCGCGGGACCGCGCCCGGCCCGGGGACGGCGCAGCCAGAACACGACCAGCCATCCGGCCAGGGCGACCAGCCAGAAACTGGCGAGGCGGTAGAGCAGCACCGCCGCCAGGGCCTGGCGGGCATCCAGCCCGGTGGCTATCAGGGCCAGGCTGAGCGATCCCTCGGCGACCCCCAGCCCGCCGGGCGTGATGTTGAGGCTCTGCGCGGCGATGCCCGAGCCGTAGATCAGCAGAAGATCGTGCCAGGGGATGGTGGCGCCAGTGGCGCGGATGCTCACGGCGAGGACCGCCGCGTCGGCGAGCCAGTTGGCCAGGGCCAAGCCGGTCGCCGTGATCCAGCCGGACGGGGGCAGCTGGAGTGAACTCAGTCGCTGCGCCCAGGCCCGGATGGTCTGGAGGGGATCGGCGGCGGGCCGGCGTAGCATCCGGGATCCCTGCCGGAGCATCCACCCGGCTGGCCGCTCGAGCGCGCCCCGCAGCCGCGGGCCGCGCACGGCCACGACCGCCGCGACGAGGACGGCTACGGCGAGTATGCCGACGGGAACGGTGACCGCTGTAATCAGGATGTTCCCCGACGCCAGGCCGCCGCCGACCACGATGAGGGCCGCCGCGGTCGAGGAGATCACCCCGCCGGCCAGCAGCGACCAGCCGGCCAGCGGGGCGTCCGCGCCCTGCCGGGTGAAGCGGCGGAACGTGAAGGCTGTGGCCAGGGCGGGTCCGGCCAGCGGAACCGAGACCGACACCGCGTTGGCCGCATAGGCGGTGGCCAGCATCGGCCGGATACCCACGCGGGCGCCGCCTGCCGCGAGCAGCCTCCGTAGCATGATCGCGAAGGCGGCCATGGACGCGGATTCAAGCAGGAGGCCGGCCGGGATCCAGAGCCAGTGCAGATGACCGAGCACCGCGAACGACGGGGGCACCGCGGCCCGCTCGGCGACCCCGGCGACCGCCAGCGCCGCCACCGAAGCCAGCGCGACGCTGCCAGCTGCCATGCGGGCCACGTGCTTCCTTCCCGCCGGTGCGGGTCTGGTGATTGTCATTTCTGCCTACCCCAGGTCTGCGTCCGTGTCCCGGTCCGCCGGCCCGCTCGACCGAACGGAGCCAGCGGACCGGGACACCGGGCCGCCTCAGTAGCCGTAACCGCTGCCGGACGAAGCGGCCGGTACGGTGCTCGCCGGCGCGGAGGATCCGGTGATCGGCGTGAGGCCGGGGGTGGCTACCAAGAAGCCCTGCACTCCCTGGCCGGTCACCTGGCCGGGCTGGTCGTCGGCGAAGGTGTACAGCAGGTGCCCGTTGTAGGCGACCTGGTCGCCGTGGACATCCATGACCGCGGCGAGCTTGCCGGTCAGCCCGGTGCCGGCCGGTGGCCCGGACGTCAGCGGCGGCCACAGCGCCGCCAGCCCGCCGGTGACCACCGACTTCGCCGCCGTATCGTTCAGGTAGTAGTACAGCGGCAGCCCCTGGCTGTTGACCAGGATGGTCTCGGTCTTTCCTCCGACGCTCGCCTGCGCGGTGCGCACGGTCGCCGCGGCGGTCTGGCTGGCCGCGGGTTGGCTGCTGGCATGGGAGGTAGTCGCCGCGGCGGCGGTGATACCGCCGCCGATGGCGGCCGCTGCAGCCAGGCTGACGCTGGCGATGATGATTCTTGGGTGTCGCATGGTTTGGCTCCTTGAGGTATTGATGGTGTACTATCTACTAATTCGATTAGTAGAAGAAGGTGGTTCACTCGCCGTGCTCATGGACGCCCAGGCGAGGGCGCGGACCTGGTCGCCGGTGACGGTTTCCTGTTCCAGCAGGGCGGCGGTGAGCTGGGCGAGGGCCTCCCGGTGGCTGGTGAGCAGGTCCCGGGCGCGGGTTTCCGCCTTGGTCAGCAACGCGGCGACTTCCTGGTCGACCAGCCATTGGGTGTGCTCGGAGTAACCGCGTGCACCGGCCAGCGCGGGATAGCTGGCCGGCGGGCCGCTGTAGCTGACCGGGCCGATCGCCTCGCTGAGGCCGAACTCGCCGACCATCTGCGTCGCCAGGGCGGTCGCGGAGGCCAGGTCGTCGGCGGCGCCGGTGGAGGCCTCACCGCAGATCAGGCGTTCGGCGGCCCGGCCGCCGAGGCGAACGGCGAGGGTGTCGGCCAGGTACCGCTCCCCGTAGAGTCGGCGGTCGTCGGCGGGCAGCGTCTCGGTCAGCCCGAGCGCCTGCCCGGCGCCCAGCACGGTGACCCGGCTGACCGGGTCGGCGTGCGGGGACAGCGTGGCGACCAGGGCGTGGCCGGCTTCGTGGACGGCGACCGTGGCGAGCTCGCCCGGTGCCAGCGGGCTGGGATGCCGGGTGCCGAGCAGCACCCGGTCGCGGGCACTGTCGAAGTCGGCGGCGACCAGCGTGGTGCGGTCGTCCCGGACCGCGGTGACGGCGGCCTCGTTGACCAGGTTAGCCAGGTCCGCGCCGGAGAATCCGGGGGTGGCGGCGGCGACCTGGTCCAGGTCGGCGTCCGGGCCGAGGTTCTTGCCGCGGGCGTGGGAGGCCAGGATGGCACGGCGCTCGGCCCGGTCGGGCAGCGGGACGATGACCTCGCGGTCGAACCGGCCGGGGCGGCGAAGCGCGGGGTCCAGGGCGTCCGGCCGGTTGGTGGCGGCCAGCACCACCACCCCGCCGGAGTCCTCGAATCCGTCCATCTCGGCGAGCAGCTGGTTGAGGGTCTGCTCCCGCTCGTCGCCGCCGCCGAAACCGCTGTGGTCGCGGCGGGCGCCGAGGGCATCGATCTCGTCGATGAACACGATCGCCGGCGCGCGGGTGCGCGCCTGCTCGAACAGGTCCCGGACCCGGGCCGCCCCGAGGCCGACGAACATCTCCACGAAACCCGAGCCCGATGCCGAGAAGAACGGGACGTGGGCCTCGCCGGCGACCGCGCGGGCGAGCAGGGTCTTGCCGGTGCCGGGCGGCCCGGCCATCAGCACGCCGCGCGGGCCGCGCGCTCCGGCCCGGTGGTAGCGGCCCGGGTCGCGCAGATAGTCGCCGGGCCCGGGACGGCGCCGCGCGGCAGGGCCAGCAGCGCCACGAAGCCGGCCGCGACCGCCGCCGGGAGCAGCCACCGCACCCACGGGGCTGCGTTAGCATGGCCGGGCGGGCCCGGCTGAGACGTGCGCATCTTAGTTCTCCTTCCAGGTGCCCGGCAGCACGCCGGGCGGGGGTCTAGCGGCCAGGGCAGATCATGCGGGCCGGCTGTACTGAGGCGTACGCCGCGCGGCAGGCCGGCGCGCCGCCGCCACGCTCGCGGCGTGAATCCGCGCGTGCCAGGCGCCGAGCCCGGCGAGCAGGACGAGCAGGATGATCACCGCCTCCACGCTGAGCGCGGCGATGCCCAGCGGGCAGTGCCAGTTACCGACGTCGCCGTGATCGCCCAGGAAACCTCCGCGCAGAGCGCGGGTCATTATGTATCCGCCCATCGCCAAGATGGCGACGGCGCCGGCGGCGGACCAGGCCAGCCAGCGCGGCCGGGCGATCAGCACCCCGCCGATCAGGACCGACCCGGCGATGATCCCGACATACCCGAGGCCGACCAGCGGGGTCGGGCCCAGGGTGCCCGGCAAGTCCACGACGTGGATTACCGCGAGGGCGGCCAGCGCCAGCGCGCCTACCGCCCGCGTGGTCGCGGCGGCGCCCTGATCCGGCTGCCATTGGGCGATACGGTCGAACATCGGTTTCCTCCTGTCGTCGGCCGCCCCCGCGGCCTTGGGCCTCAACGGGACGGCAGAAGTAGTCATGTTTTCAACTACTAACACGCATAGGAGACTCGGCCGGTTCAGCCAGACGGAGCCGGCGGGTGCGACGTGCGTCACATCGGGCCCGAGGCGGCCGGCCTCCCGCGGTCCCGGCCGCTCACATGTCCGGCTGGAGGGAAAATGAGCACGTCATCACGACGCGGCGGCCGAGTGCGGGGATCCGCTGGCTGGTTATCCACCTCGAGTCGATGACCCAGCTGCTGGTGATGAGGATGCGCGGGGTGCCGTCCGGCCAGGTGCCGCCAAGGTGCAGATCGAGCTGGCAGGCCAGTTCATGCTCGGTGCCCCTGATATTCAGGCAGCCGACGGTCCGCCATCCGGCCGGGACCCAGGCCAGCAGCTCGGACCGGAAGCTGATCTCCGGGTAGGTCACGGCGTCCAGGAAGCCGGGCCCGGCCAGCAGCCGGTCCAGCGGAGGTGAGCCGGTGCTGATGGCGCTCGTCCTGGCGGCCAGCCGCGCGGTGGAATCCTCGACCGGCTCGGTAATGAGCACCCGGCCCGTGAGCGGCACGCGCCCGAGCACAGGCCGGCCGACGACCCGGGCGGCAAAAGACGCATACGACCGGGCCGGGTCCAACCGCCAGCTGCCGACCGCCAGCCGCGGCAATCCCGCTGGTAGGAACTGATGGCCGGGCGTTGTCGCGGTCACGGGGATCTCCTTCACTGGCCGGATCAGGTAGCCGTCGGCACGCCGGGCCAGGTATCCCGCCCGGGTGCTGTAAGGCGCACGAGAGCCGGCCTGTACTAATACAGGCAGTAGATTTTCATCCGAACGAGGTGGCCTCATGCCTAGGCCCCACCGCCACGCCTCGGAGCGCCGCCCGGCCGCGGCCAAGGCGCAGCCGTCCGGGCCGACGGCGAGGTAGGGCCAGGGTCTCGGCGCCCGCACTATCGCGGCGAGCAGGCTGATGAGCCTCACGCCGGCCGGGCCGCGCGCATCCGCAGGGTGATCCGCTGCCGTGCCTCGAGCACGCCGGGCTGACCGAGGAACATGGCGTCAAGGACGCCGAGCGACTGCCGGATTTCGGTCCGGCGGCCGGGTGTCAGGGGCGGCAGCGCGGCGTAACCGTACATCTGCCGGGCCCAACGCGGGAGCACGGCGATCGCGGCGTCGCGAATATCCTGCCAGGTGACGCTGGCAGGCCCGAAAGGGCCGTCGTCGCCGGTGCCTCCCGGCACACCCGACGCATACGCAGTCGCCGAGCGCTCGATAAGGCCGGTCGCGGTCGCGTACAGATCCGCCGTGTCAGTCAAACCAACCAGCTCCTTCGCAGGCATCGCAGCGCCGGCTCCCTCGTCGTCGCCACCGTCCGGTCGAGCCTGGCGAGGTTTGATCGGCAGCCCTGACCCGGCTCATCTACTAACACGAATAGGAGATGACGACTGTTCACGGCGGGTGGCTAACGATCAGATGCCTGCGACGGCCGTGCCAGGCAGGCGGCCTAGCCGGCGGACGGTGTTCCCCGCCGGTGCTCCGCCAGCATCGCCAGCCTTTGCAAGATGGCGGCCGAGGCTCGCCCGTCGCCTCATGCAGCTCGTTCAGCAGCAGCACGGAGATAACGTGCAGGCCGGCCATGAAGTCTCCCAGACACAGGGCCGGACGGACGACTGTTCACGCCGATGGCCGGCTGGCGCTAGGCGGCCGGAAGCTTTCCCAGGGCGAGTGCGACCACCGCTGGGGTCAGGGCCAGCAGCACCGGGGTCAAGGCGAGCGCCGCGGCGGTGGCCCGGAGCAGCCGTCGCCGTGCCCGCCCCAGTGGTTCGCTGGGTCCTAGGAGCCGGTGAATCCGCTGGACCGAGTCGGTGGCACCCGCGGCGAGGGCCGGCGCGGGACCGGCGGCGGTGGCGAGGACGACCAGGGCGGTGGCCAGCAGCCGGGGATCGCGGGCGCGCGTGGCCGCGTCGTCGGCGTGCAGTTCCACCAGCCTCGCCACCTGCTCTTCGGCGTCCCGCATCAGCGGCAGGAACGGGAGCACCTCGCGGCCGATCCTCGCCGTGGCCAGCAGCCGGTGATGGCGGCCGGTCAGGTGCGCCCGCTCGTGCGCCAGGACCGCATCAAGCTGGCCGGGATCGAGCGCCTGCACCGCGCCGGTGGTCAGGATCACCGTGGGCTGCTGGCCCGCGACGCAGTAGGCAGCGGGCTGGGAATGCTCCACCAGCACCGCACCGAGGGTCGGCTCGGCATGCCCGACCAGCCGCGCGGTCTGCGCGTGCCGCAGCGCCTCCCGGCCGGCGGCGCGGACATGGGTCAGCGCGGTGAGCGCGGTCCTGGCGGCGACAGCGCCCGCCAGGGTGAGGCCGAGCCCGGCGACCGTGGCGCCGCCCGGGGTGCCGTAGGTGGCCTGGAGCCGGTGTACGCAGGCTCCGATCAGGTGGCTCAGCCCCCCGCCGAGGGCGGTGGCATGAACAGCCAGCGTCAGGCCTGCCAGCCCGAGCGCGGCGATGACCGACCACCCGGCGGCCAGGTAGATGACGATGGCCAGCAGTGGTGCCCGGGCCATCCACCTGGCCCGGCCGAGCATCCTGGGCCCCCAAAGGCCGAGACCGGCTGCGTACGCCACCAGCACTGCGGCGACGGTCACCGGGATTCGCCGGCCCTGGGCTCGCCGAGCGCCTGTTCGAGCGCCTCGCGCAGCAGCGCCGCGTCGTGCGGGCTCATCTGGAGCGCAAAATGCGTAAGCGCCGTGCGCCGGTCCGGGCTGGTGGCCAGCGCGTCGTTCATCAGCGCCGCGGTGTAACTGGACCGGGACCCGGTCGGCTCGTAGCGCCAGGCCCGGCCGTCCCGCTCCCGCCGCAGCCACCCCTTGCGGTACAGGTTCTCCATGACCGTCATCACGGTGGTGTACGCCGGCGCCCGGTCGTCATGCAGAGCGTCGACCATCTCGCGGACCAGCACCGGCCGGCCCCACTCCCACAGCCGCTCCATGATCACGGCTTCCAGCTCACCGAAACGTCGCATCCTCACTCCCGAACATGGCTGTGCCAAACGGCGCGCCCGCCGTTACCTACTATCACGCATAGAACAACCCTGCGGTTCGGGTGCCACCCCTTTTCTTCCGGCCAGCCGCGCCGACGTGGCCAGCGGGCCGGGGAGCCGGTCGACCGGAGCGGCTACCGGTGAACATAACACATTTACTATTCGTGTTAGTAGACATGGCTGCTATCACAGATGCTTCCCCAGACGGGCTGGGCGGCGACACCGATGCTGTCATCCGCGAGCTGTACTCGCACCACGCCCAGGCCCTGCACGGCTACGTCGCGCAGTTCTGCCCGGACGGGGCGAGCGCGGATGACATCGTGCAGGAAACCTTCATCCGGGCGTGGCGTCACCTGCCCCGGCTGAGCGCCGATGACCGGCCGGTCCGGCCGTGGCTGTTCCGGGTCGCGCGCAACTTGCTGATCGACGCGAACCGGGCCGCGCGGGCCCAGCCGATGGTAGTGCCGGACCAGGGGGCCGGGGAGGCCGGGACCGATTCTGGATTGGAGGAGATCCTGGACCGGCAGCTCGTTTCCGCCGCGCTCCAGCACCTGTCGCCCGCGCACCAGACCGTGCTCGTGGAGACCTTCTACCGGGGCGGGACCATGGCTACGGTCGCCCGCGAGCTCGGCATACCGCACGGCACGGCCCGGTCACGATTGCACTACGCGCTGGATGCCATGCGCAAGGAGCTCCAGGAGCATGACGTGATCGCGGCGTCCTGATGAACAACCGCTTGCCCTGGGATATCACGGCCGATGCCGATGCCGATGCCGATGCCGATGCCGATGCCGGTGCCAATGACGGGAAGGTGGCGGCTGCCGCAGCGGCCCAGGTCGTTCGGCGCCTGATCGTGGTGTTGCTGCTCACCGCGGCCGCCCTGGACCTGACCCGGTGCGGTCTCGTCATGACGGCGCCCCGGCATTCAGCGCCGACCGCGGGACTGGTCGCCGCCGGGCTGGCCGCAGCCGCACTGACGGCGCGGACCGCGCGCGGATGCCGGGTCGGCCAGCGCTGGGCGGGCTGGGCAGCATTGCTCATCGGCGCCGCGTCGGCCCCGCAAGCAGCTGCGTCCGGCTTCCGCAGCCCCTATACGATCCCCGACACGGCCACCGCTGCCCTCGGGGTGCTGCTAGCCATCACCATCCTGGCGACAGCGGGCCGGATGGACCGCCGGGACACGACACTGAAAATCCCGGCGTGCTGGACACGGGAGCCACGCGGTGACCCGGTGCGCGGCCGCACCTTCCCAAGCCCGCGGCCCGCCGGACGCTAAGGAAGGCGCACATCCGCGGGAGCGGCGGATGTCTCCCCTCCATCCGCCGCTCCCAATCCGCCGTTCCCAGGCCCGTTCGGCCGGTAACCTGAGTCGCCAAGGCGGCTGCCCAATGACGCGCCGGGCCGGCCGATCCGTGCGCGGCTACGCGCACGGCCCGACGCCGCTGCGTCTCCCCGGGTCCAATCGTTGGGTGTCATGAGATGTAGCGTCCAGGATCGGGGAATCGAGGAGATGCGACGCGCCGGATGGTTACCAGATGACGTGGCCTCCATCGACGAGGAGGTCGACGCCGGTCACGAATGACGCCGCGCTACTCAGCAGGAAGATGACGGGACCAACCATGTCCTCTGGCTGGGCGTTCCTGCCCAGGGGCGTGTCTTTGGCGTATCCCTCCATCGCGTCCCGTTGCTCGGGTCGCTGTGTCATGGGGGTGTAGGTGTAGCCGGGACTGATGCTGTTGACGCGGACGCCGGAAGCGGCCCATTCCCAGGCGAGGCTCCGGCCGAGGTGCACGACTGCGGCCTTGGCTGAGTTGTAGTGAGCCTGGTGCAGGCCACGGTTCGCAATGGTGGCCGACATCGAGGCGATGTTGACGATGGACCCGCCGCCGTTGCGGATCATCGCCTGTCCCTCAGCCTGGCAGGACAGGAAGACGCCGGTGAGGTCGACGTCGATGACCCGGCGCCATTGCTCTTCCGGCATGCTCTCGGCGGGAGCCGCGTTGGCGATGCCGGCCGCGTTAACCCCCAGCGTCAGCGGCCCGAGCGCCGACTCAATGTGCCCGACAGCTGCGGACAGGGCGGCCGGATCGGTCACGTCTGCGACAACAGGGACTGCCCGGCTGCCTGCGGCCAGGATCTCGGCGGCGGTGGCCTCGACGTTCCCAGTGACCTGATCGACGCAGCCAACGAGCGCGCCCGCCTCAGCGAGCCCCAGGGCTATGGCCCGGCCGATCCCGCTTCCGGCGCCGGTAACCAGCGCGACACCACCGCTCAGCGAGAAGTCCGCGGTCATGAGCAGGTCCTCCTCAGGAGTGATTGCAGCGACTTGAAGGCGTCCTGGACGTGGGAGTAGATGCTCTTGTACAGGTCGAAGAAGTCCAGACCGGCACGCCACCGGCCGCCAGCGGCGCCACGATCGCGCTCAGCATCCCAGTCGCCTGCACGTCATGCGCCTCGTCACCGTTCCACAGCGCCGACCATGTATCCTCGCCGGTGTCGTCGCGCCGCATCACTGTGGATCCGTCCGGACCGAACACAACGGCGAGGACGTCCGCGCGCGGAATAACGCCGGTGACGTCTGCCGGACGATCAAGAACGTAAGATCCGTCGAGCACCCGCAACGTCTGATGGCCGGCCACGGACATCGTCATATCGTTGCATGCGAACACCTGTCGGGACTAGCACCGCGGTCTCTCGTGCCCGCGCGGCTCCTGCTCAAAGCAACCCGGGGGGGAATGTGCACCAGTTGCAGAGGGTCGCTCGCCCATTACCGCGCCAGCTTGGACGCCGGGGAGACCCTGCCGTCATCGGCTACCTGCGCCGGGGGGACTAACGTCTCTGGTGCTCGGTCTGCCGGGATATCAGCGTGGATGTAGCCGCCTGAGCATAAGCCGGATTGTCGGCCGTGGTCTACGGGGCCGCCAGCGGGGCCCAGCGGCCGCCGGCGGCTTACGTGGTGCTCGTGTCGGGCATCGGCACGCTGGCGCTGGTGGCCGGGGTCATCGCCTTGGTGGCTGGCAGCGCGGCCATGCTGGCGACGCTGGCGGCTTCGATTGGCGGGCTGTGGGTGATCGCGACGGCAAGGCACACGCTGACATCCCGGAGCGGGAGCCTTTCCCGGCGGTCGGCGAAGACCGCGTGAGCATGCAGCGGCCAGCACGAACTACGGGTAGGAGACCCCCACGGACACCTGCAAGGACTCTGATCGAGACTGAAAGGATGAGAACCGAATTCCTCGGCACCTCGTATCTGGCGCTGCCGGACGGTCCGGCGCCGTATCCCGGTGTGGTCGTCATCCATGAGGCCTCCGGGCTCAATGACAACATCCGCGACATCTGCCGCCGGTTCGCCGCAGAAGGTTACGCGGCGCTGGGAGTGGACCTGTTCGAGGGCCGCAACCGCGCGGCGTGCATGGCCCGGATGTTCATCGGCGGGATGGCCGGAAACCTCAACTATTACGGCGTTCCCGCGCTGAAGGCCGGGCTCGGGCGGCTGGCGGGGCATCCCGAGGTGGACGCTGACCGGATCGGCGCCATCGGGTTCTGCCTGGGCGGTTCGATTGTCTTGACCTGGGCATGCACCGACGGGCGGCTGGGCGCCATTGCCCCGTTCTACGGCGCCGTGCCCAAGCCCAGGGAAGCTGTCCGCCGCCTGTGCCCGGTCGTCGGGTCATGGCCCGGTAAGGACTTCACCACCAAGGCCGCCGGGGTGCTGGAGGCCGACCTGACGGCTGCCAGGATCCCCCACGACCTGAAGGTCTACCCGGGAGCCAAGCACTCTTTCTTCAACGACCAGTGGCGCAACTATCACGCCGCCGCCGCCGCGGACTCCTGGCAGCGGGTACTGGCCTTCTTCGCCGAGCACGTCCAGGGCAGCCCGGCAGCAGCACACTAACCGGCGGCTGGGGGGCCAACTGGATGTGGGCCGCTACTGACGGGAGCGTATGGCATCACCGCGTCCTCCCGGTCCCCGCGCACGCCCAGTCGGCGTTCTCCCTTGCCCCTTCCCGCTGAGTCTGCGATGGCATCTCGATGCAGATTCTGACCGGCATAAGAGGCTGGTGCCAGCGACGGTTGCGTTAATCAGCGTTCAGGGTTTTGTGCTGCCAGGCCCATGCCAGCAGAATTTCCAGGGTGCCCATGCCCGCGATGACCGGCTGGAGGAAGAAGTAGCGCTGCAGCACTAGCAACTGGACGAGGATCCAGGCCACCAGGGCCAGGCCCGCCAGGTAGCTGGCAGCGAGGGCCCACCGGTTCGATGCCATGATCAGCGCTAGCACAGCCAGCTGAGGCATCGCGACCCCGATCAGCAATGCGAGCCCTGGCAGCGCCCATCCAGTGAACGGCGTATGGCTTAGCCAGCTCAGCGGCATGCCGAAGCCGTTCCGCAGCAGCTGTGTCCCGCCGAAGACCGCGCCCGCGCCCGCCGTCAGTGCGACTACGGCCAGAGCCCAGGCAGGCCAGGTGCGGCGGCCAGCGGCCGGAACCGCGAACCCTCCTGTGGTCCCTGGTGAGCTGGCGAAACCGCTCTGCAGATAGTAGATGGGTATCAGCCCGGCCAAGGCGAGGACCGTGAAGGCCGGGACGAGGGCCGCGGATGCTACCGGCGACCCAGGGTCTGCCGCATGCCCGTACCACTGGTCGACTGCGATGCTGACGCTCTCGATCACCCACATGACCAGTCCGGCGCCTGCGATCAGGTAACCCCGCGGGCGGCGCCGCCACAGCCAGGCCGCGGCGACCGCCATCAGCGGCAGCCACAAGGCCAGGTCCTGGACGTACACCACGTTCGTGGTAAGGCCGGTGCCGCGCAAGAAGGCCGGCGTCCCGCTGTCAGCGAACGCCGGCACGATCCTGGCTAGCCACGCGGCTGCGTTCAGCGTGACAACGACCCATATATAGGCGGCGATTGCCCGCACCGGCACTCGCGGCGAGAAGCGGCCTGCCAGCGCGCGGACATCGGCCTGCCACAGCACCGTGGCAATGGACCAGGCCGACAGCGAGAGCATTCCCAGGTACAGCAAGAACAGCCGATTGACGGGAGTCGCGAACACGAACATCAGCGAGTTGTAGAGCAAGAAAGCCGCCGCGCCCAGCCATGTCAGCACCGCGCCGGCCGATCCGCGCGACGCTGCCAGCATCGAGCCGGCCAGGAGGGGTACGCCGATCAGCAATACCACCAGCGAAGTCCCGCGCGCTGAGCCGTTCATGACCGCATTCCCGCGCAAGACACCAGCGATCAGGAAGGTGGCCAGCGAGCTTCCCGCCGCGGCCACGGCCAGCGCGCCCGACAACCAGTACGCGATCCCGCCCCGTCGGATGACCCGCCGGACAGAATCGCCTGCCCGGCTGTCCGAGGCCTGTGATGCGGTCATTGCAGCCATTGCCATCACCTCAGGTGGTTGCAGCCGCTCATCCAGCGGCGGCATACGCCAGCACGATCACGCTGGCACCCGCCCTGGACAGCTGACCAGGGCACATCGTCCCCCTGCCGTGGTACGTTCGGCCTCAGCCAATTCGACGTCCAGCCCTCAAGGCCGCACGGTCGGCTGGCCGGGGCCTCTTGAGGCCACAACAGCCGGATCAGCGGGATCGCATCCCGCATGGCCTCATATGCGGCGACCCCGAACTGACCCTGGATTCGCCCGTCTGGCTCCTGGCCCGCCAGCCCTGGCCATTGCGCGAGAAAGCGCTCTGTGCTCGTGAGACCTTTCAGCGGCCCGGGATGACGAGCACTGAACGGTGCGCGTGCACCACGACGGCAGATGACACGCTGCCCAGGAACGCTGACTGAACACGCGACAGGCCACGAGCACCGACCACGATCGGCTCGGCGTCAAGGTTCTCGGCCTCGTCGCAGATCGCTCGCCAGACCTTGCCTTCTGCGACACTGCCCCGAACCTCAAATCCGGCTGCCCGCGCGAGGGCTACCCCCCGGTCTGACATCTCACGGGCTATCTGGCTGGCGATCTCGTCGAGGCCGAGTTCCTTCGAAGCTAGCTTTGAGACGAGGGCGGTGAGAATCGTGGCTGGGTCATACGGCGCCCACAGCGCCACTGGCTCCCATACGGTGAGCACCACTGCGGTGCGCGGGCTCAGGAGCTCGCCCGCCTTCGCGATCGCGGTAGCGGCATCGTTCGACCCGTCGAAGCACAAGAGCACCGGGTGAGTGTCTTTCGCACGGTTCTCGTCCTCGGTCATCGCGTCCATCCTCCCAGGCTCCATCATCCCGTATCGCATCCCCGCATACGGAGCCGCTGCGTCAGTGCGCGGAAGGATTCACAGCGGACTGCGTGCCCCAGCGTAACCGCGCCGGTTGGCGGAAGTACGGGATCTGGCCTACAGCATCGTGACGACGATCTTGTCCCGGCTGAATGGCTAGGGCTTGGTGGCCGCCAGCTGTCCGGGCGCGGCAACGCCTACCGCTTTGCCGACGACGAGGCGTGCGGGCCCGGGGTTCCGGCTTGCTTGTGGCCGTCACTGCCGGACCGCCGGGGGCGGTCCGCGGCCGCGCCGCCGGGACAGGATCCAAAAGCCCGTGAGCGTGGCGGCGCCGAGGGCTGCGACGGCGAGCGTGGTCGCGAGCCCGCTGTGCGGCAGTTGCAGTTCGTAGAAGCGGCGCACCGCTGGTACGGGGAATAGCAGCACGAAGCCGGCCAGCATGGCGCCGGCCAGCACGATGCGGCGCCAGGTCAGCGGGACGGCGAGCAGGACCAGCACGCACAGGCTGAGGATGAGGGTGACCAGGGTGGCGGCCGTGCGCTGCTGGACCAGCGGGAGACCGCGGGCCCGGGCCAGGGCGTAGGCGGCGAATGCCGCTGCGGCGATGATGGTGCCGGCCGGGATGGCGAAGCGCAGCACCCGGCCGGTGAACCCGGGCAGGTAGCGCCGGGTGTTCGGCGCGAGCGCGAGGAAGAAGGACGGAACGCCGATGGCCAGGGTGTCGATGATCGTCAGGTGGCGGGGCAGGAACGGGTAGGGCAGCAGCGTGACGCCCACGGCGACGGCCAGGAGCGTCGCCCAGACCGTCTTGGTGATGAACAGGTTGGCGACGCGTTCGATGTTGGCCGTCACCCGGCGGCCTTCGGCGACGACGCCGGGCAGGGTGGCGAACTTGCTGTCGAGCAGCACCAACTCGGCGACCGCCCTCGTCGCCGCCGCGCCCGAGCCCATGGCGATGCCGATGTCGGCGAGCTTGAGGGCCAGCACGTCGTTGACGCCGTCGCCGGTCATCGCAACCGTGTGCCCGCGGGCCTGCAAGGCGGTGACCATCGCCTGTTTCTGCTGCGGGCTCACCCGGCCGAAGACCGAGCGCTCCTCTAGCAGGCGGCCGAGCGCGCCGGCGTCCTCCGGCAGATCCCGCGCATCGGCCGGCCGGCCGGCGTGCGGCAGGCCGGCCCGCGCCGCGACCGCGCCGACGGTGAGCGGGCTGTCCCCGGAGATCACTTTCAGCGCCACGCCCTGCGCCGCGAAGTACGCGATGGCCTCGGCGGCGTCGGATCTGAGCTGCTCGGCGAGCAGGACGAAGGCCGCCGCCTGCAGGTCCTGCGGGAGCGAGTCATCCTCCAGCGGACCCGCGGCGCGTGCCAGCACCAAGACCCGCCTGCCGCTGGCGGCGAGCCCGGCGGCCTGCGCCAGCTGTTCCTGCTGGCCCCCCGGCAGCACCATCTCCGGCGCCCCTAGCACCCAGGTGCCGTGGCCGGCGAAGCTGGCCGCGCTCCACTTGCGCGCCGAGGAGAACGGCACGGCAGCCTGCCGCGGCCATCCCTCCGGCGGCGGGAACGCCTGCCCGACGGCGGCCAGCGTCGTGTTGCGGTTCTCGTCGTCGGCCAGCGCCCCGAGTGCTGCCTCAGCCGGCGCCTGGCCGTCGATCCGGACGAGGCTGTCGAAGGCGATGGTCCCGTCGGTCAGGGTGCCGGTCTTATCCAGGCACACCACGTCCACCCGGGCCAGGCCCTCGACCGCGGGCAGCTGCTGCACTAGGACCCGGCGCCGGGCGAGCGTGACCGCGGCCACGCCGAAGGCGACGCTGGTCAGCAGGACCAGGCCCTGCGGGACCATGCCGACCAGCGCCGCGACCGTCCCGCTGGCAACCTGCCGTACGTTCCCATGAGCGTGCCACCCGCTGATCACCAGCAGCACGGCCACCGGCCCGATCGCCCAGGTGACGTAGCGCAGGATCTGGTTGATGCCCTCCATCAGCTCCGAGCGCACCAGCGCGAAACGCCGCGCCTGGGCGGCGAGCTTGCGGGCGTACGCGTCCGCGCCCACCCCGGTGGCCTGGTAGCCGCCTGACCCGGCGACCACGAAGCTGCCCGACAGCAGCCGGTCACCCGCCCGCTTGCCCACCGGCTCGGACTCCCCGGTCAGCAGCGACTCATCAGCCTCCAGACTCGTGCTGGCCCGCACCACCCCGTCCGCGACCAGCTGATCCCCGGCCCGCAAGTCGACCAGGTCACCGGCGACGAGATCCGCGACAGCGATGTCCCGCGGCGCGCCGTCACGGGTCACCCGGACTCGCGGGGCGCTGAGCACGGCGAGCCGGTCGAGCGTCCGCTTGGCGCGCAGCTCCTGCAGGATGCCGATCAGCGCGTTGGTCACTAGCACGACGCCGAACAGGGCGTCTTGCGGCTGGCCGACAACCAAGATCAGAGCTAGCAAGACACCGAGGATGAAGTTGAACCGGGTCAGGATGTTCGCGCGCAAGATCTCGGCGACCGACCGGCTGGTGCGCTCCCCGCCCGCGTTCGTCAAGCCGTGCGAGCGCCGCTCGGCCACCTGCGCACTGGTCAGGCCGGAAGGCGGCGTCTCCGCGGTCGGCGCGGTCGGCAATGAGGGTGCCGCATCAGTCATGCAGAGTCACCACGTTGCGGTCGAGACCAGCGGAACGCGCGGCCAGGCCTAGGCCGGGTATCGACGGCACCGACAGTGTCCCCGCCTGGCGAGGCCTCCTCAGCTGTCCCAGAACCGTCCCGGCTCTGGCTGCCGCATCGACAAGCAAATGCCGCATCGCGACCGCCAGGCGGCGCCACGCTGCGTCCTTCATCTCAATCACGACCCATCGGCCAGGGCCCTTGACAGCCCTCAGCAAAGCGCCGCCTCAGCGCCTCCGCCAGGGTTATTGGTCCTGGAAACCGCCGCATTTGGTCACCATCTCAAGCCGCGCCGCGCTGGTCGGTCCCGGCCCTCTCCTACGTCGTTTCTTCAGCCGTTGCCGAGCTGGATGGCCTTGATGAGCAGGAGGAAGGCGATGATGAGGTATCCGCCGCAATGCGGACCGGCGCGACGTCTCGCACTTCCTGTCACGGCGCTCTAGCCTCTGCGCTTGCTCAGCGGCATCCTTCAGCTTTCCTGCAGGGTTCGTTTCGTAGCGTGATGCCGTGCGCGTGCTGGTGGTGGAGGATGAGGCCCGGATGGCCGGGCTGCTCCGGCGTGCGCTGCGGGAGGACGGTCACGCGGTCGACGTCGCGGCCGACGGGCCCGAGGGCCTGTGGCTGGCGACCGAGAACAGCTACGGCGCGATCGTCCTGGACGTCATGCTGCCCGGCCTGGACGGGTTCCAGCTCTGCCGGCGGTTGCGCGAGTCGGGGAGATGGGTCCCGGTGCTGATGGTGACGGCCAGGGACGCCGTCAGCGACCGGGTCCGCGGGCTAGACGCCGGAGCCGACGACTACCTGGTCAAGCCGTTCAGCCTGCTGGAGCTGGCTGCTCGGCTGCGGGCGCTGGCGCGGCGGGATGATAGGCGCCGGCCGGTGATCCTGGCCGAGGGGGACCTCAGGCTGGATCCGGCCGCGAAGCGGGCGTGGCGGGCCGGGACCGAGCTTCGCCTGTCGCCGAAGGAGTTCTCCCTGCTGGAGCTGTTCCTCAGTCATCCCGGCAGGGTCCTGACCCGCTCGGAGATCATCGACGCGCTCTGGGATTTCGCCTATGACGGCGGGTCCAACGTCGTCGACCAGTACGTGAACTACCTGCGCCGCAAGATCGACCTCCCGTTCGGACGGCATGACATCGAGACGATCCGCGGCATGGGATACCGGCTGCGCCAAGCCGACGGCGGGTAGCGGCATGCCGATCCGGCTGCGCCTGGCTGTCGCGTTCGCGGCGATCGCCGCGGCGTTTTTCGCGCTGGGCGGCTGGCTGTTCGCCAGCGGCCTGTCGTCGGATGAGTCCATCCAGGGCCAGGTCGCGCGGGAGCTTGCCGTCGGCGGCGCCGTCTTCGTCGCCGTCGCGGGCCTGGGCGCCTATTGGCTGGCGCGCGCCGCCCTGTCCCCGGTCGAGCGGCTCAGGCGGCAGGTCGCCGCGATCTCAGCCCGTGACGAGGCGTCACAGGTGAAGGTCCCGCCGACGAGGGACGAGGTTGCCGCGCTGGCGGGCACGATGAACGAGTTGCTTGCCCGGCTGCAGCATGCCATGGCCAGGCAGCGCGCCTTCGTCGCCGACGCCAGCCACGAACTGCGCACACCGCTGGCGGTGCTCCGCGGAGAACTCGAACTGGCGTCACGGCCCGGCCGCGACCGCGATGAGCTGGCCGCGGCCGTGCACAGCGCCGCGGCCGAGGCCGAACGGCTGGCCCGGCTGACCGACGACCTGCTGCTGCTGGCCAGGAGCGATGAGGACCGGCTCAGCCTGCGGCGGGAGCGGACGGACATCGGGGAGCTGCTCGCGTGCAGCGCCGGGCTGGCCGGTTCCCGCCTGGCCACGGCCGGGATCGCCTGCCGCATCGACATCCGGGCCGGGACGTATGCCGATGTCGATGCGGACCGGATCCGCCAGGCCGTCGACAACCTGGTCAATAACGCGCTGCGCTTCGCCCCCGGGGGATCGGCGATCGTGCTCGCGGCCGTCGCCGACGGCGCCGATCTCGACATCGAGGTCCGTGATGCCGGGCCGGGCTTTCCGGACGGCTTCCTGCCGTACGCGTTCGAGCGGTTCCGCCGCCCAGACACCGGCCGGGCGCGCAGTGACGGGGGCGCCGGACTGGGGCTCGCGCTCGTCCAGGCCATCGCCATCGCGCACGGCGGAGTGGCGACGGCCAGCAACGGTCCCGGCGGCGGCGCCGTGGTGGCCCTGCATCTGCCCGGTGCCGTCAGTCCTCCTTTATCGCGCCACGCACGCCCCTGATGCCGGCCTGCGCTCTTGGCGCGGTCGCCGGGCGGGCACCCGGGAACAGCTGCATGAAAGGCTGCCGCGAAAGATGTGAGGGCTCTCATCGGCCTTTCACGGTCAGTTCATCGCGGCTCGCGCAGTATCGAATCACAGACTCAGCGCGGAATGGGGGAGACGGCGATGGACGCAGACGACGGCTACCGTGACGGACGGGTACGGCTACCGGAATCCGGCAGCCCGGCCACAGCCGGACGCACCAGGGGTCGCCGGGACGGTATCCGGCATGCCCGGCGTGTGTCGAACTGGACCGCAGCGGCGTTGATCGCCGGCACCGCGGCCGCCGCGGTGGGCCTCGCCCATCAGGCGCTGCCAGCCCAGGTTCCGGCCGCGAGAACAGCAGCGCAGGCCGCCGGGCCTCCGGCATGCGCTCAGGGCGGGAACGCGCCCCAGGTGACGCACTCGGTCGCGACCACCAGCGCGTCCGGCGTGACCACAACCAGCACCACCCACACCGCCAACTGCCGGACCGTCGCCACCCAGGTCCGGAACGTCCCGGCACGCGAGGACAACTGATGGCGATTCCGGCGCCCGGGCTGACCGGCACCGCGGCGTGGCAGCTGGTGCTGACCGGTGACGAGGCCGTCGCCGTGGCCGAGCGCGACGCGCTGGGCACCAGCGCCAGGGTCGCGATCTGGCCGCCGGGCAACTTGCGCATCGCGCGCACCGCGGTGGACTACGTGCTGGCCGAACTTGACGAGCAGGCGAGCAGGTTCCGCGCCGATTCGCAGCTGAGCTGGCTGCACCGTGCCGGAGGCGGCCTGTTCCTGCTCGGCGACGGCCTGGCCGAGGCGGTCGGCGTCGCGCTGGCCGCGGCCCGGTGGACCGGCGGCCTCACCGACCCGACGGTCGGCGGTGCCCTCATCGCGCTGGGCTACGACCGTGACTTTGCCGCCATCGACCCGGACGGCGGCGGCACGCCCGCTCTGCCGGTCCCGGTAGCGGGCTGGCAGCAGGTCGGGCTGGACGGGCGGCTGCTGCGCCTGCCGCCGGGCATCCGGCTGGACCTGGGCGCGACGGCGAAGGGAGTGGGCTGCGACCGGGCGGTGCGGGCGGTCATGTCGGCCGCCGGGCCTGTCGGCGGGACACTGGTCAGCCTCGGCGGCGACATCGCCGTCGGCGGCACGCCGCCCCGCGGCGGCTGGCCGGTCACCGTGGCTGACCAGCCGGATGAGGCTGGCTCTGCTGGCGCGCAGCTTGTCCGGCTGACCGGCGGGGCGGTCGCCACCTCGTCGGTGACTTGCCGGAGGTGGCGGCGCGGCGACACGGTGCTGCATCACATCGTTGACCCCGCGACCGGGCTCCCCGCGCAGGGTCCCTGGCGGACGGCGAGCGTCGCGGCGGTGACCTGCGCCGACGCGAACGCCGCGGCGACCGCGGCGATCGTGGCCGGCCCGCGGGCGGAAAGCTGGCTGGCCGGGGCCGGGCTCCCGGCCCGGCTGGTTGGCCACGACGGCCAGGTGATATGCATCGGCGGCTGGCCTGCCGCCAGCGGGCGGCCGCTGCCGCTGACTCCGGTCAGCCACGTCTATGCCGGGGTGGGGCCGACGGGAGGGGGCAGGTGACCGCGCTCGGCGGATCGCAGGCCCTGTGGTTCGTCTCGCGCGGCAGCGGGCTGGCTCTGCTTGTCGCGTTCAGCGCAGTGGTGGTGCTCGGCGTCGCGGCCCGGCCCGGCTCGGCGCCGAGGCGCTGGACCGCGCTGGCCATGGGCGAGCTTCACCGCACGCTCGCGCTGTTCTGCGTCGCCTTCCTGGGGCTGCACGTGCTGACCGCGGTCCTGGACCGGTACGTCACGATCGGCTGGGCGGCGGCGGTGGTCCCGTTCGCGTCCCCGTACCGGACGCTCGCGATCGGCCTGGGCGCCCTGGCGGTCGATTCCGCCGGTGCCGTCCTGATCACCAGCCTGGCCCGGCAGCGGCTGGGCTACCGCGCCTGGCGGGCGGTGCACTGGCTGGCCTACCTGGCCTGGCCGGCCGCGTTCGCGCACGCGGTCACCGCGGGCACCGACCTGCGGATCTGGTGGGCGGCGCTGACCGAATGGGGCTGTGCGGCGGCGGTCGCAACCGCCATCGTGGCCCGCCTGCTGGCCCGGGCGCGAGGCCCGTTCAGCGAACCGCCGGCCATGCCCGAACGCGCCGGGAGGATCCGCTGACGATGCCGCCCGCAGGCAGCTCAGGACACGTCACCGCGCTGGACGGTATCCGCCGGCCCGGTACACTGCCGCGCCTGCTGCCCGGCAGTCCCGCGGCAGGCCCGGTCGGCCTGGCCGCTCATCTGGCCAGGTACGGGCCGTCATCCTCCGCGCTCGGCCGTCAGCGCCGGCGGGAACTGATCGCGGAGGCTGCCCGGGCCGGGCTCACCGGCCGGGGCGGCGCCGGGTTCCCCGCCGCAGCCAAGCTCGCCGCGGTAGCAGCGGGCCGCGCCCCGGTAATGATCGCGAATGGCACCGAGGGCGAGCCGGCCAGCTCGAAAGACAAGGTGCTGATGGCCCGGTCGCCGCACCTGGTCCTCGACGGCGCGGTGCTCGCGGCGGAGCTCGTGGGCGCGAGGGAAGCGGTGCTCGTCGTGCACCACCGCGTCCGCGAGATCATGGACGAGGCAGCCGCCGAGCGCCGTCACGCCCACCTCGACCGGGTCAGGGTCACGATCCGGACCGCGGCGGACCGGTTTACTGGCGGCGAGGCGAGCGCGGTGGTGCACTGGATCGAGCAGGGCGTCCCCACGCCGGCCGCGAAGCCGCCGCGGCTGTCCGAGCGGGGCCTGGGCGGCAGGCCGACGCTGGTGCACAACGTGGAGACACTGGCGCACCTGGCGCTGATCGCCCGCTACGGCGCGGCCTGGTTCCGGTCGGTGGGCACGTCGGCCGAGCCCGGGTCGATGCTGGTCACGGTGCTGGGCGCGGTGCGCGAGCCGTGCGTCCTCGAGATCGCCATCGGCACCCCGGTCGGGCAGGTCCTCGGCCTGGCGGGCGGCCCGTCCGCGCCGTTGCAGGCACTGCTGCTCGGCGGGTACTCCGGCGGCTGGGTGAATGCCGCCGACGCGGTGGGCCGGCCGTTCTCGTCGGCGGGCCTCGCCGACCTCGGAACGGGAACCGGGGCCGGCCTGATCGCGGCGCTGCCCGCTGACACGTGCGGGATTGCCGAGACCGCGCGGGTAGTGCGCTACCTGGCCGCGGAGTCCGCCGGGCAGTGCGGCCCGTGCCTGTTCGGCCTGGCCGCGATCGCGGCCGAACTGGACCGGATCGCCGAGGGCCCGATTACCGACCTCCGCCTGCTGCGGCGGTGGCTCGGGCAGGTCGACGGACGCGGCGGCTGTGCTCATCCTGATGGCGCGATCCGCCTGGTCCGCAGCGCCCTGCGGGTCTTCGGCGCCGAGCTCAGCGAGCACGCTGCCGGCTGGTGCCGGGGCGCCGGGAGCGTGCTGCCGGTTCCTCCGGTGAGGCCGCGGTGACCGGTGATTCCGGCGCGCGGCTGCGGGTCGACCCGATCGCCTGCGATGGCCGTGGTCTGTGCGCCGAGGCGCTGCCCGAGCTGATCACCCTCGATGACTGGGGTTTCCCGATCACCAGCGCTCAGCCGGTGCCAGCCTGGCTGCTGGCCGATGCCCGCGAGACGGCCCGCGCCTGCCCGAAGCTCGCGCTCCGGCTGGAACACCTCCGCTCGCCGCAGCCGGCTCGCCACCCCGGCAGCCAGCCTAGGTCAGGCCTCTGACCGGTTGGTGAGCAGGGAACCGTCCGGGCTTGCGGGCAGCAGCACCCCGTCGGCCAGCCCCGCGGCTCCGGTCACGACTTCCATGCGGGCCAGCGCCCGCCCGTATGCGCGTGCCCTGCCGCCATGCCCGTACTGGCCGTCAGCCGACACGGACGCCGGTGACGGCGAACCGCTCCACGGCGGCGACGTGCCCGCCGGTAGCCACCGCGATCGTTATCACCTGGCCGGGCGCGGCGAGGAAGGTCACGCTGGCCGACCACGGGCTGCGGGTACCGCCGGCCGCCCGGCAGCAATAGGCGCCCACCGGTAGCTGCGCCGCCAGGGTATGCACACTGACCTGGATGTTCTCATCGACCCCGGTGATCGTGCCGCCAGCCGTCACCGGCGAGGACATCGTGCTGCCATACACCGGGCGGTCCACGGTGAACGTGCGGTCGTCGGTGCCGACAACCTCCCAGGGCGCGTCCTTGCCGGAGCCGAACCGCACCAGGTGGATGATCGCGGCCGTGCTGATGGTGCCGTCCGGCAGCTTGATCCCGACCAGGACGTGCGCGTCACCGCCGCTGACGGCGCTGCTGGCGACCTGGGTCACGCCGCTGGTCCTCCTCACCGGACTCAGGTACACCGGGATGCCCGCGCGGGCTTCCCTGTCGCCGCCATCGTGATCTCGCGCCGGCTGGGCAATAGGGCGTTCGGCCGCATTAGCGGGACCAAGGTCCCGCCTATCCGACACTGCCCGGGCCGCCCGGAGTTCGCCTCGACCTGGCCGGGCAGTGACCTGGTCTGGACCGCTGCCAGCCTGATGGTCACCTTGCTGCTGTTGACCTCCGGCTACTTTCCCCGGTTGCGGCCTGCCAGCCCGAACCTGGCATGTGCCCACCTTCGGGGGAAAAGGCGAAAGCCTCCGCGCACCGGGCCAGGTGACCGGCTCACGGCGGGCAGGCCGCCCCTCCGGGCAAAGGGATGATTTTTCCCGAACGGACCGTGGTGCACGCCACGGCTTCGGGTCATTCGCGGAGACGAGGTGCGAACGGCCCTGATAACCGGGCCTTCCGGCCCGGGGCCATCCCGCCGTCCGCGTTGCAGGCTGGGGGCATGATGAGGAGTGTTGCCCGGAAGACATGGGCGTGGCTGTGTCGCCGTTCGGCGTTGGTGCTGCTCGTAGTGACCGCCACGGGCCTGGCCGCGGGCGGGCTGGCGCGCCTGGCCGGGGACGGGGCGGTCGCTGACGCGGCCTGGCTGGCGACGGCGGCCTGCGGGATCGGCTACGCGTTGTGGTCCGCGATCGACAGCATCCGGCACGGCCGCGTCGGCGTCGATCTGATCGCGCTGCTCGCCCTGGCCGGCGCAGTGGCGACCCGGGAGCTGCTGGCAGCGGCGGTGGTCAGCGTCATGCTGGCCAGCGGGCGGGCGCTGGAGGCGTGGGCAGACGAGCGCGCGCGGCATGACCTGAACGCCCTGCTGGCCCGCGCCCCCCGGACCGCCAGGCGGTACCGCGGCGGGTCGCTGGAGGCGGTGCCGCTCGATGAGATCGCGATAGGCGATGTGCTGCTCGTGGCGCCCGGCGATGTGCTCCCCGTAGACGGTGCGGTGACCTCGGGGATCGCGGTGCTGGACGAGTCCGCGCTGACCGGCGAGGCCATGCCGGTCGAGCACCGCGCGGGCGACAGCGTCCGCAGCGGCACCGTGAACGCGGGCGGACCGTTCGACTTGCGCGCTGCGACGAACGCCGCGGACAGCACCTACGCGGGCATCATTCGCCTGGTTTCCGAGGCGGAGAACTCGCAGGCGCCGTTCGTCCGGCTCGCCGACCGGTACGCGGCGTGGTTCCTGCCGCTGACCCTGGCCGTGGCCGGGGCCGCCTGGGCCGTGGGAGGCGCCGAGCGGGCGGTCGCCGTCCTGGTCGTCGCCACGCCGTGCCCGCTGATCCTGGCGGCGCCGGTCGCCTTGGTCTCGGGGCTGTCCGCGGCGGCGCGGCGCGGGGTGGTGGTCAAGAACGGCGGCGTGCTGGAGCGCCTGGCCCGGTGCGCCACGCTGATGATAGACAAGACCGGGACGCTCACCGTGGGCCAGCCCGCGGTGACCGCGGTGGTATCTGCCGGGACGCTGCCGCCGGAGGAGATCCTCCCCCTGGCGGCCTCGCTGGATCAGGTATCCGGGCACGTCCTGGCCGCCGCCGTCGTGCGTACGGCGACCGAGCGCGGCTGCCAGCTGGTCCTGCCCGAGGCTGTGACCGAACAGCCGGGCCAGGGCATCGCCGGGACTGTCCGGGGCCGGCCGGTCAGGCTCGGCCGCGCCGGATGGGCTGGGGTTAGCGGCGACCCGCCGTGGGTCAGGACCGTCCGCAGGCGGGCCCGGCTGGACGGTGCCCTGACGGTGTTCGTAGCGGTCGACGGCAGGCCTGCCGGCGCGCTGCTGCTGGAGGACCGGATCCGGCCGGACGCCAGGGCGATGATCCGGGCGATCCGCCGCGACGGCATCACGCGGATCGTCCTGGCTACCGGCGACCGCGCCGAGGCCGCCGACGCGGTCGGCGCGCTCACCGGAGTCGACGATGTGCTTGCCGAGCTGACCCCGGCCGGCAAGCTGGAAGCGGTGCGCCGCGAACAGCGGCGGGCGCCGGTCATGATGACCGGCGACGGCATCAACGACGCCCCCGCGCTGGCGCTCGCCGATGTCGGGATCGCCATGGGAGCACGGGGCTCGACCGCCTCGTCTGAGGCGGCCGACGCGGTGCTGACCGTCGATGAGCTCGGCCGTGTGGGCGAGGTCGCCGCGATAGCCCGCCGCACCCGGCGGATCGCGCTGCAGAGCGTGCTGGCCGGAATGGGCATGTCGCTGGCGGCGATGGGCGTGGCCGCAGCCGGCCTGCTGCCCCCGGTGTGGGGTGCGCTGCTGCAGGAGGCCATCGACGTGGCCGTCATCCTCAACGCGCTGCGTGCGCTGCGCCCGCCCGCTCCCGCTGTCCGTCTGACGGCGGCCGACACGGCACTGACCAGGCGATTCCGTACCGAGCACCAGGCCATCCGGGCCGACATCGACCAGCTGCGAACGGCCGCGGACACCCTCGATGAGCCGGGCGCGATGACCCGGGTCCGCCAGGTCTACGCGACGCTCACCGGCGAGGTCTGGCCGCACGAGAGCGCGGAGGAGGATGAGCTGTACCCGTCCCTGAACCGGGTGCTGGGCGGCGCCGACCCGACCGCGCCGATGAGCCGGGCGCACGCCGAGATCGCCTACCAGATCGCGCGGTTCGGCCGGCTCATCGAGGACATCGGCGACCGGGATCCCGACGCCTCACAGATCGCCGATCTCCGCGGCGCGCTGTACGGGCTGCATGCCATCCTCCGGCTGCACACCGTGCAGGAGGACGAGACCTACCTGTCGCTCGGCGACAGTGCCGACGCCCCGTCCCGCTGACCGCACGGTTACCAACGACGGGGCGCGTGATCGTTGTCCTTAGTCCCAGGTTCAGCGCCAGGTCTCCTGCGGGCCGGGGACCTCGGGCGCGTCACGGCTGCCAGGAGCGGATCCTGGAATGAGGCGACCTGGCCGACGGGCACGTCGGCTGCCGGGCCGATGGCCGTGCCGGAGGGCACCTTGCCCGGCTTCGGCCCCGACGAGCTGCTGGTCCCGGCGGTGGCTGTCGGGACGGGACCGATGGCCGAGGGCAGGTTCGACGGGCCGCGCGTGCCCGCGGTCCCGCCGGCCAGCAGCACCGGCGGGATAAGCACCACGCCGATGAACACATGCGGCGAGGGCAGCTGGCGCGCGTGGCGGCTGGTTCACCCGTGCCGCGTGAGCGCAGTCAGGACTCACTGGCCGCCTCGGCCCGATGGCGGGCGGACGCCGCAGACGATGCCGGCTTCGGCGGCGACCGGATGGAAGCAGACCTCGGTCAGTCCCGCATCGCGCAGTGCCTGCTGCCAGAACTCCGGGGTTGCTGGGTGCTCCGGCCCGACGCGGAGGCCGTAGCGGGTCAGGTTCTTCGCGATGCGCCACCATCCGCCGATTCCCTTGGCAGCGAGCGCGGCCACCTTCTGGCGCAGGATGGCACGGTCCCGCCGGCTCCCGCCGCGGCCGAACATCATGTCAGCGATGACCAGGCGGCCGCCGGGACACAGCCATTGCGCCGCACGCGCGGTCAGCGCCCGCTTGTCGGCATCGGCGAGGTGGTGTAGCGCGTAGCTGCTGACGATGAGGTCGGCGTAGGACGGAGGAAGCCGGAAGTCCCTCAGGTCGGTCACCTCGGTCGATACGTTCGCGAGCCCTGCATCGGCCGTCCGCCCGGCAAGGGCCTCGGTCATAGCGGGCGAGATGTCGACTGCGTGCACCGAGGCCACCAGCGGGGCCAGGGCTGTCGTCACGAACCCGGTGCCTGCTCCGAGGTCCACGCAGACATCAGACGGTTGCGGCTGCGACAGATCAAGAATGCGGTCAAGCACTTTTCCGAATGCCGCCGCCGAAATCACGTGATCATGCCATTGCCCGACGCGCTTATCCCACTTCTGGCTCACTGTCACCATTGACTCCTGGCTTGTCGTTTCCTATTGACCGCTATTGACCCGTCCGGGGAACAATATGTTGCGCTTATGAAGCCAGCATGAAGCGCTGTTTTCTGAACGAAACATGAAGCACGCACCGATGGCCGCCGAGCTGGCACCGTAAAGTCTCATGCCCGCCGGTTTTGGTCTTGGCCCGTCGGCCAGCCGGCGATAACGCCGTGCTGCGGCGGCTGGCTTCATGGTGCTGTCACGATTGGCCTGCATCCTTATTTGCATGTACGCACCGCAGGCCGCTGCCGCTCAGCCGACGGCCACCAGTCGGTCCAAGCTCGCCGGCGCCGGGGCGCGGATCGAGACCGTACGCGGCGTGGGCTACCGCACCGGAGCGTCATGAGGCTCGGACCCGCGGCCCGGGTCGCCGCTACCGCGACGGGGATCATCGCCGTGGTCTACGTCCTGGGCGTCATCGTGCTCAACCTGGTGGTTTCCGCCCGGCTGGCTCAGCAAAACGACAACCGGCTTGCCGACCGGCTGGCCGCGGCCAGCCATGACCAGGATGTGTTCAGCCAACGCCCGCCCCGCACGTTCCGCGGCGCGGGTGAGGGCGACGCCGATTCGGCGCCGGTCTTCTTCTGGCTGCTGGACGCCCGGCAGGCGGTCACTGCGCAGAGTCCGGGCGCCCCGGTGTTGCCGGCCCGCCCGCTCGGCGGGCGGCAGCCGCGCGACGGCCTCGCGGTCACGGTCAAGGCCGGCCGGGCCGACCCGTTCCGGCTGAAGATGACCCGGGACGGTACCAGCTGGCTCGTCGCGGGCCAGAGCCTGGCCGGGGTCGCGCATACCAAGCGCCTGCTGCTGTACGCCGAGGTACTAGCGGGGCCGTTCGTCCTGCTGGCCATGTTCTTCGGCTGCCTTGCGGTAGGTCAGCGTGCGCTGGCCCCGGTCGAGCGGTCACGGCGCCGCCAGCTGGAGTTCACCGCCGACGCCTCGCACGAGCTGCGCACTCCGCTGAGCGTGATCCGTGCCGAGACCGACGTGGCGCTGAGTACCCCGCGCGACGCCGCCGGGTACCGGGACGCCCTGGTCCGCATCCAGGGGGAGGGCGCACGGCTGCGGCATCTGGTAGACGACATGCTCTGGCTGGCCAGGTTCGACTCCCTGCCGCCGCCACCCCATGACGAGCCGGTCGACCTGGCGACGCTGGCGCAGGCCTGTGCGGACCGGTTCCGCGTCGTCGGCCCGGCGATCACCGCGGAACCCCCCGGCCGGCCGACGCTGATCAACGCGCCGCCGGAATGGATCGACCAGCTGGCCGGGGTGCTGATGGACAACGCCTGCCGTTATGCCGGCCCGGACGGCGTGGTCCGAATCGGCGTCCGAGCCCACGGCAGCCGTATCAGCCTCACCGTCGAAGACAGCGGCCCCGGCATCGTCGAGGCCGAACGGCCGCGACTGTTCGACAGGCTCCACCGCGCGACCGAGCAGGGATCGGGCGCGGGCCTCGGGCTGGCCATCGGCGACTCGATCGTGCGCTCTACCGGCGGCCGCTGGCACATCGGCGACTCAACGCTCGGCGGGGCACTGATGATGGTGACCTGGAAGCGGAATCCCACGCCGCAGCGGCTCGCCGCGCAGCGGATAACGACCGTCGGGGCCGGAGTATCTGCGGTGGCAGGATCGGGGCCAGCCGACGGTGCCGCCTAGGTTGTTGGGCTCCGTAGTCGCGCAGGCCCGGGTCGACGACCTGGACCGCGGTCATCTGGTTCATCGTCAGGTTCCGGTCTGTCCGAGTTGATCGCCGACGTCGAGCCTGGGGTCTCCACCGAGGACAGGTCCTTCACCATCGCGTTGCGCTTGGCCAGCCCGACCGCGTCGCGCCCCAGGTCATGTGCCAGCGCCGCAGGAAACCGAAATACGCAGCCGCGATTCCTGCCAGCATGGCCAGCACAGCGCCGGTCGGCTTGCCCGTCACGATCAGCTTCATTCATCACCTCCGGCCGGGTCGCCGGTGTCCATCTGGCGGTCCATGCGGCCCGTCCGGCCCCCTCCACCTTCGGCCCGCGTCGGTACCCGGGTCATGGGTGTTGGTTGCCGGTTCCGGGGTCTGTCGTCCCTTCCGCCGGCCCGGCCCGGTCCCGGAAGGCCTGCACCGCCGTCGGCAGGGTCGGGAACAGCAGCTCCGTCCCGATCTTGCCGGCCAGGCCGAAGGCCTGCAGCCGGGCCAGCAGGTCCTGCTTGACGCGGGCCAGGGCGAACACGGCGCCCCGGCTGGTGATCTCCACGCGGACCGCGTCCATGGCCTCGAGCGCGGTGAAGTCCACTTCGATGTTGGCCTCGACGTTGAGGACGAACCAGCGCAGGGGGCCGGACGGCTGGTCCGCGGCGGCCAGGGCGCGCCGCCGGAAGTCCTCGGCGTTGGCGAAGAACAGCGGCGCGTCGTAGCGGTATACCACCAGGCCGGGAATGGTCCGCGCGTCGGGATAGTCGTCCACGTCGTGCATGCCCGCCAGGCCGGGTACGAACCCCTGGACCGCGTCGTGCGGGCGGGCCACCCGGACCAGCAGGTCGGCCACGGACAGGCCGATCGCGATCAGCACCCCGTACAGGATGTCGAAGGCGAGCACGCCGAGGAAGGTGGCCACGGCGATCAAGAGCTCGGTGCGGCGGAAGGCGAGCAGCCGCCGGAAGGCCGGCACGTCGATCAGCTGGATCGCGGCGAAGATCACGATCCCGCCGAGCGCCGCCACCGGGATGCGAGACAGGAGGGAGTGCGCGAACAGCAGGACCACCAGCACGGCGGCCGCCACGGCCAGCGAGTACGCCTTGGTCTTGTTGCCGGCAGTGACCGCGATGGCCGTCCTGGTCCCGCTGCTGCTAACCGGGAAGCCGTGTACCAGCGCCGAGCCGGCGTTGGCCACGCCGAGCGCCAGCAGCTCCCGGTTTGCCGCGATCTCCTCGCCGCGTCGCGCGAACGAACGGGCGGTTACTACGTCGTCGCTGAAGCCCACGATCAGCACGGTGAACGCGGGCAGCAGCAGCTCGCGCAGCGATTGCGGATGAAGGGCGGGCAGCTGCACCGTGGGCAGCCGGGCCGGGACCGGCCCGGTGACGCCGACCCCGCCCGGGCGGAAGGCCGCCACGGCGACGGTGGCGAGCAGCACCGCCAGCAGCGGGCCAGGCAGCCGCGGCCAGCGCCATCGCAGGAGAAGGAGAAACCCCAGGACCGACAGGGAGACCGCGAGGACGGCCGGCTGGACGTGGCCAAGCCCGCGGGCGAACGAGCCGGCCTGGGCGAAGAATACCTGGCCGGTGACCGGGACCCCGGTCACGTGCCGGAGCTGGTCGGCGATCATGATCAGGGCCACGCCCGTCATGTAGCCGATCAGGACGGGCCGCGACAGCAGGTCCGCGACGAAGCCCAGCCGCAGCAGCCAGGCCGCCACCGCCATCATCCCGGTGAGCAGCGCCAGGGTGCTCGCGAGTTCGGCGTACCGGGCCGGGTCCCCGGCGGCCAGCGGCTTGATGGCCACGAGGGTCATCAGCGCGGTCGTCGCCTCGGGGCCCATGGACAGCGACTTCGACGAGCCGAACAGCACATAGGCGATCAGCGCCGGGACGGCGGCCCACAAGCCGGTGACCGGGGGCAGGCCCGCGATCGTCGCGTAGGCCATCACCTGCGGCACCAGGTAGGCCGCGACGGTGACGCCGGCCAGCAGGTCACCGGCCAGCCAGGCACGGCGATAGCCGCGCAGCTCAGCCAGTCCCGGGATCACGCCCCTTTCTTACCCAGGTCCCGGCCAGCCCGGACCTATTCCGGCCAGGTCATGACCAACGCCCCTGGCCGCGCGAGCCCGCCGGGATAGGACCGAAAATGGAGAAAGGGGAAGTCATCACTACGGTATTGACGCATCAGCCCTCCACTGACAAGCCCGACCGCCAGGGTGGCGGCGCGGCTCCTCGTCCCCGGTTTCTGGGGCGCGGTCAGCATCATCGTGATGTGGCTCGCCGTGATGTTCGACGGCATCTTCGGCGGCGACATGGTCTTCGGCAGCAACTGATGGGTGCATCCAGCAGCTTCGGGAACATGTTCAGCGCCGGGGGGGGGCGTCGCTGTTCCTGACCTTCCTGCCAATGCTGCCTCGCAGGTCCTGCTCAGCAACCTGCTCTATGACGCGAGCAGCTGGGTGAAGGCGTCTTGTACGCTCGGGCCGGCGGCGGCCTGGCCGAAAGACCCCTAGTCCCGGGACCTCAGCCCGTTGCCGGTGCCCGCTGCCGCGGGCCATCGTCGGATGCAGAACCGATCACTTGGGGTGCCGCCCGGCACTGCCGGGCCACCTGCGGCACAGCCGAACGGAGCGCGAGATGCCACGATACCCGGCCGACCATGCGGGACTCGAGATATTGCCGTTCGACAGGTGCCTGGAGTTGCTGACCACGGTCCCCCTCGGACGGGTCAGCTTTTTCGCCGATGGCGAGATAGTGGTCCTGCCAGTGAATCACGTAATGGACGGCCAGGATCCGGTCT
Organism: uncultured Actinomycetes bacterium; assembly: GCA_963806335.1. Classification (GTDB taxonomy): domain Bacteria; phylum Actinomycetota; class Actinomycetes; order Streptosporangiales; family Streptosporangiaceae; genus Palsa-504. The sequence goes on from CAWDXO010000010.1 coordinate 202,315, forward strand.
TTCGCACGGCTCGCGGGTCGAAGCTGTCCGCGGCCGAAGGCCAGAACGTGGTGGCGTTCGAGGCAGATGAATATGACGAGCCGACCCGAACTGGATGGAGCGTCCTGGTCAATGGCCGCGCCCACGCGATCTACGACGAGGCGGAGATCCGGCGTTTGAGCCGCCTGGGTGTGCGCCCGTGGGTCACGGCCGTGAACCGGCCGTTCTGGATCCGGATCCGGCCCACCTCAGTAAGCGGGCGGCAGACGCCAGGTCTCGCGGCAGCAGAACACTTCAGCCGCGTTGAGGGCTGAACCATCGACAGGCCCATCAGATGGCAAGATCCTGCTGGATGAGGCCGTAACACGGCTGACCGTTCCGGGCGGTGAGATCCTTAGTTGCCGAACGGGTTGGCTCACGCCCTGGCCTCCGGCCGCGCGCTCCGCTGGCTAGGAGTGGTGGCCTGCGTCGATGTCGATGGCGACGACGTAGAGGCGCTGACCAGTCGCGCTGACCGTCTCGACCTCGTAGGCGCGGACCGGGACCTGCGGGTTGGAGAGCGGTGGGCCGCTGGCTGACCGCCAGCCGGCTTATCGCCAGCCGAGCGCAGGCGCCACGTGGGTGAGGATGCTGTCGATGACGTGGGCGTTGTAGTCGACGCCGAGCTGGTTAGGCACGGTGAGCAGCAGCGTGTCGGCGGCTGCGATCGCCTCGTCCTCCTTGAGCTGCTGGATCAGCACATCCGGCTCGGCAGCGTACGCGCGGCCGAAGATCGCCTGGGTCCGGCGAGCCGCGGCTGATCCCCAGCTGGAGGCGGCCGCCGGAGATGAGGTCGGCCGCGCCGGCGTCCTCTGCCATGTACAGCGGGTTCTCGTAGCGCATGTCGATGACTGCCGTGCCGATCTCGATCCGGCTGGTGCGCGTACCGATCGCCGCCAGCAGCGGGAACGGAGATCCCAGCTGCCTCGCGAAATGGTGCACGCGGAAGTACGCGCCGTCAGCGCCCAGCTCTTCGGCGGCGACGGCTAGGTCAATCGACTGCAGCAACGCGTCCGATGCCGACCGCGTACGCGAGCCAGGCGACGACGACCAGTGCCCGAACGACAGGAAGCCAATCTTCTTCACCAGCGCGTCAACGCGAGCCGCCCAGGCGGCATTCCTCCCCGGCGAAGCCCCGGCTGCGCGCGCTGCGTTCTGACTGCCGGCCTGGATGTACTCATCCGGCTGATATGCAGGTGATCGTGAGGCTCCAGGATCGAGGCGCGCTGCGCCTCGATCACCTGCATGATCAGCATTAATTGAGCCCAGGCCGGGCGTTGACCTGTTATGGCAACCGGGTGGAGGACTTCGGCGTCCAGGGGATATGAGCAGACGCTTCTCGATCGCCGCCGCGGCGCTCGTCGCGCTTGTCGCGCTCGCGGGCTGCGGGTCGTCCAAGCCCGGCTCTGTGCAGTCGCCGACCGCCCCGTCGGCCCCGGTCACCGCGAGCCCCTCCGCCACCGCAGCCCCCAGCCCGCCGACCCCGAGCACGCAGGCCGCCGGCCCGATCGACGTACAGGACGTGAGCTTCGTCTCCGCCGATCAAGGCTGGGCACTCGGGAGCCGCGAGCTGGTCACCACGACCGACGGCGGCGCCAGTTGGACCCGGCTGCCTGGCCCACCCGCTGGCGCGGCGCACATCCGGTTCGCCTCCCCGGAGGTCGGATACGCCTGGAGCACCGCTGGTTCGCTCTGGATTACCACTGACGGCGCCGCCTCCTGGCAACCGGGTGGGTTGACCCAGGTGCTCTCGCTCGAAACCGCCGCCGGCTGGGTGTGGTCAATCGCCGGCGCGCAGCCCTACCCGGACATCTGGCGGGCCCGGGTTGGCAGCACCGCCTGGACGAACCTCGGCCTCACGCCGGACCGCTCCGCGACCCTCACCGTTCACAGCGACGTCGCCTACGTCGTCGGCCAGCAGGGCGCTGGGCCGATTGCCCCGTCCCTGGATGTGTTCGCCGGCACCCAACCGGTGCGCCACGAATCACTGCCGTGCGTGCAGGGCCAGACTTACGTGCCGTTCGCCCCGCTCGGGGTGTCCACCGACGGTCTCGTCTACCTGGTCTGCGACGTCATGAACAACCAGCCCAGCCCGCCGACGCAGACCCAGCTGGCCTACGAGTCCGTCAATGAGGGCAGCAGCTGGAGTGCCAGCAACCCGCCGCCGCCACAGCCATCGCAGGGCGTGACTGCGGTCGTCGGCAAACGGTTCGCCTGGAACTCCGGGCCGGACCTGTACAAGCTCACCGGGCACGGCTGGCAAGTCTCGCTGATCGACCGCGGGCACGGTTTCTCCCTGGTCGGGTTCGAAACGAACACACAAGGCGTGGCCCTCAGCACCAACGGCTATCTGTGGATAACCCGCAACGCAGGCAGCAGCTGGAGCCGGGTCACCATCTAACAGACGCACGCTGTGGTCCTCGCCGGCTCACTCAAGCAGTGCCCGCGGCCTTCTATACCCGTTCTGACATTGCCTACGTCCATCTCAGCGACATCTCGCGAGGCCAGGTTTGCCTGGCCTGGGACGCTGTCCGGCGGCATGGTGGCAGGGGCAACGGGTCCGGTCTCAGGCGCGCACGGGCAGCCGGTTGAGGTGACTGAGGAGCGCGGCAACGAGGTCTAGGGCGGTGTCTATCTCGGGCTCGGTCCCACCGAGCAGGGGGGCGTAGAGGTGGGCGTCGCACATTCGGACGATGGCTTGGCTGAGCGTGGTGGCGGGTAGCGATGCTTCGAGCCGGCCGGCGGTGACCTCGGTTTGCAGCATCTCAGCGATCCTTTTCGCCGCGATCTGCTCGACGGCGCCGGGCAGTAGCGCGAGCCGGATGAACACAAGGGGCTCGCGCTTGCACAGCGCCTGGAGCGGTTCGGCGTCGATGACGGCGTGCATGAACCGGTTAATGACGTCGAGGACGAGGTCAACGCCGCCTTCGGCGGTGGCGCCAGCGGCCGCGCGGCGGAACGTGCGCTCGGTGGCCTCGGCCAGCACGACCCCCAGCAGATCGTCGCGATTGCCGACTAGCCGGTAGAGCGTCGAGCGCCCGATGCCGAGTTGGGCGGCCAGCGCGGACATGTCCACCGCCTCGCCGCACAGGTAGGCCTGGGTTGCAGCGTTGATGACAGCGCGGCGGGTCAGCGCCGTTCCCAGCCGTGCACCGTCGGCCGCGCGCGGAGGGGTTCCGGTGTTCATTACCCCAGTATCACGCATGGGACATTGCCATTGTATGTCCTATAGTGGCACACTACATCCTATTGTTCCACTAGGCTGGAGCTGGCGATGCGAGTCGAAACCGTGCGCGGCGCGATGGCCGTGGATGGGCTGGGCACCGCGCTGATGCACGAGCACGTCTTCGTGCTCACCCAGGTGGAACTACACCCACATCACCGATGACGTGCTGCCCGCGCTGCGCGAACACGGCGTCGACGAGGCCCAGATCGCGACGATGTTGGTCGACAACCCCGCCCGCTACTTCACCGGAGGCCAGGAGTGAGCCCAGCGGCAGTTATCGAGATTTCCCGCACGCACAACCCCTACCCGCGTCAGGGTGTTCAGGCTGACAACCACGGGATTCCTCGCTACACGGAGCTGCCCGAGTCGTTGATCGCGATGCTCGCGCGCCATGTGGAGACCGGCCCGGACGTGGAGGCCGTGGTCGAGGTCGGCGGCCTGCGGCTAGCCTATCGGCAGCTGTGGGACCGTGCCGCGCGAGTCGCGGGGGGCTTGCGCGCGGCCGGGGTGGCGCGCAGCGACCGGGTCGCCGTGCGCTATCCGGCCGGGGTGAACTGGGTGCTCGCGTTCTGGGGCACGCTCATGGCCGGGGGCGTGGCTGTCGCGGTCAACACGCGCTCGTCCCAGCCCGAGGTCGAGTTCGTGCTGCGGGACGCCGGGGTCACGGTGGACCTCGCCGCAGACAGTCCCTTGCCGGACGGGGCCCCGGTCGTCGTCGACGGACTTGGCCTCAGCGACGTCGCGGCGTTCTTCTACACATCCGGCACCACCGGCAATCCCAAGGGCGTGCCGACGACCCACGAGGCGTTTCTGACCAATGCCGAGAACATGCTCACCTGCCTTGGTCTTCCGGCCGATATCGGCGCCGGCCTGCGGACGTTGATCTCGGTGCCGCTCTTCCACGTCACCGGCTGTAACTCGCAATTGATCCTCGCCACTCGCGTCGGCGGTACATCGGTCATCCTGCCGGCGTTCGACCAGGCGAAGATGATCGCGTCGGTCCCGGGCGAGCGGATCACCTTCATCGTGAGCGTCCCCGCGATCTACTCCCTGATCCTGCGCCGCCCCGAGTTCGCGACGACGGACGTGTCGGCGGTGCGGTGGGTCGGCTACGGCGGCGCGCCGATCGCCCCGACGCTGGTCCAGGCACTGCAGGACGCGTTCCCCGCCGCGCGGGTCTTCAACGGCTACGGGATGACCGAGACCGCGTCGATCATGAGCGTGCTGCCCCACGATGACGCAGTCGAACACGCCGACTCCGTCGGCTACTCGGTCCCGTCCGTCGACCTCGGGATCGTCCCGCTCGATGACGACCCGAATACCGGGGAACTGGTCGTGCGCGGCGCGAACGTCACCGCCGGCTACTGGCAGCGACCTGAGACGAACGCGGAGACGATCGTCGACGGGTGGTTGCACACCGGTGACATCGTGCGCGTCGACGTCGCCGGCCGCGTGCACATCGTCGACCGGGTCAAGGACATCATCATCCGCGGCGGCGAGAACGTTTCCAGCATCGAGGTCGAATCCGCACTGCTTGCCGCACCCGGCGTCGCGGAAGCCGCGGTGATCGCCGTTCCCGATGACGTGATGGGCGAGAAGGTCGGCGCCGTCCTGTTCGGCGGGGCAGAGACCGTGGACGTGCCACAGGTACTCGCGCACTGCCGCGAGCAGTTGGCCGACTTCAAGATCCCCCAGTACATCGTGGTTTCCGGCAGGCCGTTGCCACGCAACCCGGGCGGTAAGCTCCTCAAGGCACAATTGCGCAAGAGTGTTGAGTGGGGTGCCCCGCTGTGATGGCGAGCGAAGCGGAACCGGCGAGCGAGGAGGTCCTCGCGCACAGCCGCGCCGGCGCCGGCTTCGAGGCCGTACTGGCGAACGCGGCGTTCGGCGGACTGCTCCCGTCGGCCGAACTCGGCCGACTTGCGAAGGCCGTGGTGCGCAACCCTAAGCCAGTCGCCAGGCGCGTCGTCGACCTGGCAGCGCGGCTGGGGCACGTCGGCATCGGCGTGGCGGATCAACCCGGCGCGCGCGACCGCCGCTTCGCCGACCGTGCGTGGGCAGGCAATCCCGTCCTGCAGCGGCTCGCCCTCGGGTACCTGGCCACCTGCGACGCCGCATCGGGGATCCTCGAGGACGCTGACGTGGACTGGCGCACCCGGGAACGGCTCCGACTGACCTCCGACAACGTCACAGCTGCGCTCTCACCCACGAACGGCCTGCTCACGAACCCTGAGAGCTGGAAGGAGGTCATCGACACCGGGGGCCAGAGCCTGCGCGCCGGCCTCGGCAATCTGCTCACCGACCTGCGCTCGCCGGCCAAGCTGCCCACCAGCGTCGACAAGTCGGCCTTCGAACTCGGGAGCAACCTCGCCGCCACCGCAGGACAGGTCGTGCGCAAGACCCGGGTCTACGAGCTCATCCAGTACCAGCCCCGCGCGGATAAGGTCGACGCGGTCCCGCTCCTGGTCATCCCGTCGCCGGTCAACAAGTACTACCTGCTCGACCTCGAACCCGACCAGTCGGTGGCCCACGCGGAACTCGACGCCGGGCGCCAGGTCTTCATCGCGTCCTGGGTCAATCCCGACGCCAGCCACGCTGACGTCGGGTTCGACGAGTACGTGATCGGCGTCGTCGAGATGCTCGACACCGTCGCCGCCATCAGCGGATCCGACGCGAGCCACCTGCTCGGCCTGTGCGGCGGGGGAGTGCTGGCGTTCCTCGCCGCTGCGTATCTCGCCGCGATCGGGCGTGAGCGATTGCTCGCCTCGCTGACAGTCGCGATCGCGGTTCTCGACTATAACCGCGGCCCGTCAGCGATGGCCTTCCTCGACCGCAAGGGAGCCGAGAGGGCGATCCGCCGAGCGACCGAACACGGCTTCTTCGACGCCCGGGACACAGCCCGGGCCTTCGCGCTGATCCGGCCGATCGAAGGCATCTGGAACATCGCCGTGCACAACTACCTGCTCGGCAAGCAGCCACCGGCGATGGGGTTGCTCTACTGGGCCGCCGACCAGACCAACATGGCCACGAAGTACGGCGGGCAGATGATGCAGGCCGCGCTGGAGAACAGCCTGACCCGCCCCGGCGGGGTGACCGTCGGCGGCGTCCCGATCGACCCGTCCCAGATCACCGTCGACACCTACGTACTGGGCGCCTCCACCGACCACATCTCACCATGGCAGGACTGCTATCGGACCATCGCGATGATCGGCGGCGACGCGACGTTCGTCCTCGCGAAGGGCGGCCATGCGATTGTGATAGCCAAGGGACCGGGCAGCCCGCGGGCCAGCTACCGCACTGGGGTGATCCAGGGCTCCGATCCCGACGAGTGGCTCGCGAGCTCCGTCGACAACAAGGGCAGCTGGTGGGAGCACTGGAACGACTGGATCGAGAAGCGCACCCCCGACAAGAAGCCGGCCCCGACGCGCCTCGGCAACGATGACTGTCCACCTCTTGGCGACGCGCCGGGTGAGTACGTAAAACGGCTGGTCACGTGAGCGACAGCGATCTGGTCGGCCTCGGCCTCGCCCGTCTCGCCAGCTGGCTATCGACCGCCCTGCCCGGAACCGGGACAGACCTGACCGCGCGGCTGGCCTCCATGAATCGCCACCAGCAACGCGTTGAGCACGGCGCCGGCCCTGCCGTGCATGACCGTGGAGAGGATTCCGGATGATCCCTGTACTCGATAGCTTCCGTCTCGACGGGCGCGTGGCGATCGTGACCGGCGCGTCGAGCGGGCTCGGAGTCCAGTTCGCGCAGGCTCTCGCCCAGGCAGGCGCGGACGTCGTGCTCGGCGCCCGGCGTGAAGACCGCCTCGTGCAAACGCGCGGGCTGGTGGAAGCCGAAGGCCGACGCGGTCTGGCCGTCCGCGCCGACGTCACCAACCCGGAGGACTGCGCCGCCCTCGCGAGCGAGGCCATGAGCGCGTTCGGCCGGATCGACGTGCTGGTAAACAACGCCGGCGTGGGCACCGCCGTCCCCGCACTGAAGGAAACCCCCGAACAGTTCCGTTCCGTGGTCGACCTCAATCTCAACGCCAGTTACTGGATGGCACAGGCATGCGGGCGGGTGATGCAGCCCGGCAGTTCGATCATCAACATCAGCAGCGTTCTTGCGCTCACGAGTATGGGCTTGCCGCAGGCCGCCTACTCCGCGAGCAAGGCCGGCGTGATCGGCCTGACACGAGACCTGGCGCAGCAATGGACCGGCCGCAAAGGCATCAGGGTCAACGCGATCGCGCCAGGACACTTCGAATCCGAGATGAGCGGCCAGTTCGACGAACGCGCGCACGCAGCGGTGGTTGCGCGCGCTGCGGCAGGCCGACTGGGCGAGCCGGGAGAACTCAACGGGGCGCTGATATTCCTCGCCAGCCCCGCCAGCAGCTATGTCACCGGAATCGTCCTGCCGGTCGACGGCGGAACGTTGCTCACCTGATGGCGAAGACATCCCAGCCGATTCGCGCGCCGAACAAGGCGCTGTACCTCACCGACTACGCCCGCTCCGCCTGGGACATCGGGGCGCTGGCGGCCAAGCTTCCGGCGCTGGCCCGAGCACCCCGCGGAGATGGCCACGCCGTGCTGGTCATTCCCGGCCTGGGGGCCAGCGACATGTCCACGCTGATACTCCGCCGCTTCCTCAGCACGCTCGGATACGCGACCTACGGCTGGGAACTCGGGCGCAACATCGGACCCACTGCGGGAGTCGTCAGCGGCCTGCCCGAACGCCTGCACGAGTTTCGCGCGCGCCACGACGGACCGGTGAGCGTGATCGGCTGGAGTCTCGGCGGCATCTTCGCCCGTCAACTCGGGCGGCGTCATCCGGACGTCATACGCCAGGTAATCACGCTAGCGAGCCCGATCCGGCTCAAGGATCACGCGCACAGCAACGCCCGGCGCGCGTACCAGCTGCTCGAGAAACGGCACACCGAAACGATCCAACTGCCTTTGGAGGCTGGCCTCGGGCCACTGCCCGTCCCAGCCACCTCCGTCTACACGCGTCTGGACGGCATCGTCGCCTGGCGGGCCTGCCTGGACCAGACCTCCCGCTACGCAGAGAACGTCGAGGTCTACGCGAGCCACTTCGGCATCGGCAACCATCCCGCCGCACTGTGGGTCATTGCCGACCGATTGACCCAGGCGCCCGGCAAGTGGGCGCCCTTCAGGCCCCCGCCCCGGTGGCGTTGCGCGTACCCCACCCCGATCGGGACCGACCCGGTGGACCCATCATGACCGAGCTCCCCGGCTGCCGCGGACCCCATTGCGCATGCCGCTGACATTGCCTGAACAGGACATTTGTGCTTGCGGCGCCGTTTCTTAGCGTAGCCGTCTCAAGCCCTGTTGATGACTGGGCCGAATTGACTTGAGGTTCCTCTACGAGGAGGGTGGCCGGGTCAGCCGCCTCTTAGGCCGAGATCCAATTCGAACTTGTACTCGTCGCCGTCTTGGCCGATATAGGAGAATCCGCACTTTTCCGCCACCCGCTGGGAAGCCGCGTTGTCGACATGACAGCTCAGGTGGGCACGGCGAAGACCGATCTGGGTCGCAGCCCAGCCGAGGAGCGCGCCGAGTGCACGGGGAGCGATTCCTTGTCCGCGCAGTTCGGCGGTGACGTTGTAGGAGACCTCGGCCTGCACGCCGGACCGCCGGAGCTCAACCCAGCCGACCGCCTCGCCGTCGGAACTTCGCCGGATCGCCAGGTTCAATTCCCTCCCCTCCCGCCAGGCCCGGAGGTTTCCCTGCGCCCGCATGTCGCCGTCGTAGTGGCTGTCGGGCACCGCCGCGGCCTGGTCAACCGAGTAGCCAAAGAAGCGTGCGGTGTCGGGGTCGAGGTCGAACCGGCGGAGCGCGGGTCCGTCGGCCGTCCGCCATCGGTCGAGCACAAGAGAGCCGCCAACGACGATCAGCGGCGGCTCGTGGGGCTGCCAGTCCATGGGAGTTGTCTTACCGCGGGCGGTGGCCAACGTCCGGCCACCGCACTTCGAAGGAACCTCCTGGCACGAAAATAGTTTGTCACGGGCTAGCTTCGGCAAGCATGCTTCGAGCATGCCTGACGGCCTCGTCCGCTGGCCGGACGGTCCGGTTACGCCGGGCCGGGTCGCGGTGATCACGGTCTCTTACAACACGCGTGAGCTCACCGCGCTCTTGCTGTGGTCGCTCCGCCGGGTCCTCGCGTGGAAAGCACTGGAGATAGTCGTCGTCGACAACGCCTCGAAGGACGGATCGGCGGACCTGCTCGCTAAGATCGACGAGGTCGGGGGATGCCGGCTCATTGCGAACGTGGGCAACGCCATGCACGGGCCGGCGCTCACCCAGGCCATGTCGTTCCTCGCGTCGAGACGCATCGGGCTCCCGCGATGGGTCTGGGTGCTCGACTCCGACGTCGTGATTAGCAGGCCTGATTCGCTCAAGAAGGCGGTAGAGCGAGCGGAGGAGACGGACGCCGCGGTCGTCGGCGAGTCCTGGTGGGACGACCAGCACGACATGGACTGCTTTCTGGCGTACTCGCTGCTGATCGACCCAGTACGCGTCTGGCGGGACGGGATCGAGCCTTTCGTCGATGGCGGGGATCCCGCGTTCGGCCTGCTCCAGTCCGCGAAAGCGCAGGGCGAGACACTGTTCGAGTTCCCCTTCGCGAGAGACGGCTACGTGATCCACCGGGGCCGGAGCAGTCTTTCCACCGTGTGGGCGTCCGGCGATACTACTCACCCTGACCACTGGTGGGCACGCGACCATCACGAGCCGCACTTCGCTCTCGTAGATGGTGCCGCCGCCAGGCACGATGACCTGCTGAGAGCCTTTCGCGCCGACGTTGGCCCGCTTGATGACCTCAAGGCGGCTGAAGCGCTCAGCATCCCCGGCATGACCTCCTTGCCCAGGTCCCAGACTTCCTGCTTAGTGCTGGCATGCCGCAGCAGGCAGAGCAGGCTGCAGGCGGGGATATCGCGGACCTTGACCTCGTACATGGCGTTCCTCTTTCCAGCCAGGCGGTCAACGAGGTAGCCGGCCAGGTCCCGGCGGGCAGCATGATCGGCTTCAGCCCCGACCAGTAAGCGCCGACTTGCGCCGCAGCGGCCTCCGGCTCCAGGCTGAGGATCAGCTGGATCTGCGCCAGCGGCACTCCGATCTGGCGCAGCGACGCGACCAGCCGAGCGTTGTCCAGCTGACCGGCGGCATACCAGCGGTAACCAGAGTCCGGATCGACCTGGGCGGGCGACAGCAGTCCCCGGCTCGTCATGCAGCGCCTTCGCCGACAGGCGGGAGGGATGCCAGGCAGGTGAGCATGACTAGTGTCGGCACCAAGGAAGGCCGATCGACCGACCTGATTCTCGCGGGACATTACAGATGTTCCTGGCAGGACTATTCGGTCCTTCCGGGGCGTGCTGGTCGCTTTCGTATTTTTGTGCTCCGAATAGCCCAGGAGTAAGATCCCGGCGCTATCGGGAACTGAGGACCCGCAACCTGAGCCATCCGCTTCTGCCGCTGCGAGCGCATCGCGGTCAGAGACCGAGTACGCGGCGAAGTCCACGGTCGACGTCGTCCATGAGGGATGCGGGCGCGTAGCCGACAGGTTCCTCAAGGTCGGTCTTATCGAGGCTGACGAGGGCGGTGACGTTGATGACTGAGTCCTTGGGGAGGCCGGAGACGGCCGCGGGCAGGAAAACGTTGCCGGGCATGGCGGCCAGAGCCGTATTAGACGTGATGACGGCCGCGATGGTGGTGTTCAGCCGGCTGGCATTGAATGGGTCGGATTGGATGACCAGGACTGGGCGTCGCTTGGCGGGCTTACTGCCGCGCGCTTCGCCGAGATCGGCCCAGCAGATGCTGCCGCGCTCGGTCACCAGTCGTCCTGGCCCGCCAGGTAACTGCGGCCAGCGGCGGCAGCGGCGGCGTTAGAGTCGTCATCGGCGGTTCGCAGCGCCTCGTCGATCTGCTGAGTAAGCGAACGCGAGGCGAGCTGGTCCAGGTAGCTGCGGGCAGCGCGGGCGAAGAACTCGGACCTGCTGATACCCAGTGCCTGTGCTTGCCTGGTGGCTTGCTCGTAGGTGTCGTCGGGGAGGGAGATCGCTGTCTTCATACCCTCAGTATAACCGGGTATTACCTCGATGAGAATCGCCAGGACGACGTCCTCAGCCCGCAGTCTCATGCCGCGGGCAGTATCGCGTAACGGGTCACTTCGTCCTGGAGGTTTGCGTCGGTGTCCTGTTGTCCCGTGCGGGTGTAGCCCGGCTCGCGGGCTTGGCGAGCAGCCGTCGCGGGAACCGCGGGATCTTTGGCGCGCTGGCCATCTTCGACCGCCGGGCCGGGGCTGAGCGTGTTGGCCGCCGGCTGGCTCGGGGTAGTCATAGGGGATGACCGAGTCGCCGCAGTGGTGGGCCGACGGCGTGGGCTATCAGGTATACGTGCCGTCGTTCCAGGACAGCAATGGGGACGGCTGGGGTGACCTGCCGGGCGTCACCTCCCGTCCGACCTGGGCGTTACCATCGTCTGGCTGGGCCCGATCCACCCGTCGCCTTTCGCCGACCACGGCTACGACGTGTCCGACTACCGGGCTGTCAGCCCCCGCTTCGGAACCCTGCACGACCTGGAGACGCTGCTCAGCGAGGCCGGTGATCGCGGGTTGCGGGTACTGATGGACCTGGTGCCGAACCATACTTCGGCGGAGCATGAATGGTTCCGTCAGGCCCGCGAGGACCGGCATTCCCGCTACCGGGACTTCTACATCTGGCGGGACCCGGGCCCGGGCGGCGGGCCGCCGAACAACTGGGTCAGCCGCTTCGGCGGGTCGGCGTGGGCGTGGGACGAGGAGGCCGGTCAGTACTACCTGCACCTATTCGCCCGCTCGCAGCCAGATCTCGACTGGCGCAACCCGGCGGTGGCCGAGGGGTTCGATTCGATCATGTCGGGATGGCTCGATCTCGGCTTCTCGGGGTTCCGGGTAGACGTGCCCCACGTCGTGCTCAAGCATCCTGACCTTCCCGACAACCCGTTCGTGCCCGAGGACAAGGTCATCACCGACGTGCGCGGATCGCGGGAGTGGTGGCGTTTCCAGCACCGCTACGACATGGACCAGCCCGACTTGCTGGACATCTACGCCCGCTGGCGTGCCGTCACGGCACCGCGAGGGGCGATGCTGCTCGGCGAGGTTAACATCACCGATCCCGGGCGCTTGGGCCGGCACACCGCAGGCCGGGGCCTGGACGCGGTGTTCTGGTTCGGGCTCATTGAACACTGCTGGGAACCGGATCGGTTCACCGAGTGGACGCGACAGGCCCTCGACGGTGCCGCCGGGCTGGTGTGGGTGCTCAGCAGCCATGACCGCCCCCGCGCTCCAAGCCGTTACGGGGGCGGGACCGCAGGCCGGCGGCGAGCGCTGACCCTGGCCACCCTAACTGCGGGCTTCCCCTGCTTCCCGCTCCTCTACCAGGGCGATGAGCTGGGTCTGCCGGACGCCGAGGTCCCCGCCGACCGGGTCCAAGACCCCCTGGTGCGCTATGGCGGGGCGACGTACGCCCGTGACGCGGCTCGTACGCCCATGCCGTGGTCAGCTACGCCCGGCCTGGGGTTCACCGACAGCCCCGAACCGTGGATCACGCTCGGCGACCGCAAACCGGGACAGACAGTCAGCGCGCAGGGCCAGGACCCGGCATCCACGCTGAACGCTTACCGGCGGCTACTGCGCCTGCGTGCCGAGGACAGCGACCTGCGCCACGGGGAACTGCGGTGGCTGCCTGCAGGTGAGGGTGTCATCGGTTACGTGCGAGGCTCGACGCTGGTAGCCGCCAACGTTAGCCCCGGCCCAGCCGGGATCGCGCTCCCCGGGGGAAGATGGCGGGTGGCATTCCGAACCGACCGCCCTGACACAGGCGATCATGTCACGGGCACAGCGGAGATACCCGCCGAACACACCTGGATCTTCCGGCGCGACTAGCAGCATCAGCCGTGGCGACAGATGCCCCGGCAACTTGGCGGACATAGCCAGCCCCCGCGGGCGCACACCCAAGGTAACGGGCCAGGGTACCGAGATCGCCCCGGGGTAGCTGCCGGGCCGCCGCGCCTCGGCAGGACATGGCTCATCCCGCAACGGGGCAATCAGCTTGGTCGCGCCCGGGTCAGGAGTCCTGCGGGTCCGATCCTCCTGACGGCGCTCCGACCGCCGGGATGCTCGCCGGAATCCCCGGACACACGGCCTAACCCGACTTGGCTCACGATCATGGACTTTCGACAAACTTAATACGCTGACCTGCGGATATGCTTCTCAAGTTGACGAAATCAGCGCACTAACCAGGTTGAAGTCGTAGTGGACGGGATCACCAGGGTTCGAGCTTGAGTCCCCGGCGCGGGGTACGTCCGCACCGGGACAGGCGGTGACACGGGCCCCGCAGCCCTGCCGGGAGAGCCCGGTTGAGCTGACGAGCGGCGGGGTGCGAGCGCGGATGCGGCCGGACCTGAGCATCGCCGCCGCGCTGCCCCGCTGGGCGGCAACGTCCGGGTAGTGGCAGCCCGGGAGCTTGGCAGGCACGCGCCGCCTGGGCGACAATGCCGGGATGGCTGGTGATGACAGCAGGGCCCCGTCGCGGCGGGCGGCGTTGATGCTCACTCTGGACTGGACCCGGCCCTCGGGGCCGCTGGAGTGGGTGTCCTGTGTCGCCCCGGTTGTTACGCAGGCTGTGGCCGGGGCCGGGCACTGGGCCGCCGGGCGGCGGCAGCGGGCCCTGGCCGCGTGGGCGAGCGCTGCCGGGTTCGCGCTGGTGGCGTGGGGCCGGGGCACCGAAGCGCCGTCCCGGGCCGAGGTGGAACCTATCCGGCGGCAGCAACGGGACCGGTTGCCCGGGCTGAACCCGAAGGCCGCGGCCGCCGGAACGCGAGCTCTGACGGCCCGCCAGCAATGGTGGTGGGGCGTTGCTGCCTGGACTGTCACTGGCATCGGGATGGTCAACGGCGTGCGGTCGGGCCTGCGCCCCCCGCAGCGGCTGACGGTGCCCGCGATCGCCATCGAAGCCCCGGGCGTCGCGTTTACTGTCCTGCGGGCGGCCCGGGCCGTGCAGCAGCGCAAGCCGAGAATAGCCGCCGGCTCAGCCCTGGCCGTCGCCGGATGGGTAGCCCGGGTTGCGGGCAGTATCGGCTGAACCGCTGCGGTAACAGCAGCCCGCAGCGGCCACCGCGACAACAGAACACCGGGAAACCGCGCGGCACCCGGCCTGCGAACCCTTTCATGGCTCTTCACAATCGAGGGTGTGGTCCCCGTCGAGGTGCTCGGCGCGTCGGTGACCGGATAGGGGGTCGAGGTCTCCCGGGGATGAAGGCTCCGCGGTTCAGGTGGTTTCGAGCTGCACGAGACAGAACGGGTGTCCGGCCGGGTCGGCGTAGACCCGGTAGGTTTCGTCCTCGAGCACGACACGTTCCCCGAGCGGGACCGCGCCCAGGGCGCGCACCCGCTGATCGGCGATCTCGAGGTCGTCGACCCGCACATCCAGGTGAAGCTGCTGCGGTGGCCCCTGGTCCGGCCAGCCGGGCGGGCGGTAACCGGCGATCTGCTGGAACACCAGGCGTCGCCGGCCGTCGGAGGCGTCCGCGATGTCGACCGAGTCGGCGTTCTCCTGCACCCGCTCCCAGCCCAGGACAGCCGCCCAGAACCGGGCGGAGATGCCGGCGTCCGGGCAGTCCACGACGATGTTCATCAGCTGGCCGACAGGGGTGTCCACCCCGGGGACTGTAGCAGGCCCCAGGCTGGTTCGAGGGTTTCCGGGGCCGTTACCGGGCCCTTCACAATCGAGTGTGGTCCAGACCCGCGTAACCGACATTGTAGGACCTGACCGCCCAGCCGGTAATAGCTCTAAAGGCCCAGGAGGTTTCTTTGCCTTGCTAACGGGCCTCAGCGTTGACAGGGCGCCCGGGCAGTGTCACGCCGGCTGGCCTCCGCTGCGGGCAGGACGGCCATAGGTGAATGATCTGCGCGTAGGTGTGCCGGATGCCCTCGCGGTCCTTTTGCGCTCCTGTTCGGCAGCGTACCGAGCTAACGCTTTCATGTCACGCACTTTAGTTAGCGCTGCGCATCGCTTGACGAGCGATATCCGCCTTATGCGTGGTTTAGCAGACAGGGAGTTGTGCCGCAGCCAACGCTCGAGACCCGGATGATCTGCGCGGCCGCAGGCACCGGCATGCCCGGTAGCAAGTTGCCCCTTTACGGTAGTCGCAAGCTCTTGGTTGCCTTGGTGCTGGTCGTGGTGGTGCAATCAGGAGGTTAGCTGCGCGGGAGCGGCCCGGTGGGGTACCGCCCGGCGCTGGGTGAGCGGTGGTGGTCGGCCACAGGGAGCCTGGGGAGGGGCTGGTGGGGAGTAACGCCGGTGCCCGGAGGCTGCACGCTTTCCGCTCGCTGGCGGACAACAAGGCCTTGATGCGCGCGCTGGCGGCGTATGCGCTGTTCGTTCTCGCCGAGTATTCGGTGTGGATCGCCATGCTGGTCTTCGCCTACAGCCGTGGCGGCGCCGCCATCGCCGGGCTGGTGGCGGTGGCGCAGCTGGTGCCTGCGGCGGTCGCGGCGCCCATGGTGGCGGCGCTCACCGACCGGCGGTCACCGGTGTTCATGCTCGCCGGAGGCTATCTGGTGCAGGCGGCGGCGATGGCGGCCACGGCCGTGGCGGTCATCGCGGGCGTGCCGTTGGCGGCTTATGCGGGTGCCGTGGTCGCGGCCACCGCGGTCACCGCGACCCGCCCGGCGCAGGCGACGCTTCTCCCGTCGCTGGCCGTTACCACCGATCAGCTGACGGCGGCCAACGTGATCGCGGGCTGGCTGGACGCCGCCGGGGTCGCGATGGCGGGCCTGCTGGCCGGGGTGCTGATCTCGCTCGGTGGCGTGGGCAGCGTCTTCGCGGTGTGCGCCGGCCTCGGCCTGGTTGCCGCGTTGCTGGTTGCCCGACTGAAGGTAGCGGCGCTGGCCGCGCCGGAGGAGCGTGCTCCGGAGGCGTTGGCCGGGGTCGGCAAGGGCCTGCGGATGGTGGCCAGCCAACCACGGCTGCGGCTCATGCTTGCCCTGCTGACGGCGCAGGCCATCGTGGTGGGAGCGCTGGAGCTGCTGATCGTAATCCTGGCCATCAGCGTGCTGGGCCGCCCGCAGGCGTGGGCCGGTTACCTCGAGTTCACCTTCGGCGCGGGAGCGGTACTAGCCGCCACAGTGAGCGCGGTCCTGGTCGGCCGCCGACTAGGTGGTCCGATCGCGGCCGCGGCGCTGGTGTGCAGCGGTGCGGTGGCGGCACTGGCGTTCGGTCTCGGCGTGGCCGGGACCCTGGCCCTGCTGGCGCTGGCCGGGGCTAGCCACTGCCTGCTGGAGGTGGCCACCCGCACCCTCTTGCAGCGCTCGGTTCCGCCCCAGCTGATGGGCCGGATCTTCGGGATCCTGGAGGGGCTCATGATGGCCGGGTACGCGCTGGGCGCCCTGCTTGTGCCGGCGCTGATGCATCTAGGCGGCAGCCGGCTCGCCCTCGTCGGGGTCGCGGCCGTGCTCCCGGTCGCGGCCGCGGCCGGCGGGCGCGCCCTGTTCAGTCTCGACGCCGAGACGCCCGTGCCGGTGGTGGAGATCGCGTTGCTGCGTTCGCTCCCGTTGTTCGCCGAGCTGCCCGCGCCCGCGATCGAAGGCCTGGCGGCGGCCCTCACGCCGGTGCACCTGGCCGCCGGCACCGTACTGATCCGGCAGGGCGACCTGGGAGATGCCTACTACGCGATTGCCGCGGGTGAACTCGATGCCCGGCAAGACGGGCAGTTCCTGCGCCGGTGCCGACGAGGCGAAGGAGTGGGGGAAATCGCGCTGCTGCGCGATATCCCGCGCACGGCGACCGTGACCGCGGTTGGCGCCGCCACCGTGTACGAGCTCAACCGGGAACCCTTCCTGACGGCGATCCTCGGGCATTCGCCGACCCAGCGGCAGGCGGATCGCATCGTTGCCGCGCGGCTGGCCACCGGCGCCGCGCCAGGCCATCGCGACACTTCAGGGGACGGCCCGGCCGAGCCGGGCTAGCCCGCCACCAGGCATCGAGGGAGGCAGACGTGGAGCACCCGCTGGCGATGGACGCCGAGGCGATGCGGCGCGCCGGTTACGCGACCGTCGACGCTCTGGTGGCCAGGCTGGCCGATCCCGGGGCTGATCCGGTGCTGCGCCGGGCCGAGGCCGCCGACATGGCTTCCCGGCTCGGCGGTCCGCCACCGGAGCAGGCCGCCGAGTACGGCGCGGTCCTGGCGCGGGTGATCGCGGACGTGCTGCCCTACGCGGCACGGACCGATCACCCGGGGTACTTCGCCTTCATCCCGAGCTTTACCACCTGGCCGGCTGCGCTGGCCGAGCTGACGGCCGCCGCGGCCAACCCGTACTGCGGGGCGTGGATGGAATCGGCCGGCGCCGCCCAGATCGAACTGGAGGTCGTTGACTGGTTCCGCGACTGGCTCGGGATGCCGACCAGCACCGCCGGGCTGCTCGTGAGCGGCGGTTCAGCCGCCAACCTGATGGCGCTGCTGGTGGCGCGCGAGGCCGCGGGAGGGCCGTCCGACGACTCCGTCCTGTATGTGTCGGATCAGGCGCACTCATCCCTGGCCCGGACCGCGCGGGCCATGGGCCTGCGGCCCCAGCAGGTCCGGGTGCTGCCGACCGACGACCGCTGGCGGCTGTTGCCGGAAACGGTGACCGCGGCCGCTCGGGCTGACCGCAGCGCGGGCCGGGTCCCGTTCGCGTTGTGTGCCAGCGCGGGCTCGACCAACACCGGCGCCGTTGATCCCCTCGGGGAACTGGCTGATGTCGGCGCCGAGGAAGGGCTGTGGCTGCACGTCGACGCGGCCTACGGCGGCTTTGCCGCGCTGACCGCCAAGGGACGATCGGCGCTGGCCGGCATCGATCGCGCCGACTCCGTCACGCTGGACCCCCACAAATGGCTCTACCAGCCGATGGAGTGCGGCAGCGTGCTGATCCGCGACGGCGTCCGGCTCGAGCGCACGTTCGCCATCCACCCGGACTACCTTGACGCCGACGGTACTCGAGGCGCTGGTGAGGTCAACTTCGCCGACCGCGGGCTGCAGCTGTCCCGGGGCTTCCGGGCGCTCAAGATCTGGGTCACCATGCAGACCTTCGGCCTGGCCGCGTTCCGCGCCGCCATCCAGCGCAACCTCGAACTGGCGGAGTTCGCCGAGGCCCTGATCCGCCGTCACACCGGGCTCATCCTGATGGCGCCGGCGACGCTCGGGATCGTCTGCTTCCGCCGGGAATGGCCCGGCTGCGACGAGGCCGAAACCGAACGCCGCGGCCTGGCCCTCGCCGACGACCTGGAACGCAGCGGCATGGCGCTGGTCTCCGCGACCCGGCTGGCCGGGCGCCACGCCATCCGGCTATGCATCCTCAACCCGACCAGTTCGGAAGAGCACGTACGGCTTGTCGTCGAACACTTCGCGGGCGCGCCTGTGCCTGGGGCCGCGCCGGGAGGGGCTGACGCCGACTCCAGGGCCGACGTCATCGCGGGCTTGGACGACGGCGTGCTGGGGACCGTCCCGCTGCTCGCTGGCGTGCCCGCTTCGATTATCCGGGGCGTCCATGCCCGCGGGGTCTGGCTTGACGTGGCCGCCGGGGAGGAGGTCGTACGCCGGTGGTCTTCCGGCCGGCTGTTCTACATCATCCTGTCCGGCCGCTACGACGTCTTTATCGATGGTCGGCTCATCCGCACCATGGGCCCGGGTGATCACTTCGGCGAGCTCGCCGCCCGGGATTGGGGCGGCGGCTACGGCTACACCCGCCTGGCCACCGTCAGGTGCGCCGAACCCGGCCGGCTCCTCACGCTGACCAGTGAGGATTTGCAGTGGCTGGTAGACAGCGAACCGACCGTCAAGGCCAGGCTCGCGCAGAGCCTGGCCGAACGCCTGCAGCAACGTTAGCGAGACGCACGGAGGTAGGCGGAGGGCGGGCCCGGTGCAGCAGCCAGGACCCGAGCCGGCCGCGCTGGCTGCAGAGTCGTTCCCCTGCTTCCCTCCTGGGCACTGGGCGCGGCCCGCGGCCCGCCGGGCATCGGCCTGCAGGCAGGCGACGTGGTGCGGCTATCTTCGAGCTTCCTGATCAGCTAACGACTTCAATAACAGGGTTACTAACGGTAGTTCGTTGACTCTGGATCGGGTGCGCGGCATGCCAGGGGTAGTGCGCGGCATGCCAGGGGTAATGCTTGTGCGGTGCGTGGGGTGCGTGATGACCCGACATCAGCCCTGCCCGGCGGCGCCGGGCCCGCTGGAGGAGTACGCGGCGCGGTTTGATGACCTGTTCAGCCGGCTGGCGCAGCAGGAAGGTAGTGACCGTGGCAGTGCGGGACCCTGAACTCGGTGATGCGGGCGTACCGCTCGTTTGTAAGGCACGCCCGAGTCGTCTCTGACGGTCGTTCACCTGGGGCTGTGTCATGGGTGGATCCGTCGCGATCGGCCAGCTCGGGCGGCTGTTCCTGTCGCTTGCCTGAGACGCGGCCGCCAGGGAGACGGCGGCAACGCCGGACAGGCGCACGCAGCGTCGCTCGCCACGGCGCCGTGCCGGTCTTTCACCCGGTGGCGGGCGGCGCACCCGGTCACCGGCTACGTGGCTGCCTCGATGGATGGCGCGGGCCGGTCCGGCCACCTGCCCCGGCCGGGAGTTGTGATGCGGCGATGACCGACACTAGGCCTATGAGCAACGTGCGGCTGGCTTCTAGTACGACGCGCAATGGTGCCGGGTTGGCTCCCGCTCTGGTTCTGGGCGGCCGGCGGCTGGCGGTCCTGGACAGGGTGCGGCTTTATGCATGCGGGATCACTCCGTATGACGTGACGCATCTCGGGCACGCGGCGACGTTCGTCTGGGTCGATGCGCTGAGCCGTGCCCTGAGCTTCCTGGGGGCCGAACCGGAGGTGTGCCGGAACGTCACTGATGTGGACGATGTGCTGGACGCGGCGGCTCATCGGGCCGGCGCGCCATACGACTCGTTCGCGGCGGTGCAGCAGTACTACTTCGAGCAGGACATGGCGGCCCTGGGAGTGCGTCCCCCATCGCATGAGCCCCGCGCGCACCGGTACGTGCAGCAGGTGATCCGGCTGGCTGGGGGGCTGCTCGCCAGCGACGCCGCGTATCAGCGCGGGGGCAGCGTCTATTTCCGGGGCCGGGTGGCCGCGGACCGGGCGGGCTTGGGCCACGCCGAGGCCTTGCAGCTGTCCGCCGAGTACGGTGGCCGGACCGGCGACCCGGCTAAGGACGACCCGCTGGACGTCGCGGTCTGGCAGGCGGGTGAACCGGGTCATCCGTCCTGGGAGTCACCGTGGGGACCTGGCCGGCCGGGGTGGCACGCCGAATGCGCCGCGATGGCGCTGTCGGTTTTCGGCGTGGGCGTCGACGTTCACGCTGGCGGCCGGGATCTCCGCTTCCCGCATCACGCCTACCACGCGGCGATGGCCGAGAGCTTCACTGGTGTCCGTCCGTACGCCCGGGCGTGGCTGCATGCCGGCACGGTCACCACCGGCGGGGTCAAGATGGCCAAGTCAGCTGGCAACCTGGTACTGGTGAGCGACCTGCTCGCCGGTTATCCGGCGGCGGCCATCCGGCTGATGATCCTGGACCGGTCCCGGACTGATGACTGGGATTACCGGCCTGACCTGCTCGACGCCGCTGCGGGCCGCCTGGAAAGCCTGTACAGCGCGGCCGGCCGCACCGTCCCGGCGAGTCCCGGCGCCAGTGCCGGGATCGGGCGCCTGCTGGCCGCTGACCTGAACGTGCGGGCCGTCATCGATGCCGCCATCGAGACCGGCGGCGCGGCGGCCCGGACGGCCGCGGCTGTGCTCGGCCTAAGCTGATCCGTGGACCCGTCCGCGCGGCGGCCTGGGCAGTCATCCTGTTCTGGCGCCTATTCAGGCTCGGTGATGGGCTCGAACCGGGCCGCCTGGTCTTGGGCGGACCACCGGGCGACGTAGGAGAACCGGTCGCCCCGGACCAGGCTGTGCCGCCATTCCACCGGTGTCGTCTGCCAGGTGGCGAGGCGCTCGACGGCCAGCGCCGGAGTGCGGGCCGGCAGGCGGAGCAGCCCTCGCTGTTCCGGGTCGGGGAGCACGGGGCGGATCCGCTCCCAGCCGGCGTCCGGCTGTACCCCGCAGCGTACGTTTAGCTCCCGGTACAGGGCGGTGTGGGTGAAGTCCACGGCCAGCAGCGGCCGGGCCAGCGCGGCGGGCAGCCAGGAGCAGTCCAGGACGATGGGGATACCGTCGGCGAGCCGCAGCCGCTCCAGGTAGATCAGCGGGGCGCCGGGCGGGCAGCCGAGAACCCCGGCGGCCTCCGCATCAGAGCGTTCCTCGAGGCGCCGGACGATGCTGCGCTGCGCGAAACCCTGTTCCTCGACGGAGCGGAAAAGGCTGTAGATGGCGCCGAGGGGCTGCTCGATCATCGTGTCCTTGACGAACGTGCCCCGCCCCCGGCCGCGCTCGACAACGCCCTCGATCTGCAGCCTGCGGACCGCTTCCCGCACGGTGTGCCGGCTGACCCCGTACTGCGCGGTCAGCTCGTCGTCGCCGGGAACACGCTGGCCGAACTCGCCACTGGCGAGCCTGCGGCGCAGGTCGGCCAGCACCTGGGCCCAAAGCGGCAGGGCGCTGTCGCGGTCGACGATCACGCCCTCAGTATGGAGCGCCGCCGGGGAGCAGAGAAAGCCGCCCGGGTCATTGACTACTGTCACCACTCAGGCCTTAAATGTACGTACATTCGTAGTTTTCCTGCGGCCCGGCGGAGGACGTATGTCGTCCCGGAACTCGCACCACCAGATTGTCGTCGGCGGCGGCAGCGCCGGGATCTCGGTGGCCGCCCGGTGAAGCCGCGGCCGACCGTTCCCTCTGATCGACAGGGAGAGGGAGCGCTATGACATGTGGCTGCTTAAGCGGTACGGGCTCCTGTTCCTGTCCTGGAACCTGATGCTCAAGGGACCGGGCCTGAGCCTGCACCCGCGGGCGGGAGGAGTTCACTGATGCACGAGGTCGTGATGATCGAGACGTCTGGGCTGGGCGATCGCAGTTACCTGATCCACGACGGCGGGACGGCGGTGGTCGTCGACCCGCAGCGGGACATCGACCGGGTGCTGCAGGTGGCGGAGACCTCCGGTGTCCGCATCTCGCGTGTGCTGGAGACGCATATCCACAACGACTACGTCACCGGCGGGCTGGCGCTGGCCGGGGCCACGGGCGCGGCCTACGTGGTGGCCGCCGCCGAGGAGGTGAGGTTCAGCCGGACGGCGGCACGGGACGGTGACGAGATCACGGCCGGCGGCTTGGCCCTGACCGTGATGGCCACCCCGGGTCATACTCCTGGTCACCTGTCTTACGTGCTGCGCGAGGGGCCGGACGACCCGGTGGCGGTGTTCACCGGCGGGTCGATGCTGTTCGGCGCGGTCGGCCGCACGGACCTGATCAGCCCGGAGCGGACCGAGCAGCTCACCCGGGCGCAGTACCGGTCGGTCCGGCGCCTCGCCAACGAGCTCCCCGACCAGGTCGCGGTGTACCCGACGCACGGCTTCGGAAGCTTCTGCTCGGCCACCCCGACGAGCGGCGACTCCTCCACCATCGGCACCGAACGGCGGGCTAACGTCGCGCTGACCAGCGACGAGGACGCCTTCGTCAAGGAGCTGATCGCGGGACTGGGCGCCTATCCGCGGTACTACGCTCACATGGGCCCCGCCAACCGCAGCGGCCCGGCCGCCCCGGATCTGAGCGCACCGCGGCGAGCCGGTGCCGCCGATCTGCGCCGCCGGATCGAGGCGGGCGAGTGGGTCGTGGACTTGCGGCAGCGTAAAGCGTTCGCCCGTAGTCACGTCACCGGGTCCATCTCGGTGGAGCTCGGTGACCCGTTCGCCACTTACCTGGCCTGGACCATCCCCTGGGGCACGCCCCTCACCCTGGTAGGCGAGTCCCCCGGGCAGGTCGCCGCGGCCCAGCTGCAGCTCGCCCGGGTCGGCATCGATCACCTGGCCGCGGCGGCGTCGGGCGCCACCAGCGACCTGGCCGGCGGCCGGCTGTCCAGCTACGGCGTGTCCGGCTTCTCGGCATTGGCCGCCGCGTGGGGACGCGACGACCTGATCGTGCTCGATGTCCGGCGTCCCGATGAATGGCACGCCGGCCATCTCCCCGGCGCGGTTCACATCCCGTTCTGGGAACTGGAGCAGCGGGCCGGGGAGGTTCCGCCCGGCGAGGTCTGGGTGCACTGCGCCAGCGGTTTCCGTGCCTCCATCGCGGCCTCGCTGCTGGACCGGGCCGGCCGCCAGGTCGTCCACATCGACGACGACTGGGACCGTGCCGGGGAAGCCGGCCTGCCGGTCACCGCCGATGACTGAGGACGGGATGACGGTCGATGATCTGCTGCAGCGGTGGGTCAAGGTCATCGACCAGGACAAGTGCATCGGATGCCATGCCTGCACCACGGCGTGCAAGAGCGAGAACGAGGTGCCGCTGGGAGTGACCCGCACCTACGTCAAGTCGGTAGAGGTCGGGACCTTCCCCCAGGTCCGCCGGGCCTTCCAGGTGACCCGGTGCAACCAGTGCGCGGACGCGCCCTGCACCACCGCCTGCCCGACGCAGGCGATGTACCGGCGGCCGGACGGGATCATCGACTTCGACAAGTCGGTCTGCATCGGCTGCAAGGCGTGCATCGCGGCGTGCCCGTACGACGCGATCTTCATCAACCCCGAGGACAACTCGGCCGAGAAGTGCAACCTGTGCGCGCACCGCCTCGAGGCCGGGCTGGAGCCGGCCTGCGTCACGGTATGCCCGACCGAGGCGATCCTGGTCGGTGACCTGAACGACCCTGGCTCGAAGGTCGCGCAGGTCGTCAACCGCGAGCCGGTCACCGTCCGGCGCCCGGAGAAAGGCACCCGGCCCGGCCTGTTCTACAAGGGAGCCCACCAGGCGACCCTGGACCCGCTGGCGGCCCGCCGGCCCGACGGCGGCCTGTACGCCTGGGCCACGCAGGGCGGCGAGCACGACCCCGGCCACGTCCCCGGCGGTCACCCGGGGCAGCCCGGTTCCAGCGCCGGCGCCCTGCTGTCCTACGACATCAGCCACCACGCTCCCTGGGGCTCGCGGGTCAGCCTGTACACCTGGACCAAGGGCCTGGCGGCGGGCGGCCTGCTGGTCCCGCTGATCCTGATCCTGGCCGGGCACCTGTCCTGGGGCAGCCCGCTGGCCAGGTGGGCGGCCCCGGGGATAGCGTTGGGGTTCCTCGGGGTTACCGGGGTGCTGCTGATCTGGGACCTGCGCCACCCATGGCGGTTCTACCTGATCTTCACCCGGCATCACTGGCGCAGCTGGCTGGTACGCGGGTCGTTCATCATCGGCGGCTACGGCGCCGCCGTCGCGGTGTACCTGATCGGCTCCCTGGCCGGATCGGCGGTCCTGCGGCAGGTCGCCGCGGGTTTCGTCATCCCGCTGGCCCTGGCTACGGCGTGCTACACCGCGTACCTGTTCGCCCAGGCCAGGGCCAGGGACCTGTGGCAGAGCCCGCTGCTGGCCCCGCACCTGGCCGTGCAGGCCGTGCTGGCCGGCGCCGCCGGGATCTTGCCGTTCGCGCTCTGGCTCGGCCCAGCCTCCGCCGTGACCGCGACGGAGGTGCTGCTCGCCGCGGCCGCGGCCGCGCACGTGCTGCTCGCCGGCGGGGAGATCACGATCACCCATCCCACCGAGCACGCGCACCTGGCCGCCGCCGAGATGACCCGGGGCCGGTTCGCCCGGTACTTCTGGCCCGGCCTGACCGCGGCGGCAATCGCAATCGCCGCACCGTGGATCGGCCCAGCCGCAGTACCGTTCGCCCTGCTTGGCCTGCTGGCCCACGAGCAC
Organism: uncultured Actinomycetes bacterium; assembly: GCA_963806335.1. GTDB lineage: Bacteria > Actinomycetota > Actinomycetes > Streptosporangiales > Streptosporangiaceae > Palsa-504. Next base: position 227,401 of record CAWDXO010000010.1, read on the forward strand.
GCCTACGTGCAGGCCGGCCAGTCCGTCCCGCTGGCCTGAAGGAGCTCCCATGCCCCGTCCCGCAGAAGTCACCGGCCACGGCACTCCGGACCTGGCCGCCCTGGGCGAGCGCGTCTCGGCGGCGCGCGCCGCTGTGGAGGCCCGCGGCGAGACCTTCTATCAAGGCGCGAGCCGCGTCCACCTGGCCGCGTTCCCGCCGAGGGAACGCTGGGATGACTGGGTCGAGCTGTCCTCGCGGGCCTGGCCGGCCCGGGAGGAGCACCACTACATGCTGGTGCCCACGACGTGCTTCAACTGCGAGTCGGCGTGCGGGCTGCTCGCCTACGTGGACCGCGAGACCCGCCAGGTCCGCAAGTTCGAGGGAAACCCCGAGCACCCCGGCTCGCGGGGCCGTAACTGCGCCAAGGGCCCGGCCACGATCAACCAGGTCACCGACCCGGACCGGATCCTGTACCCGATGCGGCGCGCCGGCCGCCGGGGGGAAGGCCGGTGGGAGCGGATCACCTGGGACGAAGCCCTGGACGCCATCGCGACGCGGATCCGCGCGGCCCTGACCGAGGGACGCAACAACGAGATCATGGTGCACCTGGGCCGCCCCGGCGAGGACGGCTACACCGAACGGGTCCTGGCCAGCTGGGGCGTCGACGGCCACAACTCCCACACCAACGTGTGCTCCTCCGGCGGCCGGACCGGATTCCAGTTCTGGATGGGCATCGACAGGCCCAGCCCCGACTACGCCAACGCCAAGGTCATCTACCTGATCAGCGCGCACCTGGAAACCGGGCACTACTTCAACCCGCACGCCCAGCGGATCACCCAGGCCCGCGAGAACGGCGCCAAGGTCATCGTGCTGGACACCCGGCTGTCCAACACCGCCACCCACGCCGACTACTGGCTCTCCCCCCAGCCGGGCAGCGAGGCGGCCATGAACCTGGCCATCGCCAGCTACCTGATCCGCACCGGTAAGTACGACGCCGGGTTCGTCCGCCGCTGGTGGAACTGGGAGCAGTACCTGACCCAGTGCCGCCCGGACCTGCCGCCCACGTTCGAGGCGTTCCAGGACGCCCTGGCCGGGTTGTACACCGCGTTCACCTTCGAGTACGCCGCCGCCGAGTCCGGGATCGGCGCCGCGGTGCTCGCCGAGGTAGCCAAGGTCGTCGCGGACGCCGGGACGCGCTTCGCCTGCCATTCGTGGCGGTCGGCCGCCGCCGGGAACCTCGGCGGCTGGCAGGTGTCGCGGACCCTGTTCCTGATCTCGGCGCTGCTCGGCGCGGTGGCAACCGAGGGCGGCACGTTCCCGAACGCATGGAACAAGTTCGTGCCGCGGCCCATCCACACGCCGCCGCACCCCGGGGTGTGGCAGGACCTGTCCTGGCCGCTGGAGTTCCCCCTGGCCCAGAACGAGATGAGCTTCCTGCTCCCGCATTTCCTCAAGGACGGCCGCGGCCGCCTGGACACCTACTTCACCCGCGTCTACAACCCGGTATGGACCAACCCCGACGGGCTGTCCTGGATGGAAGTCCTCACCGACACCGAAAAGATCGGCTGCTACGTCGCGCTCACCCCGACCTGGAACGAATCCGCGTACTTCGCCGACTACGTGCTGCCGATGGGACACGGCTCCGAACGGCACGACACCCATTCCTACGAACAGTACGACGGGCAGTGGATCGGGTTCCGGCAGCCGGTCCTGCGCGCGGCCCGCGAGCGGCTCGGCGAGGACATCACCGACACCCGGCAGGTCAATCCCGGCGAGGTCTGGGAGGAGAACGAGTGGTGGACCGAGCTGTCCTGGCGGATCGACCCCGACGGGTCCCTTGGCATCCGCCAGTACCACGAGTCCCGCGCCCACCCCGGCCAGAAGCTCACCGTCGATGAGTACTACGGGTGGATGTTCGAGAACTCCGTACCCGGGCTGCCCGAGCGGGCCGCCGCCGAAGGCCTGACCCCGCTGGCATGGATGCGCCGCTACGGCGCCTTCGAGATCGCCAGCGGCCAGGGCGGCCTGCACGAACGCGAGGTACCGCACACCGAACTGCGCGATGTGGCCGTCGGCCCGGCCGGGCAGGTCTACACCGCCGCGGCCGCCGCCGCCACCGCCAACATCGTCCCGATGGCCACCCCCGACCCCGATAGCCAGGGCCGCCGCCAGGCCGGAGTGATGGTCGACGGGACCATCCGGCGGGGTTTCCCCACGCCCTCGGGCCGGCTCGAATTCTGGTCCTCCACCCTGGCGGACTGGGGCTGGCCCGAACACGCGCTGCCCGGCTACATCAAGAGCCACGTCCACCCCTCCGCGCTCGCCCCCGGCCAGCTGGTTCTGCTGTCCACGTTCCGGCTGCCGACCCAGATCCACACCCGCTCGGCGAACAGCAAATGGCTGGATGAGCTGTCGCACACCAACCCGGTCTGGATCCACCCCTCCGACGCCGCCCGGCTCGGCATCGCCCGTACCGGTGACCTGATCCGCGTGGAGACTGACATCGGGTACCTAGTGGCCAAGGCGTGGATCACCGAGGGCATCCGGCCCGGCGTCGTCGCCTGCTCCCACCACATGGGCCGCTGGAAGCTCACCGGCCACAGCCAGGTCAGCGCCGGCGGGATGATGGCCACCGTCGACCTGCAGCACGGCGACGACGGCTGGGCCATGCACACCGCCGGCCGGGTCAAACCGTACCGGTCCGCCGACCCGGATACCGCCCGGATCTGGTGGTCCGACACCGGCGTCCACCAGAACCTCACCTTCCCCGTCCACCCCGACCCCATCTCCGGCATGCACTGCTGGCACCAGGCCGTCCGCGTCCGCCCCGCCGCGCCCGGCGACGCCCACGGCGACATCGCCGTCGACACCGCCAAGGCGCGGGAGATCTACCAGCAGTGGATGGCGCAGACCCGTCCCGCCGGGCACGTCTCACCCGACGGCACCCGGCGGCCGCGCTGGCTGATGCGCCCGCTCAAGCCGACCCCGGCCGCATCAACGCTGCCACCAGACGCCGGGGAGGCCACCGCGTGACCGGCGCCCGGTGGGAGCTCCTGCGCGCGCTGGGCGCCATCGCCGGCAGCCCCGCCGACGCCCGTACCGCCGCCACGGCGCTCGGCCTCGGCGCGGCCAGCGACGCCGAGCACACGAATGTCTTCGTGCTGAACTGCCCGCCCAGCGCGTCGGTGTACCTGGGACCAGACGGCGCGCTCGGCGGTGAGGGTACCGACCGGGCGGCCGGATTCTGGCAGGCCCTAGGGCTCACCTCGCCCGCCGAACCCGACCACCTGACCACCCTGCTCAGCCTGTATGCGAGCCTCGGCGAGGCGGCAGGCGAAACCCGCCGCCGGCCACCGCAGCCGCGCTGGCCGGGTTCCAGGCCGCCCTGTTCTGGGAACACCTATGGCCCTGGCTGCCCGCCTACCTCGACGCCGTCACCGACCTGGGAGCACCCGCCGTCACCGGCTGGGCCGAGCTGACCCGGCGCGCCATAGCCGCCGAGTACAGCGCGCAGCCGGAGCAGGCGCAGCTGCCGCTCGCACTGCGGGCCGCACCCGCGGCCGCCGGCCCGGACGGCCCGCTCCGCGACATGATCGCCGCGCTGACCACGCCCGTACGCAGCGGGATCATCCTGACCCGCCACCGGCTGGCCCTAGGCGCGGCCAAGGCCGGGGTCGGCCACCGGATCGGCGAGCGCCGCTACACCCTGCGCGCCATGCTCGAGCAGGACCCGCCCGCGACGCTGACCTGGCTCAGCCAGGAGACACAGCGCTGGGAACGGCGGCACGCCAGCCGGGGCGCCGACGATGCCGCGAGCCGATGGTGGACAGCCCGCGCGGCGAGCACCGCCCTGTTCCTGCGGAACTCCGCCGCGGACGCCCGGACCCGCGCCAGCACGCCAGCCGGTGCGCGCCGATGGCGCCCATGACTGGCAGCCAGCCCGCGGTCAGCATCAAGGCCGGGCGCTGGCCCTCAACACCAGCGGCCACAAGGCCTGCATCCAGTCGATGGGAACGGCGTGCCCCTCTCGCTCCGTCCCGCAGCATGCCGACGCATCCCACTTGATGAAGCCGCGGGCTTCTCGTGGAAGCCTTCCGCAGAGACGGCCGGCAGGCTGGGCAATCCTTCATCTGGACCGATAAGCGCACATGATCGACAACACCTGCCCGCCCGCGAACGGGGTCTGAGCTCGCCGCCCGCTGGCTACCTGTCGTGAGCGCTGCCCAGTCGCACCCTTGATGCCGCCCGGCAGATCGCGTCGCCGCGCGTGTTCGTGGCCACCGTGCCTCGCGTGACCAGTAACCGATACCCTATGGGGTATCATTGGCACTGGCTTAACGCAGAGGAGATGGCTCATGCAGATCGACCAGGAGGCCGCGGGCCCCGTGCTTAACCGGCTCCGCCGGGCCCAGGGGCAGCTGGCCGGAGTCGTCGCGATGATCGAGTCCGGCCGGGATTGCGCGGAGGTCGTCACGCAGCTGGCCGCCGTGTCGCGCGCCCTGGACAGGGCCGGCTTCAAGATCGTCGCCAGCGGGATGCGCCAGTGCCTCGCCGCTGACGGCGAAGCCCCGATGACCGAGGAGCAGATGGAGAAGATGTTCCTCACCCTCGCCTGAAAGCGGCGCCGCTCGCGCCCGCCTGATGAAGCAAGGAGCGGCACATGGACTACGGGATCGCCGTCCGCACCGCAGTACCGTTCGCCGACGCGGTTGCGCGGGTCCGCGGGGCACTCCAGGCCCAGGGCTTCGGCGTACTGACCGAGATCGACGTGCAGGCCACCCTGCGCGACAAGCTTGGCGTGGACATGGAGCCCTACCTCATCCTCGGCACCTGCAATCCCTCCCTGGCGCGCCAGGCGCTCAACGCCGACCGCAGGATCGGGCTGCTGCTCCCCTGCAACGTGGTGGTCCGGACCGAGGCCAACCAGACCGTGATCGAGGCGCTCGACCCGCAGGCGATGGTCGCGGTCGCCGGGGAGCCGTCGCTCCAGCCCGTCGCTGACGAGGCAGCGGCCAGGCTCGGAGCGGCACTGGACACCCTGCGAGAAGCGGACTGAACTGCTCCGCCGGGCGCTGGCTCGCCGTCACCGGCATGCCGCGGGGACCAAAGACCCTGCCAGGCATGACCATCGTACCTGCCACTGATACCCCGTAGGGTATTTACTGAAGGAAACGCAGCGGCTTAAGGGGAGCGCAGACATGGAGCAGGCACAGGTGACGGAACGGCCCGTCGGCGCGGACGCTCACGAGATGGATGTGCGCTATGTGGCCGGGGAGTCATATGAGGTGTCGGTGCGCGGGCACCGGGTGCTGGTGGACCAGCCAGCTGAAGCCGGCGGCCTGGATACCGCGCCTACCCCCACTGAGCTGTTTGTCGCGTCGCTGGCCACGTGCGTGGCTTTCTACGCGGGCCGGTACCTGACGCGTCACGGGTACGACCGGGACGGGCTGGCCGTGTCGGCCGGTTTCGAGATGGCGAATGACCGCCCGGCGCGGGTGAGCGGCATCCGCCTGACCGTCCGGGCACCCGCCGATCTTCCGGCCGGCCAGCGGCCGGCGCTGCGCGCGGTGGTCTCGCATTGCACCGTGCATAACAGCCTGACCTCCCCGCCACCGGTCGCCATCGACCTGATCTGAGCAACTCCCAGACCGGGTACAGGAGGGGAGGCGTCCCAGTGAGAGCTTCGTGGTTCCTGCGGGCGAGTTGCTGGACCTGGGTGGGCAGGGACACGTAGCCGTTCGCGGCGGCTGGTCGCTGACCGCGCCGGCGGTCATGCCGTGGCAGATCGCGGGACCGGCGACGCCACTGCGCGCGGCGATCCCGGCGTGCCTATGCCCGGACGGCTGCGTGCCCGGCAGCCGCGTGGTGGCCTGGTCGCCGGTAACGCCCATGGTGATGCGCGGTTGCGTGGGTAGCAGGCCGTGTGGTGATCGACCCCGGCCGCCGCCGCTTCATGGTCGCGAAGCCAGGTCAGGGCGTCCCGGTGCGCCGGGTTGCGCCGGTGAGCGACCGTCCAGATCGGCTTGGACGTGCACGCGCGGGGTGGCGCCGGCAATCCCCGGTCTCCCGGGCGGGCTAGGCCGCTACGCGGCTGTGCAAGCATATCCTTCTGTGATAGAACTATAAATAGTTCCCATACAGAAGTAAAGAGAAATAGGGCGGGGCGTTCTGGCTGTGCGCTACCCCAGGGCGGAGGGCCGGTAGTGATGCTGCTGCGCGAGTCGGCCCGGGCGGTGATCCGGCGACCGTTCGCACCCGGCCCACTCGGTTGATTACCTGGCGACTCTGGAGTTACCCGGATGACCAGTCCTGACAGCGAGGCGCGCCGTCCCGGCCCATCGCACCGTCTCAGCCTGCCGCGCACCCGGCAGCCGGCCAGGGCGAGCGAGCGCCGGCGGCGCCCGCAGCCGCTGCTGAAGCAGCGCATGCCCTCCGGCCGCGGCGCCATCGAGCAGCCGAACATCACCAGCGGCGGCGCCGGAGTCCTCACGCCCCGGTTCTGGGTGATGGTGGTGCTGACCGGCATCGCTGCCGGGCTGCTCGGCGCGCTGATGATGGCGATCTTGTTCAACGTGCAGTACGCGGCGTTCGGCTACCACGCGGGCAGCCTGGAGCACGGCGTGGAGCAGGCGTCCGCGGCGCGGCGGGTCGCCTCCTTGCTGATCGCCGGAGTGTTCGGCGGTGTCGCCTGGTTCCTGCTGCGGCGGTACACCCGGGGCGAGCCGTCCGAGCTCGACGAGTCGGTGTGGAACGGCGACGGGCGGCTGTCGTTCCGCCGTTGCCTGGGCACCTCGGTGATCTCCGAGGTCGTCATCGGGATGGGCGCCTCGATCGGCCGGGAGGCCGCGCCCAAGCTGCTGGGCGGCGCGTCCGGGAGCGTCCTGGCCGGCTGGGGCGGCCTGTCGGCACAGCAGCGGCGGCTGCTGGTGGCGTGCGGCGGCGGCGCCGGGCTGGCCGCGGTCTACAACGTCCCGCTAGCCGGCGCTCTGTTCACCGCGGAGATCCTCATCGGCAGCATCTCCCTGCCGGTCATGCTGCCGGCCATCGCGTGCTCGTGGATCGCTACCGCCACCGCATGGATATACCTGCCCGATCACGCCGTCTACCCCGGGATCCCGGACTACCGGTTCACCTGGTCGGTGATGACCTGGGCGGTGCTGGCCGGGCCGGTCATCGGGCTGGTCTCGGCCGGCTACATCCGGCTCATCGGCTGGGTGTCGTATCACCGCGCCACGGGCACCACGGCGCTGTTCGCGCCGGTGCTCGCCTTCGGCATTCTGGGGATCATCGGCATCTGGTACCCGCAGCTGTTCGGCAACGGCCTGGACATGGCCCGGGACGCGTTCCTCGGCATCAGCAGCGCCGGCCTGCTGCTCACCCTGTTCGCGCTCAAGCCGCTGGTCACGGCCATGTGCCTGGGCAGCGGCGCATCCGGCGGCCTGTTCACCCCGACGCTGGCCACCGGCGCCGTCCTCGGCGGCGCGGCCGGCATCGCCTGGAACCTGGCCTGGCCCGGCTCGCCGTCAGGCGCGTTCGCCATGGTCAGCGCGGCGGCCATGATCGGCGCGTCGATGCAGGCGCCGCTGTCCGGCCTGGCCCTCGTGCTCGAGCTCACCCACAGCGGCTTCGGGCTGATGGTCCCGATGATGGCGGCGACCGGGATCGCCACCCTCGTCGCCTTCCACGTCGACGGGTACTCCATCTACTCCGCCCGGCTGCCCGCCCGTACCGCGGACAGCGCGCCGGCCGCGTCAGCCGGCAGCCAGGCTCAGCAGACGTCCCGCAGCGATCCGGGCCGGCCCTTATACGGCCAGCCGCGCCGCCATCCGCATCGCGACGGGCAGCTCAAGGCTCCGGATCAGGCAGTCGGCGGATGTCACCGCCGTCGCGAGGACCTTGACGCGTACATCGCCACGCCTGGGGACGGGCTCGGGCAGTTCCCTGAGCTGGAGCACGTCCGGCGGCCTGTACCTGGTGCGGGCGTGCCGGGCTGCTCACCGGGGTCCTAGCCGGTCGGCGGTGTGTCAGCCAGCCGGTCGATTGCCCGCGCCAGGGCGTCGATCGCCGGGACCGCGGCGGTGAGGGCGCGCTGCTGGGATTCGGGCAGGGTGGACAGGGCGAGGTGGAGAACGGCGGCGTTGGTGGCCTGCCACGCGTGCACGGCCTGCTGCCCGGCGTCGGTGGCGGTCAGCTCGATGGCGCGCCCGTCCTCGTCCGCGGTGGCGCGGGTGATCATGCCGCGAGCGGTGAGCGCGTTGACGATGGTGGTGACGGTGTTGGGCCGCATGTGCAGCAGCCGGGCCAGCTGACCGGGCCGGACGCCGGGGTGCTCGGCCACCACCGACAGCAGTTCCAGCTGGGCCACGGCCAGCGGGTTGCCCGGGCTGGCCACCCGGGCGCCGCGCCGCAGCGCCCGGCGCAGCCGGGCGACGCCCTCGGCCAGCCCGTCGGCCCGGGCACTGGCACCGCGCGCTGCGCCGCCCGAGGCCGGGGCGGTCACCGGGGCACTTCCCCGGCGGGTGCATGGCCCAGCCGCGCGGCCGTGTGCAGCGCCAGGGTCACCACCGCCGCCCCAGGGCGGTCCCCAGTCCACGGGCCATGTTCACCATCCCGCCGGCGGCGGCCGCCTGTCCGGGCGGGATCGCCGTCATGATCGCCGTGTTGCTGGCCGGATATAGGTGCCCAGGCCGACGCCGAGCAGACCCAGCCAGGTCGCTATCACCATATCCGGGGCGGGGACTGCCAGCGCGGCGGCGCAGCCGGCAGCCAGCAGTCCGCCGTCCAGGCAGCGGCGCCGATCCGGCCAGCAACACGGCAAGCGGAATTCGACGAGCGCCGATTTAGGTTCGCCGTGGGGCTGGGTGAGCCGCATTTGCGGCGGCTGCGCTCATGGACGCTTCAGGAACCTCAAATAGAACGCCGCGAACACCAGGACAATTCCGACGTTACTTATCAGCCGCTCCCAGAACTGGTGCCTGAAGAACAGGACGTCCACGCCGACCACGACGGCCACCATCACGAGCACATAAAGCCCGACGGCTGCCTGTCTTCCCATCGTTCTTTCCTACTCTGTGCGACGGAGTGGAGCAAGAGCGGCGCTGGTTACAGTGAAGCGCCTGGGCTGGCTGGACCATTTGATGCCCGTCCTCTCCCGAGCTGCGCCACGCCTGCGCGTCACCAACCCGCACTGGCGCGGTTTCAGGCAGCCAAGGTGAGGTGGCGGGGTGCGGTTAGGCCGGGATCGGCAGGATTGGCGTGTCTGCTGGTGAACGTCTGGCGCCGTGATCACTCAAGGGGATAGTTCCCGCATACGGCCCCGGATGCCTTCGTGACCCTCAAAGCCGGGCAGTCGGCCAGGGTAGCCCGTCACGAAACAGCGTTGCCGTCGATCACCGATCCGTACCCGGATAAATAGGCCGACAATGCCTGCCCGAAGGCGCGCCGCTCAGCGAACGGCCGGTCGCCGGCACCGCGGTCCACCCGCTCCTCGACGGGCTCTTGCTCATCGAGATCGACCAGCGGCCGCCCCTCGAAGCTGGCCCGGGGAGCGATCTTCGACCCGTCCATGCGCATTCCTGCAGCGAAGCGCCACGCGCTGACGTGTGGCCTGCTCTCGCCAGGATGCCGGCGGGTGCCGCCGTCAGTGATCTGCCGAGAAGATCTCCCGCACCTCGCGGGCCGCGTAGTACACCAGCACGTACCCGGCGGCGGGATCGGCCCACCACCAGCCGGCCGCGGCATTCAGCGCCAGGCCCAGCAGCACGGCGACGGCCAGGATCCCGTCGATCATCGTGACCCGGCCCTCGGTCCGCAGGACCGGGTTATCCAGCGCGCGCCCGGTGTGCGCCTTACCGGCCGCCAGCGCGAACATCGCCGCCGCCGTCACCGCAGTCCAGATGATCCCGGGTACCGAATGTCCCGGGTGATAGCCGGCGGCCAGCACCACCGTGGACTGCACCAGCAGGTAGACCGCCAAGGCCGCGAACGCGTACCCGATCAGCCGCAAGCCGCGGCGCTGGCGTTCGGCGCCGGTGCCCGACAGCTCCCAGATCACCACCGTCGACGCGCCGATCTCGATCAGCGAATCCAGGCCGAACCCGGCCAGCGCCACCGACCGGGCCGCCACCGCCGCGATAGCCAGGATCACGACCCCCGCCACGTTCCAGGCCAGCGTCACGTACTCCAGCGCAAAGCCCCGGCGCAGCAGCGCCGCCCGTACCGGGCCGTCCGCAGGTACCACGGTCCACAGTTAGGCCTCGTGGTAGTCCCGGCCGGTAGCGCGCTCCCGGACCAGCACGGTCTGTCCGGATCGATGGCAAGTACCTCGTGGCCCGTGCGCACGTCCAGCGCCAGGCTCTTCGCCAGCGACTGCGGGGCATGCAGGATGAGGGCATCCCGGTCACCGATCTCGCCGCCAAGGTGATAAGGCTGGCCGCAGTTCGCATCCGAGACGTAGGGTCCCGTTCGAGCACCACGATCTCCGCGTCCTCGGCGAGGCGGCGGGCCCGCACCGCGAAGCTCATGCCCCGGCGACCCCGCCGACCACGACAGCCTTCATCTGCGCACCCCATCTTCCTGTGTCACCTACCCGCGGCCCGGCGGCCTTGAGGCTGGTTTAACTGCAGGTGCAGCGGTTCTCGGGCGGGGTCCCGGCGAGGGCCTGCTCCACATGCTGGCCGCAGCCAGTCCAGGTGATCTTCTTGCAGCGGTCGCAGACAGCCGGGCTGCACATAGGTACTCCTGACGTTTGGGCGATGATGCCTAACTATACCCCCTAGGGTATTGAGATCCGGGCCTGGCGGCTGCGACGCTGCCCACGCCCCGGTGCGGGCACGCGGCCCGGTCAGGTGAAGATGATCTGGCCTCCGGCCGCGAGGGCATAGAACTCACCCACCGTGATGATGTCCTTGACCTGCTCGATGAGGTCATCCTTGGTGAGCCCGAACAGGTCGCAGGATGCCTGGCAGCCGTAGAGGCCGGCCCCGGTGTCGGCGATCATCTCGATGAACTCCGGGATCGGGGGGATGTCGAGCTTGTCCATCTTGCGTTCCATGTAGTGCGTCATCACGCCGGGCATGCCGGGCAGCCCGCCGGCCAGCGTGGCCAGGTGCAGGCCGGGGTTTCCCACTGTGGCGATCTTGATGTGCTCATGGCGCTTCCTGTTGATCGCGTCGAGGCCGAAGAAGGTGAAGAACAGGTTGGCCTCGATGCCTTCGGCCCTGGCGCCGTTGGCCATGATCAGTGCTGGGTAGATACCTTCCAGGGAGCCTTTCGAGACGATGATCGAAACCTTCTCGATGGTGGCGTCCATGACAAACGACCGTCCTCTCGGCGGGTTAGATGCAGCCGCGTGGCTTGGGAATCCCGGCGATCTTGGCGGCGGTCTTGGCCGGGCCCTTGGGGAAGAGCTGGTAAAGCTCCTTGATGGTGACGCCGGAGGTCTTGCCGAGCACGCGGACGGTCGGGCCGGTCCCCTTGGCCTGGTATTCGGCCCGCATGAACCTGATGACCTGCCAGTGCCGCGCCGTCAGCTCCTCGATGCCGGCCGACTTGGCGATCAGTGGCGCCATGTCCTCGGTCCACTGGCCGGGATCGGTGAGAAAACCCTCGTCGTTGACGTCGACGCTGTGACCGGCGTAGGTTGCGGCAGGCATGGTCAGCACTTCCTCAGGGTGATCATCGGTGACCGCCGGGGCCGGCTGCGGCCTGTGCGCGGGGGCGGGTCTTGCCGCGGGCGGGCATGGTGGAACTGATGCCGGGGACGTCGCGGCCGGGCAGCAGGCTGTGCCAGTAGAACTGCTGGAAGGCCAGCTTGCCGAGGTGGTTCAGGCGGGACTGGCGGAGCAGCGGCAGTCCCACCCGGGCCGGGTAGTGACCCGCCAGCGGCTCGGTGTCGTAGTTGAAGTCGATCAGTAGCGCCTTGCCGAAGCCGGTCTCGATGAAGCAGTTGGTGTGGCCGTCGAAACCAGCCAGGAGTTCCTGGCCGGCCAGGAACCGGCGCACGTTGCCGGCCAGCACGTCGCCTTCGAAGTGCGCGACCGATCCTGCCTTGGACGTCGGCACGTCGGTGGCGTCGCCGAGGGCGAACACGTTGGGCCTCGCCTTCGCCTGCAGCGTGCTGGGGTCCACCGGAATGAAACCCAGTTCGTCGCCGAGGCCGGGAGAGCGCTCGACATAGGCGGCCCCGCCGTGCAGCGGGATGACGACGGCCAGGTCGAACGGCACCACGCGCTCGTCATAGGAGATCAGCCGGCCGCCGGGCGCCCCGCTGACGGCATCCCCGGCCGTGCCTGCCCCGGCCGTGCCTGCCTCGACCGTGCCTGCCTCGACCGTGCCGGTATTGAACTCGGTCACCAGCTCGATCCCCTTGTCAGCAAAGAGCCCGCTCAGTTCCCGGTTGCAGACCGGCTTGGTGAATGCGCCGTCCAGCGGCGTGACGTAGGTCAGGTCAACGCGGTCGCGGATGCCCCGTCGGCGGAAGTAGTAGTCGGCCAGGAAGCAGAACTCCAACGGCGCGACCGGGCACTTGACCGGCATGTCGACGACATTCACGACGAGCCGTCCGGCGGTGAAGGCCTCCAGCGCCCGGTGCAGGGCGACGGCGCCCTCTGGCGTGTAGAAGGTGAAGACGCTCTTTAGCCACCCCGGGCCAGTCAGCCCTTCGGTCTCCTCGGGCAGCAGCCGTGCGCCCGTGGCGACCACGAGGGCGTCGTAGCCCAGCACTGTCCCGTCGTCGAGGTACACCAGGTCGGCTTCTACATCGACCCGGTCGACCCCGGCCTGGCGGAAGGAAATGCCGGAGCGGAACTGCTCGCGCCGCGGGCGGACGATCCGCTGCATGCTGACAAGCCCGAACGGGACGAACAGCAGTCCGGGCTGGTACACGTGATCAGCGTCGTGGTCCACCACGACGATCTCAGCCGCCTGCCCATCATAGGAGCGGCGCAGCCGGTTGGCGATCAGCGTTCCGCCGGTCCCGCCACCCAGGATCACGATCCTCTTCATATGATCATCCTGCGGCTTGGGCACTGGCCGGCGGCAGGGCCGTTTGTCCTGCGCCCGGGTGACCATCGTCGGCGGCGTGCCAGGTCCGCCCGGATAGCCTCCTGGCTGTCACCCCGGGAAGCGGCATCCTTTGGCTGCGCTGGTCAGGGCCGGGGCACACTTCGGACGCAGTGTCCTGGCCGAGCGCCCCGAGACGGCCGCGGCATGACCGGGCCGGCCGCCACACGGCCAGAAGAGCCGATCCGTGAGGGTAAGTACGCGAGGGTCGAGCGGGAGAGACGCTTCCTGCTGGCCGGGCCGCCCCCGAGATCCGCCGTCACCGCCAGGCGCCGGATCACCGACCGGTACCTGCAGGGGACGCGCCTGCGCTTGCGGTGTGTCGACTACCCAGCCCGCCCTGTGGGACGCGGCGCTACGGGAGCCGGCTGCGCGGGCGAAGCGAAGCCGCACGCCCGCGGTGGCCAGCACCGCGGCCAGGCCAGCCCAAGGTGCCGGCGCGCAGTTCCCGGACCTCTCGTTTCATCCCCGGCTACGAGGACGCTACGGGCCGCTGGGCCGCACTCGCCGCATATGCCTGGCATTCTCGTTCGGCGGCGGCCGCCTGGGACAGCACCGCCCGGGCGAGTTGCCGCGCCTCAGCCACCGTGAGGCCTGCCCACCCGGTGCCTTCGCAGCCCGGGCACTCCCCGAGGCCGACGAAGACCCGCGCGGCGGGATGACGCGCATCGCCGAGCGAGAGCCTGCCGACCGTGAGTTCCCGCCCGCAGCTCGTACGCAGGTACTCGTGCCTTCCATCGGGACCCGTGCCCGCATCTGGACCTGGCCTCATCACGCACCTCCTGGCTTCCGCCCAGCCGCCGCTGCATATACCCCTGCGGGTTTAGGCAATAACCGGGGCGCCGTTATTCCTGCCTGCGCCAGGCATTCGCCGAACCGGCCCGGTTCCCCGGGGACCATCCGGCGGCGGCCAGTTCGCGCAGGCCGCCGCGGACCCGGTACACCGGCAGCCCGGTGACGCCTCCGGCGGCCTTCCCCGGCCGGCGCGGGCGGGGCCGGCACCGCCTCGAGGATCGCCCGGCCGATGGTCGCGAGGTACCCCGTAGGCCAGAGCGTCGGCCGCGCGGGCAGGGAATGTCCCCCACCGGACGGCGCTATACCCATGGGGGTATATTAGGCAGCAGCGAGCCGAAGGAGCGAAGATGAGTACCGTCGCACTCACCGAGGACACGTTCGAGGACACGCTCACCGGCGACAAGGCGAGCGACGCCGAGCGCGCAACTCGAGCGGCTGTTCCTGTCGCTCGCCTGAGACATGTCCGCAAGGGGGAATAGTGGAAACCACGGAACAGGCGGTCTGGGACCAGCGTTACTCCGGCCCGGACCTGGTCTGGGGCGCCGGCCCGAACCGCTTCGTCATCGAGGAAGTGACCGCGCTGCCCGCCGGGCGGGCGGTCGACCTGGGCGCCGGCGAGGGGCGCAACGCGATCTGGCTCGCCGAGCGCGGCTGGCAGGTCACCGCGGTGGACTTCTCCGCCGCCGGCCTCGCCCGGGCCGCCCGGCTGGCCGCGGAGCGCGGGGTGAGCGTGGACTGGGTGCAGGCCGACCTGCTGGACTACCGGCCCGCGCCAGGTAGCTGCGGCCTCGTCCTCATCGCCTACATTCACCTGCCGGCCGCCAGCCTCGCGCGCGTTTTCCACGCCGCGGCCGCGGCGGTCGCGCCTGGCGGCACGCTGCTGGTGATCGGCCACGACCGCGACAACATCACCCGCGGGCACGGCGGCCCGCAGGACCCTGACCGGCTGTACACCCCCGCGGAGGTCACCGCGGAACTGGACGGGCTGGCCGTCCGGCGCGCGGAACAGGTCATGCGGCCCGTGCGGACGCCTGAGGGCGAGCGGACCGCGATCGACACCCTGGTCCGGGCTGAGCGCCCGGCATAGCCCCGCGCCTTACCCCCGGCGAGGCGACTGCGGGACGAGCCAGCGCAGGTGCTCGCATTCGCCCTGCAACTGAAGGCGCCGCCACAGGACCATGCCAGGGGACACCTGGCTGGCGTGCAGCAGGGTGTGCGCCGCTGCCGGTTCCTGCTGACCCGCACGCGCAGGTCGATCATGCCCGGCGAAATCGCTACCGGCCCCGGCTTTGAGCTGGTCGGCAACCATCCGCGGCAGCGCCCGTGCCAGGACCGGCAGGTCGGCATGCTGCCCGGCCAGCACGGCGGCAGCGGTGGCGGCCCGGTGGTCAGGGTGCCCGGAAAGGTCTACGACGACCCAGACGCCCGGGCCCGGTTCGTCTCCGGTCAGCTGTCCGGCCGCCGCCCGCACCCGGGCCAGCACATGCTCGCCGCCTTGGTCGCCGCAGGCGGCCGCCGGTCCTGATCACCACGAACTTCGACACCCTGTTGGAGGACGCCATCCGCCCGGCGCTGGACCCGGACCCAGGCGCGCGGCTGACCGTCCTGGACCCGGAGTCATCGACCAGGACGGCATTCACGATCGCGACCGACGCCCGGCCGCTGCTGATGAAGATCCACGGGGACATGGGTGCGGTCACGGTCAAGAACACCACGGCGGAACTGGCCAGCCAGGAACGGGTTGCTCCGCGCCGCCACCCTCTCGCTGCTCGGCCGGTACGGGCTGCTGGTGGCCGGGTATAGCGGCCGCGACCCGGCGGTGTTGGCGATGCTCCGCGACGTGTTGGCCCAGCCGACCCCCTACCCGGGTCACGGCTGCCTCCTGGAATAGAGCGCAGCACCAGCCAGCGGGCGGCCGACGTGTTCAAGCGGTGTCCGTTTTGGGGACTTCTTACCGGTTTTGGTGTCCGAGGGGGGACTGCACCCAAAGGCCAAACTCTGCTGGCCTGCGTATTCGTCCTCGACGAACCTCGATGAGCAGGCCGGGGCGGTGCGTGCGCGCGAGAACCCCAAGATCAAGATTGACTCAGCGGGCGAAAGCTAGAGGTCGATGACGACCTTGCCGTGCACGTGCCGGCCGGCTTGAAGCTCGACCGCGGCGCGGACCTGCTCGACCGGGAAGCTTGCCGCGATGGGCACACGGAGCTGGCCCGCCGCGACCAGGCGAGCGATTTCGTCTATGGCGCCGGGGGCGGCGTTAGCGCCGTTTGCCGGTGTGATTCCGTCGACCTGTGCAGCGATGGTGGTGATGCGCTCGTCCGGAACGCTAAGTTCTCGTGCCGCCTGCGCCGTCTCTGTCCCGTATAGGTCGATGGCCGCAGTGACGCCGGCGGGAGCCAGGGCACGGAGCCGGTCGACAAGGCCGTCGCCATAAGCGGCCGGCTCGGCCCCGAGGGCACGCAGGGCATCGGCCGACGTCGCCGATCCCGTCCCGATCACTCGCGCGCCCGCGAGGCGAGCGAGCTGCACGGCGAACACGCCGACCCCGCCTCCCGCGCCGCCGATGAGCAGCGTGTCGCCCGGGCCGGGTTTGACAACGGCGAGCGCGGCGGCGGCTGTGCACCCCCCTATAGCAAGGGCGGCGGCTGTGCGGTCGTCGACGCCGTCGGGGGTATGGTGCGCGTCGCCGCCCGCCGCGATGGTCCCTGCCATGTCTATTACTGCGTAGTCTGCGACCGCGCGGGAGAGGGCGCCGCCGAACACCCGGTCGCCGACCGCGAACTCGGTCACGCCGTCACCGACCTGGTCCACGACCCCGGCATAGTCGGTTCCGAACCCGGACGGCAGGCTCAGGCCGAATCGAGTGGCGGTCTCTGCGTCGGAGGTCATGAACCAGTCCATCGGGTTCAGTCCAGCCGCGGTGACTCGCACGCGGATCTGCCCCGCCGGCCTGCGGTGCGGGTACCTCGCGGAGGTTCAGGACCTCGGGGCCGCCGAATGACTCGAGCTGGACCGCCCGGCTCGTGGTCGCCGGCGTGCTGGCGCTCGGTTGTTGCATGCTCACTTGTCTCCTTTGGCGGCGAATGAAGGCAACGAGAAGCGGACTATGCTCCGCTTATAAGGGCACCGTATCATAATCGGAGCGTGATCCGTTTTGGCAGAGTCAGAAACTCGCGTGCTGCGAGCGGATGCGACTCGCAACCGCAGCCAACTCCTCGAAGTCGCGACCCGCGTGTTCGTGTCTGCCGGCACCGAACCGTCAATGCGCGCGATCGCACGCGAAGCCGGAGTCGGCATCGCCACGCTCTACCGGCACTTCCCCACCCGCGAGTCTCTCGTCGACGCGGTCTACCGCGATCAGGTCGCGCGGCTCACCGACGGCGCCCGCGAGCTACTCGCCCAGCTTCCCCCGCCCGCGGCGCTGCGACGCTGGATGGAGCTGTTCGGGGACTGGATCGCGACCAAGAACGGCATGCTCGACACGCTGCTCGCGATGATCGAATCGGGCGAAATCGCCCATGCCCAGACCCAGACCGAGCTGCTCGCGGCCATCGACGAAATCCTCAACGCAGGCCGTGTGACGGGCGAACTCCGCGCCGACGTCACCGCCGAAGACATCGCGGCCAGCCTCATCGGCATCTTCACCGTGGCCCACCCGCCCGAACACGACGCCCGGGCAAGCCGCCTGCTGAACATCCTGATGGACGGCCTCCGATCTGCACCCTGAACCGCCCATCTGCCGCGTTCCAAGTACGAACGCGCGTGTCCGTCTAACCCTCGTCCCCGGCCGCCTGCGCCAGCAGTGGCGCCACCACCTCTAGCTAGTGCGCTGACCCTCGCCAACGCCGAGCGGACACGCAGCACCATCCGCTCATCCGCGTATCGTTCGTCATCTTGGTGGCGAAGCCGTTGTCGGGGTCACAACGGAGTGACGGGCTTGCGGAGGTCGGCGTGGCGATAACAGCTGGCCAGCGCTTTGCATGTGTGACCCGTGGGACAGGTTAACGATGACTGTTACCGTTCTGCAGTCTGAACCCGACTTGAACCCCATGGGCCTGACCTGCAGAGATGTGCTTCAAGTGACGCTAGCGAATGATATATCCGCAGGTCAGAAGCTTGTCATATGTGTCCGAGGTCCGACTCGCACCTTACGTACATGATCAACATTGTTCTGACCACAGAGTTTGCGCTTGATGGCGGTGCCTGGTGATGGCGGTGGATTGGATCATCCGATGGTCGATTGCCGCAGCGGTGATTGTCGCTGCTGCTGGTGGCCTCGCGTTGGTCATGAATGTTCAGTGCTGCATCCATGGGGCTCCGGGCAATCCGTCCGAGCTGGCTCGGGTTGCCCGGCCGGGGGCGATGAGGATCTTAGGCGGGGGGATGCCGTGCTCCAGTCGCTCGGTGATCCAGGCATCCTCGCAGCCGCCGAATCATTGTGAGTGGTCGCCGGGTCTAGGGTCCGCGGAGTCCATCGGCCGCGACGTCCCGTAAGGCCGTCCTAGGCGCGGCAGCCAAGACCTTGCCGGCTTTCTACGGTGGGTGATCGCGAGTTCACCTTCCGAGAACTCAGGATGCGTATGTAACTCCCGGCAAATGACGGATGTAGTGATCGGCCGCCGCTGGAGGAGATGAAGAGTGTGCGCCTGGAATGCCCATTCGATGTCATGGGGACCGGCGCCGTAGACGTCGTGGCACCGTGCGGCAAGCTGGCAAAAGACTATGGAACTGGGCGCTGTCGAGGCACGGTTTCTCGGCGAGTTCGCGCGACACCGGCTCCTGATGGGTCTGCCCGTCGGGATGCTGGCGGACCGCGAGCTGTCAGGCAGACTTCTGACACTACGCAGGCATGAGCCGGTACGCCTGGGGACGCGATCACGCCGTTTCGGCGGAGAGTGTCTTCATGGTGACGTAGCTGTTCACCATGGCCACGCCGGGCAGGCTGGCCAGCCGGCTGGCGTGGAAGTCCTCGTAGGCGGGCAGGTCGGCGACCTCGACCTGGAGCAGGTAGTCGTAGTTGCCGGTGACGTGGTGGCTGTAGGCCACCTCGCGCAGCTGGAGGACGGCGCGCTCGAACGCGGCCACGTCCGCGCGGGCGTGCCGCATCAGCCGGACGCCGACGAATACCCGCAGGCCGCGGCCGGTCGCGGCGGGATCGATCAGCGCGCGGTAGCCGCGGATCACCCCAGTCTCCTCGAGCCGGCGCACCCGGCGTAGGCAGGGCGACGGTGACAGGCCGACCTCGGCCGCGAGCTCGGCGTTGCTGATCCGGCCGTGCTTTTCCAGGACAGCCAGGATCGACCGGTCAACTTCATCCATGTCGGCAATTTTATTGCTCGATCACAGCCTGTACCACAATCTCCTGTCTCGATCCTGGCGCTATTTGCTGCCAAAGTTGCCAGGACAAGGCGTCATCCGCGTGCTTGCCGGTCATCCTTGAGGGGTCGCATCCGAGGGTTCATGAGAGGTGAAACCATGCCGGGCATCAGCACGGTCGCCCTGCACGCCGACCGCGAGGTCCATCCCACCCGCGCCGTGGCACCGCCGATCTACCAGACGGCGACGTTCTGGGCCGAGGACGCGGAGCAGTTCGCGCAGGCCGCAGTCAGCCGCCGGGGCCAGGATTTCTACACCCGCTACGGCAACCCGAACCACGCCCAGGTCTGCGCCGTCGTCGCCGAACTCGAGCACACCGAGGCGGCGATGGTCACCGCGTCCGGCATGGCCGCCCTCACCACCGCCGTGCTGGCCCTGGTATCGGCCGGAGACCACGTGATCGGGCAGAAGTCCAGCTACGGGGGCACGGCGTCAGTGCTGCTGAACCTGCTGCCCCGGCTGGGCGTGACGGCCACCCTGGTTGACCAGGCCGACCCGGAGGCGTTCGGGAAGGCGCTGACCCCGCAGACCCGCCTGATCCTGCTGGAGTCGCCCAGCAACCCGCTGCTGCAGGTCACCGACCTGCGCGCCGTCGCCGACCTGGCCCGCGCGCACGACGTGCTGACTCTGGCCGACAACACCTTCGCCACCCCGGTCAACCAGCGGCCGGCGGACTTCGGCATCGACCTGGTCTGGCACAGCGCCACCAAGTACCTCAACGGCCACACCGACGTATCGGCCGGCGTGCTGGCCGGCCCGGCCCGGGTCCTGGACCGGATCTGGGACACCGCCCTGCTCACCGGCGCCGTGCTCGGCCCGTTCGACGCCTGGCTGCTGCTGCGCGGCCTGCGCACCCTGCCACTGCGCGTAGCCCGCCACAACGCCAACGGCCAGGCGCTCGCGGAAGCGCTCAACGACCATCCAGCCGCAACACGGGTCCACTATCCTGGCCTGGCGGCCAGCCCGCAGCACACGCTGGCGGCCAGCCAGATGACCGGATTCAGCGGCGTCCTCGCCCTCGAGCTCGCCGGCGGGTTCGAGGCAGCCGACGCGTTCCTCGGCCGGCTGCGTTACGCCCGCCGGTCAGCCAGCCTCGGCGGCGTGGACTCGCTGGCCGTGCACCCGGCGTCGATGTGGCGCGGAATGCTCAGCGAGGACCAGATCGCCGCCTCCGGGGTCCCGCTGGGCCTTGTCCGGCTGGCCGCCGGCACCGAAGATACCGCCGACCTGGTCGCCGACGCGCTCGCCGCAGCCGACGCGGTGGCCGGCACCTGACGGCCGCAGCACCCCGGAATCCCCTCCTGGAAAGGCCCTGATCACTGTGCCGCGCTCACGTGCGTTCATGCAGGTCGATGTGTTCTCCGCGACGCCCTATCTCGGCAACCCGGTGGCCGTCATCCTTGACGGCACGGACCTGACCGATCAGGAGATGCAGCGCCTAGCCCGATGGACGAACCTGTCAGAAACCACGTTCATCCTGCCTGCCGCCGCCCCGGAGGCGGACTACCAGCTGCGGATTTTCACCCCCGGCAGTGAACTGCCGTTCGCCGGGCACCCCACGCTCGGGTCCGCCCGCGCCTGGCTGGACCACGGCGGCGCACCCAAGCACGCCGGCCGCATCGTGCAGGAGTGCGGCGCAGGCCTGGTCAGCGTGCGCCACGGCGACGGCGGCCTGTCCTTCGCCGCCCCGCCGCTCATCCGCCACGGGCCGCTCGAGGACGAGTACGTCGGCCAGATCGTCGCGGCGTTCGGCATCAACCGGGACCGCGTCCTGGCCCACCAGTGGGTCGACAACGGACCAGGCTGGGCCGTGGTCCAGTTGCCCACCGCCGAGGAGGTCCTCGCCCTCGAACCCGACCTTTCCCTCATCCCGGCCGCGATGGTCGGCGCAATCGGCGCCTACCCCGCCGGATCCGGGCACGCCTTCGAGATGCGCACCTTCGCCCCCGGCGTCGGCGTGCCCGAAGACCCGGCATGCGGCAGCATGAACGCCTCCGTCGGACAATGGCTCACCGCCGCCGGCGCCGCCCCCGCCGCCTACCGGGTCTCCCAGGGCGCACGCGTGGGCCGGGCCGGCACCGTCGAGATCACCGCCGACCCGGCCGGCACCGTCTGGGTCGGCGGCGCCGCCACCGCGTACATCCACGGCAGCATCACCCTCTGACACATCCAGGCCCAGCGCGGACTTCGGTATCGATGCGTAGTCGGGCAGGGTATCGGTCCAGCGCCAGCCGGAAACCCTGGGCGTCGTGCTGGTCGCGGCGACCTGCACGACGGCGAGCCGTTGCTCTTCGTCCAGGCGGCCGGCCCAGGGCGAAGCCGCGTCAGATCGCGGATGGGCGGAGTAGGCCGGTCCGCTTGACTGAGCTGAGGATCGGGGTCACCTCGAGTCCGTGGACGTCGCCGAGTGATCCTATGGTCCGGGTGAGAAAGGCGTAGAGGCCGTTCAGGTCGTCGGCCGCGACGGCCACCAGCAGGTTCGCCGCTCCGGTGGTGGCCGCGGCGAACCGGACCTGCGGATGACGGCCCAGCTCGTTTCCGGTCGTCTCCAGACTGCCGGGACCGGTGGCGATCCACAGCAGTGCCTCGCTGCCGATGCCCAGCAGGCTCAGTTCCACCTCGCAGGCCAGGCGCACCATGTGCGCGGACAGGAGCAGGTCGAGTCGGCGGCGTACGGTCGATGGCGACGTTCCCAGCTGTGCGGCCAGGTCGCTGGAGCTGGCGCGGGCGTCCGCAGTCAGCTGGCCGATGAGCACGTCGTCGAGCGGCTAGATCTCCGGCGCGAAGCCGGCTCGCGTGACAAGGGGGTCAGGGCGTCGAACTGGTCCGCGGGTCAGCAGTCCGGTGCACATCTATGCCAAGTGCGGTGTCTCGACCCGGGCCGGCCTGGCGATGTTCGCGATGCGGCATGGCCTGGCGGCCAGGACCAGGCTGGACTCCGGCGCCAAGATCGACTGAACAGTCGATAGCCCGGGCGGCACCGCCTGCCTATGGTTCCAGGCAGGCCATCAGCAGGCCATCAGCCAAGGAGCCGTCATAACCACCACCACGGGCACCGCCAGCACCGCCACACTCACCGACACCGATGTCGTCCGCGCCGTCTTCCAGGCGTTCGCGGACGTCGACCTCGCCGCGCTCGGCGATCTGCTGCACGCCGACGCGACCTGGCACCACCGCAACGACGACCGCCTGGGCGGCATCCACCGCGGCAGCGATGCGATCATCGCCTACCTGGCCCAGTCCGCCCAGCTCACCGCAGGCACGCCGCGCGGTGCCCCAGTCGGTCATGGCCGACGGCCAGGGGCGCGTCTGCGTGCTCGTGCTGCTCAGCGCCACCCGCCCCGACGGCCGCTCGATGGATGGCCCGCAGCTCGTGCTGGTCACCCTCGACGGCAACCGCGTACGCAGCATCGACCAGTTCGTCGGCGATCCCGCGGCCGTGGCTGCGTTCTGGGCCTGACCCAGCCCGCGAAAGGATAAGGGGCGCCGGGTCCGGTCACTCCAGGATTCTCTCGCGCGCCGCTCTAGCTCATCCAGCGCGGCCAGGACAGCGGCGACATCGACGCCAGTCAGGCGATGCACCGCAGCTTCCTTCGCACCGTATCCGACCGTCCGGCCCAGGAACGCCGCGAAAGCCTTGGGCGTTCCTCCGGCCGGCCGCGCCCGCCACGGTCCGTCCTGAAAAGATTCTTCCGAACGGTCCATGGTTCGTCTCATCACTCACGGTGGCTGGGTTCCCCGGTTGGCGGGCTCGGCGTCGTGTTCGCTGCCGGGGTGGCGTTCGGGCGAGGCGGGCGGAGCTGATAGCCGCGCAGGACGGTGACTGGGGTGCTGCCCGGCGGCCAGGTGACGTCGGTCCCCTGGGATCTAGGGCGCCGAGGTATCGCCGTCGGCCGGCACGTCCCGGCGGCGGAGGCGCGCGAGCTCAAGGACGGTGTCGACGGCGGTTTCGAGGGGGCGGGTGTCGCGCTGCACTTGGGCGAGGATGAGGCCGCCTTGGAGTGCGGCGAGGAGGGTGACGGCGAGGTCGTCCGGGTCGGTGCCGTCCGGGAGGTGCCCGGCGGCGTGCAGACGGCGCAGCCCGTCGCTGATGGCGGCTGACCACTGCCCGAATCCGGCCGCGATCAGGGCCCGGGCCTGCGCGTCGGTCTCGGCCAGCTGCCCGGCGAGCGAGCCGAGCGGGCAGCCGCCCTGGCCCTGGCTGCTCTTCACCTGAGCGATCACCATGTCCCGCCAGGCCTGGAGCCCCTGGGGGCTGCCGAGATCGGCCTGCCGCTGGTTACCGGTGATGCTCGCGGCCTGGTAGCCGATGACCGCCTGCACAAGCTCGTCTTTGCCGGCGAAGTAGTGCGACAGCTGGGATCCGCTGACCCCGGCCGCTGACCTGATGTCGTCCAGCGAGGTGCCCGCGACACCGCGCTCGTAGATCAGCCCGGCGGCTGCCTCGACGATCCTGGCCCTTGTTCGCTCTCCCTTGGCGGTGAGCCTCGGGCGGTCTCGTGCCTCGCTTCCCACAGCCGCACACTATCACTTTCTGGGTTTGACAACCCATTCGACGCTCTGCCAGAGTGGGTGCTGTAACCCATTCTTGGTGAAGGAGGAGGCTCATCATGATTCTTGTGACAACGGCCGGGAAGGTCGGCTCCGAGACAGCCCGCCTGCTCCGCGAGCGGGACGTGCCCGTCCGGGTGCTGGTGCGGGACCCGGCGAAGGCCGCGGCCAGGGCGCTGGCCGCGGCCGGCGCGGAGATCGCCGCAGGTGACCTGGGCGTCCCGGCGAGCATCGATGAGGCGATGAGCGGCGTCAGCGGCGTGGTGCTGGTCAGCCCGGCGGTGCCCGCCCAGGAACTCAACGTCGTCGTCAGCGTCGCCCGGGCCGGCGCGGGTCATGTAGTCAAGGCGACCAGCAAGGCCTCGGCCGACTCACCGATCGCGCGGCGGCGCTGGCAGGCCGAGATCGAGGCCGGGCTGGCTGCCTCCGGAATTCCGCACACCCTGCTGCGGTCCAACGCCTACATGCAAAACGTGCTGGCGCTGGCACCGGCGATCGCCACGACGAGCAGCTTCGGCTCCGCCGCCGGCCCGGGCCGCTCCGGCCTCGTGGACGCCCGCGACGTCGCCGCGGTCGCCGCCGAGATCATCACCTCCCCCGCCGCACACGCCGGAAAGACCTACTGGCTCACCGGCCCGGAACTCCTCTCCAACTACGACGTGGCCGCCGTGCTGTCCAAGCTGCTCGGCAGGACCATCACCTCGGGAGCTCACCTTCGAGCAGAACCAGGACGCGATGATCCGCGCGGGAGTCCCCGAGCAGGTCGCGGAGATGAACGCCCAGGCGTTCAGCTTGACCGCCGACGGCGACGCCGAATGGGTCAGCCAGGACGTCCCGTCGCTCCTGGGCCGCCCGGCCCGCTCCTTCGAGCGGTTCACCGCCGACTACGCCGCCGCGTTCTCCTAGAGCAGGCACCGGACACCATGGTCCCGGCGTCGGCAGGCGGGCAGGCGCCGGTCTTACCAATCCAGGATCGGCGTCGCTACGAATAACCCCTGACATGTCGTCAGGTAAGTGCCGATGCCCGGACCGGTCCTCTCAGCACCTGAGCGCCCGGCCCTCAGGCGCGGGGCGCCGCGCTTAATACCATGCTTCCAGACAATCGCGTCGTTCATGAGATCCCCGCCCGGCTCGACCCGGAGTCAGCTGAGTGGCTGCGGGTGCTCGGCGGCGCCGGCCCGCGGCGGGAGGCGGCGCTGGCCCGGCTGCACGGGATGCTGCTGCGTATCGCGCAGCGGGAGGCCCGGCGGCGCGGTCCGCGGATGCTGATCGTCGGCCCTGAGCTGGAGGACCTGGCCTACCAGGCGGCGGCGGACGCGCTGATGGCGATCACCGCCAAGCTCAGCCAGTTCCGCGGGGAGAGCCGGTTCACGACGTGGGCCTACAGATTCGTCATCCTCGAGGTGTCGGCCAAGCTCGGGCGGCACTTCTGGCGTCGCCCGGACGTGCGGCTGGAGGCCGAGGACTGGGACCGGCTGCCGGGACGGTTCGGTTTGGAGCCCGCGCGGGAATCGGAGTGGCGGGACCTGCTGGCCGCGCTGCGCCGTGCCGTGGACACCGAGCTGACTGCGCGGCAGCGCGAGGTGTTCGTCGCGATCGTGGTGAACGATGTTCCGCTGGACGCGCTGGCCGTCAGGTTTGGCTCCAACCGCAACGCGCTCTACAAGATGATGTTCGACGCCCGGCGTAAGCTACGAGTCGCTCTTGCCGCTAACGGGTATCTGGACGATGACGATTCGGGGCGCTCATGAACAGCTGGCCGGCGCTGGACCGGTTCCTGCGGACCGATCCGCGCGATGTCGGCTGCGCCGAGGCGATGCAGATGCTGCATGTCTACGTCGACCTGGTCGCCGCCGGCGGACCGGCGGAGCAGCGGTACCCGGGCATCGCGGCGCACCTGCGCGCGTGCGGCCCGTGTGGTGAGGACTTCGAGGCGCTGCTGGCCGCGGTGCGCGACGACGCGGGCTAACGGGCGGACCCGCGACTCACTGGCCGGCCGCGGCGTGCGAGCGCAGGTAGCGGATGAGGCCGATCACGTCCTGGGGGACCAGGCGCCCAATCGCGCCGCTGGAGTACACGCTGACCACGACCCGGCCGCCGGGGTCGAGCACGAACCCGGTCGACTGCAGGAACAGCGGATCGTCGTTGACGAAGGCGCCGGTCGCATCGGCGATCGCCGAAGCGTCGGCGCCGTACCCCACCGGGAACCGCAAGCCGTGCTTGGCGATGAGCTCCTGCGTGGTGGCCTCGTCGTCTACCGACAGCGCCACGACCGTGACATCCATCTCGGCCAGGCCGTCCAGCGCCCGCTGGAACGCGCTGAGCTGGGCGTTGCAGTACGGGCACCAGGACCCCCGGTAGAACAGGACGACGCCGAAATGCCCGGCCAGGCCATCAGGCAGACGGAGCGCACCGCCGCCAGGAAGGCTGACGGTGAGCGCAGGGAACGGATCGCCGGGGTGCAGCAGCGTCTTATCGGTCATGCCCGGTTAGCGCGGATGGCGGCGGCTTTCTTACCTGAAGGCGGCCGGTGCCCGGTCCGCGACGCCTGAGCGCGGGTTATTTCACCTGCACGACGTAAGACCTGGCTGCCCTCGAACGCCAACCAATGGTGCGCAATAAGCGGCGGCGTCGATGCCGCCGACCCGACCCGGCTTGGCCGGAGGAAAGAGCAGCAGATGAAGTTCGCGTCACATCGGCGAGGGCGGACGGCCGCCCGCGGCCGGGATGCCAACCGAGAAGCACGGCAGGTCCTGCGACGGGGCCGGGCCGGGGCGCTGATCCTCGGCCTGGCGGCGGCCGCGGCCATAGCCGTGCCCGCCTCCGCCTCAGCCTCAGCCTCAGCCTCAGCCTCAGCCTCAGCCGGTGCCTCCCCCGTGGTCGGGCACGTCTATGTCAACGACAACACGAAGGGAACCAATACGATCGGGGCGTTTGACCGGCACGCCGACGGCTCGCTGACCCCGGTGGCCGGGTCGGCGTTCGCGGCCGGCGGCGCCGGGACCGGCGCCGGGCTGGCCTCGCAGGGCGCGATCCAGATCACGCCGGACGGCCGGTTCCTGATCGCCGTCGACGCGGGCAGCAACCAGATCTCCGTGCTGCGGATCCACTTCGACGGCTCGCTCAGCCTGGTCAGCGTCACCGGCTCCGGCGGCACCCTGCCCGACAGCGTCGCCGTGCACGGCCACCTGGTGTACGTGGCCAACTCCGGCGCCGGCGACGCCAACTACACCGGCTTCCTGCTCGGCTTGGGCGGCCGCCTGTTCCCGATCCCCCGGTCGACCGTCACCCTGGCCGCCAACGCCGCGCCCGCTGACGTGCTGTTCAACAGCACCGGCACCAAGCTGGCCGGCACCGAGGTGGGCACCTCGGTGATCGACAGCTTCACCGTCGGCTTCGACGGCCGGCTGACCGCCGCCCCCGGCTCGCCGTTCCCGGCCCAGGGACTGGGCCCGTTCGGCAGCGAGTTCCGGCCGACCGACCCCGGCCAGTTGTTCGTGTCCAACGCCCACAACGTCGGCGCCGGCACCGGCACCATCTCCGCCTACGCGGACTCCTTCAACGGGACACTGACCCCGATCGGGGCCTCCCCGTTCGCGGACCAGCAGACCGCCCCCTGCTGGGTGGAGATCACCCATGACGGCCAGTTCCTGTTCACCGTGAACACCGGATCCGGCGAGATCTCCCGCTACCAGATCGCCCCCGACGGCACGCTCACCCTGCTGGGCAGCACCCCGGTCGGCGGCGTCGGCGCCGTCGACGCCCGGCTCAGCCCCGACGGCCGCTTCCTGTACGTCGATGAGAGCAGGATCGGCAAGGTCGGCGCGTTCGCCGTCAACGGCGGCAACCTGACCGAACTGGGCACCTCCCCGTTCGCGCTGCCCGCCGGCGCCACGCCCGCGGGCATCGTCGTCAGCTAACTCTCTCCAGTCGGACCGGAGCCGCGGTCAGGTCCCGCCGCGGCTCCGGTCACACAGCCGACCCCTCTCCAGCCCAGACGGAGCGAGTTCTTCGACACCGGCTACAGCCGGACGCTGGCCTGGACGCGCCGCCTGCAGGCCGCGGCCTTGCCGCCGCGCTGGCCGACCCGGACGGAGCTGGGGACGCGGTCGTGATCGGCGAGTACGAGCGGGCCTTCTACGGCGGGCCAGTATGCCTCGATGGCACCGCTGTTCGAGCACTACAGCATCTAGCTGTGGACGCTGGAGGTCGGCGGGCGGATTGACTTTCACGCCGAGGACGGGAAGCAGGCGTTTGCCGGGTCGTATGGCCTGCCCGGCTCGGTACGATCGCCGCATGGCCTATGACGAGGATCTCGCCGCTCGTATCAGGGACCTGATCGGCCCTGACCCTGAGCTGACTGAGAAGAAGATGTTCGGCGGGCTGGCCTTCCTCATCCGCGGGCACATGGCGATCAGTGCCAGCGGCCAGGGCGGCGTGCTGGTCCACGTCGATTCCGAGCGGTCAGCCGGCCTCCTGGCCGCGTCCAGGGCCACCACCGCGGTGATGCAGGGCCGGGAGATGCCCGGCTGGCTGCGCGTCAGCCCGGAAGACCTGGCCAGCGAAGACGACCTTTCCCGATGGGTGGAAATCGGCATCGGGCACGCACGGTCGCTGCCGCCGAAGCAGCCCGCGAAGGCAAAGCTGAAGAAGTAGGCAACCGCTATGCGCAGCCTTCCGCGGGGCGCGGACCGTTGCGTGTCACTGGCAACGAGCACAGAGCCGGTCACGGCAAGCATCAGCGAAATCCGGCCACCGGGTCCTGCGGTACGGCCAGCCCGGCGTCGGTCCTGGGCCCGGGCCAGGCCGAAAACGCCGGCCGCGGCCGCCAGCCTCCACGGAGGCACGCCATCCGATACCCGTGGTGCCAGGCTGGGAAGCGGAGATTCGCAGGGCCCAGGAGCCTTACACGGTCTGGACCCGCGCCGAAACCCCGCGAGCGTGCAGTAGCTTGCGAATGTCGCCGGGATCGCTGGTCAAGACAAGGTCGGCGTGCGCTGTTATCAGCGCTACGTGTCCGTCGACGATATCTGCGGAGCCTGACAGTGCGAGTAGTTCGCCGATGCGTATGCCGTCGTCCTTACCAAGTGCCTCGATGCCGACGCCGGCCAGCACCCGGGCGAGGTTCGCCTGCTTGCGCCCGTCTCGCCAGACTTGGCCCACCACTGCGGAACTGACGCGGACCGGCGTTCCCTGCTGCTGGAGCACCCGCAGTTGGGCGCCGACCAGGCGGTTTCGGCGGTCAACCGCCACCAGGGCACCTGCGGCCAGGACCGCCTTCACGCCACATCCGAACGCGGCGCAGGCCCGAGCCGGGCCGCCGCTTCATCCAGCTCCGCCTGGGTGAACGGGTCGTCCTCCGCCTCCCATGCTGCTGCCCGCCGACCTGCTGCCCGAGGCGTGGATCGCCCCGGCGGAGGTACGTCAGCTCCGCGCGCTGATCCGGCACCGGATCAGCCTGGTCCGCCTCGGCACCCAGCAGCGTAACCGGATCCACGCGGTCGCCGCCGACCACGGCTATGACCGGTCCGCCAGCTACTGGACCGGGCCCGGCCGCGGCTGACTAGCCGAGCTGGACCTGCCGCCTCCGTCGCGGGAGATCGTCACCGACTGCCTGGCCGTCATCGACGGCCTAGCGCCGCTGACCACCCGGATCGACGGCGAGCTGCACGCCCGAGCCAAGGCCGACCCGCGGGTCAAGGTACTGACGACGCTGCCCGGCGTCGGGGAGTTCATCGCGCTGGTGATGCTCGCCGAGATCGACGACATCAGCCGGTTCGCAAGCGCCCGCAAGCTGGCCAGCTGGGCCGGGCTGACCCCGACGGTCCGAGGCTCGGACCTGACTCTCCGGCACGGGCACATCTCCAAGCAGGGCGCCAGCGGCACCGGGTCCGCGCTCACCGCAGCCGCGACCCTGGTGAAGATGTCCCGGACCTGCCCGGCCCGCCTGGCGAACCGGCGCAGCCACCCCCGCACCGTGTCCTGCGGATCCCCAGTTCCCGGGCGATCCGGCGATGCCCCCGGCCCCGGGCCGCAGCGGCCAGCACCGCGCCGATCACCCGCGCCTCATCCGGGCGGCGCGCCAGCAGCCCCGCAGGCAGCAGCACATGCGTGACCCCGCACACCGTGCACCGCGACCGGCGCGGCCGCACCAGCCTGCCCCGCCGCCCCGGCCCGAAGATCACCCGCTGCCTGGCATGGCCCCCACCGCGCCAGCCGCCCCCGCACCCAGGACAAGACGAACCGCCCTCTTCCAGCATCCGCTCGACGCGCGCCGCGTCCTTACCTACCGTTGGGGTGCCGACCTCGCCAGCCGGGCCTCACTCGGCATCCAGCCACCATCCATCACCAAGCGCCGGTCCCGTCAGGTACCAGTCGTAACACGCAACCCAAGTTGACTCGACCGGAGAAATCCCTGTGGGGAAAGATGCCTTGCTCATGGTTCAGTCGGCGGGGTCAGGTTTCCTTAGCGGTCACCGTGCAGCCTTTCCCATTCTTCTGGCAGGAAATCAGATCGCTTAATATTGCGTGGAGTTGACCATCAGATTCCAGTGGTGAAGACGCGCAGATTATCTGTTCGGTGCCGCGCCGATGGCCTATGTGCCTTTGTCGCAAGGCTCGCCTCTCAGGCTCCGGCGTGGTGATCAGATGACGGAACGCCGGAGCTTGGCGGCGGCCGTTTGTTGGCAGTAGCACCGGTGGCATGGGAAGTGCCGGCCTGGAGCCTGACGAGGGCGGATCCGGTGTGGACCCAGATGGTCGGCCCGTCTGCCGCCGCGCTGATCAGGTCCGGTGTACGCGCGACCGGATGGGCGGTCAGGGTGCCTGGCATCACGACGGCTAGCACGGAGCCGGTGATCCACAGGCGGCCCGCCGGGTCCATGATGAGGGCCGGGGCCGACAGGGCGCTGGGGGCATAGCCGGTGCGGATGATCGCGGTGATCCTGCCGGTGGCCGGGTCCGCCCGCGCCAGCCCGGACGGCGTGAGCACCCACACGACCTTGCGGCCGGGGATGATCTGCGGGGTGTACCCGCCGCTGTCGACTCGCAGGCTCTGTACCGGCTGGAGCGAGCCCTGGCTGATCAAGGTGATGCGGTCGACGCCGGCGCAGCCGATCCAGATGCCTTGCGGGCCGGGGGAGGCGGCACATGCCGGTCCCGCGCCCGGGACCGGGGCCGACTTCACGATCACGTCGCGGGACGGGTCGATCTTGTACAGGTACTCTTGGCCGCCGTCAGCGGCGGGCTCGTCGGTGATCACCCAGATGAAGCCGTCCCCGTAGGCTACATCGGCGCCCAGCCCGCGGACCGGGAAGCGCTTGGTGATGACGCCGCTGGCCGGGTCGATGCGCAGCAGCGGGCCGAAGAAGTCTAGGACCCATAGCGACCCGGCGCCCGATGTCATGCTGGTAAGTTCATCCTGCCAGTAGCCGACGTGCAGCGTCCTGGTGACCCGCCTGGCGGCCAGGTCGACGCCGACGATCTGACTGGCCGACCAGTCCGAGATCCAGGCCGTGGAACCGAGTATGGTCATGCCCCCGGGCTGGCCGAACGGCAGCGGGATCTGTGTCCGCCCGGTCGATGGCAGCAGCGCCGGACCGCCGCCGTGCCGGCTCCGCCCGCGGGAGAGGCGGCAGGCCGGCCGCCCCGGCCGGTTATCACCGCGACGACAACCGCGGCGATCAGGGCTACCGCCACCGCAGCGTCGAGCCAGCGCCCGCGGGGAATGCCGGGATTCAGCTTCGGGTCCTGGCCGATCTCATCCATTTCTCTCCCCTCCTGCGATGGCGGCCGGGGTCGCAAAAGCCCGACACCAGGAACAGGCAGATGTCCTGGACGTCGTTCTGGGATGGTTTCCGGTCCGCGGCTGCGGCCGCTCACCTGCCGGGATGTCCAGGCCTGCGCGGTCTGTGCCATCCGGCCGGCCACGGTTGTCTCGACTCTGGTTTGCTGGCATGAGCTATGGGCGCGCCTCGTAGATGAGGTTGAACGGCGTTTCCGCGGCGCGACGGAAACGGGTGAAGCCGGCGTCCGTGACGAGCTGCCTGATCGCGGCCTCGCCGGCTTGCGCGCCCAGCGCGTAGCCGCCCGCCTGGGAGATGGCGTTCGGGACGCACATCAGGGTGGAGCCGTTGTAGTAGATCCGGCCGATGGGGTTGAGGTTGTCGGTGATCGCGTCGCCGGCGTAGGGCTCGACGATGAGCCAGGTGCCGTCGGGGGCCAGCGCCTGACGGACGTGGCGTGCGGCTCCGAGCGGGTCGCCCATGTCATGCAGGCAGTCGAACGTCGCCGCGAGGTCGTAACCGGTGCCGGAGAACCCGGTGGCCGTGGCGACCTCGAAGCTCACCCGGCCGGCGACCCCGGCGTCGCCGGCCCGCTTGCGGGCGATCTCGATGGACCGGTCGTGGTAGTCCGAGCCGGTGAAGGCCGAATTCGGGTACTCGCGGGCGAGCAGGACCGTCGATGCGCCGAACCCGCAGCCGATGTCGGCGACCTTCGCGCCGCCGCGGAGCTTGCCGTCGACCCCGTCCAGCGCCGGGATCCACGATGTCACCAGGTTGGCGATGTAGCCGGGCCGGAAGAACTGCTCGCAGCCGAGGAAGACGTCTTCGTCATGTTCGTGCCAGCCCATCCCGGCGCCGGTGCGGAACGCGTCGGTGATGCGTGGCTCGGCCTTGAGGGCGCCGAGCGCGAGCAGGAACGCGCCGGGGGCGTAGACGCCGCCGTCCGGGTTGGCCAGCGCGAACGCCTGCTCCTCGGTCATCGAGTAAGCCTCGGCCGCCGGGTCGTACTGGACGTACCCGCCCGCCGCCTGCCCGCGCAGCCATTCGGCGATGTAGCGAGGGCTGGTCTGGGTGCGGGCCGCCAGTTCCTCGGCGCGGGCGGGCCCGCCCGCCAGCGCCTGGTACAGGCCCAGCCGGTGGCCGATCACCACGTTTCCCGCGGCGACGGTCGCTCCGAGGTCGGCGATGAACCGGCCCAGGAACTCTTGCAGCTTGCCGGTGTCAATGGCCATGTCGTTTCCCTCCTGGTACTGGTGTGCTCAGGCCATGGTCGGCTTGGTTGTTGCCATGGCGTGGCAACGGCGTTGCAATGGGGGCCGCTAGAACTGGTACATCAGCCAGAACCGGGGAGGGACTATGCGGGCCAGGTATCCGGACGCCGAGGGTTTCGTTGATCGCGGCGGCGTCAAGGTCGGTTACGAGGTGTTCGGCGAGGGCGAGCCAGCAGTGGTGTTCGCGCCTCTTGACCCGATCGTTCACTCCCGCGCGTGGAAGGCCCAGGTGCCCTATCTCGCCCGCCGGTCTCGGGTCATCACCATCGACCCCCGCGGCAACGGACGTTCTGACCGGCCGCAGTCGCCCGCGGCGTACGCCGACACCGAGTTCGTGGCCGACACCGTCGCGGTGATGGACGCCTGCGGCGTCGACCGCGCCGTGATCGTCGGGATATCAACGAGCGGCTGGATATCGCTGCTGACGGCCGCCTTGCACCCCGAGCGTGTCCTCGGGGTGGTGGCCATCGCCGCGGGAGGACCGGGGCTCGGGGCTTTGCCGGCCGCGCGTACCGAGTACGACTTCGACGAGGTGCTCGACACCGGGGAGGGCTGGGCGAAGGAGAACCGGCATTACTGGCTGCGAGACTGGCGGGGGTTCAGCGAGTTCTTCTTCGGCGAGTTGTTCTGCGAGCCGCACTCCACCAAGCAGCGCGAGGATGCCGTCGGCTGGGCCATGGAGACTAACCCGGAGACGCAGCTGGCCCGTGAAGACGCGCCGCCGGCAGTATCGGGCCCGGAGGAGACCGAACGGCTGCTGCGTGACATTCGCTGCCCGGTGCTCGCGATCCACGGGGACCAGGACCGCTGCGTCCCGTTGTCGTGGAGCGAGCGGGTCGCCGAGCTGACCGGGCCGGCCTGCTCGTGCTGGAGGGGGCGGGGCATTGCCCGAACGGGCGCGAACCGGTGGTCGTCAACCACGCGATCCGCGATTTCGCCGACCGGTTCCGCCCCGGACCAGCCTCTCCGCGCCGGTGGACCAGGCCGCTGGACCGTCGCCGCCGCGTCCTGTACCTGTCGTCTGCGATCGGGCTCGGGCACGCCCGCCGGGATCTGGCCATCGCCGGCGAGCTCCGCAAGCTCCAGCCTGGCCTGCAGGTGGACTGGCTGGCGCAGCATCCGGTGACCGAACTGCTGGCCAGGCAGGGCGAGCGCATTCATCCGGCGTCGGCGTTCCTGGCCAGTGAGTCACGGCATCTGGAGGACGAGTGCGCCGAGCATGACCTGCACATGTTCGCCGCGGCCCGCCGCATGGACGAGATCATGATCAGCAACTTCATGGTCTTCTCCGACCTGGTCGCCAGCGAGCATTACGACCTGTGGGTGGGGGACGAGGCGTGGGAGGTGGACTATTTCCTGCACGAGAACCCCGAACTCAAACGCGCGCCCTACGCCTGGCTGACCGATTTCGTGGGCTGGCTGCCGATGCCCGACGGCGGCGCGGGGGAAGCGGCGCTGACCGCCGATTACAACGCCGAGATGATCGAGCAGATCGGGAGGTTCCCCCGGCTCCGGGACCGGGCGGTGTTCGTCGGCAACCCCGGTGACGTGGTGCCGGACACCTTCGGCGCCGGCCTGCCGCCGATCCGGGACTGGGTTGAGCAGCACTACCGGTTCTCTGGCTACATCTCCGGCTACGATCCGGTCGAGGTCGCCGACCGGGCCGCGATCCGCGCCGAGCTTGGCTACCGCCCCGATGAGAAGATCTGCCTGGTCACCGTGGGCGGCTCCGGTGTCGGTGCCGACCTGCTGCGCCGTGTTGTGGCGGCCTATCCGGCCGCGAAGCGGCTCGTGCCCGGGCTGAGGATGATCGTGGTGACCGGGCCGCGGATCGACCCGGCCGCGCTGCCCGCACAGGACGGCCTCGAGCTGCACGGCTACGTCCATGACCTCTACCGGCAGCTGGCGGCGTGTGACCTGGCCGTGGTTCAGGGCGGCCTGACCACCACGATGGAGCTCACCGCGGCCCGGCGGCCCTTCCTCTACGTGCCGCTCCGGCACCACTTCGAGCAGAACTTCCACGTCCGGCACCGGCTCGACAGGTACCGCGCGGGCCGCTGCCTGGAGTACACCGACACCGAGCCGGAATCGCTGGCCCAGGCCATGGCGGCCGAGATCGGCCGTCCCGTCAGTTACCTGCCGGTAGAAACCGACGGGGCCGCGCGGGCCGCCGCCTGCCTGGCCGGGCTCATCTGAGCAGGCTCGCCGCGGCGCGCGCTTCGCGCCGGACGTGAGCCAGGCTGTGCTCCCTGGCCAGGGCGGCGCCCCGGTCCACCGCCGCCCGCGCCCGCGCACGCTCGCCGAGGCGGCCAAGGGCGGTGCCGTCGACCACCAGCGCCGCCGCCAGCGCAGCCACCCAGGGCACCCGCTCCACCGCGGTCAGCAACGGGGCCAGCACCGCGCGGGCCTGTTCTGGCTGGCCCGCCGTCAGCCAGGCTCGCGCGACCGACAGGTACGCCTCATATCCCAGCACCCACGCGTCCCCGGCCGGCAGCGTGGCGCCGGCCAGTCAGCCGGCTGGCCTCGGCGAGGATGTCGGGTGAGCCGGTCGCTTCGGCGAGCGGAGCCAGGCAGTGCAGCCGGTAGGCCGCCGCGCCGTTCTGGCCGGCTATCGCGTGGCCGCGCTCGAACAGCTCGATGGCCTCAGCCCGGTCTCCGCCCGCCATTAGCGTGGCGCCGAGCATGGCACAGGCCAGCGCACCACCCCAGGGGTGGTCGTTCGCCTCGCTCAGGCGCACCGCCCGGCGCCCGAGCGAGGCGGCCTCGCCGTCACGGCCACGGAGCCGGGCCAGCCAGCCCAGATGGGCGACGTACGACGCGGCCCAATGCGGGTAGCCGCTGCGCCGGTTGATCTGGATGGCCGCCTGGATCGCCGCGATGGCCTGGTCCCAGTCGCCTGCCGCCAGCGGCACGAACGCCGACTCGAAGACGGCATGCTGGAGCCGGAACAGGTCACCCTGGCGACGGAGCAGCGGCTCCAGCTCGTCGAGCACACCGGCCAGCGCGCCGGCGTGGCCGAGGTAAGCATGAGCGGTCTTGAGCCCGTCCAGGCCCGCGGCCAGCGCCTGATCGTCGCCGGCCGCCCGGCCCGCAGCCACAGCACGCTGCCCGTACTCGAGCGCACGATCGAATTGCAGCGTGTTGGCCGCGATGATGGCCAGGCGTGCGAGCAGATCCGCCGCAGCCGCCTGGTCGCCGAGCAGCTCCGCCAGCCGCAGGCCCCGGACGAGCTGGGACTCGCAGTAGCCGGTCGGCATGCCGTGGGCCACCGGCACGTCCCCGCCGAGCTGCCGCAAGGCGAGCATTTCCAGGCGCTGGTCACCCGCCGCGCGGGCCGCGGCCGCTCCGGCGGAGAAATCAGCCAGCGCCGCGGCGACCGCGGCCACCCCCTCATGCGCCCGGCCGCGGATGACCCGGGCGCGGGCGCCGGCCTCAAGATCCCCGGCCCGTTCGGCCGCCTCCAGCGCCTGGGTGGCCAAGGCCGCCGAATCAGTCACGGCGAACCGGCGGAAAGCCTCATCCGCCGCCGACAGCAGCGCCCGCGCCGCCCGCAGCCAGTCGCCGCAGGCTGCGGCGTGCCGGGCCAGCGATTCCGGCTGACTGGTCAGCCGGTCAGCGGCGCGCTGGTGGTAAGCCAGCCGGGCGGGCTCCGGGGTGGTGGCGTACAGGGCCTCACGGATCAGGTCGTTGGCGAATTCGAAGTCGCGCCCGGCGGTCACCAGCAGCCCGGCTCGCAGCGCTAGTTCACAGAGCCGCAATGCGGCCGCGGGCGGGACGTCGGCCAGGCCCGCCACGATGGACGGGTCGACCGCCGCGCCTAGAACGGCGGCGGCGCGCAGCAGCTGCTCGGCCTCGGGACCTAGACGACGGACCCGCCCCTTCACGGCACTGCGCAGTGACTCCGGGAGGCCGTGGTCGCCTTCGGCCAGCGCGCGGAGCACCTCGACCACGAACAACGTGTGCCCGCGGGTCTGCCGCAGGATGCGGCCGGCCAGGCCCGCCTGGCCGGCCCGGCCCGCGAGCTGCTCGACGGCAGCCGCTCCGAGCGGCCCGACCTCGACGCGGCTGGCCACGGCGGCCAGCGCGGCACTGGTGTCCGCGTCGTTCTCGGCCCGGACCGTGGCGACCACGAGCAGCCGGCTGCCGCCCGCGTTCCGGCCCAGGTAGTGCACGAATTCGATGGTCGACTGGCCCGCATACTGAAGGTCGTCCAGTACGACAAGCACCGGGTTACGGGCCGCCAGCTCGCGCAGGAAGCCCAGCACGGCCAGGAACGTCCGGCGGCGCTGCATGTCGACGGGCACCCGTTCGGCCGGCATCGATCCCAGCACCGCCGCGGCCTCCGGCACCAGCGCAGCGAAAGACGGCGCATCGTCGCCGAGCAGCCGCCGCAGTTCCGCGGCGGGCCGCGCGGTGACAGCCGGGAGAAGCGCCTCCACCACCGGCTGCAGGAACAGCGACCGTTCGGTCTCATAGCAGCGGGCAGGCAAGACCATCGCCCCGCCTGAGGCCGCCTCCGCCGCCAGCGCCTCGGCCAGCCTGGTCTTCCCGATTCCGGCTTCGCCCACAATCAGCACCACGCCCGGCTCACCCGCAGCGGCCTTCGCCCACGTGCCGGCGAGCTCGGCCAGCTCACGATCGCGCCCGGCCAGCTCGCGCGGTGCCTCGGGCCTCCGGGCGAGGCTCCCGCTTCGGGGCGGGCGTGTGCCGGACCGGGCCGGAGTGCCGGACCGTGCTGGGCTGGCCTCGCGTCGGCCAGGGTCACCGGGACGCCGCTGGCGCAAGATGGCCAGGTACACATCGTGTGTCTCCGGCGCGGGATCGGTTCCCAGCTCCTCGGCCAGCCGGCTGCTGAGGCGGGCGTAAGCCTCCAGCGCCTTCGCTCGCTCGCCCGCCGCCGCGCAGCCGGACATGAAAAGACGGTGCGCGCCCTCGTCGAACGGGTCATCGGCCATCGCATCCGCGGCGACCCGGGCCGCTAGGTCCGCGTCGCCGGTCGCCTGCGCAGCCTCCGCCAGGACGTGCCGGGCGCGGCGCAGCAGTCCGCGCAGCTCATCCCTGGCCGGCTCGGCCCACGCAGCATAAGGCTCCTCGGCCAGCGCGGTTCCCGGCGAGAGGATCTCGACGGCGCGCTCAGCCGCCGCCGCCGCCACCGCGGGCGCCATCCCCAGCTTCCGCTCCGCATGGCGGGTCAGCCGGGCCGCCTCGTCCAGGTCGATCATGATCGCCGGCCTTCCGGCGAGCTGGTAGCCCTGACGCCCGCCCCGGATCACCTCCGAGCCCAGGATCCGGCGCAGCCGGCTCACCAGAGTCGCCACATGCTGCGCCGGCGCCGCGGGCGGGTCGCCGTCCCACAGCACCTCGGTAATCCGGTCCACGGACACCAGCCGGGCCCGCTCGACCGCGAGCAACTTCAGCAGG
Source organism: uncultured Actinomycetes bacterium (assembly GCA_963806335.1). GTDB lineage: Bacteria > Actinomycetota > Actinomycetes > Streptosporangiales > Streptosporangiaceae > Palsa-504. Next base: position 265,641 of record CAWDXO010000010.1, read on the forward strand.
GTGCGCGCCTTGCGGCTGCGCAGGCTACCGTCAGCGAGCCGGACACCGTCGCGGACCACGCCGAATACGCCCGCAAGGTGCAACTCCAGCTGCGCGCTAACACCAGCTCTACCGAGCGGGTCCCTGCCCACGTCCTGTTTGTACTCGTGATCATCGATGCCGGCAAGCGACAGCCCCCAACAGCCGGCCCCACGCAGGCACAACTCTCACAGTGATGAGCACTCATCACACGACACGCTCTGGGCGGGATAGCCGTGTTGGCGGGGGACTGCACTATGCCACCTTGCTTGGCGTCGGGGCCGGGAACGCGGCCGTGTGGGCGCTGGCCGGCTAGCGAACAGACGTATACGTCGCCGCTGGTCACCACGGCCGCTCGCCGTGACTGGCCGATAGCCCCGGTGAGCTCTCCCCGGTTGCCCTGGCATCAACCCATCCGGGAAACCGGAAGGAAGCGGTGCCCGTGGCAGCCGCCGGGTGCTTCGGGTGAGCAGTGCGGGCAGGTCGTCGGCCGTCCAGCCGGTTGGCGGTCAGCCGCTGGCATACGAGGGATCCATCAGCAGCCACGTGATGCCTGCCGCGGTGGAGGGCTGATGTCTGCCCGCAGGCGGGCGCGTTGCGCAAGCCTGTCGACGAAAGCGCGGGCGCCGGTCAGCCGTTGCTGACCTAACTGGCGTGCCGGCACCGCGACCTGTTCGCCGGCGACCGCGGCCTGGTTGACCCCGTGGGGATGTCGGCGACGCGCTAGAGATCGGCCAGACTCCGCCGTCGGCCACGGCCTGCAGGAACGCCCCGGCCTGGCTGGCGGCCTGGACCTGCCGGACCAGCCGCGGCCGCAGGGACGGTGCATTGTCACTGACCATCGCGATGCCCGCGGCGGTCTTGAGCAGTTCCCGCCTGGCGCCGGACATGACCTCGCCGGTAGGCACCGGACGGCGCCGGCGATCCTGAGTGAGATCGCCCAGACATGCCCAGCGGCCGCCCTGCCGTCGCTGCTCTTGCCGATGTGCGGCGGGGTCCCGGCGAGGGCGAGTCGATCCTGCAGCGACATGCGCGCTCACAGCGACTATGAGCAGATGCCCGGGACGAGCGCCATCCGGGGGCCTCAGAGCCACCCGAGGAACCTCATCACATCCCGCGCCACAACCCCGACGGGACGGTCGTTCCGGATGACCAAGTCCTCGACGCCAGTTCCCTCAGCCGCCGCGATTGATGCAGCCGCCGCCCGCAAGTCGTCGCGCCGGCCGCCGCGCTCGTGGCCGCGGTGGCGGATCCGGACCGCGGGTGGAACGCGATCGTGATCGGGGAGTACGAGCGGGCGTTCTACGGCAGCCAGTACTCGGCGATGGCCCCGCTGTTCGAGCACTACGGCGTGCAGCTGTGGATGCCGGAGACAGGCGGCGGGGTCGACTACGCCTCCGAGCATGACGAGAAGAGATGACCGTGCTCGGCCTGTCGTCGAAGCGGGAGATCACCCGGACCAGCATCCGGGTGCGGACCGCGATGGCGGCGCAGACCCGGGAGCAGGGCCGCTACCTGGACGGGCGTCCGCCGTACGGGTACCGGCTGGCCGACGCGGGTCCACATCCGAACAAGGCGCACGCCGCGTGGGGACGGCGCGCGCACCGCCTAGAACCCGACCCGGCGACCGCGCCGGTGGTGCGGTGGATCTTCGCGCAGCCCCTGGCCGGGCACTCGGTGGCGCGGATCGCCCGTGCCTTGAACGAGGGCGGGGTGCCCTGCCCGTCCGCGGCCGATCCCGCCAGGAATATGCACCGGACTGGGGCCGGGTGGACACTAGGCACGGTAACCACAATCCTGCGGAACCCGCGCTATACGGGCAGGCAGGTGTGGAACCGGCAGCGCACCGACACCGAACTCGCCGACCCGGGTAACGTGACGCTTGGGCACAAGAGCGTGCAGCGGTGGAACCTGCCCGGCGGGTGGGTGATCTCGAACCGGCCCGCGCACCCAGCGCTGGTCAGTGAAGCTGACTTCATCGCCGCCCAGGACATTAACGCTGCCCGCGGACCCGCGCCGCAGGGTGAGCCTGTGCTGCGCCGGTACCTGCTGGCCGGGATACTCGCGTGCGGCGTCTGCGGCAGGCGGATGGAATCGGCCTGGTCTAACGGCAAGGCCGCGTACCGCTGCCGGCACGAACGTACCAGCGCGATGACACTAGACCCGGCCCGGCCGAAGAACACCTACGTCCGCGAGGACAAACTCTTGCCGCACCTGCCCGCCCTGCACCTGCTTCTCACCACCCCCGCGGTGCGCGCACGGCGCCGCACCCGCGCTGGTACCGATGTCCGGCCCGCCGTCCGCCCGGAGCAGGTGATCGGGTACCTGCGCGAGCATGAGATCACCCTCACCTGGGATCCAGCCGCCGCGGCCGTGCAGGCACGCGCCACCCAGACTGCCAAGACCGCCACTGTGAAAACAAACTAACCCGGCTGGAAAGCCCGTATAGGAAGGAGGAGCAGGCAAGGAACGCCGATCGCCCGGCGCTAGCGGAAGCCTGCGCTCAGGGTGACGTCCTGGCATGCCCGGAAACAGGCGGATATGGGGAATTTATGTGTCCGAGGGGGGACTTGAACACTCAGTGAGGGATCCGTCCCCAGAGCGGTGAAATCTCCCGCGGCGTGTTCAAGTGCCACGAAAACCGGGGAGATATCACCTTCCTCGGTGCCAGAGCGCGAGCCTGACCCCGCGTTCCGGTGAGAAATCCCTGAATCAGGGATTTCATGCGGCCACTCTATCCGGCGACGGTCGACTCGTGTCAAGCATCACTGCTCCGGCCAGCCGAACCTGAGTGACCGGGTGATACGCCGGGCCGTCACAGCCCCGGCAAGCGCCAAGCCCGCGGTGGTGACCTGACGCTGCCTGAGGGCGATGACCGAGGCCAGGTTCTTCTTGTCAGCTCATGCTGAGAGGGCCCTGATTGTCCGGTGACAGATATATCGGCCCGATGGTGTGCCGCTGACCTGCGCGGGCCTTCTTATGAATCCGGGCCGAATCAACTGGCAAAGAGAGCAAAACGGCCGCAGTGATTGGCAACGGGCCGACTTATGTGACACGGGACACTGATCGTCCTCATCTGCCGAATAGCGGGCGTTGGCTATCCGGATGCTTATGCGTTATTTGGCATACCCATCCGCAGTTAGTTGACCTGGCGGCACTTCGCCTCCTCCTTGCTGCACATCCTCAAAGGAAGCCAGATCATCGAATCGGGCGCCGGTGCAATCGCGCCGGATGGGTTATGCGCTGCGCGCAGAACATCGGGCTCTGGATAATGTTCCAGGCGCACCTCATCGCGGCTACTGCCGGGAGCCCTTGCCGCCCTAACCCTTGCTATGTAGATTTAGTCCCCCGAGGGCTACTCGCCGGCCACCGCCATTTCGCCGGCCCCCCGATGCGGCGTGCGGTTGCGGCTGGAGAGGTGCGATGGTTGTCCTGCTCGCGGTCGTCCTGATGGGCGGCTTGGTATGGCTGGTGCGGCGTACTCGCAGCGGCATGCGGACGGGCCGCGCAGGCGCGGACGGCGCCGGGCCGGGTTTCCCTGACCGGCCGCTCGGCGGAAAGCGGGTTTCTCCCGCGCTGATGTCCCAGGGACGGATCGACGTCCGCGGGCTGACGAAGGAATACCGCGGCGTCATGGCCGTCGATGACTTGTCGTTCACCGTGGAACCGGGCCGCGTTACCGGGTTCCTCGGCCCGAACGGCGCGGGGAAGACGACGACATTGCGGATGCTGCTCGGCCTGGTCGAGCCGACCGCGGGAACGGCCACTATCGGCGGCGTCCGCTATGCCGACCTGGATCAGCCGATCCGGCGCGTCGGCGCGATCCTCGAGGCGGGCGCGGCGCACAAGGACCGCACCGGGCGCGATCACCTGCGTATCGTCTGCCAGTCCGCGGGCATCCCGCTGGCGCGGGCGGACGAGGTGCTTGAGCTTGTCGGGCTCGGCGCGGCAGGTAACCGGACGTTCCGTGGCTACTCTCTCGGCATGCGCCAGCGTCTCGGCGTCGCGGCGGAGCTGCTCGGGAACCCGCAGGTGCTGATCCTCGACGAGCCGGCCAACGGGCTGGACCCGGAGGGCATCAGGTGGATGCGCGACCTGCTCAGGACCCTGGCTGCGCAGGGCCGGACGATCCTGGTGTCCAGCCACCTGCTCGGGGAGATGGAACAGCTCGCCGACGACCTGGTCATCATTACGGCCGGACGGCTGACCGCCCGGGGAACAGTGGCGTCCGTGATCGGTTCTTTGCCATACCTGAGCCGCACCCTGGTGCGCACTCCCGAGCTGGGAAAGCTCGCGGCCGCGCTCGGCCGCGACGCGGCCGTAACGCCGGATGGCGACGGCGGCGCGTACATCACCGGGGCGGACGCGGTCGCGATCGGCGACGCCGCGCTGCGGGCGGGCGTCGCCATCCACCAGATGGTCACGCAGCTGCCCGACCTGGAAGCCGCGTTCCTCGAGCTCACCGCGGGAAAGGCGGCGATCCGATGACAGCGCTGCTTGACAGCGCCGCCCTGGACCAGGCCGGCGACACAGGGACCACCCCGGCTCGCCTGCTCAGGGCCGAGTTCATGAAGATCCGCACGACGGACACCGGGTGGCTCTTCCTCGCCGGGTTCATCGTGTTCACGGCGCTGGCGCTGACGGCCAACGGGTTCAGCACTCACTTTCAGCTCTACCCGCAGCAAGGCCAGGGCGACCGGGCGCATGCCCTCGCCGCGGCGGCGCAGGCCCGGACTCCCGCGGGCGTGGCCGCGATCTCCGCCAGCATGATGACCTCGGGGCAGCGCATCGGCGTCATATTCGCGCTGCTCCTCGGCGTGCTGATCGTGACGAGTGAGTTCGCGAACCAGACGGCGGCCGTGACGTTCGTGACTGTTCCGCGCCGGGCCGCGGTCATCAGGGCCAAGCTGGCCGCCGCGGCCTGCTGCGGAGCGCTGTTCTGGCTAGCGGGCACGATCATCGCCGCGGTGACCACGCCGCTGTTTCTGTACAGCCAGCATGTCAGCGTGTCGCTAGCCGGATGGACCGTAGCGCGTTCGGCGCTGCTGAGCTTGCTCGCGTTCGTAGCCTGGGGAGTCTTCGGGCTCGGTCTCGGCGCGGTGCTGCGCAGCCAGACCGCCTCCCTGATCGCCGCGATAGCCGTGTACGGGGGCAGTTTCGGCGCCCTACTCGTATTCACGGCGCTCTACAACCTCTTCCACCAGGGCTGGATGCTCGGGGCGCCGGTCATCGCCCCCGCGCTCGCCTCAGAGGTCCTGACCACCTCCGGTCCGGCCTTCCCGAACGCGCCGCCCGCGTGGGTAGGCGGAATCATCCTGATCGCATACGTGGTGGCTCTCGCCGCTGCCGGACTCGCCTTGACCAAACGGCGCGACGTGATCTGACTGGGTTCGCACGAGCGGCTGGACCAGCCAATACGCTGATCAGCGCCATCCTCATCTGGCCATATCATGCATGTCCGGTCATCTCCAAGGGCCCCCGCAGGAGACCGCGCCAGATCGGCCCGTTCTGCATTCCTCCGCCGGTATGGGCCACGGGCGCAGCGGACGGGCCGACCGGCGGGTATGTGCGCGGAGCCAGAGTCCCTCGCCTTGTCGGCGTCTTGCTATCGCTTTCCAACCTGACCAGTGGTTGGCCAGCTTGCATGAATATGCATCGCCGCCGTGCGCGGAGATCGTCCGCTATTGCCGCGATGAGGGATGTCTGGACCACGACAGGTTATCGGGCACGTCCGCCACGTGCCGGATCCGTCAACCGGGCTGTAGGTCTCGCGGGCGGAGCGCTTCGACGCAGCGCACCCCCTCCGCGCCGACCGTCGCCGCGTGCGCGGTGCGCGGCGGGAGGACCATCTTGTCTCCCGGGCCGAGCTCGATGTCGCCGCCGGCGTGTGGAACACGATCCGGCCCCGCACGCAGTACAACACCTTTTCGTGGCCGTGCTCATGCCAGCGGTAGGTATCGCCGGGGCCGTTGCCCCACCCGTGCGGGCTCAGGCCCTCGGCATGCATCCGGGCTGCGATCTCGTCTTCGCCTGGCGGCGGGCCGTGATGCCGCTCGACCGCAGCGTCAGCGCCCATCGCAGAACCTCATCACAGCCGCGAGTGTAGTGTCCCGCCGCGGCAGCCAGGCGGTGGCACACTCCGCGAGCTGTGGCGACCGGGAGAGGAGGATCATAGAGGCCATTCGTCACGGAGAGTAACTTGACTCTTCGTGTGCCCGCGCAAGTAACCGCCGTTCTGTACTGAAGCAATGCCTTCGCGGCTGGGTCGGGAGGTGCGAAGAACCGGACATTCGGTGCGTGAACTGCTCGTGATGTTACAGACGGCACCTTTTACTTAATACGCATATATGTAACTCCAGCTGTAAATAATCATGATGGATATGGATCTGCGGCTGATCACGTTATGTGAACGTTATGCGTCATGGTAATCGGCTAGCCCGGCTGGCGCGTCTACTTTCAGTCGCATGGCCGGACTGGAGTGGTCTGCGCACTGCAGCATGGCATAGTCCGATAAGCCCGGTCACCATATCTGGATACATGATCAGGGGGGCCTGCATGTCACATGGGTATTATCCGCGCGTCTCCAGGCGGAAAGCCAGTGGGCGCCGCACGGTATTCAAAGCCCTGCTGCTAGGCGTGGCCGCAGCGTCGGCGGTAGCCACGCTCCAGCTCGCCGGCGCGCCGGCCGTTCGCGCGGCTCTGGCCAGCTCATCGTCGGCGACGTATACCGCAACCGAGACGATTCCGGTGCCGCCGGCTTCGTCGTATGCCGGGAGCGGCGGCGGTGACGGCTGGGCCGTGGCCATGACGGCGACCTCGGTGTACAACGTCTTCCATCACGCCAGCACCCTGCAGGTGGCGTGCCATCTGCAGGGTGACGCGTCGCCGTGCTGGTCGCCGGAGACGATCACCGACGGCAGCGGGGACAATTTCGCCACGTCCGGGCAGCCGGGCTTGTGGCTGGACCAGGCCACCGGGAAACTGTACGTGTTCGCCACCCGGGATTCCGACGCTACCGGCGGGGTCGTTTGCATCGATACCACCCAGGCGGCCACCAATACGGACCCGTTCTGCGGTTTCACTGCCCTCACGGCGGTCGGCGACGCGCCGCTGCAGTCTGGCATCAGCGGTATCAGCGACCCGGTGGTAGCCGGGAATCGCTGGTACGCGTTCGATTACGTGAACGGTAAGGGCGTCTCCGGGTCGCAGAACACGCTACTGTGCTTCGACCTAGCCGCGTTCGGCCCGTGTAGCTCGCAGCCTTTCTCGGCGGCCATCGGGAGCGGCACCGTGACCGACGGGGCGTATCCGCCGCCGGCCGTCGCCGCCATCGGCAGCCAGGTCATCGTGCCGGTCACCGCCGGAGGCACCGACGAGCTGGCCTGCTTCGACGCAAGCGCAGGCACGGCGTGTTCCGGGAGCTGGCCGGTGCCGCTCGGGTTCAGTTACGACTCGGGGAACGGCGCCCCGTTCCCGATGCTGAACGCCTCCGGCTCGGTCACCGGCCTGTGCCTGCCCAGCTCGGGGGATCCGTGCTACAGCCTGACCGGCGCTACGGTCGCCACCCCGTCCGGGCTGTCTGGCGCGGTCACTCCCACGGCAGGCTGGAACGGCCCGGCCTTCATTTTGGGCCCGCGTGTCTACGTGCCCGATGGCAATCAGAACCAGGTTGATTGCTACGACTACAGCGCGTCCGCGCAGTGCGCGAACTTTCCCAAGACGTTCAGCAACCTCGAGCTGCTCTACACCGTCAATGCCGACCCGCAGCGGCCGACCTGCATCTGGGTTAACTCTGACGGCGGCTCCGGGCAGATCCAGAACTTCGACGCCTACACCGGCGGTGCCTGCGGCAAGGGGCCGATCCGGGTGCTGGCCTCGAGCATGGTCATTCCGACCCAGCTATGCACTCCCCTGTCGTACTCGTCGTTGCAGGTGACCTCTCCGGCCCCGAGTACCTATTCCAGCGCCACGGTGGACTTCGAGGGCGGAGACGGGAACCCGATCGCCAGCATCGCCACCAAGTCCCTGGACGGCACGGGCACGGTGAGCCTGGCCGGGCTCAACCTGTCCACCAGCACCGGGCTGCCGGAATTCCTTATCACCCTGGCCGGGGAGCAGGGCACCCCGCCCTCCGTCGTGGTCAAGCTGACCTGGACGGGCACCAACGATCCCTCGTGCGTCAAGCCGGGCACCACGGTCACCGGCGGCAGCACCGCCTACCACTATGTGGCCCTCGGCGATTCCTATTCCTCCGGCGAGGGCAACCCGCCCTTCTATCCCGGTACCAACACTAAGACTGACCAATGCCACCGCTCCTATGACGCCTATCCGGAGCTCATCGACCAGGATCCGGCGCTGGACGTCGCCTCCTACGTCAGCCGGGCCTGCAGCGGCGCGACCAGCTCGGAGCTCGAATGGGGATACGGCGCCAACAGCGAGAACGGCCAGGTCAACCACATCACCTCTAAAACCAACCTGGTGACCATCGGGGTCGGCGGGGACGACGTCGATTTCTCGGGAGTGCTCACCCGCTGCATCACCGGGCTGAACACCGGTGCGAGCAGCAACTGCAAGAAGATGTGGGTGCAGGGCCTCGACGGCCAGGGCGAGAGCCTCGCGAACCGCGAGACCGAACTCATCAGCAAGCTAGGCGACGACGTCTTCTGCTACACGCCCACCGGGTACTACGACTGCCAGCCGTCGCTGCACAGCATCTACCAGGACATCGCCTCACGTGCCGCCAGCGGCGTGCGCATCGTCGTGCTCCTCTACCCGCACCTGTTCACCAACGATCCGGCCTCTAGCGGATGCCACCTCTCCGGGCCGGACGGGTCGGCCGCGCGGATCTCCAAGGCCAACATCCAGTGGCTCAACCAGGGGGTGGACCAACTCGACGCCAAGATCATCAGTGAGGTCCAGGTGGCCAAGAAGGCAGGGCTCAACATCGACTATGCGGACCCGCGTATGGACTGGTCGGGCACTAACCGCAACACCAGCCCGGGCGGCCACGGGGTATGCACCAAACAGCCGTGGATTAACGGGCTGATCCTCCAGTCGACATTTAACTGGGTTCCAGTCAAGCCGAGCGTCTACAGCTTCCACCCGAACATCGCCGGGCAAAACGAGTTCTACCAGGTGGTCAAGGCGAAACTGTAGCCCCGCGCGGGTGAGTAGGCGTCCGGCTACAGCCAGGCGCCTACTCGCTGCTGGGTACGGTGCCCGGGATGGCGCTGTCCCCGCCCAGCCGGACGCGCGAGCGTCGGCGGGCAGCGCAGCCCCGTGATCACAGCCTGCATTATCGCGAATTCCAAGCAAGCAAATATCCGCCGTTATCTCAAGCCCATTTTTGGGTGTCTTCGCCGTAACCGCGGAAGGGTTTTTGCTGCGGCGTTGACACGTAGTAATAGGACGTAGCCCGGGAGGCGCCCGTTTTGAGGGTTCGGGTTGAGTCGGGGACGTCCTCCTGGTGCGGTAGTACGGGCTTGGTGTCCCAAACGCATCCAGAGAGGACGTCCTGATGGGTAAGGGTAGCGGCACGACCCGGGGTGACCGGTGGGGGTCCACCGGGAGCGGCTGCGGGCGATGCTGCCGCGTGATGGCGCGGTGATCGGGATCGATCTGGGGGATGAAAAGCAGGCGATCGCGGCGGTTGATCATGATGTGCGGGTGCTGGCGCGTAAGACGGTGCGGGTGAAGGCGTTCCGGCTGGGTGAGGTGCTGGACTGGGCGGTGGGGCAGGCCGGGGTGAGGATGTTCGCGCACGTGACGGTGGCGTGCGAGCCGACCGGGCCGCGGTGGCTGCAGGTGCAGCGGTTGTGCGCCGAGCGGGGGCTGCCGCTGGTGTGCATCCAGCCGCTGGTGTCTCATATCGCCCGCCAGCAGCAGGACTACACGACGCATAAGACTGACCTGCCGACTGCGTGATGATCGCCTGGCTGGCTGTCGAGTTGCACTGTTATATCCCGGAGGAGCTGGAGGAGGAGTGGGCGCAGCTGCGGCACCTGGGCCGGCGCCGCGCTCAGCTGATCACCGTGGCGACCGCGTCGGTGCAGCGGCTGCGGGATTTCTTGTCGGTGGCCTGGCCGGTGGCGGCGGAGGCGTGCGCGCATCCGTTTGACTCGGTGACCTGGCTAGCGGCGGTGCAGGTGGTGACGTCGCGGTGCGGCGGGCAGCCGGAGAAGCTGGCCGCCATGGGGCTGGCGCGTTCACCGCCGCTGTCCGCGGCGCGCTGGGCGGCTGGGGCGGGCAGCGGGTGGCCGGCCAGGTGTGCCGGGCCGTGTTCGCGGCGCTGACTGACACCGAGGGCGTGATCATCACGCACCGGCGGGGCCTGCTGCGCCGGTGTGCCGGGGAGCTGGATGACCTGCAGCGGGTCCGCGCCCAGCTGCGGGAGACCGGGGCGGACATGGCCGCCGTGCTGGGCGAGCTCGGCCTTTCCCGGCTGGGCGATATCCCGGGGCTGACCGCCGTCGGCGCGGCGGCGGTCCTGGCCGAGACCGGCGACCCGCGCCGCTACGACAGTTCCTCATCACTGGTCAAGCACGCAGGGCTGTCCCGGCCGAGAACGCCTCGGGCGCCTACGAGGGTCAGGCGCACATCTCCCGCCGCGGCCGGCCCGGGCTGCGGCTGGCCGTCTGGCGCGCGGTATGGCCGCTGCTGATCCACAACCCCGTGATGGCTGCGAAGTACGCGGCGATGACCGCCGCCGACGTCTCCGCGCAGGCATCCTCTGCCGGGGGATCACGGCAGGCCAGCGCAGCGGCCGCGGCTCGCACGCGGCGCGCGAAGGCCCGGGTCGCGTGCGCCACCTCGTTGCTGCGCTGGATCTACTCCATGGTCGTCCACGGCACCGGCTGGGACCCCGCCATCGCCTCCCGTGCCCCCAGCTGCCCGGCGGAGGCCGCCTGACCAGCGCTTTACCGCCTGCGCCCGTACCGGCGCCCTAGACCTTCTCCCCGATGAGGGGACGGCGAGCCCGCAGACGCGTCGAGGATCAGCCTCGCAGATAACCCTGGGCAGCCGTCCCCTGGTCGCCCGGACCTTCTCACCAGCCCGGTTGAACGCTGTCGGGGCAGGCCCGCCCGTACCCGCGGGCAGGGCCGAGCCCGCTTGCACTACGTAGGGCGAGAAGACCCGGGTGACGGGCGCCGCAACCGCGCCGCGGAACGGCTCGTTCCCGGCGCGGGACTGCCGCATGCCTGCGGCTGGGCCGCTGCGGCACGCATTCGCAGACACAGCCAACCGGGCACCAGCCGTAGCAATAACCCCAGATCAGAACCAGTCCACCAAAAACATCAGAAATCTCCGGCGCCGCTTGACGCACCACTTCTTACGCTGGTTATCTTAAGTGGTGTCTACGACGCACCAGAAGCGATGTCCACCCTCGTGAACTGCGTCTATCCCTTTGTCGCTGCGCTTTTGAGTTCTGAGCGGCGCCCAGAACCTCACGTCAGTGACATGTCTCAGACGCAAAAACCCTCCTGACCAGGGCTTATCCCAGATGGACTTAAGATAACCGCCGTTCTGGCGTTGGCGGGATTCCCGGCCTGGCCGACTGTGGACGTGCTGTACGGGGTGATCCGTGCGGGTCTTGTGAACGTTTACGGGCCCGGATGGCCTGCATGATGGGTGTCCAGGGTCAGGAGGTCCGCCGGCCTTGTCGCCTATACCGCTGGTGGTCCCGGGGCGCTTTCAGTCCGGTGTTGCGGGCAGCCCCGCAGCGGACCGGCAACCGCACGGCGTTGGCCCGGACAGCCGGCAGACGGCCGGTGGCCAACTCCGGGAGCGAATTCACTTGATCTGGCTGTACGTTTGTTTAATTATATGAACATGAGTTCAGACCCGGCAGACCTGACGGCAGTGGCGGCGATCCGGATCGCGGCGATGGGGCTGTTCGCCGAGCGCGGTTATGCCGAGGTCACCGTCCGTCAGATCGCCTCGGCTGCCGGGGTCTCGCCCGCGCTGGTGATCCACCACTACGGCTCGAAAGAGAACCTCAGAGCTGTGCTCGAGGAACGGGTCGCGGTCTTTGTGGAGTCGATGCTGGCCGACCTGGCCCGTGTGCCTGAGGAGGGTGGCAGTACCAGTGTCGCGGCGCTGTTTGCCGACCGGCTGGAAGCCGAGCCGGGAATGGCGGGTTACGTCCGGCGGCTCCTCGCTGATGGCGGGCCGGCCGGGATCGCCTTGTTTGAGCGGCTGTACCAGGTGACGGTGGCTGGCCTGCAGGACCTGGGGCAGGCCGGGGTTATCCGGCCAAGTCGTGACGAGGCGGTCCGCAGCGCGTTTCTGCTGAGCAACGACCTGGCCATGCTGTTGCTCCGCCCGCACCTGTCACAGGTCGTCGGTATCGACCCGCTGTCACGCGATGGCCTGGTCCGCTGGTCGGCGGAGGTCGCCGACGTCTACCTGGGCGGGGTCTTCCTGCGCGGCCCCGCTGCGGCCCAAGCCGGGGAAATGCACCGCGAGGGAGATCATGGAGGTGCCGGCCGGTGACAAGCGCCATCGAGACGTTCGGGCTGACAAAGCGGTACGGCAGCATCACCGCGGTGCGGAACCTCAATCTCCGGATTGGGCGCGGGCAGGTTTTCGGCTTTCTCGGGCCCAACGGCGCAGGCAAGTCGACCACCATCCGGATGCTCTTGGCGCTGCAGCGGCCAACCAGAGGCCATGCCACCTTGCTGGGGCTCGATGCCCAGGCCAGCAGCGTCGAGGCCCATCGCCGCACCGGCTACCTGCCCGGCGATCTTGAGCTCTTCCCTCGGCTGACCGGCCAGCAGCACATCGCCTGGTTCCTGGGTGCGCGCGGTATCCACGACGACTCCCTGGCCAGACGACTGATCGACCGGTTCCAGGTGGTGGCCGACCGTCCGGTCCGCCAGCTGTCCAAGGGCAACCGGCAGAAGATCGGCCTGGTCCTGGCCTTCATGCACCGGCCCGAACTGCTGGTGCTCGATGAGCCGACCTCCGGCCTCGACCCCCTCATGCAGCACGAGTTCGCGAGCCTCCTGCGCGAGACGGCCGATGAGGGCCGGACTGTCTTCCTCTCCTCGCACGAGCTGAACGAGGTGCAGCGCAGCGCCGACCGGATCGGGATCGTCAAGGCAGGCAGGCTGGTCGCCGAAGACACCGTCGAGGGGCTCCGGCGGGCGGCACCACAGAAGATGGAGGTGCGCTTCCGGCAGCCGGTCGACCCGGCTGCTCTGCAGGCTCTAGCGGGTGTCACGGTCACCGCCTCACAGGGCCGGCGCCTGACGCTCGACGTGACCGGCGAGATCGGGCCGGTTCTTAACGTCATCGCCAGCCATGACCCCGTCGACCTGATAGCGCGGCCCGCCGACCTCGACGAACTGTTCCTCGACTTCTACCGCCAGTCGCCGGAGAGTGAGGTGCCGGATGCTGGCTGACATCACTCGCCTGGACCTGCGGCTGCGCCGGCGGAGCACGATCTGGTACGCGGCCGGGATGGCCCTTTACGCACTCGTTGTCGTGGTGCTCTATCCCTCGTTCAAGCACCAGACGTCGCTTAACAGCCTGAGCGGCTCGGCTGCGGCGGCCTTGTTCGGCATCACCGGGCCGCTCACCTCACCCGATGGCTGGCTTAACGCCAATATCTACAGCAACTTCTTCCCGCTGATCATGCTGCTGCTGACCATCGGCTACGGTGCGGCTGCGCTGGCCGGGCAGGACGAGGACGGCACGCTGGCATTGATCACGGCACTGCCAGCCCGGCGGCGGGCTATTGTTCTCCAGAAAGTCGCAGCAATGGCCGTGCAGGCGCTGCTGCTCTCTGCCGCGGTGGCCATCTGCGTCCTGATAGGGCGTGGCTTCCAGCTGAACATCGGCCCGGCTAGCACGATCGCTGTCTCAGCCGCGTTGTTGATCATGGGTCTTGACTTCGGTCTGGTGACCATGACCGTCGGGGCGCTCACAGGCCGACGGGGAACAGCTCTCGGCATCGGTGCGGGCCTGGCTGCCGTCTCGTATCTGGTCAGCTCGCTTGCGTCGGCGCTCTCTGCCATCCGGCCCGGCCGGTACTTCTCACTCTTCTACTGGTCGGTCGGAAATGACCAGATCAGCCGAGGGGTCAGCATGGCCGACTTCACGGTCTTGATCGTGGTCGGTCTCGCTGCCCTCATGGCTGCTGTCCTCGCCTTCCGCCGTGCTGATCTGAACTAACGTGTACCGCTCCAAAAAGTCGCGACCGGTCTGACCTGAGGGTTTCGGTGAGTCGCCTACGCGGCGCGGTGGTACTCGTTGATCACGCCGCCGAGGATCTTCCGGCGCTGCACCGGCGCGTCCAGCGGTATGACGGCCGACTCGTCATGATCGGTGGCCGCTGCTGCCGGGACTGGTGCGGCCGGTGCCCGTTATAGTGCCCCGCATAGGCTCGCAGGATCGCCCGCAGGTGCGCTTCGCCGTAGATCAGCATCCGGTCGGTTGTCGGCACTCACGGAACGGTCCAGGCCAGACGCGAAATCCCGAAAATGGGATTCCCGTTCGTCCTCTACGCTTTCATGCGGTCCAGGGCCAAGCGCAAGCCGTTCCTCTGCCCAGAATGCGGAGAGGCGGTCCAGGCCAACTGAGCCGTACAGCCAACCTGGCAGCACCAATGCGCGTCCGACCCGGCCGAGAGCGCTGGGGCCTTCCTGGATGAAATGGATGCCAGGCACCGTCACCTCGGCCTGATCTGGCCAGGCGCGGCAGAAGCCCGGACGGCGTCGCAGGTCGCCGCGGTCCTGCACAGCCCCGGCAGGCTGTTATATCTCAGACGGGGCTACCGGCACGCCGCAGCGGACCCCGAGCCGATCGAAGTCAGCGTCCCGATCGCGCATACACGGGGCGTTCTGCTTGCCCAGCTCCGGAATCAGGAGGTAGCCCCGGCCGCGGTGACACGCTCAGCCGGCTTGGCCAGGCAGAGCGGCCCGGTATTGGCGGCGCTGGCCTCAGGCGGGAGGCCGCTGCGGCGGGCCGGTCTCGGCGGCGAGGGCCCGCAGGGCCGCCACCTGGCTGCTGTCGCCGATCACGATGAGGATCTCCCCGCCTGCGATCGGTGCCGTGGGCGGCGGGTTGGTGCGGAATTCCCGGTCCGGGTGGCGCATGGCCAGCACCAGGGTCCCGGTCCGGTCGTGGATCCGGGCGCTGCGCAGCGTCTGCCCGGCCAGCGGTGATCCGGCCGGCACCTCCACCTCCTCTAGGCGGAACTCCAGGCTCCCGTCGTGCATGATCACGTCGAGGAACTCGGCCACGTGCGGCTGGAAGGCCAGGGCGGCGATGCGGGCCCCGCCCAGATCCTGCGGGTTCACCACCCGGTCAGCCCCGGCCTGGACCAGCTTGCCCACCGCCGCCTCGCTGGCCGCACGGGAGACGATGAACAGGCCCGGGGCCATCGACCGCGCCGTCAGCGTGACGTAGAGGTTGTCGGCGTCGGTGTTGAGCGCTGTGACGAGCACCCGGGCCCGGTCGATGCCCGCAGCCCGCAGCACCTCCTCGCTGGTGGCATCCCCGTGCACGTACGGCCCACTGACAGTGCCGATCCGCTCGGCGGAGGCGTCCACCACCACCATGTCCGCCC
This sequence comes from uncultured Actinomycetes bacterium, assembly GCA_963806335.1. Lineage (GTDB taxonomy): Bacteria > Actinomycetota > Actinomycetes > Streptosporangiales > Streptosporangiaceae > Palsa-504. The sequence continues at coordinate 281,230 of CAWDXO010000010.1, forward strand.
CGCCCGCCCGCCGGGCGATGGCCTGCCCGACCCGGCCCCAGCCGCACAAGATCATGTGCCCGCGCATGGCGCCGATCCGCCGTTCCATCCTGCGCCTCCCGAAGGTGCCGTCCAGGTACCCCTCGACCAGGGTGTCGATGCCCACGCCGAAGGTATAGGCGGCCGTGGCGACCCCGACGAAGATCAGCACGATCGTGAACACCTTCTCGCCGGAACCGAACGGCCGGGCCTCGCCGAAACCGACCGTGCTCACCGTGATGACCGTCTGGAACAGGGCATCGAGCAAGCTCAAGCCGAAGCCGAGATAACCGATCGTCCCGGCCACCAGGACCAGCAGCAGCCCGGTCAGCCCGGTAAGCAACCTCCGCCGCCCTTCCAGCCAGGGCGGGCCCGGCCGCCGGGACGGGGGCGATGTCGGCATGATACGCATTGTGCCCGGGTGCCGGCCCCGGAAGCCAGTTCACCTGCCGGCAGCGGCTCGCCGCCAAGGTTGGCGAACCACCCGGACACGGGAGTGGTGGCAGCGGGAGAAACCCTTGCCTGATGGGACTCCCGGCGAAGAGGCGTGAGAGCAGGTGTTCTCATATGAGGGAATCGCCCGAGCGGCGTGCTAGGCCGGCCGCGGCTCCAGCAACGATAAGGGCCACTACCATCAAGTCGGCTCGGCACCGGAGACCATGGTCGCCGGAATAAGTGACGTGTGGCCCTGTGCGCTGCGCTGATACGAGGCGAGCCTGGTAACCGGCTCTTGACCTCGCGAGAGGAGCACGGCGAGATGGGCGGAATGATGGGAACCGCAGCCACGGTGGGAGCCCGGATTTCCCCGTGGGATCGTGCTGGGCGTTGCCCTGCTGGTGACCGGCAGCGTTGTGGCCGCGCGAGCCCTGACCACTCGCCGCGATGTCCTCACCGGCCACCCGCTCGCGTCCAAGCTGTGGGGACCCTTGATCGGGCCGGTCGTCAGCCTGCTGAGCTTCGTCTGCTCGATCGGCAACATCCCCCTCGCCGCGGTGCTGTGGAACGCCGGCATCAGCTTCGGCGGCGTCGTCGCGTTCATCTTCGCCGACCTGATCATCGTGCCCATCCTGGTGATCTACCGGAAGTACTACGGCACCAAGATGATGCTGTTCATCCTGGCCACCTTCTACGCCACCATGGCCGCCGCCGGGTACCTTACCGAGCTGATCTTCGGCGGCCTCGGCCTCATCCCGGCCGGGCGGCACGCCACGGTGACCGAGGCCTCCGTCCAGTGGAACTACACCACCGTCCTGAACATCATCTTCCTGATCCTCGCCGCCGCGCTGTGCTACCGGTTCACCCGGACCGGCGGCATCCCCATGCTCAAGATGATGGGCGGCCAGCCCGGCACCACGGGCGACCACCACGATCATCATGCCCACACCGGGCACTGACCGCCAAGCTCCGGACGCCGCGCCAGCCCCAGCCGTCAAGCCTGCCGCCAGCGACCTCGCATCACCATCAGGTGCCGTCAGGGCGGCCACGGCAACGGCCAGCTACAGCCAGCCAGGAACCGAACGTCAAAGCAGTCATCAACCGCCGATGCGGCTCGCGAGCTTGCCCTGGCCCGGGCCGGACAGCTCGCCCACCACGCCGCGCCGGCCGGCGATGGCCATCAGCAGCGCCTCGCATGTGGCCCGCACTTCCGGCCCTGTACCCGCGGAGAAGCCGATGTCTGTGGCGACCACCCGGACAGCCCGGATGCGCCACAATCAGCTGCCGAATGTCCGCAGCAGCCAGGCTAACGGCGGCCGGGATCACGTAGCCACGCCGCATCACAGCACGCTGCTGTAGTACCGAAAGCCACAGGACGCGTAAACCGTAACTAATTGGCCATTTCGGTTGAGCCTGGCTATTTCAAGTGCTCTGCTTTCCAGATGACGGCAGCGCCATGAGCCGCCGGGGGGGTGGTAGGTGTGGGCGGGGAAGATCACGATCCGGCGCCATCCCGTAATGTCCTGCTGAATGCCGGGGCCCTGACGAGGCAGGCCGGGCCCGTGCGGAGACCGGCCGGGCAGGCGGAGCCGTCGTGGGGCCGGGTGCTGGTCAGCACTGTCAAGCTGGCGGTGTCGCGGTGGCTGCGGGCGGCCGGCCTGAGGCGGCGGCGCGCGAGCGGTTCCCGGCCCTGGCATACCGGTCGGCGCTGGCGCTTCGCCACCCTCGTCCTGGCCCTGGCGGGTGCCGCGATGATCGTCCTGTGGGTTACCGGCGGCCTGGCCGGCACCTCTCCCCGGGCCGCGCGGGTGCCGGCGGCCGGCGCTGGCCCGCAATCGCTGGCGGCCGGGGTGCAGGCCCAGGCGGCCGCCTGGATCGCCGGCCAGGTGAGCGGCGACGCGATCGTCGCGTGCGATCCCGGCATGTGCGCGGCGCTGCAGGAGCAGGGCGTCGCCGCGGGCCGCCTGATGCCGCTGCGGTCGGCGGCGGCCAGCCCGCCCGGCGCCGGCGTGCTGGCGATCTCCCCGGCGGCCGGCGGGCAGCTGGCCGGCCAGTACGCGCCCGCGCTGATCGCAAGCTTCGGTTCGGGCGGAAACCGGGTCGAGGTCCGGGCGGTCGAGCCCGGCGGGGCGTCCGCCTACCGCGCCGCGCTGCGGGCCGACCTCGCCGCGCGCAGGGCCGCGGGATCCCAGCTGCTCCGGAACTCGCACATCCGGTTCACCGGGCCAGGCGCCGCGCAGCTGCGGGCAGGCGGTGTGGACGCCCGCCTGCTGGCCACGCTGGCCGCGCTGGCGTCCCAGTACGCGTTCCGGGTGACCGGGTTCGGCGATGCCTCTCCCGGCGCTCCGGTGCTGTTCCGCGAGGTAAGCATTACCGGCGTCGGCCGCGGACTGGCGGCTGCCCTGGCGATGATACGCGCGCAGAACCCGCCGTACCTGCCCGCTCACGCCGCCGCCGTCGGCCAGACCGGGCTGAGCATCGAGTTCGCCGCGCCCAGCCCGCTGGGGCTGCTCTCGCCGGTCCTTGACGCTGACTCGCCGCGCCCGGCCTCGGCCGACGGCGCATTTCCTCTGGGGTGGGCACTATTCAGATGAGAGGTAAGTAACCATGCGACTGCTCCGGCGTCTGGCCCGGCTGGCGATGATCATAACCCTGCTCGGGAGCACGGCTGCCCTGGTGGCGGCCATATCACCTGCCGCGTCTGCGGCACCTGCGGCCGGGCCGGAGGGATGGATCCGGATCGCCCATCTGTCTCCTGAGGCGCCGGCCATGGACATGTACCTGTATCCGTTCGGCAATCCCGGGCAGCCCTTCGTGCTGAGGGATGTCAGCTACGGCGCCGTCTCTGCCTTCATGGCGGTCAGCCCGGGCCAGTACACGGTGGCGATGCGGGGCTTCGGCGCGCCGGCCTCCAGCAAGCCCGCGCTGACCACGAGCTTCATGGTGACCGCGGGGGCGGCCTACACCCTGGCTGCCCTCGGCCCCGACCCCGGCCTGCGGACAGAGGTGCTGAAGGACCAGATGACCACGCCGGCGGGCAAGGCCGTCGTCCGGGTCCTGCAGGCCTCGCTCAAGCAGCATCTGGTGACGGTCAGTTACGGGCCGGATGTTCTCGCGCGGCAACTTGGCTTCGGGTCCGCCACGTCGTACACGGCCGTCTCGCCGGGCGCGCAGATCGTGCAGTTCACCGCGCCGGGCGAGCACACCGCCATGCCGGTCACGCTGGCTGCCGGCAGCGTGCACACCATCGTGGTGCTTGACGACTCCTCCGGGCTGAAGGTCGACGCGGTGACCGACGCGGCCGGCAGCCGGATCATGCCGAAGGGCGCTGCCGCCGCCGGGTTCGGCGGGACCGCACCACACCCGCCCGCGAATCCCGCGCCATGGCTGGTGATAATCGCGGCCGGGGCCGTGCTGACCGCGGCGGGCCTGGTCCGGTTGCGCCGCCCGGCATAACAACACGGCGGGCGCCGCAGGCGGTGATCATCACCCACCTGGTCTTCGAGCAGGACCGCTTCGATCTGCTCGCTGACCTAGCCGGCCGGCACCTCACCCCCGCGAATAGTCCTCTGGGAACGCTGATCATGCCCGCCACTGACCTTGCCCCCGGCCCCGCCGCGCCCGCCGCCCCGCCCAGCGCGCCGGCGTTCCGGCAGTTCCCCGTCGCGTGGCGGTTCTCGCTGCGCAACCAGGCCCGCAACCGGCTCGCCTGGCTGCTGCTGGCCGCGTTCGTCCCGGTCTGGTGTGAGCTGATGCTGGACATCGCCGGGCACACGCCGCTGACCTTCGAGCTGTACGCCCCGGGCGGGTTCTCACCGTCGACGGCGGGCACCTGACCCTGATCACCGCGGGCCTGAATGCGGTGACGATGATCGCCGTCTTCGCCGTCTTCGCCGCCATCAGCCGCACCCTGGCCTTCGACATGCGGCTGGTGTTCGCCGGATACTGGCAGGCCACCCCTGATTACCGCCAGGACCCTGGCCATCGCGGTAGTGGCCGCCGCGGTCGCCGCCTGCACCTCCCTGGTGCTGCTGGCTTTCTGGCGGCCCGGCCTGGCGGGCTGGGCCGCCGTAACGGCCGCCTTCACCGTCATCGCGCTGGCCTACAGCGCCTTCGGCTTGCTGCCCGGCGTCCTGGTCCGGAGCGACCTGGAGGGCTTCCTGATCATCATGGGCAGCCTGATGGACACCTTCCGGCAGAACCCGCTCGGCAACCCGCTGGCCAGCAAGCCGGTCCTGCAATGGTTCCCGTCCTTCGGCCCCGCCCAGTTCGCCGTCGCCGGCGCATTCGGCCACACCGCCCTGCGAGATTACCTAACCCTCGGCCTGGCCCGCAGCCTTCGCCGCCGCGGGCCTGCTCATCTTCCGGGCACGGACCCGCACCCGGACCCATCACGACCGCCGGGCAGCCGGCCCCCGGTCCGCACGGCGCATGCTATAACGAAGCATGCGGCTGGCCGAGACGGATGCCTCGCCTCTTTCCCCGTATTTGCCGCATCATGAAGCACATCAGGCAAACCACCCGGCTGGAGGGACTCCGCCGTGCCAACCCTGCTCGCGCGTGCCCGGTTCTGGCCCGGCATCGCCGCGGTCATCCTGATCACCATCATGCTGCTGCCGCCAGCGGCGGGCTACGCGCGGCAGTACGCCTTCGCGCAGGCGCTGCAGTTCGTGATCTTCGCGGTCGTCGGCCCGGCTCTGCTGGTGCTGGGCGGACCATGGCGGACCCGCTCGCCGGACCTGCCGTCAGGCCGTGGCGGACGCTCCCGTCGGCCAGGCGCCCGCGCCATGGTGGCACTGACCGCGTTCATCGCCCTCGCGATCATCTGGCGGTTGCCGGCCACGGTCAACGCGCTCGCCAGGAATCCGGCCCTGGCGGCCGCAGAGATGATCACCTTGCTGGCGGCCGGCACGGGGATCTGGCTGGAGCTGACCGGCGTGCCGCAAGGATCGGGGCAGCTGCCCCGCCCGGCACGCGCCGCCATGGCAGCAGCGGCCATGTGGACGATCTGGGTGCTCGCCTACCTCACCGGGATGTCCGGCGCATCCTGGTTCGCCGCCTATCGCCACGGCGCACCAGGCGGCCTGAGTGCCCCCGCGGACCAGCAGATCGCCGTGGCTATCTTGTGGGCGGTCCCGGCGCTGTGCTTCCTGCCCGTCCCGTACGTCGCGGTTATTGCCTGGCTGGGCGGCAGCACCAGCTCCGCCAGGAACGAGCGCCCGGCCGCATCCGGCAGCACGCTGGCCGGCTGGCCTCGGCCGCCGCGAGGCTGGCGCTCACCGCACTCCCGGTGATCATCGTGTTGCGCTCGCCTGCATCAGGGCAGAAATTACCGCCTGATCGGCAACACCCCCAGGGATCCCGTTGCCGTCGACGGGAGCCCGGGCCGGTGACGTACGGCGGGCGATGGCACCGTAGCCGACCCGGCCCACGGCTCGTACGGTGCTGCCGACAAGGCCGTCGGCCCATATCGTGAAGTGCTGGCCGGGGCAGAAAAACGCCTCCTCCTCGTTGTCGGCCAGGGCGACGGTCAGCATGGCATGCCGCTTCGGGCTCACCGGTACCCCCTCGTCCAGCGAGATCATCGCAGGGAGGTACCCGTGGCAGGAGAAGGGGTGAATGAGGTAACAGCCACGGGCGGCAACGGCGTAGGCCCGGCCCGGGCAGCAGGGCGCCGGATCCTCAGGCACCCTGGGACTGAGGGTAATCAGGGCACTGAACGTGTACCGTATCATCCCAGCCATCCCCTCCGGGCCGGCAGACGCTTACCACGGGCCCGCAGTGCCCGTGCCGCCGCAACCGGGGTGATATCGCATTCGGCCGGGCACTGCTCTGCTCCGTTGACGTGAACGGTCCAGCACAGCGCCAGGCCGCTGACCTGTCCTAATCAGGTATTGGTGCCGACAATACTTGCCGATAGCAACATCAGCAATAGCGGAGCGGCGCCTGAGCGGGCGAGCGTCACCGGTCAGCCCCTGGTGCTGGGTCGCATGTCACAACGGGACCGGGCCCTGCCGGACGGCCCCGTATCCCTCGCCTGCCGCCTCGATCAGCCGCTGCAGCGAGGCCGTCAGCTCGTCGCGGCCTGCGGGCGTCAGCCGCCCGACGATCCGGGCCAGCTCGCGGCGCCGCCACTCCACCACCTGGATCACCAGGTTGCGCCCGGAGTCAGTGAGCTCGAGCGTGACCACGGTCCGGTTGCCCGGATCGCTGCCCCGCAGGACATGCTCGGCGGCGACCAGCCGGTCGGCGAGCCGGGTAACGGTCGATGCGTCCAGCCCGAGTGCGTCTGCTACCTGCACCGACCGCGAGCACCCGAGATCGGCCAGGACCGCGAGCACCCGGAACTGCGGAAGGGAAACCGCGCCGTCGAGGACATCGAGGCTGCGCAGCGCCACCCCGGCCAGCACCCGGGTGGCAGCCTGCAGCACCTCCACCATCTCCGCCGCCTGGCCGCCGGGAAGCTGTTCCCCCGTCACGAGTATCGCCATGGACATGCATTGTACGGATCCCCGCCGGTGCCGCACTGGCGTGCGATGAGCCCCCCGGCGCCGGACGTCCGGGACGCGGGGCGATATAACGGGGCCGTGACAAGCCGCGGGAGCGGGAACGCCGGGGCCGCAGCGGCCGGCCCGCGGCAGCGGCGGCGTTGGCCGCACACTCGCCCCGGCCGCGCACGGGTTGAGTCCCGCGAGCCGCATCCCTCCCCTTCGCTGCGGCCGGCGGCCGCTGCGGCGTCCCGGCAGGCCCGGTGCCCTGTCAGCATCGACCCGCATCGAAGACGCGGCAGAAGACATATTGGTTTACACAACTATTGGCGTTAGCAACATTTCTCTGCGGGCATGCCGGGGCGGGCCGCGGCCCGCTCGCGCCGGCCGACGCGATACGGTGCTCGTTGCCGGGTGTCCCGGACCGGGTGCGCACCTACATGCTCACGTTCGCGATCGCCGACGACCTGGCGGGCATCGTGTCATCGCGCTCGTCTGCAGCGGCCATATCAACACGGCCAGCCAGGGCAGGGTCTCTGACGCTCCGCCATACTCCAGTTCCCGCCGGAATCGCAGGCAAAGGGGCAGGCTGGATCGCAGCCGGCCTCATGCCTCGCGCTTCGCCGGTAATGGAAAACCTGCGAGCCTGGGTGCGGTATCCGGCCGCACGGCCCCCGGACCGGTGCGAGCGGACCTGCTGTTCGTCTTTGTGCCGGATTGAAGGAAACCTTGCCGTCGTCGGCAACGAATGCATGGTGAGCAAACATCGTGGCGGCCGTGCGCCGCCGACCTCGTTCCGGGTCGCCGGAAGGAAAGGGAAGCAGATGAATTTTGCATCACATCGGCGTGGGCGGACGGCCGTCCCGGCCGGAATCGCAATACGACAGGCAACGCGCCTCCTGAATCGCGGTAGGTCGGGCGTGCTGGTGCTCGGCTTGGCGGCGGCGGCGGCCGTGGCGGTCCCCGCGTCCGCGTCCGCTTCGGCGTCGAACGGTCCGTCCCCGGTGGTCGGGCACGTCTACGTCAACGACAACACGAAACCGGCCAACACGATCGGGGCGTTTGACCGCCACGCGGATGGCACGCTGACTCCTGAGCGCGGGTCCCCGTTCTGGGCCGGCGGGGCCGGGACCGGCTCTGGGCTGGCCTCGCAGGGCGCGCTGCAATTCTCGGCGGACGGCCGGTTCCTGATTGCCGTTGATGCGGGCAGCAACCAGATTTCGGTGCTGCGGGTCCATTCCGATGGCTCCCTGCGCCTCGTGCCCGGCGGTGTCGTCTCCTCCCGCGGCGCGCTGCCCGACAGCATCGCGGTTCACGGTGACTTGGTATACGTGGCCAACTCCGGGGCTGGCCACAGCAACTACACCGGCTTCCGGCTCAGCTTCCGCGGCCACCTGTCCCACATCCCCGGGTCGACAGTGATGCTGGCCTCCGACGCCGCGCCTGGTGATGTGCTGTTCAACGGCACCGGTACCAAGCTGGTCGGCACCGAGGTGGGGCCCTCCCTGATCGACAGCTTCACCGTCGGTTTCGGCGGGCGGCTGACCGTAGCTCCCGGATCGCCGTTCCCGGCCCAGGGCCTGGGCCCGTTCGGCAGCGAGTTCAGCCCGGCCAACCCGGACCAGCTGTTCGTGTCCAACGCCCACAACACCGCCACGGACAGCGGCACCGTCTCCGCGTTCAAAGACCGCCGGAACGGCAGGCTGTCCTCGATCGGAGGCTCCCCGTTCCCGGACCACCAGATGGCCCCGTGCTGGGTGGAGATCACCCATGACGGCGAGTTCCTGTTCACCGTGAACACCGCATCGGGGACGATCTCCGCCTACCGGATCGCCGCCAACGGCGCGCTGACCCTGTTGCCGGCCGGCACTCCGGCCGGCGGGCCCAACGCTGGCGCGGTCGACGCCCGGCTGAGCCCGGACGGCGGCTTCCTGTATGTCGATCAGGCCAAGGCCCACGCCGTCGCCGCATTCGCCGTCAACGGCGGCAACCTGACCCAGCTGGGAACCTCCCCGTTCCCGCTGCCCGCCGACGCCGCACCCGCAGGCATCGTCATCAGCTAGTCCTTTGTCCAACAAGCCGGAGCCGCAGGGACGCCCGCGGCTCCGGCCTGACGGTCTGCCATATCGAGATGCACCACGGCCGCAGGCCCCGCCTCGCCTGCCGCTTGACACGGTGGCTGACTGCTTCGCACTCGGCCACCGCCACGATCCCCAGCGCACCCAGACCAGGGGTTCACCGCGCCTGGGCGGTTGTCCGGCGACGTCGGCCGCCGATCGACCGTCACGGGCGGGAGCCTGGCGGATCCGCCGCTTGGCGTGCTGCCCGCTCCAGTGCTTTCCGGCGGGGCGGAAGATCGACTTAGCCGCGCTGCGCGCCTACCCAGCCGTCGCGATGATCCTGGTCACCATCACGATCGTATCGGTGGCCCTCGGGCGCTGAGAAAGGCGGCGTGCCGGGCTCCGCCGCTGTCGGGGCGCCCGGCACGCCGCGCGTAGCCGGGGACACGCAAATCAGCCAGTGGAACACGGCGGCTCGTCCGGCTGGCCGCCGTGCGGATTTGCCCTTGACCGGCCAGCCACGATGTGGAGCACGGACTCTGCTTCGGCGTGCGCGAGGGTGAGGTCGGCGGGCTGGACGACTTGGCGTTCAGCGTCGGAGACGATGATCCGTGACTGCTCTCCGATGGCCGCGCGCCGCCCGGGGTCGTCCCCGGCCGCGGCCGCGCAGCTACCAGCAGCCGCAGCAGCGCGTGCGCGACGGTCGGTCGGCGCTAGCCACAGCCTGGCACCGGTACGGTTCCGCTGCGCGAGGCGGGCCGCCGTCAGGCCAGAGCGGCGGCAACGGCGATGACGGTGATCAGGGCGATGAGCAGGGTAGAGCCGGTAGGCGTCTAGGCGGCCTGCCTGAAGGCGCTTGGGCGGCCTGCCATCGGCATGAAGAACGCGAGTACGGGCCGGTACAGGTGGGTCCCGACTACCTGCGTGACGTCGGAGGCGTCTCGCGGATGCCCGGCCACAGGCCGGCGAACTCAGATGCCAGCGTCGGCCAGCCGCTGGTGAAGGACCCATGCTGGGACAACATCGGTACCGCCACTCCGTTCCGCGGCTTTCCGGACGCTTGAACAGTCATATTCCGGATTCACTACCGCCTGGGACAAGACCACCACATGCAGCGGCCGGAACTAGCTGACTGCTGCCCCGGCTCGTCAGGCGGCGATGTTGGGCGTTCTTGGCCGCCCGTCCAGTGGGGTTTAGAATCGTGTCAGGTGCGTCGGGAAGCCTGGTCGACGATGTTCGTGATGTTCCGGACGCGTGGACCGGGGTCCTGATGACTAGTTACGTCGCACCGGCAGTCGGCTCGCCAGAGGCGAGCCTTGGCGTACCCACGTTGGCTTCTGCCTCGGATCGGCGGCGGCAGCGGGCGGCGCTGTTCCTGGCCCGCGCCGGGCAGCTGATGACCATTTCGATGCCGGTGGGCGCTGATTCCGTATGTGGTGCCTGTGGTGCCGGCCGTTGGTGCCGTCGAGGCTCTGGCGTGAAGAAGGTGTAAGCGGATGATCCGCTTTCCAGATCCAGCAAGAAGACGGGCTGAACGATGTTCGGCGTAGGCCGGCTGATCGTCGGGACGAGCGGGTCTCCGGGCAGCCTGAACGCCCTGCGCTACGGGGAGGTCCTGGCCCGCGCGCACGACGCGGTGCTGATTCCGGTGATCGCCTGGGAACTGCCGGGCGGTGATCGCGCCCAGCGGATCGGCCCGTCGTACGAGCTGAGAAAGGCGTGCCGGGAACTCGCCAGCCAGCAGCTCCGCGATGCGCTGATCGCTGTGTGGGGCGAGGTTCCCGACGACCCGCTGGTGCAGCCGCATGTGGAGCGGGGACCAGCGGGCTGGGTGCTGGTGAACCTGGCCTGCCGCCCGGACGATGTGCTGGTCGTCGGGGCCGGCCGCCGTGGCGCGCTGGGCCGGCTGGCCTTTTCCAAGGTGGGCCGCTACTGCCTGGCCCATGCCCCGTGCCCGGTCATGGCTATCCCGCCGCCCGCCCTGGCCCGCGAGCTCGCACTCGGCCGTCTCGGCCGGGTGTTCTGGCGCCGCTCGCTGACCCCAGAACAGGTCCTTGGCGATCAAGGCAAGCCAGCCGCCTGAGGAAACACAGGCCCGCGTCCCGAGGTAGGAGGCCTGGACGATGCGAGACGCTGGGCACCGCCGCGCCCGCTGGCCGAAGACAGCGGGCGAGGCCGGGTGGCGTCAGCGTTGCTCGCTGAGCCGGGTGGCCTCCAGGTCCAGGCCGCGTTGCAGCTGCTGGCGGGTGGCCTGGCTGATGGTGCCGTCGTCGTAGAGGCGGGCGAGTTCGGCGTTCTCGGCGGCGTTCAGGTCGCGGCGCAGTTCCCGGTCGGTCAGGCCGTCCGGCTCCGGTGCCCGGGTCCCGTCGATGCGGGCGCGGGTGTGCCCGAGCCTGGCCTGCAGGCTGGCGCGGGCCCGGTCGATCACGTCATCGGCGGCGCAGTCGCCGGCGGCGAGCTCATCGAGCCGGGCCAGGGCCGCCTCGGCCAGCCGCAGCCGGGCCACGGTCTGCTCATGGCGCGCGGCGTCGGGCCGGGCGATCCCGGCCCGCCGGACCAGCGGCTCCAGGGTGAGCCCCTGCACGATGAGCGAGACCACGATCACCGCGGTGGCGAGCACCAGGATCAGGTCCCGCCGCGGCAGCGGGGCCCCGCTGGCCGAGGTCAGCGGGATCGACAGCGCCGCGGCCAGCGGCACCACCCCGCGGGCCCCCGCCCAGGACACCACGGCGGGCACCGGCCACGACGGGCGCCGGGCGCCGCCGCGCCGCTGGATGACCGCGGACAGCGGGAACACCCACACGATCCGGATCACGATCAGCGTCCCGGCCACCGCCAGCGCCTCGGCCGGCCACGCCTCGGCCCCGGACAGGTCACGGATCAGCGTCGGCAGCTGCAGGCCGATCAGGCTGAACACGACGCTTTCCAGCAGGAAGATGACCGTGCCGTAGACCGAGTGCAGCTGCAGCCGGGTCTGCGCGGTGGTGATCCGGTCCCGCCGGGCGCCGATCACCAGCCCCGCGACGATCACCGCCATCACCGGCGACACGTGCAGCACCTCGCCGAGCACGAACGCCGCGTACGGGGTGATCAGCGCGAGCACGGTTTCCAGCACCGGATCGGTGACCCGGCGGCGCACCGGGATGACCCCGGCCGCGATCACGCCCCCCACCGCCGCGCCGCCGGCCGCCAGGACCGCGAACTGCCCGGCGGCGTGCAGCAACACGCTACCGGCCGTGCCGGCTGTTCCGGCGACCGCGAAGGAGACCGCGATCTGGAACAGCACCAGGCTGGTCGCGTCGTTGAACAGGCTCTCGGCCTGCACCAGCGCCTGCACCTTCGGCGGCAGCGACAGCCGCCGGCCCAGCGCGCTGACCGCCACCGGGTCCGTGCTGGCCAGCACCGCCCCGAGGACGAAGGCCATGCTCACCGGGACCGCCGCCACTGCCCACGTCACGGCGGCGACCGCGGCCGCCGACGCCAGCACCAGGCCGACCGCCAGGACGGTCACCGGCCGCCACACCGCCCGCAGATCACGCCACGGCAGTTCCTCGCTCGCCGCATACAACAGCGGCGGCAGCACCACCAGGCTGACGGCCTCAGGTGGCACATGGACCGGCGGGAACCTCGGCAGCAGCCCGACGACCAGCCCGGCGATCACCAGCAGGGACGGGGCCGGGACCCGAAGCCGGCCGGCGAAGGCCGCCACCACCGTGCCCAGCACGACCAGGAACAAGATGGTCTCTACACCATGCACGCCGCTGACCTCGCCTGCTCGGGCCTCCTGATGGATGCCGACCAGACTTCCCGGCGCGCCACCACCAGCCTATACGTACCATTTCGCACCGGTTGCCGCCGTCTCCCAGCGAACGGGAACAAGCGAGCGACGTTCACGAGGGACGAGTGGATCATGGTGAGGCCGCCGCCGGGCGTGTCGTCGGGGATGAGGGGTTCCGTTCATGGCTTCGGTGAGCCCGCGGCCAGGGCGAGGGCAAGACCAACGCCATATACATATATAAGCCATCGGAGGCGAGCGAACGTTGATCATCCGGATGACTGGGCGCGCTGGGCCGACAGATACGTATCTATCGCCACGCGAGGTCGGCGGAGTACCTGTCCAGTGAGCAGTTGCAGCTAATCCGGATCGCGATCATGGACGCTGGCGCTGGAGGACCGCCGCGCCGACGGTGGCGGTCGTCCCGACGGCCGCGACGGCGGCCAGGAACGCGTACTGGGTGACGGTCGCGAAGATCTGATCGGGCACGCCGAGCACGACCCCGAGCACCACGGCGAAGCCGCTGGCCGCGGCGGTCAGCGCCCACCGGGCGGTCAGCAGCGCACAGCACGGGCCGGCGATCAGCAGGCCGATCAGGATCAGGTGCGGGCCGCTGGCCGCGTCGCAGGCCGCCACCACGCCGCACAAGATGAGGCTGAGCCGCCACAGGCGGCCGATGCTCCATCCGGGCAGCACCGACTCCCGCTGCCACAATCCGCCCGGGCAGGCAGGCATAGCCCGCCACTGGGCCGGCCAGGTCAGCAGCAGCGCGCCGGCCCCGGCGACGGCGGCGGCCGGGAACACGGCCGCCGCCGGGCGGACGGCTCCTTGTTCCACGGTGATGACCAGGGCGGTCACGAACGCCAGGTACCCCGCGATGATCGCCGTGCCGGACGCGCGGCCCAGGCCCCGTCCGCGGTACGCCAGCGCGAGCGCGAGCACGGTCAGGCCCGCGTACCACGCGGCCACCAGCGTGCCCTGCCCGGAGCGCGGCCCGAGCCCGGCCAGGCTCGCCGGGATCAGCAGCCCGGCCACCACGTTGATCGCGTTGCTGTTCAGCGCGGTGCTCAGCACCGCGGCGCCGCGGCCCCGCCGGGCCAGGTACACCGCGCTCACCGCGTTCGGCAGGCTGGTCACCACGGCCAGCACCAGACCGCCGGTCACGATGTCCGGGACCGCGTACCGGCGGCCCACGGCGGTGGCCGCCACCTCCATGACCGTGCTCGCCCCGACCACCGTGATCAGCGCCGCCATCGCCGCGGCCGCGTCACGCCAGGTGCCCGGGCGGGGCCTGATCGCCTCGGCGAGCTCGGCCTCCTCCTCGTGCACCGCCGCCACCAGCCACCGGACCCACCCGGCCGGCAGCCGCAGGCCCTCCATCCGCGCGCGCCGCATCCCCAGGACCGTCACGTACGGCACCAGCACCACGGCTGCCAGCGCCAGCCCGGCCGCCGGGGCGACCACCGCAGCCACCGTCAGCAGGCACACCGCGGCCACCCACACCGCGGGTACCCCGGACAGGACCACCACCCGGCGGTGGAAGCCGATCCACCCGGCCACCACCGCCGCCAGCCCGAGCAGCGCCGCCAGGTTGAACACGTTCGACCCGATCACCACCCCCGCCCCGACACTGGCCTGGCCACGCGCCAGCGCCGTCACTGCCGATGTGATCTCCGGGGCGTCCGCGGCCAGCGCCGCGACCAGCCCCAGCCACGCTTCGGAGAACCCGGCCCGCTCCCCGAGCCGCTCCAGCCGGGAGACCAGCAGCCAGCTCGCCGCCAGGCTCGCCACCACCGCGGCGCAGAACAGCAGGATTCCCGGCACTCAGACATCCTCCGGCATGCCTTCCTCAAATAGGAAGGGAGCCGACCATTCCCCGCCCGGATTCAGCTGCCCAGCAGGCAGGCTTCCCGGCTCACCTAATTAATTAGCCATGAGCATAAATATTAGCCATGAGCATAAATTCCGCGTGGCTGCGCGCCACGCAGCCCGGGCACGGCCGCCCACGCGACCCATCACTGCTGGTCGCCGCGGACTTCCCACAGCCCGTTGTCCGGTTCGCGCCAGGCTGATTCGAGGTAGTTCATCAGCGCGACCTGCAGCGCCCATGCGTCGCGGTCGGCGGGAGGACCGGCCTGCCGGGCGAGGAACAAGGCGTCCAGCGTCTCGCCCCAGACGTCGAGCTGGAGCTGCCCGGACGCGGCGTTGCCGGTGCGGACCGGGCGGCTGCCTTCGTAGCCGGACAGCCAGCGCAGCTCGGTCTCGGGAAGCCGTCGCCTGCCGTCCAGGCTGTAGAGGATCTGCAACGTCTCGGGCTGGCCTGCGATGGCGCGCAGCAGCCACTCACGCCACGCCCCGGCCTCGCGTCGGTAACCAGCGGCGAGCAGGGCCTGCAGCGTGTAGGTGGCGTCGCGCAGCCAGCAGTACCGGTAGTCCCAGTTGCGGACACCGCCGGACTCCTCCGGCAGCGACGTGGTCGCAGCCGCGACGATCCCGCCGGTCGGCTCGTAGGTCAGGGCCTTCAAGGTAATGAGCGACCGGTCGACGGCGGCGCGGTACGGCCCGGGCTGGTACGCGGCGTGATCAGCCCACTGGGTCCAGAAGTCCTGCGTCGCGGACAGGGCCTGCTCCGGGTCCGCGTCCTCCATCTGCGGGTCGTGGCCGGGCGCCCACGACATGACGAACGGAACCCGATCGCCCTGATGCAGGCGGAAGTCCGCGAAGGTGTCCCAGTCATGGCAGGACACGGGGACTGCGGACACCAGCCGGACGAGGTCAGGCCCGATGAGGTGGCTCAGCTGATCATGACGGGCAGCGGAAGCGGCCAGACCGCGCATTAAGCGCCTGGCGCCTTGGGCGAGTCCGGCCCGGGGTTTGGTGAATGGCCGGGATGCGGGAGGGTAGATGGCACACGTCCTTGATCCTTCGGGCGGGTGGCTGAGGTGGTGGGCGTGCGCATGGTGGCGTGGCGCTGGTGAATGCGTGCGTAGCGCAGAAGGCCCGCGCTACGGTTTTATCCCTGGCGCGGGTTCCGGTCGCGCCTGGGAGCGCGGATGCTGCGCGGTCGGAGGTGGCAGGGTGACGATCGGCGCCGACGCGCAGATCACTGAGCTGGCGGTAAATGACCATGCGTGCCTGACGTTCGGCGAGCCCGAGGAGTTCTTCGACCTCACCGCGGCGTTCGTGCGCGATGGGTTGTCCGGCGGGCTGAAGGTGGTGTGGCTGAGTGACGCGGGGCCGCACCGGGCGGTGCCGGAGCTGACCCGGCGCGGGATCGCGGTGGAATCGGCGATGGCGGCGGGGCAGATGGCGGCCTCGGCTTGTGAGGGCCACCTGCTGTCCAGGCAGGTGTTCAGCGCTGGCCACGCGATTGACTGGCTGATCGGGCAGATGGCGGCCTGCCAGCACGAGGGGTTCCCTGGCTTGCGGGTGGCGGTGGATATGAGCTGGGCGCTGCGGCCGGTCGCCGGGGTGGAGCAGTTGCCGGATTTCGAGGAGGGGGTGACGGCGGCGCTGGCGGGCACGACGGTGTCGGTGTTGTGCCAGTACGACCGGGAGCGATTTGACCCGGTGACGCTGGCCACGGTCGCGGCGTTCCATAATCGCTCGGTAGCCGCGGCGACGTATTATGCCGATGCGCTGCTGCGGATCTGCCGGCAGTATGCGCCGCCGGGGATCCGGCTGGCCGGGGAGATCGATCACCGGAACGCGGAACCGCTGGCGCTGGCGCTGGCAGAGGCGATCCGCCTTGACGGTGACATCACCGTGAACATGGCCCGCCTGGCGTTCATTGACGCCTCCTGTGCCCGGATGATCCTGGACGCCGCGCGCGGCGCCGCCGCGTCCCGGGCGGTTAGCTTGCGGTGCCATGCCGGCATCGCCGCCCGGTTCGTCCTGCTGGGCGTGACCGGCATTCCTGGCGTCAGCCTGGTGAGCGTGCATGACGGATGACGCCTATCGCCGCCGGCCGCCCCCCGGACGCAGGTCGCGGGAGGGCGGCTCGCGGAGTACGGCGCCGGGCGGCGAGAATCCGCCGATCATCGATCAGGTCTTTGACGCTGATTCGCTGTATGCGCTGCGGGCGGCGGCGGCGGCTCACGCCGCGCACGCCGGGCTGCCAGACGGCCGGGCCGGGGACCTGGTCCTGGCGGTGCACGAGCTGGCGGCCAATGCCGTCCGCCATGGCGCCGGGCACGGGCGACTGCGGGTGTGGAGAACGGATTCGTCGCTGCGCTGTGAGGTCACTGATGACGGCCCGCCGCAGGCCGCGGGTCCCGGCACGGCGGGCACGGAGCCCGCGGACGCTGGGTGGCGGGTCGAGTCCGGCCACGGGCTGTGGCTGATCCGCCAGGTGGCTGACCAGACCAGTTTGCGCACTGGCCCGTCCGGAACCGTCGCCACCGTCAGTTTCATGCTGGGACCGCCCGGACGGCTGCCGCCGTTCCACCTGGCTCAGCGGTTCCGGGACGGCTGTGCCGTGCTGGCCGTGACAGGTCAGCTCGACCTGGGTTCAGCTGACCAGCTCGCTGATGCCGTGGATGACCTGATCGCCGCGACCCCCGCGCTGTGCCTGATCCTGGACGTGACTGGCCTGACCTGGTGGGACTCTTCCGGGCTGGCCGCCTTGATCACCGCACAGCAGCGGATCAACGCCGTCCCGGCCGCCCGGATGGTCCTCACCGGGCTGCCCGGTCAGCTCCTCGGGCGCTTCCGCGACGGCGGCGTGGCCGGCCGGTTCACCCTGGCGGACAGCATCACGGACGCGTTGGATTCGTTCAGGCCTCCCGCATGATCTTCACGATGAAACGCGGCGGAGCAACCGCGGCGAACTAGTCTCCGGGGACGGTCAGCTGGCCGACGCCGGGTAGGGACAGGTGCCGGCAACGCGGTCATGGCGCTCTCACCCCGCCGCTGGGACGCCGCCGAGCGCGGACACCGGCAAGCCGCCGGCCGGTGTGCCGGCTGGCACACCGGGGAAGGGTTTGGCGCATAGCAACTGTTGTTTCCTGCAATACTTTCTCTATGGGAACATCTTCAACGCCGCAGGGGTCCCTGCCTGAGCTGCCGCCCGAGACGGTGGACGTTCTGCAGGCGGCCACCCGGGTGCTGGCGGGCGTCGCGCTGCGGAGCCTGGACGTCCTGGGCGGCACGGTGACCCTGCCGCAGTTCCGGATGCTCGCGGTGCTGGCCGACCTCAGGAGGGCCCGGTCCGTGCAGGTCGCCCGGGCGCTAGGACTGGAGGCATCGACGGTGACCCGGCTCGCCGGCCGGCTGGTCGCCGCCGGTCACGTCATCAGGGGCACCGAGCCGGGTCACCGCAGCGTCGTGACGCTGGAGCTGACCGTTAGCGGCCGCCGCTTGGTCCGCGAGGTGGCGGCCTGGCGGGAGCAGGAGCTGGCGCGGATCCTGGGTCAGCTCCCGCCCGCCGGCCGGGTGCAGGTGACCACCGCGCTGCGCCAGCTGGTGGACGCCGCCGGGGAAGGATACGGAACCATCTCCCGCAGCCTGGTCCCGGTATGACCCGATCCGGCCGGCCGTCCCCTGCCGCCCCTCCGCGCTGCGCGATCCTGGCCAGCGCACGTGTCCTGTACTCCCCTGGCCGTGACGAGGGGTAGCGTACGGACCGGCTATGCGCCGCTTAGCCGCCGGTAGCGGGCGCATGACCGGGACAGCGGGCAGGCGCGGCAGACGCCGGTGGGACGCTGAGCAGGCGCTGACCGCGGCCTACGACAGGCACTACCAGGCCCTCACCCAGCTGGCCGCGCTCCTGGTGGATGACATCGCTGTGGCAGAGGGAGTAGTCCAGGCCGCGTTCGCTGCCCTGTACGGCGCAGGGCGGCAACCGCCTGACGGCGGCACGGCGCTGTTCTGCTTGCGACGCGCGGTGATCAGCCGGGCCCGCGCCCACCGCGCCGCCCACCCCAGTCAGCGGCAGGACGCGCGCCAGGCTCAGGCCGGCGGGGACTCTGTCCTGCTGGCTCTCCGCGCGCTTCCGGATCTGCAGCGCGAGGCGCTGATCCTGCATTATTACGCGGACCTGGCCGATGACCAGGTCGCCTCGGCCATGGGAATCGGCGCCCGGTCAGTACACGTCCACATCAGCCGCGGCGTGGCCGCTCTCCAGACTGCCCTCGACGGCCGCGGCCCGTCGCTGCCCCCGCACTGACCGGCGCAGATCCTATCTGGCTGGGTGATCGAGGCCAGGCCTAGGGGCCAGGATCTGGGCGCCCGCCGGCGACAGCAAGATCATCAACCCGTTGACCCGGATGGCCTGGTCACCCGCCCGGCGTCGGTCAATGCGGTGACGTGCCTGACCCGCCCAGGCGGCCTGCTTGATTCAGCCATCCGGGCCGCCCGCTAGGTCGGCCATAAACGCGGCGTATACTATTATTGCAAGATGCAAGCATAAGCTGACGCAATGATAGGGATGGGTACGTGTCGGATGAGGGCGTGGCGGGTGAGGGCGTGGCGGATCCGGCCGCGGTGGATGCGGTGCTGACGGCGAGCCGGTCGCTGATCGCGGTCGCGACGCGGTCGCTGGGCGCGGCGGCCGAGGAGACCACGATCGCGCAGTACCGGGCGCTGGTGGTGCTGGCTTCGCGGGGGACGCAGCGGATGGTGGACCTGGCGGAGGCGCTGGACGTAGCGCCGTCGACGGCGGGGCGGATGTGCGACCGGCTGGTCCGCAAGGGCCTGATCCGGCGGCACCGGGCGCGCACGGACCGCCGCGCGGTGCTGGTGTCGGTGACCGCGGCGGGCCGCCATGTCGTGGATCAGGCCACGGCGCGCCGCCGCGCGCTGATCGAGGACATCTTGCAGAAGCTTCCGGCGGGCACGCAGCACGCGGTGGCGGAGGCCCTGCGGGCGTTCGCCGACGTGGCCGGGGAGATCCCCGACAGCCAGTGGCCGTCGAGCGTGCCGGGCGAGGGCGACGTGACGGCGCGCCCGCGGCAGGCTGCTGATGACGGCCGGCATCTTCACGCGACCATGAAAGGCCGGTCATGACGAGCACCGCGATGCCGGGAACCCCTTCCCGCCCGGGTACCCGCCAGGTGATGGCGTGGCTGCGGGCAGGCCGCGGCGGCATGTTCGTGCTCGCGCTGCTGGTGGGCGCGGGCTCGGGGCTGGGCGCAGTGGTGTTCCGGTACCTGATCAATTTCTTCACCTGGCTGGCCACCGGCCATATCCAGTTCGGCCAGCAAGGCCGCGTCCCCAGCGCGCACCTGCCGTGGCTCGGCCTGGCGTTCTTCGTGGTGATCCCGGTCGTCGGCGGCCTGCTGTACGGGCCGCTCATCTACAACTGGGCGCGGGAGGCCCGCGGGCACGGCGTGCCCGAGGTGATGGTCGCGGTGGCGGACAACGGCGGCCGGATCCGGCCGCAGGTCAGCGTGGTCAAGGCACTCGCCTCCGCGCTGTGCATCGGGACCGGCGGCTCGGTGGGCCGGGAGGGGCCGATCGTGCAGATCGGCTCCGCGCTGGCCTCCGGCCTGGGCCAGTGGGTCAAGGTGCCGGAGAACCGGCTGCGGATCCTGGTCGCCTGCGGCGCCGCGGGCGGCATCTCCGCCACGTTCAACGCCCCCATCACCGGGGTGTTCTTCGGCGTGGAGATCATCTTGCGCGAGTTCTCCATCGACGCCCTGTTCACCGTCATGCTCTCAGCGATGATCGCCGACATCACCGCCGTGCCGTTCCTCGGCAGCAAGCCGTTCCTGTCCGGCTTCCCGCCGGGCATTGCCTTGCACCACGCCCGGAACTACCTGCTGGTCGCGGTGCTCGCCGTGATCGCCGCGCTGATGGGGCTCGCGTTCAAGTCCATCCTGTACAAGACCGAAGACCTGTGCGAACGGCTGTGGCAGGGGCGCCCGGAATGGGCCCGGCCGGCCGTGGGCGGGATAGCGCTCGGGCTGCTGCTGCTGGCCATCCCGCAGATGTACGGGGTCGGCTACCCGGTGATGTACAAGGCCACCGCCGGGCAGTACGTGCTGTGGTTCCTGATCGTGCTCGCCTTCGCGAAGATCGCCGCGTGCAGCCTGACCATCGGGATCGGCGGCTCCGGCGGGATCTTCGCGCCGTCGCTGTTCATCGGCGTCACCTCCGGGATGGCCTACGGCGACGTCGTCCATCACCTGTTCGGCGCCGGCGCCGGCCAGCCCGCACTGTACGCGGTCGTCGCGATGGGCGCGGTGTTCGCCTCCGCCGCCCGCGCCCCGCTGACCTCGCTGGCCAGCGTGGTGGAAATGACCGGCGACTTCAGCCTGACGCTGCCGGTCATGCTCGCCGTCGCCATCGCCTCCACCGTCTCCCGGGCCATGAGCTACGGCACCATCTACACCACCAAGCTGCTGCGCCGCGGCATCGACATCGACCGGACCACCCCCTGGCGCGCCTTGTCCGACCTGAAGATCACCGACGCCATGAGGCCCTTCCGGCCTCCCCTGAGCGTGCCGCCGCGTAACCCGGCCGCCGGCGACGGGAACGGCGCGGCGGCAGACTGGGCCCGCCTGGCCGGGCCGGTCAGCTACCAGCAGGACCCGCAGGCCGTGTTCGCCACCGAGTCACTCGCCCAGACACTGCGGCAGCTGGAGGTTTACGGCCGCGACGGGCTGCCCGTCCTTTCCCCCGACGGGCAGCACGTCGAAGGCTGGGTCACCAGCGCCGGCGTGCTGCGCGCCATCGCCCGCCAGATCAGCTCACCGGCGGCCGACGGCGCGCAGGCCCAGCCAGGCGCCGACGGGGATCACAGCGACCAGGCCGCCTCACAGCACCAGCCTCCTGCCCCGCTGCCCGGCTACCAGGTCATCGAGGTCACCGTCACGGACGGATCGCCGACCGCAGGCGAACGGCTGGACACCGTCACCTGGCCGCCGGGCGCCATCCCCGTCTCGGTGCTGCGCGGCCGCAGCCACCGCGATCCCGACCCCGCGCTCATCCTGCGAGCCGGTGACCGGATCAGCGTACTGGCCCCCGCACCCGTCAGCGAGCAGACGGCGGTTGCCGGACACAACGGAAACCCGGCAGGCCAGTAGGGCAGGGCAGTCACATGCCCCGCACCTTGCCGGCTCAGGCGGCCCCGTGATTCCATCGGTTACCCGTGTTCGGCTTGCTCGAGGCTCCTTATGGGCTGCCCACCCGCGCGAGGCGGTGCCGTCCAGGCAGGCGGATAGCCCCGCCCGCTGCAATTTCTACCGGCGGGGCCTTTCCAGATCCGCAAGTATCAGCCCATGTGGTTGGACCGGGAATGACTTGCTGCCGGCCGTGGTGCGTGCCGAAGTAATTTCGTTCTGGAAGTCATTCGATCCCGCGGTGGCGACGCGCTATCGTGATCCCTCGCATGGGTGCCGCCCTGCGCCTCGCCGGGTTTCCGGCCGGCTCCGTGACCTTTGTAAGACCGGGCCCCGAAGACAAAGATGACGGCCTCCATGGCCGCGAGTGAAGCCACGATACAGACGACCATCACGGCGATTTCAGCACCAGACAGGTGGTGCATTCTCATTCACCTCTAGCTCATTCATAGTTCCGTACTGTGCGCGTATAAAACCCGCGTTCATAAGTATCGTAGCACGATCTATATTTAGGGCTACGCCGGCACTGTCCCGCCGCCCCATCAGCGTCTCCCGCTGCCACGGCCGGTAGATGCGCCTATACTGCGGGGCCGACTGGCGTGACGCTCCGTACCGGAGAAGGCGTTCGGTGAGCTGCTGGCCCTACCCCGCCGGGCTTACGGGTCTTCGCCTGCGGTAATTCGGCCGGGGTACGAGCGGTGACCGGTGCCCATGACCGGCTCACCGCCTTCGGCTTCGGCGCAGGTAACGCCATGCGGGTCGGGTTACTTGGCGGCCAGGTCGGCGAGGGCTATGCTCGTGATCAGGTGCGCTGGGAAGCCTGGTCGGCACGACGTTCGTGACTCTCGGACTCGTCCGCTAGGAGCGTGTCATGACCATGCAGAACGCACCAGCCGGTACTTTCCCCGCCACCAGCACAGCCACACCGGCACGCCCGGCGCCCGCGCCGGGCCCCGCCGAGCTGGGCGTGGCGGCGGGCCGCGCTGTTCCTTGCGGGTGCCGCGCAGCTGATCACCATCTCTGCGCCGGTGGGCCAAGATCCTCCGCCTGCAACGTGGGCGTCGCTGCTACTAGCCATCGCCCCGGCGCCGCTCGCCGCGGCGGCCGCGTTCGCCCCGGCCCCGGTGAACAGGCTGGCAGCCGTCATCGGGGTGCTGGTCCTGGTTGCGGGTATCGCGGGCTCGATCACGCACACGGGCTGTTTTTCGTCCCGGCGCTGGTGGTGCTGGCCGTCGGCACGGTGAAGCTGTGGCGCGAGCAGTCCCCGGCCCTGGCGGGAGGATAGATGCCCCGCTACCTGACCAGGGACCGCATCGCGATCTTGGCCGCGCTGGCGGCGCTAGCGGCAGCGGCAGTCCTGCTGCCGTTTCGGGCAAGCTGGTCGAACACCAACGTGGCCCTGCTGCTGGTCGTAGTCGTTGTCGGGGTGGCGGCGACCGGGAACCGCGTGGCTGGCGGCCTGGCGGCGGTGTGGGCGGCCATATGGTTCGATTTCTTCTTCACCCTTCCGTATTACCGGTTCACGATCCGCAGCCCGGCGGATGTCACGACGGCCGTCTTGCTGTTGGTCACGGGCCTGGCTGTATCGCAGCTCGCGGCCCGGGCCCGGCGGCTGAAGGTCATTGCGGTCACGGATGCGGGTTACCTCGCGCAGATCCACGAGACTGCCTTGCTGGCGAAGTCAGCCACGGTCCCTGATGTCGTGGTGGCTCACGTCAGGGAGCAGCTGCTCGGCGTGCTGGGTCTGGACGGGGCACGCTTCGAGTACGGGGCCCTGCTCGGTCACCCGCCGCGCCTGGAGCCAGACGGGACCGTGACGGTGGGCCGCTCCCGGTGCGATGTTGAGCTGTCGGGCCTGCCCGCGGAGGAGATCGAGCTGCGTACCTTCGGCGGCGGCCAGTATTACGGCCGGTTCATGCTCACGGCCAAGCCGGGCTCCACGCCCTCGCGGCAGGCGCGGCTGGTCGCCGTCACGCTGGCCGGTCAGGCCGGACGCGCGTTCGGTGCCACCCAGGCGGAAGCTCTGCGCCCTGCGGTCAGACGAAGAGGCGACGGGTGACGATGCCATCCCCGACATTGCTGCCGAGCCACAGGTCGAAATGCCCGCCGATATCGAGATAATCGGCGACGTCGTCGCCGGCCAGGCGCAGCGTCACCAGCTTGCGCGGGCTCCCTGGCCGGAACGGCATGTCGTCATCACAGCTGACCAGGGCGGTGTAGACCTGGCTATGCCGGGATTCTTCATTTCGGCCGCGCAGCACCATGCGGCGTGGCGCGGGCCCCAGCCTGGCCTGTGGCTGGCCGTTGCTGTCTGCGTATAGCGTGACCAGGGCCTGGAACTTGTATTGCTTCACGCCGACCATCACCTTCCGGAATCCACTGGCGTATCCGCACGTAGGGGCCATTAGTATCGTATCACGATTCATTCGGCTCTAGCCGTTCCGGAACTGCCCGGCAGCTATTGGTTTACCCGGCGGGCGATGCGGTAGCCGACCAGTATGTCGCAATACGATGAACATGGTTCCGTGATCTCCGGTGGCGGCACGGTAGTCGCTATGACAGGTCAGGCGCGGCCGCGGCATCGGGAGGGAGGATTGGTGAGCGAACAGGCACAGCACTTGGAGAAGGACCTGACGACCCGTGAGCTGACAGTTCAGCTGGGTGATCAGCTGTCACGGTTGATGAGGGACGAGGTCGCGCTGGCGAAGGCGGAGTTGTTCGCCTCCGCGAGGCAATCGGTACTCGGCGGCGGCATGCTGACCACCGCGGTGATCGCCGGGCTGACCGGGTGGCTGGCGATGGTCGCCGCGGCGATCGCCGGCATCGCCGCCGGGCTGCCGGCCTGGGCGGCGGCTCTCATCATCGGCGGGGCCCTCGCGGCCTTCGCCGGGGGTCTCGCGGTGCTCGGTGTCCGGCGCCTCGCCGGTGGCATGCCGCCGCTGCGGATGACGGCCGGCACTATCCAGGCTGAGGTCGGCGATCTCGCAGCCAGGGTTCGGGTGCGACGGTGACGAGCAGGCAAGGGCCGGCCGCTGCTGAGGAGCAAGCCGAACTTCAGGCCCTGCGGGACCGGGTTGACGCTACCGGCCGCGAAGTGGGCGATACCGTGGCCGCGCTCGCGGGCAAGCTCGCGGCAGCGGAAAGCCCGCAAGCTTGGGCGCGCAGCATGGTCGCCGATGCCCGGTCAAGGGCCCGGGAGGCGACTCGCCGGCCAGCGGGACGGCCCCTGCGTGCAGGCTGGCCAGGGCTGATGGCGATGGCAGGGGTTCCCGCCGGGGTGATTGTGCTGGTGGTGGTGTGGCAGCGCCGCCGTCAGTCCCCGTGATCCGGCATGAGCCGCGGCGACCCGCACCTGGCTCACCATGTCCGGGTTTATCGTGCCACGACATGGGCAGAGCGCAAGCCTGTTACCAGCACCCAGCGCGCTCGCCCGGCGCCGAGGAGAGGGTTGGGCACGATGCCGTTCCGAAGCGCATTCAGTCAGCTCTTCGCCCAGGACACGACGATCGCGGCTGTGGTGTTCGCGCTGGTGGTAATGGCCATGCTCGGCGCCATGCTGCTGAGCAGGCGGCGCCGTAAACGCGGCCAGGACCCGTCGCGCCGGGCGACCGCGGACCGGCTGGAGATCAGTTACGTGCTGGCGCTGGCCGGAATGGTCGTCTTCCTGGTGATCTCGAGCTTCACGGCCAGCGCGAAGGAATTCTCCGACCCGGAACCCGCCCTGCGCGTTCAGGTGACCGCGTACCAGTGGTGCTGGCGTTTCCACTACGAGGGCCAGCCGGTCACGGTCACCGGCCAGTGCGAGGGGGGGTCGCTGCCGACGCTGGTGCTGCCCACCGGCCGGCCCGTCGAACTCGAGGTGACCTCACTCGACGTGGTGCACGCGTTCTGGGTGTCCTACCTGGACTTCAAGATGTACGCCTATCCCGGTCACACCAGTACCTTCACCGTTACCCTCTCGCGGACCGGGCGCTGGATCGGCCGCTGCGCGCAGCTGTGCGGCCTGTACCACTACGAAATGGACTTCTACCTGCAGGCCGTCTCGCCCGCTGCCTTCAGCGCCTTCATCCGGGCCCGGGGCGGCACAGCGGCCGGAACCAGCGCATGAAGGCTGGCATGCGGCCGGCCCGCTACACGTCTCCGGCCGATGACGAGCGGGACGGCCTGCCGCAGTGGCTGCTGACCACCGACCACAAGCGAATCGGGATCCTCACCATCGGCACCGCCCTGGTCTTGTTCTTCTTCAATGGCGCGATCGCGCTGACCATGCGCGCGCAGCTGGCCCAGCCGAACCAGGACATCCTCAGCCCGCAGGCCTACCTGCAGTTCATGACCATGCACGGCACCGGCATGATCGCGGTAACCATCACTCCGCTCGCGCTCGGCCTCGGAGTGTACCTGGTGCCGCTGCAGATCGGCGCGCCGCGGATCGCCGCGCCGCGGGCCACCCTGCTCGGCTACTGGCTCTACGTGGCCGGGGCGATCACCTTGATCTGGGGCTTCCTGACGCCAGATGGCGCCGCCGACGGCTGGTGGGGATACACGCCGCTGTCCAACACCGTCTATTCCCCGGGGCCGGGGGAGTCGCTGTGGACCGCCGGGGTGTTCCTGGCCGCCTGCGGGATGGTATTGCAAGGCGCCGCCACGCTCTGGACGATCCTGCGGCTGCGCGCCCCCGGGATCACCATGATGAGGCTTCCGGTGTTCGTGTGGACGCAGCTGGTGACCTGCCTGATGGTCGCGGCCGCCTTTCCCGCCCTGCTGGCCGCGATGGCGGTCGTCGCGCTGGACCGGACCGACCCGGCCCTGTTCAGCAGCAACACGTGGAACATCGCGTACGAAAACCTGTTCTGGTTCTACGGGCACCCGGTGGTCTACGTCATGTTCTTCCCGTTCGTCGGCTGCGTCGCCGAAGCGCTGGCGACCTTTTCCGGGCGCCGGTTCTTCGGCTACAAGGGCACCGTCTTGTCCCTGCTGGTCTTCGCGACCGGCTCGATGGCGGTGTGGGGCCATCACCTGTTCGCCAGCGACCAGGAGGTCAACGACTACTTCTCGCTGACCTCCATCATGCTGACGATCCCGGCCGGAGTGGAGTACTTCGGGTTTCTCGGCACGCTTTTCGGCGGCAAGTTCAGGTACACCACCTCGATGCTGTTCGCGCTCGCGTTCATCCCGCAGTTCCTGATCGGCGGCCTGACCGGCATCCTGGTCGCCAACCCGACCATCGATTACCAGGTGAACAACAGCTACTTCATCCTCGGCCATTTCCATTACACGCTGTTCGCCGGCAGCGTCTTCGGGTTCTTCGCCGGCTTTTACCTGTGGTTCCCGAAGGCCACTGGCATCATGCTCCGCGAGCGCCTCGGCAAGCTGCACTTCGTACTGATGGTGATCGGCGCCAACACCACCTTCATCCCGTTCTTCTTCCTCGGCTACGACGGGATGCCGCGCTGGATGGCCACCTATCCCGCAGGCGCCGGTTTCACCACTTTGAGCCTGATCTCGAGCATCGGCGCGGGCATCATCGGCCTGGCCATGATGATCTTCGCCTACAACATCTACATCTCCGTCCGGCTGCCTAGGCCCGCGCCGCCGGACCCGTGGCAGGGCCACACGCTCGAATGGGCGACCTCCTCGCCGCCCCCGAGGTTCAACTTCGACCTCGCCTACCCGGTCCCCCGGGTCCGCAGCTACGCGCCCCTGCTCGACCTCCGCGAACGTGCGCTGGCTTCCGCGGCGCCCCGCGCTCAGACGGGCACCGCGGCGAGCCGGGAGGTACCGAAGTCCGACCGGCCGGGCGCGCAAACCGGTGAGGAGTGACGATGGAACGGTTGTTTTCCGGCCCCGTGGTCGTCGCCATCTGGGGACTGATGAACGCGCTGATGGTGGCCCTGCTGGCAGGCTTCGTCTCGGCCGGGTTCGGCGGCAGCATGGTCGTGGTGGAGGTTTACGGCGCCGCGACCGGGCTGGTTTTCCTGCTCGCCGTCCTGGTGTGGCTGGCACGCCGGCGTCGCCGGCAGGCTATGCAGCGCGGCCTGCGCCTGCCCCCGCGGCCGGCCTCGGCGCTGATGCTCGCGCTGGCTTTCGCGTTGCTGTGGCTCGGCCTGGCGTTCGGCATGTGGCCGCCGATCCTGGCCTTCCTTCCGCTCAGCGCCGCGGTCATCATGGAGATCGCCGTCCGCCGCCCCTAGTAAACTGACCGGTCCTCGCCTTCTCCAAGGCCGCGACCCAGGGCCCCCCAGATGTCAGTCTGACTTCTGAGTCTCCTTCGTCTCCTTGCCCTTATGCTCGCCGTCGGGGCCGTGGCCACCGGGATGCCCGTCCAGGCCCGCCCGCGCGCTGGGGGTTTCCAGCCGGGTCCGCAGGTAGAAATGGTTCAGCCTGGCTCGCACCTGTTCGGTAACGCGATGCGGAGTGGGCAGCGGGATCAGGTGACGCGGAGTCGGGGCCAGCAGCTCTGCCGGCTGCCCGGCCTCCATGACCGCCCGCTCTTCCGCCGAGACCGGCCGGCTGACCGCGGTATAGGCCCGCCCGCTGGCCTGGGCGGCGATGCCGTAGGCGCTGCCCTGGCGGAGCTTGCGCCGGTCGGCGCGCTGCAGCGCCAGGCAGACATGCCTGGCCACCACGAACCCGATCACGGGGAAGGCGAAGAACCCGATCCGCAGCACCCAGACCAGGTACTCGAAGGGCATGTTGAGGTGGTCGGCGATGACGTCGTCGGCTCCGGCCAGCTGGATGTCGGCGGCCATGGTCATGATCGCCACGCCGATGCCGGTGCGAGCGGGAGCGTTGCGCGGGCGGTCCAGGACCTGGTGGTAACGCTTGTCGCCGGTGGCCCACTGCTCCAGGAACGGATAACACCCCATGATGAGGAAGAACGCGGCGGGCAGTGCCACCGCCGGGAGGAAGACGGCCCAGACGAAGGTGTGCCCGGCGACATTGGCCTCGATGCCGGGCATCATCCGCAGGGCGCCTTCGAGGAACCCGATGTACCAGTCGGGCTGCGACAGCGAGGAGACGCTGACCGGGGTGTAGGGGCCGTACAGCCAGATGGGGTTGATCTGGGCGACGGCGGCGAGCGTGGCCAGCAGCCCGAAGACGAAGAAGAACAGGGCGCCGGTCTTGGCCATGAACACCGGGTACAGCGGTACCCCGACTTCGTTGTTCTCGCGCTTTTTCTTGCCCGGCCACTGGGTGTGGCCCTGGTGCCAGACCGTCATGAGGTGCGCGGTGATGAGGGCGAGGATCAGGCCGGGAAGTATCAGCACGTGCACGATGTACAGCCGGGGGATGAACGATTCGCCGGGATACTGGCCGCCGAAGACGAAGAAGCTGATGTAGGTGCCCGCCACGGGAATGGACAGCATGATGCCGTCGGCGATGCGCACCCCGGTGCCGGAGAGCAGGTCGTCGGGCAGCGAGTAGCCGGCGAACCCCTCGGCCGCCGCCAGCGCGAACATGGCCGTGCCGATCAGCCAGTTGACTTCCCGCGGCTTGCGGAACGCGCCGGTGAAAAAGATACGCAGCACGTGGATGGCGATCGCGGCGATGAACAGGTCCGCGGCCCAGTGGTGGATCTGCCGCATCAGCAGGCCGCCGCGCACGTCGAAGCTGATGTTGAGCGCGGACTGGTAGGCCTCGCTCATCTTAATGCCGTCGAGCTTGACGTAGCTGCCGTGGTAGACGACCTCGGTCATGCTCGGCTTGAAGAACAGCGTCAGGAACGTGCCGCTCAGCAGCAAGATGATGAAGGAGTACAGCGCGATCTCGCCGAGCAGGAACGACCAGTGGTCAGGGAAGATATGCCGCAGCGCCTTCCTCGCGAACTTCGCCGCGCCGAACCGGTCGTCAACGTCGCTGGCCGCCGTGCCGAGCGCCGTCGCCGCCTCGCGCTCGGGCCAGGCTAGGGTCTCCCGGCCCTCAGCCCCGTCGTCTCGCCGCTGCGCGCCGCCGGACCGGCCATTAGCTTCCGGGCCCGGCAGCCCAGGCGCGCCGTCCATGGTCATGACCTCCGGGCTGCGTACATGCGATTCTGGTTCCTCGCCGGCGGCATAAGTGCCCCATCCCGTTACCTCGTCCTACGACTAATAAACGGGCGGCACGGATAAATCCGGCCGCGGTGACGGCCAAGCGGAGCGCGGTCCTCGCCAGCAGGCGGCTAACCCGGACGCCTGCCGTCGGGGACGTGCCGATGACGCGCGGATCTCCCGGATCGGCGTCGGGTGCTTGGCGCTACTTGACGCGCGGGCACGGGAAGGCAGGCCGCGCCGGAGCACCGCGGCTATCAAAGACGCCGGCTACCTGCACATCCCCGAAGGCCGCCGCGACCACACCACCCCCGCCGAAACCCTCCGCCTCCACGAGCTCAATTAGCGGCTGTGGTTCAAGCTCCGGAATGATTCCAGTATCCCGGGAGGGGACCTACCGCCGCTATCCGCGTGCGGAGTTCTTGCGCCATGTTGTGCTGCACCTTCTGGGGCTCCGTTACCGCGATGTACCTGGATCCGATCTCCTTACGCGTGCGGTCCCAGGTTTCCGGTAGCACGCAATAGAAAAACGCGGCCGCTGGCCCGGAGAACCCGGCGTATCGTGCTACGATGTGCCGGCCTCTCGGATTGGCTGTCCTTCCTATACCGAGAATTCCAGCAGCTTGCGGATCTTGGATGTGTCTGGATCGGTTGTGGGTAAACTTGACCGGTCACAGGCTCCGGGTCGAGGAGGGTGGTCCGATTCAGCCAACCCAAGAGGACTTCGAGAACCTGCTGTCCTTCCGGGTCGCCCTGCGCCGCTTTCAGCGCTGGAGCGAGGACCAGGCCAGCGCCGTGGGCCTGACGCATGTTCAGCACCAGTTGCTCGTGGCGATCAAGGGGCATCACGGCCGCCTGCCGCCCGCCATCGGCGAGATTGCTGACTACCTGCTGCTGCAAAGTCACAGCGTGGTCGGGCTGGTGGATCGCGCGGAGGCGGCAGGCTTCGTTCACCGTCGCCCGGATGCTGACGATGCCCGCGTTGTCCGAGTGGAGCTGACCGACAAGGGAGACCAGCTGGTCACCGAGCTCACCGAGGCGCATCTGGTTGAGCTGTACAAGCTCGCTGAGGCGCTGAACCACCTGCTTCCCGAGTGGTGGACGCACTAATACCCGGCCGCCGCGAGCGCACCGAGGACGATGCCCGGGATGACGGTAGGGCCGGGGCATGGCCGATGACGGCATGGTAGAAGGAGCGGAGCGCGGGACCGAGGCCGGCCGGCAGCAGGCTGAGCACGTCGGCGCGGGCTACCTCATGTCCGGCGGCGGCCAGCCTGGTCGCGGTCTCGCCGGCCACCGCGTCGTGGCCGGATCCCATGCTGGCGCTCAGGATCAGGAAGCGGCTGCCCGGGCCCGGGCGGCTCACGCCGGTTCCGGAGCATGCGCCGCGGTCCGGTCGCGGCGCGGTGTCGCGGCCCGGGAGTGGATGTAGAGCTGGCGGCGGTCGCCGGTGTGCGGACGGGGCAGCGGCAGCTCGTACCGGACGGGACGGTGATGGTCGGCGTACTGCCGGCCGGGGTTGTAGACCTTGTTGAACTTCCACAGCATCCGGGCGAAGTTCGTCTGGCCGCGGGCGAGGTTGCCGGCGAGGATGCGCGCCGCCCCGAACGCGGTGCGCACCCCGAGGTGCTTGCGGTTGATGACGGCCTGGGTGCGGACCAGCTCGCGGTAGAACTCCGCCAGCGGCAAGGTGGTGGGGACGACCGCGTGCTGGATATCGAAGAGCCGGTAGTCACGGGTGGTCAGCCGCCGGGATTCGGTGTGCCAGATCTCCGTGCCCGGGTAGGGCGTCATCACGGTCAGGTGGACGATCTCGGGAACGGCCAGGGCGAATTCCCTTATCGCGCGGAACCGGGCCGCGTCCCACGCCGGATCCACGATCAGGTTGATCGCGACGTTGATGCCGAGCCTGCGGGCCGCCTCCAGCGCCCTGAAGTTGTCATCCGGGCTGACCCGCTTGCGGTACAGGTCCAGGCCTTCGGCGTCGATCGCCTCCATGCCCAGGAACATGTAGCTCAGGCCCAGCCGCGTCCACCGCTGGAAGACCTCCAGGTTACGCAGCAGCACGTCGCTGCGCGTCTCGAGGTAGTACCGCTTGCGGATGCGCCGCCGTTCCAGTTCCGCGGCGATCCCGTGACCGTGCTCGGGACGGATAAAGGCCACGTCGTCCACGATGAACACGCTGGGCTCGCGGATGCCCGCCATCTCCTCGGCCGCCGCCGCGGGGGAGGCCTTGCGGTAACTGCGGCCATAAAACGTCCAGGCCGAGCAGAACGAGCAGTCCCACGGGCAGCCGCGGCTGAACTCGATCGAAGCGCAGGGATCGAGCTCACCGATGAAGTACTTGCGGCGGCGGCGCATCAGGTCCCGCGCCGGCCGCGGCGAGTCGATGCTGTGCAGGGTCCGGGGCGCCGGGCCGCGGCCGGCGGGACTCACCAGACCGGGCACGGTGCCCAGGCCGCCGTCGCTGATCGCCGCCAGTAGCGGGCCGATGGCGGTTTCACCTTCGCCCCGGACTACGGCGTCGACGGTTCCCTGCGCCTGGCCCAGGACATCATCGGCGATGAAGGACACGCTATGCCCGCCGAGGAAGACAAAGCAGCCAGGCACGGCTTGTTTCGCGGTCGCCGAGATGCCGATCGCCTCCGGGATGTTAGCCAGGTAGTTCAGCGAGATACCCAGCGCCTGCGGCCGGAAGGAGGCCAGCTCGCTCTCAAGGTCGGCGTGGGACAGCACCTGGAGATCCACCACGCGGACCTCGTGCCCGGCCTCACGCGCGGCCGCGGCGACCCGCTCAAGCCCGAGGGGCTCGAGCCGCAGGAAAATCTCCGAGTACATCAGGGCACTGGGATGGACCAGCAGCAGGCGCATGATCACCTCGGGATGCGAGCGGAATCGCGCTTCTCCCTGTTGAGAAGCCTGACGAACCACTGATTACCTCGTACCGCGATTAATAAACTTGTCGTCCCACGACGTTATTGTCTTATGCCTGGATAGCGGCTGTTTTGCGGTCTGGCGACAGACCGGACCCGGGCCAGCCGCATCACCGAGAGGGTGCGATGGGACACATGAGGTGGTGGCCGCGATGGGCCCATCGCCGACGGGCAGGGCGATAGGCCCGCTGGCGGAACACGGGGCCGAGCAAGCACCGGGCCGATGACAGGCACGACGGTCCGTTCGGCAGAAGAAAGCCTTTGAGTCGAACGGATAGCGGTGTCAGCTGCTGGCCCGCTGTCTCGCGGCCGGCGGCACCAGCTGCCGCGCATCGGCCGATCTCACCAGCCCGCTAAACTGCTCATCCTTTTTATATCGTGACGCGATTAACTTCACCGCGAGCGGGGAGTGGAAGCGACATGAACGAGAACACGGTACGGCAGGACGGCTTTGCCCCGATCGGCACGTACGGCGCGATCGGGGACGGGCGCTCAGCCGCCCTGGTCGCCGCCGACGGCGCCATCGACTGGTGGGCGGTCCCGGCCATGGACGCCCCGCCGATCTTCGCCGCCATCCTGGATCCGGGCACCGGGGGAACCTTCACCCTGGAGCCGGCGGTCCCCTACCGGTCCGAGCGGCGCTACCTGCCGGACACCAACGTGCTGGAGACGACGTTCATCACCGACGGCGGCCGGGTGCGGGTCGTGGACGCGCTCAACCGGGACGTAACCGGGCTGCTGGCGTGGACGGAGCTGGCCCGCGAGGTACGCGCCGGGACGGGCGAGGTTCCGATGCGCTGGCGGATAGCGCCCGGAGACCGTTTCCACCGGGTACGGCCCTGGGCCTGGGCCCACCGCGGCGTACCGCTGCTGCGCGTCGGAGACCAGATGGTCGCGGTCGTAGCGGAGCAGGCGGGCGAGCCGCGGATCGGGCGGGCCGAGATCAGCGGCGAATTCATGGCCCGACCGGGCGGCGACGCGCTCCTCGCGCTGGCCACCACGGACTCCGAGCCGGCGGCCGTGCCGTCCGCGGCCCGGGTCCGCACCCGGCTGCGCGCGACCGAGGATTCGTGGCGGCGCTGGTCCGGGACGGTCTCCTACCACGGTCCCGATCGTGACCTGGTGATGCGCAGTACCCTGGCGCTGAAGCTGCTGACGTACGCGCCCACCGGCGCGCTGCTAGCGGCGGGAACGACATCGCTGCCGGAGAAGATCGGCGGCAAGAGGAACTTCGACTACCGTTACGGCTGGATCCGCGACACATCCTTCGCGCTCGACGCCCTCTTCCGGCTCGGCCTGGAGCACGACGCGCACGGCACGTTGTCCTGGATGCTCGGCGCCGTTTCGGGCACGGCGCCGGACATCAAGCCGTTCTACGGGCTGCGCGGGGACGTGCCCGCGGGGGGCGGCGAGCTCAAGGTCCAGGGCTACCGTGACTCGCGCCCCGCCCACGACGGCAATAAGGCGGCCGGCCAGTCTCAGTGGGGCAACTACGGCGATCTGCTGGACTCGGTGTGGCTCGCGGTCGACCGCGGCCACACGGTGCTCGATCCCCGGACGGCCCGGATGCTGGAGCAGGTGGCCGACCGGGTGTGCGACATCTGGGCCGGCCCCGACTCCGGGATGTGGGAACTCGGGACCAGGCGCCACTACACCATCTCCAAGATGGCGTGCTGGGTGGCCCTGGATCGGCTGATCCGGCTGGCGGACCGCGGCCAGCTCGCCGCCCGTGATGCCGGGCGCTGGCGGGCCGAGGCGGCGGCGATCCGCGCCTGGGTCGACGAAAACTGCTGGTCACAGGCCAGGCGCAGCTACAGCTTCTTCGCCGGGTCCGAAGACCTGGATGCCGCGGTGCTGCTGGCCGGGCGGATGGGGTTCCTGGCCGGCGACGACCCCCGGTTCACCCAGACCATCGACGCTATCCGCGGCGAGCTCGCCGATGGCCCGCTGCTGTACCGCTACACCGGCGCGCGCGAGCAAGAGAATGCCTTCCTGGCCTGCTCCTTCTGGCTGGTCGACGCCCTGGTCCGGGCCGGGCGCCGCGGCGAGGCGCGCGAGGTCTGGAAGGGCGCCACCGCCCACGCCAGCGATCTCGGGCTGCTGTCCGAAGAGGCCGACCCAGCGAGCGGGGAGCTGCGGGGCAACATGCCGCAGGCCCTGTCCCACCTGGCGCTCCTGATGGCCGCCGAGCAACTCTCGGCGTAGCGCCGGCTTATGACAAGACGTTCACCGATGACAAGACGTTCACCGATGACAAGGCGTTCACCGATGACACGGGGTTCACCGAGTCGGTGATGTGAGCTCGCGCATGAGAAGAGCAAGGTCAAGCTCTGCATGGTGCAACTTCCCGGGCTCAACACCCCGCAGTTCAACTGGAACCTGAACAAGATGCCCAAGCACCCGATGCCAGTCCCGCCGATCTTCTCACCGGACCTGCCGGCCAGGGCGATCGCCTACCTGGCCGAGCACCCGCGCCGCAACATGTGGGTGGGCGTATCCACGGCGTACACGATCCTGGGCGAACGGCTGGCCCCCGAGCTGATCGACCTGTACCTCGGCCGGACCGGCGTGAAGTCCCAGCAGACCGACCGGGACCTGCCACGGCTGGGATCCAACGTCTTCGAGCCGCGGGATGAGACCGAAGATCAGGGTGCTCACGGCGACTTCGACGACCAGGCCCATGCGCGCGACCCGCAACTATGGCTGTCGATCCACCGCCGCGCGATCCTGGCCGGGCTGGCCGCGGCGGCCGCGGCCGGTGGCACGGCGGCGTTCTGGCGCGGCTAGAGCTGCTCCCTGACGCCGGCTTCCCGTTCGACCTGCCGCAGCTCGGCGGGACTGTCGCCGTCCATGGCCTGGCGGCCCGTGCCCCAGCGCAGCACCGGCAGGACCGTGCGGTGCCTGGTGTCTTCGATCTCGAAGGCGAAGGCGTTGTAGAGCGCCAGGAGGCACAGCGCCAGCCCGACCCAGCCGGAGGCGTGCTCCCAGGCGGTGCCGCCCTGGTATTCATAGACGCCGGTGAGAGCGAAACGCGCCGCCGCCAGGACGAAAGCCGCGGCGGCGGCCACCTTGCCGAGCGAGGCCGCCAGGGCCGGCACCAGCAGGACCGCGCTCGCGAACAACAACAGCAAGCCGAGGGTCTGGCTGCGGGTTCCCGGCGGGGACAGCAGGGTGAGGGTTCCTGTTACCGTCCAGCAGCCGCCGAGCAGGGCCATGCCGGTCCCCCCCGCGCTGTCCCGGCTGAGAAACCCGAAGACTGACGCCAGGTACTGCAGCGGCACGGCGAAGAGCAGGATCGCGGTCGCCACGTCATGCCCCTGAGCCGTGGGCAGCCACGCCAGCTGGTAGCCGGTCAGCAGGACCGACGCGCCGGCCAGGGCGGCCATGCCCAGGGGCAGCGGGCTGCCGACCGGCCGGAGGAAGATGCGGGATGCTTGCCTGACGGGAAGGCCGTCGGTGGTGTTGTTCACGCTGGCCGCGCTACCCATCGCAGTACGACACAAACTGGGCCGCGAGGGATCGGATCAGGTAAAC
Source organism: uncultured Actinomycetes bacterium (assembly GCA_963806335.1). Lineage (GTDB taxonomy): Bacteria > Actinomycetota > Actinomycetes > Streptosporangiales > Streptosporangiaceae > Palsa-504. The sequence goes on from CAWDXO010000010.1 coordinate 317,562, forward strand.
CGGAGCCTGGTAGATCGGAGTGCGATATGTTTTTTTTCCGCCGTTTATAGGTCGTACTACGAGATAAGTGCTGAATCGTACGGCCACACACCGATAGCCCGGCTCCGGCCGGGCGGCACGCGGGGGATGGTCCCAGACCACAGGACCTGGGGCCATCCCCCGGACAAGGAGTTCATCATGGCAATAGATCCGCGTTACGAGCGGGCCGCCGCCAGCGACGGCGGTCCTCACGGCGGCCGCGGCTGGGAGGACCTGGCGATCGCCGAGGATCACGAAGGCTGGATTGCCCGCAGCCGGGTGTTCCTGACGCCGATCGCGGCGCCGTCGATCATGGGCCTGTCCGGCTTCATGATCGCCACGCTTGATGCTGGGCGCCTGGCAGGCAGGCTGGTACGGCAATGCGGTAACGCCGCTGATCATCTGGCCGTTCGCGCTGGTCGCGGGCGGCATCATGCAATCGATCGCCGCGATCGCCAGCTTCCGGGCCCGGGATGGCGTCGCGGTGGCGGTGCACACCGCCTGGGGCAGCTTCTGGGTCGGCTGGGGCATCCTGGAACTGCTGGTCACCATGCACGTCATGCCGGCGATCGCGCCCGGTACGGCCAGCCCGTCGTTCGCGTTCTGGTTCATCGCGCTGACGCTGGTCACCATCTTCGGGGCGCTGGGCTCGCTGGCCCAGAACCTGGGCCTGTTCGTCGTGCTGGGCACGCTGGCCGCCGGGTCGGCGCTGACCGCCGCCGGGTTCTACGCCGGCAGCCTGGGCACCGTGCAGGCGGGCGGCTGGCTGTTCGTGGTCTCGGCCGCCGCCGCGTGGCTGGTCGCCGGCGCGATGGTGCTGGAGCACTCGTTCGGCCGGACCATCGTCCCGCTGGGCAAATGGACCAAGGCAGGTAACGTCCCCGGGGCCAGGGCCACTGACCCCATCGCCTACCAGGCGGGGATGCCCGGCGTCCGCGTCGGCCAGTAACCGGACCGCAGTCACTCCCATGGCTACCTTTCGGCGGCTCGGGGGCCTTCGCGGAGCTTCAGTCACCATTTATATCGTATCACGATCTTTTTTCATCCCGGTCAGCTCCTTCGCCGTCAGAGATAAATCCGCACTGTTGGACCGAGACGGGCAGCACCGACTCAGCCCTCCCCTGGATGGACACGATCAGACGCCGTCGGCCTTGCACCCGGCTGGAGCGCCCTGATCGCTGAGCGCCGGAGCGCAGCCAGCGGCCGGCGCTCTTCCTCAGTCAGGCCGCCCCAGATACCGTGCTGCTGCCCGGTAGCGAGGGCATAGTCCAGGCATTGGGAGCAGACTGGGCAGCGCTGGCATACCACCTTGGCCCGTGCCGTGTCGAGCTGTGACCGGCCTTTGGCAGAAATCGGAAAGAACAGGTCAGCCTCGGCTGACCGGCAGGCGGCATGCTGCCACCAGTTTCCGTGCGTCACGAATTCTCACCTCTTGCTCCTGCAACTGGTCAGCGGGTCCGGGGAGCCGGAAGGCGGATGGCTGTCTCGGCCAAGCCGTCACCGCGCTCCATGCGGGCGCTCTACCCCGCGCTTAACCATCTATGTCGTAAAGCGACGTAGAAATCAGCGTTCGGTGCGGCCAGCGTCGCCCTCGATCTAGGACCCTGTCGATCTGCTCTACCGGACCGGGGCGCCAGAAAAGCAACAACGGACCGTTGTGGCCTGGCCGTCGCCATGCCGGGCTCGCGTTCCGTCGGCTAGCGGTCCTGGTCCTGCAGCTCCGGGGTGGTTGCCGGTGACCGGTGGCTGCCCTGGGATGGCGGGTCGCTGAGGCTGATGCCGTCGGCGCTGATGCTGAACTGGCGGATGGCCGGGTCGTGGCTGCTGGCCCGGGTCTTGATGACGGCCAGGGACCGGCTCATGGCGCTGTGTTCGCGCTGGTAGGTGAGCGTGATCAGGTTGTCGGCGAGGTGGGAGATGGCGAATTCTGACAGCTTGCTGGTGCTGTGCAGGCCGGGTGTCTCGTAGGTAGTGAGCACGCTGATGCCTTGCCGGGAGAACCGCTGGATCAGGGAGTACATGAACTCGCGGAAGCGGGTCTGCTCGATGGCCGCGTTCTGCAGGTCCATGAGGCTGTCGATGAGGACCCGGCGTGCGCCGGTGTGTTCAACGGCCTCCAGCAGGTCGTGTACCCATTCGTCTATGTAGATGTCGACGGGTGAGCGGTACATGACCTCGACCGCCGGGTCGGCCAGCGGCCAGCCCAGGCCGCCCAGCATCCGGGCCAGCTGGGTGGGGTTTTCCTGCAAGGTCGCGATGATGCCGCGCTCGCCGTGCTCGGCTCCGCCGTAGATGAAATGCAGTCCCATGATGGTCTTGCCGGAGCCGGAAGGGCCCGCGACCATGGTGGCCGACCCTGGCCACAGGCCGCCGCCCAGCATGGCGTCCAGGCCGGGGAGACCGGCCGTGATCCGGTGGCCGTCCAGCAGGTAGCCGCCATCCGCGGGGATGTCGGCGAGCCGCGGGAACAGACGCAGCCCCTGGGGGGTGAGCCGGTACCCGTGCTGGCCGGCCTGGAAGCCGCTGCCGCGCAGCTTACGCACGTGCAGGAACCGTTTTTCCCGCTGGCCGAGCGGCACCACGGCCAGCTCCACGATCGCGTCGGCCACGGCGAACTCCGGCGAGGTGACCGCCTCGCCGTGCTCGTATTCGCCGACCCACAGCGACGCGGCCGGGAAGGCCGTCAGCCGGCCGGCCAGCTGGTGCAGGAACTGCCGGAATTCCGCGTCGCTGGCGGGCAGGGCGTGCAGGGCCTTGAAGCTGTCGATGACCACCAGCCCGGGACGCCGCGCCTTGAGTACGCCGGCGATATGATCGCTGACGCCCGCCAGGCCGTCACGGCTGGCCACCTGGCCCAGGTCCTCGTAGAACACCGACTTGCCGACCGCGGCGGCATCGAAGAACTCCAGGGTCTGGCCGAACCGGACGATTTTCTCCAGCGGCTCGGACAAGGTGGAGAAATACACCGCGGGCCGGTCCGGGCGGGCGTTATGGAAGGTGTACTGCTGGGCGATGATCGTCTTGCCGGTGCCCGGCAGCCCCATGATGATGCTGATCCCGTTGCCCGGCAGGCCGCCGCCCAGCACCCCGTCCAGGCGCTGGTACCCGCTGCCCAGGCGGCTGTCGTTCATCGGCTGCTCCTACCGGGTGAACAGGGCGCTGGACCGCAGCAGGTCCCGGACCGTGGACACCAGCTGCAGGGGATCGAGGGGCTTGCGCAAGAACGCGTCGGCGCCCGCGTCGATCGCCGCGTCCATGGCCTCTACCGCCGATACCACCACGATCGCCGCCCCATCTTGTTCGCGGAAGAAGCGGCACAGGTCCAGCCCGCAGCCGCCGGAGATGAGGACCTCAACGATCACCACCGCCGGAGCAGCCGCGGCGAAGGCCTCCCGCGCGGCATCCTCGGACAGTGTCAGCTGGACCTCGAACCCCTCGGTGGTGAGGAAATACTCCTCGAATTCCGCCGCGTAGGGATCAGACTCGGCCAGCTGGATCAGCAGCCGGGGCGCGGGCAGCGGCGCAGCGACGGCCAGCGGCTGCCCGGTATCGACCCGCTCTGCCAGCACGCGGTGCGCGTCCGCCGCGCTAGCCCCCCCGCCCATCTCCGCGCGGACGAACCTCAGCTGCTCCACTTGGTGCCGGGTGTACAGCCGGTGACCGTTCACGTTCCGGTCGGGGACCACCTGCGCGTACCTGTCTTCCCAGGTCCGCAGGGTGGCCACCGGGATGTCCAGCATCCTGGCCACTGCGCTGATGCTGTACACCGGGCGATCCCCCGCCGCTGGCACGCCGGACTGGCTCATATACGGCTTCTCATCCTCCACCGCATGCACACGGCCGCGGACATGAAACAGATCTTGACCGGCCCATCGGCCGCACGCCCTCTTCGGGTCCTCGCCAGTATAGCCCCAGACTTGCGGAAACCGGAGCATCTGACTGCTCCTCGCCCGAGGCCGGATAGTCCCGGCCGAAAGGGTTCCCGGCTATTGGGCCATGAGACGCCCCGGGCAGCTCAAGGCGCCCGGCGGCGGCCTGTCGGATCCGCCCAGATAAAGGGATGGTGCCGTCAATGACCTCTTCATGACGTCGGACCGCAGTGTTCAGTATCTCCTCAAGGCCTAGACAGCTGTTCTTGAGTAGCGGTATGATGATTTCACGGTTGTCAGCCAGCCGGTCCGGAGTTCCGGGCTGCTACCTGTCTCCTGTCACGGCGTGCAGGCCTGCCGGGTTCCCCGGGCAGGGCGTGTGTCTGCGTGGGAGGTAAGCCCGGGTGGCCGAGATCAGCTATTTCCGCAGGATCCAGCCGTGATCAACGCCGTCACCGCGGACCGGCTGCGGATGGTGCTGCTGGAACCGGCCGCCAGCGGCCGGCATGCCACCGTGGTGCTGGACATCACCGCCACCCGGTTCTGTGATGCCTCCACGCTTGGTGTCCTGATCCGCGCCCACAAGCGGATCCGGGCCGCCGGTGAGCTGCGGCTGGTCCTCCCCGCTGCCAGCACCGTCTCCCGCATTTTCAGCCTGACCGGCCTTAACCGGTTCATCTCGCACTTCGGCAGCCTGCCGGACGCCTTCTTGCAGCAGCCCGCTGACACCATCCGGTCATCTGACCCGTCTTCGTCTGCCGGGCCCGGCTTCCCCACCACAGTAAGGCCCCGGACAGGGAGGCGAGAAGAGAACCGGGCCGGGCGTTCGCTCCTCCCTCAGTTCCTGCTCGGCATTTGCACAATCAAGGATTAATCTAGGTTCCGCTTAGGATATGAGTGTTATCTTGAAGAGGATCTGGCCATGCTTGATGATCCAAGGCCACGCCTAGGCCTCCTCGCCATCCGCCCGCTGCCAGACCGAACCGGGCTGATCATCGCCGGCGAGGCCGACCTGACCGTCAAAGACATGCTGCGCGCCGCGCTGGCCGCGCTGCCCGCCGACGGGACCGCCGACATCCACCTGGACCTGGCCGGGCTGCGGTTCATCGACGCCGCCTGCACCCGCGAGCTCATCGCTGTCGCCAGCTGCCATCCTGCGGTGCGTGTCGTCATCCACCATCCGCCCGCCGCGCTGCTGCGCATCACCGCCCTGCTGTACTCGGACGTCAGCATCGACTTCACCGGCGCTTCCCTGCCGCTCGCCCCCGCCCCGGACAGGCCGCCCGCACCCGGTGCCCCTGGCACGAGCCTGGACGGCACGTCCATGCCCAGCCCGGGACTGCAGGCCGCGGCGACAGTAACCGACGTCATTGACCTGATCACCGACGATCAGGCCCAGATCAGGGCGTTGCTCGCCGGCATCAGCCAGCTCACCGGCAGCTGCCGGAACGCGCCCGGCGGCTCGGCGCCGGGCGCTGACCGCCGGGTGCTCAGCCGGACGTGGGCAGCACTGGGCCGCCTGCTGACCGCCCACCTCGACGCCGAACAGGAAATCTGCTACCTCACCATGACCGCCGCCAGGCCGCCAAGCGCCTTGCTGCAGGCATGGGCCGCCGGCTATTTCGACATCCGCGAGGCACTCGCCGAAACGCAGCTCTCGGCTACTGGCTCCGCCCGGTGGCTGCGGGCAGTCAGCGATGCGTCCACGGCTGTCATTCGTCACTTCCAGGCCGAAGACGACTACCTCCTCCCGGTGCTGGGCCAGGCACCCCCCGAGACCCGCGGCCTCCTCGGTCGGCAATGGGCCGCCTTTACCCTGGCCCGGCTGCAGGATGACGCTGAGGCAGACGCCACCCGTCCTGGCGAACGCCGCTTCCCAGAAGGCACACCCGATCACCGGCACCAGCCCTGGACGCACGGTCAGCAGCCCGCAGGGCAATCCGCATCACCGGCGGAATGAGGCGCCCCGTCCGGGAGCGCACCAGTACGCCGTTAGCAACAGCAGATTCTGGAACCGCGCTGCGGTCGCCGTGCCGGCGTTCAGCCATATCACCAGGGGAAGTTAAATTCGCTCGGCGGTTTATATCGCGACACGATGGTTAGTGGGGCTGCTAGGGCGCTGGCGGACCGGCCCGCCCGGAGGTTTCTGTCAGCACGGAGGTCCTGATGAAGGAGGCACCCCCAGCATGCGCGCCCGCGATCCCGGTCGAGCGCCTGGAGGTACGGGCGTACCAGGCTCCCCGCAGTCCGGGCCGCGAGCCGGGCCTGCTGACCGGGCCGCCGCGCGCATATCCAACTGATCACCGAAGGAGGAAACACTGATGGCGGGACCAGAAGTTTCGGATTACCTGCTCGAGCGGCTACGCGCCTGGGGGGTGGAGAAGGTCTTCGGCTACCCCGGGGACGGGATCAACGGCCTGCTCGCGGCGTGGGGCCGGGCGGGCAACGAGCCGGTGTTTATCCAGGCGCGGCACGAGGAGATGGCCGCGTTCGAGGCCGTCGGCTACGCGAAGTTCACCGGCCGGGTAGGCGTCTGCGCGGCCACCTCGGGACCGGGCGCGATCCACCTGCTGAACGGGCTGTACGACGCCAAGCTCGACCACGTGCCGGTGGTGGCCATCGTGGGCCAGACCAACCGGTCCGCGATGGGCGGCTCCTATCAGCAGGAAGTGGACCTGATCAGCCTGTACAAGGACGTGGCCAGCGAGTACGTGCAGATGGTGACGGTACCTGAGCAGCTGCCCAACGTGCTGGACCGGGCTATCCGGGTGGCGCTGGCCGAACGGTGCCCGACCGCGGTCATCCTCCCCGCCGACGTCCAGGAACTGCCGTACTCGGCGCCGGAGCACGCGTTCAAGATGGTGCCCTCCAGCCTGGGCCTGGACCGGCCCGTCACGGTGCCGGGCGACAAAGCCATCGCCCGCGCCGCCGACGTGCTGAACGCCGGCTCCAAGGTAGCCATCCTGGCCGGCCAGGGAGCCCGTCGCGCCCGGGCCGAGCTGGCCGAGGTTGCGGAGCTACTGGGGGCCGGCGTGGCCAAGGCCCTGCTGGGCAAGGACGTGCTGTCCGACGAGCTGCCCTACGTGACCGGCGCCATCGGGCTGCTCGGCACCCGGCCCAGCTATGAGCTGATGCGCGGCTGCGACACCCTGCTGACCGTGGGGTCCAGCTTCCCCTACACCCAGTTCCTGCCGGACTTCGGGCAGGCCCGGGCGGTGCAGATCGACCTCGACGGCCGGTACGTCGGGATGCGCTACCCGTACGAGGTCAACCTGATTGGGGACGCCGCCGCCACCTTGCGGGCGCTCATCCCGCGGCTGCGCCGCCAGCGTGACCGGTCCTGGCGCGAGTCGGTCGAGACCAAGGTGACCCGCTGGTGGGAGGTGATGGCGGCCGAGGCGATGGTGGACGCCGACCCGGTCAACCCGCTGCGCCTGTTCCACGAGCTGTCCGGGCGCCTGCCCGACGACGTCATCGTGACCGCGGACTCGGGGTCCTCGGCCAACTGGTACGCGCGCCAGCTGAAGTTCCGCGACGGCATGCGCGGCTCGCTGTCGGGCAACCTGGCCACCATGGGGCCGGGCGTCCCGTATGCCATCGGGGCCAAGTTCGGGCACCCGGGCCGGCCGGTGATCGCGTTCGCCGGCGACGGCGCGATGCAGATGAACGGGCTGGCCGAGCTGATCACGATCAAGCATTACTGGGAGCAGTGGTCCGATCCGCGGCTGGTCATCGCGGTGCTGCACAACGACGACCTCAACCAGGTCACCTGGGAGATGCGGGCCATGGAGGGCGCACCCAAGTTCACCGAGTCCCAGCGGCTGCCCGACGTGGACTACGCGGCCTTCGCCGCCAGCCTGGGCCTGGAGGCGATCGCCGTGGACAAGCCGGACCAGATCGGGCCTGCCTGGGACCGGGCGCTGGCCGCGGACCGGCCCGCCGTGCTGGATGTGCGGACCGACCCGGACGTCCCGCCGATCCCGCCGCACGCCACGTTCGAGCAGGCCAAGAACGCGGCCGAGGCCATGCTCAAGGGCGACCCGGACCGGCGGGGCGTGGTCGTGGAGGGCCTGAAGACCAAGGTCCAGGAGTTCCTCCCGCACCGCGAAAGCTAGGAGCCCTCCGATGTTGAGAACGGCACCGGCGTCATGCCGTGGCGTCCGGGAACAGTGATCAGGGAGATCAGCGTGCTGGCTGGCGTGGCGTGGACAACGTAACAGGCACCCGGACGGCCGGCCTGGGATCCGGGCCGGCCGGGAGCCGGATAGAGGAAGCGGTCGAGGCGGCGGCGGTGATGGCCGAGCAGACCGAGGAAACAGGGGGCCTGGGACGGCCCGGACGGCCGGTGAACAGACGGTCGCCGTTCCTCATCGGGCTGACCGGAGCCGCCGGTGTCGCGGTAACGTTCGGCATCGCCGAGCTCATCATCAAGGCGGGATCGGTGCTGATCCTGATCGGGATGGCCTTCTTCGTGGCAGCGGGGCTCGAGCCTGTCGTCGCCTGGCTCAACCGTCATCACGTGCCCCGGTGGGCCGGTGTCGTCATCGTCGTCTTGTGCATGCTCGGGATCGCCGCGCTCTTCCTCGCCCTCGCCATCCCGCGGCTCGCGGCCGAGGCGACCACGCTGGCGCACGCCCTTCCCGCCTACCTGCACCGGCTGCAGGACCACAACTCGGAGCTGGGCAAGCTCAACGCGAAATACCACCTGGAACAGCGGCTCCAGAAGCTGGTGTCCGGCCACGGCACCTCCCTGGCCGGCGGGATCCTCGCCGCGGGGAAGCTCGTGCTCAGCACGGTCTCCTCCGCGATCGTCGTGGCGGTGCTCAGCATTTACTTCCTGGCCGGGCTGCCGCGGATCAAGCTGTTCGCCTACCGGCTGGTGCCGAATTCCCGGCGCCCCCGGGTAATCCTGATCGGCGACGAGATCCTGGGCCGGGTCGGCGGCTACGTGCTGGGCAACGTCCTCACCTCGGCAATCATCGGCGTCGGCACAGGTCTGTGGATGGTCGCGCTCGGCATCCCCTACCCGATCCTGCTCGGGCTCTTCGTGGCGCTGATCGACCTGATCCCCGTCATCGGGTCCTACATCGGCGGTGCCGCGGTGACGCTCCTCGCGCTGACCGTCTCGCTTCCGGTCGCGGTTGCCACCCTCGCCTTCTACATCTGCTACAAGCTGGCCGAGGATTACCTGCTCGTGCCGAGGGTGATGAACCGCACCGTGCATGTGCCCGCCACCGTCACCCTGGTCGCAGTCCTGATCGGCGGAGTCCTGCTCGGGATCGTCGGCGCGCTGGTCGCGATCCCGGTCGCCGCGGCGATCCGGCTGCTGCTGAGCGAGATCGCCTTCCACCGCCTGGACAACAGCTGACCACGACGAAAATCAGCGCCGACCGGTCGGCCCCGGCTGCCGCGCGGTTAAGGAGAGGAGAGCGGGTAGAGCCAAGTGCAGCTTGAGCCAGGGCCCGCTGAACAGGCACGACAGCACGACCGACGACCTGTCGGCAGACGGCATAACCTTCGAAGGGAAGACAGATGGATATCACTGAACTGATCTTGAACGATCACCATGAGCAGCGGCGGATGTTCGCGCTGCTAGATGAGGCAGGCAGCGATCCGGCCCGGCTCGGGCCGATCTGGGACCGCCTGGCGATCCTGCTCGAGGTGCACGCGGACGCGGAGGAACAGCTGTTCTACCCGCGGCTGCTCGATGTGGGCGTGGGCGCCGGCGGGACCGACAGCGGCGCGGGCGAGACCAAGGACGCCATCCACGACCATAACCAGATCCGCGACGCCATCCGCAGTGCAGGCCGGCATGAGGTGGGCAGCAAGCAATGGTGGCAGGGCGTGCTGGCGGCCCGCGAGGCCAACAGCGATCACATGGGCGAGGAGGAGCGCGAGGCCCTGGCCGACTTCCGCCGCCATGCGAGCCTGCAGGTCCGCCACGATCTCGCGGTCGAGTTCGCTGCCTTCGAGGCCGCCCACGCTTCGGGCGTCGCCGCCGCTGACAAGGATCCAGCGCGTTACGTGCACGGCAATGCGCGCTAGCTGTGTCCAGCCCGGTGCGTCGCGGCGAACCGAAGCTCATGTCATGGCTGACCGAACCAGGAAATGACCGTCTGGCCACCAGGCTTGTGGTCGGTGGCCTGGTCAGTTGCGAGCCGGCCCGACGGGGGTGCTGATGGTTTCTGCTGAGCGGGTGCGTGACGAGCTCCGGTCGATGTTCTGGCTGGTGCCCGCGGCGTGCGTCGTCACCGCCATCGGCGCGGCCGTCGGGTTGATCGCGCTGGACCAGGCGCTAGGGGCGGTGTCACCGGGGGTGCTGTTCCCGGGGCCGCCTTCGGGGGCCCGCAGCTTCCTGTCCTCGATCACCCAGGCCATGATCGCCTTCACGGGCCTGGTGTTCTCCATCACCGTCGTGGTGCTTCAGCTGACCAGCGGCCAGTTCTCGCCGCGGGTACTGCGGGCCTTCCTGCGGGACCGGGCCATCCAGTTCGCGCTCGGCGTCTTCATTTCCACGTTCGTGTACGCCATGGTCGTGCAGCGCGCGGTCACCGGCTCGGCCGGGCATCACCCCTTCGTCCCCCGGATGGCGGTCACTGGCGCGTTCGTCTTGGTGCTGGCCAGCGTCGGGCTGTTCATTTTCTACATCCACCACGTGGCCAACATGGTCCGGGTGGCCACCATCGTCGCCAGCCTGGGCGCCGAGTCGCGGGACCTGCTGGCGGCCCGCTATCCGGCCGATCAGCCCGCGGCCGGCCCGTTGCCGGACCTGGGCCCGGCGGCCCGGGTCATCACCGCGCCCCGTCCGGGGGTGCTGGTCTCGGTCAACGAGAAGGCACTGGCCGGCCTTGCCGGCCGGATCGGCTGCGTGGTCGTGCTAGCGGCACGGGTCGGCGATTACCTGCCCGAAGGGGCCCCGCTGCTGCGCATACATCCCGTCGGCGACGGCGCGGGCAACGTCCCGGGGATCGATGAGCGCCCCCTGCTGGCCGAGGTAGCCCAGGACACCGAACGGAGCATGGAGCAGGATCTGGCGTTCGGTTTCCGCCAGCTCGTGGATATCGCCGAGCGAGCCCTGTCACCCGCGGTCAATGATCCGACGACCGCATGCCAGGCCCTGGATGTGCTCCATGATCTGCTGCGCCGGCTAGCCGTCCGGCATCTTCCCAGCGGCCGCCTGCACGGCGCGGGCGGCTCGCTGCGCCTGATCGTGCCGCAGTATGACTTCGCCGACCTCGTGGACCTGGCGGTCCAGGAGATCTGGCATTACGGCTCGGACGCCGCCCAGGTGCCCGGCCGGCTCAGGGCCATGCTGACGGACCTGTCAGCGGCGGCCCTGCCGCAGTACCTTCCCGTCCTCCGGCAATGGGCGGACACGATTGACGGTTCGGCGGCCGGCAGCCAGCCAGCCGGGCGGGCAGCAGCTGCGTCCTGGCCGTCGCTGCCCTTGCAACTGAGGAAATGATGCACCTAAGCCTGCGCGCCCGTCGGCTGACCAAGGCCGTCTCGCCGGGTAGCGGGACGCCGAGGTTCTCTACGCAGACGAGGGCGAAAACAGCCGGATAACCCTGCCGACGTGACCAGGTCGCTAACCAGCCGGCCGATACTCACCCGGTGACCTCTGAACGTGCCGGCTCGTCCTGTAGCGGCCCATCCTGTTCTCCTCCAAGCGGCGTACGGCCACCTCTGCCACCCGGGCGGCCAGTACCCCGAACGCGCGGCGCCAGGGCCATGGCTATCAGGCCAGCAGGCAGGCCGCCGGCAGTTCACCACGTCGCTGGCTCAGCTGGCGTGGTGACGCCGGCGCGTACCACCGCCGGCGTGGACCGGGGCCGCGAAGACGCCGGCCGGGGCGGTGAAGGCAAACGCCGGCCCGGAAGGGCGCACGGCCGGTCCAGCTGCGCTCACCGATCACCCGGCGCCGGTGCGGCGGTGTCGCTGGCGCATGATCTGGATGGCGGCGACCGCGACGATCACGGCGGTCAGCAGCCGCGGGGGCCGCGCTGCGGGGGCCGGTGCCGGGGGCCGGTGCTGGACGCGTGCGGCGCGCCGCAGCTGGAGCGAGGCGGAGTCGTGCTCGAGGCGGCCGCGTTGCTGCAGCCAGTACAGGAACGCGAAGGACGGCACCACCAGGAGTGCGGCCATGCCGATGACGACGATCTCGGCTAGCAGGCTGGTGCCGGGCGCGGCCGCGGCGGCCAGGCTGAGGTTGGTGGGAAACAGCCACGGGTACTGGGCGAGGCCCCAGGCGGCGAGGACGGCGGCGACGGAGAGCGCGCCGAAGATGCGAAGCAGCCACTGCCGCCGCAGCAGGACCAGCGTCAGCGCGGCGGCCCCGGCCAGTACGGAGATGATGACCAGCGGCAGGGCTACGCCGGTCAGGCGGCCGAAGACGTAGGGGGCGCTGCCGGGCAGCAGGGCGAGGTTGACCGCAGCCAGGAGGCCGGTCGCCAGGCCGCTGAGGATGGCGCGGTGACCGAAGTAGGGCACGAGATCGTCGTGTCCGCGGCGGTTGGCGTCGCCGGCCAGGTAGACGGCGCCGATGAATGCGCAGGCCGCCACGAACAGGCCGCCGGTGACCAGCGCGGTCGGCGTGGTCCAGGCGGCGGTGCTGAGGCCGTGGCTGCGCAGGGGGATGCGGCCGGTGGTGACGGCGCCCACGGCGGCGCCGAGGAAGAAGGGAGCGAGCAGCGACGAGCAGGCGAATAGGGCACCGGTGAGCCGTTTGCTGGTCGGGTGGATAGCCTCGTGACGGAAGGCGAAGCCGACCCCGCGCAGCACGATGCCCAGCAACGAGGCGGCCAGCGGAACGAACAAGGTGATGGTGATGGCGGCGAACGCGCTCGGGAACGCCGTCCAGAGCAGGACGAGGCCGAGCACGATCCAGACCTGGTTGCCTTCCCATACCGGGGTGACGGAGGCGTCGATGGCGTCGCGGGCGCGCCGGCCGCGTGCTGAGGAGCCGGCGAGCAGATCCCAGATGCCGCCGCCGAAGTCGGCCCCGGCGAACAAGGCGTAGGCGGCCATGGCGGCGACCAGCGCGATGCCGACCGTGATGGCCTCCCATGAAGGCGTCACAGCGGCCGTCATCGCAGCTCCGGAGCGTCGGCCATTTCCGGGGGCGGGCCGGGGGTAACGGCCCGGTCCGGCTCGTGTTCTGGGTCCTCGCGGCGCCACCGGCGCCCCATCAGCAACGGCACGCCGATGACGACGGCGGTGAGTACCGCGTAGAGGACGATCGCGATGGCGAGCGTGACCGGGACGCCGGCGGACGGGGTGACCGCGTCTTTGGTGAGAAGGTAGCCGTAGACGACCCAGGGCTGGCGGCCGACCTCGGTGACGATCCAGCCGGCCTCCATGGCGACGATCGCGGCCAGCCCGGCCGCCGCGGCCGGGATCAGGAACCAGCGCGTCATCAGCAGCCTGCGCCGGAACAGGGCGAACCAGGCCTGCCAGGCCGCCAGCAGGAGCAGCAGCATGCCGAGCCCGACCATGAGATCGAAGCTGAGATGGATCAGGTCGGGCAGCGGGGCGCGCAGGCTGGGTGGTGCGGAGTTCCAGCCGATGACCGTCTGGTGCGGGGAGTAGCCGACGAGCAGGGAGTCGAAGTCGGGGATGCCGATGCCGAAGTAGACCTTGCCGTCCCAGTAGATGCCGCCGAGCCATTCGGTGACGCCGCTGTGGGTGTTGGCGACCAGTTCCATGGCGGCGAACTTCAGCGGCTGCTGCGCTTCGATGGCGCGGGCGACGAAGTCGCCGAAGACGACCTGAATAGGCGCGCACACCGCGGCGGTGACGAAGGAATAGGTGAAGCCGAGCCGGTGGTAACGGTCGCGGCGCCCGCGCAGCAGCCCCACGGCGTAGACGCCGGCGATGGTGAACCCGGTAACCATGTACGCGGCGAGGATCATGTGCGGTACCTCGTACGGGGTGGCGGCGTTGAAGATCACCGCCCACGGGTCGACGTGGGTGATCCGGCCATTGGTGAGGGTGAACCCGGACGGCTGGTTCATCCAGGCGTTCGCGGCGACCACGGAGAAGGCGCCGAGCACGCCGGAGATCACCAGGGGCACGCCGGTCCACCAGTGCAGCCAGGCCGGCAGCCGCCGCCAGCCGTAGAGGTAGATGGCGGTGAAGATGGCCTCGACGAAGAACCAGATCGCCTCGACGCTGAACGGGATGCCGAACGCGGGACCGTAAATGCCCATCAGCTTGGGCCACAGCAGCCCGAGCTCATAGGACAGCACGGTGCCGGAGACGGCGCCGACGGCGAAGAGCACCGCCATCACCTTCGACCAGCGGCGGGCCAGCAGCAGGCTGACCGCGTCGCCGTGCCGCAGGCCGCGCCAGTGCGCGATCAGCACCACGGCGGGCATGGCGATGCCGAAGCAGGCGAAGATGATGTGGAACCCGAGCGTCGCGCCCATCTGGGAGCGGGCCGGGATCACCGAGGCGGCCAGCACGTGCGCCGTCACGGCAGCTCACCGCCGCCCGCCCGCGGGGCTGGCGGGTCGTCGCGGCCGCCGGCCGGCCAGCGGGCCAGCCGGATCCGCGCCCAGTCGCCGGCCCGCACCACGACGCCGATCGCGGCCACGACCAGCACGAGGATGCCGATGTCGTATAGACCCGGCCACAGGATGCCCGCGGCGGTCAGGCCGCCGCCGAGCAGGAACAGCGCTCCCGCCGCCATCATCTTCTTCCGCCCCTTCCCCGGAGTGTGCGAAGCCGCCTCCCGGCGACGCGGTGCCAGCTCACTTGTGCCGGCGGCGGGCCAGCCGCGTCGCCGGCACGGCCGCCGCCGCGAGCGCGGCCAGCGCGACCGGCCCGATGCGGGCCAGCCGGGTGCTCAGCGGCGGGGCGGGGCGGGCACCGGCGTCGCGGCGGCGGGCGTCGGTGCTCTTCCCCTGCCGGGCCAGCGCCATCACCTGCGCCAGGTGCATTCCTTGCCGGCCGGTGCCGGGAGCCTGCCGGAGCTGGGTCTGGCAGGAGAACCCGTTCGCCACGACCACCGCCTCGGCCGGGGCGGAGCGGGCGGCGGGCAGGAACGCCTGTTCGCCGCAGTCGAGCGAGATCTGCCATTTGCCGTCCTCGAAGCCCCAGGACCCGGCCAGCCCGCAGCAGCCGCCGACCACGGACTCGGTGCTCACGCCCATCTGCTCGAGCACCTGCTTCTCGCTGTCCACCCCGCCGGTGGCCCGGTGGTGGCAGTGGCCCCACAGCATCGCCTGCGCCGGCCCATCGCCGGGGAAACGCGGCGGGGTGATGTCGAAGGCGCGGAAGAACTCGCCGAAGTGGTAAGCGTTGCCCGCCAGCCGCGCGGCGTCGTCGTCGTGCGGCAGGATCTTGGTCAGCTCGTCCTTGAAGACCGCCAGGCAGGACGGCTCCATGCCGACCACCGGCGTGCCGGCCCGGATGTGCTCGCGGAGCCGGCTGAGCACCCGGCGCAGGTACTGCTCGGCCTGGTCGAGGAAGCCGTAGTCGTAGAGCGGCCGGCCGCAGCAGAGGTGCCCGTCGGGCATGATCACCTGCCAGCCGGCGTCCTCGAGGGCTTCGACGCAGGCGACGCCGACGTCGGTGTGCAGGTGGTTGTTGAACGTGTCCGGGAACAGCACGACCGGGCGCCCGTTCGGGTTGCGGGTGCCGCCCCGGCGGGTGAACCACTGCTGCAACGTCATCGGCGCGAACGTCGGCAGGGTACGGTGCTGGTCGATGCCGGCTGCGAACTTGGCGGCCCGGGCCAGGCCAGGGGTCTGCGTGGCCACATTGACCAGCTCGGGGACGCGGCTGGCCAGCGCCGCCCACCGGTCGATGAACCCGAAGGCATAGGCGTAGCGAGGCCGCCAGCGGCGGGCCGAGTCGTAGTGGTGATAGAGGAACTCGGCCTTGTAGGTGGGCATGTCGACGTTGACCGGGCAGTCGTTCGTGCAGCCCTTGCAGGCCAGGCACAGGTCGAGCGCGTCGAATACCTCGCGAGACTGCCAGCCGCCGGTGATCGTCTCGCCGCGCAGCATCTCGAACAGCAGCCGGGCCCGGCCCCTGGTGGAGTGCTGCTCATCACGGGTGGCCCGGTAGCTGGGGCACATGGTGGCGTCCGCCTCCGGGACCCGGCACTTGCCCACGCCCACGCAGCGCAGCGCCGCGTGCGCGAAGTCGCCGCCGTCTTCGGCGTAGCTGAACTTGACCGGCGGGCGGGCCGGGTTGTAGTCGGTGCCGAGCTTGAGGTTCTCGTCCAGGCGGTAGGCGTCGATGACCTTCCCCGGGTTCATCGACCAGGTCGGGTCCCAGATGCGCTTGAACTCGCGCATGGCGGCCAGCAGCGATTCGCCGTACTGCTTGACCAGCAGCTCGGCCTTCTGCTGACCATCACCGTGCTCACCGGACAGCGAGCCGCCGTAGGAGACGACCAGGTCCGCGGCCTCGCTCATGAAGGCGCGGTAGTTCGCCAGCCCGGCGGCGGTGCGCAGGTCGAAGCTGATCCGGGAGTGCACGCAGCCCTGCCCGAAGTGACCGTACAGGGCGCCGGCCAGCCCGTACCGGTCGTAGAGCGCCTGCAGGTCACGCAGGTACGGGCCGAGCTTCGCCGGCGGGACGGCCGAGTCTTCCCAGCCGGGCCAGTGGTCTTTCCCGTCGGGCGGGAAGGCGGTAGAGCCGAGCCCGCTTTCCCGGATGGCCCACAGGTCCTCACTCGACCCGCCGTCCTGCTTGCTCTTCATCACCACGACGCGGTCTTTGTCGCAGCCTTGCTCGCCGGTGAGCCACTCGACGAATTCCCGCGCCTGCCGGCTTGACTCCTCGCCGGTGCCGGCGCCGAACTGCACCAGCAGCCATCCGCCGGCCGAGGTGTGGCGGGGCAGCTCGGTGAGGTCCGAGATGTTCAGCCCGAGTCCCTGCTGATCGTCGATCAGGCGCCGGTCGACGCCTTCCAGGCCAATCGGGCGGAACCGGTCAAGGATGCGCGGGACGGCGTCGCCGGCGTCGGCGATCGTGTCGTAGGCGACGGTCACCAGGGTGCGCTCGAACAAGCCGGGGCACAGCTTGAGCCGCGCCTGCAGCACCGTGACGCACGTGCTCTCGGTTCCCACCAGCGCGCGGGCGACGTTGAAACCCTTCTCCGGCAGCAGCTCGTCGAGGTTGAACCCGGAGACCCGGCGGGGCAGGTCGGTCACCGACGGGTAACCGGTGCGGATCTCGGCCAGGTAGCGGTCGCGGAGATCCCGCAGCTGCCGGTAGACCTCACCCTTGCGCCCGCCGGAGGCGATGATCCGATCCAGCTGCTTCTCCTCGTCGACGCCGACCCAGAACCGCTCGCCGTCGTAGGTGACGATCTCCAGCGCGTCGACGTTGTCCGACGTGCGTGGCCCCGGACCATACAGCTGCGCCTGCACCGAGTGCACGCCGCAGGAGTTGTTGCCCAGGTTGCCGCCGATCGTGCACCGCGAGTGCGACGACGGGTCCGGGCCGAACACCAGCCCGGAGGACCCGGTGTGCCGGTTGAGCTGCTCGTTGATCACGCCCGGCTGGCATTGCACGGTCCGGGCCCTGGGGTCGACCTCGGCTATCTCGGTCAGGTACTTGGAGCTGTCGATGACCACGGCGTAGTTCACGGTCTCGCCGGACAGGCTGGTGCCGCCGCCGCGGTTCACGATCGGGGCGCCGAAGCGGGCGCAGACCCGGTGCGCGGCCACCACGTCGTCGAGGCTGCGCGGCACCACGACGCCGACGGGGACCTGGCGGAAGTTCGACGCGTCGCTGGCGTACATCGCCAGCCAGCCGGCGTCGAAGCCGACCTCGCCGGCCGTCTCCTCGCGGAGGGCGCGTTCCAGGCCGGCGACGTCGATCTCGCGGGTACCGTCCATGCCGCCAGGCGCCGCCGGGTCGTTCTTACTCGGCACCGTGCGGCGGGTGAAATCAGGCAGAAGCGTCATAGTCGTCCGTTCGCGGTCGAGGGGTTGCGTGGGCAGCAGGTCACCGGGCCCGCCACTGTTCCAGGTCGGGCCAGCGGACCTCGAGCCCGAGCCCGGGCCTGGTCCGGTCGGGGCGCAGCACTCCGCCGGTCTGAGGTTCCAGGCAGCCGTCGAAGGCGAGGTGCTCGATGCGGTTGTGGTCGTGGAAGTACTCCAGGTGCCGCAGATGCCACACGGCAGTGCAGGCGTGCGCGCTCAGCTGCGGAGCGCAGTGCGCCGACAGGTCCATCGAGCGGGCGTCACACAGCGCGGCCACGCGCAGGAATCCGGAGATGCCGCCGCAGCGGGTTACGTCGGCCTGCAGGCAGTCGACGGCCCCGGCGTCGAGCATGCGCTGGAAGTAGGGCAGGTTCCAGCCGTACTCGCCTGCCGCCACGCTCATCCCGCCCGGTGCGCGGTCGCGGATCAGGCGCAGCCCGGACAGATCGTCGGAGCTGACCGGCTCCTCGTACCAGCGCACCCCGAATCGGGCGTACCGGTCCGCCCAGCCCAGCGCGTCGGCCCGGGCGAAGGCGCCGTTCGCGTCGACGAACAGCTCGACGTCCCCGCCGATCGCGTCACGGGCGACCCGCAGCCGCTGATGGTCGCGATCGGGATCGGCGCCGGTCTTCATCTTCACCCGCGGTATCCCGGCCTGCACCCAGCCGGAGAGCTGCTCGGCGAGCTGCCGGTCGGTGTAGTTGCAGAACCCGCCGCTGCCGTAGATGGGCGTTACGTCACGCACCGCGTCCATGACGTCGACCAGGGCCCGGTCGAGCAGCCGGGCCTTGAGATCCCACAGCGCCACGTCGACCGCGGAGATGGCCATCGACACCAGGCCGGTCTGCCCGAAGTTGCGCACCGCCCGCCACATGGCAGCCCATGCCCGCCCCACTTGCAGCGGATCCTGGCCGCACACGATCTCGGCGAGCTTGGCGTTGACCACCTCGGCGGCCGCCGGGTGAGCGTAGGAGTACCCGATGCCGGCGCTGTCTCCAGCGCGGACCACCACCAGCAGCAGCGTGGTCTGGCTCCACTCGAGGGTGCCGTCTCGCTCGGGCTGCTCGGTAGGAATGGTGAACGCGCCGGCCTCGACCGACTTGATCGCCGGGGCCTGTGACCAGGCGCTCACCGGCCGGCCCCCGGCAGGTGTTCCTTGGCCTCGGCCAGCTCGCCCGTGAGCCCCTTCGTCGTGATGCCGGCGGCGTCCTCGTCGCCGTGTAGCAGCCCCCGATGCTCGTAGGAGACCTGGTTTGCTACGTCGGGCATTGCCCTTCTTCCTTTCCGGACCAGGTATCGCCGGCCCTAATCTCTCGGGCCGTCCCAGGCGGCCCGCTCTTACGGACGGCGACGGATGCGCTCGCGCGGGAGTCGCCCGATTCAAGACCGCCCGGTCAGCCATCGGCCATTGGCTACGGCGCCCGGACGTCCGTAGTTCGGACCTGCTGTCATGTATTCCTTATCCGGGAGCCGCGAAGCTTCCTGCGGTGCCCAGCTGCCGCCGGGCTGGTGTGCTCATACAGTGCAGAGTTACCTCGTAAAACGACATATAAACGCTACGGAAGAAATATCGTTCAGCGATACATATCCTGCCCCAGGAGACCCGCGTGTGCGGGGCCGTGCCACCGGCTGCGCCCGGTCGTGATGACCACACGGAATTATCTGCCCGAGCGCGCATAACCAGGCCGAGCCGGGCAGCCGGAATTATTGTGTTGCTCTGAGGTTTGATCGTGCCGCGATGGGTACCTCGTCTGCCGAAGGCGCCGGTCGATAACTGGCGGGACCAAAGTGGCGGGGAGTTCGCAACGGACTCAGGACGCTGGAGGCGTAGTGGGTGTGCGCACCTTCCTTGAGGGCTGGCCGGTCTACCGGCAGCTGACCGGGACCGATCCGCTAGGCCGTGGTGCCGCCGCCAAGAGCGGGCGGTCGGCCCGGCTCGAACCGCGAACCGGGTCCGCGGACAAGGTGGTCAAGTCGGTCTGCCCGTACTGCGCGGTGGGATGCGGGCAGGACGTCTACGTGCGGGACGGAAAGGTCACCCAGATCGAGGGCGACCCGGACTCGCCGGTCAGCCGGGGCCGGCTGTGCCCGAAGGGCTCGGCGAGCTTGCAGCTGACGACCGGCAGCGCCCGCCGGTACCAGGTGCTGTACCGGCGCCCGTTCGGCACGGAATGGGAATCACTCGACCTCGACACCGCCATGGACATGATCGCGGACCGGGTGATCGCCGCTCGCCGCAAAGGCTGGGAGTGGGATGCCGGCGGTATCCGCACCCGCCGGACTCTCGGGTTCGCCAGCCTCGGCGGGGCGACCCTGGACAACGAAGAGAACTACCTGATCAAGAAGCTGTTCACGGCGCTGGGCGCGATCCAGATCGAGAACCAGGCGCGTATTTGACACTCCGCCACCGTCCCCAGTCTGGGGACTAGTTTCGGCCGGGGCGGGGCGACCACGTTCCAGCAGGATCTGCAGAACGCGGACTGCATCCTCATCGAGGGCTCGAACATGGCCGAGTGCCACCCGGTGGGGTTCCAGTGGGTGATGGAGGCTAAGGCGCGGGGCGCGAAGCTTATCCACGTCGATCCCCGCTTCACCCGGACCAGCGCGCTGGCCGACCTGCACGTGCCGCTGCGCGCGGGCTCCGACATCGCGTTCCTCGGCGGGATCATCAACTACGTCCTGTCCCGCGAGAAGTACTTCCGGGAGTACGTGCTGGCCTACACCAACGCCGCGGTGATCGTGACCGAGGACTTCGCCGACACCGAGGACCTAGACGGCGTGTTCTCCGGGCTGGACCGGGAAGGCCGGTCCTACGACCTCCACACCTGGCAGTACGAGGGGCTGGAAGTTCAGGCGGCCTCCGGGGAGCGGGATAAGGAGTACGGTGACCGGGCCGCGTCCACCCGGGAGGCAGGCCGGGGCGAGGCCCACGGCTCTGGCGGCCCGGCGCTTCCCGCGGGGACCCCGGAAAGGGACGACACGCTGCAGCACCCGCGGTGCGTGTTCCAGGTGCTGAAACGGCACTTCGCCCGGTACACCCCGGAAATGGTGGAGCAGGTCTGCGGCGTGCCGCAGGATACCTTCGGCCGGGTCTGCGAGCTGCTGACGGAGAACTCGGGGCGGGAGCGGACCAGCGCGTTCGTCTACAGCGTCGGCTGGACCCAGCACACGGTCGGGGTCCAGTACATCCGGACCGCGTCGATCCTGCAGACCCTGCTGGGCAACATCGGCCGGCCGGGTGGCGGCATCCTGGCGCTGCGCGGGCACGCCTCGATCCAGGGCTCCACCGACATCCCCACGCTGTTCAACCTGCTGCCGGGATACCTGCCGATGCCGCACGCCCACTCCCAGGAGGACCTCGACACCTACGCCGCGGCTGAGGCGGCGCAAAAGGGCTACTGGGCGAACATGCGCGCGTACACGGTGAGCCTCCTGAAGGCCTGGTGGGGACCCGCGGCCCGGCAGGAGAACGATTTCTGCTTCGATTACCTGCCCCGGCTGACCGGCAGCCACAGCACCTACGAAACGGTGATGGCGCAGCTGGCGGGCACCTGCTACGGCTACTTCCTGTACGGCGAGAACCCGGCCGTAGGGTCGGCCAACGCCAGGCTCCAGCGGCTGGGCATGGCCAAGCTCGACTGGCTGGTGGTGCGGGACTTCTCGCTGATCGAGAGCGCCACCTGGTGGAAGGACGGCCCGGAGATCGAGACCGGGGAACTGCGCACCGAGGACATCGGGACCGAGGTGTTCTTCCTGCCCGCCGCCGCGCACACCGAGAAGGACGGCTCGTTCACCAACACCCAGCGGATGCTGCAGTGGCACCACCAGGCGGTCCAGCCGCCGGGGGACGCACGCAGCGACCTGTGGTTCACCTACCATCTTGGCCGCAAGATCAGGCAGAAGCTGGCCGACCCGGATGTCCGGCAGCAGGAGACCGCTGACATCGCGCGGCACCTGGGTCACTCCGCCGCGGAGATGGACCAGCCCATCCTCGACCTCACCTGGGACTACCCCGTGAAGGGAGAGATCGCCGAGCCCGACGCCGAGGCGGTCCTGGCCGAGATCAACGGCTGGGAGGCCGGCGGCCGGCCGCTGGCTTCTTATGAACAGCTGAACGACGACGGCTCGACCGCCTGCGGATGCTGGATCTACTGCGGGGTCTACGCCGACGGCGTGAACCAGGCCGCCCGCCGGAAGCCATCGGGCGAACAGAACTGGGTCGCGAACCAGTGGGGCTGGGCGTGGCCGGCCAACCGCCGGATCCTGTACAACCGCGCCTCGGCCGACCCTGACGGCAAGCCGTGGAGCGAGCGTAAGGCACTGGTCTGGTGGGACGAGGACGAGGCGCAGTGGACCGGCCACGACATCGCCGACTTCACCGCCGGCAAGTCGCCGCATTACCGGCCGCCGGACGGCGCAACCGGCCCCGAGGCGCTGTCCGGGACGGACCCGTTCATCATGCAGGCCGACGGCAAGGCGTGGCTGTTCGCGCCGGCCGGCCTGGTCGACGGCCCACTGCCCGCGCACTACGAACCGCAGGACTCCCCGTTCCGCAACCTGCTGTACGGCCAGGACCGCAACCCGGTCCGCCGGGTGGCCGCGTTCAAGCATCCGGATAACCGGATGCAGCCCAGCGGCGACGACCCGGGCTCGGAGGTGTTCCCTTATGTCGCCACCACCTACCGGCTCACCGAGCACCACACGGCCGGCGGGATGAGCCGGTCGCTGCCGTACCTCGCCGAGCTGCAGCCCGAGTTCTTCTGCGAGGTCTCGCCGCGGCTCGCGGCCGAGCGCGGGCTCGAGCACCTGGGCTGGGCCACGATCGCCTCCGCGCGCAACGTCATCGAGGCCCGCGTGCTGGTGACCGAGCGGATGAAGACGCTCACCGTGCAGGGCCGGCGCCTGGAGCAGGTCGGCCTGCCCTACCACTGGGGACCGAACGGCTACAGCACCGGCGACGCGGCCAACGAGCTGACCGCGGTCAGCCTGGACCCGAACGTGCACATCCAGGAAGTCAAGGCGTTCGCCTGCGACATCCAGCCGGGGCGCAGGCCGCGCGGGGCCGGCCGGGCCGGGCTGGTCCGGGACTACCAGCGCCGGGCGGGCATCACCGAGGAGACGGGAATGGCGCCATGACCAACCTGGCGGACCTGCTGACCGGGGACGGAGACCCGGCGAGCCTGGACGGCTACGCCGATCATCCGCCGCGGGTAGGGTTCTTCACCGACACCTCGGTCTGCATCGGCTGCAAGGCCTGCGAAGTCGCCTGCAAGGAATGGAACCACGTTCCCGAGGGCGGCCTGAACCTGACCGGGATGTCCTATGACAACACCGCGGGCCTGGGCGCGGACACCTGGCGGCACGTGGCGTTCATCGAGCAACCCGCGGGGGACACCCCCCGCGCACCCCCCGGACGGCCGCGGACGCATCCGACGTCCGGTGGCTGATGTCGTCGGACGTGTGCAAGCACTGCACCCACGCCGCCTGCCTGGACGTCTGCCCGACCGGGGCGCTGTTCCGCACCGAGTTCGGCACGGTGGTGGTGCAGGAAGATATCTGCAACGGGTGCGGCTACTGCATCCCGGCCTGCCCGTACGGCGTGATCGACCAGCGTCAGGAGGATGGCCGGGCGTGGAAGTGCACGCTGTGCTACGACCGGCTCGGCACGGGCCTGGAACCGGCCTGCGCCAAGGCCTGCCCCACCGACTCGATCCAGTTCGGCCCCCTGGACGAACTGCGGGAACGGGCGGCAGGCCGGCTGGCTCAGCTGCATGAGGCCGGCGTGGCCGAGGCGCGGCTGTACGGCGAGGATCCCGGGGACGGCGTCGGCGGCGACGGCGCGTTCTTCCTGCTCCTCGACGAGCCGGAGGTCTACGGACTGCCGCCCGACCCGGTAGTCACCACCAGGGACCTGCCGGCCATGTGGCGGCGTGCGGGCGCCGCCGCGGTCACCCTGGCCGCCGGAGCTATCGCCGCGTTCGCGGCCGCCGCGGCGGGCAGACGCCAGTGAGCCGCAGGGCTGAGACCCGGGCCCGTTCGGCCAGAAGTTTACGGCATCAGCTGGGAGGACGGATGAGTGAGTCCGAGGTCACCACAGACGGCCAGCGGGGGGTGCGGCCGGGCCGCCAGGCACCGCCGGGGAACAACGCGGGGCCGCGGCGCCGGGGCCGGCCCGGCGAACAGCCGATGGTGCCGTCGGCGGAGTTCACCTCCTACTACGGCAAGCCCGTCATCAACGCGCCGGTGTGGGCGTCACCGGACATCCCCGGCTATCTGTTCCTCGGCGGGCTGGCCGGGGCGTCGTCGCTGCTTGGCGCCGGGGCGCAGCTGACCGCACGGCCGTCGCTGGCCCGGGCGGCGAAGGCGGGCGCGTTCGGGGCCGGCTGCCTGTCCATGGTGGCGCTGGTCCACGACCTGGGCCGACCCGGACGTTTCCTGAACATGCTCCGGGTGGTCAAGGTCAGCTCGCCGATGAACGTCGGCTCCTGGCTGCTGGCCGGGTACGTCCCGGCCGCCGGCGTGGCCGCCGCCAGCGCGCTGACCGCACGGCTCCCGCGGGCCGGAGCCACGGCCACCGCGGCTTCCGCGCTGCTCGGGCCGGCCGTCGCCGCGTACACTGCCGTGCTGGTCAGCGACACCGCCGTGCCTGCCTGGCATGAGGGGTACCCGGAGATGCCGTTCGTCTTCGCCGGCTCGGCCGCGGCCGCGGCCGCGGGGCTGGGGCTGCTCGCCGCGCCGCCCGGCGAGAACGCGCCGGCCCGGAACCTGGGGCTCTTCGGCGCGGGCCTGGAGCTGGCTGCGTCCCGCACGATGACCCGGCGGATCGGCATGGTCGCCGAGACCTACCAGCGTGGCCGGGGCGGAGCCTACCTGAAAGCCGGCGAGGCACTGACCGTCCTGGGAGCGGCCGGCTCGCTGGTCAGCCATCGCAGCCGGGTGGCCGGCGTGCTGTCCGGCGCCGCCCTGCTGGCCGCCTCCGCCGCTACCCGCTGGGGCGTCTTCCACGCCGGGCTGGCCTCCGCCAGGGACCCGAAATACACCGTGGTCCCGCAGCGCGAACGACTCCAGCGCCGCGCCTCTCCGGCCTCACGCTGAGCCGCACGTCCCGACGCGGAGCAGGAACTGAGTCTCATGGGGCATCTCTCGCGGTCGCGGACTTCTTCTCCTCCAGGGTGGCGAGGTATGCGTTGTACGCCCTGAGGTCGCCGGGCACGCCGGCCAGGGAAGTATCGCGGGCCCGGATGAAACTCGCCGCGAGGACCACGGCTAGCACGGTCATGATCAGGTCGCTGCCCGCGAACATGATGAGGCCGCCTGCGTGCAGGTCGGTGACAAGGCTTGGTCCCCACGTCCGGCCGGCCCGTGCGTAAGCGGGAAACAGTTCCCGGGGAACGAGCATGAGCGTGACACCGACCAGGGTGTCCACCGGCATCGTGATCAGCAGCAGCAGGTAGCGGCCGAGAATGGAGACCCGCCATCTGATCGGCTCGGAGCCGACGACCGGCAGGAAGTACAGGTAGCCGACTACGAGGTAAAGGACATGCTCGCCGTCATGGATGGCCGCGTTTTCCAGCACGAGGTTCATCAGCGGAGTCAGGTGCGTGCTGATAACCGTGCTCGCGTACAGCGTTGCGGCCACCGGCGGCCAGGTCAGACCGGACACGACCCGCGACCTGAGAATGCGCTTGACGCGGGTGTGCAGCGGGTTGCGCGCCACGTGCAGGAGCAGCGTGGCGGGCCTGGCGAAGATGAGCAGCGGTGGCGCCACCATGATCAGGAGCAGGTGCTGCACCATGTGGGCGCTGAACAAGACATCGTCGTAGATCCCGATGCTGCTCTGCGTCGCCACCGCTATCGCAGCGAGACCTAGCAGGAACGCCAGTGTCCGGCTGGCTGGCCATGGCCGGGCCGGGTGCCGCCGGCCGGCCAGCCAGCCGGCCGACAGGTAAGCCGCGGCGAGCAGCATCAGCGCCGCGCTCACCAGCGGCGCGAACTGCCAGCTGGTGAGCGCGTCGCTTGCGGTCAGCGGCGCCAATCGTGTTCCGGTCGTGGGCATGCCCCTGCGCTACCCTCGGCTCGGTCCCCCAGGTCGCGGTCGCTCATTTCTTCTGGGTCAGCGGGATGGCGGGCCGGGGCTGGGGCGGGAGGGTGATCCGGCGGCGTTTGCCGGCCAGGTCCCGGGTCAGCGCGATGGCGAAGGTCTTGGCGGTGGTGGGGATGGTCTTGAGATAGGAGGGGTCCAGGAAGCCGCCGGCCATGTGGCTGAACTGGCCCCGGGCGCCGTGGTCCTCCTCGGCGTCGGCGGGATGGTAGAGGTTGACCGGGCGGTCGGCCGAGATCGGCTGGCCGGTCAGCTGGGTCGACCAGGCGCCGAGGGCGGCGTACTGGTTGCCGAGGCCGGGGAACATGCGGCCGGCCATGATCAGGAGCTTGTTCCACGATCCGATGATCTTCTCGCGGCGGCCGGTCAGGGCGGTCTCGAGGACGAATTTCGCGATCAGCTCGGGCTGGTAAATGGGCGGTACGGGCTGGGGATGGCGGTCCAGCGTGGTCGCGCACCAGTCGAACTGGGGAGTGTTGACGGCCGGCAGGTACACCATGCTCAGCTGGACGTTGCTGCCCTCGTGCAGCAGTTCGGCGCGGGTGGATTCGAAGAATCCCCGGCAGGCGAACTTGGAGGAGCAGTAGGCGGCCTGCAGCGGGATGCCGATGATGCCCAGGGCCGAGCCGATGTTCACGATGTTGCCGCGGTCGCGTGGCCGCATCCGGTTCAGGGCCGCCATCGTGCCCCACACCTGACCCAGGAACGTGACCTCCACGGCGCGCTGGAAGTCGGCCGGCTTGACCTCCCAGGTCGGGGCGAACACGGTGGTCATCGCGTCGTTGACCCAGACGTCGATCGGGCCGAGTTCTGCTTCTGTGCGGGAGGCCGCCGCGTCGACCTGGTCGAACTGGCTGACGTCGGCGGGCAGGACCAGGGCACGGCCGCCTGCTTTCGCCACCTCGGCGGCCGCCGCGTCCAGGCCTGCCTCCCCGCGGGCGAGCAAGCCTATGTCGAAACCCTCGGCCGCGAAGGCGCGGGCGGTAGCCCGGCCGACTCCCGCGGATGCTCCGGTAATGAGTGCCACCCGGCGTGCTGGCATGGTGTCGTCCTTTCTGCAGTTACTTCGTTCGGCGGTATGTCATGGCCTGCGGGCCAGGGATCTTTCGCCGTTAGGCGGCCCGCTGGGGCGCTAGGTGCCGGGCCAGCCGTTCCGCCTGGCGGTCCCGGAGCGCCCGCAGCGCCCCGGTCGTGGGGGCCGCGGAGTCCGCATTCCTGGCGCAGGCCAGGCCAGCGGTTGCTAGCGAGGCTGCGAGCAGGGCGTCGAGCAGCGCAGCCTTGCGCCAGCGGCCGGAGAACAGGCCCAGCGCCGCCATGCTGAGCGCATGGGCGGTGTCGGCCTCGGCCCCCAGGACGAGCACGGCCCGGGTGGGCTGGTCTGAGGTGAGCAGAGCCTGGGCGAGGTGACGGGCCCCCAGGATCGCGGCTACCGGCCGCGCAGGCGCGGGCGGATTACGCCGGGATCCTGTTGCGGCCGACCAGGTTAGGTAAGCCGTTCCCAGCGCGGCCCGGGACGCGCAGAACAAGCGCTGAACAGTGCGATCCACTGTCGTTCCTTTCCTTCCTGCGCTGCTCGCCGCGGCCTGCGGGCCGGCCGGTGTCACGGCTGTTCCCAGGGCCTGGTCAGGCGGGCGGCGCACTCGAACAGCAGGGCGTGGACAAAGGCCTGCGGGATATTGCCGCGCAGCTGCCGCTGGACGACGTCGAATTCCTCGGTCAGCAATCCTGGCGGGCCGCAAGCGGCCCGGTTGCGCTCGAACCAGCCCACCGCTTCACACTCGCGGCCCTGCTGGTGCAGGGCCAGGGCCATCAGGAACCCGCACAATACGAACGCGCCCTCGGCGTCGTGCAATGGCCGCTGGTCATGACGGAATCGGTAGAGATACCCGTCTTCAGCCAGGTCGTCCATGACAGCCGACAGGGTGGCCAGGGCGCGGGGGTCGGTGGCGGTGGTGGCGCCCCGGATGGCCGGCAGCAGCAGGGCCGCGTCGGTCCGTTCGTCGCCGGGAGCGCGCTGCCAGCGGCCGGCGGGGTGCAGGCAGTCCCCGGCCGCGTCGGCCATGATGGCGTCGGCGAGGGTCTCCCATTCGCCGGCCTGCCGGGCGGCCGCGCCGGCCGCGGCGATCGCACGCAGGCCGGCCACGCACATCAGCCGGGAATGGGCCCAGCGCTGGTCGTCCAGTTCCCACACCCCGGCGTCGGCGTCCGCCTGGCGGGCCTTGATGGCCGCGGCCGCGGTCTCAGCCGCCCGCCAGTGCCAGCTGTCTAGGTGATCATGGCGGGCGGCCGCGGCGAACAGCAGCAGGGCTTCGCCCAGGGCATCCAGCTGGAACTGCTTGTTCACCCAGTTACCCGCCTTGTCAGATCCGCCGGGGTAGCCGGCCAGCCCGGACAGGGTGTGCTCGTCCGGTACTGTGCCGCCGGTGATCGTGTAGGCGGGCTTGAGCTGGGGCCCGTCGTCGAGCAGCCGGGACGCGACGAAATCGACGGCATCGTCGAGCAGGCGGTGCGGGCCGTCGGCGGCCACGGCCTGCCCGGCGTAGCACTGGTCGCGGATCCAGACGTAACGGTAGTCGTAGTTGCGGCCGGCCTGCGCCCGCTCGGGCAGGGACATCGTCGCCGCTGCCACCATGCCGCCGCCGCCGCTGGTCAGGCCCGCTAGCACCGCGTAGCTGTGCCGGGACGCGCGGGGAGCCAGGCTGGCCTCCAGGCCGGGAAGCGCCGCCGACCACGCGGCCTCGGTGGCTTCCCAGGCCGGCCTGGCCGCAGCGGGCTCGCCGGACAGGACCTGATCCGATACTTCCAGCACGAGGTCGTGCCGGTCGCCGGGCTTGAGTGTCAGGTCGAGCTCCAGGCTCCCGTCGGAACGGACCGTGGCCGGCGCTGCGCCGGACCAGCGCAGGTGCAAAGGCCCGCTGCGCCCGGTCCAGGCGGAGGTGCCGTTCTTGAGGTGGGTCATCGTGTGCCGTCCGAAACCGGCTCGCACGTCCAGCAGGACCCGGACCCGGGCCGGGGCGTCGACGGCCTCGATCCGGCGCAGCAGCACCGCGGTCCGGGCGTCGCCCGGATAGGCAAGCGCCTCGCGGCACTCGATCACGCCGTCGCCGGTGATCCAGCGGCTGCGCCAGATCAGCGAGCCGTCCTCGTAATAGCCGCCCCACACGAAGCGCGGATCGGCCGGAGTCACCGCATAGCAGCCGCTTCCGCCGATCAGGGTGGAGAAGACGGCGTCGCCGTGCCATTGCGGGGCGCACATCCAGGCGATGTCACCGCGCGGGCCCACCAGCGCCCCCCGCTCCCCGTCGGCGAGCAGCGCGTATTCCCGCAGCACGTGCGGGGGAAACAAGCTCTCGACGACGTGATCATTGTCTTTGCTCATTGATTCCTCACTTACCGGTCGGCCCGGCCGGCCGAAGATAGACCGCGGTGAATACGGCCCCAAGAAAGAAGAAGATTCCCTCCACGGCGAACGGGATGCCGAACGCCGGTCCGGAAGGTCCCATCGGGCTACGGCACTCCTATCTCGAACGTGGGCAGCGTCCCGGTCACCACCCCGGGCCCCGGGCAGAGCACCGGCAGCACCTTCGACCAGCGCCGTGACGAGCAGCGCGGACCTGTCACGGCGGCGCACCACCTTCATGTGAATCTCCATCGCGACAGGGTCGAGTGACGGCTAGCAAGCCGACGGCCTCTTGCCTACTAACCATCGTTTCACGATATAAACCTGCGGAATCAGGTTCCCTGTGAGATGCGAGTTCTCGGACGAGGGCGTCGGCGGAGAGGGCGCTCGGCCTACCGATCGATCGGGCGCTTAGCGGGTACGCTGACAGCTCCGGAGGCTGCCGCTACCAGCTCGCACTCGTCCATGGCAGCGACCGCGATGCTGAGCAGGCCGCACATTTTCCCGGTCATGTCCGGCAGTGTCATCACGCAGCCGGTCGAGCATGAATGCCGTCCACTGCCGGCCGAGGATCTCACGGGCCTCGTGGCCGGTCTCCCGGCGGAACGCCGCCAGGACGTGGTCTTCCTCGGTCCGGAAGTGACGGGTGCTAGTCGAGCGAGCGTCCGCCACTGCTCTCCACCACCGGCGTGAGCCGGTCTCGCATAGCCGCGCTTCGGCGAGCGCTTCCTGAATGTCCCAGTGGTCGGCGAAGGATGCTTCCAGCCGGTCATCAGGCTGTCCGGCTGCGGTCATTGCCAGGCGGCAGATTTCCTCTTCGGCATCGATGTGCGAGTTCAGCAGCCGCGAAAGCGCCGACCAGGTCTCGCCGAGCATCCTGTCGTCCCCGCTGGGTGCCGGGCTGCCGGTCAGCTGCTCACCGTCGTGGGCGAACTCGTCTAGGGCAGCGAACAGCTGCCTGATCCGGGCGTGGTCATCGGTGATCAGGTCGATAACGTCAGCCATCGTCACACCCGCCGGGTCTCGGTCGGTCATCAGGAAGCCATCCCGGTCGCGGCTAAAGCCGTCACAGCTGGGGTCCGCGGTCAGGTCCGGGCGGCCGGCGGCTCCCGTGTGCGGGCTGGACCTCCCGGTGATCTTGATCTTGGATTCCGGGTACGTGAGCGCGGTGATGCGAAGCAGTGAGGCCGGCGGGTCGTGCGCGATGAGGCGCACGGGCGGATGGCGATCGGTGATCGCGATGAGCTCGCGGGTGCAGCAGACGTCGATAAACCGTAGCCCGGACAGGTCGAGGTGGATTTCGCCGGTGCCATCGGCTGGCAGCGCGGCGAGTGAGGCGCGCAGCGTAGCCCGGTTGGTGAGGTCGGCTTCCCCCGCGAGCATCAGCCCGGCGCAGCCCTGGAGCGGGCGGATGGCGAGCGTGGCCGTGTCGGGAGAGAAATGCGGCGCGCAAGGGTCAGACATCGCCAGAGCCTCTTCAAAACGTGGTGACATGTTCTGGATGCTGGGCTTGGGTTAAGCTTAACCTAAAGATTGAGGAGGTTTGAAGAGAGAGTGAGTAAAGAACTGGCAATACCCTCTTCAGGTACTCTTCGCTCCAGCCGTTGGGTCCAGGGAAACTGCAGATGAGCTGGCCCGCCGGATCGGCGCGGGGAAAGCCGCCCGGTCTACAGCATCAGCGCGGTGGCCAGGATGCTGGATGTCCCGGTGGCCACTCTGCGGACCTGGGAGGACAGGTACGGGCAGGTGGTGCCAGCCCGTAATGCCAGCGGGCACCGACTGTTCAGTCGGCATCAGGTGGAGCAGCTCGTGTTCGTGCGGGCACAGATGAGCAACGGCGCCAGCGCAGCTGACGCACACCGCCTGCTGGCCGAGCGAACGGAAACCGAGCTGCCGCCGGTGCCGTTTCCGGCGCGGCCTGCGCCCCGGCTGCTGATCCTGCTCGCGGAATCCGATCCTTACGCCGCCGAGTTCGAGGAGTACTTCCTCAGGACGGAGGGGTTCGAGGTCGAGGTGGCGCTTGGCGAGAACGCCGCGAGGGAGGCTTTCGCTACTACTGCTCCCGCGGTCGTGGTCATCGAGATCCTTATCTCGGGCGGGGCAGGGGCTGGCGTTGTGCCGCTTCTTCCGCGAACACGACGGGACCGCGATCATCGTGGTCTCGGCTGTCGAGGCCCTGGACGCGGCCATCGACGCCGGTGCCGACGCATTCCTGCGCAAGCCCCTTGACCCTTTGCAGCTGGTGTCCACGGTGCGCGATCTGCTCCGGTCCAGCGCCTTCCTCGCCCGGTAGGAGCACCTGATGACCGACAGCCGCCTGCGCAGCGGGAACCAGCCACTCGATGAGGTCCTGGGCGGCGGTCTGCCGGCCAACGGCATCAGCATCATCATGGGGCTGCCGGGCACCGGCAAGACGATCATCGCCCAGCAGTACACCTTTCACAACGCCCGTGCCCTCGGGCTGCTCGCCCCCGGCAGAACTGGTCGCGCGACCGCCCGGCCGGAATGAAATCCGCCTAATCACGCAGATGTGGTGAGGCCTGCTCACCCTGGCGAGTCCGAAGCTGCGATCAGGTAAGGACCCGCGGAGGGAGAGGGGCATGCGGCTGGTTCTGCGCAGAGTCGCGCTGTACGTGGTTACCGCGATCGTCGCGATCACCATCAACTTCTTCCTGCCGCGGCTGCTGCCAGGGAACCCGGCGCTCGCGGTGCTCGGCAAGGCGCAGTCGGCAGAGTCTCCGCAGGCCGTCGCCGCGCTCGAGGTGCAGTACGGCGTGCAGACCAGGACGGGAGAGTGGGGTCAGTATGTGCAGTACTGGGACCACCTGCTGCACGGCAACCTGGGCACTTCACTCAACGCCTATCCGGCGTCGGTCGGCAGCCTGATCCGGGCCGCGCTGCCGTGGACGCTGGCCCTGGTGGGAACCGCGACGGTGATCAGTTTCGTGCTGGGCACGCTGATCGGCGTGGCCGCGGCCTGGCGGCGGGGGAGCTGGCTGGACAACCTGCTGCCGGCCATGACGTTCTTCCAGGCCGCCCCGTACTTCTTCGTAGCCATTCTCTCGGTTGCGGTGTTCGCGACCAGGCTGGGCTGGTTCCCGGCGAGTCAGGGCTACGACACCGCGACGCTGAACCCGGGCTTCACCTGGACCTTCATCTCGAACGTGCTCGACCACGCGGTGCTGCCCGCGCTGACCATCGTGCTGGCGTCCATCGCCGGGTGGATCCTGGGGATGCGCAACATGATGATCACCACGATGGACGCGGACTACGTCCTGCTCGCGCAGGCGGAGGGGCTGCCGAGACACAGGGTGATCGCTTACGCGGCGCGTAATGCGCTGCTGCCGAACGTCTCGGGCTTCTCCCTCGCCATCGGGTTCATCGTCTCCGGCGCGTTGCTCACCGAGATCGTGTTCTCCTACCCCGGCGTCGGCTACCTGCTGTTCAACTCCATCGGCAGCGACGACTACCCGGTGCTGCAAGGCATCTTCCTGATCATCACGATCGCGGTGCTGCTGGCGAACCTGCTCGCCGACTTCACCTACGCCTTGCTTGACCCGCGAACCAGGCAGGAGGCCTGAGATGCGACGACTTCTCCGCTCACCGAAGATGCTCGCCGGGCTGGGCCTGTGCGCCGTGTTCGTGATCATCGCCGTCATCGGGCCGCTGGTCGCGCCCTACTCCCCGAGTTTCAGCGCGTCGACGACCCTGGGCATCGCACAGCCGCCGTCGGCCGCGCATCTGCTCGGGACCACCCAGACGCAGCAGGACGTGCTGTCGCAACTGCTGGTCGGCGGTCGCAGCACGATCTTGGTCTCGCTGGTGGCCGGCGTGGCGGCGACCGCGCTCGCGGTCGGGTTCGGGGTGGCCGCGGGGTACCTGGGCGGCTGGGCGGATGACCTGCTGTCGATGCTGGCCAACATCTTCCTGGTGCTGCCGGCGCTGCCGCTGCTGATCGTGATCTTCGGGCTGCTCGGCCGGAACAACAACCCGAACGACCTGCTGATCGGGGTCATCATCGCGGTGACCGGCTGGGCGTTCGGCGCCCGGCAGCTGCGGGCGGAGACGCTGTCCATGCGGGCAAGGGACTTCATCGACTCCGCCAAGATCATCGGCGAGCGTAGCTGGCGGATCATGGCGTTTGAGATCTTGCCGAACCTAGTGCCGATCGTGGCCACCTCGTTCCTGTTCACGGTCATCTACGGGGTCGGCACCTTCACCGCGCTGTCCTTCCTCGGCGTCATCAACACCTCCCAGTGGAGCTGGGGGACCATGTTGTACTGGGCGCAGAACGCCCAGGCCGCTCAGGACGTGCACGTCCAGTGGTGGTGGTTCCTGCCGCCCGGCCTGGCCGTCGGGCTGTTCGGCGCCGGGCTGGCGCTGCTCAACTTCGGCATCGACGAGTACGTGAACCCGCGGCTGCGCGCCGCCGGGATCACCGGCCGCCGGGCCCGCAAGGCCGGCTTGCCCACGAGGCCCCAGCACGGGCTCACGCCGGTGCTGCGGTCCCGAGAGGCGGCGTGATGAGCACCCAGCGACCCATCCCCCCAGCGGAACTAGGCACGGCGGGGAAGCACGGCTCCGGCACGCTCATCGAGGTGGCCGGGTTGCACGTGGACTACGGCTTCGGCGAGGGCGCGGTGCACGCGGTCGTGGACGCGGACCTGACCCTGCACCGCGGTGAGGTGCTCGGCCTGGCCGGGGAAAGCGGCAGCGGCAAGTCCACGTTCGCCTACGCCATCACCCGGCTGCTGCGCCCGCCCGGCATCATCACCGCTGGCCAGGTGAAGTTCGACGGCACGGTCGACCTGCTGTCCGCCACCAGGCACGAACTGCGCGGGATGCGCTGGAACGACATCGCGGTCGTGCTGCAAAGCTCGATGAACGCCCTCAACCCGGTGCTGCGCATCGGCACCCTGTTCGCCGATGCGCTGCGCGCCCACCGGCCCGGCATCAGCCGGGCAGCGATACGGCAGCGTTCAGGAGAACTGCTTGAGATGGTGGGCATCCCCGCCGACCGGCTGAGCAGCTACCCGCACGAACTGTCCGGAGGGATGCGCCAGCGGGTGCTGATCGCCGCCGCGCTCGCGCTGAACCCGTCGGTGGTGATCATGGACGAGCCGACCACCGCGCTGGACGTGGTGACCCAGCGGGAGATCCTCGAAGAGCTCATGAGACTGCGCGACGAGCTGAACTTCGCGGTGCTGTTCATCACCCACGACCTGTCGCTGCTGGTGGAGATCGCGGACTCGGTCGCGGTCATGTACGCGGGCCGACTGATCGAAAACGGGCCCGCGAGCGCCATCTACCGCGCCCCCAGGCATCCATACTCCCACGGCCTCCTGAACTCGTTCCCTGCGCTGCACGGTCCGCGGCAGGTGATGGAAGGCATCCCGGGCTCGCCGCCCGACCTGCGGACCCCGCCACCGGGATGCAGCTTCAGCCCGCGGTGCCGCTACGCCTTCGACAAATGCCGCGCCGACCCCCATCCGCCGCTGTTCACGCTGGACGGCGGCCGGGCGGCCGCGTGCTGGCTGCAGGACGGCAACCAGACCGTACCGGACGAACTGGCCGGGCAGCCGGAGGAGGAGTCATGACGACCACCGAGCTCAGCGAGGGCGCGGCGGCGGAAAGCAGCGTCCCTGCCCTGGAGGCGAAGAGCCTGACCAAGCATTTCCCGGTACGCCGGACCAGGCCCGGCGACCACGGGCCAGTGGTGCACGCCGTCGACGACGTCACGCTCGCGCTGCCCGCATCCAGCATCACCGCGGTGGTCGGCGAGAGCGGATCGGGCAAGTCAACGCTTTCCCGGATGCTCGCCAAGATCCTCAAGCCGACCTCGGGCTCGGTGCTGCTCGACGGCAAGCCGGCGGGCGCGGGGCGGCGCTACGCGCGGGCGGTGCAGCTCGTCTTGCAGGACCCGTTCGAGTCGCTCAACCCGGTGCACAGCGTGCGTTATCACCTGGCCAGGCCGCTGCAGGTGCACGGCCTGGCCCGCGGCGCGAGCCTGGACAGCCAGGTGACCGAGCTGCTGGAGCGGGTGTCGCTGACGCCCGCGGACCAGTTCATGGCGAAGTTCCCTGACGAGCTGTCCGGCGGCCAGCGGCAGCGGGTCGCGATCGCCCGGGCGCTGGCCATGCGGCCCCGGGTGCTGCTGGCCGACGAGCCGGTCTCCATGCTGGACGTGTCCATCAGGCTCGGCGTGCTCAACCTCCTTGCCGACCTGCGCGCGGGTGACGGTCTCGCCATCTTGTACGTCACTCACGACATCGCTTCGGCCCGCTACCTCGCGGACCGGATCATGGTCATGTACGCGGGGAGGTCGTTGAATCGGGCCCCGCCGTGGCGCTGACCGACTCCCCCGCCCACCCCTACACCCAGCTCCTGCTCAGCGCGGCGCCGGACCCGGACAGGACGGCGCCGCCGTCGCTGGCCGGCCGGGGAGCGCCGCCGAACCTCATCCGGCCGCCGTCCGGCTGCCGGTTCCACCCGCGCTGCCCGCACGCCATGGCGGTCTGCGCCGACGCCGCCCCGCCGGCCTTCGCCTTGACCGGGGAGCGCTCCAGCGCCTGCTGGCTGCACGCAACCAACCTCACCGCCGCCCAGTCCCGGCCACCGCAGGGGCGCGGCCGGGGCGGCGACGGTGACGGACAACAGCAACCAACCGGAGAGGGGAAGTGATCATGCGCAGGACCGTAACGGCCCTCGTCGCGGCGGCCCTCGTCGCGGCAGGCGCGGCCGCCTGCAGTTCGGGCACCACGTCCGGCACGCCGGGGGCCAACCAGGGGCCACCACTGGTCGTCGTCGACAACACCGGCCAGACCTTCGCCCAGACATTCAACCCTTACGTCTCGACCTCGCTGGGCACCGAGCTGAATATGCAGTCGCTGACCTACGAGCCGCTGCTGGAATCCAACATCCTGAACCCGGCCCAGCCGCCCATCCCGTGGCTGGCCACTAGCTACGCCTGGTCCGACGGTGGCAGAAGGCTGACGTTCACCATCCGGCAGGGCGTGAAGTTCAGCGACGGGACCCCGATGACCGCCAGCGACGTCGCATTCACCTTCAACCTGCTGATGAAGAACAAGGCGCTCGGCTCCCCGGCCCCAGCCCCGACGCCGCTGCCGGTCACCGCGACGGCACCGAGCCCGACGACCGCCGTGCTGACGTTCGCCCAGCCCGAATACGCCAACCTCTTCCTGATCGCGTCGACCTACGTCCTGCCCGAGCACATCTGGAAGAACGTATCCGACCCGGCCACCTACGCCGACGCCGACCCGGTCGGAACCGGACCGTACGAGCTCGGCTCGTACAACGCGCAGAAAGTCACCTTCACGCGCAGCCCGTACTACTGGCAAGAGTCCAAGGTGCACGTCCCGGAGGTCATCTTCCCGGCCTACGTCAGCAACACCACCGCCAACCCCGCGCTGGACAGCGGAGAGATCGGCTACGCGGGCAACGACGTCGCCGACATCGCCGGCAACTACCTCGGCGCCAGCACCGACAACCACACCTGGACGTCCGGCAAGCCCTGGTTTGCCTCCAACAACGTGGTGACGCTCTGGCCGAACGTCACGACGGCGCCGCTGAACGACCCGCAGGTGCGGCTGGCGATCAGCGCCGGGATCGACCGGTCGCAGCTGTCGGCGCAAGGGGAGACCAGCTACGAACCGCCGGCCACGTCGTCAAGCGGGCTGCTGCTGCCGGAGCAGAGCTCCCTGCTCGACCCCGCGATCGGCAACGACCTGTCCCCGACCGGCGCCGCGAGCAAGGTCAGCCAGATCCTGACCCGCGACAGGTACACGATGACCGGAGGCAAATGGCTGAAGAACGGCCGGCCGGTCAAGTTCTCCATCGAGGACCCGTCCTCTTACACCGACTACGCCACCGACGCCCAGCTCATCGCCAGCCAGCTCAACAACGAGGGCTTCGAGGTCTCCTTCGACGGCGTCCAGGCCACCCAGTGGTACAGCGACGTCGCCACCGGCAACTTCCAGGCGGTTCTCCGCTGGAGCAACCAGGGTCCCACTCCGTGGGACTACTACGACTTCTGGATGGACGACACGCTGTCCGCGCCGGTCGGCCGCCCGGTCGGCGGCGACTTCGGCCGGTACGACAACCCCCGGGTGCAGGCACTGCTCGAGCAGTACACCGCTACCGACAGCACCGCGGAACAGCAACTGGTGCTGGACAAGCTGGAGACGGTCATGGCCACCCAGGCGCCGGTGATCCCGCTGGTGTACGGCGCGGCCTGGTACGAGTACTCCACCAGGAACTACACCGGCTGGCCGACCGCGGCCAACCCCTACATCGACCCGGTGCCCAACGCCCCCTACATGGAGTACACGCTGTTGCACCTCACCCCGAGGACAGGCTGACAGCGAGGACCGGAACGGCTGAAGGAGGACATCATCTTCAAGCTGACTACCCGCAGCGCGCCGGATGGCGTGCGTGCCGCGGACCGGCCCGCGGGGTGCCGGTGATGGCCCCGCGTGAGTCCTGGTCGCTGGTATACCAGATCCGGGTCCGTGGCCAGCTCGGCGAGACGATGCGCTCGGCGTTTCCCGCCTTGCGGGCCCGTGCGGAGGATGGCGACACGGTGCTGACGGGCGTGCTGGCCGATCAGGCCGCGCTGTATGGCGTGCTGGCCGAGGCCGAGGCGCTCGGCTTGGAGCTGATCGAGGTCCGCCGTCTGCCTCCGGGCGAGCCGACAAGTGCGCGGTAGCGGTAACTGACAAGAAGGATCTGGCAGTAGGAACATCCGCCTGGTGGTGCACCGGCTGGACGCGGCCCGGCTGTACCGCTTGGCGCTGGAATACCCGAGCGGAGCCAGCCGGGGACCGTTCCGGTACGCCAGAGCTGGCGACCGACGTGACAGGAGGTAAGAAGATGGCCAAGGTTGCCGCTCGCCGGACGTTGCTGACGGGGGGCGCCCTCGCGGTTGCCGGGCTTGTCATCATGGGCTGTGCCTCGCAAGGCTCAAGCTCGTCGGCTCCCGCCCAAGCCACGTCCGCAGCGTCCGCGGCACAGGCCCCGCCGACATCGCCCGCTGCCGCACCGGCCACGCCCGCGGGCTGCGCACCGGCCACGCCCGCCGGTCGCGCCGGCCGGGTCTGGCGGTTCATCATCCGCGCCTGCGCCGGCCACCTCCAGCTCGGGCGGGTCCTCGTCTGATGAATCCGTTCCCGGTGTGATCGACTGCGGCAGGTCGCTGTCCCGACTGGCTGTCCGGCCGACGTCCCTCTGCTCGTCTGCAGCGACGGCACCGCCGGGCTCCAGAATCTGACGTGGAGTCACTGGGGCCACAACATCACGGCTGGCGGCCCGGGGCAAACGGTCCCGGCAGCCACCGCGACGGGCACGGGCGAGTTCTTCCTGAACGACTGCGACCCCAACTGCGCGCAGGGCCGCGACCAGACTTACCCGGTGCAGGTAACGCTGTCGGTGGTGTACAGCTCGCCGTATGGCGGCACCTATTTCGGTCAGGCATCGCTTACGTGGCCAGGTAACCGGCCGCCGGCCGGGACGAAGAGCACCTACATCCTCCCGGATCCCAGCGGCTCATAGCCCGCCCGTCACGTGTCCGGCCGGGCCGTCCCGTGGTAGCGCGGGGCTACCACGGGAGCCGCGTCCGGGCTGGCGCTGGCCCGGTGGAGCCGGCGATCGGCTGGCCTAGCCGGACCCCGCCCGTGATGGCCGGGGATTCCACAGACCGCCTCGGGTGACTCCATCCGCGAATGTGAATACCGCACGGAAATGCCGGTAAAAGAGGGCGGGTCACGTGCTGGGGACACGGGCGGACACGTCGTCGAGCGCGGAGCGCTGGCCGGCGGTCAGCTCGAAGCGGGTGAAGGCCGTCATCGAAGTGAGCTGGCCGACCGTGCGGGCGCTGGCGATCGGGGCGACCACCCCGGGGCGTCCGCGCAGCCAGGCCAGCGCGACGGCCGCCGGGGTAACGTTGTGCTCGCGGGCGATGTCCTCGAGAGCACCGACGACAGTGAGCCGGGCTTCGCTGTAGAAGCTACGGGCCAGGTACTGGCGGATGCCGCCGGCCGGGTCGGCCCCGGCTTCGTACTTGCCGGTGAGGAAGCCGCTGGCCAGGGCCTGGTAGGGCAGGACCGCGAGATTCTCCGCAGCGGCGACCGGGGCGACGTCCCGCTCGTAGGGGTGGCGCCTGACCAGGTTGTACAGCGGCTGCACCGCGACGGGCGCGACGTAGCCCTCCCGGCGGGCAACGGTGATCCATTCCCGGATGCGCTCGCCGGCGTAGTTGGACACGCCGATCGCGCGGACCTTGCCTGCCCGGACCAGCGCGTCGAACGCCCCGGCGGTCTCTTGCAGCGGCACATCCGGATCGTCGTAGTGGGCCCAGTACAGGTCGATGTAGTCGGTCCCTAGCCGTTTCAGTGAGGTATCCGCGGCAGCCGCGACATTGGCGGCGGACAGGCCGGGGAATTCCGGGTGCTGGCTGACCTTGGTGCCGATAACGACCCGGTCGCGGCTGCCGAGGGCGGCCATCCACGCGCCGATGATGGTCTCGGACTCGCCGCCGGAATTGCCCGGCGCGAAGGCCGAGTAGCTGTCGGAGGTGTCGATGAGGGTGCCGCCGGCATCGAGGAAGCTGTCCAGGACCTGCCGGGAGGTGATCTCGTCACTGGTCCAGCCGAACGTGCTTCCGCCCAGCGCGAGCGGGGACACATCGACGCCCAATCCGATGGTGGTCACTGTCGCCCTTTCCAGCGGTCAGCGGCGCCGGCGAACCCGGTCACCGACTGCGGGTCGGCCCCGCCGTGCAGCAGGAACGGCTGTCCGGAGCCATAGTCGGTGACGGTCACCGCAACCGGATCAATCCAGGTCACCGGCACCGTCCATCGGGGCTCCTTCATGTCCGTGCCCCCTCTTGGCGGAGGAGTTGTCACACATCAACCCTGCGGGCAGCCAGGGTGAGGACGTATCACCCAATCGACGTGAACCGGCCGCCGAGTTGGTCGAGAGACGCGGGGCGGCGCGCCCAAACTTGAAGTCGGTATCCGGCTACGGCTGGAAGGTCGGACGCACGACAATCTCGTCGATGTCTCTCGAGGCGGCCGAACCGCTGTACCGCCAGGTCCACCAGAGCGCTCAGGTCCCCCGGCCCCCGGCCGCGTTACGTCGATGCGCTGGTACGCCACCTGACCTCCATTGGCCGCGATGGCATCAACGGTGGACGCCAGTTCCTGCTCACCACGGGATCCGAGCACGACCAAGCGCCACGAGCGGCCGGCGCTGGCGGTCCGGCAATCGTGCACGCGGGGAGCCGAACGCACGGTCAGGGCCGAAGCCCAGCCCGCTATGTCGGCCGCGACCCTCTTCGTCCGCGGGGTTCTTGAGATGGCGCGAAATCGCGCCTCTGCGGCGGATCGCGCCGCCGACCAAGCTGAGCAGGGTCGGGGTAACCCGCGTCTTGCCCTGGCAGCGGCTGCGGGGTCCGCCCCGGCCACTCGGGTGCGGGGCGCCTGCGGTGAGGGCAGGTTAAGGCTGGCCAACAGGAGTGGGGGCGACGACGGTGTCGAGGGTGCCGGCCGCGGTGTTGTAGACGTAGCCGCTGACCATGATGTTGGGGGACAGCTGTGGCGCGGTGAGCAGTGTGGTGACGTCGGCGCGGACGGTGGCGGCGGGGTCGGTGGCCGGCAGCCAGGCCAGTTCGGCTTCGATATAGCCGCCGCGGGCGGCGAAGCCGCGGCGCAGTTCCGGGTCGGCAAGGAGCGTTGAGCCGCAGTCGGTGTGGTGGATGACGGCCAGTTCCCACCAGGGCCCGTCGGGGGTCTTGGTTTCTGTCAGGTAGCTGATGTAGGCGACGTCGCGCAGCACGGCCGGGGTGACCCTGCCGCCGACCGTGCGCTGCACGGTCGCGTCGCCGAGGTCGACGCCGAGGAAGCTGGCGGGCTCGGTCCGCGAGTCGATGCAGGTGATGATGTAGGTGAGCTGGCTGGGCAGCCACGGGATCTGCGGGTTCTTCGCCACGGCGTCGGTGGCCGCGAAGGCCTTGTTCCGGTCCAGCAGCGTCGCGAGGGACATGGCGGTACCTTCCGTTCGATGAGCGTTGTCGGCAGCAGGGTCCGGGCAGTGTTCGATCAGCGTCCAGGGAGGTTCTTGAGCGGGGCGAAGCGGCGTTCCAGCAGATCCGCGTAGGCCTCCACGATGACCTCCCGATAACTCTTGGCAACGACCAAATAATCGGCCGAAGCCAGGTGAGGCGGCCTCACGCACATCGGGTGATCTTGTCCGGGTCGGTATCCGGCTACGGCTGGGCGGTCGGACGCACGTCGCACTGCGCGCGCACAGCGGACTTGGTGGCGGCGTAAATTGAGTGATTTGACGTCGGGCCGCAGTGGCCGCACGCGGGGGAGGCAGCGGCGCGCCCAGAGGTTCGCAGCCGGTCGGGGCAGTGCGATTATGGTGACCGTGGATCCTGGGGACGGGCCGGGCTGGGGTGCGAAAGGTGGGGCTGGCCGTGTCCCGGGCGCGGTGGTGCCGCGGCCGGTGCTGCTGGGGCGGCTGGGGGGTCCGGCGCGGGTGACGGTCGTGTCGGCGCCGGCGGGCAGCGGGAAGACGGTGCTGTTGCGGTCGTGGCTGGGCCAGGACGGTCTGGACGGGCGAGCGGCGTGGGTGCCGGCCGGGCGCGGCGAGCGTGACCCGCAGCGGTTCTGGGCGTCGGTGGCGGGGGCACTGCGCCAGACCTCAGGCGGTGCGGGGCTGGTGCGGGCGGTGTCGGCGGCGCCAGACCTGGACGCCTGGAGCCTGGTGGAGAATCTGCTGGCGGACCTGGCGCGGCTGGAGGACCGGCTGTGGCTGGTGATCGACGACGTGCACGAGCTCGTCTCCGCCGAGGCGCTGCGGCAGCTTGAGCTGCTGGTGATGCGCGCCCCGCCGCAGCTGCGGTTCGTGCTGGCGGCCCGGCACGACGTGCGGCTTGGGCTGCACCGGCTGCGGCTGGAGGGCGAGCTGGCCGAGATCCGCGCCGATGACCTGAGGTTCA
Organism: uncultured Actinomycetes bacterium; assembly: GCA_963806335.1. GTDB lineage: Bacteria > Actinomycetota > Actinomycetes > Streptosporangiales > Streptosporangiaceae > Palsa-504. The sequence continues at coordinate 359,911 of CAWDXO010000010.1, forward strand.
CCCTGGAAGAGGCCGGGCAGTTGCTGGCGGCCGCCGGGGTGGCGCTGCCCGGCCCGGCGCTGGCGGCGCTGCACGGGCGGACCGAGGGCTGGGCGGCCGGGCTGCGGCTGGCGGCGCTGGCGCTGGCCGGGCACCCGGACCCGGCCCGGCTCGCCGCGGAGTTCTCCGGCACCGAGCGGACCGTGGCGGAGTACCTGCTGGCCGAGGTGCTGGACCGGCAGCCAGAAAAGGTCCGGCGGCTGCTGCTGCGCACCTCCGTCCTGGAGCGGGTCAACGGGGACCTGGCCCGCCTGCTGACGGGGGACGAGGGCGGGGAGCGGGTCTTGCAGGACCTGGAGGCGGCCGGCGCTTTCGTGATGCCGCTGGACGCCGAGCGGTCCTGGTTCCGCTACCACCAGATGTTCGCCGACCTGCTCCAGCTGGAACTGCGGCGCGCCGCGCCTAGCGAGGTGACCGGGCTGCATCGGAGCGCCGCCTCGTGGTTCGCCGGAAACGGGTACCCGGCCGAAGCGATCCGCCACGCCCAGGCGGCGCGGGACTGGTCTGCGGCGGCCGGCCTGCTCGCGGATTGCTGGCCCACTCTGCACCTCGACGGGCAGGCCGCGATGGTCCACGAGTTCCTCGCCCGCTTCCCCGCTGGCCTGCCCGCGGCCGATGCCGAGCTCGCCGTGGTAGCTGCGGCCGACGAGCTGGCGCGGGGATCCCTGGAGGCAGCCGAGCATTACCTGGCCGTGGGCGAACGGGGATCGGCCTCGGTGCCCGAAGCGCGGCGTGGGCAACTGGAGCTCTTGCTCGGCGTCGTCCGGCTATTGCTGCACCGCCAGCGCGGGAACCTGCCGGCCGTAGCCGAGGATGCCACCCGGCTGTCGGCTATGGCCGATGCTTTGGACGTGGCGCGCCCCGGCCGCGGCGAGGACCTGCGTGCCCTCGCGCTGATCAGCCTCGGCAGCACCGAGTTCTGGGCGGCCCCGTCCGGGGAGACAGAGCGGCGCCTAGCACAGGGCGTGGCCCTGGCCCATCGGATCGGGCGGCCCTATCTCGAGTTCAGCGGCCTGACCTACCAGGCGGCGACCGCGCAGGACCGCTCGTACGGGCAGGCACTGGAAGGCGCCAGGCAAGCGATCGAGCTCGCCGACCGGCACGGATGGACCGACGACCCGGCCGCCGGCGTCGCCTGCACGCTGCTCGGGTCCCTGCTGGCTTGGCAGGGACGGCTGGCGGAGGCCGAGTCCTGGGTCCAGCGCGCCGAAGGTACCCTCAGGGTGGAAGCTGAGCCCGCGGCGGTGGTGGCCCTCTACATCGTCCGCGGGGAACTCGAGCTGGCGCGCAACCGTAACGCGGAGGCGCTGGCCGCCCTCGAGGCCGCCGAGCGGCTGGGCCGACGGCTTGGTTTGCTCCACCGCACTGGCCCCTCGAACCGGGCACTGCTAATGCACGCCCTGGTCCGCCTCGACGAGACCGAGCGCGCCGAGCAGTTCCTGGCTTCGCTCGACGACGAGGACCGCGAACGCGGGGACATCCGCGTCGCCACCGCCGAACTGAGGCTCACCCAAGGTGACCCACATGGCGCGCTGGCCGCCCTCGCGCCGGTCCTGGCCGAGCCCAGTCTCTTCGGCTGGTCCAACTGGCAGGCTCACGCGTACGTGCTCGAGGCCACCATTCGGGACGCGCTCGACGACGAGGCCGCCGCCGAAGCCGCTCTTGAACGCGCCCTGGACTTCGCCGAACCGAACGGTCTGGTGACGCCGTTCCTCTCCTATGCCGCACCGGGCCTGCTCGAGCGCCACGCCCGCCGCAGCAGCCACGCGTCCCTGCTCGCCGAGATCCAGGCCGCGCTCGCCGGTGTCACGCCGTCGCCGCGCGCCGGGCCGCGACCGCTGCTGGAGGCGCTGAGCGACAGTGAGCTTCGCGTGCTGCGCTACCTGCCCACCAACCTGTCAGCACCGGAGATTGCCCGCGAGCTGTACGTCTCGCCGAACACCGTGCGTACCCACATCAAGAGCCTGTACGCCAAGCTCGGCACCCACCAGAGGACCGAAGCCGTCGAGCGCGCCCGCGCCCTCGGCCTGCTCGCCCCCTTCAGAACGACGCCGACGACCCGCTAAGCGCCCGCGCGCTGCCGGGGACGTGAACCCCCCGCCCCTGCAGAAGAGCGGCTCACTCTAGATCGAAGGCCACGTGGATGGCGGCAGTCAGCGCGGCCTCCTGTGGTGGCAGCAGGTACCCGATCCGCTCGCCGAGAGCCGTTTTCGGGATCGTGACTATATTGTCGCAGTTCACCACCGAATCGTGGCCGAGTCCGTTGGCTCGCCCAACCGGGATCTCGATGGATAGGCCGCGCGCCGTGGAGGTGACTGGCGCGACGGTCACCTGCGTTCGCTGCGGTATGACCATTTCTCGGGTAAGGACTAGGACCGGGCGCGCCTTATCCAGGTGCGCGACGTGGATCGGCCTCACTGGCCCGGGTCCACGGGGTGGCCGGAGAGGTACTGCACAAGGTCAACCATGTCGGCATCCTCGCCTGACTCAGCGTAGATAGCTGAGTCCTGGACGGCCATCTCGTGCCGACGTTCCCGGTCGAGTGCCCGCGCGATGACCGCGGCACGGCTGGAACCCCGGCCCCTTGCAACCAGCTGGTCTACGAACCTCACCATGTCGTCGGGCAGTCGTACCGCGATCTGAGTGCTCATACCAAAATGGTACCAGAACGGGATACGATTGCCGGTGCCAGCAATCCCTGTCCCGGTCAGGACCGAAGGGTGCGCAGGCCGGTGCGGATTTCGCTGACCAGGATCTCGGGCTGTTCCAAGGCCGCGAAGTGCCCGCCCTTGCCGGCCTCGCCGTAGTGGATCAGATTGCTGTAGGTGTCTTCGATCCAGCTTCGTGGCAGGCGCGGGATGTCCCTCGGGAAGACGGTCACCGCGACCGGAAGCGTCAGCTTCGGGCCGGCGAAAGTGCCCGATTTGTTCTCCCAGTAGATGCGGCCGGACGACGCTGCGCTGTTGGTGAACCAGTAGAGGGATATCGCGTCGAGCATGTCGTCCATGCTGAGGGCGTCCTCGGCGAGCCCGTGGTTGCCGGTCTTGGACTGGAACTTGTCGTAGATCCAGGCTGCCTAAAGAAGACGACCTCAGTTTCTACCTCGGCTTCCACGCGCTGATGACGGTCGGCGGGAAGCTAGTCCGGACCCGGCCTGTCTACGACAGTGACTGGGATGAAGGAGATCAGTTCAGCTACTGGCTGCGGCCCTTCCGGCCTAGCCGCCCGGACGGCCGGTGGCTCGCGGACCGGCGAGACGGCAGCCCGTATCCGGTCCTCGCCATCTCTGCGGCATCTCGCACCGCTGACTGGGAGATGAGCCTGTCCTCCGCCAGCTTCGACACCTGCCTGTCGGCCGCAGACGGATGGCTGACAGTGTGGGAACGGTCGGCAGAACAGACCTATGACCGGAGTCAGGACATCGCGATCCAGTCGGCACTGGTCGACCCCGTGCACGGCACAGCCCTGGCGTCCGCGCTGCAGACCGGAGCCTGTCAAACTGATTGAGACATCAGGCAGCTGGATTACTCTGACGGGTGGGTCTCGATGGTGATGCGGGGCTTGTTGATCCATACCTTGGCTGGCAGGGCCGGCGCGAGCGGGCGCCATCCGCGGAACCGGTCGGGCCGGGCGGCGAAGGCGCCGTCGAGGACGAGCTGGCGGCGGGCCTGGATGGCCCAGGCGGTGCCGTCGTGGACCGAGGCCGGGGTGTGCAGGCCGATCCCGGAATGGCTATGACCATCGTAGAAGACAGACCTGTCATCACCGGCGGCGTGGACACGCACGCCGACATGCATGTCGCGGCCGCGCTCGATCCGATCGGCGGGCTGCTGGGCGTGCGGGAGTTCCCTGCCACCGCGGCCGGGTACGGCAGTTTGCTGCGCTGGCTGGGCGAGTTCGGGGCCGTCGCCCTGGCCGGCGTCGAGGGGACCGGCAGCTACGGCGCGGGCCTGGCCCGGCACCTGGCCGCGGCCAGCATCACGGTCGTGGAGGTCGATCGCGCGGACCGGCAGGACCGGCACCGGCAGGGCAAATCGGATCCGCTGGATGCGGTCAGCGCGGCGCGGGCGGCGCAGTCCGGGCGGGCATCGGGGGTGCCGAAGGGGCGGGACGGGGCGGTGGAGGCGATCCGGGCGCTGATGGTGGCCAAGCGCAGCGCCCGCCATGAGCGGACCCAGGCGATCAACCAGGCCCGGGCGCTGATCGTGACCGGCCCTGATGAGCTGCGGGGCCGGTTCGCCGGCCACTTCCCGGCCGCGCTGGTGGACGCAATCGCGGCGCTGCGTCCCCGGCCCGGTGATGTGCCCGGCTATGCGACCCGGGTCGCGCTGCGCGAGCTGGGCCGCCGCGCGCAGTTCCTGGACGCCCAGCTGAGGCGCCTGGATGAGCTGATCGGCCCGCTGGTCACCGCCCGCGCGCCCGGCCTGCTCAGCCTGCACGGGGTCGGCCCCGATACCGCCGCGCTGCTGCTGGTCGCCGCCGGGGATCACCCGGAGCGGCTGCGCAGCGAGAGCTCGTGGGCGCACCTGTGCGGTGTCGCGCCGATCCCGGCCTCCTCGGGCAAGACCAGCCGGCACCGCCTCAACCGCGGCGGCAACCGCGAGGCCAACCACGCGCTGTGGCGGATCGTGATCACCAGGATGAGCTCCCACCCGGCCACCCGCGCCTACGTAGCCCGGCGTACCAAGGAAGGGCTGTCGAAGAAGGAGATCATCCGCTGCCTGAAGCGGTACGTCGCGCGCGAGGTCTACCACCAGCTCCGCGACAGCGCCTGAGGCCCGCGGCTTCCCCGGGGCGGCTTAGCCCGCTATTCGGCTGCCGCACCCTGGTGCTGGCCTCCGATCGATCTGCCTGCCGCCCCGGGACCCTCTCCACCCCTTGACCTGGTGACCTGATACGAGCCTGCCCTCGCGCGAGCGAACCCGCGCCGGGCTCACCGCGACCAACCCCTCTTTCCTCCCCTGGAGGCATCACCATGAACGCCACCGCCATCCCCGTTCAGAAGCTGACCTGCCAGCTCCTGGACACCGCCGCCGGCATCCCCGCCGACACCGCCGCCGCCGGGCTGATCATCAGCCACGGGCACTTCCTGCATCGCGACGCCTTCCGCCGGACCATCACCGCCGGCACCAGCATCTGCACCGGCCAGCCGCTCGCCACCATCGGCTGGGACGCCGCCCTGCACGCCCTGGAGACCGGGCTGCTGCCCTGCGCATCCTCCGAGCAAGCCATCTTGCGGATCGCCGCCAGCCTCGGCGACCCCGCCATCCCCGTCCACCTGCGCACCGTCCTGGGCAACCTCGACACCCGCAACATCACCCTTATCGCCACTGCCATCACCACCGCCAACGGCTAACAGCTTCCCGGGGCGGCCTGGCCCGCGATTCGGCTGCCGCAACCCATGCTGGCCATCTATCGATCTGCCGGCCGCCCCGGGGACCCTTTCCGCCCTGCTGACCTCGTGACCTGATATGAGCCTGCCCTCCCAGACCGGGATCGGCCCATCCCTGTCGTGTCCGTCTCTCAGCAAATCCAGACCCCACCGATTCCCCAGATGACCGAGAAGAACGCCTTGACAAACATAGGAGCATCGTTATGCGCGAATTCTTGTGAGTGTCAATCGTTCCGCTCGTAACTGTATGTTGGCGGCGGAGTCTCTGATGGCAGTTCGGAGTGCATTCGCGGCTCTTTGCGTAAAAACCCGCTCCGCCGCGTGTGCCGGCCCGTCTCACCTGCGAGCTTGTGCCGAGTCGGGATGCGGAGCATCGCGCGGGCGCGGAGACCTCTACGACGGAAAATGAAATGTCGCAGAATAGCGGTATATTCCGGTAATCTGCTGCGTGGGCGGCCGCTATTCTTTCTTGCGCAGGCTGGATTTGAGGCGCCTATTCACGGATGATGGAAAGAGGAGCGGTTTTTCCTGATATGCGGCTGGGGGTGGACCGGGGTGTGCGCGGCGCCGATGGGGATGCTCCCGGCAGGCGGCCAGCGGCCGGGCGGGGACATGCTCGCATCCTGGGCGGAGGGCCTGGGCCAGAGCCGGACTGGTGCGGGCGGCCGGGAGTGCCTGCGGTTCGCGTTCTACGGGCGGGTCTCGACCGAGGACTGGCAGGACCCGGTGACGTCGCGGGCCCGGCAGCTGCAGCAGGCGGTGATGCTGGTCCGCGGGCGCGGGGTGATCGTGGCGGAGTCTTCGATGCGGGGCAGAGCCGGACGCCGCGCTGGTCGGGCAGCTGGCGGATCCGGACCGAGGGTGGGACGATCGTGATCGGGGAGTATGAGCGGGCGTTTTACGGGAGCCAGTACGCGCTGATGGCGCCGCTGTTCGAGCATTACGGGATCGGCCTGTGGATGCCGGAGGTCGGCGGGCGGGTCGACTGGCACGCCGAGGATCACGAGCAGGCCATGCTCGCGCTGGGCCTGTCGTCCAAGCGGGAGATCACCCGGACCCGGATCCGGGTGCGGACCGCGATGGCCGCCCAGACCCGGGAACAGGGACGCTATCTCGGCGGCCGCCCGCCGTGCGGATACCGGCTCGCCGACGCGGGGTCGCACCCGAACAAGGCCCACGCCGCCTGGGGCCGGCGGGCGCACCGGCTCGAACCCGATCCGGTGACCGCGCCTGTCGTCAGGTGGATGTTCGCCCAGCAGCTGGCCGGGCACAGCGCCGCGCGGATCACCCGGGCGCTGAACGACGCCGGGGTGCCGTGCCCGTCGGCGGCGCGGACCCGGCCCGGAACCCGCACCGGACGGGGGCGAGGTGGACGCTACGCACCGTCGCCGCCATCTTGGCGAACCCGCGGTATACGGGCCGGCAGGTGTGGAACCGGCAGCGCACCGACTTCGACCTGGCCGACCCGGCTAATACCGGGCTCGGGCACAAGCAGGTGCAGCGGTGGAACCTGCCCGAAGGCTGGGTCATCTCCAGGCACCCGGCACATGCGGCGCTGGTCAGCGAGGCCGATTTCATCGCCGTCCAGGACACGGCCGCGCCGCGCGGCCCGGCCGGTCCCGCTGCCCGCCGGTACCTGCTGGCCGGGCTGCTGGCGTGCGGGCGGTGCGGGCGAGGCTGGAACAGCCTGGTCCAACGGCAGGCCCGCCTACCGGTGCCGCCACGGCCACACCAGCGCCACCGCTCCCGGCCCCGGCCGGCCCGGGAACACCTACGTCCGCGAGGACCAGATCCTGCCGCACCTGGCCGCGATCAGCATCCTGCTCGCCGGTTCTGCCGGGACACCGGGCCGCGGCAGCTGCGATGTCACGCCGGTGACCGGCCCGGCAGATACGGCCGGGCTGATCGACCGGATGCGCGCCGATGGTCTCGTACTGACCTACGACCCCGACGACCAGACCCTGCGCGCCGGCAGCCTGGACGCGCCGCCGGTGACCATCGGCAATAACCACTGACATCGGAACCAGGAAAGGAGGCCGCCCAGCCAGAACCGAGATACCCGGCACCCGCCGCGGCCGGAGGCTAAGTGGGTAGCACCGTAAGTCCGTCGGGGGCCAGGATTCGGGTTTGTATCCGAGCGCTGCGAGGTGGAAAGTGCAGGCGGTGTCGAGTGCTTCTTGCGGGCTGCCGATGGGGAGCCCGGTGAGCAGGACGGCGTCTTCGTAGCGGTCGCGGGCGGGTGAGTAGATCGCGAAGCCGAAGGAGTGGGCGGAGCCGCCGTAGCGGAGCCGGAACAGCGGGATCTGCTCACCGCCGGGCAGCACGCCGGTGATGTAGGCGAAGGAACCGTGGTACCTGGCCTGCACTTTGGCCAGCTGGGGCCAGTTCTTTTCGGCGTGGTCCAGCAGCCGCAGGAGGATGGAGCTGCGGGTGGATTCCGGGATGGCGGGCATGCCTCATTGTGCCGCGCGACGGCATCGGGCCTGGTTATGATCCCCTCCCGGGAGCGGATGACCCAGTGGTGATTTCCCGGGAGCTGCCATGCCGCTGCCCCGCGCCGTGCCGGTCGCGCTCACCGCCGCTGAGCGCACGACCCTGAAGAAACGTGCCCGTGGCGCGAAGACGGCGCACCGGGACCGGCTGCGGGCGCAGATTGTGCTGGCTGCGGCCCGTGGCCGGGACAACGCCCGGATCGCCGCGGACCTGCAGATCACCGCCGATACCGTGCGCAAGTGGCGGGGCCGGTTCGCCGCCCGGGGCCTGGCCGGGCTGGCTGACCTGCCCCGGTCGGGTCGGCCGCGGCGGATCAGCGAGCTGACCCGGGCTGCGGTTGTCGCGCTGGCCTGCCAGCTGCCCGCCGCGACCGGGGTCCCGCTGTCGCGCTGGACCGGGCCGGAACTGCTGGCCGAGCTCACCCGGGCCGGGACAGCAAAGGAGCTGTCGGTGTCCTCGGTGCTGCGGATCTTGGCCGAGCATCCGGTCAAGCCGTGGCAGTACCGGTCCTGGATCTCTGTCCGCGATCCGGACTTCGAAGCGAAGGCGGCGGTGATCTTGGACCTGTACAAGGGGTTTTACCAGGGCCAGCGGCTGCAGCCGGGCGACCGGATCTTGTCCGTGGACGCCAAGCCCTCCATCCAGGCCCGCGGTCGCTGCCGTCCCACCGCCCCGGCCGCGCGCGGCACGCCCATGAGGGTCGAGCACGAATACGTCCGCCACGGCGCCCTGGCCCTGCTGGCCGCCGCCCTGGACGTGCACACCGGCAAAGTGTTCGCCGCCACCCCGCAGGCCACCGGCATCGCCCCGTTCATGGACCTGATGAGCCAGGTCATGAGCCGGCCGGAGTATAAGGACGCGCCCCGGGTGTTCGTCATCGTGGACAACGGCTCCGACCACCGCGGCCAGCCCGCCATTACCCGCCTCCGCGACGCGTACCCCAACGCGATCATGATCCACACGCCGGTGCACGCATCGTGGTTGAACCAGGTGGAAATCGTCTTTTCCGTCATCCAGAGGAAAGTCCTCACCCCCGGCGACTTCCCTGGCCCGGGCACCCTCAGCTACGCCCTGCACGCCTTCGTGAACCGCTACAACCGCACCGCCCGGCCGTTCAACTGGAAGTTCACCGCCGATGACCTGACCGCACTGCTCCGCCGCATCAGCCAACGCGAGCAATCGGCCGCCGGCGAGCAAGCCACCCTGTCCCCAGGGCTCCTTCATGGCATCAGGAGATTGCGAGCTCCATGCGAGGTGCGGCGCCAAACTCCGTTTCTGCGACGCCACAGTCGATGAAACCGACGGCGCGGTAAAATCCCAGCGCGTGAGGATTGGCAGTCACCTCCAGCCGCTCAACGCCCCGTGCTCGCAGGACGTCTACGATGCGGGTGACGAGTGCAGCGGCAATCCCGCGCCTCATATATCCCGGGTCGACAAATAGGTCTTCGAGTTCTATGGTGCCGGCGGTCTCGATCCAGGTGGCGAAGCCGGCAAGCGAGCCGTCCTCTTCCGCGACATGAGTGCGGCCCTCGGCTAGCCCCTCGGGCCCCAGGATCAGGTATTCCGGATGAGCAAGCAGGTTGTCGCGGTCGCCTGCATTAGACAGCGAAGCGCGGCGGGAGACGCTGGTCGCGGCGGCGAGGTCGGCAGATGTTCCAAGCCGGATCATTCCCGCAGTGTGCAGCACGCGGCTTGAGCCGCTCAGGTTGAGTCCGCATTTGGCGGCGACCTGGCCGACGTCCGCACGCGCCGCGCGGCGGGCGGTGTTGCCGGGGTACCCGGTTGACGGCATGGCGGGCTGGGGCCATGCTGGCGGCTGTGTCCGGGACCGGTGATCACGTGCCGCGCAACCGCGCGGCGTGGGACCGGTGGGCGGAAGAATACGCGGGCCCGGGCTTGTGTAACTGGGCGGCGGCCGAGCCCAGCTGGGGTATCTGGGGGATCGCCGAGGTGCAGGCGGGCGTGCTGCCCGCTGACCTGGAGGGCCGGGACAGCATCGAGCTGGGCTGCGGCACCGGGTATGTGTCGGCGTGGCTGGCCCGCCGCGGTGCGCGGCCGGTCGGGCTGGACAACTCCGCGGCGCAGCTGGCCACCGCCCGCCAGCTGCAGGACCGTTTCGGGCTGCGGTTCCCGCTCATCCACGCCAGCGCCGAGCAGGCACCCTTCACCGATGGCCGCTTCGACCTGGCGATCTCGGAGTACGGCGCCAGCATCTGGTGCGATCCCTACGCGTGGATTCCGGAGGCAGCCCGGCTGCCGCGCCCCGGCGGCCAGCTGATCTTCCTGGTGAACTCGGTGCTGCTCATGCTCACCGCCCCGGACCAGGACGGCCTGCCCGCCACCGGGCGGCTGCTGCGGCCCTACTTCGGCATGCACCGGTTTGAATGGCCAGATGATGAGTCGGTGGAATTCCACCTTGGCCACGGCGACATGATCCGGCTGCTCCGCGGCTCCGGCCTGGAAGTCGAGGATCTCCTCGAGCTCCGGCCCGGGCCAGGTGCTACCACACGATATCCGCTGACGACCTTGGAATGGGCGCGGCAATGGCCGTGCGAAGAAGTCTGGAAGGCCCGCAAACTCCGCTGATTCCAGCTCCGTACGGAAACCGGCATGTCCAACCCGGACATGGAAGGCACCATTATTTATTCCGCTGGGACATACTCACATGCCGCGTAGCGCGCGCCGAACGAGCCGTAGCGCGGCCGGGGCAGTGACCGGACTAGGACGTGGGTGTTATGGTGCGGGAACGGCTGATAGACCAACGTGATCACAGAGGACACTGGCAGGGGAAGGAAGCCGTGACGGAGCACTCTAACGTCGAGCTGACGCGGCGGGGCTATGAAGCGTTTGCCAAGGGAGACCTGGCAACGCTCACCGAGTTGCTGGCCGACGATGTTGTCTGGCACGTGCAGGGTGTCGGGCCGCTCAACGGTAACTACCACGGCCGGGACGAGGTCTTCGGTTTCTTCGGCAGGCTAGCCGAGGAGACCGGCGGCACTTTCCGGCTGGACGTCCACGATGTGCTCGCCAACGACGAGCATGCCGTTGCGCTGTGTGCGCTGTCTGCTTCCCGCGGGAATAAGTCGATCGAGGTTGGGTGCGGCTCCAACCTGAATCTTTCACGGGGGTGAGAGGGGCGGCCCCTTGATTGCGATCCTTAGTTTTGATCATGAAGTCCGTTCTGCGGGTACGGTCAGGGTCCGACTGTCGCGTCGGGGGCGCCGGGTTCCATGCCCGGCCGGTCTCCTTCCTGGGTCGAGAGTCGGCGGTGCCGGTGTCAGGTCGGTGCTGCCAGGGTCCTGACCGCGTGCCAGGCGCTGATCAGGTCGGTGGTCCAGGGCCAGTCCGCGCGCAGGTGCAGCCAGCGTTTCCGCTGACCCCGGGTCAGGCGGCCGGGTACGTGCAGCAGCCGGAACCGCAGCAGCTTCGGGCCTGCCTCGCGCAGTTCACCGGCCGGCAGGGTGAGGTGGCGGAAGCAGGCGAGCAGGTTCGCCGCGACGGCGACGATCTGGGTCCAGGCCACGTTGATCGCCCAGTGGCGGGACGGCCGCCGGTTCAGCCCGAGCGCCTTGGCCTGCTTGACGTCGTTCTCCACGTGCACGTGGGAGCGGTGGCGGGCGTCCAGCCAGGCGATCTGCCCGGCCTGGGTGCTGGTGGCGATTAGCTGGTAGCAGCGGCCGGGCTTCTTCTCCCGCTCGGTGGCCCGCTTGCGGTAGCGCGGGTGCAGCGGCTCGTCCCGCAAGATGATCCGCGGGCCCGGGATCTTCCCGGTCCATTCCTGCAGGTCCAGCAGGCCGGTGATGTCGGCGACGAACGTGTCGTCCAGCACGTCCCCGTTCTGGCCGATGGCGGCCTGGCGGGCACAGGCGGGGACCCGCTCGATCGCCTCGACCTCCCGCTCGGTGCACGACCAGCCGACGGAGAACTCCCAGCGGCGGCCTTGCTTGCCGCCGCCTGCGGCGATGTGCTCGGGCAGTTCGCGGGAGTACCCGGCCCCGTCCAGGCGGACGAGTATCCGGCGCCGGAAGGCCGCTGGCAGCCGGGAAACCGCCAGGTCCAGGGCGGCGATGTTGTCCTCCGCGCAGTTGGAGGTCGCGTTCCCCGGACGCGGGTCGATCACCAGCGTCTCGTCGGTGTTGTCGCAGGTTGCCAGGTTCGGGCAGAAGCCGATGCCGCCCTTATACGTGGCCACCGCCTTGTCTTTCCCGGACGCGGCGAACACGATCGTGGCGTCCAGATCGACCACCGTCACGCCGGTCAGCTCACGGCCGGCGACCTTCAGCCACGGGAACCCCTCCGGCCGGGCCGCGAGCAGGCCCCACCAGTGCCGGCGGAACTCGGTCACGGCAGTGTTGAGCCGGGACAACTGCAGGTCCCCGGCCTCGGACAGGGCCCGCCACACCGTCGGTGCCGGGGGGACCGGCCCGGTCAGCGGCGCCAGGTGCGCTAGCGCCTGGAAGTCGCTGATCGCCTCACCGCCGGCGATCAGGACCAGAGCCAGGTCGACCAGGAGCTGGCCGCGGTCGTACAGCGGGCTGGAACCCCGCCGGCGCATCGCCGCCGAGAGCCCGGCCCGCAGCCCGGTCCGCTCGGCCAGCAGCCGCACCGGCAGCAGCCCGGCGTGGGCGACCAGCCGCTCGTCATCGCCAACAAGTTCCAGGCCAGCAGCCCATGAAGTACCTTGCACGGAAGAGGTGCACCCGCCTCAGCCAGATCGCGATCCTAGACAAATCGCATTCTGGCTGGTCAGGTGCACCTCGCCCCTATTTAAGGCATCTTCACGTCCGCGTGTCGTCAATCCCGCTGAAAGACGGAGGCCAATACAGGTGGTCGTTCGGGCCGGATCGGGGATGACCCGGGCGTTACCGGAGTGTCCTGACATATGGGTACATACTGGGGTGCGTGCCGGGTGTTTGGGCAGGCGGGAGGCTTGCGCGCGGTCCGCGGGTGCGGAGCGCGGGGCTTCTGCGCTGTGGTGCTTGCACGGGAAAGCCACCGCCTCGATTCTTTGCGGCGTTCGAAGACACGCGAAGAAGGAGACGGTGGCCGTGGGCGCCAGCATTGCACACGAGCGGGTTGCGGGGGAAGCAGCCGGGCACGAGGACGCGGAGGAGGCGCTGTCCGCCGCGGCGCGCGCGCAGGCGGAGGCGATGATCGCCTGGGCCGGGAGCGAGCGGTCGCTGGCCTTGGAGCATGAGCAGGTGGAGAGCGAGACCATGAAAGCGGGGTTCGAGTTCATGCGGCTGCTGACCCAGGCGCACCTGGACCTGCGCGCGGCCCGCGAGCAGCGCCGCGATGATGTCACCGGCGCGGACGGGGATGCGCGCACGATCTGCGAGGACGGGCACGAGCGGGTCCGGGTGATGATTTACGGGCCGGTGACAACCTCGCGGATCGCCTACCGCAAGAAAGGCAAGGAGAACCTGTACCCGCAGGACGCGGAGCTGAACTGGGGGCAGCAGTCGTACCCGGCGGGGATCATCCGCCGCAACGCCGAAGCCGTGGCGGTGGCCCCGTTCGGCCAGGCAGCGGCCCAGGTCAGCGCGCAGGGCGCGATCCATCTGGGCAAACGGCAGTCCGGGGAGCTCGCGGTCGCCACGGCCGCGGACTTCGAGGCGTTCTACGCCGCCCGCCGCCCGGAGCCGTGCGATCCGGCAACCGGGCTGCTGCTGACCGCGGACGGGTCCGCGTTCCCGGTGCTGCCCGGCGCGCTGCGGCCCGCGACCGCGAAGGCCGCGGCCGCCCGCACGGCCGCGGCCTCCGGCTGGCCGGATCACCACGGTGAGCTGCGCAGATCCCGCACGCGGATGGCCGGGCTGGCCGCCGTCGCCGACATCCCGCCCGCCCCCCGCACCCCCGGCGACATCCTCGCCGCCCTCTTCGGGACCCGCCACGGCAGCGGCAGCAGCACCCGCCCCGCCCCCGGCCCGGAAGCAGCAGGCAAGACCATGTTCGCCTCCGTCCGCAAGCCGGCCGGCGAGGTCATCGCCCAGGCGTTCGCCGAAGCGCACCGCCGCGACTGCGATCACCTGCGGCCGTGGTTCGCCGTGGTGGACGGCAACAACCACCAGATCCAGACCATCACCACGCTCGCCGCGGACTACCAGGTCAAGGTGCCCATCCTGATCGACCTCATTCATGTGACGCACTACCTGCGGAAGGCCGCGAACAGCTTCTTCTATACCGGCGACCCCGAAGCCCGGGCCTGGGTCAGGGACCAGACGGCCAAGATCCTGGACGGCAAGCACCGCGACGTGCGCGCCGGGATCCGCCGCCGCGCCACCGCCTGCGGCTACTCCCCAGCTGAACGCGCCGGCGCCGGCGAATGCGCGGACTACCTCGAGCACAAGCAGGACTACCTGGACTACCCCGCCTTCCTCACCGCCGGATGGCCCGTGGCCAGCGGTCTCATCGAGGGTGCGGCACGCTGGATCGTCAAGGACAGAATGGAAGTCACCGGCGCCAGATGGGGCCTGGATGGCGCCGAAGCCGTCCTCAAGCTCCGCGCCCTGCACGGCACCGGCGACCTCGGCGACTACCTCGGCTACCACTTCCAGCAGGAAAAACACCGCAACCACGACAGCCGCTACCAGCAGGCCCACGAACTCGCCGCATGACCGCCCGGAACACCACCCAATAACCGGAATGTCATACCTTCAATGGAGCCGCACCCATCGAGGTTCCGGTGGCGAACGTCAGCCATCTGCGCGACGGTAAGGTCACCGAGTTCTGGACCTCGACAACCGACCCGCAGGCGAGTATTGACTTCTGGGCCTGAGCCGCCACGTTTGACGCCGTGACTGACACCTTTCGCGTGCCCGGGTACCAATTCGGCTGCCAGCAGGCATGCTACAGACGCCCGCGAATAGGTACTTCGGGATCATCACGTGTACGACAGGCGGACCCGGCTACGAGGAGGCGAACCCAGCCTCCAAGCCGCGAGGCAGGGCATCGCGAACGCTCGCGGTGTCTGGGCATCAGGCCTGATGCCGATCACGGTGCGTGGTCGGGTGGCCGTGGCAACCCGCACGCGTACCCGCCGTTCTGCGCGGCAGCGGGAATCTCGGCGTCCATCTGCTGAGGCGCGCAGACCGGGATGATCTGTAGTTCTCCGGGCATGGCTACGGCCTGGCTTCCGCAGTTGGCCGGTTGCCTAGTCTGCGTTCCGGGGTGAACGGGCGGGCCAGACGGCTGGCCGGTACTGTTGCGGTGCAAGCTTCATAGATATATGCAATGACGCAATCAGTACTGGTGAGAGCTGATTTAGCAGTGTAATCTCTAGTATGTGTACCTGCGGTCGACGCCGCGCCGGAACAAGGACGGCAGCGAGATCCGCTACCTGCAGCTGGCCCACAACGTGTGGGACCCGGCCGCGAAGCGGTCGCGGGTGCAGGTCATCTACAACTTCGGCCGGGAGGATCCCGCCACCCGGGAGGCCCTCGAGCGGCTGATCGCCTCCGTCGCCCGTCACCTGGAGCCCGGGAAGGCCCGCGCGATCGCGGCGGAGGGCCTGGAGTTCGCGGAGTCCCGCCCGCTGGGCGGCACCTGGGTGCTCGACGCGCTGTGGGAACGCCTCGGCATCGGCCCGGCGATGCGGGAGCTGCTGAAGGGCCGCCGCCTGGACCCGTCGGCCGAGCGGGTGCTGTTCGCCCTGGTCGCGAACCGGGCGCTGGCCCCGTCGTCGAAGCTGGCCGCGTCCCGGTGGGCGAGTGAGGACGTGCTGGTCACGGGCCTGCCGGCGACGACCGACGACGCATGCTACCGGGCGATGGACTGGCTGCTGCAGATCCGTGAGGCCCTGGAGAACCGCGTCTTCGACCGGGCCTGCGAGGTACTCGGCCTCGAGGTCGACCTGCTGTTCTTCGATACCACCTCCACGTACTTCGTGACGGAGCAGGCCGACGCCCCGGTCGCCCGCGACGAGCGCGGGAACCCGGTCCCGGATGGCGCCGAAAGCGCCGCCGGCACCGGTGAGGCGGGGTTCCGGACGTGGGGCAAATCCAAGGACCACCGCGACGACCTGCCCCAGGTCGTCATCGGCATGGCCGTCACCCGCGACGGCATCCCGCTGCGCGTGTGGTGCTGGCCCGGGAACACGGGCGACTCCGCCCTCATCCGCCAGGTCAAGGACGACCTGCGCGGCTGGACGCTGTCGAAGGTCGTCTGGGTCGCCGACCGCGGCTTCACCTCCGCCGAGAACCGCCGCTACCTCCGCAAGGGCGGGAACCACTACATCATCGGCGAGCGGCTCCGCTCCGGCTCCGCCGAGGCCAGCGCCGCCCTGTCCCGGCAGGGCCGCTACCAGGACGTCGCGGAGAACCTGCGGGTCAAGGAGGTGCGGATCGCCGAGGACGAGCGGTTCGTCATCTGCCACAGCCCCGAAGGGGCCGAGCGGGACGCCGCGATCCGCGCCCGCATGATCACCCAGCTCAAGGAACTGATCGACGGCGCCGACGCCCTGTCCAGGGACAGGCGGGCCGAACTGCGCGGCGTCATCTCCACCAGGCCCGGCCTGAACCGCTACCTGCGCGTCACCCCCGGCGGACTGCTCCGCGTCGACGCCTCGAAGGCGAAGGCCGAGGAGAACCTTGACGGCAAGTACCTGCTCAGGACCTCGGACCCGAAGATGACCGCCGAGGACATCGCCCTGGGCTACCGGCAGCTGCTGGAAGTCGAACGCGGCTGGCGCGACCTCAAGCAGGTCATCGACCTGCGCCCCGTCTACCACCGCAAGGAAGAGCGCATCCGCTCCCACGTCATCCTCTGCTGGCTCGCGCTCCTCCTCGCCCGCGTCGCCGAGAACACATGCAGCGCAACCTGGCCGGAACTGCGCCGCCAGCTCGACCGCATCGCCGTCGGCACCTTCACAGGCCCCGCCGGGGCCTTCCGCCAGCGCACCGAGATCACCCCTGCCCAGGCCGCCATTCTCGAACAGCTCAGCATCGACCCGCCCCCGAGGATCTACCAGCTCACCCCGGCCGCAACCGGCTGACCAGCGAAAACACCTGGCCTAGATACACGCCCTCCATCCAGGAACCGGCGCATTCCCGCACGTCAAACCGCAGATTCGCCGATTAGCACGCTACACAGCTGCGGAACCCAGGTACGGGAAATACACGATAATGTCGCATCTAGGGGCCAATAATCGCTTTCACATTTGCGCAGGTACGCCGCACTCTTGAACGCGGCAGCGCGGGACTCATGATCCGCCGGTCGTGGGTTCGAGCCTCCACCCGCCCACTCCTCCCCGGAAGCGCAGATTAGGACCTCTGGCCTGCAGGAACGCCTGGCTTCCAAGATCCTTGATTTCGCAATGACAGACGGCTGTGCACGGGGCGAGGCTGCCATCAGGCAGTTAGAGTTCGATGCGCGAGCCCATGATGACGGTGCGCTCGCGGGGAAGCCGGAAGTATTCGGCGGCGTCGGCGGTGATCCGCGATGTCGCGATGAACAGGTGCTTGCGCCAGTTGCTCATGCCTGGTGTTTGGCCCGGGACGAGCTCGATGTGCGACACGAAGTACGACAGATTGTCCTCGTCGAGGAGGCTTTCAGGGGCGCCCGCCCGGATCAGCGGCAGGAGGCCGGGGACGTTGGTCTTGTCCATGTAGCCGAACCGCGCGGCGACGTAGAAGATCCCGTCGTCTGCGTACCCGAGGTCGTCGATTTGCAGCCGCTTCTCGGCGGGTACGTGGGGTGCGGGCGCCGTCTCAATCGAGAGGATCAGGACGTGCTCGTGGAGGATCTCGTTGTGTTCGACGTTGGCGCGCATCGCTAGCGGGGCGGTGGCCTTGCCGCGGTTGAGGAAGATGGCGGTGCCCGGTACCCGGTGCAGCGGGGACTTCATGGCGTGCAGCTGCTCGATGAACGCCCGAAGCGGCCCCTCCTCACGGACCCGGTGCAGCGTGACGAGTTCACGGCCGCGCTGCCAGGTGGTAAATACGGTGAACGCGATAATGCCGATCAGCAGCGGAAACCACGCTCCGTGGGCCAGCTTGGTCAGGTTAGCGGCGAAGAAGAGCAGGTCGATGGCGAGCAGGATGCCGCCGCCCGCCAGCACGATCCATAGCGGCGTGCGCCGCTGGTGACGGGCGTAGTAGAAGAACAGCAGGGTCGTGATCGTGATCGTGCCGGTGACGGCGGTGCCATAGGCGTAGGCCAGCGCGGCCGAGGTCTTGAACGCGAGCACGAGGGTCAGCACGGATACCAGCAGCAGCCAGTTGATCCACGGGATGTAGATCTGGCCCCTGATCTCTTCCGAGGTGTACTTGATGCGCAGTCGAGGGAGGTAGCCGAGCTGCGCGGCCTGGTGCGCGACAGAGAAGGCGCCACTGATCACCGCCTGCGAGGCGATGACGGTCGCCACGGTGGCCAGGAACACCATCGGAAGCCGGGCCCACCCCGGGGCCAGCAGGAAGAACGGGTTGCTGATGGTGGCCGGGTGGCCCAGGATCAGAGCGCCCTGGCCCAGGTAGTTCAGGATGCACGCGGGGAAGACGACCAGCAGCCAGGCGCGCCTGATCGGCGGGCGCCCGAAGTGCCCCATGTCCGCGTACAGCGCTTCGGCTCCGGTGACTGCCAGGACGACAGCGGTCAGGGCAAAGAACGCGGTGCCGAAGTGGCCGGACAGGTAGCCGATGGCGAAGCTGGGCGAGAGCGCCTCGAGGATCACCGGGTGGGCGGCGATGCCCCGCACGCCGAGCACGCCAAGCACGGTGAACCAGAGGCACATGATCGGCCCGAACAGGCGTCCCACGGCGCCCGTGCCCAGCCGCTGAGCCAGGAACAGGACGACGATGATCGCCACCGTGATGGGGATGACCAGGCCCGACACTGACGGTGCCGCGACCTTGACGCCCTCGACCGCGGAAAGCACCGAGATGGCGGGCGTGATCATGCTGTCGCCGAAGAACAGCGAGGCCCCGAAGATCCCGAGCGCCGACAGCACGGCCTTCGCCCGGCGTCCGCCGGGCAGAGCCCGCCGGCGGATCAAGGCGATCAACGCCATGATCCCGCCGTCGCCGTCGTTATCGGCCCGCATCACGAGCAGGACGTAGGTGATGGTGACGATGATCATCACCGACCAGAAGATCAGCGAGACGACCCCGAAGACGCTGTCGTGCGACACCTTGACCGGGTGCGGATCGCCCGGATTGAAAAGCGTCTGCACGGTGTACAGCGGGCTCGTCCCGATGTCCCCGAAGACAACCCCCAGAGCGCCGACCGCAAGAGCTCCCTGCGCAGTAGCGCGTCGGCTCACGCCCACAGTATCCGCCTCCCGTGCCGCCAGCTTGCACGCGCTACCCTAACGAACGATCCAAGAAGGACACCGTTCAGCAACGACAGCCCCGATGCCGCGGCGGCACCACGGCTGCTGCGATGTTACATGGGTCATGCAGCCACGCAGCACACTGCGGCCGCCGAATCCCGTACCAGTTCACAACGTTGTCCCGCGGCGCATAACTGGTTGATATGCGTGCGCCACGAGGCGCACTGCTATATAGCCCGCATAGCGGGCATGGACTGGAGGAGGTGTCTTTGGATCTGATGGCTGACCCGTGATCCGAAAGGAAAGATCGGGGACAATAGCATGCCAGGAAACCGGCAGCCGTTGCCGATGCGTACGGGACGGCGTGCCGGGGGATCCGCGCGATATGGCGAAAGCCGCATTGCCTGAAGCCTAGTCTCCAGAAGGCAAGAAGCCGAGCCTGCCGGAAAGACGCATGAAACCGGTACCGGCCCCTGCCGCAGGGTGCGCAGATACCTGCGGTAATCCTCCGGGGCGCAGGAGCGATGCCCGGTCAGGGCATTGAAGGAGACGGACGGGACGCCTAAGTCGCGCTAGTACGTATAGCGGTTGTGAACGTGGGATCGCCTAAGGGACGCGAGTCCTATGGCGACGGAGTGCCTGTAGTAGTCGCCGGGGTAACGTCCGGCCAATCTGGAGACCGCTAATGACGGTTCACAGGGCGAAGGGGCACAGGCGATGAATAGCACCAGGCCAGGAGGCATGCGCAATGCAGGAAGCCGCAGTGGTACTGAGCGTTCTCCGCGAGCGCGGCAGGAAGGGCCTGCCGCTCACGCAGCTGTACCGGCAGATGTTCAGCAAGAACCTGTACTTGCTGGCGTACGGCAACATCTACTCCAACCAGGGGGCGATGACGCCGGGCGCCAGCGAGGAAACCGCCGATGGCATGACCGAGGGCAAGATCGACCAGATCATCGAGCTGATGCGGTACGAGCGGTACCGGTTCTCCCCGGCCCGCCGCATTTATATCCCGAAAAAGAACGGGAAGCTCCGTCCTCTGGGACTGCCGTCGTGGTCCGGTAAACTGGTCGGCGAAGTGGTGCGCCTGCTCTTGGAGGCGTATTATGAGCCGCGGTTCTCGGACCAGTCCCACGGGTTCCGGAAAGGCCGCGGATGCCACACCGCGCTGCGGGAAATCCGCAATACCTGGGTCGGGACCACGTGGTTTATCGAGGGAGACATCTCCGACTGCTTCGGGTCTTTGGACCACGAGATAATGGCCGGGATCCTAGCGGAGAAAATCCACGATCAGCGGTTTCTCCGGCTGATCCGTCACATGCTCAAAGCCGGGTACCTGGAGGACTGGGAATACCATGACACGCTCAGCGGGGTACCGCAAGGCGGTCAGGTCACGCCCCCAACGCAACAGCGAACTTTCGCGCATGTCACCCTCCGTGTCGGTTTTGTCGTGGTGGTTGCCGCTGCTGGATGGTTCCCGGACGGGGATGCGGTGGCGGATGGTGAGTTTGCCTGGTCCGATGAGGATGTCCTGGACGACGGCGCGCAGGACGCGCTGCCTGTCCTCGACGGTGGCGGTGGCGGCGCTGCCGCGGAGCCGGGTGAGGAAGCCTTCGGGGTTGCCGGTGGAGCTGAGGTAGGCGTCGCGGTCGGCGGCCTGGATGTCGAGGGCGGCGATCTGCTTTTCAGGCCGGTCGGGCGGGCGCGCAGGGCCGGCATGCGGGCGCGGAGCTCGTCGATGGTCAGGAGCTGCTCGGAGAACGCGGTGATCATCGCGGTGATCGACGCGGTGGTCTTGGCGAGGGCCTGCTCGAGCTGGCCGCGCTCTTGGTGACCGGGTCCCATGTCCGTGCCCTTTCCAGCCTTTTGCTGATCTCGGCGCGGATGAGGGCGGGATCGGCGAGCAGGGCCGTGATGTGGTCCCATACGAACCTTGTTGGCGTAGTCGGCGCGGACGGGCTTGTTCTGGCAGACCCTGCCGCCCTGGTAGCGGTAGTCGTCGGAGCCGAGGCACCGGTAGTAGTAGATCTTGTTCCCGGCGGTCGTGGTCGTGGTGGTGCGGTAGTAGCCGTAGCCGCAGGATGCGCAGGCGGCGATGCCCTGGAGCAGGGAGGGGACCTTCGTGTTCCGCGCGGCGAACCGCTTGTTGTCGGCCAGCCGCTGCTGCACCCGGTCGAAGGTCTCCTCGTCGACCAGGGCGGGGACGGGGATGCCGGTCCATTCCTCCCGGGGCCGGTCCTGGACCCGGACCTGGCGGGGGACGGTGCGGCCGGCGAGGCGGGCGGTGCGGTTCAGCCCGGCCTGGCTCGGGTACGGCTGGGTCTTGCCGAAGACCGCGGTGCCGGCGTAGGCCGGGTTGCGGAGCATGCCCCAGATCACCGACCGGTCCCACCCGTCCTTCGGTGCGCGGGTGCGCACTCCCTGGTCCGTCAGCCAGCGGCGCAGGTCCGCGATGGAGGCGCCGTCGCTGGTGTAGCGGCGGAACATCTCGCTCACCAGGGCGGCCTCTTGTGCGGGACGACCTCGTAGCGGGCCCCGGACTCGGGGGTCTTGCGGACGTAGCGGTAGCCGAACGGGGCGCCGGACAGCACGTTGACGCTGCCGGTCTTGGCCCGCCAGGCCTTGCCGCGCCGGTAGCGCTCCATCAGCTGGGCCTTCTCGTAC
>CAWDXO010000011.1:0-156807 GCA_963806335.1 uncultured Actinomycetes bacterium
CGCGCGCGCGGCGACGCAGGCGTCGGTGACGGCCTACCGGGAGGCCATGGCCGCGTTCGCGCAGATGCCGACAATGGACGTCTGGTACGCCCACCTGGATGAGGACGACCTGAGGGGCGCGATCCGCAGCACGGTGGCCCAGACGAAGAAACAAGCCAAGGCGGTGGCGAAGGGGAAGAAGGGCGAGCAGCAGAAGCTGGCCAAGATAGCGGCGAAGCGGGCGGAAAAGAATGCCGCCAAAGCGCACACGCGGGACAGCCTGCAGGCGCTGTCCAAGCTCGGCGAACTGGCCGGCGGGACCTACCGCATCGTCAGCCAGCCGCCGGTCATCGTCCCGGCCCGCGACCTGGCCGCCACCTACGGCCTGTCCCCGGAGGAGGTCATGCCGCTGATCCACGGCCAGTTCCGCGCCTACCGGGCCACCTTGCAACCCGACCGGCGCCACCTGCTGGAGCGGTTCGAGATCGTGGATGCGGCCCGCAAGGTGGTGGGGGTTGGCAGCGTCGGGACCCGGGCGTTCATCGTCCTGCTGCAGGGACGCGACGCCCAGGACCCGCTGTTCCTGCAGATCAAGGAGGCGACGGCCTCGGTGCTGGAGGGCTACCTGCCCAAGAGCCGCTACCGGCAGCACGGGGCGCGGGTGGTGCACGGACAGCGGATGATGCAGGCCGCCAGCGACATCTACCTGGGCTGGACCAAGGGGCTGGATGTGAACCGCCACTTCTACTGGCGCCAGCTCCGCGACATGAAAGGCTCGGCGCTGGTCGAGCTGATGACACCGCTCGGGCTCACCTTCTACGCCCGGATCTGCGGGTGGACGCTGGCACGGGCGCACGCCCGGTCCGGCGACCCGGTCGCCATCGCCGGCTACCTCGGCGACAGCGACGCATTCGACAAGTCGATCACCGACTTCTCACTGCGCTACGCCGACCAGAACGAGCGCGACTACCAGGACTTCGCCACGGCCGTCCGATCCGGGCGGCTGGAAGCCCTCGAAGGCGTCTGACGATCCGGTGCGCATGCTAAGTTATGCCGTCCTCGGCGAAGCACGTGACGCCGCCGGGGAACCCGCCCAGCTTGTACAGCACGCCGTTGGCGTGCTCGGGGATGACCGCGTCGATGGCGACCACGTTGGGCCTGGTGCCCAGGGCGGGGCGGAGAACTCGGGCACGCGGACGACCCCCACCGTCTGTACCCTTGTGGCCGCCAGATGCTCGGCGGCTGGCTCGGTGATGTACACGAAGTCCTCGACGAAACTGCCGGCCTGCCAGCACCGGGATGCGGCCCGATGCCGCCGCACTCCCGGCCGGCCTAAGATAGCGCGTGCCGCCCGGGACGGCCCGGCATGACTGCCCGCCCATCAGAAACCACGGTGGCGATCCGGACGAGCGCCGCTTCACCTGGGTGCCGTGTGATCCGGGCTCACCCGCCTGGATGCTAACGTGCCCAGCCGGTCATTGTCACCACGCCGTCACCCATCTCCGGGTCAGGTCCCTCAGACACCCGCGCCCGGCGGGAACCGGAATGGTGTCCGGCAGATCGCGAAAACCCATCAGCCCGGATGCCACCCGCTCCCGCACCAGGGACGGGCAGCCTCATTCGCTAAGGTGAGCCCATGCGCGCTATCACCGTCATCCCGGGGCAGCCAGGCTCCGTCGCGCTCACCGACATGCCCGAGCCGCCGCCGGAGGACGGGCCCGTCCTGGTCCAGACCCAGGCGATCGGCGTCTGCGGCACCGACCTGGAGATCATCAACGGCGACTACGGGTGGGCGCCCCCGGGCCAGGAACGGCTCATCATCGGGCACGAGTCGCTGGGCCGGGTCGCCGAGGCCGCCCCGGGCACCGGATTCGCCCCCGGGGACCTGGTCGTCGGCATCGTCCGCCGCCCCGACCCCGTCCCCTGCCCGGCCTGCGCGGCCGGGGACTGGGACATGTGCACCAACGGCCAGTACACCGAGCGGGGCATCAAGGCCCGGCACGGATATGCTTCCGAGCGCTACCGCATCCACCCCGAGTACCTGGTCGCGGTGGATCCCGCCCTCGGCACCCTCGGCGTCCTGCTCGAACCGGCCACCGTCGTGGCCAAGGCCTGGGACCACATCGAGAAGATCGGCCGCAGGTCCACCTGGGCCCCCGCCCGGGTCCTGATCACCGGCGCCGGGCCTATCGGGCTGCTCGCCGCCCTGCTGTCGGTTCAGCGCGGCTACGACACCTACGTGCTCGACCTGGTCACCGAGGGCCGCAAGCCGGAGATGGTCCGCCGGCTCGGGGCCACCTACTTCCACCGCGGCGAGCTGAGCGAAGCGGCCGCCGAAGCCGACATCGTCATCGAGTGCACCGGCTTCGTGCAGATGCTGCTCGAGGCAGGCCCGCAGCACGTCCGGCAGCGGATCGCCTGCCTGACCGGCGTCTCCGCGGCCGGAGCGGACTCCAGCATCGACCCCGGGCTCCTCAACCGCAACATGGTCCTGCAGAACTCCGTCTTGTTCGGCTCCGTCAACGCCAACCGCAGCCACTACGAACTCGCCGCCAAGGCCCTCGCCCAGGCCGATCCGGACTGGCTCGCCGGCCTGATCACCCGCCAGGTGCCCATCGGCCGGTGGGCCGATGCCTACACCCGCCAGCCCGATGACATCAAGACCGTCCTGACCTTCCCGGACGGACCACCTTAGCCGCAGCCACCCCGGTTCAGCGCCCGACAGCCACGATGACCCCCGCCGATGCCCAGCCGTCGAAGACAAGCTGCACGGCATCGCGGCGAGAGGAAGGCGAAGGACCTTCTCGGTGGACAGCATCCGGTGACATCCAGAACAGCCAGTTCGGAATGTCCGCAACCAGCCGGACAGTCATCGTCCACGGCGTACCGATCAGGCGGGTACGCGCGCCCCTGAGCTACATGAGCAGTCACGCTATGTGATCAGGTCGCCTGGATCGGCGCCGAGCTGTGTCCAACCGTCCACAGATAATTCAGCCGTTGGATGTTCAAATAGCGAGGGCGGTAACAGCACTACTATGCCCGGCTCTGCTGTGACGCCCCCGGCGTTCATAACCCGCCTGCCGACCCTGCGGGTGAGTGAGCGGTAGCCTGGCCCGCATGCTTGAACACGTCACGGATATGGCGAGTGATTCCAGACGTGGGCGGTTATCCTCACGGACTCCCACCGGGCCAGAGCGATCCGAACGGTGGTCTTCCTCGCGTGTCCACAATCCCGCTTGTGACGGTGACGCGGTACGTGACCCCCCTGCGCGAAGGCGGGTCGCTGCCTGCCCTCGTCGAGGCGGACAATCTCGGCACGTACGTGATGAAGTTCCGCGGCGCCGGGCAGGGCCCGCTGGCGCTGGTCGCCGAGATCATCGCCGGCGAGCTGGCGCGCCGTCTTGGCCTGCGCACCCCCGAGCTCGTGCTCGCTGAGCTCGACCCGCGGATCCCGGGCAGCGAGCCTGACCCGGAGATCCAGGACCTGCTGCGGGCGAGCGAGGGGCTGAACCTGGGCGTGGATTTCCTGCCCAGCTCGGTGGGTTTCGATCCGCTCGGCTGGACCGCTGAGCGCGACTTCGCCAGCCAGGTGCTCTGGTTCGACGCGCTCGTGCAGAACGTGGACCGTACCTGGCGCAACCCCAACCTCCTCGTCTGGCACCGCAATATCTGGCTCATCGATCACGGCGCGGCTTTGTACTTTCACCACAACTGGCCAACGGCCGATCCCAAGCGGCTCTTCGACGCCAGCGATCACGTGCTCCGTGACCGCGCCACCGCTCTGGCAGACGCACATACGGTGCTTGCCCCGCAGCTAACCGAACGCCTGCTTCAGGAGGTGACCGCGTTGGTCCCGCCCGAATGGTTCGGCGACCGCGGCGCCGAGGCGTACGTGGAGCATCTC
Source organism: uncultured Actinomycetes bacterium (assembly GCA_963806335.1). Classification (GTDB taxonomy): domain Bacteria; phylum Actinomycetota; class Actinomycetes; order Streptosporangiales; family Streptosporangiaceae; genus Palsa-504. The sequence continues at coordinate 3,884 of CAWDXO010000011.1, forward strand.
CTTCAGCGCGCCCCGATCGTGCCCGAGGTGATCCGCGGATGACCGAGGTCTTCGAGTACGCGCTGGTCCGCGTGGTTCCCCGGGTGGAGCGGGGCGAGATCATCAATGCCGGCGTGATCGTTTACTCGCATGCGTACCGCTACCTGTGCGCCCGGATCGAACTCGACGAGTCCCGGCTGCTCGCCGTCGATCCTGCGGCCGACGTGGAGGCGGTCCGGTCGGCCCTGTCGGCGTTCGAGAAAGCCTGTACCGAAGGCCCGCTGTCCGGCCGGCCGCTCGGCGAGCGGTTCCGCTGGCTCACCGCGCCAAGGTCCACGATCGTCCAGCCCGGCCCCGTCCACGGCGGCCTGACCTCTGACCCCGAGGCTGAGCTGACGCACCTGTTCGACACCCTGGTCAGGGTCCCGTCCTGACCGCGGCCATCGAACTGCCGTCCTGACCGCCGCAATCCCACCTCACGCCACATGACCCTCGCTAACGCCACATGAGCCTCGCTAACGCCACATGAGCCTCGCTAACGCCACATGAGCCTCGCTAACCCCACATGAGCCTCGCTAACCCCACATGCCTTTCACTCTGAGCCCTGCCACGCCTCCTTTGACCGGCTCAATGTTCCATCGAGCCGGTCCCAACCGGCCCGATGTTCCATCGAGCCGGTTGCAACTCGCGGTCACGGGAGACTGCCGGTGATGGTAACGGACCACCCGGAGCATCGGCTGGCCCGCCACCGGCACAAGCGCGCTCGGTCGCCGGGGCCGCCCAGATGATGCTTGCCGCCGTGAAGCATCCTCTGGACGAAACCAGGCCGCCGGCGCCTCGGCAGGTATGACCGCAGCCGCCGCCCATATTCATCGGGCGCCGCCATATTCATCGGGCGCCGCCATATTCATCGGGCGCCGCCATATTCATCGGGCGCCGCCATATTCATCGGGCGCCGCCATATTCATCGGGCGCCGCCAAATTCATCGGGCGCCGCCATATTCATCGGGCGGCCGCCGCTTAGGTCCGCCGGCCGTCTAGTGTCGCTGCTGTGGCCGAGAACCTTGATCCTGTCGCGCATAACCGGGCCGCCTGGGACCGCGAGGTGGACCAGGGAAACGAATGGACCCAGCCGGTCGGGCCTGATGTCATCGCCAGGGCGCGGGCCGGGGACTGGTCGGTGGTGCTCATCGGGTATCAGCCTGTGCCCCGCGACTGGTTTCCTGACGACATGGCAGGTGCCGCGCTGCTCTGCCTCGCTTCCGGCGGCGGGCAGCAAGGGCCGGTACTCGCGGCCGCGGGCGCGGATGTGACCGTGTTCGACAACTCGCCCCGGCAGCTCGGACGGGACGAAGAGGTAGCGGCGCGGGAAGGCCTGGCCATCAGGACCGTACTTGGTGATATGCGGGATCTGAGTGCTTTCGCCGATGCCAGCTTCGACGTCATCCTCAACCCGGTGTCGAACGTGTTCTGCCCGGACGTGCTTCCGGTCTGGCGGGAGTGCGTCCGCGTCTTGCGCCCCGGCGGCACGCTGCTGGCGGGGTTCATGAACCCCGATCTGTTCATCTTCGACATCGAGGCGCTGGACGGCCGGGGTGAGCTGGTGGTCCGCCACCAGATTCCGTTTACCACCGCGGACCTGCGCGACGCCGAACGCGAGCGCAGCCACGGCGACGGCCCGATCGAGTACAGCCACACGCTGACCGAGCAGATCGGCGGGCAGCTGGCGGCCGGTCTCATCCTGACCCACCTGGTCGAGGCGCCTCACCACGCCGACGCCACCGCGCAGTACATGCCCGGGTACATCGCCACCCGTGCCGTCAAGGCGCTCCGCTGAGCGCGAGCCGGCTCAGGGATCCAGTGGCTGCCCGAACGGCCCCCATTGCTCGCGGAAATACTCGATGATCCTGCTGGCCTGCTCGTGACTGACCTCGACCAGCTCCGGCCCGGGACCGCCCCGCTCCCATTCGACGATCGAGGGCGTGAAGAACCAGCTGAAGTCCTTACGCAGTCCCTCATCGGAAGGGCCATCGTCATGCTCAAGCCGCCGGACGAGCCGGTAGGGGTTATCGATTGTCCGGTCACCGGCAACGACCGCGTAGTAGGTTATCGTGCCTGGCACCTAAAACCCCTTCCTTCTTGCCTCAGGAATTCTTGCTCAAGTACATCTCATGCCCGTCTTTCGTGCAGGCGGGCCAATTTACTCGCCGTAGAGTTCGGCGATGGCCGTCTCGTACTTGTCAAGCGCTCGCTCGACCGGGCCGCGCGTGGCCGAAGGCAGCCAGTGCACCACCCGCTGGAAGCCGGCCTCCGCGTAGGTCTCCAGCACCTTGGCGTCGGCGGGCACGCCCATCACCATCAGCCCGATCGGCCGGTCGGCCCGCGCGCGCAGTTCCCCGGCCCGGTCCAGGATGGCGTCACGGGCATGGTTGGGGAACCACGCATCGCCGAACGACAGTACCCGGTCCAGCACACCCGGCCCGTTCCCGCCGACCAGTACCGGCGGATGCGGCCGCTGGGCCGGCTTCGGCCAGGACCAGATGCGCTCGAAGCGGACGTACTCGCCCGCGTAGCTCGCCTCGTCGCGGGTCCAGATCGCCTTCATCGCTTCCACCCGTTCGCGTAGGATTGCCATCCGCCGCCGTGGGTCGGTGCCGTGATCGGCCATCTCCTCCCGGTTCCAGCCCGCGCCGACGCCGAACTCGAACCGGCCGCCGGACAGGTAGTCCACGCTGGCCACTTCCTTGGCTGTGATGATCGGGTCACGCTCGATGACTAGGCAGATCCCGGACCCGACCCGCAGCCGCGAGGTCGCGGTGGCGGCGGCCGTCAGCGCGACGAACAGGTCGAAGGTATGCGCGTACTTGCGCGGCATCTCGCTGCCGCCCGGGTAGGGAGATTCCCGGCTGGCCGGGATGTGGGTGTGCTCGGGGAAAAACAGTGACTCGTGCCCGCGCTCCTCGGCCAGCCGCGCCATTTCGCCAGGCGCGATGGCGTCGTGGGTAGGAAAGATCGCTACGCCTGTGTCCATGCCGCCAAGCCTAGGCGCGGCCCCTGCCACCACCCGCACCGTCCGACCGGGTATCTCTCCGTAATTTCTTTTTGGCCGAACGAGCCCCGGTTCCCCGCCCCAGTCACCTGCGTGTCCGACGCTGGCTCATCGAGAGAACATGGCCTCGACTTCCGGCAGGGACCGAACCACCGTGGTTCCCGCCGCAGGCACCTTCCCGTCCAGCTCGCCCCGGATGATCTGCGCTGCCCTTATACCCAGGGCTACCGCGCCCGCGCAATAGCCCGGCTGGTCGTCCACGAAGACGGCGGCGTCCGCCGCCACGCCGAGCTGATCCAGCGCGTACCGGAAGATCTCGGGCTCCGGCTTGGCCGCGCCGACCTCGCACGACAGAACCAGGGCGTCGGCCAGCGCGTCCACTCCGAGCTCGGTCAGCAGCCGCCGCGTGTACTCGGTGCAGTTGCTGACGATCGCGATCTTGACGCCGTGGGACCTGAGCGACTCGAGGAACGGGATGGCGTCGTCGTAGAGCCGCGCGGCCGTCAGCAGTAGTTCCCGGTCCCTATCCACCAGTGCGCGCACGAGGTCTGGCCGCGGCTCGATACCGAACTCCCGCAAGATCCGCCGGTAGCCCTCGGTCTTCGAGAGCCGCCCGGTGTTCAGCTCACCATCGATACTCAGGTACCCCTGTTGCCAGGCATCAGCCGGCACTCCGGCCAGGACCGGGAGCTCGGTCTCATGCCGCGCGAAATCGCAGGTCAAAATGGTGTTGTAGACGTCCACGAGGCATCCTTCGGGCTGGGCCACAAGATCAGCGTATGACCGGTAACACGCTTGTAACGCCGAAACCAGATCATGGCAAGCATGTCTTACCCTTTCGCTGGTAACGGCGGCCCGGTGCCGTCTGCGGGCTACTTGCCGATCGAAGAGCACGGAATAGTCGGTGACCTGCGGACGGCGCGTCGGGGGAGGCGCTGGGAAACTTCCCGCAGGCGTTCACCCACCTAGCCCTGATCAGCGCGGCGGTGAATCTGGACCACGCGCTGAACCGCTAACGGGGCGGCCGCTCCGGAGCTTCGAATCGGGGCCTGGCCACGGCGCCGCGAGCCGTGATGAAGTAAGACCACGTTCTCGCGGAAAGGCGCTGGGGTCATGACTGCTACCGAGATAGACCTGTCGCAGACGGCGTTCTGGAGCCTGTCGCTGGCCGACCGGGCGGCCGCCTTCGCGGTGCTGCGGGCGCAGGACCAGCCGGTGTTCTTCCCCGAACCCGACGTCCCGTTCGCCGAGAAGGGCCCCGGCTTCTACGCCCTGGTCCGGCACGCGGACGTGACCGAGGCCAGCCGGCACCCCGAGGTGTTCTGCTCCCGGAAGGGCGCGACGAGCATCCCCGACCTGCCGGCCGAGTTCAACGAGTACTTCGGCTCGATGATCAACATGGACGACCCCAGGCACACCCGGCTGCGGCGGATCGTCTCCCGCGCGTTCAGCCCCCGGCTGATCGCCAAGTTCGAAGCCGACGTGCGCCAGGCAGCCGCCACGGTCATCGATGACCTGCTGACCACCGGGCCGTGCGATTTCGTCCAGCAGGTCGCGGCCAGGCTGCCGCTGAAGATCATCTGCGACATGATGGGTATCCCCGGTGACCAGTACGAGATGGTCCTGGCCAACACCAACATCATCTTGTCCGGCGCCGACCCGGAATTCCTCAGCGAGGACCTCGACGAGGCGGTAATCCGGATCCTCGGCGCCGGGCAGGCGCTCGCCGAGCTGGTCACCAGCCTGGCCGCCCGGGCGCAGGCGCGCGACGACGCGACCGCGCCCGACCTGGTCTCCGCGCTGGCGACCGCGAACATCGACGGCGAGCAGCTGACCAGCGCCGAGCTGGCCTCGTTCTTCATCCTGCTGGTGGTGGCGGGCAATGAGACCACCCGCAACGCGCTCTCACACGCGCTGATGCTGTTCACCGAGTTCCCCGAACAGCGCGCGCTGCTCCTCGCCGACCTCGAGGGACGGATCGGCGGGGCCGTCGACGAGATCGTGCGCTACTCCTCACCGGTCATCTACATGCGCCGGACCCTGACTCGCGACTACACCATGAACGGGCAGGACTACCTGGCGGGCGACAAGGCCGTGCTGTACTACTACTCGGCGAACCGCGACGAGGCGGTCTTCACCGACCCCGAGCGGTTCGACATCACCCGCTCACCGAACCCGCACGTGGGGTTCGGCGCGGCCGGACCCCATTTCTGCCTCGGCGCGCACCTGGCCCGCCGTGAGATCACCGTCATGCTGCGCGAGCTGCTGACCCGCGTCCCCGGCATCACCGCAGGCGAGCCGGACCGGCTGCTGTCCAGCTTCGTCAACGGCATCAAGCGCCTGCCCTGCGAATTCAGCGTCTGAAGCACCCACACCTCAAAGCCATCCCCTGATGAGGTCCGCTAGCCCCGAAGGCCAGATCACCTCGTTGGTGGCGTCCATCTCCGCCAACGTCCACCAGTGCCACCCGGCGATCCCGTCCGAGGTGTGCATGGCCGCCACCTCGCCCAGCTCACGCCGCGCCGCGCCGACCCTGGCGAGGAAGAACCGCTCGTATTGCCGGACGATCGTGTCGGCATATGCCATGGTCAGGGTCCGCTGGTAAACCTCGGCGCCGAGCGGCACGTCAGTCCAGCCGGTCTCCTCGGCCAGTTCCCGCCGCGCCCCCGCCGCGTAGCTCTCGCCGTCGTTCAGCCCGCCGCCCGGCGTGCACCAGTGCCGGCCGTTCGGCGGTCCGTCGTCGTACCGGAACAGCAGGACCCGATCATCGGGGTCGAGCACGATCACCCGTCCGGCGAGCCGTATCCGCGACGTCTTCCCGGACCCTGTCTGCTCCACGATCACTATTGTCTCAGCCGTCACCGGCGGCATCGGCCTGCAGGCTCTCGAGCAGGCCGTCGAGCCAGGAAACCCAGCTGCCCGAAACCGGGCCGGATGGCCGGGGCGTACGTTAATGGCAGGCGCGCATTGACTCGGGAGCCACGACATGAACGTCTGCCTTGATGAGCACCGGCTGGGGGCGTTGCGCTGGATCGTGCTCCGCGGCCCGGACCGCGAGGCGTTCCGGGCGCTCGGCGAACACACCCGGACCCAGATATCCGCGCTCGCCGAGGAGTGGCCGCTGCTGCCGCGGCTGCGGGCTCACGTGTGCGGGCCGCCCGGCCGCGATCGCCTGGCGGCCGTGCGGCGGGCCAGCGCGGAGCGTTTCGGAGAGGTCTGGGCCGAGCTGGCCGCGTTCGCCGAGGGGGCCGCGGTGCCGCTCGATGACCTGGCGCTGCTGAACTTCCGCGGTGATCTGGGCCAGGTGGCCGGCGGCATCGGGTGCAGCGACCTGGCCTGGCGGCGCGAACGGTCCTTCATCGGGCATAACGAGGACGGGACGCCGGAGAACGTCGGGCAGTGTGCCCTGCTCACGCTGGCTCTCGACGGCCTGCCGGCCATCACTGCCTTCTGGTATCCGGGCTTCCTGCCGAGCAACGCGTTCGCTGTCACCGGCGACGGCCTGGTGTGGACCATCGATCACCTCCCGGCCGCCTCGCCCGGCGACGGGGCGGGCCGGCATTTCGTCGGCCGCGGGCTGCAGCGATCGGCCCGGACACTCGACGCGGCCGTCGGCTACCTGGGGACGCATCCCTCCGCAGGCGGGTTCGCTTACACGATCGGCGACCGGGCGGGGCGCATCGTCAACGTCGAGGCCGCGGCCGGACGCCATGCTTTCGTGGAAGTCGGGCCAGGGACCGGGCCGCTGCACTGGCACACCAACCACGGACGCTACCTTCCCGGCGCCGAGCCGGCGCCCGGAGGAAACAGCGTGACCCGCGGCCAGACGCTGGCCGCTTTGGACATCCCGGCCACCGATCCCGGCCCGGCCTGGTTCCTGGACGTGCTGGCCGGCGCGTCCCTGCCGGACGGCGTGCGGTGCGATCCTCAGCCGGGCCGGGGGGCCACCACACTGTGCACCCTGGTCGCTGACCTGACCGCGGGCGAGGCCGTCCTCGCCGCCCGGGACGACGCCCCGGTCACGATCCCGCTGCGCGACCTCGCTGAAGGTAACCCGCACGCCCAGCGTCCGTTCGCCGCCACCCGCGAATGAAGAGAGGTGTGATGCCCGAGCCGATCGGATCACTTGCGGCTCCTTGTCCTGGTGGTCTTCGGCGCGGTGACCTTCGGTGGTTCTTCGATCAGCTTGACCGTGATGTCGGGGCCGCCCGCCTCGACGATCTCGACGCGTTGCGGCAGCATGGCCAGGAAGGCGCGGAAGCTCCGGCAGCCGTAGTTGTGTTCATCGAAGGAGGCGTCAAGCGCCAGCATCTTGCTCTTGAGCCCCCCGGCCGTCAGCGTCTCGGCGTTGGATTCCTCGAAGGCCCGGACCAGCAACTGCTCAGCTTCGCGGATGTCGAACGCGGCGTTCACCGCAGGCCGCACCTCGGGCTCGACCTCCGCGACCAGCGTGCCCCAGTACTTGTACTCCGAGCACACCGATACCAGCTTGCGGCTGGCGTTGGCCTCCGTGCCGACGCCTACCACCCACTTGCCGAACTCGCGCAGCCGCTGCACCAGGGGCGAGTAGTCGCCGTCGCCGCTGACCAGCACGAACACGCTGATCTCGGGGTGGACGATCAGGGTCTCCATGGCGTCGACGGCCATCCTGATGTCGGCGGCGTTCTTGTTCTGGATGCCGACCCGGGCCACCTGGATGAGGTCCACGCCGTTCATCGCAAGATCGTCCTGGTGACTGCCGAAGCGCGGGTTAGCCCAGTCCGCGTAGGCGCGGCGTACCGAGGCGTTGCCGTAACCTCGGCAGAGCCTGGTCAGCGCCTCATACGGTGCCGGGTTGGCCTGGTCAGGCAGTTCCTTGATCGCGCCGAGGACGAGGTTCTCGAAATCAACGAACACGGCGACCTGCGCGGACCCGTCAGGCTCCATGGCCCATCTCCCTCAGCCGGTATATCGATCTGGCGATCTAGCCATGAAACGCTATCTCAGATCGGACCTGCCGAAAGGCCGGCCAGCCGGTTCGGCTCAGCCGGAGGGGGCGCCGAGGTCCGCCAGGAGCTGATCGGCGACGGCCTCTTCGTAAATGGCCCGTCCGGCCGCGCGCATCGCTTCGCCCAACTCGGGTTCCCAAGGAGTCGGCACGGGCTCGCCCTTGAGGGCCACGGTGGTGCCCCCGGCCTTGACGCCTGACAGGTAGTCGCTTGCGGTCATCCGCCATGGCCGTGCGCCATGGCGGTCGATGACCCTCGTGGTGATAGCGACGCCCGGCCAGTCGAAGTCGCCGTGGTACTCCAGTTCGCCGCCGGCCGCTACGGCCATCCGGGCCAGCTTGTGGAATGCCGTGGAGGGTTGGCCTTCCGCACAGATAAGCGGAGGGCACGCGGGGCCGAGTTCCGCGCACGCCCGCCGGAGCACGGCCGGATTCTCGCACGCGAAAATCCGGGCCGCGGTAAGCCGGATCGGGTGGACGTCGAGCTGATGCAGCGTCACCTGGAACGGAGTGCCGTAGCGCGCCGCCCCGGTCAGCCATTCGGCTAGGCCATCTCCCTGCGCGGGAAGGTTGAGGACGAGAACCCGACTGGCCAGGTCGTCGACGATGACGCCGCAGCGGTCCCATAGCTCGCGTCGCTGCGCGGCGGAGGCCGGACGGGCCACGCCCTCGCGGAGGGCCAGCGCCCGCATGATCAGCGTCGCGAGCGTGCTGCCGTGATTCACTGCCTTCGTGTCGCCGGTGATGTGGGCGGCGAGCGCGGGCAGGGCGACCGGCGGGCTATCGGCCGACCGGGTGGCGAGGTACTCCAGGACCCGTACCGCCTGACTCAGAGCCGCCGTGTCGCCTGTGTTGGCCAGACGCGTGATCGTGCCTTCCCTGGTCAGGTCGGCCAGCCAGATCCGGTACCAGGGACAGGACTCGGTCAGCGGGCTGTCCTCGGCCACCGCGATCAGGCCAGTACGGGCGTCAGCGAGCAGAGCGGTCTCGGCGGGCCGGTTGCGCAGAGGCTCGCCGAGAACGGCCAGCACGGCCGCCAGGCCGAGACCGGTCGCCCGGCTCAGGGCGGCATCGAGTTGGGTCAGCGGCACGGTCATGCGCCTGGTTCCCGCGGGCTGGTGGACGCCGGTGACGCCGATGATCGCCTTGCGCTCTGCGTCATCCGGGTCCGCGACGCTGATCCGGACGGTCAGCTGGCCGCCGGTTCGCTCCAGGGATCTGCGGGCCGCAGCCAGCAGCCGCCGGTACTCGGGGCCGCGATACCGGTCAAGGCCCGGGTTACCGCCGTTCACTCCGAGTCCGTGTCCTCGTCGAGATCCTCCTCGGCGGCTATCACGAGCGTGCCGCCCGCTTCGGCGGGGACGTGCCGGGTGGGGCGGAAGCCGAGCAGTTCGGCGGCGAGATCCTCGTTGCCCGCGTATCCGGCGTCGGCGTCCACCAGCTGCTTGCCGTCCCACAGGACCAGGAGGGTGGATAGCGCGTGGGTGGCCTTGTCGTGCTGCATGTCGTAGTGCGCGATCAGCGGAACGGTCGGATAGTTGACCCACAGATCGTGTCCGGTCATGAACAGGTCGAGGTCGAATTTCACCGTCAGGCCGAGCAGCTCGGGCTTGAACTTGTCATCGATCCCCGCGAACGCCTCATCGAGCGCGACCATCCGCGGGCAGGTCGGCTTGGAGGACAGATACAGCGCGTTGGCCGCGGCGAACAGCGGCATGTGGATCGCGGCGGACTTCTCCCCGCCGGACATCTCGGAATGCTTCTTCCTGGTGAGCCGCTGCGGGGCGGTGCCGGGGGAGAGCAGCTGAAGTTCGAAGGCGTGCCAGGACCGGTAGTCGAGCACCGCGGCGAGGACTTCCCGGTAGGTATCGCGCGGATTACCCGCGCGATGGTCATGGATCATCGACCGGAGCTGCGCGCGCAGCTCGGCCAGCCCATCGGGACCCAGGCCCGCGGCGTCGCGGTCGAGCATCCTCGATACCGAAGCCTGCTGCTCGGTGCGTTTTTCCGAACGGACCCAGCTGATCCCGATCGCCATGCCCGACGACATCGGCTTGGAGCGGGTATCGGCGTCCATCGCGGCGACTAGGTCCTTCGCGGCTAGCACCCGGGAGTGGATCTGCTGCGCCAGCGCGGTGAGCAGCGAATCCTCAAGCACCGTCCGCTCGCGCTCCTCCAGCAGGACACCCTGGTTCTCCACGTCCTCCGCGATCTTGCGGGCGAAAGCGGCAGCGGACTTGCGCCCGTCGTTGGTGGCGACCTCGACGATGAAGGGCGCGCTCCCGGTCAGGTCGGCCTGGTAGCCGTCCTCGCCGGCCTTGAGTGCGTTCTCGAATTCCCGGTACGCGCCCCACATCCGGTCCACGGCGTTCTGCAGCACACCGTCGGTGATCGCGCGGCCGCCCCTGGTCGCGGCGGTATAGGCGTCGAGCAGCGCGGTGACGCCGGCGGGCAGCACCGCGCGGATCGCCTCGCCAGTGTCTGCCTCGCCAGTGCCTGCCTCAATGGTGTCTGCTTCAACGGAGGGCGCCTGGTCGGAGAGAGCGGCGGCTGCTTGCGCCGGAGCAGGCCATGAGCTGGCGCCGGGCCAGGGCGCGGTTTCCGTGACGCCGAGCAGCGGGCGCAGGTCGCCGTGGGCGTACGGCGCGAACACGGCCGCCTGGGCGAACAGCTCGGAAATCGCCACGACCAGCGCCTCGCCGCCACGCTGCAGATCTCGCCGCCCGGCCACCAGCGTGTCGTGTTCCGCCGCGGCGTTATCGCCTGCGGTCTTCTGCTCCGCCTTCGCCGCGCGCAGGGCACCCTCGGTCTCGGCTATCTCGTCGCTGATCTGCTCGTACTCGGCTCCGCTGGCCTGCTCGAGGACGCGAAGTTCGGTGTCGCTGGCCAGGTAACCGGCCTGCCTTTCCCCGAGCAGTTCGGCCGTTTCGTCGTTCTCGCTACTGAGGCGCCCGATACGGTCGCGCCGTCCCGTCAGGTCCGCGCCGAGGCCGGCCGCGTCGCCGCGGGCGCGGACGAGATCCTCGGCCGCGCGCTCGAACTCGGCCACGGCCCGCTCCACGGCGCTGACCTCGTCCGGGCTGACCGGCATGTCCCGGTCGGCCGCGGACCGGCGCAGCCGCCGGGTCCGTGCGTCGAGTTCCGCGATCTTCCCGTCGAGGGCCGTCTTGGCCTCGTCGAGCCGGCCACGGGCCGCCGACAGATGGGCCGCGGCCTCGCTGACCTTCTGCAGCGCATCGAGAACCGGCGCGGTCCGTGGCAGTTCACGCCGCGCGAGCTCCAGGTTCGCCAGCGCGTCGGCGACGAGGCCGAGTTCGGCAGCGAGCTCATCGCGCTGCCGCTTGACCTCGGCGAGCTGGCGGTCGAGCTCGGCCAGGCGAAGGCGGCGCCTGGCCGTCCGGTTGGTCGCTCCGATGAACTCGGGCGCGGGCTTGGGCCGCGCGCCCAGCTGCGGGCCGTAGCTGAACTGGGCCCGCGTGGTAACGACGGGGCCGGCCGCCGCGCCGGACAGTATCGACTCCGACGGTATCGACTCGGCTAGGGCGATCGACGCGAGCACCGCCCCGACCAGCTCCGGCGCGACCATGTCCTGCTGCTCGGGAACGAGGACGTCAGCGAGCGTCCGGCCGGCCGGGCGTACCGCAGGCGGCAGGGCGACCAGGTAACCGTCGGCCTCGGCCGCGCCGACCGCCGCCATGGTCAGCGACGGATCGGGATGAAGCCAGGCGGTGAGCAAGCCGGCGCCGTACAGCGCGCCTTCGATCGCGGCGGCGGTGTCGGCGTCCACCCCGGGACGGAAGTCTGCTAGCCGCCACAGGGGTGCCCCGGCTCGTTCGGCCCGATTGGCAGGCCGCAGATCGGACGCCGGCGGTCCGTCGTCACGCTCGCCCGCTACGGTCTCCCGCTCGCTGGCCAGCCGTGCCGCCGCTTCGCTCAGGTCGCCGGCGCGGGTCCGCAGCCGCTGGCCCTGGGCGGTCAGCGCACGGCCGCGTTCGGCGGTCAGCGTGCCGAACAGCTCGGCCAGGCTCGGCGCGTCCGGCTCGCCGATCCCGTCCAGCGCCGCCACGAGCAGTTCGGCCTGGCTGGCGGTGACAGCGGCGTAAGGCTCGTCGCCCATCCACCGGCCCGCCCAGGCTTCCACCTGAGCCGACAGGTCCACGCGGGCGGCGGCCAGCCGCTCAGCCGCCTCGCGGCAGGAAGTCTCGCAGGTCTCCATCGACTGCCGGGCCGTGCCGAGCGAGCTTTCCGCGCCGTCACGGTCCCGTTCCGCGTCGCGGACGTGGGCCAGCTGGTCGCGGATCTCGCGGATGTCATCGCGGCGCGCCGCGACCCGCGCCTTCGCCGTGACCGGCAGATCATCGCCGGTATCGGCGGCTGAACCGTCCCGGCTGATGCCCGAGCTGTCCGCGGTCTCGGCGAGAAGGCGCGCGTGCCGGTCGGCCGCCCGGTCGACCTCAGCCAGCCGGTCTGCCACCCGAGCCGCCTCGGCCGCCAGCTCTGACACGTTGGCCCGAGCACGGCTCAGCCGGGCCTGCTCGGCCGCCAGGTCCCGTTTCTCCTGCTCCAGGTGACCACGCCGGAGCGCGAGCTTCTCGTGGTCCTTGTACCCGTCCCGGTCCCTCAGCGCGAACAGGCGGGCCTGGCACGTCTGGCTGCTGGTCTTCGCGGTGGCTTCGGCCTGCCGCCACCATTGCTCCTGCGCGTCCGCCCGGCAGACCCCCCGCGCGGCGTTCCGGATCGCCGCCAGGCAACCGGCCGCCGCCGACATCCGCGCGGCTACCTGATCAAGTTCATGCCGGGTGTGGACGCGAAGGTAGGAGACATACTGGTCGAGGAAGGCCCGTACCGCCGCGTCCGCGGCAGCGAGGTCGTCGTACTGCCTCTGGACGGCGGCCAGGTTCTCGAAATCCCTGGCCGCCTGCGTGACGAGATCGTCGTCGACCGGGCTCAGGCCCGCGGTCAGCGTCTCGGAGACCTTGCCCGGGTCCAGGTCCTTGGCGAGCAGCGGGCGGCGCAGCGCGATCAGCAGGTCGAGCAGCTGGGCGTACCGTTCCCGGCCGAGCCCGAACAGCCGTGCGTCCACCGCAGCCTGATACGCGCCCCGCTTGTCGCCGTAGTGCGCGTCGCGGCCGAGGATCGCGGTCAGCTGCTTGGCCGTCAGCGGCCGGGAATCGGCCGACAGCAGCCCGAAATCGATGCCCATCCGCTTGCCGGTGACGTAGAACGACGGGCGGGGGCGGTCCATGTTCTTGTGCGCCGTCAGGCCGACGACCAGGGTGACGGTCTCGCCCGGGCGCGCGAACTCCATCCACACGTAACCATGCTCGGAATCCTGCCCCCGGTAGAGCAGGTTCGCCTTCATGGTGCGGTTCTCGCCGCTGAACGGGTCGAGGCGGCGGGCGTCCAGGCTGCCGTCGAGGACGAACGGGAACAGCACCTCGAGGGCCTTGGTTTTGCCCGAGCCGTTGTGCCCGCGTAGCGCGAGCCGGCCGTCGGCGAAGGCGAACTCCTCGTCGAAGTAATCCCACAAGTTGATGATCCCGGCGCGGACCGGCTTGAACCGGGTTTCGGTCATGCGGGTCCCTTCCTAACCGGAGAAGTCGAACATGGCCTGGCCATCGCGGCGGGCACCTTCCGGCAGCGCCGCGGTGATGTTACGGTAGCGCGCGGCCGCGGGCAGGATCGCCACGCCGCCGGGCATCCGCCGCAGCAGCCGCAGGTCATCCAGCAGCCGGGTCGCGGCGTCGAGCAGTCCGCGCCGGTCGTATTGCCACGCCGCGGTGAACGAGGCCGGGCCGAAGTGCCCGTACAGTTCGTCGAGCATGTGCTCCAGCCTGGTCCGGTCGATGAAAGGCACCTCGAGCGGGTCACCTCCGCCGCCCGCCAGGTCCGCCACGTCATGATCTTCCGCGCCGCCGGGCAGCCCGGCGTCGATGCGTTCCAGCAGATCGTGCAGGTCATCGCCGGCGGAAGGCACCGGTATCCGCGTCAGCGCGGGCCCGTCGTCGGGATCTTCGACCGCGTCCGCGATCTTCGCCAGCAGCAGCCCGGCGGTCCGGTTGACGGCGCCGCCGCGCCCCGGGAACGGCTGGTCCGTGAACCGCCCGGCGGGGTCGACGAGCATCACGCCCTCGGCCCGCCGCTCCACCACCAGCCCGGTGAGCCGGGCGAGGTTGTCGGCCAGCTCGGTGCCGCGCAGCGCGGCGGCGGTCTCGGCATCGAGGGTCGAGTAGTAGAGCACCGGGTGCTCGACCAGCAGGCGCCGGGCCCGCCGCGCGGCGGCCTCCCGCTGCGCGGACCGCCGGTTGCTGATGTCGGGGATGTCGAGCAGTCCGGCGGCCCCGCCAAGCTGCTGGATCGGCCGCGCGGGCCGGAATAGCGAAGCGCACACATCGTGGTCGATGTCGTAGAGGGCATCGCCGCGTTCGCTGTCGTGCGCCCAGTTCTCCGCCGAGCCGTCGGAAAGGCGCAGCGCGTCATGGTCGGTGAGCCAGTCCAGGACGTCGACGACGGCGCGCTTGTGCTCGGTGATGGTGGCATCGAAGCCGAGACCGTCGATCGCGTTGGCCGTCGGCGCGAAGGTGCGGACCAGGTCCGCGAGGCTGATCTCGATCCTGGACCGCTGGAAGACGGCGAGTACCAGGCACAGGTAGGCCAGCCGCCGCCGGTCGAACTGCCTGCCGCTCCTGGCCGTGAAGACCGAACGCTGCGTCGCGTCGAGCGTGTCGAGCCGTCGCAGCAGCCGCACCTGGTGCGCGGTCGCGACCAGCGTGTACCCGAGCAACTCGGCGAAATCCCTGGCGACCAGGTCCGCCCAGCGCAGCACCGAAGCGAGCGCGCCGGCCCTCGGCCGCGTCGCGGTGATCAGATCGTTTGTCAGCACCAGCCGAACGGCGTACTGATAGGAGCCGAGATCGCTCGGCGCGACTCCGCCGGCCACCCGCGGCTCAGCCACCAGCCACCGCCTGCCGGACCCGGCCCGGCGTCCGGCCCAGAGTCCGCGCTGGCGCGATTTCGAGACGGAGCCCGGGCAGGTGCAAAATGCCGTGCACCGTGCGTACGGCACTGCCGGCCGGCGAAGGCACCAGCCGGAGGGTCATCACGTCGTTCCCGCCCGTCCCGCCGGTGATCCGCCCGGCCACTACGGACCTGGCCTCCAGCGCCCGGGTCAGCAGCTTCAGCAGGACCCGGGTCTCGGCTTCATCAAGCACCCGGTCACCCGCCCCCGAGCCGAGCAGGTGCTGCGCGGCCTCCCGCTCCGCTGCCCGCTGCCCGGCCTGGCGCCGGCGCAGCTCGGCCCGGATCCCGGCCTGGGCCGCCAGGCGTTGCGGCAGGCCCGGGCTGGGCGCCTTGCCGCGGCGGAACAGCGTCATCGCCACCTCGACGCCCGGGGCGTCCAGCCAGGACAGCCGGGGCGAGATCAGGTCGCTGTCGTCGTGCACGCCGCCGACGTGCCGTGCCAGCCGCAGGTTGAACGCGGCCGACATCAGAGCATGAGCGGCATCCTCGTCCGCGGTGTCGAATACCCACTGCGCCAGGTGCCTGAGCTGGGTGGAGCGGTTGACCCCGCCCCGCTGGGACTCGGTGATCTGACGCAGCAAGGCGATCACGCTGGAGACGCCGGCCCGGGTCGCCGCCGCCAGCTCGGCGGCTCGCGAATGCTCGCCCGCCTCGGCCACGAACCACGCTCGGATCCCCGCCCACCGGCGCCCCCAGTCCTCGAGCACCTCGTCGCGGCGCATCAGCGGCCGGTCATCAGCCTCGGCCGCGCGGTTCAGCATCGCCGCGATGCCGGTCGCCTCGACCTGCTCGACCGCCCGGGCCACACGCGGCAGGTAGCGGTCGAGTTCGGCCATGAAGTCGCTCATATGCGCCATCAGCGCGTGCTTGTAGCGCAGGAACGTCTCCGGCGACGCATCCGTCGAGCGAGTGATGTCGCCGAGCGTCAGATGGAACCGCGCGGACCGGCCCGCCATGTCCTCCATCATCCGGTCCAGGCTGGCCAGCCGGCGCACGATCTCGTCGCCATCGCCGTCGCGATTCGCGTCCGCCAGGCCGCGCAGGTCACGCACGATGTCGGAGAACACCAGCCGCGAAAGGTTCGCGTCCTGCAGCCGCGCCGCCAGCACGCCCTCGACCGCCGTATACGCGCGGTGCCCGAGTTCGGTGAACTGGTAGACCGACTGCCGGTTCCGGTACCGCGCCAGGCTCCCGGCCCGCGACGCGTCCTCCAGCCGGTGCAGCACCCCGTCGTCGGACAGGTTGTCCAGGCGTTCCCGCAGGTTGCCCGCGCTCGGCGGGACGCCGTCGTGCGCGGCTGCCAGTTCGCTCAGCTCGGCCGCCACGTCATCGGTGTGGGACTGCGCCACGTGCATCCCGCGAAGCCGGTCCATCGCGCGTAGCACCCACAGGTACGCCAGGGCCTCGTCCCGGCGGGTGAAATTGAACAGGCGGAACCGGTCACTGACCGCGAGCGCATCGAGATCGTAGTAGTCGGCTGAGCCGTCCGCCATCCCCATCGCGAAGATCCGATTCCCTTCCGTCCGGTCACCCCTGATGCTGACGGTGGTTACCCTACGCCGCCAGCGGGTGAGCAGCAGACGCTCGGATCTCTTCTTCGGACCGAACGAACCGTGGCTTCCTGCTTCAGGAAACGATGCGGGCGCCCGTGACGGCTAACGCGGCGCCACGCCCGCGAGGAAACCGCCCGGAAAACCAAGATCTACCGGACGCGCACACGCACGCGCACGCCGCTAGTGGACGTGGAAGCGCCAGTCGCTTGGGACGCGGCCCTTCGGCCCGGGAACGGGCTGATCAAGCGGGTGATGCTGCGGCGGCGCGAGTTCAGGCCCGTCGTAGGCGTCCTTGGTCTCGTAGCTGTAGAACCAGTCCTCGCCTGGCTCGAAGCTGCGGATGAACGGATGCCCTGACTCGGCCGCGTGAGCGCTCGCGTGCTGACTCGGCGAGGTGTCACAGCAGCCGATGTGCCCGCACTGCGCGCACCGGCGCAGGTGGACCCACCAGCCGCCAGCCGCGTCGCATTCCACGCAGCCGTCGCCGCTTGGCGGTACCGAAGGGTCGATGCCCGCTATCTCCGACATTCAGCTCTCCTCGTTCATCGCGCCGCCCGCTCCGGCCGCGGCGTCGTGTACGGCATCTGGAGCGTCCGCCGCGACGGCATCATCCTGCGCGGTCACCGGAAGCCGCACGCGGAAACGCGTATCGCCCGGCGTTGATTCCAGCGAAAGATCCCCGTGGTGCTTGTTGACCACGATTCGCCAGCTGATGTCGAGGCCTAGCCCGGTTCCCTCGCCCACCGGCTTGGTGGTGAAGAACGGCTCGAAGATCCGATCCCGGATCTCCGGCGGCACGCCGGGCCCGGTATCCCCGAACTCCACGAAGACCTGATCGTGGTCCAGGCCGGTGCGCACGGTCAGGACCCCGGAACCGTCCATCGCGGCCACCGCGTTGTCGATCAGGTTCGTCCACACCTGGTTCAGCTCTCCCGCGAAAGCCGGAATGTGCGGCAACCCGGGATAATAGTCCTTCACCACGCGGATCCCGGGCGGGAACTTACCGGACAGCATCATCAGCGTGCTGTCAAGCAGTTCGTGCACGTCCACGACCTGGTACGGGCCCCGGTCCAGCTGCGAGTACTGCTTGGCCGCGCCGACCAGGGTGGAGACCCGGGTGGTGGAGTCCTCGATCTCGTTCATCAGCAGTTCGGTCTCGACGGTGTAGTTCAGCCACCGCAGCGCGCTCTCAAGTATCTGCGGCTCCACCGCGACCGCGACGCGCTCAAGCCAGCCGACATCCAGCCCGGCCTGAACGAACGTCGGCGCCAGATCCCAGCCATCCCGCACGCCGTGATCGTCCAGCCAGTCCGAGATCTCATCCTCCCGGTCCGAGGCTTCCATCGGCGCCAGGGCCAGCGCCTTCGGGACCCGGTCGGCCGCCTCTTCCTGCAGCCGGATCAGCGTCTCCAGCGTCGTCCGGTCCCACTTCCCGCCCGCGATCATCCCCAGCTTGTGCCGCATCCCGGCGACCCGTTCGCGCAGCGACGCCGTGGCCCGGACGGCGGCCGCGGCCGGGTTGTTCAGCTCATGGGTCAGGCCCGCCGACAGCGAGCCGAGCGCTAGCAGGCGTTCCCGCTGCCCGATGGCCTGCTGGGTGTTCTTGGCGCCGAAGAACAGGCCTTCCAGCAGATGCACCGCCATCGGGAACCACTCGTGCATCAGCTCGGCGAACACCTCCGCGTCGAGCACGAAGAACCGCGAGGGCTCGGTCACCCGCACCGAGTTGTTGTAGACCTGCGGCACCCGGTCGCCGAGATAGGCCATGAAGGCCCCCGAGTACACGCCGCGCGACGACGTCCGGCCGACCTCGATATCGTCCGTCCCCACCCGGCGCGACATCACCTCGGTGCCCTCGAGCAGGACGTAGAAGCAGGTCGCCGGGGCGCCCTCGGCGTAAAGCGGACCCGGCGGGATCAGCTCGGCGTGCCCTCGCTCACACAGCCACTGCAACTGGTCGTCGGCGAGCTTCTCGAACAGGAACAGCGTCCGCAGCTCATCCGTGCTGCACGGCAGCGGCTCCGGAGCAGACGGCTCCGCGGCAGGCAAAGCGCTCATCGCTTCTCCAAGTAACGGTGTACCAGCATCACGGCCAGCGCGCCTTCACCGACGGCCGAAGCGACCCGCTTCGCCGACTCCGACCGGGCGTCCCCGGCCACGAACACCCCGGGCACGCTCGTTTCCAGATGGTAGGGCAGCCGGTCGAGTTCCCAGCCACTCGGCCGTTCCCCGCCGACGGACAGGTCCGGGCCGGAGACCACGAACCCCCGGTCATCACGTATCACGATCCCATCCAGCCAGTCGGTGAGCGGCGCCGCCCCGATGAACAGGAACAACAACTGGGCGTCCACTGATTCCGTGTCGCCGGAAGCGGTGTTCCGCAGCGTCAGGCGTTCCAGGTGGTCCTCACCCGAAGCCGCCACCACCTCGGTGCACGTCCGCACCGTGATGTTCGGGACCTCCGCGATCTGCCTGATCAGGTAGTAGGACATCGACTTTTCCAGCGACGGCCCGCGGACCAGGATCGTCACCGACTTGGCGTGCCGCGCCAGGTACACCGCGGCCTGCCCCGCCGAGTTCGCGCCGCCGACGATGTAGACGTCCTGCCCCAGGCAGGCGGAGGCTTCGGTCAGCGCCGACCCGTAATAAACTCCGCGGCCGGTCAGGTCAGCCAGCCCGGGCGCCTCCAGCTGCCGGTATGACACCCCGGTGGCCAGGATGATCGTATGCGCGTCGAGCGAGCTGCCGTCCGCGAACCGGACCCCCCGGGCCGACCCCTTGACATCCAGGCCGACGACGTCCCGCGTGGTCAGCACCTCAGCCCCGAACTTCGTGGCCTGCCGCCGGGCCCGGTCGGTCAGCTGCGCGCCCGATACCCCGTCCGGGAAGCCCAGGTAATTCTCGATCCGCGAGCTCTGGCCCGCCTGGCCGCCGGTCGCGGTGCGCTCGACCAGCACGGTGCGCAGCCCCTCCGACGCGCCATACACCGCGGCACCCAGCCCGGCCGGCCCGCCGCCGATCACGATGAGGTCATAGAAGTCCTTCGACGGCGTGGTCGCGAGCCCGACCCGCGAGGCG
This sequence comes from uncultured Actinomycetes bacterium, assembly GCA_963806335.1. Taxonomy (GTDB): domain Bacteria; phylum Actinomycetota; class Actinomycetes; order Streptosporangiales; family Streptosporangiaceae; genus Palsa-504. Next base: position 23,550 of record CAWDXO010000011.1, read on the forward strand.
AGCTCGGCGTCGGTGGGCTCCACCAAAGGATCACCATCCTGCGTGATCACCACCGGCAGCGACAGCCCGTCCGCCCCGGCCGCGTCGAGCAGCCGCTGCCCCTCCGGCTCATCGGAGGCGTACCACCGGTAAGGAACCTGGTTGCGGGCGAGGAACTCGCGGACCTCCGACGAACGCGCCGACCACCGGTGGCCGACGACCTTGGTCTCGGGCACCGGCCGGTGATCAGAGGACAGCCACGAATCAATCAGCGCGTCGACCACCGGGTAGAGCTTTTCCTCCGGCGGATCCCACGGCTTCAGCAGGTAATGATCAAGGTCGACGACGTTGATCGCGTCGATCGCGGCCCCGGTGTCGGCGTACGCCGTGAGCAGCACGCGGCGCGCCCCCGGGTAGATGTCCATGGCCTGCTCGAGGAATTCGATGCCGTTCATCTCCGGCATCCGGTAGTCGGCCAGGAGCACCGCGACCAGGTCGCCGCGCAGCTTCATCTGGCGCAGCGCGTCCAGCGCCGCCGCACCCGACTCGGCCCGGACGATCCGGTGCCGTTCCCCGTAGCGGCGCCGCAGGTCGCGCGCGACCGCGCGGGACACGCTGGGGTCGTCGTCCACGGTAAGGATGGCCGTGCGAATCGCATCGCCCTGCTCGGTCATACCGCCCATAGTAGATCTGTCCCGCGGCGGTGCCGAGGAAGGTGCATCCGCGGCCACCCCGGTAAACCACATTTATGCCGAACGGGCCGTCCTGCCTGCCCCCGGTCCCTGCGTTTACCTGCGGGCCGAACGCCGCCTCTGCTGGTAGCGAAACGAGACCGGCTCGCCCGCCGTGGGGCCGGTGCTGGCCCTGATCCGCGCGCGAATCGGGGCCAGGCCGTCGGCCTGCGGCTCGACTTGGTCCGCGGCCACGTGCAACGCCCGCCGGAGGAAGTCGGCGAAGTGGTGCCACTGCGCGCCGATGCCCTCGGGGTCGGGTCCGGTTCTCGCCATAACTCCTGCTCCAGGGCTGCGCGCAGAGCCGCCATGCCGCGCGAGGTATGACTCTTCACGGCGCCGCAGCTGATGCCCATCGTGGCCGCTATCTCGGCCTCGGACAGGTCCCCGTAATACCGCAGGACGATCGCCTCGCGCTGACGGTCCGGCAGGTTGCGGAGCGCGGCGACCACCGCGGACCGCTCGAGCAGGGCGAAGGCCCCGTGTTCGGCGCTGGGCATGTCCGGCGGTGCCGACTGCAGGTTCTTCTCGACGACCAGCCGATGACGCAGGACGGAACGTGACCTGTTCACCACCGCTTGCCGCAGGTAAGCCAGGGCCTTCTCGGTGTCCCTCAGCCGCCGCCAGCCCCCGTGCATCGCCACGAAGGCGTCCTGCACCACTTCCTCGGCGGTAGGCGTGTCCCGCAGCAGCAGGGCCGCCAGCCGAACCAGCGACCGGTAGTGCATGGAGTACAGCTCGATGACCGCATGGTCAGCGCTCCATTCCGCGCGCGCCGTAGCCGTGGCCAGGAACGCGTCGGGCCTGAGCACCTCGTGAAGCGCCGGCGTGCCGAAATCGATGACATCTCGCGACGCGGCTTCGTCTGTGTGCTTATCGAGCCAGATCCGGTACTGCTTCAGGCCGGCCGCGAGGTCGTATCCGCCCTCGAACCGTGCCCCCTGCAGCTCAGCAACCTGCTGGTAGAGCCCGGAGAGCAGCACGTCCTCGTGCGAGCTGCTTGTCCCGCGGTCGGCGGCCCTCATGAGGGCGCTCCGGCCGCGTCGTCCCCGTCAGGCGGATAGTCCCGCCCGAGCTGCGTGATCAGCCTGCGCCGCGCGCGGTGCAGATGCGCGCTCACCGTTTTCTCGGTCATGCCGAGGACCGCGGCGATCTCATCTTGCTTCATGTCCAGTTGCCAGCGCGCCACGGCGACCGTGTGCTGCCGTTCCGGCATGTCCTGGATGATCCGCCAGCATCGCTCCAGCGCGGTCGTGGAAAAGGCCTGCTCCGGAGGGCCGGCCGGGATCTTCCGGTAGCGCACCTCGATCCGCGGCAGCCGGTCCCGGAGCGCCGGCTCCCGGCGGAAGCCGTTTATCGCGATATTGCCCAGGGTCCTGCGAAGCCAGCTAAGGCGCTGCTCCGCGGGCAGGTCCCGCAGCACCGGCCAGGTCTGGCTCGCGGCCGTAAAGACCGCCTGCACGAGCTCCTCGGCCAGCGCCCGGTCTTCGCGGGTTAGCACGCAGGCATAGCCGAACAACTTACCGGCATCGGCCGAGAAGCAGGCGGCAAGTTCGGTGGCCTCGTGCGGTGAGATCTTCCGCTCACGCACCGCCCACCTCCGCGAAGGTCGCTGCCACCTGGCGTTAAACGTAGCCGAAGGCCACCGGCATTACCGGAGGACCGGGAAGATTCACGGCGCCGGGTCGCCTGCCGGTCCGGCTATCCGCGGACGTCCAAGGTGTCCAGGACGCGAACCACGTTCGCCGTCAGGTCGCCGGCCGCGTTCTCGTCCCCGGCCAGCTGGTGCAGCAGGGCCTGCTGGAACAGCCCGTCCAGGATCGCGTAGGCCGCTCCCGGGGACAGGGCCACCGTGATCCCGGCGAACTCGGCGTACCGGCTGATCACGCGCCAGATCATCTCCTCGCGGCGATGGTCGATTTCCAGCACGTCGGCGCGGAACGACTCCTCGAACAGGCTCTGGTTACGCAGGTCATACCAGAGCCGGTGCATCGGGGCGTCGGTCCGCAGCGTCTGGGCCATCGCCGCGCTGAACTCGCGCTTGAGCTCGCTGGCCGAACCCGCGGTGGCGACGATCTCGTCGTAGCGGGTGACGCAGGCGGCCTCGTACTGACGCACGCAGTGCGTGATCAGGTCTTCCTTGTCGCTGAAGTAGTAGTGCAGCACGCCGTGCGAGAACTGGGAGTTCTGCGCGATCTCGCGCAGGCTGGTGCGGGCGTAGCCGAGTTCGGCGAGCGTCTGCAGGGCGGCGCCGGCCAGCTGGGCCCGCCGTTCGGCGAACTTGTCGACCTGCCGCCGCGAGACCCGCTCCCGGTTGGTTACCTCCGTCACGGCTAGTGTCCCGTCGGTACGTCACGGGCTCGCGCCGTGCGAGCCCGAACCAACTGTATCCCGGCCAGTGCCCGCCGCCCAGAACAAACTTGACAAGCGTCCAAGAAAGTCTTGACGATTGTCCAGACTCCGTGGCAATGTGACCTACGTCGCACGGCCAGCCAGCTGCGCCGTCTCGAGGAGGAGATGCCACATGAGCGTGTACGACTTGACCGGACGCAAGGCCCTGGTCACCGGAGGAGCCCGCGGGCTGGGCGCCGGCATGGCCGAAGCGCTTGCCCGGGCCGGCGCGGCCGTGGTCATCGGCGACATCCGTGAGGAGCTCGGCGAGGCGACCGCCGACGCGATCAAGAAGACCGGCGCCGACGCCGCGTTCCTCCCGCTCGACGTGACCGACGACGCCAGCTGGGAGCGCGCCATCGAGGGCACCATCGCCGAGCTCGGCGGCCTGGACATCGTGGTCAACAACGCCGGCGTCGAGATTTCCAGCCTGGTCGCCGACCTGGACCCGGACGACATCCGCAAGATGCTCGAGGTCAACATCCTCGGCACCTCGCTCGGGGTCAAGCACGCCTTCCGCGCCATGCGCCCCGGCGGCCCGGCCGGCCGAGGCGGCGCCGTCGTCAACATCGCGTCGGTCGCCGCCACTATCGCCTTCCCCGGCATCGCCATCTACTCCGCGACGAAATCAGCGGTCGACCGGCTGACCCGGGTCGCGGCCATGGAGTCCGGCAAGCTCGGTTACGCCGTGCGCGTGAACTGCATCTACCCGGGGCTGGTTCCCACCGAGATGGGCAACCAGCTCGCCCAGGACATGGTGACGCTCGGGCTGTTCCCGAGCGTGGAAGAGTGCGTCGGCGCCGTGGTGGGGCTCACCCCGCACGGCCGCCTAGGCGAGGTCGCGGACATGGCCGACGCGGTGGTGTTCCTGGCCTCCGACGCGTCCCGCTTCATCACCGGGGCGGGGCTGCCGGTCGACGGCGGCATGGGCATGTGAGAGAAAGGACCAGGACATGAGCAACGACAAGCCCGTCATCGTCTACGGCGCCTCCGGCTATACCGGCCGTCTCATCTGCGAGTACCTGCGTGAGTACAACGTGCCGTTCGTGGCCGCCGGCCGCGACAAGGCCCGCATCGCCGAGGCCCTGGACAAGGTGCCCGGCATCGACACCATCGAACACGATATCGTCGAGGTATCCCACGACGTCGAACCGCTGACCGAGCTCTTCAGCGGAGCCAGCGTGGTCTGCAACACGGTCGGCCCGTTCGGCCAGTACGGCACGGAGGTGGTCGAGGCCAGTCTGGCCGCCGGATGCCACTACCTGGACACCACCGGCGAACAGGACTGGCTGATCACCTGCGACGACAGCTACGGGCGGCGGATGGCGGACGCGGGCCTGCTGCTCGCGCCGGGCGTCGCGCAGATGTACACCACCGGTGAGATCGCCGCCCAGCTCTGCCTGGAAAAGCCGGGCGTCGACACGCTGGACATCCTGGTCTTCTGGAAGGGCATGCCCACCATCGCCTCGACCCGGACGATCCTGGTCAACGCGGCCCTGGCCAAGGCGTACTACCTGGAGCAGAACCAGTACGTCGAATGGCCCGCCGACGGCACCCTGTACGACGTGGTGATCCCCGGCCAGCACGAGACCGGCCTGGCGCTGCCGTGGGGTGGCACCTCGCACCCGGTGTGGTTCAAGCACGACCCGCGCGTCGCCAACGTCAGGGCCCTCGGCGGCGTGTTCAATCGTGCCCTCATGCAGGGCGTCCCGCAGATCGTCAAGGCGGTCCTCGAGCAGATCGAAGGGCTGCCGGAGGCGGAGAAGCTGCGGGTACTCACCGAGCAGGCGGCCGCCGTGATGAACCAGATGCCGCCGCGCGAGTCCACCCGGATCAACACCTCGCTGGACTCGGTGCACGCCTCCGGGCCGCTGGGCCGCGCCCACTGCGTGATCCACGGCAACTCCAACTACAAGCAGACCGGACTGATGCAGGCCTACGCGGCCTACTCGCTGCTGCAGCAGCCGCCCAGGCGCGTCGGTTTCGCGTCGGGCTGCCAGGCCTTCGGTCACCGCGAGCTGCTCGGCGTGCTGCGCAGCTTCGGGCTGGTCATGGAGCCCAACCTCACCGTGCACCACTGACCCGCCGCGACGCCGGGACGACGCGTGCGCCTGATCGACTTCCTCGACAAGGGTGCCTCCCTGGGGGCGGAGGCACCCTGCCTGACCACGGCCGGGCGCACGCTGACCTACGGCGACGTCCGGCGGCTGTCCTGGCGGATCGCCCGGGCGTTCGACCGGGCCGGGGTCGAGCCCGGCGAGAAGGTCGCCATCCTGTCCGCGAACGACCCGGTCGCGTTCAGCTGCGTGTTCGGTATCTCCCGGGCGGGCGCGGTGTGGTGCCCGGTCAACCCGCGCAACGAGGCGGCGGAAAACCGCGACCTGCTCGACTTCTTCGACTGCACCTGCCTGATCTTCCAGGCCGCCTTCGCGCCGCTGGTCGCCAAGATCCGGTCCGACCTGCCGAAGCTGACCACGCTGGTCTGCCTCGACGGTGAGCCGAAGTCGGTCACCGGGGCTATCCCGTTCGACCTGTGGATCGGACCTGAGCCCGCCGAACCGTGGCAGGCCGAACCCCCCGACGATATGGCCATGCTTGTCGGAACCGGCGGCACCACCGGGCGTCCCAAGGGCGTGCTGCTGACCGGGCACAACCTCGAGGCGATGTCGGCGCTGACGCTGATGAGCTACCCGTTCCGGCCCCGCCCCAGGTACCTGGCCCTGGCTCCGCTGACCCACGCGGCCGGCGTGCTGTGCTTCCCGGTTATGGCGCTCGGCGGCGAGATCGTCATCATGGGTAAACCGGACCTGGCCGGGTTCCTCGCGCTGGTCGAGCGGCACCGGATCACCCACACGTTCCTGCCGCCGACCCTGATCTACATGCTCCTCGACCACCACGACCTGCCGGGCGCCGACCTGTCCTCACTGCAGTGCCTCTGGTACGGCGCGGCTCCGATGTCGGCCAGCCGCCTGGAGGAGGCCCTGGAGGCGATCGGGCCGGTGATGGGGCAGCTGTTCGGTCAGTCCGAAGCCCCGATGATGATCTCGACCATGGCGCCGGCTGACCATTTTCACGCCGACGGCTCGGTTGCCCGCGAGCGCCTGCCCTCGGCCGGCCTCACCCCGCTCACCCTCGTCGCGATCATGGACGACGAAGGGCACCTGCTCGGCCCGGGGGAGCGCGGCGAGATCGTGATCCGGGGCCCGCTGGTGATGGCGGGCTACTACAAGAACCCCGCGGGCTCGCAGGAGGCGGCCAGGCACGGCTGGCATCACACCGGGGACATCGGCTACCTCGACGACGACAACTATCTGTTCATCGTCGACCGGGCCAAGGACATGATCATCACCGGCGGCTTCAACGTGTACTCCGCCGAGGTCGAGCAGGTCCTGCTAGCCCACCCGGCCGTACAGGACTGCGCGGTCATCGGGTTGCCCGACGAGAAATGGGGTGAGCGCGTCACCGCGGTCGTCCAGCTGCGGGCCGGGCAGCGCGTCACCTCCGACGAGGTGCGCACGTTCGTCAAGGAACGGCTCGGCAGCGTGAAGGCGCCCAAGCAGGTGGAGGTCTGGCCCGACCTGCCCCGATCCAAGGTCGGCAAGGTCCTCAAACCGGACATCAAGGCCCAGCTCCGCCCCGATCCGGACGCCCCGCCCCCTGATCCTCAGGACTAGCGTCCACCGCTCGCCGTACCCCGCCCGAGCGCGTCAGCCCCATGCACCAGGGCGGGAGCCATAACTCCTCGTAAACCGGTCGTGCTCGGGGCGTTAGGGCCATTAGGCTCGAAGACACCATGGCAGTCACCGCCGATGACCTTGACGATGCGATCTCATGCGTGATGAGCGGCCTGCTGCCGCTGACCGACCGGGACTGGTCGGTACAGGCGGGCAGCCTGGAGTGGGATTGCTGGCATACCGCCAAGCACATCGGCGATTGCCTGCTGTCGTACGGCTGGCAGCTGGCGGTCCAGCCCACCGCGCGTTACGTCCGGGCCGTCGCCACGGCGGAAAAAGACTGCTCGCCCGCCGAGGTGCTCGAGTTCGCCGTGGCCGGAGGGCGCGTCCTGGCCTCGATGGTCCGCACGTCCCGCGCGCACGTCCGCGCCTACCACCCGGCCGGGATGTCCGATCCGGAGGGCTTCGCCGGGCTGGGCTGCCACGAGGCCCTCCTGCACGGTAACGACATCGCCCACGGATTCGGCCTCAGCCTCGATCCGCCACGCGATGTGTGCCGCCGCGTCCTGGCCCGGATCTTCCCGCAGGCGTCGGCCGACCTGGCCGACCTGGACCCGTGGGCCGCGCTGCTCGCGACGGGCGGCCGGACCGAGTTGCCTGGCCGCCCGGCACGACCGAACTGGCGTCCCCACCCCGCCCCGCTGACCAGCTGACGGGTCCCGCGACGAAGATTAAAGCTAGCGAAACGATTTTAAGACTGGCTGCGCTTCCTGGCCGGGGCCGTTACCGTCAGCGGCAATACTTGTGCCGAACTTAGGAACCCCATGCGCCGTGCCCTGATATCCCTGCTGGCCGCTTGCATCACCACGGCCGTCACCGCCGTGACTGCCTTCGCGGCGATCCCGGCCAGCGCGAAGTGGGAATCGTCGGCCGCATTCGGCATTTGGGACAACGGCGGTTTCGTTGTCTTCAACGACGCATGGAACACCTCGCCCGGACCGCAGACGATCTGGGCCGACTCGTACCACTACTGGGGCGTCGAGTCGGACCAGGCGGCCGGTAACGCCACGGTGGAGACCTACCCGAACGTGCAGAAGAACTACAACAACGTGCCGTTGAAGTCCTTGCACCTCATCCAGAATGGCTTCACCGAGTCGATGCCAGGCGGCCGCGGTATCGACGCCGAGGCCGCCGACGACGTATGGCTGAATGGTTACAAGATCGAGGTCATGATCTGGGTCGACAACCACGGCCAGACACCCGCGGGGAAGGTTATCGGCCACGCAAAAATCTTCGGCCAGCGCTTCGCGGTCTGGCATACCGCGAGCATTTACAGCTTCGCGCTAGACCACAACGAGACCAGCGGGGTGACCCACATCCTGGCCTCTATCCAGTGGCTGGTGGCGCACCGCTACGTACCAGCCAGCGCGACCCTGAGGCAGGTCGACTTCGGCTGGGAAATCGTCTCGACGGGCGGTAAGCCCATGGACTTTGCCGTCACCAATTACTGGCTGCGCACTCAGCATTAGCCGGGCAGCTCGCGGCTGCGGTCTTTCAGTCCGCGGAGGATGTCCCGGTAGCTGCTGGCGCGCATGTCGGACGGCACCCGCCATACGTCGATGGTCCCGGCGAAACCGAGGACACGGACCTGGACCGTCGGGGCGTCCGCGCGGTCGGTGTCACGGCCCCAGTCCCGCCGGTGACCGAAGACGGCGGCACCGCTGACGTCGACGTTAACGCCTTCGGGCACGTAGACATCGACGTTGCCGAACGCCGCGAGAACGGTGACCTTGGTCTGCCGCTCAGTGATCGTGGCGTCGCGTAGATCGAAGTCGAGATCTCCGAAGGTACTGGTAGCTACGGTCCACCGGCGCAGCCTGAGCCGCCCGCGGCGCGTGACATGACCAAGCAGGGCCGCGGACAAGCGGGTGGCCTTGCGACGCGGGCGCTTAGTCTCGACGAAGATCTCAGGCAAGTCTTCCCGGAGTCGCGCCAGCTCCCCGCTGAACCGGGACTGCAGGGCGGCTTCGACTCGCTCGGAGAATTCCTCAAGCGTCAGGCGGCCCGCGAGAAGGTGTTCGCGAAGCACGGCGACGGCCTCATCCCGGTCTGAGTCCGAGACGCGCAGCGACGCATCGTCCATGGCCGCCACATTAAACCACCGGTAGCGGGACGGCTACCGCGCGGCCTGCGACGGCCGCCCGGCCGCGCGGGCCGACATCGTGATGAAATCGCGCGCCCACCAGGACTCGAAGAAGGTGGCGGGGCCCTGCACGGTCGAAGCGAGCAACCTGCGGCCGTTGGACGGCGCGGCAGGGCGGCCCGCCGCGGGATCGTAGCTGGCGAAGACCGGCCAGTCGGGGTTGATATCGAGCTGCATGCCGCGTACCACCCCGGCCCGCACGAGAAGCCGGGCGAGTTGAAGCGGGTCCAGAGCCGGGCCAGCCGCATAGACCAGCGCTCCGTCGGCGGTGATGCCGAGCCCCGAACGCCACTGGTGCTCGATGCCGGGAACAGCGGCCGCGCAGGAGGTCGCGCCGCAGGTCGACCCCCACGCCTGCCAGTTCGCGCTGGCCTGCGGCGTGGGTTGTCCGCCGGCCACGAGCGGTATCAGGTTCTGGCGGACGCCGGCCACGTTCGCGGTCATCCGCACGTCGCGGTCCCAGGCCCCGATATCGACGCTGCCGTTCGCGTAGATGACCAGCGAGGCCGCCCCCGGCCGGAGCGGCTCAATCGCGCGGCCTTGCGTGTAGTAGCCGCCGCCTGCGGCGTTCATCAGGAAACCGCCGTTGAACGCGGCCACCAGCGTGGCGGCCTGGGCCGGCTGGATCGGCGCGGTATACCGGTACGGGCCGCCGCCTGGGCTCTTGGACCCGGAGTAAAGCCGGGCGGTCAGCAGCCGCGTGTCCATCCAGGCGATCCCCGCCGGCTCGGTGCCGCCCGGGGGGACCAGGGTGGTCTGGTAGACCGCCGGCGCGCCGCTGACCGGCTGTCCGGCCGGGCTCCAGGTACCTGCTCCGGCGATCGTCGGCCCGGCCCAGGGCACCAGCGCGGCAGGGGACGGCAGCGGTGATGACCGAACAGCCGTCGGCTTAGCCGAACCTGTCTTCCTCGCCGGAGCCGTCCGGCCCGCGACGGCAGTCGACGTGCTCGCCCGTGCCCCCGCGCCGGGCGCCCCCGGCGCCGCGGCCCCGCTGCACGCCGCCGTCAGGCCGGCCGCTGTCAGGCCGGCCGCCGCCAGCATGACGGCCCCACGCGGCTTGCGCATCCTCATACGCACAGCATGCTGGGCCATGATGAAGTCATCGTGAAGCCCCGCGTGCTGGGCATCTCAACATATTCGTGGCCGTAACGATCCGGGAACGGTGCGCCCGTAGCGTGGCTCGCGGTATGCCAGGCGATAATCAGCTCAAGAGGTGAGACATGGCCCCCGCAGCGTTCTGGCGCGCGTGGTCGATCTGGGCCGTCTCTACGGCGGCGACCGCCACCACGCTCGCCTACAACACCCTCTACCCGCTGCCCGCCAGCCTGGCCAGCCAGGGCGGGAGCGCGCCGGACAAGGTGATCGCGATCGTGTTCATCGGCGCCTTCGCCACGGTCGGCGCGCTGCTCGCCTGGAAGCGGCCGGGGAACCCGATCGGATGGCTGCTGTCCGCGACCGGCCTGGCCTACGCCACAGGAGTTTCTAGCGCGCTGCTGGCGAGCTTCCGCCGGACGCTTACCTTGTCCAATTGGCTGGGCTGGATCTGGCTGCTGGGCCTCGGGCTGTGCGTGTTTGTGGTGCTGCTGTTTCCCACCGGGCATCTGCCCTCCCGCCGCTGGCGGCCGGTGGCCTGGGCCGCCGGGGCCGGCCTGGCCGGGTGGGCCCTGGGCAACGCGTTCGCGCCCACGATCATCTCGGCCAGCCCGGCGATGCCGAACCCGGTCGGGCTATCTGCACCAGCCGGGAATATCTTCAAGCTGATGGCGTTTGGCGGCGCGGCGCTGATCGCCGCCACGGGCCTGGCCGCCGTGCTGTCCCTGGCGTTCCGTTACCGGCACGCCCGGACCGCCGAACGGGCGCAGCTCAAGTGGGTGGTCTACGCGGGCGCCCTGATCGTGGCGGCGCTGCTCGCCGAGATCCCGGCCGAGAAGATCCTCGGCCCGGGCGACGCGGCCAACAACCTCGAGAACGCGATGTCCAGCGGGGCCATCGCGCTCGTCCCGGTGGCCATCGGCATCGCCGTGCTGAAGTACCGGCTGTACGACATCGACCGGGTCATCTCCCGGACCGTGGCCTACGCGATCGTCACCGGCTTGCTGGCCGGGGTCTACGCCGGGCTGGCGCTGCTGGCCACCGAGGTGCTCCGGTTTTCCTCTCCCGTCGCGGTGGCCGCCTCGACCCTGGCGGCGGCGGGTGTGGACTAGCGGTAAACGGTTACGGCGCCGTTGCCCTCGAGGGCCGGCCGTCCGTCCACCACCGCGTACGTGTCAGCTGGCTGAGGGGAAGGGCCGGGGTCCGTTCGGGAAAATCAATGAAGGGAACTACGGCAGCGCGCCGGGGTACGGGCGCCCGCCTGGTTACGGTCCGCCGCCGCTGTGTGCTCACGGGCCGAGCGGAGCCGGCGGCTCCAGCGACGGCGCGTCCAGGAACGGGATGACCGCGGCCACGAGGTCGGGTGAGGCGAAAAGGTCGTAATGGGTATGACCGGGCAGGATGGCCAGCCTCGCCACGGACCGGGCCGAGCCGTCCCAGTTCGCGTCGCGCAGGCCGCCGCCCAGCCGGGCGTAGAACTCGACGATGTGCGCGGGGCGCACCGCGTCGGCGTCAGCGTAAACCAGCATGACCGGCGCGGTGATCCTCGCGATATCCGCCGACCAGTCGAAGTCCCGCCGCAGCAGGTCCCCGGTCTTATCGAGCAGCACGGGCCAGTCCTGCACCCGGGGGGCGACCTGGGCGTAGATCTGGTACATGGGGGAGCCCTTCAGCATCTCGGCGAGCTGCGACCCCATCTGGTCCATCCCGGCCAGGCTCTCCGGGTACCAGCCGTCGCGCTGGCTGGCTACCGAGACCACCACCAGGCGCCGGACCAGGTCCGGATGCTGGATCGCGGTGCGCAGGGCCGTCGCGCCGCCGAAGGAGTAGCCCATCACGTCGGCCTGGGCCAGCCCGAGGTGCCCGATCAGCCCGGCGATATCGTCGGCCAGGGTCTCGTGGCGCAGCGGCCGGTCCACGTCGGCGGTGTGGCCGTGGGCCTGCAGGTCGACCGTGATCACCCGGCGGTCCTTGGCCAGCATCGGCAGGATCGGCGCGTACATCTCGCCCATGCCGAGACCGCCGTGCAGCAGGATCAGCGGCTGTCCGGAGCCGTGCTCTTCGTAGAATAGGGAGATGCCGTTCACGTCCGCGTAGCTCATCGCGTCACCTTCCTCGCGGGAGTCACCGATAGGACTCCCGCGGCGGCTAAGAAGTCATCGAATGATCGGGGAAGCCCTCCTGGATGATCGATGCGCCCCTGGTCGGCGCGGGGGTGCCGGCTAGCCGGTGAATGATCTCGTGGCGGGCGAGACCCCCTTCGGACAGCGACGTGGCCGTCAGGAAGGTCGAAACGGGGTTCGCCTGCCAGATCTCCTCGATGACGCCGTGGGCGGCGTCCACAAACTGCTCGCTGGTCAAGCCGGTGGGCGGCGTGCACCCGCCGAACTCGGCCTCGACCAGGGCCCGGCGCTCAGCCGGGCTGGCCACGCCTCCATGCGCATGGCCATCGTGGCGTTCCGGCAGCGGCAGCGCGAACAGGCGGCGCCCCATGTTGCGCAGGAGCCAGGACACGTCCGCGTCGGGCGCAACCAGGTCGGCGGTGTAGCCGCGCATCATCGCGCAGTCCGGGTCGTCGTAGGCGTTATCGAACCGGCTGAACGCCTTGGGCAGCGCTCCCAGCAGGTGGGCGGTCGCGGCCTCGCTGAGGTCGCGGTAGACCGCCGACCAGCGGACCCAGGCGGTAACGGCGGGTTCGAGGTGCTGCCGCTGCGCGGGCGACAGGCCGAAGGTGGTCGCCACGTGGCCGAGGAGGAGGTGCGCGAGCTTGCGCGGACCGACCTGGGCGGGCGCCTCGCCGTCGATGCGGCTGCTGTAGCCGGTCAGGACCTGTGCCCAGAACCGCGTGGACTCCTCGTCGACGGCGATGGCGTCGGCCGCCAGCGGGCTCTTCATGAAGTCGTCCACCGCGACCGCGCGATCCTTCGCGCTGAACTGGGGGCCGGGGTCGAACTCCGCGCCGGGCAGGCGGCGGATCCGGGCCCGGACGAGGGGCAGGTGGATGACGGTTTCGATGGCTAGCTCCGGATCCTCCTCGCACCGGGCCACCGGTCCTTCCACCCGGCGGCGCGCTTCGGTCAGGCTGATCTGCTCCTGAGACTCGAACTCATCCGTGTTGCGGTTGATCGCCTCGATCAGGCCCGCCGGGTCCGGGGCCACGCCGACCGCGGTGGCCACCGGGATGCCGGTCAGGTCGACCTGCACCACGACGGCGTGCTCGACGTCCCCGTAGCTGAACGTCACCAGGAAGGCCTCGTCGTCGCCGAAGACGTCGTACCGGCGCCAGGCCTGGCCGGGGACCGGCTTGCCGATCTCGGTCACCCAGTCCGGGGGGTAGATGCCGGCGCCGGTCAGCTCGGCCAACGCGCGGCTCGCCGCCTTCTTCGTCTTCGCGGTGCCCAGCGCCATGAGCAGCCGCAGCAGCGCGGCGCCGTCGGGTGACCTCTGCCGCGCCGCGCCGTCCACCAGCACAGCCGACATAAAGGTCTCGATCGATTCCGGCTCCTGCTGGCCCGCCACATACGGGATCGCCATGCAGGTGATGGTCTCGAGCTCGGCTCGCAGCGGCTCGCCCGTTTCGATCGCGGTCCACAGCTTGGCCAGCACTCGCCCGAGGATCGCCTCAGCTTCACCATCGCCGGGCGCGTTGCCCGCGGCCGCGTCGGGCGTGCCTGCCCCGCTAGCCGCCTTGGCGGTCGATGCGTCGGCGAGGGAGGTCTTGCTGGACCGCGCGCTGCGTCGTGGCCGGGTCTTCTTGCTCACCGCGCAATCCTACGGCGCGCCTGCGACATTAACGGCCGCGCTGGCCGAGGCGCCGGAACTCGGCATCCAGGGCGTCGATGAGGTGGCCGAAGGTGACGTCCACGGATTCGGGCAGGCCAAAGCCTCCCGCGGTCTGCAGGGTCGCGATGCCGTGGCACGCGGCCCGCCACATCCGGACGGCGTGGATAAGAGCCGGGCCGTCTAGGCGGTAACCCTGCAGAGCCGCGCTGATAACGGCGAAGGCCCGGGTCGCGATCTCGATGTGCATGTCGTCGCCGGGCGCGGGCGCCAGCACGCTGGCCGCGTAACGGCCAGGGCAGGCCAGCGCGTAAGACCGGTAGGCGGCGGACACCGCGTGCAGCGCGTCGCGGCCCGTCACGCCCGCTGCCGCCCGGGCCGTGACGCCGGTCAGTTCGGTGACGCCCAGGATCGAGATGCCGCGCCTGACCTCTTCCAGGCCGCTGACGTGCTTGTACAAGCCGGGCAGCGACACCCCGCAGCGCTGCGCGACCGCCGCCAGGGTGAGCCGGTCCAGGCCCACCTCGTCGGCGACGGTCGCGGCTTCGCCGATGATCCGCTCCCGGGTCAGGCCCGCGCGCGGCATGTCCTAGCTGTCTCTCGCGCCGGGGGAGCGGTCCAGCCTGCCGGTTATGATGCCGCCGCCGGTGATGAAGAGCAGGAGCAGCACCAGGGCGGGTCCGGCGGCCACCGCCAGGGAAGGCAGGAGTAGCAGGTACACCACGCCGGAGGCGGTGAGCGCGAGGGCCAGCGCGATCCCGGTGTACCGCAGCCACCCGGGCAGCGGCGTCATGGCCACCCCGGCCGCGCCTAGCACGGCCAGCGCGAGCATCTTGGCCCCGTCCATCCGGTTGACCGCGGCGTAGAGCAGGTGCGCGGTCCCTGGCGATGAAGTCGCGGTCAGCGCGAGGCCCAGGCCGAACTGGAGGATCGAGATGACCGCCGCCGTGAGCCCGAAGACCAGCGCGAACCGGCCCGCGGTGGCCGCGCCGTGCCTGCGTGCCAGGTCGGCCAGGGCGGCCGAGACGACGGCTATCCCCGCCGCGGGCAGCCCTTCAGTGAGCGCGAACTGAGCGGCCATCGCCGGGCCGTGTCCCGCCAGGGCGGCGACGATCTCGGTACCGGACGCACCGAAACTGGGGCTGGGGGCGGCGATGCTCAGCCCGGCGATCCAGGACAGCGTGTAACCCACGCCGACTACACCGGGGACCGTCAGCCACCGTCGGCCGCGCCGGGCCACGCGGCCCTTCTCGCCCGCCGCGGTGGGATTTCCCGTCATGAAGTTAATCGTCATAGCTATAAGTTAATATAATTAACCACGCTGCGCAAGCCGTTAGATAACGGACCGGACGAAGCCCGCCACCGCGTGGCCGCCGGCCAGCGGGATGGCCGCGAGCTCGTCGGGTACCACGACCCCGAGCCGGCGCAGCGCCGCCACCGTGACCGGAGTCCGGCTCCGCGTCGCGCCGTCGTCGATCTTGACCGCCCCGGACCTGCCGTCCGCCAGCGCGAACGCGGCGACCCCCTCGGCGCCCCCCTTGACCAGCAGCCCAGGTACCGCGTCCATCAGCTTGCGCTCGTCCCGGTTCGTCCCGCTGGTCCATTCTGGGTGCGCGCGCATGGCGTCGGCCACCCTGCGTTCTGGGGTACCGGCCGCCGCGAGCACCAGTGCCCGGAACGCCTGGGCCAGCCCGGCCAACGTCAGCGCGAATAGCGGCGCGCCGCAGCCGTCCACCCCGGTGTGGCTCACCCGCTGTCCGGCCAGTTCTTCGACGGTACGCAGGATCGCCTGCTGCAGCCGATGACCTGGCGCCAGGTATCCCGTCGTCGGCCAGCCGTTGTGTACGCAAGTGGCCAGCATCGCCGCGTGCTTGCCCGAGCAGTTCATCCGGATCCTGGACATGCCTTCGCCGCGGGCGATCAGCGCACGGGCCGCCTCGGTGTCAAGCGGCCAGGCGGCCGGGCAGCCCAGGTCATCCTCGGTCAGGCCGGCGCCCAGCAAGATCTTCCGCACGCCGTCGACGTGGAAGTCCTCACCGGAGTGGCTCGCCGCCGCGAGCGCCAGCAGTTCGCCGTTGAGGTCGAGCCCGCAGCGGAGCATCGCCGCTGCCTGCATGGGCTTGTTCGCGGACCGCGGGAAGATGGGCACGCTGGTCTGGCCGACGCAGATCACCTCAGTCCCGTCGGTGCCGAGTCCGGCGACGGCGCCCCGGTGCCGTGATTCGGCGAAGCCGGAACGCACGACCTCGGCAACCACGGGATTCACGCCGGGGGGTTCCATGAAGATCGTCATGCCCGCAGTCTGCCCTCTGCCTCCCCCGCTGACGCTGCCTTCCCCGCTGGCGCTGCCTTCCCCGCTGGCGCTGCCTTCCCCGCTGGCGCTGCCTTCCCCGCTGGCGCTGCCTTCCCCGCTGGCGCTGCCTCCCCCGCTGGCGCTGCCTCCCCCGCTGACTCCGGGTACCCTGCCGTGCTATGCGGGCAGTCGTACAGCGTGTCAGCCGGGCCAGCGTGACCGTGGACGGGGAAGTCGTCGGCGCGATCGAAGAACCCGGGCTGCTGGTCCTAGTCGGCATCACTCACGATGACACCCCGGAGCAGGCCGCCAGGCTGGCCGCCAAGCTGTGGGGGCTGCGGATCCTCGACGGGGAGAAATCCTGCTCCGACGTGGGAGCGCCGCTGCTGGTCATCAGCCAGTTCACGCTGTACGCGGAGCTGACCAAGGGCCGCCGTCCGTCCTGGTCAGCCGCCGCGCCCGGTCCGGTGGCCGCACCGCTGGTCGACGCCGTGGTCGAGGTCCTGCACGATCTCGGGGCCCGGGTCGAAACCGGCGTCTTCGGCGCCAACATGAAGGTCGCCCTGGTGAACGACGGCCCGGTCACGATCATCATCGACCTGTGAACGGCCGGTCAGGGGTCGGGGCTGGCGGAACTTGAGGGTCCCAGGCCGGCCAGCACGCACTGAGGCCGGCCGCGCTGGGCGAGCTGGTCGTTCGACTGGAACGCCGTCCGGCAGAACGTCCGCGCCGCCGATCCGCAATAGTGCAGGGTGGCGCCGCCCGTGGAACTCGGCAGGGTGACATTAACGCAGCCGTGACCCGAAGCGCCGTATGGGTCATGAGACAGTGCTCCCCACACGCCCAGGCCGCCGAACACGAGGACGAGCGCCACGCCGGCGATCGCGAAGATCCGCTTCTGCCGCGTGGTCAGGGACCCGGCCCTCGGGTTGGTCTTGGCGTACATGAAAGCCCAGTGTAGAGCGCAGGCCGAGACGGCCCGTGCTGACTAGCCCCGTGCTGACTGGCCCCGTGCTGACTGGCCCCGTGTTGACCGGCGCCGTGTTAGCGTCAATCCGAGCTGGCGGTCACGGGGAGGTAGCGAAATGGTTACGCGTGACACGCCCTGGCGGCCCGGCACACCCAGCTGGGTAGACGTCACCGTCGGCGACGTCCCGAAGGCGGTCGCCTTCTACCAGGCCCTGTTCGGCTGGGACATCCAGTCAGGCGGCCCGGAGGCCGGCGGCTACTCCATCTGCCATTCCGGCGGCCACATCGTCGCGGGCCTCAGCCCGAAGTTCGGCCCGGGTGAGGCGCCCTCGGTGTGGACGACCTATCTGGCCGCCGACGACACCGACGCGGTCGCGGCCAAAGTCAAGGCCGCGGGCGGCCAGCTCCTCGTGGAACCGACCGACGTCATGGACTCCGGCCGGATGGCGCTCGCCGTCGATACCACCGGGGCTACCTTCGGCCTGTGGGAAGGCCGGACGACCAGCGGGATCGGCCTGGCCAACGAGACCGGGGCACTGACCTGGACCGAGCACATGAGCCGGGACTTCGACGCGGGCAAGGCCTTCTACCGTGCCGTGTTCGGTTACGCCTACCAGGATGTGAGCGAGGACGGGTTCAGGTACGCGATGCTCATGGTCGACGGGCGCGAGGTCGGCGGCATCGGTCAGTACCCGGCCGAAGCGGACCGCGCCCCGGTCGGCTGGTGGACCTACTTCGCTGTCGATGACACCGACGCCGCCGTGAACACGGTCACCGCGCTCGGCGGCAGCATCGTGCGGCCCATCCGGGACAGCCCGTACGGCCGGATCGGCATGGTCGCCGACAATCAGGGCGCGGTCTTCTCGGTCATCACCACGCCGGCCCCTCCGACCCTGCGGTGAGTCCTAGTTGTCCTCTGGCGCTACTCCAGGAGAGGCGGGGCCGGGCTAGCTGACCGGCGGGGTGCCGTGGGTGTGGAAGGACTCGATGGTCTTCAGGCCCCAGGCCTGCCCCCTGGCCCGTTCGGCCTCGGTCCAGGTGATCGTCCGCCAGTCCGGCGCTAGCACCAGCCGGGCGACCGGGTTGCACAGCTCGATCCTGTTGCCGCCCGGCTCGTAGACGTAGAGGAAGAACGTCTGCTGGATCGCGTGCTTGTGCGGCCCGGTCTCGATGAAGACCCCGCGGTCCAGGCAGATGTCCGCCGCGCGCAGGATGTCCTCCCGGGTGTCGGGCGCGAACGCGACGTGGTGCAGCCGCCCGGCGGTGCCGGTCCAGTCCCGCGTATACACCAGGTCGTAGCCCTTGTTGGTGAAGTGCAGCCACTGCGCGGAGATCGTGCCGTCGTTCAGCCTGATTTGCTCAGTGACCCGCCCGCCGAGCACGTCGCGGACGAAATCGCCGTTCGACCGCACGTCCTGGGCCAGGTAGTTGACGTGGTCCAGCCGCCGGACGCAGACGCCGCGCGCCGGGTAGGCCTGGGCCTGGTTCTTCAGCGACGGCCTCAGCTCGGCCGGCGGCGCGTACCACTCCGATTCCCAGTACAGCTCCATCTCATGCCCGTCCGGGTCGCGGAACAGGTACGTGGGACCGATCCCGGGATCGCCGTCCTTCCAGCCGATGCCGAGCCCGGTTTCCTCGATCGCGGCCACCCGCGCCTCAAGCGCGGCCTGGCTGGAGGCCCGCAGCCCCACCCGGCGGATGCCCGAGGTGTCGTGCGCGGTGAGCTTGACCGTGTGATGCTCGTAGTCGTCCCAGGTACGCAGGTAAACCGAGTTGCCCTCGCGGCCGTTCTCGGTCAGGCCGAGGACCTCCACGAAGAACCACAGGCTCTCGCACAGTTTGGGTGTCAGCAGCTCCACGTGCCCCAGATGCGCGACTTCGTGCAGCGGCGGCCGCGTGCTGGCTGGGTCATGCGGGCTCGTCATCAGTGCCTCCGGGGGAAGACGGTGCCGTCGAAGAGCTTGCGGGCGGTACGCACCACGCCCGCGCGGATCACGGCGGGCGGCCGGCGGCTGAGATCCAGTTCGGTCTCGACCTGGACGTGCCCGGTCGGGTGCTCGATGTCGAACCGCGTCTGGCCCGGCGTCAGCACCGCCAGGCCGGCTCCGGCCGCGCCGTCGAGCAGCAGGGCGGTCGCGACGCTGACCGCGCCGAGCACCCCGATCGAATCGTGCACCCGCACCGGAATGAAGGTGCGCGTGCATATCGTCCCGCCGTCCGCCGGGGCCGCGACGAGCGAGACCTTGGGCACCGAGGCGGCGGATACGTCGCCGAGGCCCATCCGCTGGCCGGCCGCGAGCCGCAGCGCCTGCACCTTCTCGCCCAGTGCGCGGTCCGCCTCGAGGTCGGCGACGCTCTCGTAGCCGGTGCGGCCAAGCTCAGCCGCGGCCACGACCACCACCGGCATGCCGTTGTCGATGCAGGTGATGGTCAGCCCGTCGATGACATCGGTGATGTGTCCGGTGGGCAGCAGGGCGCCGGTGGCCGAGCCCTCGGTTCCGGCGAAGTCGAGAACCACCGCCGCGGCCGTCCCCGGAACCCCGGCGATCGCGGTGTCGCCGGTGTAGTCGACGAGGCCGTCCGCGCCGGGAAACGTGGCGGTGGCCACGCTGCCCGAGTTGACCATGTGGATCCGGACCGGTGCCTTGTCCGCTAGGCCCCGCTCGACCGCGAACGGGCCGACGCCGGCCAGCAAGTTGCCGCAGTTCTGTCGGCCGGAAACCGTGGCCTCGCCGACGCCGACCTGCAGGAACAGGTAATCGACGTCGGCGTCAGCCCGAACGGAACGACTGATCACCGCCACCTTGGAGGTCAGCGGATGCGCCCCGCCGATGCCGTCGATCTGCCGGGCATCGGGGCTGCCCATGATCCGCAGCAGCAGGTCGTCGCGTTCGGCCTGGTCCGAGGGCAGGTCTTCGGCGAGGAAGTAAGCGCCCTTGGAGGTCCCGCCTCGCATCAGCATGCACCGCACGCCGTCACTCATCGCTCTCCTCCCCAGCGCTGACCCACCGGACGCCACGGGCGGCGAGCTTGTCCCGCAGGCCGTACAGGTCCAGGCCCAGCTGCCCGTCCGCGAGGGCCTTGCGAGCCTGCTCTTCCTTGGCCGCTCTGGCCTGCGCCGCAGCCAGCGCCTGGCCGACGTCGCCGCGCGGCACGCACACCACGCCGTCGTCATCGGCGATGATCGCGTCGCCGGGCCGGATGATCTGCCCGCCGACCGACATGGGCACGTTGACCGCACCCGGCGTCTCCTTGACCGTGCCCTGGGCGCTCACCGCCGCCGACCAGACGGGGAAGCCCATCCCGCGCAGTTCGGCCACGTCCCTGACCCCCGCCTCGATGACTAGGCCCCGGACGCCGCGCGCGGCCAGCGAGGTCGCCAGCAGCTCGCCGAACATCCCGTCCGTACACGGCGAAGCCGTCCTCACCACCAGCAGGTCACCGGCCTGGCACTGCTCGGCCGCCGCATGGATCATGAGGTTGTCGCCGGGCCAGCACAACGCGGTCACCGCGGTCCCGCCGACCCGGATGCCGTCCTGGATGGGCCGCAGCCCGGGCCCGAGGTACCCGGTCCGGCCGATCGCTTCGTGCACTGTGGCCACGCCGAGTCCGGCCAGCTCGTCCACCACCGTCAGGTCCGCGCGGGCCACGCCGGTGACGATCACCTGGCGCATCAGCTCAGCCTGTCCGTGACCTGGGGGAATACCCTCATGTAGGCCTCGCCCATGGCGGCTTGCGGCAGGCCCAGGTTGGGCCCCGCGTTGCGTTTAAGCTGAGTGCCGCGCCGTTTGGCCAGGTCGGTGTAGTAGTCCCACAGATGCCGCTGGGCGGCCATGCACTCCATGGCCTTGCGCTTGGTCTCGAACACCGGCGTGATATCTAGCAGGACCTCCGGCTTGAAGCCGCACATCTCCGGCTGGTGCGGCTCGAACTGGAACACCGGCGGGGCGCCGATCGGCTCGCCGGCGGCGGGATAGCCGATCGCCTGGGCCAGCACCCGAGCCCGTAGCGCCATCTGCCCCGCCGCCGGATGATCACCGTTGTAGGGGTCCGATAGCGGGTGGGTGAGCACGACCGACGGGTTGACCTCCCGGTACACGCCAACGATGCGGTCGGTGAGTTCATCGGATTCGCGCAGCGGGTAGTCCCCGGCATCAAGGAAGGCGATCTCGGCTCCGAGCACGGCCGCCGCGTTCTCCGCCTCGGCCCGGCGCAGCGCCTTGATCTCCTCCAGCGTCCGGCCCGCGCGCCAGGCGCTGGCCGATTCGCCGCGTTCCCCGTAGCTCAGGCAGAGCACCTTCACCTGCTCGCCCCGCGACGCGCTCAGCGCGATCGCGCCTCCGGCCCGCCAGACAAAATCAGCCGCGTGCGCGCTGATGACGAGCATCGACTGCGTTGTAGTCACCGAACTTCCTCCCGCGTGTCCATCGTCGTTAAATCCAGCGTTCCGGCCTTATCCACCGGCCCGGCCTGATCCGGCGCCCCGGCCTGATCCAGCGCCGCGGCCTTATCCACCGGCCCGGCCTGATCCGGCGCCCCGGCCTGATCCAGCAGGGCCGCTATGACGCTGCGCAGATGGCGGCGCGCCGCATCCTCCGCCTCAGCCGGCCGTCGCCCGGCGACGGCGGCGATGATCGCCAGGTGCTCGGGTAGCGAGACCTGCGGACGGCCTGGTCGCAGCGACAGCCGGAACTGGTGCCGGACCAACTGCCCGTTCAGCCGCTCGAGCAGGGCGGCCGCCACCGTCTGACCAGAGATCTCCCGTACCAGCCGGTGCAGCTCAGCATTGAGGGCCGAGTACTTCAGCAGCTCGCCATCCGCCACGCTGCGCTCAAGCTCAGCCCCCAGCTGCCGCAGCTGGCCGGCCTGGGCCTCGCTGACCTGCTCCGCGGCCTTGGCCGCGCACAGTCCCTCCAGCGCCATCCGGCACTCGGTGATGGCGACCGCCTCGTCAATGGTGATCGCCCGCACCCGCGCGCCGCGGTTCGGTATCCGTTCGACCAGGCCTTCGGCCGTCAGGTCGAATAGCGCCGCGCGCAGGCTAGCCCGCGTCACGGCGAGCATTCCGGCCAGCTCCTCCTCGACCAGGCGCTGCCCGGGGGCCATGTCCCCACCCAGGATCGCCTGCCGCAGCCGTTCCACGGCCAGCCGCCGTCCCGGCTCGCCGCTAACTAGCCGCCGTCCCGGCTCGTCGCTAGGAGGTCCCGCCGGAGATCCGACCGGCGTCCGAGAGCCGACCGGCGTCCGAGAGCCGACCGGCGTCCGAGAGCCGACCGGCGTCCGAGAGCCGACCGGCGTCCGAGAGCCGACCGGCGCCTGAGAGTGGGCCGACGTTGCCAGGCCGGGCGACGCCGTACCTTCCCGCGCTTGCATGTGGCGATCCTAAAATAGCTAACAAAATTGTCAACAATCTAGATTTCGAAGCGTCACAAGCCGGACAGCCTTGGTGTCGATTGCCGTCGCCACCACCTAGCCGTCCCGCAGGCCAGCCATCGCTCACCTCCCGTCACTTGGCCACCACGCCGACGCGCTCGATCGGACACGTGGGTGGTAATCGCCGAGTCCCAACCGGCACGATGGAGCATCGAGCCGGTCCCAACCGGCACGATGGAGCATCGAGCCGGTTCGCCAAATGCTCATCGGCACGCTCATCGAGCTGCTGGAACCCCTCAGTGCCCCGGAGGTGTCCGCCGCCGGTCCCGCAACCGACGACGAGGCCTAGCCGGTTCGCGGCTGAGCGACCTGGCCCAGAAACAGCGGCAGGCCGGTTGCGGTGTCGACGATGGCGAACAAGAACGGCCGGTCGACGACCATCGTGACCGGCGGGGGCGTCCGGAGCGCGGCCGCCGCCCTCATGATGACCGCGGTGGCGGCCGCCGCTTCGGTGCCCTGCTCATCGACCTCGATATAGGCCTTGTGCGCGACGGCGCTTATCTGCAGCGGCTCGGCCTGGGTGATGCCGCTGAAATCCGCGCCGTCGCCGAACGCCTGGCTCACGCCCAGCTGTTGCAGGGCCGGGACGAGGTCGAACTCGGCCTCCAACCGGAACCTGGGCAAGGACAGCGTGACCTGGTGCGTGGCCGGGCCGGCGAGCAGGCCGCCCAGGCCGGCCGCGCCGCCCGGGCCGGCGAGCAGGCCGCCCAGGCCGGCCGCGCCGCCCGGGCCGCCCGGGCCGGCCGCGCCGCCCGGGCCGGCCGCGCCGATCTTCGGTCGCAGCGCTGCCAGCGGCCCGTCGGGCAGCACGACGGCCATTGCCAGGCTGGCGCCCCGGTAAGGGAGCAGGACGGCCTGGTACCCGTCGCCGCGCAGGTAAGCGCGCGGTGCGGTCCCGTGCATCATCGGCACAATCAGGCCCGGTCGATCCGGACCGTCCGGGTAGAACGACGCGTCCCTGGTCGCGGACTCTGGAAAAGGGTTTGTCCACGCGGCCTTGAGATACACCGCGCTGGCGAGCACCAGCCTGGTCAGCGACCCGATGGTGCCGGGCGGCAGCAAGCCGGTGATCTTGCCCCCGGTCTGCTCGGCGATCACGCGGTTGATCTCGGCCCGCGCCGCCTCGGGTGCCCCGGCGAAATCGGCGTCGGCGAGCGTAGCCTCGGCCCCGGTCAGCTGGCCGGTGAACTCCAGGCGCAGCGGCAGGCCGGACTGGACCCATACGGTATTCGGCGCCCGGAACGTCACCGGCTCGCCCGTCGTCAGGGCGTGCAGCATGGCCGACAGCGCGCGCAGCGCGTCGGCGGCCGCCTCCGGCGATGAGTCCAGGTGGAGCGCGCGGGCCAGTTCCTCCGCCGTACGGCCGCGCGCTCCGCACAGGGCCATCAGCAGCGCGCCGGCCACGTTCACGGGGGAGAAGACCGTATCGGTGGCCTGCTCCGCCAGCACCTGGTACAGGTCGGTGCCGAACGCGTCGCCGGCCGCCACGGCCGTACGAGACGCGTCGGCTCCGACTGGCTTGTTCGGCATAGTCCTCTGCCCCTTCCCGCTCACCATCCGATCACACCAGAGCCGGCCGTTGGGGACCGCGAGAAATCAGGGTGGGAGCGGCAGCCGAGCCGTGCCACGATGACTGCGTGAGCTGGTTCACCACAGGGGACGTTGACGAGTTCCTGGCCCAGGCCGGGGAGTTTCTGCGCGCCGAGCGCGTGCGGAACACGGTCATCCTGACCGTGGCGGAGAATCTCCGAGTCAAGGGACAGCTGCTCACAGGGGGTCAGCCCGCCCAGGACGAGCCGTTGTTCGGCTGGTGGCGGCCGGGCGCCGAAGGGAACCAGATCCGCGGGGCGTTCCTGCATACGCCGGCCTTCCCGGCCTTCCTCACCACCTTCATGAGCCAGCGCGCCGCAGCCGAACTGGCCGGTGATCTCGCCGCGACCGGGCGCATGATTCAGGGCGTCAACGCGGAATCCGACACCGCGGAAGCGTTCGGGGAGGCGTTGGCCCACCACACCGGGACCGCCGCGACGGTCCACCGCCGCATGCGGCTGTTCGTGCTCGGCGAACTCGTCCGGCCGTATCCAGGCCCCGAGGGTGCGCCCAGGCCGGCCACCGAACGGGACCGGAACCTGCTGACCGAGTGGCTTCGCGCATTCACCCGCGAGGTCGGCGACCCGGACACGCAGGATTACCAGGCCGCCGCGGACGAACGGCTCAGCTACGGCGGCGTCATCATCTGGGATGCCGGCGGCGTCCCCGCCTCGATCGCCGGGAGGACTCGCATCGTGGCCGGGATGGCACGCGTGGGTCCCGTCTACACGCCACCCGAGCTGCGCGGACGAGGCTACGCGGGCGGCGCCACCGTGGCCGTGAGCCAGGCCGCGCTGGATGCCGGCGCCACCGAGGTCGTGCTCTACACCGACCTGTCCAACCCCACCAGTAACGCCCTGTACCAACGTCTCGGCTACCGCCCGGTGGAAGACCGCCTCGTCCTGTCGTTCGAGCCCGCGATCAGATCATAAACCCCGCTGGCGAGCTTGTCCGGATGCCGCGCAGTCAGGTTGCGGGCGTGGGCGAAGTCATCGGGCAGGTAGCACAGCTCCCAGACGTCGGTCCCCAGGCCATAGCCGCCGGGCATCCGACTACGGCCTAAGGTCCCGATCACTAGGGCCATTTGCCCGATGATGCGCACAGTAAAGCGCCAGCACAATGGCTTACCTAAGGCGGACCGAAGGCTCTGGAGGGCAGGATGCGATCGCCTGAGTGCGGACTGGCGAGCCGTCGGCGAGGAGCTTCGTCAAGATGCCTGGGCGTAGAAACGGCGCAACAGGATGGCACGGCGGCCCGCCCGGAGAGACGCGATTCTGGCGAACAGGACAGCAACGCAAGCGAGCGATCCATCCCGGCCCAGCATTCGGCTGGGCCGGAGTTCGACCTCATCGCGTCTAAGCTCCGCCCTCCAGCGGTCCGGGTCGGCACGATCAGCCGCCCGTCACTGATCGAACGGCTCGCGCAAGATGACTCCCGCCCGGTCGTCTCGGTAGTCGCGCCGCCCGGATACGGGAAGACCACCTTGTTGTCGCACTGGGCTGAGAACAGCCGCCAGGCCTTCGCGTAGGTGTCGGTCGACGAGGAAGACAACGACCCGAAGGTCTTGCTCAGCTACGTGGCCAGGGCGCTGGCTGAGGTCCAGCCGGTCGGCAGCCAGGTGTTCGAGGCGCTGGCCTCGCCGGCGGCCTCGGTGCCCGGTTCGGTGGTGCCGCGGCTGGGAGCGGCGTTCTGGTCGATGACCGTGCCGGTGGTCCTGGTGCTCGACGACGTGCACCTCCTGCATAACCGGGAGTGCCGGGACGCGCTGTCGGTACTCGCCGATCACGTGCCGCCCGGCTCGCGGCTAGTGCTGGCAGGGCGGGACAGACCGCCACTGCGGATCGCGCGGCTACGCGCGGAAGGCCGGGTCCTGGAGATCGGCCCAGGTGACCTGATGATGAGCCGCCCGGAGGCGGCGTCGCTGCTGCGGGCGGCTGAGGTCACGCTCAGCGAGAACGACGTGGCGGCACTACATCAGCGGACCGAAGGATGGCCGGTCGGGCTGTACCTGGCGGCGCTGTACCTGCGGGAAGGCGGGCCGCTGGGGACAGCGGCGGTCTCGTTCGGCGGTGATGACCGGCTGGTGAGTGAGTACATGAAGTCGGAGTTCCTGGCACGGATCGCCAAGCGGGACCGAGTGTTCCTGACCCGGACCGCGGTGCTGGAGCGGATGAGCGGGCCGCTGTGCGACGCGGTGCTCGAGCTGCCCGGCTCGGCCGTGATCCTGGCCGACCTGGCCCGATCCAACCTGCTGGTGCCGCTGGACCGGCGCGGCCAGTGGTACCGCTACCATCACCTGTTCCGCGACATGCTTCTGGCGGAGCTGGAACGCTTGCAGCCCGATCTGCTGCCTGTGCTGCGCCGCCGCGCAGCCTACTGGTTCCAGCGGAACGACCTGCCCGAGGAGGCGCTGGAATACGCCATCGCCGCCGGGGACGTCCACACGGCGGCCCGTCTCATGCAGAGCCTGTGGCCGCCGACCTACCGCCAGGGCCGGTTCGCCACCCTGCAACGGTGGTTCCGGTGGCTCGACGATCGGGGCGGGATGGCGGGGCACCCGGCGATAGCCGCCCAGGCCGCACTTATCGCCGCGTATACGGGGCGGCCGGCGGCGGCCGAGCGGTGGGCCGACATGGTCGACCGCTGGCAGTACGAGGACTTCGCACGGCCCGATGACCCTGGCGCTGAGGCATGGGCCGCCGTGGCCCGGGCCGTCTTGTGCCGACGCGGGGTCAAACAGATGAGCGCGGACGCTGACGAGGCGGTGCAGAAGTTCGCAGCGGCCAGCATCGTGGCGCCGGTCGCCGCACTTTGTCAGGGTCTCGCACGCATCCTGTCTGGTGACCCCGATGACGGCGACGCATACCTGGAGGATATGGTCAGCGTCGCGGACCAAACCGGTGCGTACGAGATCCTGGCGCTAGCGCTGGCCGAGCGGTCGCTGCTGGCCATGGCACGCAGTGACTGGAGCCAGGCCGAGGCCCTCGCCGGGCAAGCAGGCGCTGCGTTGCGCCGGATCGGAATGGAGAACCTCCTCGCCTGCGCAGTGCAAGCCCGCGCAGCGATGCACCGGGGAGATATCCCCACAGCGCGTCAGCAGCTGGTCAGCGCAGAGCGGCTGCGGCCCGTGCTGACCTACGCAATACCCCACCTAGCCGTCCAGGCCCGGATCGAGCTCGCCCGCGTGCACCTCGCGCTGGCCGACAAAGCCGGGGCGAGGACGTTGCTACGGGAAATCGACGAGCTGCTTAAACGCCGAGGCGGCCTCGGCACCCTGGCCTGCGAGGCGCGGGTACTCCGGGCTCAGCTGTCGGCCGAGCACGCCCCGAGCATCCCCGGGGTGCCGTCTCTGACCAGTGCCGAGCTGCGCGTGCTGCCGATGCTCGCCACGCACCTGTCATTTCCGGAAATCGGCGCCGGGCTATTCCTGTCACCGCACACCGTCAAGTCGCAGGCGATATCGATTTATCGGAAGCTGGGGGCCTCCTCACGCAGTCAGGCGGTCACCCGGTCCCGGGAGCTGGGACTCCTGGAGGGGTGACCGCGCCGGGCCAATCCGATCTGAAACAGCCCGCAGGACCACGACGATGGAGCATCGTCGTGGCTGAGACGGCTCCGCGAAGCGGCCTAAGAAGGCGAGATTCGGTTACGCTTCAGCGGTGAGCAGACTCGAGGATTTCGCCCGGCTGGTCGAGGGTGATCACGGCCTGGTCGTGGTGTCGACGCTGCGGCCCGATGGGACGATCCAGTCGTCGGTGACGAACGCGGGCGTGCTGCCGCATCCGGTCACCGGAGCGCAGGTCGTCGGGCTGGTGAGCCGCGGTGACGCCCACCGGCTGGCCAACTTGCGGGCCCGGCCGCGCGCTACGGTCGTGGTCCGGGCGGGCTGGGAGTGGGCATCGGCCGAAGGGCCAGTCGAGCTGGCCGGACCCGACGACCCGATGCCCGGGGTAGACGCGGAACGGCTCCGCCTGCTGCTGCGGGAGATCTTCACCGCGGCAGGCGGGACGCACGACGACTTCGAGGCCTACGACCGCGCCATGGCCGAGGAGCGCCGGGTCGCCGTCCTGGTCACGCCGGAGCGGGGCCACGCCCGCCCGCGCGGCTGACCACGGGGGCCTAGGCACGGGGGCCTAGGCTAGGCGTCCATGGACACCGAACGGCGCCTAACCACCTTGCCCGACGGCCGTATGATCGACGTGCTTATCGCCGGCCCGTCCGATGGCCGGCCGCTGGTGCTGCACGAGGGCACTCCCGTCGGGCTCGTGCTTTACCCGCCAGCGGTGCAGGCGGCGAGCATCCGCGGCCTGCGGGTCATCCTGGCCGCCAGGCCCGGCTACGAGAGGTCGACCCCACGGCCCGGGCGGCGGGTGGTGGACGTGGCCGCCGATACCGCCGCGGTCCTGGATGACCTCGGCGCGGACACGTTCGTCACGCTCGGCTGGTCCGGCGGCGGCCCGCACACACTGGCCTGCGCCGCCGCCCTGCCCGGCCGCTGCCTGGCGGCTGCCTCGATCGCCGGGGTAGCGCCGTACGGGGCCAACGGACTCGACTGGCCGGCCGGCATGGGCCCGGAGAACGTAGCGGAGTTCGAGGCCGCCGTCCGCGGCGAGGCGGCGCTGACCGAGTTTCTCGAGCAGATGGCCGGCCTGATGGCCACCCTCACTGGCGCCAGCGTGGCCGAGTCACTGGGTGGCCTGGTGATAGACGCGGACAAGGCGGCGCTTACCGGGGAGTACGCGGACCATGTGGCCGCGGCGCTGAGCGCCGCGATGAACGCCGGCATCGCGGGCTGGCGAGACGACGACCTGGCCTTCGTCCAAGACTGGGGTTTCTCCCTCGGCTGGGACTCGCCCACGCCGCCCGGCGGCACCAGCAAAGCCGCCCCCGTAGCCATCTGGCAGGGCGACCAGGACAAGATGGTCCCGTTCACGCACGGCCAGTGGCTGGCCGCGAACATCCCGGGGGCGCGCGCTCACCTGCTCCCGGGCGAGGGTCACCTGTCCCTGACCGTCAGCTCCTTCGACCGCATCCTCGACGACCTCCTCGACCTGGCCGGCCTCACCGCCTAAGCAACCGCCGAACCAGCCACCACCTAGCCAGCCGATGAGTGTCGCCGTGCCCCGTGGTCTACGTTTAGCAAGTTACCGACGGAGGAGACAGACATGGGCAAGATCGTAGTGAGCGAGTTCATCTCACTCGACGGGGTCATGGAGGACCCGGGCGGTGCCGAGGGCTACGAGCACGGCGGATGGTCTTTCACGTTCGATCAGGGCGACGAGGGGCGCAAGTTCAAGCTCGACGAGCTGATGGCCTCCGACGCCCAGCTACTCGGTCGCGTCACCTACGAGGGTTTCGCCAAGGCGTGGCCGTCCATGGAGGACCCGTTCGGGTTCGCCGAGAAGATGAACGGCATGCCGAAGTACGTGGTCTCGGCCACCCTGACCGATCCGTCCTGGAACAACACGACGGTTCTCCGCAGCCCCGCCGAGGCAGCGGGCCTCAAGGATCGCTGCGAAGGCGACATCCTGATCGCCGGCAGTGCCGCGCTCGTGCGCGCGCTGACCGACCTGGGCCTGGTCGACGAGTACCGGCTGATGGTATTCCCGCTGGTTCTCGGCACCGGAAAGCGCCTGTTCGACGGGGCCAAACGCACCCGGCTGCACCTCACCGGCGTCACCAGCATCGGCACCGACGGTGTGACCATCCAGCGCTATAGGCCCGCGTAATCCCGACGCCCCCGGCCGCCGCGCACGAAACGGCGCGCGCACCGGGCGCGCGCACCGCCCGCGCACCGCCCGCGCACCGCCCGCGGGCGGTCGCTGGCAGAATGCTCTGGTGACGCAGATTCAATCAGGGTCAGTAGACCAGCGGATCGCCGATGAGCTCGGCGTGGCCGTCCGTCAGGTCAGCGCCGCGGTGGGGCTCCTCGACGGCGGCGCCACCGTGCCGTTCATCGCCAGGTACCGTAAGGAAGCCACCGGCACGCTTGACGACGCGCAGCTGCGGACGCTCGAGGAACGGCTGCGCTACCTGCGCGAACTCGACGAGCGCCGGGACGCGATCCGCAAGGAGATCGAAGCCCAGGGCAAGCTGACCGACGAGCTCGCCCAGCAGATCCGCGCCGCCGACTCCAAGGCGCGGCTGGAAGATCTCTACCTGCCCTACAAGCCGAAACGGCGTACCAAGGCGCAGATCGCGCGCGAGGCGGGACTGGAGCCACTGGCCGACGCGCTCCTGACCGACCCGACGCGCGACCCTCACCAAGAGGCCGCGGCTTTCGTCGACCCGGACCGAGGCGTCCCGGACGCGGACGCCGCCCTGGACGGCGCCCGCGCGATCCTGGTCGAGCGTTTCGCCGAGGACGCGGACCTGATCGGCGAGCTGCGCGAGGCGATGGCGGCCCGCGGCACGCTGATCTCCAAGGTCCGCGACGGCCAGGAACAAAAGGGCGCGAAGTTCGCGGACTACTTCGACTTCAGTGAGCCGTTCGCGCGGCTGCCCTCGCACCGCATCCTCGCCTTGTTCCGGGGTGAGAAGGAGGAGATCCTCGACCTCACGCTCGAGCCGGGGGCGGACGACACCGAGCACGAGGCACGCATCGCCGGGCGTTTCGGGATACAAAACCAAAACCGCCCCGCCGACCTGTGGCTGAACGCCACCGTGCACTGGGCCTGGCGCACCCGGATCCTGGTGCACCTGAGCGTCGACACGCGGGTTCGCCTCTGGCAGGCGGCCGAGGACGAGGCGGTCCGCGTGTTCGCCGCCAACCTGCGGGACCTGCTGCTGGCGGCCCCGGCCGGCGCGCGGACCACGATCGGCCTCGACCCGGGCTTCCGGACCGGCGTCAAGGTCGCGGTGACTGACGCCACCGGCAAGGTGCTCGGCACCGCCACGATCTACCCGCATGAGCCGCACCGCCGCTGGGACGAGTCCATCGGCGTCCTCGCGAAGCTGGCTAAACAGCACCACGCCGAGCTCGTCGCCATCGGCAACGGCACCGCCTCGCGGGAGACCGACCGGCTGGCCGCCGACCTGATCAAGCGCCACCCAGAGCTCAAGCTCACCAAGGTGGTGGTCTCCGAGGCGGGCGCCAGCGTCTACTCGGCCTCGGCGTACGCCTCGGAGGAACTGCCCGGGATGGACGTCTCGCTCCGCGGCGCGGTGTCGATCGCCCGGCGGCTGCAGGATCCGCTGGCCGAGCTGGTCAAGATCGACCCGAAGTCCATCGGCGTCGGTCAGTACCAGCACGACGTCGCCGAGGGCAAGTTGTCGCACTCGCTGGACGCCGTGGTCGAGGACTGCGTCAACGCGGTCGGCGTGGACCTGAACATGGCCTCGCAGCCGCTGCTGGCCCGGGTATCGGGCATCACCCCGGGCCTGGCCACCGCGATCGTGGCCCGGCGCGATGCCGAGGGACCTTATCGCACCCGCAAGCAGCTGATGGGGGTCCCCCGGCTGGGCCCGAAGGCCTTCGAGCAGTGTGCCGGGTTCCTGCGGATCCGTAGCGGCGACGACCCGCTCGACGCCTCCGGCGTGCACCCCGAGGCCTACCCCGTGGTCCGCCGCATGCTGGCCGCGACCGGCAGCACGGCGGGTGACCTGATCGGCAGCACCGCCACGCTCCGCAAGCTGAGGCCCGAGCAGTTCACCGACGACCGCTTCGGCCTGCCGACCGTCACCGACATCCTCCGCGAGCTGGAGAAACCAGGCCGCGACCCGCGTCCGGCGTTCGCCACCGCCACGTTCGCCGAGGGGGTCGAGACGATCGGCGACCTGGAACCCGGCATGGTGCTTGAGGGCGTGGTCACCAACGTGGCCGCGTTCGGCGCGTTCGTAGACGTGGGCGTGCACCAGGACGGCCTCGTGCACGTGTCCGCCATGTCCAGGAATTTCGTCTCCGATCCGCATACCGTGGTCAAATCGGGCGACGTGGTCCGCGTCAAGGTGCTCTCCGTCGACGTCCCCCGGCACCGCATCTCGCTCACGCTGCGCTTGGACGACGAAGGGCCGCGCCCGGCTGGCGGCCGCGACCGAGCCGAGGACCGCTCCGCCCGCTCTCCATCCAAATCGGGCCGAACGGGCACCGGTTCCTCCCCCCAGCCAACCCCGGCCGGTTCCGGCGGCCGCGCCGGCGGTGGCGGGGGCCGGTCCGGCGGCAAAGACGCCAGCCCTCCGCCCGCGGCCAGCGACGGCGCGCTGGCGGACGCACTGCGCCGCGCCGGACTGGTCCGCGACGACCGGCCCGGCCGCCGCTAACCGGGAATACCCGGGCGCACGATACCGCTGCCTGCCGATAGCATCGGGTAACCAGTTCTTCCCACCATCAAGGAGCACACCGTGTCCAGCCAGCAGCTTCGTATCACCCTCGCAGGTCGCGAGCATGTGGTCGAGGCTGGCACGACGGCGGGCGCGGCGCTCTCTAACGGCACCGCCTCCGGCCGGGTCATCGCCGCGCGAGTCAACGGCGAGTTGCGCGATCTCGCGTATCAGCCCGCCGAGGGCGACATCGTCGAGCCGGTGGATATCGCCAGCGACGATGGCAGGTACATCTTGCGGCACTCGACCGCGCACGTCATGGCACAGGCCGTCCAGAACCTGTTCCCGCAGGCCAAGCTGGGCATAGGGCCGCCCGTGGAAAACGGCTTCTACTACGACTTTCACGTAGACCGGCCGTTCACCCCGGAGGACCTGAAGGCGATCGAGGGCCGGATGCGCCAGATCGTCCGGCAGGGTCAGCTCTTCTCCCGCCGGGTCGTGACCGACGAGCAGGCCCGGGAGGAACTCGCCGACGAGCCGTACAAGCTCGAGCTGATCGGGCTCAAGGGGCACGCGTCCGGCTCGGCTGCGTTCGAATCGGACGAGTCGGTCGAGGTCGGGGGGACCGACCTGACCATCTACGACAACCTGGACCCGGCCAGCGATGCACTGTGCTGGAAGGACCTGTGCCGCGGTCCGCACCTGCCGACCACGAGGCAGATCCCGGCGTTCAAGCTGATGCGCAGCGGCGGAGCCTACTGGCGGGGAAGCGAGAAGAATGCGCAGCTGCAGCGGATCTACGGCACCGCCTGGGAGACCCGAGACAAGCAGGATGAGTACGTCAGGTTCCTGGAGGAAGCAGAGAAACGCGACCACCGCAAGCTCGGCGCGGAGCTTGACCTGTTCTCCTTCCCGACCGAGATCGGCAGCGGGCTACCGGTGTTCCACCCCAAGGGCGGCACCATCAGGCGCGTGATGGAGGACTACTCACGCCGCCGTCACGAGGAGGCCGGGTACCAGTTCGTCACCACCCCGCACATCTCCAAGGAGGACCTGTTCGTCACCTCCGGCCACCTGGAGTGGTACCAGGACGGCATGTTCCCGCCCATGGAGCTGGACGGGGCCAGGTACTACGCCAAGCCGATGAACTGCCCGATGCACATCCTGATCTACGCCTCGCGCGGCCGGTCCTACCGGGAGCTGCCGCTGCGGCTGTTCGAGTTCGGGACCGTGTACCGGTACGAGAAGTCGGGCGTGGTGCACGGCCTGACCCGGGCCCGCGGCTTCACCCAGGACGATTCGCACATCTTCTGCCGCCCCGATCAGCTGGAAGACGAGCTGGCCTCGCTGCTTAACTTCGTGGTCGGGCTGCTGCGCGACTTCGGCCTGACCGAGTTCGAGGCGGAGTTGTCGACCCGGCCGGAGAAATACGTCGGCAAGCCGGAGGAGTGGGCGGTCGCCGAGGCCGCGCTGAAGCACGCACTGGACGTGTCCGGGCTGCCGTACGTGATCGCCGAGGGCGAGGGCGCCTTCTACGCGCCCAAGATCGACGTCCATGTCAAGGACGCGATCGGCCGGCGCTGGCAGCTGTCGACCCTCCAGGTGGACTTCCAGGAGCCGGGCCGGTTCGGCATCGAGTACCAGGCCGCGGACGGCACGCGGCAGCGCCCGTACATGATCCACCGGGCGCTGTTCGGGTCGATCGAGCGGTTCTTCGGCATCCTGGTCGAGCATTACGCCGGGGCGTTCCCGCCCTGGCTCGCTCCGGTCCAGGCCGTCGGCATCCCCATCGCCGACGCGCACGTGCCCTACTTGGAGAAGGTCGCCGCGAGCCTGCGCGAGCAGGGCATCCGGGTCGAGGTCGACGCCAGCGACGACCGGATGCAGAAGAAGATCAGGACCGCGCAGCGGCAGAAGGTGCCGTTCATGCTGATCGCCGGCGACGAGGACGTGGCCGCCGACGCCGTGTCGTTCCGGTACCGGGACGGGACGCAGAAGAACGGCGTCCCCGTCGCGGACGCCGTCGCGGAAATCGTCGCGGCCGTGCGTGACCGCGTCCAGGTGTGACCCTGTGCCCTCCGAATCCTCTGATGACCAGGTTTTCGCGGGCGTCCCCGATGCGTTCGGGCGGCTGTGGACGCCGCACCGGATGGCCTACATCAAGGGGGAAGGCAAGCCGTCCGGTCCCGGCGAGGAGGAGGGCTGCCCGTTCTGCCGTGCGCCCACGCTCAGCGACGCCGAGGGCCTGATCGTCGCCCGCGGCTCGCTGGTGTACGCGGTGCTCAACCTTTACCCGTACAACGGCGGCCACGTGCTGATCTGCCCGTACCGGCACCTGGCCGACTACACCGAGCTGACGACCGAGGAAACCGCCGAATTCTCCGAGTTCACCAAGCGCGCCATCCGGGCCCTGCGGCAGGCGTCCGGCGCGCAGGGCTTCAACATCGGCATGAACCTCGGCTCGGTCGCGGGCGCCGGCATCGCCGCCCACCTGCACCAGCACGTGGTCCCCAGGTGGGGCGGCGACACCAACTTCATGCCGGTCGTCGGCCGCACCCGCGTGCTGCCCCAGCTCCTCGCCGACACCCGCAAGCTGCTAGCCGAAGCCTGGCCGACCACCTAATCCCAACCGCCCCGCCCGCCAGCCTAACCGTCCCCCACCCCACGCCACCCCACCCCGCCCGGCACCGGTAGTGCATGGTTGTGGCAGCGTACACACTCTTGTGTGCACGCTGCCACAACCACACCAACCGGATGCGCTAGTCCGGTCGCGAGTCCGCGGCCACCTTGGCGGCCAGGTGCGACGGGAGTGGCTCGTGCCGCAGATACTGCCGGGTAAAGGATCCCGTCCCGTGCGAGACCGAACGCAGGTCGATGGCGTACCTGGTGATCTCAAGTTCCGGGATCTCCGCCTTGACCAGCGTCCGGCCGACTCCGACCGGCTCAGTGCCGAGCACCCGGCCGCGGCGGGAGGACAGGTCCGACATGACGGCGCCCACGTAGTCGTCCGGGACAAGCACCGTGACCTCGTCCACCGGCTCGAGCAGCAGCGGCTGTGCCTTGTCGACAGCGTCCCGCAGCGCCAGCCGGCCTTCTGGAAGGCCATGTCCGAGGAGTCCACCGAGTGCGCCTTGCCGTCGTAGAGGGTGACCCGGACCCCCGTCATCGGGTAGCCGGCCGTGACGCCCTGTTCCATCTGCCACCGGACGCCCTTTTCCACCGACGGGATGAACTGGCGCGGCACGACTCCGCCGACAATCTTGTCGACGAACTCGAAGCCGGCCGAATCCTCGAGCGGCTCCACCCGGATGTGGCAGATGCCGTACTCGCCGTGGCCACCGGTCTGCTTGACGTTGCGGCCCAGGCCCTGAGCCTTGCCGGCGATCGTTTCCCGCAGCGGGACTCGCAGGTCGGTGGTCTCCACCGCGACGCCGTGCCGGTTGGCGAGCCGGTCGAGCAGCACGTCGGCGTGGGCCTCGCCCATGCACCACAGCACCAGCTGCCTGGTCTCGGCGTTCATCTCCAGGCGCAGCGTAGGATCCTCGGCGACCAGGCGGCTGAGGGCCTGGGAGAGCTTGTCCTCGTCGGCCTTGGACTTGGCCACGATCGCGACCGGCAGCAGCGGCTCGGGCATCGACCATGGTTCCATTAGCAGCGGGTGGTCCTTGTCGGACAGCGTGTCACCGGTCTCGGCGGTGCTGAGCTTGGCCACGGCGCAGATGTCGCCGGCCCCGCACTGGGTGACCGGGCGCTGCTGCTTGCCCAGCGGGGAAGTAAGCGCACCCACCCGCTCGTCGTTGTCGTGGTCTTCGTGCCCGCGGGCGGCGCGCCCGTGGCCGGACACGTGTACGGCGGCGTCGGGACGCAGCGTGCCCGAGAACACGCGGACCAGGCTGATCCGGCCCACGTAGGGGTCCGAGGTGGTCTTGATCACCTCGGCCAGCAGCGGCCCCTTGGGGTCGCTGGTCAGCGCGCTGACGGGCTTGCCGTCGGGCGTGGTCACGTCGGGCATGGGGTGCTCGGCGGGCGAGGGGAAGGCCTGGGTCATGACCTCGAGCAGTTCGAGCATGCCGATCCGCTGCGGCGAGGACACGGCGAGTACCGGGTAGAAGCTGCCGCGCGCGACTGCTTTCTCCAGGTCCTCGATCAGCACCTTGGGGTCGATGTCCTCTCCGGACAGGTACCTGTCCATCAGGCTCTCGTCTTCGCTCTCGGTGATGATGCCCTCGATCAGCTCGCCGCGCAGCTGCGCCATCTGGTCGGCGTCCTCCGCCACGGGCGCGCCCTCGCTGCGCACGCCGCCCGAGTAGCTGTACAGCTTCTCGGACAGCAGCCCGATCAGCCCGTTCACCGGGGTGCCGACGGGCTGGTACAGCGGGGCGACCGCATCCCCGAAGGCGTCGCGGCAGGCGGTCAGGGTGTCGTCGAATTCGGCCCGCTGGTGGTCGATCTTGGTGATGACGACCGCCCGGGGCATGCCGACCGCGGCGCACTCCTCCCACAGCATCCTGGTCACGCCGTCGATCCCGTCGGTGGCGGAGACGACGAAAAGCGCTGAGTCCGCGGCTCGCAGCCCGGCCCGCAGGTCGCCGGTGAAGTCGGCGTAGCCGGGGGTATCGAGCAAGTTGACCTTGATGCCGTTGTGCACGACGGGCGCGAGGGTCAGGTTGACCGACCGCTGCTGCCTGACCTCGACCTCGTCGAAGTCGCTGACCGTGGTGCCCTCTTCGACGCTGCCCGGGCGCTGGATCGTGCCCGTCGCGGCGAGGAGCGCCTCGACCAGGCTGGACTTCCCGGTACCTGAATGGCCGACCAGCACCACATTCCGCACTTGATCGGCCGTCGGTGCCCTGCCCGCGGCTCCTCCCGACCCGCCCGTCCCACTTCCTGATGTCACTGCCGTTCGCCTCCTTGCGATCGCTGGGTGCGCACGACCAGCCTTAACCCGCGGGCACCGTGTCCACAAGTCCCACATAAAGAATCTCCCCGGTTACTAGAAAGTGACACGCGGGATCCCGAGGGGGTCTGGGGGGAAGGCTTCTCCCCAGGAGCGGGGGCTCCGGGGGGTCGCCCCCCGGGCCAGCACAGTAGGATCGGACGGCCATGCTGAACACGCTGCGGCCCGCCATGACGCGCCTGTTCACCCCGGTGGGCAAGTTGCTGGCGCGTACCCCGATAACGCCGAACGCCATCACGGTCATCGGTACCGTAGGCGTGGTCGGCGGGGCCCTCGGCCTGTTCCCCATCGGCGAGCTGTTTCCCGGCGCCTTTACCTGCACCATTTTCGTGTTCCTCGACATGCTGGACGGCGTGCTGGCCCGGATGAAGGGCACGACGGGCACCTGGGGCGCGTTCCTCGACTCGACCATGGACCGGATCGCCGACGCCGGCATCTTCTGCGGGCTCGTGGTGTGGTTCATGCTCGGCGGCCACAACCCGCTGCTCGCGGGAGTCTGCCTGTTCTGCCTGGTGATGGGGAACCTGGTGTCCTACGCTAAGGCCCGGGCGGAGGGGCTCGGCCTGCGCTGCGACGTGGGGCTGATCGAACGGCCCGAGCGGATGGTCATCTCGCTCGTCGCGGTCGGTGTTTCCGGCCTCGGCGTGCCGTACATTCTCAACGTGGGCCTATGGGGCCTGGCCGTGCTGAGCGCCTTTACTTTCTGGCAGCGGATGCACGCGGTATATAAGGCAGCGAAGGCAGTAAAGGCGCCAGGGGATCAGGGTGGCTCTCCGGGGGATCAGGGTGGCTAAGGAGTGTTCGCCGTGGCGGTACTGAGTCGCCGGCTGAGCGAGCGGCTGACGGGGTTCGCGTACCAGCTGGGCTGGAAGGTGATCTGCCGGCTGCCGGAATCGTGGGCCCGGTGGGCCTTTACCGAAGTAGCCGACCTGGCCTGGCGGCGACAGGGACCGAAGGTGCAGGTGCTCGAGGCTAACCTGCGCCGCGTGCTGGCCTGTAAGCAAGGCAGCCCGGAGGTCGACGGCAAGGAGCTGCGCACCCTGTCCCGGGCCGCGCTGAGTTCCTACGCCAGGTACTGGCTCGAGGTGTTCCGGCTGCCGATGATCCCGGTCGAGCGGATCGTGTCCGGGATGCACTTCCGCGGCCCGGGCGAGGCGACGTTGTTCCGTCACCTGAAGGCCGGCCGCGGCGTGGTCATCGCGCTGCCGCATATGGGCAACTTCGAGCAGGCCGGCGCGTGGGTCATCGCCCGCGGCGCCGGCACCTTCACCACCGTGCAGGAGCGGCTCAAGCCCGAGTCGGTCTACGAGAGCTTCGTGCGGTTCAGGCAGACGCTGGGCTTCGAGGTCCTGCCGCTGACCGGGGGCGGGAGCCCGTTCGGGACGCTGGCCCAGAGATTGCGGGCCGGCGGCCTGGTCTGCCTGGTCAGCGACCGCGACCTGAAGGAGAGCGGGGTGGAGGTCGAGTTCTTCGGGGAGAAGGCCAGGATCGCCGCTACGGCCGCGCTCGCGCTGCACACCGGTGCGGCGCTGATGCCCACCGCGACCTGGTTCGAAGGCGATGACTGGGGCGCCTGCATCTACGACGAGATCCCGGTGCCCGAATCAGGCACCCGCGCGGAGAAGATCGCGGCGATGAGCCAGCAGATGGCGAACGTCTTCGCCGAAGCGATCGCCGAGCATCCGCAAGACTGGCACATGCTGCAACGGGTCTTCGTCGCTGACCTGGATCCGGCCCGGCTCAGCCCGGCTAACCATAACCATGGGCCCGAACGGACGGCGGCCCGGGCCCTGGGGCAGGTGCCACCTGCGCAGGGGAGCCAGCCATGAAGATCGGGATCGTTTGCCCGTACTCGTGGGACGTCCCTGGCGGCGTCCAGTCGCATATCAGGGACCTGGCCGAAGCGCTGATCGACTTCGGGCACGAGGTCTCAGTGATCTCCCCGGCCGACGACGACACGCCGCTGCCGCCTTACGTGGTGGGGGCCGGCCGGGCGGTGCCGGTTCCGTACAACGGGTCGGTGGCGCGGCTGTCGTTCGGCTTCCTGTCGGTCAACCGGGTACGACGCTGGCTGCGGGAGGGCGAGTTCGACGTACTGCACTTGCACGAGCCCGCCGTGCCGAGCCTGTCCCTGCTGGCCTGCTGGGTGGCCTCGGGTCCGATTGTCGCGACCGTGCACACCTCGATACCCCGTTCCCGCGTGCTCGTCGTCACCTACCCGGTGCTGCGCACCGCGCTGGAGAAAATCAACGGCCGGATAGCGGTGTCGGAGGCGGCCCGCAGCACCCTCGTCGAGCACATCGGCGGCGACGCCGTCGTCATCCCGAACGGCGTGGCGACCCGCCGGTTCCGCAAGGCCGAGCCGCTGCCCGGCTGGCCCGGGCCCGGCGGCGCGATCGGATTCCTGGGCCGGATAGAGGAGCCGCGCAAGGGCCTGGACGTGCTGCTGAAGGCGTTCGAGATCCTCGGCGCCGACCGGCCCGGGCTGCGTCTGCTCGTCGCGGGCCGGGCCGGGGATCCCGAGGAAGTCCTGCACCGGGTGCCGGCCGCCCTGCGCGACCGGGTGGTCCTGCTCGGGCAGATCAGTGAAGACGACAAGGTCCGCATGCTGCACTCGGTCGACGTGTTCTGCTCGCCGAACACCGGCGGCGAGTCGTTCGGCATCGTGACCGCCGAGGCGATGGCGGCCGGGGTACCGATCGTCGCCAGCGACATCGACGCGTTCCGGCAGGTGCTGCGCGGCGGCGAGGCGGGGGAGCTGTTCGCCGTCGGCGACTCCGCCGACCTGGCCCGTGCGGTCGGGCGCCTGCTTGACAACCCCGCGCGGCGGGCTGAGCTCTCCGCCGCCGCGCTGGCGGCGGTGGCCGAGTACGACTGGTCGGTGGTCGCCCGCGACGTGTTCAGCGTCTATGAGACAGTCGTCCTCGGCAGTACCCAGGTCAAGGTCGCCGCGGCCAGCAGCGAGTTCCCCTAACCCGGGCCGGCCGCTCGTGAACCCGCGAATCGCCGCGCGAGCCTGCGCCTGCCGGGCAGGCGTCCGTGATCGGATGGGGTGGTGGACATGATCACCGACATCGTCATCGTGGTGGCCGCCGCGCTGCTCATCGGCGTGTACGTGTCCTGGCGGGCCGGCCGCATCGACCGCCTGCACGCCCGGGTCGAGATGGCGCGCGCCGCCCTGGACGTGACGCTGCTGCGCCGCAGCTCAGTGGCCCTGGAGCTGGCGACCTCCGGGTTGCTCGACCCGGCGACCAGCCTGCTGCTGGCCGAAGCCGTGCACGGCACCCGCGGCGGCGACCGTCCCCGTGACCTGGCCGAGAGCGACCTGACCCGGGCGCTGCGGGCCGCGTTCAGCCAGCCGGACTTCCGTGCGTCGCTGACCGGGAAGGAAGGGGCGGACGAACTGCTCACCGAAGTCGAAGCGGCCGCGCACCAGGTGTTCCTGGCCCGGAAGTTCTACAACGACATGGTCGCGGTGACAAGGGACGCCCGGCGCCGCCCCCTCGCCCGCGTGCTGCGGCTGTCCGGCAACGCGCCCAAGCCTCAGTTCTTCGAGATGGACGATTCCCTGATCGCCGAGAAGAGCAGCGCCACCCTGGGCCCCCTCGCCAGCTAGCCCTCAGCAGGCGGGTCCCGGCTGCCCATACGATGTTGATAAGAAGTCACGATTGATCAAGCGAGGTTCCGAGTGTCTACTGTCAACGACCAGTCCTCCCCGCGAGAGCACGAGCCGGTCACCGGCACCGCGCGGGTCAAGCGCGGCATGGCGGAGATGCTCAAGGGTGGCGTGATCATGGACGTCGTCACGCCCGACCAGGCCAAGATCGCCGAGGACGCTGGCGCGGTGGCCGTGATGGCCCTCGAGCGCGTCCCGGCCGATATCCGCGCGCAGGGCGGAGTCGCCAGGATGAGCGACCCCGACATGATCGATGCCATCATCGCGGCGGTGTCCATCCCCGTCATGGCCAAGTGCCGGATCGGTCACTTCGCCGAGGCCCAGGTCCTGCAGGCCATCGGGGTTGACTACATCGACGAGTCCGAGGTTCTCACCCCCGCCGACGAGGCCCATCACGTCGACAAGTGGAAGTTCACCGTGCCGTTCGTCTGCGGCGCCACCAACCTGGGCGAGGCACTGCGACGGATCACCGAAGGCGCGGCGATGGTCCGGTCCAAGGGCGAGGCTGGCACCGGCAACGTGGTCGAGGCGACCAGGCACATGCGTTCCATCCGCTCGGAGATCGCGCGCCTGTCCGCCGTGCCCGAGGAGGAGCTTTTCAGCGCGGCCAAGAATCTCGGCGCGCCGTACGAGCTGGTCGCCGAGGTAGCGCGGGCGGGCAGGCTCCCGGTCGTGCTGTTCACCGCGGGCGGTATCGCGACCCCAGCTGACGCCGCGTTGATGATGCAGCTCGGCGCGGAGGGCGTGTTCGTCGGCTCGGGCATCTTCAAGTCCGGCGACCCGGCCAGGCGCGCCGCCGCGATCGTGAAGGCCACCACCTTCCACGACGACCCCGACGTCGTGGCCAAGGTCTCCCGCGGCCTGGGCGAGCCCATGGTCGGCATCAACCTGGACTCCCTCCCCCCCGACCAGCACTACGCCACCCGCGGCTGGTAATTCCCACCCCGCCCCAGCCTCCGCCCCGCCGCGCCCCGCCCCGCCCAGCCCCCGCCCCGCCCCGCCGCGCATCCGCCCGCCTGCCCCACCAGCATCGGCCCCGCATCACCGTCAAGGGCACCCTCATAGGGCCCGTTGGCTTATTTCCCGAGACGTGGCGGCGCCCAGATGCCTGGCGGCCCGCCTACGGCCTGGGAAACTCGTGGCGCCGGCGGCCGCCGCGACGACGCTGCCGAGCCGGTCCCGCTGGCTCCCCTGGTCCCATCCCGCACGTTTCGCTCACGGGTTCGATTTACTGGCCTTTATCGCGGAGGATTCTGGTTTCGTGGAGAGGTTTAGGGACTGGGATCCCTAAGAATTTCCACGTAGCGCGAAGTTTCCAAGATCTTTTCCCGGCCAGGCGCATCAGACCTCGCCCCGGCCTCATAACTCACGCTGGCACCACCGCACCACGGAACAAGACAGCAAAAATAACCCAGCAGGATCTGATCACGGGTGTACTGCCGCACGATGACGAGGGGGCGTCTATCGCCGCCCGGATTGTCCCGGTTTGTGCGACCGCGGCCACCGCACCGAGCCCTCACCCGGGCCGCACGCCGGAGCCGTTGGTGCGAGGGCCCAGGTACCTGAGTCCTGGCGCGGGGTCCGCACCCCAGGCGGGAACATAAGCGGAGGCGGCAGCGTTTTAGATGGGTTCTGAGTCTGCGCTGAGGTCGCCAGGCGCTGAGGCCTCGCCAGGGACGGAGGAAAGAATGAAGCCGGCCGCGAGTCCCGTGATCGGGGTGCTCGCCCTCCAGGGCGACGTCCCTGAGCACCTGCGCGCGCTCGAAGCCGCCGGCGCGAAACCGGTCCCGGTACGCCGTCCCGAGGAACTGGAACGCGTGGATGGCCTGGTGATCCCGGGCGGTGAGTCGACGACGCTATGGCGGCTCTCGGTGGCCTTTGACGTCCTCGAGCCGCTCCGCAAGCTCCTCGCCTCCGGCCTGCCCGCCTTCGGCTGCTGCGCCG
Organism: uncultured Actinomycetes bacterium; assembly: GCA_963806335.1. Lineage (GTDB taxonomy): Bacteria > Actinomycetota > Actinomycetes > Streptosporangiales > Streptosporangiaceae > Palsa-504. Next base: position 66,521 of record CAWDXO010000011.1, read on the forward strand.
GGATGATCATGCTGGCGGACCGGCTGGCTGACGGCGTACCTGGCCAGCAGACGTACGGCGGCATCGACATGACCGTCCGGCGGAACGCGTTCGGGCGCCAGGTCGACTCCTTCGAGAGCGAAATCACGCTCTCGGGCCTGCCCGCAGACAAAGACACAGGCACAGACGAAGACGGCAGGCCGCTGCGCGCGGTCTTCATCCGGGCGCCATGGGTGGAGCAGGTCGGCGAAAGCGTCGCCATTCTGGGAACCGAGGAGCGCACGGGTAGGATCGTCGCCGTCCGGCAAGGGCAATTGCTGGCCACGGCCTTCCACCCCGAGCTGACTTCAGACCGGCGCATTCATCAGCTATTCGTAGAGATTGTGAAGGACAACACATGAGCGGCCACTCCAAGTGGGCCACCACCAAGCACAAGAAGGCGGTGGTGGATGCCAAGCGCGGCAAGCTGTTCGCCAAGCTGATCAAGAACGTCGAGGTCGCCGCGCGCACCGGCGGAGGAGACCCGGCGGGTAACCCGACGTTGTTCGACGCGATCCAGAAGGCGAAGAAGAGCTCGGTCCCGAACGACAACATTGACCGGGCCGTCCGCCGGGGGAGCGGCCTGGAGGCGGGCGGGGCCCAGTACGAGAACATCACCTACGAGGGGTACGGCCCCGGCGGGGTCGCGGTGCTGGTGCAGTGCCTGACCGACAACCGGAACCGGGCCGCCTCGGACGTGCGCACCGCGTTCAGCCGCAACGGCGGCTCGATGGCTGACCCGGGATCGGTGTCGTACCTGTTCCACCGCAAGGGTGTCATCGTCGTAGAGAAAAAGGGCGTCACCGAGGATGACGTGCTCGGCGCGGTACTGGACGCGGGCGCGGAAGAGGTGAACGACCTGGGCGAGTCCTTCGAGGTCGTGACCGAGCCCACCGACCTGGTCGCGGCGCGCAAGGCCCTGCAGGACGCGGGGATCGACTACGACTCGGCGGACACGGCGTTCCTGCCGACGGTCGAGGTCGATCTCGACGAGGAGCAGGCGAAGCGGGTATTCCGGCTGATCGACGCGCTTGAGGATTCCGACGACGTGCAGGACGTGTACGCGAACTACTCGGTCTCCGACGACATCATGGAGAAACTCGGCTGACCGCTGACCTGACCATCCGGCCGCTGGCTCCCGGCCTCGACTGGGATCAGTACCTGGACCTGGTCATCCGGGCGTTCGGGCCGGGGAACGAGTCACGGATCCGGGCGAACATCGAGCCGGTCGTGACCGACGGCCGGGCCCTGGGCGCGTTCGACGGCGACCGACTGGCCGGCAGCGCGCTGTTCCACGACATGCGCCAGTGGTGGTACGGGTGCGCCGTCCCGGCGGCGGGGGTGGCCGCGGTCATGATCGCGCCCGAGGACCGCGGCCGGGGCATCGGCCGGGCCCTGATGACGGCGCTAGTTGAGCTCATGGCCGCGCGCGGCTACCCGCTGTCGGTCCTGTATCCGGCGACGATGACGATCTACCGGTCGCTCGGCTGGGAGATAGCCGGCCACCGGCACGAGGCCGTGCTGCCCGGCCGATCGCTCACCTGGCCGCGCGAGAAGGCCGCCCCGCGGCCGCGGCGCCCGGGACCGGACGACGCCGCCGAGGTGCTCGACGTCATCGGCCGCGCCCACGCCCTGGCCCGCGACTGCGGCCCGGTGACCTACGACGAGGCGACCATGCGCCGCTGGCTGGCCCGGCCCGGCCGGTACGCCGACACCGACCGGTACGCCTACCTGGTCCCGGACGGATTCGTCGGCTACCGCTGGCAGCGCGGGCACGATGAGATTTTCGTCGAGCGGGTGGCGGCCGCCTCAGCGGAGGCGACCAGGGTGCTGTGGGGCCTGGTGGCATCCCATTCCTCAGTCGCCGGCACCGTGCGCGCGCAGGTCGGCCCGGCCGATCCCCTCTGGTGGCTGCTGCGTGAGCAGGACGCGGACATCGCCGAGCGCGAGAGCTGGATGCTGCGCCTGCTCGACGCGCCGGCTGCCATCGCCGCCCGCGGCTTCCCCGCGACCGATATCGCCGTGCCGCTGGACATCACCGACGACCTGCGCCCGGCCAACTCAGGCCCGTGGGACCTGACCGTCCGAGCCGGCCGAGGTTCTCTTTCCTCGGGCCGAACGGACAGTGGTGCCACCCCAAGTCACCCCGCTCGCTCACCCGGGCCGGCGCTGGCCCTCGGCGCCCGTGGCCTGGCCGCGCTGTACGCGGGCACGCCGGTGGCCACGCTGCGCCGGGCCGGCCTCGCCGAAGGCGGCAGCCCGGCCGCCGACGCGGCCCTGGACGGCGCGTTCGCCGCGACCCCGTTCATGATCGACGGCTTCTGAGCCAATTGGCGGACACGCCGCCGCGGTGCGCGACCCGCCGGCCGGGGACCGGTAAGTTCTAGGCGAACAGATGTTCGCGGAATTAGCTCCGGACGGAGACCTGGTGGTCCTGACCCATACGCGGCACCCGATCCGGGTGCTCGGCGTCGACCCCGGCCTGACTAGGTGCGGCGTCGGAGTCGTCGAGGGGGCGCCGGGCCGGGCGCTGACCCTGGTCCGGGTGGGGGTCATCAGGACGTCGGCCGACGCCGACATCGCGATCCGGCTGCTGGCCATCGAGACGGAGATCGAGGCCTGGCTGGATGCCTGCCGTCCCGACGCGGTGGCGGTGGAGCGGGTGTTCAGCCAGCAGAACGTGCGGACGGTGATGGGGACGGCGCAGGCGGGCGCGGTCGCGATCGTGTGCGCGGCCCGTCGCGGGCTGCCGGTGGCGCTGCACACGCCCAGCGAGGTCAAGGCGGCCGTGACCGGGAACGGCCGGGCGGACAAGAATCAGGTCACGACGATGGTGACGAGGCTGCTGCGGATCACCGACCCGCCGCGTCCCGCCGACGCCGCCGACGCGCTGGCGCTGGCCATCTGTCATATCTGGCGCGGCGGCGGCTACGGGCCGCGGGCCGCGGCCGCCCTAGCGAGGAGGTAACGCGTGATCTCTCACCTGCGCGGAACGGTCGCCGGGATCGCGCCCGACGGTGCCGTCATCGAGGTCGGCGGCGTCGGGATGCGCGTGCAGTGCACTCCGGGCACCCTGGCCACGCTGCGGCCGGGAGAACCGGCCCAGGTGGCCACGTCCCTGGTGGTCAGGGAAGACTCGCTGACCTTGTACGGCTTCACCTCCGATGACGAGCGGAACGTGTTCGAGCTGCTGCAGACGGCCAGCGGCGTCGGGCCCAGGCTGGCGCTGGCCATGGTGGCCGTGCACTCACCCGACGCGCTGCGCCGGGCCGTCTCGGCCGAAGACCTCAACGCGCTCACCATGGTCCCCGGCATCGGGAAGAAGGGCGCCCAGCGGATCGTGCTCGAGCTGAAGGACCGGCTGGGGCCACCCGGCGACGACGGCGACGGACGGTTCGGCCGTAAGCCGTCGCCGCGAATGCCCTCGTGGCGGGACCAGGTACAGTCCGGCCTGGTGAACCTGGGCTGGCCGGTCCGCGACGCCGACTTGGCCATCGCGGCTCTCGAAGAAGAGGGCGCGATCAACGGATCCTCCGACGAAGACGTCGACGTCGCCACCGCGCTGCGGGCCGCCCTGCGCAAGCTGAGTAAGCAATAGCGGCGATGATCGAAGAAGAGAACGCCGAAGCGGCCCTTCGCGGAGCGGAAGAAGCCGAGCTCGCCGTGCGCCGGGAGAACCTCACCCAGGGCCGCGGCGAGGAACTGGTGTCGCCGCTGGCCGACGCGGATGATCGCGCCATCGAGAGCGCGCTGCGGCCCAAGCGCCTGACCGAGTTCACCGGCCAGGCGCGGGTGCGCGAGCAGCTGTCGCTGATCCTGCAAAGCGCGCTGCGGCGCGGCCGGCCCCCCGACCACGTGCTGCTGGCCGGCCCGCCCGGCCTGGGCAAGACCACGATCGCGATGATCGTCGCCGCCGAGCTCGGGGCGCCGATGCGGATCACGAGCGGCCCGGCGATCGAGCGCTCCGGGGACCTGGCGGCGGTCCTGTCCACGCTCGCCGAGGGCGAAGTGGTGTTCATCGACGAGATCCACCGGCTGGCCCGGCCCGCCGAGGAAATGCTCTACCTGGCCATGGAAGACTTCCGCGTCGACGTGATCATCGGCAAGGGGCCGGGAGCGACCGCGATCCCGCTGGACATCGCGCCGTTCACGCTGGTCGGGGCGACCACCCGGGCGGGGCTGCTGCCCGCGCCGCTGCGGGACAGGTTCGGCTTCACCGCCCACCTCGACTTCTACCAGCCCGACGAACTCGAGATCATCATCCGCAGGTCCGCCGGGCTGCTCGGGGTGACGCTCACCGACGAGGCCGCAGTGGAACTTTCCACGCGGTCGCGCGGGACACCGCGGATCGCGAACCGGCTGCTGCGCCGGGTACGTGATTACGCGGAAGTCCGCGCCGACGGCGTGGTCACCGGCGAGATCGCCCGGACCGCGCTCGAACTCTACGAGGTGGACGAGCACGGCCTGGACCGGCTGGACCGCGGCGTGCTTGAGGCGGTGATCCGCCGGTTCGGCGGCGGGCCGGTGGGCCTTTCCACGCTGGCGGTCGCGCTGGGGGAGGAGGCGGAGACCGTCGAGGTGGTCGCCGAGCCGTTCCTGGTCCGGTGCGGGCTGCTGGCGCGGACGCCGCGAGGCCGGGTCGCTACCGCGGCCGGATGGGCTCATCTGGGTCTCGAGCCGCCGCCGTCGCTGGCCGAATCGCCGACCCTGTTTGACTAGGTATCGCCGGAAAGTCATATCGCGCCGAGGTCACGATCGATGGGAAAAACTCGTAGCCTGGTTGGTGTGTGGTCAAAGCGAGGCTAAACTTCGGCAGTTGGTCTTTGGCCCACGCCACGGCCACACCGCATCACCAACTGGAAGGAAGCCCCGCTCATGGGGAGTAATTATGTCGCAGCCGCGGACGCGGCCGCCAAGTCATCGAGCAGTTCGCTGACGTTCCCGATCCTGATCGTGCTGGTCTTCGTCGGCTTCTACTTCCTGATGATCAGGCCGCAGCGGCGCCGCCAGCAGCAGGCCGCCCAGAAGCAGAATACGGTCACCCCCGGCGCCCAGGTCCGCACCACCGCGGGGATGTACGGGACGGTGATCGAGGTGGACGGCGACGACGTCATACTCGAAATCGCTCCCGGCGTGGACGTGCGTCTGCTGAAGCGCGCCATCATGGAGGTCATCGCGCCGGGTGACGCCGAGGCCGACGAGGGGGGCTTCGACGAGAGCGAGTCCTTCGAGGACGCCCACGAAGACGAGACCTCAGGAACCGACGACGCCCCCCACGACGTTGAATCAGCTGAGGAAGGTCCCACGGATTCCCACGACGACCTGGCCAAGTCCGACAAGGACAACGTGTTCTGAGCCTGCGGCTGGCATGAGGGAACGACCGATCTAAGACAGTAAGACAGGCGGAGAAGTGGCAGCCCCATCACGAACCGTCCCGCATCCGGGACGGGCACTCGCGGCTCTGTGCGTGCTCATCCTGGCCATGTTGCTCGGCATCCTCGCCGGAGAGCTGTTCGCCCCGTCCCAGTGGCAGCATCAGTTCAAGGTCGGGCTCGGCCTTGACCTGTCCAGCGGGACGCAGGTGACCCTGAAGGCCGAGACCCTGTCCGGGAAGCCCCCGTCGAGCGACGCGATGAACGCGGCCGTCGGGGTCATCGAGTCGCGGGTTAACGGCACGGGTAACTCCGGCGCCCAGGTCCAGCCGCAAGGCACCAACCTCATCGTGGTGACGGTGCCGGGCAAGGGATCGGAGCAGACGATCCAGCTGGTGAGTTCCACCGCCCTGCTCATGTTCCGTCAGGTGCTGCTCTATGAGCCCTACACCGCGGCCAGCGCGTCGACCCCGGCCCCCGCTGCGAGCGCCAGCCCCTCGGCCAGTGCGAGCCCCTCGGCGACCGCGAGCCCGTCGGTGAGCCCGGCCGCCAGCGCCACCAGCACGGCTAAGACCTCCGCCAAGATCGTCCCGGCGGTCAGCGCCAGCACCTCACCGAGCGCGTCCGCGAGCGCCAAGGCCAGCGCTTCCGCCAGCGCGAGCCCCAGTGCCAGCCCCAGTGCCAGCCCCAGTGCCAGCCCCAGTGCCAGCCCCAGTGCCGCCACGAGCAGCACCACTTTCGGGAACGCGAGCCTGGTTAACAAGAACGTGCTCGCGCTCTTCAACAAGCTGGTGTGCAAGCCGGGCGATACGGTGGCCTGGAAATCCCAGGTCGGTTACGAGACCACCACCCCCTACAACAACCCGGACGTCCAGGTGGTGGCTTGCGGCAACAACGGGGGCACGTGGGGCAAGTACGCGCTCGACGTGGCTAAGGTGCAGGGTACGCAGGTCACCGCGGCCAGCGCGACCCTGTCCACGACCTCCAACCAGTGGCAGGTCAACCTGACGCTGAACGGCGCGGGCACCTCGGCCTTCGGCACGCTGACCTCCGACCTGTACAACAAGTACTACACCGCAGGCGCGGGTGGCGACGAAAACTCCTATGTCCTGGACCAGGTCGCGGTCGCCCTTGACGGCAACGTCGTGTCGGCACCGGAGATCAACCAGCCCATTCCCGGCGGCAACGCCCAGATCACCGGCAGCTTCACCCAGGCCCAGGCCACGCAGCTGCAGAACCAGCTGAAGTACGGCTCGGTACCGCTGGATCTCAAGCCGCTGTACGTAGCCTCGGTCTCGGCGCAGGTGGGCCACAACCAGCTGGTGGCCGGCCTGATCGCGGCCGCGATCGGGCTGCTCCTGGTGGTGCTGTACTCGTTCCTGTATTACCGCGGCCTGGGCATCGTGTCCGTCTCCAGCCTGGCCATCGCGGCGCTTATCGCGTACCTGGCGATCGTGCTGCTCTCCAAGTACCAGAACTTCACGCTCCAGCTGTCCGGGATCGCCGGCCTGATCGTGGCGATCGGCATCACCGCGGACTCGTTCGTCGTCTTCTTCGAACGACTGCGGGACGAGGTGCGCGAGGGCAAGCAACTGCGCCCGGCGGTCGAGTCCGGCTGGAAGCGCGCCAGGCGCACGATCATGGTCTCTGACACGGTGTCCTTCCTGGCCGCAGTGCTGCTGTACTACTTCGCCATCGGCGAGGTCAAGGGCTTTGCCTATACCCTCGGCCTGACCACGCTGATCGACATCGTGGTGGTGTTCCTGTTCACCAAGCCGATGGTGACGCTGCTGGCGCGGACGAAGTTCTTCGGCGACGGCCACCCCATGTCCGGCCTTGATCCTGCCCGGCTAGGGGCCAAGACACCGTGGCGGTCCTCGGTCCGCCGCAACCAGGTCCGGCGCCGGCCTGATCCCGCGTCGCGCGGCACGGCGTCCGGAAACGCCGGGTCCGGAAACACTGGGGGGTCATGATGTCGCGCCTGGGGCAGATCGGCGGCAAGCTGTACCGCGGTGAGATCTCGTTCGACTTCGTCGGCCGGCAGCGCACCTGGTACGCGATCTCCGGAGCGATCCTGCTGATCAGCATCGTGGCCCTGCTGGTGCGCGGCCTGGACTTCAGCGTCGACTTCAAGGGCGGCGCGGTGTTCACGTTCCCCGCCTCGTCCTCGTCGACGTCCCTCACCCAGGTGCAGAACGCGGTCAGCGACGGGGGTGTCAGCGGCGCGGTCGTGCAGCGGGTTAACGGCCAGCAGAACGGCTGGCAGGTTCAGACCAAGGCCCTGACCGGCCCGCAGACGGTCACGCTCGAGAACACACTGCACAGCGATCTCGGCGTGAACTCCGACAGCATCAGCGTCACCACGGTGGGACCGAGCTGGGGCAGCCAGATCTCCGGCAAGGCCCTGGAGGCGCTGATCGCCTTCCTGGTCGTGATCGTGATCTACCTGTCGATCGCGTTCGAGTGGAAGATGGCGGTGGCCGCCTTCGTGGCCCTGATACACGACCTCGTCATCGCGACGGGGGTGTACGCGCTGGCCGGTTTCCAGGTCAGCCCGGCCACCGTCATCGGGTTGCTGACCATTCTCGGTTACTCGCTGTATGACACCGTTGTCGTCTTCGATAAGGTGCGGGAGAACACGGCCGGGCTGCTCGGCGGCGCCCGCACCACCTACAGCCAGGCGGCGAACCTGGCCCTGAACCAGACCCTGGTCCGGTCGATCAACACCTCGCTGATCGCGCTGCTGCCCGTCGCCGCGATCCTTATCGTCGCGACCACCCTGCTCGGCGCCAACAACGAGCTCGAGGAACTCGCTCTGGTGCTGTTCATCGGAATGCTTTCCGGCACCTACTCCTCCATCTTTATCGCGACGCCGGTGCTCGCCGACCTGAAGGAGCGCGAGCCGCAGTACCAGGCCCTGGCCAAGCGGGTGGCGGTGCGCGCCTCCGGCGGCCGCGCGGCCAAGCGGGCCGTGGCCAAGGCACAGTCCGGCGCCGGTTCCCGTTCCGGGGTCGCGTCCCAGTCCGGGGTCGCGTCCCAGTCCGGGGTCGCGTCCGAGCCGCTCGCCGACTCCGACCTGGACGAGGCCGGCTACGCCGACGACGACGCGTCGTCCACTGATGAGCTGACCGCCACCGCCTCGCGGGTCCCAGGCGGAGCCGGGGTCTCCGGGGTTCCGGCCGGCCGGGGGACGCTAGGCGCGGCCCGGTCGGGTCCCCGGCAGCAGCCGCGCCGGAGCGGTAGCGGTTCGGCGCGGCACCGCCCGGCCGGCAAGAAGAAGCGGCGCTAGCAGATGGCCGAACCGCGAGGCGGCGACTCGGAGCTGGCCCGGATCATCACGAGCCGGGTCCGTGACGTCGCGGACTACCCGCAGGCCGGCGTGGTCTTCAAGGACATCGCCCCCCTCCTCGCCGACGGCAAGGCGTTCCACGCGGTGGTCGAGGGCCTGGCCGCGCTGTACGGGCCCGTGGACAAGGTGGCGGGCATCGAGGCGCGCGGTTTCATCCTCGCCGCCCCGGTGGCCTGCCGTCTCGGCGTGGGCTTCGTGCCGATCCGCAAGAAGGGCAAGCTGCCCGGCACCACGTTCGCGCAGGATTACGAGCTGGAATACGGCATCGCCACCCTCGAGGTCCAGGCCGACGCCTTCCAGCCGTCGGATCGTGTGCTGGTCATCGACGACGTCCTGGCCACCGGCGGGACCGGCCGGGCCACGGCCAACCTGGTCCAGCACTCGGGCGCGCAGGTGGCCGGCCTCGCGGTGCTGCTCGAGCTGTCCTTCCTGGGCGGCCGTACCAAGCTGGCCGACCTGCCCGTCACCGCGCTGGTCACGGTCTAGCAGCGATTCCCGCCCCATTTCCTGCCTGGGACTCTCGCCGGGAATCGCCAGCCGGTCATCTGGTGTTGGTCTCATCCAAGTACACTGATGACTTGGCAGATGCGAGGAGCACGAGTGGCCGGTGATGTGATCACGACCGGCACGAGGGCGGCCGATGCTGTCGGGGTGGACGCACAGCGGGATAGCAATCCCGTAGCTGATGCGGAACAGGCCGAGGCGGCGGAAGCGGCAGGCGTGCCCGGCGGTCGCGCGGCCGACAGCAGCCAGGAGACCTCCGAGCGCCAAGAAGCTCCGGACGCCCAAGCTACCTCAGGTCCCCAGGCGACTCCAGCGGCCGGTGAGGCCGCCGAGACCGAGGGAACTCACCGTCCGGGAAGGGCCAGCGCGGGCCGGACCACCCGCGGCGAGCGAAACGGGCGTGCCGGGACCGACCGGGCGAAGACGACCGTCCCGGGACCCCCCGCTGACGTCGCGGCGCCCGGCGTCGGGGTGCGGCGGCGACTCGCCCGGCTCGGCGCGCAGCGCGGCACGACGATCAATCCGGTGCTCGAGCCGCTGATCAAGACCGTGCGCGCGACCCACCCGAAGGCCGATATCCGGCTCATCGAGCGGGCCTACGAGTCGGCTGCCTACTGGCACCGGGACCAGAAGCGGCGCAGCGGCGACCCCTACATCACCCACCCGCTGGCGGTGGCGACCATCCTGGCCGAGCTCGGCATGAATACCGAGACCATCTGCGCCGCGCTGCTGCACGACACGGTGGAAGACACCCCCTATACCCTGACCGAGCTGCGCGGCGAGTTCGGCGAGGACATCGCGGCGCTCGTGGATGGCGTCACCAAGCTGGACAAGGTCAAGTACGGCGAGTCGGCCGAGGCGGAAACCGTCCGCAAGATGGTGGTCGCGATGTCCCGCGACATCCGCGTGCTGGTGATCAAGCTCGCGGACCGGCTGCACAACATGCGGACGCTGCGCTACCTGCCCAGGGAAAAGCAGGAGCGCAAGTCCCGTGAGGTGCTCGAGATCTATGCTCCGCTCGCCCACCGGCTCGGCATGAACACGGTGAAATGGGAGCTTGAGGATCTCGCCTTCGCGACGCTGTACCCGAAGCGCTTCGACGAGATCGTCCGCCTGGTCTCCGGCCGTGCCCCGCGACGCGAGGTCTTCCTGCAGGAAGTGACCGAAGAGGTATCGGCGGACCTGCGCGAGAACAAGATCAAGGCGAGCGTGACCGGCCGGCCCAAGCACTACTACTCGATCTACCAGAAGATGATCGCCAGGAACGTCGGCTTCGACGACATCTACGACCTGGTGGGCATCCGCGTCCTCGTCGATTCGGTCAAGGACTGCTACGCGGCGCTCGGCACCGTTCACGCGCGATGGAATCCCGTCCCCGGACGGTTCAAGGACTACATCGCGATGCCGAAGTTCAACATGTACCAGTCGCTGCACACGACCGTCATCGGGCCGGGCGGCAAGCCGGTTGAGCTGCAGATCCGTACCTGGGGCATGCACCGCAGGGCGGAGTACGGGGTCGCGGCGCACTGGAAGTACAAGGAAGAGGCGGTCTTCGGCAACCGGGCCAAGGACGCCAAGGACGATACCCAGGATATGGCGTGGCTCAGGCAGCTCGTGGACTGGCAGCGCGAGACCGAGGACCCGGCCGAGTTCCTGGAGTCGCTCCGCTTTGACCTGGCGGCCGCCGAGGTTTACGTGTTCACGCCCCGCGGCGAGGTGGTGGCCCTGCCGCAAGGCGCGACTCCGGTGGACTTCGCCTACGCCATTCACACCGAGGTCGGGCACCGGACCATGGGCGCCCGGGTCAACGGCAGGCTGGTGGCGCTGGAGTCCACGCTGGACAACGGCGACACCGTGGAGATCTTCACCTCCAAGGCGGCCGAAGCCGGACCGAGCCGGGACTGGCTCAAGTTCGTCCAGAGTCCCCGGGCCAGGAACAAGATCAGGCAGTGGTTCTCTAAGGAACGCCGGGAAGCCGCGGTCGAGGCCGGCAAGGACCAGATCGCCCGGGCCATGCGCAAGCAGGGATTGCCGCTGCAGCGGCTCGCGGCCGCCGACACGGTGCTCCAGCTGGCCCGCGATCTGCGTTACCCGGACGTGTCCGGGCTGTATGCGGCGGTCGGCGAGGGCCGGGTCAGCGCCCAGTCGGTGGTCGAGAAGCTGGTCAAGTCGGTCGGCGGCCTCGCCGGCGCGCAGGAGGACCTAGCCGAGACCACGCTGCCGACCAAGGCCCCGCAGCCCCGGGCCCCCGGTGACTCCGGCGTCGAGGTCACCGGCGCGCCGGACGTATGGGTACGCTTGTCCCGGTGCTGCACGCCGGTGCCGGGCGACCAGATCACCGGCTTCGTCACCCACGGCCACGGCGTGTCCGTGCACCGGGTCGACTGCGTGAACATCGTGCACCTGTCCGACACCCAGCGGGAGCGGATGGTCGACGTCCACTGGGCGCCGACCGACGGCTCGGTCTTCCTCGTCGCCATCCAGGTCGAGGCGCTCGATCGGACCAGGCTGCTCTCCGACGTGACCAGGGTGCTGTCCGACCTGCACGTCAACATCTTGTCCGCCACCGTGACCACCAGCCGGGACCGGGTAGCGTTCAGCCGGTTCACGTTCGAGATGGGCGATCCCAAGCACCTCGGTCACGTCCTGCGCGCCGTCCGCGCCATCGACGGCGTCTACGACGTCTACCGCATGACGAGCTTATCCCGGCGGAGCCGGGATAAGCGGCCCATCCCGGCGGAGCCGGGATAAGCGGGCCCCGCCGGGGCGGGCCCCAAGGGGGTCTGGGGGAAGGGTCCCCCAGGATCAGGGGGGGTCTGGGGGGGATCGTCCCCCCGAGGATAAGGAGCTGAACTCCGCCAGGGTGTGCTCGGCTTCTTCGAGCCAGGCCCGGCGGGCGGTCAGGGCTTCCTCGGCGGTCTGCTCGGCTCGGGCGTCGCCTTGGTCGCGCGCCTGGGCCAGCGTCTTCTCCAGCTGGGCGATGGTCGCGCGCAGCTGGGCCACGGCGCCCTCGGCTCGCGCCAGCGCCTCGGGGTTCGACCGGCGCCACTGGTTTTCTTCCGCCTTGCGGATCGCGTCCTCGATCCGCCGCAGCCCGGACTCCAGGTGCTCGCGCGCGTCTCTCGGGACCGCCCCGATCTGCTCCCATCGCTCCTGGAGGAGGCGCAGCGCCGACCTGGCGGCCCGGACATCGGACACCGGCAGCAGGTTCTGCGCCGCGTCGAGCAGTTCCTGCTTGGCCTCGGCGTGCTCGCGCAACTCGGCGTCCTTGGCGGAGAACACCTCGGAGCGGGCGGTGAAAAACTTGTCCTGGGCGCCCCGGAACCGCTTCCACAGCTCGGCCTCGGTGTCCCTGTCGGCCCGTCCGGCCGCCTTCCACTGCCGCATCAGCTCGCGGTACGCGCTGGTGGTCGCGCCCCAGTCGGTGGATCCTGACAGGGCCTCGGCGTCGGCGACCAGCTTCTCCTTGCGGGCCCTGACGTCTTCGCGTTCGGCTTCCAGGGTGGCGAAATAGGCCTTGCGCCGCTTGGTGAACGCGTTGCGGGCGGCGGACAGGCGCTTCCATAGCGCGGCCTCGGCGGCCCGCTCGGCGTGCGGGGCCGCCTTCCACTCCTCAAGCAGCTCGCGCATCCGCTCGCCGCTGCTCTTCCAGTGGGTGGCCTCCACGGCGATCTGCTCGGCCTCGGCGACGATCCGCTCCTTGATCTCCCTGGCCGCCACGCGCGCCTGCTCCCGGGCCGCCCTGGCCTCTTCGCGGCGGTGACCGACGTCCTCGGTCACACGCTCAAGACGCGCCCGCAGCCCGTCGAGGTCGCCCAGCGCGTTGGCCTCGGAGATGCTGCGGACCAGGCGCTGCACGCTGGCGGAAGCCTGGGCGGGAGCCATGTCGGTGGCGGCGATCCGCTGCTCGAGCAGGACGACCTCGGTCTCGAGCGCCTCGTACTTGCGCTGGAAGAAGGCGATCGCCTCGTCAGGACTTCCCGCCTGCCACGAGCCGATCACCCGCTCGCCGTCGGCGGTACGGACATAGACCGTCCCGTCGGCGTCTACCCGGCCCCACGGATGGTAGGCGGTGGTCACGGCGAACCTCCTGCGTGTGTCGTGCTCGCGTCAGGTTTTCTTGATCGTCACGCTGTCAATAACGACCTTTTCCTCCGGGGCGCCACCTTCGGACTGACCCGACTGCATGTACTCACACGAGTACCCCTTCTTCGCCACATTCTGGACGATATCGAGCCCAGAAGAAACCGTGGCGAACGGTGTATACGAGGCCGCGAGCCCCGAGGTGCTGTCCTGGTACACGATGAAGAACTGGCTGCCATTGCTGTCCGCGGTGCCGGTGTTGGCCATTGCGACCGTGCCGGCCGGGTACGTGGCGCCGGTGGTGTTCTCGGTGGCGAACTGATACCCCGGCCCGCCGGTGCCGATCTTGCCGGTCGTGCTGCAGGTCAGCTTGGTCGCCGCGGTGGCGTACGGATCGCCGCACTGCAGCACGTAGGGGCCGCTGTTCACCAGCCGGTGACACTGGGTGTTGTTGAAGTAGCCCGCCTCGGCCAGGTGGACGAACGAGTTGACCGTGCAGGTGGCCTTGCTGTTGGCCAGGGACAGGACGAGCTTGCCCAGGTTGGTGTTGATCGTCGCCTGGTAGCTGTCGGTGTAGTCAGGCGTGGCCGGCGGGTCGCTTACGGCGCGCGCCGCCGGCGTGGTGGCCTTGCTGTAGGTGCAGTGATGCGCGGGCTCGGCCACCGTCGTCGCCGACGGCGTGGCGCTCGGTGACTTGCTGGGTGCGGCCGACGGGTGCTTGCCGCCGCCGGGGAGGAAGACCAGGAGCAGCGAGGCGATGAGCCCCGCGACGAGGATTACGCTGGCCCCGATGACTCCGCGCCTGCGGATCCGGCGCCGTCTGGCCGACCGCAGCTGCTGCTCGCGGCGGTACTTCTCCCTGGCTTGCCTGCGCTGGCGCTCGTTCTTACCCGCCACCGGTCGAGTCCTCCTTGGCCTGTCGAACTATCCGGCTACCGCTGGTATTCACGGGAGGCAGGCCATGGAACCCGGTGTATACCTGTGACCTCGATACATAGGCGGTACTAGTCCTCCGGAGGCGTACGAAGGAAGCCCGCCCGCAGTATTCGCGATCGTTCGCGAATCGTACCTTCCAGATGCCGGGATCGGTACCCTTCGTTATCGGTTCGCTGCCATGCGGGTCCCCTCGGTAGCCTGAGACACCGTACCGTGAGAAAGGACGATTGTGCTCATCGCAGGGTTCCCGGCCGGCGCGTTCGCGGCCAACTGTTATGTAGTTGCGCCCGCGCCCGGTGAGCAGTGCGTGATCATCGATCCGGGCCAGGACGCCGAGCCCGGGATCACCGAAATCCTGACCGAGCACCGGCTCAGCCCGGCCGCCGTTCTGCTCACTCACGGTCATATTGACCATGTCTGGTCCGTCGCGCCGGTCTGCGACGCGAAAGGCATCCCGGCGTACATCCACCCGCGCGACCGCGCATTGCTGAGCGACCCCGCAAAGGGCTTCCCGCTCGGGACGGGACAGGAACTGTTCGGCGGGCTGGAATTCACCGAACCAGACGATGTTAAAGAACTGGCGGACGGGATGACTTTGAGCCTCGTCGGGCTTGAGATCACCGTGAACCACGCGCCCGGGCACACGGAAGGATCCGTGGCATTCCGGCTGCCTTTGGCAGGGATGAGCAAAATAGGCGGAGGCGGGACTGACGACACCGATGTCCTGTTCTCCGGGGACTTGCTGTTCGCCGGGTCGATCGGGCGCACCGACTTGCCCGGCGGGGATTACCCGACGATCCTGCGCAGCCTGGCGCGGGTCTGCCTGACCCTGCCCGACCAGACGGTCGTGCTGTCCGGGCACGGGCCGCAGACCACTATCGGCGCGGAACGCCGGACGAATCCGTTCCTGACCGGCCTCGCCCCGCAGGCAGGACCGGTCAGGGGTCTGTAAGCACGCCGGGATGCGCCCGGCTGGCCGGTCGCAAGCAGTCCGGATCGTTCGGATAAAAAGATTTGACCTAAGGAAGAGGGGCAGCTCGATGATCCGCACCCATCAGGCGGGGACGCTGCGCGCGTCGCACGCGGGGGAGCAAGTGGTGCTGGCCGGGTGGGTGGCGCGGCGCCGGGACCACGGTGGCGTGGTCTTCATCGACCTGCGCGACGCGAGCGGCGTCGCGCAGGTGGTATGGCGAGGCGAGGAGGCCGTCGCCCACGAGCTGAGGTCCGAGTTCTGCGTGCTCGTGACCGGGACGGTGCGGGCGCGGCCGGCCGGGAACGAGAACCCCGAACTCCCCACCGGCGAGATCGAGGTCGTCGCGGACGAGGTCGAGGTGCTCAGCGAAGCCGAGCCGCTGCCGTTCGCGATCGAGGGCTCGGCCGAGGTCAGCGAGGACATCCGGCTCAAGTACCGGTACCTGGACATCAGGCGGGAGCAAACCGCGCAGGCCCTCAGGACCCGGTCCGACGCCGCCTACCTGCTGTCCGACGTGATGCGCGAGCACGGCTTCGTGAACGTGGAGACCCCGGACCTGACCAGGTCGACGCCCGAGGGCGCGCGCGACTTCCTCGTCCCGGTGCGGCTGCGGCCCGGCCACTGGTACGCGCTGCCGCAATCACCGCAGCTGTTCAAGCAGCTGCTCATGGTGGGCGGCCTGGAGCGCTACTACCAGCTGGCCCGGTGCTTCAGGGACGAGGACTTCCGCAAGGACCGGCAGCCTGAGTTCACCCAGATCGACATCGAGATGTCCTTCGTCACCAGGGATGACGTCATCCGCGTCGCCGAAGACGTAGTCACGCGGCTGTGGTCGGAGCTGGTCGGCTACCAGGTGCCGACGCCGCTGCCGCGGATGACCTACGCGGACGCGATGGCATCGTACGGCTCGGACAAGCCCGACCTGCGGTTCGGCTGCGAGCTCACCGACCTGACCGAGTACTTCGCGGCCACGGAGTTCCGGGTCTTCCAGGCGCCGTACGTTGGCGCCGTCGTCATGCCGGGCGGCGCCGCCCAGTCGCGGCGCGAGTTTGACGGGTGGCAGGAGTGGGCCCGCTCGCGCGGCGCGCGCGGGCTAGCGTACGTGCTGATCGGCCCGGACGGCGAGGTCTTCGGGCCGGTGGCGAAGAACCTGTCGGAGGAGGAGAGGTCCGGGCTGGCCGACGCGGTGGGCGCCGCGCCCGGCGACGCCGTGTTCTTCGCGGCCGGGGCGCCCAACCCGTCGAGGGAACTGCTCGGCGCGGCCCGGCTGGAGATAGGGCGCCGGTGCGGCCTGATCGACGAGTCGGCGTGGTCGTTCCTCTGGGTGCTGGACGCGCCGATGTTCGAGGAGACAGAATCGGGCGGCTGGACGCCCGTGCACCATCCGTTCACGGCGCCGCTGCCCGAATGGGCAGGCAAGTTCGTCACCGAGCCGGGCGGCGCGCTGGCCGACGCGTACGACATCGTGTGCAACGGATACGAGATCGGCGGCGGATCCATCCGTATTTTCAAGTCCTCGATGCAGCAGGCCGTGTTCGACGTGATCGGGCTGTCACCGGAGGAGGCACGGTCCCAGTTCGGCTTCCTGCTCGACGCGTTCAAGTACGGTCCGCCGCCGCACGGCGGCATCGCGTTCGGCTGGGACCGGGTCATCATGCTGCTCGCGGGGGCCGAGTCGATCCGCGACGTGATCGCCTTCCCCAAGGCCGCGTCGGGGCTCGACCCGCTGACCGGCGCGCCGACGGTCATCACGGAGGCTCAGCGCCGCGAGGCCGGCATCGACGTGATCCCGGAGACCCCGAAGGCTTCTTAGTCGCGAAATGGCGTAAAACGCCCGATCGGAGCCGCCTACCCGTCGTCGGCAACCGGCTCGATGCTCCATCGAGCCGGTGCTATGCGGCTCGATGCTCCATCGAGCCGCACGACGCGGGGTCAGGACCACTCCCGGAGACGCCAGGAGAGGGAGCTAGGCCTGCCGCTCGGCTTTGATGCGGGCGAATTCGTCGGCGAGCCCGGCCTCGACGCGGGGCACGGACAGGCCGGCCGTGGTCAGCGCCCGGGCCGCGTCGCCGTCGGCGAACAACACGCCGAGCAGCAGGTGCTCGGTGCCGATGTAGTTGTGACCGAGCCGGAGCGCCGCCTTCAGTGTCCCCTTGAGCGCGGCCTTGCCGTCGTCGGTGAAACGGAGCGTGCGGATGGCGGCCGCGTCCGCGTCGCCCCCGGCTGCCGGATCCGTCGCCGCGTCGACCTCGAAGACGGCGTATATCTGCTCGTCGGTGACCCCGGCCTGGTGGATTATCCTGGCCGCGAGCCCCTCCGGTTCGCTCAGCAGGCCCGCGACCATATGCGTGGCGTCGACCCGCTCGTGCTGCGACCAGCCCGCGATCTGCCCGGCGGCGTAGAGCGCGTTGCGGGCGCGCTGGGTGAAGCGGGAGAACATCTGGCCGCCCTCGGGCACCAGGGCCGTGACGAACCGCTGCTGGGCCGCCTGCTTGGACACGCCCATGCTGGCGCCGATGAGGCTCCACGAGGCGCCTGAGTGCCGGGCCTGGTCGACGAAATAGCCGATCAGGGCGTCGGACTGCTCGTCCATCCGCGCGGCAACCGTGACGGCGTCGGAGAGGTGGTTCAGCGGGCCGCCGTCCGGGTGCAGCGCCTTGACGTAGCCGATCAGGTTGTCGAGGGGGATCGGGAAGTTGTCCATGCGTCAAGGCTAGGTTGACGTCAGTTGGGTCGTCAAGACTAAATTGACGCGACCGCTTTCCGTTGGCCAGCAGGGTTCGGTCCGGGCGGTAGTGTCTGGGGATGGCCAGAGTAGGAGACGGCCAGCCCGAGAGCCTGTTCGACGAGGCGGAAGATGCGGCCGCTAGCGCGGCCGCGCCGCTTGCGGTCCGGATGCGGCCGCGCAGCCTGGACGAAGTGATCGGTCAGCGGCACCTGACCGGTGCGGGCACGCCGTTCCGTAAGCTGATCGACAACGACGCGCCGATGTCGCTGCTGCTATGGGGACCGCCGGGCACCGGCAAGACGACGCTGGCCTACGTGGTCAGTCAGGTGACCAGGCGGCGGTTCGTGGAGTTGTCGGCGGTGAGCGCCGGGGTCAAGGACGTGCGCGCGGCGGTCGACGCGGCCCGGCGCGCGCTCGGCATGAACGGCGCGCAGACCGTGCTGTTCGTGGACGAGGTGCACCGGTTCAGCAAGACCCAGCAGGACGCGCTGCTACCCGCGGTCGAGAACCGCTGGGTGTCCTTCATCGGCGCGACCACGGAGAACCCGTTCTTCTCCGTCGTGTCCCCGCTGCTGTCCCGGTCGCTGCTGCTCACCTTGCAGCCGCTGTCGGACGACGACGTCCGCGAGGTCGTCAGCCGGGCGCTGGCGGATCCGCGCGGGCTCGGCGGCGCCGTCACGCTCGACGACGAGGCCGCCGATCACCTGGTGCGGCTGGCAGGCGGCGACGCGCGCCGCACGCTCACCTACCTGGAGGCGGCCGCGCTCGGGATGCCCGCGGGCGGGCGTATCGACGTGGCGGCGCTCGAGCGCGCGGTGGACCGGGCCGCGCTGCGCTACGACCGCGACGGTGACCAGCACTACGACGTGATCAGCGCGTTCATCAAGTCCATGCGGGGCAGCGACGTGGACGCGGCGCTGCACTACCTGGCCAGGATGATCGCGGCGGGGGAGGACCCGCGGTTCATCGCCAGGCGGCTCATCGTGCACGCCAGCGAGGATGTCGGGATGGCCGACCCCACCGCGCTGCAGACCGCCGTCGCCGCGGCCCAGGCGGTGGAGTTCGTCGGGCTGCCCGAGGCGCGGATCAACCTCGCCCAGGCGGTGATCCACATATCGCTGGCGCCCAAATCCAACGCGGTCATCAAGGCGATCGGCGCCGCCGACGCCGACGTGCGGGCGGGACTAGTAGGCGCGGTGCCTGCGCATCTGCGCGACGCCCACTATCCTGGAGCGGGCAAGGTAGGCCACGGCGAGGGCTACCTGTACCCGCACGACTTCGACGACGGCATCGTCCCGCAGCGTTACGCCCCCGACTCGGTGGCGGACCGCAGGTATTACGAGCCGTCGGGGCACGGCCTGGAAGCCCGTGTCGGCGAACGAGCCGAGCGCATCCGCGCCATCCTCGGGAAGACAACGAAGGAGCAGACATGACACGGACGGTTCTGTCTTGAACGCGGCCGAACTCGCCGCGCTGATCGCCGCCGTGTCCTTCGCCCTGCTCGTGTGCGCCGGGATCTTCGTGCTGTTCCGGCTGGGCCGGTTCCTGTCCGAGGGAACCCGGCTGGTCGCCGACGTGCGAGAGCGCGGGGACGTGCTGCTGCAGCGCGCGCAGGCGGCTGTCGACGGGGCGCAGGCCGCCGTGGACCGGGCCGGCCGGCAGCTTGACCGTACCGAGTCGGTCACGGCCAGCATGGACGAACTCGGGGCCGGGATGAATGAGCTCGCCGGTCAGGTGACGTCGCTGGCCGGGCTCGGCCGCTCGATCGCCAACGGCCCGGTCGGCCGGGCGGGCGCGCTGGCTTACGGGGTCAAGCACGCCGTCGGCCTGCGCCGGTCCGGGCGGCGCACGCTGCCCGGCCACGTGGTCGAGCGCGGGGATCTGGCCAGGACCGGAAGCCGGGGGAGGGGGTCGCGGTGATCCGCAGGGGATTCTGGCTCACCGCCGGGGCGGTGACGGGGATCGTGGCCTACCGCCGCGCCTCCGCCGTCGGCCGCCAGATAGCGGGCCGCCTGAATCTGGGCCCCAGCCTGGACGCCGCGGGCGGCCGGGCCGCCACGGCTGGCCGGCCCGCCGGGACTGGCGCCGGCCCGCCGAAGCCGCTGATTTCGGTCCGGCACACCCGGCGGGCGGCAATCCGGGCGGCCCGGGAGAGCTACCGGTTCACCCGCGACGTGCGGGAGGGCATGGAGCTCTATATGGCTCGGCATTCCGAGCCCGCAGGCTCTACCCTCAGGACTAGCCAAAACGCTCAGCCCCAGACCCTGGAGGCCGCGCGCCGGCGGGCGGTGCCGCTCGAGGCAACGCCACGCCCGGCCGCGCGACACGACGACACGAAGGATGGCCACTGATGGAGTCGGCAGAGATCGCCCGCCGCTTCCTTGCGTACTTCAAGCAGCAGGGGCACGAAATCGTGCCATCGGCCTCCCTGGTCGCCGACGATCCCACGGTGCTGTTCGTCATCGCGGGCATGCAGCCCTTCAAGCCGTACCTCCTCGGCCAGCGGACGCCGCCGTACCGGCGGGTCGCTGACGCGCAGAAGGTGGTGCGGACGCTCGACATCGAAGAGGTAGGCAAGACCACCAGGCACGCCACGTTCTTCCAGATGCTGGGCAACTGGTCGTTCGGCGACTACTTCAAGCAGGGCGCGATCAGGTACGCCTGGGAGCTGCTGACTAAGTCCGAGGCGGACGGCGGGTTCGGGTTCCCGGAGAGCAAGCTGTGGGCCACCGTCCTGCACGGGGACGACGAGGCGTACGCGATCTGGCGGGACGAGATCGGGCTGCCGGAAGGCAGGATCCAGCACCGCGGCCTGGCCGACAATTACTGGCACATGGGCGTACCGGGTCCCGGCGGACCGTGCTCGGAGATCTACTACGACCGCGGCCCCGAATACGGCCGCGACGGCGGCCCCGCGGCGGACGAGGACCGCTTCCTCGAGGTCTGGAACCTGGTGTTCATGCAGGACCAGCTGAGCGCGGTCCGGGCCAAGGACGACTTCGACATCGCGGGCCCGCTGCCGTCCAGGAACGTCGACACCGGGATGGGCCTGGAGCGGATGGCCTCCATCTTGCAAGGGGTCGACAACATCTACGAGATCGACACCACGTGGAAGATCCTGGACCGGGCGGCGGAGCTCACCGAGCAGGAGTACGGCCGGGAGCCGCGGGCCGACGTGGCGCTCCGCGTGGTCGCCGACCACGTGCGCAGCGCGGTGATGCTGATCGAGGACGGGGTGCTGCCGAGTAACGAGGGCCGCGGCTACGTGCTGCGGCGCATCGTCCGGCGGAGCATCAGGAACCTTCGCCTGCTGGCCGGCAGCCAGCGCGGCGGCGGGGCGGCGAACTCGGGCGGCGAGCGTTATATGCACCAGCTCACCTCGGTCGCGATCGAGGCGATGGGGCAGCTGTACCCCGAGCTGCACCGCGACGCCGCGAACATCCACACGGTCATCGACGCGGAAGAAACGGCGTTCGCTAGTACGCTGCGCACCGGCACCGCGATCTTCGATGCCTCGGTCGAGGAGAACCGGCGCCGGAACTCCAGCACGCTGTCCGGCGCTCAGGCCTTCCAGCTGCACGACACCTACGGTTTCCCGATCGACCTGACCCTGGAGATGGCGGCGGAGCAGGGCCTGACCGTCGACGACGAAGGGTTCCGCCGGCTCATGGCCGAGCAGCGCGAACGCGCGAAGCGGGACGCGGCCGAGAAGAAAACCGGCAACGCCGACATCTCGGCGTTCGCCGAGATGCTCGAAAGGTCCGGCGCGGTCACGTTCACCGGCTACGACCAGATCTCCGGCGAGGCGACCATCCTCGGCCTGATGGTCCACGGCGCGCCGGTGGCCGCGGCGGGCGCGGGCACGGAAGTCGACGTGGTCCTGGACCGCACCCCGTTCTACGCCGAGGGCGGCGGCCAGCTCGCCGACACGGGCACGATCAGGGTGACCGGCGGCGAGGTCGATGTCTTCGACGTGCAGGCGCCGCTGCCCGGGCTCATCGTGCACCGGGGCAAGGTCACCTCGGGTGAGGTGAGGACCGGCGCCCCCGCATTCGCGGAGGTCGATGTGGAACGCCGCCGCGCGCTTTCCCGGTCCCACACCGCGACCCACCTCGTGCACCGCGCGCTGCGCGGGGCGCTCGGGGAATCGGCGGCGCAGGCGGGCTCGGAGAATGCGCCGGGCCGGCTCAGGTTCGACTTCACCGCCGGGGGCGCCGTCCCGCTATCGGTGCTGCGGGATACCGAGGACGAGGTCAACGAGGTTCTCGTCAACGACCTTGACGTGCACGCCTTCTACACCACTCAGGAGGAGGCCCGCGAGATGGGGGCGCTCGCGCTGTTCGGCGAGAAGTACGGCGACCGGGTCCGGGTGGTCGAGGTCGGCGACTACTCGCGGGAGCTGTGCGGCGGCACGCACGTCGCCAGGTCCGGTCAGCTCGGCCTGATCAAGGTGCTGGGTGAGGCGTCCATCGGATCGGGTGTGCGCCGGATCGAGGCGCTGGTCGGCATCGACGCGTTCCATTTCCTTGCCCGGGAGAGCGCGCTGGTCAGCCAGCTCAGCGAGCAGTTCAAGACGCCTCGCGAGCAGCTGCCCGAGCGGATCTCCAACGTGGTGACCAGGCTCAGGGACGCCGAGCGCGAGCTGCAGCGGCTGCGGGCGGCCCGGCTGCTTGAATCGGCCGGGGAGATCGCGGCCGGCGCGGAGGACATCAACGGGATGGCCTTCGTCGCGCACCGCGTGCCCGACGGGACCGATCCCGACGACATCCGCAAGCTGGCGCTCGACGTACGCGGCCGGGTACCGCAAGCCCGCCCCGCGGTGGTCATGATCGTCGGCGTGCCCGCGGAGAAGCCGGTCGTCGTCATCGCGGTCAACGAGGCCGGCCGCGGTTCCGGCCTGTCGGCGGGTTCCCTGGTCGGCGTGGCCGCGAAGGCCCTCGGCGGCAACGGCGGCGGAAAGCCCGATGTCGCCCAGGGCGGCGGCGCCCCGCTGTCCGACCGCCACCCGGGCGTGGTCGATGAGGCATTTGAGGCCGTTCGTGGCGCATTGCGAGACATAGCCAGATCCGGTAGGTAACGTGTTGCCATGCTGCTGCGACCCGGGTCGCGCTCTGCCCGGGAATGGCCCGCTGCGACCAGGCCAGTCCGCCGGCCGGTCGCTTCCCCAACGCTTCCGCCTCCGGGGGCGGTTTGCTCAGCGCTCGCTTTCCCGGGGTCCGGTGGGGTTTTGGGGGCCGAGCCGGTGAGGCACGGGGTGCGGCTGGCGGTGGACGTCGGCTCGGTCCGGATCGGGGTCGCCCGCAGTGACCCGGGCGGCGTGCTCGCCACTCCGCTGGCCGTGCTGCCTTCAGGCCGGTATGCGCAGGACGAACTGGTGAAACTGGCCGCCGGCGCGGGCGCGCTCGAGGTCATCGTCGGCTTGCCCACATCGTTGTCGGGCCGGGAAGGCGCCGCGGCGGCGGCCGCCCGGGACTTCGCCGCCGACCTGGCCGGACGGCTGGCCCCGGTCCCGGTCCGGCTCGTCGACGAGCGTTTCACCACTACCGAGGCACACGGCGCGCTGCGGCGGGGCGGGAAGGATTCCCGCGCCCGCCGTCAGGTCGTGGACGCCGCGGCCGCCGCCGTGCTGCTGCAAGCCGCCATGGACACCGAACGCGCGACCGGTCGTCCCGCGGGCCAGCTAGTGACGGAGGCCAGCGCGTGAGCGAGAACGGAAGCGGGTGGCCGCAGGCTCCGTGGCCGCCGGAAGGTTCCCGCGCGTACCAGGACCCGCGCCGGCCTCAGGACCCGCGCCGGCCCCAGGACCCGCGCCGGCCCCAGGACCCGCGCCGGCCCCAGGACCCGCGCCGGGAACAGGACCCGCCGATCCCGCTGCCTCCTGGATACGAGCCGGTACATCACGAGCCCAGGCCGGATCAGGGGCGTCCCGATGACTCGCCCTGGCGCCGGACCCAGCGGCTTTCCCAGCCCGAACCGACGGCATGGCCGCTCGGCCAGCCCGCGCGGGCCAGCCACGGGGAGGATCCGCGCGCGCTCGGCGGCGAGGAGCTCTACCCGCGGGACCGGTACGGCGATCAGGGCCAGTACCCAGGCGACGGGTACGAGGACGAGTACGGGTCGGCTGGCCGGTTCGTCCCTGGCTTCGGCGCGGATGACGACGAGGAAGATAACGGCGGCTGGGCCGATCGCGGTGGCCGGGCCGGCCGCGGCGGGGCTGGCCGCGGCGGGCCCGGGAGAGGACATACCCCGAAGGCGGCCCGCCCGGGTGGCGGCCGTCCGCCAGGCCCCAGGCGGCGCCGGTTCCGCTGGATCGCCCCCCTCGCCGCGCTGCTGGTCATTGTCGTCCCGATAGCGGTCGGCGGGGCTTACGCCTACAGCTACTATCAGAGCAAGTACCACCCGGCCGACTATCCGGGCCCTGGCGCTGGCCAGGTCGTGGTCCAGGTCACCTCGGGGGAAACGCCCACCGGTCTCGCGCCGGACCTGGTTAAGCTCGGTGTGGTCGCCAGCTCTCGTGCGTTCGTCCTCGCGGCCGAGCACAGCTCCAATCCGAACGGCCTGCTGCCCGGCTTCTACGGGATGCGCAAGCAGATGAAGGCGTCCCTGGCGTACGCGGACCTGCTCAACCCGAAGGACCTAGTGCAGATCACGGTGACGATCCCGGAAGGCTGGCGGCTGAGCCAGACCGTGGGCTGGCTCGGCGTGCACTCCAGCATCCCGCCTGCCGCGTACGAGAAGGTCCTCAAAGACCCGGCCTTGCTTAAGCTGCCCGCGTACGCGAAGGGCAAGCCCGAGGGCTACCTGTTCCCTGCCACCTATGAGATCGTGCCGCACGAAACGGCGCTCGGCGTGCTGACCGGCATGGTACAGCGGTTTGACCAGGAAGCTTCCATGGTGAACCTGACCGCCGCGGCCAGCAAGGTGCACTTGACCCCGGGCCAGGTGATCATCATGGCCAGCCTGGTGCAAGCCGAGGGCGGCCGCCTGTCGGACTATCCCAAGATCGCCCGGGTCATCTACAACCGGCTCGCCCAGGGCATACCGCTGCAGCTCGACAGCACCGTCCTGTACGGGCTGAACAGCTACGGCATCCTGGCCTCCGATCAGCAGCTCACCAGCACGTCGCCGTACAACACCTACAAGTACAAGGGCCTCACGCCCGGCCCGATCGACAATCCAGGGAACGCGGCCATCCAGGCCGTGCTGCATCCGGCGTCCGCCAACTGGCTGTACTTCGTGACCGTGAACCCCAAGACCGGCGAGACCAAGTTCACCGCGAGCCAGGCGCAATTCGAACAGTTCCGTCAGGAGCTCCAGAAGAACCTAGGCCAGGGCTGACCGTGCCCGGCGGCCAGCAGGCCCGCCGCGCCGCGATCCTCGGAGGAACGTAGCGGCTAAGTCGCCCCAGCTCCTATTTCCGTGATCGTGGATCGCCACTACCCCCTGGGGAGTTTTGATCCACGATCCTTAGAACCGCCGTCGAGGCGCACCAGACCCAGACGCCCCGGCGCAGCAGACCCACACGCCCATACCTACGCCAGGCGCATACGCCCAGCCGGACGAAGGACCCCACGCGACTGCGACCGCCTCATTTCTGCCCGTTCGATCACCGACAACAAAAATCTTCTTGACAAATTTTTTTGTCGGTACGATACTGGCGTTCATGATCGATGTGGCAGTGATCGACGATCCGGCCGCGGCGGAGGCCGCACTGGAGCCAGCGCGGGCAACGCTGCTCGCGCAGCTGACCGAGCCGGCCTCAGCGGCCATGCTCGCCGCCGCCGCCGGCCTGCCCCGGCAGAAGGTCAACTATCACCTGCGGATGCTGGAGCGGCACGGGCTGGTGGAGCTGGTGGAGGAGCGCCGCAAGGGAAACGTCACCGAACGGCTGCTCCGCGCCGCGGCGGCGTCCTACGTGATCTCGCCGGCCGCGTTGGCGGCCGTGGCTCCCGACCCGGCCCGCGCGCCTGACCGCCTCTCGGCGAGCTGGCTGCTCGCCCTGGCCGCGCAGCTCGTCCGTGATGTCGGGGACCTCGTCACGGGGGCCGTCCAGGCCCGGAAGAAGGTCGCGACGTTCGCGATGGACGGCCAGGTCCGGTTCGCGTCCGCGGCCGACCGGGCCGCCTTTACCGGCGAGCTGATGCAGGCCGTGACCGCGCTGGTGGCGAAGTACCACGACGAGCAAGCCGAGGGCGGACGCGAGCATCATCTGGTCGTTGCCATTCACCCGAGCGTCACGGCCCAGCCGGCCGCCGACCCTAAGGAAACGTGATGGGTCATCCGTTCGAGCAGCGCAAACAGGCCGAAGTGCCCGCGAGCCCCGATCAGGTCTGGGTCGCGATCGCTACCAGCCCCGGGATCGACTCCTGGTTCATGGGCCGCAACGAGGTGCAGCCAGGCCGGGACGGCAGCGTGCGCACCGTTTTTGCCGACTACGCGCCGGAGCTTCAGGTCACCGGCTGGGATCCGGCGCACCGGTTCGCCTACCGCAGCGGCCAGGCCCCCGACGGGCGGTTCATCGCCTATGAGTTCCTGGTCGAGGGACGGGCGGGCGGCAGCACCGTGCTGCGGGCGGTCACCAGCGGGTTCATTCCCGGTGATGACTGGGCGGACGAGTTCGAGGCGATGACGCTAGGCGGCGAGCTTTACTTCCGCACCCTGGTCGAGTACCTCACCTACTTCGCCGGCCGGTTCGCGGCGCCGGTCACGGCGTTCGGCCCGCCCGGTACGGCCTGGGCCGAGGAACTGACGCGGCTCCATCGCGGGCTGGGGATCGCCGAGCCCGCGGGCCGCGGGGACCCGGTGCGATTCACCGCCGACGAGATCGGGCCGGTGAACGGAGTCGTGTACTTCGCCAACGCGCACGCGATCGGCGTGCGGACGCCGGAGGCGATCTACCGGTTCCTGCGCGGTTTCGGTAAGCCGCTGGTCGCTGCCCATCTTCTGTTCAGCGAGGATGCCGACCCGGTCCGAAGCAGGCAAGCCTGGGAATCCTGGCTCAGGCGGACGCTCGCACCAACGACAATGGAGGATCTGAAATGAACACCGTCCGTTCCGCCGACGGAACGACCATCGCCTTCACCCGGGCCGGCCAGGGACCGGCGCTGATCCTGGTCGACGGCGCCTTGTGCAGCAGGTCGTTCGGGCCGATGCCCAAGCTCGCCGCCCAGCTGACGCCGCATTTCACCGTGTACACCTACGACCGCCGCGGCCGAGGGGCCAGCGGTGACACGGCGCCCTATGCGCCGGACCGCGAGGTCGAGGACATCGAGGCCCTGGTCACGCTGGCCGGTGACACGGTGTTCGTGCACGGCACGTCGTCCGGCGCGGCGCTGGCTCTCGACGCGGCCGGGCGCATCCCCGCGATCGCCAAGCTGGCCGTCTACGAGCCGCCGTTCATCGTCGATGACACCCGGCCGGCGATGCCGGACGATTACCTACCCCGGCTCAACCGGCTGGTGGCCGAGGGACGCCGCGGCGACGCGGTCAAGATGTTCATGCGGTTTGTCGGAACGCCCGCCATCTTCACCGCGGTGATGCCGGTCACGCCCGTGTGGCCGAAACTCAAGGCGGTCGCCCACACGCTGCCCTACGACATCACGATCGTGCACGACTACCAGCAGGGCACGCCGCTAACGGCCCAGGACTGGGCCGCCGTCAAGACGCCGACGCTCGTCGCGGCCGGCGGAAAGAGCCCGGCCTGGATGACCAACGCGACGCGCGCTCTGGCCGGTGCGCTGCCCGACGCGACGTACCGCACGCTGCCCGGCCAGACCCACATGGTCAAGCCGCAGGTTATCGCGCCCGTGCTCACTGAGTTCTTTAGCGCAGGC
This sequence comes from uncultured Actinomycetes bacterium, assembly GCA_963806335.1. GTDB lineage: Bacteria > Actinomycetota > Actinomycetes > Streptosporangiales > Streptosporangiaceae > Palsa-504. The sequence goes on from CAWDXO010000011.1 coordinate 94,317, forward strand.
AACTAGAAACGCGGCAACTAAAGCGCGCACCAACTACGAACGCAGGTCATTAGAAGGGAAGCGACATGCGAAAGATCGCCGCCGGGCTTTTCATCTCCCTTGATGGCGTGGTGGAGTCACCGGAGAAATGGACTGGCCCTTATTTCAACGACCAGGTCGGACAGGCCGTCGGGGAGCTCATGGCGGACAACGACGCCCTGCTGCTCGGCCGGGTGACCTACGAAGGATTCGCGGCCGCCTTCGGCGGCCAGTCTGGCGGAATGGCCGACCAGATGAACAGCACGCCGAAATTCGTCGTATCCGGCTCGCTTTCCTCGGCTGACTGGCAGAACTCGACTCTGATCAGCGGCAACGTCGCCGAAGCGATCAGCGCGCTGAAGCAGCAGCCGGGTAAGAACATCGGCATGAGCGGTAGCTCCACACTGGTCAGCTGGCTGCTGGGGCAGGGCCTGCTTGACCAGCTGGATCTGCTCGTCTTCCCGGTTGTCCTCGGCACCGGCAAGCGCCTGTTCAACGAGCCTGGCGCCCAGGTACCCCTCGCACTCACCGGTTCCCGCGCGTTCGGCACCGGTGTCGTCCACCTCAGCTACGAACCGGCCGCCTCGCCGGCGCGAAAGACGGTGACCGGATGAGTGACGAGACGTTCCGTGGCGGGTCCACTGGACCCGGCCGGGCACCCGTTCTGCCTGGTGGTTCGCTGACGACGCCGCGCGCCGCGACCTCGCTCAGGCCCGGGCCGGCTTGCCGACCCCGGGGACCGGGCGGCCGTCCTCCAGGTAAATCACCCGCTTGCCCTGGCCTCGGGTGGCCGCCCGCACCCGCCGCCGGATGGGCCCGCGGAGCAGGCCGAGAGCGTCGGGCAGCGCGGCGAGCCGGTACTCGGAGATCTCCTCGGGCTGCAGCACGACGCCGGCCAGGGCCGTGCGGTCGACCTGGCCACAGTCAAAGAGGTACCTGATGCCTCCGGGGCGGTCCGGGCGCGGGCGGCGGAAATCCATGCACGCCAGCCGTCCACGGCGCACGTCGACGCCGCACTCCTCGCGGACCTCGCGCCGGCAGGCCTCCCACGGCGTCTCGCCGTCCGCCTCCATCACGCCGCCCGGGATCGTCCAGCCCGACTTATAGGTCGGCTTGAGGATCAGCAGCCGGCCGGCCTGGTCGAAGATGAGCGCCCCGGCGGACACCGGAATACCCGGCGGGGGCATATCCCCAAGGGAAGCAGGGGCCGGCTCACCCACCGCGAACCCGTCGGCTTCATACGCCCGCTCTGCGCCGTCACTAGTCACGACAGCCACGTTACGGCCTGCCCGGCCGTGCCGGCCGCCCGCGTCCCGCACCGAAGGCAAAAACACAATCATTTTCACCGAACGGGCCGTAGTGCTTGCACCAGGCACGCGTCTTGCTACCCCAAGCTGCCGTTGCCCGGTTAATAAAAACGAACCAGCGGAAATCCGCTTTAATCGGCGGACCGGAATGCAGTACCGTTTCTCAGGGCCGGTCTTTCTTGGGTAGCTTGCTCACCACAGCCGCATAGGAGGCATCGATGGCCTCGGTGATTTCTTCGTCGGGAATCGCGCCGCCGATTCTCAGCGTGTTCCAGCCGGAGCGGCCGATGTACGCCATCACCGAAGCGTCGTCCGGATACCGCAGCAGCCACTCGTCAGCCGCTTCCCGGCTGCCGCCGCACTTGAGCCCTACCGAGGCGGTCGTGCCTGACCCGAGGAACGCGAAGATCTTGCTGCCGACCTTGGCCACGACGTCGCCCTCCCACGGCTCGTCCTGCCAGGCGCCCGGCTTAGCCAGGCCATAGGCGAGCAAGTCTTCCCACGTCATGACGGTCTCTCCGATGTCGGCTGGCCCAGGAACGTCACACTAGCGCGAAGGGACAGCGGGTTGCGGAAGACCATCCAGGGCTAGGGACCTGTCCGCGGGCGCGTCGGCGTCATCCCCACTGTCCGGGCTGATAGTCACCGCCCTGGTTGCGGCTGATGACGTTCAGCCGGTTGTAGGTGTTGATGAGGGCGATGGTGCACACCAGCGCGGCGAGCTGGTCGGTGTCATAGTGCTTGGCCGCGTTCGCCCAGGCCTCGTCGGTAACGCCGCCGCCGGCGTCGGCGATGCGGGTGCCCTGCTCGGTAAGCTCAAGCGCGGCCCGCTCGGCATCGGTGAAGACCTTCGCGTCGCGCCACGCCGCGACCAGGTTGAGCCGCACCGAGGTCTCCCCCGCATGTTCGGCGTCCTTGGTGTGCATGTCGAGGCAGACCGCGCAGCCGTTGATCTGGCTGGCCCGGATCAGCACCAGGTTCGCGGTCCCGGGCGGCAGGGCCGCCTGCGATCCGACGACCGCCCCCGCCGCGTTGATCTGCTTGGCGAACTTCTGCAGGATCTCACTGCTGTTGTAGTCGAGACGTGCGTCCATAGTGGCCTCCCTTGCCGTGCTTTCCGGTACACCTCACAGACACGGCGGGCCTGACTTATGTGACATGCTCACGGTGTGCCAGCGTGAGCCATGAGGCCCGGGCGAACCCCTGATGCGCCCAGGCCAGGAAAGATCTTGGAAATTTTGCGCTACGTGGAAATTGTTAGGGATTCCCGTCCCTAAAACTCTCCACGAAACCAGAATCCTCCACGAAAGGCCGGGCATCTCGAACCCGTGAGCGAAACGGGCGAATGGGGCCAGCCAGGCATCCGGGGCGCCACGCGATGTCCCGCGAAATAGACCAACGGGGTCCGTTCGGCATGAAAAGAGGACCGCTCCCGGCCGATACCGGTCCCGGTGTCCGCGCGGTGGCCCGGGCCGAGCAGAATGGCACCCGCGGGGAATCTCACCGAACGTAAACGGGGGCGGGATGAGTCCGGTCGGCTTCGACCTCGACATGACGCTGATCGACTCACGGCAGGCCATTCTTTCCTCCTTCGCCGAAGTCGCCCGGGAGACCGGCACCGCCATCGACCTGACCGCGGTCGACCGGCGGCTCGGCATCAAACTGGACGACGAGCTGGCGTTCTGGTTCCCGGCCGGCCAGGTGGCCGCGGCGGCAGAACGTTACCGGCGGAACTACGTGCGGCTCGCGGGTCGGCTGACAACCGCGCTGCCGGGTGCGCACGAGGCGCTGGCGGCGGTGCGGGCGGCGGGCGAGCGCGTGGTCATCATCACGGCCAAGCACCCCATCTCGGTCGAGCCGAGCCTGCGGGCGGTCGGGATCTCGGGCGACGAGATGTTCACCCTCGTGCACGGACCGGAGAAGGCGGCCGTACTGCGCCGCCTGAAGGCGGCCGCCTACGTCGGTGACACCCCGCCGGATATGGCCGCCGCGGTGCAGGCGGGTGCTCGGGCGGTCGGCGTTGCGACCGGCTCGTTCACCGGCCAGGACCTGGCCGGTGCGGGCGCGGAGATCGTGCTCGACTCGCTGACAGGCTTCCCTGACTGGTACCGTTCCGTCTTCCCGGCCCGGCCGCCGTCTTAAGCCGCACCAAGCTCCCTACCACTACGATGCTCCATCGTCGTGGTTCGGTGTCCAGGACTTGGCCGGTTTAGGCGCTGTCGGCGAGCGCCGCCGTGACCTCGTAGGGCAGGTGCCGCGGGTGCACGAGCAGGGCCCGGGCCACCAGGCGGATCCGCAGCCGCAACGGGGTCAGCTCGCGTTCGCAGTAGCGCCAGGCCCCGACCTCATCGGTGCCGAAGCGCGAGCTCATGCCCTGCCGGAACCTGCGGGCGTCCCCGCCATCGGCGCGCCAGGTCGGCAGCCACGCGCCCAGCTGGTCGTCGTCGGTCAGCATCGACCAGTCCCGGAGCCGTTCGGCGATCTGGCCGGCCGCGTCGATGACGAACGCCTTCTCGCCGCCACCTTGGATGCCGTGCACCCGGCCCTGGCCAGCGGTGCCGTGACGGATGCTGGCCGAGCTGAACCGGGCCCCGACCGCCAGCGCGGCGACGGCGTGACCGGCTTCGTGCCAGGCCGTCTGCACGGCCGCCGTCCTGGCCGGGGTGTAGCTGGCCGCGGCGCCGAGGTCGTACCGCTGCCTGATCCACATCTCGTGCACGATGGACTCGTCGTCGTAGCGGACGAGCCGGGCCAGGTCGGCCTGGATCCGTCCCAGGGTCCGTTCCTCCGCGGGCTTCACCGCGGGGTCAGGACGCAGAACTCGTTGCCCTCAGGGTCGGCGAGAACGGTCCAGCGGGCGTCGCCCTGCCCGACGTCGACCGGCAGCGCGCCCGCATCGAGCAGCACCTTGACCGCCGCGGCGTGATCTTCGCCCGGAGCCGGAGCCACGTCCAGGTGCATCCGGTTCTTGACCGTCTTGACATCGCCCGACGGCAGCAGCTCAAGGTAGGGCCCGACGCCCTGCGGCGACCGGAACGACCCCCCGCCCTGCACCGAGCTAGCCGGTACCCATCCCGTCGCCAGCTGCCAGAAGGCCGCCACCGCGGCCGGATCGGCGTAATCGGCGACGACGGCCGCCACCGGCCCGATGCCCAGGTAAACCGGACGCGGATCGAGCACGCAGAACTCGTTCCCCTCCGGGTCGGCCAGCACCTGCCACGGCACGTCGCCCTGGCCGATGTCGGCGGGCACCGCGCCGAGGGCGAGCAGCCGCCGCACTTCGGCCTCCTGGTGCTCGGCTGACTCGGTGGCCAGATCCAGGTGGACCCGGTTCTTGACCGCCTTGGCCTCGGTCACCGGGACGAACACCAGCGGCAGCGCCACCGGGTCGGGATAGTTGTACCCGGCGGGCGACAGGTCGACCTCGCCGTCTTCCTCGGCGCCTATTTCCCAGCCGAGGGCCGCGGCCCAGAATCGGGCCAGCTTGGCCGGCTCAGCCGCATCGACGACCAGGTGCACCAGGCGAGTAGGCATCCCGCCAGCCTGCCATCCGCCCCGCCGCCCGGCAAACTCAGCCGGCGGTAATCGCCTGCGGCCGGGGCTGCCTGGTCAGCCATGCCCAGAACGTCCGCCGTGGCGGCCGCGGCGGACGCGCCAGGAAATGCCCGCTGCCGATCTTGCCGGCCACCTCGATCCTGAGCAGGACGGGGACCTCCGGACCCGACGCCGGCTGGACCTTGACGTGCCCGCTGCGGACCGCCACCTCGTCGGTGTCGACCACGATGCCCGGCTTGGTCACCAGCCGGACGTGGCCGCTACTGACCTCCATGTCGATCCGGAGCGTCGGCTGGGTGATGACCGCCTGGGTGAAATCGAGCGTCACGTGCCCGCTTAGGACCCTCATCTCCAGCCGCTGCGGCACGACCCAGGGTCCGTCTCGCCGGATGTGACTGCTGTGGCAGTCGATCCGCACGACGTCCTTCGCCTTCGGCGCCGCCGCGGGCGCGCTGGCCACCGATCCCGACGCGGGCAGGTCAGAGACCAGTTCCGCCAGCTCGCCGTAGGTCCGCGCGGTCAGCGCCAGCTCCAGGCGCTCGTCAAGCTCCTCCGCCGTCAGCCGCCCGTCCCCGGCCGATATCCGCAGCAGCTCGACCACCCGGTCCCGGTCGTCGTGCGAGGCACGCAATTCGCTGCGCGCTATCTCGCTACCGGGTTCTGAATCTGCCATGGACAAACTGTAAGGCAGTGATTTGCCCGGCACCACGCGCACCGCGTCCCGGTGACGGCCGTAGCGGCTTAAAGAAATAATGATGCCGAACGGGGCCGCCGTTCAGTCTCCGGACCACCGATTCCTGACGGCGGTGGGCGCATGCGGTGGGCTTCGCCCGGCGCGGTGCCGAACTGGCGGCGCGCCTCAGGCCGTCCGCTGAGTGTCTTGGCTCCTGCGGTCGAGCTGAGAGTTTCCTGACGATTTCGCCTAGTTGTGTAAGTGAATCACTCACTTACACATATGATCCGGAACATGAGCGGTAAACGCGACGCGCATGAGCGGCTTCCCGAGCTGATCGCCGCGGCCGTGCGGGTGTTCACCCGCGAAGGCTACCGGTCCGCCCGGATGAGCGACGTCGCGGCCGAGATGGGGCTTTCTGAGGCGGCGATCTACCGTTACGTGGGCAGCAAGGAGGGCCTGTTCGTGCTGGCCATCCGGCATGCCCTGCTGCTCGAGGACCTGCCCGAGGGTGACCTGCCGCTCTCGCCCGCGCCGCTGGCGGCCACCTTGCTGGAGGCACGTGGCTTCATTGCCGAGGTGGTGCCGTTCGGCGCACTCGCTGAGGCGCTTTCCGGCCCAGCCGCCCTGGTGCCCGGTGACGGCGCCGCCGAGCCCGACTCCGCGGCCGAGCTCGAGGAAATCCTGCGGGAGCTGTTCCAGCTTGAATCCCGGACCAGAGAAGCCGCCGACATGCTCGAACGGTCGGCCCGCGAGCTTCCCGAGATGGCGGACCTGCTGAACGGCGGCATCCGCAGGCCGGTGCTCGCGGCGCTGACCGAGTACCTGAGCGGCGGGATTCAGGCCGGGACGCTGCGCCGCACGCCGGACGCCGCGGCCACGGCCCGGCTGGTCCTCGAGACGCTGACCTGGTTCGCCCGGCACCGGTTCTCCGATCCTGACGGTGCCGCCATCCCGGACGAGCTGGCCGAGGACACCGCAGTCGACGCGCTGGTGCACGCCCTGATACCGGCACCAGTTGCACTGGCCGGTGCACGGTGACCGACGGCGTAGCGGTACAGGTCCGGGATCTCGAGATGAAGTTCGGCGCGACGCAGGTCCTGCACGGCGTCACCTTCGACGTCAACTACGGCGAGGTATTCTGCCTGCTCGGCCCGAACGGAGCGGGCAAGACCACCACCTTGGAGATCCTGGAGGGCTTCCGGCCCCCGACGGCCGGTACGGTCCGCGTGCTCGGCCTCAACCCGGCGGCGCAGGCGGCCAAGCTGCGCGAGCGGGCCGGCATGGTCCTGCAGGAATGCGGCTTCCCCCGGCAGGCCCGCGTGGGCGAGCTCCTCGAGGTATGGCGGAGCTACTATCCGAACCCGCGTCCGCTCGACGACCTGCTCGAGGTCGTGGAACTCACCGAGGCTAGGAACACCCAGGTCCGCAAGCTGTCCGGGGGACAGCGGCGGCGGCTGGATTTCGCCCTGGCTCTCGCGGGCGATCCCGACCTCGTCTTCCTCGACGAGCCGACTACCGGCTTCGACCCGGAAGCCCGGATCCGATGCTGGGCGGCAATCGAGAACCTTCGCAGGCTTGGCAAGACGATCGTGCTCACCACCCACTACCTGGATGAGGCGGAACGCCTGGCCGACCGGATCGCCATCCTGCGGGCCGGCCGGATCGAACTGGCCGGGACGACGCAGGAGGTCGCCGTCCTGGCCGGCCTGGCTACCCGCATCTCCTTCACCACGCCGCCCGCCGTGCGCCGGGGTAGGGTCCCGCTCCCGGCCGGGGTCGACCTGACGGTACGCGGTCCCGAGTCGGTCTGCCATACCGGCAACCCAGGCACGACCATGCGGCTGCTGCTCGCCTGGGTGACCGAGCACAGCCTGGGTGACCTGGACGGCCTCGCCGTGACCGCCCCGAGCCTCGAAGACACCTACCTGCAGCTGACCGGTCCGGATCAATCTAACGGAGTTCATACGTGACGAGATCGGTCCAGCTTGCTGCCCGGCAGGCGCTGCTCGAGCAACGCAGTTTCTGGCGCAGCGCCGAGTACGCGCTGTTCACCTTCGCCTTTCCGCTGATGATCCTGCTGCTGATCGGGGCGGCCAACGTCGGCTCGTACCTGCCAGGCACCCACATTAAGAACACCACCGTCTTCGTGCCGGGCATCTTGGCCTTCGGGGTGATCGTCGCCGCCTACGTTAACCTCGGATCCAAGGTCGCGGTCCTGCGCCACGACGGCGTGCTCAAGCGGATCAGGACCACGCCGCTGCCGTCCGTGGCCTATCTCGGCGGCCTGCTGGTGAGCACGATCGCGACCGCGATCCTGCTCACCGCGGCCACCGGGCTGATCGGCTGGCTCGCCTTCGGCGCCGCGCCGCGGCCGGGCGAGCTGCTGGCCCTGGCCAGCGGACTGGTCCTGGGGATCGTGTGCTTCGCCGCACTAGGCCTGGCCATGAGTTCGGTCATCACCAGCGCGGAATCCGCCGGCCCGGTCGCGTACGCCAGCTTCCTGCCCATCGCCATCGTCTCCGGCGTCTTCGACCCCACCTTCAGCGGGCTGCCGAGTTGGCTGTCGCACCTGGTGGCCGCGTTCCCGGTCAAGCCGCTCGCCCAGGTGCTGCAGAACGCCTACGCGGCCCGGCCGTTCCCGGCCTGGGATCTGCTCAACCTGGGCCTGTGGGCGACCGCCGGGGCCTGCTTCGCCGCCTGGCGTTTCCGCTGGCACAGCTAGACGGGCCCACTGCTTACTTCCCTCCGTCACACCAACCGGCTCGATGCTCCATCGCGCCGGTGGTAACCGGCCCTATGCTCCATCGTGCCGGTGGTAACCGGCCCTATGCTCCATCGTGCCGGTTAGCGATCGGGGCGGCTCGGTCCGAGTCCCGTGAGCCTTATTCGATCCGGGTGCCAATGGGCGTGCCCACCTCGACGGTCCGCGAGACCGTGCACAACCGGTCATGTGACTTCTTCACGGCGTCCGGCAGCAGCGCCCGGGCCTTATCGCCTTGCTCGCCGTCGGGGAACTTGATCCGGAAGGTCACCACGATGTCGGTCAGGTGATTACCCGCGGCCTCGCGGGTCTTCTCCGCGTCGACCAGGATCTCGAACGCGTCGGGCTCGGCCCGCCGTGAGGTCAGGATGTCGACGTCGACCGCCGTGCACCCGCCTATCGCGGCCAGGAACAGGTCGACCGGCGTGAAGTCGGTCCCTTCCCCGGTCCCGATGCTGATCTGGCCGCCGCGGTCGTTTGTGGCCACGTACCTGCTGTTCGCGGTGCGCTCGAGCCGCACACCGCGATGCGTGGAATCACTCGTCATGCTGGCCACCCTGCCATATGCCCGCGGCCCCCGGGACCGCCAGCCTCGGCCCGCTGGGCTAACCGCGTGCCCGCGCGCCCGGGACCGCGAGCCTCGGCCCGCTGGGCTAACCGCGCCATGAAAGAATGAGCCGGTGACGGCGGGGTGGAGCTGACATGGAAGACGGGGGACCATCGATCACCGCGCGGCGGGTGGCGGCGCACCGGCTCGGCTTCACCCGGGTCCCCGCCGCTTACGGTGATCCGGCCGCTGATGAGGCCCTGGCCGATGAGCGTTACTGGTTCCGGTGCGTCGTCGGCGGCGAGACGTTCGACTTCGGCCCGGAAGAGCCGAACGCCGAGTGGCAAGTGGAGCCCGGTGAGTCGGCCGAGGATATCTTCAGCTTGTGCCGGGACGAGATCGAGCGCGCGAATGCCATCATCGCTGCCACTGCGCTCGATACGGCGCCGCGCCAGCTGGACCCGCGCTGGGGCGAATGGGGGAAAAGCTTCACCAGCCTCACAATCGTCATGCTGCACGTACTCAAGGAAACCGCCTGCCACGCCGGTCACCTCGACGCTGTGAGCGAGCTTCTCGACGGCCGTCAGTGGATCGTCCTAGACGACCGTTAGCGGCCGGCGCGCTACGCCTCGCTCTCGAGATCCTCGAGAACCTCCAGGATCTGCTGACCGTACCTGGCCAGCTTGGTCTCGCCGACGCCGTTGACGTTAGCGAGCTCGGCCAGCGTCGACGGCGGCGCCGCCGCAATCTGCCGCAGGGCCGCGTCGTGGAAGATCACGTAAGGCGGCATGCCCTGTTCCTTAGCGGTCGCCGTCCGCCAGGCCCGCAACCGCTCAAACACCGCCTCCGCCTCGGGCGGCAGCTCCGCCGCGGGAATCCGGGCTGCGGTCCGCCGGGACTTCGCGCCGCCGCTAGCCCCTGAAGTCCCGGAAGCGCCAGCATCGCCACGCCCGCCCCGGGCGAGCGGAGCAACCTTCGGCGGATCGCGCCGGAACATCACCGGCCGCTCACCGCGGAGCACCTCCGCGCTGAGGTCGGTCAGCGCCAGCGTCCCGTGGTCGCCCTTGACCGCGAGCAGCCCGGAGGCCAGCAGCTGCCGCACCACCCCCCGCCACTCGCCCTCGCTCAGCTCGCTGCCGATCCCGAACACCGACAGTGCGTCATGCCGGTACGACAGCACGCGCGGCGTCTTCTTCCCCAGCAGGATGTCGATCGGCTGCCCGGCCCCGAACGACGGCCCGTCCAGCCGCCCGAGCCGGACCAGGGTCGAGAGTAGCTTCTGCGCCGCCACCGTCCCGTCCCAGAGCGAAGGCGGCAGCAGGCACGTGTCGCAGTTCCCGCACGCACCCGTCCCGGTCTCGCCGAAGTACGCGAGCATCTGCGCGCGCCGGCATCCGGCTGTCTCGCATAGCGCGAGCATCGCATCGAGATGAGCCATGAGCCGACGCCGGTGCGCGAGATCGCCCTCGGAATCGTCGATCATCCGCCGCTGCTGTACCACGTCCGACAGTCCGTAGGCGAGCCACGCGGTGGCCGGCAGTCCGTCGCGTCCGGCCCGCCCGGTTTCCTGGTAGTACCCCTCGACTGACTTGGGCAGGTCCAGGTGCGCGACGAAGCGGACGTCCGGCTTGTCGATGCCCATCCCGAACGCGATTGTGGCCACCATGATCAGCCCGTCCTCGCGCAGGAACCGTGCCTGGTTCGTAGCCCGGGTCCGCGCGTCGAGTCCGGCGTGGTAGGGCAGTGCGTCGAACCCCTCCGCGGCCAGGAACGAAGCCGTCTTCTCCACCGATGCCCGGGACAGGCAGTAGACGATGCCCGCTTCACCCGGATGCTCGGTCCGCAGCAACCGCAGCAGCTGACGCTTGGGCTCGTTCTTCGGCTCGATCCGGTACTGGATGTTGGGCCGGTCGAAGCTGGCCACGAACTGCCTGGCCTCACCCAGCGCCAGCCGGGACGCGATCTCCGACCGGGTGTGCTCCGTCGCCGTGGCGGTCACCGCGATCCGCGGCACCGAAGGCCAGCGCTCGTGCAGCACGGAAAGCGCCAGGTAGTCGGGCCGGAAGTCGTGTCCCCACTGGGCCACGCAGTGCGCCTCGTCGATGGCGAATAGCGATATCGTGCCCCGGTCGAGCAGCCGCAGCGCGGATTCGGTCCGCAGCCGTTCCGGCGCCAGGTACAGCAGGTCGAGCTTGCCGTCGCAGAACGCGTACTCGACTCCGCGCCGCTCGTCCGGATCCTGGGTCGAGTTGAGGAATCCCGCCCGCACCCCGAGCACGGTCAGGGCGTCGACCTGATCCTGCATGAGCGCGATCAGCGGCGAGATGACCACCCCGGCGCCCTCGCGCACCAGCGCCGGGATCTGGTAGCACAGCGACTTGCCGCTGCCGGTCGGCATCAGCGCGACCGCGTCCCCGCCGGCGCAGACGTGCTCGATGATCTCCTGCTGCTGCCCGCGGAACGAGCTGTAACCGAATACGCGGTGCAGGACCTCCGACGCCGACTCGCTCACGTCGCTGGTTCCATAGCCGGGCAAACCCACGCGGCGATTCTACGGCCCGGCACTGTCATCACGGGCGACCTGCCGGGGCCGGCGGGTCGGCTCAGAACAGGTGCCGGAAATACGACTGCGGGTCGTCCATGAACCGCCGCCACAAAATGACCAAGCTCAGGTCATCCCAGCAGGCGGACCGGATGCCCCACGGGCCGAGCTCGAGCAGGTTCGCCCCGGGCACCGCCGCGACGACGGGGGAGTGGGTGGCGACGACCGCCTGCCCTCCGGCGGCGGCCAGGTCGTGCAGCAGCGCGGCCAGCCCCAGCGAGGCGGTGAAGGACAGCGGCGCATCGGGCTCGTCCATCAGGTAGAACCCGGTCTCGCTCACCCGGGTCCGCAGGATCTCCAGGAACGACTCCCCGTGGCTCAGCTCATGCAGCCGTTCGGGCCGTCTCGGGTTCGGGTTCTGCTCCAGGTAGGTGTACAGCTGGCTCATCGTGTCGGCGCGCAGGAAGTAGGACCAGCGCGGCCGGACGCCCCGCACCACGGTCAGGTTCCCGCCCACACCCGGTTCGCTCTCCCGGATCCGGAACAATTCGGCTTGCGCCGAACCTCCCTGCGGGTTCAGCCCGTACGCCTCGGCCAGGCTCTCCACCACCGTCGACTTCCCTGACCCGTTCTCTCCCACCAGCACGGTCAGCCCGGCCGGCAGCTCCAGCCCCTCCCGGAGCAGCTGCGCCATAGCCGGCACGCTGGCCGGCCACGCCGACTCGTCGACCTGTTGGCCGGCCGCCGGGCGGAACGTCCGCACCGGGCGGGCGTCGAACTCCTCACTGTCGGGCATGCTCCCATCCTGCCGGGAAAGCCATCTCCCGGGTATGCACTTAGCCGGAGGGGGCCCGAGCTGGGCGGTTTACCCGCGGGCGCCGCACCACCGGGCACACGTGCCCCGCCTCGCGCTGGCGGCCCAGCCGGCAGCGGCCGGGCCGCACCCGCAGCCATCAGCCAGCCGGCCCGATGCTCCATCGAGCCGGTCCGGTGCGGCCCGATGTTCCATCGAGCCGGTTGCACTGCATATCCCGGAACTGACTTTGGCCGAACGGGCAGTGGTGCTTGCCCGCGTCATGCCATACGGTGCCCAGATGGACGCCACTATCGAAGACCGCCTGGCCATCAGGGATGTGGTCGAGACCTGGACGAGTGCCAGGGACTCCGGAGACTGGGAAGCCTTCCGGGCCTGCTGGCACGACGACGGCTACATGATGGCCACCTGGTTCCAAGGCCCGAAAGAGGACTTCATCAAGGTCAGCCAGGAAGGTGCCGCCCGCGGGGTCAACATCCTGCACTTCACCGGCGGCTGCCGTATTACGCTCGTGGATCACCGGGCCATCGCGCAGACCCGGATGACCATCATGCAGCGTGGCGAGGTCGAGGGCGTGCTGTGCGACGTGGCGTGCACCGGCCGGTTCTACGACTTCTTCGAAAAACGTGACGGCCGGTGGGGCATCGTGCTCCGGCAGCCCATCTACGAGAAGGACCGGCTGGACCCGGTGGAGCCGGGGGCCTCGCTCGTCCTGGATGCCGCGCGGCTGGCCGGGTACCCGGAGGGCTACAGGTACCTGGCGTACCTGCAGGTCGGGGTCGGTTACCCGGTGAAGAAGGACATGCCGGGCCTGCGCGGTCCTGAGGTGGAGCGGCTGTACGAGCGCGGCGCGGCCTGGCTGACCGGGGAGCCGGTCAGCCCCTGATCTACCGGGCGACCTTCACGACTGGGCGGCCCGGCTGGCCAGCACGACCTCGTCTGCGCGTGCCCACGCCTTCTCCTGTTCGTCCGGCTGGTATGTAACCAGGCGCACGCCGCGCCGGACCAGTGACCGCAGCTCGGGCAGCGATCCGCCGGTCACGCCGAGGGCGCGCGCCTGGACCAGCACGTTGCCCCACGAGGCCGCCTCGGTGGGCCCGGCTACGGCCGGCCGTCCGCAGGCGTCCGCGACCAGCTGGCAGAACAGCTGGTTGGCGACGCCGCCGCCGACAATGTGGACCGTGCGGATCTGGCGGCCGCTGACCTTCTCCGCGTCGCGCACCGCGTACCGGATCGCGACGGCCATGCTGTCCAGGATGCACCGCAGGATCTCCGCCTCAGCGGACAGGCTGACGCCGCTGGAGCGCAGGCAGGCGCGGGTAATCCGCTGGGGCATCCCGCCGCCGAAGCCTAGCGGCGCCGTGTGCCCTGCCCCTTCTTGCCCAGTCCGAAGCCGGCGCCCCGGGCCGAAAGGAGGCCGTCTCACTCGGCCGGCGCATAAGGCGCATAAGTAGCGTGCAGCACGCCGCTGTCGTAGGCCTCGCACCCCGCGAGGGCCAGTCTGACCGGCGCGGCGCCGTCGGCGAACAGCCGCTGGCCCGAGCCGAGCGCGAGCGGGTAGACGAACAAGTGCAGCTCGTCGACCAGGCTGTCGGCGAGCAGCGCCCGCACCAGGGTGACGCTGCCGCTGACGTAGATCCGCCCGTCCACGCGGTCCTTGAGGTCGCGGATGGCGTCAGCGCTGTACGGGCCGAGGACCGAAGAGTTCTTCCAGTCGGCCTGTTGCAAAGTGGCGGAGACGACGTACTTGGGCGTGTCATTCATGAACGGAGCGCCGGGATCGTCGTCGGCGGTGCGGGTGGACCAGGCGGGCGCGAACATCTCGTAAGTGTTCCGTCCCAGCAAGATTGCCCCGCCGGCGCCCATGATGCCGGCGATGGCCTGGCCCATCCTCGGGTCGAACGGATAGTCGGCCGTCCAGCTCGGGGTGTCGACGACGCCGTCAAGCGTGATGAATTCGTGCACCGCGATGATCCCCATGATTCTCTCCTCGGTACGACCCTCGTCCGGGCCATTGCTGCGTGATCAACCGGTGGACGCTCCAGGGCCAGGAGTCTCATCGGTACGGACATCAACACGAGGATCGCGCAACAGGAAGGTCAGGGCGCACGCGATCGCGGGAAAGCTGACGATGGCGCCGGGCGAGCGACTGTCCTGTGTCGCGAAACGGACAACGCCCGCGCGCTCCGCGCGGGACCGCAACCTGCGCGGATGGCCCGCCCCCCGGCCACCGCGTTATTCTCGCTGCATCGCGCTCGTGGGGAGGCACCGGTGATGACACGTCCGGGCGACGGGACCGCAGCCGCCGCGGGAGCACCAGACCATGGCCACCTTCGCGCGTCGCAGGCCGATCGTGCGCGGGTGACCGAGGTCCTCAAGGGCGCGTTCGGTGAGGGCCGGCTGACCCGCGACGAACTGGACGCGCGGGTCGGCCAAGTGTCCACCGCCCGGACCTACGCCGAGCTGGGCACGCTCACCGTTGACCTGCCCGCTGGCCAGGCCGAAACGTCGCCGCTGTGCGGGCCCGCCGGGGCGCAGCCGCGGCCGGCCGCCCAGACGGGCGCCTGCGTGATCGTTTTCGCGGCCAGCGTGCTCACGGTCCTGCTGCTTGTGCGCCCCATGACTGCGCTCGCGTTCGTGGCGGCTCTCGGAGCCGCCGCCACCATTGTCGTGGCCTCGATCCTGACCGCGGCCCTGATGCTCGAGTCGCGGCATCAGCCGCGCTCCGCCGGGCCGATGCCCCGCAGCCAGCCAGCAGCGCCGCCCCTGCCGCCAGCCACAACCGGGGGAGGACTGCCGCCGGACGGCCCGGCCGGTGACTTTCCGCAGGTCGCCTGAGCTAATTCCGCTGGGCCCGCAGTACGACCGTGACCATCGGCAGCACGAATTCGCGGCCGGACGTCTCCGGCCGAGCGCGAAGGAAGTCGCGGATCCGGGCCAGCAGCGCGGCTCGATCAGCCTCGTCCATCACCAGGAGATGGGAGTGGGTGGCGATAGTCGCCAGGAGGGAATCGGCGGTCCTCACCTGCCCGTGCTCGAACTCGCGCTCCCGCGCGGCGCGGAACTCGCCCGAACCGGCCGCGATGAGGCGTTCCCGACGGGAGTTCGCGGCGCTCTCACGCCAGCGGAGCAGCGTGATGCTGGACTTCCGCTTGCTGATCTCGGCCAGTTCCGCGACCCAGCCGACCCGGTCGTCATCGACGTTCCACAGCCCGGCCAGCACACCGCCCGGGGCGAGGACACGGGCGATCTCGGGTATCGCGCGGTCCATGTCGAACCAGTGCATCGACTGGCCGGCGAGGATGGCGTCGACACTGCCGTCGGGCAGCGGGATTTCCTCGGCGTGGCCCGGCACCGCACGTACCCCAGGCATCTCGCGCCTTAGCTCGCCCAGCATCTGCTGGTCAGGTTCCACGGCGGTTACATCCGCGCCCAGGCGGACGAGGGCGGCGGTCAGCTTGCCGGTTCCCGCCCCCAGGTCGACGAGCCGCAGCGGCCGGCGTGAGACGACTGGCTCAAGAGCCCACCGGATCGCGGCGTCAGCATAATCCGGCCGGTGTTCCGCGTAGGCGGTCGCGGCGTCGCCGAACGACGAGCCGTGTCGCAGCCTCTCATCCCTTTCGGCCTGGCTCTCGGCTGGCTTCCGGTCCACCGGGTCAGCCTATTGGGACGTGTGCCTGGCGTCGTACTCGGCCCGGGCGGCTTCGATCTCCGGCAGATGGCTATCCGTCCACGCGACCAGCTGGCCGATGGTGTCGAGCAGCGTGCGCCCCATGGGCGTGAGCGAGTAATCGACCCGGGGCGGGATGACCGGGTGGATGGTCCGGGTCACGATGCCGTCCCGCTCGAGACCGCGCAGCGTAACCGTTAGCATCCTGGCGGTGATGCCATCGACCGCGCGGTGCAGTTCGGTGAACCGCCTGGTTCCCTGCCCGAGGAGATCGATGACCAGGACCGACCACTTGTCGCCGACACGCTGGAGAACTTCCCGTGCGCGGCAGGTCGACGGTTCGCTGGTCGGTGCGGACGGTTCGCCGGCCGACCCTGACGGCTCGCCAACCGGGCCGACGTGCCCGGGGTCCAAGTGATTGCCTCCTAGTATTCCTTCACAGGTTACTTCGCAGAAGCTTGTGTACCCTAGTACTTGACGCTTCAATCATAACTAGGTTACTCTAAGGAAGTTAGGTACGCGAGCGAAGTCGCGTACGAGTAAGAATCATCTACCTGGAGGAATGATGACCGAGACAGCCGTGGAGATTCCCGGCTACGTCGCCGGCACCTGGACTATCGACCCCGTCCACTCGGAGGTGTCCTTCGTCGTCAGGCACATGATGGTGAGCAAGGTCCGCGGCCGTTTCGACAAGTTCGAAGGGACCATCGTCACCGCTCCCGACCCGCTGCAGTCCAGCGTGAACGCCACCGTCGACCTCAGCTCCGTGAACACCGGCGAGCCCAACCGGGACAATCACATCCGCAGCGCGGACTTCTTCGAGGTCGAGTCGCACCCCACGATGACGTTCCACTCCACGGGCGTTCGCCACGACGGCGAAGACTTCCTGCTCGACGGTGACCTCACCATCCGCGGAACCACCAAGCCGGTCACGCTGAAGCTTGAGGTCAACGGCTTCGGCCCCGACGCTTACGGCGGTACGCGGGCGGGCTTCTCAGCCAGCACCGAGATCAACCGGAACGACTGGGGCGTCAGCTACAACGGCCCGATCCCCGGCGGCGGCGTCGCCGTGAGCGAGAAGGTCACGATCTCCCTTGAGATCGAGGGCGTCCTCGACAAGCCCGAGTAAGGTTCGTCCGCAAAGACGAGCCAGCGCCTGACAAGACCATCGTGGGCCGAAGAGACCGTGAAACCGGGCCTTCGGCCCACGTTCAACATCAGCCAGGTGGGGGTGGCCAGCCCCACCCCCGGCCGCTCCACCCCGGCCGCCCCGGGCAACACGGCCACCGCCGGCCCACGCCTGATTTTTATCCCGAACGGGCAGGGGCGCGTGCACCCAGGGCCCCTCTCCTGCCGCCGCGCCCCGGCTAAGCTGCCGGTGCCGTGCTTGGCCAGGTAGTCGATGTAGAGCGGCCGCAGGGCCTCGGCCACGTCGCCTTCCCCGGAGTCGATCGCGTCGCCGAGCAACGCGGTGACCTTGGTGATGTCGCGGCCGGCCTCCGCATCGTGTCCCTCGGAAGCCTCGGCCGCCGGGATGGCCCGCAGCAGGTTCCACAGAAACTCGACGTCGACGTGGTGCAGCGCCCGCCGCACGGCAAGGTCATGCAGCTCGCGGGAGGAAAGCGCGTCCAGTTCATCGCGTGTGGTCACGCGTGGACTCTATCGCCTGTCCCGGCCCGCGCGGTGGCCTGCCCGCCCGGCGTGGTGGCGTGACCCGCGCGCCGGGCGGCCCGATATATCCCATAAGTGTATTTGTGTAGATATATCGGTAGTTCTGACCCGGGCTCAAGGCAACGTTTGCGCGAAAAGCGCGAAATAGACCACAAAGCCGACCCTATTTTCTCGCCACGTGATTTTGTGCGTATCTCCGGGTACTAGCCGCCGCCATCCTGTTCGGGTCGCGCCTCGGGGGACCCCCATGCTCTCTATCTATCGTTTGGCGCCGTCCCATCGATAGCAGGGCTTGGGATCTGGCGGGGCTGCGGCTGCCTCCCGGGGAGGCTCCCAGGCCCTCGCAGCGAAGCGCTGTCCGCGCTTGACAGTAGCGCATCACCATGCGTATGGCCGTCATTCGCCCACGTCATGACTTTTTCGGTCAAAGATCGATAACCGTATGGACAAATCATTGACGGCCTTTGTGGTGATTGTTAGATTCCGTCCGAAAGCGTCTCGGGACAGCGGGACGATCACACCGGCGTGGTCGTCGGCCTGGGAAGACCGACTAGGACTGACGGCACGCGTGAGCGAGAAGGATCGCACATGCGCATTCCCTGGTCAGGGCGGGGATCACCGTCCACAGGAGGACGGAAGTGGCGGCTGCTGCTGGTGCCCGCGATGGGCCTCGCGGTCATCTGCCAGCTGAGCCTCTCAGGCTCGGCGGGGGCGGCGACCGTCGCCACGACGGCGAAGGCGGCCGTCACCAGCGTCACGCCGAATCCAGTCAACGAGCTTGACTGCAACGGCTGGAGTTCGAAGTACGGCACCGTCAGGAAGCTCGCCGGCAACCTGTGCACGGACCCGATCAAGATCGTCAACGGCAAGGCTGGCCGGTTCATCGACAACAAGTGGTATGTCGGGCACGACGAGCCGAGCGTGAAGTTCATCTCCAGCCAGCCCGGTTCGGGCAACACGATGACCTACGCGATGAAGCTGTCCAAGGACCCCAAGCGGGCACCGACTCCGAGCGGTAGCGTCACCGACTACGGCCAGCTGTCCGTCGCGCCCTGGTTCGGCCTGCCGATGTGCGACTCCAACTCGTACCCGCAGAATCCGTGCACCCCGGACAGCGACACGAACTCCGGCGGCATCAGCGACCCGAACGCGGCCGGCTCGGCGTTCATGGAGCTGCAGTTCTACCCGCCGGGCTTCACGCCGTTCATTGACAGCACGAGTTGCAGCGCCACCAAGTGGTGCGCGGCGCTCACCATTGACAGCCTCGAGTGCAACTTCAACTTCGCCACCTGCAATGCCGGCTGCGAGGAGCCGGTCAACTTCGCATTCCTGCAGACCAACGGTGTTCCCGCCGGTCCGCCCAGCCCGCAGCTGACGGACGTGAGCACGTTCACGCCGAACGCCCGCACCCTCATGATCAACCCCGGTGACAACGTGGTGGTCTCCATCACCGACCCAGCCCAGGGGTTCACCACCGTGGTCCGAGATTTGACCACTCACCAGACCGGGTACATGACCGCCAGCGCGGCGAACGGCTTCATGAACACGAGCATCGCCGACTGCTCGGGTACCCCGTACACGTTCCACGCAGAGTACAGCACCGCCAAGATCCAGAACCAGGTTCCGTGGGCCGCGCTCGAGGGCGGCGTGCTGATGGAGCAGGAGATCGGCCACGGCGAGGTATGCAACTCGGTGACCAACAAGGACCCGTACACCGCAACCTTCGCCGACGGTCAGTCCTTCAGCGACCCGAACGTGTTCGACACCTGCGTGGGCGGCTCGGAAGGGCCGACCGCGACAGGGGAAGGCCCGTGTACCGCCAGCGGCTGCCAGAATGCGACGACCCAGGGAGCCACCGGCCCGGTGGCCTGTCCCACCACTAACCCGGCCAGCGGCGCGCTATGCGAGTTCGCCGACGGCAACTGCTTCCAGCAGGGATCGCGCACCGCGCTGGTCAACGGCGTGGCGACCACGGAGGTATCGCGGGCCAACGAGTGCTACAACAACAGGTTCCAGAACGGCGACCTGGACTTCGACGGTCAGTCCTACCTGCCCGACTGGCCGAACGGCAGCCCGAACCGCCCGACCTCGTTCCAGTACGCCGGGCCGTTCACCTACGGCGGCCATACGTACCCGCAGGTCCAGTTCGAGTCCGACATCGGCGGCTCGTCCAACCTGTGCAACGTGACGACCGGCGCCGGCTGCACCGTCGCGCCGATCAGCGCCAAGTTCTACCCGTTCTGGTCGCTCAGCTCGCTGTACGGCGGTTACTCGTCGCACGGCAAGGCATGCGTGTGGAACTTCGGCAACAACCTGCCCAACACCATTAAGAACTTCGGAGGCGACGCTCAGTACGGCACGCCTGACGTGGCCCGCTACGGCGGCACGATCATCAGCGCGCCGATGCGCAACCCGGCGATCTCCGGCCGCTGCAAAGGTTACGCGTAGCAGCTAGCCCGGGTAACGGTTCAGCGCAGTTAAGCACCGGGGGTGCCCCGCCTGCCAGGCGGGGCACCCCTCACGCTTTGTCCCGGGCCCGAGCCGGGCCGGCCAGGCCGCCGGACACGGCGTCCGTGACGGCCCGGACACCCGCCTGGCTCGGCAGGTCCTCGAGCAGTACCGGCTTGCCTTCGCCGTCGGTAAGCGGGATCCGCCAGTTGGGGTACTCATCCACCGTCCCGGGCATGTTCTGCGGCCGCCGTTCGCCCACGGCGTCGGCCAGCGAGACGCCGATGAGCATGGCGGGCGTCCGCGTCAGGTACGCGTACAGGGCGATCGTGAACTCCTCGGGCGACGGCCGGCCCGACCCGGCCCGCAGGGACCCGCGCAGCATAGACCCGGGCAGCAGGCCTTCGCGCGCGAGCATCGTGACCCACCGGCGCGCGTCCGCCTGCGCCGCGGCACGCTCTTCCGCCTCGGGCTCGGTGAGCAGGCCGAGCTCGGCCCGGATCGTGACCTGGTCCCCAGTAAGGAACGCCGCGGCCGGCGGCATATCGTGGGTGCCCACCGTGGCCAGGCAGCCGCGGCGCCATCCGCCCGGCCTGCGCGGCGTGCCGTCCGCCCGGCGCTCGAACCACAGCATGGAGGTACCGAGGACCCGGCGCGCGGACAGGAACTCGCGTAGCCAGGGTTCCACCGTGCCGAGATCCTCGCCGATCGCCAGCGCGCCCGCCCGCGCTACTTCGGCGGCGACCACGCCCCCCAGCTGCTCATGGTCGTATCGCACGTACGTGCCCTGGCCCGGCGGCATTGCGGCCGGTATCCACCACAGCCGGGCCAGCCCCATGACGTGGTCCAAGCGCACGCCGCCGGCCGCGCGCGTCGCCGCCGCGATCAGCTCGCCCAGCGGCCTGCCCTCCCGGGCGGCGAGGTGGCGCGGGTGCCACGGGGGCAGCGTCCAGTCCTGCCCCCGCTGGTTGAACTCGTCCGGCGGTGCGCCGACGCTGATGCCCGGGACGATCACGTCCTGGTGAGCCCAGGCATCGGCACCGCCCGGATGAGCGCCTACCGCCAGGTCGGCGATGACGCCGATATCCATGCCGGCCTGCCTGGCGGCCCGCTGGGCCGCGACGGCCTGCTCCGTGACCAGCCACTGCAGCCAGGCGTGGAACGCAATCCGGTCCGCCCGGGCCTGCCTGAGCCCGGCTACCTCCGCCGACGCCGGATCGGCCAGCCCCGACGGCCATGACCGCCAGTCCGGGCCGTGCACCTCGGCGATCGCGCACCAGGTGGCCCAGTCTTCGATGGCCCGGTGCTCGCGCGCGAGGAAAGCGTCAAGCTCCGCCTGGCGGTCCGAGGCGAGCGGCACGGTGCGGATCATCTCGAGCGCCGCGTGCTTGGCGGCCCAGACCGCGTCCCGGTCGATCAGGGCCGCCGTCGTGCTCGCGGCGCGCAGCGGCGCGGCGAGCGCGTCGATCCGGGCGCGGTCGGCTGGGCTCAGCCGTCCGTATTCGGGAATGTCCTCGATGCGCAGGTACAGCGGGCTGATCTGGCGCCGGGTCATCGCCAGGTAGGGTGACGGGCTGACCGGTGGCACCGGTTCCGCCGCGTGCAGGGGGTTGACCAGCACGAAGTCAGCTCCTAGCTCACGACCGCTCCAGGTGGCCAGATCGGCGAGGTCACGCAGGTCGCCGTGTCCCCACGAAGCGCGAGACCGCACCGAGTACAGCTGCACCGTGAAGCCCCACGACCGGCGGGCGGGAAACGGTGCCCTGGCCCCGCGCACGGCCGGATCGACCCGCGGCCCGGCCGCCCCGGCCCGCGGCCCAGCCGCCCCGGATCCGGCCGGGCGCGCGTAATCTCCCAGCGCGGCCAGTACCGCCGCCAGCGTTTCGTCGCTCACCTCGACGAGCCGCCCCCGCCAGTCCTGGTAGGAGACCGCCACGCCGCGTTCGGTTGCCCTGCGCGTCAGTTCTGCCCGTGCTGTCATCGCCCCAGTCTGCCCGAATCGGCTGTCGCTAAATGTCGGGTCCAACCAGGGACCGGTCATCTACGTCTTAAAGCACAGAAGGACTCCGCATAGAGCGGATCCCGTGTTGGACAGGACAAACTGTCATGAGGTACCTCTCCGTCATCCCATTCGCCGCCCGCCGGGTCACCGCGGTCATCGCTGCCGCAAGTGTCGCCGGGCTGATCCTCACGACCGCCGCCTTCGCGGCCACCTCATCGGGCACCGCGCGCACGTCGGCGGCTGCCGTCCATGCCTGCACCACCGCTGACCTCGGCGCCTGGGTGGCGGTCGACCAGGGTAACGGAGCCGCGGGGAGCACTTACTTCCCGCTGCAATTCACCAACCTGAGCAAGCACACGTGCTGGATGCGCGGCTTCCCCGGCGTTTCCGCCATCGACCGCAACGGCCACCAGCTCGGGAGTCCCGCGGGCTGGGGCAGCGTGACCGCCCCGCGCACCGTGCTACTCGCGCCAGGCGCGACTGCGCACGCGGTACTGCGGTGGAGCGACGTCGAAGTCACCACGGCACCCGGGTGCCATCCTACGTTCGCAGCATCCTACCTGCGTATCTACCCGCCGGGTCAGTACTCCGCGACCCGTGCCTTCTTCAGCCTGGAGGTCTGCTCGCACCCGGGACCCGTCTACCTGCACGTCGGGCCCATCCTGCCGGGCGTCGGCACGATCAACGGCTGACCGCCGGCCAAACCGGCGCCGTCCCGCGGGAGCCTAGCCCGCGGGACGGCGCCGGTTTTACGTAGCGGGCTCCAGCACGAAGACCGGTATCTCGCGCGCGGTCTTCTGCTGGTACTCCGCGTAGGACGGGTATACCGCGACCGCCCGCTTCCACCACTCGTCGCGTTCGGCGCCGCTGACCTCGCGGGCGATCATGTCCCGCTTGGCCGGGCCATCCTGGACTTCCACCAGCGGGTTGGCGCGGACGTTGTAGTACCACTGCGGATGCTCTGGAGCGCCGCCCTTCGACGCCACCATTGCGTACCGGCCGTCGTGCTCCACTCGCATCACCGGCGTCTTGCGTACCTTGCCGCTGCTGGCGCCGAGATTAGTCACGACGACGACTGGGATGCCGGTATCGCGCAGCGTCGTGCCCTTCGTCCCGCCCGAGCTCTCGTAAAGCTCAACTTGATCGCGCACCCAGGCCTGTGCGCTCGGCTCGTATTCTCCTTGAACTGGCATACCCCACAGTCAACACCAGAGGCCGTCAGTGCCGCACCTGGGCCGCAGTCGCCTCGCGAGACCCGCTGTCCCGATGCCGTGTCATGAGTGGTGAGCCGTTGCGCTAGGGTAGGTGAGCGCGACGCGCAACGGGACGTGGCCCAGCTTGGTTAAGGCGCTGCACTGGGGGTGCAGAGATCGCCGGTTCAAATCCGGCCGTCCCGACAAATTGTAGTGTCATCAAAATGTCAGTACCCAGCGTTACGGTACTGACATGTCTGAGCAGACATCGCAGGGCACTTGGTCCGACGAGAAACTCCCTGCCGCAGTCGCAGCGGCCACCTCCTGGCGCGGTGTCATGCGGGAACTCGGCCTCAATCCGGCCAACGGCGGGATGACACGGACAATCCGGCGCCGCGCCTCTGCTGGTGGATATGCCAGATGGCCTGAAGCGGGTTCAGGTGAAGACGACCACCTTCAAGAGCAAGGACGGCTGGATGGTCCAGATAGGCAGGCGCCCCTATTCGATCGGGAACAACGCCCTGCTTGTCCCCTACGATCCGGAGATCGTCGAGCTGTTCTTTATTGTCGACGGCGATCTAGCCATGTACCTGATCCCGTCTCGCGTCATCGCGGGGCGCGTACAGATCCTCCTACGTTCGTACAGCAAGTACATCGTCGGGAACGCAGCCGGGCTCATGGTCTCACGGCCGCAGGCAGCGTGATATTTCGGCAGTCCTTCGTTCTGTCATCGTCCCCAATACCATCTGCTCACGCAACTATGGCGCCTCCTGGGACCAGCCCATACCCATCACCATTGGTCGGCCTGGGGCCGCCGCGCCGCCGTCGATGCGTGATTCCGGTCCGCGGGGAAAGTTACGATGAGCCGGGCATGCTCCGGGCGCTGTGCTAGTTGTAGTTGCGTACCGCGTCGCCGCAAGCGGATGAAAGGCTGGGCCTTGAGAGTACTTGGAGCTCGCCGCTCAGCCTCCTACGGTGACGGCTTCGATGATGCCGGCGGGACGCGTCCTCTCCGGCCGCGGAGAAGGTTCAGGATCGTCGCCGCGATCGTCAAAGTCATCCTGGTCGTCGTCGTGGCCTTCGCGGTGATGGGCGGCTTGCTCTTCGTCCTGACGCCCTCAGCCGGGCAGGCGACGGCGCTAGCCGAAGCCCAGGCGCGGGAGCATCACATCGCTTACCCGGGCCCGCCGGTTCCTCAGTACTTCGCGCAGGCCCTGGTGGCGACAGAGGACCACCGCTTCTACACCGACCCGGGCGTAGACCCGCTCGCGATGGCGCACGCGGCGCTCTCGTGGGTCGTCGGGCATCGCGACGCGGGTGGCAGCACCATCGACCAGCAGCTCGCCAAGAACCTGTACACGTCGGGCCACAGCGGCTTCACCCAAGTGCTCGAGCAGCTGGCGCTGGCCGTCAAGCTCAACACGACGTACAGCCGGGCGGAGATTCTGCGCCTGTACGCGGAGATCGCCTACTACGGTCACGGCTACTACGGCCTGGAGGCCGCCAGCTGCGGGTACTTCGGTCGGCCGCCCGCCCAGCTGACCCTGGTGCAGGCGGCCATGCTGGCCGGCGTGGTCAACGCGCCGACCTACGACGACCCCCTTGTCTACCCGGCGGCGGCGCGGGCCCGGCTCGTGCACGTGATCGGCCGGATGGCCGCGGTCGGGTACCTGACGCCGGCGGAGGAAAGTGCCGCGCTCAAGGCGCCTCTCGAGCTTTCCGCCGCCCGCGGCTGCCAGTAGTAATCGCGCCCGCCGAAACGGTCAGGCGTCCGAGGTCTCCGGCTGCAGCTGCTCCGCCGACGGCGGTTCCCCGGGGGCCATGATGAACACCCACCGCCGGTAGCAGTACAGCCGGAATATGGTGGCCACGCCAATGCCGATGATGTTCGCCACGTTGTAGGACAGCGTGTCCGTCAGGCCCAGCCCGTAATGCACGGCGGCGACGAACGCCAGCTGGATGAGCAGCCCGATGCCATTGAAGACGAAGAACAGCACCGACTCGCGGCCCAGGTGGCTGCCCGTCCGGTGCCGGAACGCCCAGAGCTTATTGCCCAGGAAGGCGAACACGGTGGCGACGACGGTGGCGATCGTCACCGAGGTCAGCGGGCCGAGTCCCGCTCCGGAGCGGAGCACGTTGGCGCCGATTATCGTGATGAGGAACGCGAGGACGCCCACGATGCCGAACTTGGCTACCTCGTGTATCAGGACCCTGAATCGGGTGTAACCATCGCGCAGGAGATCCACTCGCTTCGTCCTTTGTCGGTCCATCCCGGATAGACAGACACTACCGTGTCCCTGGTAACAGTACGCGGCGGGCGGTAAGCCGTTCGAAGAATGTCACACCACTCGGGTGGCGGGCCTGTTCGCATCCGGGCGGCGCATCGGTAAACTTCTGCTTGTCTGACCCGCGGTCGGTTCGAGCAGGTAGGCGGCGCGAGATGCTGGACGAGCAACGGACCCAGGCTGGTGCCGAACCGCTCCTGCGCGAGGCCGACGGACTGGCCATGGTGCCAGACCGCACCGTCCCGCCGGGGTCGGCTCCGCCCGAGGTGATGCCGGTGCCCGCCGCGCCGCGGCCTGCGCGCGGGCCTGCTGGCGCCTACACCGATCCGGTCACCTGGGTGATCGCGCTGGCCGTCTTCGGTGCCTATGCCGCGATCTCGCTGTCCCGGCTGATGCAGCTCAACCCGACGTCATGGGATCTTGGCATCTACACCGAGTACGTGAAGCAGGCCTCCCACCTGGCGGCTCCGGTCGCGGACATCAGGGGCGCCGGCTTCAACCTGTTCGGCGATCACTTCCAGCCGATCGTCGCGGTCATCGCCCCGTTCTTCCGCGCCTTCCCCTCGGCGGCGACGTTGCTCGTCGCGCAGGCGCTGCTGGCCGCGCTGTCGGTCTTCCCGGTCAGCCAGGTCGCGCGGGAGAAGCTTGGTCTCGGTCCCGGCCGGGCGATCGCCGTGGCGTACGGGTTCTCCTGGGGCCTGCAGCAGATGGTCGACTACGACTTCCACGAGATCGCGTTCGCCGTACCGCTCCTGGCCTTCTCGCTGTCGGCGTTGCTTCGCGGCCGGCTGAGGGCCGCGGTCTGGTGGGCGGTTCCGCTGGTCTTCGTCAAGGAAGACCAGGGCTTCACCGTCGCCGCCATCGGCCTCTACCTGATCGTCACCGGCCTGCGCGCGAAAACCCCGGATACCGCCGAGGCGGACCGCCGGCGCCGCATCCGGGCCGGCCAGTTCCTGTTGATCTGGGGCTTTGCCTGGTCCTTCCTGGCCATCGGCGTGATCATCCCGCACTTCAACCCGGCCCACCATTACGACTACTGGAGTGACGGCGGAGTGCTCGCGCCCGGCGGGCACTTGACCGCGGCCGGCCTGACCGGGCAGCTTTTCCGCGCGTGGCCCGACAAGCTGCAAACGACCGTGCTGCTGCTGTTGCCGACGGTGTTTATCGCGCTCAGGTCGCCGCTGGCGCTGATCGCCGTGCCGAGCCTGCTGCTGCGGTTCCTGTCCACTGACTCCAGTTTCTGGGGCACGGTATGGCACTACAACGCGACCGTGATGCCGGTAATTTTCATCGCGGCCGTCGACGCGCTGGCCCGGATCCGGGCCTCGATGGACGCCGATGATCCGGCCGGATGGACGAGCTGGGCGAGCGGACGGCGCGGCCGGCGCCGCGCGATCCTGGCCGGAGCGCAGCGCTACGGCGCGGCCATGATGCTCGCGATCGCGGTCGCGCTGGCCTTCCAGTTCCCGCTTGCTCACCTGTGGAATGCGCAGACCTACCGGATCAGCCCGCATGTCGAGGCGGCCGAGGCGGCCATGGCCCAGGTGCCCGATGGCGCCACCGTCCAGGCCACGCTGGACCTCCTGGCGCCGCTGGCCGCCCGCACCGACACGTTCTGGATCGGCAACGCCGGCAACCCCAGGACCCAGTACATCGTGTTCGATGGCCTCAACAGCGACTACAGCCCTGCCATCAGCAACGTCCCCGCCTTTATCGCCCAGCTCTACCCGCATAAGGCCTACGCCGAGATCTTCGAGTCCGGCGACGTGTACGTCTTCCAGCGCTCCAGCTGAGGCTCAGTACTCAGCCGCGAAGCAGAAGAAAGACAGAAGCGGGAGGTCGTGACGGACAGCCGTACTGATGGGTAGGTAGGGTGGTGAACAACCCTGTGGAAGCGGCCCTATGGGAGGTTGTGCTCCATGGACTTTGGCTACGACGCCAGAACGCTCGACTTGCGCAAGCGATTGCTGGCCTTCATGGAAGAGCGGGTCTACCCGGCCGAGGCCGTCTTCGCGGATCAGGTGACGGCGGCCGTCGGTAGCGGGCACCCGTGGGAGCGGGCGCCCGTCACCGAGGATCTCAAGGCCGAAGCGCGCAGCCGCGGACTGTGGAACCTCTTCCTGACCGGCAAGGCGGCGAAGGCCGTCACGGCGCTGGCAGGCGCGAGCCTGCCAGACCCGCCGCTGACGAACCTCCAGTACGCACCGCTGGCCGAGATCACCGGCTGGAGCCCGGCGCTGGCGCCCGAGGCCCTGAACTGCGCGGCGCCCGATACCGGCAACATGGAGGTGCTGGCCGAGTTCGGCTCGCCGCGGCAGCAGGAACGCTGGCTGCGCCCGCTGCTCGAGGGCACGATCAGGTCGGCGTTCTGCATGACCGAACCCGCCGTGGCCTCCAGTGACGCGATGAACATCGCCACCACGATCACTCCGGACGGCGACGGCTACGTGATCAACGGCCGCAAGTGGTGGTCGAGCGGCGCGATGAACCCGGGTTGCGAGATCTTCATCGTGATGGGAGTGACCGGCGATGCCGCCCACGGTCACGGCCGGCACTCCATGATCCTGGTGCCGCGTGATACGCCCGGCATCACGATCAAGCGGGGGATGACCGTCTTCGGCTACACCGACGGCACGCACGGCGGGCACGCGGAGATCGTCTTCGACAACGTCAAGGTCCCCAGGGACAACCTGATCGCGGGGGAGGGCGAAGGGTTCGCGATCGCGCAGGCCCGGCTCGGGCCCGGGCGCATTCACCACTGCATGCGCCAGATCGGCGCGGCCGAACGCGCCCTGGAGCTCCTGTGCCGGCGGGCCTCCAGCCGCACGGCCTTCGGCAAGACCCTGGCTGAGCAGGGCGTCATCCAGGACTGGATCGCCGAGTCCAGGGTCAGGATCGAACAGGCCCGGCTGCTGGTGCTGAAGACCGCCTGGCTGATGGACACCGTAGGCAACAAGGGGGCGCATACCGAGATCCAGGCGATCAAGATCGTGACCCCGGCCATGGCCGAGTGGGTGATCGACAAGGCGATCCAGGCGCACGGCGGCGGCGGGGTCAGCCAGGACTTCCCGCTGGCCCACCTCTGGGCGAGCGCGCGCTCGCTCAGGTTCG
Organism: uncultured Actinomycetes bacterium; assembly: GCA_963806335.1. GTDB lineage: Bacteria > Actinomycetota > Actinomycetes > Streptosporangiales > Streptosporangiaceae > Palsa-504. The sequence goes on from CAWDXO010000011.1 coordinate 122,917, forward strand.
CCGACGGCCCCGACGAGGTCCACAAGCGGTCCATGGCCCGCCGCGAGCTGAGGAAGGCCACCGCCCGCTGACGAATCCCCGAGCCGCTTAAAGCGTCACGACCCGGCACCCGGCCACCGAAGACCGCAAGGACGACGAGTTCAGCAACGTTCCCGATACAGGCACGACGGCCCGTTCGGAGTAAAAAGGGAGAGAACCTAGTGACAGACAGAATCGCGATCGTGACCGGCTCAGCCCGCGGTATCGGTGCCGCGACGGCGCGCAGGCTGGCCGCGGACGGGATGGCGGTGGCGGTCCTGGACCTGGACGAGGCCGCGGGTGCGGGCACGGTCAAGGAGATCGCCGACGCCGGCGGCCGGGCGGTCGCGGTGGGCGCCGACGTGAGCCAGAGCGGCGAGGTCCAGGCCGCGGTGGAGCGGGTCGCCGCCGAGCTGGGCGAGCCGACGGTGCTGGTGAACAACGCCGGGGTGATCCGGGACAACCTGCTGTTCAAGATGACCGACGACGACTGGGACACGGTCGTCGGAGTCCACCTGCGCGGCGCCTTCCTGATGAGCCGGGCCGTCCAGAAGTACATGGTTGAGCAGCGCTTCGGTCGCATCGTCAACTTGTCGTCATCATCCGCGCTCGGCAACCGCGGGCAGGTCAACTATTCCGCCGCGAAGGCCGGCCTGCAGGGTTTCACCAAGACGCTGGCCATCGAGCTGGGGCCGTTCGGGGTCACCGCGAACGCGGTCGCGCCGGGGTTCATCGCCACCGACATGACGGCGGCCACGGCGGCCCGCGTGGGCGTGCCGTTCGAGGATTTCGCCAAGGCCGCCGCCGACCGGATCCCGGTCCGGCGGGTGGGGCAGGCGACGGACGTGGCCAATACCATCTCCTTCCTGGTCAGCGAGGGTGCGGGCTTCGTCTCCGGCCAGGTCATCTACGTGGCGGGCGGTCCCCTATGCTGACCCCGAGCGAAAGCACCCCCGCCGCGATCCGCGAGCGGGTCCGCGCGTTCCTGGCCGAACACGACCCGGCCGGGATGCCGAAACGGGACTTCCTCAACGCCCGGTTCGACGCGGGCCTGGCCTGGGTGCACTACCCGGAAGGCCTCGGCGGGCTGGGTGTGTCGCGCACGCTGCAGGGCATCGTCGACGCCGAGTTCGCGGCGGCGGGCGCGCCCACTAACGACCCGGAGCGCAACGGGATCGGGCTGGGCATGGCGGCCCCCACCATCTTGGCCTACGGCAACGACGAGCAGCAGAAACGCTGGCTGCGCAAGCTCTGGACGGCCGAGGAAATCTGGTGCCAGCTGTTCAGCGAGCCCGGCGCGGGCAGCGACCTGGCCGCGCTGGCCACCCGCGCGGTCCGGGACGGCGCGGGCTGGGTCGTGAACGGGCAGAAGGTGTGGACCTCGCAGGCCCATCAGGCCAGGCGCGCGCTTTTGGTCACCCGCACCGACCCGGACGTGCCCAAACACCAGGGGCTCACCTACTTCGCGGTGGACATGACCGCCCCCGGCGTCGACGTGCGGCCGCTGCGCCAGCTCACCGGCGAGGCCGAGTTCAACGAGGTGTTCCTGACCGACGTGCGGATCCCCGACGAGGACCGGATCGGCCAGGTCGGCGAAGGCTGGAAAGTGGCCAACGCCACGCTGATGAGCGAGCGGGTGAGCATCGGCTCTTCGCGCGCGGTGCCGCGGGAAAGCGGCATGATCGAGCCGACCGTCCGGACCTGGCGTTCCCGTCCCGAGTTGCGCACGCCGGGCCTGCACGACCGGCTGCTGCGGCTATGGACGGAGGCCGAGGTGGCCCGGCTGGCCAGCGAACGGCTGCGCCAGCAGCTCGCCGCGGGTAAGCCCGGTCCCGAGGGTTCCGCCGCCAAGCTGGTCTTCGCCCGGCTGAATCAGGAAATATCCGGATTCGACGTCGAGCTGGCCGGGGCCGATGGCCTGCGCTACGACGACTGGAGCATGCGCCGCCCGGAGCACGCAAACTTCTTCGGTCGCGGGCCTGGCTACCGCTACCTGCGCGCCCGTGGCAACTCCATCGAGGGCGGCACCTCGGAGATCCTCCGCAATATCATCGCCGAGCGCGTGCTCGGCCTGCCGCCCGAGCCCCGTGTCGACAAGGACGTCCCATGGAAGGACCTGCCCCGATGACCGCCGAGCGAGCCAAAGGGGCGCGGCGCTGCCTGGACCGAGGAGCGAGGGACGAGCGACGAGGGAAGGCGGCGCCTAAAGGCGCCCCGGAGTCAAGCGAGGCACAAAAATGACTGAGTCGCTTCCCGATCTCCTTTACTCCGAGAACGAGCAGGCCCTGGCCGGCAGCCTGAGCTCCCTGCTGGCCGACCGGGGTGGCGTGGACAAGGCGCTGGCCCGCACGGAGTCAGGCCAGACCTATGACGACGGGTTGTGGCAGAGCGTGGCCGCCGACCTGGGCTGCGCCGGGTTGCTGATCCCCGAACGCCACGGCGGAGCCGGCGCCTCCTACCGGGAGGCGGCCGCCGCCGCGGAGGCGCTGGCCGGCTTCGTCGCCGCGGTGCCGTTCCTCGGCAGCGCCGTGGTCGCCACCGCCGCCCTGCTCAGCGTGGATTCCGCCGATGCGTCCTCGGCCTCCGCGCGGGCGGTGGCGGACCTGCTCGGCCGGATGGCGGACGGCGGCGTGACCGCGACGCTAGCGATCCCGTTCGCGGCCGCGCCCGGGGGAGCCTACCCAACCACGATCCGGCTGACCGGGACCCGGCCCGGCGATGCCGCGGACGGCGTGGCCCGGCTGAGCGGACTGGTCAGCGGCGTCGCCGACGCGCTGCCCGCCGGGGTGCTGCTGGTGCCGGCCGATGGCGTGCCGCACGGGCTTTACCTGGTCGACATGGCCGCACCCGGAGTGGCCAAGCGGCCGGTGACCTCGCTCGACATGACCAGGCAGCTGTGTGACCTGGCGTTCGACGATGCCCCGGGCACGCTGATCGCGTCCGGGCCGGTGGCGTCGCGGGCCCTGGACGCGGCGCTAGGCGCCGGCGCGGGCGTGCTGGCCGCCGAGCAAGTCGGCTTGGCCCAGCGCTGTCTGGACATGACGGTGGCGTACGTGAAGGAACGCCGTCAGTTCGCCCGGCCCGTCGGATCGTTCCAGGGACTCAAGTGGCGGCTGGCCGACCTGTGGGTGGCGGTCACGCAGGCCCACGCGGCGTCCAGGTACGCGGCGGCATGCCTCGCCACGGGTGACCCCGACGCTAAGGTGGCGGTGGCGCTGGCCCAGGCCTACTGCTCGGAGGTGGCGGTGCTGGCCGCCCAGGAATGCGTGCAGATGCACGGCGGCATCGGCTTCACCTGGGAACATCCCGCGCACCTGTACCTGAAGCGCGCGAAGGCGGACTCGATCGCCTTCGGCACCCCGGACGCGCACCGCGCCGCGCTGGCGTCCCTGGTCAACCTGCCCACGCCATGACCGGCGAACAAGACGTGACCGCGGTCCCATCCGAAGACGAGCTGCGGCGCCGGGTCGCCGGCCTTTCCCTGGCGCAGAAGGTCCAGCTGCTGACCGGCGCGGACTTCTGGGCACTGTACGCCGAACCCGGCGCCGGGCTGCGCCGGCTCGTGACCTCCGACGGCCCGGCCGGGGTCCGCGGTGAGACCTGGGACGAGCGCGACACCTCCGCGAACGTGCCGTCGCCGACGGCGCTGGCCGCCACCTGGGACTGCGAGCGCGTCGAGGCGATCGGCAGGCTGCTCGCGCACGAATGCCGGCGCAAGGGCGTCGACGTGCTGCTCGCCCCCACCGTGAACCTGCACCGGACCCCGTACGGCGGCAGGCACTTCGAGTGCTTCTCCGAGGATCCGCTGCTCACCGCCAGGATCGGCATCGCCTACGTGAACGGGCTTCAGCGTGCAGGCGTCGCGGGATGCGTCAAGCACTTCGTCGGCAACGACTCCGAGACGCAGCGTTTTACGGTGGATGTGCGGATCGACGAGCGGACGCTGCGGGAGCTGTACCTGGCCCCGTTCGAGGCGATCGTCCGCGAGGCGGGCGTGTGGGCGGTGATGGCTTCCTACAACGGCGTCAACGGCTCGACCCTGACCGAAAGTCCGCTGCTGCGTGACATCCTGCACCGTGACTGGGACTTTGACGGCCTGGTGATGTCGGACTGGACGGCTACCCGCTCCACCGTGGCCGCCGCCCGGGCCGCCCTCGACCTGGCCATGCCGGGGCCCGCGAGCCGGTTCGGTCCCTGGGGCGACGCCCTGCTCGCCGCCGTGACCGGCGGCGAGGTCGACGAGGCGCTGATCGACGATAAGGTGCTCCGGATCCTCCGGCTGGCCGGCCGGGTCGGCGCGCTCACCGATGGGCCCGCCGCACCCTCGCTCACACCGTACGGCCCGGCGGAGATCGCGCGTGACCTGCGCGCCGCCGCGGCGGCCTCGTTCGTGCTGGCCCGTAACGATGGCGTGCTTCCGCTGTCGCGGGCCGGGCTCGGCCGCGTCGCCGTTATCGGCCCGAACGCCGAGCTGGCCCGGACCCTCGGCGGCGGCAGCGCCACCGTCTTCCCGCCGTACACGATCTCCCCGCTGGACGGCCTGCGGGGCGCCGGACTCGACGTGACCTACGCGCCCGGGACCCTCGGCCACCTGCGCACCGCGGCGGCCCGGGCGCCCTGGCTGCTGCGGCCAGACGGCTCGCCTGGCGGCGCCGAGGTCCGGTTCTACTCAGCCTCCGGCGAGCTGGTCGGCTCGGAGCAGCGCGACGGCGTCGCGTTCCGGTGGATGAACGGATTCGGCCTGGCGGACCCGCCGGAGCCGATCACCAGGCTGGAGATCAGCTGCGTGATCCGGGCCACCGACGCGGGCACCTATCAGCTCGGGGTCTCCGGGCTCGGGCAGGTCCGCCTGAGCCTCGACGGAGCCGAGCTTTTCGACACCACGCTGACCGCGCCGGAGGGGGCGGACGTCGCCGAACTGCTGATGGCACCGCCCCAGCGGCTGGCGCCGGTCGAGCTGGCCGCGGGCCAGTCGGCCCGTGTCCTGCTCGAGCACGACCTGGCCTCCTCGCCGATGGCGGACTTCGGCACGTTCCTCCAGCTCGACCTGGGGGCGCCACATGGCACCGACGATGAGGAGATCGCGGCGGCGGTTGAACTGGCGGCCGCCAGCGACGTGGCCGTGGTCGTGGTCGGCACCACCGCCGAGGTGGAAAGCGAGGGCTTCGACCGTGCCTCGCTCGCGCTGCCCGGGCGCCAGGACGAACTGGTCCGCCGGGTGGCCGCGGCCAACCCGCGGACCGTGGTCGTGGTCAACTCCGGCGCCCCGGTCCTGCTGCCGTGGGCCGGCGACGTGGCCGCGGTGCTGCTGACCTGGTTCGGCGGCCAGGAATTCGGCCACGCACTGGCCGACGTGCTGCTCGGGGATACCGAGCCGGGCGGGCGGCTGCCCACCACCTGGCCCGCGACCGAGGCGGGGCTGCCGTCCATCCAGCCAGCCGACGGCGTGCTTTCCTACACCGAGGGCGCGAGCATCGGCTACCGCGGCTACGACCGTGACGGCCGCGAGCCGCTCTTCCCGTTCGGCTCCGGAACCGGGTACACGACCTGGTCGTATGAGTCCATCACGGTGGACCGCGACCCGGCGGGGCCCAGCGGGCCGACCGGGGTCGCGGTCTGCGTCGAGGTGCGGAATACCGGCGCCCGGCGCGGCCGGGAGGTCGTCCAGGTCTACGCGTCCCGCCCGGATTCGGCGGTCGAGCGCCCGGTCAAGTGGCTGGCCGGCTTCGCCGCCGTCGACGCGGACCCCGGTGAGACGGTCAACGTCGGCATCCTGATTCCCGAGCGCGCCTTCCAGCACTGGTCCGAGAAGAACTGGGCGGTGGAGCCAGGCTCGTTCACGCTTTCCGCCGGTCCTTCCTCCGCCTCCCTGCCGCTCACCGGCGGCGTTACCGTCGGGTGACGATGACACGTGCCGCTTTCCCGGCGCTGCTGCGAGCTGGTGTCACGGCCGTGGCGGCCGGGCGCGTGGCGCTCGGTCTTACCGCTCTGGCCTGGCCCTCGGTACCGGCTCGCCCCTGGGTGGGCGGCAGCGCCGATGACCTGGCCGTGCGGGTGCTTGCGCGCGCTCTGGGGGCGCGTGACCTCGCCCTGGGGCTTGGCGCGCTGACGGCACTGGCGCGAACGGCCGAAGAGCCCGGATCAGCCAGCGCGTGGGTCGCGGCGGGCGCGCTTTCCGATGCCCTCGACGTGGCCGCCAGCCTGTCTTCCTGGCGCGAGTTGCCGCGGGCAACCCGTTGGCTGGTCGCCGCATCCGCTGGCGGCGCTGCTCTGGTCGGCGCCGCCGGGGCCGTCGCGGTGCGCCCGGACCGGTGAAGCCGCACCCCCGCTAGACCCTAAACCAGGTCGGCAACCGGCCGCCGCAGCTCCCCGCCGGACCGAAGAGTCCGGCTATGGGGTGATTTATCAAACGGCCAGCGTTCGCCACTGTTACGGGGACGTGAATCGAGCCGGATGGCCCGGCTGGCAAGCACTTCTGGTCGTCAGGGCCTCGTCCCGTACTGACCAGCCCATCCGGCGCGACACACCAAAGTAACGTCATCCGCACTCGTTACCGGCCGCGTAACAACCGAGAAATACTCCCGAAACTCGCGCATGGGACACATGCCTTGCAGGTATACGGAGCGGCCGGGGTAAAGCCAGCACAAGTTGGACCCCAGAAGGCCCGATTGCCCATGGAGGCGTAGTGAATCCATATCCCAGCTGGCTTAGCGCCGGGGATAACTCCTGGCAGATGACCGCTGCCACGCTGGTCGGGCTGATGTCCATCCCGGCCCTGGCCGTACTGTACGGCGGTCTGGTGCAGAAGAAGTGGGCCATGAACACGGTGCTCATGGTGTTCACCACCTTCTGCCTGGTCTTGATCACCTGGGTTCTGTGGGCCTTCAAGATGGGCTTCGGCACCCCGCTGATCAGCACGTTCGTCGGTGACCCGCGGACCGTGCTCGGCCAGGCGGCCGAACAGGGCCAGGCGAACATCCCATTGCTCAACGGCCTGATGCCGAAGTTCAGGTTCCCCGAGTCGTCGCTGGTCTACTTCCAGTTCGTGTTCGCGGCGATCACCCCGATCCTGTTCATCGGCAGCGTCATCGGCCGGATCAGCTTCAAGGCCTGGATGATCTTCGTGCCGCTCTGGATCACGTTCGCCTACTCGGTGAACGCGTTCCTGCTCTGGGGCGGCGGCTACTGGGCCGGCAAGGGCGCGCTGGACTTCTCCGGCGGCTACGTTATCCACCTGGCCGCGGGCGTGTCCGGTTTCGTCGCCGCCGCGGTGGTGGGGCCCAGGCTCAGGCGCGACCGCGAGCGGGCCGTACCGAACAACCTGCTGTTCGTCGCCGTCGGCGCCGGCATCCTGTGGCTCGGCTGGAACGGCTTCAACGGCGGTGACCCGTACTTCGCCGGTGCGGACGCCGCCGCCGCGGTCGTCAACACCAACCTCGCCACGGCGGTGGCCATGATGACCTGGATCATCATGGACATGGCGTTCAGCAACGCGAAGAAGCCGACCTTCCTCGGCGGCCTGAACGGCATGATCTGCGGCCTGGTCGGCATCACGCCGGCGGCCGGCTACGTGAACGGCCTCGGCGCCATCATTATCGGCCTGGTCTGCTCCTCGGTTGTCTGGGTGGCCTGGGCGTACCTGCCGAAGTACGTGTGGCCGTTCAACAAGGTCGACGACGCGCTCGGCGTGGTCTACACCCACGGCATCGCCGGGTTGTTCGGCGGCCTGCTGGTCGGCCTGCTAGCGGACCCGAAGATGATCGAGTACCTCGGGCTCGGCAAGAACCCGTCCATCTCCGGCGCCGGGTTGTTCTACGGGCACGCGCATCAGCTGCTCGTCCAGTTCGAAGCCGCGCTCACCATCATCATCTGGGACGCGCTCGTCACCTTCATCCTGCTCAAGGGGATCGGCTTGATCGTCAAGCTCCGGATACCGGACGAGCAGCTGGAGATCGGCGACATCGCGGTGCACGGCGAGGAAGCGTACCCGTCCGAGGATCTGGTCAGCGTCAGCTCCTCGATGGCTACCGAGAGCTCACCGACCGCGCTGGAGCCGGAGACGGCCGCCGCGAAGAGGGAAGACGTCTAGCCTGCCTGATTTCTAGACCTGCGCTGCGTGCGGCCGCAGCGTAAACCGGACGCGCGTCCGGGCACCCACCCAGGATGCCCGGGCGCGCGATCGGTATTAGCCGGGGGGACGCCCCCCCAAGACCCCCCCGCTCTGTTAGCCGGGGGGGCGACCCCCCAAGACCCCCCGCTCTGTTAGCCGGGGGGGCGACCCCCCAAGACCCCCCGCTCTGTTAGCCGGGGGGGACGACCCCCCAAGACCCCACCGCTCCTGGGGGGACCCATCCCCCCAGACCCCCCTTGGCCCCCCGACCCCTTATCAGTGGCCGCGGAAGGCTTCCTCCAGCCACCAGGCACCGCGCGCGGACGTGACCTTCGCGTCGATGAGCAGCGGGCGCTCGCGCGGCCCGTCGACCCAGCCGCGGACTGCCCGGAGGTCCGCGGCCCGTCGCACGGTGACCCCCTCGAACCCGAATCCGCGGGCGATCGCGGCGATGTCGGCGGGCGGGAAGCGCACGATGTCGAGCGGATCGCCGTCGGGTCCGAAGTGATGCACCTCGGCGCCGTAGGCCTCATCGTCATAGACGACCACCATCATGGGAAGCCCGAGCCGCACCACGGTCTCGAGTTCGCTGACCCCCATCAGCGCGCCGCCGTCGCCGAGGGCGGCCACCGCCAGCCGGTCCGGCCGCGCCACCGCGGCCCCGATGGCCGAGGCCAGGCCGAGCCCGATCGACTGGAACGCCTGGGTGAAGCAGAAGCCCGCCTCGTCAGGGACCGACAGGTACATGCTCGGGTACCCCATGAAATTTCCCGAGTCGACCGCGACGGTGCGCTCAGCGGGCAGCATGTCATCCAGCGCGATCGACAGCGTGCGCGGGTCGATGTGCTGGCCGTCGCTGTCGTCGGCGTAGCCGACGTCCCGCCACCGCACCTCCCGGGCGATCCGGTCCCGCAGCTGCGGCGACCGGTACCCCGCCGTACCTGGCGTACCTGCCGCACCAGGTGTCCCACCGTCACTTTTATCCCGAACGGGCACCGGTGCCTCGGTCCGGTCATCCGCGTCGCCTCCGGCGAGCACCTGGCGGACGGCGCGGGCGGTTTCGGCCACGTCGCCCAGTACGCCCAGCCGGACCGGACGATGCGCGCCGATCGCGCTGGCGTCGTCGTCGACCTGAACGACGGTGGCGTCCGGCCCGATCAGCCTTCCGCGCCGCATCGTCCACATGTTGAGCGAGCACCCGAAGCCGACGATAACGTCGGCTCCGCTGATCAGCTCGGCCGCGAGCGGGGAGGCGAAGCTTCCGCTTACGTCCAGGTCCCACGTGCTGCCGCCGAAGAGCCCCTTCGCGACCGCGGAGGTGGCCAGCAGCGCGCCGCACGCGTCCGCGAGCCGCTCGAGCTCCGCGGCTTGTCCACGCGCTCCCCGGCCAGCGATGAACACGGGCCGCCTGGCCCGGCGCAGCACGTCGGCGAGCGCGGTGACCGCTTCGGCGCCCGGGGCGGCCGGGAGCGCATCCCGGGCGGCAGGTGCCCGGCCAGGCTCACAGGTCGCCGCCTGGATGTTCAGCGGCATAGCGAGGATCACGGTCCGGCGGCCGAGCGCGGTCTGGTAGGCCCGGTGCGCGTCGGCCCGCGCCGTGGCGGGGGAGTGGAGCCGCTCGCCGACCGCGCCGACCGCGGCCGCCAGCCCGGCCACGTCCACGTGGAAGTTGGACCGGACCTCCGGCGCCTCGGCCGCCAGCACCAGCAGCGGCGTGCGGCTCTTGGCCGCCTCCGCGATGCCGGTCATCGCGTTGGTCAGACCGGGTCCCTGATGCACGGACAGGACGCCGACCGCCCCGGCGGTCCCTGGTTTGCCCATGGTCCTGGCCCAGGCGTCGGCCATGACGGCGGCGCCGCCCTCGTGCCGGGCCGCGATGAAACGCGCCCCTCCGGCGATCAGCGCGTTCGTGACGTGGAAGTTCCCGCTTCCGACCACGCCGAACACGGTGCCGGCCCCGAGCCTGGCTAGTTCCTGCCCGACGGCGTCCGCGACCCGCATGATCAGGAACGCTCCACGAGGGCCAGCGCGCGGCACGGTGACCCCGAACCGCCGACGATGGGCAGCGGTCCGGCGATCACGACCGCGCCGGTGACCGGCAGCCGGCCCAGGTTCCGCAGCTGGGTCAGGCCGTATTTGCCCGCCCCGAGCAGGGCCGAGTGGCACGGGAACGGCGGGTCGAAGGAGTGCGCGGCGCCGGCGTCGGTGCCGACGGTCTCGGTCCCGAGCCCGGCGATGGGAGTGCCGGCGGCCAGCCATCTGGCGCAGGAGACGCTGATCCCCGGCGTGTGCGGGCCCGTCTCGTTTGCGTTGAGGAACTCGGCCTGGTCGTTGGACCGCGCGTCCCATCCCGTCCGGTAGAGCAGCCAGCCGCCCTCGGGCAGCGGCCCGTGGCTGGCCTCCCAGTGCTTGACGTGGTCGATCTCGAGCAGGAAATCCGGATCGGCGGCCGCCTCGGCGCTGAAATCGAGCACGACCGCGGGAGCGATCAGCCAGGCCGGGACCTGCGCCACGTCCTCGCGGTCCCGGCCGGTCACCCAGTGCACCGGGGCGTCGAAGTGGGTGCCGGTGTGCTCGCCGGTCACGATGTCGTTCCAGTACCAGGCGGGCCCGCGCTCGTCATAGTGGCTGATCTCGGTCAGCGTGAAGCGGGCGGTGTTACCGAACGGCTCGGGCAGCTGGATGATCGGCGTGCCGGACGTCAGCGGCGCGGTGAGATCGATCACCTCGACGGCGCGGTCACGGATGGCGTCGGTCAGGGCCTGCAGCACGGACATGGTGCTCCTCCAGTAGTCGGCTAACCGAAGCTTTCACCATCAGCGGCCCGGTCGGCTACTCCCGCCGATCCGGCCCCGCACCCGGATTGATAGCGTTCCCGGCGTGGTTACCGATATGAAAGGCCGCCGGACCGTGGCGGTAACCTACCTGTCGGGGTGAAGCATGGCCCAACCTGTTGTCACGGCAAAGACCCTGGTCACCGATGATGGCGTACCGATCGAGGCCGTCCACCTGCCGGGGGAGCGGGACCTCGCGATCGTGGTCGCGCACGGGTTCACGCTGTCGTGGCAACGGCCGAATGTCTGGCGTATCGCCAACCGGCTGAACCAGATGGCCGGCGTGATCACCTTTGATTTCCGTGGCCACGGACGCTCCGGCGGCCTCTCCACGCTCGGCGACCGGGAGATCTATGACCTCGATGTGGCCGTCGCCTACGCTCGCGAGCTGGGCTACCAGCGGATCGCTACGGTCGGCTTCTCCATGGGCTCGTCGATCGTGCTCCGGCACGCCGGCCTGATCGGCGGGCTCGAGGCGGTGGTGTCGGTCAGCGGCCCGGGCCGGTGGTACTACCGGGGCACCGAACCGATGCGCCGGGTGCACTTCGCGGTCGAGCACCGGCTCGGCCGCTTCGTCACCAGCCGGTGGCTGAAGACCCGGATCAGCCCGGAAGGCTGGAAGCTGGTGCCCGTCCCGCCTGCCGAGGCGGCTGCGCAGATCGCGCCGGTCCCGCTGCTGATCGTGCACGGTGGCAAGGACCACTACTTCCCGCCCGAGCACGCGCGCCAGCTGTACACGGCCGCCCGCGAGCCCAAGGAATTCTGGCTTCTGCCGGGCATGGGCCACGCCGAGGCCGCCTGCAGCGCCGAACTCGTCGATCGCATCGGCGCGTGGGTGAAGCGGGCCGTGGCCCCGGCCGGCACCGCCCAGTTCGCCAAGGTCGTCGCCGGGACCGGCCAGCAGGACTCCGCTGACCCGCAAGCAGCGGATCCGACCCCCAACGCCGCCGCTTAGCCACGCATTCTTGCCGCCCTGAAGTTTACGGATTATTGATGGCGGCGCATTGATGTTTACGTCCCGTTAACAATGGCGCCGCTAGGTTAAGACCCGACGTCGTTCCGGCCATCGCGCAATTCGTGAATTGCGCGATGGCCGTGGCGCACGGTTCTTTCACGTGCGTATTCACCAGCGATTTGTCAACGGATCGGAAAAGCGGTGGGGGGACGCCCGTATTAAGGGCTGAAAGAACGAAGGTAGCGCAATGAAAATGATCTTCCCCAGCTCGATCCGCCGCTGGCGGCGGCACCCGGTCACGGTGGCAGCGGCCCTGGTCGCCGCCGCGGCGTTCGCCGCGGCACCGTCCCAGGCCGCCGGCGCGGCCACCACGAGCCCGGCGGCGGACCCGTCCTCGTCGCTATGCCCCGGGGCGACCGCCGCCGCCTTCGGTCCCGAAGTCTGCGTCTTCAACGACACGATGAGCCAGGCGACCATCCAGGCCGACCTCAACGCCATCGCTACCCAGCAGGTCCCCGTGGCCAGCCAGTTCGACAGCCAGCGTTACGCCATCTTCTTCCTGCCCGGGACCTACGGGTCGGCCGCCGATCCGCTGGTCTTCCAGGTGGGTTACTACACCGAGGTCGCGGGCCTGGGCGCCCTGCCCAAGGACACGGTGGTCAACGGCGCCATCGACGTGTTCAACAACCTGTGCACCGCCGGAAGCACCAATTGCAGCTCCGACGACAACTTCTGGCGGAGCCTGTCCAACCTGACGCTCAACGTGACCCTGCCCAGCTCGCCGCCGGCCTACGCGCCCCCGGCCCTGGACCCCTACGGGCCGGGCTGCGCCAACTCCGCGGAGATGTGGTCGGCGTCCCAGGCCTCCCCGATCAGGCGCGCCATCATCAACGGCAACGTCGTCTTCCAGGACTACTGCGCGACAATGAACTTCGCCAGCGGCGGCTTCATCGCCGACAGCCAGGTCAGCGGCGCCCTGGACTTCTACGGCAACCAGCAGTACATGGTCCGCAACGCTACGATAGGCGGGTCGAATGGCTGCGCGCCGGACAACGGCGGCCTCTGGAACATGGTCTACTCCGGGGTGGCGGGCGCTCCGAGCCCGGCCTTCGGCGGTCAGTGCGATCAGAACACGGTCCTGGCCGCGAGCCCGGTGACCGAGGAAGAGCCGTTCCTGTTCACCGACTCGGGCGGCAACTACAACGTCTTCGTACCCGCGGTCGCCCGCAATTCGTCCGGGCCATCGTGGGCCAGCGGTTCGGAAGCCGGTACGTCGGTTCCCCTGTCGAAGTTCTTCGTGGCCAACCCGGGTACGCCTACCGCGCTCATCACCGCGGCCCTGGCCCTGGGCAAGGATCTCATCCTCACGCCCGGCGTCTATGACCTGGACCAGCCCATCGTGGTCAGCCGTCCCGACACCGTGGTCCTCGGCCTGGGTTTCGCCACCCTGGTCCCGCAGCACGGTAACGCCGCCATGGTCGTCCTGCCCAACCGGGGCGTCAAACTGTCCGGCCTCCTCGTGGACGCCGGCCCGGTTAACTCGCCGGTCCTGCTGTCGGTCGGGACCCCGCTGCCCGCGGTCGGCAGCGCCGCCGACCCGGACACGGTCCAGGACGTCTTCTTCCGCATCGGCGGCGCCGAGACCACGCCCGTCTCGGCCACCGTCAGCCTCCTCGACAACGCCTCGAACTCGATCATCGACGACGTGTGGGCCTGGCGCGCTGACCACGGCAACGCGGTGGGCTGGACCGCGAACACCGCCAGCACCGGCGTCGTCGTCACCGGAGCGGACGTCACGGCCTACGGCCTGGCCGTCGAGCACTACCAGAAAAACGAGGTGATCTGGAGCGGCCAGGGCGGCACGGACATCTTCTTCCAGAACGAGCTGCCCTACGACGTGCCCAGCCAGTCGGCCTGGATGGCCACGCCGACCCAGGACGGCTATCCCGCCTTCCTGGTCAGCCCGAACGTCAAGACGTTCCAGGGTTACGGCCTGGGCAGCTATTCCTTCTTCAACACCGGCGTAGCGATCCAGGACGCGATGGCCTTCCAGGCCCCCGACACATCGGGCGTGAAATTCCAGAACATCTTCACCCGCTTCCTGAATGGGTCAGGCAGTATCAATTCGGTCATTAACGGCACCGGTGCCGCGGTGAACGCGGCCGCGCCCGGCCCGAGCGACGTAACCGCCTATCCCTAACCGCCTCACCTTAAAGGCGGCTCGCAAATGTGAAACCAGCCGCCCCGCGTCATCAACGGCCGCTCCCCGTCCGCCAGGCGGGGAGCGGCCCGCTCGCGCAACGGGGGCCGTCAGACCCGGCTTCCGTCCGCGGATAAGCTCGAAGAGCATCGTCGAGACCATGAGCAAGGCCCGTCTAGGGCCAGAGGGGAACTGAGTGTGAGCGGCAACCTCCGCGAGTTGGTTGGCATCGACGTGCCCACTGGGCTGCTGATCGGCGGGGAGTGGACGGGCGGGCGGGGCGGCGGCACGATACCTGTGATCGACCCGGCCACCGAGGACGCGCTCGCCGAGGTGGCGGACGGGACCGTGGATGACGCGCTCGACGCGGTCGGCGCGGCCCAGGACGCGCTGGCCGGCTGGTCGGCCACGCCGCCAAGGCAGCGGGCGGAATGCCTGCGCCGGACCTTCGAACTGATGACCGCGAACGCCGACGCCCTGGCCCGCCTGATGGTCGCCGAGAACGGCAAGGCCCTGCGCGACGCGAAGGCCGAGGCCACCTACTCGGCCGAATTCTTCCGCTGGTATGCCGAAGAGGCGGTGCGGATGGAAGGCGTGCTGATGCAGGCGCCGTCCGGCGCGAACAAGATCCTGGTCATGCGGCAGCCGGTCGGCGTCTCGGTGCTGGTCACCCCGTGGAATTTCCCGGCCGCCATGGCTACCCGCAAGATCGGACCCGCGCTCGCGGCCGGCTGCACGGTGGTGCTCAAGCCCGCCTCGGAGACGCCGCTGACCGCGCTGGCCATCGCCGGGCTACTGGCCGAGGCGGGCGTGCCCGACGGCGTGGTGAACGTCCTGCCCTCACGGAAGTCCGGTGCGGTCGTCTCGGCGATGCTGACCGACCCGCGGGTCCGCAAGCTGTCCTTCACCGGCTCCACCGAGGTGGGCCGGATCCTGCTGCGCGAGGCCGCGGATACGGTGGTGAACTGCTCGATGGAACTAGGCGGCAACGCGCCCTTCATCATCTTCGAGGACGCCGACGTCGACGCCGCCATCGAGGGTGCGCTGATCGCCAAGATGCGCAACGGGGGCGAGGCGTGCACCGCGGCCAATCGCTTCTACGTGCACGAGGCGGTCGCCGACGAGTTCAGCCGCAAGTTCGCGGCCCGGCTGGACGCCATGGTCGTAGGGCCAGGCCTGGACGAGGCCACTGACGTGGGCCCGCTGGTCAACGAGCCCACCCGGACCAAGGTGGCGGAACTGGTCGAGTCGGCGGCCGCGGACGGCGGCAAGGTCGTCACCGGCGGCCGGGCGCCGGACCGGCGCGGGTACTTCTACCAGCCGACCGTCATCGACCAGGTACCGGCGGATGCCGGCATCCTCGGCACCGAGATCTTCGGTCCGGTGGCGCCGGTGGTCAGGTTCACCACGGAATCGGATGCTGTCGCGTGGGCCAATGACACCGAGTTCGGGCTGGTCTCCTACGTCTACACCGGTGACCTGAGCCGAGGCCTGCGCGTGAGCGAGGCCCTGGAGACCGGCATGGTCGGCCTCAACCGCGGGATCGTGTCGGACCCGGCGGCCCCATTCGGCGGAGTGAAGCAGTCGGGCATCGGCCGCGAGGGCGCACACGACGGACTTCTCGAATTCACAGAAACCAAGTACATCGCAACCAACTGGTGACCCCCACCCACCTCCCCACCCCCCTTTACTGTCTGGGAGCGGCTAAGCTTCGGTTTCCATGGGCGGACTGCGGGCCGGCGAGCAGACCCAGCCAATAGCTAGCCCGCCTCCTGCAGGCGGGCTGGCCGAGCATGCGGCTAAGCCCGGCGCCCGGGGCCGCTGGGGCGTGGTCGCGGGCTACCTGGCGGCCGGCGTGGCCCTGTTCCTGGTGTACCTGCGGCTTTCCGAGACCTACCCGCTGAATTCCGACAGCGCCAACATCCTGCTGATGGCGTCGGACCTACTCCACGGCCACCTGCTGCTGCACGGCTGGTACATGTCGGACTTGTCGTTCTACCCGACCGAGCTGCCGCAGTACGCCCTGCTGGAAAGCTTCCTCGGGGTGCACATGCAGACCGCGCACGTGGCGGCCGCGATGACCTACACGCTGACGTTCCTGCTCGCCGTGATGCTCGCCAGAAGCGGGTCGACCGGGCGGGCCGCGCTGGTCAGGACGCTGATCGCGGCGGGCATCATGCTCGCCCCGCAGTTCGGCCTCGGTGTCTTCTCCCTGGACCTTTCGGTCGGCCACATCGGCACCGCGGTTCCGCTGCTGCTGATCTGGCTGCTGCTCGATAAGGCGCCGCCCCGCGTCTACGTACCGGTGCTGACCGCGGTGCTGCTCGCCTGGGCACTGGTCGCCGACCCCATCGTCTACATCGTCGCGATCGGCCCGCTGGGGGTGGTGACCGCGGCCCGGGTCATCCGGGGCGTCATCACCGGGCGCGGCCGCTGGGCCAGCCGGATCGCCGCCCAGTGGTATGACCTCTCACTTGGTGCCGCGGCCGTGGTCGCCACCGGGCTCGCGTGGGTCGTCAACAACCTGCTCAGCGCCATGGGCGGCTACACCGTGAACCGGCTGCCGTTCTACCTGACGCGCTTGCGGGGCCTGCACAGCAACGCGCCGGCCGCGTGGAAGGTGCTCGAGGTCTTCGGCGCGAATTACGCCGGGCTAAGCGGCGTGTGGCTGGTACTCGCCTTCCTGCACCTGGCCAGCGTGGCCGTGGTGCTGTGGGCCCTGGCCCGGGTGGCATGGCGGTTCTTCGGCGTCAGCCTCGTCGACCAGGTGCTCGCCGTGGCCATCGTCCTCAACGTGGCGCTCTACCTGCTCACCAACGCCTCGGACGAGGCGGCGCACGAGGTCGCTATCATCGTGCCGTTCGGCGCGGTGCTGGCGGCACGGGTCCTGGTCCGGGCGGTCAAGGGGAATATTGCCCCGGGGGAACCCATCCCCGCGGACCCTCCTTGGGGCCGCCGGGTCAGGCTGGCCGGTCTCGCGGCCGGGATCATCGTGCTGGCCGGCTATACCGCCGGGCTCGGCTACGAGATCAGCCAGCCGACGGCCCCCCCGGCCAATACCCAGCTCGCGTCCTGGCTGCTCGATCACCACCTGGTCTACGGGCTCAGCGGCTACTGGACCAGCAGCAGCGTCACGGTGGAAAGCGGCGGCCGGGTCGAGGTCAGGGCCCTGATGCAGTTCACCATGAAGCGTGACCTGTGGATGTCCAATTCGGCGTGGTATGACCCCAGAACGCACTATGCCAATTTCATCGTCCTCGACAGCCGTCCGGGCTTCATGAACCACTGGGAGCCGCGGGCCCTGATCCGGGAGTACTTCGGCCGCCCGGCCCGGACCTATCACACCGGGCCCTATACCGTACTGGTCTGGAACAGGAACCTGCTCGGCAGCATCCCGCGGTAGCGGAGAACGAGGGATAGTGGGGAAGAGGGCCTGGTGAGCATCAGCGAGGAGCGCGAAACGGCGGTGCGCGCCGTGACGGGGGGAACCCGCCGCACGCGGGCCGGAGCGGGCCGGCTCCGGTCATGGTGGGTGGCGGTCGCCGCGACGGCGGTGCTGTTCGTGCTGCTGTGCATCCGGAACCGGTTCCTGTTCAGCACCCGGCTGTACGAGGACGCCGACATGGGCGCGAACTCCATCCTGATCGAGCAGGCCCGGCACTTCACGCTGCTGGTCGGGAACTACTCCAGGGATCACTTCCACCATCCCGGGCCCGCGTACATGTACGTCCAGGCGGCCGGCGAATCCCTGTTCTGGGCGTGGCTGCACCTGGTCCCCACCCCGTGGAATGGCCAGCTGCTCGCGGCCTACGCGCTGAACGGCATGTTCCTGGGGCTCGTCACGGGGGTGGGATACGGCTGGACCAGGTCGCTGCGCGGCGCGGCGGTCTGCTTCGCGGTCGTGGTCGCCTTCGCCGCCGTGCACCCGGCCGTGCTCAGCACCGACTGGATGCCGTACCTGTACGTGCCAGGCGTACCTCGCTTTCCTCGTCGCGGCGGCGTCGGTGGCGGCGGGAGGTACGCGGGACGCGTGGATAATGACGCTGGCCGGCTGGTTCCTTATTCACGGGCACGCGTGCTTCCTCATCTTCGTCCCGGTGATCAGCTGCGCCGTGCTGGCGGCGGTGCTGTGGCCGCGGCGGCATCGCCTGGGCGCCTCGGCGCGGTCCTTCTTCGCCACGCAGCGGCGGGTGTGGATTCCGGTGGCCGTCATCAGCGCCGTTTTCGCCTTCCCGATCATCCTGAACCTGATGCTGCACTGGCCCGGCCAGTTCGGTGCCTACCTCTCGTACGCGTCCTCCAAGCGGGCGGGCAGGCACAGCGCGGGCGGGGTCGGACAGGATGCGCTGTGGTACTGGTGGCCGTACCGGGATGCGTGGGTGGTCCCGGTCGCGGGCTACGCCGTCGCCGCGGCGGTCACCAGGTGGCTGGCCCCGGCATCGCTGCGCCGGTTCCTCGCCGCGTTGCTCGCCATCAACGCGGTGTCGTCGCTGGTGTTCCTCTACTACGCCGCGACCGGGATCGATGTCCTCACCGAGCACTACATCGGCTATTTCTACTGGGCGGCGCCGGTTGTCACGCTGCTCGTCATCGCGGTGGGCGTCGTCGAGGCCATGCCGCTGCCGCTGGGGGCCATCGCGGCCACCGCCGCGGCCGTGCTCGCGCTTGCCGCCCTCGCGCTGGCCCCGCAGACGCGTACCAGCACGAACAGCAGCGACCCGGCCGTGCTCAGCAGCGGCCCGGACACGGACCCGGCGCTGCCAGGTGCGGTCACCGCGCTCGCCGCGCGCTCAGGCGGCCGGATGATCGTCCTGCGCTTCGACCACGATTCCTGGCCCGACGTCACCGGCTTCCTCGTGCGGGCCGAGCGGACCGGCGTACGGGCCTGCGTCGCGAACCCTGTCTGGACGTTCATGATGACCAGCCAGTTCATCTGCACGAAGCCGGAAATCGCCGATGGCCGGGTCTTCTGGCTCACCCCCGAGGTCCCGCGCGGTGCCGCCGTGATCACGCGGCTCCGGCAGGCCGTGGTGACCGCCGGGCCAGCCGGAGCCTAGCCGGACGTGAGTGCGAGCGAAGCGCTGCTGTCTGAGGCGGGCGATGACAAGGCACCAGGCCCCGCCGGGCTCCGGTCACGAGGCCTGCGCCGCTGGGCGGTAACGGCCGGATGGGGACTCGCCGTGATCGCCGCTTTCGCGGCGTACCTGCAGCTGGCGCGGACGCGGGCCGTTAACTCAGATGGCGCGGGCCAGGCGTTGCAGGCCTGGGACATGCTGCACGCTAACCTGCTGCTGCGCGGCTGGTCGCTCGGGGATGTTTCGTACTACACCACGGAACTACCGCAGTACATGCTGGTGGAGTTCTTCCGCGGGCTGAACGAGGACGTGGTGCACGTGGCCGCGGCCATGACGTACACGCTCGCGACGCTGCTGGCTGCGTTGCTGGCCAAGGGCAATTCCACCGGGCGTCAGGCCCTCGTGCGAGTGCTGCTCGCAGCCGGCATCATGCTCGCACCGCAGCTGGCTTCCGGAGTGAACATCCTCCTCTCCTCACCAGACCACATCGGCACGTCAGTGCCGGTAATGGTGGTCTGGCTGATCTTGGACCATGCCCGCCCCCGCTGGTATGTCCCGGTCATCGCCGGGGTGTTCCTTGGCTGGGCCGCGGTCGCGGACATGCTGGTGCTCTACATCGGGGTGCTGCCGCTCGCGGGAGTTTGCCTGATCAACGCCGGCCGGGCTGTGGCCATCGAGCGCAAGCCACTGGCGTCGCAGTGGTACCAACTGGCCCTGGCCGCCGCCGCGCTGGCCGGAGCGGCGGCCGCCGTGCTGGCGCTGCGTGTCATCCACGCCTACGGCGGCTTTTACATGCCGGCTCCGGCCGCGCAGATCGTCAGGAGCGGCCCGGCCCTGGCCCACAACCTGCGGATAACCGCCGAAGGGGTGCTACTCCTTGGCGGCGCCGACTTCCTCGGGCTGCACGTGAGCGCCAGTGCTGTCTTCACGATGCTGCACGTGGTTGGCGTATCCCTGGCGGCATGGGGAACGTGGCTGGCGGCGCGGCGCTTCCTGCGGGACCGTGATCTGGTCGCTCAGCTGCTTGTTACCGGCGTGGTCATCAACTTGGCCGTCTATGTGCTCAGCACGAAGGCCAATGTGGTCACGCAGACACGCGAGTTCGCACCGGTGCTGCCGTTTAGCGCCGCCTTGGCCGGGCGGCTACTGGCGGAGCGGCTCAAGGCGGCCAAGCTGATGCCGCTCCTGCTCGTCGTGCTGCTCGGCTACCTGGCCGGCCTGGCGCAGGAGATCAGTCAGCCGCCGGCGGCCGCGCAGAACCAGCAGCTCACCTCCTGGCTGGTGGCCCGGCATCTGCACACCGGCCTGTCCGGCTACTGGGAGTCGAACGTCGTCACGCTGACCAGCGGCGATCGGGTCCAGATCAGGCAGGTAATACCGTATGACGGACGGCTTGTCTCCAGCACCTTTGAGTCGAAGCCGGGCTGGTACGACCCAGCCCGGAATACCGCGAACTTCGTCGTGCTCTCCCCCGGGGTGGCGGGGTATCCCGGCTTTAGCCCGGAGCGGGCTGTGCTCGCGACCTTCGGCCAGCCCGCGCGGACCTATCACGTCGGCTCCTACACGGTCCTGGTCTGGAACCGCAATCTGCTCAGCGCGCTCCGTTGACGCCAGGCGCTGGTTCCCGCCGCGCCTCGATGTAAATGGTGCCGCCCGACCGCGCCGCCACCTCGACCGCGGTGGCCGCCAGCGCGAACGGGAGCGCTACCGCGGCCGCGGCGAGAGCGTACAGGCGAAGGGCCGGACTACGGGTGGCCTGACGCGCCTCGCTGCGACGGATGGCGTCATACAGGTCGGGGTGACCGGGAAGCTGGCCGACCAGACCATGAACCCAGCCGAAGACGACCTGCCCGCCGCGCAGGTAGCTAACCCGCTCGACCCGCAGCCCCAGGGCCTCGATCTTCGACAGCAACGCCGGCGGGCTCAGGTGGACCAGATGCCGGGGCAGGTCGAGGGCAAGCCAGCGATCGCCGAAAGCCCGGGCCTGAAGGCTAGTCGCGTTGGGCACGGCGATGACGAGCGTCCCGCCGGGGGACAGGAGCGTCGCCGCATGACTCAGCGCCCGGGCCGGCCGGCGGAGGTGCTCAAGCGAATGCCAGAAAATGACCGCCGACCAGCTCCCGTCCACCTCTTCGACCTCGGCGTTGCGAATATGCGGCCCGGATGCGTGCGGCTCGAGACCGACCGCTTCACGGCCGTGGCGCACGAAGGCCTCGACGAGGGTCCCGTCGCCGGCGCCCACATCCAGAACCGGGCCGGGCGGCAGAATCCGGTGCAGACGATCGGCAAGTGCTGAGCGCGTGCGGCGGATCACCTTATCCCCAAGACCAGAGAACCGGCCCGACGAAGGGCGATACCAGTCAGCGTAGGCCGCGCTGAGCTGCTCATCGCTGGGCCAAGGCGACGTCGTCGCCACGCCGCACCGGCTGCACCGCACCCGGCCGGCAAGTTGATCGTCGGTGCTGTCGATCTGGTGATCGCACCAGGCGCACCGGGCGGTGGGCGGCGCCTCGGTACGTGCATACGCCAAAGCCGGTGACAATGCGTTCGACAACGGGTCGTCCTCCTAGCGTTTCTCTCACGGTCAAAGGGAAGCATAGGCGCGGTCGGCTCCGCCGTGTATGGTCCAAGCGATAAAGAGCCGCGAAGCGAGGGAGTAACGCATGGAGCCGATCGGCATCGGCGGTGCCTGGACCTTCACGCCCGCCGTCCACCGAGATGAGCGGGGTTACTTCCTGGAATGGTTCCGGGCCCGGGAGCTAGCCGAGTCGCTCGGGTACTCCCTGGAGATCGCGCAGGCCAATTGCTCGGTGTCCCGCCGGGGAGTCATCCGGGGTGTCCACTTTGCCAGCGTTCCCCCCGGGCAGGCCAAGTACGTCACCTGCGTCAGCGGGACGGTTCTCGACGTGATCGTCGATGTCAGGGTCGGCTCACCCAGTTACGGGCGCTGGGAGGGGGTTTGCCTCGATGACACCAGCCGGCGTGCCGTGTTCCTGTCTGAAGGGCTGGGACATGCCTTCACCGCCCTCAGCGAGGAAGCGACGGTCATCTACCTGTGCTCGACCCCCTACTCGCCGGGACGCGAGCACGGCGTGCACCCCCTTGACCCCGCCATCGGCATCGAGTGGCCGGCCGGTACGCCGCCCATGCTGTCACCGAAGGACGCCGCGGCCCCCACTCTCGAACAGGCGCGCGACGCCGGGTTGCTTCCCACGTATGCGGACTGCGAGGCCTACCTCGGCAGGCTGCGCCAGGGAGCGGACGCACGGAACTCGGTATCTGGCCGGTTATCAGGACGCTGAGGTGGCCCGCTGCGCGGCACGGACTTCAGGAAGGGCGCGGCGCAGCGCCGTCCGCCACTCGCCGATAGGCGGGACGCCAGGCCCGGCCCAGGCGCCGTGACCCAGCACGCTGTAAGCGGGCCTCGGCGCCGGCCGGGGCATAGCGCCGCTCGGTATGGGCCGGACCCGGGCCGGATCGGCACCGAGCAGTCTGAAGACCTCCCGGGCCAGGCCGAACCAGGTCGTCTGGCCGCTGCTCGTGGCGTGATAGATGCCTGGCCTGGCCGCCGAATGGACCAGGGCGATGATCTGCCCGGCCACGTCGGCGGTCCAGGTGGGCTGGCCGTGCTGATCGTCCACCACGTCGACCGTCGGCCGCTGGTCCTCGAGCTTGATCATGGTACGGACGAAGCTCGGCCCGTGCGCCCCGTAGAGCCACGCCGTCCTGACGACATAACCCGCTTCGGGGAGCCGGCTGAGGACGGCCTGCTCGCCGGCCAGTTTGGTGCGCCCGTAGGCGGTACGCGGTGCCGGGACGTCATCCTCGGCATACGGCCGGCCAGCATCTCCGGCGAACACGTAGTCGGTAGAGACCTGCACGAGGCGGGCTGGCAGCGTCGCGCAGCTCGCGGCCAGGTTAGCCGCACCGCCGGCGTTAATGGCCAGCGCCTGTTCCCCGGCGGCCTCGGCATCGTCGACGGCGGTCCAGGCCGCGCAGTTGACGACCACGTCCGGCTGGCAGCGGGTGATCGCGTCGGTGACAGCGGCGGCGTCGGTCACGTCCAGGGTGGCCCGGTCCAGCGCGGTCACCGGGTCGCCGCGGGACGTCAGGGCGGCGGTCAGGTCGGTGCCGAGCATGCCGCCCGCCCCGGTCACGAGCCACCGGGTCATGACAGCCGCCCTGATCCGGCTGGGGCCGAGGCCGCACCTTGCCGCTTGAGCGGCTCCCACCAGGCGCGGTTGTCCGCGTACCAGCGCACCGTGGCCTGCAGGCCCTGGCGGAACGGGACGCGCGGCGCGTACCCCATCGCCCGCAGGACGCTGTCGTCGAGGCAGTAGCGCCGGTCGTGCCCCTTGCGGTCGGGCACCCGCGTGACCATGTCCCACCCGGCGCCGCAGCACTCAAGCAGCGCGGCGGTCAGCTCGGTGTTGGTCAGCTCGGCGTCGCCGTTGATGTGATACGCCTGCCCCGGCCGGCCGCGCTCCAGCACCAGCTGGATCCCCCGGCAGTGGTCATCAACGTGGATCCAGCCGCGGGCGTTGCCGCCGTCGCCGTACAGCGGGACCGGCTGGCCGTCGAGCAGGTTGGTCACGAACAGCGGGATGACCTTCTCCGGGTACTGGTACGGGCCGTAGTTGTTGCAGCAGCGGGTGATCCGTACGTCCAGCCCGTGGGTGCGGGCATAGGCCCTGGCCATCAGGTCGCCACCTGCCTTGGCGGCCGAGTACGGCGAGTTCGGCTGCAGCGGCGCTTCCTCGGTCCACGAACCCGACGCCACGCTCCCGTAGACCTCGTCGGTGGAAACCTGTACCACCGGCCCCGTCCCGGCGTCCAGGCACGCCTGCAGGAGCACCTGCACCCCGGCCACGTTGGTGGCGACGAACGGCGTCGCGCCGCTGATCGAACGATCGACGTGAGTCTCGGCGGCGAAGTTGATCACCGCGTCGTGCCCGGGCACGAGCGAGCGGACGAGCTCGGGGTTGGCGATGTCGCCTGGCACGAAGCGCAGCCGGGGACTGGCGGAGACCGGGGCCAGGTTGGCCAGGTTTCCCGCGTAGGTCAGGTTGTCCAGGACCGTTATGGCCGCATCCTCATAGCCGGGGTACCCGCCCGACAGCATGGTGCGCACATAATGGGAGCCGATGAATCCGGCCCCGCCTGTTACCAGGATCCTCACGCAGCCTCCGCGCTCACGAGCTGATCTGAACCTTGCTGTGATCCCCCAGCACCAGGCGGTGTGCCTTGGGCACCCTGGGGGCCGGGGTCACCTCGACATGGTGCCCGATGAGGGACGCCTCGATCCGGCGGACCCCGCGGATCGAGGCCCCGGCCAGGACGATGGAGTACTCGATCTCGCTATCGGCGATCACGCAGCCGGGGGCGACTGAGGTGAACGGGCCGATGTAAGAGTCAGTCACCTCGGTACCGGCCCCGATGATGGCCGGCCCCACGATCCGCGACCCGCTGACCCTGGCTCCGGCGTCGACAACTACCCGGCCGATCAACTCGCTCGCCGCGTCCACCACGCCGGCCACCGCCGGCTCGATGCTCTCCAGCACGGTCCGGTTGACCTCCAGCATGTCCGCGACATTGCCGGTGTCCTTCCAGTACCCCGAGATGATGGTGGAGGTGACCTTGCGGCCGTGCAGGACGAGCCACTGGATAGCTTCGGTGATCTCGAGCTCCCCGCGCCCGGACGGCGTCAGTACGGCGACCGCCTCATGCACCGCCGGCGTGAACAGGTACACCCCGACCAGCGCCAGATTGCTCTTCGGCTGCTGCGGCTTTTCCGCCAGGCTGATGAGCTGGCCTGCGCCGTCGAGCTCGGCGACCCCGAACTGCCGCGGGTCCGCCACCGAGGTGAGCATGATATGGGCATCGGGCCTGGCGGCCCGGAACTCCTCCACCAGCGCGGTGATACCGCCCACGATGAAGTTGTCCCCCAGGTACATCACGAAGTCGTCGTCGCCGAGGAACTCCCTGGCCACCAGGACCGCATGGGCCAGCCCCCGGGGGGCTGACTGCCGGATGTAGGTCACTTCAAGCCCGAACGCCTGACCTGAACCGACCGCGATGCGGATCTCCGGCTCCGTATCGCCGACCACGATCCCTACCTCGGTGATTCCGGCGTCGCGGATCGCCTCCAAGCCATAGAACAGCACTGGCTTGTTGGCCACCGGGACCAGCTGCTTGGCCGAGGTGTGGGTGATCGGCCGGAGCCGCGTCCCTGATCCGCCGGCCAGGACGAGGGCCTTCACGGTTTGGTCAGCACCACGATGAGCAGCCCTGACACGACCAGCAGCGAGCCCACCCAGGTCAGCACGTTGGCACGCTCATGCAGGACGAGGATGCTCGCGGTCAGGATGACGAGATAGCCAAGGGCGTTGAACGGGTAGGCCACGCTCAGCGGTACCCGCGACAGCGCGGCCAGCCAGGCGATCGCGGAGACGCCGAAAACGACCAGCCCGAGTAGCACCCATGGCGAGGTAGCCGCGCGAAGCGCCAGCGATCCGCCCGAATCCGCGACGCGGGCCGTTGCGACCTGCATGCCGTGCTTGAGCATCACCTGTCCGGTCGCCGCCGAGACGACGGCGAATAGCAGCAACGCAACGCTTGCTATGGTCAAATGACGCCTCCCTGGTGTTGCTTCATGCTCAGGACGCCCTGCCGGGGGGGTCCGGGGTGCCTGCTCCGGCCACTCGCCCGCCAGCTTGGCCGGACTTGTGTCCTGAGGGAGCGGGGCATCCGCGTCAGATGGCTTTGACATTCGCCGTTCCTCGATGTGCGGCGTCACGGAGAGAACCTTTACCGGCGTCCAATGCGATGATCAGCCTGCCGGCATGCACGCCGTCCGA
Source organism: uncultured Actinomycetes bacterium (assembly GCA_963806335.1). Lineage (GTDB taxonomy): Bacteria > Actinomycetota > Actinomycetes > Streptosporangiales > Streptosporangiaceae > Palsa-504. The sequence goes on from CAWDXO010000011.1 coordinate 148,966, forward strand.
AGTCTACGCGCGTCCGCTCGGACTACTCGCCGGCGCGAGCCGATTTCCTGACTTCGGCTACCGAGGCGGAATCGAGGTCGAGGTAGGGGTAGTGGCGGAGGCCGTGCTTGCGCAGCTGGTACTGTCCGCATGTGCGCAGCACGCCAAGGCCGTATTTGATGCTCCTGCGCAGGTTGATCGACGAGGAGTCGGTCTGGTAGCGAGTCGGACAGGACACCTCGCCGATCCTGGCGCCCGCCGCGATGGCCTGCGCGATGATCTGGTTATCGAAGATGAAATCGTCGGAGTTGCGGTCGAACGGCAGGTCGGCGAGCAGCGTGCTGCTGAAGGCGCGCAGGCCGGTGTGATATTCGGACAGTTTCTGCTGCAGGAAGATGTTCTCCGCGAAGGTGAGGAAGCGGTTAGCGACGTACTTATAGCGGGGCATGCCGCGGGCGACCGAGTTCTGAGCGAGGATGCGTGAGCCGAGGACCAGGTCGTACTCTCCGTAGGCGATCATCGATGCCATGGCCGGCACGAGCAACGGCGAGTACTGGTAGTCCGGATGCACCATGACGATGATGTCGGCGCCCAGCTTGAGCGCCCGCCGGTAGCAGGTCTTCTGGTTTCCCCCGTAGCCGAGGTTGAGTTCGTGGCGGATCGGCTCCAAGCCGAGTTCACGGGCCAGCTCAACTGTCTGGTCGGTGCTGGCGTCGTCGACGAGCACGATCTCGTCGATGACCTCTCGGTCGAGTTCGGCTACGGTACGTGCCAGCGTGGCGGCGGCGTTGTAGGCAGGCAGCACCACGCCGATCCGGCGACCATTGATCATTGCGACAGTTTACGGAGTGCCGGAGTGCGACGGTCGGCAGACAGTCAGGGCAGGAGGTTGCCGGGCAGGGGTGACGGGGGGGTGCCCAGGTCGGCGAGAAGGTTGTGGTTCCAGACCATGACGGTGAAGGTCTTGTAGTGATAAGTGCGTGCCGGTGGCCCGGCGAGAGCGAGGATATCGCGGCGGGGGATGGGGGGCGGGCCGTCGGCGCTGTTGGTCACGATGAAGTTGGCGTGGTTCAGCCGGGGGTCATACCAGGACGCCTGCGACTCATAATCGCGGGGGACGGCCCCGGCGGGCCACCACGATACCGTCCTGACCGCGACGCGGCCGCCGCTGTCGAGCGTTATGAGGTTTGCTGATTCGTAGACGCCGATGCCGGTGGTGAGGTGATGGGCCTCGAGCCAGCCGACGACCGGCTGCTCGGTGTCGGCGATGGGCGAGGGCTGCGCGGCTCCGTATCCGAGGGCGAACGCGTAGCAGGCAAGCACCCCCGCCAGCACCCCCGCCAGCACTCCCGTCAGCACCCCGGCTCGCGCTCGCACCAGCCGCGCTCTGCTCAGCGGCTCGGCGAGCAGGCGGCCCGCGAGGACGGCGCCGAAAGGCAGCACGGCGACCATTTCCCTGACGTCAAACCACCCGCGGGGGACGCTGCTGAACACGTAGCCGGCCACGTTGAGCACGATCCCGGTGGCCAGCACCGGGACGATCAGGTCGGCGGAGAAGAAGCGCCGGAAGGCGAGGAAGAAACCGCACAGGGCTAGCGCGAGGCCAGCCAGGTGCACCAGGGCGAGGGCTAGCGGCAGCCCCGACGTGCCGACGAAATTGGCTCCGTACAGGGTGAGGACGCCCCAGAAGGCCTGCGCGACGTGGGCCGCGGCAGCGGCCGCGGAGGCGGAGCTCTGGGGCAGCGGCAAGGACGTGTACCCGCCCGCGTTCTTGATCACGCTGACGACGAGCGCGGCCGCGCCGAACGAGAGGATGCTCCCCGCCGCGACGGAAACCTCGAACCACTGGGAGGTCAGCGGCTTGCGGTCATGTACGACCGCCCACAAGGCACGGATGCCGCACACGGCGGCCAGCGGGACCGTCGCGTCGAATAGGTCGACCCGGTCGGCGATGGTGACCCAGGTGAGCAGCACCGTGATCGCGGCCGGGGTATACCAGCGCCGCGGCGCACGGTCCAGCACGATGAAGATGACCAGGAGGGGAACCTGGGTGCCGAGGTGGTCCGGCTGCTGGATGAGGAGGCCGATGGCGTGGCCGAGCTGCGGGGCGAGCAGGATCCCGGACGCTATCAGCACCCGGACCACGCCTTCGCGTCCCGTCGCCCGCCCCTTGGCCAGCAGGCCGGCCAGCAGTACCAGCAGCGTGTAGGTAACGGCGGCCGAGATGTGCACCACGCCCGGGCCGAGGCCCCGGATCAGCTCTACGACGATGTACTCGGGCAGCTCGGTGGTGTAGTACGACACGTCACCCACGGTCCAGCCGTGCAACAGCCAGTTGCCGTGCAGCATGTCCCACGCCTGCAGCGCCTGGTCCGCGCCGTCAGAGCCGTCAGGGGCGGTGCCGGAAAGCCGCAGATAGCACAGGAACAAGGCAACGGCCGCCACCGCCAGCGCGGCAGGCCACGCCCAGCGGGCGACGGGGGAACGCCTGGGTCCCTCCGCCGTCAGCGGCCGGGCCGGTGCGTCGACTCGCACGCCCCGAGGGGGCATCTCACCGGCCGCGTTATCCAATCCTTCGGCCACGAAGTGACCTTAGCAAAGCACGTGGGGTAGGTGGGCGTCACGAAATGGTGAGCCTGCGCTGCGTGACCACGATCAGGGCGGGCAGGGTCAGCGCCGCGAGCGAGGGGAGCACCCGGGCGCCCAGGCTCCGCCGCGGAGCGCCCAGCAGGATGATCACGGCCAGCAGGTACGCCTCGATGAAGGAGCGCAGGTCGGCGTCGAGGCTGTTCCAGGTACTCGGCGTGACGACGCAGATCTCGATCAGGTACAGGACGAAGGCGAGCCGTTCGTGCCCCGGCGCGCTGGTGGACCGCAGGCAAAGCAGCGCGGCGATGGCGAAGAAGGCGAGGATCGCTATTTCCAGGAACCACAGGTCATACTGGTCGAACTGATGCCCGTTGAGGTGAGCCAGGTTGCTCTTCAGCGCCTGGAACGGCGCGAGGAACGGCGTCCCCGCGTTACGGCCGCCATCGGCCAGCAGGGGAATGCTCCCGGTCGCGACCTTCACCACGACTTCCCAGCTCACGAAGACCACGCCGGGAACCACCCACGCCAGATCGTCACGGCCGGGATGCTGCCCGCGGCGCACCAGGCCGGCCACCCGCACCAGGGCGATGGCCGCGACCGCGACCATGACCGTCTCCCTGGTCAGTGCGCCGTAGGCCAGCAGAACGCCGCCCAGGACGGGTCGCCGCGCGCGGACGGCGAGCAGCCCGGCCAGCAGGCAAACGGCGGCCACCGGCTCCGCGGTATCACGGGACAGGCTGGTGATGAGACCGAAATAACCAGGCATCAGCAGCCCGGCCAGGGCGTGCCACCCGCCGTCCCTGGCGAAGACGGCGCCCAGGTAACCCATGGCGCCGATCGCGGCGATGTTGACGGCGACGAGCATGACCGGAACCAGGGAATGCTGGCCGAAGGAGACCAGCCAGGTCAGCGCGGGGTAGCCGATCCGCATGTACCGGTAGGACCGGTCCATGCGGATGCCGTACGCCACATGGTGGAGGTTGAGCGGATTGAGCGCCAGCCGGTAGAAGAACTGCCCGTCGTAACCGTAGGTCGGGGCGACCGGCATGCCGGGCGGCAACTGGGCTGGCGTCGCGAAATGCCGGCCGACCAGGATGAACCGGCTGATGCTGCCGCCGGCCCAGGTCTGCCAGCGGGCCAGGGCGAAGGCGAGGGCGGCGAGCAGCGAGATCAGGCCGGCCACGGCCGGCCGGTCGGTCGCGGCGGTCAGCGAGCGGGGCAGCCGCGGCCCGGTTCCCTCCGGCCCGCGGCCGGAAGCCGAGGTCGTCGTACCAGCCGGCCCCGCGGCCTGCGGGTCCTCCGGCAGGCCCGACCGCATGACCCGCGCGTGAGGTGTCACGTGCTTATGACCAGCCATGGTCCATCCTCGGGAAGGCGGGCCAGGCCAGCCACGCTCCAATCGCTGCGTGAGCTTACCGTACGTGCCAGCGGCCCGCACCCGGAGATCGCCAATACCCCGTGCCGGTTTTGACGGAAAACCCCTGTATGCGCGCTGGATGACCGGCAGGCGACAGAGGGATAACAAGGCCCCTGACGGGAGGGCCATGACGGTAAGGTGAAGCGCCAGAGATATACGAGGCGCCGCGTGCGGAGCGGCCGAGGCCCCCGGAGGCCTGCTAAACCAGCCGGAGGTATGCACGGTGACGAAGTTGCCGGATCAGGCCGACCGAGATGTGGTCGTCATCGGGGGATGCGGGCACGTGGGCTTGCCGCTCGCGCTCGCGTTCGCCGATCGCGGCGCGCGGGTCGGCATCTACGACGTGAGCCAGACCTCCGTGGACACGGTGAACACGGGCCAGATGCCGTTCGCCGAACCCGGCGCGGATGACATGCTCCGCCGGGTGCTGGCCGCCGGGCGCCTGGAGGCGTCAGCCGATCCCGCGATCGTGGCGACGGCCGAGCACGTGGTGGTAGTCATCGGCACGCCAGTGGACGAGCACCTCAACCCCAACCAGACGGCTATCACCAAGGCCCTCAGCGAGTGCGCCGGCTACCTGCGCGATGGCCAGCTCCTTATCCTGCGCAGCACCGTGTTCCCCGGGGTGACGGCGCTGGTGGAAAAGATGGTGGTCGGCCTGGGACTGCAGATAGAGGTCGCGTTCTGCCCGGAGCGGATCGCCGAGGGCAAGGCGATGACCGAGCTGTTCGAGCTACCGCAGATCGTCTCGTCTCGCACCCCCGCAGGCGCCAAGCGGGCATCCACCTTGTTCGGGAGGCTGACCAGCAAGCTCGTCGTGATGTCGCCGGAAGAGGCGGAGCTGGCCAAGCTGTTCACCAACGTCTGGCGTTACATCAAGTTCGCCACCGCCAACCAGCTCTACATGATGGCGAACGAGCAGGGCCTGGATTTCGACCGGATCCGGCAAGGGCTCGCCGAAGACTACCCGCGGGCCGCCGACATGCCCGCCGCGGGCTTCGCGGCCGGACCCTGCCTGTTCAAGGACACGATGCAGCTCGCGGCCTTCAACCACAACAACTTCCCGCTCGGCCACGCGGCGATGGCGGTCAACGAGGGCCTGCCGCTTTATGTGGTGCACCGCCTTGAGAGCCAGTTTGACCTCGCGTCGATGACCGTCGGGATCCTGGGCATGGCCTTCAAGGGCGGTTCGGATGACATCAGGTCGAGCTTGTCGTACAAGCTCAAGCGGATCCTGGAGTTCAAGGCCGACGCGGTCCTTTGTACCGACCCGCACGTGACCGTCGACCCTAACCTGCTGCCGCTGGAGGAGGTACTGACCCGGTCCGACCTGCTCGTGATTGGAGCGCCGCACCCGGAGTACCGCGGCCTGGTCACCGGTAAGCCCGCGGCCGACATCTGGGACGTTCTCGGAAACGGAGTCCGAGTATGACCGAACGCCCCCGGGTCTCGGTGGTGGTGCCCGCCTACAACGAGGGTGAACAGGTCCTCAGCGTGCTCGACCGGCTGTTTGAGTCGGTCAAGCTGCCATCTGAGGTACTGGTGGTGGTCGACTCTCCCGACGACACGACCGTCCCGGTGGCCGAGGAGTACGCCCAGAAGGAGCCGCGGCTGAGGTGCCTGGTCAACACCTACGGCCGGGGGCCCGCCAACGCGATCAGGTTCGGCATCGACGCCGCGAGCGCGCCGGTGGTCGTGGTGACCATGGCGGACGGGTGCGACGACGCCAGGCAGATCGATGAGCTGGTCCGGCTGGTCGAACGCGGCGTGGCGGTGGCGGCCGCTTCTCGCTACATGCCAGGAGGCCAGCAGGTCGGCGGCCCCGTCCTCAAGGGCGCGTTGTCTCGTCTGGCCGGCCGGTCACTGCGGACGCTCGCTCACGTCGGGACCAGGGACGCGACGAACTCTTTCAAGGCCTACTCGACGGACTTCGTGCGGCAGGTCGGCATCGACTCGAGGGACGGATTCGAGATTGGCATCGAGCTGACCGCCAAGGCCAAGCGGCTGCGCCTGCCGGTAGCCGAGATACCGACCATCTGGCTGGACCGGCAGGCCGGCGTATCGAACTTCAAGGTCGCGAAATGGGTGCCCAGTTACGTCCGCTGGTATCGTTTCGCCTTCGGCCGACAGCTCACCGCCGATCAGATACGTGACCGCGGGCCGGTCCAGCAAACCGAAGAACACAAGTAGGCAGGAGGCTTAATGGAGCGGGTTCTGGTCAGCGGGTCGGCTGGCTTTATCGGCGGGTACGTCGTAGAGGAACTGCTGAAACGCGGCTACGCGGTGGTAGGCATCGATAACTTTTCCAAGTACGGGAAGGTCAGGAAGTCCTACGACGACAACCCGGCTTACCGGCTCGTCGAGGGCGACGCCACGGACGGCGGCCTGATGACCGAGCTGCTGACCGATTGCGATCATTTCATCGCGGGCGCGGCGATGATCGGCGGTATCTCCTACTTCCACACCTACGCCTATGACCTGCTCGCCACCAACGAGCGGATCATCGCGGCGTCGTGTGACGCCGCGATCGCGGCGCACCGGGCAGGCCGGCTGCGCAAGGTCACCTACCTGTCCTCGTCGATGGTCTTCGAGAGCGCCGACGAGTGGCCGTCTTACGAGGGGCAGCAGCGGCAGATACCGCCGCCCATGTCCTCCTACGGATTCCAGAAGCTGGCGGTCGAATACTTCGCCCGGGCGGCCTGGGATCAGTACCGGCTTCCGTACACGCTGGTGCGGCCGTTCAACTGCGTCGGCATCGGCGAGAGCCGGGCCCTGGGGGACCAGGAGATCCTGTCGGGGAACGTCCAGCTCGCGATGAGCCACGTGGTGCCGGACCTGGTGCAGAAGGTGCTCAAGGGCCAGGACCCGCTGCATATCCTGGGCTCGGGTGACCAGGTGCGGCACTATACCTACGGCGGTGACCTGGCCGCCGGCGTCGTCACCGCGATGGAGCACGAGGACGCCGTGAACGAGGACTTCAACTTGTCCACGGCGGAGAGCACGACCGTGCTGCAGTTGGCCGAGCTTATCTGGCGCAAGATCAGGGGCGACGATGTGCCGCTGCAGATCGTCCACGACGAGCCGTTCGAGTACGACGTCCAGCGCCGCATCCCCGATACGGAGAAGGCCAGCAAGATGCTCGGCTTCGAGGCCACCACCACGCTCGAGGAGATGCTCGACGAGGTGATCCCCTGGATCGATGCGGCCATCAAGGCCGGAAGCATCTGAGCCAGGCGGCGAGCAGATGACGGTGGTATCGGGCACCGCGGCCGCCGGTACCAGCGACGCGGCCGCCGCCCCGGCCGACGGCGCCCGGCGGCCGTGGTGGGTCTGGGCGGTCCCTTTCACCCTCCTGTTCGTCCTGCTCTGCGTGCGTAACCGGTTCCTGTTCACCACCCGCCTGTACGAGCAGGGCGACGGGGGCGCGAACTCCATCCTGATCGAGCAGGCCAAGCATTTCACCCTGCTGGTCGGCAACTACTCACGCGAGCGCTTTAACCACCCCGGGCCCGCCTTCATGTACGTGCAGGCCTTCGGCGAGTACCTGTTCCAGAACGCGCTGCACGCGGTGCCGACCGCGTGGAATGCGCACATGCTGGCCGTCTTCGCCTCAGGCAGCGGGTTCGTCGCGCTGGGCGTCGGGGTCGTCTACGGATGGACGCGCTCACTGCGGGGCGCCGCGGCCTGCTTCGCCGTCTTCACCGGGTTCGCGATCGCCTACCCCGCGATCGTGAACTCCGACTGGATGCCCAACATGTACGTGCTGCCGTACATGGTCTTCGTTATCGCGGCCGGATCGGTGCTGGCCGGGCGCGCGCAGGACGCCTGGATCTTCGCGCTGACCGGCTGGTTCCTCA
>CAWDXO010000012.1:0-835306 GCA_963806335.1 uncultured Actinomycetes bacterium
GAACTCGCCCTGCTCGCCGCGCGGCGCGTCGAGCGGCCGTCGCCCCAGACGGCGATCCGCCTCGCCCTCGATCTGGCCGAGGCCGGCGTCATCGACGACGTGACGGCGGTCGGCTTGATCCGGACCTCCGACATCGAGACGCTCCTGCATCCCCAACTGGAGTTGATGGGACGCGAGACGGAGTTCGCCCATGGCCTGCCCGCCGCGGCCGGCGCGGCCGCCGGACGCATCTCGCTGAGCAGCGAGCGCGCCGTCGAATGGAGCGAGAGCGGCGATCCGGTCATCCTCGTGGCCGAGGAGACTTCGCCGGGTGACCTGCCCGGGATACTGGCCGCGAAGGCAATCGTCACCGTGCGCGGCGGGATCGCCGCGCACGCGGCCGTCGTCGCCCGGGGCCTCGGGCGGCCTGCGGTCTGCGGCGCCACCGCCGTGCGAATCGACAAAGCTGGCCGGACCGTGACGTCAGCCGGTCAGTCGCTGGGCGAGGGCGACCTCATCTCGGTCGACGGCAGCACCGGGATCATCTACACCGGTGCCGTGCGTGTCATTCCGCCGCGGCCGAGCGGTGATCTCGAAGCCCTGCTGCGGCATGCGGACCGGGTGCGACGGCTGGAGGTCCGGGCGAACGCGGACAACGGCCGGGATGCGGCGCTCGCGATCCAGTACGGCGCACAGGGGGTCGGCCTATGCCGGACGGAGCACCAGTTCCTCGGTGACCGGCTACCGATCGTGCGGCGGTACCTGCTCGCGGCGGATGCGGATGAGGAAGCCGCCGCCCTCGTCGAGCTGGCCGCAGCGCAGAAGGAAGACTTCCTTGACCTGCTCACGGCGACCGGCAACCTGCCAGTGACCGTACGGTTGCTCGACGCGCCGCTACATGAGTTCCTGGGTGAAGAGGCCCAGGAAGTGAACCCGATGCTGGGGCTGCGCGGCGTCCGTCTGGCCCTGATGCGGACCGAGCTTTACCCAGCGCAGGCGCGGGCGCTATTCAGCGCGTGGGTGGACCTCGCCGCCATCGGTGTAATACCTGAGCTTGAGGTGATGGTGCCGCTGGTGGCCCTGGCCGGGGAGCTGGCGTCAGCAGTAGAGCACATCCATCGCGCGGCCGCGGACATCGAGGCGAGTACGGGTGTGTCGGTGCCCTACACCGTGGGGACGATGGTGGAGACGCCGCGCGCCGCGCTTATCGCCGATCAGCTGGCCGGGATCGCGCAGTTCCTCTCCTTCGGGACGAACGACCTCACCCAGCTCACCTACGGTTTCTCCCGGGACGACGTGGAGGCACAACTGCTCACCGCTTACACCGAGCAGAAGCTGCTGCCGGTGAGCCCGTTCGCGAGTCTGGACCCGGACGGCGTCGGCGCGCTGATCAGGACGGCGATCACGCATGCGCGCAGAGTGCAGCCCACCATCAAACTCGGCATCTGCGGCGAGCACGGCGGTGACCCGGCCTCGATCGAGCTGTGTGAGCGGTTCGGGCTGGACTACGTTTCCTGCTCGCCGTCGCGCGTGCCCGGCGCCCGGCTGGCCGCGGCACACGCCGCCGTAGCGGTCGCTGGGGAGGTCGGGTCCGTTGGGGCCGTCGGGTCGGAGCCGATCAATGCAGCGACAGAATAATCGACACGCACATCTCCTCAACCGCGGCGACCAGCGGGCCGCGGGGCACCCGGCCAAGCGGGCCGTCAAGCACCGCCGCCTGAGTGGTGAGGATGAGGTCAAGCATCACCCGGATCGCCATAGTGTGCGCAGCGTGCTGCTCCCGTGCCTTGCGCGTGCTGCGGGATGTGCGGGCGGCGGGCACGTAGTCATAGGCGCGCTGCAGGTGCCGCTCCTCCCAATCCCGGCGCAGTGAAACTGCATGCGGCGTAGGCCCTTCGGAGTAGCGCGCCACGAGCCGAGCCTCGTCCGGGTGCGTACGCCAGAAGTCCCAGCCCGCAGCGAGAACCTTGCGCAGGCCCTCGGTGTTGGGGGCATCGTAGTCTGGACGGGCCTGATAGATGCGCTCGCTGAACCCATCCATCGCGTTACGCAGGGCCTGGGTGAAAAGCTCCTCTTTGCCGCCGAAGTGGTAGTAGATGGCCGTCGGGGCCACCCCGGCGGTCCGGGCAATGTCCTCGACCCTGACTTCCACGTATCCGTCGCGGGAGAACGTCCTCGTCGCGGCGACGATGATCTCTTTACGCCGGGACGGCCGGTGAGCGGGACGCTTGCGTTCTGCAGTGGTCACCGTGTGTCCTTGTGTATACGGCTAGCATGGTTCCATGACCGTCGATGCCAACGTTATCCCATGACGGTCGACGGTAACGTCCGGAAACCGGCGAACCGCCCGTCTCGCAGACACCACCTCATCGACGCGGCCGTGGAGCTGTTCTCGCTGGAGCCGTGGGAGTTCATTACCGTCGCGGACATCGTCGAACGCGCGGGAATGACACCGGCGACGTTTTACTATCATTTTTCCTCCCGGGAGCAGCTCCTCGAGGAGATTGTTGAGGACTTCGCGCAAAGATGGATTGGCACGGTCGAGCGGCTGCTGAAGGCCGCCGGCACACCCCAAGCGCTGTGCGACGTGACCGTGGCGCTGCTCGACGAGATCGACGCGTCCGGGCCAGGGGCTAAGATCTTCTTCCTGAGTACCGAAAAGGAACCATTGCTCGCCGAGCGCATCCGAATCGACGCGCGCAAGCAGCTGATCCGTTCGGCGACTAAGGCCGTCCGTCGGCTCGCTCCCGACCGTGAGCTCGCCAGTGCGCACGTCAACGGGGTGGCGATGGTCGTTCTGTACGAAATGGCCGCTCGTTCTTACCTTGGCCTCGCCGAGCCGTACCGGACACTTGGTCTGCGCCGGTTCCGCGCCGAGCTCGCCAATTTGAGTCGCGTCTCGACAGGTTTCGACATCAGCCCAGAGCCGTTGTCTTAATGGGATCCTCGTCACCATCGGGGCTGGTCTGGCCGGCGTCGTCCCCAGCTGCCCGGGGGCAGTACCAGCCACATGTGCGCGACGTGGCCCTCAGCAACGTAACACTCCGGGTAGCCGAGGCCGGTTCTGGGCCGCCGCTTTTGCTCGTCAACGGCATCGGTGCCGGGTTCCAGACGTGGTGGCCGCTCGCCCGGCGGCTCAGCCAGAGTCGTCGACTGATCATGTTCGACGCTCCCGGGGCCGGCGGATCGCGCGAGCTGCGCCGGCCACTGAGGATGCCTGGGCTGGCCCGGCTCGTCGTCGAGCTGTGCGACGCGCTCGGCGAGGCGCAAGTCGATGTGCTCGGCTACTCCTGGGGCGGTGTGCTCGCCCAGCAGCTTGCTCACGACGCGCCGAAGCGCGTTCGCAGGCTCGTCCTGGCCTCCACGTCTCCGGGCCTGGGGGGGCGGCTGCCCTCGCTCGGGGTCCTTGCGCTCGCGTCTTCGCCGCTTCCGTTTCTGTCGAGGACATACCTGACCCGCATCGCGCCGGTAATCTACGGCGGCGAGTGGCGACGCGGTGGCGCTACGGCGCGCCGCGAGCTCGCACGATGGCTGGAATACTCGCCAAACGTAGTCGGCTGCTTCCAGCAGCTATACGCGGTCAGCTGGTGGACAAGTCTTCCCTGGTTGCACCGTGTCATCGTGCCGACACTCGTGGTCAGCGGTTCGGAGGACCCGCTGGTCCCCGTACAGAACGCTCACCTGCTCGCTCGCCAGATCCCCGGCGCGCGGCTCAAGCTGATACCGGGCGGCGGCCATCTCTGGATGCTCGAGCATCCAGAAGCCAGCGCCGCGCTTGTCGACGAATTCCTCTCCGGGTAAGGCAATGCGTCCACCGGTCTGCCTCAGCGTCCGGTTGCCAACCCCCCGGGAAAAGTGCCGAATTTTCACGCCGCCGTTCGATCGCGGACGTACAAGCCGGGCGCCGGGTAGAGCGGCGGATGGGCACTGCTGCCGAGCTGTGAGGGTGCGGGCACCTCGTCTCCTGAGCGCTCGATGGTCCAATCGGCCCAGACCTCCCACCACGTCCCTGGACGCTTAGTGGCCGACTTGAACCAGCTATCCGGACCGGCCCCGAGCTCGCCGTTGATGTAGTACGTCGCCTTCGGGTTACCCGGCGGATTCACCAAGCTCGCGATGTGGCCTGCGTTGCTGAGCACGAAGGTCGAAGGACCACCGACGAGCTCGGTCGTCCGGTAGCAGCCCTTCCACGGCGTCAGGTGGTCAGTGATCGCCCCGGTTACGAACGTCGGGATGGTGATGCGGCTCAGGTCCACCGGAGTGCCGAGAACCTTGACGGCGCCGGGCTGGCACAGAGTGTTGTTCTTGAAGATGTCGAGGAACTCGGCGTGCAAGCGTGCTGGCAGGTTCGTGCTGTCGGCGTTCCAGGCCAGGATGTCGAAGACCGGCGGCGGTTCGCCCATCAGGTAGTTACTGACCCAGTAGTTGAACACGAGGTCGTCCGGACGCATCCACGAAAACACGTTGCCGAGCTGCTGTCCGGTAATGATCCCCGCCTGGCGTGAGTTCTTCTGCGCCAGCTCCAGGAGCCGGGGCGCCGAGAAGGCGCCCAGCGCTGCCCGGGAGTCGAAGTCCAGCAGCGTTACGGCGAACGAGGCCGCGCGCACGCGGTCTCGGTCCTGGGCGGCCAGGTGGTTGAGAACCGCGGACAGCAGGATCCCGCCGGCGCAGAAGCCGATCAAGCTCACGTCCGGCGTTCCGCAGATCTCACCGACCGCCTCCAGAGCCGACAGGATTCGCGTGGCGTACGAATCCATGCCGGTGCCGCCCATGTCGCGGCTCGGGTTGCGCCAGCTGATCATGAATACCTGCAGGCCTCGGCGTACGGCGTACTCGACGAAGCTTCGGCCTTGGCGCAGATCAAGGAAGTAATAGCGGCCGATCGGCGGCGGGACGACGATCACCGGTTGGCGGCGGACCGACGGGGTCGTCGGTGTGTACTGGATGATCTCGGCCAGCTCATCACGATAGACGACGGCCCCCGGTGTGGTGGCGAGATCGAGCCCGACCTGGAAAGCGCTCCGGTCCGTCTGGGACGGCATACCGCCGTTCTGGCGAAGATCGCGCCACCACTGAGAGGCGCCCTTCGCGACGCTCTGGCCGCCCGTGTCGAAGGCTCGCTTGAGTGCGGCCGGATTGCTCAGCATGAAGTTGGTGGGGGCCAGTGCGCTCATCAAGATGTTCGCGGTAAAGCGCGCCCGCTCAGCGTCCTGCCAGCTTCGGCGGCCGTGCTCGAGGTCGTCGACGAGGTTGCTGGCCGATTCGCAGAGGCTCAGGTACTCCTGGCAGAGCCGGCGGAACGCCGGGTTCTGCGACCACGCGGGGTCTGCGAAGCGCCGGTCGCCCTTGGCGGGCGCGCGGGTGGACTTTCCAGCCGCGATGCGGACCGTGTCGCGAGCTAGCCGGCGCGCCTCCCGGACCATGCTCCGTGGCTGGGCCAGGGTCATGGCGACACTATTGAGGAGCAAGGTAGCCGTTGGAATACCGATGGCCTCGCCGGCCTCGACGAGACCGAGTGCCTCTTCCTCGTTCCCTGGGACGCCGGCCGGCCGATCCGACGTCATGTCGGCGCTCCGACGCGATGAGACCTCAGCGGAGAAGTTGACGATCGGTCCACGGGCATCTCCTACGCGGCCGGCCACGGCATTGCGACGTCAGTCGGAGTCTAACCCAACTCCGACTCCAGTAACCCTTGCTTTCCCCGCGGTCAGCGTGACAAGTTACAGGTCTCGTCGATAATCGCCAGCCGCCCGGCGGATGGACGGCAGAGGTGCGGGCTTTTACCCGGATTAATGATTTGGATGATGGAGCAATGAGTGAACAGGCGGGTGCGGGCGGACGCCGGGCGGCTGGGGCCAGCTCCCATGATCGCGAAATTGAAGGTGACGCCGCGCGACGGGCGCCAACGTGCGCGCTGGTCATCTTTGGTGCATCGGGTGACCTGACCGAGCGCAAGCTGCTGCCGGCGATCCGTCAGCTCGCCGCCAATCGCCGGCTGCGACCCGAATTCGCCCTGGTGGGTGTCGCCCGGACAGCGATGAGCGACGAGGAGTGGGCGGACAAGTGTCTATCGGACGCCCCCGGCCGGGCAGGCGCGACCCCGGAATGGGCTCCGAAGGCCAGCTTCCGCTATGTCAGCGGTGCCTACGACGACCCGGAAACGTACCGCCGTCTCGGCGAGGTGCTCGCCGAATGTGATCGCACGCTGGGCACTGACGGCCACCGCGTCTTCTACCTGGCGACGCCGCCCCGCTTGTTCGGCATCATCGCCGTTCAGCTGGGTGCCTCCGGGTTGAACGTCAGCGCGGACGGGGACTGGCCGCGGCTGGTTATCGAGAAGCCGTTCGGCTGGGACGAGGCGAGCGCCCGGAGCTTGTACGCGGATATCAGCGCGTCCTTCGAGGAGTCGCGGATCTACCGCATCGATCACTACCTGGCCAAGGACACCGTTCAGAACCTGCTGGCCCTGCGCTTCGCCAACTCGATCTTCGAGCCGATCTGGAACCGGAACTGGGTCGAAAACGTGCAGATCACGGTGGCCGAGACGATCGGCGTGGGCTCACGTGGCGGCTTCTACGACGTGACGGGCGCGGTCCGCGACATCGTGCAGAACCACGTCCTGCAGGTGCTGTCGCTGTTCTTGATGGAGCCGCCGACGTCCTTCCATCCCGAGGCCATCCGCGACGAGAAGGTCAAGCTGCTCCGGGCGATCAGGCCGCTGACGGAGCCCGAGGACATCGCCAGCTGCGCGATCCGGGGCCAGTACACGCGAGGCGGCACCCGGGACAACCTGATCGTGGGTTACCGGGAGGAAGAAGGCGTCGACCCGCTGAGCTCCACGGAGACGTTCGTGGCGCTAAAGCTGCATATCGACAACTGGCGATGGTCGGGCGTTCCGGTCTACATCCGTACGGGCAAATGCCTGCCCCGCCGGGCCACCGAGGTCATCATGGAGTTCCGCCGGCCGCCCCACCTGCCGCTTTTCCCCGCGGAGGCGGTGACCCTGGGGCCCGATGCGCTCGTGGCGCGGGTGCAACCGGATGAAGGCGTCAGCCTGCGTTTCGGTGCCAAGGTGCCTGGCCACGAGTTCCGCATCCGCAAGGCGTCAATGGATTTCTCCTATTCGCACGGTTACGGAGAATCCCGCGACGACGCCTACGAGCGGGTGATTCTCGACGCGCTGATCGGCGACGCCACGTTGTTCATCCGCGCGGATGAGGTGGCCCGATCCTGGCGCATCGTCGACCCGCTACTGGACTACTGGCGAGAAGCCCCCGATCCGATCCCGCTTTATCACGCGGCAACGTGGGGACCTAAGGAAGCCACGCAGCTCATCGAAAGTGACGGCCACCGATGGCACGACCTATGACACCGTGGCGGTGCCGTCGGCTAGTTTCCCTGCAGTTGAACGGTGCACGCCGAAATCGTTGCCGGGAAGATCCGAAAAAGACCCAGCCCGATCGCTGCCATGAAGAGGATACCCAATGACGACAAGCGTTGAGACAGTTGACGACCTGGCTTCTTTCGTCGGGAAGGAACTCGGTACCAGCTCGTGGGTTGACGTCGATCAGGACCGGATCAACGCCTTCGCCCACGCTACCGACGACCATCAGTGGATCCACGTGGATGCAGAGCGTGCGAAGGACGGGCCATTCGGGGGGACGATCGCCCATGGTTACCTGACGCTTTCCCTTCTAATCCCGATGTGGGCGGATATCCTGAAAGTCGGCGACGTCCATACCGTGCTGAATTACGGCCTCAATAAGGTGCGATTCCCGAGCCCGGTGCCAAGCGGTTCCAAAATCCGGGCGCGGGCCACGCTCGCTGCCTTTGATGCCATCCCCGGCGGGGCACAGCTGGCCGTCGACATTCTCGTGGAACGGCAAGATGGCGGTAAGCCGGCCTGCGTCGCGCAGCTCGTGTTGCGCTACCTGAACTGATTGGGCTGCCACCCACTCTTCGTGAAGGGTGAGAAGACGATGGTGCAGCGACCCGGTACCGGCGTTCCTGCGCGCGGTCATGTCGTCCTTGCCTCGGCTGATAGCGAGGCCTTTACGTCCTTGCGGCGACGCTCGGCATCGCGGCTGGACCGGTACCGGATGGGCAAAGAGCTCCGGCGGCAGGTTCCGCGCCGTTTGCTGGGGGAGTGGTCTGCGCAGCCGGATCGGCCCGATCCGGTGCAACTGATCATCGAGTCGCATGAGGGCAGGCTGGACTGGCTGATTCCGGTCCGGGTGGGACGGATGGCCGCCGCGCCGTACGGGTTCCTGCGCGGTGCCGCGATCGTGATGGCGGAGGATGTCGCCCGGTTGCCGTCCACCGGCATCACCCCGGTTATCTGCGGGGATGCGCACCTGGGCAACTTCGGCTTCTACGCCTCTCCGGAGCAGGACCTGGTGATGGACCTGAATGACTTCGACGAGGCGCACCCCGGGGCATGGGAGTGGGATCTTCGCCGGCTGGTCGTGAGCATCTGGATCGCGGGCCGGCAGAACGGCGCCAGCGAGCAGGCGTGTGAATCGGCCGTCCTGCAGTGTGTCGCCGGGTACCGCGCCGAGGTCAGGGATCTGGCCTCGACCGCGCTGCTGACCCGGTCCTACCAGCGCATCGACGTCGACCGTCTGCAGCAGAGCACAACGGGCAAGTCGCTGCAGGCCGAAATCAGGCGTGCGGCGGCCCGGGCCCGCCGCAGCACGAGCGACCGGGCGCTGCCCAGGTTCACCAGCGAACGCGACGGGCAGCGCCGCATCGCAGAAGACCAGCCGTTGGTGACCCGAATCAACTACGCCGAGGCTGACCTGTTGGCCCGGGGCCTGGATGAGTACCTGGGCACCCTGGCGCCGCACTGGCGGCGGGCGCTGGGCGGCTACACGCTGATCGACATCGCCCACAAGGTGGTCGGCGTCGGCAGCGTCGGGCTGCGTGCCTACGTGGCGTTGCTGGAGGGCAGCAGCCCTGATGACGTGCTGTTCCTCCAGCTGAAGCAGGCGCGAAGGTCAGTCCTGGCCCGCCATGTCCACGGTGAGTCCGCCTGGCACGCCCACCAGGGCCAGCGGGTCGTCGAATACCAGCAGGCCCTGCAGACGGTCAGCGATCCGCTACTGGGCTGGACCACCGTCGGCGGGCATCAGTATTACGTGCGCCAGTTCCGGAACATGAAGGGCAGCGTCACCCTGGATTCCATCGGCAGCGCGGCGCTGGCCGACTACGCCGCGATCACCGGGCATCTGCTGGCTAAGGGTCATGCGCGCACCAGCGGTGCATCGATGATCGTCGGCTACGCCGGTTCTTCCGGGCGCCTCGACGTCGCCCTAGCCCGGTTCGCCCGGCTGTACGCCGACCAGACCGAGGCCGATCACGCCGCTCTGGTCAAGGCCGCCAAGCAGGGCGTCGTACCCATCGAGCGCGGCCTATGAACGGTGGTCAGCCAGCGGCTCACGATCGCAGACTTGCTTGCCGCGGTCTGATGGTGCGGCCGGGAGCGTCAGGCTTGGCGAGTTCGAGATCATCCACGGCCGGGGAGAAAACCGGCTTCATGACTGGCTCCCGGATACTGAGGAGGTTCGCGTGGTTCTGCGGATGACCGTCGGCTTGGTGCTGACCGTGGTCGCGTTGGCGATTGCGGGGCGGCGGCTGTGGTGGCTGAAGCGGCTGGCGCTGTCCGGGCAGCCGGCGCCGGAGCGGATCGCGGCGGTCCGGTCGCATCCGGGCCGGGACGCCCGGACGGAGGCCACCGAGGTGATCGGGCAGCGCAAGCTGCTGAAGTGGACGGTCCCGGGCGCGGCGCACGCGGCGACGTTCTGGGGCTTCACGGTCTTGCTGCTGACGATCATCGAATCGTACGGCGACCTGTTCAGCCGGAGGTTCGCGATTCCCGGCATCGGGCACTGGGCGGTGATCGGGTTCCTTGAGGACCTGTTCGCCGTGGCCGTGCTGGCCGGGATCATCACGTTCACCGTGATCAGGCTGCGGAACGATCCGCACCGCGAGGGCCGTGCCTCCCGGTTCTTCGGCTCGCACACCGGGGCCGCGTGGCTGGTGCTGGCCATGATCTTCGGCGTGGTCGCGACGCTGCTGCTGTACCGCGGCGCGCAGGTCAACACCGGGGTGTTCCCCTACGCCCACGGCGCGTTCGCCTCCGAGATCGTCGGGCACTGGCTGGCGCCGCTCGGCTACGGGGTCAACAGCGTGCTGGAGGTCGTGTTCCTGCTGGCCCAGCTCGTGGTCGTGCTGGTGTTCCTGGTCATTGTCGTGTATTCCAAGCACCTGCACATCTTCCTGGCCCCGGTGAACGTGCTGTTCTCCCGCCGCCCGGACGCGCTGGGGGCGCTGGAGCCGATGCGCTCGAATGGGAAGGTGCTCGATTTTGAGGAGGCGGACCCGGATACCGATGTGTTCGGGCTGGGGAAGATCGAGGACTTCTCCTGGAAGGGGCTGCTGGACATGGGCACCTGCACCGAGTGCGGGCGGTGCCAGTCCCAGTGCCCGGCCTGGGCCACCGGCAAGCCGCTGTCCCCTAAGCAGGTCATCCTGGACCTGCGTGATCACGCGTTCGCCAAGGCCCCCTGGCTGCTGGCGGCCTCGGACGAGGAACGGGACAAGCTGCCCGAGGCGGTGAAGGCGGAGGCCGGACGGCCGCTGGTCGGCGGCGCGGACGTCAACGGGGTCATCGACCCGGACGTGCTGTGGTCGTGCACGAACTGCGGGGCCTGCGTGGAGGAGTGCCCGGTGGACATCGAGCACATCGACCACATCGACGGGATGCGCCGGCATCAGGTCCTGATCGAGTCCGCGTTCCCCGTTGAGGGCGCCGGGATGCTGAAGAACCTGGAGAACAAGGGCGACCCGTGGGGGATGGGAGCGGACCGCCGGGCCGGCTGGATCGGCGAGCTGGACTTCGAGGTCCCCGTCGCCGACGGCAAAATCAGCGACGACGTGGAGTACCTGTTCTGGGTGGGCTGCGCCGGCGCGCTGGAGGACCGGGCCAAGAAGACCACCAAGGCGATCGCCACCTTGCTGCACACCGCCGGGGTCAAGTTCGCGGTGCTGGGGCCGGGCGAGACCTGCACCGGCGACCCGGCCCGCCGGATCGGCAACGAGTTCGTGTTCTCGATGCTGGCCGCCCAGAACATCGAGACCCTGAACGAGGCCGCCCCGAAGACGATCGTGGCGTCCTGCCCGCACTGCTTCAACACGATCGCGAATGAGTACCCGCAGCTCGGCGGGAACTACCAGGTCATCCACCACACCCAGCTGCTGGCCCGGCTGGTCGGGCAGGGCAAGCTGACGCCGGTCACGGCGGTGGAGGAAAAGATCACCTACCACGACCCGTGCTTCCTGGGCCGGCATAACAAGGTCTACACCCCGCCCCGGGAGATCATCGACGCGGTGCCCGGCACCCGGGCCGAGGAAATGCACCGGTGCAAGAGCCGCGGGTTCTGCTGCGGCGCCGGCGGCGCCCGGATGTGGATGGAAGAACGGATCGGCAAGCGGATCAACACCGAGCGGATCGACGAAGCCCTCGCCCTGAACCCCGACACCATCTCCACCGCCTGCCCCTACTGCCTGGTCATGCTCGGCGACGCCGTCAGCGCCAAGAAGAGCTCCGGCGACGCCGCAGAAACCCTCGAAGTCATCGACGTCGCCCAGCTCCTCGCCCGGTCGATGGCACCGGTCGGTGCGTCGGTCGCTAGCGGCGCGTCGGCCGGCGATGCCGGGGCAGGGGAGGACCCGGCACCCGGTCCCACGGCCGTGACCCCTGAGTCCACGGGCGGCGCCCCGACCGCTGATGGAAGGAGCGGAGCCTAGGCCGGGACTTATCGCGGCGAGGACGGCCGGGAAGTCCCGGACAGCTGACCGCCTCTGCGCTGCTGGGAAGGGGCGGTGGCGGGTGTCCGGCTAGCTGGTCATGCACTCGCGCGTCCTCGCGCGGGGCGTCGGCCTGACTCCTGGGCTCACCTGGGTTCTGTCGCCGAGGCGCTTGCCGGGATGTCGCCTACGCCGATACGGACATTGCGCAGCATGGTTGTGAGGTCGGCCGTTTCGTCACGGGAGAGGGCCTGAAGGCCGAAGTTGGCCTGATTGAGGGCCTTGGTGGCATTGTCGGCGACGGTGCGGCCTTGCTGGGTGATGGTGGCGAGCACAACGCGCCGGTCGTCGGGAGACATGTGCCGTTGGACGAGCCTGCGTTGCTCGAGCCTTCGGATGGCGTTGGTGACCGAGGCGGGATGGACCATGAGGCGCTCACCCATCTTGCCCATGGGCATGGATCCGCTCCGGGTGAAGGCGAGGAGCTGGAGCGCCTCATAGGCGGCGAAGGTGAGGCCGTAGGGCTGCAGGGTGTCCTCGATCCGGGCTAGCAGAATCTGCTGGACGCGCATGACCGACGTAACGGCAGCCATATGGTCAGCGTGTACGGGCCAGCGGACGCTCCACTGGCGATGGGCTTCGGCGATGGGGTCGAAGGGCTCAGCATCCGGCACGCGGTCTACGGTACGTGACGCCAGCCTGCGCTGCGACGATCCGCCCTCGCGCCGGTTCTTACTGGTCCCAGGCTTGACGGAAACCCGGTATTTATTTTAACCTCCAAATATTGGCCGTCTAAGGGCTTCGTGGCTGCGTGCCTGGCCTGGTGCCCGCCGGTTCCGGGAGGGTTCTCGTGGCAGCTTCGGTGAAGGACAGTGAGCTGCATGTGCCGGCGCATCCGGTGCGGTTCGTGACGGCGGCGGCCCTGTTCGACGGGCATGATGCCGCGATCAACGTCATGCGGCGAATACTGCAGACCCAGGGCGCGGAAGTGGTGCACCTCGGGCACGACCGGTCAGTCCGCGAAGTCGTGGACGCGGTCCTGGAGGAGGACGCGCAGGGGGTAGCGGTCAGCTCCTACCAGGGCGGGCATGTGGAGTACTTCGAGTACCTGGCCCAGCTGGTGGCGGAGGCGGGGGCGGGTCATGTGCGGATCTTCGGCGGCGGTGGCGGGGTCATCGTGCCGGCCGAGATCGAGCGGCTGGCGGCGGCCGGGGTGCGGATCTTCTCACCCGAGGACGGCCAGCGGCTGGGTCTGCCGGGGATGATCAACGAGCTGATCAGGGAGTGCGACATCGACCTGGCTAGCGAGCCGGCCCCGGTGGAGGCGGTGCTGGCCGGTGACCGCGGCGCGCTGGCGAGGGCGATCACGTGCCTGCAGGGCGGGGGCATGCCGGAGGCGGACCGGGCGGCGCTGGCCGCGGCCGCGGCGGCGCGGCGGGTGCCGGTGCTGGGGATTACAGGGACGGGCGGGTCGGGGAAGTCGTCGCTGACCGATGAGCTGGTTCGCCGGCTGCGGGTTGATCAGCAGGGCAAGCTGCGGGTGGCGGTGCTGGCGGTGGATCCGACCCGGCGCCGGGGAGGCGGGGCGCTGCTGGGGGACCGGATCCGGATGAATGCCCTCGACGGCGACCACATCTTCTTTCGCTCGCTGGCGACCAGGGGAGCCCGTGAGCTGCCGGATAGCATCGAGGTGATCATCGGCGCATGCCAGGCGGCGGGCTATGACCTGGTGATCCTGGAGACGCCGGGTATCGGGCAGGGGGACGCGGCGGTGGTGCCGCTGGCCGATGTGTCGCTGTATGTGATGACGCCCGAGTTCGGCGCCGCGTCTCAGCTGGAGAAGATCGACATGCTCGACTTCGCCGACGTGGTGGCGATCAACAAGTTCGAGCGGCGCGGCGCCGCTGATGCGCTGCGGGACGTGTCCCGCCAGCTGATCCGCAACCGGGAGGCATTCGGCGCCCGACCGGAAGACATGCCGGTCTTCGGCACGAGCGCTGCCATGTTCAACGACAACGGCGTTACTGCCTTGTACCAGTACCTGGCCGGGCTACTCACCGCATGCGGGCTGCCCCTGGCCGAGGGGGCTCTTCCAGCGGCCAGCGGCCGGACGTCCGTGGACGCGGCCTCAGTTATCCCGCCGTCGCGGACCGGGTATCTGGCCGGGATTGCCGCGACTGTCCGCGGCTATCACGCCGAGACCGGCCGGCAGGTTGAGACCATCCGGCGCGTCCAGCGGCTCGCCTCGGTCCGCGATGAACTCACCGGCGAGCCCGCCGCGGCCGTGGCCGCCCTGCTGAAGGGGGCCGAAGGTGATGTCACGACCGAGAGCAGAGATCTCGTTGAGGGCTGGCCGGCGGTGGTGGAGGCGTATTCCGGGGATGTGCGGGTGGTACACGTCCGGGACCGGGAGCTGCGGACCTGGCTGACACGGGAGTCCCTGTCGGGGAACATGATCCCGCGGGTGGCCCTGCCGCGGTACACCGATCACGGGGAGCTGCTGCGGTTCCTGCGGGAGGAGAATCTGCCAGGCTATTTTCCGTTCACCGCGGGGGTGTTCCCGTTCAAGCGGGAAGGGGAGGATCCGGCGCGGATGTTCGCCGGAGAGGGAGATCCGTTTCGGACCAACCGGCGGTTCAAGCTGTTGTCGGCCGGGAGCGAGGCGACCCGGCTGTCCACCGCGTTCGACTCGGTCACCCTCTACGGCCACGATCCGGGGGAAAGCCCGGACGTGTACGGCAAGGTCGGCACCTCGGGCGTGTCCATCGCGACGCTGGAGGACATGAAGGCCCTCTACACCGGGTTCGACCTGACCGCGCCCGCCACGTCGGTGTCTATGACAATCAACGGTCCCGCGCCGACGATCCTGGCGTTCTTCCTCAACACCGCTATCGACCAGCAGCTTGACGCCTTCCGCGCCGCCGAGGGACGGGAGCCGACGCAGGAGGAGGCGGCCGGGATCCGAGCCCGGGTGCTGGCCACTGTCCGGGGTACCGTGCAGGCCGACATCCTCAAGGAGGACCAGGGCCAGAACACCTGCATCTTCTCCACCGAGTTCAGCCTGCGGATGATGGCCGACATCCAGGAATGGTTCATCCAGAATAAGGTCCGTAACTTCTACTCGGTGTCGATCTCCGGTTATCACATCGCCGAGGCCGGCGCGAACCCGATCAGCCAGCTTGCCTTCACCTTGGCTAACGGGTTCACCTACGTGGAGGCCTACCTGGCCCGTGGTATGGCGATCGACGATTTCGCGCCCAACCTGTCGTTCTTCTTCTCCAACGGCATGGACCCGGAGTACACCGTGATCGGCCGGGTCGCCCGGCGGATCTGGGCGGTCGCTATGCGGGAACGGTACGGCGCAAACGAGCGGTCGCAGAAACTTAAGTACCACGTACAGACCTCGGGCCGGTCACTGCATGCCCAGGAGATGGCGTTCAACGACATCCGCACCACCCTGCAGGCCTTGTGCGCGATCTACGACAACTGCAACAGCCTGCACACCAACGCCTATGACGAGGCCGTCACCACCCCCAGCGAGGAATCGGTGCGCCGGGCGCTGGCTATCCAGCTCATCATTAACCGCGAGTGGGGCCTGGCCATGAACGAAAACCCGCTGCAGGGCGCGTTCATCATCGACGAATTGACCGATCTCGTCGAAGACGCCGTGCTGGCCGAATTCGACCGGATCAGCCAGCGGGGCGGGGTGCTCGGCGCGATGGAGACCGGCTACCAGCGCGGCCGGATCCAGGACGAGTCGATGCTGTACGAGCAGCGTAAGCACGACGGCTCTCTGCCTCTCATCGGCGTCAACACCTTCCGCAACCCGGCCGGCACGCAAGCCCCGCCGGCCGAACTGGCCCGCGCCACCGAGGAAGAGAAGAAATCGCAGCTGGAACGGGTCCGCGACTTCACCGGGCGGCACTGCGAGGACGCCCACACGGCACTGAGCGCCCTGAAGGACGCGGCGCGTTCCGGCGGCAACGTATTCGCTGTGCTGATGGACGCCGCCCGCGTCTGCAGCCTGCAGCAGATCACTGAGGCGTTCTTCGAGGTCGGCGGCCAGTACCGGCGCAACATCTGAAAGGGAACTCCATGAGCGGTATCACCCGCGTCGGGGTCATCGGCTGCGGCCTGATGGGCTCCGGCATCGCCGAGGTCTGCGCCCGCGCTGGTCTTGACGTCATCGTCCGCGAGATCGACCAGGCTGCCGCCACGTCCGGACGCGCCAGGATCGAGGCCTCGTTGGACCGCGCGGCCCGGGCGGGAAAGCTGACCACTGACGACCGGGACGCCGTGCTTGCCCGCCTGACCGTCACCACCTGCCTCGATGACCTGGCCGATCGCGATATGGTCATCGAGGCAGCCACCGAAAACCCGAACGTCAAGGTGGCCCTGTTTACCGAACTGGACCAGGTGGTCAAGAGGCCCGACGCAATCCTGGCGAGCAATACCTCCTCGATTCCCATCGTCCAGGTCGCCCAGGCCACCACCCGGCCCACCCAGGTCGTTGGCATGCACTTCTTCAACCCGGCGCCGGTTCAGCGGCTCGTCGAGCTGATCCCCTCCGTCCTGACCAGCGAGGAGACGGCGCAGCGCGCCTACGCGTTCGCCACCGCTGTCCTCGGCAAGACCGCAATCACCGCGGCCGACCGATCCGGGTTCGTCGTCAACGCCCTGCTGGTGCCTTATCTACTGGCGGCCGTCCGGATGATCGAAGCCGGTCACGCCACCGCCGACGACATCGACACCGGCATGATGCTTGGCTGCGCCCACCCCATGGGGCCGCTTCAGTTGGCCGACCTGATCGGCCTCGACACCCTCAGGGCGGTTGCTGACTCCCTTTATGACGAATATAAGGAACCCCTCTATGCGGCGCCGCCGCTGCTGCGCCGCATGACCGATGCCGGGCTATTGGGCCGGAAGACCGGCCAGGGCTTCCACGACTACGGGGAGCGGGCGTGACGACCGGCCTGCATGCCTACGCCCCGTAGGCGCCGTCCTCATACGGGAGGCGAGACGATGACCGGCCTACGGCCGCCGCGCGACGACCTGGGTTACCCGGTCGAGGTAGATCGTCCGGTGCGCCGGGTGGTCTCCCTGGTGCCGTCTCTGACCGAGTCGGTGGCCGTGACCCGCCCGGGGGCACTGGTGGGGGCCACCGCATGGTGCACCCATCCCGCGGACCTAGGCGTAAAGCGGGTTCGCGGGACCAAGAATCCCGATCTGGCCGCTATCAGCGAACTCAAACCCGACATCGTGCTCGCCAACCAGGAAGAGAACCGGCGCATCGACGTGGAACGTCTTCGCGCGGCCGGGGTTCCCGTCTGGGTGACCGTGATCCGGACCGTGGACGAAGCGATGGCCTCTCTGCGCACGATGTTCCGCGTGGCGCTTGGCTGGCCGGAACCGCCGTGGCTCGCCCGGGCGGAGCAGGTATGGCAGAAACCCGTCCTCACGTCCCGGGTACGCGCGGCCGTCCCGATCTGGCGAGACCCCTGGATGGTCGTCGGATCAGCGACCTTCACCGGTGACATCGCCACACGGCTCGGACTCGACAACGTCTACGGCGACCACTCCGAACGCTACCCGCACGTTAGCCTCGGCGATCTCGCCGCGCGCCGACCCGCCCTCATCGTCCTGCCCGACGAGCCCTATTCCTTCAGTGCAAACGACGGGCCAGAGATGTTCCCCCGTCACCAGGTAGCGCTGGTCGAAGGCCGCAGCCTGACCTGGTACGGGCCCTCCCTTGTCACCGCCCGGTCAACGCTGCTGTCCCAGCTGGAAGCAGCGCGCCCCGCACTGTCCTGTTAGCCCGGGCCATTTGAGCGGGAATGCTTCGTACCCGAGGCGGAGACACCGCTGGCCGAGTTCAGCCAACCGCAGCCTCATCTCAGGCCTTCTGCGCCAGCCGGTTCTGCCACGTCGGAACCGACGGTTCATAGTGCCCCTCCCGTCGTGACCCGTGCTGCAGGAAAGTACCCGTAACCAGACTCGGTCACATGCCAGTGCAGGTAGCAGCAGGGGCATCACAATCCGCGCAGGGCATTCAGGCCGACCGTTATGACGGGAGTCCCCAGCCGGCCGGCCGCCAGGCCCTAACTCGCTCTCCGAGCGAGGGGTCAAGAGATGCGGTGGCGGGTGTCCGTTCCTATGCCGAGCTATCGCCCGATCTCCGATCTGCTCCGGGAACCACTTGTGGGAACCACCGTGCACACTTTCCCAGGCACCTCAGGACATTTCCCGGCATCGTTTTCGCAGTCCAGCCGCACGAACTGATCGCGATGGCTGCGGCACGATCCTTCCCTTTTGTCAATGGCCAAGTTTCTCATGGCCACGGACACCTTTTTCGCCTTACAAGCGAGGGGTCACTGGTTCGAACCCAGTTGCGCCCACCAAGTTTTTGCAGCTAGATGGCCTTTTTGAAACGCTAATCGGAAGCCGGTAACCACGGCCGGGAACCACCGGTGCATGCTCCCGGACGGGGGAAGGGTGCCCAGGGGCCATGGGCGCATCCCTTCGACCACGAGGGCGCGACGTGCGCCGACGGCAGGCACCACCGTTACGCCCGGCGAAGCGCCACTGCCCGCCGCGGCGTTCGAAGCGGTCACGGCACCGGCCGCTGGCGATGGGTTGCAGCGGCAGTCCGGGCAGCGCCTGCAGCACGGTGAAGTACGCGCGCGAGACCGCCGCGCCCGCCTCCTCGTCGACCTCAATGACGATATTCGTGGTGACATGCTTGGTCCGCGGCGTGCCGCCGTCGTAGACGATCAGCATGCCCCGGAACATCTTCTCGATGGCGTCTGGGCTGCTCACCGGCGCGCCGCTGCCGGTAAAGGTGGCATCGGCCAGCAGAGTGCCGAGGCCCGCGAAATCGCCGTCGTCCACAAGCTCAGCGTAGGTGGCGATCAGGTTCTCAATGGCCCGGTAGCTCGGCGGGGAAGCGGATGGAAGCGACACGGTCACTACTTTCAGGGCTAAATCCATCAGGGGTTGCCTCAGGCCACTAAACAGCGGCTGGCTAGCTAGCGACCATTAGGATCGCTAGTCCGCCGACTCGCATCGGGTAGGCCACATTTTTGCCGAGGCGCGCATCTGGCCAGCCGCGAGATCACCATGATGCTGCGCGAGCTGCTGACCAGGGTGCCGGACATCCGCGCTGCGAATGAGCCCGACTTTCTCCTGTCCTGCTTCATCAACGGCATAAAGCACCTGCCCTGCGAGTTCGGCTGAGCCCAGCGGCCAGCTCGACAGCGGCGGCAGTGCCACGGCCAGCCCGACCCCCAGCCTCACCAATACCCTGTCCGGCCCGGTAGGCACGGTCTACAAGGTCACCGATGACAGAGGAAACGTGATGACGGTGAAGCTGACGCAGGTGATTGACCCCGCGCAGGGCGCCGATCAGTACACGACGCCAAACAATGGCTCCAGGTTCGTCGGCGCGGTGTTCACCCTTAATGGAGTCAGCGGTACTTTCTCCGACGATGCCAACAGCGACGCGACACTGATCGGGTCCAACAGCCAGACATACACGTTCGACGCGTCGAACCTTGCCAGCGTGACCAACTTCAACAGTGGCGAGTACAACCTGACCCCCGGGCAGACGTCGGTCGGCGCCGTGGCTTTCCAGGTGCCTGACTGGGTGAAGGTGTCGTCAATCCAGTGGGGGGGACGTTCGGCAGTTCGGCGGCCACGTGGACCGTGTCGGCCGTGTCATCATCCGGCACCAGCGCCGGGGCATGGGCAACCGTGTCCGCCTACTACCAGGACATCACCTCGAAGGACTATGCGGCTGCATGGAGGCTACTCAGATACAACCCCCAGGGCGGAGGCTATGCCAGCTTCGTGGCGGGGTATGCCGGCACCGGAACTCAGACGGTCACGGAGATCAGCGCATCAGGCGATCAGGTGAGTTTCACGCTGACGTCAGACAACCCCGACGGGACCGTGCAGACCTACGCCGGCACCGATACCGTGACCGGCGGAAGGATCATTCACGTCAGCGTGACGCAGACGGGCTGATGGCTGTGATCATGGATAGGAGGATCGCCCTTCCCGCCGTCGCCCGTGGCCTTGTGCGTGGGTTGGTGCATGCGGGGCTCATCTAGGCCCGCACCATCGGCCAGCACTCCAGCACGTTGCAAGCCCAGGCGATCACCTGCGCTCCAGTGGCGGCCATATGGGGCGATCGCCCCGGGCGAAACCTGGCCCTGCGTGGTTACCGGTCCGCCGATCCACCTGGCGCTTCCCCGCCGGGACGACCTCCTTATACGTCCCGGCGAATGAACCGTCAAGACCGGACCCGGCCCCCGCAGTGAACATCCAGAGCACCAGCACCACGATGCCCATGCCGCATCCTCTCCGCCTGCCCCGAATTTCCCCGAGCGGGCGATCCGGGACGCAGCCGGAGCAGGCGGCGCGACGCCGCGGGCTAGGTCATCTGCCGGTCGCGGCAGGAGCCTAGGTCATCTGCCGGAGGCGGCGGGGGCGCGGTCCGCGTCAGGTTCGGGTGCGGTGTCGGTGGCCACTAGCGTGGTCGTGATATGCACGATCAGCTGGCGCAACTCCGGGACCTGGTCGGGCTGCCAGTCGGTCACCAGCCGGTCGATGCCCGCCTGGCGGGCAGCGCCCAGCCGGCCGGCGGCCTGCCGCCCGGCCGAGGTAAGCGTGACGCTGGCGCCGGCTTGGGCGCCGTCCCCGCTCGGCGGGGGGCCAGCGCCGTCCGCGGCCACGTAGCCGGCGGCCACCAGTTCGGTAAGGCGCTGCTCCAGCTCGGCGGCGGCGATGCCCAGCAGATGGGCCAGCCCGGCCTCGGTGATGGGGGCGTTGTCGGCGATGCGGTACATCAGCCAGGTGCCGCGCGGGCTCAGCTGCACATCGGCCGTCTCGGCGAGGCCCCGGTAGGTCTCCGCTCGGCGCTCACGGCCGAACAGCGTCATCAGCGCGCGCTCCATCTCCTGCGCCGAGTCGCGCGTCGCGGGAATGGCCGTGGGGGCGGTGCTGTGGGCCCGGTCCACCGCCCGCACGGTGTCCCGCAGCGGCACCTCCTTCAAGAACAGGCTGAGGATGAACCCCACCGCAGCCAGGGGCGTCGCGTACAGGAACACCGTGTGCAGCGCCTGCGAGAACCCGGCGATGTACCCGGCCCGGATCATCGCGGGCAGGTGCCCGAGCACGGCGGGGCTGGCTCCCGCATTCGCGCTGATCCCGCTGGGCAGCGGGACCCCGTGCAGCGCGGTTGCGATGTCGCCGGCCAGCGCGCGCCGAACATGGAGAAGCCGACCGCGAAGCCCACCACGCTGGCGGAGGTGAACACCCCGTTCGCGAACAGGCGCGGCGGTATGACAGGCTCGGCCGCCCGCCGCTCCGCGACCACGAAACCAGCCGCGCAGACCACCGCCAGGACTCCAAGCAAGTAGATCGGGAACGAGCCCCAGGCGAACGTATTGCCGCCGAGCGAGGTCAGCAGGACCAGGCAGACCGCCGACGCGCCGATCAGCGCGGTGCCCGCATAGTCGATCACATGGCGGGCCTTGCTCAGCGCGCCGGGCAGCACCGCCGAGGTCACTATCAGGGCCACGACGCCGATCGGGAGGTTGATGTAGAAGACCCACCGCCAGGACAGGTTGTCCACGAAGAAGCCGCCGATCAGCGGCCCGAGCACGCTGGCGACCCCGAACGTGGCGCCGAAGATCCCCTGGTAGCGTCCGCGCTGGCGGGGCGGGACGACGTCACCGACGATGGTCTGCGCGCCCACGATCAGCCCGCCGCCGCCCAGTCCCTGGACGGCGCGGAACGCGATCAACTCGACCATCGAGTGCGCCAGGCCGGACAGCGCGGAACCGACCAGGAAGATCACGATCGAAGCCTGGA
Organism: uncultured Actinomycetes bacterium; assembly: GCA_963806335.1. Lineage (GTDB taxonomy): Bacteria > Actinomycetota > Actinomycetes > Streptosporangiales > Streptosporangiaceae > Palsa-504. The sequence goes on from CAWDXO010000012.1 coordinate 21,661, forward strand.
AGAACATCTTCCGGCCGTACATATCGCCGAGCTTGCCCCACAGCGGCGTCGACACCGTCGAGGCGAGCAGGTAGGCGGTGATCACCCAGGACAGGTGCGACAGCCCGTGCAGGTCGCCCGCGATCGTGGGCAGCGCCGTCGCGACGATCGTCTGGTCAAGCGCGGCTAGCAGCATCCCCAGCAGCAGAGCACCGATGATGACCAGCACCCGCCGCTGGGCCATAGCCTGCGGCTGCCCGTCACGCGCCAGCCCAGCATCGGTCCCGGTGGTCATGGATCCCATCGTGACACGACCGCCATATCGGTGCCGGTAACAATCGAGCCGTGAGCACCGTTCCGGCGTCCAGTTTCCTGAACGCGGGCACGCGGGCCGGTGGTCAGCGTGGCCGGAACGGATTGCCGGTGTAGCCCGGCCGCTGGCCGGTCTCGCCACGCCAGTACCGCTCGGCCTGCCAGGCGTCCCAGGCCCGCTCCAGTTGCGGGTTGATGAGGCGGCCAATCCCTTGCGGGGGTCGCCGGCACATACCGGGTTCAATCCCGGCTCGAGGTGGCGGGGGACACCGCTCCAATGCGCACCTGCGCAGCCCGTTAGCGGCCGGACGGCTCGATGGCCGTCGCCGGAGCAGGAGCGGCCGAGCGTTCTGACGCCCCCGGGGCGCACAGACCGCATCGGACGGTCCTGGACGGCTTGCCCACTACTACGGATCTGAAGGTCGGGCTCGTGGGGTGCCGGATCAGGTGATCAGCCGGGGATCGTCGCTTTCGCTAGCGGGTGGCCGGTGACCTAACCCGATGCCAGCAGCACCTGGGGCCGATCTACGCAGAAAACGAGCTGGGCTGGCGCGGCTTGCGTCACACTTCTGCTCATGACAAGCAAGACTCGCGACCGTGGCCAGGCCCGGCTGTGCCCGTGAGCGGCGACCAGGTCCGGGACACGTGGTTCTGGCAGCCACGGCATGAAGTCGAGGGTTACGACGCCGCGGAGGTCGATGATCTGGTTCGCCGCGTCGCGGCGGACTCGACGCCGAGCGGCCTGCCGGACCGCTGGTTGAGAACGCGACGTTTCGAACGGGGAAATGGAGAACGCGGTATGGCATCGACGCCGTCAATTGGTTCTTTGGCCAATCCGCTGGACTGGTTACGCCTATCCAGGCTATGCAGCGTCGAAGGCCGCGGTGAAGCAGCCGACCCCGCAGTCTAGCCATTCAGTACGCTGGCCGCGGAGTTCGCGTCAACGCGATCCTGGCCGGGCTCATCGACACGCCGCTGGTCTACCGCGAGTTCTCCGCTGGCCAGGACGAGTCGGCCGTGCGGGCCGAACGCGCGGCGCAGAGCCCCACCGGCGCGATGGGGACGGCTCAGGACATCGCCAACGCCGCTTCAGCCTCAACCTGCAACGAAACCAGTCGCAGCGACAACCTATTGGCAAGTGAGCCCGGGACCAGGCGGGTCGGTCGCCTGCTTCCGGAGAGCCGCGCTTGCGGTGTTGCGTTCGACCTGAAGCATGTACTCGCCGCTGAGGGTGGCGAGGACGAGCGCCTTCTTGTTATCAAAGCTCCTGACACTTCGTGGTAATGCCTGGTCAGTCAGGCACGGGAAGACGGCGGACTCGGAGCAGATCCTCATGGAGGACTACCACTGCTCCGGCCGTGAGATCTTCAGCGACCTGGTCAAGGTTGGCGAGAATGATCGATGCCTGCTCTGCGGCTCGGCGTCCGACCAGGCGGCGGATGAGGATCACCGACGGATTGCTAGCCCTTGACCGGGCGAGGAGTCCGCCGAAGTCAGTGTCGGCGGAGATCAGGACCTGCCCATCGGCACGGGCGCTCTCGAGGACCGCTTCGTCGGGCGCTGCCTGCATGCCGAGGTCGCGTACGTGCACGGCGTCATGTCCGGCCGCCTTCAGCGCGTCGGCCAGAAGAGGTGAAAGGTTGTTGTCGATGAGGAACTTCACGCCGTGTGCCGAAGCGGCAGCTCCCGCTCGCGTACCGCCTCGGCGGCGTACAGCAGCGACTCGTGGATGTCCTCGGCGGTGAGGTCGGGATGCTCGGCGAGGATCTCTGCGGTTCCCATGCCGTCCGCGAGCATCGCCACCACCGTCGCGACTGGGAAGCGGAGGCCCCGAATGCAGGGCTGGCCACCCATGACGGCGGGATCTGTGGTGATGCGTTCGTAGGTCACGTGTTCATGCTAGCGGCGGCGGCTAGTCCAGGTACGCGCCGTTCTCCCGGAGCGTCGAGGTGATACGCGGCGATTGGAGACAGCGCAGCCTTTACGATGCTGGCCATTCGGCTACGGTTTCATAGCCAGCTGCAGCTAGCTCGGCCGTTATACAGGGAGCCAAACGGGAGCCAACAAAGGCAGGCGCCAAGCGACGCAGGCCGACTCCCAGCGACGAACACTGCAGCTAGCTTCCTCTTCAGGCTATGCCCTCCCTATTCGTCTGGGAGGCAGACGGTCACTGGCGGGCAGCGATGGTGCCGTTATCTCCCACCGCGTAGCAGGTGTCCGCATCGATACAGGTGATGCCGTACAGGTCGTGAGTAGTGGGGCGGTCTTCGGCGACGAAGGCGGTCCCGTTAACCGTCCGGGTGATCGTCCCCTGGTCCCCGACCGTGTAGCAGGTTTGCGCGGCCGGGCAGGCGATGGCGTTTCGCGTGCTGCTGGCCCCGCTTGACCCTTCCAGCCACAGTTTCCCGCCATCGGCCGACCAGTTCACGCCGTTGCCGGGATCGGACGAGACGCCATAGCAGCGAGCGCTGGTGGGGCAAGCGCCTGCGTCGGGCGAGAACGCCGAGCCGCGCGGATACGGGTGGATGGCTGCCAGGGCCTTGTTGCACGGGGCCGGGGGCTGGGCACACGTGAGCATCGTCCAGGGCGCGCCGGGACGGGGCACCGCGACGACGGCGTACACGTAGCCGCAAAGCCCGCAGCCGCCGAAGTATCCCCCGCCGGCCCGGCAGAGTCCGCTGCCGAGGCACGAGATCCATTCCAGGGGATAGTGAAAGAGCAGGTTCCCGCAGTCGCCCTCTTCGCAGCCCACGCCCGGTGGGACGGACTGCTGGGTCCAGCTTGTTCCTCCGTCACTGGTCATCCAGATGGCATTCGGCGGCCCGGCCTGGCCCGGAACGGGAATTGGCGAGTAGAAGTACCCTGCTGGCCCGGCGGCAACGGCGTAGCAGATGCTGGCGCTGACGCAGGCAATGTCCAGAAGGCCCAGCCGGCACTGCTGCCCGCTGACAGCACCTACAGGCCCCGACGGGCATGCCTGGCTGGTAAGGCTCGCGCCGACCCCGGTAAGGGAAAGCACATGGCTACTCCAGGTGGCGCCGCCGTCGTGCGTCACCAGGATGGTGTCCGGCCTGGCGATGACATAGCAGGAGCCCGGCGCTGCGCAGGCGATCCGGTACAGGATCTTCGAGGAGCCCTGCAGCGGGTTGGCCTGTGCCTGCCACGTGGCCCCGCCGTTCCCGGTGGAGAGGATGGTGCCCGCCGCCCCCACCGCCTCGCACCGCAGCGCGCTGAGGCAGGCCACCGCGTACAACGGCTGCCGCGTGCCGCTGGTGTCCGCCCGCCACGTGCCGGAGGTTACCGGGGAGCGGTCCGTGCTCGACGCACCCGGCCTAGCCTGGCCCGAGCTACTACAACCGGCCAGCAGGAGCGTAGCGACGCACAGCCAGATCGCCGGCACTCCGGCCGCAGGCACCCGCCGGTAGCCGCGCACGACGCAAGCCAGCAGCGTCGCAGCCACCCTGGCCGGGATCGACACGGTCGACGCTCTGCCCACCATCTGATTGTTCCTCCTGCCCATGTCGCAGGCAACGCAGCGACTCAGGGACTGGCTGGAACGCCTGCCGCCTGGATCCACGATCCTCGCCGCGCGCCGGCCCGCCCTCATCGTCCTGCCCGGCGAGCCCTATTCCTTCAGTGCGAACGACGGGCCAGAGATGTTCCCCCGTCACCAGGTAGCGCTGGTCGAAGGCCGCAGCCTGACCTGGTACGGGCCCTCCCTTGTCACCGCCCGGTCAACGCTGCTGTCCCAGCTGGAAGCAGCCCGCCCCGCACTGTCCTTGTTAGCCCGGATCATTTAAGCGGAATGCTTCGCACCCGAGGCGGAGACACCGCTGGCCAGGTTCAGCCAACCGCAGCCTCATCTCTCAGACCTTCTGCGGCAGCCGGTTCTGCCACGTCGGGACCGACGGTTCATAGTGCCCCTCCCGTCGTGATGCCGCCGGGCCCTAACCCGCTCAGGTCGCATAGGGTGGCAAGGTTTTCGGTACCGACACGCTCACGTGCAGAGATGATGGCTGACGATGGCTTGGCGTCGCCTGGATACTGTTCCTGTTGGCTCCCCAGGGATCTATGATCTCGATGCCAGTGCCGTCAAAGCCGGACACGTTGCGAGTGGCCAGCGCGGCGCCCTGGGAGCGGCAGACGGCGGCGATCAGCGCGTCGAAGCTGGTGATGGGTTTCCCGGCTCGCTCGCGGCTGCTGGCGATGACGGCGTAGTTTTCTGCGGCTGCGGTGTCGACCGGCAGGACCTGGTCGTCGAAGGCCGTGAAGATATCGTCGGCTGCGGCGAGGAGGACCTGCTTGCGGCGTCCGTCCGGCAGCCGGGCAATGCCGTACCGGACCTCTGCGAGCGTGATGGTCGTGGTGCGTAGCTCGCGCCTGTCCCGGTCTCGGACCCAGCTCGCGACCTGAGGCGCGGGTTCGGGGCGCATCAGCTCGGAGACCACGTTGGTGTCGAGGATGATCATGCGGAGAAATCTGCGGCGCGCGCCGGTTCGTCGCGTCCGGGCAGGTCCAGGTCGATTCCGCCGAGCGCGCCGAACCGGTCGAGGAGCGCCGTGAACAGCCCGGCGGAGTCCGCGGGCTCGCGAACGGCCTCCTCGAGAATCGCGCGTACCTCCGCCTCCATCGACCTGCCGTGACGAGCCGCGCGGACCTGAAGGCGCCGTTTCACCGTTTCATTGAGGTTGCGGATGTTCAGGGCCGCCACTGCTACCACCTCCTGACAGCGATGATAGCATCTATGGTAGCAATCGGACGCCCTACCGGTTGCAGACTCCTGATGATGGATGTCCGGCAAGCGGGGCAGGCCCACCCCGGCTCGCTCTTCAGGCGAGGGGTCAGCAGACTGCTGCGGGAACCACTTGCGGGAACCACTTGCGGGAACCACTTGCGGGAACCACCGTGCAAACTACCCCAGGCACGCTGGGGCATCTCAGGGCATGGTTTTCGCAGTTCAAGTGCATGAACCAGCGCGCAGGGCTGGGCGTAATCGGTGCCGTATCCCGCCTTGCAAGCGAGGGGTCACTGGTTCGAACCCAGTTGCGCCCACCAAGTTTGTGCAGCTAGATGGCCTTTTTGAAACGCTGATCGGAGGCCCCGGTAACCGCAGCCGGGAACCACCGGTGCATGCTCCCGGACCGGGGAAGGGTGCCCAGCGGCCATGGCAGCATCCCTTCGACCACCAGGGCGGGCCGCGCCGACGCAGGCACCACCGGCACGGGAGCGGCACGGAGGGCTGAAGGATCCGCGGCGTCCGGCCTTGCTGATGCATGCCTGCATCGTGGTGTGCCTGATGGCTGGCGTGCGTCCCGAGGAAGCCCGGGTGATCGGGTGGGAGGAGGACGTCGACCTGGACGGCGATCCTCCGTCGGTCGCGGTGCCGCGCGCGGAGCGGGCCGGAGGAGACACCAAGACCCCGAGGTCCCGCCGCGCGCTGAAGCTGGCGCAGGTGGCCGTCGGGGCGCTCAGGGAGTGGCAGGCGGACCAGGCGGCCGAGCGGGAGGCTGCCGGATCGCACTGGCAGGATACGGGCATGGTATTCACCACGGTCACCGGTGCGCCGCTGGGTGCGACCGGCCCGTCCGGAAGATGTTCCAGGACGTTTGCGAGAGAGCCGGGCTCGGCCGGGACTGGGCGCCTCGGGACCTGCGGCACACGTTCGTCTCGCTGCTGTCCGATGATGGCATGGCGATCGAGAAGATCGCACGGCTCGTTGGCCACGCCGGCAGCCATGTCACCGAGACCGTGTACCGGCAGGAGCTCCGGCCGGTCCTGCAGGAAGGCGCCGAAGTAATGGGCCGGCTCTTCGGCGGCGTCACAGCGTCCTGGCTGAGTAGCGCTCCAGCTCAGGGAATTATTCGACCTTATTGAACGGACTGTGGAAGCCATTCCGGGAGCCAAATGGACCCCGGACATGGACCCAGCTCCGGCCAAGACCAAGCTTCTTGTGGGACTTAGCGGTCGTTGGTATCGAGCGCCGCGCGCGCTGGGACGAGCGTCCTCACCCAGGCTGAGGTACTGACTGCTGCGCGGCGGCTCGCAGGAGCACGAGCCCACCTGGCTGCCGTCGCTGGCATCGTGCATCACGAGGATCCCTGGCAGCTGTGCCGCGATGAGCTCACCGGAGTCGACGTCTGCACCGGCGGTTGGGATATCCGCGGCCGCTGGTTCGGCGTGGTCGTCGGGGCCACGCCGCGGCTGGGGGAGTTGCAACGCAGCGAGACGATCCCATGGCGCGTGATCGCCGCCCAGATTGCACCGGGCGAACGCCGCGGCTCGCGCTGACCACATCGGGCCGCCTTGACTGGCGGGAGCACCAGTCCGCTGCTCCGCCACGATTGTGAGCTCCGGCGGCTCAGCCGCGTGCATTCGATCTTCGGCGGTAACACCGAGATAGGCCTCGTCTGGCTGGCCGCCGCTGCCCGCACAGGCGGCAACCGATCGGACACCATCGCCGTCGACCCGGTCGGGGAGCGGGAAGGTCCTGACCGTGAGCGTCCTGGCGGACAGCTGGTCGCGGCGCGAGTCGGGGCCGGTCGATCGTGCGTATCTAGCCATAACAGCGCAGGTCCTCGCGCGGCCCAAAATTCTGGCTTCTCCCGGCAGCGCCGGGATCGCCACGGCCGTTGTGAGAACTCATCGACCGCGGTCGCTAGGCCCGCGGGTCCGCCTGCCCAAGGCTGGCCAGGGCCTAGCGCAGCTCCCGGCGTGAGCCCCGACCTTGATGAACACTTTGCTCAGATGCCATTCGACGGTGCGGGCGCTGCGATATAGCTGAGCGCCGATCACTGACGCGATCGCGCGGCTACTCGCCACTGACACGCGAGAGGACCTGCTCGTCATCATGCGCGAGATCTTCGCGCGCAGCGCCTTCGCCGAGCGGCTCGCCTACAGCCCTGACGAAGCCGTTGCACTACTGGGCATCTCCAGGGAGCTCGTCCATGACCTGCTGCGCACCGGCCAGCTCGGGTCGGTAAAGGCAGGGCGCCGCAGGCTGATCGCCAGACACCATCTTGAAGCGTTCCTGGCCGGCGAACCGTGAGACAACAATTGCTTGCCAGGTTTCCGTCACCATCACCCCGCGGAGGCCTCGCCGTCTACCCTCTCTGCCAAGCTGTCGTGAGGCACCCGCCACTCAGTAACCACTGGCCACCCCGGGGGCGGGGTGCTCGATCACCGGGGTCCGGTCGGAGGTCCCAGCGGTATGACTGACGCAGCGCAGCAAGACCTGCAGAGGCAGGTACAAGGTATGGCCTTTTCCCTCGGATGGGTGAGTTGGATGATGGAGCGATGAATGGACGGGCGAGTACTGGCGGTGGACGCCGGCCGGGCGGGGCGAGCTCCAATGATCGTGAAATTCAAGGTGATGCAGCGCGGCGGGCGCCGGCTTGCGCGCTGGTCATCTTCGGTGCGTCCGGTGACCTGACCGAGCGCAAGCTCCTGCCGGCGATCCGCCAGCTCGCGGCCCATCACCGGCTGCGGCCCGAGTTTGCCCTGGTCGGCGTGGCCCGGACAGCGATGAGCGACGAAGAGTGGGCGGACAAGTGCCTGTCGGACTATCCCGGCGGGCCGAGCGCGATCAAGGAATGGGCGCCGAAAGCCAGTTTCCGATATGTCAGCGGCGGCTATGACGACCCGGAAACCTACCGTCGCCTGGGCGAGGTGCTCGCCGAATGTGACCGCACGCTGGGCACCGCCGGCCGCCGCGTCTTCTACCTGGCGACGCCGCCGCGCCTGTTCGGCATCATCGCCGTCCAGCTGGGCGCCTCCGGGGCGAACGTCGGCACGGAGGGGGACTGGCCGCGGCTGGTGATCGAGAAGCCGTTCGGATGGGACGAGGCCAGCGCCCGCAGCTTGTACGCGGACATCAACGCGTCGTTCAAGGAGTCGCAGATCTTCCGCATCGATCACTACCTGGCTAAGGACACCGTGCAGAACCTGCTGGCCCTGCGCTTCGCCAACTCGATCTTCGAGCCGATCTGGAACCGGAACTGGGTCGACAACGTGCAGATTACGGTGGCCGAGACGATCGGGGTGGGCTCGCGCGGCGGGTTCTACGATGCGACGGGCGCGGTGCGCGACATCGTCCAGAACCACGTGCTGCAGGTGCTGTCGCTGTTCTTGATGGAGCCGCCGACGTCTTTCCATCCCGAGGCCATCCGCGACGAGAAGGTCAAGCTGCTCCGCGGGATCAGGCCGCTGACCGAGCCCGGGGACATCGCCCGGCGGGCGGTCCGGGGCCAGTACACCCGGGGCGGCACCCGGGACAACCTGATCAGGGGCTACCGGGAGGAAGACGGCGTCGACCCGTTGAGCTCCACGGAAACCTTCGTGGCGCTTCGGCTGCACATCGACAACTGGCGGTGGGCCGACGTGCCGGTGTACGTCCGGACCGGCAAGTGCCTGCCGCGCCGCACCACCGAGGTCGTCATGGAGTTCCGGCGGCCACCGCACCTGCCGCTGTTCCCGGCCGAGGCCGCGACCCTGGGACCCGATGCGCTGGTGGCGCGGGTGCAGCCAGATGAAGGCGTCAGCCTGCGTTTCGGCGCCAAGGTGCCTGGCCATGAGTTCCGCATCCGCAAAGCGTCGATGGACTTCTCCTACTCGCACGGTTACGGCGAATCGCGCGACGACGCCTATGAGCGGGTAATACTCGATGCGCTGATCGGCGACGCAACGTTGTTCATCCGCGCCGATGAGGTGGCCCGGTCCTGGCGTATCGTCGACCCGCTGCTGGCCCACTGGCACGAAGAGGCGGATCCGATTCCGCTATACCACGCGGCAACGTGGGGACCCCAGGAAGCTACACAGCTCATCGAGAAGGATGGCCGCCGGTGGCACGCCCTGTGACACCGCCGCGGCGCCGTCGGCTACATCCCTTACAATCCCGAAGGGCCTACAGAAATTCGACGGTCACGCCGACCCTGCGCGGACGGCAACTGCCGAGCGCGGCCACCGCCGAGACCGGGTTGCCGTGCAGGTCAGTGACGTGCCGTTCGATCAGGTACACCTGGCTGACGTGCGGGAACGGCAGATCCTCAGGCGCGGGCAGCACTTGGATAGTGCGGGTGGTAATCCGCCCATGGCGCGGTCGGTGGCCGAGTGCGCGACCGGCACCTGATCCCAGGGCAGCGCGTCCAGCGCATCGAACAGTGCCTTGCGGTTCTCCTTCACCGGCAAGACGAACTCCCCGCCGGCCTGGTGAATGAACTCGGCGGTGGCCTTCACCGTATGCAGGGCGTCCGCGCTGACCAGCGTGCCGTGCAGATCGATCTGGCCGAGCATATCCACCGCCATCGGCACCTCGTTCGTCTTGACTCCCACCTCGGCCTGGGCGGCAACCACCGATGACTGCGCGGCGCGGCCGACGAGCGCGGCCAGCAGATGCCGCTGGTTACCTGCAGCGTCCCTGGCGCCCCGCACCGTCTTGCCGTCCAGCCGGACCGGCACCAGCCCCGGCGGGTCATCCCGGCCCGTGCCTGCGGCTTCCCCCTGGCCAGCAGGGCCGCCGAGCAGGCTGCCCATCAGCCACCTTCCCACGGTGACATCGAACGCCTCGGCATCAGCGTCGGTGACCACCCGCCAGATCGTCGCCTTGGACGGCGGCGGCGCCGGCGCGGCGCCAGCCCGCAGGTACGGATCCGCCAGCACGACAGGCGGAACGTCCTTGACCCAGCCCGCGATCGCCGTATAGCCCTTCATCCCGGCCACTACCGCAGCCGCGGCCAGCGCCAGCACTGCCGCGACCGGGTGATCCCTGCCCTGACCGGACCGGCCATCCGATACCGACCCGAACAGTTTCAGCAGGTCATCGCCCGCCCCTGAAGCAGCGGCCGCCACGGCAGGCGCAACCAGCTCGCGATCGGCGACAGCAATGGCAGACTGGACCACGACGAAGCTCCGGTGGTGTGTGAGGAATCTGTTAGGAGCCCTCGTCCTACCGGAGCTTCGTCGTGCGCCGCCGCCCGACACGCCGCACCGCGACCCGATCGCGACATCCCGCGCGAGTCAGCCGCCCGCCCTGTCCACCACCATTGACCTGACTTTTATCACCGTGCAGAGATTCGCGAGCGCACAGCCGTAGCCTGCAGGTTTGCGGGGGAGATCGGTAGATTTGCGCACTAACAGCGGGTCGTGAGGTCGTTGCAGGTTCTCATTGTTCCGTCGCCTCAGCCGCGCTGACCTGCGGGTCCTGGCAGTTTCTTACTGGTCTGCCGTTTCCCTCAGCGGGCCGCCAGCCCGTGCAGGTCCTGCCTGCGGGGAACAGAACGTGACCTCGGGATAGCGTGGTGACGGCTGGTCCAGCAGGGCTTGTGGCCTGCTGCGCAGGTGCTGGTCGAAGAAGGCCCGGACGTAGGCGCGGGTGATGTCCAGGGACCGGGCTCCGGACAGGCCGGCGCCGATGTCGATGCCGCTCTGATCGGCCAGCAGCGCCAGGTCGGTGAAGGAGGCGTGCACCGCGCCGGCCACCACGAGCCACCGCTTCCAGCCGGTCAGCCGTTTCCAGTCCCGCTCCCAGGTGATCACGGCGCCTCTCAGGAGTTTCCAGTCCCGGGTCCCTGGTGTCACGGCGCCTCCCCTTCCCGGGGTGTAGCTGGATTGCCTGCCCAGGAACAGGAATGGCCGGGACAGGCCGCGGTCCGGGATCGGCGCGTCAGTGGAGCCGTCCATGTCGATGCCAGCGCGGACGCGGGAGTCGGCCAGCATGGCGGCGATGGCGGCGGCACCGCCGAGGGAGTGACCAGCCATCGCTATCCGGGACGGGTCGATCAGCGCGGAGCCCGGCCATGCCGGGCGCGAGCCGGTCAGCTCGCCGAGCACGAAGGACACATCGGCTGCCCGGCCCGCCGCTACCTTTTCCTTTTCCCAAGATCCCTGCTGGCGTGCCTCACGGGCCAGGCAGGTGGTGACCCGCCCGTCGGGAAAGGCCGTGGCGTAACTCTCGTAGGCGTGATCGATCCCGGCCACGACGTAGCCGTGGCTGGCCAGGTCCTCGGCCAGGGCGGTGAGCGTGCTGCGGGGGCTGGTGAAACCGGGCGAGAGCACGACGAGAGGGAGGCTGTGCTGAGGCCCTGCCGGCTCGGCGCCGTCGGCCGCGTTGGTCCGGACCGTGCTCAGCATGTCCGGAGGCACGCCGGTGATGCCCCTGTTCGTGAGCTGGAGTTCGGACTCCGCTGGCGTCATGTACCGGGCTCGCCGCCCGCCCGGCGCCGCCGCCGGATACCACAAGGAGATCATCAGCTCTCGTGCGGTCACCCCCGCGGCCCAGGGATCGGGACGGGAGGTGTCCCTCAGCCACAAGGACGTGGTGCCGGCCGGGCACGGACCGGTCGGCTCAGGAAGGTACGGCGTGTGCCCCGGCGCGGCCAGCGCGTCAGCAGCGTCTGCGGAAGTTCCCATGCCGCCCATCATCACCGGCCGCCCTGACGTTCCTCAAATGACCAGGCCAGTGTGCACTAATTTGATAAAAGCCGGGCCGATCCCGGACCGCGACCCAAATCGCGACATCCCGCGCGAGTCAGCCGCCCGCCCTGTCAACCACCATTAACGATCTTGAAACGACCGTGCCTGGGTCCGCCTGAGGCTGCCCTGTCAGCGCTGGTATGCGTTCATCCGGCTGGCCCAAATCGATCCTGTGATGGCGCCCACAACAGCTCGCGCCCGGTGTCCCTTGTCGTTATCGCTAACCTCCTCTGACGACTCGACGGTAGTCACCGTGCCGCCCCGGGTAACGGTGCCCGCCGCCCCAAATGGGTCATTAGCTCTGATAGCGCCACGCGGCGTGGATTAGTCCGCGGCTGAGATCACGCGGGGCAGCGAGGCCGTCCCGCGCTCAGGGCAGCTGGCAGGATCGTTAGGTCTCCCTCGGATTCGTGCCAGACCCGGCTGAGTGCGGGGCCGAACGCCCCCGCCGCTCTGCGGCAGCTCGATCACCCGGGGCGGGTGGGGACGTTCGCGGTGCACGGGCGTGTCCTCGTCCCTTCTGCCAGGTGCGCCGTAGACTGGCAGGCAGGCGGGGTGGAGGGAGCAACTCGCGTGATCTTGGACGAGATCAGGGCGATGGGGCCGCAGCTCGCTGAGCTGTGCCGGAAATACGGCATTGCGGAGTTGTCCGTCTTCGGGTCTGTTGCGCGCGGAGACGCGCAGCCAGGCAGTGATGTTGACCTTCTGTACGTGCGCGTTCCCGGGAATGATCTCGGGATGTCCTATTTCGCTCTGCAGGAAGATCTGGAGAAGCTCTTCGGCCGTCCCGTTGATCTCGTCCCTAAGGAAGGCCTGCACCGGGTCATCCGCGATCAGGTCCTGAGCGATGCGCAGGTCCTGTATGCGGCGTGACGACCTGTATGTCGCCGACCTTGCTGACAGCACGCGGGCCATCCGCGAGTACCTGGATAGCATCAGCCGTGCTCAGTGGGATGAAGACCGGGTATTGCGGGATGCCGTTCTTTACCGGCTGCTCCTGCTGGGCGAGATCGCCAGTGCGCTCCCCGAGTCGCTGACGCTGCTCCGGGAACCACTTGCCGGAACCACCGTGCACACTTTCCCAGGCACCTTAGGACATCTCCCGGCATGGTTTGACAGCTAGAGCGCATGAACCGCCTCTAAAGGCTGAGCACGATTTTGATCGTATTTCGCCTTACAAGCGAGGGGTTCGTAGGTTCAAATCCTACTGCGCCCACCAGGTTTTTGCAGCTAGATGGTCCTTTTTGAAACGCTAATCGGAGGCCTGGTAACCACAGCCGGGAACCACCGGTGCATCCTCCCTGGTATGGGAAAGGCATCCCAGGGCCGCGGCAGCATCCCTTGACTATGAGGGGCCGCCGTGCCCCGACCTCCTGGTAGCACCGGCGATGGAGCGGCACGGCCGGGTTGAAGGATCGGCGGCGTCCGGCGTCGCTGATGCATGCCTGCATCGTGGTGAGCCTGATGGCTGGCGTGCGCCCCGAGGAAGCCCGGGCGATCGGGTGGGGGAGGGCGTCGACCTGGACGGCGATCCTCCGTCGGTCGCGCTGCTGCGCGCGGATAGGGCCGGGGGAGACACGTCCAGGTGCATGCCGCACTCGCCGCTGCCATCCGTGGCTAGCGATTTCGGCAACCGCGCCGAGGCTGACGCGTGGCGAAAAGCCGCCGGCACCGTGATGAACAGCTGACATCCGCGGCTCGATCTGCTCGTTGGCGGCGGCTCACGTTGCTGGCGGTGCCGTCTGGCCGGGCGGTGTCGGATCTGGAGCCGTGGCCGACCGCCGCTACACGACGCGGACAGCGGGTGTTCGTGTTCCGGCGGACCCGGCAGATCCCTCACCGGATCCGGTGATGAGGCGATCCCGGAGACACCGGTCAAGCGGCAGGTGCCTAGGGAAGGCGAGCTTACGGAAACCGTTTTTTGAATAGCATTCTAGAATGCTGTATAGTTCTGGCTCATGATCCGGCGTCGCGGATGGCGAGTCGGGTGACACGAGGAGGCGCAGTGCTGACAACCACGGAACCCGAGCTGATCGACACATCCGGGCCCGGCCAGAAGGGACTACGCGCGGGCGCCCTGGGTCTGCTGTCGAGCGTGGTGATCGGCGTCGCCTCCACCGCCCCGGCGTACAGCGTGGCGGCCACGATCGGACTGGTGGTGGCCGTCCTCTCTGTGCACACCCCGGGGATGCTGATAGCGGCCTTCGTGCCGATGCTGTTCGTGGCGTTCGCGTTCCGCGAGCTCAACAAGATCGAACCGGACTGCGGCACCAACTTCACCTGGGCGGTACGCGCCTTCGGCCCGCGGACCGGGTGGATGAGCGGATGGGGACTCCTCGCGGCCTGCATCGTGGTGATGTCCAGCGTCTCGCAGATCGCGGCCCGCTACGCCTACCTGCTGGTCGGGGCGAACGGCCTAGCGGCCAGCACCTTGTGGGTCACCGTGGGTGGTGTCGCGTTCATCGCCATCCTCACCTGGGTCTGCTACCTCGGCATCGAAATCTCCAGCCGGCTGCAGTTCGCCCTGCTGGCGATCGAGCTGACATCGATCTGCGTGTTCGCGGTGGTGGCACTGGTCAAGGTGTACAGCGGCCACACCCTGGCGGGCGGCGGCCATCCCTCCCTTTCCTGGTTCAACCCCCTGAACGGATCGTTTAGCGACCTGGCGGCCGCCTTCCTGCTCGTCATCTTCATCTACTGGGGCTGGGACACCTCTCTCAGCGTCAACGAGGAGACCAAGGACAGCACCCGGACACCGGGTCGCGCAGCGGTGATCGCCACGATCATGCTGGTGGTGATCTTCGCCGTGGTAAGCACGGCCCTGCTCGCCTACGCCGGCCCGAGGTTCCTGGCCGCCAACACCGGTGACGTGCTCAGCGCGGTCGGCGGCAGCGTTCTCGGCGGCACCGCCGTCAAGATCCTCATTCTGTCCGTGCTGACCTCAGCGGCCGCCTCCACGCAAACCACGATCATGCCAGCCGCCCGCGTCACCCTGTCGATGGGTGCCCACGGCGCGCTGCCGCAGCGATTCGCCCGGGTGAATCCACGCCGGCAGACCCCCGGCCTGGCGACGGTCGTCATCGGCGTGATATCCGCAGCGATCTTCATCGTCCTGTCGATCATCTCCACCAACGTCCTGGCCGACTCGGCGTCGGCCGTCGGCGTGCTGATCGCGTTCTACTACGGACTCACCGCCTTCGCCTGCCCCTGGTTCTTCCGCAAGACCCTGCGTGAGAGCACGCGCAACCTGTTCATGCGCGGGATCCTCCCGGTCGTGGGCGGGCTGTTCATGGCCGCGGCCTTCGCCCAGTCAGTCAAGACATACCTCCCGGCCGCCAGCAGCTACTCCAGCGTGGGCGGGATCGGGGGCGTGTTCATCCTGGGAGCCGGCTCGATCCTGATCGGTATCGCGGTCATGCTGGCGTTCCGGACCAAGTTCCGGGCGTTCTTCAGCGGCCAGACGCTACCCACCACCGCGTACAACGAGGAGATCTGATGAACCACGCTGACCTGATCATCACCGGCGGCGACGTCCGCACCATGAACCCCGGCTCGCCGCGGGCTCAGGCACTAGCGATAGCGGGCGATCGCGTCATCGCGGTCGGCGCCGACTCCGAGGTGCTTGCCCTGGGCGGGTCCGGGACGCAGCGGATCGACGCCGCCGGGAACACCGTGATGCCCGGCATCATCGACGCCCACAACCACGTCCGCCTTGGCGCCAACCCCACCGCGGTCTCGCTATTCGGCGCGGCCAATCTCGAGGAGATCCGGGCTCGGATCGTTCGCCACGTCGCCCGGAATCCTGGTGCGGACTGGATCGAAGGTGAGGGATGGAACTACGCCGCAGTCCCCGGCGGGCAGCCGACGGCCGCGATGATCGACGACGTATGCGCGGGGAAACCCGCCTGGCTGTTCTCCTATGACGTGCACACCGTGTGGCTCAACAGCGAAGGGCTGCGCCGGTGGAACGCATCGCCCGAGCAGCCCGAACTCCCGTTTGGCGTCGCCGAAGTCGGCCGTGATGGTCAGCTCACCGGCTGGGTCCACGATTTCGCGGTGATGGGAATCCATCCGCGGGGACAACAGGCCCTGGAACGGGTGCTGCCGGGCTACCACATCGACGCCCAGTACGGACGGCTGGTGACCAACCTGCGCGACGCCATCCGCTACGGCATCACCACGATCGTCGAACCGCAGAACGGCCTCGGTGACATCGCCCTGTTCGAGCGGGCGCAGGCCGCCGGCGAGCTGCGGTCCCGCCTGATCGCCGCGATCATCTTCACGCCACACTGCTCACCTGACGTTCTCGATGAGGTGGCGAAGGCCAAGGCGGAGTACAACGGCAACCGTCTCACGCTCGGGCCGGTCAAGCTCTACATCGACGACGTCGTCGAACCGCACACCGCGGCCATGCTGGCGCCCTACTGCAATCACCCGGGGTCCGGTGCTACTTTCTGGCCAGCGGAAGACTTCGCGGAGCTCATCATCCGGCTCCAGGAGCGAGGCCTGCAGGCGTTCGTCCACGGCACCGGCGACCGGGGTATCCGCACCGCGCTGGACGCCTTCGAGACCGCCCGCCGCCACCACGGCGCTCACGACACCCGGCATCAGATCGTGCACGTCGAATGCCTCGATCCCGCCGATGTGAGCCGGTTCGCCGACCTGGGCGTCGTCGCCTGCATGCAACCCCGCCACTGCGCGCCGGACCTCGTGCACGACTGGCGGGCGAACGTCGGCGACAACCGGGAGCGCTACGCCTGGGCGATGCGCAGCCTCGCCGACTCCGGAGCGACGCTGGCATTTTCCAGCGACTGGAACGTCGCCGAGATGGATCCCATGGTCGGCATCTACACCGCCCTGACTCGCGCCGACCTCGCCGGCAACGGCGCCTGGAACACCGCGGAGACGCTCGACCTGGACTCGGCGCTGCACGCCTACACCGCCGGCAGCGCCTACGCCAACTTCGCCGAGCAAGACCTCGGAAGCATCGAGCCCGGGAAGCTCGCCGACGTGATCGTGCTATCACAGAACCTGCACGCACTGACCCCGCACGAGATCCTCCAGACCACGGTGACGCACACGATGGTCAATGGCGAGATCATGTTCCAGGCGACCTGATGCCGCTCGCACAGGCACCCTGCGAAGCCGGTTCAGGTAAACGAGGACCTCCGGAGGAGGACAACGTGGCATCCCGCTCGATGACCAAAGGCGCCAAGTCGCGCGAACGTATTCTCGAAGCAGTGATCGAGGCCGTGGCCGCGCGCGGCCTGGCCGACCTTTCCGTCGCCGACATCGGCGCGGCCGCGGGAATGAGCGCCGGCCATGTCATGTACTACTTCAACACCAAAGACACGCTGTTCGTCGAAGCGCTGCAGTACAGCGAAGGACTCCTCGACAACGACCGCGCCAGACTGCTCAACCGCACGGACACCCCCGCGACGCTCCTGCACGACTACATCGCGCTGTACCTGCCCGCCAGCACCCGCGACGCCCGCTGGTCACTATGGCTCGAAGTCTGGAACAGGTCACTGACCCACCCGGAACTCAGCTCAATCCAGCTGGAACTCGACGCCCGCTGGCAACACGACCTCGAATCGATTATCCGCAACGGGCTCGCCAGCTCAAGCTTCGCCGTCACCGACATCGGCGCCGCCGTCGAGACCATCACCAGTCTCCTCGACGGTTTCGCCACCCGGATGCTCACCGGCACGCCAGGACTCGACCGAGACCACACGATCCGGCTCGCGACATCGGCCAGCCAGACCCTGCTCAGCTCCGCGGAAAACCCGGACCACGCCCATCGACTCGATAGCTAACATGGTCAGCGCCATTTCCGCGGCTGGGGTGCCCCTGCGGGTTCAGGGCTAGAGGAGCCCCTGTGTTACGGAAAATTGGCCGGATCTTCTTGAGCTGCTCTGATGCCGTTGCCGGTGGATCAGCCGCAGGCAGACCACCCCGCCGGTATCTTCGCAGGTCTCGACGCCGCAGGCGGCGACGATGACGTCCCACCAGTTGCCGCCTGCCCCGGCACCTCGGCATGTTCCGCCCTCGACGTCCTGCTGAGTTGAGCGCGCCTTTCCTGGTGACCGCTGCCGTTTGCCGTGCGTGGGCTGCGCCAAGATTGGGCGACCGGGAGCGGCCGGCTGCGGCCGGGTTGGAGCAGCAGCCCCGGTCCCAAACCGGTCACTGAATAGTGATGAGGTTGGACCTTATCCGTATCCTACTTGGCGCCTACGGTCACGTATGTGACCATCATGACCAACACCGACCGCCCCCGGGGCGGCGCGCGCTGCGACGGGCTGTCCGGTCGCGCCGCACCGCGTGCACGGCTCATCAGCGGCCGCCTTGCGCTGACGCTGATGTCGTCCTTCGGCGTGGCGACGGCGGCGCCCCGGCCGCGGGCGAACGGGTATCCCAGCGTTGGGCGGTCATGTAGCCGCTCCCTGGGAGCGGTGCGAAGCACCGCCGGGATTTCCGCGGACGGACACGCACAGGGCGCGTGTTGACGGCGCGGTTCGCCCTCGTTCGGCCCTGGCGAATTCCAGGTATGCGGGGGCGCAGTGTCTGGGACACCCGGTGGCGGTTGCCCGCAACGGGATTGTCCCGGCTCGCTGGAGTGTCAACGTCGGCCGAATGCCGTCACCGACACGGCGGCGGGCGTCCCCGGACGCGGCCAGGCCGGGTGCCGGCCGGCAGGGCCTTCGGAGCCGTGGCCGGTCCGGTTATTGTGGCGGCATGGGGTTGCTGGGGGATCTGATCAAGGCCGGGTCCGACGTGTTCACGAGCGGCCGCCGCCGGGGTCGGGCACCCTCGCGGGAGGCAGGACGGAGAGGCGGGCGGCGGCCGGCATCAACGCCGGCGGCGCGTTCCTCATCTTCCTCCTCGGTGACTGCGGCGCACGGTCACCCGGCCCCGGAGCCGGCGCGGTCGTCCCATGCGGAGGTCTCGCCGGGCGAGTTCGGGCCGGACGCCACCGTGGAGGTCGATCCGCATCGCATCGGGCTGGTGCGGATGAGCTACTCGCCGCGAACGGACGGGGCCCCGGATCCCGGCGAGGTCGTCTGGACGTGGGTGCCTTTCGAGGAGAACGGCCGGCGGGGCAAGGACCGGCCGGTGCTCGTGGTGGCCGTCGAATCGGCAGGCACCTACCTGGCCGTGCAGCTAACCAGCAAGGACCATGACGGCGAGGGCGACTTTGTGTCCGTCGGCGCGGGCAGGTGGGACGGCGAGCACCGGCCGTCCTGGGCCAGCCTGGACCGGGTGATCCGGGTGCACGAGGGTGGGATGCGCCGAGAAGCGGCGGCCCTGCCGCGCGAGCCGTTCGAGCGGGTCACGGGCCGGCTGCATCAGCGCTACGGCTGGCGCTAGGCCCGGGGCTTCGCTGCCTCGCGGGCCGGGGTCACGGACCGCGAGTACGTAGGCCCCGCGACGAGCTAAGTCCGGGACTTCGATGACCAACTCCGCTCGGCGCTGCTGTTAGATGGCGCGCATCTATCGCTGGCGATCTCAGGACACCGCGGCTTTGTCGTGCACTGGAACTCACTCAAAACCTTGGTGACCTTCCGCTTTCCCGGTCCAATGGACGGGCTGCTGCGGGCGGATTGAGCTTGCCCCGTTTGCCGGACACCTAGCCTGCGTTGTCCGGCAAACGGGGCAGGGAGATTCCGTGGACACCTTCCGCCGCTCGAAATGGCCGGGGAGTTCCTGCCATTCTGCGTTGGCGGGACGCGGTATTCCTCGCTGGGGCGCAACGCCCGCCGCCGGGCCAGGAACGCGAGGTGGGCCTGGATGGCTTCGTCGGGTAGACGGCCTTGTAACCGATGGTGGTGTTAATGTGCCGGTGCCCGGCTGTGACCTGGGCGATGTGGGCAGCCCGTTGAGAATGGCATCCGTCAAGGACAATCGTTGAACTACGGCTTCGTCGACCGGTGGCGACGCCCGACTGGACCGGGATTCCCGGCAGTGTCGGTTGTCGGTGGCGGCACTGGCTATCTGAGCCACGTCATCTTCTACGTGGGCGTGCCCGACGTCGAGGCCGCCCTGCGGGAAGCCGGGCGGCTCGGCGGCAAGCGGCAGATAGGCCCGGAACGTGCCCCGGCAGGCCTGGTGGCCGGGTACTTCACCGACCCGGGGGCAAACCTGACCGGCGTCGCGGGTCCGGCGTAGCGGAGGGAAATGATGACGGCGGCGCGCCGGCCGGCATCTAAGATGAGCGGGCGATGAGCGCGATACTGACGGCCAGGGGCCTTGCCGCAGGCCATGCCGGCCGCCTTCTTTTCTCCGGCCTCGACTTGGTGATCGCTCCGGGCGAGATCACCGGCCTGGTCGGTGCCAACGGCGCGGGCAAGTCCACCCTGCTGCGCATCCTGGCCGGGCTGGTCCAACCGGATCAGGGCGACGTCGGGCTCAGCCCGCCCGCCGCCACCGTCGGCTACCTCTCCCAGGAGCCGGAGCGGCGCCCGGGTGAGAGTATCAACGGCTTCGTCGCCCGGCGCGCCGGTGTCGCCCGCGCGCAGCAGGACCTGGACGAGGCCACGGGGCTGCTGGTCGAGGAGAAGCCGGGGGCGGACGACGCCTACGCCATCGCGCTGGAGCGCTGGCTCGCCCTGGGCGGTGCGGACCTGCAGGAGCGCGCCGCCGCGGTCTTCACCACCCTCGGACTGCCCGCCGACGCCGGCAGTGAGGCGATGACCAGCCTGTCCGGCGGCCAGGCGGCCCGTGTCAACCTCGCCTCGCTGCTGCTGTCCCGCTACGACGTCTTCATGCTCGACGAGCCGACCAACGACCTGGACATCGCCGGGCTGGAGATCCTGGAAGGGTTCGTGCGGGGCCTGCGGGCCGGAACCGTCCTGGTCAGCCACGACCGCGCGTTTCTCGAGCGCACTGCGGGTCGGGTCCTGGAACTCGACCTGGCGCAGCAGCAGGTACGCCTGTACGGCGGCGGTTATCTCGCCTACCTGGAGGAGCGGCAGATCGCCAGGGAGCACGCCCGCGAGGCCTACGAGACGTACGCCGGCACCCGTGCTGGGCTCCAGGAACGGATGCGGACCCAGATCGGCTGGGCCGATAAGGGCGTCCGGCAGGCCAGGGCCAAGGCGACCGACAACGACAAGCACATCCTGCACCGGCAGGTCGCCCGTTCGGAAAAGCTGGCGGGCAAGGTCAAGGCCACGGAGCGGATGCTGGACCGCCTGGACGTCGTCGCCGAGCCGCGCAAGGAGTGGCAGCTCAAAATGGAGATCGCCGCCGCGCCCCGGTCCGGTACGGTGGCCGCCACGCTGCGCGACGCGGTCATCGAACGCGGCGGTTTCCGCCTTGGCCCGGTCAGCCTCCAGGTCAACTGGGCCGACCGGATCGCCATCACTGGCCCGAACGGGGCCGGCAAGTCGACCCTCATCGGAGCGCTACTCGGCCGGCTACCGCTGGTATCGGGTCACGCGTCACTGGGCAGCGGCATCCAGGTCGGCGAGGTGGACCAGGCCCGCAGCCTGTTCGACGGCGAGGTCCCGCTGCTGGAGGCGTTCTCGGCGCAGGTCCCGGGCCTGCTCCCAGAGGACATCAGGACGCTGCTGGCCAAGTACGGCCTGGTGGCCGGTCACATGCTGCGCCCGGCGAGCTCGCTGTCGCCAGGCGAGCGGACCCGGGCGGCCCTGGCGCTGCTCCAGGCCCGGGGCGTGAACCTGCTGGTCCTCGACGAGCCCACCAACCACCTCGACCTGCCCGCGATCGAGCAGCTCGAAGGCGCCCTGGAGACCTATCCGGGCACGTTCCTCCTGGTCACCCACGATCGCCGGATGCTGGAGGCGGTCGCGGTCACCCGCCGTATCGCGGTCGCCAACGGTCACGTCACCGAAGCCGGTTAAACGCGGCTCCTGATGTCCACCACCGCGTCGTGTGAAGCAAAGCCTTGTTCTGGTGGTGTGAATGGCTCGCGATCCGGATGCCTGGCTACGGGTGGCGGATGCGCAGTAGTCCGCGCTGCAGGACCGCCACCGCCCCGGCAAGACTGTCAGGATTGGTTAGGGTGGCCAGGTCGCTGACTGCCTTCATGGCTGCAGCGGCGGACTGGTCGGTCAGGCGAAGCACGACAATGCCGGCGTGACTGCCGGGCGGGTAGGTACGGATGTCACCCAGCCCGCGATCCAGGGAGATCAGGATCCGTCCCTCTGCGGTGGGCGCGACGACGACATCTCGGTCCGGCGCACCGACCAAGCCCTCCTCAGTGACGGTACCGGCATCGTGACCGGCGCCGGTCAAGATCGCGGCAGAGGAGACGGGCAGGTTCACGTCGAGCTTGAACGTCACCGTGACTGCGGCAGCGGGAGCAGTTCTTCGCGTGCCAGCGCGGCGCCACTCCCGCTCAGATCGCGCTGGCCTGGCTGCTCGCGCAGGGCGGCGATATCGTGCCGATGCCGGAACGCGCCGGAGCGAACGGGTCGAGGAGAACGTCGGTGCCGACGCGATCGAACTGAGCGCGGGCCAGCTCAACCGGCTGAATGACGTCGAGCCGCCCGTGGGTGACCGCTACGCCGATATGACGCCCATCAACCGATGGCCTGTTGGGACGGCGGGCAGTGTGCCCTCAGCTGACCGACGCCCCGGCCGGGAGCGGGCGCGCCGGAGCGGGGCTCTCAAGCTGCATCGCCTTCGGTGGCCGTGCCCGGCGGTAACGCTTGGCGAGAACGATGCCTCCGATCGCGGCTGCGAAGCAAGACGCGCCGCCTACCGCCAAGCCGATTCGCGGATCGGTCAGGGCGATGATCCAGCCGATCGCAGGGCCGCCGACCGGCGTCGTTCCCTGGAAGGCGACCTGCCAGAGCGCGATCACCCGTCCGCGCATGCTCGGCTCGGCGCTGAGCTGGATGGTGGAGTTGCCGATCGCGATGAAAGAGACGCTCGCCCAGCCCACGAACAGCAGCGCGGCGTAGGTGAGGCCGAGGAATGGTGCGAAGGCACAGACCAGGATGGCCGCCCCGAAGCCCGCCGAAGCGATGATCATCGGGCGTAGTCCTGTCCGCCCCCGCGCTGCGGTGAACAGGCCGCCGATGACAGCGCCGATCCCCATGGCCGCGGTCATGAAGCCGTACGCTTCCGCGCCGCCGTGGAACGACCGTTCAGCAAGAACAGGAAGCGAGACAGAGAACTCATAAGCGAACAGCCCGACGAGGCCCATCATCGCGAGCGGGATGGCGATTGTCGGAGTGCGCGCCGCGTACCGCAGGCCCTCACGCAACTGCCCGCTGGCTCGCCCGGACGGCGGGCTCGGCCGCAGGGCGGACCGGTCCATGATCAGCAGGGAGGTGACGACGGCTGCGAAGCTCGCCGCGTTCAGCAGGAAGCAGACCCCGATGCCGACCGTAGCGATGAGGACGCCCCCGATAGCGGGCCCGACAGCACGGGCGGCGTTCACCGTCACCGAGTTCAGGGTGATGGCATTGCGCAGCTCGTCTTTACCGACCATTTCCCTGACGAAAGCCTGCCGTGCCGAGTTCTCGAAGGCGTTGTTCAGTCCGAGGATGACGGCCAGCAGGCAGATCTCCCAGAAGCGGGCCGAGCCGAACACGACAAGCAGCCCGAGCATCAGGGCCTGGAACCCCATGGCGATCTGCAGCGCGATCATGAGCCGCCGCTTGTCCACCCGGTCGGCGATGACGCCGCCATAGGGACCGAGGAGCAGGACCGGCAGAGCCTGCAGCGCGACGGTCAGGCCCAGGTCGGTACTTGAGTGAGTAAGGGTCAGCACGAGCCAGGACTGCGCCGTCATCTGCATCCAGGTGCCGACCATAGATATCGACTGGCCGGTGAAGTACAGGCGGTAATTCGGGACCTTCAGCGAGGAAAAAGTCTTTCCCCGAAACGCTCCGGCCTTACTCTTCAAGCTCTCATCCCCGCAGCAGCCAGCTCACTAGTTAGTTAGCACAACAAACGATAAATCACGACTGTTCCCGGGATCGGATTCACGGGGCCGCGATGCTCCCCAGCTGCCCTGTGGGGTGCCAGAAGTCTGCGTGTCCTGTGAGCTGCAGCGGGGGCCAGGGGCAGCCGTAGGGCATCATGATCATCGTTGACGCCCACATGGCCAGCGGATCTGGTGATTCCTCGAGCTGGATATGACCAGTCTTGGACCCGACTTGCGGTCGGCGGTCAGCGATCGATCAGGTTCGGCGCGCATGCTGGGACCGTGAATGCCGTTGCGGCACCGGCGCGATTGCTGGTCGTGGATGACGAGGCGACGATCTTGGAGCTGCTGTCGGGATCGCTTCGTCTGGCGGGGTTCGAGGTGGTGATGAGGACCTGCGTGAGGTCAGGCGGGCCGGCGCCCTGGTCGCGCCGACGCCCACCGAGTACCGACTGCTGCGGTTCCTGATGATGAACGCCGGGCGGTGGTCAGCAAGGACCAGATCCTGGACCAGGTCTGGGAGCACGACCCAGCCCGCGACGGCAACGTGGTCGAGCCGTGCCTGAGCTACCTGAGACGTAAGGTCGACCAGGGGCAGCCGAAGCTGATCCACACGGTCCGCGGTTTCGGCTACGTGCTGCGAATCCCGCCCCCGTGAGGACGAGGCCGTGAGAGCGGGCCGGTGGCCGAAGGCCATGCGGAGCGCGTCGCTGCGCACCCGGGTAATGGCGGCCGCCGCGCTCCTGGTCGCCTTGACCTGCCTGGTAACCGCGGCTCTCGGTACCACGCTGCTGCACAGTTACCTGCTGTCCCGATCGGATGCTCAGCTTCGGGATTTCGCCAAGGTCGCGAGCCGCATCGTGCAGCGGCAGCAGCTCCAGCCAGGCGCCGAAAGCAGCCGTCCGCAGGCACTGCCTACGCAGTTCCTGGTCGAAGTCATCGGCGCCGGCGGGCAGATCAGCATGGCGGACGGGCCGCTGGGCGCGGCGGACGGACCGCGGCTGTCCGCGGCGCAGCTCAGCGATACCGGAACGCCGTTCAACGCTACGGCCGCCGGCGGGTCGGGAACTCCTGGCGCGTCCTGGTACAGCGGCTATCCGGCGGACGTCATCTCGTCATTGCCTACAGTCTCGGCGGTCTCAACAGTACGGTCACCCGCCTGGAGATAGCCGACGCGGTGGCCGGAGCCGTCTGCGTCATTCTGCTGGCCGGCCTCGGCCTGCCGCTGGTGCGGGCCAGCCTGGCGCCGCTGGCCCGGATCGAGGCGACGGCCACGGCGATCGCGGCCGGTGACCTGTCCCGGCGCATCGACCAGCCGGCCGGAAACACCGAGGTCGGGCGGCTGGCCGAAGCGCTGGATGTGATGCTGGCCAGCATCGAGACCGCCTACTTGGCGCGAGCGGACGGCGAGGCGCGTGCCCTGGGGTCCGAGGAACGCATGCGCCGCTTCGTCGCGGACGCCAGCCACGAACTGCGCACCCCGCTGACCTCGGTCCGCGGGCTGGCCGAGTACGGCCTGCAGCAAGACGACGCGGCCAGCCGGGAAGAACTGCTGCGGCTGATGACGCTGATCGCCGGCGAGGCCGACCGGATGGGCCGGCTGGTGGCAGACCTCCTGCTGCTGGCCAGATACGAAGCCGGACGGCCGCTGGATCGGCGGCCCGTCGACCTGGCCAGCCTCGCCGCCGAAGCCGTCACCCGGGCCCGCATCGTGGACACAGGACGACGGATCACGCTCGAGGCCGCCGATCCGGTGATCGTCGACGCCGACTCCGAACGGCTGCGGCAGGTCTACGAAGGGGACAAGCGCGGCCACGGTCAGCGCCGTCACCGCCGGCGAGCCGGTCGTGGTGCTGGGCACCACCGACAGCACGACCATCACCGCCACCCAGGTCATCGTGCAGCCGCCCAGCACCAGCGGATCGAACCCCGGAGGACAGGTGGTCGGCTTCAGCCAGGGTGAGAAGGGCTCTTCTGAGCAGGTCGGCCAGATCCCGGCGGATTACAAGCAAGGCTCGGGGACGCTCGTCAGCGGAACCGCCGCGGACAAGGCGACCGAAGCGGCGCTGGCCGCCTGCCCGGGCGGCATCGTCGACCGCGTGGTCGCGCTGGGCAACGGCCAGTACGAGGTCCACTACATCGGCGTCAACTGGCCCCACCACATCTTCGTCAACCAGGACTTCCAGGTCATCGGCGCCGACGACTAGCCGCCACGGTCAAGCCGCGGCTGACCAGCACAGCGTGAACCGCCAGCGCGGGTAACGGCCACGGCCGCTACCCGCGCCGCGGCGCCTTCGCGCAGGACCCTGGGCGGCGGGGCCGGGTCGGCTGGCGGGCCGCTACCGGGCTGTCGTGCTGTGCACGACCTGGCTGGCGGGTGCGGGGCTGGGCGGGGCGGATAGCTCGGTGGCGGGTTCGATGGACAGGTACGGGAGGACGCGGTCCAGCCAGCCGGGCAGCCACCAGTTGGCGCGGCCGGATAGGTGCATGAGGGCGGGGACGAGGATGGTGCGCAGCAGGAAGGCGTCGAGCAGGACGGCGGCGGCCAGGCCGATGCCGATCTCGCCGATGACCTGCTGGCCGGAGAGGATGAAGGCGCTGAACACCAGGATCATGATGGTGGCGGCGGCGATGATGACCCGGCCGGTGGTGGCTTGGCCGGTGCGGACCGCCTGGTGGTTGTCGCCGGTGGCGGCCCATTCCTCGCGGATCCGGGAGACCAGGAACACCTCGTAGTCCATGGACAGGCCGAACAGGACCGCGAGCATCAGCACGGGTAGGAACGATTCGACCGGGCCGGCCTGGCCGAGGTTGAGCAGCCGCAGTCCCCAGCCGTACTGGAAGACGGCGACCAGCACGCCGAAGGAGGCGGCGGCGGCGAGCAGGTTCATCACCGCTGCGACTGCGGGTATCAGCAGGCTGCGGAAGGCCAGCATCAGCAGACCGAACCCGAGCACGAGGACGACCCCGACGAAGATCAGCAGCTTGGGGGCGATCACGGTAGCGAAGTCGTCGTTGGTGGCGGTGACGCCGCCGACGTAGACGCGCAGCGTGGTGCCGTGCTCGGCGGCGGGGATCACTGTGTCGCGCAGCTGGCTGATTAGGGTGCTGGTGGCCTTGGCCTCCGGGGAGGTGGCCGGGATCACGCTGATCAGCGCGGCGCCGTGGCCGGCGATGGGCGTGGAGACCGCGGCGATCCCGGGTTCGGCCTTCAGGGTGCCGGACAGCTGGGCGAACGCGGCCGCATCAGCGCGGGAGGTGGTCGTGCCGGCCAGTTGCAGCGGGCCGTTGAAGCCCGGGCCGAATCCGGTGGCGAGCAGTTCGTAGGCCTGGTGGGTGGTGGTGGAGGCGGGGTCGTTGGCCGCGTCGGAGGAGCCAAGCCGCAGTGACAGCACCGGGATGGCCAGCACGAGCATCACGGCCGCGGCCACGGCCGCCAGCGGGGCGGGGTGGCGCTGCACGAACGCGGCCAGCCGCGTCCACGCCCCCGACGCGCCGTCGGGCGCGGGCCCGCCCGCGGCTAGCCGGCGGCGTTCCCGGCGGGACAGCACCCGCATCCCGAGGAAGCCGAGCAGTGCAGGCAGCAGGGTGGTGGCGGCGGCCACCGTGAACACGACGGTGATCGCCGCGGCGATGCCCAGGCCGGAGATGTAGCCGATGCGCAGCACGAGCATCCCGAGCAGGGCGATGCACACGGTGGTCCCGGCGAACAGGACCGCGCGGCCGGAGGTGTTCAGCGCGCGGATCGCGGCCTCGGCCGGGGACATCCCGGCCTTGAGGCCAGTGCGGTGCCGGGTGACGATGAACAGCGCGTAGTCGATGCCCACGCCCAGCCCGATCAAGATGCCCAGCGTCGGGCCGGACGAGGGAATGGTCACCGCGTGCGACAGGAGCCCGGTCGTCATCAGGCCCGGGACCAGCGCGGCGATCGCGATGACCAGGGGCACGAGCATGGCCAGCAGCGACCCGAACGCGATGAACAGCACGATCGCCGCGGCCACGACCCCGACGCCGGCGCTGATGCCGACCGAGGGCCGCAGCGCGTTCTCCACCGCCGGGCCGCCGATGTCGACCTGCACGCCGGGGGCCCGTGCGGCCTCGGCGAGGTGGACGACGCGGGTGACGTCCGGCCCGGGCAGGCTCGCCTGCGGGGCGTCGAAGACCACGGTCGCGTAGGCGATGTGCCCGTTGCGGCTGACCTGGCCGGCACCGCGGGCGGAGTACGGGCTGATCACCGAGGCCACCGCAGGCGCGGCGGCGACCTGGCCGAGCATGTGCGTGATCCGGCCCCGGACCGCCGGGGCGTCCACACCGCCGCTGGCCCGCCACACGATCGTGTCCTGATCCCCCGCGTGCCCGGGGAACGCCCGTTCCAGCAGGGCCAGCACGGTGGTGGAGCCGGTCCCGGGCAGGGTAAGCGAGTCCGAGTACGCGGATCCCGCGGTCCGGCCGGTCACTCCCAGGACCGCCAGCAGCGCCAGCCACCCGATCAGAACCCAGGCGCGGCGCTGGAAGCACCAGCGAGCCATAGCAGCCATGTCAGTCCCCTCTTCTGAGGCAGTTAGATCTTCTAGCGAGACATTGATGTCTCATCTTCGAGAGAGAACGTATATCATTGAGTCAATAATGTAAACTGTGGCCTATGGCGAGGAGCGCAGCTATTCAGGACCGGGTCGCCGAGGCGATCCTCGATGTCGCCGCGGACCTGCTGGCCCGCGGCGGCGAGCCGCCCAGCATGGCAGATATCGCCGCGGCCGCCGGCGTGGGCCGGGCGACCCTGTACCGGCACTTCCCCACCCGCGAGCAGCTGCTGCAGGCCCTGGGCACCACCGCCCGCGACGCCACCGCCACCCGCCTCGCCGAAGCTGACCTGGACGCGGTCCCCGTGACCGAGGCCATCGCCCGCGTCACGCGGGTGGTCGCCGCCGGCGGCAGCAAGTACGCCGCCCTCATCAGCCGGTTCGGCGTCTCGGACTACGGCGGCCACGCAGAACTGCAGATCGACACGATGATCCGGGCGCTGCTGCAACGCGGCCTCGACGACGGCACGTTCCGCGGCGACCTCACCGTCGAGGAACTGCTCTTCCTGCTCGGCCAGCTGCTGCAGGCCGCAGCCCGCATGACCGCCGAGCACGTAGCCGGCGTCGAGAAAGCCGCCGCGCTCGTCACCTCGGTGTTCCTGCACGGCACCGAGCGCCGCCCGGACACGACCGCAGACGTCCAGGCCACCGGCGGCGACGGCGCCATAGCCGGCAAAGCCAGCACGAGCTAACCCGGCCCGCATCGCAGACCGGCCCATCCGAGCCGGAGTACGCCAGGCGAGGGCCGTTCCGGGCAGTCAGCCAGGATTAGCCCTGACACCACCGGCCGTTCGGGATAAAGATCTTTAATTTACCGAACGGGCCGTGGTTCATGTTCTGATCCAGCCGACGTCGCCGGAGATGATGGCTGACGATGGCTTGGCGTCGCCTGGATACTGTTCCTGTTGGCTCCCCAGGGATCTATGATCTCGATGCCAGTGCCGTCAAAGCCGGACACGTTGCGAGTGGCCAGCGCGGCGCCCTGGGAGCGGCAGACGGCGGCGATCAGCGCGTCGAAGCTGGTGATGGGTTTCCCGGCTCGCTCGCGGCTGCTGGCGATGACGGCGTAGTTTTCTGCGGCTGCGGTGTCGACCGGCAGGACCTGGTCGTCGAAGGCCGTGAAGATATCGTCGGCTGCGGCGAGGAGGACCTGCTTGCGGCGTCCGTCCGGCAGCCGGGCAATGCCGTACCGGACCTCTGCGAGCGTGATGGTCGTGGTGCGTAGCTCGCGCCTGTCCCGGTCTCGGACCCAGCTCGCGACCTGAGGCGCGGGTTCGGGGCGCATCAGCTCGGAGACCACGTTGGTGTCGAGGATGATCATGCGGAGAAATCTGCGGCGCGCGCCGGTTCGTCGCGTCCGGGCAGGTCCAGGTCGATTCCGCCGAGCGCGCCGAACCGGTCGAGGAGCGCCGTGAACAGCCCGGCGGAGTCCGCGGGCTCGCGAACGGCCTCCTCGAGAATCGCGCGTACCTCCGCCTCCATCGACCTGCCGTGACGAGCCGCGCGGACCTGAAGGCGCCGTTTCACCGTTTCATTGAGGTTGCGGATGTTCAGGGCCGCCACTGCTACCACCTCCTGACAGCGATGATAGCATCTATGGTAGCAATCGGACGCCCTACCGGTTGCAGACTCTGATGATGGATGTCCGGCAAGCGGGGCAGGCCCACCCCGACTCGCTCTTCAGGCGAGGGGTCAGCAGACTGCTGCGGGAACCACTTGCGGGAACCACTTGCGGGAACCACTTGCGGGAACCACCGTGCAAACTACCCCAGGCACGCTGGGGCATCTCAGGGCATGGTTTTCGCAGTTCAAGTGCATGAACCAGCGCGCAGGGCTGGGCGTAATCGGTGCCGTATCCCGCCTTGCAAGCGAGGGGTCACTGGTTCGAACCCAGTTGCGCCCACCAGCACAAACGTCCTGGATGGATCTCCCGGCCGGGCCGGTCAGCGGGGAGCCAAACGGGGAGCCGCTTCGGCGAGCATCTCGTGGGCGGTAGCGCGGTCGTCGTGCTGGGCGGCGGCGAGGAGATCAAATACCTGTGTAAGGAGCACCTGGGTCTCGACGTCCTGATCAGCCTGCCCAAGCCCCCCTAAGCGTGGCTGACCGATCGGCGCAAACGCCGGTTGCCTCGTCAACATCGTGCTGCTGGCGGCCAGCCCGTCCACGGGATTGCTAGCCGGTCCAGGTGATGTCGAGGACGATGACAACGCCGGCACCGTCGTTTATTAAGTAGGTGATCAGGCCCGCGTCGCCGAACTCGACGCGCCTAACGTAAGGGTCGCTAGTCGGGAAGGTGCGGAGCGGGTCGCCGGGATAGTCGATGACTTCCGCCATGACCTCGATGAGGCTGTCGAACGCCGGACCCGGGAGACCGTGCATCTGTTTCAGAGCCCGGCCGCTCAGTTCGGCCCGGTAGGTCACCGCCGGTCCCTGGCCGCGGCGACTCGTTCCGCCCAGTCCGGGATCGCGTCAGTGACCGGCACCGTCGTAGCCGTTCCCGCGCGTGCGGCTGCGAGCTCCTCGTAGTAGCCCGGCTGGCCGGCAGCAATCGCGGTCAGGCTCCACACATGGATAAGGCGCCGCAATTGCTGATAACCGGCCGGGTCGTGCGCGGCATCAACCGCCCGGTGGTACTGCCGGAGGAACTCCTCGCGCTCTCGTTCGGGGAGGTCTCTCAAGATCACCAGCGGATCGGCTGGATCTTCTGCCGACTGTGCGGTCACGAATCTCAGCTTACGCCGAACGCCATCCTCAGCCTGCCCGCCGCACCGGCTCGGACGCAAAGGTCCTGCAGGACCGAGGTCAGGCCATCCGCTCAGCATCCACCAGCTCCGCCGACCGCCTCGATCCCGTCCCAGCCAGCATCCGGCGATAAAGAGGCAGCCCGATCGCGGACAAGCGTACGAGCCGCCGCCCCTTGTAAAATCCGCCGTTCCTGCCGCGCGGGACAGAGCACGTTGACGGTAGCGGCTGATCCTTGACGATTAAGCGTCAGGCCAGATCTGCGAGACAAAGTTCGTCACGGCAGGGAAAGCGAGGTCCGGGCGGTCGCGAAAGATGGTGTGACGCGCTCCGGGTAGTCGCACCAGGCGGGTGGTTCCCTCCGGCAGCTGGCTGGCTAGTTCCTCGACCACGGACAGCGGGCAGACCGGGTCGTCCTCGCCGGCGAGGACCAGGACGGGGCACCGGACGGTGCCGAGCAGGCTCCAGGGATCGAAGCTTGAGACCTCGTGGCTGCCGTAGTGCGAGGCGACGTCCGGGTTCCTGATCATCCGGGCCAGGAACCGGCGGGACTCCTCGGCCCAGCCCGGCGTGGCGCTGTAAAGCGGGTAGCAGACGCGGTTGAACTCAGCCTGGAGATCCTCGGCGTCCGCGGCGTAGATGCGCTCGATGATGGTGGCTGCCTCGGGGCCGCCAAGACGGCCGAACGCCTCGATGACTCGCGGCCCACCCCAGTGGCCACCAGTCGTGTTGGCCAGGATGACGCCGCCCGGATGATCAGGGAACAGCGCCGCGTAGGTAAGCGCGACGTCCCCGCCGAAGCTGCTGCCGAGAATGACCGGCTTACGCAGCCCGAGCGCGTCGCACAGCCGCCGCAGGTCATCAGCCCAGGTCCGCATGTTCCAGAACTCGGCGCTGCTGTGATCGCTGCGGCCGTGGCCCCGCAGGTCAAAGTACAGAACCTGAAAGTCCTCAGCCAGCGGCCCCAGAGCGGACTTCACCGTCATGTGGTCCAGGCCGGGACCGCCGTGGACGGCCACCACGACCGGGCGCTCCACCGTCGTGTCCCCCTGCGGAACGACTGACGGCCCGGATACATCGAACCACAGGGACACATCACCAAGGCTGATACGCACGCGACCTCCAGGACAACAGTCTGACGAACTCGCCCTACCTTGACGCTTAATACTGCAACGGCACTTAGTATTGTGGTCGCACGTTGTGAAGATGCCGGATAGCGGCTGATCTGGGAGAAGCTGGCTTGGTGGTGCCGCCCCGGCTGCCGTCGGAGGTCAACCCTGGGTCTGTCGGCCAGGCGTTCGACATAGAGTCGGAGCGAGGGTCACTGGCTCCAACCAGTTGCGCCTGTGGAACAGTTTTACAGCTCAGGGGTCTTGCGGACCAGGAAACGGTTTAGTCCGAAAGTTGACTAGTATAGGCTATACTTCAGACTATGAGCATCGCTGCCACGCCTGTACCGCTGTCCGAGGCCAAGGCCCGCCTGTCGGAGCTGGCGCGGCGGGTCCGGCTCCAGCATGAGCGGATCACCCTGACCCGCAACGGCGAGCCCGAGGCTGTCCTGCTCTCAGTCGATGACCTCGAAGGGCTGGAGATGACCCTGGAGATCCTCGGTGACAGCGACGCGGTCGCCCGCATCTCCGAGAGCCTGGCCGCGCTCGGCCGGGGCGAGCCCGGCGTGGACCTGGCGACCGTCCGCCAGGACCTGGCCAGGCGCCGCGCCACAGGTAGGTGACCGCCCCGCAGGAGCGATACGGCATCCGCTTCCAGCCCGCCCCCCGGCGGGCCATCTCCGGGCGGCTGACCGAGACCGTCGCCGCAGCCGTACTGGAATTCTGCGACTCCGCGCTTGCCGTCAATCCGCACCGCGTCGGCAAGCCGCTGTTCGGCCCGCTGGCCGGCTGCCACGGCGCCCGGCGCGGAACCTACCGGATCGTATACCGCATCGACGAAGCCGCCCGTATCGTCCATGTCCTCGACATTGCCCACCGCGGCGACATCTACCACCAGCCGAAGGCGTGACGGAATGCCAGACCGAGAGCCACTGACTGCTTCCGCGAGGAGACAGCGAGTCGCGCACCGCCATATCACGGCAGCTAAGCGTCACCCAGGCCATGCGCGACCGCGTCCCGCCACACGACGGACCTCCTGCGCGCAGACCGTGCCCAGTAGGTAGCCCAGTATAACCAGTCAGGTGACCCGGTGGTGGGCGGTGACGAACGCGTCGGCCGGCATGTGCTTTATGCCGGTCACCGATCTGAAGACGGCCGAGTAACCGCGTGCACCTCGACCTGACCAGCCGCGCAGGACCGCGACCAGGAGATTGAGCGGCTGATCGCGCTGGGGCCGCGCCGGGTCGGCATCAGGCAGACCGGCGCAGAGTCCTGGACTGTACTGCCCGACGCCTGGATCTGGGTGAGTTCCGCCACCGGTACCGCGCTGACTGGCACAGGCGGGCGGCGCCCTGATCGCGGTCACTGATCACGACGGGAGCAGCCGGCGCGTCCGCGCCCCGGTTACCCGGCGCTGATAAGGCCCAGGGAGCGGGCCCGGCTGACCGCCTCGTCCCGGCTGTGGACGCCGAGCCTGCTATACAGACGTGCCGCTCGCTCCTTGGCTGCGGACCGTGAGATGCCCAGCTTGCCGGCGATAACGGAGAAGGGCAGTGGTGTGGGGAGGTACCGCAGGACCTGCGCCTCGGCCATGGTGATCGACGCCGCCTTGATTCGTGCCCCGGCCTGGGTAGTCGCTTCGGCGGCCACCTCATCAGCGGCGGCAATGGTGATGAGGGATTCCGCCACCGACTCGGCGGCCACCTCGTCGGCGGCTTCTATGGTGGCGATGTCTTCGGCTACGGCTTCAGCGGCGGCCTGGCCGGCGTCGGCCACGATAAGGCCGGCCGCGGTCAGCGCCGCGACCGCCTCGTGGGCGGCCACCTCTTCCACCAGCCCGGCCGTGATCAGCGCCAGGACGGCGTCGGCGGCAGCAGCGGACTGTATCTGCTGCGAATCGACCACTGCCTGGGCCGCCTCGGCTCTGGCCGCGGCCGCCGTGAGCAGGGCAGCGGCCTCTTCGGCCTGGGCCTGGGCGATCACCTCCGCCGCCTCCTCCATGGCCGCGACCTCGGCTCCCACCACCAGCCCGGTCTCAGCGGTCAGGAAGCCCTCGCCGATCAGCGTGCCGCCGGTCTCGGCGATGGCGTCAAAAAGCGGGGCGGCCCAGTAGTGCTCCACGAGCAGGAAGGCCAGGGCGGTCCCCGGCTCAAGAGAATCGGCCAGAGCCCGCGCATCGGCCGGCTGAAAAGCTGCGAGACCGTCAGCTTGCGCCGGCACGGCCGGACGATCCCCGTTTGCGGCGGGAACGACTGCCGTCAGCAGCGAGCCGAAATCCTCGTCATCACCGATGGTCAGCCGTTCGATGGTACCGTCCGCGCTCTTGGCCACGAAGAGCATGTCGAGCAGGCGAAGAACTCCCCGGCCACGCAGACGGTCTACCTCGGCCAGGATCCTGTCCTCCGAACCGGCCTCGCGACTGAAGCTCAAGGCGATCACCTGGAGCGGTGCGGTCATCGCTGCCCTCCTCGTCCTAGCCGGTAACGTCGCCGACGGTACCACCAAGCGACGTCACCGCCAGCTGGCGCATCCCCCGCCTTTCCCGGCAGGAACTGGTCCCGGCAGGAACTGGATCAGCCCTCGGAACCTCACCGACGCAGTTAAAACCGCCCCCGACGACCGCGCGCGACTCGCGGCATGAGAGTACTCCGTCGCGGCGGAGCCAGGCTAGCTATAGCTTTGCTTGCTGTGTCCAATCAACAGGCTGATAGCCGGGGCGGGGTGTCTTGATGCGGAGGAGGCCTTCGACCGGGCGGTCATTGAGGATCGCATCCCTATAAGCAGTGGTACCTACCGTTTTCGCAGCTGGAAAGAATCGGTCTGCTGTACATCGGCGAAGGCGCTAATCGACGACAACGCCTCGAGAGCCAGCTCTAGGGTCCGGTCGTGGGCGAGAAGTTCGTGCAGGAGGTCTCGGTGGGGGACGTCGTCATTGAACCCGTAACGGCTTGAGATGATACGGCAGCTGACCGGGATCAGCCCGGCGTCGAGGTCTGAGGTGGCGTCGTGCTGGCGTTGCAGGGCGACCGCGACCGCGAGGTAGATGTAGGCGAGCAGGCAGATCGCGGTCCAGCGGTGCCAGGACTTCCAGCGGATGACCTGCCCGGCGTCCAGGCCGGTGCTCTGCTTGGCAAGCTGATGATCTTCCTCACAAACCCATCATGATCGCGGCACCCGCACTTCTACGCGGTCCCCCCGACCTGCGCCAACAGCCCCACCGTCACGAACTACAGCTGCCGTAACAGTGCTGTGATCACGAATCTTCGCGGACCAGCTATCTGAGACTGCGCAGGTCACGGATGCAGGGCGGCTGACCTACGCCGGCGTGGCGGGGGAGCCCAAGCTGGCTCCGCTCCGCTGGGCATCCGTTGGGCTTTCGGCAATCACGGTGCATGGGTTGAGCGAGCGCTTCGGTGACCGGGTGGCGTTCCAAAGACGTTTCTTCGAGGTCGATTACGAGGAGGTGTTAGCCTTCCTCGGCCCGAACGGCGCGGGGAAGACGACCATGGTGTGCACGGCGCCGCGGCATAGACTCGGCCGCATGCTGATCTCGGAGGCATTCCTGCTGCTGGTCACGACAGAGGATGGCAAGTGGCTCGCGAGTGGCCAGGCGGTACCGATCGCCCTCGCCGGCGGCTTGCTCGCTGAGCTCGCAGCGAACGGGCGGGCGGCGGTCGACGGTCGAGGGCGGCTCGCACCACCAGCTGATCCCTCCCCGCTTGGCGACCCGATTCTCGACCAAGCGCTCGAAACATTCCTGCAGAAGGTCGGCAAGAAGCCGAAGGACGTCCTCAGAACGGTTGCCAAGGGGCTTGGTGACGAACTCTACGAGCGGCTCGCCACAGCGGGCATCGTCGAGATTCGCCGCGGAAGGTTCCTGCGCCCGAACCGGTTCCCTGTGCGCAATCCAGACGCACGTGAGCGAGTGTGGGATGACGTCGCTGCTGTACTCGGTGGGACTGCGGCGCCGGACCTGCGCACCGGGACACTGCTCGGTCTCACCCAGGCTGCTGGTGCTGTACCGGCGATCTTCCCGCCGGAACGGTTCGACATGAGTAAGAAGGATCTGATCGTCCGCGCGAAGCAGGTCACTGAGCGCGACTGGGCCTCCGGGGCAGTGAGCCGTGCCGTCCACGACGCGCAGGTCGCAACCATGGCAGCGGTCACGGCGGCAGTCACCGCCGCCACCACCGCGGCCAGCACTGCCGCCAGCTGACCACGCTAGCGGTCCTCAAGGCTCGCGCTCGTGAATCCGTAGGTGCCCGCAAGACGATCCGCTTGCGCGACGCGCTGACTATAGCGTGGCCGGCGTGGCTCGCAGCCGTCATCTTTGATCGGGTACCTCAGGTGAGTGATGCCATCCGGTGCCGCGATGACATCCGCGCGGCCCAGCTCTGGCGGCTCGCTGCCGGGATGCTCGATGAGAGCCGCTGTAGGCTGCCGTCATGAGCACGCGCGAGGATTACCCAGCCGGGGTGCCGTGCTGGGTCGACACCAGCCAGCCCGACCCCGCCGGCGCCGCCCGGTTCTACTCCGGGCTCTTCGGGTGGCAGACCGAGGACGCGATGCCCCCCGACGCGGGAGCTCACTACTACATGGCCCGCATCGGCGGCCGGGACGTGGCCGCGATCTCCTCGCAGTCCCCTGGTGCGCCGCCGCAGGCCATGTGGAACACCTACATCCGCGTGGAGTCCGCTGACGACGCCGCAGCCCGGGTGCGCGAGGCGGGCGGGCGGGTTCTCTCCGAGCCCTTCGACGTGTTTGACGCGGGGCGGATGGGCGTGTTCGCCGATCCTGAGGGCGCGGTCTTTTGCGTGTGGCAGCCCGGATCGCACCGCGGCTCGGCGGCGGTTAACGAGCATGGCGCGGTGAACTTCAACAACCTGCACACCGACGATGTCGAGGCCGCACGGGCCTTCTACGGCGCCGTGTTCGGCTGGACGACGATCGACGCCGGCTCGCCGATGTGGGCTCTGCCGGGCTACGGCGAC
Organism: uncultured Actinomycetes bacterium; assembly: GCA_963806335.1. GTDB lineage: Bacteria > Actinomycetota > Actinomycetes > Streptosporangiales > Streptosporangiaceae > Palsa-504. The sequence continues at coordinate 58,739 of CAWDXO010000012.1, forward strand.
CATCTCGAGGAGCTCAACCCCGGCTTGCGCGCGGGGATGAAGCAGATGGGCGCACCTGAGGGCTTCGAGGACGTCGTGGCGACGATCTTGCCCCGCGAGGGTGGCCTAGCGCGCTGGAGCGTGACCTTCGCCGTCGACGACGTGGGCGCGATCGCTGCGCGAGCGCGCGAGCTCGGAGGCTCGGTCCTCGCCGAGCCGCAGAATGCGCCGTGGGTGCGATTCGCCGTCCTTGCCGATCCGGCTGGCGCGTCCTTCACCGCCAGCCAGTTCGTAGCGGAAAACCGCTAGACGATCCCCGATCGCCCTTTAGCCAAGATCCGCTGACGCGTTCTAGCCTGAGCAGATGGGCTACCCGCCGCCGTCGAACAGCTCCGAGCAACCAGCCCTGACCCCGGCCGATCCGCCCGCCGGGACAGGAACGCCGATAGAGCCGAAGCTTACCGAGGCCGAGGTGCTATACACCAACCGCGAGTGGCATCCAGCGACGGTGCTGGGCTGGTACCGCCTCGACGTTGCTTACGAGCAGTTGCTCACCGGGCTTTGGGTCTTCTGGCTCGTCCACCTGCGGCGGGAGAGCGGCGAAGACTCGTGGTTCGAGTACGTCAAGCTGAACATCCGGCCACGGTAGCGGGCAGGGTCACGAGCAGTTCAGCGCAAGCGGCTTGCTGAGATGGCCTCCCCTCTGTTCATCTCTGTTCATCTCTGTTCCGTCAGAGCCGGGAAAACAACGGAAGACATCCACCGACGACCACAGCTCACCGCGCAGGTCAAGGGCATCATCGCTAACGTCCGCGGGCGGTGTCCCGGTCGAGGAGATCGCCCGGCTCGCCGGCCACCAGCAGACCAGTACGACCGAGCTGGTCTACCGCCGCGAGTTGCGCCCCGTAATCACCACTGGCGCCGAGATCATGGATCGGATCTTCTCCTCGTAGAGATAGATAATCGATCTCTGTATCCCGATCAGACCGTCTGCGGCATCTCCCCATCACTTGCGTACGTAGCGGGGACTGCGACTGGGGCTGAGCAACGCTGCCTACGTTGCCGAATCCAGCCGAATAGGAATCAAGGCGGCGCCGCTGGCCCGGCGTCAGCGCCCGGGCTCTGGCCTCGGGAGGCCCCGCCCGGAGCACGCCGGGCCAGCACGCGCAGCAGACCCACCTGATCACTCAGCTCATTCATCACGCATCAGGGCGCCACCCGGAAGACATAGCGCAAGGTCCTTCCCGCCGCTGCAGGACCTGACACGCCTGCACCTGATGGGGAGCCTCATCCGCTTCGGATCGTGTAGCCCTCTAGACGAGCCGGTGACGGGTATCGCTCCCGTCGCAGGAACGATTAGAACTGCCCGGCCACATCCACAGCGTCGAGCACCGTCACCTCTGGCTCTCCGACGACGCCTGCTCCGCTGAGGAACTCCCCCATCCTCGCGGCACCTGCGAAGAACTTATTGAACGTATCTGCATCTGGCCACTCGTCAATCACGACGAGGTCCTTGCCGTCGGTGAGCATCCTGTGTCCTATCTGACCCAGGCTCTTGCCGTACGCCGTGATGTCCTCGGCTACATTTCCGTTGGCCTTGCCCCACTCGAGAGCCTTGCCCAGGTCAGCAACCTTACATCGAGCAATGACAAAAACGCTCACAGTAATCCTTTTCCTCCCCTTTGCGCGGCTAATCACCAGCCGCAAATGCCCAGGCCTGACCGGCCAGGTGCTGATCGAAGTATGCGCCCTCCGCTCATCCGGGGATAGGGTCAGCGGCATATTCCCGGATATTCCCCGCCTCCTGGTGCACGCGTCCGGTATGACATCCAGGGCGGTCCGGACAGAGCCCGGCCGCTGGCACACATCTCCGGCAGATCCGGAACATAGGTCTTCCCGGCGGCCGGAAGGTGGAGGAGCCGTGGCTTGGCTCAGGTCCGGGGATGGCCCGCTCAGTGTCCGTGCCCGCCCCTCCAGCATCAAGCGTGACCGTGACCGCCGGGCAACGAGCACAGGCGGAAAATGCCAGGTGAACGTACGCGAAGTCACCACCGCTTGACCCTGGAGTCTCTACGGACACTCCGGACAGAAACCAAGGGCCAGGCGGGAGCCTGCCCGGACCGGACGCCGGCCCATCCCAGCAAGGTGCGGGCGGGCACGGAGATATCGGTTCTCCCGACTGCAGCTGGCCCAGCAACCGCGACAGCAACAGCAGCGACCAACGACAACCAGCAGCGACCAGCGACAGCGCGTAACGCTCGTACGATCCGTGTCAATCGCAAGGTTCTGGCGGTCACCAGAAGGATCAACCCGAATAGGGCCAGCAGGATTACCGATGTACCCTCCGAATGCAATGCCGATCCGATATAAGGATCTTAGGTGCGGGCCGGGTCGCGGCTAGTGTTACAGGGCCGAGCACAAGAACATTGCCCACAGATGGCACCGGGATGACGATTGTGATGGCGTGGTGGGACTAAAGAGTACAAGCTGCGAACTGCCGGGTGGGAGGGCGACGATGTCAAAGGGGGTTAGGGATCATGAGGGTGTCGTGGTCAGCTTCCGCAGGCCTATCGGGCTAAGCTCACAGGGTTCATGGCACGTAAGTTGGCACTGCCCCCGTGACCTGCTCGGCTGCTGCAGATGAGATGTCTGGAGTGCGGGGCAGAGAGTGCTGATGCTCAGTTCTGCGTCCGGTGCGGGGCCTCTGTCATCCGTCAGCTGTCCCTGGCAGCAGACCCGGCGGCCCAGGTGAGCTTGTCCTCTGACGCCAGCGCGGGACACTGGCCCCCAAGGCCTGCGCCCGACTCGGAAGTTGGCGGCACCGCGGTGGCCGAGTGGGTCGAGGCGTGTAAATTCTCGACCACCCGCCTGCGGCCCGGCTATGACCAGGAGGAGGTTAACGTCTTCCTCGCAGCTATTCGCGACTCGTTCCTCGGAGTAAGCGACCATCTCTGACACCAGATGAGATTCGGAACAAGCAGTTCTCGACCACCCGCCTGCGACCTGGCTACGACGAGGAGGAGGTTGACGCATTCCTCGATGAGGCCGAATTGAGGCTGGCAGCTCAGGGCAGCAACCTGGATACAGGCAAGGCGCAGGACGGCGAGCCAGAACTGGACGCCGACAGCCTGCCGGTCCAGAACCAGCCGGCAACAAGCCAGACCTACCTGATCGCGACTGCCTGCCTTGTTGGCGGCCTCGTTAGCGTATGGCTGGCCGTCACCGAGATAGCGGAGAACGTGAACCACAACCGGGTTGGCAGCCTGGCCATCCCGCGAATGATAATCGGGGCACTCGCGGGACTCACGGCGCTGGCGATGAACGATGAGAAGCCGCTTGGATGGGCCAATCGCATCAATACCGTCGCAGCATTGCTTGCAGCTATCGGCTTTTTCAGTCTGCTGCCCCTTGTCCTGGGCCAACATGGGTGGGTGGGTGACGGGAGTTATGCAAAACGATGACTTACTAGTAAAGGTCTTCAACGGCCGACGATAGTCCACCTGCCCGGTGATCCGCGCATGCTGCCGGCCCACCCCAACCGTCCGATAGCCCTTCTTTGTCGGGGAACAGTGCGTAGTAGGACGCTGCGATCTCCTCGGGACGGCGGATGAGGAACGCATGCCGGGCCTCGGCGAGGAAGCGCCGGTCGGCGAGGACCTCATGGTGGGGATGGTCGCCCGTGTCCTTCAAGAACACGCTGATGTCATGCGTCTCATCACGCAGCCAGGCGAGGAGCGACGCGGGTGAACCGAACGTCCGCCCTTCGGCATCAGTCTGGCCGTAGTCCCTTAGGTTGGAGAACGGTTCGTGGAGTACGGTCATATCGCCGCGCTCTGCCATCGAGCGGAAGAAGGCCGTCGATCGTGCTCGTGGCGCGCTCCACAATGCGAACACCGCCATGGGCGGAGCGTACCCCTGAACGCCGACCTCGGACCTGAGCGGAACGGGGAACCCGGCCGATCAAGGCTCCAAACCCTGGCCGTGTGCAGACTTCTGTACGGTCAACATGCACCGTCTCCGGCTCCCGCTCAGTCGGCTGGGCGGATGCGGAGCCACCAGACCGAAGCGAGCACGGCGAAGGCGGCGACCGTGATGAGGATGCCGTTGCGGGCCAGCTCGAGCCAGATCAGGTGGTTGTGCGGCTGGTAGGCGACCCAGGATGTGTAGTGATGCTGCGCGATCCAGGCACTCACATTGTTTACCGTCGGCAGGCCACTCACCCGCTGCCCGCTGGGGGTCTGGAGCCAGGTCTGCACGGTGTAGGTGGTGGTGCTGGGCGGCCAGCCAGCGGATGTGCTCCAGCTGACCTGCTTAACTGCCGTTCCGATGCCGAACAGCCACGGGCGCAGCCAGGTCTGGGACAGGTAAGCACATGCCCCGAGCGTCACGATGAACGCGATCATGGCGGGCTGCACCCGCCGGATGAGCACGCCGCATAGCAGGGCGAGCGCCATCGTCAGCACGGTCCAGCCCGCGATGGAGAGCGGGGTCAGCTCGAACGAACTCCACCGCCACGACCAGATCGACGTGCCCACCTGCCATTGCGCGACCTGATACCACCAGTACGCTGCGGCGCCGTATATCGCGGCGCTCACCGCGGCGAGCAGGACGAGCGGGCCGAACGTGCCGAGCAGCCACTGCCGCGGGCCGATGCCCTGCGTCCAGGTGAACCGGAACGCTCCGCTCTCGAACTCCCGGGCCACCCACGGCACCCCGGCGAACAGGCCGGCCAGGACGGGCAGGGCCAGAACTGCCACCGCGATGACGTTCGGCGTCTGGCTGGGGCTACTGAACGAAGCCCATGCCACGGTGCTCACGCACCAGCTACCGCCGGTCGTAGTGTTTGCTGCCAGGCAGCCGCTCAGGTGATGCACGCTGAGCCAGTGCCGCTGCACGACGCCGTCGGCGAATAGCGCCAGCGCGGCCAGCAGGAATACGGCGGGTATACCGGCCACCGAGAACCGGTGCTTGTACCAGGCGGCGCGTGTCATCCGCAGCACGGTCATGGTGGTCATCGGACAATCTTCAAACCGGGTTCACCTGCGACGCGGGCGGCCGGTTCCCGCAGGTAACCAAGGACAAGTTCCTCCATGGTGACCGGGCGGGCCGCCCAGCCGGGCGGTGCCGCGTCGGTCCGGGCCAGCACCAGGGCCTGCCTCCCGGCCCGTTGCGCCGTGACGATCTCGACCTGGTCGTACAGGTCATCGACCCCATCGGCCGGGCCGGTCAGGGCCAGGTGCGTGTCGAGCAGGCTATCCACGGTCGCGGCCACCTGTATCCGGCCAGCCGACAGCACGACCAGGTACGAAGCGACCCGTTCCAGTTCGGCGATGACGTGCGAGGAGAACACGACGGACAGGCCGCCTTCGGCCACGCAGGTCATCAGCCAGCCCAGCACGTCCTGCCGAGCCAGCGGGTCGAGGCTGGCCAGCGGTTCGTCCAGCAGCAGTAGCTGGGGACGGCGAGCGAGCGCCATGGTGAGGGCCAGCTGGGCTTGCTGGCCTCCGGACAGCTTGCCGACTCGCGCCGATGTTGCCACGCCCAATGCGGACAGGCGCTGTACGGCGAGATCGGCATCCCACTGGTCGTTGAGCGCCCGGGCGGCGGCGAGCTGATCGACGACCCGCAGGTGGCGGTACAGCGGCACCGTCTGGTCCATGGCCGAGACGGTGGCACGGGCCCGCGGGCTGCCCGGCGCAGCGCCGAGGACGGTCGCCGTGCCGGCTGTCGGGGTGGCTAGGCCGGCCAGGATGCGCAGCAGCGTGGTCTTGCCTGCGCCGTTCGGTCCGACCAGGGCGGTCACCTGGCCGGCCGGGACGGTCAGGTCGCAGTCGCGTACCGCCCAGGTCCGCCGGTAGCGCTTGCCGAGGCCGCGGGTCTCGATGGCGTTCATGCCGCCCCGCCATCCCGGCGAGCGCCGCGGGCAACGCCGCCCCCGTGGGCGTCGCGGTCGCGGCCGGGAAGGCGGGCGGCGCCCCCGCCGTCGTTAAAATTCCGCAGCGCAGCGGCGAACAGCGCCTTCATGCCAAGCTCGTCCACCCCGGCCGCGGCTGCCTCGCCCAGCCATCCGGTCAGCTTCTTCTGCAGGCCCGCCATCTGCTTCAGGCCCGCGATGTCCGGCGCCTGCGTGATGAACGTGCCCACCCCAGGCCGGCCGTCACCCCGCGCAACTCCAGTTCCCGGTACGCCTTCATCACCGTGTCCGGGTTCACCGCCAGCGTCCGGGTCACGTCCTTGATCCGCGGCAGCTGGTCGCCTTCGCGCAGGAAGCCGAGGCGCAGCGCGTTGTCGACCTGGTGCACGAACTGCAGGTAGGTCGGTACCCCTGACCCCCGGTCCAGGTAAAACACGATCGGCGACAAGCCGTTATCATCTGGTTTTACGGTAACCATGGTAAAACCGTAAGGCTCGCCGGAGGTTCAGTCAACCTTTGGCACCAGGAACGGCTGGTTACCGGAACCAGCCCGCGCTCCGATGCCCGTCGGATCACCTCCTCCTAGATCACCAAACCGGAGCAGGCTGGTCGAATGACGGGCATGCCCGGATCGCCATCAGCGGGCACGGGTGCCTGTCCCGGTAGTTGATCGGCGTGGCAGTGGCCTAAGATCACGCGTGTGCCTTGCCCGGCCGCAGCCTTGTCTGCCAACCTGAATGATTCCGCGAGGTCAGGGGCTCGACAGAGCCACCAGCCCGGGCCGCCCTCCGAGGCGGTCGACGCGAAAGGAACGGCACCATGCCTAACGAGCGAGCAGGCGACCCTGGCAACCGAGGAAGCACGATAGCTGGCCTCGCCGAGGCCGCAGGTCCCGGCTCAGTCGATGGCCGGCACCTTCTCCTGGTCGGCGCGGGGCCTGGCCTTGGAATGGCCGTGGCCCGTCGCTTCGCTGTGGGCGGCTACCAGGTAACCCTGGTGGCGCGTAGCACGGACGGCCTCCGCGACCTCGCGGGCACCTTGGCCGATACTGGTGCCAAGATCAACACCATCGCGGCCGATGCCAGCGATCCCGATGGCCTGGGCGCCCGAATGAGGGAGCTCTATCTCGGAAATGGCGCACCGGGCGTCATCGTCTATAACGCCGTCATGGGAGCTCCAGACCGGCTGCTGAGCTCAAGTGTCGCCCACCTCCAGGCGGCGTATTCAGTAGATGTCATCAGCGCCATCGTCGTCGCACAGGTGGCCGCCCCGGCCATGCGGGCCGCCGGCTTCGGGACCATCCTCGTCACCGGGGGCGGGTTCGCCGACCACCCGATCCCGGCCCTTGCGACCGTTTCCCTCGGCAAGGCGGCTCTGCGGTCGGCCGCGACAATGCTCGGCGCTGACCTGGAACCGGACGGCATCCGTGTGGCCACACTGACGATCGCAGGGAAGATAGTTGCAGGTACTTCCTTTGACCCGGAGCGCATCGCCGAACGCTACTGGGAGGTTGTCCACGTGGACGGTCCATGGCAGGCAGAATTCCGGTTTACCGGCGAGTAGGCGACGTCAAACGGATGCGGCCAGGGAAGGCTGATCGTGGCATCTGCACGTCTTGTCACAGGATGCGTTCGAGAGCCCGGTGCCGATGGCCAATCAAGAGACGTGAAAGCCGCCGGGATCAGGGCAGCGGGGTCGCCGGGCGCGACGCACAGCGGCGGGCGAGCTGGGCCCTGTGAACGGCCCCGATTACCAGGGGTCCTTCTCGCTGGCCCGGTGCGCCTGAGGTGGCAAAGGGGCCGGTGAAGGTGCCGCGAGGATTACTCCGGCTGGGCCGTGCCGGCGGGCGGCTGGGAAACGTCGGGGTCGAGCAACGCGCGGCACACGTCGGTGATGTCGACGATGCCGACTAGGCCGGCGTCGCCGACGACCGGCAGGTGCCGGAAATGGCCGCTCGTCATGGCCTTGGCCGCGTCACGGACGCTTGTCGTAGCGTTGATGACGGTCGGGCGAGCGGTCATCAGGGCGTGGATCCGGGTACTGTTCACGTCCTTTCCATCGGCGACCGCGTGGGCGATGTCCGCTTCGGTGATGATGCCGGTCGGCTGGCCGGTCCGGGCGTCCAGGACCATCAGGGCGGTCATGCCCGCACGCTTCATCAGATAGGCGGCCGCAGCGATGTGGTCGCTTTGTTCTACCGTCGTCAGCGGAGGCCGCATTATGTCTGCGGCGGTGGCCGTGGTGGCGGCGTTGGCCTGCTCGGGCATCTGTTCCACCTCTACCTTTCTACCTTTACCTTCCCTGGGTCCGGAGCTTGGCGCTGATCATGGGACAGGAATGCTCGCCGCGTCCGGGTTTTCTTCTCTACGTTATTCGCCGACCGCGCAGGCCATCTTGTCAAGGCCGGCCCTACCTTGGCCCTGAACGGCAATACCGGCCAGGCTCACCGAAGGCAAACCTCGATGCGGTCAGGGTCGGCCCTCACGGTCGCCAGCCAGGTTTCAGTTCGCCTGCGCACCCGAGGAGCAGCTGCAGCCCGGTACTGCTCCGTCCCGTGGGAACGGGATGCCCTGCGAAGCCGGACCACGGCCGGCAGGCGGCGCAGCGTCGGCAGTCGGCATTCTGGAGGCGGAATGCTGTGTACCGCGTTACGTAATCACCCATCGCCCAGAACCAGACGCACAGTACCGCCTATCTGCGCGGCTGTCCTGACCGTCCACGTGACTGTCAGTACAGGGCCGGAACAGGTAATCTGCACGGACTGACACTCATAAGGTTTGCGGCCGCCCACTCGACCTCAGCTCAGACGGCGAGTCTTAGCACCGCCCGTATGGGATACGGACGGGCTGCTTTCGCAAAGCCACGGCGGCGAACATCGCCTCGGTCGTGGTGCAGAGGGCAGACCGCACCACCTGGGCGGCGTTGAGCGCGGCTGATGTCCGATCTGGCGGCATCGGCTCCGACGTCTGTGAAAAGGGTGCCAACGGGGTGCCACTGGTCGAAAGGACACAGACGGTGAAGTACATGATCTTGACGTTCGCTTCCCAGCAGCAGTACCAGGAGATGGTCGGGCAGCCCTCAGAGCAGCCCGCGTGGACCCAGGAGGACTGGGCGGCGCTGGGAGCGTTCATGCAGGCGTTCAACCAGGAACTGCTGGACTCGGGCGAGCTGGTCGAGACGCGGGGCCTGAGTGCTCCGGTGCACGCTCGGCGGGTCCAGTTCAAAGAGGGGGCCCCAGTGGTGACCGACGGCCCCTACGCCGAGGCCGAGGAGGTGCTCGCTGGCTACTGGGTCGTAGAGTGCGACAGTTTCGACCGGGCGACCGAGATCACCGCTCGGCTTGCCAGTTGCCCGGGCCCTGAGCGCCTCCGGGCACGCGCCTACGCGGATGTGCGGCCGATCGACGAGCACCAGCCGGACTTCGAGGGCTGAGCCTGAAAGCCGGGTGCCGGTGATCGCGGCCGAGACCGAGGACCTGCTGCGCCGCCTGGCGCCGCAGGTCCTCGGCGCTGTGGTTCGCCGCTACGGCAACTTCGACCTCGCCGAGGACGCCACCCAGGAGGCGCTCCTGGCGGCCTCGATGCAATGGCCACAAGACGGGCTGCCCGGCAACCCCAGAGCCTGGCTCATCACCGTGGCGTCGCGTCGGCTCACCGACCTGTTGCGCTCCGAGCAGGCGCGCCGGCAACGAGAAGACACGGTTGCCCGTTGGGCGCTGACCGAGCGCGGCACGTCCCGGCCGGACGCGCCTTCTACAGGGGACACCGGCGACACACTGGTGCTGTTGTTGTTGTGCTGTCACCCCTCGCTGTCGGCCGCTTCGCAGATCGCCCTGACCCTGCGGGCAGTCGGCGGGCTGAGCACCGCGGAGATCGCCCGTGCTCTGCTTGGGTCCGAGCAGACCGTGACTCGCCGGATCACCAGGGCCAAGCAGGCGATCAAAGACAGCGGCGTCCCCTTCGCCCTACCCGCCCCCGACGAACTCGAAGGCCGGCTGAACGCTGTCCTCCGGGTCTTGTACCTGATCTTCAACGAGGGCTACGCCAGCACGGCAGGAACGGCCTTGATCCGTGTCGACCTGGCCCGGGAGGCGATCCGCCTCGCCCGGACGCTCTATGCGGCGCGGCCCGATGACAGCGAGGTGGCCGCCCTGCTGGCCCTGATGCTTCTCATCCACGCCCGCCACCGCGCCCGCACAGCTCCCGACGGGTCACTCATCCCCATGGCGGAGCAAGACCGCAGCCTATGGGACCGGGGCGCCATTGACGAAGGGATCGCGCTCGTCACCGCCGCGCTTCCCAGCGGGCCCATCGGGCCGTACCAGCTTCAGGCGGCGATCGCGGCTGTCCACGATGAGGCGGAGAACCTTGAAGCGACCGACTGGCGCCAGATCGCCGCCCTCTACGGCGTCCTGCTCCGCCTAGACGACAACCCGGTCGTCGCGCTCAACCACGCCGTCGCCGTCAGCATGGTCGCCGGGCCCTGGGCCGGCCTCGAACTAGTCCAGCGTCTTGGGGCCGATGCCCGGATCAACGCCGATCGTCGCTTCCACGCCGTCCGCGGACACCTCCTCGAGATGGCTGGCGACCGTACTACCGCGCTTGAGGCGTACCGAGCCGCAGCCCGAGTGGCCACCAACCTCCAGCAACAGCGTTACCTCAATCAGCAGATCACCCGCTTGCAAGCCCCGCCGGGAACCGTCCGGTGACATCAAGCGCGCCGCGGATGCCTTCGGGCAGGCAATGCTTCCCGTCTACCCTTCCTCGCGGAGGACCCGCCCGGTGCGCCCAGCGTGTGCCACACCAGCCCGCCGGTCACAGGCGCAGGTCCCGGCCAGCCGTATCGGTGAGTCCGGACTGCACGGGGTCACCGGTCCCGGGGTTCGGTGTACCTTCCGGATCTGCGGCATCGGGCAGCTGATGCTTTTTATCGCGACCGGACCGGGAAGCCTTATCCGGTCTCGCCATCGGCACGTCCTGTTCGCCGTCTCGTCCCGTTGGCCGCGGGAACCGCCGGCTGTGCGTGTTGAAGCCTGTGGTGCTGCCCGTATGCCTCGATGGCCGCCGAAAACCTGTACGGCCCGCGGATCCGCTGAACGTCGGGTGAGACATCGTGGTAATCCAGGTCGGGATTGTCGCCGCAGTCGCAGCAGACGAGCTCGTAGGAGTCGGTGTAGCCGCCTTCCGGGCGGCCTTCCGCGAGGTGGACCGGCTGACGTCGCAGGACCAGCGTCCAGCCCAGCGCGGGCTCATCAAAGGTCTGCATCACATTGCCTCCTCGTACCTGACTTGCGCCGTTACGGCCGAGTCCGAGCTGACGCGGACTCCTCCTCGCGCACGATCACCGCGATCGCGTCTGGCTGGATGATCAGTCCGGCGGCTAGGCGGCGTGCCTCATCGACGGCCTCGTCCGCAGTCGTTTGGCCTGGATAGCCGATGGGGATCAGGTCGGCCATGGTGTTTCCCTTCCTGGTGTGGTGTCCGTTCACCGCCAGCGCCGCGGCGCCGGGGGAATATCGCTAGCCGGGTAACTTCTGAGATTGCATGTCCCGTGGGGCTTCCCGGCGCTCGGTCCGGTGCCGCCGCTGATCAGGTGACGGACTCTGATCCTGCCTTCGGCGCGCCGGGGATTCCTCACCCTCCTGCGGGTGAATTGCGGCGGTTATCCGATACCGGGACAGCCATTCGGCGTATGACTGGCAATGGCGCATGTCAAATTCCACGTCGCCGGGACTCGATGCGGCCACGGGCTCGGCCTGCGGCGTTAAGGATTCCCGGGCTGCCGTGGTACTGCTTGACCTCGAGCAGCTGGCCCGCGCGGATCTTCACCGCCAGCTCAGACACCTTCGACGCTTCCAGGCGACCGGATCGGACCGGGTCCCCGGAGCGGGCATAGGCCCGCGCCAGCGCCCATCCGCAGAGCCGGGCGTAGTACGTGAGCGTGATCGGCGCCATTAGCTCGACCAGCGCCGAGCCCACCAGGTCCGGCTCCCGGGTGCGGTCCGGCATCGGGGCGCCACCCCCGTATGGGGTGATTGCCGCGCACCGGCCGCGTCTCGTATTAACCACCCCGCACCGGGTGAGGCGCCAGGGGCGTTAACAGCCGATGATTCAACCATGGACAGCCTGACGAGTACGCGTGCCCAGCGTTGGCTCGCGCGCCTAAGCTTCGTGCTCGCGGGCCTGGCGATCGTAATCCTGCTGGTCTTGGCCGGGCTGAAGAGCCTGGCGATGGTGGCCGTAGGCCTGGCTGCCGCGGTCGTGGGCCTGGCCGCCGCGTACTTCTTCCTCTCCCGGCGGGGCATCCGGCGCTGGCTATCGCTCGCGATCTTCGTCTTGGCGCCGATCGCGGTGATCGTCGTCTACGCGTTCAGGGATCTGTTGTGGATAGCGGTGCTGTCGGCCGGGGTCTGGCTGCTGGCGAGCATGACTGCGCGGCTGGCGCTGGGCGAGAACCAGGCGGACTGGCGCATGCCCGAACACCCAGCCCAGCCGCCTGCGCGGCACCCGTACCTGATCATGAACCCGAAGTCTGGCGGCGGGAAGGTCGAGAAGTTCCAGTTGAAGCGCAAGGCCGAAGACCTCGGCGCCGAGGTGTTCCTCATTGGCGGGCCCGAACCCGTCGACGTCGCCAAGGTGGCCCGCGTCGCCGTCGAGGCAGGCGCCGATCTGCTCGGCGTCGCCGGCGGCGACGGCACGCAGGCCCTGGTGGCCGGGATAGCCGCTGCGCACGGTCTTCCGTTCGTGGTGATCAGCGCCGGCACGCGCAATCATTTCGCCCTCGACCTGGGCCTGGACCGCGAGGACCCGTCCGCCTGCCTGAGCGCCCTGTCCGACGGCGTGGAGCTGCGGGTCGACCTCGGGGTGATCAACGGTCAGACGTTCGTCAACAACGCGTCCTTCGGCGCATATGCGGAGGTCGTCGAGACCCCGGCCTATCGCGGCGACAAGCTGAATACGACCCTGAATACGCTCCCTGACCTGTTGCAAGGCCACCGTGGAGCACGGCTGCGCGCGCAAGCGGACGGCACGGGAATCGAGGCACCGCAGGCGCTGCTCGTGTCCAACAACCCATACGGAACCGGGGACATCGCGGCCTGGGCCGGCGCGCGCGGCTGGACGGCGGCATCCTCGGTGTCGTCGGCGTCACGGTGGCGAGCGCGCGGCAGGCCGCTGGCCTGCTCCGCGGCAGGCATGCCACCGGGCTGAGCGTGCTGACCCCGAAGCAGATCGAGATCAGCGCCGATGTGCCGCAGATCCCGGTCGGCGTCGACGGCGAGTCGATCCTGATGCCGACGCCGGTTACCTGCACAGTCTCTCCGGGCGCGCTCCGCGTCTGGGTGCCTCGCGACCGCCCGGGCATCCCCGCGCCGAAGCCGCCGAAGGACTGGGCCAGGCTGCGGTACCTCGCCGGCATTTCGAAAACTGCGCCCAGGTCACCGTATTAGTCGGAGGTAGCGAGATGGCTAAGAAGAAAAATAAGAAGGACGAGCGCGACCAGGACGACGCGGAGACCCAGGCGTCATCGTCTGCCGTCGGGGAGGAGGCCGGAGCCGAGCCGCCCGCGAAGATAAAGCGCAAGGAGTACGAGCGGCAGATGAGGTTCCTGCATGGTGAGCTCGTGGCCATGCAGGAGTGGGTGAAGGACTCGGGTGCCAAGATCTGCGTGGTGTTCGAGGGCCGCGACACCGCCGGGAAGGGAGGCACGATCAAACGGATCACCGAGCGGGTGAGCCCGCGCGTGTTCCGGGTCGTGGCCCTGCCCACCCCGACCGAGCGGGAGAAGACGCAGATGTACATTCAGCGGTACGTCCAGCAATTCCCGGCCGCCGGCGAGGTCGTGATCTTCGACCGCAGCTGGTACAACCGGGCGGGCGTAGAGCGGGTGATGGGCTTTTGCCAGCCGGAGGAGACCGAGCGGTTCCTGGCACTGGCGCCGCCCTGGGAGAAGGCCATGGCCGATTCCGGGATCCTGCTGCTGAAGTACTGGCTGGAGGTCAGCGCCGGGGAGCAGACCCGGCGCCTGGAGAGCCGGATCAACGACCCGCGGAAGGTCTGGAAGCTGTCGCCGATGGACCTGAAGTCCTACAGCCGCTGGTACGACTACTCCAGGGCCAGGGACGCGATGTTCGCCGCGACCGACACCGCCTGGGCGCCCTGGTACATCGCGGACGCCGACGACAAGAAGCGCGCCCGGCTCAACATCATCAGCCACCTGCTCAGCCAGGTTCCCTACAAGCCGCTGGCCCACCGGGACATCACGCTGCCCAAACGGCAGCCATCCCGCGGCTACGAGCAGCCGGATCTGCCATTGCGGCAGATCCCCACACCGTTCTAGCAGGCTGGGACGCTGGCGTAAGGGCAGGAGGAGTCCTGAAAGGCACAATCGCGAGCCGGAAATGACGGCGACCGCGGACGAGGTGTGGGCCGAAGGCGTGCTGCGGGTTTACGGCACGAGCCTGTATCCGCCGGTGCTACGGATGACCCGCAATGCCCTGGACGCCGAAGACCTCATGCAGGAGACGTTCGAAAGGGTAGCCCGTGGTCTTTGGGTGGGTGAGCATCTCCCGGGGCACCTCACCCGCGCAGGAATGGCCGCGTTACCCTGGACCATCGTGGGCTGGCGCGGTACCGTCGGGTGCCGGCGGGGAGCCCTGCGCTGCGAGGTGGGACTCAACGCGGGCGGCGGGGATGCGTTCCTGCTCGCGGGCCAGCAGGGCCAGCGCGCGGGCATCGGCCGCCGTGGGGTGGTTCAGGTCCAGGGCACGTGGCCACAGCCGGGCATAGCGGACGGCTGCGACTTCGGCCGCATACACCAGCGCCTGACCGACCAGGTATAGCAGGGCGAACATGCCCGCCACAGTGGCGAAGCTGCCGTAAACGGGCCCGGCCTTGGCCACCAGCCTGGCCAGCAACGGCGCCCCGGCATTGAGCACCACCGTCACCGCCGCCGCGCCCAGGACGGCGCCCGGCCACAGCGCCCGGACCGGCGCCGGCCGCGCCAGCAGCAACCTGGCGCCAAACAACACCACCGAGAAGACGATCAACGCCGACCCGAGCACCGCGGCCACCCGCTCCACACCGGGCTGGCGGTGCAGCGCCGTGGCCACCACCGTGAGCGCACCGACTGCCACCGCCCCAAGCAGCAGCATCGCCAGTACCACGAACACCCGGACGTATCGTGAGACGAAACCAGCCCGAAGGCGATACCGGACCGCTGCGACATGGTTCAGCGTCTGGTACGCCGAGAACACGACACCAGTTCCGGACAACAGCAAGCCGGCCAGGCCGACAATGAAAGGGATTGTCGACGTCGGCAAGCTGGCCAGCGAATGCTCGACCGTGGGCCGCAGCGCCTGCGGCACGATCTCGGTGATCAGCCGCTGACGCAGGTCCGGGTGATCGGCCAGTACCCGTGACAGGACCGCCACGCCGAGCAGCAGCAGCGGGAAGATGCTCAGGAATCCGTAGTAGGTGATGAGCGCCGCCTGCCGCCCGCCCTCATCGTCGCCGTACTTCTTCACCACCGCGTAGGGGAACCCCAGCACGCCATGCTTGCGCTGCAGGCGGTCCGCCCACGCGACGATCCGGTTCACCAGGCCGCTCACGCCTTCCAAGCTCATGGGGTCCAGCTTGCCTGGCGCCGCCCTGGCAGGTCATCATCCCCGGCATGGGCGGCCGGGCCGGAGATCGACGTCTCGCAAGGAAGGATCAGTGTTCAAGACCTCCCAGGGTGACGACATTCCGAGCGGGTGGTAGGCGACCGGGGACGGAGTCCTTGCCGCTGGTTATCTGTTGGCTGGATGAATACTCGGCCCAGCCTCTCGAGGCCGGCCGGCCGCCGGGCCCGGAGGACGCCGACGGCGATGGCCCCCAGGCCGAGCCATCCGAGCGCGGCGAAGGGCAGCAGGTCCGCCAGGGTACGGGCTCGCGGGTGAAGGATCCCCCACAACGGAAACAGGAAAAGTACGGCGGCCGTCGCCGGGACGAGCAGATGCCGCCAGAGCCGGAACTCGTCGCGGAACTCACTACGGAACGCGCGGATGGCCGCGACGTTTACGGCGAGGTAGATGAGTACGACCGAGAGGCCGCCGGCTCCGGCGAGATACCCGAATGTGCGCGCGCCGCCGTAGGCGTAGGTCAACGGCAGCCCGAGCGCGAGCGTCAGCGCGGCGACGCAGCCGATCGCGATGGCCGGGGTATGGCGGCTGGACACCCTGGCGAGTGATGCCGGAAGAGCCCTCTCTCGGCCCATGGCGAACAGGACCCTGGTGGCCACGTTGAGGGAGGCGACCACGAAGCCGAGGCCAGTAAGTACGACCACAAGATCGATAACCCACAGCGCCGACGGCGACCAGTACCGGGTAGTCAGATAACCCAGCGGGTTGCCCTGCTGCGTGAAGCCGGGGATGCCGTGCCGCCCGATACCGAACATCTCCGCGACGACGACGAGCAGATAGAAGATGCCCGCCACGATGACGACGCCGATCGTGCTTGCGGGGACGGAGCGGCGCGCGTTCCTGGCCTCCTCGCCAAGCGCGGCGGCCGCTTCGAAGCCGGCGAATGCTGTGATGCCGTAGATCATCGCATCTGTGATGTCGGTGAGCTGGCCGTTAGGCGACGATGCGGGTGACAGAACGGCGGCCGTGTAATGGCCCGGGCCGATCTTAACCAGGATTGTGATGGCCAGGGCCGCGATGACAGCTACTTCCCCGGCCACCAGGACCAGATCGACCGAGGATGAGGTCCTGATGCCCAGGTAGGCGACTAGGACCACTGCGCCCAGTATCACCAGGAACAGGACCCAGCCGCCGATAGTCACGTGCAGTGTGTCGGCGCCAAGTTGGGAGGCGTACGCGCTGGTCAGCGAGATACCGGCGGGCACGTACAGCGCGTACGCGAAGATCATCATCCAGCCGGTCAGGAACCCCGCGGTCTGACCCAGCCCGCGGCTGTTGTAGGTGTACAGCGAGCCAGCCGACGGCAGTCGGCGGGCGAACTCCGCGATGCTGTTCGCGCAGCACAGAGACGCGACGAACGCGAGGATGATGACCAGCGGAGACGCGAACCCGGCGTACGACACGACGATGAGCAGCCCGCCTACCACCGCACCAGCCGGGGCGACATTGCTCGCACCGAACGCGATCACCCGCGCCGAGCCGACAACCCCGCGGGCCAGGCCGCGCGTCTCATGACTGCTGGCGCCGCCCGACCGCCGACCGCGCCAGCTCAGGCCAGTCAAAGCTCTTTCACCTGCCTCCCTCGGGACAGCGCCGGTGGAGAGGTCCAGATGATCCTATGAGCGCGGCCGCCAGCCAGGGTCATTCGTGGCGGGTGATTGTCCGTTTGCCTCCAGTTAGCTGGGTGAAGCGGGAGTGTCGCCCGGCGGGCGGGTTCCGGCGCCGGTCGAGCCTGGTCCCGTCTGGTCATCAGTTGCCCGCTCGGCGGCAGGCCCGCCAGTTCGGCGTAGGCCATGCCCGGCGGGACCAGCAGCGTGCTGAGCACTATCCCGGCGACGACGTCCTTGACCAGCCACTTACGCCGGTAGGACCTGACCGCTTGCAGGCCAGGCAGCCAGCCGGAACACCATGCCCCGCCCGTGATCGGTCACCGGACGGCGAGCAGGTGGAACTGCCACGGTCCCAGGTCGACGAACAACCCGGGGCCTGCCAGTTCGGCGCCGTCCCGCTCGAACGCACTCTGGTTGAGGATGTCGGTGAACCGCCAGCTGCGGCCGGGCAGGTCCGGCCAGGCGAGCGGGATGCGCGCCTGGGCCGGCTGCTCAGAAAAGTTGACCACCACCACATGCCGGTCACCACCGCGGTCCCCGGCCCAGGACCAGGCGACCATGTTGCGGCAGGACTGGTTGTCGGGCCAGCCGCTGGCCTCGAGCAGCCACCACGCGCCGACCCGCACCTCGTGACTGTCGACCGCGGCCAGCAGGCGGCGATACCAGCTAGCGAGTTCGACGTCCGGCGCCTCATCCGGGCGGCGGGACAGGAACACCGGCGGACGCACGCGCCTGCCCTCGAACTGTCCTTCGTGCCACAAGTTCGCGCCGGGCAGCGTGGCGATGGCCACGGCCGCGGCCCGTTCGGCGTCGCCCGTAAGGCGGCTGGCGATACGGGGCTCGTCATGGTTCTCCAGGAAGCGCATCAGCCGGGACTGGTAGCTCAGGTCCGCGTGCAGGTGATCGCGGACGGCGGAGGGATCCCGGCCGATGATCCGGTCATAAAGCCGCTTGTCATAGCAGAAGTCAAACCCCTGCTGCTGCAGCGCCCACTCCATGTCCCAGTAGGCTTCGGCGATCATCACGGTCTCCGGATGCCGAGCCCGCAGCTTGCCCAGCACGGCAGGCCAGAACTCCGCGTCCGGCGCGGGCCCGGTCCGGCCGCTCCAGGTCCTGGCGAAGACCTGGTTGGTCATCAGCATCGCCATGTCGCAGCGGATCCCGTCGCACTGCCCGGCGATATCGGCGAGCACGTCCGCCGTCGCGGCCCGCAGGGCCGGGGCGAACGCGTCCAGCTGAACCACATCGGGCCAGGGCGGGAAGTACGGGTCGCGGCCGTGGGCCAGCACCTGCCCGGCCGCGGTCATCCAGCCCGCCGGGTCGGCTTTGATGTCGTCCGCATCGCCGCGGACGAACAGCTCCGGGCGGCTGGTCACCCACGGGTGATCCGGCGCGACGTGATTGGGCACGTAGTCCAGGATCAGCCGCGCGCCGCGGGCGGCCAGGGCGGCCCGCGCCACGGCGAGTGCATCGGGGCCGCCGAAGCCCGCATCGACGACATAGCGGCGCACGCAGTACGGCGATCCGATGACATCGGTGCACCGCAGGTCTGGCAGCGCCTCGGCGAAGGATTTCTGCAGCTCGGCATTCGCGTTCGCCAGCGCCACCCCGGCCGGGCTTCGCGCCCACACCCCCATCAGCCAGATCGCGTCCACTCCCGCCGGGACGGCCGCATCCCAGTCTGCGGAGCCTACGCCGGCCAAGGTGACCGGCCGCCCGGCCGCCCGGGTCAGCTCGTCCAGCCATACTGCGGTGTTGATCTCGTAGATCACCGGCTGGTCCGGCCACCCGGTCATCGCGCTGCCCCCGTCCGCTGACCTGCGGCCGCGCTCTTGACGGCGCCGCGGCCGCGGGCGCGCAGTCCCTCGGCGCTGATGCCGCGGAAGAGCGGCGGAAGCAGTCCCTCGGTACCGGTCCATCCGGTCTGGTGACTTGCGCCGGTGCCGGCTCCGTTGCCGCCGGTGCCGTAATCCTCGCGTACCGTGCCCCACTGTCGTTCGCCGAGATACGGGCCCCAGCGCCGCCAGGCAACCCCGCCTGCGTCCGCCTTGTCCAGCCGCAGCCGCTCCGCGCTGACCATGGTGTTCCGCCCCTTCGCTTCGGATCGACGGCGCCCGTTCGGGACACAGCTGTCCCGAGATCACTCGCACGCTGTCAGCCTCTTTCCTCGGGTCCTGCCGCTCATCACCCTGGCTAGGGTGAAAATACCCGGGCCTGTGGTGATCGCGCAGTCGTCAGATTCCGCGCATACGGTGCTCCCCCCTGGCCGACGAAGGTGATCCCATACGTTGGGGTCGCATCGGGATTGCTCCCCGAGCCTTGTAGTTCACTTGCGCTGTAGGCACCCGGTATGTCGCTGCCGTTCTATTCCTGTTCCCCTGTGCGGCACCTTTTGTTCATCTGCCCGCGCCGGCGCATCTGCTGTCCTTTACTGCGCTCGGATGGCTCTGTTCCGCCCGGTCGCCGTAGGCGTTTGCCGGACCGGCCGACATGCAAGGTTCTGGCTGGTGCCGTAAGCGGAAGAGGACAATGGCATGACAAGCGCGCTGTTGGTGGTCAAATATGATCGACCACGAGAGGTCATTTCACCCAACCCACCAGGGGCGCGGCGTGGCGTGCCTGGTTAGCGGCTGCGAGGCGTATTCCTGGTGGGACTGCACACGTATGAGATCACTTTCGCGGGCCAAGCCGGTTCTACCCTGCGCGCAGAATTCGACGACTGCGAGGTCATCGTCGGACGGGCCACAACGACCCTTCGCGCCGAAGTCCCCGATCAGGCGGCCCTATGGGGAATCGTGCAGCGGGTCATCGGCCTCGGCTTTCAAGTGACCAACATGAACCTCGTAACGCCATCACCTCCACCAGCAGGAGGAACGTCGGCAAACGGTGATCAATCCGGGGATCGCCGGGCGGCCGACGCAAACCTGACATGACGCTCCCAGGAAAGGCGGCTTTGCAGCAGGCGAAGCAGCACAGCTACGCCGATCAATCGCAACGCCGCCTGAGCCTCAAGCTCCGCAGCCTTCGACTGCCCGGTCGGCCCGTTACCGCCTGCCGAAGGCGGCTTCCGGCGGTCTGCGGGCAGCTCGCCCTGATTTTTTCATTTCGCCCTCCCAGCCCGAGCCTGGGTGATCGCGCGGTCGTCAAGTTCTGCGTATAGCGTGATGCCCGCCTGGCCGACGAAGATGAGCTCATAAGCTTGGATCGCATCGGGATTGCGCCCCGAGCCTTTTCCTGGCCACCAGCGGGGACCGTAACCTGGCCATTGACAGCCTTGTAGTTCACTTGCCGCTGGCACGTATCAGCATCCTTGGCGGCTGGGTTCCCGGCATCACCCCCGGAGGGTGGCACCGGTTTATTTTTATTGCTCCGCCGCCGGGACTTTTGGTCCCTTCCCACGGACGTCCGTGCCTGATCTAATGGATTCTGCGTATCAGCCGGACGTCCGGAGGAGGCCGTGAAGCAGGGCGTGCCTACGAGTCACGACGCCGGGCAGGGCCTTCGGTTCGCGCGGGCGAAATTCCGGCCGACAGCGTTGCCCGCCACGCTGGTCATAAGACCTGCGCTGCAGGACCGGCTGACGGCAGGGGCTGGCCAGCGCTTGACCGTGGTGGTGGGGTCGGCTGGCGCAGGTAAGAGCGTGCTGCTGTCAAGCTGGGCGGCGGCACGACCATCAGGCGCTACTTCCTGGTTGACCTGCGATAAGGCCGACGCTGACCCGGTCCGCTTCTGGACCGGTTTCATCGAGGCCGCCCAGGCGGTGGCGCCTGGGTTCGGCGCCGATGCCGCCGACCTGCTCACCATGGACCGCGACATGTCGGCGGATGTCACCGCGTCGATCGCCAATGATGCCGCGAAGCTGCCCGCAGGGTCGGCGGTCGTGGTCGACGACTTCCATGCCACGGCGGCCGGGGTCTTCAGGACCATGACCGATCTTGTCGAGTGCTGGCCTGCCGACGTCGCCCAGCTGGTGCTGGCCAGCCGGGTGGACCCTCCGCTGCGGCTGCACCGGCTGCGGATTTCCGGTGAGCTGTGCGAGCTTCGCGACCATGACCTGCATTTCTCCCTGGCCGAGAGCGGCAGCCTGCTGGCCAACTTCGGCGTCGAGATCGGTGCTGCCGAGCTTGCGCTGCTTCATCAGCACAGCGAGGGATGGGCCGCGGCGCTGCAGATGGCGGCGCTTTCGCTGCGCGGCACCACCGACCCGGTGCGGGCCGCGCGGGCACTGGAGGTCCGCAGTCACACGATCGTCGAGTACTTCATCTCCGAAGTTCTTGATCAGCAGCCGCCCGAGATCGTCTGGTTCATGCTCGATACGTCTATCTTGGGGGAGCTGACCGCGGACGCGTGCGCAGCCGTCACCGCGAGGCAGGACGCGGAGGTCCTGCTGCACAGCATTGACGCGGCCAACCTGTTCCTGGCGGCGCTCGATGACGAGCGGACGAGCTTCCGGTACCACCACCTGGTGCGCCGGATGCTGCGCGCTGAGCTGAAGGCAAGGGACCGGGACCGGGAGCAGGCGCTTCAGCTGCGGGCAGCGGAATGGTTCGAGCGCACGAGGGACACACGGCGCGCAGCCCGGCATTTGCTGGCCGCGCGGCAGGCCGACCGGGCCCTGGACCTCATGCAGGACTGGGTCGTGCCCGGCTTCTTGCACGACCCGGCGGTCCCGGCCGCCCTGGATCTCAGCACGGTCGATCCTTCGCTGCTCGTTGATGCGCCCGACCGGCTGCTGGGCCTAGCCGCCGAACTGCTGCTGGAGGGTGACCCGGATCGCGGCGGCAAGTACCTTGCCCTGCTGGAGCGCGCCCGGCCGTCGATCCCGTCCGAGTCGAGGCTGGCGGCGCGGTTCGCAGCGATGCGCTCATTCCACTATGGGATAACCGGCCAGCTGAACGAGGCCGTCGATCAGGCTCTCGCCGCGCGGGCCATCCAGGAGCGGACGCAACTCCAGGACGAATGGAACACCGTTGTCCCGTTGGTCCTCCTGCGTGTCTACCCGTGCCTGGAGGACTATGAGGCGGTGGAACGGGAGGCAGTGGCGGCTCTTGCCCTTCCCGAGCTCGCCGAACCGGCCAGGCTGGTGCTGGTCCCCAGTGCGCGGGCGCTGGCCTGGTTCGAGGCCGGCCACCTGCCCGAGGCCGCCGATGCCGCCGGGACCGCTTATGCGGATGCCCGGCGGCTAGGGTTTGACCAGCATTTTTTCGCCGTGGATAGCCTGCGCGTACTCGCTGGCGTAGCACTGGAGGGGCGGGACCTCGACACTGCGGAGCAGCTCATCGAGCAGGCGCTGTCGATAACGGAACAGCGGCGTCCCATCTTCGAGTTCCTGGCGTTGCTGGACCGGGCCGGGATCTGGGCGGCCCGTGGGCAGGGCCGCGAAGCGCTGGCCACTGTCGAGGCAGCGCGACTCCTTCTGGTCGGGACCGGGTCGGTGCTGCTGGCGCGGGCCGATGAACTGGAGGCGTCGCTGCGCCTGTCGCTCGGGGACTTGCGCTCTCCCGCTGAGCTGGCCAGCGGGCTGCCCGCCGCCCGCCGCGGCCTGCTGCTGGCCAGGATTGCGCTCGCCGTCGGCGATTACCATGCCGCACAAGAACACCTGCAGTCTCCGACGCTGGCCAACCTTACGCCGCGGCGCGCGCTGATGCGCCAGCTCCTCCTGGCCGCCGCGGCGATCGGGCGTGGTGACCCGATGGCCGCAAGCATCCTGGGCGATGCCATCCAGACAGCACGCCGCGGCGGCTTCCTCAACACGGTCGTCACGGCCGCGTCCCAGGTGACCGGCTACCTGATAGCGGATTCGGTGCATGCGCCACCGGACTCGTTCACCGGGCAGCTGATCGGCGCGGCCCTGGAAGTGCACGCCGTACAACCAGACGCCTCACGGTCCTGCCGCGTGGTCACCGAACCCTTGACCGCTGGCGAGCTGCGCGTTCTCAAGCTTCTGCCGACCAGCACCTACCCGCAGATCGCCGCCATGCTCTACGTCTCCCGCAATACGGTGAAAACCCACCTCCGGTCGATCTACCAGAAGCTCGGGGTAGCGTCGCGCTCGGAGGCCATCAAGCGGGCAGCCGACCTGCGCTTGCTCTGAGACCGTCCCAGGGGGAGGCCAGCTCCTGCCATCCCCCTCACTCGGATGGCATAATCCCCCGGTGCCGGGCGGCGATGGCTAGCATTGTGTGGCGGCGTCGCGTCAAGTCTCGCCCCACCTGAAGGCTCCGGTCCGGGAGGTACACGATGGCAATCGACACATTCATGGCCTATGTCGGGGTGTACGACAACGTCAGCGACGCTGATGCCGACTACGACCTGGTTAAGGATCTGCACACTAAGGAAGGCCTGATCGACGCTTATGACGCTGCGGTGGTCGAGCGGCGGGCCGACGGGAAGGTCAAGATCACCAGGAAGCACGAGACGCCGACCCGGGTCGGCGGTGTGCTCGGTGGAGGGGTAGGCCTGGCCACCGGCCTGGTCGTGGCCCTGTTCCCGTTCGCCGCGATCGGCGGTGGCTTGCTCGCGGTTGCCACCGGCGGCGGCGCGGTCCTCGGTGCGGTTGCCGGTCACGCCGCAGCCGGCATGAGCCGCCGGGACCTCAAGGAACTCGGCGAGCACCTGGACGCCGGGCAGGCCGGCCTGGTCGTAGTCGCAGTGTCCGACATGGGCGCGAAGGTCGAGCGGGCGATGAAGAAGGCCAAGAAGGTCGAAGCCCGGGAGTTGAAGGCCGACACCGCCGACATCGAAGCCGACGCGAAGTCTGACGCAGGTGACACGTCTCCGCCGGGCGGCGGGGGCGCCGCGAGCTAAGTTGCGCGCCGCCGGGCGCTAACCACCCGCTCCCTCAGCGGCGCCCGCTGTCGGCCCGTCGCGAGTCTGCCCAGGACCGAGCGCCGGTGCCGTGCCTCCAGTCAGCCGGCCGGCGTCACTGCCGAGACGCCGTGCAGGCTCCCGGCACTGCTGAGCTGCCCGATCATGATCGGTAAACCAACGCTGTCACGTTGACATCACGGCTTCCGGAAGCAGGCAGGAATCACCCCAGGAAGGGTGATGTGGCCTCGGCAGGACTCGAAAAGGCTGCAGGGGTCACGGTTCGCGATCTTCGTCGTCCGGGGGTGCGCCAATGATGTCGGCAACAAGCAACCCAGCAAGGAGCGCGGCCGGGCACTATATGGAAGGCCGCGGCTCCGGCCTGATCGCCTTGGCATCTGTCCCGCTGCGGTCACGCCGGGAACCCGGCGTGACCGGCGGCTACGAGCTGAACACCGTCACGATCGCGGGGGCGGCCACGGTCATCCCCGTTCGCGGATTGCGAGCCCGGCACGGTCCGTGGCGGCCGCCATCTTGTGTTCTGCCCCTTGCTGGCGACCCCTCTGACCCGGGGCGGGCATCATGACGACCGACACGCAGACCACCTCGGACGACACCACCGCCGAACCCAAACGTCGGTTTAAGTTCCCGACCGCGTTCACCGTGCTGTTCTTCGTCTTGGTGCTGGTCTGGGTCCTTACCTTTATCATCAAGCCGGGGAGCTACTCCTATGTCAGTTGCGACGGAGGGGCGCCCAAGCCGATCCCCGGCACGTTCGGCGCCGTCAAGGTCGACCTGTCCTTCCAGGAGCGGCTGTATGACTTGTGGCTGTCGCCGGTTAACGGCCTTTACGGCGTGCGGACGCCGTCGGAGGTTGTCTCGGACCCTAGCCCCGACCTGCTCAAGAAGGGCCAGGCGGCCTGCGGGACCACAGCGGGCAAGCAGGTGCCCGCCGAGATCGTCACCGCGCCGGGCGACACGGGGCCTTACAACACCGGCGATCTGGCCGGCGCGATCCAGGTGTTCTTCTTCGTCCTGGCCATCGGCGCATTCATCACCGTCACCATCAAGACCGGGGCGCTGGATGCGGGTATCGGGCGGGTTACCAACCGCTTCCGCAAGCGCGGCCTGCTGCTGATCGTGATCTTGATGGTGATCTTCTCGGTCGGCGGGACCACCTACGGGATGGCCGAGGAGACGCTGGGGTTCTACGCGATCATCCTGCCGGTCATCATCGGCCTGGGTTATGACCGGCTGGTCGGTGTGGGGATCATCATGGTCGGCGCGGGGGTGGGGACGCTGGCCTCGACGGTGAACCCGTTCGCGACCGGGGTGGCCTCTGACGCCGCGGGTGTCGCCCTGGGGGACGGCATCGGACTGCGGCTGATTATGTACGTCGTCATGACTACCGTCGCCCTGTTGTATGTGCTGCGTTATGCCAGGAGCGTCAAGAACGATCCGGCCAAGTCGCTGGTACCCGCCGTCGAAGGCGACGAGGCCCTGGCCAGCGGCCCGGCCGGGCCGCCTGAGCCGATGACCGGCCGGCACAAAATCGTGCTGTGGATCTTCGGGCTGACCTTCGGGCTGATGATCTTTTCGGTGATCCCGTGGGGGGACTTCAGCTCCTCATTGGAGGGCATCACCCTGGGCTGGTACTTCCCCGAGCTGGCTGCGCTGTTCCTGGTCGGCGCGGTGCTGGTCGGGCTGGTGGGCGGGCTCGGCGAGGAGGGCACGGTCACCGGCATCATCGCAGGCGCCGGCGATTTCATCGGCGCCGCGCTGATCATCGCGGTGGCCCGCGGGGTGACTGTGATCATGAACAACGCCGGGATCACCGACACGGTGCTGCACGCGCTGGAGGGTGCGGTCAGCGGCCTGTCCTCCGGGGCGTTCGCGGTGGTGATGTACCTGGTGAACATCCCGCTGGCGTTCCTGGTCCCGTCCTCCTCCGGGCACGCCACGCTGGCGATGCCGATCATGGCTCCGCTCGGCGATTTCGCCGGGGTGAGCCGGGCGATGGTGGTCACCGCCTACCAGTCCGCCTCCGGCTGGATGAACCTGTTCACCCCCACCTCGGCGATCGTGATGGGCGGGCTCGCACTCAGCCGGGTCCGCTACGACCGGTACCTGAAGTTCATCGCCCCGCTGCTGGGCATCCTGCTGATCCTCACCTGCCTGTTCATGCTCCTGGGGGTCGCGGTCCCCGCTCTCGGAGGGCCGGTGAAATAGATGGACGCCACATACTCCCCGCCCGGACCGGCCCGGCAGGCACACCGCCGCCGGCGGCCTGGCCGGATCCTCCTAGTCGTGGCCGGCCTGGTGACGGCCCTGCTGGCCAGCGCCTGCGACACGGCCCAGCAGGTGCCCTGGGCCACCTACAGTTCCCAGCTCCAGCCGCGAATTGACGCCGCGACGGCTACCCGCCGGTGCGCCGCGCTGCAGGTCTTCCTCACCGCAGCCAAGACAACCAGCCAGGCGCATGAGAAGGCCACCGGGTTCCCGAACGACGCCCTCGTGTCCTACATCCAGGCCGCCCAGCACGAGGCAGGCTGTCCCGCCCAGGCCGGCTGACCGAATCAAACGTCCGGGGTGTCCGTCGTGACCCTTCTCCTAACCACGGCCTTCAGACGTCGTAGGCCTTCCTCAAGACCACGGCCTTCGATGTCCGGCAGCGGCCGGGCGCACGAACGCCGCGCAAATGGGCGGGAATCACCCTGGGTAGGGTGACGACACTCGGAGAAGACTCGAACAGAATTTGGGAACCGGCTCGGACATGAGCAGGAGCCGGCGACGGTCACGCGTCCCCCATCGGCAGCTAGGGGTGAGCCATGACGAACAGGGTTCAAGTCTCTGCAGAAGTCGGAGGGCCTGCCGGAGAGCCGCCTGGCAGGAAACGACCGGATCCGTTCGGTCTCCCGGCCGCCGGTCACCGAACGAGGACCTGAGATGCGGATCGTGATCGCGCTGGGCGGCAATGCGCTGCTGCGCCGCGGCGACCCGATGACCACCGAAGTGCAGCGACGCAACATCACCATCGCGGCAGAGGCGATCGCGCCGCTGGCCGCGGAGCACAGCATCGTGGTCGTCCACGGCAACGGGCCGCAGGTAGGCCTGCTGTCCCTGCAGGCCGAGGCGTACCGGGAAGCCGAGCCCTACCCGCTGGATGTCCTGGATGCGGGCACCCAGGGCATGATCGGCTACCTGATCCAGCTGGAGCTGCGGAGCCTGCTGCCACCCGAGACCCAGGTGGCGACGTTGCTCACCATGATCGTGGTGGATCCGGACGATCCGGCGTTCGCCAGCCCGGCGAAGTTCGTCGGTCCTGTCTACCAGAAGAACGCGGCCGACGTGCTGGCCGCCAAGAAGGGCTGGGCGTTCCGGCAAGACGGCGCTGCTTGGCGTCGGGTGGTGCCATCTCCCAAACCCAGGCAGATCCTCGAGATCACGCCGATCACCTGGCTGCTTGACCGTGGAGCCGTGGTCATCTGCGCGGGTGGCGGTGGCATCCCCACCATGCACAGGTCTACGGATAGTGGCGCCCTGGTCGGCGTCGAGGCGGTCATCGACAAGGACCTGGCGAGCGAACTGCTCGCCGAGGACGTGGGCGCGGACCTGCTCCTCATGGCCACCGATGTGGATGGCGTCTACCTCGACTGGGGCAAACCGGGGCAGCGGCGGCTAGGCCAGGTGACGCCGGAAGAACTAGCCGGTTATGAGTTCGCGGCCGGGTCCATGGGCCCGAAGGTCGAGGCCGCGGCTCGCTTCGCGGCGAAGACCGGCAGGCGGGCGGCGATCGGCTCGCTGAATGACATTACTGGCATCGTGGCCGGAAAAGCCGGCACGAACGTTGTCACGTTGAGCGCGCTGCAGACAGGCCAGGCGGGGGCGGCCGAGTCATGAGCCAAGAATCGCGAGCGGACGTGAGCGGCTCCGCGCAGACGCCGCCCGTAAAGAAGTACCTGTCGGTGCGGCAGGCCGCGTTCATCGGTGTCGGAGCCATGGTGGGGGCGGGGATCTTCGCGCTGCTGGGCGCGGCCGGCGAGGTGGCCGGGGCGGCGGTGTGGCTGTCGTTCCTGATCGCCGGGGTCGTCGCGGGGTTGCAGGGGTACTCGTTCGCGAAGCTGGGCGCCCGGTACCCTTCGGCTGGGGGGCTGCTGGAGTACGTGGCGAAATCGACCGGCAACGGCCATTTCACCGGGGTCACCGCGTGGCTGACCTATATGGCCAACGCGATCGTGACGGCGATGGTGGCGGTGTCGTTCGGGAGCTACGCCACCTCGACGTTCGCCGGGGAGAACGCCACCTGGATCAAGGTCTTCGCGGCGCTGATCATCGTGGTGATGACCGCGCTGAACGTCGCCGGGTCCGGGCTGGTGGCGAATGCGCAGACGGTGATCGTCTACGTGGTGCTGGGGATCCTGGCCTTTTTCTCGGTGGTCACGCTGGTGAACATTCACCCGTCGCTGCTGGCGTTCTCCGGGTACCCGTCGGCCCGGGACATCATCTCGTCCGTGGCGCTGACCTTCTTCGCCTTCCTGGGCTTCGGCATCATCACCTTCACCGCCAAGGACCTGGCCAAGCCGTCCCGGCAGCTGCCCAAGGCGATGTTCCTGGCGCTGGGGATCGCGACGGCCATCTACGTGGCCATCGCGCTGGGCGTGTTCGGCACGCTGACGGTGGACAAGGTGATCTCCTCGGGGGGGACCGCGATCGCGGTGGCCGCCGAGCCGACACTAGGCCGGGCGGGCTACTGGCTGATGACCGTCACCGCGCTGTTCGCCACCGCCGGGGCCACCAACGCGGGCCTGTACCCGGCCCAGGGGATGTCCGAGCGGCTGGCCGAGACGGGCCAGTTCCCGCCGCTTATGGCGCGCAAGGCCGGCGGCCGGGCCTCGAACGGGCTGCTGATCCAGGCGGCCTTGTGCCTGGTCCTGGCCGTGGTGTTCAACCTGGACTCGATCGCGTCGATCGGCAGCGCGGTGGCCCTGGTGATCTTCACCATGATCACCGCGGCGCACCTGCGGGTCCGCGCCGAGACCGGCGCGAACCTCCTGATGCTGGTGCTGGCGATCGTAGCGGCCGGCGCGGTCTTCGTGACGTTCGTGTTCACCACTTTGATCCACGAGCCCGCCTCGATCGCCACGCTGGCGGGCATCTTGGTGCTGAGCGTGGCGCTGGACTACGGATGGAAACACTTCCACGCCGGGAGGGCAAAGAATGTCCAGCTCGCGCACTAGGCCAGCCGCGGCGGCGCGGGTGCGCCGAAACCGTCCTGAGGAGCTCAGATGACCACCGTGCAGCAACCCGCCGAGAACCTCGCCTGGTACGCCCTGTCGCCGGAAGCCGCGGCGGGGCAGATGGGCGTCGATCCGGATGACGGGCTGGACGCCCACGAGGCGGAGCGGCGGCTGGAGGAGTACGGGCCGAACGAGGTGGCGGCCGAGCCGCCGCCGAGCATGTGGGTGGTGGCCCGGGCCCAGCTGGTCAATCCGATGAACATCATGCTGCTGATCGTGGTCGCGGCTAGTTTCGCGATCGTCCAGATCGCGACGGCCGTGGTGGTGCTGGGGCTGGTGACGTTCAACGTGGTGATGGGCACGGCCCAGGAGCTGAAGGCCCGGGCCAGCGTGGAGGCGCTGGCCAAGCTGCAGGTGCCGCATGCCCGGGTGCGGCGCTCGAGGCAGGTCGAGCAGATCGAATCGACCACGCTGGTACCGGGTGACATCGTGCTGCTGGAGGCCGGGGATGTCGTCCCCGCGGACGGGCGGATCGCTTCCTCGGCCACGCTGGAGGTGCAAGAGGCCGCGCTGACCGGGGAGAGCGCGCCGATACCCAAGGACGCGGGCACGTTGCCCGAGGGTGAGGTGGCGCTGGGCGACCGGACCAACCTGGTGTTCCAGAACACCCAGGTCACCCGGGGTACCGCGACGATCGTGGTGACCGCCACCGGCAGCGCGACCGAGATGGGCAAGATCGCCGGGATGGTCACTGCCACCCAGCGGTCCAAGTCGCCGCTGCAGCGCGAACTCGACGGCATGACCAAGGTGTTCGGCCTGATCGCGTTCCTGGCCGTGGCGATCATCGCCATCTTCGGCCTGGTGCGCGGCCAGGACACCACCACGCTGGTGCTGCTGTGCATCTCCACCGCGATCGCGGCGATCCCGACCGGGCTTCCCACGTTCGTGCAGGCCATGCTGTCGTCGGGGGCGCGGCGGCTGGCTGAGCACAAGGCGGTGGTCAAGTCGCTGTCGGACGTGGAGACCCTGGGCGGGACCACCGTCATCAACAGCGACAAGACCGGCACGCTGACGATGAACGCGATGACCGCGACCACCATGCTGGGCGGCGGTGACTGGTTCAAGATCGAAGGCCCCGGCTACGTCAAGACCGGCGCGATCCTGGGCGTGGCCGGGGGAGAGCCGCCCGACTTCCGTAACCTGGCCCTGGGCCTGGTGCTGTGCACCGATGCCACCGTCGGCGACGACGGCTCGGTCATCGGCGACCCGACCGAGGCGGCGTTCGTGGTGCTGGCCGCGAAGATGGGCGTGGACGCCGAGCAGACCCGGCAAACGCTGCCCCGCCTGGCCGAGGTGCCGTTCGACTCGGAGTACAAGTTCATGGCCACCTTCCACGATCGCCCGGACTGGCTGGCCGGCCCGATCGTCCGGCAGCCGCATCTGGTCACCGTCAAAGGCGCGCCGGACGTCGTCCTGAACCACTGCGACCGGGCCCTGTGGCATGGCCAGCAAGTGCCGATCGGCACCGTCCGGGACGAGCTCCTGGCCGCCAACCGCCAGCTGTCCGAGCGCGGGCTGCGGGTGCTCGCGTTCGCCGCCAAGGACATGGATGACGCGGCGATGTCGGC
Organism: uncultured Actinomycetes bacterium; assembly: GCA_963806335.1. Lineage (GTDB taxonomy): Bacteria > Actinomycetota > Actinomycetes > Streptosporangiales > Streptosporangiaceae > Palsa-504. The sequence goes on from CAWDXO010000012.1 coordinate 89,593, forward strand.
GGCGCTGGCTGATCCGATGGCCGCCGTCACGGACCTGGTCTTCGTCGCGCTGGTGGGGATCGTGGACCCGCTGCGCACCGAGGCCAGGGACGCGGTCCACGCCGCGCTGGGCGCAGGGGTCGACGTGCGGATGATCACCGGCGACCACACCGTGACCGCCCGCGCGATCGCCGACGAGCTCGGCCTGGGACCCGGCGTGATCACCGGCACCGAACTGCAGCACCTGTCCGATGCCGAGGTGGTCGAGCGGCTTCCCCAGCTGCACGTGTTCGGCCGGGTGGCACCGGAGGACAAGCTGCGGCTGGCCAAGCTCATGCAGCAATCCGGCAACGTGGTCGCGATGACCGGCGACGCGGTCAACGACGCCGCCGCGCTCAAGCAGGCCGACATCGGCGTGGCCATGGGCAGCGGCTCGGAGGTGACCAAGCAGGCCGCCAAGATCGTGCTGACCGACGACAACTTCGCCACCCTGGTCCAGGCCGTCGACCTGGGCCGCGACATCTACCGGCGGATCTCCACCTACATCAAGCTGCAGCTGACCATCTTGTCCTCGGTCTTGCAGCTGATGGTCTACGCCACCATCCTGAACATCAACGGCGGCGTCGCGCTGTTCCCGCTCCAGCTGCTGTTCTGCAAGTTCTTCGTGGTCATCACCGTGGTGATCGGGTTCATCGTCGACGTCCCAGACCCCGGGGTCATGCAGCGGCCGCCGCGCAAGCCCGGCACCAAGATCGTCACCACCCCCCAGATCATCCGCTGGTTCATCACCGGGTTCGTAGTCGCCGCCATCGCCCTGTCCGTGCTCGAATGGGGCCCCGGCAAGCCGAGCACCACGGCCGCGTCGGTCAACATGACCATGGCCTTCGCCATCGTCTCGTTCAGCGCGGTCAACATCGGCCTGGTCATGCGGCGCGAACGCCAGGCGCCCTGGTCCTCGCCGGTGTTCCCCTACCTGGGCTGGATCATCCTCGGCTGGATCCTCACCTGGGCCGCCGTCGGACTCGGCATGCTCCAGCGCCTGCTCGACACCACCTCGCTCAGCGGACGGCAGTGGGTCGTGGTGCTCGCCCTGTCGCTCATCGCGCCCGCGTTCGTCGCCGTGGACAAGTTCATCCAGCTGCGACGCCAGAGCAACACCGTCGCCCCGGAAGGCAGCTGACCGGCGATGACCGACACCAGAACCATCAGCACGGACTGCCCTCCCCGGGTTTCAGCGAGATATGGGCCGAACGAGGACGGTATCCCGGATCGCCCCCCTGCGAGCGGCACCCAGGGCGAGTCGGCCCCGGCGGTCAGCCGCCGGGCGGACCAACGATAATCCTCCCGCTATCGAGACAACGAGGTGATCAACATGCCGTTCGGAGTGAACTCCGAGGTGGGCAGGCTGCGTCAGGTGATGGTGCACCGGCCGGGGCTTGAGCACACCCGCCTGACCCCGTCTAACGCCGGCGAGCTGCTCTTCGATGACGTGCTGTGGGTGGCGCGGGCCAAGGCCGAGCATGACATGTTCTGCGGGGCGATGCGCGACCGCGGCGTCGAGGTGCTCGAAGCCGAGGACCTGCTGGCCCAGGCGCTGGCCAGCCCGGAGGCCCGGGACTGGGTGCGCGGGCACATCCTGAACGAGCGCGAGGTCGGCATTACCGCCTCGCAGCGGGCCGCCGAGTGGGTCGGGTCCGCGGACCCGGCGCTGGTGGCGGAGTTCCTGATCGGCGGGATCACCAAGGCCGACGTCCAGCGGGACGTGGGCCTGGTGTGGGAATCCGCCGACCCGACGTCGATGCTGCTGCCGCCGCTGCCGAACTTCCTGTTCCAGCGCGACCCGTCGTGCTGGATCTACGACGGGGTCACGATCAACCCGATGACCAAGCCGGCCCGCAAGCCGGAGACCATGATCATGGAGACCATCTACCGGTTCAGCCCGATGTTCGCAGCCGAGAAGTTCCCCATCTGGCTTGGCGGGGCCGATGAGGACTGGGGCCGTGCCCACGTCGAAGGCGGCGACGTGCAGCCGATCGGCAACGGCACGGTGATGATCGGCATGGGCGAGCGGACCACGCCGCAGGCGGTGCTGTGGATCGCCCGGTCGCTGTTCCGGGCGAGCTCAGCCCGGCAGGTGCTCGCGGTGCACCTGCCCAAGTCGCGCTCCTACATGCACCTGGACACGGTCATCACGATGTGCGACCGGGACCTAGTCACCTTGTTCCCCCAGGTAGTCAACGGGGCGCGGATATGGGCGATCCGGCCCGGCGCCTCGGCCGACGATCTGGTGGTGGAGGAGCAGCAGGGGACGTTGCCCGAGCTGATGGGCCGGGCCCTGGGCGTGGGCAAGATGCGCGTCATCGAAACCGGCGGGGACTCCTTCGAGGCCGAGCGCGAGCAGTGGGACGACGGCAACAACGTCGTCGCGCTCGAACCTGGCGTGGTCGTCGCCTACGAGCGCAACACCGGCACGAACACCGCGCTCCGCAAGGCCGGCATCGAGGTGATCACGATCGCGGGTTTCGAGCTCGGCAAGGGCCGCGGTGGCGGCCACTGCATGACCTGCCCGCTGCAACGCGACCCGGCATTCTGAGCCCACGGGAGACACACAGTCATGGCGTTCAACCTGAAGAACCGCAGCTTCCTCAAGGAGATCGACTTCGAACCGCGCGAGCTCGGCTACCTGCTCAAGCTGTCCGAGGCGCTCAAGCTGGCCAAGTACGCCGGCACTGAGGTCAAGCACCTCGAGGGCAAGGAGATCGCGCTGATCTTCGAGAAGACCTCCACCCGGACCCGGTCCGCGTTCGAGGTCGGTGCCTACGACCAGGGTGCGCACGTGACCTACCTGGATCCGTCCGGCTCCCAGCTCGGCCACAAGGAGTCGATCGCCGACACCGCCGCCGTGCTGGGCCGGATGTACGACGCGATCGAGTTCCGCGGCAACAGCCAGGCCGACGTCGAAGAGCTCGCCGCCCACGCCGGGGTGCCGGTGTACAACGGGCTGACCAACGAGTGGCACCCCACCCAGATGCTCGCGGACTTCCTGACCATGCACGAAGCCAGCGGCAAGCCCTACCACGCCCTGGCCTACGCGTTCGTCGGGGACTGCCGGTTCAACATGGGCCGCTCCCTGCTGGTCATGGGCGCGCTGATGGGCAGCGACGTGCGGCTGTCCGGGCCGGCCGAGCTGCACCCGCCCAAGGACGTGGTCGACCTGGCCAAGGACATCGCCGGGCGGACTGGCGCGCGGATCACCGTAACCGAGGATCCCCGGGAAGCCGTCTCGGGGGTCGACTTCATCCACACCGACGTGTGGGTCTCGATGGGCGAGGCCAAGGACGTCTGGGCCAGCCGGGTCAAGCTCCTGACGCCTTACCAGGTCAACTCGGCCCTACTGAAGGCATCGGGGAACCCAGCCGTCAAGTTCATGCACTGCCTGCCGGCCTTCCACGACCCGAACACCACCGTCGGACGGGAGATCATGGAGCACACGGGCATGACCTCTGGCCTCGAGGTGACCGGCGAGGTCTTCAACTCCGGGGCTAGCATCGTGTTCGACCAGGCGGAGAACCGGCTGCACACCATCAAGGCCATCCTCGTCGCTACCCTGGGATGACAGCACCCGGCACCAGCAGCGGCGGCCTTGGCCATGCCCGAGCCAGGCTGCGATGGCCAGCGTGCATCGTCGGTAAGCGCGGAGAGCGGGTGAGGCTGTGACCGTTGCCGATCTGGCCATCGTGGCCGCGCTGGTGTTTGGCTGGGGCGCGCTGTCGGCCAGGTTGGAACGGTTCGACGTCACCGCGCCGATCACCTTCGTGCTGGCCGGGCTGCTGCTCACCCACCGACCGCTGGCAGTGCTGGGCGTCACGCCCAGTAGAGAGGTGATCAAGGAGCTGGCGGAGTTCACCCTCGCCCTGGTTCTCTTCTCGGACGCGTCGCGGGTCGGGCTGCATGAGCTGCGGGTGGATGCGGGCCTGTACCTGCGGCTGCTCGGGGTCGCGCTTCCGGTGACGATAGGCCTGGGCACGCTGCTGGCGTTCGCCCTGGACAGCGGCGCCGGTATCTGGCTGGCGCTGCTGGTGGGGGCGGCGCTGGCGCCCACCGACGCCGCACTTGGCGCGGGCATGATAGCCAACCCGGCGATACCGGCCAGGATCCGCCGGCTGGTCAATGTTGAAAGCGGCCTGAACGACGGCATCGCCACGCCCTTTGTGTCCGTGGCCATAGCAGGGGCGGCCACGGGCGGAGAGGTCGCCGGCCACGGTCCAGCCGCCGCCGCCGCTGAGCTGGCGGTGGGCCTTCTCGTCGGCGTGGCCGCGGGCGGTGCCGGTGGCCTGCTGGTGAACAGGGCGCGCCGGCGCGGCTGGGTCGCTGAAGGCTTTGCCGGCCCAGCGGTGCTGGGCCTGGCGGTGTGCGCTTACGCATCCGCGGTGGCGCTGCACGGCAACGGGTTCATCGCCGCATTTGTCGGCGGGCTAGCGTTCGGCACGGCAGGTGGCCCGCGCGGCGAGCCGTTGGTGCCGTTCGTCGAGGAAACCGGCGCCCTGGTGTCCTTGCTGGTCTGGCTGGCGTTCGGCGCCGTCGCGGTGGCGCCGGCGGTGGAGGGCCTGACGTGGCAGATCGTGCTGTATGCGGTCCTCAGCCTCACGGTGATCCGGATGGTGCCGGTGGCGGTGGCACTGACCGGCGCACGGCTTGACCGGGCCACGATCGCCCTGGTGGGCTGGTTCGGTCCCCGTGGCCTGGCGTCGGTGGTGTTCGCCCTGCTCGCGCTGGAGGAACTGGGCAGCCCCGCTGCCGATCACGCCGTCGATGTCATCACGATCACCGTGTTGCTCAGCGTCGTCGCCCACGGTGCCACGGCCGATCCGCTGGCCACCCGGTACGCACAACGCCTCGCCGGTCAGGCAGGCCAGCGTGACGGTGCCGAAATGCCCGGCATACGGGAGCGCAGGCTTAGCCGCCGGACGAGCCGCATAAATCACCCGCCGGAGGGTGAGTAATCTCTGGCGCGATGACAGCACGATCGAGGCTGTGTCACATACTCAAGATGGCACCAGGACCCAGGACCACGAGAGGATGAGAATGCCATGGCTGATCTGATCGCCATCGGATACCCGGATGAGGCAACCGCGGAGGCCGCCGCCGATGAGGCACGCCGGCTGGCCAAGGATCTGATCATCCAGCCTGACGCGATCGCGGTGATCGTGCGGGACAACGACGGCAGCTACCACGTCCACACCAACCACCACGCGGTCGGCGCGGGGGCGACGTGGGGCATGTTCTGGGGGATGCTGTTCGGGCTGCTGTTCTTCATCCCCGTTTTCGGCATGGCCATCGGTGCCGGACTGGGCGCCCTGACCGGCAAGCTGGCCAAGACCAGCATCGACAAGCAGTTCCAGGACCAGGTCCGCGACATGCTCCAGCCCGGCACCTCGGCGCTGTTCCTGATGCTGGAGAAGGTGACCCCGGACAAGGCTGTCGAGGCGATGAGCAAGTACGGCGGTACGGTCCTGAAGACCTCGCTGTCCAAGGACGACGAGAAGGAACTCCAGGAAGCCCTGCACGGCCAGGAGGCCGCGCAGTAGCTCAGGAGGCCTCATACCGCTGAGGGCTCACACCTTCGGTGCGGGACGGACATGGTATTTGACCTGGTCCTGATCGGCTTGGCAATAGCGCTCGACCCGCTGCCGTTGACGGCATTCCTGATCGTGCTGCCGTCAAAGCGCGGCGTGAGAAAAGGCGCGGCATTCGTGTTCGGCTGGCTGGCGTCCCTTGCCATCGTGGTCACGGTCACAGTTCTCGCCACTGGCGACAATCCCCCCAAGCCGAACACGGCACCCTCACGCGCAGACCTGGCGGTGAAGATCGCCATCGGGGTCACTCTTGTCGCGATTGCGGTCCGGCAGCGCCGCAGGATGGGGGCGCCGAAGAAGCCGAAGAAGCCACCGAAGTGGCAGGCGCATGTAGACAATATGTCCCCGTGGTTCGCCATGGGCCTCGCGCCCGCGCTCCAGCCATGGGTTCTGATCAGCGCGGGCGCTGCCACGGTCGTAGAAGCCAAACTGTCCAGTGCCGAGAGCTACCTCGCGCTGTTCCTGTTCTGCGTCCTAGCCTCGGCGTCCTACCTCGCCATGGAGATCTACGCCGGTTTGAAGCCCGGCAAGAGCCAGGCGTTCCTGACCACCCTCAGGACCTGGATAGACACCCACACCGACCAGGTAATCATCTGGGGGAGCCTGATCCTCGGTCTCTGGCTCATCGCGTACAGCATCTCTCTGATCATCACCTGAGACTGCCGCGCCGGGTAGCTGTCCTGGGGCACCGCCGCGACCTCAGTCATCAGGTAGCGGGCCCACCAGGTGCATGTCGATTACCTTAAGCCCGAGGCCGGTGATCCGCAGTACGAGCCCGGACAGGGCTGCCTGGTCGGGCACCTCAGCGCGAAGGGTTGTTGTGCCCGAGCCCACGGTGACCTCGCAATCATCGAATTCCGCGCGCAGCGTGGAACCTGCTTGACCGGTGAACGTGATCTCATATGTCTGTAGTCGCACCAGGGTTACCCCTCGTGGTCTGATCGTTTGGCCTGTTGCCAGCCTGGCTGCCAACTGAGGCCAGGTCATCACCCACCCGAGGGTGACCCGGGACCTCACGGTATGGCCCGCGATCGCGCGGCACCCTGCAGTCAGGGAAACGGACCCGCCTCTGGGGCCCGCTCGCCGGCGATTAGCGGCAGGTCAGCGCGTGCGATGATTGGCTCGGCTCAGTCCTGGTGACCCAAGCGGAAGGGACAACCATGGCGGGTGTCGCGGCAGGTGGCGAAATCCAGCGCGGGCCGACTACGAAGAACCTCGGGCGGCGCCGCGCCGCCGGAATATACGGCGCCATCATCACTGCGGCGATCCTGGACACCGCCGGGGGGCACGTGTCCACCGCCGCGCTGGTGGTCTCGGTCGTGGTCACGTTGCTGGTGTACTGGCTCGCCGAAGAGTACGCCGAGGTCCTGGGCGAGCAAGTCGAAGGGGGTCGCCTGCCCAGCAGGGCATCCATCTGGGCCGCACTGGCGGCCACCTGGCCGATGGTCACCGCGTCCTACGCGCCGCTGCTCGCAGTGGTGCTGGCCCGGCTGGCCGGGGCTTCTGCCCTCACGGCTGCCAACGTCGGGCTAGTCGCGGCGATCGTCCTGCTGACGGTCCACGGATGGCTGGCCGGCCGAGCCGCCCAGCTACGCGGCTGGCAACTGTTCTTCGCCACTTCCATTGCGGCCGCGCTAGGGCTAGTGATGGTCGCGCTCAAGGACCTCGTTCTGATCCATCTACACTGAAGATCGATGACCAGGTTGACGTAGTTGGGGAACCATCGCGCTGGAACGCGCCGTCGAGGTCCGAGGATGACCGCCAAAGGACATCCGCGGTACGCTTTCCTTTCATTGTGCTCGTGGGGAGGCCGGAGATGGCTAAGCCGGGCGACCAGATGGCAGGAGGCACGGTAGGCCGTGGCCGCTTCCTGGCATCCCACGCCGACCGCGAGCAGGTGATCGACACGCTCAAAGCGGCGTTCGTACAGGGCCTGCTGGCCAAGGACGAATTCGACCTGCGGGTCGGCCAGACGCTCGGGTCTCGGACCTACGCGGAACTAGCGGCGGTCACCGCTGACATCCGCGGTCGGCTGATCGGAGCCCAGCCGCCACCGAACCGCGCCCAGGCGCAGGCGCGGTCGGCGGGGAACACGGCGGTCAGGTCGGGCGTATGTACGCTCACGGCAGTCATTCTTGCGGCAAGCACGTCCGTGGCTGCTTTCTCCGGCCCAGGCGCGGCGCTGATCATGGCACTGTTCCTTATGGGTATCGGAGCCATCATCGCCGTTATCGTGGCCTTGCTCGTAGCCGGGATCCGGCTGCTCGAATCACCTCATCAGAAGCGCTCCAGCGGGCAGCTACCGCCGCGATCATCCCCTGGCGCGAGCGGCCAGGCATCGCGGCGCCCGGCATCCGGCGCCCCGGCCGGACAGTTCCCGAAGGCCGATCACGGTCGGCAGCATACCGCCGAAGCGGCCCGAATCAATCTTGCTCGGCTGCAATGGTCCGGCTCGCGGTCACCGCGTCAATGGCGCTCTCAACTGCTCACTTGACCGGCAGAGTCAAAGCTCCGCGGCGTGCTGGCGGCGGCGGACGGTTCGGTCGAGGATCCCCAGCGTCGCCTTGAGCGCGCTCTCGGGCACTACAGGAAACGAGCCTGAACTGTTCTGCCAGCTCGGGTCGAGCTCCGACCAGTCGTAGTAGGACGTCACGAGGACCCCTGTGCCGGCAGGCTCGAGCCGGTAGCCGTACACGTGGCGCAACGGGGGCTTCAGCCGGCCCTCGATGGTCCAGGCGATCTCGCGGTCCGGCACGAACACCGTTATCACAACCTCGACGTCATAGTCCTCCCACGGCAGATCACCCAGTGCCCGACGGTCCATGTGAACCGTGAACCGGTCCCCGACGGCGCCGACCGGTTCGCCAGTGGCATCCATGAGCATGCCGGAGGCGTCGATGTCGACGTGACCGCGCGGATCTCGCAGCACGGCGAATACCTCGTGGAGTGACGCGGCGAGGAGACGCGACACCTCGATACGCATTGGCTTCTCTTCAAGATCGGTCATCCTGTGAGTATGTCATCGGCCGCGGCGGACTCCTCCCACCGCAGCAGAGCAGACCGGAACCTGGTCAGGCCAGGTCCGCGAGCAGGGTGTCGAGGGAGAGTTCCTCCTCGATGCGAACATCATGGCGCGCCATGGCGGCTGCTAGGCCCGGATCCCAGGGGGTCGGAACCAGGTCGCCGACCAGCCGGGGCAGCCGCGCGGCGGCATGCACAGCCAACACTGTTGTAGCCGCGGCCTCATAAGCGTCTTTGTCATACCGCCACGGCTGCCAGCGTGACAGTCCCCGGCCCACTCGCTGACGAACCGCGCTGGCGATCCGGATACCGCCCCAGTCGAAATCGCCGTGGTAGCGGAATTCCGCACTGCCCGCCGACAGCAGGTCAAGCAGCCGCCATCCGGCGGCGGATGGCTGGCCGCCGACGCAGACCAGTGGCGGGCAGCGGCTGCCGAGCTCGTCCGCTGCCGCCGCGATCACCACGGGATTTTCGCAGATCCGCACAAGTCCTGCTGATAGCGCCTCATCGTGGCAGCGCAGCTGCCTGAGGGTGAGCACCGTTGGCTGTCCGGTTTCCCGGTGCAGCGCCAGCACCTTGCCCAGGGCGGTGTGGCTGTCGCCGGGCAGGCCGAGGCAGAGCACCAGCGAGGACAGGTCGTCAAGGTGAACGCCCACCGAGGCCCATACCGCACGGCGGGAGTCCGCGCTCACCTCGGCCGCGAACGGAAGGCCGGCCAGCGCTCGGACCGCGGACACGGCGAGCGTCCCGGCCGGGTGACCGTCATCGAGGGCGTGCGCGTCGCCGCAGCATTCGGCAGCGAGCCGCCCGATAGGTATTCCCCGCGATGGCAGTCGGCGCAGCACCGCCGCCACCTGGTCAAGCAGTACCAGTGCCACATTAGGCGACGGGGCCAGGCGACGTACGACGCCGGTCGCGTCGAGCCACCCCCGCCAAACGGCTAGTTCGACGCGGCCCGTTACGGCCTCGTCCAGCGGCGCGAACGCGGCTGCCCAGGCGGATGCCGTATCTGCCCGGTCACGGTTGCGGTCCCGGAGCGGACCGGTCAGCAGCGCCACGGCCTCGGCCAGGCCGCCCGGCACGGCCCCGCTCTCGCGCAGCACCCGGTCCACCTCGGGCAGCGAGACCGACAGCGACGTACCAGAACGGGGCGGCCTGCCAGTTAGCCGTTCGACCGCCCGCCGCTGCTCTACGGTCGCGCCGGTCAGGATCACGGTCCCGGTCAGCGGGCGCCCGGCCTCCAGCCGGTCCCGTGCCCGCTGGACCAGCCAAGCGGTGGGCTCGCCGCCCAGCAGGCGGTGCAGCCTCGTGCCGTCCCCCGCAGTGTTGGTCACACTGCCGCCCGTTCAGCCCTGCGGCGTTCCCGGCCGTCCCACCGCCACGGCGTGACAAGGACCGCGTCGACGCCGTCCTGGCGCGCGAGATGGCAGATGGCAAGTCCGGGCACCTGCGGGTAGCAGCCCCACTCGCGCTCGCTGGTCATGACCACGTCCATGTCGAAGGTGGCGAGCAGGCCCAGGCACTTGGCGCGGGAGTCGTCGTCCACCCCCGCGAACGCCTCGTCGAGGGCGATCAGCCTCGGCGCGTGCGGGTTGCTGGCCGACTTGTAGTGCGACGAAGCCGCCGCGAACAGCGGAACCGACACCACCAGCGCGCGCTCGCCTCCCGAGGCGGGGCCGGCAGCGGGCCGCCACTGGCCGTCCTGATACCGCTGGATCACGAACTCGTGCCACCCCCGGTAGTCAAGCGCCGAAGTCAGAGCCTCGGCCCAGCCGGCCGCCGGATTGTCCGTGTGCTCGGCGGCAATCCGCTGCTGCAGGAACGTCCCCACGAGCGCCCGGTCAGCCGCGGACCACGCGTCGATCGTCTGCCGGAGCTTGAGCCTGACCCGGTCGAGGCCCTCGGGCGCGTTCCTGGCCTGCTGCCAGGTCAGCCGCAGCTTCATGCCGGTCGACGTCGGCCGCGATTCCAGTTCGTCGTTCATCTGCCTGACCTCGGCCTCGGCCGCTGAGGTCAGCTCGTGCAGCGTTCCCGCCACCTCGTTGAGGAGATGATTCTCCAGAATCTCCCGCTCTCGCGCCGACAGCAGCGTGGTTCGCTGCTCCACCTCCGCCGCCAGCGCCTCGGCCAGCCCGGGCAGATCGTGGCTACGGCCCTGGAAGACCACGTCGATCACGATAACGCCCTCGCTCAGCGTCAGCCCCGCCGAGTGCCCGTGCCTGGCCATCGCGTCCGCCAGCAGCTTGTGCTCCTCGGTCACCCGCTTCTGGATCCGGTCCCACGGGCCGTCCCCGTCGTCCACGGAGTCGAGTTCGGCGTTGACGGCGCGGGCCAGAACCACTGTCGGCGTCACCGCCCAGGGCTGCTCCGCGTCGGGGATTTCCTGCGACGTTACCGCGACCCGCAGCAGCCCGGTGGCGGCGAACGCCTGGAACTCGCGCACCGCGTCATCCCGCTGCCGCGCCGCATCCTCGACTTGCGTCCGCAGTTCTCCCCGTTTCCCGTCCGCCTTGCCGCGTGCCTCGAGCGCGGCCTGTTCCCGCTGACGGGCGTTTCGCTCGGATGTCCTTAGCCGGCCGAGGGCATCGGTCACCTCAGCCAGCCGCCGCTGAAGTTCCTCGACCGCCGTGCCGGTGGTGGCGAGCAGCTCCTGGTAGGTCGTTGCCGCCGCACCGGCCACCTCCCGTGCCTCGGCGGCCCGCTCGCTCGCCTCGGTCAGCAGCTGGCGGCTATCGGCGAGCTCCGTCTCCGCGTCGGCCGCGGCACGAATCGCGGCGTGCGCCGCCTCGGCGGCCGGCCAGAGCGCGGCGAGTGCCACCCGGTACGTACCCAGACCGTCCCGCACCGCGGCGAGCTCGCCTTGATCCGCGGGCAGGCCGACATCGGCCGCGAATTCCGTCGCCCGCGCCTGCGCGGCCGCCAGTTCCCCCTGCCGCTGCCGGAGCTTCGCGACGGCCGCCGCATGATCAGTGCGCGCCTGCGCAAGCTGTTCACGCCGCTCGGCGGCCTTGGTGTGCGCCTCGCGGACGGCGTCATCCGGAGGCACGCTGCGGTGCTCGTCCGCGACGCGATTCTGCCGTGCCGCTATGTCCGCCAGGTCCGCGTCGAGCCCCTCGATCGCCGCACGCTCAGCGTCGAGCTCCCCCTCAAACTGCTTGATCCGCGCCCGCCGCGCAGCTTCCCGTGCCCCCTCGCCGATGTAGCCTGCCCGGTCCTTGCGCCAGACGCCGCTCAGAACCCCGTTAGACCACCGCCCGTCCGTGGTCACCCAGGCCGCGCCGCTGCCAGCGGTCCCAGGCTCACGTCCAATAGCACTCAGAACGGACGCCACCGACTCTTCCCGCAACGCTCCAGCCTGGAGGTCGTATGGATCGATCGCGGGCACTAGCAGGCCGGCGCACGATTCCCCGGCCACGGGGGCAAGCCCGGAGACCACGATCACGTCCCCGTCGACGAGGTTCCCGTCGGGTGTCACCCACGCGTCGAGAATCCCCGCCGCCTCAAGCGCGGCCTCCAGCCCGGCGCGTTCGTGGTCAGCCAGGCCTGACGCGAAGTCGGTCACCTTCCACAGCGGCGCGCCGGGACGGCTGTCGCGGATCCCGGGTGCCCGCGTATGCGGAACCGGCGGGGCGTCGTGGCCGCCCGCGCGCAGCCGGCCGATCTCCTCTGCCAGCTCGCCAGTCCGCGTCACATGCCGGTTTCGCTGACTTCGCAGCTCTCCGGCCAGTTGGCCAAGCTCGGCGCCGGCTGCGCGAGCGGCGTCGTCGACGATGGCAGCCACGGGGTTCGTGCCCTCGCCGGTCAGGCCCCAGGATTCCAGGGCGGCGATCAACTCGTCGGGATCGGCCACCCGCAACTCGGCCAGGCCGCTCAGGTACGAGCGGTAGCCATCCAGGATCAGCCGCATCCGTTGCTCTACTGCCAGGTCGGCGGCCGTGACTCGGTCCGCGGCGGCCTGCACCTCAGCCGACAGCCTGCCTTCCGCTTCCTGCGCAGTCTGTAGTTGCCCACGCGTGCTGGCGACGTCGGCGAGCAGCCGGTCCAGCTGCGCGACGGCCTGCCCCTGCTGGTCGGCGACGGCCTGGGCGTCTCGCCTGGCCTGGCCGAGAATGCCGGCCGCCAGCGCCTCGGGGGCATCCAGGTAGTCAGCGACCTCGCGGCGCTCGCCGTCGGCCGGCTCGGCTGACGGAAAGGCACCCGGGCCGCCGCTTTCGGGGCTCGGGCCGTCGAGTGTCGCGACCGCCGCGTGGTGCTGCTGAGCGCAGCCCGCGTCGGCTGCCGTGGTTGCCGCCTCGCGCAGCGCCAGGACGAGCTTGTCACGTCCGGTGCCGGCCCGGTGCGTGGTTTGGGCCGCCTTGTCGGCGTACTTCCGGGCCTGGCCCGCTGTACGGTTCCGGTCGGACTCCCGGTCCCGGGCCGCTTTCTCTTTGCGGTCGGCGTCCTGGCGGAGCTGATCGAGCCGCTCGGCGTCGCGCATCGCGGGATCGGCCTGCAGCGCGTCCCGGCGCGCTTCCAGCTCGGTACGCTGCTCCTCCAGTTCCGTGAGCTCACGCTGCGCTTCATCCAGCTGCTGCTGGGCGGCCGTGAAGGCCTCCTCGGCAGCGGCGAGGTCCCGGCTGAGCTGTTCATACCGGCTCTGCGTTAGCCGCGGCCCGGCGGCCTTGCGCTTGGCCGCCACCTTGGCGTACCGGCGGTAGTGGCTCAGGAAAGCGGTCGCCGCCTCCTGAGCCTCGGCGAGGGAGCGCAGCGCGTCGCGCTCCTCATCGAGACCGCGGAACGCCTCGGCAACGGTCGTCACCAGGCCGGGGCTGAGCGGGGGCAGCGCCTCGGTGAGCGCCCTGGACAGCAGCTTCTCGTCGGGCTTCTTCGACAGCTGCGGCTGGCGCAGCTGGATCAGCAGGTTGACCAGGGTCTCGTAGCGGTGCGGGCCGAGGCCGAACAGGTGCTCATCTACCGCCCGGCGGTAGTCGGCCGCCCGGTCATACACGAACCCGTGCTGCCCGATCTCCTCCCGCAGCTTCTCCCTGGTAGGCGGGACACGGCTGTCGGGCAGCAGCTGCAGATCAGCCCCGGGGCGCTGGCTGGTGACGAAGAACCAGTGCCGTGCGATGCCACGCCCGGCGACGGCCTTCAGTCCGCAGCCGATCGTGCAGAACTCCTCGGCGCCGTCGGCGCCCCTGCGGCCGAACTCCAGCCAGGTGTAGCCGAGGCGCTCGGGGCTGGGGTGCTTGCCGCCGAGCAGCAGGTTCCACTCCATCCGCTTCTGCCGGTCGCCGTCCGGCTCTACCCGGTGCGGCGCGAGGTCGCCGTCGAGCAGGAACGGCAGCGTAAGGGCGAGCACCTTGGACTTGCCGGTTCCGTTGTTGCCGCGCAGTAGCAGACGGCCGTCGTGGAACCAGAACTCTTCCTGGTCGTAGTAGAACATGTCGACCAGGCCGGCCCGCAGAGGCTTCCACCGCTCAGAAGATGGTGCTGGCAGCATCGGCCGCCGCCTTTCTGGTCTGGCTCGTTCCGGTCTTGCCCCTGGGGGGACTGCCGGGCTCCCGGATGGTGGGCTCGGCGAGGGCGAAGCGGGCGATGGCCGGGCGGCTGCGGATCACGGTATCGGTGCCGTCCCGGGTGACCTCGATGTCCACCTCGATGAGGCGCAGGGCGGTGAGCTTCTCCAGCGCGACCTTGAGCAGTTCGATCTCCGCGCCGGAATCGGTGACGCCCTTGCGCCAGTAGCTCGCGTGCGCCTGCGCCGCCTGCCGGACGAACGTGAGCAGCTCGGCCCGCGGCGCCCGCGCCCTGCCGGCCAGGTACTCGGCGACCAGCAGCGTGACGTGCCCGTCGGTGCGCTGCTCGGGCATCCGCACGTCGGTGAGCTCGTCGTCCGGGTCCACCATGGCGATGCCCTCGGCGCGAAGCTCCGGCACCAGCGCAGTGGCCTCGCTGATCCGCCCGGTGATGTTGTGCCGCTGGGCGACCAGATAGGCACGCTCGTCCTCAGTCAGCTCGTCGTAGTAAACGACCGGGTCGTCGAGCAGCCGCCGGGTGAGCATTCTGCGCAGCGCCTGGTTGCGCAGCTCGTCGGTCTCGGCGACCGGCTCCGCGGTCAGCTCCGCGAGCCTTGCCTCGAACGAGCGGGCGCTGATGGTCGACGGGCCCCTGCTGCCCGTCAGCAGCACGCCGAGTACCGGCCGGCGCACGTCGTACAGCACGTCCGCACCTGCCGACAGGTACGCGTCCTCGTCTCCGGCGACCCGGCTGAGCACGCCCCAGGCGAGCAGCAGCCGGACCACGGCGACGAGGTCGGCGCGGTCGCTCCTGCTATCCAGGGTCAGCGTGAACCCGGTGGCCGCCAGGCCGGGTTCGGCGGCGGCCGTGAGCACGTCGTCGGCGAGGCTGCCGAGCGTGGCCTGTGCGTCGGCGCGGGCCAGCGCGGACATGGCCAGGCAAAGGGCGACGTACCGGCGGCGGCTGAACGGTTCCCTGTTGTGCCCGCGAGCGGGATGGGTAGCGTCGGAAGCCAGCGGGGCGGTCTTGAACAGCCGGGCGGTCTCCGCGTCCGCGGCCAGCCGCCAGCCGGTCTCCCTGCGCAGCCAGCCGCTGAGCGCCGGCAGGTACCGCCGGACCAGCATGAGCGACTCGGCGTCGTCGGCGGCGCCAAGCAGCGGCTTGGCGAGCAGGGCGCGGAGGGCGGCCTGGCGCTGCGCCTGTTCCTCGGCCGGGATCATGGCACCAGGTCCGTGATCTCGATGACGTGCTCGGGGCCGGTGAGTAGGCCGTCCTCGGTCTTGATCGTAGCTGTGCCGCCGTCTGGGACCAGGCGCAGCCGCACTTCCAGGCTGCCGTCGTTAGTGACGGTCTTCACCTCGGTGTCGCCGGGCGCGCGTGCCGCGAGCGCGTCGCCGAGCAGGCTGAGGAAGAGGCGGAACGCCCTCGGGTCGAGCACGTCCAGGTCGGAAAGCAGCGTCGGCCCGCTGGTGCGCAGCCGCCGTCGTGCCTCGGCGGTCTGCGCGGCCTCGTGCTCCGCCTGGCGGCGGAGCAGCTCCTTGGCCGCGGAGCGGTCCTTCACCTGGCTGGGCTTGCCGCGCCGCTCGTAGCTCCCGGTCTTCCTGAGCTGCGGCGAAATCCGGATCGGCGGTGCGTCGCCCCACGGCGTCCCGGCCGGCACATTTTCCCACTCATCCGCGGTGTCGCCAGTGACGGACAGATGCCGGGCGGGGCACAAGCCGAACGCCGCCCGCCACAGCCGGTGAGCCGCCGCGTCGTCCGGTGCCTCGGCGAACCACCGGGCGAGCGCAGCGAAGTCCGCCGATCGGTCCGACCGGCCAGAACGCCGCTCGTTAAGCAGGCTGACCGTGTCGACGAGCTGCTTGATCGCGGTCACGGCAGCCTGCCGCAGCAGCCTGGCCTGCGATGGATGCCCCGCGTCGCGTGAGGTGAACCAGTCGTCCAGGCCGCGCCACCGGTTTCGCCACGCGTCGAGTGCCTGCTCTTCCTGGTGGGCCAGCGCCTCGGCCGCGTCCGCTCCCTCGGGGGCCGCGTCGGCGGCCTCACGCCTGGCCGCGACCGCCAGCAGTTGCTCATGACCGGCGGCTTCCAGGTCAGTGAGGAGGACCGCAATCCGGGCACCGGAGTTGGCGAGGTCGGCGATGAACCGGTTGATGTAGTCGATCAGCCGTTCCTTGTACGCGATGAAGCCGTTGATGTCTCCGTCGGAGAAGTCGATCGCGCGCCGCAACGCGGACATGAACGCCTGTGCGTTATCGGCCAGTGAGGAGAACCGCTCCGCTACCGATAGCAGCAGCAGGTGAATCTTGGCCGGATCCGGATCGCTCTCCCTGGCCAGCGCGAGCAGCGCCTGGAGCTGGCCGGCGATGTCGGCCAGGGCGACCGACTGGAGCTGGCCGCGCCGGCCGATCGCCTCCTCGTAGAACGCGATTGCCTGCTCGGCCGCATGTCCTTCGGCCGTGAGCTGGTACAGCGACCGCTTGCGGTGAAAGTCCTCCACCGTGGTGACACGGCTGGTGTCGACGTCGGCCTGCAGGTTGCCCCACCTCACCAGCTGATCCAGCGCCTCGGTCAGCTGGTCATCGGAATCGACCCGCAGCTCTGCGGCGATGTCCTCCGGGCGCAGGTGCACGATGAAGCGGTCCTTCGCCCGCGCGAAAGCCCGGAGCAGGCGCCGGTACTGCTCGGCGTGCGGAACGCCGAGATGGGTGAAAGGCTGCGCGACGGGGGTTTCGCCCTGCGACTTCCCCCGGCCGCGCGCCGACGAGACCACTTCGTCAGCCACGCGTACATCGTGCCGCACGCCACCGACAAAACGCGCCGCTTACGTCGGCAGGTCCGTCCCGGCCTGCTCCGCCACCATGTACCGGGCGTACCAGTCGGGCCAGTTCGCGTCGGCCTCGCCGATGCGCTTCTCGTGTTCGCCGTGGGCGGCCGAAGCGCGCCGCATCGCGTCGGCCAGGTCGCTTGCGGAGCTGAACGAAGTCACGGCAGGGTCGACGCGCCCGGGAAGCCGTGTCGTGACTTCCTGGAATAGCCAGCTGTTGCCGTCAGGGTCGCTGAATGAGACGAACGAGCCGTAGCTGGCATGCTCGGGCGCAGGGCCGCTGACACGACCATTCGTGCCGTCGTGATGGAACCGGGCGCCGGGCGCCCCTTCATGGAACACCTCGCTGACCTCGACACCACGGGCGATGAGCTCGGCGCGCGCAGCGTCGATGTCGGAGACGATCAGGTACAGGCCCTGGACGGAGCCAGGCGCGGCCGACGTGACGCCCGTGCCGAATTGAATCGAGCACTCCGAGCC
Organism: uncultured Actinomycetes bacterium; assembly: GCA_963806335.1. Lineage (GTDB taxonomy): Bacteria > Actinomycetota > Actinomycetes > Streptosporangiales > Streptosporangiaceae > Palsa-504. The sequence continues at coordinate 107,035 of CAWDXO010000012.1, forward strand.
CGGAGGTGTGAGCTGGACGATGCGGAAGCTGTCATCAGCGGCGTGGTCGGCGTCGAGCCTCCAGCCGAGGCTTCCGTAGAACTCCTTCGCATGATCGACATCCGAGACGGGGATGGCAATCACCTCGAGCTTCTCGTCCACCATGCCGGCTCCTCTCCCTTTGATATCAGCGGCCTCTACCGATGCGTCGGCTCCGGTGCCACCGGCATCGGTCTTAACACCACCCTCGCGCCACACATCGCCGAAGTCTACAAATCTCACCAGCACGCATGCCCGCTGACTGCTTGAGATGGCGGTGACGTACTATCCGTCGATGGACAGGTCGAGCCCGTCGGCTGGCGAGAGCGCCTCAGCGGTCTCCGCCGCGCTTGATCCGCGGGCCGCCGAGATGTCCGCGGACATTTACGGCCTGATCGTCCGGGAGATACCGCAGTTGCGCGGCGACAAACGAGTGCTGGCGCTACTGGAATCCAGCGTCGCGGAAAACGTGGCCTCCGTGCTGCACATTCTGCAGCACGGCATCGACCTGGAGAAGGTGCGTGCCCCGGCGGCGGCAGAGGAATACGCCCGCCGGCTAGCACAGCGCGGCGTCCCCATCGCCGCGCTGCTGCGCGCCTACCGCATCGGGTCAGCCCGATTCGAGGATTGGTGCCTGCAGGAACTCGGACGGCAGACCGACAACGCCTCTATCGTCAGCGCAGCCGGGCTGCGTATCGCCCGAGTCCTGGCTTCTTACATCGATCAAGTGTCAGAAGAGCTCGTGTCCGCCTATGAATCGGAGAAGGAGAACTGGCTCAGGAACCAGAGCGCGGCCCGGGCGGCGCGCGTCCGCGCCCTGATAAGAGGCGAGCAGGTGGACGTGAGCTCCTCCGAGGCCATGCTCGGCTACCGGCTCAGGCAACACCACCTCGGCGTAGTGACCTGGATCACCGGGGCGTCTGGCGGCGGTGATGCGCTCGGGCGGCTGGAACATGTGACTGCCGAGGTAGCGGCCGGAGCCCACTGTGAAGGGAGGCCGATTTTCATCCCGCAGGACGAATTCTCCGCGTGGGCCTGGCTGCCCCTCGGCGCACGGGACGATATTGCATTGCCGGGGCTCAGCGCCGAAGGAATCGGCGCCGCAGACGGGATCCGGTTCGCTTTCGGTGAGCCCGCCCTGGGATTGCCGGGTTTTCGCCGTACCCATCAGCAGGCCCTGAGCGCCCATGCGGTGGCGCTGGCGGCCGGACCGTCGGGCCAGCTCGTGACCAGCTTCGGCGAGGTCGCGCCGCTGGCCCTGATGTCAGGCTCGATCGAGTTGCTGCAGGCCTGGGTCACCGAGACGCTGGGAGCGCTGGCCGATGACGACGAGCCCAATGCCCGGCTGCGTGACACACTGCGGGTCTTCCTGCAAGAGAATGGCAGCTACAAAACGACGGCCGAACGTCTCATACTGCACAAGAACACGGTGCAGTACCGAGTGCGCAAGGCCGAGGAGACCCTGCGGCGTCCCATCGGGCCGGACCGCCTGCAGATCGAACTGGCTCTGCTAGCCAGCCATAGGCTGGGCCGTGCGGTACTGCGGCCTGTCGGCGAGCCCGGCGCGCGGCTGCCCCGACCCGAGGCGTAGCGTCGGCGGCCCGAATCCGTAGCCCAGGCGATGCCGAACCGGGCTCGAAGGAGAGCGCCGGCATCATGCCCGGCGGGTGCGGTTGCCCCAGATGCTGGTGGGATTCACTCGGATGAAGTGCGCAGGTACCCCCTCGATCCACGGCTCGAGCCCGGCATCGATGAACGGCGCGCGCTCGGCCTCGGTATCCAGATGATGCGCCGCTCCCCGTACCAGCACGAACCACCCCTCACGCGCTTTCACGTCGATCTGGTCCGCCTCGACCGCGACCTGATATTCGGCCTGTGCGATACCTGTCCGTAGGTCCTCGTCGAAGAGGACGGGATCCCATGTCCCCAAGACAATCGATCCCTCGTCGATCCGGTACGCGACGGGCAGCGCCGTGGGCCCGTACCGGCTGCTGTAGACCAGGCGCCCGAGCCCGCCGCTAGCGAGCAACTCCAAGGATTCGGCATCACTCAAGCGTTCCAACCGCCGGGCACCCGCTCCCGGGCCGGGCGACGCAGAACCGCCGGGAGAACTCAGGTCGGCGTTATCATCCGGCATAGCTCCATACCCTAGCCGCCCGGTCCGGCAATCGCACTCTGACTTGGCGGGCCGGGCAGGCCAACCTCACCGCAGCACGCATCGACTCCGTCGATTTCACCGGGTGCGACCTAACTGGCTCCCTGTTTGACGACTGTGACCTGCATTTGGCCAAATTCGGCAGGGGTAACTACCGTGGATGCGATCTGCGTGGCAATGATCTCTCAGTGCTAGAGGGCACACAACACCTCAAACACATCATCATTGACCGCGCCCAGATGATCCAACTCGCGGAAGCACTAGCCGCAGAACTCGGCGTGGCCTTCGGCGACGACCTACCGGACCCGTCTATGACGGATGACTGACGTATCGGGCCATTATCGGGGATGTGTAAAGATCACAGCATGCCGACCTTGATCGCCTACCGGAACGGGGCGTGAAGCGGTTGCCGCTGACCTGGCCGCTGCGAGCGCTGCTGCTGTTCGTGTGCGCGCTCGTGCTGGTCGACACGATGTTCTTCACGGCGCTGACGCCGTTGCTGCCGCACTACACGCAGGTCGCGCACTTGTCCAAAGCCGGGGCCGGGATACTGGTCGCGGGCTACCCGCTGGGTACCTTGGCCGGGGCGCTGCCGGGCGGGCTGCTCACCGGCCGCCTGGGCTACCGGAAGACCGTTCTGCTCGGGCTGGCGCTCATGGGGGCCTCGACCCTGGTCTTCGGATGGGCCCCGACGGCGGCGGTGCTGGATTCGGCGCGATTCGTGCAGGGGCTGGGCGGGGCGTGTACCTGGGCCGGGGGCATGGCCTGGCTGGCGACCGAGGCGCCGCCGGAGCGGCGCGGGGAGATGATCGGGACGGCCATGGGCGCGGCCGTGGGCGGGGCGCTGTTCGGGCCGGTCGTGGGTGCGGTCGCCGATGAGGTAGGCACGGGGCCGGCGTTCGCCAGCGCCGCGGTGGCGGCCGGGGTGCTGATGGCGGTGGCGTTCGCGGTGCCGGCGCCGCGCCCGGCGGTCCGGCAGGGGCTGCGGGAGGCGTTCGCCGCGGTGGGGGACCGGCGGCTGAGTACCGGGCTGTGGCTGACGATGCTGGCGGGCCTGGCGTTCGGCGTGCTGGATGTGCTGGTGCCGCTGCGGATGGCGGACCTCGGAGTCACGGGTCTGGTCATCGCCGGGACGTTCCTGGCCTCGGCCGGGGTGGAGGCGGCACTGTCACCGGTCGCGGGGCGGGCGGCCGACCGGCGGGGCGCCATCGTGCCGGTCAGGTACTCGCTGGCCGGCGCGGTGGCGGTCAGCCTGCTGGCGCCTACGCTGGCGTCGGCGTGGGCGCTCGTCCCGGTGCTGATCGTGGGCATGCCCTCCTTCGGCACGCTGTTCACCCCGGCCATGACGCTGGTGAGCGAAGGCGCCCAGCACCAGGGGCTCGACCAGGGGCTGGCCTTCGGCCTTGGCAACCTAGTCTGGGCCGCCGGCCAGGCCGTGGCGGCCGCGGGCAGCGGGGTCCTGGCCCAGGCCACGTCGGACCTGATCCCTTACTCGCTGCTCGCAGCCGCCTGCCTGGTCACCCTCGGCCTCGTCCGAATCCGCCACCGCCCGGCGGGCTTACCGCCGCGGGTCTATCACGCGCGCAGGAACGGCCCAGCGTGGTCGATCCACCGCCCGGTGACCGGTGCGGAGCTCGTGGCTGGAGCTGGCTGCTGCCGTGCCTGGTTGACACCCGTACGCATCCCCGGCGCGGAGACTAAGGCAAGCCGATTTTCCGTGTTTCAAGCAAAAGCCTTCCGGGTCTCCGACCCGTCTGCGGTAATTCCCGCCGGGAGGTTGCCTCAGTTAATGGGACATATATGCATAATCTTCGTGAACACTGGTTTGCGGGGTCTGGCCGCAACTTTCCGCAGCGGTTGCTCGTTCTTTCTCTATGTGACGAAGGTCGGGGGCGACTACATAGCGGATGGCCTGCTCGCGACCTTGAGTGTCGATTTCCCGTACCTGATCGCGGCCCGCTTTGCTCCCGTCCCTGGGCTGCGTCCTGGCCCATGTAGCCAACCACGGCATCCTGGCCCGGCCCGCCGGCCAGCCCTCGCAAGCGCGATCGGGTGACCGTGAGAACGTGGGGCCGCACGGCGATAGCGGTGCTCGCGGTAACGCTGGTTACCGCCTGCAGCACGATGGTTACCGCACTGTCGGCCAGGCCCCACAGCGGAACGCTGGTGGCGGCCGCCATTGTGCCATACCGGGCCACGATCGTCATCAACGGCGCTCACCCCGGTCCCGTCTTCCAGGGCATCGGCGCGATCAGCGGTGGCGGCGGAAACTCCCGGCTGCTCATCGACTATCCGCCGCGTGAGCGCGCGCAGATCCTCGATTACCTGTTCTCGCCGCACTTCGGGGCCTCGCTGCAGATGCTGAAGCTGGAGATCGGCGGCGACGGTTTCTCCTCGGATGGCTCGGAGCCCTCCGTCGAGCCCGTCAAGGGCCAGCTGGACTGCGGTGCTGGTTATGAGTTCTGGCTGGCCCGCCAGGCCCTGGCGCGTAATCCCGCGATCAAGCTTTACGGCCTGCAATGGTCGGCTCCGGCCTGGGTCCGCGACCGTAGTGGAGGCCTGTGGAGCAGCGCGGACGTGGGCTACGTCGTCGACTGGCTCCGGTGTGCTAGGCAAAACGGCCTGACCGTCAGCTACGTCGGCGGCTGGAACGAGCATTACCAGGGCACCCCGGTCCAGCAGGCCTGGTTCGTGAATCTACGCGCGGCGCTGGACGCCGCCGGGTTCAGCGGCACCCAGATCGTCGCCGCCGACCAGACCCCGCAACTCCGGGAAGGGCCCGGCCTGCGGCTAGGGTATTTCCCGCTGCTCGTCTCGCAGGCCGTCGCCGGTGACATGGTTACCGATCCGTCCTTCGGCCGGGCGGTCAGTGTCCTGGGCGTGCACGACACCTGCGGGCTGCCCACTACCGGGTACCGCTGCGTGGTAGCCGCCCAGGCGCGGACCCTGGCGGCCCGCATGGCCAAGCCGCTGTGGGAATCCGAACTCGGGGCCACCCCCGCCACCGGAACCAACCCCGCGCTTCCGGGACCGGGCGGCCTGGCCCGGGCGCTCGACGACGCTTACAACCAGGCCGGGATCACCGGCATCCTGGTGTGGCCGCTCATCGACGCGATCCCGCCGGATCTCCCGCACGAGAACAGGGGCCTGGTCATGGCTGACCGCCCCTGGGACGGCTACTACTACGTCACCCCCCTGACCTGGGTGATCGCCCAGACCACTCAGTTCACCGCTCCTGGCTGGCGTCACGTGGCCGGGGCTAACGGCGACCTGCCTTCCGGCGGCTCGTACGACACTTACCTGGCGCCCAACCGTTCCGCCTGGTCCATGGTGGCGCAGACCTCCGTAGCCACCGCGGCGCAGCAGGTCACCATCCACGTCACCGGCGGCCTGCCGGCCCGGGTGGTGCATGTGTGGAGTACCAACTTGCGCGGGCCCGGCCAGTTCATCCAGCGCGGCGACATCATCCCTCATAACGGTGCCTTCGCCGCGCTGCTGCAGCCCGGGTACATCTATACGTTCACCACGACCACCGGGCAGTCACGGGCGGGCGGCCACCCACCCCCGGTCCCAGCCGCCGGGCCGATGCCGGTGCAGTACACCGCCACCCCCGACAGCGCCGGCATGGCGAACATGCTCGCCCCGATAGAAGGGTCATTCGGGTACGTGCATGGCGTGCTGACCCAGACGGCGGCGGGGGAGCCCGTGGAATGGCAGTACCCCGGCCGGTCACCCGCCCCATACGCGATCGTCGGCCAGAACACCTGGCGCGACTACACCGTGTCGGCTCGCGTTATCCTCCCGGCGTCCGGAACGGCGTCCCCGGCACCCGGCGCGACGCTTATCGCACGGTTCGAGGGGTTCCGGCGGGCCACCGTCAGCCACTTCCGAGGCTACGAGCTGAGGATCCGCAGCAATGGCGCCTGGCAGATGGTGGCTAGCGGCCCGACCGTCGTGACGCTCGCATCAGGAAGCGTCACCGCTGCCCGCGCCTACACCCTGAGCCTCACCACCCGTGGCACCACCATCTCGGCACAGATCAACGGCGTCCTCGTGGCCGCCGTTACCAATCGCATGTACCGGTATGGACCTGCCGGGCTGGGAAGCCTCGGCTACTACCCGGTGCTCTACCCCAGCTTCACCGTCCGCTAATCACCGCTGCCGCCCCGATCCCATTCCTATCCGCAGTCCGGCGGATGAAATTTGCTTATCAAAGGCAAACAGAATTTCAGGGAGCCGAACGAGGAGCCGCCACTGCCTGGCACGGGTGATCCGCCCGCCGAGGCAGCCGGAGCTCGTGGGGTATGACGCACTCGCCGAGGCAGCGGCAGCGCGCTACTCGCCGGGACCGGTGCCTGCCTCTTCAGGCCGCTGCTGCCGGCCACGCGTCACCGCGCCGACGATGACCCTGAGCCCGAGTCCGATGACTGCGAGATCGGCGATCATCTGCGCGGTGACCACGAGCCGCGCCCCGTCGGTCTTAGCCGTGATATCACCGAACCCGACTGTCGAGAACACGGTGACGGTGAAGTACAGCGCATCGGTGTGCGTCAGCCGCTCGCCGAAGTTGCTAACGGAAATCGTGGCCATGACGACGTAGGCGCTGGCGAACAGCAGCAGAAACAGCGGAACGGTGGTGGCGAGGGCTTCGAGGGCCCGCAGGCCCGGGAACCTCGACCGGACGATGGAACGGACCTGAAAGGCGACCAGCCCGATGAGCACGATCAGCCCGATCACCAGCGTCGTGATGGCGACTGGGGTCGAGGAATGGTCCAGCGGCAGCACGTAGTAGATGACCACCAGCGCGACGGTGGATCCCATGGCCCGCAGCAGAGACCGCGCGATCCTGCGGTATGAGGGCCTGGCGGCGGGGTTCGGACCCGTGCTAGCAGTCATGGGGCAAGGCTAGCGGGCTGCTAGCAGGATGAGCCCGGCTCTGCAGTTCTAGGCGTCGCCTTGCCGCCACGTCAGAGGCCATGCCGGGGATCAGTCGGTGCCGGACTCGATAGCGGCGCGATCGAGTAGTTCGCCTTGCGGAGCCTTCCCGCGGGAGGCGATGGCCTCGGCCCCGCCCTCGGACATCGCGCCGATCAGCCCGGTCGAGGCCGCTTGCGCGGCACCTATCAGCATCGGGTGCTCGCTGCCGACCATGCCCAGCCCGGCGTATTGCTCGAGCTTGGCGCGGGAGTCGGCGATGTCGAGGTTGCGCATGGTCAGCTGGCCGATGCGGTCGACCGGCCCGAACGCGGAGTCCTCAGTCCGTTCCATGGACAGTTTGTCCGGGTGGTAGCTGAACGCCGGGCCGAAGGTGTCGAGGATGGAATAGTCCTCGCCGCGCCGCAGTCGCAGGGTCACCGCGCCGCTGACCGCCGCCCCGACCCACCGCTGCAGCGACTCGCGCAGCATCAGGGCCTGCGGGTCCAGCCAGCGGCCTTCGTACAGCAGCCGGCCCAGCCGCCGTCCCTCGTTGTGATAGCTGGCCAGGGTGTCCTCGTTGTGGATCGCGCTGACCAGACGCTCGTACGCCGCGTGCAGCAGTGCCATGCCGGGTGCCTCGTAGATGCCCCGGCTCTTGGCCTCGATGATCCGGTTCTCGATCTGGTCGGACATGCCCATGCCGTGCCGGCCGCCGATGGCGTTGGCCTCGAGCACCAGATCGACGGGGGAGGGGAACTCCTTGCCGTTAATGGTCACTGGGCGCCCGAACTCGAAACCGATTGTGACGTCCTCGGCGTCAATCTCGACGCTGAGGTCCCAGAACCGGACGCCCATGATCGGCTCGACGATCTCGATGCCGGTGTCCAGATGCTCGAGCGCCTTGGCCTCGTGCGTGGCGCCCCAGATGTTCGCGTCGGTGGAGTAGGCCTTCTCCGCGCTGTCCCGGTAGGGCAGGCGGTGGGCAAGCAGCCACTCGGACATCTCCTTGCGGCCGCCAAGCTCGTTGACGAAGTCGGCGTCCAGCCACGGCTTGTAGATCCGCAGCGAGGGATTGGCCAGCAGGCCGTACCGGTAGAACCGCTCGATGTCATTGCCTTTGAAGGTGGAGCCGTCTCCCCAGATCTGCACGTCGTCCTCGAGCATCGTCCGCACCAGCAGCGTGCCCGCGACGGCCCGTCCGAGCGGGGTGGTGTTGAAATAGGCACGGCCGCCTGATCGAATGTGGAACGCGCCGCAGGTCAGAGCGGCAAGCCCTTCCTCTACCAGGGCCGCCCGGCAGTCGACAAGCCGGGCGATCTCCGCGCCGTAGGCCCCGGCGCGGCCGGGCACCGAGGCGATGTCAGGCTCGTCGTACTGGCCGATGTCGGCGGTGTAAGTGCACGGCACGGCGCCCTTGTCGCGCATCCACGCGACTGCTACCGAGGTGTCGAGACCGCCTGAGAAGGCGATCCCGAGCCGTTCGCCGACCGGTAGGGAGGTGAGCACCTTAGACATGGCTGTAATTATATGCATAACCATGCATGATCATGCACTGCGGGTGCAGCAACACGCCGGAACGGTCAACCGCACAGCGGGATCCCACCCGGCCGGACTCCTATGTCTCCTCGCTGGATCCTCGCCATCGCCGCGGCGCCGGCGGGTACAGTCCTGCTGAGGAAGGTTCCCTCACCCGTATCGAGGCGCTATGACCAACACTCGGCACATGCTGGAAACGTTGCGCCCGGCCGCGCGCATCCTCACCGGATCCACCTATGCCCTGCTCGGTTTCGACGCGCTGCTGGTGCCGGGTGCGCGCGTCGATCAGGCCGCCGCGGTGCTGGCCGCGACCCGCAAAGTGGTGTCGCTTCCCGACGACGACGAGCTGGTAGTACGGGCGAACGCCGGTGTGCAGGTGCTGAGCGGCGTACTGCTGGCGCTGGGGCGCGCTCCGCGGCTATCCGCCCTGGCCCTGGCCGGCTCGCTCATTCCCACCACTCTGGCCGGGCACGCGTACTGGACGATCGAGGACCCGGTGGCCCGCAAGCTGCAGCGGATCCAGTTCCACAAGAACATGGCCATGATCGGTGGCCTGCTGTTCGCCGCGCTCGACCAGCCCACGGTCGGTCCTTAACGGCGCCGCATCATCAGGCCCGCGATATCGCCGGGCCTTGGCTTAGTCCCAGAGAATGGCTCCGCAGGCGGCGCAGGTCCCGGTCTCATAGTCCCGGGCGTCGGCTGGGTGCGGGCACGCCGTCTGGACTGGTACGTCCAGCGCGGCAGGCACCGGCTCGCTGCCGGGCGGATCAGCCGGGGACGCGCCGGCCACGGGAGCAGCGGAGTTGGCCGCCATGCGCGGCGGCGACTGGCTGGGTGATACCGGCTCAGCGGCTGCGGGCCGCACGGTGTCGCGAGCCTGGCCAGGATCGCCTGCCGGGCCGTCGCCCACGTAGTACCGCAGGGCCGACCGGATTATCTCCCGGCACCACTCGGCGCGGGTCCACCCGGCGTACTCCGGCCGCGCTAGAACTTGGTCGATCCGCGCGGCGTCGGCTTCGGAGACCTTCAGCCCGATGGGGACCCGGGGTGACTCGGGCCGCCTGGGACGTGCCATGCGTTTACGGTACCCAGAACGGGCGGCGCCGACGTTACCGGCTCCTCGCCGACGTGCCGGTCCTTGTCAACCTGGCTCCGGCGTGGCGCGTCCAACAGCTCGCGCAGTGTTCGCGGCAACCCCATACCGCAGTAAGGACGAAGCGATACAGATGACCACTACCAAGCGCGGATTCCCAGTCGGCGACAACGGAAATCCCGATGGGCCCGCTTTCTCTGACGGGCGCCTGCTCGCGCTTAAGTGCCTGGGCATCCCGCAGGTGATCACGCGGGCTCCGATGAGCACGGGCCGCGCGCTCAGGCACCGGATGGCTGCATACTGTGCCCGGATCCACCCGCGCAACACCGCCGAGCTCGCGTCATTGGTCCTGCACATGGGCGAGGAAATCGACCGGCGCGAACGGATGCTCGATGCCGCCCTACGCCGCTGAGCAGGAACTTCCGGTACGTCGTGCCGATCTGACCCGGCTGCCAAGGGACCTGGCGGACATGACCGGAGATCGGCCCGTCTCTTAGCGGACGCTCTTGATCCGCCAGACCCCGATCGACGCCGCGATAGCCACTACCGCGGTCGCCCCGAACAGCGCCGGATAGCCGGCCAGCGAGACGAGCGGGGCGGCGATCGCCGCGCCGATGGCGCCCGGGCAGACGATGGCGATGTTGATGATGCCGAGATCTTTGGCCCGGTCGCGGGCTGCCGGCAGTACCTGAGTGATCAGTGCCTGGTCGACCGCAATGTAGGCGCCGTAACCGAGGCCGTAGAGCAGCGCCGCACCCAGCGCCGCGGGCCAGGTCTCCCAGAACGTGAGCAGCAGCGCGGCCGCCGCCATTAGCAGGCCGGACACGGTGACCATAATCTTGCGGCGGCCGCTGCGGTCGGAGATGATCCCGCCGATGATCGCGGCGACCACCACCGAGCCGGTGTAGATCAAGATCAGGATGAGCAGGCCGTCCGCGGCGGTCTGGCCGGGGAACAGCCGCGCGTAGTGCACCGCGTCGCGCAGGAAGTACAGCAGGTACAGGGTGCCCATGGCGATGGAGAGGCTAGCCAGGAAGCGGGTCAGCCAGGCCCAGCCGAAATCGGGATACTGACGCGGGCTGAGCCAGTAGGAAGAGGCCACCTGCCGCCAGGAGAACGGCTCCCGGTGCTGCGGAGCGAGCGGATAGTCGGGGGTGAACAGCACGAACGGCAGCGCGAGCGCCACCATCAGCACCGCGAGCGTGATGTAGCCGCTGACCAGGTCCTGGTTGAGGACGTCCACGAAAAGGATGGTCCCTACGACCAGGCCGAGCGCGATCGGCATACCTACCCAGCCGGCCACCGTGGCGCGCTGCCGTACCGGCACGTGGTCGGGGATGGCCGCGCTCAGGGTGGCGTACTCGCCGTTCTGGAAGGCACTGAACAAGAACCACAGCAGAGCCACGCTGAACACAGTGGTCTGCCCGGCCAGCAGGGCTAGGCAGAGCGCGGCCAGCACGGCCATGGCGAGCGTCCACCGGTGCCGCCGGCCGCTGAACCGGCCCAGCCGCCCCCGGTGCGCGGTACGGTCGGACAGCGCACCAACGACCGGGGTGGCCAAAGCCGCAGAGATGGCCCCGACCCCGGTCACCACCCCCAGGGCGACGATCTTGTGGCGGGGCGTGATGTCCTGCAGCTGAAGCGCGAGCATGACTTGCAGCGGCGTCTGGTTCGCCATCCACATGCCCAGGCTGGCCAGGGTGAGGCCGGTGATCCAGCGATACCGCACATGCCGGACCGGTTCGGCCAGTGCCAGCGACCCCACATCCGGCTGACCGATCGCCACCTCATCTGCCATGGCTGGATCATGACGCATCCCGGCCGCATCGCGGAATACCTTGCCGGTTTCTGACCGCCCCGCTCGTCGCCCGATCTGGTCTCGCGAGGCCTACCGCAGCCGGACAGATCGGCTCATCGCAGGTACAGGCACCGGATAGGCAGGTACAGGCACCGGATAAAGGGTAAATATTTGTCCATGTCGATCGCCATCTCTGAAGAGCACCGCGCCCTCGCGCAGACCGTCGCCGCCTTCCTGGCCAACCATCAGTCCCGCGCGGCGGCCCGTAGCCTGCTGGAAGCCGAGGCGGACGGGCTGCCCGCTTTCTGGGCCGAACTCGGCGGCCTCGGCCTGCTCGGGCTGCACGTGGCGGAAGAACACGGTGGCTCGGGTTTCGGGCTCCCGGAAACGCTGGTCGTGGCCGAGCAGATGGGCCGGTACCTGGCGCCGGGACCGTTCGTACCGACCGTGATTACCAGCGCCGTGCTGGCTGCGGCCGGCCCCGATGACCTCCAGAAGCGGCTATTGCCCGGGCTGGCTGATGGCAGCGTGATCGGCGCGGCCGCCCTGGGCGGCGAGGTGAGGCATGCCAACGGCGCCGCGGCCGGGAAGGCCGGTGTCGTGATCAGCGGCCACCTGGCAGACGTGCTGCTGGTCCCGGCGGGCGACGACGTACTGGTGATCGAGAGATCGGCCGGCGGCGTCCAGGCCAAGGTGCCCGCCAACCTGGACCAGAGCCGGCGCGCGGCCAGGGTCACGCTCGACGCGGCGCCGGCGACCGTGCTGCCCGGCGCTCGTGGGCTGCTGACCGACGTGGCCCGGGCCGTGCTTGCGGCGGAGGCAGCCGGCATCGCCGCCGAGACCACCGAGCAGGCGGCCGAGTACGCCAAGGTTCGCCAGCAGTTCGGCCGCCCCATCGCGACCTTCCAGGCGGTCAAGCACCATTGCGCGAACATGCTGGTGGCGGCCGAGCTGGCGACGGCCGCCGCGTGGGATGCTGGCCGGGCCGGGATCAGCGGCGGTGACCAGCTCAGTTACACCGCGGCCATCGCCGCGGCTCTGGCCGTGCCTGCCGCGGTCAGTAACGCCAACCTCAACATCCAGGTGCACGGCGGGATCGGGTTTACCTGGGAGCACGACGCCCACCTGTACCTGCGCCGGGCCACGGCGATCGCCGCGGTGGTGGACACCGAGCGGGCGGCGATCGAGGTTACCGACCTAGTCCGCCACGGCGTGCGCCGGGCTGCCGCGATCGAGCTGCCCCCCGAGGCGGCGCCGATCCGGGCGGCGATCGGGCCCGACGTAGCCCGGCTGCGCGGCCTGACGGGCGACGCCAGGAAGCAGGCGCTGATCGAGACCGGCTACGCGGTGCCGCACTGGCCGACGCCGTGGGGCCGGGACGCGACCGCGATCGAGCAGCTGGTGATCGAGCAGGAGTTCGCCTCGGCCGGGATCAAGCGGCCCAGCTACGGCATCACAAGCTGGATCATCCTGACCCTGATTCAGCACGCCAGCCCGGACCAGGTAGCGCGCTGGATCCGTCCGGCGCTCAACCAGGACGTGATCTGGTGCCAGCTGTTCAGCGAGCCAGGCGCCGGGTCCGACGCGGCCGGCATCCGGACCAGGGCGACCAGGGCGACTGGGGCGGAGGGGGACAGTGCAGGGGGAACGGGGAGGCGGGTGGGGGGTGAGGGCTGGCAAATCAACGGCCAGAAGGTCTGGACCAGCGACGCGCACGTGGCCGATTTCGGCCTGGCCACGGTACGGACGAACCCGGACGCGCCCAAGCACCAGGGCATCACCACGATGGTGATCGACATGCACGCGCCTGGTGTCACCATCCGGCCGCTGAGAATGCCGACCGGGAACTCCCATTTCAACGAGGTGTTCTTTGATGACGTGTTCGTCCCCGACACCAACGTGGTCGGACCCGTCGATGCTGGCTGGAGTGTGGCACGCGCGACGCTCGGCAACGAGAGCGTCAGCATCGGCGGCGGCGACGGCGCCATGTCCATGCCGGTTGAGGCGTTCATCGCCCCGCTCGACGCACACCCGGAGCGGCTGGCTGGCGGGGCCGGACGGGTCGGCAGGCAGATCTCTCGTACGCACGCGATGGGCGTATTGAACCAGCGAAGCGCCTACCGGGCGGTGGCCGGCGGCGCCCCGGGGCCGGAGGGCAACATCACGAAGCTGCTGCTGTCCGAAATCGGCCACGAGACGGCCGCGATCATGGCGGAACTCGCCGGACCGGACGCGGCGTTCCTGGAGGGTGACGGCGCGATAGCAGCGACCCTGATGCTGATGAACCGGGCCATGTCGATCGCAGGCGGCACGTCAGAGATCAAGCGGAACCAGATAGCCGAGCGGATACTCGGCCTGCCTCGCGACCCGCTTCTGAAGTGACGGGCGCGCCCCGGAACCGGCCTGCGCCGAGGATGGCCGGCAATAGCCCAGAGCGGTAGCCTGCCCGGACCGGCCGTCTTTCGGATCCGGGAATCGCTGTCATGGTCCGCTTTAAAGAAACCTCGGATTCACTCCTGAATACGCCGTTACCTCTTTCGTCAATCGGCACAGCCGCAACAAAGTGATGACCGTTATGTCAGCCTCCTTCGCCACCTCTGCATCATGGTGAGCTGGGGCCGCATGGAGAACAATGGCCTGCAACTTAAAATTCACAGGCCGTTGATGTTAATAACTCTGAGTCCTAGTACCTTTGGACCCTGTCACTAAAGGACGCGCCGGAAAAGCGTGAGGAGGTGTCGCTCCCGCCGAAGGCGGGGCGAAGAACCATGAGCGAATCATCTGCTTCCCCGGTGGCGCCCCGGCGGCCCGAGCGGCAGCCGGCCTACCGTGAGCATGCCCGCTCCTACGACCGGAATACGGGTGCTTTCCAGCCCTACCGCCAGGCGATCGTCGAGGCGCTTCCGGTCCGCCGGGGGCAGGTAGTCCTCGACGTGGGATGCGGGACGGGACTGTGCTGCGGCTTGCTCAGGGAGAAAGTGGGCCCGCAGGGAGGTGTCGTCGGCATTGAGGAGTCACCGGAGATGGCGGCGGTGGCGCGCGAGCACATCGCCGCCGAAGGCTGGCGCAACGTCACGGTCGTCGAGTCGCCTGCCGAGGATGCCGAGATCGCCGTCACCGCGGACGCCGCTCTTTTCTGCGCTGTCCATGACATCCTCCAGTCCCCGGACGCGCTGCGGAACGTCATGAAGAAGCTGCGTCCGGGTGCACCGGTGGCCGCTGGTGGCGGAAAGTGGGCAGCGCCGTGGATGGTGGGAGTGAACCTGCAGGTCAGGATGCTTCACGCGCCCTATGTGCGGAGCTTCGGCGGGTTTGGCCGGCCGTGGAGCCACCTTGAGCAGCTGATCGAGGACGTTGACGTCCAGGAACTAGCGTTCGGCAGCGGCTATATCGTGACCGGCCAGGCACCGCCATCGTGACTGGTCAGGCTCTACCGAGCAGCATGCCTCCAGCAGCGCACCGGCGAACAACTGCGGCGCGTTGACGCATGCCCCGTGATCGGCGTCCACCTCGTGGACCGATGCACCCGGGATGGCCCGGGCGAGCCGGAGCTGGCGGCGCGCAGGCACGATATGGTCCCGGGTCGTGACCACCACTGCCGTGGGGACAGCGACCTGGCTGATCCAGCTGTCCGACGTGAACTCGCAGACCGCGGGCATGGCCGAAACGGCGGCGGCCAGAGTGGTCCGGTTCAGCTGGACGCGGACCCAGCTGGCTGTCACCGGGTCGTCAATGCGGCCCAGCAGCGCCGTGCCGAAAGCCTCGGCACTCATCAGCTGCAAAAACGGGTTCCACCGCAGGGTGGAGGCCACCGTCGGCATCGCGAGAGCGGCCAGTTGCTCCGCCGGTGACCCGCGGACGTTGGACGCGGTTGAGCACAGCACCAGACCGGACAGCAGCGAGGCGTGCCGCTTGTACAGCAGCTGAGCGACCATGCCGCCCATGGAATACCCGACGGCGACAAACCGGCCGATATCAAGGACGGCGGCCAGCGCGGCAACATCGTCAGCGCAGTCCTCAAGCCGGAACGGCGAACGCAGGCGGATCCCGTCGCCATGTCCGCGCAGGTCGGCCGCGACGACATGGAAGTAACGCGCGAGCGGCGCGAAGGCCATCCCCCAGTTCAGCTCCGCCGTAACCGCCGCCCCGTGGATGAGCATGAGCGTCGCGGCGCCGTCCGGCCCAGCGCACTCCCGCACCCGTGTCGTCCCACGGCCAGGCAGCTCCACCAGGCGCGTATGCGGCATCGCCGCTTCCCCAAGCATCCGAGTTCTCCTTTTCGCTGTGCCGGGCCAAGCTCACGTCCGGGCGGCCCAGCCGCCCGCGGCGTTATGGCCTGGCGCGGCCTGCAGCATGTCGGGGTTACCTATGGGTTATTCCATCAACTGACACTGGCGAACCGCCATCACCACGTCACGAGGTCAGCCTGCACGCCGAAGCCGGAGCCGCGATCGTCCCGCCAGGAGTGTCAGCCGCCCTTCGCCCCGATGCAGACGATTGCCTCCGGAAGTGGCCGTGCGGCAAGAGTGATACGTAGGGCTTCTGTTGCTGTTGTGAGTAACGGTTCATAACTTGTGTGGCGTTTGCGTTGACATGGGTTCCGCCCGGCGGAAACCTAACACGCGGTGACTTTCCCGCGAGATGTCCAGCCAGGCAGGCGCTCTTGTCGGGTCGCTCGTTATGGCTCAACCGGAGGTTCCAATGAGGGGATTGACACGGGGAGGCAGATGTCGGCTGCGGAGG
The DNA here is from genome assembly GCA_963806335.1 of uncultured Actinomycetes bacterium. Classification (GTDB taxonomy): domain Bacteria; phylum Actinomycetota; class Actinomycetes; order Streptosporangiales; family Streptosporangiaceae; genus Palsa-504. The sequence continues at coordinate 123,295 of CAWDXO010000012.1, forward strand.
CTGGCCGTGCCGGTGGTCGCCCTGGGCGTACTCTCTTTGGCGGTGGCCGCGGCCGGCCCGGCGGGCGCCACGAGTACTGCCGGAGCCCAGCTCACCGCGGCCGCGCCCGGCGGCCCTGGCACGATGTCCTACTTCGATCTCGCCCGTAAGGACTGTGTCGGCACCGCCCGCAATACCACCTCCAAGGTCTGGTACACGGTGGCCGGCGGAGTGCTCTCCGATGTGTACGAGCCGACGATCGACAACACGAACGTGGAAACCCTGCAGTACATCGTCACCGACGGAAGCACCTTCACCGACCTGCAGACCCGGGACATGACCTATACGGTCGCGGCCGATCCGTCCGGCATGGCCTGCACGGTGACCGCCACCAGCGGCCGTCATGGTTACCGGCTGGTCACCACCTACATCACCGACCCGGCCAGGGACTCGGTGCTCATGCACACCACGCTGGAGGCAGTGCCAGGCTCGGGCACCGCGATCAGCAGCCTGCACCTGTACGCGCGGGTGGACGCGCACGTCAACGGGGACGGCGGCGGCGGCAGCCAGAACGCGGGCGCCAACACCGGGATCATCGACACCTCCACCGGCGCGCCGGTACCGGTGATCTACAGCACGAACACCGTGACCCAGGCGGCCAACCGTACCTATGCGGTGCCCACGTACATGGCCCTTAGCGCCAGTAGCCCGCCGGCCGCGGCCAGCCTCGGGTATGCCGGAACGGCGAGCGACGGCCTCACCCAGCTCGATGCCACGCACACGCTGACCACTTACGACTCGGCACCCGACGGCCACGTCACCGCGACCGAGGATGTCACGCCCCGCACTGGCGATGAGGTGACGCTGGCGCTCGGCTTCGGCCGCACCCAGGCCCAGGCGGTAGCCACCGCGGGCGCCTCCCTGGCCCGGCCGTTCGGTCAGGTCGAGCTGGCCTATCTGGCCGGCTGGGCCGGTTATGACCTCACCGTGCACCGGCCGGCGCTCAGGTACCCCGGCCTGTCCGGCGCGCAGGCGGCGGACCTGGTACGCCGCTACTACCTGTCGGCGAACGTGATCAAGTCGAGCGAGGACAAGACCTACCCTGGCGCGATCGTCGCTTCGCTGGCCAGCCCGTGGGGCCAGGCGGTAGCCGCCGGAACGGCGGTGAACGGCAAGCCCGTCTATTTCGGCTCCTATCGCGAGGTGTTCGCGCGTGACCTGTACGAGGCGTTCACCGGCCTGCTGACCGATGGTGACCTGGCCACCGCGCGCGCCGCCACCTTGTTCCTCTTCGACCACCAGCAACTGCCAAGCGGGCAGTTCCCCCGTAACTCCCTGGTCAACGGCGAAGCCGCCGCGGACACCGGCGGAACCCAGCTGGACGAAACCGCCTACCCGATCCTGATGGCCCTGCAGTCGGGATTGGGCGGGGACACCGCGCTCTGGCAGCAGCACATCCGGCCGGCCGCCGATTTCCTCGTCGCGATGGGGCCGTCGTTCGGCGTGGAGCGCTGGGAGGAGCAGTCGGGTTATTCTCCCTCCACGATCGCCGCCGAGATCGCCGGGCTGACCGCCGCGGCGGCGATCGCCGCCCGTCATGGCGACACCGCGCGTGCGCAGCTGTACCAGGCCACCGCGGATGACTTCCAGCGCAACATCAAGAAATGGGACGTCACCACGACCGGCCCCGACGGCCCCGACTACTTCATCAGGCTGTCCAAGACCGGCGACCCGAACGCCGCCATCAGCTACAGCCTGGGCAACGGCGGTCCGACCGTGGACCAGCGCGCGGTGATCGACGGCGGGTTCCAGGAACTGGTGCGCCTCGGCGAGCTGCCGGTCAGCGACCCGGATATCCAGGCTTCGCTGGGCGTGCTCGACAAGCAGATCTCGGTATCCACGCCCAGCGGGACGGGCTATTACCGGTACGGCACCTCGGCCGCGGCGGGCAGCGCCGACGGGTACGGCGACTGCTACCAGCCGAGCCAGACATCCTGCACCGTTGAGGGCGAGCCGTGGCCGACCACCGACACGGGCACCGGGCACCTGTGGCCCGTGCTGTCCGGGGAACGGGCCGAATCCGACATCGCCACCGGGAACCTGACCGGCGCGTCCTCGCTGCTCGAGGCCATGGCCCAGTTCTCCTCCGGTGCGGGCCTCGTGCCCGAACAGGCGTGGGAAGATCCTGACCTGGCCGCATCGCCCTACGGCAGCGACCCGACCACCGCCTCGATCGGCTTCACCGACGGCAAGGCCGCAGGCTCGGCGTCCCCGCTGACCTGGGCCCAGGCTCAGGAACTCCGGCTCATCCTGGACATCGGGGCCGGCCGCACGCTGGAAACCCCGGACGTTACGACGAACCGGTACGTCACGCACGCGCCGCCCGGCGCGATCAACGTGACGCTGACCGCGCCCGCCTCCGGCACCGCGGTCACGACGCCCACCACCGCCGTTACCGGGACCACGGTGCCCGGCGCGAACGTGGTGGTGGAGTCCCTCGACACCACCACCGGCACGCCGTCCAGCACGGGCACGGCGGTAGCGGCGGCCGACGGGTCGTTCTCGGTTACGGTGCCGGTCGGCTTCGGCAACGACGTGCTGACCGTATCCGCCAACGCGTCAGGTAACCGGACCGGGTACGCGCAGACCTCCGTGTCCAGTGACGTGACGAGCGGGACCACGGTGCTCGACGTGCCCGACTCCGCCGGGGACGGCGTCGGCAACGACACCGGGCCGGGCACGTATCAGTATCCGACCGCGGCCGATTTCTCACCCGGCGCGTTCAAGCTGACCAGGTTCCAGGTGATCAGCGACGGAACGACCGTCTACCTGCAGGCCACGCTGGCTAACCTGGCCCCGACGTTCGGCAACGCCTTCGGCGCGCAACTGCTCGACGTGTACGTGCATAACCCGGCCGCGGCCAGCACCTCGACCGCTGCCGCCTACGCCACCCGCAACTACACGATCGCCCCGGCCGACGCGTGGAGCGAGCTGGTCGAAGTGCAGGGATTCGCCGCGCCGGTCTGGCAGGACGCCTCAGGCAACTCGCTCGGCACGCCGTTCATGACCACGTCGCAGGCCAGCGGGACCGTCACGATCGCGCTCCCGCAGGCCACCTTCGGCACTCCGGGATCTGGGTGGTCTTTCGCCGTAGTCCTGACCGGCCAGGACGGCTTCAGCTCCGACCAGGCACGCGCCTTCACCGCGACCCCCGGACCGTATACCTTCGGCGTGTGCGCGGTGGGCGGAACCAGCCCGATCTGCTCGGTGGATCCGGCCACCGTGCCGAAGGCGATGGACGTCATCACGCCAGCTGGCGTCGCCCAGGACACCGAACTCAACCCGATCCCCGGCCCCGTCGTCATCCGCGGAGTTACCGTGCCGTGAGACACGTGCCGTAAGAAATGCCGCCCCGGGGTGCCGCCGCGCCGGCCACGTTGTCTTCAGCCGGCGTCAGGAGCTCGTGAGGATGACGAGTTGCTGGGTCGCCCGGGTCATCGCGACGTAGCGGTCGACCGCTCCCTCGATACCCCTGCCGAACGACTCGGGGTCGATGAGGACGACCAGGTCGAACTCGAGCCCCTTCGACAGTTCCGGGGTCAGCGACCGGACGCGGGACGTCGCCAGGAACGTGGGATCGCCGATGACGCAGGCGATCCCGTCGGCATGCGCGGCGAGCCAGGTGTCGAGGATGGAGCCTAGGTCCGAAGCAGGTCCGTGGACAACGGGGACGCCGGTGCTGCGGATGGAGGTCGGCACGTTGGCGTCCGGGAGCACGGCCCGGATGACCGGCTCGGCTTCCGCCATGACCTCTTGCGGCGTCCGGTAGTTGACGTTCAGGGAGGCCAGGCTGATCTGGTCCAGCCCGATCCGCTCAAGCCGTTCCTGCCACGACTCCGTGAACCCGTGCCGGGCCTGGGCGCGGTCCCCGACGATGGTGAAGCTCCGGGACGGGCAGCGGGCCAGCAGCATCTGCCATTCGGCGTCGGTGAGTTCCTGAGCCTCGTCCACGACGATGTGCGCGAACGGGCCGGCGAGCCGGTCCGGATCGGTACCGGGCAGTGCGGCCTCATTGACCAGGGCGTCCTGAAAGTCCTCGCCGCGCAGCATCGTCACCAGACCGACGCCGTATTCGTCGTCCACGGCCTCGATCAGGTTGTCGACGACCCGGGTCATCTGCTCGCGTTCCGCGGCGACCGCGGCGTCATGCCGGCGCTTACGTCGTGATGCCTCCGGGTCGCCGAGCCGCTGCCGTGCCGCGTCCAGCAGCGGCAGGTCGGACACCGTCCAGGCCTGGGCGTCCCGGCGCTGCAGCTGCTGAACCTCATGAGGGCTGAGCCAGGGAGCGCACCTCCGCAGGTAGGCGGGTACCGACCACAGGTCTGCGATGAGGTCGGCCGGTTCGATCAGCGGCCACGCGCGGTTGAGGGCTGCGCGCAGGTCCCGGTTCTGCAGCAGCGACTTGCGGAGCAGGTCAGCCGGGACGTCGCCGTCGCGGGAGTCCATCAGGATCGCGAGCAGTTCCTCCCAGATCTGCTCGCGCGCCTCGTTGTGCGGAGTACCGGGGTCTGGTGCCTCGAACGCCTCGGCCCAGTCAGCGGCGCTCAGCCAGATGCCGGACCAGGGGGTCTCGACCGTCATCCCGCTGGCGGGCGCGTTCTCGTAGAACCTGACGGCCGGCTCGATCGCCTTCACCATGTCCGCGGACGACTTCAGGCGGGCCACGTCCGGATCGGCCTCGGTCGCTGCGCCGGCTCCCTCGGCGAGGAGGTCCCGCAGGGTGGCTGTCTGCACGCCCTCCTCGCCGAGGCTGGGCAGGACGTCGGAGACGTAGGCCAGGTAGGGCTGGTGCGGACCGACGAACAGCACGCCGCCCCGGCGGTGACCGAGGCGGGGATCGGAGTACAGGAGGTAGGCGCAGCGGTGCAGGGCGACGACGGTCTTGCCCGTGCCCGGGCCGCCGTCGACGACCAGAGCGCCGCGGGATCCCGCGCGGATGATGGCGTCCTGGTCGGCCTGGATGGTGCCGAGCACGTCTCGCATCCGGGCCGACCGGCTGGTGCCCAGGCTGGCGACGAAGGCGGACTGGTCGTCGAGCGCGGCGGCGTGCCCGGTTAGCCCGTCCCGGGTAAACACCTCGTCCCAGTAGTCGCTGATCCGGCCGCGGGTCCACCGATACCTGCGGCGGCTGGCCAGACCCATCGGGTTGGCGTGGGTGGCTCCGAAGAACGGCTCTGCCGCGGGGGAGCGCCAGTCGACCAGCAGCCGGCGACCCGCGCTGTCGGTAAGGCCAAGCCGTCCGACGTACACAGGCTCGCGGTTGCCCGCGCTGACCATGTGCCCGAGGCACAGGTCCAGACCGAATCGGCGCAGCAGGCGCAGGCGAGCGGTCAGCCGGTGGATCTCCGTGTCCCGGTCCATCGCCTCCTGGCCTATGCCGCCGGGTGCCTTGCGCTCGGCGTCGAGGCGGCCGGACAGGTCGGCGATCGACTGCTCGAGGCTCTCCGCGATGGCCGCGAAGTGCTGCTCGTCGCCGGCGATCAGCGCCGGGTCGGCCTTGGCGGACAGGCGGCCGGGAAGGTCAAATGCGCTGGTAGTCAGGGGGCTCACGTCATCAGCTCCGATCTGAGGTCGCTTGCAACCGCGAGTCCCACCATCGGCTCGACGTCCCCCGCGACCGATACGCCAACAACATACGCACTTCGCGACTCCCATTCCGCAGGTTCTGGCCCCGGCCGACCATTCTGCGCCACGACCCGGGTCTTGCCGCAAGCCCCCTAGTGCGCTATATGTTGAAAGTGGAGGGGAGTGGGTGTTCTCCTTCCCCTCATCGTCCGCTGCGGGCGGACAACCTCCTCGCGAAACGCGGCGCGCCGCGTAGGCCGGTACAGGCCGGATCCTTCACGATCTTAAGACTGTTGCCGATCGCGGCGTGCAGGCGCTGGCCGGCCTTGACCGGGCTGCTGCTCGTGTTCCCTGCCGGAGCTAGCCGGCACACCACGCATCGCTGCAGTTTCATGACGTCCCGCGGGTGTGCCTGACTGTGACGCTAGTCTCGATGTCTAGGTATTGTCAAATGTCGGTCAAGAGTTTGTAGAATACCGGTATGGCATCCTTCGAGGGCCCGCCGGTGCTGCGCATCGGTGAGCTGAGCCGGCGTCTCGGCCTAAGCGACCACGTCTTGCGGGCGTGGGAGAGCCGCTACGGACTGCTTCAGCCAACGCGCTCGGCAGGCGGCTTCCGGCTGTACTCCGAAGCGGATGTCCTACGGGTCCGCCGGATGCAGGCCCACCTCGCCCGCGGCCTTTCGGCCGCCGAGGCGGCGCAGGCCGTGCTCGGGGAGGACGGCGAGGCCGGCCAGGCGGGCGGGCCCGGCCTGGTTCCGGCCACCGCAGGCGAGCTGCCCGGGGCCCTCCGGCGGGCCCTCGACAGCTTCGACGAGCCAGCCGCGCAGGCCGTGCTTGACCGGCTCATGTCCGACCTCTCCCTGACGACCGTGCTCCGGGAGGTTGTCCTGCCGTATCTGGCCGAGCTCGGGCAGCGATGGGAGCAGGGAACGGCCAGCATCGCCCAGGAGCACTTCGCCAGCAACGTCATTCACGGGCGGCTCGCCGGGCTCGCCCGGGGCTGGGGGAACGGCCGCGGCCCCCTCGCCGTCCTGGCCTGCGCCCCGGGGGAGTTCCACGACCTGGCGCTGATGATCTTCGGCATCGTCCTCAACCGCATCGGGTGGAAGATCGACTATCTCGGGTGCAACACCCCGGTCGAGGAGCTCGCCCGGGCCGTCGATGCGAGGCAACCGGGCCTCGTCGTCGTGGCCGCGACCTTGCCTGAGAACCTCGCGTCTCCCGCCGGGCAGCTCGCCATGCTGGCCGGGCGCGTTCCGCTGGTCCTGGCTGGACCCGGAGCCACGCCGCAGCTGGCCGCAGCCGTGCAGGCCCGGCTGGTAAGCGGCGACCCGGTCACCGCGGCCGAGAACATCGGGTGGCCGCGGTGAAGCGCGGGACGGGCCGAGCGCGATGACGGTCCCCCGCCAGGCCTGCCTCCACAGGCGCCCACCGAATCACCGGAATAGAAGGAAACCGTGACAATCACCTCACCTCAAGACCCGGCTGTCCGCCAGCAATGGCCGCACCGGGAACCCGCGATCGGCGATGACCGTGCCAGCTGGCGTGACTCAGCCGCCTGCCGTTTCCTCGACACCGAGCTCTTCTTTCCGATCGGGAAGGCTGGCCGGGCCATCGACGAAATCCGGCAGGCCAAGGCGGTCTGCGCCGGCTGCCCGGTGCGCCAGCCTTGCCTGACATTCGCCCTGGACACTCACCAGGGGCACGGCATTTGGGGCGGCTACGATGAGGACGAACGCCGGCTGCTGCTCCGCCAGGGTCGGGAAGCATAACGCCCGCGGGTCAGTCTTCGCCTGATCAGGAAGTCCCCAGCAACGGCGGCCGCCCGCCGGCGGGCGGGATCAGCTCCCGCGCCGGATGCGCGCGGCCCGCGGGCCCGGCGGCGAACGCGGTGAGGATGTTCGCGGTGGCGGCCTGGATCGCGCGCCGCACCGCCACCTGGCCGCCGCCGGGAACGGGGCAGCCCGCGGCATCAGGCAGGGCGCAGATCCAGTCCTCCGTGCCGGCGTCGAAGACTCCGGCCCCGCGGCCGGCCACGTAATAGGTGACGTCACTGTAGGTGGGCGCCGCACCGCAGTTAACCGGCGACCGGGCCAGGACCTCGATCGGCCGCGGCGTCGGCTCTGCCGGGTTGACCTGGTCGAATTCCGGGCCCACCAGCCCGGGCAGCGACTCGCCGGCGTGCACGCCGCCACCGGCCCACACCCAGCTTCCCGGGTCGGTCACGACCATCGGGAAGTTGCCGGTCACTGAGCAGACGTAGGACTGGCCGACCAGGGAACTCTCCGGGGCGGCGTCCGGGGGAGCCGGCCAGTTCCCGGTGACCAGCGCGTTGTCCTTGCCGTACAGCGGATCCTCTGGTGCGATCTTGTAGTTCACCTCGATCCGGTCCGGGCCGAGCGGGGAGGACTCGAACCGGATCTTGCGGAAGATCGCGTTGGCGCCGAAGAAGGCCACGTTCACGCCCTGGTCACGGCCGCGGGTCACGGTGGCGCGCATCGCCGGCGACCAGTACTCGTCATGAGCTTCGCTGATCACGGCCCGCGCGCCGGACAGGATGTTGGGATACAGGTCAAGGTCGACGCTGGTGATGTAGGCCAGCGGCAAGCCGAGTCGTTCCGCGAAGGCGACCAGCGGCAACTCGAGCTGGAAGTAGGCGCCGGCGCCGTGGTTGTAGGAAATCGGCCGGTCGAAGGTAACCCGGCGGCCGCGGGCGGCGAAGCTCCCGCCCGGGCCACCGTACAGGCTGTAGCCGCCCCAGCCGTTGTAGGCCTGGTAAGAGGTCACCGCCGAGACCAGCACAACCCGGCCGGCCACCGAGGGAGAGCGAATCGTGATCGGCACATAGCTCTGCACCCCGGTGGAGGCATCCAGCCGCAGCAGGTAAGAACCGGGCGACCATCCCGTGGTCGGCACGGTCAGGCTCGGCTGCCAGGGCGCGACCACCATCGATCCCGGCTGGACGATCTTCGCCGCCGCCTGGTAGCGCCCCGGCACCTCAGGTGAGGTCCACACCAGCCGGGCCAGATCGCCGTCGTACCAGCCCACCCGGAACGCGCGGACGGTGAAGCTGCGTGCCGTAGTCGACACGAACAGCCGGAACGAGATGCCGGGCAGCACATCGGTCCGGTCGGCGAAACCTTCAAGCTGGTACAGGTGACCGGGATGAGTGATCCGCCAATCCGGATCACCGGCCGTCCGCGTCGCGGCCGGCGTCGGCGCCGCACTGGTGGCCGGGCGCGTCCGGCTGGCGGCGATGCGGGCGGGATGCGGCGCACCCGTGCACGCGGCCGCCAGGACGCTTACCAGCAACATGGCGATCCCGGCCAGCGACCGCCGCCAGTTCCGCTTCGGGGGCATGAGCCACCGTCCGTTCGGTGAAAAAATCATTCTTTATCCCGAACGGGCCGTCGTGCCTGCCCTAGGAACTCATCTCGACGCGCAGCCGGGCCGCCGCCGTGGTCATCGCGGTCAGCTTGCCGGAAGCGACGTCCCGGGGCAGGTACTTCATCCCGCAGTCCGGGGCGAGCACCAGCCGCTCGGCCGGAACGTACGGCAGCGCCCGCCGGACCCGCTCGGTCACCGTGTCCGGGCTCTCCACGGTCATGTCGTTCAGGTCCAGCACGCCCAGGATGATGGTCTTGCCCGCCAGCGCGGCCAGCACCGAGCAGTCCAGACCGGACTGGGCGGTCTCGACCGAGATCTGGTCGCAGCTGCAATCGGCCAGCTCGGGCAGGAACGAGTAGCCCGCCGGGCGTTCGTGGATGATCGCGGCATAGCCGAAACACAGGTGCACCGCGGTGGTGCCGGTCACGCCCTCCAGGGCCCGGTTGATGACCCTGACGCCGTACTTGTGGGCGGGCCCGGGCCGGGCCTGCAGGTAGGGCTCGTCCAGCTGGACAATATCCGCGCCCGCCGCGAACAGGTCCTTGACCTCGGCGTTCACCGCCTCGGCGTATCCCATGGCGAGGGCCTCGGGATCACCGTAGTAATCGTCCTGCGCCTGCTGTGACATGGTGAAAGGGCCCGGCACGGTGATCTTGGCGGTCTGGCCGGTGCTCGCGCGCAGGAATCTGAGGTCCTCGACCTCGACCGCGTGCCGCCGCCGGATCGGGCCGGTGACCCGCGGCACCGGGTTCGGGTGCCCGCTGCGGTCCAGCGCGGTGCCGGGGTGGTCGATATCCACGCCGTCCAGCGCGGTCGCGAACCGGTTGGAGTAGCTCTCCCGGCCGATCTCGCCGTCGGTGATGATGTCCAGGCCGGCATCCTCCTGCGCCCGGATGGCCAGCGACGTCGCGTCGCGCTGCGCCTCCTCCAGGTGATCCGGGTCGACCCGCCACAGCTCCTTGGCCCGCACCCGGGGCGGGAACCGGTCGCGCAGCCGCTCCCGGTCGATCAGCCAGTCTGGCTGCGGGTAGCTTCCGACCAAGGACGTGGGAAATAGCATGGCCGCACTGTACCGCTGTCCCGGCTACTTTTCCGCGTCACACAGCGTCTCGGCGTTCGCCCTTCGCGCCCGTTTGATGGCGGCCTACGGCACTGGGCGGATGGCCGGCCACGCCCGGCCGCTGGTCCTCCTGACCATCCGCGGCCGCCGCTGCGTTCTCGGCCTGGCGCCGCCGGATATACCGCCACACCAGGATGGCCAGGGCGATGATGACCACGCCGGCGATTATGTAGGTGGGACCCTGGAAGCCGTTGACGATCGACTGGTAGTTGGCGCCCACGGCGTAGCCGGCGCAGGCCAGCGCCGCCGTCCAGGGAATGCAGCCGATGACGGTATAGATCCCGAACCGGACCGGGTCCATGCCCGCGATCCCGGCCGGCAGCGAGATGAAGGTCCGGATCACCGGCAGGACGCGGCCGATGAGGACCGCGCGGGGGCCGTACCGGTCGAACCAGGCGGTGGCCCGGTCAATGTCGTGGTCGCGCAGCCACAGCCGCTTGCCCCAGCGCCGCAGCGCGGGCTGCCCGCCGTAGCGTCCCACGGCGTAGGCAATGTAGCTGCCCACCAGGTTGCCAGCCACGCCCGCCACGATGACGCCGATCAGGTTGAGATGCACGCCTGGGACGGCGCCGGCCGCCAGCGCCCCGCCGAAGGTCATGATCAGCTCGGAGGGAACGGGTATGCACGCCGATTCCGCCGCCATGAGCACGAATATGGCGAGATAGCCGTAAGTGGCGATGAAGTGCTGCATGAACGTGCTCGCTTCCGAAAAAAGGACCCGCCAGAGCATGCCGCAGCTCACTCGCCAGGCCGAGATAGCCGCTGGTACCCCCGCGATCAGCCAGTAAACCCACTGGGCGTGAAGGGAACGTGAAGTTACCTGAGGATGTTGACGGCACGCGCCACGACCAGGGCGACGGTCACGATCGAGATGGCGGCTTGCATCGTCATGGCCATCTTCGCCCAGCGGGACAGCGGCATGACGTCGGTGGGGCTGAAGGCGGCGGCGTTGGTGAACGACAGGTACAGATAGTCGCTGAACGCTGGTTCCCAGTCCGGCGGAGCCAGGTGCGGGCTCGTCATCTGCACGAACAGAAAGTCTGGGTACATGCGGGTGGCGTTCGCCCGGGCCACCGGCCCGCCGCGGTCGAACTCCCAGTACCACAGGCCGAAGACGATGATGTTCGTGAGCCAGATGCCCCCGCCGGTGACCAGCAGCGGCCCGGCGCTAGTCCCCTCGGTGCCCTGCACCAGCCCGATCACGAGCCTCGCCACCGACCACGCGTTGGCGAGGCTGATGAGAGCGGCGAGCATGAGGCCCGTCAGCCTGATCGCCCGTGACTCCCGGTCAATGCGGTGCGGGTTAACCACCACCAGGGCCACCAGCAGCAGTCCCTCCACCGCTGGCAGCAGCCAGGGCGGATGGAGCAGGACCAGCCGGCCGGGCAGCGGGAATTGCAGGGCGATCGCGACCGCTACCGCGATCGCGACCTGCCAGCGGGCCTCGCCTTCAGTGGGGCGTTTCCAGGCCGGCGTGAAACCCAGCTTGCCGTCCGGTCCAGGGTGTTGCCCTTCGGCCTGGCGGGCAGGTTCCTGAGGCGCAACGCGGCGCTCAAGCTCGCCCAGCCGGCGGTGCAGCCCGCGGATGCCCTCGAGTATCAGCGCGCTTTCCGCGGGCGGGTCGCGTTGGCCCTCCTGGGATTCGGTCCGCTCATCACGGGCCGGGTCTGGCGGGGCCGGGTCGTTGTGTTCGCGAGTTCCAGGCACAGCCTCTAGTGTGGCCGGCCCGCGCGGTCAGGCGGGAGTCGCCGGCTCCAGCGCCGCTTCGGCGGCTTGAGCCCTGGTCCGCCGGCCTAGCCACCAGAAGAGCACGCCGACGGCGACGAAGGCCAGCACGGGAAGGAGTTCGGTCCACAGGTAGGTATATCGCTCGGCGTACGTCCAGTTCGACGGGATGAAGTCGCTGCCGAACCAGGACTTGCCTAGCCCGGGAGCGATGAGCTGGACGCTGGCGATCGCCACCAGGACCATCAGGATCACCGTCAGCGGCCGGTAGGCGGGCATCCGGAACGGGCGGGGCGTGTCCGGGTGGCTGCGGCGTAGCTTCCACAGGGCCGGGTAGATGAGCAGGTAGCTGATCAGCGTGGTCGAGATGGTCACGCCGAGCACGGCGTCGAAGTACTTGGCCGCGTTGCCGCTGGTGATCTGGTGGGCGAGCACGACCACGACCGAGGCCATGATCCCGCTGAAGACGTTGACCCGCACCGGCGTGCCGAACCTGGCGTTGATCACGCCGAGCGTGCGGGGACCTGCCCCGTCGTAGCAGGACACCGCGAGGGCCCGGTCCGAGCCCATGATCCAGGTCGCGCCGGACGTCAGCAGGCACAGGATGAACAAAATGGCACAGGCGTCACCCAGGACCAGGCCGGCCCCGCTGAGGGTCGCCGTGCCACTGGCGGTGACGTGGCCGCCGTACACCGTGAAGACCGTCTGGATGGCGCTGACAAACCCGCTGAAGTTGGTGATGGCGCTGGCCGGCAGGACGATCAGGATGCCGATCACGGGCAGGGCGTAGAGCACCACACTGGCCACGCCGGAGCGGGCGATGGCGAACGGCACGTCGCGCTGCGGGTTGGTCATTTCCTCACCTGCGCTGTTGGGCAGCTCGAAGCCGACGAAGTTGAACAGCAGCACGCCGACCAGAAGCACGAAGCCGCCGGCTGAGGGCGAGTAGCTGCTCGCGCCCAGCCCGTGCGCGCCGTTCTTGACCGCGTAGATGATGACCGAAATCGTGAACAGGCCGAGCAGGACGAACCGGGCGATGGCCCCGGCGGTCGGCAGCCACTTGCCTACGCTGAAGGAGGTGATGGCGGCGACGATCGACAGCCAGACGAATGTCAGCGCGATGATGTACCACACCGGCGTGGACACGTTGGCGCCGTGGTTGAAGAACACCTCGATCGCGGCGATGCAGGAGATGGTGAGCGTGCCGCCGATCCATACCGGGTTGGTGATCCAGTACAGGAAGTTGTTCACCGCCCCGGCCAGGTGCCCGAAGGCCAGGCGGGTCCAGTAATAGGGTCCGCCTTCCATCGGGAAGGCCGTCCCGAGCTCGGCGAACAGCAGTGCCTGCGGGACGAAGAACACGACGGCGAAGATCATCATCCAGCTGAAGGCCTGGCCTCCGCCCCGCGCGACCGTAGCGATCGTGTCCACTCCGACGATGGTGCAGATGAGGAAGAACAGGATGTCGAAGCGGCCGAAGTGGCGCTGCAGCTTCTTTCGCTCAATGGCGGCAGCGGTGGTCGGCGGGTCGAGGGTGTCGGTCATCGGGGCAGCTCCCAGAAGTAACAAGCGAAGCAATATCATCACGCCGGATGATTTCGAGCATGTTACCGATAAATGTCGTCGCCGCGCGCGATTACCAGTTGGCGGGCCTGCGCCGGGGTAAGTTGGCGGGCCTGCGCCGGGGTAACAGGACGGGTTGCCTACCTGGTCAGCTTGAGACTCGGTCACCAGACCCTGCACACCATGGCGGGCGCCGGTTGGTGCCGCGGCCGCCGGGAGCTGGGGCCCGCACTGTGCGAGGCGGCTAGCTCATGGTGATCGCGTCCAGGCGCTCCTTGATGAACTGCGCCGACACGACCGGTGCATAGTCGTTCGGTTTGCCGACCGGAGGCTGCAGCGCCTCGATCACCGCATCGTGATCGGCCTCGTAGAAGTAGACCAGCGAGACAAGGTCCTCCTCCGGCGTCTCGGCTTGCGGCGGCAGTACCCGGTGCCGGTTGGACTTCCACCGGCCGCCGCTCCAGCGGGCGAGCAGATCGCCGGTGTTGATGGTGAAGGCGCCTGGTTCGTAGGGGGCGTCCTCCCAGCCATCTTGCTCGGTCCAGACCTGCAGGCCGCCGCGGCCTGGCTCACGGTCCAGGATGGTGACGGTGCCGAAGTCCGTGTGCGGGCCGATGCGGAACTGGCCAGGTTCCGGCTGGCCGGCCACCGCCATCGGCGGGTACCAGTTGATGTTCATCGTGTGCGTGGCGTGCCCGGTGTGCCTGACGAAGAAGTCGCGTTCCAGGCCCAGCGCGGCGGCACACAGCACCAGCAGCTCGTCCGCGAGCGCGCGCATGCGGGCCAGGTAGACGACCACCGCGGGTTTGAGCGCGGGTACCTCGGCCGGATAGACGTTGGGCCGGAACCAGTACGCGTCGACGTCGGGGTCGCCGGTCAGCTGGTCGGCGCCGACCGCGAACGACTCCTTCAGGTCCGGCGGAGTCTGCGTGCCCTCGGCATAGCCGTTTGCCTCGGCGCCGGGCGGCAGCCAGCCCCGGCCGCCGACGGTGACCGCATAGCCCTGCTTGATCTCAGCAGGTAGCGCGAAGAACGCCCTAGCCTCGGCACGTACCCGGGCCCGCAGCTCGTCCGGCACACCATGACCCCTGATCAGGAAGAAGCCAACGCCCTGCAGCGCGGCATCGACCTCGGCCGCGACGCCCGCGCGGGCCCGCTCGTCTCCGCTCAGCCAGGGCGCGAGGTCGATCACGGGAACTGACGACGGCATGGTGAGGCTCCGATCTCGTGACCACAGGACCACGCACGGCCGCGGCGCTTCGGTGCGTTCGCTGATCCATGGCGGGCTCCGGATGCGACATGATTTTGTCATGACCAATCGACTGACCCTACGGCCGGTCAGCTGGCTAGGCCGCCGGGACCGGCGGGTATTTCCGATCCAGGTAACCGTTGGCGATCGCCGCATCGATGCGCCCGGGGACCGGGACGACGCAGCTCGTGGCGTCGACACTGCGGTTGGCGACCGCTTCCAGGCAGCGGGCTTGCAATGCGAATCCCAGGTCCATCGATTCAATGGAGTTTCCCAGCGGCCGGGTGCCCGCCAGGTTGAACATGTGCCCGCGCGCGATTACGTGCACGCGCCGTCCGTCTTGGAGTTCAAGCGTGAGCAGGTCATCGGCGTACTCGCGCTTGCCCGCCACCTCCCCGGAGTTGATGAGGCTCTCGGCGTCGATCTCGGCCGGGAAGTGCCCGGCGTTGGCCAAGATGACGCCGTCCCGCAAGAGCGGAAGATCGGCGGCGGTCAGCACGTCCCTGGCGCCGGTGACGGTGATGATGACGTCGGCCATGGCGACGGCGGCGTCGCGCGCTGGCGTGCTGAATCCGTCCAGATGCGCCCGGAGCCTAGCGACGGGGTCGGTATCCACGACCGAGACCCGGGCATAAGCGCCGCGGAAATTAGCCGCGACCCCTCGCCCGCAGGCTCCGTAGCCGAAGACGGTCACCTGCTCGCCGTTGGTGGTGCGGTTAGTCAACCGCATGAAGGACTCCAGTGAGCTCTGCCCGACGGCGTGCTCATTTTCGGCGAATTGCTTGACGGGGCTGTCGTTGATGACCAAGATCGGCCGCCGGAGCTGGGCGCGAAGCGGTTCGAGCCGCATCCGACCCGAGGTGGTTTCCTCGGTTCCGCCGAGCAGCCCCTCGTAGGGGCTGGCCAGGTATCTGGTGAAGAGGTCGCCGCCATTGTCCAGAATCAGGTCCGGCTTGGCGGCTAGCACTTCGTTGAGGTAGGAGCCGTGCAGGTCCTTGTCCTTGGTGGGACCTCCGATGACGGTGACGCCCTCCGCCCTCAGGAAATCGACCGCCTCAGGCTGGGTGGTGTTCAGGTTCCCAGTCGAGACGAGCGCCGCCCCTCCGTCGCGCAGCGTCAAGATAAGCGCCACGGTCTTGGCCTCGAGATGGATGCCGGTGCCGATGGTCAGGCCGCTGAACGGGCGCGTCTGCCGGAACTCCTGCGAGATGGCTCGCAACAGCCGACAGTGCTCGCGGACCCAATCGATTCGTGTGGATACCACTTGGTTAATTGTCCTTTCGGATCTGAACGGCGAGACCGCAAGGTTCCCGCGGCCGCGGACGTACGTAAAGTGCGGAACGTCGCTAGCCCTCAGGAGCTAGCGCCAGCCCCAGAAGCTATGACCGGTCAGAAGACTGCCTCCCACCGGCATGACCAGCCGCCCGCCTGGGCATGACCGTTCCGTGCCGGTATCTATTTTCGAACACAAGCCAGAATGCTGCCCATTCGGTCACCCGCTGTGGCCTGGCATGGCGCGGGTCAGCTGGAAACCCTGCATCTGCGCGGCGGCCCGGGAGAGAGCTGAGCTTGGCCGCGGCATGGGGCACGTGTGGGTGTCATGCGAGACCTGCCACGAGCAGCTCTGGGAGACGACGTTCTACGAGCCTCCGCATGACATCCGGCACGAGCAGGGCAGAACCTAGGAGCGCTGCGGGCCGAATCGGCTGCGGGCGCGCACGGCGCCGGCGATGTCACCGCGGTCCGGCGGCCAGCACCAGAACGCGCCAGCGAAAGCGCTTCCGCGACCTGCGGAACCGGCCGCCACGGGACCCTGATGTGTCCAGAATTAAAACATTTAGCCGCGCTAGGCTGTGCGCAGACTGAGGGCTGTGGGCAGACTGAGGACTGTTAACCGAATCCGAAGGAGCGTCGATGAAGACCAAGGCCGCTGTTGTCTACGAGCCCGGCAAGCGCATCGAGATCGAGGAGCTGGACCTGGACGGGCCGCGGGAAGGCGAGGTCCTCATCCGCTACACCCACGCGGGCCTGTGCCACTCCGACGTCCACATCGCGCACGGCGATCTCCCGGCGCGGCTGCCGATGGTGCTCGGCCACGAGGGCGCGGGGATCATCGAGGAAGTCGGGCCGGGTGTGACGCGCGTGAAGCCCGGCGACCACGCGGTCCTGTCGTTCATCCCGAACTGCGGCGTCTGCCGCTACTGCGCCACCGGCCGCCAGTCGATCTGCGACATGGGCGCCACGATCCTCGAGGGCTACCTGCCCGGCGACCGGTTCCCCCTCACCGGGCCGCGCGGCCAGTACGGCGCCATGTGCATGATCGGGACCTTCAGCCAGTACGGCGTGATCAGCCAGACCTCGGCCGTCAAGGTCGATGACGACCTACCGCTGGAAAAGGCCGTGCTGGTGGGTTGCGGCGTGCCGACCGGATGGGGCTCCGCCGTGAACACCGCGAACGTCGCGCCCGGCGACACGGTCGCGATCTACGGCATCGGCGGCATCGGCATCAACGCGGTACAGGGCGCCCGCTACGCCGGCGCGAAGAACGTCGTCGCCATCGACCCGCTGGAGAACAAGCGCGAGAAGGCGATGGAGCTCGGCGCCACCCACGCGTTCGCCACCGCCGAGGAGGCGCAGGCAGCGATCACCGACATGACCAGGGGACAGGGTGCCGACTCGGCCATCCTCACCGTCGATCTCATGACGGCCGAAGTCGTCGAGGCCGGGTTCAACGCGATCGGCAAGGGCGGCACCGTGGTAATTACCGGCCTGAACAAGCTGGAGATACCGACCGTCCAGCTGTCCGGGTCGATCATGACCCTGTTCCGCAAGACGGTCAAGGGCAGCCTGTTCGGCGATTGCAACCCGACCACCGACATCCCCAAGATCCTCGGGCTGTACCAGGCCGGCGACCTCAAGCTCGACGAGATCATCACCCGGACATACACCCTGGACGAGGTCAACGAGGGCTACGACGACCTGCTGGCCGGCAAGAACGTGCGCGGCGTCATCGTCCACGAGCACTGACGGCCCGAGCCAACCGATCCAAGATCATTGACCGGATGACGAAACAGGTCGTGGGGCGCCAGCGCGAGCTGGAGCTCGTGCGAGCGGCGCTCGCGTCTGGCGCCCACATCCTGCTCGAAGGACCGCCCGGCACGGGCAAGTCCACCTTGCTCCGGCAGGTCGCACAGGCCCGGCACGCCGAGTTCGTGCTCGTCGAGGGCAGCGCCGAGCTGACACCTGCGCGGCTGATCGGGTCCTTCGACCCGGCGCTCGTCCTGGAACAGGGCTACCGGCCGGAGAACTTCTCCGACGGCCCGCTCGTCCGGGCCATGCGTGACGGTGGCCTCTTGTACGTCGAGGAGCTCAACCGGGTTCCGGAAGAAACGATCAACGTCCTGCTGACCGTCATGTCCGAGGGCGAGATTAACGTGCCGCGGCTCGGGCGCGTCACCGCGGATGAGAGCTTCCGGCTGGTGGCCGCCATGAACCCGTACGACTCGGTCGGGACATCGCGCCTGTCGATGGCCCTGTACGACCGGACCTGCCGGATTTCCGTGGGCTACCAGGACGCCGAGCATGAGCGGCAGATCGTTCAGCTGGCCGCCGAGGACGCCAAGCAGACCCTGGTCATCGAGGCAGTGGATCTCGCCCGCGCCACCCGGGAGCATCCTGACCTGCGCTCGGGCGCCTCGGTCCGGGGCGCTATCGACTACGCCCGGCTGGTCCCTGAGCTCGCCGGCATCCGGGTCGTCCCCGCCGACGACTGGCAGGTCGGGCTGGACGCGGCGCTGACCACCCTGTCCGGGCGGGTGCGGCGGCACGAATCGTGCCAGCGGCAGGCCGACGCCATCATTGAGGAGATATTCCGGCGGGTCCGCGCCCGCAGGCCAGCCGAGGACGCATCGGGAGGCGATGGCCCGGGGGAATGACGAGCCCGTCGGCCGCTTCGATAGCCGGCGGGCAGCGTCCGCGGCCGCGTCCGAAGTCGGGCCGGCCCGAAGGAAAGACCGTGGGGCGGCATGAGCTTGCGCGTCATGCCCGTTTCGCCGAGCTCAGCCCCGAGGTCGGCGTGCTCGACGAGCAGGCGCTGAACCAGGCCCTCGCAGAGGATCCGGCGGTTTTCGAGCTGCTCGCCGCTATGACCAACGCCACCGACGAGAGCCTGCGGGCCGCCGCGATCCGGCTCAGCTCGAGCATCGTGCTCGAGCGCGCCCGCGCCGGGCGGACCTCGATGCGCGGAATCTCACGGCTGCGGGCCGTCCGGGGCGCCGCTGACGGCGATCTCGACATCGACGCCTCGGTCGAAGGCGTCGCGGCGGCCCGCTCCGAAGGCCGGCCGGTGGCGCTGGACGACCTGATCACCCTGCACTGGGCGAAGGCGCATACGGCCTTCGCCGTCGTCGTCGACCGGTCGGGCTCGATGAGCGGCACGCGCCTGGCCGCGGCCGCGACGGTTGCCGCCGCGTGTGCGCTGCGTGCTCCGCGGGAGCACGCCGTTCTGTCCTTCGCCGCTGCCGTCGACATCATCCGGCCGCTGGTCAGCGACATCGCGCCCGCGGTCGTGGCCGAGCGGCTGCTCAGGCTCCGCGGGCACGGCGTCACCCGGCTGGCCGACGCCCTGCAGGCCGCGCGAGAACAGCTTGCGCACGCCCGGGCCAGCCGCCGAGTCGTCATCTTGCTATCCGACTGCCGGACCACCGACGATGACGACACCCTGCAGACGGCACGCACCCTCCAGGAGCTGATCATCCTGGCGCCCGCGGACGACCACGAACAGGCGGCCCAGCTCGCGGACCTCGCCGGCGCGCGGTGGGGGGCGATAGCCAACCCGCTGGACGCGGCCGCGGCCCTGGACCTTTTGCTCGAGACCCGGGTCACTAGCTAGTTCGCGTGACGGCCGCGCGTTGCGAAGAGGAATGGCCAGTTCCTGACCGAGCCGTCGGCCAGACGCGCATATCGAGCTAGCCGGGCGGCGTGCTCGGCAGGGAGTGGTCCCAGTCAGACAGCAGTGTCCGCAGCGCCGCGACCAGCGCGATGGGCTGGTCAAGCATGATGTGGTGACCCGCGACGGGGATCTCGACGACCGGAGCGGCGCGGCCCAGCCGGTCGTACATGACCTCGCTCAGCTGCTGCGTCACGATGCCGTGTTCGGCCCGGAACAGCGCTACCCGGCAATCCAGCCGGGTCAGCAGCTCGGGGGTGAATTGCTCCCTGGCGAAGATACGAGGGTCGAATTTCCACGTCCAGCCGCCCTCGACCGGGCGTATCGAGGTCGCGGCTACATGGTCAGCGATATACGCCAGCACCGGCTGATCGGGGACCGGGTGAAAGCGGGCCGCGGCGGCTTGGCTGGTCGGATAGACGTGCAGCGGCCCGAACGCCCGCCGCTGACGCGCCGCGCGGTCCTCGGGGGTGAGGTCTCGTACCGGCGAGTCGATGGCGACCGCCCCGGCGATACGGGCCCCGACCAGGCTGGCGAGCCGCAGCGCGACCAGGCCGCCCATGCTGTGTCCGATCACAGTGGGCGGCCCGGTGATCCCGGCGTCGGCGGCGACGGCGAGCACCTCGCGAGCCCATGTATCGAGGCTGTAGCTGTCCCGCCGGCCGCTGTCGCCGTGCCCGGAAAGATCCGGGGCGACCACCCGCCAGCCGTTCGCCAGCAGCGGGCCGATGTGATCCCACCAGCGAGAGTGAGCGGCGCCGCCGTGCACGAGCACCAGGCCCCTCCTCGCCGGATTTCCCCAGGCCCGGTAGGAGATAGCGGTTCCTTCGCTGGCCGTCAGCCGCTCCTGCGGCGCGTCGGCCAGCGCGGCGCAGAACCAGGCTGGCGCGCTGCCCGCATCAGCATCGGCTGGTGTGGTCATGACCAGAAGCGAACCAGATGGCCGGGCTCGCCGTTCGCGGGGCGTAAGCGATCTCGGTAAACGGCCAGGCCGTCCGAAGCCATTCCGAGACGGCTTCGTACACGGGCACGTCAAGATCGGCCCGGTCAGCCCGGACCCACGACAGGACGCGCGCTCCCGGCTCGCCCTTCCGCGGATAGACATAGACGCATCCGACGATCTCGCCACTGCCGCTGGCCAGCACCGTATACGTGAAGCCCTTTCGGTCCGCGAAGTCCGACGCGTGTCCTTGCAGGTCGGCTAGATTGTCAGCCAGCGTCATCTCGGGCCTGGGCCACGACCTGCCCTGCATTCCCGGGGTGGACCTGATGTGGTCGATGCTCGACATCCAAGCCCGGTAGTCATCCTCGTTGTGCTCCGGACCCAGCGGCTCCAGCCGGAACACGGCGGTGACAAGCTCACGCGGCACGACGAAGTCATCGGGGACAAA
Organism: uncultured Actinomycetes bacterium; assembly: GCA_963806335.1. Lineage (GTDB taxonomy): Bacteria > Actinomycetota > Actinomycetes > Streptosporangiales > Streptosporangiaceae > Palsa-504. The sequence continues at coordinate 144,284 of CAWDXO010000012.1, forward strand.
GGATGCTTCGCCGGTCACCTGGCCCACCTCCAGAACTCCTATCACCCTAGCCCACCGGCACCTGACCGGATCTCGCCTCCCTGACGTCCCACGCCGGAGGTACACCGCCCGCACCCCCAGCCGGGCTCCCGGCAGCCCGCGCGAGTTCGGCGGCACGACCCTGGATCTTGTAGTACTGCGGGGTCGGCGACAGCACCCGGTCAGACGCGCCTCCCATGGGCGCATGATAAGGGCCAGTCCCAGGCTCGTAACAAACGGGGCATGTTGTCCGCCGGCCAGGCTACAACTGGGGACTGACCCACTGTCAGTTGCCTTCCCAGGCTTGCGAAGCCGGTCCAGCAGTAGCGGCGGGAGAATCCTGATGGCGAGAATCCTGCACTACCTGGGTACGCGGCGTATACAGGTCCTTGGTGAGCGGTAACGTTCCCGGAACGATCCGAGCGTAGCGTTCCGGATATTAAGGCGATTTCCGGTCTAGCAAAGGAGCCGGCATGAGCGCCTCAACGGCGACCGCCCAGCACAGTCGGCCCGACATGCTCGTTGTCACCCTGATCCACCCAGTCGCTCCGGATCGACGCAGCGCGGCTGGGGTCGCGCAAAACCCGCCAGAATCTGCGAGGCGGTCATGGGTAAGTCCCTGGTGAAGTTGGAGGCGGCGCCATGATTGATGCGGGCGCGACGCGGGGGCGCACAGGTCGGCCTGGTTGGTGTCGGCTGCCTCGCTAGTGCTTACCGCGGCGGGGCTGGCGCTCATGGTGTGGGACTGGTCCGCCCCGGTGCCGACCGGGTTTTTCGGCATCCGCGGGTTCGACGGCTTGTTCGCGGTCTGTTTCGGCGCCGTGGGCGCCCTGCTGACCTGGCGCCGCCCGGGTAACCCGGTGGGCTGGATCTTCGCCTCGGCGGGGCTGGCGGAGGCGGTGAACTTCGCTACCTTCGAGTACGGTCTGGCCGCGTCGGCGGGTCACCGCCTGCCCGGCAGCGCGTACGCCGGCTGGGTTCAGCTGTGGATCTGGGTGCCGTTCATCGCCCTGATCACCGTGTACCTGTTCCTGCTGTTCCCGGACGGGCACCTGCCCGGGCTGCGCTGGCGGCCGGTTAGCTGGCTGGCCGGCGGGTTCACCGTCATCGCGGTCGCCGGGCTGGCGCTCAATCCCGGATCGGACCGGCCCAACCTGCCGACGCTGAGCAACCCGTTCGGGTCACCCCGGCGACGGTGCCGTTGGCCGCGATCGGCGCCGGGCTTGCCGGGTTGCTGAGCTGCGCGGCGATATCGGCGTGGTCACTGGTCGTGCGCAGCCGGCGGGGGACCGCCACCGAGCGGCACCAGATCAAGTGGCTGGCCTACTCCGGGAGCCTGTTCGCCTTGGCCCTGGTGCCCGCGGTGCCCCTGTCGCTGACCCCCGGCACGCCGTCCCGGATCGCCGCGGGCACGGCGATGGCCGCGGCGATGACGATGCCGGCCGCCGTCACGGTCGCCATCCTGCGGTACCGGCTGTATGACATCGACCGGCTCATCTCCCGGACCCTGGGCTACGCGATCGTCACCGGCCTGCTGATCGGGGTCTACGCCGGGCTGGTCCTGCTGTCCACTCAGGTATTCCACTTCCGCGCACCAGTCGCGGTCGCCGCCGCCACGCTGGCCGCGGCGGCCCTGTTCAATCCGGTCCGGCGGCGGGTGCAGTGGATGGTGGACCGGCGGTTCAACCGGGCCCGCTATAGCGCCGAGGCCACCGTGGCCGCGTTCGCGGCCCAGCTCAAGGGTGCCGTCGACCTGGACTCCGTCCGCGAGGACCTGGCCAACGTCGTCCAGGCGGTACTCGAACCCGCCCATGTCCAGGTATGGACCAGCCCGCGGGACCGTGACAGGTATTCCGTCATCTGGAGAGACCTGCCTGAGATGGAGGACTACTCGGGCACCGAGGTCGACACGGTAGTCCCGGTACATGATGCCTAAAGCCGCATTGCGGCTTCGATGGTCAGCCAGCGGACAGCCCGGACGCCGGCAGAGTTAGCGTGCTCCCCTCTGGCGGGCCGCGGGTACACGCACCCGACCGTCCGCCGCCTCCGGATAAGAGGGCTGTGGCGTACTGGCCCCGGTAGAGGCATCTTGAATGAATCCCCCAACCATCCGACCAGTCCCGCGCGTCGGCTCATGATCGAAGCCACGTATCCCGTCTGATTCTTTCCAACCGTAACGGGCCCGCTCCCTACCGGGGAGCGGCCTCGCCACGTCAATCCCACTTTGTCGTCACGCCGCGTCAGATATCCCATCGCGATCTGGCAGCCGCCCGCCCGTGGAAGCACCCGTGCCTTAGCGAGTTTCGCTGCGTTCGTTCATCCACACTGAGATGTGGGCGGGCTCCAGAGCCTTCTGCACCGCAGTGGCCAAGTCCTCGCGGACCGAGTCGAGGTCCACGGCGTCCTTCAGTCGGGACGCGAGTGCGGTCACGGTCAGGTCGGCGTTGTAACGAGCGCGGTTGAACCGGCGGTCCACTGCGTGCTGCACCCGTTGCGGAGCGGATTGAACAGCGCCGCGGCCGCCAGCGTGGCCACGGCCACCCCCACCGTGGTCCGGAACGGCAGCGCCGCGGTGGCCAGCAGCACCAGCCCGGCGAACACACCGGCGAGTACGGCCGTGATGATGGCGTAGGAGATGACCCGGCTGATGATCCGGTCGATCTCGAATAGCCGGTACTTCAGCACCGCGACCCCGATGCAGACCGGCAGCGCCGCCGCTCCGAGCGGGCCGATGAAGTCGTTGCCCGCCTGCCCCGGAAGAAAGACGGAGATCACGAAAACGATCGCGCCGGCGTAGAGCCACTTCAGCTGCTGGCGGCGCTCGCCGGCCGAGCGCCGGTATCTCGGTACCTGCAGAATGAGCCAGGTCAGCCCGCCCGCGAGTGACCCAGCGATCACTACGGCCATAGGGATTTTCCACGGCCCGTTCTGGTCGGCCGTCAGGTTCCCGCCCGCGTCGATCCGGATGTCATGCCCGGCGACAGCCGCGACGCCTCGGGCCGACGCCGCCAGCCCGACCAGCACCCCAGCAACGACCAGAACCCGAGCCACACCCCGCCAGCGGCCCGGCGGGGGCCGCCCATCGGGGAACAGCCACAGCAGGACCACAAGGAGGACCAGGAACACGGGCCAGGCCTCACCGAGCACCACGGCCGCCGCGCCGAACGGCAGTGTGCCATGATGCATCCGGTAGTCCAACATGGCGTATTCGGCGGTGGGCGCAGCAGCGAAGAGAAAGATCGCCAGCAGCATCCATCCAATGGGATTACCGGGCCGACGCGCGGCTACCAGTGTGCCCACCGCTGCCGCCGACACCATGGGCACCGCGGTAACCAGCCAGTCGATCACCGGACCCCCGGGCCCTGTCTGGTGGGTGAGGCCGTCAATCGGCACGCTGGCGAGGCCGATCCCGAGAGTGAACACGCCGAATAGCACCGCCGCCACCTGCGCAGTCCGACGTGGCCACAAGATCGTGCTCACCGGGATGCCCTTCCGCCGATCAGCCCGCAATGAACGAACCATACGTGCGGACCGTTCCGGGAACGTTACCGGATCAGCCCGCCGAGCCATACCCTCAGCTATGCCAAGGCGCCGTGGTCGCGCGTGCAGGCGCTGTACGCCGCTGTTCGGCCTGGCCCCCACTCCTGCCTGTGATGATGCGCCCAGTGGGGTCGCCTCACCTCTAGAGCGGTCTTCGATAAATCCCACAACTATCAGGCCGCTTCAGCCTGCCGCCTCCTGATCGAGACCACCTACTCGCTCTGACCGCCTCCCCGCGTGGCGTGCGGCTCCACTGCAGGGCGGCAGGGTGCGGTCAAGGTCGCAAGACTGGACTGGGCCTTAGCGCCCGGTTCCCTAACCGGGCTTGTGTCTGGACGGTCTTAGCTCCCCACACTGCCGAATCTGGCCATGAGTTTGATCAAGCGGCGCCGCTACGCGGCGCCGGGCCCAGCATCAGCGCCTTCCCTCCGGCCTTGGCGGCCCCGGTCGGCGCACGCCGGGCCATAGCTGCAAGGCACACAGACCCAGGACGGCCAATACGACATGCTGGGCAAGGTTGCGCCCTAGCCTCATCCTCAGTCGATCGTCCAGCTCGGCGGTATCGCGTCAGTGCCTTTCGGCTGGCCGGTCCACACCGACACGTGCGCTGGTTCCAGCGCGCGGGATGCCACTTGCGCTAGGTCGTCGGCGACCGAGTCCAGATCGACCGCGTCCTTCAGCCGGGCCGCGAACGCCATCACGGTCTGGTCGGCGTCATACCGGACCCGATTGAAGCGGCGGTCCACCGTGCGCTGTACTCGGCGGCGAAGCGGGTTAAACAGCGCGGCGACCGCCAGCGTGGAGGCTGCCACGGCAACCGTGCTGTGGAACGACAGCACCCGGGTGGCCAGCAGCACCAGGCCGGCGTACAGGCCGACCAGCAGGCCGGTGACGGTGGCGTAGGCCAGGGTGCGGCTGATGATGCGGTCGATGTCGTACAGCCGGTACCTGAGGACCGCGACCGCGACCGCGACGGGCATGGTCAAGACGGCGATCATCAGCGCGCCCTCAGTGACACGGCCCGCAATCCCGGCGCTCAGCGGGAGTATCTCCGACACGATCGTCGACAGCACCAGCGTCAGCGCCACCAGGCAGCCCGAATAGGCCAGCCACTTGATCTGCAGCCGTTCCACAGATGAGCCGTGCCGGCTCCGCGAAAAGAGCGACCAGACCGCCAGGACGGCACAGCCGAGCAACCCGATGAGCCCGGGACCGATCGCAATCAGCGGCACCCAGGCTGGGGAAATCCCGAACGGATTCCGGATCACTGGCAGGCTGGCCACCGTTCCGGAAGTCAGAGCAAGGCCGGTGACCTCGATAACTCCGAACCCCCCAGCCAGCCAGCCGACCCGCCGCCAGCCGGATCCGGCCGGCCGTCCGTCCGGGAACAGCAGGAACAGGTAGACCGTGATCAGCGCGATGAACGGCACCCAGATCCACAGCTGCACCCAGCCCATATACTCACCGCCCGGCAGGCCACGATGACCCACGACGGCGGCCAGCGCGTACTCGAAGGTGGCAAAATCCACCGCCGCCACCAACCCCGCAGCCGCGAATATCCAGCCAACCGGGTGACCAGGCCGGCGGCGGGTCAGCAGGGCGCCCACAGCGCCAAAGCCCACCGCCCACAGGCCACTGAACCCACGGACACCAAACGAACCTCGCGGAACCGGCGTCGGCCAATCCCAAACCAACAGCGCCAGGCCAATCGCGGCGATGACGAGCGTGGCAGCCCACAGCAACCACCCTGCCCTGCGTACCGACCGCATCGCGCTCACGTCACCTTCGACGACAGTCAGGCTTTCGCCGATACCGGGTGCCTGCCGGGCTATCGGCTGCGCCTCACCCATGGACGTCACGCTACGCCCGGATAGTTCCGGGAACGTTACGGCTCAGAACAGCAGATGCATGATCCTGGACGGACTCAGATCCGGGGCGGTACAAGACAAGCGCGCCCGCTGCGTTCCCTCACCGGAGAGAAGCGTCACCAGCCAACTGGGGCTGATTCTTCCTAGACTTCCGAACCCTGCTTCGATGTCGATTTTACGAGCCGCCGCTCCAGCTCGGCGCACACAGGCCCGACACACCCCGCACAGTGTGCATACAAGATCGGTAGAGCGTGCACGCTGCCACATCCATACCTATTCGGGGAGATGGGTCGGCCGGTCACCGGAAGGGAGCCGGGTAGCCGGTCCGCTCGGAAGATCAAATTCATGCCGAACGGCTGACGGTTCCCGCCCCAGCCGATGTGGATGCCTGGCGCTGTTACCGCCTAAGGTCTTTGCTGTGGAATCAGCACACCCGGCTGACACGTCGAGGAATACCGGCGCGAATAACGCCGAGCCCGGAAGCGAGATCATCGCGGTTGACGTACCCGGCGGCACCCTGGCCGTCGAGCTGATCCGGTCCAGAACGGAGCCGGTTCTCGCCATTCACGGCCTCAGCAGTCAGCGCAGGCTGTGGAACTGGCTGCGGACCGCCGACCCCGGCCTCAGCCTGATCACACCGGATCTTCGCGGCCGCGGCGACAGCATCGACGTCGGCGGGCGCTCGTCCATCGCCCGGCACGCCGCCGACATGGCGGCTGTGCTTGACCACCTGGGTCTCGACGCGGTGCACGTATGCGCCTATATCGCCGAGACCGTCCGGACCTTCCGCCAAGGGCTTGACGCGCTCGTCACCGTGCGTCCGGTGGCCGGCGTCGATCACGCCGCTTCGATCATGAGCCAGGTCGGGGCCCTGGCGTCAGCGGCCCTGATCGCCGAGGCCCTGTCGTGACCGCGCCCGGCCTGGTCGTGGAGGCGCTGAGCCGGGGGCTGCCCGGCGACCGCCTCGTGGCCGATCCGGACGTGCTCGCCGCCATCTCGCACGACGAGGCTGAGTGGGCCCCGGCCGGGAAGGCTGTCGCCGGAGTACGCGCGCGCTCCGAGGCCGAGGTACAGCACGTGGTCCGCACCTGCGCCGAGCTTGGCGCTCCCGTCGTGCCGCGCGGCGCGGGCACCGGGCTGTCCGGCGGCGCCAACGCGGTAAGCGGCTGTGTCGTCCTGGACCTCTCTCGGATGAACCAGGTCCTGGAGATCGATCCGGACAACCTCGTGTGCGTGGTCCAGCCGGGTGCGGTCAACGACGATGTCAAGGCCGCCGTCGCCGAACACGGCCTGTGGTACCCGCCCGACCCAGCCAGCGCCCCCTGGTCGACGATCGGCGGCAACGTAGCGACCAACGCGGGCGGCCTATGCTGCCTGAAATACGGTGTCACCCGCGATTACGTACTGGGCCTGCGCGCGGTGGTCGGCGGCCCGGTCGCCTACGGCGACGTGGTGCGTCTCGGGCGGCGCACCACGAAGGGCGTCGCCGGACTCGACCTGGTCGGCCTGTTCGTCGGGTCCGAGGGGACCCTCGGCGTCGTCACCGAGGTAACCCTGCGGCTGCGGCCCGCGCCGGCCGGCGCGCCGCGCACCATCGTCGGGGCCTTCCCCGGCCTGGTCGCATCCGGTCAGGCCGTGGCCCAGATCACCCGCCGCGGTCTCACCCCGGCGGTCCTCGAGCTTCTCGACCGGGCCTGCCTGGAGGCGGTCGAGGAGTGGAAGCACCTCGGCATCGACGCGGACGCGGCGGCGCTGCTCCTGGCCCGCGTCGACACGCCGGGCGATTCTGGCGCGGCCGAGGCGGCCGCGGTCGCCGCGACCATGGCCGAGGCGGGAGCGATCTGGGTGGAGCAGTCCACCGACGACGCGGAAGCCGAGGCGCTGTTCGAGGCCCGGCGGCTGGCCTACCCGGCCCTTGAGCGGCTCGGCCCGGTGCTAACCGAAGACGTCTGCGTACCACGGTCCAAGGTCCCGGCGATGCTGGAACAGATAAGCGCGATCGCGGCCAGGCACGGCGTGCGGATCGCGACCATCGCTCACGCGGGTGACGGGAACCTGCATCCGCTGCTCATCACCCCGCCTGGCGACGCGGCGGCCCGCACCGCGGCGCAGGCGGCGTTCGAGGAGTTCCTTGACGCGGCGATCGCCCTAGGCGGCACCGTCACCGGCGAGCACGGCGTCGGGATCCTTAAACGGGACGGCATGCGCCGGGAACTCGACCCTGGGTCTCTCGCCTTGCAGTCCGCGGTGCGGCGCGCGCTGGACCCGCTCGAGATATTCAATCCGGGAAAGGGCTGAGAAGCAGTCAATGGCCTTGGCTGTCCTGGCCAGAGCCAGTCACCACGCGGTCGAGCCAGCCGGTCAGCTCGGCGATGACTTCGTCCCTGTTGATCTCGTTCAGGATCTCGTGCCGGGCACCGGGATAGGTACGGATCGTCATGTCGGTCAGCCCCGCGGCGTGATACCGGTCGGTCAGCGTTGTCAGCAGCGCCAGGCCGCCGTTGACCGGATCGGCCTCACCGACTGCGATGTAGACCGGCAGGTCCGGCCGCATCGCGGCCACCTGAGCCGGGTCGGCGAGCCGCCGCGCGCCGGCGAACATCAGCTTCGCCGAACCGGTGTCGATCCCGAAGCCGCAGCCCGGGTCGGCGATGTAGGCGTCCACGATGGCCTCGTCCCGTGACAGCCAGTCGTAGTCCGTCCGCGCGGGCTCGAACGGGGCGTTGAACATTGCCAGGTCAAGCGGCTGGTCCAGGTCCAGGGCGGGCTCGAGCAGATCGATCGCCGCAGTGCCGGTCAGCACCACGCCGTCCACGTCGGCGCTGTGATCGAGCAGGTACTGCTGGACCGCGAACGATCCCATGCTGTGGCCGAGCAGGATGAGCGGCAGGTCCGGATGATCGGCGCGGATCTTGGCCGAAAGCAGTCCGATATCGTCGACCAGGGCGGTCCAGCCGCCCTCGCCCAGGTTCCCGTACGCGTCGGGGTCGCCGCTGGCGCCGTGGCCGCGGTGGTCCTGGGCGTAAACCACGAAACCGGCCTCGTTCAGGGCCTGGGCCACGTGATCGTAACGACGAGCGTGCTCGCCCATCCCGTGGGTCAGCTGGATCGCGGCCCGCGGCGCGGCGTCCTCGGGCTCCCATCGGTAGGCGACGATCTTCGTGCCATCGGCAGACTTGTAGCTGAGCTCGCTCGTGGGCACCTGGCCGTCCTCTCCTCGCCCGCGGGCCCCGGACACCATCGGCCGGTGACGGCAGCTCGCGTGCGATAACTTTAATTAAAAAACCTCTGGTTACAAGGGCAAATGAGACGGAACGGACCGCCCTGCGTGCCCCGGGCCAGGCAGGAACGGGAGGCGTCGTGGCGGCAAGACCGCGCCGGGCGCGGGTGCAGGACGTGCACGAACTGGCGATGAGCATGCCTCACGTCACGGTGGCGCACGGGCCGCGGGGCAACGCGGTTTACCAGGTGGGCCGTAAGTCCTTCGTGTTCTTCCGTAATCCCCGCCCGGACGCCGCCGATCCCGTTACTGGCGAGCGCTACCCGGACGTGATCGTGTTCTGGGTACCGTCGGAGTCCGACAAGCAGGCCCTGATTCAAGATCAGGCGTCGCCGTTCTTTACCACGCCGCACTTTGACGGCCACCCGTCGGTTCTACTGCGGGAGAGCCGGATCGGCGAGCTCACCCGGCAGGAACTGGCTGAAGTTATTCAGGACGCCTGGCTCTCGCAAGCGTCACCCACCAGGGCCGCGGCCTGGCTCAGCGCGCATCCCCGCCGTTAAATGCCGAACAAGCGGCGGGGTGCGCGCTCGCCACGCCGATCTGGTCAAGCTCGCCGGGGCACCCTAGATCAGCGGTTAGCTGTCTCGCCGAGCGTGGCGGCGACCTCAGGGGCGAGCCCGGCCAGGCTGCCGTCGCCGAGTTCGCCGTGCCGCAGGCCGAGGGTCTTGAGGAACCGCTGCTGTCCCATCGTCAGACCGATGAAATAACCGAGCTCGACCAGTTCCGGCTCGGTGAAATTCTGGTGCAGTTCGCCCCACAGGTCGTCATCGGCGAGCCCGGGGTCCCAGGCGATCGCCTCGGCCCAGCGCAGCGCGGCCTTCTCCCGCGCGGTGAGCACCTCGGACTGGCGGAAATCGAGGACCTCGTCGTAGACCCGCTCGGTCAGGCCCTCCGCGGCGCCCAGGTGAGAGCGCTGGCCCGCGCAATACCCGCACTCCAGGGTCTTGGCGATGAATACCCGGGCCAGTTCCTTGACGCGGTGATCGAGCACGCCCTCCCGGAACACCTGCTGCCAGGACTGGCTGAAGGTCCGCAGCACCGCCGGGACGTGCGCCCTGATGGCCTGGCTCTCCAGCCTGGGCGTCCCGTAGGCGCGGGCATCGTCGAGGTACCCGGACAGTTCCGGGTCCGTCACCGAATCCGGGTCGACGTAACTGATGCGCGGCATAGTGCCTCCTGGGTATAGCCGTAACGCCCAGCCTAACGACTCACGCACCGGCCATCTCGCGCGTCTTCGCTACGTGAGACCCGTTATGAGGGCGAGCAGGAAAGCGAGGAACCAAAGATGGGTGCTCAAACCGCGGTCAGTCGCGAACACACGGTGCTGGCGAGCCCGCTGGGTGAGCTGACGCTGGTGCGAGACGGCGGGCAGACCACCACCTACGGCGCGCTGGCCCGGGCGCTCGGCTCGGAGGTGACTGCGCAGCAGGCCGGCGCCGCCGTCGGGCGCAACCCGCTGTGCATCCTCATTCCGTGTCACCGCGTCGTCGGTGCCGACGGCAGGCTGACCGGATACGCCGGCGGCCTCACCCGCAAGCGCGCGCTCCTCGAGCTCGAGCGGGAAAATACTGCTCGGACTGCCTGAGCTCGCGATCTCACACCATCGGCCGACGGGACGTCTACAGGGCATGGAAGGTAAACAGCCGTTCGAGACGGTCGTCACCACTCACGGCGGTACCGTGCTGCGAGTCTGCCGTGCCGTGCTCGGCCCGGCCGACGCTGATGACGCCTGGTCCGAGACGTTCCTGTCGGCGATGAAGGCCTACCCGGATTTGCCGGCCGACGCCAACATCGAGGCGTGGCTGGTGACCATCGCCCACCGCAAAGCCATCGACGTCACCCGTGCCATCGCCCGCCGCCCCGTACCGGTCACCGAAACCCCGGAAACCGCGCCGGCACCCCCCGCCGACGTTCGCGATCCGCACCTCGACCTCGACGCCGACCTGACCGCCGCGCTCGCCAATCTCCCGGCGAAACAGAAGCAAGCCGTGGCCTACCACTATCTGGCCGGCCTGGCGTACGCCGACGTCGCCGCCATCCTGGGCGGCAGTCCCGATGCTGCCCGCCGCGCCGCCGCCGACGGCATCGCCACCCTCCGACGCTCCTACCCGGGTGTCACCGCAACGAAAGGAGAGCCTGGATGAGTACCGAAGACCTCACCGGTCACCTGGCGCAGGCTTTCAGGCCGGCTCCCGGCCACCTCGGCCGGCTACACGAACACCTCGCCCGCGCCGCGCAGGCCGACGGAATCCTTGACGTCGCCTACCAGATCATGGACACCCCGGTCGGTCCGCTCCTGCTCGCGGCCACCGACCAGGGCCTAGTGCGGGTGGCCTTCGCCCGCGAGGACCACGATGCGGTCCTGCAGTCCCTGGCCGACCGCATCAGCCCGCGCGTGCTCCGCTTCCCGGCCCGGCTCGACGTGGCGGTCCGCGAACTCGATGAGTACTTCACCGGCCAGCGGCACCGTTTCGACCTGCCGCTGGACTGGCGGCTTTCGGCCGGCTTCCGCCGGGCCGTCCTGAGCCGCCTGCCCGAGATCGGCTACGGGCACACCGCCAGCTACGGCGCGGTGGCGCAGCTGGCCGGTAACCCCAAAGCCGTCCGCGCCGTGGGCACGGCCTGCGCCACCAATCCGCTGCCCGTCGTCGTCCCGTGCCACCGGGTCGTCCGCTCCGACGGCAGTATGGGCGGCTATCGCGGCGGCCCCGACGCCAAGCGCACCCTGCTCACCCTGGAGGCAGCGGCATGAGCCAGGAAACGCTCACGAGCCGGTCCGCCCGCACCGGTGCGGGCGTCAGCGACCCGCTTGGGCGATGGCCCAACCGGGTCGCTGAGGCCGACTGGGACCGGATCCGGCGGGACCTGGACGACTACGGCGGCGCCTTGATCGGCCCGCTCGTCACCCCGGAAGAAGCCGCGCGGATCGCCTCGCTCTACCCCGACGACGCGCGGTTCCGTTCGACGGTCAACATGGGCCGGCACCGCTTCGGTGAAGGCGAATACCGCTACTTTGCCGAACCGCTGCCCGACGCGATCGTCGGACTCAAGCGGGCGCTGTACCCGCGGTTGCTGCCGGTCGCCCGCGACTGGTGGCAGCGCCTCGGGCGTGAGACACCCTGGCCGGACAGCCTGGAGGAGTGGCTGGAGGACTGCCACGCCGCCGGCCAGGCCAAGCCGACACCCATCCTGCTCAAGTACACAGAAGGTGACTGGAACGCGCTGCACCGAGACCTCTACGGCGAGCTTGTGTTCCCGCTCCAGGTCGTGATCAACCTCAGCCAGCCGGGCGTCGACCACACCGGCGGGGAGTTCCTGCTCTGCGAACAGCGGCCCCGAGCCCAGTCCCGCGGCACCGCGATGGTCATCCCGCACGGCCACGGGCTGGTGTTCACCACCCGCGACCGGCCGGTGGAGTCCCGGCGCGGCTGGTCCGCCGCGCCGGTCCGGCACGGCGTCTCGGTTATCCGATCCGGCCAGCGCTTCACGCTTGCGCTGGTCTTCCACGACGCCGCCTGATGCCCGCGTCAACGCCCGGCGGGAAACCCTGCACACTGCTCGGCCCCAACGGGCGCCCGTACCGGGGCCGCACGCCGGGAACGCTCGGCGGACACCGCGGATCCAGGATCTACGGGAGGCTCGACTGCCGGTCGGCGCGTGCCGCCCTGGCGGCCGGTGGCTACCTGGCCCATCGCGTGTTCTTCGCCGACGAGCAGACCGCGATCGCGGCTGGCTACCGGCCCTGCGCCGTCTGCCTGCCCGCCGCCTACCAAGCGTGGAAGCCACGACGTTGGCCGCCTGCGCGCAGGCTAGTAGATACTGACAATCCGCAGCCGCTGCCGCGTCCCGCGGCCTCCGGGGACGTTATGCCTAACATTGACCAGAAGTGTCCCGGCGAGGGCGGCGGCTCAGGGAGCGTGATCGATGCAGTCTCCGGCCTTGGAGGGGCCCTACTTCGACGATCTGGCCATCGGCCAGGAGTTCAGCGGAGCGCCCGGTCTCACCCTGACCTCCGGTCTGGCCGCCGCCCATCAGGCCATCACCGGGGACCGGCTTGCGCTGGCCCTGGACCATGAGCTGTGCCGCCAGGTCACCGGTGGCGGCCCTATCGCGTCACCCAACCTGGTCTGGGATGTCGCGATCGGCCAGTCGACGGTGGTCACGCAGCATGTCAAGGCCAACCTCTTCTACCGCGGGCTGGCTTTCCACCGCACCCCCCGGCTCGGCGACACCCTCCGTACCTCGACGCGGGTCGTCGCCCTCAGGCAGAACCGGCCCCGAGCAGGCCGCGCGCCGACCGGGCTCGCGGTGCTGCGGATCACCACCGTGGACCAGCAGCGGCGGCCGGTGCTCGACTTCTGGCGCTGCGCGATGCTGCCGCTGCGCGATCAGGCCCGGCAAACCGGGCACGCCGACGAGCTCGAGGCGGTCGGCTATCCGGCCGCGCCGGCCAGCCTGCAGGCGCTGGTCGGAGGCTGGCGCCTGGATCGGCTCGCCCGGCAGGCGGCCGGCCCCCGCTTCTGTGATCTGCGCAAGGGGCAGTCCTGGCCAGTGCCCGGCGGCAACGTCGTCTCAAGCGCGCCCGAGCTGGCAAGGCTGACTCTCAACGTGGCGATAGTGCACCACGACGCGGCTGCCTCCGGCGGCCGGCGCCTGGTGTACGGCGGGCACGTTGTCGGGCTGGCGCTGGCCCAGGCGGTCCGTTCGCTGCCCGGCATCGCCACCGTCGCGGCCTGGGACGGCTGCGACCACCTCGGCCCAGTGCACGAGGGAGACACGCTGCACGGCACGATCTCAGTCGAGCAGGCCGACGACCTGCCCGGCGGTGGCGGCCTGGTGCACCTGCGTTCTCAGGTGCGGGCCGAAGGCCCCGGCGCCCCGGGCGATGCGGCGCCGCGCGATGTCCTCGACTGGCGGTACGTGGCCGTCGTGGCCTGATCCGTTCTGCCGATCTTGCGGTGGGATGAAAAGCCCAGTTACCTTGCAGGTAATCAAACCCATGTCGAGCAGCTCCGGACCTGACCGCACCGCGGAGGACGGCGATCCATGTATCCAGGCACGTACGCCGCGGAAGCACCCGAACGGATCGCGGCGGTCATGACCGGAACCGGCGAGACGCTCAGTTACGGCGACCTTGACCGGCGCTCGGTCCAGCTGGCGAATGTGCTGCATCACGCGGGCCTGCGGCCGGGTGACGTGGTGGCGCTGCTGACCGAGAACAGCCTGCGCGCCTTCGAGGTGTACTGGGCCGTGATGCGCTCGGGCCTGTACATCACCGCCGTCAACTACCGGCTCAAGCCGGACGAGGTCGCTTACATCGTCAATGACTGCGGCGCGGCGGCGCTTATCACCTCCGCCGAGCAGGCCGTGACCGCCGGCGCGATCGGCGGCCACATCCCGGAGGTGAAGCTGCGGCTGGCGTTCGGCGGCCCGGTCACCGGCTATGACAACTACGAGGAAACTATCGCCGCGGCCTCGGCCCGTCCGTTCGCCGACCAGCCGCACGGTGCCACCATGCTGTACTCCTCGGGCACCACCGGCCGGCCCAAGGGCGTCCGCCCGTCGCTATCCGGCGTCCAGGTCTCCGAGGTCGGCGAGCCCCTGGTGGGGCTGGCCAGCCAGTTCTTCGGCTGCGACCGTGATTCCGTCTACCTCTCACCCGGGCCGATCTACCACGCGGCCCCGCTGCGCTGGAGTGGCGCGATCCAAGCCCTCGGCGGCACCGTGGTCATGATGAAGCGGTTCGACGCCGAGCAGGCCCTGACCGCCATCGTGGACCGGCACGTCACCCACGCGCAGTTCGTGCCGACCATGTTCGTCCGGATGCTGCAGCTGCCGCCGGAGGTCCGGGGCCGCTATGACCTCTCCCGCCTGCGGGTTGCCATCCACGCGGCGGCGCCGTGCCCGGTCGAGGTCAAGCGGAAGATGATCGACTGGTGGGGGCCCATCCTGTTTGAGTACTACGCCGGCACCGAGGGCAACGGCATGACGGCGGTGGACAGCGCCACCTGGCTGGGCCGGCCGGGCACCGTCGGCCGGGCCATCCTGGGCACGGTGCGGATCTGCGCCGACGACGGGACCGAACTGTCCGCGGGCCAGGCCGGAGGCGTCTACTTCGAGCGCGACGAGGTCCCGTTCACTTACCACAACGACCCGGACAAGACCCGCGCCGCCCAGCACCCCGAGCACCTGGGCTGGACCACCCTTGGCGACATCGGCTACCTCGACCACGACGGCTTCTTGTTCCTCACCGACCGCAAGGCCTTCACTATCATCTCCGGCGGCGTCAACATCTACCCGCAGGAGACCGAGAACGTCCTCGCGCTCCACCCGGCCGTCTACGACGTCGCGGTTATCGGCGTGCCCGACCCGGAGATGGGGGAGTCGGTCGCGGCCTTCATCCAGCCCGCCGCGGGCGCGGTGCCCGGACCAGAGCTCGAGCAGGAGATTATCGCGTTCGTGAAGTCGAAGATCGCCAGCTTCAAGGCGCCGCGGACCGTGCGTTTCGTCGACGATCTGCCGCGGAGCGAGGCGGGCAAGCTGATGAAGGCCGAACTCAAGGCCAGGTACGCGCATACGCGGTCATGAAGACGGCGAACGGGTGGGCTGGCCAATTTATGACGATCCGCGGAACAAGGAACGCTACTTCGCCGTCATCGCCGACTCCGAGGCCCTAGCCGACATCGTCGCGGCCGCGCCCCACCAGGAGTACGTCATTGAAGTCCTTCTTTGGCATCTGGTTCAGCCAGCCGCCCGGTCCTGCCCCCAGGAGGTCCCGGGCACGCGGCCGCTGACGCGGAACCCCGGGTCTGGGCGGCGTAGGTCGGCTCGGACGAAACGGGACCTCGCGCGGCTTCGGCCGCGAGTAGGCGGAATGAATGACGTGTCATATATGTTCCCGATCTATGACACGTCATCAGGAGGAAGAAATCACTGAAACCCGCAAGACCGCCAGCACCGCGGTCCCCGTTCACCCGCTGATCGCCGAGCGGTGGAGTCCACGCGGGTTCGACCGGGCGCACGAACTCGGCGACGATAGCCTGACCGCGCTGCTCGAGGCGGCGCGCTGGGCGCCGTCCGCGCAGAACAGCCAGCCATGGCGGTTCCTGGTCACCCGCCGCGGCGATGAGGCGCACGCCCGGCTCTTCACGGCGCTTGCTCCGGGCAACCAGGCCTGGGCCGGGGCCGCGAGCGCCCTGATCCTGGTCGCGGCCCGCACCGTCGGCGACGACGGCAGCCCGCAGCCGTGGGCGCTGTATGACACCGGGCAGGCGGTCGCCGCGCTGGTGACCCAGGCGCAGGCCGATGGACTCGCCGTTCATCAGCTCGGCGGCTTCGACACCGCCGTTGTCCGCGCCGAGTTCGGCCTGGGCGACGCCCTCACCCCGGTGGTCGTCATCGCGCTCGGCCGCCGCGACGACCGCGCCGATCTCCCCGAGCCTCTCGCCGCCCGCGAGAGCGCGCCGCGCGCCAGGCGCCCGGTCGGCGACCTGCTGCTGGCCCCTGATCTGCGCCAGCTAGCCGCGGCCTGAGTCAGCCTGGCCCGACGCGGCCAGGACCTCGCGGGCCGCGCGGGTCCCGGAGGCTAGTGCGCCCTGGACCGAGCCGGTGGCCCGGTGATCGCCGCAGACGTAGCGGCCCGCGGTCACGCGGCAGCCGCGGATGAGCGGGTACGGCGGGAGCATGGCCGGCAGCGCGCCCTCGACGGTGTAAGTCGCCAGGTGCTCCCAGTCCGCAGTGCCGGCCTGGTACAAGGTGGCCAGCCTGGCCCGGACGGCAGCTTCGAGGCCGGGGTGGCCGGCCCCCAGGACCGAGGTGGAGATGAGCGCGCGGCCGTTGTTCGCGTAGCCGGGCGTGACCTCGCTCAGTACGCTGGTATTCAGCACCTGGCGTTCGCTGTCCACCAGCAGGATCGGCTCGGCCAGCGGAGATTCCGGCGCCGCGTGGTAGAGCGTGGTGACCGTCCTGGTGGCCGGCACGTGCAGGCCTGGCAGCAACCTGGCGGCAGCGGCCGCGCCGGTGGCCACGACCACCGCGTCCGCTGACCGCTCGCTTCCGTCGGCGAGTAGCACCCCGTCATCGGTCAGTTCCTGGACCGGCGTCTCCAGCCGGATCGACCCCGGCAGGGCCGCCGCCAGCTGCTCGGGAACCGCCTGGATGCCGCGCCGCGGCAAACACAGGCTGCCGCGCAGCATGCTCCGCCAGACCAGGTGGAAAAAGCGGCTCGAGGTTTCGAGCTCGTCCTCCAGGAACACCCCGGACAAAAACGGCCGGAACATCTTCTCGATCAGGTCAGCAGAAAGGCCCGCGCGTTTCAGCGCCGTCATAGTGGCCTGATCCCGCCGGTGCCTGATCCGGCTGGCCGGGCCTAGCATGTCGCGGGCCGACAGCAGCGTCAGCGCCGCCATGTCACGAGGCCCGGCCAGGTGACCGGTCAGGAAATCGGTCGCCTGGCGGAGCTGGCGGGTGGGATCGGTGAACCGTACCCGTCCCTGGCCGGTGTGCAGCAGCATCCCCGGCGTGAACGGGCGCAGCTGCAGGGCCCGCAGGTCGATCCGACGGCGCACCTGCGGGTAGGAGGTGTTGAATACCTGGAAACCGCGATCGAGCAGGAAGCCCGACTGCCGGTCGGTCCGCATCCGGCCGCCCACGGCGTCGCCGGCCTCGAGTACCCGTACCGCCGCCCCGGCCGCGACGAGATCTGACGCGCAGGCCAGCCCCGCCAGCCCGGCGCCGACCACGATGACCCGCAACCCGTTCCTGCCCGGCATCGACCGATGCACCCCCCGCTCCGCTCACCCAATTGACAAGTCCCAAGCATCATCATCCGCCTTCCCGTCCCGCGAACCCGAGTGACCCCAGGTGGGACAGAATGCTGTAATGGCTTCGTATTCCGTGAATCCGGACGCCGTCGCACAGGCCGAACGGCTGATCGACAGCCGTCAGTATGTGCTCGACAGCGACTGGGGCAAGGTCCAGCCCACCGCGAGCGAGCAGAACGCCTTCCTGGAAAAGCATTCGTGGGAGGAGTACGCCCGGTGGCATCTCGGGCTTACCGACGGTGCCGCCGGCCAGACCAAGGCCAGGTACGCTTTCGTCTACGGCGATTTCAGGCGCCTCCACCGGATGGGCATCATCGCCTGCATGTACCGGGCGGCGGAGTGGCGGCACAAGGACGTCGAGCTCGCCGCCCATGAGCTCCTGCAGCGACTGGACAAGCTGACGCTCCGTACCAGAACGGAATGAAACCCCGGTTTCAGCACACGGGAGCGTGCTGAAACCGGGGTTTCATGTCCCTGCTTCGCCCGAGGCAGACGAGGCCGACCGTTCGTCAGCGGATAGCAGGCCTCACCAACAGCACCCGCAACATGCTCGCGTTAGTCACGCGATAGCAACACCAGGCTGGCGCCGCATGTCCTCGCGCGGCGGCAGGCGCCGGTACGAGCCGATATTGACTGGCAATTGGGCCCCGTCAAACCTCCTACAAGCAGCTTCAAGCCTGTACCATCTCGCCCATGAATCCACTGTCAGGCGTTCTCAGCGAGGCGTGGGAGATGTACAAAACCTACGCCAAGCACCTTCTCGCGATCGCCTTCGTCATCTACGTGATCGCGGCGATCGTGGCCGCGCTTTTGTCCCTGGCCGGCACCTTCGGTTCGCTGCTCGGTGCGGTGGTGAGTATCGTGGCGGCCTTCCTGCTCCAGGCGACCCTGGTCAAAGCGGTGCAGGACGTGCGAGACGGCCGTGTCGACATGTCCATCGGCGAGACCGTACGCGCGGCCACGCCTTACATCGGAGCCGTCGCCCTGGCCTCGATCCTGGCGGGCATCGCGATCGTGATCGGGCTGGCCCTGGTCATCGTCCCCGGGCTGTACCTGATCACCATCTGGGCCGTGATCGTGCCGGTCATCGTCATCGAGAGGTCAGGGGCGCTTGCGGCCTTCGGGCGCAGCCGTCAGCTCGTGCGCGGCCGCGGCTGGCACGTATTCGCCACGCTGGTGATGGTTTTCGTGATCCTGCTCGTCGTCGACATCGTGCTCGGCCTTATCTTCTCGGCTCTGCCGCACGTGCTGGGCAGCGGGCTCAGCCAGGTCATCTCTGGCACGCTGATCTCCCCGTTCCTCGCCCTCGTCGTGACGCTGGTCTACTACCGGCTCTCCGCTAGTGCCCCAGGTACTCCCGTGGCCGGCGAGACTTACGGGGGATACCAGCAGCAGCCGCCGCAGGGCAGCGGTCCCTATGGCGGGTATCAGCAGCCGCCGCAGGGCAGCGGTCCTTACGGCGGGTACCAGCAGCCGCCGCAGCCGGGCGGCGGCGGATGGCCGCAGTCACCGCAGACGCCGCAGGAGGGCGAGAACTACGGGGGATACCCCCCGCCCCCGCCCCCGCCACCGCAGGACGGCGGGAGCTACGGGGGATACCGGCAGCCCTGAGGGCCCGGACCTGTCATCCTCCGGTTTCGCGGGCGGCGGCCCGGCCGGCCTGGCGCCCGCTGAACAGGCAGCCGCCGAGGAAAGAGCCTTCCAGGGACCGGTAGCCGTGCATCCCGCCGCCGCCGAACCCGGCGACCTCGCCCGCCGCGTACAGGCCCGGGACCGGACTGGGGGCTGGGCCAGGCCTGAGGCCAAGCACCCGGCCTTCCAGGTCGGTCTGCAGGCCGCCCAGGGTCTTGCGGGTCAGGATGTTGAGCCGGACGGCGATCAGCGGGGCCGCCCTGGGATCGAGGATCTGATGCGGGGCGGCGGTCCTGACTAGCCGGTCGCCGCGGTAGCGGCGGGCGTTGCGGATCGCCATCACCTGCAGGTCCTTGGTGAACGGGTTGCCTATTTCGCGGTCACGTGCGGTGATCTGCCGCTCGAGGTCGGCCAGGTCGATCAGCGGCTCAGCGGTCAGCCCGTTCATGCCCTTGACTAGCTCGGGCAGCGTACTGGCCACCACGAAGTCCGTTCCGTGGCGCTTGAAGGCCTCCACCGGGGCGGGGGCGCCCGGCCGGACCCGGGATAGCGTGAGCTTGATGTCCTTGCCGGTCAGGTCCGGGTTCTGTTCCGAGCCGGACAGCGCGAACTCCTTCTCGATGATTTTCTGGTTGAGCACGAACCACGAGTAGTCGTATCCGGTGCCGATGATCGCCGCTAGCGCGCCCAGGGTGTCGAAGCCGGGGAAGTTCGGCGCCGGGAACCGCCGTCCCCGCGCGTCGAGCCAAAGCGAGGAAGGCCCGGGCAGGATCCGGATGCCGTGGCGGGCCCAGATCGGGTTCCAGTTCCGGATGCCCTCGGTGTAATGCCACATCCGGTCGCGGTTGACCAGCCGGGCGCCCGCCCGCTCGGCGATGCCCAGCATGCGCCCGTCGACGTGCTCGGGCACCCCGGAGATCATCCGTTCCGGCGCGGGGCCGATCCGCTCCGGCCAGTTCTCCCGGACCAGGTCGTGGTTGCCGCCGATGCCGCCGGAGGTGATGATCACCACCGATGCGTGCAGCTCGAACTCCCCGGTCACGGTGCGGGAGCTGCGGGTCCCGCGCGCGGCCGTGCTGGGCTCAAGGACCGCGCCGCGCACCCCGTCGACGGTGCCGCCGGTGACGGTGAGCTCATCCACGCGATGACGGAACCTGAACTCCACCACGCCTGCGGCCACGGCGTCCCTGACCTGTCGCTCGAACGGCGCTACCACCCCGGGCCCGGTGCCCCAGGTGACATGGAAACGAGGCACCGAGTTGCCGTGGCCGTCAGCGAGATAACCGCCCCGCTCGGCCCATCCCACCACCGGGAACCAGCGCACTCCCATCGCGTGCAGCCAGGATCGTTTCTCTCCCGAGGCGAAGTCCACGTAGCCCCGGGCCCACCGGTACGCCCAGTAATCCTCGCCGGCCGGATCATCGAGGCCGCGATCGAAGAACGCGCTGCCCATCCAGTCCTGCCAGGCCAGCTCGCGGGAGTCCTTGATGCCCATCCGGTGCTGTTCGGGGGAACCGACCAGGAACAGGCCGCCGAACGACCAGAACGCCTGGCCGCCCAGGTTGGTCTCGGGCTCCTGGTCGAGCAGCAGGACCCGCCGTCCGGCGCGGGCCAGCTCCGCGGTGGCGACCAGTCCCGCCAGCCCGCCGCCCACCACGATCACATCTGCGTCCATGAGGCCATCAAAGCGCATTAACCCGGCCGGCGTAGCCCGCAAACCTCAGGGCCACGCGGATGGCTGCGGCGAACCCGTCAGCTGTCACCACCGCTCGTTCGGCCAAAATAAATCGGAGCGGCCGGTCAGCGGG
Organism: uncultured Actinomycetes bacterium; assembly: GCA_963806335.1. GTDB lineage: Bacteria > Actinomycetota > Actinomycetes > Streptosporangiales > Streptosporangiaceae > Palsa-504. The sequence goes on from CAWDXO010000012.1 coordinate 165,255, forward strand.
GAGCCCTTCCCCTAGTGCCCGATGGCCAGCTCGACGATCTTGACGATGACCAGGATCATCGAGATGGCCAGGTAGCTGCGCAGGGCGGCGAGCCCCATCTTGCGGCCGGTGGACATTAGCGGCTTGGACAGCATGTTGAGCGGCGGCATCCGCCAGGTATCGCGGGCGCTGCGGTCCACCTCGACCGAGCTGTGCGACCGGCGCGCCCGGGCTAGCGCCCACGCGCCCACGGCGACCGAAGCCAGCGCACAGCCCAGCAGGATATCGGTGATCTGCCGGCCGGTTATGGACGGGAACAGCACCGAGGCGGTCAGCACGACCGACAGCGTGACCAGCACGGCGACCACGCCTGAGGTGAACATGTTCGTGCCGCGGCGGTTGACCCACGGCCCGAGGACCGCCCGGTCGTTGCACAGCAGCAGCAGGAACACCGTGGCGCTCGGCAGCAGCACACCCGCCAGCACCTGGACGCCCTCGATCATCAGCCCGAGCGGGGCGCCCGGGATGAGCACGATCGCCGCGGCGCCGGCGATCAGCGCCGTGTAGATCGCGTAGAAGCCCTTGGCCTGACGGATTCCCCGGTGCAGTGAGTGCTTGAGGCCCAGGGTGTCGCCTATCGCGTACGCGCTGGACAGCGAGACCGCGAACGCTCCGATAATGGAGGCGTCGAGCAGCGCGACCGCGAACACCACGCCCGCGACCCGGCCCGCGTGGGCCGCGATGCCGTGGGCCAGCCCGGTGGCGTCGGTGAAGTGGCCCGCGGCGCCGGTGCCGGCGAAGGCGGCGCCGGTCGCGCCCATCACCGCGGCCGCCCCGAGCACGACGATCACGATGCCGATCCACAGGTCGACCTTCTCGTAGCGCATGAACCGCGGCGTGATCCGCTTGTCGATCACGTAGGACTGCTGGAAGAACAGCTGCCAGGGTGCCACCGTGGTGCCGACGATGCCGATGATCAGCAGCATGACGGCGGCCAGCTGGCCGGGGCCGCCGGGCAGCCCGGGCAGCACGAAACCGCGCGCCATCTGCCCGCCGGACGGGTGGGTGAACAGGTACAGCGGGATCAGCAGCAGCGACCCGGCGCAGAACGCCACCGCGATCCGCTCGAACCGGCGGAAGCTGCCGGTGAACGCCGCCGCGAGGATGACGCCGGCCGCGAGCACCACCGCGACCAGCCTCGGCACGCCCAGGTAGCCGGCCGCCAGCGTGATCCCGATGAACTCGGTCACGATGGTCAGCGCGTTGAGGATGAACAGGTCAATGACCGAGAACGCGCCCCAGAACCTGCCGAACCGCTCCAGGATCAGCCGGGCGTGCCCGACCCCGGTGACCGCACCGAGCCGGAGCACCATTTCCTGGTTCACGTACAGGACGGGAACCAGCAGCAGCAGCGTCCACAGCAGCCGGGTGCCGTAGTTCTGGCCCGCCTGCCCGTAGGTGGAGAACGCGCCTGCGTCGTTGTCGCCGCACATCACGATGAGCCCGGGGCCCACGATGGCCAGCAACGTCTTCAGCTTGGCGGAAAGCCCCGCCCGCGGAGCCAGGTCGTCGGCGCCGATCGTGCCGAGCGCACCGCGGATGTCGCCGACGTGCGCGTCGTCAAGGACGGCGGTACGAGGCGAACGGGTGATGGTGGCCATGGTAAACACCCCTCTCACGTCATGAGAACTGACGAGATCGGGGGCACACGCTTAACGGACCCGCAAAAGGGTCACGCGAAATTAACGGCCCGCAAGGGGCCTAGAAGGACAGGCGTGTGCCCGCAACAGAATGAGACAGCGGCGAGAAGGGCCAACTTCGGCCCGGACTATCAGAGTCCATCGCGTGCCTCCCTTCTGTCGCGACGCACGGGAGCGCCAAGCCGCACGTGCCCGCCTGGCCCTCGCCCGCGCGGCACTATCCTCGTGACACCTGTGGAAACACACGCCGGGGAAGAAGAAATCCCGGCCGCACCTCTCTCGTAAGAGCTTTGGCACTCCACGGCGTATTGCGGTCGCCGCCGCTTGACCGGTATCTCGACCGCCAGCCACTTGGCCTCACCCCTTAGGCCGGGGAGAGGTGTCCTGATCCGGAGCGTCTCTCGACGGTTGGGATCAGTGGCCTATGTCCGTGAAGACGCCTCACCGAACGAGGTGTCCCATTTTCAACCTCCCCCAGGATGCCCTGGGGAAAACCGGGTGTCAAACCAGGCGCGGGGGCGGGGGAGTCACCGGGATTCCGAGACCGGGCAGGACCTGGGCCGACCCGAGCGCGGCGAGCAGGCGCCCGGGCAGCCTGAGCTTGGAACCGCGGATGCCCGAGCCGACGATCACCGATCCGGTTTTGGCCACGGCCTCGTCGACCAGGACCGGCCAGCCCGCGGGCAAGCCGATCGGCGTGATCCCGCCGTACTCCATCCCAGCCGCCGCGGTCACCGCTTCCACCGGAGCGAAGGACGCCTTCCGCGCGTCCAGGTGCCTGCGCACCAGGCCGTTGACGTCCGCCCGCGTGGTCGCGGCCACTACGCAGGCCGCGTAGCTGGTCTGGCCGCCGCGCCGGGCCGCGATGACCACGCAGTTCGCCGACTCCGCCGGTGAGACCCCGTAGCGCTCGCAGAACGCGGCGGTGTCCGCGAGCGCCGGATCGATCGCGGCGACCTCGACATCGCCGGCGCCCGGCAGATCCCGCAGCGCCGCCGTCACCGGCGCGGCCAGCAGATCCGGCCGGGACAGGGCGGCCGCGAAAGCGAGCTGAAGACTCATGATGCTATCCAAGCAGACCAGGTGGCAGGGTGGACCTCTGTCCCGGGCGGACCGGCCGGGCGGGACATAATAGGCCCCGGGGGGCATTTACCGGCCGGAGTTCACCAGCTAATAGCAGGAGGCACCAATGCCGCTGTTCTCCAACCAGCAGAACCAGAGCACCGCGGTATGGGAGCCAAAGGCGGCCGACAGCCGGCTCGCTCAGACCGCCGGCGCTAATCCGGCCGGAGTCTTCACCTCCGACCTTTCCGTTTCGGAGTACGTACTGCTCGGCGAGGCCGGCTTCGAGCCGCTCGGTTTCGTGGTCGGCTCCTCGATCTACCACGTCGGCCTGCAGGTCGGCCGGTGGAATCAGAACACCGAGCTGCAGGTCCTCACGCAGGCCATGTACAACGCCAGGGAACTGGCCATGGCCAGGATGCGCGCCGAGGCCGATCACCTGTCGGCCGACGGCATCGTCGGCGTGCAGCTGCGGATGCAGATGTACGCCTGGGGCCAGAGCTGCCTGGAGTTCGTGGCGACAGGTACCGCCGTCCGCCACCTCGCCGGCGAGGGTGCGCACCGTGCCCCCGACGGCGGCGCGTTCACCTCCGACCTATCGGCGCAGGACTTCTTCCGGCTACTGGCGGCGGGCGCGGTGCCGGTCGCGTTCGTCCTCGGCACCTGCGTCTATCACATCGCGCACCAGGGCGTCATGCAGTCGCTGCGTCAGACCGGCCAAAATCAGGAGATGCTGCAGTTCACCCAGGGTGTCTACGAGGCACGGGAGCTGGCGCTGGCGCGGATGCAGGCCGAGGCGACGCAGGCCAAGTCGTCCGGCATCGTGGGCGTGAGCGTGGATATCGCGAATCACGTCTGGGGCGAGCACGCGACTGAGTTCCTGGCCACCGGCACCGCGATCCGGCGGCTGGCCGAGGAGCACCGGCTGCCGGAAACCTCTCCCAAACCGACCTTCACCCTCGGCTTGGACCAGTAACCGGCCGCGCCCGCTCCCGGACCCTGTCCGCAGGAAGGGTTGGCCGCCGAAAACTGTTAGGTAATGGGGGCCAAGCTGATCTATTCTTCCCGCCGGTATGGAGTCGTGTTCTGTGGTGTCTTCACCCGCCGGTCTCGATAAGCGCTCACGGCGCGCCGAGACCCGGGCCGCGCTGCGGGCTGCCCGCCGGGCGGCCATGGCGCCGATCTCGTATCCGCCTGAGCTGCCCGTCAGCCAGCGCAAGGATGACATCCTGCGCGCCATCCGCGACCACCAGGTAGTGATCATCGCGGGGGAGACGGGCTCGGGGAAGACGACCCAGATCCCGAAGATCTGCCTTGAGCTCGGCCGCGGCGTCGACGGCCAGATCGGGCACACCCAGCCGCGCCGGCTGGCGGCCAGGACGGTCGCTGAGCGGATCGCCGAGGAGCTTGGCAGCCCGGTCGGTGAGACCGTGGGCTACCAGGTGCGATTCACCGACGTCTCGGCCGGGGACACGCTGATCAAGCTGATGACCGACGGCATCTTGCTGAACGAGCTCGCGCGCGACCGGGACCTGCGCCGCTACGACACGCTGATCATCGACGAGGCGCACGAGCGCAGCCTGAACATCGACTTCATCCTCGGCTACCTCAGGCAGCTACTGCCCAGGCGCCCGGACCTGAAGGTGATCATCACCTCGGCCACCATCGACCCGCAGCGGTTCGCGGCGGCCTTCGGCGACGCGCCCGTGGTCGAGGTGTCCGGACGGACCTACCCGGTGGAGGTGCGTTACCGGCCGGCCGAGGACGGCGACCAGGGCCAGGCGATCAGCGACGCGGTGGATGAGCTGTCCGCCGAGGGACCAGGCGACATCCTGGTGTTCCTCAGCGGCGAGCGCGAGATCCGCGATACCGCCGACCTGCTGGCCGGGCGTGACCGCCTCGAGGTGCTGCCGCTATACTCGCGGCTGGCCGCCGCCGACCAGCACAAGGTGTTCCAGCGCCGGGCGGCCTCTAGCTACAGCCGCCGGGTGGTGCTCGCGACCAACGTGGCCGAGACCTCGCTCACCGTGCCGGGGATCAGGTACGTCATCGACCCGGGCACGGCGCGCATCTCCAGGTACAGCCACCGGACCAAGGTGCAGCGGCTGCCGATCGAGCCCATCTCGCAGGCTTCGGCCAGCCAGCGCAAGGGCCGCTGCGGCCGCACCGCCGACGGGATCTGCATCCGGCTGTACTCCGAGGATGACTTCGAGTCCCGGCCGGAGTTCACCGACCCCGAGATCCTGCGCACCAACCTGGCCTCGGTCATCTTGCAGATGGCGGCCATCGGCCTCGGTGACGTGCCCAGGTTCCCTTTCATCGATCCGCCCGACGCCCGCAACATCGCGGACGGGCTGACCCTGCTGGCCGAGTTGAACGCGTTCTCCGGCGGCCGGATCACCGGCCTGGGACGCAAGCTGGCCCGCCTGCCCGTGGACCCGCGCATCGGCCGGATGATCCTCGAGGCCGACCGGAACGGATGCGCGCGCGAGGTCCTGATCATCGCGGCGGCGCTGTCGATCCAGGATCCGCGCGAACGGCCCGCCGACGCGCAGCAGCAGGCGGACGACAAGCACCGCAGGTTCGCCGACCCCGACTCCGATTTCACCGCGTACCTGAACCTGTGGGATTACCTGGCCGACCGGCAGCGCGAGCTGTCCTCCTCAGCCTTCCGCCGGATGTGCCGGGCTGAGTACCTGAACTACCTGCGGATCCGCGAGTGGCAGGACCTGCAGGGGCAATTGCAAAGGCTGGCCGGCGACCTCGGGGTGACGGTTAGTTCCTCTTCGGCCGAACGAACCCGCGTGCTTGTTTCCCTGCTAGCTGGCTTGCTTTCGCAGGTCGGAATGAAGACCGAGCCGGCCAGATCGGCCGCGCCGGGGCCCGGCGCGGCCCAGGGTTCCGGTCCGGCGGCGGGGCGGGAAGGCCGCCGTCCGCGGGCCGAGTACCTCGGCGCCCGCAACGCCAGGTTCGCGATCTTTCCCGGCTCCGGCCTGGCCAGGAAGGGGCCGGACTGGATCGTGGCGGCCGAGCTGGTGGAGACCTCCAGGCTGTGGGCGCGGACCGTAGCCCGCATCGAGCCCGAGTGGGTGGAGCCGCTGGCCAGGCACCTGGTCAAGCGCAGCTACAGCGAGCCGCACTGGGAGAAGAAGCGCGGCGGGGCGGTCGCCCTGGAGAAGGTGACCCTGTACGGCGTGCCGCTGGTGGTGGATCGCAAGGTCAGCTACGCCCGCATCGACCCGGCGGCCGCCCGGGAGCTGTTCATCAGGCACGCGCTCGTGGAGGGCGAGTGGCAGGCGACGCACAAGTTCTTCACCGAGAACCGGCGGCTGCTCGCCGAGGCCGAGGAGGTCGAGCACCGGGCCCGCCGCCGCGGCCTGGTGGTCGGCGAGGACGAGCTCTTCGCGTTCTACGACACCCGGATACCGGCCGACGTGGTCTCGGCCCAGCATTTCGACACGTGGTGGAAGCAGGCCCGCCGGGCCGATCCCGGCCTGCTGACGCTGACGCCGACCGATCTGCTCAACGACGACGCCTCGCAGGTCAGCGCGGATTCCTATCCCGACGTCTGGACCTCGCAGTCCGCGTCGATCGCGGCGCTGCCGCTGTCGTACGCCTTCGAACCAGGTACCGAGACCGATGGCGTGACCGTGGACATCCCGCTGAGCAGGCTCAACCAGGTCGATCCGGCCGAGTTCTCCTGGCAGGTGCCCGGGTTGCGCGCCGACCTGGTCACGGAGATGATCCGGTCGCTGCCCAAGGCCCTGCGGCGTGACCTCGTGCCCGCCCCCGATACCGCCCGGGAGGTCGTCAGCCGCCTCGGGCCCCCCTCCGGGGACCTGCGCGACGCGGTCGCCCGCGAGCTGCGGGCGCTGCGCGGCGTCGACGTGCCGCGTGACGCCTGGGACCTGTCCAGGCTGCCGCCGCACCTGCGGATCACGGTCCGGGTGACTGAGGGTGATCACGTTCTGGCCGAGGGTAAGGACGTCGCCGCACTGCAGCGCGAGCTACGGCCGCGGCTGCGGGCAGTGCTGTCGCGGGCCGCCGGCGATATCACCCGCACGGGCCTGACGTCATGGAACTTCGGCGCGCTGCCGAAGGTGTTCGCCGAAGGCACGGTGGTCGCCTATCCCGCCCTGACGGACGCGGGCGAGACGGTCGACGTGCGCCTGTTCGAGACCGAGGCCGCGGCGCGCGCGGCCATGTGGGCCGGGACCCGGCGGCTGATCCTGCTCGGCGCCCCGTCGCCGGTCAAGTCGATCGCGGGCAGCTTGTCCACCCGGGCGAAGCTGTCGCTCAGCCACAACCCGCACGGCAGCGTCGCGGCGATGTTCGCCGACTGCGTCAGCTGCGCGGCCGATTACCTGATGACCGAGGCGGGCGGCCCGGCCTGGGATCGCGACGGCTTCGAGCGGCTCGCCGCCGCGGTCCGCTCCCGGCTGCACGAGGTGACCGCCGACGTAGTGCGGCAGGTGGAGGCGGCGCTGCGGCTGGCGCACGCCGTGGCGGCTCGCCTGGACGAGGTCCGCGCCGCCGCGGTCCGCCCGGCCGTGGCCGACATGCAGGCGCAGCTGTCCGGACTTATCTACCCGGGCTTCGTGACCGCCACCGGCTACCGGCGGCTGCCGCACCTGACCCGCTACCTGCAGGGGATGCAGCGACGGCTGGACAAGTTGCCGGAAAACCCGGCGCGCGACGCGGCGAACATGGCGATCGCCCGGCAGGTGGAAGGGGCTTACCGGCAGGCGGTCGCGCACCTGCCCGCCGCCCGCCGCGGGCCAGGGGACGACGCTGACGTGACCGAGGCGCGCTGGATGCTCGAGGAACTCCGGGTCAGCCTGTTCGCCCAGACGCTCGGCACCCCGGCCCCGGTGTCGCAGAACCGGGTGCTCGCCGCGCTGGACCGCCTGGCCGGCTGACCCGCCGGCCGCGCATACCCGACCCGAGCCCAGGCGTGTCGTTGTCGTCTTATGGACTACTTCAGATGCTACTTTTCTTTTTGGGTAGCACATACTTCGCTTTCGCGGCGTAAAGACCGCAGAAAGGCAGGAACCATGACCGGAGGACCCCCTGTCCGGCGCCGCCTCGTCGGAGGCGCGCTGCGCCGGTACCGGGAGAACGTGGGCTACGCGCTCGAGGACGCGGCCCGCGTGCTCGAGTGCGACCGTTCGAAGATCAGCAGGATCGAGACCGGGCAGCGCGGCATCAGGCCCAAGGAGCTGCGTGAGCTGCTGACCGAGTACGGTGTGCCGGATGGCGAGCAGGCCGCGCTGGCGGCTATTGCGAGCCGCGGCCAGCGCGGCTGGTGGCATCCGTACGCGGACATCTTGTCCGAGGCATACCTGGACTACCTCATCATGGAGTCGGCCGCCGACGAGATCATGGTGTACGAGGCGCAGCTCGTGCCTGATCTCCTGCAGACCGATGCCTACGCGCGTGCCATTGCCGCCGCCGAGCCCGGCTACACGACGGGCGAGCAGCGGGAGGACGCCGTGGCGGCCAAGGCCGTGCGGCGCCAGGTCGTGCTGAGCGGCATGTCTGCGGGCGCCGCGGATTCTTCGGCGGCAACGGGCCGCCGCATGCGGGTGATCCTCGGCGAAGGCGCGCTGCGCCAGGCGGTCGGCGGCCCGGCCGTGCTTGCCGGGCAGGTCAGCCACCTGATCCAGCTGAGTGACGATTTTCCCGGCCTGACCATCCAGGTGCTGCCTTTCGCGGCCGGAGCGCACGCCGCCGCCGGCAGCGGATCCCTCGCGATCCTGAGGTTCCCCGACGCGCCGAGCCTGGGCGTCGTCTACCTGGAGGCGCTATCTGGCGGTGTCTACCTGGAGAGCCAGCCGGACGTCGCCCGGTATATCCGGGCCTTCGCCCTGCTCCGCGCCGCCGCGCTCAGCCCCGCCGACAGCCTCCGCCTGCTGCGGAGCCTCGGGGGCTAGGGTGACCGATCCGGATACGCCGCGGTCGTGACGGCCTAGCTGCCGGGTCACGGCGGCGAGCTTGTCGACCAGATCCTGGATGTCCTGGAGAGCTTCTTGGGTCCTCGGCGACCGCGCAGGCTTGCCGCTCCCGTCGCCAGCGGCGGCACCGGGCCGGCTGGCGTCATCGAACCGTGATCGGCTGGCGTCATGCGCGCTGTCGCCGAGGTTCATGCGTCGTATCTCCTGAAGATGATTCCGGGTAGGCGGGGAAGACGGACCTGCGGGCGGTTCAATTACCGTCCGGTATGGCACGGGCTATAAACCTATGCTAAATCGCTTCCGTCGTTATGTCACGCGCTGGCTCGTGCCGGGCGGCCCGCCTATTTTACGCTTTCCCGCGTCCGGTCTCGCCGCTCAGCGGTGCCTCTTAGCTGCGGCCACGCAATTCCGGGCATGATGACGCAGCGTGCTGCTAACGATTGCATATAGGGCTATTGTTAACGGATTGCGCATGCACATGCAGATGCAGCCTACAGATGCAATTCCAAATGAGAAGTGTCATCAATGGTGCCGCGGCGCGCTCTGGCGCATGGTCTTCTCCATCTCCTCGGGCAGGAGGGCCGGCACGGGCAGCGGGGTGACACCGTCCCGCCGCGGCCGCATGCCGTCGAGAACGAGGCTGAGGTACCGCCGCCAGATCTCGGGGCTGACCTCCCGGGCGAGCTTGGTCGCCTCGGTGAGCACGAAGATGATAAACGGTATGTCGGTCTGCTTCAGGTCGTCCCGGAGCTGCCCGGCCGCCTGGGCTCGTTCGACCAGCCGGCCGACCACCGGCGCGTTCCGCGACCGCGCGTACGAGACGGTGTCCCGGCCGTAGGTAGCGAACATCAGCATCTGCCGCAGCCCGAGATCGCCCGCCAGCATCTCGGCCACCTGTTCCATGAAGGACACCAGGCCCGACCAGGGATCGGCCGCTTCCCCGGCCGCCTCGGCCAGGGCGGCGATGGAGTCGATGCGCTCCATGAACAGCGCCTCCATAAGCTCTTCCTTGGAGGGGAACCGCCGGTAAACGGTGCCTACCCCGACCCCGGCGTGCCGGGCGACCTCGTCGAGGCTGACCTCGAGCCCGCGTTCGTTGAAGACCTCCGCGGCGGCCTTCAAGATGCGCTGCCGGTTCCGCTCGGCATCCCGCCGCAACGGTCGCGGCGCGACTGCGACCTCCGCCAGCTCGCCAGGATCGGCCATGTCGCCGTCAACCTCCAGAAATAAGTGGAGACAACATCTCCGCTTGATGTTATCGTGAGCCTAAGCGGAGAAGCTACCTCCAGATTGGTGAGGCTCATGCCGGAAGTCAACACCATCAGCAGCACCGAATACCGACGGCGCTGGCTCATCCTGGGCGTGATCGGCATCGCCCAGCTCATGGTGGTCCTCGACGCTACGGTGATGAACATCGCGCTGCCGTCCGCGCAGCGCGCCCTGCACTTCACCACGGTGGACAGGCAATGGGTAGTCACGGCCTACACCCTGGCGTTCGGCAGCCTGCTCTTGCTCGGCGGCCGGCTGTCCGATCTGTTCGGCCGGAAGGTGACGTTCCTGGTCGGGCTGATCGGCTTCGCTGGCGTCTCGGCCATCGGCGGCGCCTCGGTAAATTTCGCCATGCTGGTGACCGCCCGCGCCTGCCAGGGCGCGTTCGGCGCGCTGCTGGTGCCTTCGGCGCTGTCCCTGCTGACGACGACGTTCAGCGATCCAAAGGACCGCGGCAAGGCGTTCGGTGTCTACGGGGCGATCGCCGCGGCCGGCGGTGCGGTGGGCTTGCTGATCGGCGGCGCCCTGACCGAGTACCTGACCTGGCGGTGGACGCTGTACGTGAATCTGTTCTTCGCCGGGATCGCCTTTATCGGGGGAGCGCTGCTGCTTGAGCGGCATCCGTCCCGGGTCAAGCCTAAGCTCGACATCCCCGGCGTAATAGCGGTGTCCAGCGGCCTGTTCTGCCTCGTCTACGGGTTCTCGAACGCGGCCACGCACAGCTGGCACGCGCCGTCTACCTACGGTTTCCTCGCGGCCGGCGTCGTGCTGCTTGCCCTGTTCGCGTTCTGGCAGGGCCGGGCCGCTCACCCACTGCTCCCGCCGCGGGTGGTACTCGACCGCAACCGGGGCGGCGCGTATTCGGCCATGCTCATCGCGGCGGCCGGCATGTTCGGGACCTTCCTGTTCCTGACCTACTACCTGCAGCAGACGCTTGGTTACTCGCCGGTCGTCACCGGTTTCGCCTTCCTGCCCATCGCGGGCGGCATCGCTGTCGCGGCGAACCTGTCCACCATTGTGCTGATGCCCAGGATCGGGCCGAAGCCGCTGGTCGCGACCGGGATGCTGGCCGCGGCGGGCGCGGCGGCGTGGTTCGCCCACCTGGGCGCGCACACCGGCTACGTGGACGGCGTGCTCGGCCCGCTGATCCTGATCGGCATCGGCCTGGGCATGGTGATCGCGCCGTCCATCAACACCGGCACGTTCGGCGTGGCACCGCAGGACGCGGGCGTCGCGTCGGCCACCGTCACCGTGGGCCAGCAGCTCGGCGCCTCGATCGGCACCTCGCTGCTGAACACCATCTTCGCGAGCGCCGTCACGTCCTATGTGGTCGCGCACGCCGCGTCGGCTCGGCTGCTCGGCCGCCAGTCGCTCGCGAGCCTGGCCCTGGCCCACGGTTATGACACGGCGTTCTGGTGGACCGCTGGCATCTTCGCTGCTGGCGCGGTTATCTGCGGGAGCCTGCTTCGCCGCGGGCCGCTGTACCGCAAGGACACGCCGGCGGCGCAGGCTACCGGGCTGCGGGCTGCGCAAGCCGGGGCCGGCCCCGCCGTCTCAGCCTGAGCGGGCGGCTGTACCAAGGTCGGGGTTCCTGGCCAAATGACAGCGAACTCCAGCCTAAGTGTTACCAGCTCTGCATTGAAAAATAAGCGACCAAAGGCTGGTATGCCCTTTCCCCTGCCGGGCCGAGCTTGAAACTCCTGGGGCTGGTGTGGCAGCAGAAGTACGGTACCTGCGCCTCGCGGAAGTGCTGGCATCAGAACATAAGTATTACGTGCGTGTCTGAATAGAAACGCATGCCAGTGGGTGCATTGTCGCGTTAGCCCATTATGCTTGCTTTGTGCGTAAGCCGTCACAGGGGCCCTGGCTGACGTTAGGGGGCGATGGCGTGGTAGCAGGCTTGCAACCGGGGGATTCACCGCAAGTCGGTCCGTACCGGTTGGTCGGGCGGCTTGGCTGCGGCGGGATGGGACGGGTGTTCCTGGGCCTGTCGGCAGGCGGACGGCCGGTCGCGGTGAAGGTTATCCGGGCTGAACTGGCCGCTGATCCGGAGTTCCGGATCAGGTTCGGCCGTGAGGTCGCGGCGGCACGGCAGGTGAGCGGCCTGTTCACGGCCCTGGTGGTAGACGCCGATGTGGATGGCCCCGTGCCTTGGCTGGCTACGGCCTATGTCGCCGGGCCCTCGCTGTCCGAGGCGGTGAGCAGTCACGGGCCCATGTCGTCCCGGTCGGCGCTGGTGCTCGCCGCGGGGCTGGCGGAGGGCCTCAGCGCGATTCACGCCGCATCCGTCGTGCACTGCGACCTCAAGCCGTCCAATGTGCTGCTATCCCAGGACGGCCCGCGGGTAATTGACTTCGGCATTTCGCGCGCCGCGGAAGCGGTTTCGGTCACCGGAGCCGGCCTGGTGGTCGGCTCGCCTGGGTTCATGTCGCCTGAACAGGCGGAAGGTAAGGAGGTTGGGCCGCCCAGCGACGTGTTCAGCCTGGGGACGGTGCTGGCCTTCGCGGCTACCGGCCGCGGGCCGTTCGGCGAGGGGTCGAGTCCTGAGCTGGCCTACCGGCTGGTCTATGGCCAGCCGAGCCTCGACCGGATCCCGGCCGAGCTGCGACCGCTGGTTGAGCACTGCCTCGCCAAGGACCCGAGCCAGCGGCCCACCGCCGACGAGGTGCTCGCCGAGGTGGGGGCCGTGCAGGCCGCGACGGGGTGCCTGGCTGACATGGCGATCGGCGCGTTCGCCGAATACTGCCTGCCGGGCCCGGTCCTCGTGGCCTCCCGGCGCTCGGTCCCTGCGGGCTCTCCAGCCCCCTCGGCTACGGCGGGGCGGGCGCCCGGGGTCGCGGTGCTCCCGCCCCGCCGGGAGCCGAACTTGCGACGCCGGCTATGGCGGCCACTGGCGGTGGCCGGGGTAGCGGCTAGTGTCATCGCGGCCGCGGCCGCCATCAGCTTCGCTCTCGCCGGCGCGATCAGGCACCCGCCGGCCGTGCAGCTCCACCCGCGGACGGCGGCGATAGGAGCGTCCTCGGCGCCCAGTCCGGCATCATCCGTGCATGCGGCTGCGCCGTCGGGGTTCCCGAGGTCATCCTCGTCGCCGGCCGTTCTCCCTGGCGTGGTCCCGGCGGACATCACCCCCGCGGTGGACGCGGTGACGTCGCCAGCTACGCCCGCCGCCGTCTCACCGTCCGCGTCCGTGTCCGGATCCGGGCACCCGTCGCCGTCCAAGTCGCCGGTCCCGTCGAAATCGCCTACTGCCTCCCCGTCCCCCACCGCATCGGCGTCTGCGACGCCGAGCCCGTCTCCGTCCACCTCACCAGCCCCGCCCGTGCCGCAGATCACGAGCGCCGGGACATACCAGGACGGAGAATTGGTCTATTTCGACGTCGTTTACGCCGATCCGGGCCAGGACGCTCAGGGCTTCGGGTTCACGGGCTCGGACGGCAACCGCTGGGTGGAGGGTACTTACCCGTTCTCCAGTCCCGGCCGTGGCATCGCCGGGCCGGACAGCATCGCCTATCCGCTGAACCTGGGATGCGGGACCGCCAGCCAGCACAAAGCAGAAATCGAGGCCTGGGTCTACGACACCGCGGGGATCAGCAGCCAGCCCGTGTATATCGATCTTTCCTGTAAGGCCTGACGGGCGTATCGGCGGTCCGGCGGCCAAAGTCCCCATCCAGTCCCGGCAGGCGGCCCTGACTTCCTCTCCGACGGCATCCGCCTCAGCCCGGCCGACTGCCCGAGCGCGTCCGCGTCCGGCTGCTGCGTCCCCGTCCGTATCCGCGTCCCCTTAGGTACGCTTCGACCTCTAGGCCAACCGGAGCAATGACATTATGGCTCCGGCGTAGTTTGGGTTGACCGTTCAGACCTTGCGTGGGAGAACTCCCAGGAGGAAGGTTGCGTCCAGCGCTGGATCTAGGACACCCGCGGATCAGCCAGCCCGTGGTTATCGATCTTGCCTAGCCTGAAGGAAGAACATGGCCTCGTTGATACGGCGCGTCCGGGCGGTCCGGCTTGTGGGGTATGTGGGAGGTGTTCACGGTGCCAGTGTGATAGAAGAGGCAGGAGGGGCAGGAGGGTATACGAAACGATTCACTAACATCCTCTTCGCCCGTACCCCCCTTCACGCCTGGTCATTATCATTTCCCTTGGCCGATCGGACATCAAGGCGTCAAGACTGACGTTGGAGTAGGGCTTAGATGGTAAGGGCACTGAAGGTTGCGGATCCGCGGCTGATCGGTCCTTACCGGCTGGTGGGCCAGCTTGGCTCCGGCGGCATGGGACGAGTATTCCTGGGCATGTCGGTCGGCGGCCGTCCGGTGGCGGTGAAAATAATCCGCGCCGAGCTGGCTGCTGATCCTGAGTTTCGGAGCCGGTTCAGCCGAGAGGTCGCCGCGGCGCGGAGGGTGAACGGCCTGTTCACCGCGCTGGTGGTGGATGCGGATGTGGATGCCCCGGTGCCGTGGCTGGCCACGGCATACGTGCCTGGTCTATCGCTGGCCGAAACGGTGAAGGAACGCGGGCCGCTGTCGGCCAGGTCGGTGCTGTCGTTGGCCGCGGGCCTGGCCGAAGGCCTGAGCGCGATCCATGCCGCGGGCGTGGTGCATGGTGATCTCAAGCCTTCTAACGTGCTATTGGCCGAGGACGGGCCACGCGTGATCGATTTCGGGATCTCCCGGGCCGCCGGCGCGGCGCCGGTGACGCCCATTGGCCTGGTGGTCGGCTCGCCCGGCTTCATGTCACCCGAGCAAGCCATGGGCAAGGATGTCGGTCCGCTCAGCGACGTTTTCAGCCTGGGGGCGGTTCTCGCCTTTGCGGCCACCGGACAGAGACCGTTCGGCGCCGGGTCACCGGTGGAACTGCTCGATCGCGTGATCCATGGTTCGCCGCGCCTTGAAACAGTGCCGGCCGAAGTGCGGCCGCTGGTCGAGCGCTGCCTTAACAAGGATCCGAGCCAGCGGCCTACCGCCGCCGACCTGCTGGCCGAGATGGGCGCCCTGCACGTAGCAACGGACTGGCTGCCCGAGTCGATCATCCGCATGATTCCCATGGAGATCCCGTCAAGCAGTGAAGACGAACGTATATCGATCGTCAACATAGGCGGTACGTTGACGGTCACCTTGGGGAGTGTGCCGCCCGATCGCGGCCCTGCCGTCGGTCAGCCGCAGATTGCTGACGAGCCGTCTGCAGCGGACCCGCCACAGACGGTTGACAAGCCACCTGCAGCCGACCCGCCGCAGGCTGTTGAGGCGCCACCCGCAGCGGACCCGCAGCAGCTAGGTGACGAGCCACACGAGGGGTACGAGCCGCAATCAGGTGAGGAGCTGCCGGCAGATGACGGCCCGAAGCCGCGGAGCCGCTTGTGGCGGTCACTGGCCGCTGTCGCTGTCATCGGACTCCTCGCGGTATCTGGCGCGGCAGGCTATTTTCTGACCGTCGCTCTCCGGCAGCCGTCCGGCGCGCCCGCTCCCTCCCCGTCGGCGACCGTAGCACCCACCTCGTCAACCACTCCGATACCTGGGCGCACATCCCCATCTTCTCGCGCACCGGCTTCCCGGCTCCCCGATATCACCCGCGTCTATACATATCAACGAGCTGCGATGGTATACGCCGAGATTAATTACGCCGATACCGATAACAATGCTGAGGGCTTCGGATTCGTGGGCGTTAACGGGACCAGCCAGCCGGAACAGGACTACTCATTTTCCAGCCCCTCGGACGGCATCGTCGAGCCGGGCAGCATTACCTATCCGTTCAACCAGGAATGCGGGACCACCCGGCAGCACGCGAGCTACGTCAAAGCCTGGATCTACGACTCCGCGGGTGCCCGCAGCAAATCCGTGGTCATCCACCTCGTCTGCGGTACTTGACGCGATCGCTTGACGCGTCATCGAAAGGTTCATACCGCGGTTCTCGAGCTGGGCGCCACCGCGGAGGTGACCCCACCGCCAGCCGTCGCTGACTTGGACTTCCGATCCGTAATGCTCCCCGATGCGCCTGCTGGTAGTGCGCCGCGAGCACGTCGTCACCGAAGTCGCTGCGGGGCCGGCGCAGTACCGTATGCGCGTGATTGCCGTCGTCGGTGGTGTCATATTCGATGAGCAGATCATCGCCCTGCACTCGGTAGTAGTGCCGGGCGCCCAGGGTCAGCGGCCCCTCCCAGGCGAAGTGCAACTCCCCGGCGGCCAGCTGCGAAGCCTCACGGGCCGCTAGCTCGGCCGGCAGCCGGTCGAGGTAGAGCGCGACGAGCTGGGCCAGCACACCCCGCGCGCTCGGCCCCAGGCTGGTGGCGGCTACACCGAACGGCTCGATGTTCTCCCTGGCCCTGGCACTGGTAGCGGTGTGGATGTCGCCGGGCGCCTGGCTGGCCACCACGGCGGCCGCCCGGCCGGACGGCCCCATGGCGTCAAGCAGCGCCCGCACCAGGTCTTCCTCGGGGGCCAGCGGCCGGGAGACCGGCCGCCCGGCGTAGCTGACGCAGGCCGGGTTGGCGCCGAGGAAAACCGGGGCGGGGGAGACCTCCTCGCCCGCCATGGTCATCGTCACGGACAGGTGATGTCCCTCAAACCGCCATGACCATGGCTGGTCACCGGCCGGGTCGCCGAACACGTTCACCCAGTAATCGTTGCTGTGCCGGCCCCGCTGCCACCGTTCCTGCCGGTCCAGCACTTCTTCCAGGGCGATGATGCCCATCGCCTGCGCGTACGCGTGCTCGCTCAGCCCGGTGGCCAGCAGTCGGTGCGCGGCCTTCCGCGCGGCTCCGCTCAGATCGCCTAGGCAAGCGCCCGGGCGCCGCCGCGGCCGGTACTCCAGCCACCGCCGGGCGGCGTGGTCCGCGAACGGCCGCGCCGCGAACCTCCGCTGCTCATCACCTGCAGCCGTCAGCAAACGGATCGCGGCCGAGCGCATCTGGCTGGCCAGAGAATCGGCGGTCACGTTTCCGGTATATCAGGATGGGTGCCCCGCCTCGAGAGCGTGACCGTCCCCCGCGACCCGCCAGCGAGCGGGCGCAGCAGTGCCGTGAGGGCGGCAGAGTCCGGCGTGGCCCGGAAGAACGCGGCATCGGCGGCTTCGACGGTGGTCACGGCCCGTCGGGCTAGCTCGGCACCGCGGCCGGTGACCCGGAGCCTCCTGGCCCTGGTGTCACCGGCATCGACGGTGCGGACGAGCAGGCTTTTGGCTTCCAGCTTGCGCACCACCTCAGAGGTCATTTTCACGTCGGTGCCCGCCTCCCGGGCCAAGCTGAGCTGGTTGGGCTCCTCGCCCCGGGAGTTCAGCCACCAGGTCGTGGCCAGCAGCACGAACTGCACGTGGGTCAGGTCCAGCGGCGCCAGCGCCGCGGCGATCTCGCGTTGCCAGCGCAGCGTGACGTGCCAGAGTAGGAATCCCGGGCTCTCGTCCGGGTCGAGCGGCACGGCCTAGCCCTCCGCCCGCTTCGCCAGCGCGGCGAGCACCTCGGGAAAGTCGGCCGTGATCTGCGGGCCGAGCTCAGGGCCGATATGGTCGGCGGCCTCGCCGGTGATTTCCGTCCGGTAGACGATCCTGGTCAGGCCGCCCGCCGCGGGCTCAAGCCGGTGTTCGGTACGCACGACGAAGTTGCCCGCGTCCATCTCGTCGGTAAAGGATTCGCCGGGATTGATCTCCACCAGGCGCATCCGGATGGGCTCATCCGCGGGAGGCGTCATCGTGAACGTGGTGCCGACCTCGAACGGGCCTTCCACGTCGATCGTCTCGATGCCGTCATTCCACTGCGGCCAGGTCGCCATGTCCGACCAGTGACGCCAGAGCGCCTCCGGCGTGGCGGCGGTTTCGACGCTGTGCTCGTACTGCCACACGGTTCCTCCCAGGCTCGGTTAGACTACGGGAAGACTAACTGTGCACAGATAATCTGTTAACAGACTAAATTCATTATGACCGTGGCCTGGGACCAGACCGCCTGCCAGCGCGCGTCCCGCCGCTGGTAGCAATCGGTATGCCAGCAGGTCATAACGGCGGCGTCCCCGCTGTCCTCGGTGACGCTGATCCGGGCCTGGTAACGCAGCAGCGCCACCTCGCCGGCGCCCCGGACGGCGATATCGGAAACCGGCTCGAACACCAGGTATCGAAGCCGCCCCGACGCGATCCGGCCGAGGTAATCGTGCTTGGACATCGCATACCCGCGCGGAGTAATCAGCTCGTAGTCCGCGGCGTGCAGGGCATCGGCCGTATCCATGTCGGCCGCGACCAGCGATCGCAGTCGCTTCCGCTCGGTGTCACGCATCGCGGCGGCATCGAGGTCCATCGGGGTTTCCCTTCCGTCACGGCCAGACGCGGGTAAGCCGGCCGTCTCCGCGGAGACTACCCGGAGGCACCCGCCCGGGCCGGGGCGTCATCCACGGCAGCCGCCGTTACCGGCGGGACGCGCCGGTTCCCTGGCCACATGCCCGGGCGGCCGAACAGTGCCACCAGGGCCGGTACCAGGAGGGACCGGACAATGATCGCGTCAACGATCACTCCGACGGCCATCGCGACGGCTATCTGCCTGAATTGCTCGAGCGGTATCACTGCCAGCATGGCGAAACTAGCCGCCAGGGCTACGCCAGCCGTGGTGATCGCGCGCGAGGCTTGCGGCGCGGCGACAGCGACGGCGTCGGGCACCGGCCGGCGCCGGGCCTCTTCCCAGATGCGCCCCACCACGAAGACGTTATAGTCCGAGCCGAGCGACACCAGCAGCACGCCCGCCGCGAAGGGCACGAAGTACACCAGGCTGCCGTAGCCGAGGATGTCCTGGCTGATCAGCCAGGTCACCCCCAGGGTGGCGAACACGGCCAGGATGCTAGCGGCCAGCAGGTACACCGGCGCGAGCAGTGACCGGAGGAACAGGGCCAGCAGGACCAGCGTCACCAGCATGATCGCCAGTGCGATGCGGCCGAGATCGGCGAAGATGGAGCTGATGGAGTCACCGGTCAGCGCGGTCTGGCCGGCCACCTCGAAGCGCACGCCGGCCAGCCCGGCGGCCCGGCCGAGCGAAGGCAGATCGCTCCGCAGTGCGCGAACGCGGCTGATGGCGGTCGCATCGAGCGGATCGGTCTTTTCCACGACCACGAACCGGGCGGCACCGCCCGACCCGGCCAGCATCGGGTTGAGTTGCCCGCTAGCGGTGGGCAGGCTCGGCAGGCTTGCCGGGCCGCCCAGTTCCGCGACGCCAGGCTGAGCCGTCAGCTCCTGCTGCAGCCGGGCCAGCGCTGCGGTCTGCTTGGCCACGCCGGGGCCGATCACCAGGATCTCGGTCGGGGACAAGATGCCGGGCGCGAAGCCGTCCGCCGCGGCCGCGCCTGC
Organism: uncultured Actinomycetes bacterium; assembly: GCA_963806335.1. GTDB lineage: Bacteria > Actinomycetota > Actinomycetes > Streptosporangiales > Streptosporangiaceae > Palsa-504. The sequence goes on from CAWDXO010000012.1 coordinate 184,528, forward strand.
GCGAGCGACCGGCGATGCGGCCGGTAGCTCCTTGATGAGCGGTGATCCGAGGTGCAGGTCATGTGCGCTCCACGCGGCCACCAGGAGGCCCGCCGTGCCCGCCGCGGCGATCAGCAGGGCCGCGGGCCGCGCCGCGGCCAGCCGCGCCGTTCTTGTTCTCAGGTCCCACCGCGGCTGACGTCCAGCTGAGGTCACTCCCTCGCCTGCGCCTTCGCGCCTGCTGGCGCCCTGGCGTCGCAGCCGGGCCGGGAGCGGCCGGAAGAGCCACCCGCCGAATATGGCCATGAGCGCGGGACCCAGCGTCATCGAGACGACCATCGCCGTGAGCACGGTCAGCCCTAGGCCGGGGCCGAACGCACTCAGCAATTGCGTCCGGGCGACGGCGAGCGACGCGGTGGCCGCGGCGACGATGACGCCCGCGGCGAAAACGATCGGAGCGTATTCGGCGGTGGCCAGCCGGGCCGCCCGCACCCGCGGTACGCCTTCGGCCAGACGGGCACGCATCCCATCGAAAAAGAAGACCGAGTAATCGGTGGTCACCCCGAGCAGCAGCACGACGAGCACGGGTTCTAGATCGGGGGGCAGCGAAACACCAATACGCTGCGCAAACCACGCCACGATCCGGACCGAGAGCACGTACGCCGTGCCGGCGCAGGCCAGGGCGGCCAGTGGCGCGCCTATCGACCTGAACCGCAGGCCCACGATCAGCGCGATGGCGAGCAGGGTGAATAGCTCGACCCAGCCCAGGTCGCTCCCGATGATCTGGCTCTGAGCGTATTCGGCCGGGACGGGCCCGGTCACGCCGACCACGTCGTCGGCCGGGCGGTTAAGGAACCAGTGCACGTACGCGTCCGCCGCCGCGGTCTGCTCGCCGAACGACGTGCCCGGCCGGAAAAAAAGGAAGGTGATGACCGTCGTATCGCGTTCTTTGGTCCCATGCAGGAGGCCGCTGGCGTTAGGCAGCGGAAACGCCCCGGCCAGGCGGGGAATGCCGCCGGGCGGACCCAGGCTGCCCGGGCCGGTGAGGACCTGCGCGACGGTCGCCTGGCCGGCCTGCGCCAGGGCCGCCGCCGACCTGGCCAGGTCCGCCAGCTGGCCCGGCTGACCTGCTAGCCCCCGGTCCACGGCGATGGCCTGGCGGACCGCGCGGTCCTGGGTGGCCGCGGGCATGCCGTGCGGGTCGCGCTGCACGATGGCCACGCTCGCGTCGAGGGGAAAGCCGAACAGCCGGACCGCGTCGCCTTCAGCACGGGCCGCGGCTGACCCTGGGGGAATCAGCTCGGATAGCCCCCCGGAGGAGGCGGTACTCAGCGGGGGAAAGTACAAGATGGCCGCCACTACGGCGGCGCACCACCCGCCGATGATGAGGTACCGCAGGCTGACCACGACGAATGCGTATCCCCTGGCCAGGATGCCCGCGGCGGCCCGCGGCGGGCCGGGCGTGGCGCCTGCAGTGGGCTGCTCTGAGCGAAGCACGAGGCCGCCTCTACCCAGGATCACGGCGATTACCGGTCCGTAAGGTAACGATCGGAGGACCCGGAGCCGATGGCCGGCTCCGGGTCCTCGGCCGGACTACGAGATCGGCTCGGTGAGGTTGTAGACGGTCTGGCCGCCGACGGTCTCGCTCTTAAAGTGGGCCGCGACCCACTGGGTGATCGCCGAAGAGCCCTGCCCGCCGCCGAAACTCTCGCTGCCCTGGCCCACGTAATAGTGAATCTCGTGGTTGGCCACGAGCTTTTCGAACGCGGCCAGCGTGGGCCAGGGATCGGTGCCGTTGAACCCGCCGATGGCCATCATCGCGTCGCCGGTGGCCAGCTCGAGCGGAGCTGCCGCCTCCGAGCCTTCGGTCGCAGCCACCCACTTGTAGCTGGCGGCGTCCTGCTCGAGCAGCTTCACCAGCGCGCTGCTCACCGTGGTACTGCCACCCAGGCCGCCGAAACCGCCGGCGCGACCGCCCGTGCCGCGACCGCCGAAGCTGCCCGCGCCACTGGGCAGCCCGCCGGCACCCGAGGTCCCGCCGGGCCGCGTACCGGCCGAGCCGTTCCGGCCGGGCACCGCGGTTCCGGTACCGCCGGTCCCGCTCGCTGCGCCCGGCCCGCCGAACGCGGTGCCCCCGCGGGCCCCGCCCGTACCGCGCCCGAACTGGCCGGCCCGTGCGCCGGGGAATCCGCCTCCGCCGCCGGGACCTCCGCCGAACCCGCCACCCGACTGCGGCCCGGCGCTCACAATCGCGCCGGTGTAGGAGGAGTTGACCGTATCAAGCGCATACGCGGTCGGCCCGGCCAGCCCGGCGACCAGCGCGAGTCCGAGCGGCACGGCCACCAGCGCCCGCCGCGCTCCGCGCGAGCCCGCCAGGCCCCGCGAGCCCGCCAGAGACGGGCCCGCGAGCACCGCGACCGCGCCGGCCGCGCCCGCGATCACGATGACCCAGCGCAGCCAGGGCAGCCAGTCCGGGGTGCGGTCCAGCAGCACGTAGGCCCATACGGCGGTGACCGCAATGGCGACCGCGGCCGTGATGCGCCCGGCCAGGCCGAGCCGCGCCTGCCACAGGGCCGTCGCGCCGATGCCGACCAGGGCGGCGATACCGGGTGCGAGAGCGACCATGTAATACGGGTGGATGATGCCGTTCATGTAGCTGAACACCAGCCCGGTGACCAGCACCCAGCCGCCCCAGAGCAGCGCCGCGGCCCGTGTCCTGTCGGTCCGCGCGGCCCGCCGTGACACCCACAGCATCGCGCCCAGCGAGATCAGCGCCGCGGGCAGCAGCCAGCTGATCTGCCCGCCGAACTCGGATTGGAACAGCCGGAGAATCCCGGTCGCGCCGCCGAACGACGTGCCCTGACCGTTGCCCCGGCCGCCGATGGAACCGGTCTCGTTGCCGGTCAGGCGCCCCAGCCCGTTGTACCCGATGGCCAGCTGCAGGATGTTGTTGCTGGTGGAACCGCCGAAGTAGGGCCGGTCAGCCGCCGGCGTCAGCTCGGCGGCCAGGATCCACCAGCCCGCTCCGGCGATGATGCCGGCCCCCATGAGCACCGTCTGCCAGATCCGCTTGCCGAGCCGGGCGGGCCGGCCCACAGGTAAGCGACCGCGAATCCCGGTACCACCAGGAACGCCTGCAGCATCTTGGCCAGGAACGCGAACCCGACCAGGATCCCGCAGAACACCAGCCACTTCGTCCGCCCCTTCTCGACCGCGCGGACGAGCGCGTACGCGGCCGCGGTCATGAGCAGCACCAGCAGCGCGTCCGGGTTGTCGAACCTGAACATCAGGGCGGCAACCGGAGTGAGGGCAAGCACGAGCCCGGCGATCAGGCCGGCCGGCGCCCCGAACCAGCGCCGGACCGCGGCGTAGAGCAGCGCGACCGAGGCCACGCCCTCCAGGGCCTGCGGGACCAGCATGGACCACTGGCTGAACCCGAAGATCCGGCCGGATATCTCCATTACCCACAGCGAGGCCGGCGTCTTGTCCACGGTGATGAAGTTGGACGAGTCAAACGATCCGAAGAAGAACGCCTTCCAGCTCTTGGTACCCGCGTCGACCGCGGCGGCGTAGAAGTCGTTCGCCCAGCCGTTCCTGGTGACATTCCACAGGTAGAGGACGGCGGTAAGCGCAAGCAGCCCCACCAAGGCGGGACGGGCCCACCCTGGATCTGCCTCCGGCCCGCGCAGCAGCCGGCGGGCCCGGTTCCCGCCCGGGATGGGGCGGGTGCCCGCCAGGTGCCGCGGAGTAGAAGTGGTCGCGCTCAACTGGTTCTCTCCCTCTGGGTAGACACCGCGCTTTGAATAGACACGGCGGTTAGCTGAACTTGGACTTGACCAGCCGGCTCATATGACGCCAATGGCTCGCCCGGGCCACGTCGCGTGGCATCGTCAAGGTCGCCGCGGCGGCCGCGGGCTGCGCGCTTCGGCCCGCCGAACACCCAGTGCCGGTACAGGACGAACCGAAGTACGGTCGCGACCAGGTTGGCGGCGATCAGCACCGATACCTCGGTAATCCGGCCGGGATGCGGCGAGCCCGAATGCAGGACGGCCAGCGCGCCGGAGGTCAGGGCCAGCCCGATGCCGAACGCGATCAGGCCCTTGACCTGGTGCCTGGCGGCGTTCGAGCGGCCGGTGATGCCGAATGTCACGCGCCGGTTGGCGGCGGTGTTCGCGACCGCGGTCACCAGCAGGCTGATCACGTTGGCGCCCTGGGCCGACATGTCCCCGCGGAGCAACAGGAACAGCAGGATGTAGGCCAACGTGCTGGCCACCCCGATGACCGTGAACCTCGCGACCTGCAGCGGAAGTTCACCGGAGCCGGCGGCCCTGGCCCGGGCGCCGGAGACCGCGGAACCAGGACCACGAAGCAGGGGAACCTGTATGGATCCGCGGGCGAAGCCAACGCCGAGCCGGACCATCCCGCGCAGGTCAGCCAGGGCGGTGGGGACGATGTCAACGCGTGAGTCGAGGTCGTCAACCCAGTCCACCGGGACCTCGTGGATGCGCAGCCCGGCGCGCTCGGCGAGCACGAGCAGCTCGGTGTCGAAGAACCAGCCGGTGTCCTGCGTGAGAGGCAGCAGCACTCGCGCCTGGTCCCGCCTGATGGCCTTAAAGCCGCACTGGGCATCCGAGAAGCGTGCCCCCATGAGGCTCCGCAACAGCACGTTGTAGCAGCGTGAGATGAGCTCCCGCTTCGGTCCGCGGATCACCCTGGACCCCCGGGCGAGCCGGGTGCCGATGGCCAGGTCACTGTGCCGGGACAGCAGCGGTGCCACCAGCGGGAGCAGCGCGTTCAGGTCTGTCGATAGATCGACATCCATGTACGCCAGCACCTCGGCTTCGCTCTGCGACCAGATCGCCCGCAGAGCACGGCCGCGTCCGGGCAGATCCATGTGGACCGCCCGCACCTCGGCTAGCTCGCCGGCCAGCCCGGTCGCGACCGTCCAGGTGGCATCGGTGCTTCCGTTGTCCGCGATCGTGACCCGGGCGGTGAACGGGAAGCTGTCACGCAGATAACTAACGAGGCGCCGAACGCTCGGCCCGAGATCGCGTTCCTCGTTGCGAACGGGAACCACGATGTCCACCTGCAGAACTTTCATGACACTGAGAATCGCCAACCATACTCCGCTGCGGCTGAAACGAAGTTATGTACGCGCTATGAGCAAAGCCACCTGGGGCCAGCCGTGACCCTACCCGCGGGGCGAGTGCTCGCGCTGGCCTGGCGCGCCCGCGCCCGGGCCGTCGTGAGGTCAGCCGCCAGCCGGCCGGAACGTAGCGGCAAAGGTGACGAAGTAATGGTAGTAAGCGCCCCAGTCGCTGACCGGCGTCGACCAGTAGAGCGCGTAGGCATGATGCGCGTTCGCTAGAACATTCCGGTTCAGTACCTCGACCTCGATGCCGCCCCTGTCGTAGCTGAATTCCCAGTCCGCGGCCTTTTCGGCCTGCGGGTACCGGACCGCTCGCAGAAGGATGAGGTGATATCCCGGGTAGGTGCTTTCCCGGGCCGCCGCCTGCTGTTCCCAGTCGGCCAGCGGATTCGCCTTGGGCTGGTCGGACTGGTCAATGAGCAGGAATATGCCGCTGTTAGCTGGGTCACGGATGTACACGTAGTGGCCCACATGGGAGATCTGCCAGCCATACGGGACCCCAATGGAAAAACCGGTGGAATTGAGGAACCGGTAATATCCGGCCGGCAGGGCGCTCGCGGTAGGCCCGCTCCCGGCTGGCGTTGCCGTGGGTGATCCAGCCGCCCCTGTCGCACGCGAGCTAATCGCTGGCGAGCTAGCGGCAGGCCGTGAGGCCGCGCCGGACGTGGCGCTGGGAGCCTTCGCCTCGGGGCGCGGAGCCGCGTGGCCGCCAGACTGCCCTGCGGTCACCAAGGCGAAGCCAACCGCGATCACCGTGGCAGCCAGAACCGCGACCGCGACCGCGGCTCCGCGGACGCGCCTCGAGCGGCCTTCGTCGGATTGTCTCCCCTCCCAGGGCAGCGCCGGCTCGTCCCAGGGAATTGCCGGCTCAGGATCAATCACGACAGGCGCCTCCGGCGCTGGGGCGTCCCCCGGAGACGCGAAGCCGCCAGCGCCATCCCCGTCAGCACGGTTTACCGCCGCACCTTCTCCGCCCGCGCCGTTCTCGCCCGCGCTTTCCCCGGCTGAACCGTTGGCATGAGCATCGTCTCCGTCTACGCCGTCTTCCTGAGCCGGGCGGTGAAGCATCCGTTCTGCCTCGGCGAGCTTAAGGCGCTCATCGGGGTCCTTACGGAGCAGCCCGTTGATCACCTCGAGCAGGGGGCCCGCGTGAGTCGGCGGATCCGGCTCCGCCTCGACGACGGCGGTCAGGCTGGCGAGCGCCCCATCCCGGTCGAAGGGCGGCCGTCCTTCGACGGCCGCGTACAGCGATGCCCCCAGCGCCCACAGGTCCGCGGCCGCTCCACCCCGGCCACCCAGAGCACGCTCGGGCGCGGTGTAGGACGGCGAACCGAGCAGCACCCCCGAGACGGTCAGGGTCGGGCTGTCGTCGGCCTTGGCGATCCCGAAGTCGGTCAGGACCACCCGGTCCTCCGGGCCGAGCAGGATGTTCGCCGGCTTCACATCACGATGGACGATACCGGCCTCGTGCGTGGCGCGGAGCGCGGCCAGCACGCCCAGGCCGACGCGGGCGGCCTGGGCGGGGGACAGGGGGCCGTCCTCAGTGATGACATCGCGCAGCGAACGGAACGGCACGAGTTCCATCACGATCGACGGACGGTCGTCTTCCTCGACGATGTCGTAGACGGCCACGACGTTCGGATGACGCAGCCGCGCGGCCATCTGCGCTTCCCGCACGGCACGGTGGCGTGCGGTCTCGCGCTCCGCCGGGCCCATGTGCGGCGGCCAGATAATTTCCTTAACCGCCACATCCCGGTTGAGCAATTCATCGCGGGCCCGCCAGACAGCGCCCATCCCGCCCTGGCCGATAACCGCGCGAAGCCGGTAGCGCCCGGCCAGCAGGCGATCTGGCTCGCATCCTCCCATTTCCGGCGGCTACCCCGCCATAGCGGCTCCTAACGGATCCCACGCCCTCAACTGCCGCGGCCAGGCGCAAAGGCCCGGGTTCGGTCCCGGTCGCCGGGTCGCGGTGACCTTGCCAGCGGGATCACGCACTGCTATCTCTAAAATGGAAAGCGTTAGAGCCCGTCTATCTGTGATCTTGCGACGGTCGGCCTGACGGGAGCTGGAAGTCGTAGTCGGGTCTGGAGGACAGATGACTACAGTCAGCTTCGGCTCCGGAAGGCTGGCATCCGGAGCCGGCCGCCCGGCCAGGCCGAGCCGGGTCACGCCGGAGTCCTGACATGCCCGGCCGGATACGGACCTCGATACTCCTGCCGGTTGCGACCGTCGCCATGATGGTCGCCCTGCTCGCCGGCTGTACGGGCGGGTCCAGGCCCGCGCAGGCACCGGCCAGGAATAGCTACTTCGAAAATACAAAGACGATAAATCTGCACAGCGGCGATTTTCCGTCGTTCCTGGCCTTCGGGGCCCACGATACGCTGTGGTTCACCGAGAACGGCGGGAACGTTATCGCGCGGGTTGATGCGGCCGGCGATTTGGTCGAAATCCCCATCGAGGCGGGTAATAACAACGACCCGCAGGACATCATAGACATGCCCGACGGCAGCATATGGTTTACCGGCCTGGCGGAAATCGGGCGGATCGGTCCCGATGGTGCCATGAAGGTCTGGTACGCGATCCTTACCAGCTCTGCGGTCGGGCTGCCCGATGCGCTCGCGGCAGGCCCGGACGGCGAGGTCTGGTACACCGCCGACGGTGGCTATATCTGCCGGATAGGACCCACAGGTAAATACCAGTGCTACGCCACGCACCCGGCCACGAAAGACATTTGGATGCGCGGTCTGGCGATGGGTTCTGACGGTGCCCTGTGGTTTACCGAGGATAACCTGACCAGTGTCGCCGATACGCAGAACGCGATCGGCAGGCTGACGACCGATGGCCAGTACCGGCAATGGCCGCTGCCGCCCGGGTCGGGTCCCACCAGGATCACCGCGGGTCCGGACGGGGCACTGTGGTTCACCGAGCGATCCAGCCAGCGGATCGGCCGCATCACCACCGGCGGCGTCATCACGCAATTCCCGCTGCCACGCGGGGTTTACCCATTCGATATTGTCTCGGGTCCGGCTAAGGCGCTGTGGTTCACCACCGATACAGAGGTGGGCCGCATCACGACGTCCGGTCAGATCACGCTGTGGCCGGTGCCAGGGGCCCAGCAGTTCGGGGGCATCGCGGTGGCGTCTGACGGGAGCCTGTGGCTGGCCGACGGGGTGGCCAGCACCATCAGGCACTTTATCCCGCCCGTGCCTGCCCAGCGTCCTCACTGAGGACTTGTTCACGAGAGCACCACCAGGTCGACCGGCCGCCGACCGTACCGTGCCTCATCTCGGCGCCGCACCGCGGGCAGGTACCGCCCGGGTGCCGGGCGGCGATCACGTCACCGGTGTGCGCGCCGCCTTTTACGATGGCCGATTCCAGCACGGACTCCAAGGCCTGGTAGAGGCGGTCGGCGTCCTTGCGCCGCAGGCTGCCGGTCGGCGCCGCGGGCGAGATCTTGGCCTGCCACAGCACCTCATCGGCCAGCAGGTTCCCCACCCCGGCGATCTTGGACTGGTCGAGCAGCCTGGCCTTGACGGCGATTGATCCCTTGGTGACCAGGTCGCGGAATTCCGCCGCGGTCACCTCCGCGGCATCAGGCCCGAGCGCGTCGATGGCGGGGTGCAGCCAGGCGCGCCCGAGCCGGCGCTTGTCGAACAGCATCAGGGAACCGCCGTCGGCGAACCGGAGCGTGAAGCGATTCCATTCCGCCTTGCGCGGCTGCGCGTCGCGCCGGGCCCAATCGCCGCCTTCGGCGGTCCGGCCGTCAGCGTCCGTCACCACGATGCGACCGCCCATGCCCAGGTGGATGCCGAGATCAGGGCCGGGCTCGATCGACTCGCTCAGGCCGGAAGTCTCGAGCCAGATCGTCTTGCCCCGCCGGTGGGCCGCGGTCAGCATGCGCCCGGTCAGCGCGTCCCGCAGCTCGCCGGGGGCATGCGGCCGGCACACGAACGTATCGGCGTCATCGACCGCTACGATGCGACGGTACAGGGCCTGATCGGCGATCAGCTGGCGGGCCGTCTCGACCTCGGGAAGTTCCGGCACTTACGACAGGTCCACGGTGAAATCGGGTTCGGTCCGCGCCCGGACGTACTCCTCGGTCACGCCGGGCGCGAGTTCCCTGAGGACCAGGCCGCGGTCGGTGACGTCGAAGACGCACAGGTCGGTGATGATGCGCTCGGCGACCCCCCGGCCGGTAATGGGCAGGCTGCAGGCATTGACCACCTTCATGGTGCCGTCCTTGGCCACGTGCTCCATCAGCACGATCACCTTCTTGGCGCCGTCGACGAGGTCCATCCCGCCGCCCATTCCCTTGATCATCTTGCCGGGGATCATCCAGTTGGCGATGTCGCCGGCTGCTGACACCTGCATGGCCCCCAGGATGGCGGCGTCGATCTTGCCGCCGCGGATCATGCCGAAGCTCATCGCGGAGTCGAAAATAGAAGCCCCCTTGCGCAAGGTGACCGTCGCCTTGCCCGCGTTGATCAGGTCGGCGTCTTCCTCGCCCTCGTAAGGGGACTGTCCCGTCCCGAGGATGCCGTTCTCCGACTGCAGCACCAGCTCGACGTCGTCCGGCACGTAATCGGGTATGAGGGTCGGCAGGCCGATCCCGAGGTTGACATAATCGCCGTCGGACAGCTCGAGCGCGGCCCGGGCGGCCATCTGGGTCCGGGTCAGGCCGATGAGCGGCTCGCTCGCCGCGGCCACGGCGGTCGGGGCGGGCACCGCGGCTTCCGCGGCGGGCCCCTGCGCCCCGGCAGGTTGGTCGGCCCGGGACGCCGCGCCCGGCTCACGCGGCCGCGTGACGAGCTTCTCGATCCTCTTCGCGGCCGCCTGTTCCGGCGTCAGCGCGAGCACGCGGTGTACGTAAATGCCGGGCAGCTGGATCTCGTCCGGGTCCAGTTCCCCGGGCTCGTAGAGCTCTTCGACCTCGGCGATCGTGATCCGGCCCGCCATCGCGGCGGCCGGATTGAAATTCCGCGCGGACTCGCGGAAGATCAGGTTGCCGTGCCGGTCACCCTTCCAGGCTCTGACCAGGCCGAAGTCGCAGATGATCGCCTTCTCCAGGACAAAGGTCCGAACCCTGCCGTCGAACTCCATCTCCGCTGTTTCTTTCGGCGGGCTGTGCCTCAGCACGGCGCCGTTGCCGTCGAATCGCCACGGCAGCCCGCCGTCGGCGATCTGGGTGCCGACTCCGGTGGCCGTATAGAACGCCGGGATACCCGATCCCCCCGCGCGCAGCTTCTCGGCCAGCGTGCCCTGGGGCACCAGCTCGACCTCGAGCTCGCCCTTGAGGTACTGGCGCTCGAACTCCTTGTTCTCACCGACGTAGGAAGCGACCATCCGGCGGATCCGCTTCTCCCGCAGCAGCAGCCCTAGGCCCCAGTCATCCACGCCGCAGTTGTTCGACACGGCCTCCAGGTCGGTGACTCCCTTGGCCAGCAGGCCCGCGATCAGCACGCTGGGGATACCGCACAGCCCGAAGCCGCCGACCGACAGCGATGCGCCGGATTCGATGCCGTCCAGCGCCGCTGGAACGCTAGCTACTACTTTGTCCATACGGTTATCCTCTCAGCTCCACCGCGGACGACAACAGCGGCAGGTTATCCGCTCGGCGTACGGCGACATCCCGGTCGGCAGGGCTGGCTGGCATCGGCGATGTCCTAGCGGCCAAGGCAGCTATCTCCGGGGACACGACCCTCCCGGTTACGCACCAGCGGAGGGCAGGACCGCCGCGAAGCGTTCCGCGGCCCGGTCGAGCTGGGTGCGGATGTGCTGCCTGGCGGCATCGTCAAGCGGGGTATCGGGAAGGTCGATGAGCTCACGCAGGATCGGGACCAGCGGGGCGTACTTGCCGGCCAGCGTGTGCAGCCGGGGACCGGTGGTGTGGATCAGTCCCACGCCGTTGTCGGTGAAGTCGGAGGCCTTGATCACCCGGGCCCACGGATGACGGCGCAGGCTGTCCGCGACGTGCTCGCGGTACTGCTCATGCGCGTCGCGGTCCGCCGCGTACTCCGGGTTGGTCACCGCGTCCACCAGTTCGGCCACCCGCGGGCCGAACTCCGCCGCCAGCGCCGCCAGCGCCCCCTGCCGGGTACCGGTCGTGCGGCCGTCCAGGCCGGCGGCCAGCTCGGCAGCATGATCTTCCACCGCGTCGTGCAGCAGCGCGGCGATGATCACGTCCGCGTCGTGCACGCCGTAGTGCGACATGATCCGGATCGCCACCCGGAGTAGGTGGTTTAGGTACGGTTCCCGTTCCCTGCGGTCGCCCGCGTGCAGTCGGGCCGCCAGTTCGAGGGCCCGGTTCAGGCGGCGCTGGTCGTCCTCGGGAAACGACGCGATCTCCATCGCGAACCGCTCCCGCAGTCCTTCCTCACCGTAGGTTGAGGTAATCGCGTGCAGCGGCATCGTCGCCACCAGCCGCCGCTGGCCGGAATCCATGCCTTAGGAGTAGCACACAGTGCTTCCGGTATGCCTGCGCCCATCAGGTTTGTCATATTCTTCCGGCTCCCGCACCGGCACCCGCCGTGTCAACGGGCGTGCGAGTGCCCGCTGAGGGATCGGTGACACATTGAGCACGTAAGAGGGCCATATCAACTCCGCAAGCGGTGCAGCAAGCTGGCCGCCGGGTCAGACCGGCGAGGCCTGGGGCTGGTCGGCGGGCTCGCGGAGCAGCGGGAGGATGATGGCGAATCGCGTCGCGCCCGGCTTGCTGGTTACCGTGATGCAGCCGCCGTGCGCGGCGACGACGGCGTCCACGATGGCCAGGCCGAGTCCGGTGCTCTTTCCGGCGGCGTTAGCATCCCGGGCCCGCGATGTATCGGCCCGGGTGAATCGCTCGAACAGTTCGGGCAGCAGTTCGGGCGGGATGCCCGGACCATCATCGGTGATGCTCAGTTCGACCCGAGGACCTGACGGCAGCACGCCGCGCTGCACGGTGGTGCCACCGGACCACTCGGCGTCGTGCGACTCAGGACCGCCCGCCTCGGCGCCGCCCGATACGGCGAGGGCGACGCTGACCGTCGAGCCCGGCGGGGTGTGCTTGCCCGCGTTGCTCAGCAGGTTGGCCATCACCTGGTGCAGCCGATGCTCGTCGCCGCTGACCAGGACCGGCTCGTCCGGGAGGTCGAGCCGCCAGCGGTGATCGGTGCGGGCCACCCGCGCGTCGCTGGTCGTCTCGATGGCGAGCCGGGACAGGTCGACGGGCTCACGCTCAAGCGGGCGCCCCGCGTCGAGCCGGGCCAGCAGCAGCAGGTCATCGACAAGGACCGTCATCCGCGCGGATTCGGACTGGACCCGCCTCAGCGCGTGCGTCACGTCCTCGGGCACCGGACCTGTATGCCGCAGGGCCAGCTCAGCGTAGCCGCGGATCGCGGACAGCGGAGTCCGCAGCTCGTGGCTCGCGTCCGCCGCGAACCGGCGCAGCCGGGCCTCGCTGGCCGCGCGGCGGCCGAGTGCCCGTTCGACATGGAACAGCATCCGGTTGAACGCGGCGCCGACCCGGCCCACCTCGGTACGGGGGTCGTTGTCGGGGACGCCGGCCGGCAGCGTGACCTCACCTGAATCCAGCGGCAACTCCGTCACCCTGGTCGCGGTGGCGGCGACCCGCCGCAGCGGCCGCAGCGAGAGCTCCACCAGCAAGGCGCCCAGCAAGATGGCCAGCAGTAGCACCCCCCCGAAGACCAGATGCTCGGTGTTCTCGACATGGTTGAGCGTGTCGTTGACCGGGGCGAGCGGCATTCCGGTGACGAGTTCGGTGCCGGCTTCAGGGCCGGCCACCTTAGTGATCAGGAACTCGCCGCCGAGCGAATCCAGGTCCACCGCGTGAGTTGGCACCGGCGGAGCCTGGTCGGGCGGGGGCGCGGGCGGGTCTGATGCCCCTGACGGGACCGGCACGGCGGCGGGCGACAGTTTGGCCAGCGTGGTCGTGTCGGTGGCGGACAGCGAACACTCTTGGGAAACGAGCCTCTTATAGTCGACGGAACCATTGCTCAGCACTACCAGCAGCGTGACGGGTGCCTGTCCCTGGTCGGCGCAGGCGTAGCCCACCGGACCGCCGTCGGGATCCGGCTGACCGCCGTGGTCCTGCTCGTCATTCGCTGAGCTTTGCACGCAGCTGTACCAGGTGCGGGTCGCGGTCTGCAGCTGCTGGCTGAGCGATGACATCAGCGAGTTGTTCAGCGACTGGACAGTGACCACGCTGACGATGACGCTGGCCAGCCCGAACAAGACGATAAGCCCGATGATGAGCTTGCCGCTGATCGTGCGCAGCGACAGCAGGGCCGCCAGGCGCGCGAGGCGCGGTGCTTTCCCGGCCGGCGGAGCCGGCCGGTGCGGCCGTGGCGCGTCCGGGGCGGAGGCGGACATTAGCTCGCTGGCTTCAGCACGTAACCGACGCCGCGGACGGTGTGGATGAGCGGCACCCGCCCGGCGTCGATCTTCTTGCGCAGGTAGCTGATGTACAGCTCGACGACGTGCGCTTGGCCGCCGAAGTCGTAGTTCCACACCCGGTCCAGGATCTGCGCCTTGGACAGTACCCGCCTGGGGTTGCGCATGAGGAACCTGAGGAGCTCGAACTCGGTCGCGGTCAGGTCGATCAGCTCACCGTCCCGGCGGACCTCGCGCGCGTCCTCGTCCATGGTCAGGTCGCCGACGGCCAGCGATCCCTCGGTGCGGACGCGGGTCAGGCTGGCCCGGCGCAGCAGCCCGCGCAGCCGGGCCAGCACCTCTTCCAGGCTGAACGGCTTGGTCACGTAGTCGTCACCGCCGGCGGTGATTCCCGCCACGCGGTCTTCCACCGCGTCCCTGGCCGTCAGGAACAGCACGCAGACCTGCGGTATCTCCGCGCGAAGCCGCCGCATGACCTCGATGCCGTTGAAGTCGGGGAGCATGATGTCGAGCACCACCGCGTCCGGCCGGAACTCGCGTGCGGTCCGCACCGCGTCGGCGCCGTTACCGGCCACCAGAACGTTCCAGCCCTCGTATCGGAGCACGCTCGCCAGCAGCTCGGCCAGGCTGGGCTCGTCGTCGACGACGAGCACGCGCACCGGCGTGCCGTCCGCCCGCTGAATGCCGGCGTTGCGAGCGCTCGCCGCGACGGTGCTGGCGGCCTGCGCCCCGCCGACCTGAACTGGGGCCTGGCTGTTGTTCTCCATCATCCTCGGGCTCGCTCGTTGTCGTCGCCATGGGCCACGCGGCCCTCGATCAGGAGCCATCTGCCCCCCGGGCCGGAGGCCATGCCAATCTCTTGATCGACTCTGTGCCTAGTATGCCCACGCTGGGAGCAGAACCTGCGCCTAGGCTCTCAGTCAAGGCGGCCAAGGTGTCCGCCCCGTCAGAATCCGCTATGAATAAGCTCTGAAGGAGACGGCTGAGCTTCGACCCCGAGGATGACCGTTTCGCGCCGGCCTCACGCAGGACCTGGCCGACCGCCTCGAGGAGGCGGGACGCTTCCGGTTCCTCCGAGACAATCTCGACCTCGATCTCGCGCCACGTCACGGGCTTCTCGTCCGGCCCGCCGAACCGGCTAGCGGTCACCCGGTCGTCGGCGACTTCCACCAGCGCATCGCCCGACAGCCCGGTTAGTGTCACCACTGTCCGTTCGGTATCAAGAATTGCGATGGGCCGCAGTCGCCGGCCTGCGGTGATGTCCTCCACCTGAGCCGCGAGCCGCGCCGGGACAACTCCGCCGTTACCGTCGTCGAGCGGCGCGTGCAGCTCCTGTCTCGTGTCCTTGCGCACCGGTAGCTTGAGGTGCCAGCCCTCATCGGTGCCGCCCACGCGCCGGCGGAGCGTGACCCGGTGCTGGTTGAGGTCGAAGTCCTCGGTGTCGAAGTAGGTAGCGCTCAGGTAGTACCGCTTCGGGTCCGGGCGCCGACCGCTGAGCCCGGGCAGGCCGCCGAGCTGGGGCAGGACGAAATCGCCGTCGGCGTCGTATTTCTGCTCGGTCTCCAGATGGTCGCCATGGCTGCTTGTCACGTTTGTTAATGCTAGTTGTGGTAGACGGCGAAGCGCGTGCCAGGCCGCTCAATCAGCAGAGCTTCCCTGGCCGGGACGGGCTCGTCCGCCGCTGACCGCGGATACGCCTCGACGTGGAGTCCGTCGACGCCGGGCTGGCCCGCGGCGTCCCAGGCCTGGGTGTGAGCGGCGAGCTCGGCGGCGAGTCCCGGCCCGTGCGGCCCGAATCCGGCCACCTCGAGCGTGAGCCGCCCCGGCAGCTCATCCGCCTCACCTAGGGCGCCCGGCGACGGGGTCGCGGTGAGCAGCGCGATGCCGTCGGAGTCCAGGATCCCGCTGGTGAGGCGCAGCCCACGGGTGCGGATCGGCGCCTCGAGCAGCGAGGCGGCGCCGGGCCACGAGGCGGGTGGCCTGCGGCGCCCGCGGGAACCGGAAGGCCGCTCTTCCGTGACCGTGCACGACCGGGCATCGCGGGCCGCGAGCCACAGGCCAAGTCCCCACATGACCTGCGCGGTCGGGGCGCGGACACCGGTCGGGAGCCTGACGGCAGGGCCAGCCAGGTAGGCAGCGAGCGACCCGGCGTCGGCTTCCTGGCCGTCGGCCAGCGTGAGCCCGTCGGGAAGCATGACAGAAAGACCGGGCTGGACGAGCACGATGCGTTCTGGGCCGGCGAGCGAGCCGCGCATCCGCATGAATCCGCAGGGCGCGAGCGACACGCTCGTCCAGCGCCCGCCGGTGCCCAGACGCTCGAACGCCACCGCCAGCTGCGTTCCGCGCACGTCAAACGGCACCACGATCAGGCCGCCCCGGCCGGTCTGGTCCAGCCACGCGGGCGCGAGGTCGCTGACGCCTACGGTGGCGATCACGCGGTCATAAGGCGCGGACGGCGGGTAGCCGTCGGCGCCGTCCGCGGCGACCACGGTGACGTCCGGGAATCCGGCGTTGACCAGGTGATCACGGGCCTGGCGGGCCAGGTCGGCGTCGATGTCGACGCTGACCACGGTGCCGGAGGGACCCACCATGTGCTGCATCAGCGCGGCGTTGTAGCCGGTTCCGGCGCCGATCTCGAGCACTCGCTGGCCGGGAGCCAGGTCCAGCTGGTCCAGCATGATCGCCATGATGGCGGGCTGCGAGGACGAGCTGATCGGCTGCCCGTCGGCGTCGCGCTTGGTCACGATGGCGTCATCGCGGTAGGCCGACTCGGGCGGCAGGTGGGGCAGGAACAGGTGCCTGGGCACGTCGCGCAGCGCCGCGGCGATGAGCGGGTTCTTGATCTGGTTGGCGCCGACCACCCGTGCGGCGAGGCGTTCCCTGATCCGCGCCAGCGAGCTGTCGTCGGTCACGGCTAGCCCCCCGGGATCCCGGGCCGGCCTCCCGGGATCCCGGGGCCGGCGGAGCCACAGTCGCAGCGCCGCGACGGCCAGCGCACCCAGGGCGGCCACGCCCGCCAGCACGAAGATGTTCCCGGCGAGCAACTGCAGGCCGTGCCAGTGGAACTCGTGGTACCAGGGCTGGTCGCCGGTCGCGAAATAGGTGCCCGGCCCGTACCAGACCAGGCCCGCGGGGGTCAGCCCCGCCTGGCTATCCCAGAACTGCGGCCACGCGCCGAACACCAGCACCAGCCCGCTCCCGGCCACCCACCACGCGGCCCGGGCCAGGCCCCTGGCCTGCGCGCCCAGATGAGCCAGCAGCGCGATCCCGACCGCGACCCAGACCCAGTGATGATCCCAGCTCAGCGGGGAGACCAGCAGGCCGGTCAGGGCACACGCCAGCATCGCGGGCACCGGCTGACCGGCGCGGAACAGGACGGCGGCGGCGATCAGCCCGACGATCACGACTACGGCGGCCGCCGCGATCCACGGCGTCGTGCCGGCTGTCACGCTGCCCGCCAGCCGGGTGACGACGCCGCGCAGCGACTGGTTGCCCCTGGTGCCGAGGAACACGATCCGGTTGGCGTTCAGGAACAGCCTCCTCGCCCAGTAGTCGCGTGAGTCGCGGGGCAGGATCGCGTACCCGAGCGCCACGGTGGCCGCGAACACCACGGCGGCCATCGCGGCCTGCCGGTACCGGCGGATGAGCAGCAGGTAGGGGATGAAGATCAGCGGCGTCAGCTTCACCCCGGCGGCGACGCCGATCCCGATGCCGTGCCACCAGCGGGTCGGGCCGCCCGGCGTCAGCGCGCCGCCGGTCAGCAGATCGACGCTGACGAGCAGCATCAGCAGCAGGTTGACCTGACCCAGGCTCAGTGTCTGCTGCACCGGCTCGGTGAGCAGCGCCAGCGCCGATACGCCGAGCGTCGCGCCCAGCCTGACCGCCGGACGATCGCGGTAGCCGAGCGCGCCGAACGTCAGCCAGAGCGACAGGGCGAGAGCGGCCAGGCTAGCCAGCGTCATGGCCCAGCGCAGCACCGTCCACGGCAGCGCGGACGCCACGGCGAAGACGGCCGCCGCGAACGGCGGATAGGTGAACTGGACGCCGTTCGCGCCGGTCCAGTCGTACAGCGGGAAGGATCGGTGGCCGTCGTAGGCGGGGGGGACATGCCGGACGATCAGGCCGCCGTCGCGGTACACCACCAGGTCCCGCATGGCCGCCATGTACGACAGGTGGCTGACCAGGTCCGCCAGGTAGACGGCCAGCACCGTCGCGAGCAGCAGGATCCCGGCAGGCAGCAGCCAACGGGCCCCATCCCGGATGGGCCCGGTGGCTGCCGTCGCCTCGGTGGCCGCCGCTGGCTCTGCCCGCACCGCGAACGTCCCTTCGTCAGGCCCGTCATCATTGGCTGGCGCGAATGTACCGTGCCGATGATAGTGCCTGTGACCCTGATCAGAAGGGACCGATCGCGTCGCGCCCAGCTTCAGCCAAGCCGATCGAGTCTTAGCTGATGGTGCGCGTGTCCTCGGTGCTGGTGTCCCGGGCCGGGGCGGCGTCGGCGGGTACGTCGCGCGCCACGACCTTCCTCATCGGCAGCCCGCTGGCCGCCACCTCACGGGCGGGAACGGTCTCGATCGGGACGGTCTCGGCGGGGACGGTCTCGCCGGTCACGGTCTCACCGGGAACGGTCTCGGTCACCGGCTCGGCGGCCCTGATCCCGGACGGCACGGACAGGATCCGGCCGAAGGCGGCGGCCGCGATGAACACGATCACGACGCCGAGCGCGTAGAAGAAGCCGAGCTCTTCCATAATCCGCGTGTAGACATGCGGGCTAGCCGGCGAACCACCCATGGGAACGTGGTTGTTCCACAACGGGCTGAGGGTGGTGCCCAGGACGAACCAGGCTCCGGCCGCCGCGGCGAGCAGCGCGCCGAACAGCGCGGTGTGCCTGGTCTTGGCGATCAGCAGGAGGAAGCCGCCCAGGAACACCGCCGCGCCGGGCAGGATCTCCAGCCACAGCCGCGCCGTGTTGTAGTGCCAGGCGGTGTCGGGGGTGTAAGCGTAATGGAAATACGGGCCGATGAACGGGATCAGGGCGCCCCAAAGCCCGAGGAGGATCAGCAGGAACCCGCTGACCGCTCCCCGGCTACGCCGCATCTGCAGCATCCCAGCCATGCGTATCACTTCCCAGGTGAGTCACGATATTAGGTTATGCGGGCTTGACGTTCGGCCCCTACCCCGAGCAGGACGCTGTATTCCCAACCTGCAGGGGTAGTCTTTCGCGTCGTGGACACCAGGCGCCTTGTGCCGCGCACCGACCTGCTGCTGGCCGATCCCCGGCTGGCGGCGGCGGTGGACAGGCTGGGCCGCGCGCTGGTCAAGGCGGCGGTGGGCCGCGCGCAGCAGCGGGCCAGGGAGGGGCTGATTACGCCGGACGAAGTGGCCGAGGCCGCCGTCGCCGAGCTTCCGGCCCGCGCCGCCGCGTTGACTCCGGTGATCAACGCGACCGGCGTCCTCGTGCACACCAACCTGGGCCGGGCGCCGTTGTCCGCGGCGGCGGCCGAGGCGATCGCGGCGGCGGCAGGCAGCTGTGACGTGGAGTTCGACCTGGCCTCCGGCGCGCGTGCCCGCCGCGGCGCCGGCGCGCTCGACGCCCTGGCCCGCGCCGTGCCTGGCGCCGAGGCGGTGGCCGTGGTCAACAACAACGCCGCCGCGCTGGTGCTCGCGGCCACCGCGCTCAGCAGCCCCGAGACGGGCGAGATCGTGATCAGCCGGGGTGAGCTCATCGAGATCGGCGACCGGTTCCGGCTGCCTGACCTGCTGACCTCGACCGGCGCGAGGCTCCGCGAGGTGGGCACGACCAACCGTTCGACGGTCACGGATTACGCCGATGCCGTCGGACCGCGGACCGCGTTCATCCTCAAGGTGCACCCGTCCAACTTCCGCATCGAGGGCTTCACCGCCGCCGCGTCGGCCGCCGAGCTGGCCGGGCTGGGGGAGACCCGCGGGGTTCCGCTCATCTTCGACATCGGTTCCGGGCTGCTGGCCCCGCACCCCCGGCTGCCCGACGAGCCGAGCGCGGCCGCCGCGCTGCGCGACGGCGCGGCCCTGGTCACCGCGAGCGGCGACAAGCTACTCGGCGGTCCGCAGGCCGGACTGCTGCTCGGCCGGGCCGACCTGGTGACCAGGCTCACCCGGCATCCCCTGGCCCGCGCGCTGCGGGTGGACAAGCTCACCCTGGCCGCTCTCGAGGCGACCCTCGCCGGACCGGTACCGCCGGTGGCCGCAGCGCTGGGCGCCGACCCCGCATCCCTTTCCGATAGGGCCAAACGGGCCGTCGTGCTTCTGCACGGTCACGGCCTCGACGCTCGCGTGGTGGCGTCGCAGGCCGCCGTCGGCGGCGGCGGGGCCCCCGGCGTACTGCTGCCCAGCGCCGCGCTGAGCCTGCCCGAATACCTGGCCGTCCCGCTGCGATGCGGGGCGCCGGTGTCCCGGGGTGAGGTGCTCGCCGTGGTCGGCCGGCTCGACGGCGGGCGGCTGCTACTGGACCTGCGTTCGGTCGCCCCGGAGGATGACGCTCGCCTGGTCGACGCCATCCTGGCCGCTTCCGCCGGCGACCGGGCTTAGCTGGTCTCATGCAGGTCATCGCCACCGCGGGGCACGTGGATCACGGGAAGTCGGCGCTGGTCAGGGCGCTGACCGGGATGGAGCCGGACCGGTGGGCCGAGGAACGGCGCCGGGGGCTGACGATCGACCTCGGGTTCGCCTGGATGGAGCTGCCCGGCGGGGAACGCCTGGCCTTCGTCGACGTGCCCGGTCACGAGCGGTTCGTGCCGAACATGCTGGCCGGCGTCGGCCCGGTGCCCGCCGTGCTGGTCGTGGTGGCCGCAGATGGCGGCTGGATGCCGCAGTCGGCCGAGCACCTGGCCGCCATCGACGCGGTCGGCATCCGGCACGGCCTGCTCGCGGTCACCCGCTCGGACCTGGCCGACCCGGGTCCGGCGACCCGTCAGGCGCTCGACCGCATCGCCGGCTCGCACCTGGGCACCGTGGAAGCCGTGCCGGTAAGCGCGGTGACCGGCGCCGGCCTGCCCGAACTGCGGGCCGCGCTGGCGAGGCTGGTGGCGTCGCTGCCCGCCCCCGATGCCGCCGCGCCGGTCCGGTTGTGGGTCGACAGGTCGTTCAGCATCCGGGGGAGCGGCACCGTCGTCACCGGCACGCTCCCGGCCGGGACCGTCGCGATCGGCCAGGAGATCCTGCTCACTCCGTCGCTGCGGCCCGCCCGGATACGGGGCCTGGAGTGCATGGGCGAGCCGGTCGCGTCGGTCACCGGGGTCGCGCGGGTCGCCGTCAACCTCCGCGGCCTCCCGGCCGACGTTCCGGCCCGCGGGATGGCCTTGGTCGACGCGGGCGGCTGGACCATGACCAGGCTGATCGACGTCCGGCTCTCCCTGGTGCCTCACCTGCCGTTCGCGCCGCATCCGTCACGGACGTCACCGGCGGCTGCGGTGGAGCGGCCCCCCGTGCCGGCCGAAATGACCCTGCACATCGGCTCCGCCCGCACCCTGGCCCGGATCCGGCCGCTGGGACCGCCCGATCCCGCCGGTACCGCTCTCGCGCGCCTGACGCTCAGGGAGGCGCTGCCGTTGCACGTCGGCGATCGCGTCCTGCTCCGCGATCCGGGTAGCGCCGCCGTCATGATCCTCGGCGCGACGGTGCTCGATGTCGCGCCGCCTCAGCTCGTCAAGCGCGGTGCGGCGGCCGCAGCCGGACGCGAGCTGGCCGCCTGGCCGGACCTGCCGAATGCGGATGACCTGCTGCGTCGCCACGGACTGCTGCGGGCAGGCGCGCTGACCGCCATGGGCGTGACCGGGCAACCGCCGCCAGTCGCGGGCGGCTGGCTCGCTGATCCGGCGCGGTGGGCTGACTTGCGCCGCCGTCTGGCCGCGGCGGTCACCGCGCACGCCCAGCGTGATCCGCTCGCGATAGGCATGCCGCCCGAGGCCGCCCGGGCCGCGCTGGGCCTGCCCGACCGGGCCCTGGTGGAGGCGCTGGCGCGCGCGCCCGCTGACCCGGGATCGCCTGTCCGGGTGGAGCTGAACGACGGCTACCTGCGGATGGTGGCACAGCAAAGCCCTGAGCGGGCACCTCAAGCCGCCCGGCGCCCCCAGGACTTCCGGCGAGATCAGGACTCCCGGCGAGATCAGGACTTCCGGCGAGATCAGGACTTCCGGCGAGATCAGGACTTCCGGCGAGATCAGCGGTCCCCGGAGCCACAGAAGTCACGGCAGCTCCAGCAGGCGACCACGCTGCCGGCGCCCGTGGCCGCCGCCGTGCGAGCCGTGCTCGCCGACCTCGAGCGGGCGCCGTTCGTGGCCCCGGAGTCCGGGCGGTTGCGCGCGCTCGGGCTGGACACGCGAGCGATCGCGGCGGCCGCGCGAGCCGGGCTGCTGTTGCGGGTAAACGACCAGATCGTGCTCGCGCCGGGCGCGGAAGCCGCGGCGGCGACGAGGCTCGCGCGACTGCCGCAGCCGTTCACCACCGCCGAGGCCAGGCAGGCGCTGGAGACCACGCGGCGGGTCGCGATTCCCCTGCTCGAGTACCTGGACCGGGCCGGGATTACCCAGCGCCTGCCCGACGACCGCCGCCGCCTGCGCTTATATCAGTTTGCGGGCGAAAAAGGGGCATCCGCGGACGTCGGCGATAACGTCAGGTGGCCAGCCACACGGCGGTGTCCGGGGGAAGGGCTCCGTCGGCCGCGGGTCCGCTGGCGAGCAGGATCTCGCGGTGCCGGGGCAGCTTAGCCGAAGCCGGGCCGAGGTTAGCCGCGAAACTGAATCCGGGTTCTCTGGCGAAGCAGATCAGCCCGGTGCCTTCCGGGTCTTCCGGGCCGTCGAGCCAGCGCATCGTGCCGCGGCCCAGGGCGGGGTGTTCCCGCCGCAGCCGCAGGGCCGCCCGGTAGAGGCTGAGGAAGGACTGCTCGTCAGCGAGCTGCGCTTCGACGCTGTAGCGGCCCCAGTCAGCGGGCTGCGGCAGCCAGGGCGCCGCGGGCGTCCCGGATGACCCCCCGGAGAACCCGAAGGCCGCGCCGGCGCGTGCCCAGGGGATGGGCACGCGACAGCCGTCGCGCCCGGGAGAGCGCCCATGGGTCCGGCGGAATCTCGGGTCCTGGCGCGCGTCGTCAGGGATGTCCGTGACCTCGGGCAGGCCGAGTTCCTCGCCCTGGTAGATGTAGGCCGAGCCGGGCAGGGCAAGCAGCAGCAGGGCGGCGACCCTCGCGCGCCGCGCGCCCTGGCCGGCCTTCTGGTCGCCGAGGGCAATGAGCCGGGCGGCCATCGCCGGCGTGAAGCCCTCATCCAGCCGGTAGCGGCTCGCGGGCCGGGGTACGTCGTGGTTGCCGATCACCCAGGGCGCGCGGGACCCGCCGCTCAGCGCGTCCACCCCGTCGATCGCGTCGCGGAAGGCGGCCGCCTGCCAGCGCGCCACGATCAGCTGGAAGTTGAAGACCTGCGGCAGGCCGTCGGCGGCGAGGTAGGGCCGCAGGGTTTCCGGCACGTCGTACCAGACTTCGCCGATGGCCGTCCGCGCTCCGGGGAAGCCGTCAGCGGGGTAGGAGTCCAGGATCGCCCGCCAGGATCGGTAAAGCTCCTGCAGCTCAGGTCGGTGCCGGTAGGGGGAGGGCGCGTTCAGCGGATGCTCGCCTACCACGTCGGGCAGGTCAGGGTCTTTGAACAAACCGTGCGCCACGTCCACCCGCAGCCCGGCCGCGCCGTGGTCGAGCCAGAACTTGATCACGTCCTCGAACAGGGCGGGGACGTCCTTGTTGTACCAGTTCCAGTCGGGCTGCCTGGTGTCGAACAGGTGCAGGTACCACTGGCCCGGCCGGCCGTCGGCTTCGGTCACGCGTGTCCACGCGGACCCGCCGAACTGCGAGATCCAGTTGTTCGGCGGCAGGTCCCCGTCGGGGCCGCGGCCGTCGCGGAAGATGAACCGGTCGCGGTCCCTGCTGCCGGGCCCGGCGGCCAGTGCGGCGCGGAACAGCGGATGCTCGCTTGAGCAGTGGTTCGGCACCAGGTCGATGATGACCCGGATCCGGTGCGCGGCCGCGTCGGCGACCAGCCCGTCGAAGTCCGCCATGCTCCCGAGCCGCGGGTCCACGGCGCAGTAGTCGCTGACGTCGTAGCCGCCGTCGGCCAGCGGGGACGGGTAGAACGGGGTCAGCCAGAGAGCGTCCACGCCGAGGTCGGCCAGGTACCCCAGCCGCGACCGGAGCCCGGGCAGGTCGCCCACGCCGTCGCCGTCGGCATCCGCGAAACTCCGCGGATACACCTCGTATACGACCGCGTCTTCCCACCAAAGATGCCCGCCACTGGCCACGTGTCTCCTTCGTCTCGCGGATTCACCGCGATCCTACGAGGCCGCCGCGGCGCCAGGACCTTGCGGGTGGCGCGAGCCTCAGGCGACGGCCGGCTGCTCGGTGCCGCAGTACTTGCACTTGGAGGCGGCGGCCGGCAGGTCGCTGGACAGGCAGGCCGGGCAGGTCTTGACGGGCGCCGGATCGCCGAACACCACTTGCCCGCTCCGGGCCTGGATGTGCTTGTACGGCACGACGATGAGGAAGTACACGACGGCGATGAAGATGACGAAGTAGATGATGGCGGAAATGAACTGGCCGAAATCCACAAACGTCTGCGTATTGCCGGCATGGCCGAGCTGCACGCCCAAGCCGATTGAGTTGCCACCCTGGAAGCTGGCCACGATCGGCTTGATGATGTACGTGGTGAACGCGGCAATGAGCATGCTGAAGGCGAGCGCTACCACTAGGCCGACCGCGATGACGATCACGTCGCCGCGCAAAAGGAAGTTCTTGAAACCTCTCATGTTCCCTCTCCGATCTCCGCGGAGCATGCCCCGGGCTGGTCGCGGCGCCTGGCCGCCGCGGATTCGTACCCAGGCCGACCCGGGCCCTTGTTTAACTATGTGTCTACAGTGGCGTAAATGTCGTAGCTCACGATTCCCGTTCGCGGGTAGCGGCGCAAGCACCTCGACGTACCCGGCGCGTCGGTGGCCGAGCCCGGAGCGAGCCGCGATCCCCGCGGCGACGGCCGGCCCCGGTCTCGGGTCGGCCGCTCCGGTTCCTGGTTTCGCTCCGGTGCCGCAGTAAAGTCGACGCGGAGGCGTTTGGGTGCCTGGTGGCCCCCCCGGTCTTCAAAACTGGTGAGCGCCGCACCGCGGCGCTGGCGGGTTCGATTCCCGTCCGCCTCCGCTAAGCTAGGCCAGCTCTACCGCCAGTCCCAGGCGCTTGGCCAGCAGGCCTGCGCGCTCCTGGTCCGCTGCGCTGAACTCGCCTTCGGCGCGGGTGAAACGGACGTGGTGCAGCGACCCGCCGAGGGGCAAGCCGTCCACGCGCACCAGCCTGATCCGCTTGCCGCGGGGCCAGGTCAGCTCAGCGGCATCGCGATCGGCCGCTTCGAGCCGGCCGTCCAGGGCTTCGGTGAACAGCCGCGTGGCGCCCGCCAGGTCGCCAACCCGGTACTCGATGAGGTCGAGCGAGGCCGGCGGCCCGGCCTCGGGAAAGTTGGCCGGCCGCGCGTCCGCCGGCGGGGAACCGGCTTGCTGGGCCACCTGGATGACGATGCCATGGGCGCTGCGGGGGTGCAGGAACGCCTCTTTCCAGTTCGGGTTGGCCAGGTTGACCTGGACGGGCTCGATGCCGAGCGCCTGGAGCCCGGCCAGCGTGGCCTGGATATCGGTGACGATGAAGTTGAAGTGATGCGGCCCGGCTCCCCGGGCCGCCAGGAAGCGCTCAAGGAACGCCGCGTCGGGGCCGCCGGTGGGTGTCAACAGCTCGATCTTCGGCCCGGCGGCGAACTCCAGTTGGCCCCACCAGAATCCCGGGGAGTCACCGCCGTAGGCCCACGTTCCGCCCAGGAGGCCGCCGAACAGCTCCCATCCGTCGGTCAGGGCAGGTGTGCCGATGGCGAGGTGATCGAGGACGGCGGTCATTTGGCCTCGCGTTTCAGTCAGGCGGGTCCGGAGCCACTCCGGACGGACATCCCGAAGGTACCGCCAGCCTCCCAGGCGACGCTCGCACGCCCCTGCTCGGGCAACCTGCGGCTCCCCCCGGGGACCGGCGGTGCCGCCTGGCAAATTTCGCGGCCTGGCTAGGGCGCCAGCCCCCGGCGTAGGCCGATAGCGGCGACCGCCAGGCCCACCAGCGCGATGACCGGGCCGGCCACGGCCCAAAAGGTGACGCCGGACATGACGCTCCCGCCGAGGACGCCCACGCCCTGCAGCGTGAAGACGACTCCGGCCAGCGTGACGAGAACCCCGACGCCGACGAGCGCGACCCGCCTCATGATGTGCCTCTTCCCGTGGGCCGCTCTCCTGGGCCGCTCTCCTGGGCCGCTGGACGTGGCCCGTTCCCTGCCGTTATCCCTGAAACGGCCCGGCCGCGATTAAGGTTCAAAGCGACCAGGCGGTTCACCTCCTGCCCAAGCCGGAGCCTGCCCGCCCGGCGCCCGCGGCGCGCCCGGGCTCCGGTGATCACCGGCTCGATGGAACATCGGGCCGGTTATAACCGGCACGATGGAGCATCGAGCCGGTTGGCAGCCCAGGTCGGGATGTAAAGCAGTGGGACACCGGCGTCTTCCGAGCCTGCGGAGCCTTGAGGGATTATGCCAGATGGCACTTCGTGCCATCTGACCGAACAACCACTGGCCTAAAGCCGCGTTAGCACGGCTCCTTGCTAGTGCCCGGAGAGGAAGCGCCCCAGGCCCTTCCTGGTGGCGAGGACGACCAGCCGGTCGCCGGCGGCGAGCGGGTAGCCGCGCCGCGGCGACCAGTCAAGCCCCTGTGATCCGCTGACCTGCAGGGCGAGAACCCGCGCCTGACCGTCCTGTTCGGTGTCTTGGATGGAGCTCCCGGCCAGGCCAGCCTGGTCACCAACCCGGACGTCGGCGATCAGGAGGACGTGGCGGCCCATGGGGATGGTGCGCAGCACCTGGTGCTCGAGCATCGCGGCGGCGAAGGCCGGGGCCGCCAGGTAGGACACGCTGCGCGAGATCGTGTTGCCGGTCGTCTTCTGCAGACGTTCGGCGAGATCGTCGTCGGTGAGCCGCAGCACGATACGCAGATCCTCGCGGAGTGCCCGCGCGTTCAGCGCGGTTTCCAGGTTCACGACGTCCTGGCTGGTCACTGAGACGAGCGCCATGCAGGTATCGAGGCTGGCCGCGCGCAGGGTCTCCTCGCGGGTCGCGTCGCCGATCACCACGGGAAGGCCCAGCTGGCGGGCCATCGGGATTCCCGGGGCGGCGGAGTTGTTGTCGACGCACACCACGTCGAACCCCAGGTCGTGCAGCTGCCCGGTCACGCTGGTGCCGACGTTGCCCAGCCCGACGACGATGACGTGGCCGCCGGGAGGCCGCGGCGTGCGGCGGACAGAACCGGTCAGCCGCGCGCCGACCACGATCGCGGTGATCACCGGGATGAAGGCCATGCCGTCCAGGGTCAGCAGCACCTGCGAGGCCTTCTCGGGCCCGCTGAGCTTCGCATTCGTGAGCGCTGATCCGGTCAGGTCCATCACCGTGAGGTACAGCGCGTTGCTGACGGAGTAATGGGCCGCCGCGGCGAGCAGCAGCCCGAAACCCACTACTATCCCGCCGAGCAGGGCCGCGAAGACCAGCCCGAACTTGTGCCACACCAGCCGGTGCGCGACGGTGACGGCGGCCCGGACCGGATCACGGCGGCGGGTCAGCGGGTTGCGCTGGGTGCCATCGGCGACGGCGAGCACCAGGTCTGCTTCGGCGGTGCCGGGAGGCAGCAGCCGGGGGCTCTCCGGGTCGTCGGTCAGCGTTGCGAGCCCGCAGATAACTTGGCTGGGCGCGACGTCATCGTGCCTGGCGACGTAGAGGGTGCGCCGCTGGACGCGGACGTGGCTGGGCGCCGGCTCACCCAGCGCGGCGGCCACGAATGACGGGGCTGACATCGCCGTGCCGGACAAGACCGTGCAGTCCGGGAAGAACAGGCGGATGTGCTCGCCGAGACGCCGGTTGAAAATGGCGAGCACCAGCCGGAGCCCGGGATTGAGTTCCTGTGCGCGCAGCCCGGCGTGGAAGTTGCCGACGTCGTCCTGCCAGACGACGGCCAGGGCGCGAGCCGACGGCACGCCCGCGTCGGTGAAAGCCTGGCTGTTGAGTTCCGGATGCTCGAGGACCTGGACCCGCGGCAGCGCGCTGATCTGCGGCCCGTAATTCCGTTGCCGGGACGGCAGGACGACGGTCACCCGCTCGCCGTACCTGGAGGTCAGCTCCCTGGTGATGCGGTAGGCCAAAGGCCCGTCACCGCAGACCACGAGGTGGTCGCCGCGATGGTCTGCACGCCGGGGAAGCGCAGGCATGCCGAGATCATAGTGGCCGGGGCGGCGCCGATCACGGCTGTCGATCAGGGCAGATGTCGATCGGGCTAATAGCCGGGCAGCCATCTGGTGCGGTTGATGGCTTGGTCAATCTCGTCATCGGTAAGTGCGGGCGCGACGGCATCGGCTACCGCGGCCTTCGCGACGGCTCGCGCCACGACCGTCGCGGTGTCTGCGAGCCGGGCCCGGTCGGGCAGCAGTGCGCCGTGCGGGTCGCCGCGGATCGTGGCGGCGTCACCGACGGCGGCCGCGGCCGCGGCCAGCATGCCGTCGGTGACGCGGGTAGCGCGCACGGCGGTCACGGCCAGGCCGACTCCGGGGAAGATGTAGATGTTGTTGCACTGGGCGACAGGGATGCTGGCGTCGCCGATCTGCATGGGCGCGAAAGGGGATCCGGCCGCGACGAGCGCGCGGCCTTCGGTCCAGTCGGCGAGATCCTGTGGCCGCCCCTCGCTGCGGCTAGTCGGATTGGACAGCGGCATGATGATCGGCCGCTTCGCGTGCGCGGCCATGCGGCGGACAACATCCTCGGTGAAGGCACCCGTCGCGGTCGACAGGCCGATGAGTGCAGTAGGCCGCACAGCGTTGATTACGTCGGTGAGGTCGGCCGGCCGGCCATGTTCCCTGCTGGGCACGGCGGCCGGCGGCTGGGCGAGGCGGCGCTGCGCAGGGTCGAGGTCCGGGCGGTCCGTGGTGAGCAGGCCGTTAATGTCGACCAGGAAGATCCTGGCGCGGGCGTCCCGCTCGGACAAGCCGTCGCCCAGCATCGATCGCACGACCTGCTCGCAGACGCCAATGCCAGCCGAGCCGGCCCCGAGCATCACCACGGTCTGATCGCGCAGCCGCGATCCGGAGGCCGCTGCCCCCGCGGCGAGCGCGGCCAGGACAACGGCAGCAGTGCCCTGGATGTCGTCGTTGAATGTGAGCAGCTGGTCGCGGTAACGCTCCAGGATCGGCAGGGCGTTAGGGGTAGCGAAGTCTTCCCATTGCAACAACACGTCCGGCAGTTCGGCCCGCACGGCCCGGACGAACGCGTCGACGAAGTCGTCGTAGCCGGAACCGCCGATACGGGGGTGGCGCCAGCCGAGGTACATGGGGTCGGCGAGGAGCTCGGCGTTGTCGGTGCCGACGTCAAGGAGTACCGGCAGAGTGCGCGCTGGGTTGATGCCACCCAGCGCGACGTACAGCGCCAGTTTCCCGATCGGGATGCCCATGCCGCCAATACCCTGGTCGCCGAGGCCAAGGACCCGTTGCCCGTCGGTGACGACAATCACGTCGACTTCTCGTCGGGGCCGGTTGCGCAGGATCTCCCGGATGCAGTCGCG
This sequence comes from uncultured Actinomycetes bacterium, assembly GCA_963806335.1. Taxonomy (GTDB): domain Bacteria; phylum Actinomycetota; class Actinomycetes; order Streptosporangiales; family Streptosporangiaceae; genus Palsa-504. Next base: position 213,725 of record CAWDXO010000012.1, read on the forward strand.
GTCGGGATAGGAGATGAAAAGCCCGCGTGGACGGCGGTAGATCTCGCTGAAGCGCTGGCAGGCGAGCCCGACGGTCGGGGTGTAGAGGATCGGCAGCATTTCCTCGATGTGGTCGGCCACCAGCCGGTAGAACAGCATCTCGTTGGTGTCCTGCAGCGCGCGCAGGTTAATGTGCCGGGCGACGTCGGTGGGCTGCTCCTGGTAGGCCTGGTACCTGCGGTGCACCTGCTGCTCCAGGGTCTCCACTACGGCCGGAAGCAGGCCACGCAAGCCCAGCTCGGAGCGTTCCTGCTCGGAGAAGGCGGTGCCCTTGTTCGTCAGCGGATCCTCCAGCACCCGCATCGCCGGACCTTGATCGACGCTCATCAGCTATTCCGTTCCCTTCCCGAGACCATCACGCGGCAGCGACCGCGCGACGGGCCGTGCCCCGCTGGGGGGTTGGGTCATGCTGTTTGCGGGGTGAGGTTGGCGGCGAGGCCGGTGAGGAGGATGTCGAGTCCGCGTTCGAGTTCGGCGGCGCCGTCGTAGGCGGCCAGGACGGGGGCCAGGCTGCGCAGCAGGGGGAATTCGCCGATCGGTAGCCGGTACAGGCCCAGCCGCAGCAGGTCATCGGTCTCCTCCGGCTTTTCGACGAGTTCCTGGAGTTCGTTGAGGATGTGGCCGTGCAGGAAGCCGAACAGGGCGCGGTAGATATGCAGGGCGTCGGCGCCGGAGAAGCCGGCCTGGGTGAGCAGGGCCAGGATGTCTTCCAGGGGGCGCAGGGTGCCGGGGGGCCGGAGCGCGAGGGGGGTGGCCAGGGGGCGGGTGACCAGCAGCGGGACGACGTTGGGGTGGGCCAGGGCCAGGGCGCGATAGCGGCGGGCGACCGTGCGCAGCTGCGCGGCCCAGTCGGGGTCGGCGGGGTCTACGGCGAGTGGGGCCAGGACGGTTTCGGTGACGCCATCAAGCAGGGCGGCTTTGTTGGGGGCGTGCCGGTACAAGATCATCGGGTCGCGGTCCAGGGCGCGGGCCAGGCGGCGCATGGACAGCGCGTCGGCGCCGTCGGCGTCGATGAGCGCGAGGGCGGCGGCCAGGACGACCTCTCGGGTGATCTTGCCGGTGCCGTTGGCGGCGGTATCGCCGGGCGTGCGGTCGGCTGGCGTGCGGTCGGCGGGCGGCGGGGTCATGGCTGGATCGCCTCCTGTGCTGTAGCCGGAGACCGGCGGCCGGTTCCGGATACGTAGGTCTACGGTGTTGACATTATTCTGACACGCGTTGTTTACTGTAGGTCTACACCGTATTTCCGAGCGTACCATGATCGTCGCCCATGAGCCCCGCCGTTACCTAGGAACGCGACGGCCACACCGGTCAGGGCGAGCACGTCTGCGCGGCCACGCCGGCCACCGGCGAGAAGGCCTCGCGCCAAGAGATCGCTGAATAGCGAGCCCGCATTCTATGTCCCCGCAGAACGATACGAAAAGAGAGAGCCCCTATGAGTTCTGAACACCTAAACGGCCGGGTAGCGCTAGTTACCGGCGGGACGCGCGGAATCGGCGCCGCCATCTGCCACGAGCTGGCCGCCGCAGGCGCGGAGATCGCGGCCGGCTACTGGCGCGGTCATGAGGCGGCGGAGAAGTTCGCGTCCAGCATGGCCGCCGAGTACCCGGGGCGCCAGGTCACCGTGCACCACGGGAACATCGGCGAGGCGGGTGACTGCCGACGGGTGCTTGGCGAGGTCATCGAGCAGCACGGCCGCCTGGACATCCTGGTCAACAACGCCGGGATCACGATCGACCGGACCGTCGCCAAGATGACCGATGAGGACTGGCAGAAGGTGATCGCGGTCAACCTGTCCGGCGCGTTCTTCATGGCCCAGGCCGGGCTCGAGCACATGCTCGAGCGCGGGACCGGGCGGATCATCAGCGTGTCCTCGGTCATCGGGGAGACCGGCAGCATCGGCCAGGCCAACTACGCGGCGTCCAAGTCCGGCTTGTTCGGCCTGACCAAGTCGCTGGCCAAGGAGGCCGTCTTCCAGCTCAACCGGGCGCAGCGCCCGCCGGGCGACGGGATCGGGCTGACGGTGAACGCGGTCACGCCGGGATTCATCGCGACCGACATGCTCGCCACCATCCCGGACAAGGTGCTGGACCGGATCCGCGGCCAGATCCTGGTCGGGCGGCTCGGCCAGCCGGAGGAGATCGCCCGGGTAGTTCGCTTCCTGGCCGCCGATGAGTCCGCTTACATCACCGGGCAGATATGGGCCGTCAGCGGCGGCCTGGACATGTGACCCGGCACTATGACCGACCGTATGACTGGAGTAATCATGCAAGAGCACAAGGACGTCCTTGTCCTGTCCGGCACGCGTACCGCGATCGGCAAGTACGGCGGCGGGCTGGCGGCGGTGCCGCCGTGTGACCTGGCCGCCACCGTGGTCCGCGAAGCTGTCCGCCGGGCCGGGGTCGACCCGGCTGAGGTGGGTCACGCGGTCTTCGGGCACGTGATCCACACCGAGGTCCGGGACATGTACCTGGGCCGGGTCGCCGCGGTCAACGGCGGGTTGCCGGTGGAGACGCCGGCGTTCACGCTGAACCGGCTGTGCGGCAGCGGGCTGCAGGCGATCGTGTCCGCGGCCCAGGCGATCCGCCTCGGCGACTGCGACGTGGCGGTGGCCGGCGGCGTGGAGTCGATGAGCCGGGCTCAGTACTGGCTGCCCGGCCTGCGCTGGGGCCAGCGGATGGGCGACGGGACCGCCATAGACGCGATGACCGGGGCGCTGAACGACCCGTTCGACGCCTGCCACATGGGCGTCACCGCGGAGAACGTCGCCGCGGATTTCGAGGTGTCCCGGGCTGACCAGGACGCGCTGGCCGCCGAGAGTCACCGCCGCGCCGCCGCCGCCGCCGAAGCCGGGTACTTCACCGAGCAGATCACCCCGGTCGAGGTCCCCGGCCGCAAGGGCACCGTGACCGTCGATGCGGACGAGCACATCCGGCCTGGCATCACCACCGGCGACCTGGCCCGGCTCAAGCCCGCGTTCGCCAAGGACGGCACGGTCACGGCGGGCAATGCGTCGGGGGTTAACGACGCTGCCGCGGCGGTCCTGCTGGCCGACGCCGAGTACGCCAAACGGCACGGGTACGCCCCGCTGGGGCGACTGGTCGCCTACAGCCACGCCGGGGTCGAGCCGCGGATCATGGGCATGGGCCCGGTGCCCGCGGTGCGCAAGGTGCTGGAACGGGCCGGGCTCAAGGTCGATGACATCGACTTGTTCGAGGTCAACGAGGCTTTCGCCGCCCAGGCGCTGGCCGTCACTCGCGAACTCGGCCTGCCGCAGGAACGGACCAACCCCAACGGCAGCGGCATCTCCCTGGGCCACCCCCTCGCCGCCACCGGCGCCATCCTCACCGTCAAGGCCCTGTACGAACTGCGCCGCACCGGCGGCCGCTACGCGCTGGTCACCATGTGCATCGGCGGCGGGCAGGGCATCGCCGCGATCTTCGAACGGATGTAACCGTCGGGAGCAAAGGCACTCACTATGACATCTACGCCGATAAACCGGCCGACCACGGCCATGGACCCCGGCCAGGCTCCCCCTGGTGGTTCTGGCGGCTTGGTGCTGGTGCTCAACTCGGGCAGCTCGTCGGTCAAGTTCGCGTTGCTGGTTCCCGGAAGCGGGGAGCGGCTCATAACGGGTATCGGCGAGCGGCTTGGCACGCCTGAGGCGTTGCTGCGGGTCCGGCGGTTTCCGGGGGCAGCCGTCAAAGAATGGCTTCCCGAGGGCAGTCACCAGGCGGTGGTGGCCCGGGTGCTTGATCACCTGGCCGCTGCCGGTTACTCCGGCCCGGACCTGCTCGGGGCCGGTCACCGGGTAGTGCACGGCGGAGAGCAGTTCAGCTCTTCGATCCGGGTGGACGACGCGGTTATCGCCGCGTTGCGCTCGTTCAGCCACCTGGCGCCGCTGCACAACCCGGCGAATCTGGCCGGCATCGAGGCTGTGCGCGCCGTCCTGCCCGGCTTGCCGCAAGTCGCCGTGTTCGACACCGCATTCCACCAGACGATGCCGCCGCACGCCTTCCGCTATGCGGTACCCGAGGAGTGGTACACGCGGTACAAGGTGCGCCGATACGGGTTTCACGGCACCAGCCACCGCTTTGTCAGCGAGCGGGCCGCCGCCATTCTCGGCCGGTCACCCCGCGAGCTCAGGCTGGTTACCGCCCACCTCGGCAACGGGTGCAGCGCGGCCGCGGTGCGCGATGGCGTGTCGGTGGACACCACCATGGGGCTCACCCCGCTGGAGGGACTGGTCATGGGGACCCGTTCGGGCGACGTGGATCCGGGCCTTCTCGCCTACATGGCCGGCCAGACCGGTATGAGCCTCGGCAAGCTCACCCGGGCGCTGAATACCGACAGCGGGCTCGAGGGCCTGTCGGGTGTGGGCAACGACATGCGCACGGTCGTCGCCGCGGCCGCTGACGGGAACGAGCGGGCGAGGCTCGCCCTCGAGGTTTTCGTCTACCGGCTGTCCAAGGCGATCGCCGGGCTGGTGGTCGGGCTGCAGCGGCTCGACGCACTGGTTTTCACCGGCGGCATCGGCGAAAACAGCGCCGTCGTCCGCGGCATGGTGCTCACCCGGCTGGGCTTCCTCGGCCTGGCTGAAGACGCCCAGGCCAATGCCGATCACGGCCAGCACACCGGAGGGCGCATCAGCCTTCCTGGCCCGGCCCTGGCGCTCGTCGTGCCTACCGACGAGGAGCTACTGATCGCCCGCGATACCGCAGATGTGATCGCTGGCGGTTTGGCAGGCTCTCATCAACGCCCCGGGAGTGCGTCATGACTGCGACCCTGCTGATCGTGCCCACCGGTGCTGGCGTCGGTCTGGCCAGGACGTGTCTCGGGCTCGTGCGGGCCCTGGACCGGCGGGGCGTGAAGGTCGCCTTCGCCAAGCCGGTGGCTCAGCCCCGGCCCGATGGCGGCCCCGACCGCTCAGCCGCGCTAGTCGCGGCCATAGCACCGCTATGTCCGCCCGATCCGCTCTCCACGGCTCAGCTGGAGCAGCACCTCGGCGAGAGCGGGCTCGACGCAGCGCTCGAGAAGATCATCGCTGCCCTCAAGCCGGTCCACGACCGCTCCGATGTCGTCGTGGTCGAGGCCCTCACCCCAGGCCAGGCCAGGCTGTACGCCGTCGAGATCAATCAGGCGCTGGCTCGAGCGTTGGACGCCGACGTCCTGCTGGTCGCGAGCTGGTCGGCGCCTGACGCAGGCGGCAGCCAAGAGGGCCGGGCCCACCACACCGCGGAGCCCGGGCCAGACCCGATCGCGGGCACCGCCGAGGGCCTGGCTGAGACACTGGCCATCGCGGCAACCGGGTTCTGGTCCGGCGAGCACGCGCGCGTGGTCGGCTGCGTGGTCAACGGCGTGCCGGAGGGAGAGTCTGCGGCGGCACAGCTGAGTAAGGCGCTGGACCAGCGCGGGCTTCGCCTCCTCGCCGCGGTGCCGCACCGCCCGGAGCTGACCTGGCTGCGAGTGCTCGACCTAGTCCGGGAACTCGACCCGCAGGTGCTCGGCGGGGGTGACCTGTCCCGGCGCATCAAGGAGGTGGCGGTGTTCGCGCAGGGCGTCCCTGGGGGCCTCCGCGTGCTCACCGAGGGCCGGCTCGTGGTAGTCCCCGGTGATCGTCACGATGTTGTCATGGCCGCTTGCCTGGCCGAGCTCAACGGAACGCATCTGGCGGCCCTGCTCCTCAGTGCCGGGACCCCGCCGGACCCGCGGGTCCAGGAGCTCACCCGGGCGGCGTCCGCCACCGGTCTGCCCATCCTGGTCGTCGACGACGACAGCTACCAGACCGCGACCCGGGTGCGTGACCTGGACCCGGGACTGCCGGTCGATGACCTGGAACGGATCGAGGGCGTGGTCAACAGCATCGCCGATGCGCTGGACGTGTCCTGGCTGGAGTCGCTGCCGGGCTCCTCGCGGTCCCGCCGGCTCAGCCCCGCCGCGTTCCGCTACCAGCTGGTCGAGCTGGCCCGGGCCGCCGACGCGCGCCTGGTCCTGCCCGAAGGCACCGAGCCTCGTACCCTGCAGGCCGCGGTTGCGTGCGCCGAGCGGGGCATCGCCCGCAGCGTACTGCTGGGATCGCCCGACAAGGTGGCCGGGCTGGCTCGCAGCCTCGGGCTGCGACTGCCCGACGGCGTCACCGTAGTTGACCCCCAAGCCGTCGCCGAGCGTTACGTTGCCTCGCTGGTCGAGCTGCGGCGGCACAAAGGCTGGACCGAGGAGATCGCCCGGGAGCACCTTGCCGACCCGGTCATGGTCGGCACCATGATGCTCAAGCAGGGCGAGGTGGACGGCATGGTGGCCGGCGCGGTGCACACCACCGCGGCCACGATCCGCCCCGCGCTGCAGATCCTGGGCACCAAGCCAGGCAGCCGCCTGGTGTCCTCGGTGTTCTTCATGTGCCTGCCCGACGAGGTCGTCATCTACGGCGACTGCGCCATCAACCCTCGGCCCGGTGCCGAGGACCTGGCCGACATCGCCATCTCCAGCGCGGCGTCCGCGCGGGCCTTCGGCATCGAACCCCGGGTGGCGATGATCAGCTTCAGCACCGGCACCTCCGGCACGGGCACCGATGTGGACAAGGTCGCCGAGGCCACCCGGCTCGTGCGCGAACGTGAACCGGAACTGGCCGTCGACGGCCCGATGCAATACGACGCCGCGGCCGTGGCGTCTGTCGGGCAAGCCAAGCGGCCAGGTAGCCCGGTAGCAGGCCGGGCTAACGTCTTCATCTTCCCCGACCTGGACACGGGCAACACGACGTACAAGGCGGTGCAGCGCAGCGCGCAGGTCGTCAGCATCGGCCCGATGCTGCAGGGCCTGGCTAAGCCGGTGAACGACCTGAGCCGCGGCGCCCTGGTCGAGGACATCATCTACACGCTGGCGCTGACGGCGATCCAGTCGCGGGCCGGATAGCCGTAAGCACCAGCAGCCGAACGTTGATCAGAACTGGAAGACGACCCGGGCCGGTACGCGACCGGACAGTACGTCGTCGATGGACTGGTTGACTTCATCGATCTTGCGGTCCACGGCGATCACCTTGGTCCGTCCGGCGGCGTGCAGGGCGAAGACGTCAGCGAGGTCGTTGCGGGTGCCCACGATCGAGCCGATGACGGTCTTGCCGTTGAGGACCGTATCGAAGATCGGCAAGTTGAGCGAGGCGTCGTCGGCGGGCAGGGCCACGCATACCAGTCGGCCGCCGCGGCGCAGCGATCGGAACGCCTGGTCGAAGGCCGCGGGGGAGGCGGCCAGCGCCACAGCGACGTCCGCGCCGCCGAGGGCCTGAATGGCCTTGACCGGGTCACTGGTCCGGGCATTGACGACGTGGTCGGCGCCGAGCTCGGTAGCCATGGCGAGCTTGTGGTCCTCGATGTCCACGGCGATGACGAAGCCCCCGGCGATGCGGGCGTACTGCAGCGCCAGGTGCCCGAGGCCACCGACACCGAAGATCGCGACGGTCTCCGCCGGTGCCACCTGAGCAACCTTGATCGCTTTGTAGGTGGTCACGCCGGCGCATGTCAGCGGCGCGGCGTCGCGGGCGGAAATGCCGTCAGGTACCGGCGCCGCGAACGCGGCGGGGACCAAGGCGTACTCGGCGAAGGTGCCGTTGACGGAGTAGCCGGAGTTCTCCTGCCTCTCGCACAAGGTCTCCCAGCCGCCATTGCAGTACCGGCACTCACCGCAGGCGTAGCCGAGCCAGGCGATGGCGACACGCTGGCCGACCGTCCGTGACGTCACGCCTGCGCCGAGCGTCTCGATGTAGCCGATCCCCTCGTGGCCGGGAATGAACGGAGGGTTCGGCTTGACCGGCCAGTCACCGTGCGCGGCGTGGATGTCGGTGTGGCACAGCCCGCTGGCCTCGATGCGGACCAGGACTTCACCCGGGCCGGGCTTGGGTATCGGCAGGTCCTGGATCTCAAGAGGTGAGGTGAACTGGGTGACTACGGCGGCCTTCATGGCAAGCTCCATTCGGTGGTAGTACTCGGCGTGGCACACGCGGATGAGCGTGTGATGAAGTGCAGGTTGTCGCCAGCTGCGAGCGAGAAGCCCTCCGGCGGTCCGCTGGCGACGTCGAGAACGAGCTGGTCGCGTCCCCACGCGGCGTCGAGCCGGGCATCGATATAGAACGGGCAGCCGTCGATGTCGCCGAGCAGCACGTCGATGTCGCCGATGATCAGTTCCCCGTCCGGGAAGCACATGGGGGTGCTGCCGGCGCAGCAGCCACCGGATTGTACGAACATCACCGGGCCACCCCTGGCGGCACGAAGGTGACGAATCGCCTCACGTGCCGCCGGGGTAACCGTAAGCCGCGCTGCTGCGGGAGGGTCAGGCATCTTTGCTCAGAACAGGCCGAGTGGCTTGGTGCTGTAACTGACCAGCAGGTTCTTGGTCTGGCTGTAATGGTCGAGCATCATCAGGTGGTTCTCGCGGCCGATGCCGGAGATCTTGTATCCGCCGAACGCGGCACCGGCTGGGTACTGGTGGTAGCAGTTCGTCCAGACCCGGCCGGCCTTGATGCCGCGGCCCATCTTGTATGCGAGGGTTCCGTCGCGGGTCCACACACCGGCGCCCAGCCCGTACAGGGTGTCGTTGGCGATCGCCAGCGCGTCAGCCTCGTCCTTGAAGCTGGTCACGGCGAGCACCGGCCCGAAGATCTCCTCCTGGAACACGCGCATCTTGTTGTGGCCCTTGAGCACGGTCGGCTCGAAGTAGTAGCCATCAGCGAACTCACCGCCGACATTCGCGCGGCTGCCGCCGATGAGCACCTCGGCACCCTCGTTCCTGCCGATCTCGACGTACGAGGCGATCTTTTCGATCTGCTGGGCAGAGACCTGCGGGCCGAGCATGGTTGCGGTATCGAGAGGGTTTCCTTGCTTGATCTTCCCGATCCGGTCCAGGCAGCGCGCCATGAACTCGTCGTAGATATCAGCCTGGATAAGCGCGCGCGACGGGCACGTGCACACTTCGCCCTTGTTGAACGCATACAGGACGAGGCCCTCGACGGCCTTGTCCAGGAACTCGTCGTCATGGGCCATGACGTCGCTGAAGAAGATATTCGGCGATTTGCCGCCGAGCTCGACGGTAGACGGGATGAGGTTCTGGGCCGCGTACTGCATGATCAGCCGGCCGGTCACCGTCTCACCGGTGAAGGAGATCTTCGCGATCCGCGGATTCGCGGCCAGGGCCTTGCCTATCTCGGCACCCGGACCGGTGACGATATTGATCACACCCGGGGGCACGACGTCCTCGATGACCTCGGCCAGTTTCAGGATCGACCAAGGGGTCGGCGAGGCCGGCTTGATCACCGAGCAGTTCCCGGCCGCCAGAGCGGGCGCGAGCTTCCAGGCGGCCATCAGCAACGGGAAGTTGAACGGGACGATCTGCCCGACGACTCCCAGTGGCTCACGGAAGTGGTAGGCGATGAGGTCCTTCTCGATCTCGGTGGAGCGGCCCTCCTCCGCACGGGCGGCGGCGGCGAAGTAGCGGAAGTGATCGATCACCAGCGGGATGTCCGCGTTCAGGGTCTCACGGACCGGCTTGCCGTTCTCCCAGCTCTCGGCAACGGCGAGCATCTCCTTGTTCTTCTCGATCACATCGGCGATGCCGTTCAGCACCACAGCGCGCTCGGTGGCCGATGCCTCACCCCATGCGTCCTTCGCCGCGTGCGCGGCGTCCAGCGCCAGTTCGACGTCCTCGGGGGTGGATTGCGCGACCTCGGTGATCGGCCGCCCGGTCGCGGGACTCAGGTCAACCCGGTACTTGCCCCGGGTCGGTGCCAGCCACTTACCGGCAATGAAATTCTCGTACCGTGGCTCGACCGAGACGATACTGCCGGGCTCACCGGGCGGGACATATTTCATGTGAAGCTACCTCCAGAAGGAACATCAATGGCCGGACCGAATGCGGCGGCCTCGTCTGAGCTGGCGGCCGGCGTCGGGGGCTTAGGCCAGTACCTGCCGGGCGCTGAGTTTGCCGCTGCACTGGGGAAAAAATAGGCGCGAGTTGTCTCCTGCCCAGATCGGCCAGCCAACGACTGCCGCGGCGACCACGATGACCAGTCCCGTGGGGGACGATCAGGGCAGGCTCCGGGACATACGGTGTAGATCTACAGTAAATAATGTCCGCCAGGAAATGTCAACACCGTAGATCTACGGCTAATAATGCCGGCCGTCCGCCGACCTGGACATCGCGGCGCCTGTCTGATTCGAGCCGTGCTTGCAAGTACAGATTTACTAACGCAACCATTAGTTGCACAAAACCGCAGGTTAGCTGCTCTGACACGTGTTAAAGGGAGGCAATTGTAAATTGCTATAAGCAAATGTAGATTGCGACCGTACGGTTTCCGATGGAAAACCGTACGGTTTCCGATGGAAATGAGCATGTTCCGCGTGACGCTAAGCAGGCGATCGTTCCGCGATGTCTAAAATCGGGACCCCGTTTGGTACTGGTGCGAAGGGGCCTGGTAGTCCTAGGTTTGCCAAAGGAATACGTCCTGTTCGCAGGGGAGGAGTCGCATGGCCGAGATCACCGTCAGCGTCGATGGGGTGAAGTATGCGGATCACGTCGAACCCCGCATGCTGCTCGTCCACTATCTGAGAGAAAGCGTGGGCAAGACGGGCACGCCCATCGGTTGTGATACATCAAACTGCGGTGCCTGCACCGTGCTGATGGACGGCGAGTCGGTCAAGAGCTGCGCCGTCCTCGCGGTCCAGGCCGATGGCGCGGAAATTACGACCATCGAGGGCATGGCGAACGGCGGCTTGCATCCGCTGCAGCAGGCTTTTCACGAGGAGCACGCGCTTCAGTGCGGGTACTGCACGCCAGGGATGATCATGGCGGCATCGGACCTGCTCAGGGAGAATCCGCATCCCAGCGATGAGGAGATCCGCGAAGGGCTGGAGGGCAACCTCTGCCGCTGTACCGGTTACGAGAACATCGTGCGCGCCGTGCGGCGCGCCGCCGAGGCGGGAGTGAAGGCATGACCGCGCAGACTGAGTCAGCGGAGGCGGCGACCGCCGAAGTCGGCCGGGGCCGCCTGCGCAAGGAGGACGAGCGACTGATCACCGGCCAGACCAACTGGACCGACAACATCAGGCTGCCCGGCATGCTGCACGTGGCGTTCCTGCGCAGCCCCTACGCGCACGCGCGGATCACCTCGGTTGACGTCAGCGCCGCCCGGTCCGAGCCGGGGGTCATCGCGGCCTACTCCGGCGCGGACTTCGCCGCCGAGCAGGGCAGCCTGCCCTGCGCCTGGCCCGTGACGCCCGACATCGTGATTCCCGCTCACCCGCCGATGGCGACCGACGAGGTGCGTTACGTCGGCGAGGCCGTCGCCTGCGTCGTGGCCCGCGATCGCTACGCCGCGGCCGACGCCCTAGCCGCTATCGAGATCGACTACGAGCCGCTTCCTGTCGTGCTCGACATCAGGACCGCCCTGCATGAAGGCTCGCCCAAGGTCCACGAGGCCGGCAACAAGAGCTTCGAGTGGGTCTTCGCCAACGGCGACGTGGAGGGTGCGTTCGGTGACGCCCCCATCGTGCTGGAGCGCTACTACCGCCAGCAGCGGCTGATCCCGGCGGCGATGGAGCCGCGCTCGGTGGTCTGCTCGTGCGTGGGCGGGGAATTCACGCTCTGGTCGGCCACCCAGATCCCGCACGTCCTCCGGGTGATGCTCGCCCTCGTGACCGGCATCGGTGAACAGAACATCCGGGTCATCGCGCCCGACGTGGGCGGCGGCTTCGGATCCAAGCTGCAGGTCACGGCCGAAGAGGTGCTGGCCGTGCTGATCGCCCGCAAGCTCGGCCGGCCGGTCAAGTGGACCGAGACCCGCAGCGAAGGCAACATGACCGTGCACCACGGCCGTGACCAGTGGCAGCGGATCAGGATCGCGGCCGACCGCGACGGCAGGATCCGCGGGCTGGACGTCGACCTGCTCGCCGACATGGGTGCCTACCTCATGCTGGTCACGCCCGGGGTTCCGCTGCTCGGGGCCTTCATGTTCCCCGCCATCTACAAGATGGACGCCTACTCGTTCAAGTGCACGGGGATCTTCACCACCAAGATGCCCACCGACGCCTACCGGGGCGCGGGCAGGCCCGAGGCGACCTTCGGCATTGAGCGGATCATGGACGAGCTGGCTACCGAACTCGCCCTCGACCCGCTTGAGCTCCGGGAACGGAACTGGATCAAGCACGAGGAGTTCCCCTACACGACCATCGCCGGCCTGACCTACGACTCCGGTAACTACGAGGCGGCCACGGCCAGGGCCAAGGAACTGTTCGACTACGACGGGCTCCGCAAGGAGCAGGAGCTGCGGCGGGTCAACAATGACCCGGTGCAGCTCGGCATCGGCGTCTCCACCTTCACCGAGATGTGCGGGCTGGCCCCGTCCCGCGTGCTCGGCTCGCTGGCTTACGGCGCCGGCGGCTGGGAGCAGGCCTCGATCAGGATGCTGCCCACCGGCAAGGTCGAGGTGGTCACCGGTTCGAGCGCGCACGGTCAGGGACATGAGACGGCGTGGAGCCAGATCGTGTCCGATCAGCTCGGCGTGCCGTTCGAGGACATCAGGGTCCTGCACGGCGACACCCAGGTCTCGCCCAAGGGCATGGACACCTACGGCTCCCGGTCGCTGGCGGTCGGCGGTATGGCCCTGGTCTCGGCCTGCGACAAGGTCGTGGAGAAGGCCAAGGTGATCGCGGCGGGGATGCTCGAGGCGTCCGCCGATGACCTGGAGTGGTCACCTGGCCGCTTCGCGGTCCGCGGCGACCCGGATAAGGGCGTCTCGATCGGCGAGATCGCCCTGGCCACCTTCGCCGCACACAACCTGCCCGACGGGGTCGAGCCGAGCATTGACGCCGACGCCACCTACGACCCGGACAACTTCTCCTTCCCGCACGGCACCCACCTGTGCGCGACCGAGGTCGACACCGAGACCGGCTTCGTCAAGATCCGCTCCTACGTATGCGTCGACGACATCGGGGCGGTGGTCAACCCGATGATCGTCGACGGCCAGGTCCACGGCGGCCTGGCCCAGGGCATCGCGCAGGCGCTGTACGAGGAAGCGGTCTACGACGACGACGGCAACCTGGTCACCTCCACGCTGGCGGACTACCTGGTCCCGTCGGCGTCGGACCTGCCGTCCTACGTCACCGGCCGGACCGAGAGCCGGGCGGCTAACCGGCTCGGGGTCAAGGGCGTCGGCGAGGCGGGCACGATCGCCTCGACGCCCGCGGTGGTCAACGCCATCGTCGACGCACTGCGGCCCTTTGGCATCGATGACGTCACGATGCCATGTACTCCCGAGCGGGTGTGGCGCGCGATCCAGACCGCTCAGGGCGGCAACCAGGGCAGCGCGGCCGAGCAGCACGCGGCCAGGCAGAGCGACCAGACCCAGGGCAACAGCCCGCAGGGCATCGACGGAGGCACCCTATGAGTGAGCTGAAGGGGCGCGGCGCCGCCTGGACGCAGCAGCGCCGAAGGAGCGACGAAGGAAGGCGGTGCCTAAGGGCGCCCCAGAAGCGAGCGGAAGGTCCAGCATGATCCCGGCAAAGTTTGACTATGTCCGTCCCGGCTCTCTCGACGAGGCGGTCCAGGCCCTGGCCGGCGCCGGCGACGACGGCAAGGTCATCGCGGGCGGGCAGAGCCTGCTTCCGCTGCTGCGCCTGCGACTGGCCTACCCGGAGTTGCTGGTCGACGTGGGTGGCCTGACCGAACTGCGCGGCGTCACCGACGCCGGGGATGCCCTGGCGATCGGCGCGCGGACCACGATTTATGACCTGGTGCACGACCCGCTGGTCGCCGAGCACTGCGGGCTGCTGGCGCAGGCCGCCAGCGGGGTGGCCGACCCCGCGGTCCGCCATCGCGGCACCCTCGGCGGCGCCCTGGCCCACGCCGACCCAGCCGGTGACCTGCCCGCCGTGGTGCTGGCCTTCGAGGCCACGCTTATCGCCCGGGGACCGGGTGGCGAGCGGCAGATCCCGGCGGCCGACTTCTTCGTGGATTACCTGACCTCGAACCTGGAGCCCGACGAGATCCTGACCGGGATCCGGATCCCCAAGCTCGGGCCCGGGTGGGGTTACCGCTACGAGAAGTTCCACCGGACCGCGCAGTCGTGGGCCACCGTTGGCGTGGCCGCGCTGGTCCGCCGGTCGAACGGGTCCGTCGCCGAGGCCAGGATCGGGCTCACCAATATGGGTCCGGTGCCAGTGCGGGCCGCGGCGGCGGAAAGCGCCGCGGCCGGCGCGGAGGCCAGCCGGGACGCGCTGCGGGCCGCCGCCGGGCACGCGGATGAGGGCACGAATCCGCCGGGTGACCTGCACGGAGCGCCCGACTACCGGCGTCACCTGGCCCGGGTCCTGACCGGAAGGGCGCTGGCCACGGCGGCCGGCGTCTGACTCACGGAAGCTGCCCTCCGGGGTGCCACGCCGGAGCCGGCGTGGCACCCCGGCTTAAGTTGTGAGACAGTCACTGCCAAGATCAGCGTGGTCGTGCAGCGCCGCATATACCGCTGGGTAGGTGATGGGGATGTCGGAACCTCTGTATGAGCTCGCCGGGACACCTGAGGGCGTGGTGGCGCGGGTGCGGTTGCGAGGCTCTCCGCTGCTTTTGTCCCCCCACCTGAACCGCGGTACCGCGTTCACGCTCGCCGAACGGGAGGCGCTCGGGCTGACCGGCCTGCTCCCCGTTCACGTCTCGACGATCGAGGGCCAGCTGGCGCGGGTCTACTCGCAGTATCTCCGCCAGCCAGATGACCTGGGCAAGAACCTCTATCTCGCCAATCTCCGGGACCGTAATGAGGTGCTGTTCTACCGGCTGCTGACCGATCACATCGAGGAGATGCTGCCGATCGTCTACACCCCGACGGTGGGCACGGCGATCGAGCGGTACAGCCTGGAGTTCCGCCGGCCGCGCGGGGTGTACCTGTCGGTGAACCATCCCGAGCAGGTCGAGACGGCCTTCCGCAATTACGGCCTGGGACCGGATGACGTCGACCTGATCGTGGCCACGGATTCCGAGGGCATCCTGGGGATCGGCGACTGGGGGGTGGGCGGTATCCAGATCGCGGTCGGGAAGCTCGCCGTGTACATCGCCGCGGCCGGGCTGCATCCGCGCCGGGTCATCCCGGTCGTCCTGGACACCGGGACCGACAACCCGGCGTTGCTTGGTGAGGAGATGTACCTGGGCAACCGGCACCCGCGGGTCCGGGGCGAGCGTTATGACGAGCTGATCGACGCCTACGTCACCACCGCCGCCAAGCTGTTCCCGAAGGCGATGCTGCACTGGGAGGACTTCGGCGCCGCCAATGCCCGCCGCATCCTCACCAAATACGCCGGTGACTACTGCACGTTCAACGACGACATGCAGGGCACGGCCGCCGTGGTGCTAGCCGCCGCGCTCGGCGCGGTCCGGGCCGCGCGGACGCGGATGCGCGATCAGCGGGTAGTGATCCATGGCGCCGGCACGGCCGGCATCGGGATCGCGGACGCGCTGCGGCAATTGATGATCTCCGACGGCCTCAGCCCGGACGAGGCTACCGGGCGTTTCTACGCGCTCGGCAGCAAGGGCCTGCTGACCAGCGATTATCCCGGGACCCTGCGGGATTTCCAGGTTCCCTACGCCCGGCAGGCCGCAGAGACCGCCAGCTGGGAGCGTGGCCAGGACGGCCGCATCGGCCTGGCCGAGGTGGTGACCCGCAGCCAGCCCACCATGCTGATCGGAACCTCCACCCAGCCGGGCGTCTTCTCCGAGGCGATCGTTACCGAGATGGCAGCGCACACCAGCCGGCCGATCATCATGCCGCTGTCCAACCCTACCTCGCACTCCGAGGCCCGCCCCGCCGATCTCATCGCCTGGACCGACGGACGGGCGCTCATCGCGACCGGCAGCCCCTTCCCGCCCGTCGTGCATAACGGCGTTCGCTACGAGATCGCCCAGGCCAACAATGCGCTCATCTTTCCTGGCCTCGGGCTCGGGATCACCGTCAGCCGGGCCCGTCGCGTCAGCGAAGGGATGCTGGCCGCGGCCGCCGACGCGCTGGCCGGGCTGTCAGACCCCACCACGCCGGGCACCGCCGTGCTGCCCCCGGTCACCAGCCTGCGCGAGGTGTCCATTGCGGTGGCGGTCGCCGTCGCCCAGGCCGCCCAGGCCGAAGGACTGGCCGCAGTGCCGCTGGACGATCCGGATCGCCAGGTGCGCGAGGCGATGTGGATGCCCGCTTACCCGAGGATCGAGGCCATATAGGAGCGGGCCCGCGGGCGGGGCCCGCAATCTTTCTTCATGCCGAACGAGCCGCGGTATCACCCTCCGGCCCAGCGTCTTCGCTCCGGGGCGCCCCGCGGTC
The DNA here is from genome assembly GCA_963806335.1 of uncultured Actinomycetes bacterium. Lineage (GTDB taxonomy): Bacteria > Actinomycetota > Actinomycetes > Streptosporangiales > Streptosporangiaceae > Palsa-504. The sequence goes on from CAWDXO010000012.1 coordinate 230,094, forward strand.
ATGGGACCGGCCATCGCGGCAGCGCGCAGTTGCGCCGACCCCGGCGAGAAATACGCGATAGCGGAGTATCAGGACCGCCTTGGGTTCCTCCGTATCTCTGAGTTATTTCTTCAGCCGAAACCAGGGGATCGGCTGAAGTGCCGTCTTGTCTGATCATGTGGCGGCATTTCGCCGGCCGAGGGGGACGGCGAAATGCCGCCATACCCTCGTCTGCGTCCCACGAGTCAGGCCCGCGGACATCCCCGCGCCGTCCGTTCAACGCCGGCCGGAAACCCCCTGGCGGAACGCGGCCAGGACATCGGCGTAGTCGGCCAGCTGGTACGGATGCCCCGCCTCGGGCGGGCTGGCAGAGCTGGCCACGGTCAGCGGCACCAGCGGGACGCCGAGGATGAGCTGGTAGCCGGAATGCTGGAAGTGGGCCAGCGCCGGCTGCGCAGACGAATCGGAGACTGGCTGCTGGTCGGACAGGAATGCCTCGGCGTACTGCAGGCGGCCGCCGAACAGCAGGCCAAGGTCGTTTACCCCGGCCACGTTGCCCGTGTACCCGCCCAGGCCGGCCAGCAGCGGACCGGAAGGAACAGCCGGATAAGAGACCACGTGATGGACCGCCCAGTAGACGCCGATCGCGTGGTGGGCGTGCAGCCAAGCGAGCATGCGGGCGATAAACGCCGGGTCGTCCTGGCCGCCGAAGCTGTGGAAGTCCAGGCCCCACTCGGGGATGGCGGCCTGCTTGCCGGTGAGCTGGGACAGCTGCGCGAGCCAGTCGAGGCCGCCGGGCTGGGTGAGGATCTGCTGCCATTTCGCGTCGTGGTCCAGCTGGCCGGAGGCGGTGTGCGGGTAAGTGCTGCCGGGGCCGCCGTACCAGTCATAGACGTCGGTGCCCACTAGGTCCACGTAGGAGGCACCGGGCCACGCGTCGGTGGCCGCGGCGGCGCCGGGGAAGGCGGTCCACAGGAACCGGAAGTGCTGCCCGGGCACCGCCCGCATGGCGTCCACGGCGTGCCGCCAGGCGAGGGCGTAGCAGCGCGGCTCGGTGCGCGGGCATTTCCGCTCGCTCCAGTTGTACCAGCCGCCGGTCATCTCACGGCCGAGATTAATGATGGCGCCGGCGAAGCCGTCTTTCACGAGCAGCGCGCCGAGCGCGCGGAACCGGGCATCATCCGCGCCGGCGGCGGCAGCCGCCAGCGTGGCGCTGGGCTTTTCCCAGTAGCCGGGCGTCGCGGCGTCCGGGGTTCCCTGCCGCAGCAGCGCGGCCAGCGCGGCCGCGACCGCGGGTGAAGATGCCGAACTGGCGCGCGGCGGCGGGGAGGACGGAGGGGAGACGCTGGCGATCTGCTGACCGGGCAAGAACAGGATGATCCCGGCCACCGCGATCAGGGCCGCAGCCGTCAGGACACCACGCCGCGCCCGCGGCCGCCCAGGCCAGGGCGCGCGGCGCGTCACCTCACCGTCCCGCCGCGTCGGTGCGGTACCGGTCCAGCATGCGGTGCCGGAACACCGGGCTGCTGCCGCAGATCGGGCAGGGCGTGCCGTCGACGAGGACGGCGAGGCGGTACTCGTATGTTCCCGTAGGCGGGTTGCCTAGCCACGCCTCCACGGTACGTCCGGTGCCGGCCAGCCGGACGGCCTGGGTGGGGGCCGTCTCATCCGCGCTCAGCGCCGCGCCAGAATTCCGGTCAGAGCCCCTGGTCACGACCGCGCCTGCGCGCGCTAAGCGCCGTCAGGCAACGAGCACAGGAGGGCAGCATGGCCGACCGGCCGAGCTACGTGTACGTCACCTACATCGAAAGCTCGCCAGAGCGGGTGTGGGAAGCGCTGACCGATCCAGATCTGACCGCGCAGTACTGGGGGCACAGCAACGTCTCTGACTGGCGAGCCGGCTCGACCTGGGACCACCGCCGCACCGACGGCTCGGGCATCGCCGATGTGATCGGCACCGTGCTGGAGTCAGTGCCGCCCCGCCGGCTCACCATGACCTTTGACGCCCCCGGTGCGGTCCCGCCTGAGGGTCCCTCGAAGGTGACCTTCGATATCGAGCCCTACCACGAGATCGTCCGGCTCACGGTTACCCACGAGAACCTGGCCGACGATGATGCCGTGGAGGCGGTTTCGGCAGCGTGGCCGGCCGTATGCGCCAACCTCAAGTCTCTGCTCGAGACCGGCCACGTCCTGCCCCGTGCCCCGTGGGAGATGCACGCCGAACTGCGTGCCCACCAGATGGCCCGCAACGACCCCCGCCCCTCGGTCTCCTGAGGAAGAAACGCGCCGCAGCCGCGCGGTGTGATCAGGCGGCATCCGGGCGATTGAGCTGCCGCTGATAGGCCGCGCGCACATCCGGGAGAAGCTTCGTGGCAGACTCAAGATCGGCGTGCCCGGTTCGGAGCTTCAAGATGTTGCCGGCCCGCAGTTCCGGCGGGACGTCGTGGCCGCGGGCGGCGATGAGGGCATGGAAGTGGCGATAGTTCTCGCCGAACACCAGCAGGTAGGTCGCGGGTGCCCCGGTTACCTCGGTGACGGCCGCGACGAGATCCCGGGCCCGCCGGGCGAACGACGACAGTTCGTCGTGGTCGAGACCGGTAATCCGGTCGGCATGACGCCGGGCCCGCAGGATGAACCAGCCGGGCACGTCGTAACCCGGGACGATCTCGGCCGCCCAGAGCGGATCACGGAACACGACGGAATGCTCGTCAGCCCGCTCCATCGTGCACAGCAGGCAGTCGGCGGGCGGGCTGGGATCGGTCACGGGGCCAGGACCTCAGCGGCGGTCGGGGTCATTTCGCGGTGCTCTCAGCTGAAGACTTCGACCGTGGCGGTATCCGGAATGTCGTCGCGGACCCGGACTTTGTCGTTGATGTCGCGCCAGATCTCATACCCGTTCTCGCGGCAGATCTTGCCGTCCCGGCACTGGAACGCGTGCAGCAGCCGGACGCTCACGGTGGTCCCGGGCGGGAACGGGCAGTTCTGGAAGCCGTCACCGGTGATGGTCCACTCGAAGATGCTGTCGTCGAACACCCACTCCTCGGTCGCGAACCGGTACACGTTGGTGATCTTGTGGATGTTCATCGAGCCGAAGATCTTCAGGTACTCCTGCTTGACCTCCTCCCGGTCGCGCAGCACCAGACCCCGTGCAGGCACTTCCCAGACGATGTCGTCGGTATAGACCGCGATGGCCTTCTCGATGCTCTCCGGGTTCTCGTTGTGGAAGTGCTCGTCCACCGCGGCGAGGTTGCGGGCGATGATCTCTTCTCGCGTGCTTTCAGCCTGAGCCGTCATGGATGCCTCCTGCCCTCGGATAGGGGTCAGACTAGTTGATATATGTGATAACAACAAGGGCCTGCGATGCCGCCGTGATCTGGATGAAACATCGGATCGTTATAATTGATCTCGCCCGGTTAACGGACGCTGAGGACAGACGGGAAGCGAGGCACTGGGTGAAGTCATCTGCCGCGATGGTCCGCCCGATCGAATCGCGGTCGGTCGCCGAGCAGGTCATGACGGAGCTGCGCCGGTCCATCCTGTCCGGTGCGCTGGAGCCCGGCCGGGAGTTCTCCCTCCGGGAACTGGCCGAGCTGCTCCAGGTCAGCATCATCCCGGTGCGCGAGGCGCTGCGCAGCCTGGAAAACCAGGGCCTGGTGCAGATGCGGCCCGGGCGCAGCGCCATCGTGGCGCCGCTTGACCTGGATGAGCTTCAGGGCATCTACCGGCTGCGGCGCCGGCTCGAGCCGGAGATCGCCCAGCGGTCCTGCCGGCTGCTGTCCGATGCCGAACTCGACCGCCTGCAGGAACAGGCGGCGGAATTCGGCGCCGAGCACCGGACGATGAACGACATCTACGAGTCGCACCACGACTTTCATCTCGCGCTGCTCGCGCCCGCCGCCACCAGCTGGGACATCCGCATCCTCAGCACCTTGTGGCGCGCGGCCGAGCGCTACGTCCGCATCGGCTGGGGGATGCTCGATCCGGACCCGCACGAGCACGCCCGGCGCGAGCAGTACCACTCCGAACTGGTCGCGGCCTTCCGGCAGCGTGACCCGGAGATCGCGGCCGGCGCGGTATACCAGCATCTGTCGCGGAACGAGCAGACCGCCCTGCTCGCCCTCGGCTCCCGCTACGGCCAGGGTCCGGTGGCACCACTCAGCTGAGGTCCGGCCGCCCGGCGCGAGCTCCCCGCAGCTGGTCGATCAGGGCCAGCCCGTCGTCGGGTTCCTGCTGCCCGGCCCAGGCTATGTACTGGTCCGGACGGATAAGGGCCAGCGCCGGCCCGCCCGCGTCGGGGTCACCTGCGTCGCGGCCGCGCCACTCGAGGACCTTGAGCGGTACGCCGCGCAGGCGCGCGGCCCGCTCGAGCCCGCGGCAGGCCGCGCCGGGGCGTCGCAGCAGCGTGAAACCGTCCCCGAGCTCGTCATACAGCGACCGGCCCGCCCCGAGCCACGCGTGCGGCAGCAGCGTGCCCGGCCCGAAGTCTCCGGCGGCGGGAGCACCCGGCCGGATGATGACCGGCGAATCCGCGATCGCGATGCCGAGCACCAGCTCGAGCGAGTGGAACTCCGGCCGCTTGGTCTGCTGGATCCGCTCGCCGGCCGCGCGCCGGGCGCGCTCGCCGGGCGCGTCGTCGTCCTCGAGGTTGTCCGCCAGCAGCTCCCGCGAGGTGACCGCCATGTTGGCGGTGGCCTCGCGGATCACCCGCTCCTGGATCGGGCGCCGCTCGACCTGGTAGCTGTCGAGCAGCGCCGGGCCGCCCCAGCCGTTCAGCACGGCGGCGAGCTTCCAGCCCAGGTCGACGGCGTCGCCGAGGCCGGTATTGAGCCCGTGCCCGCCGAAGGGCGGATTCAGGTGCGCCGCGTCGCCGGCCAGGAAGACGCGGCCGCTGCGCATCCGGTCGACGATTTGCATGCGCGCAGTCCACGGATCGGTGGACAGCACGGTCGCCTGGGTGGACGTGCCGGCTGCTCCGTCGATCAACCGGATGGCGTCACGCTCACCGGTCTGCCGTTCCACGCCGAACGCGATGATCCACCAGGTGCCGGTCTGGTCTATCGGGCCGAACAGCGCCGGCACGGCCGGATTGACGACCCAGTAGTGCACGGCCGGGCCGTGCCTGACATGCTGCCAAAGGCCCGGGGCCCGGAAGACCATGCCGAAGTTGGGGCGAAGGGCATGATCACCGATGTACGCCGAGCCGATCCGTTCCCGGACCGTGCTCCGCGGACCGTCGCAGCCAATGAGGTAAGCCGCCGTGACCATCGTGCGCCGGCCGGCTTCGTCGGCCACCATCACCCGCACCTCGGCGTCGTCCTGCTCGACGCCGGTGACCGTCGCTCCCGTCGCCAGGCGGCAGGCAGGCAGCTCCCGGACGACGTCGCGCAGCAGCTCCTCAAGCACGTACTGCGGTGCCTGCTGTCCGAGTTCGGGGAAGCGGTCGCCGTCAGGGACGAGTCCGAGTACGCCGGTGAACCGGGACAGCTCGCGGCCCGCTAGCGACGTGCAGAACACGACATCCTGCGACCAGGCCGGCGGCAGCGGCGCCCGGCTCCGCAGCCGGTCGGCGATGCCCCAGCGCCGAAGGTGCTCCATCGACCGCACGTTGATCGTCTTGCAGCGCGGACGGGCGCGGGACACCGTCGTGCGTGGCTCGACCACCAGGCAGCTGATGCCGCGGCGCCCCAGCTCGACGGCGGCGGCCAGGCCGACCGGGCCGCCGCCCGCCACCACCACCTGCGTTGAGCCAGGTATGGCCGCTGCCGACGGCATCAGCTCTGCTGGTTGCTCCATAGCGCGCATTCCTCGGCGAAGGCGAGCTGCCGCAGATGCAGCGCGTGTCCCAGGATGTGGTGGTCGATGCTGTGACCGGTGGCCCGGGCGATGCTCGCGTCGACGTAGGGAGCGGCGGTCAGCAGCTTGGCGAACTGCTCGACGTTGGCCGGCGAACTGTCCCACAGGGCGTCGAACTCGGCCAGCGCGTTGTGCACCGGCACCCGGACGTGCGGCGCCAGGCCCGGCAGCTGGTCGTCCGGCCACCGCGGGGCCTGGATCAGCTCGCGCACCGGCACCGGCGCGTACGAACTATGCGCGGCCGCTATCGCTTCCGCGGTGCGGGTGAAGTCCGGGCCGAACATCACCAGGTCCCGCTGGTCGTACGGCAGGTCCACGGTCTCGTCCGCGGGCAGCGACGCGAGCGCGTCGGCGGCACCGCCCCGGCGGATGACCGCGCCCATTCCGGTGACCGACAGGCCGACCAGGCGGAAGTCCATGTCCCCGGCCGCGATCATCATCGCGATCATGCCGCCGATGGAATGGCCGACCAGGAACACGCGGTCCGCTGAGAACCGCGCCGCGGCCTGCGCGATCGCGGCGGCGAGCAGCCGCGCATGGCGGTCGAACGTGTTGTCCGCCGGGACAAGCGGCGGGCTCCCGCCGTAGCCGGGCCGGTCGAAGCTCACCACCGGATACCCCTGCGCGGCCGCGAGATCCATGAACGTCCCCTGCGGCGAGCCCGCGACGTCGAAATAGCGGGCCGTGTACGTGCCGCCATGGAGCGCGGCGATCAGCGGCCTGTCGTGGCCGGACGTCGGCCCCGCGGCCAGGCTCGCAATCGTCTGCCCCGCCACGTCCCACTCGATGGTGCTCCGTTGCTCCGCCATCGCGAGCTCCCCTTACGACCTCCGGACGACCTTCTTGCGGTCACCCTAGATGCTATATGTGATAACAGCAAGACCTTCGGCTGACAGGGAAGTGCCCGAGGATCGGACCTCCGGGCTGAACGTCACGGGAAGTTTTGCGGTGGTGGCGAGCCTGAATCAATACGATGATCGCGGAGATCTTGCATCAGAAAGGCAGGACGATGCCGGCCGTTGTCGACACGGTGGCGTGGGTGCGAGTGGAGAACGGCAGGATCTTGTGCGCGCGGCCGCGAGGGAAGCACATCTTCTACATTCCCGGCGGCAAACGAGAAGGCGCGGAAACCGATCTGCAGACCCTGCTGCGTGAGATCGCCGAAGAGCTGACCGTCGCGCTGCGCCCTGAGACGGTGACCCACGTGGGCACCTACCAGGCCGATCAGCCGCCCGGCCATCCCCACGCCAGGACCGTGCGGATGAGCTGCTACACCGCGGAGTACGCCGGGACCCTGGCCGCCAGCGCTGAGATCGACGAGCTGGCCTGGTTCTGCTACGCGGACCGTCCCCGGGTCCCTGTTGTCGACCAGCTGCTCTTTGACGACCTCAGGGCTGCGGGCGAACTGCACTGACGCCGGCCGGCCCGTATACCGGGCTCAGCTAGCGAGCGCGCCTCACCCGGCGGCGCGGGTGAAGACGGGCAGGTAACCGAGGTCCTGTCCAGCGGCCGTGGGGTGGTACGACGAGCTGATCGAGAAGATGTCCACCGAATGCAGCCAGCTGCCCGAGTCGCAGATCTCGTGCCCGGCGAACTGGCCGCGGACCTCGGCGTACGTGTCGTGGTAGGCCGCCGCGGCGGTCGCCAGGGCGCGGTCGAGATCGTCCGCGCCCTGGTTGAGTGCGGTGCGGTCGCTGTTGCTCAGCCCGATGCAGAAACCGGAGCTGGACAAGTCGTACAGGTCCGGATAGCCGAGCACGACGATTTTCGCCGCTGGGGCGTCAGCCCGAATGGTTTGCAGGGTGGTGTCGAGCCGGCCAGGAAGCTGGTTGGCAATGAAGGTCTCGCCGGCCGAGACCGCGCTCAGGCATGAGTTAGTCGACTCCAGGACACAGGTCTCCATGACACTGGCGAAGCCGGCGTCGTTGCCGCCGATGGTGAGGCTGATCAGCGTCGTACCGGCGCTCAGCGCCGACACCTGGCTGCTGAGGACGTTGGCCGTCGTCGCGCCCGAGCAGGCCACAGAGACGAACGAGGCAGGAGAGTGGGCGGCCGCCCACTGCTCCGGGTAGGCGTCATAGCTGCGCTCGCAGTTCCCGCTGGATGAGATGTAGTTCCCGGCGCCGACCCCCGAGCTGTAGGAGTCGCCGAGTGCCACGTAGTTGACCGCGGACGCGGCGTCGGCGGCGGGCCACGGCGCTATCGCCGTGACCAAGCCGACGGCGGAGACGGCCACCGCCACGCTGAAAATGGCACGGTAAATCCGCACAACTCACCCCATTAGCCACAAGAAGGGTACAGAAAACGCGCGCCTCCTTCTTGTATCACGCGCAGGTAGAGGGGAGCAATGATCCGGTCGGCCACCATTGCCTGCCCGGGCTGCTGTCCCGCAGTTCGCCCGCGATCGGCACGGTGGGAACGGCGCGCGCGCCTGCTCGTAGGATCGGGGTTATGCCGGAGTCAGCTGGGATCGTGCTCGCGGGCGGACGGTCGTCCCGGATGGGCACGCCCAAGGCGGCCCTGGAATGGCACGGCTCAACTCTGCTGCGGCGGACCGTCGGCATTATCTCGCGAGTCACCGACGGGCCGGTAGTGGTGGTCCGGGCGCCCGGTCAGGCTCTTCCGGCGCTGCCGGGTGACGTCGAGGTCGTGGACGATCCGCGCGAGGGCATGGGCCCGATCCAGGGACTGGCAGCCGGCCTGGCCGCGATCGACGGGCGGGCCGAGTTCGCGTTCGTCAGCTCGACCGACATGCCGTTCTTGCACCCGGCTTTCGTCCGGCGAGTGCTGCGCGCGACGCGGGAGGGGGCGGACGTGGGGCTGCCGCTGGCCCGGGGGTATCCCCAGCCGCTGGCGGCGGCCTACCGCCAGACCCTGGTGCGGGTGGCCGAACGGCTGGTGGCGGAGAACCGGCTGCGCCCGGCGTTCCTGTTCGAGGAGTGCGTGGTCTCCCGGCTGGGTGAGGACGACCTGCGCGCGGATCCGGTGCTGGCCGCGCTCGACCCCGGCCTCGACTCCGTGGTCAACCTCAACGAGCCCGCTGATTACCAGGCGGCCCGTGCGCGCGCGGCGCCGGAGGTGACCGTCCAGCGGTTCGGCGTGCTGGCGGACGGCCACCATGGGCCGCAGCTGGTCCGGGCCGCTACCGTCGGCGGGGCTGCGGCCGCGGCCGGGCTCGAGCTCGGCGGGCATGTGGTGGCGGCGCTGAACGGGGACCAGATCACCAGGGACGGCCAGACACCGCTGGCCGCCGGTGACAGCGTGTTCTTCCTGTCCGCGGACGCGGGCGGCTGATCCAGGTGGCGGCAGGCGGCTACTTCGGGCGGGCGCTCGTCGTCGACGCGGGCATCGGCACCGCGACCGTGCTGCCGCTGGCCGATGACCTGCTGCGCGCCTACATCGGCGGCGTCGGCCTCGGCGCCTGGCTAATGCATCGCCTCGGCCCCCCCGGTGTCGATCCGCTGGCACCGGAGGCGCCGCTCGCCTTCGTGTTCTCCCCGCTCGTCGGCACCCCGCTGACCACGAGCGCCAAGTTCGCCGTGGTGGCCAAGTCCCCGCTGACCGGCATGCTGACCGACGCGCTCGCGTCCTCATCGTTCGCGATCGCGGGCAAGCTCACCGGGCACGACGCGATCGTGGTACGCGGCGCCTGCGACCGGCCGTCGGTGCTGCTGGTCGACGGGGAAGGCGCCCGTCTCGTCGATGCGGGCGACCTGGCCGGGCTGTCCGCCGCCGACGCGGAGAAGCGGCTGCGGGAGCAGCTGGGGCGGAGCTGGCGGGTGGCCGCGATCGGCCCGGCCGGCGAGCGCGGCGTCCGGTACGCGACGATCTCCCACGACGGCCGGCACGCCGGGCGCGGCGGGCTGGGCGCGGTGATGGGAGCCAAGCGGCTCAAAGCCATCGCGGTGCGCGCGGCGACCAAGGTCGCGTCGGCGGATCCGGCGGCGGTGCTCAGCGCGGCCCGCGACCTGCGCGCCCGCTCGTTCGGCCCCGCCACGGCGAAGTACCGCGAGCTCGGCACGCTGGCTAACCTGCTCACCTTCAATGCCATCAACACGCTTCCCACCCGGAACTTCCAGGCCGCGGTGTTCGCCGGAGCCCCGCAGCTCGCCGCCGGGGACCTGGCGGAGATGCACCGGGTCGCGCGCAACAGCTGCGCGTCGTGCACGATCGGGTGCGAGCACATCTACGCGGGGCGTGGCGGGCGCAAGACGCGGGTGGAGTACGAGAACGTCTTCGCGCTCGGTCCGATGTGCGGAATCTCCGACTCCGGCGCGGTGCTGGCCGCCAGCGGGCTGTGCGACGACCTGGGGATCGATACCATCTCGGCGGGCGGGACGATCGCCTGGGCCATGGAGTGCGCGCAGCGGGGCCTGATCGACGCGCCGTGGCTGCGGTTCGGCGACGCCGGCGCGCTCATGCGCGCACTGGCGGAGATCGGCGACCGGCACGGGCTCGGTGAGCTGCTCGCCGAGGGCTCACGGCTCGCGGCGCAGCGCGTCGGCGGCGGCTCGGCGGCGTTCGCGCCGCACGTCAAGGGCCTGGAGATGCCTGGTTACGAGCCCCGCACGATGCAGGCCATGGCCCTCGGCCTGGCGGTGAACTCCCGCGGCGCGGACCACAACCGGTCCGGTGCCTACGAAGCTGACCTGTCCGGCGACCACGACCGGCTGGAGGGCGGCGCGGCCCATGTCCTCGCCGCGATCCAGACCGAGGACCGGTCCGCGGTCATGGACTCGCTCATCTTGTGCAAGTTCCTGCGCGGAGTCTTCACCGAGCCGTTCGAGGAGTGGGCGGCGCTGCTGTCCGCCGTCACCGGCTGGGCCGTCGACGGTGCCGAGCTGCAGCGGACGGCCCGCCGGGTGGTGCTGGCCAAGCGCGTCTTCAACATCCGCGAGGGCTGGCAGCCAGCCGACGACTGGCTGCCGGAGCGGCTGCTTTCCGAGCCGCTGACGCTCGGCTCGGGCCGGGTCGCCGCGCTGACCCCCGAGCGGCTCCGCGGCATGATCGACGGCTACTACGCGGCGCGCGGGCTCGACCGGCACGGCCGTCCGGATCCGGCCGACCTGGCGGATCTGCGTCTAGAGTGAGCGCAGGCGACGGCAAGCCTTGATGCCTGCTCTGAAGGCGGCGGATACTCCCATTATGGTTACCCCGGTCGAAATCATCACCCGCACGGTCACGCTGACGATCGACGGGACGCCGCTGACGGTCCCGGCGGGCACTACCATCTGGACCGCGGCCAGGGACGCGGGCATCGACATCCCGGTCCTGTGCCACAACGAGCGCTTCGATCCCGTCGGCGTCTGCCGGATGTGCGTGGTCGACGTGGGCGCGCGCGCTTACGCCGCGGCCTGCGTGCGGCCGTGCGAAGACGGGATGGAGGTCAGGACCGCCACCCCGGACATCGAGCGCAGCCGGGCCGCGCTGACCGAGCTGCTGCTGGCCGACCAGCCGGCCCGCGATCGTGACCCCAAGCAGACCACGACCGGCGACAACGAGCTGCTGGCCCTGGCCGACCGTTACGGCGTGACCCGCGAGGACGGGCTCCCGGTGGCCTCCGGGCGCGGGCTGGACACCTCCAACCCGGTCATCGCCGTCGATCACGACTCGTGCATACTGTGCGACCGGTGCGTGCGCGCCTGCGACGACATCCAGGGCAACGACGTCATCGGGCGCAGCGGCAAGGGCTATACCACCCGGATCGCCTTCGACCTGAACGACCCCATGGGCGATTCCTCGTGCGTCACCTGCGGGGAGTGCGTGGCGGCGTGCCCGACCGGCGCGCTGACCAACAAGCCCATCCACGATGTGCCGATCCGCCCGCGCCAGGAGCTCGACGCGGTGCAGACGGTGTGCCCGTACTGCGGTGTCGGCTGCGCCCTGACCTACTACGTGGACCGCGAGCGGGGCGCGATCGCCTACGCCGAGGGCCGGGAGCAGCCAGGCTCACACAGCCGCCTGTGCGTCAAAGGCCGGTACGGCTGGGACTACGCCGCCTCGCCGCAGCGGCTCACCACGCCGCTTATCCGCCGCGAGGACTCCTACCCCAAGGGCGCCCTGTCCGCCGAGGTCCGCGGTGACATGGCCGGAGGCGGCGAGAGCAACGCTCACGGCATGGCCGGAGAGGGCGGCCCGAAGGGCAAGCGCAAGGGCGGCAAACGCGGCCGCAAGCCCGGCGGCCTCGTCGACTACGGCGAGGTGCTGCCGCACTTCCGCGAGGCGACGTGGGACGAGGCGCTTGACCTGGTGGCCAGGCGGCTGACCGAGATCTACGCCCAGAGCGGGCCGGGCGCGATCGCGGGCTTCGGGTCGGCCAAGTGCTCCAACGAGGAGGCGTATCTCTTCCAGAAGCTGATCAGGACGGGGTTCCACACCAACAACGTGGACCACTGCACGCGGCTGTGCCACGCCTCCAGCGTGGCCGCGCTGTTCGAGGGCATCGGCTCCGGCGCGGTCTCCACGACCTACGGCGACGTGGCGAACGCCGACGTCGCGATCGTCACCGGCAGCAATCCCACCGCTAACCATCCGGTCGCGTCGTCCTTCTTTAAGCAGGCCAGGCGCCGGGGCACCACGATCATCTACGTCGATCCGAGAGCCGACAAGATGTCCGACCACGCCGATATCTTCTGCCAGCTCAAGCCAGGCACCGACGTCGCCTTCTACAACGGCGTCATGCACGAGGTGATCCGGCTCGGGCTCACCGATCGCGACTTCATCGAGCGCCGGACCACCAACTACGAGGCTCTCGCGCAGACGGTCAGGGACTACCCGCCAGAGCGGGCCGCCCAGATCACCGGGGTGGACGCCGCGCTCATCCGGAGAGTGGCGCGGGCCTGGGGCGAGGCGTCGTCCGGCGTCATCTTCTGGGGCATGGGGATCTCCCAGCACACCACCGGCACCGACAACGCCCGGTGCCTCATCGCCATGTGCGCGATCACCGGCAACATCGGCCGGCCGGGCAGCGGACTGCACCCGCTGCGCGGGCAGAACAACGTCCAGGGCGCCTCGGACATGGGCCTGATCCCGATGTTCTACCCCGACTACGCCAACGCGGATGACCCCGCCGTCCGCGACCGGTTCGAGCAGGCGTGGGGGACCGAGCTCGACCCGAAGCGCGGACTGACCGTGACCGAGATCATCGGCTCGGTCCTTAAGGGCGGCGTGCGCGGGATGTACATGATGGGCGAGAACCCGTTCCTGTCCGACCCCAACATCAACAAGGTGCGCAAGGCCCTGGCGGCACTGGACTTCCTCGTGGTCCAGGACATCTTCCTCACCGAGACCTCGGAGTTCGCCGACGTCATCCTGCCCGCCTCCTCCTACCTGGAAAAGGACGGCACCTACACCAACACCGACCGCCGGGTGCAGCGGGGGCGCACGGTCCTGCCTACGCCGGGCGGCGCCCGGGTGGACTGGGAGGTTATCCAGGACATCGCGAACCGGGTCGGGCTCGGCTGGAGCTACGCCTCGGCTCGCGAGATCTTCGAGGAGATCGTCGCGACGATGCCCAGCTACGCGAACCTGAGCTATGACAACCTCGGCCCGTCGGGCAAGCTCTACCCGAACCCCGACCCCGAACACAGTGACGGGACCGTCGTGATGTTCGGTGAGCGGTTCAAGACGGCGGACGGGCTCGCCCACCTGGTGCCGGCGGAGTGGCTGCCGGCGAAGGAACTGCCGAACGCCGACTACCCCTTCATCCTCAACACCGGGCGGCTGCTCGAGCACTGGCATACCGGCTCGATGACCCGCCGGTCCTTCGCGCTCGACGCCATCTCGCCACGAGCCCAGGTCTACCTGCATCCCGACGACGCCGCCGGGCTCGGCCTGGCCGACGGCCAGCTCACCCGGGTGAGCTCGCGCCGCGGCACGATCGTGCTCGAAGCCCGGCTCTCGCACCGGGAGGGCCGCGGCAACTGCTTCATCCCGTTCCACTTCCGTGAGGCGGCGGCCAACCTGCTCACCATCGACGAGATCGACCCGGTCGGCAAGATCCCCGAGTTCAAGTTCTGCGCGGTCCGCATCGAGCCCGCGGACCAGGACGCTTGATGGCGAAGGCCCAGGCCCGGATCCCGGGCGTCGAGGCGCGGGCAGGCAAGTTCCCCGGCCCCAGCCTGATCCCGGCGCTGCACGCCATACAGGAGCGGCTCGGCTGGCTGCCGCGCGAGGAACTGGTCGCGCTGGCCCGGGACGTCCGCCGGCCGCTGTATGAGATCGAAGGGCTGATCTCCTTCTACCCGCACTTCCGCACCGAGCCGCCGAAGAAGGTCGCGCTGCACGTCTGCCACGACCTGACCTGCTGGCTGCAGGGCGCGGACCAGCGCATCGCCGAGCTGCGGGACCACTACGGCCAGGACGCCGAGGTCGAAGTCGCCGAGGTGTCCTGCCTCGGGCGGTGCGACATGGCGCCGGCCGTGGCCGTCAACGAGTGCCCCGCGGCGGCCGCCGGGGCCGGTGCGCTGATCGACGCGGCCAAGAGCGGGCAGGCGGCCGAGCCGGTACGCCAGGCGGGCAGCGGCGCGCCCTGGCCGAACGATCCGTACGCACCGGCGGACGAGCGCTACGAGGTCCTGCGCGCGGTACTGTCCGGTCAGCTCGACCCCGGCCAGGTCATCGCGGCGCTGCAGGCGGCCGGATTGCGCGGGATGGGCGGCGCCGGTTTCCCGGCCGGCCGGAAATGGGAGCTGGTCGCCGCGCAGGCCGCGACGCCGAAGTACGTGATCTGCAACGCCGACGAGTCCGAGCCGGGGACGTTCAAGGACCGCGAGATCCTGGCCCGGCAGCCGCACCTGGTGCTGGAGGGACTGCTGCTGGGGATGCTGGCCGTCGGCGCCGAGGAAGGCTGGGTGTTCATCCGGCACGAGTACGGCCCCGAGGAGGCGGTGATCCGCCGCGAGATCGAGTCGCTGCGTGCCGCCGGGCTGGTCGGCGAGGCTGTGCCGGCCGGAAAGAACGGGGCCAGCGCGGGACGACGGCTGTCGGTCGAGGTGTTCACCTCGCCCGGCGGTTACATCCTCGGCGAGGAATCGGCCCTGCTCGAGTGCATGGAGGGGCACCGCGGGGAACCGCGGAACAAGCCGCCGTTCCCCGGCGTGTACGGCCTGTGGGGACAGCCGACCCTGATGAACTCGGTCGAGACCCTCGCCCACGTGCCGGTCATCGCCCGGCGCGGGGCGGACTGGTGGAAGCGGCAGGGCACGGCCGGCAGCAGCGGGCTGAAGTTCTTCGCGGTGTCCGGCCACGTCGAGCGACCCGGCGTCTACTGCGTGCCGATGGGCAGCACGGCCAGGCAGCTGCTCGACCTGGCCGGCGGAGTGGCCGGGGGCCGGGCGCTGGCCGCGATCCAGCCAGGCGGCGCCTCCTCGAACTTCCTGGCACCCGGCCAGCTCGACGTACCGCTCGATTTCGACTCGCTGGCCCGAGCCGGGTCGATGCTCGGCTCGGGTGCGCTCGTCGTGCTGGCCGAGGGCACCGACCTGCTCGCCGCCGCCACGAACGTGCTGCAGTTCTTCCGGAACGAATCCTGCGGCAAGTGCGTCCCATGCCGGGTCGGCACCAGCAAGGCGCACCGCATACTTGATGACCTGCTCAGCCGCGGCGGCGGCGCCGGCGACGTGGACGAGCGAATTGTCTCCCTCGAAGACGTCATGCGCCGGACGTCGATCTGCGGTCTGGGCCAGGTAGCGCTGGGGCCGGTGATGAGCGTGCTGCGGCTGGACCGGCCCGCTGACGGTCAGGAGAAAAGCCACGAAGGCTGACTTCCGCGCTCCCGGGGGCCGGGAGTTCTTCGCGACCCGCACGGTCGCCGAGGCGAGGGCCGGATTCCGGCCCGCCCGGCGCACGCCGGCCGAGACCATCCCGCTGGCGGCGGCGCTGCACCGGGTCCCGGCGGCGCCGGTCACCGCGCCGCACCCGCTGCCCGGTTTCGCCCGCTCGACGGTCGACGGCTACGCCGTGCGGGCCGCGGACACCCACGGCGTCTCCGAGGGGCTGCCCGGCTACCTCGACGTCGCCGGCACGGTGCGGATGGGCGCCGCACCCGACGTGTCGGTCGGTCCCGGGACGGCCGTGGGCATGCCCACTGGCGGGGTGCTGCCCCCGGGCGCGGACGCCGTGGTCATGGTCGAGTACACCACCGAAGCGATGCCGGGCACCATCGAGGTCTTCCGGCCCGTCGCCGCGGGCGAGGGCGTCGTGCGGGCCGACGAGGACGCGGCGGCCGGCGCCGAACTCGTTCCGGCGGGCCGTCCGCTGCGCGCCCAGGACCTCGGCATGCTGGCGGCAGCGGGCGTCACCCAGGTGGCGGTCCATGCCCGCCCGCTAGTGACGATCTTCTCCACCGGAGACGAGGTCGTGCCGCCCGAGACCGCCGGGCTGCGCCCGGGACAGGTGCGCGACGCGTCGGCGATCGCCCTCGCCGCGCTGGTCAGCGAGGCGGGCGGCGAGCCAGCGCCGGGCGGCATCGTGCCCGACGATCCGGCTGCACTCGAGGCCGCGCTGCGCGCCGCGCTGGCCGCCAGCGACCTGATCGTGATCTCGGCCGGCTCGTCGGTCGGGGCCCGCGACGAGACCGCCACGGCCGTCGCCGCGCTCGGCCCGCCCGGCATCTGGTGCCACGGCCTGGCGATCCGGCCCGGCAAACCCACGCTGCTAGCCGACTGCGCGGGCGTCCCGGTCATCGGGCTGCCCGGTAACCCCCGCTCCGCCCTCGTGGTCTTCCGGCTGATCGGGATGCCGCTGCTGCGCCTGGTCGGCGGCTGCACCAGGACACCCGCCGAGCCGGTCGTGCGCGCCCGGCTCGAGCGTGACCTGGCCTCGGCCGCCGGGCGCCTGGACGTCGTCCAGGTCCGCCTGCGGGACGGCGTCGCGACCCCGGTCTTCGGGCTCTCGGCGCTGCTTTCTGTCATCGTCACAGCCGACGGATACGTCACCGTGCCCGAGGACGCGACCGGGCTCGACGCCGGCACCGAGGTGGACGTGACGCTGTACCGTTGAGCACGATCATGGCCAACAGCCCGTTCATCCGCGACGTCCCCGCGGCCCGCGCCCTGGATGCCTGGCGCGGCGCGCGCGAGGCGGGAGGCTGCCCGCCCCGGCTGCCCGCCGAGCGCGTCCCGGTCCAGCAGGCTGCGGGCCGGGTCACCGCCGAACCCGTCTGGGCCACCCGTTCATCGCCGCCGTTCGACGCGGCCGGCATGGACGGGATCGCGGTCCGCGCCGCCGCCACCCTGGGCGCGAGCGAGACCACCCCCGTCTACCTGGAGCCCGGCGCCTACGACGTCGTTGATACCGGCGACCCGATGCCCGACGGGCGTGACGCGGTGGTCATGCGGGAGCACGTCCACTACCGCGGCGATACCGCTGAGCTGCGCGCGGCCGTGCCGCCCTACCAGCATGTGCGCTCGATCGGCGAGGACGTGAGCGCCGCCGAGCTGCTGCTGCAGGCCGGCCACCGGCTGCGGGCGGTCGATCTCGCCGCGGCCGCGGCCGCGGGCGCCACTCACCTGCTGGTGCGGCGCAGGCCGGTAGTCGGCATTCTCCCGACCGGGGACGAAGTGCGCGCCATCGGCACCGAGCCCGGTCCAGGGGAGATCCTGGACACCAACTCGCTCATGCTGGCCACCCAGGTCCGCGAGGCCGGCTCTGCGGCGTGCTGCCTGCCGATCGAGCCCGACGATCCCGCCGCCCTCGCCCGCGCCGTGCGGGCCGCCGTGACCTCCTGCGACCTGCTGATCATCGTGGCGGGCTCGAGCGCGGGCCGCGACGACTACACCGCCCGGATCGTGGCCGAGCTCGGTACCCTGGCCGTGCACGGCGTCGCGGTCCGGCCGGGCCATCCGGTGGTCTTGGGCGTCATCGACGGCACGCCGGTTCTGGGGGCGCCCGGCTACCCCGTATCGGCCGCGCTGACCTTCGACATCTTCGCGGCGCCCCTACTGGCCGAGCTGGAAGGAGCGGTGCTCCGCCGCCGGCCGCGGGCCCGGGCGCGGCTGGCCCGCAAGCTGGCCTCCCCGCTCGGCATGGACGACTGGGTGCGCGTGCGGCTGGGCCGGGTGAGCGGAACGATGGTCGCGACCCCGCTGCCCCGCGGCGCCGGCGTGCTCACCTCGCTGGTCCGCGCGGACGGCCTGCTCGTGGTGCCCGCCGGGATGGAAGGCCACCACCCCGGTGACGAGGTGGAGATCGAGCTGTTGCGCAGCCCGGACGAGATCGAGCAGACGATCGTCGCCATCGGCTCACACGACCTCGTCCTTGACCTCGCCGCCTCCGCGCTGCGCGCCGAGGATCCCCGTATCACCCTGGCGTCCTCGAACGTCGGGTCCCTCGGCGGGCTGGTGGCCTTGCGCGACGGCCTGTGCCACCTCGCGGGATCCCACCTCCTGGACCCGGACACCGGCGAGTACACCCTGCCCTACCTCGACCGCATCCTCGGCGGCCAGGACGTCCGCGTCATCCGCCTGGTCCACCGGGACCAGGGCCTGATCGTCGCGGCCGGCAACCCCCTCGGCCTGAAGGACATCGATGACCTGACCCGCCCGGGCGTGCGTTACATCAACCGCCAGCGCGGCGCTGGCACCCGCGTGCTGCTGGACCACGAGCTGCGGTTGCGCGGGATCAGTCCGGACGCCATCGACGGTTACCCACGCGAGGAACCCACCCACCTGGCCGTGGCCGCGGCCGTCGCCGCCGGCCGGGGCGACGCCGGCCTGGGCATCATGGCGGCCGCGCGTGCCTTCGGCCTTGACTTCGTGCCCGTGACCCGGGAGCCGTACGACCTCGTCGTCGCCGCCGGGGAGGCGGACAGCCCCCGGCTGGCCCCCCTGTGGGCGCTGCTGGAGTCCGACCGGTTCGCCGCAGCGGTGACCGAACTCGGCGGATACGCGACGAGCGAGATGGGGCGGCGCATCAGGTGACCGCCACCGCCGGAACATCGGGCCGGCCGGGGTTGTTCTTGCGGCATGATCGACAACCGGTTTGCCGAGCTGCTGGCCGGGCAGCGGCAGGGAGTGCTGGTCACCCTCAGGAAAGAGGGGTGGCCGCAGCTATCCAACGTGAACTACGCCTGGGATGCGGGGGAGCACACCATCCGGATCTCCACCACCGACGACCGGGCCAAGACGCACAACATGCGCCGTGACCCGCGGGTCAGCTTCCACGTCACCACCGGGGATTTCTGGTCCTACGTGGTGGTGGACGGGCAGGCCGAACTCTCGGCTGTCGCCCGGGATCCGCATGACGCCGCCGTTGCGGAGCTGATCGACCTGTACCGCGCGGTGCAGGGAGAGCACCCGGACTGGAACGACTATCGTGCGGCGATGGTCCGTGACCAGCGCCTGGTCGTCCGTATCCCGGCGGAGCGGGCCTACGGGATGGTTCACCGCTGACGGGTCGTCCTACGGCACCCCGGGTGCCAGTGAGGAACTAGTCACATGAGCAGCAGATGGTTTTGCCTGTGCCACGTAGGGTGGGACGATGCTGCCTGATTCCTTCGGGCGGATCGCGACCGATCTGCGTGTTTCGCTCACCGACAAGTGCAACCTGCGGTGCGCGTACTGCATGCCGCCCGAGGGACTGGACTGGCTGCCGTCCCCCGAGCTGCTCACCGACGACGAGGTGGTGCGGCTGATCCGGGTGGCGGTTGAGCAGCTCGGCATCCGCGAGGTCAGGTTCACCGGCGGCGAGCCGCTGCTGCGGCGCGGCCTGGTCGGCATCGTCGCCCGGACCGCCCAGCTGCGGCCACGCCCCGAGATCTCGCTGACGACGAACGCGATCGGGCTCAAGCGCAGCGCCGCGGCACTGCGCGAGGCGGGGCTGGACCGGGTCAACGTGTCGCTGGACACGCTTCGGCCGGAGACCTTCCGCAAGCTCGCGCGCCGCGACCGGCTGCCTGACGTGCTCGAGGGGCTGGCCGCCGCCGCGGCGGCCGGCCTCGTCCCGGTCAAGGTCAACGCCGTGCTGATGCGGGACCTCAACGACGACGAGGCCGTTCCGCTGCTCCGGTTCTGCCTGGACCGCGGCTATGAACTGCGCTTCATCGAGCAGATGCCGCTGGACGCTCAGCATGGCTGGAAGCGGGCCGAGATGGTCACCGCGGATGAGATCCTCGGCGCGCTCGGCCGCGAGTTCACGCTCGCCCCCGACGATCCGGGTCAGCGCGGTTCGGCGCCCGCCGAGGCATTCCTCGTGGACGGCGGCCCGGCCAGGGTCGGTGTGATCGCCTCGGTCACCAGGCCGTTCTGCGGTAGCTGCAACCGGGTCCGGCTGACCGCCGACGGCCAGGTGCGGAACTGCCTGTTCGCGCGGACGGAGAGCGACCTGCGCGGGCCGCTGCGGGCCGGCGACGGCGACGCCGAACTCGCCGCCCGCTGGCAGCGCGCGGTCGCCGTCAAGCTGCCGGGCCACGGTATCAACGACCCGACGTTCCTGCAGCCCGACCGCCCCATGTCCGCCATCGGCGGCTGACCGTATGCCGGCGGCTGAAACCCCGGTTCGTTCGGCATAATTCTTTAAGTCCGTACCGGGTAGCATCAAGGTGAACTGAACACGCACGGGAGCTCGGGCTGACCGGGCTGAGAGGGTGGCAAGCCCACGCGCCACCGACCGTCTGAACCTGTCCGGGTAATGCCGGCGTAGGGAGGCTGCCGTGGCCGCGACGACCACCGACGACACCCACCAGGTGACCAGCACCTTCGTCACCGTCCCTGGCGACCGCCACTCGGAGGTCGCGCGCACGCTGGCGGAGCCGGTGCCGCAGGCGCTGAGCCTGCTGGACCAGTTCGGGCTGTGGGGCAACCTCGGGGTGAGCCTGCTCGGTTTCACCGGGGCGATCTTCGTGCTGCAGCCAGGCGGCGCGGGCACACCTGAGCTTTCGCTGGCCGCCGCGCTGACCGCGATCGTGGTGGGCACCCTGCTCGGCACGGTGCCGCTTGCCCTGGCCGGGCTGCCCGGCGCGCAGACCGGCGCGCCTGCCATGGTGCTGCTGCGGGGGCTGTTCGGCGCCCGGCTCTCCTACCTGCCCACGGTGCTGAACATCCTGCAGTGCCTCGGCTGGGGTGTCTTCGAGCTGGTGACGATCGCGACGGCCGCGCACACCATTGCGCCCGCGCTGCCCAAGTGGGGCTACGTCCTGATCGCCGGGCTGGCCACCGGGCTGCTGACGATCCGGCCGCTGGGCGCGGTCCGGGTGCTGCGCAAGTACGCCACGAGTGCGGTGCTCATCGTCCTGACCTACCTGTTCGTGCAGCTCATCAGGCACCCCCTGCCCGCGTTCACGCACGGCACCTGGTCCGGCTACTGGGCCGCGACCGACACGGTGGTGGCCGTGGGCGTCTCGTTCGCCCCGCTGGTCGCCGACTACACCCGGCACTCCCGCAGCCCGCGCGCCGCTTTCGCGGGCACGCTGGCCGGCTACAGCGTGACCCAGGTGCTCTGCTACGTGATCGGCCTGCTGGCGCTGGTCACCGTGGCCAACCACAACCCCAGCGACATCTACGGCGCGTTCATCGCGCTGCCCCTCGGCTCGCTCGCCTTCGCGATCCTCGCTGCCCGTGAGCTTGACCAGTCGTTCGCCAACGTCTACTCGACGGCGGTGTCGACCCAGAACCTGCGCCCGCTGTGGGACCGGCGGGTCCTGGCGGGCACGATCGCCGCGCTGACCACGGCCGGCGCGCTCTGGCTGAATATCGCCGACTACGAGAACTTCCTCACGCTGATCGGCTCCGTGTTCGTGCCCATGTCGGCGGTCCTGATCGCGGACTACTTCGTCGTATCGCGCCGGCGCTGGGACCTGTCGGCCGCCGCCCGCTCGCGCTGGCTGATGCTGCTGCCCTGGGCCGCGGGTTTCGTCACCTACCAGCTCATCAACCCCGGGTACGTGTCCTGGTGGGTTTCGGCGTGGACGTCGTTCGGGCGGGACATCGGGTTCACCCCGGCGAGCTGGATGTCGGCGTCGATCCTGTCGTTCGCCGTCGCGGCCGTGATGACGCTGCTGGTCGGCGGGATAGCCCGCTGGCTCGCCCGGCCCGGCCGTTGACCGGGGCGCCGCACGCCGTCCACGGCATGGGCCGCGAACTCGCCGAATCTGACTGGCCTGCGCTGACCAGCGAGGAGCTGAGCGAGGTCCTCGGCGGCACGCCCGTGGTGACCTGGCGCAGCCCGCGGCCGATGTCGGCCGCCGCGCTGGTCCGCCTGGGCGCCGCGACGGTCTTCGTCAAGCGCCATCACCTGAGCGTCCGCCACCCGGCGCAGCTCGCGGCCGAGCATCGCTTCGCCGCGCACCTGCGCCGCCGCGGCCAGCCGGTGCCCGCCGTCCTGCGGCTGGCCGGCGGCGAGTCTGTGGTCCGGCGGGGGGAGTTCTGCTACGAGGCCTACCAGCGGGCGGACGGCGCCGACCTGTACCGCGACGCGGTCAGCTGGTCGCCCTACGCCAGCGGCGATCACGCCCGCGCGGCCGGCGCCGCGCTGGCGGCCCTGCACCTCGCCGTGGCGGATTTCGCGCTCCCGGCCCGCCCGTTCGCGGTGCTGATGAACTCCTGCCGCGTCCTGCTCGCGGCTGACCCGCTCGCCGAGATGAAGGACCTGATCGCCGGGCGGCCTGACCTCGCCGCGTTCCTGGCCGGGCGCCGCTGGCGCGACGACTACGCGGCCGTGCTGGCCCCGCTGCTCGGCCGCGCGGCGCCGCTGGCCAGGGCGCTGCCCGGGCAGTGGGGCCACGGCGACTGGCACCCGTCCAACCTGACCTGGAGCCCGGGCAGTGCCGGGCGCCACGCCCGGGTCGCCGGGATCATCGATTTCGGGCTGGCCAACCGGACGTCCGCCGTGCATGACCTGGCCATCGCGCTCGAGCGCAGCGTGGTGGCCTGGCTCGACCTGGCCGAGACCGGGACGGCCGCCGCCGACGTTGACGCCGCGGCGGCCCTCCTGGACGGATACCAGGCGGTGCGCCCGCTGGACGAGGCCGAAGCCGCCGCTCTCCCGCAGGTCCTGCCCGTCGTTCATCTGGAGTACGCGCTGTCCGAAGGGGAGTACTTCACCGCCGTGGCGCGCTCGCCGGCCAACGCGGACCTGGCGTATGAGTACCTGATCGGCCACGCCCGCTGGTTCGGCCAGCCGCCTGGCCAGGCGCTGCTCGAGTTCCTCCACCGGCACCTGGAGCGGTCACCGGCGGCTCAGGAGCGGTCAGCGGGCCGATAGGCCGGGCCGTGCGCGTCGTCGCAGTGATGGTCGGTGACGGGCAGTCCCCGGGGTTCGCCGGCTGGTCCCGGCACCTGGCCGGCCTTCAACGTGGCGTGGTCCACCTGGAAGGTGGCGTGGGTGATGCCGTACTCGTGGCTGAGGAACGCCTCCAGGTCGGCCCGGACCGCATGGCAATCCTCGCCCGGCGCGACGAGCACGTGCGCGGAAGCCGCCGGCAGGCCCGAGGTGATCTCCCAGATATGCAGGTCGTGGACCTCGCTGACGTTCGGGCGTGCCGCCATCGCGGCGCCGACCGCCGCTGGGTCCAGCCCGGCGGGCGCGGCCTCCAGGAAGATCCGGCCGGAATCCCTGAGCAGGCCCGCTCCCGCGTAGAGCATCAGCACCACCACGACCAGGGTGGCGATCGCGTCGGCCCGGTTGAACCCGGTCAGCACGATGATGAGCCCCGCGATCGCGGTGGCGGTGAACGCGTACAGGTCGGTGACGATGTGCCTGAACGCGCCCGCCACGTTCAGGCTCGGCGCATGGCCCCGGCCTGCCCTGGCGATCAGCAGGGTCGCGGCGATGTTGACCGCCACACCCGCCAGCGCGACGGCGAGGACCGTCCCGCCGGCCACGGCTGGGGGCGTTATCAGCCGGCGGATCGCGGTGTAGCCGAGCCAGGCCGCCAGCAGGACCAGGGTGATGCCGTTGGCCTGCGCGGACAAGATCTCGGCGCGCTTGAGGCCATAGGTGTAGCCGCCGGCCGGCGGCCGGGCCGCCAGCCGCGCGGTGAACAGCACGAGCGCGATCGCCGCGGCGTCGGTCAGCATGTGCGCGGCGTCGGAGATCAGCGCGAGCGAGTGCGCGGCCAGGCCGGCCACGACCTCCCCGGCCATGAAGGCCAGGATCAGCGCGAGGGCACCGGAAAGCCACCTGGCGTCCGCACCGGAGGCCGGGCCGTGGGCATGCCGGTCAGTTCCCGCCACCATCTGACGATATCTTCCCGGGCAAGGACCTCAAAATACCAGCGAGCGGCACGGGAGGCAGGATGGGGACACTGGACCTGCCCTGAGCGGCGGCGGTTTTGCCGCCCGCGGCGGCGGCCCCCGGGCGTCGAACCTAGGGTAGGCACCATGAACACATTGGAGGAGTGGACGGCCGCGGTCTGCGCGGATCTCGGGCTCGACCCCGGTTCCGCTGACACCAGGACGGTGCTTGACCTGACGCGCGACGTTGCGCAAGGTGTGGCCAGGCCGGCCGCGCCGCTCACCGCTTACCTGCTCGGGGTGGCGGTCGGCCGGGGCCTGGCCCTGCCTGATGCGGCGAGCCGCATCTCGGCGCTGGTGGCCGGGTGGCCTCAGCAGGTCCAGGAAAAGGCCGCCGCACCCGAATAGCCTGAGCCATCGGCCGCGCATTACCGGACTCTTACGGGACGCCGTGTCGTCGGGCGCGTCTGCGCCAGCGTCCCGTACAAGTGAGAGGCGGGATGTTCAGGCGGACGAGCGAAGGGTGGTCGATGACAGCCGAACCTCAGAACAAGCAATGCGCGACCAGGCGCGGAGTGCTGCTGGGGGTGGGCCTAGCCGGATTGGGCGGAGCGCTGGCCGGCTGTAGCACCGCGGCCGTGCCGTACGGCGCGAACGAGGCCGGCGTCGTCGAGCCGGGCACCCCGGCCGCGTCCGCCATGGCCACCGCGGCAGGCCCCATGTCAGCCAGTCCCGTGCCTGCCAGTCCTATGCCCTCCAGCACCAGGCCGACCGGCACCAAGGCCAAGCCTGCCCGCCACAGGAAGGCGGCCACCGAGCCAAGCCCGGCCAAGAAGGACGCTATGGGCGCCACGGCTACCGGGACCGTGCTCGCCGCCGCCAGCGAGATCCCGGTCGGCGGCGGCAAGATCTTCACCGCGGCCAAGGTGGTCGTGACCCAGCCGGTCAGCGGGCAGTACCTGGGGTTCAGCGCCGTGTGCACGCACGTGGGCTGCACCCTCAGCGAAGTCGCCAACGGCACCATCGACTGCCCCTGCCACGGCAGCGAGTTCAAGATCACCACCGGGGCCGTGGTCACCGGGCCCGCCCCGAGCCCGCTGCCGAAGAAGCAGATCAAGGTCGTCAACGGCCAGGTCGTCCTGGTTTGATCGTGACTTCATGATCGTGATTCATGATCGTGGTTTCGTGATCGCGACCGGCGAGCGCAAGTAATGACGCCTCGCGACACACGATCGTGAATCCTGGCAGGATGGTGCTGTGGGCTCGCTGATGCTGCTGGATACCGCGTCGCTGTACTACCGGGCGTTCTTCGGGGTGCCGGACACGGTCCGGGCGCCGGACGGCACGCCGGTGAACGCGGTGCGCGGTCTGCTCGACACCATCGGGCGGCTGGTGCGCGCCAGGCAGCCCACCCGGCTGGTGGCGTGCCTGGACGCGGACTGGCGCCCGGCCTTCCGGGTGGCGGCGATTCCCTCCTACAAGGCGCACCGCCTCGCCGCCGACGGCACCGAGGAGACCCCGCCCGCGCTCGCCGCCCAGATCCCGCTGATCGAAGAGGTGCTCCACGTGTCGGGGCTGGCGGTCGCCGGGCAGCCGGGGTTCGAGGCCGATGACGTGATGGCCACGCTGTCGGCTCGCTCGGCCGGCCCGGTGGACGTGGTGACGGGAGACCGGGACCTGTTCCAGCTCGTCGACGACGCCCGCGGCGTCCGCATCATCTACACCGTGCGTGGCCTGCTCAACATGGACGTGATCGACGAGGCGGCGGTGACCGCCAAATATGACATCCCGGGCCGGGCCTACGCCGACTTCGCCGCGCTGCGCGGGGACCCGAGCGACGGGCTGCCCGGGGTGCCCGGCGTCGGGGAGAAGACCGGCGCCGCGCTGATCCGGACGTTCGGCAGCATCGACGGGATCATCACCGCTCTGGACCAGGGCCACGGCGGTTTCCCGCGGGGCAGCCGGGACAAGCTAGAGAAGGCCAGGGACTACCTGGACGTCGCCCTGTCTGTGGTCCGTGTGGTGGAAGACGTCCCGCTGCCTGAGGTCCAGGGGGAGCTGCCCGTCGTGCCTGCCGATGCCGCCCGGCTGACGGAGCTTGGCGAGCGGTGGGGACTGGGATCTTCCCTCAGCCGGTTCGTCACCGCGGTGTCACAGGCCTAGCATCGCTGTCATGACGACGGACGAACTGTATCCCGCGGACCGGCTTGACCAGGTGCGTGAGGCGGTGGCCGCGGCCGGGCTTGACGCCGTGCTGCTGACGCCCGGCCCGGACCTGAGGTATGTCATCGGTTATGACGCTAAGCAGCTCGAGCGGCTGACCTGCCTGGCCGTCCCGGCGCAAGGCGACCCGGCGCTGTTCGTGCCGCGCCTGGAGCTGGCCGCGGCGCAGGCCTCGCCGGCCTCGCTCGGCCTGGAGATGATCCCCTGGGAGGAGACCGCCGATCCGCATCGGCTGGTCGCGGGCAAGCTCGGGCATGTCGCCACGGTCGGCCTGTCCGACCGGATGTGGGCGCTTTCCGTGCTGAAGTTCCGCGACGCGCTGCCGGCCGCGCGCCTGGCGCTGGCCGGAGGCGCCCTTCGCCCGCTGCGGATCAGGAAGACCAGCGCCGAGGTCGCGGCGCTGCGCGAGGCAGGCGCCGCGATCGACCGCGTGCACGCCCAGGTGGCCGGCTGGCTGCGGCCCGGGCTGACCGAACGGGCCGTGGGCTCGGTGATCACCGAGGCGATCCTCGCCGAGGGGCACGCCACCGTGGACTTCGTGATCGTCGCGTCGGGCCCGAACGCCGCCAGCCCGCACCATGAGGTATCGGACCGGGTCCTAGCCACCGGGGACGCCGTGGTGGTGGACATCGGCGGCACGATGCCCTCGGGGTACTGCTCGGACAGCACTCGTACCTACGCGATCGGCGAGCCGCCGGCTGAGTTCACCGCCTATTACAAGGTCCTATACGACGCGCAGGAGGCGGCATGCGCCGCCGTGCGGCCGGGCGTGACGGCGGAGGCAGTCGACGCCGCCGCGCGCGAGCCGATCACCAGGGCAGGTTTCGGAGACGCGTTCTTCCACCGGACCGGGCACGGCATCGGGCTCGAGGCGCATGAGGACCCGTACATCGTGGCCGGCAACGACGAGGCCCTCGAGCCGGGTATGGCGTTCTCCGTGGAACCGGGGATCTACCCGGGGCCCCATGGCGCGAGGATCGAGGACATCGTGGTCTGCACCGAGGATGGCTTCGAGCGCCTGAACAACACTCCGCGGGAGCTGGTCATCGTCGGCTAGTGGCGATCCCGCGGTCCGGGGTCCACATCGCGGCCTGTCCCGGTCCCGGGCCGTCCCGGGTCCCGGCCGTCCCGGTCGCTAGTGATCCGGCGAACCCTGGGAGCCCGGCGGGTCGGTCCGGTCCTGGTTCTCGGCCAGGAAGCGCTCGAACTGGGCGGCGAGCTCGTCGGCGGTGGGCATGGCCTCGCCCTCAGCCAGCAGGCCTGCCACCGGGTTCTCCGCTTCCTGGGTCGCCGTGTCGTACTGCTGCTCCAGCGCGCGGACCAGCTCACCGACCTCGGCGGACTCCGCCACCTGGCGTTCGATCGCCTCGTTGGTGCGCTCCGCCGCCTCGCGGAGCTCCGCGTCGGGCAGGTCGAGCCCGGTCGTGGCGGTCACCGAGCCGAGCAGGGCCAGCGCGGACGGGGGATAGACGGCCTGGGCCAGGTAGTGCGGTACCTGCACGGCGAAGCCGAGGGCATCACGGCCTGCCTCGCCGAACCGGAGCTCGATCAGGGCCGGCGCGCTGCCGGGCACCTGGATCCGGCTCGGCAGCCGCTGATGGCCCGTCATGAGCTCCTCGCGGGTGGCGTGTGCGATGACCCCGAGCGGCCGTGTGTGCGGCATCCCGGCCGGGATGCCGAGGAAGCTAATCGCCGGGCCGATCTCGAGCCGCGCCGAGATCGCCAGGACGGCCTCAGTGAACAGGTTCCACTCGTGATCCGGCTCCGGCCCCGTCAGCAGCAGGAAGGGCCGCTCGGCCGCGTCCCGCAGCAGGTGCAGAGCCAGCTCGGGAGGATCGTAGCTTTCCCAGTGGCTGTTGTCATAGGTCATCAGCGGCCGCCGCGACCGGTAGTCGATCAGCCGGTCAACATCGAACTGCGCGACCTTCTCGTGGGAGAAGTTGCGCAGCAGGTGCTCGGCGAGCAGGCGGCCCGCGTTGCCCGCATCGATGAAGCCATCCAGGTAGTGCAACATCGGTGCGTCTGAGATGTCGGGCGCGGCCGGACTCAGCTCGAAGAGTTCTTCCGGATTCCGCTGCATCCCCATAGTTTCGCACGGGCCGCCGGGTGCTGCTGCCGGAGCCTCTGCTGCTGGCCGCGAGAGCCGGCGCCGTCCGGCACCGGAGCCGCTGCCGCCTGGCGCCGGATCCGGCGCGGCCTAGCCGTGCTCCGCCAGGTGGGCCGTCGCCTTGGATGGCCGATGGAAGACCGCTGCCCGGGTCGAAGAAGTGGAGATTACGCGTGTCGACGGCGAGGCCTGCGTCCTCGAAGTCCGAAGGCCGGATACCGAGGATGACCCTCTTGCCGATGTAGTCCGAGAGTCCCCACTTGGCCTCGAAGACGTCGGACGGCGCCGGGAGCTTGTAGCCGAGTGACATGGCGGTAAGTGCGCGACTGGCGATGTTACATTAGCGTAACGATCGTTATCGTCTCGTTATATTCTGATGATGTCACGCAGTGCAACCGAGAGCGCTAACGTGACCACGTGGAAGATACCGACCGAAAGATCGTCTCGTTGCTGGCCCGCAACGGCCGGATGAGCTTCACCGAGTTGGCCAGGCAAGCGGGTCTTTCGGTGTCAGCGGTACACCAGCGCGTGCGCAGGCTCGAGCAGGACGGCGTCATCAAGGGTTATGTCGCCGTGTTCGACCCGGACGACGTCGGCCTGCCGCTGACGGCCTTCGTGTCCATCAAGCCGTTCGACGCCGCCGCCCCCGATGACCTGCCTCAGCGGCTTGAGCACCTGTCCGCCATCGAGGGCTGCTATAGCGTCGCCGGCGATGAGAACTACATCCTCAAGGTACGGGTGCGCACCCCGGCCGCGCTCGAGGACCTGCTGCAGCAGATCCGCACCATCGGCGGCGTCTCCACCCGCACCACGGTGGTGCTCAGTACCCCGTACGAGAACCGCCCGCCGGACCTGTGACCGAGCGGTCCGGTCCCGGCCCACCCCTAGCGCGCTACTCCTCGCAGCCGCACCTGGGACCGGCGCATCACGATCTAAAAGACTTCCGCACCGCAGTCGACCCGGACCCGTAAATGCGACCTACCGTGATAGCCACCGGACGCAGCCGGGACCAGGCCGAGAAGGGCGGCGCGGAGCATGTTCGAGAGGTTTACCGACCGGGCGCGGCAAGTTGTGGTCATGGCCCAACATGAGGCCAGGATGCTGAACCATGACTGGATCGGCCCCGAACACATCCTGCCGGTGCCTCATCCGTCGCTCATCAGAATCGCGGCGTGGAGACCCCGGTCTTCAGGCCGGGGAGGAAACGCCGCGTCACCTCCCCGGAAATGTCAGTAGTATCCGATAGTGTGTTCGCATGTCCCGGTACCGGCTGCTCCCCACCCTCGCCCAGGAAGCGGTGCTGCGGGACCACTGCGGCCACGCCCGGTACATCTGGAACCTTGCCGTGGAGCAGCACGCCCACTGGCGCCCGGGCCGCACGGCCGCGCCGGGCTACCTGGAGCAGTGCCGGCAGCTCACCGCCGCCCGCGCCGGGCACCCCTGGCTGGCCGCCGGTTCCCAGACCGTCCAGCAGCAGGCCCTGCGCGACTTCGCCCAGGCCATGACCGCGTTCCTCGACCCAGCCAACCCGGCCCGGCGGCCGTCCTGGCGCAAGGCCGGGCGGCACGGGGGCTTCCGCATCGTCGGGCGCGGGCGGCAGTGGGATGTGCGGCGGGTGTCCCGGAAGGTCGGCCAGGTCTGGATACCCAAAGCCGGATGGGTCCGGTTTCGCTGGTCCCGCGCCGTGCCCGAAGGCGCGAAGTCCTACCGGGTGACCCGTGACCGCTCCGGGCGCTGGCATGTCGCCTTCGCCGTAATTCCCGAGCCGGTGCCTGCACCCGGTAACGGCGAGTCTGTGGGCATTGACCGGGGCGTCGCGGTCAGCGCCGCCCTGTCGACCAGCGAGTTGCTGCACTGCCCGGCCCTAACCGCGCGGGAACGGGCGAGGCTGCGGCGGCTGCAGCGTACGCTGGCCCGGGCGAAGCGGGGCTCGAACCGCCGCGGCCGGGTCAGGCACGCGATCGCCCGGCTGCGCGCCCGGGAGACGGACCGGCGCACGGACTGGGCCGAGAAGGTCTCCACCGATATCGCGCGGCGGTTCGATGTGATCCGGGTCGAGGACCTGCAGATCGGGAACATGACCCGGTCGGCGAAAGGCACCAGGGGTGATCCGGGCCGGAACGTCCGGGCCAAGGCCGGGCTGAACCGGGGGATCCTGGGGGCGGGGTGGGGGTTGCTGGTGCGCCGGCTGGCGGATAAGGCGCCGGGCCGGGTGGAGAAGGTCAAGCCGCAGTACACGAGTCAGCGGTGCTCGGCGTGCGGGCAGGTGGACCGGGACTCGCGTGAGAGCCAAGCCCTCTTCCGGTGCACTGCCTGCGGTTTCGCCGGCCACGCGGACGTGAACGCGGCTATCAACATCGCGGCGGGGCACGCCGTGACTGCGCGGGGAGGCTTCCGGAATGCCGGGCCGGTGAACCGCGAACCTCACCTGCTGCTCCCATCGGGGTAGTAGCTGGAACCCCCCCGCCTTGTTCAAGCTGGGGAGGATGTCAACTGCGTGAGAACGTCGCCGGTCGGCCGACCGGCGCCTGGCTCACCCTGTCCGGGGATGGCCTTGCCGAGCTGAACAGCGTTGCCGGATAAGCAGGTAACGCGCGGCTCGCCCCGCCCACTGAGCCGTGTGGCGGGCCCGCGCGACCGGCGGATTACGAGGGCCTGGTCTTCAGGCCGTCGAGCATGACCATCAGCAGCGCGTCGGCCCGCTCCGGCGCCCTCTCGGTGCTCACCGCAACCCCGTGTACCAGCCGCATCACGTCGGTGGCGTCCACGTCCGGCCGGATGATGCCGGCCTGCTGCCCCTTCGCCAGCAGCCGCTCGGTGGTCTGGCGCATCGTCATCCAGCAGGAAGACATCAGCTCGGACTCGACGCCGACCGCCTCGATCAGCGCCTTCGACAGGCCGCGCTTGGTGACGAGATACGCGTTCAGTGACCGCATCCAGGCGGTGAAGGCCTGCTCGGGTGAGGCGGTCTCCAGGAGCGCGTCCGCTTCCCCGCATACCGTGCCGACCTGGTTGCGGAAGACGGCCGCCTGCAGGTCAACCCGGGTAGGGAAGTGCCGGTAGAGCGTCCCGATGCCCACCCCGGCGCGCCTGGCGATGTCTTCGAGCGGCGCGTCGGCGCCTTTTTCCGCGAACGCCTGCGTGGCGGCGTTGATCAGCCGGGCGTGGTTCTGCCGCGCGTCAGCGCGGAGCTGCCCTGCGGGGCGCTGCTCTGCGGGGCGCTGGGGTACCTGGTCAGGTGTCCTGGTCATCGCTTCGACATTAGTCCGGATCGGCGGTTAAATTCGGTTGCGAAACGGAGGCTCCCTCCGTATAGTAACCGGAGTAGACCTCCGCTTCACTCTCGATGGTACCGCCTGGCCAGCGGTCCGTCAGCGAAGGCCTGCCGCAACCACAACGATGCGCCATCGTCGCGGTTCGCGTGAGTGAGAACGGACAACCAGGGAGGCATCTTGTCTTCTTCGCATGCCCCGTATGGGGCTGAGGGTGCCAGAGGGGTCAACGGGGTTAACGGGGCGGCCACGCGTCGCGGCTACAAGCCGCGCGACGGGGGGAAATCGCCGCGGCGCGGTTCTGGCCGGCCCGGCATCGCCCTGGCCATCATGCTCAGCGCCCAGCTCATGATCATCCTGGACATGACCGTGGTGAACATTGCCCTGCCCCATATCCAGGCCAACCTTCACTTCTCCGCCACCAGCCTGTCCTGGGTGCTGAACGCCTACACCCTGACGTCCGGCGGCCTGCTGCTTCTCGGGGGCCGGGCCGGCGACATCTTGGGCCGGCGGCGGACGTTCATCGCCGGCATCAGCCTGTTCACCCTCGCCTCGCTAGCCGGCGGGATCTCGACCACCGCGAGCCTGCTCATCGCGGCCCGGGTGCTGCAGGGAGTGGGCGGCGCGCTCGCCTCGCCCGCCGTGCTCGCCCTGATCGTGACCAGTTTCCCGGAAGGCCGGGAACGGACCCGCGCGCTCGGGATCTACATGGGCGTGATCACCGGTGGGTCCTCGCTCGGCCTGGTGCTCGGCGGGGTCATCACCCAGTGGCTGTCCTGGCGGTGGGTGCTGTTCATCAACGTGCCGATCGGCATCGCGGTGGTGGCGGTCGCGCCGCTTTTCGTCGGGGAGACGCCTCGCCTGCCTGGCCGCTTCGACCTGGCCGGGGCCCTCACCGCCACGACGGGCGTGACCGCGCTCGTGTACGCGTTCATCCGTGCCTCGGCCGACGGGTGGGGCGACCACCTGACGCTGGCCGCGTTCGGTGCGGCCGCCATCCTGCTGGCGCTGTTCGTGGTCACCGAGACCCGGGCCCGCCAGCCGATCACCCCGCTGCGCCTGTTTGCCGACGTCAGCCGGGCCGGATCGTTCGTGGCCAGGCTGCTGCTCATCGCGGGCATGTTCGGGGTGTTCTTCTTCCTCACCCAGTTCCTGCAGAAGATCATGGGCTTCAGCCCGCTCCGTGCCGGGGTGGCGTTCCTGCCGATGACCATCACGCTGTTCGCGGTATCCCGGCTGGCGCCGCGGCTCATGCCGCGGTTCGGCGCGAAGCCGCTGATGATCGCCGGGATGCTGCCCGCCATCGCCTCGATGGCCTGGCTGTCGCGGGTCACGCCCGCCACGGGCTACTGGTCGGGCGTCTTCGGTCCGATGATGCTGCTCGGCCTCGGGATGGGGCTGGTGTTCGTGCCGCTGACCACCGCATCGCTGGCCGGGGTTCCGGCCGCGGACTCCGGAGCCGCCTCTGGCCTGGTGAACATGCTGCAACTGGTCGGCGGGGCCTTGGGCCTCGGCGTCCTGGTCGCGGTCTACGGCACCGCGACCAGGCACGCGGCCAGCCACCCGCTGGCCGGTCTTACCCCGTTCGCCCAGTCGCAGTATGTGATCACGCACGGCATGGCGGCCGCCTTCGGCTTCGCCGCCATCCTCAACGTGTGCAGCCTGCTGGTGATCGTCACGTTCATCCGGACCAGGAAACTCGCGGCCGCCGCGGTACCTGCCAGCAAGCAGCAGGAGGAAGCCGTCGCGTCCTAGCCTCAGGCGAGGGGCTGCGCTACCGAATCGGCCGGAACGCTTCGGGACACGCGGGAATCAGGCCTAGCTGACAGCAAATACACGGTCCGGCGGAAGGCCGGGGACTTGGGTGTCACGGGAGACGATCGCGGCAGTGCCCTTGTACACGCGCATCGCGGCCGTGATCAGCGTGACCGGCGCCGCCACGATGGTGGCGCCGGTCAGCAGGGTGAGGTCAAGTAGCGCGGTATAGGCCCGCCCCTCGCCGCAAGGCGGTCCCGCGACGACCACGTCGCGGTGGCTGAGCGTAAAGTCCGGCTGGAGGGCGATGGCGTCGTACTGGCCAGCACCGGCTTCCCGCCCAGGCTCGCCCGGCGTCCCGGGCTCACCAGCCGCGTAATAACCAGCCCCGTGGTTATCGGCGCTGTGCTTGGCTATGCCGAGCAGCGATCGGAACGGGGTCGTTCCCGGGGCCTCGCCGAACGCGAACACCTGCCGGACCCGGGAACGGTCCGCCGCCTCAGCCGCAGTCTCGGCCAGCGGGGCCGCGGTGACGAGCATCCGCGCGC
The DNA here is from genome assembly GCA_963806335.1 of uncultured Actinomycetes bacterium. GTDB lineage: Bacteria > Actinomycetota > Actinomycetes > Streptosporangiales > Streptosporangiaceae > Palsa-504. The sequence continues at coordinate 264,001 of CAWDXO010000012.1, forward strand.
CGCAGGCGTTGAGCCGGGCGGCGACATCCGCCCTGCTGGCCTCTGGCCTGATGGGCCAGGCGATGGCCCCGGCTGCGCGAATGGCGTTCACCGCGATCGCGAAGCTGGCCGCATCCTGGACGAAGACACCGGCCGTGTCCCCGACCGCCAGTCCGCGGCGGGTGAGGCCGTCCGCGGCCGCGCGTACGGTCCAGGCGAACCGCGGCCATGCGGTCACGATGCCTTCCGGGGCGTCGATGAGGACGGCCTTATACCCGGCCTGGTCCGCCCGTCCGAGGATGCGCTCGGTAATTTCGCGGTCCGACGTGCCCGCGGCGCGGTCGGACGTGCCCGCGGCGCGGTCGGACGTGCCCGCGGCGCGGTGCGCCGAGCCTGCGCTCAGCATTAGTGGGTCCGCTTCGATGCGGGTCCTGGTACTTACGGCGCGTTCCACCGGATCCTCCCCAGCCTGGGCAGCAAACAGGCGGGTCCTGGCCTGGAGCCGGGACCCGCCCGGCCTCTGCCGGCGGCTGGCCGGCTCCACCCCCCCTCGGGAACCGACGCGGCGGCGGGTTTCTCGACCCGCCGCCACCGCGCGGTAGCGACAGTTGAAAAGGTATTCCGTGCGGCCGCCGTGCACATGCGCAGAAGTGTGTATTCCGATGTGCATATTCGCTGGCTAACGATCCTCGGTCACGTGCCTATCTGCACATGATGGTCAGCTGAGCGGCTCGTGACGGGTAGCCCACGAGGCGACCTGTGTACGCGAGCTGAACCCGAGCTTGGCGAGGATGTTGGCCACGTGACGGGCCGCCGTCGCGGGACTGATGACCAGTTCGTCCGCGATCTGCTTGTTGGACAGGCCCTGGGCGATCAGCAGCACGATCTCGTGCTCCCGCGGGGTCAGCGGCGAGGGGGACCGGTGGCTGGTGCCCGCCTCATGGCGCGGTCCAGCGGCCGCGGCCAGCCGCGCCGGGTCGGCCCAGGCCGGTTCCCCGGCGGGCCTTGGTCCCGGCACCGCTGTTCCGCGCTGTGATCCGAGCGCGTACCTGGCGGCGGCTTCCACCGTCATCTCGCGTCCTTCGGCGAACACCGCCGCGGCCGCCGATGCCCCGAGCTGGTCACGGGCGATCTCAAGGACCTGTTCGATTCTCGGCCCGATCCCTGCGGCATGGCCGAGGGATTCGCGTAGCTGGCAGGCGGCTCCAGCCAGCCTGGCCGCCTGCTCGGGCTGCTGCCTGGCGGCCGCCAGGGCGGCGAGTGCCTCAAGCCCGCGGGCGACGCCCAGACGCTGCCCGCACATCTGGTTCAGCCGCAGGGCTTCGGCCAGGCTGTCGCGGGCCAGGTCCAGGTCGCCGTTGGCGACCGCGATCGACCCTATTCCGGACTGGCAGCGGGCTATCTCGGGCCAGGCGTCGAGCTCACGGAAGGTCTCCATGGCGTCCTCGAAGTACCGGACCGCCATCTTGCCGTCACCGCGCGCCCGCGCGACCGTACCCATCCCGTACTCCACCTGGGCGACGCCCCAGCGGTTGTTATCGCTCAGTACCTCGTGGGCGGCCTCATAGGCGCGCTGGGCTGACTTCAGCTTGCCCTGCCGGACCGCGACGGCGGCCCTGGCCGCGAGTGTGAGCCCGGCCTCCCAGTCGTTGCCCGACGCCTCGGCCGCCGCCAGGGCCTCGTCGACATAGGTGACGGCCTCGCCGAGGCGTGCCGCCCGCGCCGCGGCCTGGGCGATCACCCGCAGCGCGGTCGGCACGGTGAAGTCATCGCCGCTGGCCCGGCTCAGCTCCAGGCTCTCCTGGGCGCTGCGCAGCAGCGTGTCGTACTCCTGCAGTTCGAACGCGATCTCCGCGCGACAGGCCAGGGCGCGTCCGCGCACCCGCGGGGACACCCCGTCGGCCTCCTGGACCAGGAACCGGTCGAGCCAGGTGGCCGCCTCACGCGCGTCGCCGTGCGGCACCCACATGTTGCGCAGCCCGGCACACAGCCGCAGGCCCTCCTCCGCGTGACCGTGGGCCAGCGAGGTGGCCAGGGCGATGCGGAAGTTGCCGTATTCGGCGATGCCGCGCCGGAAGACGGCCCGGCGTACCGGCCAGGGTGGTTCGCCGCGGTTGAACATGCCGCGGGCAGTGTCTTCCACCAGCGCCAGGATGCAGTCACGGTGCCGCAGCGAAAGGCTGGATTGCTCGCCGGCGGCGGTGAGCCGCTCGGCCGCATACTCCCTGATCGTGTCGAGCAGCCGGTATCTGGCGTCGCCGGCCGCCTCGCCGTCGAGCACGACAAGCGACTTGTCGATAAGGGAGATGAGCAGGCCGAGCACCGTGTCCGCGGGGATAGTGTCGTCGGAGCAGACCTGCTCGGCCATGTCCAGATTCCAGCCGGAGAAGACGGCCAGACGTCGCAGCAGGATCTGCTCGGGCCCGTCGAGCAGCTCATAGCTCCAGTCCACGGTGGCCCGCAGCGTCTGCTGCCGCAGCGGCGCGGTCCGGTCACCGGAGTCGAGCAGCTGGAACCGGTCCCGCAGCCGGTCGGCGATCTGCTCGACAGAAAGCGCTCGTACCCGGGCGGCGGACAGCTCGATGCCAAGCGGTATACCGTCCAGCGTGCGGCACAGTCGCGCCACCGAGGCCGTGTTGTCCTCGGTCAGCGTGAAGCCGGGCCGCGCGCCCGCGGCCCGGGCCGCGAACAACCGGACCGCCTCGTGGGCGGCGAGCTCGGCGTTGGCCAGGCCGTCGGGCGGCAGCTCTAGCGGTGGCACCCGCCAGACGGTCTCGCCCCGGACCCGCAGCGGTTCCCGGCTGGTCGCGATGATCCGCAGCCAGGGGCACCGGGCCAGGAGCAGCTGGACGAGCGTGGCACAGTCGCTGACCTGATGCTCGCAGGTGTCCAGGATCAGCAGCATGTGCCGCGGACGCAGCGCCTCGGCCAGCGTCTGGGCGAGCGGAACGCCCTGCTCTTCGCGTACGCCGATGGTGGCCGCGACCTGCTGGGCGGTCGGGCCGTGCCAGTCGGCCAGCTCGACCAGCCACGCCTCATCAATATCCCAGGGACCCTCCGGGCCGTCCGCCGCCTCGCCCGCACCGGCGATCACTTCACGTGCGAGCCGGACCGCGAGCCGCGTCTTGCCGATGCCGCCCGGGCCGCTCAGCGTCAGCGCGCGCACCTCGCCCAGCATCCGGGCGAGTTCAACGAGATCGCGCTCGCGGCCGATAAAACTGTTCGGCTCCGCTGGCAGGTTGCCGTTGAACAAGACGGTGGCGGACTGCATCGGCCCTCTGGAGATCTCACGCTTGAAACGGAATTAACCTAAGTCTGCCACCGTACTCGTTCGCCCGCAGCGGACGTGGTCAGTTAGCGGGGCTCAATAATTACCGGGACGGCTTCGGTGTACCGCACCCGCCCGAAGTACATGACCTTGATCAGCGCCCACCACCGGGATCCAGGACGCTCGGTCAGCGGCACCTTAACCGGGAACTTCAGCGTCGCGCCCGCGTGCGGTGGGATGCCGAAACCCTGCGTCCAGTCCCCGAACAGCGGCCAGCTGCCCCACGGTGACACCAGCTGGGCCTCGCCGCGTAGGAAAGAAGCAAGCGCGTTGGTCACGCGGACCTGCAGCTCGCCCTCGTCGCCGGGCGCCAGGCGCAGCCCAGGCGTAAGCACGGCCAGCTCGACCTCGGCCGCGCCCGCGCGGTAATCGGCCTGCAGCAGCTCGAGCGTCTCCTCGGGCGGCAGGTACGGATCGGGCCAGCGGCGCTCACCGACCGCGACCATCGCCGTGTCCTCAATGTCATGGCCGAGCTTGTCCCTCATCCGGGCGGCGACGAAGTAGCGCCCCGTCGCGGCACCGGCGGCCACCCGCACGGTCAGGTCCCAGGCCGCGTACCCGCCGGGAGCCAGCTCGAATCGGAGGTCGTCGGCTCCGGTGACCGTGATCTCGCTGGGTACGTCGAGCTCCAGCCGCCCGGACGCGGGCTCCGCGCCGCAGCCCACCGTCAGCGTCAGCGTCGCGGCATCGCCAGCGTCCGCCAGGGCCACCCGGGTGGGGGAGAGGTGCACCGCGACCGGCAGGTTCCCGGCTGGCGCCGGGCCCTTCCCGTGCAGCCAGTAGCGCGCGTAGATGGGCTGGACCGGTTCGGCGGACGGTACATCGTCACCGGTGGCCGGGCGGAATCCGGTCCGCACGATCAGCGTGACCGTCTCAAATGCCGACATATCGACAACAACCGTGCCGCCGCCAGAATTCTCGACAGGCAGGGAAACGCCGTCAGATTCCTCAAGCAGATTGGTGAGCCACGCCGCCGAGACCCCGGTCGCGAGCCGCAACCGCGCGGTCGTCGCCTGCCCGCTGGTCTCCCGCAGGCGCACCGTGACCTCGGCGTGCTCACCCGGGCTGCTCGTGCCAGCCGGCGCGGCCGCCAGCGCGCCGGTACGGCCCGAAGCGAGCGGATTGCCGCGCGGCTTCACCGCGCTGACCGTGACGTTAGCCGGAGTCACGGACAGCAGGCTCGCCGCGGGGGCCGGCGGGCCACTCACCACGGCGAGCAAGTCGTGGTTGTACTCTTCGGCGGCGGCGTTGAAGCCGGCGACCCGCCAGTCACCCTGGCCCGAGGCCAGCGCGTACTCGAACGTATGGCTCCAGTGCTGCCAGGCGAAGCTGCTGCCGTCCGGAGCCGTCCGGCGATCCCCGTCGATCCATATCCCGGACGGCCAGGCGCTGCAGGACCGCATCAGCGACATGTGCAAGGTGCCGTCGGGGGTGACCACGCAACCTGGCGTGCCCCGGTTCAGCAGCGCGACCGACCGGTTGGCCAGCGGCACCGGCACGGGCCTGGCCTCGTAGCCAGCGCTGAGCGCCGGTTCGGCCTCGTCATCACCGGCGTCCACGACGGCGTCGGCGAGGTCTTGCACCAGCGCCGTGACCGCCGCGGCCAGTTCGCCTGGCCCGGCGCCGGCCACGATCAGCACCGGCAGGTCGCCGGCCCCGCGCACGTCGGCGTCCGGCCCGAAGGCGTCCGGGCGGCTGCGCGCCGCCGGTACCCACAGCCGCCCGGTCCCGGCCGCGGATCCCGCGAGCCTGGCTGCCAGCGCCTTGGCGTAATCGGGCCCCGCGGCGGACAGGACCTCGGCGGTGAAGGCGTTCACCTCGGGGCCGCCAACCGCGATCCTGACGTCGGGCAGGTTGGAGTCCGCGTCGATCCCGCCATACCTGGATCCTTCGGCCTGGCTGCACGTCGCGGTCACTCCGGCCGCGGCCAGCGCCACCATCAGGTCACGGATGTCGCCCTTCAGGCCTTGCGGATCGTCCGGGCAAACGACCTCGGCCACCCCGATCGCCTGCGTCCGCCCGTGACGGTCCCCGGTGCGGACCTGGGCCGTGGAACCAAGGCCGAACCACTGGTGAGCGGGGTTGTCCAGGGTGTACCAGTGGTCCGCTGAGTCCACATCCACGACCCCGAACGACCGCCCGATCACCGCCGTGGCCGTCTGGTACAGCGGCAGCCCGCCGGGCACGTCGGCCGGGAAGCGGACCCGGAGCAGCCGGTCACGCCCGCCGTATCCGTCGACATGGGTGCGGAACTCGACGCGTTCCGCGCCGTCCCACAGCAGCGTCTCCTGGGTGACGTCGAGCCCGTCGAGGTTGAACGAGGCGACCAGCCGCGCGCCGACCGGGCAGCGCTGCGCCCGCACCGTCGCCGTGACCCCGGAAGAACCCGTCCCCGCGCCCTTCGGCGACAGGTGCCACGGACCTTCTCCGTGCCGCGGGTGCTGCGCGTACTCGTCCTGTATCACTAGCTCATTGCCGGACCCGGTAAGCACGCTCTGGCCGGTCCGCTTGTCGGTGATGGTGATCGTCCCGCCGCGCGCCGGGTCTGCGGTGACCAGGTATGCCCCGTTCTCGATGGCTGCGTTCCCCGGGGTGCCCGCGACATCCTGCCACCCGGTCGCGGCCGTCTCGGCCGCCGGCACCAGCTGATAGGACCGGTAGCCGAGCGCGGGTATCTCGCGGGCCGCGAACGTGAGCGTCACCCCGGCGAGCGACCCGTCCCCCCGCCGCTTGACCCCCTCGGCGAGCGATGGCACGGGCGCCCCGTCGCCGTCGCGCAGTTCCAGCCACCTGGTGCCGTCGTGTGGTGGCACCTGCACCATGACCCGGGCCATGCCGTCCCTGACCCGTGCCACCCCGTTGACGACACGGACGGACAGGCCTTCCGACGGGTAGCCAGGCAGGACAGGCGCTCCGGACAGACGGGTCACGGCGTCGCGGCGCGCGGCGGAGCCCAGTTCCCATGCCTCGCGCCAGCCGGCGGCCAGGTCCAGGTACACCTGGTCGGATTCGACCCCTGTGATGCCGTCGTGGTGGGCGCCGTAGGCCAGCAGCCGCCAGGCCTTGTCCAGCGCGGCGTGCGGGAACGGCGCGCCGTCCAGCCAGGCCATGGTGCCGAGCCGTTCGGCCTCGATCACCGCGGTCTCGATCGCGCGCTGGGCCTGCTTGGTGTCGATGTAAGAGACGTCCTTACCGGTGTACACCGGCCCCATATCCCTGGTCTGCGGCGTGATCCACGCGCCGCCGGGGCCAGCCTCGGCCCTGACCGCGGCGAAGAACTCTCCTGGCACCGCCGTGGTGAACCTCGGCCACACGTACCGCTGGTTCCAGTCCCGGTGAATGTCCGTCACCCACCTGGCCGGGATGACATGGTCGGCGCCGACCGGCAGCATCACGTTGCGCGTGGCGGCGACCTGCGCGAGCGCGCGGAACTGCCCGTACGCCTCGAGTTCGGCGGCCTGCAGGTCAGGCAGCGTGTGCAGCTTCCAGCCCGCGCCGTAATGATGGGCCATGTAGGACGTGAGCAGACCGCGGCCGTCCGGCGAGATCCACTCGAACTCGGTGCTGAACTGCATTCGCCCGGTGCCGCCCTCGGCCCCGGCCGGACCCCACTGATGGAACGGCCCGCGCGCCCACGACGAGGATTTCAGCCCGGCCGCCGCCATCAGCCCCGGGTACCCGGGGTCATGCCCGAACACGTCGAGCATCCACGCCGTCCGCGGGTCGCCGCCGAAGACGTCCCGCTGGAACCCGATGCCGTAGACCGCGTTGCGGATGGTGGATTCCGCGCCGGTCAGGTTGGTGCTCGGCTCGTTGTAGTTGCCGCCCACGATCTCGACCCGGCCCTCGGCCATGAGATCGCGCAGGTCCTGCCGGTCCTGCGGGTAAGCGTCGAAGTACGGCTTCAGGTAATCGACCTCGGCCAGCACGAACTTGTAGTCGCCGTCTTTCCTGGCCTTGTCCAGATGCAGGCCGACCAGCTCGAACGCGGTCCTGACGTCGGGCAGCCTGCCGTCCTCGTCCGGCAGACTCAGCCGCGCCTCGGTGAACTGCCCCTGGGTGTTCCACCAGATCGGGTCGTAGTGGAAGTGGCTGACCATCCACATCGTCCAGCCCGGCTCGGCCACGGTGATATCGGCCTCGGTATGGCTTTGGCCCGACTCGCTTTCGACCGCCACCGTTACTCGGCGCGTGCTGCCCGGCTGGGAGGGCGCGGCGACTTCCACCGGGACTTCGAAGGTTCTCTCTTCACCCGGGCTCAAACCGGTTATTCCGAACGGTCCGTCGTTCCTCACCCCAGGACCCTGTACGTAAACCGTGGCGGTCGTGGCCGGATCGGCCAGCATGCCCGGCCCCTCGTTGACCACCGTGATCCGCACGACCTGCCGCGGCCGCTGGACGGTCCCTACGAACAGGTCTGTTGATTCGACTCTGACGATCCGCATCTGTTTATCGTTACACGACCCGGGCGCCTAGATCACGCCGTGCCGGAGGAACCGCCCGCCGCGGCCCGGAGCTTATCCAGGCGGGCCCCGATCAGGAACACCACGAAGTCGCCGTCTATCTCGGCCGACATTCTCCGGCCCGCTATCTCTGCCATGGTTCCCCCTGATCCCTCACGGCGGGTCATACCGGACGCAGCCGGCTGCTAAACGCCCGTGCGGCGGCGGCGGGATCGTCGGCCTCGGTGATGGCGCGGACCACGACCACGCGGGTGGCGCCGGCCGCGAGCACGTCGTCGAGCCGGCCGAGGCTGATGCCGCCGATCGCGAACCACGGGCGTTCGGGCTTCGCCTCGGCGACGTGCGCCAGCAGTCCGGGACCGGTGGCCGGCCGCCCCGGCTTAGTTGGCGTCACCCAGACCGGCCCGGCGCAGAAGTAGTCGACTCCGGGTTCGGCGGCCGCCGCGTCGGCCTGGCCGGGGCTGTGACTGCTGCGGCCGATGACCGGACCTGTGCCGAGGATGCGCCGCGCGACCGGCACCGGCAGGTCATCTTGTCCCAGGTGGAGCACGTCGGCGTCCGCCGCAAGCGCGATATCCGCGCGGTCGTTGACCGCCAGCAGGCGGCCGTGCCGTCGGCACGCGTCGGCGAACACCTCGAGCAGCGCTAGTTCCTCGGCCGCCTCCAGGCCCTTCTCCCGGAGTTGCACGATGTCGACCCCGGCCCCGAGGACGGCATCGAGGAACGGAGCCAGGTCGCCCTGGGACCGCCGGGCGTCGGTGCACAGATAAAGCCGCGCGTCGGCCAGCCGTGCCCGCACATCATGTGGCATCGCGCCATCCAATCATCGCGCGCAGCGGCCCGCCCATCCGGCCCCGCTGCGCGCGGCTGATATAAAGTGAACTGTCGGAAACAACTTCGACCACGGGAGCCTACGGGCTGAGAGGGAGGCCGGGCGCCTCCGACCGTCGTACCTGATCCGGGTAATGCCGGCGAAGGGAGTGCTCATTGGCCGGGACCGCAGATGTCGTCGTCGCGGGCGGCGGCGTCATCGGGACCGCGATCGCGTGGCGGGCCGCGGCCGCCGGGCTTGATGTCGTCCTGGTGGATCCCGACCGTGGTGACGCCGCCTCCCTGGTCGCCGCCGGCATGCTCGCACCGGTGTCGGAGGCCCTGTTCGGCGAGGGCGCGCTGCTGCGGGTCAACCTGCTGGCCGTGAGCCGATTCCCCGCCTTCGCGGCCGAGCTTGAGAACCTCACCGGCCATGACGTCGGGCTGCGCCGCGAGGGCACGCTGGCTATCGCGTACGACCCGGGCGACTTCGCGGCGCTGATGCGGCTGACGGCCTTTCGCCGGTCGGCCGGGCTTGACGCGGAGGAACTGGATAGCCGGGCCTGCCGCAAGCTGGAGTCCTTCCTCACCCCCGACGTGCACGGCGGGGTGCTGTTCGCGGGCGACTGGTCTGTCGATAACCGGCGGTACGCGGCCGCGCTGCGTGCGGCGGCGGCGATCGTCAAGGTGCGGATCGTGCGGGACCGGGTGAGCGAGGTGCTGACCCGGGACGGGCGGGCCCGCGGCGTCCGCCTCGCGGACGGCGGCGACATCGCCTCGGCCGCGGTCGTCGTCGCGGCCGGATGCGCCTCCGGCGTGATCGACGGGCTGCCCGGCCCGTTGCGGACCGCGGTGCGGCCGGTCAAGGGCCAGCTCCTGCGCTTGCGTCACCCCGAGGGAATGCCGCCGGTCATCAGCCACACGATCCGGGCCACGGTGCGCGGCGCGGACGTCTACCTCGTGCCGCGAGCCGACGGGGAGGTCATCGTGGGCGCCACCCAGGAAGAACGCGGGCCTGACCGGACGGTGACCGCCGGCGCCGTTCACGATCTGCTGCACGACGCCATGAGCGTACTCCCGGTGACGAGCGAGCTGATCCTGGCCGAGACGTGCGCCGGCCTGCGGCCGGGCACGCCGGACAACGGCCCGATCGTCGGCACCGGCGGTATCGAGGGGCTGCTGCTGGCCACCGGGCACTACCGCAACGGCATCCTGATGTCGGCGGTGACGGCGGACGCCATCGTGGCCTGCCTGACCGGGCAGCAGCCGGCGGCGGAGTGGGAGCCGTTTACGCCCGGGCGCTTCATGCCCCAGCCGGCCGCCAGGGAGGGATCGCCGTGAGCCTCCTGGTGAAACTCAACGGCGAGCCGCGTGAGCTGCCGGACGGCAGCACGATCGTGCAGGCGGTCGCCGAGCTGACCGCGGCCCCGGCCGGCGTCGCCGCCGCGGTCAACGGCGACGTGATACCGCGCGGGTCGTGGGCGGCGACGCTGCTTCGAGACGGCGACCAGGTTGAGGTCGTCACGGCCGTGCAAGGAGGGTGAAGTGACTGACGCGGATCTGCTGAGCCAGAGCCAGACGGCGGCCGGGTCGGACTCGTGGGTGCTGGCGGGCCATGAGCTGAGCTCGCGGCTCATCCTCGGGACCGGGGGAGCGCAGAGCCTGGAGGTGCTGCGGCGAGTGCTCGACGCCTCCGGGACGGCGCTTACCACGGTCGCGATGCGGCGGGTCTCGTCTGCCGGAGCGGCCGCGGGCTCCCTGCTTAGCACGCTGCGTGAATCCGGCGTGCGCATCCTGCCGAACACCGCCGGCTGCCATACCGCCAGCGAGGCGCGGCTGACGGCCCGGCTGGGCCGGGAGGCGCTCGGCACCGACTGGGTCAAGCTGGAAGTGGTCGCGGACGATCAGACCTTGCTGCCTGATCCGGTGGAACTGCTCGACGCGGCCCGGATGCTGGTCAACGACGGGTTCGTCGTGCTGCCCTACACCAACGACGACCCGGTCCTGGCCAGGCAGCTCGAGCGGGCGGGCTGCGCGGCGGTGATGCCGCTCGGCGCGCCGATCGGGTCCGGCCTCGGCGTGCGCAACCCGCACAACATCGCGATGATCGTCGAGCAGGCCGGCGTTCCCGTCATCCTCGACGCCGGGATCGGGACCGCCAGTGACGCGGCGTTCGCGATGGAACTCGGCTGCGACGCGGTCCTTATCGCCTCCGCCATTACCCGCGCGGCCGAGCCTGAGCGGATGGCGACCGCGATGCGGCTGGCGGTGGCCGCCGGTTACGCCGCTCGGACCGCCGGACGGATCCCGCGCCGCTGGCATGCCCGCGCGTCGAGCCCGGTGGCTGGCATGCCTGAGCTGCCGGCATGAGCAGTGTTAGCCCGGGGGGGACGACCCCCCCCAAACCCCCCCCACTCATGGGGGGGCTTCCCGCCCCCCCATACCCCCCCGGCCCCCGGCCCACGGGGGGGCTTCCCGCCCCCCCATACCCCCCCGGCCCCCCTGGCCTTGCGCGGGTGCTGACCATCGCCTCGTCCGATTCGGGTGGCGGCGCGGGCATCCAGGCCGACCTCAAGGCGTTCGCCCGCTGCGGCGCGCATGGCATGTCGGCGATCGTCGCGCTCACCGCGCAGAACACCGTCGGCGTCCGGGCCATCCATGAAGTCCCGCCGGAGTTCGTACGGGCGCAGATCGACGCGGTCCTCGACGACATCGGGGCTGATGCCGCCAAGACCGGCATGCTGTTCTCCGCCGCGCTGATCGAGGCCGTGGCCGATGCGCTGGCCACCCGGGGCCTGCCGCTTGTGGTGGATCCGGTCATGGTGGCGAGCTCAGGGAGCACGCTGCTGCTCCCTGACGCGATCGGAACCCTGGTCGAGCGGCTCTTCCCGCTGGCCACCGTGGTGACTCCCAACCTGCCCGAAGCACAGGCGCTCACCGGAACCGTGACCGATGACCGTGCCGAACTGGCCGAGCGCCTGGTCGGGATGGGCGCGCCAGCGGCCCTCGTCACCGGGGGACACGGGCCAGACCCGGTTGACCATCTCTTCGATGGATCGCGGCACACGGCCATCCCGGTCGCTCGTCATCAGGTCGCCGCCACCCACGGTGCAGGCTGCACGCACTCGGCGGCTCTGGCAGCCGGGCTCGCCGCGGGGTTGCCACTGGAGGAAGCGGCCCGCCAGGCCGCCCTGGTGGCGGGTGAGGCGGTGGCCCACGGGCTCGCAGGCCTCGGTGACGGCGAGGGCCCGGTTCATGTCCTGCACCGGCTCGGGTCCTGGCCGGCCGCGATTCCTTAGGCGGCCTGCCCGGCCTGCAACTGCCTGACCACTTCCAGTGCGTCGCTCACGTGCTGGCCGATATTGGTCATCGAGCTGAACACATGCCGGACCGTGCCGGTGCGGTCGATCACGTAGGTGACGCGGCCCGGGATCACGCCGAGCACGGACGGCACCCCGTAGCTCTTGCGGACCCGGCCGCCCTTGTCAGCCACGAGCGTGAAGGGCAGATTGTGCTGGCCGGCGAAGGCGGCGTGCTTGTCCGCTGAGTCGGAGCTGACCCCGATCACCTCGGCCCCGGCGTCAGTGAAGGTCTCGTAGCTATCGCGGAAGGCGCACGCCTCGGCCGTGCAGCCACTGGTGTTGTCCTTGGGGTAGAAATACAGGACCACCACCCGCTCGCCGAGCCGGTCCTGCAGCCGGACCAGTTCGCCGGACTGTGAGGGGAGGGTGAAGTCGGGAGCCTTGTCCCCGACTTGAATGCCGCGCGCCATGTATGCCTGCCTCTCCGGGCTCCCGCTAGAGATCGCGGGACCTGTCGCTAAGTGTAGCGAACCCTCCACTTAGCGGCCGTGCGCACGGAAGGGCGGTCACCAGGTTCTCCCCGGAGCTGATCGAGTTCTTCGGCATCGTCTAAGCTCAGCGCTCATGCCGAGGCTGCTGGTCGTTCATCACACGCCGTCGCCTGCCCTGCAGGAGATGTTCGAGGCAGCGGTCAGCGGAGCGCGAACCGACCAGATCGAGGGCATCGAGGTGGTCATCAGGCCGGCCCTGACCGCGGCAGCGGCCGACGTGCTCGAGGCCGACGGCTACCTGCTTGGCACGCCCGCCAACATTGGCTATATGTCCGGCGCGCTCAAGCACTTCTTCGACGGTATTTACTACCCGTGCCTGGAGGCGACCCGGCGGCGCCCCTACGGCCTGTACGTGCACGGCGGCATGGATACCGGCGGCGCGGTGCGGGCGGTGGAGTCGATCGCCACCGGGCTGCAGTGGCGAGCGGTCCGGCCGCCGGTCAGCGTCACCGGAACCCCAGGCCGGCCGGACCTCGAGGCCTGCTGGGAACTGGGCGCGCTGCTCGCGGCCGAGATCGCCGGGTAACCGTTGCCGTCCGCGCCCGGCCAGCGTCGCTGACCGCGCCGGGCCGCATGGCGCGCCGACCTCGCGCCTGCTAGCGTCAGCTTCACTTTCGGGCCGCCGTCACGCGGTGACCGGCGCCATGGCCCGGTATCCAGCGTCGTTTGGATGCAGGTGATTACCGGAGTTATAAGCGGGGTTCAGCATCAGCGGGTCCGCGGGATCGCGCACTGGCCGTCGTAGCCGGGGACAGCCGGAACAAGGGAAAATGGAGTCATGGGTTCCGTGTCCGGTGACCCCGCGGACAGGCCGCGGGAGTGGCTCGCCTTGCCCGGCGGGCGGATCCGGCCCGTCGTAACCGTTCCGGGGGAAGACGGCATCGCCGAGCTGCTGGCGTACGCCGCGTGGCTAGCCCGGCTGCAGCCGACCTGCCAATGCGGCAGGCCCCGCCTCGGCTCCGGCCGCACCTGCGGCAGCGCGGAATGCGTGGCCAGGCTGCGAAAACGAGAGGCTAACGGGTAATTTTCCGGCGCTGCGGGCTCGCGCAATCGCCTGTCGGCCGGACGTATTTACTGTGACCACCTGAGCTGGGCAATCCGGTCATAGTCGACCGAGGAATATCCGACTAGCCCCTCCGAAAGTGCGAAGATCCACTCCGAGATGCCCAGGGACAGCGCCAGGCGGCTGCAGCGGGCACAGAAGTGAGGTTCCTGTAGCCGCACCGAGTCGTCCGCCTCGAGCCGCACGTATATCAGCTTGGATTGCTGCAGCGTCTGCCAGCCATCGCCGGAACGCGCCAGTGTGATCGCCCGCTGCTCCGCGTGGGTACGGCAGTTGTCATGATTTCCAGATTCGCCGACCTTGCAGAAACAGTGATCTTCTCCCGGGAATGGAACCCCGTTGGTGCCCCAGGCCAGCAGACTGCCGTCCCGCACCAGTACCGCGGCGTGCCTGGTCCGGGCGTGGGAATCGCGAGCCAGTTCCGCCGCCCGTTCCACCATCTGTTCCGCTATATGGCTGTCGTGGCGTTTCAGCGGACGCCACTGGGGCTCTGGCCCTGTTTGCATGCCCACCACCTTTCGCAGCACAGGCTATTCCCCGCCAGGTAGCCGCGTCTCAGGCAGGGCATCTTTTGCCCGCGTCCAGCCCGGACGCCGAGGGCGGCGCCCACCGCGACGCGGTTTACCGGCCAGTTTTGTCCATCTGCTCGCGACCGAGTCCAGACGGTCGTGCTGGACTGCGATTCCGGGCTGATCAGACCCGGCAGCAGCGGCTGACGGAATGACGGCATCCCGGCCGCTTGTTTCACTTTCATAGGCCGTGGCTCAGCTGGGAGGGCACCGATGCGTCGCACAAAGTCCACGCGGGCCTCGGCAGCGACCGAGATCCAGAAGCCGGACGAGCAGTGGCGGCAAGAACTGACCCGCCAGCAGTTCGATGTGCTCCGCCGCGGCCGCACTGAGCGGCCCTTCACCGGCGAATTCGTCCATCTGAAGGAGAACGGGTCATTTTGCTGCGCCGGCTGCGGGAATGAGTTGTTCCGCTCGGCGGCCAAGTTCGAATCCGGCACCGGCTGGCCGAGCTTTTACGAGCCGGCCGTGGCGCAGGCGGTGCGGTTGCGCGCGGACTACAGCATGCTCATGCGCCGCACGGAGGTAGTGTGCCGTCGTTGCGGCGGTCATCTGGGCCACGTCTTCCGCGACGGTCCGGCTCCGACAGGCCAGCGTTATTGCATCAACTCGTGCGCGCTGGCCTTCGAGGCTGACCCTGGGTCGCCCGGCGGTATTTAATAGCTCCATGGCCGACAGGCATCAGGTACGGCTCGGCGCCGTCCAGGAGACGCTCTTTATCCCGCTCGCCGCCCGGGCGCGGGAGAGCCTCAAGAAGAAGCCGGTGCTGTGCGATCCGAAGGCCGCTGAGATGGTCCGCTCGATCGACTACGACGCCGCCAAGTACGGCCGGGGCGCCGGCGGGTCGGTCACCGTGATGCGGACCGCGATCTTCGACTCATGGGTACGCGCCTTCCTGGCCGAACATCCCGCAGGCACGGTCGTGGAGATCGGTAGCGGCCTGAATACCCGGTTCGAGCGGGTCGACAACGGCCAGGTGCACTGGATCGACCTGGACCTGCCTGACACGATCGAGCTGCGCGGCAAGTTCTTCACCGACACCGACCGCCGCCGGATGGTCGCCGCCTCGGTGCTGGATGAGGGGTGGCTAGCGATCGCGGTGCAAAGCCCGGGGCCGTATTTCTTCGTCGCTGACGGCGTGCTTGCCTATCTGACAGAAGATCAGGTCACAGCGGCGCTGGCCCGTATCGCGGCGCGATTCCCCGGCGCCTTGGTCGCGCTTGATACTTATCCCAGGTCGACTTACGACCGTCAGCACCGGCTGGCCGCCAAGCGGGACATCCCGGCCCGGTGGGCCTGGGCGTGCGATGACCCGCGCTCGCTGGAGCGACTCGGCCTGCGGGTGCTGGAGTCGGTGTCTGTCACCCGGCCGCCCGAGGTGCTGCGACGCCAGCTGCCGCCCCGCTACCGGTACCTCCTGCCGCTCGCGAACCCGATCCTCGGCAAGACGATGAGCATTACCCTCTTCCGGGCCGGACACGGTCAGGCCAACCCTCTTGCGCCCGCCTGACCGACGCATCATGCTTTTCCCAAATCACTCTTCTGGTGAGCCAGTGACGTCTGTGCCCAGCCAGCCACATCCGAGGGGGCGACGGTGCACGCCAGCAAGCCACCTGCTCCCACGGATCAACCAGCGACGGCCACCGGTGGTCCGCCGCGCCGTGCGCTCATTGCCGCGATCTCGGTGATTCCCGTCGCCGTGGCCTCGGCCGCGGTCCTCGGGACCAGCGGGTGCACCTCACCGGATCGCCAGAACCCGCCCGCACCAGGGGCCAGGGCATTGCGGTTCTTCAGCACCCATCAGGCCGCGGTCATCGAGGCTGCGACCGCGCGGATTGCGCCCGGCCCGGCTGACGACCCCGCCGAGGCAGGTCACCCCGGTGCGCGCGAAGCCGACGTGACCGGCTACATCGACTCGATGCTCGGCGCGCTCGGCGCGCTCGACGGGAGCGGGACTGCGGCGCCGATGATCTTCGCGGGCGGGCCGTGGAGCAACCGTCACACCTCTGGCCCCGACCTCATGGACTCCTTCGCCACGCTCGATCCGGTCACGCGCATCGCGTGGCGCAAACGCCTCACAGGCTGGCAGCAGCAGTATATCCGCGGCATCGCGACCCTGGACAAGCTCGCGGGCGGGGATTTCACCAAGGTAACCCCGGCGGACCAGGACAAGATCCTGGCCGGGCAGGACATTAGCGCGTTCACCTCGCTGCTGTTCGAGCACACGATCGAGGGCATGTACGCCACCCCCGAGTACGGCGGCAACCGCGGCCTGGCCGGCTGGAAAGACATCGGCTTCCCCGGCGACATCCAGCCGCGCGGCTACACCGGCGACGAGGTGGAGCGCTCCGACGGGCGCGACCCGGTAAGCGACACCGGGATCGTGGCCGACGTGCTGAAGCTCCTCGGCGCGATATAGGACGCCCGTGCCTAAAGCAGTGGTGATCGGCAGCGGCGCCGGCGGATCGCTGGCCGCCATGGAGCTAGCGCTGGCCGGATGGCAGGTCGTCGTCTTCGAGAAGGGCCCCAACCATTTTTCCAACCTCAACGGCCAGGGCCCGATCGGGACGGTGTTCGCCAACGACAGCCTGGCGATGATCGTACGTAACTTCCCTGGTCCGGACCCCGAGGTGTTCCCGCGCACCTGGCGGCCGAACCAGGCTTCAGCCGTCCGGTACACCGGCAGCGTGGACGAGCTGCCACAGGTCGTCGGCGGAGGAACCGTGCACTGGGACGCCAAGGTGCCCAGGTTCTGGGACATCGACTTCCAGCAGCTGTCCGCGCTGGGCCCGGTGCCGGGGGCCGACGTCGCCGACTGGCCGTTCAGCTACGCCGAGATCGCGCCCTATTACGACGAGGTGGAGCAGCTGATCGGCGTACAGGGCGACGTCACGGCCCTGCCCGAAATCGTCCGCAAGCACGCGCCGCGCGGGCAGCCGTACCCGATGCCGCCGGGCCCGCAGATGCGCTCCTCGATCGCGGTGGCCGCGGGCGCCACCGGCATCGGCCTGCACCCGTATCCCTTCCCGATGGCGGCCAACTCACGGCCCTACAACGACCAGCACGTCTGCAACAACTGCGGGTTCTGCAGCAGCTTCGGCTGCCCGGTGGTGGCCCGGCCGTCGGCGCTGATACCGCTGCGGCACGCTTTGCGCACCGGCCGGGTGACGCTGGTACCCGAGACGATGGTCGCCAAGGTCGAGCTCACCGGTTCGGGCGCGGCGGGGCGGGCCACCGGGGTCAGCTGGATCCGGATGACAGAACGGGGTCCGGTAACTGGCACAGAAGACGCCGATATCGTCGTGATGGCGGCGTCGGCCATCGAGACGGTGCGCCTGGCTCTGCTTTCCTCATTTCCGGACCGCAGCGGCAAGCTCGGCCGCAGGCTGATGCTGCACTCCTTCATCGATGGCACCGCGATCTTCCTTGACGAGCGGATGCACGCCTACCGCGGCCGGTCGGTGACGCAATGCGCGGAGGACGCCGCCGACCCGGACTTTCCCGGTGCCAGGGCGTTCGCCAAGGCCCACGGCCTGCCCTACATCCGCGGCGGCCTCATGGAGCTCGGCGGCAGCCAGGACCCGATCAGCGAGGCGCAGTCCTACCAGACGCTGCTCGGCTTCGTCCGGTCGGCTAAGCCGTTCGGCGCCGACTTCAAGCAGCTGATGCGGTCCTCGATCCTGCGCGACCGGCTGGCCGGCTGCTCGCTCATCGGCCACGACCTGCCCTACCTCGGTCACACGGTGACCCTCGACCCCAAGGTCAGGGACGTCTTCGGCCTGCCGGTGGCCCAGATCACCTGGAGCGCCGGCCAGCACGAGCAGGTGGCCCAGCAGTTCTACATCCCGCAGCTGAAAATGATGATGACCAAGGCCGGGGCCGGCGTGGCCCTCGCGGTTCCTGCCACGTACAACAGCGGCGGCCTGCCGACGGGAAACCACATCATGGGCGGCATGATGATGGGCGCCGACCCGGCCAGCAGCGTGACCGATGACTACGGCCGGGTGCATGGCCTGGACAACGTCTACGTCGCCGACGGTTCCGTCTTCGTCACCTCAGGGGCGCACAATCCCACCAACACCCTCATGGCCGTAGCCCTGCGCAACATTCGCCACCTCGCCGGAACGCCGGCTTAGGAAGGAGCCCGCCCACGCCGCCCCGATCCGGCTGAGTCCGCTCCGGGCCGGCCCACCTCACGTTCTCAAAAGAAGTGTTTCGAGAGAGTTGTCAAAACAACCCTTTCGAGGGTAGTGTTTCGAAACATGGCTTCCGAAGAATTTCCAGAGACTAGCTCGGCGCTGCGGAACGCGACTGCGGGCCGGGCGGACGGGTCAACGGGGGAAGCCCGGGCGAAGGCGGGGGACCGGGCCAGGGCGGGGGACCGCAGGGGGCCGGCCGGGGACCCTCGAGATGATCGCGGGCGGCTCAACCTAACCGACCCGAAGGCCATCCGGGCTCTGGCCCATCCAGTGCGCTGGGCCCTGCTCGAGGCCCTCGGACAGGCCGGGACCCTGACCGCGACCCAGGCCAGCGAGATGCTCGGCGAGTCGCCGGCGAATTGCGCCTTCCACCTAAGGACGCTGGCGAAGTACGGCTTCGTGGAGGAGGCGGGCGGCGGCCGCGGCCGGGAACGGCCCTGGCGTCAGACGTACGACGGCATGAGCTGGCGGACGCGCCAAGCTGATCCTCAGGCCTCGCACGCGGCTGAGGCCCTCGACCATGTCTGGATGGACAGGCTGATGACCCGCGCCCAGCGCAGTCTCACGTCGATGACCTCGTGGCCGCAGACCTTCGATGACGGCGGCCTGGGCGCATCGGCGAGCCGGGTATTCGTGACGCCCCAGGAGGCCGAGGAACTCTACTCAGAACTTCAGCAGACGTTCGAGCGGGTGGTCGGGACGCACCACCGTTTCGCCGATCGCAGGGATCCGAGACTCCGCCCGCCGGGCTCGGTGCCGGTCGAATTCGTGCTGCTCGGATACCCGATTCTCGACGCGCCGCCGCTGCCGGACGGCGACGTATCCGGCGATGATGCCGCAGCGGGGGAGAGGGCCGCCCGGCCCGGCTGAGCCCCGGTCCGGGCCGGGCGAGAATGTCAGACCCCCTCGTCATAATGAAGGCCATCGTCACCACGAGCGAGGGCCGCGGCCACCACCGGCGAAGGCCTCCGCGGGGCAGGCGCCCGCCCCATCCGCCCCTCCCGTATCCCAGCTGACTCGCGGTCCCTAGCCCCGGGTACCAAACCCATCTTTCGATATCCGAGATATACGCGACCATCGAGATATATCTTGACAATAACACTACTCGAGATACATCGTATTTATACCTTCACTCGCATCCAGCCCACGGCCGAAGGAGGCCACCGTATGCACCCGGAAATCGCCAAGACCCTCATCGCACAGCGTCACGATGAGCTGATGCACGACACGGCGCGTAGCAGGCGCAGTCCCGGTCGCCGCCGCTTCCCCCGGTGGCATGTCAGCTGGACCCGGACCGTCCTGGCCCCGGCCGGGCCGCCCGCCGCCGCGAGCAGCGGGCGGCCCGGCCGAGCCAGCCGTCGCGGCAGGTCACTGGTGATCATCATCTCCGCTCACCGCTCGGCGTGACGGCTCGGCCTGCCTCCACGGTTCACGCACCGGGCTTGTCCTCCGCGAACTCCGGCATCTGCGCGAACTCGGGCACCTCGCCTGCGGGGGTGATGCCAGCGACGGCTCCCTCCGCGACGGCTCCCTCCGCGACGGCTCGGTCCGTGACGGCGCGCCTGCCCGCCGCGCGGTCCGGGAGGGCCCGCGGGTTGCCGCCACGCTGAGCGAGGAGAAGCCGAGCCCGAACGCCAGCCCGAGCATGATGCCTGCCTCGATGCTGCGATCCTGAAGTGCCGGGATCCTGAAGTGCCGGGATCCTGAAGTGCCGGGATCCTGAGCTGCCGCGATCCTGAGCTGCCGCGATCCCTGGGATACGGGATGGGGATGCCCGGATCCCTGGGATAGGGTTAGTCCAGCCAAAGCGGGCTTAGTCAGGTCACTCCGGGAGCATGATAAACGATGCGTGATCATCCTGCCACGCTGCGGGACGTCGCAGCCGTCGCGGGTGTGCACCCGGCCACCGCTTCCCGCGCGCTCAACCCGGAAACCCGCCTGCTGGTCAGTGAGGACACTGCGCGCCGGGTGATGGCGGCCGCCGCGAAACTCGGGTACCGGCCGAATCCGGTCGCGCGGAGCCTGCGGACCCGGCGCTCGCACACGGTCGGGGTGCTTATTCCCGACCTGAACAACCCGCTTTTCCCGCCGATCGTGCGCGGCCTCGAAGACAAGCTGGCCGCGGCGGGCTACGTGGCCCTGATCGGCAACACCGACGCCGACGCCAACCGGGAGCGCACGCTGTTCGAGCAGATGCGGGCCCGTCACGTCGACGGTTTCGTGCTCGCCACCGCGACCCAGCACGACCGGCTGCTGGCCGAGGCGGCGGCGGCGGAACTGCCCGTCGTGCTGATGAACCGGCTAGCGCAGGACTACAGCTTCCCTTCGGTCTCGGTGGACAACGAGCAGGGCGCGCGGATGGCGGTCAGTCACCTGGCCCGGCTTGGCCATACCCGGATCGCGCATATCGCCGGTCCCCAGGAGGCGTCTACCGGCGTGGGCCGCCTGCGGGGGTTCCGGGAGGGCATGGCGTCCCACGGGCTCGAGGTGGATGAGGACCTGATCGCGTACGCCAACAGGTACACGGTCGAGGAAGGCACCCGCTGCTACCGGCAGCTCATGGTCTCCCGCGGGGACTTCACCGCGGTGGCGGCCGGGAACGACATGCTGGCGGTGGGCTGCTATGCCGCGCTTGACGAAGAAGACCGCCTGTGCCCCGACGACGTCTCGGTGATCGGCTTCAATGACATGCCGTTCATCGACCGGCTCAGGCCGCCGCTCACCACGGTGCGTTTTCCGCACTATCAGCTAGGCACCGAGGCGGCTCAGCTGCTGCTTGAACGGATCAACGGCGGAGACGGGCCGGTAAAGATCCTGTACCTCGCACCAGAGCTTGTGGTCCGCGGATCTACCGCGCCGCGCGCGGCGGCGCCCGATCAAGCCGGCCAGGAAGAACCCGACGCGGCGGGCAGTCCGCCGGTGCCTATCCGCCAGGCGCGCTCTCAGCGGAGCCGCGGAGCGTCACCCGCGTAATCGATACTGGTGGGCTCGATCCCGCAATCGATTGCTGTAGAGCGGGTGTACCTATAGAACCAGGACCTACCGAAGCGGGAAGGCCCGCCCGCAGGTGAAAGCGCAGCTCGCCGTGCCGGCGTCAGCCTGCGCGGACCGGCTAAACCGGCCGGATCGCGACGTGCCACCTCGATCGCCTGGCGCCACAATTTTACCCGTTTGGTAACAGGTTAGGCATCGGCCATTGACAAGGGTCGCGCCCGAGGGACAATCTCAGGGTTGCAAACGATTGTGAGCAGAGGGGAGGGGATCCGGCGACATGGTGGGACATGAGGAGACACGCCGGCTCGGCTGGCTGGGTACGGGCCGCATGGGTCTGGAAATGGGTCGGCGGCTTCTCACCGCCGGCTGTGATCTCGCTGTTTTCAACCGTTCCATGAGCAAGGCCGAGCCGCTGGTACAGCTGGGCGCCAAGCCCGCGCAGTCCGCCGCGGAACTGGCGGCCAGGGACATCGTCTTTGTCACCGTCGGCTCGTCGGAGGACCTGATCTCCGCGGTGCTCGGTCCGGACGGGCTGATGTCCGGCCCGTCTGCCGGACCTGAGGTGGTCATCGACTGCTCCACGGTGTCGGCCGAGGCCTCGGCCCGGGTGCGGACAGAGCTCGCCGGGCGGGGGACCGCCCTGCTGGCCGCGCCCGTGATGGGCAACCCCAAGGTCGTGCGGGCGGGAAAGATGACGGCCGCCGTCTCCGGGCCCCGTGACGCGTTCGATATGGCAGAGCCGTACCTGAACATGCTCGGCCAGGGCGTAACCTACGTCGGTGACGGCGAGGTGGCCAGGACGGTGAAGCTCTGCCACAATTTGTTCCTCGGCGTCGTCGCCCAGTCGCTCGCCGAGATTACCGTTCTCGCGGAAAAGAGTGGTATCAGCAGGCAAGCGTTTCTCGACTGTCTCAACAAGAGCGTGATGGGTTCTCTGTTCACCGGCTACAAGGCGCCGGCTTACGTGAACCTCGATTTTGAGCCGACGTTCACCGCCACGCTGCTGCGCAAGGACTTTGACCTTGGCCTGGCCGCTGCGCGGGAACACGAAGTGCCGATGCCGGTCGCCGCGGTCGTCCACCAGCTGATTCAGGGCCTGGTCGGGCGCGGCTACGGGGACGCTGACTTCGCCGCGCTGCTGCGGCAGCAGGCGGACTCCGCGGGCTTGCCGCTCGTCAGCGAGCACGCGGAGGTCTCTGACGGGCTCGGTACCAGCGAAACCTGACACTGGTAAACCACACGAGGAAGAAGGAGGCAATGGGCGTGAGACCTAGCCTTCCCCGGCTCTCCAAGAACACCTTCGCGCTAAGCGCGGCCACGGTCCTGTCGGTCGGCGTCCTGGCGGCCTGCACTAGCAGTAGTAGCAGCAGTAGCGCGGCCACCGGCACAAGCTCGAGTCCGAGCTCTAAGGCACCAATCACCATCGGTGCGTCACTGTCACTGACCGGCGACTTCTCCGCCGACGGCCAGGCCTTCGAGCGCGGCTACCAGCTATGGGCCAGCGACGTGAACGCGAAAGGCGGCCTGCTCGGCCGCCAGGTCACGCTCAAGATCCTTAACGACAACAGCTCGCCGACCCAGGTGGCGACGAACTACCAGACCCTGTTCGCCCAGGACAAGGTGGACCTGGCGTTCGGGCCGTTCTCCTCGCTGCTGACCACGCCCTCGGCGTCGGTCGCGGCCCGATACAGCTATGCGCTGGTCGAGGGGGCGGGCGGGGCGCCGTCGGTATTCGCGAGCCCGGCGAACATGTCGGCGCACAACGTGTTCGACGTCAGCCTGCCGATCGAAGACGAGATGTTGCCGTTCGTCAACTGGGTCGCCTCGCTGCCGCCCAGCGAGCGGCCGAAGACGGCGGCCTACCCGATGGCCGATGACCCGTTCGCTGACCCGCCGGTCCAGCTCGCCCAGCAGAAACTGCAGGAGCTCGGCGTGAAGACGGTGTACTCGAAGATCTTCCCCGAAGAGGTCGCGGACTATAAGGCACCGGCCGACCAGGTAGCTGCCACCGGCGCGCAGGCCGTGGTGCTCGGATCCACCGATGTCCCGACCGTGGCCGCGTTCATGCAGGCGTTCGAGCAGCAGCACTACAACCCGAAGATGTTCATCGCCGCGGCGGGGCCGGACCAGGGCGCGGCATTCATCTCCGTCGTCGGGAAGGGCAACGCCACCGGGATGATGGTGCCTAACGGCTGGTACCCGGGCTACGCGAATCCGGCCAGCCAGGCGATGGTGAATGAGTACGTCGCCAAGTACGGCGGGTCGCCGTCGGACGTCAACGCCGACGTGGCCGAGGCCTACTCGGTGGGGCAGGTGATGGCCGCGGCGGTGACCGCGACCGGCGGCACCGACAACGCCAAGATCATCACCTACCTGCACAGCGGCGTGACGATCAGCACCGTCCAAGGACCGGTGAAGTTCGATTCGCTGGGCAAGAACAGCAGCGCGGCGGCGTTCACCTTCCAGTGGCAGAAGGACACTACGTTCAAGCAGGTCCTCCCGGCTGGCTTGGCCGGCTCGGTGCCGATCATCAACCCCAAGCCGAATTGGACTAGCTAGCCAGATGACACGGGAGATTTACCAGGCCGTCGTCGACGGCATACTTGTCGGTGGCGTTTACGCCCTGATGGCCGTCGGTCTGACGCTGATCTTCGGTGTGCTCGACATCATCAACATCGCCCAGGGTGTCCTGGTCATCCTGGGCGCATACCTCAGCTACGAGCTGTCGGTACGGCTGCACGTGGACCTGTTTCTCGGGTTGCTGGTCACCGTGCCCGCCATGTTCGTGATCGGCATCTTTATTCAGTGGGCGTTCATCCGGCGGCTCCGCGGCCGGGAACGCACGTCGATGACGCTGCTAGTCAGCTACGCGGTCGCGCTGATCATCGAAGGAATCCTCTATGAGATCTTCGGGCCCAACTTCAAGCAGCTGAATGCCTCGTACGTGAACTCCAGCGTGCACGTTCTCGGCTTCTACCTGCCGTACATCTACCTGTACGGATTCGCGCTGGCGCTGGTGATCATCGCAGGCATCTACCTGCTGCTGTACCGGACCGGGTTCGGGCGCAGCGTGCGGGCTACGATGCAGGACGAGACGGCGGCGCGGCTGGTCGGCATCGACGTTAACCGTGTCGCCGCTGTCACCTTCGGAGTCGGCGTCGCGGTGACCGCGGTCGGCGGCATGATGTTCGGCGCCACGAACAGCTTCAACCCCAACAGCGGCTACGACCTGATCTCGCGGCTTCTCGCGATCATCATCCTCGGCGGCCTGGGCAGCATCGGCGGCGCGCTCGTCGCGTCGGTCTTCATGCTCACCTTGGAATCACTGGTCGATATCTGGTCACCCGAGTGGGCGATCGTCGTGTTCTACGCCGCCCTGGTGGTGGTGCTGGTGATCCGCCCGACCGGGTTCTTCGGCCGCCAGCCGGTGCGGGCCCAATGAAAGCCAGTACCGTCACCGCGCTGGCCAGCACGAAAATGACCAGCGTGAGCAGGCAGCGCGTGGTGGCGAGCCTGGCCCTCGCTGTCCTGGTCGTGGCGGCCATCGGGTTCCCGCTGGTGTTCAGCAGCCCCGTCACCACGAACTACGCTATCTACGCGCTGATCTTCGTGGCGGCGGTCTCGGCCTGGAACGTGTTCTCCGGATTTTCCGGATACATCTCGCTCGGCAACGCGGTGTTCTTCGGCAGTGGCGCCTACACCGTGGGCATCGCGGCCAGAGACTGGCACATCAACGGCGTCCAGGTGTTCATCTTGCTGCCGCTCGCCGCGGCGGTCGGGGCGGCCATCGCGGTGCCGTTCGGCCTGGTCGCGCTGCGGGTGCGCCGCCACACGTTCATCGTGATCACGATCGCGGTGTTCTTCATCTTCCAGCTGGTCGCTTACAACCTCAACTCCTTTACCGGCGGTACCGAAGGTGTCTCGGCGCCGTTCCTGCCCTGGTCGCCGACGAGCTTCAACGACCACTTCTACTACATCACGCTGGCCTGCGCCGCGGGCATGGTCGTTATCGCCGCCTTGATCCGGCGGTCCAGGTTCGGCCTGCAGCTCAGGGCGATCAGGGACGACGAGGACCGGGCGCGAGGGCTCGGCGTGCACACGATGCGGGTAAAGCTGATGGCATTGGTGCTGTCTGGTGCGGTAACGGCCCTGGTGGGTGGGGTGTGGTTCCTCTACCTCACGCAGGCCGAGCCGAATTCGGCTTTCGACCCGCTGTTTGACCTGTCCCTCGTGCTGATGGCGTTCCTTGGCGGCCTCGGGACCATCGCCGGCCCGGTGCTCGGCGCGCTCATCATCGAACCCGGCCAGCTCTACCTCAATATCAGGTTCACCAACGGGTACATCAGCGAGATCTTGCTCGGCGCGCTGTTCCTCCTCATCGTGCTCTTCATGCCGCGTGGCATTGTCCCCACGGTCGGCGAATGGATCAAGCGGCTGCGGACCAGGGGGCGCCCCGCGGTTGAGTCCACGCCGGCGTCGGCTCCCGCCCCTCCGCCTCCCGAGGCCAGCGAAGCGCCCGCGAAGGAGGCCAGAAGATGAGCGTGCTGCTTCGCACCGAAGGGGTGCGCAAGTCCTACGGCGGGGTGCACGCCCTGGACTCCTGCACGGTGGAGATCGACGAGGGGTCGGTGGCCGGCCTGATCGGGCCGAACGGATCGGGCAAGACCACGCTGTTCAACGTCATTACCGGGTACGCCAAGGCGGACGCGGGGCAGGTGTACCTGGCTGATGAGAAGATCACCAACATTGCTCCGGACAAGGTCTTCGCCCATGGGATCGGCCGGACGTTCCAGCTGACCAGGATCTTCGGCAGCCTAACGGTCCTCGAGAACATGCTGGTCGCCTCCCGGCACGGGGGCTCGGCGGCCCGCGCGCGCGCGATGGAGCAACTTGAGTTCGTCGGCATCGCCGGGCACCACGCCGCGCTGGCCGGCACGCTCTCCTACGGCCAGCGCAAGCTCCTGGAGCTCGCCTACGTCCTGGTCTCGGACCCCGCCGTCGTCTTGCTCGACGAGCCGGCCGGCGGTGTCAACCTTTCGCTGGTCAATCATATCGCCGACCGGATCCGCGAGCTGAACGCGGCCGGGAAGACCTTCCTGATCGTCGAGCACAACATGGAGTTCGTGATGGGCCTGTGCGACCGGGTCACGGTGCTCGACTCGGGTGCCGTGGTGGCCGCCGGGCCGCCCGCCATCATCCGGACCGACCGCCGGGTGCTCAACGCCTACCTCGGGGAGGATCTCGAGGATGATGATCCGGAGCCGGGGGAGGAACTATGACGGCGCCCGCCGAGGGCCCGGTTCCGCCCGCCGGGAGCCCGGTTCCGCCCGCCGGGGCAAGCACCACGGCCCGTTCGGTACTAAAGATCGAAGACCTGGTGGTCGGCTATGGCGGCGGTGATGTGCTGCGCGGGGTTGCCCTAGATGTCGCCGAGGGCGGCATCACCTGCGTGGTCGGGCCGAACGGGGCGGGCAAATCGACGCTGATGGCGTCGATAAGCGGGCTGCTGCGGCCGCGGCTCGGGTCGATCATGCTGGGCGGGGAGAATCTCGTCGGCCTGTCGCCCCGCCAGGTGCTGCGCCTCGGCGTGGTCCAGGTGCAGCAGAACCACAGCCTGTTCCGTGACATGACAGTCCGGGAGAACGTCGAGCTCGGCGGCTACATCCTGTCTGACCGGGCGCTGACCGTCCGCCGGATGGCCGCCGTGTTCGACCTCTTCCCGCAGATCGCCGACTGGGCACCGAAGAAAGCGGGCAGCCTGTCCGGCGGGCAGCAGCGGCTGGTCGAGTTCGCCCGCGCGCTGATGCTCGAGCCCCGCCTGCTGCTGCTCGACGAACCGTCGATGGGACTGGCGCCGAAGACCCTGCGGACCGTATTCGACGCGATCAGGCGGATGAACGCGGCCGGCACGACGATCCTGCTCGTCGAGCAGAACGCCCGGGCCGGGCTCCGGCTTTCCAGCCACGGCGTGGTGATGGAAAGCGGACGGGTGCGGCTATCCGGCACCGGGCGCGAGGTGCTCGAGAACCCCGAGATCGGTGCGCTCTATCTGGGCGGAGCGGTCAGTGCCAGCTAGGTGGGCCAGCTAGGCAGGGTCAGCTAGCCCTTCTTGCGGGCCAGCGTCAGGCCGTCGCCGATCGGGACCATGACCAGGTCGACGCGGTCGTCGGCGGCGGCGTGGTCGTTGAAGTCCCGGATCGAGATCACCAGCGGGTTGTCGTTGCCGGCGTCGATTACGCGGCCGTGCGAGAATGTGTTGTCCACCATGATCAATCCGCCCGGGCGTACCCGCGGCACGACCTCGCGCCAGTAGCCGAGGTAGCCGCCCTTGTCGGCGTCGATAAACGCCAGGTCGAACAGCTCCTCATCGGGGAGCGAACGCAGCGTGTCGATGGCCGGGCCGAGCCGCAGCTCGATCCGGTCCGCCAGCCCCGCCTTCTCCCAGTACTTCCTGGCCACCGAGGTCCACTCCGTGTTGATGTCACAGCACAGCAGCCGCCCGCCATCGGCCAGGCCCCGGGCGATGCAGATCGAGGAGTAGCCGGTGAAGGTGCCGATCTCGATGGCCGAGGCGGCGCCGGTGATCTGGGTCAGCAGCGTCATCAGCGTGCCCTGCTCGGGTGCGATCGCCAGGTTCGTCTCGTTCGGGAAGAGATCGGCCGTCTCATTCGCCAGCTCCCGCAGGACCGCGTCCGGCGGGCTGCTGTGCGCGGTGAGATATGCGTTGAGATGAAGGCTGATCTGCTCGGTGCGCCGCGTCATGAGACAACGCTATAGGTATGACCTGCTCGGCGACTACCGGCGGTCCCCCAGCCGGCTCGCCAGGAGCTCGGCCAGGTGCGTGCTCTCGACATGGCCGAGCTGGCCGAGCTGGGTGCGGCAGGAGAACCCGTCGGCCAGCATCACCGTGTCCGGTGCGGCGGCGCGCACGGCAGGCAGCAGGGCGGTCTCGGCCACGGCCCGCGAGACGTCGTAGTGGCCGCGTTCGACTCCGAAGTTGCCGGCCAGCCCGCAGCAGCCTCCGACCGCCTTGACCTCGGCGCCAGCCCGGGCGAGCAGCGCGGCGTCGGTGTGCCAGCCCATGACGGCATGGTGGTGGCAGTGCGGCTGGGCCACGGCGCGCACGCCGGAAAGGTCGGGTGGTTCCCAGTTCCCGGTCTCGGCCAGCAGTTCGGCGAGCGTGCGGGTGATGGCGCGTACCCCGCGGGCCCGCGGGTCGCCGGGCAGCAGCTCGGCGAGGTCGCCGCGCAGCACGGCCGTGCACGAGGGTTCCAGTCCGACGATCGGGATACCGCGCCGCACCGCCTCCTCCAGGGCGTCCAGCGTCCGCCGCAGCTGCCTGCGCGCGCCGTCCAGCTGGCCGGTGGAAATCCACGTCAGCCCGCAGCACACGGGCCTGCCGGTGATTTCCACCGCGTAACCGGCCGCTTCGAGTACTTGCACCGCGGCCCGGCCGACGCCGGGCGTGAAGTGATCGGTGAACGTGTCCACCCACAGCAGCACCGGATCGCCTGGGCGGGCGGGATGCCCGGCGAACCACTCGCGGAAGCTCTGCGTGGCGAACCGCGGCAGCGGGCGGCGGGCGTCGATTCCGCCCAGCCGCTTGGCCAGGCCGGCCAGCGCCCCCGGGCGCAGCGCGGCGTTGGCCAGGCCGGGTACGCGGGCGGCCAGCCGGGCCCAGCGGGGCAACCAGCCCAGCGAGTAATGGGCCGGCGGGCGCAGTCGGCGCCGGTACCGCTGGTACAGCACCTCGGCTTTGTAGGTCGCCATGT
Source organism: uncultured Actinomycetes bacterium (assembly GCA_963806335.1). GTDB lineage: Bacteria > Actinomycetota > Actinomycetes > Streptosporangiales > Streptosporangiaceae > Palsa-504. The sequence goes on from CAWDXO010000012.1 coordinate 293,031, forward strand.
CCACGCCCGCCGGGCAGTCCGACGAGCAGCCCTTGCAGGACAGGCACAGGTCCAGCGCCCCGGCCAGCTCCGCCGATCCGAAGCCCTGGACCAGCGTGCCGTTGGCGAGCTCCTGGAGTACGCGCGAGCGGCCGCGGGTGGAGTCCTTCTCATCCCGGGTGGCCAGGTAGGACGGGCACATGACCCCCCCGCTGGCCGTGGTATCGGCGCGGCACTTGCCGACCCCGGTACAGCGGTGCACCGCCACCGACAGGTCACCGTCGTCGTGAGCGTAAGCGAACCCCAGGCCGGCCCGGATCGGCCGGGCCTGCGGCACGCGCAGGTCCGCGTCGATCGGCACCGGGTCGACCAGCACGCCGGGGTTGAAGACGTTGCCCGGGTCGAAGATCGCCTTCACGGCGGCGAGGGTGTCGATGGCCTCGGGGGAGTACATGTAGGGGAGCAGCTCGCCGCGCGCCCGGCCGTCACCGTGCTCGCCGGACATCGAGCCGCCGTACTTGCCGACCAGCTGCGCCGCGGCCAGGGCGAACTCCCGGTAACGACCTGGTTCGGTGGCGAACGGGAAGTCGATGCGGACGTGCACGCAGCCGTCGCCGAAGTGCCCGTAGATAAGGCCGTCCAGGCCCTGATCGGCCATCAGCGCGCCGAAACCGCGCAGGTACGCGCCCAGGTGCCGGGGCGGGACGGCGGCGTCTTCCCAGCCGGGCCAGGCCGGGGCGCCCGCCGGGGTGCGGCCGCCCAGGCCAGCGCCGTCCTCGCGGATACGCCACAGGGCCCGCGCCGGGCCGCCGGTGACCACCAGCGCGTCGAGGCCGCCGGCGTCGGCGATCAGCCGCCCGGCCGCGGCGCGCGCCTCCGCCTCGGTATCGCCGGCGGTCTCCACGAACAGCCACGCCTCACCGCGCGGCAGCCCGGGCACGGCCGCGGCCCCGCGGCGAGCCCGGAAGACGTCGACCAGCTGCGCGTTCATGCCCTCCACCGCCACCGGGCCGTGCGGCAGCAGGCCTGGCACCGCGTCGGCGGCCGCCGGCATGCCGGGATAGCCGACCACGGCCAGCGCCACCGCCTTCGGCGACGGCACCAGCGCGACCGTCGCCCCGGCCAACAGGCCGAGCGTGCCCTCGGTGCCGGCCAGGAACTTAGCCAGATCCGCGCCGTTCTCGGGCAGCAGGTGCTCCAGGGAATAGCCGGACACCTGCCGGGTGAACCGGCCGAACTCGGTGCGGAGCAGCCCCAGGCGGTCCGCGACCAGGGTGTCGAGCGCGGCCCCGATCGTTCCGGCCGCGGCCAGCCCGCCACGGCCGAAACGGCGCGCCGTGAGCCGCTCCCCGGACGCGGTCAGCAGGTCCAGGCTCACCACGTTGTCGGCGGTGCGGCCGTACCTCAGCGCCCGCGCGCCGCAGGCGTTGTTGCCGATCGAGCCGCCGATGCTCGCGCGCGCGTGCGTGGACGGATCGGGACCGAACCGCAGCCCGTACCCGGCGGCCGCCGCGGTGATGTCGTCCAGGATCGCGCCCGGCTCCACGACCGCGGTCCGCGCGTCCGGATCGACGGAAAGCACCCGGTTCAGGTGCCGCGAGAAGTCCAGTACGAGGCCGGATCCGATCGAGTTCCCGGCGGTGGAGGTGCCACCGCCGCGGCTGGTCACCGGCACGCCGAGCTGCGTGGACACGTGCAGCGCGGTCGCCGCCTCGGCTACGTCCCTCGGGAAGGCCACGACGCTCGGCACGACCCGGTAGTTGGACGCGTCGGTGGAGTATTCCGCCCGCCGGCGGTCCGAAGCGTCGACATCGGTCAGCCCGGCGCCGCGCAGCGCGACGGCCAGGTCCCGGGGCGCTACGGCCGTCACCGCCGGCCGCTGAGTGGTCATGGTCCCGGATGCTATCTCCTCGCGGCGTCTCCATCGCCCAGCGGATGGTACGACGAGCTCCATCGTCGTGGCCGCCACAGCTGGCAGACGCGAGTCCGGGTCGCGGTCCTGGGCTACCGTACGGAGCGTATCGGCGACACCGACCTTGCTGCCATTTATGTTTCCGCTTCAAGCTAATTATCATTTCCGTCATTGCTATATGCACATGCAGGCTAACGTGCGCTCGGATTGTGCACGTTGACATGGCCGCACACGCTCACGGATAGTGCCTGAGCTGCGGTACGCAGGAGCGGTAAACGATCAGCTAGCGCACGCATTATCGTCACCTGAGAAACCTGCCTATAAGGCGAAATAGGGGGCCCGATGGCCCTAAGCTGGAGGCGTCTTCGGGGATCTGAGGCGCAAATCACCTGCGGTTACCCTGTATGAGCACGGGGAGTATTCCAGAAGTACGCACTTATGCGGAAACCGAGACGGATATTGCCAATGGGGTGGCGCGCTGCGCCCGGTGCGGACACTATTGCTTCGGACGGCCGCCGGGTCCCGCATATTTTCCCGTGGGGCAACGCTTCACCTGCATATTGACGGCGACGGCCCTCTCGCTGGCAACGGAGGGCCATCTTTACGCCAGGCACTTCCAAGGGACTATTTGGAGGGAGGGAGTGGCGTTTCCTCCCCGGCCTTAAGGCCGGGGTCTCCACGCCGCGATCCTGATGACTGTACGTCGAACACCTGCCGGTGGTGGCGTACCCGGTGATCCGGGTGGACATGATCCAGCCGGATGATCCCGTGGCGGCGGGCAGGTGTGACGCCGATCCTCATTGCCTGCACACGCCGTGCTTCCAGGTCAGGCTGGAGGCCTCGCAACCCCGGCAATCCCACGCCTGCGCCTATCATGTGGCCGACGTCATCCAGGCGCTGCGCGCGTGGGCAGGGGAACGCACGCTGGTCGACGGTCAGCTGACCATACTGGCCATCGAGCCCGCCGCGGGCGGGCGTCAGCCTGGCGGTCCGGATCAAACGGATCAGCGCGGCTTCGCCTTCAGCACCATCCCGCTCACAACGGCCCGGCGGGAACCAGGCGCATCTTGACATCCTCCCCCGCCTGAAGTCGGGGGATTCCAGCTGCTACGCCGATTGGAGCAGCAGGTGAGGTTCGCGGTTCACGGGCCGGGCTGCCCCGTCGCCTCCCCGCGCAGTCACGGCGTGCCCCGCCGCGATGTTGATGGCCGCGTTCACGTCCGCGTGGCCGGCGAAACCGCAGGCAGTGCACCGGAAGAGGGCTTGGCTCTCACGCGAGTCCCGGTCCACCTACCCGCACGCCGAGCACCGCTGACTCGTGTAATGCGGCTTGATCTTCTCCACCCGGCCCGGCGCTTTCTCCGCCAGCCGGCGCACCAGGAGGCCCCACCCCGACCCCAGGATGCCCCGGTTCAGCCCGGCCTTTTGCCGCACGTTCCGGCCGGGATCACCGGGCGTGCCTTTCGCGGACCGGGTCATGTTGCCGATCTGCAGTTCCTCGACCCGGATCAGGTCGAACCGCCGGGCGATGTCCGTGGACGTCTTCTCCGCCCAGTCCTTGCGCCGGTCCGTCTCCCGGGCTCCCAGCCGGGCGATCGCGTGCCTGACCCGGCGGCGGCGGGTCGATCCCCGCTTCGCGCGGGCCAACGTCCGCTGCAGCCGCCGCAGCCTGATCCGCTCCCGCCCGGTCAGGGCCGGGCAGCGCAGCAACTCCCCCGTGGACAGCGCCGCGGACACTGCCACCCCCCGGTCGATTCCCACCCTCTGGCCGGTGCCGGGTGCCGGGACCGGCTCGGGAACGGCCGCGAAGGCGACATGCCAGCGCCCGGCCCGGTCCATGGTGACTCGGTAGGACTTCACTCCCGGCGGCACCGCGCGGGACCAGCGGAATCGCACCCACCCGGCCTTGGGCACCCAGACCTGGCCGACGTGGCGGGACACCCGCCGCACCTCCCACTGCCTGCCCCGCCGCCCGGTGATCCGGAACCCCTCATCCCGCCCGGCCTTGCGCCACGACGGCCGCCCAGCCAGGTTGCCCGGGTCGACGAACGCGGCCATGGCCCGGGCGAAGTCGCGCAGCGCCTGCTGCTGCACCGTCTGGGAGCCGGTGGCCAGCCACGGGTTCTCCGCTCGCGCGGCGGTGAGCTGCCGGCACTGCTCCAGGTAGCCGGGCGCGGCCTTCCGGCCTAGGCGCCAGTGAGCGTGCTGCTCGACGGCCAGGTTCCACACGTACCGGGCGTGCCCGCAGTGGTCCCGCAGCACCGCTTCCTGGGCGGGCGTGGGGTGCAGCCGGTACCTGGACATGCGAACACACTATCGGACTGCATTGACATTTCCGGGGAGGTGACGCGGCGTTTCCTGCCCGGCCTAAAGGCCGGGGTCTCCACGCCGCACTTCTGATGACCCGGTGCACAATGCCGAGGTCCGCCGCCTGGAGGTCCCGGGGCCGGGCGGGATTCCTCAGTCCAGGCGGGAGGCCCGGTGCCGCAGTGCGCGCGCGAAGTCGGCCGCGAACGACGCCGCGTCGGCCACCTCCAGGCGGGCGGAGGAAATCCTGACCCCCGGCGGCGACGCGATGCGAAACCGCTGGCCGGGGGCTACCGCCCAGCCCGCCGCGGCCAGGGACGAGGCGACGCCGTCCTCGTCAGCGACGGGCACCCAGCAGGTGAATCCCGACCGGCCGCTCGCCGTGATGCCGTGGCCGTGCAGCGCGGAGCGCAGCGCGTCGCGGCGGCTCGCGTAGATGTCGGCCGCGGTTCTCAGCGCACGGGCGACCGACGGGTCCGCCCACATGTTCGCGACCAGCTCCTGCAGCTGGTAGCTCACCCACCCGGTGCCCAGCGCCTGCCGTCCCGCGACCCGCGTGATCGTGGCCTCGTCGCCGGCCATCACGGCGAGCCGCAGGTCAGGACCGAGCGACTTGGAAACCGAACGCAGGGTGACCCAGCGGTCCGGACCCTTGACGTCAGGACGCCCCGTGCAAGGGGAAAGGGCGGGCACGCCGGCGACCGGCCCGGCATGATCATCTTCGATGACTCCGACGGCCGGGTACTGGCGCAGCACGGAGGCGATCTCCTCGGCCCGGCCGGCGTTCCACGCGGCGCCGGTGGCGGCCTGGGCCCGCGGCGTGACGATCAGCGCGCCCGCGCCGCGGGCGAGGGAGGCCGCCAGCTCCGCGGGCCGCAGGCCCAGGTCATCGACCGGTACCGGGACCGCGGTGTAGCCCATGGCGGCCAGCAGGTCAAAGGTAACGGCGTGGCCGGGATCCTCGACAATCACGCGATCCGAGGGCGTCAGCCAGCTGGCCAGGGTTCGCTCGATACCGTCGAGCGCGCCGCCGGTCACCGTCAGGTTGGCCGCGTCGATGCCGTCGGCCGCCAACTGGTCCCCCGCCAGACGGCGCAGCCGCGGCGAGACCGGCGCCTCGGCGTACATCCGGGTGGTCCGCCCGGCGGCCCTGGCCGGCAGCAGCGGCAGCAGGTCCGGGTCGGGGCCGCCGGTGAGGAGGTCCCTGGTGCCCGCAGGGGCGCTGAGATAGACGCGCGAACTGACCGGCGGAGCCCCGCGGATTCGTGTGCCGGCCCGGCCGGTCCCGGTGGTGATGCCGCGACGCCGCAGTTCGCGATACGCGGCCGCGGCCGTGGTCGGGCTGACGCCGAGCTGACCGGCCAGCTCGCGGACGGGCGGCAGATGATCCCCCGGGGTCAGCTGCCCGCTGCGGACGCCCGCCTCCACGCTGGCTGATATTTCCTTGGCGGTCCGGCCGGCTAGGCGATATCGTACCAGTATGTTCACAATATGTACTGTAACATTTACCGCCGACTGTGGAAGCGGATCGCGGTGAACGAGGCGTTCTCGGCCGAGTCTCGCCTCATTCACGCGGGTACCGCCCGCGTGCCCGGCCAGCCGGGCACGCCGCCGCTGGTGCCGGCCAGCATCTATATCTCGGCCGGGGCGCCGCGTCCGGGCCGGGGGTACGGCCGGGAGGGCAACCCAGGCTGGGAAGCTCTCGAGCAGGCGCTGGGCGGCCTGGAAGACGCCGAGGCGGTGGTCTTCGCCTCCGGGCAGGCCGCCTCGATGGCGCTGATGCTCGCCTTGGCCCCGGACCGCGAACGTATCGTGCTGCCCTCCGACGGCTACTACGGCGGACGGGTGCTGGCGGACAAGCTGCGGCCGCGCGGAGCCGTTCCCGTGCCGGTGGACCTGCTGGACTTGGCCGCCGTCGAGCGTGAACTGACGGCCGCGCCGTCACTGCTATGGGCCGAGACGCCGACGAATCCGCTGCTCCGCGTGGCTGACCTGACCCGGCTCGCCGAGCTCGCGGCCGCGGCGGGTGCCCCCATGGTGGTGGACAACACGGTCGCCACCGGCCTGCTCCAGCGGCCGCTCGACTGCGGGGCCACGGCTTCGCTGTATTCGCTGACCAAAGCCATTTCCGGCCATTCTGACCTGATCCTTGGCGCCGTGGTGAGCCGCGATCAGGAGCTGCTGGCCGGGCTCCGGGCCTGGCGGAGCAGCGGCGGCGGCATCCCCGGGCCGTTCGAGGCCTGGCTGGCGCTGCGCGGGCTGAAGACGCTCCCGCTGCGGATCGCGCGCCAGTCGCAAAGCGCGCTCGCCGTGGCCCGGCATCTGGCCGGCCATGCCCTCGTGGCCGCGGTCCACTATCCCGGCACCGACGCCTCGATGCTCGAGGTGGCCCGCCGGCAGATGCCGGGCGGCTTCGGCCCCCTGCTGTCCTTCGAGGTCCGTGGTGGCGCGGAAGCCGCGGACAAGGTAGTGCAGACCTCCCGCCTGATCCTGCCTGCGACCAGCTTCGGCGGCGTCGAGTCGACCTGGGAACGCCGCTCTCGATGGCGGGGCGAGACCGCGCCCGAGGGCCTGATCCGGCTGTCGGTCGGCGTGGAGCCTGTCGCGGACCTGATCTGTGACATCGACGCCGCCCTGGAAATGCCGGAGGTGCCGTGACGCGAACCACCGTGGGTGACTACGTGCTCGATGATGACCAGGACCGGATCGACGCCGGGGCCGCGGTGTCGTTCCTGACCACCGAGGCCTACTGGGGCCGGTGGCGCGGCGAGGAGGACATCAGGCGCCAGATCCGCGCGTCCTGGCGCGTGGTGGGCGCCTATGACCGGGCTGGCGCGATGGTCGGCCTGGCCCGCGCGGTCGGCGACGGCGGGTCCGCCTACCTCACCGACGTGTACGTGCTCCCCGCTCATCGCGGCGCAGGCCTGGGCCGGGCGATCATCCGGATGATGATCGAAGACGGCCCGGGCGCCGGGCCGCGCTGGATGCTGCACACCTCGGACGCGCACGGCCTGTACCGGAAGTTCGGGTTCACCCAGCCGGATGGCCGCTACCTGGAGCGGCCCCCGGGGGGCCCAGGGGGTTTGGGGGGCGGGCAGTCCCCCACGAGCAGGGGGCCCGGGGGGTTTGGGGGGACGGGCAGTCCCCCCACGAGCAGGGGGCCCGGGGGGTTTGGGGGGGCGGGCAGCCCCCCCAAGAGCGGGGGGGTCTGGGGGGGTCGTCCCCCCGGGGCAATACTGACCGGGACGCAGGTCCGCCTCGAGCCGCTGCGGCACGAGCACGTGCGCGGGCTGGTGGCCGCCGCCGCGGGCGGCGGAGAGCTCTACCGCTGGTCCCCGGTGCCGCAGGGCGAGGACGAGGTCCGGCGGTACGTCGAGGCGGCCGTCGCGGCCAGGGACAGCGGAGCAGCGGTCCCGTTCGCGGCGGTCCGCGCGGCCGACGACGTGGTCATCGGGTCGACGCGGTTCTTCGACCTCGGCTACTGGGCCTGGCCGGACGGGAATCACCCCGGCACCGGGCCGGACACGTGCGAGATCGGCTACACCTGGCTGAGTGCCGACGCGATCGGGACCGGGGCGAACACCGAGATGAAGCGGCTGATGCTCAGCTACGCGTTCGAGGTCTGGCAGGTCCGCTCGGTGTGCCTGCACACCGACGCGCGGAACCAGCGGTCACGGGACGCGATGCAGCGCATCGGCGCGCGCTTCGAGGGCATCCTGCGCTCGCACCGTCTCGGCGCGGACCTGGCACCGCGGGATTCGGTCCGTTTCAGCGTCACGGCGGCCGACTGGCCCGCGGTCCGGCTGCGGCTTGATGAGCTGGCCCGGCGGTATCAGCCGGCCTGACGAACCTCCGCGGCGCCGGCCCGCGGGCGGCCCTGCTGGCTCCGCCACCAGGCCTGGCCCGAGGCCGGCAGCATGTAGATCGGGTCGTAGTACGGGTACTCGCGGCTGAGGGCCAGGTCGTCGTCGGCCTCGATGGCGGTGTGGTAGTTCTTCGTCCAGTAGGAGATGCCGTGGTCGGTGTCGTACCTGGCCACCTGGTGCAGCCAGCGTTTGCCGACGTAGGGCACGTCGCAGACCAGCCGCGGGGTCGCGAAGCCGGGCAGGTAACCCATGATCTCGTGCTGCAGCGCCTGGCCCTCGCGCAGGGTCAGCCGCCAGTGCTCGCTGCCGGGGATCATGTCGCACATATAGAAGTAGTAGGGCATGATCGCGGCTTCATCGAGCAGGGCGAAGCACAGGTCAAGCAGTGCCTCCGCGCTGTCGTTGGTGCCGCGCAGCAGTACGCCCTGGTTCCGCACATCGCGGACGCCGGCCTCGAGCATGGCCGCGGCCGCCCGCGCCACCAGTGGCGTCACCGACTGAGCCGCGTTCACGTGGGTGTGAATCGCGATGCTCACGCCGCGCGACCGGGCCGTGGCGGCGAGCCGCGCCATGCCCGCGCGGACCTCGTCGGTCAGCCAGTGCTGCGGCAGACCCATCAGGGCCTTGCTCGCGAGCCTGATGTCCCTGATGGAGTCGATCTCGAGCAGCGCGGCGACGAACGACTCGAGCCGGGGCCACGGCAGGTTGGCCACGTCACCGCCGGAGACCACCACGTCCCGCACGCCGGGCGTGCGGCGCAGGTAGGAGAGCATGGCCCCGAGCCGGTCTTCGCGCGGCAGCGTGAACTTGTGCTTGTCGGTCACCGCCGTGGGGTTGCCCACCAGGTCCATCCGGGTGCAGTGACCGCAGTACTGCGGGCACGTCGGCAGCAGCTCGGCGAGCACCTTGGTGGGGTAGCGGTGGGTAAGGCCCTCGACCGCCCACATCTCCGCCTCGTGCAGCGAGTCACGCTGCGCGTACGGGTGTGACGGCCAGTCGGTCCGCCGGTCGCTGAACGCCGGGATCATGTACCGTCGCACCGGGTCCGCGTAGAACGCCTCGGTGAAGCCGGCCTGGTCGGGCGCGGTCGCGGGCACCATCGTGTTGAGCATCTGCGGCGGCACCAGCATCGACATCGTGGCTCGCTCGCGCTGGTCACGCTCGAGGTCCGCGAAGAACGCCTCGTCCAGCCCCGGCCCGGCGACCTGGCGGAGCTGCCGCGCGTTCTTGACGCAGTGCGCGCGCTGCCACTGCGCGGATTCCCAGTCGGCGGCGGACACTCCGGCCCAACCGGGAAACCGGCGCCAGTCGGGTTCGGCCAGTTCTTGCCGCTTGTATACATATGGCTGCGAGATCATGAACGAAGCCCTCCAATGACAGCATGATATTGGAGAACCTACGGCTAAAAGCAAGATCTACCGAAGAATTTCCCGAACGAACCAAACTTATTGTAACTGTCTGTGCCCGGTGACTGAATTAGCCGGCTCTAGTGATGCGGTCGCATATGACCCGGCTAACGGCCATGTGCGGGAGGCGCGGCGTCTGACGAATCGGTTAGGTCGCCAGCCGGGCGACCAGCCCCTGCCACGGGTCCAGGACGCCCGACGGGGATCGGTCCGGGCCGCCCCACGTGGCCAGCAGCACCTCTCCGGCCAGGGCCGGGATTTCCGTCGGCCACCCGGAGAAGTTCGCCGCCACGACCAGGGAGCCGACGCGATAGGCCCACTGCCCTGGCTGGGCGGGAAGCGGCTCGAAGTCGGCGATGCCGCCGCTCAGCTCGATGTGGCGCAGCGCGAGGAGGCGCCGGCAGAGCCACATCGTGGAGTCGGCGTCGGCGCGCTGGTCGGCTACGTTGCGCACCGGGTGCTCCGGCAGCGGCAGCCATGGCGGCACGTCCGGCCGGGTGAAGCCGCCGCCCGGGGTGGCGTCCCACACCATGGGGGTCCTGGCCCGGTCCCGGTTGACCCGGGTCTCGCCGGCCAGCGTGGCGTTGTCCCGGCGCAGGGCGGGCGGCACGTCGACGTCGGTCATGCCTATCTCGTCGCCGTAATACAGCACGGTGGTGCCGGGCAAGGTGGTCAGCACGAGCAGCGCGAGCCTGATCTTATGCTCGTCACCGTCGCACCAGCGGCTGGGGAAACGGCCGATGTCGTGGTTGGAGCCCATCCACACCGGGCACGCACCCGGCGGCAGCGCCGCCAGTGTCTGCTCCACGATCTTCGCCAGCCGCGGCGCATCGAAGTCGGCGAAGGCGAAGGGGAAGTTGAACCCGAGCTGCAGCTCGTCGTTGTCGCCGTAATAGGAGGCCAGCCGCTCGGGCTCGGCGACCCACGTCTCGCCGAGCAGCAGCCGCGGCGGAGAGTAGCTCTCGGCGATCTGGCGCCAGTCGCGGTAGACGCCGTGCGTCTCCGGCCGGTTGGTGTTGTAGACGGGCCGCAGGCCGAACCCGCCCTCCAGCGGGTTGTCACTGGTGACCGGCGGGTTGTCGCGCAGCTCGGCGTCCTTGTACAGGCCGTTCGCCACGTCGACGCGGAACCCTGCCACCCCCCGGTTGAACCAGAACGCCAGGATGTCGTGGAACTCGGCGTGGACCGCGGGCTGCCACCAGTTCAGGTCCGGCTGGCTGACCAGGAAGTTGTGCAGGTAGTACTGACCGCTATCATGCCACTGCCAGGCGGGGTTTCCGGTGAAGTCGAGCCAGTTGTTCGGCGGGCCGCCGCCGGGCGCTGGATCGGCCCACACGTAGTAGTCGCGGTGATCAGCGTCACGGCCGGCCGCGGCGTCGATGAACCAGGGATGCGCGGAGCTGGTGTGGTTGGGCACCAGGTCGAGCAGGACCCGCATGCCCCGCCGGCCGGCCTCGGCGATGAGCTCGTCCAGGTCGGCCAGCGTGCCCAGCTCGGGGTGGACGCCGGTGTAGTCACTGACGTCGTAGCCCCAGTCCGCGTCCGGAGACGGCATGGTGGGGGACAGCCAGATGCCGTCCACCCCGAGCCAGGACAAGTGGTCAAGGCGCTCGATGATGCCGTGCAGGTCGCCGTACCCGTCATCATTGGTGTCGCGCCATGACCGCACGTACAGCTGATAGAGGACGGCGCCGTGCCACCACGGCGGGCCCGCCCCGGTCGGGCTCACTCTCCTAACCGCGGATGGCCAGTCCCGTCTTCGGGTCGAAGAACTGCATGTCCTCGATATCGATGCCGAAGGTCATCATGTCGCCGACCTTGACCGGGGTCTTAGCCTCGAGGCGGGCCACGCCCTCGCCTTCGCCCACGGCCTCGGCCTCGTCCTTGTCGACCGCCCCCTCGGCGATAACCCGGTTCGCGTCGATGGTGAAGTGGACCACCAGCTCGGAGCCGAGCGCCTCGATCAGGTCCACCTTGCCGACGAGGGTCGGTCCGGTCCAGCCTGGCTTCGCCGCGGGAAGGTGCTCGGGGCGCATGCCCACGACCAGGTCCTTGCCCGCGTAGGCGGCCAGGCCGGGGCGCTTAGCCCGGACGGCATCCGGCAGCTCTACCTCCTGGGAGCCGAGCTTTATCGACCGTGCGCCCTCGGTCAGCGCGGCGTCGTACAGGTTCTGCGCCGGGGAGCCGATGAACGCGGCCACGAAGATGTTGTCCGGGTTGTCGTAGAGCTTCTGCGGGGTGTCGACCTGCTGCAGCACGCCGGCCCGCATCACCGTGACCCGGTCGCCCATAGTCATGGCCTCGACCTGGTCGTGGGTGACGTAGATGGTGGCCACGCCGATCCGCCGCTGGATACGGGCCACCTCGGCCCGCATCTGCACCCGCAGCTTGGCGTCCAGGTTGCTCAGCGGCTCGTCCATCAGGAATACCGAGGGTTCCCGCACGATGGCCCGGCCCATGGCGACTCGCTGGCGCTGGCCACCGGACAGCTGACCGGGCTTGCGGTCCAGCCACTCGGTCAGGCCGAGGATGTCGGCTGCCTCCTTGACCTTCGCGTTGAGCTCGTCCTTGGGCATCTTGCGCAGCTTGAGCGCGAAGCCGATGTTCTCCGCCACCGTCATGTGCGGGTACAGGGCGTAGTTCTGGAAGACCATGGCGATGTCGCGTTCCTTGGGCGTCTCATCGTTGGCCTCCTTGCCGCCGATGCGCAGGATGCCGCTCGTGATGTCCTCCAGCCCGGCGACCATCCGCAGCGCCGTGGTCTTACCACAGCCCGAGGGCCCCACCAGCACCATGAACTCGCCGTCGGCGACGTCGATGGAGAGGTCCTTGACCGCATGAAAGCCGTTCTCGTAAACCTTGTTGACCTTGTCAAGGCTTACCGTGGCCATGATGACTCCTTACCGGGCACGTGCCCATGATTACCGGACTTGCTCATCCCTTTACCGCACCCGAGGTCAGGCCGGAGATGACGAACTTGCGGAAGATGAAGACCAGGATCCCGATGGGCACCACCGCCACGACGCTGGCCGCGAAGATGGTCCCGTACGGGACCTGGAAGTTCCCGCCGAATTCGGCGATGCCCACCGGGATGGTCCGGTAGTTGTTCGCGTTGTTGAACGTCAGCGCCATCAGGAACTCGGTCCAGCAGGCGGTGAAGCAGAAGATCCCCGCCGTGAACAGACCGGGCAGGGCCTGCGGCAAGATGATCGTCCATACCGTGCGCAGCGGCGACGCGCCGTCGATCCGGCCGGTCTCCTCCATCTCCTTCGGGATACCGAGCATGTAGTTCCGCAGGATCCAGATGGCGAAGGGGAGGTTGAAGGCCGTGTAGGGCAGGATCAGCGCCTGGTAGCTGTTCAGCCAGCCGATCTCACGCATGAGCAGGTACAGCGGCGCGAGCACCGCGACGGCCGGGAAAACCGAGATGATCAGCAGGATCACCAGCGTGGTGAACTTGCCTCGCATCGGCAGCCGGCCGAGGGCGTAGCCAGCCAGGGTGCCCAGGATCAGCACGAGCGCGGTGGTGGCGAGCGTGACGATTATCGAGGTCTTGAAGTAGATCCCGAAGTCGTAGTTCACGAAGGCGTTGGTGTAGTTCTCGGTGCTGAACGGGGTCGGGCCCAGCGAGGGCGGGCTGTTCCCGATCGCGTTCGGGTTCTTGAAGCTGGAGGCGACCAGCCAGTACAGCGGCAGAAGGATGAAAAGCGCGGTGACCACCGTGGAGATGGTGACGCCGTTGATGTACTTGTGCCAGCCGACTCGCTTGCGATTACGCATGTTAGTTGCCCTCCTGTCCGACCTGGACCCGGAATACCCGCAGCGAGGCGAGGCAGCCGAGGAGTACCAGCAGCGCGGTCGTGGTGGCCACGGCGGCGCCGGGTCCGAAGGCGAGGTTCTTGAATAGCGCGTTGTAGGCGAGGATCGCCAGCGACTGGGTCGCCGTGCCCGGACCGCCGCCGGTCATCACGTAGGGCAGGTCGAACAGCCCGAACGCCTGCAGCACGCGGAACATGACCGCGAGCGCGATCGTCGGCCGCAGCAGCGGCAGGGTGATGCGCCAGAACGTGTACCAGCCGGACGCGCCGTCCATTTCCGCCGCCTCGTACACGTCCCCCGGCAGCATGACCAGGCCGGCGAGCACGATGATCGCCACGAACGGCGTCGTCTTCCAGATATCGGCGACCATCAGCCCGATGATGGCCGAGCCCGGGGTGCCGAGGATGACCGGGTGACCAAAGCCGAGGGCGCCGAGAATGTAATCGGCGACGCCGTAGGTGCCGTTGTAGATGTAGGCCCACAGCTCGGCGTTGATGACGGTGATCATCGACCAGGGGATGAGCAGCAGCGCCATCATCCAGCCGCGCCCGGCGACCAGACGCTCGAGCACCAGCGCGATGCACGTGCCTAGGATCAGCTCGACCACGACGGTTACCAGGGTGTAGTAGAGCGTGAAGAACAGCGCGTCGCGCCACAGTGACGAGTGGAGCAGCAGGTTGTAGTTGCTGAACGTGAAGCCGTCCAGGCTGAAGCCGCTGCCCGTCACGTTCACGTAGTTGAGGCTCATGATGACCGAGTACACGATCGGGAAGATCGTGACCGCGGCGATGACGACCAGCGCGGGCGCCGAGAAGCCCCAGCCCATCCGGGCCAGCCGTCTTCTGTTGATATCGGGACGGGGGACCGGTGGGACGACTTCGGTCCTCAGCTGACCAGACGCGCTCTGTCCAGAGGCACTTGAGATGGCGGTCATGGGTAACTCCTCGCGGCCGCGGCCGAGATAAGTAGATAGGTACTGCGGGCGAGCGGGCGGGACGCCCGTCCAGGGCCGGGAAGCGAATTTGCCTCCCGGCCCCGGGCGGAAACGACGGATGGGTCACAACCCGCCGTTGGATGTGCTACTGAGTGCGGTGGTCGCGCCGGACTGCATGGCCGCTACCGCCGCTGACGGAGAGGCCGATCCGGCCAGGGCCGCGTTTACGTTCTGGTAAATCGCGGTGGACAGCGCCGGGTACTCGGGCGTGCCAGCGGGCCGGGGGACCAGCCTGGTCTTCGGTACGACGGCAAACACCGGGTTCGAGGCGATGGTCGCGGGCGAGGTGCGCACGGCCTGGACGGTGGAGATGAACCCGTACTTCTGGGACAGGATGTTCTGCGCCGTGGTGCCCGACATCCACTGGAGGAACGTCAGGTCCACGCCCAGGTGAGCGCTATGCGGGTTGATGTACAGGTTCCAGCCGCCGATGTTGGAGTAGCCAGGGTACCCCTGGCCCGCGAAGGTCGGCAGCGGCGCCACGCCGACCTGGGCCGCGGTGAGCTTGCCGCCGCTGGACGGAGTAATGGAGGCCGTGTAGGCGTAGTCCCAGTTGCGCAGGAACGCGGCGTTGCCCGCGCCGAAGGTGTTCATCGCCTGCGGCTCCTGGAACGTGGTCACCGCGGCCGGGCTGGCGCCGGACGTGATCAGGCTGCGCATAAACGTGACGGCCTTGAGGGCCGCGGGCGAGTTGAGCGTGGCCGTGGTGTAGGAGCTGTTGGTCGCCGTTCCGCCCGCGCTGGTCAGGTACTCCATGAAGTTGCAGGTCAGGCCCTCATAGGAGTCGCCTTGCCAGACGAAGCCGTACTTGACGCTGCCGTTGCTGGCCAGCGTCTTGGCGTCGGTTTCGAGCTGCTCCCAGGTCTGCGGTACCGCCATGTGATACTTGGACAGCAGGTCCTTGCGGTAGTACAGGAAGCCCTGGTCCTCGAACAGCGGCGAGCCGTAGACCAGGCCCTTGTAGCTGGCCCCTGCGACCAGTCCCGGGGCGAACTTGGTCCAGTAGCTGGCGGGGAGGTACTTCGACAGCGGGACGGCCAGCTGGTGCGCGCCGAACTGGGCCGGCCAGATCACGTCACCCATGAACACGTCGGGGCTGGACGCGCCGCCGGAGATCTGGGTGGCCACCGTGGCCCGGTAGGTGTCGGTGTCGGTAGGCGCGGACACCAGGGTCACCTTGATGTTCGGGTACTGCTTCTCGAACGCGTTGATCAGCACGGTCCGGGCGTCGTTGGCGCCGGTGCCGCTCAGCGGACTAGCCTCCCAGACGATGCTGCCGGATGTCGTCGAACCCACGTTGCTCGACCCGGTGCTGGTGCCAGTCGCGGTGCTGCTACTACTGCTGCTGCTCCCGCCGCAGGCGGCCAGGGTCAGCACTGTGACGCCCGCGAGGGCGGTCAGTCCAAATCCCCCCTTCACCCGGGCAGGGAACCTTCTGAAACTTCTTCGTGACATTTGTGCTCCTCCTGGGCTATGCCCTTGACCTGTGGGCCGTCTGTGATGCCCGTGCATCGACCGAATCTTCTTGACCGGCCCCATGGGTCGCCGGCCGCTCATGCGACACCTGCGACCGCGTACATTGCAGAACTCGTCCTGGCCACCATGGACAGTGGCAGCTCCTCCCGCAGCGGCCGCACCAGCTGGCCGCGAATCAGCGCGCACAGCCGGCTGGCCCCGCAGGCTCCGCTTTCAGCCAGCGGCTGGTGGACCGTCGACAGCCCGAGCTGAGCTGCGGACTCGATATCGTCGTAGCCGACCACCGAGAGGTCATCGGGAACAGAATGGCCGGACTTCTCGGCCGCGGCCAGGACGCCGATGGCCTGAGTGTCCGAAGCCGCGAAGATCGCGGTCGGCGGGTCGGGCAGGTCGAGCAGCTCCTGCGCCATCGACGCGGCCTCCGAGGCCGCGTGCTCGCCGAGCCGGACGATCGCGGGATCGTAGCTGATCCGGTGCCGCGACAACGTCCGCCGGTAGCCGAGCAGGCGGCGCCGGGTCGACAGGAAGCCAAGGTCGCCGGCGGGGGAGTCCCCGATGAAGCCGATCCTGCGGTGGCCCAGGGCGATCAGGTGCTCGGTCGCCAGCGACCCGCCTCGAATGTCGTCGACGGCTGTGCAAGGCACACCGCGCGCTTCCGCGTCCACCATGGTCAGCGGCACGCCTGCGTGGCGCAACGCGGCCAGCTGGGTGTCGCTCAGCCGCAGGGACATCACGACCGCGCCGTCGGCTTCGTGCCGCGTGGTCAGCGCGGCCACGTGCCGGTCTCGCTGATCTGGCGTCTCGACGTTGTGCACCACGGTGTCGAAGCCCTCGTCATCGAGCACGCCGATGGCTCCGGCCAGCCGGGCGGCGGCCGAGGGACGGGTCAGGAAGGGCACGAGGATGACGACGGTGCGGGTATGTCCCCGGGACAGGCTCTCCGCCGAGCGGCTCGGCCGGTAGTTGAGGCGCTGGATGACTTCCATGACCCGCCTGCGGGTGTGCTCCCTGACGTTGGGGCTTTGATTCAGGACGCGAGAAACCGTGCCGACGCTGACACCGGCGGTGGCGGCTACCTCCGCGATGTTCACCCGATGGGCCGATTTCAGCCGACTCACCTCCCGGCTTCGCTGCCAGAGCGGCTGCTCCCATATGGAACCGCTTCCATTTAGAGGTACTCCTCGCGCCAGCGACGCGTCAAGCAACAGGCCTGACTCATTTAGATCACATAATGACGTCGGTAACCTCATCGTCGCAGCTCAGAGCGATTTACCTGGCTTTAACCTGGCCACGTCCAACTTTGTCCCGCACTTGGCTCAGGACTGGTTCCGGGAAAAGGTACAGCTTCCGCACTTGGCCTGACATGAGTGACACGCCGTGTCCAGTGAAAATTGTGTGACTCTTGACGGCCTGCCCCCGGGATGGGCATGTCGGCCCGCATACCGGATTATCTCTGCCAACTTCCCGGAGATGACCTATGAAGATACGGTGTACGGATATCAGCGCAGTAAATTTTCCCGTATCGCTCCGGCAGAGGAAGGATCACACGCATGACCAGGCTGTCGCCGTCCGGACTGAATCCCGAGGCGGGATCGCCACTGGGGCTACACCGAGTGATCGAGCCATCGGGTGTTCTCCCGCAAGCGGCGTGGCGGCTGGAGCCCCACCACCCGGGCAGCGCGATTGCCGCCGATGAGGTCCTGGTCCGCGTGGACCGGCTGAACCTGGACGCCGCGTCCTACCGCCAGATACGCGAAACCTACGCCGGCGACCCCGACAAGATCAAAGCGGCCGTACTCGACATCATCGCCACCCGCGGCAAGATGCAGAACCCGGTCACCGGCTCGGGCGGCATGCTCACCGGCACGGTAGAACGGGTAGGCCCAGATTCCCCGCTGGGCCTCAAACCCGGCCAGCGCATCGCCACCCTGGTCTCCCTCACCCTCACCCCTCTCGTCATCACCGACTCCCTTTACCGCTGGGACGCCCGATCCGAGCAAGTCCCCTGCGAAGGCCGCGCCATCCTCTTCGCCCGATCGATCGCCGCCGTCCTCCCGGATGACCTCCCCATCCCCCTTTCGCTGGCCGTAATGGACGTCTGCGGCGCTGCCGCCCTGACCCGGCGGGTAGTCCAGCAAGCTCAAGCCAAGGCGGGCGCAGAAGAGGGGGTGCGCGTCCTGATCATCGGTGCGGCTGGTAAGAGCGGGTCATTGTCTGCGGCCGCTGCCCGCCATGTGGGCGCCTCCACGATCATCGGCGTGGTGCCCACAGAAGCGGAAGCAGCACTTCTCAGCGAAGCGGGAGATGGGGGAGGTGAGTCCCCCCTGGTCGACGAAATCGTCATCGCAGACGCCAGAGATCCAGTCGGCCTCGCAGCCAAAGTGCAGGCAGCGGGAGGCCCCGCGGACGTGACCGTGGTCTGCGTGGACGTCGCAGGCTGCGAGGGCGGGGCGATTCTGTCGACCGCCCAGGGCGGGACGGTGATCTTCTTCAGTATGGCCACGTCCTTCAGTTCCGCGGCGCTGAGTGCGGAGGGGCTCGCCGCCGACGTGACCATGCTGGTAGGCAACGGGTATGTACCTGGTCATGCCGAGCTCGCGCTTGACCTGATCCGGGGGACACCGGGGCTGCGCGCCCTGTTCGAGCGCCGTATCCGGCCCGAAGGAGCGGAAGGAGGCCAGCCGTGACAGGGAAGCTCAACCTGGATCCCGCGATCGTGCAGCAGGCGCGGGAACTGGCCAGTAGGGCAGGGCAGCCGGTGACGGACCTGGCGCGCACCCACACCACGGTGTCGGTGGAACGTGCCGTGCTGCGGCTGGCCGGGCTGGACGGAGCGGACTCCGACGGGATGCCCTGGGTCAACCGGCTCGCCGACGCGGTCCGCGAGTCGGTCGGGCTCGAGCACGGGGTGGCCCTGCCGGTCTGGGACGCGATGCTGGCCGGCGGCTACCCCGACCTGCGCACGCTGGCCGTCGACGCGACGGCGGGACTGGCCAAGTTCCGTCTCCCCGCGGGGCATGAGGCTGACGCTGCTCGTGAAACCGCTGCCCGTTCGGTAAGAAAAGGAATTTCCCTTATTGATGCCCAGCGGGTGGAGCGGGACCGCATGCTGGCCGCCACCTCGAACCCGCCGATGCCCTGGATCTACCTGATCGTCGCGACCGGGGATATCTATGAAGATATCCCGCAGGCTCAGGCGGCGGCGCGGGAGGGCGCGGACATCATCGCCGTGATCAGGTCGACCGGACAGTCACTGCTCGACTACGTGCCCGAGGGTGCCACCCGGGAAGGCTACGCCGGCACCTACGCCACGCGGGAGAACTTCCGGCTGATGCGGGCCGCCCTGGATGACGTATCGCGGGAGCTCGGACGCTACGTCCGGCTGACCAACTACGCCTCCGGCCTGTGCATGCCGGAGATCGCCTCGCTAGCCGGGCTCGAGCGGCTGGACATGATGCTGAACGACTGCATGTACGGCATCATCTTCCGCGATATCAACCCGGTACGGACGTTCATCGACCAGCGGTTCTCCCGGCAGGTGCACGCGCGGGCCGGCATCGTGATAAACACCGGCGAGGACAACTACCTGACCACCGCCGACGCGGTGGACGCGGCGCATACGGTCGTGGTATCGCAGCTGCTCAACGAGTACTTTGGCCGCGAGGCCGGGCTCGCCGACAGCCAGCTCGGGCTCGGGCACGCGTTCGAGATCAATCCCGAGGTGCCTGACTCGTTCCTGCTCGAGCTCGCGCACGCGCAGCTGATCAGGGAGCTGTTCCCGGACGCGCCGCTGAAGTACATGCCGCCGACCAAGCACATGACCGGCAACGTCTTCGCCGGCTACCTGCTGGACGCGTTCTTCAACCTGTGCGGCGTGATGACCGACCAGTCGATCCTGCTCATCGGGATGATGACCGAGGGCATCCACACCCCGTTCCTGTCCGACCGCGACCTGGCGCTGGAGAACGTCCGCTACGTGCGGCGGGCCGCCGGGCAGCTGGGCGGCTCATTCCGGCCCGAGCCGGACGGCTTCGTGGCCCGGCGGGCCCGGCAGGTGCTCGACGAGGCCGTCGACCTGCTGGGCAAGATCGGCTCGCAGGGGCTGCTGACCGCGATCGCCGAGGGGACGTTCGGGGTGACCAAGCGCCCGCCCGACGGCGGCCGCGGCCTGGACGGCGTGGTCGAGCGCGCCGAGGGTTACTACAATCCGGCCGCCCAGGTTCTTGAGTCGGCCCCGGTTCTTGGGTCAGCCCCGGTTCTTGGGTCAGCCCCGGTTCTTGGGTCAGCCCCGGTTCTTGGGTCAGCAGAGACGCTGGAGGTGAATCAGTGAGCCTGACCGGGATCGTACGGCCGTACGGCGATACCACGGGGGACGGGCGGGTGCAGTTGTCGTTCACGCTGCCGGTGCCGTTCGGCGACGAGGCGGAGCGGGCTCGCGCCGAGGGCGCCGCGCTCCAGCTCGCGGCCAAGATGGGACTAGACCCGGCGATGGTCGTGCACGCCAAGGGGATGGGGCCCGACTTCACGTTCTTCATCGTCTACGGGCGGGTCAGCCACGTTGTCGACTTGTCGGCCGTCACGGTGGCCGAGCGGGAGTTCCCCGTACTGCCCGCGGCGGAGGTGAACCTGCGGATCCGCATCGCGCTGGGCCGCAAGCTGGTCGTGGTGGGCGCGTGCATCGGCACCGACGCGCATACCGTCGGCATCGACGCGATCCTCAACGTCAAGGGACACGCGGGGGAGAAGGGACTGGAGTACTACCGGGAGATCCGCGTAGTGAACATGGGCGCGCAGGTCGGCGTGGCGGACCTGGTGGCGCGGGCCGCGGCCGAGCATGCCGACGCCGTCCTGGTCAGCCAGGTCGTCACCCAGCGTGACGCGCACCTGTCGAACACCAGGGAAATGGCCACGGCGTTCCGCGACGAGCTGGCCGCCGGGCGCCCGCTGCTCGTGGTGGGCGGCCCGCGGTTCGATCCGGCCGCGGCCCGCGATCTCGGCGTGGACAAGATCTTCGGCCGGGCCACGACGCCGAGCGAGGTGGCGAGCTACCTAGTGCACGCGCTGGCTCCGGAGGGCTCCGAGGGGGCTTCCCCCCGGGCTGATACAGGGGACGCCGCATGAGCAGCCAGCCGCCGCCCGCATGCGCCGGCCTGTCCGTGACGCATCGTCGGTACGTCAAGTACGGGGACGCCCACTACGGCGGGAACCTGGTGGACGGGGCCTATGTGCTCGGGTTGTTCGGCGACGTGGCGACCGAGGTCTGCATCCGGACGGACGGGGACGAGGGACTGTTCGCGTCCTACTCCGATGTGCAGTTCCGCGCGCCGGTCCTGGCCGGTGACATCATCGAGGCAACCGCTACCGTCACCGCTGTCGGCCGGCGCAGCAGGCAACTCGCCCTCGAGGCGCGGGTGGTATGCCGGGCCGATCCGTCGCGAGGTGGATCGGCGGCCTCGGTGCTGAGCGAACCCGTCATCGTGGCCACCGCCACCGGAACGGTGGTCGTACCGACTTAGCTGTCGTGCTCGTCGTCGCGTGAGGTGACGAACTCGTTGAGGACCGCCGCGAGATCGTGCAATTGGTCCAGGTGAGCTCGCGTCAGCTTCTGCAGGACCAGGTCACCCTCCTCGGTCAGGCCGACTCGTACCACCCGGCCATCATCGGGATCCGCTACCCGTCCGACCAGGCCCGCGGCTTCGGCCCGGTTCACCAGCTCCGCGGCGCTGTGCGGGCGTAGGAGCAGGTAACCAGCTAGATCGCCCACGGTGGGTGGCTGGGCGTCCGGATGCCCCTTGATGGCTACCAGCAGCTGGTGCTGAACATGGGTAAGGCCGGCGGCCTGCGCCTGGTCCTCGCTCCAGCGCTGGAAGCGCCGCAAGGTCACCCGGAACTCCAGCAGCCTCTCGAAGTCCTCCCGGGCGAGCGGGGCCATTGTCACCTTCCAAGCCTTCTGTGGGCATCGTCGCAAAGACACTATATCGTACCGCGATAGATCTTAGTCATGGCGCGAACACGTGCGACTCGTGGCGGAAACATGGTGCTAATATCAATTCCGGCTCCGCGAGATGCCCTTCAAGGCTTATGAATATCGTGCTACGATAATGCTGCTTCGAAGGTGGTGGCGGCATGAAGCGATATAAGTTCCAGGCCCTGGTTACGCCTCGCCCTGGTGACGAGGTCGCTGCGCGCGAGACCTTCTGCTCCGGGTCACACCGCATGGTCCTGCGCGCCGAGAACAACGAGACCCGGCGAAGGCAGGTGTTCAGCGCTCTGGTCGACGCCGAGGACGACGGGCCGTTCCAGCCGGGAAGCCGTCAGATCATGGTGACGCTGCGGGTTGTCGGTGACGACGTTAGCGAATATCTCGAAACCGGCAGTCACTTCAGTCTCTGGCTCGGCGGTGATGTCGGCCGGGGTGTCGTAACCCGCCGACTCCTCGTCTGACTCCTTGACGGCGCGGGCGTGACTTCCTGACCGCGCGTGCCGTCGCGGGTCCGGTCTGCGTGGCCGTTAGGGTTCAACGGTGACCGTTTCTTCTTCCTCAGCTGTGCCCGCCCCAGATGTGCCCGCCCCAGATGTGCCCGCCCCAGATGTGCCCGCCCCAGATGTGCCCGCCCCAGACCTGTTGCCGGCCACGCGCCGGGCCCTGGCCCTCCGCGTGGCGGTCGGTCAGGCCAAGGGCCGGACGCCCTCGCTGGTCGGCGCGGTGATGCGAGATGGGCGCCAGGTATGGTGCGGCGCGCGCAGCATGCTCGAGGGACACGAGCCCGACGGCGACACCCAATACCGCATCGGCTCGCTGACCAAGACGTTCGTCGCGGTGCTGGTCATGCGGCTCCGTGATGAGGGGCGGCTGGACCTCGGCGATCCGCTGGGCAAGTACCTAGGCGTTAGCCAGGCGGAGAGCGCGACCATCGCCCAGTTGCTTTCCCACACCGCGGGCCTGGCCTCAGAAGCGGATGGCCCCTGGTGGGAACGTACTCCCGGCCAGCTGCGGCCCGAGCTGGCCAGCATCCTCGGGGACCAGCCCGGACGCCATCCGGCCGGGCGGCTGTTCCACTACTCCAATCCGGGCTATGCGCTGCTCGGCGCGCTGGTCGGCGAGCTGCGCGGGCAGCCCTGGCATGAGGTCCTGCGCCAGGAGATCCTCGAACCGCTAGGTATGCCGCGCACCACGGTTCAGCCGCAGTCGCCGCACGCGCGCGGCTTCGCGGTGCACCCGTGGGCGGATGTCATGCAGCTGGAACCCGCCGAACAGACCGGCTTGATGGCCCCCGCCGGGGAGCTATGGTCGACCGCTGAGGACCTGTGCCGCTTCGCGGCATTCCTGCTGGACGGCGACGACCGGGTACTGGGCGCCGAGACGCTGGCCGAGATGCGGACCCCCGCCGCCCCGCCCGGTGACGACATCCGGGACGGCGGCTACGGGCTCGGCCTGCAACTGTTCCGCCTAGACGGGCGGCTGTTCTTTGGCCATGGCGGCTCGATGCCAGGCTTCCTGGCCACCTTGTGCGTCAGCGCGGCCGACGGCGTCGGCGGGATCGCCCTGGCCAACGCCACGTCCGGACCCGACATCGGCGCGATTGCCACCGACCTGGCCCGGATCGTGGCCGATAACGAGCCGCGTCTCCCGGCCCGGTGGAAGCCGCTGCCCGAAGTCGACCAGGCCCTGCTCGCGCTGACCGGTCTGTGGTACTGGGGACCGCGCCCCTACCTGCTCCGGCTGCTTGCCGACCGCGGCGTGGAGCTGGCGCCGGTGTCCGCAGGCGGCCGGGCGTCCCGTTTCCGCGCCGAGCCCGACGGCACCTGGACCGGCCTCGACGGCTACTACCTCGGGGAGACGCTCCGCGTAGTAGGCGGCCCGGACGACGTGGTCGACCATTTTGACCTCGGAACGTTCGTCTTCACGCGCGAGCCGTACGATCCGGGCGCCCCGCTGGCCGCGCGCCCGGATCCCGAGGGCTGGCGGCCAGTATAAACGGCGGAGAGCGGCGGCAAGGGGACGCATTGGGTCTGCTGCAAATCGATCAAGACGCGGGGTCCTGGCCGATTTCGAGCAAGGGCTCTTTGACGCGTTCTGCGCCAGGTTTCCCACCGGGCCAGCCATTAGGCGCGTCGATAGGCGCGGATTTTACGTCCGCGAGCAGAACGAGCCGGAATGGCGTCCGGCGGTCAATGCGATCATGCGCAGCGAGGGCTTTCTACCGTAACCTGCCCGAGATCGCAGGTGGTCGGGCGGCTCTCGAGGAGATGCGCGCGGCCGGGGCCTCCTGCTGACCGAAGGTGATCACGATTTCCCTGCCATTGGCATAGCTGGCCACAGGCCGCCGGAGCATGTCGCTCACCCTGCGGGCGACCCCCTGAAACAGCTCCACCTGGTCTGACGTGTCGGCGCTCACCCTGAACCGTCCCCTCGCGACAAGCATCTGGGCCACGAAGGGAGCCAGGTTCGCCTCGCCCCGGGCCTTCTCTTCTGAGCTGAGAGGGGTGCGCCGGTACTGGGACTGCGTACCGGGAGAATGAGTCACCGCTGATCTCCTTATGATCGCCAGCCTCCTAGCATGCCATCCGCACCTCCCGCATCGCCACCACAAGCGGGCATCGCGGGAGCTGCTGACTGAGACGGACCAGAAACTGCGTTCTATGATCCCGACGAGCTGACGTGACCCAGGCAAAGGTTTCCGGTCGCGGTATTAGATGGGGTAGCGGGTGGGTTCGGTGGTGCTGGTCCGGCCGGAGGGGGCGGTCCAGCGGAAGGTGGCCGGGGTGATCTGCTCGACCTTCCAGCGGGGGTGCTGTTTGAGCCGGTGGTCATGCCGGCACTTCGGACCGCCATTACACAGGCAGGTCCGGCCGCCGGCCTCGTAGGGGATGTTGTGCTCGAAGTCGGCCTGGGCGGCGGGTCGCCGGCAGGCGGGGGCGGTGCAAGTCGCGTGCCGGATCTGGGCCAGGTGCCGCAGCTTACGGCCCGGGTCATGCCCGGCGGCCTCGAACCGGTGATCACAGCTCCCGGTGGCGATCGGGTCCACCGCGAATGCCAGGTCCCGCTGCCCGGGAACCCCGGTGGTGAACCGCCAGGATCCGTACCCGCCCGGCGGCCCGTCCCGGCCGCCGGCGGTGACGGTGAACCCTGGGCCGTCCCGGCTGGCCGCGCCGGGCGGATCCGGCGGGCCGGGTCCGCCGGGCGGCCCGGTTTTCTGCTGGTCGCCCGGCCCTTTAGCGCGGTTTCCGGGGGCGGGCCGGGCGCAGCCGTGCCCGATCGCGTGGCCCTGCCCGTCGGTGACGGTCAGGCACCAGGTGGTCGTGGGGTTGGCGGCGGCGGCGCGGGCCAGGTCCCGGGCCAGCCACGGGTCGACCGGGCCCAGCCCCGGGATCTCCCCGGGCCGGTCCGCCAGCCCCAGCAAGGTGGTCAGCGGGACGGTCAGGTGCAGCCGCCCCGACGAACCCCGACGGCCGCACCCCCGCCCCCGGCGCGGTCATCGGCGCGGCCGGATCCGCCGGGACCGGGGACCCCGGGGGTCCTGACCCGCCGGTCCCCGGACCGCCTGCCGGACCGCCGCTGCCGCTCTCGCCGCCGCTACCACTGTTCCCGCTCCCGCCGGTCTCACCGGGCTTGCCGGTCTCACCGGGCTCGCCGGGCTCACCGGGCTTGCCGGTTTCACCGGGCTCGCCGGTCTCACCGGGCTTGCCGGTTTCACCGGGCTTGCCGGTTTCGCCGGTCTTGCCGGGCTTGCCGGTCTTGCCGGTGGTGCCGTCACATGCGGGGGCGGGGGGAGCGGGGCGGGAGTCTTTGTCCAGCAGCAGGTCGAGGTAGGCGCGGGCGCGCAGCTCATCCATGCTGCCGGCCAGCCCGGCCTTGCGGAGCTGCCGGGCCCACCAGGAGATCCGCTGGTCCGCGGCCAGCACCTCGGCCGGGGGGAGTTCCCGGCCGGCCAGCGCCGCGTTCCCGCTGTCCTCGGCCCACCGCTGCACCCGGGCGTCCTTCGCGGCCTCCTCCCGCCGCTTCCGCGCCTTCTGCGGCGCGACGGCCAGAGCCTGTTTAATGATTTGTGTGAGAAGGTGCAGGTGATCCCAGTGTGACGAGGGTTGCGCTGGCGGAGAGGACACCCTGAGTGAGCACGGAAGAGGCCGAAAAGGTACAGGAAATCGTCGCCGAGGGTGTGGTGCGTGAGGGCCTGCAGGAAATGGTGCTCCCCGCTGAGGAGGCCGCGGCGGTAAGGCTGGCGGCTTTGGTCAGCGACACGGCGATCGACCGGATGATCGCTGATGCGCAGGATGCCGGCGTGTCGCTGCTGGACGGGCCGGGCGGGCTGATCGGGCAGCTGACGGCCCGGGTTATCGAGCGGGCGCTGGGCGCGGAAATGGACGATCACCTGGGTTACGTGAAAGGCGACCCGGCCGGGAACGGGACCGGTAATTCCCGGAATGGTTCTTTCGGGAAGACGGTCACGACGACGTCGGGCCCGGTGCGGCTGTCGGTTCCGCGGGACCGGAAGTCCGAGTTCGAGCCGCGGATCGTGGCGAAAGGGCAGCGGCGCGTCGGGGTTGTTGATGACATGATCCTCTCGCTTTACTCCCGCGGGATGACGACGCAGGGATATTCGCGCGCACCTGGCGGAGGTTTACGGGACTGAGGTTTCTCCCGCGCTGGTATCGGCGGTGACTGATGTGGTCACTGACGAGATCACCGAATGGCAGAACAGGCCGCTGGATGCCTTTTACGCCATTCTATACATCGACGCGCTGGTGGTGAAGGTCCGGGACGGCGGCGCGGTGGATAACAAGGCCGCGTACCTGGTCACCGGTGTCGACGCGGACGGGTTCAAGCACGTGCTGGGCATCTGGCTGGGCGCGGCCGAGGGATCGCGGTTCTGGGCGGGCGTGCTCGCCGAGCTCCGCAACCGCGGGATCAGGGATGTCCTGTTCGTGTGCTGCGACGGGCTCGGCGGCCTGCCTGACGCGATCGTGGCGACCTGGCCCAGGGCGACGGTGCAGACCTGCGTCATTCACCTGATCCGGTCATCGATGAAGTACGTGTCGTGGAAGGAGCGTAAGAAGGCGGCCGCCGCTATGCGGCCGATCTACACCGCCCTCAACGAGGCCGCCGCGCGGACGGCCCTGGAGAACCTGCGCCGCGATTTCGGGAAGAAAAGCCCGGGGATGGTCGCCGCGTGGGAACGCGCCTGGGACACTTTCGTCCCGTTCCTCATGTTCGATTCCGCTATCAGGAAGGTAATCTACACGACTAACGCTATCGAGTCAGTTAACTTCCAGTTGCGGAAGATAACCAAGAACCGGGGTCATTTCCCCACCGACGAGGCGGCAATCAAGCTTCTCTACCTCGGGATCAGGAATGTCACCGGGCGCCATATCGACGGCGACGGGCTGGTTCTCGAAAGAGGACAGCGAGGCACCGGAACGCTGGGCTGGAAAGCAGCCATGAATGCATTCGCCGTCACGTTCCCCGACCGCGTCCCCGTCTGACCTGGACGCCGGAAACTACCCGCAATAAAATTAGTAACATAACAAAAGGACAACGACTGCCCTAGCTTACACAGGGAATTTGACAAGCTCGACGCCATCACCGCCTGGGCGATCGCGGCCCGCAGCCCGCCCGGCGTCAGCCGCCCGGCCCGCCCCAGCACCAGCTCCTCCGCCGCCCGGGCCTCCTCCGCATCCAGCAGGACGGTGGCCCAGGCGATGATCTGCGCCTTGGCATGCCGCAGGACCCCGGCGCGGAACGCCGCCCTGGTGCCGGGCAGCCTGACTTCCAGGTCCCGGGCCAGGTCCAGCATCCCCTCCGCGGTGCCGCGGCCCTCGGCCAGCAGCTGGGCGATCTCATCCCCGGCGAACTCCTCCCGCTCCGCCGGCATCCCTGCCGGGCCGTCGGGCGCGTGGCCGGGGGCGGGACGGCGGCGGGTGAACTCCGCCAGCGCGGCGTGCTTGAGGGAGCACGCGGTGGCCTCGGCCCGGTCCAGCGCGCCGATGATCCCGGCCAGCTCATCATCACTGGCCCCGGCGAACCGGTCATTATCTCCGGCGGCGTCCTCAGCGAACCCCAGCAGCACCCCGCCGCCGGGCGCCACATCCAGCGGCTGCCCGGTGCCGAACCCGCCGGCCGGGCCGGCGTACTCACCGGGGACCCGCCGCGCCGAGCCGGGCATCCCCGGCCCCCGCCGGCCCACCCTCACCCCGGCCTGGGGTATCTCCGCATCCGGGGGCAGCCGAGCGGCCCACTCGGCCTCGGCGGCCTGCTCCGCGGCCTGGGCGGCGGCGATCCGCCGGGACTCCGCCCGCAGCGTATCCAGGTCCACGTCATCGGGCAGCGCCGGATCGTCCGGATCCGGGCACCACCGGGGATCCTGCTCGGGATCGGGCGGCGGATCACCGCTGTCCGTCGCGGCCAGCCACGCCTCCCACCGATCCGGGTCAGCCAGCGGATCCGTCCCGGCCGGGACCGGACGCCACCCGTCCGCCTCATCGATCGGATTTCCGGCGACGTCCCAGCCCCAGGTCGGGTCGGGCTGGGGGGCGCCGGGAGCGTGAGCGCGCCGGGTGGGGTCGGGGGAAGCTGGTCCTCGGGGCACGTATCACCGCCCGTTCGGGAAGAATGATCTATCTATAGAACAGGATAGCGAAAACCAGCGTTGCGCGCAATGGCTAAGACACGATAATAGATACGAATATCGTCGGCTACCGGGAAGCAGAGCTAGCTGTTTTGCGGTAGCGGGTCATCGGGCCGAGCTTGCCGGGCACCACCTCGAACGGGGTCATACCGAGCCGCTTGACGACGGCGACGGATGCGACGTTGCCCTCGTCGACCTCGGCCAGCACCTCGGGCAAGCCGAGCAGGCCAAGGGCGTTATCCACCACGGCGCGGGCAGCCTCGGTGGCGTAGCCCTTTCCCCAGAAACGGGGGACCAGACTGTAGAAGATCTCGAGTCCCACGTCGTCCAATGGCCGCAGTCCGGCCGTGCCCACTAGCTCAGTGCCGTTCTTCTCGTAGATGAGCCAGAGGCCATACCCGGCTACGGCGAAGTCGCGCACGCTATCCGCGATGGCTTCGGTGATTTCCGCCGCAGACAGCATGGCCCCGTCAAACAGGAACTGCCGTACGTCCGGCGCGGCCCAGTGAGCCAGCAGCGTGCCGTGGTCCTGTACCGTCGCCGGACGCAGGACTAGGCGTTGCGTGGTGAGGACGTGCGTCACGATCGCCACCCTACCGACCTGGTCACCGGACGCCAGATTCCCGCCGGATCCGGCGCGCCTGCCGGGAGAAGGCTATGGCCTGCCGATAAGCTTAAGAGCTACCATGGCTTGCGTCGTGGCTCTACGATTAGCCAATTCATACCTTATTTCGGAGGTCAGGCTATGGTGGTAGTGGTTCAGCGGCACATGCCACGGCGCCGCGGCGGACACACCACCACCGTAACCATCGGTCCTGAACGGTTCTATCTCACCGCTAACCAGCGCGGCGACGGAAGCCTCGGCGAGGTATTCATCCACTGGGGCAAGCACGGCACCAGCGGGGCCGGCCTGGTGACCAGCTACGCCATCGCCGTGTCGGTCGGCCTCCAGCATCAGGTGCCGCTGGCCGACCTCATCCGCCCTGGACTTGACCAGTTGTTCGCGCCCCACGGCCACACCGACGACCCGGAGATTCCCAGGGTTCGTTCCGCGGTCGACTACATCGCCCGCCGCCTGGCCATCGACTGGCTGCCCTATTCCGAACGCGCCCAGCTCGGCGTCTACACCCTCACCGAACGCGTCCAGCACGCCAGCACCTGGATGGCGGCTCAAACCGCCGGTTACCGGTGCCGTACCCAGACGTTCGGCTCGATATAGGTACCGCAGTTCTCATCGCGGTCGATGTGCAGGATGCTCAGACCGCGGGGAATGACGTAGTCGCCGGTCGAGGGGAGGGCCATCCCGGTCCAGCTTTCCCACTCGCTCACGGTTCCCGTCATCGTCTGTGACCGGGGCGCGGTGGCGATGATCCGGCCGCCCAGCCGCCAGTGGGTGCGCAGCCACGGATCGAGCGGGGCGCCGTCGTCCCGCGTCCACCAGGCGAAGGTGTCGATGGGGGTCAGGGGATAGGCGGGCTTGAGGGTCGGGCGTACCGGGGCGATGACTCGCGGGCAGCCCGCCCGCACGCCGAGGTCGCGCAGCGCTTTGATCAGCTCAGCCGCCAGCCCCTGCCCAGCCTTGGTTCGGCTGACGATTCCGCCGCAGATCACGAAGGTATCGGGTTCCTGGCCACTATCGTGGCCCTGTACCGCGAGCTTGGTGGTGTCGGTGTAGCCGGAGGGAAGATCGGCCACCTCGCCGTTCCACCGGATCGGCACGCCCCAGCCGGTGGCGACCGGAACCTCGTTCTCGTCCACCAGCATGATGTTCAGGTCGGCGAACCACTCCCGGACCCGGTCGATGTACTTTTTCGCTTCCAGGTCCGCGGTGATGAACGCGGGGAACGCGTCCGCGAACAGCTCGTCCAGCACCTTGTCGGGCCAGGTACGCGCGTCGAAGCGCTCCACAGTCACAGGCACGCTGTACCGTACCCGATGCGATTCCCTATTGGGACGAACGTGCCAGCAGCCCGGCCGTCATCACCTCGAGCACCTCCCGGATGGTCGAGGTGAAGTCCAGGCGCATCGCCGCCAGTTCCGGGTCGGCCTCGTAGGCGGCGAGCATCGCGGCCGACGGCTGCGTATGCGGCCACAGCGCGCTGGTCATCATGACCGTGGCGCCGGCCAGGCGGAACGCGTCCTGCTCGCCGAGCTCGGGGACCCACCCGGACACCAGGCGGCCGAGCTCGGCGATGCCGGTCATGCCGGCCCGTTTGTACTGCGCCGCGACCTGAGGCGAGACGTTGCGCTCGAGCACCGCGGCCTGGGCGCTGATCAGGTCACACAGCATCGGGCGGGCCGCCAGCGAGATCGCCAGCGCGGCGGCCAGCTGGTCGGCGCGTCCGGCGAGCGGCGCGGCCGCATCGACGCCGTCCGCCAGATCCCGCTCCAGCTGCGCGAGCCAGTCCTGCCATGCCGAGTCGAGCAGCTCAAGCAGGACTGCCTCACGGGACTCGAAATAGCGCAGGACGTTCGACTTAGCCAGCCCGGCGCGCCGGCTGAGCTCGTTGAGGGTGACCTCGGCCACGGGCATCTCGGCGAGCATCGCGGCCGCCGCGCCGAGGATCGCCTGGCGGCGCGCCTCGCGCTGCTCCTGGTTTCGCGCCCGCTGGAATACCGCCATGCCGGATATTTTACAGACCGCCGGTTCCTTGTGTACAGACCACCGGTCTGCTAAATTCAAGAAATAACAGACCGCTGGTCTGCAGCTGAGGGAAGCTGACGGAAGTTAACGGAAGCTGAAAAATCCGGAGGAGCAATCATGTACGCCGTTCCCGATCAGGAAGGCAAGCTCGTGGTGGTCACGGGCGCGAACAGCGGTACCGGTAAGGAGGCCACGCGACGTCTGGCCGAAGCCGGGGCGCACGTCGTGATGGCCGTCCGGACCATCGCCAAGGGGGAGCAGGCCCGCGACGAGATCCTGGCCAGGCAACCCGGCGCGAGCCTGGAGGTTCGCCGGATCGACCTAGCCGATCTCGGTTCGGTCAAGGAGTTCGCCGACGGCCTGATCGCGGACGGTACGCCCGTCGACGTGCTGATCAACAACGCCGGCGTGATGGCGCCGCCGACCCGGATGACGACCGCCGACGGTTTCGAGCTGCAGTTCGGCGGCAACTTCCTCGGGCCGTTCGCGCTGACCCTGCGACTGCTGCCACTGGTGCTTACCGCCCCGGCGCCCCGGGTCGTCACCATGAGCAGTGGGGTCGCCAGCTACGGCCGGATCCGCTTCGATGACCCGCAGTGGACGCGCCGCTACAGTCCCAACCTGGCGTACGCCCAGTCCAAGCTGGCCGACCTGATGATGACCCTGCGTCTCGCGGATCTCGCCACCCAGCACGGCTGGAACCTGATGAGCAACGCCGCGCACCCCGGGTTTACCCGGACAAATTTGCAGACCGCCGGGGCGAGCCTGGGCCGCGCCAAGCCAAAGCGGACGCCGTTCAACAGCTTCGGCTTCCTCCCCTCGCAGGAGGTCGGGCCCGGCACTGAGCCGCTGCTTTACGCGGCGACCAGCGCCGGTGCCGTCAACGGCGGCTACTACGGGCCGAGCAGGTGGTTCGGGCTCGTCGGTCCGACGACCACCGTTCAGCCGCCCCGCCGGGCACGCGACACGGCCACCGCGACCCGGCTGTGGGACGAGGCCGAGCGGCTTACCGGCGTCAGCCTGCCGGCCGGCGCCGCGCGCTCCTGAGGCAAGCGGCGGTGTTAGCTGGCCATCGCGAAGGTGAACATCTTCTCCGCCGCGATCCGCGCTCCCAGGCCGTCCGACTCATCCAGCCAGGTCTCGAACTCAGGTCCCTGCCTCGGCAGGTAGTGGTCGAGCATGGCCTGCCGGAGCTCGACGTGAGCCGGGTCGCTGATCGCGAACAGCTCGGCCCGCCCATGAACGGTGACGCCGAGCTCATCACCAGGCAGATGGCTGGCGCTGACTCCTGGTCGCACGGCCAGGTGGCGCATGCGGACCGAGTCCCGGCCCGAGCCGAAGTAGAAGGATCCGTGCAGGAAGTAGCCGTCGACCGGTCCGGCCAGCGGGCGGCCGTCGGCCGTCACCGTCGCCACGACCAGCAGCTTCATCCCCTGCAGTCGCTGGCATAGCTGCTCCGCGGACACGCGGCGCTCGTCGGTGATGATGCCCTTCAGGTGCGGCCCGGCTCCGGCCGCGCTGCGATCAAGTAGCTGCTGCAGGTGATCGATTTCCTCTGGTGTCTCCAGCATCCGCCGATTACACCACGGGGCTACGACATTAACCGCCGCCCGGGTTCATCGCGGGTGCGCGCCGGTCGCCGACCACAGGGGCCAGGCTTGATCATCCGAGCATCTTGCTGAGAAGAATGCCGAGGCGTGTCTGGTCGGCCCGGCTAAGGCTGCCGGGCTGCTCGAGGAGCTCCGGGCGGTCCGGGTGGACCTGCCACGTCAGCACCGACGCGGTGAGGTCGAGGAACTGCCCGTCGCTGCGTAGCACCCGGTAGGGCAGGAAAATCCAGCCCCAGCCGGCCAGGGCGGTCCCGTCGAACCACAGCCGGCGCCGCCAGGTATCACCGAGGTCGGCGTGGTCCTTGCCCCAGCCCCAGGCCAGCTCGCCGACGGTGGCGTCGTTGTTCACCAGTTCCGGCCGCAGCGCGGTGACCTGCTGGGCCAGGCCCTGCATGAGCCGCAGGTCCTGCGGGCTGAATTCCGCTGGTCCGCCATGGCCGACCCAGGGTCAGGCCGCGGGGCCGCGCTGCTGCGGGGGACGGCTGATCCTGGCGGCGAACAGGTCACGCAGGCTCACCACGCCGTAGACCTTCCGGCCCTCCATGATGGGCAGATGGCGGAAGCCGTTCAGCAGCATGATCTGGGCCGCGTCCTCGACCGGTGTCTCCGGATCCGCCGACTGGGGGTCCTTGGTCATCCAGGCCGAGACCGGGATCGTGGTGAGGTCCGCCCCGGACGCGGCGGCCTTGAGCACGTCGCGCTCGGTCAGGATGCCAGCCAGGAACGGTCCCTGCATGACGAGAGCCGAACCCACCTGTTCCCGGACCATCGCGGCCGCGGCCTCCGCTACCGGACAGTCCGGGGTAGTGGTGACCGGCCCCCGCGACTGAGTAAGGTCCCCGACCGTGAGAGCCCGGCGGCGGACGTCAGCCACTTTCGCCGATTTCGAAAAGCTCTGAGTCGTCGTGCGGGGAGGACGGGCCGGCCAGCTCTTCGGACAGCAGCCGCCAGAGGGAACCCGACCACGCCGATAGCTGCGGCCACCGCATCCAGAACACCTGGAGGGTGGTCTCGTCGAACTCTGAGTGCGCCTGCTCAGGCGATACTGCGCGCGTGAAGTCCTCAAGTTGGTGGATCAGATCCAGAAACCGGTCGGCACTACCATCCATTCGATCACCTCCGGGGAGCTGCGGCGTCGGCCGCGTAAGCATGGGGCCGAGAACGTCATGGGACGCTAAGTGGGGGATCCATACCCCGAAAGCGCGGTGTGCAAGAGGCCAGCCGCTGCTTATTTTTCCCCTCCTCAGGCGAAAGGTATAGACCCTCGGGGCAAAACGGGCAAACAAACGGCCAGGTCCGTGGTTGACATTGCCGGGATCAGGGGTAAGTTGCTGCTCAGTCCAGCATCAGGGCTCGCTAGCCGGACCGGGCAGGCTCGTTAGGTTCGGAGTCACGTCATGGTGGAGGGGCGCTAGCATCCAGCCGTCCTCGTGGCCTAGGCGTGGCCCCGGAGGGGCTGCGGCTCGTCTGGCTGGACGGGGGGTTGGGCCTGGAAAGGGCCCGGGCACCCAGTAGACAACGGAGACCAGCCCGTTGCCAACGGGACGGACTCCGGTCCGAAGGCGCTGCCCGGGCCCTTTTCCTTCGCCGGTATCGCTGCCGCCATCCTGCGCAGGCCGTCCGCCGCGCATAGCGCGAACCTCGGCGGGGCACGAATCTGAGGGCAAGTTCGTTGTCCACAGAACGCACTTGAGGGACAGGCGTCGCCGGTCGGGGAACGTCAAGCCGGGACCGGTCAGCACGGGGATATCATGGCCTGCACCGTCCGTGACTAGGTTCGCAACTAACACCGGCTGTTAACCAACCGCAGCGATAGGCAGGGGTCGTGACAGAGCCAACTCCATCCGATGGGCCGTCGGCCGACCGGGTCGTCATCGTTATGCCGACGTACAACGAGCGGCAGAACCTTGAGTCCATCGCGGGCCGGGTCAGGGCGGCGCTGCCCGAGGCGGACCTGCTGGTCGTGGACGACAACAGCCCGGACGGTACCGGCGACATCGCGGACAAGCTGGCCGAGACCGACCCGCACGTGCAGGTCATGCACCGGACGGAGAAGGCCGGCCTAGGCAAGGCCTACATCGCCGCGTTCGGCTGGGCGCTCGAGCGCGACTACGACGTGATCGTGGAGATGGACGCTGACGGCTCTCACCAGCCCGAGCACCTGCCCAGCCTGGTCGGCGCGGTGGCTCACGCGGACCTGGCCATCGGATCCCGGTGGGTGCGCGGCGGCAAGGTGGTCAACTGGCCGAAATCCCGCGAGGCCCTGTCCCGGGGCGCCAACATCTACACCCGGCTCATGCTGGGCCTTGGCGTCAAGGACGCGACCGCCGGATTCCGCGCCTACCGTGCCGCCACCCTCAAGAAGATCAGCCTGAACAAGGTGGAGTCGACCGGCTACTGCTTTCAGATCGACCTGACCATCCGGGTGGCCCGGGCGGGCCTGAAGATCGTCGAGGTGCCGATCACGTTCGTGGAACGTGAGCACGGCGCGTCGAAGATGAGCAGCACCATCATGCTCGAGGCGTTCTTGCGGGTCGCGCAGTGGGGGACAGCAAAGCGGCTGCGCCAGCTCAGCTCGTACGCCGAAACCAAGACCCTGCGTAAGGGCAGGTAACAGGCGAGCTACGCGCTCCTGCGGTGGGGGCGGTTGGCCCCGAGGTCCTGACCGCGGTCGCTGCCACGGCGTTCCCTGATGACCTGAAGACGCTCGGCGAGAACGGCCTCGAGATCCTCGACGGTCCGACGCTCCATGAGCATGTCCCAGTGGCTGCGCGGCGGCTTCGCCTTCTTCGGGGAAGGGGATTCCCCGGTCGCGGCGATGGCGATCGCACCACAGACACGACACTCCCAGGTACCAGGAAGTTCCGCCTCAGCTGCGAAGGGCACGCTAAAATGGTGCCCGTTCGGGCAGTCAAAAGGGACATCCTGACGGGGTGCGAGATCGGTGTTCCTGTCGTTCTCGTAGCTCGTCGCACCGAGCCGGGTGCCGCGAAGTGCGCGTTCGGCCATTGCTTGCTGCCTCCCAGGCTGTCAGCGGTACTACTCATCAACGCTGAATACCCGGACAAGATTCCCGTTGCAGGCGTTACCCAATCGTGTTTTGCCAAGAAGATCGGCTGCGGTCAGGTCCGCGGGCGGTGTCAGTCACTGCGCGGGTGCCACTGACCCCGCTGGAGGAGGACATCGCGGAGCGTCTCGATGTCGTCGGTCATGATCCCGTCGGCCCCCAGGTCCAGGAACCGGATCATCTCGGCCCGGTCGTTGATGGTCCAGACGTGGACGTCCAGGCCGAGGGCGTGGGCGTGGCGCACGAACGACTCGTTGGCCACCTTGCCGGGCACCTGGGCGCAACGTGCCTCCCACCGTGACAGCCTGCTGGCCAGCAGGCGGGCCTGCAGCCCGTGCGAGGCCGGGCCTATCGTGCAGCGGACGGCGGCGATCGCGGCCGGCGAGGTCGTCATGCACACCGGCTGGTCGAGCAGCCCGCGCGCGGTGCGGAGCCTGCTGCCGGAGAACGAGGTCACGCAGACCCGGTTCCAGGCCGCGGTGCGGCGCAGTACGCCCGGCAGCAGCGAAATCCCCGGCTCGTCCTTGAGGTCGATGTTGAACCGGACGTCGGGCCACGCACCGAGCAGGTCCTCGATGAGCGGTATCGGCTCCGAGCCTGCGATCCGCAGCGCGGCGACCTCATGGTAGGACCGCGCGCCGATCGGGCCGGACGCGTCGGTCACCCGGTCGAGCGTGCGGTCATGGAACGCCATCAGCTTCCCGTCCGACGTCGCGCGGGCGTCGGTCTCCAGGTACGCGTAACCCAGCTTGACCGCGTGCTCGAACGCGGTCCAGGAGTTCTCGGGCGCGTGGGCCGCGCCGCCACGGTGCGCGAACGCGATGGGACGCGGATGATCAAGGAAAGATGCCGCCACGATGGCTAGTATGCCTGTTTCCCGCACTGACCTGGTGAACTGCCGGTGCCCGCCGGATGCCGAGTTACGCCGCGGCCTGGGGAACGGCGGCTCAGCGGGAACGGCGGCTCAGCGCGCCCAGGAACGGCGGCGCGCCTCGGCCATCGCGACGGCGGCCGCCACCGCGACGTTCAGCGACCCGACCCGGCCGGACTGCGGGATGTAGGTAACCGCGTCGGCCACCGCGAGCAGCGCCGCCGTGCACCCGTGATCCTCGTTGCCGAACGCGAGGCAGACATCCCCGTCCAGGGGCGCCTCGTGCAGCGGGACGGCGCCGGTCGCCAGCTCGACGGCGACGACTCGCAGTCCCAGGTCCGCGGCCGCCTTGGCCGCGGCGACCGGGCTCGGCTCCTGCGTCGCCTCGACCAGCCGCTGGGTCCCCAGCGCGGTCTTACCGACCCCAGGGTGGCCGAGCGGCGCCGTATTGCCGCACAGCCACAGGTGCTCGGCGCCGAACGCGGCGGCGGAGCGGACGATGGAACCCACGTTGAACGGCTGCGCGACCGAGTCGAGCAGCAGGGCCAGCCGCGTCTCACTGGCCCGCCGCCACTCGCGGTTGAGTCGCTTGACCTCGGTAGGACGGAGCTGGCGGGGGGGACCACCTGGGGACGTACCGCCGCCCGGCGTGCTGGCGGTCAAGGGGGAGTCACCACGGCTCGTTCGGCCAAAGAAGTTATCCGCAGCAGGCGGTAACCGTTCCGTGCGGACAGGCGCGTCACGGGCCAGCCCTGCTCGGTGAGCCAGCGGTGCAGCGAGTCGGCACCGAGGTTGCGGCCGACCACCAGGTGGGCCTCGCCGCCCGGGCTTAGCCGCCCTAGCCACGTGCGGAGCAGCGAATGCAGCGCATCCTTGCCGATCCGGACCGGCGGGTTGGACCAGATCCCGGCGAACTGCGCGGGCAGGTCAGGGTCGTCGGGGGTGACGCAGCGCACGTTGGCCAGGCCCGCCGCGGCCGCGTTCCGCGCGCACAGCTCCAGGGCGCGTTCGTTGACGTCCACGGCCCACACGGTAGCCTCCGGCGAGCGGGCCGCCAGCACGCAGGCGATCGGGCCGTAGCCGCAGCCCAAGTCGAGCAGGTCACCCGAGCCGGGCGGCGGCGGGGCCGCGTCGAGCAGCAGGCGGGTACCCGGGTCGAGGCGGGCCGGTGAGAACACCCCGGCGTCAGTGGCCAGCTCCAGGAACACGTCGGGCAGGATCACCCGCACCTGACCCGGACGGTGCGGTACCTGCGGGTTCGCGGAGAAGTAATGCTCACTCAACGCGTTACGCCCGGGGGACCACG
The DNA here is from genome assembly GCA_963806335.1 of uncultured Actinomycetes bacterium. GTDB lineage: Bacteria > Actinomycetota > Actinomycetes > Streptosporangiales > Streptosporangiaceae > Palsa-504. The sequence goes on from CAWDXO010000012.1 coordinate 330,914, forward strand.
GGCTCGGCCGCCGGAGCCTGGCCGGCCAGCGCGGGGTTGATGTACTGGCGGGTGATCCACCGCTCGACGATGAAGGTCATGATCGGGATGGTCCCGGCCAGCAGCATGATCACGGTCGGCCTGTTCGCCAGCTGCAGCTTCCTGGACAGGATCCAGGCGAACACCAGGTAGATGATGTACAGGATGCCGTGCACTACGCCGACGTCGTTGGCCACGGCCGGGTAGCCCGCGATCTGCAGGGGGATGCCGACGAAACACAAGATGACCAGCACCACGCCGGTTATGTAGGCCATCACCCGGTACCGGAGCACCGCTGCTTCCACGACGTTCATCTCCCGATCATCAACAGGACTACTACTACCTAGCGTAGTCCGTGCCACCGGCCGTGGTTCTTGACCTCGGCGTTGAGCCGCGACAGGTAGGCGTTGTACGCGCTGAGCTCCTCGTCCTCGTCCTCGGCGGGCGCCGCGGACTGGGCTGCGCGGGCCTGGATCGTCCCGACGCCGAAGGGCAGGTCGGCCGGCTCACCGGACGCCCCGGCGAGACTCCCGTTGCGCTTGAGCCGGAACTCATCCCTGATCGTCTTGGCCCAGAACACCACGGCGAAACCGGCGAACAGCGGCCACTCGAACGTGTAGGCCCAGCTCAGCCCGTTGCCTGCCAGGGCGCGGTGGAGCTGCCAGTCGCCGAGCCAGAGCATGCCCCAGAAGGAGACGACCATGAGCAGGTGCCATCCCAGCCACCGCGGCTCGATCAGGAACCGCCACACGGGCCCCGCGGGCGCGGCACTGCCGCCGGGCTCCGCGGGCGCGGCTAGCCCGGCCCCTTCGGCCGGGGTAGCGTTTTCCATGCCATGAGGGTAGCGCCGGAACCTGAATGCCGGACTGCGGAGGGCGCCAGAGCGGATATTCTCCCTCATGGTCTGGGCACGGGCTCCGCCGGTCCGGCCAGGCCATCACCCGCGGGCACCGGCACCCCGCCGCGTATGTCAGGCTGACGCCATGCGCAAGTACATCATCATGGGAGTCCAGGGCAGTGGTAAGGGCACGCAGAGCCAGTTGCTGGCGGCGGACCTGGACATCGTGCACATCAGCGTCGGCGACATCTTCCGCTGGAATGTGCAGAACCACACCAAGATGGGCGCGGAAGTGCGGCGCATCATGGCGGCGGGAGAGCTAGTCGGGGACGACCTGGTGGAGTCGGTGGTCAGGGACCGGCTCACCCAGCATGACTGGAACTACGGTTTCATCATCGACGGGTTCCCGCGGAACCGGCGGCAGACCGAGTTCTTCCTCGAGAGCTACGACATCGACGGCGTCATCGTGCTCGACCTGCCGGACTCCGAGGTCCGCCGCCGGGTCCTCAACCGCAGGCTGTGCGTCAACTGCGAGATGGACTACAACCTGATCGCCGACAGCCCCAAGGTGCCCGGGCGCTGCGACTCCTGCGGCGAAGAGCTGACCACCAGGGAAGATGACACCGAGGAAGCGCTCGAGGTCAGGCTGAGGGACTATCACCAGCAGACGGCCCCCGTGCTAGAGCTGTTCCGGCGCAAGGAATACGTCTTCACCGTGGACGCGCGGCCGGCACCCGAAGTCGTCCAGAATGCGATCAGGGAGCACCTCGGCCTGCCGCCGATGAGGACACCGGCCACGGAACCTAAGGAACCCGCCCGTGCGTGAGATCGCCATCTTCGGCGGCACCGCGCACCCCGCGCTGACCGCCGAGATCTGCGCGTTCCTTTCCGTGCCGCAGCGCCCGGTGCGGTTGAAACGGTTCGCGAACGACTGCCTCGAGGTCCAGCTGCAGTCCAACTGCCGTGAGCGGGACGTCTTCCTGATCCAGCCGCTGGTGCTGCCGGTCCAGGAACACCTGGTCGAGCTGCTGCTGATGGCGGACGCGGCCCGCGGCGCCTCGGCCGCGCGGGTGACGGCGGTGATGCCGCACTACGCGTACGCCAGGTCAGACAAGAAGGACGCGCCGAGGATCTCCATCGGCGCCCGCCTGGTCGCCGACCTGCTGGTCACCGCCGGGGTCAACCGGGTGCTGACGCTGACCCTGCACTCGCCGCAGGTGCACGGCTTCTTCTCGGTGCCGGTCGATCACCTGCACGCGCTGCGCGAGCTCGCCGCGCATTTCCGCGGCCAGGACCTGTCCAACGCCATCGTGGTCTCACCCGATCTCGGCAACGCCAGGAGCGCGGCGGCGTTCGCCCGCAGGCTGGGCCTGCCGGTCGCGGCCGGGGCGAAGGAACGGATCAGCGATACGCAGGTGAAGATCACCACCATCATCGGCGACGTGAGCGGGCGCGACGTGATCGTGCTCGACGATGAGATCGCGCGCGGCACCACCATCTTCGAGCTGCTCGACAGGCTGCGCGAGCAGGGCGCACGTTCGGTCGCGGTGGCTTGCACGCACGGGCTGTTCGCGGATAGCGCGCTGGAGAAGCTGTCCGCCACCGACGTCACGGAGATCGTCTGCACGAACTCGGTGCCGATGCCCGCGTTCCATCCGAAGCTGACCGTCCTGTCGGTGGCCCCGGCCCTGGCCGAGGCCATGAACCGGATCCACAACGGCGAGTCGGTCAGCTCGCTGTTCGACCACTAGCCGCAGGCGCTGTTCGACCACTAGCCGCAGGCGCTGTTCGACCACTAGCCGCAGGCGCTGTTCGACCACTAGCCGCTGGCGGTCTCCGTGATCCACGCGAGGACGAGCGCCTCTTCCAGCCACGCGTCGTAGCGCCCGCTGCGCCCGCCGTGGCCCGCCTCCATCTCGGTCTTGAGCAGGAACGGGCCGCCCTTGGCCGCCGCCCGCAGCCGGGCCATCCACTTGGCCGGCTCGTGGTAGCTGACCCGCGTGTCGTTCAGGCCGGTCAGCGCGAAGATCGGCGGGTACGCCTGGCCGGTCACGTTCTCGTACGGGCTGTAGGACTTCATGTACACGTAGACCTGCGGATCGTGCAGCGGGTCGCCCCACTCCTCCCACTCGGTGACGGTCAGCGGCAGCGTCGGGTCCAGGATCGTGTTCAGCGCGTCGACGAACGGCACGTGCGCCACGATGCCCGCGAAGGCTTCCGGGGCCATGTTGGCCACCGCGCCCATCAGCAGGCCGCCCGCCGAGCCGCCCCGGGCCACCAGGTGCCCGGCCGAGGTCCAGCCCTCCCGGACCAGGTGCTGGGCGCAGGCGACGAAGTCGGTGAAGGTGTTCTTCTTGTGCAGCAGCTTGCCGTCCGTATACCAGGACCTGCCCATCTCGCCGCCGCCCCGGACGTGCGCGATCGCGTAGACGAACCCCCGGTCGAGCAGCGAGAGGACCGGAATCGAGAAGGCCGGGTCCCGGGAGATCTCGTAGCTCCCGTAGCCGTAGAGCAGGCACGGCGCGGTGCCGTCGCGGGGTGTGCCGCGGCGGCACACCAGCGAGATCGGGACGCGGGTGCCGTCGGGAGCTACCGCCCATTCCCGGTACTGCTGGTAGTCCTCAGGCCGGTACTCCTCGCCGGCCGGGGAGGGCAGCACCGGCTGGCGCTTGAGCAGGGTCAGCTCACCGGTCGCCATGTCGCAGTCGTATACCGAGCCTGGGGTCACAAGCGAGGTGTACGACAGGCGGAACCGGCTGGCCCCGAACTCGGGGTTCAGGCCGGGGCCGACCCGGTAGACCGGCTCGGGAAACGCGATCTCGTGTTCGCCTGTCCCGTCCCCCCCATCCTCGTGTCGGCGCAGGATCCGCAGGCCGGTCAGCCCGTCGCGCCGGAAGTACACCACGATGAAGTCCGCGAACGCGTCCACGCCGAGCAGCCTGACCTCGGCCCGGTGCGGAACCAGCGGCGTCCAGGCGGTGGGGTCGGTGACCGGCGCGGTGGCGATCTCGAAGTTCTCCGCGCCGTCGTTGTGCAGGATGAGGAACTCGTCCCCGGCGTCCTCCACCTCGTAGTCCACGCCGGGCCGGCGCGGGGCCACCACGGCGAACTCGCCGTCCGGCGTGGCCGCGTCCAGCATCCACACCTCGGTGGTCAGCACGCTGGCGCTCTTGATGAGCAGGTAACGCTCGCTACGGGTCAGGCTCACGAAAACGTGGAAGCGCTTGTCAGGCTCCTCGAACACGATGGTGTCCTGCTCCACCGGCGTGCCGACCCGGTGCCGCCAGACCCGGTAGGGGCGCCAGGCGTCGTCGACGGTCACGTAGAACAGAGCCGAGCCGTCCAGCGACCAGGCGCACCCGGCGTAGGTGTCGGGAATCTCGTCCGGCAGGGTATCGTCCGAGGCCAGGTCCATGATCTTGATCGTGAACCGCTCATTGCCCAGGATGTCGGTGGAGTAGGCGAGCCAGCGCTGATCCGGGCTCAGCCGGAACGTGCCGAGGCTGAAGAAATCGTGGCCGGCGGCGAGTGAATTACTGTCGAGCAGGACTTCCTCACCGTCCAGTGGCTGGCCGTCGGCGGCCATCGGCGGGATGACCTCGCCGGGCCGGACGGCGCGGCGGCTGTGCACCGCGTACTGCTGGCCCTCGACCGTCCGTGAGTAATGCCACCAGCCGCCCTTTCGCACTGGTACGGAGAGGTCGCTCTCCTGCGTGCGCGCCTTGATCTCCTCAAAGACCTGGTCCCGCAGCCCGGCCAGCCCGGCCGTGGCCGCCTCGGTATAAGCGTTCTCGGCCTCCAGGTAAGCGATGGTGTCCGGGTCGGACTTATCGGCGAGCCAGGCGTACTCATCGGTGACCGTATCCCCGTGGAAGGTGCGCTGGTGCGGGACCTGCTTGGCCGCGGGGGGCTCGGCGGGCGGCTCGGCTGACGTGGCTGACGGCTCGGTGCTCATGAAGTCCCAGTCTAGTGACGGCGCCCGGCACGGCTTTGACACGATGGGCACGTGCAAGGACACCTGATTCTCACGAACTGCCTGACCGACGAGGTCACCCGCCCGGCTATCGAGCGGGCCCTGAAGGAGGACAGGCTGCTCTGGCTGGACCTGGACGACACCGGCCCGGACACGATCGCCCTGCTGCGCGAGGTGTTCAAGATCCACCCGCTCGCGATCGAGGACGTGCAGGAGTTCAACCAGCGGCCGAAGGTCGAGGACTACGACGACTTCGTCTCCCTGGTCGCCTACGGCGCCCGCGGCCTGGATGAGCCGCTGGCCGAGGTGCACGCCTTCTACGCCGAGCATTTCCTGGTCACCGTGCACCGCGAGCCCGTGGCGGCCATCGATCACGCTTGCACCGCGCTGACCCGGGTGCCGACGACCCGCCGGCTCATGGCGCTCTACCGCCTGTTCGACGCCCTGGTGGACAGCATGTTCCCGTTCCTGGCCGCGTTCGACGACCGCATCGACGAGCTGCAGGACCAGATCTTCGACAATCCAGACAAGGAACAGCTCTCCAGCCTGTTCACGATGAAGCGCCAGCTCGTGGATATGCGCAAGCTGGTCACCGCGCAGCGGGACATGGTGTCTGTCATGCTGTCCGGCGTGGTCCCGCTGCCCGGCATGACGGCGGAGACCGAGCGGTACATCCGCGACCTGTATGACCACCTCATCAGGATCAGCGACATGGTGGACAGCTACCGTGACCTGCTCAGCGGGTCGCTCGACGCGTACATGTCGATGGTGTCCAACCGGATGAACCAGCAGATGAAGCAGCTGACGATCATCGCCACCATCTTCCTGCCGCTGTCGTACCTGACCGGGTTCTTCGGCCAGAACTTCGCCTGGCTCGTGACCAGGCTCGGGTCCCTCCCCGCGTTCCTCGGCATCGGCATCGGCACCGAGGTGCTGGCCGTCATCGGCTTGCTCACCCTGTTCAAGAAACAAGGCTGGATGTAAGCCGGCGGTTTCTTTCAAACCCATTTTGGCCGAACGGGACGTCGTGCCTGCATCCGGCCACCAGATGGCGCCGCGCGTCGCCCGCGCACGGGCCCCTTGGGCCTGGGGGTGAGTGATACCAGTCGATTGCTGGTGTGGGAGGCTTGTTGTCCGCGAAGACGGGGACAGGAAGGGGCACGCCCGTGACGGAGTGGTCACAGGTTCCCAGCGTGGCGCGGCCGCTGGCTGAGCCCGAACCGCAGCCGGTACTAACCCCGCTCACGAACTCCGCTATCTTCCTCGTGCTGACCATCAATCCCGGCGGGGAGAGCGCCGTCAGGGATCTCCTCAGCGACTGGGCCAGCCTGCAGCGGGCGGTCGGGTTCCGCGCTCCCGGACTGCCGCTCGCCTGCGTCGCCGGGGTCGGCTCGCAGGCGTGGGACCGCCTGTTCGCCGGGCCGCGCCCGGCCGAGCTGCACCCGTTCCGCGAAGTCGCCGGCACCGTGCACCGGGCCATTTCCACCCCGGGGGACCTGCTCTGCCATATCCGGCACGAGCGGATGGACTTGTGCTTCGAGTTCGCGGCCCAGGTCATGGACCGGCTGGCCGGGGCGGTCACCGTGGTCGACGAGGTGCACGGGTTCCGCTACTTCGACGAGCGCGATCTGCTGGGATTCGTCGACGGGACCGAGAACCCGACCGGCCGGGCCGCCGGGACCGCGGCCCTGACCGGCGACGCCGACCCGGACTTCGCCGGCGGCAGCTACGTGATCGTACAGAAGTACGTGCACGACCTGGCGGCCTGGAACGCCCTGCCCGTCGAGGCCCAGGAGCGGGCCATCGGGCGGGCCAAGCTGTCCGACATCGAGATGCCCGATGACATCAAGCCGGCCAACTCCCACGTCGCGCTGAACACGATCGTCGACGACGACGGAGAACAGCAGCAGATCCTGCGGGCCAACATGCCCTTCGGCGAGCTGAGCAGAGGGGAGTTCGGCACGTACTACATCGCTTACGCCGGCACCCCGAACGTGACCGAGCAGATGCTGGTCAACATGTTCATCGGTAACCCGCCGGGTAACTACGACCGCATCCTTGATTTTTCTGTGGCCGTCACCGGCACGCTGTTCTTCGCGCCGTCGGCCGACTTCTTCGACGACCTTCCGGATCCGCCCGGCCCGGCCAGTTCCGAAACGCTGGCCGGGTCGGCGGATAACGGTTCTCTGGGCATCGGCAGCTTGAAGGGGAGCATCAATCAATGAACAACCTGTACCGTGAGCTCGCTCCGATCTCCGACGCCGCCTGGGCGGACATCGAGACCGAGGCGCGCCGGACATTCGAGCAGCACGTGGCCGCCCGCCGGGTGGTGGACCTAGCCGGACCCGACGGCCCCACGCTGGCCAGCGTGAACACCGGTCACCTGAGCACCATAGACGCACCCGCGGACGGGGTCCTCGCCGAGCTGCGCGTCTCGCAGCCGCTGGTCCGGCTCCGGGTCCCGTTCACGGTGTACCGGCAGGACGTGGACGACGTGGAGCGCGGCGCGCAAGACGCCGACTGGCAGCCGGTCAAGGACGCGGCCAAGAAGATCGCCTTCGCCGAGGACCGGGCCGTGTTCGAGGGGTACGAGGCCGCCAGGATCGTAGGGGTCAGGCAGAGCTCGTCCAACCCGGCGCTCACCCTGCCCGCCGAGGCCCGCGACTACCCCAACGTGGTCAGCCGGGCGGTGAGCGCGCTCCGGCTGGCCGGGGTGGGCGGTCCGTTCTCGCTGCTGCTGTCGGCGGACGCCTACACGCTGGTCAGCGAGACCTCCGATCACGGTTACCCGATCCGCGAGCACCTGGCCAGGGTCCTCGACGGGGAGATCATCTGGGCCCCCGCCATCGACGGGGCGTTCCTGCTGTCCGGCCGCGGCGGCGACTTCGAGCTGCGGCTCGGCCAGGACCTGTCGATCGGCTACCTGACCCACGACGCGGACACCGTGCAGCTGTACTTCCAGGAGTCGCTGACGTTTCTTGCCTACACCACGGAGGCCAGCGTGGCGTTCGGGGTCGGAGCGGACTAGCCGGCGGCGGTCATTCGTACCGGGTCGGCGGGAACGGGTTGCGCTCGCCCTTGACCAGCAACTCGTCCTTGTCGTATTCGCGCTTCTCCTCGGCCCGCTCTTGCTGATATTGCTCGGTCTGGGTGATGTCCTCGGGCAGTGGCGGCGTGTCCGTGGCCGGCGGCACCTCGTCGGGGTCGTAGGCGTCCAGGCCCGCGGCGACCCGCTCTTCCTCGGTGAGGCGGGCGAGCTGGTCGTCGTCTAGGCGGTCTATCTCGCCCCCGTGTTGCCTGCGGTCCCGGTGGAACCGCTCGGGGAACTCGCCGGAATCCTGCTGCGACATCGCGTCTCCTCCGGATCGCTGGTGGCCCGTGTTTAAATACACCGTCGCCCTAAGTTACCCGGTGGCCCGCTGGCGGCCTCGCGGGCCCTAGCCTCGCGGGCCCTAGTGTGAGCCGTACTTGAAGTAGAGCTCCTCGATGCTGGCGGCGGGTGCCGAGGTGACACTGGCCTGGCTGAGCTTGGCCGCGTACTCTGCGGCCGCGCCGGCGACGTCGTCCATCGTGCCGGACGCGATCGCTTCCAGGTCCCGGATGGCGTCAAAGACGAGCGACCTGCACCTTTCTATGTAAAGGAATGTGCGCAATTCGTCATATTGTGAGTTGAGCCCGGAGAAACCGCGGCAGCCGGCCAGCAGCTCTTGCCTGACAAATTTGGCCTGGCTTAGCGGGTATCTCATCCGGTGCAGGTGCGCGGCAATATCCCAGAGCGGATCGCCCCAGACCGCGAGCTCCCAGCCGATAAAACTCACCAGGCCTTCGGTGTCGATCATGATGCTGGGCCGGCCGAGATCCCCATGGCAAAGCCTGAGCGGCCGGGATGACGGCCTGAAATGTTTTTTTACCGTAACGAACGGGTCGTTCCAGATGCCTATCTCGGCGAGGAATCCGTGGGCCGCATCGCTGGCGCAGGTATAAATCCCTGACAGCCAGGTCACGAGGGCGTTGGTGAACGCGCAGCTATCCGCGTCGGGTACGTCGGCCCACGGCTGGTCGGCCAAGGGCGCCGGCCTGATATCCACCGCGACTTCGCTCAGGCTCCGCAGCAGGCTGCTGACGGCCGAGGTCACCACCGCGGGTACGGGGCCAGCGGCCGGCAGCGTGGCGCTGAGGGGCTGGCCAGGGACGATGCTGTGAACCTGGAACGCGGGATCAACTGAGCTGTGCAACAGGCGCGGGCACGGGGCCTTGGCTTTCGCGGCCGCCTCAAGGATGGCGGGCTCGGCGAACATCCGGGGCTCGACGTCCGCCGACCGCCGGTGTCTGGGGACCCGGACGACGCACGGTTCCAGCGGCGGATCTTTGACCACGTAGTTATCGTGGTAGGTCCCCCAGACCGGCTGGAGGTTCCGGATGGCGTACTCGTAGATGGCCAGCCAGTTCACGTCTTCGCCGGGCGAAGGGTCAACGAACATCAGGCCAGTGTGACAGAACGTGGCCGCGAAGTGCAGCGCGGGGCTTGCGGCTTAACGAGGCTGGAACCTGACACCGGTTCCTGGCCGCATCCGGGTGAAGACCGCCGGCGCACCGTGCAGGCGGCGCGGCAATGCGCATACCCGTATTAATTCGCGAAGGAACGCCACCCGATTAAAGCGGCCGGTTAAGCGGCGGCGGGCAGCTCTGGTATCCCCGGGATCACCTTCGGTAAGCTGTGGAAGACCTGTGAATATGCCGGTGGATAACCGTCGCGCAGTGCGGATAACCGTCGGCGTTCTGTGGATACCGTGTGGATGATGAGGAAAATTCAGATTAATAGCCGTGGACCCTTGCGTGACTTCCGGGGAGGCGATAGAAATGGTTTCACCGTTGGAAACGGGCACCGACCCTGAGGTCACTCGGGGACGCAGGGGGAGCCGGGAAACCGGCAGCTTCTGCGGGTGCGTGGCACCGGCGGGCGGCACGTCGCGACGGGCCAGCCGGGTGACCGGCTGAGCTGGCGCGGCGAGGCCAGGCGAGGCCTCCTCCATCTCATACATGGAGGAGGCCTCGCTTTGTTCTACCCGGCAGTACTCTGCCCGTTAGGACTCTGCCCATTAAAAGCGTGTGCTCCAGCGCACGCGCAGTTCGGGTGGCTTGCGGAAAACCAGGCCGCGGGGGGCGCTTGAGTAGCGGCGGTCCAGGCGCAACCGGGGGAGCCGGTCCAGCAAAGTCTCGACCGCTATCTGGGCCTCCAGCCGGGCCAGGTGGGCGCCGATACAGAAATGGGGACCGTGGGCGAAGGCCAGGTGGCGCCCGGCGTTCGGGCGGCGGACATCGAATCTATCCGGCTCGGCGAAGATCGCCGGGTCCCGGTTCGCGCCGGCGATCGATACCGTGACCTGTTCACCGGCCCGGATGCGAGCGCCGCTGAGGTGGGTATCGGCGGTCGCGTACCGGTCGACCACCGCGGCGGCGGGTTCCAGGCGCAGCGACTCCTCGATTGCCGCTGATATCAGCGTCCGGTCCGCGAGGACCAGATCAAGCTGCTCCCGGTGGGACAGCAGGTGCAGCATCGCATGGGCGATCATGCCTTCGGTCGTCTCGATCCCGCCGAACATCAGGACCGCCGCGTTAGATACCGCTTCAGTCTCGGTCAGCGGCCCGGTGACCTCGGCCAGCAATGAAAGAGCCCCTGGCCTCGCGATAACCTCCCGCAGGCTCGCGGCAAGCTCGGCGAACGCGGCCGCGCCGACGGGCGCGGCGTCGGCCTGGACCGCCGCGACGATCCCGTCGTACCAGGTGAGGATCTGCGCGGGATCGGCGGGCCCGAGGCCGAGGGCCTGGGCCATCACGCTGGCGGCCAGCGGCCCGGCGACGCTGCGGCGGAGCTCGGCCTCGCCGCGGGGCCGGATGGCGGCTACCATGCGGCCGGCCTCCTCGCGGATGAACGAGGCGAGCCGGGCGTGGATCTCGTCGGACCGGAAGGGGCGGGTGAACGGAGCACGATGGCGGGCGTGCTGGCTACCGTCGAGCGAGAGCATGCTCGGGCCGACCACCCGGGCGGTGGAGAACCTGGGGTCGTCGACCGTGAACGCCCGCGCATCACGCATGACCTCGACGGCGAGGTCGTATCCGGTGACGAGCCAGGAACCAAGCACCGGCACCCAGCCGACCGGCGCCGCGGCCCGCAGCCGCGCGAGCACCGGATGGGGATCAGTCCGCAGCTCAGCCAGGGTGACCGTTTCACCGATCGCGCCCGGCCCGCGCGAGGTCATCGGCTCGGCCGGCCGGTCAAGACGACGGCCCGCACGGATCGGCCCGGGGGAGAGGTGAGACAGACAACATCATGGGACAAAATAACCCAGCAACGTGACAAAACGTGTGGTCCGGGGGATGGCGGACGTCGCGGGGGAGCTCGGGATAGGTTGTGCGGGTGCCCGTAGTCCAGGCAAGGCATCCGGCCGTGGGAGGACTTATGAGTGCGGCGCCACCCGTTATCCGGCTCCTGCTGGCTGATGTCGACGGCACGCTGGTGACGCCGGACAAGGTGCTGACCGACCGGGCTGTCGACGCCGTACGCCGCCTCGGAAAGGCAGGGATCCTGTTCGCCGTCACCAGCGGCCGCCCCCCGCGGGGCATGGCGATGCTGATCGACCCCCTCGACCTCACCACCCCGATCGCCGCCTTCAACGGCGGCCTGCTAGTCGACCGGGACATGTCGGTGATCGAGCAGCGGGTCCTGCCCGAGGAGCTTGTCCAGCCGGTAGCAGACCTGATCGGCTCGTTCGGCCTTGATGGGTGGGTTTACCGCGGCCCGGACTGGTACGTGCCTGACCCGAAAGGCTCGCACGTGGCCCGGGAGTCCGCGACGGTGCGGTTCGAGCCGAAGGTCATGACCAGCCTCGACGGGCTCACCAGCGACGTCGCGAAACTGGTCGGGGTCAGCGACGACCTGGACGCGGTGGCCCGCGCCGCCTCCGCGGTGCACGACCAGTTCGGCGACCACGTGTCCGCTGCCCGTTCCCAGCCCTACTACCTCGACGTTACCCATCCCGATGCGAACAAGGGCGCGGTCGCCCGCTACCTTTCCGCGAAATACGCGATCCCGCCGGAGGCCATCGCCACGATCGGTGACATGCCGAACGACGTGCTGATGTTCGCCCACTCCGGCCTGAGCATCGCGATGGGGAACGCCAGCCTCGAGGTGCAGCGCTCGGCCCGGCGGGTCACCACGTCTAACGCTGACGAGGGTTTCGCCAACGCCGTCGACAGGTTCATCCTCCAGCAATCCTAAGGCGGCGGCTAGCCGGCCAGAAGGTCCCTGTCGATCCCGACATCGCGGTCCTGCTGGCCAGTGACCTGGTGACTAACGCGATCACGCACGGCAATGGCGAGACCATCACCCTTGGCATCAGGTGCTCCCGTAATCATCTGCGTATTGACGTCTATGACACATCGCGTTCCCTGCCGATGGCCGAAGGCGAACCAGCCGATACCGAGACCGGACGCGGGCTGGTGCTGGTCGCCGCTCTGTCGACCGATTGGGGCTCTTTCCACACCCCGGCGGGCAAAGCCGCGTATTTCACGCTTGCGTTCCAGGCCGAACTGCCCCCAGGCGGCGATTGCCCGGCCGCGGGCGGCCACACGCGGGTCTGAGTCGTGAACCCGTCCGGTTCGCCGGTCCCAATAGCCGCAGATTTAAGAAAAGATACCGACCAGCAAAGGGTTAACGTGGAAGTACTTCGCTCATGATTCCGCATGAACGGCCGAGTTCAGCTACTCCGTGGATTAAGAGCTCCCTGAGCTATGCCAACGGCAACTGCGTCGAGGTGGCGAGCCTGCCTGGTGGCGAGATCGGCGTTCGGCACAGCAAGAACTCCGCAGGCCCAGTCCTCAGGTTCACGTCGGATGAGTGGCTTGCTTTTCTCGGGGGCGTACGAAACGGGGAATTCGACAGTTTCGGCCGATACTGATCGCGCCCAGGGTTCATCTCTGCTGCGCGGATCGTGGCGGCCGGGGGCCTGAACCCCGGGTGGCTGTGAGCACCAGCCGGGGTGAGGGCCCCGCGGGGGGGTGACCCGGGGAAGAGCGGGCGAAGGCCTTGTCGCGAGCGGGCCGCTGACGGCTCACGCCGCCCGGCGACCGGCGTCCTGGCGATCGGCTACGCGCTGCAGCGCAGCTTCCCCGCTGGCCTCGTCATGCTGGCGGTCTACGCCATGCCGATCGCCATGCTGAACACAGCGGTGGCGCCGCTGCTCCTGGACGCGGCACCGCGCGCCTACCTGGGCCGGGTAATGGCGGTATTTAACCCGGTCAACCAGTTCGCGTCCATGCTCTCGGTGGTCGTCTCCGGCTGGCTGGCGCGGTGTCGTTCGCGTCGATGGTCCTCGGCGCGCCGAGCCGGATCGTGTCCATCAGCGACCCGGCGTTCACCGGTGTGGACGCGCAGACGTCCATGCTGTTCGGTTACGACAGCCGCGCCCAGGCCGTGCTGACGTGCACCTTGCGGGCGAAGAGTCCGACGAGGGCGGCGATCGTCGGCAGCGACGCGAGGATCGAGGTCGAGAGCGACTTCTACGCTCCCACGACCGTGACGCTCGTACCGAGGAGTGGCGCCCCGACCCGCATCGAGTCCGTACACGAAGGCCGGGGCCTGCGCTACGAGGCCGACGAGGTCGCGCGCCGGCTGGCCGCCGGTGACAAGGAAAGCCCGCTGATGCCGCTGGACGAGACCATCTCGGTCATGGAGACGATGGACACGGTGCTGGCGCAGGGGTAGTCCGCGCTGGGTGCTCGACGAGGCGCGCGCGACGGCGATGATGCCGGCGTGCATGGCGAATCTGGGCACCAGACCGATCAGGAATCGAGAAGCCCCGGTCACCGAGCCGCGGCTAGCATGACCGCCATGACATCACCCGGGTCGATGTGGACCCACGACTTCAGGAGTGACCATGACCAGCTCTTCCACCCAGGGAATCAAGATCGTGCTGCATCCCGTCTCCGATCTGGCGTCGGCCAAGGCGGTCTACACCGCCCTGCTCGGCATGCCGCCGCAGACCGACTCGTCCTACTACGTCGGCTTCGATGCCGCGGGCCAGCACATCGGGCTGGTGCCGGGCGGCGGACCGCAGGGCATGACCTCACCGGTGGCTTACTGGCAGGTGCCGGACATCGAGGCGAAGCTGGCCGAGGTGACCGCTGCGGGTGCCACCGTGAAGGAACCCGCGCACGACGTTGGTGGCGGCCGCTTGGTGGCCTCCGTCACCGACGCCGATGGCAATGTCCTCGGGCTGCTTCAGGACGCATAAGCGCCGACCGCACCGCCGGTTCCGTATCTCCCCACGCCGTATCCAGGCTTGGCGCGAGGTGAACGAGCCGGCCGACCGCGAGAAGGCGGTCCCGTCAATAGATGGAGACACGATGAGCACAGCCACGAGGACGGACACGCGGTCGCCTGCGCTGCACGTTGCCGACAGCCACGATCTGATCCGCGTGCACGGCGCGCGTGTGAACAACCTCAAGGACGTCAGCATCGAGATCCCGAAGCGCCGGCTGACGGTGTTCACCGGCGTCTCCGGCTCGGGCAAGAGCTCGCTGGTGTTCGGCACGATCGCAGCGGAGTCGCAGCGGCTGATCAACGAGACTTACAGCGCCTTCGTGCAGGGCTTCATGCCGACGCTGGCGCGGCCCGAGGTCGACGTACTCGAAGGGCTGACGACCGCCATCATCGTGGATCAGCAGCGGATGGGTACCGATCCCCGCTCCACGGTCGGCACCGCCACCGACGCCAACGCGATGCTGCGCATCCTCTTCAGCCGGCTGGGGCGGCCGCACATCGGCTCCGCCCAGGCGTTCTCCTTCAATGTCGCCTCGATCAGCGGAGCGGGTGCGGTCACGCTCGAGCGCGGCGGGAAGACCGTGAAGGAGCGGCGCAGCTTCAGCATCACCGGCGGCATGTGCCCGCGCTGCGAAGGTCGGGGCACCGTCACCGACATCGACTTGTCTCAGCTCTACGACGACAGCAAGTCGCTCAATGAAGGCGCGATCACCGTCCCCGGCTATACCGGGGGCGGCTGGAACTCCAGGCTCTACAGCGCGTCGGGCTTCGTCGACCCGGACAAGCCGATCCGCAAGTACACCAAGAAGGAGCGGCACGACTTCCTCCACCACGAGCCCGTCAGGATGAAGATCGCGGGCATCAACATGACGTACGAGGGGCTGATCCCGCGGATCCAGAAGTCGATGCTGTCCAAGGACGCCGACGCGATGCAGCCGCACATCCGGGCGTTCGTGGACCGCGCGGTCACCTTCACCACGTGCCCGGAGTGCGACGGCACCCGGCTTGGCGAGGCGGCCCGTTCCTCGCGGATCAAGGGGGTGAACATCGCCGAGGCGTGCGCGAGGCAGATCAGCGACCTCACCGACTGGGTGCGCGGACTGGACGAGCCGTCGGTGGCGCCGCTGCTGGTGGCGCTGGGGGAGACCCTCGACTCGTTCGTCGAGATCGGGCTCGGCTACCTCAGCCTCGATCGCTCGTCGGCCACGCTGTCCGGCGGCGAGGCACAGCGCACCAAGATGATCCGCCAGCTCGGCTCGTCGCTCACCGACGTGACTTACGTCTTCGACGAGCCGACGGTCGGGCTGCACCCGCACGACATCCAGCGGATGAACGACCTGCTGCTGCGGCTGCGTGACAAGGGCAACACGGTGCTCGTCGTAGAGCACAAGCCGGAGGCGATCGCGATCGCCGACCACGTCGTCGACCTCGGCCCCGGCGCCGGCATCGAAGGTGGCGAGGCGGTGTTCGAGGGCACCGTCGAGGGGCTGCGGGCCAGCGGCACGCTCACCGGGCGGCACCTGGACGACCGCGCCTCATTGAAGCCGACGGTGCGGACGCCGTCAGGAGCGCTGGAGGTGCGCGGCGCCAGCGCCCACAACCTGCAGGACGTCGATGTCGACATACCGCTCGGCGTGCTGGTGGTGGTGACCGGCGTGGCCGGGTCGGGAAAGAGCTCACTGATCCGCGGCTCGGTGTCGGGCCGGGACGGGGTGGTGTCGGTCGACCAGGCAGCGATCAAGGGCTCACGGCGCAGTAACCCGGCGACGTACACCGGGCTGCTCGACCCGATCCGCACGGCGTTCGCGAAGGCCAACGGCGTGAAGCCGGCGCTGTTCAGCGCCAACTCCGAAGGCGCCTGCCCCCACTGCAACGGCGCCGGCGTCATCTACACCGACCTGGCGATGATGGCGGGCGTCGCCACCACCTGCGAGGAGTGCCGGGGAAAGCGGTTCGACGCATCGGTGCTGGACTATCACCTTGGCGGCCGTGACATCAGCGAGGTGCTCGCGATGTCGGTGACCGAGGCGGGGGAGTTCTTCGGCGCCGGCGAGGCGCGCACGCCAGCCGCGCACGCCATCCTCGGCCGGCTCGCCGACGTCGGGCTCGGCTACCTCAGCATCGGCCAGCCGCTCACGACGCTGTCCGGTGGTGAGCGGCAGCGGCTCAAGCTGGCCACCCGCATGGCCGACAAGGGCGGCGTCTATGTCCTCGACGAGCCGACCAGCGGCCTCCACCTCGCCGACGTCGAGCAACTGCTCGCCCTGCTGGACCGGCTCGTCGACTCCGGCAAGTCGGTCATCGTCATCGAGCACCACCAGGCGGTCATGGCGCATGCCGACTGGATCATCGACCTCGGCCCGGGCGCCGGTCACGACGGCGGCCGGATCGTCTTCGAGGGCACGCCCGCCGACCTCGTCGCCGCCCGCCCCACTCTCACCGGCGAGCACCTCGCGGCCTACGTCGGCACCTGACGACGGCGGCCAGGGCAGCCACGCCAGTGATCGCGTTCCGCAGCCCGCCGGCGGCAGGCTGGAGGCCGCCGCGGCCATGCCGGGACCATTCATTGGTTGCCCTCGCACAGCCCCTGCGCTGGCCGGGACCGCGACTGCCCGCCGGTGCTGACGCTGACTGCGTTGGCGGTCACGATGGCGGCGACCGCCAACGCAGTCAGCAGGCTCTAGCGACTGGCCTAGTACGATGAGGCCGGTCAGCGCCGCGAATACCGGGTTGACGCTCATGAAGACGCCGAAGAACCTGGCCGGAACCCGCCGCAGCGCTCGCATGTCAGCGACCATCGGGACAGCTGAGCACAAGATGCCGGCCGTGGCCGCGCGACCCAGCGCGGCCCCGGTCAGCGGATGGCTGGCAAGTGCCCAGATGCCGACCGGAACGTAGAGCAGGGCCGACAGGCCGGCTGCGGCCGCAGGTCCCTGGGAGCCTGGCAGCCGGGCTCCCAGGACCCGGTTTACCAGGATGTACCCGGCCCAGCAGGTGGCGGCCACCAAGGCCAGGATGATGCCGGCGTAGTCGGTGCTCGGCTGCGGCCTGGCCAGGACGACGACCGCGGCTCCGGCCATCATGGCGCATCCGATGTCGGTGCCGCGGCGCGAGGCCAGCAGCGCCACCGACAGCGGGCCCAGGAACTCCAGGGTCACCGCCAGGCCCAGTCCGATCGTGTCGATGGCCACGACATCGACGACTGGCTCACGATCATTGCCGCCGGCGGCGGCATCGGGATCACCCCCGAAGGGACCACAGCCCAGTACCGGCGCGACGGTATCGTCTTCCGGCCGCTGCGAGACGCGCCGCCCATCGCAGTACAGATGATCTGGCGGCGCCACGACCCTCATCCCTCCACGCACGCGGCAATCGCCATGCTGACCGACCTATACCGTCGTCCATCGTGACCCGCAGATCAGCGGCTTGGGCTGCGCCCTACGTACGAGATTGCGGATCGACCACCGGGTTTGCAGGCTTCGCTTGGGGGCGTACCTGGTCGCGCGCCCTAGGATGTTGGGCGGACGCAAGCAGAAGGAGTACCAACCGTGATCCTGCCGAAGGTCCGGGACCCTCGCTTCGTGACGATCCGCCGCGGTGGGACCCTCACTGATTCGGATCACCATCTCCTCGCTCTGTGGGCGGCATCGTGCGCGGAACACGTCCTTGACCTTTTCGAGTCGGCTCAGCCCGAGGACCCACGACCGCGTCATGCGATCGAGCGTGCGCGCGCCTGGGTGCGTGGCGAGGTCAAGATGACCCAGGCTCGCGCGGCGGGCGGCCATGCAATGGGCGCGGCCAGAGACCTGCGTGGGGCAGCACGGCATGCGGCGTACGCTGCTGGCCAGGCCGGGGCCGTCGCACACGTCGCAGCGCACGAGCTCGGTGCGGCCGCCTATGCGATCAAGGCCGCGCGTGCTGCGGCGCTGGAAGGCGAGGGTGAGGCCGTGGGACGACTCGAGTGCCAGTGGCAGCGTGACCAGCTCCCGGATGCGATTCGCGAGCTCGTACTGGACGACCAGCGGTTGCGAAACGACATTTGCTGGTCGGTGTTTGCCTGTTGAGCGGGATCGCGCGTTCCATCATGTCGTTTCCGGATTCGCATACGGAGAGACCGTCACGCGTCGTGCAGGCGAAGGATCACGCCGCCGAGGACGAGGGCACCCGCAGCCCACGTGGCGGCCACCCCGAGGCCCTGCCACGGGGTGAGTGGAAGGGCGTGCAGCCCGGCCGTGGCCATGCTGTCCATGCCTGCGGACATTGGGCCGATCTGCTGCAGGCGTCGCTGGATGGCCGGGTCGGCGACCAGGCCTGCAGCCATCGGGAACAGGTAGAGCAGCCCGAGCACGATCCCGATGGCGGCAGCGGAGTCGCGCACGACCGTGGTCACGCCGAGGCCGAGCACCGCGACCAGCATGAGGTACAGCGCCGCACAGGACGCCGCCCGCCACATCGCCCCGCTGGCCAGATCGAATCCCTGCGCGACGGTGAACCCGTGCCCCTGCAGGACGAGCCACCCGGCGAGCATCGAGGCAGCGACCGCGAGTACCGATGCCGCCAGTACCAGGCCGGCCAGCACCAGTGTCTTAGCGGCCAGGAGCCGGCCCCGGCGCGGAATCGCGGTCAGGGTTACGCGGATCATGCCGGTGCCGTACTCTCCGCCGATGGCCAGCACGCCGGCGAGTGCGGCCACTGCCTGGCCTAGGTAGACGCCGGTGAGACTAATCCTGGCCGGATCCTGCCCGCAGCCCCCAGCCTGGCAGCGGGCCGTGGCGATCGCCACGGCACTGACCGCCGCGCTCAGCACGACGAGACCACCGAGCAGCCAGCCTGTACCGGGATCTGACCACGTCTTCGCCCATTCGGCGCGGATCGCCCGCCTCACGCGTCCCTCCGGTTCAGCGCTACGTACGCCAGGGCCGCGGCTGCGGCGACCCAGGCGCATAGGACCACGAGCCCGGCCCACGGCGCCAGCGGGTAGTAGCCGTAGGCAGGCGCGTAGACGTCGTCGACCTGGGGGTACTGGATGACGGTCTGCTCAACTGCGAACGCCGCGGCCGGGGTGACCCGCATCAGCCAGTCGGCCACGCCGAGCGGCAGGACCGGGATCGGGACCGTGAGCACGTACGGCACGACGATCAGCGCGATGACGGCAGCGACCGCGGCGGCGCCGCGCCGCAGTACGGTGCCGATCGCGACTGCTACAACGGCGCACAGGGCGAGCACGGCCGCCGTGCCTACGATCACCCGCGACTCGGTCAGCGTTGTCACCGGCCATACGTACGCGCCATGCGAGCGTAGCGCCCGCTGCCCGAGCAGAACCGCGACTGCGGCCCCGGACAGCCCGACGGCGAACGCGACCAGCCCGATCACGGCGGCCTTGGCGGCCAGCACCCGGCCGCGCCGTGGGCACGCAGCCAGCGTCACCCGGATCAGCCCGCGCCGGTACTCGGCGGTGATGAACATAGCTCCGACGACCGCCAGGATGATCAGCGCGACGAACACGCCGCCCAGAGTCTGTGCGACCGTCACGCCAACTCCGGACGGCCCGGAGGTGGCGGGCGCGATGTCACCGGACCCCGTGATCGCGAACCCGCCGCCGGCCGCGCGCGAATAGCCGGTGGCGGGCCCGGCGGCACTGCCGGACGAGCCGCCCACGTTTATCCCGGTCCATCCGCCGCCGCGCCACGTCAGCGCCACCTGGTCGAAGTCAGCAGTGGACTGGCTGGGACTGCCGTTGATCGACGCCACTCCGAGCGAGGTTTGCGAGTACTGCGGCGAGGTCGCGAACAGCCCGCCCTGCACCGTCGCCGGCAGCCCCTGCAGGGTCACCACGCCGACCCAGGTCCAGCGCACGCCGTCGGCCGACGCGTAACCGGTGATCGTGGCGCCGGCCCGGACCAGCCGCAGCCAGCCCGTCGGCAGCGCGGGACCCGCGATGTCCCCGGTGAAGTCATCCTGCATCCGGACGCCATGACTTCCGGTGACCATGATCGCCGCGTACGCGGACCCCGGCGTAAGGCTGGCTTTGACGACGATCCCGCCCTTCGACCACGGCACGACGGCCCGCTGAGTCCCCCCATGCGGCACCGGCACCGCGCTCGTCAGTGACGCCACCCGCGCGGTGATCGACCCGTTTCCCGTCAGCGCCTGGTGGACGAAGTAGAAGCTGTCCGACACGGCTTCCCCGCCGGGCCCCGCCAACTGCGTGCACGCGGCCTGGTTGCAGCTCCCCTGACTACCGCCAGCGAGCCCGAAGCCGGCGATGGCGGCCACCGCGACGACCGCGGCGAGGACCCAGCCGCGGACTGTGCGGAACTTGACCCACTCGGCGGCGATCATGCCTTGCCCCGGAACTCGGTGCTGTCCCTGGTCAGCTCGAGGTAGGCATTCTCAAGCGACCGCCAGCGACCCAGGATCTCCGTGATGGGGCTGTCGGCGATCACCCGCCCGCGGCCGATGACGATCACGTGGTCGGCGGCGTCCTGTAGCTCGCCCATGAGATGGCTGGAGACCAGCACCGTGCGGCCCTGCTCGGCGAGGGAGCGCAGAAACCCGCGCAGCCATACGATGCCCTCCGGGTCCATGCCGTTGAACGGCTCGTCGAACATCAGCACCGGTGGGTCACCGAGTAGCGCCGCCGCGACACCCAGCCGCTGACGCATGCCCAGGGAGTAGCCGCCCGCCCGGCGGTCGGCCACCGCCGACAGCCCGGTGACCTCAAGCACCGTGCCGACGCGGCACGTCGGCAGATCCTGGGAGCGCGCCAGCCACCTCAGGTGGTTGCGGGCGCTGCGGCTGGGCTGCAGGGCGCTGGCGTCGAGCAGCGGCCCGACGTGCCGCAACGGATGCTCAAGCGACCGGTAGGGCCTGCCCTCTACCAGGGCGGTTCCGGAATCAGGGCGGTCCAGGCCCAGAATGACCCGCATCGTGGTGGACTTGCCCGCGCCGTTCGGTCCGGCGAACCCGGTAACCCGGCCGGGCAGCGCGGTGAAGGTCATCCCGTTCAACGCCATGGCCGGCCCGTACCTCTTGCGGAGTTCTCTGACTTCGATCACGCGGATCGTTCTACACGTGCGCCGGTGCCAGCACGGTGCCAGAAGCTGACACCTGGCTGACACCACCCCGTATGGCATCGTTGGAACCATGCGAGTGCTGGTCGCCGAGGATTTCGACATTCTGGCGGAGGCCATAGCGGCCGGGTTGCGACGGGAGGGCATGGCGGTCGACGTGGCCCTTGACGGGGAAGACGCGCTTGAGTCCCTGGCGGTGATCAGGTACGACGTGGTCGTGCTCGACCGGGACCTGCCCGGCACCCACGGCGATGAGGTATGCAGGCGGATCGTGGCAGGCGGGTCGGGGAGCCGGGTGCTGATGCTGACCGCCTCGGCCACGGTGGCCGACCGCGTAGACGGACTCGGGCTTGGGGCCGACGACTACCTGCCGAAGCCTTTCGACTTCGCGGAGCTTGTCGCCAGGATCCGGGCGCTCGCGCGCCGCCGGCGGTCGCGGTACCGCCGGTGCTTGAAATCGGTGGGCTCACCGTCGACCCTGGCCGTCGCGTGGCGGTCAGGTCCGGTCGGCGGCTTGAGCTTAGCCCGAAGGAGTTCGGCGTGCTCGAATGCCTGCTGGCGGCCGCCGGCCGTGTCGTGTCCGCCGAGGAGCTGCTGGACCGGGTGTGGGATTCGGAGGCGGACCCGTTCACCACCACGGTAAAGACCACCATCAGGCGGCTGCGGCTCAAGCTGGGCGACCCGCCGGTCATCCACACCGTCCGCGAGGGCGGGTACCGGGTAGGGGAGCCGTGACCGTCCGGCTGAGGTTCGCGCTGCTCTACTCGGGCGCGTTCCTGCTCACGGGTTTGCTGGTTCTCTCGGTCGCCTTCTTCACGGTGAGCTCCACCCAACAGGTCGGCTCCGCAGGGCCGGTAGTCGTCAGGCACCCGTTCGCGCAGGCATTCGGGCCGATAGCGGACGTTGCAGCGAGCCTGGCGGTGCTGGTGGTGCTGTCGGTCGCGTTCGGGTGGCTGCTCGCGAGCCGGCTGCTCAGGCCGGTACGCGTGATCACGGCGGCCGCACAGGACATCTCCGCGAGCAACCTGAGCCGTCGGCTGCGGCTCGGCCGCCGCGACGACGAATTCACCCGGCTGGGCGAGACGCTGAACGACCTGTTCGCCAGGCTGGAGGCGTCGTTCCAGGCGCAGCAGCACTTCGTGGCCAACGCGTCGCACGAGCTGCGGACCCCGCTTACCGCCGAGCGGACCCTGCTCCAGGTGGCGCTCGCGGATCCGGAAGCCCATGCGGCGACCCTGCGCGAGGCCTGCGAGCAGGTACTGGCGCTCGGCGTGCGGACCGAGCGCCTCATCGATGCCCTCCTGACCCTCGCGACGGGGGAGCGGGGCATCGAGCGGCGGGAGCCGTGTGACCTCGCCGACCTTGCGGCGCGCGTCGCCGTCGCGCTTGGCGGAGTGGCAGCAAGCCGCGGCGTGCGGCTCGAGGCGAAGCTTGCCCCTGCAACGACGATGGGCGACCCGAGGCTGGTGGAGAGCCTGATCGCGAACCTGGCGGACAACGCCCTCCGCTATAACGCTCCCGGCGGCTTGGCCGAGATATCGACCGGGACCCGCGATGGCCGGGCCGTGGTGTCGGTGCGGAACACCGGCCCGGCGGTACCGCCGGGCGAGGTTGGCCGCCTCTTCCAGCCGTTCCAGCGGCTAGGGACCGAGCGGGTCCAGCTGGTAGGCGGTCACGGGCTCGGCCTTGCGATCGTCTCGGCCATCGCCGACGCCCATAGTGCCTCAGTAACCGCCCGCTCCCGCGAGAGCGGCGGCCTCGACATCGCCGTCTCCTTTCCCGCTGCGATGTCGTACTGAACCGGCGGGAGGAGCCACAGGCCGATATCTTCTTGCACTGCGGCGTACACCCACCTACATTGTCATACATGGTAACTACTCCTAGCCCGTCGTCGGTCCGGTTCGAACCGCGCGTGTTCGAGCGACTCTCCGCGTTCGTTGCAGCGCACCGGGACCTGACCCTGTCCAGCGCCACCAACAGGCTCGTCGATGAGGCGCTCCGGATCCGTGAGCACCCGCTCATCACGTTCAAGGATGGCCCGGCCGGGCGCAGGGCCCGGCTGGCCGGCGGTCCTGACGTGTGGGAGGTCATCGGCGCCATCCGGTCGGTCCGCGAAGCCGAGCCTGCACTGGCGGGTGACGAGGTTCTCGAGGTCGCCGCCGAGACGTCAGGGACGCCCGTACCGTTCATACGCGCAGCTCTGGCTTACTGGAGCGACTATCCGGAGGAGGTCGACGACTTCCTGGACAGGGCACGCGCCGAGGCTGCACAGGCACAAGCGGCATGGGAACGGCAGCAGGGACTGCTGGGATTGTGAGCGGGGTACCCGGTAACGTGCCCGACGCGTTGCTCCTCGACGAGATGTTCTCGCCCGCGATCGCGGCCGATCTCGCTGCCCGCGGCATCGACTGCCGTGCGGTCGTTGCGGATCTTATCCTGCGCGCCCTGTCGGACCTGGAGATCTTCCAGGCGGCACTGGCCGAGGGCCGGGTCCTCGTGACGAACAACGTGCCGGACTTCGAGAGCCTCCGACGGGCACACGAGGCGGCCGGAAACGAGGTGCCTGGCCTCATCTACACGTCCGACCTCACGTTCCCGCGGACGAAAGCGTATGTGTCCCGGCTCGGGGCGGCACTCGCCGCCGCCGCGGCCGACCGTGAGACAGCCCGCTGCGGCGGCGTGCTCTGGCTGCGGCCGCCCGCGTGATGTCGCAGGGAGTCGCGCAGGGCCGACAACATAATGGCTGTCACGACGACATTGCGAAACGACAAGGTAGCTGTCGAACGACATGTTCCCTGTCATGGGACGAACGGGCCAGGTGGTACTCGTGCCTGCCCAACCGGGTAACTGGTAGGAACGGAAGTGGCCCGACCGATGACTCTTCCGCGCCGTGCTGGTCTTTATATGCTGAGGACCGACTCGCGGGGAGGCTGACGCCGTGCGGAAACTGACCTTCGGCATGAACCTGAGCCTGGACGGCTACATCGCCGCGCCCGGCGACGACCTCGGCTGGAGCGTGCCGAGCGACGAGCTGTTCCAGTGGTGGTCCGACCGGGTGAGTGCGACGGGCCTGGCGCTGTACGGGCGCAAACTGTGGGAGACGATGAGCTCCCACTGGCCGACCGCCGACCAGCAGCCTGGCGCCACACCGGCGGAGATTGAGTTCGCCCGCCGCTGGCGGGACATGCCAAAGGTGGTGTTCTCCTCGACGACCAGCACGGTCGACTGGAACACCCGCCTGGTCGCCGGCGACGCGGTCACCGAGATCACCCGGCTCAAGGCCGAGGACGGCGGCCCCATAGACATCGGCGGCGCCACACTCGCCGCGGCGGCCATGCGGGCCGGGCTGATCGACGAGTACGTGTTGGCCACCGCACCGGTCTTGGTGGGCAGCGGCACGCCGTTCTTTACGGCCCTGGACAACTGGGTGAACCTGAACCTGGTGGAGACCCGGGCGTTTCCCGACGGCGTGGTCCTGACCAGGTACGAGACCAAGCGCTGAGCGCCGGACGTCGGATCGGCACGGGGGCTCAGAGCCGACCAAGGATCTCGTGGCCCTGTTCCGAGGCGATCGTGATACCCCGGCGTGTCGTTACCGGTCGTTGCCGATGCGGGGGACTGACCTGCAGGAACGAGATCTACGCCGTCAGGCGGGAGTAGTCGCATCTACTTCAACTCCCGTTGTTCAACTGGCAATGCGACGTGTTGAGGTGAGACGAGTAGCGGGCCACCGGGAGTAGTTACCCTCAGTCCCCACCAGAAGTCCTTGGACGGGTTGTTCACTTCTCATCGTCTACCTGTGCCTAGGCGGCAGCGGCATGGGGCATCGCCGCCGTTTCCAGCAGCCTGATGCTCAGGCTGGCACCGGCCGTAACCAGCCTGATGCTCAGGCTGGCACCGGCCGTAACCGCCGTCACGCCCGCCGTGCTCGTGCTGATCCTTCTGCCCGCCCTCGCGCATGACATCCGGCAGGCGCGAGCAGCCGGGAAGGTGTTACCGGCCTATTTATCTGGCTACGGATCGATGATCAACCCGGGGATGGTCGGCAGGAGGAGATAGGAGTCGTAGCGCCCGCCGGTGTGGATGAGGTGCCGGCCCTTGTTCTTCAGGTACTCGTGCCGTTGGGCGAACAGGCCCTCCTCGTAGCGGTTGACGTCGTGACCCTGGACCACCACCCTGAGCGTCTCGCCTGCGCGGAACATGGTGCTGGATGGCCAGATCTCGATGTCGACGGGAACGATCTCACCCTCGTTGAGGAGCTGGTCTCGCTGGTGGGCGTACTTGGGCTGGTGCGGCGTCGATTTCTGCTCGTCGAGTTCGCGGCGGCTGACGCGTAGCCAGCCGAGGGCGACGTTGCCGTCCTCGAAGGTGGAGAAGAACGGGAAGTTGACCTTGTTCCCGTCGGCGTCGAGCTTCTGCAGCGCGACGAACAGGTCCATGTCGTCGGAGCCCTCCGCCGACACCCAGAGGCGGAGCTTGCTGTAGCCCGTGATCTCGGTGTCTTCGTCGAAGGTGCGGTCGAAGTGGACCGACCCAGTCGTCGCGTCGTAGGCGGTCAGCGCCTCCTGCTCGGCCGGCTTGGCCCGGAGCGTACGCTCACGTGCGTGCAGCCAGGACTAGAAGGCGAGCTCCCCGAAGCTGACTTGGCCCATCAGGTCGTGTGCCAGGTCTTGGCCGAGCAGGTTGATGCTGGTCAGGTCTGAGGTGCCGATCGAGGTGGGGAACGTGGGCAGCTCACTGCCGGGCATCGATGCCTCCGGTTGTGACTGTTGCGTGGACGGGCGCCGACCGGGGCCTGGTGGCGTCGGGGTCCGTCAGCCACCGGCGGATCTGGGCACCGTGCTCGTCGAGCACTGGTGGCGGCAGCTCGTAGCGCGGTGGTGTATGTGAGAACCGGACCGGGTTGCGGATCCCGGGAACGGCGTGTTCTCCGTGCCCGGCGTCCACGACCGGGTCCAGGCCCATCTCCTCGGCGAACGCGACGCCGCCGTCGATGGTGTTGATGGGTCCGCACGGCACCCCAGCCGCGGTCAGGTCGCGGAACCACTCCATCTTGGAGCGGGTGGCCAGCCGTTCGACCAGGAGCGGACGCAGCTGCTCGCGGTTGGCGGTGCGGTCCTGGTTGTGCGCGAACCGGGGATCGTCGATCAGGTCCGGGATGCCGAGGACGTCGCACAGCTTGCGGAACTGGCCGTCGTTGCCAGCGGTGACGATTAGCTCACCGTCCGCAGCAGGTAGTGGCTCGTAGGGGAACAGGCTGGGATGCGCGTTGCCCATCCGCAGCGGGACGACCCCGCAGGCGACATAGGCGCTGCTGTGGTTGACCAGCCCGGACAGCGCAGTGGAGAGCAAGTTCACCTCGACGTGCTGCCCCTGACCGGTCTCCTCCCGGTGCCGCAGCGCGGCGAGGATGCCGATCGTGGCGTGCATTCCCGACATCACGTCGAAGACGGAGATGCCGGCCCGGTACGGGGAGCCTTCCGGGTCACCGGTCAAGCTCATCAGCCCCGAGATCGCCTGCACCATCAGGTCGTATCCGGGCAGGCCGGCGCCCTTGCCGGAGCCGCACCCGCTGATCGAGGCGTACACCACGGCGGGGTTGGCCGCTGCCACCGTCGCATAGTCAAGGCCGAAGCGGGCCAGGCCGCCGGGCTTGAAGTTCCCCACCACCACGTGCGCGCGGGCGGCGAGCTTACGGGCGGCCGCACGGTCGTCCTCGTCCTTGAAGTCGAGCGCGACAGACCGGTTGTCGCGGTTGACCGCCAGGTAGTAGGTGGCCACCCCCTCCCTGACCGGCGGCCGCCAGGTGCGGGTGTCGTCCCCGCCGGGAGACTCGACCTTGATCACCTCGGCACCGAGGTCGGCCAGCAGCATCGTGGCGTAAGGGCCGGCCAGGATCCGGGAGAAGTCAGCGACGAGCAGGCCGTCGAGCGGACCGCGGGCGGGTGCGGGTGTTGAGTCAGGCATCGTCTTCTTTCCAGATGGCCGGGTCAGGTGGCGATGTCGGGATAGGGCTGCGCGAAGTGCGCCAGCCGAGCGGCGTAATCCTTCTGGAACCCGAGCGGCTCGGGATAGTCGCGTTCGAACATGGCGATGAACAGCGTCAGCGTGAGGAACGGGTGCGCACCGAGCTCGAACAGCTTCGGGTAGTCATGCGCGGCCAGCGCCGCGCGTTCGGCCTCCTCCAAGCGCAGCCAGGTGCTCTGCTCCTGGCTGATGCAGTTCAGGATCCGGTTCGCTTCCCCGGTCTCCCACCACTGCACGGTGCCGGCCGGGTCAGTGCGGGTACCGCTCCACCAGGTCAGGGTCGCGGTCGACGGTGAACAGGAACTTGTTCAGCAGGTACTTGCTCATGCGACACCTCCCGTGGGGTACCAGGTGAAGTAGGCCTCCATCGTGTGGAACAGGTCCAAGGTGTCGGCGTAGTCGGCCTTCGCGTTCTCGCCCGCGACGCCCATCATCAACATGAAGTCCATGAACCCGTGGGTGGCGTTACCCGGCGCGTGCAGGCTGTCGAGCGTCACCTGCGACAGGCAGCCCTCCAGGTCGCCGGTGGCGATCCAGCCGACGGCCCGCCGGTCGAACTCCGGGTCGGGGCCGTGCTCCCCGAACTGGCGTGGACCGCCGAGCTCGAGGGACAGGTGCCCGGTGCCGATGACCGCGACCCGCAGGTCCTCCGGCCATGCCTCGACGATGTGCCGGATGGCCTGGCCGAGCTCGACGAACCGCTTCGGCTGCGGCAGGGGCGGCGCGAAGATGTTGGTGTAGATGGGCACGATCGGCAGGTCGGCCTCCGGACGCAGCGTGATGATGGGGCACGTGATCGAGTGGTCGATGCGCAGCTCGTTGCTGAACGCTAGGTCGAACCCGGCGTCAAGCCCGTTGCGCAGCACGTGTGCCGACAGGTCCTCGTGCCCGTTCAGCAGCAGCCTGGGCAGTCCGAATTCCCGTTCCTCGTTGTAGAAGTTCGCGTCGTACACCGGCGCCTTCCCGACGAGGAACTGCGGCATGTTGTCGAGCCACAACTGGTGGAAGTGGTCGCTGCCGACCATCACCAAGACGTCGGGACGGGCCCGGGTAAGCGTCTCCCGGAACTTCTCGATCTTCGCCACCCACTCATCCGCGAAGGGCGGCCGAGCCCCACCGGTGGCTGTGCTGGCGCGGTAGTAGAACGGATGGTGGGTCGAGGCGATCACCGCACATACGGTTGCCATCGCTGGTCTCCTTTGCTCGCAAGCCGCGGGGCGCTGGCGGCGGGCCCCCGAGTCAGATCAGGGCGGTGATCTGCTCTTCGACGCCGAGCAGCGCCCGCCCGTACAGCTCGGCGGAGATCTCCGGGTTCACCACCGCGTGCCGGCTACAGGTCTCCAGGTCACGCCACACCCGCTGGAGCGGGTTGAACTCCGCGAAGCTGCCGGCGCCGTGCACGTTAAGCAGCAGGTCGACGGCCTCACGGCAGCGCCGGGCGACGGTGCCGACATCGGCACGGACCCGCGCCCGGGTGACGAAGCCGAGGTACTCGCCGGACTCGGCGGCCTCGTCGATGTCGCGAGCGGCGCGCATCATGTGCAGGAAGGCGGTGTCAATCAGCTGGGACGCCTCGGCGACCTGCAGTTGAGACGTCGGCGCCAGGCTTGACTTGTCGTAGAACGTGTAGGAGATCCCGCGGCCCTTCGCAAGCGAGTCCTTCACGATCTCCAGGGCATGCCTGGCCAGGCCTACCTGGGCTCCGACGAGGACCAGGGCCAGGACCGGGACGAACGCGGACCGGTACAGCGCCTCGTTCTTGTGCTCGGTCGGGTAGATGCCGACGATGGCCTGCGGCACCGACAGGATCCGGTGGGACGGCACGAACACCTCGTTGGCGACCAGGGTGTTGCTGGCGGTGCCGCGCATGCCGGCGACGAACCAGGTGTCCTCGATGGCGAGGTCGCTCATCGGGACGAGCGCGAGACCCTGGTCGATCTGGTCACCGGTCTCGTCCACCACCGGGATCCCGACCATGGCCCACTGGGAGTGCATGCAGCCCGACGCGAAGCCCCATTTGCCGGTCACGACCTGACCGCCGTCGGCGTGCTTGCTGGTGGCGGTCGGGGCGACGACTCCGCAGATCCGGGCGTCGGGGTCGTTCTCGTAGATGTCGCGCTGGGCCTGCTCGGGATACAGGCCGGCCAGCCAGCCGCACACGTTCATCAGCGTGCTGACCCAGGCGGTGGACCCGTCGCCGCGGGCCATCTCGGCGCTGACCTGGAGGAAGGTCTGGAAGTTCGCCTGGTGGCCTCCGAACCGCCTGGGCACGGCCAGCCGGAAGAGGCCGGCCTCCTTGATCGCCTCGATGTTCTCCTCGACGACGCGACGGTTCTCCTCGGTTGCCTTGGCGTTCTGACACAGCAGGGGCACAACGCTGGCCGCACGGGTGATGAGGTCCGACGATGTCGCAGTGGTTTCGTCGGCCGGGGGCTGTGTGGAGGCAATAACGGTCATCGCGGATCGCTCCTCGGGATCGGGGGGGGGCGCAGGTGCCGCGGCACGGACTTCCCGAAACTGTGCGCGGTGTGACAGCCGTCTCGCTTGCGTCGCCAGACCAGAAAATTCCCCGGCTTTTGGACTCGGGCGGGACGGCCGTCACCAACGGCGTGCCAGTCCAACCGCGGTCCGGATCGTTGGTTCGGGAGGCCAAGAACTGGTCCGGCGTGACCTGTTTCACTTCGTGAAGTCCGGCAGCCGGTCGGCTGTACCACTCAAGGAGGAGCGCCGTGACCATGACCGCGCTAGGACCCTCATTCGACTCCGTCACCTTTCGCCGCGCTCTGGGGCACGTGCCCACCGCGGTGTCGGTGGTGACCGCGACCGACGAGCAAGGCCACGTCGGCATGACGGTCGGGAGCTTCACGTCGATCTCGCTCGAGCCGCCCCTGGTCGGCTTCTTCGCGGACACCGGGTCCGCGACCTTGCAGCGCATCCGGAACGCCGGCTCGTTCTGTGTCAACGTGCTGACCGACCGGCAGAATCATGCCTGCATGAGCTTCGCGTCCAAGGTCGCTGATCGGTTCGCCGGGATCGATGTGGTGCCCGGCCAGCACGCGGCGCCCCGGCTCGCCGGGTCGATGGCCTGGATCGACTGCACCGCCGATTGCCTGGTCGAGTTCGGCGATCACGTGGTGATCGTCGGCCGGGTGCACGAACTCGAGGTCGCCAGCGGCAACCACTGCCCGCTGGTGTTCTTCCGCGGCAAGCTGTGCAACCTCGATCGGCGCACGGTGCCTAGCAAGGGTCACTGGCAGCTCGACCACTACGCCGACTGGTGAGGATCCCGGCATGAACCGACCCGGCGCGCCCCTGCTGTCAGCCGAGCAGCATGAGCTCGCGGCGACCGCGCGGCCCTGGGCGGAGAACCTGCTGCACACCCATGCCGATCAGCGCGGCCGCCGCGACGTGGTCGGGCTGGGCACGTCGCTCGCGGGAGCAACCTTGCGCTTCGGGGACAGCGAGCCCGGTTTCGGCACCGCAACCACGTACACGTTCGGGACGCTGCTCCGCGCCGGCGACCGCACCCAGCACCTGGTCAGCAATCTAATCGTCACGGCGAGGGATCCGGCTAATCGTCACGGCGAGGGATCCGGGACGCGTCACCACCTCTGCGGCGTACACCCGATGTACCCCGGGATCCGGCACCGGCATTTGGTCGGCGTGGCGGCGCACCTCCCCGAGTCCGCCATCGACGGTGGACACTGGAAGTTCACCGCACAAAAGGTGCGGCGTGACTGGTTCCTGGAGCCGCTAAGATGAGCCACTCGGTCACCGCCAGCCCTGCCGTCGGCTCGGCCGACGGGCAATGGCTTCGCCGTCTGCGCGGGTCCGGCCGGCATGAGCCGGCTAGCCACCCTCCGCTGGTCGCCGAGGTCACCAGCGAACTGGGTGACGGACCGGTCGCCTGGGCGGTCGACCAGCCATGATCAGCGCAAAGCGCGGCATCGCCGATCGCAAGCCACCCGGGAGACCTCACCGGACTACCGGGGCGTGATGTTCGTGGCGGCAGCATGATCGCACATCGCCTACAGTCGGGCGCCGGCCGGCCGTCCGGCCGCGCGTAGCCGCACACAGATCACCCGGCTCGGCGCAACACGAAGCGGCCACGCTGGCGACCAGGTTGCCGTCGATATCGGCGGATCAGGTGCGGCCCGCGAACCACACGCCAGTTACGGACCGTTAGCGAAACTTGCTGCCGACAAGGCGGTGGTGGCACAGCCGACCGAACCTCGGCGAAGGCGGCGAAAGTAACCGCAGTGCTCAGCAAGCGTTGCCGGGCGGTGCTCACGGAGCGTCGCCGCTAGATCTCCAAATAACGAGGTCGCTAACACCGTGCACAGGACTTCAGACATTAGTGAAGACCCGACACAATGAGTGGCACAGCGACATGCCAAACGACAAGATAGCTGTCACACGACATGCTGACTGGCACGGGACAGGAGTAGTCGCATCTACTTCAACTCCCGTTGTTCTATTGCCGATAATGCACATTATGTAAAGTAATGCTTCCCCGCGCGTTCGCCCGGAACTACACGCATGTGGTGCCGATATCAGCGTCGTCAGTCGCTGATCGCGTGCTCAGCTGGCCTGGGGTTGAACGGGTGGTTTCCCTTGGCCAGGCGATCGAGCGTGGATTCCGCGATCTTTATGACCCAGTCCGGGTCTGTCGGCGAGAAGTTCCCCGGATGCAGCAGACCCTTCCACGTACGCATCGACCGAACCCCGGTCGAACGCCTGCCTGTGCATCGATCTCCTAAGCCCGTGCTCTAGCTCCCGGTGAAGGCCGGCTCACAAGACGAAAGCGCAGCCTTCCCAGTAGGCCTCGACCCGGGGGTGGCGTCGCCCCCGCACGCCTATCTCCAGGACGTCGGGCCGGCGCCCCGCCGGAGCGCGGAACCATACTTCCAGGCCGGCCGAGTGCACCGGGCTGAAACCGGACAAGCCTGGCGGCGGCGTAGTGGCGGCGTGCATGTAGGCGGGGGCTCCCCCGCAGCACATCCGCGGATACGCGGTCCAGACCCACAGCCGGCCGCCCTGCCCGCGGACGAATTCCCCTGCCTCAGCGCTCACGTCCACCCGCACTGCTTCCTCCGCTTATCCGCCGCGCTAAGTCGGCCCCGCCTATTGCGAGTTAACTGGCGCTCGCGGTCTGTCTTCATGGTGCCACGCAAGCGCGCAGGTAGCCTATGACCGGGTGATCAGAGGATGCTCGGCACAGTGACCAGGCTGCGACGGTACCCGGTCAAGTCGATGCTCGGCCAGGACGTCGCGACCAGCGACGTGACCCTGGCCGGCCTGGCCAGGGACCGGCGCCTGGCGGTAGTGAGCCGGACGACGGGCAAGGTGGCGAGCGCGAAGTACCCGCGGCTGTGGCGTGACCTGCTCAGTCTGTCCGCCGAGGCACTTGACGAGGCCGACCGGGACGACGTGCGGATCACCCTGCCAGACGGCAAGACCATCTGGAGCACGGACGCCGACGTCGACGCGATCTTGTCTGAGCTGCTGAACCAGCCCGTGACGCTGACGGCGACCACGCCGCCCGGCGCGTCGCTTGACCGCGCGGTGCCCGAGGCGGTGCTACGGCGCGGCGTAACCGTACCGGTGCCGGCGGAGGTCATCGAGATCGGCGCAGCCTCCCCGCCGGGTACCTTCGTCGACTTCGCGCCGCTGCATCTGCTGACCAGCTCAACGCTCGACCGCATCGCCGAACTGAGCCCCTACCGCCGGGCTGACCTGGAGCGTTACCGGCCCAATATCGTGATCCGCAGCAGTGCGCCGGGCTTCGCGGAAAACGACTGGCTGTACCGGGACCTACGAGTCGGCGACGAGCTTGTCCTGCGCGTGATCGCCCGGACGCCCCGGTGCGCCGTGCCGACCCTGGCCCACGGCCACCTGCCGCGCAACACCGAAGCCCTCCGGGTGCTCGCCCGGCACAACCGGGTGGTGCCGTTTGAGCAGGCTGACCCGGAGCCGTGCGCCGGCGTCTACGCCGAAGTGCTCAACCCGGGCCACGTGAGCACCGGCGACCTCGTCCGCCTGGCCTGATCCGGCCTCAGAAGGGGAGCTCGGCCGGATCAAGGACCGACACACCCGCGGTCCTGAGCTCGGTTTCGACCGCCTCCGACGTCGCCCGCGCCGGGACTTCGCCGTCGTAGGTCGCGTGCGCCCCGCGGACGAGCACCACCGGATGGCCCCGGCGCAGCGCGGCCAGCGACGTTTCCCTGACGCAGTACTCGCTCTGCATTCCGGCCACGATCACGGTCGCCGATTCCGGCAGGAGCTCGGACAGGCCCGTCCCCGCGAAGGCGTCACATTCGTACTTGTCCACCACGTGCTCATCGAGGGCGACTTCGTGAACCAGTTCCCAGCCGGGTGCCCCCGGAACGTCCGGGTCCTCTTCCCCGCCGTTGTTGCGGATATGAACCACCCTCGTCCCGGCCGACCGCGCCCGGCCGAGCAGGTCCTTTATCTCTTCGGCGACCGTGTCCGCGTCCGGCACCGGCTCGGGCGGTTCGAGCATGTTCTTCTGCACATCCACCAGTAGCAGCACCGAAGTCATGACCCGATTTTATGGTCACGAGACGATGCGCGGGGCGAGCCGGGCGGGCAGCCGCGGCGCACCAGTGCGGCGATCTGGGTCAGCTGGACCGCGTGCCAGTCATGCATCTGGCTTGTCGTAGCGCGGCGCTGCGCGGAAGCGGCGGTGCAGCTCATGGACCTGCTCGTCGAGACCGGGCACCGGGCCCTGCACCGCCAGGCCGGGAGCGACCTCGTGGATGGCCAGCGGCCGGACCGGCGACGGCGAGACCCCGAGTTCGGTCAGCCAGCCGACCATCTGCGCGGTGGAGCTCACGTACACGATGCGGCCAAGGCCGACCCAGGCGTGCGCGGCGGAGCACATCGGGCAGTGCTCCCCCGAGGTGAAGACCGTCGCCGCGGCCCGCTCAGCCGCGGTCATGTTCGCTGCGGCCCAGCGGGCCAGCTCGAACTCGGGATGACGAGTCGCGTCGCCCGTGCTCACCTCGCGGTTGCGGTCCTCGGCCAGGATCCGGCCGTCCGCGGCGGCGAGCACGGATCCGAACGGGAAGTCGCCGGCGGCCACGGCCTCGGCCGCCAGCTCCACGCAACGCCGCAGGTGCGGCAGGTCCTCCCGGGAAATGCCCGCGGGCTCCGGGCCCGCCTGCTCAGCTTGTGTCACCATCGCTCCGTTCGGAATTAATAGTCTTTTGATCCTTAACGGGCCAGCTCTACCGCCCCGGATGCAGCCACGCTCGGGCGAGCCGTTCCAGCGGATGCGCTGAAGGATGTCGGGGCTGGTACCAGGCCCGAAGTTCGGGACGTTCACGCCTAGTCGCACCGGCCCAACCTATCGAGCGGTCACGCTGGCCTCCCGGCAGGGGCGGTATGCTGGAGGTATGAACACCGACGGACGACTGGTCATGATGCCCCGCTCGCGGGGCCGCTGACGCGTCCGGATGTTCTGATTCCGAGGCCCTGCGACGGGGCCTCGATGTGTTTAGGCGGCGTCTTCAGCCGGTCGGAGCCCCTTGAAATCCTGAGGAGGCTGCGATGACCGCGTCGCACACCTACGTCACCACGACGATCCCCTATGTGAACGCGCGCCCGCATATCGGGTTCGCGCTCGAGCTGGTGCAGGCCGACGTACTGGCCCGCTTCCGCCGCGCTCGCGGCGACCGCGTCCGGTTCCAGGCCGGCACCGACGACAACTCACTGAAGAACGTGCTCGCCGCCGAGGCGGCGGGCACGCCGGTCCGCGAATTCGTGGACCGCAACGCGGAGGCGTTCCTGGCCCTGGGCGACGAGCTGTCGCTGACCGTCGACGACATCATCAGGACCAGCCGCGACCCCCGGCACCGCCCGGGCGTCGAACGGCTCTGGCGGGCCTGCGCGCGGGCCGGCGACCTGTATCGCCGGCGGTATGACGGCCTGTACTGCACGGGCTGTGAGCAGTTCTACGTCCCCGCCGAACTCCCGGGCGGCCGCTGTCCCGAGCACGAGACCGTGCCGCAGCAGGTCACCGAGGAGAACTGGTTCTTCCGGCTGTCCCGGTACGCCGGGCCGCTGCGCGAGGCGATCACCGACGGCCGACTGCGTATCGAGCCGGCCGGGCGCCGCCGCGAAGTGCTCGCCTTCATCGACCGCGGATTGGAGGACTTCTCGGTGTCACGGCCCGCCGCCCGGGCCGGCGGCTGGGGTATCCCCGTACCCGATGACCCCGACCAGGTGATCTACGTCTGGTTCGACGCCCTGTGCAACTACGTCACCGCGCTCGGCTACGCGCAGGACGGCGAGGCCTACCGGCGGTGGTGGGCAGGCGGCGGACGCCGTGTTCACCTGCTCGGCAAGGGCGTGCTCAGATTCCACGCTGTCTACTGGCCTGCCATGCTGCTCTCGTCGGGCCAGCCGCTGCCGACCGACATCTTCGTGCACGACTACCTGACCGCGGGCGGCCGGAAGATCAGCAAGTCATCTGGCTCCCCGGGATCCAGCCGGCCGCGCTGGCGGCCGAGTACAGCGCCGACGCCGTCCGCTGGTGGCTGCTGCGTGAGGTGCCTCGGGTTGGCGATGCCGACTTCACCGTCGAGCGGTTGATCGCCCGGGCCGACGATGAGCTCGCCAACGGCCTCGGCAACCTGGTCAACCGGGTGGTGGCCATGATCGGCCGCTACCGGGACGGACACGTGCCGCCCGCCCAGGAGGTGGCGCCGCCGGGCGGTGAGGATCTCGATGCGGCGATCCGGCAGGCGGGCATCCTTATCGGCGACGCGCTGGAGGAATTCGACTTCCGGCAGGCTACGTCGGCGGTGTGGGCGATCGCGGATGAGGCTAATCGCTTCGTCAACCGCGTCCGGCCGTGGGAGCTGGCCAAGACCACCGGGAACGGCACTCACCTGGACGCCGCGCTCCGCCTGCTGCTTGACGCCTGCCAGACGCTGGGCCGCGAGCTGAGCCCGTTCCTGCCCGGCGCCGCGGCGCGTATCGCCGCACAGTGCACGCCCGGAGAAGACGGCCGGCTGCCGAGTCCCTCGCCGGTGTTCCGGCGGTTGGCACCGCGGCCTTCCGCCGGAACACCGGGCTGAGTTTCTGGCCGGCGGCGGCGGCCGGCGGGTTCCGGCCGGCAGAAGGTCGCTAGCGGCGCCGGCGGCCACGCTCTAGGCCGCTGACCCGCAGCAAGAGCAGCAGTATGAAGGCGCCGATGATCGATCCGATGATGCCCACGGTGTGGAAACTGTGAATGCTCGCTGTGTGGTACTGGATGAGGTTCTGCAGGAATCCGCCGATGAAGGAGCCGACGATACCGAGAACGATCGTACCGAAAATCCCGATCGGGTCCCGGCCGGGAAGGAGCAGGCGCGCGACCAGTCCGGCAATTAGCCCGACGATAATGAGCACGATGATGAAAGTGACCATGCCGCTATTCTTTCCGTGCTGCGCGTTTTATGTGTCGCCAGGAAAACTATGACGAATTGTGATCCTCACTGTCACTGGCTGGCGAGCTCGCGCTCCAGCGGAGTCCGGAAACGCGGCGTGATCCGCGCTGGCCCGATCCACTCCTGAAGCCGTTGCGCCTCAGCGGCGATCGCGGCCGAGGCCTCGGTACCGACGTCTTCGAGCAGCCGGACCGCGACCTCGCCGTCCTTGCGCTGCGCCCAGCCGCCGACGATCCGGCCGCCCCACCAGGCCGTCGGGCCGATGTTCCCCGACCGGTCGAACAGCGCCCCGGTGTGCTCGCCGACGTACCAGCCTCGCTCGCGCCAGCCCATAGCGGTGGGATCCAGCGCCGGCAGCAGCGCCGGCCACGGTTCGGCCGGCGTGCTCAGCGACTCGTCTGGCGGCGCCGCATCGGCGGCGAGCATTATCCCGGCTACGCCGTCGAGATCCACCTCCGCGATCTTTAGCTGGCCGAGCGCCTGCTTGACCTGCCCGGCGGTCCAGCCGGTCCACCACTGCAGGTCGGAGGCCTGAGCCGGGCCGAACGCGGATAGCCACCGGCGGGCCAGGTCGGTCCGCGCGTCGGCCGTCGCCAGGGCCGTACGGGCCTGGACGACGGACCACGAGAACTGGGTCGAGGTCCAGCCACCGCGCGGGCGGCCGCGAACGATGAGCCCCTCGGCGGACAGCAACGTGAGCAGCCTGGATGTCAGGTTCACCGATCCGCCGTAGGGATTGTCCGCGGCGGCAATGATCTGCGTGCGCAGCCGCGGTTCGGCCTCCGCTAGTTCCGCGCCGGTCGCGGAGCCGCGCGCGGCCAGGACGGCCACGGCCGCCTCGCCCACTTCCCTGAGCCAGCTCGCCGCGTCCGGGGCGATGCCCGCTTCCTGTACGACCTGCGTGAGCTGCCTGCGTAGCCGTTCCGCGATCTGGTCGGTGCAGGCGGCCTGGATCACCGGCACGAGGGCGGCCGGGATAACGAACACGGTCCGCCGCATGCCGAGCATGCGCACCAGCGAGCGTTCGGTGTACAGGGCGTGCTCAACGGCGGCCTGGCCGGCACAGTCGGCACGGGCCCACGCGGCGAGGTACACCGAAGCGGGATCGGTACCGTGCAACGCGATCATGTCCGTCACCGCGTCGGCCACCGTACCGGTCCGCGCTCGCGGCGCCAGGTGATGCCGGACCGCCAGCCGGGCCCGCCGCTCGGCCACGCTGACCGTCCGGATCGGCCCGCTCGGCCGGATTCCCCCACTGGCTCGGATAGCGGCACCCATGGCGACGACCCTACTGGAGCAGGACGGTCCGGTAGCGTCGGCCCATGACGAGCTTCCGCCAGCCGGGCACCGTACTGACCGATCACGTCTTCGCCGTCCCGCTCGACCACGGCCGGCCGGACGGGGAGCAGATCGAGGTATTCGCCCGCGAAGTGGTCGCCGCAGGCAAGGCCGACGCGGATCTGCCGTGGCTGCTGTTCCTGCAGGGTGGTCCGGGATTCGGGGCGCCGCGGCCCGCGGGCAGGGAGTCGTGGCTGGACCGGGCGCTCAGCGACTACCGGGTGTTGCTGCTCGACCAGCGCGGTACCGGCCGGTCCTCCCCCGCCAGCCGGCAGACGCTGGCGCGGCTGGGTTCGGCCCAGGCCCAGGCCGATTACCTGTCGCATTTCCGCGCCGACAGCATCGTCCTAGACGCCGAGCTGATCAGGCGCGACCTGACCGACGCGCCGTGGAGCGTCCTCGGGCAGAGCTTCGGCGGCTTCTGCACGGTCACCTACCTGTCCTTCGCGCCGCACGGTATCCGGGAGGCCTTCATCACCGGTGGCCTGCCCGGGCTGACCGTGACCGCCGCCGACGTCTACCGGCAGACCTACCGCACGGTGATGGACAAGAACGCCGCGCACTACGAGCGGTACCCGGACGACGTGGAGCGGGCGCGGCGGATCGCCGAGCACCTGGCCGAACACGACGTCCGGCGGCCCGACGGTGCGCCGGTCTCGGTGGAGGCGTTCCAGTCGGTCGGGGCCATGCTCGGCCAGGCCAGCGGCAGCCACGCGCTGCATTACCTGCTCGAGAACCCGTTCGCCGACGACGAGCTCTCCGATGCCTTCCGGTATGCCCTCATGGACGAGCTCAGCTTCAGCGCCGGGCCGCTCTACGCACTGCTGCAAGAGGCGTGCTACGCCCAGGGGACCGCGACCCGGTGGTCCGCGCAGCGGATCAGGGCGGAGTTCGGCGGGTTCGACCCGCGCCCGGCCATCGAGGGCACTGCTCCCCTGCTGTTCACCGGAGAGATGATCTACCCGTGGATGGTCGACGACG
The DNA here is from genome assembly GCA_963806335.1 of uncultured Actinomycetes bacterium. GTDB lineage: Bacteria > Actinomycetota > Actinomycetes > Streptosporangiales > Streptosporangiaceae > Palsa-504. The sequence continues at coordinate 369,939 of CAWDXO010000012.1, forward strand.
ACCCGGTACTGCGCCCGTTGCGCGAGGCCGCCGACATCCTGGCCGAACGCGACGACTGGCCGCCGCTGTACGACCCTTCGCGCCTGGCGGCCAATGACGTGCCGGTGGCCGCCGCCGTCTACTACGACGACATGTACGTGCCGCGCGAGTTCTCGATGCGGACGGCCGAGGCCATTCGCGGCCTGCGCACCTGGGTGACCAGCGAATACTCCCACGACGGCCTGAGGGTGAGCGATGGGGCCGTGCTGGACCGCCTGATCGGTATGTGCCGCGGCGATATCTGAACGTTTTCTATCGTCGGGACCGCTGCGCCTACGGCCACCACGACGTTGCGCTCAGGTGGCCATCATCGTTCCGGTGCGGGGCCGGGGCGGCGCCTGGATGAGCAGCTGACCGAGATGAAGCGGATCGCGGCGAGCGCGGCGATAAGCGCCGAGATGGCCAAGGGCTACGCCGCCGCGTTCGAAGCCAGGGCTGCGACGAGCTCATCTTCGTCCCCACCACGGCCAGCCCTGACCAGATCGGGCTGCTCGCCGAGGCGGTGGCATAGGCGACGCCAGCGTCGCGGCTGATCGGTTAAGTCGCGGAGGTAGTCAGTCACGCTGTGCGGGTTCCGATGGCTGTGCTCGCGCTTGGCCGCTGTCAGCCAGGACGGAGCGCATTGTGTCGAGGACAACCGGGTCTTCGATGGTGGAGGGTATGGGTTCGTCGCGGCCGTCGGCGATGCCGCGCATGGTCTTGCGGAGTATCTTGCCGGATCGGGTCTTGGGCAGGGCAGCAACGACGTCGACTCGGCGAAGTCCGGCGACCGGGCCGATGCGATCGCGGATCAACTGGACGAGTTCTGCGGACACGTCGGCTGGGTCAGCGCTGACGCCGGCCTTCAGCACCACGAATCCGCGGGGGACCTGGCCCTTGAGCTGATCGTTCACCCCGATGACGGCACATTCGGCCACGGCGGGGTGGCTGGCGAGCACTTCCTCCATTTCCCCCGTGGACAGTCGGTGACCGGCCACGTTGATCACGTCGTCTGTCCGGCCCATGACGTACAGATAGCCGTCGCTGTCGCGGTAGCCGCCATCGCCGCTGAGGTAGGCACCGGGGTGCTGAGACAGGTACGAGTCGATAAAGCGCTGGTCATCGCCCCACAGGGTGGGCAGGCAGCCGGGCGGCAACGGCAGCCGCACCACGATCTCCCCGGTAGTGCCCGCCGGGACGTCGGCGCCGGTGTCAGGGTCGACGACGCGCACGTCGTAGCCGGGAACAGGCATGGTAGGCGAGCCGGGCTTGGTCGCCATCGGTTCCAGCCCCATCAGGTCGGCTGCGATGGGCCAGCCGGTCTCGGTCTGCCACCAGTGGTCGATGACCGGGATGCCGAGCAGATCGCCGGCCCACCGGTAGGTCTCCGGGTCGAGCCGCTCCCCCGCGAGGAACAGGTACCGCAGGTGGGACAGGTCGTGCTTGCGGGCCAGCACGCCGTTCGGGTCTTCCTTCTTGATCACGCGGAAAGCGGTAGGCGCCGTGAACAGCGTCTGGACCTTATGCTCGGCGATCACCCGCCAGAATGCGCCCGCGTCGGGGGTGCCTACCGGCTTGCCTTCGTAGAGCACGCTGGTGCACCCGGCCAGCAGCGGGGCGTAGACGATGTAGGAGTGCCCGACCACCCAGCCGATGTCGGAGGCAGCCCAATAAACCTCCCCCGGCGAGGCGCCGTAGATGTTGTCCATGCTCCAGCGCAACGCGACCGCATGGCCGCCGTTGTCGCGGACCACGCCCTTGGGCTTGGCGGTGGTACCGGAGGTGTACAGGATGTACAGCGGGTCGGTCGCCTTCACCTGGACGCAGCCGGCCGGCTCGGCCGACGCCATCACCTGATCCCAGTCCAGGTCACGCCCGGGGGTCAGGGCGGCCACCGCCTGCGGACGCTGCACGATCACGCATCGGGTTGGCTTGCGCTCTGACAACTCGATGGCGCGGTCCAGAATCGGCTTGTACTCGACGACCCTGCTGCCCTCGATGCCGCATGAGGCTGACACCACGACCTTAGCCGCCGCATCGTCGATCCGCAGCGCCAGTTCGTTCGCGGCGAAGCCACCGAACACCACCGAGTGCACCGCGCCGATCCGCGCGCACGCCAGCATCGCCACCACGGCCTCGGGGATCATCGGCATGTAGATGACCACCCGGTCGCCCAAGCCAACCCCCAAGCCGGCCAGCACGCCGGCGAAACGTTCCACTTGATCCAGGAGTTCCCGGTAGGTGTAGGTGCGGCAGGTGCCGGTCACCGGACTGTCGTAGATCAGCGCGGCCTGGTCGCCCCGGCCGTCGCGGACATGCCGGTCCACCGCATTGAAGCAGGTGTTCAGCACCCCGTCGGCGAACCAGCGGTAGAACGGCGGATTCGACTTGTCCAGCACGACCGTGGGTCGGCGGTACCAGTCGATCCCGCTGGCGGCCGAGCCCCAGAACTTCTCCGGCTCGGTGATGCTCTGCTGGAATGCTTGCGCGTACCTGCCCATGTCTTCCCTCTCCTCGCTACCCGTCCAGGTCTCTTGCCATTACGCCCGCGCGAGCGGACCAAGCGGCAGAACCGCGCGACCTTCGGTGAACTCGTACACGTCGTCTCGGGCGACGGAAGTCATGTGAGCCTCCTCATGCAGCTGTGTCCCTTCGGGCAGCCTAAGCCCGGCCACGGCGGATCACCATGTGCCGAAGGTCCCGGCTGCGGGCAGCTTCTCGTGCCGCCTGCACCGCCCTGGCCGAAGGTCCTGTGCGTCAGGACGTTGGTCCATAGCGCGGGCGCTCGTTCCGGAGTGGAGTAGCTCATGACAGAGGACCCCAGGCAGACGCGGAGGAACGGATCAGATCCGCGCACCGCGCAATCGAGATCCGCGAGAAGCGGAGGGGTCCTCTTGTCGCGTTCACTCGGATTTACCCCTCGTGTTTGCGGGTGACATCCGTGGAAGGAGAACGCGGTCAGGCTGCTTCGGCTGCGCTGAATCATTCGTTGACCGGCTTCGGTCCCTGCTGATCATCCCCTTGACGGGATGCCGCCGCCGCCTTGACGATAGCCCGGTGATCCGCAATGGCCAGCACCCGCCGGAGGCCGGCGCCGCGGCGATCGTGACGGCGCTGGCCCGGGCCGGCACCCGGGTGATCTTCGGTATCCCCGGCGGCGGCCCCAACCTGGACGTGGCCGGCGCCGGCGCAGCGGCCGGCCTGCGGTTCGTGCTTACCCACACCGAAACCGCGGCCGCGATCATGGCCGCTACCTACGCTGACCTGACCGACGGGCCCGGCGCGGTGCTGGTGACCCGGGGTCCGGGGCTGGCCAGCGCGGTCAACGGGATCGCGCACGCGGCGCTCGACCGGCTCGCGGTCATCGTCATCGCCGACACGGTCCGGTCGGCGGAGGCGGACCGGATCAGCCACCAGCGGCTAGATCAGGCCGCGCTGGGCCGGGCGGTAGCCAAGGCCGTGGTCGCCGTCGGCGGGAGCCGGGCCGGCGATGCGGCCGCGGAGGCGGTCCGGCTGGCGCTCGCGCGCCCGGCCGGGCCCGTCATTGCCCTCATGGACGACAGCAGCGCCGGACCCGCGACCGGGACGGCCGGGCCCGACTCCAGTGCCGGCCAGCAGGCGGGAACCGCGGCCGAACGGGGCGATGATCTCGCCGTGCTGGCCCGGGCCCTGCGCTCGGCCCGGCGGCCGGTGGTCCTGCTGGGACACGAGGCTATCGCGCACACCGCCGCCATCCGGGCGGCGCTGCGCGGCAGCGGCATCCCGGTCCTGCACAGCTACCGGGCCCGCGGCATCATGCCCGACTCCGAGCCGGAGGCCGCCGGGCTGGTCACCGGCGGCACGATGGAATGGCCGCTCCTTGCCGCCGCCGATCTCATCCTCGGGCTGGGCGTCGACGAGGCGGAGATGATCCCGGCGCCCTGGGATTATCAGGGGCTCACGGTGCTCGTCACCGGGAATCCGGGCCGGTCCGGCCCGGCCACCTACTTCACCGGGGCCAGTGAGCTGACCGGGGCGCTGCCCGCGGCGATCGACATGCTGGCGGCGGCCGGCCGGCGACATGACTGGCCGCCCGCGATCGGCCGGGCCGCCCGGGCGGTCACCAAGCGGCGGCTGGCCGACGCGGCCGACGCGGCCCCGGGCCTGCTGGCGCCGCAGCAGGTCGCCGGATGCGTGCGGGCCCACACGCCGGATGATGGCGTCGCCACCGTCGACGCGGGCGCTCACATGCTCGCGGTGATGCCGCTGTGGGAAGTGACGCAGCCGCGCCGGCTGCTGATCTCCAGCGGACTGGCCACGATGGGCTTCGCGCTGCCGGCCGCCGTCGCAGCCGCGCTCTGCCACCCGGAACAACCGGTGGTCGCCTTCACCGGAGACGGCGGCCTGGCCATGGCCCTGGCTGAAATCGAGACAGCCGTCCGGCTCGGGCTGCGGATCGTGGTCGTCGTGTTCAACGACGCCGCCCTCAGCCTCATCAAGATCAAGCAACAGCCGGCCGGGCAGGGCGGCGGCGAGGCCGTCCGCTACGGCCCGGTCAGCTACGCCCGCGCCGCCGAGGCGATGGGCGCCGCGGCCGTGGTCGTCCGCGCCGAGGCCGAGCTCGCCCAGGCGCTGACGGCGGCGCTGCGCCGGGACGGCCCCACGGTGATCGACGCGCTGGTGGACCCGGCCGGCTATTCGGTGATCATGGAGCTGAGCCGGGGTGAAGCAGGACGTCAGCCCCTGCCGGGCGTGGAGCCCGCCGGGGATCGAGCGAACGCGAAGGAGCGTGTGCAGTGGCCATTACCGTGGCGAAGTTCAGGGATGTCGCCGAGGGAACCCAGCCGGGGCAGTTCATGATCGGCGATCGGACGCCGGTGTCGAGCCTGGCCGACCTGGATCCCAGCTTCAAGCGGCTGCTCGACGAACCGGTGACCGCCGTCGTAGCCGTCATGGGCGGGGGCGAGCACCCCAATCTCACGCCGGTGTGGTTCGACTACGAGGGCGACACCGTCCTGCTCAACCTGGCCACGCACCGCAAGAAGGTGGACTGGCTCCGCAAGGCCCCGTACGCCACCTTCCTGCTGATGAACCCGGAGAACACCTATCACTGGCTCAGCATCAAGACCGTGCTGAAGCGGGAGATCTCCGAAGACGACCCGGCCGAGGGTCAGCGCGTCACCGATCAGCTGGACCGGATCTGGGTCAAGTACACCGGGAACGATCCGCCCTACGCGCTGCGTGATCCCTCGATGGACGAACGGCGGGTGCTGTTCGAGATGGAGGTCGTCAAGGTCGCGACCTTCGGCCGTCCCTGACCGGCCGCCCGCAAGGATCGCCGCCGGTGCCTGGGATGCCGAGGGTTATCGTCGTCGGCGGGTCAATCGGCGGCCTGACCGCGGGGCTGGTGTTGCGGGACGCCGGCTGTGACGTCCGGGTCTTCGAGCGGTCCTCGACCGCGCTGACGGCCCGCGGGGCGGGGATCGCCGCACTCGACACCACGCTGGAGTACCTGGTCAAGTGCGGCGGTTTCCGAGCCTGCGAGTTGTGCTCGGCCACGGACTGGATCCGCTTCCTCAACCGCGACGGCAGCGTCCAGCATGAGCAGCGGCACCGGTACCTGTTCTCGTCCTGGAACACCATCTACCGGTCCCTGCTCGGCCTCTTCGACGCCGGCCGCTACCTGCTGGGCACCGAAGTGACCGGTTTCCGGCAGGACCGCGACACGGTCACGGCGACGCTCGCCTGCGGGGCCGAGGCCGAGGCCGACCTCCTGGTCTGCGCGGACGGGGTCGGCTCACTCGGCCGGGCGCGACTGGCGCCTGCCGCCACCCGGTCGTATGCGGGCTACGTGGCATGGCGCGGGACCGTGCCCGAACGTGACCTGTCCGCCAGCACCCGCGCGCGGCTCGGCGACGCGCTCACCTACCAGGTGCTGCCCGGTAGCCACATCCTCGTCTACCCGATACCGGCGCTGGATGGCTCGCTGAGCGAAGGCGACCGCCTGATCAACACCGTCTGGTACGTCAACGTCGCCGAAGGAGCGCCGCTCGACGCCCTCATGACCGGCCGGGACGGCATCCGCCGTCCGGTATCGATGCCCCCGGGCGCGGCGGCCGGCCCGGCCGTCACGAGCATGCGGCGGGCGGCCGCGGACCTTCTCGCCCCGCCCATCGCCGAGGTCATCGCCCGTACCGCCGAGCCGTTCGTCCAGGTGGTGTACGACATCGAGGTGCCCCGGATGGCGTTCGGCCGTACCTGCCTGCTGGGCGACGCGGCGTTCGCCGTCCGCCCGCACGCGGCGGCCGGCACGGCCAAGGCCGCCGCCGACGGCTGGGCCCTGGCCCACGAGCTCGCGGCCGCGGGCGGCGATGTTCCGGCCGCGCTCGGCGCCTGGGAACGCCGCCAGCTGGCGCTCGGCCGCAGCCTGCTGGCCCGCTGCCGCGACATAGGCGACAGCTCGCAGTTCTCGGGACGTTTCCGGCCCGGTGACCCCCGGCTCATCTTCGGCCTGTACGGTCCGGGAAACTAGCGGCTCGGCTGAGCTGCGCTGGTAGACATCTCTTTGGGCATATGGCTCGATGGAGGCATACCTGGCGCAATTCGGGTTAGGACACCGGGTTGGGTCCAGGTTCGTCCAGGAGGTGGTCCGTGAAACCGTTCGTCATCAACCAGCATGGCCGCTTGGTGTTTCCTGCCAATTTCACCGGCGACCTGGACTTCTCGGTCCTGGACACCCTCGAGCAGTTCGCCGCGGTGATCGGCCGGGATTTCGAGGCCAAGGCGCCGACGGGAACCGACATCCTGGCCCGGGTCGAGTCCGGGGCCTACCCGGGGCGCTTCGAACTGCTACGGGATCTGGGCCAGAACCTGTACTGGGTCAACCGCTACGCGATCACCATGTTCGACAAGCGGCCGACCCGCTGGCGCGACCTGGCCAAGCGCCGGGACGACGTTTTCCTGCCGGTGCTGACCCCGTGGGAGGACAGCGAGCGCAAGGTGGCCGCGGTCGAGCAGGCGTTCCGGGCGCTCCCGGCAACGTGGGACGGCGATACCGAGAACAAGGTGTTCGACCTGCTGTTCGACTTGTTCCGCACCAAGCTGCACCACGCCACCGAGCTGCCGGCGATCAAGCCGACGGTGGCCGAGTTCCTGGACTCACCCGGCGCGCTGACATTCGTGATGCCCGACTACGACCCGGACTACCCGGTCTTCGGCATCGAGGACATCTTCGACGCCCACGAGAGCGTCCCTGAGCTTGAGGCACTGATGCGCTGGGCCATGGTCCTGCACAACCAGTACCCCTGGGACCGCTCCCGCACCGAGCTGCGCGAAGCCACCGGGATCGGCGACGACGACTTCGTAGTCGCCTTCCACCCCCGCAACCGCGACGTGATGGCCTTCATCGAGCGCGTGCGGCGGTCAGCTGCTGCGGGCCAGCCCGCTAGCCCGGCCCGGCGCGAGCAGCCTCAGGCGGTCGAGCCGGTGGCACCCTACCCGCCGGTGCGGGTACGGGAGGCGTTCGCGGTCCGGCCGAAGCTGGAGGCGCTGGCGATCGTGCGCGGTGAGCACGTCTGCGACAACACCGACGTCATCGCCAACGCGAGCTTCTCGTGGTCGCCGATGAGCGCCGCGGAGATCGCCGCCAAGACCGGGATCGAGCAGCGCCGCTACACCAGCCGGGAGCCGGAGCAGCTGGCCCTGCACGCGGTCCGGGCGGCGCTGGCCAAGTCAGGCCGCTCCCCCGCCGAGATCGGTGCCGTGCTGGTCAGCACCTGCACGAGTAACCGGCAGATCCCGTCGATAGCGTGCTGGCTGTCCGGCGAGCTTGGCCTGCGGCAGACGCATGCCTCGGCCGACATGGTGGCGGCCTGCGCGGGATTGCCGTACGGGCTGTCCGAGGCGATCCGGCAGCTCCAGGAGGTCCGCCGGCCGGTCCTGCTGGTCTGCGTGGAGAAGTTCTCCGACAAGATCGGCAGTGTCCGCACCTCGCGGATGATCTTCGGAGACGGGGCCGCCGCGATGGTCATCTCCCCCGCGCCCGCGGGGGAAGCCGGGGACGTGGAGGTCGTGCAGACCTACGCGAGCGGCCCGCACAGCGAGGTCAACTCGATCATCTGGCCGAACGCCGAATTCGACGGCGACATCACCGTGTACGGCCCGGAGGTCAAGTCGCTCGTGGCCCGCTACCTGACCCAGATGCTCGACGAGCTCGGGGCTCAGGCCGACCCCGACGACCCGGGGCGGACGCTGCTTGACAGCATCGAGCTGATCATCCCGCACCAGGCCAACAAGACGATGATCCTCAACCTCGCCGAGAAGGCCGGGCTGTCCGCCGACCAGCTCTACTTCAATGTCGAGAGGATGGGCAACGTGTCCGCAGCGAGCATCCCGATCGCGGTCTACGACGCCGTGCGCGACGGCGTGATCACCCGCCCGGTCCGGGTCTTCGCGCCGGGGTTCGGGGCCGGGGCCGTCGGCGGTTACGCGGTGATGCGCATTGACCCGGCGATCGTCGCCGATGAGGTCGTACTGGACACTCTCGAGGAGAGCGCCTCGGGGGCCGCGCAGCGGGCCGGGGGGACGACCGACGACATCCGCGCCGCCTTCGGGGGTTAAGGTGAGTAGCCGATGAGCCAGGAATCCCGGTTTGCCTTCGAGCGCATCGCGATCGTCAACCGGGGCGAGCCTGCGATGCGGCTGATCAACGCCGTCCGGGAGTGGAACGCCGAGGGACGTCCGGCGCTGCGGGTCATCGCCGTGTACACCGCCGCCGACCGGCACGCGACGTTCGTCCGCGAGGCCGACGAGGCGGTGCTGATCGGCCCGGACCCGAAATCCGACGCCGACGCCGCCTTCGCCGGGAGTCCCTACCTCGACTACGCCGAGCTGGAGCGTGCGCTGCGGGCGTGCCGGGCGGACGCGGTATGGCCCGGCTGGGGGTTCGTCTCGGAGAAGGCTGAGTTCGCGGAGCTCTGCGACCGGCTGGGCATTACCTTCATCGGCCCGCCCGCCGAGGTGATGCGCCGGCTTGGCGACAAGATCGAGTCCAAGCGGCTGGCGGAGCAGGCCGGCGTCCCGCTCGCGCCGTGGAGCGGCGGCCCGATGGCCGACGCGGCGGCGGCCCGCACGGCCGCCGAGTCGATCGGCTACCCGCTGATGGTGAAGGCGACCGCGGGCGGTGGCGGCCGCGGCATCCGGCTGGTCGCCTCCCCCGGGGACCTCGACGAGGCCTTCGAGCGCGCGAGCTCGGAGGCGTCGAAGACGGCCGGCGACGCGACGGTGTTCCTGGAGCAGGCGATTCGCGGCGGCCGGCACGTCGAGGTCCAGGTGGTCGCCGACACGGCGGGCACCGTGTGGACCCTGGGCGTGCGGGACTGCAGCGTGCAGCGGCGCAACCAGAAGGTCATCGAGGAGTCCGCCTCCACCGCGCTGGACGCCGAGCAGGAGAAAGCGCTGCGCTCCCATGCCGCCGAACTGGCCCGGGCCGCCGGGTACGTCAACGCCGGGACGGTGGAGTTCCTCTACGAGCCCAGCCAGAAGCTGCTGTCGTTCCTGGAGGTCAACACCCGGCTGCAGGTCGAGCACCCGGTTACCGAGGTCACCACCGGCGTCGACATCGTCAAGCTGCAGCTGCATATCGCGGCGGGTGGCACGCTGTCGGAGACCGGCCCCGCCGGGCCGGCCCCGTACGGGCACGCCATCGAGGCCCGGCTCACCGCTGAGGACCCGGAGCGCGACTTCGCGCCCGCCCCCGGCCTGATCGAGCATCTCGCCCTGCCGGCCGGCCCCGGCATCAGGGTCGACACCGGAGTGGCGCCGGGCGACGTGATCCCGCCGCAGTTCGACTCGATGATCGCGAAGGTGATCGCCTGGGGCCGGGACCGCGCCGAGGCCCGCGCCCGGCTTTCCCGCGCACTGCGCCAGACCACCACGGTCATCCAGGGCGGGACCACGAACAAGGCGTTCCTGCTCGACCTGCTTAACCGGCCGGAATTCGTCCGCGGCGAGGTCGACACGACCTGGCTCGATGCGATGATGGCCGACGGTTACACGCCGCCGCGGCGGGTCGACGTCGCCCTGCTGGCCACCGCGTTCGAGGCCTACGAGGCGTACGCGCGACAGCAGCAAGACCGCCTGTTCACCTCCGCCGAGCGCGGGCGTCCCGAGGTCGGGCACGAGACGCGGCACCAGGTCGATGTCCGGGCGGGCGGCGAGGCCTACCGGCTCCAGGTGTCCCGGACCCGGCCCGGCCGGTACCAGGTCGAGCTGGACGGCCGCGGCGTGGAAGTCGACGTCGAGCGGTCCGGCCGGTTCGAGCTCCGGCTGGCCGTGGGCGGCCAGACCTTCGATGTGCTCTCGGTCGCGCAGGGCCCGGACTACCTCGTCGAGGTCGACGGTGCGGTGCACCGGATCTCCGGCGGCGAGGCGGGCCTGGTCCGTGCCCCCGCCCCGGCCATGGTGGTGGCCATCCCGGTCGCCGCCGGTGACGAGGTGGCCGAGGGCGACGTCGTGGCCGTCGTGGAGAGCATGAAGCTGGAGACGGCGCTTCGCACACCGGTGGCCGGCCGGGTTGCCGAAGTGTTCGCCGACGTCAACACCCAGGTGGACAGCGGCGCCAAGCTGCTCCTGATCGAGCCGGACGCGGATCAGGCCGCGGACTCCGAGCCGGACCAGCGGGCCGACCTGGACGCGCTGGCCGCCGGGACGGACACGCCCGACGCCGACCGCGATCCGGCCCTGGGCGCCGCGGCCGCCCTGGCCGCCCTGCGCTCCCTGGTGCTGGGCTTCGACGTCGACGAGGCTGAGGCCAGGCGGCAGCTGCAGCAGCTGGCCGCCGCGCGAGCCGACCTGCCCGCCGGCGACCCGCAGCTGCTGGCCGGCGAGGCCGGGATCCTGCAGATCTTCGCGGACGTGTCCGCGCTGTGGCGCAACCGCCGGGTGCCGGACGAGTCGCAGGCCGACGACGAGGCCGCCGTGGACGCCGAGGCCGCCCGCAACCCGCAGGAGTACATGCATGCCTACCTGCGCTCCCGGGACGCCGACGCCGAAGGCCTGCCCGAGTCCTTCCGGATCAAGCTGCGCCGGACCCTGGCCCACTACGGTGTCGGCGACCTGGAGCCTTCGCCCGATCTGGACCCGGCGCTCTACCGGATCTTCCTCGCCCACCGCCGGGCGGCCGCGCACGTCGCGGTCGTGTCGGACCTGCTGCAGTGGCGGCTGCGCCGCCCGGAATCACTAGGCCGGGAATCACTACCTGGGGACGCCCTCGACGGCTACCGGCGGGTCGTCGACCAGCTAGTCCCGGCTACCCAGCTGCGGTATCCGGCCATCGGCGACCTGGCCCGGCAGGTCCGTTACCGCTGCTTCGACGCTCCGCTGATCGCCGCCGAGCGGACCCGCGCCCAGCAGCAGGTGCGCGCGGAACTCGACCGGCTGTCGCCAGACCCCCAGGCCCGGGCGGCGCAGATCGACACCATCGTCGCCTCGGGCGAGCCCATTCTCGGCGTCTTCGCCGACCGGCATCACGCCGTGATGCTCGAGGTGATGACCCGGCGGTACTACCGGATCAGGCCGCTGCGGAACGTCGAGGTCACCGAGCGGAGCGCCCGTCCGCTGCTGACCGCTGAGTACGCCCACGAGGGAAACGACTACCTGGTCATCGCGACCGTGGCCGACGGCAGCGAAAGCGCGGCGGGGACCAGCCTGCCGGAGCTGATCACCGCGCTCCCGCCGGGCCGGACGGTGCTCGCCGACCTCTACGTCACCTCCCAGACGTCCGAGGACGAAGGCAGGGACGACCCCGACGCCCGGGCGGAGCGGATCCGCGGCAAGCTGGGCCTCATCCCGCCCGCGGTGGCCAGGGTCGCGGTCGCGGTGCGGCGCGCGGACGGGACCGACAGAGGCGACCCCGCCTGGTTCACCTTCCGCGGCGGCCCGGACGGGGCGGCGGTGGAGGACCGGACGCTGCGCGGCTTGCATCCGATGATGGCCGAACGGCTGGGCTTGTGGCGGCTTTCCCGGTTCGAGCTTACGCGGCTGGCCGCCGTCCCTGACGTGCACCTGTTCCGCATTCAAGGCCGCGAGGTGCCCGATGATCGGCGCCTCATCGCCCTCGCCGACGTACGCGACCTGACTATCGTGCGCGACGACCGGGGCCACATCACCGGCTTGCCGCAAATCGAGCGCACCCTGGACGCCTGCCTGGACAGCCTGCGCTCGGCCCGGTCGGCCGACCGCGAGCTGGCCAAGCTGGACTGGAACCGTGTCCAGCTCTACGTCTGGCCGGCCCTGGACGCGCCGCTCGCCGAGCTCGACGAGGTCATCCGGTCGCTGGCGCCGCGCACCGGGGCGCTGGGGCTCGAGCAGGTGCTGGTCCAGTTCCGCGCCATCGAAGACGGGTCCGAATCCCGTGAGCTGATGCTGCGGATGTCCCGCCCGCCGGGAGCGGGGCTGACGCTGCGCATCACCGATCCGCCGCCGCAGCCGCTGCGCGAGCTGAACGCCTACACGCAGAACGTGATCCGGGCCCGCCGCCGCGGCACCGTCTACCCCTATGAGCTCATCCCGCTCATCACCCGCTCGCCCGACCCCGGCGCGGCTCCCGGCACGTTCACCGAGTACGACCTGGACGAGACCGGCGCGCCGGTTCCGGTGGACCGGGCTCCGGGCTCGAACACCGCGAACCTGGTCCTGGGTGTGGTCAGCACCCCGACCAGGCGCTACCCCGAGGGGATGAGCCGGGTGGTGCTGCTGGGCGATCCGACCCGCGCGCTGGGGGCGCTCGCCGAGCCGGAATGCCGCCGGGTAATGGCGGCCCTCGAGCTAGCGCGGCGCCTGCACGCCCCGGTGGAGTGGTTCGCGATCTCGGCGGGCGCCAAGATCGCGATGGACTCCGGCACCGAGACCATGGACTGGATCTCCCGCGTCCTGCGCGGGATCATCGAGTTCACCCAGGACGGCGGCGAGATCAACGTCGTGGTCACTGGTATCAACGTCGGCGCCCAGCCGTACTGGAATGCCGAGGCCACGATGCTCATGCACAGCCGGGGCATCCTGGTCATGACCCCGGATTCGGCCATGGTGCTGACCGGGAAGCAGTCGCTCGATTATTCCGGCGGGGTCTCGGCCGAGGACAACTTCGGCATCGGCGGCTACGACCGGATCATGGGCCCGAACGGCGAGGGCCAGTACTGGGCACCCGACCTGTCCAGCGCGGTCGACGTACTGCTGGCGCACTACGAGCACGCGTACGTGGCCGCGGGCGACCGCTTCCCGCGGCCGGCCCCGACCACCGACCCCGTCAGCCGGGATATCTCGGCGTCACCGCACGACGGCCCGGACTTCGATGCGCTCGGCGAGATCTTCGACGCCGCCCACAACCCGGAGCGCAAGAAGCCCTTCGACATGCGCTCGCTGCTGTCCGGGGTGATCGACGCCGATCATCGGCCGCTGGAGCGGTGGGCCGACCAGGCCGACGCCGCCTCGGTGCTGGTGTTCGACGCGCACCTGGGCGGGCAGCCGGTGACGCTGATCGGCTTCGAGTCCCGCCCGCTGACCCGGCATGGGCGCGTCCCGGTGGACGGCCCGTCCCAGTGGACGGCCGGCACGCTGTTCCCCCGGTCGTCGAAGAAGACCGCGCGGGCGATCAACGCCGCCAGCGGGAACCGCCCGGTGGTGATCCTGGCCAACCTGTCGGGGTTCGACGGCTCACCGGAGTCGCTGCGCCAGCTCCAGCTGGAGTACGGCGCTGAGATCGGCCGGGCGGTGGTCAACTTCGACGGCCCGATCGTGTTCTGCGTGGTCTCCCGCTACCACGGCGGGGCGTTCGTGGTGTTCTCCGGCACCCTCAACGACAATATGGAGATCGCCGCCGTCGAGGGTTCCTACGCCTCGGTGATCGGCGGCGCGCCCGCCGCCGCGGTGGTGTTCGCCGCCGAGGTCAGGAAGCGTACTGCCGCCGACGCCCGGGTGGCCGACCTGCAGGCCGCGATCGCCGAGGCCACCGCCCGCGGCGCCCACGACGAGGCGTCGGCGCTGCGCGCCAAGCTGGCGTCCGCCTGGCCGGCCGTGCACGCGGAGAAGCTGGGGCAGCTCGCCGACGAGTTCGACGGCGTGCACAGCATCGAACGGGCCCGCGACGTGGGTTCGGTCCAGGCCATCGTCCCGGCCAGCCGGCTGCGGCCCTACCTGATCGACGCGGTCCAGCGAGGGATGCGCCGGACGCTCGCGGCGCTCAGCGAGCAGCACGGCGGCGCAGGCGAGGCCACCACCGGGGCCGCGGAGGCTTGAGCTCCCTGGCCTGGCCGCCGCGATGGGCCGGGGATGCAGGCGGCGGTGTTATGGCCTGCCCGTCCCGCCACCGGCTGACCATCGCTTCCGTGTCCACCAGCGGCAGGAAGACGGGCGGGCCTAGCGGGATCCGGCGCCACTCGATGATCCGCCGGTTGATCCCGGCGATAATGTCGCGGACCTCCTGCTCGGTGCGCAGGCCCGGCACCGTCTCGGCCAGCCGCTCGATCTCCTTGCGCAGCTTCAGCGGCTCGGGCAGGAGTTCCTCGGCCGCCACTCCCTCCCGGCGCAGGTAGTCCCGCAACCAGGCCTGACCAGCGTCTTCTCCCCGGTCAGGAATCGGCTTACCGGCTCCGGGCAGGTTATCGAAGGCACCCCGCTCCGTCGCCTCGGCGATCTGCTGGTCGATCCACGAGGTGAAGCTCATCTCAGCTGGCTTGCGCTCGGTCATATTCCCTAAAACCGACGTCAGCCGTCCCCGCTTCCCGGCGAGCGCCGGGCTGACCTGACCGCGATCACGTCCAGGGCAGCGGCGGGGCCGGTGAGCGGCCGGCCTTCGGCTGACACCGCGTGCAGTTCCCTGGTCAGGTCGAGCCCGCGGACCGGGACCACCCGCAGCGTACCGGCGGCTACCTCGGCGGCGACCGCCAGGGAACTGAGCACCGCGGGGCCGATACCGGCCATGACGGCGGACTTGATCGCGGTGGTGGAGGACAGCTCGGCGACCGGCGAGGCCGGCTCGGCCGCCGCCTGCGCGCGTAGCGCGTGCTCGAAGAACCGGCGGGTGCCCGACGCCGGCTCCCGGCTCACCAGGGGGGTCGCGGCGAGTTCGGCGGGCGTGATGCCGGAACGGCGGCGCGCCCACGGATGTGCGGCCGGGACCACCACGGTGAGCACGTCGGCGCCCGCCCGCCGCGCCCGCAGGCCGGCGGGCAGGTCGGGACCCTCCACGAAGCCCAGGTCGGCGGCTCCGGCCAGGACCGCCTCCGCCACCTCGGCGGAGTTACCCGCGGTCAGGGTGACCGTGGTCTCCGGCTGACGGGCCATAAACACAGGTTATGGGGTCAGCCGTCATTGCACGCTACCGGCGCCTCCGCTTTGCCGTGACGATTGAGCCATGGCTACCTTGACTCCCCCGCGCGCGGACACCGGGACCGGACCGTCGCGGCACCGTTCGTTCGGCCTCCTGAAAGACCTGGAGCGGCCGGGAGACATGTTCCGCGACCTCGGCCCGAACTGGTATGCGACGGTCATGGGCACCGGGATCGTCGCCGTCGCCGCCGCCCTGCTGCCGGTGCGGGTGACCGGCCTGCACGCGGCGGCGCTCGCGGTATGGGCGCTGGCGGCCTGCTGCCTGATCGCGCTGACCGCCGCCTGGGCTGTGCACTGGATCAAGTACCCCGGCCGTGCCCGCGCGCACGCGGCCAACCCGGTGATGGCGCCGTTCTGGGGCGCGCCCGCGATGGCGCTGATGACGGTCGGGGCCGGCACGGTGCTGCTGGGCCGGGACTGGATCGGCCTGCGCGCGGCGGTAGACGCCGACTGGGTTCTGTGGGGCGCCGGCACCGCGCTCGGGCTGGTCACCGCGTGCTGGATCCCCTACCTGATGATGACTAGGCCCTCGCTCGCCCCGGAGTCGGTGTTCGGC
Source organism: uncultured Actinomycetes bacterium (assembly GCA_963806335.1). Lineage (GTDB taxonomy): Bacteria > Actinomycetota > Actinomycetes > Streptosporangiales > Streptosporangiaceae > Palsa-504. The sequence goes on from CAWDXO010000012.1 coordinate 385,876, forward strand.
GGCTGGCTGATGCCGGTCGTGCCGCCGATGGTCTCGGCCGCGACCGGGGCGGTGCTGATCCCGCACCTGGCCTCCGCGCAGGGCCGCCTGACCATGCTGCTCGGCTGCTACGCGATGTTCGGCATCAGCCTGATCGCCTCGGTGATCATCATCACCATGCTGTGGTCGCGGCTGGTCACCTACCGGCCGGGCCCGGCGGTCATGATGCCGACGATGTGGATCGTGCTCGGGCCGCTCGGCCAGTCAGTCACCGCGGCCGGCAACCTCGCGGGCGTGGCCGGGACCGCGCTGCCGCGGCCGTACCCGGCGGGCACGGCGGTCTTCGCCCTGCTCTACGGCGTGCCGGCCTGGGGTTTCGCGATGCTGTGGCTGGCCCTGGCGACCGCGATCACGATCCGCACCGCGCGGCAGGGGCTGCCGTTCGGGCTGACCTGGTGGAGTTTCACCTTCCCGGTCGGCACCTGCGTGACCGGGACGATCTCGCTGGCCGTCCGCACCCACTCCGAAGCGCTGCGGGGCGCGTCCGTCGTGCTCTTCGCGCTGCTGGCCGCGGCCTGGCTGGTCGTCGCGGCGCGGACCGCCGCCGGCAGCGCCCGCGGACGGCTTTTCCTGCCGGTAACCAGCCCTGCGGTCGGCGCCGTCGGCGACACCCACGCCATCTGACCAGGCAAAAATTCTTTTGGCCGAACGAGCACGGCTGCGTGTGCCTAAGAATCGCTGATCGCGCTCCCCGGGAGGCCGTCTCCGTGATGCCAGTGCGCGCCGTGATGCGCGAGCGCACCGTGGTGCGCGCGGCCGCCGCGACAACGTGGAGGATTCTGGCTTCGTGGAGATCTTTAGGGACGGGGATCCCCCGGATCCTCCGCATAGCTCGGATCTTCCGCGTTAATCCGGGCTTGGGCTGCGCGGGACGCTGCCGAGGAGGCGGGTGGGCTTAACGGGTCTGCGCTGTGACGCCCCAAATTAAAAGGGTCCGCGTCTATGAGGCTGCAGGGTTGCCTCATCAACGCGGACCCTTCCAAGTCATCTGCGCGGTAGCGGCAGGGAGGCTGACCGCGCCAGAAGCTAAGGAACTCTAGAAGCAACTATGCCCCAGCACTTACTAAGGACCTTTACCTGAAGAAGTTCAGATTTGGTTAAGATCTGCGGTCGCGCGAGGACGCGCGACCACCTGGCGACGCAGCTGACCGCGGGATGCCTCGTGGAAGCCGTGCGTTGACAGCCAGTTCCTGATCCACGCCCCGTCGGGGTGACTATCGGGGACGACGTTGTAGATGTAATTCAGCCCGCGGGCGGCCGCCTCGTCTTCGAGGTGCCCCAGGATGAAGTCGCCGACGCCCTGGCCGCGCTGACCTGGGGCGACGACGAACGTGATCCGCGCGTCGCCCCATTCGGAATCAAGCCAGCCGTACCCGGCGGTCTCGTTGCCGTTGGCCACCCGCCACCATTCGTTCGGGACCGGATCCCCCGGCGAGGGCGCGGCCAGGCCCGCCGCCGCCAGCTCGGCCGGGCCGAAGATCCGCTGCTTGTCGTCATCCCAGCGCGGTGAGTTCTCCTTGGTCCACGTCAGCGTCATGACCTCTCCTTCGTGGCGGGGCTCAGCGACCCGGCGGCCACCGCGGCGACTTGCGCGATGCCCGCGCCCATGGTGCCCGCGCCGCTGACCGCGATCGGCGCGGACCGGTCGATCACAAGGGCACCTTGTCGCCCGCCGCGGGGGTGCCCGGCGATGCCTCAGCGGCCTGCAGGATGGCGGTGGCCTGGGCGCGCAGTTCGACGCGGCGGATCTTGCCGGTGGCGGTCGTCGGGTACTCGGTCACGAACACGATCCGGCGCGGCCGCTTGAAGGACGGCAGGCCGAGCCGGCAGAACGCGATCAGGGCCTCCTCATCGGCCAGGCACCCGGCATTGAGCTGGACGAACGCGAACGGCTTCTCCAGGCTGTCGGTGTCGTTCGCGGCGACCACCACCGCCTGGGCCACGTCGGTGTGCGCGAGCAGGCGTGACTCCACATCGGCCGGCGAGACCCACATGCCGCTGGCCTTGAGCATGTCGCCGGTGCGGCCGAGGCATGCGTAGTACCCGTCCGCGTCGACGACGTAGGTGTCGCCGGTCCGCAGCCACTCGCCCTGGAACACCTGGCGCGAGGCGGCGTAGCGGGACCAGTACCCGGTCGCGGCCGAGTCGCCGCGCACGAACAAGGTCCCCGGCGTGCCCGGCGGGACCTCCTGCCCGTCGTCGCCGAGCACGCGCAGGTCATAACCGGGCACGGCGACGCCGGTGGTGCCCGGCCGGACGCGGCCCGGCTGGTTCGACAGGAAGATATGCAGCATCTCGGTCATGCCGATGCCGTCGAGGATGTCGATGCCGAAGTGCGAAGTCCACCGCTGGTACAGCGCGGCCGGGAGGATCTCGCCGGCCGACGCGGCCAGCCGCACCCCGGCGAGCGCGTCCGGCGGCAGGCCCGCCCGCAGCATGTTGGCGAAGAACGTCGGCCCGGCGAAGAACAGCGTGGCGCCGAAGTCGCGGGCCCGCTCGGCGACCACGTCGGCTCGCGACGGGCTGGGCTCGAGTATCGCCGCGGCCCCGACGGACAGCGGGAACAGCACGGAATTTCCCAGCCCGTAGGCGAAGAACGCCTTGGCCGCGGACAGGCACCGGTCGGCGGGCGTGATGCCGAGCACCTGGGTTCCGTACGTCTCGCACACTACCTGGACCGCCCCGTGGCGGTGCATCGCGCCCTTGGGCGTACCGGTCGTCCCCGAGGTGTAAAGCCAGAACGCCGGGGAGTCCGCCGTCGTCGGGTAGATCTCATCCGGCGCCTCGGCTGGCAGCCGGCTGAGCGCGGTCGTCGTCAGGTCGGCGATGGGTGCCGTCTCACCCGTGTCGTCGGTCACCACGGCCATCACCTCGGTCACCCCGGCCAAGCTCAGCGCGCTGGCGACGACGTCGCGGTAGATGCCGCTCACGGCCACGATCCGGGCGCGGGAATCGGTCAGGATCTCCGCGATGCCGTCGGCCCGCAGCATGGTCGAGATCGGCACCGGCACAGCGCCGATCCGCATGGCCGCGAGGTAGATGACCACGAACTCCGGCGAGTCCGTCATGACCATGACGACACGCTGCTCGGGCTGCAGGCCCAGGCCGCGCAGCCCGCGGGCGGCGCGCTTGACGCGCTCGGTGAGCTCGGCGTAGCTGACGTCGCCGGCTACCCCGGTCAGCGCGAGGCGTTCACCACGGCCTGCCTGGACGTGCCGGTCGAGGAGGTACTCGCTGACGTTGAAGGCGGGGGTCACCACGCACCCCAGCTCAGGCGAGGTGCACGTAGTCGTAGTCGAACGGCTGGCCGTTGATGCCGTTGCGCGGCGGAGCGATCCATGCCGCGATCTTCCCCCGTTCGTGCACCGGCTGCATCAAGGACCGCACATAAGTCTTGTCGACATCGGTCGGCAGCCAGTCGCCGCTGCGGCGCTGCCACTCCTGCGCCGTCAGCCGATCACCGTCCGGGCTGGCCTCGATCCCGGCGAACGCGCCGACCTTGCGGTTGAAGGCGATGTGCGGCAGCTTCAGCCTGCCCTCAAGCCCCGCCTCCTGAAGGATGCGGTTCCACCGCTTGACGCCGCCCTGGCAGTCAGAGATGTACTCGCGGCGCAGGTCGGTGTTCAGCCCGACCAGTGCGGATACCTCGGTCAGGCCGATGCTCAGCTCGCCAGTCCTGGCGTCCTCGGTCAGCGAGTCCACCATGATCGAGTCGCTGGCGAGCAGGTGGTCATCCTTGCGGCGGTCCTCCAGCCAGCGGCCCTTCAGCCCGGCGGTGTAGTAATTGGCCACGTTTGTCGAAGTCTCACCGCCGAACAGGTCAAGCGACACCGAGTAGTGGAAGTTCAGGTATTTCTGCAGCATCGGGAGCGGGATCACGCCCAGGCCGGCCACGTCGTCGGTGTCCTGCTCGCGCATCACGTCGACGGTGCGCTGCACGATCCGGTCGATGCCGGTCGTGCCCACCATCATGTGGTGAGCTTCTTCCTTGAGCATGAACTCGCAAGTGCGTGACAGCGGGTCGAACGCGGACTCCTTGAGCGTGCCGAGCTGGTACTTGCCGTCCCGGTCGGTGAAGTAGGTGAACATGTAGAACGACAGCCAGTCCGGGGTTTCCTCGTTGAACGCGCCGAGGATGCGCGGTGCGTCCTCGCTGCCCGAGTTGCGGTGCAGCAGCTCCTCGGCCTCCTCGCGGCCTTCCCGGCCGAAGTAGGCGTGCAGCAGGTAGACCATCGCCCACAGGTGCCGCCCCTCCTCCACGTTCACCTGGAACAGGTTGCGCAGGTCGTACAGGCTGGGCGCGGTGGCCCCCAGGTTGCGCTGCTGCTCGACCGAGGCCGGCTCGGTGTCGCCCTGGATCACGATGAGCCGCTGCAGCTCCGACCGGTACTCCCCCGGCACCTTGTCCCACACCGGCTCGCCCTTGTGCTCGCCGAAGCCGACCTGGCGGCCCGGGTCGCGCTCGGCCAGGAAGATGCCCCAGCGGTACTCGGGCATGGGCACGTGCCCGAACTGGGCCCACCCCTCCCGGCCGACGTTGACCGCGGTCCGCAGGTAGACGTCCTGGGTGGGCAGCGTCGGGCCCATCGTCTGCCACCAGGTCAGGAAGTTCGGCTGCCAGGACTCCAGCGCCCGCTGCAGTCGCCGGTCCTCGTGCAGCTGTACGTTATTCGGGATCTTCTCGCTGTAATCGGCGCTGGTGGTCATGGGCTCTCAGACTCGCTTCCGGTCGAAGGCGGCGCGCTGGCCAGTGCCGAACCGGCGCAGCGCGCCGTCGGGCCCGGACGCGTTGGGCCGGTTGAAGATCCAGTTCTGCCAGGCGGACAGGCGGCCGAAGATCTTGGTCTCCATGGTTTCCGGCCCGGCGAACCGGTAGTTCGCTTCCAGGCCGGTGAGCGCGTCGGGGCTGAAGCTGGCCCGCTCCTCGATCGCGATCCGGATTTCGTCATCCCAGTCGATGTCGTCCGGCGCGAACGTGACGAGGCCGAGATCGGCCGCGTCTTCGGCCTCCAGCGCGGCGCCCAGGCGCTTCCCGGCTGCCTCGGCGCCGGCTTCGTCGCCCCAGAAGCGGGTCTGCAGGCGGGTCAGCCCGTTGCTCATCGTCAGCGGCCCGAAGTTGACATCCCCGAGGGTGATCGCCGCGGGATCGCCTGTGTCTGGATCGCCTGTGTCTGGATCGCCTGTGTCTGGATCGCCTGTGTCTGGATCGCCTGTGTCTGGATCGCCTGTGTCTGGATCGGCAGCCTCGAACACCCCGGCCAGCTGGAACGACCGGTCGGCGGCCAGCGCGAGCTCGAGCAGCGACCCGGCAAAGCAGCTGCCGGGCTCGATCACCGCGAGCAGGCTGCGGCTGGTGACGTCCAGCCGCCGGAGCGTGCGCTTGAGGTACTGCAGCACCTCGTTGGCGAACCAGTCGTCTTTGCTGCTCACGAGAAGATCGTCGTAGGCGAGGACCCGAGCCGCGTCGCCCTCGGTGCGGAAGACCCAGGTGCCAAGCTCGGGCTCGTTGGTACGCAGGTCAAGGATGAGGTCGTCGAGCTCGCGTGTCACCGCCAACGGCCAGAACCCGGCGCCCTGCTTGGTGGCCCCGGCGATATCGGCGGGCGGGTCGTCCTGCGGGCCGCGGACCGTGATGTCGACGCTGCCCGTGTCCCGGCGGAGCCACGCGGAAACGTGCTGGTAGCTGATCGCGTCGTCGTCGCGCGTCTTGCCGAGCGGAGTGAGCGGCACGCCGTGCGCCTCCGCCGGACGCCCCGAGCGCATGGCCAGCTCGGCGGCGCGCTCGGCGACGGCCTGCTCCCACCGGGGCCGCGGCACGGCCTCGTCGACCAGGCGCCACTGCACGGCCTTCTTGCCCCCGATGCCCTCCGGCCGGGTGGAGAAGTAGTCGGCCAGATCCCGCCGCACATGCCGTTTGTCCGCCACCCGGGTCAGCCCGCCGGTCCCCGGCAGCACGCCGAGCAGCGGCAGCTCGGGCAGCGACACCGCCGAGGACCGGTCGTCGACCAGCATGATGTGCTCGCAGGCCAGGGCCAGCTCGTACCCGCCGCCCGAGGCGGTGCCGTTGACCGCCGCGAGGTAAGTCTGGCCGGAGTGGGCGGTGGCGTCCTCGATGCCGTTCCTGGTCTCGTTGGTGAACTTGCAGAAGTTCACCTTCCAGCCGTGCGCGGAGGCGGCGAGCATCCGGATATTCGCGCCGGCGCAGAAGATCTTCGGCTTACCGCTGGTGATCACGACCGTGCGCACGTCCGGGTGCTCGAAGCGGAGCCGCTGCACCGCGTCGTACAGCTCGATATCCACGCCGAGGTCATAGGAGTTGAGCTTCAGCTCGTAGCCAGGGACCAGGCCGCCGTGTTCGTCGACGTCCATGAGCACGGTGGCCACCGGGCCGTTATAAGACACCCGCCAGTGCCGGTAGCGGTCGGGGCTGACCTGGAACTCGACCCGCCCGGGAGCACCCCCCGCGGCGGCATCACCTGGCGTGTCCTGTTGAGCGGCCAGAGCTGTCATGACAGATTCCTCCCGCGTAAGCCCACGTGCGGCGGTCCGGCAGGCTGGGGCCGGTACCTCTTACTCTACAAAATTTGAGTTATACGTCAAGACTTCGTAGTATTTTGCTGTCCCGGTTATCCGCGACCGAGATAGTTGGTCACCCGCGACCGCGAGGAACCCATGACCGAGCCGGAAATGACCCAGCCGAACGTGGCCGCGCCGACGATGGCGCGCCGTCACGCCGCCGGCGCGGAAAGCGCTCGCGGTGTGCTGTTCACCATGCTCGGCGAGCTGGTGCTGCCGACCGGCGGTGAGGCCTGGACCTCGGCTTTCATCGACGTGTTCGGCCGGCTGGGCGTCGAGGAGAAGGCCGCCAGACAGGCCCTGATGCGCACCGCGGCCGATAACTGGCTCAGTTCCGAGCGGGTCGGCCGCCGCACTGTCTGGCGCCTCACGCCGGCTGCCGAGCGACTGCTGCGGGACGGCACGGAGCGCATCTTCGGCTTCGCCGCGGTGGCGGAGGACTGGGACGGCCGCTGGACGATCGTCATAGCGCGCACACCGGAGACCGAACGCGCCGCCCGGCACATGATCAGGACGCGGTTGCGCTGGGCCGGGTTCGGCCACGTCTTGCCCGGAGTCTGGATAAGCCCGCGCCGCGACCGCGGTGCCGAGGTCCGCCGGATACTCGCCGACGCCCGGCTGCCGGACGGCTACCTGTTCGCGGCCGAGTACGAGGACGGCAGCTCGCTGGCGGCGATGGTCGGTCATGCCTGGAATCTTGACGACCTGGCCCGCGGGTACGACGACTTCCTCCAGGCCTTCAGCGAGCCGGCCAGCCCCGACCCGCTGGCGCGGGTCATCGAGCTGGTGCATGCCTGGCGCCGGTTCCCGTGGATCGACCCGGGCCTGCCGGCGCAGTTCCTGCCCGAGCCATGGAGCGGCACCGCGGCCGCGAAGCTGTTCGCGCGGCTGCACGGGGAATGGGCGGATGAGGCGATCGCCGAGTGGAAACAGCTGCTGACCAGAACCTGACGCCTAGGTAAGCCTGAGGTCAGGCGCGCCAGAGCCCGCACGTTCCGCATCGCATTCGCGTCGCCGTCGTTGTTGAAGTACGCGAACACGTCCAGGCCCGCCGCGTCCCATTCCCTGATCCGGTCCGCCCACCACGTCAGGTCGGCGTCGCTGTAGGAGCCCGCCAATATGCACCCCACAGCGACAGCGAGCGAAGATAGCCTAGCGGGCAGATATCCGACGGCCAGCGGCCCAAAGCGAAGGGATCATCGATGCCAGACAGCATCTATTCAGTCAGCGAGATCGTCGGCTCCTCCACCGAGAGCATAGACGACGCTATCCGAGGGGCCGTCGGCCGTGCCTCAAGCACCCTGCACAACCTGGACTGGTTCGAGGTCACCGGCATCCGCGGCCGCATCGAGGACGAAGGGCGCTGCCAGTTCCAGGTCACGGTGAAGGTCGGTTTCCGGCTTGACGACAAGCCGGCCTGACCGGCCCGGCTCCACCGGAGAGACGCGTGAGTCACCGAGTCGGACCAGCCTGGGAACATCACCAGACGGCGCGACGTTTTACTAAATTGCGTTCGAGCGCGAATCAGATGCTCGCGAGAGCGCCGTTATACGTGTGTCTGGACGGAAGAAGGAGAAATGGCGCACTGCATCACGTGCGGGAGCGAGCTGCATCCCGACCGCGCCAAGAAATACAACTACTGCATGGCGCCTGAGTGTCAGGAGAAAAACCTCAAGGGCCTGACCATGGTGGCCGTCGGGGTGAACAAGGCGGCCGAGCAGTACCTGATACTCGATGATCAAACCCGGGACGAACTGGCCAGTGGCCAGCACCACGATCAGCGCCGAGGTTCCTTCGGCACCTCGGTGCCGTCCTCAAGTCCCGTCGCTGCACCGGTCCCGGCGCGCGGCCGGGCGAGCGGCGCTCAGCCCGCTGGCCGGCCGCGACCGTCCCAGCGGCGCCCGGCCGCACGCGAAGGGGCGGCCCTGCCGGGAACCAAGTCGCAGCAGAAGCTCGCGCTTCTGTATAACGAGCAGGGACTGCGGCCGGACGAGATAGCCAGGAAACTCGGCTTGAGCACCTACGCCGTGACCCAGATCATCCTCGGTGCGAGGAACCGGTCTAAGACCTGACGGTAGCGGTGATGGTGCGGAGGATCTCGCGGGGTTACGCGCCGGGCAGGGTGAGCGTCACCTGGGTGCCGTGTCCTGGCTCGCTGCTGGCCGTCAGCCGGCCTCCGTGGGCCTGGGCCAGCTCGGCGGCGACCGCCAGGCCGATGCCGCTGCCGGAGATCTGCGTCGCCTGCTGGCCGCGCCAGAACCGGTCGAAGATGCGCGGCAGGTCGCCGGCGGGGATACCGATGCCGGTGTCGCTGACCTGGAGTACCGCCTCCGCGCCGGACGGCTCGGTGCGGACGGTGACGTGGCCGCCGGCCGGGGTGAACTTCAGTGCGTTGGTGAGCAGGTTCGTGATCACCTGGTGCAGCCAGTGCGGGTCGGCGAGAACCGGGCTCGCGGCCAGCCGGCGGTCCAGCGTGATGCCGGCCGCCTCGAATCTGCGGGCCAGACTGTCGGCGGCGCCTGCGGCGAGGTCGGCCAGGTCGCAGCGGCTCCGCGCCAGGTTTAGCGCGGCGGCATCGGCGGCCGCCAGCGTCTGCAGGTCCCCGACCATGCGGGCCAGCCGCAAGACCTCGTCGCGCAGCGAGCCAAGCTCGGCCGGGGTGGGTTCGGCCACGCCGTCGAGCAGCGCCTCGTGGCCCGCCTGCAGGATCGCGATCGGGGTACGCAGCTCGTGCGCGACGTCGGCGACGAGGTTACGGCGGATCTGCTCCTGCCGGTCGAGGGTGCTGGCCATCTGGTCGAAGGCGCCCGCCAGCTCGCCCAGCTCCCCGGCCGCACGGATCTCGCCCACCCGGGCGGCGCGATCCCCGGCCGCCATGGCCCGGGTCGCCGCGATCAGCCGGGTGACCGGACGGGTGATCCGTCGCGCCACGGCGAGCCCGGTGAGCAGCGCCAGCAGGGCCGCGAGGCCGGCGGCTCCGGCGATGGCCCGTAGCAGCGCGGTCTTCAGGACGCCGTCGGCGGCGTTGAGGCCCGAACCGGTGGACCGGACCACAGCCGTGCCCACGGGCTGGCCGCGGGCCACGATCGGGGCGCCCGACTGCGGACCTTTCGCGGTACCGAAGGCGGGCGAGACCGCGATGACGTGTCCGGCCAGATCGCGTATCTGGACGGCCTCGCCGGTCTTCGCAGCCGGGTCAAGGACCGGTGAGAGGTCGGCGGATGACCAGGTGTTGTTCCGTTCCCATGCTGCCCCGGCGGCCACCGCGAACGCGCTGGCCAGCTCGGCGCGCTGCTGGCTGGCCAAGGTGGAGACGTCCGCGGCGGCGAAGACCGCGGTGAGCCCGGCGAGTAGCGCGACCGCGGCCAGCGCGACGGCGAGGAATGCCAGCGCCAGCCGGAGGCCGAGCGTGCTGCCGCGGCCCGGCGGGGCCGCCGGACGCGGCGCGGCGGCGGGATCAGTCATCGCGGCCCAGGCCGAGCCGGTAGCCGCCGCCGAGGACGGTCTGGACGATCAGGGGATGGCCCGGGTCAACCTCGACCTTGCGCCGCAAGTTCTTCACGTGCGAGTCGACGGTGCGCTCATAGCCTTCGAACTCATACCCCCGCACCCGGTTGATCAGCTCGAACCTTGAGTACACCCGGCCCGGGACGGTAGCCAGCGCGACCAGGACGCCCCACTCGGTGGGGGTGAGTGCGACGGCCGCGCCGCGCACCATCGCCAGCCGCTGCGGCTCGTCAATGACCAGTTCGCCCCCGCCGTAGCTGGTGACCCCGTGGGCGGCAGGCGGCCCGCCACGGCGGAGGATCGCCTGGACCCGCAAGACCAGTTCCCGCGGGCTGAACGGTTTCGTCACGTAGTCGTCAGCGCCGAGCTCGAGCCCGCGGATCCGGTCTTCCTCCGCGCTCTTGGCCGTCAGCATCAGGATCGGCGTGGTCGACGTGGCCCTGAGCTCGCGGGCCACCGTCTCGCCGGACACGTCCGGCAATCCCAGATCGAGGACCACCAGATCCGGTGCGGCCTCGGTGACCATGGTGATCGCCTCGGCGCCCGAGCCGGTCGACAGCACGGTGAACCCGGCGCGCTCCAGGTAGGACCGGACCAGGTCGCGCAGCTTGCGCTCGTCCTCGACCACCAGCACCGTCGCCGTCATCCTCGCTCACCCCGCCTTTCCGTCTGCTCCGCCGCCGGACCGTCCGGTACAACCCGGCATGCCCGGACGTTTCCATGATCCTCATCCTGGCCCGGCGCGCTACCGCCCAAGCCCGGCTCGCCGGCCGCCTCCACACCGTCACCATGTCAGCTTCACCAGGCCCGCATGACCACCGGGTGCACTGATCGTGACAGCACCGGAAGACGGGGGGCGACGCGGATGAGCGGATCTGACCTGATCGTGCTGACCCCGTGGATCGCCTTCGCGGTAGGACTGGCCGCCATCGGCCTTCTCTTGCTCCGCTCACGTCGCGCGTCCGGGTCGTGGTCCGGTCCGGCGGACTGGGACCCTGCGAGCCGGCCTAACCCACAGGAACCGAGATGTCCCGAGAAGAACGCGGAAGCCAGACCACAATGACCGGGAAACCGGCCGCCGGAACTCGCGGGCCGCGCTGGCGGGCGCTGCTCGAGGCGCGGTGGCAGGCGCGCGTGCGGGAGGTCACCGAACTGTCGCTGGCCTACCACGTGGCGGCCGCGGCCGCGCCGGGCGGCACCGGTGACGGGGAGGGATACCCGGAGATACAGGCCTTGATCCGCCGCACGGTCGCGGCGCGCAGAAAGCTGGCGGATCTCGAGGAAGCCCTCGGCCGCCTCGCGGCGGGCCGCTTCGGATCCTGCGAGGAGTGCGGATCCGCGATCCCGGCCGTGCTGCTCACGGCCATGCCCGAGGCCAGGTACTGCCCGCGCTGTGACGCGGAGCCGGTCCGGGTGCGGGTTGCGGCGGGACGTCTGCCGGGATGACGCTGACCATCTGGGTCAGCACGTGCGCGGTCTTCGCTCTGCTCATGGCGGTAGACCTGGGGTTGACCAGGAACACGGTGGGGCTGCGCGCCGCCGCGGTGTCGAGCCGGACCCCGGAGGCGCGGGAACTGGTGCACTCATGACCACGCTCGCCAGCCTGCAGGTCGGCTCCGCCATCTCCTACGCGATCGCGATCATCATCCCCGCCCTAGACGCGATCCTGCCGGTGCTGCCCAGCGAGACCGTCATCATCGCCCTCGGCGTCGCGACCGCGGGCAGTACCGATCCCCGCATCGCGTTGCTCGTGGCCTGCTCCGCAGTCGGCGCGTTCCTCGGCGACAACCTCTGCTACCTGCTCGGCCGCCGCTTCGGGCCACGGGCCGAACGCTGGTTCTTCCGCGGCGGGAAAGGCACGCAAGGGCGCGCCTGGGCCGAGGGCTCGCTCGAGCGGTACGGGATGCCGCTCATCGTGATCTGCCGGTTCGTTCCCGGTGGCCGGACGGCGGTCACCCTGTGCTGCGGCATCATCGGCTATCAGCGCCGCCGCTTCGTCATCGCAACCGCAGCGGCGGGCGTAATCTGGGCGGCCTACGCCTTTTTCATCGGCCGTCTGGGTGGCCGGGCCTTCGAGGGCAAGCCCTGGGCCGGATTGCTCTTGGCGTTCGGCGCCACGATTGCCATCAGCGGACTGATCGAGGTGATCCGGCGGATCAGGTCCAGGAGAAACCGTGATCAGGCCGTGGTCACGGAGGCGTCACGCCAGACAGATTGAGGCCGATGATCCCGGCCAGGACCAGGCCGATCGACACCAGCTTCAGGGTGGACACGGCGTCGCCGAGGAAGATCATGCCCACGGTCGCGGCGCCGACGGCGCCGATTCCGGTCCACACCGCGTACGCGGCTCCGACTTCGAGCTTGCGCAGCGCGATCGTCAGCAGTGCGAAGCTCAGCAGCGCGCACACGGCGAAGGTGACAGTCCACCACAGGCGGGTCATCCCGTGGCTCAGCTTCAGCGCCACCGCGAAGCCCGTTTCGAACAGGCCAGCGGCGAGAATCACCAGCCAAGCCATCGCGTCACCTCTTTGCTGCCGTGCTCCGCCATATCTGGTTTGTAGCGCGCAGGCGAGGAATCTCGGTGTGCCGTTGATGGAGCCCAGATGGAGGACAAGGCCCGATCAGCACCGGTGCCCGGCGGATCGTCCGGTAGCTCGATCCAGGCCGTCAGGCGATCTTGCGCGCGCCCGGGCCTGGTACCGGCGTGACCTGCCGGGCCGATTCGACGACGTGCCCGGCCCCGCAGGCCAGCTGCAACTGCACGGGCTCCCCGCAGTCGCGGTGCCGCAGCAGGACGGGCGGGCCAGCCGGGCCGACCTCGTAGCGGTCACCCCACTGCATCAGCGCCACCAGCACCGGGTACAAGTCGAGGCCCTTGTCGGTGAGCCGGTACTCGTCTCGGCGGCGCTGACCGCGCTCCCGGTACGGCATCTTGCGGAGCAGTCCTTCCTCCACCAGGCGGCCCAGCCGCTGGCTGAGCACCTGCCGGGGCATTCCGGTGCGGCGCTGCATGTCGTCGAAACGGCGCACGCCGTTGAAGACCTCACGCAGCACGAGGAACGTCGGCCGCTCCCCGATGATCCCCACGGCCGCGCCGATCGCGCAGTTGGCCGAGTCGTAATCCAGAATCCAGGGCTGTCCCATAAGCGAATGCTAAGTCTAGTTGACAGACTCAGCAAACCCGGCGATGCTGGGTCCATGAACGGAACTCAGGTCGTCGTAGCCGCAGCCCGGCCAGCCGTTACCATCCGGCCAGTACTCCCGGTGGACCTGGCCGCTCTCAGCGACTTCTTTGCGGGGCTATCCGTGCAGAGCCGCTACCTGAGATTCTTCGCCCCGGTCACGCCCGGCCCGGCCTTGCTCCGCCACCTGTCCGGCGGCGGCGGCACCCTCGACGCCGTGATCGCCGTCGCGGACGGCGTGGTCATCGGGCACGCCATGGCCGCGGACCGGGCTGCTTCCCGGGGCGATCGGATGACGGATTTCGGCGTGGTGGTGGCCGATGCCTGGCAGGGCGGGGGTATCGGCTCGGCCCTGGTGCGCGCGTTGGTCACCAGGGCCCAGGCCCGCGGCGTGACCGCGGTGGCGATGGACGTCCTGCCCGGAAACCACCAGGTGCTGGCCATGATCGCGCGGCACTGGCCTGCGGCACGCACCAGCCATGCCCCTGACTACGTCAGCATCGAGGTCCGCCTTCAGCAGGCGGCGGGGATAATCTGCGGGAATGGTCGATCGCGAGACGCGCGCGCTGTCCTTCGGGTCGGTGGCCGCCGACTATGACCGGTTCGGCCCGGCACCGCCGCCGCAGGCGCTGGACTGGCTGATCCCGCCGGGTGCGCGGGCGATCCTCGATCTGGCGGCCGGGACCGGCCAGGTACCTGCCGATGATCTGCCGGTGCCTGCGCAGTACGCGCTGGCCCGGTTAACTCTGTTCACGCAGGCCGCGGTCGACGAAGCGGATCAGCCACTCGAAGCTCTGGTCCGGATCCGCGTCCCACTGGAACCCGCGGGAGGCTTCCAGCGTCGCGAACCCGTGCATGATGGCGCGGATGGCGCGGATGGCGTGGACCATCTCATCGTCGCCGATCCCGTATCCGCGCAGCACGGCGGCGATCGAGTTGAGGAGGCGGGTGCCCGCCATGACCAGCGGGTCGTCGGGTCCGTGGACGTCGGCGCCGATCGTGGCCAGGTAGCGGCCCGCGTGAGCGGTGACGTAGGACCGGACCGCCCTCAGCAGAGCGGTCAGCGCGTCGAGCCCCGCCCGCCCCTGCACCGCGTCGCGGATCACCTCACCGAGTTCGGTCATGGCCAGGGTGGCGATCCGGTGCTGCAGGTCGGCCAGGCCGCCGACGTGCTTGTACAGGGATGGCGGCCGGACGCCGAGCCGGTCGGCGAGCACGCCCATCGTGACGCTGGCGTACCCCATCTCGTCGGCCAGCCCGGCCGCGGAGGCCACCACATCCTCGCCGGTCAGGCCCGCTCTAGGCACCCGCATGCTCCTTCAGGAACGGTAGCAGCGCCGCCGCGACCTGGTCGGGGTACTGCGTCTGCGGGTAGTGCCCGGCCCCGTCGATCATCACCGCGTGGCCGAGCCCGGCCGGCATCGCCGCGACGATGGCGTCCGCCTCGGCGCGCGGGTCCGGCCAGTCCGGGTCGAGGGTACCCATGACCACCAGGGCGGGGCACCGGATGCTGCCGAGCTTGCCCTCGGCGTCGGTCGGCCGGGAGCGGCCCATCTTCCGCGTGGCCGCCATCCGCCCCGGCTCGCGCAGGTTCGCCTGCAGCGCGCTGATCAGCTCGCTGTATCCGGCAGGCTTGGGGCCGGGGAAAGCATGGTCGAGGTAGCGGGTCCAGGTGCCCACGCTGCCGGTCAGGCCAGTGGCGAGCAACAGCCAGGTGCCCTTGCGGTAGCGGCTGTTCCGCAGCAGGGCGCCAAGGCTTATCTTCGGCACCCGGGTGAACGGGCCGATCTCCGCCACCGCGCTGACCAGGTCCGGGGCCTGCGCCGCCGCGATGGTGGCGGAACCGCCTGAGAAGGAGTGCCCGACGACGGCGGCGGGGCCACCGAGGTGCCTGATCAGGGCGAGCGTGTCGGCCGCGATATCGGTCCGGGTGTAGGAACTCCAGCCGGTGCTCGACTCGCCGTGGCCGCGCAGGTCCGCTGCGGCCACCCGGTAGCCCGCCGCGGCGAGCTGGCCGGCCAGCGATCCGTAGAAGTCGCGTTGGATGCCCATGCCAGGCAGCAGCACAACCAGCGGACCCTCGCCCGTCACCTCATACGCGATCCTGCCGCCTTCTACCTCAAGGAACTCGGTCATGTCAGCCTCCATAGCTAAGAGTAATAGCCATAAAGCTAATCCCGTTAGCCAGGGCTGTCAAGTCCCGCCGTAAGGCCAAGGGCGGAGGCGATCACGATGGCCGCGGTGGGCGGCGTGCGGAATGCGGTCATCATCCGTCTTGAGACTGCGGGTTTCCCCCCAGGTAGCGGAGCACGGCGAGCACGCGGCGGTTGTCGCTCTCGCCGGGCGGCAGGCCGAGCTTGCTGAAGATGCTGGCCACGTGCTTCTCGACCGCGCCGCCGGAGACCACGAGCTCGACCGCGATCCCGGCGTTGGACCGGCCTTCGGCCATCAGGGCCAGTACCTGGCGTTCCCGTGGGGTGAGCGTGGCCAGCCCGCCCCGCTGCCTGCTCGCCCGGAACAGCTGGCTGACCACCTCCGGGTCGAGCGCGGTCCCGCCTTCTGCCACCCGCTGCAGCGCCGCCGCGAACTCGGCCACGTTGGCGACCCGGTCCTTGAGCAGGTAGCCGACGCCGGCCGCGCCGCCCTCAAGCAACTGCGCGCTGTAAGACGTCTCGATGTACTGGGAGAACATCAGCACGCCGGTGCCGGGAAAATCGTGCCGCATCCGCAGCGCGGCCCGCAGTCCCTCATCGGTGTGCGTCGGCGGCATCCGGATATCGACCACCGCCACGTCCGGCTGGTATTCGGCCACCGCGGCCAGCAGCCCGTCGCCGTCTGTCACCGCCGCGCAGACCGCATGGCCCCGGTCCTCGAGCAGCCGGGTCAGCCCCTCCCGCAACAGCGCGGCATCCTCCGCGATCACGACCCGCATCATGGTTCCCCTTGCCCGGAGGCTCGCAGCGGCAGCAGGACGGTCACCGTGGTCGGGCCGCCCGCCGGACTGGACACGTCGATGCGCCCGTCCACGGTGGACACCCGCTGCGCCAGGCCGGACAGGCCGCTCCCCCGCCCCGCCTCAGCGCCGCCGACGCCATCGTCGAGGACTTCGAGATGAAGCACCCCGGTCCGTTCGGTGAAAATATTGATCTTGATCTGATTGGCGTAACTGTGCTTGGTGGCGTTCGCGATCAGCTCGGCCGCGCAGAAATAGGCGATCGTCTCGATCGCGGGCGCGGGCCGCTGGTCGATATCGGCGCTGACCGCCGCCGGGATCGCGCTGCTGCTGGCCAGGGTGGCCAGGGCGCTGGCCAGCCCGTTATCGAGTACCGGCGGGTGGATACCCCGGGCCAGGTCGCGCAGGTCCGCCAGCGCGTCCACCGCGTTGCGGTGCGCGGCGTCGATAAGCTCCCTGACCGTGGCATTGTCGGCCTGCTCGTCGGTCTCGCCTAGCTTTTCCCGCGCCATGCCGAGGTTCATGGCCAGCGCGGCCAGCCGCATCTGCGCCCCGTCGTGCAGGTCCCGCTCGACCCGGCGCAGCGCCGCGGCCGAGTCGTCCACGGCCAGCGCCCTGGTCCGCTCGAGCTCGCTGACCCGCTCGGCCATGCTGGTCGGCCCGAGCAGGTTTTGGACCAGGCGTCCGTCCGCCGCGTTGATCCCGCGGGCCAGCCAGGCCGCGGCCACCACGCATGCGGCGCCGGCGATGGCAACGGGGAAGCTGCCCACCCAGCTGCTCACCTGGAATTTCCCGCCGAGCGGCACCGGTATCACTGCCTCCAACGGGGACAGCTGCCCGTGGCCGTTGTTGCGGAACAGCAGCCAGATCAGCGGATAGCTAAAGTCGATCAGGCCGAAAGCCGTGAGCACGACCGAGTAAAGCTGAAGCGCCCCGACCGGCAGCTTGATCAGGGTGTACCAGACCCCGCGCCAGGCGGCGCGGTCCCGCAGCCGCCGGTCCAGACGGCCGAGGATGCCGGTGCCCCGCTGGAAGGCCGGCGGGGCCTCGACCTGGCGGCCGAGCAGCCGCCTGCCCAGGCGGCGGTGCAGGGCGCCGAGTCCCCGGCTGAACCGCAGCGCCAGAGTGATCAATAGCAGGCCGACGACGGTGCCGATGACCGATGTCGAGATGACCATTCCGGCCAGCAGGAGCGCCACCAGGGGGTAGAACGCGATGACTCCCGCGGCCCCGGCGAAGCCGCAGTACAGCAGCTCACGGCGGTTCCGGCGGGTCAGCGGAGCACGCAGGACGTTCTCCGCTATCCGCCGGATCTCCTCTTCCACGCCTTGATTGTCTCTCTTACGCGTCGCGGCGGGCCAGGACCAGGCCGCCGGCGGCCAGCGCCACCACCGCGTACAGGCACAGCATGCCGAACCCGAGGCCGGGTGACAGGCTGTGCGTTGCGGGCTTGACCATGGTAAGTGAGTTCTCCGCGATCAGCATCGGCAGGAACTGGCCGACCGAGTTCTGGATCGAAATCCCCAGCGGCAGCAGGATGAGCGGAAGCACGAACAAGATCCCGACCACGGCCGAGATCGCACCGGCCGTGTGCCTGATGACGGCGCCCAGGCCCAGGGCCATCAGCGCGATCAGGGCCGGGTAGGCGCCGGCCATCAGCACCGCGCGCAGGACGCCGGGCTGACCGAGGGTGGCGTGCGGGGCCGGAGACCTCAGCACCGCCTCACCGATGGCGAAGGCGGCGAACGCGAGGATCTCCCCCGCGACCAGGGTGACCGCGGCGAGCACGGCGGCCTTGACCGCCAGCAGCAGCGGGCGACGGGGTACCGCGGCGAACGTCGCGCGGATCATGCCCGAAGAGAACTCGCTGGTGATGACCAGGACGCCGAGGACGCCGAACGCAAGCTGGCCGATCGTCAGCCCGGCGAAGCTATTGTTGACCGGGTCGAAGGAAGCCCGGTTCGCGGCGGACATCGTGGCCCAGTCCTGATGTCTCATGACCAGCACGGCCAGGCCGATCAGGCCGGCCGCGAAGACGAGCATGATCCACGCCGTGGAGCGGACGCTGCGCAGCTTGAGCCACTCCATCCGGGCCACCGAACGGAATCCGTAGCCGT
This sequence comes from uncultured Actinomycetes bacterium, assembly GCA_963806335.1. Lineage (GTDB taxonomy): Bacteria > Actinomycetota > Actinomycetes > Streptosporangiales > Streptosporangiaceae > Palsa-504. The sequence continues at coordinate 404,250 of CAWDXO010000012.1, forward strand.
CCGCGGTCTTCGTCGCGGTGCGGGTCAGTGTGGCCGTGGTCATTGCAGGCTCCCCTGATAAGCGATGTGGCGGGCGGAGTACTCGGTGCTGCCCTCGGTGAGGCAGAAGAACGCTTCTTCGAGGGAGCTGCTGCGGGCCGAGAGTTCGGCCACGGTGGTCTGGGCGAGCAGCCGGCCCTGGCCTATCACGATGAGCTGATCGGCGGTCTGGGCAACCTCGCTGATCAGGTGGCTGGAGATCAGCACGGTGCGGCCATGCGCGGCCAGGTTCTTGAGCAAGTTGCGGATCCAGCGGATGCCTTCCGGGTCCAGGCCGTTGACCGGCTCGTCGAGCAGCAGCACGGCCGGGTCGCCGAGCAGCGCGGCCGCGATGCCAAGCCGCTGGGCCATGCCGAGCGAGAACTTACCCGCTCGCCGGTCGGCTGGCCCCCGCCCAGCTAGCGGAGCCATGCCGGTGATCTCAAGCACGTCGTTGACCCGCCGCCGCGGAATCGAGTTGCTCGCGGCCAGCGCCAGCAGGTGGGAACGGGCGGTGCGCCCCGGATGGAACGCCTTGGCCTCGAGCAACGCGCCGACCTCGCGCAGCGGGCTGCGCATCTCGTGGTACAGCTTCCCGCCGATCCTGACCGACCCGGCGTCCGGCCTGTCCAGCCCCAGCATCATCCGCATCGTGGTGGACTTGCCCGCGCCGTTCGGGCCGAGGAACCCGGTAACCGTGCCAGGGCGGACGTCGAAGCTGAGGTTGTCTACCGCGGTGGTGGGGCCAAAACACTTGACCAGGCCGCGTGCCTCGATCATGGGGAACCCTCCGGTAGCTGGGAGCGCGCCCGGCCCCCGTTAGGCGGGCGCGCTCGATGTCATCTGGGATTTACGCTAGGGGCCGGGCATCCCGCCGGGAACGCGGCCACCACCCCTCTTGGGGGTGGGGTTTCCCCCCGTACGGCCGGCGGTTATCGTCGGGTGATGCGCGTGGTCGTCGCGGGAGCGGGTATCGGCGGGCTCACCACGGCGCTCTCGCTGCACGCCGCCGGGATCGGCGCGCTGCTGATCGACCCGGCGGTATCGCTGCGGCCGCTCGGCGTGGGTATCAACCTGATGCCGGACGCGGTGCGCGAGCTGACCGAGCTCGGCCTCGGCGACGAGCTCGCGGCGACGGGTATCCCCACCGCGGAGCACGTGCACTTCGACCGGCACGGCAACCGGATCTGGGGCTTCGCCAGCGGGCTGAACATCGGCTACCACTGGCCGCAGTACTCCATCCACCGCGGCGAACTGCAGATGATCTTGCTCGACGCGGTACGGGCCCGGCTGGGGCCAGAAGCCGTCCGCGCCGGCACCGCGTTCGTCTCGTTCGCCGACTCCCCGTCCGGGGTCGAGGTGCGGGTGCGCGATCGCCTTACCGGGAGCCCTTCGGTGCTGCGGGCCGACGTGCTGGTGGGCGCGGACGGACTGTACTCGGGCGTGCGCGCCCAGCTGCATCCGGACGAGCCGGCGCCGCGGTGGGGCGGCATCATGATGTGGCGCGGGATGACTGAGGGCGCGCCCTTCCTGACCGGCCGGACGGTGGCCGTCGCGGGCACTAACGCCGAGCTGAAGTTCGTCGCCTACCCCATCTCGCGGCGGGCCGAGGCGCGGGGTAAAGCGCTGCTCAACTGGGTGGCCGAGGTCATGCTGCCCGCTGATCAGGTGTCCGCGGTCGAGGCGGATACCGCGGACTGGAATCGCCGGGGCCGGGCGCAGGACGTACTGCCGTGGTTCGCCGGCTGGAAGTTCGGCTGGCTGGACGTGCCCGCCCTGATCACGGGCGCACCCCAGATCCTGGAGTACCCGATGGTGGACCGCGACCCGCTGCCATTCTGGGGACAGGGCGTGCCCTGGGGACACGGCCGGGTCACGCTGCTCGGCGACGCGGCCCACCCCATGTACCCGATCGGCGCCAACGGCGGGTCACAGGCGGTCATCGACGCTCGGGTGCTCGCTTACTTCCTGGCCCACGCGGTCACCCCGGCGGACGGGCTGGCCGCCTACGAGATGGCGCGGCGGGAGACGGTGAACGCGATCGTGCTGGCCTGCCGCGACATGCCGGCCGACCGGATGCTGCACAAGGTGAGCGTACGGGCGCCGGACGGGTTCGACCGGATCGAGGACGTGCTCAGCGCCGCCGAGCTGGCGGCCTTCGACGACGCCTACCGTTCGACGACGCTGCAGGACGTCGCGGCACTGAACGGCCGCGCCTCCCTGTCACCGTAACTTGTTACCAGTGGTGCGTGGTCGCGTAGGAGTGGTTGACGATGACCTCGGTGTCCTCGGGTGGCTGGTAAACGGACTGCACCGCGACCCGGCCGGGACCGAAGAGCCTGAGCCAGATGCTGCGGTAGCTCCACCGGTTGTGCCAGAAGGCGAAGCCCATGTTCCGCGGGTACTCCAGGTGCAGCGCCATCCGCACCGACACGTCCCGGTACAGCAGCGCACTCGGCTGGATCAGCAGACTCTGGCCATGCTGCAGGTCGCGGATGAAGACGTTGCCCGGCGCGTGCAGCAGCAGCAGGCCGGGGGCATCGTGCGCGCCGAACACGTCACCGTACTGGCCCATCGGGTAGTGCATCTCGCGGTCGTCGCTGTCCTGGCCGGTCTCGTACCAGATGTCCGACGGATACCAGTCGTAGCGGATGTTGCCCGTGGCGCACAGGAAACGGTGCTCGCGGACCCAGATCTGCTGGCCGTGCTGCAACGGCAGGGCCACGACCTCGCCCGCGTGGTTATCGGAAAGCGCGACGTGCCCAGGGCCGTGAGCCTCGACCATGACCAGTGGCATCCCGGCCATCTTGCGGTTCCACGCGCCGCGCATCGGCATGTTGCTCAGCCGGGTGGCCGGCTCGGTCCACAGCAGCACGTGGTGGGAGAAGTAGAGCCAGTCGCTCGGCGCGAGGTTGAACTCCGCGACGGGAACGGTGGTCCCGGCGATCTGGCAGTGGGACTGGCCGAACTGCAGGTGCGCCATGTCCTTGATCGCCGGCTGCTCGACCCACCCCGAGCTGCTGACCGAGGACCTGATGTCGACCGGCGCTCCGCACATCGGGCAGGTCGGCGAGTTCGGGTCACTCGGCTGCCTGCAGTACCGGCATATATAGGTGTTCATCCCGGCCCTCAGTCGGCGTGGTGGTGGACGTACATCGACTGGATGCCGATCCGGCCGGGTCCGGTCATCTCCGCCAGGTACATGCCGTGCCGCAGCATCCCGGTCTTCAGCGGCATCTGCGCGGCCTGCATCTGCACCGAGGAGTCCTTGTACAGGAAGCCGCCCGGCTCGACCAGTATCTTCTCGTTCGGGCCCAGGGTCCGCTGGAGCACGTTCCCGTTCCCGTGCAGCAGTAGCATGCCGGGCGCGCCGGCCGTGATGAAGCGGTCCATGTACATACCGCTCCCCCCGTGCAGCAGGTTGACCAGGCCCTTGATCCGCACGAAGGAGTACTGCACGCTACCGGAGGCGACCAGGAAGGCGTGCTCGCGGACGTCAAGCTCCATACCGGGGTGCAGCGGCAGCACCACCAGCTCACCCGGCGCGTCGCACCATCGAAGCGGCCAACGGCCAGCTGGCCGCCTACGGCATCGGCCTGACCCGGATGGGCAACTTCGACGTCAACCTCTCCCCCGAGGACGAACAGCAGCTCAAGCAGCTGGCCAAGGACACCAGCTACTCCCAGCTGGCCGGCGGCTTCGGCAACTACGCCCAGGGCGAGATGGCGCTCGGCGCCGGCCAGGGCATGGCCCAGGGCGGCGCCGGGGTGGATGGCGCGTTCCTCGGAGCCGGGTTCGGGCTGGCCAGCGCGTTCGGGGCCCAGCAGGCCGCGGCCCAGCAGGCCCAGCAAGCCGCGGCCCAGCAGGCAGCCGCGCAGCAGGGGATGCCCCCGTACGGCGCACCCCAGCAGGCGCCCTCCGGTCAGGGCGCGCCGGTCGCCCCGGCCCAGCCGCCCGCGGCGCCGCAGGCCGCGGCCGGGCCGGTATGCGCGAACTGCCAGGCGGGCAACCCGGCGGGTGCGCGGTTCTGCATGGGCTGCGGTCAGCCGCTCGCGCCAGCGGTCGCGCACTGCACCGAATGCGGGGCCGAGCTACCCGCCGGCGCACACTTCTGCGCAGGCTGCGGGACCAGAGTCGGCGGCTAAGTGGTCCGCGCGGCGTAGTTCAGGCGGCTCTGCCGCCTGGTTGAGCCCAGCGCGGAGATCGCCGAGCGCCCTTACCTGAGCTACGAGATATTCCGTTGCGTGTCATACCGGGAACGCGCAAAATCAACCCCGCGAGTTGATGTTTGCGCCGCGGATCCGGGCCATCCTTTAAGGGTCCGGTCAGGCTTCGGGGATCCCGTCAGGATGGCGAGGAAGATATGACGCTTAACGATGCGGAATCGGCCAGCGGCACACAACTGGTGCCGGCCGCGCATGCAGTAGATCTGCGCAAGACATACGGGGTGGGGCAGGCCGCGGTGCACGCCCTGGCGGGTGTCAGCGTGGCCTTCGACCGCGGCCGGTTCACGGCCGTCATGGGGCCGTCAGGCTCAGGGAAGTCGACGCTTATGCATTGCATGGCGGGCCTGGACCGGCCCACGTCGGGGCAGACGTTCGTGGGCGAGGAGGACATCGGGAGCCTCGATGATGCCGGGCTCACCCAGCTGCGACGCGACCGGATCGGGTTCGTGTTCCAGTCCTTCAACCTCATCCCGACGCTGACCGCGGCCGAGAACATCACCCTGCCTGCCGCCCTGGCGGGCACCAAGGTCAACCGGGAGTGGCTCGATTACCTGGTGGAACAGCTGGCTATCGGCGACCGGCTTACGCACCGTCCCAGTGAGCTGTCGGGCGGCCAGCAGCAGCGTGTCGCGTGCGCCCGGGCGCTGATCAATAAGCCGGACCTCGTCTTCGCCGATGAGCCCACGGGCAACCTGGACTCCAATGCCTCCGCGGACCTGCTGGCGTTCCTGCGGCGGTCGGTGACGGAGCTGGGCCAGTCGATCGTCATGGTCACTCACGACCCGCGGGGGGCTGCGTACGCGGACCGGGTCGTCTTCCTGGCCGACGGGACCGTGGTCGGCGAGCTCGACAAGCCGACCGCCGACTCGGTCCTGGAGCAGATGCGGACCCTGGGCGCCTGAGATGAGAAACGTGACCATCAAGGGCCTGCTGGCCCACAAGCTCCGGCTGGCGCTCACCGCGCTGGCGATCGTGCTCGGCGTCACCTTCATCTCGGGGACATTCGTCCTCACCGACACCCTGAACAACACATTCACGGTGCTGTTCGGCAACATCTACCAGAAAATTGACTTCCAGGTCCGCGGGGTCGCGCAGCTGGGCAGCGGCGCGAACGCGACGCGCAACGAGCTGCCCGAGTCGCTGCTGGCCACGGTCCGCGGCGTGCCCGGCGTCCAGGCCGCCCAGGGTGAGGTCGGGGGCTACGCGCAGTTCGTGACCCAGGACGGCAAGGCGATCCAGACCGGTGGCGCGCCGACCCTCGGCGTCAGCTTCGATCCGGATCAGCAGATCTCCGATCTGCACATCATCGCAGGCGGCCCGCCGGTGACCGCCGATGACGTGGTGATGGACGCCGGGACGGCCCAGAAGTACGACTTCACCGTGGGACAGCGGGTCCGCATCCTGTTCGCCGGACCTCCCCGGACGTTCACCATTGCCGGCATTGCCCAGTTCGGGTCGGCGAACAACCTCGCCGGAGCGACCCTGGCCGCGTTCACGCTTCCGACCGCGCAGGCCGTCCTTCAGGAAGTGGGGCACCTGGATGACATCAACGTGGTGGCCGCCCCGGGTGCCAGCAAGCCCGCGGTCCAGCGGGACATCGCCAGTGCCCTTCCGCCCGGGGTCGAGGTGGTCACCGGGCAGACCGTGGTGAACGAGCAAACGAGCTCGGTCAGCCAGGCGCTCTCGTTTTTCTCCACGGCCCTTCTCGTCTTCGCGTTCATCTCCCTTTTCGTCGGCGGGTTCACCATCTTCAACACGTTCTCGATCATCGTCGGGCAGCGGACGCGCGAGCTGGCTCTGTTGCGGATCGTCGGGGCGAGCCGCCGTCAGGTGTTCCGTTCCGTGCTCGCCGAGGCGGCCGTCGTGGGGCTCGTCTCTTCGGCGATCGGCCTCGGCCTCGGCGTGCTGGCCGCGCTGGGGCTAGAAGCGCTCCTGCGCGGGTTCGGGATCACGCTGCCGACGGGATCTCTGGTGTTCGAGCCGCGTACCGTGTTGGTCGGGCTCGCCGTCGGCGTCGGCGTGACGGTGGTGGCCGCGGTCGGCCCGGCCCGCAATGCCGTGCGCATCCCCCCGGTCGCCGCGCTCGATGATCGTCAGTCCGGCCCCGGCGTCTCGATGCGGCGCCGGTTCATCTGGGGCACGGCCGTGGCCCTGGTCGGCGTAGTCCTGCTGGCCATCGGGCTGGCCAAGCCGGCCATCGCGCTCGTGGGGCTGGGCGCGGTCGGCATCTTCGTCGGTGTCGCCATGCTTTCCCCGGCGATCGCGCGCCCGATTTCGAGTGTGATCGGCCGTCCGCTGGCCCGGGTGCTCGGGGAACCTGGCAAGCTCGGGCGGGAGAATTCCATGCGCAGTCCCCGGCGCACCGCCCAGACCGCCTCGGCGCTCATGGTCGGTCTCGCCCTGGTCGCCGCGATGTCGGTGTTCGGCGCCTCGCTGTCCAGGTCCGCCACGAGCAGCGTGGACCAGGCGATCAGCGCCGATCTCATCGTGAGCACGGTCAGCGGGTCGGGACAACTGAGCCAGTCGGTGCCGGCCACGGCATCGGCCGTGCCTGGCGTCACCGCGACGACCACCGTCTACCGGTCACAGTTCGAGGTGCAGAACGCGCTGGCCACGCTCACCGCGGTGTCGACACAGCACCTGGCCGACACGCTCATCCTGCGCATGACGGCGGGCAGTCCGGCCGCCCTCGCCCAGGGTGAGCTGCTTATCGACTCGACGACCGCCAAGTCGAAGCACCTGGCGGTGGGCGACACGGTTCCGGTGCGGTTCGCGCAGACGGGTTCTTCGGTAATGCGTGTCGGCGGTATATATGAGGCGAACGCCCTGATCGGCAACTACCTGACTAGCGCCAGCTTCTTCGTGGTCCACATCAGCGACCCGTCTTTGGGTGCACTCCTGCTGCGTACCAACGGCAGCGCCGCCGTGGACAGCGCCGTTACCAGCGCCCTCGCCGCCTATCCGAACCTGCAGGTCCAGACCAGGGCCCAGTTCGAGCAAGCCCAGACGGCCAGCGTCAACAAGATCCTCGGGCTGGTCTACGCCCTGCTCGCCCTGGCCGTGCTCATCGCGCTGATAGGGATCGTGAACACGCTCATGCTCTCGGTGTTCGAGCGCACCCGCGAGATCGGCCTGCTCCGGGCGGTCGGCATGAAGCGGCGTCAGGTCCGGACGATGATCCGGTCCGAAGCAGTCATCCTGGCGATCTTCGGCGCCATCATCGGGATCATCATCGGCACCGGCATGGGTATCGCGCTGGTGGCGTCGCTGAAACAGCAGGGCATTACCGACACCGTGGTGCCGGCGTCCAGTCTGGTGATCTTCCTCGTGCTCGCCGCTCTGCTCGGGCTGATAGCCGCGAGCTGGCCCGCCCGCCGGGCGGCGAGGCTGGACGTCCTCGCCGCCATCTCCGCCGAGTTATGCGCCCGCCAGGGCGGCTCGTGCGGGATCGAGCGCAGGCACCACCGCTCGTTCGGCCAAAATCTCTTTGATCCCGAACGAGCGGGCCGCTTTTAGTCCCAGGCCGGTTCGGCGGCCTCGCGGACAGTGCCGTCGGGAGTGAAGATCAGGAACCGCTCGAACGACCGGGCGAACCAGCGGTCGTGGGTGACCGCGAGCACCGTGCCCTGGTAGGACTCCAGTCCCAGCTGCAGCGCCTCGGCGCTCGGCAGGTCGAGGTTGTCGGTGGGCTCGTCGAGCAGCAGCAACGTCGAACCGGCCAGCTCGAGCAGCAGGATCTGCAGCCGGGCCTGCTGTCCCCCGGACAGGGTGCCGAACGGCTGCCGGGCACACGTCTGCAATTCATACCGGGCCAGGGCCGACATCGCCTCGTTGATGCCGACGGCGTGCTCGGTCATCAAGATCTCGGCCGGGGTCCGCCCTTCCAGGTCAGGCCGGGCGTGGGTCTGCGCGAAGAACCCGGGCACCACCCGGGCGCCCAGCCGCGCCTGTCCCTCGTGCGGTACCTGCTCCCCCGCGAGCAGCCGGAGGAACGTCGACTTGCCCGACCCGTTCCCGCCGAGTATCGCCACCCGGTCGTCAAACCAGATCTCGGTGCCGAACGATCCGGTGGTCCCGGTCAGCATCAGGTTCTCGCAGATCACGGCCCGCTTGCCGGTGCGTCCTCCGCGCAGCCGCATCTTGACGTTCTGCTCCTTCGGGGCTAGCTGCGGCGGTCCTTCTTCCTCGAACCGGCGCAGCCTGGTCACCGCGGCCTGCAGCCGGGACGCCATATCCGAGTTGTAGGAGGCTTTCTGCCGGTAGTTGCGGACCAGCTCCTTGAGCTTTTCGTGCTCCTCATCCCAGCGGCGGCGCAGTTCCTCCAGCCGGCTGATGCGGTCGGCGCGCGCCTGGGTGTAACCGGAGAAACCGCCGCCGTGCACCCAGACGTGCCGGTCCTCGACGGTGACGATGCGCTGGGCGCAGGCCGCGAGCAGTTCCCGGTCGTGGCTGACCAGCAGGACGGTCTTCGGCGTGGCGGCCAGCTGCTGTTCCAGCCAGCGCTTGCCCGGCACGTCCAGGTAGTTATCCGGCTCGTCGAGCAGCAGCACCCCGTCGGTCCCGCGCAGCAGCGACTCGAGCACCAGCCGCTTCTGCTCGCCGCCGGACAGCGTGCTCACGTCCCGCCAGCAGCACTGGTCGTACGGGATGCCGAAGGCGGCGACGCAGCAGGCGTCCCAGTGCACCTCGGCGTCATAGCCGCCTGCCTCGCCCCATTCGGCCAGCGCGGCCGCGTAGCGGAGCTGGACCCGCTCGTCGTCCCGCTCCATCATCGCAAGCTCGGCGGCGTCCAGCCGCGCCGCGGCCTCCCGCACCCGCGGCGGTGAGACAGAAAGCAGCAAGTCACGGACCCCGGGCGTAACCAGATGGCCCTGGTTCGTGCCGATGAACTGGCGCATGACACCGAGGCCGCCGGTGGCGGCGACCGTGCCCGACTGCGGCTGGATGTCTCCGGCCACCATCCGCAGCAGCGTGGTCTTGCCCGCGCCGTTGGGCCCGACCAGGGCCGCCGTGAGCCCTTCGCCGATACGGAAGCTCACGTCGTCGAGCAGCGTCCGTCCGTCCGGCAGGACATGGCTGACGTGCGCCACCTCAACATGCCCCCAGGAGCTCACCTACCGGACACTAGTCAGCGGCGGCCGCGCCGACAACGAGATTTCGCCCGCGTCCGGGGCTTCCGAAGTTGAATCCGCCCGGGCATGATGTCACGCTACCAACCACGCGCGGCATAACCGGGCGGTCGCTGCCCACGAGGGAAAGAAGTCCGGAACATGAGCTGGTCGTCGAAGAGCGTCGACTTCATCACCCTGTTCGTCGAGAACCTTGACCGCTCCAAGGTGTTCTACCGGGACGTCTTCAGCTTGCCAGTGATCTATCAAGACGATAACTCGGCCGTGTTCCGCTTCCAGAACACGGGCATCAACCTGCTCAGGGTCGACGCCGCGGACGACCTTATCGCGCCGGGAACCGTCGCCAGCCGCGAGGCCGGAGCACGGTTCCAGTTCACCATCGGAGTCGAAGACACCGACGCCGTGTGCACAGAGCTAGCCAAGCACGGCGTGAAGCTGCTCAACGGTCCCGTGGACCGGCCATGGGGAGTCCGCACCGCCAGCTTCACCGACCCTGACGGCCACATCTGGGAGATCGCGCAGGACCTGCCCCGGGCCGAAGGCTCGTAGCGGCATCCATTTAATTCACAGCCGTCCTGCCTGATATTGAGCTCTGATGAGTTCGTCGTCTTTTCGCGCCAGAGGCTGCGCCGCAGCCCGCTGAATCGCGGCGTCCTTGGTGAGTATCTGCGGTCCGCCGCAGGGATCCTGCTGGTTTATTGTCGCTGTCTTGTGCCGTGGTGTGGTAGTGCGGTGGTGCCAGTGTGAGCCAGGAGACCCGGGCGAACCCTGATGCGCCCGGCCCGGGAAAGATCTTGGAAACTTCGCGCTACGTGGAAGGTTGTAGGGACTGGGATCCCTACAACCTTCCACGTAGCCAGAATCCTCCACGGTAAGGGCCGGCCCTCTGTCGCGCGTGAGGGGAAACATACGGATGGGGCCAGCGGAACCAGCGGGACCGGCCCGGCAGCGTCGCGGCGGCGGCTGCCGGCGCCGCGAGCTGAGCCGGGCCGTCGGCCGCTGCCAGTCATCCGGGGCGATGCGCGGCGTCCCGCGGAATAAGCCAGCAGGACTCACGGGGGCGGCGAACCGGAACGAACCGGGCACTCGCGGGTGCGGCGGGACGAGGCCGGTCGTGGCCAGCACGGTGAGCGGAATGAAATGCGGCCCGGCCGGGCTGTTGGCAGGCATGAGCATCGAACTGGGCACGATCGGTATCTGGCGGCACGCCTCGGGGCTGACCCCCGAGGTACTGGCCGAGGTGGAGGCCCTGGGTTACGGGGCCATCTGGGTGGGCGGCTCCCCGGCCGGCGACCTAGCCGTCATCGAGAGCATCCTTGACGCCACGGATCAGATCGCCGTCGCCACCGGGATCCTGAACGTGTGGAAGGACGACGCCACGACCGTCGGCGCGTCATACCACCGGGTCACGGCCAAGCACCCGGGCCGCTTCCTGCTCGGCCTGGGCGTCGGGCATCCCGAGGCCACGCAGGAGTACCAGCAGCCCTACGCCAAGCTGGTCAGTTACCTTGACCAGCTCGACGAGCTCAAGGTCCCGGCCGAGGGACGGGCGCTGGCCGCGCTGGGCCCGAAGGTCCTCAGGCTCGCCGCCGAGCGGACCGCGGGCGCGCACCCGTACCTGGTCACCCCCGAGCACACCCGCTGGGCCCGGGAGGTCCTCGGCGAGGGACCGTTGCTCGCGCCCGAACAGAAGGTGGTGCTCGAAACCGACCCCGAGCGGGCTCGCGCCATCGGCCAGGCCGTGCGTAAGCCCTACCTCGGGCTGACCAACTACCTCAGCAACTTGCGCAGGCTCGGCTGGACGGACGCCGATTTCGCCGATGGCGGCAGCGACCGGCTGATCGACGCGCTGGTGCTGCACGGGGACGCGGAGACGATCGCCCGCGGCATCACCGCGCACCTGGATGCGGGCGCCGACCACGTGGCCATCCAGGTCCTCGGTCCCGATCCCCGGCCCGCGCTGCGCGCTCTGGCCGGCCAGCTGGCGCTGACGCCTCCCTGACGAGGGCTCGGTCCCTGATGGCTGGTTCCGGCATCGGCGCAGCGCCCTTGGCCGACTTGCTCGGCCACTGGCCCGCAGCCGATGGCGCGCTGTACCGCCTGCTCGCGACCCGGATCATGCGCCTGGCCGATACCGGTGAGCTGCCATCCGGCCTTCGGCTGCCCGCCGAACGCGACCTAGCCTGCGCCCTGTCCGTCAGCAGGAATACAGTGGCGGCCGCGTACCAGATGCTGCGCGACGAGGGGATGGCCGAAAGCCGCCAGGGCGCGGGTACGCGCATCGTCCCGCACCGCACGACCCCGGCCGCCGTGCACCGGGCGAACGGTTTTTTCGCCGGCCTGCTCGAAACCTCCGTGGTGGACGTGGATCTCAGCCTGGCCGCGGTGGACTGCGCGCCGCAGGTGGCCGCGGCGTTGACCGACCCGGCCGCGGTCCTTGACCGGTCTGAGCTCAGGGCGGTGACCGGGACCGCCGGGTACTTCCCGCACGGGCTGCCGGTGTTGCGCGCCGCCGTGGCCCGTCACCTGGCGGACCGCCTCGGGCTGCCGGCCGACCCGTCGCAGGTGATCGTCACCACCGGCGGCCAGCAGGCGATGGACCTGCTTATCCGCAGTGAGGTGATGCCCGGTCAGCCGGTTGCGGTGGAGGACCCGACCTTCCCCGGCGTGCTGGACGCCCTGCACCGGGCCGGGGCCCGGGTGATCGGGATGCCCGCCCACGCCGGCCTTGACCTGGACCGGCTTGAACACGTTATCCGTACGCACAGCCCGGCCATGGTCTACCTCATCCCCACCCATCACAACCCGACCGGCCTGGTGATGCCGGGCGGGGATCGTCACCGCGTCGCCCGGCTGGCCGCCGCCCATCCGGACACGCTGTTCGTCGACGACATGACGCTCGCCGAGCTGCCGCTCCGCGACGGTCCCCGGCCGGCGCCGCTGGCCGCGCTCAGCCCGCGGCAGCCGAACCTCGTCGGCATCGGCTCGCTGTCCAAGCTCTACTGGGGCGGCCTGCGAACCGGCTGGATCAGGGCCAGCCCGGGCCTGATCGGCCGGGTGGCCGCGGCCAAGGCCGCCGCCGACCTAGGCAGCGCCGCTTTCGGCCAGGCGATCGCCGCCGCGCTGCTGAACGGGCAGCACGACGACATCGTGAAGTGGCGTGAACAGTGGCTACGGGCCAGGTACGAGGCGCTGGCCGGCGCACTGCGGGCTCACCTGCCCGACTGGACCTGGCCTGAGCCAGCCGGCGGGCTGAGCCTGTGGGTCCGGCTGCCCAGCCAGGCGGGCAACGGCCCAGCCGCCGACAGCGGCGCCTTCGCCCAGGCCGCGCTGAGGCGCGGGGTTGCCGTGGTCCCCGGCCGGCTGCTGAGCGCCACCAGCCAGGCCAACGAGTACCTGCGCCTGGCCTTCACCCAGCCGCCGCACACGCTGGCCGGCGCGATCACGGCGCTGGCCGAGACCGTTACCTCCATGCGGCCGCGATTAGCCCAGTAGGCAGCATTCGCTGGCCGCGACAGGACCGGGCCCCGTCGGCGGCGCGGGCCTATACCAGCGCGGTGCCGATCAGGCCGTTCCGCGTGACCAGGGCGGTGAGCTCATCGGTGGCCAGCCCGCCGGTCCCGGCCGGGCGCGAGGGCAGCACCATGTAGCGGGCCTCCGAGGTCGAGTCCCAGACCGAGATCTCGACCGTATCCGGCACGGTCAGGCCGAACTCGGCGAGCACGACCCGCGGCTCCCTGACTGTCCGCGACCGGTAGGCGAAGCTCTTGTACCAGCCCGGGGACGGCCCGAGCAGCGACACCGGATAGCAGGAGCAGAGCGTGCACACGATGACGTTGTGCACGTTCTCGCTGTTGGCGACGACCCGCAACGCGTAGGTCAGCCCGTCGAAGCCGAGTTCCGCGGCCGCGGCGTTACCATCGGCCAGAAGCAGGTCACGGTACTGCTCATCGGTCCAGGCGCGGGCGGCCATCCGGGCGCCGTTCACCGGTGAGGCGCTGGTGTACAGCCCGGTCAGGAACGCGTCGATCTCGTCGTCGCTGGTCAGCCCGGCGGCGATCAGCCGCTCCTCGAGCCGGCGCGTCCGCGCTGCGGTCGGCAGATCGTCGTCATGGCCGGTCAAGGTAGGACTCCCAGAGGTCGACGGTCACGGTATGGTCGCCGCTCCCCCACAGGTCCCGGGCGGAAAAGCGGACCGCGTAGCAGGTCTCGACCCGCGGTGGCGCGATGCCCCGGGCGCTGTCGTCCGGCAGCGGCCAGCGGCCGAGGACCGCGACGACCTCCCCGGCGTGCCCGCGCACGTACCCCGGCACGCGGGTGTGATGGTCCGGGTCGCCGGGCCGCACGAGAACCCGCGTGCCCGCCGGGTAGCTCATGCCACACCCTTCTCGGCGATGAGCATCTCCAGGGCGCCGAGCCAGCGCTCATAGTACGACGCCGCCAGGTACTCCTGCGGTGGCAGCCGCTCGATCGCGTCCCTCAGCTCGTCGCTGTTGAACACGCCGCGCCGCCGCAGCACCGCGGCCAGTGCGTAAACCCGCGCCTCCCAGTCGGCGGCAAAGAAGGGGGATGGGGGCCCGCCATCCTCGCCCGCGGGCACGGCGCCGAAACCGGTCTGCCCGCCCATGTCATGAACACGGCTCACGTCCGCGACCCTAACAAACAAAACCTCTTTTCCGCCGAACGAACCGGCGTGCTTGCCTGCGGGGAACCCTCGCGCCGGCGGCCCCTTTTGTCCCTGGCGGGCGATGGGTGTTACTTATTGCTGTATGACAGGGACAGCGAACGGCGGACTGCGCAGCACGAACTGGTTCGGGGCGACGGGCCGGACGGGGATGGGCCACCGGTCATGGATGCGCAGCCAGGGGTTCACGCCCGAAGTATTCGATGGCCGCCCGGTGATCGGCATCGCGACCACCTGGTCCGAGCTGGCGCCGTGCAACGTGCACCTGCACCGGGTGGCCGAGTCGGTCAAGCGCGGGGTCTGGCAAGCGGGCGGGTTCCCGCTGGAGTTCCCGGCCATGGCGCTGGGCGAGACGCTGCTGCGGCCCACGGCCATGCTGTACCGGAACCTGCTGGCCATGGAGGCCGAGGAGCTCATCCGGGCCAACCCGCTGGACGGCGTGGTGCTGCTGTCCGGATGCGACAAGACCACGCCGGGGCTGCTGATGGCCGCGGCCAGCGTGGACGTCCCGGCCGTGATGGTCACCGGCGGCCCCATGCTCAACGGCAAGTACCAAGGCACCGACGTGGGCTCGGGCACGGCGGTGTGGCGGTTCGAGGAGGATCTGCTCACCGGGCGGATGACCCAGGAGGAGTGCACGTTCGCCGAAGGCTGCATGGCCAGATCCAACGGGCACTGCATGACGATGGGGACGGCGTCCACGATGGCATCGATGGCCGAGGCGCTCGGCATGCAGCTGCCGTACTCGGCGACCTGGCCCGCCGTGGACGCCCGCCGGTATGAGACCGCCCAGCGGGCCGGCCAGGTGATCGTCGGCCTGGTGCGGGAAGACCTGCGGCCTTCGGCGATCATGACCCGGGCGGCGTTTGAGAACGCGATCCGGGTGAACGCGGCGATCGGCGGTTCCACCAACGCCGTGATCCACCTGCTCGCCATCGCCGGCCTGCGGGGTACCACTGTCCCTCGACGACTTCGACGAGCTGGCCAGGGACGTCCCGACGCTGGTGAACCTGCAGCCGAGCGGAAAGTACCTGATGGAGGACTTCTGCTACGCCGGGGGCCTGCCCGCGGTGATGCGCGAACTGCACCAGGCCGGGCTGTTGCACGCCGACGCGATGACGGTGACGGGAGCCGGCGCCGGCGCAAACGTGGCGGACGCGCCGTGCTGGAACCGCGAGGTCATCAAGACCATGGAGGAGCCGTTCCAGCCGGCCGGCAGCGGTACCGCGGTGCTGCGCGGCAACCTCGCCCCGGACGGCGCGGTGGTCAAGCAGTCCGCCGCGTCGCCGCACCTGCTCAAGCACCGCGGCCGGGCCCTGGTCTTCGACTCGCCTGCGGCATACTACGCCGTGGCCGACGACCCGGAGCTTGACGTGGACGAGAACACCGTGCTCGTCGTGCGTTACTGCGGGCCGCGCGGCTACCCCGGCATGCCGGAGGTCTCCAATGTGGCGCTGCCGAAGAAGCTGCTGCTGCGCGGCGTCCGCGACATGGTGCGGATCTGCGACGGCCGGATGTCCGGCACGGCCTATGGCACCGTGGTGCTGCATGTCGCCCCGGAAGCCGCTGCGGGCGGACCGCTGGCCCTGGTCCGCACCGGCGACTGGATCAGCCTGGACGTCCCGTCCAGGACGCTGACGCTGGAGATCACCGAAGAGGAGATGGCCCGCCGCGCCGAACAGTGGCAGCCGCCCGCGCCGCACGCCAGCCGGGGCTGGACCCGCCTGTACACCGAGCACGTGCTGCAGGCTGATTCAGGCGTGGACCTGGATTTTCTTGTCGGCGCCAGCGGCCATGAGGTGCCGCGCGAGTCACACTGAGGAGCCGACGATGATCAGCGCGGCGCTGGCCTCGATCCATATCTATCCGCTCAAGGCGGCTCGCGCGGTCGACCTGGACCAGGCGCTCGTCGAGCCCTGGGGCCTGGCCGGCGACCGTAGGTGGCTACTAGTCGACGAGGCGGGCCGGTTCGTCAGCCAGCGGGAAGAGCCCGCCCTGGCGCGCGTCGTCGTCCAGTACGCCGGCCCTGCCGGAGGCATCAACGTTTCCGCCGGCGGGCACGGGGAGATGTCGTTCGCGGCCCCCGCACCCGAGGCCGGCGCCGAGATGCTCAGCGTCACGGTGTGGCGCTCGACGGTGCTGGCCGCCTCGGCGGGCAGGGACGCCAGCAAGTGGTTCTCCGCCTTCCTGGACCGTCCCGTGCGCCTGGTCTACCTGGACGATCCCACCAGGCGCCCGGTAGATCCCGAATACTGCGCGCCCGGAGACGTGGTGAACTTCGCCGACGGCTTTCCGCTGCTGGTCACCAGCACCAGCTCGCTCGATATTCTCTCGCGCTGGCTCGGCGAGGCCGGTGCGGCGCCCGTGCCGATGAACCGGTTCCGGCCCAACGTGGTGGTGACCGGCACGGAGCCCTGGGCGGAGGACCGCTGGCGCCGCGTCAAAATCGCAGACGTCTGCTTCCGGGTCGCTAAGCCCTGCGGGCGCTGCCTCGTCACGACCACCGATCAGCGCACCGGCGAGCGAGGCTCGCAGCCGCTTAAGATGCTGGGCCGCCGGCGACGGTTCGGCTCGCAGCTGGTATTCGGGCAGAACATGATCCCGGAAGGGACGGGAATTATCCGCGCCGGCGATCCGGTGCAGGTTCTGACGAGCGCAAGTTAACCCGCCCTAGCCGGGCCCGTCAGCGACGGCTTCTACCTGAGGTAGTGTTCACCTGCCCTTACCGACCACCTCAGGCGGGAGAACGTGGAGAGCGTCGTCCTTCTGGATGAAACCGGATACGCCAGCGGCACCGCGGCCAAGACGGCCGTCCATCACGCCGAGACGCCACTGCACCTGGCGTTTTCCTGCTACCTGTTCAACGAGGCCGGTCAGTTCCTGCTGACCAGGCGGGCGACCTCGAAGCTCACCTGGCCGGGAATATGGACGAACACGTGCTGCGGCCACCCGGCCCCGGACGAGTCCATGGCCGACAGCGTGCGGCGGCGGCTGCGGCAGGAGCTCGGGATCGGCACGGCAAAGCTCGCGCTGGTCCTGCCCAGGTTCCGCTACCAGGCGCGGATGGACAACGGGGTCGTCGAGAACGAGGTCTGCCCGGTCTACGCGGCATACTCAGATATCCCGCCCGATCCCAACCCGGCGGAGGTCGAGGAGGTCCGCTGGGTGGACTGGGAAGAGTTCTGCGCGGCGGTCCGGGCCGGCCAGCAGCCCGTCTCGCCATGGTGCGCCATGCAGCTCACTGAGCTCGCCGCCCTGGGGCCCAGGCCGCTGACCTGGGCGCCGGCCGATGCGGCCGACCTGCCGCCCGCCGCCGTGCTGTAAACTAAACACACACCCGCACCACGGGTTTCCCCAGTAACACGCAGCACCGTCCCCACGGCATCCACAGGGTTGTCCACACCAGTGCGTTCAGGCCTCAGGGATCGGCATCCGGCGCTTCAGTCAGCGGGGCCAGCCCCCGGGCCAGCAGCTGGAGCACATCGTCGAGCACGTCCTCGGGCACCCGGCCGCCGGCCGTCCACTCGGCCCAGCGCATGCCGACGAAGTTGCCGATGCCGGTGTAGGCGAAGGCGATGACCTCGGGGTCGTACCGGACGTCCACCTCGCGCGCCAGCTGGGCCGCCCGCACGCCGCGCGCGTAGCCCCGGGTCAGGTGCTCGTAGTACTCGCGGAACAAGCCCGGGTCGATGAACTCCGACTCGCGGACGATCCGCTCGATCCAGGGCCGCCTCGAGAGCAGGTCGAAGTACACCCGGAAGGACGCGCGCTCGCTGGCCCGCTGGCTGCCGTCGGTATGCTCGAGGGCCGCCTTCATGGACCGTCTCAGGTCGGTGTTGATCGCCCGGACCACGGCGGCGAAGATCTCCGCCTTGGACCCGAAGTAGGAGTAGAAGCTGCCGGTGGCCATCCCGGCCCGGGCGCAGATGTCGGCGACCGTCGTGCGGTGGTAGCTGCGCTCGCCGAAGAGCTCCTCCGCCGCGGTCAGCAGGCGCTCTGTTGATCCGGGGGGACGACCCCCCTGGACCCCCCGAGCACGGGGGGGCTGCCCGCCCCCCCGTACCCCCCCGGCCCCCCTGGCCCCCGGGGTCCGGGGGGGCTCCGCGCCCCCCCGGACCCCGGGCCGGCTCGTTTCGGCTGTCATATCGGCTGATCCCTGTTCCGCTCTCAGTCCGGGACGGCCGGTACGACGTCAGGGCGAGGGAATGCCACTGGCCGGCGCCTGCTGCTCGGTTCCCGTGTAGGTGGTAATGGCGCCTGACGCGGACGTGTCCGTGACCAGGACTGGTCCCTGCTGCACCCCTACACCATTCTTGATGATGCCAATGTAAGCGCCGGTGGCGCCCGCATGGTCGGTTGCGGAAAAGGCGAACGGGGCGACCACCGGTCCCTGAGGCAATCCGCCCTGGATCGCGGACACCAGGTCCGCCCGGGTCGGGTTCCGGCCCGCCTTGAGCATCGCCTGCACGAACGTGTAGGCGACAGACATACCGTAGAAGAAGTTGCCGTCGAGCGGCGCCTTAGGCTCGTACTGGTCGTGCACCTTCTTGAACAGCACGTACCAGCTATCGCTGGTGTTAAGCGCCGGGAGGTAGTTATCGGTGATGATCCCGTTGGTGAGCTGGTTGCCGTTGACGCTCGCGCCGCCCTGCTTCGCGAACGCCTCGAGCAGCCCGGACAACGTGATCGGGTCGGCGCCGACGTTGCTGACCACCAGCGTCGGGTTATAGCCCAGCTTCAGGCTGTTCAGCTTGAGCAGCGCGGTGAAGGCCGGGATCGAGAACGAGACGACGACCTGGGCGCCCGAGGCGCGCAGCGCGGCGACCTGCGGCCCGATGTTGACGTTGGTGTCGACGTAGCTCTGCTTGGTGGCGATCATCGAGGCCGGGATCTCGTCGTCCAGGCCCTTGACCCCGTCCTGGCCGAACTCGTCGTTCTGGTAGAAGAAGGCCACCTTCTTGCCCGCGAAGTGCTGCTTCACGTACTGCCCGAGGATCTTGCCCTCGCGCACGTAGTCGATCTGCCAGCCGAATGTCTGCGGCTGCGTCGTGGGCATGTTCCAGCACTCGCAGCCGGACGCGACGAACGGATCGGGGACCTTCTCGGCATTGAGGAAGTTCACCACGGCCAGGTGCGTAGGCGTGCCCAGGCCGTCGAAGATCGCGTACACGTTGTCTTGCAGAACCAGCTGGCGGACGACCGACGCCGTCTTGGTCGGGTCGTAGCCGTCGTCGAGGTACTTGTAGATGATCTTGCGGCCGTATACGCCGCCGTGCGCGTTGACGTAGTTGAAGTAGGCCGTCGACGCGGGGGCGATCTCGCTGTAGCCAGGGGCGGCGGGCCCGGTGAGCGGCTGGTGGCTGCCGATGGTGATCGTGGTCGCGGTGATACCGGGCGCGGACGCGGTCAGGGCCGCGCTTGAGCTGCCCGAACCAGTGCTAGAACCCGAGCCCGGGCTCGAACTCGAACTCGACGAGCAGGCGGCTACCGCCAGCGCGGTCACGGTCATGATGGCCGCGGCTTGCCAGCGGAGCCGATGGGGTCTGGTCATGAAGTGCCTTTCTTCTCATGTTGGCTGGCCCTCGCGTCGTCGGCCGAAGGCAGGACATCGGGCGAGGGCGCGTTGCGCCAGGTACGGGCAGGACCTGTGAAGAGGGTGAGAAGCCGTCGCAGCCCGCCTTGGATCCCCTGCGGGAAGACGAGTATGACGAGGATGAGGACCGCGCCATAGGCGGCCACCGGGATGTTGGATCCGACCGAACTGGACAGTCCGTGGCTGGTGGCCACGTCTGTGACGTAGGTGGGCACGAGGACGACCACGAGGCTTCCCCACAGCGCGCCGGGCAGGCTGCCCAGGCCGCCGATCACGGCCGCGGTCAGCAGCGAGATGGAGAGGGTGATCGTGAAGGCGCCGGGCGCGACCAGCCCGGTGACGATGGCCAGCAGCGCGCCCGCGATGCCGGCGCAGGTGGCGCTCACCACGAAGGCCAGGATGCGCGCGGCGGCGACGTTGACGCCATCGAGCGCGGCCGCCACCTCGTCGTCCCGCGCGGCCCGCCAGTTGCGGCCGATCCGGCTGTAGCACAGGTTCGCCAGCAGTACCAGCGTGACGATCGCCACCACGGCGCTGACCCACGCCTGCCATCTGGTCAGCGGGAAGTTCGCACCGAGGAACGCCGGCGTAGTGAAGATCACGTTCAGGCCCTGGTCCCCGCCGAAGAGCCCGGGGTAGGCGTAGGCGAGGGAAGGCAGCGCGACGCCCAGCATGAGGGTCGCGCCCGCGAGGTACGGGCCGCGCAGCCGGGCCGCGGCCACGCCCACGATGGCCCCGGTGGCGGCGGAGACCGCGGCCGCCGCCACCAGCGCGGCGATGAACGGCCAGTTGAGGTGCAGCAGCAGCAGCGCGGTGGTGTAGCCGCCGATGGCCATGAACGCCCCGTTGCCCAGCGAGATCTGGCCGCTGAGCCCGGTTAGCACGGTGAGCCCGGCCACCGCCGTGACCTCGACCGCGATCTCGGCGATCTGGTAGTCGCGGAAGGTGTTCAGCTTGATGGACGCGATGGCGACGATAGCCGCCACGACGACGGCCACGCCGAGCCTGCGCGGCAGCGACTGCATGCTCATACCTGCCGGACCCGGGAGACAGAGAACAGGCCGCCGGGTCTGATCATCAGCACCACGACGAGGATGCCGAGGGCCACCAGTGACTCCAGGTCCGAGCCCAGATAGCCGCCCACGTAGCTGAGCGCGACCCCGAGGAGGAGCCCGCCGACCACCGCTCCCACCCCGCTGTCCAGGCCGCCGATCACCGCCGCGGTGAAGCCGAACACGAAGATCGTGTCCATGCTGTTGGGATACAGGAACGTCGAAGGCGAGACGAGCAGCCCGGCGAGCGCCCCGAGCAACCCGGCCAGCGCCCAGCCGACGGTCAGCACACGCGCCACCCGGATGCCGGAAAGCCGGGCGATGGTGGCGTTGAACGCCGCCGCCCTCATCCGCAGCCCCGCCGTGGTGTACCTGAACGTCGCGCCGAGCGCGAGCGTGGTCACGAGCACCGCCGCCGCGACGAACACGTCGAAGCGCGATACGCCGAGCGGCGTCGTACCGACCTTCAGGCCGGTGATCGAGAACGCGGCCGGGAATGACCGGTACTGGCCGCCGTAGAAGATGCCGGCCAGGCCCTCGAGCAGGATGAGCAGCCCGATCGTCACGATGACCGCATTGAGCGGCGGCTTGCTCATCGTCGGCCGGATGACGGTGAGCTGGCATACCGCGCCGAGCACGACGCCGGCCGCGAGCGCGACTACGAACCCGGCCCAGTAGGAGCCGGTCCGGTGGATGACCTCGATCGCGATGTAGGTGGTGAACATGGCCATCCCGCCCTGCGCGTAATTCAGCAGCCGGGTCCCCCGCCAGATCAGCACGAGGGACAGCGCCACCGCGGCGTAGATCATCCCGAAGACGACCCCGCTGAGCGTGAACTGGAGGAACTCGACCACTGGCAGCTCTCCTATGAGTGGCTAGAACCCGAGGTAGTGGTGGCGAAGGGCGACATCGGCGGCGAGCGTCCGGGCGTCGGCGGACGCGACGACCCGGCCCAGGTTGAGCACCACGCCGTGGTCGGCGATCGCCAGGGCGCCGCGGGCGTTCTGCTCGACCAGGATGATGGTCAGGCCCCGCTCCCGGCTGAGCTCGACGATCAGGTCCATGACCTGTGCCATGACCCTGGGCGCTAGGCCGAGCGAGGGTTCGTCGAGCAGCAGCACGCGCGGCCGCGCCAGCAAGGCACGAGCGATGACCAGCATCTGCCGCTCGCCGCCGGACAGCGTGGCCGCCAGCTTGCGCCGACGATCGGCCAGCGGCCGGAAGCGCTCGTAGGCCTCGTCGAGCGCGGCCGTCCGGGCGGCCCGCTGGTGGCCGTGCCAGCTCATCATGCCGATGCGGAGGTTCTCCTCGACGGTGAGCTCGGCGATCACGCCCTGTCCCTCGGGGACATGGGCGATCCCGGCCCTGACGATCTGCTCCGGGCCGCGCCCGGCCAGGTCGGTGCCGCCGAGCAGAACGCGGCCGCGACGGGGCTTGATCATGCCGCTGACCGCGCGCAGGAGCGTGGTCTTGCCCGCGCCGTTCGCGCCGAGCACAGCGGTGATCGCGGCGGTGCCCGCCGAGATGGTCACGCCATTCAGCGCGATGACGCCGCCGTATCCCGCCACGAGCTCCTCGACCGCGAGCAACGAGGATCCGGTGTGCTCGGCCGCGGCGCTACTCATCGCCGCTACTTACCGGCGGCGCCTCGCTGGCCGTCGCCTGGTCACCCGGCGCGCCCAGGTAGGCCGCCGTCACGGCGGGATCGTCCTGAACCTGTTGCGGCGTTCCAGCGGCGATCACCTTCCCGAAGTCGAGCACCGTGATCGAGTCGCAAACGGACATCATCAGGTCCATGTGATGCTCGACCACCACCAGGGATCCCTCCGTGGCCAGGTCGCGGATGAGCTCGCCGAGCTCCTCGAGCTCGCTTTCATCCAGACCGCTGGCCGGCTCGTCGAGCAGGATCAGGCGGGGCTTGGCCACCAGCGCCCGGGCCAGCGCGACCCTCTTCCGCATGCCGTAGGACAGCTCGCCGGGCCGGGCATCCGCCGCGTCGGCCGCGCCGACCCGGTCGAGGGCCTGCCGCGCCAGGTCGCGCAGCCTGCGCTCGTCGCGGACGGCCCGCGGCAGCGTCAGCAGCGCGGACCAGAACCCGGCCGAGGCCCGGCTGGTCGCGCCGACCATGACGTTCTCCAGCGCGGACAGCCCGCCGTACAAGCCCACTCCCTGCAAGGTCCTCGCGACGCCGAGGGCGGCCAGCCGGTGCGGCCGGACAGCGTGCTGCTGGCCGCCGAAGATCACCTGGCCGTGGTCCGGCCGGATGAACCCGCACAAGACGTTGAGCAGCGTGGTCTTACCGGCGCCGTTCGGCCCGATGACGCCCATCACGTGGCAGGGCGGCACGGCCATCGAGACATCGTTAAGGGCGGTCAGGCCGCCGAACCGGACGGTTACGTCCCTTACCTCGAGGACTGAACCCGGATTCATAACTCGTTTTCCTCGCCACTCGGAGCGGCATGTTCCGGCATGAATCCTCATTCAAAACTGGTCCTGCATGGTGAGCAAGCCCGGATCAGAGTTGGCATCGTTTCGTAACGCAACCGCAACAAGAATGCCGGGGTCTCCGGACACGCTAGGTTGGCCTGTCATGGGCGGTCTGAATCACGCCGAGGCTCGCAAGCGCGCCGGGCTCATCGACGTTCACGGGTACCACGTGGACCTTGACCTCACCCGCGGTGATGACGTGTTCGGCTCGGTCACCGTCGTCCGGTTCGGCTGCCGGGTCCCGGGCGCCAGCAGCTTCATCGAGCTCCGGCCGGCCTGCCTGCGCCGGGTGACGCTCAACGGGCAGGAGGTGGATCCGGAGACGCTGACGGGTAACCGGCTGCCGGTGACCGGTTTGCTGGCCGGCAACGAGCTGCGGGTCGAGGCCGACATGCCGTACTCGCGGACCGGCGCGGGCCTGCACCGCTTCACCGACGACGCCGACGGCGAGACCTACCTCGCCGTGCACGCCGGACTGGACCATGCGCAGCGGGTATTCGCGGCCTTCGACCAGCCTGACATGAAGGCGATCAGCACCGCCACCGTCAAGGTCCCCGGCTCCTGGACCGTGACCGGGAACGGCCGGAGCCGCCCGGCCGGGGCGGGCCGGTGGACGCTGGCCGCCACCCCGCCCATCTCCCCGTACCTGTTCACGATCGTCGCCGGCCCGTACCACAGCATCCGCGCCGAGCACCGCGGCATCCCGTTCGGCCTCCACGCCAGGCGGTCACTGGCTGGCCAGCTGCACCGGGACGCCGAGGAGATCTTCGCCATCACCCGGGCCTGTTTTGACCGCTACCGGGAGATCTTCGCTGAGCCCTACCCCTTCGACTCCTATGACCAGGCGTTCGTCCCCGAGCTTGAGGCCGGGGCGGTCGAGAACCCGGGCTGCGTGACCTTCAGGGACGAGTTCCTCTTCCCGGCCGCCGTGACCCGGGCCGAGCGGCAGACCCGCGGCATGGTGATCGCGCACGAGATGGCGCACATGTGGTTCGGCGACCTGGTCACCATGCGCTGGTGGAACGACGTGTGGCTGAGTGAGTCGTTCGCGGAGTACATGGGCTTCCAGGTGCTGTCGGAGGCGACCGCGTTCACCGGGACGTGGGCTGACTGCGCCCTGGCCCGCAAGCCCCGCGGCTACGACGCGGACCAGCGGGCTTCGGCGCACCCGGTGGCCCCGGAACCGCATGAGGTGCCTGATACCGATGCGGCCCGGTCCAGCTACGACGACATCTCCTACGCCAAGGGCGCTGCCGCCCTGCGCCAGCTCGTGGCGTGGCTGGGCCGGCCGGTCTTCCTGGCCGGGATCAATGACTACTTCGCGCGCCACCGGTTCGGCAGCGCCGCCCTGGATGACCTGCTGGACTGCCTGAGCCGCGCGTCCGGAAGAGACGTGCGCGCGTGGGCCGGCACATGGCTGCGCACGGCCGGCGTGGACACCCTCACGGCGAGCCGCGCCGGTGCCGGGCCCGCCGTCATCAGGCATAGCGGCAGTCGGCCCCACCGGGTCTCGGTCGGGATCTACGACGAGGGACCGGGCGGCGGTCTCGCGCTGCGGGCCAGGGTCCCGCTCGTCGTGACCGCGGACGCGAGCGGGGTCGCGCTCGGGGCGCCGGCCGCCGGTCCCGCGCCTGCTCTCCTGCTGCCGAACGACGATGATGTCAGCTACTGCAAGATCAGGCTCGACCCGGAGTCCCTGACCGCCCTGACCAGCTCACTCGGCCGCATCGCCGATCCGCTCAGCCGAGCGGTGGCCTGGAACACCGTACGAGACCTGGTCCGCGATGCCGAACTCGCGCCGCAGGCCTATATCGAACTGGCGGTCACGCACCTGGCCGCCGAGACGGACACGTCGATCGCCGGGCACGTGCTCGCCTATGCGCGCGGAACGGTCGCTGACCGGTACCTGCCGCCAGCGGGCCGGGGCGCCGCCCTCGCCGGCATCTCCGGCCTGTGCCAGGACCTGCTGGGCCGTCCGGCGAACACCGATCCGGACGGCCTGCGCCTGGTCGCGGGCCGGGTGCTGATCGACAGCGCGTCCCGCCCGGATGACATCGACGCCCTACGGTCCTGGCTCGCCGCGGGCCGGCTACCTGGCGGCCCGGACCTGGACACCAGGCTGCGCTGGCAGATCCTGCTGCGGCTGGCCGTACTCGGTGCGCTCGGCCCGGCCCAGCTCGAGGGCGAGGCCAGCGCCGACGCCACCGCGGCCGGGCACCTGAACGCGGCACGCTGCCGGGCGGCCATTCCCGACGAGGCCGCTAAACGGGCCGCCTGGGCAGCCATGTTCGACGGAGCCGCCGAGCCAGGCGCGCCGGCGTCCGGCTATCAGCTGGCGGCAACCGCCCAGGGCTTCTGGCAGGCCGATCAGGCGGAGCTGCTCACCGGATACGTCCCCCGCTACTTTCCCGCGCTGGCCGAGGTCGCCGCGCGCCGTAGCGACGACGTGGCCCGGGTGCTGTGCCAGCACGGCTTCCCGCAGCACGCCGTGGACGCCGCCACGCTGGAGGCCGGCCGGCGATGCCTGGAGCGCGGTGACCTCATCGGCTCGCTGCGGCGGCTGATGGCCGACCAAATCGACGACCTGGGCCGCGCGATCGAAGTCCGCTCGGGCGGTCACTGACCTTGCCGGCGGTCCCCCGGCTGTGGCACGGTCGGTCACATGGAGCCGCGACATCAGGTCCGCGACGGCGATCTGCTCTGGGCCCCCGCGCCCGAACGCGTGGACCGCGCCAACGTAACGGCGTTCACCCGCTGGCTGGCCCGCGAACGCGGGTACCGCTTCGGCGATTATCACGCGCTCTGGTCCTGGTCGGTGAACGACCTTGACGGCTTCTGGCAGGCGGTCTGGGACTACTGCGGCATCGAGGCCTCGGCCTCGCCGACAGCGGTTCTCGGCCGCCGGGCCATGCCGGGCGCCGAATGGTTCCCCGGCGCCCGGCTCAACTACGCGCAGCACGTACTGCGCCAGGAGCGGCCGGGTGAGGACGCCCTCTACTACCAGTCGGAAACCACGCCCCTGACGGGCCTGCCGTGGACCGACCTCGCGAACGGCGTGCGGGTGCTCGCGACCCGGCTGCGCGGCCTGGGTGTCGGCCCTGGCGACCGGGTCGCCTCCTGCATGCCGAACATCCCGCAGACGGTGATCGCGATGCTGGCCACGACCAGCATCGGCGCGATCTGGACCAGCTGCTCGCCCGACTTCGGCTGGCGCGGGGTCAGCGAGAGGTTCGGGCCGCTGTCGCCCAAGGTCCTGTTCTGCGTGGACGGTTACCGGTACGGCGGCCAGGACTTCGACCGCCGCGACGCACTGGCGGCGATCATCGGGAGGCTGCCCGGCCTGCAGCACGTGATCCAGGTGCCCGCCGCGGCGGTTCCGCGCCGCGAGATCATGCCGGGCGCCATCAGCTGGGCTGAGGTCATGGACCATCCGCCGGTGCCCGCCCCGGGATTCCGGTTCGAGCAGGTGCCCTTCGGGCACCCGCTGTGGATCTTGTTTTCCTCCGGGACCACCGGCCTGCCCAAGGCGATCACGCACAGTCATGGCGGCATCCTCATCGAGCAGCTGAAGCTGCAGACCTTCCACCTGGACCTGCGCGCGGGGATGCGGATGTTCTTCTACACCACCAGCGGCTGGATGATGTGGAACTTCCTGGTGAGCTCGCTGCTGCTGGGCGTCAGGCCGCTGCTCTACGACGGGCATCCCGGCTACCCGCGTCCGGACGTCCTGTGGGAGATGGCCCAGAACGCGGGCGTGACGTTGTTCGGCGCGAGTCCCGCGTACGTCGACCGCCTGTCGAAGGCGGGCCTGGTGCCGGGAGCTGCCTACGACCTGTCCGCGCTGACCGCCGTCATGCTAGCTGGCTCCCCCGTATCGGCGCAGTGCGGCGCCTGGTTCTACCGGAACGTCAAGCGTGACCTGTGGCTGTGCACTGGCAGCGGGGGAACGGACATCTGCAGCGGATTCGCCGGCGGCATGCCGACGCTGCCGGTCTACGCCGGGGAGATCCAGGCCCGGCACCTGGGCGTGTCCGCGTACGCGTTCGACCAGCGGGGCGAGCCCGTCACTGGCGAGGTCGGCGAGATGGTGATCACCCAGCCGATGCCCTCGATGCCGGTCCGGCTGTGGAACGACGACGACGGTGAGCTGTACCGGCGGACGTACTTCGCCGACTTCCCCGGCGTGTGGCGGCAGGGCGACTTCTTCATGGTCAACGAGCGCGGCGGCTGCTTCGTCCTCGGCCGCAGCGACGCCACGCTGAACCGGCACGGCGTCCGCATCGGCACCGCGGAAATCTACGCCGCGCTCGAATCCGTCGAGGAGGTCGCGGACGCGCTCATCGTCCACCTCGACTTGCCGGGTGGCGGGTCGTTCATGCCGCTGTTCGTCACGCTGACCGAGGGGGCCGTCCTCGACGACGCGCTCACCGGGAAGATCACCCGACGGCTCCGCGGTCAGTACACGGCGCGGCACCTCCCGGACCGGATCATCCTTGTCGACGCGATCCCGGCCACCCTGACGGGCAAGAAGATGGAGGTGCCGGTGCGCAAGATCCTGCTGGGCGTGCCGCCCGACGAAGCCGCCAACCGCAACGCGATGGCGAACCCGCAGGCCCTGGACGCCTTCGCCGAGTACGCGAAGACCCAGCAGGACTACCGGCTCGGGGACTAGTCGTCTGGGTCCAGCCGGCCGGGCTTGACGTAGCCGAAGAACGCGCGCTTCTTGATGAGCGCGGCGACTTCGCCGGGGACCATGGTCTCCCAGGACTCGTCGTTCGCGGCGATCCTGCGCAGCACGTCGCGGCTGAAGATCGGCAGGTACTCGGGACAGAAGTTGTCCAGGTTCACGAAGCTGCCCCGGCCCGCGAGGTAGTCGTACAGCGGCTGGATCTCCGGCTGGACCTTGATGTCGTCCACCGTCTTGAGCTCGTCATCCGGAGTCGGGCGCACCGGGTAGACGTAGAGCCTCAGGCCGTTCTTGAACAGCCGTCCGAAGCTCTCCAGGATCCCGCCGGGTAGCTGCGCGTGGTTCCTCTCGTCGAAAAGGTCGATGAGGCTCGGCACCCCCATCACGATGCCGATCCGCTCGCTCGTCCGCTCGCCGATGTAGGCGGCCAGCCGGTAGTAGTCGAAGTAGTCCGTGATCAGGACCGTCTGGCCGCACGCGGCGAGCAGCTCGGCCCGGGCCAGGAAGTCCCGCCGGTCGACGTCCGCCACCCCGCCCGCGAGGAGGTTCCGCATCGTGATCTCGGTCAGCTCCAGGATCGGCTTGCCGGCTACAGCCGGGTCCTGCGAGAACTTCTCCCTGGCCGTGGCCAGCATGTCGAGGTTCACGTGGGTCGGCGGCCGGAAGCTGCCCCGCTCGACCAGGACCGCCTTCTTGCGCAGGACCTCGCTCGGCTGGAGCACTTCACGGTCGGGGCCGAACATCGCCACCCCGCTCAGGCCGAGCTGGACGAGCTTGAGCGCCATCAGCCGGTTGTCCACGCCGCGGAATTCGATGCCGCGGAACTGGATCATGTCGATCTCGATCCGGCCGGTAGTCAGCTTGTCCAGCAGGCTCTCGATCAGCCGCTCCGGCTCGTGGTGCTCGAAGAACGCGCCGTACAGCAGGTTCACCCCGACGATGCCCAGCGCCTCCTGCTGCGCCCAGGCCTCGACGTCCAGCATCCGCACGTGCATGACGATCTGGCTGGGCTCGTCGTGCGACTGGGACTGGAACTTCACGCCCATCCAGCCGTGGCATTCGTTACCGCCCCGGAAGCTGCGCGCCACCACCGTGTCAGCGAACGCGAAGAAGCAGCAAGAGTCGCCGCGCTCGTCACCCAGCCGGTCGACGTTGAGCTGGAATTCCTTGTCCAGCATGCCCTGCAGCCGCCCGACGGAGACGTACCGCTCGGCCTTGCCGTAGACCGCGTCGCTGACCGCCATGTCGTAGGCGGAAATCGACTTAGCGACAGTACCGGCGGCGCCCCCGACCCGGAAGAACCAGCGAACCACTTCCTGGCCCGCGCCGATTTCCGCGATCGTGCCGTACCACCGCGGATCCAGGTTGATGCGCAGGGCCTTCTGGTGGGTGTCGGACTGATGGGTACCGATCATGAGCTCGGACATGCGTCTCCCTGCCTGCTCGCCTTGCCCGCTGCTGCCGTCTGCGTCAGGCCCAGGGCGGCGGCGGCCTGGCTCTACCATCAGACGCTCGGATTCTACTAATCTCCCGCTATCCCCCGCCAGCCCCGACCACGCTCAGGCTCCGGCTATGTCATGAAACGGGGTTTCCAGCACCCCGGAGCGTGCTGGAAACCCGGTTTCAGGCCGTTCCAGAGGGACCCCGGGCCCAACGGTAAGCGAACGCGGGTGGCCGGGGCGGGTACCGGCGCCCGTTCGGTACCAAAGGTCTTTTACCGCGGCACCGGCTGATTGACCGGCGGGATGACCGGAGCAGGGTTGGCGAAGACTTCCTGCTGGGCGGTGAGCAGCCCGGTCTGCGCGGCCGCGAGGGTGAGGGCGGCCGGGGAGCGCGGGTAGCCGGCGGCCGGAGACGAGAACCTGAGCGCCGAGCTGAAATCGCCGCAGGTCCGGCGCCGCCACGCGCTGATGTTCGGCTCGGCGACGCCGAATCGCTGCTCGATGACCCGGATCAGCGAGGTGTGGTCCAGGACGTCGGAGCAGACGTGGCCGCCCGCCGACCACGGCGACACGACGACAGCGGGCACCCGGAAGCCGAGCCCGATCGGCTCGCCGCCGGTGTACTCATCCGGCGTGCCGGCCGGCGCGGCCGGCGGCGGCACATGGTCGAACAGTCCGTCGTTCTCGTCGTAGGTCAGGATGAACAGGGTCTTGCGCCACAGGTCCTCGTTCGAGGCGATCGCGTCGAGCTTGGCGGCGATGTACTCGGCGCCCGCGGCCGGGAAGTAGGCCGGGTGCTCCGATTGCGCCGTCGGGGCGACCAGCCAGGACACCTGCGGGAGCCGGCCTGCTCTCGCGTCATCCTCGAACCAGCCCGCCGCGCGCTTGCGCATTCCCCGCTGCCGCAGCGGTGCGGCGGTGGGCGCCCGTGCGAACTGCTTAAACCAGGCCAGCGCGTTGTCGTCGAAGTTGTCTTCCTCCTGGTACACCTGCCAGCTGATCCCGGCGCGCTGCAGCCGTTCGGGGTAGGTGGTCCAGGACAGGGTGACGTTGTCCTGCGCGGGGCTGTCGTCTTTGACGGGACCGCCGCCGGTGCCCTTCGGGTCGATCATCCCGGTCCACATGTACAGGCGGTTGGGGTTGGTCGGGCCGAACACGGAGCAGTGGTAGTTGTCGCAGACCGTGAAGGCCTGCGCCAGCGCCCACTGGAACGGGATGTCGTCCTGGGTGAAGTACCCCATCGTGAACGGGCCCTTGGCCTGTACCCACTGGTCCATCTGACCGTTGTTCCAGGCTTCGTGCTGAGTCAGCCACGAGTGATCGGTGCCCGGCGTAGCCTGGGCGTTCGTGGTCTTGGTGTCGTAGTGGAACGGGGCCAGGTAGCCCTGGGCGTGGCCCGGGTACGGCTGGCGGAAGACGGGGCTGCCGTCCGGCAGCTTCATCGCCGCTGGATCGGAGAACCCGCGAACCCCCGGCATCGTGCCGAAGTAGTGATCGAAGCTGCGGTTCTCCTGCATCAAGATCACGATGTGCTCGATATCGCGCAGCGAGCCGCGCGGCGGGTTCGCCAGCGCCGCGGCGAGCGCGCGGCGCAGGCTGAGCGGGAGCACGGCGGCGCCCACCGCGACCCCGGACAGCGCGGTGGCGCTGGTCAGCAGCCGACGCCGGCTGAGCTCGGTGGCGGCGGAAGCAGGCGCGGGCGGGATGGCCCGGGCTTGCGGCCGCTGTCCGGTCCGCTTGCGGCGGCGGGCCAGCCACCAGCCCAGCCCGATCAGGGCGATGGCCAGCAGGCATTCGGCGATGATCAGCAGGACCGGCGGGCTGCCGGGCACGACGGGCGCGGCGGGCGCCGCGGAGCCCGGAGCCGAGCCGAACTCCGAGATCCGGTTGCGGCCGCTATCTGCCACCCAGATCTGGTCCTTCGCCGTGACCGCCAGGCTCTGCGGGAACTCCAGGTCCTCCTCCGCCTTGGCGATCCCGGGCTGCAGGCCGAACTCGGTGATGAAGCGCCCGGCCCGGCTGAACACCGATACCAGGCCGTAGTCCGGCTGCGCGACGTAGACCTTCCCGGCTGGCCCGACCGCGATCCCGCCGGGGTCGCCCAGGTCACCGTAGCCCGCCTGGGTGGTGCCGAACGACAGCAGCTGATGACCGGCCGGGGAGAACTCCGCAACCGAGTTACCCTGGGCGTAGCCCGGGCTGGACACCCAGACATTGCCCCGGGCATCGAGCGCGACGCCGGCCGGGGTCAGGACGCCGATGGCGGCGTGATAGCGGCCGTCCGCGGTGAACTCCACGACCCGGCTGCGGCCCTGGTCGGCGACCCAGACATCCCCGAAGGAGGAGACCGCCACCGCGACCGGCTGGTCGAGCTGGCCGCGGCCGCGGCCGGAGCCGAAGGTGACAAGCACGCGGTCAGCCGGCGAGATCTCGATGACCCGGTCGTGGCCGGTGTCGGCGACGAAGATGTGCCCGGCCGCGTCGAGCGTGATGCCTTCCGGCTGGTCAAGACCGCCGCCGAAGCGCGTCGCCGGATGGAGGCTGGCCACCAGGTGACCGGACGGGGTGAACTCCGCGACCCGGTCATGGCCGGTGTCGGCGACCCAGACGTCGCCGTCCGGAGCCAGCGCGACGCCGTAGGGCTCGGCCAGCACCTGCTGGCCGAACGACTGCCGGAAACCGGGCGCCTGCGCCAGCGGCCCGGTGACGGCCGTGGCGACGGCAACGACGGCGAGCAGCCTGAAGAGCACGACGGCCGAAGTCAGGCCAGCCGGCCGGCGGCCTCTATGACCAGGTCCACGGTCCGCCCGACCATGCCCTTCTTCTTGGTGACCCCGAAGCTGGTGCGGTCGAGGCGGGTGGTGGCGCCGAACCTGACGGTGCCTTCCTCGGCCTGCGCGGCGGTGACCCGGACCTCGGCCGGCGCCGGGGTCCCGTGCGCGGTCACCGAGCCGGCCACTACCCAGCCGTCGCCGTCGCGTCGGGCGCCCTGGCCGATGAAGGTGATCTCGGGGAAGCCCTGGGCGTCGATCAGGTTGGCCGAGACGACATCGGCGTCCCGGCTGGCGTTGCCGGAGGCGTAGCTGGTCGCGTCGATGGTGGCCCGCACGCTCGAGCCGGCCGGGTCCGCGGCGATGATGACCTGCCCGCTCTTAAGCCGGAAGGTCCCGCGCACCGTGAACAGCCCGAACATGGCCTTGACGTTGGCGCGGACGGTGGTTTGGTCCGGGTCGAGCGTGTAGGTGCCGGGCGGGGGGCCAGCGGCGGCGGAGGTGTCGGGTCCGTGCTCGGTCATGATGGTTGCTCCTTAAGTTCTCCGGGATCGCCCCGCCCGCCAGCGCCAGCCCGGCGAAATTACCTGGCGCCCCGGCGAACCTACTGCGAGTGAAGTGAACGACGCAACCCCGCGGTCCGCGTCCCGGCGGCCACGTTAAGCGCCGGGCAGGCGCTCGAGCGCGAAGGGCGGGATGACCCGCAGCTCCACGTTCCGGTCGCTGGCGGCGCCGGCCGTGGCCGTGATATCCCACGGAACGTTGGCCGCAAGCTCACGATGCAACGCGGCGAGATCGTCGACGGTTTCCACTGACGCCGGAGTGGCCGGCGTATCGTGGTCGACCATGGTGGTCACGATAGATAGGTACTCGCCGTGATCGAGCAGCTCGACTACCCGGGTCTGGCATGGCCAGTCAACCACCGCGCAGGTAGTGACCTCCCAGAACCCGCGCGCCGGATCGGCGGGGTCGGGGCGGGCGCGGACCGTGTTGGTATGCGTATGACCATTCAGCCACAGAACGACATTAGGGAATCGATGCAGCAGGGCCAGCAGGTCGGCCGCGCCCACCAGCGGCTCGCCGCCCGGCCCGGCGTGAGCGCCGCGGGTGTTGTTCAGTGTGCCGGTCCCGTGATGGGACGCCAGGATCACCAGCCGGTCCTGGTGGGGAGTCCGTACCTCGCTGCCATCTGATCCGCGGTAGGCCGAATGCACCTCGGTGAGCCGGGACTCCAGCCAGCTGGCCTGCTGACGGTCGAGGCAGCCGGCCGCCCCGCCGGCCAGACAATTGGTATCAAGGGTGATGAATCGTACCGCGGGCGTGTCGTAGGCGTAGTAAGCGGTCCCATCCAGCCGGTTCCGCTCGCCGAACCCGTGCCCGAACGGCCGCGAGCCGGAACGAAGGTGAGCGTCGACGAAGTCGCGCCTGCTGATCGCCCGCCGGAGGGGATCGGGCGTGACGTGCCGGAACGGACCGCTCAGGAACGCCTCAGGATGCTGAGTGAAGAGCTCAAGCGCTCGGTCGTGATCGAAGTCCGCCGCCAGTCCGGTCGGCTTCCTGGCGCCAGTCAGCGCGGCGGCCAGGTCTGGTGTCTGGATACCCACGCCCTGGTTGAGTGCCTCGTGATTGCCGAAGCAAGACAGCCAGGGAACGCTCAGGCCCGCGGCCGAGAACTCGCGCAGCGCCCGCCGCAGCAGGCCTGGATAATGCGGGAAGCCGTATTCGCGGCGGAAGAAGTCCGGACCGCCCGGACCCGGACCGTCCGGTCGCCAGAAGATGTCGCCGGGCCAGTGCACCGACTGCACTCCCTCATGGTCCGGACCGCCGGAATCCGGTGAGACCTGGCCGCCGTCGAACAGGGCAAGGAACGCTTTCAGTTCGTTCCACTGCGCATTATCGATCGCGTCACCTGTGGTCACGGCCAGGTGCAACGGAAGGCCGGTCGCTGGCCCGTGTACCGCGCCGAGCGTGCGGATGGTGGCGTCGACAGCCTGCCAGGTAAGCGCCTCCTGCGGACGTTGCACGGGCACGATCTCGGCGTACCTGGGGTCAGCGAAGCCCGCGTTGAGGAACTCAAACCGCGTCGGCGACTGGACATCGGCGAGCTGGAGATCGGTGATATGAGCCAGGCAGAGCAGCGCGCGGCCTGGGCCGCGCGCGGATTCCGCTCCGGCAATCCCGCCCGAGCCGAATTCGTCGCGGATAAGGTGCGGCTCACCCGGGCTGATCTCAATGGCCCGGTAGGGGGCAGTGGCTCCGCCACGGAGTACGGCTCCGCGACGGAGCCGACGATGTGTGGTCAGCGGTGGATGCCTACCGCTCATGGGTGCCGGCGATGTCGTCCACTCCTGTCGAGCTGGCTTGACCTGTCATGCACGAGTCCCTCGGCGCTGAAGTTACCCGGATCGGGCGACATACCGCCGATTAAAGATGAGGCGACATCCCGCCGACTTAAAGATGAACAGAAAGTGAATCGCCGGTGGCCCCTGGTTGTTCAATTTGTTGTGTTTGTGTGACATTATGCAACTTGCCTGTACCGGCGTCACCAATCGCTATGAGTGGTGGCCGATAGCGAAGACACAGCAGGAGGTCGTTCATGGACGTGCAGCAATCCCGGCCCCGTCGGCGCAAGCGGGTGAGAGCTTGGCTGGTGGCCGCGGCCGCGGTGTCGCTGGCTGCGGGGGCGCTCGCCGTGGCAGGGAGCCAGAACAGTTACGGTGCCACCGCGGACACTGCCTCGGGGCACGGTGCAGGCCTTGACCATGTGTTCATCATCATGCTGGAGAACCATGCCGCCGACCACGTGATCGGGGACCCGAACGCGCCGTACATCACCTCACTGGCCTCGACGTACGGTCAGGCCACGAACTACTACGGCGTCACCCACACCAGCGAGCCCAACTACATCGCGGCCACCAGCGGTAACAACTGGTGGGTCAACAACGACAACGGCTGGTACCCCACCACGGCGAACAACTTCGGCCCGAACCAGTACGCGCACACCAACATCGTGGACGAGCTCGAGGCGGCGCACATCCCGTGGGACGCCTACATGCAGGCCATGCCCACTGCCGGCTACCTGCCCGACTTCTGGCCGAGCAGCTCCAATCCGCTGTACGCGAGCAAGCACAACCCGTTCATCCTGTACAACGACGTCCGCCTGAACCCGGCCCGCGCCGCCCACATCAAGCCCTACCCCGACATGGCCGCTGACCTGAACGGCCCGAACCCGCCGCGCTACGTGTGGATCAGCCCCGATGAGTGCAGCAATATGCACGGCGGCATCTACACCGCGGTCGCCGGCTTCCCCGACACCCCGTGCCCGTACAACAACGTGGCCGGGGACGCCAACGACGAGGCCCTCAAGGCCAAGGCCGATGCCTTCGTCAAGGGCGCGGTCCAGACCATCATGTCCAGCCGGGCCTGGACGGGTAACAGCGCGATCTTCGTCGTGGCCGACGAGACCGACTACGACGGCTCCAACCCCGCCGACAACGACTACGCGTCGGTCACGGGCTGCTGCGACTCGCCGGTCCTGCCGGCCGGGGACCCCCAGATCAGCGCCAGCTGGCCCGGCGGGGTCTACGGCGGTGGTTCGGCTCCGATGATCGTGGTCAGCCGGCTGGGTCCGCGGCACGCGACCGACGCCACGCCGTCCAACCACTACTCGATGCTGCTCACGATCGAGGAGGGCCTTGGGCTAGGCAAGCTCGGGTACACGACCGATTCCGCCCAAGTGCATTCCCTCTGGCCACTGATCGCCGGACACTGAGCACCGTGCGCCCCTAGCGACCTAAGACGGTCGCTAGGGGCGTGGCCTCATGCTCAACGAGGAAACGGGTGCGGACCGGGCGGCGCGGGACAGCGCCGTTCCTGACGCGGGATACCTACGCCTCTTCCTCGGCCACCGCGCCCGCACCTGAGCCGGCCGACACTAGGACCGGATCGGGGCGGATCTTCAGCGCGACGCGAGTGCCGGCCTGCAGCGCGGTCGCGTCCGAGGTCGGGAGCTGGGCCAGGACGGGGGTGCCGCCAAGGTCGACCGTGACCCGGCTCGTTGCGCCGAGGAAGGTGATGGCGATCACCGTGCCGACTAGCGGGCCGGACTCCGCCGCGGTGTCGGACGCCAGCGTCACCGCTTCCGGCCGCACCAGCGCCACCACCTGGCCATCAGGCGTATCACGTTCCACCAGCGGCAGCGTGCAGCCGCGAACGTTGACGCTGCCGTCCCGGACCTCACCGGGCATGCGGTTGCTGAGGCCGACGAACTCGGCCACGAAGGACGTAGCCGGGCGCGAGTAGACCTCGGTGGGCGGCGCGAGCTGCTCGAGGTGGCCTTCCCGCATGACGCCGACCCGGTCCGCGATGGCCAGTGCCTCCTCCTGGTCGTGGGTGACGAACAGCGTAGTAATGCCCACCTCGAGCTGGATCCGGCGGATCTCGTCCCGCAACTGCGCCCGGACCTTAGCGTCGAGCGCCGACAGCGGCTCGTCGAGCAGCAGTACCTGCGGCTCGATGGCCAGGGCGCGGGCCAGGGCGACCCGCTGCTGCTGGCCGCCGGAGATCTGGCTTGGGTACCGGTCCGCCTGCGTGGTGAGCCCGACCAGCTCAAGCATCTCCAGCGCGCGCTTGTCCCGCTGAGCCGAGCTGACCCGGCGCAGCCGCAATCCGAAGGCCACGTTCTGCCGCACCGTCATGTGCGGGAACAGCGAGTAGGCCTGGAACACCATGCCCATATCGCGCTTGGCGGCCGAGATGTGGGTGATGTCCTTGCCGTCGACGGTGATGTGGCCGGCGTCGGCGTCCTCCAGCCCCGCGAGCAGCCGCAGCGTGGTGGTCTTGCCGCAGCCCGACGGGCCGAGCAGCGCGATGAGCTCGCCGGGATGCAGGGTCAGGTCGAGCCGGTCCAGCGCGACGACGGGACCGTAGTGCCGACTCAGCCCCTCCATCCGCACCTCGACGGCGGTCCTGGCCGCGCCGCCCAGCGTTCGGGGCATCGGTGAAGAAGTCACGAGCGGTACCTCATCCCCGGCCACGACGGCGGCGGCCAACGAAGGACAGGATCAGCAGCAGCACGAACGCGAACATCAGCGCGGCGAACGAGGTGGCGAACAGCACCCCGGCGTTCGGCGTGTTCCGGCTGATGGAGTACAGCTCCACCTGCAGGTTCGAATACAGCAGAAGGTAGGCGATGGTGAACTCGCCGAGGACCAGCGAACAGGTCAGCAGCAGGGCGTTCAGAACGGCCTGCCGCATGTTCGGCACGATTACCCGGACGATGACGGTGAACCAGCTTGCCCCGAGACTACGCGCGGCCTCGGACAGGGTGGTCACGTCGATCGCGCTGAGACCGGCACTGAGCGCACGGTAGGCATAGGGCAACGCCAGGATCACATACACCCAGAACAGCATGAGCGCGGACAGTTCATAATGCTGAATCTTGTTGTAGATCGGGCCGAGGCCCACCACCAGCACGATCGCGGGGATGGTGAGCGGCAGCAGGCAGAGGAACTCCATGGTGCGGGCCAGCCACTGCACCCGCAGCTGGACCCAGATCATGGTCGGCAGCAGCAGCACTATCGTGACCACGCAGGTGATAACCGCTAGTTCGAGGGTGAGCTCGATGGCGCTCATCAGCGGAGGAATGCCAGACCCCTGGTAGGAGGCGATCTGCCGCCACGCGGTCAGCGACCACGTGCCGAGTTTGGACCCCTCCAGGGAGAACCGCAGCAGTGCCAGCAGCGGCAGGATGAAGAACAGCCCGAACACCGTGAAGGTTACGTAGCGGAATACGTTCAGCCGTCGGCGCCGGCGAACCTGCATGCCGCCCGGCCGCCCGGCTGGCGCCGCGGCGGGCGTCTCGTTGAGCGCCGTTACCGCAGCCATCGCGCCGCCCTGCGCTGTAGCAGGGCGTACCCAGTCATGACGATGGCCACCATGATCACCATGCCTAGGGCGAGGAGGTCAGCGACGTTCACGTTGTTCAGCCCGACCTCGCTGGACAACGCGGTGCTGATCTGCTGCGGCACGATGTAAGCGATCTGGTTTTCCCACGCCTCGATGGTGGCGAAGGCCGACAGCGCGTTCGCGAACAGGAGCAGCAAGCTGCCGAGGAAGGCCGGCATGAGCAGCGGCCCGCCGACGTGCCGCCAGTACTGCCAGGCCGACGCGCCCAGGTTCTCCGACGCCTCTCGCCACTGGATCTTCAGCCCATCGATCGCAGGCAGGAAGACCAGCACCATCAGCGGGATCTGGAAATACGTATAAATCAGCCCGATACCCCACGGGAAGTCGTAGAACCAGCTGGCGTGGAACAGCAGCCCCACTGGGCCGATGAGCACCAGGAACGCGAACGCCAGCGTAACCCCGCCGAACTGGGCGAGAACCCCGGAGCTGGCCAGGTAGAGCCTGCGCACCACACCGTCGGGATTGCCCGACGCCACCGCATAGGCCAGGACCGCGCCGAACACGGCTCCGAGCACCGACGAGATGAGGCACAGCTTCAACGAGCCGATGAAGTAGCCACGCACCAGCGGGCTGCCGAGTTCGGTGACGTTGGATACCGCCCACTGGCCATTCGGGTTCTTGAGCGAATCGACTACCACAATCGCGGTCGGCCACAGCAGGAAGACCGCGATATACCCGAAGAACGGGACGGTGCCGATCCAGGCCGGAACGGACGGTAGGGACGGCCGGCGCCCGGACCGCGTGGTCCGGGCGCCGGCCTCAGTTGTCGCGGCGACAGCCACTTGCCCTCGCTAGCCGACGGCCTTCGCCCAGTTCGCCGCCAGGTAATTCGCGGCGTCGGTGGCCTGGGCCGGGCTGAGGAACGTTGGCGTCACGCTGACCGATGGCAGCTTCGAGGCGGCGCTGGCGTTAATGGTGTGATTTGTTTGCATGGCCGCCTGCTCCACCGGCCGGGCGCCGCCTTCGAGCCAGAGGTTCTGCCCGCCCGAGGCGGCCTGGGAGTAGAGGAACTCCTCCCACAGCCGGGCCGCGGCCGGGTGCGGCGCGCTCTTGTTGATGGCCTGCGCGTAGTACCCGCCCAGCGCGACGTTCGACGGGATGAACACCTTCCAGTTCGACACTCCGACGTAGCTTGGGAGGTTGAGGTAGTCCCAGTTGAACACGACCGGGGTCGTGCCTGCCTTGATCGTGGCACCGGTAGCCGATACCGGGGAGAAGTTCCCGGCGGCCTTGAGCTTCTGGAAGAAGGTCACGCCGTCAGCGATGTTGCTGGCCGTTCCGCCTTCTGCGAGGTTGGCCATCATGACGCCGTTCAGGCCGGCGTTAGCCGAGGTCGGGTTGCCGTTCAGCGCGACCGCGTTCTTGAACTTCGAGCCGAGCAACTGGTTGAGCGAGGTGATCGTCCCGAACTTGCTCGAGTAGCCGACCGCCATGTAGCCGCCGTAGTCCTGCACCCAGATACCGTTCGGCGCCTTCTGGGCGGCCGGGATAGAGCTCCAGGTGCTGACCTCATACGGCGCGAACAGGTTCGTGTTGGCCAGGGCGACGGCCATGCCGATGTCCAGGACATCGGGCGCCTTGGCGGTGCCGTTCTCCGACTTTACCGCGTCGACTTCCTGCTGGCTCGTGCCGTCGGGAAGCGCGGAATTGACCTTGATTCCGTACTTGGCGGTGAAGGCCGAGATGATGGCGCCGTAGTTCGCCCAGGTCGGCGGAAGGGCAATGACGTTGAGCGTGCCCTCCTGCTTGGCCGCCGCGATCAGCGCAGTCGTGCTGCCGCCGTCTGAGGTGGCCGTGGCCCAGTTGGTTGCGCTGGTCCCACTGCCCGAACTCGACGAGGAACTCGACGAGCAGCCGGCCGCGAGCAGCGCCGCGGCCGCCACTCCGGCGAGCGTAAATCGGTATGACGATCTCACCAATGCCTCCTGAAGGCTTCTCTGTCCCGAAGTGGATTCCGGCGGCCAGGAAAGGCCTCTGGCGGCGGTGCCAAGGAGGGCTGCCGATCCACTTATCCCCCAGCTGAGAGTGCAGGTTAAACGCACCTAAAACGTTTAGCGTTCGAATGCTCACACACCCGCCGCGAGGGTGTCAAGGGACGTTACCGAGTTGTCGCACTGAGCCGGACGAACACTTTGTGAACGGAGATAAACAGACAGATCCGGTGCCTGGAGGGAAGCTCGTTCGACCAGTTTTACCGGGGCGACGTAATCGTTGGACGGATCCCAGTCAAGCAACCGCGTCATCAGCGCCCGGCCCATCTCCCTGCCGTCTATGCGGATGGTCGCGAGCGGCGGGTCAAGAAGTTCGGACGTAGGCAGGTCGTCATGCCCGATGACGGAGACATCCGGCCCGATCCGCAGGGACAGGTCATGGGCGGTCTTATAGATTCCGAGCGCCGTGTAATCGGAGTTGGTGATGACCACCGACGGGGCATCCCGGCGCCCCAGCAACCTCCGGGCCGCCTTGCGCACGTCAGCGATTGTCAGCGGCGAGCGCATGACGGTCGGCCGGACCCCAAGCTCGCGGGCGAAGCGCCGGAAATGGCGGAGCCGGTCCGGATCCGCGGCCAGGCCGCGCGGAGCGGACAGGAAAGCGGCTGAGGAATGCCCCAGCCCGGCTAGGCGGCGCATCGCCATTTCCACCCCGGCCGCATTGTCGGGATACACCCGCGATACGCCGGCCGTGCCCTCCATGGACGCGTTCAGTGCCACCACAGGGGCGCCCGGGCGCAACTCCTGCCAGAGCCGCACCGACTCGCCCTTCCCGACCGGGGCGACGGCTAGTCCGGCCACGCGCTGGGCGGCCATCTCCCGCACATGCATGAGCTCGCGTTCTACGGAGTAGTACGAGTCAAGTAGCAGCAAGGTTGCCCCGGCGTCGCGCGCCGCGCTTTCTGCTCCGGTCAGCACCTCGAGAAAGAACGGGTTGCTGAAGTTGCGGATGACCAGACCGTACGTGCTGGTGCGTCCTCGCCGTAGCGCCTGGGCCTGCGGGTTGGCGCGGTAGCCGAGCTCAGCCGCCGCAGCCAGGATTCGCCGGCGGGTTTCCTGGGCTACCCCTGGCTGCCCATTCAGCGCAAAGCTCACCGAGGCGACCGATACGCCGACCAGCCGGGCTACGTCACGGATTCCCGCTGGCTGCTGCGACCCGCCCTGCTGACTCGTCATGGCCTTATCCAAGCTCAAGACGTCCTGCATCCCCGACAGGAGCAGAGGTACGTCGCTTGAGCGCACATCCTAGCCACCTGGGTGTCCCGCGACCAGTGGCCAGACGCGACGATCGTCAGGCCGCTGCTTGGTCATGCCTCACTCCAGCGCGGCGCCACGGAGCTTGGCCCGGAGCAGGCGCAGGTCGGCGTCTTTCAAATCGTGATCGGTCAGCCACCGGACGACCCCGCCGTAACGAGAGTCCATCTGCTCCAGGAAGGCGGCCATCGTCTCGGGCCGCGGCCGGTGCGAGTCGGCGGGCTTGCTGCCAATATCGCGGGCATAAGTCGGCGAGGCGAGCAGGCGGGCCACGATGGCCTCGGTCCGCTCCGCCGTGGCGGCGTAGTCGGCCACCACGGCCCGCGGCGTGACGCCGGCTACGGTCAGCGCGAGCGCCGCCACCACGCCGGTCCGGTCCTTGCCCGCCGCGCAGTGGACCAGCGCCGCGCCCTCGGAGTGCGCGATGCTGCGCAGCGCGGCCACCACTTGATCCGGACGATCTTCCAGGTAACCCAGGTAGTGCCCGCAGACCGGATCGCGCGGGTACCTGGACTTGTCCTGGTCGGCCTTAGTCAGCTCAGGCTTAGTCAGCTCGGGCTTAGTCAGCTCGGGCTTGGTCAGCTCGGGCTTGGTCAGCAGGGCGTCGGCGATCATGTCGGTGTTTGATCCCAGCTCGGGGAGCACCGGGTGGTGAGCGTGGCGCACGCCCGCGATGGCATCCAGCGGCGCCGGGCCTTCCGACTTCAGCTCGTTGGAGCTGCGCAGGTCCACGACGGTGGTGACGCCGATATCACGCACCAGTCTCGCGACGTCCGAGGGTGACAAGTCCTGCAGGTTGTCCGCGCGCAGCAGTTGGGCGGCGGCGGTGTGATGGCCATCAGTGGTCGGCAGGCCACCCAGATCACGGACGTTGACGGCCCCTTCAAGGTCAATCCATGGCATAACAACACGATCTCAGACGCGGATACAAGCCGCGGACTTGGCCGGGCGAACGGCGGCGGCCGGTGCCGCCCGCGCGCGAGCCGGCGCGCCTGATGCCCGTTTGGCGTGAGACCGGGCGAGTCTGGGGCATACTTATAACAACCGTCATGCCGCCCAGACTCCTGCGGCCCGCCGCATGGTCGATGCTGACCCCGCCAGCTCCTGGATTCCCCGGGAGACAGGCCTCCTGACAGCACCTGGCTCAGAGCCCGTTAGCTGCTGTTGAGTGGGAGTTCTCATGGCGTGGCTTTGTTCCGATTCCTCCTTTCCTTGTTCCTCTCCAGGGACGCCGTCTCCGATGCCGCCGTCCCGCCGCTCCGTGCCCTCCGCTTCGCCGGTCTCCGGCGGATCGCGCCCGCGGCCCGGGCGGGTGGCGATCGAGGTCATCGACGCCGGCCCGGGGGCGACCACGATCTTCATCCGCGGTGAGCTCGACCTGGTCACCATGCCGGTGTTCGCCGGGCAGCTGACGCTCGCCCTGCGGGGGAACCCCGAGCGGCTCGTCCTGGACATGGCCGCCACCGACTTCATGGACTGCGGCTCCGCCCGGCTGATCGCCGGGGCTGCCCGGTCGCTGCCCGAAGGCGGGCGCCTGGTCATCCGCCGTCCCGGCCGGGGGATACGCCGGATGCTGGAACTCACCGGCCTCGACGCCTATTGCGAAATAGACAGATGACTCGCGGGTAAGATCCCACCGGTCGCGTCGCACATCGCAAGCGCGTCGCACGTACCAAGAACGTCAGGAGGGACCGATGAGCGTCTCGGTGCAGGATGTACGGCACGCGCTTGACGAGCTGGGCAAGCTGCGCTTCGGCGAGATGCGGGTCGAGGACGCTATGCATCATATCGTCCAGACCACGCACGCGATCTTCTCCGTCGACGGCGCCGGCCTGATGCTGGCCGACGTAGACCACCACCTGCTCAACGCCGCGGTGTCTGACGAGCGCATGAAGCACCTGGAAGAGCTGCAGATACGCCATCAGGAAGGTCCGTGCATCGCGGCCTTT
Organism: uncultured Actinomycetes bacterium; assembly: GCA_963806335.1. Lineage (GTDB taxonomy): Bacteria > Actinomycetota > Actinomycetes > Streptosporangiales > Streptosporangiaceae > Palsa-504. Next base: position 447,500 of record CAWDXO010000012.1, read on the forward strand.
GAGGATAAGGAGCTGGTCCGGGCCGAGGACCTGACCGAGGACATGCGGTGGCCGTCTTTCAGCAAGCACGCGGTCGCCCGCGGGGTGCGGGCCGTACTGGCCAGCCCCATCCCGTACAACCAGGACGCGGTGGGGGTTGTCGCGGTGCTGTCCGAAGACCGCCGTCCCTGGTCCGCCGAGGCCGAGCTCGCGCTGCTCGCGTTCACCGACCTCGCCGCCCTGCTGATCGCGACCATGCTGATGGGTGAGCAGCAGACCGAGCTGGCCGCGCAGCTGCAATCAGCGCTGAACTCCCGGGCCATCATCGAGCAGGCCAAGGGCGTGCTGATCGGCCGCCAGGGCATCTCGGCGCATGCCGCCTACCTGCAACTGCGCGCGCAGGCGCGGGCCGAGCGCCGCAAGCTCGCCGTCGTCAGCGCCGAGCTAGTGCGCAGCGCGACCCGCGAGCCCTGACGCCCCGCGAACGTCCCCCCCGCGGTCTAGCGTCGCCGGACCCAGGCGGTGCCGATGCCCGCCTGATGCAAGGCCAGGCAGACCAGGCCGAGAAGCAGCAGGCCGGTGACGGAGAACCAGGCGTCGGTGGCGGTACCGGTGGCATTGATGATCCAGGCGATGCCGAAGAGGATCGCCGCGATGATGGCTAGCATGCCCTGCTGCTTCCCATGGGGCGCCGTGATAACCGGCCCGGCCGGCCCCCCTAGGTCACAATTCGTACTGGGAAGCCTGAAGGGTGAAAAGCTCGGCGTACTGACCGCCGAGCGCGAGCAACTCGGCGTGCGCGCCCTGCTCGATCAGCCGGCCGTCACGCAAGACGTAGATCCGGTCGGCATGCTTGACGCTGGCAAGCCGGTGCGTGATCAGCAGCACGCCGCGGTCCTCCGCGTGCGTGCGGATCGAGCTGAACAGCGCGTACTCGGCCCTAGCGTCCAGGGCAGCGGTGGGCTCGTCCATGATCAGCAACGGCGCCGACCGGTAGAAGCCGCGCGCGGCGGCGATCCGCTGCCACTGACCGCCGGACAGCTCAGCTCCGTCCTTGAAATGGCGGTCGAGCAAGGTGTCATACCCGTGCGGGAGTTTGTCGATCACCGTGTCGGCTCCGGAGGCCGCGGCCGCCCTGCCCAGCATGCCGGGACCGGCGTCGCGGCCCATGGAGATGTTGTGACGTACGGTGAGCGGCCAGTTGGCGTGATCCTGGGCGATGACCGCGATCCGCTCACGCAGTGGCTCGGGATCGACATCGCCGATGGCGGTCTGGTCCCAGTACACGGTGCCGCAGCCGGGGCCGCTGTCGGGCCGGTAGAGCCCGGCCAGGATCTTCGCCAGCGTGGTCTTGCCTGAGCCGTTCTCGCCCACCAGCGCGACCACCTCACCTCGGCGGATCTCGATGCTGACACCGCAAAGCGCCGGTTCACTGGCCCCGGGATAGGTGAAGGTGACGTTATCCACGGTGATCCGGTCGAACTCCGCCGGGACCGCCTTGACGCCCGGCGGCGGTATCCGGCTCGCCGCGTCAGCGCAGAAGGCCTGGTAGTCAGAGAAATACAGTCCTTCCTCGTAACACTGGTTCACCGCGAAGAGCAGCGTGGCCAGGGATGCCTGCGCGGAACGGATCGCCAGGACCGTCGTACCGGCAAAAGCGAGCGGCATCGCGCCGACGGCCAGCAAGATCCCGAGCGCGGTATACACCCCCGCGGTAGCGACACCGCCCGCCGCCGCCGCGGCAAGCCGGGTGCGAGCCTGCCGGCCTGCCGCCTTGACCTCGGCATCGCGCGCGTAGGCGGCTAGCCGGGCTACCCGCGCGAGCATGAAGTGCCGAAGCGTGAAGGAACGCATTTCGGCCGCGGTCCGTCGCTCCGCCATCAGGTCGGCCAGCATCCATTTCCTGCGGTGGCTGTCGGCCAGCGCGAAGTTGGTGATGTAACCGATCCTGGCCGCGCGCACCGCGGCCCAGCCACTCGGCAGTTCGGCGATCAGCAGCAGGATGAGCAGGATGGGCTGGAGCAAGGCGACGACCGACGCCGCCGCGGCGATCCCCGCGGCGCCGGTCACGCAGTCCAGGACGTTAGTCACCACCTGCGGAGCCGAGTACAGGCCCCGGTCACGGGCGCGCTGCATGGCATCATAAAAGGCCGCGTCGTCGAAGGCGGCCAGCTCGACTTGCGTAGTCAGATCAAGCAGCTTGATCTCGACCACCCGGTCCACCTGCGGCTTGAGCCTCGCCTGGGCCCAGCCCGCGGCGGCCTGCAGCCCGGCCCGCGCCGCCACCGCCGCGGCCACCACGATCAGCGAGGGTAGCGCGGCCCGGACCCGTTGCGGCGTCGGCCCGGCCGCGAACAGCGCCTCGAGCACGCCGGTCGTGGCCAGCAGAGCGAATCCGGTGAGCACGCCCGAGACCAGGTTCAGCCCGATCGTCGCGGCGGTGTCACGCCGGTTGGCCTGCCAGCCCAGCCGGACCGCCTGCCCGATGAGCCCGGGCAGTTGCCGGGCGATCGAGACGAACCCGGTCTCGGCCAGCCGCTCGTCGTGAGCCTGCCAGTAGAAGGCGGAAAGCTCGGCCGTGAGCTCGTCGGCCTGGGCGTCCGCGTCGGTGTTCCGGGGCGTAGCAGTGATCCGCACCGTGGCAGCTCCCTTCGCCCGGCCGCGGCGCACTGCGCGCCGCGGCGGGTACCCGAGAGCACCAGTATGTGAGGGTGGTCTGGCCGGCGCCTAACGACTTACCGAGGCGTGCGCTAACCCCAGATGCTATGGGCGGTCTCGACGATCAGGCGGAGCTTGGCGGCCTGCTGGTCGTAGGTCAGGGCGTTGCCCTCCACGGTCGAGGAGAATCCGCACTGCCCGGACAGGCATAGCTGGTCAAGCGGCACGTACTTGGCTGCCTCGTCGACCCGCCGCTTGAGCTCGTCCATCGACTCGAGCTCGGGGCGCTTGGTGGTGACCAGCCCCAGCACGACCATTTTGCCCTGGGGCACGAAACGCAGCGGCTCGAAGCCGCCGGACCTCTCGTCGTCGTACTCGAGGAAGAACCCGTCCACGTCAAGTTCGGAGAACAGGGCCTCGGCTACGAAGTCGTAGCCGCCGGAGGCGGCCCAAGAGGAGCGGAAGTTGCCGCGGCACATGTGGGTGGTGATCGCCATCCCGGCTGGCTTGTCCTTGACCGCCGCGTTGATCTGCTTGATGTACCGCAGGTGCATGTGCTCGGCATCTTCGCCGCGCTCGGCGATCTCGGCGCGCTGGGCCGGATCGTTCAGGTAGGCGAGGCTGGTGTCGTCGAACTGCAGGTAGCTGCAGCCCAGGTCGGCCAGCCGCTGGACCTCGTCGGCGTAAGCCGCGGCCAGGTCCGCCCAGAACTGCTCGATGTCCGGGTAGACGTCAGGATCGAGCGCCGCCGGCCCGCCCCGGTAGTGCACCATGTTCGGCGACGGGATGGTCTGCTTGGGCACGGCCGTGGTGACGTGTGACTTCAGGAACGTGAAGTCATCACCGAAGATGGTGTGGTCGAGCCTGAGCTTGCTGCCGACGTGCAGCGCGGCGGGTGTCCACTCGATGCTTCCCGACGGGTTGGTGAACTTCACGGCCAAGTGGCCCGGCGCCTTGGACACCCCGCCGAGGGCGTAGATGAAGTCCATGTGCCACGACGCCCGTCGGAACTCTCCGTCGGTCGCCGACTGCAGGCCTACCTCCTCCTGCAGCCGGATCGCCTTGATGATCTCCTCGTCCTCGACGGCCCGGAGCTCGCTCGCGGTGATGGTGCCGGCCTCGAAGTCGTCGCGCGCCTCGAGCAGCCGCCGCGGCCGCAGCAGGCTGCCGACGTGGTCGGCACGGAAAGGAGGGCTGGTTCTGGCGGACATGGCTGGTCTCTCTTCCTCGAGGCGTCTAATACACAACGGCACCGCATGAATCTTATTTCTGCCGAATCCCCCTAACGGACCGGGCGACGCCGTACCGGCGCGGGCCGGACCGGTGGTTCTCGTTCAGTGCCGCCGGCGCTGTCACTACCCAGCAGCGAGCGGGTGAGGGCATGACGTTCGCTCGTCATCTCGGTGAGCACCGCAGCGAAATGAGAGCCGCGCAGTACCGGCGGGTTCTCTCCCGCCCGCAGCGATACCAGCACGGTCCGCCTGATCATTTCCTTGATGAAGGAGGCGGTGACCCCTTCGGTGCCCGCCACGACCGGCTCCAGATCCGCGTCCACGGTCAGGTCACGGGCGTACACCCGGATCAGGCGCTCCCGGCATCGCGCGTCGGGGCGGGGAATCTCGACCGCCAGGTCGATCCGGCCGGGACGGTCAGCCAGGGCGATCTCGAGCACGTCGGCCCGGTTGGTGGTCAGCACGAAAGTGACGTCCGCGTCCGTGCCGACGCCGTCCATGGCTTCGAGTAGGGAGAACAGCAGGGGCCGGGCCGCAGTCCGCCCGGCGCGGGCATGTTGAGCAGGGACCGGATGTCCTCGCGCGGGCGGTGGCCGAGGCCCGACACGCCGAACCACTCCGCGCCGCTGTGCCGCGCGGCGAGATAGGCGTCAATGCCGCGCTGTATGTTCACGTGTTCCCAGGACGGGAACCTCTCGGTCACCTGCACGATGGCCTGCACTTCGCAGCCCAGATGCTCGATGACCCGCCGCGCGAGCTCGGACGGCCGTCGTCGTCGGTCAGCGTCCTGGCCGCCAGCTCGAACAGCTGGCGCATATCGCGGGCCAGGCCCCTGAGGCCTTCGTCGTCAGGGGGGGCGGCAAATGGGAAGTGCTCACCGGTCAACAATGCCTGAGGACAGCTAGCGGCGCTAGCGAGCGATAGCATAGGCGAGCCGTGCGGGTCACAAGATGGTGACCCGCCGGTTGGTGATGTCTTGATTCCTTGCGTCACGCAAACATCAGTGGCAATGTTCGGGGAATGATTCATGTCTTCGCGAAGAGAAGAGCGACCATCGTCGCCCTTATTGCCATAGCCTGCACAGGGCTCGCCGCAGGATGCAGCAGCAGCTCGTCAAGTTCTGCCTCCACCTCGACCTCGGCGTCGTCCAGCGCCAGTTCGTCGAGTACGCCCGCGGCGACCGGCACCGCCAACGTCGCCTATGCGTCCTCGCTGACGTTCCTCAATGAGAAGGTCATCGCCCCGGCTTTCAAGACGGCCACCGGGAATAGCTTCTCGGGCTACGCCAATGCCTCCGGCACCCTGGAGGCCGACATCGCCGCCGGCGAGATCCACCCGAACGTCTTCCAGAGCGTGGGCAGTGACAACATCACCCCGCTCGAGCCCAAGTTCACGAACTGGTACATCCAGTACGCCGGCACCTCGATGGTCGTGGCCTACAACCCCAAGAGCAAGTACGCCAGCCAGTTCAAGGCGATTGCCGACGGCAGCGAGCCACTGAAGAACCTGTTCACCCTGCTCCAGACGCCTGGCCTGAAGCTCGGCCGCACCGACCCGAACGTCGACCCGCAGGGCCGGGACTTCATCTACATGCTGGAGCTCGCCCAGGCCTATTACCATCTGCCGTCGGACACGGTCGCGAAGATCCTGGGCACCACGGACTTCGGCACCGCCTCGTCGTCGCAGATCTACGCCGAATCCTCGCTGGACTCGACGCTGGAGTCGGGGCAGCTGGACGCCGCGAGCGCGTTCGTCACCCAGGCGGTCGAGCTGCACCTGGCCTACGTCCCGCTGGTACCGCAGATCAACCTCTGCTGCTCGCAGTACGCGAGCCTGTACAAGACGGCGAAGGTTACGCTGGCCAATGGCATGACCAAATCCGGCTCGCCGCAGGTCATCGACATCACCATCATCGGCAAGCCCACCGATCCTGGGGTCGCGTTCGTCAAGTACACGCTGTCGCCGGCGGGCCTGGCCCTATACAAGGCAGGGGGATTCACCGTGCTCACCCCGACGGTAACCGGGTCGGCAAGTTCAGTCCCGGCCGCGATTTCGAGTGAGCTGGGCGGCTAGCCCCGCGGCCGCCGCGGGCGGCGCGGTCCCGGCAGACAAAACCCCGGGACCGCGCCGCCCGGCGGGACGGGGGTGGTTCGCCGGGGGCCAGCCGCGGCTACGTTCGGCGTCCGCCGTCGTCTCGGTGGCCGGCGCGGGCATTGTCTGGCTGGCCTTGCTCGGCCCCGTGATCGCCTTGCTGACGAACCTGTCATGGAGCGCCATCGTCAGCTCCCTGACGGCCCCGGGTGCGCTGGATCCGCTCGTGGTCTCGGTGGAATCCGGGCTGGTAACCCTGGGCGTGCTGCTGGTCGTCTGCACCCCGCTGGCCTGGCTGCTGGCCCGGGGGAAACTGCCGTTCCCGCGCGTATGGGAGACCGGCGTGCTGTGCAGCCTGCTGCTGCCGCCACTGGTTATCGGCCTGCTGCTGGTCTTCATGGTCGGCCCGTATACGCCGATCGGCGAACTGCTCGGACATTTCAATCTGTCCGCGACCAACACCTTCCTCGCCCTGGTCATCGCGGAGGTCTACGAGTCGGCGCCGTACTACGTGCTCGGCGCCCAGTCGGCCTTCGCCAGCGTCGAGCCGCGGCTGGAGCAGCAGGCCGGACTGCTCGGCGACCGGCCGCGGCGGGTGTTCCGGCGGGTCACGCTGCCGCTGGCCGCACCGGGGCTGGCCATGGCCTTGTCGATCGCCTGGGCCCGGGCGATGGGCGCGTTCGGCGCGGTGATCATCATCGCGTACCACCCGATGGGGATACCGTTGCAGATATACACAACGCTGCAGGAGACCGGACTGCCCTCCGCGCTGCCGTACGCCCTGGTCCTGCTGGTGGTCGCGCTGCCGCTGCCGCTGGCCGCTTACATCTGGAGCGCCCGTGCTGGACGCCGACGTCGAGGTTGACCGCCGGGAGTTCACCGTCCGCGCGCGTCTCCAGGTGGCCCCCGGCGAGCGGCTTGCCCTGTTCGGGCCGTCGGGCGCGGGGAAAACCACGTTGCTCGAGGTCATCGCCGGCCTGGTCGCCCCGCGGCGGGGCCGGATCGAACTGGGCGGCCAGGTCCTGACCTCGACCGCTCCCCCGGTCCGCGACGTGCCGCCGTGGCAGCGCCGGGTCGGGCTGCTCCGCCAGGACCCGGGCCTGTTCCCGCACCTATCGGTGCGGGACAACCTGTGCTACGCCCCCTCGGCGACGCCTTCAGCCGCCGACCTGTCCGCGCTCACTTCGACCCTCGGCATCGAAAACCTCCTGCCGGCGATGCCCGCGCGGCTGTCCGGCGGGCAGGCGCACCGGGTGGCCCTGGGCCGCCTGCTCCTCGCGCAGTGCGACACGCTCCTGCTCGACGAGCCCTACACCGGCCTCAACACCACCCTGCGCCGGACCCTCACCACCCTGGTGGGCTCCCTGGTGGCGGAGCGCTCCATTCCCGCCGTCCTGGTCGCCCACGAGCTAGCCGACGCCCAGGCCTTCGCCGACCGCCTGGCCGTGATCGACCGCGGCGAGCTGCTCCAGGTCGGCGAGCCCGACGAGGTTGTCCTTCACCCCGCCTCGCGCCGGGTCGCCGAACTGGTCGGCTATCTCGGTTTCGTTCCTAGCGGCGAGGTCGTCGCTGGAGTGCACCCGGAACGGGTGATCGCAGGGGCTGCTGCCGACCGGGGGCTCATACTGACCGGAGTCGTCATGGCCAGCCGGCCCGCCGGGGCCGGCTGGGAAGCCGACCTGCGGGTGGGTGATACGACGATTATCTGCCGCCTCCCGGACAAGCCGCCGGACGCTGGGGCCAAGCTCCCGGTTACGGTCCTGGACCCGCCGTACTTCAAGTCCGACGGTGACGCGCTTCCTTCCGCTTCCGCCGAGGCCGGCCTGAACCAGCCGGAGCAGCTTCACCGGTTATAGCGAACATCGGTCAGATGACCCTAAGCTGTCCGCCTGTCCCCTCATCAGTGGTGGTGCCGCGATCACTTCCTCAAGCTCGACCGCCCGCCAGCTGCCCTGGTTCGCGCGACCTGCCGCCCGGGCCTGGACCTGCGCGCCTGCCTCGGCGGGAGCCAGGGACTTCCACGCCGCGCTGCCTGGCTACGCTCCCACTCCGCTGGTCGACAGGCCCGGCCTCGCCGCCGGGCTCGGCGTCGGCCGGGTCTTCGTCAAGGACGAGGCGACCCGGATGGGCCTGGCCGCGTTCAAGGTACTCGGCGCGTCCTGGGCGGTTCACCAGGTCCTCACCAGGCACCCGCCCGGCACCGAGGTGCGCCTGGTTACCGCCTCCGACGGCAATCACGGCCGCGCGGTCGCCTGGATGGCGCGCCTGCTCGGGCACCGGGCCTATGTGTTCGTCCCGAGCGGTGTTCATCCGGCCGCCGTGGCCGCCATCATGGCGGAGGGGGCGCAGGTCACGGAGGTAAGCGGATCGTACGACCAGGCAGTGCGCCGGGCCGCCGAGGCGGCCCGCGAGCCCTCGGCCGCGCTCGTCCAGGACACGGCCTGGCCCGGTTATGAGCAGGTACCAGGCTGGATCGTCGAGGGTTACTCCACCTTGTTCGCCGAGATCGACGCGCAACTGTCCGACGCGGGCGCCGCTTCGCCGGGGCTGGTGGCGGTACCGGTGGGAGTCGGGTCGCTGGCTCAGGCGGCCATCGCTCATTACCGCCGCCGTTCGGACGGACCGGCTCCGGCGCTGCTGGCCGTGGAGCCCGACACGGCCGGCTGCGTCCTGGCCAGTCTGATCCGGGGCGAACGGGTCAGCGTGCCGACCGGCACCACCGTCATGGCCGGGCTTAACTGCGGCACCCCGTCGCTGCTCGCCTGGCCTTACCTGCGCGACGGCCTGGACGCGGCGGTCGCCGTCACCGACGCCGACAGCATCGCCGCGGCTCGCGCCCTGGCCGCCTCGGGGATAGCCGCCGGTCCCTGCGGCGGCGCCGCCCTGGCCGGCGCCCATGCCGCCCTGGCCGGCGAAGGCGCCGAGGCGCGGCGGGCCGCGCTGGCCATAGAGCCGGGGACGACAGTGGTGTTGCTGAGCACCGAGGGCGCCGCGGCCAACCCCGTGCCCGCCGCACCGCCGGACGACGCAAGCTAGCGGGACCGTCCCGCTAGGACGGCACTGGCCTGCGGCAATACCGTATGCCAGGCGGGCTGCCGGGTGCGCCGGCCAGTCGAGTGCGCTCGAACCCCCTAGATTGAGTTCTATGAGGCAACTTACCGAGCCGTCCGGGGCAAGCCGATGACCGATGCCGCCACCTCCGCCATGGACGCTGAGGCGCCCGCGATCACCACCAGGACGGTTACGGCCGCCCCGAGCCTTGACGCCGGGTCCCTTGAGGAGGCCAGCGCGTTCCTGCGCGCCGCCGGGCTCGTCCTGGACGAGGTCAGCGGATCGCGGGTCACCGGCCACCTGCAGCTCGGCCCTGAGCACCACACCCCCTGGGGGATCGTGCACGGCGGCGTCTACACGGCCGCCGTGGAGAGCGCGGCGAGCGTCGGCGCGAGCAGCGCGGTACGTGAGCAGGGCCAGGTCGCGGTCGGGCTCACCAACACCACTCACTTCCTGCGGCCCGTCACCACGGGCCGGGTGAACGTCGAGGCCGTTGCGCTCAGCCAGGGCCGGACCCAGCAGCTCTGGCGAGTGGATATCACCGACGAAGCGGGCAAGCTGGTCGCGCATGGCGAGGTACGCCTGCAGAACGTGGCCGGCCGCACGTCGCCGGCCAGTACTCGGGCGTCCAGAACGCCCAGGGTGAGCTGACCGAATCAGGATCCGGCGGCCCCGGCACCGCGGCGGTGCCGGGCCTTCGGGTGCGAATTAGCTTGAACTACTTTCCGAGAGACTACTCTTGGAGTATTCTCTCGGTTATGAGCGTTCCACTGACACTGCTTGGCCTGCTTGAGCGGGGGCCAAGTCACGGATACGACCTGAAACGGGACTACGACGCGTACTTCGGCCGGGGCAGGCCGCTGCGCTACAGCCAGGTGTACGCGACCTTGTCCCGGCTGGCCAGGGACGGAAAGGCGGTCGCCGGGCCCGTCGAGCAGGAGGCCGGGCCCGAACGCCGGCGGTACGTCATCACCGAAGTGGGTGTCGCCGATGTGGAGCGGTGGCTGGCCGAGCCGGCCCCGCCGGAGCCGGACCTGCAGAGCGAGCTGTTCGCCAAGGTGGTGCTCGCCCTCATGCTCGACCGGCCGGCCGACAGCTACCTGGACGCCCAGCGGGCAGCGCACCTGCAGCGGATGCGCGAGCTCACCGAACTTAAGCGGGACGGGGATCCGCTCGGCGTGCTCCTCGCCGATCACGCGCTTTACCGACTGGAGGCTGACCTGCGATGGATCGACCATACCGCGGCCCGGCTGGACCTGCTCTCGCGAGCGGTGCGCCGGTGACCGCGGACCAGGGAACTGCGAAGATCGTCGAGGCGACGGATCTGTTCCTTTCGTTCGGCGAAACGCCGGCGCTGCGCGGTGCCTCGCTGGGAGTCCGGCCGGGCGAGATCGTCGCGGTCATGGGGCCGAGCGGATCGGGCAAGTCCACCTTGCTGCACTGCCTGGCGGGCATCCTGGTCCCCCGGGAAGGGCAGGTCTGGTTCGGCGGGCAGCGGCTGGACACCCTGAGCGACGACCGGCGCAGCGCACTGCGCCGGGACCAGTTCGGGTTCGTGTTCCAGTCCGGTCAGCTGGTCCCCGAGCTGACCGCGGAAGAGAACGTCGCCCTGCCGCTGCTGCTGTCCGGCACCCGCCGCGGCCCGGCGATGACGGCGGCCAGGAAGTGGTTCGGCACGCTCGGCCTGGACGGGCTCGAGCACCGAAGGTCCGGGGAGCTGTCCGGCGGGCAGGCGCAGCGCGTCGCGCTGGCCCGCGGCCTGGTCGCCGGGCCGCAGGTGCTGTTCGCCGACGAGCCGACCGGGTCGCTGGACTCGGTGTCAGGGGAACTGGTGATGGAGCTGCTCACCGACGCCGCCCGCGAGCACGGCACCACCGTCATCCTGGTCACCCACGACGCCCGGGTCGCCGCCTACGCCGATCGCGAGGTCGTCGTCAGGGATGGCAGGGTCAGCACGCTCACCGGGGCCAAGCCGTGATCGGGCTCGGACTGCGGCTGGTGATCAGCGGCGGACGCGAGGCCATCAACCGGTTCCTCGTCCTGGCCGTCGCGGTCGGCCTCGGCGTTGGCCTGCTGCTGACCGTCGTGGCCGCGACGAACGCGGTCACCACCTGGAACAACCGGCACGCATGGTTCTTGACCGGCACCACGTTCGTGCCCCCGGGCCCGGCGACGGCGGGCATCGCCCCGCTGTGGTGGCACCCCATCGGTGACACCTTCGACAGCCAGAACATCTACCGCTTCGACGTGGCCGCCACCGGTACGTCGTCGCCGGTACCGCCGGGCATCCCCCGTGACCCGGGACCGGGCCAGTACTACGCCTCGCCTGCGCTGGCCGCGCTGCTGCGCAGCACCCCGGCGGACCAGCTGGCCGACCGCTACCCCGGCCGCCTGGCCGGAACGATCGGCGACGCCGCGCTGCCGTCGCCGAGCTCGCTGGTCATCATCATCGGGCACACCCCGGCGCAGCTGGCGGACACGCCCTACAGCGCGCAGGTAACGTCGATCGCCACGGCGGCGCCCTTCAGCGCCGGGGACCGGCCGGTGAACCCCAAGGGGCTGGACTATACCCCGGCCGTCGGGGGAATCCAGCCGAGCGGCATCGACCTCATCCTGTCGGTCGTGGCGCTGGCCATGCTGGCCCCGGTGCTGATCTTCATCGCCACCGCGACCCGGCTGTCGGCCGCCCGCCGCGAGCAGCGGTTCGCGGCGATGCGCCTGGTCGGCGCGACCCGCAAGCAGGTCTCCCTGCTCGCCGCCACCGAATCGACGGCGGCCGCGGTCCTGGGGGTGGCGGCCGGTTTCGGGATCTTCTTCCTGCTGCGCGCCCCGGTCGCGGGCATCCCGTTCCTCGGTGAGCCGTTCTTCCCCGCCGACATGGCGCTCAGCCTGCCCGACATCCTCGCGGTCGCGATCGGCGTGCCCGTGGCCGCCGCCGCGGCGGCCCGGCTGGCGCTGCGCCGGGTGCAGATCTCCCCGCTCGGCGTCGCCCGCCGGACAACGCCGAGGCCGCCGCGGGCCTGGCGGGTGCTGCCGCTGCTGGTCGGCCTGGCCGAGCTCGGCTTCTTCGTCGTGCACGGCACCCCGGCATCCCCAAGCGGCGAGCTCTGGGCGCTCCTGCCCGGCTTCCTGCTCATCATCGCTGGCCTGGTCATCGCGGGCCCGTGGCTCACCATGGCCGCGGCGCGGGTCATGGCCCGGCGGACCAGCCGCCCCGGCGCGCTGATCGCCGCCCGTCGCCTCGCCGACGACCCGAGGGCCGCCTTCCGCGCCGTCAGCGGCCTGGTGCTCGCCCTGTTCATCACCACCGTCGCCGTGGTGGGCATCACCACGCAGGACGCCAAGGACTTCACGCGGTTTGCCAGCCCCGCGGCCGCGGCCGTGGTGACGGACCAGCTGGCGGCGTCGGGCGCGTTCACGTCCTCGCAAGAGCCCGCTAAGTCAAGCGCGGGGCCGGCCGCACCCGCCGCGCCGCTCGCGGCACGGCTGCGCGGGATTCCCGGCGTCCAGGGGGTGGTCGTGGTCCGCACGGACCCGCGGCTGACCATTCCCGGGACATTTCACAACCTCGGCACCGGTCCGGGCGTCGCCCCCAGTCCGGTTTCGGCGGGCGTGGTCTCGTGCGCACAGCTCGCGGCCGTGCCCGCCCTTGGCCGCTGCCCGGCCGGGGCGACAGCAGCGGCGTTCCCGGAAGACGGGTTCGACGGCCCGCTGGACGCCGGGACGTCGGCCGGGATCACCTGGCCAGCCGTGAACGTGCCGGCCTCGCGGCTGGACAGCCTCGGCGTGGACGCCATCAACGTAGGGACGAACGGCTCCGTGCCAGCTGTCGAGCAGGCGAGGACGATGCTTGAGAAGGCATACGCGTCTCCCAGCCTCAGCGCGCCGTCCACCATCGGCGACCTGATCGCGCAGGATGATTCCACCAACAAGGCCTACCAGCAGCTCGCGAACACGGTGATCCTGGTCAGCCTGCCGATCGCCGGCTGCACGCTCGCCGCGGCGATCGCGGCCGGGCTCGCCGACCGCAAGCGGCCGTTCAGCCTGCTGCGGCTCACCGGTGCCCGGCTCGCCACGCTGCGCCGTGTCGTCGCGCTGGAAAGCGCCGTCCCGCTGCTCGCCGTCGCCGCCGTCGCGATCGGCACCGGGTTCGCCGCCTCCGCGGAGTACGCCTCCGTGGCGCAGCACTACCCGATGGTGGCGCCCGGCGCCGCGTACTACCTCATCGCCGCGGGCGGGATCCTGGCGGCCCTCGCCATCATCGCGGCCACCTTCCCGCTGCTGGCACGCATAACCGGGCCCGAGGTCGCGAGAAACGAATGAACCTGCTACCAGGGGCCGAGGCCGGTCCGCTGCCGGAGCATCCCGGCCCATGTGTCGCGGCCGCACCTGACCTCCCGCTTAGGGCCTTTACGATCCGCCGATCGCGCGGCGGCGCAGGTCGTCCCGGATTTGCCGGCCGAGCTTCCTGGTTTCCCTGCCGTTGAAGAAGGCGCCCGCGGCGGCGCCGGTAAGCAGCGGGCCCAGCGAGAACGCGCTGCGCCCCGCCCGGGCGACCAGGCGGCGGCGTAGCAGCTGCATCAGCGGCGACCCGGCGGCGAATACCACGCCGCCCGGGATCATATCCACCCCACGGCGATGCGCCCAGGCCGCGAGATAGGTGCTCATCCGCCCAGAAAACCTCCCCGGAGCCGGCGTCCCGTACGCTTCGTGCAGCTCCGCGACGAGCTTGACCTCGATCCCGACCACGACCAGGGTCTCCGCCACGATCTCGGCCGGGAAGGTGGGCAGCACCGGCAGCGTCGACACCGCGCCCGCCGTCGCGCCCGTCGCCGCCGCCGCGCGGGCCGCGCCCTCGATAAGCGCGTCGGCGATCTCATCAGCCGACTTGCCGGGAAACCGGGCCTGCAGCGCTGCCCGATCGCGCACCCGCAAGCGGGGCGCCATCTTGATCACCTCAACGGTCAGGTAGCTGGTGATCGCGCTCGCCCGCTGCCGGACCGTGCGGGTGCCCGAGCCTGCACCGCGCCCGGCGGCCCGCGTGCCGCGCCCAGCCGCGCGCGCCCCTGAGCCGACCGCGCGGGTGAACGCACTAAGGAGCCTGCGTCGCTCCTGCGGTTGATCTGCTTCGGTGACATCGGACGCCACCTCGGCGGCGCGCAGCGAGATGTCGTTTGCTTCGGTTTCCGGTTCAGCCATGGCTTACCCCTACCCGTCGTCGTCGCTGACCCACCTGCCGGCTCAGTTGGGGTTGTACGGCGTGTTCCTGAGGTCGGGAGCCGGCCGGGAGGTGGTGGTGCGCAGCATGGCTGTTTCTTTCGACAGCAGGGCACGCTGGGCGGTCAGCCGGCGCACGGTGTCGGACTCGGCCAGCAGGGCCTGCCGTTCGGGCAGGTCAATGACCACGGCGGCGGCGACGATGAACGAAAGCAGCCGGGGCTCATCTGGCAGCTCCTCGATCCGCACCGTGGCACCGCCCCATTCGGTGAGCGCGTCCAGGTAGGCGCGGAAGGCGACCTGGACCCCGCGCACGGCGGGCGCCGCCGCGGCTGGGTCGATGGCGTCGTCCGGGAGCATTTCGACCTCACCCTGGAAATACGGCCGCGTGTCATCGAGCCGGAGGAGCCTGAACCGCTGGATTCCGACGGTCACCAGGTCGAACCGGCCGTCTTCATGCCGGTCGACCCGCCGCAGGGTCGCGGTGCAGCCGACCTCGTACAGCGAATGCACCCCTTCGATGCCGGTCTCGCGGCCCTTGCGGATCGCGATCACGCCGAACCTCCGGGGGTCCGGCCCGGCGAGCAGATCGCGAACGAGCTGCCGGTAGCGCTCCTCGAAGATGTGCAGCGGCAGGATCATGCCGGGGTAGAGCACCGCGCCGAGCGGAAACAATGGCAGCATCTCGCTCATACGTCGACGGTACGCTCCGGCCGGGTGCGCTCAAACCGTCAGGACGATCTTCCCGCGGATGTGTCCGCTGGCCAGCTGCCGGTAGGCGTCCTGGACCTGGGCGAGCGGGAACGTCCCGGCGATCGGGACCTCGAGCTTGCCCTCGGCGATCAGCCCGGCGAGCCCGGCCAGCACCCTCGCGCTGGACCCGGCCGCGCTGCCCTCGGCCTTGACTCCGTACTGCCCGACCGCGTCGAACCTGACGATCGTGTCGATGCGGGAAGGCTCGACGCCCAGGGATAGGGCGACTTCGATGTAATCCGCGCCGAAGGTGTCGATGAACGCGTCCACCTTGCCGGCGGCGCGCCGGATCCGGTCGGCCACCCCGTCACCGTAGGTCACGGGAATCACGCCGTGCCCGGTCAGCCAGTCATCGTTGGCCTTACCGGCCAGCCCGATCACGGTGGCGCCGGCCAGCCTGGCCAGCTGGACGGCGATGGAGCCGACCCCGCCGGCCGCGCCCGAGACCACCACGGTGTCACCCTCGCTCAGCGCGACCGCCCGCACGGCGGCGTAGGCCGTGGCCCCGGCCACGAACAGCGCTCCCGCGACGTCCCACGGCACGCCGGGCGGCTTGGCGGTCAGGTTCTGCTCCTCGACCACGACATACTCGGCCTGACTGGCCCGGTTTTCGGTGAAGCCGATCACTTCGTCGCCGGCTGACACGCTGGTTACTCCAGCACCGGTCTCGGCCACCGTTCCGGCCAGGTCGCTGCCTTCCCCGGACGGGAAGGTCGCCGGCCACCTGGCGTGCAGCAGGCCCGCGCGGATCTTGGCCTCGCCCGGGTTGATCCCCGCCGCCCTGAGGCGGACCAGCACCTGGCCGGGCCCCGGCACCGGCCGGGGGACGTCCACGACCTTCAGGACGCCCTCATCGCCGTACTCATCGAACCGTACTGCCTTCACGAGCATGCCCTCCGTTTTCCCACGTACCGGTCAACGGCCCGGTTCTACTCAACGATCCGGTTCGACTTAACGACGGAGCGCCGCCCGGTATGCCCGCGAGCCCCACGACGATCCGGTTCCGCGACAGATCCGCAAATCCGACCCGTGTTATGGCAGCAGCCTTCCATAGCGGCGGCGGCGGCGCCGGGCCAGGAGCAGGCGGCAAAAATGACCTTCAGCCGCGCTAGTGTTCGATAGTGGCCGAACGCTGGGATCGTACGCGAGTGCTGGCCCTGGCGCCCGACGCGCCGGCTCAGCGTGCCGCGCAATCGCTCGCGGCTGACCGCTCCTGGCCGCTGACGGGGGCTAGCGAGCCGGGTGCGGTGTGGGGCGAGTGCATGGGCAGCGCCGCCGCGCCCTACCGCACCGTGGTGGACCCGTCCGGTCCCGCCTACCAGTGCTCCTGCCCGAGCCGGAAGTTCCCGTGCAAGCACGCGCTCGCCCTGCTGCTGCTATGGGCCGACGGCTCGGTCAAGGACGATGACCCGCCAGACTGGGTCGCCCGCTGGCTCGCCGCGCGAGCCGTCAAGGCTAACGACCCCGCGGCCAAGGAGCCGGCCGACCCTGGAGCGGCGCGGCGCCGGGCCGAGCAGCGGGAACAGAGGGTTGGAACCGGCCTGGCCGAGCTCGACCGGTGGCTGCAAGACCAGGTACGCCAGGGGCTCGCGGCCAGCCAGCAGTCCGGCTACAAGCACTGGGACGACATCGCCGCGCGCATGGTCGACGCGCAGGCGCCTGGCCTGGCCGAACGCCTGCGCGCGCTGGCCGCGGTCCCGTACTCCGGGCCCGGCTGGGACGGCAGGCTCCTGGAGGAGTATGCGCTGCTGCGCCTGCTCACCGTGGCCTACGGCAGGCACGCCGACCTGGCGGCACCGCTGCGGGACACCGTCCGGTCGCGGATCGGGTTCACCGTCCGGCAGGCCGACGTGCTGGCCGCCGGCCCGCCGGTCCGCGATCGGTGGCAGGTGCTAGCCGGGCGGGATCTCGACCAGGACCGGCTGCGGACCCGCCGGGTCTGGCTGCGGGGGAACACGACCGGCCGGTACGCGCTCGTGCTCAGTTTCGCTGCCGCGGGCCAGTACCTCGACGACTCCCTCACCGTCGGCACCGAGGCCGACGCGGATCTGGTCTTTTATCCCGCCGCCGTCCCGCTGCGCGCACTGGTCGCGGCCCAGCGCGGCGAGGGGTTGGCGGGTGCGCCAGCCGCCGGCACGGTGGCGGGGCTGCTGACCTCATGGGCGGCGGCGCTCGGCGAGGACCCCTGGCTGGACAGCTGGCCCGCGGTGCTGGCCGCGACCCCGGCCCGTTCGCCGCAGCCGTGCCTGTACGACGCGGCCGGCGACGCCCTGCCGCTGCATCCAGGGGCGGGCGACTGCTGGCCGCTGTTCGCGCTCTCCGGCGCACGCCCGCTGACGGTGGCCGGCGAGTGGACCCCGCGCGGCCTGTGGCCGCTGACCGCCTGGGACGAAGGCGGGACGGCGGTACCGCTATGAGTACCTGGCAGGACCTGGTCACCGCGAGTCTTATCGGCACCGAACGGGCCGTGGTTCCCGCCCTCAGCATCCCTGGATTGCCCGCCGGGACTGAGCCCGCCGCGGCGGACCCGGCGGCCATCCTGCTCGACCGGGCCGCGATGGCGACCGCAGCCCGCCGCGCGGGCCGGGCCGCTGACCGGGCCGAGCCGCTGCCGACGGCCGAACCGGATAGCCGGCCCGCGGTGAGCCCGGCCGCTAGCGGGCGCCTGGTCCGGATGCTCGGCGGGGAACACCCGGACCTGCTGACCGAATGGCTTACGGCGGTGACGGCTCGTGGCCTGCGGCCGCCAGCGCAGTCCCTGCCCGCGCTGCTCGACCGCGCCCGGCGGGCCGCTGCAGCCGATCCCGGGCTGCGGCGTCTGGTGACCGAGGCGGGCGGGTCCCGGGCCAGGTGGCTGGCGGCCTTGAACCCGGACTGGAAGTTCGCGGCGCAGGATCCCGGGAACGGCCTGACCGGTGATGACGCATGGCGGCTCGGCGATGCCGGCCAGCGGCGCGGTTACCTGGCCGCCCTGCGGGCGTATGCCCCGGACACCGCCCGGGAGCTTGTCGCCGGCCGCTGGGACGGAGCGAGTGCGGGCGAGCGGGTCATGTTCCTCTCGGTGCTGGCCGACGCGGCGGGACCTGGCGCTGCCGATGAGCCGCTGCTCGAGGCGGCTCTCGATGACCGCGCGGAAGACGTGCACAGCTGGGCCGCCTACTTGCTCACCCAGCTCCCCGGGTCGGCCCTCGGGCAGCGGATGGCCCGCCGGGCCCGGCGCTGCCTGCACCTGAAGCAGGGCCGCGGCCCGTACCTGGTCACCGACCCGCCCGCCGACTGCGATGCCGCCATGCGCCGCGACGGGATCACGCCCGGCCCCGGCGCGGGCCGCTCGCAGTTCGCCGGCCGGACCCGCCTCATGCTGGAGGTCGTGGCCAGGACCCCGCTGCGGACCTGGACGGATGCGTTCGCGATCGAGCCGGCCGAGATCCTCGCCGTACGATCGGGTGACTGGGCGCCGGTGCTCTTTGCCGGCTGGTCCCGGGCGGCGATCGCTCAGCGCGACCACGAATGGATGGCCGCCCTGATCAACGAGGCGCTCACCGGCCGCCTCCCGGGCACGCCCGCCGAGTACGGGGCGCTGAGTCAGCTGGCCCGGCGGGCCGACCCGGCGACGGGCGCGCCCGTCGCCCGGCCCGATCCGATTCCGGGCGCGCCGCCGGCCGTCAGGGACGCGATCAGGGTGCTGCGGTTTCGCTACGACATGCTGAAGGAGCTAGACGATGACCACAGTGGCGGCTGAGGCTCTCGGAGGTCTCGCCCCTGAGACCGTCCTGCGTCCGCACGCGGAGCAGGAATATGCGGCTGAGCTGGCCGCGCTGGCCGCGGCCGACGACCGGGCCCGGCCCCCGGGATGGCGGCTGTCCCCGTGGGCGGTGACCACGTACCTGCTGGGCGGGACGGCCGCCGACGGCACCGAGATCACGCCGAAGTACGTCGGCTCGCGCCGCCTCATCGAGGTCGCCGTGGCCACGCTGGCCACGGACCGGGCGCTGCTGCTGCTCGGCGTGCCGGGCACGGCCAAAACCTGGCTGTCGGAGCATCTGGCCGCGGCCATCTCGGGTGACTCGACCCTGATGGTGCAGGGCACCGCGGGCACCGCCGAGGAAGCGGTCAGGTACGGCTGGAACTACGCGCGGCTGATCGCCGAGGGACCGTCCCGGGGCGCGATGGTGCCCGGTCCGGTGATGCGCGCGATGGGCGGCGGCCAGATCGCGCGGGTCGAGGAGCTGACCCGGATGCCCTCCGATGTGCAGGACGCGCTGATCACCATCTTGTCCGAGAAGACGCTGCCGATCCCGGAGCTCAGCGGCGAACTGCAGGCGGTCCGGGGCTTCAACGTCATCGCCACCGCCAACGACCGGGACCGCGGCGTGAACGAGCTGTCCAGCGCGCTGCGCCGGCGGTTCAATACCGTCGTGCTGCCGGTGCCCGCCTCCGCCGAGCAGGAGGTCGGCATCGTCACCCGGCGGGTGGCGCAGCTCGGCCGCTCCATCGGGCTGCCGGACACGCCGCAGGGAGCGGAGGAGATCAAGCGCGTGGTCACGGTGTTCCGCGAGCTGCGGCAGGGCGTCACCGAGGACGGCCGGGCCAAGGTCAAGTCGCCGAGCGGGACCCTGTCCACCGCCGAGGCGATCTCCGTGGTCACCAGCGGCCTGTCGCTGGCCGCGCACTTCGGTGACGGCGTGCTGCGCCCCGCCGACATCGCCGGCGGCATCACCGGCGCCGTGGTGCAGGATCCGGTCTCGGACCGGGTCGTGTGGCACGAGTACCTGGAGGCCGTGGTCCGGGAGCGCGATGACTGGAGCGACTTCTACCGCGCCTGCCGGGAGGTCGCCGGGTGACCGAGCTGTACGGGGTCCGGCATCACGGGCCGGGGTCGGCGCGGTCGGTGCGGGCGGCCCTGCAGGAACAGGGGCCGGACGTGGTGCTGATCGAGGGCCCGCCGGAGGCCGACGGGCTGATCGAGCTGGCGGCGGATCCCGGCCTGCAGCCGCCGGTGGCGCTGCTCGGCTACGTGCCCGGGGAGCCGAAGACCGCGGCGTTCTGGCCGTTCGCGGTCTTCTCCCCGGAATGGCAGGCGATCAGGTACGCGCTCGACGCCGGCGTCCCGGTCCGGTTCTGCGACCTGCCTGCCGCCCACCAGCTCGCGATGGCAGCTCGCGGCACACTCGGGCCGCGCATCGATCCCGTCGGCGAGCTGGCCCGGACCGCCGGTTACGACGATCCCGAGCGCTGGTGGGAGGACGTGGTGGAGCACGTCCCCGGTCCCGCGGTCTTCGAGGCCCTGGCCGAGGCCATCGGAATCCTGCGGATGGACGCCGGCGAACCTGACCCGCGCGACGCGATCCGCGAGGCGTACATGCGCAAGGTGCTGCGCAAGACCGTCAAGGACGGCTACCGGCGGATCGCCGTGGTCTGCGGCGCCTGGCATGTCCCCGCTCTGCGGGCCCTGCCGCCCGCGGTCGCCGACGACCGCCTGCTGCGCGGCCTGCCGAAGATGAAAGCCACCCTGACCTGGGTGCCGTGGACCTATGGCCGCCTGTCTTACGCCTCGGGCTACGGCGCAGGGATCCGCTCCCCCGGCTGGTATGACCACCTGTTCTCGTCCTCCGGGCAGCCCATTGAGCGGTGGCTGACGAAGGCCGCCGCCGTGCTGCGCGACGAGGGCGTTCCGGTGTCGTCGGCGCACGTGATCGAGTCCGTCCGGCTGGCCGAGGCGCTCGCCGCGCTGCGCGGGCGGCCGCTCGCGGGCCTTGAGGAGGTCACCGAGGCGGCCCGCGCGGTGCTGTGCGAGGGCAGCGACCTGCTCATCGCCTTGATCCAGCGGCGGCTCGTCGTCGGCGAGCGGCTCGGCGCGGTGCCGGCCGCGACCCCGATGGTGCCGCTGCAGCAGGATGCCCGCGACCAGCAGCGCCGCCTCCGGCTGCGGCCCGAGGCCTCGCCGCACGAGGTTGACCTGGACCTGCGTAAACCGAACGACCTGGCCAGAAGCCGCCTACTGCACCGGCTCACCCTGCTGGGCGTGAACTGGGGGACGCCGCAAGAGGGCAGGGTCAGGAACATCGGCACGTTCCGCGAGAGCTGGCAGCTGATCTGGCGGCCCGAGCTCGACCTGGCCCTGATCGAGGCGAGCATGTGGGGCAGCACGGTTCAGGCCGCCGCCGCTCAGCGCGCCAGGTCGCTCGCTGCCGGGGCCACCGCGCTGGAGGAGCTGACGGGACTGGTTGAGCGGTGCCTGCTCGCCGATCTCGGCGACGCGCTGCCGGCCGTGCTCGCCGCGGTCAGGGACCGGGCCGCGCTTGATACCGACGTCACCCACCTGATGGCGGCGCTTCCCGCCCTGGTCCGGGCGGCTAGGTACGGCGACGTGCGCGGCACCGATCCGGCCCGGCTCGGCGAGGTAGCCACCGAGATGATCACCCGGATCTGCGCCGGGCTGCCGGGCGCCGTGGCGTCCCTGGACGAGACGGCCGAACGCGCCGTGCGAGACCGCATCGACGCGGTGCATTCGGCCACCGGGCTGCTCGCCGACACCGCGAGCCGCGAGCGCTGGCTGGACACACTCGCGCGGGTGGTCCCGCGTTGTCCCCCTCTCATTTCCGGCCGGGTGACCCGGCTGCTGCTGGACGCGGGCCGGATCAGCGCCGCCGAGGCGGGAGCCCGGATGTCCCGCGAGCTGTCCGCCGCCGCCCCGGCCGCGGCCGCCGCGGGCTGGGCCGAGGGGTTCCTCAGCCGGCAGTGGCCTGCTGCTGGTCCACGACGGCAAGCTGCTCGGCCTGGCCGACGGCTGGCTGGCCGGGCTGACCGAGGACGCCTTCGCCGCGGTCCTGCCTGCGCTGCGGCGGACCTTCGGCGGGTTCGCGCCCCCAGAACGGCGGGCGATCGGCGAGCAGGCCGCCCGTCTGGACGGCACCGGCCGGGCACCGGTCATCGCGGCCCCAGCCGGCGACGAGCTGGACGAGGAGCGGGCGGCGCGGGCCGTCCGGGCGGTGGCGGCGATTCTCGGGCTCACCGTCACCTCTGGTCAGGCGGCGTGATGAGCACCGGCCGGGACGAGCGGCTGCGCCGCTGGCGGCTGGTCCTCGGCGGTGCCGACGATGGCACCGGGACGTCGCTGGGCGGGGACGACGCCCGCGTCGACGCGGCGCTCAGCGCCCTGTACGACTCAGACGGCACTGACGGAGCTGCGCCGCCACGCCGGGCCGGGCTGGGCGCCTCGGCCCCCCGCGTTGCTCGCTGGCTCGGCGATATCAGGACGTTCTTCCCGGTCAGCGTGGTCCAGGTGATGCAGAAGGACGCGATCGAGCGGCTCGGCCTGACCCGGCTGCTGCTCGAGCCCGAGATGCTCGACGCGGTCGAGCCCGACGTGCACCTGGTCGGCACGCTGCTGTCGCTGAGCCGGGTCATCCCCGAGCAGGCCCGCGAGTCGGCTCGCGCGGTGGTGCGCACGGTGACCGCGGACCTGGAACGGCGGCTGGCCCAGCGGACTCGTTCGGCGGTGGCCGGCGCGCTGAACCGGGCGAGCCGGACGAGCCGCCCGAGGCGTCCCGCCGACATCGACTGGGACCGGACGATCCGCGCTAATCTGCGGAACTATCAGCCCGCGCACCGGACGATCGTGCCCGAGCGGCTGGTCGGCTACGCCAGGAAGCAGCAGGCGGTGGTGCGCGACGTCATCTTGTGCCTGGACCAGAGCGGCTCGATGGCCTCCTCGGTGGTCTACGCCGGGGTGTTCGGGGCGGTGCTCGCCTCGATCCGGTCCCTGCGCACCTCGGTGGTCGCCTTCGACACCGCGGTCGTGGACCTGACGGACCAGCTCAGCGACCCGGTCGAGGTGCTCTTCGGCACCCAGCTCGGCGGCGGCACCGACATCAACCGGGCCGTCGGCTACTGCCAGCGGCTGATCACGCGCCCGGCCAGCACGATCTTCGTCCTGGTCAGCGACCTGTTCGAGGGCGGCAGCCGGGACGAGATGCTGCACCGAATCGCGGACATGACCGCGGCCGGCACGCAGGTGATCGCCCTGCTCGCGCTATCGGACGACGGCGCACCCGGCTACGACCACGACAACGCCGCCGCCCTGGCCGAGCTTGGCGTTCCCGCGTTCGCCTGCACCCCCGACTCTTTCCCCGACCTGATGGCCGCGGCCATCGAACGCCGCGACATCGCCGAGTGGGCTCGCCGTCACCCGGGCTAAGCCTGGCTCGTGCGCCTCGCCATCAGCTGGCGGGTCAGGTCTTGGTCGCGGGTGTCGATCAGGATGAAATCCGCCGGCAGGAGCGAGGCGGGCTCGCCGGCCGCCAGGCACCACTGCGGCCGCAGGCTGGGGCGCGCCTGCCGGGCCGCGACGGTATAGGCCTGCCAGGCCAGCAGCCCGCCGGGCGCCACCGCGCGGGCGGCCGCCGCGAAGACCGCCGCGTCCCAGAAGCCGGTGCCTATGACCAGCGCGTACGAGGCCGGTCCTGGGCGCCATTCCGCCAGGTCCGCGTGGACCAGCGTGATCAGGTGATCGAGGTCCCGCCGCTTGGCCTCCTCGCCGAGCATCCCGAGGGCGATCTCGGCGACGTCCACCGCCGTGACCTGACGCCCGTACGCCGCCGCCAGCAACGCGGTGCCAGAAGGCCCGCAGGCCAGGTCGGCGACCGGGCCATCCGGCAGATCCATCGACAGTGCCCGGACCGCGAGCGGATGCGGAGCGAATGACGGCACGAAGCCGCCCGCGTACCTGGCGTTCCACCTGACACGGTCCGGGTGCCGCCCGGGCACGGGCCCGTCCTCCGCGTCATCCGAGCGCATGAACGTGGATACTACGGGCGGTCGCCCACGAGCACTGACCAGTTACGGGCAGAACCGGTGGGGTACGGTGACTGGATAGTTACGGCACTGAGTGTCAAAATAGGGGCCTGGCGGTACGGCGGCGCGCGAGGGAGACGGATGGCAAGCACACGCGATTGGTTCGAGACGGTCGAGGAGGCACGCAGGAGAGCACGGCGCCGCCTGCCGAGACCGGTCTATATGGCGCTGGTGGCCGGCACGGAAAAGGGCGTCACGCTGCGGGACAACACGCAGGCCTTTAGCGAGCTTCGGTTCGCCCCGCCGCACGTCGCGGACCTGCCTCCCGCCCGGGAGATGGCGACGTCGGTGCTCGGCCAGGAAATCTCCCTGCCGGTGATCGCATCCCCGACCGGCGTGCAGGCCGTACATCCCGACGGCGAGGCGGGAGTGGCGCGCGGTACGGCCGAAGCCGGCACCGCCATGGGCCTGAGCTCGTTCGGCAGCATGCCGGTAGAGGCCGTGGCGGAAGTCAACCCGAAGCTGTTCTTCCAGAGCTACTGGTCAGGCGGCCGAGACAAGATTCTCGAGCGGGCCGAACGGGCCCGGCGGGCCGGCGCCAAGGGACTCATCGTCACCCTGGACTGGTCGTTCTCCAACGGCCGGGACTGGGGCAGCCCGGCCATACCGGAGAAGATAGACCTGCGGACTCTGCTGCGCCTCGCCCCCGAGGGCATTCTCAAGCCCGCCTATGTCAGCGACTGGCTCCGCCACGGCGGCCTGCCCGACCTGACCGTGCCCAACATGGCCTCTCCCGGCGAGCAGGCTCCGACGTTCTTCGGCGTCTACGGCGAGTGGATGCAGACCCCGCCGCCGACCTGGGAGGACCTGGCCTGGCTGCGCGAGCAATGGGGCGGCCCCTTCATGATCAAGGGCGTGATGCGCACCGATGACGCGCGCCGGGCGATCGACATCGGCGCCACCGCCATCTCGGTGTCCAACCACGGCGGCAACAACCTGGACGGCACCCCCGCCTCGATCCGGGCACTGCCCTCCGTCAGCGACGCCGTGGGCGGGCAGATCGAGGTCCTGCTCGACGGCGGCATCCGGCGCGGCAGCGACGTGGTCAAGGCGCTGGCCCTCGGCGCGCGGACGGTCATGATCGGCCGCGCCTACCTGTGGGGGCTGGCCGCCAGCGGATCCGCGGGCGTGAAGAACGTGTTCGACGTGCTACGCGGCGGCATCGACTCCACGCTGCTCGCGCTCGGCCGGGCCTCCATCCACGACCTGTCACCCGATGACGTCATCGTCCCGGCCGAGTTCAGCCGCGGCCTGAGTAAATGACGCTGACGGCTGCCTAGCAGGGGCAGCAGCGGCCGGACGGTCCGGCGCGCGGCGCAGCCCTGCCAGACTCCGAGGCTGTACCCGATGTCGTCGAGAAGCCGCGCCGCCACGTAACGCGCCGGATCCAGCGGCGGGCGCCGGTCCAGCCAGTCGAGCAGCGGCGGCGCGAGCACCAGCGCCGCCAGCGGAAGCCGCAGCCGCCGGACGGCCACAGCGGCCGGCAGCGCCACCGGCCACCAGGCGCGGGAGATCGCGCTGCCCAGCGGCAGGGCGGCTCTGAGCGTCCCGCCGCCTGCCTGCTGCGCCGCCAGCCGCCACGCGGACGACCTGGCCGGCCGCGGCCACCCTTCGCCGGTAAGGCGAGCCAGCCGCCGGGCGAGCAGGGCGGTACCGATCCCGGTGACCAGCGCGCCCGCGTCGGGTCGGCCGGCCGCCGCGGCCAGCCAGGCCGCCGTGGTCCACGGCGACGCGTACAGCGGGCGTACCGCACCGGGATGCCGCCGTTCGAGCGCGGCCGCCGAGGTCCCGTAGTCCTTGCGCCGGGCCAGCCACGCGTACAACCGCACTCGGTGCTGGTGCCCCATCGTGGCGACCGGCTCGTACCGCGTCCGCCAGCCGGCTGCCGCCAGCCGCCAGACGAAGTCGACGTCCTCCCCCACCTGCATGTCTTCGGCGAAACCCGCCCCGGCCGCGGCTTTCCGCACGACCAGGGCCGCGCCCGGGACGTAAGGGACGCGCGATCCGGGCCGGACGATGCTGGGCCGGGCCCCCATGTCGAGGGTGGAACTTGCGCCCTCGTACCGCGCCAGCCACGTTCGGCCGGTCTCGTGCGGGACGATGCGCGGCGCGACCGCGCCCACCGCCGGATCCGCGAAGTGCGGCAGCAGGACGTCCAGCCAGCCCGGGCGGGGTACGCAATCGGAGTCGAGGAAGGCGACCAGCGGAGTCTCCGCCGCGGCCAGGCCGGTGTTCCTGGCCGCCGCCGGGCCGCCGTTTTGCGGCCTGCGCAGCACGCTGGCCCCCGCTTCGGCCGCGGCCCTCGCCACGGCCTCCGGATCGCGCGAGCCGTCGTCCACCACGATCACGCGCGGCATCTTCGCCAGGCCGGCCAGGCATCGGGCCAGCTCGGCGTGCCGGTCCCGGACCGGGATCACGACTGTGACCTGGCCGGCGCCGTGATCGCTGGCACCCTGGTCGCTGACCCGCTGCTCGCGGGCCGGGTGGGCGATCCCGGTGTCGAGCAGGCGGCGCGCCAGGGCGCGGGCCTTGGGGTTGTCCGGCACCGGCGTCCCCGACCACCAGCCCTCCACATGCCCGGCCCCGGCTTGGGTCAGCCGCAGCACCCGGGTGGGGTAACCGCCCGTGAGCACCGTCCCGCCGGCCAGCATCCGTGACCCTGGATCGGCGCGCAGCAGGAACCCCGCCGGGACCAGCTCGTCGGCTGGTCCCGGCCCGGCTGGTTCCCACCCGGCTGGTTCCCACCCGGCTGGGGCCGGCCCGCCAGCCGCCTTCCGCGGCCCGGTTTCCTTCGGCACCAGCCAAGACTATTACGGGTAGTAGTTCCTGTTCAGCACACCGGGAGCGGCAGGGCTCACGGGGCCGGCAGCCTCCCACTGTGCCTTAGGCCGAGGAACGCACCGCTGGACCCCGCTCACCGAGATACCCGCCTGATCGCCGCCGCGACGATCACCGGCGCCGCCATCATCATCGGCGGCGTCCAGCACGCCCTCCCGACCGCCGCCCAGCGCGCTCGCTGAGCCTAGGACCCGCGCCCTCGTCCGGATCCTCTCAACACCCTTTAACCCATCCGTCACTCAACTATGCTCAGTGCCCACCGAACGTCAGTTTGCGTGGAGTATCCTGGCTTCGTGGAAAGTTTTAGGTACTATTGTCCCCAAATCTTTCCACCTAGCTCGGATCTTCCAAGATCTTTTCGAGAATAGCGCCGTACCGGGTGAAGAAATGGGTTCAGCTTCGACTACTGGGCTGCATGAGGCGGAGGGTGGTTCCTCGGCGACGCTGAGCCTTCGCTGACACCACGGGGCGTAGCATGGCGGGATGCCAGCGCCACCGCCTGTGTCCGAGCTGACACGGATGCGGTGGCCGGACGTGGCGGCGGGGCCACGGCAGCTGCTGGTGGTGCCGGTCGGCTCACTCGAGCAGCACGGTCCGCACCTTCCGCTGGACACTGATACCAGGATCGCCGAGTCCGTGGCGCGGCGCGCCTGCGCGGGGCGTCCTGGCGTACTGCTCGCTCCCGCGTTCTGCATCGGGGCCAGCGGCGAGCACGCGGCCTTCCCCGGCACGTTGTCCATCGGCGCCGAAGCGCTGGCCGCCTGCCTGATCGAGCTTGGCCGCCACGCCAGCCTGCACTGGCCCGCCTTGCTGCTGGTCAACGGGCACGGCGGGAACGCCACCGCGGTTCAGGCGGCCGTCGGGCGGCTCCGCTATGAGGGGCGGGTCTGCGTGGCCTGGCATGCGGGGCTGCCCGATGGTGACGCGCACGCCGGCCGATCGGAGACCTCGGTCATGCTCGCGCTCGACCCCGGTGCGGTCCGGCTGGACGCGGCCGAGCGGGGCGATGTCCGGCCGATCGCCGAGATCTTGCCGGAGTTGCGTGAGCGGGGCGTGCGCGCGGTCAGCGCGAACGGCGTGCTCGGCGACCCGGCCGGGGCCTCGGCCGCCGAGGGCGAGCAGGTCCTCGCGCGCCTGGTGGACGGGCTGAATGAGGCGATGAACCGGCTGCTGGCGCACCGGGCCTAGTCAGGAGTCACCGCAGGTTCCCGGAAGGATGCACCGCGTCGGCAACCGGATGGGTAACACCGGGGTGTCCGCAGGGTCTCACCCCTGCTCGTTCGGGATAAAAAGGATCGAAGCCCAGGCGGTGACCAGGTAAAGCCGGGGTCCGCGCCCGGCCGGGTGAAGCGCGTTAGGTTGGGACACCATGGACCGGACCAGGCTCGAGGCGTTCAGCGACGGCGTCTTCGCCGTGGCCATCACGCTGCTCGCCCTCAACCTCACCGTGGCGGGACCCGGAAACGGGCCCAAGTATCCCTCGCTGACCGATCAGCTTCAAGCGCACTGGCCGGCCTTCCTGGCCTACCTGATCAGCTTTTTCATGATCGGCATCATCTGGGTCAACCATCACGCGCTGATCAGGTCGATCACGGAGGTGACCAGGACGTTGCTGTTCCTCAACCTGCTGCTGCTCCTGTTCGTCGTGCTGATCCCGTTCGCTACCGCCACGGTGGCGGATTACCTGACCAAAAACACCTGGGACGCAAATGTCGCGATGGCGTTGTACGGCGGGGTATTCCTCGGCATGTCGGCCGGCTTCGGCGCGATCTTCGAATGGACGCTGCACGGCGAGCGCGTGGCCCAGCCGGTGCCCGCGGAGAAGCGCTGGAGGGCCCGGGTCCGGTTCGTGGGCGGCGGGGGCATCTACGTGATCGCCATCGTGGTCGCGCTGTTCAACGCCATCGCCTCGTTCGTGATCATCGCGCTGGTCGCCGTGTACTACATCTTTGAGCGCACGCCCGGCTCCAGCGGACCGGCCGACGCCGAGCCCGCCGAGGAGCCTGGGTCCTTCTGATCCCCTGCATTGCTGACCCTCAGTCTTGCTGATGCTCAGCCCCCGAGATCCTCCAGATAAATAGTTGCTATCAAGCAAGTGTTTCGCAGTAGACTGGGTAAACGTGCGACAAAGCGTTGACTCCGGCCATGTGAACGGGACATCGGGAATGCCAGGCGGATCTTCTGGCCAGGCGACTGGGCGCCCGGACAGGTACCGGTGGATCGCCCTGTCCAACACGACGCTGAGCATGACGATGGCGACGATCGACGCCTCGATCGTGATCATCGCGATGCCGGCCATCTTCCGCGGCATCGGCCTGAACCCCCTCACCCCGGGCAACGTGACCTACCTGCTCTGGATGATCATGGGATACCTGCTCGTCCAGTCGGTGCTGGTGGTGACGCTGGGCAGGCTGGGCGACATGTTCGGCCGGGTGAAGATCTACAACCTGGGCTTCGTCGTCTTCACGCTGGCCTCGATCGCGCTCTCGCTTGATCCGCTGACCGGCACCCACGGCGCATTGTGGCTGATCGGCTTCCGGTTCGTGCAGGCGTTCGGCGGCGCGATGCTGATGGCCAACTCGGCCGCCATCCTGACCGACGCGTTCCCCGCGAACAAGCGCGGCATGGCGCTGGGCATCAACCAGATCGCCGGGATCTCCGGGCAGTTCATCGGGCTGCTGCTCGGCGGCGTGCTGGCCGCGGTGAGCTGGCGCCTGGTGTTCTGGATCAACGTGCCGATCGGGCTGTTCGGCACCATCTGGGCGTACAAGAGCCTGCGCGAGGTCGCGACCACCAAGCGCGCGAAGATCGACTGGATCGGGAACATCCTGTTCGCGGTGGGCCTGGGCACCCTGCTGATCGCCATCACCTTCGGAATCCGCCCCTACGGCGGGCACCCGACCGGGTGGACCAACCCCATGATCATCGGCGGGCTGATCGGCGGCGTCGCCCTCCTGGTCGCGTTCTGCATCTTCGAGACCAAGATCGCCGAGCCGATGTTCCAGATGGGACTGTTCAAGATCAGGGCCTTCGCGGCGGGCAACACCGCCAGCCTGCTCGGCTCGATCGCTCGCGGCGGGCTCCAGTTCATCCTGGTCATCTGGCTGGCCGGCATCTGGCTGCCGCTGCACGGCTACGACTTCACCGTGACACCGTTGTGGGCCGGGATCTACATGCTGCCGCTGACCGCGGGCTTCCTGATCGCCGGGCCGATCTCGGGCACGCTGTCCGACCGGTACGGTCAGCGGCTATTCGCCACCTCAGGACTGCTGCTGGCCGCCGTCTGTTTCGTCGGGCTCATGCTGCTCCCGGTGGACTTCCCGTACCCGCTGTTCGCGTTGCTGATCTTCGGCAACGGGGTAGGTTCTGGCCTGTTCGCCTCCCCGAACACCTCGGCGATCATGAGCTCGGTGCCGGCCGGGCAGCGCGGCTCCGCGTCCGGCATGCGGTCTACCTTCCAGAACTCCGGCATGTCCCTGTCCATCGGCATCTTCTTCTCGCTGATGATCGCCGGGGTGGCTTCGGCTCTCCCCCGCACCCTGACCAGCGGGCTGACCGCCCAGGGCGTACCGTTGTCAGTGGCCACGCAGGTCAGCCATCTACCGCCGGTCAGCACGCTGTTCGCCGCGCTGCTCGGCTTCAACCCGGTCCGGACTCTGCTGACGCCCTCCGGGGTCCTGGTCAGGCTCCCCGCCCACAACGTCGCGGTCCTGACCGGCAGGCAGTTCTTCCCGGAGCTGATCTCGGCGCCGTTCCATCAAGGCCTGGTCATCGTGTTCACCGCCGCCGCGATCATGTCGGTGCTCGGCGCGCTGGTCTCGCTGCTGCGCGGCAAGCAGTTCTACTACGACGACACGGTAAACCCGGTGACCCCCGCGGGTCCCGCGGTCAGCCTCCCGCCCGTGCCCAGGTCACAACCCATTTCCCCGAACGGGCACGGCACCAGCCCTGAGCCAGCCGATTCGCCCGCCCGGGCGGGCGGCTCCCCCGGCCAGGCGCGGCGCGACAACGCTCACGCGCCGCGGGCCGGCGGCGCGTAGACTGCTTATCGTGCCCCGTTACGAGTACCGCTGCCGCGCTTGCGGAGACACGTTCGAGCTGAGCCGCCCGATGACAGAGTCATCGGCTCCGTGCACCTGCCCGCAGGGTCACGACGACACGGTGAAACTCCTATCCACGGTCTCGGTGTCTGGCCTCGCCTCCGGCCGCGGTCGTTCGGCTGAATCCCCTCAGGGCAGCGGCGGATGCTGCGGCGGAGCCTGCGGCTGCCGTTAGCCGTCGCTCGCCTCGCGGCGCGGGATGCGTCATATGACGCAGTAAAGCTGCCTCGGTTGGCACAGCGCGTGGTCGTCCTACCTGATTCGCTTAACAGGAAGGTTCGTTAAGCGCATGTACGGAGGCGAGCGTGATGGCGACAGCCGCGGCTGTACCGGCAGGTTCGATGAGAGGGCGGCACAGCTTCGGCGACGGGTACCTCGGTGACGATCGTGATCTGCCAGATCGGGGCCCCGCCCAGGAAATCATCGGCGAGCTGGCCGGGCTGCTGCGTGACACGCGCGGTGGCTTGCTCCTGGGCGGCAGCGTTCTGAGCGCGGTCACGATCGGGATGGCCTTGGAGGTCGCATTCTCGCCTACCGTACTGCGCCCAGGCCTGGCCGGCGTCGCCAGCGTAGCCCTGCTCGGCGGCCTGATCCTGTGCTGGCTCAGGGCCGGAGTGCTGCTCCTCCTGGCGGGCAGGCCGGTTCTTGACCAGCTCAGCGATCAGCGGTGGCGCACCGGCGCTCCGGTCGACCTACGGGTGCGGTGGCGGCTCACGCCCCCGCCGGCCGCAGACACCGCGGACGCGTGGAACTGGACCCGCGTGAACCTCCTGCTCGGAGCGGCCCGCATCCGCGGAGAGCGGATCCACCTGGCTGACACCTGGACCTTCATCACGGCCGCGTGCTTCCTGGCCTGGACGGCCGCGGTCTTCCTCGGCTTATTCACCCGACGGACTCAGGCAGAGCGCGGAAGCCGCGTGTCACCTCGGAGTTTGTCAAGCGCCTCGGGATGGCTCATCGTTAAGGGCAATGTCGGCTATTTCCCGCACGCCGGCATATGAGGCATTTCGACGGTGACATTGGATATGGACGGGACGAGTTCGCCGAAGGGATTCTGGGCTCTTCTTACGGACCGTGAGCAGACGATCCTGTCAAGCCTCGGCCCGACCAAGGAGTTCCGGCCCGGGGACACGGTGTGCCACGAGGGAGATCCCGCCATCCATCTCTACGTCCTGGTGACCGGCTGGGTCAAGGTCCTTTCCGTGACCAGCGACGGCCACGAGAGGGTCCTCGCCCTGCGCGGCCAGGGTGACATCGTCGGGGAAACGGCGGGTGAGACCACCGGGCAGCGGAACGCGACCGTACGGGCCGTCGACCCCGTGTGCGCGCTGATCATCGGCTATGAGCGGTTCAGCACGTTTCTCGATTCCCACCCCGGGGCCGCCCACGCCTACCGGCGCACGATAACGCAGCGCTGGAGTGACACAGCCAAGATACTGCGAAGGCACTCGGTCACCAGCGGCGCGCAGCGGCTCGCCGCGCTGCTGGTGGAGCTCGCCGAGCGGCACGGCCGCACGGTAGGCGGCGAGATCCACGTCGCGATGCCGTTGTCCCAGGAGGAGCTGGCCAGCCTGGCCGGCACATCGCGCGCGACGGTGCAGCGCGCATACCGAATCTGGCGGCAGCGCGGCTTTATCCGCACCGGCCAGCGGCACATCACCATCACCGATCTCGGCGGCCTGCGGCAGATCGTTAATCAGTCCGGTTAGGATGCGCGGGCGGCCTGGGGCGGAACCAGCACGGGCATCTCCCCCGCACGCGGGAAGTGGACCCAGCCCTTCCGGCGCTGGTTCCCGACGGTCACGGTCACGATGGGAGAGAACTCCTCGTCATCGATACCGTCATAGCCATGCCGGATGACCGACCGGTAAATGACATCTGAGGCGACCAGGGCGAGCGGCAGCCTCGCCCGGCGCAGGTGGGCCTTGAACTTTGGTGCGTCCAGCAGCCGGAACGCGACGTCCAGATCCTCGCCGAAGAATCCCTTGCCGTCATAGTGAACCTCGCCTGCGTGGATGACCGCGCGCAGGCGCAGTATCCGCGGCTGGTCATCGAGGGAGATGCCGCTGTTATGTGCGACCAGCGCTCTGGCCAGAGCCGGCATCAGGCGGCTGAGGAGCAGGGGCTTCGGGAACTCGTCGCAGGGATGAACGAGGATGAGCACTCCGTCCCCGCGATCGGTAAACGGATCGTGGAAGCGCTCGTTGATCCCGACCACGCCGAGGGCCTCCACCATGAGCCGGTAAACCTGCTCGCGAAGCTCTTCCTTGACGGGGTTGGTTCGCTGGGTGGAACCTTCGATGTCCACGGCCACGATGCTCCTGTGCACCGGGAGAGTTGTGTGGACCGGGAAAGTTGCCGCCCGGCGTGGCCGCTTGCCATTGAGTGGTGATGTGCCACGCTTGGCCGAAGACAAGCCGGAAGGCCGCCTGCCACGTGGCCGGATGGGAGTGGCCGCCACCATACCTATCGCCTGCACCGTCGCCATCATGAGAATCAGGCGCGCCATACTGAGGCGGAGATTCTGCCGCACCGGCTCCCGGTACGCCCCTGTGATCCGCTGTCGGCCTTGCTGGTAAGGCTGAAGATGCATGGCTGCTCCCCAACGTCCCCAAACGTCACCTAAGTCTCTGACCTGGGTTTTATGCCTCTTTGCGTAAACTTCGGCCCGTTTAACTCGTTCCCTATCAGGTTTGACATAAAACGTGTTAAGTCTGTCAAGCTCCGAAAGTCTGGGTAAAATTTCGGTAAGCTGTCGTGGAGTCGGACACGCAAAGGCGGTCGACGATGGTACAACCAAGTGTTCCCCCGCCGCTCGGCTCTTCCCGGCGGTCACACCGGTCACAAGAGTCCCGGAATGGAGGTCGGATGGTTGCCGACAGTGACCACCCGTCCATTCCGGCTCGCAGGCTGGCCGAACGCCTGCGAGATCTGCGCGAGCGAGAGTACAAGCAGCTCACTAAGAAGGAAACGACCCTCACCCAGAAACAGCTGGCCAAGGTCTTGGGCGGTGCGGAAGCCCTCAGTATCGCGTCGGTGTCCCTGTGGGAAAAGCCAGGCTCGAACCGGCTGCCACCGCCGCAACGGCTGGCCACGTATGCCCGGCTTTTCTGCAGCAGCCGGTCCTTCGAGGCCGGGCCCCCGCGTCTCCTCCGCGACGACGAGCTGACCGAGCAGGAACTGGGGCGGGAAGCCGAACTTTACGCCGAGTTGCTGGCGTTGCGTGAGCGAGCACAGTCGACCGGACCTGGCGTCCCGGCGGCACGCGAACAGCAGGCTCCGCCTGAGCGCCGTAATTCGATCTGGAGCGTTCCGGACGGGCAAGCGGTGAGCATTGTCTGTTCTGACGCGCCCGCGGCGGATCGCCCCTCGTACGCCGATCCCAGCCACCTGAACTACAGCCGGTACGCCAGGTACGCCGACCTCGACGCTCTCGTCGAGGTCTACGGGCAGGTAAAGGCCGACAACCCCGGGGCGAGCATGGTACGGCTGCTGTCGCCGCACGAGCTATTGCGAGACTTCGCGCTCAACCACCTAGTTGTCGTGGGCGGAGCAGCGGTCTATGACGTGGCGCCCTATTTTGCCCAGGACATCTCCCTGCCGACGGCCGAACCGATTCCCGGCACAGACACTCATGTTTTCAAGTGCCGCGTGGGAGACGAAGAACGAGAATTCACCTCCACCCGAGATGAAGAAGGCGTCCTAGTCGAGGATATCGGCCTGATCGCGCGAGGCGAGCATCCGCATGCCCCCGGGCACACCGTAACCATGCTAAGCGGCATTACCAGCCGCGGCGTTCACGGCACCGCACTCGGATTCACTAACCGGCACGTCAGAGACGAAAACGAAGAGTACCTGCGGAACGCCTTCGGAAATGCTAATGCATTCTGCATTGTTATGCGCGTCCCGGTCATACGAAACACCGCATTGCCGCCTAATCTATCGCGTGACGATATTCGCCTTTACGAATGGTCCCCCGCGACAGGTGCGCGCTGGTGACCTCCACGATAGAAGATAAGCCAGAATCTCGCGAGGCTGACACTGACGCAGAATCGCAAGAGTTCCTAAGAAAGTTCCAGATCGAATCTTACGCGCATCTGCTCCACTTTCCGGCGAGTCAGGCTGGCGCCCGAAATGTAAGTCCCCGTTACCCTGCCATCTCGGATCCCGTCATCGACGCGATCATCGTCCCGACCATCCGCCCGGCAGCTCAGCTTCAGTCGGCGGTTGAACTGGCCGAGAGTTCGGGGTGTCAGCTGGTCCCCCTATATACGGATACCTTTCCCGCCGGTTTGTCATCGGTTTTCGCCAGACTTGAGCCAGGTCAGGTCACGCCACTCGCGCTTCGTTCCGAAGCCGTGCATGAACTGCTCGATTTCGGGAAGGCCCGGCCGCAGGATCATGTGTCGCTCTGCGCCCTTGACATCAGCAGGAAGCGTAACCTGGGCTTGCTTATCGGCCGCGCATGCGGGTGGCGGCGCATGCTTTTCCTTGATGACGATATACGTAATATAACCATAAGAAAGCTTAGTTCAGCCGCCGCGCTTATGGATAAATACCCAGTCGTCGGGTTCCAAGTTATTGATTATCCTGACGCTTCTGTTGTTGGCCACGCCCTTCGCTTGACTGGCGCTAGGCAGAAGCCATTCATTTCAGGCGGGTCATTGCTGGTCAACCCGCAAAGTGAGCAAGGGTTCTTCCCGCCCGTATACCACGAGGATTGGCTGTGCGTTATCAACCGGGTCCGGCTCGGCGAAGTGGCAATAGGTGGCAGGGTAGGACAGCTGCCTTACATGCCGTTCATATCTTCGAATCGCGCGAAACTCGAGGAATTTGGCGATATATTCGCTACCGGCCTTCTCTCGCTGGTACGCAGGAGAAAGATGATGAATTCAATTCCTGCGGATGCTCGCGGCAATGACTCCGCTGCACAGCAAGCATACTGGCATGAAGCGGCGCAAACACACTTCTGGGATGCGGCCCTGAAGCGAAGGACTGCTCTGCTCGACAACATCGTAAGGAACTTTGACCGGACGAGGCAGCGTACCTCCGATATAGCGGCGCTGCATTCCGTAAAGGCCTCGCGCGAGCGCCTGGGCGAACTATCGCCAGCGATGCTGGTGTCGTTCATGGAAAACTGGCTAAGCGACCTCGCTGTGTGGCAAGGCCAGCTGTCGAGTCTCCCCCGCGCTGGTTCTATCGTCAAGGCGCTGGCCGGTATGAGCCTTTCGGATGCTGTCCGCGCGTACCACACGAATCGCGGACAGTAACGGCGTAGAACAGTAGAGTGCTTCGGCTCCTCACGGACCGGCGAGCCGTCCCGGAACCGATGATGCCGGCCTGGCCCTACCCGCGAGCCCGGCAGGGATGAATGTGACGGCGTGCACATCGTTGTGTGCACGCCGCCACGACCCGTCACATGCCGAGCGCGCCCCTGCGACGCTCGGCAGGCGGTCAGTCGGCCTGGATGGCCGGGACGAGTTCCGGGGCCCGCTGCGGCTCGGCCGCGGCGGCGCGCTGCGGGCGCAGCAGCGCGGCGGCGGCCGCGATGGCCGCGACGACCAGGCCGAATGCGATCCAGAAGGCCAGGTGATAGCCCTCGGTCAGGGCGACCGCGGTCGGCCGGTGCTGCGCGATCAGCGCGTTGGTCCGGGAGGCCGACACGGTGGCCAGCACGGCCAGGCCTAGCGCGCCGCCGATCTGGGCGGTGGTGTTGACCAGACCGGAGGCCAGCCCGGCGTCCTGCGCGGTGGCACTGGACATGGCCAGCGTCATCAGCGCGGGGAAGCACAGTCCGGCGCCGGTTCCGATCAGCAGCGTGACCGGGAACACGTAAGCCAGGTACCCGCCGCTGTGCGCGGGGGCCAGGGCGAACAGGGCCAGCCCGGCGGCGATCAGCCCGAGGCCGGGAAACAGCAGGGTACGCGCGCCGAACCGCATCACCAGCCGGTCGGTGTACCGGACCGACAGCGCGCCCATGACCACGGCGACGGGCAGGAACGCCAGCCCGATCTGCAGCGGGCGGTAACCCTGGATCTGCCGCAGGTACAGCGAGCCGAGGAAGAACATCCCGAACATCCCCGCGGTTCCCAGCACCTGAACCAGGTTCGCGCCGGTCACGTTGCGGGAGGCGAAGATCCGCAGCGGCATCAGCGGGTGCCGCGCCGCGGCTTGCCGGGCGATGAACGCGCCGAGCAGGATCAGCGAGGCGGCGGCGAGGCCGAGCGTCTCCGGGGCCAGCCAGCCCTGCTGCGCGGCCGGATCCACGATGGTGAACACGGCCAGCATCATCGCCGCGGTGATCAGCAGCGCGCCGGGCACGTCCATGCCCGCCCGCAGGCCCGCGCCCCGGTCCCGGCCGATGACCCGCACCGCGCTGGCGGCGGTGATCGCGCCGATGGGCAGGTTGACGAAGAAGATCCAGTGCCAGTTCAGCACCTGGGTGAGGATCCCGCCGGCCAGCAGCCCGATCGCCGCGCCCGCGGAGGCGACGAAGGCGAACACGCCGATCGCCCGGGCCTGCTCTCGCGGCCCGGGGAACATGGTCACGATCATGCCCAGGATCACCGCGGACGTCATCGCGCCGCCGGTCCCCTGCGCGAACCGCGCCGCGATGAGCATCCGCTGGTTCACCGCCAACCCGCACGCCAGCGAGGCCACCGTGAACACAGCCAGCCCGGTCAGGAACACGTCCCGCCGCCCGGCCAGGTCCCCTAGCCGCCCGGCCAGCAGCAGCAGCCCCGCGAACGCGATCAGGTAGGCGTTGACCACCCAGGCCAGGGCGGCCTGCGAAAAGCCCAGATCCGCCTGGATCGACGGCAACGCCACGTTCACGATCGTCATGTCCAGCACGATCATCAGCATCCCGGTGCACAGCACCACCAGGGCGATCCAGCGACTACGGTCGTTCATCGGTCTTCCTCTCACGAAATGCGTTCATGGGTATGGACGTCGGCCGGGGCGAAAATCACCGGCCGGCCGCGGGCCGGATCAGGTCGTAGCGCAGGCAGAGCGCTCCGCTGCTGGTAGGCGTGGCCTCGGCCAGCGACCAGGACGAGCCCGCCGGGCCTTCGCCGAACAACCGGGCGCCCGCGCCGATCAACTCCGGGCACAAGGTGATGCTCAGCCGGTCGAGCTCGCCGGCCTCCAGCAGGCGGCGGATGACGCCGTCGCTGGCTAGGACGACGATGTCCCCGCCCGCACGCTTACGAAGGTGCCGAACGATCTCGGCCGGATCGTCGGCCACGACCCGGGAATGGCGCCATCCGACCTCGGTGAGCGTGCGGACCAGGGCAAGATCGTCGTCGCCGGGGACTCATCGGCCGGCGGCCTGGTCATGTCCCTGCTGCTGGCCCTGCGCGAGCGCGGCCTCCCGGTGCCCGCTGGCGCCGTGCTGATGTGCCCGTGGGTCGATCTGACCGGACGGACGCAACGGCCGCCGCAGGATTCCTCGCTGGTCTTCTCGCCGGAGGCGGCCCACCGCCTCGCCCAGGCCTACCTCGCCGGCCAGCCCGCCGACGACCCGCTGCTCAACCCGCTGCACGCATCCCTGGCTGGCCTCCCGCCGCTGCTCATCCACGCCGCCTCGGGCGATTCCGTCCTGCAGGAGGCCCAGCTGCTGACCCAGCACGCGACCCAGTGCGGCGTCGAGGCCAGGATCAAGATCTATCCAGTGCCGACGCACGCCTTCCATATCTTCTGGAACTTCCTGCCCGAGGCCAGGCACGCCATCGACGAGATCGGCCGGTTCGTCCGCGCCATGACCGCCGTCGGGGAATCCGCCCCCGGCCAGCCCGGCTAACGGCCGTGGGCCGCTCTAGCGCGTCATGGCGGGAGCTTTAGCTTCGGCCGGGTCGAGGGCTGCGGCGGTGCGGGCGGCGGTGTCCAGCGCCCATCGGCTGGTCGTGACCAGGCCGAGCACGAAGACCACGACGCCGCAGGCGGCCAGCAGCAGCCAGTCGGCGTGGCTGGCCGCCACGAACCCGGCCCGCAGCGGCCCGTGCAGGCTTCCGGCCAGAATCGAACCGGTGACGGCGACGCCGAGCGAGGTGCCGACCTGGCGGCTGGTCGACGCTATCCCCGAGGCCACGCCGGCCTGGGAGAAGGGCATGCCGGACACCGCCGCCTGGGTGATCGGCGCGTTCACCATGCCGGAGCCGAGGCCGAAGACGGTGAACGCGACGAACAGCGACAGCGTTGATGACGACGCGGTGATTCCGGACAGCAGGACTCCGCCTGCCGCCAGCGCCGCGCCCGCCCCCATCATCGGCAGGCGGCCGCCCCAGCGGGCGAGTACCCGGCTGGAGCCGACCGCGCCGACCGCCATCGCCACCGCCATCGGCACCATGTGCAGGCCCGCGCTCAGCGCGGACAGGCCCCGGATGTCCTGCAGGTACAGGGTGGCCAGGAACAAGAAGCCGCCGAGCGCGGCAAAGGCGCTGATCGCCGTCAGCACCGAGCCCGCGAACGGCGCGCTGCGGAAGAACCTGGGGTCCAGCACTGGTTCCGTACGGTGCGCCTCGTAGGCTACGAAGACCGCCAGCGCCACGGCTGCCACCGCGAACAGGGCCACGATCACCGGAGCATGCCAGCCGAGATCGGGCCCCTCGATGATCGCGTAGGTCAGTGAGCCCAGCATCACGATGATGAGCGCCT
Organism: uncultured Actinomycetes bacterium; assembly: GCA_963806335.1. Taxonomy (GTDB): domain Bacteria; phylum Actinomycetota; class Actinomycetes; order Streptosporangiales; family Streptosporangiaceae; genus Palsa-504. The sequence goes on from CAWDXO010000012.1 coordinate 486,930, forward strand.
GCCCGCCCGGGTCCGGACGGCGCGGCGTCGGCGCCTTGGATTCGGGGACGAACCTCGCGGCTAGCGCGATGGCAGCCAGGCCGACCGGGATGTTGACCCAGAACACGCCCCGCCAGCCGACGGAGCCGACCAGGAGGCCGCCTAGCACCGGGCCGAGAGCCATGGACAGGGCGAACGTCCCGCCCCATACCCCGAGGGCGCGGGCCCGTTCGGCCCGGTCAGTGAAGGTGTTGGTGATGATGGACATCGCGACGGGGTTGAGCATGGAACCGCCGACGGCCTGCACCATCCGGAACGCGACCAGCCAGCCCAGGCCGGGTGCCAGGCTGCACAGCCCGGAGCCGGCGGTAAACATGGCCAGGCCGATCTGGAACACCCGGCGGCGGCCAACCCGGTCGGCGGTGGCGCCAGACAACATCAGCAGGCTGGCCAGCACGAGGGTGTACCCGTCGATGATCCACTGCAGGCCGGAGACCGATGCGTGCAGGTCCCGTCCGATGGACGGCAGCGCGACGTTGACGATCGTGGTGTCCATACCGACGATGAACAGGCTGAAGCAGCATATGACGAGCACGAGCATGCGGCGACGGCTGTTGAGCTCCGGCAAGTGGTATCACCTGATCGGCTGGGGGTAGTTAATTGCCTGACAGCAACTAACTACCCCACTATCATCGACTATTCCGCCCGATGCGGCCAGCGGCGCCGTCTGGCTGAGACCTTGATCACCATGGGCGAAGGAGCCACCTTGGTCCCGGGCCTGGGCCACGGCACCGCCCGCCGCCATGGCAGCTAGCAGCCGGAACGGTCGGCGATCAGGTCGATGGCGGGGCTCAGCCGGGCCGCGGTAGACCTCGCCCAGGCCGTCGTGCAGACCAGGCCGAGCAGGAGCACGACGTAACCGCAGCCGGCCATGATCCACCAGCCGGCGTGGGCGGCCTGCACGAAGCCAGCCTGCATCGACCCTCGCATGCTGGCCGCCAGGACCGTGCCCACGATGGCGACGCCGAGCGACTGGCCGAGCTGGCGGCTGGAGGAGTTCATACCCGAAGCCATGCCCGCCTGGGTCTTCGGAACTCCGGACATGACCCCGTTGGTGATCGGCGAGCTGACCATGCCGGCCCCGATCCCGAACAGGGCGTAGGTGGCGATCAGGTACCCATGCTGGGTGTCGCCCGTCAGCCGTGACAACGCCGCGCTGCTGATCGTGAGCGCCGCCCCCGCGATGACCAGCGGAATCCGCGGGCCGCGCTTGGCGACTATGCGGCCGGCCAGCGGCGCGCACAGGGCCATGACTACCGGCATGGGCAGGATGGTCAGGCCGGCCTGAAGCGCGGACAGCCCGCGTACGTCCTGCAGGTACAGGGTGGAAAGGAAAAGGAACCCGGCCATCGCGGCGATCGCGCAGACGGCGCTGAGGTTGGCGCCCGCGAACGGTACGCTGCGGAAGAACCGCAAGTCGATCATGGGTTCCGCGCGGCGGGGCTCGTAGGCGAGCAGGATGGCCAGCGCGGCCACGCTCGCGGCGAAGAAGGCGAAGATCTCCGGTGAGTACCAGCCGTACCCGGGCCCTTCGATGATCGCGTAAGCGAGCGAACCGAGCATCACGATCACGAGGAACTGGCCCACCCAGTCTGCGCGGCGCGACTGCGGCGCCTTGGAGTCGGGCACGAACAGCGCGGTCAGCGAGATGGCGGCCAGGCCGACCGGGATGTTGGCCCAGAAGATGCCGCGCCAGCCGACGGTGCCGATCAGCACGCCGCCCAGGACCGGGCCGAGCGCCATGGACAGGCCGAACACGCCGTCCCAGACGCCGATCGCCCGGGCGCGTTCGGCCCGGCCGGTGAACGTGTTCGTGATGATGCCGAGCGCGGCGGGGTTCAGCATCGAGCCGCCCACCCCCTGCAGGATGCGGAAGGCGATCAGCCACGGCAGGCTCGGGGCCAGGCTGCATAGCCAGGAACCGAGCGTGAACAGCGACAGGCCGACCTGGAAGATGGTCCGGCGCCCGATCCGGTCGGCGAGCGCGCCCGAGAACATCAGCAGGGCGGCTAGGACGATCGTGTAGGCGGCGACCGTCCACTGCAGGCCGGAGATACCGGCATGCAGGTCCCGGCCGATGGCCGGGAGCCCCACGTTCACGATCGTGTTGTCCAGGCCGACCATGAACAGGCTCATGCAGCACACCGCGAGCATGAGGATGCGGCGCCCGCGGGTCGCGACCACGCCCGTATCGGCGACCACGCCCGTATCGGCGACCACGCCCGTATCGGCGACCACGCCCGTATCGGCGACCGCGGCGAGCGCGGGAGCGCGGCCCGCAGGGGTGCGGCCCGGGACGGGCGCGAGCGCTCGTCCCGGTAGCCGGCCAGGCACGCTAAGTGACCTCCCGTGGGCGACTTCCACTGGTGCCTGCATGGCGCAAACCCCTCGGGTCGTACCCGCCGTGGACGAGTACCGGCTACTTATTTACACGTCCGGCCCTGGGCCGTGGTTCAGGTTCATCCCGGCTGAAGCAGACCAGGTGACCGGGAGCTTGTCGATCCCGTAGATCCCCTCGACCCCGCCCAGTTGCGGTGGCCCGTTCAGGGTCAGGTCGCGGGTGCGTGGCGCCAGGAACGCGAGCGCCTCTTCCAGTTCGGCCCGGGCCAGGTTCGCGCCCAGGCAGTAGTGCGTTCCTGCTCCGAAGGTCAGCAGCCTCGCATCGCGCGCCGCCGTGATGTCGAAACGCTCGCCGTCGTCGCCCTGGCGGTTGGCCCGCTCCGCGCAAACCGCGATGATCGTCCCCGCCGGGAAGATGACGCCGCGATGCTCGATCTCCTGCAGGCAGATCCGCGCAGTGAACGGCGTCACGGGCTCGAACCGCAGCACCTCGTCGACCGCCCGCGAGACCAGGTCAGGATCGTCGGCCAGCCGCGACCACTGGACGGGCTGCTCGGCGAACAGCCGGATCGCGTGCGCGAGCTGAGCCGCGGTGGTGTCGATTCCTCCGGCGAGCAGGTTCACGACCAGTTGCACGCACTCCGCGGCGGACAGCCGGTCCCCTCCTTCCTGCGCCGCCAGCAGCTCGCTGATCAGGTCGTCGGCGGGCGCGGCCCGCCTGGCCTCCAGCAGCTCCGTCACGTAGGCCTGGACCTCGGTGACCGAGCGCTCGATGTCGTCCCTGTTCGTCCCGAGGGCTCGGATGTCGAACTGCCGCTGTACCCAGGAGGACCAGGTGTGCAGCCGCATCGCGTCCTTGTGCGGCGCGCCGAGCACGGTGGCGATGGTCAGCGAGGGGTACGGCCGGGCCACCGCGGCGACGAAATCGCACTCGCCGCAGGCCTCGACTGATGCCCACAGATCCTCGAGAAAGCCGCGCATAACCGGACGCCAGCGGTCGGCCGCGCGCGGCGTGAGCGCCGGCCCGACCAGCGCCCGCAGCCGCCGGTGCTGATCCCCCGTGAGGTTCAAGATGTTGGTGTCGATGTGTTCCGCCAGCGGACCGCCGGTCACGCCGAAGAACTCCGCGATCTGCCGCCCAGGGAACGCCGTCACCCTCGACCGCAGGAAGAACTCGCCGGAATCATGGTCCAGGACGATGTAGGCCAGCGGGGACTTGGCCAGCCACCCCAGCTGACGGGTCTCGGCGAGTTGCTGATGGTAGCGATCGGCCGAGAAGTCCGGCGCGGTGTAGTCGAACGCCGGCAGGTCAAGGTCGGACACAACGTTCATAACAAATATGACGGTACACCGATGCATGCTGTAGTCAAGCGGTTACTTTCAGCGGTTCAAGGCCGTTTTGGCCTGCATGATGTTCGTATGCGGTCTAGATTTGCTAGCGAAGCAGGGTGATATCTGAGGTATCAACGTGCCGAGGGGGGGAACCATGAGCCGCAGGTTGCTACAGCTGGTCATTCCAGTCACGCCGGAACGGAGAATGTTCCGGATTCACGACCCGTCCGTCGACCCGGACTCACCGGGTGGCCCGCTGCCCCCAGTGGGCGCGCTGATCAGCACGAACCGAGAGCAGTTGTGGGTGGGCAGCCTGCAGGAAGACATTGACGTCCGCCTCGTCCTCGAAGAGTGGGACACGGCTCCGCCGCCTTGCGGCGATGCCTGGGACGAAGAGGCTAAGGGGTCCATCTACCTGCGCGGGCAGCTGAGTGTCAACATGGGCCTGGCCGGTAGCGCGGTTCGCGGGCTCCGGCTCGCCGGCGGGGTCGGCGACTATTCGGTGCGCGTCTACGCGGGCAACCGCGACCAGGTCACCCGCCGCTACGCCGAGCTCTTCGACCGTCACCGCAACCCGCTCAGCGACGAGTTCCAGCAGGAGAAGAAGACGCTCGAGGGACTGGAACGTTATCTCGTCCAGCTGTGGCGCGATTCCTTAGCCGTACCGGGCTACGGCCCGCCGGGGGGAATCGTCTGGTCCGCGGCCTGACTGGTGGGCCGGTGTCCGCTAGCCGAAGGCGCCGCGGACTTGGCGGACGAACGCGTCCCGCCCCCGCTGGCGCTCGCATTGGCCGCCACGGGTTGGGTGGTGGCCGACTGGGGGGCTTCAGAGGTCGCCGCCGCGGCCGTGCTCTGGGTGGGTGATGGCCGTACGTGCGTCCGGAACGGGATCATCGCGTAGACCATCAGCGAGACCATGGCGACGAGCAGGACCGTGAACAGCGAACCGACGATTCGCGCCCGGGGCGAGCGCAGCACAGTGGCCGGACCGGGGCGCCTGAACGACGTCAGGCAGGTAGCCAGCCCGGGATCGTCGGCTGCGAGCCGCCGCTCGATCTCGGCGAGCACCCGCTGCTCGTCCATCGACAGCGCCATACGGCCACCTCCGCATCGTGCACTGGGTGATTACCCTCTCACTATCCCTCAGGAGCAAGTCTTTATCCAATTGTTCTGGCTTCGTACTTCACCTGTTTTTCGCGGCGAGGAATCCACGCCCGTCACGGCGCATACCACGTCCCCTCAGACACGTACGTTACGCTACGCTGCACGCCGTTTACATAGGTCCCGGTTAAATACTTACGGCGAGTGTGAGCGTGTCGAGCTTGCTATGATCGAAAAGTCGTTCTATCGTGTTCGATATGCGCTGGGACAACCTGCGGCTTGACGATGCCCCGCCGGACGACCAGGAAGCGGCCGGCGGTGACCTCCTGCCCCTCGCCGGACGCCGGGACACCGCGATCCCGCTGATCGAGCGCGGCGCGGTGGCTCGCACCTTTGACACCCCCGGCTTCCGCGGCATGACCTTCTTCGAGGTCCAGGCCAAGTCCGTCGTCAACCGGGTCCCAGAGGCGTCCCGGATGCCGTTCCGCTGGACCATCAACCCCTACCGTGGCTGCCAGCATTCGTGCGTATATTGTTACGCTCGCAACACGCACAGTTACCTCAACCTCGACACAGGGGCGGACTTCGACACCAAGGTCGTTGTCAAGGTCAACGCGCCCGAACTGGTGCGCAAGAAGATGGCGTCCCGGGGATGGCAGGGCGAGCACATCGCGATGGGCACGAACGTGGACTGCTATCAGCGGGCGGAGGGCCGCTACCAGCTGATGCCCGGCATCATCGGCGCGCTCAAGGATGCCGCCAACCCGTTCTCGATCTTGACCAAGGGCACGCTGATTCTTCGTGACATGGAGTTGCTCGCGGCGGCGGCGCAGATCACGGACGTGGGCCTGAACGTCTCGGTGGGATTTGTCGACAACGATCTGTGGCGATCTGTCGAGCCGGGCACGCCCGCCCCGGGACGGCGGCTCGAGGCGTGCGCGGCCCTGAACGAGCGCGGGCTTCGCTGCGGCGTGCTCATGGGACCGGTCGTGCCGTTCCTTTCCGACTCCCCCGCCCAGCTCGACGAGGCCGTCAGGCAGATCGCGGCCACCGGCGCCACCCACATCATGCCGATCGTGCTGCATCTGCGCCCCGGGACGCGGGACTGGTTCTTCGGCTGGCTGCGAGCCCAGCATCCCGAGCTGGTCGACCGCTACCTGGAGCTGTACGGCCGGGGCGCCTACGCTCCCAAGGCCTACCAGGCCAAGATCGCCGGGCAGGTCCGCGAGCTCGCGGACAAGCACGGCATCGGCCGGCCGCGGCCCGGTTTCGGTCACGCCGCCTTGCGGCGGCGTGAGCCGCCCGCCGCCGTGGTGAGTCCGAGGCCCCCGCACGCACCGGCACCCGCCGGGATTCCCGCGCCGCCGGAGCAACTCACCCTGCTCTGACCGATGAGCCGCGCTCCCTTGCCTCGTCAATAACGTCGTGACAACGCGGGCGGACGGACAAGGCCGGCCAAACGGTGGATGCGGCGGGTCCAGATGGCCGACGGGCGGTCGGCCGAACAGGTACAGGAAAGATGGCCGCGCAGGCGATGCGCCGCCGGCGCCGCCGGGCGAAGCTGGCTGTGACGGCCCTGGCTATGACGGCCCTGGCTATGACGGCCCTGGCTATCGACGGCCCTGGCTATCACGGCCCTGGCTATCACGGCCCTGGCTATCACGGCCCTGGCTATCACGGCGCGATCCGGCCGTGAACATTGCCGCGCAAATTCAAGATATAACTTGACAGCCGCAGGCGATGCGATACATCGTATTTGCTGAAGACTTTATCAGACAACTTAATCGTGAGGAGGACGACGTGGCACGCGGGACCACGGGGGCGCCCCGTAACACGCCGGGCAGCGGTCCCGGTGTCCCCGCCGCCGGCGGGGACACCGGGACGGAAGGCCAGCAGACACGGGGTCAGGAAACACAGGGTTATGAAACGAGAGCTGCCCGGGCCTTGCGCCCGGCGGAACGGGGCCGGCGAGCGCGGCCCCGTGGCGTCAGCCGGCTGGTCACGATCATTTGCGGCCGCCGGTCCAAGTACCTGGTGGTCGCGTTCTGGATCCTGATGGTCGCGGCGCTCGGATCGCTGGCCGGCAAGCTGCAGGGCGCGGAGAAGAACGATTCGTCTGCTTACCTGCCTTCGTCGGCCGAGTCCACGCAGGAGCTGAACGAGCAGAACCTCTTCCAGTCCAAGAACCTCAACCCGGCCCTCGTGGTCTACGTCCGCGATACCGGGATAACAGCAGCCGACCTGCGCAAGGCGGACGCTGACGCCCGCTACTTCGGCTCGCTGCCCGCCGTGAACGGCAGGGTCGCCGCTCCGGTCGTGTCCGCCGATCACAAGGCGATCCAGACCGTCATCGGCGCGGATCTCGGCTACAACAGCGACCTGAGCGGCTTCGTGTCCAACCTGAAGTCCACCGCGACCAAGAACGACGCCGGACTGAGCGTGTACGTCGGCGGCCCGGCCGCCAGCGCCGCCGACGAGCTCAAGATCTTCAAGGGCATCGACTCCACCCTGTTGTACGCCACCTTGGCCGTGGTCGTCGTCCTGCTGCTGCTGACCTACCGGAGTCCGGTGCTGTGGCTATTGCCCATCATGTCGGCGGGGGTGGCGCTGACCGTCGCCGAGGCCGTCATCTACCTGCTGACCCAGCACGCGAACCTGGTCGTCAACGGGCAGAGCGGGGGCATCCTGGTCGTGCTGGTGATCGGTGCCAGCACCGACTACGCGCTGCTGCTGATCGCCAGGTACCGCGAAGAACTGCGCAGGCATGAGGACCGGCACCAGGCCATGGCCGTGGCCCTGCGGCGGGCCGGGCCGGCCATCATCGCCAGCGGGCTGACCGTCGTGGCGGGCATGATCTGCCTGCTCGCGGCCGAGTCCAATGACATCTCCGGGCTCGGCCCGGTCGCCGCGGTCGGGATCGCCGTAGGCCTGATCGCCATGATCACGCTGCTGCCCGCCCTGCTAGTGATCTTCGGCCGCTGGATGTTCTGGCCGGCCAGGCCCGGCCTTCGGCTCCGTGGAGCCCACCACCCGCGGGGCGTGGTCACGAGTGGGGCAGGCGATCGCCCGCCGCCCGCGGACGGTGTGGCTGGTGACGGCGATCGTGCTCGGGGCCAGCGCGGCTGGGATGGTCGGGTTCAAGTTCGGCACGCTGACCACGGCCGAGTCGTTCCGCGGTACCCAGCCCTCGATCACCGCGCAGCAGGTGCTGGCCAAGTATTTCCCGGCCGGCTCCGGCGAACCCGTCGACGTGATCTCGACCGCCGCCAGCGCGGGGCCGGTCAGGACCGCGCTCGCGGGCACGCCAGGCATCGCCACTGTCACCTCGCCGGTGACCAGGGACGGCCTGTCCTTCCTGCAGGCGACGATGAAGTCGCCTCCGGACAGCCCCGCCGCGTACACGCTGGTAGACCAGATACGGACGACGTTGCACGCCATCCCCGGCGCCAACGCCAAGGTGGGGGGCGGCACCGCGATCAACAAGGACGTGGAGAGCGCCTCGGCTCATGACCGGGATCTGCTCATCCCGCTGATCCTCGGCGTGGTGCTCATCATCTTGGCCCTGCTGCTGCGCGCGATCGTGGCGCCGCTTATCCTGATCGCCACCGTGGTGCTGTCCTTCACCGCGGCTCTTGGCCTGTCGTCGCTGATCTTCAAGTACCTGTTCGGGTTCGCGGGAGCCGATACCTCGGTCCCGCTGTTCGTCTTCGTGTTCCTGGTGGCCCTGGGGATCGACTACAACATCTTCCTGATGACCCGGGTGCGCGAGGAATCCGCCCGGCTGGGGACCCGGCGCGGCGCGGTGGCCGGCCTGGCCGCCACCGGTGGCGTCATCACCTCGGCCGGACTGGTGCTCGCGGGCACGTTCGCGATGCTCGGGACGTTGCCGCTGGTGGAATTCACCGAGATCGGCGTGGCGGTCGCGCTCGGCGTGCTCCTCGACACGATCGTGGTGAGGTCGGTACTCGTTACCGCGCTGACCTTGGACATCGGCAGGCACATCTGGTGGCCGAGCGCACTGGCGCACCCGGAAGGCAGTCCGGTGACAGACGGCACTTAGAATGTGGGTTCGTGGCGGGTGATGACCGGGTGAGGCCGATGGCAGGGTGCGGGTGCTGAGTCGCCAGGAGACCGGGCGGCTCCTGGCCCGCACCGTTGCCGTCCCGGACCCGGAAGATCTTCTCGGACGCCTCCCCCAGCCGGATGTGCTGGCCTGGGTACACCACGGGGCCGGACTGGCCGGCTGGGGTGAGGCGGTCCGGGTCACGCTGCCCGCGGGAGAAGACAGGTTCACCGCCGGGGAGAAATGGCTCCGTTCGGTGTTCGACGCCACCGACATCGACGACCAGGTGCGGGTGCGGGGTTCCGGTCCAATCGCGTTCGGCAGCTTCACCTTCGACGCCTCATCCGACGGGTCGGCGCTGATCGTGCCCCGCACCGTACTCGGCCGTGACGGCCGCGGCCACGCCTGGCTCACCACCGTGTCCGAACCAGGCGAGCCCGCCGCTGTCGACAGCCCGTTCCGCGCGCCGGAGCCGCCGACGGGCATTCGGTGGAGCGAGGGCAGCCTGCCGGGGCCGCGGTGGGAACGGGCGGTGGCCGACGCGGTGGCGGCGATCAGGACCGGCAGCCTGCGCAAGGTGGTGCTGGCCCGGGATGTCTTCGCCACCGCCGCCGAGCCCATCGACGCACGGGTCGTGCTGCGCAGGCTAGCCGACCGTTATCCCGGCTGCTTTACCTTCGCCTGCGACGGCTTGGTCGGCGCGACCCCCGAACTGCTGGTCCGGCGGGACGGCCGTCAGGTCAGCGCGCTGGTGCTCGGCGGCACGGCCCCGCGTAGCGGTGACCCGGCGCAGGACGAGACGCTGGGCGCGGCGCTACTGGCCTCGGCGAAGAACACCGAGGAACACGCCTACGCGGTCGCCTCGATCCGCGACGGGCTGGGGCCGCTGTGCGACACGCTCGAGGTCGAACCGCGGCCGTCCCTGCTGAAGCTGCCGAACCTGCAGCACCTCGGCACCCATATCCGCGGGACGCTGACCGACAACGGGACGCCGAAATCGGTGCTCGCCCTGGCCGCCGCGGTTCACCCGCCCGCCGCGGTCTGCGGGACTCCGACGGCGGCGGCCCTGGAGCTCATCCGCGAGCTCGAGCACATGGACCGGGAGCGTTACGCCGGGCCGGTCGGCTGGGTGGACGCCGAGGGGAACGGCGAGTGGGGCATCGCGCTGCGCTGCGCGCACCTTTCGGCCCGCACCGCCCGGCTGTTCGCCGGCTGCGGCATCGTGGCGGGTTCGGAACCGGCCGCCGAGCTCGCCGAGACGCTGGTCAAGCTTCAGCCCATGCGCGACGCGCTGGAAGGCTGAAGGCTGTCACCACCGTCCGTTCGGCCCAAAGGATCTTTTGATGCCGAACGGATACGGCTGGGCTTATCCCGCCGGAACCCACGCGGTGCCGGATGTCTGGCCGCCGGCATCCGGCGCGGCCAGGCTCGCGGCGCCGGCGGCCGCCGCGACGACGCTGCTGAGCCGGTCCCACTGGTCCCGCTGGCCCCATCCGCGCGTTCTCCGATCACCTGGGCGAGATGCGCGGCCTTTATCCTGGAGGATTCTGGTTTCGTGGAAAGTTTTGAGGATCCCAGTCCCTACGATCCTCCACGTAGCGAATATTTTCCAAGATCTTTCCTAAGCTGGGCACATCAAGATTCGCCCGTGCCTCATCGCTCACATGGGCACCGCAACACCACGACACAAGACCGCCAGCAGGGTCCGAACGAGCCGTCCTGTCAGTGATAAGGGAACTCTTAATCCGCGCTCGCCCGGTCGGCGACCAGGACATAGAGTCAAAGTGCGATACGCGTGCCTGCCGAACGGGAGAAAGGGTGCCAGCAGATGGGCGGCAACCACGATGAGGTACTCGAGGTGCTCCGCACGGTATGGAGCGCTCAGGGGCAGACGGCGGAAGAGGTCGAGGAAGCCTGCGGCAACACCAGGGCCTGCCAGCGGATGTCTGACGTCGGCTTCGACGGCCTGGCTGAGGAGAACGACGGCGACCTGAGGGTCGCGTGGCGCACCCAGCTCGCGCGTGAGGGCAAGCTGAACCCGGCCGCGGGCAGCGTACGGGACCTGGTCCTGCGGTCCGAGCCCTAGCGAATGCAATGCCCGGAAACCGTCGGCGAGCTGACCGAGACCCTGCGTCAGGGCGGGTACCTGGCTGACCGGGGACTGTCCACGGCGCTGTTCGTCGCCCTGTCGCTGAACCGCCCGATCCTGCTCGAGGGCGAGGTCGGGGTGGGCAAGACCGAGGTGGCCAAGGTCATCGCGTCGGTCTTTGGCCGCAAGCTGATCCGGCTGCAGTGCTATGAGGGCATCGACACCAACCAGGCGCTGTACGAGTGGGACTACGCCCGCCAGATGCTGCACATCCGGGCCCTGTCCGAGCATCAGCTCGGCGACTCCGACGCGGTAGACAAGCTCTTCGGCCCGAAGTTCCTGCTGGAACGACCGCTGCTGGAGGCGGTCCGGGCCGGCGACCAGGCGGTGCTGCTCATCGACGAGATCGACCGGGCCGACGACGAGTTCGAGGCCTTCCTGCTCGAGATCCTGTCCGACTTCCAGATCAGCATCCCCGAGATCGGCACCGTCAAGGCGGAGAGCCCGCCGCTCGTGGTGCTCACCTCCAACCGCACCCGGGAGCTGCACGACGCGCTGAAGCGCCGCTGCCTGTATCACTGGATCGGCTACCCGGCCGCCGAACGCGAGGTCGAGATCGTCCGGATCCGGGAGCCGGGTGTCCCCGCTGCGCTGGCCCGCAAGGTGGTCGCCGCCGTCCACCGGCTCCGTGAGCTGGACCTGGCCAAGCCGCCGGGGGTGGCAGAGACCATCGACTGGGCGCGCACCCTGGACTTCCTCGGCGAGACCGATCTCGACACGAGCAACGCGCAGGACACCCTCGGCGCCGTGGTGAAGGACCGGGACGATCTCGATGTGGTCCGCGACAACCTGCAGGACATCACCTCCGGTGCGCCAGGATCCTGATCCGGCGGACGTCCCGTTCACCGGACTGCTGGCCCGCTTCGCCGCCGAGCTGCGCGCGGGCGGGGTCGCCGTCGGTTCCGGGGACATCCTGGTCTACTGCTCGGCCCTGAGCAGGCTGGACCCGGCCGATCTAGTGGACCTGTACTGGGCGGGACGGACCACGCTGGTGAACCGGCACGAGGACATCGCCACCTACGACAAGATCTTCCGCCGGTTTTTCCTCGACGCCGAAGGCCCGGCCGCGGACACGCTGGAGCTGATGCTGCGGGCGTCGGCGCAGGCGCAGGGCGCGATGGCCATTCCGTCCACCGAGCCGGGCGACGACGAGAACGAGGACGAGGCCATCCTGGGCTGGATGGCCTCTGATGTCGATGTGCTCAAGCACAAGTCGTTCGCGGCCTGCACGCCAGAGGAACTCGCGGCGCTGCGGCGGATCATGGCCAGGATCAGGCTGACGCCGCCACGGCGCCGGACCCGGCGCAGCGCCGCCGCGAGGACCGGATCCCGGCCTGACCTCCGCCGCACCGTCCGGGAATCCATGCGGATGCACGGCGAGCCCGCGCAGCTGTACTGGCGGCGCCGGAAGGTGCGGCTGCGGCCGCTGATCCTCATTCTCGACATATCCGGCTCGATGGCCGACTACTCGCGCAGCCTGCTGCAGTTCGCGCATTCGGCGAAGAGGTCGGCGGGGCGGGTTGAGGTCTTCTGTTTCGGTACCCGGCTGACGCGCGTGACCGGGGCGATGGAGTGCCGCCGGCCGGACGAGGCGCTGGAGCGGGCGGCCCGCGCGGCGTTCGACTGGGACGGCGGCACCAGGATCGGCGACAGCCTGGACGCCTTCGTCCGCGGCTGGGGGCGCCGCGGCCTGTGCCGCGGCGGCGTGGTGGTGATCTGTTCCGACGGACTGGACCGGGGGGATCCCGCCGTCCTGGCCGCCGCGATGGAGCGGCTGTCGTTGCTGAGCCACCGGGTGGTCTGGCTCAACCCGCATAAGGGCGACGACGCGGATTTCCGGCCGAGCACGCTCGGCATGATGATCGCCGCCCCGCACATCGACCTGCTGCTGTCCGGGCACGATCTGAACAGCCTGGAGAAACTCGCTACGCTGCTGCCCGGGCTCAATTAACAGCCAGTGCTTACAGTAGCCATGAGGGTGCCGGTGAGGAGCATGCGGTGAGGTGGAGCGTGGGGATCGAGGCCGAGACCGACCGGGTGGTGACCCGTGAGCAGGTCGTCGAGCTGGCCGACGCCGTCGCCGCCAGTGGCGGCATCGCCACCGGGATCGGCACGAACCGGTACGGCGCGCAGCTGATCGTGGAAGCCGGCAGCCGCGAGGAGGCGATCGCCAGGGCGTCGCAGGAGTTCACGCGGGCCGCCGCCGAGGCCGGGCTCCCGGCCGCCCCGGTGGCGCGGACCGAGGCGATCAGCGAGGACGAGGACGAATTCTGATGATCCGGCTCGGATCGCTGGCAGGCTACCCGTTCGAGGGGCCCCGGCTGCTGGCGGGCTGGACGCCGCCGGCCACCGCGGCCGTCTACGTGATCGCCTATAAGCCAGCGCCGGACACCAAGCCGGACCGGTACGCCGTCATCTACGTGGGCCATTCCGAGGACCTGTCCGCGGAGCGGTTCCCCTTCCAGCACCCGCGCGCACACTGCTGGGTCCGCCGGGCCGGATCCAAGTACAAGGTGTACATCTGCACCTACGAGGTCCCGGGCGGCGGCCCCGCGCACCGCGAGCAGATCACCAGGGAGCTGACCGCGGTCTACCAGCCGCGGTGCAATGACCAGCAGTACGACCAGGCGTGGAAGGACGAGTGGATCGGCGGCACCACGGCGTCCTCCCCCAGCCTGGCTAAAGATCCGGCGGGGCCCAGGGTTCCCGGGACCCCGCCGGGCTAGGCTACGCCAGGGTTCAGGACGGCGAGCGGAAGCCCACCGCGTCCAGCAGGCGCGAGCGCCGCGTCCCCGAGGCCGGCCGGGCGGGCTCAGGTACCGCGGGCCGCTCCGGCAGCGGGGTCACTCCGGTCACGATGCCCTCGGCCATCCCGTAAAGCAGCGGCAGCGCCCCCGCGACCACGCCGCCGGTCTCGTTGATGTGCTCCACCCCCGGCCCGATGAGCTTGGCGTGGCCGACGATGGTCCGGACGATCTCCGCGCACTCTTCCAGGTTCCCGGCGATGCGGGTGAGCAAGGTGCCGACCCAGAACAGGTAGAACGCCAGCCCGGCGATGAGCAGGACCACATCGATGACCGTCCAGACGACCAGCCCCGTCATGACTTAACCTTTCCGAGCACGCGGCCGAGGAACAGATGGTGCTGCAGGCCCTCGGCGAGAACGGCCTCGACGCCGGTGGCGACCTGCGGGATCAGCACGGTGTCGGCGGTGTTCGCCGCCGCCGCCTTGAGTGTGTCCCTGACCGTGACCACCCGGCGGTCGATGACCTTCACCAGGTAGATGAGCAGGCTCAGCAGGGCGGCGACCGCGACCACCACGACCAGGCCGAGGATGTTCGCGATCGTCCACAGGTTGTGCTCGGTCGAGGACATGGCCAGTGTGTGCATCGCTAGCCTCCCAGCCTGGCGCGGCCGCGCTGCAGGCCGCTGATGATGATGGTGGCGTGCTCAATCGTGGTGCGCAGGGCGGCGAGCGGCGCGGTGTTGTGCACCGCGTCGGTCAGCGCGTCGTTGATCTTCGGCGCTTCGTTGCCGATCGACCGGGCCAGCATCAGGATCGGCACCACGAGGGCCACTACGACCAGGACGATGACGATGCCGATGGTGTAGCCCACCACCCAGCCGGTGGTGCTGGTCCCCGCGGCGAGGACTTGCGCATGCATAACGGCTCCTTTGCCGGGTCTCAGACCGTTTCGCAGAAGTCGCGGACGGGTTTCAGGTTCGCGTTGACCGAGGTGAGCCGGGCGGGCACCGTGCTGGTCAGGCTCGCGACGACCTGGACACCACCGGTTGTCGCGACCAGCGTCTTCTTGACTGCCCTGAGGTGGAAGATGACGCGTAGCAGGCCCACCGCGGTGATCGCGATGATCAGCGCGGCGATGATCAGCGTCGCCCAGGCGGCTGCTGGCATGGCCGTTCTCCCTTCTGCTTAGTGCGTGCCGCTCAGCCGAGGAGCTTGGCGACGGAGCCGGCGTACCTGACGGCGCCGACGGAGACTTCCTTGATGGTCGTGTCGGTGACGGCCAGCGCCTCCGGCACTCCGTTGAGCTCGCCGATCAGGGCGACCCCGCCGGCCAGGATGTCGTCGGCGGCGCCCCGGATCCGCTCGACCGCGGCTAGTACGCGGTTGAGCAGGAAGATGACCACCGGCAGCACCACCAGCAGCAGAACCGCGTTACCGATCCACCACAAGACCATGACTAGTACTCCTGCCTTGCGGGCTGGTAGGGAAGGAAGAAACGGCGGAAGACCCGGCTCAGGGCCATCACCGCGGCCCGCAGGCCCAGGGTGAAGCCCTTGGCCGGGGTCGCGGCGACCGCCGCGATCTGCTCGGCGGACTCCCCGCGTTCGATCCGCTGGATCCGGTCCTGCATGTTCGTGGCGAAGTCGCGCATCAGCACGGCGGTGACGTCGGAGATCATGCCCCGGCCGTACTGCGCCGCCGCGCCGGACAGCTGCAGGTCCTGGGTGACGCCGACCTTGGTGCCGCGGCCCACCCGGGCCAGCACCGCCGTCACGACCATGCTGGCCTGGCCGCGGCCCTTCTCGTCCGCGCCGGCCGCGTGCACGACTACGCGCTTGGCCGCCTCGTCGCGCTCGGTGATATCAGCGGTGCCCGCGAACTGCATGCGGACCGGCCCCATCCGGATGGCGACCTTGCCCTTGTATTTCTCGTCGCCGAGATCCTCGGTCAGCTCCGCGCCCGGCAGGCACGCGGCGACCTGGGGGATGTTCTCGAAGAACTGCCAGACCTTCTCGACCGGCTCAGCGACCTCGAACTCATTCTTGATCAGCATCGGGTCTCTTTCTTCACGTAAGCACCAGGGTCTTTCTCGAACGCCCGGCGGCAGCCGGCACAGCAGAAGTAGTAATCGGCACCCTCATACGTCATCGGGAGGCCTGACGGCTCGATGGTCACCGTCATCCCGCAGACCGGGTCGATGGCCTCGGTCGGCCGCTTCGCGGATCCGGCTGCGGGCCGGGCCGGCGCGGCCGTCAGCGCACCGGAGGCGCGGAGCTGGACCAGCTCGGCGAGAATGGCCACCGCGATCTCCTGGTGCGTCGTGCTGCCCAGGTCCAGGCCGGCCGGCACCCGCACCCGGTCGAGCTGGTCCCTGGGCACGCCCCGGTCGGCGAGGTAGCCGAGCACGGTGGCGCCACGCCGCCGGGACCCGACCAGGCCGAGGTAGGCGGGCCGGACGGCGACCGCGCGCTCGAGCACCTCCTCGTCGTCATGGCCCTGAGTCGCCACGACGATCATGGTGCGCTCGTCCGCGTGCTCGGTCGCGAAATCCGGGCCGCGGACCAGGTCGGCGCGCCAGCCCAGGTTCCCGGCCAGGTCGGCGAGCGTGCGCGCCATCGGGGAATCGCCGACGATTACCAGGTGCGGGACCGGCAGGATCGGCTCGATGTACACCTCGAGGGCGCCCTCGCTCTGGCAGGAGATAGGAACCACGGTCATTCCGTCCGGCACTCCCGCGCCGAACTGCTCCGGCGTTCCCAGCAGCAGCAGCTTGGCCGTTCCCTCCGCTATCACCCGCTGCGCCTCGCGGATGACGACCGGCTCGGCGCAGGCGCCGCCGATCCAGCCGTGCAGCTTGCCGTCACCGGTGATGATCGCGCGCGAGCCCGGCTGGCTGGAGGAAGGACTCTGCCGCCAGACCACGGTCGCGAGCGCGAACGCCTCGCCGCGGCGGGTCAGCTCGCCCATCTCCTTAAGTACGCCCAAGCCTTCCATCAGCCACTCCGCTGTCAGTCGTCCGACCGTACCGGCGGCGCGCCGGAGATGTCGCGACGATAGGTGATCGCTTCCCACACCCGGTCAGGAAGCAACGGCATGTCGATATTGCGGACTCCGGTGCCCGACAGCGCGTTGATGACCGCGTTGACGAAGGCGGCCGGGCCGCCCACCGCGGCGCATTCGCCGATGCCCTTGGCGCCGATCGGGTGGTGCGGACACGGGGTGACGACCTCGCTGTGCAGCTCGAAGCCCGGCGTCTCCCAGGCGGTCGGCAGCAGGTAGTCCATGTAGTTCGAGCCCACGCAGTTGCCGTCGGCGTCGAACGTGATGAACTGCATGTTGGCCATCGCGTAGGCCTCGGTGAGGCCGCCCATGATCTGGCCCTCCACGATCATCGGGTTGATCCGGACGCCGCAGTCGTCGACCGCCACCATGTTCAGCACGTCCCAGACCCCTGTTTCTGGGTCGACCTCGACGGTGACGATGTAGACCGCGAACGGCCAGGTCAGGTTGGGCGGGTCGTAGTACGCGGTGTTCTCAAGGCCCGGCTCCATGCCGTCCGGCATGTTGCTGTACGCGGCCATCGCGCACTCCTGGATGGTCACGCCTCGGTCGGGCGCGCTGCGGATGTAGAACCGGCCGAGCTCCCATTCGATGTCCTCCTCGGACGCCTCGAGCAGGTGCGCGGCCAGCTTGCGGGCCTTGGCCCGGATCTTGCGGGACACCATCGCGACCGCCGCGCCTGCCACCGGCGTGCTCCGGGAGGCGTAGGTGCCCATGCCGAACGGGGCGGTGTCGGTGTCGCCTTCCTCGACGACGATGTCGTCGGCCGGGATGCCGAGCTCGTGGCTGACGATCTGGGCCCAGGTCGTCTCGTGCCCCTGGCCCTGGCCCCGGGCGCCGGTCCGGACGATGGCCTTGCCGGTCATGTGCACCTTGAGCTCAGCCGAGTCGAACATCTTGATGCCGAGGATGTCGTACTCGCGGCTATTGCCCGCCCCCAGCGGCTCGGTCATGGTGGAGATGCCGATGCCGAGCAGCCGGCCCCTGGACCTCGCCTCCTGCTGCAGGCGCAGGAATTCCTCGTAGCCGACCGCCTTGAGGCCGACATCGAGGCACTTTCCGTACTGGCCGGAGTCGGTCAGGAACCCGAACGGGGTGCGGTGGGGGAACTGGTCGTCGGCGACGAAGTTCATCCGCCGGAACGCGGCCTGGTCCATGCCGAGGTCATCCGCCGCGGCCTGCACCATGCGTTCCTGGAAGAACATCGCCTCGGTGACCCGGAACGAGCACCGGTAGGCCACGCCGCCTGGCGCCTTGTTGGTGTAGGTGCCGCGGGCCGTCAGGTGCGCCGCCGGGATGTCGTAGGCGGCGAAGGCCGAGTGCATCAGCCCGATCTTGAACTTGCTCGGCTGCGCGTCGGAGAAGAACGCGCCGTGGTCGGCGTCGGTGTGCATCCGGACGCCGAGGATCTTGCCGTCGCGGCGCAGCGCCATCTCACCGTCGAGGTAGACGTCCCGGGCGAAGCCGGTGGAGATGAGGTTGCCCGTCTTGTCCTCGATCCACTTCACCGGCCGCTCGAGCAGGATCGAGGCCAGGATCGAGCAGACGTACCCCGGGTAGACCGGGACCTTGTTGCCGAAGCCGCCGCCGATGTCCGGGGAGATGATTCGGATCATGTGCTCGGGCAGCTCGGCCACCAGCGCGACCGCGGCCCGGATGATGTGCGGCGCCTGCGTGGTCATATACACGGTGAGCTTGGAAGTGGCGCGGTTGAAGTCCGCGATCGAGCCGCAGCACTCGATGGGTGACGGGTGCGAGCGCGGGTAGTGCAGCTTCAGCCTGGAGACCACGTCGGCGCGAGCGAACGCGCGGTCGGTAGCCGCCGCGTCGCCGACCTC
Source organism: uncultured Actinomycetes bacterium (assembly GCA_963806335.1). Lineage (GTDB taxonomy): Bacteria > Actinomycetota > Actinomycetes > Streptosporangiales > Streptosporangiaceae > Palsa-504. The sequence continues at coordinate 505,597 of CAWDXO010000012.1, forward strand.
CCAGTCGTAGATGACGTTGTCTCGCTGGCCTTCCTTGTCGTCCCGGATGACCGGGGCGCCCTCGGCGACCGACTGCTCCGGGTTGACGATGGCCGGCAGCTGCTCGTACTCGACGTCGATGGCCTCGCACGCGTCCTTGGCGATGTAGGGGTCATCGGCGATGACGCAGGCCACTTCCTGGCCCTGGAAGCGCACCTTGTCGGTGGCCAGGACCGCCTGCGTGTCATAAGACAGCGTCGGCATCCAGGCCAGGTTCCGCGTCGCCATCATCTCGCCGGTGAGCACCAGGTGCACGCCGGGGATCTCCCAGGCCTTGCTGGCGTCGATGGACTTGATCCGGGCGTGCGCCAGCGGGCTGCGCAGGATCTCCATGTGCAGCATGCCGGGCAGCACGATGTCGTCGGTGTAGTTGCCTTTGCCACGGATGAAACGGTTGTCCTCGACACGCTTGCGGCTGGCGCCCAGCCCGCCGATCTTGATTTCGTCCAGTGCCTGTGACACGTTCCGCCTCCCCTAGCTACCGGACTCGGATCGAAGTTTCGCGGCCGCCCACAGCACCGACTTCACGATGTTCTGGTAGCCGGTGCACCGGCAGAGGTTGCCGGAAAGGGCCCAGCGCACGTCTTCCTCGGTCGGGTCGGGATTAACGTCGAGCAGCGCCTTGGCGGCCATCATCATGCCCGGCGTGCAGAACCCGCACTGCAGCCCGTGCTCCTCTTTGAAGCCCTCCTGCAGCGGATGCAGCTCGCTGCTGGTGGCCAGGCCCTCGACGGTGCTGACCTCGTGCCCGTCCACTTGCACGGCCAGCATGGTGCAGGACTTCACCGCCTGGCCGTCGACCAGCACCGTGCACGCGCCGCAGTTCGTCGTGTCACAGCCCGTATGAGTACCGGTCAGGCCGAGCCCCCGGCGGATCAGGTGCGCCAGCAGCAGCCGCGGCTCGACCTCCGCGATCTTCTTGTCGCCGTTGATCGTGAACTTAATTCTGCGGGCCGGGATCTCATCGGAGTCCTGGCCGTCTGTGTCTTCGTAAACGATCGTCATGATCAGGCTGCCCTTTCCGTCGCCGCGTCCGCGCCCGCCAGGAGGCGCGTCACGAAGGTGCGCACCATATGCCGCTTGTACTCGGCGCTGCCGCGGTGATCGGTCCTCGGCCGGGCGGCCTGCGCCGCGAGCTCGGCGGCCTGCCCGATGCTGTCGGCGGTCAGCGGCCGCCCGGTCAGCGCTTCGGCCGCCTCGCTCGCCCCGATGGTGGAGCCGCCGACCCCGGTCAGGGCGATGCCCGCCCTGGTCACGTTCTCGCCGCTGGTTTCTATCGCCACGGCCACGCCGACCGTCGCGAAGTCACCGACACGGCGCTCCAGCTTGAGGTAACCGCCGGACCTGACGCCCTTGGCCGCGGGTATCACGGCCTCGGTGGCGATCTCGTCCTCGTCAAGGACGTTCTGGAACGGCCCGGTGACGAAGTCGGCCAGCCGGATGGTGCGGGTGCCGCGCGACCCGCGCGCGACGACGGAGCCGCCGAGGGCCAGCACCACCGAGGCCCAGTCACCCTGCGGGTCGGCGTGGCACAGCGAGCCGACCAGCGTGCCCCGGTTGCGGACGATGGGGTCGGCGATCAGCGGGGCCGCGGCGGCCATGGTCGGCTGCGTGGTCTTCAGCAGATCCGAGCGCTCCAGGTCGGCGTGCCGGCACAGGGCCCCGATGCGCAGGGTGCCGTCCGGGTCGGCGCGGTGGTAGCTGAGGCCGGGCACGTTGTTGATGTCCACGATCATCTCGGGCGAGGCGAACCGCAGCTTCATCATCGGTACCAGGCTCTGGCCGCCGGCCAGCACCTTCACGTAGTCCCCGCCGTCATTTAGCAGGCTGATCGCCTCGTCAAGCGACCGCGGCGCCTCATAGCGGAACCGCGACGGATACATAGGATCCTCCAGGTATCGCAGGAGATAGGGGCGGGTGCGGACGGCTGCGATTTACTCCGGGCCCAGGTCAGGCGCCGGGTCACCGGGGGCAGCCGGGGCCGGGCGCCTTGCTTCCGGATCCGCCACCGCCACCGGGAGCGAGTCCTCCTCGGGGTCCGGCCGCGGCTCCTGATGCGGCGGCCAGGGCCCTGCCACCGGCTGGCCTGCGACCTTGAGATAGTCGATGAGCTCGGGCCAGGCCCAGACGGTCGGGCTCTTCCCTGTCTTCGGAGCGTGCTCGATCAGCTCATAAAGCCTAGGGTTACCGCGGCTGTGCCCGTCAGATTCAATTCGCATGCCGTTACTCCTGCCGATGCACAAGCGTCATCGCTTATGGTGCGTCACATAATCCGCTGGGCCGGACCTTACCCGCAACGGGCGAATAAGCGCTTGCTTAAGAGGCCTCGCTAAATCGTGATATTTAGTTATCGGCGCTGGTCCTAGCTCCAGATCGTTACATAAACCGGCGGCCGGAACCGTGACGGCGGCACTCCGCCGCCCGGTGCGCGCATCAGGTGCATGGCTTCCGGCGTGCCCAGGTAACGCCGGAACGAGCTGGCCGCCGCGCTCTGATGCTGCCGGTCGAGCAGGGTGACGTGCCAGCACGCGTCCATCCGGCAGCCCGGCAGGTCGACGCGGGACAGCTCGCCTCGCCGCAGCCGCTGGGCGACCAGGTGCTCGACCGCGGGAGCCACGCCCGTCCCGTCGGCCGCGGCGGCCCAGGCGGCGGTCTGGTTGGGGAACACCCTGACCCGCTCCTCGGGAATGCGCAGCCCGGCCAGCATCTGGCCGGTTTCGCTGTCGGGATCGGTCCCGGACGGGTCGACGAACCACAGCCACTGGCGGGGGGTGCCGCGCAGCTGGGGCTGGCCGGCGGTTACGACCACGATCCGGTACTTGAAGATCGGTTCGGTGGCGAGGGCGAGGCCTGGATCATCGGGCACGGCGGAGGCGATCGCGACGTCCGCCAGCCGGTTGGCGACCAGAACGCCCATCTCCTTGGTCGCCGCGACGCCGGCCGACACCTCCACCGAGCCCGGGAAGCGCTTCCTGAAGGCCTCGGTCAGCGGGCTGACCACGAACTCGGCGATCGTCGACGTGGACACCACCCGCAGCTGTTCGGGTGCGCCCTGCGCGGCCCGCACAGCGGCATGGGCCTCGGCGCCGAGCACGACGATCTGGGACGCGGTGGCGAGCAGCCTGGATCCCCCGGCGGTCAGCGTCATGCCGATCGGCCCGCGGGTGACCAGCTGATCGCCGAGGTGCTGCCGGAGAGCCGACAGGGCCTGGGAGACAGCCGACTCGCTGACGCCCAGGGCGTTGGCAGCGGCGGTTACCGAGCCGAGCCGGGCCACCAGGACGAACGCGTTGAGCTGAGTAAGCGTCATGTCACGTTCATTATGCAGCGGCCGGGACAGTAGTGACCCTTCAGTCGGGACAGTAATGACTCCCGCTCTGCCACTGGCCCATGCGGCCAGGCCGGCCGCGGGCGGTTACAACCCGCGGATCGCGGCCGCGGCGGCCGTGCGCAGCCTGGCTCGCAGGGCCGCGCCCGCCTCGCGTTCCGTCCGGGCCTCGATGATCCGCAGGCCGCTACCCGGCAGCGCCTTGGTCAGGTCGCCCGGCTGCTCGAGGCGCTGATAGGGCAGGCCGAACGCGGCGGCGAGGTGGTGCAGCCCGGCACCGTGCGGGGTGCCGAAGAGCCGCTCGAACGAACCGGGGAAGGCGGCCTGCTCCAGCGTCGAGAAGATGCCGCCGCCGTCATTGTTGACCACGATCAGGCACAGGTCGGGCCGCGGCTCGCGGGGGCCCAGCGCCAGGCCGGACGCGTCGTGCAGGAACGTCAGGTCGCCGATCAGCGCGAACGCCGGGCCGTCGTGGGCCAGCGCGGCACCGATCGCGGCCGAGGTCGTCCCGTCGATGCCGCTGGCGCCCCGGCTGGTCAGCACCCGGATGTCGGCGCGGGGGAAGAGAGTGAAATCAATATCCCGAACGGGCAGGCTGGACCCGCACCACAGCAAGGCTCCCTCCGGGAGTCCGGCGGCGAGATCCCTGGCCAGTCTGGGTTCGGTCACGCTGTCGTCGTCGTCGAGCACGGCGTCCACCGCGCGGCGGGCCGCGTCATCGGCCCGGCGCCAGGCCTGCAGCCAGCCGGGGCGGCCGGGACCGCGCGCCGAGCCGGGCGCCCCGGTAAGCCGGACGGCCGCCGCGACATCGGTGGCGGCGCGCTGCGGGTCGGCCCAGCGACCGGGTCCCTGCGCGATGACCACGTGCCTGGCGGCCGACCCGGCACCGAGGAAGGCGAGCTGAGCTCGGGAAAGCCCCGGCCAGGCTGACACGATCAGGTCCGGCTGGTGAGCGGCGACGAACTCCGGGGTCGCGAGCAGGTGCTGGTAGGCGGACAGCGCGTTCGGCCCGCGCCTGGCGCCAGAAGAAGGTTCGGCGAGCACCGGCCAGCCGGCCCGTCCGGCCAGGTCAACCAGTGCTAGCGCGTCATAGTCGCCGTCGCCGCAGACCACCGCCCCGCGCTCGGTCCAGGGCAGCTCCAGTTCGCCTCCGGCTGTCTCCCGGCCGCGGACGTGCGTCCACGGCCGGCCGCCGGGCCGTCCGTCCAGGGTCTCTGGCCACGGCTCGCCGGCCTCTTCGGCCGGAACGAGCGGCTCGCGGAAGGGCAGGTTGAGATGGACCGGGCCGGCCAGGCCGCCCGCGCTGCCCGCCGCGTGCGCCCAGGCCTGGCAGGCCAGTGAGCGCCAGTAGGCGACCATCCCCGGCCGGGCCTCGGGCAGCCCGGCCTCGCAGAACCAGCGCACCGCGGTTCCGTACAGCTTGATCTGATCGATGACCTGGTTGGCGCCGATCCCCCTGAGCTCGGGGGGCCGGTCGGCGGTGAGCACCAGCAGCGGAACGCAAGATTCGTCGGCCTCGATCACGGCCGGGTGAAAGTTGGCCGCCGCCGTGCCCGAGGTGCACAGCACCACCACCGGCCGGCCGCTGGCCTTGGCCAGGCCGAGCGCGGTGAACGAGGCGGATCGCTCGTCGATGCGGACGTGCAGCCGAAGCCGGCCCTGCCGTTCGGCCTCGAAGAAGGCCATGGCCAGCGGCGTACTGCGCGACCCGGGCGCCAGCACCACCTCGCGCAGCCCGCACCGGACCAGCTCATCGCTGAACGAGGCACCGAACGCGGTGGACGGATTCACCGGCGTCACGCCTGAGTCTCGCTGAGAAACCGGGCGGCGGCCGCGGCCCGTTCCCGCCAGGGGGCGGGATCGGTCTCCCAGCGGGCGAGCTGGGTGAGGTCGACGGCCGGGCGGCGGACCGGCAGCTCTCCCGCCTCGGGCGTCAGCGGGTCAGCGGTGACGTCTCCGGCCAGCAGCGACATGGTGGCCAGGCCGCACGCGTAAGGAAGTTCGGGCAGCGCCGCGGCCAGGGCCACTCCGGCGGCTAGCCCGACCGAGGTGTCGACGGCGCTGGAGACCACGACGGGAAGACCGCAGGCTTCGGCCACTGCCATCGCGGCGCGGACCCCGCCGAGCGGCTGGACCTTCAGCATCACGATGTCGGCCGCTCCCGCCGCCCGGACCCGCAGCGGGTCCTCGGCCCGGCGGATGGACTCGTCCGCGGCGACCGGGATGTCGATATGCCGACGTAGCTCGGCCAGTTCCTCCAGGGTGGCACAGGGCTGCTCGGCGTACTCCAGCCCGAACCGCGCTAGCTGGCTCAGCATCCGGGCGGCTTGCCCGGACTCCCAGCCGCCGTTGGCGTCGACGCGGATCTTGCCGTCCGGCCCGAGCGCCTCACGGACCGCCTCGACCCGCTCGATGTCCTCCGCTTCGGCCTGGCCGTGCTCGGCCACCTTGACCTTCGCGGTCCGGCAGCCCGACCCGGAGACGATCTTCATCGCCAGTTCGGGCCCGACCGCGGGCACGGTCACATTCACCGGAATCCGGTCCCTGACCGGCGCCGGCCACGCCCCGGCCGCGGACTCGAGCGCGCTGGCCAGCCACCGGGCGCACTCCCTAGGCCCGTACTCAGCGAACGGCGAGAATTCCCCCCACCCCGCGGGCCCTTCGATCAGCGCGCCCTCCCGCATCGTGATCCCCCGGAACTTAACCGGCATCGGGATCGCGAACGCCCGCATCCCCGCCCAGTCCGCCTCCCTCATGGGCAGCTTCCATGACCGTGGATCGCAGCTACCCCCATAGGGGTAGTACCGATCCACGATGAGCCTAGGCGGGTTGTGGGCGGGATACACGGACGGGTCACGGGCGGCGGGGAAACTTGGCGAAGTCGGGAGCGCGCTTTTCCTTGAAGGCGTCGCGGCCCTCCTGGGCCTCCTCGCTCATGTAGTAGAGCATGGTGGCATCGCCGGCGAACTGCTGCAGGCCGGCCGCGCCGTCGGTCACCGCGTTGAGCGCGCCCTTCAGCATGCGCAGCGCCAGCGGGGACTTGCCGAGCATCTCGCGGGCCCAGCTGACCGTCTCCTCTTCCAGCGAGGCCAGCGGGACCACGGTGTTGACCAGCCCCATCTCCAGGGCCTGCTGCGCGTCGTACTGACGGCACAGGTACCAGATCTCGCGTGCCTTCTTCATCCCGACCGTGCTGGCCAGCAGCCAGGAGCCGTAGCCGCCGTCGAACGAGCCCACCTTGGGCCCGGTCTGGCCGAAGATCGCGTTGTCCGCGGCGATGGTCAGGTCGCAGCACACGTGCAGGACGTGGCCGCCGCCGATGGCGTAGCCGGCCACCATGGCGATCACCGGCTTAGGCGTGCGCCGGATCTGCACCTGGAGGTCGAGGACGTTGAGCCGGCCCACGCCGTGATCGTCGACGTAGCCGTCGTCGCCGCGGATCTTCTGGTCGCCGCCCGAGCAGAACGCCTTGTCTCCCGCGCCGGTGAGAATGATCACACCGATACCGCGATCGTCGCGTGCGACGTTGAATGCGCTGGAAAGTTCGAAGAGGGTCGTTGGCCGGAACGCGTTTCGCACCTCTGGGCGGTTTATGGTGATCTTCGCGATACCTTCGGCGGTCTCATAAAGGATGTCGGAATAGTCCTTCCCCGGTTCCGGACCAGACCGCTGCCATTCGGTCACTCGTAACCTCCCTCAGTCAGGGTTCTAACCTTACGAGCGTGACGACACGCCCTTTGCACGCGGTCCTGATCGAGCGCACCGGCCCGAGACTGGTCGAACTGCTCGCCGCCGCGCTCGACGGCAGCGGGCCCGCGATCCTGCCCCTGGACGCGGGGCTCCCGGCCGCCCGGCTGAACGACCTGCTCATGTCCTTCGCCCCGGATACGGTCGAGGTTCCTGGCGGTGAGACCACGGCTCGTTCGGGCCAAGGGAAGAGGGTCGCCGAAGGTACGGCGGTCATCATTGGCACCTCCGGTTCCACCGGCACGCCCAAGGGGGTTGAGCTCAGCGCCGCCGCGCTGCTGCACTCGGCGCGGGCCTCGCTCGCCCGGGTCGGCGCCCGGCCGGGCGAACGGTGGCTGTGCTGCCTGCCTGGTACGTACATCGCCGGGATTCAGGTGCTCGTGCGCTCGCTGGTCGGGGGCACCGAGCCCGTGCTGGCCGAGCGGGCCGACGCCGAGACGGTGGCCGCTTCCGGGTGCGCCCACGTCTCGCTGGTCCCGACTCAGCTCCGGCGGCTCCTCAGCATCGATGGTGTCGATATATCGACACCACTGGCCGGGTTCTCCTCGGTGCTGCTCGGCGGGGCCGCCGCGGCCCCGAGCCTGCTCGAGGCCGCGCGAGGCGCGGGCGTCCCGGTGGTGGTCACCTACGGCATGACCGAGACCTGTGGCGGCTGCGTCTACGACGGAAGGCCGCTCGACGGCGTGCGGGTCGCGATTCGCGACGAAGACGACCCTAGCGCCCCGGCCGCGAGTGGCGGCAGCGGCCGGATCTGGATCGGCGGCCCCGTGCTGTTCTCCGGTTACCGCCGAGGGGGTCTGGGGGAAAAGGTTTCCCCCCAGGACCGGGGGTTTCCCGGGGGGTCGCCCCCCCGGGAAAACAGCTCCCCCCCGTACGACGTCCCCTGGTTCCGGACCGGCGACGTGGGCCGGCTGGACGCCGAAGGCCGGCTGACCGTGGCCGGCCGAGCCGATGACGTGATCAACACGGGCGGGCACAAGGTGATCCCGGGCGAGGTGGCGGCGGCGCTCGGGAGCTGCCCCGGCGTCAGGGACGTGGCCGTGGTGGGGCAACCCGACCCGGAATGGGGCGAACGGGTGATCGCGGTGGTGGTGGCCGCCGACCCGGCTGATCCGCCCCCGCTAGAATTGCTGCGTCTTCATGTGCGCGAGCGCTTGCCGCGTTACGCTGCTCCAAGCAGGGTCGTAATGGCCGATGTCATTCCGATGCTCCCTAGCGGGAAGCACGACATCGCGCGGCTCAAGCTAGGCCTGCTACGGCGGGAACAAACTGACGCGGAGAACGTTACTTAATAGTGCCCGGACAATGTCCCCGCCGAGGAGTACACGGGGCGGCGAGGGGTACTTGGTGGAACCCATATGAACGACGTCTGTATTGCGTGCGTTGTTACTAGGAGGAGGGAGGTGTCTCATGCCGCGGAGTGCCATGGCAGCGTCAACCGCTGAGCGCATCACCGAATCAGATGACGAGGCGAGCACGACCCGAGTGGATGACCTTATCCAGCGCGGGCGAAGCCAGGGTCACCTGTCTCTTGCGGAGCTGAGGACCGCCTTTGACCAGGCAGGTCTTACGCCGGCCGAGGGACGGTCCATTCTACGTGAGCTGAGCGAGTCGGGGGTCCGGCTAGCCAATGAGCTGACCGAAGAGCCACGGCCGCCCAAGGCCCGTGCTGTCCGCACCGCGTCTACCGCGTCGCGAGCCGCGAAGACGCCGCAGGAGGCGGGCCCGGCGCAGGCCGCCGGGGACGACGCTGATATTGACTTGGCCGACCCCGATGTGGTGACACTCGAGGCGGAGGCCGCTGCCCTCAGCGATAACAGCCGGATTATCGAGGTGGACCTGGATGACCAGACACCCGCTATGGGCGACTCGGTCCACACCTACCTCAAGTCCATTGGGCGGACCAGCCTGCTGACCGCCGAGCAGGAAGTTGACCTGGCCAAGCGGATCGAGGCCGGCCTGTTCGCGGAACACAAGCTGGAGACCCTGGATCTGGCGGGCGAAGCCGGCCTGGACGAGAACTTCCGGCGCGAGCTTGAGCTCGTCGCCGAGGACGGGCGGCGCGCCAAGTCGCACATGCTCGAGGCGAACCTGCGCCTGGTGGTATCGGTCGCCAAGAAGTACAGCGACCGGGGTCTTTCCCTGCTGGACGTGGTGCAGGAAGGAAACCTGGGCCTGATCCGCGCGGTCGAGAAGTTCGACTACACCAAGGGCTACAAGTTCTCCACCTACGCCATGTGGTGGATCAGGCAGGCCATCCAGCGAGGCTTCGCCGACTCGGCGCGGACCATCCGGCTGCCGGTGCACGTGCTCGAGATGCTCAGCAAGCTGAGCCGGGTCGAGCGTGACATGCACCAGCGTCTCGGCCGTGAGCCGACTCCGGAGGAACTCGCCGTCGAGCTTGACCGGACGCCGGACCAGATCGAGGAGCTGCTGCGGACCAGCCGCCAGCCGATCAGCCTGGACTCCACGATCGGCGAGGACGGGGAGACCAGCATCGGCGACCTGATCGAGGACGTCGACGCGCCAGAAGCCTCGGAGCTTGTCGACCGCCAGCTCATGGCCGAGCAGCTGCGTTCGGCGCTTGACGCGCTGACGCCGCGCGAGGCGACGATCATGGCCATGAGGTTCGGGCTCTACGACGGCAACCCGCACACGCTCGACGAGATCGGCCGTGCTCTCGGCCTGACCCGCGAGCGGATCAGGCAGCTCGAGAAGCAGTCGCTGTCCAAGCTTCGTCACCCGAGCCGCGCGCAGCCGCTACTCGACTTCGCCAGCTGATCAGTGCCTTAGCTGCGCCTGCCGACCATGATGCCGGGCCCGTCCTCCCGCCGGGCCTGGCATCTGTCTGTTCCGGCGTAATCTCACGGTATGAGCGCAACCACGGCGAGGCGACGGGTGCTGCGGGTGCCGGTATCCGGTGACGCGGAGCACCGCGCCGATCTGCTCGCGGTCGAGGAGCCGCTGGAAATCCGGGTCGACGGTGAGCCGCTGACGGTGACGATGCGCACCCCGGGTGACGACATCGACCTGGCCGCGGGGTTCTTGTTCACCGAGGGGCTGCTGACAAGCCTCGGGGACGTGCACGAGATCCGGATGTGCGACGACAACGTGGCCGCGGTGACCGTCAAGGACGCCGGGGCGCTGCTCAAGGCCAAGGCCGCGACCAGGAGTTTCCTGACCACTAGTGCGTGCGGGGTGTGCGGCAAGGACAGCATCGAGGCGGTCCGGGTGCGGTCCGCCTTCGAGGTGGCGGCCGATCCGGTGCGCGTCTCCCCCGCCGTGCTGGCCGGGTTGCCCGACCGGCTCAGGGACGAGCAGCGGATCTTCAGCCGCACTGGCGGCCTGCACGCGGCCGGCCTGTTCACCGCGGACGGCACGCTGGTCGCGCTGCGCGAGGACGTGGGCCGGCATAACGCGGTGGACAAGGTGGCCGGCTGGGCGCTGCGTTCCGGCCTGGTGCCGCTGGCCGGCCATATCTTGCTGGTCAGCGGGCGGGCCTCGTTCGAGCTCGCGCAGAAGGCGCTCATGATCGGGGTGCCGGTACTCGCGGCGGTGTCCGCGCCGTCCTCGCTGGCCGCATCTCTCGCCGAAGAGGGTGGCCTGACCTTGGTCGGTTTCCTGCGCGGCACGACGATGAACGTCTACACGGGTGCTCGGCGGGTGACCACAGCCGGTGACCGCGAGCAGGACGCCCCAGCCCGGGTTAGTCAGGACGCCCCCGGCCCGGGCTAGTCCTGCGCCGCCGTGACCTGGTAGAGGGCGGCGCCATCGGCGGAGATCTCGCGGGTCAGCTGGCTGCGGACCGCGAGGACTTCCAGGTGCGCGGACGTCTCGTTGACCGCCTGGACCTGACTGAACAGGTCAAGGTCGCCGAACGGACGTTGCCGCCTCGTCCACTTGATCGCCTTCGCCACCTCGTAGGGGGTGACGTGACCGGCCTGCACGGCGGCGAGGGTCTCGGCCAAGCGGGTGTCGTGGTGAGCCAGCAGCTCGTTCACCCGGTCGTGAGTGCTGCTGGTGACCGGGCCGTGGGCGGGCAGCAGCCGGGCATCGGGCAGGGCGAGAGTCCGTCCGAGCGAGCTGAGGTAGTCGCGCAGGGCCATCCGGTTGCCCGCGGCCTCGAAGCCGATCGAGGGGGTGATAAGCGGAAGGATGTGGTCGCCCGCGAACATGATCTCGGCGGCGGCGTCGTGGAAGACGAGGTGACCGCGGGTGTGACCGGGGGTGTGGACGGCGCGAAGCGTCCGCGTCCGCAGGTCGAGATCGGTGCCGTCGGCCAGCCAGTGGTCGGGGTCCTCCCAGTCGACGACCGCGGGGCCGTGGCGGTCCAGCGCGGACAGATTGGCGGCCAGCTCCGTCGCGCCCATCCGGCGCAGGCTGTCGACGCCGAAAAACCGGTGCGGGCCGGTGCCGTTGACCAGTTCCCTGGTCGCGATCATGTTCGCGCGCTCTTCCTCGCCCAGCGAGATCACGCTGTGAAACGTGCGCCGCAGCTCTACCGCCAGGGAGTAGTGGTCGATGTGAATGTGGGTGACGAAGAAGTTGCGGACATCGCCGAGCTCGTATCCGACCTGCCGCAGTCCCGCGGTGAGCCGCTCCCGGGCCGGGACCAGCGCGATCCCGGCGTCGATCAGGTCGACTCCGCTGTCGTCGGTGATCGCGTAGACGTTGACCGCCTTCAGCCCGTCTATCGGCAGCGGCAGGGGGATCCGGTATACGCCTCCGCCTAGGTCCTCGACGTCGGGCTCGATCCAGGCGTACCTGTCTGCCGCGGCATGGCTCATCGTGTCGCTGACCCTTCCTTCCCTTCGGCCAGGACCCGGGAGCCCTGCGCTACTGCTAAGTAACCATATCGGAGCCGGCCGTACCCCACGCGTCCCGCGCTTTCCAGATGGTAGGTCCCGCGGGGAAGGCGTCCTCCGCTTGGGTCAGCATCAGCAGGCAGCGTTCTATGCCGAGCTCGAATATGACCTCCCGGTAGAGGGGGTCAGGCCGCCGGGCCGGGCGCGGCGGGACGGGGCAGCCACGGGAGCCGGTCGGTGACGGCGACGGCAGCGACCAGGACGGTCGCGCAGGCGGCCAGCGCGAGGGCTGGGATCGCCCTCGACGTCAGCGCCAGCAACGCCAGGCCGGCGATCCCGGCCAGCCGGGGCCACGAGATGAAGTGCCACACCACCAGCTTGAACGCGGCATGGCCGGCCAGGAACAGCGCCGGGCCGCCGAGGATCATCCACGCCGCCGCCGTGCTCGCCACCGCGGCCGGGTCGGAGAGGACCTTGTCGTCGGCGGCCGCGCTGACGATGATGCCGGCCACCATCACCGGATGGATGAGGTGGTACGCCGAGCGGCCCAGCCGGCCAGGATCATCAGACCGCGCGATCTTCTCCGCCGCCGCCTCCGCGCTCTGGTCGAAGTACAGCCACCACAGCGTGACCGAGGCGGTGAACGCGACGACGAAGCCGGCCAGGATGGACCCGGTGACCGTCTTCTGCCCGGCCAGGGTCGCGCCGATGATGACGATCGACTCGCCCAGCGCGATCAGGATGAACGCCTCGCAGCGCTCGGCGAGGTGACCGCCTTCGATCGTCCAGTCCGACGTGCGAGACCGGCCGAGCCACGGCGTCGCGAAGCCGACCACACCGCCGAGGAGGTCGACGCCCACCGCGGCCAGCCAGAGCAGGGCCCGGGCGTAGCCGTGGGCGAAGCCGCCGCCCACCGCGAGCGCGCCGCTGACCACGCACCAGGCCAGGATGCGCTGGAAATTGGCCTGGAGCGGGTGGCCGCGCAGGGCGATAACCATGAACACGCTCCGGCCGATCTGCTGGACCGCGTAGGCGCCGCCGACCCACAGCCCTAGGTCCTCGAAGGCCCGCGGCAGCGACACGGACATGGCCAGGCTGATCAGCATGAGCACCACGAGCAGCAGCCGGACGGCCATCTGCCGCGGATCCAGCCAGTTCGTGACCCAGGTCGTGTAGATCCAGACGAGCCAGACCATCGCCAGCAGCAGCCCGGCCTGCAGCGCGCCCAGCGCGGTGGCGTGACCGAGCAGGTAGTGCGACAGCTGGGTGATCGCGAACACGTACACCAGGTCGAAGAACAACTCGATGTTGGTGACCGGCTGCGAGCTCGAGCGGTCCCGCAGCAGCCGCGCCGCCAGCGGGGTCGGAGAATCGGCGGGATCGGCCTGCGCTACGTCGCTCAAGCGTTCGCTCTCACCAGGCGTAGTGCTCGGGCGCGGGCTGGTAGCCGGGGAACAGCTCGTCGAGGCGCTTGAGGACGTCGTCGTCGAGCTTGAGCGTCACCGCGCGCTGGGCGTCGTCGAGCTGAGCCAGGGTACGCGGCCCGATGATCGGGGCCGTGACGCCTTCGGCGTGCAGCAGCCAGGCCAGCGCCACGTTCGCGGGCTCCTCGCCGAGTTTCTCGCAGAGGTCCTCGTAGGCCTCGATCTGTTCCCGGTTCCGCTCGACCGTCTCCTTGGCCCGGCCCGCGAGGCGACGTCGCCCCTCGCGCTCCTTCCTGAGCACGCCGCCGAGCAGGCCGCCGTACAACGGGGACCACGGGATGACGCCGACGCCGTAGTCGATCGCCGCGGGCAGCACCTCAAGCTCGATCTCGCGGACCAGCAGGTTGTAGATCGACTGCTCGCTGACCAGGCCGAAGAACCCGCGCGCGGCCGCGGTGTCGTTGGCCTGCGCGATGTGCCAGCCCGCGAAGTTCGACGAGCCGACGTACAGGACCTTGCCCTGGGTGACCAGGACCTCCATCGCCTGCCAGATCTCGTCCCACGGGGTGTCCCGGTCGACGTGGTGCATCTGGTACAGGTCGATGTAGTCGGTGCGCAGCCGTCGCAGCGACGCCTCGCAGGCGCGCCGGATGTTCAGCGCGGACAGCTTGCCGTCGTTGGGCCAGTCGCTCATCGCCCCGTACAGCTTGGTGGCCAGCACCGTGCGCTCGCGGTGCGCCTGGCCCGCCGCGAACCACTCCCCGATGATCTCCTCGGTCCAGCCCGCGTGGGACTCCTCGTCCGTGCTGATCTGCCCGGGCGGGCTCTGCCTGCCGCCGTAGCGGTTGGCGGTGTCGAAGAAGTTAATGCCGATCTCATGCGCGTGGCTCATGATCGCGTGCGCCTCGGCGGGCGGGGTCAGCGGTCCGAAGTTCATCGTGCCAAGGCAGAGGCGGCTGACGCTCAGGCCGGAGCGGCCAAGATGGGTGTATTCCATCCTCTTAGCCTTTCACGTCGGGTTCGTGCCGGGTCTCGCGGCCGTCCGCGTGCGGGTGCCAGCCGGGGGCGCGGCCGTAGGGTGTTTTCGTGAAGCCGGGTACCCGCCGCGGCGTCCGGGACGCTGGCGAGCACAAGTCCGGCCGGTGATCCGGGCGCTCGTCCGGAAAAAAGATTATGATGAAAGCATGCATCGCGCATCGTGGTGGTCGACCGGTTAGGGACGGTCGCCGCTGCATCTTGCGCTCACTAAAGGCCGTCCGGGCGGACGGCCTTTTCGTTCTCTCCCGGGCGGGCCGCGAACCGATGAGAGAGGACGATCATGATGAGTACCAGCCTCGCCCGGCGGCGTTCGGCCGAGCTCGAGGAGCTGATTGACGCCGACGCCGGCGTATTCCGCATCCTGACCGGCGACCGGCCGACCGGGCGGCTGCACCTGGGCCACTACTTCGGCACCCTGCGGAACCGGGTCAGGCTGCAAGATCTCGGTGCGGAGGTCTTCGTGCTGATCGCGGACTACCAGGTGCTGACCGACCGCGACACGGCCGAACACGCCGGCGAGCACGTGACCGGCCTGTTGCTTGACTACCTGGCGATCGGCATCGACCCGGCCCGCACGGTGGTGTTCGCGCACAGCGCGGTGCCCGCGCTCAACCAGCTGCTGCTGCCGTTCCTCAGCCTGGTCTCGGTCCCCGAACTGAGCCGCAACCCCACGGTCAAGGACGAGATCGCGCACTCCACGCAGTCGGCGGTCAGCGGCCTGATGCTCGCCTATCCCGTGCACCAGGCGGCGGACATCTTGTTCTGCAAGGCGAACCTGGTGCCGGTCGGGCAGGACCAGCTGCCGCACCTGGAGCTCACCCGGGTCATCGCGCGCCGGTTCAACGAGCGGTTCGGCCCGGTGTTCGGCGTGCCCGACGCGCTGCTTTCCGCGGCGCCGCTGCTGCTCGGCACCGACGGGACCAAGATGAGCAAGAGCCGGGGCAACACGATCCCGCTGGCGGCCAGCGCCGACGAAACCGCCCGGCTCATCCGCGGCGCCCGGACCGACTCCGAGCGGCACATCAGCTATGCCCCGGACACCCGGCCCGAGGTGTCCAGCCTGGTGCTGCTCGGCGCGCTGTGCCTGGGGCAGGATCCGCGTGAGTTCGCCGCCGGTATCGGGCCGGCGGATCCGCCGTCCTCAAGGCGGCGGTCACCGCCGCGGTCAACGATCTGCTCGCTCCCGTGCGCGCCCGCCGCGCCGAGTACGCGCGCGACCTCGGCTACGTGCGGCAGGTGCTGCGGGCCGGCAACGAACGCGCCAACGAGGTCGCCGCGGTCACGCTGGCCGAGGTACGCACAGCCATGGGCATGACCTACTGAACCGACAGCGGTTTATTCGGTTGCGACGATAGGACGAAAGGTCAAGGCTGGCGGGATGGGATTCTTTGACGAACTGCCGGCTCCCAAGCCGGAGCCTGTCCGCAGGCATCACCCCTGGGACCCGCCCGAGGCGGAGTTTCCCGGCATCGTAGCGATGGACACCCTGGTGCTCGTGCGGACCGAACAGGTCGCCGTCGCGGTCACCGGGATATCCGCCTACTCCACGGGCATGGAGATTTTCCTGACCGCACGTAGCCGCCCCGGCGGCCACCCCGAGGATCACCTGCCCGGGGGACCGCGTGACCTGGCCGCATCCGGGCGATCGTTCCGTCTCGGCCTGCAGTTCGCCGACGGCGGCAAGGCCGTCGGGCGTCCCGGCCGCCGGCCAGACCACGATTCCGAACCCGCGGGGCCGATCCTGTTCTCGTTCGCCGGGGGCGGTGGCCCGCACTCGTTCGTCTCCCGGTGGTGGGCCTGGCCGCTGCCACCCAAGGGGCCGCTGGAATTCGTCTGCGAGTGGCCTGCGCATCGCATCGCCGAATCCCGGGCCGGCCTCGAGGCGCAGCTCATCCTCGACGCGGCGGACCGCGTTATCCGGCTGTGGCCGGAAGACGAGGGCTAGTCGTCGCTGATCATGACCGGGGTGTCCAGGATCCGGTCGGCGCCCGCCACCCGCCCGGGCCCGCGGATGACGAACGAACCTTGCAGCGGCAGCTGATCCGACGCCCCGCCGATCGCGACCCGGATCTCGCCCGGCTCGACCACCCGGGTCCCGGCGCGGCCGTGGAACGCGGTGCGGTCGGCGTGCAGCCGGAAGGTGACCCGGCGGCCCTGGCCCGGCTCTAGCAGGACCCGGGCGAAGCCCGCTAGCCAGCGGACCGGGCGGACGACCTGGGCGACCGGATCGCTCAGGTAGAGCTGGACGACTTCGGCACCGGCTCTGGCCCCGGTGTTGCGTACGGTGCAGGTGATATCCACCGTGCCGTCCGCGGCGATTTCTTCCGGCCCGGCTCCGTCTAGCCCTCCCTCGGCGGGCCGGATGGCGAGGTCCTCGTAGGCGAAGCTGGTGTACGACAAGCCATGGCCGAACGCGAATAGCGGGGTCGGGTCGACCGAACTGCCCGGGTGCCGCCCGGCCAGCCTCGGCCTCAGGTAGGACGATGGCTGCGCGCCCGGTGAGGCAGGCATCTCGGCTGGCAGCCGGCCGCTCGGCACCAGCCGGCCGGACAGCACTCCGGCGATCGCGCCGCCGCCCTCCTCGCCGGGGAAGAAGGCCTGGACCACCGCGGCGAGCCGGTCGGCCAGGTGACCGATCGCGTAGGGGCGCCCGGTCACGAGCACCAGGACGACCGGGGTTCCGGCGCTGATCAGGACCCGCAGCAGATCGTCCTGGACGCCGGGCAGCCGCAGGTCGGCGACGTCGCAGCCCTCGCCCGAGGTGCCGCGGCCGAACAGCCCCGCCTCATCCCCGACCACGGCCACCACCACGTCCGCCTGCTGCGCGTGCACCAGGGCGTGCGCGAAGCCGGACCTGTCCTGGCCGCGGACGGCGCACCCGGCCTCGTATGAGATCTCGGCGGCGGGCAGTTCGGCGCGCAGCGCGGCCAGGACCGTGGTGACCGGCGGGCCTTCGGCGGCTTCCGCGTACCGGCCGCCGAGGTGGCGGGGCATGCTATAGCAGCCGAAAAATGCCAGCGGGTCGTCGGCCAGCGGCCCGATCACGGCGATGCTGGCGTCCGGGCGCAACGGCAGCGCGGCCCGGACACCAGCACCGGCCCGGTGATCTTCGCCGGGCTCGCGGTTGGCCAGCAGCACGACCGATTCCTCGGCCAGCCGCCTGGCCAGCGCGCGGTGGCCAGGCGGATCGAGGTCAGCAACTGCGGCATCCGTCACAGGGGACCACCCGGGATCGAGCAGCCCGAGCTCGCACTTCTGCCGCAGCACCCGGGCCGCCGCCCGGTCGACAAGCGCGGCCGGCACCAGGCCCGCCCGCACCGCGGTGACCAGCGCGGGTCCGTAGCACGCGATGGTGGGGAGCTCGACGTCCAGGCCCGCGTCCAGGGCCAGCGCGGCGGCCTCGGCGGGCGCCGCGGCCACCGCGTGCTGCGTCTGCAGGAACGCGATCGCGTAGTAGTCGGATACGACCACGCCGTCGAAACCGAGTTCGTCCCGCAGCAACCCGGTCAGCAGCGAGCCATCACTTGACACCGGAACGCCGTCCACGTCGGTGTAGGACGGCATCACCGACCTGGCCCCGCCGAGCCGCAGCGCCATCTCGAACGGCACCAGGATCACGTCCCCGAACTCGCGCGGCCCCATGGCCACGGGGGCCATGTTCCGCCCCGCGCGGGACGCCGAGTAGCCGGCGAAGTGCTTCAGCGTGGCCTGGATCCCGGCGGACTGCAGACCTCGTACGTAGGCGGTGCCGACCGACCCGACCAGGTAGGGGTCCTGGCCGATAGTCTCCTCGACCCGTCCCCAGCGCAGGTCGGCGGTCACGTCGAGCACCGGCGCCAGGCCCTGGTGGACGCCGACCGCGTGCATGCTGGCGCCGATCGCCGCGGCCATCTCGCCCACCAGCCCGGGATCGAACGACGCGCCCCAGGCCAGCGGCGTCGGGAAGATGGTGGCGGTCCAGGCCGCGAAGCCGGTCAGGCACTCCTCGTGCGCTACGGCCGGGATGCCGAACCGGCTTGCCGCCACGATCTGGGCCTGGAGCTCGGCCAGGGTGCGCATCCCCTCGGCGGGCGGCACCGGCCGGGTCCCGAACACCCGGGTGAGCTGGCCCAGGCCATCGCCGATCAGCTCAGCCAGCGGCGCTTCGGGGGCGGCGAACTCGCCTTGCATCGGGGCCACGTTGCCGTCGCGCGGCTGGTAGCCCAGCCAGATGCTGGTCAGCTGGGCGACCTTCTCCTCCAGCGTCATCCGGGCAAGCAGGTCCGCAGCCCGCTCCGCGGCCGGCCGCGCCGGATCGCGCCAGATGGCCGCTTCCCCGGTGACGACAGGCTGGCTCATCGATATGCCCCCAAGGGGTCCGGTGGATTCGCGGGTGATCAGCTCGGTCGACAGCTCGACCCGCCTGCTGCGCAGCGTCCGGCCCTCGATGAGCTCGCCGAGCATCTGCGCCGCGCTGACCATCCACGACGGCCTGAACGTCTGGAACAACTTCATCTTGCCGCTCGTCCTCACCCAGAGCAACAGCGTGGCGGTCCGTCGTCATGCGCTGAGGCCGTACTCCGGTTTTACCGGCATTCCGGGCCGAACGGGTCGTCGTGCGTGTCCCCCGCCACCTGCGTGCGTACGGGCGGCATGGCTGGCCGTCTGTGGCAGGGTGTGTTATGTGACGGACCCGGACGTGGAACTAGCCGCGCGGCTAAGCCGCGCGGCCGTGACCCGCGGCGACCTGGTGGGCCTGGTCATCTCCCCCGCCGCGGCCCTGGGCGTGGCCACGGCAGGTAACGCGTGGCATGTCCGGTCCGCATCTGGTGCCATCGCCGCGATCGGGCCTGCGGATGAGCAGCTCAGGCCGCGCTGGGTGGTGTGGTCGGGGCAGACGGCGGGCCGCCTGGCCGCCGACGGGGTGCGGCTGGCCACGTGCTGGGATATCACCGCGGCGCACCGGCTGCTGTTCGGCGGATGGCGGGCCGATCCCGGCCTGGCCTGGGCGCGGCTGCACGGCCTGGCCGCGGCTACGATGCCGGCCGACGGCCCGCTCGACCTGTTCGGCATGGACGACGGAGACGGCAGCGATCCGGTGACGCCGGACGGGCACCTGCGCCCGGAGTGGGTCAGTGGCGGCTGGTCCGACCGCCCGGATCGGATCGCCCGGTGGGCGGAGTTGGCGCGTACGGTCGCCGGGCTCCAGCAATCGGCGCTGGCCGCGCTGCCGGACCGGCCGATGGCGGTCGCGACGGCCCGCTGCGAATCCACCGCCGAACTGCTGTGCGCCGAACTCTCTGTCGACGGGCTGCCGATGGACCGGGCGGTCGCGGAGGAGGTGCTGGCCGGGTTCATCGGGCCGAGGCCGCGCAGCGAGGCCGAGGCGCTGGCCTCCCGGGCCGCACGGGACGCGGAGGTGCTGCGGCACGCGCCGCCGGGCGTGACCGCGGACCTGCGCAGCCCGGCCCAGGTGCGGTCGCTGCTCGGTCGGCTCGGCGTGGATGTCCCCGACACCCGCGCCTGGCGACTGCGGGAGCTCAAGGACGCGCATCCGCTGGTCGCCGCGCTGCTGCAGTGGCGGAAGGCGGAGCGGATCGCGACCACTTACGGCTACGCCTGGCTAGACGAATGCCTGGGCGCCGATGGGCGGCTACGCGGCGCGTGGGCCGGCTCGGATGGCGCGGCGGGCCGGATGACCGCGTCCGCGGGCCTGCACAACATGCCGGCCGCGCTGCGCCGGGCGATCGTCGCCGCCGAGGGGCACGTCTTCGTCCGGGCCGACCTGGGCCAGATCGAGCCGCGGGTGCTGGCCGCGGTGTCCGGCGATCGAGCGCTGTCGGCGGCAGCGCGGGCCGACGATATGTACGCGCCGGTGGCGGCGCAGCTCGGGGTGGAGCGGCCCACGGCGAAGGTGGCGGTGCTCGGCGCGATGTACGGGCAGACCACTGGCCACGGCGCCCAGGCGCTGCGCCGCCTCAACGCGGCTTACCCGGTGGCCATGGCCTACCTGGACGCCGCCGACCGCGCCGGGAGGGCCGGCCGCGACCTGCGCACCTACGGCGGCCGGCTGATCTCGCTGGCTCCCGCCGACCCGGACGCCGCGCCGCGCAGCAGCAGCCGGGCCGCGGCCTACGGCCGGTACGCGCGCAATGCCATGGTCCAGGGGGCCGCCGCGGAGCTGTTCAAGATGTGGGCGGTGACCGTCCGGGCCCGGTGCGCTCCCCTAGGCGCGCAGATCGTGCTGTGCCTGCACGATGAACTGCTGGTCCACGTCTCCCGCGAGCACGCGGAACCGGTGTCCCGGCTCGTCGACGAGTGCCTGCGCGAAGCCGCTCAGCGCTGGGCGCCCGCCTGCGGGGTCCGCTTCATCTCCGATACCACCATCGTCCGGAGCTGGTCAGACGCTAAGGCCGCCGCCGTTTAGCGCACCCGCTTACCGCCATGCAGGGATTCGACGGTCTTGGCCAGTCGCGTCGCTCTGGTTTCTGGCTTCTTGGCCTCTTCGACCCAGCGCACCCACTCCTTGCGGTGGGTGAAGGACAGCCCGTCGAAGGTCGCTCTGGCCGCGTCGTCTTTCGCGAGCGCGCCGGCGAGGTCGGCGGGGACCTCGACCTGGCGGGGCGCCGTATCGGGCTGGATGTCGACGTCGACCTGATCGCCCGCGGCGACGCCCGCCGCGGTCCGGTTCTCCGCACTCAGCGGGACCAGAAACCGGCCGCCCATGCGCGCGACCGTCGTTCGGTAGGAGTGGCCGCCGACGGTGACTGTCACCGCCGGGCGGCTACCTGAGCCCAGCGCGGCGACTACGTCTTCCGGGACTTCTATCCCGGTGGCGGTCTTGCCGCCCAGCTCTACCGTCGCGCGGAACTTCATGACGCCGAGTATGCCATCACCCGGTCAGCCAGGGTTGGTGCTGGCCGCGGCGGTGACGGCAGCGGCGAAGGCGTCCGCGGCCTCGAGCGGGGTGAAGTGACCGACGTCATCGAGCAGGGTCAGCCTCGCGCGGGCGAAGAACTCCCCGATCCGGTCGGACCACTCGCGGGGGAACAGCGGATCGTGCGATGGCCACAACACCGTGGTCGCCGCCGCGATCCGCTGGTCCGGCGCGGGGACCTGCTCCGCCAGGGATGTCGCGACCGCTCCCGCGCCCGCCCGGTACCAGGCGATCGAAGCGGCGAACGCCCCCGGCGCCCCGTACCCGGACACGAGGTGCTCGAGGTCGTCGCGCCTCAGCTCGAAGTCCGGCCCGGACCAGTGCGACCAGAAGTGCCGCAAGTAGGTACGGACGGCGTCGGGCTTGCCGTCGATCATCTCCGTGCTCAGGTCGAGCCGATGGAAGGTCTGGTACCAGAATTCCCGCTGAGCCCGCGGGTCGAGGACCCGATCCCCGATACCCGGCAGCGGCGGCGCGATGACCAGTGCGCGCACCAGGTCGGGCCGCTCCCTGGCGATGGCCTGCGCGATCCGGCTGCCGATGTCGTAGCCGGCGATGACCGGCCTTTGCAGGCCCAGTTCGCCGATAAGACCCACGACGCTGCGGGCCTGGGCGACCGCGTTGTACTGCTCCGCCGGGTCGGCCTCGTGCTTGTCGGACTCCCCGAAGCCCCGCAGGTCAGGCACGATCACGTCGGCCGCGGCCGACACCCGTGGCACGACGATGCGGTAGTCGGTCCGGTCCCCCGGCCAGCCGTGCAGCAGGATCACCGCGGGCGCTCCGGGTCCTAGCCCGGTGCGGTCGTAGGCGAGCCGGAATCCGTCAACCGCTGTCTGCTGGCGCATACTGACAAAGTATCTACCGCGGTCTGGCTACGGCGGGTTGGCTACCGCGGTCCGGCTACGGCGGGTCCAGGGCCGCGGCGTAGATGACGGCGTCGCGTCCGCCGTGGACCGTGGTGCGCTTTTCCGGCCGGAGGCTTATCTTCTCCGCCACGCGCTGGGACGGCCGGTTGTCCGGGTGGATGATCGCGACCAGCCGGGTGGCGCCGAGCACCGTCCTGGCGAAATCCCGCGAGGCGGCCGCGGCCTCCGTGGCGTAACCGCGGCCCTGCTGAGCGGGCGTCACGCGGTAGCCGACCTCCAGTTCGGTGACCCCGTCGACGACCTGCGGCGTAAGCCCGCAGTCGCCGACGAAGTCGCCGTCGGTGGTCGTCAGCAGCCACAGGCCGAAGCCGTGCGTCCGGTACAGCCCGCGGTTCCAGCCGATCCACTTGGCGGCCTCCTCCCGGGTTTTCGGCCGGGGGTAGTAGGTCATGACATTGGAATCACCGAGCAGCCCGGCCATGTCGTCAAGGTCATCCGCGGACATGTCACGGAACACCAGCCGGGCGGCTTCTGGGCGCATGTATGTGACGGTAGCCCACACGCCCTTTCTAAGATGGAGGCCATGACGTGGAGGGCGCCGGGGGTGACGCGCGAGCCCGTGCCCCGGACCGGAGACGAACAGACGATGCTGCCGGCGTTCCTCGATTTCCACCGGCTGACACTGCGGCGTAAGTGCGCCGGGCTCACCGCGGAGCAGCTAGCGGCGCGCACCGCCCAGCCGTCCCCCCTGTCCCTGCTCGGCCTGGTCCGGCACATGGCCGAGGTCGAGCGCGCCTGGTTCCGGCGCGGTCTGGCCGGAGCACCAGCCGGGCCGATCTACTGCACCGGCGACAAGCCCGACGCCGACTTCGAAGATGCCGATCCAACGACGGCGGAGCTAGATCTCGCCGTCTACCAGCGCGAAGTCGAGCTGGCGCGGGAGGCGGCGGCCGGGCATGCGCTGGACGAGACCTTCCATCAGCGGAAATACGACGTGGACCTGAGCCTGCGCTGGGTCTACCTGCACATGATCAGGGAGTACGCGCGTCACAACGGCCACGCGGACTTGCTCAGAGAGCGGATCGACGGCACGACAGGCCAATGACGGCAGGCTATCCAGTCATCGCCGGACCGGCGAACTGGTGAGCCCCCGAGCCCACTTCGAATACCGCCTCCTGAATTCCGCTGGCCCCGGGAATGCCGCGATGTCCGTCGGCGGACGGCCACCGCGGTCGCGAACCTGACTGGCGTCATCGCTGGGGATCCGAACGCTCGCCGTGACGTTCGGCGGCAATTCCGCGCGGTAGGTGAACGTGTCACCGGACCGCCGCCAGGCTGCGCTGACGGGCCCGCGGACGCAGCGGTAGGAACCCGATGCCCAGCTGAGCTCGCCGCCGGGATGCGGGCGCAGCACCAGCCGGCCAGGCCCGCCAGGATGGTGTTTTCCAATGCGCCCCGTCACTCAGGCCTGAGTTCTGCCGTGCTTGCTCGGTCTGGCCTTGCTCGGTCTGGGCCATAGCGATCGTCCTTTGAACCCTTCGCTTCCAGCCAGCCCGACCAGCCCGTGACCGCTCAGCGCTGGCGTTACCTAGACCACATCCGCTCCCCCGGTTAAAGCGGATGAAACGCTTCATTTCCGGCGGATGTCGTAATCGCCCAGGCGCGAGTCTTAGCTAGAGAGCTCCTGAACTGGCCTTACGGCTACTAAACGCGATCAGGACCCAGCATCGGCAGCCTCCTGAATATCCGGGATGTCCGGGGTGTGAGATGGCGGCAGAAGGGCAGTGGTCGTGCGCCTGGCCAATGGTGGCGAGGAGAGCGGAGAAGGCTGTTATGAAGAGATCGATGCTTGCCTGCCTAGCGGCGTTCAGCGTGGCTACGGTTGTGGTCTCATCGTTGGCCGTCCTGCAGCCGCCGGCGAATGCTGCTGGCCTGAGGGCTGCCAGCCCACTGGCGACGTTGCCGAGCGGAGCCGCCCCAGGCGGTCCGGGTGCCCAGTCGTACCTGGATACTGCGCGGAAGGACTGCTTCGGCACGGCCGCGAATACTACGTCGAAGGCGTGGTACACCGTGGCGGACGGCGTGCTCTCTGACGTTTACAGCCCCACGATCGAGAATACGAATAACTCCACTCTGCAGTACATCGTCACCGACGGCTCCAGCTTCGCCGCCCTGCAGCAACGAGACATGACCTACACGGTGAGCTCTCCGGATCCGAGCGGCATGGTGTGCGAGGTGACCAGCACCGATACCGCTCACGGCTTTGAGCTCGTCACCGACTACATCACTGACCCGCAGCGGGACAGCGTCGTCATGCGGACTCGCCTCCAGCCGCTGCACGGCGACCCGGCCGCGATCGCCGGCCTGAAAATCTATGTCCGCTGGGACGCGACCATAGACAACACCGGCGGCGGAGGCTCCAAGAACGCGGCAGCCAACACGGCGACGGTCGACCCGGCCACCACGGCCTTGGTATCTGCCGACACCAAAGCACCCAGCGGCCCGTTCGCGGCCCAGGTCACGGGAGCGCTTCTGGCCAGCCGGCCATTCCTGGCCGAGTCGAGCGGCTTCGCGGACACGCCGAGCGACGGGCTGGAGCAGCTCGACACGCACCACCAGCTGGTCAACGATTACCGGACGGCCGCCGACGGCAATGTCGTCCAGACCGCCGAGGTGAACATGACGCCGGGCCAGCCGTTCACCCTGGCCCTGGGTTTCGGGCTAGACGCCAAGGGGGCGATCAGCGCGGCAAGCGCCAGCACCATGGCGCCCTTCGGCCGCACCCTGAGCCAGTATGTGAGCGGCTGGAGGAGCTACGACCGTACGCTTCGCCTGCCGCCGGCCTCGGTTCCCGGGCTGTCGCCTGCTGCTGACGCGAAGATGCGAGCAATGTACTGGCTGTCGGCGAACACGCTGAAGGCCGACGAGGACAAGACCCACCTGGGTGCGTTCGTGGCGTCCCCCACTGACCCGTGGGGGCAATCAGTTCCCGCGACGACCACGCATCCAGGGTGGACCTACCGTGAGGTGTTCGCCAGGGACAGCTACGAGACCTTTACCGGGCTGCTCGCCGACGGCGACCTGCAAAGTGCCCGGGCGATGGTCCGCTTCCTGTTCGACGACACTCAGCAGCCCGACGGCAGCTTCCCCCGCAATTCGCTGCTGGACGGGGCCGTTGCCCCCGATACCTTCGGGCTCTTCGAGATCGACGAGGATGCCTATCCGCTGCTGATGGCGTGGGAAGGCGGCCTGGCCGGCAACGCTTCGTTCTACCGGCAGCACATCCGTCCTGACGCCGACTTCATCGTCGACCACGGCCCGGCGTACGGGGTAGAACGATGGGAGGAGCATCCCGGATATTCGCCGTCCACCATCGCGGCCGAGATCGCCGGCCTGGTGGCCGCCTCTTACCTCGCCCGGGCCGCGGGGGACCCCAGCCGGGCGGCCCTCTACCTGGCCACAGCTGACGACTACCAGCGCCACGTGAAGAGCTGGACCGTGACCAGCACCGGACCCTACGGAAATGGCCGTTACTTCATCCGGCTGTCACCCACCGGCGACCCGAACGCGGCGGAGTTCTACGACCTGGGCAACGGCAGCCTGTCCCATGTCGACCAGCGCTCAGTGATCGACGCCGGCTTCCTGGAGCTGACCCGGCTGGGCGAACTCCCGGCGACCGATCCTGACGTGCAGGCCTCCCTCAAGATCACCGATTCCGTTATCGAGAGCCAGACTGCCTCGGGCCCTGGTTGGCATCGTTACGGGATCAAGGCCACCGGCAGTACGGACGGCTACGGCGATTGTTACGTTCCCGACCCGACAAACTGCTCTCCTTCGGGAGCCCCGTGGTTCCCCACCGCCGCGGGATCCGGTCACCCGTGGCCATTGCTTGACGGCGAGCGGGCCGAACAAGACCTGCAGTCTGGGTCGGCTGCCCAATCCGTCACCCTGCTGCAAACCATGCAGAACATGACCTCCGGACTGGGACTAGTACCTGAGCAGGCCTGGGAAGACCCGGCCGTGGCCGCTTCGCCCTACGGCTCGGACCCGGCGACGGCCTCCATCGGGTTCGTCAACGGCAAGCCCGCCGGTTCGGCTTCTCCGCTCATCTGGGCCCAGGCCCAGTACCTCCGGCTCGTCGTGGACCTACAGACCGGCTTCCTGGTCGACCAGCCAGCCATCACCGCAGACCGCTACGTCAAGGACGGTCCACCCGCGACGCTGAAGATGTCGATCGCGTCGCCTTCTCCGACCGCGGGGACCTCAACCGTAGTCAGTGGCAACGCCGCGCCGGGAGCGACAATAGTGATCGCAGTCGGCCAGCCGGCGTCCTCGGCGAATACCACCGACGTGGTGAGCACCGTCGCAGGCGCCGACGGCCACTTCCAGGCCACGGTCCCGACGCCACCTGGAACCATCGTTATCACGGCGGCGGCTAGCCACGGCGCGCATGCGACTGGATGGGCCCAGGTAACGGTGAAGCTGAAGTCCTAATCGACGCCTTCGTGGCGAGCAAGATCGGAGCAGAGCGGGCCGGATGGCAGCTAGGCCCAGCCTCCGAGGACCCGGTCGATAGCGGCCCTTATCCGCTCTCGGGCGTCTTCACGCGGAACGCCAGCCATCAGCAAGGCGTCGTAATCGGTGTCCTCGTGACGCACCGACGCCACCACGGCGAGCGTGATCGCCTTCTCGTCCAGCGCCCTCCCGGCCGCCGAACGCCCCACCCGCCCGCTGCCCCGCAGGCTGGTGTGCCGGGCGATCGCCTCGGCGCGTCCGGCCGGGCAGCCGGGGAACAGCCGCACGATCTCTGCGGCGAGATGAGCCTGCAGTTCCACATCAGCACCGGCCCGACGCTCGCGGTCCCGCTCGCGGCGCCGCATCCGGACGTCCTCGTCACCGAGGCACTGCTGCTCCGCCTGCTCGAGAGCCGGCTCCTCGACCAGGATGCCCTGCCGCTCATACCGTTTGCGCGTCCGGCTCCACCGGACGACCACCGCCGACAGACCGCTGGCCTTCTTCGACCGGCGGGTAAGGGCCGCGTCGCCCGCCGGGAGGAACACCAGGTGGTCCAGATCGGCGCAGGTCAGGCAGAGCGGGCCCTTGTCATCCATGATCAGCAGATCGCCGGTGCCGCCGCATTCGGCGCAGGACCATTCCTTGACTGGCTGCACGACCACCAAGTCGGGTGGTGCGGCCATGCGCTCCCGTTGCGGGGCGGACAGCTCAGCCGAGGTCCAGTGTGTCCGCCACGCCCGTTCGGCGGCCGGGTCGCCACCAGAGGTGAAACGCAGCTCACGCCGGTCTCTAGTGGCGGCGACATAGTCCGTCTCGATCGGCTTCAGGCCGTGAGCTTCGGCCCAGCGCCGCAGGTACACGACGATCTGGGCGAGCCGGTCGTCGTGCACGGGCAGGAAATACTCCAGGTCGGAAACGCGGCCCTGCCGCCAGCTATCCACGTGGCGCTCGTGCAGCCAGCCCAGGCCGACGCACACGTCCGCGACCGTGACGAATTTCCGGCGCGCCAGCGCCTCCTCAGCCGCGACCGCCACCCTGCGTTCGAGACCCGCATTCACGAAAGGGAGCGTAATGCTTTCCGTCCGCCGTTGCGCGCTGTCCGCTGCGGCGCTTACGTAGAGCCGGCGGTCCTCTCGCCGCGCGAGAAGAAGTTGACCAGGTTCCCGCCGGGATCCCTGAAGATCATGCTGCGGTTCCCCCAGGGCTGCGTGGTGGGAGGCATGACCCAGTCGAGATCCAGCGCGACGATCCGCTCGTACTCCGCGTTGACGTCGTCGACGAGGAAATCGAGGATGATCTCATCCCGGCGTTCCGGGCTGCCGCGGCGCAGCGCCCGGTCCTCCCGGTACTCGGTGAAGCGGCGCTTGGAAAAGCCGACCGACGCGCCGGCTGGGACCTCCACGTAGTAACCCACGGGAAGTTCCGGCCAGTCGACATGAGAACCGGTATCGTGCGGTTGTGTGCTGGACGGCGAGCTGGTCTTCGTACCGAACGAGATTCCCCGGCGGGGCGCGTTCGCGCTCTGGGGAAAAGGCTCGGGGTCAGCCAAGCTGGAGCTGGTCTTCCCCGGCGGCACCTACGGCATACGCAAGCGCCTGGTATCGGCGGATCTTATCCCGCTCGCCGAAGCCCTTCCGGTGTTGCTCGCTATCGATCCCGAGTTGCGCGCCGGGCGGCCGGTACGGCGCAGCGCCCGGGTCTGGGCGGCAGCCGCCGCGGCAGGCGTGGGCCTGGTGGCCCGCGGCAGGCTTTTGCCGACCGTCGGCCTCGATGATACGGACGTCTGGCGGGCCGGGCCGCTCGATCCGGCCGACCTCAGCTGGCTGCGTGAACTCGCCGGCGTCTTCCCGCCGACCGCCCACGCACTGGCGGTTCCCGGCTCCCGCCCGATGCGGCTCCGCTCTCCGGAAGCGCTGATCCGCGACCTCTGGGACGCAATCGCCGACATGATCGCGCGCTCGCCCGCAGCGCCGCGGACGACCGCATCGTCGGCGTTCGCCGCGGCCGAGCCGACCCGGGTCGACGATCTGGTGGAGTGGCTCGCCGATACCACCGATGGCCTGTCGGCCGGGGCGAGACTCGGCCTGCGGATCGAGGCTGTCCCGGCGGCACCCATGGCCGACGACGAGCAAGACGACCTCCTGGTGGCGGAGGCGGATTCGGCGGAAGCGGACGCGGTGGAAGGAGCTGAAGGGTCAGCGCCGACATTCCAGCTGGTACTGCAGCTGCGCAGCAACGCCGATCCGAGCCTGATCGTCGATGCCGCCTCCCTGTGGAGCCAGCCGGAGACGGTGCTTTCCCGATTCGGCGCGCAGGCGGAGACAGACTTGCTGCTGGCGCTGCGGTGCGGCGCGGCGATATGGCCGCCGCTGGCGGAGGTGCTGCAGCAGGCCAGCCCGTCGGTCATTGACCTCGACGACGACGCGCTCACCAGCCTGCTCGGCCCGGCCGCCGAGGAGCTGGCGGGCGCCGGCATCGAGGTGCTGTGGCCGTCCAGCTTGCTCGGCGACGGCCTGAAGCTGCGGGCCGTCCCCACGCCGGCGCCGGACAAGCTGACTGACGCCGGGTTCGGCCTCGATGCGCTGCTGGATTTCCGCTGGCAGCTCACGCTCGGCGGTGCGCTGCTCGACGCCGACGAGATCGCCGCCCTGGCCGAGGCGAAACGGCCGCTGATCCGGCTGCGGGGCCGCTGGGTGATCCTCGACCCGGCCCTGCTCGACAAGCTGCGCCGACCGCCGCGGACACGGATGCGCACGTCCGAGGCACTCGGTGCGGTGCTCGCGGGCTCGGCGGACATCGATGGCGAGACAGTCACGGTGGTCGCGGAAGGTCCGCTCGCCGACCTGGCCGCCCAGGTCGGGAGCATCGCGTCCGCCCCCGAGCCACTCGAGCCGCCGCCAGGCCTGGTGGCGACGCTGCGGCCATATCAGCAGCGGGGCCTGGCCTGGCTCGCCGGGATGTGCAACACGGGTCTTGGTGGCTGCCTCGCCGACGACATGGGGCTCGGTAAGACGATCCAGGTGATCGCGCTGCACCTGCACCGGCGGGAGGCGAAGGCGGGTCCCACGCTCGTGGTGTGCCCGGCTTCGCTGCTCGGCACCTGGGAGCGCGAGGTACACAGGTTCGCCCCGGACGTCCCGGTCCGCCGGTATCACGGGGGCGGACGGCACCTGCAGGACCTCGCCGTCGATGAGATCGTCCTGGTCACCTACGGCGTGGTGCTGCGTGATTCCGCGCGGCTCGCCGAGGTCGGCTGGGGTCTGGTCGTCGCCGACGAGGCTCAGCATGCGAAGAACCCGCTGTCGCGGACCGCGCGCGAACTGCGGGCGGTGCCCGCTCCCGCCAAGATCGCGCTGACCGGAACGCCGGTGGAGAACCGGCTGTCGGAGCTGTGGGCGATCCTCGACTGGACAACGCCCGGCCTGCTCGGGCAGCTGGAGGCGTTCACCCGCAGGGTGGCGGTACCGGTCGAACGGTACCGTGACGCCGAGGCGACCGCCAGGTTCGCCGCCCTCATCCGGCCGTTCCTACTGCGGCGAAGGAAGACCGACCCCGGTATCGCGCCCGAACTGCCACGCAAGACCGAGACGGACCTGTTCGTGCCGCTGACCGCCGAACAGGTCACGCTGTACGAGGCGATGGTCCGCGAGACGATGGAAGCGATCGAAACCAGGCAAGGCATCGAGCGGGCCGGCCTGGTGTTCAAGCTGCTGACCGCGCTGAAGCAGATCTGCAACCATCCGGCCCAGTACCTCAAGCAGTCAGGCCCGCTTGACGGCCGGTCAGGGAAGCTGGCCGCATTCGACGAGCTGACCGATCTGATCCTGGCCGGCGGCGAATCGATGCTCGTCTTCACCCAGTACACCCAGATGGCAACGCTGCTGCAGCAGCATCTCGACGTCCGCGGGATCGGCTCCCTGTACTTGCACGGCGGGATTCCCGTGCCACGCCGGGAGGAGATGGTAACCCAGTTCCAGGCCGGCCAGGCACCGGTGTTCCTGCTATCGCTCAAGGCGGGCGGCACCGGCCTGACCCTGACCCGCGCCACCCACGTGCTGCACTACGACCGCTGGTGGAATCCGGCGGTAGAGGATCAGGCCACCGACCGAGCGTACCGGATCGGCCAAGACCGCCCCGTACAGGTGCACCGGCTCATCGCCGAGGGGACGCTGGAAGACCGAATCGCGGCCCTGCTGGAGAAGAAACGCGAGCTCGCTGACGCCGTGATCGGCTCCGGCGAGGGCTGGATCTCCGAGTTGTCCGACGCTGAGCTCGCCGAGCTCGTCAGCCTGCGAGCCGCGACGTGAGCGACGAGATGACCCAGACGAACCCAGGACAGCCGGAATTCGGCCGCACCTGGTGGGGCCGGGCCTGGCTGGAGGCGCTGGAGCAGCGGGCACGGCTGGACCCTGACCGGCTGCCGCGCGGCCGGGACTACGCGCGCTCCGGCGCGGTCGGTGAACTGACCCTGGCGCCAGGCGAGGCACGTGCCCAGGTGCAGGGCCGCAAAACCCAGCCCTATGAGGTCAGGATCCGCGTGCGGCGGTTCACCGACGACGAATGGGACCGTGTGCTTGAGGCCATCTCCGCCCGGCTCGGCCACGCGGCGGCGCTGCTGGATGGCGAGTTGCCGCCCGAAATCGCCGACGACGCGGCCAGCGCAGGGCTTGACCTGCTTCCTGGTGGCGGCGAGCTCGGGCCGCGCTGCAGTTGCCCGGACGACGCGGATCCGTGCAAGCATTCCGCGGCGGCATGCTATCTCCTCACCGATGCGCTGGACACCGATCCCTTCACCCTTTTTCTATTGCGCGGCCGGACTCGTGATCAGGTGCTAGCCGGGATCCGGGCCCGCCGGCGCGGGGCGGCGCCCGGCCTGGCGGCCGCGCCGGGAGCGACAGCGGGCGGTCAGGCGGAGGCCGGACCGCAGCAAGTGAAGGCGGGACAGTCGGCTATCGACGCGGGCGTGGATGCCAGGGCGGCGTTCGCCGCGCCGGAGCCATCGGCCCCGATCCCGGCCGTGCCG
The DNA here is from genome assembly GCA_963806335.1 of uncultured Actinomycetes bacterium. GTDB lineage: Bacteria > Actinomycetota > Actinomycetes > Streptosporangiales > Streptosporangiaceae > Palsa-504. The sequence goes on from CAWDXO010000012.1 coordinate 537,298, forward strand.
TTGCCGCCCCATCGGCCCGGGCCTCCCGCGGCGCTTCCGGTGGACCCGCCGCCGTGGCGGTCCGGACTCCGCGATGACCTGCTGGAGCTGGCCGCGGACGCGGCTAGCCGGGCCTGGGAAATGGCGGTCGGCCTGTCCCCCGACGCCGGGCTGAACCTTGCCGCGGACGCCGACCTGGCCCGCAGGGCCGCCCGGGCTCTGGGCACGCCGGCCTTCATCACGCTCACGGCGCGCTCTGGGGTCGGCCAACGTGACCTGGCCCGGCAGGCGCTGGCCTGGCGGCAGGGCGGCATGGTGGGCCTGGAACTTCTGCATGCCGAGTGGGACCCAGCCGCCGAAGATCCGGATGCCGCTGAGCTGCTGACGACGGCGCGGGCCGCGCTGCGCACCAAGACCGGGGCGGCGGAAGCCGTCCAGGGCAACCGGATTACCGCAGGCCACCTGCAGCTGCGCCTCGGCCGTGATCTCCGCTGGTATCCGTACGCGCGATCGGGCGAAGACTGGGAACCCAGCGGATCGCCGGAGCCCGATCCGGTCCAGGCCATCGCGGACCTCTGACGGCCGCGGCCTGGCGACAGCGGCACCGAGCCCACTGAGCGAGAACGCCCAGATACGTTGGGCCAGCTAGCTCTGCGGCCGGATCCGCGCGGTGGGTGGGTCGAAGTAACTAGCTCGACTCAGGCTATGGATTGACCGTGTCAGTTGTAGGCGTATTGCTGGCATAGCCGCTGTATCCCGGCGATCACGTCGATTTCGGTGGCGGTGGGCCGCCGAGGCTCCTGTTCGGGCGCGGGTGCGGCGGGGTGCTCGTCCCGCGGTCCTTTCTCGCGCTGGCGCGCTTGGTAGTCGGCGTGGGCGAAGCAGGCGTGGATGGCGTAGTCCAGGTCGAGGCGCTCGCCGTACCAGGCGGGGATGGTGGTGGCGGGGGTGATGGCGGCGTCGTGGCAGTCGTTGATGGTGCCGTCTAGGCCGGGCGGGGCGGGGCTGGATGGGAGGAGGGTGCCGTCTGGCCGGTGGAAGGTGAACGCGCCGCCAGGCGCGGAGGCGATGAGGTATCCGCGCTGGTGGATGAGCATGTGATGGTACTTGCACAAGCTGATCAGGTTTTTCAGGCTGGTCCGGCCGCCGTTGATCCAGTGCTGGATGTGGTGCAGGTCGACCCGGCGGGACTCACAGCCCGGGAACCGGCAGCGGCAGCTGTCGCGTTCGCGGGCGGCCCGGCGCAGCGCGGCGCCCGGCCGCCGGCGGCGCCGGCCGGCGTCCAGGACGGAGCCGTCGCGGTCGTGCAGCATCCAGCTCAGCGCGGCGGTGCAGGCGATCATCTGCGCGGTGCTGACGCTGATCGCCGGACCGTCCTGGACGTGGCAGCGGGCCGGGTCCGCGGGGTGACCGGGCGTCCGGCCGGGCGCCCGCGTTCCCGCGGAAACGCCGGCCGCGGTCTGGTCCTGCTGGCCGTCAGTACCAGCCTCATCGGTGTCAGCCGGGCCGGCTGCGGCCAGGGCTCCGATGCCGGCATGGACGATCACCTGGTACACACCGGGGTTCTCGGCGTCCGCCACCTTGCCGGCCAGGAACGTCTCGGCGATGACCAGCAGGGCGTCGGCCAGGTGAGAGGACGTCACCGTCACAGGCGCCGCCGCGGAGACCGCGGGAGGCTCCCCGGCGGGCGCGGTTTCCGCGGAAACGCCCCGGTCGTGCCCGTCGTGGGGGTGGTCCAGGTCGCCGGCCGCGGCGCGGAGGGCCTGCAGCAGGACCGCGCCGGCCAGCGGCGGCAGCCGGAACGTGCCGGCCAGGGATCCGTCGTCCTCCAGCCGCCAGCTCAGCCGCCGCCGGACCCGCGCCTGATCGTCATCGGCGTGGCTGACCTGCCGGTGGGCCCGGGCGAACCGCTCCAGCTGGTTCCCGGTCATCGGCCCGGCGATCTCGGCCAGGCCCGCGTCGGTGCCCGGGGTGGCGATCCGGGTCAGCGCCCGGACCTTGGCGTAGGACAGCCGGCCGGCCGCGAACTCCGCGCGGATCACCGGCAGGTCCCGCAGCGCCCGGGCGACCCGGACGTGCTCCCGCGCGGTCCCGGCGGTCAGCTGGCACTTCCACGACAGCCACGCGGCGCAGCTAGTCATCTCCCAGCTCGCCCAGCCGCGGCGAGCGTCGAAGTCGCCGAGCAGGACCAGGAACCGGCAGGTAGCCGCGGCCAGGTGCCCGGCCAGCTCGCAGATCTGCGCTTCCAGCCGCTCCAGCCGCTCCAGCGGCACCGGAGCAGCCGGACCGGGGTCAAGGCCGGGGCCAGGGACGGGGCCGGAAGGAGGGATGGGGACCGTGGTACCGGGCTCGGCACCCAGTTGGCATGTATCGAACATGTCTTTGATGTTAGTGCCCCGGTCTGACATTCCACGGCACCAAGGATGACCCCGGCGGCAGTCGGCGTTTCCGCGGAAACGCTATCCTCCTGCGCGCAGGGGAATTGGTTTGTCGCGACCGGAAATCGTCCGCGATGCTGGTGTGATGACGCGGGGCATGGTCAAGTTTTTCAAAGAGGACAAGGGTTGGGGGCGATCTCTTCTCCCGACCTACCGGACGGCTTTGACGCCTGGGTTCACTTCGGCGTCATCGAGATGGATGGTTACCGATTCCTGGAAGCGGGAGATCAGGTGGAGTTCGACTACGAACCGGCCCAGCAGGATAGCTTCCGCTTCGTGGCGACCCGCGTACGTAAGCTGTGACGGAACTTCCCAGGTCTTAGGCAGTTGCGGCTGAACAGTCCCGCATTGCCTGCTCGATGACGGCGAAGCACCACGCGCACCAGAACGCTGCGGGGGCCATGTGCCTCACGATCGCCACGCTACGCCCGGACCGTTCCGGGAACGTTACCGCTCGGCAGTGGCGTGACGACACGGACTATCGACTGTGTATTCGACACTCAGGAGCGGGGGGTGTATTCTTTAGCCATGGTTACCAGTCCAAACGATGCTTCGCGGACTCGGTACCAGTCACGCCCCGGGCGCCGTGCGGTGGTCATCGCCAGCCTGGCGGACTTGCGGGGACCGACCGAGGGCACGGTGGAGTTGCCGCTCTGGCTGTTCTGGAGCGCTCCTGGTCACGTCTTTGACCTCGGCGACCAGGACATGCGGCGGTGGCTTTACCAGACCGTCCTCCGGGAAGCGAGCCGGCCGGAGGATCTCACCAGTTACCTGAACGGCGACACGCTCGTCGCCCTTTGGCCTAGTCTCCACCTGCCCAAGGGCGTGCGGGAAGCGTGGGAGGACCAGCACCCGGCCTTGATGGCAGCGGCGGTCGCGGCCGCCTGATGCCGGTCGGCAAGTTCCATGGCCAGGTGGCCGTTATCGCCCTGCGCGCCGCCGCCCCGCACGGGTTCGCTCTGGGCGGTGGTAACGCCCTAATCGCCCACGGAATCATCGAGCGGGCCACCCAGGATGTCGACGTCTTCAGCGACGAACATGGCGGCGTGGAGGCGGCGGCCGACGCGGTGGAGGCGGCGCTGCGCGACGCGGGCTTCGGGACTGAGCGCCGGGACAAAACCGGCGGTCTCGGCGACATCTTTTACGGATTGGGGGAAGGGCTGGCCGAGTGGATCATCACCGCGGCCAACGGGGAGCAGATGCTTCTGCAAATGGCCTACTTTGACCGGGCTCGCGAGCCGGTAATCATGGACATCGGCCCCGTTCTTGATCTTGAGGACGTGGTCGGCGGCAAGGTGTGCGCGCTGGCCAGCCGGGTCGAGCCGCGTGATTACGTGGACACGGCCGCGGCCATGGGGCGTTACAGCATAGAGCAGATGATCGGCTTCGCCCGGCGGCTGGATCCCGGCCTGGCCGACGCAGACTTCGCGGACGCTGGTCAGCGGCTGGATCAGTGGGGCGACGGGGTGTTCGCCCCCTTCGGGCTCAGCCGGCAGGACGTCGCCGTGCTGCGTGAGCGCTTCGCGGCCTGGCCCCGGCCCTGATCTCACGGTCGTCTGGCCACCCATACGGTCCTCATGGTACGGACGGTCAGGTCCGCGCGCCGCAGGACGCCGTCGGGCCCGCCGCTATCGATGAGCGTGTCAAGCGTGGCCAGATCGTCGGCGCCGATCTGGCCCTGAAGACCGGACCGCATTCGTCGCAGACTGGCGCGGGCGTAGCGGCCGGCGGCGGCGGGTAGGGGGGGTGTCAGGTCGATGGCGAAGTGCCGCTCGGCGTCGATGGCGAACCCGGCTCGTTCCAGGCGGGGGCCCCAATCAGAGCCGAGATGCGGCACCTCATCGGTCAGTTCTGCAGCCAGGGCGGCATGGCAGCGGGCTTCGAGTCCCGCAGCGCCAAGGCCGAGGTTGTCGGGCAGGAAGCGCGGGAAGGAGTCCAGCTCGGCCACGGCCATCAGCCCGCCCCGGCTCAGCGCGGTGAAGACGCTGGCCAGGACGCGGTCGGGAGCGGCCATGTGGTGCAGGGACGAGGACGCCCAGACCAGGTCAACGGAGCCGATGTCCGGCCATGACGCGTCCAGGTCCGCCTGGATGGTGCGGACCCGGCCGGCTACGCCGAGATCGCGGGCCTTGTCACTGAGGCGGTCTAGAAGTGGCGCTGATATGTCCACGGCGATCACGTCGGCGCCCGCGAAGCGCTGGGCCAGGGCGAGAGCGCCGGTACCGGTCCCGCTGCCCAGGTCCAGGATCCGGTGACGGGGCTGGCCGGCGGCCAGCTGATGCACCCAGTCGATCACCTCGGACGAATAGGAATGCAGCACCTCCGCATCGAGGTCCAGGAGTTCGGCCATGGCCGCTGGATCAGCGTCGGCAGCAGCGGCAGGATGGTGATGGTGTTCCATGTCTCGACCATACGGGCAGTTTGCGTCATGGGCATAGCATCTTGCGTATGACGCAAGATAATGATCTCGACGGCCTGGTCCGCATGCGGATCAAGGGGCTGCGCGCGGCCCGGGGCTGGTCACTCGATGACCTGGCGGCTCGCTGCTACCTCAGTCCCTCCACCCTGAGCCGTATCGAGACGGGCCACCGTCGGATCGCCCTGGATCAGCTGGCCCCGATCGCCCGGGCCCTCGGGACGACCCTGGACCAGTTGGTGGAATCCGCCGCCGATGAGGACGTGGTGATCAGGCCGCAGCGCGATGCGGTCCGGGGTGTGACCACCTGGCTGCTGTCCCGGGAGCCCGGGCCGCACGGGGTAACCGTGGCCAAGATGCGCATTACCAGGCCCGAACCCGGGCGCGCCGACGAGTTGCGGGTCCACCCAGGCAAGGACTGGTTCACCGTGTTGTCCGGAACGATCGTCCTGCTGCTCGGTGAGCGGACCATCCTCGTCGAGGCCGGCCAGGCGGCGGAGTTCTCTACCATGATCCCCCATGCGTTCGGCGCCCACGGCGGCCCGGCGGAGGTCCTGTGCATCCTCGACCATGACGGACAGCGCACCCACCTGCGGCCTTCGCCCTGAGCACGTCGGCGAGGCAGTGCCGTGGCCGGGCCACCGGTAGCGCGGCTTTCCGGATGACCGCGCTGCCCGGTGCGACGCGTCAGGCGTCCTGCGCACCTCGACTGCCTGGGTCGCTACGCCTTCACCACCCAGCCGCCTGCAGAGCTGCGGCCGCTGCGCGACCCGAACGCACGCGATGGCGAGGACGACGGAGAGTTCTGACGTCGCCCGCAAGGGCATCCAGGCGCGGGACGTGTGGTTTGTCATGGCCGGGCCGTGCGGATGTCACCGGGACTGGTGATGGCGGGCACCGGCGGTCGCGCTGGTCCGGAGGGAGGCTGGGTGGTATGGACGGCAACGGCGTTATCACGGTCAGGGATCTGCGGCGGCGCTACGGCGGCACGGGCGGCCGGGGTTTTGATGCGGTCCGGGGGGTCACCTTCTCGGTGCGCCGGGGGGAGCTGTTCGCGTTGCTGGGCACTAACGGGGCCGGGAAGACCTCGGCGATAGAGGTGCTGGAGGGACTGGCGCCCGCTGCCCGGGGCGCGGTCCGGGTGCTGGGCTGTGACCCCTGCCGGGAGCGGGCCCTGGTCCGGCGCCGGATGGGGATCATGCTGCAGGAGGGCGGGTTCCCGTCGGATCTGACCGTGGCGGAGACCGGCCGGATGTGGTCCGGGACACTCAGTGCGCCCCGGCCGGTTGCCGAGGCGCTAGGCCTGGTCAGCCTCGGGCACCGCGCGGGGGTCGCGGTGAGATCCCTCTCCGGCGGTGAGCGGCGCCGCCTCGATCTCGCCATGGCGATCCTCGGCCGCCCGGAGGTCCTGTTCCTGGATGAGCCCACAAGCGGGCTGGACCCGGAGAGCCGCCGCCGCACGTGGCTGCTGATCCGCGAGCTGCTGGGCGCGGGTACCGCCGTCGTGCTGACAACCCACTACCTGGAAGAGGCTGAGGAACTGGCGGACCGCCTGGCGATCATGCACCAGGGCCGGATCGTGCGCACCGGCACCCCCGCGGAGGTCGCGGCATCGCAGCCGGCCCGCATCTCCTTCGAGCTCCCGGGCGACTCCCGCGAGCCAGTTCCGGACATAGCGGGGACGCGGGCCAGCGTCACCGGGCGGACCGTGCTGCTGCAGACAGCGGACCTCCAGCCGACGCTGACCGCGCTGCTGGGGTGGGCGAACTCCCGGGACCTCGTGCTGGGCGCCCTGGACGCCCGCCCGGCCTCGCTGGCGGAGGCCTTCCACGCGGTGGCTGCCTCAGCCGGCCGTCCAGCAGACGACGACAACGCGAAGGACGTGGCGGCACGAGCGCCGGGACAGTGGCAGTGAGCAGTTCGAGGCAGTCGTCGCACCGGGTCGCGGCCCTGGCCAGGGCGGAGGGGATACTGCTGTGGCGCAATCGCCTCGCGCTGCTGAACGCCGTCATCCTGCCCGCCGCCCTGGCCGGCTCGCTGAAGTCCTTCGGTGGTCTTGGCGCCAGCGGGGCCCATGACTTCGGCGCCATGCTCCTGACGGGGCTGACGGCGTTCGCGCTGCTGATTGCCGTGTACTACAACCTGGTGACGGCGATGGTGGCACGCCGCGAGGAGCTCGTGCTCAAGCGGCTGCGCACGGGCGAGGCCACCGACGGCGAGATCCTCGCGGGGACCGCCGCGCCCGCCATCGCGATCGCCTGGGCGCAGATCGCCGTGGCCGCGGTCGCCGCCGTCGCGGTGCTCGGCCTGGCCCCGCCCGCCAACGCCGCGCTCGTACCGGTTGCGCTCATCGGGGGAACTGCGGTGTTCGTGCTGCTGGCCGCGGTCACCGCTGCGGTGACCCGCACCGTGCAGCTGGCGCAGGTCACGACGATGCCGGCCCTGTGGCTGCCGCTGGTGTTCAGCGGCCTGGCGTTCCCGCTGGCGATGCTGCCCGGGCCGCTGCGATGGGTCGCGGAGGCGCTGCCGCTGACGCCGGTGGTGGAACTGATGCGGCTCGCCCTGACCGGAACTACTGCCGCCGGCGGTCACCGCCTCGGCCTGGCCGCGACCTTCAGCGCGGCGGCCATCCCGGTCCTCGTGCTCACCGCCTGGATCGCGGCGGCCGGGTGGGCGGCACGACGCTGGTTCCGCTGGGAACCACGGCGCTAGGTAGGCGTGACACCCTGGAGGGGTGACGGCGATGTGGCGGCGACGGAACGAGCGGGGCAGTCTCGGGTGGTTCGAGTTCCGGACCAGGGCCGGCGTGTACGTTCTGCTCGCCGCCGTGCCGGTGCTCGCGGTGGTCCTGGCCGACGGGCAGCCCCGGGTGCGGGTACCCGGCCTGGCCGTTTTCCTGCTGCTGTCGGTGGCGCAGGCAGGTGTCTGCATCGCGTTGCTGCACGCGGGCCTGGGCCGCTACCTGGCCGCGGGACCGCCGCCGGACAGGTGGCTGGTCGCCTCGGCCGCCGCGCTGACCGCGGCCGGGGTGCTCGCCGGAGCGGCCGCCTTCCCGGCCTTCACCCAGCCCCCCGGCGCCGCGTTCCCGGTGAGCATGCTGGTAGCCATGCTCTTCAGCGGCGCCCTGATCCTGGCGCTCACGCCCCTGCTCAGCCTGCGCGCGCTGACCGCCCTGGTCCTGGTGAGCGCGGCCGCGGCCAGCGGCTTGACCGCGAGCATCGGCCGGGCCGGCGCTGGCCCCCACGGGGACTTCCTCGTCGCGGCAGCCCTGGTCTACACCTTCATCGTCGGCATCGGCGTGCTCACCTGCCGCTCGTCCGCGTCGGGGCTGCGGATCATGTCCGAGCTGGACCGGTCCCGGACCGCGCACGCCCGCCTGTCGGTCGCCGAGGAGCGGCTGCGCTTCGCCCGGGACCTGCACGACGTGCTCGGCCGGAACCTGTCCCTGATCGCGGTCCAGAGCGAGCTCGCCGCGGAGCTGGCGCGCCGCGGCGACCCGGACGCCGCCGGGCAGATGCTCCAGGTGCGCCAGGTGGCCCATGACTCGCTGCGGGAAATGCGCGCGGTCGTCAGCGGCTACCGCACCGCGGACCTCGGCGCCGAGCTGGCCGGCGCGCAGGAGGTCCTGCGGTCCGCGGGGATGAGCTGCCGCGTCACCGGCGACGCGGCGGGCCTTCCTGCTGACGTGCAGGCCGCGCTGGGCTGGGTGGTCCGCGAGGGCACCACCAACATCATCCGGCACAGCGACGCCACCGCCTGCACGATCGAGCTTGGCATCCTGGATGCCCCGGGCGCCGCCCGCGCGGTGACGCTCCGGATGGACAACGACCGCGTGCACACCCCGGACACCGGATCCGCCGGGAGCGGGCTGGCCGGGCTCGGCGAGCGGCTGGCCGGCCTGGGCGGCAGCATCACCACCGGGCAGCCCCGCACCGGCCACTTCCGGCTGGAGGCCCGCCTGCCCGCCTGCGGCGCCGCACCGGCGCCGCCCGGCCCGGCCCAGGCCGGCACCGATCTCACCGCGAAGACGCCCGCGCCGTGATCCGGGTGCTGCTGGCCGACGACGAGAACCTCATCCGCACCGCGCTGGCCTCCCTGCTGGCGATCCAGGACGACCTGCAGGTCGTGGCCCAGGCCGCCTCCGGCGAGGAGGCCCTCGCGATGGCCCGCCGGCACCGCCCGGACGTGGCCGTACTGGACCTGCAGATGCCCGGCCTGGACGGGATCGCCGTCGCCGGGCAGCTGGTCACCGAGCTGCCCGCCTGCGGCAGCCTCATCCTGACCAGCTACGGACGGCCCGGGCACCTCAAACGGGCCCTCGCCGCCGGCGTCCGCGGGTTCCTGCCCAAGACCGTCTCAGCCCAGGTCCTGGCCGACGTGGTCCGCACCGTCCACCGCGGCGGCCGCTACGTCGACCCCGAACTCGCCGCCGACGCCATCAGCGCCGGCGACAGCCCGCTCACCCCCCGCGAAGCCGACGTCCTGGAACTCGCCGCAGGCGGCGCCCCCCTCGACGAAATCGCCAGCCGCGCCGCCCTGACCCCCGGCACCGTCCGCAACTACCTCTCCTCCGCCGCCGCCAAACTCGGCGCCGCCAACCGCCACGAAGCCGTCCAGCTCGCCCGCTCCCGCGGCTGGATCTGACCGCCCACCCGACCGCACCCCCCGCCCATACCGGCTCGCCGTCCCTGTCGTGATCGGGGAAGGCCAGGACCGGAGCGAACAGACCACGCGCCCATCCGCCTCCGGGACGATCCGCCCGGCCGCCCCTGCCGCGTCGAAGCGGGATGGGAGGATCACAATACGGGTGTTCGCCGAGTGGTCCCTGATCTCAGCAGTACATCGCTGGAGGCGGCCAAGGGTTTCTACGGCGACCTACTGGGACTGCGGCCGGTGATGGACCACGGCTAGATCTCACCCTCTCACCAGTGGTGAAGTCGGCTGCGCCCAGGTGAAGCCCGGGCCAGTGGCGGGCCAGCACAGCGGCGATGCGCTTTTGCGCGATCCGCCTCGGTGCGTGCGGTCAACGTCGGCGGGGCGGCGGGGTCCGGCATCGGCCCGGCCCGCTACCGCGCTGGTTCCAGGCCGGCCGGTGCCGGGGCGCCTTCTAGTGATTGCAGTGCCCGGTACGGCGTCGGGCGGCCGATCTTGAGGTGCCGGGCGATGGCGGCGACCGATTCGCCCCGGGCCCGCCGGGCCTGGGCGACGGTGAGCACGTCCTCATCGACGGCGGCGGGACGTCCGCCGCGGCGCCCCTGAGCCTGGGCAGCACGCAGCCCGTCCAGGGTCCGCTCGCGGATGAGGTCGCGTTCCAGGAACAAGCGACCGCGTTCACCTATTGAGCGGCGGGGCGCTGTAAGCGAACGGAAAGGTCCGGCTTCTTAGCTTGGTGCCATGAGCATAGCGCTGATCGCAGGGAGGGGATCACGATGAGCTGGTCATCACGCTGCGGCGCACGACCTGTCCACCGGGCACGACCCCGGCGTCGCCAAGGCGCTCACCCTGCTCGGCAGCCGATAACGGACGGCACCGTGCCAGTCCCGTACCGGAGCGGCGGCGCCTGTCCGTCAGGTGAGGCAAAGAACTTCGCTGACGCCGAATCATGAGGAGCAGCAGATGGATTGGAACCTGTTCGGCTGTGCCCGCCGAGGGCACGTGACCTACGCGCCGGACGAACCGCAGCTGCGGGACCGGCTGATGGCCCAGACCGCGGGCGGAACGGCCTGGCGGTGCCTGCGCTGCGGCGTGTTCGTGGCCGGCGGGCCGCGCGGCGGCGGCCCGGCCGCGGCGCCGCCGCTGATCCGCCGGGGCAAGGAACTGCGCGGCGAGCTGATCCTGCGCGTGTTCGCGGTGGAGCGGTTCCTCCGCTTCCTGATCGTGGGGGGCGCGGCCTACGGGGCGTGGCGGTTCACGTCCGACCGGGCCGGGATCCAGCGGGCCTACGACCATGCCCTGCCCGCCATCCGTGCCCTGTACACCGATCTCGGCCTCAACGTCAGCCACTCCAAGCTGCTCGGGCTGGTCCACCATGCGTTCGCGCTCAGCCCGCGCTGGCTCACCCTGCTGGCCGCCGGGCTGGCCGTGTATGCCCTGATCGAGCTAGCCGAAGCCGCAGGGCTGTGGCTGGGCCAGCGGTGGGGCGAGTACCTTGCCGCAGCGGCAACCTCGATCTTCCTGCCGTACGAGATCTACGACCTGACCGGGAAGATCACCTGGCTGCGCATCGCGGCGCTCGTGATCAACCTGCTGCTGGTCACCTACCTGGTCTGGACCAGGCGGCTGTTCGGCGTCCGCGGCGGCAAGATTGCCTACGAAGCGAGATTGCGCTCCGCGTCGATCATCGAGGAGGAGCAGGCCGCGCTCACCGCGGCGAGGAAGGCCATGGCCCGGCTCGAGGAGCGTGCCGGCGCGGCCTTCCCGGACCCACCGCCGACCGGTCCGGCCGAGGCGCACTCAACGCCCGCTACCACATCCGAGACACCGGAGGAAGACCGTGAGAAGCTCCACGCGTGACACGCCGCCCGCCCAGGTACCCGCCGGCCAGGTCGCGAGCGAGGCACCGGCCGCCGGGAACGCCCGGCCCACCGCCCTGACCGCCAGGCTCGCCGCCCTGGCCCAGCTCACCGCCGAGATCGTGACGGTAATCCTCCTCGGGGAGTGCGGCGTGCCGCCCGCGGATGCGGCGACCGGGCTGGCGTCGGCGCGCCGTCGGCGAGCTGGGGGATCATAGATCATGCGTGTGCTGGTGGTCGAGGACGAGCAGGACACCGCCGAGGCCCTGTCGTGGGGGCTGACGGCGGAGGGCTACGTCGTCGACGTGGCCGGCAACGGCGTCGACGGGCTGTGGAAGGCGACGGAGAACGCCTACGACGTCATCGTCCTGGACGTGATGCTGCCCGGCCTGGACGGCTACCAGGTGGCCAGGCGGCTGCGCGAGGCGGGCCGGTGGACGCCGATCCTGATGCTCACCGCGATGGATGACGACCTGGACCACGCCGAGGGGCTGGACAGCGGGGCGGATGACTACCTGCCCAAGCCGTTCTCCTACCCGGTCCTGCTCGCCCACTTGCGCTCGCTGACCCGCCGGACGCTCGGCACCCGGCCGGCGGTGCTGTCTGCGGCCGGCCTGGCACTGGATCCGGCGGGCCGCACCGCCACCCGGGACGGGGTCCCGCTGGACCTGACCAGCCGGGAGGCCGCGGTGCTGGAGTACCTGCTGCGGCACAAGGGACATGTGGTGTCCAAGACCGAGCTGCTCGAGCACTGCTGGGACGTCAACTTCGACGGCGAGCCGGCCGTCGTCGAGGTCCTCATGCACCGGCTGCGCCGCAAGCTCGAGCGGCCCGGCCGGCCGCCGGTGATCCAGACCGTGCGCGGCGAGGGTTACATCATCCGGGACCAGGCATGACCGCGGGCGCCGACCACGGCAGCGCGCCGCCCGGGGGCTGGCGGCGGCTGGTGCGCCGGGCCGAGCCCGGCACGGTCCGCGCCCGGGTCACCGCGGTGGCCGGCCTCGCGCTTACCGCGGCCGTGGTGCTGGGGCTGGTGGTGATGTACCGGCTGCAGCTGAACTCCGCCGACAGCACGATCCAAGGCCAGCTGCGCACCTACGCGACCCAGATCGAGCAGTCCGCAGCCCGCGGCACCTTCCCCCGGCCCCTGCCCGCCTCGATCCTCGACCCGCAGGCCCAGGCGCAGGTGCTGGCGCCCGACGGTACGGTGCTGGCCGCCACGCGGAACCTGGCCGGTCAGCCCGCGCTCTACACGCTCGCGCCGGGGTCCACCACGCCGGTCCGCACGCAGGCCGGCGACCGTATCCTGCCCAACGACCTGACCGTCTATCCCGAGCATGCCACGGCCGGCGGCCGTCCGGTCACGATCATCACCACGACCCGCACTTACCTGCAGAGCCAGATCAAACAGACCTTCGCCTGGCTGCTGGCGATCGGCGTGCCGGTCCTGCTGGTGCTGGCGTGCGGCACGGTGTGGCTGGTGACCGGGCACGCGCTGCGGCCGGTGGAGCAGATCCGCGCCGCCGTCACCGCGATCACCAGCGCCGACCTGTCGCAGCGCGTCCCGGAGCCCGGCACCGACGACGAGATCAGCCGCCTGGCCCGCACGATGAACGACATGCTGGCCCGGCTGGATGACGCGGCGGCCCGGCAGCGCCGCTTCGTCGCCGACGCCTCCCACGAGCTCCGCAGCCCGCTGACCGCCATCCGCACCGGGCTGGAGGTGGGCTTGGCCCACCCGGACCGCGCGCCGTGGCCGGAGATCGCGCACCGGGCCGTTCGGCAGTCGCAGCGCCTGGAACAGCTCATCGCCGGGCTGCTGGTGCTGGCCAAGGCCGACGCGCACGAGCTCGCCGCGCGCCGCCAGCCGGTGGACCTGGCCGCGCTGCTGGCCGACCTGCGCGCCGCCACCCCGGCGCCGGGCATCAGCATCGACCTCGCCGTTCCGCCCGGGACGACGACGACCGGGAACCCGGAGGACCTGTCGCGGATGTTCCGCAACCTGCTGGACAACGCTGTCCGCTACGCGCGCCACCGGGTGCTCGTCACAGTGCGGATCACCGGCGCCGCCCGGCCGGACGGCGTCGTGGTCGAGATCGCCGACGACGGCCCCGGCATCCCGGCCGAGGAACGGGAGCGGGTGTTCGGCCGGTTCGTCCGGCTGGACGCCAGCCGGGAGCAGGCCAGCGGGTCAGCCGGGCTCGGGCTGGCCATCGCGAGGGAGATCGCGACCGCGCACGGCGCCACCATCGTGCTCACCGAGGCCACGGGCGGCGGAACCCGCGCCGTCGTCACCGTGGGCAGCACGGCGGGCGCGGCAACAGAAACCACGATCCGTTCCGCATAAAATCTCATTGAGAAGACCGAGACGTGATTCCTCGCCCTCAGTCACTGGAAGAATCTGACCGACGACATCAACGTGATGGCGTTTAACCTGACCGCCCAAGTGCGCTCCATCGCCCAGGTGGCGAGGCGCTGGAGCGCGGCGACCCGAGCCAGCAGATGAAAGTCACAAGCTGGTCATCGGAGAACATCCGTGCCGCGATCAGCACCGTCCGCCGAACGCGCATAACCGCTGGTCAGCGATATCCGACCAAAATTTCTCGCTCGCTACTCGGACCCGCTAATGGCTGTTCCGTTGTTCCTCAACCCCGTCATCCATGACGGGCGCGGCGCCTAGGACCGCGCTGAACATGGCCTTCGCCCTGGCGAGGTCGCTGACGGGTAGATAGTCTGCTCTGGTCAGGTCAGGTCCCCGGCAGCAGCGGTATCGCGTTGTTCCGCACCACACCCGAGTAGAAGTGAGCGCTGGATTTGGGGATGCGGCGCTGGGTTCCGAAGTCGACGAAGACGATGCCGAACCGCTTCTGGTAACCCCAGCCCCACTCAAAGTTGTCAAGCAGCGACCAGACGAAATACCCGGCCAGGTTAGCGCCGTCCTTGATGGCCCGCGCCGCGGCCTCCAGGTGCGCGTGCAGGTACCTGACCCGCTCGAGGTCGTCCACCTCGCCTTGCGGGTTCACGTAATCCTCGGCGGCGCGGCCGTTCTCCGTGACATAAAGCGGCAGGCCAGGGGCCTGCTTAGACACCTCAACCAGGATCTGGTGCAGCCCGCTGGGGTCGACGAGCCAGCCCATATTCGTCCGTTCCAGGTCTGCTGGCCGGTACTCCACCACGCCTGGCACCTGGCAGCGGGCCGGCTGCTCGTGACGCCTGAGCTCGGCCGCGTCGCCCGCACGCAGAAAGATCGGGGAGTAGTAGTTGAGTCCGAGGAAGTCCAGCGGCTGCCTGATCGTCTGCAGGTCACCGTCGGCGACCAGGGAGGGTGGCGGGAGCAGGACCTGCGGAGCGTGCGCCGGGTACCGGCCGTGCAGGACTGGCTCGAGGTAGAGGCCGTTCGCCGCGGCGTCGGTAATCAGGCGTCCCCGCTGAAGCGCATCGGAACCAGCGTCACCGAGGACACGGACCGGGTGCACGTCCAGGGTGATGCCGACCTCGGCCGCGCCCGCACTGCGCAGGGCCTGAGCCGCCAGCCCGTGGCCGAGCAGCAGGTGATGCGTGGTGGCGGCCGCGGCAGCGCTGTCTTGCAGCCCAGGGGCGTGGTCGCCGGTGCGGTAGCCATTATTCGACACGACCTGCGGCTCGTTCAGCGTGATCCAGCGCGTGACCCGGTCGCCGAGCGCCTCCGCGGTGAGGGCGGCGTATTCGGCGAACCGCTGGGCCGTGTCGCGGACCGCCCAGCCGCCCTCGTCCTGGAGTTCCTGGGGCAGGTCCCAGTGGTAGAGGGTGACCGTGGCCGCGATGTCGCGCCTGGCTAGCTCGTCGAGCACCGCGCGGTAGTAGTCCAGCCCCCGCTGGTTCGCCGGGCCGCGGCCGCCTGGCTGGACCCGCGGCCAGGAGATCGAGAACCGGTAGGAGCTCAGCCCGAGCGAGGCCATCAGTGCGATGTCCTCGGGGTAACGATGGTAGGAGTCGCAGGCGATATCGCCCGTGTCACCACCGCGGACCTTTCCCGGCGTGTGACTGAAGGTGTCCCATACCGAAGGGCCCTTGCCGTCCGCGGTCGCTGCTCCTTCGATCTGGTACGCGGCCGTCGATGCTCCCCAGATGAACCCCTCGGGGAAGTCCAGGGCGCCGTCAGCATCGCTTGCCGTTCCCGTCATCAGCCTCTCCTTTTTGTTATCACTACGGACCTTGACGGCCCCAGTGCTGAGGGTTAGTGTAAGCGCTTAGATTTCAGTTGTAAACGCTTACATGTCTGCTACATGACACACGGATGTCCGGCACACAAGTCGGTAACAAAGGAACTACGAGCCGGTAACAGAGGAAACGGCAATGCCGCTGATCGAGAAAAAGTGGTAACTCTCTACGATGTCGCGCGCCTGGCCGGCGTGTCCACCGCGACGGTCTCGCGGGTGGTGCACGGCCAGGATCGCGTTCGCGAGGCCACCAGGATCCGGGTGCGGCGGGCCATCGAGGAACTCGGCTACGTGCCCGACGGCGCGGCGCAGAGCCTGTCACGCCGCCGCAAGGATGTGATCGGCATGGTATGCGTCGAGCGCGAGGCGCAGCAGTACGACATCGAGAACATGAACCTGCTTTTCTACGATGAGGTCCTGCGCGGAGTCGAAGCGCGGATCCGGGACCAAGAGTGGTCGCTGCTTATTACCTTCCTTCAGGGCGCGAACGACCCTGGTTTCCCGCGCCTGGAGTCCTTCTCCGGCAAGGTGGACGGGATCTTGATCGGTGAGGGAATCGTTCCCGACCGGTTCGTCGAGCGGATGGCCGCCCGGGTGCCCCTGGTGATCTTCGCGGGCACCCCGGACGAGCGGGTGGCCGACGTGGTAACGGCGGATAACTTCTCCGGCTCGGCCGCCGTGGTCACTCACCTCATCCGCGATCACGGCAGGCGACGGCTGTTCTTCGTGAACGGGCCGGCGGATTCCCCGGACACCCGCGAGCGGCGGCTCGGTCTCGAGCACGTGCTGCAGCTGCACCCAGACTGCCAGCTCATAGGCTCCCACCAGGGGTACTACAGCGTCCGCAGCGGGGAGGAGGCGGGCGAGAGACTGGTCGCCATGCGCCGCGAGGACCTTCCGGATGCGGTCGTGTCCGCCAACGACCAGATGGCCATCGGGGTACTCAAGGCCCTGGCCCGGGCCGGCATACGGGTGCCGGAAGACGTAGCTGTGACCGGCTTCGACGATATCTTCCCCGGAAGCCTCTGCGATCCGGCGCTCACCACCGTTCACCAGCCCATGCGCATGATGGGCGAACAGGCCTGCGCCCGGCTGCTCGACCGCATCGCCAGCCCCGGCCTGGCTCCGGCCATAGAGCTGCTGCCGACCGAACTCGTGCTGAGGTCGAGCTGCGGCTGCCCGCCCGGCACGGTCATCCGGCGGCCCGTCGAGACCCTCAAAGCCGCCCGCACCCGTTCGGCCGCCGGCCAGCGGGGTAGCCGCGGTGCCAGTTCCCGGACCTCCAGGGACCCCAGGACCTCCACCGACCCCAAGACCCCCAAGGCCCCACGGCCGGCCCGGCAAGCAGCGAAAGCTTAGGAGCCGCCATGTCCTTTATCCTCCGCCGCCTAGGGTTCTACGTGGTCGCCGCCTGGGTGGCGCTCACCATCAACTTCTTCATTCCGCGCCTCATGCCGGGAAACGCGGTCGAGAGCATCATGTCGAAGTTCCCTAACTTGCAGCCCTCGGCCTATCGCGCCCTCGAGGCGCTGCTCGGGGTGGGACACCCGGGCTCGCTCTGGCATCAGTACTGGACGTACCTCGACGAGGTCTTCCACCTCAACTTCGGCACGGACGTCACCCAGTACCCGGCCCAGGTCTCCAGCCTGCTCGCCGAGACGCTCCCCTGGACAATCGTCCTGGTGGGCACGGCGACGGTCATCGCCTTCTTCGTGGGTACCGGGCTCGGCATCATGGCCGGCTGGCGGCACGGCGGCAGCCTCGACCGGGTCCTCCCCGGGCTGATGTTCCTGCAGGCGATCCCCTACTTCTTCTTCGCGCTGATCCTGATCGAACTGTTCGCCGTCAAGCTGCACGTCTTTCCTATCGGCCAGGGGTACGCGCAGGGCCTGATCCCGGGCTGGGACTGGTCGTTCATCAGCAGCGCCGTTTACCACTCGCTGCTTCCGGCACTCACCATCGTGCTGGCCTCGATAGCCGGCTGGATGCTGCAGATGCGCAACGTCATGATCACGACGATCGGCGAGGACTACGTGATCGCGGCTCAGGCCAAGGGCCTGTCCAACCGCAGGGTCATACTCACCTACGCGGCACGCAACGCGCTGCTGCCCCAGCTACAGGCATTCGGCCTCGCCGTCGGCTTCGTCGTGTCAGGCGCCCTCATCATGGAGATCGTCTTCTCCTACCCCGGCATCGGCCTGCTGCTGCTCACCGCGGTCTCCTCGAACGACTACCCGCTGATGCAGGCGATCTTCCTGGTGATCACCTTCGCCGTCCTGCTCGCCAACCTGATCGTCGACATCGTCATCGTGTTCGTCGATCCCCGCGCCCGGGCCAAGGAGGCGACGTCATGACCGCCGTCCTGCCGATCACCGCCGAACCCGCCGCGCTGCCGCAAGAAGAAGCCCGGCGCGGCCGCTGGCGCAGGATGCCGACCAAGGCCAAGGTCGGCGCCGCCCTGCTCGGCCTGTTCGTGCTCGCGGCCATCGTCGGGCCGCTGGTCACGCCGTACGACCCTTCCTATCAGAATCCCCTGCCGTCGCTATCGATGCACGCGCCGTACAGCGCGCATCTGCTCGGCACCACGCAGAGCGGCCAGGACGTGCTGTCCCAGCTTCTGGTCGGGATCCGGCTCACCCTTGAACTCGGACTTATCGTCGGCGTGGTGGCCACGGCCCTGGCGGTGATCGTCGGAGTGTCGGCCGCCTTCCTCGGCGGCGCGTGGGACGAGCTGCTGTCGCTGGTCACCAACGTGTTCCTGGTCATCCCGGCGCTGCCGCTGCTCATCGTCTTGCTCGGCTACCTGCCGCAGAAGGGGCAGATCGCGACCATCCTCGTGCTCAGTGTCCTTGGCTGGCCGTGGGGGGCCAGGGTGATCCGGGCGCAGACGCTGGCCATCCGCAATCGTGACTTCGTCGCCGCGTCCCGGGAGACCGGCGAGACAACCTGGCGGATCATCGCGTTCGAGATCATCCCCAACGAGGTAAGCCTGATCGCGGCGAGCTTCGTGAACACCGTGCTTTACGCGATTGGGGCCTCGGTCGCCCTCGCCTTCATCGGCGTCGCCGACCTGACCAGCTGGAGCCTCGGCACCATGCTCTACTGGGCGGAGAGCCAGCAGGCCCTGCAACTCGGGGCCTGGTGGTGGTTCGTGCCGCCGGGCCTGGCGGTGGCGCTCATGGGCACCGCCCTGGTGCTGCTGAACACCGGAATCGACGAACTCGGCAATCCGCGCCTGCGCGACGCGGCCAGTTCCAGCCGGATCGCCGGACGCTGGCTCCGCCCGGCCGATCCCACGCCGGTGCTGGCCGAAGTCTCCGAGCGCCGCGGCACGCTGGCCAGGTTCGCTCACTCGTTCTCCCGCAGTTCGCTGCTCGACGAGACCGAGGGAGGTAAGCCCTGATGAGCGCGAACTCCAATCAGGTCCCGACCCCGATGCGTGCCTCCGCCATGACTCCCGCGGGCGGCGCCTCGGATTCCGTGCTGGAGATCCGGGACCTTTCTGTCGTTTACCGCACGCCGGGTGGTGACGTCCGGGCCGTGGACAAGGTGAACCTGGACCTAGGCGCTGGCGAGGTCATCGGCCTGGCCGGCGAGAGCGGCTCGGGCAAGTCCACGCTGGTCTACGGCGCGAGCCGCCTGCTGCGGGCACCTGCGCTGATCACCAGCGGCAGCGTCATCTACCGAGGGCGCCGGGTGACCAAGCCGGCCGATGTGCTGAAGATGCGCCCGGACGAGCTGCAGCGGCTGCGCTGGCGCGAGATCGCCATCGTCTTCCAGAGCGCGATGAACGCGCTGAACCCGGTGCTCAAGGTCCGCGACCAGATGCTCGACGTCATCCACGCGCACCTGCGGATCCCCAGGGACGAGGCGCGGGAGCGGGCCGCCTCGCTGCTCGACCTCGTCGGCATCCCGCGCTCACGCCTGCGCAGTTATCCCCATGAGCTGTCCGGCGGCATGCGCCAGCGGGTGATGATCGCGATGGCGCTGGCCACCGACCCTGAGGTCGTCATCATGGACGAGCCCACCACCGCGCTGGACGTCGTGGTGCAGCGCGACATCCTGGCTCAGATCGTGGAGCTTAAGGAGCGCCTCGGCTTCTCGATCCTGTTCATCACGCACGACCTCTCCTTGCTCCTCGAGCTGGCCGACCGGATCGCGGTGATGTACGCGGGGCAGCTCCTCGAGATCGGCACGGCGGAGGAAATCCACCGCGAGCCGTCGCACCCCTATACCAAGGGGCTGCTCAACTCGTTCCCCTCGCTGCGCGGTCCGCGGCGCGAACTGGCCGGCATTCCGGGCTCACCGCCCAACCTGAGTAACCCGCCGCCCGGCTGCCCGTTCCTGCCGCGCTGCGCCTACGGCACGACGGCCTGCGAAGAGGTCGACATGCTGCTGTTGCCCGTCGCTACGTCCCGAGATCCCGGGCACGTGACGGCCTGCCCCTTCGTCCTTCCGCAAACACCAGTCCCCTCGAGGTCCGGGAATCCAGCGGCAGCTGGAGAGCGGGGAACAAGCGCGCAGCCGGAAACGACTGCGCAGCCGGAAACTGCCGGGGAGCTGGGAACATGAGCGAGCAGACAGTGACGTCCGCGGCCGCGGGACGCGGGCCGCTCGCCATGGAGGCGATCTCGGTCAGCAAGGACTTCAAGATCGGCCGCGGCCAGATCCTGCACGCGGTGCGCGATGTCTCCTTCAACCTCTACCGGGGTGCCGTCGTCGCGCTCGTGGGCGAGAGCGGATCGGGCAAGTCGACGGCCGCCAGGCTGCTGGCCGGGCAGGACCATCTCACCTCCGGCGTCATCAAGCTGGAAGGCAAGCGGGTCGAGGTGTCGGGCCGTAGCGACTTCCGGCGGTACAAGAGCCATGTCCAGCTCGTCTTCCAGGATCCGTTCTCCTCGCTGAACCCGGTGCACACCGTGCGCTACCACCTCGAGCGCCCGGTCAAGCTTCATCAGGGCAAGGACGCGAACGTGAGTGACGAGGTCGTCGCCCTGATGGAGCAGGTGCGGCTGACGCCCGCGAAGCAATTCCTGGCCAAGTACCCGCATGAGCTGTCCGGTGGTCAGCGCCAGCGAGTCTCCTTCGCCCGTGCGCTCGCCGCCCGCCCGAAGGTGCTGCTCGCCGACGAACCAGTTTCCATGCTGGACGTCTCGATCAGGCTCGAGATGCTGAGCCTGCTCGACGACCTTCGCCAGCGCTTCAGGCTCGCCATGCTCTACATCACCCACGACATCGCATCCGCGCGCTACTTCGCGGATGAAGTGCTGGTCATGTACGCCGGGGAGATCGTCGAGCGCGGCCCGGCCGAGGAGGTCACCCAGCAGCCGGCGCATCCCTACACGCAGCTGCTCGTCGCCTCGGCCCCCGACCCGGACAATCTCGGCAGCTCCCTGCGAAGCGGTGCTCACCGGAGCACTGCCCACGCCGACAGCTCGCGTCGCCAGGGGTCTCAAACGGCCCAGAAGCCGGAGGGCCCGGCGGCGGGTGGCTGCCCCTTCAGCCCCAGGTGCCCGTTCGCCGACGACCGCTGCTACGCCGAAGACCCGCCCCTGATGCAGATCTCCCCCTCGCGGGGGGCCGCGTGCTGGCACCTGGACATAGCCGCGCCGGAGCTCGTCTCCGCCCTACCGGGAGATATCCCCAACTCAGCCAACTAACCAATAACCAAAACGAGAGAAGGACGAGAGTGATGAGGAGATTGCACAGCCATAGACGCCTCCTGGCGGTAGGCGCCGCCGCCGTGCTCGCGGGCGGCCTCGCCGCGTGTTCGAGCGCAAGCTCGGGCACAAGCGCAAGCTCGGGCTCGAACACCAGTAATGCCACCGGAAAGACCCTGGTCATGGAGAGCTCCCCGGAGACCGCCATCAGCCAGACGTTCAATCCGTTCGTTCCCACCGGCGCGGTCTGGGGCATGGGCGCGACGGGGCTCATCTACGAGCCGCTGATCCAGTTCAACCTGGCCGCGCCGCCGCAGAACTACCCGTGGCTCGCCACGTCCTACGCGTGGTCCAACGGCGGCAAGACGATCACCTTCACGATCCGCCAGGGCGTGAAGTGGAACAACGGCACGCCGTTCACGCCGGCCGACGTCGCCTTCACCTTCAACATGATGAAGAACAACGCGTCGGTCAACCTCAACGGCCTGAAGATCTCCAGCGTGAGCACGTCAGGCAACACCGTCACGGTTAACTTCCCGACCGGCCAGTACGCCAACCTGGAGTCGATCGCCGGCACCGCGATCGTGCCGCAGGCGATCTGGAGCAAGGCCGGCAACCCGGCCACCTTCGCGGACCCCAACCCGGTCGGCACCGGCCCCTACAAGCTGGGCAGCTTCACGCCGCAGGGCTATACGCTGGTCCAGAACCCGAGCTACTGGCAGGTCTCCAGCGTCAAGGTCCCGAAGGTCTACTTCCCGGTGTACACCTCCAACACTGGTGCGCTCAGCGCACTGTTCAGCGGGCAGATCGACTGGACAGGTAACTACATCCCCGGCCTGCAGAAGAACTTTGTCGACACCTCGCCATCCACCCACCACTACTGGGAGGCGGCCGGCGGCGACGAGAGCCTCGAGCCGAACCTGACCAAGTGGCCGACCAACCAGCTAGCCGTGCGGCAGGCGATGAGCCTCGCGGTAAACCGCAGCGTGCTCGGCGCCGAGGGCGAAGCGGGACTGGAGAACCCCGTCACCAACGCCACCGGCCTGACGCTGCCGACCTTCAGCGCCTGGAGCGCGCCGGTCGCGAACATGACGATCTCGGCCACGAGTAACGCGGCCGCGGCCAAGAAGGTGCTGGAGAATGCCGGTTACACCCTGGGTAGCAACGGCTTCTTCTCCAAGGGCGGGAAGCCCGTCGCGATCACCATCATCAGCCCGTCCGCCTACACCGACATGTCTGAGGTCGACTCCATCGCCGCCCAGGAGCTGAAGGCGGCCGGCATCGACGCTACCTTCCAGGGCATCTCGGTGAACGCATGGAACGCCGATGTCGCTGACGGTGATTTCTCGGTGACCGAGCACTGGTCGAATGGCGGCATCAGCCCGTACAACATGTACGATGGCTGGCTGGACAGCTCACTCGCCAGCGGCTCGGCCGCGACCGGCGACTACGAGCGGCTGAACGACCCCGCGATTAACGCCGACCTGGCCACGCTCGCCGGAGCCGAGACGGTCTCCCAGCAGACCGCCGCGCTCGTCCCGATCGAGAAGTACGTCGCCGCGAACCTGCCGGTCATCCCGCTCACCACGGCGGCGGATTGGTTCGAGTACAACTCGCAGAACTACACAGGCTGGCCGACCCAGTCGAACCCCTACGAGAGCGGCCAGCCGTCGGGAACGAATAACGGTCCCGGCTCCGGCACCGACGAAGTAATCATCCTTCACCTGCGTCCGGCGTAGTCTCTCAAAAGGCTCCCCGGCGCAACCAAAGCGGGCCCGCCCTCGGTAACCCCCCCACCGGGGGCGGGCCTCATCCCAACTTCACATTAGCCCAGCTAGTAGCAGGGAGTCATGAAGGAAGACCTGTTCATGACCTCACCACCGCGCATTGCCTTCAGCACCCTGGCCTTCCCCGATGCCACACTGGCCTCGGCCGCCTCGCTCGGCCGCCGCTGGGGCTATTCAGGCATCGAGCTCCGGCTCATCGACGGTGAGCTCATCGACCCGTCAATGCCCGCCGCCGACCGCGTTCGGGTCAAGCGGGCCGTGACTGCGGCGGAGCTGCCGATCGTCGCGGTGGATAGCTCGATCCGCCTCACCGATGATGATCCAGGTCCTGAACTGCGCCGGTTCCTCGAGCTGGCCAGCGACTGGGAATCCCCGCTGGTGCGCGTGTTCGGCGGTGCGCTGGCCGCGGCCAACCCGGCCCGCCGGCAGCAGCTCCGGGCCGCCGCGCAGGTGCTGGAGTCCGCGGTGCCGCTCGCCGAACGGCTCGGCGTCGCCATCGGCGTGGAGACTCATGATGCCTTCTCCGCCTCCTCGGTCGTGGCCGAGCTGCTAGCCCTGGTCGACCCGGGAGCTGTCGACTCTGGAGCAGTCGGCGCGGTGTGGGACAGCCATCACCCGCACCGGATGGGTGAGCGGCCGGCCGAGGTATACGCGAACCTCGGCCCGCGTATCCTGCTCGCGCAGGTCAAGGACGCTCGCCGCCGAGCCGACGGCGACTGGCAGCTGGTGCTGCTCGGCGAGGGCGAGGTGCCGGTCAAGGAGATGCTCGGACTGCTGGTAGACGGCGGATACCCGCACTGGATCTCGGTCGAGTGGGAGAAGCGCTGGCACCCGGAGATCGAGGAGCCCGAGGTCGCGCTTCCCCAGCACTTGGAGCTGCTCACCAAGTGGCTGGACCGGTGAGTACGAGCCACGGCTTCGCCATCATCGGCACGGGGGTGATCGCGGCCATGCACGCCGACGCGATCGCGACCTTGCCTGGTGCGCGGCTGGTGGCCGTGACCGACATGGACCCCGGGTTGGCGGTCGCCTTCGCCGCGGCGCGCGGCTGCGAGGCCGAGCCCGATCTCGACGCGCTGCTCGCCCGCGCTGACGTCGACGTCGTGTGCGTGTGCGTGCCGAGCGGCCTGCACGCCGAGGTTGGCATCCGCGCGGCCAAGGCGGGCAAGCACCTGGTAGTGGAAAAGCCGATCGACGTCACCCTCGGGGCCGCCGACCGGCTTATCGAGGCGGCGCGCGGGGCCGGGGTGGCCCTGACCGTGATTTCCCAGCACCGTTTCGATCCCGGCCTGATCGAGCTGAAGCGGCTGCTGGGCGACGGGGCCCTGGGCCGGCTCGTGCTCGGTGAGGCCAGCACGAAGTGGTACCGCAGCCAGGCGTACTACGACAGCGCCGGATGGCGCGGCACCTGGGCGATGGACGGCGGATCGCTGCTGAACCAGGGCATCCACTACGTCGACCTGCTCCGCTGGTGCATGGGTCCGGTCACCGACGTCACCGCGGTCTGCGCCACGGAGGCGCACCAGATCGAGGTCGAGGACACCGCGCTGGCCCTCGTCAGGTTCAGCTCGGGCGCGGTCGGCACGATCCTGTCGAGTACGGCCGCCTTCCCCGGCTTCCCGCAGCGGCTCGAGATCACCGGCACGGAAGGCACCGTGATCATCGAGAACGGCCGGATCGTCCGCCGCGCGTTCGGCGCCGGGGCGTCGGCCGGCGGTGACGACGGACCCGATGCCGACCCCGGGCTGGGGGCGGCGGCCGCCGGCTCCAACCCGGCTGCGCTCGGCGTCGCCAGCCACGCCGCGCAGATCGCCGACCTGATGGCGGCGATCGACGAGGGACGCGAGCCCGCCGTCGGTGGCGAGGCCGGCCGCGAGACGCTCAAGATCATCTGCGCCGTGTATGAGTCGGCCCGCACCGGCCGGACCGTCACCCTGAGCTCCTGATGACCGTCACCCTCAGCGGGTTCGCCGACGAGATCTCGCCCGAGCCGCGCGAACAGCTCGCGGTGCTCGCCGCCGAGTCGATCACGCATCTGGAGCTGCGCAGTGCATGGTCGGTCAACGTGGCCGACTTCACCGGCGAGCAGCTCGCCGGGTTCCGGTCGATGCTGGACGACGCCGGGGTCCGGGTCTCCGCGATCGGGTCGCCGATCGGGAAGATCCCGGTCGGCGCGCCCCTCGGTCCCGAGCTCGACCGGATGCGCCGGATCGCCGGCACGGCCCGCGAGCTCGGCACCACGATCGTCCGCGTGTTCTCGTTCTTCATCCCGCCCGGTGAGGCGCCGGAGCAGCACCGGACGCAGGTCATCGACCGGATGGCCGCCCTCGCCGCGATCGCCTCCGAGCACGGCCTGATCCTGGCCCACGAAAACGAGAAGGAAATCTACGGCGATACCGCCGACCGGTGCCATGACCTGATCACCTCGGTGGACTCCCCCGCCTTGCGGGCGACCTTCGACGCGGGGAACTTCGTCCAGTGCGGCGTCCGGCCCTTCACGCAGGCGTATCACCTGCTCCGCCCGTACCTCGTCTACCTTCAGGTCAAGGACGCGCTGGCGGCGACGGGTCAGGTGGTGCCGGCAGGCCAGGGCGACGGGCAGGTACGTGAGACGCTGGCCGCGCTGCGGGACTCGGGCTTCGCGGGCTTCGTGTCGCTGGAGCCGCACCTGGCGCAGGCCGGACGCCACGGTGGTTTCAGCGGCCCGGACGGCTTCAGCCGTGCCGCGCAGGCGCTTAAATTGCTGCTGACCGAGCTATCGATCCCCTGGCGGTAAACGGGAGGTAACGCAGTCTAGTCGCGGGCCCGGTGGCTTGACGCCGTCGCCGGGGTGTTGACTTGGATCGGGCGGGTAGTGACCGCCGGAATCGCAGACCCAGGAGGCGCCCATGCCGACCCCATCCGTCACGACCGACGCCGATCTCGCGCTCGCCGCCGAGCTTGGTCAGCAGCTGCGCGTTGACTCCGTCCGTTCGAGCACGTCGGCCGGGTCCGGGCATCCAACTTCGAGCATGTCCGCCGCCGACCTGCTAGCGGTCCTGGTCAGCCGCCACCTCCGCTACGACTGGGACAACCCGCAATACGCGGGCAACGACCACCTCATCTTCTCCAAGGGGCACGCATCACCCCTGCTGTACTCGGTCTACAAGGCGGTCGGGGTCGTCTCCGACGAGGAGCTGATGACCGGCTACCGCCGCTTCGGATCCCGGCTCGAGGGGCATCCTACCCCGGTCCTGCCATGGGTCGACGTGGCCACCGGCTCACTAGGCCAGGGCCTGCCCGACGCCGTGGGCGTCGCCCTGGCCGCCAAGTACCTGGACGAGCTGCCCTACCGGGTCTGGGTCCTGTGCGGCGACAGCGAGATGGCCGAGGGGTCCATGTGGGAGGCCCTCGACAAGGCCTCGCACTACAAGCTCTCCAACCTCGTCGCCATCGTGGACATCAACCGGCTCGGTCAGCGCGGCCCCACCGAGCTGTCCTGGAACATCGATGCCTACAGCCGCCGCGCCACGGCGTTCGGCGCCCGGGTGTTCGCGATCGACGGGCACGACGTCGCCGCGATCGACCAGGCCATCGCGGCCGCGGGCGACCTGCGCGGTGACCAGCCGACCGTCATTTTGGCCCGCACCCTCAAGGGCCGCGGTTTCTCCGAGGTCGAGGACAGGGAAAACTGGCATGGCAAGCCGTTTCCCCAGGATATGGCCGAACGGGCGGTCATCGAGCTTGGCGGCCGCCGTGACCTGCTCGTCCGCGGCCCGCGGCCGGATCAGGGTCTCCGCTCCCGGACTCTAGCCCTGGCGGCCGACGCCACCGCCGACATCAAGCTGCCGAGCTGGGACCTGGGCCAGAAGGTGGCCACCCGCAAGGCTTACGGGGAGACGCTCGCCGCGATCGGCGCGCGCCATGACGTGGTGGCCATGGACGGTGAGGTGAGCAACTCGACCTACGCCGACCAGTTCGCCCAGGCGTACCCCGAGCGGTATTTCGAGATGTACATCGCCGAGCAGCAGATGGTCGCCGCGGCGGTGGGCTTCAGCGTGCGCGGCTACCGGCCGTTCGCCTCCACCTTTGCCGCGTTCCTCAGCCGGGCCTACGACTTCATCCGGATGGCGGCCATCTCGCAGGCCGATATCTGCCTCGTCGGCTCGCATGCCGGGGTCGAGATCGGCGCGGATGGCCCGTCCCAGATGGCGCTGGAGGACCTGGCCATGCTGCGCGCGGTCCAGGGCTCCACGGTGCTGTACCCCAGCGACGCCACCAGCACAGCCGCCCTGGTCCAGGCCATGGCCGACCTACCCGGCATCTCGTACCTGCGGACCACCCGCGGCGCCTACCCGGTGCTCTACGACGCCACCGAGGGCTTCCCGGTCGGCGGCTCCAAGGTGCTGCGCTCGGCCGGCGACGACCAGGTGGCCCTGATCGGGGCGGGGGTGACCCTGCATGCCTGCCTCGCCGCCGCCGACCAGCTCGAGGAGGAGGGCATCAGCGCCCGGGTCATCGACCTGTACTCGGTGAAGCCGATCGACACCGCGACGCTGCGCGTGGCCGCCGACGCCACGGGGGGACGACTGGTCCTGGCCGAGGACCATCACCCCGAGGGCGGTCTCGGCTCCGCGGTCGTCGACGCGCTGACCGCGGACGGGCGCACCGACCTGGCCGTGGCTCACCTCGCCGTCCGCGAGCTGCCCGGATCGGGTACCAGCCAGGAACTGCTTGACGCCGCCGGGATCAGCGCCGGGCACATCGCGGCCGCGGCCCGGCGCCTGCTCGGGTAGCAGCAGGATCGTGGCCAGTCCCGGGCCGATGCCGTCGCAACGTGGCCACGATCATGGGATCAGATGTTGCCGGTCAGGCCCCAGCGGCGGCGGATGGCCCGGTCGGCCATGCTGAACAGCGTGTGCACGAGGATGCCGATGACCAGGATGACGATGATGATCGCGGTGGCACTCTCCATGTCGGCCTGGTCCTGATCGGTAGAAAGCAGCACGCCCAGGGACGGCTGGTTCGCGATGATGACGAGCAATTCCCCGGCCATCAGGCTGCGCCAGGCGAAGGCCCAGCCCTGCCTCAGCCCGGCCACCACCGCGGGCATCGAAGCCGGCAGGATCAGGTGCCGGTAGAGCGAAAACCGGCGCAGTCCCATCATCGCGCCCGCCTTCAGCAGCAGCGGCGGGGTGTAATCCACGCCCGCGATCAGGCCGTTGGCGATCGACGGAGCCGCGCCGAGGACGATGACGAACAAGATGGCCGTGGTGTTGATCCCGAACAAGATGATCGCGAACGGGAACCAGGCGATGGACGGCATCGTCTGCAGCCCGGTGATCAGCGACCCGAAGGCGGCCCGCAGCGGCCGGATCCTGGATACCAGGGCGCCGATCACCGCGCCGATGAGCACGGCCAGGCCGAAGCCGATGACCGCACGTTCTGCCGTCGTACGGATGGCGTGCCACAGCAGACCGGTCTTCAGCTGATCCCCCAGGTTGGCCAGCGTCGCGCCCGGTCCGGGGAAGATATCTTTCTTCCAGCCGCTGAGGTGAATCAGCTGCCATATCGCCAGCACGATGACGATGGCGAGCGCCTTGGGCCACAACGACGCCCAGGCCCGCTTCGCGAGCTTGCGACTGCGCTGATCCGGCGGCTCAGACCCGGGCACCTCAAGGGATTCGAGCCAGGTCAGCTTCTCCTCATAGGCAGCCGCGGAGGCCCGGTTGTCAGTGGCCATCGCGGCTCATCTCCTCACGCAGCCGGTCGGTGATCCGCGCGGCCAGCTCCGCGACCGGCGCCGAGTCAATCCGGCGCGGGCGCTCGATGGGCACGGCGAACTCGTCGATGATCCGGCCGGGCCGGCTGCTCAGCACCACCACCCGGTCCCCGAGCCGGACCGCCTCGCGCACGTTGTGGGTCACGAACAAGACGGTCAGCTGGCGGTCGGCGCAGATGCGGTCAAGCTCGTCGTGCAGCACGTCTCTCGTCATGGCGTCCAGCGCGCCGAACGGCTCGTCCATAAGCAGCACGTCAGCGTCCTGGGCCAGCGCACGGGCCAGCGCGACCCGCTGCCGCATGCCGCCGGAAAGCTCATGCGGGCGTTTCCCGCCGAAACCGCCCAGGTGCACCGTCTCCAGCAGTTCGGCGGTCCGCCGCCGCCGCTCGGCCTTGGCCGAGCCGCGGGCGCGCAGGGCCAGCTCCACATTGCCCGCCGCCGTGAGCCAGGGGAACAAGGCTGGCTCCTGGAACATGAACGCCACTCGTCGCCCGGCACCGATCGATACCTCCCCGGCCGTGGGCTGTTCCAGCCCGGCGACCAGGGACAGCAGCGTCGACTTGCCGCAGCCGGATGCGCCGATGAGGCAGGTGAACTCCCCCGGCGCGACCTCAAGCGACACCTGCTCTAGCGCGCGTACGGCCGAGCTGCCTCGCCCGAACACCTTGGACACGCCCGCCAGCCGCACGGCCCCCACTCCCGGGGGGGCCACGCGGCGATCAGTTACCGTCACGGAATTCACCTGCCTCACCATGCTCAAGAGCTGATCTGCGACTCGCCGGCCGAGGCCAGCGCCTTGTTGAGGGGGGCGAGATCGAAGATCCCGCTCAGGTTGACCGGCTTGAGCAGACCGAGGGAGGTGGCCTGCGAGGCGTCGGTCGTCAGAGAGGACGCGTCCGGGTCGTTGGTGAAGGTGATCTCCTTGAACGCGGCCGAGACGATGCTCGCCTTGAGTGGCTTGCCCGTGTAGGAGGCCAGCTCCGAGTTCGCGTCCGCTTCCGCGGCAGCCGGATTGGACTTGATGAAGTCGTTCGCCTGGATCTGCGCCTTGATGAGGTCCGCGACGATCGCGGGGTGCGCGGAAAGGAAGCTCTGCGCCACGACCAGCAGGGTGGTGACGCCAGTCTCGCTCAGCAGCACCGTACCGCCGTCCTTGACCATCTCGATGTCGTAGGGCGCGGGCTCGGAGCCGCCGGCGATCTGCGCGGACTTGAACTCAAGGACCGCGGCCGAGTTGGGCGTCGTCGGCTTGACGAAGGCGTCTCCGCCGCCGGTCGTGGTGGTGACCACTCCGTTCTGCTTCAGCCAGTAGCGCAGCGCGACGTCCTGGGTGTTGCCCAGCGACGGAGTGGCCAGCGTCTTCCCCTTGAGCTGGGACACCGAGGTGATGCCCTTCGCGACGACCACGGAGGCGCCGCCCGTCGCGGCTCCCGAGACGATCTTGATGGCGCTGCCGTCTGACTTCTGCCAGGCGTTGATGGCCGGGTTGGGCCCGACATAGGCGGCGTCAAGCTGGCCGGCCAGCAGTGCTGTAGTCTCCTGGGTTCCGCTGCTGAAGGCGGTGGGCTTCAGCGTTCCGGCGGAGCCGAGATCCTTGGCGAAGAAGCCCTCCTTGAGCCCGACCAGGGCCGAGGCATGCGTGATGTTGGTGAGGAAGCCGAGGTTCACCGTTACCGGCGCGCCCGCGCCGGAACTGGCACCCGCGTCCGTGGCCGCCCCGGTTGACGAAGACGAGGGGAGGAGGAGGAGGAGGAGGAGCAGCCAGCCAGCAGCACGGCGGCGCCGATCATCGCGGCGGCAGTGACACGTCGCATCTAGTACCTAATTTCTATCGCTTATATAGGAATTACGGTCGATTCACTATACATGAAGTAGGCATTATAGGAAATCGATCAAATGGGACGGGAAACCATCGGTCAAACGGCCGGAGCCGCCCGCCGGCCGACCCCGGGATGTCAGTTACCTTCGTCGCTCGAATCCTGGAGCGTGACGCCCGCGACCGAAGGGAACTTGGACAGGCACTTTTCCAACGACGCCACGTCGGCATCGCTAGCGTGGCTGACCTGGTAGGTCAGCTGCTGGAGTGCGTAGGGAGAAGTAGGGTCCGACGGCAGGGCCTGCGGGGTCACGGCCGGCGACTTGGTGCAGGCCGTACGGATGACCAGCTTCTGGGCCATAGGCGTGCCATCGCGGAAGGAGACGATGGCCTGCCGCTGCCCGAGGGCGGCGTCAAACCGGGAGCAGCCGGCCAGCGCGGCGACCGCCGCCACGGTCGCGAGCGCTGTGGCCACACCGCTGAGGCGATGGGTCCGTCCCGGGGACGCACCACCAACTACGCCGGGTAGTACCCGCATAACCCCAGCCTAACGGCAACCAGAGCCTAGTACGGTAAGCGGCAGGACGTATCCACAGGAGGAAACTTGGCCGGCCGGATCGAAGACTACGCCATCGTCGGCGACATGCAGTCGGTCGCGCTAATCGGCACGGACGGTTCGGTGGACTGGCTGTGCCTGCCGCGCTTCGACTCCGAGGCATGCTTCGCGGCCCTGCTCGGCACCTCCGAGCATGGCCAGTGGCGGATCGCGCCTGCCCTGGCCGCCGGGAAAGCCACGGTGACCAGGCGGTATGCCGGTGACACCCTGATCCTGGAAACGCAGTGGGAAACCCCGGGCGGCGTCGCCCGGATGACCGACTTCATGCCGCCGCGCGATGACGACGACGCACCCGTGCTGGTCCGCATCGTGGAGGGCGTGAGCGGGAACGTCGAGATGGATGTCACGCTGAGGATCCGGCCCGGCTACGGCTCAGTGACGCCATGGGTACGCAAGACCAAGGGCGGCATCCGGGCGACGGCGGGGCCGGACGCGATCTGGCTGCACACGCCGGTGAGCTTGACCGGGCAGGCCATGGCCCACTCGGCGACGTTCAACCTCGCCGCGGGCGACAAGATCCCCTTCGTGCTCACCTACATGCCGTCCCACAAAGGGGAGCCACCGCCCCTGGACCCCTTCCACGCCCTTGAGAAGACCAGGAAATTCTGGGATGACTGGGTGTCGCGCTGCACTTACCACGGCACCTACCGCGATGCGGTGATCCGCTCGCTGATCACGCTGAAGGCGCTTACTTACCAGCCCACCGGCGGCATAGTCGCGGCCGCGACCACCTCACTGCCCGAGGACATCGGCGGCGTCCGGAACTGGGACTACCGGTACTGCTGGCTACGCGACGCCACGATCACGCTGGAGGCCCTGCTCCGCACCGGGTACACCGAGGAGGCCGGGGCCTGGCGGCGCTGGCTGGGCCGCGCCATCGCCGGGGACCCACAGGACATCCAGATCATGTACGGCGTGGCCGGCGAACGCCGGCTGGCCGAGTGGGAAGCGGATTGGCTCCCCGGGTATGAGGGATCGGCGCCGGTGCGGATCGGCAACGCCGCGGCCGGTCAGCTCCAGCTGGACGTGTACGGGGAGGTCATCGACACGCTCACGCTCAGCTGCCGGTCCGGGCTGCATGACGACGAGCACACCTGGTCACTGCAGCGCGCGCTGCTCGGATTCCTCGAACGGCACTGGGCGGAACCCGACGAGGGCCTGTGGGAGGTGCGCGGCCCGCGGCGCCACTTCGTCCACTCCAAGGTCATGACGTGGGTCGCCTTCGACCGCGCAGCCAGTTACGCCGACGACCTGGGCGAGACCGAACGAGCCGCCGGCTGGCGGGTGATCCGCGACCAGATCAAGCTCGAGGTATGCGAGAAGGGATACAACGCCGAGCGGGGGGCTTTCACGCAGTACTACGGCGCGACCGAGCTCGACGCCTCGGCCTTGCTGATCTCCGACGTAGGCTTCCTGCCTGCCGATGACCCGAGGATCGTTTCCACCATGAAGGTCCTGCAGCGGGACCTGATGCAGGACGGTTTCCTGCGCAGGTATGAGCTGCCAGCCGGCGGTACCTCCGCGGTCGACGGGCTGGCCGGCGCCGAGGGGGCGTTCCTGGCCTGCAGCTTCTGGCTGGCGAACGCGCTCGAGCTCAGCGGCCGCCGCCAGGAGGCGGTGGAGCTTTTCGAGCGGCTGCTCGCGAAACGCAACGACGTCGGGCTGCTGAGCGAGGAGTTCGATCCGCGCTACGGCAGGCTGGTCGGCAATATGCCACAGGCGTTCAGCCACGTCCCACTAGTACAAACGGCTCTCAACCTTAGCGGCCACGCTGCTGAACACCGGCGCGGAGGTCCTAGGGATGAGCGCCGGAGCGTGCCAGGCTAAGAGGAAACCAGACACCCGCAGGCGTTAGAAAATCCAGACCGTCAGGCGAGCATGCCCCCAGCGCGTCACATCCTCATCGTCAACTCCCGCAGCGTCCACCAGCCGGTCTTCGCAATCGGCGCACCGCAGTCGGGAGCGACCCTTATCGGCCGTGCACTGAAAGCCTCCCCTGGCTTTCACGTGACGATCGGGCAGCCCGCAGTGCTGCGTACCGTCTACGCGTTCGCCCGGCGGCCGTCCATGCACCAGGGCAGGCCGCAGGCGGCCGCCACCGTCATCAGGGATGCGTTCGCGCAGGGATGGCAGGTCAGCTCGCATGGCTGCCTGGAGTGCACGCGTGACTGCCGGGTCGCGGGCGGGCTTGCCGCCGACGCCGCCGGGCCGTGCGTCGACCTGCGCGGGCTGGAAACGTTCGGGGACGCGAGCCCTGACCTTATCTATTGCGCGGAGGCGCTCACCTACGCGTTTCCCGATGCGCGGATCGTCCAGGTCGTCAGGGACGGCCGGGACGTGGTGGCCAGCATGCTCGCCGACCCCGTGGTGATGGCCTGGTTCAGGCCGAGCTTCGTGAACATCGATACCGAGTTCCCCAACCCGTTCTTCGGCGTGGAAACCGACGAGGACCGCGAGATGTGGCCCCGGCTGTCCCCCGCCGGCCGGTGCGCGCTGCGCTGGCGCTGGTCCGTGCGCCTGGCGGCGCGGCTGCATCAGGGCCTGCCGGCCGGCCAGCTGAAGACGATCCGCTACGAGCAGCTGATGAGCAAGCCGGATGAGGCGCTGGCCGACCTCTCCCGGTTCGCTGGCACGACCGTCCATGCGGCCGAGATCCGCAACGAGGCCCGCCGATCCCGGGGCCGTGGCCGCGCCCGCAGGTCATCGGCTTACGACGGCTCCCTGAGTACCGAAGACATCGCCGAAGTAGAGAAGATGGCCGGCGAGGAACTCCGCCGTCTCGGCTATACCCTCTAGCCCTTTGCCGTTCCGGCTGGCCCCTGAATGACGCCATTTCGATGGTGACCGTAACGTTACCGGAACTGTCAGTGCGTACAGTGCGCTTCATGAGCGGCGTTGACCCCGATGGCCAGGCTACGCCGGCCGTGCCGGGCACGGCCCGCCGCATTCATCTGTCGTCCGCGACCGCGCTGATCGTCGGCGGCCTGGTACCGGTCTTGATAATCGCTGACGTGCCATTGGCCCTGTTCGCGCACCAGAGCCTGAACTCTAGTGGCGGCTCCTCGCCGGTCTGGTTCGCGGCGGCCCTCGGGGTGGTGGGCTTCGTCTCCTAGCCTCGCGGAAACCACGCAACCCGCTCGGACCCTTGAGCCCGCTCAAGTCTCAGTGTGGATCAACGACCGCCGTTAAAGGGCGTATGCCGCCGGCTACCTCGACTAGGCCGCCTGGCCGGCGAACTGGGTGTGGTACAGGTCGGCGTACAGACCGCCGGCCGCCAGCAGTTCCTCGTGCGTACCGCGCTCGGTGATCCGGCCGGCGTCGACGACCAGGATCTGGTTGGCCTCCCTGATCGTGGACAGGCGATGCGCGATCACCAGCGAGGTACGGCCCGCTAGGGCCGTCTTCAGCGCGCGCTGCACGGCGGCCTCTGATTCGGAGTCCAGGTGAGCGGTGGCCTCGTCGAGTACGACGACGGACGGGGCCTTGAGCAGCAGCCGGGCCACGGCGACGCGCTGCTTCTCACCGCCAGAGAGCCGGTAGCCGCGGTCGCCCACCACCGTGTCCAGGCCATCGGGCAGGCTGGCGACCAGGTCCCAGATCTGGGCCGCCTCGCATGCCTCGATGAGCTCCAGTTCGGTGGCCGCGGGCCGGGCGTAGGTGAGGTTGGCCCGGATCGTGTCGTGGAACAGGTGCGCGTCCTGGGTGACCACGCCGACCACGTCGTGCAGCGAGTCCAGCGTGACGTCCTTGACGTCGTAGCCGCCAATCCGCACGGTGCCATCGTTCGGGTCGTAGAGCCGCGCCGCCAGCGCGGTGATCGTGGTCTTGCCCGCACCCGAGGGGCCGACCAGCGCGGTCAGCTGGCCGGAAGGCGCGCGGAAGCTCACTCCGCGCAGGACCCCGGTCGCGGCGCCCGGCCGTTCCGGGGCGGGCAGGGCGATTGACTCCAGCGAGGCGAGCGACACCTCGCTCGCCGTGGGGTACCGGAAGGACACGTCAGCGAACTCGATCTCCGGGGCGAGGGTGCCCGGGCCTTGCGATCCGTCCGCGCCTGCGTCCGCCCCGGGGGCCGGCCTCCGCGGCGGCAGGACCACCGCGTCCGGGCGCTCGGCGACCAGCGGCTTGAGGTCGAGGATCTCGAAGACCCGGTCGAAGCTGACCAGTGCCGTCATCACGCTGATCTGTACATTGGACAGCTGGGCGATCGGGCCGTAGACCCTGGTCAGCAGCTGGGTCAGCGCCACCAGCGTGCCTACCTGCAGGGTGCCGCGGACGGCCAGGGTGCCGCCGACCCCGTAGACCACCGCCGTGGCCAGGGCAGCCAGCAGTGACAGCGAGATGAAGAACACCGAGCCGTACATCGACTGGACGACGCCGATGTCGCGCACCCGCCCGGCGCGGTCGGCGAATACCTCGGACTCCTCGCGGGGACGGCCGAACAGCTTGACTAGCATCGCGCCCGCCACGTTGAAGCGCTCGGTCATGGTCGAGCCCATCGCGGCGTCAAGCTGCATCGATTCGCGGGTAAGCCGCTGCAGTCGCCGGCCGACCCGGCGCGCGGGCAGCAGGAACAGCGGGATCAGGACCAACGCGATCAGGCTGATCTGCCAGGACAGGTAGAACATGGTGACCAGGATCGCGCCCACGGTCAGGACGTTGGAGACTACCGAGGACATCGTCGAGGTGATCGCCTGCTGCGCGCCGATCACGTCGCTGTTGAGCCGGGAGACCAGGGATCCGGTCTGCGCCCTGGTGAAGAAGGCCACCGGCTGCTGCTGCACGTGGCTGAACACCTGCGTGCGCAGGTCGTAGATGAGGCCCTCGCCGATCCGGGAGGAATACCAGCGGATGGCGAAGCCGAGGAAGGCGTCAAGTATCGCGACCACCGCGACGGCTACGGCGACGCCGATCACGATGGCCAGATCGTGGGCCAGGATGCCCTTGTCGATGATCGCCCGCAGCAGCAGCGGGTTAACGACGGTGATGAGCGCGTCGAGGATAGTGACGATCAGGAAGAGCGTGAGCCACAGCCGGTAGGGCTTGGCGTAAGTCAGGATCCGGCGTACGGTCCCGGGCTTCAGCTTCTGGTGGGTAACCGATGGGTCCTGCCTGAAGGACCGCATCATGCTGATATTAGGCCGCCCGTACATGATGAGGAAAACCTTCCGTGAGCGGTAATTCGTTCCCGTACCGGGCGGGAAAGCTATCAGCTAGCAGCGAACTCCCAGGAGGCTATCCGGGCGGGGTCCCGGCGACGTGCGCCAGGCCGGCGCCGCCTGGGTGTGATCTTAGTGCTTCACCTTGGACTTGCTGGTGCGGGTTGCGCCACCACGGCCGCGCAACGTCGCGCCGGTCTCGGTCAGGATCCGGTGCACGAAGCCATACGACCGTCCGGTCGAAGCGGCCAGTGAACGGATGCTCTCGCCGGAGTCATACCTCTTCTTTAGGGTTGTCGCCAGCTTGCTGCGATCCACCCCGGTCACCCGCGTACCTTTCTTTAGGGTCTCTGCCATATGTACCTCTCGTTAGTGGAGTCACCAGGGAGTTACACATCCCCCTCCGTAATGATCACGCATGACCGGAGGATTGGCCACCCACATGACAGCAAACGACCACTGTATTTTGATCAGATTATGGCGAAATCGTAGCCCTGGCCCGGGCAGCGGGCGGCTCACGCCTTACGCAAGCGCGACAAGATCTGCGAAATCCTCGCTCCATGCGTCTTCCACGCCGTCGGGCAGCACGATAACGCGTTCCGGCGAAAGCGCTTGAACCGCACCTTCATCATGAGTAACAAGCACTATCGCGCCGCGGAACCCCCGCAGTGCGCCAAGTACCTCTTCCCGGCTGGCTGGATCAAGGTTGTTTGTCGGCTCGTCGAGCAGCAGCACGTTGGCGCCTGATACAACAAGAAGAGCGAGAGCTAGCCTGGTCTTCTCTCCGCCGGAAAGCACGCCAGCCGGCTTTTCCACATCATCGCCGGAGAACAGGAATGACCCGAGAACCTTACGCTGCTGCGATTCGTTAAGTTCTGGCGCGGCGGAGCGCATGTGCGATAGGACGGTTCGGTCAGTTTCCAGCGTTTCATGCTCTTGAGCGTAGTATCCGAGGTTAAGCCCGTGTCCGGGCGTGACTTTTCCCGTGTCCGGAGTTTCGAGGCCGGCCAGCAGCCGGAGCAGCGTCGTCTTTCCCGCTCCGTTGAGCCCGAGCACCACCACCCGGCTGCCTCGGTCGACGGCGACGTCCACCCCGGTGAACACCTCGTCTGACCCGTACGACTTGGACAGGCCGACGGCGGTCAGCGGGGTCCGGCCGCACGGCGCGGGCTCCGGGAACCGGAGCCTGGCCACCCGGTCGGCGGTCCGCTCGGCCTCGACGCCGGCCAGCATGCGCTCGGCCCGGCGCTGCATGTTCTGCGCCGCCCTGGCCTTCGTCGCCTTGGCCCGCATCTTGTCCGCCTGGGCCATCAAGGCACCGGCCTGCCGCCCCGCGTTGACCCGCTCCCGCCTGCGGCGCCGCTCGTCGGTCTCGCGCTGCTGCAGGTAGGCTCGCCAGCCCAGGTTGTACATGTCCAGGCAGGCACGCTGGGCATCGAGGTAGAACACCTTGTTCACCACGTCCGCGAGCAGCGCCACGTCGTGGCTGATCACCACCAGCCCGCCGCGGTAGCTCTTCAGGTGGTCACGGAGCCACATCACCGAGTCCGCGTCCAGATGGTTAGTCGGCTCGTCAAGCAGCATGGTCTCCGACCCGGAGAACAGGATCCTGGCCAGCTCGACCCGGCGGCGCTGGCCGCCGGACAGGGTGTGCAGCGGCTGATGCAGGACCCGGTCGGGCAGCCCCAGGCTCGCCGTTATCGACGCGGCCTGGGACTCGGCCGCGTACCCGCCGAGCACCGCCAGCCGCTCTTCGAGCCTGCCGTACCTGCGGATGGCGTCGGCCGCGGCGGCGGAGTCAGGGGCGGCCATCTGCGCCTCCGCCGCGCGCAGTTCGGCCCGCAACTGGTCCAGCCCGCGGGCCGAAAGCACCCGGTCGATGGCCAGCATCTCCATGTCCCCGGTGCGCGGGTCCTGCGGCAGGTACCCGACCGTGCCGGAGCGCCGGACCGAGCCCGCGGCCGGCTGAACCTGGCCGGCCAGCACCTTGGCCAGCGTCGTTTTCCCGGCGCCGTTCCGGCCGACCAGGCCGATCCGGTCTCCCGCACTGACCTGGAACGAGGCGCCCTCAAGTAGCAGGCGCGCGCCAGCCCGCAGTTCGATTTCGCCTGCCACGATCATGATTTCGCTGCTCCTGAGAACGGATCAAGGGGCCGAGGGGGTCTGGGGGGAACGGTTTCCCACCAGGAGCGGGGGGCTCCGGGGGGTCGTCCCCCCGGGCCAGCACAGCACTAGTCCGTTGTTGGCAGCACGCCGTCCAGTTTAGCTGGTCGGGCGGGTAGCGGGACATTCGATTTCCGGGCCGGCGATTCCGGCTCGGTCAGCCGGATCCGGATCGCACCGAAGGCGCGGGGCATGTCCCTGAGCACGGCGAGCCGCGGGTCGGGCACGGTCAGGAAGCGATCGGCCGCCTTGGCCAGGTACGCCTCCAGCCGCGGGTCGCCGCGGAGCCCGGCGATGGAGCGCTTGTCGCCGCCGAGCATCACGGCGTCCAGACCGTCTGCGCCGTAGGGGCCAAATACGACGGCCGCGGCCTCGGCGGCCGCCCGCAGCGCGGTCGCGGCCTGGTTCTCCCGGCGCCGGGCGAACCGGTGCTGAGACCAGCCGCCCGCGGCGCTTCGGCCGTGCACCGGCCTGCTGCCGGTCTTGG
The DNA here is from genome assembly GCA_963806335.1 of uncultured Actinomycetes bacterium. GTDB lineage: Bacteria > Actinomycetota > Actinomycetes > Streptosporangiales > Streptosporangiaceae > Palsa-504. The sequence goes on from CAWDXO010000012.1 coordinate 576,288, forward strand.
AGCTGACTAGCCGGGCCGGCGAGCCGGCGAAGACGCCGACTGCGTAGCCGCCCAGGCGCACCAGCAGGACACCTACGGTGCGGTCCGCGGCAGCATGCGCCGCGATCGCCTCAGCCGTCCTTTCCATCTCACTGACCTCGCCAGCAAGCGGGAAAGGCGGAAAGGCAGGAAACGGCGGAGAGGGGGGAAAGGGTGGGTGGCATTCCGCCGTGGCACCGTCCGCCGTCGTGAACGTCACGGTCGCGCCGGCCTCGTTCCGCGCAACGGGGTCAACGGGGGCCGCGCCGCCATGACGGCGGACGAACGTGACCATCCAGGACACCAAGCGCTCCGGCGGAACTTCCACCCAGCGACCGCCGCCTGCGGCGGGATTCTTCATTACACACTGCCTTAACGCGTTTACTTTCCGTACTATTAGTGGCCTGCCCCGCGCGGCCGTCCTCGGGCTCGCATCGGGGCACTGCCGGCACAACCGCGCCAGGTGATCCCAACTGGGCTAAGGAACACCGACATGAAGCCGACGACTCCGATCAACCCAGGACCCGCCATGTCGCAAGGCGGCACCTTCATCCGGCCGGGGGCCCTGGGCTGGGGGCCGTGGGACGGGCTCCAGCCTGCCGCGGACCGCCCACCCCGACCGACATCGAGCACGCCCTGGCCGCGGCGGTCAAGGACCCGACCGGGTCACTGACCTGCTTGATGAGCTTAGCCGAGGGCGGCTGCGGGTCCGGCGCACCAGGAAGTGCTCACGGCGATCGAACGGGCCGTCCGCGTCCGGGGCGCCGCGTCCTAGGAGGGGCCTAGATGTTGAAGCCGAGGGCGCGGAGCTGCTCGCGCCCGTCGTCGGTGATGCTCTCCGGGCCCCACGGCGGCATCCACACCCAGTTGATCCGGAAGTCCGACACGACGCCCTCGAGCGCCTCGCGGGCTTGGTCCTCGATCACGTCCGTCAGCGGGCACGCGGCACTGGTCAAGGTCATGTCGATGGTGGCGATGCGCTCGGCGTCGACGCCGACGCCGTAGACGAGACCGAGGTCGACTACGTTGATCCCAAGCTCGGGGTCCACGACGTCACGCAGCGCCTCGAGCACGTCCTCCTGCTCCGCGGTCAGCGCCGCAACCTCCGGGGCGGCCTCGTGCTGCGCCGCCGTGTCCTGCGTGGTCACGTTCTCCGTCATTTCCCTACCTCCATGGCCTGCGCGGTCGCGTCCTTCCATGCCATCCAGCCGAGCAGGGCGCACTTGATCCTGGCCGGGTACTTCGACACGCCGGCGAACGCTACCGCATCCTCAAGCACGTCTTCGTCCGGTTCTCCCCCGGCCGGTGAACCCTTGGACTGCATGAGCACGAGGAACGCCTGGCTGATGGTCATCGCCTCATTTACCGGCTTGCCGATGACCAGGTCGCTCATCACCGACGCGCTAGCCTGGCTGATCGAGCAGCCAAGCGAGTCATACGACACGTCCTCCACCACCGGCTCGCCGTTGACGTCCTTGAGGCTGACCCGTAGCGTCACCTCGTCACCGCAGACCGGGTTCACGTGATGAACTTCGGCGTCGAAGGGCTCTTTCAGCCCCTTGTGGTGGGGCTGACGGTAGTGGTCCAGGATGATCTCCTGGTACATCGACTCGAGTTGCATCACACCCCTCCTAACACTGAAAGCCCGCGCCGTCATCCTGCCTAGGCGCCGAAGAAACGCTGGGCGTAGCGGATCCCGTCCGCGAGGGCAGCTACCTCGGCGTGGGTGTTGTACACATAGAACGTCGCCCGGGTACTGGCTTGAACGCCAAGCGCACGGTGCAACGGCCAGGCGCAGTGGTGCCCGGTGCGCACTGCGATGCCCAGCTCGTCGAGCACCTGGCCCACGTCGTGCGGGTGCACGCCGTCTACCTCGAACGCGACGGCACCGCCGCGGTCCTTGGTGGTGTCGGGCCCGAGGATGCGCACGCCGGGCAGCTCGCGCAGCGCGTCGAGGGCGTGCGCGGTGAGCGACTCCTCGTGCGCGGCCACGTTGCCCATGCCCAGGCCGGTGAGGTAATCGACGGCGGCGGCCAGGCCCGCGGCCTCGGCCACGGCGGGGACGCCGGGCTCGAATCGCTGCGGCGGCGGCAGGAACGTGCTGCCCTCCATCCGTACCACTTCGATCATCGACCCGCCGGTCAGGAACGGCGGCATCGCCTCGAGCAGCTCGGCCCGGCCGAACAGCACGCCGATCCCGTACGGCCCGAGCATCTTGTGCGCGGAGAAGACAAGGAAGTCCGCGCCGAGCGAGTCCACGTCGACCGGCTGGTGCGGCACCGACTGGGCCGCGTCGGCCAGCACGAGCGCGCCGTTGGCGTGCGCGGCCCTGGCGATCTCGGCGACGGGCGGGATCGTGCCGGTGACGTTCGACTGGTGGGTCACCGCGACGATCTTGGTACGCCCGGTGATCAGGCGGTCGAGGTCGTCCAGGTCGAGCCGGCCGCTTGCGGTGACGCTCAGCCAGCGCAGGGTGGCGCCGGTCCGCTCGCAGAGCTGCTGCCAGGGAACGAGGTTGGCGTGATGCTCCATCTCGGTGATCAGGATCTCGTCGCCGGGCCGGACCTGGAGCCGCCCGGTCCCGCTCAGCGCGTAGGCGACCAGGTTGATCGCCTCGGTGGCGTTCTTGGTGAACACCACCTCGCCGGGGTCGGCACCGATGAACGCGGCGACCTTGGCCCGCGCGCCCTCGTAGACATCAGTGGCTTCCTCGCCGAGCAGGTGGGTGCCGCGGTGCGCGGCCGAGTTGTGCCGCTCGTAGAAATCTCGCTCGGCGTCGAGCACCTGGCGGGGTTTCTGCGAGGTGGCGCCGGAGTCCAGGTAGATCAGCGGCTTGTCGTTACGGACCGTCCGGGCCAGCGCGGGAAAGTCGGCCCGGATCGCCTCGACGTCAAGTTGCGCCGTCACGGGCTGGCTCATGCCGGGACCCCGACGAACTTCTCGTAGCCCTCGTTCTCCAGCAGCTCGGCCAGCTCGGGGCCGCCTTCCTCGACGATACGGCCGGCCACGAACACATGCACGAAGTCCGGCTTCACGTAACGCAGGATGCGGGTGTAGTGCGTGATCAGCAGCACGCCGTGGCCCGGCTGCTCACGGAACCGGTTGACTCCCTCGGAGACGACCTTCAGCGCGTCGATGTCCAGGCCGGAGTCTGTCTCGTCGAGGATGGCGATCTTCGGGTTGAGCAGCTCGAGCTGCAGGATCTCGTGCCGCTTCTTCTCCCCGCCGGAGAACCCCTCGTTCAGGTTGCGCTCGGCGAACGCCGGGTCCATGGACAGCGCGGACATGGCGCCGCGCAGCTCCTTGACGAAGTCGCGGATCTTCGGCGCCTCGCCCCGGACCGCGGTGACCGCGGTGCGCAGGAAGTTCGATACCGTCACGCCGGGCACTTCCACCGGATACTGCATCGCCAGGAACAGCCCGGCCCGGGCGCGCGCGTCCACGGACATGGCGAGCACGTCCTCGCCGTCCAGGGTGACGCTGCCCCGGGTAACGAGGTACTTGGGGTGACCGGCGATCGCGTAGGCGAGGGTGGACTTTCCGGAGCCGTTCGGGCCCATGATCGCGTGGGTCTCGCCTTCGCGGACGGTCAGGTTCACGCCGCGCAGGATCTCCCGGTGTACCCCGACGCTTTCTTCCACGCTGACGTGCAGGTCGCGGATCTCGAGGGTGGCCACTATGACTCCTTGTTGCTTCTGGTGAGCGCGACGTAGACGTCGTCGCCTTCGATCTTGACGGGATAGACAGGTACCGGCTCGGTCGCCGGGTACCCGGTGGGCTTGCCGCTGCGCAGGTCGAAACACGATCCGTGCAGCCAGCACTCGATCGTGTGGTCATAGACGTCGCCCTCGGACAGCGGTACCTCGGCGTGCGAGCACACATCACGCAGCGCGTAGACCTCGCCCTGGGCGCGGACCACGGCGACGGGCTCACCCGCCACCTCGACGCCGATCGCGCCCTCGGGAGGCAGCTCCGCCAGAGCGCAGGCCCGGACGTACTGCAGGTTGTTCGTGTCGGTCATAGGGTCACTCCCGACGGGAGCGACCTCGTCAGCTCCGCCTCGATGGCCTCGGTAATCCGGTGCCGCAGCTCCGGCACCTCGATGGTGGCGATCAGCTGCCCGAAGAACCCGCGGATGACCAGCCTGCGGGCCTCGGCGAACGGAATGCCGCGGGCCATCAGGTAGAACAGGTGGTAGTCCTCGAGCCGCCCGCTCGCGCTGGCGTGCCCCGCGCCGACGATCTCGCCGGTGAGGATCTCCAGGTTCGGTACCGAGTCCACCCGGGTGCCGTCGGTCAGCACCAGGTTCCTGTTGTACTCGTAGGTGTCCGTGCCGGTGGCCTCCGGCCTGATCAGCACGTCGCCGATCCAGACCGCGTGCGCGTCCTGGCCCTGCAGCGCGCCCTTATAACTGACGCGGCTGCGGCAGTTCGGCACGTCGTGGTCGACGAACAGCCGGTGCTCGAGGTGCTGGCCCGCGTCGGCGAAGTAGAGCCCGGTCAGCTCGGCGTCGCCGCCGGGACCGCCGTAGCGGACCGAAGGCGCCAGCCGGACGACAGATCCGCCCAGCGTGACCGCGGTATGCCTGAGCCTGGCGTCCCGGCCGAGGGTGGCGTAGTGCTGCGACAGGTGAACGGCGTCGTCCGCCCAGTCCTGCAGGCTGACCACGGACAGCAAGGCGCCGTCGCCCACCACGAGTTCGACGTTGTCCGCGTAGGTCGCGCTGCCCCGGTAGTCGAGCACGACGACGGCCCGGGAGTTCGGCTCGGCCTTTACCAGTAGGTGGCCATAGCTCGCGGCACCGGCGTCCTGGCCGGTGACGGTGACGATGGTGGGCCGGGACGCATCCGCCTCCGCGGGCACCGTGACCACGGTCGCCTCGTCAAAAGCGGCGTACGCCCGCGCGCTCACCCGGTCCGCGGGGATAAAGGTGGGGGTCGCAAGATCGCCGGACCGTTCGGCCGAAAAGGTTTTGACCTCGGGTGCCGGGTCGACTTCCACCGTTACCTTCGCGGCCGGACCCACCGGGGAATCGGCGTGCAGGCCGCGCAGCCGGCGCAGCGGGGTGAACCGCCACTCCTCCTCGCGGCCCGTCGGCACGGCGAAATCCGCTGTGTCATAGGAGCGCCGCTCGTGCAGCCTTGAGACGGGGGCGCTTTCTACCGCCCCCTGTAGTCCAGCCGACATCAGCCGACCGCCCCCTCCATCTGCAGTTCGATCAGCCGGTTCAGCTCGAGCGCGTACTCCATCGGCAGCTCGCGCGCGATGGGCTCGACGAAGCCGCGGACGATCGTGGCCATCGCCTCGTCCTCGGTCATGCCGCGGCTCATCAGGTAGAACAGCTGGTCCTCGGAAATCTTGGACACGGTGGCCTCGTGGGCCATCTCTACGTCGTCCTCGCGGACATCCACGTACGGGTAGGTGTCGCTACGGCTTACCGTGTCCACCAGCAGCGCGTCACACTTGACGTTGGACTTGGAGTGCTCGGCGCCTTCCTGCACGTTGACCAGGCCGCGGTAGGACGTCCGCCCGCCCGCCCTGGCCACCGACTTGGAGACGATGGAGGAGGACGTGTTCGGAGCGCAGTGCACCATCTTGGCGCCCGCGTCCTGGTGCTGGCCCTCGCCCGCGAAGGCGACGGAAAGCGTCTCGCCGCGCGCGTGCTCGCCCATCAGGTAGACCGCCGGGTACTTCATCGTCACCTTGGAGCCGATGTTCCCGTCGATCCATTCCATCGTCGCGCCCTGCTGCGCGATAGCGCGCTTCGTCACCAGGTTGTAGACGTTGTTGGACCAGTTCTGGATCGTGGTGTAACGACAGCGCGCGTCCTTCTTCACGATGATCTCGACCACCGCGGAGTGCAGCGAGTCCGACTTGTAAATGGGCGCGGTGCAGCCTTCCACGTAGTGGACATAGGCGCCCTCGTCCACGATGATCAGGGTCCGCTCGAACTGGCCCATGTTCTCGGTGTTGATGCGGAAATAGGCCTGCAGCGGGATTTCCACCTTGACGTTCTTCGGCACGTAAATAAACGAGCCGCCGGACCATACCGCCGTGTTGAGCGCGGCGAACTTGTTGTCGCCCGGCGGGATCACGGTGCCGAAATACTCGCGGAAAAGGTCCGGATGCTGCTTGAGCGCCGAGTCCGTGTCCAGGAAGATAACGCCCTTTTCCTCGAGATCTTCCCTGATCTTGTGATAGACGACCTCGGACTCGTACTGGGCGGCGACGCCGGCGATCAGCCGCTGCTTTTCCGCTTCCGGGATGCCGAGCCTGTCGTAGGTGTTCTTGATATCGGCGGGCAGCTCGTCCCAGCTCGCGGCCTGCTTCTCGGTGGACCGCACGAAGTACTTGATGTTGTCGAAGTCGATGCCGGTCAGGTCGGCACCCCAGTTCGGCATCGGCTTGCGGCCGAAGTACTTCAGGCCCTTCAGCCGCATGTCGAGTATCCACTCGGGCTCGTTCTTCCGCGCCGAGATATCGCGGACCACCTCTTCGGACAGGCCGCGGCGCGCGGATTCTCCGGCCACGTCCGAGTCGGCCCAGCCGAACTTGTACGTGCCGAGCCCTTCCAGCTGCTCCTGCGTGGTGGTTGTCATATAACGAGCCCTCCGGACTCCGATGTGATTTCGGTGTTAGTACCGCTTGTCTCCCCCGTCGTGCGCGAAACATCCGGCACGATACCCCCGCCTTGTATAACTGCCGCGGCCCCGCCGGCCTTCCCCGCGCTCGTCCCGCTCTGGCCCGGCGCCTGCAAGGTGACGTGGGTGGCGCCTGTGACGTGCGTGGTGCAGATGCCGTCACCGTGGGCGATCGTAGCCAGCCGCTGCACCGGGGTGCCGAGCAGCCTGCCGAACGCCTCGGTTTCGGCCTCGCACAGCTGCGGGAACTCGGCCGCCACGTGCGCGACCGGGCAGTGATGCTGGCAGAGTTGCTCGCCCGCGCCTTCGCGCTGGCCGCCGGTCAACTGCGCGCCGATCACCGGCGCCGGGCCCGCGGATGCGGCGTAGCCGTCGGCGGACAGCGCGTCGGCCAGCGCCTGGACCCGGGCGGCGAGTTCGCCCCTGGCCACCGCGGGGGCATACCTGCGCTCCAGGTCGGAGACCTGCCTGCGGGCAAATTCGGCGATGGCCTCCGGCCCGGCCGTCTCGGCCAGGAAGCGGAGCGCGTTGCTGGCCAGGTCGTCGTAGGCATGCTCGAACGCGCTGCGGCCCGCGTCGGTGATGACGAAGACCTTCGGCCTGGCCGCGCCCCCGGTTCCCGTACGTCCTGGCCGTCCTGGTCTCGATCAGGCCCTCGCCGATGAGGTTGTCGAGATGCCGGCGGATTGCGGCAGGCGTGAGCCCGAGCCGGCTGCCCAGCGTGGCGGCGGTAGACGGCCCGAGTTCCAGGATCAGCCGCGCGACCTGTCCCCGGGTGGGGGCAGCGTGCACCGGCTGGACGTTTTTCACAACATCATTGTGCCGTAAATAGGCCGGCCCGCGCAAACTTTTTACAACATCATCGTGACGTAAATCACCTGACCGGGCGCGCCGCCCGCCCAGACGCGGTTCGTGAGCTCAGCCGGACGCTTCGGCCGGCTCGGCGCGGCGCAGGCCCAGCACGCGCTCGGCGTTACCGCCAGCGATCTTGGCCCTGTCCTGCGGGCTGAGCGGCAGCGTGTCGAGCAGGACCCGTCCCGCCGCGTTCGGGCTGAACGGATAATCGACGCTGAACAGTACCCGGTCCACCCCGAGCACCTGGACGGTGCACATCACCGGCGGGATGGTGAACAGCCCGCTGGTGGTCACCCATACGTGGCGCAGGAAATACTCGGACGGTGCCATGGCCAGGTCATCCAGCCGCAGCATCGCGTCGATCCGGGCCAGCATGAACGGCACCATCTCGCCACAGTGCCCGATGATCAGGCGCAGGCCGGGGTGCCGGTCGAAGACGCCGGTGGTGATCATCCGCAGCACATGGAGCCCCGCCTCGGCATGCCAGCCCCAGACGCCGGTCGCCAGCCCGGCCACGGCCGGCGGCAGGTCGCTGTAGAGGACCTCGCGCAGCGCCGCCGACGGCGGCGCGGGATGCAAGTAAAGGGGGACGTCGAGCCGCTCGAAACGCTCGAGCAGCGGGGTGAACCTGGGGTGATCAAGGAACACTCCATTGGAGCCGAGCGTGCTGTTGACCATGGCGCCGATCAAGCCGAGCTCAGTGACGGCCCGGTCAAGCTCGTCGGCCGCGGCCAGCGGATCGGCGGTGGGCAAGGTGGCGAACCCGGCGAATCTGTCCGGGTACGCCTTGACCGCCTCGGCCAGCTGGTCGTTGGCCTCGCGGGCGCGATCGACCCCGGCGGCGCCGTCGAGACCCTGGGCGGCCGGCGCTACATGTGAGATGACCTGGAAGTCGATGCCGTTAGCGTCCATGTCGGCCAGCCGCATCCGGCCCAGGTCGCGCAGCTGGTCATCGACCCGCGGCCCGAAGGCGGCGGCCGGCCCGGGACCCGCCGCGGCTTTCAGCTCGGGCGTCCAGAAGTGTTCTTCCAACGCAATCGTTCGCATCTGGACTATCTTGCCACTCCGGTAATTGGGCGCCACGAACGGGCAGCCCAGGGGTTGCTCAGGGGTTGCTCAGGGGTTGCTCAGACGGCGATGCCGACCGTGATCCCGTCCACGCCGCCGGGATATTCGGCCGGGCCGCGGACCAGGGCGCCGGCCCGGGCCGCGACCCGGAGCGGTTCGCCGATCTGGTCGAGCAGCACCTCGGCCGCCGGGGTGTGCGCCTGCACGATCAGCTGGCTGATCCGGGCCGAGTTGCCGAGCCGATAGGCGTTGCGCAGGGCCCGGGTCGCGTCCAGGATGATCGCGAGCTGATCCACCTCCGACCGGTCGCCGTGCCAGCGCTCGTCCGCGACCGGCCACCGGGTGAGGTGTAGCGACACCGGGCTCTCGTGAGCCCGGTAAAACCGCTGGTACATGTGCTCGGTCACGAACGGCGCGAAGGGCGCGAACAACCCGAGCAGCACCCGGTACGACTCCCACAGCGTCCACTGGGCGCTCCTGCGATCCGGATTATCCGGATCCGGACTATCTGGATCCGGAGCGTCCCGGCCGCCTTCACCGAGCCGGTCCTTGATCATCTCGATGTAACGGTCGGTGTAGATCGACCAGAACAGCCGGGAGGCAGCCTGATGGGCCTGCATGTAGTCGTGGCCCTCGAACGCCGCCGTCGCCTCCGCTACGGCCTCGGCCAGGTGCGAGAGAAGCCACCGGTCGACGATATTCCGCCGCCCCGGCGCCGGGGGCGCCGCGGAAACGTCAAGGTCGCCGAGGTTGATGGACAGGAACCGGCCGACGTTCCAGATCTTGACCGCGAACTTCCGGCCGGTCCTGATGTCCTTCTCGTTGTAGCGCAGGTCGGTCCCGATGCGGCCCTTGGTGGCCCATAGCCGCAGCGCGTCCGCGCCGTACTTCGCCATCACGTCATCGGGCACGTACCGGTTGAAGCCGTCCGCGCCGGTAGACCGGTCAAGGTCTCGTTTGGAGAGTTTCTTGCCCTGCTCGCTCAGCCCCCAGCCGGAGATCAGCGCGGTCCGCCACGGCACCCGGCGGAACAGCAGTTCCGACTGCACCACCGTGTAGAACAGCCACGTCCTGATGATCTCGAACGCCTGGACTCGCATGGACATCGGCGCCAGCGCGGGATCGGTCCCGCCGACCGCCCACCCGTCGCTGATCTGCGGAGTAAGCGAGGAGGTCATCCAGGTATCCATCACGTCCGGGTCCGGAGCCAGCTCATCGCCGCCGCAGGACGGGCAGGCCGACACCGGCGGCTTGTCCGTCAGCGGATCCACCGGCAGGTCGCCGGCGCGCGCGAGTACAGGCGTGTCGCACGAGGCGCAGAACCAGACGGGGAACGGCACCCCGTAGCGCCGCTGCCTGGAGATGTTCCAGTCCCATTTGAGCCCGTCGATCCAGTCCTCGAGCCGCCGGCGCATATACGGCGGGATCCACTCGATCTCGGCGGCGCGGGCCCGGAACCGGTCCGCGTTCTCCCGCACCGCGATGAACCACTGGGGCCTGATCTGGAACTCGACCGGAGTCTGGCACCGCTCGTGCACCCCGACGACCTGACGCACGGGCATGCTGTCCACCAGCAGTCCCGCCGAGGTGAGCGTCTTGACGATGGCCGAACGCGCCTGGGTTACCGTCAGGCCGGCGAACTCGCCCGCGAGCGGTCCCAGCCGCCCGTCCGGCTCGAGCGCCAGGCGCAGCGGGAGCCGGTCGCGCCGCCATCTCAGCACGTCCTCGCTGTCACCGAACGTGCACACCATCATCAGCCCGGTCCCGTATTCCGGGTCGACCGACTCATCGGTGAGCACGGGGACCTCGTAGTCGAACAGCGGCACCCGCGCCCTGGCGTGGGGACCGAGCGCCGTGTACCGGGTATCCGACGGATGGTGGTACAGCGCCACGCAGGCCGGCAGCAGCTCAGGCCGGGTCGTGGCGATCAGCAGCGGCTGCCCGGCATGAAGGGGGCTGGGGAGGTGGGTGGGGAACTTGATCGTATAGAGCCTGCTCGTCCGCTCCAGGTCCTCCACGTCGGCCTGGGCCAGCGAGGTCTGGTCTTCCGGGCACCACAGGATCGGGTCCTGCGCCCGCCGCAGGTAACCTGCCTTGTGCAGCATGATGAAGCTGGTCTGGGAGGTCCGCTGACAGCGGGCGTCGATGGTGGCATAGCGCAGCGACCAGTCCACTGAGAGCCCGAGCCGGCGCCACAGATCCTCGTACCGTTCGGCCGTCCGCTCGGTTTCCGCCAGGCAGAGCGCGACGAACTCGGCCCGCGGCATGTCCACGGCGCGGACCCCGTATTTCTGCTCGACGTACCGTTCGGTCGGCAGCCCGTTGTCGTCGAATCCGATCGGGTAGAAGACGCGCTCGCCGAGCATCCGCCGGAAGCGGGCGATGAAGTCGGGCTGCGAGTAGCTCATCGCGTGCCCCACGTGCAGGTGCGACGCCGATACGTAAGGCGGCGGCGTATCCACGCTGAACACGGGTCCTTCCGCGTCACGGGCGTACCGGTAGATGTCGTGCGCCTGCCACAGCTCCCGGGCCGCGGCTTCGACCGCCTGGTGGTCGTACTCGCCGAGTTCCATACGTAGCGAAGGTATCCGTTAATCCGGCGGCTTCTTGAATTTTTTCCGGAACGAGCCGTGGTTTCCCCTTCAGGCAACCTGTTACGAACCCGTGGTCACCGAGCCCGTCTTAACTGATGACCTCCAGTCCGTAGCGCCGCACTCAGCTTCCTGGGGCATCATTGCTAATTGCCTGGGAAGATACCGGGTAGCAAAAGCAGCGAAAAGGAACCAAACTGCCCATGCCATCGTCGCGACCCGAGATCGCCGACCTGCTCGAGGTGGCCATACCGCCCGAGAACACGGTGATCACCTTCAGTGACCTGCACCTGCCCCCGGTTAGGACCGAGGTGTCCGGGCGGTCCTGTCAGACGCTGGCCAGGCACCTGGCCGAACAGGCCGGGCCGCTCACTGTGGTTTTCGCCGGGGACGTGGTCGAACTACTCGGCTTTCCCGGCTCGACGGCCACCGACATCCTGCGCGCGCACGAGGACCTGTGCGAGGCGCTGATGGCGGTAAACGAGCGCGGCGGCCAGGTCGTGTACGCGATCGGCAACCACGACGGCGACCTGGCCTGGGACATCAAGGCGGCGGACGCCGTCCGGGAGATGACCGGGGCGGTGCTCTGCCTGGCCGCGGACCTGATCCTGCCCGACGGCCGGAAGATCAGGGTGGAACACGGCCACCAGCTCGACCCCTACAACTGCTTCTGCGACGCGCGTAACCCGCTGGACACCCCGATCGGACATCACGTCGTCCGCGAGGTGATTCCCCGCATCGAGTTTCTGGGCCGCGGCTGGGTCGACGGCGCCCATGAGATGGCGGACCCGACTGACTTCCCCTCCTTCATCGGTTCCCGGCTCGTCTACCGCAAGCTAGGCCACCGCATGTGGTGGCTGATCGCGATCCCGCTGATAATCCTCGTACTCGTGCGGATCCCCGAGTTCACCGCGTTGCGGACCCGTTACCCGGACACCAAGGTATGGATGCACCGGGCGGTGATCCTCGGCTACGGCGCGGCGGTCGACCTCATCGTCATCGCCGCCATCGTGGGCATCCTGGTCCGGCGCGCGTGGCTGTCGATCAGCGCGCTGGCGCTGGACGACCGAGGTTACGGGCAGAACTCGGCCGCCCGCCAGCGGGCCATCGACCTAGTCGCCGACGGGTACTACGGCTTCATTTCCGGCCATACGCACCATCCGGAGCTCGCTGCCATCGGGTGCGGCTTCTACGCCAACTCGGGATCATGCACTTCGGTGGTGGAGGGGATCGGCGGACGGTTCGGGCTGCCTCCGGCCTACGTGCGCAACCAGCAGATCTGCTGGCTGGAAATCGCCGAGGGCGAGGCGGACCTGGTATCAGCCCGGATCGAGATGCCCGGCGCGACCAGGTTGGAGCGGTTCGCCGCCCATGGCCGCAACCCGCATTCAGATACCCCGGTCCGGGTCGCCTCCTGGCCCGCCGGACCCGACTGGCCGCCCCCCGATACCAAGGCCGACCGGAAGAGGTCTGTCCGGTGCGACCGTCAGGTGCAGGTAAAGCAGGCCCTTAAAGGGCCGGGCGGTCCTCAGGAACCACCCGCGGCGTAGCCGGTCCCGGTCCGGCCAGGATCAGCCGCGGTCAGCCGCCCTGGCCTCCTCGATGGTGAGTTCCGCCGCGGGGTCGGCTTCCAGGCGCTCATCGGGGATCGGCTCGCCGCTGAGAATGGACCGGCCGTAGGTGCCATCGTCCAGCCGGTGCAGGGCGCGGTCGATGGCGTCCAGCCGGCTGCGCATGCTCTCCGCGATGGCGTCATCCATGCCCTCCGCCGTGAGCGACTGCGCGGCATCCTCGATGTCGCCCGACTCGCTGTCCACCTCCGACTGCCGGTCCTGGCGCCCCGCAGTCTCCGAGTCCTTCAGCAGACCCTGCACCTCGTCGCGTTCGGTGCGTAGCAGGGCGCGTGCCCGGTCGTGGTCCATTCGATGATCCTCCCGTGTCGCTCAGTCCCTGTGGGACGCGTGGCTATCCATGTGATCGTGTTCGTGGCTGTCGGGCGAGCCGCCCATCATCCGCAGCATAGCGACCCCGCCGGTGCGCACGAATCGCACGACCAGCGCAGCGGCGATGACCCCGAAGGCGATGTTCAGCCAGGTGGTGTAGTCCCAGGACACGCCCTGGTCGGGGATCTTGGCGCTGGCCGGGCTGGGGATAAGGCCCAGGCCGCCGAAAAGCAGCTCGACGACATACCCGGCCAGCACCACGGTCACGTAGAACGTGCCGAGCAGGAACAGGGCCATCCGGGCACCGTAGTACTTCCGGTAGATGTTCAGGATCGGGGCGATGATGAGATCGGCGAAGATGAAGGCGACCACGCCGCCGAAGCTGATGCCGCCCTTCCACAGGACAACTGCCAGCGGCACGTTCCCGATTGAGCATACGAACGAGATGATGGCCACGACGGGACCGATGAGCGGACCCCAGACCTTGGCCGCGAGCGGGTGGCCGGCGACAAAGAAGGTCTGCCAGAACCGGTCAGGGACCCAGGCCGCAATCGCCCCGGCGGCGATCAGGCCGATGATCAGGTCCCTGATGATCGCGGCCCATTCCATTACGAACACGTGCGCGACCGCGGTATAGCCATCGCCTGAGAACAGGCGGCCCGTAAACGAACCCGGCCGCTGGACGGACATGTCCATCGCGGCATGGCCCTCCATCGAGCCCGCTATGCCGCGTTCGGCTTGTTCGCGCGCCTGCTGCACCAGTCGCTCCCGCAGCAGGAGCCTGAACGCCGTGGCGAGCAGCACGATCATCACCGGGCCGCCGACGAACTCGGCCGCGGTGAACTGCCAGCCCATCAGCAGCGCCAGGATCACGCCGAGCTCGATCACCAGGTTCGTGGAGGCGACCTCGAACGCCATCGCCGCGGTAAAGCTGGCTCCCTTCCGGAACAGCGATCGCGCCAGGGCCACCGCGGCGTATGAACACGAAGAGGACGCGGCACCCAAACCGGTCGCCACGGCCAGCGTGCGCAGGTGATCATCGCCCAGGAGCCGGACGATCGTCGACTTCCGCACCAGGGCCTGGATCACCGCCGTGAGGCCGAACCCCAGGATCAGGGCCCAAGTGATCGCCCACGTCATCGACGCGGTGATAGACAGCGCATGCAAGATGGCGTGCGTCCGCGTCACCTCTCTAGATCCGCGACCAGTTCGACCTCGAAGCCGTCCGTGTTGGTGAGGTAGGCGGCATAGTGGTCCGGTCCGCCGGCGTGCGGGTGCGCCTCGGGGAACAGCAGCGTCCACCCGTGTGCGGTGCCCGCCTCGGCGAGCGCGTCGACGTCGCGACGGCTACCGGCGTGGAAGGCGAGGTGGTTCAGGCCGGGCCGTAGCCGGTCATGATCGCGCGCGCTCAGGGCCGGCGACTGTTCGACGACGAGGTAATTGTCACCGAGACGCCAACTGCGGCCGTCCGGCCAGTCCTGGAACGACACGTAGCCAAGCTCGCTGAGCAGCCACCCCCAGTCAGCGCAGGCGCGGGCGAGGTCGGGCACCCACAATTCGATGTGGTGGACGCTTCCGGTGGCCGCGCCGTTCACGTTGTCAGCCACTGGTTCCCCTTCCAGAGGTCACAGTAGTCCCGCCCCCCTCCGCCCCGGCGCCCCAGCCAGCCCAGACGAGCCCGAGCCAACCGGCTCGATGGAACATAGGGCCGGTCCTAACCGGCTCGATGTTCCATCGAGCCGCACGATGCTCGAGGAGGAACCTGGCCATAAGGTGACTGGCGTCGTACGGGGCGGATTCTGACCACCGTAGACTCGCGTCCGTGAGCACGGCCCCGCAGACCCCCGCAAACCCGGCGGCGCCTGCCGTTGAAATCGGCGGGCTCGTCAAGCGGTACGGCCAGCTACCGGCCGTAGACGGGCTGACGCTGACCGCGGCCCACGGTGCGGTGACCGGGATCCTCGGGCCGAACGGCGCGGGCAAGACCACCACGATCGAGATATGCGAGGGCTACCGGCGTCCTGACCAGGGGACGGTACGCGTTCTGGGCCTGGACCCGGTACGTGACGCCCGCGCGCTGCGGCCGCGGGTGGGCGTGATGCTCCAGTCCGGCGGCATTCCCCCGTCCGTGCCCGCGGCCGACTACCTCCACCTGCTGAGCAGGTTTCACACCAGCCCGGTCGCGGTACCGCAGCTGCTTGACCTGGTTGGCCTGACCACGGTCGCCCGCACTCCTTACAAGCGGCTGTCAGGCGGGCAGCAGCAGCGGCTGTCCCTCGCCGCGGCCGTCATCGGCCGCCCCGAGCTCGTCTTCCTCGACGAGCCTACGGCCGGCATGGACCCGCAGGCCCGGCATGCTACCTGGGATCTGGTCACGCAACTGCGTGCGGCGGGCGTGAGCATCATCTTGACGACGCACTTCATGGAGGAAGCCGAACGGCTCTGCGATTACGTCGCCATCATCGATCATGGCCAGCTGGTAGCGGCGGGTACACCGGATCAGCTCACCGGGACAATCGGCCAGCTCAGGTTCCACGCCGAAGCCGGCCTGGACCTCGACAGCCTGCTCGCCGCCCTGCCGCCGACCAGCGCGGCGAAGGAGTCGCCGGCCGGCCATTACGTGATCGAGGTACACGGCTCGGTGGACCCACTGCTGCTCGCCGCGGTGACCGCGTGGTGCGCGGAACGAGGGGTGCTCGCCAACAGCCTCCGTATCGAGAGCCGGACGCTGGAGGACGTGTTCCTCGAACTCACCGGAAAGGAACTCCGTCCGTGATGCCGACGGCGGCCCAGGGAGACATCACTGGCGGAGAAGTTCCAGCCGGGCTAACATCCCCGTTTGCCCCGGCTCCCGGAGCAGCGCCGCTGGGCCGGATGATCGCCGCGCAGACCAGGCTGGAGACGCGCACGCTGCTGCGCAACGGCGAACAGCTCCTGCTCACTCTGATCATCCCGTTGCTGCTGCTGGCCGCGTTCAGCCTCGAGCCGCTGGTGAACTTCGGGGCCGGCCTGAGCCGTATCGACTTCCTGACTCCGGGGATCATCGCGCTGGCGGTGATGTCCACCGCGTTTACCAGCCAGGCGATCGCCACCGGTTTCGAGCGGCGTTACGGCGTGCTCAAGCGGCTCGGGGCTACTCCCCTGTCGCGCGGCGGCCTGATCGCCGCCAAGACCGCGACCGTAATCGCGGTGGAGTTGCTCCAGGCCGTGCTGATCCTCGCCATCGCGCTGGCCATCGGCTGGCGGCCGGATGCCAGTCCGGCCGCGATCTTGGTCGCGCCGCTGCTCATCCTGCTCGGCACCGCCGCGTTCAGCGGGCTGGCCCTGCTGATGGCCGGGACCCTGCGCGCCGAGGCCACCCTGGCCGCGGCCAACCTGGTCTACATCGTGCTGCTCGGCGTCGGCGGCGTCGTCTTCCCGCTGACCAAGTTCCCGGCGGGGGCACGGCCGGTCCTCGAACTGCTGCCGACCGGCGCGCTGTCGACGGGCCTGCGTGACGTCCTGCAGCACGGAGCGATCTTCCCAGCCGGGAATACGGTCACGCTGGCGGTCTGGGCCCTCGCCGCGATCACCCTGGCCACGCGGACGTTCAGGTGGGAATAAGGGACACTCCGTCCCGGATAGCCCAGTCCCGGACAGCCCAGTCCCGGACGAGCCAATCC
Source organism: uncultured Actinomycetes bacterium (assembly GCA_963806335.1). GTDB lineage: Bacteria > Actinomycetota > Actinomycetes > Streptosporangiales > Streptosporangiaceae > Palsa-504. The sequence goes on from CAWDXO010000012.1 coordinate 593,066, forward strand.
CGGATAATCCATTCTCGGAATATCCAGTCCCGGATGGCCCGGTCCCGGATGGCGCTGCCGGCCGCCATGATCATTACTGGCATCGTTTCCGTACAGTTCGGGGCGGGCCTGGCCGACCGGCTGTTCGGGCAGATCCCGCCCGCCGCCGTCACAGGGCTGCGGCTGTGGGCGGCCGCGCTGGCGATGGTCGCGCTCTCCGGGCGGGGATTCCACCGCTCCGTGCGTGACCTCTGGCAGCGCAGAGCATTCTCGGATGCTGCCACGGCCTGTTCGTTCGGCATCTCTCTTGGTGTTATGAATTTCTCTATCTACCAGGCGTTCGCACGCATTCCTCTCGGCGTGGCTGTCACCATCGAATTTCTCGGCCCGCTGGCAGTCGCGGTGGCCGGGTCGCGGCACCTCAGGGATATCGGCTGGGTCGTGCTCGCGGCGACCGGCGTGGTGCTGCTGACCCAGGGCGGACACGGGCACCTCAACCTGACCGGAGTGCTTTTCGCGGGCGTGGCCGCGGTTTGCTGGGCCGCCTACATCGTGCTCAGCTCGGCCACCGGACGACGGTTTCCCGGCTCATCGGGCCTGGCGATCGCGATGGTGGTCTCGGCCGTGCTTGTCACGCCGCCGGCCCTGGTCGCCGGGGGTCGCGCGATGTTCCGGCCGGCCGTGCTCGGCATCGGGGTGGCGATCGGGGTGCTGTCCTCGGTCATCCCCTACCGGCTGGAACTCGAGTCGCTGCGGCGGATGCCGATGCGGCTGTTCGGCGTGTGGATGAGCATGGAGCCCGCGGTCGCGGCGCTGATCGGACTAGTCATGCTGGGCCAGCATCTGAGCGTCCTGGAGTGGGTCGCGATCTGCTGCGTGATGATAGCCTGCGCGGGCGCGGCCCAGGGAGCTCTACCATAAGGGCGTGGCCGCCGATCTCATCTCCCGTACCGGTGTCTCAAAAGCTGGCCTCTGGCGGATCACCAGGCCCGTGCTTTCGCCGACGCCGACCTCGATGCGGCGGCTCGCGCTGGCCGGCGTCATCGCCGACACCGCCATCATGTCGACCGGTGCCGCGGTGCGGCTCAGCGCGTCCGGGCTGGGCTGCCCCGACTGGCCGCGGTGCAGCGCGTCTGACGTCGTGGCCAGCAAGAACGCCGGGCAGACGCTGCTTAACACCTGGATCGAGTTCAGCAACAGGCTGCTGAATTTCCCGCTGGTCATCATCACCGTCCTCGTCTTCATCGCGGCCTGGCGCTTCCGGCCAGGAGGCGTTAAGCGGCGCGATCTGTTCTGGCTCGGGCTGGCCCAGCCGGCCGGAGTGGTGGCGCAGGCGGTGATCGGCGGCATCGTGGTCCTCACCAAGCTCAGCCCGGCCGCGGTTTCCGTGCACTTCCTGGTCTCCGCCTCGATCGTGGCCGTCGCCGTCCTCCTGCACGTCCGGGTCACTGAGGGGAACGCGCCGCCGACGCTGGTCGTCCGGCGCGACTTGCGCCTGCTGGCCGGCGCCCTAGTCGCGGTGACCTGCGCGATGCTCGCGGCGGGCACGGTGGTGACCGGCACCGGCCCGCTGGCAGGCAACGCGGCCGCCCCCAGGTACAAGCTTCCGCTGGAAGGGGTCACTCAGCTGCACGCCGACATCGGCTGGCTGATGGCCGGGCTCGCGGTCGCGCTCGTCCTCGGGCTGCGGGTGTCCGGTGCACCACCCCGGGCGGTGCGAGCCGGCTGGATCATGATCGCGGCCCTGGGCCTGCAGGGCACGCTCGGCTACATCCAGTACTTCACGCACCTTCCCGCCGGGCTCGTATGGGTCCACGTAACCGGGTCGATGCTGGTCTGGATCGCTGTGCTGCGGCTGTTCTTTGCCATGCGTGATCGCGGGCCGCTCATTTCCCCGTCACCGGACCCGCTGGCGGCCGCACCCACTAGGCAGCCGGAGCCGCTAGACCGATAGGCTCTTAGCGTGAGCACTAAGGCCAATCTTGACTGGACGGCGACCGATAAGCGCGCTGTCGACCTCGTCCGTGTCCTAGCGATGGACGCGGTGCAAAAAGCAGGCTCAGGACACCCCGGCACGGCGATGAGCCTCGCGCCGGCGGCCTACTTGCTCTTCCAGCGTCTGCTTAGGCACGACCCGGCCGACCCCAACTGGCCGGGCCGCGACCGCTTCGTGCTTTCCTGCGGGCACTCCAGCCTCACCCTGTACATCCAGCTGTACCTGTCCGGGTACGGACTGACGCTGGACGATCTCGAGGGATACCGCACCTGGGGCAGCATTACGCCCGGGCATCCCGAGCACCGGCTGACCCCTGGCGTGGAGACCACCACCGGTCCGCTCGGCCAGGGCCTCGGTAACGCGGTCGGCATGGCGATGGCCGCCCGCCGCGAGCGCGGGCTGTTCGACCCGGACGCCAAGCCCGGCACCAGCCTGTTCGACCATTACATCTACTGCTTCGTCTCCGACGGCGATGTCGAAGAGGGCATCAGCCACGAGGTGTCCTCGCTCGCGAGCCACCACGAGCTCGGGAACCTCATCGTCCTCTACGACGACAACCAGATCTCCATCGAGGACAACACCAACATCGCCAAGTCCGAGGACGTCTGCGCGCGCTACGAGGCCTACGGTTGGCATGTGCAGCGACTGAGCTGGCGTACTCCCAACGGCTACAAGGAGGACGTACAGGCGCTCTACCAGGCGATGCTGACCGCCAAGGAGCACACCGGGGCACCGTCCCTGATCGCGCTGAGCACGATCATCGGCTGGCCGGCTCCGCACAAGCAGGACACTGGCGCGGCGCACGGATCGGCGCTCGGCGAGGACGAGGTGAGGGCCACCAAGGAGATCCTGCACTTCGACCCCGACGTCCACTTCCCGGCCGAGGACGAGGCGGTGAGCCACGCGCGGCAGGTCGCCGAGCGCGGCAAGCAGCTGCACGCGGAATGGGAGGAGTCCTTCGCCGCGTGGGCCAAGGCCAACGCCGAACGCAAGGCTCTCTTCGACCGGATGGCCACCCGCCGGCTGCCGGACGGCTGGACCAAGAAGCTGCCCACGTTCGCGCCGGACGCCAAGGGCATGGCCACCCGCAAGGCGTCGGGCGCGATCCTCACCGCCCTCGCTCCGGTGCTCCCCGAGCTATGGGGCGGCTCGGCCGACCTCGCGGAAAGCAACCTCACCACGATGGAGGGTGAGCCCTCGTTCATCCCCGCCGACCACCAGACCCCGATGTGGCCAGGCAACCCGTACGGGCGGACGATGCACTTCGGCATCCGCGAGCACGGCATGGGCGCGATCTTGAACGGGATCGCCCTCAGCGGCGGTAGCCGCCCCTACGGCGGGACGTTCCTGGTGTTCAGCGACTATATGCGGCCTTCGGTGCGGCTGGCCGCCCTGATGGAGCTCCCCGTCACCTACGTGTGGACACATGACTCCATCGGTCTCGGCGAGGACGGTCCCACCCACCAGCCGGTCGAGCACCTGTGGGCGCTCCGCGCCATTCCCGGCCTCAACGTGGTCAGGCCGGGGGACGCTAACGAGGCCGTCGTCGCCTGGCGGACCATCCTGGAGCGGGCCGAGCCCGCCGCCCTCTGCCTGACCAGGCAGAATGTGCCGGTACTCGACCGTTCCGGGGAGCTGGAGAGCGCCGAGAAGGTAGCCCGGGGCGGGTACGTGCTCGCGGGTGGCACGGATGTCATCCTGATCGCCACCGGCAGCGAGGTCTCGATCGCGCTCGAGGCTCGCGAGCAGTTGGCCGTCGAGGGCGTCTCGGCCCGGGTGGTCTCCATGCCGTGCGTGGAATGGTTCGCTGCTCAGGACGAGTCCTACCGGCGCGAGGTGCTTCCGGCCACCATCCGGGCCCGGGTCTCGGTGGAGGCGGGCATTACCGCACCGTGGCGCTTGTTCATCGGAGACGCGGGCGCTTCAATTGGAGTAGACCACTTTGGTGCTTCCGCTGATTACAAGAAGCTCTACCAGGAGTTTGGCCTCACCGCGGAGCGGGTAGCCGCTGCCGCACGCGACAGTATGGCCAGGGTCAGGAACTAACCGGGCCCGCGGCACGCAGGAAAGGAAGCAACCGTGTCAGGAGACGTTCTCGGACAGCTATCCGAGGCCGGAGTGTCGGTGTGGCTGGATGACATCAGCCGCGACCGGCTGCGCACCGGCAACCTGCAGACGCTCATCGACGACTACCACGTGGTCGGCGTGACCTCGAACCCGACGATCTTCGCTCACTCGCTCTCCGCCGGGGATGCCTATGACGGGCAGCTCACCGACCTGAAGACCCGCGGCGTGAGCGTCGAAGAGGCGTCCCGCGCCATCACCACCTACGACATCAGGTGGGCGTGCGACGTACTGCGCCCGGCCTACGACGCGACGAACGGCCTCGACGGCCGCGTGTCGCTCGAGGTCGACCCGCGGCTGGCCAAGAATACGGCCGCGACCATCGCCGAAGCGCGGGCCCTGTGGTGGATGGTGGACCGGCCGAACCTGTTCATCAAGATTCCCGCCACCCTCGAAGGACTGCCCGCGATCACGCAGGCTATCTCCGAGGGGATCAGCGTGAACGTCACGCTGATCTTCTCCCTCGAGCGGCACGGCGCGGTCATCGATGCCTACATGGCCGGCCTGGAGCAGGCCCTGGCCAACGGGCATGACATCTCCCAGATTCGCTCGGTGGCGTCGTTCTTCGTCAGCCGGGTGGACACCGAGGTCGACGGCAGGCTGGACAAGCTGGGTACCTCCGAGGCCAAGGCGCTGCGCGGCAAGGCGGCCATCGCGAACGCCCGGCTGGCCTATGAGCTATTTGAGAACAAGTGCGCCGAGGAACGCTGGCGCGCGCTGGCCGGGCGGGGGGCGAACGTCCAGCGGCCGCTGTGGGCCTCGACGTCCACCAAGGACCCCGCGTTCCCGGACACCATGTACGTCGTCGAGCTCGTCGCCGCCGACACGGTGAACACCATGCCAGAGGCCACCATGAAGGCCACGGCGGACCATGGCGAATTCCGCGGTGACACCATCCACGGTACGTACGACGCCTCGCGGCAGGTCTTCGCCGCGCTGGAGAAGCTCGGCATCAGCTACGACGACGTGGTGCATGTCCTCGAGGTCGAGGGTGTCGAGAAATTCGCAGCATCGTGGAATGAACTGCTGGACACGATCAGAACGAATATGGGGCTCTGAATTCAGATGACCAAACGGGCTCTTGGTGACAGCCCCCGAGGTTCGGCGTGACGGCGGAGCCGGGGAACCCGGAGGGACTCGCCCCGGCTAACCCCGGAGTTATCGGGGAATCCGCCGATGCTCCCGGTCCGCAGAACCCGCTGCGTGATCCGCGAGACCGGCGCATCCCCCGGGTGGCCGGACCATGTGTGCTTGTCATGTTCGGCGTCACCGGGGACCTGGCCAGAAAGAAGCTCATGCCGGCCATGTATGACCTGGCCAATCGCGGTCTTCTTCCGCCGGGATTCTCCTTCGTCGGCTTCGCCAGGAGGGACTGGGAGGACGAGGATTTCGCCCAGGTCACCTATCAGGCGGTCAAGGAGCACGCCCGCACGCCCTTCCGCGACACGGTATGGGAGCAGCTCAGCGAGGGCGTCAGGTTCGTGTCCGGCTCGTTTAACGACGACGAGGCGTTTGACCAGCTGGCCACCTGCGTTCGTGAGCTTGACGCCGAGCGGGGCACGGGCGGGAACTACGCGTTCTACCTGTCGATCCCGCCCAGCCAGTTTCCTACCGTGGTCCGGCAGCTGAAGCGCAGCGGCCTTTCCGACTCCAACGGTGACGGCTGGCGCAGGGTGGTGATCGAGAAGCCGTTCGGCCACGACCTGGCCAGCGCGCGGGAGCTGAACGACATCCTGAACGAGGTCTTCCCGCCGGAGGCCGTGTTCCGCATCGACCACTACCTCGGCAAGGAGACGGTGCAGAACATCCTCGCGCTGCGCTTCGCCAACGAGATGTACGAGCCGATCTGGAACCGCGGCTACGTGGACCATATCCAGATCACGATGGCCGAGGACATCGGCATCGGGGGTCGGGCCGGCTACTACGACGGCATCGGGGCCGCCCGGGACGTGATCCAGAATCACCTGCTGCAGCTCCTCGCGCTGACCGCGATGGAAGAGCCGGTAGCGTTCGACGCGGACTCGCTGCGAATGGAAAAGGAGAAGGTGCTTTCCGCGGTCCGGCTGCCCGCCGACCTCGCGACCGGCACCGCGCGCGGGCAATATACCGCCGGCTGGCAGGGTGGCCGGCCGGTGCGCGGCTACCTGGAGGAAGAAGGCATCCCCCCCGATTCCCGGACCGAGACGTACGCCGCGCTGAAGCTCGGCGTCGATACCAGGCGCTGGGCCGGCGTACCGTTCTACCTGCGCGCGGGCAAGCGGCTGCCGAGTCGCATGACGGAGATCGCGCTGATCTTCCAGCGGGCGCCGCACCTGCCGTTCTCGGCCACGGACACCGAGGAGCTCGGCCAGAACGCGATCGTGATCAGGATCCAGCCGGATGAGGGCATCACGGTGCGGTTCGGCTCGAAGGTGCCCGGTACCGCCATGGAAGTCCGGGACGTGAACATGGACTTCGCTTACGGCGAATCGTTCACCGAGTCGAGCCCCGAGGCCTACGAGCGGCTGCTGCTCGACGTCCTGATCGGCGACCCGCCCTTGTTCCCCCGACAGCAGGAAGTCGAGCTCGGCTGGCGGATCCTTGACCCGATCGAGGATTTCTGGGCCTCCTACACCAAGCCGGATCAGTATCCGGCCGGGACGGCGGGTCCTCCGTCGGCCGACGCGCTACTGGCACGGGACGGGCGCGTATGGCGCCGCCTGTAGGGAAGGTGGGAGGGCCGCGATGACCATCGACCTGACTGACACGACTACCAGCGCGATCATTGACGCGGTCACTCAGGCGCGCCGCCGTCTCGGCGGTCCCGCCTCCGGTACGGTGCTGACGCTGATCATCGTCACCGACGAAGCGGCGCAGTACGACGCCGTCCGCGCGGCCAGCCAGGCGGGCCGTGAGCATCCGAGCCGGGTCCTCGCCGTCATCACCCGCAAGTCCAAGGCCGAGTCGCGGCTGGACGCGGAGATCCGGGTCGGCGAGACCGGCCCCGGTGAGACGATCTTGCTCCGGATGTACGGGCCGCTCGGCCAGCACGCCGACTCGGTGGTCGCGCCGCTGCTCGCTCCGGACGTTCCGGTGGTCATCTGGTGGCCCGATGACGCCCCGCCCTCGCCCGCCGCCGACTCGCTGGGCACGGTCGCTCAGCGCCGGGTCACCGACGCCGCGGCCAGCGAGGAGCCCAAGGAGATGCTGCTGAACCTGGCCAGGGCCTACCGGCCAGGCGACACCGACATGAGCTGGACCCGGGCGACTTCTTGGCGGACCTTGCTCGCCGCGACCCTAGACCAGCCTTACCCCGAGTTGCTCAGCGGCGAGGTCCTAGCCGAACCCGCCAACCCGACCGCGGACCTGATCGCGGCCTGGCTCAGTATGCGCCTGGGCATCTCAGTGCCGCGCGGCGAGTCGGCGGGCCCGGGGATCACCGAGGTGAGCTTCGATACGCCGGAGGGGAAGATCACCCTCGCGCGGCCAGACGGGCGGACGGCCACGCTGTCCTGGCCGGGACGTCCCGATCGCCGGGTGGCCTTGCACCGGCGGGATACCACGGACCTGATTTCCGAGGAACTGCGCAGGCTGGAACCCGACGAGGTTTACGCCGAGACGCTGCGCGCGTTCGCCGGAGGCAACAGCCGGTGAGCGTACCCGAGGTACTCGTCCACCGGGACGCGAAGCTGCTCGCCCAGGCCGTGGCCGCGCGCCTGGTCACCCGGCTGGTCGACTCGGTGTCGGCGCGCGGTACCGCGTCGGTGGTGCTGACCGGCGGCGGTATCGGCACCGCGGTGCTTGCCGAGCTAGCCGCCGCCCCGGCCAGGGACGCCATCGACTGGAGGCACCTGGACATCTGGTGGGGAGACGAGCGGTTCGCCCCGACCGGCGACCCGGACAGGAACGAGACCGGCGCGCGGGCGGCCCTGCTCGATCATGTGGACGTCGATCCGCTCCGGGTCCACCCGATGCCCGGACCTGACGGGCCCGATGGTGACGACCCGGAAGCGGCCGCCGCCCGTTACGCGAGATGGCTGGCCGCCGCCACCACGCACGAGGATCACGGCCCGGTGCCCGAATTCGACGTGCTGATGCTCGGCATCGGCCCCGAGGGGCACGTCGCCTCGCTGTTCCCCGGCATGCCCGCGCTCTACGACGAGCGGCCGGTGGTGGCGGTCCGAGGCTCACCCAAGCCTCCGCCGATCCGGCTGACCCTGACCCTGCCGTCGATCCAGGCCGCGCGCGAGGTCTGGATCCTCGCCTCAGGCGCCGAAAAGGCCGACGCGGTCGCGATGGCGCTGTCCAATGCCGGCCCGGTCCAGGTGCCCGCGGCGGGGGCGCGCGGCAGGCAGCGGACCCTATTCCTGCTCGACAGCGACGCCGCGGCCAAGGTGCCGCCGCAGATCGGCCGCCAGGGCGCCCACTGACTTATCCCCCGGCCTGCGCGCGAAGGCCAGTCCGGCGGCCAGGCAGGCGGCGGGCACTGCCGCGAGTACGTACCGGTAGCTGAACCCGGCGGTCATCGGCGGCAGCACGATCAGTATTGCTCCGACGAGCCACGGCAGCAGGCCGACGCCGCCCCAGCGGCGCCAGCGAGCCAGCACCCCCGCCGCGCCGATGAGCATGATGATGGCGAGGAACGGGCCCCGCAGGTAGATGTACCGCTGGTAGATCGCAAGCAGCCGTACCCAGGGCGCGGCCGCCACGGTGTTCCCGAGCCGGGGACCGCCGAAGTCCTGGCGCGCCTTGTATATTTCGGCGGCCTGGACGTCACCTTTAAAGGGGCCAACGGGCGCCGCCCACTTAGGGATCAGGTTCGTGAGTTCCTGGCCTGTCACGAACCGGAACGCCGGTCCGTTGCCGGCGGTGTCGTCCGGGTCGGGCTGCCGGTTCCAGCCGAAAGTGTGCAGCGTGTCATGGAGCACCACGTGCAGGTAGTCACCCGGCTGGGCGAGGATGGCATCCTTGGCGAACTGCCCGGCCGGGCCGTTGACCGCCGGCGTGAACCGGACCGTGGTGTCAGTGGTCTTGGTGAACCTGAATAGCGGAGTGGTCTTGTACTTATCTCGCCCGGTCTCGTTGCTCGTCCAGATGTACGCCCCCGACACCGGCCGCAGATACGGGGGGGTCGGGTCGCACAGGCCCTGCAGCTTCACCGGCGGCTTGATCTTCGCGCATTCGGCGAAGGTGCTCACCCGGCTGTACAGGAACGTGCCCGAGGATTCCGTCAGCGCGTATTTGCCGTACGAGTGGTGAAACCACATCATGTACGCAGTGATCGGCACGATGGCCGCCACGGCCACGGTGACGAGGCGGAGCCAGCCCACCCGCCTGGCCAGCAGGCTGACGAGGACCACGACCAGCAGCGGCTCGCCGACGGACCTCACCACGGTCGCGTACCCGATAGCCAGCCCGGCGATGGCCACCGCCAGGACTGAGGGCCGGTCGTTCCAGCAGAGGATCACCACCGCGATCGTCGCGAGGAAGATGAACAGGGGGTCGGCGGTGACCATGTGCTCGAGGTGCAGCTCGTAGGAGTCGAACAGGACCGGCAACGTCGGCAGTGTCGCACCCCACCATGGCAGCCCACGGTGACGCAGCAGCGCATAGATGGCCACGCCCAGGCCGACCCCCATCGCCGCCTGCAGCAGCGCGACGGGATAGAGGCTGTGCAGCGGCAGGAGCAGGTCGAGGAAGAACGGGTAGCCGTTCGGCCGCGCCTCGTCCGGGACATGCGTGATCGCATCTTGAATGTAGTTGTAGGAGTCGTTAAACCAGAGGATCGGCCGATAGCCGAGCATCACGATGACCCGCACCACGATCGCGGCGAGAACCACGATGGTGAACTGCCAGTGCTTGAACGCCGGGCGGGCGAGCCGCGATAGCCGCGGACTCTGCTCCTCCGCAGGCGACTGACCGGGAACGATCCGGTCGTTACCGGTGGTCGCGTTGGTCAACGACCGCCTCCTGACTCTTCGGGCCTCAGGAAAATTCTGACCTTTCGCTGACCCCGCAGGCCTCGGATGATCGAGCGCACCGGCGCGCTCGAGCCCGCGACGGCTGACTTATAGTAGCGGCTGCCGAGGGAAGAATAAGTATTACCGCTTAATGACCGATGCCTGCGTGACGCCCATCACCAACGGTTATCCGCGCCCCCCGTAGCCTACCCGGCACGCGAGCAAGCAGATGAACACGACCGAGAGCGCGGCCGCCGTATCCGGCGATCCCGCCACCGCTGAGATCATGATCCAGGCGAACACGACGGGCAGCAGCCTGCCAAGGGGCCGTTCCCGCCGGGAAGAGCGTGCCCTGTCGGCAGGCTCCAGCGCTCTCTGGCCGGCGGCTCGCGGGCCGGGGTGCCTCAGGTCGGTGCCGAGTACCGGCTCAACGGGAAGATCGCCGGTCAGCTCGCGCAGATCACCCCAAGTCCTCGCGGCGTAGGCGGCCGCCATGCGGTCCTCGAACTCCTCCAGCGTCAGCCGGCCCTCCGTGTACGCATCGCGGAGGACATCTACCACGCTCTCCCGCTCTTTATCGGACGCGAGGATCGGTCGGTCGGTCATCGGCACGGCCCTTCCCTGTGGTCCCTTGATCCTAACCCAGCGCGGGCCCGAGACCAGTGAGCGCGCTGCCTCTCCTTCCGTTACCCCCTCCGAACGACGTCTGCGGGCGCAAAAAGAGACAGCATCCGAATGGTTACGAAAAGTGGGGCCCTTTAGGTCTCGCTCCATAGCACGTCTCGGCGTTACGCTGTTGGCGAATCTTTCATCTGGTCGTGCTGTGTCAGATGTGACCAAAGGAAGGTTCTGGCGTGTAAGGGCTTCACGCCAGTCACGCAGTTAACGCCGGGCATCCCGTCCTCTCGGCCGTCGCGGCAGCCGCCGCAGCCGGGAGCCGGACGAGCAGTTCCTCACTAGGAGGGATCGATTTTGAGCGTCAGCGAAGACCGCAGTGTCCAGCCCACCGTCGCACCTGCACCCGTTTCCGGCATTGCCGACCCTGCCCCCCTCGGGCTCGCCGCCTTTGCCCTCACCACGTTCCTGCTGTCCGCCAAGAACGCCGGCTGGATGACTCATGCCACCGGCAACGCGTGGCTCGGCTTTGCTTTCGCGTACGGCGGATTCGCCCAGCTGTGCGCCGCCATGTGGGAGTTCCGCAACAGGAACGTCATCGGCGCAACCGGTTTCGGCACCTTCGGCGCCTTCTGGATCGGTCTCGGCTTCTGGGTTCTGCTCGTCGTGAACCCGGCCGTCGCGGCCATCAGGCCTGCCACGGCGGCGGTGACGGTCACGGCACTAAACCACGACCTCGGCTGGATCCTGCTCGGGTTCGCCATCTTCACCACGTACGCGATGATCCTGATCCTTCAGACGAACACGGCCTTGTTCGCCACGTTCTTCCTCCTGTGGGCCACCCTCATCGTCCTGTGCATCGGGAACTTCAACGCTGGCGCAGCACTCCTGCCCACGACAACGATCAAGATCGGCGGATATCTCGGCGTGATAACTGCGCTCGTCGCCTGGTACACCTCGGCGGCGGGCATGGCGGCCGGCATCGCCGGCGGCAAACTCAGGCTCCCCTTGGGCCCGGCGCTCATCAAGTAAACATCCTGATCGCGTAGGCGCCGGGGACCGGGCCGGAACGGCCCGGTCCCCGGCGCGTTGCTTCTCCCGGGTCATCAAGCCCGGCCGGCCTGGAGCCAGATAGCGTTAAGCGGACGCCATGGTCCCGAAGGGAGGAGCAGCAGCGGTGCGCGACGTGCGGCAGGTTCAACTTTCGGCGAAGGTTGAGCGCGTTAAGCGCAAGACCCGACCGTGGAAGTCGATTATCGCCCTGCTGCTCGCGATAGCGGCCGCGGTCATCTCCGACCGGGCCCACCGCGGCGAGTCCACCTTCGGCCAGACGAACCATCTGACCAACCAGTTCATCGCGGCCGGCGGGGCCGTGCTGTTCCTCGTGTTCGGGTCTATCGCCACCTACGGCCTGGCCGGGAAGTCGAGGCAGTTGCTCGAGCCCAAGGCGGGCCCGGCGCATGCCGCCATCGTCCGGTATGCCATCTTGCTCGTCGGCGCGTTCACCACCCTGGTGATTACGCTGGTGCTGTTCGGCATTCCCGTCGCCCAGCTCGTCGTGGGAGGGGCGCTCACCACTGTCTTCGTCAGCATCGCGGCGCAGCAGGCGCTCGGCAACGTGTTCGCTGGACTGGTACTAGTCTTCGCCCGGCCGTTCCGCGTGGGTGACGCGATCCGGCTGCGGGCCGGAGCGCTGGGCGGCACGCTCGACGGCATCGTCACCGACATCGGGATCACCTACGTCCGTTTCGACACGGACGGCAGCATGATGTCCATCCCCAACTCACAGGTTCTCAATGCCGTAGTCGGTCCCATCCCCCCGGAACCGCAGGAAGCACAGGCGGTTCCCCCGGTCGTGCCCGACACCAGGTCTGGCACTCCGGGCGCCCCCGAGCGATCGCAGCCTCATCCGGCCGACCCGGCGTAAGCCGGTCGCACTCGTTTCGCGGGCCTGGCTTAGGCCGGTCGCGCTCGCTGCTACGTCGGCCAGTGGAGGGCATGACAAAGGGCCGGCGGCTAGCAATCGCTTGCCAGCCGCCGGCCCTTTATTACGCTGGCCGGTGCGGAGGTCGCCTCTCGGCGAAAGGCGCAACGCGGCTCCAGCCGAACGGTATTCCGCGAAGGCAGTAGGTGCGGCCCGGGGACCCAGCCGCACCGGCTTCTGCTTCTAACGCCCCCGGCGGCGCCGATGTTCCCGGCGTGAAGGCGGATCTCCTTCGTAGGGGAACGACGAGATGGCCTGCTGGTTCGCGGTATCCTCCGGATCCGGATCCGGATCCGGGTACTGGGCCCGTCCGCCGCGTGCGGGCGCGAGCTCCGCGTATCCGCCCGGCCGGCCGGGGGCCTCTTCGTAACCACGGTCCGGGTAGCCGGAGTTCTCGTACCCGGCCCGGTCCTGCCCGCCGTACCCGAAGGTGCTGTACCCCTGGTCGGTGCTGTATCCCTGGTCTTGGTAAGGTTCTTGGTAGGACTGGGCAGCGTCACCTGGCCCGGCATACCCCTGGCCCTGGTAATCCTGCTCGGTGTATCCGTAGCCGTCGCCGTATCCGTGGTCCGGATAGGACTGGTCCGGATAGGACTGGTCCGGATAGGACTGGTCCGGATGGGAGCGGGCGCCGTTTTCCTGGTGGCCGCGGCCGGTGTAGCCCTGGTCTTCGTAGCCCTGGTCGTCGTACCGTGCCCCGTTGTATCCCCCGGCTCCCTGAGCGCCCGCGTATTCCGGACGGCCCGCATATTCCGGAGAGCCCGCCGGCCCCTGGAAGCTCCCGTTACCTTCGAAATCCCGGCTCTGGCTCGCCTGCTGGGGGTACCCGTAACTGCTGTATCCCGCTCCCGTTGGGGTTCCCTGGGCCTGGTAATCGGGCTCGCCGTAGCCCCGCCCTTGATAGTCCTGCTCCTGATACTCCGGCTGGGCATAGCGGCGATCGTCATATCGGCGGCCGGGATAGGACCCGCTGTCATACCCCTGGCCGGAGGAGGCCCCGTCGTAGCCCTGGCCGGAGGAGGCCCCGTCGTAGCCCTGGCCGGAGGAGCCACCGTCGTAGCCCTGTCCGGGACCGTCGTAGCCCTGGCTCGGATAAGACCCGCTGCCATACTGCTGGCCGGAGTACGCCCGCTCGGGGTACGAAGGCGCAGCGTAGGAATTCTCCGAGTAAGGCCCGGAGTAAGAAGGAGGAGACTGCGAAGGCTCAGGGTAGGCGGCCTCAGGATAGGAGGACGCGGGATACGTAGGCTCGGAGTACCCGGATCCGGGGTAGCCCCGGTCGCCCGGCTGGGGGACGGCCTCACCCGCGTACGAGGGCCGGCCGTACCCCTGCTCGCCGGCTCCCGGCCCGCCGTAGCCGGACTGGCCGTAGCCCGGCTCGCCGTACTGCTGGCCGTACTCCTGGCGGGCCCGGCCCTGGTCGGCGTATGAGTATCCCTGCTCGCCGGATTCCTGGCCGGCATAGGAGCGATCGTCATATCGCTGGCCTGGCTGGGCGCCGTAACCCTGCTCCTGATACCGCTGCCCGCCATGGGGCTGGCTGGGTGCGGGGTACGGCGACAGCTCCTGGTACTGGGTCTGCGCGGGGTACTGGGTCTGCTCGGGGTACTGGGTCTGCGCGGGGTACTGGGCCTGCTCTTGGTACTGGGCTTGTTCCTGGTACTGCGGCGGCCCGGGATACTGGCCCTGGGCGCCGTAGTCTCCTCCGGGCACTACTTCCGGATAACGGGCCGTATCGGCGTAGACCTCGCCGACGGCGGGCAGCCGACGCCGACCCGGCCGGTACTGCTCCGGATACTGCGCGGAGTAGTCCTCGAGATACTCCTGGCCTCCTGATGGCGGCGCGGGCAGGGCGGTCGGCGCCGCAGGCAGGGCGGCCGGGGCCGGGGGCAGGGCCGCGCGGGCAGGCGGCAGCGCTCGGGGGGCGCGGGCGGAGGGCGGGCTGTACACCATGGTGCCGGCCTGGTCCTCGGGCCGCAGGGCGCGGAAATCGCCGGTTACCGGCCCGGTGAAGTCAATGTCGCGGACGCCGGCGTAACCGGGAAGCGCGGTCAGCCTCGGGTCGGTCGGGGCGCCAGGAAGCTGGTTCAGGTTGCCGCCAGCGCCGCGCGGGTCCAGTGGGTCAGCGCCAGGCATACCGCGTTGCAGGGCATCGACCAGCCGCGGCAGCTCCTCCATGGGCAGCCGGAACGTGCCTGTGCAGGTGCCGCCCTGCCAGATGCTGAAGACGGAGACGCCAGTATCGGCGTACCAGCTCAGACGCATGCTGCGAGAGCTGCCGCGGACGTCGAAGAAGACCTCGCCGAGCCGGGGCAGTGGCGCTGCGTCCGACGCTGACATGGTGCTCATCGTGGCGTTGCTCCCATCCCTTTGTCCAGTTCGTCACGAACTCTGAGAAGCAGGCTAGCCGCAGGCCGGAATTAAGGTGAGGAATTTAGCCACCCCGCGTGCGGGGCGGCTACCGCGAGTGGCATCATAGTCGACGGGCATGCAGCAGCCTGCGCGACGGTTGAACAGGACGGGTGAACCGAGACGCTGGCTCTGGCCGTTCGGTATAGTGACCGCTTTGCTTATGCGATCGCCAAATCCGCGCACGGGAACATCACGTCTAGAAGACGCGTTGTATCTTGCAACGGAGGTTCCCGGACAAGACTGGTTCGCGTGCCTACGAGCCTGACGTTCTAACTCTAACGCACTATTTGATGCTCTTGGTTGAGGTGATTGTTCCATGTCTCAGGTACGTCGGCAGTCGGCTGTGCTTCCCCGCCCTAACTGGGGTTGGCAGGATGCTGCCGCGTGCCGTGGCGAAGACCTGTTGCTCTTCTTCGGCCCTGACGGCGAACGCCAGCCGGAGCGGGAGATCAGGGAGCGCAAGGCCAAGGCGGTCTGCGCCGCTTGCCCGGTACGGCTTGAATGCCTGAATTACGCAGTGTCGCGGCCAGAGAAGTACGGCACCTGGGGCGGCCTGAACGAGGACGAGCGGTCGGCCGAGCGCCGCCGCCGCATGCGCCGCGCGAACGCCGCCTGAGGTTCGCTTACGTGCCGCTCCCCCCGGATAAGAACCGGCGGGGAGCTGGCACAGGGCACCATGGCGCCGGTGAGCCGCTCTGCGGGCACCCCCCGCTAACGTGCGGCGAACCGGCGTTTTTGACTGCCGTCGAGCCGCACAATAGAGAGCATGATCTGCGTTCCCTGCCGGAGGCGTCACCACGAGGATTGCCCGGGCGGCACCTGGTGCGACTGCCAGCATCAGCCGCCGAGGCCATCTGCTTCCGAGGCACCGCTCAGCTGGATCCGCCAGGGCTGACGCCCGCCTCAGGGGAGCTGACGCCCGCCTCGGGGGAATAGCCACCGGAACGCGCACGTTGCGACGGGTATGCCTACGGATGTGACGCTTCGCACCGTCCACATGCCGGACATTGCCTGGACAGCCGGGTTCGTTACATGTGATCCTGTTGTAATGAGTGTTACGGACCCGCTGCTCGTCGTGCGACGGCACGTCGATTTCCTGCGCGTCCAGAGCGCTATCTGTCGCGCCGCCCGATAATCGCCGGCCCGGATTTTCCGCCGGGCGCGCGCGCGACACCGGGCGCCATCCCCGCTTGACCCACGCAGGTAGCCGTTTGCGGTTATCCGCCCGGCTGGATCCGGCCGGACCTAGGTCAGCGGAAGCCCAGGTTCTCGTGAGGCGCGTCCCCGAACCTGAAGGAAACACCGTTACATGGCAGTCTCAACCGGGAGTACCGGTACCAGACGCAAGCGCGGCGAAGGCCAGTGGGCGCTCGGCTACCACGAGCCGCTCAACAAGAACGAGGAAAACAAGCGGAACGACGACGGGCTTAACGTCCGCCAGCGGATCATCGACGTCTACTCCAAGCACGGCTTCGACTCCATCGACCCGGCCGACCTGCGCGGCCGCTTCCGCTGGTACGGGCTGTACACCCAGCGCCGGCCGGGCATCGACGGCGGCAAGACCGCGGTGCTCGAGCCCGAGGAGCTTGACGACCGCTACTTCATGCTGCGGATCCGCATCGATGGCGGCCAGCTGTCCAACGACCAGCTGCGGGTTATCGCCTACATCTCGCGACGGTACGCGCGCGGCACGGCGGACGTGACCGACCGGCAGAACATCCAGCTGCACTGGATCGAGATCGAGAACGTACCCGACATCTGGGACGCGCTCGAATCGGTGGGGCTGTCCACCACTGAGGCGTGCGGCGACACCCCGCGCGTGATGCTCGGCTGCCCGCTGGCCGGCATCGACGCGGGCGAGATCATAGACGCCACGCCGGAGATCGACGCGATCGGCGAGCGCTACATCGGCGACTCCGCGTTCTCCAACCTGCCGCGCAAGTTCAAGACCTCCATCAGCGGCTGCGCGGCGCAGTGCGCCATCCACGAGATCAATGACATCGCGTTCGTCGGCGTCGTCAACGATGCCGGGGAAACCGGTTACGACCTGTGGGTCGGCGGCGGTCTTTCCACCAACCCGATGATCGGCAAGCGACTCGGCACGTTTGTCCGGGCCGGCCAGGTCCCCGAGGTCTGGGCGGGCGTCGCCGGGCTGTTCCGGGACTACGGCTACCGCCGGCTGCGGCACCGGGCCAGGATCAAGTTCCTGGTCGCGGACTGGGGACCGCAGAAGTTCCGTGAGGTGCTCGAGAAGGAGTATCTCGGGTACGCGCTGCCCGACGGCCCGGCTCCGGACGCGCCGCGCGACGGCGTGCGCGACCACGTAGGCGTGCGCCCGCAGCGCGACGGGAACTACTACGTTGGCTTCGCGCCGACCGTCGGCCGGCTGTCGGGTGAGGCGCTCGACGTCATCGCCGGGCTTGCATCCAGATACGGCAGCGGCCGGGTCCGTACCACCACCGAGCAGAAGATGGTCATCCTGGACGTCCCCCCGGACCGCACGGACGACCTGGTCAAGGAGCTTGCGGCGGCCGGCCTTCCGGCTAACCCGAGCGCCTTCCGCAGGCACACGATGGCCTGCACCGGCATCGAGTTCTGCAAGCTCGCGATCGTCGAGACCAAGGCCCGGGCCGCGAACCTGATCAGCGAGCTCGAGCGGCGCCTGCCGGACTTCGACGCGCCGGTCACGATCAACGTCAACGGATGCCCGAACTCCTGCGCCCGGATCCAGACGGCCGACATCGGCCTGAAGGGATCCCTGGTCACCGGCCCGGACGGGAAGCAGGTCGAGGGCTTCCAGATTCACCTGGGCGGCGCGCTGGCGGGCGGCGACGGCCAGGGATCCGGCTTCGGCCGCAAGGTGCGCGGCCTCAAGGCCACGTCCGAGGAATTGCCAGACTACGTAGAGCGCGTCCTCAGGCGGTTCCAGACCGGCCGGGCAGATGGAGAGTCGTTCGCCGCCTGGACGGCGCGAGCGAGCGACGAGGAACTGTCATGAACGCGCGGGCCGTGCCCTTCTACTGCCCCTACTGCGGCGAGGAGGACCTGGAACCGCAGGGAGCTACCGACGGTGAATGGCACTGTCGCAGTTGCACCAGGACTTTCCAGCTACGCTTTGCCGGAATAGGAGTCACACTGTGAGCCCCGTTGTATCGCGTGGCCTGGCGCAAATCAGCCTGGAGGACCCCGAACACATGCGAACCCTCGCCGAACAGGCCGCGGAGGAACTCGCCGACGCGCCTGCCGAAGAGGTGATTCGCTGGGCAGTGGACACGTTCGGTGACCGGATCTGCGTCACCTCGTCCATGACCGACGCGGTCATCATCCATCTGGCCTCGAGCGTCCATCCCGGCATCGACGTGGTCTTCCTCGATACCGGGTATCACTTCCCGGAGACGGTAGGGACCAGGGACGCCGTCGAGGTCGTCTACCCTATTCACCTGATCAACGTCACCCCCTCACGCACCGTGGCCGAGCAGGACGCCGAGCTTGGGCCCAGGCTGTTCGGCCGCAATCCCGATCTGTGCTGCTACCTGCGTAAGGTCGAGCCGCTCGAGCGGGCCCTGACCAACTACGACGCGTGGATCACCGGCGTGCGCCGGGACGAGACCAACAACCGCCGCCAGAGCCAGGTCGTGGAGTGGGACGACCGGCGGGAGATGGTCAAGGTCAACCCGATCGTCAGCTGGACGCAGAAGCAGGTGGATGACTTCATCACCACCAACAGCGTGCTGGTAAACCCCCTGGTCTACGAGGGCTACCCCTCGATCGGCTGCGCGACCTGCACGAGCCGGGTCGAGGCGGGCGCGGACCCGCGCAGCGGCCGGTGGGCGGGCACGGGCAAGACGGAGTGCGGCATACATGCCTGAGCCGGTTTTGGTGGCCGTCGCGCACGGAAGCGCCGACCCGCGCGCCTCGGTCACCATCGGGGAGCTGATGGCGGGCGCGGCGGAGCGCGCCGCCGCGCGCGGCCTGCGGGCGCTGGAGGCGCGGATCGCCTTCCTCGGCCATGCTCCGCCGTCTCTGCCGCAGGTCATGGGCACGATCGAGCCTGGCAGGCAGGTGCGGGTGCTGCCGCTGCTGCTTACCGCGGCGTATCACAGTAAGGCTGATATCCCCCGCATGCTGGCCCGGTTCAGCGCCGACTTCCCGCGGCTGCGGGTCTCTTACGGTGCCACGCTCGGCCCGCACCCGCTGCTGCTTTCCGCGCTCGAGCGGCGCCTGGCCGAGGCAGACCCGGGAGCCGAAAGGGCTGACCGCGCCCGGACCGGGGTCGTCCTCGCGGCCGCTGGCTCCAGCGACCCGCAGGCCAATGCCACCATCACGCGCCTCGCAGCGCAGTGGCAAGAACGGGGCGGGTGGTTCGCCGTCCGCCCGGCCTACGCCTCGGCCGCCGATCCCTCTCCCGCGGCGGCGGTGACCGGCCTGCTGCGCGCCGGGGCGCCTCGGGTCGTGGTGGCCACCTACCTGCTCGCCCCCGGTCTTTTCGCCGACCGGATCAGGACGTCTTCGCTGGCCGCGGGCGCGGCCGCCGTCTCCCCCGCGCTCGGCGCCTCCCCCGAGGTAGCCGATGTGCTGCTAGACCGATTTTGCCAGGCCCGATCCCTGCGGCACACTGCGGCGTAAATCTGGGTAAAAACCTGGATAATCCTCGAGGAAGCCGAGGATCCGCGACCGGCTGGTCACTATCCGGTACCGTACGACTTACCCGGTAGAGTCGGCTGCTGGCCGAACGCGACCTGACTCGCCGACTAAGGGGGCGAATGCGAATCTGGCCGGGAACGCCATACCCGCTTGGTGCGACGTGGGATGGCTGGGGCACCAACTTTACCCTGTTTTCCGAGGTCGCCGACAGCGTCCAGCTTTGCCTCTTCGCCGAGGCGGAAGACGGCGACAGCACACTCACCGAAACCAGAGTGGAGCTGACCGAAGTCGACGGCTTCGTGTGGCACGGCTACCTCCCCGGCATTGCCCCGGGACAACGCTACGGCTACCGGGTGCACGGGCCCTATCATCCCGCGCGCGGGCTGCGCTGTGACGGCTCCAAGCTGCTGCTCGATCCGTACGGCAAGGCGGTCGAGGGTCAGATCAGCTGGGATGATTCCCTGTTCAGTTACCAGCTAGGCGACCCGAGGAAACGGAACACCACGGACAGCGCGCCGCGGATGCCGAAAAACGTGGTGATCAACCCGTTCTTCGACTGGGGCAACGACCGGGCGCCGCAGGTCCCGTACCACGAGACGATCATCTACGAGGCGCACGTGCGCGGGCTGACCGTGCTGCACCCGGAGGTCCCCGAGGCGCAGCGCGGCACCTACGCCGGGCTCGCGCACCCCGCCGTTATCGCGCACCTGCAGCGACTAGGGATCACCGCGGTGGAACTCATGCCGGTCCACCAGTTCATCCCCGAGCAGTCCCTGGTCGCGCGCGGCCTGACGAACTACTGGGGCTACAACACGATCGGCTTCCTCGCCCCGCACAACCGGTATTCCTCGGCCGGCCAGCGCGGCGAGCAGGTCGGCGAGTTCAAGACGATGGTGAAGGCGCTGCACGAGGCGGGCATCGAGGTCATCCTGGACGTGGTGTACAACCACACCGCCGAAGGCGACCACATGGGACCCACCCTGTCCCTCCGCGGCATCGACAACGCCGCCTACTACCGGCTCGACAACGCCGAGCCGTGGCGTTACCTGGACTACACCGGCTGCGGGAATAGCCTGAACGCCCGGCATCCGCACTCGCTGCAGCTGGTCATGGACTCGCTGCGGTACTGGGTCCTGGAGATGCACGTCGACGGGTTCCGGTTCGACCTGGCCTCGGCGCTGGCCAGGGAACTGCACGACGTGGACCGGCTGTCCACCTTCTTCGACCTGGTTCAGCAGGACCCCGTGGTGTCGCAGGTGAAGCTGATCGCCGAACCGTGGGATGTCGGCGAGGGCGGCTACCAGGTCGGCAACTTCCCGCCGCTATGGACCGAGTGGAACGGGCTCTACCGGGATACCGTCCGTGACTTCTGGCGTGGCCGCCCGGCCACCATGCCGGAGTTCGCGTCCCGGCTCACCGGATCGAGCGATCTGTACGCCACCAGCGGGCGGCGCCCCGTCGCCTCCATCAACTTCGTCACCTGCCACGATGGGTTCACCCTGCAGGACCTGGTCAGTTACGACTACAAGCACAACGAGGCGAACGGCGAGGGCAACCGGGACGGCGCCGACGACAACCGGTCATGGAACTGCGGCACGGAAGGCCCCACCGACGATCCCTCGATCAACGAACTTCGCACTAGGCAGAAACGCAACTTCCTGGTCACCTTGTTCTTGTCCCAGGGCGTCCCGATGATGCTGGCCGGGGACGAGATGGGCCGCACCCAGCGCGGCAGCAACAACGCCTACTGCCAGGACAACGAGATCTCCTGGCTGAACTGGGAACAGGCGGCCACCGAGCAGGACCTGCTGCAGTTCACCGAGACGCTGACCGGCCTGCGCCGCGACCATCCGCTGTTCCGGCGGCGCAGGTTCTTCCGCGGCCAGGCCCACACACCGACCGGCGAGCTAGGCGACATCGTTCTGGCTAACCCCGACCGGGCAGGAAATGACGGAGGCGGACTGGGGCACCAGCTACGCGAACTCGTTCGCCATGTTCCTCAACGGGGACGCGATCACCGAGCCGGACCCGCGTGGCGAGAAGATCAGCGATGCCAGGTTCCTGCTGCTGTTCAATGCACACAGCGACCCGATAACGTTCACCCTGCCCGAGGCCGGCTACGCGACCGGATGGGAGATCGTCATCGACACCGCCCTGAGCGTCACGAGCGCCATCCTCACGCCGAAGAAAGAAATCGAGGTCTGCGACCGCGCCGTCGTCGTCCTTCGGTCCACGGAGTGACCATGCAGCAGTTGTTTCCGCCTGTCTCGCCGAAGGTTGATCCGGATCTGGCCGGGCTGTACGCCTACCCGGACGGCCGGTGGCTGCGCGCCAACATGGTGTCGAGTGCGGACGGGGCCGCGACCCTCGACGGCGCCACCAAGGACTTGTCCTCTGGCGCCGACCGGCAGGTGTTTGCCTTGCTCCGCACGCTCGCCGACGTCGTCGTGGTCGGCGCGGCTACCGCTCGGGCCGAGCGCTACAAGCCGGCCCGGGTGCAAGAGCCCTGGCGGGCCCTGCGGTCCGGCCGGACGCCGACCCCGCCGATCGCGGTGATCAGCGCGCGGCTTGACCTCGACCCCGACAGCCCCCTGATCGCCGCCGCTCCCCCTGACGCCCGCACGCTCGTCATCACCGCCGCCCAGGCCCCGCAGGACATCCGGGCCCGGCTAGAACCGAACGCGGATGTCATCGTGGCCGGCGACAAGACCGTGGACCTGAAGGCCGCCGTGAGCGCCCTGGCCGGACGCGGCTACCGGCGCCTGCTGGCGGAAGGGGGCCCGCACCTGCTCGGCCAGCTGATCCAGGGCGACCTGGTCGACGAGCTGTGCCTGACCATCGGCCCGCTGATGGCCGGCCCGGGCCCGGACCGGATCGTGACCGGCGCCCCGACCGGGACCAAGCCGCTGCCGCT
The DNA here is from genome assembly GCA_963806335.1 of uncultured Actinomycetes bacterium. Classification (GTDB taxonomy): domain Bacteria; phylum Actinomycetota; class Actinomycetes; order Streptosporangiales; family Streptosporangiaceae; genus Palsa-504. The sequence goes on from CAWDXO010000012.1 coordinate 615,673, forward strand.
GACCCTGGCCCACGTCCTGGAAGATGACGGTTTCCTGCTCTGCCGGTATGTCAGGAAAGACCATTTATCCCGAACGGGCCGTCGTGCGTGCCGTCGGTCACGGACGGGGCAGCAGGCCGCGCTCGAATCCGGTCGCTACTGCGGCGGCGCGGTCGTTGACGCCGAGCTTGGCGTAGATGTGCAGCACGTGGGTCTTGACCGTGGCCTCGCTGATGAATAGCCGGGAGGCGGCCTCGCGGTTGGAGCAGCCGTGGGCGATCAGGCCTAGGATGTCAAGCTCACGCTGGCTGAGCGGTTCTTTCGCCGGCTGCCTGACCTGGCCGAGCAGCCGGGTGGCGACCGAAGGCGAGAGTACGGCCTCGCCCCGGGCGGCGGCCCGGACCCCGCGCCGCAGTTCGTCGGGCGGCGAGTCCTTCAGCAGGTAGCCGGTAGCGCCGGCCTCGATGGCGGGCACCACGTCGGTGTCGGTGTCGAAGGTGGTCAGCACGAGGACCCGCGCGCTCACGCCCCGTTCGGCGAGCAGCCTGATCGCGCTGACCCCGTCCAGCACCGGCATACGCAGGTCCATCAGCACCACGTCGGGACGCAGTGCCGCCGTCCGGTCGACCGCCTCCTGGCCGTTGGCGGCCTCGCCGGCCACCTCGAAGTCGGCGCTGGCCTCGAAGATGCCGCGGAGTCCGTCGCGCACCACCGGATGGTCGTCGGCGATCAGCAGCCGGATAGTCACTTGGACTCTCCCAAGGGTATGGCGGGCAGGCTGGCCGACACGGCCGTGCCCGACCCGGGTTCTGATTCGATCTCCAGCTGCCCGGCCAGCCGGGCGACCCGTTGCCGCATCGCGATCAGGCCGAATCCTCCGTCGGCTGGGCTTTGCCCGGCGGGACCGCACGCGGCGAACCCGGCACCGTCGTCGCGCACATCGAGAGTCACCACGTCTTCCATGTAGGAGAGCGTGACGGCGCCCCGGGAGGCGCCGGCGTGCTTGGCCACGTTGGCCAGCGCCTCCTGGGCCACCCGCAGCAGCGTCACCTCGACCTCCGGGTGCAGCGCCCGCGCGTCGCCGGTGGTCTTGACCTCGCCGGCCACGCCGGTGGTGACCGACCAGCGGGCCACCTCGTCGGCCAGCGCTTCCGGGAGCCTGCTGTTCTCCAGCGCGCCCGGCCGCAGCGCCTGGACCGAGCGGCGGGCCTCGGCCAGGCTGTCGCGGGCCAGCCGCTTGGCGTTGCCGATCCGCCGCTCGCGCTCGGCCTCTTGGCCGGTCTGCTGGGCGGCCTCGAGCTGGGTGATGATCCCGGTCAGGCCCTGTGCGAGCGTGTCGTGGATCTCCCGGGCCATCCGCTGTCGCTCGTCACCCGCGCCGGCCTCCCGGGCCTGGATCAGCAGCTGGGCCTGCAGCCCGGTGTTTTCCGCCATGATCTCTTCCAGCCGCTGGTTCGCCTCGGCGAGCTCGGCGATCATGCCCTTCCGGGCCTGGTTCTGCTGCTCGGACTTCACGCCCAGCGCGGTGAAGGCCCCCACGAGCACGATGTCGACGCAGGCCAGCAGCACCCAGATGGCCACCGTCGACACGGTCGGCCGGTGGAATCCCCCGGCCTGGGCCATGCCGAAAAAGATCGCCACGACAGCGCACGCTACCCATCGCCACGCTCCGGTCAGGTACCGCATGGCGTGCAGGAAGCCGAACCAGGTGAAGAACGCGAACCAGGGGCTGCGGATGGTGAGCACGGCGATGAACCCGATTAGCCCGATCAGGTAGACCTCCATCACCCCCCGGCGCTCCCTCCAGCCCGGAGGCAGCATGACCATCCACATGATCCACGCGCCGGCCGCCACGGCGACACCGGCCGTGATGCCCACCGCCCCCGCGGTCGGGTTCTGTGACAGCACATAGGGGATCAGCGGGACGGCGAGCAGAAGGAAGGGAATGAACCGCTCGAGCCTGTCGAACCGTTGCTCTATCGATTCGAAGCCGCTGTCCGGCGTGCGTACCGTCACCATTTCCCCTTTCCTATGCTTGTTCCCAGCGGAAAAAGCGAGCCGCCAGCGCCCCCGCGATCACGGCATATGCCGCCATTATGCCCAGGTATTCGGGTCGCGGATCCAGGCCCATCCAGCTGTCCCGCACCGCGTGCAGCGCCGAGCCGAGCGGGGTGAAGTTGCCGACCTGGCGCATTGTCGATGACATGAGCTCGGTCGGGAAGTAGATGCCGGCCAGGAACATGTTCGGGAAGAACAGCAGCCAGCCGAGCCCAGCCGCGCTCCTGGCGGTCGGCGCTGCGGCCGCCGCGAGCATGCCAAGCGCGAACAGCGAGCCGATGCCCAGCAGGACCGACAGGGCGAACCATCCCGGCGCGGCCGGGGCCGGCACGTGGAAGGCGATCCTCACCACCGCGATGACGACTGCCACTGACAAGATGGCCGACGCGGCCCACACCGTCATCTTGGCCACGAGCAGGGTCAGCGGCCGCACCGGCGTGACACCCAGGCGGCGCAGGATGCCGCGCTCCCGGTACTGGCCGATGACCATCGGCACGCCATTCAGGCCGAGGGTCGCCAGGACGATCGCGACGCCGAGCGACGCGATGTACTCGGTGCCGATCTGATCGGACAGGCTTTTCTGCGGCTGGCCGAACCCCGGGATCAGCCCGAAGCCGATGACCAGCGCTACCGGCAGCCCGAACACCGCCAGGGTGGCGGCCTTCTCGCGCAGGAACAGCTTGGTCTCGACGTAGGCGAGCCTGCTGAAGCCGTTCATGGTTCTTTCTCCCTCACGTGTCCATGGTGCGGCCGGTCAGCGCGACGTAGGCGCTGTCCAGGCTGCGTCCCTCGATCCGCAGGTCGGCCACGATGACCTGCCTGCGGGCCAGCTCCGCGGTGACCGCGCTGGCGAAGTCCCCGGTCCCGGTGACGTCGACCTGCGTTCCGTGCCGCGCGACGTTCGTGACGCCGGGCAGCGCGGTTAGCGACTGTTCATCCAGCGGCGCCATCGGCCGGAACCGCACCCGGTACTGCGCCCCGACGAGGTCCACCAGCCCCGCCGGGGTGTCCAGCGCCGTGATCCGCCCCCGATCGAGGATCGCGACCCGGTCGCAGAGTTCCTCCACCTCGTCCATGAAGTGGCTGACCAAGACGACCGTGACACCGCCGTCCCGTACCTGGCTGATCAGCTCCCAGGTGGCGCGCCTGGCGCCCGGGTCCAGGCCCGCTGTCAGCTCGTCAAGGAACACCAGCTCCGGGTGCCCGACCAGAGCCAGCGCGATGAACAGGCGCTGCTTCTGGCCGCCGGAAAGCTTGGCGAAGCTGGTGTTTGATTTTCCGGCCAGTCCCCAGCGGCCGAGCAGTTCACGCCAGTCGGCGGGGTTCGGGTAGAACGAGGCATAAAGCTCGAGCGCCTCCCGCACCTTCAGCTTGTCCGGCAGCTGCGTCTCCTGCAGCTGAACGCCGATCCGCTGGTGCAGCCGGTGACCGTCGGTCCGCGGGTCCAGGCCGAGGATCCGCACCTGCCCCGAGTCGCGCCGGCGCAAGCCCTCCATGCACTCCACTGCGGTGGTCTTGCCCGCGCCGTTCGGGCCGAGGATTCCGAAGATCTCTCCCTGATCCACATGGAATGAGATCCCGTCTACCACGGCCTGCCCCCCGTACCGCTTGGTGAGTCCTGCCACCTCGATGACCGCGGGCATCTCCCGCCTCCGTATCTGGCTCTTCGCGTTCTTCGCACTGGCACCCCGCCGGCGTCATAATCAGCATGGCCCGGGGGTCCCGGCCGGCGGATCGCCCGCGCGGCCATCGTCGGCCCGCTCGTCAGCCGTCGATCAGCCGGCCATCCGGCCGCCCGCCATCCACCATTCGGCTGACCCTCGACAGGAGCTGACCCCGGTATCGCGATGCAGCGCCGACCTGGTAGACGTACCGAGGTGAGCGATCGGGCGGTCCCTTGCGGCGGGAGTAGCCTGGCCACCAGGAGCACTGGTCTTCGCCGCGACAAGCACCAAGGAGTCAGCCATGCCGCTGCACCGCCAGGTGGACGAGAGCAAGCTAGACGCTGAGCTGGAGATCAACCCGGTCTACTACCGCGAGCAGAGCTGTGAGATCCCGCGGTACCGGCTGCCGCAGCACGGTGTATTGCCGCGCACCGCGCTGCAGGTGGTACGTGACGAGCTCATCCTCGATGGCAACGCCCGGCTCAACCTGGCGACGTTCGTCACCACCTGGATGGAGCCGGAGGCCGAGCTGCTGATGGCCGAAACCGTCGCTAAGAACATGATCGACAAGGACGAGTACCCGCAGACCGCCGAGCTCGAACGGCGCTGCGTCAACATCATCAGCAACCTGTGGAACGCGCGGACGGGAGATGACGCGACCGGCTGCTCCACCACCGGGTCCAGCGAAGCGTGCATGCTCGGCGGGATGGCGTTGCTGTGGCGGTGGCGCCAGCGGCGCCAGGCCGCCGGCCAGGACGCGAGCAAGCCGAACCTGGTGATGGGCACCAACGTGCAGGTGTGCTGGGAGAAGTTCTGCCGCTACTGGCAGGTCGAGCCTCGCTACGTGCCGATGGTGCCGGGGCGGCTGCACCTGCGCGGCGCCGAGGCCGCGGCGAAGTGCGATGAGAACACCATCGGCGTGGTGGCGATCCTGGGTTCCACCATGGACGGCAGCTACGAGCCCGTGCTTGAGATCAGCCAGGCGCTCGACCGCCTGCAGGACGAACGAGGCTGCGACGTCCCGGTGCACGTGGACGGGGCGTCCGGGGGGTTCATCGCGCCGTTCCTGCAGCCGGACCTGGAGTGGGACTTCCGGGTGCCGCGGGTGGCCTCGATCAACGCCTCGGGGCACAAGTACGGGCTGGTGTATCCCGGCGTGGGCTGGGTCATGTGGCGGAACGCCGCCGCGCTGCCCGAGGATCTTATCTTCCGGGTCAACTACCTGGGCGGGGAGATGCCGACGTTCGCGCTGAATTTCTCCCGGCCCGGGGCGCAGGTGGCGGCCCAGTATTACAACTTCATCCGCCTCGGCCGCGAGGGCTACCGGCATGTGCAGCAGACCTGCCAGGACGTCGCGCTGCACCTGTCCGGCGAAATCGCGAAAATAGGCCCGTTCGAGCTGCTCAGCGAGGGCAGGGATCTTCCGGTGTTCGCGTTCAAGCTGCGCGACGAGGTCACTGGCTACTCCGTGTTCGACCTGTCCGAGCGGCTGAGGACGCGCGGCTGGCAGGTCCCGGCGTATACGTTGCCCGCCGACATGACCGACACGGCCGTGATGCGGATCGTGATCAGGAACGGCTTCAGCATGGACCTGGCCCATCTGCTGCTCGACGACTTCCGGTTGCATGTCCGGGTGCTCGAGCATCACCCGCAGACGCAGCCGCCGCCCGAGATCCAGAAGATGCGACAGTCGTTCAAGCACTGACCTGCATACCGGTAGTCACTACTGGTGGTGCTCACCCCCGGAACTGAGGAGCTGACGATGACGGTGCTACGCAGCTACGTCGGCGGGGCATGGAAAATACCCGCAGGCGAGGGCCGGCCGGTACTCGACGCGGTAACCGGCGAAGAAGTGGCCCGGGTCTCATCAGCGGGTATCGACTTCGGCGCGGCGCTTGGTTACGGCCGGTCCACCGGGGGCCCGGCGCTGCGCGAGCTGACCTTCCACCAGCGGGCCGCGCTGCTGAAGTCGCTCGGGCTGCTGCTGCGTGAGCACCGCCAGGAACTGTACGCGCTGTCCGCGCGTACCGGTGCGACCCTCGGCGACTCCAAGTTCGACATCGACGGCGGCATCGGGGTGCTGCTCAGCTACGCCAGCAAGGCCAAGCGCGAACTGCCGAACGACACCATCCTGGCCGAAGGGGCGGTCGAGCCGCTGGGCAAGGGCGGCACCTTTGTCGGCCAGCACATCCTCTCCCCGCTGCGCGGGATCGCGGTGCAGATCAACGCCTTCAACTTCCCGGTCTGGGGCCCGCTGGAGAAGTTCGCCCCCGCGTTCATCGCCGGGGTGCCGAGCCTGGTGAAGCCGGCGACCCAGACCGCCTACCTGACGGCCATGCTGGTCGAGCTGATGGCCGGTTCCGGGCTGCTGCCAGACGGCTCGCTTCAGCTGATCTGCGGCAGCACCGGCGACTTGCTTGATCATCTCGGCGAGCAGGACCTGGTGTCCTTCACCGGGTCGGCCGCGACCGCGCGGCAACTGCGGGCGCACCCGGCGGTGGTGGGCCGGTCGGTGCGGTTCAACGCCGAGGCGGATTCACTGAACTGCTCGGTCCTGGGCCCCGACGCCGCGCCGGGCACGCCGGAATTCGACCTCTACGTCCGGCAACTAGTCAGCGAGATGACGGTCAAGGCGGGCCAGAAGTGCACCGCGATCCGGCGCGCCTTGGTCCCGGTCACCCTAGCGGACCAGGTCGCGCAGGCCGCGCGAGACCAGCTGGCCAAGGTTGTGGTCGGTAACCCGGCGGAGGAAAGCGTGCGAATGGGCGCGCTGGCCAGCCTGGACCAGCGTGAGGAGGTGCGCCGCTCGGTCAAGGCCCTGCTGTCCGCGGGACGGCTCGTATCCGGCGACCCAGACCACGTCGACGTGCTGGGCGCCAGTGCGGAGCGCGGAGCGTTCATGGCGCCGCTCCTGCTGCTCGGTGAGGACGCGAGCAGGCCTGAGCCGCACCAGGTGGAGGCGTTCGGCCCGGTCAGCACGATTATCGGCTATCGGGACACCGCAGAGGTTATCGAGCTCGCGGCTCGCGGCCTGGGCAGCCTGGCCGGATCGATCGTCACCGCCGACGCGGCCTTCGCCCGCGAGGTGGTCCTCGGCCTGGCGCCCTGGCATGGCCGGATCCTCGTCCTCGACCATGACGACGCGGCCGAGTCGACCGGCCACGGATCACCGCTGCCGATGCTCGTCCACGGCGGCCCGGGCCGGGCCGGCGGCGGGGAGGAGCTGGGCGGCATCCGCGGCGTGCGGCACCACATGCAGCGTACGGCGGTCCAGGGCAGCCCGCGTATCCTGTCGGCCGTGACCGGCCGTTGGACACCAGGCACCGCGCGGAACCTGGCAGCCGGGCACCCGTTCCGCAAGTCGCTCGCCGAGCTGCGGATCGGTGACAGCATAGTCACCGGCCCGCGCCAGGTGACGCTGGCGGACATCGAGCACTTCGCCCAGTTCACCGGCGACACCTTCTACGCGCACATGGATGAGGACGCGGCCCGCGCCAACCCGTTCTTCGACGGCCGGGTCGCCCACGGCTACCTCATCATCTCCTTTGCCGCCGGGCTGTTCGTCCAGCCCGATCCCGGTCCGGTGCTGGCCAACTACGGCCTGGACAACCTGCGCTTCCTCACGCCGGTCTACCCGGGAGACGAGCTGACGGTGACGCTCACCTGTCAGCAGATCACTCCGCGCGAGGATGCCGGGCACGGTGAGGTGCGCTGGGACGTGAACGTGTCGAACCAGGACGGCAAGCCAGTGGCGACCTATGAGCTGCTGACCCTGGTCGCGAAGGAGTGGCCGCCCGCCTGATCCGGTCAGCCGCGAAGGCAGCCACCGTCTGGTCCCCGTCATACCTGGCCCGGTTGAACCTGCGGTCGACCGCGTTTTCCGGAAACGTTACGGTCCAGGCAGGGTCAGGCCGAGCGCGACCGCGTAGCGGTGGCCGAGCGGTTCGCCCTCGCAGGTGCCGCCGACGTCGCCCCGGCCGACGGCCACGCCGTCCGGCAGCGAGCGTGTGAGCACCCCGAGCAGTTCCTCGTCACCGGCCGGGCCTCCCACCACCAGGACCTGGCTGAAGTCGTGGCCCAGTGTCCGCACCGCACGCCGGAAGTTCTCGGCCAGCACGGCGAGCTTGAGTCGCAGCCGGATCGCCCGCCACTCCCCCGGCCCGTGGTGGCGGTCGAACGGCAGCAAGCCGCCGGGCCCGTCCACCGCGAGCATGCCGGCGGCCGAGGCAGGTGCGCTGACGTCGAGGAAACCGCGGGTGCCGTCCTCGGCCTCGAACCGCTGCCCGCCGTCCACCCGGACGCACGGGCCGCGCTTGACCCAATCGGCGGCGGCCCGCGGAATGCCGAGCGTCTCCGCCACCGCGGCGGTGAGCAGCTCACCCGCTCCCGCGGCCACGATGCTGGCCTGCGAACCGATCACGTCGATCGTGCCGGCCCCCAGGTCAACCACGACCGCGTCGGCGCGGGCGCCCGGGGTGGTCAGGGCCCCGGCCCGGGCGGCGGCAGGCTCGGTGACCAGGCCGCACACGGGTACGGCCAGCAGGTCACCGAGCAGCTCGGCCTCCGGTGCCGCCTGCGGATCACGGGCCCGGCGCAGGGACGCGACCAGCACCGCCCGGCCCACGCTGCCCGCCCGCGCGGTCGCCGCGTCGGCCGCCGCGGCCAGGTCCACGGCGAACAGGTCGTCGACCTCGCTCGGTTCGGTCCCCGTCCCGAACGCGCCTACCGCGCCCACCGGCCAGCTGGCCAGCTGCGCGCAGGCGATTCGCAGCGGAAGACGCCTGCCGTCCGCGGTTACCACCCACGGTTCGCCGGAGTTCGGTGTCACGGCGGTGGCGGGCGCCTCGGCCAGGCCCACGACGGCGTTGGCGTGGTCAGCCAGCATCCGGCACACCGCGGCGGCTTCGCCGGCTTCCTGGTCGCTCAGGCCGAGGCGGGCGCCGAGCGCCACCGGGTCAGCCAGCAGGCGCAGCGAGTGCCCCCGCGGACGCACCTCAACCGCGAGCAGCCGGCACGCGGCGGCCGCGGCGGCATCGACCTGATCGACGACCGGCAGTCCGGCGGGGATTCGGTTGGCCACCAGAACGCCCTCATCGCCGGCTACGAGCACCGCGCCGATCGGTGTCCCGGCCGCCAGCAGGGCCCGCAGCCGGGCGGCCGCCTCGCCGTAACGCAGGCCGGCCGGCACCACGGCGACCACGGTCGCGGTGCCGGGCTCCGGCGGCTCCGCGCCGGAAAGCGGCAGGGGCGCCCCGACACAGGCGCCGGTGCCGCCCGGGGTGGACACGCCCGCCGCCAGCACGCGCAGCCGACCATCGGGCGGGGCCGCCTCAGGGACGGTCAGCACCGAGGTATCGACCGCCCGGAGCGGCGCGAGCCTGGCCGCGCCGACCGCGCACCCGAGCTGGCGTTCCACCCGGCGGACCAGCGCGGCGGCACCGCGCAGCGAGTCCGCCGATCCCTTGCGGCCACGGGTCGGCACCCGTCCCGCGCCCAGGATCTTGCTCCCGGACGTCAGCACGACCTCGGTCGTGGCGTTGCCCACGTCAACGCCCGCGATCACCGTCACGCGGACAGCCCGCGGCGGGCGTAGACGTCGGCTGCCTCGGTCAGCAGGGCCGCGCAGCGCGGCAGGCCGCGGGCCGCGAGCGCGGCCGCGAGCGCGGTCAGCTGCACGGACGTGGACCGGCCCGGCCGCAGCGCCTCGTAGACGGCCAGCACCTCGTCGTCGGGCAGCCGGGTCAGCTCCGCGGCGCGGCGCAGGTTCTCCGCCAGCTGCGGGTTCCCGTGTTCCTCGGCCATCACCGCCTGCCGCTCCAGCGTGCCGGGATGAATGCGCAGGTCCGCCACGCCGATCTCGCCTGCCCGGATCGCGTCCACGGTCAGCCTGCCGACCGGCTTCCCCGACAGCGCCCGGATCTCGGTTCCGTCCGCCACCTCAGCCACCTCACTCCCGCCAGCCATGGAAGACAACCGGCTCGATGTTCCATCGAGCCGGTCCTATGCGGCTCGATGGAACATCGAGCCGGTAGCGGAGGGCGTACGCGCGATGAGGAGGGATCCCGGCCTGGGACCAGAGGTCACTTGCAGGACGCTTGAGGCTGCGGGTGCGATGCGGAAGGGTGTAAGCCGAGCGCGGCGGCACCGAGACCCGGAGCGGCGGCACCGAGACCCGGAGCGGCGGCACCGAGACCCAGAGCGGCGGCACCGAGACCCAGAGCGGCGGCACCGAGACCCAGAGCGGCGGCACCGAGACCCAGAGCGGCGGCACCGAGACCCAGAGCGGCGGCACCGAGACCCAGAGCGGCGGCACCGAGACCCAGAGCGGCGGCACCGAGACCCAGAGCGAGGGTGCCGATGCCGGGATCCACGGCCCTGCGCGGTTGTTCCGAGTCACTTCAGTCCCTCCAGCGACAGTTCCTCGGGCGCGGCGCCGGGAATCATCCAGCGGCGTTCCAGTTCCATCAGCGCGATCACGGTGGTGTGGTACCGGGCCTCGATCGCCTCGTCGGAGTAGGGGTTGCGGGCCGGGTCGGGCGTGCCGCCCTTGGCGTGCCGCGCGGCGTTCGCGCCGAGCAGCCGGTACAGCTCGGGCGTGACCGTGGGCGCGACCGAGTAAAGCTCCAGGTTCGCCAGCGGGGCCAGGTCCCGGCGGTGAATGAGGGCGGTGCCCTTGCCCTGCAGGCCGATGCCGATACCGGAGCCGGCCAGCCGGGCCGCGGCCAGGCCGATCCGGCCTAGGTCCACGCTGTCGCTGAACCGGACGATCCGGCCGGCGCAGCCTTCCTCCTCCAGGCCCGCCAGCATCTCGCGCAGCACGTCGGTCACGGCCAGCCCGGACAGGCACCGCCACACGTCCCGGCCGACGGCCGGCGAGACGCCGATGACGACGTCGCGCGGACCCGTGCCGGGCCGGGCCGGGCCGGTAACAGCGAGCAGCGGGACGGCGAAGCGTGCCTGCTCCGAACGCAGGTCGGCTACTCCCCGGGCCTGCCGGATCGCGTCGATCTCGCGCTGCCTGGCCGGCGAGGGCTCGTATCCGGTGCCCGGGCCCGCGTAGTCGTTCGGGTCTGTGACCAGCGATAGCACGTTGAGCTGCTCGTCGAAGATGGCGGACGTCTGCAGGTAGTCGCCGGACAACCTGGCGCGCGCAAATGCCACCGTCCGTTCGGCCATATCGAAATAGCCGCATTCGTCCAGAGCCGCCACGATGTCCACCACCGTCAGCCCGCGCTGGCGGATGGCGTGCGCGGCCCCGAGGACCGCGAGGGTATCGGTCTCCCCCAGGTCCTTCGACCCGGCCGCGTCCACGGCCAGTTCCACGTGCTCGGCAGTGAAATCGGCCAGGCCCAGGTGGGCGTACACGGCGCGGCAGGCCTGCGCGGCTTCGCGGCGCAGCTCGCCTAGCCGAGCCGGATCCACGGTCCGCAGCCCGCCGTCGATGCCCCAGTCCCGCTGCATGGCCAGGAAATCGTCGATGTCCTCGGCGTTGAAGTTGCTCGGGCCGAACATGTTGTCGTAACGCTGGATCGAGCCGAAACCGCTGAACGCGAAGTCCGAGCCCGCCAGCACGATCGGCAGCGTGCGGGAGGTGCGGCGCATGTCGGACTCGCTCATCAGCGCGTCGTTGCCGGAGCAGGACTCCAGGTTGCGCATCATCACCATGACGTTCTCGGCCATGAGCTCGCGCAGCCCGGACGGCACCGCGGCGGCGACGCTGGCGCCGTCGATGCCGCCATTCTGGACGCCCTGGGCGCCGATCGCGCGGGCCAGCGCCACGCAGCGCGCCTCGAGGTACAGCATCGACTTGCCCTGCGCGCCGGCCATCAGGACCTCGGCGCCCGCGCCCGACGACACCCGCATCTTCATGCCGCGGGAGGCGTACGCGGAGGTGAGGAAGGCCTTGGACCACGGCGTGTCGTCGCCGTCGGTGAAGACCTGCTCGGTGCCGTACAGCGACACGGTTTCCGCGTAGGAGGTGAGGCCGCGCATGCCGAGCTCGAGCTCCATCGCCTCTTCGACCGAGCACTGGATGAGCACGCCGTCGGCGCCGAAAGCCGCCCCGATCAGGCAGGCCACCGCGTTGCTCGGCGCGTCGCCGAGCACCGGGACGGTGGTCTCGATCTCCCGGAACCCGAACGCGGCCGCGGTCGCCGCGTCGGCCGCGAGCAGCAGCGGGTCGTCCAGCCGGTTGGTGACGTGGGCCTGGTTGCCCGGCGTGCGCCTGGCCCGCAGCTTGGTCATGGCCAGGCCGAGCTCGGGCGGGCGGAGCAGGGCCAGCACGCGGGTGAGCTTGGCCGGGGTCGCACCGGCGCTCAGCCGGATGATCTCGTGCCGCGGCACGGCCGGGTCGACCACGAGCCGGGCGAACTCGACATCGGACAGCCCCATCACCTCCGCCGCGACATCTAGGTCCAGGCCGTGCCGGGCGATGTAGGTGTCGATCGAGTCGAACTCCGCCTCGGGCACCCCGTCGAGCTCCACGACGCGCCCGTCCGCGATGACCAGGCTCGGCTCGGGATCGTGCGGCGAGCGGAGCGCGGTCAGGCCGAGCTCCGCGTCCTCGACCGCGAAGCCGTCGAGGTTGACGCGCTGGGCGTCCATGAACCGTATTCGCCCGGGGGGGCGACCCCTTGGAGCCCCTCGCTCATGAGGGGGCTCTCCGCCCCCCCGTTCACGGGGGGCTCTCCGCCCCCCCGTATCCCCCCGCTCATCCGGCCGCCTGGGCACGCAGTTCGACTACCCGCGCCCGGCCAGGCACGGCGCGGGCGCCGCCGGTCCAGTGGCCGTCGGTACGGACCACGATCCGGGTCCGGTCGGCGCGGAACAGGTCACGGGAGAACTCGATCGGCTCGCCGCCGACCTCGGTCGTGGTCCTGGTGATCGCCATCAGCGGCGCTCCGGGCTCGATGTCCAGGATGGCCGCCTCGTCGGCCGACGCGAGGACAACCTCGATCCGTTCAGTGGCCTCGGCGGGCTTGGTCCCGAAGTGCTCCTCGATGAGCTCGTACACCGAGCCGCCCAGCGGCAGCTCAAGCAGACCGGGGAAGCGCCTGGCCGGAAGCCGGGCGTGCTCGAGCGAGAACGGGCTCCCGTCCGCGAGCCTGATCCGCACCAGGTCCACGACCAGCTCGCCGGGCCGGGTCCGCAGCGCCTGCGCGGCGACGTCATCCGCCTCGGCCAGCCGCGCGCTCAGCACCCGCGTCCCGGCGACCACACCCTGGCTGCGCAGCAACGCGGGCACCCCGACGATGCGGGAGAGATCCCGCTCGATCTTGCCCTTGGCCACGAACGTCCCCCCGCCGCGTCCCGGCACCCGGCGGACCACGCCGCCTTCCTCCAGCACCGCGAGCGCCTGGCGGAGCGTGGCGCGGCTCACCCCGAGCTCGGCCGCCAGCGCGCGCTCGGCCCCGAGCCGCTGCCCGGGGCGCAGCTGCCCGCTGCCGATCTTCTCGGCCAGCAGGCGCCTGACCTCCTCCGGCGTCCGGCCCGGGGGGGCTCCGGCGTCCGGCCCGGGGTGCCGGGGTCAGCGGTCATCAGGCGTCCGTCCCGGTGTCCTCCATGGCCCCCATCGCCTCGGGTGACTCGGGGAGCACCTGGCCGCCATCCACCACGATCGACTGCCCGGTGATGTAGGCCGCCTCATCGGTGGCGAAGAACAGGGCCGCGTAGCCGATCTCGTCGACGGTGCCGAGCCGGCGCATCGGGATCGCGGCCGTCATCCCGGCCCGGTACTGTTCGCCAAGGTCAGCGAGGCCTTCGGTAACGATGTTGCCCGGCAGGACCGCGTTGACCGTGATGGCGCTGGGGGCTAGCTCGATCGCCGCGGTCCGCATGAAGCCGAGCTGGCCGGCCTTGCTCGCGCCGTAATGCGCCCAGCCGGGGAACCCGGTGATCGGCCCGGTGATGGATGAGGTGAGAATAACCCGGCCGTGACCCGACCGGGTCAGGGCCGGCAGGCACGCCTGGACCGAGAAGATCGTGCCCTTCAAGTTGGTGCCGAGGACCTGGTCCACACCCTCCTCGGTCAGGTCCGCGAGGTTGGCGTCGGGGAAAATCCCGGCGTTGGCGCACAGCACGTCGATGCCGCCCAGCCGCTCCTGCGCGACCGCCGCCATCCGCCGGCAGTCTTCCACGTTGGCCACGTCGGCCAGTACGAACGAGACGTCGCCCGGCTCCTTGGTCGCGAAGGCCTGCCGGTTGAGCTCGTCGGCGGCGGTCCGGGCGACCTCGAAATCCCGGCCGGTGATCAGCACCCGCGCGCCGTTGCGGGCGAAGACGCTGGCAATTCCCTTGCCGATCCCGCGGGTTCCGCCGGTGACCACCACGGCCCGGCCGGCGATCGATGTGAACATGGCGTTCCCTCCGTTAGGCATGTCTGGTTAGATACGACTCGGCCAGCTCGCAGCTGCCCTGCGTATATCCGGCGCCGAGCTCGGCGGCGATGTCGACCCCCCGGTGCGAGCCGATCCACGCCACCAGCAGCAGCCGCCGGAACATGATGAACGTCCAGATCTCCGCCTGGTCCTCGGCGGGCAGCTGGCCGGCTCGGCCGTACCCCGCCAGCCAGCTGTCCACCAGCGCGGGTACCTCGGGCGAGTGCTCGAAGAAGCTGACCGCCGTGCCCAGGTCGTACAGGTACCAGCTGAACCCCGAGTCGTCGAAGTCGATGACGCTGACGGATCCGTCGTGCACGAGCAGGTTCGCCAGCCGGGTGTCCGCGTGCACCAGCCCGTACCTCGCAGGCCCGGTGCCGAACGCGGCCAACCGGGCCCGCAGCACATCGTCAAGCCGGGTGAGCACCTGACGTTCGGCGGGCCCGACGCCGATACCGTCTTGCCAGCGGCCCCAGCGGGCCTGCGCACCGAACGCCGCCGGGTAATCCCAGTGGAACCTGGTGAACCAGGCCGGCCGGGACCAGCGCCTGGCGTGCCGGTGCATGCGCGCGGTGATCTCGCCGAGCTCGGCGAAGTGACCACTGGTCAGCTGGCCTTCGGGTTCGGTTCCCGGCAGGAACTCGAAGCGCACGCAGTGCCGCGCGGCCGTGCCGCCCCGTTCGGCCACCGTCACGATCCGCCGCCCGTCGCGGGCGGGCAGCACCCGCGGGGTCCGTACCCCGGCCTCGGCGCGCAGCGCGTCCATCCAGGCCAGCTCGGATGCGATCTCCTGCTCGGTGTGATAGCCGAGCCGGTGCACCCGCAGCACCGAAGGGCCGGCCTCGGGGTCGGACACGAGGAAGGTCGCGTTCTCGGACACGTTGAGCAGATCGACTTTCGTGTCCGGATGGCAGCCGTAGACGGCCAGCGCGTCCGCGGCGCATCCTCGCACCCGGTCCAGGACCTCCCCGCCGGCCGACAGGTCGTGGCCGGCGGCCAGGTCGGCGCCGGCGGCGGGCGGGTCCGCGGCCATGCCTAATTCTCCCGCCCGGCGACGGCGGAAAGCACGCCGGTGATCTCGCGCTGCGCGCGCCGCACGTCGGCGGCAGATCCGCCCAGGTAAATCCGCCCGGCCGCGCCGATCATCGACACGTCCACCAGCGTCACCCCGGGTGCGGCGCGCTCGGCCTCGTTGGCCGCCACGGCGGCGAACAGCGCGGGCGTGACCTCGCTGACCCCCAGCGTGTCCCCGGGGATGATCATGGAGCCCGACCTGTTCCTGTTGATGATGATCGCGTGCGCGTCGGTGACGTCCTCGATCACGTCGCAGAACAGTATCCGCGGCCGCAGCTGGTCCTTCTCGTCCACCCCGAGCCCGTCCAGGATCGCCTGGCCGGCCCGGCGCACCTGGCCGAGGTCCCCGCCGTGGACCTCGAGCACGCCGAACTGCCGCTCGACGAACAAGATGCCGGGCTCGACGCCCGGCGCCGCCCGCAGAGCCAGGTCGGTGACCCGCTCGATGGCCAGCGCGGGCGCCACCTCGACGATGAGTGCGTGCTGCCCGGCGAACGGCGGGTAGCCGCGGGCCCGGGTCGGCGTGCCCAGATAGGCGGCGAACTGCGGCTGCAGGTCGCGGACCAGGAGATACACCCGAAGTTCGGCGGCGTGTGGGTGGCCCGGGTCGCCGGAGTCAGTCACCGCTGATCTTGAAGTGCCGGGCGAGTTCGGGATGCGGCCGCGGTATTACATGCACCGAGACGAGCTCGCCGATGGTCGTGGCGGTCTCGGCGCCCGCCTCGGTCGCCGCCTTCACCGCGCCGACGTCTCCGGTGATCGTCACCGAGACCAGCCCGTCGCCGACCTGCTCACGTCCGATGATCGTCACGTTCGCCGCCTTGACCATGGCATCCGCGGCGGCGAACGCGGCCACGTAGCCCTTGGTCTCGATCAATCCGATCGCGTTATCCGCCATCACTGACTCGCCTTCTTCTTTCTCGTGGCGCTTTGAGACGCCGGGACCGGTGCCGGTGGGGACTCGGCAGGCTTCGGATCGATGGAGCCGATGATCAGCGCGTCGACGGGCGGCGGCTTGCCGGGGAACCAGGCCGCCGCGACCGACCCCTGGGTGATGAGCACCCGCTCCCCCACCCCGCTGCCGAGTACGTCGAAGGCGATCAGGCGCTGTCCGGTGCCCTCGGTCTCCACTTCGAGGAAGGCGCCGTTGGGCAGTTCGGCCAGCCGGCGGGTCGCCCAGACGTTTCCGATCACCGTCGCGGTCAGCATCAGCGCTCCTTCTCGATCTGCACCCCGGTGGCCCGGGCGCGGTCTCTGGCGAGCGGCGTGAGCACGGCCGCGCGGCCGAGGACCAGCCGCTCGCCGGCCCGCGCCGCCTCGCTGACCATCCGCTCGGTGACGGCCCCGGTGTCGATGCGGCGGACGGGCGAGCCGGCGCGGCGACCTCCCGCTGGTCCGGCCTGCGGCGGGGCCGGCCGGGCCGGCTGGGTCGGCCAGGCCCGGGGACACGGCCTGGGCGGCCAGCCGGAACCGTTTGCCACCCGAGCGCAGCTCGGCGCGCTGCTCGGGCGCCAGGTCGAGCAGCCGCGCCACGAAGGCCGCCAGATCTTCATCCGTAGAAAGGTTGACCGTTTCGATAACCGAAAAACCATTCGGGAGCACCTCGCGGATGATCTCGCGGACCAGTGCCCGCAGCTCACCGGAATCGTTCACGCCGGGCTCCCCACCGCGTCGGGCTCTCCCACCATGCCGGACTCCCTCGTCACGCCGGGCTCCCCCGTCATGTCAGCCTCCGCTGTCCGGCCATGCTCCGCAGGGCGTCTTCCGCGGCTCCGGCCGCCTGCCGGACGTCCGCTTCGGTCCCGGACAGGTAGAGCCGTCCCGTGGCGCCGATCATCCGGTAATCGACCAGCTTGATCCGGGCCGCCTTCTCGGCCTCGTTGGCGGCCAGGATCGCGTACGAGGCGGGGCGCATCTCCAGCACGAACAACGACTCCCCGGCCAGCGCCATCGAGCCGATCTTGTTCCGGTTGACCAGGAACGCCTGCTGCGGGTCGAGCATGGTGATGATCTGCGAGGCCAGGATCTCGGGCCGGGTGGCGTCCCTCGCGGTGGCGCCGAGCGCGCCGAGCACGGCCGAGGCCGCCGCCTGCACTTCGTCGGTCCCCCCGTGTATCTCCAGGTAGCCGAATTGCCGCTCGACCACGAGAATGCCCGCCCGCACGTCGGCGTGCTTGACCGCCACGTCGGTGAGCGGCTCGATGTCCAGCCCGGGGGCCACCTCGATGACCTGAGCGGCGACGTGGCTGCGCGGCAGCGAGCCGCGGATCCAGGTCCCGAGGTAGCACATCGTCTGCGGCTGAAGCCGGGACAGGAAGATGAACGAGCGCAGTTCCGCCACGGTCAGCCTCCAGCCAGCTGGGTGAGCTCTTCGATGATCAACCGCCTGATCTCTTCCCGCAGCGTCCCGGCGTCAGGTGCGAAACCATTTTTTTCCGAACGGGCATGGGCAACCGCGTCAGGGACCCGCTGCGCCGCCGGCGGCGGGCCGCTGCGCTGGTTGGAGGCGAGCGGATACGGCGGAACAGGCCCGGCCGGCGCCTGCCACGGCATCAGGCCCGTGAAGTCGCCGAACGGTTCGGCCTGATCGTGGTTGTAGGCCAGCCGCGTCCACTGCACCAAGTGGCTGGGGTGCAGGTTCTCAGCGGCAGAAGAGCGGCCGAAGAAGCCGGTGCCGATCGTCATCGAGGGCGCCAGGTTCGTCTCGAGTCCCGCGCTGCCCAGGCTGTTGCCCACATTGACCGAGACCCGCAGCACCTCGACGGCGGCCCCGTACTCCATGATCACCCGCGGGTCGGAGCTGTGGATCGCGGCCGAGTGACCGCGGCCCGAGAGCCGCAGCACCGCGCGGGCGGCGTCGATCCCGCGCCGGGCGGACGGCACCCGGACCAGGCCGAGGACCGGGCACAGCTTCTCATGGGCCAGCGGCTCCTCGGGTACGACCAGGTCAAACGGCGCGAGCAGGACGCGGGTGCCACCCGGGACCCGCACGCCCGCCTCGGCCGCGATCCAGGTCGCGTCCCGGCCGACGAACCGGGTATCGAACTGCCCGCCGGGGAAGATCAGCTGGGCGACCCGGTCGCGCTCGGCCAGCCCGAGCAGGTAGGCTCCGGCCCGTTTCAGCTCTCGCAGCAGCGCGGTCGCGGCCTGCTCCTGGACGATCAGCACCGACTCGCTGGTGCACAGGACGGAATTGTCGAAGCTCTTGCTGTCCACGATCCGCTGGGCCGCCCGGGCCAGGTCGGCGGTCGCGTCGACGAGCACGGGCACGTTGCCCGGCCCCACGCCGATGGCGGGCGTGCCCGAACTGTAGGCGGCGCGCACCACGGGCGACCCGCCGGTCGCGACGATAACGCTGGTGCGCTCGTCGGTCATCAGCGCGTCGATCAGCGGCACCGAGGGCTCGTCGACCACCTGGATAACACCGTCCGGCGCGCCGGCCCGGACCGCCGCCGCAGCCATCGTACGGGCGGCGTCGGCGCAGCACTCCCGGGCCAGCGGGTGCGGACTGACGACTACCACGCTGCGGGTCATCAGCGCGAGCAGGCACTTGAAGAACACGGTGGCGACCGGGTTGGTCGACGGGGTCAGCGCCAGTACGACCCCGGCCGGGCGCGGTACCTCAACGATCTTCGCCGCGGCGTCGATCCTCGGCGTCACGTAGTCGTGGTCCGCGTAGAAGTCCACGATCCCGGTGCTGCAGGCGATGTTCTTGAGCACTTTGTGCTCCGCCACGCCGAACCCGGTCTCCCGCACCGCCCACTCGGCGTAGTAGCGGGCCTTGGCCGCGGCCGCCTCGGCGGCGGCCCGCACGATCGCGTCCACCGCTCCCTTGTCGTAGCGGGCGAAGGCGCGCGCGGCCCACTCCGCGCGCTGCAACATGGCCCGGGCGCGGGGTACCCCGGCCGGGTCGGTCAGCAGCTCGCCGACGCTTATCGGCCCGGTGTTCGGCTGCGGCGGGCTCACCGGCGCCCGCCGGTCACGTCATCGCGGGCCTGGCCGATGGCCACCTCGGTCCGTTCGAGCAGTTCCTCGCAGAGCGCCGGGGCGAGCAGGATGCCCGGTTTGTACTGCAGCACGCTGGGATCGAGAGTCGAGAAGATGGCCCACACCCCGTTGTCGTAAAGCCGCTTCATCACCGACTTGGCGCCGTCGCGGTGGCCGAACTCCAGGCCCATGACCAGCCCGTCCTGCCTGATACCTACGAACCAGTCCGGGTACTGCGCCTGGATCCTGGCCAGACCGGTGGTGAAGACGTCCGCGATGTAGTGCACCATCGACCTGACCTCGGGGCGGCAGGTGATCTCCAGGGTCTTGAGCGCGGCGACGCAGCCGAGCTCGGCGCCGCCGAAGGAGGACATGTGGGCGAAACCGTCCTCGGTCAGCCAGGCGGCCGCGGCGTCGGTCGCCATGACCACGCTGACCGGGTACAGGCCGCCCGAGATGCCCTTGCCCGAGACCAGGATGTCCGGCTGGACGCCGTGCTTGCTGATGGCCCACAGCTCACCGGTCCGCATCAGCCCGGTCTGCACCTCATCGGCGATGTAGAGCGCGCCGTAGCGCTCGCACAGCCGCTTGACGCCGGCCAGGTAGCCGGGCGCGGGCAGCGGGAAGCCATAGGTGGCCGGGATCGTTTCCATGATCACCGCGGCCACGTCCCGGCCGCGCAGCGCCGTCTCCATCGCGTCCAGGTCGTTGAACGGCACGTGGCTGAACTCGTCGGGCCGGTCGGACAGGAACAGGGTCGCGAACCGCTCGTCGCCGGTGGCGACGGCCAGCCCGGTGTGCCCGTGATAGGCCTTGGCCACCGAGACGATGCCGCGTTTTTTGGTCGCGTGCCGGGCGCTCTTGAGAGCGATGTCGATCGCTTCCCCGCCGCCGCTCCCGTACATCACCTTCGTGAGGCCCGCCGGCGCCGTCGCTACCAGGGCTTCGGCCAGCGCGGTCCTGGCCAGCGAGGGGAAGTGATGGTTGCCGATGTCGAAGCGCTGCATGGCCGCGGTGACGGCGGCGGCCACCTCGGGGTTGCGATGGCCCAGGTTGTAGGTGCCGCCGTTGAGATGCACGTCGATCAGGCGCTTACCCTCGACGTCGTAGAGGAAGTAGCCCTCGCGCCGGTCGATGACGAGCGGGACACCCGAGTCGATCCAGAACTGCGTCTTGTCCGGGTTCCAGAACTGCTTGGACTTCGCGAGCATCTCCTGCTTGGAGGCGAAGGCGATCAGCTCATCACCCACGTTCCCTCCAGGCGTCGTAAACCATATACCGCTTCGGCTAACCAAAGGAGTATCTAACCGACCGTTTACTGTCAAGCGGTTGTGTTTCTGGCAGATTAACTCAACCGGAACTCTTGATCATTAATCTGGATGGCTGTTACGCTCCCGGCAAATGCGCCGGAGGTGTACCCATGGTTCATCCCCAAGTCCCTGAAGTTCCCCGCCTGCCCGTGCGGCCGCCGGCCGAGGACTATGACGTCTCGCAGCGCCAGGACGTCGCCAAACTTCGCAAGGGCGCGGTTGGGCTCGGCGGGGTGCTATTCCTCACCGTGACCGGGTCCGCGCCGATCTCGGCCATGCTGTTTAACACGCCGATCATGGTCGGCTTCGGGCAGGGCGTAGGCGCGCCGGCCGCCTTTGAGTTCGCGGCGATCGTGCTCGTCGTGTTCGCGGTCGGGTACGTGGCCATGGCCAGGAAGAAGACCACGGCGGGCGGCTTCTACTCTTACATCAGCCACGGGCTCGGCCGTGAGCTCGGCATCGGCACCGGGTACGGCTCGGTCGTCGCGTACTCGGTGTTCGAGGCGTCGCTGGCCGGCGGCTTCGCCTACTTCCTCGGCCTGAAACTGAACGAGTTCGGAGTCAATATCGCCTGGCCGTGGCTGGCCCTCGGCATGGTGGCGATCATCGCGATCCTGACCTACTTCGACGTCCGGATCTCCACCATGCTGCTCGCGATCGGGCTGATCAGCGAGGTCGTCATCCTGCTCATCTTCGACGGCTACCTGTTCGCCCGCGGGCACGTGACCGCCCCCCCGCTCAACCCGGTGAACGCCTTCAAGAGCTTCCCCGCGCAGGGCACGCTCGCGGCCGGCGCGATCGGCATCGGCCTGTTCTTCGCCTTCTGGTCCTGGGTCGGCTTCGAGATGGCGCCGAACTACGGCGAGGAATCCCGCGACCCCAAGCGGATCGTCCCCCGCGCGCTGTACATCTCGGTGATCGGGCTCGGCATCTTCTACACGCTGACGTCCTGGGCCTCGCTCGCCGGGTATCCGACCACGCGTGCCGCCATCGCCGTGTCGCAGAAGAACGCGGCCCAGTACTTCCTCACCCCGGCCTCCCACTACGCCGGGCAGTGGGTGGGCTCAGTGATGAGCTACCTGATCATCACCGGCTCGTTCGCCTGCGGCATGGCCTTCCACAACACCACCGCGCGCTACCTGTACTCGCTCGGCCGTGAGGGCCTGGCGCCGAAGGCGCTCGGCCGGACTCATCCCAAGTGGAAGAGCCCGCACATCGCGTCGATCACCCAGTCGGTCGTCGCGGCCGCCATTATCGGGCTGTTCGCCATCTTCACCGGCACCGATAACCCCAACTCACAGGCCTACCTGCAGCTCTACGGCCTGATGGCGGTGATGGGCGTGATCATCATCTTGTCGGTGCAGGCCGTGGTCTCGCTCAGCGTCCTGGTCTACTACGAGCGCTTCCACAAGGACGAGGTGAACTGGTGGAAGACCAGGCTCGCCCCGCTCATCTCGTTCTTCTCCCAGGCCTTCGTGGTGTACCTGCTGTTCACGAACATCTCGTTCCTCGGAGCCGGCTACAACTACGCCACCTGGCTGGGCCCGATCGACGCGGTGGTGGTGATCGCCGGGGTTGGCGCGGCCTTCTACTTCAAGCGCTACAAGCCCGCCAAGTACGAGGAGGCCGGCCGCCTCATCAACGAAGGCCTGTAGCCCCGTCCTGCCCCTAGCCCGGACCGGAGGGCCGTGGCAGCGATTGCTGCCAGGCGTTTTCCTGACCGTGACGGGTACGCCCACCACTGACCAGCGGGACGTGGCGGCGCTGCTGTACGCCGGATCGGGCGGCCTCATCACCGGCCCCGCCGCACTACGCCGGTGGGGCATACGGGCGCCGCCGAACTCCGAAGCGGGCCGGTTCAGGATTCAGCGCTGCTGCGCACGGCCATTGAGGACATCCGCGATGGGATCAGGTCCAGCCCTGAAGCTGATCTGGCGGACGTGCTCCGGCACGCGAAGGTAGCGCCGCCAGTGTTCAATCCCAGGCTCTACCCGGGCGACGAGTTCGTCGCCAGCCCAGACGCGTGGTGGCAAGAGGCGGGTGTCGCGGTAGAGGTCGACTCCCGCGAGTACCACCTGTCCCCGCAGGGCGCTGGGGCGGCTGGGACGCTAGGGATCAGGCGCCTCGGAGGCGGGCTAGGGCCTCGGCGAGAATGGCCTCGCCGTCGGAGTCGCTGCGGCGCTCCTTCACGTAGGCGAGATGCGTCTTGTACGGCTCGACCCTGGGCGGATTCGGCGGGGCCTGCTCATTCTGGCCGGCCGGGTTACCACAGCGAGGGCACTCCCAGGTGTCAGGGATGGCCGCGTCGGTTGCGAAACTCGGGCGTGTCTCGTGCTTGTTCGCGCACCAGAACGACACCCAGACGCGGGGCGCGGCCTCGCCGCGCTCAGCCTCTCCCATAGGTCCCGCGCCGACCCTGCTGCCGCGGATGGCGTTGCCACTACTCACAGATCACCCCTTGAAGGCCATAGTGCGGTTAAGCCAGAACTTCGGTGCGGGATTACTACGGTGCGGGATAGTACGTACAGGCTAGCGATTGATCAGGAAGCTGAGGGCGATAACGCACACGAACCACAGGATCCCGAAGAAGATGGTGATCCGGTCCAGGTTCCGCTCGACGACAGAAGAGGAGCCGAGGGTTGAGGACACCCCGCCGCCGAACAGGTCAGACAGGCCGCCGCCCTTACCCTTGTGCAGCAGGACGAGCAAGATCATCACGAGACTGGTGATGATAAGGATAACGGAAAGCCCGACGATCATCGCTGTTATCCAACTCCCGCTGCTGACATTCGCGCCGTTGATACCGGCGCTGCTGGCATCGCTGCTGACATTGTCGCCGCCGACTTAAGCTTACGCTGCCAGCTCACGATACCGGCAGATCTGAGCGAACTGTCCGGCGTCGAGGCTCGCGCCACCGACCAGGGCACCGTCCACGTCCGGTTGCGTCATGATCGGCGCGATGTTGCCGGGCTTAACGGACCCGCCATACAGGATACGCACACCAGCCGCCGTTTCGGCGTCATGAATCTTCGAAATTCGTGACCTTATCGCGCCGACCATCTCCTGCGCGTCCTGCGGGGTGGCCACCTCGCCGGTGCCGATCGCCCAGACCGGCTCGTACGCGACCACCATGGCCGCCACCGCCTCGGCCGGGATTCCCTTCAGCGACCGGTCGATCTGCCCCAGCACGACGTCTAGGTGCTCCCCGGCCTGGCGGACATCGAGCGACTCCCCTACGCACACGATCGGCGTCAGTTCCCAGCGCAGCGCGGCCTGCACCTTGGCGTTGACCAGCTCGTCGGTCTCCGCGTGGTACTGGCGCCGCTCGGAATGGCCGGCCAGCACGTAGTCACAGCCCAGCTTGGCGAGCATCGACCCGGAGATGTCGCCGGTATAGGGGCCCTCGTCGTAGGAGGACAGATCCTGCGCGCCGTAGCGGATCCGCAGCTTGTCGCCGTCGATCAGGGTCTGGACACTGCGCAGCGAGGTAAACGGGGGGAACACGGCCACCTCGACCGCGTCGAAGTCCTTCGCGGTCAGGGTGAACGCGAGCTTCTGCACGAGCGCGATCGCCTCGAAGTGGTTCCCGTGCATCTTCCAGTTGCCCGCCATCAGCGGCAGGCGTGCCCCAGCACCACGGGGTTTGGCCGTCACGAGCCGTCCTCCAGCGCGGTCAGGCCTGGCAGCGTATTGCCCTCGAGGTACTCCAGGCTCGCGCCCCCGCCGGTCGAGATGTGCCCGAAAGACTTCTCCGGGATGCCGAGCGCGCGGACTGCCGCGGCCGAGTCGCCGCCGCCCACCACGGTCAGCCCGTCCACCGCGGCTACCGCCTCGGCGACAGCGCGGGTGCCGGCCGAGAACGCGGGGAACTCGAAGACGCCGACCGGCCCGTTCCAGAAGACCGTCTTGGCGTCGGCCAGTTTCGCCGCGAACAGGGCCCGAGTCTGCGGGCCGGCGTCCACCCCCTCCCGGTCCGCCGGGAAGTCAGTGACCGGTACCACGGCATGCTCGGCATCGGGCGCGAAATGAGTCGCCGCGACCAGGTCGACCGGGAGGACAAGCTCGACGCCGCGCCGTTCGGCCTCTTCCATCACGGCCCTGACCGCGGGGATCTGGTCCGCCTCGAGCACCGAGTTCCCGACCTCGTAGCCGCGCGCGGCGAGGAACGTGTACCCCATGCCGCCGCCGATCAGGATGCGGTCCGCCAGGTTGAGCAAGTTACCGATCACGGCGAGCTTGTCCGACGGCTTCTTCCCGCCGAGCACGACCACGAACGGGCGGGCCGGGTCGGTGGTCAGCCGGCGCAGCACCGCCACCTCCTCGAGCACCAGGTCACCGGCGGCGCTTGGGAGCAGCCCGGGCAGGTCGTAGACCGAGGCGTGCTTGCGGTGGACGGCACCGAACCCGTCCCCCACGTACAGCTCGCCGAAACGGGCGAGCCGCTGGGCGAACGCCGCGCGCTCCGCGTCGTCCTTGCTAGTCTCGGCGGGCTCGAAGCGCACGTTCTCCAGCACGGCGACATCCTCGTCGCCGAGGGTGAACGCGGTTTCCTCGGCCGACGGGCCGGCCACGTCGGTGGCGAAGGAGACGGGCCGGCCGAGCAGTTCGCCCAGCCGGGCCGCTACCGGCCGCAGCGAGGGACCGCCGGCCGCCCGCTCGGCGAAGGTAGCGCCCTTGGGCCGGCCGAGGTGCGCGAGGATGATGACCCGCGCACCGTGGTCGGACAGCTTGCTTATGACCGGGAGGCTGGCCCGGATCCGGCCGTCATCGGTGATCTCCCCGGTGCCGGTCAGGTCGAGCGGGACGTTCAGGTCCGACCGGAGCAGCACGCGCCGCCCCATGACCTCCAGGTCGTCGATGGACCGCATTACCGCAGCCGGGCGGCGACGAGCGCGGCCAGGTCGACGAGCCGGCTGGCGTAGCCCCACTCGTTGTCGTACCAGCCGATAACCTTGACCGTGCTGCCGAACGCCATGGTCAGCGAGGCGTCGAACGTGCAGGACGCGGGCGAGCCGACGATGTCGGAGGACACGATCTGGTCCTCGGTGTAGTACAGGTAGCCCTTGAGCGGCCCCTCCGCGGCGGCGCGGAACGCGGCGTTGACCTCGCCCTTGGTCACCTCGCGGTCCAGCTCGACCACCAGGTCGGTGACCGAGCCGTCGGGTACGGGCACCCGCATGGCCATCCCGTCGAACTTGCCCTTGAGCTCGGGCAGCACCAGCGCGGTCGCCTTCGCCGCCCCGCTCGTGGTCGGGATGATGTTCTGCGCCGCGGCCCGCGCCCGGCGCAGGTCCTTGTGCGGGAAGTCCAGGATGACCTGGTCGTTGGTATAAGCGTGAATCGTGGTCATCAGGCCCTTGACGATGCCGAAGCTGTCGAGCAGCACCTTGGCCATCGGCGCGACGCAGTTGGTGGTGCAGGACGCGTTGGACAGGACGTGATGCGTCGCGGGGTCGTACGCGTCATCGTTGACCCCCATCACGATCGTGATGTCCTCTTCCTTGGCCGGCGCGGAGATGATGACCTTCTGCGCACCCGCCTCGATGTGCGCCCTGGCCGTAGGCCCGGTGGTGAACCGGCCGGTGGACTCGATCACCACGTCCACGCCGAGCTCGCGCCACGGCAGCTGGGCCGGGTCGCGCTCCGCCAGGATCTTGATCTGCTTGTCGCCCACCACGATGGTGTCACCGGACACCGACACGTCGGCCGGCAGGGTGCCGAGCACGGTGTCGTACTTGAGCAGGTGCGCCATTGTGGCGATGTCACCAAGATCGTTCGCCGCCACGATCTCGATGCCACGGTCGCCGTCCGCGGCGTTCGCCGCCCGCCAGAAGTTACGGCCGATGCGGCCGAAACCATTGATTCCCACGCGAATAGTCACAGTACTAATTCTCCTCGTCGATCCCCGTGATCGCCCGCCGGTCCGAGACTATCGGACGCCGCCGCCAAGGATGGCCAGGAGGCGGCGCCAGGCCCGCACCCGCGGAGCCGGTCAGGGCCCCGGTACCGGGCAGGCGTGCACAGACTCCTAAGGTCTAGACCATACCAAAGACAAAATTCTTTCTCCCGAACGGCCCCCGGTGCGTGCCGCCGGCCCGTCGATCGCTCCCCGGCCGGTTCCGCGAAACCCGGACGGCGGGCCTGTCGATCCGCGCGCCGCCGGTTCGTGTAACAGGTGACAGCCGGCCGAGCGGGCCGGCGTAGCGTCAGGAGGGTGACCGAGTTGAAGCAATACATGCTCAGCATCTACCAGCCGGACGGGGACCCGCCGCCGCCCGAGGTCCTCGAGCCGATCATGCGGGATATCGGAACGCTCAACGCCGAGCTGCGGGCCGCGGGCGCCTGGGTGTTCACCGGTGGCCTGCACGCGCCGGAGGTCGCCACGGTCCTGCGGGCCTCCGGCGGCGACGTGCTGGTCACCGATGGGCCTTATGCCGAGGGCAAGGAGCATATCGGGGGTTTCTGGATCATCAGCGCGCCCGATCTGGACGCCGCGCTCGGCTGGGCCAGAAAGGCCGCCCAGGCATGCCAGCTGCCGGTCGAAGTGCGGCCCATGGCGGACACGCCCAGGGACTGAGGTTGCACTCACCCGCACACGCCGACATCGAGCGTGTCTTCCGGGCGGAGTACGGCCGGGCCGTGGCCGTCCTGACCCGCGTCTTCGGCGACATCGACATCGCCGAAGACGCGGTGCAGGACGCGTTCACCGAGGCGGTCAGGCGGTGGCCGGACGCGGGGCGCCCGCCGAGCCCGGCCGGATGGATCATCACGACAGCGCGCAACCGGGCTATCGACCGGCTGCGCCGCGAGGCGGCTCGCCCGGACCGGCAGGCCCAGGCCGCGCTGCTGCACGCCCGCGACGAACCGCTCGAGGAAGGGAAAGAGCCCGTGCCTGACGACCGGCTGCGGCTCATGTTCACCTGCTGCCATCCAGCGCTCGGCCCCGGCGCTCAGGTCGCGCTGACCCTCCGCCTGCTCGGCGGCCTCACCACGGCGGAGATCGCGCGCGCGTTCCTGGTGCCGGAGCCGACCATGGCCCAGCGCCTGGTCCGGGCCAAGGCCAAGATCAGGGACGCGGGGATCCCGTACCGCATCCCGGCCGAGGCTGACCTGCCCGGCCGTCTCGCGGCCGTGCTCGCCGTCATCTACCTGATCTTCAACGAGGGCTACACGGCGAGCTCAGGCCACCAGCTGGCCCGCGCCGACCTGTGCGCCGAGGCGATCCGGCTCGGGCGGATGGCGGCCCGGCTCATGCCGGACGAGCCTGAAGTGCTGGGCTTGCTCGCGCTGATGCTCCTCACCGAGTCACGCCGGGCGGCGCGCGCGTCCGGCGACGGCGCGCTCGTCCTGCTCGCTGACCAGGACCGGGCCCGCTGGGACCGCGCGCTCATCGCGGAAGGCCAGGCCCTGGTCCGCCAGTGCCTGCGGCGGGACCAGCCTGGTCCTTACCAGATCCAGGCGGCGATCAGCGCCGTGCACAGCGACGCGCCCGTCGCCGCCGCCACGGCCTGGGACCAGATCCTGCGGCTATATGACCAGCTGCTCGCGGTCGCGCCCGGCCCGGTGGTGGCGCTGAACCGCGCGGTGGCGGTGGCCGAGGTCGAGGGTCCGGCCGCGGGGCTGGCCATCGTGGACGGCCTGGGCCTCGGTGGGTACTACCTGTTCCATGCCATCCGCGCCAACCTGCTCGGGCGCCTAGGCCGTGACACCGAGGCGGCTGCGGCCTATGCGGCTGCGATCGACCTGACCGGGAACACAGCGGAGCGCGCGTACCTGGCCGCGGCCAAGAAGCCGCCGCCACATGATCGTGCGTCAAGAACCCCCTGATCAGGGGGGACCCCCGATAGGGGAGTTTCTGACACACGTTGAGGTCAGGCGCAGCCGAGCAGTGGGACGCTGCTGCCCCTGGCCAGCGAGTTCGGCTTGCGCGCGGGCCTGACCTCGCTGTCCTTCCTGGCCCTGGCCGCCGCCGTGATCGCCTACGTCTCCGCGGACAAGGATCGTGGTTCGCGGGCTAGGGGAGCATGTCGACGGTGAGAAAGGCTTCCGTGCTCGGGATGCCCTGCTCGCCGGCGCGGCGGTCGGCCATGGCGAGCAGGCGGCGGATCCGGCCCGCGATGGCGTCCTTGGTCAGCGGCGGGTCGGCGAGCTGGCCCAGTTCCTCCAGGCTGGCCTGGCGGTGAGCCATCCGCAGTTTGCCTGCCATCGTCAGATGCTCCGGCGCGTCCTGGCCGAGGATCTCGAGGGCACGTTCGACTCGCGCGCCTGCCGCGACCGCAGCGCGCGCGCTGCGGCGCAGGTTGGCGTCGTCGAAGTTCGCCAGCCGGTTGGCGGTCGCCCTGACCTCGCGGCGCATCCGCCGTTCCTCCCAGGCCAGCACCGCCTCGTGCGCGCCGAGCCGGGTCAGCATCGCGCTGATCGCCTCGCCGTCCCTGATCACCACGCGGTCGACGCCGCGCACGTCGCGCGCCTTGGCGTGCACCTTCAGCCGCCGCGCCGCGCCGACCAAGGCAAGGGCCGCCTCCGAGCCCGGGCAGGTGATCTCGAGGGCCATCGACCGGCCTGGTTCGGTCAGCGACCCGTGGGCCAGGAACGCGCCGCGCCAGGCCGCTTCGCAGTCGCACGCGGAACCGGACACCACGTTCCTGGGCAGCCCCCGGACCGGGCGGCCGAAACTGTCGATCAGCCCGGCCTGGCGGGCCAGGCTCTCGCCGGCCTGTCCTTTGCTCACCCGCACCAGGTAGCGATTTCCCTTGCGCAGGCCGCTCGGCGCGAGCACGAGGAACTCGGCCGGGTGCCCGAAGACCTCCGTGATGCTCGCCCGCAGCCGCCTGGCCACCGCGCCGGTATCCAGCTCCGCCTCGACCACGACACGACCCTCGGCGAGATGCAGGCCGCCGGCGAACCTGAGCAGCGTGGATACCTCCGCCTTACGGCAGCATGGCTTGACCACCTGGACCCGGCTGAGCTCGTCCTTCACCACGCCGGTCATCGCCATCCGCGTTCCCCCTTACTGTGCCCCTCGGAAAATCTGCGCGTACATCCCCGCCAGGAGCCTCGGCTCATGCCGCGGTGCGCCATCCGCCGCCGCTACCTCCGCCATCACCAGCCGGGCACCGAGCACGGCCGCCGCCTTCTCCAGGTCGGCGGGGTTACCGGCAGCGGAGGCCTTGGTGTCGGCCAGGACAACATCCACAGTAAGCGCTGGGGCGTGTCCGGCGAGAACCTCTAGGTGCTTGTGCGGAGAAAAGCCCCCTGTCTCGCCCGGCTGCGGTGCCAGGTTGAGGACCACCAGCCGCTTGGCCGTGGTGAGATGCAGCGCGGCCGAGAGCTCGGGCACCAGCAGGTGGGGCAGCACGCTGGTGAACCACGACCCGGGACCCAACACCACCCAGTCCGCGTCGAGCACAGCGCGGACCGCTTCCGGCACCGCGGGCGGGTCGGCGGGCTGCAGCGTGATGGACTGCACCTGGCCCGGCGTCGTAGCGCATTCCGCCTGTCCCCTGATCGTGCTGACCTCGTCCGGCTTGTCCGGATCGGCGCCCAGCACCTCCGCGACGATATCCAGCGGGACCGCGGCCATCGGCAGCACCCGGCCGCCGGTGCCGAGCAGCCGGCCCACCCAGTCCAGGCCCGCGACCGTGTCGCCGAGCAGATCCCACAGCGCCACGATGAGCAGGTTGCCGACGGCGTGGCCGGCCAGCTCCGAGCCCTCCCCCGTGGCAGCGCCGTCGAAGCGATGCTGCACTACCTTGCTCCAGGTGGTGCCCCACTCGTCATCACCGCACAGCGCGGCCAGCGCCATTCTCAGGTCACCGGGCGGCAGCACACCGAAATCACGCCGCAGCCTGCCGCTCGACCCGCCGTCGTCCGCGACCGTCACGATCGCGGTGAGATCATCGGTCACCCTGCGCAGTGCCGCCAGCGAGGCGGCCAGCCCGTGCCCGCCACCGAGCGCTACCGCTCTTGGGCCAGTCACCAAGGGTTCACTCCCGACCAAGGTCCCGGTGCACCACCTGCACATCCGCCTTAGCGCCAAAAGCATCCACGACCTGCGCGGCCAGCTGGTCGGCGATCGCCACGCTGCGGTGCTTGCCACCGGTACAGCCGACCGCGAGGGTCACGAACCGCTTGCCCTCACGTTCATAGCCGGGCAGTACCACCCGCAGCAGCTCACCGTAATGAGCGAGGAACTCAGCAGCACCAGGCTGGGACAGCAC
Organism: uncultured Actinomycetes bacterium; assembly: GCA_963806335.1. Lineage (GTDB taxonomy): Bacteria > Actinomycetota > Actinomycetes > Streptosporangiales > Streptosporangiaceae > Palsa-504. Next base: position 646,341 of record CAWDXO010000012.1, read on the forward strand.
GTAATCACGAACCGGCGTGTCCTGACCGGTCATCGGGGCAAGTTCGGCGATCCAGTGCGGGTTCGGCAGGAAACGGCAGTCCGCCACGAGGTCGGCGTCCACCGGCAGGCCGTATTTATAGCCGAACGAGACGATGCTGAGCTGCAGGCCTGCCGCCGTGCCGCCGCCGAAGAAGTCCCGCATCCTGGCCCGCAGCTCGTGCACGTTGAGCCTGCTCGTGTCCAGCACCAGGTCGGCGTCGCCGCGTACCTCGCGCAGCAGCTCGCGCTCGGCCGCGATGCCATCGGTGACCCGCCCGGTACCCTGCAGCGGATGCGGCCGCCGTTCGCTGTCGAACCTGCGTACCAGCGTCTCCTCGGCGGCTTCGAGGAAGACCACCCGCGCGGTCGCCCCGCGCACGCCGAGTTCGCTGATCGCCGACTTCAGGTCGGTACTGAACGCGCGGCTGCGCACGTCGACCACGGCGGCCAGCCGCGACACCGCTCCGTTCGACCTGGCCGCGAGGTCGACCATCGTGGGCAGCAGGCCGGGTGGCAGGTTGTCGACCACGAACCAGCCCAGGTCCTCGAGCGACTTGGCGGCCGTGGACCGTCCCGCCCCGGACAGCCCCGTGATGATGACGGTGTCTGTCGGCTCGTCAGGTGTTCCCATGGATCCCTCCCAAGGGGGGTCCGGGGGGATGGGTCCCCCCGGGAGCGGGGGGACCCGGGGGTCGCCCCCCCGGGTCAGTACTGCCGCGATGGTGACGGCGAGCTTGGGGCCGATGCCCGGCACTTCGGCGATCTCCTCAACGCTCGCCGCACCGAGCTTACGGACCGAGCCGAAGTGCTTGAGCAGCGTGGAGCGCCGGGCCGGGCCGAGCCCTGGCACGTCGTCCAGCGCGCTGGCGGTGGCGGCCTTGCCGCGCTTCTGCCGGTGGTAGTTGATCGCGAACCGGTGCGCCTCGTCCCTGACCCGCTGGAGCAGGTAGAGCCCTTCGCTGCTGCGGGGCAGGATGACCGGGTATTGCTCCCCCGGCTGCCACACTTCCTCCAGCCGCTTGGCCAGGCCGCAGACGGCCACATCGTCGATGCCGAGCTCGGCCAGCGCGCGAGCCGCCGCGTCAGCCTGCAACGGGCCCCCGTCCACGACCACCAGGTTAGGCGGATAGGCGAATTTCCTCGCGGCGGTTACCACGGCCCGTTCGGCCGAAGGATCTTGCTCTTCGTCGTCAGCAGAGTCTTCTGGATCGGGGTCGCCGAGCGTGTCCAGCTCACCGGTCTTTTCGCGGTCGGCCAGGTAGCGGCGGAATCGGCGGGTGATCACCTCGTGGATCGCGGAGATGTCGTCGGTGCCGTCGGCGCCCTTGATCGCGAACCGGCGGTACTCGCTCTTGCGGGCCAGGCCGTCCTCGAACACCACCATCGACGCCACCACGTGGGTGCCCTGCAGGTTCGACACGTCATAGCACTCGATCCGCAGCGGCGCGTCGTCCAGGCCCAAGGCCTCCTGGATCTCGCTCATCGCCTTGCTCCGGGTGGTCAGGTCGCTGGCACGGCGGGTCTTGTGCAGGGCGAGAGACTGGCGGGCGTTGCGGGCCACGGTCTCGAGCAGGGCCTTCTTATCGCCGCGCTGCGGCACCCGCAGGCTGACCGGGCCACCGCGGCGTTCGCTCAGCCACTGGGTCATCGTGGCCGGGTCCGGCGGCAATTCGGGTACCAGGACCTCGCGGGGGATGCCGGCGTTGACCGCCTCGGCGCCGGCCGGGGTGTCCGCGTAGACCTGGCCGAGAAACTGCTCCACCAGGCCGGCCGACGTCACGTCCTCGATCTTGTCCAGGACCCAGCCGCGCTGGCCGCGAACCCGGCCGCCGCGCACGTAGAACACCTGAACGGCCGCCTCGAGCTGGTCCTCGGCCAGCGCGATCACATCGCAGTCCGTGCCGTCGCCGAGCACGACCGCCTGCTTCTCTATCGCGCGCTCCAGCGCTCTGAGGTCATCGCGCAGCCTGGCCGCGCGCTCGAACTCCTCATTCCGGGCGGCTTCCCTCATCTCCGCCTCGAGGCGGGCGGCGAACCGGCTGGTCTGCCCGGCCATGAAGTCGCAGAAATCCTCGGCCAGGGCGCGGTGGTCCTCCGCGCTGATCCGGCCGACGCACGGCGCAGAGCACTTGTCGATGTAGCCGAGCAGGCAGGGACGGCCGATCTGGCCCGACCGCTTGAACACGCCCGCCGAGCAGGTGCGTACCGGGAACACCCGGAGCAGGGTGTCCACCGTGTCGCGGATCGCCCAGGCGTGGCTATAGGGGCCGAAGTACCTGGTGCCCTTGCGCTTGGCGCCGCGCATCACCTGGACCCGCGGGTACTCCTCGCCCATCGTGACGGCGAGATAGGGGTAGCTCTTGTCGTCCCGGTACTTGATGTTGAACCGCGGGTCGTACTCCTTGATCCAGGAGTACTCCAGCTGCAGCGCCTCGACCTCGGTGCCGACGACGGTCCACTCGACGCCCGCGGCTGTGGTCAGCATCATCTGGGTACGCGGGTGCAAGCTGGCGAAGTCGGCGAAGTAAGAGTTCAGCCGCTGGCGCAGCGACTTCGCCTTGCCGACGTAGATCACCCGGCCGTGGGCGTCACGGAACCTGTAGACCCCTGGAGACTCGGGAATCGCGCCCGGCGCCGGCCGGTAACCGTGCGGATCTGCCACGAAGCAACTTTACGCTCCCGCAGGTCTAACGGGTCCGCACCCGGGCCGGCCACGATGGCCTTTGTGGGAACCTTTTTCACCGCCGTCGGCCGGCTCGCGGTCCGCTTCCGCTGGGCCATCCTGCTGGCCTGGATCATCGGCATGGTCGCGGCGATGGCGCTGCTGCCGTCGCTGGGCAGCGTGACGCAGGGCGACAACACCTCGTTCCTGCCGGCCAGCGCACCCAGCCAGCGGGCGGCCCAGCTGGCCGCACCGCTGCAGGGCGCTGCGCTGACGGCCGTCACCGTCGTCGTAGCCCGGTCCGGCGGGACGCTGACCAGCGCGGACCAGGCGGGCATCAGCCGGCTGGCCGTCGCGCTCGGGCGCGTCAGCCAGGTCGTATCGGCGCGGGACGCCGGGCAATCCGCCGACGGCCAGGCTGAGCAGCTCACGGTCCTGGCCGCGCTCGCCCAGTCCGGCGGGCTGGCCACCACGCAGCAGGCTCACTTGGTCGCCGGGCTGCGTTCCGTGATCCGGTCCACCGCGCGGCCGGCCGGGCTGGAGGCGCACCTGGCCGGGGCGGTGGCGACCCGGGTGGACAACAACGCGATCTCCACCAAGACCGGCGGCCAGGTGCAATGGTTCTCGATCATCTTCGTGATCGCGCTGCTCGTCGCGGTGTTCCGGTCGGCGCTGGCGCCGCTGATCGCCGTGCTCCCGGCGGTCGTGGTGGTACTGGTCGCCGAGCGGCTGACCGCCGAAGCTGCCGTGCACGGCTTGTCGGTGTCCCAGATCGCCTCGCTGCTGCTGATCGTGCTCGTGCTCGGCGCGGGCACGGACTATGCGCTGTTCTTGATGTTCCGGGTGCGCGAGGAGATGCGCGCCGGGCTGGCGTGTCACGAGGCGATCGTGACGTCGGTCGGCCGGGTCGGCGAGACCATCACGTTCTCGGCGGGCATCCTGATCGCGGCGCTGCTGTCGCTGGCCATCGCGAGTTTCAGCCTCTACTCCGGGCTCGCGGCCCCGCTGGCCATCGCCATCGCGTTGATGCTGGCCGCCGGGCTCACCCTGCTACCGGCGCTGCTCGCGATCGTGGGCCCGGTTGCGTTCTGGCCATCCTCCGTCAAGCCGGGCACCGGGCGGGCCGGTGGTGGGGCCCGGCGTGCGCGCGGATCGTCCGCCGTCCCGTCGCGACCCTGGTCGGCGGCCTCCTGGTCTTCGGCGCGCTCGCGGTGGCCTCGGCCGGGTACCTGGCCGCCGGGTTCGGCGGGGCGGTGACCGGGCCGCCCGGCAGCGACTCCGCGCGGGGCGACGCATTGGCGGCCGAGCACTTCCCGCAGACCGCGGTCAACCCCACCGTGCTCGTCCTGCGGCTGCGGCAGCCGGTCTGGGACGCTGCGGGCCCGGTGGCCGCCGCCGAGCGGCAGCTGGCCGCCGACCCGCAGTTCAGCGCGGTGTCGGGCCCGTTTGACGCCAACGGGGCGGCGCTGACGGCGGCGCAGTACGCCGCGCTGTACGCCGCCTACGGGCCGCCGCGCGGGCTCGGGTCGGCTGCCGCAGCGGTACCGCGGGCCCGGCTGGCGGCTTACCAGGCCTACCGGGCCAGCGGCCCGTTCGTGAGCGCGGACGGGGAGACGATCTCGTTCGCGACTTCGCTGGCGGCCGGGAATCCCACCACTACCGCGGCGGCGCGAGCCATCCCGGCCGTCCGGGTTGACGCGGCCCGCGCGGCAGCGGCCGCCGGGGCCTCGGCGTCCGGGGTCACCGGCCAGGCCGCGTTCACCTACGACGTCGCGCAGCTGTCAGACAGTGATCTGCGGACTGTCATCCCGATCGCCATCGCCGTCATCGCAATACTGCTCGCGGTGGTGATGCGGAGCCTGATCGCGCCGCTGTACCTGATCATCTCGGTGGTGCTGTCCTACTTCTCGGCGCTCGGGCTGACCGTGCTGGTGTTTATCAAGGCCGCCGGGCAGCCGGGGCTGACGTTCATCTTGCCGTTCCTGCTGTTCATGTTCCTGCTGGCGCTCGGCGAGGACTACAACATCCTGGTCATGACGCGGATCAGGGAAGAAGCGCACCGGCTGCCGCTGCGGGAGGCGGTGAGCCGCGCGCTCCACGTCACCGGGACCACGGTGACCTCGGCCGGACTCGTACTGGCGGGGACGTTCGGGGTGCTGGCGGTGGTGGGTTCCGGCAGCGCGGGCGCGCAGAACGTCAGGACGATCGTCGACGTCGGCGTAGGTCTCGCGCTCGGCGTCCTGATGGATACCTTCCTGGTCCGGACGCTGCTGGTGCCGTCGGCGGCGGTGCTCATCGGGCGGTGGAACTGGTGGCCGTCGCGGCTCGGCCGGCTACGGTCCGCAACCTCCGGCCGCCCAGCCGGCGAGAGCCCGGCCGGCGAGAGCCCGGACGCTGACGGCCCGGACGCTGACGGCCCGGACGCTGACGGCCCGGACGCTGACGGCCCGGACGCTGACGGCCCGGACGCTGACGGCCCGCTGGCGACACGGATAGCTCCTTTACAACGTACAAGTTATTACTTAAGCTGGCGTCCGAGGGCTCACGGGGGCCAGGGGGGACTCGCCGGATCTGACCATAGGGGAACCTTATGACCGCGCCGGAAACGGCCGTCGAGTACCTTGGCGCCGAGTATTTCCAGGATCCTTACTCCGTCCACGCACGACTGCGGGCCGAGCGGCCGACCGCGGCCGTGATCATGCCGGGCGGGATGCCTGCCTGGCTCGTCACCGATTACGCCGATGCCCGCGCCGCGTTGGGTGATCCGCGGCTGCGCAAGAACCCGCCGGGCTGGCGCCCCGCACCAGGCTCGATGTTCGCCGCCCTCGAGCTGCACATGCTCGACAGCGATCCGCCGGATCACGAGCGCCTGCGGCGGCTGGTGAACAAGGCGTTCACGATGCGCCACGTCGAGCTGCTCAGGCCGCGGATCGCCGCGATCACCGCGGGCCTGCTTGACGATATGTCGACCCAGCGTGAGGTCGACCTGCTGGCCTCGTTCGCCTTCCCGCTGCCGGTCACGGTGATCTGCGAGCTGCTCGGCGTGCCGGTCGCCGACCGGGACGACTTTCGGGCCTGGTCGGCCACTATCGTCTCGAACACGGCTACGCCTGCGGCGTACGAGGCGGACGGCACCGCGATGATCCGCTACTTCACGGCCCTGCTGGCCGCCAAGCGGCACGAGCCCGCCGGCGACCTGCTGTCCGCGCTGATCACGGCCCGGGATGAAGGCGACCGCCTCAGCGAGAACGAGCTGGTGTCCATGGCGTTCCTGCTGCTGGTGGCCGGGCACGAGACCACGGTCAACCTGATCGGGAGCGGAATGCTCGCGCTGCTGCTCAACCCCGGGCAATTCGCCCGGCTCCGGGACGATCCCTCGCTGCTCAGCCGGGCGGTGGAGGAGCTGCTGCGGTATGTGAACCCGGTCAACAACGCGACGTTGCGGTTCGCCTGCGAGCCGGTCGAAATCGGCGGCGCGCGCATCGGCCGGGGAGAGGTGGTGCTGGTCTCGCTCAGCGGGGCGAACCGGGATCCGTCCCGCTACGCCGCTCCTGACCGGCTGGACTTCGGCCGGGACGCGTCCGGGCACCTGGCCTTCGGGCACGGCATCCACTACTGCCTGGGCGCGCCGCTGGCCCGGCTGGAGGCCGAGATCGCGTTCGGCGGGCTGCTGGCCAGGTTCGGTTCGATGCGGCTGGCGGTGCCCGCCCAGTCGCTTCGGTGGCGGCCGAGCACGCTGATCCGCGGCCTGGAGGCGCTGCCGGTGCGGCTATGCCCCTGACCTTCTTCCTTCCCGAAGCGTCGGCGGGTGATATACCGGCCAGGTGGGACGACTGACGGAAATCGCGCCTGGGGTGCTCGTGGCCACCAGTTCGTACGCCATGACCACGACCACCGTGGTGGCCGGATCGCCCGGCTCGGGTACGTGCCTGCTCATCGATCCGGCCGTGACGATGGCCGACCTGACGGCGCTGGCGGGTGAACTCGGCTCGCTCGGGCTCAGGCCCGCCGTGGCCTGGTCGACGCATCCGCACTGGGATCACGTGATGTGGAGCCGGGAACTCGGCGATGCGCCCCGGTACGCCGCTCCGGCCGCCGTGGATATCGCCGAGACCGAACGGGACGGCATCCTCGACGGGGTGCGAAGGGCCGCGCCCGACGTCGACCTTTCGCTGGTCGGACGGCTCCGGGCGCTTGATGCCGCCGCCATCCCCTGGGACGGGCCGACGGCGCAGCTGATCGTGCACAACGGCCATGCCCCCGGCCACGGCGCGGTGTTCCTGCCTGACAGCGGCGTCCTGATCGCGGGCGACATGTGCTCTGACATGGAGATACCGCTCCTCGACACCGTCGCGACCGATCCGCTCGGCGACTACCGGACCGGGCTGGAGCGGCTGGCGTCGGTACCCGGCGTGCGGCAGGTCGTGCCCGGTCACGGGCACGTCGGGGACGCCGACGAGCTCCGCCGGCGACTCGCGCTTGATTCCGCCTACCTGGATGCCGTCGCGGTGGGCAAGCCGTTCGGCGATCCGCGGCTGACGGAGGAGTCGGCGGAGTGGATACGCGTCACGCACGACGAGCAGGTGCGCTTCTTCAAGCGCCCTTAAGGGCTGGTCGACAACACCAGTACCGAGGCATCCTCCCCGCCCAGCCCGATCTCGTACCCGGTGGGCACGAGATCGGCGAGAGCCGCGTCGACCTGCCCGTTGCCCGGGTTGCGGGCGAAACGCGGGTGCGCCCCGCCGCTGACCTGGAGCCTGAGCCGGTGACCGCGGCCGAAGCGATGCGCCGTGCCCAGCAGCGACACCCGCACCACGCCGGCCAGCGGGTCCTGCTCGGTGAGCCGGACGATACCGTCGCAGACGTTACGGGAGCGGCCGCGCGAGTCCACGTCACATAGCCGCACGAACAGGTCGGCGTAGGGGTTGTCCCGCGTCACGGAGATTTCGGCGGTCACGTCGCCGATGACCTCGACCGGCTGGTCCAGGGCCTCGCTGCTGAAGACCAGGACGTCAAGCCGCCGCTCGATGGGCCGGTTCTCGCGCGCACCGGCGGTCACGGACAGCAGCGCGCCGCCGACGGACGGCGTGGGGTCGGCTGGGTCATAGCGGAAGCGCGCTGGCGGGACATCGGGACCGGCCGGTTCCCGCGTGCTCAGCGTGCCGTGCGCGCCGAGGTACCAGCGCAGCGACCCCGTGCCGGGCGGCGGCCAGCCGGTGGTCTCCCGCCACTCTCCGGCCCCCTCACCGCCCACCCAGATGCGCACCGAATGATCCGGCTGGGCCGGCGCGGTTCTGCCGTTGGCCTTGCCCGTGCCTGCGTAGCGGTCGAGCCACGCCAGGCTTTCCACTACCGCGGCGCCGCCCTTCGACACGCTGTCTATGTGAGTCCACGGACCGACGAGCAGGCGGGTGGGTATGCCCCGGGCGGCGAGCACGCGGTATTGCTCGAGGGTCTGCTCCAGGAAGAGATCGTGCCAGCCGCCCACGACGAGGGTGGGTACCGTGATGCGTTCGGTCAGGGCCGGCCCGCATTGCAGCGGCGCCCAGAACGGATCGGTCAGCTGCGGATGGTCAAGCCAGCTCTCGAAGGCGGCCGCCTGGGCGCCAAGCAAGTCGCGGGCACCGACCCTGACGGGCAGCCGGTCGAGCGCCGGGCGCAGCCGCCGGTCGGCGGTGACCGACCGCATCAGTCCGCGCAGGGTTCCCGTGGTTTCCTGGTGCGCGATCATGTCGTTCCAGCTGAAGAAGTTGTACAGACCGAACGCGCCGTGGTGGTAGGCGGACCGGCCGAAGTCATGCGGGCCGACGAACACGACGGCCGCCACCAGCTCGGGCGGCGGGTCCATCGCCAGCGCCCACTGCACGAACCCGAGGTAGCTGGCGCCGTAGGTCACCAGCCGTCCGTCGAACCAGCCCTGCTCGCGCAGCCAGGCGACGGTGTCCTGGCCGTCGGCGATCTCGTGGCGCATCGGCTCGAACTCGCCACCGGAACCGAAGGTGCCGCGGCAGCTCTGCAGCAGCACATGGTAGCCGCGTTCGGCCAGGAGCTGCCCGTTCAGCACGGCGAACGGTCCGCTGCGGCCGTACGGGCAGCGCACGAGCACGGTGGCCGCCGATGCCACGGCGGCCGGTATGTAGTGATCAGCCAGCAAAATCGTGCCGTCCGACATCGGCACCTGGATATCACGGTCTACGGTCACCTGGTTCCGCGGCGCCGGCAGCGCCCAGGTCCGCGACAGCATCTTGCTGAGCGCGGTTATGCCCGGGCCCGGCGGTCGGCCCGTGACGACCTTCTGACCGCTCATCATGCTCTGCTGGCGCATGACATCGTCCTCTCAGCGACTGGTTTGACATAACCCTCGTGGCTGATCTCGCTGGCGTCAAGATCGGCGAAGGCCAGGACCTCACGTGGCGAGCCGGCCGTAATCTGGGCGTCATGGCGGAGGTGGAACTTACCCAGGCCGGCGAGGTCCGGCTGGCTTATCGTGCATCCGGGCCGCCTTCGGCCGCGCCGGTCGTTCTGCTGCATGCTCTGGGTGAGGACAGCGGCGACTGGAACGAGGTGGCCGGGGCCCTGTCCGGGTCGTGGCATGTCTACGCGGTCGACCTGCGCGGCCATGGCCGCAGCGACTGGCCGGGCACCTACTCCCTGCCGTTGCTGCGCGATGACGTCTTGCGATTCCTCGACGCGCTCGGCTTGGGCCAGGTCACCCTGATCGGGCATTCCATCGGCGGGGTGGTCGCTTACCTGCTGGCGATGCAGTATCCCGAGCGCGTGCTGCGGATGGTGCTCGAAGACCCTGCTCCGCCCTGGCCACGGGTGCCACCTACTCCGTCACGGCCGCCGGGACCGCTGTCCTTCGACTGGGCGGTGACCACGCTGAGCGTGGAGGCCAGCGATCCTCCGGCGTCCTCCCGTGCGGGACTGTCCGCCATCATCGCTCCGACGCTAGTCGTGGCCGGCGGCCCGGCCAGTCACGTTGACCAGGACCGCCTCGCCGAGATGGCGGCGCTGATGCCCGGCGGTCAGCTGATCACGATCCCCGCCGGGCACCAGGTGCACGCCACGCAGTCAACCAGGTTCATCGCCGCCGTGACCGCGTTTCTCTCCTCGTCCGCCTCGCCTGCCTAGTCCGTGCTGGCTGAAGGTGTGCCGGGCGCCGGGCCGGAACCCTGCGTCGTGCCGTTCTCGGTTTCCGTGCCGCTCACGGTTTCGTGGTCCGGGGTGGTCAGGTGGCCAGCGGACGTCTGCGGTCCGCTGGGCGCCTCGGCGACCGCGGGTGCGGCGGCCGGAACGGCGGGATTCCAGCCGTAGGCGTAGGGGCCGCGGCCACCCGGGCACCGATCGTGGCGCCTCGTGCGGCGCGAACAACATCCACGCGCAGGAGACGGCCAGCGCCACCAGGAACCCGCAGTAGATCCAGAAGGCCGGCGTGAGACCGGCATCGATCGTGAGGCCAAGCTGCGTGGCCTGCGCCGGGGTGAGCCCGAACTGGGTGGGTGAGGTGGTGCCGCCGACCTGGACGAGGGCCGAGATGGCCTGGGCCGCCATCGGGATGGCCGCTCCGGCCAGCAGCACCGCCCCGTAGCGCACCGGGCGCCACAGCGCGGCGACGATAACCACCGCGGCGAGCGCGACCATCACGGCCACGTTCCCTGCGATCACCAGGCCCGGGTTGGCGAAAGCGTTGCCTTCAGTAAAGGACTGGGACTGGCCGGCTGCCGTCCGCAGCAGGTAGCTGTCCCATGCCGGGGCGAAAGCGGCGGCCACCCCGAGCCCGGCCAGCACCAGCATCACGACCGGGCCAAGCTCAGCACCACGCGGCCGCCCGAGAGACCACAGGCGGGCTGGACGGCCCGGCTGGTACTGGGTCCCGCGCGCTCCGGCGGGCCGGACCAGGAACGCCAGCACGGATCCGGCGGTGCAGGCGAGCCACCCCGCGAGTGCGAGCCACAGGCCCGCACCGCCCACGTGAGCGCCCCCGGCGATGGCGGTACCCGCATCCGCGAAGAACAGGCCGAACGTGACCGCGCTCATCCCCGTGCCGAGCAGGGCACCCAGCCGCAACCGGGCACCGCCGAGCAAGATGAGCACCGCGCTCGCGGTCCAGACTGCGAGGTAGATCGCGTGCGGGACGACCTCGGCGGGCTGCTGAGCCAGGCTTGCCCCGCCGAGATAGGCCGGGAAGAAAGCGACGATCCCGAGGATCACGCCGACGGCGAGCAGCGACGCCGCGGCGATGGCACCGGTACTGAGGCTGGCCAGCCGGGCGCGGCTCGCGCCGAACGGGGCGCTCGCCTGGCCGAACGGGGCGCTCGCCTGGCCGAACGGAGCCTCGCCCGGGCCGAACGGCGTACTTCCCTGGCCAGGTGGGACTGTCCGCTCGTCAAGCAGCGCGGTGCCCGTGCTTCCGCCGAGCGGGATCGTGCTTCCGCCTGCCTGGACGGTGCCTTCGGCCTGCGTAACCGTGCTTCCGCCGAGCGGGACAGAGTTCTCCCCGGCCGGGGCGGAGCTGCGGTCAACGGGCGGGGTACGCCGGCCGGCCGGGACGATCGTGCTGGCTACCTCGATTTCGGCGAACCTGGCCCACGCGGCGGACCAGCCCGCCGCGGTTTCCGGCCACCACTGCAACGGCTGCGACCGCGAACCTCCCACCGCCCAGATCGCGTAGAAGTCGCGGCCTCGACCGATCTCGTACGTCGCTCCCCGGTATGTGATGGTCACCTTGTCAAACACGGTCCAACCTTCCTGCTCCTGCTTCGGCGCGCCCCGCCGTACTCAATCAGAACCTAAGGAGCTGGCCTGGAGGCCGCCTGAACGGTCGCTCAAGCATTCCTGACTCTTCAACGCGCGGATCTGACCTCTCGCGGCCGATTCCGGACCGCCGCGATTCCTTTCCGGGCGGCCGGTGGTCTTATGGATAGGGCATGTACCATCCGGGTTTCTGGCTCCCGGATCGAACCGGCTCGATGGAGCATTGGGCCGGTCAGAACCGGCTCGATGTTCCATCGAGCCGGTCCGGTAGGGCGATCCCGGCCGCAACGTCCGGCAGAAAGCCGGGCTGAACCGTGCGATCTTGGGGCGGGGGTGGGTGCTGCTGGTGCGCCCGCTGCGGACAAGGCGCCGGACTGGGCGGGGAAGGTCAGACCGGCGTTCACGAGCCAGCGGTACGGATCCGCCGAACCCGTCTACGCGGTGGGCAAGCACGCCCGAATCACTTCGCCGACCGTGAACGTGGCGGCAGGCTGCGTCGCCGGGGTGCTGGACTAGGGTCCATGGAACTTCTTGTGCTGGGCGGGACGGCGTGGCTGGGACGTGAGGTGGCCCGGCGGGCGATCGGCCGCGGACACTCGGTAACCTGCCTGGCCAGGGGCGAAAGCGGCGCGGTGGCTGAAGGCGCGGTCCTGGCGGCGGCTGACCGGCGCCAAGACCGCGCTTACGACCAGGTACGCGACCGCGACTGGGACGCGGTGATCGAGGTGTCCTGGCAGCCCGGCCTGGTCAGGTCCGCGCTGGCCGCGCTGGCCGAGCGGACCGCGCACTGGACCTACGTCTCGTCCGTGAGCGCCTACGCCTCACACGAGGCTGTCGGTGCCGGCGAGAGCACGCCCCTGCTCCCCGCGGCCGCAGGTGATGAGGTGGAGGCCGAGCAGTACGGCGAGGCGAAGGTCGCGTGCGAGCAAGCGGCAGCTGACGCGGCCGGCGACCGGCTGGTGATCGCGCGAGCCGGGCTGATCGGCGGCCCCGGCGATCATTCCGGCCGCTCCGGTTACTGGGTCGCGCGCGCGGCACGCGACCGGTACGCGCCCATGCTCGTACCGGCCACCCCGGACGTCCCAACGCAGGTGGTCGACGTCCGCGACCTGGCCGGATGGCTCCTGGCCTGCGCCGAGGCCGGAACTACGGGAACCTACGACGCGGTCGGGCCGGTGGTCCCGTTCGGCACCTGGATCGAGCAGTCCCGTGCGGCGGGCGAGCATACCGGACCGGTTATCCAGGCGGATCCGGCATGGCTGGCTGAGCAGAAAGTGGCTCCGTGGATGGGCCCGGAATCGCTCCCGATGTGGCTCGCCGAGCCAGGCTGGGAAGGCTTCTGCGCCCGCAGCGGCGACGCCGCCCGGGCCGCGGGACTGAAGCACCGCCCGCGGCCCGAACTGCTGGCCGACCTGCTGATGTGGGAACGCGAGCAAGGCCTGAACCGGCCGAGAGGTGCCGGCCTGAGCGCCGAACGTGAGCGTCAGCTGATCGCCGCTCTCCCGCACGGCCCGGCGTAACACCTGGCGGCCCTCCGGCCGCGGCCGGGACCGGTGAGCAGCTCGATCGTCCTCGCGATCGGCACGCACGGTGAGGATCACGGCCGCGGCAAGGATGGCCGCGCCGGTGATCCCGGTGCCGCTTAGCCGCTCGCCCAAGGTGAAGGCCGCGAGGATGGCTCCGGTCAGGGGCTCAAGCAGAGCCATCAGGGCGGCCGTGCTGGCGGCGACGGTACGCAGGCCCCGGAAGTACAGCGTGTAGGCCACGGCGGTCGGGCCGGCGCCCAAGGCGATCAGCAGGCCGAAGGCCGGAACGCCAGGCCGGAAGCTCAGCCCTCCGATGCTCGCGGCCAGCGGCATCAGGGCCAGCCCGCCGAGGGCGAACCCGAACCCGGTCAGGGTGAGGTCATCCAGCCCGGGCACCGGGCTGGAACCCGTCAGGGTGACCGCGGCGAAGCCAGCCGCAGCGAGCACCGCCATACCCGCGCCGGCCAGGACCGCCGTCTCACTAAACCCGGACGGCAGGCCCACGAGCAGGCCGAGACCGACCAGGGCCAGGCCGGATGCGCCGACCGCGAGCCTGCTGGTGCTACGCCCGGTCACCCGTTCCACGCTGAGCACGATGACCGGGGCGGTGCCGATGGTCACCAAGGTGGCCAGCGGTACCGAGGTCAGTGACACGGCGGTGAAGTAACAGGCCTGATACAGGGCGGCCAGCGCGCCGATCACGGTGATCCGGATCCAGGCCGCCCGGCCCGCCGGCCAGCGCCTGCCGGTCACGATAAGAAACACGACAATTAGCACGCCGCCGACCGTCAGCCGGAAGGCGGCCACCGAGATCGCGGAAAGGCCCGTCGTCCGCTGCAGCAGGCTGCCGGTCACTCCACCGGTCCCCCACAGCAACCCAGACGTCACGAGGTACAGCAGGCCGGTACCTGGCCGGCGGCGGGCAGCCACGGGCACCGTCATCGATACACCCATAAGGAATCGCTCCTGCGACGAGAAGGAAATGGTCGCGGAAGCGGGGCGGCACCACACTCACCCACACGGCAAGCACGCGTCGGCACTCACAGATACGCGAGGAAAACGCGCGTCGGCTCAGTCGGCTAGACGCGCGCGGGCGCTGGCCCCGCTAGGAGCGGGGCGGCGGGGTGATGGGAAAACACCGGTGCACGTTGAGCATGATATCCCGGCCCGCCTGAAAGGGCGGCGGCAGAGCCGGCCGCGGTCATTGCCCGCCTGGCGCTTGACCGGATTCCCCGGGCTTAGCGACCGGAGCCGCCGCCAGTGGCTGGTCGACGCCCAGCCGCCGGTCGTCTGTTAACCGGCGACGGCGCCTACGGTCAGGTTCGAGCCGCCCGCGCACTCCAGGCATAGGATCGCCGGTGAGATGCTGCTAACGTTCGGGCACGGCACGGCCACCGCCGAGCAGATGACTGAGTTGCTCAGGGGGGCGGAGGTCGCCGTGCTCGTCGACATCAGGACCGCGCCTGGAAGCCGCAGGCATCCGCATGTGGCCCGCGCCGAGCTGGAACGCTGGCTGCCGGAGGCCGGGATCTACTACCGCTGGGAAAAGCGGCTAGGAGGATTCAGGAAAACCGGGCCTGACTCACCCGATACAGCGTGGCGCGAGGATATGTTCCGGGGTTACGCCGCGCACATGCGGACCGCGGATTTCCTGGCCGCGGTGGACGGGGTGCTCGCCCAGGCCAGCGCGGACGCCACCGCCGTGATGTGCTCCGAGAGCCTGTGGTGGCGCTGCCACCGCCGCCTGCTGGCCGACTTCGTCTCGGTGGTGCGCGATACGCCGGTCCGGCACCTGCTGCACGACGGGCGCCTCGAAGAGCACCGTCTGTCCCCCGGTCTGCGCCTGCGGGACGACGGCCTGCTCGTCTACGACGCCGGCCAGGCGACCATGCTCTAGCCGCCGGTCACCGGCGAACTCCCCTTCGCCCGCGCGGGTCACGCCAGGTAGGCGCGGAAACCGCTCGTCTGCCAGTCGGTCCCCCCGGCGGTGATGGCGAAGGCCTCGTAGCCGTTCAGGCTCTCCACCCAGTCCCGGGCGGCGGAACCCATCGCGAAAGCCGCCGTGGCGTAGGCGTCGGTCAAGGTGAGCCCTGAGCCGACCACGGTGATGCTGGCCAGGTCGGTGGCGGGCTGCCCGGTATGCGGGTTGACGATATGGGGGCCGCGCTCGGCGATGCCCGAGGTGGCCACGGCGAAGTCCCGTCCGGTGACCACCAGCGCGAGGGAGCCCGGCCGCAACGGGTCGGCGATCCCGATCCGCCATAGCTGACCGGGACCCCGGTCGCCGACGCACTGGACGTCACCGCCGCCGTTGACGCTGTGCTCGGCTGAACCCGCGGCGGTCAGCATCGCGGCGGCCCGCTCGATCGCCCAGCCCTTCACGTACCCGGAAGGGTCGAGCCTGCCGCCGGGCCTGGCGGTGAAGTACCCGCCGCTCAGCGCGCTGATCTCCGCGCAGGCGTCGAGCACCACCGTGAGTTCCGGCACGCAGTCGGCCAGCGTCACCGACCCGTGGCCGTAGCGGCTGACGTCGCTTGCCTCCCGGTAGGGCGAGAAAGCCGCGTCGACCCAGTGCAGCCAGCGCACCGCCTGGCCGAGTACCCCTGCCTCGCCGGTTTCCCCGGCGAAGGCGGGTACGTCAAAGGAGACGACGGTGCCCATCACGTGCTCGGCGTGCCTCAACCGCGCCGACCGCGCCCCCCCCCGCCAGACATCCTGAGATCTCAGCCGCGATTGTCCAGCGCGCTCTGCAGCGACTGAATGTAGCCTGCGCTGGTGTAGCTCGCCCCGGACACGGCGTCGACCTTCGCGGTCTGGGCGGTCAGCGTCTCGCTGATCAGCTTGGGGAAGGCGAACTCGCCGATCTGGATGTCACGGATCGTGTTGGCGGGCTGCATGAGGACCGCGACCTTGACGATCTTGCTGTTTCGCATGATCAGCTGGATCTGGACCGGACCGTACGCGGTGTTGGCCACATGGCCGTTTACCGCGGTTTCAGTGGCGGGAATCTTGCCGGCCAGACTGCCTTGCGGGAACTCCCCCGGCACCGTCGTGGCGGATGAGGACGACGATGACGAGGATGACCCGCCTGTCCCGGTCGTTGCCGCCACCGCTGAGGGAACGGACGGGAGATGCGATTTGAACGACAGCAGGGCCACGAGACCGGCTACGGTTCCGGCGATGGCCAGGATGACTCGGCGCATTTTCGGATCCTCCCCTCAGAACTCGAACGATTCATGGTGGATGCTCCGCTTGGGCACTCCGGCCGCGCGCAGCGCCCGGACCGAGGCCGAGGTCATTCCGGGCGGCCCGCATACGTAGACGTCCCGGTCGGCGAGTCCCGGTGCAAGCGAGCGCAGCACCCGGGGCGACAGCGGGTCACCGCCGATCTCGGCGCGCGACCCGATCAGGTAGTGCACGGTCGACCCGCGCGACGCCGCGATCGCGTCGAGTTCATCGCGGAACACCACGTCCCGTTCGCTGCTCGCACGGTAGATCAGGATGACAGGTCCCGGCAGGGTCGCGAACATGGCGCGCAGCGGGGTGATGCCCACCCCGCCGGCCAGCAGCAGCACACCGCGGTCAGAATCGGCGCCCGTGAAGGCGCCATAGGGTCCCTCCGCGAAGACGCGGGTGCCCAGCGGCAGCTGCGTCAGGGCCTGACTGTGGTCACCGAGGTCCTTCACCGTGATCCGCAGGACATCCCGGCCCGGCGCGGCGGACAGTGAATACGGGTGCGAAGACCACCACAGCGACCTGGTGAGGAAACGCCAGCGGAAGAACTGGCCCGGCTCGGTGTCAAGCTCGTCCAGGCGCGAGCCGCCGACGTAGACCGAGATGACGCCCGGTCCTTCCTCCTTCACCCCGACCACGTGGAAACGGTGCCTGGCGAACGCGCGCAGCGGCACCGCGAACCGGTACCAGATGATCAGGACCGCGACAGTCAGGTACATCGCCGACCACCAGAACCGCGCGGCCAGGTCGCTAACGAACGACGCCCCCACGGCGAACTGGTGGCTGAACGCGAGAGCGATCGCCAGGTAGGTATAAAAGTGCAGGTAGTACCATGTCTCATAGCGCATCCGGCGCCTGGCGGCCCGCATCGAGACGAGGCCGACACCGAGCAGCAGGAAGCCGGCCACGGTCGCCATCAGCACGTCGGGGTACTGGGTGAGTAGCGTCGCGGTCTCGCTTACCACGCTGGTGTGTGCCCCGACCGCGTAGCCCCAGATGATGAGCAGGCCGTGCGCGAACACGAGGCTGACGATGTACCTGCCGCCCATCGCGTGCCAGCGGGCGAGCTGATCGGTGCCCACGCCATGCTCCAGCGGAGGCAGCCGCGCCATCAGCGCGACGAGCACCACGACGCCGTATCCGGCGAGCAGCCCGAGAATTTCGCCCGCCCCGGTCAGCCAGCCCCCGAGCCCGCGGACGCCCGGTGTGGCATGCCACCACAGGGCGATGACTGCGACTGCCCCCAGTGCGATGACGGCCAGGACGAAGCGCGCGCTGACCCGGCCACCGTCTTTTCTCGCCCGAACGGTCCGCCGGCTGACCCGAAGGCCCGGTGACGGGCCCGAACGTCGTGGCCCGGGCGGCTGTTCCTGCGCCGGGTACGCCTGTGTCCCGGCGTGGCGAGCCGGGGCCGGGCGCCTGGCGACGCTGGTCACCGCACCTCCCCGTCGCGGATAACTGGGCTAAGGGCTAGGAGGCCTGCTGCTAGCTGGATCGTATGCTCAAACGAGCACAAGGCGCCGTCCTTGATCTTGATGGATTTTTTCCTGCTTCCCCCATAGTCACGACTACGCAGCGCGATCCCGCACGGTTCAGCGCCCTCGTTAGGGGTTCGTAATTGCCGCAGCCGCGGTTTGGTCGTCAACTGAAGTTGACAACGACATGACTGTCAACATAAATTGACGATATGGAGAACGCAACCGCACTGGCGTCCGCGGCCGACAGCTCGGACCCGAGTACCGGGCTCCGGGCCGTCGCCGCCTTGCGCAGGCTCCTGGAGCAGCTCGAGGCGCTCCAGGTCGACAACGCGCGCAAGCACGGCTGGTCCTGGCAGGAGATCGCCGAGATCCTGGGCGTGTCCAGGCAGGCCGTCCATAAGAAGCACGCCCGCCGCTCAGAAGCCAGCTATCCCGCCCGCCGCCGCACCCGCATGCGCTGACCCGAGGGGACACCGACGATGTTCGAACGATTCACTGACCCGGCCAGGAGCGTCGTGATCTCGGCCAAGACAAAGGCGGCCGAGCGCGGCGACGACCAGATCCTTCCGGTCCACATGCTGTACGGGCTCACTGCCACAGAAGGGCTGGCCGCCGCAGTACTGGCCCGGCTCGGCGCCGACACGATGGCGGTCGAGCGCCAGCTTGAGCGGATCACGCCGGCCGGCCGCGCGGCCGAGGACACTCAAGTCCGCGACGACGCCGAAGCACTGGCGGCGATCGGCATTGACCTTGAAGAGATCAAGCGCAAGATCGAGGACGGTTTCGGTCCCGGCGCCCTCGATCGCGTTCCGCTCACCCCCCGGGGCCTGCTCAACTGGACCGGCAGGCTCCCGCTCAGTGACCAGTCCAAGCTGACGCTGGCATTCTCACTACGGGAGGCGCGTGCACTGCGCCACAGCTACATCGGTACCGAGCACGTGCTGCTCGGTACGCTGCGCGTCGCCGAACGCGATCCCCGCGGGGAGTTCGCCGCCATAACCCTCCGCAACCTGGGCATCGATCCCGGGCAGGCGCGGCAGCGCGTGCTCGACGAACTGCGCCACGCGCCGGCGTGAACCCACCTGGCCGACCCGGCTAGCTTTCCGACCATTCAGATGGCGGGCACCCGCCAGTTCGGCCTTTGGCTGCACTTACCTAACGGGTAGGTCTGCCTAACCAATGCGTCATGACATCGTGACTATACGGAAAGTATCTATACGAATACACACAGCCATAATCTGTCATAGGGGAACATCACGGATAGGATATGGTCAAATGCTCAGAGTAAGCGATGTTTGGGAGAGAGCGCTTCACGCACCCGCCATGGCGGTCAGCAAACCAGGTGACGTGATCGTCATCCGCTCCGCCGACAGCTACGACGGCAAGCAGGGCGTGAGCCTCGCCACCGGCGTGAGCAGCCGCTCCGCTGGCGCTCAGGCACTGTGCCTGCACCTGGTGACGATCCCCCCGGGCACCCGGGGCGTCCCGCACGTCCACGACGGGCATGAGTCCGCCATTTACACGGTCAGCGGTGAAACCGAGGTGTGGCACGGCGAAGGCCTGAGTCAGCGCACCGTGGTCAAGGCCGGTGACTTCATGTACGTTCCGCCGGGAACTCCGCACCTGCCGGTGAACCGCAGTGACGTCATGACGGTGGCCGTGGTCGCCCGCACCGACCCCCAAGAGCAGGAAAGCGTCGTCACCATGACCCTGCCCCCGCACCTCGCCGACCTGGACGCCTTCCCGGTCGCCAGCCAGTGACGCCTGTCCGTCGGTAACGCAAATCCCGCCACGTAAGCCAGTACCACGCGGTGGCCGCTTCCTGCCAACCCGGCTAGCCCCCACCCACCTCCCCAGCCCCCTTCACTGCCGCGCCCGCCCCTCCCGCGACTGCGCGCCCCGCATCCTCCCCTCCGCCCCGCACGGGCGCAGGCGGCGCGCGCAGATGGGGCGGGCGCGCGCATGTCCGGCGGGCAGAATCAGCCGGCCGAGGCCGCCGGCTCAGCCGGCGAAGGCCTCCGGCGGGGGACACGCGCAGACCAGGTTCCTGTCGCCATAGGCCTGATCGATCCGCCTGACCGGCGGCCAGTACTTGGCGCGGCGGTCCACCCCCTGCGGGTAGGCCGCCTCCTCCCGTTCGTAGGGGTGCTTCCACTCCCCCGCGATGAGCATTTCGGCGGTGTGCGGGGCGTTCTTCAGCGGGTTGTCCTTGGCGTCGTATTCACCGGAGCTCACCCGCGCTATCTCCGACCTGATCGCGATCATGGCGTCGCAGAACCGGTCGAGGTCGGTCAGGCTCTCGCTCTCGGTGGGCTCGATCATGAACGTGCCCGCGACCGGGAACGACATGGTGGGCGCGTGGAACCCGTAGTCGATCAGCCGCTTGGCCACGTCCTCCACGCCGATCCCGGTGTCACGCGACAGCAGACGCAGGTCGATGACGCACTCGTGCGCGACGAGCCCGTTCCGCCCGGTGTACAGCACCGGGTAGTGCGGCGCCAGCCGCTTGGCGACGTAGTTGGCGGAAAGCACCGCGACCTGAGTGGCCCGGCGGAGCCCGTCCGCGCCCATCATCGCGATATACGCCCAGGAGATCGGCAGGATGCCCGCAGACCCGTAGGGAGCGGCCGCGACCGGTCCCGCGCCCCGCCCGGGCAGGAAGCCGGCAAGGTGCGCGCGGACGGCGACCGGGCCCACCCCCGGGCCGCCGCCGCCATGCGGGATGCAGAAAGTCTTGTGCAGGTTCAGGTGCGACACGTCCGCGCCGAAGGACGGCAGGGTGGCCACGCCCACCAGGGCGTTGAGGTTCGCGCCGTCGATGTACACCTGGCCGCCCGCCGCGTGCACCGCCGCGCAGACGACGCTCACGTTCTGCTCGTAGACGCCGGCCGTGGACGGGTAGGTCAGCATGATCGCGGCCACCTGGCCGTCGTGCGCCGCCAGCTTGGCGTCCAGGTCGCCGAGGTCGATGGTGCCGTCGCCGGCGCACTTGACCACGGCAACGCGCAGGCCCGCCAGCACCGCGCTGGCCGCGTTCGTGCCGTGCGCCGACTCGGGGATCAGGCAGACATCACGTCCATGTTCGCCGCGCGACGCGTGGTAGGCCCTGATCGCGAGCAACCCGGCCAGCTCGCCCTGCGAGCCGGCGTTCGGCTGCACGGACACCGCGTCGTAGCCGGTGAGCTCGGCCAGCCTGCGCTCAAGGGACGCGATCAGCTCGGCATAGCCGGCCGCCTGCGCCGACGGCGCGAACGGGTGCAGGCCGGCGAACCCAGGCCAGCTGATCGGCTCCATCTCGGCCGCCGCGTTCAGCTTCATCGTGCACGAGCCGAGCGGGATCATGGACCGGTCCAGGGCAATGTCAAAGTCCGCCAGCCGCCGCAGGTAGCGCAGCATCGAGGTCTCGCTCCGGTGCTCGCTGAACACCGGGTGGGTGAGGTAATCCGAGGTGCGCCGCAGCGACTCGGGCAGCACGCCGGCCTGGTCGCCGGAAAACTGGTCGCCGGCCAGCTCCACCTCGGCGGGCGCGACCGCGCAGATGGCGGCCGCGACCTCCCGCAGCTGATCGTCGGTCGTGGTCTCGTCGCAGCTGACCTGCAACATGCCGTCCGGCGCCAGGTAGAGGTTGTACCCGGCGGCACGCGCACGTTCCAGGGCGCGTGCTGCCTCGTCCGCGTCACCGGCGAAGTCAATCCGGATGGTGTCGAAGAACGCACCACTGTCCGTTCGGCAGCCAAGGTGGCGCAGGGTGGCGGCGAGGACCGCGGCACTGCGGTGAGTGCCCCGGGCGATGGCGGCCAGTCCGTCCGGCCCGTGGTAGGCGGCGTACATGGCCGCGGTCACCGCCAGCAGGACCTGCGCCGTGCAGATGTTGCTGGTCGCCTTCTCCCGGCGGATGTGCTGCTCGCGGGCCTGCAGCGCGAGCCGGTAGGCGGGCTGGCCGTCGGCGTCCACCGAGACCCCGACTAGGCGTCCGGGCAGCTGCCGCTTGAGCGCGTCGCTGACCGCGATGTAACCGGCGTGCGGACCGCCGAACCACAGCGGCACGCCGAACCGCTGGCTCGAGCCCACTGCGATGTCCGCGCCCGCCTCGCCTGGTGGCCGGAGCAGGGTCAGGGCCAGCAGATCGGCGGCCACCGCCGCCAGCGCGCCCTGGGCGTGCGCGGCCTCGATCAGCGGCGCGAGGTCGCGGACGGCGCCGGACGCCCCGGGGAACTGCAGCAGGACGCCGAACAGGTCCGGCTGCGCGGCGATCGCCTCGGCCGTCACCGGGGCCACGACGAGCTCGATGCCGAGCGGCTCGGCCCGAGTGCGGAGAACGGCGAGCGTCTGCGGCAGGCAGTCGGCATCGGCCAGGAACACCTGGCCCCGCTTGGCGGCGCGGCGCGCGAGCGTCATGGCCTCGACGGCGGCAGTAGCCTCGTCGAGCAGTGACGCGCCCGCCCACGGCAGCCCGGTCAGGTCGGCGATCATCGTCTGGAAGTTCAGCAGCGCCTCGAGCCGGCCTTGCGAGATCTCGGGCTGGTACGGGGTGTAGGCGGTATACCAGGCCGGGTTCTCCAGCACGTTGCGGCGGATGACAGCCGGCGTGACCGTATCGTAGTACCCCAGGCCGATCATCGAGGTCAGGACCTGGTTCTGGCCGGCCATCCGGCGCAGCTCGGCGAGCACTTGCGCCTCGTCCAGCGGGTCAGGCAGGGTGAGGCCGGCCTGCGGGGTCCCCTCAGGCAGGGCGGCCCTGGTGAGCTCGTCGAGCGATGAATAGCCGAGCCTGTCGAGCATGTGCTGCTGCGCGGCTGGCGACGGACCGATGTGGCGAACAGCGAAGCTGGTCAATGGAGCCTCCCCGGATGAGCACGGACGACGGCTCCCCGTCTGTCGCGGCGCCTGGACCTAGCACTACCGCTTCAGAGCTGCCTGTCCCGTCCGGTTCGTGTGCCTGAGAGGTTCCGGGGATGTTGCCCCTTCGGCGCCCGCGCGGTTAACGCGTGATCTCTCCCGGCCGGTGTCATCGGCAACCACAACCTTACCCGAGCAGAGCCAGATCGTGGGATGACACGCCCTAAAACCGGATTCAGCTCGTGCGGCGCAGGCGGCGCTTGGCCAGATCGTCCTGGAACCCTGATCCGTCCTCGGCCGCCACCAGGCCGTCCTCGGCCCGCACGGCGGGCAGGACCGCCAGGTCTCCCTCGACCTCGCGCCAGACCCGGCCGAGCGCGATGCCGAATACGCCCTGGCCGCCCTGGAGCAGATCCACTACCTCGTCGGCGGACGTGCACTCGTACACGCTGACCCCGTCGCTCATCAAGGTCACCTCGGCCAGGTCGTCGGTGCCGCGATCGCGCAGGTGCTGGACCGCCGCCCGGATCTGCTGGAGGGAGATGCCCGTATCGAGCAGGCGCTTCACGACCTTCAGCACGAGGATGTCACGGAAGCTGTACAGGCGCTGCGAGCCGGAGCCCTGGGCGGCGCGTACGCTCGGCTCGACCAGGCCCGTACGGGCCCAGTAGTCAAGCTGCCGGTAGGTAATGCCCGCCGCCGAGCACGCAATGGGCCCGCGGTACCCGATCTCGCCTGAATCCAGGCCCGGGCCGGCGGGCGGGCCGGCCTGGCCGGGCGGCACGGCATGACCGGAGAGGCTGGGTACCTCGTCCTTATCGAACAGGGTGCCTTGCGAGCCATCGACGGCGGAGATCTCACCGCCGTCATCACCCCTGGTTACCGCCACGCCCACCTCCACCGGAGCTGACTACCCACGGTACTCGCACCGTAAGCCGACCCCAGTGGCCGCGTCAACGACCACCGACGGCGCGTCGTGACATTCTCGCCGGCACCACGGCATACCGGCATCCAGCCAGGCGAAACGCAGCCGGCTCAGGCGAGCACCTCAGGTGGCCCGGCCGAAGTCCTCGGGTGAGATCGTGTCGAGGAACTCCCTGAACTTCTCTACTTCGCCTTCTTCGTCGGCCTGCTCATCCGGGATGGCCACGCCCGCCTCGTCCAGGATCTCCTCGCTGGCGAAGATCTGCGCTCCCGTGCGCAGCGCCAGTGCGATGGAGTCCGACGGCCGCGCGCTCACCTCGGCGCCGTTGGAGAAGACCAGGTCCGCGTAGAAGATCCCGTCGCGCAGCGCGGTGATGTTCACCGTGCGCAACTGGACATTCAGGACCTCGAGCACGTCACGGAAAAGATCGTGCGTGAGCGGCCGAAGGGAAACCATGCCCTGCTGGGCGAAGGCAATCGCTGTTGCCTCGACCGCCCCGATCCAGATGGGCAGGTACCTGTCACCCTGCGCCTCCTTGAGCAAGACGATGGGGCTGTTTGATGGCATCTCGACCCGGACGCCGATGACCTCCATCTGCCGCACTACAGCTCCGTCCTCACGTGCTTGGGGGAACCTCTGCTGGCCACCGCTACCTTGCCAAGGTACACCCGTAATCGTCCGGAGGCCGAGCGCAGCCCCCCGGCCGAAGGCTCGGCGGCCTCAGGATCCGGCCCGGATCGGGCGCCCGGGAGCCCGTAGTCGCCGCTGCGCAATTCGTAGTCGCCGCTGCGCAGCGGCCCGGAGGCCAGCCCAGCCTCGGCGAGTGCGGACTCGACCAGGGTCGCGTGCAGCCGCAGGGTGAGGTCGGCGATCTGCCACGCCGTCCGGGCGGCGGCGTCCCGCGCGCCCGGGCCGCGCTGGCGCAGCTGCGGCGCCACCACCTGCTCGACCAGGTTGGCCTCGCGGTCCGCGGACGCCTTCACGGCCCGCAGGTGCCTGGCCTGGACACCGTACTGGCGCAGCGCCGCCACCGCCCGGGCCACCGCGAGCGCGTCCGGACCGTACTGCCGGCTCACCCGGCGGATCAGGCCGTAGTCCTCGAGCTCGGTGAGTTCCGCCTCGCTGATTTCCGCGGCGTCGAGCAGCTGGCGCCTGGTCAGGCCCTCGGGCGCCCGCCCGGCGCCAGAACCCTGGGCTTGAGCCGCCTCGCCGCCGTCGGCCAGCCGTTCCCTGATCACCCGTAGCGGCAGGTACGAATCCCGCTGCACGGTGAGGATGTACCGCAGCCGCTCGATGTCCGGTGCCGAGAACCTGCGATACCCCGATCGCGACCGCTCCGGTTCGATCAGCCCCTCGGCCTCGAGGAAGCGGATCTTCGAGGGGCTGATGTCAGGAAATTCGGGGCGCAGCTGGGCCAGCACCTCGCCGATGCCGAACTGACCGCGCCCCTTCGGCTCGCTCATGAGGTGTTTTCCGCTCGCTCTGTTCCCGCTCGCCTCCGGGCCGCCCTTAGGCGCGACCTTGCTTGCCTGGCCGCCTCCGGCGGCGGGCCCTCGTCGCTCCTTCGTCGCTCCTCGGTCCAGGCCGCGCCGCGGCCCTTTGGCTCGAAGCTCATGCGTAGTCCTGGGCGCCCCTGCCGCGGCGGTCGGCGGACGGTGCCGGACCGAGATCCTGGCTAGTCAGGAACAGCAGCCGGAACTTGCCGATCTGGACCTCGTCCCCACCGGTCAGCTCGGCCTCCTCGATGCGCTCGCGGTTCACATACGTGCCATTGAGGCTGCCGACATCGCGGACGGTGAACCTGAAGCCCTGCCGGTAGAACTCGGCGTGCCGCCGGGAGACGGTCACGTCGTCGAGGAAGATGTCGCTGTCCGGGTGCCGGCCGGCGGTGGTCAGGTCGCCGTCGAGCCGGAACCTGCTGCCCGCGTTGGGGCCGCGCATGACCAGCAGCAGCGCGCTGCCTGGCGGCAGGGCACCGAACGACGCGGAATCCGGGAACAGATCGTCGCCGAGATCGCCGTCGTCCGCGCGGCCCAGGGAAATCGTCGAGGTGGTCTCACCTGGGCGGGCGGCCGCAGGCCCGGCCGGCATCCCGGCGCCGGGCGGCACGGGCGCCGCCAGCTGGGCGCCGCAATTCGAGCAGAACCGGGCACCATCGGGATTGGGCCGACCGCACCGGGCACAGTAGACGCGCGGCATAGCTCCGCTCGGCCTCCCCTCGGCGTAGTCCTCGGTGTCCCGCGACCCTGCCAAAGGTACCTGTGGGGAGGCAGCGCGGTCCATGCGCCACGCGAACAGCCAGCGCCGTCTGCGCCCGTTATTTTGGTCGCGACGCCTGCGCCACACCGCCGTCTCACCTCCGCCGTCGCCTGCCTGCCGCAGCGGGCGATGACCGCCGGGCGAATCGCAATGGGCGATTGTCTCACATCCGCGAATTCCGTGTGGGTTCGCGCCTTTCACATCATCGTGTAAGTGATAGAGCTTACCCGGCTAGCGGCCGGCCTGTTCCACGACCGAGGCCCACTCCTCGAGCAGCAGCTGCGCGTCGTCGGCGTCATTCCCCTCGGCCCACAGGTGAGTGATGGCGTCCGCCGGGTCGGGCAGGACCAGGACCCAGCCGCGGTCGCGCTCGACGACCCGCACGCCGTCGGTGGTGTCGATCTCGTGATCGCCGGCGGCCTCCATGACCGTGCGCATGACCCCGCCCTTGGCCGCCCACGGCGTCGGGATGGACCGCTTGAGCAGATGCGCGGCGGGGATCCTGGCGTCGATCTGGCTCAGCGTCAGCCGGGTCCGCGCGACCAGGCCGAGCAGCCGGACGAAGGCCGCGATACCGTCCACGGTCCTAGTGCACTCGGGCACCACGAAACCGCCGTGGCCGTCGGCCGCGAACACGACATCGTCCTGCGCCGCCGCCAGCGTGAGCGCGTGCATCGACGTCGGCGTCCAGTCGACCTGGACGCCGTGGAAACGGCACACCTGCTCGGCCACCCTGGTCGTGGTCACCGGCAGGGCCACCCGGCCGGTCTTGCGTTCGGCCGCGACCAGGTCAAGCACGGCCAGCAGCGCCCGGTCCTCGCTGACCAGCTCGCCCTTCTCGTCCACGAGCTGGATCCGCTCCCCGACCGGGTCGAACCTGACGCCGAACGCGGCCTTGGACGACGACACCACCTCGGCCAGCCGTTGCAGGCCCGCGCGCTGCTGGGCGACGGTCTCAGTCGGCGATACCTCGTCCAGCCGGTTGTTCAGCGTGAGCACCTCCACGCCGATCGTGCCGAGCAGGCTGGGCAGCACCAGGGACGCGGTACCGCCCGCGCAGTCCGCGACCACTTTCAGACCGGCCTCGCGCACGCCGGTCATGTCGACGCACCTGAGCAGTTCGTGGGTGTAGGACTCGACCACCCGGGGCGGGTAGCTGAGCTCGGCGATCTCGCCGGGGAAGGCCCGGCGGAACTCCTGCCGGGAAAAGACGCGCTCCAGCTTGCGCTGATCGGCCTGGGACAGCTCGGCGCCGCGCTCGTCGAGGAAGATGATGTCGATGGACTGCGGGTCGCCCGGGGTGGTCCGCAGGGCGATGCCGCCGCTGTAGTGGTCCCTGGCCGTCTCGAACCTGGCCACCGGGAGCGGCTGGGCCTCCAGGTCCACCACGTTGATCGCGCTGGCGTTCAGCGCCCCCTGGACGGCCCGCTTAAGCGTCCGCGCGGCCCGGGACACGTCCCGGGAGGTGGTGACGGTGGAACCCTTGCGCAGCATGGTGGCGTAGGCGCTGGCCAGGCGCACCGCCAGCTCGGGGGTGACCTCCACGTTGACCAGGCCGGACACCCCGCGCGGGCCGAACAGCGTCCGCTGGCCCCTGGACTCCCAGATCACGCTGGTGTTCACCACGGCGCCGGCCTCGATGGTCTTGAACGGGTAGACCTTCACCGAGGCGGACAGGTAGGCCTCGGGCTCGATCACGCACTCGTCCCCGACGACCGCGCCCTCCTCGATCCTGGCGAACCGCATCACGTCGGTGTTCTTGCCGATCACGCAGCCCCGCAAGGTGACGCCCTGGCCGACGTAGACGTTGTTGTGCACGACGGCGCGGTGCAGGAAGGCGCCCTCCTTGACCACGACGTTGCTGCCGATCACGGTGTACTCGCGCAGGTGCGCGCCGGCCTCGATCTTGGCGTAGTCGCCGATGCACAGCGGGCCGGTGAGCACCGCCTCCGCGTCGACCTCGGCGCCCTCGCAGACCCAGACGCCCGGCGAGACCTCGAAGCCGGCGATGTCGGTCTGTACCCGGCGGGCCAGCACGTCGGCCTGCGCCTTCATGTAGCTCTCGAGGGTGCCGACGTCCTCCCAGTAATCCTCGGAGATGTAGCCGTACAGCGGGGCGCCGCGTTTGAGCAGCTTCGGGAAGACGTCAGCCGCCCAGTCGATCGTCTCGCCCGGCGGAACTTCCTTGAGCACCTCGGGCTCCATCACGTACAGCCCCGTGTTGACGGTGTCGGAAAATACCTGGCCCCAGGTCGGCTTCTCCAGGAACCGCTGGATCCGGCCATCGTCGTCAGTAATCACGATGCCGAACTCAAGCGGGTTCGGCACCCTCGCCAGCGCCACCGTGACCAGCGCGCCCTTTTCCTGATGGAACCGGACGAGCCCGGTCAGGTCCATATCGGTGAGCGCGTCGCCCGAGATGACCAGGAAGGGCTCGTCACGCAGCGCGTCCTCGGCGTTCCTGACGCTGCCCGCGGTGCCGAGCGGCATCTCCTCGGTGGCGTACTGCAGGCTCATCCCGAACTCCTCGCCGTCGCCGAAGTAGTTGCGGACGAGCGCGGCGAGGAACTGCACGGTCACGACGGTCTCATCGAAGCCGTGCCGCTTGAGCAGCCGCAGCACGTGCTCCATGATCGGCCGGTTGGCCACCGGGAGCAGCGGCTTGGGCTGGTTCGCGGTCATCGGGCGCAGCCGTGTTCCTTCGCCCCCTGCCATAACGACGGCTTTCACCGGATTTACAGCTCCTTTCCCGGTTTCCGCCTTATGTCTACCCCACGGTCGGCGACTTCACGAGGTGCCCTCGCCGCGGCACGGACCGGCCCGCCGACTCGCGGGCGCGCCCGGCCAGGTCACGAGGCAGCACTGCCCACTTCCGCACGGGCACCGCGGCTCACCAGGATTCTCACCTGGGCGAGGTACAAAATCGCGGCCCACCAATACAAGGCGGTGCCCCAGGTCGCGAAAGCCCAGCCTATTACCCGGGCCAGCGTCGCTCCCCAGCCGGGGTGATCTCCAAGGAACAGCAAAGGGAAGGCGTAAAGCAGGCAAAGGGTTGCCGCCTTGCCGACCAGACTGACCTGCAAGGTGCCGAACCCGGCCCGGCGTCGCAGCACGGCCAGCGCGGCGCCGACCGTGAGCTCACGCACCCCGAGGACGGCGACCAGCCACCAGGGGATGATCCCCCGGACGGCGAGCGCGACGATCGTCGCCGCGATGTACAGCCGGTCCGCGGCCGGGTCGAGGACCTGACCGAGCCTGCTGGACTGGTTGAACGCGCGGGCGATCTTGCCGTCCAGCCAGTCGGACAGGCCCGCGACGATAAGCAGCGCCACCGCCCAGTAATCGGCGGTGGCGGTCCGCGGCCCGAGCACCAGCCACAGGAAGACCGGCACCCCGGCCAGCCTGGCGGCGCTGATCCCGTTCGGGATCGTGAGGACGCGGTCCACGAAGCCAGTATCCTAACGTAAGTGACAATGGCGGATACGGGGGCGCCTGCTCGTGCCGCCGACATGAAGGTGCTCGCGGAAGCGGGCAAGCGCCGGGCGTTCGCGGTGATCAGCCACCCGGACGCGGGCAAGTCTACGCTGACCGAGGCGCTGGCCCTGCACGCGTCGGCGATCAACCGGGCAGGCGCGGTCCATGGCAAGGCAGGCCGCCGCGGGGTGACCTCCGACTGGATGGCGATGGAGCGCGCCCGCGGCATCTCGATCACCTCGGCGGCGCTTCGCTTCGACTACCACGGCACGGTCCTGAACCTGCTCGACACCCCGGGCCACGCCGACTTCTCCGAGGACACCTACCGGGTCCTTTCCGCGGTGGACTGCGCGATCATGCTGCTGGACTCCGCCAAGGGCCTTGAACCGCAGACCTTGAAGCTGTTCGACGTGTGCCGCAGCCGGGCCGTCCCGGTGATCACGTTCGTGAACAAGTGGGACCGGCCGGGCCGGGAGCCGCTGGAACTGCTCGACGAGATCGAGCAGCGGATCGGGCTGCGCCCGGCCCCGGTGAACTGGCCGGTCGGCGTGGCCGGGGACTTCCGCGGCCTGATCGAGCGGGCCACCGGTGACTACGTCACCTTCACCCGGACTCCGGGCGGGGCCGGACGGGCCATCGAGACACGCCTCGACGGCGAGGCCGCCGCAGCCCGGGACGGCGCCGCCTTCGTGACCGCGCGGGAAGAGCTGGCGCTGCTCGACGAGATCGGCGCCCACGTCGACATGCCGTCCTTCCTGGCCGGCGTGACGAGCCCGGTGCTGTTCGGGGCCGCGCTGCCGAACTTCGGCGTCCGCCGCCTGCTGGACGCCGTAACCCAGTTCGCCCCGGCGCCGGCCGAGCGCACCGACCTCAAGGGCGAGCCGCGGCCGGTCGACGCCCCGTTCTCCGGCCTGGTGTTCAAGGTGCAGGCCAACATGGACCCGGCCCACCGGGACCGGATGGCGTTCGTGCGGGTGTGCTCGGGCCGGTTCGAGCGCGGCATGGTGCTCACCCACGCCGCGACCGGGCGCCCGTTCGCCACCAAGTACGCGCAGTCGATGTTCGGCCAGGACCGGGAAACGGTCGATGAGGCCTTCCCCGGCGACGTGATCGGCCTGGTCAACGCGACCGCCCTGCGTCCGGGGGACACGCTCTACGACGAGATCCCGGTCGAGTTCCCGCCCATCCCCAGCTTCGCGCCCGAGCACTTCGCGGTGGTGCGGGGCAAGGAAGCGGGCAAGCAGAAGCAGTTCCGGCGCGGCATCGAGCAGCTGGACACCGAGGGCGTCGTCCAGGTCCTGGCCTCCGACCTGCGCGGAGACCAGGCCCCGGTGCTGGCGGCCGTCGGCCCGCTGCAGTTCGACGTGGTCCTGCACCGGCTCGAGCACGAGTTCGGCGGCCGCGCCGAACTCGATCACCTCGACTACACCATAGCCAGGCGCACCGACGCCGACGGCGCCCGCGCGCTGGCCGGGCAGCGCGGCGTCGAGGTGCTGACCCGCCGCCACGACGGCGCGGTCCTCGCGCTGTTCACCGACAAGTGGCGGCTCGGCCAGATCCAGCGCGAGCACCCGGACATCCTGCTCGAGCCCCTGATCGCCGGCTAAGGCTGATCCTGGGGCAGGCAGGACGGCCCGTTCGGCCCAAAGATCTTTTGATGCGGAACGGGCCGCGGTGCGTGCCTTAGGTCACCTTGTTCAGCCCAGCCTGGCCCCGTCGATCTGGTCGACATCACCGAAGCCGTTGGGGACGCCGCCGCCGCCTGACCACTGCCACATCAGCGCGTGGGAGCTGGCGTTGGTCTGGCCGCCGAAGAACTGCGCGCACGCGCCGGCCCCGTGATTGAGGCACCAGCCGTATGGCGCGTTGGCGAAGTTCGTGGTCTCCGGCTCGTAGGTCCACTCGTAGGTGTTCGGGATCGCCGAGGCGCTCCCGGTGCCGAAGATCGACGTCCATATTCCCGGCTCGGAGTAGACGCCGACCTTGTCGGAGGAGTGCGCGGCGATGTAATTCGCGAACCCGTTGAAGTCGGCCCGGTCCACGGCGGCCGGAACCCCGGAGGTCCTGATCACTCCGCTGCACGGCGAGGTGTACACGTTGTTCCAGCCGTTGTCGAGCGCGGGCTTGACGCCGGGCAGTTCGACGTCCATCCACACGACCTTGTAGTCAAAGGGCCCGTTGGCGATGTCGGCCAGCGCCCGCGCCGCCTGCCGCGCGCCCCACGCGCTGGCTTCGGTCGTGGTCCCGTTGTAGTTCGGGTCGACGCCGGGGCCGCCCATGAACCAGTACACGCCGTCGCCGACGCCCCGGTGGTAGGTGACGTAGTTGGTGTGCGCCTGCGCGGCGTTGGTCGAGGAGAAGGCGATGAAGCCGCCCTTGCAGCCCAGCCAGTAGGCCCAGCTCCCGGTCATCCCGATGTAGCCGCCGTAGGCGCCGCCGAGGCGCGGCATGCTGTAGGGCGCGCTGCCGGGTACCGAGACAGGGAAGCTGTCCGTGCCCCACCAAAATCCTGGCGGAGCGTCCCCGGCTGGCAGCCGCTCAGCGGTGACGGCGGCCCGGCTGGTGCCTGCCGTCACGGTGGCCGCGGCCGCGCTGCCGGTCGCCAGGACCAGGGCCAGCGAGGCCGCCAGGGCCAGCCATGACCGTCTCATAATGCCTCCTGTGGATTCTTTTGGGCCCGCACCATCATGCCTTGTCTGGTGGCCGGTGCCTGGTTGGCGGCGGTTTCGGGGCATTTTGCCAGCTCTCAGCCCTGCCTGGTGGCGTCGATCTGGTCGAAGTCGCCGATCGCGTTCCTGACCCCGCCGCCGCCCGACCACTGCCACATCAGCGCGCTGGCGCTGGAGCTGGTGACGCCGCCGAAGAAGGCGGCGCAGCCGGCTCCTGACCTCAGGCACCAGCCGCGCGGCGCGTCGGCCAGGCTGGCGGTCTCCGGCTCGTAGGTCCACTCGAAGGTGTGCGGGATGGAGGCGGCGGCGCCGGTGCCGAAGATCTGGGTCCAGATCCCGGGGGCGGAGTAGACCCCCGGCTTGTAGCGGGAGTGCGCGCTGAGGTAGGCCCAGTAGCCGTTGAAGTCGGCCCGGTCAAGCGTGGCCGGCAGGCCGCGCTGTTTCACCACCCCGCTGCACGACGAGGTGTACACGTCGGTCCAGCCGTTGTCGAACGCGGGCGCGACCCCGGGCAGTTCGATGTCCATGAAGACGACCGGGTAGGTGACGTGCTCCCTGGCCATGTCGGCCAGCGTCCGGGCCGCCTGCCGTGCGCCCCAGGCGGCCGCTTCCTTGGTGCTTCCGTTGTAGTTCGGGTCGACGCCGGGGCCGCCCATGAACCAGTACACCGCGGTGCCGATGCCCAGGCCGTACTGAGCGTAGTTGCGGTCGGCCTGAGCGCTGTTGGCCGCGGACCAGGCCAGGAAGGCACCGTGGCAGCCGAGCCAGTACGACCAGCTCCCGGCCATCCCGACGTAGCCGCCGTAGGCGCCGCCGATGCCCGGCGCGCGGTACGGCCCGCTGCCGGTGACCGGGACCGGCCAGCTGTCGGTGCCGGACCAGAAACCGGTCGGAACGTGGCGGACCGGCGCGGCCGAAGTCCCGGTCCTGGCGGGAACGGGGTCGGCCGGCCTTGTCTGCGCGCTGGTGGCCCGGACCGGGGTGGTGGCGGTGGTGCTCGTGGTGCAGCCGGTAGCCAGCAGGACCGCGGCGCATCCCGCGAGTGCCAGCCACGACCGCTTCACCGCGCCTCCCGTTACCTCGGACCCGCTCACCTTATGACGGCGCGGCGCCGCCTGTGGTTGGACGCGCCATCCCGGGGAATGGGGGTGGCTCAGCACTTAACCGCAGCAGACGGGAGAGAACATGGCGACGATCGCGATTTTCGGAGGGACCGGATACGCCGGCGGTGCGATCAGGGACGAGGCGCTGCGGCGAGGTCACACCGTAATCTCGGTCAGCCGGAGGGAAGACGAGGTGGCGGGCCGGGCCGGCTTGATCGCGCGGGCGGGCAACCTGCATGATCCCGCGCTCGTCGACCACATGGCCGTCGAGGCCGATGTGGTCGTGGTGGCGATCCGTGCCTCCGCCCAGGACGGCGTCCGCCTCGCCGACGCGGTCCCGATGCTGGCCAAGGCGTCAGCCGAGCACGGCACCAGGCTCGGGGTGGTCGGCGGCGCCGGCTCGCTGCACGTCACCGAGGACGGCCCGCGGGTGGTGGACCTGCCGACCTTTCCCGAAGCCCACAAGGGCGAGGCCCTGGGTCAGGCCGACGTCCTGGCCGCGCTGCGCGAAACCACGGCCGACGTCGACTGGTTCTACCTGAGCCCGGCCGCCGGGTTCGGCTCGTACGCTCCGGGCGAGGCCACCGGTCACTACCGCGTCGGCGGCGACGTCCTGCTCGCCGATGCCGACGGGAACTCCAACATCTCGGGCGCGGACTACGCCAAGGCCTTCGTCGACGAGATCGAGGAGCCGGAGCACCGCAGGCAGCGCTTCAGCGTCGCTTACTGAGGGTCTAGGCGGGGTACCGGCAGTTCGACTCCGCCCACGGCCACCGGGTCATGGAGGATCGCGGCGCCCAGTTCGTTGACCCGCACGGCGACCAGGCCGTCGTACCGAGACAGCCAGGCAAAATGGTCAGCACCCCAGAGGTCGCGATAGTCGTCCCGCGCGCCCGCCGGGTCCGTGTAGGCCACGTCGATCGCTCCGATGGTGGCCGCGTATTCGAACAGCACGCAAAGCGCGTAGCGTCCTTCGACGACACCCCAGGCGTGGCGGCCCGCGTGGCCGAGCGATCCGTAATACGAATCGACGAGGTACAGGCGCCAGAGCGCCATCAGGCTCCTGGCTACCACCAGCGGCGTCCGCTGGTACTCCAGGATCGACAGCAGCGCGTCGACGTCGACCCAGGCGCCCGGCAACAGCGAGGCGAGGCCGGCGACCACCGCGGCCCGGCGCTTGGGCACCGAGGTCAGGGTCGAGGGCCTCCGCTGCCCCTTGATCGCCTCCACCCGGGCTAGCTCATCGTGCGACACGCTCTTCAGCCACCTGGCCCACAGCCCGCCGAGCGCCTCGTAGGACGGCCGGCCTAGCACCGCCTGGCCGCGCGTGGTCAGCTCGAGCCTGGTCCCGTCGAGTTGCGCCAGAGCGCCGACCTGCAGCAGGACCGGCCACGCGAAGGCGGCGACGGGCTCGCCGCGGTGGCCTTCGTAGTAGTCTCCGGCGACCAGGACGTCTTCGACAAGTTTGACCGTGGCGGCCAGCGGCCGCCTGGTCGCGGCGCTGCAGCGGATCTGCCGGTCGGCGGTCAGCTCGAGGACCGCGACGAGGTTGGAAAGCGCGTCCGGCGCGGTGCAGCGGAACTGGACCGGGCCGACGTCCTCATAGCCTGCCCGTTCGTCAGTGACGCCGATAGTGCGCTCGGCCATTAGAACACCTTAGCGGCTCGCGACGCGGTGCGCCGGTAGCCTCGCCGGGAAAGTGCGCGAGTCGATCCGTCGGCGCCGGGTGTGCGACCGTAGCGGTATGCGCGTGACCGGGATAGACGCCTGCAGGCGCGGGTGGGTCGCGGTCACGCTGGAGGCGCCGGGCGCGATTGGCCAGCTAGGTGCGGTTCCGGCTTCCGTCCGGGTGCACGGATCGCTGGCGAGCCTGCTGGCCGCGGATCCGGTCGCGGCGGTGGGGATCGACATGCCGCTCGGGCTGCTTGAATCGGGCTGGCGTGAGGCGGACCGGGCGGCCCGCGGCCTGCTCGGGCCCCGGCGCAGCTCGGTCTTCGCCATCCCGCCCGAAGCGGTCTGGGCGGAGCCGGGCTACCAGGCCGCAAACCAGCGCTGCCGCGAGCTCACCGGCCAGGGGTTCAGCATCCAGGCCTGGGGGTTGCGCGCCAAGCTGCTCGAGGCTAACCGCTACCGCCATGCCTGCGGGCATTCGCTGTACGAGGTGCACCCGGAACTGGCGTTCGGCGCGTTGGCGGGCGCGCCGCTCCCCTACAGCAAGCACACCGCGCCCGGCCGCGAACTGCGCCGCGAACTGCTGGCCAGCGCCGGGATCGTCTTCCCGGTCGGCCTGTCCGCCGCGGTTGCGCTCCCGGCCGGCGCGGCGGCCCCGGTGACCGCGGCCCCGGTGACCGCGGCCCCGGTGACGGACACCCTGGACGCGGCGGCCGTCGCCTGGAGCGCCTGGCGCATCGCCACCGGCCAGGCGATCGTCATCCCCGATTCTCCGCAACTCGACCGCGGGGGCCGCGAGATCACGATCCGCTACTGATCAATACGCGCCGGCCGGTCTTGCCCGGCCAGCAATTTAGCCCCGCCTGGTGCGCAACCCGTCAAAGGCCATGGCACATATCTCGTCCGGGAGGAACCGAGCCTTCGCGGCGGACCTCCTATTGTCGCGCGGGGCCGGGCGGTACCACTCGACGACCGAGTTGACCAGCCCGAACAGCAGCCGCGCCGTGATCATCGCGTCAACGTCCGGCCGGATGTCACCGTCACGCACGGCCTGGGCCACTAGCTCGGCCACGAACCGGTCAAAGGCGCGCCGCTGGCCCAGCGCGGCTCGCTCGACTTCGGTGTTGCCGCGAACTCGCAGCAGCAGGGTGACGTAAGGCAGTTCGGCTTCGAGCACTTCGACGCTGCCGCGGACCAGGTACTCCAGGCGCTCGATGGCCGGAGCGGGGAGGGCGCGCGCCCGGTCCGTCACCGCGGCCAGGCCCGCCAGGGCCCGGTCAAGGGCCAGGCGGAGGAGTTCTTCCTTGCCCGTCACATGGTGATAGATCGCCGACTTCGCGATGCCGAGCCGCTCCGCGAGGTCCCGCATGCTCGTGCGGTCGTAGCCGCGCTCGTTGAAGATCTCGACCGCCACGGCGAGCAACGACTCGAGGTCGTACCCCGGCCGGCCGCGGCGCGGCGGGCCGACCCGGCGGTCCTCGGGATCCTCGGCGTTCTGGCCTGAGGCGGAGGGCGGGATCACCGGCTCGGCAATGTCGGCGCGGGCGGCGGGACGGCCGGCGGAGCGGACGCTGACCCGGACGCGAGTTGGTGGCTTCGCCCGCGGAATTCGGCGATCACGTCGGCGCCCCGGCGAACGGTCACGTCGTACAGCCCCGACCGGCCGAAGCGGGTGCGCTCGACGGCCTCGGCGACCAGGACGTCGCCTTCGCGGGCGGGAGCCACGAAGACGATATCGGCCGAGGCCGCCACCGTCACCGGGCCGTGACTGTTACACGCGCAGGCGAACGCGGTGTCGGCCAGCGTGAAGATGAGCCCGCCGTGCGCGACGGCATGCCCGTTCACCATGTCGGCGCGGATAGTCATCCGGGTCACCGCCCGTCCCGCACCCTGGTCGACCAGCTCGATGCCAAGCCCGCGCGAAGCCTCGTCCTTCATCATCATCGCCTGGACGCCGGGCGTCGGTGGCACCGCCATCCCCTCCTGTATTATTGACCGAACGTCCGGTAAATAATAGCGCTTGCGGGCGAGGGTCCGGGCGGCGCGATGATGCTTACGATGGTGCCGGAGATAAAGCCGGAGGGATGGTAGCGATGACCGTGCTCCCCGACGAGGTGACGGGCGAACTCGAAGCCCATTTTGACGAGACGCTCGAGCGCGGCCGGCGCATCGAACCACGCGACTGGATGCCGGACGCCTACCGCGCCACGATGATCCGCCAGATCGCCCAGCACGCTCATTCCGAGATCATCGGCATGCAGCCAGAGGGTAACTGGATCACCCGTGCCCCTTCGCTGCGCCGAAAGGCCATCCTGATCGCCAAGGTCCAGGATGAGGCGGGGCACGGCATGTACCTTTACTCGGCGGCCGAGACCCTCGGCGCCGATCGCGCCGACCTGACCGACAAGCTCGTGCACGGACGGCAGAAGTACTCGTCGATCTTCAATTACCCGACGCTGACCTATGCCGACGTCGGCGTGATCGGCTGGCTGGTCGACGGCGCGGCCATCTGCAATCAAGTGCCGTTGTGCCGCTCCTCCTACGGTCCGTACGCGCGCGCCATGGTGCGCATCTGCAAGGAGGAGTCCTTTCACCAGCGGCAGGGCTACGAACTGCTGATGACGATGATGCGCGGCTCGGCGGCGCAGCGGGCGATGGTGCAGGACGCCACGAACAGGTTCTGGTGGCCGTCACTGATGATGTTCGGGCCGCCGGATGACCAGTCGCCGAACACCGCGCAGTCGATGGCCTGGGGCATCAAGCGGCACACCAACGACGAGCTGCGGCAGCGCTTCGTCGACATGACCGTGCCGCAGGCGGAAAAGCTTGGCGTCAGCTTGCCCGATCCCGACCTGACGTGGAACGACGAACGCGGGCACTACGACTTCGGCGCGGTCGACTGGGACGAATTCATGGCCGTGATCAAGGGCAACGGCCCGTGCAACGCCCAGCGGGTCACGCGCCGTCAGGCGGCCGACGACGAGGGAGCCTGGGTGCGCGAGGCCGCCTCGGCCTACGCCGCCAAACAGGCGGCCAGAAAGGACGCCGCCTGATGGCCGGACCGCAGGTGCGCTCGGGCTGGCCGCTTTATGAGGTGTTCCTGCGCGGCAAGCGGGGCCTGAATCACGTACACGTCGGATCGCTGCACGCGGCCGACCCGCAGATGGCCCTGCACCATGCCCGTGACCTGTACACCCGCCGGAACGAGGGCGTGAGCATCTGGGTAGTCGCGGCCACGGACATCACCGCGTCGAGCCCGGACGAGAAAGACCCGTTCTTCGAGCCGTCCGGCGACAAGGTCTACCGGCACCCGACGTTCTACGAGATCCCCGACGATGTGCCCCACATGTAGGGCGGGCCGATGACCGAGGACGAGTTCGACGCCTACCAGAGCCTCAGCGAGGAGACCGAGGATCATCGCTGGGCGTTCGGCACCGGGTTCACCGACCCGCTGGAAGGCACCGACGCGTCGGTGCCGGATGGCGTTGACGCCGCCGCCCTGGCCACGTACTGCCTGATGCTCGGTGACGACGCGCTGATCTACTCGCATCGGCTACAGCAGTGGATGACACGGCTGCCCGAACTCGAGGAGGAGACGGCGCTCGCCAACATCGCCCTCGACCTGCTGGGGCAGGCGCGCATGCTGCTGGCGCGGGCAGGCCAGGCCGAGAGTGCCCTGCGGGCCGACGGTCAAGGGCGGCGCGAGGACCAGCTCGCGTTCTTCCGCGCCGAAAACGAGTTCCGCAACGTCCGGCTCGTCGAGGGCCTGGACGCTGACTTCGCCGAGCTGACCGGCCGGCTGCTGGTCTTCTCGGCCTGGCGGCTGGCGCTCTTCGGGCAGCTAGCCGGATCAGGGGATCCGGTGCTCGCCGCTATCGCGGCCAAGGGCGTCAAGGAACTCACCTACCACCGCGACTACGCCGCGCAGTGGGTGATCCGCCTGGGTGACGGCACCCAGCTGTCGCACGACAAGATGCAGGCGGCGCTCGGCGTTACCTGGCCGCTGGTCGACGAGCTTTTCCGCGCCGACGCCGTCGTGGCCAGGCTGCCTGCCGTGGCCGCCGACCCGGAGAACGTCCGGGCCGAGGTGGACGCCGTCCTGGACACCGTCCTGGCCACGGCGACCCTCGACCGGCCGGCGGCCGCGCCGATGGCGGCGGTGGCGGGCAAGACCGGGCGCGATGGAGTGCACACCGAGGCGCTCGGCTACGTCCTCGCCGAACTGCAGAGCGTGGCCCGCGCCCACCCGGATGCGACATGGTGACTGATTTGGGGAACGCCCTGGAAATCGCCCGCGAGATCGCCGCGGCGGTGCCCGATCCGGAGCTGCCGATGGTGACGCTGGCGGATCTCGGCATCCTGCGGGACGTCACAGCCGAGGGCGGACGGCTGGTGGTGACGGTCACGCCGACGTACTCGGGTTGCCCGGCGCTGCACGAGATCGCACAGGACCTGCGGTACCGGCTCGGCCAGGCCGGATTCGCGGAAGTCACCGTGCGCACCGCGCTCGCGCCCGCGTGGAGCAGCGACTGGATCACCCCGCAAGGCCGCGCCAAGCTGCACGAGGCGGGCATCGCACCGCCGAACGCGGCCGCGACGCATGGCCCTGTCCCGCTGACCCTTACCGCGACGCACCGCAAGCCTGTCCCCTGCCCGCGGTGCGGCTCGCGCGACACGACCCAGACCGCGGCGTTCAGCGCGACCGCGTGCAAGGCGCTCTTCCGCTGCGACGCCTGCCTGGAGCCCTTCGAATACGTGAAGGACATCTGATGGCGCGCCCCGTCCCGTCCCGGACCGAGTTCCATCCGCTGACCGTGGCCCGCGTCGACCCGCTCACCGATGACTCCGCCGCGGTGACCTTCGAGGTCCCCGGCCGGCTGCACGACGTGTTCACCTTCGCGCCCGGGCAGTCCCTGACGATTCGCCGCGGCGATGAGCGCCGCTCCTACTCGATCTGCGCGGCCCGGGGCCGCGCGCCGCGCATCGGCGTCCGCGAGGTGGCGGGGGGTGCGGTGTCCGGCTGGCTCGTGCACAAGGTCAAAGCCGGGGACGTGATCGACGTCCAGGCGCCATCCGGATCGTTCACCCCCGACCTCGACCAGACGGGACGCCATGTCCTGATCGCCGCGGGCAGCGGGATCACGCCTATCTTGTCCATCGCCGGCTCCGTACTAGCCGCGCATCCCGACTCGACCGTCACGCTGCTTTACGGCAACCGGCGCAACGACACGGTGATGTTCGCCGACGAGATCGCCGACCTCAAGGACGCCTACCCGGCGCGGACCTGCCTGGTCCACGTGCTCAGCCGCGAGCCACAGGAAGTGGAGCTGTTCAACGGCCGGCTCGACCCCGGCAAGCTGAGCTCGCTGCTGCCGGTCACCGTCGACGTCGCCGCGGTGGACCACTGGTGGCTATGCGGCCCGTTCAGCATGGTCCAAGGCGCGATCGACGTCCTGACCGAACTCGGCGTACCCCGCAACCGCATCCACCGGGAGCTGTTCTACGTCGAAGACGAGCCGCCCGCCGAGGCGAAGCACGCCGACGCGCCCGTCGGTCCTGGCGCCGAGGTCACGGTGCTGCTCGACGGGCGCAGCAGCACGGCCACCGTCGAGCCGGGCACGCCGATCCTCGACGGGGCCCAGCGGGTCCGCCCCGACCTGCCGTTCGCCTGCAAAGGCGGCGTGTGCGGCACCTGCCGCGCGCTGCTGACCGAGGGTGAGGTCACCATGCGGCGCAACTACGCCCTGGAGCGCGAGGAACTGGCGGCAGGCTATGTGCTCACCTGCCAGGCCCTGCCCGCCTCTGACAAGATCACCGTTGACTACGACGCTTAGCCACCGAGGAGTCCGGATGCAGGACCTCACCTCCCCCTCGGGAGACCTCGACCCCATCGAGCGGGCATCGGCCGATGAACTGCGCGCGCTGCAACTGGAGCGGCTGCGCTGGTCGCTGCGGCATGCGTACACCAACGTGCCGCACTACCAGGCGGTCTTCGACGCGGCGGGCGTCCACCCGGACGACTGCAAGGACCTGGCCGACCTGGCTAAGTTCCCGCTAACCAGCAAGGCTGACCTGCGCGACAACTACCCGTTCGATATGTTCGCGGTGCCCCGCGAACAGGTCGTACGGGTGCATGCCTCGTCGGGAACGACAGGCCGGGCCACCGTAGTGGGCTACACCCACGACGACATAGAGGTGTGGGCCACGGTGATGGCTCGCTCGATCCGCGCGGCGGGCGGCCGACCCGGCCATATCCTGCACAACGCCTACGGATACGGGCTGTTCACCGGCGGCCTGGGAGCGCACTACGGGGGCGAGAAGCTCGGCTGCACGGTCATCCCGATCTCCGGCGGCATGACCGAACGTCAGGTCACCCTGATCCGGGACTTCCGGCCGGACATCATCATGGTCACCCCGTCGTACATGCTCGCGATCGTAGACGAGATGGAACGCCAGGGCGACGATCCGGCGGCGTCATCACTGCGGTTCGGCATCTTCGGCGCGGAGCCATGGACCAACGAGATGCGCGCCGAGATGGAGGCTCGGCTCGGCATCGACGCTACGGATATCTACGGCCTGTCTGAGGTGATGGGGCCTGGCGTGGCGCAGGAATGCGTGGAGACCAAGGACGGCCTGCACATCTGGGAGGACCACTTCTACCCCGAGGTGATAGACCCGCTCAGCGGTGAGCCGCGGCCCGACGGCCAGGAGGGCGAACTTGTCTTCACCTCGCTGACCAAGCAGGCCATGCCGGTCATCCGCTACCGGACCCGTGACCTCACCCGGCTACTGCCAGGGACCGCGCGGACCATGCGGCGCATGCAGAAGATCACCGGCCGGACCGATGACATGATCATCCTGCGCGGGGTCAACTTGTTCCCGACCCAGATCGAGGAACTCATTATGGGCATTCCCGCGCTTTCGCCGCACTTCCAGCTTCACCTGACCAGAGAGGGCCGGATGGATCAGCTGGC
This sequence comes from uncultured Actinomycetes bacterium, assembly GCA_963806335.1. GTDB lineage: Bacteria > Actinomycetota > Actinomycetes > Streptosporangiales > Streptosporangiaceae > Palsa-504. The sequence continues at coordinate 687,932 of CAWDXO010000012.1, forward strand.
CGTCCATGTCGAGCGCCGGACCGGAACGACCGCGCCCGAAGCGGCCGAGGCCGGCGTCCAGCTGTCGGCGCGGGTCAAGAACACCATCGGCGTCACCGTCACCACCAGTGTCCTGGAGCCTGATTCCGTCGAGCGGTCCATGGGCAAGATGCGCCGCATCGTGGACCACCGGCCACGCTGACCCGGCCAGCTCTGTGGTGAGGTCGCGGTAGCGGCCGGTGGAGTGTGCAGCGGTCACTCCCGTTCCTGATCGGCGGCCTGCTCCGGCCAGACGCCGATGTGGTCGGGCTCCTCCTGCAATTCGACCCGTTTCCGCAAGCCGAGGCGCCTGGTCATCTCGCGCGGAAGCTGAACCCGGCCCGCCCGGTCCAGCGTCGCGTACTCGCGTGCGTGCAGTGTGGTCTGGCCGCGCTCGTCGGTGGCTGCGTGTCGTATCGTCTCGCTGCTCGTCTTGCCGTCCCTGATCGCGATCGTCCGGCGAACCTGCGACGACACGGCCGGGTCGTGGGTGACCACCAGCATCGTGACTCCGAGTTCGGTATTGGCGGTCCGCAGGGCGGAGAACACGTCCTGGGCGGTCGAGGAGTCCAGCTCGCCGGTGGGCTCGTCGGCCAGCAGCAGCTTCGGCTGGTTGGCCAGCGCCGTGGCGATGGCAGCGCGCTGCTGCTCACCGCCGGACATGCGGTCCGGAGTCCGGTCGGCGCAGTGCGTGATGCCGAGGGTCTCGAGCAGGAGATTGGCGCGCCGCTGCCGCTCCCGGCGGCGGAGCGAGCTCAGCCGCATCGGCAGCAGAACGTTCTGCCGGGCGGTCATGTAGGGCAGCAGGTTCCGCGACGTCTGCTGCCAGATGAAGCCGGCGACGCTCCGCCGGTAGGCCAGCCGCTGCTGGGCGGTCATCGCGCCCAGGTTGTGGCCGGCCACCCACACCGTCCCCGCCGTCGGTGCGTCCAGCCCAGCGAGGATGTTTACCAGCGTGGACTTGCCGCTGCCCGCCGCGCCGATCAGCGCGGTCAGCTCCCCCTCGGCGATCAGCAGGTCCAGCCCTTGCAGAGCCTGTACCTCGATGCCCTCGCCGGAATAGATCCGTACCAGCCGGTCACAGACGATCATCCCGTCCGCACCGGTGGGGGCCTGGTCCTGCGGGATACGCGCGGCTGGCTCGGTCATTTGGCTTGGCCTCCTTAATCAGCGATCCGCAGCGCCCGGGCGCTGCCGCGATAGTAGGTGATCACGGCCTGGACGGCCAGGACGAGCAGCGCGGCCAGCACCAGCCCGGCCGCGGAAGCGACCAGCGGAAAGACGGCAGGAGCGACCACGATGGCCGAACCGGTCCCGCTGAACGCCGCCAGGTTCAGCGACGGCCCGACCAGTGGCGCAAGCAGCCAGGCACACGCGACGCCACCGATGGCGGCGGCCACGACCGGGGGAAGCGTCTCGGCCGCCAGCAGCAGCTGGACCTGCCAGCGTCGCAGCCCCATCGTCGCCAGGCTCGCCAGCGTCAGCTCGCGAGTCTGGGCGGTGAGCAGCAGCGACATCAGCAAGATCAGCACGCCGAAGCCGGCCGCGGTGGCCAGCCCCTGGGTCAGGGCCGTCCGCGCCGCCTGGAGCACCGGCGCCGTGGTCAGCGCGGTCAGGGCCGTGGCGCGCAACGTCACCGACGCGTCCGGCTGCGAACCGTAGACGACTGCGCTCAGCCGCGCCGCATCCAGCCCGGGCCCGGCGACCAGCATGAGATTCCCACCTGGATTGGAGCCGAGTGGCTCGTCCGGCACCACGACGACGGCGCTCGCGGTCACGCCGGGGACGCCGCTGATCCGTCCGGCCAGCTGGATCGTGATGGTACTGGACCCCACGCCGACCTCGGCCGGCGCCGTGCCGAGAAGCTGGGCGGCGGCCGCGTTGCCGACCGCGGGGAGCATCGTCGCCGGACTCCCCGACAGCGCGGCCAGCGGGAACCGCGGACCGGGCGCCTGGTCGACCACCGCCGCGTACTGGGCCGGGTCGACGTACAACACCGACAGCGAGGACCCGGAGGACAGCGACCCGGTTTCGACGTCCGCGAAAGCGGTGGCCACGACGCCTGGCACCGAAGAGACCTGTTGCTGCAGGGTCGGGAGGAAACTCTCATTGTGGCCGACCTGGATGATGGCGTCGGCGCCCACCTGCTGCCAGGATGCGGCCACCTGGGCCTGGGTCACCGACGCGGCGATGATGTCCGGGAACGCCACCATGGCCAGCACCAGCACCAGCGCGAACCACGGCAAGACGGAGCCGGGCGGAGTACGGGTGGCCCGCGCGAGGCCGACGAACGCGACCACCCCGCGGGAGCGGCCCGCGATCCGGGCCAGCTCGCGGACGAGGGGAGGGTAGCAGCGCAGCACCACGACGGCCACGCCGACCGCCAGGAGCACCGGGGCCGCGCTGGTGTACAGGCCGCTGCTTCCGGAGCTCAGGCCCTGGTCCCTGAGCACGATGAGGCCGCCGGCGGCCACGGCGACCAGCACCGTCTCGACGACGATCCGCCGGACCGCGCGGTTACGGCCGCCGGCCCGGCGCCGTGGCCGTTCGGCCACCGGCGCCGCCACGCGCTGCGGGACCACGCTGATCAGCAGCGGGCCGGCCAGCGTCACGGCGATCGTGAGGCCGGCCAGCCACCAGCCCACCGCGTCGCCGTCGCCGGGGGTCAGGCTGATGGCCAGGACCGCGGCCGCCGCGCCGGCCACCGCCGCGACGATCACGCTGGCGCGCAGCACCAGCCAGCCGAGCTGATACAGCGCCGCGCCCCGGGCTCGCATGAGCGTGAACTCGGCGGCGCGGCGCTGCGCCACCAGCCGGGCGCCGAGCAGCACCACCACGGCCCCCAGGACGGCCAGGCTGACATACAGCAGCTCGAGCACGGGGGCGGCGGCGCTTTCCCCGGCGATGAACGGGATGAGGACCGAGGGAATCTGGGAGGTGACCGCCGCCGTAATCGGGATCCCGGCGATCAGGAACGTCGCCCCGGAGGAGGCCATGCTGTCGAGGCTCGCATCCAGGTTGCTCGCCGCCTCCGCGGTGAGCCCACCGAGCGCGGCCGCGTATACCCAGGTCACCTGCATTTCGCTCGGGTCCAGCGTCGATTCGATCAGCGGAAGCGCACCGGCGCCGATAAAGACCGCCCCGCTCCAGTACTGCTGCGCCGAGGAGCCCTGCGACAGCACGGGACTGGCCGCCGCGGCGCTCTGGGTCCAGAAGGCGGCAGCCGGGTCGGCCGGCCGGATGATCCCGGTGACCACCAGTTCCACCGTCCCCGTGTCAAGCCGGGCGCCGACCCGCAGCCCGAGCCTGGCCGCGGTGTCGGTGGTCACCGCCACCTGCACCACGGTCCGCGGCCCGGCCGCCTCGCCGCCGGCCGGGAGCCGCCCGGCGACGATATGGCTGTACCGGGCCAGCGCCGTGCGGTAGGTCAACTCGAGCTGCGGCGGTCCGTACCCGGCGGCCTGGGCGGTCCCGCTGACCGGCACGTAGGCTGTGGTCAGGCTGGCCCAGACGGGCGAGTCGCCGGCCACCGGCACGCCGCCCGCAGCCAGCCTCGCCCGCAAGGAGGCGCCGACCGCCGCGATGTCACTGGCCTGAACCGTCGAGTCTCCCCCCATGGACGTCACGCCCACCGTCCCGACGACGGTCCGGTCGGCGGGCGACGAAGCCGCGATCACGCGCTGCAGCGCCCCGGTGCGCAACGCCACGCTCTCCCGCGGGATCGCCAGGCTAGCCAGTACGGCGACGAACACAAGCAAGCCGAAGGCGACAGTGGCGACGGCGCCGGTGCCGGTCAGCGTCACCCACCCCGCGCGCAGCCGCAGCCACAGCGTATTCATCCGGCCTCCGCCCGCAACTGCGCCGCCGGGTCGGGTCGGCGCAGGACCGACAGGGCCGCGGCGGCGACCGGCACGGCCGCGGTGACCAGGGCCAGGGCAACGGCCGGGCCGAACGGTACCACGACCAGCGCCCACGGCACCGGCGGCACCGCATCCACGGTCAGGGTGATCGCGGGTACCAGCAGGTGAGCCAGGCCGATCCCGGCCAGCAGACCCGCGGCCGCGGCCGGAAGGCTGAGCGCGCCCTGTTCCAGGCACAGCTGACCGGCCTGGGCGTTCTTCCCCACCCCGAGCGCGGCGAACACCGCGCTCTGCGTCCGCCGCGAGCGGAGGCTACCCGCGACGCTGATCGAAAACCCGCCCGCGCCGAGCAGCACCGCCGCCGCCCCGATGGCCAGCAGGGCCTGCCGGGGAGCCGTCAGCAGCGGGTTGTCGAGCAGGGCCGCCCGCTGGCTGACGCGGCCGGTGACGGACAGGCCGAGTCCGGCGGGCAACCGCGGCAGCCGGCCGTCCGCGGTGCGCAGCCACCAGCGGGTCACCGGCAGGGGCGTCACCTGGGGGGCGGCGAGCGTCACCTGGTCGGCGGCGAGCAGGTCGTTGACCTCCGGGAGGTCGGCGATCAGCGCCCGGTTCGGCCCGAAGACGGTCGGGAAGTCGGCCACCGAGGCCACGATCCGGAAGAGAACCTTGGTATGGCTGAGCGTAACCGAGACGATCGATCCGACGCCGAGCCGGCTGGCCGTCAGGTAACCGGCGGTGGCGATGGCCGGGACGACCGCCGACGGCGGCCGCGCGATAACCGTGACCATCCCGGTGGCGATCGCGGGATCGAAGGCGATCTCGCGCTGGACCTGCGCCGACGGATCGTGTCCGGCATTGAACGTGAGCCGCTGTCCGCCTCCGGCGGCGCGCGTCCAGCCCTGGGTCGCCGGCGGTGCTCCGCTCGACGGCAGCGGTGGCCCGCCCAGGTTCGCCGGGCCGGCCGGCACGTATTGCGACGATCCCCCGTCCTGCCACGCCGCCAGGGCGGCACCTTGGCTGAATGGCTCGCCGAACGGGCCGCTGGCCGTTCCGGCCGCCGCGAGGGACTCGATGGACAGGCCGGCGACCGGGGCCGACTGCGGGTTCGCCGGGTCGTATGGCGGCAGGACATAGGTCAGCGTGAGCCCGAGCAGCCGCAGCGGGTAGCTGGCCTGCCCCGAACCTGACAGCGTGACCACCAGGGCGTGCGGCCGGCCGTCGGCGGGCAGCAGCCCGGCGGCGGGGATCTGGTAGATGGCCCCGCCGGCATCGGCGACCCAGGCCGTGATGGTGGCTGAGCCGAGATCCCTGCGTACCTCGGCTGCGCCGGTACCCGGACCCGCCCCCAGGGACGCGAGGACCTCCAGCCGTTCCGGCTGGCCGGGCAGCACCAGCCCGGACGTCGGTCGCGGGGTGATGCGCTGCCACAGCGCGCTCACCGGAAGCGACGACAGGTCGGGGCGGAGCAGGATCGTCTTACCCGCCGCGCTCGCGTCCAGCGCGACCAGCTGGCCTCCGTTGGCGATACTGGCGAGGCTGGCCGACGTGGCGGCGGTGACACCCGGTGCCCGGGTGATCGCCCCGGTCGCGCCCAGCGGCAGCTGGTCCGCGGCGTCCACCCGTACATCCGAGCCAACCGCGAAAGCGGCCTGGTCCGCGGCCGACTGCCGCCAGCTCGCGTACCCGGCCAGCGCCAGCGTGGTGGTCGCGACGGCGACCACCAGGAGCAGGGCCGGGCCCGCCTGGCGGATCGGCCGCCGGGCGATCTGCCAGCTCACCATGGCGGCGGCCAGCCGCCGTCCGCGGTCGGTTGCCTTGTCCGCCAGCCTGGCCAGCAGCGGCAGCCCGCGGAGCGGGATGATGGCCACGCCGGCCAGCGCGAGTACGGGGGCGAGGGCGACCACGGGATCGATCCCGAGCGATCCCGTGGCCGGATGCGCGACCGCCGAAAAGCCGCGCAGTTCCCACACCGCGACCGCGGCGAGCACCACCAGGGCCAGATCGCCGCCCGCCCAGGCGATCCCCGCCAGCCGGGCCTGCCGGCCGCGGCGGAGCCTGGCGGCGTCGGGAGCCGGGGCGTGCAGCGCCGGCCAGGTCATCACCGCGGCGCACACGACCAGCATGGCCAGGGCCGACAGCCAGGCCAGCGGGACGATGGCGCGGCTCGTGTAACCGGCCAGGTGCAAGTCGGCCAGGCGGGCCAGGCTGCTGCCAGCCAGGCTGGCGGTCAGGCGGGTGCCGGCCAGCACGCCCGCCAGGCCGGCCGCGACGCCCACCAGCACCGCCTCGGCCAGCACCGGCCGCACCACCTGCCACCTGGTGGCGCCACGCGCCCGCAGCAGCGCGGACTCCTCCTCGCGCAAGCCGGCCAGCAACCGGGCGGCCAGCACCAGGGCGGCCCCGGCCACCAGCAGCAACAGCAGCGCGGCGATCGTGAACAGCGACCGGGTCAGCACGATGGTGCTGGCGATGCCGGCCAGGATCTGCGGCAGGCCCGAGGTCACGGTCAGCCCCTCGGGCAGGAGCTCGTTCAGCTGCGTCACCGCCGCGCCGGTGCCTGTGCTGAGTGCCTCGAGGTTCCCCCGGGCCATGGCCGGCGCCTGCGGCAGCACCATCCACGAGGCCTGGCGTACGGTGAGCGCCCCGCCGAACGCGGCCGGGTTCACCACCGCGGGGCCGTAGCTGGTGGACGAGCTCGAGGTGCTGACCCCGTTGTAGCTGGCGGAGTATTGCTGGACGCTCATCCCTGAGACCGGTAGCAGGTCCAGCGCCCAGTAAGGCGACGCCGGGTCATTGGCCCGGAACAGGCCGGTGACCTGCAGCGAGACCGCCGCCCCGCCGGACAGGGGGGCGGCCGTCAGCACCGAGCCGACCGTCAGGTGCAGCTGGCTGGCCACGGCGGCAGGCACCGCGGCAGGCACCGGACCGCCGCGGTGCGGCGGCCCGGGCCAGGTGCCGGCGGTCAACGTCACCTGGGCGCTGATCCCGGCCAGCGACGCGAGCAGGATCTGCCTGGTGGCCGTGGGATTGCCCGACGACGGGAGCTGGAGCTGGTCCGTCCACAGCGCGCTTTCGAGTGAGAACCCGACCCCCGGCCACGCCTGGCGCAGCGCGGCCCGGATCTGCTGCGAGTCGGCAGCGGCCTCGCGGGCGTTGACCGGGCCGTTGATCCCGAGCACCCGGTTCTGCGGATCGGCCAGGAAGCCCTGTGCGCCGAACGGGACCACCGCCCCGGCGAAGGTCCACAGCACGGCCGCGAGCCCGGTGGCGAGCAGGACCGTGACCGCGACACAGGCCAGCAGCAACCACGAAGCCCGGGCCCGGCGGAGGAGGAAGGACACCCCCAGCCCACGCATGCGGCGCCCTACCTTCCCGGGGTGCTGCTGACGGTGGCGACGGAACCATCCTGCAACGAGATGACCTTGTCGGCCAGGTCGATCAGCGCCTCGTCGTGGGTGGCGACCAGGGCGGTGATCCCCTCCGAACGCACCACGCTGAGCAGCAGCTCCATGATCTGCCGGCCGGTCTCCAGGTCGAGCTGGCTGGTCGGCTCGTCCGCGATCAGCACGCCCGGCCGGCCGGCCAGCGCGCGGGCGATGGCCACCCGCTGCTGCTGGCCACCGGAAAGCTCACCCGGGCGGTGCTCGGCGTGGCTGGACAGCCCGGTCAGCGCCAGCATGGCCGCCACCCGCTCCCGGCGCTCGCCCGGCCGCATACCCTCGATGCGCAGCGGGATCCCGACGTTTTCCGCCGCGGACAGCATCGGCACCAGCCCGAAGGCCTGGAAGACGAAGGCGACCCGGTCCCGCCGCAGGGCCAGCCGCTCCCGCTCGGTCATCCGGTTCACCTCGCGGCCGTCCACCCACACCCGGCCGACCGTCGGGTCGTCCAGGCCGCCGATGATGTTCAGCAGCGTGGTCTTGCCGGAGCCGGATCGCCCGCGCAAGGCCACGAGCTGGCCGCGGTCCACCGTGAACGAGACCCCGCGCAGGGCATGAACGGCCGTGTGCCCGCTGCCGAAGGTCCGGCAGATGCCGTCCGCCGCCACCATGACCCGTGGCGCGCCTGCGTTACCTGGACCGTGTGCCGGGTACGCCTGGCCGGAGTTCATTCCCATCCTTTACTTCAGGCGGCTACTGGTCAGGCGGCCAGCAGCGGGACGAGCACCTGCGCGTCGGGGCTTCCCCAGCCCGTCGCCGGGTCCCAATCGGGACCGGCCTGGTAACCGCCCGTGCCGACCGGCGGCGTGTTCACGATGTTGCTACCGGTAGTAATGTCATGGAACGCCTGGTGGTAGCTGGAGCCGCGGGCGATGCGGTAGATGGCGGGGTTGACGAAGCCGAGGTCGTGATGGGCGTACTGGTCGGCCAGCGCGATGAGTCCTCCCCACAGCGACGCGGAGGCGCTGCTGCCGGAAGCCGGCATGATCCACCTCGTGCTGCCGCCGGTGAAGACGAACGCCCAGCCGCTCTCCTGATCAGCCTCACCGGCCACGTCCGGCACGCCCCGCATCGCCGAGATCCCGTGGACGCCGTCCTGATAGGCGGGACGGGCGTACAGGTGGCTGAAGCCGCCCCCCGATGCTCCGCTGGTCAGGACCAAGCCGCCCTGGCCATTCCAGGTGGTCTCGCTGATGTAGAAGCCGGCCGAGAGATTCCCGTTGAGCGTGGTGCCGCCAGCAGCCAGCACGAGCGGGTCGGAGGCCGGGAGGCTGACCTCCTTGACCGCCGTGTCCCCGAAGTCAGCGTCGCTGAACCCGCCGTTGTCGCCGGAGCCGGCTGTCACCGTGACATGGTGAGCGGCCGCTGCCACCAGGACGGAGTGCAGCTGGGTCACCTGAGCCCTGGTGAAGTAGTGTTCGCCCAGGCTGAAGCTGATCAACGCCACGTCGGTGCCGGAGACGGCCAGCCGCAATCCGGCGAGCATGTCGGTGGTCGCGCTCGCGGGGCTGTCCAGGGCGCTGGAGGGCACCAGGACCACCCGCAGAGCGGCGGCGGGGGCGACCGTGTGCACGATCTCGGTGTCCTGGACCTCCTCGTCAGCCGCCTTCCATGGCGAGCCTGCGCCGGCCAGGGTGGTCACGACCTGGATCGGCACGGTGGGCAGCCGGAACATGCCGTCGAATGCCGCCAGATCCTGGCGTATATCGCTGGCAGGCGTGACTCCAGGAGGCGGGGCTACCGTGGAGCTGGGGGACGGGGCGCCGGTGGACGGGGCCACGGCCAGGACCGTCACCGTCTCGCCGCGGCCGTCGATCCCCCTGACCAGCAAGGGCGGGATGCCATACTCGACCCGGAACAGGGCCGGGGCATAGCAGGAGACCGGGGGAAGCAGGCAGTCGGAAGCCACGCCGGGCGGGGTAGCAGGGCCGGCCGGCGTGGCCGTGCCGTGCGCCGTTCCGGCCGAGCTTCCCGTGCACCCTGCCACCGAGACCACGCTCAGCAGCAGTGCCGTGGCGAGCAGACGCGCTCGCCAGGTGCCTTCGGGACACCCGCGACGGGACTCACACGTACGCACGGCCCGCACCGTCGCGATCAGCCTGGCCCAGGACGCGGCAGAGCGCACCTGATCCGGGCCTGCGCCGGGCCCGCCTGAGCGCCGCCTGGAGACCGTAACCGGCGGCCACCGCCAGGCACCCGGCGACGACGGCGCCCGCCACGAGGGGAGCGGCCGAGACGGAGCCAGCCGAGAGCGGGGTCGCCCAGGACAGGGTGATGGCCGGAGCGATGGGCATCCCCGGGCCGCTCACGATGAGCCTAACGATGAGGGCGGCCAGCGGCGCCGATGCGAGCAGGAAGCAGCACGCCGTCGTGCCCGGGGACAGCCGGTCCCGGACCGTGGCGCGGTGCCCGGCCAGCCGGCGGCCGGTCAGCCGGCGCGCGGCCAGCAGAACCAGGCCGCCCGCCGCCATGGCCGTATAGACGACCAGCACCATCAGCACGGGACCGGCGGCGGGACCAGGGCTCGAGGGAGGCGCGAGTCCGCCGACGTTGCACACGAACGAGCACGGCCCGGCCGGCCCGGGGGCGGAGCCGGGGCGGATCGCAGCACGAACCCGAAGATCCACAGCAGCGCCGATGCCACCAGGAAGCAGCTCGCCGTTACCCCCGGGGACAGTGGATCCCGGCGCGGGGCGCGGTGCCCGGTCAGCCGGCGCGCGGCCAGCAGAACCAGGCCGCCCGCCGCGATGGCCGCGTAGACGACCGCCACCGTCGGAACGGGGCCGGGGCCGTCCGGGGCGGATCGCAGCAAGTACGTGAAGATCCCCATCCCGGCCAGGCCGCCGACGCCGACGGTCGTCGCCAGCAGCGCGGCGAGCTTCCACGCGGCCATGGCCGCGCCGCCGGCCGTGACGGCCCGCCGGCGATGCGCCCGGACCACGGCCCGGACCGGCCCGAAGCCGGAGATCGCGGCCTGCTGGGCCGCCAGCTCGGTCATCCCGATTGCTATCCCCGCCGCGGCGGTCTCACGCAGGTGGTCCTCGGCCTCGACCGCGATCAGCTCCGCCTCGGCCGCCGGGACCCGCAGCCCGGCGTACAGCTCCTCCAGGTACCCGGCGATCAGGTCGGGGGCCATCTCGCTCATGCCGACCACCCCGGCTCGGCCCGGGCCGGGCCGGCGGCCGGCGGCCACACGGCCTGACCCGCCGAGCCGAGCACCGCGTGCACCCCGCCGGCGAACTTACGCCATTCGGTCTGCTGGGCGGCCAGCGCGGCCGCGCCCTGGTCGGTCAGCCCGTAGACGCGGCGGCGACGACCCTGCGCCTGGTCCCAGGTGCTGACCAGCAGGCCGGCATCCTCCAGCCGGTGCAAGGCGGGGTAGATGGTCCCCTCGGGCAGGTCAAACGTGCCCCCGCTGCGGTCGCGCAGCGCCGAGATGATCGCGTACCCGTGCGCGGGACCGGAGGAGAGTACCGACAGCAGCAGCAGGTCCAGGTTTCCCTTGAGCCGTTCACGATCCATACCACGGAACACTATGCCTAGCACTACGAGGCGTCAACGGCGCCGACGTGGCCTCGGCTCCCAGCGGTACAACTCGAGATGCCGGCCGGGTCGCCTACGGGGTAAGCGACGCTAAATCCGGAACGGAGTACCGGTCACCTTCTCCGTGATCCCGGTACGGTCCAGGTAGGGCGTGATCCCGCCGAGGTGGAAGGGCCAGCCCGCACCCAGGATCATGCACAGGTCGATGTCCTCGGGACCGGCCACGACGCCCTCGTCCAGCATCAGCCTGATCTCCTCGGCCAGCGCTTCCAGCGCTCGCTCCCTGACCTGCCCGGCCGTGGCCGGTCGGTCACCGCCAGACAAGATGGCGGCGACCGACTCGTCGACCGAGAAGTCGGGACCGTAGACCGCGGTCTTGCCCGCCGCGACCAGGGCGCGGAGCTTCGGCGACACCGCGAACCGGTCCGGGTACGCGGCGGCCAGAGTCTCGCCGACGTGCAGCGCGACCGCGGGACCCACCAGCTGGAGCAGCACGAACGGCGTGACCGGCAGCCCGAGCGGGTCCGCGGCGTGCTCGGCCACCTCGAACGGCGTCCCCTCGTCCACGCTGGCGATGATCTCGCCGAGAAACCTGGTCAGCAGGCGGTTGACGACGAACGCGGGCGAGTCCTTGACCAGCACGCAGTCCTTCTTCAGCGCCTTCCCCACGGCCAGGGCCGTGGCCAGCGTGGCGTCGTCGGTCCGCTTGGCCCGGACCACCTCCACGAGCGGCATCATGGCGACGGGGTTGAAGAAATGGAAGCCGACCACCCGCTCCGGGTGAGCCAGCCCCGCCGCCATCTCCGTCACCGACAGCGATGAGGTATTCGTGGCGAGCACGCACTCCGGCCGGACTACCGCCTCGACCTGGGCGAAGACCTGCTGCTTGACCGAGGTCTCCTCGAACACGGCCTCGATGACGAAATCGGCGTCCGCGAACGCGTCCTTGGTCAACGACCCGCTGACCAGCCCGGTCAGCCTCGCGGCCGTATCGGCGCTGATCCGGCCGCGGCTCGCCAGCTTGGCGATCTCCGCCTTCACGTGGCCGACGCCCGAATCGAGCCGGGCCTGGTCCAGGTCGGTCAGCACTACCGGCACCTCGAGCCGGCGCGCGAACAGCAGCGCGATCTGCGCGGCCATCAGGCCCGCGCCGACGATGCCGACCTTGGTCACCGGCCGCGCCAGCGACTTGTCCGGCGCGCCCGCGGCGTGGCGGGCCCGCTTCTGGGTGAGGTCGAAGGCATAGAGCCCAGCCCGCAGTTCGTCGCTGACCAGCAGGTCCGCGAGTGCTTCGTCCTCGGCGGCGAATCCCTCGTCGCGGCTGCGGTCCCGGGCCGCGGCCACTAGGTCGATGGCCCGGTAGGGGGCGGGGGCGGCGCCGTGCAGCTTGCCTTCGGCGAACAGGCGCGCTCCGGCCACGGCCTGGTTCCAGTCCTCGTCCGGGGGAACCCGGTTCACCGTCACCGAGCCGGTCAGCACGCGGGCAGCCCACCGAAGCGATTCGGCCAGGAAGTCGGCGGGCTCGAACATGGCGTCCGCGATCCCGAGGATGCGGGCCTGCGATCCGCGCAGCATGCGGTTCTGGCTGAGCGGGTTCTCGATGATGACCTTCAGCGCCTGGGCCGGGCCGATCAGGCGCGGCAGCAGGTAGGTGCCGCCCCAGCCCGGCAGCAGGCCGAGGAAGCACTCGGGGAACGCGACCGTGGTGACGCCGGAGGATATCGTCCGGTACGAGCAGTGCAGCGCGAGCTCGAGGCCACCGCCGAGGGCCGCGCCGTTGACGAACGCGAACGACGGCACGCCCAGCTCGCCGAACCGCCGGAAGACCGCGTGCCCGAGCCGGGCGATGGCCAGCGCCTCGTCCCGCGAGCCGATCAGCGCGGCTCCGGTCAGGTCGGCGCCGACCGCGAAGATGAAGGGCTTGCCGGTCACGCCGACGGCGGCGATGTCGGTCCGGGCGGCCACCGAGTCGAGTGCATCGCGCAGCGAGATCAGGCCGGCGGCCCCGAACGTGCTCGGCCGGGTGTGATCGTGCCCGTTGTCCAGGGTGATGAGCGCCATCGTCCCGGCCCCGGCAGGCAACTCGACGTCGCGGACCAGCGCCCTGGTGACCACTTCATCCGGGAACAGCGAGGTCATGGCCGATTCGTCAGACATTGAGGTTCTCCCATAGCACGGTGCCGCCCATGCCGAGCCCGACGCACATCGTGGTCAGGCCGTAGCGGGCGCTCGGCTGCCCGGCGAACTGGCCGGCCAGCTGGATCATCAGCCGTACGCCGGAACTCGCCAGCGGGTGGCCGAGCGCGATCGCGCCGCCCCACGGGTTCACCCGCGGGTCGTCGTCGGCGATCTTGAAGTGATCGAGGAAGGCGAGCACCTGCACCGCGAACGCCTCGTTTATCTCGATCAGCCCGATGTCGTCGATGGTCAGGTCGTTGCGGGCCAGCACGGCTTCCGTGGCGGGGACCGGCCCGATGCCCATCACCGCAGGGTCGACGCCGGCGAAGGAGAAGTCGACCAGCCGCATCCGGGCGCTCAGGCCCAGCTCGGCGGCCACGTCCTGGGCCGCGATCACGCAGCCGGTGGCGCCGTCGTTCAGCCCGGCGGAGTTCCCGGCAGTGACCCGCCCGTGCGGCCGGAATGGGGTCTTCAGCGCGGCCAGCGCCTCGATGGTGGTGTCCGGACGCGGCGGCTCGTCCACTGTGGCCAGACCCCACCCGCGCTCGGCGCTGCGGACCGCGACCGGCACCAGGTCGGGCTGGATCTGACGGGCCGCGTAGGCCGCGGCCACCTTCTGCTGGCTGGCCAGCGCGTAGGCGTCGGCGCGTTCCTTGGTGATGGCGGGGAACCGGTCGTGCAGGTTCTCCGCCGTCGAGCCCATCACCAGCGCCGAGGGATCGACGAGCCGTTCGGAGATGAACCGCGGGTTCGGGTCGACGCCGGACCCCATCGGGTGATGGCCCATGTGCTCGACGCCGCCCGCGATCGCGGTGTCGGTAGCACCCATCGCGATCGACCCGGCGGCCGTGGTCACGGCGGTCATCGCACCCGCGCACATCCGGTCGATGGCGTATCCGGGGACGGACTTCGGCAGCCCGGCCAGCACCGCGGCGCTGCGACCGATGGTCAGCCCCTGGTCGCCGGTCTGGGTGGTGGCGGCGATCGCGACCTCGCCGATCCGCTCGGGGGGCAGGGCCGGATTGCGGCGCAGCAGCTCGCGGATCACGCTGACGATCATGTCGTCGGCCCTGGTCTCGGCGTACAGGCCGTTCGGGCCGGCCTTCCCGAAGGGGGTGCGGACGCCGTCCACGAAGACGACATCGCGTGCGGTACGGGGCACGGTCAGCCTCCCAGCTGCTAAACGCTGCGCTCTCACTAATGCTACTAGTGAGTAACAACGGTCAGTGACGCGGCGGTGTTCCGGGCCGTCCCGGTTTTATCTAGCCGGGAGCCTGCCAGGGCGCCACCTCGGGTAGTCCGGGTCCCGGCCCAGGTAGGCGATCAGCTTGGCGCCGGGGCTGGCCTGGGGGGGAACCTCGACCGGGACGGCGAACAGGTCCTCCCGGGCCGCGACGAGGAACGGGCAGAATCCGAGCATCCGGGTCGCCAGCGCGGCCGGGATGGGACGGCCGTCGCCGCGGGCCGCCGACACGTCCCAGCCGTGCACGGCGATCTCGATGGCACCGGTACACGCGACCAGGCCAGCCGGCATCGGCAGGCCGCCGACGGCGACGAACCGCCCGGGACCGCCGAAGCCGTAGGTCGCGCACAGCAGTTCGGCGGCCCGGTCCCGCAGCACCTCCACCGGGTCACCGGTGAAACCTGCCGGGGCGTCCTCCGGCTCCAGGTCAAGCTGGCCGGTGCGGATGCCCGCCTCGAGGTCCGCCATGGATTCGCTCAGGTGGGCCAGCAGCGCGCTGAGATCCCACTCCGCACAGGGTGTGGGCCGCGACATCTCCCCCGGCGCGACCAGGGCGCAGACGCCGAGCGCGTAGCTAATCGCGCCGCCGAGCAGCCCTATCGCACCTGATTGCGCATCCCTCACGCATGTATAGACCGGGAAACCCGCCGTTTCTCACCGGTGATCACATTTCCGCCGGGGGACGGTCACTCGTGACTGATCTCCACGGGAATCGCCCTGCTCAGCGTGTGCCCGACCGGTGAAGTGGCAGCCACCCTCCGGTGCAGTTCGGACACCGCGGCCTCATCGGCGTCGGTGTCGAGGTAGACCACGACCCGGATCGCGGAGAATCCGGAGTGCCCATCGCCCAGGCCGAGGAAGGTGTGCAGGTCGATGTCGCCGTCCAGGGCAATGCGCAGGTCGCGGATCTCGATGCCCGCGACGGAAGCGTTTGGCCAGGGGGTGCGGGGGGTCGTTCCCCCGGGGCCAGCTCAAGCGTGGCAGCTCAAGGGCTGGCCGCCGTTATAGGCCACCATGTCGCCGAGGGCGCGGACGAAGTCCACCGGGGCGCCGCGTTCGGCCCCGTCCAGCTCGAGGTAGGCCCGGTGCAGGTTACCCACGATCCGTTCGGAATCAAGAAGGTCTTTGAATTCCCCGAGGTCGGTGGCGCGGGCGGCCTGCAGAGGGGATAGCCCCGCGGCCTTCGCCTGCCGGGCGGTCTCCTGGACGAACCGCAGGTAGGCCAGCATGTCGTCGATGACCTCGGGACCGCAGACCGGGCCGTGGCCGGGCACCAGCGTCTGAGCGCCAAGCGGGCGCAGCACGACCTCCAGCACCTCGATCCAGCCGCTGACCGAGCCTTGCATCGCGAACGGGGTGCCGCCGTTGAAGAGGAGGTCGCCGGTGAAGACCACCGATCGTTCCGGAATGTAGACGATGGAGTCGTTCGTGGTGTGCGCGGGCGTACCGACATAGCGGACCTCGCAGCGCAGGTCGCCCGACCAGAGGGTGACGCCGTCGGTGTAGGTCAGGAACGGCGGGGCCGGCTCCAGCTGCCCCCAGTCCACGTCGGCCCAGATGCCGGGCGGAGGCGGCATCGGCGTGTTCAGGATGGCCTCGCGGCAGCGCTCGTGACCGACGATGGTGGCGCCGCCCATCAGGTAGTTGCCGTGGGTGTGGTCGCCGTGGTGATGGGTGTTGACCAGGGTGCGGACCGGCTGCTCGCTGACGGTGTTTATAGCGCCGAGGTAGGCGCGGGTGCGCCGTTCGGTGGCGGCGGCGTCGATGCTGATCACGCCGGTGCCGCTGACCAGGAACCCGGTGTTGTTGATGTACCAGCTGCCGTCAGGCTGCAGGTAGGCGTAGACGCCCTCGGAGACTTCCCTGACTTCGCCCAGGCTCATCGGCAAGCTCCTTCGTCCCGCGCGGCAGCAGCAGCGATATTGCCAGCAGCACGCCGAACAACGCCAGGCCGGCCAGGACATACGCGTTGCCGAGAATCAGCTGCAGGCCGTGCCAGTGGTATTCGTAAAACCACGGCCGGTCCCCGTACCAGTCGTAGTAGTACGGGTTCGTGTTCTTCGCGAGCCAGACCAAGCCAAGCGAATCATGGCCAAGGTAGGGCTTGACGCCGAACAAGCTGGTCGGCCAGGCGCCGAACCACGCCACGATGCCCGCGGCCACCAGTCCGCACGCCCACGCGACCGGTTTGGCTCCCCGACGCCAGGACTGCACCGCGTAGTGCCCGGCCACTACCACGCCGGGCGCGATCCACACCCAGTGATGATCCCAGCTGACGGGCGAGACCAGCAGCCCGGTCAGCGCGGCCGTCAGCAACCCGAGCATCGGGTAGCCCTTGCGGTCGAGCAGAGCCGCCGCGGCCACTCCGGTGATGGCGACCAGGACCGCGGCGACGATCCAGGCCGGCTTGGCGCCGTTCACGCTGCCGGTCAGCCTGGTGATGATGCCCTCGAGCGACTGGTTGCCGGCCCAGCCGACGAATCCCGTCCGGCCGCCCTGGACGAACAGGCCGCCAAACCACCACTTCGCCGAGTCGGAGGGCAGGATCACGAAGCCGAGCAGTACGGTGACCGCGAAGCCCGCGCAGGCCATGGCCGCCTGGCGGAACTTCCTGGCCAGCAGGAGGTACGGGATGAAGATGAGCGGGACCAGCTTGATGCCGGCCGCGACCCCGGTGCCGAACCCCTTCCACCAGCGGCTCTGCTGCGTCTCCGGCTGGCACAGGTCCCAGATGATCAGCGCCATCAGTACCAGGTTGACCTGGCCGAGGTACAAAGTCCGCAACACCGGCTCGGTCCAGAACACCACGCCCGCGCCGAGCAGCGTGGCGCCCAGCCGGACCATCTTGTCCCGGCGGTAGCCGAGGCCGCCGAGCGTGAACCACAGCGCCGCCAGCAGCGCGATGACGTTGACCGCCACCGACAGCTTCTGGGCCGCCATCCAGGGCACGAGCGAGGTGGGCACGAACGAGATAGCCGCGAACGGGGTGTAGGTGAACGGCAGGTGGAGCTTGCCGTATCCCACCCAGTCATACAGCGGCGCCGCCAGGTGCGAGTTGTACAGCGGCGCGACGTGCCGGACGATCAGGCCCCCCGACCGGTACACGGCCAGGTCGACCGGGTCTAGGGTGTAGTTCTTCGGGTGGATGACCGCGTAGGTCACCCAGCCGCCGAGGGCCACGACGAACGCGGCTGCGCCCGCCAGAAGCAGCCAGATGCCTGGTGCCTTGGCTGCCCCGGCCGGCGATTGCGGGCGGGTGAGGACCGATCTCACCTCGCCAACCATAGCGGCTCCGGTTAGGATTCCGTTCTCGGAGGTGGGGATGTCACACGTTAATACGGCCGCCCGGGCGAGCGAGCCGTCCCAGGCGAGCCGTCTGGCCCGGCTGCGGATGGCCAGTCTCGGCGCCGTGAGCATGCTGATCATCCAGTACATCCTGGGCATCATCTACAACCTGTACGGGAAGATGCCGACCGCCGCCAAGTCCATCGGCTTGTTCTCCAGCCCGGTGCTCGCCCTGCACGTGATCATGAGCATCCTGCTGCTCATCGCCGCGGTGATGCTGCTGGTCAGGGCGATCGGCGCCCGGCACAGGCTGACCATCTGGATGGCGGCCGTCGGTTTGATCGGGATCGTGGCCGCGGGGTTCGCGGGGCTCGCATTCACCAGCAAGGGCTCCGCGGGGGCGTCGCTCGGCATGGCGCTCGCGTTCGCGGTATCGCTGGCGTGCTACGTGGTCGTGCTCGTGGTCCTGGCGCCGGCCAGGTCGCGTGTTTGACCTTTTTGACCTTGTTGATCTTGCGACTACGTCTTGTAGTAGCCGGTCGTCGACCGGCTCGCGGAGGCATGGCATAGTGATCTCATGACTGGCCGGGTTCTGACGATGCCGGAGGCGCGATGAGCGGACTCGGGCAGTTCGTGACCACCGGGCCGCTGATCCTGGCCTTGCCGGTGGCAGCGGCGGCCGGCGCGGTGACCTTTCTTTCGCCGTGCTGCCTGCCACTGGTGCCTGGCTACCTTTCCTTCGTCACCGGCATGGCCGGCGCTTCGGGCACGCTTACTCCCGCAGCGTCCGGTAATCCGCCAGAAGCGGCCGCCGCCGCCGGATCCGGAGTGGCGGTCGCCGCGCCGCCGGTGGCCGCGCGGCCGCTCGCCGAGACCGCGCCGCCGCGAGCCCGGGTGGTCGCCGGAACCGCACTGTTCGTCCTCGGGTTCTCGGTCGTCTTCGTCGCGTACGGAGCGGCCCTGGGCGGGCTCGGGCACCTGCTGACCGGGCACGTCCAGCTGCTGACGCGGATCCTCGGGGGCCTGACCATCCTGCTCGGGCTCCTGTTCGCCGGGGTCTTCGACCGGTTCCCCTTCGCGGGCCGGATCGTGCGCCCGTCCGCCCGCCCGAAAGCCGGCCTGGCCGGCGCGCCGCTGCTCGGGGTGATGTTCGGGCTCGGCTGGACCCCCTGCATCGGGCCGACGCTGACCGCCGTCCTGGCGCTGTCGGCGTCCAGCGGCACCGCCGCCCGCGGCGCCGTTCTTGCCTTCGCCTACGCCCTCGGCCTCGGCATCCCGTTCCTGTTCGTGTCGCTCGGCTTCCAGGCCGCGATGCGGGCGTTCGCCTTCGCCCGCCGGCACGCGCGCCTGGTGACCAGGATCGGCGGCGCCATGCTGGTCTGCGTGGGCCTGCTCGAGGTCACCGGCGCCTGGTCGGCGTTCATGGCCTGGCTGCAGACCCACTGGGTCGGCAGCTACGAACCCCCGATCTAGCCCCAGCGAGTCTCGGCGCGCCCGGCGCCGTTAGCCCCGGCCCCGCCGGGCCCGCTGTCGCCCGCCGGGCCAGTATCCGGGCAAACCAGACATTTCACCGTCGCTCTCGTCCAACTTGCATCCACGATAACGAGGTCTGAGTTATCCACAGGGCGTATGGCGGCTAGGAGCGGCGTAAGGAGCGGGCGGCGTGGCGTTTAGCGGAGCGCTTTGAGCGGGCAGTCACTTCGGGCTGGGGGCGGCCCCCGCTCTGGACGGCGGCCGCCTCGGCTTCCGTCACCAGGGCCTCGAACAGCCGGGGGTCGTCGCCGTCCTCGGGATTCCACTGCACCCCCAGGCCGAACCGGTGTCCCTGCAACTCGACCGCCTCCACCACCTGGTCAGGAGTCCACGCCACGGTGAGAAGCCCGGTGCCGATCCGGTCGATCGCCTGGTGATGCGCGGCGGGCACCTGCGCGGATTCGCCGAGCACGCGCCCGAGCTTGCTCGCGGCGCTGATCGTCACCGTGTGAGTGGTCATCTTGACCGGGTCCGGCCGGTGGGTCTGGTTGCCGAGGCGATCGGGGAGGTGCTGGAAGAGAGTCCCGCCGCGGGCCACGTTGAGGATGTGCAGGCCGCGGCAGACGGCGAGAAACGGAAGATCGGCATCGATCGCCGCCCGCGTCAGGATCAGCTCGAACCTGTCCCGCCGGTGGTCAGGCAGGTCCGTCTGCTCGTGCGGCGCCTGGTCGTACAGCGACGGGTCGACGTCCCTCCCGCCGGTCAGCACCAGGCCATTGAGCCCGGCGATCAGCACGGGCACCGAACTCGCCGGGACGGGCGGCAGCAGGACCGGCGTGCCCCCCGCACGCTCGACGGCTCGCGTATAGCTCACCGGCGAGACAACGGCCTCGCGAATCCAGTTGCCCCACCGAGCGGCTTCAAGCTCGCCGGTGATGCCGATGATAGGCCGGCCCATCCGTCCTCCTGCACGTAAGGTTTCCAGTGCCCATAATGGTCCATCACGTCCACGCAGGGGCCTGCCCACCGCAAAAAACTCCGGTGCCGGTTAATCCCGACTTGCCGGGAATCGATTGTAACGTTCTGCTGCTAGCGCGACACTGTGAGTGTGGTGATGTCAGCGGATGACGAACCGGCGTACCAAGCTGAAGGCTTCCTGGCGTCAAACGGCCCCGGCGATGCCCGCTCCAATCCTGCACAGATCTCATTCTGGCTGCTCGAGCCGGCCGCTGATGCGGCAATGACATACTTCTACGGCCAACTCTTCGCCATGGACACCGAAATCAGGTCTATGTTCCCGGCCGCCATGGATGTCCAGCGTAAACGCTTTTTCCAGGCTCTGACCCGATCGTCGCTGGCCAGGACGACCAGGAATGACCACGACACCAGGCCACGGGCCCGGCAGGCGGGCACCGCCAGATAACCCCGCGTCGGCGGGAGGGAGACATCGGGCACCGTGTTATACCTTTCGCCAGCCGGGAATCCAGGTCCCGTCGGTTACCGTGTAGTCGCCGAACAGCGCCGGCGCCTCCTCCCGCATGAGCTCGCCGATCTTGTTGAACACCAGGCGGATCTCCTCTTCGGCCCCCTGGTCGGTCCGCGCCTCGATCGTGTGCCGCAGCGTGCGGATATTCGCCGTCCACACCAGCCCGGTCGCCAGCCCCTCCGGCGCGAACCGGCGCATGAAGGAGGTCTTGTGCTTCTTCTCGTGCATCTTGGTGTCGTCGTCGTCCAGCCCGAAGTGCCCGGTCATCCACTGCTGGAACTGCTCCAGCTCGGCCAGCAGCGCCGTCGCTCGCTTCATCAGCTCGGCATCCTGCTGCGCCCACTCGGGGAACCAGAACGGCAGCTCATCGAGCCGCACATAACGCAGCGACTCCTGCGAGACCGCCGTGCCCGGCCGGTGGCGCACGATTTCATGGGTGAAAACCCGGGATACGTTGTGCAGGACGAAGGTGAAGCTGACGTGCTCAAGGACCGAGCCGTGCTGCTGCCTGAGGATGTTTTGCAGGTAGGCGTCCTGGTCGTCGCGTACCTTACGGACGTTCGGGTTAAGGCCCGGCTCCCACGACCGGTAGCACATCTTCCCGGCGAACTCCGCGAGGTCCTGCGCGTCGTTACCCAGCTGGTCGCGGTCGACCCGCTCAAGCCAGCGTTCGCCGCCCACCTCGCGCAGGTAGGCGGCCATCGCGTCGTAGTCGACCTGCGGCCGGGCGACCAGGAATACCTCGGGTTCAACGCTCCTCATAGCACAGCACAGTAACAACAGCCCCCCGGCCGGGAAGCCGACTCAGCGAATGACACGCGCAGGCTGCCGGGCACGACACAGCTCGAGGACATTGCCGATGATCTGGTGGCCGGACCGGCCGGACGCGGTCAGGATCGACTCGGGATGGAACTGCACCGCCCACCGCCCGGCGCGCGCATCCTCGATCGCCATCACCACGTCCTCCGCGTCCACCGACGAGCCAGCAGACGAGCCGAGCGAGGCGGTCACGCTGAATCCGGGATGTACTTCGGCCGCCCGAGCGTACAGGCTGTGGTACCGCCCGGCGATGAACTCGGCCGGCAGGCCGGCCAGCAGCGATCCCCCCGACACCCGCACCAGCCCCGGCTTGCCGTGCGCGGGTTCGGGGAGCAGGGACAGCTCTCCCCCGGCGTGCTCCACCATGGCCTGCAGGCCCAGGCAGACACCGAAGACGGGCAGGTGCCGCGCGTACAGCTCATCGAGCAGGGCCGCGCAGCCGAAGTCGGCGGGCCGTCCCGGCCCGGGTGACAGCACGACCAGGTCCGGCGCGTAGGAGTCGAGCAGTGCGGGCGAGAAGCCGAACCGCAGCGTGGACACCTCTGCGCCCTGCTGCCTGAAGTAGTCGCCGAGCGTGTGCACGAACGAGTCCTGGTGATCGACGAGGAGCACCTTCGGTGTCCAGTCCCCGGCCCGGGCGCCCCGGGCGGCCAGGACGCTGCCGTCGGCGGTCCTGGGCTCGGTCCCGGGCAGGCCCTCGGCGAGCCTGCTGGCCTCTTCGAGGGTTTCCAGCAGGGCGCGGGCCTTGATGTGGGTCTCTTTTTCCTCCGCTTCCGGCACCGAGTCGTAGAGCAGAGTGGCGCCCGCGCGAACGGCAGCGACCCCTCCGGTGATGTGCGCGGTTCGCAGCGTGAGCCCGGTGTTCATCGACCCGTCGAAGCCGACCTTGCCGACGGCGCCGCCGTACCAGCGGCGCGGGGTCTCCTCGTGATCCTCAATGAACTGCATGGCCCAGGTCTTCGGCGCGCCGGTGACGGTGACCGCCCACATGTGAGTCAGCAGCGCGTCGAAGGCGTCGAACCCCGGCCGCAGCTTGCCCTCGATGTGATCGACGGTGTGGATGAGGCGGCTGTACATCTCGATTTGCCGGCGGCCGATTACCCGCACGCTGCCCGGAACGCAGATCCGCGCCTTGTCATTGCGGTCCACGTCGGTGCACATGGTCAGCTCGGATTCCTCCTTGGCCGAGCCGAGCAGGGTGGCGATGTTGGCGGCATCCTCGAGCGGCCCCTCACCGCGGGCGATCGTGCCCGCGATCGGGCAGGTCTCCACCCGGTCTCCGGTGACCCGGACGTACATCTCCGGTGACGCCCCGACCAGGAACTCCCCCTCGCCCAGATTGAACAGGAACTCGTATGGGGCGGGGTTGCGCTGGCGCAGCAGTTCGTAGAACGCGGCCGGCGACGCACAGCGCCCGTAGAACACGTGACCCGGGGTGACCTCGAATAGGTCACCGCGCGCGAACCGCTCCCGCGCCTGGTCCACGACCCGCGCATAGGTACCCGGCCGCGGTGGTTTGGGCAGGTCTTCGGGCCGAACGGGCAGTGGTGCTCCAGCCTGGCCGGTGCTTGCGGTGCGGCGGTCAAGCTCCGCGGTCGAGATGCCGTCGACCTCGAACTCGTAGGAGTACCTGACGGCCTCCTCGCGCATGCGGTCGAGCACCCAGATCTCGTCCGGCAGGTGCAGGACCAGGTCGCGCTGGCTGGCGGGACGGTCAAAGCGCAGCTTCACCGGTTCGAACTGGAACGCCAGGTCATAGCCGAACGCCCCGTAGAGCCCGAGATGCGGGTCGGCGCACCCGAATGCCGCCGCGACTTCTCGCAGCGCGGTGAACACGGTCGGCCTGCGGCTGCGCTCCTCCTCGGTGAACTCCCGGTCGGTCTCGGGGATGACGACGGAGACTCGGCCGGTGTCCTCGTTCGGGTCGTCCTCGGCGCCCGCCCGGAGCAGTGCTTCCTCGGCGCCTGCCCGGCGCAGTGCTTCCTCGGCGCCTGCCCGGCGCAGTGCTTCCTCGGCGCCTGCCCGGCGCAGGGCCGCGCGGATCACCGGCAGCAGCACGCGGCCGCGGTCGTTCAGGGCCCGCGCGGTCACCCGCCGGCCGACGGCGATGATTTCCGCGCACGGGTCGGCGTAGGCCATGTGCCAGCGGCTATAGCGTCCCGGGTACTCCATGCCGGAGCTCATCACGCCGCCGCGGCGCTCGTCCACGAGCGCCGCGATCCGGCCGAGCTCGGCGGGGTCAAATGGCGTAGCGGTGCGGGTGACCCGTACACCGCCGCGGGTCAGTAGTTCCGTACGTTGGGAGTCCACGGTGGTCCCTAAGGTTTCTGGCCCTGGCGACGACCGGGAAAACAAAAGCGGCCGCCGGGTTCCTGGGCGGTCGCTGCTTAATCTGACTGTGTCGCGATACCTCGAGTCAGCACGCCGCCTACTGGCGGCGCCACCACTGAAGGCCAGGCGTTCGCGTCACGTGCCATAGCGTAGCCGATCGCCCCGGCCGCCGCTAGCGGCCGGGCGGGCAAGCCGCGGGTCTAGGACGGGCAGGCCGGGTGGAGTTCCGGCATCCGCCAGGCGGTAGCCGCGGCCGAGATGACCTCGGCCGTCCGGCGCAGGCTGGGCTGAGACCGGCTGTCTTGCCCTGACGAGCCGGTGGCCAGGAACCTCTCGACCATCCGCTGGACGGAGACCTTGCCGAGCAGCCCGCCGTGGAACGCACCGATGAAGACCACGTTCGGCGGCCAGGAGCACGCGGGCAGCGTGGTCGCGTCGGCGAGCGGCACGACCGCGAGCCAGGGCAGGCCCCGGTCACGGCTGATGAGGTCGGCTGGCCGGCGTGGTCCAGGCCCAGATAGGAGAACTGGCGCACAAGCATGCCCGGCTCCGCGGCCCGCAGCGCGTTGGCGTCATTGCAGCAGTTCGACCCGAAGCCCCCGACCACGAGGACCGCGCCCCGGGTCCGGGATTCCGTCCCGCTGCTAGCCGCGGTGGCACCTTCAGCCTTAACCTCGCTCGCGCCTGCAGGCGCGCCCGCCGAGGATGCGCGGCTGGCGGCGGCCACCATGCCGCTCGTTCCTATGCCGAAGCGCACGGTCCCGGTGAACGTCAGGTGGGCTGGCCCCACCACGAGGGCCAGGACCATCACCGCCGCCAGCGACGCCACGGCGGAACGTCGAGCCGGAAACCGGCTAGCCGATGATCAGAACTCGAATCCGCCCGGACGGCCATTACGGTCGGCGAGCAGGCCGGCCAGGGTGGCCACCGCGATCTCGGGTGGCGTCCGGGAGCCGATGTTCAGGCCGATCGGCCGGTGCACGCGGGCGATTTCGCCTGCCGGGACGCCCAGCTCGGTGAGCATCTCCACGTGGGGCCCGACATGGTGCGGATTGCCCATGATCCCGACCCACCGGGCCTTGGTGACCAGCGCATCGCGGAGCATGACTCCGAGCTCAGGCCGGTGATGGTCGGTGACGACCACGTCCGCGGTGTCGTCGAGATCGTCTGGGACGGCCGTGAGCAGGGGAAACCCGAGGGCGGCGGCCCCAGCCGCACGGGAGGTGTCAGGCTCGAGCAGGAGCCCGCGGTACCCCAGGTCCGCCCCGTATCTGAGCAGGTAACCGGCGACCGGTGAGGCGAAAACCGCGACCAGCGTGCGCTCCCCGCCGGCCCCGGCCCCGGCGCTGGCGGGGACGACGGCGCTGGCCGGGACAGGGCTGTGCGCCACCGCACAGGCCGAGTCTTCGTCGTGGTGATGCGAGTGCTCAGTCATGAAAGCTAGTTTCCTCGCCCCGGCCCCGCGCCGCCAGCCGCCCGGCCACGAACCGGTGAGTATCGTTCCTGACGTGATCTCCCGTGACGATATCCGTGGCACCTACGAAGCGATCCGGCCTTTCATCCGGCGGACACCGGTGATCCAGGCCGATCTCAGCGAGCTCGACGCCTGGCGGACGGCCCTGCCGACGGCGACGCTCAAGCTCGAGCAGCTGCAGTGCGCCGGGTCGTTCAAGGCCCGCGGCGCGTTCGCCAACCTGCTGCTGCGCGACGTCCCCGCCGCGGGCGTCGTCGCGGCTTCTGGCGGCAACCATGGCGTGGCCGTCGCCTACGCGGCCCACCGGCGGGGCGTGCCCGCGAAGATCTTCGTGCCGACTGTGTCCGCCCCGGCCAAGGTAGAGCGCATCCGCTCACTCGGCGCCGACCTGGTCGTGACCGGCGAGCGCTACGCCGACGCGCTGGACGCCGCCCAGGCCTTCCAGGAGAGTTCGGGCGCGATGAGCGTACACGCCTTCGACCAGCACCAGACCCTGCTCGGCCAGGGCACCCTGGCCCTCGAGCTGGCCGGTCAGGTCGGCGACCTGGACACGGTGCTGGTGCCGGTCGGCGGCGGCGGGCTGATCGCGGGCATCGCCGCCTACTTCGCGGGCGCCGTGCGCGTCATCGGGGTGGAGCCGGACGGCGCGCCCACCCTGACCTACGCCCGGGCCGAGGGCCGGCCGACGCCCCGGCAGGCAGCGTCGCGGCGGACGCGCTAGCTCCGCGGCGGGTGGGCGAGCTGGTGTTTCCCATCACCCAGTCCTTCGTGGAGGACGTGGTGCTCGTCGATGACGCCTCGATCCTGGCCGCGCAGCAGGCCTTGTGGCAGGCGCTCAGGATCGCCGCCGAGCCCGCCGCCTCGGTCGGCATCGCGGCCCTGCTCAGCGCCGCCTACAAGCCCGCCCCTGGCGAGCATGTCGCGGTCGTGATCAGCGGCGCCAACATGACGCCGTCGCAGCTTGGCTGACGCGAGCTGAGCCATCCGTAGCTCGCACCGGTGTTCATGCGGGACACTTGGTGACCATGCGGTTCGTATTCACGCCTCCCGCCGACCACGCGGCGGGACTGCTTACCCTCCCGTGGTCTGAGCCGCTGGCGGAATGGCAGGACGAGCGGCTCGTCGAGATCCGCCAGCGTGGCATCTCCCGGCACGTGGTCCGCTTCGTCTACGACGACGGCGTGCTTTACGCGCTCAAGGAGCTCAGCGAGCGGCTGGCCCGGCGCGAGTACCGGCTGCTCCGGGCGCTGGCCGAGCTGAACATCCCCGCGGTCGAGGTCGTCGGGATCGCGGTCGACCTGGCCGCCGGGCCGCCGGGACAATCCGAGTCAGACGCGGTCCTCGTCACCAAGTTCCTCAGCTACGCCACGACGTACCGGGCGGTCTTCTCGCATCCGCGGGGCATGGCGGCCACCGACGGTCTCCTGGATGCGCTGGTAGAACTGCTCGTCCGGCTGCACCTGTCCGGGTTCTTCTGGGGTGACTGCTCGCTGTCCAACGCGCTGTTCCGGCACGACGCGGGCAAGCTGGAGGCGTACCTGGTCGACGCGGAGACCAGCGAGCAGCATCCGTCGCTGACCGACGGGCAGCGGCAGTGGGATATCGATCTGGCGACCGAGCGCATCTTCGGCGAACTGCTCGACCTGCAAGCAGGCGACATGCTCCCGGCCGAGGTCGATCCGCTCGAGATCTCCGACCAGCTCCGGCAGCGGTACGAGTCGCTGTGGCAGGAGCTGAACCGCGAGGAGATCCTGAAACCCGAGGAGCAGCGGTACAAGATCGCCGAGCGCTTGCACCGGCTGAACGAACTCGGCTTCGACGCCGAGGAGGTCGAGCTGATCAGTACCGGCGACGGCAATAAGCTGCGGCTGAAGACCCGGGTCGCGGAAGCCGGCCACGACTCCAGGCAGCTGTTCCTGCGGACCGGGATCGACGCGGGCGAGCACCAGGCGCGCCGGCTGCTCAACGACATCGCGGGCTTCCGTGCCTGGCTGGAGCAGAAGCAGGGCCGTCCGGTCTCGGAGGTGGTGGCGGCCAACCGGTGGCTGGAAGAGGTGTACGACCCGGTCATCGCCGCGATCCCCGAGGACCTGCGCGGCCGGCTGCCCCCGGCGGAGATCTTCCACGAGATCCTCGAGCACCGCTGGTACATGTCGGAGGCGGCCGGCCGGGACGTCGGCACCACCGCCGCCGCCAGGGACTACGTCAAGAAGGTCCTGCCGGACGTACCCGAGCCAATGGAGCCCGCCGAACTCGTGGACTCTGCCCGCCCCCTGACCGAGGACGATTCACTCGCCGCCGCCGATTAGGCCTCTGCCTGATTAGTCCGGGCCGGGAGCAGGTGCCTGAGCTCGGCGGCGATGGTGTCCAGCGGCTGGCTGCTGCCCTCGGCACGGCACAAGATCAGCGCGCCTTCCATCCCGGCCAGCGCGGCCAGCGCGATCGGTCCGGCGCGGTGCCCGGGCACCCCCGCGTCAGCGAGCTTGGCCGCCAGCCGGGCAGTCCAGGAGCCGAAGGCGCCGCGGACGGCCTCCATCAGGTCGCCGGCGGCCTCGCCCGCGCCGATCGCGACCCCGGCCACCGGGCAGCCCGAGGATCCCCCTGACGCCAGTACCGACTGACGCCACAAGCCGAAGAAGCACTCGAGCACGTCGGCCGGCGTGTCCGCCGGGCAGGAGTCAAGGTGCCCGAGGATCTGATCGGAGGTCCAGCCGATCGCGTCCTCGGCCAGCTGACGCTTGCCGCCGGGGAAGTGGTGGTAGATCGAGCCGCGGGGCGCGCCGCTGTCTTCGAGCACGTCGGAGAACGAGGTTCCGCTCAGCCCGCGCGCGCCGATGAGGGAGGCGGCGCTGCGGATCATGCTCGTCCGGCTGCTGGTACTCATGATCGATGTGTACGCCGTCGAGGGAGCCCATCGCAACCGGCACCAGCCGACGGCCCGGGGAGCCCGCCGCGATCCGGACGGGAAGCGCGGTGCTGCTCCCGTTGCTTTTCCGTGATCCCGCGGGCCGGGCCATTAGCTGGAACCTATTGCGGCGATCAACTACCAATTTACCGCCGCAACCATTAGTTGCGGCGGTACGGCACCTTCGGATATTGAGCCGTCCTGGCGGAGGAATAGGCGATGATTTTCCTGCCGGGCCGCCGTCAGAAATCACGGAAGAATATGACAGTGCACTAGATGCCCGCGCGGCCCCCGGCCGTGAGCGGCATTATGGCGAAAGGCGAAGGCCGGCGCGGCCGGCCAGGCCGGAAGGAGCGAGGCATGAGCAGGGTTCGGGTGCTGGTCGGGACCCGCAAGGGCGCGTTCGTCCTGACATCGGACGGCAAGCGCGAGCAGTGGGGCGTCAGCGGGCCGCATTTCCCTGGCTGGGAGATCTACCACGTCAAGGGGTCGCCGGCCAACGCCGACCGGCTGTACGCATCGCAGTGCAGCGGCTGGTTCGGCCAGGTGATCCAGCGCTCCGACGACGGCGGCGCGACCTGGGAGCCGGTCGGTAACGAGTTCAGCTACGCCGGCACCCCCGGCACCCACCAGTGGTACGACGGCACGCCGCATCCCTGGGAGTTCGCCCGGGTCTGGCATCTGGAACCATCGCTCGATGACCCCGATACGGTCTACGCCGGGGTCGAGGACGCCGGGCTGTTCCGGTCGACCGATGGCGGCCGGGAGTGGCAGGAACTGCCCGGGCTGCGCGAGCACGGCTCGGGGCCTTCGTGGCAACCCGGCGCGGGCGGAATGTGCCTGCACACGATCATCCTGGATCCGGCCCGGCCGGAGCGGATCTTCACCGCGATCTCGGCGGCGGGCGCGTTCCGCTCCGATGACGCGGGCCAGACCTGGCGGCCGGTGAACCGCGGCCTGAAGTCAGAAGGGATCCCCGACTCAGACGCCGAGGTCGGCCACTGCGTGCACCGCCTGGCCATGCACCCGGCGCGCCCGTCCGTGCTGTACATGCAAAAGCACTGGGACGTCATGCGCAGCGACGACGCCGGCG
Source organism: uncultured Actinomycetes bacterium (assembly GCA_963806335.1). Classification (GTDB taxonomy): domain Bacteria; phylum Actinomycetota; class Actinomycetes; order Streptosporangiales; family Streptosporangiaceae; genus Palsa-504. The sequence goes on from CAWDXO010000012.1 coordinate 717,080, forward strand.
AGTCCTGGCGTGAGGTCAGCGGCGACCTGCCGACCGACTTCGGGTTCCCCATCGACGTACACGCGCACGAACCGGAAACCGTCTACGTCGTCCCGATCACCAGCGACTCCCACCATTTCCCGCCGGAGGGCAAACTGCGCGTCTATCGCAGCCGGACCGGCGGAGACGAGTGGGAGCCGCTGACAAAGGGCCTGCCGCAGGAGAACTGCTACGTCAACGTGCTCCGCGACGCGATGGCTGTGGACTCCCTCGACTCCTGCGGCGTCTACTTCGGCACCACGGGCGGGCAGGTGTACGCCTCGGCGGATGCCGGGGATATCTGGGCGCCGATTGTCCGCGATCTTCCCCCCGTGCTGTCGGTGGAGGTGCAGACGCTGCCATGATCCGAGTGGTTCTCCCCGCGCATTTGCGGGCCCTCGCGCGCGCTACCGCCGAGGTGAAACTGGACGTCGCGGGCGAGGTCACTCAGGGCTCGGTGCTCGACGCCCTGGAGACCAGGTACCCGATGCTGCGCGGGACCATCCGGGATCACCGCACCGGGAAACGGCGCGCGTTCATCAGGTTTTTCGCCTGTGAACAGGACCTGTCCCACTCCCCGCCCGACGCCCCGCTGCCCGAAGCGGTCGCTTCCGGCGCCGAACCGTACCTGATCGTGGGAGCCATGGCGGGCGGCTAGCCGCCGATCGCCGACATCGACCTGGCCGGCTGCAGGAAGCCGGGATCGTTGATGCCGTGGCCGGGCAGCTTGACCGCGACGGCGCGGCGCCAGGTCGCCGCGAGCTGGTCGTCGTCCGCACCGGAGCGCAGGGGCGCCCGCAGATCGCTTTCCTCGCGCGCGAACAGGCAGTTGCGGACCTGGCCGTCGGCCGTCAGCCGGACTCGGTCGCAGGCCCCGCAAAACGGCCTGGTCACTGAGCCGATCACGCCGACCTTACCGGGGCCGCCGTCGACCAGGAACGTCTCGGCGGGCGCCGCGCCGCGGGCGTCCGGGTCGTCGGGGGTCAGGGAGAACTCGGCCGACAGGGCCGTCAGAATCTCCTCGGCCGTCACCATGTCCGCCCGCCGCCAGCCATGCTGCGCGTCCAGCGGCATCTGCTCGATGAACCGGAGCTGGTATCCGTGCTCCAGGCAGAACCGGAGCAGCGGTGCCGCCTCATGGTCGTTCACGCCGCGCATCAGGACCGCGTTCACCTTGACCGGGGTCAGCCCCGCCGCGACCGCGGCCGACAGCCCCACCAGCACATCCGGCAGCCGGTCCCGCCGGGCCAGCGCCGCGAAGGTCTCGCGGGACAAGGTGTCCAGCGACACGTTGACGCGGTCAAGCCCGGCTTCTCGCAGCGACCGTACCTGCCGGGCCAGCCTGATCCCGTTCGTGGTCACCGAGATCACCGGACGTGGACGCAGCGCGGCCGTCGCCGCGACGATAGCGCCAAGGCCGGGACGCAGCAAAGGCTCACCGCCGGTAAAGCGGACCTCGGTGATACCCAGTTGACGTACCGCGATTCCGATCAGGCGGATAAGCTCCTCATCGGTCAGCAGAACCGAGCTAGGCAGCCATTCGAGTCCCTCCGCGGGCATGCAATAGGTGCAGCGAAGATTACACCGGTCGGTTAGCGATACGCGCAAATCCGTCGCGACACGCCCAAATGCGTCGGCCAGCAAGCTATCAGCTCCGCCCTCGGGGCCTAAGTGAATTCCCGCGTAACAGCTTACGCCCTGATATTCGCAACCAGTAATTGCGCGCGGCAATCCATTAATGCATGGCCAAGGGCGCTACGAGGCGACCAGCGCATCGGTGAGCGCGTTGATGCCCGCCAGATTCCCGGCGAGGCCGGCCGGGAGACGATGCCGGGCGGCGAGCGCCGCCGGAGAGTAGTACGAGACCTTCGTCTGCCCGTCATCGGCCCACACCAGCACCTTGAGCGGCAGGTCCAGCGCGGCCAGCGGCGCTGCCGCCATTACCGGCGTGCCCGCCGCCGGGCTGCCGAAGATCACCAGCGTGGTCTCCCGGAGCGGGAGTCCCACCTGACGGGCCTCGGCGGCCTGATCGATCACGGCGAAGATCTTCATTCCCTTCGCGCTGATCATGCCGGTAAGCGCCGAGACGGTGTCCGTGACCGAGCGCCGGCTGAGCTTAGTGACGATATCGGTCTCGTTCGTGGTCGTGCCCTCGGTCATCGTTGTCTCCCGGGTCAGGTGGCGGATCCGTCAGGTATCGGATCTGCGGCGAGCGATAGCGGTCACTTACTCCGCGGGATAAGCACGGATGAAGTCGGCGATCACGGTGCCGAGCTGTTCGCCCGCGTCTTCCTGCAGGAAATGACCGGCTCCGGTAATTACCGGATGGTCGATTCCCGCCGCGCCCGGCACGGTCTGCTTCAGCACGGGCCCCATCGAACCGGTGATGGGATCACGATCGCTGAACGCGACCAGGAAGGGCTTGTCCCAGCTGGCTAGCTGCCGCCAGGCGGCCCGGTTGGCCGCCGCGGCCGGGTCATCGGGGGACGTCGGCACCAGGTCGGGCATCGCACGGACCGCCGCGGCGAAGGACGGATCGGGGAACGGCGCCTCGTACGCGGCCAGGACCTCCGGCGACAGCCGCGTCTGGCAGCCGGACTGGACCAGCCGGGACACGCTCAGCGTGGACGCGGTGCGGACGACCTCGCGGAACCGCAGCCAGACGTCGGGCATCGGCTGGTCACCCGTTGGCAGCCCGGTGTTGGCCGCCACCACGCGGGCGAACCGGTCCGGGTGCTCGGCGACCAGCCGCAGCCCGATCAGGCCGCCCCAGTCCTGCCCGACGATGGTCAGGCCGTGCAGGTCGAGCCGGTCGAACGCGAGCGCCCGGATCCACTCCACGTGCCGCGCGAAGCTGTGATCACCGGGTTCGGCCGGCTTGTCCGACCGGCCGAACCCGGCCAGGTCGGCCGCGATGGCGCGCAGTCCCGCGTCCGCGAGCACCGGCATGACCTTCCGGTACAGGAACGACCAGCTCGGCTCGCCGTGCAGCAGGAGCACCGGCTCGCCGTCGGCAGGGCCGGCCGCCACGTAGGCCAGCCGCAGGCCGCCGGCGTCGGCGTACCGCGGCGGGTAACCGAAGTCGGGCAGGTCAGCGAAACGGTCCTCGGGTGTGCGCAGTACCTTCATGCCGTCATGCTGCCACGAAGGGCCGTCCGGTAATGCGAGAGCCCTGGCCGATGACCGGCCAGGGCTCTCGTTACGTGCGGCTAACCAGGGCTTACGGAACCTTCCAGTGCTGGTTGCTGCTGTTGTGGCAGGTGTAGACGATGAGCTGGGTGCCGTTGCGGGTCGAGTACGCCGGGTCGTCCAGGCAGAGCTTGTAGCCCTGGGCGTTATTGACGAGCTCGCCGTTGGCCAGGTCGGTCCACAGCTCGTTCTTGGCGTGGTTGCAGGTATACATGATCACCTTGCTGCCGCTGCCGCCGGAACGCTGGTCGTTCGCGCAGGCACCGTTGTGGATCAGCTCGCCGTTGCTGTACGTCCACTTCTGGGCCCGGTCGTTGCCACATGTCCAGATCTGGACCTTGGTCCGGTTGGCGGAGCTGTTACCCGCGGCATCGAGGCACTTGCCGTCGTAGCCCCTGATCTCGTACCCGCTCGTAGCAGGCGAGGAAGCGGTCGGGCTGGGAGACGGGCTGGCCGCGGTCGCGTAAGTCATCGCGACGCTGAGGGCGTCGGTGGTATCCGTGGTCGGCAGGCTGACTTTCGCGGACACGTTGCAGGAGGCCGGATCGGTGATGGGAAGGGTCACGCCGGCGGTCAATGGCGTGGCCCCGGCTGTCCCGCCCGATAGCGTGCTCGTGACGCCATTGAGCGTGCAGGTAGCCGACCAGCCAATAGTGATGGAGGCCTTACTGGCGGCGGGAGTCACGGTCGCTGTTACCGTGACCGACGTCGGCGCGGTGATCGTTTCCGTCACGGTACAGCTCGTTGGCGTGCCGGACCCGTTGCAGAAGCCGGCCACGTTCGCGTGGGCGGTCGTCATGGTCGCGGTGAGCGTCCCGGCCGTGAGCAGGCCGGTCACGACCGCGTAAACGGCGGTACGCCGTGATCTCTGCATCATCAATTGCCTCTCAGCATCGCGTTGGTCCCCCTAGTCCCCTTTGCAGTGACGCGCCAGCGTCGGCACTGGTTTACACCAGGTTCAGCGGCTTAGCGCGGAGGACGGGGATATACGCCTGGGTAAGCGATTTACCACTGAGAAAGGCGTTTACGGCTTATTTGCCAATTCCGCGTAGAGATCCGCGGTCTGCGCGGCGATAGCGGGCCAGCCGAATTCCGCGACCGCGCGCTTACGGCCCGCCTGCCCCATCGCCCGCGCCAGGCCCGGGTCACTCAGCAGCACGTTGAGGGCGATCGCAAGCGCCTCAGGATCGCCGGGCGGGACGAGCAGGCCGGTCTCGCCGTCGGCGACGACCTCGGGGATCCCGCCGGTCCGGGACCCCCCCACGGCGGTCCCGCACGCCATGGCCTCCAGGTTCACGATGCCGAGCGGCTCGTACACCGACGGGCAGGCGAACACGGTGGCGTGCGTGAGCAGCTGGATGACCTCGGCTTTCTCCAGCATCTCCGGGATCCACACCACGCCGGACCTGGTAGCACGCAGGCCCTCGACCAGTTCGGTCACCTCGGCCAGCAGCTCGGGCGTGTCGGCCTGCCCGGCGCACAGCACCAGTTGCGCTTCGGGGATGAGCCTGGACGCGGCGCGCAGGAGCACCGGCACGCCTTTCTGCCTGGTGATCCGGCCGACGAAGATCACGTAAGGGCGGCTGGTATCGATTCCGTACTGGTCAAGCACGTCGGTCCGCGGATCAGGCCGGTATTCGGTGGCATCGATGCCGTTGCGTATCACCCGGATCCGTTCGGGAGAAATCTCGGGGTAAGCGGTCATGATGTCGGCCCGCATGCCGTCCGACACCGCCACCACCGCGGCGGCCGAGGTGGCCGCCGTCCGCTCGCACCAGGAGGAAACCGCGTAGCCGCCCCCCAGCTGTTCGGCCTTCCAGGGTCGCAGGACTTCCAGGGAATGCATCGTCATCACGTGCGGGATGCCGTAGAGCATGGCGGCCAGGTGGCCCGCCAGGTTCGCGTACCAGGTGTGCGAGTGGACCAGCTCCGCGGATCCGACGGCGGCGGCCATCGACAGATCGGTGGAGACGACCTGCAGCGCTTGATTAGCGGCCGCGAGCTTGTCCCACGGCCGGTGGGCGACGGCGCCTTCGCGGTCCGCACCCTGGCAGTGCACGACCAGATCCACCAGCGGCGCCAGCTCGCGGGCCAGGTACGTGACGTGCACGCCCGCGCCGCCGTACACCTCGGGCGGGTACTCCCTGGTCAGCAGCGCGACCTTAAGCTTGCCGGTCACGGGGTGACCTCCTGGCCCTTGCCCACCACGGTGATACCGTCGGCCGACACCAAAAAGCCGCGCGCCCGGTCATGGTCCTTGTCCACGCCGACCTGCGCCCACTCGGGCACGATGACGTTCTTGTCGATGATCGCGTTCTTGACCACGGCGTGCCGGCCGATCTTGGTGTTGTGCAGCAGTACCGACCGCTCCACCGTGGACCAGCTGTTCACCCGTACCCCCGGCGAGAGGACCGACTGGCGCACCAGGCCGCCGGAAATGACCACGCCGTTGCTGACCAGGCTGTCGATCGCGCGCCCGACCCGGTCCCCGGCCTCGTGCACGAACTTGGCCGGCGGCAGGGACGGGACGTTCGTCAGGATGGGCCAGCGGCCGTTGTACAGGTTGAACACCGGCTCCACCGCGCACAGGTCCATCTGGGCGTCGAAATAGGACTCCAGCGTGCCGACGTCGCGCCAGTACCCCGCGTCCCGCTCGGTCGCGCCAGGGACCTTATTCAGCGTGAAGTCATAGGCCTGCGCGGAACCGTTCCGCACCAGCATCGGGAGGATGTTACCGCCCATGTCATGCCGGCTGGAATCGTCGGCCGCGTCCTTGCGCAGCGCGTCTACCAGCACGTCGGTGTCGAACACGTAGTTACCCATCGACGAATAGCTCATCTCCGGGTTGCCGGGCATGGGCGGCGGGTCGGCCGGCTTCTCCAGGAACGCCTCTACCGTCCGGCCGTCCTTGCCGACCTCGACGATGCCGAACCCGGAGGCCTCGTCCCTCGGCACCGGTATGGCCGCGACGGTCACCCCCGCCCCGTGGGTCACGTGGTGGTCGATCATCTGCCTGGGGTCCATCCGGTATACGTGGTCGGCCCCGAAGACGATCACGATGTCCGGCTTCTCGTCGTTGATCAGGTTCATCGACTGGTAGATCGCGTCGGCCGAGCCGGTGTACCAGTGCGGGCCGAGCCGCTGCTGGGCCGGGACCGGTGTCACGTAATTACCGAGCAGCGAGCTCATCCGCCACGTGGTGGAAATATGCCGGTCCAGGCTATGGCTCTTGTACTGGGTGAGGACACAGATCTTCAGGATGCCGCCGTTGGCCAAGTTGGACAGCGCGAAGTCGATGAGCCGGTACAGGCCGCCGAACGGCACGGCGGGCTTGGCCCGGTCCGCGGTCAGCGGACTCAGCCGGGTGCCGGCGCCGCCGGCGAGGACGATTCCCAGAACCGACGGCTGCGTCATTTCCGCCTCTCCTCATGCACTCGCAGCCCGTGCGGGCTGTCAAGAATCATGTTCCCGCGTATCGGGCGGTACAGGGAAGAGGCCGCCCGGCGGGACCTGCGAATCCTGCGGCTCGATTCGCCGGGCCCGGGCCGGGTCGGTAGCCTGCCAGGCCTCGCGGACCAGCACCTGGAGTGCGCCAGCCAGCGGGATGGCCAGCAGGGCCGCGACGAAACCGCCGAACACGCCGCCGACCAGGCTGCCCAGCGAGGCGCCGACCAGGACGGCGAGCAAGACGAGCAGCGGGCTGATCTTCACCGTCTTGCTCATGATCACCGGGTTCAGGATGTGGTTCTCGACCTGGGTGTAGACGAGGAAGACGACCAACGTGACGATGCCGGCGGTAAAGCTGTGGCCGAACGCGAACAGCACGGTGGGGATGCCGGCCAGGGCGCCGCCGACCAGGGGCAGGAAGTCCACCAGGCCGACCCACAGCCCCCACAGCTGGGGGAACGGCACGCCGAGGACCAGCAGCGTCACGAACACCACGATCCCGGCGATGAGCGAGGTCAGGAAGTTCCCCAGCATGTACCCGATGACCGCGCTGTTCACCTCTCCGGAGATCCGGGTGGTCGCGGCCGCGCGGGACGGCCTCATCTGGCTGAGGATCCAGCGCCGCATCTTCGGGCCCTCGAGGAGCAGCATCAGGACCAGGACGAAGATCGTCGCGAGCTGGATGATCAGGGAGAACGCGGCCGTGCCGATGCTCAGGGCCGGCTTGCTGAGCGACTGGGCGTAGGCCACCAGCTTGGGCGTGTTCCGCTGGACCCAGGCAAGGATGTGGTACTTGCGCGCCAGGTGGCCAATCCAGCCCGTGCCGTTCTGCGCGCTGGCGACATAGGAGGGCAGCCGGTTGGCCAGGTGGGTGATCCCGTTCACCAGCGGGTAGCCGAACACGGCGGCCAGGCCGATGAAGAACAGCAGCGCCAGGAGGGTGACGATGCCGACCGCGACGCCGCGGCGCCGGACCAGTCGCCGCTCCAGGACGGCCACGATCGGGTTGAGCAGCACGGAGACGAATCCGGCCACGAGGATCAGCAGCACGATGTCCCGGAGCCGGTAGATCAGCTTGCCGGCCAGGTAGGTGGCCGCCACGATCGCTACGGTGGTGACGATCGTCAGCAGCGGGACTCGCCGCCGGTCCGCGGCCTTCAGCAGGCGCGCCCGGCGGCTTTCCGGTGCCTCGTCCGCCGACGCCTCGTCGGTCGCCTGATCCTTCACCCGACCAGCATGCCAGGTCTGGCCGGCTCGGGCGTCACCTGGCTGGCTAGCGCCCGCGCGGGCTTAGGACGGTGACGGGAAGCTTGCGCGGTCCGCGGACCTGGCCACCGGACCAGGTGACGGCCGAGGAGTCGGAAAGCTCGAAGTCGGGGTAGCGGGCCAGCCACTCCTCCAGGGCCACCCGCAGTTCCATCCGGGCCAGGTTGGAGCCGAGGCAGCGATGTCTGCCGAGCCCGAAGGCAGCATGACGGTTCTTGGCCCGGTCGAGCTGCACGTGACCCGGGTTCTCGAAGACGGCCGGATCCCGGTTAGCGGAAGGGAACGGGAGGAGCAGCCAGTCGCCCTCTTTCAGCTGGTGCCCGTGAAAGTCGAAGTCCTTGGCGACCAGGCGCGCCATCGTGACCGGTGCGTAGGCCCGCAGGAGCTCTTCGATGGCGGTGCCCATCAGGCCCGGGTCGCTGGCCAGCCGCTGGCGGTCGCCGGGATGCCTGGCCAGGTGCCACAGGGAGGCGCCGATAGCCGACCAGGTGGTGTCGATCCCGGCGATCATCAACAGGATCATGGTGCCGCGGACGTGCTCTTTGGTCAGCTTGCTGCCGCCGATCTCGGTGCTCAGGAGGAACGAGGTCAGATCGTCCCTCGGACTCGTGATGTGTTCCTCGATCTGAGCGTCCATGTAGTCGTCGAGTTCGGCAAACATCGTCTCCCGTTCCTCGGCGGGACGGTCGACGTCCTCGAGCACCAGGCGGATGAAGCGCCTGAAGAGGTCGGCGTCCTCCTGGCGGAATCCGAGGAACCTGACGATGACCCGTACCGGGATGTGCTGGGCGTACTCGGTGGCCGCGTCGAAGCTCGGCTGGCCCGCGGTCGCCGCGAGCAGCTGCCGGCACAGGTCCCTGGTAAAGGGCTCGAGCTCGGCGATCGCCTTGGGGGCGAAGGCGGGCAGCAGCATCCGCCGGGCCATGCTGTGAAAGGGCGGATCGGAGGTTATCGGCGGGGACAGCCCGATGGGGGCGGGCAGATCTTCGGGACCGGGCCGTCGTTCGCTGACCACGACCGAGCGGGACGTGAAGTGCTCGGTGTCGTAGGCCACTTCCGACACCAGATCGTGGGTCACCGGCAGCCAGGTCCCGCCGTAGCGGTCGCTGTGGGCGACGGGGCAGCGCTGGCGCAGCTCTTCCCAGATCGGGTAAGGGTCGGCGGCCCAGCCGGCGTCGGTGTGATCGAAGTCGGTGGCCCAGTCCTCGACGGGGGGATGGCGGCTGGTCACGGCTCTACCTTCGTGAGGGAAATCGCACGTTCCGGGCAGTTGTCCACGGCTAGGCGGGCTTTGCCGATGAGTTCCGCGGGCACGATGCCCGTGCCGATCTCCGACGACATGCCTAGGTCGTCGAGATCGAACAACTCGGGGGAAATGATGTAGCAGCGGTTATGCCCCTGGCACTTCTCCGGGTCGACGTGGACGCGGAAACTCGCTGCCGTCACCATGCCAGGGTACGACGTGAGCGGTCGGGACCGCGATGGCCGTGATGCGTCCGGAATGACGCCGCGGCCGGCGCTCAGAACGACTCACCGGCCCCAACGATCTCTTGACTTGCTCTTCACTGCCTCTTAACCGTCTTGCTGCTGGAATCACGACCCATGCGTGACACACATGAGTTCTTGCAGGAGGAGCAGACGGGCACCGTGCGGGCGAGGGGGCTCCGCCGTCTGTCGCGCCTGACCTGGCGGGCCACCCAGCTCAGCGCCGTCACCGCAGTCGGTTTCGCGACCTTGTTCGCGCGCAGCGCCCCCGTCCACACGGCGCTCGGCCAGACCACGGCGGCATCCGCGGCGAAGGCGGCTCGCCCGGCCGCCTCCCCTTCCGGCTCCCCGTCAGGAACGACCCGCCGTAAGCCGACCCGGCCGACCGGTCCCGCTAGCGCCCAGGCCACGGCCCGGCCCACCGCTCAGGCCGGCCAGCCCGCCGCCCCCCAGGCCTCCGCCGGGCCCGCTTCCTCGGCCAGTAAGGCCGCCCCGGCTCCATCCCAGAGCGCCAAGCTCACCCCGCCGAGCTCGGCTCCCGCGCCGGGTCCGGCGGCCAGCTCCGCCCCTGCCCCGGCACCCACCGTGTCAAGCGCTTCGCACGGGGGAGGCTGATGCCTCCCGCGGAAACGTCCACCGGAGCGCGCACGTTCACGGCGCTGGGCACTTTCGCGACCCTGCTGGTCACGGACCCGGGCACCCTGGAGGAGGCGCACGACCTGCTCGCTGCCGAGCTGGACGCGGTGGACCTGGCCTGCTCGCGGTTCCGTTCGGATTCCGAGCTCTGGCGGGTCAACCACTCCCAGGGCCGCCCGGTCCGGGTCAGCCCGCTATTCGCGGTCGCACTCCAGGTGGCCCTCACCGCGGCCGACATCACCGACGGGGACGTGGATCCCACCTGCGGGCAGTGCCTGGTCAGGCTCGGTTACGACCGGGACTTCGCAAAGGCGCGCCGGCAGACCGGCCCCCTGTACCAGCCGCCCACGCCCGCAGGCGGCTGGCGCAGGGTCAAGCTAGACCTGGACCGGTCCGAGGTCAGGGTGCGGGCTGGGGTCATGCTCGACCTGGGCGCGACGGCCAAGGCGCTGGCCGCCGACCGGGCCGCGACCGCCATCCACGCGGCCACGGATTGCGGTGTCCTGGTGAACCTGGGCGGTGACATCCGGGTGGCTGGTGACCCGCCGGACGGCGGCTGGCGGGTCGGGATCGCCGACGATGCCGACTTTGACGACAGCACCGCCAGCGTCGAGACGGCCCAAGTGGTCCTGATCCGCGACGGCGGCCTCGCCACGTCCAGCCCGCTGGGGCGCGCCTGGCAGCGGGATGGTGCCCGGCTGCACCACATCGTTGTCCCGTCCACGGGGCGCCCTGTCGACTCCTGCTGGCGTACCGTAAGCGTCGCCGCCGCGAGCTGCGTCGAGGCGAACATCGCGGCCACCGCCGCGATCCTGCGCGGTGAGCGGGCGGTCCCGTGGCTGGACAGCCTGCAGCTGCCCGCCCGCCTCGCCCGCCTGGACGGCTCGACCGTCACCGTGGGCGGCTGGCCCGCCGACCTGGACCCGGAACGCCAGCCATGAGCCTTGACCTGCACGGACCGGGCCTGTGGTACGCGACGCGGGCGACCGGCCTGGTGACCTTGCTGCTGCTGACGGCCAGCGTGCTGTTGGGGATTCTCACCGCGGGGCGGTTCGCCAGCGAGAGGTGGCCCCGGTTCCTGTCGCAGGGGCTGCACCGCAACATCTCGCTGCTCGTACTGGTGTTCCTGACCTTGCACGTGGGCACCACGGTGATTGATACCTATACCTCGATCCCGCTGACCGCTGCGTTCGTCCCGTTCGCATCCTCGTATAAGACGGTCTGGCTGAGCCTCGGCGCGGTTGCGCTTGACCTCCTCCTCGCCCTGGTGGCGACCAGCCTGGTGAGGACCCGGCTCGGCCACAGGTCATGGCGCCGGGTGCACTGGCTGGCCTACGCCTGCTGGCCGGTCGCTGTAGCGCACGGCCTGGGCATCGGCACCGACCGCACCACGACCTGGGTGTTCGTCCTGAGCATGGTCTGCGTCCTGTCCGTCCTGGCCACCACCACCTGGCGGCTGGTCACCGTGGCCCGGCTCGGTGTCCGGTGACCGTGGTCGCCCTGGCGCCGCGGCCGCTGCGGACCCGGCTGCCCAGGCTGCTCGCGGGCGTCAGCGCCCGGCCGGCTGACCTGGCGGAACACGAGCGGCAGCACGGGCCGCTGCCAGCACCTAACCGTTCTCGCCGCCAGCGGCCCGGACGCCTCATCGACGTCGTGGAGGCCGCGGGCCTCACCGGCCGCGGCGGAGCGGGCTTCCCGGCCGGGCGCAAGATGCGCTCTGTCGCCGCCGGGCCGGGCCGGAAGGTGTTGGTGGCCAACGGCGCGGAAGGGGAGCCCGCCAGCCTGAAGGACCGGCTGCTGCTGACCCGGTTCCCGCATCTGGTGCTGGACGGGATCACGCTCGCGGCCCAGGCGGTCGGCGCGAGCGAGGCGTACCTGTGCGTACACGGCGCCGATGCCGTGCTGGCCGACCGCCTGTACCACGCGGTGGCGGAACGGCAGGCCGGCGATCTGGACCCGATACGGGTCCAGATCGCCGGCCTCCCCCGCCGGTACGTCGCCAGCGAGCAGTCGGCGATCGTTCAGTTCCTGAACGGCGGCCCGGGAAAACCGACCTTTGCTCCGCCCCGGCCGCACGAGCGCGGTGTGAACGGGAATCCGACCCTGGTGCACAACGTCGAGACCCTGGCTCACCTGGCCTTGATTGCCCGCTATGGCAGCCGCTGGTTCAGGGACGCCGGATTGCCGTCAGCCCCCGGGTCGATGCTCGTCACGGTGAGCGGCGCGGTGGTCCGCCCCGGCGTCTATGAGATCGAGATGGGTACCCCCGTCGGGCACGTGGTCGGGCTGGCGGGCGGCCCGGCCGAGCGCTTGCAGGCCGTCGGTGTCGGCGGCTATTTCGGTACCTGGCTGCCGGCCCAGGTGGCCTGGCCGACGCCGATGACCCATGCGGGCCTGAAGGCGGCGGGAGGGACGATGGGCGCGGGCATCGTGATCGCGCTGCCGGCCTCTGCCTGCCCGATCGCGGAGACCGCCCGCGTGGTCCGCTACCTGGCCGAGGAAACTGCGGGCCAGTGTGGCCCGTGCCTGCTTGGCCTTCCTGTCCTTGCCGACGCGCTGAGCAACCTCGCCTACCACGGAGGGCGGCCCGGAGGGATCGGTGACATCGCCATGTTGATCCCGCTCATCGAGGGCCGGGGCGCTTGCCGGCACCCGGACGGAGCCACGCAATTGGTGGCCAGCATGCTCCGGGCGTTCGCGGCCGACGCGCACCGGCATGAGCGGCAAGGAGCGTGCGACGGGGTGCGACGGCCGCCGCTGCTGCCGCTGCCCGATGACGAGGAAAGGGACTGGGACTGGGGTTGACATCCCCCGCATTCGCATAGCACCGGCAATTCTGAGGAGGTGAAGCGGCGTTTCTTCCGGTCTGAAGGCCGGAGTCGTTACGCCGCGATCCTGATGACCGTCAAGCTTCGCGTCAACCCGATCGCCTGCGTCGGCCACGGCATGTGCGCCGAGTTGCTGCCCGAGATGGTCGAGCTGGACCGGTGGGGATACCCGATCGTAGCGTCGCCTCAGGTCCCTGGGGCTCTAGTGAACCATGCCAGGAGGGCGGCGAAGGCCTGCCCCACCCTGGCCCTGCTGATCGAGGAGACCGCCGGCCGGCACCGCTAAGCGCGTTACTCGTCACCGCCGGCACCGTCGTCGCCCCGGATATGGGAGGTGGCGGTAGGCACCCCGGCCGAGCAGGACACCACCATCGTTACCGAGTTGGCGGCGGAGTCGAAGGTCACCTGGGTCGTGACGGCCGGCCCGCGGATCACCTGGTCCGCCTCGTAGCCCTGCGTGGGACTCCACGACACCAGGTAGGAACCAGCGGAGACGCACTCGGCCAGCACGGTGCCTCCCGCCGAGGTGAGGACGGTGCCGGCCGCCACCTGCGCGATCGGCGCGGCGGACGGCCGCGAGGCGGATGACGGCTCAGTGTGGCTCCGGGGCTGCGGCGCCGCCCCGGCCACTGGCGGCCGGGGCGAGCGGTGCCGGACCACGGCCCGGGTGGGGACCGGGGCGGGAGGCGTCGCTTCGCTGGCCTCATCGGCCTCACGAGCGAGCGCCTGATTCACGGCGGCCCCGGTCAGCTGCTGTCCCGGGGTAGCTGCGATGCCCTGGCCGAGCAGCGAAACGGCCAGCAGGCTGCCGGCGGTCGCGGTGGCCGCACCGAGCAGCCAGGCTCCTACGCCCACGAGGATGCGCATGTGCACCTGGCCTAGGGTGGGCGAACTCAGGTTAAGGCCAGGTAAAGGCCGTCCTAAGGACCTGCCGACCGGACCGGGACCGGCGGGCTGATGGCGGATCCAGCTGCACGGAAACACTGGCACCCGTTACCTTCACTGGTGTGGCCCAGCTGCTGCTCGTGGAAGACGACACTGCCATCCGGAGTGCCCTGATCCGGACCCTGACGATGCGCGGGCATGTAGTGACTAGCACGCCTACCGCCATGAGCGCGCTGCAGTACGTCCTGGCGACGCCGCCGGACCTGATCCTGCTCGACCTCGGACTACCCGATCTCGGCGGGTACGAGACGCTGCGGATGATGCGGGCCGTCAGCTCCGTTCCCGTCGTCGTGGTCACCGCCCGCGACGACGAAGCGGAAATCATCCGGGTTCTCGACGCGGGCGCTGACGACTACGTGATCAAGCCGTTCGGCCCAGGCCAGATCGAGGCCAGAATCCGTGCGGTACTGCGCCGCTCAGCCCAGGGCGAGCCGAACGCCGACAGCCAGCTCAAGGTCGGCGGCCTGCGCTTGGACCCCGAGGGACACGAGGCTACCCTCGACGACGCGCCGCTCGACCTGAGCCGCCGCGAATTCGACTTGCTGCATTACCTCGCGCTTCGCGCCGGCCAGGTGGTGACCCGTCGTGACCTGCTCACCCACGTCTGGCGGCTGCCGTACGGCGGCGCAGACAAGACCGTCGACGTCCACGTATCGTGGCTGCGCAGGAAGCTCGGGGAGACCGCACAGCAGCCTCGCTACCTGCACACGGTCCGCGGGGTCGGGATCAAGCTCAGCCCGCCCTCATGAGACTGCGCGTCATCCTGCTCGTAGTGGCCACCAGCTCGCTGGTCCTGGTCTCCTTCCTGGTGCCGCTCGCGCTCGTGCTGCGCACACTCGCGGCTGACCGGGCGGTAAGCGCCGCCACCGCTCAGGCGCAGTCGATGGCCCCGCTGGTCACGACGTTGCCGGTCGGCAGCCTGCGGCTGACCGTCGACCAGCTGAACGCAGCGATCCGTACTCCGGTCACGGTCTTCCTGCCGTCTGGCGCACAGATCGGGCCGCCGGCTCCGGTGTCGTCGGCGGTTCTGCTGGCCCGCCATGGCCACAGCTTCTCGGCCGACGCAACCGGTGGAGAAGAGGTTCTGGTGGCCGTCGAAGGCCTGTCCGGCGGCTCCGCCGTGATAAGGACGTTCGTCCCAGACTCGGTGCTGAGCCACGGGGTCACCAGGGCCTGGCTGCTGCTCGGCGGCGTCGGCCTGCTACTGCTGGTGCTTAGCGTCGCCGTCGCCGATCAGCTCGCCCGGTCCCTGGTCCGTCCGCTCACCGCGCTCGCGCGCGCCTCCGACGACCTCACCGCCGGGGACTTGTCCGCCCGCGCAACGGTGGCCGGACCGCCTGAGGTGCGGCGCGCGGGCGCCGGGCTGAACCGGCTGGCGGCGCGCATCGGCGAACTTCTCGCGCATGAGCGGGAAACCGTCGCCGACCTGTCTCACCGGTTGCGGACCCCGCTGACCGCCCTGCGAATTGACGCCGAATCGCTGCGGGACGACACCGAGATGGAACGGCTGCTCGCGGACGTTAGCTCGGTGGAGCGGACGGTCAGCGAGATAATCCGGGAGGCCAGGCGCCCGAGCCGCGGCGGCGTCCAGGCGACGTGCGACGCGGCCCAGGTCATCGCCGGACGTGCCGCGTTCTGGTGGCCCCTCGCCGAGGACCAGGACCGCCGGATGACGGTCGAGGTGGCCCCGGGGCCGGTCCCGGTCCTGGTGTCGCCCGACGACCTGGCGGCCTGCGCCGACATTCTCCTGGAGAACGTTTTCG
Organism: uncultured Actinomycetes bacterium; assembly: GCA_963806335.1. GTDB lineage: Bacteria > Actinomycetota > Actinomycetes > Streptosporangiales > Streptosporangiaceae > Palsa-504. The sequence goes on from CAWDXO010000012.1 coordinate 732,657, forward strand.
CGCACACCCCGGAAGGCGCCGCTTTCACCATCAGGCTCAGCCGCCGCGCCGCAGGGGGCGCGTGGCTGGTCGTCGCGGACGACGGGCCCGGTTTCGGTGCGGCCGACCCGACCCGGCGCGGCATGTCCAGCGTCGGCTCCACCGGGCTGGGCCTGGATATCGCCCGGCGGATCAGCGAGACATCGGGGGGCACGCTAACCATCAGCCGGTCCGCGTCCGGCGGCGGCTCGGTCACGCTGGGGCTTGGACCTGCGGCTGCTCCGCCAGGAGACGGACGCCGCCACCGGCGGACCCGGCTCAGGCGGGTAGTACCCGGCGCGGCGGGTCAGGGCGACTCGGCAAGATCGCGGTAGTGGCCCGCGTGCTCGGCGCGCAGCCGGTACTTGAGGACCTTGCCGCCTACGGTCTCGGGCAGGTCCGCCGCGAACAGCACCGACTTCGGGGTCTCGTAGCCCGCCAGGTTGGCCCGGCAGTGCTTGATCAGGTCGTCCTCGCCGGCCGCGGCGCCGTCCCTGAGCACCACCACGGCCGTCACCGCCTCGCTCCAGCGCGGGTGCGGCAGCCCGATGACCGCCGCCTTGGCCACGTCCGGGTGCTGGGCGAGCACGGCCTCCACCCGCAGGCTGGAGACGTTTTCCCCGCCGGTCTTCACGATGTCCTTGTACCGGTCGACCATGATCCGCAGGCCGGCGTCGTCGTACGCGCAGCTGTCCCCCGAGTGGAACCACCCGTGCCGGAACGCGTGCCGCGTCGCGGCCTCGTCCCGGTAATAGCCGGCCATCACGGCCGGCGACCGGTACACGGCCTCGCCGGCCACTCCCGGCTGGCCGGCCAGGTCCCGGCCGGAGGGGTCGAACACCGTCGAGGCCAGGATCGGGCTCGGCACCCCGACGTAGTTGTACTGCGGGGCCGTCGCCGCGTAGAGCTCGGGCCACTCATCGGGCCAGAACCGGTGGCACGAGATCGACTCGGTCTGGCCGAAGATTTCGAAGGCGCACAGGTCATCGCCGCAACGCCGCTTCATCGAGGCGAGCGTGGCCGGGGGCAGCGCCGCCCAGCCGTACACGACGACGGTCAGGCTGCGGGCGTCCAGGTCCGGCCGGGCGGTCAGGGTCGCGTCCAGGGCCCGGACCATGGCCGGCGACCCGGCCCACAGCGCCGTCACCCGCTCGGCGGCGATCATCTCGGCGATGTGCTCGGGGTTCGGCCGCCGGCCGAGCACCAGGGTCCCAGCGCACAAGAACACCGAGTAAGTGAACGGCTGATCACCTACGTGGTAGATCAGCGGCAGGTAGGTGCCCAGCCTCAGGTCGGATTCGAGCCGCAGGCCGCGGGTCAGCGAGAGCGCGAACCCGAATCCGGCCGCGTAGCTGCACGCATGGGAGATCATCACGCCCTTCGGCAGCGCGGTGGTGCCCGACGTGAACAGGATCTCCCAGATGTCGTCGGCGTGGATCTCCACGTCCGGCTCCCCCGTCGGCTGGCCCGCGATGAACTCGGTGAACGACACGCTGCCGTCGGCCGGCGGCCCGCCGAGGGCGATCGTGACCGCGGCCGCCAGGCCCAGCCGAGCGAACGGCGGCTGCGCCCTGGGCCACAGTTCGGCGTCCACGATGGCCAGCTTCGGCTGGACCAGGTCGATCATGGCGGTCACCAAGTCCGGCGCCATCATCGGGTTCAGCGGCGCGGCGACCAGACCGGCCTTGGCGATCCCGATCTTGGCTAGCAGGGCCTCGACCGAGTTCTCGCAGAACAGCAGCACCACGTCGCCGCGGGACAGCCCGCGCGCCAGCAGCGCGTGCGCCACTTGATTGGCTAGCTCGTCAGCCTGCCGGTAGGTCAGCGCCGCCATCCGCTCGTCCGCAAAGGCGCCCGGACGGCCCACGATGGCCAGCTTGCCTGGCCGGCTCCACGTCACCCGCTCGATGAGGTCGCCGACGCTCATCCGCTCCCAGCGGTGTACCGCGCGGCGGTGATGCAGGCTGGTCACATCGAGGTTCACGGCGCCTCCGCGGCAACATTAGTGATTCACGGTTCACTAATGTGTTACTATACGGACCCAGCCCGCCGCTGTGAAGCGCTGTCAGCGCGGATAAGGGGTGCCATGACGGACGCGGTCAGCTACCGGGTGGTGAACGGCGTCGCCTGGCTCACGATCGAGCGGCCGCAAGCCCGTAATGCCCTCAACGCGGCCGCGCGGGAGGGCCTGTACGCCGGTGTCCGGCGCTTCAACGACGACGAGGCCGCCAAGGTCCTCGTGCTCACCGGCGCCGGGGAGAAGGCGTTCTGCGCCGGCGGTGACCTGAAGGAAATGGCCGATACCGCCCTGACCGTGCCGCCGCCGGACTTCGTTCCCCAGTTCGGCCGCAACATCGACGTGGCCAAGCCGACGATCGCCGCGGTGAACGGCGTCGCCTGGGCCGGCGGGTTCCTGCTGGCCCAGTGCTGTGACCTGTGCATTGCCGCCGACACCGCGACGTTCGCGATCAGCGAGGTGAAAGTAGGCCGCGGCGCCCCGTGGGCCGCGCCGCTGTCCTGGCTGATCCCGCCCCGGATCGCGCTACAGATCCTGCTCACCGGAGATCCCATCACCGTGCAGCGCGGGTATGAGATCGGCCTGGTCAACGAGGTGGTGCCGCTCGCGGACCTGCGCGGGCGGGCCCAGGCCCTCGGCGAACGGATCGCGGCGAACGCTCCGCTGTCGGTGCTGGCCGCCAAGCGCACCGCGTACCTGTCACGGCCTGACGTCTTCGAGGCGGCCGAGCGGATCTGGGCGCCGGTCTACCACAGCTCGGACGCGCAGGAAGGGCCCGCCGCGTTCCGGGACAAGCGGCCGCCCGTCTGGACCGGCCGCTGACGGCGAGCCACCCGCCGGGTCACGCCGCACCACAGGGATGACAAGCTCTGGGCCAGTCGGCCAAGCTGCTCATCAGCGTGCCGGATCTCGGCGGCGCGTCATGAAACCGGGTTTCCAGCACACCCGGGCGTGCTGCAACCGGGGTTTCATGACACAGCGACACAGCGGCCCAGCGACCCGGCGCCGCGGCTCGCCCCCTCGGCCGTTAAGTTACGAAAGACACTAGGGAGGTGAACGCTGGCGTGACCGCGGCGGCCGGAGGCCTGTGGCTTCGTTTCCTGTCCGGGCCGGACATCGACTCGCTCGGCCTCTCGAAAGCAGAAATCCTCAGCGCCGTGCAGGACGCTGTGCGCGCGCATGGTGACGGGCGCGTTGTCGTCGAGCCCAGGGTGCACCTGGTCCCGGACAACCACGGCGCCGGTCATTTCAACGTACTCCGCGGCCACCTGGCAGCGTCCGGCGGGAGCCCGCCAGGGCCCGGCGTGAGCGGCGTCAAGGTGGTCGGCGACTTCGTCTCGAACTACGCCGCCGGTCTGCCTAGCGAGCTCGGGCTGCTGACGCTCTACGACCCGGAGACGGGAATCCCGCTGTCGGTCATGGACGCCACCTTGATCACGGCCTGCCGGACGGGCGCGATGACCGCCGTGGGCGCCCGCTACCTGGCCCGGCGGGACGCCAAGGTGCTCGGCCACGTCGGCGCGCGGGGCACCGCGTTCTGGAACGTGGTGCTGCTCGACGCGATGTTCGGCCTGGACGAGATCCGGATCACTAGCCGCCGGCCCGAGTCGCGTGAGGCTTTCGCCCGGCAGCTGGCCGCCGTCACCGGCACCCGCATCCGGGTGACCGACAGCGCCGACGAGGCTTTCGACGGGGCCGACATCCTGGTCGAGGCGTCCCGCCTCGCCGCGCCTGAGCCGCTGCTGCACACGGCGTCGGTCAAGCCCGGGGCCTTCGTCGTCCCCTACGGCACGATCAGCGCGGTGGAGCTTGACCTGCTCGACGTGATGGACAAGGTGGTCGTGGACGACTGGCGGGAAGCACAGTCGGGAAGCTTCGGCGCGTTGCGCCGCCACGTGGACACAGGCCTGCTCGTCCGAGTCGCTGCACGCCGAGCTCGGCCAGATCGTCACCGGCCGGCGGCCCGGACGGGAACGCGACGACGAGCGGATCCTGTTCTGGCACCGCGGACTGGCCATCCTGGACATCGCCGTGGGCCTCGCTATCCTGCGCCGGGCCGAGCAGCAAGGCGCCGGAACGATGCTCAGGTACCGCTGATGACGCCTGCGCTGGAGATCACCGCGGCCGGTGACGCGGACCTCCGGCTCATCCGGGCCGTCGCGGCGGGCCGGGCCGTCAGCATCGGCCCGGCCCTGCTCAAGGCGGTGCGGCAACGCTGCGCCGAGGCCCGGCGGGTGCTCCGCGACGGGCGGCTGGTCTACGGCGTGAACACCGGCATGGGAGCGCTTTCCTCGGTGCGCCTGACCGAGGAACAGCAGCTATCTCACCAGCGCAATCTGCTGCTGGCGCGGGCCACCGGCGGCCCGCCGTGGCTAGCGGCGCCCGAGGTCCGGGCGATCTTCGCCGTCCGGCTGCTGACGTTCCTTTCCGGTGACGCGGCCGTGTCAGGCGGCCTGTGCCAGCGGCTCGCCGATTTCCTCAACGACGGCATCGTGCCGGCGGTCCCCCGCACCGGGGCGGGTTCCGCGGGCGAGATCATGCCGCTGGCGCACGCGTTCGGTCCCCTGGTCGGCCTCGGCCAAGTGCTCCGACCGGACGGAACCACACGGCCCGCCGACCAGGCGCTGAACGACCGCGGGCCGGGCGGTCACGGGCTCGGCGGTCACGGGCTCGGCGAGTTCAGGCTCGGCCCGAAAGAGGGCATCGCGCTGATCCAGGGCGTCCCCGGAGCCACCGGCCTGGCCGCGCTCCGTCTCGGCGACGCGGCCGCGCTCACCTCGCTCATGGAGGCGTCGGCGGCGCTGTCCATCGTCGCGATCAGGGCGCCGCGCGATCCCTATCGCGCCGCCTGCGGGCGCGGTGACGAGGTACTTGCCGCCGTGCTCAGCCGCCTGGCGGCGGCCGCGGGCGATGACCCGTCGCCGCGGTCCCTGCAAGCACCGGTGTCGTTCCGGGTCGCCGGACCGGTGCTCACCCAGGTGGTCCGGGCGGCCGCCCTGCTGGAGGCGGCCACCCGCCGGGCCCTGACCGGCGTCACCGACTCCCCCGCCTACCTCGACGGACGGTTCACCGGCACCGCCGGGTTCCACGGCATCGACCTGGCCGCGCACTGCGACCAGCTCACCGCGGCGTTCTGCCACGCGGCCGAGGTGGCGGCGGCCCGGATCCACCGGCTGATGGATCCCGCGGTCACCGGGCTGCCCGCGCAGCTGACCCGCCACCCGGGCCCGGAGGCCGGCTTGACCCCGGTCCATAAGCGGGCGGCCGGGGAGGTCCACGCCATGAGGCGGCTGGCGACCGCGACCCCGGTCGGCCTGATCGAGACCTCCGGCGGCCAGGAGGATGTGCAGTCATTCGCCTGGGAGGCCGCGGACAAACTCCTTGCCGCTTTGCGGCATGCGCGTACGGTCACCGCGTGCGAACTGCTAGCCGGTTACCAGGCGATGGCCCTTTCCGGGCGTCAGCCGCCCGCGGGCGGCCAGACACTGATGGACTGGCTGGCCGGGATCATCGCACCGATTGACGGCGACCGGCCGTTCGGCGAGGACATAGAGCGCCTCATCCGCACGCCCTGGCCCCCCGTTGACACCACCACGCCCCCCTGAGACGCTGCCGGAAATGTCTCCTCCTGCCATCTCCGGCAGCGTCGCCGAAAAGAGGACTCATGGCCAGTGTCGAAAGCGCGCGCGGCCCGGTCGAACTAGCCGACCTCGGCCCGACCCTGATGCACGAGCATGTCTTCGTGCTCGCCACGGAGCACGTGCAGAACTACGGCAGCGACTGGTGGGACGAGGAGGTGCGCGTCGCCGACGCCATCGGGAAGCTGAATTCCCTGCATGCCACGGGTATTCACACCATCGTCGATCCGACGGTATGGGGCCTCGGCCGCTACATCCCCCGCATCCAGCGGATCGCCGCGCAGACGCCGGTCAACATCATCGTCGCCACCGGCCTGTACGTCTATGAGGAGTTGCCACAGCAGTACGCCTACCGCGGCCCCGGCCTCATGATCGACATCCCGGAGCCGTTGGTCACCGACTTCGTACGGGACATCAACGAAGGCATCGGCGACACCGGCGTCAAGGCCGCGTTCCTCAAGTGCTGCATGGAGACTGCCGAGCTGTCACCGGGCGTCGAGCGGATCGCCCGCGCCATCGCCCGCGCGCACGCCGAGACGGGCGCCCCGATCACCGTGCACACCTCCGGGCCGCATCAGACCGGGCGGCATGCGGTGCGAATCTTCTCCGGAGAAGGCGTCGATCTGAGCAAGGTGATGATCGGGCACGCGGGCGACAGCAATGACCTCGACTACCTCGTCGAGCTCGCCGATCAGGGCGTGCTGCTCGGCATGGACCGGTTCGGGCTCGACATCTTCAACCCCGGCGCCGAGCGCATCAAGACCGTCGCCGCGCTCGCGGCCCGCGGCTACGCCTCGAGCATGGTGCTGGCCCACGATGCCAACTGCTTCATCGACTACTTCGGCGCGGCGCACGATCAGGTCCGGGCCGCCGCCGCGCCGAACTGGCACTACGAGCACATCGGTGACGACGTGTTGCCGTCGCTGCTGGACGCGGGCGTCACGCAGGAACAGCTGGACACCATGCTGATCGAGAACCCCGTGCGCTACTTCGGCAGTGCGTCATGAGCGAGCTCGAGGGGCGCAGCAGCCTCGGCATCTTCGATATGACCGGGGTGACCCGCGGGCCCGACGGTGTCAAGCACTACGACGCGCTGCCCGGCAACCTGGTGCAGATGCTGCGGGCGGGCGTCGAGCGGCAGGGCGCCGCGGAGGCCGTCGCGGAGACAGGCGGCGGCCCTCGGCTGAGCTACGTCGAGCTGTGGGACCGGGCCGCGCGGGTGGCCGGCGGCCTGCGTGCTCTCGGTGTCCAGCGGGGCGACCGGGTGGCGATCCGCCTGGGCAACGGCATCGACTGGGTCCTGGCCTTCTTCGGTGGCGTGCTCGCTGACGCCATCGTCGTACCGGTCAACACCCGCTTCACCGAGGAAGAGGCCGGCTACGTCGTCACCGACTCAGCCGCGCGCTATGTCTTCGCGGCGGGAGACCCGCTGCCGGACGACGATCCGATCGCCGTCGACGACCAGGGACTGGCCGACCCGGCCGCGATCTTCTACACCAGCGGCACCACAGGTTTCCCCAAGGGCGCTGTGACCAGCCACGAGAACTTCCTGTCCAACGCCGAGACCTGCCGCCGCGCCCTGTCCGTGGTGCCGGACAGGGTGCGAACGCTGATCTCGGTGCCGCTGTTCCACGTGACCGGCTGCAACAGCCAGCTGCTGCTCGCCATGTACCTGGGCGGCACGGCCGTGATCATGCCGGCCTTCGAGGTCGGCGCCTTCCTGCGCGCGATCTCAGCAGAGCGGATCGACACGATGATCACGGTGCCGGCTATCTACTGGCTGGCGATCACCCAGCCGGATTTCGCCACCACCGACATCTCCTGCGTGCGCTCGGTCGCCTACGGCGGAGCGCCGATCGCGCCGGAACTGGTCGCCCGGCTCGCGAAGGCCTTCCCGCAGGCGCGGCTCGGCAACGGGTTCGGCCTGACCGAGACCTCGAGCGTCGCGACGTTCCTGCCGCACGAATTCGTCCACCACGCCGACTCGGTGGGTTTCCCGGCCCCCGTTTGCGACGTCCGCCTCAAGGCCGTGCTACCCGATGGCACCGGTGAGCTGCTGGTGCGCGGGCCTAACGTCGTCTCGGGCTACTGGAACAAGCCGGAGGCGAACGCCGCCACCTTCACCGACGGCTGGCTGCATACCGGCGACCTGGCCCGGATCGACGGCGAGGGCCTGGTCTACCTGGTGGACCGCAAGAAGGACATGATCAACCGAGGCGGCGAGAACGTGTACTGCGTCGAGGTCGAGAACGCCCTCGCCGGAGCGCCTGGAGTCTACGAGGCGGCGGTGGTCGGCGTACCCGACGAGATGATGGGCGAGAAGGTCGGCGCGGTGATCGTCCCGGTGCCAGGCAGCTCACTTGATGTGGCCGCGGTATTCGACTATCTCAGCGCCCGCATCGCTGACTTCAAGATCCCGCAGTACGTCGCGGTCAGCGCGTCGCCCCTGCCGCGCAATCCGGGCGGAAAACTGCTCAAGCGGCGGCTGCGGGAGGAAACGGACTGGGCGGACGCCGTTCGGCGCCCAGCTGGTCCGGCCGCAGTACGGACGGCCCGTTCGGAATGATCAAATTCTTCCGTGGTATCCATTTAACCGGAGGATTCCAGGTCAGGTCCTCGCCCGGGCGGCCGGCCGGCGGTTGCTCCGGGCTGGGCGGGCGCCCGCGGTCAGGTGGCGGAGCGGTGCGGGCCCGCAGGCGGGGGCCGGCCAGGGCCCACCCGCGACGCCGCCCCCGGGCCAGGAAGTCACCAGCAACATGTACCCCGCAGCTTCCAGCAGTCCCAAAGATCGGTCAGATCGGGCGTAAGCGGAAGATCCAGTAGCCCGGGAGCAGCCCCGATCCTCCACGCAAGCCGGATCCTCCACGTTAATCCCGGCGCCGCGCCAATCCGCGCCGGCCGGCCACCAGGCCGGGAACTCGCCCGCCGGCTACGGGTAGCGAACGCCAGCCTGCGGGTACCCACTACTCCGGTCAAATGGACACCCAAAAGATTCTTTTTTTCCGAACGGGCCGTCGTTCCTGCTCATCCGAAATGGATGAGGCCATCCGGCCGGTTATGTCCGCAGGATCACAGCATGCTTATCGCGCTGCTGGCGGTATTGGGCGTCGATCTGGTCGTGCTTGCCTTCCTGGTCGCCGTCCTGCTCAGCCGCCGGGCCTGGGTCAGCCGCCAGCGCGGTGCCTTCAAGGGCATGATCCGCGTGGTGGACGGCGAGGTGCCGAGGCTGCGCCGGAAGTAGAAGCGCGGCGTCGGGCGGTGGGTAGGCGACGTCCTGGTCTGGCCTGGTGCGGCGGCCATTGGTTTCATCCTTGGCGGGTGATGGCTATGCGCCAGAGCGGACAGATGCTGACCGTGCGCCCTGTGCACGCTGCAGTTCGCGCCAGATAATGAACTCGCCCGCGAAGGAGAGCGAATGTCGTATCCGCTGTTGAACATCTTCTGGACCATGTTTGAGTTCTTCCTGTGGGTGGTCTGGATCTGGATCTTCGTCATGGTGATCTTCGACATCTTCCGAAGCCATGACCTGTCCGGTTGGGGCAAGGCCCTGTGGGTGCTGTTCGTGGCAATAATCCCGGTGATCGGTGTCCTGGTCTACCTGATCGTCCGCGGCGGCTCGATGCATGACAGGGCGCAACAGCAGGCGGTGCGCCAGGACGAGGCGTTCCGCGGCTACGTCAAGGATGCCGCATCGACGAGCCCCGCTGACCAGCTAGCGAAGCTGGCTGACCTGCGGGACCAGGGAGTCATCACCGATGATGAGTTCGCGCGGGAGAAGGCGAAGGTCCTGACCTCAGCCTGAAAACGAGAAGGCCTGGCCTGCAGCGAGCAGGCCGGGCCTTTTTTGTGCGCTCCTACGGATGCTGAGCCGGCCCGCTGCGGCTTGCCCAGGCCACCCGGACGGCATCGGGCCTCACCCACGAAGGGTGGTGGCCTGCTAGCCCGGCCGTCAATCGCCAGAATTGCGCTCGCTCGCGGACGGATCCCGGTCCTGCAGGCGCCGGATCTCCAGGACCTGGACGCCGAACGTCTCGAGCCGGGCCAAGAGCCCGTTCAGGGCGGCCTGATCCCGCAGCGGGCCATGCAGCACGGTTTCGACCGGCTCCACCGAGGCGGTGAGCCGGTCAAAGTCCAGCAAGGCCTCGGGCGGGAGGACTCCGGTAACCCGGATCTCGTAGTAAGACGATGGCACCGCAGGCCCCCAGTCGATCGGAATTCGGGCGTGGCCAACTACAACCTCCCGCATTACCGCGCCCTGCGCCCCACTCACCACGGATGATTCATCACCCTGGTGAGATTGGGTAAAGGGTGATGACGTATCACCCGCCCGCGCGAGAGAAACATCGGAGGGTGGTTTGGCCTGTCCAGACCTCGCATGCCAGCCGCGACACCCGGCGCAGGCTGGCCGCCGACCGTCGCCAGCGGGAAGAGGATAACCCTGATGGGGATTGTCGCCAATTCGCACGGGGCCGCCCGTCCGCGAGGAACCCCTGGTGCTGACGATCCGATTCTGATATCTAAGATCACCGTGCCCGCGCTGCCGGGCTGGGTGGTGGCGCGCCCGCGACTCGAAAAGCTCATCGCGGATGGTGCGCGCGGGCCGTTGACCACCGTCACCGGGCCGCCCGGAGCCGGCAAGACCATGGCGGCCGCAATGTGGGCCGCCAGTGCCTCCCCCGGCCCGGTGGTCTGGATCGCCCTCGACCGCTACGACAACCGGCCGAAGATCTTCTGGTCGTATGTCGTGGCCGCGCTGCGGCGAGCCGGGCTGACGGTGCCGCGAGTCTTGTCAGCGCCGACTCGCGCGGCCGTCGACCATGCCTTCCTGCTCCGGCTGGCATCGGTCCTCGCGGACCTGGACGCGCCGGTGACGTTGGTTCTCGACGACCTCCACCTGGTGACGGAACCCGCCATCCTGGACGGGCTCGCTTACGTCTTGCGGAACGCGACGCCAGGGCTGCATCTCGTGGTGTCATCACGGATGGACCCGCTGCTCCCGCTGCACCGATATCGGCTCACCGGCGAGCTGGCCGAAATCCGAGCCGACGACCTGGCCTTCAGCGTCCCAGAATCCAGCTCGCTGCTGGCGCATCACGGCATCACCCTGCCAGCGGCGGCGCTGGAGCGCCTCACCCAACGGACGGAGGGGTGGGCGGCCGGAGTGCGGATGGCGGCGCTCTCGCTAGCCGGGCATCCCGAACCCGAGCAATTCGTCAAGGAACTGGACGCCGACGACAGTGCCGTCACCGGCTACCTATTGGACGAGGTGCTCAACGCCCAGCTCCCTGCCACCAGGGAGCTGCTGCTGCGGACCAGCATCCTGGACTGCGTCAGCGCCGACCTGGCCAGCGAGCTGGCCGGGGACGCCCAGGCCGCCAGCACGCTGGCGGAGCTAGCGCAGGCCAACGCGTTCGTCCGGCCGCTCGGGCACGGGTGGTTCCGCTACCATGCGATGTTCGCCGAGGTACTGCGCCTCAAGCTCAGGAGCGAGCACCCGGACCAGCTGCCCGACCTGCACCAGCGGGCGGCGTGGTGGTATCAGCGGAATGGGTACTTGCTAGAAGCCGTGCGGCACGCGGCAGCCTGCGGTAACTGGCCGCTCGCCGCCGGAATGGTCATCGATGAGCTCGCGATAGGCCAGTTCATCGACCCGCGAGGCAGTCAATCTCTCGCCGAAGTGTTTCGCGACATGCCGGTGGACCTGGTCCGGACGCACCCGTACCCGCTGCTGGTGATCGCGGCCATGGAGTTGTCCGACGGCGCGGCCCAGCCCTGCGCGACCACCCTCGCCGCGGCGGAGAGCATCCTCGGCGACCTTCCGGCTGAGCGTGAAGTCCCGGCCCGGCTGAGCGCGGCGCTGATCCGGCTCGCACTGTCGCGCCGTTCCGGAGACCTCGATGCCGCGGCCGCGGCGGCCGCCAACGCGACCGCCCGGCTGGAGGAACTACCAGAAAACCTGCTCGCACGGCGTCCCGGGATCCGGGCGCAGGTGCTGTCGGGCCGCGGAGCCGCCGAACTACGGGCCGGCCGGCTCGACGAGGCGATCGCCACCTTCACGGAAGGCGCGGCCTCCTCCGCTCCGGACAGTGCAGGCGTGCGCGCTGACTGCCTGGCACATCTCGCGCTCCTTGAGGCTCTGGGCGGTCGGCTAAGCCGGGCCGCAGAGCTCGCCGGGGCCGCCGTGCAGACCACCCAGGACGGCGGTGACGGGCTGACCGAGCATGTCTCCCCCGCCGCGAGCATCGCGCTCGCGTGGGTGCATCTGGACCGTCACGAGATACCGCAGATGCATGGTCAGCTGAGGCTGGCCGAGGCCGCTCTGCGGCTGGACCCGGACCAGCTAATCAGCGCGGTGGCCCGCCTGATCGCGGCGTGGCGCCGCCTGGCCGAAGGCCGCGCCCTCTCGGCCTCGGACATCATCGGCCACGCCCGGCAGGACTGGTCGCCCCCTGGCTGGCTCGATCGCAGGCTGGCGCTGCTCGAATCACGGGTAGCCACGGCCACCGGTGACATCCAGGCCGCGGTGGCCGCGGCCCGGCGTGCCGATCCGGCGTCCGGGCCCGATGCCGCGGCCGCGCTCGCCCGGGCGTGGCTGGCCGCGGGCGATCATCAGGCGGCCAGGCGGGCCCTGGAGGCCGGTGCGGAAGGGGCCAGCACGGCGCCCGGGCAGGCCCGTCTGGAGCGATGGCTGGTCGATGCCCAGCTGTGCTACGTAGCCGGTGACGGCGCGCGGGGTCGCCGGTCGCTGGAGCACGCGCTGCGGCTGGGCCGCGCAGAAGAGCTCCGGCTGCCCTTCGCCCTGGAGCGGACCTGGATCCAGCCCGTGCTGCGGCGCGATCCTGACCTGGCCCTCGCCTACCGTGAGCTGCTCGAGCCCGATCTGGCGAGTTCTTCCCCAGCCAGGGTTACGGTCCAGCCGGGCCCGGGTGACCACGCCGCGCCGCTGATCATCGAACCGCTCACTGAGCGGGAGCGCGAGGCGCTCCAGCACCTCTCAGAGATGCTCAGCACGGCTGAGATCGCGGCCGAGATGTACATCTCGGTGAACACCGTCAAGTCCCACCTCAGGAGCATCTACCGCAAACTTTCCGCCGCTCACCGTAATGAGGCCGTCCGTCGCGCCCGCCAGCTCGGACTGATCTGAGCTGCGCCCGGGCTGCTAAAGACGGCCAACCTCGCGACCTCGCGCCACCGCGTCGTGCCGGGTGGACACGCCCAACTTGCGGTAGATCGCCTGGGCGTGAGTCTTGATCGTGTTCGCCGACAGGTGCAGCTCCTGCCCGATTTCCCGCAGCGAGAGCGTGCCCTGGAGCAGCCGCAGCACCGCTACCTCGCGCTCGGTCAGCGGATCAGCCAGCGACACGACTTTCGGCCGGTCCGCGGCCTGCTGTTCAAGCCGCTCCAGCCGGGCCTGCAGGGTCTCGGTGACGTCCGGCAGCGAAGCCAGTAGCAGCCGCGCCTGATCGACGAGCGCCGCAGCGCCGCGGCGGTCGCCCATGTCGAGCAGCACCTGCGCCAGCATGGCCAGGGCCTCGACGGTAGTCCAGGGGCTGCTGTTAGGAACTCTCCCGCGGAACTCGACCGCACGCTCGAGCTCGCTGCGGGCCTCCTGCAACTGCCCTCGCGCGGCATATACCGCGCCAGCGGCCATGTAGGCCAGCGAACTTGGCGGCGTCTCGGTTTCGCCGTTGCCGAGACTGCGAGCGGCGTCCGCGAGCTCCTGGGCCCGCGCTAGTTTCCCGAGCTCAACCGCTGCCAGCGACAGTACGGACAAGCCGAACATGCGAACCAGCGGGATGGCGGCCTCGCTAGCAACGGCCTCCTCCAGTGGTCCCTCCGCGGCCTTATGCTCGCCGGATAGGTAGAGGCTGAAACCAAGCGCCGTCCTGGCCAGGCCGTACCACGGCGACGCCGGGTCATTTTCCAGCTCAGCGGCGGTGGCCGCCCCCTCGCGCATCACCCGGTAACCTTCGAAGCCGAAGACGCCTCGCAGCAGCGCGACCGAGGATTTCAGCGATCGCATGCCGTCAGGAAGGGCCGCCGCGTTCGGGGCTGCCGCCACGACCGGAAGCCAGCGCCGCACAGACTCGCGGTCACCGGTCAGGGCCGCAGTCCACGCCGCGCAGTGCGCGGCCAGCGGATCGGCCCTGATCACGTCGTCGCCGAGCAGGCGCAACCAGCCGCGAACGGTCGCCGCCCGGCCGGAATCAACGTAGGCATACCAGTGGACCGCGATAAGGCCGATCGCCCCGGCGTGATCACCGGCGGCCACCGCGTGACCGAACGACTCGTCCACCAGCCCTGCCCGCCGGTACCAGCCACTAGCGCGCTCGTGCAGGGTGGTCACCAGGTCCGGCTCGGTCCGGGTGAGGTAACCGCGAAGCATCTGCGCGAACAGGCTGTGATAACGGAACCACTGCCGGATCTCGTCGAGCGGCACGATGAACAGGTTGTCCCGGTCGAGGGTGTCGATGATCTCCGTCGCATTGGCCGACCCGAGCACGGCATCGCAGAGTGCGGCATTGAACCGGCTGAGAATGGACGTCCGCGCGAGGAACTGGCGGATCTCGGCCGGCTCGCCGCTGAGCACCTCCTCGGCCAGGAAGTCGGTGATGAACCGGTTGTCGCCGTTGAACTGGCGGACGAAAGCGCCGGGGGCCGGGTGCCCGCATAGCGACAGCGCCGCCAGGTACAAGCTGGCCGGCCAGCCTTCGGTCCGCTCCACCAGCACGGCGATATCGGAGATGCTGAGCTCGGCGGCGGAGATCATCTGAACCAGCAGGGCCGCCTCCGCGGGAGTGAAGCGCAGCTCGCGGGCCCCGAGCTCGATCATCTCGCCGGCCGCCCGCAACCTCGCGAGCGGCAGCGGCGGGCTGGTCCGCGTGACCAGCACAACCTGAGCGGATGGCGGGAGATGCAGGAGGAAAAACGCGATCTGCTCGTGGCAGCTGGGCTCGGTGATCGCCTGGTAGTCGTCAAGCACGAGGACAACCGGAGCCGTGAGCCCGGCCAGTTCGTTGAGCAGGACCGGGAGCACGGTTCCGGTGATATCAGGTTCAGGGGCCAGGAGCTCGCGCCGATTCTCCTCTCCGGCCAGGCCGGGGCAAGCCTCCTGCAGCGCGTGCGTAATGTGCCACCACAAGCGGCTGGGGTCATTCTCGCCGTCATCCAGCGAAAGCCAGGCGAACGGACGGCTGTCCATCCCGCTGGCCCGCCACTGGGCCACGAGCGTCGTCTTGCCGAAACCCGCGGGCGCGTCGACGAGGATGAGTTTGGCGGCGGCGGTGCCCAGGCGCTGGATCAGGTGGGCCCGCTCGACCCAGCCCCGGTGCAAGTCAGGAGCGTGAAACTTCGCCTCGATCGGCACATCAAGATCGGCCCGCCGCGGTACGGGTACTCGTACCGCCCGCAGGCCCGGCCGAGACCGCGAGGGCCTGCTGGCGGTGCCGAAATCGCCGCTCACATGGGTAGCTTAGTGTTATCAACACTTGATAAGCCAGTGACGTTCGCTCCAATAAAAGGGCCTAACGGCCCTTGACCAGGGTGGCGCGAGTGCAGAGTGCGACGGGTATCACCCGTCATGGGTGGGGCGGCGCTGACGTCCGGCTGCTGGACTTAGACCGAATTTTCACCAGCGTAGGAAGAAGGGAAGGCGCCATGTCTGATCTGATTGCCATTGGATACCCAGACGAGACGACGGCGGAGGCCGCGGCTGACGAGGCCCGGCAGCTGGCCAAGGACCTCATCATCGAGCCTGACGCGATCGCGGTGATCGTGCGGGACGCCAAGGGTGATTACCATGTGCACACCCACCATCACATGGTCGGCCGCGGGGCGACCTGGGGCATGTGGTGGGGCCTGCTGTTCGGCGTGCTGTTCTTCGTCCCGGTCTTCGGGATGGCGATCGGCGCGGGGATGGGCGCCCTGATGGGCAAGGTCACCAAGACCGGCATCGACGCGCAGTTCCAGGACCAGGTCCGCGGCATGCTGAAGCCGGGCACCTCGGCGCTGTTCCTCATGGTCGAGAAGGTGACCCCGGACAAGGCCGTCGAGGCGATGAGCAAGTACGGCGGCACCGTGCTGAAGACCTCGCTGTCCAAGGAAGGCGAGAAGGAACTGCAGGACGCCCTGCACGGTAACGCCGACGCGTAACCTGCCCCACCGTATTACCCCAGGCGCGGATCGTACCGGCCGACCGGAATCCGGCGGCCGGTACGGCTTAGCCGCTGCCCCCGGTCAGCTGACGAGCAGGTAGATGCTCTTGCCGGCCAGCCAGAAGCCCAGCAGCAGGCAGACCACGATGATCACCTGGTTCTGATGGGTATCCAGCCAGGTCCGCAGCCGATCAAGGCGGGCGCTGGACGCCTCGGGCGTGAATGTCGCGTACAGCTCGAGGTAGAGGAAACTCCCGGTGGCGAGTACGCAGAAGAGCACCAAGGCCAGGTAACTACCGGCGGTGGCCAGCTTGGCCTCAGTGATGGTAGCGGCGCCGGCCGCCACCAGCGTCCAGGGCTGAAGGAATGCGGCGAGGCCGGCGGCGGTCCACGGCGAGAGCCGGTCCAGCCTGGCCATCCAGGCTGGCGACTTGCGGGGCCGGTCCATCCGGCGCTGCTGGCGAACGGCGAACAGGATCAGCACGATGCCCAGGGTCAGCTTGACGGCTAGTTCGGCCGTCGAGGGGGCGGTGTTCGGCTGGGACGGCTGGCCTCCGGTCACGCCGACGACCGCGGCGATCACCGCCACCAGGCACGCCAGCCAGCCGAGGATGAATGCCAGGCCTTTAATGCGGCCCTTCTTGGCGCTCAGGATCAGGATGAAGGCCGTGACCGGAAATGGCTCCAGGGTAATGGCGAGCCCGATGAGCAGCAGGTCAAGGACCACGTCGTCTCCGTCGCTCGGGCCCGGTTAGCCGGATGTCAGACGTCGCGCTGTGCGGTTATCCGCCCGTTCGCCACCGCATCGACGAGAGATCGGTGGTCGCGCTCGTTCTGGTCGGCGTAGGCGGCGGCGAAGTCGGCAATGGCCCGGTCGAACACGTCCGAGCCGCCGAGGTAAGCGGCGATGGCGATCCGGTCCCCGGAGCGGGCGTGGGCCCGGGCCAGGGTCCAGCCGCAGAGCGTGCCGTATATCTGCAGGCCAGTGGGTTTCAAGGCGTCGATCTCGATGGAGAATTTCCAGTCCCTTAGCTGCCGGACATAGAAGTCCCTGGATCGCCCGTCCAGCCCCGCCTCCGTCCGCTGCCAGCCCAGGAAGATGTCGCTGGCCGCCTGCATCAGCCGCTGTCCCGCGACCACGCGCTGGCCTTGGTTCGTGTACTTGCTGGCCCCCACGAATCGGCTGAGTACCGACTTCTCAGCCTCTTTCACCTGCAGGAGCAGCGGATCAGAGTCATCCCGGCCGAGCATCAAGGCGATCCAGCAACGGGTCCCGACGCTGCCGACGCCGACGACCTTACGGGCCATGTCGCAGAACTCGTACTGCTCGAGCAGATACCGGCGATCGGTTTCGAGGGTGCGCCGGTAACCAGCGATAAGGCCGCTCAGCTGCGCTTCGAACGTCGTCCGGTCCGTCTCCGCGGGGATCAGCTCATCGATCGGCACGAGAACCGGGGGGTCGGATACGATCCGTGGCCGGCCATCTACCATCCGGGTCAGCTTGGCCACTTCCTGCATGCTGTCCCTGGTACGGGCCTTCGCCAGGCCCTGATCGACCAGCTTGCGCTGCCGGGCCTGAAGCTGGGTATCGAATTGCGCCCGCAACTGGTCCATATCCGCGTGGGCGTACCAGACAGCGAGGTTGCTCATCTTGGCGAACTCGCGCATGGCCTGCCGATAGCGGGCGACGGCGGCCATGACGACCTCGCGGCGCTGCTTGCCGGGCAAACCGTTGCTGCGGGCCGCGACTTCCAGGCTGGCCGCCAGTCGCTTGACGTCCCATTCCCACGGGCCGGGCAGCGTCTCGTCGAAGTCGTTGACGTCGAACACCAGGCGGCGCTCGGCCGAGCCGAAGACGCCGAAGTTGGACAGGTGCGCGTCGCCGCAGGCCTGCACGGCCAGTCCGGACACCGGCGTGCCGGCCAGGTCGCTGGCCATCGGCAGGGCCGCGCCCCGGTAATACGTGAACGGCGATACCATCATCCGGCCCCACCGGACCGGTACCAGCTCGGGAACCCGTGACTTCGCCTGCTCTTCCAGCAGGCCGATCGGGTCGGGCCGGTTCGAAGGCGGATCGAAAGCCGCATGGCTTTGACGCGGCACCTCCGCTCGTGCCGCCTTACCCCTAGCCGCTCGCTCGGCCGGGGACAGCCGTCCTACCTGGGTATCGAGCTCATACCGCCCCGCGCGCCGCGGCGGAGCCTCCACGGTCAGCTCACTCATGATCGGCTCCTCTCTGGTCCGCAGCATGCCGCGGATAACACGATGCCGGGCGGGCCGGCGCGCCGCCTCACCCGGCACGGATGAGGGGCGGGTACTTTGATCCTGATTGTCTTCCTGAGGTGGCAATGGCAAAGACGAGCCCCAGCGAGACGCCCGCCGCCCGCCCGCCCGCCGGCCGGCGTGCGCAGGTCGAGCGTTTCATCCGTGCCGTCAGGGACAGCGACCAGGCCACCGTGAACGAAATGGTGCTGCGGCTCAGCCGCTCCCGGCGGTGGCTGGCTCCGCTGGCCCTGGCCGTCGGCGCCTTCGCCATGCTCTTCGAGGGAGTGAAGCTGCTGTTCACCAACTGGCGGCTGACCCTGATCCAGGTGCTGCCTGCCATGTGGATCTGGGCCGCCATGCTTGACCTGAAGGCTCACGTGCTGCACGGAAAGTCGTTCCACGTGCTGACCGGGCCGGTCGTGGTGATCCCGGTGGTTCTTGCCGTGGCCGCGCTTACCGCGGCGAGCTTTTTCCTCAACGCGGTGTTCGCGTTCGCGATCGCGCAGCCGGGGCCGCCGCAGATCCGGCCCGCGTTCGCCCAGGCCCGGTCTCACCTGGCCGTCGTCCTGGGATGGGGCTTCGCCGTCGGCATCTGGCTCGGGCTGTCGACGGTGGTCCTGCCCCGCTGGAGGCTGCTGTGGTTCGCGCTCTCGCTGAGCATCGTCGTGGGCGTCATGATGGTCACTTATGTGGCGGTGCCGGCCCGGCTCATCGGCATGAAGACCACCTACTCCAAGCGTGACAAGCTGACCGCCAGTGCCGTGGGCGGGGCCATCGGAGCGGTGGTGTGTACGCCGCCTTACGTCCTAGCCCGCGTCGGCCTGCTCATGCTCGGCTCACACCCGCTCTTCATCCCGGGCGTCATCCTCTTGGCCATCGGGCTGACGCTGCAGGCCGGCGCCACCGGCGCGGTCAAGGCGATCAAGATGAGCGCGAAGCTGGTCGCGGGGAATCGCCCGGCGGCGGAGCCCGACGGCCAGATAGCCCGCCCGGGATGAGGCGTAGGGCAGCGCACTGCGTGAGGCTCGGGCCATGGAGTTCGAGTCAGTCACCGCCGAATGGGTTATCGACATCTTCCTGCTGCTGCTGATCGGCATCGGGCCAAAGATCGCCCTGGTGCCTTTCCTCGACGCGACCGCCGGTATGCCAGCCGCCACGAAAAACCGGGTGGTCAGGTACCTCCTGAATCCCGTCGGCATCGTCGCCCTGGACGGACTGTCGGACGTGGGAGTAATCAACCTGATTTCGCACTGAGCCGACGCACCGTCTCGGCCTACATCGCCCGTACGGGGTGATGTGCCTTCGCCCTTCTCAGCCCGACGATGGGGACCGACATAGAGGTCAAGATCGGAGGGCAACGACATGGCCATTGGGCCTGTGCAGCTGATCGTACTAGGATTCAACCACCCCGACTTCCACGGCGAGATCATCGCCGAGCTGGAGCGGCTCCGTGCAAGCGACACGATACGCGTGATCGACTCGCTCGTCGTCTACAAGGGCGCCGAAGGCGATCTGGAGGTGGAGCACCTTTCCAACCTCACCGAACAGGAAGCGATCGAGGTCGGCAGCAAGATCGGCGCCCTGATCGGCCTGGGAATAGAGGGCGAGGAGGGGGCAGAGGCAGGCGCCATCGAGGGCGCCGAGGAGGTCGAGGCCGCGGGTGGCGTAAACATCTTCACCGAGGAAGAGGGCTGGGATGTGCTCGAGGACATTCCCAACGACTCCGCGGCGGCGCTGGTCCTGATCGAGCATCACTGGGCGGTACCGCTGCGCGACGCGGTCCTGCGGGCCGGCGGTTTCCGCATCAGCGACGGCTTCATCAGCCCGCTCGACCTAGTGGATATCGGGCTCGCCTCGGCCGAGGAGGCACAGCAGCTGCACGAGCTGGAGACGCTGGCGGCGGCAAACAGCAAGGCATGACCCTTAGCCAATACGAGGACCTGGAGGTCTGAGATGTTCGGAGGACGCAGAGTAGCCCGCCGCACGGGGCGGCGCACCGCCCGGCGCGTTTCCCGCCGTCGGTAACGACGCGGGCCAGCACGAGCTGCCATAGCGGCGGCTGGCAGCTAATGCCGGTAATCCGAACGGCAACGGGTTTATCGCCGCGTTGGCGGGCGGGCTGGCGTTCTGCGCCATCGGTGGCCGACGCGGCGGGCAACTGGTGCCCGCCGGAGAAGAAACGGGGCCCTGGTGGCGCTGGAAGATCTGGACGAGCAGGTAGCCGGGCTCGGCGTGGGCGTTATCGCGGTGCCGGTGTCCATCCGCTATGCCCTTTAACCGGCTTGATGGATGTGCTGCGCCGCTACGCCGAAGCCCTCGCCGCCATTTGCGTCCCGGGTCACCCATCGCGGATGACGCCTGCGGGCCCCGGTTAGCGGGAAGATCGCTAAAGAGCAATCGGTCAGCCATACGGGGAGGTACAGGCATGCGGCGTTACACGCGAAGCTTTTTCCTGCTGGCTGCCATCCTGGCCGTATGCCTCACCGCGGGTTGCGGGGGGGCGATCCACAGCGCGGTCGCCAGCTTGTCGCCCAGCCGCAGCGCCACCGCCTCCTTGCCCACCCGCAGCACCACGATCTCCCCGCCCAGCCCCAGCCCCACCACCACCCCGCCCAGCCCCAGCCCCACCACCACCTCGCCCAGCCCCAGCCCCAGCACCACCTCGCCCAGCCCCAGCCCCACCACCACCTCGCCCAGCTCGACCGCGGCGGCAACTCCTACTGCCCAGCCATCTACTCAGAGCGCCGCCGCGGTAGGGCCGAGCAGCTCACCGACGTCGAGCAGCGGATCTGGGACCAGCCTCATCTGGCTATGGGTGCTGCTGGGCGCCATCGTCCTTGTCGGCCTGATCGTGTTGATCACCCGTTCAGCAGGCCGCCGCTCGGCAGCCAAGGCAGGCTGGCGGTCGAGGATCATCGACGCTTACGCGAAGGGCTCTGCCCTCTACGACGCCATGAATGTCGCGGAAACCCCGGCCGGACTGGCCGCCGATGACGCGGGTGCTCGCTGGTACGACATCCAGCGCCGCGCCGATGACTTCGCGCAGACCCTGTATGCGCTGCGCGAGGCGGCGCCGGACGAGGACAGCCGGGCTACGGTCGCTGATACTCTCGCTGCCCTGCAGGCGGTCCGCTCCGCGATGGACGCCGAGCGCGCTCCCGGCGGCGCCGGCCCGGAGTACGCCGCCGTCGTCCGAGACCGCATGTTTGCCTTCCAGGCGGCTCTGCGGGCGCTCCGCTCCCCTGATGATGAGCCGCTGTCCTTAAACGGGCCGCCCCGGCATCGGCGAGACACGGAATCGGCTCACCCACGGTGGGTGAGGTGGCTCGGGACCGTGGCTGATGAACTAATGTCTCACAAGCTCATAGTGACCCTGGGGGAAATGGCACGGGTTCACCGGCCCAGACTTCCATGGAGAGTGAATCACCGAACGGAAGTGGGATCATGTCGACCGTCTGGATTTTCACCATATCCATCATCTACGTGGTACTGGTGTTCACGCTTGCCGTTCTTTCTTTCCGCAAGGGGCACTGGGTCCTTGGCCTGCTCGGCTTCGTCTTCCCGGTCTTGTGGTTGTTCGGGGCCATCATGCCGGCCCGCCGCGCCTATCGGTGATGCCGTCGCCTGCTCGCGGGTGACCCACGCCAAGCTGCCCGCGGGGGGACCTGGCCTCAGGCTCCCCCGCGGGCAGTGGCCTTGCTGTTACGGCTGTTACGCGCCAGCCGTCTCCGCGACGTGGATCATGCGCCGGAGCAGGAAGCCGGCGATGATCTCAAAGATTCCCATGACGATGAACCAGATGCCGAGCAGGACGGCCAGGACGTTGACCGAGGTGACGGGGGTGGACACGACCACGATCCCGGCGATGACGCTTATCACCCCGAAAGCGATCCACCAGGCCCTTCCCTCCCGGACGCCGCCGGCGAGTCCTCCGATGAGCGCGGTCAGGCCCTGGACGATCCAGGTGATACCGATTACCAGGCCAATGAGCGCCACCGTCAGGTGCAGATGACGGATCAGGACGACGCCGATGACGATAAACAGCAGGCCGGCGATTCCGGCCCAGATCCTGTGTTGCTCATCACGGTCGAATACCCGGACGAGGTGGAAGATCCCGGACAGGATCATCAGGATGCCGAGCAGGACCGCGACCACGTTCAGTGAACCCGACGGGTGGAAGCTCACGATGATCCCGAGGATCAACGTCAGCACGCCGAGAACCACCGTCACCTGCCATGAGGCCGCCATCACCGATTCGGGTGCTGGCTGCACATCGTATTTCACAGATGTCATTAGTACTCCTGTTTGCTTCTTCCGGCCCAAGCCCCAGAGGTCCTAATTGGCAGTAAAGCTGTGGGCGCCCGCCACCAATACTCGAGCGGAGGTCATCTAACGTCCTCATCCGCCGTGGATGATTAAAATTCCGGCGGCTACCCGGAGCATGGGATAGACAAGCGACCAGACCAGCGAGGACGCCGATGAACGAGGGACTGGCGAGTCAGGAAGCGCTAAGGGCCGGGCGCGCACTGCGAACGCCCCGGGCGGCCGCGGCCGCCGGCATCATCTTTTCCGTGTTCTTGATCACGGCGCTCGTCCTGCTCCGAATCTCGGTGCCGGCGCGTCCCGCGGTCCCGGGCTCGTGGCTGACCGATTCGGGGCGACGAACAGCGGTGGCGGTCGCTCTCAACCTGGTGCCGTTCGCCGGGATAGCCTTCCTGTGGTTCATCGGCGTGCTCAGGGACCGGATCGGCGAGCGCGAGGATCGGTTCTTCGCCACGGTGTTCCTGGGCAGCGGCCTGTTGTTCGTCGCGATGATGTTCGTGGCCACGGCGATCGGTAGCGGGCTCATCGCGGACGTGGCCTCCATCCGGCCGCAGCCGTCCACCCTGGCGCTAGGCCGCAGTATTACCTCGACCCTGCTGAACGTCTACTCGATGCGGATGGCGGCGGTCTTCACGCTTACCACGGTGAACATCGCGCGCCACACCGAGATCATCTCCCGATGGCTGCTCATCGCCGGGCTCGCGACCGCGCTGGTGCTGCTCGTTGGCGTCGGCATCTCCCCCTGGACGGAGTTGCTGTTCCCGGCCTGGATCCTGGCCTTGAGCATCGAAATCCTCGCCGCCAGCCCGAGAGCCTTTCCCCGCACCACGGAAGAGGCTTCTCAGGGCTGACAGCGTTCAGGTATCGAGGTTGTTCAGGTACCGAGGAGTTTGGCCTTGGCGGCGGCGAATTCGTCGTCGGTCAGGACGCCTGCCTCATGCAAGCTGGAGAGCTTGGTCAGCTGGTCGATCATCGGCGACGACGCGGCCGGCGCCGGCGGAGCCTGCTGGGAGGGTGCCGGTGCAGCCTGCTGGTCCTCGAGGGCGCCGATGCGATCATCTTGGGCGGCTTCCCCCTGTTGCTGCTGCTCCGCTCGCCGGCCCATGCTCCGGCCCGCGACGTAAGCGCCACCGCCCACCACAGCCGCGCGCATCAACGGGCGTCTCCGTCTGAACATTACTGCCTCCTATTTGTTCGCCGTGCCGGTCCTACGACTCATCCGGCAAAGACAGGCCGAGGGCCAGCATGAGCTCGGGCGCGGCCGCCACTATCTTCGGCCCGCCGACCTGCGGCGCGATGGCGATCAGCACGCCCAGGATGTCGGAGGGAGAAACCCCGTCGTCGACCGCGTTTTTCACCTGCCAGAGATAGGAGGCCGGAGGCGCGTCGAGCGCTATGAGGGCCGCGATCTTGACGAGGCCGTAGGTGCGGGAGTTCAGGCCGCTCCTGTCCTTCCAGTTGGCGCGCAGCTCTAGTCCCTCAGCCAGCAGCTCCGGGTCCCCTAGGGCCAGCCCAGTCAGCAGCTCCCTGGTCGCGTCGTCAACGTCGGCCTTGACTGGAACGTTCATGATGGAAAGTCCTTTCCGTCGCCACGGCGGCTGGGTTGTGGATGGTAGCCACGATACTGGTCAACCATCCCGCTTGCCGGCGGGGTACGGCGTCACCCGCCGTGGATGGTGTAACGCCAAAGCCAGGCCGGCCGTCGTGACTATCAAGAGGTGCCGGTGGTGCTGGGCGAGCGCTGCGGAGCGCTAGCTCCGCCAAGCTCGGCCTCACGGGCGAGGAACCGGAGCCGGGCAGCTCGCGCGTCCCAGCCATAGACAACCGCGGAGCCTGCGATGAGGTCGTGCAGGGCACGATGCTCGCGCTGCACCAGGATGCCGAGGAACCCGAGGCCGAAGAAGAGGAAGCTGAGCGGGAACACGAGCGAGCGCACGACACCACGCCACGGGTCGAGGCCGGCGCCGTCCGCCCGGACGACGAGAAGGCCCAGTGTCGCCATGCCGAGGGTCCGGCCGCTCGCCGCCCACGAGTAACCGAAATAGAAGAACTCCCAGGCGGCGAAAATGATGGCCACCACGACATCTGTCCGGTTCCAGGTGACCGAGTGACCGGTCACCACCTGCGCCACGAAGGACGTGGCCGCGAGCCCGAGTACGAACAGGCCCGCGCTGACCACGAGGTCAATGACGAATGCCAGGAAGCGGGACACCGAGCCTGCGTAGTGCCCCTGCAAGGCCACCAGACCGCCGGGCCGCCCTGGGGCGCTCATAGCCCGGCCCCGTCATGCGGTACCTGGTCAGGCAGTACCTCGGCAGGCATCAGTGCGGGCGGCGCTACCGGTCCAGGATGCTTGCGCCTGAGAAGGCGCTGCACCCAGCGGTCGATGAACTGATCAAGCCCGACCGCCTGGCTGCGGGCCGCGTCCAGTGCTTCGCTCGCAACCCCGCCGGACGACCTGGCGATGACGGCGCCAAGATCCGTCTGCTCGACTAGCGCGTCCACGTCGACACGACCCACAATGTCATTGACATCGACGCGATCGACCACGGCACCCACATCGACACGTCCCAGGACGCCGTCGATGTCCACCCGGTCGACCACGGCGTTCACGTCCACCCTGTCGACTATGGCGTTTACGTCCACCTGGCCGACCACGCCGTTGATGTCTACCCGGTCGATCACGGCGCCGACGTTCACCCGGTTGACTATGGCGTCGACGTCCACCTGGTCGACTATGGCGTTGATGTCTACCCGCTCGATCAGGGCGCTCACGTCCACCCGGTCGACCACGGCGTTGATGTCTACCCGGTTAAGCAGGGCGCTCACGTCCACCCGGTTAAGCAGGGCGTTCATGTCCAGCCGGTCGAGCAGGACGTTGACGTCCACCCTCTTCAGGACCTCATCGAGGTCGACGTGACGAAGAACAGCATTCAGATCGACCTGGGCCAGGATGGCGTTGATATCCACCGCATCGAGCAGCAGATCGACCACGCGCTCAGTGACCCGCTGAGCGGTCAGCTCCACCGGATCGGTAAATCGACGGCCTACCGACCGCAGCCGGTCACGTGGATCCACGTTACCTAGTATCGTCGAGGCCAGCCGATGGGAATCATCCGCCAGGGGTGAGGCGGGATCCTGAGGCCTGTCGTGGCCCTTTCTCCTCACCCGCGAGGGAGGACGCCGTAGCAATGCGGCGATGTCAGGCTGGGATGCGGATCTTACTAGCGCTCGGGACACGGACGAGCCGACCACGGCCCGACGGCCTGCGCCAGCCGGAAGGGAAGCAGCCATGGCAGAGGCGAATTTCACGATCGGGGCCAGAGCGAGCTGCTCCGACGGTTTCTGCGGCGAGGTGACCCGGATAATCGTCGATCCGGTCGCTCGCACGGTCACGCATCTGGTCATCGAACCTAAGCACCAGCGGCATAACGGCCGGCTCGTTCCGCTGAAGCTGGTCGACACCGCCGCCGGCGAGATCAAGCTGCGCTGCACCCTCGGGGAGTTCGAGCGGCTGGACCCCGCCGAGGAAGTCGATCTGGAGGAAGGCGCCGAGTACGGGGGCGGATACAATGCCGCGAATTCGGTCCAGGGCTACGGCGGAACCGGCGGCATGGGGGTCGGCGGTTCTGCCTCAGGCGTATCGATCGGTGGCAGTCTCGGGCACCGCACGCCGGTCGTCGTGCATGACGCCGTTCCGCTGGGTGAAGCAGAGCTTCGTCGCGGCGAACCCGTTCATGCCCTCGACGGCACCATCGGGCAGGTGCGGGGGTTCGCGGTCAATCCGGACGACCAGAAGGTGACTCACATCCTGCTTCAGGAGGGTCATCTGTGGGGACGCAAGGAAGTCTCCATCCCGATCAGCGCCGTGACAGGGACCGACGGCGGAATTCGGCTCGGCATGACTAAGAAGCAGGTGGAGGAGTTGCCACCGGCGGGCTGACCGGCCCGCGAGCCGGCCCCTAGGCGCGATCCCGCGATTCCCGCATCCGTTGGTACGGGCCCTCGGCGCCAGCTAGCTGCCGGTGCGTGCCGCGCTGGACGACGTGGCCATGGTCGAGGACGACGATCTCGTCGATGTCTTCCAGCCCCTCTAGCTCGTGGGTGATGAGCAGCGTGGTGCGGCCCCGGGTGGCGGCGAGAAGATCGGCGGTCAGCGCGGCGCGGGCGGTGGGGTCCAGGTGGGCCGTTGGCTCGTCGAGGATCAGCACGGCCGGGTCGGCGAGTAGCGCCCTCGCCAGGGCGAGCCGCTGTCGTTCGCCGCCGGACATGGCCGCTCCGCGCGCGCCGACCTGGGTGTCCCACCCGCGCGGCAAGGAACGGATCCAGGTCAGCAGCCGCGCGTGATCCGCCGCGTCCGCGAGCTCGTCGTCACTCGCGCCTGGCCGGGCCAGGCGGAGGTTGTCACGGACGCTGGTACCGAAGATGTGCGGGTCCTGGGGACAGCCGCCGATCACCGTGCGCACGTCGTCGGCGGCATAGTCGGCCAGGTCGGCGCCGCCTAGGGTAACGGCACCTCCGGCCAGGTCGCAGAACCGCAGCAACACGTTGGCGACGGTTGACTTACCCGCACCGCTAGGGCCGATGAGCGCCACTCTTCGCCCAGGTGGCAGGTCAAGATCGAGGCCGTCAAGCGCCGGCGGCTCGTCTGGTGCGTACTGGACCCGCACATCCCGGAGCCGCACGTGCACCGGCCCGGCGGGCAGCTGACGGGGTACCGCGGGCTCGGCCACCGGATCCGCGGCGTCGAGGACCGCGGCGATGCGCCGGGCCGAGGCACGGGAGGCGCCCAGTTGAAGCGCCGCCGCAGGCAGGGCGTTGACCGCCTCGAAGGCGGCCAGGGCGGTGAGAGTCACCACGGCCAGCGGCACCCTGGTCAGTGCGCCGTCCCCTACGGCCGCCACTCCCAGGAGCAGTACTCCCCATAGCGTGAGGCCGGAACTGGCCATGGTCAGCCCGCTGCCCAGACCGGCCGCGACCGCCGAGCGCCCGGCCAGTTCCGTCAGCTGCTCATCCGCGGCCGCGGCGGCGGCGAGTGCGGCGTCCTGCGCACCGAATGCCTGCAGCTCCGCGGCGCCTGACAGCAGGTCGGTCATGGTCGCGCCGAGCTCACCGCGGGCGGGGGCGGTCGCGCGGGCCGCCCGGCGGGACGCGACGACGGCCACGGCCGGCACCGCGACCCCGGCGGCCAAGAGCCCGAGAGCGAGCACGCCCCCGGCGGGCGCGAGTATCAGCAGGCACACAGTCACCGCGCCCCCGCCGACCAAGGCCGCGGCGAGCGGCGGCCCGATACCGCGGATGAAGAGGTCTTGGGTGGCGTCAACGTCGCTGATCAGGCGGGCCATCAGGTCACCGGAGCGGAAGGCGGCGAGCCCGGCCGGAGCCAGCCGTTCCAGTCGCCGGTAGATCGCCACCCTGATGTCAGCCAGAACCCGGAAGGCCACGTCATGCGAAGCCAGGCGCTCGACGTAACGGGATACTCCCCGTCCGACGCTCAGCGCGCGGACCGCGACTACCGCCACCGAGATCGCCAGGATGCTGGGGTGCTGAGAGGCGCGAGCCAGCAGGAATCCGGATACGGCCAGCAGGGCGACGCCACAGCCGATGGCCGCCGCGCCCGCCACGACAGAGAGCAGCAACTGGCTGCGCAGCGGCCGGGCGAGCCGCAGCAGGCGGAGCAGCGGGCGGAGCGGCGGACGGCGGACGGCTGCCGTGGTCACCGGATCACCTCCGCCGGGGACAGGCTGGCCGGGCTCGCCGGCCAGTGCGGCGACATCAGCTCTCCATGGTCGAGGCGGACGATCCGCCCGGTATCGCCGGTCCAGCCCTGGGCATGGCTGACCAGGATGACGGTGCGGTCGGCCAGCACGGTATCGATGGCTTTGCCGATCTGGCGGGCACTGGCCGGATCCAGATGCGCGGTGGGCTCGTCCATGACCAGCAGCGGCGCATCACGCAGGAATGCACGGGCCAGCGCGATCTTCTGCCGCTGACCCGCCGACAGCCGTAGTCCGCGTTCCCCCAACGGCGCCCCGTAGGCGCCCGGCAAGGCCTCGATGAACTCCGCAGCCCCGGCGAGCCGGGCGGCCCATCGGATATCGTCTGGGCTCGCGTCATCCCGGCCCAGGGCGATGTTGTCCGCGGCGCTGCCGGCGAACAGATGGGGCTGCTGTGGCACCCAGGCAATCTGAGCCAGCCACCGGTCTGCCGGGATAGTCGACAGGTCCGTACCGTCAACCTTTATCGCCCCTTCGGCCGGCTCGATGAACCGGAGCAGCAGCGCCAGCAGCGAACTCTTACCCGCGCCGCTCGGCCCGGTCAGGACGACCCGCTCCCCCGGCCGGATCGTCATGTTCACCCCGTCTAGAGCCGGGCGGTCCCGGCCGGGATAGGTCACGGTGACCCCGTTCAGCCTTATCTCCTGGGTACGCAGGTCGGCACCTACGCCGTGATGATCCGCGACGACGGGCTGGACCGGCCTTCCCTGGCCCGCCGGGGTGTCCAGGATCTCGAAGACCCGCCCGGCCGCGGCGGCGCCTTCCATGCTCGCGTGGAACTGGGCGCCGACGGCCCGCAGCGGCAGGTACGCCTCTGGGGTCAGCAGCAGCACCACCAGGGCCGTCTCATATCCCAGCTGGCCGTGAAGCAGCCGCAAACCCACCTCGACCGCGACCAGCGCGGTGGCCACCGCGGCGGTCAACTCCAGCACCAGGGCGGACAAGAACGCCACCCGCAGCGTCGACATCGTGGCGACCCGGTGCGTGCTGGTGACGTTCTCGATCACCTTTTCCTGCGCCTTCGCGCGGCCGAACACCTTTAGCGTGGGCAGTCCCTCCACTACGTCAAGGAAGTGCCCGGCCAGCGTGGCCAGCAGCCGCCACTGCCGCCGCGTCTGAGCCTTGGTGTGCCAGCCCACCAGGACGGCAAATACCGGGATCAGCGGCAGCGTCACGGCGATGACCACCGCGGAGATCCAGTCCGCGACGGCCACCCGGGCTAGCACCGCGATAGGTACCACGACCGCGAGCACGAGTTGCGGGAGGTACCGGCCGAAGTAAGAATCCAGGCCGTCCAGGCCTCTGGTGGCCAGGGCCGCGATCTCTCCTGTCCGCTGACCGCCGAGCCACACCGGACCGAGCCGTACAGCGCGGTCGGCCAGCGCGCGCCGCAGCCGGGATTTCACGGTCGCGGCCGCACGCAGCGCTGCCACCTCGCCGCCGTAGGCGACCGCCGCCCGCGCCATTACCACGGCCAGCAGCGCCAGCAGGGTGCCGCCCAGCGCAGCGGTCGTGGCGCTGCCGCGGGCAGCGGTGGCGAGTGCATGCGCGAGCAGGCCCGCCTGCGCCAGGATGAGTGCGGTCCCGGCGATCCCAAGGCCGACGGCGGCGGCCAGGTCGCCCGGAGCGGCGGCCCACGCGTAACGCAGCAGCCGCGAGTCAACCCCCCGCGCCGCCGTTCCTCGCTGCCGCCGGGCCGCACCATCGTTCATCAAGGTCGCTCCGAAGACGTCGAGGTTGACGTAGTGCCCCTGCTGGCCGGACCGACCGGGCCACCGGCTCGGCACGCTGCTCGCATACATACTGTCTGCCGCCCGGCATGGATTGCGCCTCGCCCGGCAAGGGTGATTGGCCGCGGCAAATCCTGGGGAACGCGAGCGGGGATGCCCGGCCCGTGACCAGGGGTGGCCGCGCGGATCTCGGCTATCACCCCGCTCGGGTGACGTGTCCGCGACCGCCAAACCCGCACCATGAATCTGCGGCTTCACTAGGAGGGTGTTGACCCGACCGGAGAAGACCGGTATGGAGGGACTTTTGAGCGCAACTCCGCGGACCGACCGCGCAGGGTGTCCGGCACGAGGCTTGAGGTGGTTCCAGTGACGACTCCGTCCGATCCCCTGGCGGTCCTGCGGTCCCGGAGCTACCTGGTGCTGCTGGTGCTCGCGGCGATCATCGGTGTCATCGTCTCGGCCGCGGCTTATTTCTTTCTCGCGCTGGTCAGCAAGCTGCAGGGATGGATCTTTACCAGCCTGCCGAGCGGCCTGGGCTTCCACTCCGAGCCCATATGGTGGCCGATTCCGCCACTGGTGCTGGCCGGGCTGCTGGTCGCGCTTACCATCCGGTACCTGCCCGGCACGGGCGGTCATAAGCCGGCCGAGGGGTTCAAGGTAGGGGCCGGTCCTCCCTCGCCGGCCGAGCTCCCCGGCGTTGTGCTCGCTGCGCTAGCAACGCTGAGCCTGGGCGTGGTGCTGGGGCCCGAGGCTCCCCTGATCGCCATCGGCGGCGGGCTCGGCGTCCTAGCGGTCCGTCTGCTGAAGCGGGACGCCCCGGCCAGAACCAGCACCGTAGTAGCGGCGGCGGGGAGTTTCGCCGCCATCAGCACGCTGCTGGGCTCGCCGCTGCTCGGAGCCTTCCTCCTGATGGAGGCCTCGGGGCTGAGCGGGGCCATGCTGGAACTTGTGCTGGTGCCAGGACTGCTGGCCGCTGGCGTAGGCTCACTGATATTCATCGGTCTTGACGCCTGGACCGGGCTTGGCACGTTCTCGCTGGCGATCCCCGGCCTTCCCCATATCGGGTCGCCCACAGGCGCTGAATTCTTGTGGGCGCTGGCGATCGGGGTGATGGCTGCCCTGCTCGGCTCCGGGATCCGATGGCTCGGCCTGTTCCTGCAGCCTCATGTCGAGCGGCGGATGGTGCTGATCATGCCGGTGGCAGGCCTGGCCATCGCGGGTCTGGCGATCGCGTTCGCCGAAGGTACGGGAAAGAGCTCCAGTGAGGTCCTGTTCTCCGGGCAAACCGCGCTGGGTCCGCTCGTCACCAACAGCGCCGCCTATACGGCCGGAGCGCTGGTGTTGCTCATCGTCTGCAAGGCAGTGGCCTATGGCATATCGCTCAGCGGCTTCCGGGGCGGCCCTGTCTTTCCGTCCATGTTCATCGGAGCCGTGGGCGGAATAGCCCTATCGCACCTGCCGGGACTGCAGCTCGTGGCCGGCGTCGCCATGGGCATCGGTGCGATGTGCGCGGTCATGCTCAGGCTCCCGCTGACCTCGGTCCTGCTGGCCACCCTGCTCCTGGCCTCGGACGGCCTGACCGTCATGCCGCTGGCGATCGTGGCGGTCGTGGTGGCGTACGTGGTCTCGGCGAGGCTGCTTCCAGCCCCGGCGGCGCCGTCCCCTGCTCCGGCGGGGCCGGAAGCGCCGCGTTCCGCCGAGGATGCCGTTCAGCCCAGCACGTAGACGGCTTATCCCGTTCGGCTCGAGGGCTCAGTTCCTGCATGGGGCAGTTCGGCACCGGTGGCACTACCAGGGAGCGCAGCGCCAGCGGCAGCGGGAGGCAGCACGTCGTACGCACTGTGTATCAATCCCACCTGTTCGGTGGTGTACGTCCGTTCCCTGCGCACGTCGCGGACAAAGGCGGGCCACCAGCTCACCAGCGCGCCGAGGCGGTTGCGGAAACCGGTCAGGAAGCCGACGTGGATGAACAGCCAGATGACCCAGGCGAGGAAGCCGGACAGGTGCACGCGTCCCACCGAAACGACCGCGCGGCCGCGGGAAAGGTAAGCAGCTGACCCCAGGTCGTGGTAGCGGAACGGCTTTGTGGCCATTTTCCCGGCGACGTCGTGTTTGATGCGTTGCCCGGCGTATATGCCGGTCTGCATGGCGACCTCGCACACGCCGGGGAGCTTGTTCAGGCTCATCATGTCCCCGGTCACGAAGATCTCGGGGTGGTCGGGAATGGTGCAGTCGTCGCCGACCATGATGCGCCCGGCCCGGTCCTGCTTCGCGCCGGTGGCCGCCGCGATGGCCACCGCTACCGATGGCGCTGCCACCCCGGCGGTCCACAGCACGGTGCCCGCCTCATGGCGGGTCACCGTGCCGTCCTGAGCGCGGACGCTCAGCCCAGTGGCGTCTATATTGGTGACGATCGAGTGCATGTGCTGCTCGACGCCGAGCTTGGCCAGGGTACGGGCCGCCTTGGCCGACAGCTCCGGGCCGAACGGGGTGAGCGGGGCGTCTCCGCCATCGAAAAGCAGCACCCGGGCGTCCTCGGGCTTGATGTGACGGTATTCGTCGCGCAGCGTCTTGGTGGCCACCTCGCGGATCTGCCCGGCCAGTTCGACGCCGGTGGGTCCGGCGCCGACCAGGGCGAAGGTGAGCCAGCGGCTGCGTTCGGCCGGGTCGGCCGCGGTATCGGCCAGCTCGAACGCGCCGAAGACGCGGCGCCGGATGACCAGGGCATCCTCGATGGTCTTCATGCCAGGCGCCCACTGGGCATACTCGTCGTGCCCGAAATACGATTGCTGTACCCCGGCCGCCACGATCAGGTAGTCGTAGCCGAACTCCAGCTGGTCCCCGAGCGGCCGCGTCGCCAGGACCCGGCGCTCTTCGGCGTCGATGCCGGTCACCTCGGCCAGCACGAAGTCCGCGTTCTTCTGCTTACGGAGCAGGTCCCGCAGCGGGACGGCGATCTTCCCCTCGGACAAGATCCCGGTCGAGCACTGGTACAGCAGAGGCTGGAACAGATGGTGCGGGCGCCTGTCGAGGAGGGTCACCCGGACCGGGGCGCGGCGCAGCATCCGGGCGGCGAACAGCCCGGCGAAGCCGCCGCCGATGATCACCACACGACGCTGGCTATCTTGGTCGTTCATGGCGCGTCCCCGATCCTGGTCGTCCTTTGCTGCTTCGTGCGGTCAGCCTTCAGGGTCGTGCCAGGTGTCTCCGCTGGGCAGCAGTCGGCTGGCCTCCGCCGGACCCCAGCTGCCCCTGGCGTAGGGATGCACCGGCGTCACGTCGCCCAGGACCGGGTCGCAGACCTTCCAGGCCGCCTCGACGGTGTCCTGCCGGGCGAACAGCCAGCGATCCCCGTCCAGGGCCGCGCCGATGAGCCGGTCGTAAGGACGCATGTCCGATCCGGATTGTCCGGCGAACGACAGTTCCTCCATCAGCGGCTCCATCCCGGCGCCCGGCTTCTTGCCCGCCAGGGTGAGGCTCACCGCGGTCTCCGGCCAGATCCGGAACCGCAGCGAGTCGCGGACGGCGAACGGATCGATACCGAATACGTCATGCGGAGGCCGCCGGAAGCGGATGTCGATCTCGGTGGCGGTGACCGGCATGCACTTGCCCGCCCGGATCAGGATCGGCACGTCCGCCCAGCGCCAGGTGTCAGCGGCGAGCCGGATCGCGACGAAGGTCTCCGTCGTCGATTTCGGGTCGACACCGTCCACCTTGTGATAGTCCTCGTACTGGCCGCGCACCGTGTCCTGCGGAGTCAGCGGCCGCAGCGAGGCTATTACCCGCTCCTTCGCGGCCCGCCACGACTCCAGGCCCGTCCCGCTCGGCGGTTCGGCCAGGACGGTGGCCAGCACCTGGAGCATGTGGTTCTGGACCACGTCCCTGATGGCCCCGGTCCGGTCGTAGAACCGGCCGCGGTCGGCGACGTCGAACGCCTCGGCCATGGTGATCTGAATGCTCTCCACGTAGGTCCGGTTGAGCAGCGGCTCGATCACCGAGTTGGCGAAGCGGACGAACAGCACGTTCTCCACCGGATCAAAGGCCAGCCAGTCATCGACCCGGAAGATGGCCTCCTCCGGGAAGTACCGGTGCATGGTGTCGTTGAGCTGCCGCGAACTGGCCAGGTCGGTCCCGAACGGCTTCTCCACCATCACCCGGGCGTCCTTGGAGCGGCCGGCCGTGGCGATACCCTGGGCGATACGCCCGAACAGCGGGGGCGGCACTTCCAGGTAGTAAAGGATGTTGCTGCCGGAGCCGATGGCGTCCGACATCGCCTTGTAGGTGGCATCGTCATCAAGGTCCCCGTCGACGTACCGCAGCAGCCCGAGCATCTTCCGCGCGTCGGCCGTATCCGGGTCCATCTGGTTGAGCCGTAGCGACGCGGCCGCGTAGTCGCGGAACTGCTCCAGTCCCCAGCCGCTCTTCGCCACCCCGATCACCGGCACGTCAAGCACGCCACGCTGGACCAGGCCCACCAGCGCCGGGAACGTCTCAATCTTCGCCAGGTCACCAGTGGCGCCGAAGATCACCAGCGCGTCAACTTGGTTTGTCGCCATAATCGGCTCCTCTGTCGGATAGTCATCTGTTATCAATCCCATCGCGTCGCCGCGATGCTGGCATCACTCCGGGAGGGTGATAGCGGCTGGCCTGCCGGTTAGTTTCCGTGGGCGCTCCGTGCGGCATCAGCATCCGGGCCCGCTGCGGGCGGGCTTGGCGGCGGCGCCGCCGCGTCAGCCGGCAGGAATTCCTGCCGGCTGACGCGGCGGCGGAACACGTAGTAGGTCCAGGTCTGGTAGGCGAGGACGACCGGCAGCAGGATGATGACGACGACGGTCATCACCTTCAGGGAGTACCCGCCGGAGGCTGTGTTGTGCACGGTGAGGTTGTAGGCCTTGCTGGTGGAGGAGACCATCACGTTGGGGTACAGGTCGACGAAGATCGCCAGGATGCAGGACGCGATGGTGACGGTGGTGGCGGCGAAGGCGAAGCCCTCGCGGTGGTCGTAGACCAGCCAGACGGCGGCGATGACGGCGATGACGGCGAGCAGCTCGATCACGTTGAGGAAGAAGGTGCTCCCGGCGGTCACGTGCGTCCAGATGATGAAGCCGATGACGGCGGCGCCGGTGACGGGGGCCACCCGGCGGGCCACCTGCCAGGACCGCTCACGCATGTCGCCGGTGGTCTTCAGGCACAAGAACGTCGCGCCGTGCAGCAGGCAGACCAGGACCAGGGTGATGCCGGTGAACAGGGCGTAGGGCTGCAGCAGGTCCCAGAACGAGCCGGTGTAGTTCTGGGCTGAGTTGATCGGCAATCCGTGCAGCAATCCGGCCAGGGCCACGCCGATCAGCAGCGGGGCCAGCACGCTGCCCGCGGTCAGCAGCACATCCCAGGTGCGCCGCCAGCGGGCCGCGTCCCGCTTGCCGCGGTACTCAAACGCCACCCCGCGGACGATCAGGGCGGCGAGCAGCAGGACCAGGGCGAGGTTGTAGGCCGAGAACATCGTCGCGTACCAGCCGGGGAACGCGGCGAACATGCCGGCCCCGGCCACGATCAGCCAGACCTCGTTGCCGTCCCACAGCGGCCCGATCGTGTTGATGGCCGCGCGGCGCCCGGCCTCGTCGGTGCCGATCACGGCGTGCAGCATGCCGACGCCGAAGTCGAACCCCTCGAGGATGAAAAAGCCGGTCCACAAGATCGCGATGATGATGTACCAGAACGGGATCATCGTTACCTCAATACAGGACGGCCGGGACCGGCGTGTCCGCGTCGGTCTCGGTGGGCGGGGGCGGCAGCTGCTCGCGTGAGTACCGCAGCATCAGCAGCAGGTCGACGGTGCCGAGCGTGCCGTAGAGCAGGACGAATATCACCAGGCTGATCCACAGCGTGGTGACGCTGACGGTCGGCGAGATCCCGTTCTTAGTCAGCATGATGCCCTGGACGATCCACGGCTGCCGGCCGCTTTCGGTCAGGAACCAGCCCGCGGTGTTCATCACGAACGGCAGCACCGCCCCCCACACCGCCACCCAGAGGAACACCCGGGAGGTCGCGAGCTTTTTCCGCCGGATCAGCCACAGCCCCCACAGCGATATCAGCAGGACCAGGGCCCCCAGGTAGGCCATCGCGCGCATCGCCCAGTACTGGATGAACACGTTCGGCACGTAGTTACCGGGGCCGTACTGCTGGTTGTACT
This sequence comes from uncultured Actinomycetes bacterium, assembly GCA_963806335.1. Classification (GTDB taxonomy): domain Bacteria; phylum Actinomycetota; class Actinomycetes; order Streptosporangiales; family Streptosporangiaceae; genus Palsa-504. Next base: position 768,769 of record CAWDXO010000012.1, read on the forward strand.
GGTTGTTCAGCGGGGTCAGCCCGACCACCTGGCCGTTCCAGTGGTTGGTGGCCAGCAGGGACAGCAGGTGCGGGATCGCGATGATCTCGGTCGGGGTCTGGTCGTTGTTGCCGCCGCCGATCTGGAACAGCGAGAACGAGCACGGCTGGCAGGTGGTCCACTGCGCTTCGGCCGCCGCGATCTTCATCGGCTGGTACCTGCCCTCGATCACGCCGAGCTCATCGCCGACCAGCAGGGTGAACAAGATCGCCGGGACCAGCACGATCAGCGCCAGCCGCGCCGACCGGGTGAACACCTCCCGGGCCCCGCCGTGCCGCAGCTGCCACGCGGAGACCGCCAGCATGACCATGGTGCCGGTGACCAGCGACACGAACAGCACCTTGGCGTATCCCCACACGAACACCGGGTTGGTGAACAGCGCCCAGATGTCGTTCAGCTGCGGCTTCCCGCTGACCATCGTGTAGCCGACCGGGTGCTGCATCCAGGAGTTGGCGGCCAGGATGAACGCCGCCGACAGCGCGGAGCCGAGCGAGACCGCCCAGATCGTCAGCAGGTGCAGCCGCTTCGGGAGCTTGTCCCAGCCGAACAGCCACAACCCCAGGAACGTCGACTCCAGGAAGAACGCGGCCAGGCCTTCCATCGCCAGCGGCGCACCGAATATATTCCCGACCAGCCGCGAGTAAGCGCCCCAGTTCATCCCGAACTGGAACTCCTGCACGATGCCGGTCACCACGCCGATCGCGACGTTGATGACCAGCAGCGTGCCGAAGAACCGGGTCAGCCGCAGGTAATCATCGCGTCCGCTGCGGTGCCACGCCGTCTGCAGCAACGCGGTCAGGAAGGCCAGACCGATCGTGATCGGGACGAAGAAGAAATGATTGATCGACACAAATGCGAACTCCACCCGCGCCAGGTCGACGTTCGTCATCGGCTGTCTCCGGTTTCTGGTCCCGACCCTCTGGTCAAGAGCCCTCGCTTGCCTCGAACCTCGCTAAAGGGCCCTGCCCCTCCGGCCCCCTCTGCCATGGCACCGTCCTCGATTCCGGGGATGCCTAAGCACTATCCGCCGGGGCCGGCGGCCGGGCATCCCCCGCGCGGGGTGATTGCCTGGCTCGCACGCCGGCCCGGTCAAGCCAGCCAGGCTTCACCCTTTATGGGCGATGCTCTCCGTCCCTGAACCGGCGACAGTAGTCGCATGGCAGACAGATATGACGTGATCATCGTCGGTACCGGTGCGGGCGGGGGCACGCTTGCGCACACCCTGGCACAGTCAGGAAAGCGAATTCTGCTGCTGGAACGGGGCGATTTCCTGCCCCGCGAACTGGCGAACTGGGATCCGAAGCCGGTGTTCGTGGACGGACGGTACATCTCCCCCGACAGCTGGTATGACTCCGACGGCAAGCGGTTCCAGCCGCAGGTGCACTATTTCGTCGGCGGCGCCACCAAGCTCTACGGGGCGGCGCTGTACCGGCTGCGGCCGCAGGACTTCGGCGAGATCAAGCATGCCGACGGGCTCTCGCCCGCCTGGCCGCTGAGCTACGACGACTTCGAGCCGTGGTACACCAAGGCCGAGCGCCTGTATCAGGTGCACGGCAACGCTGGCGAGGATCCGACCGAGGGCCACCGGAGCGAGCCCTATCCCTGGCCTGCTGTCTCCCATGAGCCCAGGATCCAGCAGATATCCGATGGCCTGGCCAAGGGCGGCTACCACCCGTTCCATGCCCCCTGCGGGATCCTGCTGGATGAGGCGGGCCCCATGAGTGCCTGCATCCGCTGCGGCACCTGTGACGGCTACCCGTGCCTTGTGCACGCGAAAGCCGACGCTGACGTCATCGCGGTCCGGCCGCTGCTCGGCCAGCCGAACGTCACGCTGCTCACCAGGGCCGAGGTGCAACGGCTCGAAACCGATCCCAGCGGGCGCAGCATCACCGGGGTCGTCGTCTCCCGGGACGGAAACCGTGAGGTCTACCAGGGTGACATCGTGGCCGTCTGCGCCGGAGCCGCCAACAGCGCCAAGCTTTTGCTCAATTCGGCCAATGACGCTCACCCCCATGGCTTGGCGAACGGCTCGGATCAGGTGGGGCGCAACTACATGTTCCACAACTGCAAGGCGGTCGTGGCCCTGTCCAAGGACAAGAACGACACGGTCTTCCAGAAGACGCTGGGGATCAACGACTTCTACTTCGGCACGAAAGACTACGAGTGGCCCCTCGGCAACATCCAGATGATCGGCAAATCCAACGCCGAGGCCATGCGGGGCGAAAAGCCCAAGGTCACCAAGCTCTCCCCCGAGTGGACCCTGTCCGACGTGGCGGAACACGCGGTGGACTTCTGGCTGACCACTGAGGACGTGCCGCTGCCCGAGAACCGGGTGACGACTGACAGCGACGGCAACGTCCACCTTGCGTACAAGATGACCAACGACGCCGAGGCCGACCGCCTCTATGGCGAGCTGAAGAAGATCTTGAACCACACAGGAATGGCCGAGCACCACGTCCTGGGCAAGAACTTCTACATGGACATGAGCATCCCGGTTGCGGGCTGCGCGCACCAGGCCGGCACGTGCCGGTTCGGTGCCGACCCCGCCACCTCGGCGCTCGACGTGAACTGCAAGGCCCACGAACTCGACAACCTGTACGTCGTGGATACGAGCTTCTTCCCCAGCATCGGAGCGGTCAACCCGGCGCTTACGGCCATGGCCAACGCGATCCGTGTCGGTGAGCACCTGCTGAGCAAGATGGCTTGACCGGAAAGGCTGATACACATGAGCACGTTCCCGCCGATTGCCGATTACGGGTTCTTGTCGAATTGCGAGCAGAGTTGCCTGGTGGCGCCGGATGGGTCGGTGGAGTGGCTGTGCCTGCCGCGCCCCGATTCCCCGAGCGTGTTCGGGGCGCTGCTGGACCGGGCCGCGGGCATGTTCCGGTTCGGTCCGGGTAATACTGCGGTGCCGCAGCATCGCCGGTACGTGCCGGGGACGATGGTGCTGGAGACGACCTGGCAGACCGCTACGGGGTGGATGACCGTGCAGGACTTCCTGGCCGTGGGCCCGGTCCAGCACCAGGGGCGGCGGCCGGATTATCACCGGGCTCCGGCTGATTTCGGGGCGGTCGGCGCGCTGGTCCGGATCGCGACGTGCATCAGCGGCCGGGTCGAGGCCGTGGTGAACTGCGGCCCGCAATTTAATTACGGGACGGCCGGCGGCACCTGGAGCTACACGGGCGACGGGTACGACGCGATGACGATCACCCCCCATGAGGGGGACCTGCGGCTCGAACTGGCGGGCAACATCCCGCTCGGCGTGCTGGGCGCCCGCAGTTACGGCCGCACCACGCTGACCCAGGGCCAGTCGGCATACGTCGCCCTGTCCTGGGGAGACGGGAACGCCCCGGGCAGCGCGGACGAGGCATTCAGCGCCCTGAATACCACCGTCGATTTCTGGCGCAACTGGCTGAGCTCGGCCAAGGTCCCCGACCATCCGTGGAAGCCCTACCTGGACCGCAGCGCGCTGACGCTGAAGGGGCTCAGCTACGCTCCCGACCGGCGCGATCATGGCGGCATCGACGACCTCGCTGCCGGAAACGCCCGGCGGCGCCCGGAACTGGGATTACCGGTTCACCTGGATCAGGGACTCCGCGTTCATGCTCCGCTCGCTGTACCGGCTGGGTTTCGACTGGGAGGCGATCGAGTACTGGGGCTTCGTCATCGACGCGGTCAGCGGCGGTGACCTCAACCGGAAGTTCGAGCTGCAGATCATGTACGGCATCGACGGGGAACGTGACCTGACCGAGAAGACCCTGGATCACCTGTCCGGGTGGCGCGGGGCGCGTCCGGTCCGGGTCGGCAACGGGGCCTGGAACCAGCAGCAGCACGACGTGTGGGGGATGATCCTGGACGCCCTGGACGTGCAGTTCCGCCGCGGCGCCACCACGATCGTCACCCCGGTGTGGGAAGGGCTCGCCGGGTTCGTCGACGCCGCCCTGGCGCACTGGCACGAACCCGACCAGGGCATCTGGGAAGTCCGCGGCGACCCCAAGCACTTCACCGCCTCCAAGGTGATGTGCTGGGTCGCGGCCGCCCGCGGCGCTGACCTCGCCGCCGAGCGCGGCGATGATGAACGCGCCCAGCGGTGGCGGGCAGGCGCCGAGGAGATCAAGGCCGAAGTCCTGGACAAGGGCGTCTCGGACCGCGGCGTGTTCCGGCAGCACTACGAGACCGACGACCTGGACGCCTCACTGCTGCTGCTGCCCATCATGGGATTCCTGCCCCCCGACGACAAGCGCGTCCAGGCGACCGTGCTGGCCATCGCCGACGAGCTGACCCAGGACGGCCTGGTCCTGCGCTACAAGGTAGAGGGCACCGACACCGGATTCGAAGGCAAGGAAGGAACCTTCACCATCTGCTCGTTCTGGCTGGTCACCGCGCTGGCCATGATCGGCGAAACCGACCGCGCCCACGCCCTGTGCCAGAAACTGCTCTCCTTCGCCGGACCGCTGCAGCTCTACGCCGAGGAGATCGACGTCACCAGCGGCGAGCACCTCGGGAACTTCCCGCAAGCATTCACCCACCTGGCCCTGATCGAAGCCGTATCACTGCTCATCGCCTCCGAGCAGGAGGGCAGCTTGCACTCCGGAAGCTAGGGATGCCGGCTATCTGCCGGCGTTCATGGTGCCTCATAGAGTGACGAACCTCGATCCCCAGACCGACATCGAACTTGACGCAACCCAGAGCTTTCGGAAGAGTGGAAAAACGTAAGCTATTCCGAGGTACCAGGGGGCGTGGACGACAGCAACACTGGGTGATCGAGCCGACCGGGCGGCCCGTGCGGGCGGTCCCGCGTCTGACGTTATCTCGTCGAGGCTTCGCCGACCCCCGACGCGGCCCGGGATGGTGCGTCGGCCGTCGCTGGTCGACCGACTGGCACGAGACCACTCCCGTCCGATTGTCTCGGTGGTCGCGCCACCCGGTTACGGGAAGACGACGTTGCTGTCGGAGTGGGCCGAGCGCGGCGGTCAGGCCGTCGCGTGGGTGTCGGTCGGCGAACTGGACAATGACCCGAAGGTCCTGCTCACCTACATAGCCGCGGCGCTGGATGCGGTGGAACCGGTCAGCGGGCGGGTGTTCGACGCGCTGGCCTCGCCGGTGAGTTCGGTCCCCGGCTCGGTGGTGCCGCGGCTGGGTTCGGCGTTCTGGTCGATGACCGTGCCGGTGGTGCTCGTGCTGGATGACGTGCACCTGCTGCACAACCACGAATGCCGGGCCGCGCTGTCGGTGCTGGCCGATCATGTGCCGGTCGGCTCGCGGCTCGTGCTGGCCGGCCGGGATGAGCCGCCGCTGCGGATCGCCCGGCTGCGTGCGGAAGGCCGGATCCTGGAGATCGGTCCTGGCGACCTGTCTCTCACCCGCGCGGAGGCGGCGGAGTTGCTGTGCGGCGCCGGGGTGACGCTCAGCGAAGATGACGTGGCAGCTCTGCATCGGCGGACCGAGGGATGGCCGGTCGGATTGTCCCTCGCGGCGCTCCATCTCAGGGAAGGAGGCTCGCCCGGGACGGCGGCGGTCTCGTCCGTCGGCGACGACCGGCTGCTGAGCGAGTACATGGAGTCGGAGTTCCTGGCGCGTATGTCCCAGCGGTACCGGGAGTTCCTGACCCGTACCGCGGTGCTGGAGCGGATGTCCGGGCCATTGTGCGAGGCGGTGCTCGAGCTGCCTGAGGCGGCCGCGATCCTGACCGATCTGGCCCGGTCGAACCTGCTGCTAGTGCCACTGGATCGGCGCGGACAGTGGTACCGCTACCATCACCTGTTCCGCGACATGCTGCTGGCGGAGCTGGAACGGCTGGAGCCCGGCCTGAAGCCGGTCCTGCGGCGCCGCGCGGCTGGGTGGTGCCTGCGCAACGACCTGCCCGAGGAAGCGCTGGAGTACTCCATCGCCGCCGGGGACGTCGACACGGTCGCTCACTTGGTGCAGAGCCTGTGGTGGCCGACCGATCGGCAGGACCGGATCACCACCCATCAGCGGTGGTTGCGGTGGCTAGACGACCGGGGCGGGATCGAGGGACACCCGATGGTCGCGGTGTGGGCCTCGCTTACCGCCGCGGACACGGGGCGGCCGGTCGAGGCCGAGCGATGGGCCGACGTGGTGGATCAGTGGCGGTACGGGGACGCGATCCGGCCCGACGACCCCTTGGCCGAGGCGTGGGCCGCCGTGCTCCGGGCCGTCTTGTGCCGGCGCGGGGTGGAGCAGATGCGCGCCGACGCCGACGAGGCCGCGGAAAAGTTCACGACCGCGAACTTCGTGGCGCCGGTGGCCCCGCTAGCCCAAGGGCTCGCGTGCATGCTTGCCGGTGACCTCGATGGCGCCGACACGTTCTTTCAGGATGCGGCCAGCGGCGCGGGGGAAGTCGGAGCGCACGAGACCCTCCTGGAGGCGCTGAGCGAGCGGTCGCTACTGGCTATGGCACGCGGTGAATGGGGCCAGGCCGAGGTCCTGGCCGGACAAGCAAGCGCCGTGATGCGCGGGACCGGGATAGAGGTCCTGCTGACTTGCGCGGCGCAAGCCCGAGCCGCCTTGCACCGGGGAGATATCCCGACGGCACGGCAGGAGCTCATCGGTGCTCAGCGCCTGCGGTCCATCGCGACCTACGCGATACCCCACGTCGCGGTCCAGACCCGGATCGAGCTCATCCGCGTGCACCTCGCGCTGGCCGACATGGCCGGCGCCAGGACGCTGATGCGGGAGATCGATGAGCTGCTCAAGCGCCGACCCGATCTCGGCAACCTGGTCGGCGAGGCCGAAGCGCTCCGCACCCGGCTGTCGGCCGAGCACGCCCCCGGTGTCCTCGGATCGTCATCGCTGACCATGGCCGAACTGCGGGTCCTGCCGCTGCTCGCCACCCACCTTTCCTTCCCGGAAATCGCCGCCGAGATATTCCTGTCACCGCACACCGTCAAGTCGCAGGCGATGTCGCTCTACCGGAAGCTAGGAGCCTCCTCACGCAATCAGGCGGTCGAACGGTCCCGTGAGCTCGGACTCCTAGAGGGGTGACGATCACTGACGGATTCACGGCGTCCTGGCGGGCCGCGACCGCTCCAGGTCAGGAACCGCAAGGATCCGGTTTCATGCCGATCGTATGATGCGCGACGAGGGTCAGCTGGCGTTTGGTGGTACTGGGGGGAATTGCCCGCCATTGACGGCCGGGACTGCTAGCCCGGGCCATTAAGCCAATGTGTGATCTCCCTGGTCGCGGCGACTAGGTCGCTGGCCGGGAGAGGGAGCGCGGGAGGTACCGATGTCTGCTCACGTCGCCAGTCAGGCGGCAACACGGACCAGACGGTCGGCGGTGTCCGTCGGCGACCCTATCTTGGCGGCTAAGATCACCCCGCCGAGTGTACCGGCCTGGACGGTGCCGCGCCCGCGGATCACCAAGCTGATCACGCAGGGTACGCGGTGGTGCCCGCTGACCGTTCTCACTGGGCCGCCCGGCGCGGGCAAGACAATGGCCCTGGCGTTGTGGGCGGCGGCGGAACCCGGAACGGTGGCCTGGGTCGGCCTGGATAAGTTCGACAACCGGCCGGAGGTGTTCTGGTCTTATGTCATGGCGGCGTTGCGCCGGTCCGATGTGGCCATTCCGAAGACGTTGCGCGCCCCGGGCCGGGGGCGAGCCGGGGATGAGGGCTTCTTGCTGCGGTTGGCGGCGGCGCTGGCCGCCCAGCAGCCACCGGTGACGATGGTCCTCGATGACCTGCATCTGCTGACCGAGCCCAGGATACTGAAGGGGCTTGACTTCATCCTGCGCAATGTGGGGTCCAGCCTGCGCCTGGCGGTCTCCTCGCGGATGGATCCGCTGCTGCCTTTGCACCGCTACCGGCTGGCCGGCGGCCTGACCGAGATCCGGGCCAGCGACCTGGCGTTCAGCACTGCCGAAGCCGGTCTGCTGCTCGCCCAGCACGGCAGCAAGCTGGCGCCTGGCTTGCTGGAGAGCCTGACCCAGCGAACAGAGGGCTGGGCGGCCGGCCTCCGCCTGGCGGCGATGTCACTGGGCGCTCATCCCGATCCCGGCCAGTTCGTCAAGGAACTGGTGACTGAGGATAGCGCCTTGACCGGCTATCTGGTGGACGAGGTGATCAAGGTCCAGCCGCCTGAAGTCCGTGAAGTTCTGCTGAGCACGAGCATCCTGGAGCATTTCAGCACCGATGCCGCCGTTGAACTGGCCGGTGACGAGCAGGCTGCGGGAATCATTACGGGTTTGATGCGCGAGAACGCGTTTGTCCAGTCAATCGGGTCCGGACAGTACCGCTACCACACGTTGTTCGCCGAGGTGCTGCGTCTGAAGCTGCGACGCGAGTCCCCGGACCGGGCGGCGGCCCTGCACCAGCGAGCGGCCCGGTGGTATGAGCGGAACGGGCTGCTCACCGACGCGGTGCGGCACGCCGCCCAGGCGGGTGACTGGGAGCTGGCCGCCAGCATGGTCATCGACAAGTCGGCGATCGGTCAGATCATCGAGCCGGGGAATGGTCATGGCCTAGCCGAGGAGTTGGCGAGCATGCCGGCTGACCAAGCGTGGGCCGTGCCGCAGCCGCACCTGGTCTTGGCGGCGATTGAACTCTCCGCTGGCCGGCCGGAATCGTCGGTCTCGGAGCTGACTGCCGCCGACAGTCTCCTGGAGCATCTTCCCGCCGATCGGGAGGCCGCGTGCCGGCTGGCCGCCGCGCTTATCCGCCTCACCGCCGCCCTGCGCAACGGGGATCTGGAAACGGCGGCGGCCGCCGCTACCCGTGCGGAGCTGATGGTCAACGACCTGCCGCGCGGAAAGCTCGGCCGGGACACCGAGATCAGGGCCCGGGTACTGGCAGGCCGCGGAGCCGTCGAGCTGTGGTCTGGTCAGCTGCCCGAGGCAGCCCGTGCCCTCGAGGCGGCGGGGGCCGCCGCAGCGGCGGCCGACGGGGCGGAGGTAGCCAGCTCAGCTGGGCTTCTAGCGCTGGTGGAGGCTTTGCGCGGCCGACTGCGCCGCGCCGGGGAGCTGGCCGGCCAGGCGGTCCTGATGACCGGCGAACACCGGCCACCTGGCTGGAATCCGAACCCCGCGGCGCTGATCGCGCTCGCCTGGGTTCACTCGGAACGTAATGACCTGCGCGAGGCACGCAATTACCTCAAGCAAGCGGACGACGCCCTGGGCGTGAGCCCAGACAAGCTGCTCGGGGCGGTGGCCTATCTGGCCGCGGCGAACGGTGCCCTGGCCGAGGGCCGCGCCGCGGTCGCCGGGCAGATCATCGCCAGGGCACGGTCAGCGTCGCCTGTTCCGGCCTGGCTCGACCAGCAGCTGAGCCTGGTCGAGTCGCGAGCGTACGCTGCGGCTGGCGACATCCAGGCCGCGGCAGCGGCAGCCGGGCGGGCCGGCGGCGAGACCTCACTGGAGGCTGCGGTCACGCTGGCGAATGCCTGGGCGGTGGCCGGAGACGGCGATAGCGCACGGCGCGCCCTCGCGCCCGCGCTCGCGGCCGAAAACGGGACGCCATACCGGGTACGCCTGCAAGCGTGGCTGGTGGACGCCCGGCTCGGCTACACCAGCGGCGACCGTGCCCGAGGTCGCCGGTCCTTCGCGGCCGCGCTGCGGCTGGCCGAACCCGAACAGCTCAGACTGCCATTCGCAGCGGAGCACAGCTGGATTGGGCCGGCGCTGCAGCGTGACCCCGAACTGGCTGCCGCCCACCGCAGCCTGCTTGCCCCGGCGGTGCTTCCTGAGCAGCTGCCGGCTCTAGCCAGAGTCTCCGATCAGGGCCCGGTTCTGGTGGTAGAGCCACTCACCGAACGCGAGCGAGAGGTACTACGGCATGTGTCAGGCATGCTGAACACGGCCGAGGTAGCTAGCGAGATGTATATCTCCGTCAACACCGTCAAGACGCACCTCAGAAGCATTTACCGCAAGCTAGCCGCGGGTCACCGCGCCGAGGCGGTCCGCCGAGCCCGCCAGCTCCAGCTGATCTAACCGCGCCGACGGGCCCGATTCTGCGCCATATGGCGCGCCCGGCCGAGGGCCAGGACGGGCGGACTCACCCCCGAGGGGTGATTACGCCAGCGATGCCCGTCCGCCAGCATAGGAACTAGCCAGGCCGCTATCTCCTGCCGAAGAAGTCGGGCCACAGCAATTCCGGGGAGCAGGCCAAAGCGGAGTCGTACTGACCGGGGAGATGCTGATCATGCCATTGCACGACCGCGAGAGTGTCCGTAACGAACTCGAGGACTGCGTATTCGCCGATCGGGATCTGACCAGGCCGGTCGCTAAGTACCGGTTCCCTCAGGACGGGACACTGCCCCGAGATGCGTTCCAGCTGGTGTCGGACGAGCTGATGCTCGATGGGAACGCGCGGCAGAACCTGGCCACGTTCTGCCAGACGTGGGAGGAACCCGAGGTCCTTGGCCTGATGGCACTGTCGATCAACAAGAACATGATCGACAGGGACGAGTACCCGCAGACCGCCGAGATCGAGCGGCGGTGCGTGCACATGATGGCCGACCTGTGGAATGCGCCCGAGGCAGCCAACACGGTGGGCACCTCGGCCGTCGGGTCCTCGGAGGCCTGCATGCTGGCGGGGATGGCGGCCAAGTGGCGGTGGCGGGCCAAACGCCGAGCCGAGGGCAAGCCGACGGACAGGCCGAACATGGTGTGCGGTCCGGTGCAGGTGGTATGGCACAAGTTCGCCCGCTACTGGGATATCGAGATGCGTGAAGTCCCGATGTCCCATGGCAGCTACATGATGGATGCCGCGTCGATGCTCGAGCGGGTGGACGAGAACACCATCATGGTCGTGCCCACCCTGGGCGTCACCTACACCGGCGCGTACGAGCCGGTGGAGGAGATGTCGAAGGCGCTTGACAAGCTGCAGGCGGACACCGGCCTGGACATCGACATTCACGTGGACGGGGCCAGCGGCGGGTTCCTCGCCCCGTTCTGCGCACCCGGGGTCGTCTTCGACTTCCGGCTGCCCCGGGTCAAATCGATCAGCGCCTCGGGCCACAAGTTCGGGCTCGCTCCGCTGGGTGTTGGCTGGGTCATCTTCCGGGACAGCGCCGAGCTCCCCGATGACCTCATCTTCCACGTCAACTATCTGGGCGGCGACATGCCGGTGTTCCAGATCAACTTCTCCCGGCCGGCCGAGATCGTCGCCAGCTACTACAACTTCCTGCGGCTCGGTCACGAGGGCTACCGCCGCATCCACCAGGCGTCCTACGACATTGGCCAGTACCTCGCTTCCGAGATCGTCAAGATGGGTCCCTTCGAGCTGCTGTGTGACAGCAACCCCAACACCGGGATCCCGACGGTCACCTGGCGGATCAGCGAGGGCGAGGACCCCGGTTACACGCTGTTCGACCTGGCCGACCGACTGCGCGGCCGGGGGTGGCAGGTGCCTGCCTACACCCTGACCGGAACGGCGTCTGACATCGCCGTGCAGCGTATCCTGGTCCGCATCGGCGTGAGCCAGGACATGGCCACCTTGCTGCTCGACGACTTCCGCGACGCGGTGGCTCATTTCGGCAAGCACCCGGTCACCGTGTCCATGACCAAGCAGGAGTCGGGCGGGTTCAGCCACCTCTAACGGGACTCCGGACCCTAGCCGTCAGCGGCATTCCCGCAGCGAGCTGAAGGACGGCCATCATCTGGAGGGACATGGCATGGCCGCTGATGCCTACCAGGAGCTGCCGCGGACAACGCGAAGGCGAATTATTTTCTGGGCGGTGCTGCGCGGTCTCCTGAATACCACGCTCCTCGTTGCCATCTACTACGTGATTCCGCTGGACCAGCCGTTTGGGGCCGCTGCGGCGGTGCGTGTGCTGGTTGGCCTCGTGGTCTTCGTATGCCTCGTGGTGTGGCAGGTCAGGAACATCGTCGGCTCTCCCTATCCCGCTGTGAAAGCGGTCGAGGCGCTTGCGCTGATCCTTCCCTTCTACCTGCTGCTCTTCGCTTCGACCTATTTCGTGATGGAACGGGCGTCGGCGGCGAGCTTCACTCAGACAATGACCCGGACAGATGCCCTGTACTTCAGCGTGACCGTCTTCTCGACGGTGGGTTTCGGTGACATCGCTCCCAGATCCGAGCCCGCGCGAGTCGTTCTCATCTTCCAGATGCTCGGCGACCTCGCGCTTCTGGGCGTGGGCGCCCGGCTCCTGCTTACGGCCGTGGAGCGCGGGCGGCAACGGAGGTCAAATGCGGGCGGCGGCCCCGGCTCGACCGCCGGGTGATGGCCTCCGGCCGGCATAACTCACCCCATGCGGATGAGGTGAGCCCCGCTATCCTCCGACAAGGTGAATGGATGCGGGATCGAGTATGAACCAGTGACGCGGCCGCCGGGCTGACGGCCGTACTGGGCCCGTAAGCCAGCCGGAGGTGAGCGTTGTCTGACATGGGCGGTGAATCGGCATCTGCGGCCGCAGCCTCAGAAGCCAGCCATGACGAACAAGCTGAGATCGATCGCCTCCGCGCCGAAGTGGAGCAGTTGCGCAGCCAGCAGGCTACCGCGGTTCGGCGGCACCGGGTCGGCTGGCGGACCCCCGTGGCCACGCTGCTCATCGTGCTCGGCTGCGTGCTCGCCCCCCTGTCGGTGCTGGGCGTCTGGAGCGCCAACCAGGTCTCCGACACCAACCGCTACATCGCGAACATCGAGCCTCTGATCCACAATCCGGCGATCCAGAATGCCCTGGCCGACAACGTCACGAACCAGATCACCAGCCACCTCAACGTAACCGGCTTGACCAACCAGGCGGCCTCCCTGCTGACGAGCAAGGGCCTGACTCGCGTCGGGTCGCTGCTGCAGAGCTTCGGCCCGTCAATCGCCAGCGCGGTGAACGGATACATTCACGGCCAGGTACTCAAGCTCGTGTCAAGTCCGCAGTTCGCCAACACATGGATCCAGGTCAATACCGTGGCCCACCAGGAGATAGTCAAGGCTCTCTCCGGACAGGGCGGCGGCGCGGTCAAGGTCAGCAACGGGCAGGTTGTCATCGACCTTGCCCCGTTCATCAACGTGGTCAAGCAGGCCCTGGTCGCGCGGGGGTTCACGCTGATAAACAGCCTTCCGCCCATCCATCCGACGCTGGCCCTGTTCTCGGCCCGGGACCTGACCAAGGCGCAGTCGGCATACCGGTTGATCAACGATCTCAAGATCGTGCTGCCGATACTGGCGCTACTGCTCATTGCCGTGGGGGTGTACCTGGCACGAAACCACCGGCGGGCCCTGATCGGAGCCGGCCTCGGATTCGCCGCCTCTATGCTCGTGCTCGGAGCCGGCTTGGCCATCTTCCGGAGCATCTACCTGAACAGCGTGCCCAGCAGCGTGCTGTCCAGTGATGCGGCCGCCGCCCTCTTCGATACGCTCGTCCGGTTCATCAAGGACGCCCTCCGTACCCTCCTGGTGGTGGGCCTGGTCGTCGCCGCCGCGGCGTTCTTCACCGGACCCTCCATCACGGCCGTCAGGACCCGCTCGGGGATCGCTTCCGGTCTGGGCTGGGTCCGGCGCCGCGGCGAGCGCAGCGGTGTCTCCACCGGCCCGGTCGGCACGTGGACCTATGCGCATCGCAAAGGCCTCCGGGTCGGGGCGGTGGCGCTCGCCGCTGTGATCTTCGTATTCTGGGGCAGGCCCACCGCCGCCGTCGTCATCCTGATCGCGGTCCTGTTGCTGGTGGTCCTCGGCCTGATCGAGCTGATCGGCAGGCCGCCCGCCGCGGCGCCCCCCACGGCGGAGATGGCAGGTCACGGTTGACCTCGGCCGGGCCAAGATGAGCTCCTTCCCGCGTCCGGCTCGCCGGTAGGGCCCGCGCCGTGATCGCGGACGCCGTTCGCGGCATCGAAAGTGAGACGACTGATGGCCGACCCACGACCTGCCCTCCCGTCGCAGACCAGCCGTGACCAGCGGATGGCGTGGCTGGCGGTCGGGCTGGCCGCGGCGGTACGTCTGCCGAGGGACCCTAGGTTCCAACGGCGCGTGATCATGCTCGCTATCGGGCTGGCCGCGTTGGGCGGCCTGGCGCGGAACGGCCAGGCCACTTCACTCGCGCGGCTGGCAGCTTGGGACAAAAAGCAGCAGCTGCGGGCTATACGCGTCGTCAAAGGCAAAGCTGGACGCGCCTAAAGGACAGGTAGTCCGTCGTTCGTAGTCATAACACCCAGTTAGCTTGTTATTCACCAGCCGTTCATATAGGTGAACGAAATGCATTCCGACCAGGGAAACTCGATTCAGTCAACCTTTCGAATATACGGTTGATGAGGCGGAATATCACCCTTCCGAGGTGATGAACCGGGCCGGCCCGGACGAATATAAAGGCGGAGAGATCAGGCTTTTGCCGTATGTCAAGCAGAGGAGTTACGGTGAGCTCCGAACGTGAGCGCGTGGCAGGATTCGGCAAGCTCGAGAACGGGCTTCGCCAGGCTGGCGACTGGTACCGATGGGGACCTTACGTCAGCGAACGGCAGTGGGGGACGGTCCGGGAGGACTACAGCGCCGACGGTGAGGCGTGGGACTATCTGCCGCACGACCATGCCAGATCCCGTGCCTACCGGTGGGGTGAGGACAGCCTGGCCGGCTTCTGTGACGTGGAGCAGCGGCTGTGCCTGGGCCTAGCGCTGTGGAACGGACACGATCCGATCCTGAAGGAGCGTGCCTTCGGGCTGACCGGGGCTCAGGGCAATCACGGCGAGGACGTCAAGGAGTACTGGTGGTATCTCGATGCGGTACCGAGCCATGCCTGGAACCGCTGGCGCTATCACTATCCGCAGGGCCCGTTTCCCTATCAAGACCTGATAGACGTGAATGGTTCACGCAACAAGTTCCAGCCCGAATACGAGCTCATCGACACCGGGATATTCGACAGTAACCGCTACTGGGTCGTCGAGGCTCACTACGCCAAGGCCGATCCCGACGACCTGCTGATGGCGATCACGGTGACCAACGCGGGGCCGGACACCGAGACCCTGCACGTCTTGCCGACCGCCTGGTTCCGCAACACCTGGTCCTGGGACTACGACTCCCCCAAGCCGGCTCTCGGCGCGGCCGAGGCCGGTCCGCCCGACACGGCGGCGGTCAGCATCCAGCATCCGTTCCTCGGTGAACTCGAACTGACCGCGGATGCCGGGCCGGACGGGGCGGTGCCGCAGGTGCTGTTCTGTGAGAACGAGACCAACCTGGCGCGGCTGTACGGCGTGGAGCCGGGCACGCCGTACCCGAAGGACGGCATCAACGACCATGTGGTCAGCGGGGCGGCCAGCGTCAATCCCGGCCGCACTGGCACCAAGTGCGCCTTCTGGTACCAGGTCACCGTTCCGGCTGGCCAGACGGTCGAGCTGCGGGTGCGACTGCAGCCGGCCGCGCGGAAAGCGGCAAGCGGAGGCACGGCCGTCCCGTTCGGCACCCAGTTTGACCAGGTGATGTCGGAACGGCGGGCCGAGGCCGACGAGTTCTACGACGAGTTGACGCCCCGCGACGCGAGCGCTGACGAGGCGATGGTGATGCGCCAGGCGTTCGCCGGGATGCTGTGGAGCAAGCAGCTGTTCTACTACGACGTAAAACGCTGGCTGGACGGCGACCCGACCCAGCCGACGCCGCCGGCGCAGCGGCTGACCGGGCGCAACTCCCACTGGCGTAACTTCGATGCCTTCGACATCATGTCGATGCCGGACAAGTGGGAGTATCCCTGGTTCGCCGCGTGGGACCTGGCCTTCCACTGCGTGGCGCTGGCCCATGTGGACCCGGCGTTCGCCAAGTACCAGCTGATCTTGCTGTGCCGTGAGTGGTTCCAGCACCCGGACGGGGCGCTGCCCGCCTACGAGTGGGATTTTTCGGACGTCAACCCGCCGGTGCAGGCGTGGGCGGCGCTCGAGGTGTTTGCCATCGACGGGGGCCGCGACCTGGACTTCCTCAGCCGGGTCTTCGACAAGCTGCTGGTCAACTTCACCTGGTGGGTCAACCTGGAGGACGCTGGGGGCAACAACGTGTTCGAGGGCGGCTTCCTCGGCCTGGACAACATCGGCCCGCTCGACCGCTCGCACCTGCCCGTCGGCGGCACCCTGGAGCAGTCCGACGCCACCGGCTGGATGGGTACTTACGCGATCTCCATGATGGCCATCGCTGCCGTCCTGAACCGGTCCAGGCAGCGGCCAGCGTCGGATCTTGTGCTCAAGTTCATGGAGCACTTCGCCGGCATCCGCGACGCCCTGGCCAGCCAGGGCCTGTGGGACGAGGCCGACGGGCTCTACTACGACAGGATCGTGACACCGTCCGGGGAGCAGGTGCCGGTGAAGGTCCGGTCGATGGTCGGCATCATCCCGGCCCTTGCGGCCGTGGTCATCGAGGAAGATGATCTCCGGCAAGCGCTCGTCCTGGGCAAGCAGTTCGCGAGCCTGCTCGGTGCTGAAGGTATCGCCGACCCCGGCAAGCTTCGAGAAACCGGCCAGCTGCGCGGGCAGCCGGGCGACCAGCGGTTGCTGCTCAGCCTGGCCGGCCCGGCCCGGCTGGAGCGGCTGTTCGCCAAGCTGTTCGACGAGTCCGAGTTCTTGTCCCCGCACGGCCTGCGGGCCCTGTCCGCCTATCACCGCGAGCATCCCTACGTTATCGACGTCGAAGGCGTCCAGGCCAGCATTGACTACGAGCCGGCCGAATCCACCACGGCCATGTTCGGCGGGAACTCTAACTGGCGCGGCCCGATCTGGTTCCCGCTGAACTACCTGATCATCAGCTCCCTGGAGCGGTACCACCGGTTCTTCGGCGACGAGGTCACCGTCGAATACCCGACCGGGTCGGGCAAGCAGCTAACGCTGGACAAGATCGCCGCCGACCTGCAGGACCGGCTCATCTCGATCTTCACGCAGGGCCCCGACGGCCGACGGCCCTGCTTCGGCGGGACCGAGCTCATGCAAACCAATCCGGCGTGGCACGACAACCTGATCTTCAGCGAGTACTTCCACGGCGACAACGGCGCCGCGATCGGCGCTTTCCACCAGACTGGCTGGACCGGGGTGATCGCCGACATGATCCGCCGCCGTCACGGCGAGGTCCTCGCGATCGGCGACGTGCTCCGGCGCATTGCCGCTGACCACCCGGAGACCCCGTCATGACCGCCGCCGCCCTGCCGACCGCGGACACGCTGCCCGGCAATGAGTTCCCGCTGGGCGCGACGGTCTACGGGACAGGGACGAACTTCGCGGTCGCGTCCGGTGTCGCCGACGGGATGCTCCTCTGCCTGTTCGATGAGACCGGTTCCGAGACGCAGCTTCCCGTGCAGGACTACGACGCTGGCGTCTGGCACGTGTTCGTGCCGGGGATCGGGCCAGGGCAGGCGTACGGATACCGCGCGACGGGCCCGTACGATCCGGCCCGGGGAGTGCGCTGTAATCCCGCCAAGCTCCTGCTCGACCCCTACGCGCGGGCCCTGCACGGGACGGTCACATTCGGGCCTGAGGTACTCGGATTCTCCGCCGGCGACTCCGATGCACCGAGCGAAGCCGACTCCGCGGCCAGCGTGCCGCGCAGCCTGGTGGTGGCCGGTGAGCCGTCTGTTCGGCCGAGCAGTTCCCGGTGGCGGCACTCGTACGCCGACACGATTATCTATGAGGTGCATGTTAAGGGCTTCACCATGCGCCACCCCGAGGTGCCATCCGAGTTGCGCGGGACTTACGCTGGCCTCGGTCACGAGGCGGCCATCGCCCACCTCCTCGACCTCGGCGTGACCGCCGTCGAACTGCTGCCGGTGCACGAGAGCATTCCCGAGGCGTTCCTGCCGGCCCGGGGACTCACGAACTACTGGGGTTACAACACGATCGGGTACTTCGCCCCGCATCAGGGCTATTCGGCCGCGGTGCGCGCCGGGAAGCCCGGCGGCCAGGTCGCCGAGTTCAAGGCCATGGTGGACGCACTGCATGCGGCCGGGCTCGAGGTGCTGCTCGACGTGGTGTTCAACCACACCGCGGAAAGTAACCACCTCGGCCCGACGTTCTGTTTCCGCGGCCTGGACAACCCCGCGTACTACCGCCTGGATCCCGGTGACCCCCGCCATTACGTCGATACGACCGGCTGCGGTAATTCGCTCAACGTCGGCGACCCCGTGACTCTGCAGCTGATCATGGACTCGCTGCGTTACTGGCTGACGGAGATGCACGTCGACGGCTTCCGGTTCGACCTCGCCCCCGCGCTGGCCCGGCAGGAAGGAGAGTTCGAGAAGCGGTCCGCGTTCCTCGACATGGTCGCGCAGGATCCCGTGGTGTCCCGGGCCAAGCTCATCGCCGAACCGTGGGACGTCGGCCAGATGGACAGCTACGATCTTGGCGGGTTCCCGGCCGTGTGGCGCGAATGGAACGGCAAGTACCGCGACACCATGCGTGACTTCTGGCGCAGCCACCCGGTCGGTCTCGGTGAGTTCGCCGCCCGGCTCTGCGGGTCCGCGGACCTGTACGGCCGCGACAGGCGCCGGCCGACGGCCTCGGTGAACCTCATCACGGTCCACGACGGCTTCACCCTGCACGACCTCGTCTCCTACAACGACAAGGACAACGAGGCGAACGGGGAGTCGAACCGCGACGGAACCGACGACAACCGCTCGTGGAACTGCGGCGCCGAAGGCCCGACCGACGACCCCGCCGTGCTGGCTCTGCGCGCGCACCGGTCCCGGGCCATGCTGACCACCCTGCTGCTGTCCTTCGGCATCCCGATGCTGCTCGGCGGCGATGAGATGGGCCGCACCCAGCAGGGCAACAACAACGCCTACTGCCAGGACAACGAGATCACCTGGTTGGACTGGTCACAACCGGACACCGGTCTGCGGGACTTCACCAAGCGGCTTATCGCGTTGCGCCGGACCCATCCGGTGTTCCGCCGCTGCCGTTTCCTGGCCGGAGCCGAAGCAACGGAGTTGCGCTGGTTCACCCCCGCAGGCACCGAGATGACGGGCGCCGACTGGTCGGACCCGAACGCCCTGGCCATCGCGCTGTACCTGGACGGATGCGATGCCCCCGACCGAGCCGCCGACGGCTCGTGGCTGATCGACGACGACTTCCTGGTCCTGGTGAACGCCTGGTGGGAGCCGCTCGAATTCGTTCTGCCGGCCACGAGACCACAGGCGGGCTGGCAGGTGGAAATCGATACCTACGACCCCGCGCCCACCGATGGGGCCGCAGCCGGCCGCCGTGTCGCCGGTGACCGCGTGGCCGTCGGCCCCCGCTCCGTCGTCGTGCTCTCGGTCCCGTACCTCCCGGCTCAGTGATCGTAACGTCCGCATCAGCGGGCCGCAGCCCACGTCGCAGGCACGTCAGCGCCCCCCTCCTCGGTGATCCGTGAGCCGAAGCGGAGCAAGGCCGGCTGCGGCGAGATTTTCCCCGCGATCAGGGCCTCGCCCTGGCCAAATATAATCGAGCGCTCGATCAGGTCCGGCGGGACAAACGAGAAGGCGGCCTGCGTGAAGGCCGCGTCCGCGAGCGAGTTCAGCCGCATCAGGACGAGGTTGTCGGCCTGGGAGAGGACGTTCGGGGCGATCTTCTGCGGGCGCTGCGTCGATACAAGCAGGTAGAGCCCGAACTTGCGGCCCTCGGCGGCGATCCGGATGGCGTGCTCGGCGGCCACCGCGACCAGCTGGTTTGGCGGCTCGGCGGGGCAGACATTGTGCGCCTCGTCGATCACGATCAGTACCGGCTTGCGCTCTTGCCGCCGTTGCCACAAGCTGCCCAGCACCGCCCCGGCCACGAGCGACTGCTCCTCGCGCGTCGGCAGCGAGCCGATGTCAACGACGACGCAGCGGTTGTCCTGATCGTGGACCGCGTCGAGGACCGAACCGGGCTCGCCACGCGCCCACACGGCATAGCGGTCGGCGCCCAGGTTGCTGAGGCGCAAGCCCAGGCGGCGCTCCTCGGGGCTCTCACTTTCGGCCAGTGTCCCGAGCGCGAGCGGGTTCCCGGCGAGCAACCTGGCCAGCGTGGCATACTCCTCGCGGTCCTCGATCGGGTCCAGGTGGAGCAGGGCCGCCTGCATGGCCGGATCGACCTCGGCCGCGTGCAGCCGCAGTCTGCGCCCTCCCGGGGCGCCCGCGGAATGGACGGCGACCCCGTGCGCTGCCCGCTGGTAGCGGTCGGCCAGGGCCGGATCGGCGCCGCTGCGCACCTCTGACAGGCGGACGAAGTCTGAGTTCGGATCGATAACCACGATGCGCAGGTCCGTCTCCGTCAGCAGTCGCTCAAGGATCACCCCCAGCGAGTAAGTCTTGCCCGATCCTGACTGGCCGCAAAGGAACGTGTGCCGGTCGAAGCCGCGGGCGTCCGCCACGGCGGGCACGCCGGCGACCAGCGCGAGCTCGCCCAACGGCAGCTTCGCGTAGCGCTGCTCGCTGCGCTGGAGCCAGGCTTGCACCTCGGCCCCGGTGGCGGGCCGGGCCAGCGCATCGTGGAACGGCGCCGAGTCGCCTTCCAGGATGGCGCCTTCGCCGCGGGCGTACCGGATCAGCATCTGGGTCCGGGTCTCGGCAGCGCCCTCGGTGTGAGTGGGCAGCATCAATTCGGTGCTGAGCTGATCAAGCTCGAGGCTGAGAACCTGACCAAAGCGTGAAACGCCGTTATCTTCCAATACGACATATCCGCCGACCTGCAATTGCAGGCCGTGCAGCGAGGCCTGAAAAGAGAACCGGCGTCCGTCAACCGAGATGGCGAGCGGAAGGACGGCGGCTTCGAGGTTCCGCCGCGCCTCGCGGAAGCTCTTCAGTTGAGCGCCGAGACCGGACTCCATGGTCATAGCAGGACTGTTGCTAATATCTTTCGACATAAAGGCCTCCTGAGCCCGTTCCATGACCGCCAAGGGTCGGTTCTCGTCATGCCCTTTAAAGCAGGGTCCTGCGCGACGGATTGTCCTGACCGCGCATTGCGCCACCGTGAGTACGCCACCCTGATACCTAGTCCAACGGCGACGACCACGAGCACCCCCAGCACGGCCTTCGCGCCGGCGTTCCCGATGCGCTCCGCGACATCCGCGCCCAGGAAATACGAAAGCCCGACGTACATCCCGATCCAGCCGGCGCCAGCGACCAGCGCGCCCACCAGGAACACCCAGAATCGCACCCGGAAAATCCCCGACACAAAGGCCGGCATCGTCACCGAGGCCACGAAGTTATGCCGGCCGAAAACACGATCACCCTTTGCCAGCAGCTTCCCGCGTGATTTCTCAAGGCGGCCACGGTGGTCAAGCAGCCAGCGTCCCTTAACGATACCGACCTCGTACCCGGCCACCGAGCCGAGCATCCAGGCCGCCATCGCCGTCGCCAGCACGGTCCACACGTTGAGCCGGCCTTCTCCCGCCAGCGTGCCCGCTCCGATCAGCGACGCATCACCCAGGCCCGGTATGCCGAAACCCATGACCGCGACGCACACGAACAAGACGATGTATTCGGAGAGATTCACGGTTGCGCCCTGTGGCCCGCCGAGATCCGGTCGGCCGCCGATGGCAGGCGGATGCCGCGCAGCACGCCGGGGTCCAGGCTGGCCGGTGAGACCCCTGGGAAAGCCATGACCAATCTCCGTCCGCCGCGTCTCACGTCGATCCTTGATGCGGCACCGGCCTGAGGCATCACCCGTGCCGGGTGACCTGCTCGTCAGGCGCTGCGGGCAGCCCTCCGAGGTAAGGCGTGGCCTGATCTATCAGCCGGAGGAAGGCGTCCCGGCGCGGGTCGCGGTCAACGGTTGACGTCAGGCTCGCTGACGTAGCGCTGGTACGCCTTCTCCAGCGCGGGCGAGCCTGGCGGTTCCATGTAGTCACGGACCGTGCTGAGCTGAAACTCGCAGAAACCTAGCGCTTCCTGCTCTCCGGCACGCAGTTTCCGGAGGCGGGATTGCTGAACGGCGTGGCGGGCGGTGTCCACCTGGCCGAGCGCCTCATGCACAGCGCGGCGAATCGTGATGTTCAGTACGCGCATCTGATCATCGCTGATGAATCCCGCTCCGCTGCCCGGATTATCCGGGTCGAACGCCCGACCGCCGTGGAACGTCTCCAGCGCGTTACGGACCGCCTGCGTCACGACCCAGGTCCGGAACTGCTCATAGTTAGGCTTCCCGGCGACGCACTCGATGCGGGCCAGCAGGTCGGCGGTGGTCATGAGGTGCTCGTTTCTCCGAAGCTTCCGGTCTGCTGCCCTGCCGCTCAGCAGCCTGGCGAGGCGCGCCCCGCAGGCCCGGGGGGTATCCGGCGGGGCGCGCTCTCGGGCGCATTCCCGGGCGGCCTAGACGGCACGGCACCGGAGGGAGCCAGGTCGATAATCCACGATGAACCTGGCCTTCGCCTGAAAGTTACCTCCAGGTAACCTCACTGCGGCTTCTCAGCGTGTCCCGACGGCGGAATGATTCGCCGAGGACTCCAGCAAGCGGACCGGGAACCATAGCGGGCGGCCCGGTAGCCGCGAATGGCTTGACGCTAAGCTTCAGAAGATCACGAGGCGGCAAACCATTCTGAGGACTGCCTGGGGGCATGAGCGACAGCGACACGCGAGAGCGAGCCGTCGGTGCGAACCGCGCGGGCGGCCCGGTACTCGACCTTGTCGCGGCGAAGCTTCTGCGTCCGATAGCGCGGCCGGGGACCGTACGCCGTCCCGCTTTGGTCGAGCGGCTCGCGAACGGGGATGCTCAGCGGATCGTCTCGCTAGTCGCACCGCCGGGCTACGGGAAAACCACGCTGCTGGGGCAGTGGGCCGAACGCAACGGCCAGGCCTTCGCCTGGGTGTCGGTAGACAACGGAGACAACGACCCGAAGGTGCTGTTCAGCTACGTCGCCGAGGCGCTGGATGCGGTCGAGCCGATCAGTGGGCGGGTGTTCGACGCGCTGGCCTCGCCAGGGAGTTCGGTAATCGGGTCGGTGGTGCCGCGGCTGGGGTCGGCGTTCGGGTCGATGACCTCGCCGGTGGTGCTGGTCCTGGACGACGTGCACGCGCTGCACAATTCCGAATGCCGGGCGGCGCTGTCGGTGCTGGCCGACCATGTACCGGCCGGTTCCCGGCTGGTGCTGGCGGGCCGGGCCGAGCCGCCGCTGCAGATCGCGCGGCTGCGCGCCGAAGGCCGGATCCTGGAAATCGGCCCCGACGATCTGTCACTCACCTGTGCGGAGGCAGCGGCGCTGCTGCGCGATGCCGGCGTGGCCCTGGCCGCGGAGGAGGTGGCGGAACTGCACCGGCGGACCGAGGGATGGCCGGCCGGGCTGTACCTCGCAGCGCTCTACCTGCGGGAGGGTGGCTCCGTGGGGAACGCGGCGGTGTCCTTCGGCGGCGATGACCGGCTAGTCAGCGAGTACATGGAGTCGGAGTTCCTGGCCCGGATCTCGCGGCGGCAGCGGCTGTTCCTGACCCGGACTGCGGTACTGGAGCGGATGTCCGGGCCGCTGTGCGAGGCAGTGCTGGACCTGCCCGGGGCGGCCACGACCTTGGCCGGTCTGGCCCGGTCGAACCTAATGCTCGTGCCGCTGGACGAGAGCGGGCAGTGGTACCGCTACCATCACCTGTTCCGCGACATGCTGCTGGCGGAGCTGGAACGGCTGGAGCCCGGCCTGATGCCGGTCCTGCGGCGCCGCGCCGCCGGCTGGTACCTGGACAACGACCTGGCCGAGGAGGCGCTGGAGTACTCCATCGCCGCCGGGGACGTTGACACCGCCGCCCGCCTAGTGGAGAAACTGGCGGTACCGGCCCACCGGCAAGGCCGGTTCACCAGCATCCACAGGTGGTTCCGGTGGCTGGAAGCTCGGGGCGGAATGGAAGGACATCCGATGGCCGCCGTGCTGGCCGCGCTGTTTTCCGCGTTGACGGGGCGTCCAGTCGAGGCCGAGCGATGGGCGGACGCGGTCGATCGCTGGCAGTACGGGATGGCGACGCCGCGCGATGCGCCCTACGCCGAGGCCTACGCCGCCATCCTGCGCGCCCTCATGTGCCGACACGGGATCGAGCAGGTGCGCGCGGACGCCGACGAGGCCGTGCGGAGATGTGCTGCGCAGAGAATCGTGACGCCGGCACCTGCGCTCTACCAGGGGCTCGCCCGCGTCCTGTCCGGCGACCTCAACGGTGGCGACGCTTCCTTCGAAGATGCCATCGGACCCGGTGAGCAAGCCGGCGCATACGAGACTCTCGCGGTCACGCTGTGCGAACGGTCTCTGGTGGCGATGGCACGCAGCCAGTGGAGCCGGGCCGAGGCCCTAGCCGACCAAGCGCGCACCGTGTTGCGCCAGGTCGGGGTCGACGAGAGCTACGCGACGCCCCTGATCTGCGCGGTACAAGCCCGCACGGCTCTGCGCCGGGGCGATGTCCCGGCGGTGCACAAGGAACTCGTCAGCGCTCAGCGTCTGCGGCATTTGCTCACCTACGCCATGCCCCAGCTTGCGGTTCAGGCCCGGATCGAGCTCGCCCGCGTCCACCTCGCGGTCGGCGACCTGGCCGGGGCCAGGACGCTCATGCGCGAGATCGATGATCTGCTCCGGCGGCGGCCCGGCCTGGGCACCCTGACCGGCGCGGCCCAGGCGCTGCGAACCCGGCTCTCCGCCGAACGCGGCGTCGCCGCCCCCGGAGCATCGGCCCTGACCGCCGCCGAACTGCGGCTTCTGCCATTGCTCAGCACGCACATGTCGATACCGCAGATCGCCGCCGAGATGTCCCTGTCGCCGAACACCATCAAGTCACAGGCGTACTCGCTCTACCGGAAGCTGGGAGCCTCAACGCGGAGCCAGGCGGTCGCCCGGTCCCGAGAGCTGGCGCTCCTGGAGGGATGAGCCATCCGGCTCCGCACGAACCGCAGCTATCGGACCGCCAGTCCGGTGACGGCGCGGCCGATGATCATGCGCTGGATCTCCGAGGTGCCCTCGAAGATGGTGAAGATCTTGGAGTCCATGGGAAGCGTCATCGGCATACCCGCGCGGGGCTTCCGATCGCCGTGCGCATGGGGTACCGCTGCCCCTCCCTTCATCGGACGGTTCAATGGCGCACCGGATCTCACCGAGCGCCGCGCGGAGATCCTGCGCGAGGAGTTCGCGAATCGCACCGACGCTAATCGCTGACACCGGGCTGCTGGCGGCGATGCAGCCGTGAGTCCCCTCGCCGGGTCCGATCGGTGCTGTCCTTTCCATGCGTTCTACGACTTCCTGCTCAGCCAGGCCCGGCCTGCCGGGAGGCTACCGCCGCCAGGTCGCGGGTCAGGTAACACGGGCACCAGAACGGATATCCCCGCGTCCGCAGCGGCCTTGGCGAGCCGGTCATCATAGGTCAGCAGGGCCGTGAGTTCCGGACCGAGTATCCGTGCTGTCGCCAGGTGGATCGCGTCCAGGGACCGCAGCAGCCGGTCAGGCTCGACGATGGCGGAGCGGACAACGTCCTCGTCGATCTGGACGTACTCGAAGGCGTCAAGCAGTCGCTGCGCGTCGGGGATCAGCGCGGGCCAGTTCCGCGTCACGGCGCGGCTCACCTCGATCCGCAGCAGGTCCGAGCTGATCCAGCTGTCGCTGCGGTGCTCACGGTAGAAGGCGAGGAATGCCTCGGCATGCTCCTCTGCGGCCAGGAGCTTGAACGCGGCGCTGGTATCCAGGTAATACAGGGCCATGGCCGGTCAGCGCTCGCTCTCTCGGTCCTCCAGCAGCGCCCTGGTAAGCGGGTTCGGGTCGGCGCCAGTCACGGGGTGCAGCCGCTGAGGGACGTAGCCGGGGTTCTTCGCGGGGCTCAGGCGCCCCGCGGCCTCCAGCCGAGCGAGGATAGCGGGCCGCTCAGGACGCTCGAATGGAACCAGTCGGGCGACCGGCGTCCCGTGCTCGGTGATCTCGATCGTCTCGCCCTTGCGCACCCGAGAGATCACCTCACTGGTGTGATGACGTAGTTCCCGCAGCCCGACTGACGGCTCTTCGAGGATCGACATGCAATGAATGTATCACAGTCATGTGATACATGTGCGGGCCGTCGCGGCCGGCAGCTGGCAGGCCAGCGGACGATTTTCGCCAAGCGACCGCTCCGCATGCGAAACGACCGCCCAGACAGCCCAGGGGTCATTACAGTCGCGATGGACAGGGCGGCGACGAATCACGGGAGACACGGGCATGACATCGGCGGCACGAGACCGGCTAGGCAAGACACTGCGCGGCGACTCGGAGTCCGCGTCCAGTGCGGAACGCACGGTGCGGATGGACGCGCTCACCCTCGATGTCGAGGGATTCGGACGCGCGAAGTTCCCGGTGACGCCCGCGAAGGCGCGCAAGCTGATCACGCTCGGGAAGCCCGCCCGCTTCGGCCGCGGGGAGGACACCCTCACGGACCCCGAGGTACGCGACACCTGGGAAATCCCGGCCGGTCTGGTCCGCGCCACTTGTCCGATCCGGATCTGGCGGAGAGGTCAGAGGAAATCCTGCGGGCCGAACTCCACCGCTGACATGCTGCTGTGCGACACAGGCGCAGCAAATTGACTGGAGGTGAAGGTGTCCGTAGCGGGTAGCGCAGGCTGTGCATCGTGCGGAGTCCTGCCGGCGGACATGCACCTCGGTGCCGAGGGGCGTAGCCGCAGCCACATCTGAGCCCGGGGTGACGCGGGCCGACGCTTGCAGCTTGCAAGTCGATCCCGCGAATTGCCGGATGGTACTGGCAGACTTGTCACGTGTCCGACAAGGTACCCGCGCTCACCGAACCGCCGGAGGGGTGTTAGCGGCCGCCAGCTAGCTGGCCGACCTCAAAGGTCGCATCCACGCGGCCCAGCAGGGTGCCGCGCTGGCGGTGAACACCGAACTGCCCCGGCTCTACTGGCAGGTCGACCGGGACATCCTCGACCGCCAGGCCGAGCAGGGGTGGGGCCGCAAGGTGGTCCAGCGCCTGGCCCATGACCTGCGCGAGGTGTTCCCTGACCTGGGCGGCTTCTCCCGGGCGAACCTCATGTACATGCGCGCGTTCGCCGAGGCGTGGCCGGAAGAGGCACTTGTCCAACAGGCTGTTGGACAAGTGCCGTAGGGCCACAACATCGTGCTGCTGACCAAGCTCAAGGACAACGACGTCCGGCTGAGGTACGCCGCAACGGTCGAACACGGCTGGTCGCGCAACGTCCTGACGATGCAGATCGAGGCCAGGGCCATCGAGTGTCAGGGCAAGGCGGTCACCAACTTCGACCGCACTCTGCCAGCAGCGCAGTCCGACCTCGCCCGCGAGTCGCCTGATCCTCTGCAAGTCTAAGAACCAGATCGTCGCCGAGTACGCGCTACGGGATAACGCACGCCCGCTCGGCATTGCCGAGTACCAGCTTGCACACTCCCTGCCAGAATCCGTTCAGGCCAATCTCCCCACCATCGAGCAAATCGAACGCGAACTTGCGGGGGGTCACACGTGAGTGCACGTCTGACCTGGATGTCTCGGTTGGAGCGGGCGACGGGAGTCGCACCCAGCATGACCAGTTTGGGATGCTCAGCCCAACTTCCTGCCCCGCCTGTCCACCCTCGCCAAGCTCTACGCCACCGACATCTGGGTCATCCTCGACGACGTCCAGTTCACCCGTCGCGACTACCACCAGCATCAAGGGCAGGAACCTCGGCCGCGTCCCGCCCACCATCACAGGACCAGGGCCAGGTGATGGGTTACCGACGGTAAGGGGTGCCGACCGTTAGCGGCACCGAGCGATCCCATCCCGCCGCCGAGTACAGCCGTACGGCCTGGCCCAGGTCCCCTTCTCGGGTCAAGGGCAGCAGGATCATCAGGTTGGTTCCGCGAGTTTGCTGAGAGCGCCGAGGGCTGTGGGGTGAATGACATGACCGGTCCGGCGGCTGCGACCGCCTCGTTGTGCGCCCAGATGCCGCCGCTGTCTTCTTCCGGTGCCCAGCCGCGGCCGCCGGTGCAACGCGGGTAGGCCACGCCTGGCAGGACCGGGGTGATCTTCTCCACCACGATGTCGTGCCGCCAGTCATCGCCGAAGTCATAGACGTAGACGACCTTCGCCTTCGCTGGGCAGCTCGAGACGCCGCCACACCGGCGGCTTCGCCCCGTGCACTCTCGCCTTCACCGTGTGGACGGTCGTCGCCGCGGACTTCTTCAGCCGGGGCAGCTTCTGCCGGGGCACCCGCCTGCCCCCGACGTACACCTCGTGGGGAATGCTGAAATCCTCGGCCGGGCCGCTCATGGCGAGCGAGAGGACATCGGCCTCCGTCAGACCGAACTGTTCCATGAGGGCGGCGACCGGCGGCGGGAGCGGCTTACTCGGCATGCCCCTCACTATCTCAGTCCCGGCGCCCGCCGTCTCCGGAACAATGTCTTGCCCCGGTTCGGGTGACGCGTCGCCGCGCCTGGCGAAGATGCCCGCGCTGGTCCGCCAGGCATCACCGTCCCCGCCGCTGATGATGAGGCCCGCCTCCTCCAGCTGCCGCAGGGCCCGCCCGGACGCGGCCTGGCTCAGCCCCGTCTGCCCGGCCACGCCCTTCGCGGTGAGGTGAGCGATACCGCCGTGGTCGTAACCCATCTTGTGGGCTTGCACGCCGCGATCCGAGCACAGCACTACTGCCGCGAAGGCGACCAGGCAGTCCCGGTCGGCGAGCACGGAGAAATCCATTACAGCTCCTTCCTGCGGAACGGGGCGTCGGCCTCGCTGCCAGGCTCGTAGTCATCGGTGACCGGGCTCGCGGCCTCGGCACGGGGCGGCTTCCAGGGCGGACGCTGCCAGAGCGGCGGGCAGGCCCGCCCGGTCGGCGCACCACTGGACCCAGTCGGGCAGCGGCGCCAGGACCGCGTTGCCTTCCTTCGGGAGCGCCAGGCCCGCAGGAACGCCTGCAGCGGGCGCCAGTCGTCCGCCCCGGACGCGACCGCCGGTCCTCGGTGCTGAGCTCCCGCGCCCAGGACGACGCGTCCGGCCCGCCCGTCTTCGCCGGGTTCTGGCTCGCCAGCTGCTGCTCACGACGCTGGGGATTGCCGCTGAGACGCTTGCCTCCACCGCGCTTCTTGGGGACATGGCCGTGAGCGTAACGGCTCCGGACATGCTCCAGTAGCCCATCCCCCGAGGATCAACGAGAACCCCCTGTGCGCCGCCCTGCTGCAGACCCTCGCCGCCGCCGCGCCCAAAGGCCCGTCGGCCTTATCGGCCTTACTGGACGGCACGAGGGCAGCCGCCTACGATTTCCCTCGTGCAGGATCTGAGCGAGAAAGAACTGGATGCACTAGTCGAAGAGGCCACCGTCGACGCGTACGGCGACGATGAGCAGCTCGGCGGCTTCGCCGTGATGATTGAGGACAACCTGGAGATGCCCTTCGAGACCACGGTCCTCGGCGTCCAGGTAACCGTCACGGGCATCACCCAGAACAGAGTCCGGCATCGCCGCTCGCTGGCCTCGGTCGCGCAGTTCCTGAAGATCGATGACGACCTGATCGCGGTCGCGGCGAAGGCCAGCGCCCCGCTGGTACCGGTCAGCGACGACGGGATCGCGGACTGGGTCACGGCACTGCCGGTCAGCGAAAAGGACAAGTTCCTCACGATGGTCGCCGAAGGCGAGGGAGCGCAGGTGGAGGCACTGCTGGTACGCCGGTTCCGGCGGGAATCCCGGCCAGCGGGCACCACGCCGGCCAGCACGGGGCGGACCGCGGGCGAACTGCTGGCGGCCGCGGAGGCCCGGCGGGCAGCGCGAGAGCAGGCCCAGGCTCGGGCGAAGGAGGAAGCACGGGCACGGCGGGCGGCAGAGCAGGCCGCCGCCTACGAGCGCCACCTACAGAACCTGACGGGACGCAAGGAGGAGACATGGCAGCAGATAGCGGAGCTGACCGTGTTCTCCAAGCCGAAAGAATACGACCAGGCCACACAGCTTTTGAAAGACCTGCACGTGATCGCACGGCGGGAGGACGACATCACGGCGTTCACCGCGCGGGTACGCGAACTGCGCACGCGGTACGCGAAACGGCCATCGCTGATGGAACGGCTCGACAAGGCGGGACTGCCACGACTGGAGTAGCTGCGTGCAGGCTGGCGAAGCCGGCCTCCTGACAGGGCCACCCGCATGATGGTCGTCTACCGCCGGCCTTCCAACATAAAATCCGAGCACCCGGCACGCATTATACCAATTGGTCTACACCTGCTCCACGATTGGTCTAGACCATGGCCCTCCAGGTATCAGCACCGATTCAGCACGCGGTCCGGAAACGACGGGAAATAACCGGGAGGATTCGGACAGACGCCACGTGAGAAGGGACCGCACCACTCCCGGGTGGAACGGCCCGACTTCCCGGGTCAACGATAGGTATATCCGCAGGTCAGCGTTATCGAACGGCCAGTCCGGTGACGGCGCGGCCGATGATCATGCGCTGGATCTCCGACGTGCCCTCGAAGATGGTGAAGATCTTGGCGTCCCGGTGCCACCGCTCGACGGGATAATCCCTGGTGTACCCGTTCCCGCCGAGGATCTGGATGGCCTGCTCGGTGACCCGGACCGCGGTCTCCCCCGCGGCCAGCTTCGACATCGACCCCTCGGCGGCCACAAACGGCTTGCCCTGCCGGGCCATCCAGGCCGCGCGCCAGGTCAGCAGCCGTGCGGCGTCGACCGAGGCCCGCATGTCGGCGAGCATGAACGCCACGGCCTGGTTCTGGCCGATGGGCCGGCCGAACTGGACCCGGGTGCGCGAATACTCGGCCGCGTACTCCGCCGCCGCCCGCGCGACGCCGACGGCCATGGCCGCCACGCCGGGACGCGACGCCTCGAAGGTCTTCATCGCGGCCTGCTCGCCACCGCGCTCGCCCGCACGGGCCCGGGCCAGCCGCTCCTCGAGCCGGTCCCGGCCCCCCACCACGCACCGGCCGGGCACCCGGGCGTCGGACAGCACGACCTCGGCGGTGTGCGAGGCGCGGATGCCGTGCTTGCGGAACTTCTGCCCCATCGACAGCCCGGCCGTCCCCGGCGGGACGATGAAGCTGGCCTGCCCGCGCGAGCCAAGGGACGGGTCCACCGACGCCACCACGACGTGTACGTTGGCGATGCCGCCGTTGGTGACCCAGGTCTTCACCCCGTTCAGCACCCACTCATCGGCCGCAGAATCGTAGACCGCGCGCGTTCTGATCGCCGCGACGTCGCTGCCCGCGTCGGGCTCGGAGGAGCAGAACGCGCCCAGTTTCACCTCGCCCGGGCCGCCGAACATCTGCGGGCACCACTCCCCCACCTGCTCCGGGGTCCCGTTGGCCACCACCGCGACGGCGGCCAGCGAGCTGCCGGTCAGCGAGAGCCCGATCCCGGCGTCCCCCCAGAACAGCTCCTCGAACGCCATCGGGATGCCGAGCCCGGAGGGCTCCAGGTACTGCTGCGCGTAGAAGTCCAGCGAGTACAACCCGATCTTGGCCGCTTCCTCGAGCACCGGCCACGGGGTCTCCTCCCGTTCGTCCCACTCCGCGGCCGCCGGCCGGATTACCGACGCCGCGAACTCGTGCAGCCAGTCCCGCGTCTGGACCAGGTCATCGCCCGGCTCAAGCGAGAACGCCCCGCTCCCGCCCACGTCGCTCATGTCCGCCTCCGCGCCAAATCGGCCCGCTAAGTTACTCAAAGGTAACATTATGGTTCTGACCGCGGAAAGGCGGCGGCCGCAGGCCCATGATCATTATCCCGAACGGGCGCGGGCTGGCTGCTCCGGATGACCGGCAACGATGATCCGGGCAAGCGCCGCCGGGCCGCACGCCTTTGCGAACGTCACGTTCAGCCCCGGCTGACTCGGCTTATCACGGCCTTCGCTGACATAGACAGTCGTCACGCGGGTAGCACGCCCCTGGCTGCCACCCGGCAGCGCGACGGAGAGGACGGGATCATGGGGTTGTTCCGGAGAACGAAGCAGACCGCGCGTACCAACCGGAAGCCGACCACGCGGGAGCGGCGGGCCGCCGAGCGGACCGCGAAGGCGGAGGCCTCGCTGGTCCAGACCGAGCAGAAGATTCACCAGATCGCCGACGAGGTCCGCAGCGACCTCAAGCGGCAGTAACGGCGCTACTCCTGGGAGTGGCGGTCGAGGAACTCATAAATGTCGGCGTCGTCGACGCCGGGGAAGCTGCCGGCGGGCAGCGCGGACAGGATGTGCGAGTGCGCGCGGGCGGAGGGCCAGGCCAGGCCCTCCCACCGTCCGGCCAGGGCGGCGGGCGGGCGGCTGCAGCACTCCCCGTCCGGGCAGGCCGACCGTTTCCTTGCCGTCGCTTCCCGGCCCCGGAACCAGCGGGAATGCTCGAAAGGCACGCCGAGCGTGATCGCGAACCCCAGCTCGGCCCGCGGGTCGACCTGGGCGACGCAGAAGTAGGTGCCCGACGGGGTATCGGAGTACTGGTAGTACGGGGAGAAGCGGTCGGCCGCCCCGAACACCTGCCGTCCGGACCACTGACGGCAGAGCCGCTGCCCTTCGATCGCGCCAGACGGGTCCGCGGGAAAGACTACGCCGTCGTTCTCGTAGGCCTTGTAGATGATGCCGCTGGCGTCGTTCTTCACGAAGTGGCAGGGCAGGTCCAGATGATGAGTGGCCAGGTTGGTGAACCGGTGCGCGGCCATCTCGTACGACACGGAGAACAGGTCGACGAGGTCCTCCACCGCCAGGTCCCGGTCCTGCTTGGCGCGGACCAGGACCGAGGCGGCCGATGTTTCCGGCATGAGGACCGCGGCGGCGAAGTAGTTCGCTTCCACCCGCTGCCGCAGGAAGTCGGCGAAGTCGCGCGGCACCTGGTGGTCAAGCAGGAAGTGCCCGAGGGCCTGCAGCACGATCGCGCGCGGTGAGTGCGCGCCGACCGACTCCTGCTTCACGTAGATCCGCCGGTTCCGCAGGTCGGTCAGCGAGCGCACCGACCGCGGCAGATCCTGGACGTACCGGACGGCGAAGCCGTGCTGGCTCACCACCGAGACCAGCATGCCCTGGGACAGCGCGCCGCCTGAGTACCCGCCCGCCCGCAGCGCGCTGGCGGCCTCACGCTCGATGGCGTCGAAGTAATTACCTCGCTCGCGCATGGCATCCCGCAGCGCCGCGTTGGCGGCCCGGGCCTCCTCGGGAGTAGCGGTCGGCTTGGACCGCTGTGCCCGCAGTTCCGCCGCGACCGCCACCAGGTGCTCGAGCATCTCGGTGGGCACCCGCGGGCCGATCCTCAACTGCGGCAGGCCCAGCCGCCGGTATGACGGGTCCTGCTGCGCGTCGGCCAGGGCGATTTCGAGCTGCGCGCGGCGGCTCGGCGGCTGACGGCTCAGCAGCTCGGCGGTCGGCACCGAAAGCACCGTTGCCAGCTGCTCGATCAAGGAGAGCTTCGGCTCTCGGCGTCCGTTCTCGAGCAGCGAAAGCACGGAGGGAGCCCGGCCGACCCGCTCCCCCAGCTCGGTCAGCGTCAGGCCCCGCGCCCGGCGCAGGTGGCGCAGCTGCTGGCCAAACGTAGCAAGGTCTATACCATCGGTCTGGACCAATTTTTGGCTTTCTTTCATAGTAAAGCTCATTCTATCTTTACATTTTGGAAAAATTTGCTGAATTTTACAAGCGGCAGCCCTAGCGACTGGGGTCTGCTCAGCTGACCCTGTGGATAAGGGACCGGACATGACCGGTACCCAGAACAACTCCAGATCCCCGGAAACCAGCAGTTCAGGAAGGCACGACAGTGGAGACAATCAGCCAGCAGGCGGCCAGGCTAAGCGAGCAATGGCAGACCGACCCGCGCTGGAAGGACACGGCGCGGACGTACTCGGCCGAGGACGTGGTGCGCCTTCGCGGGACGCTCCAGGAGGAGTACACGCTGGCCCGGCACGGTGCCGAGCGGCTGCGCAAGCTGCTGGCCGAGGAAGATGCCGTCACCGCGCTCGGCGCGCTGACCGGGAACCAGGCGGTCCAGCAGGTCAAGGCCGGCCTCAAGGCCATCTACCTGTCCGGGTGGCAGGTGGCCGCGGACGCCAACCTGGCCGGGCAGACCTACCCGGACCAGAGCCTGTACCCGGTCAACTCGGTGCCGCAGGTGGTCCGCCGGATCAACAACGCCCTGCAGCGCGCCGACCAGATCACCTGGGCCGAGTCGCGGGACGGGGACGTCAGCTCCGCTCCCTACTGGCTCGCACCCATCGTCGCCGACGCCGAAGCCGGGTTCGGCGGCGTACTGAACGCCTTCGAGCTGATGAAGTCCATGATCGCGGCCGGGGCCGCGGGCGTGCACTGGGAAGACCAGCTGGCCTCGGAGAAGAAATGCGGCCACCTCGGCGGCAAGGTCCTCATCCCGACCAGCCAGCACATCAAGACGTTGAACGCGGCCCGGCTGGCCGCCGACGTGTGCGACGTGCCGACGGTGGTCATCGCGCGCACCGACGCGCAGGCGGCCACGCTGCTCACCACGGATGTGGATGAGCGCGACCTGCCGTTCGTCACCGGCACGCGCACCGCGGAAGGCTTTTACCGGGTGCGCAACGGCATCGAGCCGTGCATCGCCCGGGGCCTGGCGTACGCACCGTATGCTGACCTGCTCTGGATGGAGACCTCCAAGCCCGACCTGGACGTGGCCCGCGAGTTCGCGGAGGGTATCAAGAGCGTCTACCCGGACCAGATGCTCGCGTTCAACTGCTCGCCCTCGTTCAACTGGCGCGCGCACCTGGACGAGACCACGATCGCGAAGTTCGGCAAGGAACTCGCCGCGATGGGGTACCGCTTCCAGTTCATCACCCTGGCCGGCTTCCACGCCCTCAACCACTCGATGTTCGACCTAGCCAGCGGCTTCGCCGCCGAGGGCATGCCCGCCTACGTCAGGCTCCAGGAAGCCGAGTTCGCCGCGGAGAAGTCCGGCTACACCGCCACCCGCCACCAGCGCGAGGTCGGCACCGGCTACTTCGACCTGGTGACCTCCGCGATTTCCCCCAACGCCGAGACCGTGGCCCTATCCGGCTCCACGGAAGCCGAGCAGTTCCACGCCGCCTGACTCACCCTGCACCGGGTGGATTAGCAAATTCACCCGGTGAGGGGTGACGACATCCTCCAGCGGGGCAGAAGAGAATGGCGATGGTGAACGCCTAGTCGCGTCTTCTTACTCGGAGGTCCCCCGGCTGTGCCGCAAACCCTTCCCGCCCGTTCAGGTGCGGGCAACAAACCTGGCCCGCGCCCCGCCAAGAACATGGCCTGGATTCCGGGCGGCGAGTTCGGCATGGGCTCGAACGACTTTTATCCCGAGGAGCGGCCGGTGCATCGCGTCGCGGTCGACGGGTTCTGGATCGATGAGCACCCGGTGACCGTGGCCGAGTTCCGCCGTTTCGTGACGGCGACCGGTTACCTGACGTGGGCGGAGCAGGCGCCGGATCCCGCCGACTACCCCGGCGCCGATCCCGCGCTGCTCGTCCCGGGATCGCTGGTGTTCCAGCCGACCCCCGGGCCGGTCGACCTCAGGGACGTCAGGCACTGGTGGCACTGGACGCCCGGCGCTCAGTGGCGCCATCCGGAGGGACCGGGCAGCACGCTGCACGGGCGGGAGCGTCACCCCGTGACCCACGTCGCCTACCGGGACGCCGAAGCGTACGCCGCCTGGGCCGGGAAGGAACTGCCGACCGAGGCCCAGTGGGAATACGCGGCCCGCGGCGGCCTGGACGGCAAGACCTTCTGCTGGGGGGACGAGTTCGCGCCGCGCGGCAAGATGATGGCCAACACCTGGCAAGGCGAGTTCCCGTGGCAGAACCTGATGCTCGACCGCTACGAGCGGACCTCGCCGGTCAAGCGGTTCCCGCCGAACGGCTATGGCCTGTTCGACATGGCCGGCAACGTCTGGGAGTGGACCACCGACTTCTTCGCGCCCCGGCCCGCCACCGGCACCTCTCACCCGTGCTGTACGCCGCGCAACCCCAGAACGCTGTCACCGGATCAGAGCTACGACCACGCCGCGCCGGGCGCCCACATCCCGCGGCGGGTCATCAAGGGAGGCTCGCACCTGTGCGCCCCCAATTACTGCCTGCGCTACCGCCCCGCCGCGCGCCAGGCCGAGGCGATCGACAGCACGACGAGCCACCTCGGATTCCGCTGCGTCGTTAATGGGTAGCGGCGGCGGCGTCGCTTTCCGCCATGCTCAGCTGTAGTCGGCCGGTCCCCAGGGGGCCTGCGAGCGGCCGGGGGCCCCGGGGTCGACCTGCGGCTGCGGCGTGGTCTGGGTCCAGTCGGACAGCAGGCCGCTGTTACCGTGCATGGTCTGGGTGGACTCCAGATCGGGGTAGTCCACGTCAGCCGCGGGCGGGCTGGCGGCGACGCGCCCGCGGCGCCATCTGGACGGCACGAATAGCGGGATGATCATCACCAGGCCCGCCAGGGCCAGCACCCCGTCAAAGAGCATGGCTTCGAAGCCGGTGCCGTAGGCCCGCGTCTTGAGCGGGATGTAGTGGACCGCGCGCCGCACGCTGTACAGGTACAGGCCGGTCCAGGCGAGCAGGACCAGCCCGGGCAGCCCGGACGCGAGCGGCGAGATCCGCGGCACGGCGATCAGGATCCCGGCGAACAGGCCGATGGCGAGGAGTGCGCCGAACCCCTCGAGGACGCCCCGGTCGTGGAGCAGGGAGCCACCGCCAGCCGGGAGTACGCCGAGCCTGGCCGGCCCGATGAGCAGCTTCAGGTAGCCCCACGAGGCCGCGAAGAAGATCGCGGCGGCCAGGACGATCGCGAGAACGACACCAAGCAGATGGCGCATATCCCTCAACCCCTTACTGGTTCACCTTGGAAGCTTACGGCGGGGCGCGCTACACGTCATGGGAACGTAGGGCGACACGCAGCCGGTTCAGCGGGTCGAGAAGCGAATAGGTCAGGTAGGCATCGCGGGCGACGAGCCGGAACTTCACCCCGCGCAGGCCGGGCGGAAAGGAGAACGCGGTCGGCTCCCGAGGACGCCAGCGGCGGAAATCGACGAACATCTGGTGGAAGAATTCCCGTCGGCGGCGCCTCGGCACGAGCGGCAGCAGCGTCGTGTAGTGCCAGATCGCGCGCTCGAAAATGGCCGCGACCACGAGTGGTGGAACTGGCGCTGAAACCACGCTCCGTTCGGCCAAAAGATTGAAAATCCGCTCGTATGAGTGAAAGATATTGAAGTTGCCGTCGCTGGCCGCGGCCAGGAACGAGCCGCGCCGCGCCTGCCGGTAGCGGTAGCAGACCCGATCGAGCACGCCGATTCTCTTCGCGGTCAGCAAGGCCATCGTCGTCACCGGCACATCCTCGTGCGGAGCGGGCCCCGAGGAGCCGAACGTGATACCGAGGCCGCACAGGAAGTCGCGGCGGAACAGCTTGCTCCACGCCGTCATCGTCAGGTGGATCAGGGCGGGATCTTCCGCGAGCGTCACGAGCCGCGGTCCGCGCAGGTACTTCGCGCCGCCGCTTGAGCTGGTGGTGCCGTCGGGATAGAGGTTCTCGAAGTCGACGATCAGCACATCGGGCCGCTCCCGTAGCGCGCCCGCGACCGCGGCAATGGCACCTTCGGCGAGTTCGTCATCGCCGTCGACGAACCAGACGTACTCCCCCGTCGCCTCCTTCGCGCCGAGATCGCGGGCCGGGCCCGGGCCCACCGGGGCGGGGGTCCTGATCACCCGCAGCCTAGGGTCCCGCCGGGCCGCGAGTATCGCGCCGCACCGATCAGGAGAAGCGTCGTCGACCGCGATCACCTCGATCGGGACCGCCGGCTCGCTGAGCACCGAATCCAGGCAGCGATCCAGGTAGTCCTCGACCCCGTGCACCGGGATGACCACACTGATCAACGGCATGGCTCCGAACGATACCGCCTGGCTGCCTAGGGCCAGGCGGTATCGCCGGGGGGCGCCCCGCCGGCGGGGGGTTGCCAGGGGCAGAACCGGCGGGGCGCGTCCTTGGGCGAGGGCACCCCGCCGGCCGGGGGCTAGCCAGGGGGCATAACCGGCGGGGCGCGCTCTCGGGCACGCATCCCGGCGCGGCTGCAAGGGGCTCTGCGCCGGAAGGCACCATCTAGATAATCAGTGACCAGCCTGATAGTACGGTGAATGCTACCTGTAAGTAACCTGTACACTAGCTGGCTGCCGTGCCGAGAGCGACGGCTGGGACTGAGAGTGGTCAAACGCACTCAGCCTCCTCAGGTTCCGTTAGGTTTGGCAGTCCTGGAACCAGCGGAGTTACTCTGGGCGACCTCGTGGCGCGCCGGGTGCGAACGCTTTGTAAGCTAGCCGGGTGCGCATTCACGCCATCTTCGGGGGAATCGGCGCGTTCGCCGTCAAGTTCCGCTGGGTCGTCATCGCGGCCTGGCTGATCGCGGCATTCGCGGTGCCTCATTACTTGCCCTCACTCAACAGCGTCACGCAGGGCAACAACAGCGCGTTCCTGCCCGCCAGTGCTCCGAGCGAGCAGGCGGCGCAGCTCGCGGCCCCGTTCGGGTCGACGAACCTGATCCCGGTCCCCGTCGTCGCAGCGGTCAGCCAGGGCACCCTCACCACCGAGGACGTCGCCTGGCTTTCCACGTTGCAGCAGGATCTGCGTACGGTGCCGACCGTCGTCGCGGTGCGCGACCTGGGCCGGTCCGCCGACGGGCAGGCCGAGCAGCTGCAGGTGCTGTCCAACGTCGGCGGCGGCGACCAGGCCGGGCAGACCACGCTGATCAACGACCTGCGGGCGACCATCGACCGGGCCGTTCCGCCGCCCGGGTTGCATGTGCACCTGGCCGGCGACATCGCCATCAACGTCGACCAGCAGGCGAAGTCGGGCACCACGGGGAACCAGGTCGAAGTCGTGGCCGCCCTGTTCATCCTGGTACTGCTGCTGCTGATCTTCCGGTCGCTGCTAGCGCCGCTGATCACACTGATCCCGGCATTCTTGGCCGTGGCCATCTCCGGGCCGCTGGTCGGTGAGGCGGCGCACGCGGGCCTGAAGGTCTCCCAGCTCGCTCAGCTGCTGCTGATCGTGCTGGTGCTCGGCGCCGGCACCGACTACGGCCTCTTCCTGGTCTTCCGCGTCCGCGAGAACCTGCGTGACGGGGCGGATCCGAAGGACGCGGTGCGTTCGGCGGTCACGCGGGTCGGTGAGACCATCACGTTCTCCGCCCTCACCGTCATCGCCGCCCTGCTGTCCCTGCTCGTCGCCACCTTCCAGATCTACTCCCAGCTCGGCATCCCGCTGGCCATCGGCATCGGTACCGTACTGCTCGCCGGGCTCACGCTGCTGCCCGCGCTGCTCGCGGTGTTCGGCCGGGCGGCGTTCTGGCCGAGCAAGACCCGCACGGGCACCGGCAAAGTCGGCCTGTGGGGCCGGGTCGCCACGCGGATCGTGCGTCGGCCGGTCGTGCCGCTGACCATCGGCATCCTCGTGTTCGGCGCGCTCGCGTCCGCGGTGACGGCGTATGAGCCCGGCGGGTTCGGCGGGTCGATCAGCGCCCCGGCCGGAACCGACTCCGCAGCGGGGACCGCACTGCTCGCCAAGCACTTCCCGGCAAGCGCGGCCAACCCGACGAACCTGGTCTACAGACTGCCCCAGCCGGCCTGGGACGACCCCGCCCCGGTGGCCGCCGCGACGAGCCAGCTCGAGGCGAGCGAACTGTTCACCGGGGTGACCGGACCGCTGAACCCGGTAGGCGTCCCGCTCACCCCCGCCCAGTACCAGTCGCTGCACGCGGCGCTGGGGAACCCGCAGGCGCTGCCCGCGATCCCCCCCGCAGGACAGAGCAACATCCCGCTGGCCCAATACGAGGCATACCGGGCCACCGCCCAGTACGTCAGCCCCGACGGCAAGACGATCCAGTTCCAGACCGGGCTGAAGGCCGGTGACCCGTCGACCACGGCCGCGATGAACGCGGTGCCGTCGATCCGCGCCGAGGCGGCCGCGGTGGCGACGACCCTGCACGCCACCGCCTACGGGGTGGGCGGTGAGGCGGCTGCCTTCTACGACATCAGCGCGATCTCCGATAGCGACCTGGTCCATGTCGTCCCGGTCGCCATCGTCGTGATCGGCCTGCTGCTCTGCCTGGTGATGCGCTCGCTGATCGCTCCCCTGTACCTGATCGCGTCGGTGGCGCTGTCGTACTTCGCCGCGCTCGGGCTGTCCGTCATCTTGTTCATCAAGATCGGCGGGAGCGGCGGACTGACCTTCATCCTCCCGTTCCTGATGTTCATCTTCCTGCTCGCGCTAGGCGAGGATTACAACATCCTCGTGATGAGCCGAATCAGGGAAGAGGCTCAGCACCTTCCGCTACGGGAAGCGGTCAGCCGGGCACTCGCCGCTACCGGGACCACGGTAACCTCCGCCGGGCTGGTCCTGGCCGGCACGTTCTCCGTGTTCGCGATCGTCGGTGGCCGCGGTTCGGGCGGCAGCCAGATCCGCGACGTCGGCGTCGGCCTGGCGCTCGGCGTGCTGATGGACACCTTCATCGTCCGCACCATCCTGGTGCCGTGCACCGTCGTCCTGCTCGGCCGGTGGAACTGGTGGCCATCCAAGCTCAGCCGGGTCGACGCGCAGACGGGCGGCGGAGGCACCGAGCGGGATACCGAGCCCGCGTCCGTCTGAGCATTCGGTTTCCGCGGCTTAGTCGGCGAGAGCGTCGATGGAGGCGGTCAGGTCGCGCAGGGCGGGAGCGGCGTCGCGCAGGGCGGTCCGGTCCCGGTACGGCAACACAGCCAGCGCGGCCTGGATGATCTCCTCGTTCACCCGGTGCCACCGGGTCACGGCCGTTGTGCCCTCCGGCGACAGGTGCAGGCTGACCGTGCGCCGGTCGTCGGCACCGCCGCTCCGTACCACATAACCCGCCGACTGAAGCCCGTTGAGCAGGGTCGCCACCGAACTAGGGGCTAGCCGGAGCATCCTGGCGAGCTGGCTCGGGCGTACCCCCGGATGTTCGGCCATGCAGGAAAGCAGCTCGAGCTGCGCCACGGAAAACCCCAGGGCGGGGTCGGCCGCACGGGCGGCGCGGCGCATGGCCCGCCGCAGCCGGGACACGATATCGGCCAGCACCTGGCCGACCGGTTCCTGGCCTGCCTGCTCCCGGTCGGCCTGCTCGTGGCCTGCCTGCTCCCGGTCGGCCTGCTCGTGGTCTACCTGGTCCTGGCCTGCGTGTTCTGGCGCCGCGGGTTCCTGTGCGGCCGGTTCCTGTGCCGCGGGTACCTGCGCGGCCGGTACCTGTGCCGCGGGTACCTGCGCGGCCGGTACCTGCGGCCGGTTTCCTTCAGCGATCTGCACCTGACGGATCCGCCTCTCTGGGACGCCCGGGCTGCCACCGTGCGCGGCTGGCCAGCGCGATCGCGGCCGCGGCGGCCGATACGACGGCGAGCACGACGAACGCGAGCCGCGCCTGCGTGGGTGACCGGCATGAATATCGACGCGCACATTACCGTGCCGGTCAGGGCCGCGCCGGCGAAGCCGCGCCGGCGGTTCCCCCAGCCTTCCGGCAGCACCGCGTCGCCGAACAGCGCGGCCACGCCGAAGCCGAGCGGAAGGGCAGAGAGCAGGAGGCCGGCGCGGGCCACGCCGCCCGGCCCGTGCCCGAGGATTTGCGGGACTAGCACGAGCGGACCGAACAACGTCAGGTATCCGCACGCGGCGCCGGCTAGCGCGAGCGCCAATGGCGCGGAGCGGAGCAGCCACACCGGTATCAGCGGGTGCTCGGTGCGTATCTCCCGTCTGACGAAGGCGCCTAGGCCGACGACGCCGAGGACCGCGAGCAGGGCGGCCGTCCCGAACGGCAGGTTCAGGCCTGATGCCGCCGACAGCACGAGCAGCAGCGCGCTGGTCCAGGCCACCAGCAGCGCGGTGCCGGGCCAGTCGAACCTCTCCCGCGGGCTGAACTGCCGGGTGCGCGGCAGCAGGTACCGGCCCGCGATGACGGCGGCGATACCGACAGGGACGTTCACCCAGTAAACGGCACGCCAGCCGACCGTTGAGGTAAGCAGGCCGCCTAGGGTCGGGCCGAGCGCGTCCCCTCAGCCGGCCGGCCGGGACGAGCAAGGCGATCAGCCCGAGCAGGTAAATGAGCGACACCCACTGGACCCCGGCGACGGGGACGCCGAAGTCATGCTCCATGGCCGGGAAGGTGATCGTGACGATGCTTGCGTCGAGCTGGCCCATGAACGCCCCGAAGCAGACCACGCTCACCGCGAGCCACGGCGCTCGCCGGCTTTCCCGGATAACCGCGGGCCGCGCCTGCTCGCGCAAGATACTTCTGTTAGCGAACATCCTGGTCTATAGCGTACCAAATAGTTCTGTAAGCGAACATTCTGAGACCGGGATACCAGGATTAACTCCGGACATGCCGGGCGCGGTGCTGGCCTTGGCGTTCTGGACCCGACAAACTCAAGGAGGTGGAGCGGTCCCGGGCCTCCGGGTCGGCCGCTCGGCTAGAGTACGCCGGGACGCTAGGCAACCACGGCGCCCGGGCGCTGGCAGGACCGGCACGCGGGCGGGCCGGAGCGGAAGGGACGACGATGCAGGAACTGCGCTTCGTCGCGGTCAGCGAGGACGGCCGTTACGCTGTCCTCGCGGTGCCGGGTCGCAGCGCACGCTTCACGTTGCCGATAGACGAGCGGCTCAGGGCAGTGGCCCTCGGCCAGACCTCCCGGCTCGTGCAGTACGAGATCGAAGTGGAGAGCCCGTTGCGACCCAAGGAGATCCAGGCACGAATCCGGGCCGGGGAAACCGTGGAGGAGATTGCGGACGCGGCCGGCATCGCGGTCGAGCGCGTGCGCTGGTTCGAAGGGCCAGTTCTCGCCGAACGCGCCTACGCAGCCGACCAGGCTCAGGCCGCGTCGATAAGACGCCAGGGCGACGCCACCCCTTCGACGCCGGGTCAAAGACTGGGCGAGATCGTGGCTGAGCGGCTGAAGGTCTTCGGCTCTGACCCGGAAGACGCTCTGTGGGACGCCAAGAAGCGCGGAGATGGAAACTGGCAGGTGCAGCTCATCTTCATGTCTGGCGACCGTCGGCACGTGGCCGAATGGGTCTTCGACCCGCGCCGCAGGCATGTGCTGCCCGCCGATGACAACGCCGCGCGTATGTCGCTGCCGGGCGGCGAGCCGCCCCAGCCCGCTGCCCCGCCGCCGGGCGAGGCGACGGTCACCCAGCTGGCACCCAGGCTCAGCGCGGCATCTGGCCAGGGGTTCGCCCCGTCCGGGAGCACCGCCGGGTTCGGCCCGGCCGGCGTAGGCAACGCCGCGCCCAGCAACGGTGGTCCCGGCAATGGTGGTCCCGGCAATGGTGGTCCGAGCAACGGTGGTCCTGGCAACGGCGCAGCTTCGGGGCGCCACTCCGCTCCCGAGCGGCAGGTCGCAGAACCTCGGGTCCCCGAGGCTCCCACCGTCCCTGAGGTTCCCTCGACCTCGGCTCCGGCCGCTCGCCTTCCTTCACGCAATGCCCCCGCTAGTCCAGGGACTCAGGCCACGTCGGCACGGGCACCTCAGCCGATGCAGAGGGCTCAGGAGCCTCGGACGCCGCAAGCTCTCCCGGAGGCGGCTATTCCAGCGGCGCGTTCGGAAACACGGGCCGAGGAAACGGCCGCTTCGCCCTCAACTCCGGCCCCCTCAACTCCGGCCGCCTCAACTCCTGCCGCCTCAGCCGAACCGGCCAGCGAGCAGGCGGGGCGTCAGGGCCGGAAGGCGGCGCGCGGCAAGCGGTCCTCCGTCCCCTCGTGGGACGAGATCATGTTCGGTAACAACCGTCAGCGAGACTAATCCTCCGCAGGTGACGTCTGGTTCGGTCTAGTACTCCCCTGTAGATCGTGATCTGGCCACGTAGGGGGAGGGGTGCTAAGACACGTGTCAGGCCTGCTGAGCAGTGCTGAAATCACCAGCGAGATGCATACCTCCGTCAACGCACCTCACTGACACTTCCCGGCTCAGACAATCACCCGGTGCAGGATGACGACACCCGCCGGTGGTCCGGAGAGGATCGGATTAGTCAGCCGGGCGCTAGAGAGGCGCAGCGGAACCGGACGATGCCACACCTCAGATAGGACGCGCCGATGCCCGTACAGGATCGAGCAGGTCGCGAGGGCCGTGTGGGCCCCTTCGTGACTTTCGTCGAGCGCGTTCGTCCCAACGGCGTCGTAGCTCACTGGGAATCCCGCGACCACCGCAAGCACCTGCAGGGCGCCTCGGCCGGCTCGACATGGTGGGCACCCATGGCCCGGGGATGGTGGATCGCCGTCCTGTTCGCCGTGGGGTCGCTGCTATTCGCCCTCGGTGCCGTCCCCGGCTACGCCAGCGCCGTCGGAGCCCGCTGGGATGCCCTGACCTTCTTTATCGGTTCACTGTTCTTTACCGGGGCCGGGTTTCTTACCTACCGGGAAGCCGTGGACGCCGGACCGCAGGCCCCGGGCGCCGCCCGCCGGCGCTTCTTCGTCTACCAGCCCCACAGGATCGACTGGTGGGCGACCGCGGTACAACTCGCCGGGACCCTGTTCTTCAACGTCAGCACCGGCAACGCGCTGCGGGTCGACCTCACCGCGCAGGCTGCGAACCAGCACGTGTGGCGGCCCGACGCCTACGGTTCGGTGTGCTTCCTGGTGGCCAGCGGGCTGGCCTGGTTCGAGGTCTGCCACGGCTGGACCGCC
Organism: uncultured Actinomycetes bacterium; assembly: GCA_963806335.1. GTDB lineage: Bacteria > Actinomycetota > Actinomycetes > Streptosporangiales > Streptosporangiaceae > Palsa-504. The sequence continues at coordinate 813,236 of CAWDXO010000012.1, forward strand.
TGGCGTCCCCGGTCATGGTCATGGTGGATCACCCTGCTGAACCTGATCGGGTCCATCGCCTTCGGCGTATCCGCGGTGGCCGGCTACATCAACCCGGCGACCGGCCAGCTTCACAACGCCGAACGGTCGAACCTCGGCACCTTGATCGGCGCAATATGCTTCCTCGTCGGCGCCTTGCTGCTGCTACCCGAACGCACCGAGCAAGCCAGCCCCGCAATAACGGCACCCGCCGCCAGCGGCAGCACTTGACCGAGCGCAACAGTGAATTGAGTTCTGCGGCGTCCGGCGGTCGTACTGTCGAACCCGTCGAGACCCGCACCTTCAGCTCGAGAGTCGTCTACCTCCGCTACCGCGAGGCGCGCTAGCCGGGTGCGCCGCGGCCCGGCGGGCCCAGGCCGGTGACAGGCGGTTGTGCGCGTTCTGACAGCGGCGTGCGCCAGGATGGCATCATGCGATATGACGCGATGACGCCGAACGCGATCGAGGCCACCGGCCTGGTTAAGCGGTTCGGCAAGACGATGGCGCTGGACGGCGTGGATCTGGTGGCTAGGCAGGGCCGGGTCCTCGGCGTGCTCGGGCCTAACGGGGCGGGCAAGACAACCGCGGTGCGGATCCTGGCCACGCTGCTGCGGCCGGACGTCGGGCAAGCGAGCGTCTGCGGGTATGACGTAGTACGCGACGCTCACCAGGTCCGGCAGCTCATTGGCCTCACCGGGCAGTATGCGTCCATGGACGAGGGGTTGTCGGGGACCAACAACCTCATCATGATCGGCCGCCTACTCGGCCTCCCGCGGTCGCAGGCCCGGGCGCGGACGAGGGAACTGCTCGCCCGCTTCGAGCTCACCGAAGCCGCCGGCCGACCGGTGAAGACCTATTCGGGCGGGATGCGGCGCAGGCTGGACCTGGCCGCCAGCCTGGTCGGCAACCCCAGGGTGCTGTACCTCGACGAGCCGACGACCGGGCTTGACCCGCGCAGCCGGACCGACGTATGGGGCATGATCCGCGGGCTCGTCTCGGACGGCGTCACCGTACTGCTCACCACGCAGTACCTGGACGAAGCTGACCAGCTGGCACACGACATCGTGGTCATCGACCACGGCAAGGTCGTCGCGACCGGGACGCCGGATGAGCTGAAGGCCAAGATCGGCGGCCAGGTGCTCCAGGTGTCACCGGCTGACCCGGCCCGGATGGCCGAGGTCACCGCGCTGATGGCGGGACTGATCGAGGCCGAGGTAACGACTGATGCCGAGAGCGGGGTGGCAACCGCGCCCGTCACCGACGCGGCCTTGGTGCCTCACATCTTCCGCGAACTCGATGACAGGGGTCTCGAGCTCGCGGAGTTCACGCTCCGCAAGGCGAGCATGGACGAGGTCTTCTTCGCGCTCACCGGGCACGGTGCGGAGGGCGCCGAGAACGGCAGCCGCGAACTTGAGGAGAGCAACCGATGACCACGATCGCCGCGCCTGCGAAGGCTCCGACGGCGGCCCGCAGGGTCAGCCCGCTGGTCGGACTGCGGAACACCTTCACGCTGACCTGGCGCAGCGTGCTGAAGATCAGGACCAACATGGAGGACGTGGTCGGCCTTAGCCTGCAGCCGATCACGTTCCTCCTGCTGTTCACCTACGTCTTGGGCGGGGCCATCGCGCACGGCAGCACGCACACCTACCTGCAGTACGAGCTGCCGGGGCTGCTCGTCATGACCGTGGTGTTCGCCACCTTGGGCACCGGGCTAGCGCTCAATCAGGACATCTCCAGTGGTGTCTTCGACCGGTTCCGCAGCCTGCCGATCGCCCGCTGGGCGCCGCTCGCGGGTGCCGTCCTCGGCGACATGGTGCGTTATCTCATATCGATCGCGATCACCATCGGCTTCGGGATGATTCTCGGGTTCCGGGTGACTACCAATCCGGCCGCCGCCGTCGCCGGCGTCCTGTTGCTGATCGCCTTCGCCCTAGCGATGTGCTGGGTGTCTGCCCTGATCGGCATGCTGATGAAGACGCCGCAAGGAGTTCAGGCGTTCGGGTTCATCGCGTTCTTCCCGCTCGTGTTCGGCAGCAACCTGTTCGCGCCGACCGCGACCATGCCCGGCTGGCTGCAGTCCTTCGTGAAGGTCAATCCGATAACCGTCCTGACCGAAGCGGAACGCGGCCTGTTCACGGGCGGCGCAGTGGCCGTCCCGGCCGTCAGGTCGCTCCTGTGGGCGCTTGGCATCTTCGTCGTGTTCGCGCCGCTGGCGGTCCGTGTCTACCGCCGTAAGACCTAACCGAGCAGAGCGCCGTCGATGAGGCGGCGCACGCAAGAGTCGAACACCTCACCCGCGTCCCGTTCGCGGGACGGCGTGCTGGCGGTCAGCGCCGCGGCCAGACCAGGCCATCAGCGCTGCTGCTGCCCGCGACGCTCCGTTAGCCGGCTTCGATGGGAATCGCGACGGCGCCGGCCGCGAGGGTGAGCGCGTCATCGCGGTCCAGCGCACGGCCGCGCTGGTAGGCGGCATCGAACTTGGCCTCGCCCAGCGCGGCCCGGGCCGAGGCCCTGGCCACCGGCGCGTCCAGGCTTCCCTCGTCGAAGCACCCCCGCATGGTATGGGCGGCGCCGAGCAAGGTAGCCGTGAGCTCGGCCGACCGTGCGCAGGGCTGGGCGGGATGCTGGACGAACACGGCGATGGACTCCATCACGGCGGCGAGTACGGGACGTTCGACCCATTCGGCCGCAATACGAAGCGCTTCGGTCAGCAGGCCGCGGCAGCGGGCTTCGTCTCCGCCCGCCAGGACGGTCAGGGCCAGCCTGGCCCGGACGAGAGCGCGCAGGCCGTTCCACCAGTCCGACTGCTTATCCGCCAGCCAGGTCATTACCTTCTCGCCTTGGTCCGTCGCCGCGGCGGTATCGCCTTCGCGGAAATGCAACTCCGATCGCACCAGGCCAAGCCACACCGCCCCGTCGCTCAAGCTGATGCCGAGCTGAGCGGCGCCCTGTTCGGCTCGCTCCAGGTCCGCACGGGCCCCTTCGAGATCACCCATCCGCAGCCGGATAGCTGCGAGCTTTCCGACGATATGTGACAAGTCGCCCCAGGCGCGGAGCTCGCTCGCCTGCTCGGTGGCTTCCTCGAGAGCCGCGATCGCGGCCAGGTAGTCCCCTCTCAGCTCGGCGAACTCAGCCAGCTGGACGAGCACGGCGGCCGCTCCCCATACCTCACCCAGGGCGCGGAAAGCGGCTAGGGACTCCCGGCAGTCCGATTCGGCCCCGTCCAGCCGGCCAAGCATGCCGCCGAACGTGCTCCGCAGCAGGGGCGTAGCCGCTCGCATCCACGGATCCTGCGCTGTCGCGTACCGATCGAAGACGGCCAGGGCGCGCTCGGGATCGCGTTCGTAAACAGCGACCATCGGCTCGCCCATCGCCACGATCGGATGGTTCGACGTCCCATCCGGCGACAACTCGGCGAAGTCGGCCAATGCCGCGACCAGCACCGGCACCATCGCGTCCATGTCCCAGCTAGTGCCGACCGCGCTAAGCGCGCCGACCACGCGCGCCTCGGCGATGCGCGTCGAACGTTCCCGGGGTTCGAGCGCGAGCGCCTGACGAGCCAGCGCTTCAGGCTCGCCCGGCTGCCCGCGCAGCATCCAGTACCAGCCGAGCGCCCGCACGAACCGCAGCGCGGTATCCGCATCCTGGCTCACGATCGCCCGGCGCAGCGCCGTGTGCAGGTTGTCCTGTTCTGCGGCCAGCTCACGCAGCCAGTGCCGCTGGTTCGCCGCACGCAGCTCCGGGTCGGCGGTCTCGGCCAGGTTCAGGTAGTAACCGATGAACGCGGTGCGCGCCGCCGTCTCCTCGCCCGCCTCGGCCAGCCGCTCCAGGCCGTACGCGCGCACCGTCTCCAGCATCCGGTACCGCGGGCTTTCGTCATCCTGACTCCGGTCCGCGGCGATGATCGACTTGTCGACCAGGCCGGACAGCGCGGGCAGCACCCGGGCCGACGGCAGCAGGTCGTCGGCGCAGACCTGCTCGGCGACCGCGAGGGTGGCTCCGTCGGGAAACAGGGCCAGCCTGCGGGCCAGCACCTGCTCAGCCGCTGAGAGCAGGTCCCAGCTCCAGTCGACGACCGCCCGCAGCGTCCTGTGCCTGGGCAGCGCCGTCCGGCTGCCGCCGGTGAGCAGGGCGAACCTGTCGTCAAGGCGCTCAGCGAGCTGAGCGGGTGTCAGCATGCGGAGCCAGACCGCGGCCAGTTCGATCGCCAGCGGCATCCCGTCCAGCGACCGGCAGATCCGGGCCGCAGCCTCAGCGTTGGCTTCGTCCAGCTCGAAATCGGGCCGGACGGCCGCCGCCCGGTCGCGTAGCAGCCGTGCCGACCCGTAGGACGCGACCTGGACCGGCGAGCCGGCCCCGGCGGATGCCGCCGGGGGCACCGGCAGCGCCGGGGGTACGGGCAATGGCCGCACCGGGCACAGGATCTCGCCATCGATACGGAGCTGCTGCCTGCTCGTGGCCACGATCCTGATGCGCGGGCAGGCGGCCAGGACCCGGCCCGCCAGCGTCGCGGCGGCCTCGATGACGTGCTCGCAGTTATCGAGGATCAGTACTTCGTCCCGGTCGGCGAGCGCCGCGGTGAGCCGGTCCAGGGGACCGGTGCCTGGTTCGGCCGCCCGCCGCGCGATGACGGCTTCGCGGATGCCGAGCACTTCCAGGACCGCGTACGCCACCTCCGCCGGATCGGTCACCGGCGCCAGCGGCACGAACCACGCCGCCTTAGCGAGCCGCCCGGAGGCCTCGGTCGCCAGCCGCGTCTTCCCCACTCCGCCCGGGCCGATGAGCGTGACCAGGCGGGCGGCGCCCAGGTTCTTCAGCACCCGGGCCACATCCTCGTCGCGGCCGACAAAACTGGTCAGGGGGCTCTGGCCCCGGGGAGCTGACGGGGAACCTGGGACTGGCAGGACGGCCCGTTCAGGATAAAGAGGAGGGTCAGGGGCTACGGCGCGCGCCCCTTCCTCACCCCGCAGGATGCGGAGATAAACCTGCTCAAGCTGAGCGGAGGGGTCCACGCCGAGCCGGTCGGCCAGCAGCTCGCGGGCCTCGGCGTACACCGCGAGCGCCTCGGCCTGGCGGCCCGCCGCGTACAGGGCGCGCATGAGCATCGCACGGGGCCGCTCGGCCAGCGGGTCGGCGGCGAGCAGCCCGCGGAGCTCACCCACGAGGCTGGCCCCCTCGCCGAGCGCCAGGTCGGCGTCGATCCGGTCCGCCAGCACGCTCGAACGCAGTTCGGTCAGTCTCGCCGCGGCCATGTCGGCGAAGTCACACCCGGCCGCGTCGGCGAGCGGCTGACCCCGCCAGGCGCGCAACGCGTCCCGCAGTATCCGCGCGGCCGTATCGGCGTCGCCGTCGGCCAGCGCACGGCGGCCCTGGACCGCCAGCGCCTCGAAGATCGTCACGTCGACCGCCTCGGGCGGCACCGCGAGGCGGTACCCGGCCGGATGCGATTCGATCGCGTTGCCGAACCCGGCGAGGCGTAGCTCGGCTCGCAGCCGGGACACCAGCGTCTGCAAGGCGTTACCGGGATTGCCCGGTGGGTCGTCGGGCCAGATCTGCTCGGCCATCGAGCCGGCCGGCACGACACGCCCGGCGTTCAGCGCGAGCAGGGTGAAAAGAACGCGCAGCTGGCGGCCGCCCACGGACAGGAGGCGTCCGGCGTCGTCCCGTACCTGAAGCGGGCCAAGTAGCCCGATACTCAGGGCGTTCGGCATCTGCCCTCTCCGGTCATCCGTGTGCCAGCCCGGACTCCCGCCCGTTTCCCCGGATCATTCAACGTGTCGCATCACCATACGCTTCCTTACCGGGCAGGCTCTAATATCAACCGTCGGCAAGAAAGAGAAGACAGGGTGACTTCGGGCCAGGACTGGATTCGCCGCCGGAGGCGGCGGGGGCCTCGCGCGCGTGCTTTCGGCGCGGCGGCGGCTGTCCTCACGCTGGCCGGCTGCGGGACGGGTGGTTCGGGCGCGGCGGTCGCACCGAGCCCGATGTCGATCAGCAGCGAGGCGTTCACCCAGGGTGTTCTCGCCCAGCGCTACACCTGTCAGGGTGCCGGGGTCAATCCCCCGCTGAACTGGTCAGGCGCCCCGCCGGGCACCAAGAGCCTCGCGCTGGTCGTCGACGACTCCTCGGCGCCGATCACGCCGTACATCTACTGGCTGGTGTTCGACATCGGCCCTGGAACCACGGATATCCAGGAGAACTCGCTGCCCACGGGCGCGCGGCAGGCGATGAACAGCGCAGGCACCGCGGCTTACCATGCGCCGTGCCCGGCCGGGCATGCCCACTCGTATCGATTTACCGTTTACGCCCTGCGCAGCGAACTAACGCTGGCCAACGGCGCCTCCTTGCAGTCGGTCGTAACCGCGATCGCGGCGGCCACAATCGGGCGCGGACGAATAGTTGTAACCGGAAACCCGTGATCATGCCGATACATGTCGTGATCGGCTTTATCGCGAGATCTTTCAATCCTGTGACAGGCTCCCCAGTGGTGAGCAACAATCGTTGATCAAGCGGGGTTTCACGGCGCTCGCGACAACGAGGGAAGGCTCGCGTCATAGGCCGCGTGCGCCTGGCTAGCGCCCCCACCAGGCCCGGCGTTCTGGATGGAGACCATGATTCTGGTCGCGGGACTCGCCGTTGCCGGGCTCGTCGGCATCGCGGCAGCCTTCTATTTCAGCATCCGCTCAGGTAACGGCGGATTTAAGCGGAACTCTCGCGTTCGGTCCGGTGACCGGGCTGAGGCCGATAGGCACTCGGGCGGCAGAAGAAGCCGTGGCACGAGTGATGAGCGCCCGGCGAATGGCCACCGGGCCGCGAATAGTAGCCGAGCCGCAGATCCGGCGCCACGCGCCGCGAATCCCGCGGGCGGCAATTACCGGGCTGAAGGCCGCAGCGGGCCAAATACCGTCATGGATTTCGGCGATGCCGGGGACCCCGGGCGGGCGAGCGGACCGGCCCCCGCGCCCGCCGGGCGTAGGGCGCGGGCCGACTCACGGCCCCCGGAGCAGGTTCCCACCCTCGCGGCCCCGGTGTTCGCGGCGGGAAACCTGGACGATACGCCAGGTGACGCCTGGCCGGGCGACCCCGGTGCCGGTGACGCCGCGCCTGGTGACGCCGGGCTAGGTGAAGCCAAGCCGGGTCGCGCTCGGCCCGGCAGCCGGACCGCGGCGCGCCTGGCCCGTGACGCCGACCCGTCCGACCCGGCCAAGGCGCCCCGGTCGCGCCGCCGGGTGGGCTTCCGCAAGGGGGCCGACATCGACGAGGAAATGTGGCCGACCGAGTCCTTCGGCGGCGTGACGGATGACCAGTTCTGGGACGACCTGGCGTCCGACAAGCCCCTCACGACCACCGCGCGCAGCGCGCAGCACGACTCGGGTTCTCGGAAACGGCCCTTGGCGACCGTCCCGCCGCCGGGTGCGCGCGTCGGCCAGCGCCCGGGCGAAGCCTGGGACCAAACCGAGGCGCGGGGCCAGGGTGACGACGAACCCAGGGGACGACGGGCCCGCAACTCGGGCGAGTATCCCGACGCGCAGCCAGGGGCGGCCGACCGGACCGCGGTGCAGGCGGTTCAGCCGGTGCAGGGGGTTCAGGCGGTTCAGGTCGCCACGCAGCCAGTCCCGAGCCTGGGTCGACCCGCAGCGGCGTCGGCCCGCACAGCTTCGTTCCAGGCGGCACCACCCCAGACCGGGCCAGCTCAGGCGGGACCAGTTCAGACCGGGCCAGTTCAGACCGGGCCAGTTCAGACCGGGCCAGTTCAGACCGGGCCAGTTCAGACCGGGCCAGGGCAGGCGGGGCGCCTCTCCCCCGCGGGAGGCTCTTACCAGCGCACCGGGCCTCAGGCCAGCCCACCACGCGGGTGGCGCCACGCCAGCGGTCCCGGCGTCGGCGCTGATGAGGATCCGCTGACCAGCGCGGCTTTCTCACTGCGTTCCAGCGGGCCCGTGGACGGCAATTCGCAGCAGGCGCCACGCCGGTCACACGAGGTCGGCTGGGACCACTACGACATCGGCCGGGAACACTACGACACCGGCCGGTCGCAGGAAACCCGGTCTCAGGAAACGCAGACGTTCGGCGCCGCCGAGCCTAGGGGCGGGGGCAGGGCGGCCCCGTCGGGTACCGCGGCCACCCCGGCTTACGGGCCGGGGCCTGGCCAGGCCTACGGCGGCACGACTCCGTACCCCTACCCGGGCCAGCCGTACCGCGATCCGGCTCAGGAAGCCTCGGCGACGGCGCCGGCCGCTACCCCGCCCTACGGGGAGAGCTACTACGCGAGCCCGGCCGCCTCCGGCGAGAATCCGCGGCGGCCGAACGGCGGCCGGAGCCATGCCCGGCACGGCGGCGACGGGGCCGGGAACCGGGCTCCGGGCCGGCTTACCCGCCGGGCAACGCGCACACGCAGGGCGGCAGTTATCAGAGCGGTCCCTACGACCCCAGGGAAGACTACCGGCGGTTACTGGCAGGCGGTTATCTCTAGCAGACTGGAGTCATGCCCGAGGGAGACGTCGTCTGGCAGACCGCTCGGCGCCTGGACCAGGCGCTGGCGGGGCAGACGCTGACCTGTAGTGACTTCCGTGTGCCGCGGCTGGCTACGGTTGACCTGACCGGTGATGTGGTCACCGAGACCGTCTCTCGTGGCAAGCACTTGCTCACCAGGACCAAGAATGGCCTGACGGTACACACCCACCTGCGCATGGACGGCAGCTGGCGAGTCCGGCCCGCGGCCGAACCACTGCGGGACAGCCACCGGATCAGGCTGATCCTGGCCAACGGCGACTGGCGAGCGGTCGGGCTTCAGCTCGGCGTGGTCGAATTGATCCGCACCGCCGAAGAGTCCGGCATCACCGGGCACCTAGGCCCGGATCTCCTCGGCCCCGACTGGGACGCCGCCGAGGCGGTGCGGCGGCTGAGCGCCGAGCCCGACCGCCCGATCGGCGAGGCGCTGCTTGACCAGCGCAACCTGGCCGGCATCGGCAATGTCTACAAGGCCGAAGTGCTGTTCCTGCGCGGGATCAACCCATGGCAGCCGGCCGGGGCCGTGCCCGATCTCGGCGCGATGGCGGCGCTGGCCCGGCGGTTGCTCGACGCCAACAAGGAGCGTCACGGCCACATCACCACCGGCAGCATGCGCCGGGGCGAGGAGCACTGGGTGTACGGCCGGCGCGGACGGCCGTGCCGGCGCTGCGGCACGCCGGTTCGCTCGGAGGGTCAGCAGGACCGGATCACCTTCTGGTGCCCCTCCTGCCAGCCGGCCCGCGCGCCCCGGGCTTAGCACACCTTGCGGCTCGAGCTAATTAATTTTGCCATCACATTACACTATTTTTACCATTTGTCGCTATAAATCGTACCTGATACCGAGTTACTTTCACCTCAGACGGCCTGCCGCAGGAAATAAGGTCATCGAGGCGAGGAGCCGAAGGATGTCTGTCCAGAAAATCCTTTCCGCCCCCCGAATTTTCCTCGTCATCCCCGGCCTATTAGCGGGGTTCTTGATCCCGAACCTGCTGAGCACGCCCCGGCCGGTCCCGGTCGCGGATGTCGGCATGGTGACCAGGGATTTCGCGAAAGATGTAGTGACGATCCACCGCGGTGAACGGCTCACGCTGATTAATAACTCCAACGCCGTTCACGTGATCGGCCCTGGCCGCGACACCGCCATCGTCAGCCCACGACATCAACATCGGCCTGACCGAACTGCTCGACCTGCGGACCGGGGAACCGGCCGCCGCGGGCACGCTCGGCACACTGGTGATCACGCCGTACTTCCCTTACCTGACCGGCGCTCTAGGCCTGGCCGATTGGGTACTGGTCCAGGACCTGGGGTTCCTCGGCGGGATCGGTACCGATCCCAACAGCATGATCCCGTTCATCCTGCTGGCGGCCAGCGGTTACCTCGCCCTGAAGCCCGGCCCCGGAGTTCCGGCCGCCGAGCCGGACCCGTGGTTGGCCGACGCCGTATTACGCACGCACCGGGCCGGGGACAGGCACCCAGATCCGTTCGGTCAAAAAGACTCTCCGTGGTATCCATTTAACCGGCGGATTCCAGGTCAGGTCCTCGCCACGGGCGGCAGGCCGGCGGGCGCTCCAGGCTGGGCGGGCGCCCGCGGTCAGGTGCCGGAACGGTGCGGGCCCGCAGGCGGGGGCCGGCCCGGGCCCACCCGCGGCGCCGCCCCCCGGGCCAGGAACCCACCAGCAGCACTTACCCCGCAGCTTCCAGCAGTCCCAAAGATCGTGAAGATCGGGCTTACGTGGAAGATCCGGTACCCGGGTGAGCATCCCAGATCAACCTGAGTTTGCGGCGTAGTAATAGGACAACGCGCTAGAGGCCGTTGTTCAGCAGGGATGTGGTTGATGCAGGAACGTCCTCCTGGTGCGGTAGTACGGGCTTGGTGTCCCAAACGCAGCGAGGAGGACGTCCTGTGGGCAAGGGTAGCGGCAACGGCACGACACGGGGAGACCGGAAGCGGAACGCGCGGCGGGAGCGGCTGCGCGGGCTGCTGCCGCGTGATGGCGCGGTGATCGGGATCGACCTGGCCGAGGACAAGCAGGCGCTGGCGGTGATCGATCATGATGTGCGGGTGCTGGCCCGCAAGACGGTGAAGGTGAAGGCGTTCCGGCTGGGTGAGGCGCTGGACTGGGCGGTGGCGCAGGCGCGGGCGAAGGGATTTGACCGGGTGGCGGTGGCGTGCGAGCCGACCGGGGCGCGGTGGATGCAGGTGCAGCGGCTGTGCCGGGAGCGGGGCTTGCCGCTAGTGTGCATCCAGCCGCTGGTGAGCCATATCGCCCGGGAGCAGCAGGACTATACGACCCATAAGACCGATGAGTCCGATTGCGTGATGATCGCCCGGCTGGCTGTTGAGCTGCACTGCTATGTCCCGGAGGAGCTGGATGAGACGTGGGGGTACCTGCGGCAGCTGGGGCGGCGCCGGGAGCAGCTGATCACCGCGGAGACGGCGTCGATGCACCGGATCCGCGAGTTCTTGTCCGTCGCCTGGCCTGCCGTGCTGGAAACCTGCGCCGTGCCGCTGAAGTCGGTGACCTGGCTGACGGCGGTGCAGTTGGTCACCCAGCAGTGCGGCGGGCAGCCGGCCCGGCTGGCCGCGATGGGCTGGCAGGCGTTCACCGCCGCTGTCCGTGCCGCGGTACCGGACTGGGGCGGCAAGAGGGCCTGGAGGCCGATCGCCGTCCGGGTCTTCGACGCGCTGACCGACACTGAGGGCGTGGTCGCCTGGTCCCGCCGCGGCCTGCTGCGCCGGGTCGCCGATGAGCTCGCCGACCTGCAGCGCATCCGCGCCCAGCTGCGCGCCGCCGAGGCGGACATGGCCGCGGCGCTCGATGAGCTCGGCCTGTCCCGGCTGGGCCAGATCCCGGCCCTGTCCGCGGTCGGCGCGGCGGCGATCTTGGCCGAGACCGGGGACCTGCACCGCTATGACAGCTCCTCCTCCGTGGTCAAGCACGCCGGGATGTCCCCGTCCGATAACGCTTCGGGCGCCTTCCTCGGCGACGCGCACATCACCCGCCGCGGCCGTCCCGGGCTGCGGCTGGCCGTATGGCGCGCGGTCTGGCCGATGCTGCAGTTCAACCCCGTGATGGCCGCCAGGTACCAGGCACTGACCCAGGCCGCGGACGCCGCGGAACAGCAAGCCACCGCAACCGCCCCGCAGGCCAGCGCGGCGGCCGCCGCGGCCCGGGCGCGGCGCGCCAGGGCCCGCGTCGCGTGCGCCGCCTCCCTGCTGCGCTGGCTCTACTCCATGGTCGTCCACGGCACCAGCTGGGACGCCGCGGCCGCCGCCGGCGAGACCTGCCTGCCCGCCGCCCGCAGCAGTCAGGCGGAGGCTGCCTGACCAGCGCTTACGTCCCGCACCCGCTGCGTGGCCGTGTCAATCCCATTTGGCCCCGCCTTCTCCTTTGATTCGGCTCCACCTGGGAGGTCGGTGTTGAGGGAAGTTCTACTTTGATCTGGCCCCGCTGCGTGCTGGTGCCGCCGAGGGCTCGTTGCCGTTGCTGGTGATCTGGCTGGTGAGCTGGCGGCGGTCGGCGCGCTCGGTTTCGAGCTGGGCTTCGGCTCGTTCGGCTCGTGCTCGCTCGGCGTCGGTGAGGGCGCGCTGTGCCTCGAGCTGGGCGTTGTGGCCGTCGCGGAGGGCTTCGCGCTCGCGGGCGGCGTCGTCGCGGGCACGGCGGGCCTCGTCACGGGCGTCGGCCTCGGCCTGGCGGGCGCGGGCGGTTTCCGTTTCGGCGGCGGTGCGGGCGTCGCGGGCGTCGGCGAGTGCGTCGTCGCGCTCGCGCTGGAAGCGCGCCGTGTCGTCGCGGGCGGCGGTGACCTGCTCGCCTGCTGCTTTCGCGGCTGCGTTGACCTGCTCGGCGGTGTCGCGGCGGAGCTGGTCCAGCTCGACGGCGAGAGCTCGGGCGGTTTCCTTCTCGCGCTGGGCGTCATCGCGGGCCGCGGCGGTATCGTCGCGGGCGGCCTGGAGGGCCTCGGCGAGTGCCTGGGCCTCGGCCTCGGCTTCTGCCTGGCGGGCCTGGGCGGTGACAGCGGCTGCCTCGGCGCGCCGCCGGCCTGTCGGCGTCGGCGATGTCGGCGCGGACGCGGGCAGGATCGAGGGCGGCGGCCTGGTCGCGTGCGGTCCTGGCGAGGACGGCGGCCTGGCGGAGGGCCTGCTCAAGGGCGTCGAGCGGGCCCCCGTCCCCAACGCCGGAGGCGGCGGGGACGGGGAGGCGGGCGTCGTTGTGGTAGCGGCGGGCGCAGTCATCGCCGCAGAACACGCGGTGCCTGCCCCGGCCGGCGCCGGGCGGGATGAGATTGCCGCAGCCGGGTCTCTTGCACTCGGCCGTGCCGGTGCCGGCGTCCGCGGTCTGGGTCATGGCGGCTGCCTTCCTTTTCCGTTCCTTTTCTGATCGGAGGTGAAATGAAAAGGAATCCCGGGCGCCCGGCGCCCGGGATTCCTCAGGTGCCGGGGATGGTGGCGGGGATGCCGGCGAGCGCGTCCCGGACGGCCCGGTCCAGGATGCCGGCGGCGCAGCTGACGGCGCCGGCCAGGCCCTGGAGGTCATAGAGGCTGTCGGTGTCGTCGAGGATCGCGGCGGCCTGCCGGGCCGCTTCGGGCGCGTCCCCGCAGGCCAGGCCGTCCAGGACGGCATGAGCGTCGGCGAGCATGAGCGCGATGTCGCGGGCGATGCCCGAGTCGAGGCCGGCCAGGGCCGCCTGCTGGTAGCTGCCGGGATGGTTGATCAGCATCATGGCGGGGTGCCTTTCTTCTCCTTCGCGCCGGCGCCTGCGGCGGCCTGGCGGCGGGTGGCCGAGCGGAGCCGGTAGGAGCCGGTCCCGGTGGTGATGATGTGGGCGTTGTAGGTGAGGCGGTCGACGATCGCAGCGCAGAGCCTCGGGTCGGTGAACGCCTGGGCCCACTCGCTGAACGCGGCGTTGGACGCGACCGCGATGGAGGACTTCTCCTCTCTTTCGGTGAAGACCTGGAACAGCAGCTCGGCGCCGCGCCGGTCCAGCTCGATGTAGCCGAGCTCGTCCAGGCACAGCAGCTCGATCCGCCCGTAGCGGGCGATCACCCTGGTGAGCATCCGGTCGTCGGCGGCCTCGGCGAGCTCGTTGACCAGGGCGGCGGCGGTGACGTAGCGGACCCGGTAGCCCTGCTCGGCTGCCGCGGTGCCCAGCCCGATCAGCAGGTGCGACTTGCCGGTCCCGGAGTCGCCGACCAGGCACAGCGGCTGCCCGGCGGCGACCCAGCCGCAGCGGGCTAGCGTGCCGATCAGCGCGGCCGGGACGTCGGGGTTCGCCTCGAAGTCGAAGTCCTCGAGCCTCTTCGGCCGGGGGAACCCGGCCTCGCGGACCAGGCGCGCCCGGCGCCGCGTCTCCCGGTCGTCGCACTCCAGCGACAGCAGCTCGGTGAGGAACCCCTTGTAGCTGGCCTGCTGCCGCTCGGCGATCCCGGCGACCTCCCCGTGCCGGTCCCTGACCGTCGGCAGCCGCAGGATGGTGCAGGCCCGCCCGATCGCGGCGTCCATCGCCGGCTCGGTCAGCTCGTCCCTGCGCGCGCTCATGATGCGCTTCCCTCCTGCGGCCGCGGCCCGAGCCGCAGCAGCTGGTCGTAGGCGGCAACGTCCGGCAGGGGCCGGGGGTCGTCCGGCAGCGGCCCGGCCCGGCGGGGCAGCGTGATGACCGCCGCCCGCGACCGGCGCGGGGCCGGCCCCGGCGGCCCCGCCGCCGGAGCGCCCGCGGCGGCGGCGTGCCGGCGGGCCTGCACCGCGACCACGTCCGGGGAGCAGGTCCCGGCCGTCAGCGCGGCCTCCATCCCCGCGGTCACCGACCGCGGCGAGCCTGTTTAATGATTTGTGTGAGAAGGTGCAGGTGATCCCAGTGTGACGAGGGTTGCGCTGGCGGAGAGGACACCCTGAGTGAGCACGGAAGAGGCCGAAAAGGTACAGGAAATCGTCGCCGAGGGTGTGGTGCGTGAGGGCCTGCAGGAAATGGTGCTCCCCGCTGAGGAGGCCGCGGCGGTAAGGCTGGCGGCTTTGGTCAGCGACACGGCGATCGACCGGATGATCGCTGATGCGCAGGATGCCGGCGTGTCGCTGCTGGACGGGCCGGGCGGGCTGATCGGGCAGCTGACGGCCCGGGTTATCGAGCGGGCGCTGGGCGCGGAAATGGACGATCACCTGGGTTACGTGAAAGGCGACCCGGCCGGGAACGGGACCGGTAATTCCCGGAATGGTTCTTTCGGGAAGACGGTCACGACGACGTCGGGCCCGGTGCGGCTGTCGGTTCCGCGGGACCGGAAGTCCGAGTTCGAGCCGCGGATCGTGGCGAAAGGGCAGCGGCGCGTCGGGGTTGTTGATGACATGATCCTCTCGCTTTACTCCCGCGGGATGACGACGCGGGATATTCGCGCGCACCTGGCGGAGGTTTACGGGACTGAGGTTTCTCCCGCGCTGGTATCGGCGGTGACTGATGTGGTCACTGACGAGATCACCGAATGGCAGAACAGGCCGCTGGATGCCTTTTACGCCATTCTATACATCGACGCGCTGGTGGTGAAGGTCCGGGACGGCGGCGCGGTGGATAACAAGGCCGCGTACCTGGTCACCGGTGTCGACGCGGACGGGTTCAAGCACGTGCTGGGCATCTGGCTGGGCGCGGCCGAGGGATCGCGGTTCTGGGCGGGCGTGCTCGCCGAGCTCCGCAACCGCGGGATCAGGGATGTCCTGTTCGTGTGCTGCGACGGGCTCGGCGGCCTGCCTGACGCGATCGTGGCGACCTGGCCCAGGGCGACGGTGCAGACCTGCGTCATTCACCTGATCCGGTCATCGATGAAGTACGTGTCGTGGAAGGAGCGTAAGAAGGCGGCCGCCGCTATGCGGCCGATCTACACCGCCCTCAACGAGGCCGCCGCGCGGACGGCCCTGGAGAACCTGCGCCGCGATTTCGGGAAGAAAAGCCCGGGGATGGTCGCCGCGTGGGAACGCGCCTGGGACACTTTCGTCCCGTTCCTCATGTTCGATTCCGCTATCAGGAAGGTAATCTACACGACTAACGCTATCGAGTCAGTTAACTTCCAGTTGCGGAAGATAACCAAGAACCGGGGTCATTTCCCCACCGACGAGGCGGCAATCAAGCTTCTCTACCTCGGGATCAGGAATGTCACCGGGCGCCATATCGACGGCGACGGGCTGGTTCTCGAAAGAGGACAGCGAGGCACCGGAACGCTGGGCTGGAAAGCAGCCATGAATGCATTCGCCGTCACGTTCCCCGACCGCGTCCCCGTCTGACCTGGACGCCGGAAACTACCCGCAATAAAATTAGTAACATAACAAAAGGACAACGACTGCCCTAGCTTACACAGGGAATTTGACAAGCTCGACGCGCGGGCCGGCAGCCGCCGGTGCAGCAGCAGCACCTCGATAAGCGCCCGCGTCCCGGCCCCGTCGCCGAGCGTGCGGCGCGCCTGCGACCACAGCGCCTCGTGGGCCGCGGTGAAGCTGCCGTCCGCGCGGGCCTGCGCGAGCGGCACCGAGCCGGGCAGCGCGCCCGGCTTACGGGCCAGGATCTCCAGGTAGTGGTCCAGCACCAGGTGCTCGTCCCCGGACGCCACCAGCCGCGGGTGTGTCGCCACCGCCCTCGAGCCCTCGAAGACGGTCAGCTCGTTCGCGGCCAGCCGGACCCGCACCGCCGTCCCGATCAGCCGGGCCGGCACCGAGTAGCGGCACTTGCCGACGCTGATCCTCGCGAACTTGTCCGCCCGGGGCCACAGTGCCGTCCCGGTGTCGAACCCGTCGGCCGGCAGCGGCCGCAGCAGCGGGGCCTCCTTCGCGAAGTCGGCCGCCACCGTGTCCGGCCGGAACTCGATGTGCCGCCGGGCGTCGCGCAGATCGTCCTCGGCGAGCCGTGCGTTCAGGTCCGCCAGTGACTTCACCCGCGGGACGGGGACCAGGAAGTTCCGCCGGAACCGGCCGATCTCGCCCTCGACGCCGCCCTTCTCGTGAGCCCCGCCGATGCCCGGCTCGCAGTAGAAAGCGTCGAAACCGTACCAGGTCCGGAACGACAGCCAGCGGGCGTTCTCCTTCCGGTCCCGGCCCTGCAGCACCTTCGTCACCGCCGGCGTCAGGTTGTCGTAGCGGATGTGCGCCGTCGGCACCCCGCCCGTCACCGCGAACGCGGTCACGTGCCCCTCCAGCAGTGCCTCCTGGGCGCACGAGGCATAGACCCGGTGCACCCCCAGGCCCGAGAACGACAGCCGGTAAGCGAACAGATGGCAGACCGCCTCCCGGCCGTCCACCGTGACCGTGACCGGCCCGAAGTCGACCTCGGCTTCGGCCCCCGGCTCCTTCGCCTGCGGCACGAACCCCTCCAGGCTCCCCGCCTCTCCCTTCCGCTCCGCCTCGATCTGCGGGCGGCGCCGCGCCACGTACTTCGCCACGTAGGAGTACGACGGATGCCGGCCATGCTCATCGGCCAGCCGCGCCCAGGCCCGTCTGGCGGTATGCCGCTGCTTGCGCGGCGCGTCCAGGTCCTCCATCAGCATCGCGTCGAGCAGCGGGGCCACCGCGTCCCGCGCGGGCGACGCCCGCTCCGGGACCTTCCGCGGGGCCGGCACCGGCGACGCCAGCGCCTCCCGCACCGTCCGCCGGTGCACCCCGTGCTTCCGGGCGATCGCCCGGACACCCATCCCCTGCCGGTGGTCCTCCCGGACCGCAGCGAACAGTGCCACCCTGTCCCGTCCCATCCGCCCTCCGTGAGCGGGAAACAGCAGAATGTGACCACTATCCGCGCAGCCGCACCAAAAGTCCCGCAACCAGCCCGGCGTGTCGCCGGAACCAGCCCCACGGCCGGGGCCAAACAAAAGGAGAACTAACCCGCCCCGCCCGCTCCCAGGTGGAGCCGAATCAAAGGAGAAGGTGGAGCCATTTCAGAGTGACACGGCCAAGGTGCCCTGACGCGTCTCCTGGCCTGCTCAGGCGGATTGTGGTGGACCTAGCCCTGATCTTTCATCGGAGTTGATGGCTGGCGCTGAGCGTCGGATGGCCCCGTTTATGACCGCGATTTTAGCGTCGGGGTATGACAGTGGCCCGGCTGGCTGGCCGGGTAACGGGGGTTCCACAGGCCCCGGGTTGTCCTTCCTGGGTTGCAGGGACGGCTATCGGCTGGTCAGGGGGCTTGCGGGAGTGCGTCGATGCGCTGCCACGCGGCCGTGATCGCCTCGGCCCATGGCCAGGAAGCCTGGATTTTCAGGTGGCGCCGCCGCCCGCCGCGGACCAGGCGGGCCGCGGTGTGCAGCACCCGGTAGCTTCTCTGAACTTTGAGACGATCATGGTTCGAGGTGAGGGGGACGGTGGCCTGAGGCGTGCATGAAGGCGCTGATCGCGAGCGTGAGGTTGTGCTCGTCGAGGCCGGTGAGGGCGTCGCGGAGATTGACCGGCAGCCCTGCGGCCAGGCTGGCTGCGAGGTGGAAGATCCTGCGTTCCCCGCCGGAGCAGGGCAGGGTGCCGGTGCCGAGGGCGGTGGCGGCGGCGGTCCAGTCGATTGCGGCGTGCGCAGCCTCGCCGCCGGGACGGCCGTGCTCGCCAGTGGTGATGTGCCTGGTGAAGTCGTCGCGGTCGAGGAAGGTGCCGTGACCGATGAGCAGTTCGATGGCGGCCTCGTCGGGATAGATGCCGCGTGCGCAGGCGCGCAGGGACCGTGTGAGCGGATGCTGGGGTGCCGGGCGGCCGTTCACGGAGCTTCGTCTTTGCTGTCCGGCTGGGCGCCGGAGACGGAGGCGCTGCGGGTGAAGGCCGGCATGCCCAGGTCGGTCACGGCGGGCTGGCGGGCGGTCCGCGCATCCAGCGACTGGAGTTTCTCCGTGACCGTCGCGAGGGAGACCCGGAGGCCTTCGAGTTCGCCGAGCCAGCCCTGCGCGGTGGCTTCGGTGACCCGTGCGGCCAGGCTGTCGCGGATGAGGATCAGGCGGGGCCGCTGGGCGGGGTCGATGCGGAGCAGGGAGCATCGTTCGCAGGCCATCTCGTGGACGCAGCCTGTCCCGTAGGCGCGGCCGCAGTCACCGAGGGCGACCTTGCGCCGTTCGAAGTGGCCGAGGAACTCCTCCCATTCGGCTTCGGTGGGCGTGCGGTATTCCTCTGCCGGGCGCAGCTGGCGGCGGCGGGCGAGGAACGCCCGGTGACCGGTAATGACCTTCTCCGGGTAGACCGTGTTGTAACCCATGGTGGTGTTGAGGTTCTTGTGACCCAGGATCAGCTGGCAGATGTGCGGCGGCAGGCCGTTCTGCAGCGCCTCGGTGGTGAAGATCCTTCTCATGTCGTGGGGAGTGAAGGTAAGCGGGCCGCCGGTGCTGGCCGTGAGGCCGGCCGCCATCGCGGTGTCCTCGATGCGCCGTTTTATGTAGTGGCGGCTGAATGGCCGGTCCTCCGCGCCCGCGCGGCGCTGGAGCAGCAGCGGCGACGGCGGGTTCCACACGCGCTCGAGCGGATCGTAGGCCGTGACCAGGGGGACGGCCCCGGTGCCCTGGCTGCGGACCCGCGCGATGACGACGGCTAGGACCTCGCTGAGCTCGGGCGAGATAACCAGCATGCGCTCGATGTCGGTTTTCGACGGCGCGATGTGCAGGAGCGGGATCAGCTCGGCGCCGGGCAGCTGGTAGCGGACGAGGCTGTGATGGGACAGCTCGGCCAGTTCCTCAATCCGGATCCCGGAGTGCCGGAGCAGCTCAATGCTGGCCCATGCCCAGAACGCGTGCTCTTCCTCTTCTGTCAGGTTCCGCCGTTTCCCGGTGCCGCCGTCCTCGGCCCAGATCCTCGGGCTGGGATCTTTCAAGATGGCGCGCGCCAGCGTCTGGCCGCCAGCGGTGAACTCCTGACCAGGCGCGGCGGCCGCTGCCGCCGCCAGCCGGGACGCGGCGCCGGCGAGTTCCCTCTCCGCGGCGGCGATCAGGCGGGGCAGTACGGGCAGGCGTTCGCGGGTCCGCTGGTCCGTGCGTGACTTGCGGCGCCTGAGCGCCTGCCGGTGAGTAAGGTCACCGGGGCGAACCGGGCAGGGGACCGCCCACTGCGCCCACCGGGACGGGTCGGTGGCAGCCCACTCGGCGATGTCGAGGTAGAAGCTCCGCACGATGGTCAGGTGATCCACCACTGACAGGCGGGGCACCCGGGCCTGCGTGCGCTCCCCGCCTGGTCCCGTGGTCTGGACCGTGCGGGACTGCATCCGCTGCTTCCACGCCACCGCCACGTCCGGGGCCAGGTTAAGGGAGCCGATTCCGGGGTGATGGGTTTCCAGGTCCTTCCAGAAGAGCAGGCCGAGCTGGTAGGCCAGGCCGTTCATCGTCACGTAGTCGATGCCGGGGCGGCGCTCGTTCAGGTAGTCGACCAGCAGGTCCCGGACCGGGCGGCAGGCCAGGTCATAGCGGTCGATCAGCTGCCCGGCGGACAGCTGGCCGCGGACGCGCGGGTTGAGCATCCCCGCCCTGGGCGGGGCGCCCGCCGGCAGGAAGCCCGCCGCGTGCAGCAGCTGGTAGAAGTACGTTCCTCCGTTATCGCTGTCTCCCTTGGCACGCGCACGGGCCTCCAGCAGCTCCAGGCAGTCCCCGACGGTGACATCGCCGGCCATGCCGTCCTTGACGGCCATGATGACGGCGACCTGGAGCATCGCCCGGCGGGTGGAGGAGACGCTGACAGACGCCGGCCCGGCGGCCTCCTCCAGCGCGGCGAAGCCGGCAGGATCCCGGACGCGGGCCATGTCGGCGGCCAGATGCGCCGGCGTCGCCGAGGCCAGCAGCCAGCCCAGGTCCGGCCGGATCACATCGCGGCCGATCAGCAGCCCCAGGGCGCCGCCGAGGCTCTGCCACACGGCCCGGTTGCCGGCCGCGATCCGGCCGGTGTCCTTCAGCCACCGCTCAGCGACGTCGCGCCAGTCCTGGCCCGCCGCGGACCGGCAGCCGGCCTGCCACCGGTCCTGCCAGGCAGAACCAGGCTGCGCCTCCAGCCAGTCCAGCATCCGGATAATCCCCAGCCGCCGGGAATAACGGGACTGATCGTTCTCGACGGCTGCGTACGGACACGCCATCGCCTCGGACACCACTGTGCCGCGGCCGGCCCGGGTCGCCGGCCAGCTAGCGGTGACGGCGCGAGGCGGGAACTTCTGCCACAAAGCGGCGGCCTCGGCGGACAGGCGGCGAGCCCGCGGTGCTGCGTCCTCCGCGCCCGCCGCCGGGACCACGGCGACGTCTGCCGTTATCACCGTGAATCCCCGAACAATGCGTCCAGTGCCTCAGGCCGGTAGTGCAACCGGGTCCCGGATGGCTCCGGCATCGCGTCCTTCGCCGCGGCGCGGCGCTCATAGTGGGCCAGCACGACGCCGATGGCGTCCTGGGGCGTCGTATTCAGATACAGCTCCGTCGTAGACAAATGCGCATGACCAAGGATCCACTGGACATCGGTGAGCGGCACCTGCGGGTCCCGGGCCAGCCGGTAGGACGCCGAATGCCGCAGGTCATGAAGCGTCCAGTTCGCTCCCAGAACCTGGTTGGCCCGGCCGAACATCGCCCTGGCCGCCGGATAGGACAGCACCCGGAACGGCCGCCGCAGCGTCCACCACACCGGATCGGCGGGACCAGCCGGCACCAGGCCATGCACCTCCTGCTGGTAAAGACGCAGCCACACGAACGCGTCAGGCGAAGCCGGCAGCTGCTGGACTGCCCGCGCCCCCTTGCGGATCACCGTGATCAGCTGCTGGCCCGGGGCGATCCCGCCGGCCAGCACGCCGAGCAGCTCCGATGCTCGTGCCCCGGTCGAGATCCAGAACGCCAGCAGCGCCCGGTCCCGGTGCGAGCACAAAGCGGCGAACAGCTCATCGAACTTGCCGTCCGGGATCTGCCGCGGGATCCGCTGAGCCACCCGCGGCCGGAACAATCCGGCCCGCTGCCCGTCGAACCCGTCCATCGGATTGTGATGCGCGTGCGCCCGGCCAGCCCTGGCCAGCGGGAAGGGGTTCACCAGCGGTCCCGTCCCGGCCTGCAGGTGAAAGTCGTAGAACGACCGCGCCACCGTCTCGCCGTGCGCGACCGTCGCGGTAGCGAACTGCGGCCCGGGCGGCCGCTTCCCTGTCACGCGGTTCGGCACCGGAGCGCCCGGACGGACCCCTGCCGCGTCATCATCACCACGCCAGTGTCGGCGGGCCGGCTTGCCAGCGACCTGCACCCACCGGACGAAATCGCGTGCCTCCACCCGCGTGGCCTGATCCCACGGCACCCCAACAGCCCACAGAAACCGGAACCACCGCAACAGCGCCATCGAATACGCCCGCTGCGTGGCCGCCGCCCGTCCGCACGCCTGCAAGTCGGCGAGGAACACCATCACCGGCGAGACCGGCTCACCCGCAGGATCAGTCAGCCGGTACGGCTCGAACGGATCCTCTGTCGCCTGCACCGCACCCACCAGCGGCACCCTCAGGCCCGCCAGGCCGAACGGCCCATCGTCTTCGATCATGACTCCGGACGCTAGAACCGCCGCACGCAACCCGTCCCGAGGACCAGAGAACCCGCACCGCTAGTTCGGTTAACA
>CAWDXO010000013.1:0-814782 GCA_963806335.1 uncultured Actinomycetes bacterium
GAGATCGGCGGGGCTCATCTTCCACATCTGCGCCGACTGGACCGCGAACGGTGCAACCGCCATCGTCGCTGGCAGCACCCATAACGTCGCCGCCCATCGTCAGCATCTCGACGCCACGGCGGACCACGCCGTTGTTCTGCGCCATGAGGTTGACGCCCTGGACGAGGCCCGCCGCGATGCTCACGGAGTAGCTTCGCCTGAGCGCGGACCTTGATGCGGAGGGGTTCGGCGGGGATCGGGGCCGCCGCCATCACCATCCACAGCGCGCCGCATAGCTCGCTGAGGGGCTGCGTGAGGTCAGGCTTGGCCGCCGCCTCCCCCTTGCCCTTCGCGGGGCTTGGAGGGCTCCTGCCCGCCGGGAGCCGCGTCGGTGATCCGCGGCTTGGCCGCGAGGCCGTCCCTTGGCCCGCTTCGCGCGCTTGGTGCCGTCCGGGTTGGTGATCCACCCGTACCGCTCGCCCATCTCCTCCTCGGACAACTGGACGCGCTTAGGGCGGGGGCCGCGTGCTCGGGCTCGTCGGGTTTCGGGGGCCGCCATCGCCCGGTGGAACTCCTGCTCGGCCGTGTCGAGGTCGATTGCCTTGCCGTCTGCCGTGCTCAGTCCCTCGGGCATTGCATGACCCCCTGTCGCATCATCCGCGTGAGCTGGTTCTGCCGGTGCTCGTTCTGGTCCGGCATGATCAGGTCGGGCCCGCCGTGCGGGTCATCCGGATCCGGGAGCCGCGCGCCGTTGTCGTAGGCCATGCGGTGCAGCGCGCGGAAGATCGCCGCGTCCTTCGGCCCCGCGAACCCGTGCGGCGCCGAGCGGAAGCTGAAGAACGCGTAGTAGATCTCGTTGCCCTTGCAGCCCCTGACCGGCGCCTGCTTGGAGTCGTCGAGGGGGACGTCACAGTGGCCGTCGCTCAGACGGATCGTGATGAACGAGTTGATGGCGCTCGGCCCACTCGGTGTGATGCGCGATGTTGCCGACCATCTCCCACGCCCGTTTCGCCGCGTCATCGGCGACGATGCACGTCGAGCACAGCTCGCGGTCGTGCTTTGCAGCGGGGCCTACGCACAGGCCCTCGACGCGAGCACAGCGACGAGGGTCATGCAGCACACGATCAGCGTGGCCGCGACGAGGCCGATGCACAGCCGTAGCGATGCGTCCGCCTTCTTGATCGTCTGCACGCCCGACTCAATCGCGGGCTTGAGGTTCTTGGTGGTCCACATGCCCAGAGTTTAACATGAGGTCTAGACCAATCATCAGATTGGTATATGCGGTTTACCTGGAAAGGTTTGCCCGTGCCAAAGGGACCACCGCCGAGCTGGTCGCGGCGCGACTGCTCGTTCGATCACCTCGTCGCCGCCGCGATCGACCAGGGCTACGGGAAAGTCCTGAAGTACGGCGGGGTCGAGACCGAGGAGCGAGCACATGAGATCAGGCGAGGTATCTACAGGTGCGCCCGCCACCGCGGCGTTTCCGCCAAGGCAGGCAAGTCCGTCACCACAAGTAGCAACGACGAGATGGGTGTCCACCGCGAGCCCGGCGGAACCTACGCCGTTTGGTATCGCATCCATGACAAGCGAGTCGCCCGCAAAGCCCACCTAGAACGCCACGGCGCCGACCGGCAGTCCTGGCCATGCAGAGCCCCAAGGGAAGTCCTGGGACGCCGAACGCGAGGCCCACATGCCGCGCAACGAAAGAGGAGAAATTTCAGATGAGCGCATGCCCAGAGTGCGGCCAGGCAGTCGCCGAGGAGACCGTCGTCATCGAGGAGGCCGTCGACCTCGAACCCGTCGCCGAGGCCGAGGTCCGCATCGGCCGAGATCGAGGCCGACCGGGACGTCGCGGTCGCCAAAATCGAGTCGCGGAGCATGGACGAGGAGATCGTCGCCCAGCTCGCCGCGCTGCAGGCCGAGGTTGAGGTGCTGAGGGCCGCCGCCGCGCCCGCCGAGCAGCAGCAGGAAGCCGTCATCATCGTGGCCGATCCTGAGCCCGAGCCCGAGGCGGCCAGCGAACCAGAACCGCCCGTGGTCGGGCCCAGCACCTGGCCCGGCCCCCGCGAAGAAGAAGAACGCTTGGTGGTAGCTCTCTTTCGCATTGCTAACGACTTCAGAGGTGTTTTCCCTGCTCAGATAGGGGTATCTCATGCTCGGGCGGGTAAATTACCGCGCGAAATTCGTCGCCCGTTTCCCTGAAAAGATATCTCTAGATATATCGGCTCGCGCGCGCGCGCATAGAAAAGCCCCGGCCGGTACTGCTCCCCGGCCGGGGCCTCGGTGATCTAGACCTACGATTTCACCCAACCATGCGACACGGCGTGAACCTCTGCGTACGTGGTGTGAACCATGGCGCCGCACTTATGGCAGATGTACATGGTCGGTATGGCCTCGTCGCAGTACTCGAACTCACAGACAGACTCGCCGTCCTCGTTGGCGTAGGTGACCCACATCGCCTCGCTGGAGATGGCGAACTCATTTGGCATGAGATGATTCCCTTCGGTGGTGCACACCCCCTCCCGGCCTCGTGCCGGGAGGGACATTCTCTCAGGCGCTGAACAGTTCCGCTTGCACGCCGCCAATCTCCCGGAGCGCCCGTTCGATCCGGCCCGAGTAGAAGTCGGACGGGAGCCAGAGCACATAGCGCAGGCCGACGCGCCGGAGCATGTAGCCGACCTGGATCTGCTCGGGGGTGGGCTTGCCGTATTCGGATTTGAGCTCGGCGAACATTCGCGCGGCCGGGCCGAGCAGAACCCAGTCGACCCAGCCCTTCTCGCTGCCGATGCTGTTCCGCGGGTGGTATCCCCAGACGCCGTACTTGTCGAGGAGCCGCCGAAGGTTGGCCTCGAGTGAGTCAGGGCCGCGGTCCTCGGGCATCGCCGCCGCGCGCGGGTCGGGCCTCACCGCGGGATCCTCCGCCCGATGACGAGGATGGCCACGACGGCCAGAACGAACCGGACTGTCACGTCGCCCTCCAGGTCCTCGCGAGCTTCTGGCGATGGCTTCTCGAGGATCTCGGTGAACTTGAGGAGAGCCTTCGTGTTTTCCTCTCGGGCCTCGTGCTTTCCTCGATGGGATCGGTGGCCGGGACGTGTCCGTTCCAGTCGATGGGCCTCATGCTGCCGCCTTCCGTGCTCGCTGCCTGGTCCTGTTCCGGAATCAGGCAGGCCATCATGGTGTTCTTGGTGATCGACCACGAGGCGCCGCGCGCCCAGTGGCCTCGTGGTGTCTCGCCGGGTGCGACCCATAGCTCACGGGCACGCTTGCGGGCGGTGCAGAGCAGCATCCGGTACGGGCCGGGTTTCATTTCCGGCGAGCGCAGCGGCGTCTCGCCAGGTGCCGCCCACTCATGACCTCGGCGAGCGCCCAGACGGCTGTCCGCTGGCCATCAGTGAGTACCCATGCGATCTGCCATACGGCGGCTTCTCCGTGATGGCCTCGCCGATGGGGTCGGCGAGGCCGGGGGGTTCGCACCAGTGGGCGAAGTGCCGCAGGTGCTTGCCTGCCTCGTGCGCCTCGTGCGCGATGGAACGCCAGGCGGCCTGGTAGAGCGGGTGCAGCTGGCCCTCGGGCCAGCCGTGCTCCCACACGTGAATTAGCACGCCGTCGAGCGCGGCGTCGTGGAGCTGGCCGAGGGTGAGGTGCGGATTGTCGGCTCGCCTGCTCTTTGCGCAGTACCACGCGATGCGCTCGGCGGACTGGTCCCACCCGTCGGGCAGTCCGGTCATGGCGCACCGGCAGGAACTTGAGCATGGGCTGGTCCTCGTCGCTGACGTGCTCGCCCTTCCTCAGCGGCGGCGTCACAGGCTGACGGCCACGGTCGCGGCTGGACATGCGCGGCCTGCTCATCAGGCGCTCGGTGACCATCTCGGTCGGCGAGCGCGCGGGCCTTGGCCTCGATGAGCGGCATGAACAGCTCGAGGTGGCTTGCTGCAGAGCGGGGGGTATCGCTCGTCATCGACCTCGGGATGGCCGAGGCGCTTGCCTACGCCGTCGTAGTAGTAGATGCAGCCGCGGGTCATGCCAGCCTCCTACGGATCTGTAGTTTGGTTAAGGTCTGTAGTGGGCGGCGAAGTGGCGCGCCCGGTGTCGGTTGGTTTTCGAGCCGTGGTGGATCGGCGGTTTGCGGTTTGCCGCGGAGCGGGTAAAGGCCCGCGCATGCTCGCCCGCACGTTGGCCGGGGCCGTAGCGCCTCTCCTCGCCGCTGCTGGGTTTAGGTCCGCCGCCGGCGGCCGGGGATTCGCCATCCCCCGGACCCTTCGTCCACGCGCAAGCGCGCGGACCAAATATTTTTCAGCGGCAGTCGTCATTTTGCGGTTTGGGCAAATGACCGGGGGGTCTGGGGGAGTCGGTACTCCCCCAGGGACCTCTTGCTGTGCACCTTCCACGGAAGGGCCCACGGCGGGTCCCGTTAGGTCAAAGACCGGAAGCAACGTAGAGACGCCTTGTGTGCTACGCAACAGCGCTCACCTGACCTGTTGTGCAGGCCCCCACAACAGAAAGGTGATTGACCTGTTGTGTGGGGAGGGTAAGCAGCCATTCCGACGCGACCGCGCCGCCGTTCCAGAGGCGATGGCCGCGCTTCGTGCGACCAGCAGGAGCGCTTTGCAGCCCCAGCGGAGGGCCCGCTGAACTGTTGAGCGCCCGGCATTGCAGAACTCGGAGAGCATCTCGATGGACGCGTAGCCGGTGCCGGTGCCCCAGTCCATGAACTTCACCGCGAGAGCCGTCAGCACGTCGCGCTGGAGCGCTGGCGGCCGGGCCGGGTGCGAGTAACGGCGTTGAGCCACGCGACAGCCGAGAAGGGCTGACGCGTTGTGGGGGCCGTCACGCCGCGTCGCCGCGAGCCAGCTCGGCCTCAGCCTCGCGGGCGAGCTTGCGGGCCTGGGCGGACAGCCGACCCATACGCCGATAGTGGTCGGTGCGGAGCCGTTCGGCGAGCCGCTCGAGCTGGTTGCCATCGAGGCGGGGGTTGAGCTCGCGCGCCTTGTTGATCCAGCGATCGAGGAGGAGACGTGGTTCTGGCTTGCGAGGGCCGCGGCGGTCATCGCGTTCCAGTCCTCGGAGGCGAGCCGGGCGAGGAATGCCGGCCTCGCCGCACTCGGCCCTAGTGAGGGGCCGGGCGTTTACGCGCGTAGTTGAACGTGGCATACTGACACACCGATCTCTTAGCGGGGATTGGAGCGGTGCCGGCCCTCGCGGGTTACGACCGCGAGAACAAGGCTGGCACCCGCATTCTTTAACTACACCGTTGTGATCTGCGTTGCTCGGAACCATGGTTCTGTACGTCCGGGGCTTCCGCAACATGACGAAGCGCACATGACCTGATCACACAGCGTAGCTTTCGTTCGTAAATTCGAACCTTTTAGGTCACGAAAAGGTTGCACGCCCGATAGTGTGTTTGAGAAAGAATCGCCAGACTGGCCTATACCAGTCATCGCGGTCCGCAGACGGGTGAGCGCGGGCAGGGTCACTACAGGCCAGCAGGGTGAAGCACCATGAAATGTTAGCTGGGTCACAGTGTTTAATTTCGGTGCGACTTCGAATATCACAGCTAATACCGAACAGGCGCCCGATTACTCGCCATCGAACAGGCGACGGGCCTCCTCGATCGCCAAGTCGTTCTCAGCCGCTCTGATGTACCGCTGCACCATGGAGATGTCCGACCAGCCTCCGAGGGCCATCAGGGACGTGACCTGACCGCCCTTGCGACGGAACCCGATCGCCCCGGTAGAGCGGAGCATATGCGGGTGGAGCTTGAACGGGGGGTCGGCGCGCAGCGCCCGGCGCCGCAGCGCGGTGTACAGGCCGCCGTAGGTCAGCCGCGGCTCGCCTGGAACGCTTGACCGGGAGCCACAGCCACGGCTCGGACGCGAGCCGGTGGGAGGCCCGCGCCCGGATGTAGCGGTCGAGGTCCCGCGCTGTCCCCGCGCTGAACGCGGTGACCCGGCCCTTGCCGCCCTTGCCGCGCTCGACGACGGGCCGTCCGCTGGCGGACGCTCACGCCGTCCGTGGTCATGGTCAGCAGCTCGTCGGCGCGCACCATCGACTCGGCCATCAGGTTGATGATGGCCCGGTCCCGGAGGTCGTGGAACGTGCGCGTCTTGCACGTGGCGAGCAGCGCGGCCATCTGGCCCGTGTCGACGAACGGCGCGATGCTGCTGGTCGAGCTTCGGGGGCTTCATCCGGTCGAGCCGGTCGGGCTTGCCGGTGTCGTCGGCGAGCCACGCGGAGAACCGGCGGACCCCCCGCTGCCGGGACAGGACCGTGGCCGGCTCGGCGCCGCCCTCGAACAGCCCGGCCATGAACTTCTCGACGGGCCCCGGCTCGAGCTTGACGGCCACGCCCTCGCGCTCGCACCACTTGATGTAGGCGTTCAGCCCGGCCGTGTACGTTTTGACCGTGCCCGCGCTCTTGTGCTCGGCCTCCAGGTGGGTGACCCACGATTCGGCCAGGGTCCGCGCCTCGTCTGCTCGCATGACCGGTATCTTGACAGAAGAACTACGCGCGTGCCATCCTTAGCGCCAGATTGGCCTGTATCCGCAGGTCAGGACCGGAAAACAGGATAGGGTCTCAGTCGAGGAACTCGCGGAGCATCTGGGCGCGGCTCGGGTGGCGGAGCTTGGCCAGGGTCTTCGACTCGATCTGCCTGATCCGCTCCCTGGTCACCCCGAACTCCCGGCCGACCTCCTCGAGCGTCCGGGGATGCCCGTCGGTGAGGCCGAACCGCAGCTGGATGATCCGCTGCTCCCGCTCGGCCAGAGCATCAAGGACCCGTTCGAGCTGATCCTGCAACATGATGAACGCCGCGGCCTCGATGGGCACCACGGCGTCCGCGTCCTCGATGAAGTCCCCCAGATCGGACTCTTCCTCGCCGATCGGGGACTGCAGGGATACCGGCTCCTGGGCGATCCGCTGGATCTCCGCGACCCGTTCCGGCTCGAGCCCCATCTCCGCGGCGATCTCGTCGCTGCTGGGTTCGCGGCCCAGTTCCTGGTGCAGCTGCCGCTGCACCCGCGCCAGCTTGTTGATCGTCTCGACCATGTGCACGGGCACCCGGATGGTCCGCGCCTGGTCGGCGATGGCCCGGGTGATGGCCTGCCGGATCCACCACGTCGCGTACGTCGAGAACTTGTAGCCGCGGGTGTAGTCGAACTTCTCCACCGCGCGGATCAAGCCGAGGTTCCCCTCCTGGATCAGGTCCAGGAAAACCAGCCCCCGGCCGATGTAGCGCTTGGCGATCGACACCACCAGCCGCAGGTTCGCCTCGATGAGCCGCTGCTTGGCCTTGAGGCCCTCGCCGACGAGCATTTCCAGGTCGCCGCAGACGGCGCCGAGCATCGGGACGCCGCCGTCCAGCTTCTCCTCGGCGAACAGGCCCGCCTCGATGGACTTGGCCAGCTCCACCTCGTCCTCGGCGGTCAGCAGCGGCACCCGCCCGATTTCCCTGAGGTAGATCCGGACCAGATCGCTGGTCGCGGCCCGCCTGCCGCCGTCGGCTACCCTTTCGGCGTGCCGGATCTCGGCCTCGGTGTCGTCCTCCCGCGGGACGTCGACCACATCCACGCCCTCATCGGCGAGCGCGCGCACCGCGGCGTCGATGGCCTCCGGGGGAAGGTCGGCGCGGTCGAGCGCCACCGCGACGTCGGCCATGGTCAGGGAGCCTCGCTCCCGTCCTAGCGCCACGAGATCCGTCAGCTGATCGGCTGGCGATGGTCCGTTCGTTAGTACGGTGAGGGTCACGGGACCAGTCTGCGTCACGAACCCCCGGTTACGGGGGACCCAATTTTGTTACCTCGCCGCTACTTAACCGAGACAGCCGGGCCGATCATAATCGTGCGCGGCCCGGATTCACGCGCCTGCGGCGCGGTCAAGCAGTGCCTTCCGGCGTTTCTCCAGCCCCACCAGATCCCCGAACATCCTGTTGTAACTGGCCTGCTCTTCGACCGGATTCGTGCGCTGCAGCCGGGCCTTGAGCGAGGCAATCTCCCGGCTGACCGCGAGCTCGCCCACCCGCGCCAGGACGACGTCGGCGTACTTGGCGTCCGGCTCGCCGTCTCGCCGCAGCCGCTCGACCGCGAGCGCGGTCACGAACGTCTGGGCCCGCTCGTTCGGCGCCTCTTCCCGCAGCCGGGCGGCCCACTGCCGCGGGCTGCTGCCGCCGGCCGCCGTCCCGCCGCAGGCCGCGATCAGTGCGAACACCGCGCTGTGCACGGGCGCGATGAACGCGTCGGCGCCGAGGGCGTCGAACTCGGGTCCGCACAGCGCGGGCCGCTGGACCGCGAGCTTCAGCGCCTCACGCTCCACCATGATCACTGGATCACTCGGGTCATACCAGCTTGACTGATTATTTCTACCGAACGATCCCTGGTGCGCGTTCCAGTCCTGCTGCTCGCCGGCCTGCCTGTCCCCGCTGTCCCCTGGGCCGCGTCTAGTCACGCCCCTAGCGCCCCGGGCGGCTCTCGTGTCCGCGCCGGATCTGGTGTCGCCCGCGTGCGCCCTGATCCGGTTCAGGACGAACCGCTCGTCCATCATGCCGAGCCACCGGTCCAGGTTGACCGCGTATCTGGTCCGCAGCCCCTGGTCCTTGATCCTGGCCACGATCGGCGCGGCCTCGTCCAGCGCCGCGAGCTGCCCTTCGGTGGTGTTCAGGTTGTGGTGGCCGAGCACGCCCTTGATCGCGAACTCGAACAGCGGCACCCGGCGGGCGATCAGGTCGCGCACCGCCGTGTCGCCGTGCGCCAGCCGCACGTCGCAGGGGTCGAGGCCGTCAGGCTGCACGGTCACGAAGGTCTGGGTGACGAACTTCTCCTCCAGGCCGAACGCGCGCAGCGCCGCCCGCTGGCCGGCCGCGTCACCGTCGAAGGTGAAGACCACCTCGCCGGCCGACCCCTCGGTGTCCATGATCAGCCTGCGCAGCACCTTGATGTGGTCCTCGCCGAACGAGGTGCCGCAGGTGGCCACCGCGGTCGGCACCCCAGCCAGATGGCAGGCCATCACGTCGGTGTAGCCCTCGACGATGACCGCCTGCCTGCGCTGCGCGATCTCGCGCTTGGCCAGGTCCGCCCCGTACAGCACGGTGCTCTTCCGGAACAGCGAGGTCTCCGGCGTGTTGAGGTACTTGGGACCCTCGTCGTCCGCATCGAGCTTGCGGGCGCCGAACGCGATGACGTCACCTGACAGGTCGCGGATGGGCCACATCAGCCGCCCGCGGAACCGGTCCCGCGGACCACGCTGGCCCTGGATGGCCAGGCCCGCCGCGATCAGCTCGCTATCGGCGAAGCCGCGGCCGCGCAGGTGCCTGGTCAGATCCTCCCACGCCTTGGGCGAGTAGCCGACGCCGAACCGGTCGGCATCTGTTAGCTCGAAGCCGCGCTCGGAAAGGAACCGTCTCGCGCTCTCCGCGTCGGCGCCACGCAGCCGTCCGGAGTAGTACTCGGCCGCGGCCCGGTGCGCGTCGATCAGCCTGCGCCGCTGGCTCTGCTCCTGGCCGGGCACGTAGCCGCCCTGCTCGTAGCGCAGGTCGATGCCGGCCCGGCCGGCCAGCCGCTCGACCGCCTCGACGAAGCTGAGCCCGTCAATCTTCTGCACGAACTTGATCGCGTCGCCGCCCTCGGCGCAGCTGAAGCAGTAGAAGAGCCCACGCGCGGGGGTGACGTTGAACGAGGGTGTTTTCTCCTCATGGAATGGGCACAGTCCCTTGAGTGAGCCGCCGCCCGCGTTCTTCAGCTGCAGGTACTCACCCACCACCTCGTCGATGGGTGACCGCTCCCGAACGGCCGCGATGTCCTCGTCGCGGATCCGCCCAGCCACCATCCACCTCCGCGCACCGCTTGTCTCACCCGTCGCCGCGAGTCTAGTCCCGCCCGCTGACATCGGAGCATGAACACGACGGACCCGTGGCCAGGTATGTCCCTTGCCCTTAGCCTGGGCGGGTGGCTGATCTGCTGGTCCTGTGGGACGTCGACTACACGCTGCTGAGCGCCGACGGGCTGGGGACGCGCTTGTACGAGGTCGTGTTCCGGGAACTGTACGGCCGTGAGCTGCCCGCGGTCGCGCCTAAGGCCGGGCGGACCGACCGGGCCATCATCGCGGACACGCTCGCGCTCGCCGGGCTGCCCGCGCCGCGGGCGCAGGTCGATGCCTTCCTCGCCGCGCTGGCCCGGACCGTGACGGACAGCTCCGTGCGCGCGCAGGTACGGCCGATGGCGGGTGCGTCGGACGCCATCGCGGCACTGGCCTCCCCCGGAATCCGCCAGTCGGTGCTGACCGGCAACATCAGGCCGCTGGCGGCGCTGAAGCTCGGCCTAGCTGGTCTTGGTGATCATCTCGATCTGGACGCCGGTGCGTACGGGGACGCGCATGAGGTCCGGGCGGAGCTGGTGGGGGTGGCCCGCAGCGCGGCCGGCGAGCTTTACCGAGCCGACTTTTCCGGCTGGTCGACCGTGCTGGTCGGTGACACGCCGTTGGACGTCGAGGCCGCACTGGCCACCGGCGCCCGGGCGGTGGCCGTCGCGACCGGCAGCTACTCCGCGGCGGAGCTAACCGCGGCTGGCGCGCACGCCCTCCTGCCCGACCTGACCGATACCGCCCTGGTGCTCGCGGCCATCACCGGCACGGGCGCCGTCACCGGCCCGGACCGCGGCGCGTTGGACGGCACAGCCGGGTGAGCACGGTCGCGGCCTGCCTTCCCAGCCATGCAGGCGGAGCACCTTGGCCACTTCCGCAGCGGTCGCGCAGGCCTTCCACTTAACCTCCGTCCAGCCGTAACGCAGTGACTGCATCCCGACCGCGGCGGCGGCATTGTCCCTGCTCTTATCCTTCGGCTGGTTCTCGGCCGGATGCGCCAGCCGCCCGTCGAGCTCGACCACCACGCCGTAATTCTCGTAGACCCGGTCCCGGCGCCCGCGCCGCCCGGCCGGCGTCATGAACGGCACCTGACGATCCGGTTCCGGCAGGCCATGAGCCCGCTCCACGTCCCGGTGATAGCGGAATTCCAGCACCGAATGATCCCCGCCCGCGGCGGCAACGATGAGTTCATGCAGATCCCCGCGCCAGCGCAACCTGGTTCGCGGGCGGCGGGCGGCGGCGAGACTGGAGAGGGCCGGTCAGACGTCGGAGAGGGGGATCGTGGGGTCGGTTAGGCGGGAGAGGTCTACCTGGCGGGCGGAGCGGACCAGGGACTGGATGTCGGCGGTGACGTCCCAGACGTTGACGTTCATGCCGGCGATCACGGTGCCGCGGGAGAGCCAGAACGCGATGAACTCCAGGGCGTTCCGGTCACCTCGGTAGGCGACCCGGTCGTAGGTGCCGGGGGTGGGCAGGCCGGAGCATTCCATGCCGAGGTCGTACTGGTCGCTATAGAAGTAGGGCACGGGGTCATAGACGACGGGCTGGCCGAGCATGGACTTGGCCGCGGCCGGTCCTCCGTTCAGGGCGTTGGCCCAGTGCTCGACGCGGACCCGGCGGCCGAGCAGCGGGTTGAACGAGTTCGCCACGTCGCCGGCGGCGAAGATGCTCGCGTCCGAGGTGCGCAGCACCTCGTCGGTCAGGACGCCGTTGGAAACATCGAGTCCGGCGCGGGCGGCCAGCTCGTCGTTCGGGGCCGCGCCGATGCCCACCACGAGCAGGTCGGCCTGCAGTTCCGCGCCGGCTGAGGTAATGACCAGGCCGGGGCGGAACTCGACCGCCCGCTCGCCGAAGCGGAACGCCACGCCATGCGCGCGGTGCAGGTCGGCGAACACGCTGCCGAGCTCGGGACCGACCTGGTCGTGCAGCGCGGTCGGCTGCGGCTCGAGCACGGTGACCTCACAGCCGGCTTGCCGCGCCGCCGCGGTGGTCTCCAGGCCGATCCAGCCGGCCCCGGCCACCACGACCCGCG
Organism: uncultured Actinomycetes bacterium; assembly: GCA_963806335.1. GTDB lineage: Bacteria > Actinomycetota > Actinomycetes > Streptosporangiales > Streptosporangiaceae > Palsa-504. Next base: position 11,864 of record CAWDXO010000013.1, read on the forward strand.
TCCCGGGCTGGAACGCCGCGCGCAGCCGGCCGGAATCGGCCAGCGTGCGCAGGTACAGGACCTGGTCGTGGTCGGAGCCGGGGAAATCAAGGCGGCGCGGCGAGGCGCCTGTCGCGAGCAGCAGCTTGTCGTAGGGCACGGTCCCGGTACCGGCCGGGCCTGACGTGGTGACGGTGGCGGTGCCGCGGTCGATGGCGGTGACGGTGACGCCGGAACGCAACTCGACCTGGTGCTCGGCGTACCAGTCGGCCGGGTGCACGTAGACCGAGTCACGCTCCGCCTGGCCGAGCAGGTATCCCTTGGACAGCGGCGGGCGTTCATAGGGGCGTTCCGGTTCGGAGCCGACGATCACGATCTCACCGTCGAACCCCTCGTCGCGGAGCGTCTCGGCGGCCTTGGCCGCGGCCAGGGCACCGCCCGCAATCACGAAAGGTGGCATGGCACCCAGGCTACGACGCGCCGGGCCCGCAGAGGCGGTGATGCCAGGCGATAGCTGACGTGTCGGTGAGGGAGGCGACCTGATCGATGACCACGCGGCGGCGGGCGGCGGCGGTCCCGGCCGCGTCCCAGGACGGGCGCAGCAGCGGATCGAGGGTCTGCGGCGCGCCGCGCTCGATGGCGTAGGCCAGTTCGGTGAGGAGTTCCCGTTCGGCGGCCTGGGCCGCGATCACGCCCGCGCGGGTCATCACATAGTGCGCGGTGATCCCCTTGAGCAGTGCGCATTCCAGCCGCTGCCGCCGGGGCACGATGAGGTCGGCGGCGTAACGGGTGAGGGGTGCGGGGGTGACGGCGAGCGTGGCTTGCTGGGCGGCTACGCAGAAGCGGCCGATCAGCTCGCTGGTGAGGTTCTTCAGGGCGGCGACGGTGTCGGGACCGCCGTCGTAGTGGGCGGGCCAGACGTCCAGGGCGAGCAGCGCATCGAGGACCTCGACCAGTTCCGCGACCGGGACGTCATCGTCGCAATAGGTGGCGGCCGTGGTGGCGGAAACGGCGGCCCGTTCGGCCGCGGACTGCAGGTTCTTGAAGGTAATCAGGCCGGCGTGAAAGCCGTCTTCCATATCGTGGACCGAGTAGGCCACGTCGTCGGCCCAGTCCATGACCTGCGCCTCCAGGCACGGCCGCCCGGCCGGCGCGCCCTGCCTGATCCAGCCGAACACCTCGGCGTCTTCGGCGTAGACGCCGAACTTGCCAGGGGAGGTCCGGGGGGATGGGTCCCCCCCATGGGGGGTCTGGGGGGATGGGTCTCTCCCGAGGGGGGTCCGGGGGGATGGGTCTCTCCCAAGGGGGGTCCGGGGGGATGGGTCTCTCCCAAGGGGGGTCCGGGGGGATGGGTCCCCCCGGGAGGAAACGCGGGGGGGTCTTGGGGGGTCGTCCCCCCGGCTAGCCCTGAACCAGGGGTACTTCAGGGTGGCGTCGAGGGTGGCGCGGGTCAGGTTCAGGCCCGCGCCGGCCACCTTGGGTTCGAGCCGGGTGAGCAGCCGGAGCGACTGCGCGTTGCCTTCGAAACCGCCGTGGTCGGCGGCCAGCTCGTTGAGCGCGAATTCGCCGTTGTGACCGAACGGGCTGTGGCCGATGTCGTGGGCCAGGCAGGCCGCGTCCACCAGGTCCGGGTCGCAGCCGATTTCCTCGCCGAGCTCCCGCCCGATCTGGGCGCACTCCAAGGAGTGCGTCAGCCTGGTCCGGGGGAAGTCCGCGCTGCCGGCCGCGACCACCTGGGTCTTGGCCGACAGCCTGCGCAGCCCGGCGCTGTGCAGGACGCGGGCGCGGTCCCGCTCGAAGTCACTGCGCCCGGCCCGCTTGGGCGGCTCTGCCACCCAGCGGGCCGTGGCGCTTGGATCGTAACCTGGGGTCAAGCCGGCTACCTGCTGTCGGAACCGGCCGATTCCAGCGCGGCCCGGCCGGCCTCCAGGCGGGCGATCGGGACGCGGAACGGCGAGCAGGACACGTAGTCCAGGCCGACGTCGTGGAAGAAGTGCACCGAGTCCGGGTCGCCGCCGTGCTCGCCGCAGACGCCGAGCTCGAGGTCGGGCCGCGCCGCCTTGCCCTCGCGGACCGCGATGTCGACCAGGCGGCCGACGCCGTCCCGGTCGATCGTCTCGAATGGGGAGACGCCGAAGATACCCAGCTCGATGTACCGGCTGAAGAACGCGCCCTCTACGTCGTCACGGGAGAAGCCCCAGGTCATCTGGGTCAGGTCGTTCGTGCCGAAGGAGAAGAACTCCGCGCTGGCGGCGATCGGCCCCGCGTTCACCGCGGCCCGCGGCACCTCGATCATCGTGCCGATGAGGGTGTGCACGTGAGCGCCTGTCTCCTCCTCGACCTCCTTAAGTACCCGCTCGGTGCGCTCGCGCATGATCTCCATCTCCTGCACGGTCGCGGTGAGCGGGATCATGACCTCCGGGCGCGGGTCCTTGCCCGCCTGCTTGAGGTCCGCGGCCGCGTGCGCGATCGCGCGGACCTGCATCTCGAACAGGCCGGGGATGACCAGGCCGAGCCGGACGCCGCGCAGGCCGAGCATCGGGTTCTGCTCGTGCAGCCTGCGCACCGCGGCCAGCAGCACCTTGTCCTTCTCGGTGGCCTGGTCGCCGTCCAGGGCGACCTTGACGGAGAGTTCGGTCAGGTCGGGCAGGAACTCGTGCAGCGGCGGGTCGATCAGCCGGATGGTCGTCGGCAGGCCGTCCATGGCCTCCAGGATCTCCACGAAGTCGCCGCGCTGCAGCGGCTCGAGGGCGTCCAGCGCGCGCTGGCGCTCGTCCTGGGTGCTGGCCAGGATCAGGTCCTCGACCAGCTGACGGCGCTCGCCGAGGAACATGTGCTCGGTGCGGACCAGGCCGACGCCGGCGGCGCCGAACCGGCGGGCCCGCTCGCAGTCCGGGCCGGTGTCCGCGTTGGCGTACACGCCGAGACGGCGCTTGGCGTCGGCGTGGGTCATGATCGAGTGCACGGCCCGGATCAGGTCGTCGGCCTCGTCGGAGTGCGGGTGCAGCTCGCCTTCGAAGTAGCGCACCACCTCCGACGGAAGGACGGGAACCTGGCCGGCGTAGACGACGCCGCTGGTGCCGTCGATGGAGATCATGTCGCCCTCGGAGATCGTGATGTCACCGGGGGCGGTGAACTGCTTCGCCTTGGTGTCCACCACCAGCTCGTCGGCACCGCAGACGCAGGTCTTGCCCATGCCGCGGGCGACCACGGCCGCGTGGCTGGTCTTGCCGCCGCGGCTGGTCAAGATGCCCTGGGCGGCGATCATGCCGTGCAGGTCGTCCGGGTTGGTCTCGCGGCGGACCAGGATGACCTTCTCGCCCTGGGCGGCCAGCTCGACCGCGCGGGCCGAGTCGAAGACGGCCTTGCCGACGGCGGCGCCGGGCGACGCGCTCACGCCCTTGGCGATCTTGGTGACCTCACCGCTGGTGTCAAACCGGGGGAACATCAGCCGGGCCAGCTCCTCCCCGGTGACCCGGGTCAGGGCCTCGTCCATGTCGATCAGGCCCTGGTCCACCAGCTGCATGGCGATGCGGAACGCGGCCGCGGCGGTGCGCTTGCCCACCCGGGTCTGCAGCATCCACAGCTTGCCGCGCTCGATGGTGAACTCGATGTCGCACAGGTCGCGGTAGTGGTTCTCCAGCGTGTTCATGATCTGCATCAACTGGTCGTAAGCGGCCTTGTTGATGTTCTCCAGGTCCTGCAGCGGGACGGTGTTCCTGATGCCGGCCACGACGTCCTCGCCCTGGGCGTTCTGCAGGTAGTCACCGTAGACGCCCTGGGCGCCGCTGCCCGGGTCCCTGGTGAACGCGACCCCGGTGCCCGAGTCCATGCCCAGGTTGCCGAACACCATCGCGACCACGTTCACGGCCGTGCCCAGGTCGGTGGGGATGCGCTCCTGGCGGCGGTACAGGATGGCGCGGGGCGAGTTCCAGGAGTGGAACACGGCCTTGATGGCCAGGTCCATCTGCTCCCTGGGGTCCTGCGGGAATTCCCTTCCGGCCTGCGCCTTGACGATGCCCTTGAACGTCTCGACCAGGTTCTGCAGGTCGGCCGCGTCCAGGTCGAGGTCATTGCGGACGCCCTTGGCCTGCTTGGCGGCTTCGATGGCGTGCTCGAAGTGCTCGCCATCGACGTCGAGGACGGTCTTGCCGAACATCTGGATCAGGCGGCGGTAGGCGTCCCAGGCGAACCGCTCGTTGCCGGCCTGCTTGGCCAGGCCCTGAACCGAGTCGTCGGACAGGCCGATGTTAAGGACGGTGTCCATCATGCCCGGCATGGAGAACTTCGCCCCGGACCGGACGCTGACCAGCAGCGGGTCGGCCGGATCGCCGAGCTTGCGGTCTATCGCCGATTCCAGCCGATCCAGGTGAGCCGCGATCTCCTCATCGAGGCCTTCCGGCGTGCTGCCCTGCTGGAGGTAGTAACGGCAGGCCTCGGTGGTAATGATGAATCCGGGCGGCACCGGCAGGCCGAGATTGGTCATCTCGGCCAGGTTGGCGCCCTTACCGCCTAGCAGGTCCTTAAGATCCTTGTTGCCTTCGGTAAAGTCATAAACGAGCTTCGGCACTTCCTGCTCCTCGCAGCGCACATCACTTAGCTGACACTGTGTCTTCATAGTTTTAGTCACTCGGGACTCTACCGTCCTAGCCAATCCTTTACGGCCAGGGCACGCAACCACACCAGCGCGCCTGCGTCTCTGATACGTGAAAGCCAACGCTACGGACCTGCCGCCCTCGGCCGCCGCCCCGGCCGAGGCCGAGTTCGGCGAGTACTCCACCGTAACGGGAAAGGTCACGCACATCCTCGGGCACTGGACGCTGCACCACGTGAGCCCTCTAGTCATCGCGGTGCTGTGGTCCAACTCATCGGGCAGCGTGCTCATCGGGATGATCCCCGGCGCTGGTAAAGCCCGGATCGGCGTAATCAGCGGGAACTCGTTCACGCTGCTGCCCGCGCAGGTAGGCCCGTTGGATGGCAACAACCTAACCGCCCCCCTGTCCGGCACCTGGTGAAATAGGGAGTATGGGCGAGCTGACGATCGGACTGCTGCATCCGGGTGAGATGGGCGCCGCGGTCGGGCAGTGCCTGGCCGACGGCGGGTACGAGGTCCTCTGGGTGCCGGAGGGACGCAGCCCGGCGACCGCGGGGCGGGCCGAGGCGGCCGGGCTGACGGCCGCGGGCGACCTGGCCGGCCTGGTCCGGCGGGCGGACGTCGTGCTGTCGATCGCCCCGCCGCACGCGGCGGTCGGGATCGCGCGTCAGGTGGCCGGGTTCGGCGGCGTGTACGTGGACGCCAACGCGATCTCCCCCGCGACGGCGCGCGAGGTGGCCGGGATCGTCGAGGCCGGCGGGGCCAGCTACGTGGACGGCGGGATCATCGGGACGCCGCCGGTCGCGCCCGGCTTCATCCGGCTCTACCTGTCCGCGACCCGGGCCGAGGAGGTCCGCGCGCTGTTCGACGGCACCGCCGTGGCAGCCCGCGTGGTAGGCGGCGAGGTGGGCGCGGCCTCGGCGGTGAAGATGGCGTACGCGTCGTGGACCAAGGGTTCGGCCGCCCTGCTGCTGGCGGCCCGGGCGCTGGCTCAGGCCGAGGGCGTCGAGGACACCCTGCTGGCCGAGTGGCGGCTGTCCCAGCCCGGCCTGCAGGACCGGTCCGCCCGCGCCGCCGGGGCCGCGGCGGACAAGGGCTGGCGCTGGATCGCGGAGATGGAGGAGATCGCCGCGAGCATGGCCGCGGACGGCCTGCCGGCGGGCTTTCACCAGGCCGCCGCCGACATCTACCGCCGTTCGGCGTGATGATGGCCGGACGGTGATACCACGCCCCGTTCGGCAGAAAAGATCTTTTTTACCGAACGAGCGCGGGTCTCAGCAGGGGCCGAGGCGCTCGGTGAGATAGGCCTCGACGTTCGCGATCCCGACCCGCTCCTGGTCCATGGTGTCCCGGTCCCGGATCGTGACCGCCTGGTCCTCGAGGGTGTCGAAGTCGACCGTGACGCAGTACGGGGTGCCGATCTCGTCCTGGCGCCGGTACCGCCGGCCGATCGCGCTGGCGTCGTCGAAGTCGGTGTTCCAGCGCTTGCGCAGGGCCGCGGCCAGGTCGCGGGCCTTGGGTGAGAGGTCGGCGTTGCGGGACAGCGGGAGCACCGCCACCTTCACCGGCGCCAGCCTGCGGTCAAGCCGCAGCACCGTTCGCTTCTCCAGCTTGCCCTTGGCGTCCGGCGCCTCGTCTTCGGCGTAGGCGTCCAGCAGGAACACCAGCGCGCCCCGGTCGACCCCGGCCGCGGGCTCGATCACGTACGGGATGAACCGCTCGCCCGACTCCTGGTCCAGGTAGGACATGTCCTGCTTGGACGCGGCCTGGTGGGTCTTCAGGTCGAAGTCGGTGCGGTTGGCGATGCCCTCAAGCTCGCCCCACTCGGTGCCCGCGAAGTCGAACTTGTACTCGATGTCCACCGTGCGCTTGGAGTAGTGCGCGAGTTTCTCCTCCGGGTGCTCGTAAAGGCGCAGGTTGTCCTTGCGGATGCCCAGGTCCGCGTACCAGCCGAAGCGCTCGTCGATCCAGCGCTGGTGCCATTCCTCGTCGGTGCCCGGGCGGACGAAGAACTCCATCTCCATCTGCTCGAATTCCCTGGTACGGAAGATGAAGTTGCCCGGGGTGATCTCGTTGCGGAACGACTTGCCGACCTGGGCGATGCCGAAGGGGAGCTTGCGGCGCGAGGTCTGCAGCACGTTGCGGAAGTTGATGAAGATGCCCTGCGCGGTCTCCGGGCGCAGGTAGGCCAGGCCGGACTCCCCGCCCGCCTCCCCGGCCCCCTCCACCGGGCCCAGGTGGGTGCGCAGCAGGCCGTTGAACATGCGCGGCTCGGTGAAGGCGCCCCGGGTGCCGCAGTTCGGGCAGGCGATGTCCTTGAGCCCCTCGGCCGGAGCGTGGTGGTGCTTCTCCTCGTAGGCCTCGATCAGGTGATCGGCCCGGAACCGCTTGTGGCAGGACATGCACTCCGTCAGCGGATCCACGAACTCGGTGACGTGGCCGCTGGCCTCCCACACCTCCCGGGCCAGGATGACCGAGGAGTCGAGACCGACGATGTCGTCGCGCTCCTGCACCATCGAGCGCCACCACTGGCGCTTGATGTTGTTCTTCAGCTCCACGCCCAGCGGGCCGTAATCCCAGGAAGCCCGCAAGCCACCGTAGATTTCGCTGGACGGGTAGACGAATCCCCGTCGCTTGCTCAGGTTGACAATGGCGTCGAGACGGTCACTGCGCAGTGCCATCAAAGTCTCCATCCGGCTGGCGGTCGGCGGACGCGACGGGCGCGATCCCCATGGTGATCCCGGCGCGGGTACGGGAGGCCCTCGGCCCGCCTTCCGCTGCCTGAGACCAACAGCTTAGGAGTACCGGCGGGCGATCGCGAATTGAATTCACCCGATGCGCATGGGTGACTTCCCGTCACCCGCGGGCCACCGGACCCGTGAGGGGCATGAGCAGACGGCTAGGGTACGGAGTCCAGCGGAGGCGGAACGGGGTTCGGCCGGGCGCCGCCGTACCTGCGGTCGCGGCTGGCGAAGATCTCGCAGGCGTGCCACAAGTGCCTGCGATCGAAATCCGGCCAGAGGGTGTCGAGAAACACCAGTTCGGCATAGGCGGACTGCCAGAGCAGGAAGTTGGAAAGGCGCTGCTCACCGGATGACCTGACAAAAAGGTCGACTTCCGGGATCCCCGGCTCGTCCAGGTAGCGGGCGAACATCTTTTCGTTGACCTGCTCCGGCCGGAGCTTCCCGGCGGCTACCTCCGCGGCTATGGCGGCGGCGGCGTCGGCGATCTCGGCCCGGCCGCCGTAGTTGACGCAGAACTGCAGGGTCAGCACCGAATTCCCGGCCGAGAGCTGCTCGGCGTCCTCAAGCTCGCTGATCACGCTGCGCCATAGCTTCGGCCGGCGGCCAGCCCAGCGAATGCGGACTCCCATCTCATTCAGCAGGTCACGGCGCCGGTGGATGACATCACGGTTGAAGCCCATCAGGAAGCGCACTTCGTCCGGCGATCGCCGCCAGTTCTCGGTAGAAAAGGCATAGGCGGACAGGTAAGGAATGCCGAGCTCGATCGCCCCCATGATCACGTCGAGCAGCGAGGATTCGCCTTCCTTATGACCCTCGGTCCTGGGCAGCCCGCGTTTCTTCGCCCAGCGTCCGTCGCCGTCCATCACCAGGGCGACATGCCTGGGCACCAGCTGCCGAGGTATATCGGGCGGCCGCACGCCGCTCGGATGCGGATCGGGCGGCCGGACGCCCGCGCGGCGCGGGCCTTCTCCCATCAGACACGCTCCACGTGACGCAGTGAACGGATCGAGTGCTCTAGGTGCCACTGAAGGTACGCGGCGACCAGCCCGCTGCACTCTACCTGGTTCCTCCTTTCGCTGCGGTCCGCGCTGTCCCAGTCCCCGCTCAGCAGGGCGAGCATCAGGGCGACCGTCGGCGCGGCCGGTGAGGCGGCACCGGGCGGCCGGCAGGAAGCGCACACCATGCCTCCGGCCGGGACGGCGAAGGCCGGCAGCCGGCGCCCGCCAGGGATGGCGCCCGGGGCGCCGCAGCGGGCGCACTCCTCCAGGGCGGGCGCGTATCCGGCCACCGCGAGCGAGCGAAGCAGGAAGGCGTCGAGCACCAGCCGCGAGTCGTGCTCTCCTTCACCGAGGGCGCGCAACCCGCCGATCAGCAGCAGCAGCTGGCGCAGCGCGGGTTCCTTCTCCACCGGGGTGAACCGCTCGGCCGTTTCGAGCATCGCCACGCCCGCCGTGTACCGGGGGTAGTCCCCGGTCAGCGGCTCACCATAGGGCCGGATCACCTCGGCCTGCGTGATCACGTCCAGCGACCGTCCCACGTGCAGCATCAAGTCGACATGCGTGAACGGCTCGAGCCGGGCGCCGAATCTCGACTTGGTCCGGCGGACGCCCTTGGCCACGGCCCGGACCCGGCCGGTGCTCCGGCCGAGCACGGTAATGATCCGGTCCGCCTCGCCCAGCTTCTGCGTCCGCAGCACAATGCCGTCATCCCGGTAAAGCTGCACTTACCCATTCTCTCGTATGCCAGCGCGAACTAGCCGCATATAAAGCGGTCCGGCCAGCCGGCGCCCGGCCCCCGGAGCCAGCGCCCGGCCCCTGGAGCCGGAGTCCGGAGTCCGGAGTCCGGAGTCCGGAGTCCGGAGTCCGGAGTCCGGTCCGGTCCGGTCCGGTCCGGGGTTGGGATCCGGGAGCACGAAGGCGGGGCCCCGCCGGCCGTGACGGGACCCCGCCGTCATGCCTTCGTTCAGTACCGCCTTCGTTCAGTACCGCCTTCGTTCAGTACCGCCTTCGCTCAGTCGCGGCGGGAGCGGTTCACCGCGGAAAGGACCGCGCGCATCGAGGCCGTGACCGTGTTCGTGTCAATGCCGACACCCCAGAAGACCTGGTCGCCGATCTCGCACTCAACGTACGCCGCCGCCTGAGCGTCGGTGCCTTCGGTCAGGGCGTGCTCGTTGTAGTCAAGCACTCGCGCGGTCACGCCGATGGTGGCGAGCGCGTCACAGAACGCGGAGATGGGGCCGTTGCCGACACCCTTGACCTGCCGCACGCGCCCGTCGGCGACCACTTCGGCGGTGAGGGCATGCTTGCCCTCGACGACCGAAGATGTCTGGTGGTCCAGCAGCGCCAGCAGCCCTTCGCTGAGGTACTCGGCCGAGAAGATCTCCCACATCCGGCCGGGAGAGACCTCGCCTCCCTCGGTGTCCGTGTGTCCCTGGATCACCCGCGAGAACTCGATCTGCAGGCGGCGCGGAAGATCCAGTTGGTGCTCGGCCTTCATCACGTAGGCGACGCCGCCCTTGCCCGACTGCGAGTTGACCCTGATAACCGCCTCGTAGGTGCGGCCCACGTCATGCGGGTCGATCGGCAGATACGGCACCGCCCACGGGTACTCGGCGAACGGGACGCCGGCGCTGGCCGCCTCGGCCTCCAGCGCCTCGAAACCCTTCTTGATGGCGTCCTGGTGGGAGCCGGAGAAGGCGGTGTAGACCAGATCACCCGCGTAGGGGTGGCGCGGATGAACCGGGATCTGGTTGCAGTACTCGACCGTGCGACGGATCTCGTCGATGTCGGCGAAGTTGATCATCGGGTCAATGCCCTGGCTGAACAGGTTCAGCCCCAGGGTGACCAGGCAAACGTTGCCGGTGCGCTCGCCGTTTCCGAACAGGCATCCCTCGATCCGGTCCGCGCCCGCGAGAACGGCCAGTTCGGCGTCGGCGACCGCGGTACCCCGGTCATTGTGGGTGTGCACGGAGAGGCACACGTAGTCGCGGTCCGGCAGGTTCCTGGTCATCCACTCGATCTGGTCGGCGTAGACGTTCGGCGTGGACCGCTCGACCGTGCACGGCAGGTTGAGGATGATCTCCCGGTCAGGCCCGGGCTGCCAGACATCCATGACGCCCGCGCAGACCTCGGCGGTGAAGTCGAGCTCGGTGTCCATGAAGATTTCCGGCGAGTACTCATAGCCGAAGTCGGTGCCATCGAGGAGTTCCTCGGCGTACTTCATGACGTGGCGGGTGCCCTCTACGGCGAGCGCCTTGCATTCCTCGCGATCGATACGGAACACCACCCGGCGGAATATCGGGGCGGTCGCGTTGTACAGGTGCACGGTGGCCAGGCGGGCGCCGACGAGCGACTGAACCGAGCGCTCGATTAGATCCTCCCGGGCCTGGGTGAGCACCGAGATCCTGACGTCATCGGGGATGTGCTGACCCACGATCAGCTCGCGCACGAAGTCGAAGTCGGTCTGGCTCGCGGACGGGAACCCGACCTCGATTTCCTTGTAGCCCATCCGCACCAGCAGATCGAACATCTTGTGCTTACGAGCCGGGCTCATCGGGTCGATCAGCGCCTGGTTCCCGTCCCGGAGATCGGTCGATAGCCAGCGCGGGGCCGCCTCGATGGTCTTAGCGGGCCAGGTGCGGTCCGGCAGCTCGACCGCCTTGAACGGGGTATAGCGGTGGCACGGCATGCCACTCGGCTGCTGTTGTACTGGTGAGACGCGGTTGACCGCGTGATCCTGCTGCATTGTCGGTTACTTCCTCGTAACTGGTGGGCGGTTGCCAGGTCAACGCTGGCCATGTCGATGGCCAGCGGACACGCCAACACCCCGCGACGAGGAGCCGGCCTATCGGCCCCCGCCGCGGCCGCTAAGGAGGAGCAGCTCGCGCAACATTGCTGATTACCCTACCAGCCAGACGAGCCGGCCGGAAACGGCGCCCCTGGTCGCTGGCGCCGGAGCCGGAACGGATCGTGACATGGAACGCCCAGGCTAACGAGCACATGATCGCGGTGAACGAGGCCCTCGGCTACACCATCCTCGGCCCGCCCAGTACCTGGTACCGGATCAACGTGGCGGCTCTGCTCGGCTAGTCGTGGCCGGCGGACTGCTCGGTCATCGCGACCACGCCGATGACCTGTGCCTGGGTCATGCCGAGGTCGACCCCGATGGCGAGGGCGGCGTGCCGCTCGGTTTCTGTCAGCGGGCCATCCGCCATCGCGATCCGGATCACTTCGGCCAGATACCACTCCCTGGCCTGAATGGTGAGCTGCCCGCCCACCTGGTTCAGGGCCGGGCGGATCGACTCGAATGGCCGCATGAGATCGGCGCTCAGCATGGCCTCGTTGTAGCCTGGCGTACCCGCTCCGATCACCGCTTCGATCGCCCGCTGCCGCGATACCGGGCTGGCTGGATCACCCGACCGCAGCATGGCCGAGACCGCGGCCCGCATCCCCGCGGGAAGGGCCGCCTGCATCTGCGCGGTCGTCGGCTGGTTGAGCACGTCCGTCACGTACCGGGTCCGGCAGGTGGTGCACTGGACATGCTCGCCCACCGACTTCAGCGGGATAACCGGGAGAAAGAACAGGGTGAACCAGCGGCGCCCGGAGCGTTTCCGGTACTGCCGGTCCCCGCCGCAACGACGGCAATAGAAGGTGCCCTGCGCGATCGTCCGGTAGAACACGCGCAGGCCAAAGATGATCAGCAAGGTAGGTCCCCTTCTGAACTACCAACTGCACACGCCCTCGTACGCACCCCACCCAGACGGTGCACCCTGGCCTTTCCGGTACAGGTAAACCCATCATGTCGCCGCCGGGCCTCGGCGCGCCATGGCGATGCAGATCCGATACCTCATTTTTGCGGCTTCAGCTCGTGGCCGCGGACAACGCGATAGCCGCAGGCCGACACGCTGAGGCGGGTGGGTCAACTGTTGCTTACGTTGCGCCCGGGGCGCCCAGGAGTGATGACCTGGCGGTAGGCCGGGGGGGTTACCCCGGCGCGGCCGGGGGGCCGTGGCTGTGCAGGCCGGGCAGGTTCAGGTCCAGGAGAATCAGCCCGGGCCGGCCCGCCTCAGCGTATGGCGGTGATTCGCTGGGCCTGCCTAACCCGGGCTGGCTCACCCGCGGCAGATGATGACAGCCGGCCCCGCGAACTCGGAGACTGATCGGATGGCCGACACTCAGGGGAAGGGCACCGACCCGGCGACGCCACCGCCAGGGATGACCGAGGCAGAGTTCCGCTCGCTGTATAAGCGGCTGTCCGGCCCCGCGCGATGGGGACCGGATGACCGGCGCGGGGCGCTGAACTACATCACGGCCGCTGAGGTGCTCGCCGCCGCCGCGCAGGTCAGGCTGGGCCGCACCGTGTCACTCGCCGCACCGGTGGAGGACTGGGCGGGGCCCGACAACCCTTACCCCGCCGAGCACCAGATGACAGGCGCGCTGGGGGCGGACGCCGGCCTGGGGCTGTCCTTCAGCATGGACCGGATCGTGATGAACATTCATGGCGACGCCGACAGCCATGTCGACGCGTTGTGCCACGTGATCTTTGACGGCAAGTTGTACAACGGGGTGGCCGCGGACACCATCACCGAGACCGGGGCGGCCGAACTATCCATCGGCGTGGCCGCCGACGGCATCGTGGGCCGCGGAGTGCTCATCGATGTGCCGCGATCCCGTGGGGTGCGCTGGCTAGAACCGGGCGACCATGTGACCGTGGCGGACCTTCTCGCGGCCGAGCGGGACCAGCAAGTCCGGATCGGCCAGGGTGACATCGCGCTCATCATGGTTGGTCACCGGCAACGGCGAAACGAGCAAGGTCCCTGGGATGCCGCTAAGGCACGGGCCGGGCTGCACCCGGAGGTGCTGCCGCTCTTGGCGCAGCGCAGGATCGCCGCTCTGGGCAGCGACGGTAACAACGACACCGCCCCTAGCACCGTCGCTGGCGTCGACTTCCCGGTACACGTGCTCGCGGTCAACGCCCTGGGCCTCCACCTGCTGGACTACTTGCAGTTCACTGAGCTTGCCGAGGCGTGTGCGGCGGCCGGCCGCTGGTCGTTCCTGTGCGTCATCGCGCCGCTACGCCTGCCCACCGGCACCGGCTCGCCGGTCAACCCGATCGCGATCTTGTGACGGCGCCTGTGTCGGCCAGGTGGTCGAAGTAGTGACCCTTGTCGAGGTCTTCGATAAGTCCGGGGTGGGTCGGCTGCCATCCCAGCAGCTCGCGGGTCAGCGTGCTCGAGGCCGGGCTGTCGACCCCGAGGAAGCCGCCCAGCCACGCGAAGTGCTCGGCTGCCTCCTCACGGGGGATCGAGACCACTGGCAGGTCCAGGTGACGGCCGATCACTTCGGCGACGGCGCGGATCGGCACGCCCTCGTCGGCGACCGCGTGCAGCGTCGATCCCGCCGGGGCGTTCTCCAGCGCCAGGCGGAACAGGTGCGCCGCATCGAGGCGGTGCACGGCGGGCCAGCGGTTGGACCCGTCGCCGATGTAGCCGGAGACGCCCTTGGCACGGGCGATGCCGACTATGGCCGCCATGAAGCCGTTATCTCCTTCGCCGTGCACCGTCGGCGGGAGCCGCAGCACGGACGAGCGGACGTTGCGGGAGGCGAGGGAGAGCGTGATCTCGGCCGTAGCCTGCCGGGCCCGCGGACCGGGCCCCCAGGCGGCCATAGCCGGGTCGGAACCATGCCCGTCCCGTTCGGTCCCCACCCGCCCGAGCGCGAGCCCGAGCGTCCCGGAGGCGATGACGAATGGCCGGTCAGAACCCGCGAGCGCCTCCCCGAAGGTCTCGACGGCGCGGCGATCCGCGTCGGCAGCGTCCTCGAAGCCGCCCGAGAAGGCGATGTCGTGCTTGAACGCGAGGTGGATCACGCCATCGGCGCCGGCCGCCGCGCTGCGCAGGATGTCGAGGTCATCAAGGGTGCCGCGCTGTACCTGGGCCCCGGCCGCAATGAGCGCAGCGGCGGAGGCATCTGAGCGGGCGAGCCCGGTGACCTGATGGCCCGAGCTGATGAGCTCGGGAACGACGGCGGAGCCGATCCAGCCGGACGCGCCGGTAACGAAAACATGCATGAGAAACCTCCAGTTAAGTCGGCCGTCCTCGGCACACGACACGCCCGGGACAAACCGATGTCAGTCGCTGTCATCAGCATAGCAAGGATGTCAGCGGCTGTCATCACCTATGATCATGGCATGGGCCGATGGGAGCCAAACGCGCGTGGCCGGCTGGAGCAGGCGGCGATGGAGCTCTACAGCGAGCGTGGGTTCGAACAGACCACGGTGGCGGAGATCGCCGCGCGGGCAGGATTGACGGAACGAACGTTCTTCCGGCACTTCGCCGACAAGCGCGAGGTCCTGTTCTGGGGCGCGGGCGCACTGCAGGAACTCTTCGTGAGCACGGTCGCCAGCGCGCCTGATTCCGCGGCCCCGATCGACGCGGTCGCCGCGGCCCTGGAGGCTGCCGGTGCCGCGCTCCAGGAGCGACGCGAAGGCGCCCGCCAGCGTCAGGCCATCATTGCCGCGAACGCGGAGCTCCAGGAACGCGAGCTGGTCAAGCTGGCCGCACTCGCCTCGGCGCTCGCCGGCGCGCTGCGCCAGCGCGGCGTCGCCGACCCAGCCGCGAGCCTGACCGCCGAGGCGGGGATCGCTGTCTTCAAAGTCGCGTTCGAGCGCTGGGTCAGCGAAACTGGTCAGCGAGACCTGACGCAGCACATCCGGGAATCGCTCGACGAGCTCAAAGCCGTGACCGCGGGCAATTGACCATGAGCCACGGCGGGAGGGTCAGGCGGCGAATCCGCCGTCGACGGTGATGGCGGTGCGGACATCGCCCTGTTCGGCCACGGTCTGCTCTCGGACGTTGCTTGTGCAGCTGGCTCAGTCATAGAAGCCCAGGCGGCGGAGCTGCTTGGGGTTGCGCTGCCAGTCTTTGGCGATCTTGACGTGCAGGTCGAGGTAGACCTTGGTGCCCAGTAGCGCCTCGATCTGGCGACGGGCCTGGCTGCCTACCGCTTTCAGCCGCTCCCCCTTCGCGCCGATCACGATGGCCTTCTGGCTCGGCCGCTCCACGTAAAGCTCGGCGTGGACGTCGGTCAGGTCGGCGCGCCCGGGCCGGGGTCCCATCTCCTCGACGACGACGGCGATCGAGTGCGGCAGCTCATCCCGGACCCCGTCCAGGGCCGCCTCCCTGATCAGCTCCGCGACCATGATCAGCTCAGGCTCGTCGGTCAGCTCGCCGTCGGGGTAGAGGGGCATGCCTTCGGGCAGATGGGAGACGAGCACGTCGGCGAGCACGTCGAGCTGGAAGCCGGTCACGGCGGAGACCGGCACCACGTCGGCCCAGTCGCCGAGCTCGCTGACCGCCACCAGCTGCTCCGCGACGCGCTCGGGGGGCACCTCGTCGGTTTTGGTTACGACGACCACGACCGGGGTCTTCTTGACGTTCTCGAGTTCCCGGGCCAGGAACCGGTCACCGGGGCCGACCGGGTCGCCGGCCGGGATGCAGAACCCGATCACGTCGACCTCGGCCAGCGTGGAGCGGACCAGGCTGTCCAGGTGCTCGCCGAGCAGCGTCCGCGGCTTGTGCAGGCCAGGCGTGTCGACCACGATTAGCTGCGCGTCCGGGCGGTGCACGATGCCGCGGATCACCCGCCTGGTGGTCTGCGGCCGGTCGCTGGTGATCGCGACCTTGGCGCCGACCAGCGCGTTCGTCAGGGTCGACTTTCCGACGTTCGGACGGCCCACGAGAGAGGCAAAACCCGAGCGGAAGGCGGCCGGTGGCTGGTTCACCCCTTAATACTCCCGCATGTTCCGGGGAGAAGCGCCAATGCCCGTTCGGTCCAAAAGAAAGGAAGCAGCGCGCGGCGGCTTAGGGGCCTACGGGGTCAGGGTGGCGCGGATGGTGCCGTCAGGGGCGGCGTGGAAGACGGTCGCATCCGGGCCGAGGTCGCGGACCACGGCGAGATCGCCCGGGTCCAGGTCGGCGTCGCTGACCAGGGCGGCCGCCTCCAGTTTCTGCGCGCCGCTGGACACCGCCATCGCCACCGCCAGGCGCAGCGCGGACAGCCGCAGTGATGGCAGGGCCACCGCGGCGGCGGTGTAGGTGCGGCCGGTCTCGTCCCTGACCGCCGCGCCCTCGGAGGCCGCCACCCTCGCCCGGGTAGACCGGGCCAGGGTGATGATCTTGAGATCTTCCGCGTCAGGAGTCACATCGCTCACCCGACCGAGTCTACGAGGTTGGACCGGGGTGATCAGGACTCGGTGTCGTCCTCCGGTTCGCGTTCCACCAGCACCGTGCCGATCTTGTTACGGCGGCCGGCCAGATTCTCCGCGGTGAGCCGCAGGCCGCGGACGGTCGCGGTCGAGCCCGCGATCGGCACCCGGCCGAGCTGGTGGGCCAGCAGCCCGGCGACCGTCTCTACGTCCTCATCATCGACCCTGACCCCGAACACTTCCTCGAGCTCGGTCACAGAGAGCCGGGCAGTCACCCGGGCCGAGCCGTCGGAGAGCCATTCCACCGGCGGCCGTTCGTTGTCGTACTCATCGGTGATCTCGCCGACGATCTCCTCGAGGATGTCCTCGATGGTGACGAGCCCGGCGGTCCCGCCGTACTCGTCAATCACGATGGCCACGTGGGTGCGCTGCGCCTGCATCTGGCGAAGGAGTTCGTTCACGGGCTTGCTATCGGGGACGTAGAGGGCCGCGCGCATCACCGTGGCCACCTTCTCGGTCGCGTCGGCGCCGGGGTGCTCATGACTCCACTTCACGATGTCCTTCAGGTAGGCGATGCCGACCACATCGTCCTCGTTCTCGCCGACCACGGGTATCCGCGAGAAACCGCTGCGCAAGGCCAGCGAGAGGGCCTGCTCGACGGTTCGGTCACTCTCGATGAACACCATGTCGGTGCGGGGAACCATGACTTCCCTGACGATGGTGTCGCCCAGCTCGAAGACCGAGCGGACCATCTCGCGTTCGCCCGGCTCGATGCCGGTCCTGCGCCCTAGGTAGTCGACGAGCCCACGCAGCTCAGACCGGGCTTCCGGGCCGTCCGGATCCGACGGCGCCTTGCGGCGCCCCGGCGGCATGACGTTGCCCACCGCGACCAGCAGCCGGGGCAGCGGGCCCAGCGCCCGGGTCAGCGGGTACAGGAACGCGGCCGCGCGCTCGGCCGTCCGCTCCGCCCGCGGGCCGGTCGCGCTGGCCTGCGGGCGCACGCCGGTCAGCGCGTACCGCAGCCCGATCGCCACCGCCAACGCGGAAAGGATGGCGCGCCAGTCAGCGCCGAACCAGCGGACGAACGCGGCCGTGACGAGCACCGCGGCGAAAACCTCGCAGATGGCGCGGAGCAGCAGCAGCACGCTGAGGTAGCGGGGCAGGTCAGCCATCACGGTCCGCAGCGGCCCCTCGTCGGCTGGACGTTTGCGGCCTTCTCCGCCGAGCTGATCGGGGCGCTCGGCGGCGCCGGTGGCGGACATCAGCGTCAGCGAGGCCTCGCCGCGCGCACACCAGCCAGCCGCGAGGGCGAGCACGGCCGCCGCCACCAGCAGCCAGGCCGGGGGGGTCATCAGCCGGGTCCTTCCTGGCCTTTCGTGTCCCGCATCGTGTCACGCATCGTGTCCCGCTTCGTCTCCCGCCAGGCCTTCAGCAGCTGATCCTGCAGGCCGAACATGGCGGCGTGCTCTTCCGGCTCGGCGTGGTCGTACCCGAGCAGGTGCAAGATCCCGTGCACGGCCAGCAACTCAAGCTCGTCCTGGGTGGCATGGCCGGCCTTTTCGGCCTGTTCCGCCGCGACCTGGGGGCACAGCACCACGTCTCCGAGCAGCCCGGGATTTCCGTCGGGCTGCGGGTCGCCCGCACGGTTCCCGCCCAGATGCGGCGGCCTGAGCTCATCCATGGGAAAGGCGAGGACGTCGGTCGGCCCGGGCTCGCCCATCCACCTCTCGTGCAGTTCGGTCATGGTCCGCTCGTCCACGAGCAGGATCGAAAGCTCGGCCAGCGGGTGAATCCGCAGCTGGCCGAGCGTGAACCTGGCGACCGCGGCTAGCCCCACCTCGTCCACGTCGATGCCCGCCTCGTTGGCGATATCGATGCTCATCGGAGTCCTAGCTGCCCTTCCGCCTGTTCGCTCGGCCCGCCGCGTTTCCTGCCCCGCCGAACTGCCTTTCCTGCGCGTCGTACCGCTCGTACGCGTCGACGATCTTGCCGACCAGGCGGTGCCTGACCACATCGTGACTGGTCAGCCTGGCAAAGTGGATGTCGGGAATGCCGTCGAGGATGTCCTGGACGACACGCAGCCCGCTGACCTGGCCGGACGGCAGGTCGACCTGGGTGACGTCGCCCGTCACCACCACCTGCGAGCCGAACCCGAGCCGGGTGAGGAACATCTTCATCTGCTCGGCGGAGGTGTTCTGCGCCTCGTCGAGGATGATGAACGAGTCATTCAAAGTCCGGCCGCGCATGTACGCCAGGGGGGCGATCTCGATGGTGCCCGCGGCCATCAGGCGCGGGATGGAATCCGGGTCGAGCATGTCGTGCAGCGCGTCGTAGAGCGGGCGCAGGTACGGGTCGATCTTCTCGTACAGGGTGCCAGGCAAGAAGCCGAGCCGCTCCCCCGCCTCTACCGCTGGCCTGGTCAAGATGATCCGGTTGACCTGCTTGGCCTGCAGCGCCTTGACCGCCTTGGCCATGGCCAGGTAGGTCTTCCCGGTGCCCGCCGGGCCGATGGCGAACACGATCGTGTGCTCGTCGATGGCGTCCGCGTAGCGCTTCTGGTTGAGGGTCTTGGGCCGGATCGTGCGGCCGCGGGCCGACAGGATGCCGACCGTCAGCACGTCGGCCGGGCGCACGCCGCGTTCGGCGCGCAGCATGGCCGAGGCTCGCTCCACCCCGTCCGCCGTCAGGTCGGTGCCCTTGCGCTGAAGTTCGACCAGCTCGTCGAAGAGCGCGGTCACCAGGGCGGTTTCCGCCGGGGTGCCGGTCGCGGTGATCTCGTTGCCGCGGACATGGATGTCGGCGGCAAACTCCCGCTCGATCACGTGCAGGAGTTCGTCGCCGGATCCGAGCAAGCCGACCATCGAATGATCGGCCGGTATCACGATCTTTACCTGGGATCGCGGTTGACCCTTGGGTTCATCTGAGCGCCTGTCGCCGTTTGGATTGCTCCTGGCGTTCAGGTCATCATCTGGGATATCTGTCAATTCGACGCTTTCGCAGCCCCGGGGGACCGCCCCCCGAGCGTAACGGGACCTATGTTATCCGCCGTCGGGGCTTTCGCGGGTATCCGGCCGGACGCGCCGGCGGGCTGGGTCATCCCGGCGGCCAGGTGAGGGGCCGGCCGCCGAGCAGGTGCGCGTGAACGTGGGGCACGGTCTGCCCGGCCTGCTCGCCGGTGTTGAAGACCACGCGGTAGCCGGTCTCGCTGACGCCCTCGGCCGCCGCGACCTGGTGCGCCTGGCTGATCACCTCGGCGAGCAGCCCGCTGTCGGCGGCGGCGAGCGCCGCGACGTGCGGGTGATGATCCTTCGGGATGACGAGCACATGAGTCCGAGCTTGCGGGTTGATGTCGCGGAACGCGAGTACGCGGTCGGTTTCGCTGACCACGGTCGCGGGGATCTCACCGGCGACGATGGCGCAGAACAAGCAGTCAGCCACACGAAGATCCTAGAGGGCCGGCCGCGGCGGCGGGCGATGCTCGGGCCGACGGGCTCGGTCCGGCGGGCTTGGGGCTGGGCCGGCAGGCTCGGTCCGGCGGCCTTGGCCTGGGCCGGCGGCCTTGTGCTGGGCCCCGGGGCTGGGCTCCGGGGCTGGGCCCCGGGGCTGGGCGATTTGCTCATACCTCATTTTCCGGTCATATGGCCGATACTGCTGGGTAACCGTGTCGCGATCCACTGTTATGGTGCCGATCCATGCAAGTGCTGTCGTAACCTCGCGACTAATGGATATTCTTGATTTCCGGGCTATCCTCCGGCAGCGTCTGGCGGCAGGCCAGAAAGTCGGCCAGGCAAAACCGTTTGGTGCCTGGTTACCCGTTCATTCCGGCAGCTAGCTGGGCGGTCTGCCAATTTCGGCAGGGTAACGGACGGTCAGATGGGTGGGAGATTTGGGGATGAAGGGCCGGAGACCGTGGTCCTGCACGAGTCCTATCGCGGCGCGGAAGCGGCAGCATGGGAAGTGAACCTGACGACGGGGTAGCGCGTCCTACAAATGTGACCGAAACCCTGGTGGCTTCTGGTGCCATAGCGCCTGACGCCTTTCTGGCATCCTCCGCTGCCCGAATGGGCTGGAGTGCCGACCGTGCGGTCACCGAGCTGTACTCCTCGCACTACCGGGCCCTGGTCCGCCTGGCGGCCCTGCTGGTGCGGGACACGCCCACCGCCGAGGAAGTGGTGCAGGACTCGTTCGTCGCGATGCACGGGGGCTGGCAGCGGCTGAGGGACGCGGAGAAGGCGCTCGCCTACCTGCGGCAGGCCGTGGTGAACCGGTCACGTTCCGTCCTGAGACACCGGACGGTGATCGACAAGAACTTGCAGAAGGCGCCGCCGGACATGCCGAGCGCCGAGCACGGAGCGCTCGTCCTGCTCGAGCGTTCGGCGGTCGTCGCCGCGCTCCGTAAACTGCCTGACCGCCAACGGGAGGCCATCGTCCTGCGCTACTACGCCGACATGTCCGAGGCCGAGATTGCCGCTGCCATGAAAATCAGCCGCGGCGCCGTGAAAAGTCACACGGCCCGCGGCATGTCTGCCCTACGTACGGCCCTGGAGCAGGAGTAATGGCGCGATCCGGTCACGACGGCAAGCCCGCGCAGGGACAGGACTTCGGCGACTTCCTGCGCCGTGAGCTGCATGCTGCCGCGGACCAGGTCGAACCGCGCGCCGACGGCCTGGAGCGCATCCGGACGCGGATCGGGTCGGGGCCTGCCCATGCCAGGGCGGCCGCCGGGCTGTGGAGTTGGGGTTTCCTGGCGAGCCTGGTCCGGCGCTGGCGCCCCCGGCACGGCGCAGGCCCCAGCGCGGAGCCGGGTCACGAGCGGCGGGCGCCGCGTCAGACCAGGGACTGGCGTGAGGCGCTGCTCAGGCCCGGGATCGCGATCGGCGTCGCCGTCTTCGCGGTCGGCGTGGTCCTCGCCGCGGTACCGCCGTTCCGTTCGTCGGTGTCGGATGCCCTGGACGGCCACCAAGCCGCCAGTGCGGCCAGCTCGACGGCCCCGGGGAGCGGCGGTAAGGCTCTAGGTGGCGGGGCCGGGGTAACTGGAGCCGCGGCCACGACTCCCGCGGGGGGGCACGGGCCGACGCCGCCGGCGTCATGCCCGCAGTCATCGGCGTCTCCTTCGCCCACGGCCACGCCCGGTCCGGCAAGTCCGACGAGCACCCCGTCGCACCCGCCGATCAGCCCGTCGACTCCGCCGCCTAGCTCGCCGGCCAGCCCGTCGACGAGCCCGTCGGCCGGGAGCAGCAGCCCGACCGGGAGCCCCAGCGGCACCGCGAGCCCGTCCGCCACCAGCAGCCCGACGGCGACGACAGCCAAGATCACGACAACGGCCACCAGCAAGGCAACTTCGACCCCGGCCGGGAGCAGCACGCCGACGGCCACGCCGACCGGGACCAACTGCGAGAGCTCGACCGCCGCGTCTAGCGCGAAGGCTACGCCGGCCACGTCGCCGTCGGCGTCAGCCTCCGCCAGCCCGACCCCCGCGGTCTCCACCCCGTCGGCGTCGGCAACCTCATCGCCTCCGCAGAAGGCTAATAACAGCACGCCGACGGGCAGCGGCTCTCCCGGCACGGGCGGGACCGGCTCGGCGACGAGCGGCGGCACGTCTACTGCAGGCGGCACGTCCACGGCAGGCGGCACGTCTACGGCCAGCGGCGCGAGCGGCTGAGCAGGACGGCCGCGGCGACGGTCCCCGCGGTCGAGGTCCGCAGGACCGTGGGCCCGAGCCTGCGGGCGGTAGCCCCAGCCGAGCGGAAAGCCGTGCTCTCCTCGCTGGTGATCCCGCCTTCCGGCCCGACCACGATGAGCAGGTCGCCGGATTCCGGCAGGCTGAGATGGCTGAAGCCATCGGCGGCGTCCGGTTCGAGCACGATGGCGCACGCCGCCTTCGCGATCTCCGCACAGACATGCCCGGCCGAGGCCACCTCCGTCACATCCGGTATCCAGGCGCGGCGGGACTGCTTGGCCGCCTCGCGCGCGGTGGCCCGCCACTTCGCCAGCGAGCGGTCCCCGCGCGTGCCCTGCCACACCGGAACGCAGCGAGCCGCGACCCACGGCACGATCCGGTCGACGCCGACTTCGGTCATCTCCTCGACCGCCAGCTCGCCCCGGTCGCCCTTGGGTATGGCCTGGACGACCGTGATAGCGGGATCGGGACGCGGTACCTGCCGCCTCGATTGCACGGCCAGCTCAAGGCCGCCGGGCCCGGCGGTGGCGACCACGCACTCGGCCACCAGGCCCGCGCCGTCGCTCACATCGGCGCGTTCGCCTGGGCGCAGCCGTCGCACGGTAGCCGCATGCCGTCCCTCTGGCCCGGATAGGACGACGACATCGGACTGGAGCTCGGCGCGGTCAGCCAAGAAAACAGGCGGCTGCGGCACCATCGGCCCCGGTCAGCGTCCGTTGAACGCGTCGCGCAGCCTCGAGAAGAACCCTTGCTGGCCCGGCGCGAACTTGCCGGGCGGCGCTTCCTCGCCGCGCAGCTTGGCTAGCTCGCGCAGCAGTTTCTCCTGCTCGGGGTCCAGCTTGGTCGGTACCTCTACCGTCACGTGGATGACCAGGTCGCCGCGTCCGTTGCCGTTCAGGTGCTTGACGCCCTGACCGTAGAGCGGGATCACCTGACCGGACTGAGTGCCCGGGCGGATGTCGATATCGGCGGGACCGTCGAGGCTCTCCACCGACAGCGTCGCCCCCAGCGCCGCGGCCACCATCGGGATCGTGACCGTGCAGTGCAGGTCGTCGCCCTGCCGTTCGAAGATGGCGTGCGGGCGCTGGACGATCTCGAGGAACAAGTCGCCGGGCGGGCCGCCGCCCGGGCCGACCTCGCCCTCTCCGGCGAGCTGGATGTGCGTGCCGTCCTCGACACCGGCCGGGATCCGCACCTTGATGGTGCGCCTGGTCCGGACCCGGCCGTCGCCGTCGCATTCCGGGCAGGGCCGGACCAGCACGGTCCCGAAGCCGCCGCAGCCCGGGCAGACCCTGGCCATCATGACCTGGCCGATGAAGGAGCGGGTCACTTGGCTTACTTCGCCGCGGCCACCGCAGATGTCACATGTCTGCGGGTGAGTTCCTGGTGCGGTCCCCTCGCCCGAACAGGTGGGGCAGACCACGGCCGTATCCACGGTGAGCTCGCGGGTCGCGCCGAACGAGCACTCGGAAAGCTCGAGCTCGATCCTGATCGTCGCGTTGCGCCCGCGCTGCGCCCGGCTGCGCGGCCCGCGCGCCGCGGCGCCGCCTGCCGCGCCGAAGAACTGGTCGAGCAGGTCGTTCAGCGGGTTGTAGCCGGCTCCGAAGGGGCTGCCCGCGGCGCTCGCGCTGCCCGCGAACGGATCCACGCCCATGTCGTACATCCGGCGCTTGTCGGTATCCGACAGCACCTCGTACGCCTGGGTGATCTCCTTGAACCGCTCCTGCGTCTCGGGATCGGGGTTCACGTCCGGGTGAAGCTCCCGGGCCAGCCGACGGTAAGCCCGCTTGACCTCATCCTGCGTTGCGTCGCGGCGGATCTTGAGCAGTCCGTAATAGTCCGCTGCCACTAAGACTCCATCAGAATCTGGCCGACATATCGCGCCACCGCCCGTACTGCCCCCATCGTGCCCGGGTAGTCCATCCGGGTCGGCCCGAGCACGCCGAGCTTCGCCAGCGGCTCGGCCTCGTTGCCGTATCCCGTGGACACCACCGACGTGGCCTGCAGACCCGCGACCTGGTTCTCGGAGCCGATCCTGACGGTCAAGATCGCGGGCTCGGTCGCCTCCCCCAGGAGTCGCATCAGCACCACCTGTTCTTCCAGGGCCTCGAGTACCTCGCGCAGCCCCTTGCTGAAATCGTGCGCGGCCAGGTTCGCGGCCCCGCCGAAAACGATCTTCTCCTCGTTCCGCTCGACCAGGCTGGCCAGCAGGACGGTGAACACGGAGTTAGCGTTGGCTCGTTCGTCGGCCGGGATCCGCTCGCTGAGCTCGGTAACCATAGCGGCGGCGTCGGAGAGCTTATGTCCGCCCAGGCAGGCGTTCAAGACCGAACGCACGTGGGACACCGAGGCGTCATCCCAGGGCTGGGGCAGGTCAACGGTGCACTGCTCCACCCGGCCGGTATCGGTGATCAGCACGAGCAGCAGCTTCTGCGGGGCCAGCGGGACAAGTTCGATGTGCCGGATCGAGGACTTGTTCAGCGACGGGTACTGCACCACCGCCACCTGCCGGGTCAGCTGGACGAGGAGCCGAACCGTGCGCATCACGACATCATCGAGGCTGTACGCGCCGCCCAGGAACGTCTCGATGGCGCGCCGCTCGGCCCCCGACAGGGGCTTGATGCTGGACAGCCGGTCGACGAAGAGCCGGTAGCCCTTCTCCGTCGGTATCCGGCCCGCGCTGGTATGCGGCTGGGCGATGAAGCCCTGTTCCTCGAGGACCGCCATGTCGTTGCGGATGGTCGCCGGGGATACGTCGAAGTGATGCCGGTCAACGAGCGACTTCGAGCCCACTGGTTCAGTGGTGGACACGTAGTCCTCGACTATCGCCCGGAGCACCGTCAGTTTCCGCTCGTCGAGCACGCGTTCACCTCCTTGGCACTCATAACATTCGAGTGCTAAGTCTATTGCGTCTAACAAGTTCCCAGCGCTTGACTGCGAGGCGAACGACCGCAGTTGACCCACCACTTTGATGGTAACCCGGCCAGCAGGACGGCGATAGCAGCGTGTCGGCGTGGCGGGACCCGGCCACGCCCTGCTTCCTCGGCTACGCTGCACTGGCAAGCATGGCGACGCCGCTTCGGGCCAGCAGGCTAGTGCTTCGGGCCAGCCGGGTTAGGCCCGTGCCCCAGCTAAGGACACCGAGCTGAGGAGATACCTGTGCAGAGCAGGCAATACGACGCTGACGTGCTCGCGGCAGGAAAGCCGGGGCGGCGGCGGCCGGGACAGCGTGAGGTACCCAAGGTCGAGGCAGAACGCGACCTGGTCGTGGAGGACTCCGAGGGCCGGTTCTGCGGCGCCGTGGTCGGCTACGAGAAGGGCGCCGTGACGCTGGAGGACCGGCACGGCCGCAGGCGGGTCTTCCCGCTCGCCCCGGGCGCGTTCCTGCTCGAGGGCAAACCGGTCACGCTCATCCCGCCCGCCCCGCCCGGCCCGTCGCCATCCGCCCGTCCGGCCCGGACCGCCTCCGGATCGGTGGCCGCGCCGGCGAGCCGGGCCAAGGTGGCTCGCGCCAGCCGCATCTACGTCGAGGGCAAGCACGACGCCGAGCTCGTCGAGCAGATCTGGGGCGATGACCTGCGCGACGTCGGCGTGGTGGTCGAGTACCTGGAGGGCATCGACGACTTGCCCGCCATTGTCGCGGACTTCGCCCCCGCGCCCGGTCGCAGGCTGGGCGTGCTCGTCGATCACCTGGTGGCCGGCTCCAAGGAGACCCGGATCGTGGCCGGCGTACGGTCACCCCACGTGCTGATCGTCGGGCATCCCTTCATCGACATCTGGGCCGCCGTGCGGCCAGCCTCGGTCGGCATCCCGGCCTGGCCGCACGTTCCGCCTGGACAGCCGTGGAAGGAGGGCGTCCTGCGCGCCATCGGCTGGCCGCCCGGGGTGCCGGCGGCCTGGAAGCGCATCCTGCGTTCGGTCAAGAGCTACGCCGACCTGGAGCCCGAACTTCTGGGGCGGGTCGAGGAGCTCATCGATTTCGTCACCATGCCCGGAAGCGCATAGCGTGACGAAAGCAGCGGATGACACGCGAGGACCGATGACGAGCAAGCCGACGCGCCCGCGCCTGACCAGCAGGGCGCGTGACCAGCAGGCGCCGTCGCCGGGCCCGTCAGGCGGGCCGCGAGTCCGCGACCGGGGCGTAACCGCGGCGAGGTTCGGCTACCTGGGGGCGATCTTCCTTGGCCCGGTCATCCCCCTGATCGTCTATCTGAGCGTGGCCAGACGATCCCCGGTCGCGCGGTATCACGCGGCTACCGCGGTGAACCTGTCCCTCACCTTCCTGCTGTACGCGGTGTGCTGCGCGATCCTCGGCGGCCTGCTCGCGCTGGACAACATCACGGCCGCCCTCATCCTCGGGCTGGGGCTCGTTTGGCTGCTCTGGGTGACCGTGGTGAGCTACCTCATCCGCGGCGTCATCGCGGCCAGCCGCGGCGAGAAGAACGAGGTCCCAAGCTGGATCTGCGCGCGTATCGTGAGCTGACTCACTCGGTCAGCTTGCGAGTCACGGCGTCGGCCAGCAGGCGGCCGCGGCGGGTGAGCACGATCGCCCCGCGAGCGAGGGCATCGGGGCTGGCCAGGCCCTCGGCGACCACCGCTTCGGCGTTCTTCCGCCCGACGGGGCCGAGGACCGCGAGCGGACATCCCTCGGCGAGGCGGACGCGCAGCATGACGCGCTCCAGCTGCCGTTCCGATTCGGTCAGGACCTCCCGGGCCTGGCCCGGGCTGTTCCCCGCGGCGATCCTCGCGCCGTACGCCGCCGGGTGCCTGACGTTCCACCACCGGGTGCCGCCGACGTGGCTGTGCGCTCCGGGCCCGATCCCCCACCAGTCGCCGTCGGTCCAGTAGAGCATGTTGTGGGCGCACCTGGACGGCCCGGCGGCCGCCCAGTTGGAGATCTCGTACCAGCGCAGGCCGGCGGCGGTGAGGACCTCATCGGCGGCGAGATAGCGATCGGCGAGCACGTCATCGTCGGGCGCGGGCAGCTCGCCGCGGCGCACCCGCGCCGCCAGCCGCGTGCCGGGCTCCACGGTGAGCGCGTAGGCGGACACGTGATCGGGCTCCGCGGCCACGGCCGCGTCCAGCGAGCGCCGCCAGTCCGCGTCGGACTCCCCCGGTGTCCCGTAGATCAGGTCCAGGCTGACGTGCTCGAACCCGGCCGCGCGCGCCCAGGCGGCACACCGCGCGGGGCGCCCCGGCTGGTGGACCCGGTCCAGGATCGCGAGCACGCCAGGCACCGCGCTTTGCATGCCGAACGAAACGCGGGTGATCCCCTGAGCCCGCAGTTCGCTCAGCGCGGCCTCGTCGACGCTTTCCGGGTTGGCCTCGGTCGTGACCTCGGCCCCGGGCTTCAGGCCGAACTCGGCGTCGATGGCCCGTAGGATGCCGCCGAGCGCGGCGGGCGGCAGCAGCGTGGGCGTTCCGCCGCCGAAGAACACCGTGCTGACCGGAACATCTTTGTCGCCGAGCACCTTGCGGGCGAAACCGATCTCCGCGATCGCGAGGTCGGGATAAGTACCGAGGGACACCGGTGCGGGCGGGCCGCCCAGCTCGGCGGCGGTGTAGGTGTTGAAGTCGCAGTAACCGCAGCGGGTCGCGCAGAACGGCACGTGCGCGTAGATCCCGAAGGGCCTGCTGCCGAGCCCGACACGCGCGGTTTCCGGCAGGATTCCGTCGGCGGGGACGGGCTCGCCGTCGGGCAAAGCGCCAGGCATGGCAGCCACGGTACCCGCAGAAACCACCGGGATTGTCCTGACGAACTGACGACGGATGAGGCCGGACTGCCGGAATAGCGATTCGCGCGCTTAGACTGAAAGGGTCGCGTTGAACTGGAGGCACCGGTGGCAGATAACCAATCGCAGTGGCCGGCCCAGTACCCCTGGTACGGCTGGCCTGCCGCCGACCAGGCTCCGAACGGCGCGGCCGCCGAACAGGTTAAGTCGGCCGCACCGCAGGTCCCGCCGCCTTCGGCCGGCCAGGTACCGCCCGCCACGCAGCAGATCCCGCCCGCTGGCTACCCGGTGCCGCCGGCCGGTTATCAGGTTCCGCCCGCCGGCTACCCGGTGCCGCCGGCCGGTTATCAGGTTCCGCCCGCCGGCTACCCGGTGCCCTCGGCCGGTTACCAGGTCCCGCACGCTGGCCACCAAGGACGGATGAATCCCTCGATGCGCGCGGCGACCGCCGACCGGGAACGCGCGGTCGACGTGCTGAAGGCGGGCTTCACCGAGGGCCGCCTCACCCAGGACGAGTACAACGACCGGATGGGGCAGGCCTACGCCGCCCGTACCTACGCCGAGCTGATGGCACTGACCGCGGACCTGCCCGCGGGCGCCTGGCCGGTGCCCTTTCCGATGCCCGTCTACCAGCCGCCCGCGTCCACCAACTCACTCGCCCGGGCGTCGATGATCCTCGGCGTGGCCGAGTTCTTCTCCATGGGCCTTACCGCCATCCCGGCGGTCATCTGCGGGCACGTCGCCAAGCGCGAGATGCGCCAGACCGGTCAGCGCGGCGACGGGCTGGCGACCGCCGGGCTCGTGCTCGGCTACATGGCGATCATCTTCTGGGGCATCATCATCGTCCTTTCCATCCTGGGCGCCGCGATCTCCATGTCAGGCGGCGTACCCGGCGGCCCGGGCGGCTGATCACCTGGTCGCTGCGCAACGCCTGGGTTCGTGACCGAGCGCGGTACCGAACGCGTCAATGGCACTCCTGGCGGGCGTCGCGCGTCTACACTCAGTAGAGGCGTCCGTGGGAGGCTCGCGTGGCATACAGTCCAGGTCAGGTAGATCCCTTTCAGCCTGCCCGGCCGATGAGCATGGATCCTGACCAGATGGGGCCCGCAGGCATGGCACCGATGGTGAGCCCCTCGTGGCTGGCGGCCACCGCGGATCGCGAGCGGACCGTGGGGGCGCTCCGGGCGGGCTTCGTGGAGGGGCGGCTCACCCAGGACGAGCTTGACGAGCGGATCGCGCAGGCCTACGCGGCGCGGACGTATGGCGACCTGTGGGCGCTTACCGCGGACCTGCCGACCGGTGTCCTGCCCTACCCGCCGGGCCTGCCGTATCCGCAGGGCGCATTTGTGCCCGGCTTCGGCCCGCAGGCGAGCACGGCCCGGCCGGCTAACGCCGAGGCGGACAACAGCTGGCGATCAGGCGCCGCGCTGCTCGTCCTCGCGATGGTGATTTTCACGCTCGCCGCGCTGGTCACCGCCATCATCACCGCGCACGCTCAGCCGGGTCTGGTCACGCCGGTCCACACGATCCTGATCCCGAACGTCGTGCACCAGCTTCCGGTAAGCGGCGGTCAGGGCTGAGCTGGCGGGGGCACGCACCGCCGTCCGTTCGGCCCAAAAGGATTTTTGATCTTTAGCGTGGTTTCCTGTCCGTCGGCTGGGTGGACAGGGCCGCGACGAACGCCTCCTGCGGCACGTCGACGCGGCCGATGGTCTTCATCCGCTTCTTGCCTTCCTTCTGCCTCTCCAGCAGCTTGCGCTTGCGCGTGATGTCGCCGCCGTAGCACTTCGCCAGGACATCCTTGCGCAGCGCGCGGATGTTCTCCCGCGCGATGATCCGGGCGCCCACGGCCGCCTGAATCGGCACCTCGAACTGCTGCCGCGGGATCAGTTCCTTGAGCTTCGCGGTCATGGCCAGGCCGTACTCGCGCGCGTTGTCCGCGTGCACGATCTGGCTGAAGGCGTCCACCGGCTGGCCCTGCAGCAAGATGTCGACCTTCACCAGGTTCGCCTGCTGCTCGCCGTCGGGTTCGTAATCGAGCGAGGCGTAGCCCCGGGTCCGCGACTTGAGCTGGTCGAAGAAATCGAAGATGATCTCGGCGAGCGGCAGCGTGTACCTGATCTCCACCCGGTCCGCGGACAGGTAGTCCATGCCGAGCAGGGTGCCGCGCCTGCCCTGGCACAGCTCCATGATCGTGCCGATGTACTCCGACGGCGAGATGACGGTCGCCCGCACCACCGGCTCGAAGACGCGGTCTATCTTGCCTGCTTGCGGTTCCATGCCGCCGGGGAAATCGCTCGGGTTGGTCACCCGGATTTCCTTGCCGGTGTCCATGAGCACGCGGTAGACGGCGTTCGGCGCGGTGGAGATCAGCGACAGGTCGAACTCGCGCTCCAGCCGCTCGCGCACGATCTCCATGTGCAGCAGGCCCAGGAAGCCGCAGCGGAAACCGAACCCGAGCGCGTCGCTCGTCTCCGGCTCGTACAGCAGCGCGGCGTCGTTCAGCCGCAGCTTGTCGAGCGCGTCGCGCAGGTCCGGGTAGTCATCGCCGTCCACCGGGTACAGGCCGGAGAAGACCATCGGCCGGGGAGTGGAGTAGCCAGGCAGCGACTCCGTCGCCGGGCGGGCCACACTGGTCACGGTGTCGCCGACCCGCGCCTGTCGCACGTCCTTCACCCCGGTGATCAGGTAGCCGACCTCTCCGGCGGCCAGGCCCTCACTTGGTATGGGCTCGGGCGAGATAACTCCTACCTCGAGCGTCTCGTGCGCCGAGCCGGTGGACATCATCACGCTTCGCTCGCGCCGGGTCAACCGGCCGTCGACCACCCGGATATAGGTCACCACGCCGCGGTAGGTGTCGTAGATCGAGTCGAAGATGAGGGCCCGGGCGGGGGCATCCGGGTTTCCCTGGGGGGCGGGAACGAGGCGGACGATCTCCTGCAGGAGTTCCTCGACGCCTTCCCCGGTCTTGGCGGACACCCGGAGCACCTCGCTGGGGTCGCAGCCGATGATCCCGGCGAGTTCGGCGGCGTAGCGGTCGGGCTGGGCGGCCGGCAGGTCGATCTTGTTCAGCACCGGGATGATCTTGAGGTCGGCGTCGAGCGCCATGTACAGGTTGGCCAGCGTCTGCGCCTCGATGCCCTGGGCCGCGTCGACCAGCAGGACCGCGCCCTCGCAGGCCGCCAGGCTGCGGGAGACCTCGTAGCTGAAGTCGACGTGGCCGGGGGTGTCGATCAGGTTGAGCACGTACTGTGTGTTGTCGTTGGTCCACGGGAGGCGGACGGCCTGGCTCTTGATCGTGATGCCGCGCTCGCGCTCGATGTCCATCCGGTCCAGGTACTGGGCCCGCATCTGGCGGCCCTCCACCACGCCCGTGAGCTGCAGCATCCGGTCGGCAAGCGTCGACTTGCCGTGGTCGATGTGGGCGATGATGCAGAAGTTCCTGATCACGGCCTGGTCGGTCTGGCCGGGAGCCAGCCGGGCCTGCGGGTCCGGCGGGGCCTTGGGGGCTGACGGGGCCTTGGGGGCCGGCGGGCCCTTGGGGGCCGGGCGGCTGACCTGGGCCGGGCGGCTGACAGGGCTAGAGGGTGACACACGCATCCGTTCGGGTTACTCGCCTAACTTGCCGAGAGGGCTAGTGCTCCATGATCCCATGTCCGGCGCAGTGTCTTGTGCTTGTGCCGGGCGTTGTGTCTTGTGCTTGTGCCGGGCGTTGTGTCTTGTGCTTGTGCCGGGCGTTGGGATTCGCGGCCTGGTTTGGGTGCAGGGGGTCGACTCGGATAAGCTTCGACGTCGCGGCACTCACAGACAACTCTGAAGGACTCCTACGCGTGGCGAACATAAAGTCTCAGATCAAGCGTAATAAGCAGAACGAAAAGGCGCACCAGCGGAACAAGGCGACCAAGTCATCGCTGCGGACGTCCGTGCGTAAGTTCCGTGAGGCCGCGGACGGGGGAAACCTCGAGGAGGCCGGCACGGCGCTGCGCGCCGCCTGCCGGCAGCTGGACAAGGCAGCCAGCAAGGGCGTCATCCACAAGAACCAGGCCGCGAACCGTAAGTCGGCGATCGCCAAGCAGTATGCCGAGCTTCAGCACGCCGAGCTCCAGCAGGCTTAGCACGCGGGGTTAGCTCGCGGGGTTAGCTCGCGGGCCTGCATGCGGGCTGCACGCGGGCTTAGCTCGCGGCCTGCACGCGGGCTTAGCTCGCCGGCTTAGCTCGCGGCCTGCACGCGGGCTTAGCTCGCCGGCTTAGCTCGCGGCCTGCACGTAGGCCGCCCGCCAACTTGCGTCCCGCTTGCCGTCACGTGTGTGACGCATGGTGTAGGCGGGTCTTCAGAGGTCCCAACAGATCCCCTTTCCGTCCCGATCAGGAACGCCATCTCGCCTGGCTTCTCAGCCGTAACAGGAGGCCCGGTAGCGCAGCGTGGCGGCCGCCGGGGCGGATCGCCGCGTCAAGCGGCCGGGGCCGCGTCAAGCGGATCGCCGCGTCAAGCGGCCGGGGCCGCACCCGCAGCGATCAGCCAACCGGCCCGATGTTCCATCGAGCCGGTCCGGTGCGGCCCGATGTTCCATCGAGCCGGTTGCACGACGCAGCCCCGCCGGTGGCCCAGTAGGTACGGTCGTGGCTAGCGGAACGGTGACCAATCGATCAGGAATCGAGAAGCGCCGGTTATCGAGCCTCGCCTAGCGTGACCGTCATGGCTTTCATCGAATCCGTCACCCTCGACGTGGCCGACCCCACGGCCGCCAACCGCTTCTACACCGCCGCCTTCGGTTTGGGCACTCAGCTGTGCCTGCGGGCCTCGGAGGCACCGACGGCCGGCTTCCGTGGGTTCACGCTGTCGCTCACGGTGTCCCAGCCAGCCAACGTCAACAGCCTCGTGGGCGCCGCCCTCGACGCTGGCGCCACGCCGCTGAAGCCGGCCGCGAAGTCGTTCTGGGGCTACGGCGGCGTCGTACGGGCCCCGGACGGGACGATCTGGAAGATCGCGACCTCGGCGAAGAAGGACACTGGCCCGGCCGCCAGGCGGATCGGCGAGATCGTGCTCCTGCTGGGAGTCGCGGACGTGACCGGGAGCAAGCGGTTCTACGTTGACCGCGGCCTCGCCGTGGCGAAGAGCTTTGGCCGCAAGTACGTCGAGTTCGCCACTCAGTCGAGTCCCGTCAAGCTCGCGCTCTACGGGCGCCGGGCCCTCGCCAAGGACGCTGGCGTCTCTCCCGACGGCACCGGATCGCACCGGCTCATGGTTGGCGGCGATGCCGGGCCCTTCACCGACCCGGACGGGTTCGCGTGGCAGGCCGCATCGCGCTGAACCGGGCGGCGCGACGTACGATCTTCCATGTGACCAGCAGACCCGCCTCGGCACAGCACCTGCGCGACCTCGTGCGGCTGCGCCGCGTCCGCGACCGGATCGACCGGGAGTACGCGCAGCCGCTGGACGTGGAGGCGCTCGCCCGCGGCGCGCACATGTCGGCCGGGCACCTCAGCCGCGAGTTCAAGCTCGCCTACGGCGAGTCGCCGTACGCCTACCTGATGACGCGGCGCATCGAGCGCGCGATGGCGCTGCTGCGTCGTGGCGATCTCAGCGTCACCGAGGTCTGTTTCGCGGTCGGCTGCGCGTCGCTGGGCACCTTCAGCACTCGCTTCACCGACCTGGTCGGCATGCCGCCCAGCGCCTACCGGAGCCAGGCAGCTCGCGCGACGGCGGGGATGCCGCCGTGCGTGGCGAAACAGGTAACCAGACCGATCAGGAATCGAGAAGCGCCGGTCACCGAGCCGCAGCTAGCGTGAGTGCTATGGACATCAGCATTCACGCGAGCTTCCTCCCGCACGACGACCCGGACGCCGCCCTGGCCTTCTATCGCGACACCCTCGGCTTCGAGGTCCGCGACGATGTCGGACAGGGCATGATGCGCTGGATCACGGTCGGCCCGGCCGGCCAGCCCGGCACGTCCATCCTCCTGGCGCCGCCGGCCACCGACCCCGGCATCACCGACGACGAGCGTCAAACCATCGCCGAGATGATGGCCAAGGGCACCTACGGCTGGATCCTCCTGGCCACCAAGGACCTCGACGGCACCTTCGAGCGGCTGCAGGCCAGCGACGCCGAGGTCGTCCAGGAGCCGGTCGAGCAGCCGTACGGCGTTCGCGACTGCGCCTTCCGCGATCCCGCGGGCAACCTGATCCGCATCCAGGAGCGGCGCTGACACGCAGGGGCTGACGGCGGGTCAGTCCGCTGACTCGCCGTTCCGGCTGGCCACGATCCGGCGGATGGCGCGCTCCAGCGCGTAGGCGGCGCTGGTGGCCTCTCCCTTGACCTGCGCGTCGGCTTCGGCGACCGCCTGCAGGGCGCGGGCGATGCCCTGCGGCTGCCAGCCGCGCAGCTGCTGCCGCACCCGGTCGATCTTCCACGGCGGGGCGCCGACCTCGGCCGCCAGGGTGATGCTGCTGACGCCACGCGGCGCGGATCCCACCCGGCCGAGCAGGCGCACGCCCTGCGCGAGCGCGCTGCAGATCAGGACCGGCGACACGCCGGTCGCCAGCGCCCACCGCAGCTGCTCAAGCGACGGCGCGAGATGACCCTCGACGGCCCGGTCGGCGACGGTAAACCCGGTGGCCTCGGCCCGGCCGCGGTAGTACCGGGCGACGACCGTCTCGTCGACAGGTCCCTCCGTGTCCGCCGCGAGCTGATCGCAGGCGGCCGCCAGCTCGCGCAGGTCCGAGCCGACCGCGTCCAGCAGCGCGCGGGCGGCGCCCTCGTCGGCTCGCTTATGCCAGCGCCGGAACTCGCCGCGGACGAAGTTCAGCCGGTCGGCGAACCTGGTGACCTTCGGGCACTCGATCACTTGCGCTCCGGTGGCCTTGACGCTGGCCAGCAGGTCCTTACCCTTGGCCCCGCCGGCGTGGGTCAAGACGAGGGCCACGTCCGGCGCCGGCCGGGCCGCATACCCGGTGAGCTCCGCGGCCACGTCCTTGCTCGCGTTCTGCGCGGACCGGACCACGAGCACGCAGCCGCCGCCGAACAGCGACGGCGAGACGAGCGACTCCAGCTCACCTGGCCCGAGCCCGGCGCCGTCGAGGTCATGGACGTCCCCGCCGAGATCCCCGTCACGGGCGGCCGTGATCAGCTCACGGACGGCCCGGTCGACGAGGAATTCCTCCTCGCCGACGACGACCGTGACGGGGGCGATCCCAGGAGTAACCGCAGTGCGCGCAGCCATGACTCGCAGCATGCCACGCCGGCGGCATGCGTGCCGAATCGGTCAGGTGACCGGCTCGCCGCTGAGCCAGACGCGGCGCGGCTGCAGGCCGTAGGACCAGACGAAGGCGCCCTCGTGATCGGCGTCCCACAGGACCATGTCGGCCAGCCTGCCGCGCACCATCGCGCCGCGATCGGGGGCGCGCAGGGCGTGCGCGCCGCCGATGGTGGCCGCCCGGAGCGCCTCCTCGACGCTCATCCCGAGGTAGGAGACGGCGAGCGCGATCACAAGCGCCATCGACGTGATACCGGTGCCGCCCGGGGTGTGGTCCGAGCCGAGCGCGACGGCCACGCCCTTGTCGAGCAGCGCACGCACCGGTGGCCTGGCGCCGGTCTGCAGGGCCGTGCCCGGGCACAGGACGGCGGCCACGCCGCCCCGGGCCAGCGCGGCGACATCGTCGTCGGTGGCCTCATGCAGCAGGTCGGCGGACGCGCAGCCGAGTTCGGCGGCCAGCCGGGCCGCCCCGGTCCGCGAATCACCGCAGGCATGGATCCGCGGCAGCAGGCCCGACCGGCGGCCCGCGCTGAGAATCCAGCGGGCCTCGTCCTCGGCGAACCGGCCTTCCTCGCAGTACACGTCCACGCTGTCGGCCCCGACGGCGGACGCGTCCGCGCACCAGGAGCTCACCGCGTCGATGTAGTCCGTGCGGCGGCCAAAGAACTCGGGCGGAACCGCGTGGGCGGCCATGAACGTGACGTGGACCCGCGGCATGCCGGGCTCGCCCTCGAGCCCGCGCAGCATCCGGACGTCGGCCAGCTCGCCGTCCCTGGTCAGGTGATATCCGGTCTTGGCTTCGATCGTCGTCGTCCCGGACCGCAGCCAGCGGCCCATCCGCTCGCGCACGCCGTTGCACAACGTCCAGGGGTCGGTGCCCCGGGTGACGGTGACGGTCGATGAGACCCCGCCGCCCGCGGCGGTGATCTCCGCGGCCGATGAGCCGTTGGAGCGCATGGCGAGTTCCGCCCAGCGGTTACCCGCGTAGACCGGGTGCGTGTGGGAGTCGATGAGCCCGGGGGTGACCAGGCCGCCGCCCAGGTTCTCCACCTGGTCCACGTCCACGATGTCGTCGACGATCCCGGGGATGCGCTGCGGCAGCTCGGGCGCGGGCCCCACCCAGGCGATCCGCTCGTCGGCGGTCACCATGGCGGCGTTGCTCAGGATCTCCGAACCCGTCCACAGACGGCCGATATTGGTCAGCAAACGAACAGTCACCGGCGGTCCCCCCCGGGACTGGTGATCCCATGCGCCATGAGCGCTCACCTGCCATGACACGTACGCGCCGTGATGTGGCCCGCACTGGACGAGCTTCGCCGCGCACCACGCCGGACATCAGCGGAAGGCAGGCGCCGCAGCCAAAGTATCGATCCAGATACGTTATTGCACGACTACCGTCACAGACAAGCTTTTCGCCAAAATGCGGAACCTTATCCGCTTGCGCGGTTTAAGCGCTGTTAGTCTCGGCGAAATAACCCGCCAAACGTGACCACTATCACGCGCCGGTAAGGGGCACGGGCACGGGCACGGCGAGGCCCGCCGCTTCCAGCTGGACGGCCAAGCCCGGCAGGACCCGCGCCTGCAGCAGCGTGCCGTCGGCCATGTGCTCGGCCTGCTGCACCTCGCCCTCGGCGTGCGCCCGCGCGACCAGATCCCCGCGGCTATACGGGACGATCAGCCGGACCTGCACGTCCAGGCGGGGCAGCGCGGCCTCGATCGCCTCCCGCAGGACGGAAAGGCCGGCGCCGGTCTTCGCCGAGATGCTGATGCTGGCCGGCTCGCGGGCCCGCAGCGCCTGCAGTACCACCGGGTCGGCCGAGTCGATCTTGTTGACCACGACGAGCTCGGGCACGTGCGCCGCGCCGATCTCGGCGAGCACGCCGCGGACCGCGGCGATCTGCGCCTCGGGCTCCGGATCGGCCCCGTCGACCACGTGCAGGATCAGGTCGGCGTCGGCCGATTCCTCCAGCGTAGAGCGGAACGAGTCGACCAGCTGGTGCGGCAGATGGCGGACGAACCCGACCGTGTCGGTCAGGGTGAAATCGCGTCCGGACGGCGTCTGGGCGCGGCGGACCGCCGGATCGAGGGTGGCGAACAGCGCGTCCTCCACCAGTACCCCGGCTCCGGTAAGCGCGTTCAGCAGGCTGGACTTGCCCGCGTTGGTGTACCCGGCGATCACCACCGACGGCACCTGGTGACGGTGCCGCTGGCTACGCTGCACCTTGCGGCCGGTCGAGAAACCCGAGATGTCCCGCTTCAGCCGGGAGATGCGCGTCCGCAGCCGCCGCCGGTCGGTCTCCAGCTTGGTCTCGCCCGGGCCGCGGGTGCCGATCCCGCCGCCGCCTGCCACCCGGCCGCCCGCCTGCCGGGACAGCGACTCGCCCCAGCCGCGGAGCCTGGGCAGCAGGTACTGCAGCTGGGCGAGCTCCACCTGGGCCTTGCCCTCCCGGCTGCGCGCGTGCTGGGCGAAGATGTCCAGGATCAGCGCGGTCCGGTCGATGACCTTGACCTGCACCACGCCTTCCAGCCGCCGCAGCTGGCTCGGGGTGAGCTCGCCGTCGCAGATCACCGTGTCGGCGCCGGTCGAGGTCACGATCTCGGCGAGCTCGCGCGCCTTGCCTGAGCCCACGTAGGTGGCGGCGTCCACGTGACTGCGCCGCTGGATGAGGCCCTCGAGCACCTCTGACCCCGCCGTCTCGGCGAGCCTGCTCAGCTCGCGCAGCGAATTCTCGGCACTGGCCAGGCTGCCCTCGGTCCACACCCCGATCAGCACGACCCGCTCCAGCCGCAGCGCCCGGTACTCGACCTCGCTGACGTCCTGCAGCTCGGTGGATAGCCCCGCCACCCGCCGCAGCGCGTGCCGCTCCGCCAGGTCCATGTCCCCGGTGTCGCCGGGCTGCTCGCTAAAAACTGTGCTCATTGTCCTCCGACATCGGTGCTTACTCGTCCCCCGATGGTGCCACGCTCGGCGTGGAACCGCATTTTATTAACACCCCGGCCGCACCAAATGTGCCCCGGCCGCTCCGGTTCCGCCGATTATTTATGCCGAACGGGCCGTGGTGCTTCCTTTCGGTCAACCTTTGCCGGGTACCGGGTGTATTAGGAATATGGCGAACCTGGATGCCTGGAGCCGCGTGCCACCCAACTTGCCGCCGGCCAGCGAGACGGACGTGGAAGACCTGTTCCGCGCTCGCTATCTGGAGATGGTACGGCTGGCGGGCCTGCTCGGCGCGGATGACCCCGAGGACATCGCGCAGGAGGCATTCCTCCGCCTGATGAACGCCCGGCCGCAGCTGGACGATCCGCAGGCGGCGCTTGCCTACTTGCGGGCGATCGTCTGCAACCTGACCAGGAACCGGCACCGCCATCTGCGGGTGGTCAGGCTCCGGACGCCGGCTGGCGTGGACGAGGGCTCGTCGGAGCAGGCGGCCATCGTGGCCGAGGACCACCGGGAGGTGATCGCCGCGCTGGCCGGGCTGCCGGCCAGGCGGCGCGAAGCCATCGTCCTGCGGTACTGGCTGGATCTGCCAGAACGCGAGATCGCCGCGGTGATGGGCGTCTCGCCTGGAACGGTTAAGTCGCACGTCAGCCGCGGGATGGCCGCGCTGGCCCAAGCGCTGGGGGACAAGGCATGAATACCGTCGAGGACCGGCTGCGGGATGCCCTCCGGGCGCACGCCGAGGATTTCTCCGCGCACCCGGACGCCTGGGAGCGGACCATGGCCCGGAGCCGCAGGCGGCCGGGCCGGTCCCCGAGGTGGACCCGGTTCATGATCCCGGCCGCCGCGGCCGCGGCCGTCGTCGCGATCGTGGCCGGGGCCACGGCGCTGACCGGCCACGGCGTCCCGCGCGGCGGCTCGGTCGGGGCCGTGTCGGCGTCGGCGAGCCCCTCGCCGTCCGGGGCCCCGGCGGCCCCCGGCCCCGGTGACTACCTCATCAAGTCGGTGCCGCCGAGCAGCGCGATCGTCCCGGTCAAGCTGACGGTCGGCCAGCAGACGACCTGGACCTTCGTGTGGTTCGGCCGGATGAAGAGCGACCCGGGTGAGGGCATCCAGTTGTGCTCGGAAACCTATGGCGGCGGGTACGGGGGCACGGGCGGCTGCGGACCCCTTCAGCTGCAGGCCCAGCAGGGCTTCGTCGCAGGCACGGGCGCCATCAAGCTGATCGTGAGCGACCGGCAGGTCAGCTCGCTCACCGCGCAGTTGGCCGACGGCCGCGGCGTCCCCGGCGTGAGCGCGTGGGGACGCGGCTTCCCGGAGAAGGTCTGGCTGGTGAACTACCCGAGCCAGGACAAAGCCACGATTGTCATGCGTGCCGCCAGCGGACACGAGGTGAAGCAACTGTCCATCGCGGCGGAGTATCCCACTCCCGCGCAGCCGCGCAGCGGCGGAATCAAGCTGTTCAGCTACCCGGCCGGGTCGGTAGCGTCCACCGCGGGCACGATGACGGCGTACCTGCTGGACGGGCGCCTCGTCGGGGTTAACGGCCGGGTCGTCGGCTTCTGGGGGTCGGACGGCAGCTCGGTGATTTCCAACGTTCCGGTGAGCGGACCGCAGGCGGTAGTAAACGTCGGCGGCAGCTGGCTGCGCGGGGCCAAGGTGGTGGAATACTACGGCTACGTCCATTCGAACGTGACCCGGGTGATGCTGCGGCTGGCCGGCGGCGGGCAATACGGCGCGCCGACCACCGCCGCGTGGCCCGGCAGCGGGCTGCGGCTGTGGCACCTCGCCGTGCCCGTCAAGGCCGCCACCTTCGAGCCGGGCAATCAGGTCCTGGTCGGGTACGACAACGCCGGCCGGGTGGTCTGGCAGAAGCCTCTCCGCGAGTCCGGTTAGGCGGGCAGCGGGGCGCGGGCGGCTAGCTGGCGGGCCTGCTCGAGCTGGGGTCACCTGATGACGCAGGACGCCTACGGCCCGCTGCCCTGGTGAATCAGGGAAGGGCGTCGTTGAGCGCGGCGCGGGCGGCGGCCTGGCCGGCTTCGAAGGCGGCGAGCAATAGCTTGCCGTCGGTGGCGAGCCTGCCCACCTCGGGCGAGCCGGGCAGGGGACGGATGGAAAGCACCGCGGGCTGGCCGTCAGGCGCGGACTGGTAGTCGGCGAGCTGGCGGTCGGCGGCCGCGAGGCGGGCGTCGCGGCCGAGGAACGTGGCGCGCAGGGCCGCACTTTCGCGGCGCAGCGTCGTGCGGCTGATCAGCCGGAGCGATCGGGCCGGGACGCGGCCGTCCGGCCAGGTCAGCGGGTCGCGGCGGGAGCGGAGCACCAGCAGGTGCGTGGCGCCCTGGGCCAGCGCCGTGCGGTAAGGGACCGACTCGGACACGCCCGCGTCGTAGAACCTGCGGCCGGCGAGCTCGACCGGCGGTCCGGCCAGCAGCGGCAGGGCGGCGCTGGCGCGCAGGGCCAGCCGCAGCTCCGCGGGATTGCCGACGAACGGGCGCAGGTCGGTGGACTCGCCCGTGACGGCATCGGTGGCGAGCGGGTGATATTCCACCGGGTTGGCGAGCACCGAGGCGAAGTCCATCGGGAACGTGGTCTGGTACAGCTCCTCGATCAGGGCCCGGACGTCGGCCACCGGGCGGCCGCGCAACACGCCGGAGCGGCGGATCAGGGTCCGGGCGTAGGCCGGCTCGGTCCAGCCGAGCAGGCCCTCCGGCCGGCTGCTCAGCAGCCAGGCGCCGGTGATCGCGCCGGCCGAGGCGCCGTAGACCGCGTCGAAGGCCTGGACCAGGCCCAGCTCGTGCAGCGCGAAGGCCATTCCGGCCGAGATCGTGCCGCGCATCCCGCCGCCCTCGATGATCAGGGCGACTCGCAGCCCGTCGTCGCGGGCTCCGGGCTGGCTGCCGCCCTGCACGCGGGACGTCAGGGCTCGCAGCACCTCATGCATGGGGGGACGGCGCGAGGCGGTGCAGGGCGGCGGGCAGGTCACCGTCGTGAATCACGGTGAGGCGGTGGGTGGCGCGGGTGATCGCGACGTAGAGGTCGTGCCCGCCCACCGGCGACTGCGCCAGGATCCCGGCCGGGTCGGCCAGGACCACCCGGTCGAACTCCAGCCCCTTGGCCTGGAGCACGGTCAGCAACGCGACCGGCGAGTCGAGCACTTCCGGCCGGTCACCGGGAACGGCCGCGGGGATGGCCAGGGCAAGTTCCGCCATCCGCGCGGCGGGCGCGATCACCGCGAGGCGGCCGCCCCCGGCTATCTCGGCGCCCATCTCCGCGAGTTCTTCCGCCACCACCGCGGCGGTCTGGGCGAGGCCGAGGACCGCGCGGGGGGCAACGCCTTCTTCGCGGACGGATTCGGGGGGGCGCTCGTCCGGGGCGACCGTGGCCAGTACGTCGGCCGCCACCGCCATGATCTCAGCCGGGGTCCGGTAGTTGACCGTCAGCAGCTCCTCGTGCCACTTGCCGCGCACGTACGGGTCGAGCATCTCGGCCCAGGACTGAGCGCCGGCCGCGCTCCCCCGCTGGGCCACGTCCCCGACGACCGTGATCGACCGGGTGGGGATCCGCCGCATCACCATCCGCCAGGCCATGGCGGAAAGCTCCTGCGCCTCGTCCACGATCACGTGGCCGTAGGCCCAGGAGGGATCGGCCCAGGCCCGTTCGGCCGTGGTGAGCGCCTGGCCCTGATCCCGGTTCCAGTCCGCGAGCGTGGCGGCGTCCACGAACCCCTGGCCGGCCAGGCCGGTGATCTCGAGCACCTCCCGGGCGTACCTTTCCTCGGCCCGGCGTTCGCGCTCGGCGGACCGGCGCCGCGCCTTTTCCGCCGAGTCGTCGGTGCCGAGCAGCTGCGCAGCCTCATCCAGCAGCGGAACGTCCGCCACCGTCCAGGCATCGGGTTGGTCCGGCCGCAGGATGGCGGCCCGTTCGGCCGAAGAAAGACCCGGAGCGGCCGCCCGGAGGGCACCTTCCTCGGCCAGCAGCCCGGCGACCAGCCGTTGCGGGGTCAAGAAGGGCCACAGCTCGTCGACCGCGGCCCGGACCGGCGGCTCATCCCACAGCCGGGCGCGGGCGTAGGGCAGGTCCTCGGGGTCGAGCTGGCGGCCCAGCGCGTCCGCTTCGGCTACCGCGAGCGCGCTGAGCATCTCGGTGGCGAACAGTTTGCGCGCCACGTTGTGCGGCTTGCGCAGCGCCCGGGCCCGGTCGCGGGCCCGCAGGACGCGGTCCGGTGGCACCGTCATCCGGACGCCGTCGGCGATGACCTCCAGGTCCCCCGGCGGCACCTGCTGGCGGTTGCGCACCGCCCGGCGCAGCACGTTGACCATCTTGAGGTCGCCCTTGACGACGGCGGCTTCGGCGTCGTCATCGGCGGCGGCCTTGACCCCAGGGAACAGCTCGGCGATCGAGCTGAGCACCACGTCCGTCTCGCCCAGCGACGGCAGGACCTGGCTGATGTAGCGCAGGAAGGTGGCGTTCGGGCCGATGACCAGGACGCCGCGGCGTTCCAGCGTCCGGCGGTGGGTGTAGAGCAGGTACGCGGCGCGGTGCAGCGCCGCGACCGTCTTGCCGGTGCCCGGACCGCCCTGCACGACCAGGACACCCTGCAGGCTGGCGCGTATCACCCGGTCCTGTTCGGCCTGGATGGTGGCGACCACGTCGCCCATCCGGCCGGTGCGGCCGGCGGTAATGCTGGCGATCAGCATGGCCTCGCCGGACAGGGTTTTCCGGTCCGGTTCCGACAGCCGGTCCAGGTCGAAGACCTCGTCGTCGACGCC
The DNA here is from genome assembly GCA_963806335.1 of uncultured Actinomycetes bacterium. Taxonomy (GTDB): domain Bacteria; phylum Actinomycetota; class Actinomycetes; order Streptosporangiales; family Streptosporangiaceae; genus Palsa-504. Next base: position 54,757 of record CAWDXO010000013.1, read on the forward strand.
GGTGACGGTGCGGTTCCTGGTGTAAATGTGACGGCGCCTGATCAGGCCGTTCGGGTCCTTCGGGGTGGCGGCGTAAAAGGGATGGGCGGCCGGCGCCCGCCAGTCGATGAGCCGCGGCTCGAGCTGGTCGTCGCGCAGGCCGATCCGCCCGATGTACAAGGTGGCCGCGGTGGCCGCGCCCTCGGCCGGCGGGTCGCCAGCCGCGTCGCCAGCGTGGTGGGCCACCGGGTCGCCAGCCGGGTCGGCGTCGGAGCGACCGAAGCACAGGCCGTGCTCCACCGCGTTCAGCTGGGCCAGCCGCCGGCCCTGTTCGCCCGCGGTGACCTCGCGCTCCACCCGGGCCTGGAAAGTGCCGCCCGCGCTGCCCCGGCCGTGGGTCTGCGCGAGCGCGCGCTCAGTCCGCTCCCGCGCCGCATCAAGCAGGCGATAAAGCATATCGATATAAGCCTGCTCTTGGCCGATAGCCGTATCGCTGGCGGAATTGGTTTGACTAAGCGTCATATCTCTTGGTATACTTTCTTGAATCTAGAATTCGCGTACCAACGTCGACTGCGGGGACATAAGAGCTTATCATCCCGGTCGGCTCTTGGTAGCAGCGGTACCCGTCAGGCCCCGCAGAGACCGCCTTTAGCGCCGGTCGCGCTTCCCTTCTGCCGGGCAGCGGTGTCATTTCCGGTACCGCTATCGCGCTCATGAACACTCAAGGCAGGCTGGCGCATTCTTCGGTCTAGCCGCGGCCCCCGAGCCCAGCCGCGCGTCCCGGGCCGGCCTGGGACGCCTAGGATATAGGGCACACTGAAGGAGGAGCTTAGACATGCCGGGAACCGAACGCGTCGAGATCACTGGTCCCTACGGTGATCGCTACGACGAGATCCTGACACCGCAGGCCATCGACCTCATCGCCGCCCTCCACGCCGAACTAGGGCCGCGCCGGGCCGAGTTGCTCGCCGCCCGCCGCCGCCGCCAGGCGGAGCTTTCCGGCGGGGCGATGCTCGACTTCCTCCCCGAGACGGCGGAAATTCGCGAGAACCCGGACTGGCGGGTGGCGCCGCCGGCTCCCGGCCTAGTAGACCGCCGGGTCGAGATCACCGGCCCGACCGACAAGAAAATGACGGTCAACGCCCTCAATTCGGGGGCCAATGTGTGGCTGGCGGATTTCGAAGACGCCAATACCCCGCTGTGGGACAACATGATCACCGGCCAGCTAAACCTCAAAGACGCGCTGGACCGGACCATTGATTACACCAGCGCGGAAGGCAAGGAATACACGCTGAAGCCGAATAGCGAGCTGGCCACGATCGTGGTCCGGCCGCGCGGCTGGCACCTGGACGAAAAGCACATTCTCATCGACGGCGCCCGCGCCTCGGGCAGCCTGGTCGACTTCGGCCTTTACCTGGCGACCTGCGCGCAGCGCCAGCTTGATGCGGGCAAGGGACCCTACTTCTACCTGGCCAAGAACGAGAGCCACCTCGAGGCCCGGCTGTGGAATGACGCGTTCAACCTGGCGCAGGACGCGCTCGGCATCAGCCGGGGCACGATCCGGGCCACGGTGCTGATCGAGACGATCCCGGCGGCCTTCGAGATGGAGGAGATCCTCTACGAGCTCAGGGACCATTCGGCGGGCCTGAACGCGGGCCGCTGGGACTACCTGTTCAGCGTGATTAAGAAGTTCCGGACCCGCGGCCGCGAGTTCGTCCTGCCCGAGCGCAACTCGGTCACGATGACCGCGCCGTTCATGCGCGCTTACACCGAGCTGCTGGTCAAGACCTGCCACCGCCGCGGGGCGCACGCGATGGGCGGGATGGCCGCGTTCATCCCCAGCCGGCGTGACCCGGAGGTCAACGCCAAGGCCATGGCCAAGGTCAGGGAGGACAAGACGCGTGAGTCGCAGGACGGGTTCGACGGGTCCTGGGTTGCCCACCCGGACCTGGTCCCGCTGTGCAAGGAGGTCTTCGACGGCGTCCTGGGATCGAACCCGAACCAGATCGGCAAGACCCGCGAGGACGTCAGCGTCACCGCCCAGGACCTGCTCGCGGTGAGCAAGACGCCCGGCGTGATCACCGAGGCGGGGCTCCGCAACGACATCAGCGTCGCCCTGCAGTACCTGGCCAACTGGCTGGGCGGCAACGGCGCCGTGGGCATCTTCAACCTGATGGAGGACGCGGCCACGGCGGAGATCTCCCGCTCTCAGGTCTGGCAGTGGATCCACAACGAGGTCACCCTGGACGACGGGACCCTGGTCACGCGGGATCTGGTCGAGCGCCTCATCGACGAGGAGCTGAGCAATATCCGGACGCTGGCGGGGGACGCGTTCGACGCGGCCCGGTACGGCCAGGCCGTCGCGCTGTTCACCGAGGTCGCGCTGGCCGACAACTTCGCCGAGTTCCTCACCATCCCCGCCTACGAGCGGATGCCCTAGCGGGTTTCTGTCCCCAGTGATCAGGAAAGGGGACAATCAGCGACAGGTGAGGCGGTGGACATGACGGCGATCATCCAACGGCTAGTACCGCGGATGCGGGATATCTGCGGCGCGGGCAACGTCATCACCGATCCGCTCGAGCTGCGGACCTACGAGTGCGACGGGCTGACCGCGCACCGGTCGATCCCGGCCCTGGTGGTGCTGCCTTCCTCGGCGGCTGAGGTCGCCGCGATCGTGACCGAGTGCGCGGCCGCCGGCGTGCCGTTCGTGGCTCGCGGCAGCGGCACGGGCCTGTCCGGCGGCGCGCTGCCGCACCGGGACGGCGTCCTGATCGTGATGTCCCGGATGCGCGAGATCCTCGAGATCGACCCGGTGAGCCGGCGGGCCGTGCTGGAGCCCGGCGTGACGAACCTGGCCGTGAGCAAGGCGGCCGCGCCGTTCGGGCTGTTCTACGCGCCTGACCCGTCCAGTCAGGTGGTCTGCTCGGTAGGCGGCAACGTGGCCGAGAACTCCGGCGGGGCGCACTGCCTCAAGCACGGCTTCACCGTGCACCACGTGACCGGCCTGGAGATCGTCACGCCGGCCGGGGAGCTGACCTGGCTGGGCGACGGCACGGGCGTGAGCCCGGGCTATGACCTGCTCGGCGCCTTCACCGGCTCCGAGGGCACGCTCGGCATCGTCACCAAGATCGTCGTCAAGCTGATGCCGCTGCCGGAGGTCGTGCACACGCTGCTGGCCGCGTACGGCACCACCAGCGAGGGCGGCCGCGCGGTCTCCGACATCATCGCGGCCGGCATCGTGCCCGCCGCCATCGAGATGATGGACGCGCTGTCCATCGAGGCGGCCGAGGCGGCCGTGCGCTGCAACTATCCGCCGGGCGCCGGCGCCGTGCTGATCGTGGAGCTCGACGGCCCGGCCGCGGAGGTCGAGGCCGAACTGGCCACGGTCCGTGAGCTCTGCGAGGCGGCGGGGGCGACCGAGATCAGGGCGGCCGACGACCCGGCCGAGCGCGCCATTATCTGGGCCGGCCGAAAGTCCGCCTTCGCCGCGGTCGGCCGGATCAGCCCGTCGTTCATCGTGCAGGACGGGGTGGTGCCCCGGACGTCGCTCGGCGCCGTGCTGGCGCGCATCGCGGCGCTCTCCGAAGAGGCCGGGATCCGGGTGGCCAACGTGTTCCACGCGGGCGACGGAAACCTGCACCCGCTGGTGCTTTACGACGACGCGTCGCCCGGTGAGACGCTCGCGGCCGAGGAACTGTCCGGCGCCATCCTGGACACCTGCCTGGAGCACGGCGGCTCGATTACCGGCGAGCACGGTGTCGGCGTGGACAAGTCCCGGTACATGCCCAAGATGTTCGACGCCGAGGACCTGGACACCATGCAGCTGGTCCGCTGCGCGTTCGACCCGGCCAGCCTGTGCAACCCGGGCAAGATCTTCCCCACGCCCCGGCTGTGCGGTGAGGTCCCCGGCCACCGCCGGGCTCCGCATCCCGTCGTAGCGGCGGGGCAGGCGGAGATCTTCTAGATGGATACCGAACGGACCGTCCTGCCCGAGATCAGGTCAGCGCTGACCGCGGCCTGTCCTTCATTGCGCGACGGTTCTCTCGCGGACGCGGTCGGAGAGCTCACCCCGGTCTTCGTCGCCTCGCCGGCCAGCACCGCCGAGGCGTCCTCGCTGCTGCGGACGGCGGCGGGTTACGGGCTGGCGGTGGTGCCACGCGGGGCCGGGCTGGGACTGTCCTGGGGTCAGCCGCCTTCCGCTTGTGATCTGGTCGTGGACTTGCGTTCGATGGACCAGGTCATCGAGCACGCGGCGGGTGACCTGGTGGCGCAGGCGCAGGCCGGGACCACGATCGGGCAGCTGGCCGCGGTGCTCGCGGCGGCGGGCCAGCAGCTCGCGCTGGACGCCCCGGCCGACGCGACCGTGGGCGGGGTGATCGCCACCGGCACGGCCGGACCGCGCCGGTTCCGCTACGGTGCCCCGCGTGATCTCCTGATCGGGCTGACCGTGGTCCGCGCCGACGGGGTGATCGCCCATTCAGGCGGCAAGGTGGTCAAGAACGTGGCCGGCTACGACCTCGGCAAGCTGTTCGCCGGATCGGCGGGCACGCTCGGCCTGATCACCGAGGCGACGTTCCGGCTGCATCCGCAGCCCGCCGAGGTGGCCTACGTGACCGCCGAATTCGGCCCGTCCGACCGGGCCGCGGCCGCGGTCGCGGTGACGTCGGCGGCGAGGTCCACGCTGGTGCCCTCCGCGGTGGAGCTCGACTGGCCGGGCGGCACGGGGCGGGCGCTGCGGGTCGGGGTGCTGCTCGAAGGCACCGAGTCGGGGGTGGCCGAGCGGGTCAAGCAGGCCGCCGGGCTGCTCGCGGCCGGATCAGGACTGGCTGTTTCCGCGACGGCGCCGGCCCGGTGGGGGCAGTTGCCACCGGGAACGGTGATCCGGGTGGCGTTCTGGGCCGGGAAACTGGCCGATGTGCTGGACGCGCTCGCCGCGGCCGGAGCGAGCGCCGGGGTCCGGCCCGCGGTTAGCGGCTCGGCGGGGGCCGGGATTCTCTACGCCTGCCTGGACCCGGGCACCGAGAACGAAGCCGCCGCCCGGTTCGCGGGAGAACTGCGCGGCGGACTGGACTTGTCCGGGCCGACGGCTTCGGCCTCCCGTGATCCGCGGGGCAGCGTGGCCGTGCTGGCCGCGCCCGCGCCGGTCATGGCGGCCATCGACGCGAGCGGGGCCGGCCGGTACGGGGAGGTCCCGGCGGCCGCCCTGATGCGCGCGGTCAAGGACCAATTCGATCCGGAGCACCGGATGTTCCCCGGCCGTCTGTCCGCCATCGGGTGAGCTCGCGGCCTGACGAGAAAGGCATTTTATGCAGGACGAGAACACGCTGCGCGAGGTGGCGAAGGACTGCGTGCACTGCGGCTTCTGCCTGCCGGCGTGTCCGACCTACCAGCTGTGGGCCGAGGAGATGGACTCGCCGCGGGGCCGGATCTACCTGGTGAACCAGATCCTGGACGGCGCCCCGCTGTCCGACACGGCGGCCGAGCACTTCGACCGCTGCCTGGGCTGCATGGCCTGCATGACCGCCTGCCCGTCGGGCGTCCAGTACGACCAGCTCATCGAGGCGGCCCGGGTGTGGACAGAAGAGGCGCGTGCGGGGGGGCCAGGGCAGCCCGCGGTGACCCCACACGCTGGTGGCGTAGCGGAGGTGCGCGGGGCTGACGCGGCCGAGACGGAAGGCGACGGCTCGTCCGTACCGGCTGTTCCCGCGGCCGGGCGGCGGCGGGCGCGGGAGCGGGCGGCGCGGGCGGTCATCTTCTCCTTGTTCCCCTACCCCAGGCGGCTGCGGGCGGCGATCGCGCCGCTTCGGCTGGCCCAGCGGACCGGGCTCGACCGCCGGGTGGCCCGCAGCAAGGTCCGGCCCGCCTGTCCCCCGAACTCGGCGCGGCGCTGCGGCTGGCCCCGCCGGGCCCGGTACCGGCGGCGGCCGCGAGCAGGCTGCCGCCGCGCGTACCCGCGCTCGGTACCCGGCGCGCGGTGGTCGGCATGCTCACCGGATGCGTGCAGTCGGTGTTCTTCCCGCAGGTGAACGCGGCGACCGCGCGGGTGCTCGCGGCGGAGGGCTGCGACGTGATCATCCCGCGCGGGCAGGGCTGCTGCGGCGCGCTGTCCCTGCACTCGGGCCGCGAAGCCGAGGCGGCGGCCTTCGCCCGGCGCACGATCGCCACGTTCGAGCAGGCCGGGGTGGATGCGGTGGTGATCAACTCGGCCGGATGCGGCTCGGCCATGAAGGAGTACCAGCGGCTGCTCGGCCCCGTCGACGGGAGCTGGGCCGACGGGAGCTGTGCCGACGCGGGATGGGCCGACGCGGGATGGGCCGACGCGGAATGGGCCGATGCGGGATGGGCCGACCGTGCGGCCGAGATGAGCGGCAAGGTCCGCGATCTCGCCGAGTTCCTGGCCGAGATCGGGCCGGTGGCGCGGCGCCATCCGCTGCCGGTCACCGCCGCCTACCACGACGCCTGCCACCTGGCGCACGCGCAGCGGATCACCAAGCAGCCGCGCGAGCTGCTGCGCGCGATTCCCGAGCTGAACCTGGTTGAGGTGCCCGATGCGGGTACCTGCTGCGGTTCGGCGGGGGTGTACAACCTGCTGCAGCCCGAGGCGGCCAGCGAACTGGGCGCCCGTAAGGCCGAATCGGTGCTGGCCACCGGCGCGCCGCTGCTCATCTCGGCCAACCCCGGCTGCTCGTTGCAGATCGCGGCGGCCCTGGCCGAACGCGGCCAGCACATCGCGGTCGCGCATACCGCCGAGGTGCTGGACGCCTCGATCCGGGGCCGTTCGCTTTAGGACGCGCGAGTCTTGGGAACCGGCCCCTCCCGGACCCTGGGAAGGAGGGGCCGGCCGGTTACCCTCGGGGCTAGCTAGCGGTGCTCCCGCTGGCCGGCCCGCTCGGCATGCCGTGCCCGCCCTTCATGTTCTGGCAGTTATGAGTGCCCTTGGGCGTGGCCTTGGGTGTGGCCTTGGGTGTGGCCTTGGGCGTCGCCGTCCCGGGGCTTGCTGACCCCTGGTTAACCGCCGTCGTCGTCGTTCCCGACGACGACGTGGTCGCCGAGGTCGTGTGCGTGGTCGCGGCGCTGGCGACAGCCAGGCTGCCGCCGAACCCCACTCCCAGCGCACCGGCTCCGATGGCCGTGCCGATGATTACCTTGCCTAGTCGGGTCTTCAACGTGTCCGCCTCCTTGCGGTCGGGTGATGGTCCTGGGCTCAGGAGACCCGCACTAGCTGCGAACGCTCTGCGTCAATGCTCTCCGGACGGTATGAAACGCTCTGCCGGCCGTATGAACGGCCCCATCGCCGGCCAGTGGGCGGCGCCGCCACCGGCGTGGGACGCGGTGGCGGCGCCGCGGCAATGACAGTGATCCAACGGCCGGAGGCCGCGAAATCCCGCCCTGCGCTGGCTGCTCCTCTGTTACCTGCTGGAACCTGCTTATGCGGTCAGCGATACTCGGGATTCCCGAAGTCGAAACGGCATCCGGCGTCCCACTCCGAGCGCTGGTTGCCGTAGGCCGGGATGCCGCCCGCGTCCCTGAGGATGCGGGCCAGGTGCAGCAGGTTCCAGGTCATGAACGTGGTGTTGCGGTTGGTGAAGTCGTTTTCCGGGCCGCCCGAGCCGGGGTCCAGGTAGGACGGGCCGGGGCCTGCTTCGCCGATCCAGCCTGAGTCGGCCTGCGGCGGGATGGTGTACCCGAGGTGCTGCAGGCTGTACAAGACGTTCATCGCGCAGTGCTTGACGCCGTCCTCGTTGCCCGTGATGAGGCAGCCGCCCACCCGGCCGTAGTAGGCGTACTGGCCGGCGTCGTTGAGCAGGTGAGAGCAGGCGTAAAGCCGTTCGATGACCCGCTTGGTGACCGAGCTGTTGTCGCCGAGCCAGATCGGGCCGGCGACCACCAGGATGTCGGCGGCGAGTACCCGGCGGTAGAGTTCCGGCCAGGCGTCGGTGGCAGCGCCGTGCTCGGTCATGTCCGGCCATACGCCCGTGGCGATGTCATGGTCGATGGCGCGGATCGTCTCCACCTGAACGCCCTGTTTACGCATGATCGCGGCGCTGACATCGACGAGCCCCTGGGTGTTGCTGAGCTCGGGAGATGGCTTCAGGGTGCCATTGATATACAGCGCGCTCAGGTCGTCGTAGCGAGGGGCCGTGCTGGTCACTAGGTGCTCCCGTCAGAGGGCGGAAAATCGGCTGGTGAGGAAATAGTTCACCCCGGCCGGGCTCCGTTACAAGATCACTAGCGGGCGGGCAAAGTGAAGGTGACGGTTTGCTGGCTGGCCTGGGTGGCGACGGAGCCGATGCCGGTCACCACCGAGCCGGAGGAAGCTAGCGCGGTGATCTCCCGGGCCCCGGCTCCGTTGAGCCCGCTGGCCTGCGATGGCGTCCAGCTCGCGCCGGTGGCCGACGTCCACACGGCGACGCTGCGCTGCCCGGGCGCGCCGAACATGCCCGCGGCGGTGAACCCGGCGGCGTCCGTGGTCAGCGCGGTGAAGGCCACCTCAGGTCCCGGTGAGCTGAACGCCGCCTGCCGCCAGGTCGTGCCGCCGTCGGCGGAGACCTCGGCGAACGGGACGGAGCCGCCCGCGACCGCGACCTGGCCCAGGGCGACAACGCGGTTCCCGTTGATCGCCACCTGCTGGAGCACGGCGGTCGTGGCGCCGCCCGGCACCGGCAGGACGATCGTCTCCCAGGAGCGACCGTTGGTGGTCGTCCACACCGCGGGCCTGCCGTCGTGCGAGCCTGCCGACACGAACCCGTGCGCGCCTGCCGCGGCCGCGAGCACCTGGCTCGAACCGGTCGCGTCGTTCACGTCATGGGCCCGGGTCCAGCCGATCAGGTCCGGTGACCACCAGACGTCGGCGACGCAGCTGCCGCCGGGGGCGATCAGCTTGCCCACGATGACGTACCCGGCCGGGCCCGAGGCCGCCGCCACGGCCGCCACACCGGCCAGGTCCTGGGTGATATTCCCGGCCGCCACGGCCCAGTTCGTGCCGTCTGCCGAGGTCAGGATGACCGGGCCAGGTGCGCCCACGGCGAGCCAGCCGGCCGGTCCGTGCGTCACGCTGGTCAGCGTCCGCAGGCCCGGGGCAGCCGAGACGAGCGACAGCGAGGAGACCAGCGTCCAGGTACCGGCGGACGCCTGGCGCCACACGGCCGGATAGCCATCGGCGCTGCCGACGGCGATCTGCTGGCCGTCGGCGACCGCGATGGCATTGACCGATAGTTCGGGGATAACCGCGCCCGCGACGCCGGCCAGCGAGACCGGCCGGACGTGGCCCGCGGTGTCCGCCTCGAGGAGGAGAGGTTGCTGGCTGACCGGGCTGGCGGCCGTGTACCCGACGGCGAGGATCGTGCCGGCCGGAGCGACCGTCGCGCCCACGACGGATCCGGTAGAGGCGCGGCCGAGCGTCCCGGTCGGCTGCCAGTTCGCGCCGGTGCCGGTGCTCGTATAGGCGACCAGCTGACCGGAGGCGCTGGTACCGGTCACCACGAAGCCGTAGTCACTGCCCTTCACCACACCGGGCGTCAGGCCGCCGCCCGCGCCGATCGTGGCCGAGTACTGCCACTGGCGCCCGTTCGGAGAAAAATAAGAGATGCCGTCTCCAGCCTGGCCTGGCCTGACCGCAATGAGCCCGGAAGCGTCGAAGCCCAGCCCGCTGATCGTGGGGCCCGCGCCGTGATCGGCGGGTATCGTCACCCGGGTCCACGCAGTCCCGCCGTTGCTGCTCAGCCAGGCGCCGGCGTAGGACTGCCCGTCCTTGGTAACCGTCCCGGAGATCACCGTGTCATCACCGCGCCAGGTGGCGTAGGAGATGTTCCGTACGGTTTCGCTCGGGCCGGCCAGTCCGAGCTGGGCGGCTGTCATCCGCTCCCAGGTCACGCCGTCACGGGACGCCCAGAGCACCGCCTGCGTCGCACCGCGACCGACCGCCGCCGTGCCCGCGGCCAGGAAGCCATAGGCGGTTTTCGTGATCACCCACACCGAGTCGCCGGGTTGCTGAGGGCTGATGCCGCGTGTCGCCGCGAGGGTCCAGGACGCTCCGTCCGGGCTGGTCCAGGTGGCCTGCGGGCCGATCGCCACCCAGCCGCCCGGGCCGCCGGCCAGCAACGCGGCGGGATAGCCGAGCGGGGGCTGGCCGCCATCCGGGGTGCGGACCTGGGCGAGATGCCAGCTGACGCCGCCGTTGGCCGACACGAAGAACTGCTGGCGCGTGACGCCGCCGCTCGTCTGCGAGCCTATCGTCACGACGGTGTTCCCGGACGCCACGACGCGGTTGATCGTCTGGAAGACACCGCGCTGCTGCTGCCCGGGGTACGTCGCCAGCGCGACCGCGGCCAGCGGCGATCGCGGCGCGCCGGTGCTGCGGCCGCCGTTCTGGCCCTGGTTCTGATTCTGGTTCGCGGTGAGCGGGCCGAGCTTCGGGCCGTGGCCCGTCAGCAGGGCCAGCGCCAGGGCCGCCACCGCCACCAGCACGACGGCGGGTACCACTATCGTCGCGGTGCGGCGGCTGATCAGGCCCGCTGCAGCGCCCGGTCGCCGGGTGGCGCGCTCGGGGGGTTCGAGGAGGAGGGTGGCGCGCGGCCTGCGGGCCGCCGGGCCAGGCGGAAGCAGGCGGGAAGGACGCGGCCGGATGGGCGGCCGCTCATCAGACCAGCGGTCCCCTGCTCCGGCCCAGCGGTCGGGTGATCCGGCCCAGTCGTCCTGGTCGCCGTCGTTATCCTGGTCGCCGTCGTTATCCTGGTCGGTCCAGGCGTCCTGGTCGGCCCAGGCGTCCTGGTCGGCCCACGTGTCCTGGTCGGCCCACGTGTCCTGGTGGGGCCAGGTGTCCTGGTCGGGCAGGTTGTCCTGGTGGGGCCAGGTGTCCTGGTCGGGCAGGTTGTCCTGGTCGGGCCAGATGGGCTGGTCGGGCAGGTTGTCCTGGTCGGGCCAGATGGGCTGGTCGGGCCGGGCGTCCGGGCTGGTCCAGGCGCCTGGGCTGGTCCAGGCGTCCGGAGTGGCTCCGTCGTCGGCCTTGGCGACCGGCGCGGGGAAGAATACGGGCGCGCCGAGAGGAAGCGGTACGGGCGAGGGGCCTGGCGGCAACGGCTGCGGCGGGCGGCCCGACGGCTCGGCGGGCGGGTACTGCGCTGGCAGCGGCTGCGGCTGGGTGCTCGGCGCGGGCCGCTGCTCCCACTTGATCCCCGCCGCACTCCACAGGTGCTGCGATTTCTGCCACGGAGACAGACTGGCCGTGGGCAGCCTGGTCGGCCCGCCCGCACGGCCGGGCGGAAAGCCGGGGCCGCCCGGCCGACCCTCCAGGGCCTTGGTCGGGCCGAGCGCCCGGGCCACGCCGGGGGCGGCCGAGGTCAGCGACGAGGACCAGGATCCGTCAGGTTCCCGGTGCGGCGAGGGCACACTCTTAGTACGCCAGGCATCGGCGGAGGGTGCGGTGATGGCCGGACCAGCGGGAGGGTCGGGGCTGGGGCCTGCGCTGGTGCCGGTGGGGCCTGCGCTAGTGCCGGTGAGGGCTGCGCTAGTGCCGGTGGGGGCTGCGCTGGCACCGGTAGGGGCGCAGGCGGTGCTGGTCAGGCTGGGGCGGCTGGACGGCGCTTCCTGCGAGCGCAGGAACCATCCGGCCGGGGCGGTTATACCGGGCCACGCGTCGTTTCCGGCCGTTTGCGCCTCGTCCGGCGGCCGCTGGCCGGCGGGAGCCCCGCGGGTGGGGTCCTGGTTAGTAAGCGCCTGACGACCGGGGTTCCCATCGTGGGTTTCCTGGACCGGGTTTTCTTCTGGGCTGTCGTCAGCCGGAGCACTTGGGTGCGGCGCGCGCGGGCTGGGGACGATCAGGCCCGGCGGGACAGACCAGGGCGGCACGAGGCCCGCCGGCTCAACCCAGCCGAATGCGCCCGTACGCTGCGGTTCCTGGGCTGGAGAGGAACCTTGGTGACTATTCTCACCTGACTGATAACTCTCCGTGTCCATAACAGACCCCAGTTCGTGCACTTTTCTGGCCGATGCCATAGTGCGCCGATACTCGCACTAACTCGCCGGTAACGGGACATCCCCGCCGGTTCGATGTTACCGATTGAGAGCGAGCGTGTACAGAGGGCAATTTTTTGATGAGGGCGGCCCGTGGTCCCGGCTCCGGGCCCCGGCCGGGAAAAGATCTTGGAGGATTCTGGCTACACGGAAAGTTTTAGGGACGGGAGTCCCCACGATCCTCCCCATAGCGCGGATCATCCACGCTAACCGGCCCGGGAGCACCGGGGCGCCGGAACGCCAGCGGCGGCAGGAGGCTGACGGGGCAGGACGAGCCTGGGTGATACCCACCCGGCCAGGCGGCACCGGCATCACGCTTACCCGCCCAGGCTCCAGCCGCCCGCCTCAAGATCTACAGGACACAACCTAGAGCGGAGACGGCGGGCCGGACGGCCGGGCGGAGGTCTCCTGGGACTGGATCAGGCCGTAGCCGATCGCCTGGGCGGTGGTCAGCGTGCGGCCGCGGAGGGCGTCCTCGCGGATCTCGTCGACCTCTCGCCCGGTCACGTCGGCCAGCCTGAAGTACAGCGTGTCGAGCATGCGGGTGACCTGCTGCTCACGGGCGCTGATCGCGGTCACCGTGCCGCCGAAGCTGACCTTCGGCTCAGTCAGGGTGAAGGATGCGTTGGGGTATCCGGACCGGCGCGGGCAGGAGGCGAGCACACCGAGCGCCGGGCCGGCGATATCGCCGCTCGCGCACGCATGCACCGGCGCGTGCAGGACGTCGAGGATGCCCATGACGGTCAGAGCGGCGGACAGTTCGGCCCGGAGGTTCTGCAATTCCAGGCGGATCGGCTGGTCCTGCTCGGCGTCCAGGGTGAGCAGTTGAGCCGAGAGCCTGGTGGCCGCGTCGTCGTCGAGGATGCCCGCGGCCAGCACGATCCGCTTCTCGAGCAGCCGTTCATAAAGCCTGCCCTTCCAGTCGGCGTGCGGATCCTGCCACACTCGGACCGGCGAGACCGGATCCTGCGCGGGCGGCGTCACCTGGGGCCAGCTCGGGGTAAGCGGCCGCCGGGGCTCCCCCGGCCAGGGCGGCTCCCCGGGCTGGAACGGGCCGCCTGGCACCTGGGCGCGCACCGGACCGGGGGTTCCTGTTCCCATTGACTTGGCTCGCTGCATCATCCGCTTGTCCCTTCCTCCGGACGGTTGACTTCCCAGGTGATCTGGCCGCCGACCGCGGCCGCGTAGCGTTCCAGCGTGGAGGCACGCACATCCGTGGCGCCGGACTCCAGCCTGGCGACCGCCGACTGGGAGGTCCCCATGCGCGCCGCGACCTCGGTCTGGGACAGGCCGGCCGCCTGGCGCTGGCCGGCCAGCTCGCGGACCAGCCTGACGCGGTCTTCCGCCATCCGGGCCGCCTGCTCCCCGGCTATCCGGCGCGCAGCCATCTCGCGGAAGCCCGGCATGACCGGCAGCTGGGCGGCAGGCTCATCCCCGGCAGGCTCGGGGCCCGGTTCATGGTCCATACCGTTAAAGATATCTCACATTTGAGATAATGGGGCCGTCGACGATAGACCCTAGCTGGCCCGCCCGGGGCGTGGCCGAGTGGGCTTGGCGTGGCCGAGTGGGCTTGGGCGGGGCCGTAGGCTCGCGTGAAGACGCGGACGTCGCTGGTGAGGATGCGCCCGGCGATCAGGGGGACGATCCCCCGTTGTGCCAGAGCCCGATGATGTCGGGGAAATGCGGCGCCTCGGTGATGATCAGCCGGACCAGGGTGGCCGGACGCGGCCTGCGGCTTGCGTTAGGCGGCGCCGCCTGGGTCCCGCCAGGGGCCGGGAGCGGACGGCCGACGGAACCGGCGGGACCGATCCGCCCGCCGGGACCTGTCCGGACGGCGGGCCGGGCGCCCGGGTGACGGCACGCCGACCGGCCAACTGGCTTCCGCCCAGACCGTACGCCCCGGGCGGGCGTCGGCGAAGCCCCACCGGCTGGTGCAGGCGGCCACCATCGCTAGCCCCCGGCCGCCTTCGGCCATCAGGTCGAGGGTGCCCGCCGCCGGCGCCGAGTCGCTGCCCTCATCAGTGACCGCGACCCGGGCCACCCCGTCGCGCGAGCAGTCGACCTCGACGATGAACACGCCGCCCTGCCCCGAGGCCGTGTGCGCGATCGCATTTGCGCACAGCTCGGACACGCAGGTCATGAGCGTCTCCCGGGCCGGGCACCCGGTCAGCAGCTCGGCCACGAACCGGCGGGCCTCGGGCACGGACGCGGGCATGCCGCGGAATGTGCGCGCCCACGGCTGCGTGGAGCGGACCGGATCTGCGGACCTCAGCGGAAGCACCGGGTAGGCACCTGTCACCGTAGGTCACCCCCTGACAATTAGCTCGTACTTAGGTGACGCACGAAGGGACAAAACGGTTCACTCAGTCTTTCCGGGCCACAGACGACGCCACGTTAGATATCGGGGGCACATTGATACCCGTTGCGGACCGGGGGGCGGGGACGGGGCCGGCCGCGGGCTGAGGCTGGGCGGGAAAGGATGCTGGTTAAATCGCTGGTTCGCGTTTTTCGGGCCTTCCGTACCGCCTGGGTCGGAGGGACACTGTAGAGACGGATCGGAGTTAGGAGGAGTAAATGGAAGTGACTCCGTCCAGCGTCCCCGGCAGCCCTGGGACTCCCGGACTGAAGCGCTCGCTGTCGGTGTGGGCGGCGGTGGGCCTATCGGTCGCGCTGATGGCGCCCAGCATGGCCGCGAACATCAACCCTCAGGCGAGCGCCACCACCGCGGGCCGCGCCGTGCCGCTGACCTTCCTCATCGCGGCCGTCGGCGTGCTGCTCGTGGCCTACTCCTTCGTCCGGCTGTGCCAGTACTTCCATCACTCCGGCTCGGTGTACGCCTTCGTCGGCGCGACCCTCGGCCCGCGGGCCGGAGTGGTCGCGGGCTGGGGCCTGCTCGGCACCTACACCTTCTACGCCGTGGTCACCGCGAGCGCGGCCGGCATTTTCGGCACCGCGTTCCTGCAGGCCGTCGGCATCTGGAAGAACCCGCCCTCGTGGGCGCCGTTCGTCTTGCTCGCGGTCGCGCTGGTGCTGGCGCTGCTGCTGGCCATCATGCCGGTCAGGCGCGGCGCGGGCGTGC
Organism: uncultured Actinomycetes bacterium; assembly: GCA_963806335.1. Lineage (GTDB taxonomy): Bacteria > Actinomycetota > Actinomycetes > Streptosporangiales > Streptosporangiaceae > Palsa-504. The sequence goes on from CAWDXO010000013.1 coordinate 69,827, forward strand.
TGCTTTCTGTCGAGGGCACCACGGTCGCGCTGATCCTGATCGTCACCGCGGTGGTGCTGGTCCGGCTGCTGGCCGGGAACGCGCCGGGCCACCAGCACTTCACCTTGACCGTGTTCAAGGTGTCGCCGGGGACCAGCGTCTCCGCGGTGTTCCTCGGCGTGGTGTTCGGCTTCCTGTCCTTCGCCGGGTTCGAGGCCGCGGCCACGCTGGGCGAGGAGGCCAGGCGGCCGACCCGGGACATCCCGCGCGCGATCCTCGGCACGGCGATCTTCGGCGGCCTCTACTTCGTGATCGTGACCGCCGTCGAGATGATGGGCTTCGGTACGGGGCCGGCCGGGGTCAAGGCGTTCACCAACTCGCCGTCGCTGCTGGGCGACCTGGGCTCCTCCTACGTCGGCCACTGGGTCGGCGACGTGATCACGCTCGGCACCACGGTCAGCGCCTTCGGCTGCTGCCTGGCCTCCACGGTGGCCGCGGCCCGGCTGCTTTACGCGCTGTCCAGGGACACGGCCGGGGCGCGCGGGCCCGGCCGCGGCTCGCGCTGGGGCACGCCGGCCTGGGCGACGCTGGTGATTTCGGTCATGTCGGGCCTGATCGTGGTCATCTACACGGCGGCCTTCCACGCCACCGCCTTCGACAGCTTCCTGTGGTCCGGCACCATCGGCACGCTGATCCTGCTTGTCGCCTACGTGCTGGCCACGCTGGGCTGCGTGATGCTCGTGTTCGTGCGCCGGAAGCTTCCGGTGCCGATGTGGCAGATCGTGGTGCCGATCGCGGCGCTGGTCGTGCTGGGCTACACGCTGTACCGCAACGTGGTCCCCTATCCGACCGGCGCGGGCGCCTGGTTCCCGGTGGTGTCGGGCGTCTGGCTGGCGGTCGCCGTGGTGGCCGTCGTCTTCGCGCCGGGAACGGCCCGCAAGCTCGGGGCCGCGCTGGCGGCCCGCGAGGGCATCGCGGCACCGGGCGCCGAAGATACCCCGCGGGGTGCGCACCGCCGGCGGCTCGCGGGCGCGCGGGACGAGACATCCTGAGCGAGCAAAAGGGGCGCGGTATTAAGCGCGCCCCGGAGGCGAGCGAAGGGAAAACACTGCTCCCCTGCGTCGCCGAACAGCCGCTGGTCGATCACCACTGCCACGGGGTGCTAGGCCGGGACGCCGACGAGGCCACGCTCGAGTCGATGCTGAACGAGGGCTCGAGCTGGCGGGGCGGGTCGGTGTTCGACTCGCAGGCCGGGTTCGCGTTCCGGCGGCTGTGCCCGCCGGTCCTCGGCCTGGCGCCGCACGCCGAGCTCGCCGACTACGTGGCCAGGCGGGCCGAGCTCGGGACGGCCGAGGTGAGCAAGCGGTTCCTGTCGGCGGCCGGGGTTTCCGTGCTGTGCGTGGACACTGGCTTCACCCCGGAGCCGCTGACCTCCCCGGACGAACTCGGCGACCTGGCCGGCGCGACCGCGCACGAGATCGTCCGGCTGGAGCGGGTCGCGGAGGACGTGGCCGCGGCCGGGGTGGGCGCGGATGGCTTCGCCGACGCGGTGCGCTCCGCGCTGGCCACGCGCACCGCCGGCGGGGTCGGACGCGGCCCGGCGGTCGGCGTGAAATCGATCGCCGCCTACCGGACCGGGCTGGACCTGAGGCCGGAACGACCGTCGGACGCGGAGGTGAGCGCCGCGGCCGGACGCTGGCTGGCCGGCCTGCTGGCGGGCCAGCCGCCGCGGGTCGCGGACGAGACCCTGGCGCGGTTCCTCATCTGGTGCGGCGTGGACCTCGGGCTCCCCGTGCAGTTCCACGTGGGCTACGGGGACAGCGACGTCGACCTGGACCGCTGCAACCCGCTGCTGCTCACGCCGCTGCTGCGGGCGATCCAGGCCGCCGGGGGGAGCGTGATGCTGCTGCACAACTACCCGTACCACCGCGAGGCGGGCTACCTGGCCCAGGTGTTCCCGCACGTGTACTTCGACGTCGGGCTGGCCACGCACAACGTGGGCGCGCGCGCACCCGCGCTGCTGGCCGAGGCGCTCGAGCTCGCGCCGTACGGGAAGTTCCTGTATTCCTCGGACGCGTTCGGGCTGCCGGAGCTGCATTACCTGGGCGCGGCGCTGTTCCGGTCCGCGCTTTCCGATTTCCTCGCCGCCGGGCTTGACCAAGATCTTTATTCCGAACGGACGGTGGCGCGTCTGACCAGCATGATCTGCGCCGACAATGCCAAGCGTGCCTATCAGCTCGCCAATCAGATGTAATGCCAGATGTAATGGCGGTATGAAGCTACTGTCCGTCAACGTCGGCCAGCCGCGACCTAACCCCTGGAAAGAGATGAAGCTGACGGGCATCGACAAGCAGCCCGTCGACGGACCCGTCATGGTGACGGTGCCGCGCGCCAAGGGCCTCGGCATGGTGGGTCTGGCCGGCGACCGGGTCTACGACGTGCGGAACCACGGCGGCCCTGACCAGGCGGTCTACGCCTACGCCCGGGAAGACCTCGACTTCTGGGCGGCCGAGCTTGGCCGGCCGCTCGGTAACGGGGTGTTCGGGGAGAACCTGACGACCGAGGGCATCGACGTCAACGGCACCCTGATCGGCGGGCGGTGGCGGATCGGGCCGGAGGTGATCCTGGAGGCCTGCTGTCCGCGGATTCCGTGCGGTACCTTCCAGGGCTGGCTGGCGCAGGCCGGCTGGATCAAGCGGTTCACCCAGGCGGCCCGGCCCGGGTCGTACTTCCGGGTGATCGAGCCGGGCGAGATCCGGGCGGGCGACGCGGTCGAGGTGGTTTACCGGCCGGCGCACGACGTCACGGTGGCGGTGGTGTTCCGGGCGCTGACGCTCGAGCCGGACCTGCTGCCCCGGCTGCTCGATGCGGACGCGCTGCCGCGCGACCTACGGGAGGCGGTCCGCCGCCGCACCGGTTGAGGCGATCACGGCGATCGCGTCGGCGAGCAGGGTTTCCTGGGTCGCGTCGAGCCAGGTGACGCGGGGGTCGCGGCGGAACCAGGCCTCCTGGCGGCGGGCGAAGCGCCGGGTGGCCTTGATGGTTTCCAGCCGCGCTTGCTCCAGCGTGTACTCGCCGTCCAGATGGCGCAGCAGCTGGGAGTAGCCAAGCGCGCGGCTGGCGGTTTTGCCGTCCCGTAGGCCCTGGCCGGCCAGGCCTGCGACCTCGGCCTCGAGGGCCGCCTGCCACATCCGGTCGACCCGGGCGGCGATCCGGCGGTCAAGTTCGGGCCGCGGCAGCGTGAGGCCGATCTGGACGGCGGGGCGGACCTGCTCATACGACGGCATGGTGGCGCTGAAGGGGCGGCCGGAGATCTCGATCACCTCCAGCGCGCGCACGATCCGGCGGCCGTTGCCGGGCAGGATCGCCGCGGCCGCGGCCGGGTCGAGCGTGGCCAGCCTGGTGTAAAGGGCGGCGGGGCCCGCCACCGCGAGCTCGTCTTCGAGGCGGGCGCGGGTACCGGTGTCCGTTCCGGGGAAATCGAGATCGTCCAGAGCGGCACGAACGTACAGGCCCGAGCCACCTACGAGCAGTGGGACCCGGCCGCGGCCGGTGATCTCCTCGATCGCCGCCCGGGCCAGCTTCTGGTAGTCGGCCACGTTGGCGGTCTGCGTCACCGGCCAGACGTCGAGCAGGTGATGCGGCACGCCCCGCCGCGCTGCCTCCGGCTCCTTGGCCGTGCCGATGTCCATGCCCTGGTACAGCTGCATCGAGTCGGCGTTCACGATCTCGCCGCCCAGAACGCGGGCCAGCTCGATGGCGAGCATGGACTTGCCGGTAGCGGTCGCCCCCACCACCGCGATCACGTCCGTGCCCATGCCCCCTAGTGTGCCCGGTACGGGTCCTGGTCTTAACGGTCGAGGGTTTTCAGCTCGCGGCGCATGACCTTGCCGGTGGAGGTCTTAGGCAGGTCGGGCACGAACCGGACGGAGCGGGGCAGCTTGTAGGCGGCCAGGTGCGGCCGGCAGTGCTCGATGATCTCGGTCTGGGTGGCCGTGGCGCCGGGGCGGAGCACCACGTAGGCGCGGGCCAGTTCACCGAGGGTGTCGTCGGGCACCGAGCCCACGGCGACCATCGCCACCGCGGGATGGGCGGCGACGACGCGCTCGATCTCGGCCGGGTAGACGTTGAACCCGCCGGTGAGGATCAGGTCCTTCCTGCGGTCGACGATGAAGAAGTGGCCTTCGTCGTCACGGGTGGCGATGTCACCGGTGTGCAGCCAGCCGTCCGGCTCGATTGCGGCCTTGGTGGCCGGCTCATTGCCGTAGTAGCCGAGCATAACCAGCGGCCCCCGGATCATCAGCTCGCCCGGCTGGCCGTCGGGGACCGTGACGCGGGCGTCGTCGATCGCGGCCACCCGGAGCTCGGCGCCGGGCAGGGCAAAGCCGATCGAGCCGTGCACGTTCGGCATGTAGCTGCAGTTGCTGGTGCCCGCGCCGGCCAGTTCGGTCATGCCCCAGATCTCGAGCAGCGGGACGCCGGACCGGCTCTCCCACTCCTGCATCTTGGCCACCGGCATGGTCTGGCCGCCCACGGTACAGACCCGCAACGAGGACAGGCCGGCGCCGGGGAGCGCCGGGTCGGCGAGCATCATCGCGTACATAGTGGGCACACCGTCGAACACCGTCGCGTGATGACGCTGGATCTCGGCCAGCGTCACGGCCGGATCGAAGCGCTCCAGCATGACCAGCGTGGCGCCGACCATGAGGGTGCCGTTCATGATGACGTTGCCGTAGACGTGCGGCAGGGGCAGTGCGTTGAGCATCACGTCGCGCTCGGTCCGCGTCTGGACGGCGAACACGGCCGCGGTGTTGAGGAAAACGGCCCGGTGCGACTGCATCGCTCCCTTGGGATGACCGGTGGTGCCCGAGGTGTAGCCGATCGTCGACAGGTCGGCCGGCGCGGGCCTGGGCACATCTGGTGCTGTGTACGCGGAGCTGAGCAGATCGCCGAAGAGCCTGACGTCGCCGCCCGCGGGGTCGAAGCTGATGACCCGCCGCAAGGTGGGCACGGCCCGGGTCAGGCCCGCGATCACCTCGGCCTTCTCCCCCGAGGTGAAGATCACCGCCGCGCCGCAGTCATTGAGGACGAAGGCCACTTCTTCCGGGGTGAGCATCACGTTGATCGGGTTGACCACGGCCGCGACGCGGAGCGCCGCGTGGTAGGCGACCACCCATTCCCACCGGTTGGGCGAGTACAGCGAGACGCGGTCGCCGGGCCGCACGCCCATCTCGTGCAGGGCGCCGGCCACCCGGTCACACAGGCTATCCAGCTCGGCGTAAGTGAAGGTCCGGCCGCCCGCGACCAGGGCCGGCCTGGGTCCGAAACGGCGGGCCGACCGGGTCAGGATCATGCCCATGTCCGCCTGAACGGGGTCGGTGGTGGTCTCGGCCATGATGTTCCCCCCTGGCCACAGCGGCCGGGACTAGGACCGCCGCGGGCTCGCGCGGAATGAGTTATCGCCATCTAGCCGCCCGGCCGCCGGCTTGTCAATAGTGGCCCGGGGTCACCAGGCCGTGTTCGTAGGCCATGACCACGAGCTGGGCGCGGTCCCTAGCGTCCAGCTTCGTCATGATGCGGCTGACGTGGGTCTTGGACGTGAGGGGGCTGAGGAACAGCCGGGCGGCGATCTCGTCGTTCGACAGGCCCTCGGCCACCAGCGCCATCACTTCACGTTCCCGGCCGGTCAGGCCGGACAGGGCCCGGTGATCTGGCTGCTGGCGCTCGGGGCGGCTGGCGATGTCGGTGATAAGCCGCCGGGTCACGCTCGGCGAGAGCAGCGCGTCCCCCCTGGCCACCACGCGCACGGCCTGGAGGAGGTCGGCCGGCTCGGTGTCCTTGACCAGGAAACCGCTGGCCCCGGCGCGGATCGCCTGGTAGACGTACTCGTCGGACTCGAACGTGGTCAAGATGATGACCTTGACCCCGGCGAGGTCGTCGTCGGCCGAGATGCGCCGGGTGGCTTCCAGGCCGTCAACGCCGGGCATCCGGATGTCCATCAGCACCACGTCGGCGCGCTCCCGGCGGCACAGGTCCACCGCCTGCGCGCCGTCGGCCGCCTCGCCGACCACCTGAAGGTCGGTGGCGACGTCGATCAGGACGCGGAACCCGGCGCGGATCAGCGCCTGGTCGTCGGCGAGCAGGACCCGGATCACGGCCGGGCGCCTTCCCGGGCCGGGGCGGACGCCGGGGGCCGGTCGCTGGCGTCCTGGTCGCTGGCGGGCCGGTCGCTGGCGTCCCGGTCGCTGGCGGGCCGGTCGCTGGCGGGCCGGTCGCTGGCGGGCCGGCCGGGCAGGGGCAGGCGGGCCGCGACCCGGAAGCCGCCGCCGGGGCCGGGGCCGGTCTCGACGGTCCCGCCGACGGCGGCGGCGCGCTCGCGCATCCCGGCCAGCCCGTGCCCGCCGCTGCTGGCGGCCGTATCGGCCGGCGGCCCGAGTCCGGTGTCGGTCACGTCGATCCGGAGTTCGTCGCCGTGGTAGCTGAGCGAGACCGCGGCGGTCGCCGGACCGGCGTGGCGGATGGTGTTGGTCAGCGACTCCTGGATGATGCGGTAGGCGGCCAGGTCCACGGTGCCCGGCAGCGGGACCGGCGCGCCGGTCACGGTCAGCGTCGTGTCCAGGCCGGCCTGGCGGGCTCCGGCGATGAGGGCTTCGAGCTGGGCGGTGCCAGGGGCGGGCTGGGTGGGGTCGGCGTCGTCGGCCTGGCGTAGCACGTTCAGGATCGCGCGCAGCTCCCTGAGCCCCTCCTTGCTCGCGGTCTTGATGGCCTGCAGGGATTCGGCGGCCGCCTCCGGGTGGGTGGGCAGGACATGAGCGGCCACCCCGGCCTGCACGTTGATGGTGGCCATGGTGTGGGCGACGACGTCGTGCAGTTCACGGGCGATGCGCAGCCGTTCCTCGTCCACCTGCCGGCGAGCGTCCTGCTCGGCGCGGTCGCGGATCGAAGCCACATAGGCCTGCCGGCTGGCCACCGCGATCCCGGCGACCACGACCACCGCGACCATGAAGGGGAGGATGTCTACGCCGCCGCCGAATCGGCCGAGGGGATTGACCGCGATGCTGGCCGAGCCCAGCACGGCCAGCGTCCCCAGCCCGTACGCCACCGCCCGCCGGACGCCGGACTGGGCCGCCACCGTGTACAGGGCGATCATCGGAGCCACCAGCACCGCGCCGTTCACGTAACCGAGCAGGGTGTAGATCGTCGCGGCCGCCACCGACACGCCGAGCACGGCGACCGGCCACCGGCGCCGCCACGCGAGCACCAGGGCCGCCACCGCGACGAGGATGAGGGCGGGCGCGGGGGTGTACGGCTGGTGCTGCCCGGCCTTGAAGTAGGCGGTCGTGCTGGGATGAGCCTCGCCGTACGCGCCGTAGAGCAGCACGGCGGCTATCGCCAGCGCCAGGACCGCGTCCCTGACAGGCGGGCGACGCCACCACCGCCGGATGGCCCCGACACCGTTCATGCACGTAAGCGTAGGCATGCCGGCGGCCCGGCGTCGCCCTCCCCCGGTTGATCCTCCGGCTACTCCCCCGGGAGTACGCGAGCCGCGGTTAATCCCGCGGCGGTACGGCCAAGTGCCAACCGCCGCCGGACGACGGGCCGGGGGGCCCGGCGGCAGTCTTGAGCTGCAGCTGGCGGAACGGCCGCCGGCTTGGAGACTCGGAGGCTACGATGCCCGCCCTCACTCGCTTCGTACTCCGCCATAAGGCGCTCGTGGCCCTGTTCTGGGTCGTCGTGGCCGCCGCCGGCGTGATGACCATCAGCGGCACCACCCACCGGATGACCAACAACTTCGCCATGCCGGGGCAGGCGTTCAAGGTCGACAGCCAGATCGCCAGCCAGTACGGCAACGGCGGCGACCAGACCCCGTACCTGCCGGTGATCACCGTGCCGGCCGGGCAGAAGGTCACCGATCCGGCCACCGCCGCCGCCACCGGCCGGGCGTTCGCCGCTCTGGCCCGGGCGGTCCCCGGCGTGCGGATCGCGGACTACGCGACGACTGGAGACCGTGCCTTCGTCACCAGCGACGGCCGGTCTACCTTCGCACTGGTCTATACGGCTCCGGTGACCGGCTTCGGCGGCACCGACCTAAGCCCGGCGATTGACCGCGCCGTCACGGCGGCCGCGCCGCCCGGGTGGCACGTCGGCGTCACCGGCTTGCAGGTGCTGGCCAACGGGAAGCCCGCAGCCAAGGGCACCGGGATCATGGCCGAGGCGATGATCGGATCCCTCGGCGCGCTGGCCATCCTGGCGCTGGTGTTCGCCAGCTTCCTGGCGCTGCTGCCGCTGGTCATCGGGGGCATCTCGGTACTCGCCACGTTCCTGCTGGTCGGCGGGCTCACCGAGGTGACCGGCGTCAGCCAGATCGTCGAGTTCCTGATCGCGCTGATCGGCCTGGGTGTGGCCATCGACTACTCGCTGCTGGTGGTAAGCCGCTGGCGGGAGGAGCGGGCGGCGGGCCGGGACAACGTGGCCGCCGTGACCGAGGCGATGAACCACGCCGGCCGGGCCGTGGTGTTCTCCGGCCTCACCGTGGCTATCGGGCTGCTTTCGATGATCGTCCTGCCGGTCCCCATGCTGCGCAGCGTCGGTTACGCCGGCGTGCTCGTGCCGCTGATGTCGGTCGCGGTCGCTGTCACCCTGCTCCCGGTGATCCTCGCCACCGTCGGCCCGCGGCTCGACTGGCCGCGGCTGCGGACCGAGCGCCGCGCCAGCCGGGTTTTCTCGGCCTGGGCCCGCGGGGTCTACCGCCATCGCTGGATCGCCGCGCTGGCCGGGCTCGGCATCCTGACCGCGCTGATGCTGCCCGCGCTGTCCTTGCACCTGGGCGAGCCCGGCAGCGCCGCACAGGCCACCGGCGGCCCCGCGCACAGCGCGCTTGTCACCCTGACCGACGGCGGCGTGCCCTCCGGCGTGCTCACCCCGGCCGAGGTACTGACCTCCTCCTCCTCCGCTGGTGCGGTCGCGGCTTCGGCCGCGCGGGTGCCAGGCGTATACGCCGCGGTGGCGCCAGGCACGCCGGACTACCACCGGGACGGCACGGCGATCGTCACCGTGATCCCGGTGGCCGAGAGCAGCGTGCCCGCGGGCCAGACCACGATAACGGCGTTGGAGCACTCGTTGCTGGGTCGTTCGCACGTGATCGGCATCGGCGGCGACGGCGCGTCGCTGATCGACTTCGACCACGCCGTCTACGGCGACTTTCCGCTCATGCTCGCCATCATCGGCGTGGCCACCTTCCTGCTGCTGACCCGGGCCTTCCGTTCGGTACTGCTCGCGGCCAAGGCCGTGGTGTTCAACCTGATCTCGCTGGCCGCCGCCTACGGCGTGCTCACCTGGGTATGGCAGGACGGCCACGGCTCGCACGCGCTGTGGGGCATTCCGGCTACCGGGGCGATCACGATGTGGGTGCCGCTGATGGTCTTCGCCTTCCTGTTCGGCCTGTCGATGGACTACGAGGTGTTCATCCTCACCCGCATCAGGGAGGCCTACGACGCCAGCGGCGACGCCAGGCAGGCGGTCACCGAGGGCCTCGGCCGCACCGGCCGCCTGGTCACCAGCGCCGCGGCGATCTTGATGCTCAGCTTCCTGTCCATGTCCACCGGGCCGCAGACCGACCTGAAGATCCTGGCCACCGGGCTCGGGGCCGGCATCCTCATCGACGCCGTGGTCGTCCGCTGCCTGCTCGTCCCGGCGCTGGTCGCCTTGTTCGGCCGGGCCAACTGGTGGCTGCCGGCCGGGCTGGCCAAGGTGCTCCGGATCCCGGCTCCGGCCGGCCCGGTGGCGGGTGAGCTCCCGGCGGCGCAGGGAATCCACGCAGACGCCGGCCTGGTGGTGACCAGGGCCGGGTAACGGCCGGGCTCCCCAAGAGCGTCGCGTAATCGCCGGGTCAGGTGGCCGTCCACCTGGCCCGGCGCCGTGGCGCGGCAGGGGCTAACCCGATTAGCTGGTGACCTTGACGAGGAACAGCCAGGCGTTGACCACGCCGCCCAGCAGACTCGCCGCGGTGGCGGGGATCAGCCAGTACAAGCCACCGCCGGCCTTCGCCAGGAAGGTGAGTCCGGCCACGCCGACGAGCACGGCGGTGATCGAGTTAGGGGAGAACTTCTCCACGTAGCGGGCCACGCCCTGATCGGCACTGTGACCGGCGCGCCGGTCCAAGATGAGCAGGGCCGCACCCGAGGCCGCGGCCACAGCGAGCAACTCCCAGCCCAGGGCGGCTGGCGGCTGAGGAGCCACCAGCATCAGCGCGACGAGCACTGAGGTCATGAACAGCACCAGGGTTTGAGCGGCGCGGGAGCTGAGGCTGCGTGATGCGGACAGCACGTCACTCTTGACGGAGACCGCGACGAACAGCAGGCCCGCCAGCGCACCGGCCACCGCAGCGAGCGCCTCACCAAAGCCGGACCACATCGAGACCGCGTACCCCACCCGGCAACCTCCAGATCTTCCGCTGCACAGACAAGCTGATTCAATCAACTACTTGCGAGCAGACGCTGGAGAGACGTCCCGGCCGGCAGTTGCCGCTTCACCGGATATTCACGCGATGACTTCCCCGGCCATCCTCATCCCTCCAGTAGCCCCAGCCTGCGGGACCGGGTGATCGCCTGGTTGCGTGAGGAGGCGCCCAGCTTGCGGTAGATGGATACCGCCTGGGACTTGACGGTATTGGGGGACAGGAACATCTCCTCGGCGATCTGGGGGAACGACAGATGGGTGGAGAGCATCGGCAGCAGGCGGAGCTCGGCACCGGTCAGGGCCGAGGCTCCCGGACCGAACGAGCATCGGCCCGGTCTGGATCGCCGACCATCAGGTGCGCTACGGCCAGGTACAGGGTCGCTGCGGTCCGCCAGAAGCTGCCGGCGGCCATGGTCCTGGCGGCGAGTTCGGCGTCGGCCCGTCCTCCCGGGCTACGGGCGCGGCGAGGGCATGCCGAGCAGGACAGCGGTCCCGGGGGACGCGCTGGGCGGGGGCACCGTCGTGCGGGCTTGCCAGGCGTCGCCGGCGCGGGTGCGGCGGACGGACAGCGGGGCGCCGTCGGCCAGCAGGTAATGGGGGGCCCCGCGGGTGACGGTCACGGTCGCGATGTCGCCGGGGCGAGGGGAAGTGCCGTGCGGGGCGAAGTGGACCAGGCGGTTGTCGCGGGCGCGGCCGGACATGCGGTGGGTGGCGGCGTCCTTGCGGCCTTCGCCCTCGGCCACCAGGACTTCGACGCGCGCGCCGGCCAGTTTCTGGTTCTCCGCGTAAGTGGTCTCCTCGACCAGGGCGGTGAGCCGCTCGTAGCGTTCCTGCACGGTGGCCGGGGGCACCTGGGCGTCCATGGTGGCGGCGGGGGTGCCCGGGCGGATGGAGTAGCGGAAGGTGAACGCGCCGGCGAACCTGGCCTGGCGCACCAGGTCCAGGGTCTCCTCGAAGTCCTGCTCGGTCTCGCCTGGGAAGCCGACGATGATGTCGGTGGTGATGGCGGCGTCGGGGATGCTGGCCCGGACCCGGTCCAGGATGGCCAGGTAACGATCCCGGCGGTAGGCGCGGCGCATGACCCGCAGGATGCGGTCGGAACCGGATTGCAGCGGCATGTGCAAGCTGGGCATGACGTTCGGGGTCTCGGCCATCGCGTCGATGACGTCGTCGGTGAAATCCCGGGGATGCGGGGAGGTGAAGCGGACGCGCTCCAGGCCCTCGATCTCGCCGCAGCCGCGCAGCAGCTTGCCGAACGCGCTGCGGTCGCCGAACTCGGCGCCGTAGGAATTGACATTCTGGCCGAGCAGAGTGACCTCGAGGACGCCCTCGGCGACCAGCGCGCGGATCTCACCGAGGATGTCGCCAGGCCGGCGGTCCTTTTCCTTGCCCCGCAGGCTGGGCACGATGCAGAACGTGCAGGTGTTGTTGCAGCCCACCGAGATCGCGACCCAGGCCGAATAGACCGACTCGCGCCGGGCGGGCAGCAGCGAGGGGAACGTCTCCAGCGTCTCGGCGAACTCGGCCTGCGCCTCGTGCCTGACCCGGGCCCGCTCCAGCAGGGCGGGCAGCGAACCCATGTTGTGCGTACCGTAGACCACGTCGACCCACGGCGCGCGCTGGGTGATCCGGTCGCGTTCCATCTGGGCCAGGCAGCCGCCCACCGCGATCTGCATGCCGTTCTTCTTCTGCGGCAGCAGATGACCGAGGTTCCCGTACAGCCGGTCGGCCGCGTTCTCCCGGACCGCGCAGGTGTTGAACACCACCACGTCCGGGGCATCGCCCTCGCGGACGGGCTGGTAGCCCGCTTCATCAAGCAGGCCCGCCAGGCGCTCGGAATCATGCGCGTTCATCTGGCACCCGTAGGTGCGAATCTGGTAGGTCCTGCCGCCTGCTGTCACATGACCAGGATAGAGGCGCCGGGATGGAGATGGGCGCGGCCGGCATCCGGCATGATATCGGTATGCAAATGGCTACGGAAACGCACACCTACGGTGAATGGCCCTCTCCGATCGAGGGCGCCGACATCGCACGCCAGCAGGTCGGGCTCGCGTTCCCGACCATCGCCGGCTCGGCCGTGTGGTGGCAGGAGACGCGGCCGTCGGAAGGCGGACGGCTGGCCGTGGTCAGCCAGGGACCGGACGGGATCAGCCGTGACCTGCTCCCGCTGCCGTGGAACGCCAGGACCCGGGTCCACGAATACGGCGGCAAGTCGTACCTGCCGCTGCCGGACGGGTTCATCTTCGCGAACTTCAGTGATCAGCGGCTGTACCGCTGCGGGGCGCCCGAGTCACCCGGACTGGCGGAACCCGTGCCACTGACGTCGGCACCGGATGACCGGGGCGCCGACCGGTTCGCCGACTTCGTGCTCTCCCCCGGCGGGAACGAGGTGTGGTGCGTCCGCGAGCGGCACTTTGCCGGCCCGGAGGGGGGCGGCCGTATCAGCCGCGCGATCGTGGCCGTCCCGCTGGACGGCTCGGCCGCGGCGGATCCCGGCGCGGTCCGGGTGCTCGTCAGCGGCTCGGATTTCTACGCCTTCCCGGCGCCGTCACCGGACGGCACCCGGCTGGCCTGGATCTGCTGGGATCATCCGCGGATGCCGTGGGACGGCACCGAGCTGCGGGTCGCCGCGCTCGATGACGGCGGGCCGGTCAGCGACAAGAGCCAGCAGCAATTGATCCTGGGGTGCGACTCCGAGTCCGTGCTGGCCCCGGTCTGGCGGGATGACCGGAGCCTGTACGTAATCTCGGACCGATCGGGGTGGTGGAACCTCTACCTGGCTGACCTGCTGGCCTTCCCCCGCCCGCTGTGCCCGCGGGAGGAGGAGTTCGCCGGGCCGTTGTGGCAGCTGGGCCTGAGCCCCTACGCGGTGCTCGCAGACGGCCGCCTCGCCGTCGCGCACGGAACCGGCGGGACGCGGCTGGGGGTGCTCGACCCGGACACCGGCGAGCTCACCGACTTTGACCTGCCCTACGACGTTTTCCTGGCTGGGCTTTCGGCCTCCGGCCAGACCGTCACCGTCATCGCCGGCGGGCCGGCGGTGCCGATGACGGTGATCGGCGTCGACGTCCCGGCCGCGGGCGGGAAGCCGGCGGCGGAGGTGCGCGAGGTGAGCCGCAGTGCGGACGGCCTGCCGGACGCCGCCTATCTGCCGGTGCCGCGCGCGGCCCGGCTGACCGGGCCGTCCGGCTCGGTCGTGCACGCGTTGGTTTACCCGCCGTCCAACCCGGCGGTCAAGGGACCGGACGGCGAGCGGCCGCCGTACATCGTGTGGGTGCACGGCGGGCCCACGGCGCACGTCGTGCCCCGGCTCGACCTGGAGAAGGCGTTCTTCACCAGCCGGGGCATCGGGATCATCGACGTGAACTACGGCGGCTCGAGCGGCTACGGTCGCGCCTATCGCGAACGGCTGCGCGGCCAGTGGGGCATCGTGGACGTGGCCGACGTGATGACGGCCGCCCTGGCGCTAGCCGAGGCGGGCGAGGCCGACGGGAAGCGGCTGGGCATCCGCGGCGGGTCGGCCGGCGGCTGGACCGCCCTGGCCGCAGTGACGTCCGGCATCGGCCTGGCCGGGCGCGCCAGCGGGGAAGAGGAGTCCGGCGGAGGCGGGGTGTTCGCGGCCGCGACGTCCTACTTCGGCGTGAGCGACCTGCGGGGCTTCGCGGACCAGACGCACGACTTCGAATCCCGGTACCTGGACGGGCTGATCGGGCCGCTGCCCGAGAGCGAGGCGCTATACGCCGCGCGGGCCCCGGTCGGGCACGTGACCGACGCCACCTGCCCGGTGCTGCTGCTGCAGGGGCTCGACGACCCGGTCGTCCCGCCTGCGCAGGCCGAATCGATCGCGGCCGACCTGGCCGCGCACGGCATCCCGTACGCGTACATCGCCTTCCCGGGCGAGTCGCACGGGTTCCGGAAGGCGGAGAACATCGTAACCAGCGTGGAGGCCGAGCTGTCCTTCTACGGCCAGATCATGGGCTTCGTCCCGCCGGGCGTCCGGCCGGTGCCGCTGTCCTAGCCTGGGGGACGACCCCCCGCGACCGGGGGGAGCCATCCCCCGGACCCCCTTGTCAGCGGGCGAATTCCGTGGCCCGGGACTCGCGGACCACGGTGATGCGGATCTGGCCGGGGTAGGTCAGCTCCTCTTCCACCTGCTTGGCGATGTCGCGGGCGATCACCTGGGCCTGGATGTCGTCGATGCGGTCGGGCTTGACCATGACCCTGATCTCGCGGCCCGCCTGCATGGCGAAGACCTTCTCGACGCCCTCGTGGCCGGCTGCGATCTGCTCCAGGCGCTCCAGGCGCTTCACGTACATCTCGAGCGACTCGCGGCGCGCGCCCGGCCGGCCGCCGCTGATCGCGTCCGCGGCCTGCGTGAGCACCGCCTCGACGGTGCGGACCTCGACCTCGTTGTGATGCGCCTCGATCGCGTGCACGACGTCTTCCGGCTCGCCGTACCGGCGGGCGATCTCCGCGCCGATCAGCGCGTGGCTGCCCTCGACCTCGTGGGTAAGCGCCTTGCCGATGTCGTGCAGCACCGTGCAGCGCTTGAGCAGCGCCGGGTCGATCCGCAGCTCGCTGGCCATCATGCCCGCGATGTGCGCGGACTCGACCAGGTGCCGGAGCACGTTCTGCCCGTACGACGTGCGGTACCGCAGGCGGCCCAGGAGGTCGACGAGCTCCGGGTGCATGTCGGTGAGCCCGAGCTCGACCAGGGCATCCTCGCCGGCCCGCTTGCACAGCTGCTCGATCTCGGCCTTGCCCAGCTCGTAGGCGTCCTCGATGCGCTGCGGGTGAATGCGGCCGTCCAGGATCAGCCGTTCCAGGGTGAGCCGGGCGATCTCGCGCCGGACGGGATCGAAACAGGAGAGGAGGACCGCCTCCGGCGTGTCGTCGATGATGAGGTTGACACCGGTCACGGACTCGAAGGCCCGGATGTTCCGGCCCTCGCGCCCGATGATGCGGCCCTTCATGTCGTCCCCCGGCAGGTGCAGCACCGAGACGACGGACTCGCTGGTCTGCTCGGTCGCCACCCGCTGGATCGCGAGCGTGACGATCTTGCGGGCCCGCTTCTCGCCTTCGGACCGGGCGTCGTGCTCGATGTCCCTGACGATGATCGCGGCTTCCCGCTTGGCCTGGTTCTCGATGGTGGCGACAAGCTCGGATCTGGCCGCCTCGGCGGTGAGCCCGGCGACGCGCTCGAGTTCCTTGGCACGCTCGGCGTCCTGCCGGTCAAGCTCGGCGGCGCGGCGGTCGAGGTCATGCCGGCGCTGGTCAAGGGCCTGCGAGCGCTCTTCGATCCGCTTGAGTTCCTCATCGAGGCGTTGTTCGCGGTCGGCGAGGCGGGTTTCCCTGCGCTCGAGGTCGCCGCGCAGTTCACGGACCTCGTTCTTGACCGCCCGGATTTCCTCTTCGACTTCGCGGCGTCCCTGCGCGGCCTGTTCAGCTTCCTCGCGAGCCCGGTTGAGGATACCGGCGGCCTCGGTCTCGGCGCGGGCACGGATGTGTTCTGCTTCCGTGGTGACCTGGTCAAGCTGGCTGCGGTCGACCTGGGGTAGCTGGGCCTTATCCCCCGCCGTGACGGCGGTCCTGCGCCACACGACCCCAAGCGCGAATATGAGCGCGAGCAACCCGATCACCATGAACGCAAGCGACAATCCGCTGCTCACGGCCACCCCTTTCCGTCCATAGCCCTCGGGGCACCCTTATGTTGTGACGTGGGTACCAGGGTCTATGCCCTGGTCCGAGCGGTCGAAAAGCCACGTCCGCCCGTCACCTGATCTTCCGTTCAGCCTCGACTACGCAGGGTATATTCCTGGTTCTCCTCCGCTGGGTTTCTGTGCAGGATGAGACAACTTCTCGCTGCCGTGAGGTTAAGGCTTGATAACCTTTTTATCAAGCAAAGTATCCCTGACCATCGCTAACGGGGCGCCTTGCGGACGAAAGGCGCGCTGTTCGCGATGGGAAACGCGGCGCGGCGCTGGTTAATAGGCCGCGCCCGTCTGAGCGGGCCGGAGCCGCGGCGAGCCAGCTGCGGAGAGTTACAGAGAGTAGCCGGGCTCCGGGAGGTCGTCCTCTGCGCTGTTGTCCTCCGGGGAGACATACGGTTCGGTGTCCAGGTCGAGGCCGATGGCGTCGTCCGCGCCTTCGGCCTCCATGGCTTCCCTGATGAGCCTGAAGGTCAGACCGGGTGGATAGCCCTTCCTGGCGAGCAGGCTGGCCGCCTGCCGGGCGCGCGCCTCG
This sequence comes from uncultured Actinomycetes bacterium, assembly GCA_963806335.1. GTDB lineage: Bacteria > Actinomycetota > Actinomycetes > Streptosporangiales > Streptosporangiaceae > Palsa-504. The sequence continues at coordinate 86,507 of CAWDXO010000013.1, forward strand.
GGCGGCCGCCCGCGGGTACTCGCCATCTTCTGCTCGACCAGGCGCCTGGCGGTGGCGACCTCCTGCTCAGGGTCGAGGGTGTCGACCGCCTCCCGGATCTCCTCGCTATCGACGCCGCGGCGCCTGAGCTCGGCGGAAAGCGATCGCCGGGATAGCCCGCGGCCATGGTGCCTGGACTCGACCCAGGCCCGGGCGAACGCCGCGTCGTCGATCAGGCCAGCGTCGGTAAATCGGCTCAGCACGGTTTCGGCGGCTTCTGCCGGCACGCCGCGGCGGCTCATCGCCTGCGCCAGCTGTGCCCTGGTGCGAGGCGCCAGCGTGAGGAGTCGCAGGCAGATCAGCCTGGCCTGGGCTTCGGGATCGGCGGCGCTGGCTGCGGTGCTGGCTTCAGGGGCATCGGCGTTGAACTTGGACGATGCCCCTGAAGCTTGCTTACCGACCATCATTTCCGGGCACCAGGGTTAGACCGTGACGACGGGTGCGGTTATCTTCGACGGACCGGCGGAACCGTTGCCGTTGCCGTTGCCGTTGCCGTTGCTGTGGCCAGCCCCGGCGGCGGGCCCAGCGACGTCCAGCGCATCGTCCGCGTCGATACGCGGTCCGACGCCGAGCTTCTCCTTGATCCGCTTCTCGATCTCGTTGGCCAGGTCCGGGTTCTCGCGCAGGAAATTACGCGCATTCTCCTTCCCCTGGCCGAGCTGGTCGCCTTCGTAGGTGTACCAGGCGCCCGACTTGCGCACGATCCCCTGCTCCACGCCGAGGTCGATCAGGCTACCTTCACGGCTGATCCCGACACCGTAAATAATGTCGAACTCCGCGACCTTGAACGGAGGCGACATCTTGTTCTTGACGACCTTCACGCGGGTCCTGTTTCCGACCGCGTCCGTCCCTTCCTTAAGCGTTTCGATCCGGCGCACGTCCAGCCGGACCGAGGCGTAGAACTTAAGCGCCTTGCCGCCGGAGGTGGTCTCAGGACTGCCGAACATCACACCTACCTTCTCCCGCAGCTGGTTGATGAAGATCGCGGTGGTCTTGGTCTGGCTCAGCGCGCCGGTGATCTTGCGGAGGGCCTGGGACATGAGCCGGGCCTGAAGCCCGACGTGGCTGTCCCCCATCTCGCCTTCGATCTCCGCCTTGGGCACGAGCGCGGCGACCGAGTCGATGACGACGATGTCGATGGCGCCGGACCTGATGAGCATGTCCGCGATCTCTAGCGCCTGCTCGCCCGTGTCGGGCTGGGAAACCAGCAGCGCGTCGGTGTCGCAACCGAGTTTCTTGGCGTAATCCGGGTCCAGCGCGTGCTCGGCGTCGATGAACGCCGCGATGCCGCCGGCCCGCTGAGCGTTCGCCACGGCGTGCAGCGCCACGGTGGTCTTGCCGCTGCTTTCCGGTCCATATATCTCGACGATGCGGCCGCGAGGCAGGCCCCCGAGGCCCAGCGCTACGTCCAGGGCGATCGAACCAGTTGGGATCACCTCGACCGGCACTCGCGTCTCCTCGCCGAGGCGCATGACCGAGCCCTTACCGAACTGCCGCTCGATCTGGAGGAGCGCGGCCTCCAGGGCCTTGTCCCTGTCGCCCGCCCGCTCCGGGCTCGACTTGCTATTTCCTGCCATGGGGGACTCCCTGCCGGGTTAAGGGGCCTGCGGGCACCTCCCGCACCGCCCAGGTCGTCTGAGTTATGGTCCCGCCGGATCTCCCCCGGCGGTCACCAGTGGACAAGGTACGCGCCGCCACTGACATTTCTGCTGGCGTCCGCCCGCTGGGGGATTTCGTGGCCGCGCTCCCGGTTGCTGGTGCCGGACTACCGCCACCAGTCCACTATAGAGCGAACGTGTATTCGATCATGTGTGACACGCCGAAAGTGTGCCAGGAATTCAGGAAATCCAGGCTCTCGCGGGTTCCCCCGGGTCGCTGCGGCGGCCCGGCAAGGCGGACCGGGGCGCTCAAAGGGGCGGCCCGGGGCGGAACTGGGATACGCGGGGGTTAACATCGGCACGACTCAGACCTACCGCACTAAGGAGACTTCAGATGTCGCTCGATGAGGACGTGACTCGCCTGGCCAAGGGCAAGAACCTGGCCACGGTGGTAACCCTGATGCCGAGCGGGCAGCCGCAGGCCCAGCTCACCTGGGTTGACGCCGACGACGAGCATGTGCTGATCAACACCGAACCGCAACGGCAGCGATCCAGGAACATCGCCCGTGACCCACGTATTACCGTGCTCATCCGCGCCGAGGATGACCCCTATGACTGGGCCGAGGTAAGGGGGCACGTGGTCGAGACCGTCACCGGCGACGAGGCGCGGCGGCACATCGACGAGCTCGCGAACAAGTACACCGGCAAGGATTACGCCGCGCCCGTCGGCCCGCAGGGGCGCGTGATCCTCAAGGTCGCTCCGGATAAGGTCAACACCCCGCGGCGGCTCGGCCGCTAGCTGCGGGTGGTCAGCCCGGCCGCTAGCCGCGGGTGGTCAGCCCGGCCGCGAGTTGCTCGGCCTTAAATGGCATCCGCGGCCAGGTCCCGGAATATCCGCTTACCTGCGGCGGGTGATGAGCGCAGAGACCGGTGAGTGTGACCGGTGAGACCGGTGAGACCGGTGAGGCAGACTGGGCGCTGTGCTCGTCGGCATGACGTGATGCGTCTTCCTGAGGGCTGGAAAGCCCGTGGTGGAAACGGGCTCGGCTGTGGATAGAGGGCACGATAACCCGGTACCGCAGACAGATCTCCTTTCCGGCCTCGCGATCAAGGACGTCATCTCGCCTGGCTCCTCAGTGGTAACAGGAGCCCCGGAGGTGGTGCGGCGCGGCGGGTCGCTGCGTCATGAAACCCCGGTTCCAGCACGCTCCAGGGTGCTGGAAGCCTGGTTTCATTCCGTTCCGGCGGGACCAGCCGCGGCTCCGGCTGGGACGGCCGGGACGGCTGGGGCGGCTGGGGCGGCGGAGCCTTGAAGAGCTTTAGCGCATGTTCTCTGGCACGTTGAACGTGTCGCAGACCGCGCGCCAGACCACCTTGGCGTCTACGCCGTCGGCGAGGGCGCGCTCCACCGTGCGCTCGCCGAGGTTGGCGAACACGAAGTCCTTGGCCACGCTCTGGGCGTACTCCTCGCCGAACTGCGCCCTCATCATGTCCCAGAATGTCGTCAACCGCACGTCGCCAGGGTACTGCCGGGCTGACACGGGCCGCCCATCTCGTCCGCCAGGGCCGGGTTTTACCCGTCGGAAACACAGCGGCGCTAGATACTTTTCTGCCGATGTGTCGTTACTAAATACGGGGGAAGTACAGGGAGTATAGGCGCACTTCGCGATCTTGAACGTGCGCCAGGGCACCGGTAGTGCGCGACCGGCCATGGCGGGCAATGCGCACGATGGAGGATGGATGGCTGCGCTGGCGGGGGTGAACGAAGGGTCGCCCCAGGAACCGGTGGATCCTGCGCTGGCGCAAGCTAAGCCCGCCCCCGGGGCACTCCTCGAGACGGAGCTTGCGGACGCTGTGGCGTCGGCGACTGAACCCGCCGAAGCCCAGGTGGCCGGGGCGGAGCTCGCGGAAGCGGAAGTCACGGAGAAAGGGCCCGCCGGGGACGGGGGCGGCGCGGAGGCAGAACTAGGGGCGGCAGAACTAGGGGCGGCAGAACCCGGGGCGGCAGAACCCGGGGCGGCAGAACTCGGGGCGGCGGAACCCGGGGCGGCAGAACCTGGGGCGGCAGAACCCGGGGCGGCAGAACCCGGGGCGGCAGAGCCCGGGGAAGCCGGGGCGGCCGGCGCAGAGCTCGGGGAAGCCGGGGTTCTCGGGGAAGACGGGCTTGACGAAGCCGGGCTTGAGGAACCGAGGCTGACCAGGGATATGAGCCCGCTCGCCGTCGTCGGGGTGATCTTCGGCGTCATCGCGCTCGTCGCGGTGGCCGTCGGCGTGCTGGCCGTGGTCACCCATGGCTTTCACAGGAAGACGGTGATCACCTACCGGCCGGCCGCCGTCTTCGCGCTGCGGCCAGGCGAGTGCCTCGACTCGGGGACCAGCGAGCTGTCCTTTACGCTGCTGGCCTGCTCCAAACCGCACGACGCCGAAGTGTTCGCCAGGTTCGCCCTGCCGGGATCTTCCTGGCCGGGCAGCACGGCGGTCCAGCAAGAGGCGGGCAACGGCTGCACGGACAGGCTCGGCGGTTACCTGAACCCGCAGCTCGCGAGCGCCGGGCTCGCCCAGGAGTACATCTACCCTGACCTGTCCGCCTGGCAGGCGGGCGAGCGCACCGTCGTGTGCGAGGTCCGCTCGCCGACCGGGCCGCTCACCGGCTCGGTCCGCAATCCGGGCTGAGCCACTGGCCTCGCCGCATTACCGCGCGCAGCCGCAACTCCTCGTCGAAGACCACCAGATCGGCGTACCGGCCGGGCCGTAGGGCGCCGATGCGATCATCGAGGCCAAGCACGCGAGCCGGAGTCGCGCTCACCGCCGCGACGGCATCGGGGACCGGCAGGCCCGCGGCGACCGCGCGCCTGAAGACAGTGGCCATGGTGGCGGTCGAGCCGGCGATCGCGCCGGGCGGCCCGGTGTCCGGGGCCTGGCGCGTATCGCCGGTCAGGCGCGCTACTCCCCCGGCCACGTCCACGCGCATCGAGCCGAGCCGGTAACTTCCGTCCGGCATCCCAGCCGCGGCCATGGCGTCGGTGATCAGGACGAGCCGACCCGGGCCGATCGCGCGGGCCGCCAGGCGGACGGTGATGTCGTGCAGGTGCACGCCGTCCGCGATCACCTCGCAGGTGACCTCATCTCGGTCAAGCAGGGCACCGGCGGCCCCGGGCTCGCGGTGATGCAGCGGCCGCATGCCGTTGAACAGGTGCGTCGCGTGAGTCGCGCCGGCGTCGACGGCCGCCGACGCCACCGCGGCGGTGGCGTCGGTGTGCCCGACGGCGACGGTCAGGCCGGATCGCGCCGCCGCCTTGATCACCTCGGTCGAGCCGGGCAGTTCGGGGGCGATCGTGATGACCTTCAGGTGTCCCGCGGCCGCCGTCCCCAAGCGCTCGAGGACGGCCACGTCAGGCGCGATCATGTGCCGTGGATCCTGGGCCCCGCACCGGGCCGCGGACAGGAACGGCCCCTCCAGGTGGAGGCCGGCGATGACGCCTTCGGCAGCCAGGCCGGCCAGCATCGCGGCCCGGCTCTCAAGCTCGGCGAGCGGCGCGGTCACCAGGCTGGCCACGATGCTCGTGGTGCCGTGCCCGCGGTGAAACTCAACGGCCCGCCGGGCGTCGTCGGCAGATCCCGCGGTAAACGACGCGCCGCCGCCGCCGTGCACGTGCATGTCCACGAATCCGGGCAGCACCCACTGCCCATGCAGGTCGATGACGGCAAAGCCCGGCCGGGCTTCGCCCGGTCCGACCGCCTCGATCAGGTTCCCGGCCAGCCGGATCCAGCCCGGGCTGAGCACGCCGTCAGGGGTCACGACCCGGGCGCCGGCCAGTACGCGGACATCGCCAGGAACCGGCACCGGTGCCATCACGCCAGGATGACAGACCTTGACAGAGCGCGTGGCTGGTCGGGGTCAATGTCCTTGCGTTCGGCCAGGACGGCGGCGAGCCGCTGGGCTCCGATCAGCCCGGCGAGAGGGTCAGCGTCCAAGGCGATCACCGTCGCCCCGGTGTGCCTGGCGTCCGCCAGTAGGTCGGCGGGTACCTGACCGAGGGCCCATACCACGGTGCCAGCGTCGCTGACGCTGATCGGGCCGTGCCGGTACTCCAGGGCCGGGTACGACTCGGCCCAGGTCCGCGAGGCCTCCCGCAGCTTCAGCGCGGCCTCGTCCGCCACCGGAGCCGCCCAGCCGCGGCCGAGGAACGTGAACTCGCTGCGCTCGGCCAGGCCCGGCGGCAGCGGGCGGGCCACCGCACGCGCGGCCGCGTCGGGCAGCCCACCGACATCCGCCCCGAGATGGGCCCGGAGCAGCACGATCGAGCTGGTGATGAAGCGGCTCGATACCACCGAGCGCTCGTCGGCGAAGTCGAGCAGCACGACGCGGCCGGCTTCGGCCGCGAGCGGCGCGCCCGGGTCGGCCGTCACGGCTATGGTCCCTATCCCCTGGGGGGCCTGCCGGAGGACGTCGAGTACCTCGGTGGTGGTCCCGGTCCGGGATATGCAGAGCAAGCGATCGTACCGGCGGGTCACCGGCACCTCCGACGCCGGGAACGCGTCGGTTGCGCCCTGGCCCGCGGCCTCGCGCAGCGCCGCGTAGCAGCGAGCCACGTTGAGCGACGAGCCGCAGCCGATCGCGGCGACCCGCTCACCTGGCCGGGGCAGCGCGGCCTCAGCCGAGACCGCCATCTCGATCGCCTTGGACCAGCATTCGGGCTGGCTGACGATCTCGTCCATCAGGTAGCTCATCGCGTCTCCAACGCTCACAGATACTGCATGCTTTTGATTGATTAGTGCTCAATACGAGCATTATAAGCAGAATTATTGGGTGCACGGGAGCCTGGCCGCGCCCAGAGCGGGGCCGGCGGGTGGTTCCCGCGGGGCGCCTTCCGTCAGGCGGTGACGATGCGGATGCCTCGCTCGGCGAAGGAGGCCAGGGCGTCGGGAGCGGCGTCCCGGTCGGTGACGATCACATCGATCTCGTCCACGCCGCACACCCGCGCGAACGCGCGCTGACCCAGCTTGGAGCTGTCGGCGACGACCATCACCCGCTCCGCGCGGGTGGCCATCAGGTGGTTGATGCTGGCCTCACCCTCGTGATGAGCGGTCGCCCCGGCCCGCGGATCGAGCGCGTCGACGCCGAGGATGGCCCAGTCAAGGCTGAGTTCGGCGAGCACGAGGCTGGCGAACGGCCCGATCAGCTCATACGACTGGCCGCGGGTGACGCCGCCGGTCACCACGATCTTGATGTGCTGGCGGACGACGAGCTCATTGGCGATGTTCATCGCATTCGTCACCACGGTGACTTCGGGAGCGCCCGTGCCGTCTTGCAGGTCAGGCCGGGTGGCCAGGGCTCGCGCGACCTCGCTGGCGGTGGTGCCGCCGTTCAGCGCCACCGTGGCGCCCGCCGCGACCAGGGCGGCGGCCGCGCGGCCGATGCGCTGTTTCTGCGGGGCGTGCCGGGCGGTCTTATAGCGCAGGGGCAGGTCGTATGAGACGTGGCCGGCCACCGCGCCGCCGCGGGTCCTGGTCAGCAACTGCTGCTCGGCCAGCTGATCCAGGTCACGGCGGATCGTGGCCTGGGACACCCCCAGCTGCCTGGCGGCCTCGGCCACGCTGAGCTGGCCGTCGGACGGCATCAGGTCAAGCAGCTCGTTCCACCGCTGGTACCTGGACACGCGACGGGCCTCCGCGTTTGCTGTGGCAGCCGGCTGGCTACGCCGTCGTGCGCAGCATACCTGCACGCTTCATGCGCGATACTGCACGAAAGCCGCGAGGGCCAGCGGCGGTCAGCGGGGGATCAGCGGCGGTCAGCGGGGGATCAGCAGCCGCCGGCCGGGCCAGGCACTCCCGGGCCGGTCTCAGGCTGATCGACGATTCCGGTCACCACGCTGCGCAGCACCGCGCCGAAGTGCACCACGTACCACACCCCGCGCCAGGAGATGAGGTCCGCGATGCCGAACGAGCGTTCCGTACCGTGTTCGGAGTAGACCACACGCGACTCCGGGACATGCCAGTAGCCGAGCGTGTTAGCGCAGACACCCGGGGGCACCCAGACGGCGTCGTAGGTGGGCACGATCACCCGGACGAACCGCGCGTGTGATCCCACGACTTTGCGGGCCGCCGCGACATCGAGGGTGAAGTCGTACCACAGCCGGTCGTGCCAGTCCGCGGCCGGATAGGGAATCGCCTTCACCTGCTGGTACGCCGCCACAGGGAAGAAGGCGGGCAGGGCGAGCCTGGAGTTCCCCGTCGTCACGGCCAGCCATAGATCCGTCATCGCGTTGCGGAAGGCGGTGGAGTGCGTGCTGGGGTAGGCCTGAGTCTGTGGCCGGGCGCCAGCGCCGGGCGCTACGGGCAGGGCGCTCGGCGGCGCGGTACTCGGCGGCGCGGTACTCGGCGGCGCGGTGCTGGAGGGAGCGGTGCTGGAGGGAGCGGTGCTGGAGGGAGCGGCGGTCACGGTGGCTTCCGGCTGGGCGGTGCGGGCGGGATGGCCAGGGCCCGGGCCGGCGCCGCAGCCGGCCAGCAGCACCGCGCCGACGACCGCCGACGCCAGCGGCATCCGCCGGGACAACCTCATGCCGTCACCTGCCGCGTTCCAGTTCCGTTCCCGAGTCGAGCCGAGACTACTGCACCTACCGGACGCGGGCGGGCCGAAATGTCAGTGGGGCAAGGCACCATGGGAAGGTGAGCAGATCCTTGCCGGCGGCGATCCCCTCGGGTGATCCTGGAGCCCGCCACGCGCGAGCGCGGCGGATACATCCAATAGGCTGGGATATGTACATACGGCGGGCCCTGCGAATCCAGGCGGCGCTAGCGGACCGCGGCCAACTGCCGGCGCTATCGGTGCCTGACCTGATCATCGCGGCGGTCGCCGAACGGCGCCGCGTCTGCGTGCTGCACCACCACGGGGAGTACGAGCACGCCGCGGGCATCACCGGCCAGGCCACGCGCTGGGTCGTTCCCGAGGGGAGTACCGCATGACGGGCCCGGAAGCCCTGGACGGGTTCTCCCCCGCCACCCGGGCGTGGTTCGAGGGGGCCTTCGCCGAGCCGACGCAGGCCCAGGCCGGCGCCTGGCAGGCGATCGGCAAGGGCGAGGACACGCTGGTCATCGCGCCGACCGGGTCGGGCAAGACGCTGGCCGCGTTCCTGTGGGCGATCGACAAGCTCGCGGCGCTGCCGCCACCTGAGGACCCGAAGCGGCGCTGCCGGGTGCTCTACGTATCCCCGCTCAAGGCGCTGGCCGTGGACATCGAGCGGAACCTGCGGGCGCCGCTGACCGGGATCAGGCAGGCGGCCCAGCGCCTGGGCCTGCCGGAGCCGGACATCAGGGTCGCGGTCCGCACTGGTGACACCGCCGCCGAGGAGCGCAGGAAGCTGGCCAGCGCACCGCCGGACATCCTCATCACCACGCCGGAGTCACTCTTCCTGCTGCTCACCTCGCAGGCCAGAGAAACCCTGCGCGGAGTGGAAACGATCATCGTGGACGAGGTGCACGCCGTCGCGGGCAACAAACGCGGCGCCCACCTGGCGCTGTCCCTGGAGCGGCTCGACGCGTTGCGGATGAGCGCCCCCGAGGCCGCGGAGCACGGCGTTCGCGCCGCCCAGCGAGTCGGCCTTTCGGCGACCGTACGGCCGCCCGAGGTGGTCGCCACCTTCCTCGCCGGCGCCCGCCAGGTCACTATCGTGCAGCCGCCCAGCCCCAAGCGCATCGAGCTGAAGGTCGTCGTCCCGGTCGAGGACATGACGGAACTGGACACCGCGCCCGGCCGCGCGGGTGAGGAGGACGGCGCTGACCCGGCGCCCAGGCGCTCCATCTGGCCGCACGTCGAGGAACGGGTGCTGGACCTCATCGAGCAGCACAAGTCCACGATCGTGTTCGCGAACTCACGCCGACTCGCGGAGCGCCTGTGCGGCCGCCTGAACGAGCTGGCCGCGGAGCGGGCGGAAGCCGCCGCGGAAGCGGTGCTCGCGCCCGCAGCCGTGGCCGGGGGCCCAGGCCCGCGCGCGCCGGCCGAGCTCATGGGCCAGGCCGGGGTGGGCCCGGGCGCGCCGGCCGAAGTCGCCCGGGCGCACCACGGCTCGGTGTCACGGCAGGAGCGGGCTGAGATCGAGGAGGCGCTTAAGGCCGGCCGACTGCCCGCGGTGGTCGCGACGTCCAGCCTGGAACTCGGCATCGACATGGGCGCGGTGGACCTGGTCGTCCAGGTCGAGGCGCCGCCCTCGGTGGCCAGCGGCCTGCAGCGGGTCGGCCGGGCCGGGCACAACGTGGGCGACGTGTCGCGCGGCATCATCTTCCCCAAGTACCAGGGCGACCTGCTTCAGTCGGCCGTCGTCGCCGAGCGGATGCGGGCGGGCGAGATCGAGGAAGTGAAGATCCCGCACAACCCGCTGGACGTGCTGGCCCAGCAGATCGTCGCGATGACGGCGGTCGACGACTGGGTGGTGGACGAGCTCGAGCAGCTGATCCGGAAGGCCGCGCCGTTCAGCGGCCTGACCAGGGCGGTGTTCGAGGCTGTCCTGGATATGCTGGCCGGGCGCTATCCGAGCGAGGAGTTCTCCGGCTTGCGGCCGCGCATCATCTGGGACCGGGTGGCGGGAACGATCCAGGCCAGGCCGGGGGCCCAGCGGCTCGCCGTCACCAGCGGCGGCACCATCCCCGACCGAGGACTCTTCGGCGTGTTCCTGGCCACGGGCAGCGAGGGCAAGCAGCCGCGGCGGGTCGGGGAACTCGACGAGGAAATGGTGTACGAGTCGCGGGTCGGCGACGTGTTCGTGCTCGGCGCGAGCTCGTGGCGGATCGAGGACATCACGCCCGACCGCGTCCTGGTCACCCCCGCACCCGGGCAGCCGGGCAAACTGCCGTTCTGGCACGGCGACACCCTGGGCCGGCCTGCCGAGCTCGGCCGGGCGATCGGAGCGGCCTGCCGTGAGCTTTCCGCGGCGGGGGAGCCGGAGGCCACGCGGAAGCTGGAGCAGGCCGGCCTGGACGAGCTGGCGGCCCGGAACCTGATCAGGTACCTGGCCGAGCAGCGCGCGGCCACCGGCTACGTTCCCGATGACCGGACCCTGGTCGTCGAGCGGTTCCGGGACGAGCTCGGCGACTGGCGGGTGGTCTTGCACAGCCCGTACGGGGACCGGGTGCACGCGCCGTGGGCGCTGGCCATCGCGGCCCGGCTGCGCGAGCGGTACGGCGCCATGGACGTGCAGGCGCTGCACACCGACGACGGGATCCTGATCCGGGTCCCGGATTCCGACGAGCCGCCGCCGACCGGGATCGCGCTGATCGACCCCGATGACGTCGGCGATCTCATCACCGCCGAGGTCGGCGCGAGCGCGCTGTTCGCGTCCCGGTTCCGCGAGTGCGCCAGCCGGGCGCTGCTGCTGCCGCGCCGCCAGCCGGGCCGCCGCTCGCCGCTGTGGCAGCAGCGGCAGCGCGCCGCGCAGCTGCTCGAGGTCGCGAGCAGTTACCCGACGTTCCCGATCGTGCTCGAGACGGTCCGGGAATGCCTCCAGGACGTCTTCGACGTGCCGGCGCTGACCGGGCTGCTGCGCGATATCGCCTCCCGCCGGATCAGGATCGTCGAAGTCGAGACGGCCACCCCGAGCCCGTTCGGCAAATCCCTGCTGTTCCGCTACGTCGGGGCGTTCATGTACGAGGGCGACGCGCCGCTCGCCGAACGCCGGGCGCAGGCCCTGTCGCTCGACCCGTCCCTGCTGGCCGAACTGCTCGGCCAGGACGGGCTGCGCGAGCTGCTTGACCCCGCCGTCATCGCGGACACCGAGCGCGACCTGCAGCACCTGTCGCCGGGCCGCCGTTGCCGTGACATCGAGGGCGTCGCCGACCTGCTGCGCACGGCCGGGCCGCTGACCGCGGACGAGGTCGCGCAGCGGTGCGCGGAGGACGGGGCTGCGGACGGCTGGCTGGCGGAACTGTCGGCGGCCCGGCGGGCCATCACCGTGCGGATCGCGGGCCAGCCCATGTGGACCGCGATCGAGGACGCGGGACGACTGCGGGACGCGCTGGGCGTGCCGCTGCCCGTGGGGGTGCCCGAGGCGTTCACCGAGCCGGTCGCCGACCCGCTGGGCGACCTGGTGGCCAGGTATGCGCGGACGCACGGCCCGTTCGCCGCCGACGCGGTGGCCGCGCGGTACGGGCTCGGCGTCGCGGTGGTGACGATGACGCTGCGGCGGCTCGGGGTGGCCGGCCGGGTGGTCGAGGGCGAGTTCCTGCCCGCCGGGGACGGGGCGCTGACCGCGGCGAGAGCCACCGAGTGGTGCGACGCCGAGGTGCTGCGGCTGCTGCGGCGGCGGTGCCTGGCCCGGCTCCGCCGGGAGGCGGAACCGGTGCCGGCCGAGGTGCTGGCCCGGTTCCTGCCCGCCTGGCACGGGATCAACGCGGCGGGACCAAGGCGGCGGGCCGACGCCGGAACGGTGCTCGAGGTCGTGGAGCGGCTGGCCGGGGTGCCGGTGCCCGCGTCCGCGCTTGAGACGCTGGTGCTGCCCGGACGGGTGCCTGGGTACTCCCCCGCGCTGCTGGACGAGCTGACCTCGGCCGGCGAGATCGTCTGGTCCGGCGCGGGAGCGCTGCCCGGCGGCGACGGCTGGCTGGTGCTCGCCCCCGCGGACAGCGCGCCGCTGCTGCTGCCTGAGCCGGGTGAGGTGAGCATGACGCCGCTGCACGCGGCCGTGCTCGAGGTTCTCGGCGGGGGCGGCGCACTGTTCTTCCGGATGCTTAGCGACCGGGTGGCCGCGGTGCTCGGCGGTCCGCTGCCCACCGATGTCGAGGTCGCGGACGCGATCTGGGACCTGGTGTGGGCCGGGCTGCTCACCAACGACACGCTGGCCCCGCTCCGGGTGATGCTCGGCGGCCAGCAGCGGCGGCCGGCCGCGCCCGCCCGGGCTGTGCCGCGGCCTCGGCCGGGCGGATCCGGGCGGCGGTATGCCTTCGGCCGGCCGTCGATGCCCATCCGCACCGGGCCGCCTACCGTCAGCGGCCGGTGGTCGCTGCTGCCCGGCCGCGCCGGCGGCAGCGGCAGCGGCGTCGGCCAGGGTGACGCCGATCAGACCATCCGGGCGCACGCGCTCGCGCTCACGTTGCTGGAGCGGCACGGCGTGCTGACCAGGGGCGCGGTGGCCGCCGAACGGATCGCGGGCGGCTTCGCCGCGGTGTATCCGGTGCTGCGCGCGATGGAGGAGGCCGGCCAGTGCCGCCGCGGCTACTTCGTCGAGGGGCTCGGCGGAGCCCAGTTCGCGCTGCCCGGGGCGGTGGACCGGATGCGAGCGCTGGCTGAGCGGCCGCGCCCGGCTGACCCGGCCGCGCGACCGTCTTTGTCGGCCGAACGGGCCGTAGTGCTTGCGGCAGCGGATCCGGCCCAGCCGTACGGGGCGGCGCTGCCATGGCCTGATCGGCCCGGCGAGACGCCCACCTCCCACCGGCCGGGCCGGAAGGCGGGCGCGCTGACCGTGCTGGTCGACGGGTCGCTGGTGCTGTACGTCGAGCGCGGCGGCCGGACCCTGCTGTCCTGGACCGATGATGTCGAGCGGCTGGACCTCGCCGCGGCCGCGCTGGCCGCCGCCGTGCGCGACGGCGCGCTGGGACGGCTGACCGTGGAGCGCGCCGACGGCCTGCGGGCCGGCGGCGATTCCCCGCTGACCTTGGCCCTGGAGGCCGCCGGCTTCCGGCCTACGCCCCGTGGCCTGCGGCTGCGAGCCAGCTAGTCGCGTGCTCAGCGTGAGACGGCGGAGCCGACTGTCCGGGTTTACGGTGGCCTCATAGTGGCCGATTCCAGGAGGCGATCGAGATGGCTCGACGCGACATCGAGTTCAACGCCGAGGGCGTCATGCTCCGCGGCTGGTTCTATCCGGCCGAGGCCAGCCCCGGCCCGGCAGTGGTGATGTCACATGGGTTCTCCGCGGTCAAGGAGATGTACCTGGACAGTTTCGCCGAGGTATTCAACGCGGCCGGGCTCAACGTGCTGGTGTACGACAACCGCAACTTCGGGGCCAGCGACGGCGAGCCCCGGCAGGAAATCGACCCGTGGGCGCAGGTCCGCGACTACCGGCACGCGATCACCTACGCCGGGACGCTGCCCGAGGTCGACGCGGCCAGGATCGGGATCTGGGGCAGCAGTTACTCCGGGGGCCACGTCCTGGTGGTGGCCGCGATCGACCGCCGGGTGAAGGCCGTGGTGGGCCAGGTCCCGCTGGTGAGCGGCCATGACAACCTGCGGGCCCTGGTCCGGGCCGACTTCATCGCCGGTTTCCGGGAGATGTTCGACGCCGACCGGCTCGCCCGCTTCGAGGGCAAGCCGCCGGCCATGGTCCCGGTGGTCGACGAGGACCCGCTCGCCCCATCGGCGCTGCCGACCGCGGACTCCTGGCAGTGGTTCACCGAGACCGGCAAGAGCCGCGCCCCCGCCTGGCGTAACGAGGTCACGCTGCGCAGCGTGGAGATGTTCACCGAGTACGAGCCGGTCACCTACCTGCCCTACATCAGCCCGACGCCGCTGCTGCTGCTGGTGGCGGTGGGCGACCATCTCGTCCCGTCCGAGCTCGCCATCGCCGCCTACGACAAGGCGCACGAGCCCAAGAAGCTCGTGATCCTGCCCGGCGGTCACTTCGACGCCTACGTCAAGGGCTTCGACGCCGCGAGCGGCCCGGCCCAGGACTGGTTCACCCGCCACCTCGCGCCGTGATCCCCGCGCGGTCAGCCTGATTCGGCGGCCTGCTTGAGGGCGGCGAGGGTGACGGGGATGCCCTGGTACGCGGCCGCGGCGCGATCGGCGATCTGGGCCTCGGCGTCGTCGCCGAACCTCTCGTGGAAGCGGGCGACGCCGGCCGGGAGGAACTCCCATGACTCGGTGACCTGCGTGCCCTCGCCCGCGGGGGTGAAGGTGTAACCCCAGCGCACCCAGGCACCACCCACGACGAAGGCGAACTCCCGGCCGCGTGCGGCCGCCACGACCTGAGACCGCGTCTCCCAGACTCGCTCAGGCAGCTCATTGCGCCCGGTGAACCAGGCGCCTGCCCGGGGACCGTCGCCGTCGTCCCACCAGCAGGCCTTGCAGATCGGGCTCCACTCACCCATGCGGGTCACGTCGGAGATCATGTCGTAGAGGGACTCTGGCGAGCCGGCCACGACGATCGACTCGGAGTACCGCAGATTGTCCATGCCGGCAGTATTTCGCGTCGCGCAGATGGCCACGGGCGCCGGCCCTAAGTCAGCAGGCGGCGTGCGGCTAGGAACATGGCGGTGAGGTAGCAGGCCAGCGCCAGGGCCCACAATCCGGCCATGATCATCGAACTGAAGGCGTGCCCGTAGTTCACGAAGCTCACCCCGTTGAACCCGGCCCCCACGATGGCCAGGGCGCCGAGCACCGACGGCATGGCGGCCATCCGGCCGCCATGCTGCCAGGTCAGCACGATGCTGGCCAGGGCCGCCACCACCAGGGCCAGCCCGAAGGCGGCATGGACGGCGGCCCAGCCAGGGCCGGCCGAGATCACCCAGGCCAGGCCGGAGGCGGCGCCGCCGAAGTAGTTGCCGGCGTCGGCGCCGGGATGGCGACCGGGGAGGGTGACGTACAGGTTCACGGCCATGCCGAGCAGGTACTGGATCAGCAGCAGCAGGCAGGCGGCGAAGTTGACCGCGAGCAGCCGGGCCGCCGAGCTGGCCCGGCCAGGTGGGACAGTGGCGGCCGGTGCGCGCATCACCGCACCGCGCCGGTCACCGGCCGTCTCCCGGCGGCGAGGTGCTATCACGACGGGCTAGGCCATTACGCGGGCCGGCCGTGAGCTGCGGCTCGAACTCCTCATGCCAGCGCAGCTCGGCCTCGAGCCGCAGTTCGCCCCGGCGGAAGGCACCGACGGCCAGCGGCGGCAAGATCCCCTGTCCGGTCAGCCGGAGACGCTCGGCGGCCATCGCCTCCAGCTGGCCCGCGACCCGGCGGCGCCGCGCGGCCAGCCGCTCGCCGAACTCGGCGGCGTCCGTCCCGGCGGCGAAGAGCAGCACGACCGACAGCGGATCAGCTGACCCGAAGATGACCTCCAAGGCGGTGTCCCGCTGGACCACCAGTTCCAGGCGCCCTTCCTGGGTGATCTCATACACCGTCCGGGCGGGACGCCGGCCCACCTGCTCCTCGCGGACCGCCTGTACCAAGCCCTCGCCGTCGAGCTTGCGCAACTCCGCGTACAGCGCCCCGCCGGTCATCCCGCCCCAGACCTCAGCGTTCGTCAGCTCGGCGGTCCGGCGGATCTGGTGGCCGTGCATCGGTCCGCGCTCGGCCAGCAGGCCGAGGATCATGAGACGACTCAGATTCATTGCATATTAGTCTGCGCATACTAGTCTGGTGTCGTCAACTGACGGAGCTAGAATCACCCGGTGGAGCAGTACGTGATCCGGGGCGGCCAGGAAGGTTACGAACGCCTCCTGCTGCTGGCCCGCGACCGCTGGCCCGACACATCTGCGGCCCGCGCGCTTTCCAGCTTTGGTCGAGACGGCCATTACGGCGCTGAGGGCGCGGGAACGTTAAGGCCAGGATGCTCGTCGGCCGCCTGTGCCCGGTGAGAACCCGGTCGGCGCGGTACTGGCTGCCGCTGACGTCGCCGGGGGCAGATGCTCAGGACGGGGATCGGCTGGGCCGGGAGCTGGCTCTAGCTGGCCGGCGCTCACCGTCGCGTTCCGCCGGGCAGGCCATGATCGCCATGCTTGTGGCCGTGGTCGGCCGGCTCCCGGATCACTTCCCCCCAGCCGGGCCGGGCGCCGGGCGCCGGTGCCGTGCTGGCGGGTGCCCACCGGCTATCGAGGTTCCCGAACTTCCAGTAGGCGATGGCGATGCCCCAGACCACGACGAACAGCGCGGCGATGGCGAAGCCGGCCTTGTTGATGTCGAAGTTGGCCATGAAGTCCCAGAAGCCGCCGTGGATACGCAGCTCGGCCGACAGCAGGCCGATGATCTCGATGGTGCCGATGAGGAACGCGACCGCGACGGACAGGCCGGTGATGACGAGGTTGTAGTAGACCTTACGGACCGGGCGGGCGAACGCCCACCCGTAGGCGAAGTTCATGAAGCACCCGTCCAGGGTGTCGAACAGGGTCATCCCGCCCGCGAACAGCAGCGGCAGGGCCAGGACCGCGTACCACGGCAGCCCCTCAGTGGCGGCCGCGGCGGTGGCGGCGAGCAGCAGGACCTCGGTGGCAGTGTCGAAGCCGATTCCGAAGATCAGCCCGACGAAGAACATGTGCCAGGTCTTCGTGATCGAGCGCATGAACCGGCCGAAGAACCGCCACATCATGCCGCGGGCTTGCAGCTGGCGCTCAAGCTCAGCCTCGTCGAACAGGCCCGCGCGCAGGCCGCGGAACACCTTGAAGATCCCGGCCAGCACGACCACGTTGAGCGCCGCGATCAGGTACAGGAAGCCGGCTGCCATCGAGGTGCCGATAACCCCGCCGATGGTCTCGTACCCGGACGTGGGATCGACCACCGCGCCGAACACGGCCCGGGCCGCGATCGACAGCCCGATCCCGACGACGACGATGATCGCGGAGTGGCCGAGCGCGAAGAAGAACCCGGTGCCGAGCGGCCGCTTCCCGTCGGACATGAGCTTGCGGGTGGTGTTGTCGATCGCGGAGATGTGATCGGCGTCGAACGCGTGCCGGGCGCCCAGCGTCCAGGCGGTGAACGCGACTCCGATTCCGAGGCCCAGGCCCGCGTAGCGGAAGTGGTGCGGCTGGATCGCGAAGACGAATATCCCCCAGCCGAGCACGTTGAGCGCGAGGATCACGAGTGCCATCCCGCTGAAGCGGCCCCATTCCGCGGGGGTCAGGGCGTTCCGCACCGTGCGCAGGCGGCTTCCCGTACTGACGATCATCTGGCTGCATCCTCCTGGTGGCCGGAGGACGTAGAGAGCTCTTGCGGCGGCCGATGGCCGTACCGCGCGAACCGCCCTTCGTCCGAGGACTGATGTTCGTCGGCAGGACGGCCCAGGCGACCGGACTTATCCCTCTGCAGAGGGCTTCACCGTTGCGGGACAGTGCCGGAATCTCACCGGGCTTCGCTGCGCTGCCTGCCGCCAGGGCGCGCGGCCCCGGCACCCTGGAAACTACTCAGCCGGCGTGCCGACGTCAAGGCTGATTAGATGATCAGCTATTAATCTGGTCATCTGGCAGACCGCGATCATGCACCCTTTGCCCGCCGACCGGGCTGACCACCGGGTCATCGATGAGGAACAGGCCTGCCGCGCCGTCGCCGCGCTCGGCGACCCCGAGCTCGCCGATCCCACCCTGCTTACCCTGCTGACCTGCCTTGGCCCCGCCGGACCGAGCAGCGTCTACGGCTCTGGTTAGCACCGATCACAGGACGCGGATGAGGTCGATGGCGCGGCCGAGGTTGTCCAGGCGGGCGGCGAGGGTCTCTCCGGCGGGATACAGGCGGACGGTATCGACTCCGGCCTCGCGCCAGGTCTCTAGCCGGGAGCGGACCATGTCCTCGGTGCCGATCAGCGTGGTGGCCAGCACCATCTCGTCGCTGACCAGGTCGGCGGCGCCGTCGCGGTCGCCGGCCAGCCAGCGTGCCCGGACCCGGGCGGCGACGTCGGCCCAGCCCTGGCGGCTGTAGGCGTCGTGGTAGAAGTTGCTGGTGGCCGAGCCCATGCCGCCCAGGGAGAAGGCCAGTTCCTTCTTGCGGCTGCCCAGCACCTCGGCCAGAGCGGCCTCGGGCACGAAGTTGACCTCGGCGCCCTGGCAGACGTCCAGATCAGCCCGGGTCCGGCCGGCCCGGGCCAGGCCGGCGTCCAGGTGGTTGAAGTAGGCGGCGGCGCCCTCGGGGACAAAGCTCGTCCCCAGCCAGCCGTCGGCGATCTCGCCGGTCAGCTCAAGCATCTTCGGCGACAGGGTAGCCAGGTACACCGGTACGGACACGGGGGGCAGGCTGACCCGCATCGGCCGGCCCTTACCGCCAGGCCGCGGGATGCGGTACTGGCTTCCGGAGAAGACGACCTTCTCGCCGGCGAACACGGTCCGCACGATCTCGACGGTCTCGCGCATCCGGGCCAGCGGATGGGCGAACCCGATGCCGTGCAGGCCCTCCATGACCTGCGGCCCCGACACCCCGAGCCCGAGCAGGAACCGGCCGGCGGAGAGGTGGGCGAGGGTCATCGCGGTCTGCGCGATCGTGACCGGCGAACGGGTGCCGACCTGGATGACTCCCGATCCGAGCAGCATCGTGGTGGTGCGGGCGGCGAGATACCCGAGTAGTGACGGGGCGTCGGACCCCCAGGCTTCGGCGACCCAGCAGATGTCGAGGCCGAGTTTCTCGGCCTCGCAGGCGAACTCGCCAGCGGAGGAATGAGCTTGCGGCCAGGTCGCGCCCGAGGCCTCGATGGTGGTCGCGGTCCGCATCAAGACCCCGTCTCGGCGAGCTCCTTGATAGCGGCCAGGTTGTGCCTGAAGCCGGCCTCGAACTCGCGCAGCCGGACGAAGACGATCTTCTGCTCCTTGTCCGGCATCGCGTCGATGGCCAGGCTCAGTCCGGAGCGGCCCGGTCCCAGCTGGGCCCACTGCTCGAGCACCGTGCCCGCCTCGTCCGGGTGCAAGGTGAACCGCCACCGGGCGGCCGGGTGGCCCGGGTCGCCGACGGCCCAGGCGAAGCAGCGTGGCTCGTCGCACTCCACGATCGTGCTGACCGTCTCCCAGCGCCCCAGGTTCGGATTGGCGTTGCGGCCGCGGAAGCGATGGCCGAGGGCCGGCCCGGTGACCCCCTCGAGCCATTCCACCTCCTGCAGCTCGGAGCTCAGCCGCGGCATCAGGTAGATGTCGCTGACCAGGGTCCAGACCCGCTCCGGCGTGGCCTTGATGTGGGCCTGCACGGCCACGGTCGGGTTATCGGCGTAGACCTGTCCCGTCCATTCCATGCCGTCCAGTCTCCCCGGTCACCGGCCCGGCTGGCTAGCCCGGCCTGGCCGCCGAGCGGGCCGGGGACTGACGGTCGCGGCGCGAGCCCTGGCGTGCAGGCGGCGCAGCCGCGATGCTGGGGGCATGACCGAACCCACGTCCGCCGGCCCAGTGCTCGAGACGACCGTCGGCGGAGTCCTGCGCGCGGCGGCCGAGCGCGCGGCGGAGAAGCCCGCTCTGGTGGAGGGCACCGCCGACGCCAAGTCGCGGCGGCGGTGGAGCTACGCCGACCTGCTGGCGGACGCGGAGCGGGTCGCCCGGGCCCTGCTCGGCCGGTTCGACCCCGGCGAGCGGGTCGCGGTCTGGGCGCCGAACTCGGCCGAGTGGCTGCTGATGGAGTTCGGGGCGGCGCTGGCGGGCCTGACCCTGGTGACGGTGAACCCGGCGCTTCGGGCCGGCGAGGTGGCGCACGTGCTCGGCCAGTCGCGTGCCCAGGGGGTCGTGCTCGCGCCCGCCTACCGGGGCGCCGACCTGACCGGCACGCTGGCCCAGGTCCGCGGCGGGCTGCCAGACCTGCGCGAGGTGATCTCGCTGGCGGACTGGGACCGCTTCGCCGCGTCGGGTTCTCCGGCCCAGCGACTGCCCGAGGTCCGGCCCGACGACGCGGCGCAGATCCAGTACACCTCCGGGACCACGGGCTTCCCCAAGGGCGCCGTCCTGCGCCACCGGGGGATCACCAACAACGCCCGGTACTGCGCGGAGATCCTGCGGGCCGGCCCTGGGGAGGTGTGGGTCAACCCGATGCCGCTGTTCCACACGGCCGGCTGCGTGCTGCTGACGCTGGGTCCGGTGCAGGGTCTGTTCACCCAGGTCCTGGTGCCCGGCTTCGATCCGGGCCTGGTGCTGCGGCTGCTGGAGTCCGAAGGCAGCGCGATGTTCGGCGGCGTGCCGACCATGATGCTGGCGCTGCTCGACCACCCGGCGTTCGCGGGTACCGACCTGTCCCGCGTCCGGTACGCCTACGGCGGCGGGGCGACCGTCCCGCCAAACCTGGTCCGCCGGGTCGAGTCCGCGCTGGGCGCGCCGATGTCCATCACCTTCGCGCAGACCGAGGCCTCCCCGTCCATCACCCAGTCGCGGCTGGACGACTCCCCCGCCGACCGCGCCGAGACGCTGGGCCGGGCCCATCCCGAGGTCGAGGTCGCGATCGCCGACCCGGCCACCGGCGAGCGGCTTCCGGCCGGCGCCGTCGGCGAGATCATCACCCGCGGCTACCACGTGATGAAGGGATACTTCGACGACCCGGCGGCCACCCGCCAGGCCATCGACGCCGACGGCTGGCTGCACACCGGCGACCTCGGCTCGGCGGACGGGCGCGGCTACTACCGGATCGAGGGCCGGCTCAAGGAGATGATCATCCGCGGTGGCGAGAACATCTATCCGCGCGAGATCGAGCAGGTCGTGTACGCCCATCCCGGAGTCGCGGACGTGGCCGTGGTCGGCGTGCCCGACGACCACTGGGGCGAGCAGGTGGCGGCCTTCGTCCGGCCCGTGCCGGGACATGACGTCACCTCCGGCGAGCTGACGGCCTACTGCCGCGCGCGGCTGGCCGCCCACAAGACGCCGCGGCACTGGGTCTTCACCGACGCCTTCCCGCTCACCGCGTCCGGTAAGGTGCAGAAATTCGTGCTCCGCGAGCAGTTCGTCTCCGGGGCTTAGGTGGCCGGGGGCAGGCAGGACGGACCGTTCGGGATAAATATTTTGAGTTTCTGCATGCGGAACACGCGGCTGGCTGAGGCGCCTGGGACCGCTTAGGCTCGGGAACGTGACTGATCGTGAGGCCAGGGCACGGCGGATGGAAGAGGCGATCCGGGGGTACTTCGACGCCTGCAACACCGGCGACGCGGCCGCGGTGGCCGCGTACTTCGCGCCGGGCGCGGTGCACTACTTCCCGCCAGACATGTACGACGGGCCGTTCCGCGGCGGCGACGCGATCGGCGCCAAGTGGTCGTGGGCGGTGCGGACGCTGGGCTCGCGGTGGAGCGTGGACGAGATCATCTGCGACCCCGACACCGACCGGGCGGTGATCGAGTGGACGCACGAGAAGACGAAGGCCGGAGTGGTGCTGCGCGGTGATGAGTGGTACCGGTTCGACCGGGACAGCGGGCTGATCACCGAGATCCGCGCCTACTACGCCTCGCCCCAGGCGGCCGGCCTGGACCGGCTCGAGCTGGGCGGGTTCCCCTACGCTGAGCGCGGTTATGCCGCCAGCTACTGACGCGCCGGGCGGGCTGCTGCTCGACATCGGCGGGACGGTGCACGCCACCGGTATCCACCTGGCCGGGCGGCTCGCCGACCGGGAGCCCGCGATGCGGCCGGTGCTCGAGCGGATCGGCGGGATCGGATCCGAGCGGGACGAGCTGTGGCAGCAGATGCTGCGCCACGAGATCACCGAACGGGAGTACTGGGCGCAGCGGGCCGCCGAGCTGGGCGCGGCGGTCGGCGAGACGTGGGATACCCGGGCCATGGTGGACCGGATGTACGAGCTGCCGGAGCCGGACTGGCTGCGGGCCGAGATGGTAGACCTGATGGCCGACGCCAAGGCGGCCGGGCTGGCGCTCGGCGCGCTGACCAACGACATGACCGATTTCCACGGACCGGACTGGGTGGACCGGCAGGAGCACCTGAAGCTGTTCGACGTCATCATCGACGCCAGCCTCACCGGGGTGATGAAGCCCGATCCGCTGGCGTTCAGCCGGGCGGCCGAGAAGCTTGGCCTGCCGGCGGGGCAGATCGTGTTCCTGGACGACATGCCGGCGAACGTGGCGGGCGCGCGCCGGGCCGGGCTGATCGCCGTCCGGGTGCCGTGGGAGGACCCCGGGCCGGCCATCGACACCGCCAGGGAGCTGCTCGGCCTGCCGCCACGGCGGCCGGATGGAACAGAGTCGGCCCGGAGCGGTTGACGACAACTTTAGGGAGATCGGTATGCCACTCGTCCGCATCGACATTATGGAGGGCCGTCCGCCCGAGAAGATCCGCGAGCTGCACGGGCGGGTCGCGGCCCTGGTCGCGGAGATCCTGGACACGCCGATCGAGCGGGTCCGGACTTATATCACGCAGTTCCCGCCGGAGGGCTGGGGCATCGGCGGCGTCCCGGCCGACGTGGCCCGGGCCGAGGAGGTCGAGGCGCGGCGCGCGGCGGCCGCGGAACGACTGACGGACGCCATGCTCGACGGCTCGTGACCAGGCCCGATCGTTTTCTTCGCGGCTCCGGGGAACAGGCGGTCGTAGTCGGGGCCACCGGGGCTATCGGCGCGGCCGTGGTCAGGCGGCTGACGGGCCGCGGCCTACCGGTGCTCGCGGTGGCGCGCGGTAAGGCGGAACTCGACGCGCTCGCGGCAGGCTGCGATCTGGTCACGGTGTGCCCCGCCGATATCGGGAGCAACGAGGCGACATCGATCATCAGCGCGGCACTGACCGGGCCGGTGCGGATGGCGGTGTTCGCGGCCGGGCTGCCGGTTCGCGGCTCGGCGGACAGCATCGACCCGGACGCGCTGGCGGCCGGGAGCAACATCAAGCTCGGCGGGCTGCTGCGGCTGCTGCACGCGGTCCGGGACCGGCTCGTTCCCGGATCACGGTTCGTGACGTTCGCCGGCTCGCTCGGCCTGGAGCCTCGGGCGCACGAGGCCGGGCCCGGCGCGGTCAACGCGGGCGTGTTCAACTTGATGCGGCAGATCAGCCTGCTCTACGGGCCGCGCGGGGTGACCACGCACACGCTCAGCCCCGGCCCGGCGGACACCCCCCGGCTGCGCCGGATCGTGGCGACTGTCGCGGCCGAGCGGGGCGCGGCCGAGGAGGATGTCTGGCAGGAGTACGTGGCGCAGAACTCACTCGGCCGGCTGCCGACCGCCGGCGAGCTGGCCTGGGCCGTGGAGCTGCTGCTCGACCCGGAAGCAGACCTGCTGCACGGCAGCGTGCTCTACCTGGACGCGGGCGGCCACCGCGGCATTCACTGATCTTCGGGTCTAGGGCGGCGGGGGCCGGTAGCCGAGGCGGCGCGAGATAACCCCGGCGGATTCGACCACGAGCGTGGTGGCCCGGCGCATCATTGTCCGCATCCGGGCGCTGTCGCCGACCACGCTGACCGCCGCCATGACCTTACCGTCCCGGCCCCGGATCGGCGCGCCCACCGAGACGATGCCCAGGTGCCCCTCTTCGTTGTTCTGCGCCCAGCCGCGCTTGGCCACCGCCGCCAGTTCGGTCAGCAGCCTGGTCTTGTCGGTGATGGTCCAGGGCGTCACGGACACCGGCTCCCAGTCGGCGAGCCGGCGGTTCAGTTCGTCCGGCGGCAGCGCCGCGAGCAGGATCTTGCCCGAGCTGGTCCAGTGAGCAGGCAGCCGGTGCCCGACCTGACGGAAGATCGGCAGCAGGTTGTGGCTCTCCAGCCGCTCGACGTACACCACCTCCAGGCCGTCGAGCACGGCCACGTGCACCATCTCGCCGGTCTCGTGCCGCAACGTGGCCAGCGCCGGCAGCGCCGCCTGGTGCAGGTCCACGTGCTCGGTGACGTTGCTGCCGAGCTCGTAGAGGACCAGGCCCAGCCGGTACCGGCCCGGCGTGCTGCCCCGCTCAAGCAGCCGCTCGGCGGTCAGCGTGGTCACCAGCCGGTGTACCGTGCTCTTACCCAGGCCGAGCTGGCGGGAAAGTTCGGTGATGCCGAGCTCCTGCCCGGCCCGGGAGAACGCGCGCAGCACGCGGGCGGCGTTGCGGACCGACGCCAGCAAGGCCCGGTCCTGGGCGGGAGCGCTGGAAGCGGCGGTCATGCCACAACGTAACTCCATTCCGCTATGCGGGACAACATCATTGGTCTGGCTGACTGCGAGCCGTACGGTCGGGGAAATCGACCACCGGCTTTAGGCCTGGGGGGCATGTGCCAAGCATCGTCTGGTTCGAGGACTACCAGCCCACGGACGCGCCCCTGGTGGGCGGCAAGAACAGCTCCCTCGGTGCGCTGTTCTGCGCCGGCCTGCCGGTGCCGCCCGGCTTCGCGGTCACGGCCGACTGCTATCGCAAGGCACTGGCTGACGGCGGCCTCGTCGGCGAGCTTGACGCGCTGACCGCCGCGGTCGACCCGCGGGACCAGGTGTCGCTGGCGGCCGCCGGAGAGCGGGCCCGGGCGCTGATCGGCTCGCTCGACCTGGCCGGGAACCTGGCCGACGCGATTCGTGAGGCCTATGGGGAACTGTGCGGGCGATGCGGGGACGGTACCCTGCCCGTCGCGGTCCGGTCTTCGGCGACCCTGGAGGACCAGCCCGACGCGAGCTTCGCCGGCGAGCACGATACCTACCTGTGGGTGCGTGGCGGCGGCGAGGTCGTCCGGCATGTGCTGCGTTGCTGGGGCAGCCTGTTCACCGACCGCGGCATCGCCTACCGAATAGAGCGCGGCTACGGCAACATCCACGAGGCGATGAGCGTCGGCGTTCAGCAGATGGTCACGCCGCGGGCGGCCGGGGTGGCCTTTACCCTCAACCCGAGCAACGGCGACCGGTCGCAGATCGCCATCGACGCGTCCTGGGGCTTCGGCGAAGCCGTGGTCAGCGGCGAGGTCACCCCGGACAACTTCCTCGTCGACAAGGTGATGGGCGCGATCACCAGGCGCACGATCTCGGCCAAGACCCTGGAGTACAAGCTGACCAGCGCGGACGCCGTGACCGCCGTCGAGGTGGAGCCCGAGCGGCAAACCGTCCCCTGCCTGACCGACGACGAGATCATGGCCGTGGCCAGGCTAGCCCGGCGCGCGGAGAAGCACTACGGCCGTCCGCAGGACGTGGAGTGGGCGCTGGTAGGTTCGCCCGGCAGCGCGCCGGAGGTCCTGCTGCTGCAGAGCCGCCCGGAGACAGTGTGGAGCCGCCGGCCCAGCCGCCGGCCGGGACCGGCATCGCGGACCCGATCACCAGCATGGTCCAGACCCTGCTGCACCCCGTATCCGGCGGCCCCGCGGCTCACGGCTAGCAGGCTCGCGCATTCTGCATAATCCGGTGTCCACGGCGGCCGCCGGTTAACGACCTTCAGGAGGAACACCATGGCTGACCGGTTTCCCAGCCCGTTCGAGATGCCTACTCCTCCCGGGGCGGAGGGATGGCAGGACCTGTACGCGTACTCCACGGTGTTCAGCGAGGACCGGCGGGAGTACGAGGAGTCGGCCTTCTGGTTTATGGACGGCGTGCACACCCCGGAAGTCGTTCCGCCGTGGGACGCCACCATCATGGAGTTCGCGATCATCGCGCTGTCCCAGTACAACACCAGGCACTACGTGATCCCGCCCGCCCTCGGCGTGGACCTGCGCTACCTGAACGGCTACATGTACCTCTCCCCGGTCGGGGTGAGCGACCCGGCGGAGATCGCCGCCCGGGTACCGGAATTCGCCGAGCGGGCCGGGTACTACTTCCAGAACTGGGACCGGTTGTACGCAGCCTGGATGCCCAAGGTACGGGCCCTCATCGACGAGCTGGAATCGATCAGCTTCGAGCCGCTGCCGCATCGTGAGGACATGGCGGTCATCACCGAGGGCCGGGGCACCGGCAGCGCGCTCGGCCTGCTGTCCAGCTACAGCCGGCTGGTGGATCTCCTGCTCAAGCTGTGGCACTACCACTTCGAGTTCCTCAACCTCGGCTACGCCGCCTACCTGGACTTCTTCGGCTTCTGCAAGCAGTTGTTCCCGTCCATCCCGGACCAGGCCATCGCCAAGATGGTGGCCGGGATCCAGGTCGACCTGTTCCAGCCGGACGACGAGGTGAAGAAGCTGGCCCAGCTCGCGGTCGAGCTCGGCCTGGCGGACCGGTTCGCCGGCTCGGAGTCGGCTGACGTCGTGCTGAGCGGGCTGCGCGGCGACCCGCAGGGTGACAAGTGGCTGGCGGCCTGGGAGCAGGCCAGCCAGCCCTGGTTCAACTTCTCGGCCGGCAGCGGCTTCTATCACAGCGACAAGGTGTGGCTGGAGAACCCGGACATCCCGCTCGGCTTCCTGCGCACTTACATCACCAAGGTCCAGCGTGGCGAGACGCTGGAGCGGCCGATGGAAGCCGTCATCGCCGAACGCGAGCGGATCGTCGCCGAGTACAGCGAGCTGATCGACAGCGATGAGGACCGGGCGACGTTCGGCGCCAAGCTGGGCCTGGCCCGCACCGTGTTCCCGTACGTGGAGAACCACAACTTCTACGTCGAGCACTGGGGTCACTCGGTGGTCTGGCGCAAGATGCGCGACCTGGGCCGGGTGTTCGTGTCTGCCGGGTTCTTCACCGACCCGGACGACGTCTTCCTGCTCAGCAGGCACGAGGTCCCTGAGGTGCTGTTCGACCTGTACCACGGCTGGGCGGTCGGCGTGCCCTCGCGCGGGCCGAAGTACTGGCCGAAGGAGATGTCCCGCCGCAACGGGATCATGAACGCGCTGCGGAAGTGGTCGGCGCCGCCGGCCCTGGGCACGCCCCCTGAGGTGATCACCGAGCCGTTCACCGTCATGCTCTGGGGCATCACCTCCGACAGCGTCAAGCAGTGGCTGGGCGGGGCGCAGGCCGACGGCGGGCTGACCGGCTTCGCGGCCTCCCCCGGCGTGGCCGAGGGCCCGGCGCGGGTCATCCTGTCCGCGGACGGCATCGGCGACCTTCAGGAAGGCGAGGTGCTGGTCGCGCCGCTGACCGCGCCGAGCTGGGCGCCGGTGTTCGGCAAGATCGCCGCGACCGTGACCGACGTGGGCGGGATCATGAGCCACGCCGCCATCGTGTGCCGCGAGTACGGGCTGCCCGCGGTCACCGGGACCGCGTTCGGCACCAAGACGGTCAAGACCGGCCAGCGGCTGCGGGTGGACGGCAACGCCGGCACGGTGACCATCATCGACTGACCTTTTCCTGACGACTGGGGCACCGTGGCCTGGGTCACCTGACATCGACCTTCGAGCAGATTCGAGTACAGGAGCAGAACATGCTGACGGCCGAACAGAACGATGAGCTGACCCAGGTCGCGGCGGGTACGCCGATGGGCGAGCTGCTACGGCGCTACTGGTATCCGGTCGCGTTCACCAGGGAGCTTGAGGAGTTCCCGGTCCGGCCCGCCCGGCTGCTCGGTGAGGACTTCGCCGTGTTCAAGACGCCGGGCGGCAAGTACGGCATTTTGCCGGAGGCCTGCCCGCACCGGCGGGCCTCGCTGGCCTACGGCGTGGTGGAACCGGACGGGATCCGCTGCCCGTATCACGGCTGGCTGTTCGGGACGGACGGCTCGTGCCTGGACCAGCCCGCCGAGCGGGAGGAGACCAACTTCCGGGACCGGGTCCGGGCGCGCGCCGGGTATGCGCAGGAACTCGGCGGCCTAGTGTGGGCCTACATCGGGCCTTCGCCCGCCCCGTTGCTGCCGCGCTTCGACGTGTTCGTGATGGACGGGGTCCGGGACATCGGCTGGACCGATCTGCCGTGCAACTTCGTGCAGATCATGGAGAACGCGGTGGACCCGCACCACACCGAATGGCTGCACGGCCGGTTCTTCGAGTTCATGGCCAGGCACCAGGGCTTCGACGCGCCGCCGTCGTTCGGCAAGAAGCACGTCAAGGTCGGCTTCGACGCGTTCGAGTGGGGCATCATCAAGCGCCGGGTGGTCGAGGGAGCCTCAGAGGAGGATGACGACTGGAAGATCGGCCACCCGCTGGTGTTCCCTTACAACATGCGGGTCGGCGGAGCCAACGTCGAGCAGATGCAGATCCGGGTGCCGGTGGACCGGACTACCACCCGGTTCATGCTCTACACCGTGCACGCGCCGGAAGGCATCGAGTACCCGGATCAGCCGCAGGTGCCGGACTACAAGATCCCGGTCTACAACGAGGACGGCAGGCACCGGGTGGATTACGTCGAGGGCCAGGACATGATGGCCTGGGTCACCCAGGGGCCGATCACCGACCGGACGGTGGAGCACCTCGGCCGTTCGGACGTGGGCGTGACGATGCTGCGCCGGATGTTCAAGGAAAACATGGCGGCGGTGGCGCGGGGCGATGACCCGCTCGGGGTGATCCGGGACCCGCACGACCGGATCGACCTGCCGTGCGAGAAGAACAAGTTCGACGCGGGCGTCTCGTTCGCCGTCGACTTCATCGACCGGGCCTCGTCCCGGTTCAGCCCGCAGGCCGACGCGCTGAAGAAACTGCACATCAAGGCGCAGGAGAACCGGAAAGCCGCGGCGGGGTGACGGCGATTTCCGTCGACTCCGGTCCGGGCGGTGCCCGCCCGGGCGGTACTGGCGTGGGCGGTGCCGGTCCGGGCGGTGCTGGCGTGGCCGGACCTGACCTGCACCGCGGCTGGTTCCCGGCGGACGCTGAGCGGCACCGCCGGGACGCGCCGAAGTACTGCCCGGCCTGCGCCGCGTCGCTGTCCCTGGCCGACGGCGGCCAGGGACTGATCACCGAATACTGGACCGGCGCGGACCGGGTGTTCGTCTGCTACTGCGGGGCCTGCGGCTGGTCGGGTGACATCGTGCTGGCCGGGCGGGTCATCGGCCACGAGGCGGCTGCCTGAGGCGTACGTGGCGGAAGGCCTGAGGCCGGTGGCAGCTAGGAGGTTTGTTCTGCAGGAAGGCTTAACGGCTGGTACTTACCCGGGGCACTGCCGGGCCCGGATTCTCACCGAGCATCCCGGTGACGCGGCGGCTGCTGGGCAGCCTGCTCCGGGATGGGCGCCTCGCCGTGATCCAGCCGAGCAACCGGCCGGTTAGCGTGGACCTCGGGCTGGGCGGAGGTTCGGGGTAGCCTGGCGTGCCAGGTTTCTGCGCAGGCCTGATCTGCGCGGTCAATGATCGGGCGGGAGTGAGGGTCGGAGGTACTGGAGCGTTTCGCCTGAACTGGCAAGGAAGGCTCTGGTCACCGGGCCGGGGCCAGGCGGACTGCCCGGACTCTCACGAGGGTCAGTGCCGTCGCCGCTGCGCTGGCTGGCGGGCGGCCCGGCAACTGCGGGCGTGGCCCTCGGGCCGCGAGGTTCGGGCATAGCTGCGGAGCATCAGAGGCGACGCTGCTCGATCGTGCCGCCGCGCGGGCCGCCCTCACGGCAC
Source organism: uncultured Actinomycetes bacterium (assembly GCA_963806335.1). Lineage (GTDB taxonomy): Bacteria > Actinomycetota > Actinomycetes > Streptosporangiales > Streptosporangiaceae > Palsa-504. The sequence continues at coordinate 116,098 of CAWDXO010000013.1, forward strand.
GCGGACGGCGGTCGGCGAGCGTGAACGCGCAAGCCAGAACGGCCGGAAGATGGCCGGTTTCCCTATCGGCGATCGACGCCGACATCACCGGCGACGCCGGACGTATCACCGGCCAGGCGGTCGAACGGCTCGGCGGCCTGACATGCTGGTCAACAACGCCGGGGGCGCGAACCAGGTCGACAGGTGACGGACGAGTCCGCCTGGCCTCGCCGGCGCAGCCCGCGTGGCCGCAGGCCGCCGCGCACGGCGTGTACGTCAAATTCGTCGCCCGAAACGATGACGAAATAAAAAAACAAATCAAAACCCGTCACGAAAAGCACGCCGGTCTGATCTACCAGGAGCCCCCGGTCTACACATGTCAGCCCCAGCGCCAGCCTCCCGACAGGCGCCCGTCGCGTAGCTAGATTAAGAACAGCTCATGTCTTTAGTTGATGTCGTATCGGTATCCGATCAATTAGACATTCTACATCAATTACCGGTCGACGCCTAGAAGTATATCATCTCGGTCAATAGCGGTCGTACCGTCTCCGCACCAATTCATTTCACATTATTTTCGAGTGGGCGCAATAGGTGTTCAGAACCTGCGTCCGCAACGCGGCGGCGCTCGGCGTGGAAGCTGTACAACAGCCCAGGGCCTGGCCGTAACCTCGGCGATCGAGTCCAGCCGACATTGCACCGGCAGGACGCCGAGGCTGATTCGTATCACCGCCAGGCGGTCGAACGTGAGCCGCTCGCCGGCCTGGACACCCGGTCGGTGCGTTCTCGCTCAACAACGCCGGGGTCTGCGTCTTCATAAGGAATCCTGGCAGGTGACGGACGACGAACGGTGCTTGCGCGGCCGCAGGTGTTCGACCTGAACGTGACCGCGCTGTGGAAGTGCAGCCTGGCCGCGCGCGGCGGGCAGATGGCCCGGAACCGTTCCCGGCGTGAAAATCCGTTTCGCTTGTGAGTATTGCGAAATTAGCCGCCCATGTCGGGCGGCGGGTCGATCATCAATGTTGGCTCGATATCGGGGCTGATCGTCAACCGCCCGCAGTGGCAGCCCGCGTACAACGCCTCCAAAGCCGCCGTGCAGCGCCACGCCCGCGGTGTGTGATGTCGGCCCTTCGTCTGTGTCTCCGTGTTTCCCTGTTCGCCGTTTGAGTTCGGTGGTGCCAGCTGACGAAGTCGCTGGCCGCAGAGTGGGCGGCCGCGGGCATCCGGGTCAACGCGATCGCTCCCGGATACGGTCAAGACATATGGCTCCGGTTGAACCGCAACCGGGATACCGCTGGCAGTGCGCGCGGAACACGCCGCAGAGCGCTGATGAGGCCGCCGCTACGCGTCTGCACCGCGAGGAGATCGCTGCCCGCCCGTCGTGTTCCTCGCCAGCCCGGCCTCATCGTTCATGACCGGAGCCGTACTCGTCATCGACGGTGGCTACACGCTCTGGTGAGGCACCGGCAATGATATATTTTATGTGTTTCATTTGGAGAAGTAATTCATTGGTTATTAAATATGATTCTAGGGCACGACGACCAGCGGCACCGGGGAGTGGCGGGCCAGGCTGACGGCGGCAGAACCGACCATGCGGTGCAGGGCGTTGGACGAACTCCCGACCACAATCACCACGGTGTCGCCGGGGTGCGCGAGGCCGATGGCCTTGGCCACCTCGATCAGCTCGTCCGCGATCTGCCCCTCGCGCCGGTCGAACCCCCAGCTCAGGTCCTGGCCGCTCAGCTGCTCGGCGGCCGCGTCGCGGAGCTCCTGCTCGATCTCGGTGAAGTCGACTTCCATCTCGGCCACGGCGCCCGGGGACATCATGACCGTGCTGGTCAGGTGGGCCACGTACACCACGTCGATGTGGCCGGTCCGGCCCGACAGCAGGCGGACCGCGGCGTCGAGAGCCCGGCTGGCGGGAGGAGATCCGTCATATCCGACGACGAGGCGCAGAGCCACGGTAGGCGTGGGAATGTTCACGGGAAGCAATCGTAGCCTGGCGGCTTGAGCCGTCTCGGACTAGCTGCCGAAGACGTACTTGGCGGCCATCGCGGCCGGGTTCCATTGAGTGGGCGGCGATTCGGTAACCGGGCTGCCGACGGTCACCGGCCTGGCCTGCACGACGCAGACCGGATCGCCGGCCCGGCGGTGCCGGTCGAGGACCCATTCCACGTCAACCGGGTAGCCGTAGTGGCGCTCCACGGCCAGCACGGCGTCGACCACGGCGGCGATCTGCTCGTCGTCGAGCACCTGGCGGTCCACCAGCCGGGCCGGCATGTCGATCTCGACCACCGCCCCGGCGGCGTAGTCGAACGCCGATACCACCTTCTTGGCCGCCACCTGGTGGCTCAGCACCCGGCCATCGGCCTTACCGACCTCGATGTGGTCCGGCGTGACCAGGCCCTGCACCACCGCCTCACCCCAGCCCCAGCTGGTCTCGATGACGATGCGGTCGGTCTTGCCGGTAACCGGGTGGGCGGAGAACGCCACCCCGGAAGCGCGGGCGTGGATGAGCTCGATCACGCCGACCGCCATCGGCATGTCCCGGTGATCAATGCCCGCGCGCAGCCGGTAGGCGACAGCGCGGGTGCTGAACAGGCTGGCCCAGCACTGGCGGACCGCGGCGAGCACCCGGTCCTTCCCCGACACGCCGAGGTAGGTGTCGAAGATGCCGGCGAAGCTGGCCGTGCCCGAGTCCTCGCCGATGGCAGAACTGCGCACGGCGGTCGGCACGTTGACGTCGTAGCAGCGCGCACTCAGCTCCTCGTAGGCGTCGCCGATCAGGCCGCCCAGCCCGGTGTCCATCTCGCGGCTGGTCAGCGCGGTCCGGGCCGTCTGAGCCGCGGCCTCGATCTCGCCCGGCGTGGCGCCGGGACCCAGCCCGGCGAGCGCCGCGTCGATCGCCTCGTCTAGGCCGGCCTGCGCGCAGTGCCGCCGGTAGGCCTGCACCGTGACGGTGAACCCCTGCGGCAGCGTCACGCCTGAATGCATCAGCTCGGCCAGCCGCCCCATCTTGGCCCCGCAGACCCCGACCGCCTGCTCCGGAGCGATCGTGTCCACCCAGGCGATGGCATCAGGCATAGGCTCAGCCCTCCGCCTGCCCGGCGGCCGCGTGCTTGAGCACCGTGACGCGACCGCTGGTCCCGTCCACCTCGATTTCGTCGCCATCGGAGATGAGCATCGTGGCCAGCCCGACCGCGGTCACCGTGGGGACGCCGTACTCGCGCCCGACGATGGCGGCGTGGGACAAGGTACCGCCGCCGTCACAGACGCAGGCGGCGATCTTCGCGAAGGCCGGGGTCCAGTTCGGCGAGGTTGATTCGCACACCAGCACCTCACCGGGGCTGAGCCGGTGCAGCTCATCAGCGTTATGCAGGACGCGGGCAATGCCCCGGCCGATGCCCTTGGAGGCGGGCACGCCGGTCAGGGTCTTGACCGTGCCCTCGGAGCCGACCGCCTCCACCGCGCGCAGGAAGTGGCTGTTCAGCCCGAAGATCTCGATCAGGATCGGGTCATTCACCGACTCCGGGATAGTGCCGACCACCTTGGGCATGCTCGGCCGCCGCTCCAGCCAGTAGTCGAAGTACTGCTTGCGCTCCTCGACGAGGGCGGCCAGCTTCGCGTAGGGCCTGCGGCCGGCCGACACGTCCATGATCTCTTCCCAGAACAGGTACAGCGTGTCGTCCGGGTGACCGGCGCCGACCCGGTCGGCGATGGCCTGGCAGGCCCAGCGCATCGGCAGCGAGATGCGCAGGTCGATGTAGTAGTTGTGGTCGTCCTGCCACCAGGGGAAGTTCGCGGCCCGGCAGGAGGCCAGGCCGCCGTCGAAGAGCTTCTGCTCCTCCAGGGTGAGCTTGGCCCGGGCGGCGTCGACGGCCGCCTCGCGCTCCTCGACGGCCGCGTTCCTGGCCGCCTCGAAGTCGTGGTCGGTGCCCTTCTGCAGGAATGTCTTGATCATCCCGAGTGCGGGCGTCGGATCCTCGTTCCAGCTCGGCAGCGCGATATCGCAGGATCCCTCGGTGCGCCAGCCGTAGACCTGGAGGAAGTCGTCGAACTGGGTCAGCCAGGTCCCGGCCGGGCCACCGTGGGCGGCGAGCGCGGCGCGCACGCCGTCGGCCTCGTGGGCCGCGAACACCGGCTCCAGGCCGGCCGCGCGGGCGGCCGCGGTCAGCCGCCAGAGCTCCCGGTCGGTCTCCATGATCTTGGTGTCGTAACCCTGCAGGAACTTGCCGATCTGCCCCGGGTCCAGGCCCAGTTCGGTGCACATGCCGTAGAAGCCGACGTAGTTCGCCAGCAGCGGGTACATCACCTGGAAGTGGATCTCGAAGGCGCGCTTGTGGTACTGGCGGGCCTGGATGAGGTTCTCCCGCAGGTCGGCGAGGGACAGCTTGGACAGATCCACGCCGCTGAAGTAATCCCAGCTCTCGTTGACCTCCGCGCGCATCTCGCCCCAGAGCGTGTCGAAGTTCTGCAGGAACGCTGGCAGGGTGCGCTCCAGCCGCCGGGCCCGCTGGCCGATCTCGCGCGGGTCGTTCACCGGGAGGGCCGAGCCGTAGGTGTGCGTGCCGCCGAGGCGGCAGGTGATGCCGCGGCCCGGCGGCAGCGGCATCTGCTCGGCGGCGAGCTGCGAGGCCCAGTTGTAGCCGTCCTCGTTCCAGATCAGGCCCATCGGGGTGAGGCCGCGGGGCCAGTGGAAGTCGAGGAACCAGAAGTTCTCCTCGTCTTCCTTGCGGAACGTCTGGACCGGGTCTATGTACCACGGCGCGTGCGTGTAGCCGGGCTTGAAGCCCGGGTACCACTCGTCGCTGATGAACTCATCGACGGGGATGACGGTGGCCATGGCGACTCCTCGGCGCGGTGGGACTCCGGTGTCCAGAAGGTTTCACTGCCGTTTCGTGCTGGCAACGACGTCGTTCCCCAGGGGGGAACGTCACCCACTTAGGTGTCCGGGACAAGGTCCACCACGTCGTGGTGCAGTCTGGCCATCCCCTGGTCGAACGTGGCGAGCCGGGACCCGCGGGCTCGCGCGAGCTGAGCCAGGTAGGCGTCGGTGACCTGGCGGTGGCCGACGATTCCCTGAACGGGAACATCTGTGTACGGGACATCATCAGGCCAGAATTCGTGCCGCGGGTCGGCGGTGGTCCCGCTGAGGAGCGCTCGCGCCGCCACGGCCGGCTGGCCTTCGCGGATGAGCAGGCGCAACAGGCTGCCTTGGGTGATCGGACAGGTCGCGAAGTTTCCGCTCATGGCGACGAACCAGTTCTCGGCGGCCGGATGATAGACGTGATCATCGACGAGCAGGGCGATGAGCACGTTCGCGTCGAGGAGAACGGTCACTGATCGTCGTCCTCAAGCCGCCGCACATCCTCGGTGGTGATGGGCCTGCCGAGGTGCGCAACCGGGAGGCCGGTCCGGTCGCTGGTGGCTATCTCGCCCGGGTTACCCGAGCTGAGCCCGCGGCGAATGAGCACGGCGACGGTCTGACTCAGCGACTGATGGGTATCTCTGGCGATCGCGACCGCCTGAGCGTGCAAGTCATCAGGAATGTCCAGGGTAGTTCGCATACCTGCATCATAGCTTCATATCATCGTGATGCGATGATGCATAGCGGGCGGGACGGAGGCTCAGACCTGCATGACGACGGCCTTGGGCTCGGTGAAGAACGACTCGGCGTCCTGCCCGTCGATGAAGTGCGGGATGAATGTCACCGCGCACCAGTCGCGGCCAGGTCACGCTCCTGGGCCAGGCCCAGGGCGATGTCGATGATCATGTCTTCCTGGCCGCCGACGTAGCCGAGTTCGCCGGCCCGCTGGAGGATCTCGTGGGCGGGCACGCCGTAGCGCAGCGCGGCCCGCTCCGCGTGCAGCAGGAAGCTGCTGTACACCCCGGCCCAGCCTTGCACGATCGCCGGCCGGTCCATCTTCGGCCAGCGCGGCAGGAACGGCCTGACGACCTCCTCGGCCGCGGCCAGCACCCCGCCCACGTCCACGCCCGTGTTCACGCCGAGGTGATCGAAGGTAGCCGCCAGCACCTCGGTAGGCGAGTTGCCCGCCCCGGCGCCCAGCGCGCACAGGGCGCCGTCGATCTGGCGGGCGCCGTGCTGGTAGGCCAGCACCGAGTTGGCCACGCCCAGGGAGAGGTTCTGGTGGCCATGGAAGCCGATCTCCGCCTCCTGGCCGATCTCCGCGTACATGGCCTGGACCCGCTCCTGCGCGTCGCCGAGCACCAGCGCGCCCGCCGAGTCCACGCAGTAGACGCACTCCGCCCCGGCGTCCACCATGATCCGGGCTTGCCGGGCCAGTTCGGCCGGCGTGGTCTTGTGCGCCATCATCAGGAAGCCGACGGTCTCCATGCCGAGGTCGCGGGCCAGCCCGAAGTGCTGGATGGACACGTCGGCCTCGGTGCAGTGGGTGGCGATCCTGGCCACCGAGGCGCCGGCCTGGCGGGCGTCGCGCAGGTTGTCCTTGGTGCCGATGCCCGGCACGAGCAGCACGGCAATCTTGGCCTGGGTCGCTTCCTCGACCCCGGCGGCGATCAGCCTGATCTCGTCCACCCGGGAAAAGCCGTAGTTGAACGAGGATCCGCCCAGGCCGTCGCCGTGGGTGACCTCGATGACCTCGACGCCGGCCGCGTCCAGGGCGTGCACGGTGGTGCGAACCTGTTCCTCGGTGAACTGGTGGGCCATCGCGTGGCTGCCGTCGCGCAGAGTGGTGTCGGTGATGCGCAGGTCACGTGGGGTGGAAGGGACGGGAGTGGTCATGCGGTCACCGCCTCGGAGCGGCCCGTCTTGCCGACACGGCGCTGGGCGATGACCTCGCCGACCTGGGCGGCCGCGGCGGTCATGATGTCCAGGTTGCCCGCATACTCCGGCAGGTAGTCCCCGGCGCCGGAGACCTCGAGGAAGACCGCGACCCGCGCGTGGCCCTGCCAGGTATCCCGGGCCTCGTCGAACTGCGGCGCCGCGCGCAGCGTGTAGCCGGGCACGTAGCGCTGCACCTCGGCGACCCGGCGCTCGATCGATGCGGTGATCGCGTCGGTGTCGGCGTCGGCCGGGATGGCGCAGAACACCGTGTCCCGCATGATCATCGGCGGCTCGACCGGGTTGAGGACGATGATGGCCTTCCCTCGTTCCGCGCCGCCGACGACCTCGATGGCGCGGGAGGTCGCGTGGGTGAACTCGTCGATGTTCGCCCGCGTGCCCGGCCCGGCGGATCTGGACGCCACCGACGCGACGATCTCCGCGTAGGGGACGGGGACGACGGTGGAGACGGCGTGCACGATCGGGACCGTGGCCTGGGCGCCGCAGCTGATCATGTTGACGTTCGGGGCGCCGAGGTGGGCGTGCAGGTTGACCGGCGGGCAGACCAGCGGGCCGAGCGCGGCCGGGGTCAGGTCGATGGCGGTCAGGCCGGCCTCGGCGTACCGCGGCGCGTTGGCCCGGTGCGCGTACGCCGAGGTGGCCTCGAACACCAGCTCAGGCAGCGGGTCCTGGCGCAGCAGCCAGTCCACGCCTTCGGCCGAGGCGGCCAGGCCAAGCCTGCGGGCCCGCTCGAGGCCCTCGGACTCGACCACGCCGACCATGTACCCGACCTCGACGTGCTCGCTGCGCTGCAGCTTGGCCAGCAGGTCGGTGCCGATGTTGCCCGGCCCGACGATCGCGGCCACGGTTTTCGTGCCCGTCTTTGAGTTACCCGGGTTTGAGTCAAGAGCCATGGTTCAGCTTCCTCCCCAAAGGCGCTTGGTCGCGATCGCCGCGCCCTCGGCGAGCGCGGCGAACTTGGCCCACACCACGGTCGGGTGGACCTCGGGCGCGAAGCTCGCCCGGGAGGAGAACCCGCAGTCGGCGCTGGCCACGACGTTCTCCCGTCCCACCAGGCCAGCGTAGGCGCAGATGCTGTCGGCGATCAGCTCGGGATGCTCGACGTAGTTGGTCGCGTGGCCGAGCAGCCCGGGCAGCAGGATCTTGCCCTCCGGCAGGTCCAGGTCGGCCCAGATCCGCCACTCGTGCTGGTGCCGCGGGTTGGCGACCTCGAAGGAGTAGGCGCCCGCGTTGATCCGGAGCATGACCGGCGCCACCTCGGCCAGCGGGATGTCGTTCAGCCGGGGGCCGTGGTTGAGCCCGTAACAGGTATGCAGCCGGATCCGGCCGGCCGGGATCCCGCGCAGCGCGTGGTTGAGCACCTCCACGTGCTCCTCGGCGCGGCGGCGGCGCTCGGCCGGGTCACTGCGGCCGTCGTCGGTCAGGATCTCGATCAGCCAGGGGTCATCGATCTGCAGCAGGAAGCCGGCCTCGACGATGGCCAGGTACTCCTGGCGCATGGCTTCGGCCACCGCGGCCAGGTAGTCAAGCTCGCTGGCGTAGTAGTCGTTACGGCCGAAACCGCTGGGGCTGGTGGAGGGCAGGAACGCCTCGGTCACCTTCCCGGTGACGTCGGCGTCGGCCAGCGCGGCCCGCAGGTTCGCGATGTCGGTCGCCAGCGCGTCCTGACCGCTGTAGGCGACCGGGCCGGTGCAGACCATCACCCGCATCGGCGCCACCGCCGAGGAGTACTTCGACATATACGCGTGGTAGTACTCGGGGAAGTCGTCGATCTCCCGCTGCCAGGACGGCGGCAGCAGCGTCTCGCCCTCGACCTGGTCGAAGCCGGCCAGCCGTTCCTTGACGTAGGTGAGGAACGAGACCTTGCCCTGCTCGCCATCGGTGACCACGTCCAGGCCCGCCCCGGCCTGCCTGCGCACCACGTCGCGGACCGCCTCGCTGATCAGCTCCGCGAACCGGACCGGGTCATACGGCCGGCCGTGCTCCTTCTCCCGCATCATCTCGAGCAGGTCGTGCGGCCGGGCCAGGCTGCCGACGTGCGTGGTCAGGATGCGCTCGGTGCTGCGCTGCATGAACTAGTCCTCCGCTACCTGGGCCATGAGCGCGCTCACCCGGCGGGCCGCACGGCACACGCTCGCTACGATGAAGTCCTTCCGCAGGCCGAGAATACGGCCCGTGGGCCCGACCACCGAGATCGCCGCGGCCGGCCGCGGCTCACCCGCCACCGGGGCCAGCACGGGGGCGGCCACCGAGGAATAGCCGAGGGTGAGCTCCTCCCGGGTGGCGACCCAGCCGGCGCTCCGGGCCGCCCGCAAGACCCGGTCCAGCCGTTCGGCGTCGGTGATCGTGAACGGCGTGTGCCTGCGGCGCGGTACGGCCAGGGTGTCGCGCATGATGCCCTCGTCGAACGCCGCGAGCACCCGGCCCGAGCTCGAGGAGTAACCGGGGACGCGGCGCAGGACGTCGCCGCTGTGCTGACGGCCGAGCCGGGTCGCGCCGTACCGGTCGATGTAGGCCACGTGCCCGGCCAGCGGCACGCCGAGCTGCACCATCTCCCCCAGCTGGTCCTGCAGGTCCAGCAGGTGCGGCCGGGCCACGTCGCGCACCGGCATCCGCTCGGCCGCGAGCACGCCGAGCTCGAACATCCGCAGGCTCAGCCGGTACCGGCCGCCGCCCGCGCGCTCCAGCAGTCCCCCGGCGGCCAGCGCGGACAGGGTGCGGCAGGCCGTGCTCTTGGCCACGCCGAGCTCGCGGGCTACCTGGGTGGCGCCGAGCTCGCGATGAGTGGCGAAGCAGTCGAGCGCGGAGACCGCGATCGACACCGACCGCAGCCCCGCCTGCGCGTCGCTCCCCCGGACTGCGACGGCGGCGTGTCCGGTGAGCTCGGTGGTAGTCAATCCCAGACCGGCATTTCGTCGGGCGGCGGCACGTTCACCTCGGTGACCCGGTTGCGGTAGGCCACCAGCGCGGTCCCGCCGCCGCGCCGGATCCGTACCACTACTTCCTCGGTGTTGTACGGCTCGCCGGGATCGTAACCGTGCGCCCAGGTGGCGAACGCCCGGATCGGCCCGGAGTGGGTGGCCGCGATGATCCGGGTATCCGGTGACTCGGCCATCAGCCGGTGAAACCCGCGCCAGAACCGGCGCACGCAGGACTGCGGCGGCTCGAAGTACATCAGCGGGATGGTCAGCCACATGTAGATCGGGTCCGCGCCGCCCGCCTGGGTGCGGTAGAACCGGTCGATCTCCACCAGCCAGCGCGGCCGGTCACCGACCGCCATCCGCTCCAGCTTCTCCATCAGCGACTGATACTGGCGGAAGGCCGAAGTGACGTCGCGCGGCCCCTCCGGCGTCCAGACCTGGAAGTTGCGCAGCTCGGGGATCGGCTCGGGCGCGCCGATGTCCGCCTCGCGGCCCCACTGCTGCAGCCCGTCGTTCATGCCGCGGTAGATCTGGTCGGCGGTCTGCCGGGCCCGGCTGGTGTCGGCGCAGACGATCCGCACCTTCTGGCCGGGCCGGACGCTCTTGGACAGGCTGTGCCCGCGCTGGTGCGACTGCCAGCCGCCCATCGGGGTCAGGCCGGCGTCGGTCGAGTAGCCCTGGGTGATCCCGTGCCTGATAATCCGGATCTCGGTCGCGAAGTCTTCGGCCGCCTTGCGCTCGGGCGGCGCGACGATCTCCTTGTCCCGGGTCGTCCCGGCGAACTCGCTGGTGAAGCGCTCGCCGTCGACCTCGAGCAGGGCGGCCGACGCGGCCTGGGCGCCGCGCTCGCGGAACCGGCGCAGGTACAGCGGCAGGTCGGCGTCTGGTTCGGCGTCCGTCGGAGGATGACCGGCGGCACGCAGGGACTTCCGTTCAGAATATCGGGCTAGGTAATAAGGAGCATCGGTGCGGTCGGTCCGGCGGAACGCGGCGCTCGCCTGGCGCGGCGCCTCGCCGTTTTTTTCGCTCATGAGTGGACCGTGAAGAAGCGCTCGTTGACCTCGCGAGCGTAGTAGAACATGGCCCGGCCCATCTCCTCCTCGGTCCAGGTGATCGGCTCGAAGTCCGGATCGACCCAGTACCCGCCGGTGAACACCTCGTTCCGGTTGCCGACCGGGTCGAAGAAATAGACGGTATAGCCGCGGGTGACGCCGTGCCTGGTGGGCGCCACGTCGATAGTGACGCCGTTGTAGGCGAGCTGGTCGGCCGCGTCGCGGACCCCGTTCCAGTCGTCCAGCCAGAAGGCGAAGTGGTGCAGCGCGCCGTTCGGGCCGGTGACGATGGCGAGGTCGTGCGGGGTGTGCGAGCGCTCGAGCCAAACGGCCAGCTGGTGGCCGTCGTTCGCGATGATCTGCTCGGTCAGCCGGAATTCCAGCACGTCACGGAAGAACGCGCATGAGCCGTCGACGTCCTCGGCCATGATGAAGATGTGGTCGAGCCGGGGTGGCGCGATGCCGACCAGGCCCGCCGGGCGGGGCGGCGGGTTCGTCAGCGGCAGCATGTTGCCGACCTTCTCCATGCCGTAGACGAGCTCGACCAGGTGACCCGACGGCGCCTCGAACCGGATGGCCTCACCCCAGCCCGGGCCGAGTTCGGCTCTGGCGAAGCGCTTGACGGTGATCCCGGCTTTCTCGACCCGGTCGGCGTAGTAGTCCAGGTCGCCTTGTTCGGCGAGCTTGAACGACATGTGATCCAGGCCGTAGGTGGGGGCCTGGCGGAGCACGACCGAATGGTGCTCATGCTCATCCCAGCACTTGAGGAACACCCGGCCCTCTTCGTGGGCGACCTCGATGAGGCCGACCACCTCGGTGTAGTAGGCCGTGCACAGCTCGAGGTCGGGAACCCGGATCTCGACGTGCTGCAGGCGCAGGATGCGGTCGCTCATGGTTGCCCCTTTAGGTGTGGAACGCCAGGAAGCGCTGGCTGATGACGTTCTCGTAGTAGAAGAGCCCGCGGCCGAACTGGTCCTCGGTCCAGGTGATGCTGGGGAAGTCCGGGTCGGCGCGGTACCCGCCGGTGAACACCTCGTTCCTGATTCCGAGCGGGTCGAAGAAGTAGATGGTGTTGCCCCGGGTCACCCCGTGCCTGGTCGGGCCCTGGTCGATCTGCACGCCGTTGAAGGCCAGGATGTCGGCGGCCTTGCGCACCTCGTCCCAGTCGTCCAGCCAGAAGGCGAAGTGGTGCAGCGCGCCGTTCGGTCCGTTGACGATGGCGATGTCGTGCGGGGAGTGCGAGCGCTCCAGCCAGACCCCCAGCTGGTGCCCGTTGGCGTCGAGCACCTGCTCGGTCATCCGGAAGCCCAGGACCTGCTGGAAGAAGACGGCCGCCTCGCCGACCTCCTCGGCGTTGATCAGCATGTGATCCAGCCGGGGCGGCGCGATCCCCGGCAGGTCGGGCGGCGGCACCGGGCTCGGGTTCAGCTTGCCCAGGATGTTGCCGGTTTTCTCCAGCTCGTAGACGAGCTCCATGGTCTGCCCGGACGGGATCCCGAAGCGGAGCGACTCGCCCTGGCCGACGGCCTCGCCGCGGCTGATCCGCTGGACCTGGCAGCCGTACTTGGTGACGGCGTTTTCCAGGTCGGCCAGGTCATCTTCGCGCTCGACCCGGAAGCTGAACAGGTCGAGCCCGGTGCGCGGGTCGTAACGGAGCCGGACCGAGTGGTGGTCCTCCTCGTCCCAGCATTTGAGGTACACGGCGTCGTCGCGGCGTTCGGCCAGCTGCAGCCCGAGCACCTCGGTGTAGTAGGCGGTGGACAGCTCAAGGTCGGGGGTGCGGACGTCGACGTGGGCCAGACGCAGGATTCCCACGGTGCCTCCAAGGGCCGGCCGTTTGCGCGGCACGGCCGGGTGCGGCCGGTGCAGCTTGACGGCTCGAACATACCTCGCCTACTGTTCCGGATAAAGCCCTGGCGTTCCATATAGGGGAACGATAAGGGGATCCGAGCCTCTGGTGAGCCCTTTGTGAGTGCCCCGTTGTGAGTGCAGAGTTGTCGACGCCGGAACAGATGCGCGCGGCGGTCGCGCAGTACGTCGAGGAAATCCACCGCGCCTACGTCGCCCAGGCGCTGACGTTCCCGGCGGCGGTCCGCGGCCGGATGCCGCTGCTGGCGCCCGGACCTTTGACCGTGGCCGCGGTAGGGGCGCGCAACCTGCACGTGCTGGCGACGCGGGACCCGCTCGGACCGGTCCGCGCGCCCGAAGTCGAGCTGCCCGGCTCGGTGGAGGGGCTGCACTGGACGCTGCGTTTCTTCGATCCCGTCGTGCTGCCCGAGCTCTCGCTTATCGATGAGACGGACGGGCCGGCGTTCGGTGAGGTACGGCACGCACTCGGCGTCAGCACGGTGGTCTACCACTTCGTGGCCTCTCCTGGTGCGGGGCTTTCCGCGCATCAGGCGGCGCACGTGGGTACCGGGCTGGCCGGCGGTCACTCGGCGGCGGCCAGGGACTTCGAGACGATCCGGAGCCGGGTGCGCGGCCGGGAGGACCTGGTGGACGAGATGGCCGGCGCCGCGGCGGCCGGGCTGATCCGGGCGCACGCCATGCTGGCCGCGGCGCTCGTGCCGGGTAACGCCGCGCTCGGCGTTTTCGCCTCGCAGGCGCATCCGGACCCGGACGCGGTACGGCGCGAGGTGCTGATCGCGGTCGGCGGGCGAACGCAGTGGCAGCCGCCGGCGTCGCCGGGGCCCGCGTCGTGACGGCGGGGGTCGGCGCGTCCGCGGGGGGCCTGTCGACGGTGCGGAACGCGGCGCGGCTGCTGAAGGTGTTCCGGTCCCGGGAGGCCGACCTGGGGGTCTCGGAGCTGGCGCGGCGGCTGGGCCTGGGCAAGAGCACCGTGCACCGGATGCTCACCACGCTGGTCGCCGAGGGGCTGATCGAGCAGAACCCGCGGACCGGCGGCTACCGGCTCGGCATCGTGATGTTCGAGCTCGGCCAGGCGGTCCGGGTGCATATGGACCTGCACGCGGCGGTCGGCCAGGTACTCAGCGAGCTGCGCGCCCAGACCGGGGAGTCATCCCAGGTCGGCGTCCTGGACGGGCACGAGGTCGTATACGTGGACCGGCTGGAGAGCGCGCACTCGCTGCGGCTGTTCACCGAGACCGGACGGCGGGTGCCGGTGCACTGCACCAGTTCGGGCAAGGTGCTGCTCGCCTACCTGCCGGAGGCCAGGCGGCACGCGGTGCTGCGGGCGGCGCCGCTGACCGCGCTGACGCCGCACACGATCATTTCTCGGGAACAGCTAGCGGCGGAGCTCGCCCGGGTCCGCCACCGCGGCTGGGCCGAGGCCGTCAACGAGCGCGAGATCGGCATCGCGTCGATCGCGGCGCCGGTCCGCGACGTCACCGGCGACGTAGTCGCCGCGATCAGCATCGGCGTACCGTTGGCCCGGTGCAGCGTGATGGCGCTGCGCAGGCTGGCGCCGACCATCGTGGAGGCCGCCGAGGCGGCGTCCCGCCGGCTGGGCTGGTCGCCGGAGATGTCTGTGCCGTCACAGCAGCGGAAGGAAGGCTGAGCTTCGATGCCGCTTACCGATGTCGCCGGGAAGGCCCGGGCGCTGTACGAAGCGCGCCGCACCCGGCAGCCGATCGAGCCGTTCACCGACGCCGATCCCGACCTCGGCATGGCCGACGGCTACGCGGTGCAGCAGCAGCTCACCAGCATGCTGCTGGCCGACGGTGACCGTATCGTCGGCTACAAGGTCGGGCTGACGTCCAAGCCTATGCAGAAGATGATCGGGGTCGACCAGCCGGACTACGGGCCCATGCTGGCCTCGACGGTCTACGCCGACGGCGACTCGGTGCCGGTATCGGCTTTCATCCAGCCCAAGCTCGAGGCCGAGATCGCGTTCGTGCTCGGGTCGTCGCTGGCCGGGCCTGGGGTGAGCGTGCTGGATGCCCAGCGGGCGATCGCCGGGATGACCGCCGCGGTGGAGATCGTCGACTCCCGGTTCGCCGACTGGCGGATCAAGCTGGCCGACACCGTCGCCGACCTGGCCTCCAACGGCGCGGTGGCCATCTCGAGCCGGGTGGTGCCCTTGTCCGGTGTAGACCCCCGGCTGATCGGGATGGTGCTCACCCGGCAGGGTGAGCTTATCGACACCGGCGCGGGCGCGGCCGCGCTCGGCGACCCGGTGAAGGTGGTGGCCTGGCTCGCGAACACCCTGGGCGAGATGGGGGCCAAGCTCGAAGCCGGGCACCTGGTCATGACCGGAGCGCTGCACGCCGCCGTGCCGATGCGCGCCGGGGACGTGTTCCGGGCCGATTTCGACCGGCTAGGCCCGGTTACCGTCCGCGTCGGCGAGTAGAAAGGACTGCCATGAGTGCTGATGCTGCCGAGATCGCTGAGGTCGGTGATCTCGCTGAGCTCGCGGGCCGGCTGGCCAAGGCCCGGGCCGATCGCACCCCGATCGGATCGCTGTCAGCGGAACAGCCCGGCTTCGATCTGGACTCGGCCTACGAGGTGCAGCGGATGGCCCGGCGCGACGCCGGGCCGCTGGCGGGCTGGAAGCTCGGCGTGACCTCCCGCGCGAAGCAGGCCCAGGTCGGGGTGCACGAGCCGGTCCGCGGCTACCTGGCCGCCGCAGACGCGCTGGACCTCGGCGAGCCGCTCGTCGTGGCTAATCACATCCAGCCGCGGGCCGAGCCGGAGATCGTGTTCATCATGGGCGCGGACCTGTCCGGACCTTCGGTCACCTCGTCGGCGGTGCTGGCGGCTACCGCTTCGGTCGCGGTGGGCCTGGAGATACTCGACTCCCGGTACACCGACTACAAGTTCAGCATGCCGGACGTGGTGGCGGACAACACCTCCGCCAGCCGTTACCTGGTCGGGTCCGCCGTCCCGGCGGCCGGGCTGGACCTGCGGCTGCTCGGGGTGGTACTCGAGCACAACGGCGAGGTGATAGCGACCGCGGCGGGCGCGGCGGCGCTCGGCCATCCGGCCGCCGCGGTCGCCTGGCTGGTCCGGTCGCTCGCGGCCGAGAACGAAGGGCTGCGGGCCGGGGACGTCGTGCTGTCGGGCGGGCTGACCGCCGCGGTTCCGGTACGGGCGGGCGACGTGGTGACCGCGACCGCGGACCGGCTCGGCAGCATCGAGCTCGGATGCGTGTGAGTCCTGAATCGGCCGGGGTTTCCGGGGCGGCTGGCTTTTCCGGGGCGGCCGGGGTTTCCGGGGCGGCCGGGGTTTCCGGGGCGGCCGGGGTTTCCGGGGCGGCTGGGTCCCTGGTGCCGCTGGAGCGGCCGGGGGGTGGGCTTAGGCAGTGGACGTTCGAGCATGCGGGCGCCTTCTACGCGGTGTTCGCGGTCGGCGACGAGCTGCACGTGACCGACGCCGCCTGCCCGCACAACGGCGGCCCGCTGGCCGAGGGACTGGTCCGCGACGGCGTGGTCACCTGCCCCTGGCACTGGTACGCCTACGAGCTGGCCACCGGCCGGTGCCGGACCGCGGCGGGGTATGAGCTGAAGCGGTACCCGGTCGTGGTCGTCGGCGGCCGCCCGCACGCTGTGCTTGCGGCGGCCGCGGCGCCGCGGAGCTGGTCGGACATCCTGCGCGGGCACGCTGCTGAAGGCCGCCGGGGCGCGGCCGAGGGCACGTGACCTGGCGGGATTGCGTCGCGGACGGCGTGCTCGACCCGGCCGCGGCGGCCGGGGTCCTGCGCCGGGCCAGGCAAGCCGGGCAGACCCTGGACGTGCTGCTCTCCGACCAGATCGCGCTGACCCTGGCGGACGCTTACCGGGTCCAGGACCACGTGACCGCAGCGCGGCTCGCGGGCGGCGAGCGGCTGGCCGGGTGGAAGCTCGGGTACACCTCGGCGGCGATGCGGGCCCAGATGGGCATCGAGGCGCCGAACTTCGGGCCGCTGACCGACACCATGCTGCTGCCGTCGCCCGCCGTGCTGCCCGGAGGGGCACTGCAGCCGCGGGTCGAGCCGGAAATCGGGTTGCGGCTGGGACGTCGGCTTGAGGTGCCGTGCACGGTGGAAAGCGCGCTGGACGCGTGCGACGCGGCGCTGGCGTGCCTGGAGATCGTGGACTCGGTCTGGGCGGGCTACCGGTTCACGATCGAGGACAACACCGCGGATGGATCGTCCGCGGCCTGGGTGGCGGTGGGGCCGGAACTGCCTCTTGACGACCTGCCCGCGCTGCCGGTCTCGCTGTCGGTCGACGGGGTGGCGGTCGAGCGGGCGACGGGGGCCGCGGCGGGCGGTCACCCGGCGGCCGGGCTGGTGTGGCTGGCCGGGGAACTGGCCGCGCGCGGGCAGGTGCTCGAGGCCGGCGAGCTGGTCATCACCGGCGGCCTGACCGGCGCGCGGCTGCTTGCGGACGGGCACGTGATCGGGGCGACGTTCGGCCGGGAGCGGGTACCGGTGGAGGTGCGCAGGCCGGTGGGGTGCCCGCGCGGATAAGCAACTTAGGTGCGGCTGGAGACCTGTAGCCGACCGTAAATCTTCTCCAGGTGGAAGGGATATGCCGGCGCGGGGAGATCTCGAGCCGGCCGGATGTGAGGAGGGATACCGACCAGGGTTTTCCACGGGCGCGACGTGGCGCCCGATGCGGCACAGTGGTACTGGAGCGAACCTGCCGACCTCGAAGGGAGGGGCGCGGTGAAGCCGTGGCCGTAACTAATCCCGCGGGCCGGATCCTGTCCGTCAACGTCGGCATGCCGCGTGATGTCGAGTGGGAGGGACGGACGGTCCACACGGGTATCTGGAAGGATCCCGTCGCGGGGCGCCGGATGGTTCGTCGCCTCAACGTCGACGGTGACGGGCAGGGCGACCTGAACGGGCATGGCGGCGTCAATCGCGCCGTGTTCGTCTACCAGATCGAGTCCTACCGTTACTGGCAGAAGTTTCTCAGCCGCGACGATTTCAGCTACGGGCAGTTCGGCGAGAACTTCACGGTCGAGGGACTCGCCGATGACGAGGTCTGCGTCGGCGACCAGTACCGCATTGGCTCGGCTTTGTTCGAGGTCAGCCAGCCGCGGGTCACCTGCTACCGGGTCGGCATCCGCATGAGCGAGCCCCAGATGCCCTCGCTGCTGGTGGGGCACCGCCGTCCGGGCTTCTATCTCCGGGTCCTGGAGGAGGGCGAGGTCGGGGCGGGAGACACGATCGAGCGTGTCAGACGCGGCCCGGAGGCGATGACGGTAGCGCAGGTTGATGGCCTGCTGTACCTGCCGAACCGGTCGCGCCGTGATCTGGTTCGCGTGTTGCGGATCCCGGCGCTGAGCCCGGGATGGCAGGGGTCGTTCCGCGAGTTGCTCGAGCAGGCAGCAGACGGCGCGGTAACGAAGCTTGCGTGGGAAGGATTCCGGCCGCTACGCGTCGTCGGCATCGACCGCGAGAGCGACAGCGTGATCTCGGTGCGGCTGGTGCCGGCCGACGGGGAGCCGGCCACGCCCGCCCAGCCGGGCCAGTTCCTGACGGTGCGCCTGCATCCGGAACCGGGGGCGGCGCCGGTGTTGCGCACCTACTCACTGTCCGGCGTCCCGAACGATGAGAGCTATCGCATCAGCGTCAAACGCGAACCGCATGGCGTGGCCAGCGGCTACCTGCACACCAGGCTGCACGTCGGAGACATAATCGAAGCCGGCGCGCCACGCGGCTCGTTCGTGCTGCGACCCGGCGATCACCCGGTGGTGCTGATCAGCGCCGGGGTCGGCGCGACCCCGGTGCTCGCGATGCTTCACGTCCTGGCGGCCGAACGTCCGGCGCGCCAGGTATGGTGCCTGTACGGAGCTCGCGACGGCTCCGAGCACCCGTTTGAGCAAGAGGCACGTGCGCTGCTCGAGCAGCTGCCCGGCGCCCATCGCATCGTCTGTTATAGCCACCCCAGGCCGCAAGATCGCAACTTCGACGTCGCCGGGCGGCTCACGGCCGAAGTGCTCGGCGAGGCCAGCGTCCCGGCCGACGCCGATTTCTACCTGTGCGGCCCCGGACCGTTCATGCATGACATCGCCGCCGCGCTGACCGCACGAGGCGCCGCACCCGACCGCGTTAGGACGGAGGTCTTCGGGCCCGAAGACCCGGTAACACCCGGTGTCGTCCACGTGCCCAAGCGCTCTCCGCATCCGCCGGCTGGGGAGCCCGGCCCGGGCCCGGTGATCTCATTCAGCCGCAGCAACCTGTCGGTCGCGTGGGACCCGGCCTTCGCCAGCCTCCTCGAGCTGGCCGAGGCCTGCGACGTCCCCGTCAGGTTCAGCTGCCGGAGCGGCGTCTGCCACACGTGCGAGACCGGGCTGGTCAGCGGCCAGGTCAGCTACCGGCCCGACCCGCTCGAGCCACCTGCCCCCGGCAGCGTCCTGATCTGCTGCTCGCAGCCCGGCGGCGAGGTCACGCTCGATCTTTAGCTAACGAGCTTTCCGCGCCGGCTGGCGGCGGTGACTAGGCCGCGGCGAGGACGCCGACGCGGCGGTCGGCGGTCAGGCGGCCGGATGACGTGCCGACGTACGAGCCGGAAGTCGGTGGGACGTCGGAGTAGTCCCGGCCGGTCGCGACGGTGACGTAACCGCAGTCCGTCCGGCGGCCGTTGCACGGGTCGAACGCGACGGCCTCGGCCTGGTCGGCTCGCGGCACGATCACCTCGACCCAGGCATGGGTACCGCCCTGGCCGAGCAGGTGCCCCGATACGTACCTGGCCGGCAACTCGACCAGATGGCACAGTGCCAGCATCACGTGGGCGAAGTCCTGGCAGACACCGCGCCCGCCCGCCAGGGCCTCGGCCGCCGTGGTCCGCACCGAGGTGACGCCATGGGAGTACGAGATCGCGGCCGAGACGGCGTCGCAGATGCGCTCGCCGCGTTCCTCCGGGTCGGTGGCCTCGGCCGCGATGTCCGCGGCCATGGCGCGCAGGCGCTCGTCGGGCGCGGTGAGCCGGGTGGGCCGCAGCAGGTGCGGGCTGCGCAACGCCTCGGCCGGCAGGACGGTAGGCCCGTCGTCACGCACCCGCTCGATCACGGCGGCCAGCCGGAACTCGATCGCGCTCGTCACGCGCTCGGCCCGCAGCCAGGCGACGACGTTGCCGTACGCGTCCCGGCGCAGGCGGCGCCGGACCGGGGCACCGTTCACCTCGAGGAGATGCGCGCGCCGGTATTGGTTGCCGTGGCGATCGGGTGGCACGATGACCAGCCGCTGGCGCAGCGACTCCACCGGCGCGTCGTATTCGTACCTGAAGCTCTGCTGCAGGACGTAGTTGACGTGCCGGACGCTAGAAAGGTCCAGCCCGCGGTGGTCAAGAAGCGGCGCCCGCAGCACCGAGGGATCCAGCATCATCCGGCTACCTCCCCGCCTGGATTTGTTCCTCCGCCTGGACCACCATGGAGTCGAGCAGCGGACCGCCGAACGTCGTCGCCATCGCGACATCCGACGCATCGCGCCCCCGGCCAATCACGATACGTCCCTTGCGCCTGATGTTGTTGCGGGGGTCGAAGGTCCACCAGCGGTCGCGCAGCCATACTTCCATCCAGGCCGCGAAGTCCATCGGCGCCGGATCCGGCGGAACGTCCATGTCAGGCAGGTAACCGAAGACGTACCTGGCCGGGATGTTCAGGGCCCGGCAGAACGAGATGGCGAGGTGAGTAAAGTCACGGCAGACCCCGCGCTTGGCCAGGTTGACGTCGGCGGCATCCGACAGGGCGGTCGTACTGCCGTACTGGAAGGTCAGATGGCCGTGGACGTAGTCACAGATGGCTTGCACCCGGCGGTAACCGGGCGGCAGCCCGCCGAAGCGGGACCACGCCTCGTCGCCGAGCACGTCGGGCAGGCAGTACCGGCTCGGCAGGGTGTAGATCAGCGTCTCGTCGGGGAGGGCGTCAGGCGCGAGCTCCGGTGCGTCCTGGTCGGCATCCTCGGTGGCGTCCGGGACCACCGCCACCGCCTGGTACCGGAAGCTCGACTTGCCGGCCGGGAGCACCGCGCGGACGCACGGGTTGCCGTACAGGTCGGTGTAGCCGCGGATCGCGATGGGCGGCTCGGACGCCCACTGCGGGTTCTCGAGGGAAACCGGCGGGGCTTCGACCGGCTGCACCTGGAAGATCACCGGCGTGCTGATCGCGGCGACATAGGTGAAGTCGCATCCGATGAGGATCCGGCGCGATTCCATGTCACCATGATCCGCTTTAGATGTTTCCACGGCGTTACGGCGCGCCGGCAGCCTGATGCGCCGGTTTGAGCCGACGCGGCCGATCGCGCGTTGGCTAGCTTCCGGCCCGTTCGCGGCTAGGCGGAGGGGGGACCGAGCGCTTCGGGGTGGGCCCGGCGGTAGTGCTCGGTCAGTACCTCACTGGCCTGGCCGGGACGGTGCGCGACGGTGCGATGGCAGATCTGGCAGCGCGTGACCGGAAGGTGCGAAACAGTCACAGGAAAGCGACGGGAACTTGATTTACTCATTTGACTTAATCATGCCAGGTTCCCGCGAGTGAATTCGCCGGGGCCGGCGTACCTGGGCCCCCATGTCGTGCACCTGGGCGTCCAGGTCCCTGCGATGGTCACCAGGTCGATCAGCGACCGAGCTGCGGGTGGTGCCGATCGTGGTCATGAACAGCACGGTGTTCCGTGACGTCTTTTGATCTGGAGCCGTACGATCCATCAGCTGGCTGCGCTTACGTGTCACCCTCGATGCCGGATGGCGCCGATGTAGATGGTGATCCGGGAGGGGTCCAGCACGACCGTCACGATCCGCACCGCGCAGCGGCTGGTAAAGGGCCGGTCCGGCACCGGCAGGTTGTGTCCATGCTCCAGGCGGCCCGTTCCCGGATGACCGGCGGCCCAGGTCCAGCGAGGCCAGGCTGATAGTTTGGGTTGTGCTCGCCGGCGGCCAGCGCGTCCCTGGTCGTCCGCCGATCGGCCGACGTCGTCGAGCTGAATGGTGTCTCCCGGCCGGTGGCGCAGCGGTGCAGGGTCCGGGCGGCCCGCATGGCGGTAGCACGGACGGCCAGGGGAACCTGGCCAGGAAGGTGCCCAGCCAGGGAAGCCAGGTGGGGCATGATGGCCAGGCTCCTGCATCACCCGACGTCGTAGACGATCCCGTCGAAGGTCGGCAGCGCAGCAGTTGACCCGCCAGTGCCCGCGGCCACGAGCGGCCTGATCGCGACGCCGCCGATCAGTACGGGTGAGATGACGCGTCCAGGTCGGCAGCGCGCCGGTCGTTCTTCCGCCAGTTGGCGAGCAGTTCCGGTCGAACAAGGTGGCCAG
This sequence comes from uncultured Actinomycetes bacterium, assembly GCA_963806335.1. Taxonomy (GTDB): domain Bacteria; phylum Actinomycetota; class Actinomycetes; order Streptosporangiales; family Streptosporangiaceae; genus Palsa-504. Next base: position 138,061 of record CAWDXO010000013.1, read on the forward strand.
CACGGCCTCGTACACGTTGCGGACGTCGTGCGGTCCTCCGGCCAGCCGCGGCAGCATGAACAGGTGGTCCCCCTCGGGCGTGAGATAGAGGATGGTGTGGCCGCCGAGGTGCCACCCAGCTGCGGCGATCAGGTAACACACGCCGGAGATAATGAGCCGCGCGGCCATGATCGCGTCGTCAGAAACTGGGGACCACGACGATCTCGCTGCAGCCAGCGGACCCTGGAAGGCCTGGGTGCCCGGAAGGGCGCTGATCGGCGCTCACCAGCTACCCGGTGACGGCGGTCACGTTCTGCTCGACGGGACGTGCTGAGCCCGGGATCAGGGCATAGACTTCTCAAAGCGGGACATCGGCACCATCGCCTCAAGAGCGGGGGCGGGTTGCCGTAGGCTGGGGGCGACGACAGGGCGGGGGCGCTGGATTTGATCGGTTATTTGACGTAGGCGATAGGCATCACGGGGGGCGCCTCGGGCAGGGGTTCGGACTTGTACTGGGCCCGGATGCCGTCAATGTAGCGATGGCACCGCTCGGTCAGCCCCTCGCGGGTCTGCATGCGGCCCTTGGTGACCAGGATGCCCAGGTCCGCGCCGTGGAACTTGAAGTCACCTGGGCCGTAGACGCGCATGAAGAAGGCTTCGTCCTCGGTGGTGATCTCGTGCCAGTCGTTGCTGACCTGCTCGAAGGTGAGCGCGCCGCTGTCGGTCAGCCGCCAGGACCCGGTCCGCGGAGCGGCCAGGATCCGCTCCACCTCGTCGCCTGGCTCCTTCATGATCAGCTGTGACCAGACATCCACGGCCGCCAGCGCCCGCCAGCGCTCGTTGATCTCCTCCGCGTCGATGGTGTAGTCGACGTTCATGAACTCGAGCAGGTGGAACAGGAAAAGCGGTACGTCGGCGTACGCGCCCGCGGTGACGTTCGTCATCGAGGAGACCCCCGATATCCGGGGATTGAGCTCACCCAGGTACACCGCGCCCGTGTCGAGGTCGACGAGCACGTCGACCTCGAGGAAGCCCATATAGCCCTCCCGGGCCAGCCGGTCGCCCAGCTTGCGGACGTGGCTGATCGCGACGGCGCGGTGCTCCTCGGACAAGGCCTCAGGAAACACGTCGTTGCCGCACCACCCGCCCTGGTACGGGGTCAGCTCGGGGTAGCCGGTCAGGTCGGTCATGAACGGCCCGACGATCGTGCCGTGCCGGGTGATACACGCTTCCACGGCCGCGGCCTGGTTGTTGATGCGCTTCATCACCTTGAGCTGCTCGCCGCGCAGATGTGCCGCGCAGGTCTCGAAGTCGGCGGCTGATTTGATGAAGAACGTCGTCTTGCCCGAGTCGCCGTAGGGCGTCTGCACGACCAGATCGTCGCCGAGGCCGCTGGCGGCCGCGAGCGCGGTGAGGTCGTCGTAGCGGTCCGCCCGGCCCAGCACGTTCGGGACCGACGGCGCGCCGGCCTCGTTACCCAGCTGGGTGGTCACGATCTTGGAGTCCAGCCGGCGCCGCAGCGAGTCGGACGGCAGGATCAGCGTGTAGCCGAGTTCCCGGCAGATCTCCTCGGTCTCTTCGTCAAAGAACACCATCGCGACCATCGGCACGCCGCCGCGCCGGCGCAGGTGCTCCCGGACCTCGGCGTCGCGCAGCAGGTAGTTGTTGATCTCCTCGCTCGAGGAGAATTCGATGTACGGGCGGTTCTGGGGCGTGAACACCCGGGGGTGCCTGCCGTCCCAGGAATCGTAGTAGGCGATGTACTGGAAGTTGCGGACCCAGCGGTCGATGCCGAGCAGGTTGAAGGCTGTCGGACCGACGAAGTAGATCGGCTGGGAGTTGGTGCGGAAGAACGTGCGGATCTCGGCGATGCCGTTGAGCTGGCGTCGGGGCATACCGTCAGGCTAAAGCTCCAGCTAGGGCGCCGTCGAGAACGATCTTTCCCCGGATCAGATCACGCTGGCCCGCGGGGCCGGTGGGTTAGTGTCACCATGGCGGCTGAGGCCGGATACCACGCCCGCTAGCGGGGCTCTTCTGGGCTGGCGGGTGGGCTCGCGGCCCGCGAGGACGCCGCCCACGGCGTCGAAGGCCCGCAGCGTGTCCTCCAGATAGGCGGGGTTCTGCGCCTGCGGCCAGCTCGAGAACTTGACGCACACCGTGTTAGTCCGGCGGCTGACGTGCAGCATCTGGCCGTAGATGCCCAGGCCGAGCAGGACATCGCCGTACAGGCCCGGGCGGAACCAGAACTGGTTGCGGTACCAGCCGCCGGGGAACGACACTTCGGCGGGCGACGCGGCGAAGGCGGTCCGCAGGTCGGCGTCGACGGCCCAGCCCTGGCGCAGCCACTGCGGCGGCACGACGCGGCGGGGCCGGCCTCGCCGCCGGGGACCGCTCCGCCGTCTAGCAGCAACTGGCCGAACCGCGCCACGTCGCGGGCGGTGGCACACAGGCCGCCGTCATAGACCACGGCGCCCAGGCCGTCGTGCAGCAGGTCGGCGTCGTGCTCGGCGCCCATCGGCGCCCAGAGCAGCTCGGAGACCAGCGCGGTCATGGGCTGCCCGGCCGCGCGTTCGCACGCCCAGCCCAGCGCGTCCGACTCGGCGGACCGGTACAGGAACCTGCCGCCGTGCGGCGCTTCGGCCGGCAGCGTGGCCAGGAACCGGTGCAGCCCGCGGGGCTCGCCTTCCGGGTCGCCGGGCTCGCCTTCCGGCCGGCCGGCACCGCTTTCCGGGTCGCCGGGCTCGCCTTCCGGCCCGCTCGGCTGCCATCCGATCCACTCGTCGAGGCGCCGGATGTCAGCCTGCGGGTTGGCGTACTCCTCGGTGAACCGGACCCCGCTGCGCATGTCCAGGACATGGCGCACGGTGGCGCCCGCGTACCCGCTGCCGGCCAGTTCGGGGACATAGCCGGTGATCTCGGCGTCGGCGTCGAGCTGACCGCGGTCGATGAGGATGGCGGCCACGCAGCCGACGACCGACTTCGACACCGACATCAGCGCGTGCGTCCGGTCCGCGGCCCCCTCGGGCCCGTACCATTCGGTGACGAGCTCGCCGTCCTGTAGCACCACGTACGCGTCGGTGAAGGTGCCGGCGAGCACGTCGCCCACGATGCCCGCCGACCCGTCGGCCCGGGTGATGGGGATCGCGGGCAGGTCGGCCGTGGCGCGCGACTCGGGCAGGCGTCGGGCGGGTCCGCGGCCGCGCGTGACCCGGTAGGTGGGCAGGATCTCGGGGACGTGCCAGAACGCCCAGCGGTTGACCGGCGGGTCCTGCCAGTGTCCGGCCGTGACCGGCACGTCCTGAACCTCGGGACCTTGCTCGGGTGGCATAAGCCGAATCCTAGGTCACCGATTCGGGCCCGGATGCTGGTTAGGCGCGGCCCCGGTCGGCGCGCGTTAATCCCAGAAGTGTCCCGTTATGCGCCAGAAGTGTCCAGCCCCTAACTAGACGCACTCGCTTGCGTGTCCTACGGTGCTGTCATGACGGCACAAGGCAATGAGGCCAGCCGGCTGTTCGAGCGACGCACCGAGCCCACGCAGGCGCTGGCCGAGCAAGCGGACGCCATCGCGAACGCGTGCCATGCCATGGCCGTACGATTTCACCGCGGCGGCAAGCTCGTCGTCTTCGGTACGGGCGGCCCTAGCACGGACGCCCAGCATGTCGCGGTGGAATTCGTCCACCCCGTCATCGTCGGCAAGCGCGCGCTGCCAGCCATCTCGCTGACCACCGACGTAGCGACCGTCACCGGCATCGCCGAGCGGGACGGGGTAGCCGCGATCTTCGCGCACCAGATCCGTTTTCTCGCCGACCCGGCCGACATCGCCCTGGGGATCTGCGCCGACGGCAACAGCGCCAGCGTGCTGGCCGGGCTCGAGGCGGCCAGGGAACTCGGCCTGCTGACGATAGCCCTGGCGGGCGGGGACGGCGGCCAGATCGCGGCCAGCAAGGCGGTCGACCACCTGCTCATCGCCGCCTCGTCCGATCCCCGGGTGGTCAAGGAGCTGCACGTGACCCTCTACCACGTGCTGTGGGAACTAGTGCACGTGTTCTTCGAGCAGCCGGGAGTGCTTGCGCCGGGAGTAGTGGCGTGAGCGAGGAGCCGCGGGTGCCGGAGTGCTACGGGGATGTCTGCATCACCTGCTCCGACGCCGCCGTCGAGGTCACGGTGCTGCGGCTGCTCGAGGACGAGCTGGCCGTAGTCGACACCGGCGCGGGCGAGGAGACCGTCAGCGTGGCCCTGGTCACCGCCCAGGCGGGCGACACGATCCTGGTCCACGCCAGGGAAGCCATCGCCGTCATAGGGAGATAACCGGCATGACCGACCACGGCGCGATGGAATCGCTTTACCCGTTCCTGTACTCCGACACGGCCGACCTGACCGCCGTGCTCGAGCAGGTCCGCACCTCGACCCTGGCCAAGGTGCGGGAAATCCTCGAGCTGCGCGAGGTGATCCGCGACCGCGACGCAGACCGGATCGCCGAGTGCGCCGGGCAGGCCGCGGACCGGTTCAGCGCGGGCGGGCGGCTGTTCGCCTTCGGCAACGGCGGCAGCGCCACCGATGCCCAGCAGCTCGCGACCCTGTTCCTTAACCCCGGCGGTGACGTCCGCCCGCTGCCGGCGTTCGGGCTGGCCAATGACACTTCCGTGGTCACCGCGCTGTGCAACGACATCGGCGTCGACGTCGTGTTCGCCCGGCAGCTCGCGGCGTTCGGGGGCCGGAACGACATCGCCGTCGGACTTTCCACCAGCGGTAACTCCGGCAACTTGCTGCGCGCCTTCGACGAGGCGAGCCGCCGGGGCATGCTCACCATCGGGCTGGCCGGCTACGACGGCGGGAAGATGGCCGAGCTGGACAGCATCGATTACCTGTTCGTCGCGCCGTCCGCGTCCGTGCACCGGATCCAGGAGGCGCAGACCACGGTCTACCAGGTGCTCTGGGAGCTCACTCTCGCCGCTTTGGGCGCGCTTAACTAATCAAGGAAGTGGTGGCATATGTGCCTCGGCATACCAGGTGAGGTCATCGAGCTTCACCCTGAGCAACCCGATCTGGCCAAGGTCGACGTCAGCGGCGTCCGGCGGATGATCAACATCGGCCTGCTCTCCGACGACCCGCCCGTGCCCGGCGAGTGGGTGCTGATTCACGTCGGCTTCGCCCTGTCGAAGATCGACGAAAGGGAAGCGGCGGCCGCCATGGAGTTCCTCGAGGGCATCGGAAAAGCCTACGAGGACGAGATCGCGGCGCTACGAGAATCACTGATCGACTAACCGAAGGGGAGGGTAGAGACAATGCCGATGCGGTTCGTCGATGAATTCCGCGATGCCGACAAGGCCCACGCGCTGAGTGCGAAGATCGCGGCGCTGTGTGAGCCCGGCCGTCAGTACAAGCTGATGGAGGTATGCGGCGGGCATACCCACACGATCTACAAGCACGGCCTGGAGGATTACCTGCCCGAGTCGGTCCAGCTGGTGCACGGCCCCGGGTGCCCGGTGTGCGTGATCCCGATGGGCCGTGTGGACGACGCTATCCACCTGGCCTCGCAGCCGGACGTGATCATGACGTCGTTCGGCGACATGATGCGGGTGCCGGGCAGCGGCGGGTCGTTCTTCGACGCCAACGCCGAGGGCACCAACATCCGGATGGTGTACTCGCCGCTTGACTCGCTGAAGATCGCCCGGCAGAACCCGGACAAGCGGGTGGTGTTCATGGCGATCGGGTTCGAGACGACCGCGCCGTCCACCGCGATGACCATGATCCGCGCCGCGGCCGAGGGGCTGACGAACTTCTCGGTGTTCGCCAACCACGTCACGATCATCCCGGCCATCAAGGCCATCCTGGACTCCCCCGACCTGCGGCTCGACGGCTTCATCGGCCCGGGCCACGTGTCCACGGTGATCGGCTGCCGGCCGTATGAGTTCATCGCTGCCGAATACGGCAAGCCGGTGGTGGTGGCCGGGTTCGAGCCGCTGGACATCCTGCAGTCCATCTACATGCTGATGGAGCAGCTGTCGCAGGGCCGGTCCGAGGTGGAAAACCAGTACTCGCGGGTGGTGCCTTGGGACGGCAACCCGGTCGCGCTCAAAGCCATCGGCGAGACGATGGAGCTGCGGCCCTACTTCGAATGGCGCGGGCTCGGCTTCATCTCGCATTCGGCGCTGAAGGTCCGGGAGAAGTACGCGGCCATGGACGCGGAACTGCTGTTCCAGGTGCCCGGGGTCCGGGTGGCCGACCCGAAGGCGTGCCAGTGCGGCGAGGTGCTCAAGGGCGTGCTCAAGCCGTGGGAGTGCAAGGTGTTCGGCACCGCGTGCACCCCGGAGACTCCGATCGGCACCTGCATGGTGTCGCCGGAGGGCGCCTGCGCTGCCTACTACAACTACGGCCGGATGAACCGTCACCGGGTCGCCGAGGCCCAGGTGAGTCACTCATGACCACCGGGAGCCAAGACGTCGCCAGGCCCGGCCAGGACCAGCCGGGCTGGGTGGATGAGGCGCTCCGTGAGCATGCCGAGCACGAGCGGCTGGAGGTGGACGCGGCCGGCCTGCGTCAGCTGCCGCTGGCGGACCGGGAACAGCAGGTCCTGGACCGCATTGACCGGGCCAGGCGCCGCCGCCCCCGGGTCAGGGAAGAACGCATCACGATGTCGCACGGCGCGGGCGGCAAGGCGACCCAGACCCTGATCGAGGCGGTCTTCCTCGAGGCGTTCCGTAACCCGCTCCTCGAGCCGCTCGAGGACGCCGCGCAGCTCACCATTAACGGATCCCGGCTAGCGCTCACCACGGACTCCTACGTGGTCAAGCCGCTGTTTTTCCCCGGCGGGGACATCGGCGACCTGGCCGTCAACGGCACGGTCAATGACCTGTCCGTGTCCGGCGCCACCCCGCTCTTCCTGTCGGCCGGGTTCATCCTCGAGGAAGGTTTCCCTGTCGCCGACCTGAACCGGGTCGTCGAGTCGATGCGCGACGCGGCCGCCGCGGCCGACGTGCGCATCGTCACCGGCGACACCAAGGTGGTAGAGAAGGGCAAGGCCGACGGCTGCTACATCAACACCGCGGGCGTGGGCCTGATCGAGCGGGACGTGAGCCTCGGGGTGGCGCGGGCCCAGCCGGGCGACGCCATCATCGTGTCCGGGCCCATCGGCGACCACGGCATCACCATCATGCTGGCCCGCGGCGAGCTGGACATCGAAGCGGACATCACCTCAGACACGGCCCCGCTGAACGGGCTGGTGGCGGAGCTGCTGGACGCGGTTCCCGGGGTACGGGCGATGCGGGACGCGACCCGGGGCGGCGTGGCCACGATCCTCAACGAGATCGCCAAGGCGGCCAACGTCGGCGTGCTGATCAGCGAGGACGACATCCCGGTCCGTCCCGAGGTCAGGGGCGCGTCGGAGCTGCTCGGCATCGACCCCATGTACGTCGCCTGCGAAGGGCGCCTGGTCGCCGTGGTCCCACCCGACGAGGCGGATCGCGCGGTCGGCGCGCTGCACGCGCATCCGCTCGGGCGGGAGGCGGCGGTCATCGGTCACGTGCGGAGCGAACAGCCGGGGATCGTCCAGCTGAAGACCGCGTTCGGCGGCACCAGGATCGTCGACCTGCTGGTCGGCGACCCGCTCCCCCGGATCTGCTAGCTGGCGGTGAGCCGGTCACGGGCGGCGGCGACGGCGGCCTGGCCGAGGCTGATCCCGCCGTCGTTGCACGGGACGCGCGAGTGGACCAGGACGCGGAAGCCGAGGGCCTCCAGGCCAGGCCGACGCGTGCAGCAACAGCGTGTTCTGGAATACCCCGCCGGACAGCGCCACCGTGCCCAGCCCGTACCGCTCACGCAGCAGCAGGCAGCCCGCTTCGACCAGCGCGGCCACGCCGTGGTGGAAGCGGGCGGCGACGACCGGGCGGGGGGTCCCGGCCGCGAGGTCCTCGACGACCGCGGCCAGCAGGTCAATTCCCTTAATACCGAACGGACGGCCCGCTTCGAGGCCGGCCGGGTAGGCGCCCGTCTCCGCGGGATCGGCGAGCTGCTCGAGTTCGACCGCCGCCTGGCCTTCATAGTTGATCTCGTCCCGGACGCCCAGGATGGCCGCGGCGGCGTCGAACAGCCGGCCCGCGCTGGAGGTGAGCGGGGAGTTGATGCCCTTGGCGGCCATGGCGCTGACGGTGGCCCAGCGGTCCGCGTGGCGCCGCATGACGTCGAGGCGATCCGCGGGGACGGCGCCGAGGTAGGCGGCCGCCATCCGCCACGGCTGCCTGATGGCGGCCGCTCCCCCGGGCATCGGCACCAGCGCGAGGTGCCCGCCGCGCTCGTAGCCGGCCAGGTCGGCGACCAGGAACTCACCGCCCCAGATCGTGCCGTCGGGGCCGTAGCCGGTGCCGTCGAAGGCCACCCCGATGACCGGGCCGCCGGCGCGGTTATCGGCCAGGCAGGAGGCGATGTGCGCGTGGTGATGCTGGACGCCGAGCAGGTCCACGTCGGGCAGGTCGAGCGCGTACTTGGTGGACAGGTACTCCGGATGCAGGTCGTGCGCCACGACCCGCGGATCGACGTCGAACAGCCGGCGGAAATGCTCGATGCCCTCGGTGAACGAACGCAGGGTCTCGGCGTTCTCCAGGTCCCCGATATGGTGCGAGACGAAGGCGTGGTCGCCCTTGGCCAGGCAGAACGTGTTCTTGAGCTCGGCCCCGCAGGCCAGCACGGGCCGGGGGAAGCCGCCGTCCAGCGTGATCGGTTCCGGGACGTAGCCGCGGGACCGGCGGATGAGCAGCGGCCGGCCGCGGTACACCCGGCCCACCGAGTCGTCCGTCCGGATGTGAATCGCCCGGTCGTGGGTCAGGAACGCGTCCGCGATCCCGCCGAGCCGGGCCAGCGCGTCGTCGTCGCGGTAGGCGATCGGCTCGTCGGAGACGTTCCCGCTGGTCAGCACGATCGGGCGGGCGGTTGCCCGGAGCAGCAGGTGGTGCAGCGGGGCATAGGGCAGCATGACCCCGAGCGAGCGGTTCCCCGGGGCCGTCGCCGCGGCGACGTCCGCCCCGGGCCGGCGGGTGAGCAGCACGATGGGCCGGGCGCCGCTGGTCAGCAGGCTGGCGGCGGCTGCGTCAACCTCGCCGAGCGCACGCGCCGCGACGAGGTCGCCGGCCAGCACCGCGAACGGCTTGTCCTCGCGGTGCTTGCGGGCCCGCAGTTCGGCGACCGCCTGCTCGTCGGCGGCATCCGCCGCGAGGTGATAACCGCCAAGCCCCTTCACGGCGACGATCCGGCCGCTGGTGAGCAGCCCGGCCGCCGTCGCCAGTGGCTTCCCCGGCAGCACGCTTCCGGCCGGGTCCAGCACGCTCAGCCGGGGACCGCAGGCCGGGCAGCAGGTCGGCTGTGCGTGAAAGCGCCGGTCGGCGGGGTCGCGGTACTCCGCCGCGCACGGCTCGCACATCGCGAATTCCGCCATGGTGGTCAGCGGCCGGTCGTAGGGAACGTCCCGGACGATGGTGAACCTGGGCCCGCAGTTGGTGCAGTTGATGAACGGGTACCCGAACCGCCGGTCGGCCGGATCGGCCAGTTCCCGCAGGCAGTCCGCGCACGTCGCGGTGTCCGCCGACACCAGCGTCCGGCGCGGCCCGGACGGCCCGCTGGCGGCGATCGCGAAGGCCCGCGAGCCGCGGGGCGCCATGGCCGTGGTGGCGACCCGCTCGATCCTGGCCAGCACGGGCGCGTCGCGTTCCAGCGCGAGGAGGAATTTGCTTACCGCCTCGGCCGGCCCTTCGACCTCGGCGAATACGCCGTCGGCGTCGTTGCCGACGAACCCGCCGAGGCCGAGGCCGGTCGCCAGCGTGTACACGAACGGGCGGAAGCCGACGCCCTGGACGATCCCCTCCACCCGGACCGCCGTCCGGATCAGCTGCGTCACCCGGGACCTGGCACGGCACCCGGCTTGATCGCCGCGACCTGCGCGCCGAGAGCGCGGGAGATCTTGGTCACCAGGGTCAGGTCCTGCTTTTCCGCCGCCAGGATCGCGGTCAGCGCGGACCGGAGGTACTCGGTGAGATCCTGCCCGCCGCCCGACTGCCGGCTGAGCAGGCGGAAGGCCAGTTCGGCGCCGTCGAGCCTGCCCCACAGGTAGTCGTTTTCGCGCCATGACTTCTCGAAAAAGGCGCCGAAATGGCTGATCGACACGCCGTCGAGCTTAGCCGAGGGGTCGGCCTTCAGCACCCCCTCGCTGTCGACGGCCTTAAGGCAGGTCGCGTCGAGCGGGCTGAACCGCTGCACCGTGATCGGTGTGAGCTGGGGCAGCTTGGCCAGCGAAATCACCGGGAAAATGAGCGAATCCCAGACGGGAAAGCCGACGTAGCGGGCGAGCAGCGCGGCGCGGGAAGCCTGGTCCCAGTCGCTCGTCTGCGCGGCCAGGACTTCCCACAGCGCCTGGCTGGAGCCCTGGACGCCGAGCCGCCCGGCCTCCTGCGCACAGGCGTCATAGAGCTGGCCCAGGGCCGGCGCCTGGCGGGCCGCGAAGGTTTCCGGGTCGGCGAGATAGCCGTCCTGGTTCAGCGCCTGCGGGCCGAACAGGGCCGCGGCCTGATCGTGGGTGGCCACGGCCACCTGCTGCTGCAGGCCGCGCAGCCGGGTGAGCAGGTCCCAGCAGGCGGACTTCATGGCGGCCAGCTGGATCGCCGCGCCGGACGACGCCCCGCCGAATAGCGCGTTGACGCCCTGCAGCACGAACTCGGCTCGGCGCAGCCGGACGGGCACGTCGACGGCACCGAGCCGCTCCTCGAGCGTGCCGGGGTCGGCCGCTTTCCAGGCGCCCTGCTGGCGGGCCCAGGCGCAGAAGACGGCGACCATGAAGTTAGCCCGGTTCGATTCCAGCGGGAACCGAAGCTCGGCGGCCAGGCTCGCCGCGAACGACTCGGCCACGGCCTGAGCGCGCAGCCGGCAGTACGTAGCGAAGCCGAGACTGCCGGTCAGCTGGCCGGCCACGGCCCGGACCTTGGCCGCGTTGCCGGTGACATCGTCGTAGCCGACCGCCCCGGACAGTTCCGCCGCGCTGAGGTCAGCGGTGCCGAGGCAGCCGAGAACCTCGTCTTGCGTCGCCTCCACGATGGCGCCCACCTCGGCGATGGCGCCGTTCATGGCCTGCAGTTCGTCCAGCACGGCGACCAGCGGGGTGTGCTGCGGGATAGTGATGCGGGCGGCCCAGACCGTCTCGGCGAAGGTGGGTTCGGTCCCGGGTACGTCGGGGACCTGCGGCGGCGGGGCGCCGGGATCGGGCTCGAGGTAGATGATCTCGCGGGCGGTCGGCCCGTCCGCGCGCTTGGCCGCGATCGCGTCGATGACATGGTCCCAGGGGCCGTTGTCCAGGACGCCGCCGTCCATGAACCACTCGTCCTTCGGGGTCGGCCCGAAGTCAAACCCGTAGGCGAAGTGATCGGCGATACGGCCGGATATCGCCTGCACCGTCGCCTGGTCCGCCGCGGGGTGGGTGGCCTGGAGAAAACTGGCCAGGCTGACCGGCGGGAACGCGCCGGGGAAGCTCGCGGTGGCCCGGGCCGCGAACGCCAGCGCAGGCACGTCGCTGAAATCGCCCCCGGACGGGCCGGGCCCGGGCTGCTCTTGGTCGTAGTGGAACTGCAGCAGCTGCCGGTACGACATGTCGTGATGCGAGATCCCGCCCGCCCCGGTGGGTATCACCGTCTCGTACCCGTGCACATCGGTGGTCGTGACGAACAGGTCCAGGCTCTCGTCCGGCCGGACCAGCGAAGGCTCGACCTGATCCATCCCGTCCAGCGCCGAGGACAGCAGCCGGCACATCAGATCACCGTTGAGCAGCGCGTCCTCCGGGTGCCGCCCCAGCCGGGCGGCCGACTCGGCCAGCTTGGTCAGCATCTTCGCCCGCCCCCAGGGCAACAGGGCATGGCCGGCCAGCAACTCCTCCATGTCGCCTTCGTCGAGCCAGAGCTTCTTGAAGCCGTTCAGCGAGCGTCCCTCGGCCAGGCCGCGGGCCAGGCACACCCCGTTGATGCCGCCGGCCGAGGTGCCCGCGATGACGTCCAGGACCACGGTCAGCGGATTATCATGGTTCGCGAGCGCGGCGAGCGCGCCGAAATAGGCGGCTTCGCTGTCGTAATTGGGCGCGCCCTGCACCACTGGCTCGCCGGTGAACCAGTGCGCCGGGTCGAAGTCTGATGTCGGGAACGCGTTATCGAAGGCGCGTGCGGCGCGGACGAGCTTGAACAGCTCCTTGGTCATGCCGTGCATGTAGATGGCCAAAGAAACGCCGCCGTAGCAGACCAGCCCCAGCCGCACCTCCTTCACCGTGGCCCGGGCGGATTTCACCGGGGCGGACTGGGCCGCAGGGCCCGTGCTGGTGCTCGCATCGGGTTCGCTGGCTGGGTCGGACATCGCGGGCTCCTTTGCCTGACCGCCTGGGTTCATGCGGTCTTCCATTGGTACTGAGAATGGCAGGCCGCCGGGCCTTAGGCAATTACCGGGTATTTCGCGAGGTTTGCCCGGCGGGTAACGCGCGAATTCCTCTTTTCCCCAGCATGTCGCGCTGGTTCGGCCGGGCGCGGCGGCGAGAATCGCCGGACGGCAACGCTGAGGGGGACAGCACCGTGAAACGATTCGGTATTCATTGCGCACGCCTGCGTATTGCGCGGCCACCCCGGCCGATGACACCAGCGCGCGGACCGCGGCCGCGGCGACGGTCGCGCGGACGCTCCGGCTGGCGACGGGCCTGGCCGACTACGCCACGCACGGCGCGCTCCCGGCCGGCGTGACCACGCGGCCGGCCCAGGCCGCCGCGATACGCGCGTGCGCGGGAGGCTTAGCCGGGGCAAGCACCCAGGTCCGTTCGGGGTAAGAGAATTTAAAGATTTTCTGGCCGAACGGACCGGGGTGACACGCGCCGGTCCACATGACGCTGGGAGCGGGCGCGAGTGCCGCAATGCGGGTCGCACCACTGCTGGTTCGGCCGGCCGCGCTGGTAGAGCTGGCCGCAGCCGGGGGCGTCGCACAGGGCGATGGCCGCGGCGTCCGGGCCGGTCAGCAGCTCAATGGCGGCGGCTGCGAGGTCGGCGCACAGGCGGGTGGCGGGATCGGCCGCCTTGACCGCCTGGGTGACGGGGCGGCCGGGCCGGGGGCCGAGCAGCCGGATGACCGGAGCGGCGGCGGCCTGGTCGTTGACGGCGGCCACGTCGGCGGGCGGCAGCGCGGCGCCGGCCGCGGCGGCGCGCAGGACGCCCAGGACGGGATCGCGAATGGCCAGGAACCGCGTCAGCAGGACCGGGTCCACCTCGGCCGGGATCGTCAGGCGGCCACGTTCGTGGTCCAGCCAGGCGCGCAGCTCCGCGGGTGAGGTGATCAGCTCGTGATAGCGCCAGCCGCGGCGGCGCACGGTATTCGCCAGGTCGATGGCGAGCGGGTCGCCGAGCCAGCTCCACCGGGTGACGGTCATACCCGCAGCATAAACTAACGGTTTATCGATGAAAAACCGTGGTACGCACTCAGGTATGGCAGCAGCCGACCGCGCGAAGACCGGTGCCCTGGCCATTGCGGCCTTGTGCTCGGTGCAGTTCATCGACGTGCTGGGCGTGACCGTGGTGGTCACCGCGCTGCCCAGGATGCTGGCCGCCCTGCACGCCTCGGCCGCCGCGGGCAGCCTGGTCTCGGGGGGCTACGCCATGTTCTTCGGCGGCCTGCTGATGCTGGGGGCGCGGCTGGGCGACCGGTTCGGCCACCGGCGCGCGATCACGGCCAGCCTCGCCGTGTCCGCGCTGGGGGCCCTGGCCGGTGCGGGGCCGGCTCGGTCGTGATGCTCACCGCGGCCCGGTGCCTGCAGGGTGCGGGGGCGGCCGCATCGGTGCCCTCGGCGCTGCGGCTGCTCACGACCCGCACTCCCGACGGTCCCAGGCGGCGGCGGGCCATCGCGGCCTGGAGCGCGGCCGGCGCCTCGGCCGGGGCCGGCGGCTTCGTCGTCGGCGGCGTGGTCACGGACCTGGCCAGCTGGCGGTGGGTGTTCTGGGCCTACCTGCCGCTGACCGCGGCGCTCGCGGCCGCCGTCCGGCGCTGGGTGCCCGGCGGCCCGGACCCGGAGCGGGTCCGGTCGCTGAACGCGGGCGCGGCGGCCTTGCTCACCGTGGCCGTGATGGCCGTCGTGGTCGGTACCACGCTGATCGCCCAGCCCGGCGGGCGGCTCGCGGGCGTTGTCGTCGTGCTGCTCGCCGCGCCGCTGACGGCCGCGTTCATCCGGGCTGACCGCCGCGCCGCGGCACCCCTGCTGCCCGCGGCGGCGCTGGCGATCCCGGCCCTGCGCCGGGGCACGGTCGGTGCGTTCCTCAACACCGCGACGACCAGTTCGGGCATGACGCTGGTCACCTTGTACCTGCAAGACGGCCTGCATCGCAGCCCGCTGGCCGCCGCCGCCACGCTGGTGCCCTTCAGCCTCGCGGTGGTCGCGGGCTCGGCCCTGGCCGCGCCCGCGCTGCGCCGGATCAGCCCCGAGCGCGTGCTGGCCATCGGGCTGGCGGTCATCGCGGCGGCGCTCGTCGCGGTAGCGGGGGTCGCATTGGCCCCGGTCAGGCTGCGGGCCGGGGCAGTGGGGCCGGAGCTGGCGGCCTGCGTGGCCACGGCCGGGACCGGGCTCGGACTGGCCTCGGTGGCCGCGACCACGCTGGGCACCGCCGTCCCCAAGACCCTGCGCGGGACGGCGGCCGGAATCATCAATACCGCGGCTCAGCTCGGCACCGCCATCGGCATCGCCGTCCTGTGGCTCGTCGCGGCCGCCACCACCGGCGTCCCCGGCGGCCGCCCCCCCGTCATCGCCTGGGCCGGCGGCGCGGCCATCGCGGCGGGCGGAGCGCTCGCGTTCAGCGGCTGCCTCAGCCGGCGCCGGATGCTGTCCTTGGGCGGGGCCTTCGTTCGTCGTGATGTTGTCAACAGCCATGAGACTGCGGTGTCATGGGCTGGCCACGAGGATCGGAGGAGACGATGAAGTTCTTGATGCTGGTCTGCGTCGACGGGGCCGGATACGAGGCCGAGGAGGCCGCGGAGGAGGCTGGCAGCGAGGAGAGCGGCAGCTTCCCCTGGCTCGAGGACGTGATGGCCCGCGGCATCCGGCTGGACGGTGACCGGCTCAGGCCGCCGCGGGAGGCCAGGACCGTCCTGGTGCGGGACGACGAGGTCCTGGTCAGCGACGGCCCGTTTGCCGAGACCAAGGAGGTCATCTGCGGATTCGACATCCTGGAGTGCGCGAGCATCGACGAGGCGGTCGAGGTGGCCGCGGCGCATCCGGTGGCCAGGTTCGGCCGGATCGAGGTCCGGGCGTTCTGGTCGGGAAAATGACCTGGAAAAGCAATTGACCCGGTTCGGGCGGTTACGTCATTGTTGGAGCAGTTACCGGACTCTACGGCGGGTGTGCGGCGCGGCGTTGCCCCGCAGCGCCTGCCTCATCGGAGCGGGGTGCCGTGCGCCCTGTCCGCGGCACCCCGCTCCCTCAATTTGCGGGCTGAACTTGCCGGCCCAATTTGCTGGCTCAACTTTGGCTGGCTCAACTTTGGCTGGCTCAACTTTGGCCGGCTCAACTTTGGCTGGCTCAACTTTGGCTGGCTCAACTTTGGCCGGCTCAACTTTGGCCGGCTCAGCCTTCCGGCAGGCCGACGGCCGCCGTTGCGAGCATGTCGTAGTCGGCGTCGGCCAGCCAGCCGAGGTCGTAGGCGAGCACGACATCGTCGAAGGAACCGGGCACATACGGCTCGGGGTCATCGATGGCGGCCCGGGCCTGGTCCAGTTCGGGCGGGCAGACATCCGGAACCTGAGGCCACCGGCGGACCCGGAACTCCAGCGTGAGATCGTCCAGGCTGAGCAGGCCCGCGCGGTAGGAGGTGAGCATGGCGGTCACCGCGCTGCCGGGAAAGGTTCCCGTCCCCACGGTTCCGCCGATGGCGCCGGCCGATCGCGCGCCGACGGCCCACCTGATGCGATTCATGGGCGCGGCCGCGGCCGGGGTGGCCAGCGCCCGGATGGCTTCTGGCGGGATGCGCCGGCCGCCGTAGCCCTGCCCGCGCTGGTATTCTTCCTCGCCACGGCGGTAGGCCTCCTCGGACCGGTGGACCGCGTCAGCGATGCCGATGTCGGCGAACACGGCGTGCACGGCGTAATCCGCGAACCGCAGGGCATAGGTCCAGGCCTCGGCCGCCCGCCAGGAAGCCAGCGAGATGTCCAGGATCAGGTTCCTGCCGTCCATGAGCGCAAGCAGCCCGACCCGCTTGGCCAGGTACTGCGCCTCCCCGTGCACCAGGCCGGACCGGGCCAGCGGGGACAGGCCGTCGGATTCGGGGATAAGCTCCGCCGCGGCCATCCGGGCCAGCACGGCGTCGATGCTGACGGTGAGATACCGCGACCGGTCCACGCCCGCCTGGGCCAGCTGTGCGGCCTTGTCCGCGCCTGGCAGGCCGCCCGCGATGACGGCGACCCGCTCGCACGGCACCGACGCCGCGGCCTGGTACATCTCGGCCACCAGCCGTCCCTGCGCCCGGTTGCGCTCACCCGTCCAGATCACGACAGCGCCCCTCCCGTCGCACGGCTTCCAGCTAAGCCCTGGTGGTCGTGACGGTCAGGGCAGATCTACGACCATGCCATGGTAGGCGGCGATGACGCGGATCGGCGCCATCGCCTGCTGCGCCACGGGTCGTGATGGAACAGCGTGAGCGGGCCAAAGGCCGCTAAGGTGATGCCTACCACACAGGGGGAAGAGATGGCCAGGGTCGCGGTGACGATGTGTGTCCTGCTGTGGGCGCATACCGGACGCGAGGCCGATCTCGGCCGCTATGAGGATCAGGTGCTCGCGCTGCTCGCCGAACACAGCGGACGGGTTGTCCAGCGCGTCCGGGTCGAGGGTGGCGACGGCGAGCCGGCTGAAGTTCAGATCCTGCAGTTTGCCTCGGACGCGGCGCTCGAGGGGTACATGAACGATCCGCGGCGGACGGCGCTGGCCGGGCAGCGGGACGCGGCGATCGCCAGGACCGATGTCCTGCGCGGCACGCTGCTCTAGCCGTTTTTCATCCTCGTCATCGTAGGCCGCCCGGGCCGGGGACCGGCGGTGCGAGCACGATACGGGTGGCGGGTAGCCACCCTTCGTTCGGCCCGAAGACCGGCGTTCTTGAATACGGTGAGGTGCTGGCCTACGGCGGGCCTCATTGATCCCCGGCGACGCCGTATATCGGTACAATAGAATTCGCGGATCTTGTGCTTCGGCGCAGCCGATAGCAGGTCGGCCGGAGGATGTGATGACGGGTTACACCCTGCGCCAGCTGGAGTACTTCGTCGCGGTCGCGGAGGCGGGCAGCGTGACCGGGGCGGCCAACAGCGTGCACCTCTCGCAATCGGCCATGTCGACGGCGCTGGCCGACCTCGAGCGCGCCCTCGACGTGCAACTGCTGCTGCGCCATCACGCCCGCGGCGTCACCCTCACCTTGGCCGGCGAGCATCTCCTCGTTTCCAGTCGCCGGTTGCTGGCCCAGGCCGAGGAGCTGATGAGCGAGGCCCGAGGGCTCGGTCACGCCCTCACCGGCTCGCTCACCCTGGGCTGCTTCAGCGTCCTCGCCCCATATGTACTGCCCGACATCATCGCCTCCTGTGCTGAGCGGCATCCCGAGCTGCGCCTGGAGACCCGCGAGGTGGATCTCGGCGACCTCGCCGAGGGGGTGCTGACGGGCCGTTGGGAGCTCGGCCTCGGCTACGACCTCGCGCCCGATCCGCGGCTGATCATGAGCCGCGCCTTCGCATTGCCGCCGTACGTTCTGCTGCCGGCCGGTCACGCGCTCGCGAGCCGCTCGAAGGTCACGCTCACCGAGCTGGCCGATGAACCACTGGCTCTGCTGGACCTGCCGGTGAGCCGCGACTACTTCCAGGGCCTGTTCGCCGCGGCCGGAGTGACCCCGACCATCCGGTACCGGTCCAGCAGCGTGGAGACGTGCCGGGCCCTGGTCGGCCGGGGGCTGGCTTACACCGTGCTGAACCTGCAGCCCAAAGTCTCGACGTCGCTGGACGGACACAAGGTCGTCTCGGTCCCGCTTGACAGCGACGGGTCAGCGCTGGAGGTGGTGCTGCTCACCGCGTCAGCGGGACGCCTGACGCAGCGCGCCGCCGCCGTGGCCGCCCTGTGCGGCGAGGTGCTGCGCCAAATCCTGTAGATCATCGGGGAGACCGATGCTTAAGACCGATTAGATCGGTTGGACAGGTCACTAACCGTAGGGAGATGCTATATACGCTGCTGTCGGCGCACCACCCGTAGCCGCGAAGGCCGGCCATGGCGATCACCGACCGGAGGTTTCATGAGCTCGACTCCACTGCCGCTGCTGCCCACCGCGCAAAACCCGTCGCGATACGACGTGCTATTCGAACCGGTCCGGATCGGACCACTGACGACGAAGAACCGGTTCTTCCAGGTTCCGCACTGCAACGGCATGGGCTACCGCGACCCGAGCGCGCAGGCGGCGATGCGCAAGGTGAAGGCCGAGGGCGGCTGGTCGGTGGTCTGCACCGAGCAGGTCGAGATCCACCCCACTTCGGACATCACGCCGTTCATCGAGCTGCGGATCTGGGATGACCAGGACATCCCATCGCTCGCGCGCATTGCCGACGCGATTCACTCCGGCGGCGCGCTAGCCGGCGTCGAGCTCGCCCATAATGGACTGAACGCGCCCAACCTCTACTCCCGGGAGATCCCGCTGGGCCCCGGACATTTGCCGGTTGCGACGTTCGGCTATGACCCGGTGCAGGCGCGCGCTATGAGCAAAGCCGATATCGCCGACCTGCGCCGCTGGCACCGCAACGCGGTACGCCGGTCCTTGCAAGCAGGCTATGACCTGGTCTACGTCTACGCCGGCCATGGGTTCGGCGGCATCCAGCACTTCCTGTCCCCTCGCTACAACCTGCGCACCGACGAGTACGGCGGAAACGCGCAGAACCGGATGCGGTTGCTGCGCGAGATCCTCGAGGACACCCAGGAGGAGGTTGCGGGCCGGGCCGCCGTCGCGTGCCGGATCACCGTCGACGAGCGCATCGGCGATGCCGGCCTCGGCCGCGGCCAGCTGCACGACATCCTCGGCGCACTCGGCGAGCTGCCCGACCTGTGGGACTTCGTGATGGGCAACTGGGAGGACGACTCGAACACCTCGCGCTTCGGGCCCGAGGGCGAGCAGGAAGAGTACGTCGCCGGCCTCAAGCAGCTCACCAGCAAGCCGGTCGTCGGTGTCGGCCGCTTCACCTCACCCGACCTCATGGTTCGGCAGGTCAAGAGCGGGATTCTCGACCTAATCGGGGCGGCGCGCCCCTCGATCGCCGATCCGTTCCTGCCTAACAAGATCCGCGAGGGCCGGCTGGAAACGATCCGCGAGTGCATCGGCTGCAACATCTGCGTGTCCGGTGACTTCACCATGTCTCCCATCCGGTGCACCCAGAATCCCAGTATGGGCGAGGAGTTCCGGCGTGGCTGGCATCCCGAATTCGTCCGCCCGAAGGAGTCCGGCTCGCGGGTACTGATCGTCGGCGCCGGTCCCGCCGGGCTGGAAGCCGCCCGCGCACTCGGCATACGCGGCTACGATGTCGTGCTCACCGAGGCTTCCCGCGAACTGGGGGGCCGGGTCGCGAAGGAAGCCCGCCTGCCCGGGCTCGCGGCCTGGATTCGCGTGCTCGACTACCGCGAGCAGGCCCTCAGTGAGCTGAAGACAGTCGAGGTCTTCCGCCAGAGCCCGATGAGCGCGCAGGACATCCTCGACTCCGGTTTCGAGCACGTCGCCGTAGCCGCAGGGTCCAGCTGGCGGCGCGATGGTGTCGCACGCTGGCACACCCACCCCATCCCGATCGACGGCGGCGCCCAGATCCTCACGCCCGAGGATCTGATGGCAGGCACCCGTCCCCGCGGCCGCCGGGTCGTGCTGTTTGACGACGACCACTACTACCTGGGCGGAGTTCTGGCCGAGTTGCTGGCTCGCGACGAATTCGAGGTCCACCTGGTCACTCCGGCGGCGCAAGTGTCGGCCTGGACGGTCAACACCATGGAGGTCACCAAGATTCAGCGGCGGCTGCTGCGGGCCGGCGTCACCTTGCACACCAGCCGCGCTGTCACCGCCGTGCACGTCGACCACGTCGCCTTGATCAACACCTACACCGATGAACAAAGTGACCTGCCGGCCAACAGCGTCGCGATGGTCACGGCCCGGCTGCCAAACGACTCACTGTTTCACGAGCTGTCCGGGTCGCTCGGCAGCGGACAGCTCAAAAGCGTCCGCGGTATCGGCGACTGCTGGGCGCCGGGCACGATCGCGGCCGCGGTATGGTCGGGGCGCCGGTTCGCCGAGGAGTTCGACGCGCCGTCAGCATCCAACGACGAGGTGCAATTCCGGCGCGAGGTGACCGCCCTCGCCCCGCCACTGTGATCCGCCCTGTTGAAACTGAGGGCACCCTTATCCGGGTGAGGCCAGCGCCGGGAATTTTCTCTTCTCGCCCACAACAGCCCGAATTGGCCGATACTATCTCGCAGGTAGCTAACCTATGCCCGGCCTGCTTCGAGACCGGTTATCCGCGGAACCAGGCCTGGCGGGGGACGGCGCCGACGCTCATTCCCTAGGTGCTGAACGTGGCTTTCCGTTGCTCATAACCCCTCAAGCACGTGGGCAGCAGGATAGGAGAACCAGATGACGGTCGAGTCCCCGGTTTCTATCGCAGGAACCGGATCGGTCCCCGAGGCCAGGCTGCAGCCTAATGCGATCGGGGTCGCGCAAGACACCGTTATCGGGATGGCCACCTCCGCGCCTGCGGCGTCGGTCGGGCTGACGCTGGCCGCGCTCGCCGCGGCGACCGCCTACGCCGGCGTCTCGGTCATTATCCTGACCGCGGTTCCGATGATCATCATCGCCAACTGCTACCGCCGGCTAAATCTGTGGAACGCCAACTGCGGCGCTTCCTTCGAGTGGGTCGGCCGGGTGATCAGCCCGTATCTCGGTTTCCTGACCGGCTGGCTGATGATCATGGGTGGCATCATCGGCACGGTCAGTACCACCGTGGTCCTCGGTCCGTCGGTGCTCGCCGTCTTCGGCTCGTCCTCCACCAGCGTCGCGCCGAACCTGATTATCGACACCGCGGTGGTCCTCATCATGCTGGTGATCGCGATCGTCGGCATCCGTATCACCGCTCGGACCCAGGTTGCCATGGGGCTGGTCGAGTACGGGATTCTGCTTGGTTTCGCCACGGTCGGCCTGGTAGCGGTCCTCACCCACCGGCATGGCACGTTCCCTATCACCAGGGACTGGTTCACCGTCAGCGGAATCGGCGGGAAGGGCAGCCTCGCCGCGGGGTTCCTGGTCGCCATGTTCTCGTATACCGGCTGGGACGGCACCATCTACGTCAACGAGGAAGTCAAGCACCGCCGCACCAACCCCGGCAAGGCCGCCATGATTGCCGTCGCCCTGCTGGCCGTCATCTACGCCTTCTCGCAACTGGGCCTGCAGGGCGTGGTGTCGCCGACCAAGCTGCAGGCCAACTCGACCTCCGCCCTGGTCTTCATCGGCCAGGCGCTGGGCGGCAGTGGCTGGGCCAAGGTCATGGCGTTCGCCCTCGCCCTGTCGGTCATCGCCACCACGGGCACCGGCATCGTGCTCGGTGCCCGGGTCATCTACGGAATGGCCAGTCACCGGGTGCTGCCGCCAGTTCTCGGCAACGTGAGTCGCCGGTTCGCCACCCCGGTCGCGGCCAGCGTCACCGTCGGCGTGATTCTCCTCGGCGGCACCTGGGCCTACCTGCTCGCCACCTCACTGGCCAACGCCTTCGACGACGTGATCGCCTTGACCGGCTTGCTCTACGCCGCCTTTTACGTCCTTACCGCCCTCGCCACCATCGGCTACTACCGGCGCCGCATCTTCAGCAACGCCCTGGACGCGACGATCCTTGGCATACTCCCGCTTGGCGCCGCCGCATTCCTCGGATGGATCCTGGTGAAGTCGCTGACGAACGCCCCTCAGCAGCAGCTATGGTCGTTGATCGGCGTCATCGCTGTCGGGGTAGTGCTCATGCTGGTCGCGCGTTTCGTGCTGAGGTCGCCGTTCTTCCACATCGCGCGGGAAAGCGAAGGCCGGTCAAGCTAACCCGTTTCGGCGTGGCGCCGGGTCGGCAGCAGGCGCAGGCGGCACCGGGCCAGGTCCGTGTCCGGTACGAATTGACGGATCGCCCGGATGTAGCAGGGAACTGGGCATGGCAAGCCCCACCGCCGCGCGGTAGGGACTACCGGCGCGAGTACCCGGGCTCCAGGCACAGCCTCGCTCAGCACGTCCTTGGTGTCGTGCCCGGTATCGTCCGTCAGCTTTGGCACAAGCAGCGGAGTCCCTCAACAAAGACTGGGCCATGAGGGCAGAGGTCATACTGCCTGCCTGCCTGCCTGCCTGCCTGCCTGCCTGCCTGCCCACCTGCCTGCCTGCCTGCCTGCCCACCTGCCTGCCTGCCGATGACGGACGACTTCGTCGAACAGGTCGTGGGAGGTGGTCCCGGCCCGGATTCAGCCTGGGGATCCGTGCCCGGGCGGGGACGGCCCAGCTGAGATCCTTTCCTGGTCGTCCCCGGCCCCTGGCGCTGGCCACGATGATGTCGTCTGCCAGGGATGATGTTGTTTGCAGGGATGATGTTGTCTCCCAGGCCCCATGAGACCCAGAAAACCGCCGCGCCCCAGTGCGTACCGTCCCAGCGCCACGGCTAACCGGCTCGATGCTCCATCGTGCCGGTTGGATGCGGCTCGATGCTCCATCGTGCCGGTTATTGGCCGGCTCCGCCGTGTCGGACGCTTGACCCGTTTCTCGGTTACTCCTGCGAGGCTTCCACCTGCGGGGTCCCCGCCTCCGAGGTTCCCGTCGGCGTGGCTTCCGCGGCCGGTGCTTCTGCCTGCGGGGTCTCTGCTGCCGGCGCTTCTGCCTGCGGGGCTTCCGCGGCCGGCGCTTCTGCCTGCGGGGTCTCTGCTGCCGGCGCTTCTGCCTGCGCGGCTTCCGCGGCCGGCGCTTCTGCCTGCGGGGTCTCTGCTGCCGGCGCTTCTGCCTGCGCGGCTTCCGCGGCCGGCGCTTCTGCCTGCGTGGCTTCCGCCGCTGACGCCTCTACCTCCGCGGCTTCCACCTGCGCTGCCTTCACCTGCTCGGCTTCCACCCGTGCGGCTTCCAGCCGGGTGGGCCGACCGAGAGCATAGAACAGCAGGCCGACCAGCACCATTACGCCCAGCGGTATCAGCTGGGACAGTTCGTACTGGAGGCGCTGTCCGGTGAACCCGCTCGGTAGCGAGTCATCCGGGTGCGCCGTGCCGATGCCGGGATAGACAATCGCGATGGTGGTGAACGCCGCCCAGGCCGTGGTCAGGATTCCCACGATCCACAGCCCGGCAGTCCCGCCCGGTATCCGGTACGGGCGTTCCACATCCGGATACTTGTACCTGAGCTTGATCACGGCCGGGAAGATCAGCACGTAGGTAATCGTCACCATGGAGATGACAAGCCCCAGCGTGACGGTGAAGTACTTAGCCGCGTTGCCGCTGGTCAGCGTGAGCGCAAGGACCAGGACGACGGTCGAGACCACACCGGAGAGCAGGTTCACGGCGATCGGCGTCCCGAGGCGCTTGGAGAAGTACCCGAGCGCCCTAGGCGCGGCACCGTCGTAACCCGCGACCGCCTGGGTGCGGTCGGAGCCGATGAGCCAGACCACGGCTGAGGAAAGCAGGCCGAAGATCACCCCGACCGCGACGATATCGCCGAGAACCTTCCCGGCGCCGGTAAGCACAGCGCCCGAGCTTGTCAGGTGGCCGCCGTAGACGATGAAGACCGTCTGCACCGCGTCAACGAATCCGCTGACGTTGGAGAGCTGGGACGGCGGGAGCACGAGCAGGATGGCGAGGATAGGCAGGCCGTAGAACAGCACGGTGGCGATCCCCGAGCGCAGCACGGCGAAGGGGACGTCCTTCCGCGGGTTGACCAGTTCCTCCGACGCGGCGCTAGGCAGCTCGAAACCCTCGAGGTTGAAAATCAGGATGGGCGCCGCCGCCAGGAAGACAACCCAGGTGGGCTTGAACGCCCCGCCACCGAAGCCATGCACGCCGTGCTCGCCCGCGTAAATCAGCACGGTGAGCGTGAAGAACGCCATGAGCGCCACGCGGACTATCGCGCCGATGCTGGCCACCCATTTGCCGAACTTCAGCGCCATGATCACCGAGCCGATGCCGGCCCAGACGAAGAGGAGGCCGAAGACGTACTCCCAGGTCAACGAGAGGTTGACGAAGAATGTACTGAAGGTGGCCATCGCCGTGATCGCCAGCGTCCCGGCCAGCCAGATGGGATTGTCCACCCAGTACATGACGGACACCACAGCCGCCGCCATCCGGCCGAATGCGAGCTTGACCCAGACGTAAGGGCCACCCTCTTCGGGAAAGGCGGTGCCGAGTTCGGCGGTGAGCAGGCCGTAGGGAACCAGGAAGAAAACGATCATCACGATGAGCCAGGTGAACGACTGAGCACCATAACTCGACACGGCGCCAAGGGTGTCCAGGACGATAATGGCAGCGAGCATGAGGAACGCGGTGTCCAAACGTCCGACGCTGCGCCGGAACTTCCTCCGTTCTTGACCCGCCGCCGGCGTGACCACGGCGTGAACCGATGAGACCGCGACTGAGCCGGTCGTTTCGTTCTCCAACGTATCCTCCGTCGACTCATCGGATGCTCACCGATGCGGGCAATGCCCACTTCTGGGCATACTGTGCGACTGTAGCGGTTTTTCTCGGTGGAAGTACCCTTCATCCCAGCAGAAATTGGCCATGAGCGCTGGTGATCTGGGTGCAGGCGTATAACGGCTGGATCACTCCTGCTGGCATGTTCGCCGGGTTCTCTGGCGCCGCCCCGCGCGGTTGGTTTACCCCGGCCGCGCATGGCCGCGCATTCTTGGTCCGGGGCTGCCGCCGGCCCCTATGGCCAGGCTTGACCGGGTGGTTGAAAGTGACCAAGCTGTGGGCTGTGCTGGCCGCCGCACCGTCTGGTTGGAGATCTCCGCCCCTGATCCGTCGGCGTCGCGTGCCGCCAAGAACACCTGGTGCCGGCGCCGGCGCCTGCTGGCCCTGCAGCGACCAATACACCGGACCAGGTGAAGCGCTGCGCTTTCGGCTGCCCGTGGCCGTCTGATGCGGACGAGCCCGCCCCGACAGGAGAACAGATGACGGATCGAGGAGAACGTGTCGTCGCGGAAGCCGCTCAGGGCGGCCCGGCCCGGCTCGAGCCCGATGCGATAGGGGCCGCGCAGGACACGGTCATCGGCATGGCCAATGCCGCTCCGACGGTATCGGTCGGGCTGACCCTGGCCGCGCTGGCCGCGACGGCCGCCTACGCCGTCGGGCCTGTCATTCTGCTGACCGCGATTCCCATGATCATCATCGCCAACGCCTACCGCCGGCTGAATCTGTGGAACGCCAACTGCGGCGCTTCCTTCGAGTGGGTCGGCCGCGCGATCAACCCGTACCTCGGGTTCATGACCGGCTGGCTGATGATCGCGGGCAGCCTGGTCGGGGCGATCTCAGGCGTCGTGGTTCTCGCCCCGTCCGTGCTGGCCATCTTCGACGCCAGTGCCTCCAGCACCTGGCCGAATATCCTCATCAGCACCGCCGTCATCTTGGTCATGCTGGTGATCGCGGTAGTGGGAATCCGGATCACGGCCCGAACCCAGGTCGGCATGGCGGTGATCGAGTATGCGATCCTCATCGGGTTTTCGGTCTGGGGGTTCGTGGCAGTGCTCGGCCACCACAGCGGAACTTTCCCGATAACCAGAGGCTGGTTCAGCCTCAGCGGTATCGGCGGGAAGGGCAGCCTCGCCGCCGGGTTCCTCATCGCGGTGTTCATGTATACCGGCTGGGACGCCACCGTGTACGTCAACGAGGAGGTCAAGCACCGGCGTACCAACCCGGGCCGGGCCGCCATTATGGCGGTCGCCCTGCTGGCCATCATCTTTACCGTGTCGGAGATGGGGCTGGCGGGAGTGGTGTCGCCGGTCAAACTGCAGGCCAACTCCTCCTCGGCGCTCGTTTACATCGCGCAGACGCTGGGCGGCGGCGGGTGGGCTAAGGTCATGGCCCTGTCCCTGGCCCTGTCGGTGATCGGTTCTACCGGTACCGCGATCGTGATCATCGCCCGGATGGCCTACGGAATGGCCATCCACCGGGTGCTGCCGCCGGTCCTGGGTAACGTGAACCGGCGCTTCGCCACCCCCGCCATCGCCAGCATCGCGGTCGGCCTGATCCTCATCGTGGCGACCTGGGTGTACTTGCTTTCCAGCTCGATCGCGAACGTGTTTACCCAGGTGATCAACGTGACCGGGCTACTGTACGCCGGCTTCTACATCCTCACCGCGTTCGCCGCCATCACGTACTACCGGCGCCGGGTCTTCAGCAATACCTGGGACGCGTTGTTCGTCGGCGTCCTGCCGCTCGGCGCCGCCGGGTTCCTGGTCTGGATTATTTACCGGTCACTGCAAAGCGCGCCCGCATCGGAGGTCTGGTCGGTCATCGGCATTGTCGCCGCCGGGCTGATCCTGATGCTCGCCGCACGTTTCGTCCTGCGGTCACCGTTCTTCCAGATCGGGCGCGAAAGCGCCGACGGGGCAGGCTGACCTCAGGACTCGTCTTCCCCGCCGGCGTTCGCTGCCTCGCTGGCCGCGGCCCGGCCTTGGCTGACACCTCGCTGAAGCCCGGCGAGCCGCTTACGAGCCTCGGCCGCGGACCGGTTCGGCGGGGCGACGGGCTGCGCGCTCGGGATCGTTCCCGGGACCAGGTTCGCGCTCGGCAGCCGCTTGGGGAGCCCCGCGCTCGTCGAGCCTCTCGAGGACGGCGAGTCGACCGCCGTAGCAGCCTGCCAGCCTTCGTCGGCTGGTGAGGACCAGTGGTTTGCGGTCACGCCAGCGGGACCGGACGAACCAGGTGTCGTGCGGCCACCCCTGAACCAGTGCGACTCGACCGAGGCGAAGATCGGCAGCCTGGCCGCTTCCTCAAGACCCGCCGCGGGCGGGATGATCACGGCACCGTCGACTGAACTGGTCTCCTGGCTTACCGGCACCGCGGTGGCCAGCGGAGCGCTGACGAGTTGCGACGTCTGGCTTGCGCCCGGAGCGGCGAAGCCCGAGTCAGGCTCATCCCTGGGAGCAGGGGCGTCCTGGCCTGAGCGGCGAGCGTACTCACCCATCGGGCCGGGCCGCCCGAGGGCCGCCGACGCGACGTAGGCAGAAGGTTCGGTCTGAAACTCCGGCTGCAACTCGGGCTGCGGGTCGCCAGCCGACGAGAACGCTGGGCCGGACCGTCGCCCTGCCATGACGGCCCGCTGCCCCGAGCTGACGTTACGGACATCCGCCTTCGCCTCATGGGCACCCGGCCTCAGCCCGGCGCTACCGACACCGCTGAGCCTCGGCGACGGCACGCCCTGGCGGGTGATGACCTCATCAGGAAGCCAGACCAGGGCGGTAAGGCCGCCAAACTCGGCCGGATGCAACCGGACTCTGATGCCGTGGCGTGCGGCCAGCCGGGCAACCACGAACAAGCCAATCCACTTAGGGACATTGATATCCGCCACCGGCGGGTTTTCCAGCCGCCAGTTGGCGTAGGCCATTTCTTTCGGGCTCATTCCGACGCCCCGGTCGGTGATGTCGACCAGAACGCCGCCAGTGGTCAGCAGGCGGCTCGAGATATCGACGGGCATGTCCGCCGCGGAGAACGACGCCGCGTTCTCAGTCAGCTCGGTGAGCAGGTGCACCACGTCGTTTACGGCCGGTGCGCAGACGGCGATTTCCGGTGGCGCGGTGAGCGAGACGCGTTCGTGTTCCTCGAGCTCGGACACCGCGGCCCTGATCACATTTATCAGCGCCACCGGCTGGTTCCAGCCAGTGGATGGCTCATGACCGGCCAGGACGAGCAGGTTGCGCGAGTTGCGGTGCATGCGGGCCGCGATCCCGTCGACCTTGAACAGGTCGGCCCGGCGCTCCGGGTCACGCTCCGCGTGCTCAAGACCTTCAATGAGGCGGATCTGCCGTTCCACCAGGGACTGGCTACGGTGGGACAGGTTCACGAACAAGGCGTTGAGCTTGTCGCCGAGGGAGGCCTCGTTGGCCGTCAACCGCAGCGTTTCCCTGCGCACCTGGTCGAAGGCGCGCGCAATCTCGCCTAGTTCGTCAGCGGAATCCACGTCGATGGGGGCCACGTCGGCCGGGCCGGTCTCACCATTGTTCTCGCTGGCCCGGCGGGCCGTATTAAGCCGACGATCCGCGGCCATCTCCAGGGCCCCCGCCCGCAGCTGGTACAGCGGCCGCAGCACGGATCTGGCCACCACGATCACAAGCCACGCCGCCAGCGCCACGATGATGACCAGCGCCACCGCGGACACGATTGCCGACACGACAGCGTCGGCGCGGACCGAGCTGACCGGCGAGTTAATCTGGGTCCCTTGCAGGGCGTCATCCAGACGTACCACACAGAACGCGGCGGCGGCGACGGCGACGGCGGGAATGATGACGAGCAGCAGCAGTCGCGAGTGAACGTGCCAGTTCTTCAGCTCACGGCGCGATCTCGGCGGTCCGGCCGGCGCTTCGGGACCCGGGCGCGGGGGGGCGCCGACGGGCGAGCTGACGCTCTCCGGACGCCAGGTCGGGCCGGCGTCGTGCGCCGCAGCGGATATGCCGGCGGCCGCGGCGGGTACCCCGGTTCCGACAGGTTCCCGGGTGAGCGTCTCTGGCCGGCCATCGCGACTGGCTCCGGCGAGCTTCGGCCTGGCGTCATGCGGCGCGTCGGCGGACCCATGCGTACCTTCGCCTCTGGTCCTGAATACGTCCAGTACCACGAGGAAGGCAACCGCGAGGACCAGGACACCTAGGAGAAGTTCGAGCAACATGTCACTCACATCCGGTTGGTAGCCGGGTCATGCGCGCAATACGGCACATGGTGCGATACTGATAAGGCTCGGCGACTTCGGGATCGGCGCGCTCGGCCTGATTAACGCTCGGTAGCCGACCCGGCGGCAGACCCGACATGACACCCCTTCCCGGCGGCAGCCTTTCCTGCGCGCACGGCATCAGACAGCCGAGCTAACTCTAATGCGAAACGGCCGTGCACGTGCAGATTCTCCATTTAGCCGGAAATATCGGTACGGCATTACACAGTCCGTGATCGCCCGACGCCACACCCGAATGGGACTCGTCCGCCGAGAGTATGTCCGCAAGTGTCTGATTCTGTGCGATCGCTTGCGGTCCGGGATCCGCGGAGCGGCACAGATGACATCCGGCTGAGACCTCCGACCAGGCTTCGCGCGCCCAGCTCCAGGTCATAAGGAACCCAATGGCTATCCCAGAAGTTATGTACGAAAAACCCGCTCCACCGCGACTCCCACGTTATGGTACCTTCGTGAATACTTCGCGCACGCCGGGCCGCAAGCCAACGTTCTCCGATGACCTGCGTACCCAGTGCGACCGCATCTGGGCCGGCCTGCATGCCCACCCGTTCCTGGGCGAGCTCGCCCGCGGGACTTTGCCGCTAGAGGCGTTCCGCTTCTTCATCGAGCAGGATCTGCTATTTCTTCCCGCGTTCGCCCGCTGCATGGCGATGGGCGCTGCCAAGTCATCCGGTGCGGAGGAGCTGGAGTTCTTCAGCCGGCAGCTGGACGGGATCATCCGCTTGGAGATCCCCAGCAACCGGCGCCTGCTTGACCAGGTGATCGGCCTCGGAGCTCAAGACCGGGGCGGCTCGCTCGGGCTAGCCCCGGCGAACGTGGCCTACACCAGCTTCCTGCTGGCGACGGCGGAGGTCGGCGGCCCGCTGGAGATTACCGCCGCCATCCTCCCGTGTTCCTGGAGCTACGTGGAAATCGCCCGCGGCCTGGCCGATGACCTCGCGGAACATCCCGTGTACTCGGAGTGGGTCAGTTTTTACCTCGCCGAGGAAGAAGCCGATCTGGTGCTGAGCATGCGCCAGACTTTTGACGACATGGTCCGTACCGAAGCGCCGAGCGACCAGCGGCGGCGGCGGCTAGCTGAGATCTTCATGATGAGCTCGCGGCTTGAGGGCATGTTCTGGGAGATGGCGTACACCCTGGATCAGTGGCCCGATCTAGGCTGACACCCGGCCCCCGCGGGCGCTGGGGTCAGGGGTCCCCGATGTTCACGAGGCTCTGATGGACGGCCCGCGTTAGCGGGTCACCGTAGGGCAGGACCCGCTCGCAGCGACCGGCAACGTCACGGAGCACCGCGATCGCGTCGCCCACCCGGCCGACGGCGTAGTACAGATGGCCCAAGTTCGCCAGGCGGCTCAGCGTGTCCACGTGGTCGGGACCGAGGACCCGCTCAGAATCCGCGCAGCACTGCTCGGCGAGCTGCAGCGCAGCCGGCATCCGGCCTGCTCTCTGATAAGCCGCGCACAGCTCCGCGCTGGTCGCGATCGTATCCGGATGGCTGCGCCCGAGCACTTTCTCCCGGTCCGACAGGACCCGCTTGTAGTGCCCGATGGCGTCCTTGACCTTTCCGGCGGCCAGGCAGGCCGCGGCGAGGCGGTCTCGGGTGGTCATGGTCTCGACGTCCCGCGGACCCTGCACGCGTTCGCGATCGGCCAGCACGCGGTTTAGCAGCCGGACCGCTCCGGTGACATCTCCCGCGGCCAGGTAGGCGGCGGCGAGCTCGTCGCTGACGCTGAGCGTGTCCGGATGGCCAGGCCCGCGGAATTGCTCGCATTCGGTGACGGCCAGATGCAGGACGGTTACTGCGTCGGTGGACTCGTCGGCCATGATAAGTGCCCGGGCCAGGTTGACCCGGGCCGCGATGATGGCGGGGTGCCCGGGCGCGAGCTCACGGCTCCGCTCAGCCAGCACCCGCTGGTACCAGGTCACGGCGTCGGTGGCGTACCCCGCGGCTAGACAAGCCGCAGCGAGTTGGGCGGCCACCACGAGGGTGTCCGGATGGCCGGGAATCAGCTTGCTGTCGCAGCGGGCGGCTAGCTCGCGCCAGTGTTCGACAGCCGGTCCGATCAGGCGGGCGCTGTCGAGGCTCCGGCCTGCCCGTAGCAGTAGCGGATGGCAGCCATCGGTCCACAGCACGTCGGTGGCCGACCCCTGCAAGGTGGCCGCGTTAGCGCGCAGGACTTCCGCCGTCCACGGCTCCGGCTCCTCGGCGGACCAGGCCTCAAGGAGCGCGCTCGCGGCCGCCCGGGCCGCGGGATCCTGTACCTGAGCCGGCGCCGCCAGCCTGATCGCTCCCTGGAGTACCGAACTCATCAAGATCGTCGGCGGCGCCTGGGCCCGGTTGACGGTGATCAGGCCGGCCCGCTCGATGGCGAGCAGCGCGTCCCAGGCCGGCTTGGGGTCGACCGCCGTCGAGAACGGGGTCACGGCCCCCCCCAGGTAGGCGGCCACCGCAGGCGTGCTGAAGATGGCGCCCGGAATCCCGTGCCCATCCAGCAGGGCCACGAGGACCAGCATCTGCCGGACCGACTCGCCGTGGAGCAGCGATTCCGCCTGCCCCAGGGACAGCGTCCAGGTGACGGCGGCCGCGGAAGGCACCTCGCCCGCCGCCACCCCGATCTGCTGCCGCCGGCGGGCGAAATAGTCCCGGTAATCCCGGCAGGCCAGCGAGGAATTCGCTACTACCGAGGCGGCCTGGCCGAGCGCCAGCGGCTCGCGGCCGAGAGCTTCGATGAGGTCGATAGCGCCGTGGCGCTGGGCCGGGTTCATGCTCAGCCGCTCGGTCAGGCAGTTGAGCGCCTCGCGGACGCTGAAGAACCCGACCGGGATGACCTGCGTCCCGCGGCGCCCGGCGATGACCGTGGAGTCCGGGCTGGTGATCAGGACCCGCCCGGCCGGCCCTTCAGGCCAGAGCCCCTCCAGGTCCTCTAGCTGCGACAAGTCGTCGAGGACCAGCAGCCACGGCTGGCTCGTTTCTTCCAGCCAGCCGTGGAAGCGCGCGGCGATCGATTCGGCCGTGCCGGTGGGCTCAAGGCCGGTGGCGGCCATCGACGCCTGCACGAAACCGGAAAGCACCGAGGCCCGGTTGGCGGCGGTGATCCAGATCAGCGCGTCTATGGCCGCCGATCGCCAGAGCGATTCCGCGATGATCACGGCGATCTGTGTCTTGCCGCACGCACCGAGCCAGTTCTGCGGCCCCTCGGCGAAGGCCGAACCAGGTACCAGCGCCACGGCCGAACCGGGCACCAGCGCGTCTACGATCCCGCGGGCGGTATCGGGCCGGTCGGTGAATCCCTCGGCTAGCGGAGGCACTTCCCCAACGCGGAACCGCCGTGCACCCGGTTCTGCTGGCATTCCTGCTGAGGGCACCACCGCCGCTACCCCCACCTATTCATCCGCGTCGCAATCCTCCTCGGAATGCTCATCCATTAACGTGTGGAGGTTCGGACACGGGGAGCCTTATCCACATCGGGATCTTCACTAACACACCATTATGCACGTGCACCGTAGATTCCATACCCCTCTGACCGAGGTCCGGCGCACGTGCTACTGGGTTGAGTGTGAACGCTACTGAGGGTAGGGAGACTTTGTTACGGGAGTTAATTATAGGGTTTTCTGAGAATGGAGGTTACTGTGGGTCGGCCACCGAAGCTAGCAGGGTCGCCCGGGCCTGGGCGACGGCGGCTAGCATCGCGCCGCGGAGCACGGGCTCGCCGGGTACGCCGGTCGGCACCACCCGCGGCCGGGCGGGCGAGATGGCGGCGACACCGGCGGCCACCCGGCCGGCCAGCGCCGCGCCCCCGGCCTGGCCCACGTCACCGCCGAGCACGACCAGCCCCGGGTCGAGCACGACGCAGACGGACGCGACGCCGACCGCGACCCGGTGCGCGAGTTCGTCGAGGAAGGCGGCACCTGGGCCGGGTCTGCCGGACCCGGAGGACAATGCCGCGCGGACCGCCTCGGCCGCCGTCGGCGCGGCGAATCCGTGCTCGGCCGCCAGCGCGCGCACGGCGCTGGCCCCGGCCAGCGACTGGAACCCGCCGCTGGCCGGATGCCTGATGTCGGTGTGCAGCGGGGCGCCGTGCACCGGCAGGTAGCCGATCTCGCCGGCCGCTCCGGCGGTGCCCCGGTGCAGCTGCCCACCGAGGATGGTCGCCAGGCCAAGGCCGCCGCCGAGCCAGACGAGGACGAAGTCGTCGGCCCCGGCCGCCGCGCCGACGGCACGTTCGGCCATCGCGGCCAGGTTCACGTCGTTCTCGATCACCACCGGCCGGTGCCAGGCGTCCCTGAGCGCCTCGAGTGCGCCTTCGTGCCACTCGGGCAGATTCACCGCCAGGCTTGGGTCACCGGTCCTCGGGTCCACCACGCCGGGGCTGCCGATCACCACCGCGCTCAGCCGGGCCACGTCAACGCCCGCGTCCGCGCAGGCCCGCTCGACGGCGCCGCGGATCAGCCCGACCGGATCGTCGGCGCCGCCCGGATCAACGCCTACCTCGGCCACCCGGCGGCCGGTGACGTCGGCCACCGCGGCACTGACCAGATCGGATTCGACGTAAAGCCCCGCGACGTAGGCGCTGGCCGGGACGACCGAGTAAAGCGCGGCGTTCGGGCCGCGGCCCCCGGCCTGCTCGCCCGCGATAGCGACCAGGCCGCGCTCCTCCAGCCGGGTCAGCATCTGCGAGGCCGTAACCTTGGACACTCCGGTGTACTCGCTGATCTGAGACCTGGTCAGGAGCTCGCCGCCGAGCAGGAGGGCCAGAGCGGCCTGGTCGTTCAGCTCGCGGAGCAGGCTCGGCGTGCCAGGCCTGGCCCGGCCCGGCGCGCCCGGCCTGGCCGGGCCCGGCGAGGCCGGCGGGTCCGGCCGGGGCGGGCCCTGCGGAGCCTGTGTTTCCGGGTAAGGCTGCATCGCGGTCCCTTCGTCACTCCCACGGCCCGGTAAGGTCTCGATCCGGCAACGAGGGCTATCTCATAGGAAAGTTTCCGGTTAGTTTCTCTCTACGGCTCTTCATCATCCTTGACACCGAGTTCATCACCCGGGAAGGAGTGCCAGTAGTGGGACTCAGGAAAACACCAGCGGCGCTCGCCGCACTCGGCGCGGCGGCGGCACTCGCGATCGCGGGCTGCGGCTCGAGCGGCTCGTCAACGTGGTCCCCCAGCACCGCCTCCTGGGCGGGGGTGGGCAGCAGCCGGTACCTGGACATGCGAACACACTATCGGACACCGCGGACATTTCCGGGGAGGTGACACGGCGGTTCCTCCCCGGCCTGAAGGCCGGGGCCTCCACGCCGCGATTCCGATGAGCCAGGATACGACGCTGCGGGCGGATGCCACCCTGACCCGGCTAGCCGACGCCATCCTCATCCCGCCGTTCCCCGGGTCCTTGGCGCCGCGCTGGATCCTCGAGGCGCTCGGCCGCGGCCTGGCCGGCGTCACCCTATTCGGCCAGAACATCTCGACTCCGGATCAGGTGACCGCGCTGACCGCGAGCCTGCGCGCGGCGGGCACCGCGGACCACCCGGTGATCGCGATCGACGAAGAGGGCGGCGATGTCACCCGGGTGGCCTACGCCGACGGCAGCCCGTACCCGGGCAACGCCGCGCTGGGAGCGGTCGATGACACGTTCCTGACCCGGTCGGTCTACCAGGCGATCGGCGCCGACCTGGCTGCTCTCGGCGTCAATCTCGACCTCGCGCCCTGCGCCGACGTGCTCGGCGCGGCCGACAGCCCGGCCATCGGCACCCGGTCCTTCGGCGCCGGCACCGAGCTGGTCTCGCGGCACACCGCGGCCGCGGTGGCCGGCCTGCAGGGCGCGGGTGTCGCCGCGTGCACCAAGCACTTTCCCGGCCACGGCCGGACCGGGACCGACACCCATCTGGCCATCGCCACCATCGACGGCGGCCTGGACGAGCTGAGGCGGCGTGACCTGCCGCCGTTCGCGGCCGCGATCGGTGCCGGGACCATCGCCATCATGCCCAGCCACCTGCGTGTACCCGAGCTGACCGGCGACCTGCCCGCCACCGTGTCACGCGCCGCGCTGACCGGACTGCTGCGCGGCGAACTCGGGTTCACCGGCGTGATCGTCTGCGACGCGCTTGAGATGCGGGCGACCAGGGACGCGTTCGGCATCCCCGCCGCGGCGGTCCTCGCGGTGGCGGCCGGCACCGACCTGCTCTGCCTGGGCCGGGACGGCAGTGAGGACGAATACCTGGCGGTACGCGCGGCCCTGGTGGCCGCCGTCCGGGCCGGGACGCTCGCGGGGACGCGGCTGGAAGAGGCCGCCGACCGGGTTACGCGCCTGCGCGGGGGCCTGGCGCGTCCCCGGCGCGACGACGTCGTGCTCAGCCTGGTCGCGGATCGCGCCAGTATCGGCCTGGCCGCGGCCCGGCGGGCGGTCCGGATCTCCGGGCCGCCGTGCACGCTACGCGCCCCGGTGATCGTCGAGGTCGAGCCGCGGGAGAACATCGCCGCGGGACGGTTCGGCTGGGGGCTGGGTCCGTGGGCGCCGGCCGGGAGCGTACGCCGGGTCAGCGCCCTGGCCAACGGCGAGGTGTCCAGGGACGCGGCCGGGATCCTGACGGCCGCCGCGGGCCGCTCACTGGTGGCGGTGGTCCGCGACGCGCACCGGGATCGCAGCACCCGGTCCCTGGTGAACGTCTTGCTCGCGGCGCGACCTGACCTGGTCCTGGTCGAGATGGGCCTGCCGCTGTGGCAGCCCCAGGAAGGCACCTCCTACCTGGCCACCTACGGCGCGTCCCGGGCCAGCGCCCAGGCCGCGGCCGAACTGCTCGGGCTGGCTTAGGGGATACTCGCGGGCGTGGGCGCCGGGGACGGCGGAGGCGAAGACGGCGGGGGCAGCGACGGGCTGAGGTCGGTGAGAAGGTTGGTGTCGTAGGTCATGATGACATACGGGCCGAAGTCGTAGACCTTGGCCGGGCGGCCGAACGTGGCGTAGACCTCCCAGTCCGCGATCGGGTCCAGCGGGCCAGCCGGGTTCATCAGCACGACGAAGTTCGCGTCGTGCTTCATCGGGTCGTACCAATCCTGGTCGAACTCATAGGGGCCCGGAGCCGCGTCCTGGTTGGACCAGCTCACTGATCTGACGTCGACGGCGCCGCCGCTGGCCAGCGTGGTGGCGTTGGCGAGCCCGTAGCTGCTCAGGCCGTAGCTGAAGTGGTGCGCGACGAGCCAGTCCGCGAGATCGGCGCTGATGGCGGGCTGGGACGGCTGCGCGACCGTGTAGCCGAGCGCCGCCAGGTAGCAGGCGCCGACCACGGCCAGGGCCGGCACCAGCCGGGCGGCCAGGAACCGCGCGCCCAGCATCCGGCCGGCCAGGACCGCGCCGGCCGGCAGCACCCCGGCTATCTCGCGAGCGCTCCAGTACGTGGTCGGCGTGGTGCTGAGCAGGTAAGCGGCTACGTTGATGACGATTCCGAGGGCCAGCACCTGGGCGATGCGGTCCTCGCAGCTGAAGAAGTGCCGCAACACCAGCCACAGGCCCCAGGCGGCCAGGACCAGGCCGATCAGGTGCAGGAACGCGATGCCAGCGTTCAGCCCGGGCGACGACATGCCGAAGAACTCGGCGCCATAGAGCCCGAACACGCTCTCGGCGGCCAGCCACGAGTGGGCCGACAACTCGCTGACCGGGGCCAGCGCGTTCGCGACCGGCAGCACGGCGAATCCGCCTTGCTCGCCGATCCGCTTGACCACCATCGAGGCGATCTCCGCCGAGACAGCCGCCGCTAGCAGCAGCGACAGGTCAAACCACGCCGACCGCAGCCCCTCGCGGCGCTGCACCAGCGCCTGGTAGGCACGGACGGCGGACACCACGGCCAGCGGAGCCACGCCGATCAGCAGCGCCAGCCGGTCGGCCACCTCGACCCAGGCCAGCATGGCGCCTACCAGGACCGGGACGTACCATCGGCGCGGCGCGCGGTCGAGCACCAGCCAGGTCGCCAGCAAGGGCGCCTGAGTGCCGATGTGGTCGGGCTGGAAGACCAGGATGAACACGCCAGGGCCGAGTTGGGGCGCGATCATGATCCCGGCGGCGATGAGCATCCGGACGATGCCCTCACGGCCCGTCGCGCGGCCCCGGGCCAGCAACCCGCCGGTCAGTACGACGAGCGTGTAACTGATCGCGGCCGACACGTGCAGCACGTCAGCGTTCAGCCCGCGGACCGCTTCTACCAGCATGTACTCGGGTAGTTCGGTGGTGTAGAACGAGACGTCGGTGACGGTCCAGCCGCGCAGCAGCGGGTTGCCGTGCAGCATGTCCCAGGCCTGCAGCGCGTTCGACGCGCCGTCGGAGCTGACCCGCTGGGTCCGCGAGACGTACAGATAGCAAAAGAACAGCCCGATCCCGGCGGCGACGATGCCCACGCCCCACGCCAGCCGCACTAGCCACGGGAGCCGCCAGCGGGGCCCCCGCTGCCGGCCGCCCTCGGGCTCGGGGCCGGACTCGGGGCCGGACTCGGGGCCAGGATCGGGGCCAGGATCGGTGCCGGACTCGGGGCCAGGCTCGGGGCCGGACTCGGGGCCAGGATCGGTGCCGGGCTCGGGGCCGGGCTCGGGGCCGGGCTTATCGTCAGGCTTGGTACCAGGCTCGGGGCCGGGCTCGGTGTCGTTAGCCACGGCTACAGCCGAAGCAGGCGACTCGCTTTCCTCTGGCGTGGACATGCTCCCCCAGGCCGATTGGTTAACGTGTGCTCTGCGAGGCTAATACGCCGCGCGTGGCCATCTGGCCAGGCCGGCTGGCCCACAGCCAGTCTGCCACGCAATTGTTACGCCTTCCCAGACCGCGTGCTGGTCCCGGACCGGCGGCGGGCGGCGGGCGAATGCGAGAAAAGCAGTGGGGAACGTGCATAATTACGGTCATGCGACTGTCAGCCCGCGCCGACTATGCGCTGCGGGCCGCGATCGAGCTCGCCGCGGCCAGCAACGGCCACGTCACGGCCGATCAGCTGGCCCGCGCGCAGCAGATACCGGGGAAGTTCCTGGAGACGATCCTGACTCAGCTCCGGCGGGTCGGGCTCATCCGCAGCCAGCGCGGGCCGGATGGCGGCTTCTGGCTGGCGCGGCCCGCCTCGGAGATCTCGCTGGCCGACATCATCAGGGCCATCGACGGCCAGCTGCTCGGCGTGCGCGGCGAGCGGCCGGAGAACGTCACTTATCCCGGTGTAGCCGAACCCCTGCAGCAGGTGTGGATCGCGCTGCGCGCCAACGAGCGGGCCGTCCTCGAGCAGGTCTCGCTGCAGGACATCGTGTCAGGCACCCTGCCCGACATGGTTCGCAACCTGACGGAAAACCCCAGCGCCTGGGTCTGAGTGCTCGGGGTCTGAGTGCTCGGGGTCTGAGTGCTCGGGGTCTGAGGGCTCGGGGTCTGGGCGCCTAGATCGCGCTGCTCAGACCGACACCATGTCGGTGATCCCGTGCACGTGGCCGGAGGTCCCGCCGAGCTCGGTTTCCGCGAATTCCAGCGAGGATTCCTCGTCCGTGACCATGGTACTGATGGGAACGAAGCCGCGCTCCGAGGTCAAGCTGACCTTGGCGTCCGCGGGCACCCGCAGGCCAGGCTCCCTGGGCCGGCGAGCACGGGCTCGCTCTGCAGTTCGGCCAGGGCGAAATTGTCTGACACCTCACGGAACACCTGGGAAAGCGGGGTGTTGAGGGCGCCGCAGATCGCGGCGAGCAGCTCGGACGAGGCTTCCTTCTGACCGCGTTCGACCTCGGAGAGGTAACCAAGGGATACGCGTGCAGAGGCGGAGACCTCTCGAAGAGTACGACCCTGCCGCAAGCGCAGCCGGCGAAGCACGTCACCTAGCAGCTGACGGAGCAGAACCATAGCCGCCCTCCCTTCCCCTTGGCCAAACCGCCGACACCTCCACCGTACCCGGCATTACCGTCACTCCGCGAGATCATGCCAGTCCATGTTCGCTGCCAACGTAAACGCTGTTATCAGTAGCTTTCTTCCCCGAGCCGGCCCAGGAGCAGTCCCAGGGCATGCTCCACTGTCAGTCTACGTATCTCCTGCCGGTCTCCGGTCAACGCGATGGTGCGGACCACCGTGTCGTCCGCGACGCTCACCGCGATGTGGGCGGTGCCTACCGGCTGGCCGTCGGAAGGCTCGGGTCCGGCGACGCCGGTGGTCGCCACCCCGTAGGTCGCGCCCAGCCTGGTCCGGACGCCCTCCGCCATCGCCGCGGCGACCGGCGCGTAGACCGCGCCGTGCCGGGCCAGCATGCGGGCATCCACGCCGAGCAGCCGCGCCTTGAGTTCCGTGGCGTAGGCGACCACGCCGCCGCGGAAGGCGGCGGACGCGCCCGGAACGTCGGTGAGCGCCGCCGCGACCAGCCCGCCGGTCAGCGACTCGGCCACCGCGACCGTGTGGCCGCCGGCCCGCAGCCGGTCCAGGACCTGGGTAGCCAGATCGCGGGCCGCGTCGCCCGCCGAAGATCCCGCTGCTGGTTCCGCTGCTGGTTCCGCTGCTGGTTCCGCCGCCGGTTCCGCTGCTGGTTCCGCTGCTGGTTCCGCCGCTGGTTGCGCCACGATCATGCCTCCTCTGGGTCCGAGCGGCGGAGCCGCACTGCCTGCAGCACGTAGTCGGCGCCGGTCACGATGGTCACCACCACCGCCGCCGCCATGAAGAGCCCGCGCACGAGCCCCGGCGGGCTGAGCGCGGCCGGCAGCACGTACAGGCAGATCGCGATCACCTGGAGGAGAGTCTTCAGCTTCCCCCCGCGGCTGGCCGCGATCACGCCCCGGCGGATGACCCAGAACCGCAAGACGGTCACCCCGATCTCCCTGAACATGATCACGCCGGTGACCCACCACGGCAGTTCGCCGAGCGCGGACAGGCAGATCAGGGCCGCCCCGGTCAGCGCCTTATCGGCGACCGGGTCCGCTATCTTGCCGAAGTCGGTGACCAGCCCGCGGCTACGGGCAAGCCGCCCGTCGAGCAGGTCGGTCAGGCTGGCCACGCAGAACGTGGCCAGCGCCACCAGGCGCCAGGCCGTTCCGCCCGCCAGCATGCAGGCGACGAAGACCGGAACGAGGACGATCCGCACCATGGTGAGGACGTTCGCCACATTCCACAGTCCGACCTCGGGGGTCACCGCAGGTCAGCGGTTAGGTCGACCCCGTCAGAACCGGTTACCACGGCCCGCACCATGGCGCCGGCCGTCAGCCGGGTCCGGGTGCTCACGGTGGTCACCCCGTCTACCTCGGGAGCCTGATGGGCGGCCCGGCCCTCGTAACGGCCGTCGCCCGTCTCCTCCTCGATCAGCACGTCGACAATCTCACCGAGCGGCTCTCGGCCCGCTGGGTCATCAGCTCCTCGGCCAGGTCGGCGAACTCCTCCACCCGGCGGGACACCTCGGCCTCGTCCAGCTTCCCGGCCAGGGACGCGGCCTCGGTGCCGTCCTCGTCGGAGTAGCCGAAGATCCCGATGGCGTCCAGGCCGGCGGCACCCAGGAAAAGCTCGAGTTCCTTCAGGTCGGCGGCGGTCTCGCCGGGGAAGCCGACGATGAAATTCGACCGGACGCCGGCCTCGGGGCTTTTCTCCCTGATCTGGTCGAGCAGGGCGAGGAAACGCGTCCGGTCACCGAACCGCCGCATCGCGCGCAGCACCTGGCCGCTCGCGTGCTGGAACGACAAGTCGAAGTAGGGGGCTACCCCCGGCGTCGTCGCGATTACCTCGATCAGCCCCGGGCGGAGCTCGGCGGGCTGCAGATAGCTGATCCGGACCCGGTCGATGCCTTCGCAGCCGGCCAGGTCGGGCAGCACGTCCTCGAGCAGCCGCAGGTTGCCCAGGTCCTTACCGTAGGAGGTCGAGTTCTCGCTGACCAGGACCAGCTCGCGAACGCCCTGGCCAGCCAGCCAGCGGGCTTCGGCCAGGATCTCGGGCGGGCGACGGGAGACGAACGCGCCGCGGAAGGACGGGATCGCGCAGAACGAGCAGCGGCGGTCGCAGCCGGAGGCGATCTTCAGCGGGGCGACCACACCGCCGGACAGCCGCCGGCGGAACACCTCGCCGCTGGGCCCGACCCACGAGGCCCCGGGTGCTGCTTCCTCCGGGCGCGGGGCCGGGGCTGGGCTCGGGGTCTGGCGGGCGGCCGGGGTGATGGGCAGCAGCTGGCGGCGGTCCCTGGGGGTGTGCGCGGGGCGGCGGCGCCCGGCCAGCACGTCGTCGAGCCGCGCGCCGATGTCGCGGTAGTCGTCGAAGCCGAGCACCTGCGCCTCGGGCAATTCCTGCGCCAGGTCGGCACCGTAGCGTTCGGCCAGGCAGCCGACGGCGGCCACCTTCGCGCCGGACTCCGCGGCCGAGAAGAGCTCCTCGATGGACTCCTGCTTGGCCGCCTGGATGAAGCCGCACGTGTTCACGAGCACCACGCTGGCGTCGTCGGCCGACGTCAGGTCCCAGCCGGACGCGGTCAGCCGCGCCGCGAGCTCTTCCGAATCGACCTCGTTGCGGGCGCAGCCCAGCGTGACCAGGCTGACCGTCCGCGGTGCTGACGTAACCGGGGCGGACGACGAAGGTGACGGTGAAGATGAAGGTGAAGGTGAAGGTGCACTGCTTGAAGACACACCGAGAGCCTACCCACGCGGCTAACTAGATTGGGGGCGCGTCGGGCTAGGCCCGCTGGGGGCTGAAGCTCAGCGTCACCGGCAGGATGGTGCCCGGGGTCTGGCGCTTGCCGTTCACGGTCAGGACAACCCCGCCCGGGTTGCCCAGGCGGACGCTCACCGCCTGTTTCTCGGTCCACGTCATCGAGGAGCCCGCCGGGATCACGCCCATGTAGATCTGCGACCCGTCAAGGTTGCTGGTGAGCAGGACCCAGCAGTCCTCATTGGCGGTGAGCTTGATCACCACGTCGGAGGCCGTCGGCGTGGGTGACGGGTGCACCGTCGCCGTGGGTTTCGCGCTGGCCGTGGGCCGGTGGGTCGGCGCGGTCAGGGCCGGGTTGGCGCGGTCGTGGTGCGACACCAGCCGGTACGCCCCGAACCCGATGATGGCCAGAAGCACCACGGCCACGATCATGCCGAGGCTGGGCGAGTGCCGCTCGCGGATCTTGACCGGCCGGGACGGCTCGAACACGTCGGCGGCCCGGATCGGCCCGGGCGGGCCGTGCTCGGCGTCGTACTCGCTGATCAGCGGGGCCGGGTCGGCGCCGACCACGCCGGCGATGCTGCGGATGTGCCCGCGCGCGTAGAAATCGCCACCGCAGGCGGAGAAGTCGTCCTGCTCGATGCCCCGGATGATCGATTCCCTGATCCGGGTCTGCTGGCTGACGTCGCTGATGGTGAGACCGGCCTGACGGCGCGCGTCCGCCAGCGAGTTACCGATGCTCACGCTGCGCCTCCACGTGCATTCCGTCGCGATCAGGCCATCGGCCGAGATTAGGCACTCCCCGAGTGGGGGGAACATCACCAAGTGTAGACAGCCGGACCGTGAAGATCGGTGAAGCGGAGACAGCCGGTTCTGGGGTTCCTTCGAGGGTTCCTATTTACCCGCCGCGCAGCATGATGATCGTTCCTTCCAGGTCGTCGGGTCGCACCAGCACGTCACGCGCCTTGGAGCCCTCGCTCGGCCCGACGATGTCCCTGCTCTCGAGCAGGTCCATCAGCCGCCCGGCCTTGGCGAAGCCGACCCGCAGCTTGCGCTGCAGCATCGACGTGGAGCCGAACTGGGTGGTGATGACCAGCTCGGCCGCCTGGATGAGCAGTTCGAGGTCGTCGCCGATGTCGGAGTCGACCTCGCGGGAGCGTTCCGGCGCGGCGGCGACGTCCTCCCGGTAGGTGGGCTCGGCCTGCTTCTTGGTGTGCGCGACGATGTCGCGGAT
Source organism: uncultured Actinomycetes bacterium (assembly GCA_963806335.1). Taxonomy (GTDB): domain Bacteria; phylum Actinomycetota; class Actinomycetes; order Streptosporangiales; family Streptosporangiaceae; genus Palsa-504. The sequence goes on from CAWDXO010000013.1 coordinate 180,839, forward strand.
TTCCTTCTCCGACACGAACGCGTTCTGCAGCCGGATCGGCTTGGACGCGCCCATCGGCAGGAACAGCGCGTCGCCCTGCCCGACCAGCTTCTCCGCCCCCGGCTGGTCCAGGATGACCCGGGAGTCGGCCAGCGACGAGGTCGAGAACGCCAGCCGGGACGGGACGTTGGCCTTGATCAGGCCGGTCACCACGTCCACGCTCGGGCGCTGGGTGGCCAGCACCAAGTGGATGCCGGCCGCCCGGGCCAGCTGCGTGATGCGGACCACGGAGTCCTCGACGTCGCGCGGGGCGACCATCATCAGGTCCGCGAGCTCGTCCACGATGACCAGCAGGTACGGGTACGGCAGGTAGACGCGCTCCCCACCCACCTCCCCGTCCCCCTTCACTGGCGGCGGCTTGAGCTGGCCCGCCCGGACCGCCTTGTTGAAGTCGTCCACGTGCCGGAACCCGCTGGCGGCCAGGTCGTCGTAGCGGCGCTCCATCTCCGCGACCACCCAGTCCAGCGCCTCGGCCGCCTTCTTCGGGTTCGTGATGATCGGCGTGATGAGGTGCGGGATCCCGTCGTAGATGGTCAGCTCGACCCGCTTCGGGTCGATCAGGATCATCCGCACCTCATCCGGCGTCGCCCGGGTCAGGATCGAGGTGATCAGCCCGTTCAGGCAAACACTTTTCCCCGCGCCGGTGGCGCCGGCGATCAGCACGTGCGGCATCTTGGCCAGGTTCGCGACCATCACCCGGCCCTCGACGTCCTTGCCCAGGCCGACCACCATCGGGTGGTGGTCACCGATCGCGACCTGCGACTTGAGCACGTCACCGAGGCTGACGACTTCCTTGTCCGCGTTGGGGATCTCCACCCCGATCGCGGACTTGCCCGGGATCGGCGAGATGATCCGCACATCCGCGCTCTTGACCGCGTAGGAGATGTTCTTCGAAAGCCGGGTGACCGCCTCCACCTTGACCGCCGGGCCGAGCTCGATCTCATACCTGGTCACCGTCGGCCCCCGGCTGAACCCGGTGACCTGCGCGTCCACCTGGAACTCCTCGAGCACCTGGGACAGGGCGGCCACCACCATATCGTTCGCCTTGGTCCGGGCCTTCGGCACCGAGCCTGGGCGCAGCAGCGCCACCGGCGGCAGGGTATAGGCGACGGCGTCGCCGGTCAGCGTGAGCTGCTCGGGATGCCGCAGCGGGGCCGAGGGCTTCACCTCGGCTTGCGGGTGGGCCTCAGGCGGCGGGCTGGCCTCGGATGACCCGAAGCCGAGCGCCTCGATCAGGCCGTCGCTGCCGTCCGGATGTCCCGCCGAGGCGCCGGCCGGAGGCGGCGCGCCAGGGGGCGCCGCAGCACGCCGTTTGCCGTCCTCGAGCAGCGGCGTGTCGTAGGGCTTGGTGTGCTCCCCGGCCTCGATGGCCGGGCGGAGCCTGATCTGCCGGGCGAGCTGGCCGCGGACGCGCTTGGCCGTGCTGCCGGTCCCGGCCTCGTACTCTTCGTCGATCTCCAGGTCGTCGCCGTGGCTGGCCGGCCGGTCATGGCCGAATATCTCGCGCACGTCGGCGATGCGTTCCGGGATCTTGTGCAGCGGGGTGCCGGTGATGACCAGGACGCCGAAGGCGACCAGCAGTACCAGCAGCGGCGCCGCCGCCCAGGGCGTTACGGCGGTAGCCAGCGGGCCGGACATCGCGTAGCCGACCAGGCCTCCCGCCCCGTGCATCGCCGCCGGGCCGTCGGACGGCCGCGGCGTGCCCTTGGCCAGATGGACCAGGCCGAGGACGCCGAGCAGCAGCGCGGTCCAGCCGATCGCGGCCCGGGCCGTCTCGGCGTTCCGGTCCGGATGGCGCAGGTAGCGCCAGGCCAGCAGCGCGACGAGCAGCGGCACCACCCAGGCGACCGACCCGAACGCGCCCTCAAGCACGGTCCGGATAGCGCGGCCGACCGGGTTGCCCATCCGCCCCCACAGGGCCGCCCCGAGCACGATGGCCACGCCCAGGGTGAGCAGCCCCACGCCGTCCCGGCGATGGTGCGGGTCCAGGTCGCGCGCGCCGCGGCCGATCGCCCGGACCGCGAACCCGAGAGCGCCGGCCACCACCATCCAGGCCGCCGCGATGGCCCGGCCGGTCCACATGATCAGGATCACGACCGGATCGGCTGGCCGCCCCGCCGGACGGCCCTTCGCCGGACGCCTCTTACTGGCCGTCCTCTTGGTTTTCTTTTTACCCGAACGAGCCGTGGTGCCCCGCCCCGGCTTACTTGTAGTCCCCCGGCGGGTCGTACCGCCGGACTTGCGGCCTGAGCCCCCCCGGGTCGTGCTGCCGGTGCGGGGGCGCGGGCGCGAGGAGGCCGGCCGCTCGTCGCCGGAACCCGGTGCTTCGAAGGCAGCCTCAGCTGGCCCGCCGCGCGGACGGGTAGATCCGTTTCGGGCACGGGTCGCCATGATTACAAACGTAGCGATAACGCGGGCCCGGCCCAAGGCGCCACGCGGTAATGGTAGCGGTGCGAGTCGCGGAATCCGCAGCGAGCGTAGAGGGCGCGGGCGGACGTGTTTCCCGTCTCGACCTGCAGCAGAACCTGCCGCGCCCCGCGGTCCGCGGCCGCCGCGGCCAGCGCGGCGGTGATCGCCACGCCGAGTCCCTGCCGGCGGCAGGCGGCATCGACCTCGACGGCCGTGATCGCGCCCCACTGTGCGCCCGGCTGGCCGGCGACGGAAACGCGGCCCACGGCCGCAGTCCGGCCGGCCCGGCGGACGCTGGCGAAGGCCTGCCACGGCGCGGAAAGCAGCAGCGTCCGCGCGATCGGGGGGAGATCCTGGCCGCGGTAGCGGTAGAGCGCGAGCCAGGCCGGGTCCGGCTCCGGGTCCATCCGCACGTCGGTGTCCGGCGAGGGCGCGGGGAGGTCAGCGATGGCCGCGGTCATGACGAGGGCTGGGCGGGGGCGAGGTACCCATGCCCGTTCGGCCAAAAGATTTTTCAGTTGATCGCGAGGCGCACCTTGGAACAGGACGATCATCGGCGGGAGGCCGCGGCGGCGGTACCAGTCTTCGACGAGGGTCACCGCCTCGGGCAGCGGGACGCCGGGGTCGCCGAGGGGCAGCACGGAGTTGGCCCGGCCGGTGAAGCCCGCGGCCGCGCGGAGCAGCCACTCCCCCAGTCGTTCGGTCTCCGGCGGCTGCCAGTGCCGCGCGGCGATGCGCTCCAGGTCCTCGATGCCCAACCGGGTGCTAGGCGTTGGCCGGCAGCGCGGTGCCCGGGCCGCGGCGGCGGACGCGGACCAGGTCGCGTCGGTGTGTGGGGAGGGTGAGCTCTTCGGTGCCCTCAACCGTGAAGCCGGCGTCGGCGATCATCTCGAGGTCGCGGCCACCGGGCTGGCCCTCGCTGGTCAGGTAGTCGCCGAGGAAGATCGAGTTGACAATGTGCAGCGCGAACGGCTGCAGGCTGCGCAGGTGGACCTCGCGGCCGCCGGCCAGCCGGACCTCGGCGTCCGGGCAGATGAACCGGACCATGGCCAGGATGCGCAGGCACCGCTGCGGGGTGAGATTCCACTGCCCGCCCAGCGGGGTGCCCTCGAACGGGATCAGGAAGTTGACCGGCACCGAGTCGGGATCCAGTTCGCGCAGCGCGAACGCGACGTCGGCAAGTTCCTCGTCACTCTCCCCCATCCCGGCGATCAGGCCCGAGCAGGGGGAAAGGCCGGCTTGCTTGGCTCGTTGGACGGTTTGCGCCCGGTCGGCGTAGGAGTGAGTGGTGCAGATGTCGCCGTAGTTGGTTTCGGCCGTGTTGAGGTTGTGGTTGTAGGCGGTGGTACCAGCCTCGCGGAGCCGCTCGGCCTGGCCGTCGGAGAGCAGGCCGAGGCAGGCGCAGACCTCGACGTCGGGGTGTTGCGCCTTGAATTTCGTGATGGCCGTCGATACGCGGGTGATGTCATGGTCGCTCGGGCCGCGGCCGCTGGCCACCAGGCAGACGCGCTTGGCGCCGGCCTGGACCCCGGCCTCGGCGCTTTTTTGCACCTCGTCCGGCTTGAGCCAGGTGTACTTGAGCACGTCTGCCGCCGAGCCGAGCCGCTGCGAGCAGTAGAAGCAGTCCTCGGGGCACAGGCCGCTCTTGATGTTGACCAGGTAGTTGAGCTTGACCCGGCGGCCGAAGTAGCGCAGCCGGACCTTAAAGGCCGCGGCGACCACGTCCATCAGCTCGTCGTCCGGGCTCGCCAGGACCTTCAGCGCCTCGGCGCGCGTGGGCAGTTCCCGGGCCAGAGCCTTCTCCGCCAGCGAATCAAGCCAGGTCATTGAGTCTCCTCCACGGTCTCGACGCTATCAGGCGCGGTTCCGGTAATGTCGGGCTCATGCGGGTCGCGATCCTCGATGACTACCAGCAGGTTGCGCTGGCCAGCGCGGACTGGTCGGCGGTGCAAGCGCTCGGCGAGATCGACGTGTTCACCGAGCACATCGCGCGGACCGAGGCGCTGGTCCGCGCGCTCGAACCGTACGACGTCGTGGTGGCGATGCGGGAGCGGACGGCGTTTGACGCGGCTGTTCTGGGTCAACTGCCGCGGCTGCGGCTGCTGGTCACCACCGGCATGTCGAACGCGGCGATCGACGTGGCCGCGGCCTCTTCGCGCGGGATAACGGTGTGCGGGACCGGCGGTTCTGCTACGTCGACGGCGGAGCTGACCTGGGGGCTTATTCTCGCGCTGGCCCGGCACATACCGGAGGAGGACCAGCGGCTGAAGATGGCGGCCCGGGCTGGCGGGGCGGCGATCGGCGTGGGGGGCGGCTGGCAGCGGACGGTCGGTTTTGGCCTGGCGGGCAAGCGGCTCGGCATCGTCGGCCTCGGCCGGCAGGGTGTCCGGGTGGCGGAGATCGGACGGGCGTTCGGGATGAAGCTGGCGGCGTGGAGCCAGCACCTGGACCCGGAGGTGGCCAAGAACGCGCACGCCAAGGCGGTCAGCAAGGAGGAGCTTTTCTCCCGCTCCGACGTGGTCACCGTGCACTACAAGCTCAGCCCGCGCAGCATAGGCGTGGTCGGCGCGGCGGAACTGGCGCTGATGAAGCCGTCCGCCTACCTGATCAACACCTCGCGCGGGCCGCTCGTCGACAGCGCGGCGCTGCTCGCGGCGCTGCGTTCGGGGTCGATCGCGGGCGCCGCCCTGGACGTGTACGACGTCGAGCCGCTGCCGCTGGCCGACCCGCTGCGGTCGGCGCCGAATGTCGTGCTGACCCCGCACCTCGGCTACGTCACCGACGACGGCTACCAGGTCTTCTACGGCGACGCGGCCGAGGACATCGTGGCGTTCGCCCAGGGTTCGCCGGTGCGGGTGCTTTAGTTCGCTGCGGGTGCTTTAGTCCGTCGGCTGCTTTTCCGGCTGCCAGCCGGGGTCGCGGCCGGACAGGCTCAGGGCGCGGTCGAATTTTGTTACTTCGCCGGTCAGGGGGACGATGTCCTTGAACCCCTCGTACTTGCGGAACATCTCGCCCTGGGCCTCGGTCGTCTCGAGCACCGAAGCGGCGACGGCATCATCGCAGACGTAGTCCTGGCCGGTGGCCTTAGCCACATCCCAGCCGTGCAGGACCGTCTCCATGATCAGCATCGCGGCCACATCGGCGGCGGGAGTCGTATTTCCCATGACGCCGAGTTCGCGTTCCCACGCCGCCGGGTCCGACCATGCGTTAACGGCCTTGCCGAGCTGATCCGCGTAGGCGGCCCTGAAGCCGGGGTCAGCGGTGAAGTCCTTGCTCATGAGGTCCTCGGCGGCGCTCTCACCGTACGCTCTGCGCTCCGCCGAGTACGCCGTCCACAAGATCATGTGGTTGAGCAGCGTGCGCAGGTCCCAGTCATCACATGGCGTGGGCCCGTCCAGCGGACCTTCGGGCACGCCGCCGACTACGCGGGCCGCTTCAGCGGCAGCGGCCGCCATCAGGACCGGGCCGGGCGCTGGATTCCTGTTTGTCTGTTCCATCCGCCGAACATACCCGCCGCGGGGCCGCGGGGGCTTGAACAAACGCGACAGCTACGCTGATCAGGTGCCAGAAACCGCACAAGCGAGCATGGGCCGCGGCGTGCTGCACTCCGGCCTCGCGGCGACCAGGTTCTCCCTCGCCCGGGCCGAGCCCTCGGCCGCGCTCGCCCCCTTTGTCGACTTCTACTGGATCCTGCGCTGGGACCTTCGCGGGCAGCCGCCGCACGAGCAGACGATCCTGCCGCATCCCAACGTGAACCTGGCCTTCGAGGCGTCCGGGACCGGGATTTACGGCGTCGACCGCAGGCTGTTCACCCGATCGCTGGCCGGGCAGGGCCGGGCGTTCGGGGTGCGGTTCCGGGCCGGGTGCTTCCGGCCGTTCTGGCAGGCGCCGATCTCGCAGTTGACCGACCGGGTCGTTCCGGCGGCGCGGCTCTTCGGCGGGCGGGCGGAGAAGACCAGGCAGGCTATTATGCGCGATGCTGGTTCGGGTGCTGGTTTCGGCCCGGGGGCTGGTGGTTTTGGCCCGGGGTCCGTTGCTGGTGCTGACGCCGTTGCTGGTGCTGACGCCGTTGCTGGTGCTGACGCTGAGATGACGGCGCTGGCTGAAGCGCTGCTGTGTTCGTTCCTGCCCAGCCGCGACCCGGTGGCCGAGCAGGTCGCCGACATGGTCGCATGCATCACCGCGGACCCGGCGCTGCGGCGGGTGGACGAGCTCGCCGCGGCGTCCGGGCTGACGGCTCGCAGCCTGCAGCGGCTGTTCGCGGACTACGTGGGCGTCAGCCCGAAATGGGTAATGCGCCGGGCCAGGCTGCACGAAGCGGCCGAACGAGCCGACAGCGGCGAGCAGGTCGACTGGGCCGAACTAGCGGCCAGCCTCGGTTACGCCGATCAGGCGCACCTGACCAGGGACTTCACCGCGACAATAGGCATCCCGCCCACCCGTTACGCGCCCGCGGCGGGTGCTGCGGGTGCGGGTACTGCGGGTGAGGATGCGGGTGCTGCGGGTGCGGGCGGGCCGGCGGGTGCGGGCGGGCCGGCGGGTGCGGGCGGCCCGGCGGGTGCGGGCGGCTCGCTGACTGGCTGACGGCCGAGGGTCTCGCTGGCGGGGACGGTGCGCAGGTTCAGTGGCGGACGGCCGCGGGCGCCATCGAGCGCGCGCCGGATATCTGCCACCACCTGGGACGGCTGCGAGCGGATCTGCTTAGGAGTGAACCTGAGCACGACCATCTGGTGGACGGCCATCTGCCTGCCGCGCGCGAGTGTGCTGGCATGATCCTCCGGAGACATGTGCCACTCCCGCGAATCCACCTCGACCGCCACGCCAAACTCGGGCCACCACGCATCGGGCCGGGCGATGAAGATGCCGCCGTCGAATACCGACGGGTTGAACAACGGCATGGGCAGCCTGGACTTGGCCAGCAGGTCCTTGAGGTCCCCTTCCGCCGTGGACCTGATTCCGTCAGCGACGTCCGTCAGCGCCTCGCGGAACAGCGCCGACCCGACATTCGGCCCGGCTGTGAGCTCGCTGTAAAGATCCTGGATCTGGCAGCCGCCGCGCTGCACCGCGTCGGCCACGACTGCCCGTACGTCCCGCAGGCTGGCTAGATCGCGCACGGCATCGGCCACGGCGCGCGCGGGCAACGCGTAGTGCAGCGGACCGAACTTCGACATTCGCCGGGGCATCCGGGTCGTCCGGTGCAGGCGGACGAAGGCCGCATCGCGGCGTTTTCGCGAGGCGGGTATCAGGACGTCGATGACATCCGCGGCTGGACCCCTGATGCGGTGGTGACGGACCGCGGCCGGGCCGGTGATCACGCTGCCCGGACCACCATGCAGCAGCGCGGCCATTTCCTGCTGGACGATCGTTGGCGTTCCGGCCGTGGCGACGTACACGCCCGGCAGCAGGCTGCGCCACGGTCCCCCCGGCCGAAGGCGATGCCGCAGCGCATGTCTGGTCAAGCCGACCGCAAGGGCCTGCTCACGAGTGATCACATCTTGCTGGGACTCTAGAGCGCACAGGAGGGCGTCTCGGTCGAGTCGAGTCGATAGTGCCATGCCGGGATCATGCCGCTAGGGTCCGACAAACCGGGTGCCGCCAGTTCAATCACCCCAGGAATCACGCAAGCCCCAAATGCTCCTAAGGCATGCGCCATCCGGGTTTCTGGCTCCCGGATCGAACCGGCTCGATGGAGCATTGGGCCGGTCAGAACCGGCTCGATGTTCCATCGAGCCGGTCCCGGCAGGGCGTTGATCAGGCTCGGGGGCGTGAGCAGAGAGGACCGCGAGGTGCATGAGGCGCAAGGTGCGATGTGCCGGGCTGGCGGTTGGGGACGGCGAGGCGGGTGCGGATGGGGGCGGGGCTAGGCCTCTACTACCACGGGGATGATCATCGGTCGGCGACGGTAGTTGTCGCTGACCCACTTGCCGATGATGCGGCGGGCGAGCTGGCTGGTCTGGTGGGAGTCGACAATGCCGTCGGCGGCGGCCAGCGCCAGGGCTTCCTCGATCTTCGGCCGCAACTCGGCGAAGGCCGCGTCGTCGATGCCTGAACCGCGGGCGTGGATCTCGGGGCCGGCCACCAGCTTGCCCGAGCTGGAGTCGACCACGATCACCACGGAGACGAAGCCTTCCTCGCCGAGGATGCGCCGGTCCTTGAGCTGGGACTCGGTGACCTCGCCGACGGTGAGCCCGTCGACGTAGACGTACCCGCACGGCACCGCCCCGGCCACCGAGGCCTGGCCGCGCACCAGGTCAACTACCACGCCGTCCTCGGCGATCACGATGTTGTTATCGGGGACGCCGGCTAGCGAAGCGAGGTGGGCGTGCGCCCGCAGGTGGCGCCACTCGCCGTGGACGGGCAGGAAGTTGCGCGGGCGCACCAGGTTCAGCACGTAAAGCAGTTCGCCGGCCGGCGCGTGGCCAGACACGTGCACCAGGGCGGAGGCTTTGTGGACCACCCGGGCGCCGAGACGGGTGAGCCCGTTGATGACCCGGTACACCGCGGTCTCGTTGCCCGGGATCAGCGACGAGGCGAGGATGACGGTGTCGCCGGCGGCGATCCTGATCGGGTGGTCGCGGCCCGCCATCCGGGACAGCGCCGACATCGGCTCGCCCTGCGAGCCGGTGGAGATCAGCACCACGTCGCCCGGCGGCAGCTCCTCGGCCTCACGCAGGTCGACCAGCAGGCCGCCGTGGACGCGCAGGTAGCCCAGATCACGGGCGACTCCCATGTTCCGCACCATGGAGCGGCCGACGAAGGCGACCTTGCGCCGGTGCGCCACGGCCGCGTCGAGCACCTGCTGCACCCGGTGGACATGCGAGGCGAAGCAGGCGACGATGATGCGCTGCTCGGTGTTATTGAAGATCTCGTCGAGCACCGGCGCGATGTCGCGCTCCGACGTGACCACGCCGGGGACTTCGGCGTTCGTCGAGTCGGCCATCAGCAGGTCGACGCCCTCGGTGCCGAGCCGGGCGAACCCGGCCAGGTCGGTGAGCCTGCCGTCCAGCGGCAGCTGGTCCATCTTGAAGTCGCCGGTGTGCAGGACCACGCCGGCTGGCGTGCGGATGGCCACGGCGAGCGCGTCGGGGATCGAGTGGTTGACCGCGAGGAACTCGCAGTCGAACGGGCCGAACGAACTGCGGTTCCCCTCGACGACCTCCACCGTGACGGGATCCAGGCGGTGCTCGGCCAGCTTGCTGCGGACCAGGGCCAGCGTCAGCTTCGAGCCGATAAGCGGGATGTCCGGACGCTGCCTGAGCAGGTAAGGGATCGCGCCGATGTGGTCCTCGTGGGCGTGGGTGATCACCAGCGCCTCGACCTGGTCGAGGCGGCCGTTGAGGTAGGCGAAGTCCGGCAGGATCAGGTCCACGCCGGGCTGGTCCGGATCGGGGAACAGCACCCCGCAGTCGACGATGAGCAGCCGGCCGCGGTACTCGAAGACCGTCATGTTCCGGCCGATTTCGCCGAGTCCGCCTAGCGGGACGATGCGCAGGCCGTTGCGGGCCAGGGGGCCGGGTGGGGCGAGGTCTGGATGCGGGTGGCTCACGCGCCGTTCCCCGCCCCTGGCAGCTTCACGCCGCCCGCGGTGAGGTCCAGTATCAGCTGATGTCGTTCCGCTTCGGTGGCGGCGAGCAACGGGCCGCGCACCGTGCCTCCCGGCTGGCCGAGCAGGTCAAGCGCCGCCTTGGTCATGACCGCTCCCTGGTTGCGGAACAGGCCGGTGTACACCGGCAAAAGCTCGTAGTGGATCTGCCGGGCGCGGGGTACGTCACCGGCGCCGAACGCATCGATCATCTCACGGAGCCGGTCCCCCACCACGTGGCCGACGACGCTGATGAAGCCGGCCGCGCCGAGCGCAAGCCACGGCAGGTTCAGCATGTCGGTACCGCAGTAATAGACAAGGTCCGTCTGGGCCAGCACGCGCGAGGTGGCTCCCGGGGCGTCCTTGGCGTCCTTGACACCTACGATCCTGGGGTGAGCGGACAGCCGGACCAGGGTGTCGGTGTCGACGGCGGCGCCGGTCCGTCCCGGGATGTCGTAGATGAGCATGGGCAGGCCAGTCGTGTCGGCGACCGCCGTGAAATGGGCCTCGAGTGCGGGCTGAGGCGGCTTGTTGTAGTAGGGCGTGACGACCAGCAGGCCATTGACCCCGGCGCGTTCGGCGGAACGGGCCAGCTCGATGGTGTGCGACGTCACGTTGGTACCCACGCCCGCGATAACCTGCGCCCGTGCGCCGACTGCCTCGAGTACCACCCGGAGCAACTGCTCCTTCTCGGCGTCCGTCGTGGTCGGCGCCTCCCCCGTGGTGCCGTTCAGCACGAGCCCGTCATTACGCATGTTGGTGACGAGATAGTCGGCGAGGCGGGCCGCCCCGTCGTAGTCGATGGCCCCGTCGGGCGTCATGGGGGTAATCATCGCCGTGATCATCTGGCCGAACGGGGCCTGGATCGTCGTCATACCCGAACGCTACCCGCAACCGGGTGCCCGGAGTAGTCGGCTTACCGCCGCGCCCGCGAGAAATCCCGCCACCAGCGAGGATGATGGGATGGGATGGCGGGTGGCGCGTTACAGGATGTTCACCGCCCGGAAACCGGCAGCATGGCCGTGCAGCGTGCCGATGACCCGGCCTAGATCGGCGACCAGCCGCCGGGCCGGCGGAGTCCCGTCGCAGTCCATGCCGTGTCCAGCGGTCGTTCAGCTGGCTGGCGTGCCGATCCGCAGCCGGTTGCCGTCTGGGTCACGGAGCCAGACCTCCGGCCCCCAGGGCATCTGCTCGACGGCCGTACCGAACTCCTTCGCGACCGCTTCGAGATCACGCAGACGCAGGTAGATCAGGGTATCCGGGCGGGCATCGCCGGTGTGCTCGGACAGGAACAACCGGTCCGGCAGGATTAAGGTTGGAAGCATGGACGACCAGGCGGTGCTGCTGAACCAGGTCGACGACGCGACGCGGCGGCTGCTCAAGACGGCAGGTGCGCTGACCGACGAGGACATCGGGTCGCCGTCGCTGCTGCCCGGCTGGACCCGCGGCCATGTGCTTAATCACGTGGCCAGGAACGCCGAGGCACTGCGCAACCTGCTCAGCTGGGCGCGCACCGGGGTGGTGACGCCCGCCTACCCGAGCCAGCAGGCTCGCGACGACGCCATCGAGGCGGGTGCCGGCCGCCCGGCGGCCGAGCTGGCCGCCGACATCACCCGGACCGCGGCGGAGTTCAGCGCCGAGGCGGCCTCCCTGGAACGCCGCGCCTGGGAGGTCGCCGTCCACCTGCTCGACGGCCAGGAGTTCCCGGCGACGCTAATCCTGACCCGACGTCTGGTCGAGGTCGAGCTGCATCACACCGACCTGGGCTGCGGCTACCGGCGCGCCGACTGGCCGGCCGCCTTCGCCGTCATGGACCTGCCGGAACCGGCCCGGTCCCAGCGCGCGGACCGGCGCTAACTTTCCGATCGAGGTGGCCGGAACGATCAGCTCTAGCCTGGGGAAATACGTTCAGTAAGGGCTCGCGTCCCGGGTTAGCAGCCGGTAACCGGCGATAGCGACGTGCGCGCCGACATAGAGGTCCGGCGTGGGGATCGCTTGTCCCCTACGCTTCGCCGGTCGCGGTCGGAGCGTGACGATCGTGACGGTACCGTGACCGGCTGGCATATTGTGAAACATTTACTTCGAAACTAGTCTTTCACATATGATGGCCGAGCCAGGGACACCCGCGAATCCGATCAAGCTCACCGATCCGCAGATGATGCGCGCGCTGGCGCACCAGGCCCGGATCGCGATCTGGATGCACCTGGGGCTGCGCGGCCCCGCGACGGCGACCGAATGCGCCGAGGTGGCCGGGCTCTCGCCGTCGGCCTGCAGCTACCACCTGCGCACACTGGCCAGGTACGGGTTCGTCGAAGAGGACCGGGCCAGCGCCACGGACGGACGCGAGCGCCCGTGGCGAGCCCGGCTGCTCGCCTTCACGATGGAAGACAGTCCTGGTAAATCGGCCGCCGCCCAGGTAGCCAGCCGGCTGCTGGTCGAGAACATGCGCGCTTCGGCCGAGGAAGTACGGGTGCGGTATCTGAGCCGTCAGCCGGAATACCCCGCCGACTGGCAGGCCGCGGTGGGCGAGATGTTCAGCGTCGCGCACGTAACCGCGGAGGAGCTGAACCAGCTGCGGGCGCGGGTGCTTGAGGTCATGGCCCCGTACGTACGGCTGGATCCGGCCGAGCGGTCGCCGGGCGCGCTGCCGGTACGGGTGATGCTTGACCTGTTCCCGTGGTTCGCGCCGGAAGAAGCCGGCCAGCGCAGCCCGGCGGAGGACCGGTGACCGCCGTACCGGAGCGGCTCAGTGCGGCCTGGCGGTCGGGGCCGCTGGCGGTACGGAGCTTCCGGCTGCTGGCCGGCGGGCAGTTCGCGTCGACGATCGGCGACTTCTGCTACGCGGTCGCCCTGCCCTGGCTGGTGCTTTCCAGCCACGGCGGGGCCATCCTGCTCGGCACCGTGCTGGCCTGCTACGGCGTGCCGCGGACCGCGCTAATCCCGGTCGGCGGGATCCTCGCCGACAAGGTCGGGCCGCGCACGCTGATGCTGGCGGCCGACGCCGCCCGCTGCGTGCTGGTGGCCGGGCTCGCGGTGCTCGCGGCCAGGCACACGGCCTCGCTGGCCGCGCTCGGCCCGATCGCCGCGCTCATCGGCGCCGGCGAGGGACTGTTCCTTCCGGCGTCGTTCGCGATCATGCCGTCGCTGCTCGACGGCGAGCGGCTCACGGCGGGGAACGCGCTGTCAACCGCGGCCGTCCAAGCCGGGTCTCTGCTCGGCCCGGCCCTGGGCGGAGCCCTGGTCGCCGTCACTCAGTCGTCGGCCTGGGCCTTCGGCGTCGACGCCGCGTCGTTCGCCGTGTCGGCGCTAAGCCTGGCCCTGATCCCGCGACGGGCCGCGAGCGGATCCGTGGCGGCCGGTGATCCCGCTGCGTCCGCTGAGGGGCTGGCTGAGGTCAGCGGGGAGGCTGGCGGGGCCGACGGTCCGGCGACGGAGCCGCCCGGCGGGGTGCTGGCGCTGCTGAAGAAGTCACGGGCGCTGCAGGTCATCCTGGTGGTGGTCATCGCGGCGAACCTGGCGAGCGGCGGAATGAGCGACGTGGCGCTGCCCTCGCTCGCCCACGCCACGTTCGGGGCCGCGGGATATGGCGCGCTGCTCACCTGCTTCGCCGCGGGTGGCCTGATCGGGACGCTCGCCGCGACCCGCGCCGGCGGACTCCGGACCCCGGCCATGTTCGCCTCGGCCGTATTCCTGCTCGAGGCGGTCGCGATCAGCCTGACGCCTTACCTAGGCGGAGAGGCCGGCGCCGCGGCGGCCCTGTTCGCCAGCGGTGGCTGCAACGGCCTGGCGAACGTAATCTTCCTGACCGTCTTGCAGAAGTGGGTCTCCCCCGGCCTGCTGGGCCGCGTAATGGGAATGATCATGCTCTGCGCCTTCGGCACCTTCCCGCTCTCGGTGGTGGTGGCCGGAGTACTGGTACGCCACCTCGGGCCCGAGGTGTTTTTCCCGGTCGCCGGAGGCCTGGTCGCGGTGGCCATTCTCGGCGGGCTGACGCAGCGGGAGTTCCGGATGTTCGGCGCCGCCGGCAGTGCCGACGCTCAGGCGGCCGCGGCGACGGAGGCGGCAGCAGCAGCAGCAGCAGCAGCAGCAGCAGAGGGCCTTAAGGCAGCAGAGGGCTCACGCAAATAAGCGGCCCACTGGGGGTCGCCGTCGTACTGTGCGCCCACTAGCCGCCAGTGGGCTCCGCGTGGGACAACGGGGGGCACCGCCAGGGTCCAGCCCAGTTCCTCCAGCAGCCGGTCGGCCTTGCGGTGGTTGCAGATGGTGCAGGACGCCACGCAGTTCTCCCAGGCGTGCTGTCCGCCGCGGCTTCTCGGGATCACGTGGTCGATGGTCTCAGCGCGGTGGCCGCAGTAGGCGCAGCGGTAGTTGTCCCTGCGCATCAGCGCGGCCCTGGTCAGCGGCACACGGTTGCGGTACGGGATCCGGACATAACGGCTCAGCCTAATCACCGACGGCGTCGCCAGGGCGACCGAGGCCGCGTGCAGGACCGCGCCTGCCGCGTCGTCGTGTACAACTTCGGCCTTGCCGCCGAGCACGAGACACACGGCTCGGCGCAAACCCACAGTTGTCAGCGGTTCATACGTCACGTTGAGCAGCAGCACTCGTCGCACCGCACCTCCCGCTGCGCCGACCCGGCTATCTGAACCTCATGCTCCCAGTGTGTCGCCTGGTACGCTCTCTCGCCACCCCCTAAGCGTACAAGGTGACCAAGGCCATAAAGTGCCAGCATGAAGGAGTTTGGTTATCCGGAAGCACGCAGGCTCGACCTGACCGAGGATGTCCTCGGGTACCAGGTCAGCGACCCCTACCGCTGGCTGGAGGACGCCGGGAGCGCCGAACGGGCCGACTGGCTGCGGGCCCAGGCTGACTTGTTCGGCGCCTACCGCGAGGAACTGCCCGGGCGAGACGACCTGGCCGAGCAGGTCCGCACGCTGCTCAACGTCGGTTATGTGGGCACTCCGGTCTGGCGCGGCGAACGGTACTTCTTCACCAGGCGCGACCCCGGCCAGGAGCACGGCGTGCTGTGCACCCGCCGGGCGGACGGGACGGCCGAGGTCCTCCTCGACCCGATGGTCATCGACCCGTCCGGCCTGACCACGCTGGACGCCTGGCAGCCGGATAAGGAGGGCCGCCTGCTCGCCTATCAGCTGTCCGAGGGCGGCGACGAGGAATCCCTGCTGCGGGTCATGGACGTCAGCACCGGGGCGCTGGCCGACGGGCCCATCGACCGCTGCCGGTACTCCAATGTCGCCTGGCTGCCCGGCGGCAAGGCCTTCTACTACACCCGCAGGCTGCCGCCCTCGGCCGTCCCGGCGGGGGAAAGCCAGTACCACCGGCGGGTCTACCTGCACCAGGTCGGCGCGCCCGCCGACGAGGACGTGCTCATCTTCGGCACGGGCCGGGACAAGACCGACTACTACTCCGTCTCGGTCAGCCGGGACGGACGGTGGCTGGCCATCTCCGCGTCGCGGGGCACCGCACCGCGCAACGACCTGTGGCTAGCCGACCTGTCCGGATCGGACCCCGCCGAACCCCAGCTGCGCGTGATACAGGAAGGACTCGACGCGCAGACGTGGGTACGAGCGGGCCGGGACGGGAGGCTGTACGTGTCCACCGACGCGGACGCGCCGCGGGGCCGGATCGCGGTGGCCGACCCGGCCGAGGTGGGCGGCCCGGCGACCTGGCGGGACCTGATCCGGGAGGACCCCGAGGCGGTGCTGACCGGATACGCCATCCTGGACGGACCCGAGCTCGACCGGCCCGTGCTGCTGGTCAGCTGGGCCAGGCACGCGCTCAGCGAGATCACCGTGCACGATCTGGAGACGGGCGAGCGGCTGGGCCAGGTCCCGCTGCCCGGCCCCGGTACCGTGGGCGGGCTCAGTGAGCGGCCCGAGGGCGGCCACGAGGCGTGGTTCGTCTACACGGACTACACGACGTCCTCGGTGGTGCTGCGCTTCGACGCGCGCGGCTCCAGCGTGAGCACCTGGGCCACGGCACCGGGCAGTACCGCCGTCCCGGCCGTGACGGCGCGTCAGGTGACGTACCCGTCCAAGGACGGGACGCAGGTGCGAATGCTCGTCATCAGCGCGGCCGACTCCGGCACCCCGCCGTCGCCGCGGCCCACCATCTTGTACGGGTACGGCGGCTTCGACGTCAGCCTCACGCCCGCTTACTCGCCGAACGTGCTGGCCTGGGTGGCGGCGGGCGGCGTGTACGCGATCGCCAACCTGCGCGGCGGCAGCGAGGAAGGGGAGGAATGGCACCGGGCCGGAATGCTCGATCGCAAGCAGAACGTGTTCGACGACTTTCACGGCGCCGCGGAAGCGCTGATCCGGGACGGGTGGACCACCCCGGAGCAGCTGGCCATCTCGGGCGGGTCGAACGGCGGCCTGCTGGTCGGCGCGGCACTGGTACAGCGGCCGGAGCTGTACGCGGCCGTCATCTGCTCGGCGCCGCTGCTCGACATGGTGCGCTACGAGCAATTCGGCCTCGGCCAGACCTGGAACACCGAGTTCGGCACCGCGTCGGACGCTGAGCAACTCGGCTGGCTGCTTTCTTACTCGCCTTACCACCATGTGGCCGAGGGCACCAGCTACCCGGCCGTGCTGTTCACCGTGTTCACCAGCGACACCCGGGTCGACCCGGTGCACGCGTACAAGATGTGCGCGGCGCTGCAGCACGCCACGTCGTCCGGGCGGCCCGTGCTGCTGCGGGCGGAGGACCAGGTGGGGCACGGGGCGCGAGCGGTGAGCCGGTCGGCCGAACTCTCCGGGGACACACTCGCGTTCGCCGCTCGCCACACCGGGCTCAACCTCTGAAGAACGACCCGGGCGTCTGGCCGGTCTCGCGGCGGAACGCCGCCACGAACGCGCTCGTGGTGTCGTAACCGACCCGGCCCGCGACCCGGCTGACGGGCTCACCCCGGGCCAGCATGGGCAGCGCGGCCTGCAGCCGCAGCAGCGTCCGCCAGCGGCCGAACGGAACGCCCGTCTCCGCCACGAAGGCCCGCGCCAGCGTCCGTCCGCTCGCTGCCACCTGACGGCCCCATTCGGCCAGCGTGCGGCGGTCGGATGGGTCGTCGTGCAGCGCCTGCGCCACCCGCCGGGCGGGTCCGTAGACCGGCAGCCTGACCTGGATGGTCGTCATCGGCATCGGCGCCAGCAGGTCCGCGAGCAGGACCTCCGCGTGCGCGCGGTGCTCCGCCGCCAGCGGACCGCCGAGGTACCCGATGAGCTCTGCCAGCAGCGGGCTGGCCGCGACCGGGGTGGGCTCGGCCCAGGCGACCGGCGAGAGCCCGGGCCGGATGTACAGCGAACGCATGGTGGCGCGGCCGTCGGACGCGGTCTCGTGCGGCAGCCCGGCCGGTATCCACAGCGCCCGTGTCGGCGGGAGCACCCAGGTCGCGGCGCTCGTCAGTACGGTAAGGACCCCGCTCGCGGCCCAAGCCAGCTGATGGTCCTCGTGGGTGTGCCAGTCGAAACGGGTACCCGCGGGCATGGGAAAGGTCGCCACGAAGACGGCCGCCGCGTCGTCGCCGTGGCCCGCCAGTTCCGGACGCTGTCCTCCCGACGACACAACATGGCAGCTTACGTGCTATCGGCCCGGCCGCCTGCACCCTAGCGTCGATCGCATGAACGAGAACCACGCGAAGTTGATGCCCAGCCCGGAATGGGCCGCGTACATACAGGATGAGGTCTTGCCGCGGGCGACCGCGGGCGTCGAACTGGGCGCCGATCTGCTCGAGCTCGGATCGGGACCGGGAGCCGCCACCGACTGGCTGCGGCAGCGGGTCAGCCGGCTGACCGCGGTCGAGCAGGAGGAAGAAACCGCCGCCCGGCTGGCGGAAAGATTCCAGGGCACCAACGTCGAGGTGGTGTGCGGCGACGCGACTGCGCTCGAGTACCCAGACGCGTCCTTCGACACGGTGGCCACCTGCACGATGCTGCACCACCTGCCCACGCGCG
The DNA here is from genome assembly GCA_963806335.1 of uncultured Actinomycetes bacterium. Lineage (GTDB taxonomy): Bacteria > Actinomycetota > Actinomycetes > Streptosporangiales > Streptosporangiaceae > Palsa-504. The sequence continues at coordinate 198,836 of CAWDXO010000013.1, forward strand.
CCGGGCAGGACCGGGTGCTGGCCGAGGCGTTCCGGGTGCTGCGGCCAGGCGGGGTGTTCCTCGGCTCGGACAGCCTGGCCAGCGACGCAGTGCACCACTTCCACGAGGGCGACACGTACAACCCGGTGGAGCCGGCCGCGTTCCTCACCTGGCTGCAGATGACCGGCTTCGGCGCGATCACCCTGCACGTGGCGCACGAGCTGATCTTCATCGCCCGCAAGGAGGAGTCATCATGACCGACGCGATCGCGTTGCGGGAGGCCATGACCGGCCTGCTGAGTTTCGCCGCCGCCGAAGAGCAGACCCTGCTCGCCGCGACCACGCTGGGCGGCGACGGCGACCGGGGCGGCCCGGACAAATGGGCCGCCGCACCGCTAGTGGCGCACAACAACCAGTTCAAAGACCAGCAGGCCGAACGGATCCGGGCGATTGCGTCCGGTCAGGTGCCACCCGCCTTCGGCGAGGTGGACCACTCCTCCGCCGAGGTGTACCAGGGGTACAGCGCGCAGCCGCCGGCCCGCGTCATGGCGGATTGCCGCCGGATCAGCGCGGAGCTGATCGACGGAACCTGGGCGCTGCCGGAGCACGACCTGCTCGACCCGGCGCGCCATCCCTGGCTTAACGGCCGCATGCTGTGGCTGCAGATCCTGGTCCGCGGCTTCTGGCATCCCACCGGGCACCTCGGCGACTACTACCTGGCTCACGGCCAGCCGGGGCGCGCGGTGGCCTTGCAGGCGCACGCCCTGGCCGCGGCCCGCTACCTGCGGGCACCCGCACCCGCGGCCGGGCTGGCGGGCTACAGCCTGGCCTGCGCTCAGGCGCAGGCCGGCCAGCCGGACGAGGCGGCCCGGACGCTGGCCGAGGCCATCGCGGCCAACCCGGATCTGCGGGCCAACGCCGCCCGCGATCCCGACCTCGCCGTCCTGCGGGAGTCGGGCCGACTGAGCGTCTTACCTTCGGGCGGGCGCGCCGCGCAGTAGCCTCGCGTGGAGTGGCGCTCCCGTCGGAAGGAGTTCCGTGTTCCATGCCGCCCACTTTGTCCTCGCCCGCGTACCAGGCACGCTGACCGGCAGCTGCGGGACCAACCCCGGGGTGGCCTGCCGCCTGACCTGGGATATCGGCCACAGCGCCGCCGCCGCGCAGCTGGTCAGGATCTACCTGGCCGGCCCGGCCAGCCGGGCCGGGCGGATCTTGTTCATCGTGATCCTGGCGCTGGTGGTGCGGACCGCCCTACTCCGGCTGCTCAGCCGGGTCACCGAACGAGCCGCCACCGCGACACTGCCGGCGACGGCGAACGGCCGCGTGCACAAGGCGGCGGCCGTAGCCGTTCACGCGGCCGGCCTGGAGCGCCGGACGCAGCGGGCCCGGGCCCTCGGCTCGATCCTGCGCAGCGGGGTCTCGGCGGTCGTGTTCGGCATCGCGGCCCTCACCATCCTGGGGATCCTCGGCTTCGATCTGGCCCCGCTGCTGGCGAGCACGACCGTGCTCGGCGTGGCGCTCGGTTTCGGCGCGCAGAATCTCGTGCGTGACTACCTGGCGGGCATCCTCATGCTGGTCGAAGACCACTACGGCGTCGGGGACACGATCAATACCGGGGCCGCCACCGGCACTGTTGAGGCGATGACATTGCTCACCACCCGCGTGCGGGACGTCAACGGCGTGGTCTGGCACATCAGGAACGGCACCATCGACCATGTGGGCAACGAGTCACAGGGCTGGTCCCGCGCCGTCATCGACTACCCGGTTCCCTACGGCGAGGATCTGGCCAAGGTCCGGCAGCTGATGGAACAGGCCGCGGAGAGCCTGTACCGCGAGCGCGGCTGGCGCAAGCTGATGCTGGAGAAGCCGGAGGTCTGGGGCGCCCAGGAGCTGTCGAGCAAGGAAGTGACCATGCGGCTCGTGGCCAAGACCGCCCCGATGCGACAGTGGGAGGTGGCCCGCGAGCTGCGAGCCAGGACCAAGTCGGTGCTGGACGCGGCGGGCGTGGCCCCTGCTGGTCCCGACACCATCGTGGTCTCGGCCCCGCCCGCGATAACCTCAGAGCAGCGAGGAACAAGCGACGACCCCCCGCGAGCCGAAGGCGCGCCGGCGGCGACTGGACTGAGGAGCGACGAAGGAGCGACGAGGGAAGGAGGCGCCTAAAGGGCGCCCCGGAGGCGAGCGGGACAGTAGAGCGAGCGGGACAGTAGAGCGAGCGGGACAGTAGAGCGAGCGGGACAGTAGAGCGAGCGGGACAGTAGAGGAGGGAACGAGGCGCCTGAAAGGGCGCCCCGGAGGCGAGTGGGAGAACAGAGCTTCTACGAGGCGGTGGGCGGGGAAGAGACCTTCCGCCGCCTGGTCCACCGGTTCTACCAGGGCGTCGCGGACGATCCGGTGCTGCGGCCGGTGTACCCGGCCAAGGACCTCGGTCCGGCCGAGGAGCACCTCGCACTCTTCCTCATGCAGTACTGGGGCGGCCCGCGCACGTACGACGAGCTGCGCGGGCATCCCAGACTGCGGATGCGGCACGCCCGGTTCGCGATCGGCGAGGCCGAACGGGACGCCTGGCTCCATCACATGCGGGTGGCCCTGGACGAGCTCGCCCTAGACGAGGCCCTCGACGCGCAGCTCTGGGACTACCTGGTCATGGCCGCGCACAGCCTGATCAACGTGGAACCCGCCCACAGTCACGGTGACCTCGGCCTGACGCCGAGCACCTGACAATCGCCGCTGGGTGCATCATGGTTCTGGCTTGTTGGGTTTGCCACCTGACCGGCTGGATCGCGGTGAATTCGTGGCACGCCGCTCGTCATAAGTGACGGCAGCCGGAGCACTGGGAGTATTTCATGCCGGACACCATGCCTGGTCGTTACACCGAGGCCGCGACCATGACCTCGCCGGGACCGCACGCTGCCGCGTTCGCGGACCTGCCGGCCGGGGTCACCGCGCTGGCGGAGGTCGCGCACGGGCTGATCGTGCACGAGCACATGACTGGCGCCTATGGCTTCGAGCTGGCCGCCGAGCGCCGCGCCACCGTGCACATCCGGCCGGTAGCGAGCATGCTCAGCCGGATACTCGCCGAGGATAGCCGCCCGCTGGCCGTCGCGCGCGAGCCAGCCAGGCGGTTCGCCGGCGATTGCCGCCATTTCACCGTGCTGACCGTGGCGATGCTGCGGGCCCAGGGCATACCGGCCCGGGCGCGGTGCGGCTTCGGCGGGTACTTCGGCACCGGCTGGTTCGAGGACCATTGGGTCTGCGAGTACTGGAACGCGGCCGCGGGCCGCTGGGTACTGGCCGATACCCAGATCGACGACGTGCAGCGGAAGATGTTCGGCCTCGCGTTCAACGTCCTGGACACCTCACGGGAGGACTTCCTGGTGGCCGGGGATGCCTGGGCCAGGTGCCGGGCCGGGGAGGCGGATCCGGCCAGGTTCGGGCTGAGCTTCATGAACGAGGGCGGCTACTGGTGGATTGCCGCCAACCTGATCCGCGACGTCGCCGCGCTGAACAACATGGAGATGCTCCCCTGGGACGTCTGGGGGGCCATGCCGCGCCTCGGCGAGCCGATCGACGACGAGCGCATGGAGCTGTTCGACCAGCTGGCCGCGTTCACCCGCGACCCCGGCGGCTCAGCTGGCGAGCTGGCCGCCCGCTACCGGGCCGACCCCAGGCTCACCGTCCCGGCCACTGTCTTCAACGCGGTCCTGCGCCGCGACGACACCGTACCGGGATGATGGCCGGCGCGCCGCGATAACCGGGCGCGGCGCCACCACCCGTCACCCGGGCACCCCATCACTATCAGGGGTCCGGGGCAGGCCGGTGACGTCGTAGAGGTGGTGGACGGGGTCGTGGATGAAGTAGCGGGCGAAGGTCTCCACGGTGAAGGCGGCGCCGTCGCTACGGCGGCCGGTCCGGTGCCACTGGTCGTCGGCCACGCCCTGGAAGTGGTTCGCGATGACCTGGGCTGACTCCAGCAACTCCGCGGCGACCTTGGCGGGCTCCTGCTCGGCGTAGCGATCCGCGACGGCGGTCTCGTCCTGGTCCCAGTTCGGGAACAGCGGGTCGTCGCTGCTGAGCATCATGTCGAGCCGCTGGTCGAACAGGCGGAACACGTCACGGACATGGCAGCCGTACTCCAGCGGCGACCACTTGCCCGGCGCCGGACGGAGCCGGGCATCGCCGGCGCCCGTCAGCACGTCCGGCCACGCCGTGGCGTTCGCCATCACCATCTCGGGCACCGCCTCGCGGGAGAAGCCCTGGGTATCGAAACCGCACTCGGGACAGGGCCTGCGAAGCACCCACGTCCAGTCCTTGGTGTCCGGGACGATCGCCATCGGCCGGGCTAGCCGCGGGTCAGCTTGCGGTAGGTGACGCGGTGCGGGCGGGCGGCTTCCGCGCCCAGGCGGTCGATCTTGTTCTTCTCGTAGGCCTCGAAGTTGCCCTCGAACCAGAACCAGTTCGCGCCGCCCTCCCAGGCGAGGATGTGCGTCGCGACCCGGTCCAGAAACCAGCGGTCGTGGCTGGTGATGACCGCGCAGCCGGGGAACTCGAGCAGCGCGTTCTCCAGCGAGCCCAGCGTCTCGACGTCCAGGTCGTTGGTCGGCTCGTCGAGCAGCAGCAGGTTCCCGCCCTGCTTGAGGGTGAGCGCCAGGTTCATCCGGTTCCGCTCGCCGCCGGACATCACGCCGGCCTGTTCTGCTGGTCCGCACCCTTGAAGCCGAACGCGGCCACGTACGCACGGCTGGGGAAGTCGACGTTGCCGACGCGGATGTGCGCCTCGCCGTCCGAGATCACTTCCCAGACGTTCTTGTTCGGGTCCATGCGCCCGCGGGCCTGGTCGACGTAGGAGATGCGGACCGTCTCGCCGATCCTGATGTTGCCGGAATCGGGCTGCTCCTCGCCGATGATCATCTTGAACAAGGTGGTCTTGCCGACGCCATTCGGGCCCAGGACACCGACGATGCCGTTGCGGGGCAGGGTGAAGGAGAGCTTCTCGAACAGCATCCGGTCACCGAACCCCTTGACCAGGTCCTGGACCTCGACGACCACGTTGCCCAGGCGCGGGCCCGGCGGGATCTGAATCTCCTCGAAGTCCAGCTTGCGGTTCTTGTCGGCCTCGGCGGCCATCTCCTCATACCGCTGCAGCCGGGCCTTGCTCTTGGCCTGGCGCGCCCGCGGACTCGAGCGAACCCACTCGAGCTCGTCGGCGAGGCGCTTCTGCTTCTTGGCGTCCTTCGCCCCCTCGACCTTGAGCCGGGCCGCCTTGGTCTCGAGGTAGGTGGAGTAGTTGCCCTCGTACGGGTAGGCGTGACCGCGGTCGAGCTCGAGGATCCACTGGGCCACGTCGTCGAGGAAGTACCTGTCGTGGGTGACCGCGACCACCGTGCCCGGGTACTTGGCCAGGTGCTGCTCCAGCCACTGGACGCTCTCCGCGTCCAGGTGGTTGGTGGGCTCGTCGAGCAGCAGCAGATCCGGCTGGGACAGCAGCAGCCTGCAGAGCGCGACCCGCCGCTTCTCCCCGCCGGACAGGCTGGTGACCTCCGCGTCCGGCGGCGGGCAGCGCAGGGCGTCCATGGCCTGCTCGACCTGGCTGTCCAGGTCCCAGGCATCCCTGTGGTCAAGCTGCTCCTGTAGGCGGCCCATCTGCTCGAGCAGATCGTCCGAGTAATCGGTCGCCATCTTCTCGGCGATCTCGTTGTACTCGCTGAGCAGTCGCTTCGTGTCGGCCACGCCCTCCTCGACGTTGCCGAGGACGGTCTTGCTCTCGTTCAGCTGGGGCTCCTGGGCCAGCAGGCCCACCGTGAAGCCCGGCATCAGGCGGGCGTCGCCGTTGGATGGCTGCTCCACGCCTGCCATCATCCGGAGCAGGGTCGACTTGCCGGTTCCGTTCGGGCCCACGACGCCGATCTTCGCGCCGGGCAGGAACGCCAGCGTGACGTCGTCGAGAATGACCTTGTCGCCGTGCGCCTTGCGCACGGCACGCATCTGGTAAATGTACTCCGGCATGCATTCAAGCCTACGGGCACGCGCCGGTTGCCTCGTCCCCCGCCAGGTCCGCTTCGGTCTTGGCCGCTCGCTGGCCGGGGAAATACAACTGCACCCCTAGAGATAAGGGGATGACGGCGATCAGGGGCCGACCCGTCCGGGGAACGGACCGCGCCCGCGGATGCCGCACAGAACGGCTACGCTATGCTTTCAGACGTATCCGCTCCGTGCGACACCGGCCAGACCGACCCTGAGGAGAGTGGACTGGATGCGAGGCGTTATCTGGACTTAGCGCTCAGAAGGGCACGGCGGCGCTGGCACCCTCGTCGTCGTCCTCGTGCTCGTGGAGCGCCTGCATGGTACGTTCGGCCTGGTCTAGGTCCGCGTCGAGATCCCGGCCGAACCGCTCGATCGCCTCATCGTCGATCATCTCGCCCGAGCCTGCGGCCAGGTCCGGGGTTTCCCTGACCTCGCCAGCCGAGTCGCCTTCCGTAACCGCGGGCTGAGGCCGCTGGCGCATGTAGTTGGCGACACCCTGGTTCAGGTCGTGCCCGACGGTATCGGCGGAGATAGTGACCTCCGTCCTGGCTTGTCCGGTCTTGTCCTGGTAGCTGCGGGTCCGGAAGCGTCCCTTGACCACGACCGGGTCGCCCTTGCGCAGGCTGGCCCGCACGTGATCACCCAGCCTGCGCCAGCAGGTGACGGTGAAGTACGAGGTATCCGTGTCACGCCATTCCCCGGTCACGCGATCCTGGACACGGGGCGTCGTGCCCACGCGCAGGTCGGTGACCCTGCCCTGACTGGTCTCACGCTGCCTCGGGTCCTGGGCCACGAAGCCGACGAGGGTCACGTATCCGCCCTGGCTCATTACGATCCTCCTTGGGATGACCGGTAGCCCCATGCCACCGGGTCCCTCCACGGTGGCCGACACGCCCTCCCCCGCGCCGGTACGCTCGCCCGCCTGTGGATAACTCGATCGCGACCCATCCCTTTGTGGATAACCACTTGCCATCCGCACACCGTTGCGGCACAATGCGGTTCCCCTGGAGGCCTGACGGCGGAAGGTCGCGGGGCGCTAGAGCCGGTTGATGCGCGCTATTTCCTCGCTGGTGAGGGAGAAACCGAAGAGGTCCAGGTTCGACTCGATGCGTTCGGGGCGGACGGACTTGGGGATCACGGTGATGCCGAGCTCGAGGTGCCAGCGCAGCACCACTTGCGCGGGCGTCACACCGTATCTGGCCGCGATCTCGGCCAGGACCGGATGGCCCAGCCGGGTGCCCTTGAGCGAGCTGTAGCCCTCCACGGCCACCCCGCGCTCGGCGTGCGCGGCCAGCAGCGCCGAATCGTAATGGGCGGGGCTCCACGAGATCTGGTTGACCGCCGGGCCCTCGCCCGTCGCCGCGATCAGCTCGTCGATCTGGGCGACGTCGTAATTGCTGACGCCGACTGCGCGGCACAGTCCCTCGTCCCTAATGGTGAGGAAGTCCCGCCACAGCCGGGGTGAGGCCTGCCGGCGCGGCGGCCAGTGGATCAGCCACAGGTCCACGTAGTCCGTGCGCAGGGCCCGCAGGCTGTCGGCGATGGTGGCGCGGGCCTGCCCGGCCCGGCCCGGCGGCAGCTTGGTGGTGACGAACACGTCGCGACGGTCCAGGCCGCTTTCGGCGATGGCGCGACCGACCTCGGCCTCGTTCCGGTACATGGTGGCGGTGTCGACATGCCGGTAACCGACCCGCAGCGCGTGCCGGATGGCCTCATAGCCGCGCGGGCCCTGGATCTGCCAGGTGCCGAACCCCACCATCGGCATCGCGACGCCGTTACCCAGGTCCACCGCGGGAATCTCGGTCATACCGTCAATTGTCCGCTTCAGCCGAGGACCGCGTGGATCGAACGGGAGAGCTCGGCGGGCACGCCCGGCACCAGCAGGTGAACGCCATCGCGGACCACGTCCCGGCCGCTGATCACGACATCCCGCACGTCGGCCGCGCTCGCCGCGAACACCGCGGTCTCCAGGGCCAGGCCGTGACCGGCGCCCGCGGTCCGCACGCTATCCAGGGTCACGGTCACCAGGTCCGCCCGCGCGCCGGGGACGATATGCCCCGCGTCGGGCCAGCCCAGGCTGCTGTGCCCGGCGGAGGTAGCGGCCCGCAGCAGGGCCTCGGCGGTAAAGTGCCCGCGCGAGCGCCGGGCCAGCCGTTCGGCGTATTCCACGCCGCGGGCCTCCGCAAGGATGTCGATCGCGGCGTGGCTGTCGCTGCCCAGGGTGAGCGTGCACCCGGACGCGGCCAGCGGCCGCGCGGGCGCGAGGCCGTCCCCGAGGTCGCGTTCGGTGGTGGGGCACAGGCAGGCGAACACCTGGGCCCCGCCGAGCAGTTCCAGATCGGCCGCGCTGACGTGGGTCGCGTGCACCACGGTGGTCCGCGGCCCGAGCGCGTCTTCGTCGTACAGCAGCCGGGCGGGCGACACGCCGTAGACGGCCTGGCACGCGTCGTTCTCGGCCTGCTGCTCGGACATGTGAACGTGCAGCGGGGCATCCCGCCCGCGGGCCCAGGCCACGACCGGATGCATGTGCTCCGGCGGCACCGCGCGGACCGAGTGGATGGCCGCGCCGGCCTTAGCGTGCGGGTACTCGTCGAGCTTGAGTTCGTCCGCCCGCGACGCCCACCGCGTGGCGTCGCCGTCGGTGAACCGCACCTGCGCGCCGGACAGCGGCAGCACCCCGGACCGGTCCAGGCCGCCGGCCAGGTAGCAGGTGTCGAGCAGGGTGATGCGCAGGCCCGCCTCGGCGGCCGCCTGGACCAGGGCGGATCCCATCGCGTTCGGGTCGGCATAGGGGCGGCCGTCCGGCTGGTGATGCAGGTAGTGGAACTCACCGACGCAGCTGATCCCGGCCAGGGCCATCTCGGCGTACACGGCCCGGGCGAGGGCAAGGTAACTGTCCGGATCGAGCCGCGCGGCGACCTCGTACATGCGATTGCGCCAGGTCCAGAACGTCCCCTGGCCGGCCTGCGTGGTGGCCCGTAGCGCGCGGTGGAAGGCGTGGGAGTGAGCGTTGGCGAAGCCGGGGAGGGTGAGGCCTCGGAGGTGCTGCGGGGCGGGTGAGGTTGATGGGGCGATATGGGCGGCAGGGGCTGGCGGGGCAGCAGGAACTGGTGGGGAGGCAGGGGCGGATGGGGTAGAGACTAGTAGGGCGGCAGGGGCTGGTGGGGCGGCAGGGGTGACGGAGGTGAAGCGGTCCCCGTCGGCTTCGATGAGAACGTCGCGGGAGAGGCCCTGGCCCGGGAGCCAGGCCAGGTCGGCGAGCCAGCGGCGGACGGTCATGGGCGAGCGGGGGATGGGCGAGGGGGGCGCGGGCGAGACGGGCGAGCGGGGGATGGGCGAGGGGGGCGCGGGCGAGACGGGCGGGCCGGTCCGGCTAGGTCCTCTAGCACCGCGGCGAGCGCGCGGACCCCGGCTTCGCAGTCCGCCGGTTCGGCATGCTCGGCGGGCGAGTGCGAGACGCCGGTGGGGTTGCGGACGAAAAGCATCGCCGTCGGGATCCGGGCGGCCAGGATCCCGGCGTCGTGGCCGGCCCCGGTGGGCAGCACCGGGGCGGTCATCCCGGCCGCGGCCAGCACGCCAACGATCCGGTCCCGCAGGCCAGCGTCGAAACGGACGGGCGGGGTGTATGACTCCGGCCGTACCGTCAGCATCACCCCGTGCTCGGCGCACGTTTTTTCCGCGGCCGAACGGACGATGGTGACGGTCTTCTGCAGCGTTTCCTCGTCCGGGGCACGGGCGTCCAGCCAGGCCTTGACCACCGCAGAGACGCCGTTGACGCCGCCCGGCTCCGCGATCACCTTGCTGACCGTAGCCAGGGCACCATGCTGTTCAGCGGTCTGGCGGGCGGTGAGGACGGTGCTCGCGTACGGGAGCATCGGGTCGTTGCGGTCGGCGAACCGGGCGGTGCCCGCGTGGTCGGGGCGCCCGGTGAAGTCGAGCCGCCAGCGGCCGTGCGGCCAGATTCCCTCGGCGACGCCGACGGCGGCGCCCAGCGGCGCCAGCGCACGGCCCTGCTCCACGTGCAGTTCGACGAAGGCGCCGATGCTCATCAGGAGGTCATCGCGAGGACCGATCAGCTGGGCGTCCACGCCCGCGGCCGCCATCGCCGCGGCCAGCGTGAGACCGGCGTCGTCGGTGAGGGCCCGGGCCGCGTCCGGCGCGATAGCGCCCGCCAGCAGGCGGCTGCCCAGGCAGGAGACGCCAAAGCGGGCGCCCTCTTCCTCGGTCCAGACGGTGATAGCCACCGGTCGTTCGGGATAAAAGGATTTTGACTTTAGGTTGTCTACGGCGGCCAGGGCAGCCGCCACGCCTAGCGCTCCGTCGTAACCTCCGCCGTCGGGGACCGAGTCCAGATGGCTCCCGGTGACGATGGCGTTCGGTGCCCGTGGCCCCCACCAGGCCCATAGGTTGCCGTTGTTGTCGGGCTCGACGGTCAGGCCACGCTTGTTCGCCTGGTCGGTGAACCAGGCGCGGCAGCTGGCGTCGGCCTCGGTCCAGGAGTAGCGGCGGTAGCCGCCGGTGCTTTCGTGGCGGCCAAGCGGTTCGAGCTCGCGCCACAGCTCGGCGAAGCTCATCCCTCCGCCATGGGGACCCGGACGCCGCGCTCGGCCGCCACCGTGGCGGCCCTTTCGTAGCCGGCGTCGGTGTGCCTGATCACGCCCATCGCCGGGTCGTTGGTGAGGACTCGCTCGAGCTTGGTGGCGGTGAGTTCGGTGCCGTCGACCACACAGACCTGGCCGGCGTGGATGGAGCGGCCGATGCCGACGCCGCCGCCGTGGTGGATGGACACCCAGGACGCGCCGGAGGCCGTGTTGACCAGCGCGTTCAGCAGGGGCCAGTCGGCGATGGCGTCGGATCCGTCGGCCATTGCCTCGGTTTCGCGGTACGGCGACGCGACCGAGCCGCAGTCCAGGTGGTCGCGGCCCAGCACGATCGGGGCGGACAGGTCGCCGTTTTTGACCATCTCGTTGAAGCGCAGCCCGGCCAGGTGCCGCTCGCCGTAGCCGAGCCAGCAGATCCGGGCCGGCAGGCCCTGGAAGTGCACCTTCTCCTTCGCGAGCCTTATCCACCTGGCCAGGGACTCGTTCTCCGGGAACAGCTCGAGGATGGCCCGGTCGGTGGCGGCGATGTCGTCCGGGTCGCCGGACAGCGCGGCCCAGCGGAACGGGCCCTTGCCCTCGCAGAACAGCGGGCGGATGTAGGCCGGGACGAAGCCGGGGAAGTCGAACGCTCTCTGGTAGCCGGCTAGCTGGGCTTCGCCGCGGATGGAGTTGCCGTAGTCGAAGACCTCGGCGCCCGCGTCCTGGAACTCGACCATGGCGGCGACCTGCTCGGCCATCGAGTCGCGGGCCCTGATGGTGAAGCCTTCCGGATCCTCGGCTCGCAGCGCGGCCATGTCGTCGAAGGCGACGCCTTTCGGCAGGTACGTCAGTGGATCGTGGGCCGAGGTCTGGTCGGTGACGATGTCGATGGGCGCGTGGCGCTTGAGCATGGCCGGGAACACCTCGGCGGCGTTGCCCAGGAGTCCGATGGAGAGAGGCTTATTTGCGTCCCGGGCGGCGACGGCTCTGGCGATGGCGTCGTCGAGGTCTTTGGCCTGCTCGTCGAGGTAGCCGTGCTCGATGCGCCTGGCGATCCGGGACGGGTCGCACTCGACACAGATGACCACACCGCCGTTCATGGTCACGGCCAGCGGCTGCGCGCCGCCCATCCCGCCCAGGCCGGCGGTCAGCGTAATGGTGCCGGCCAGGGTGCCGCCGAAGCGTTTAGCGGCGATGGCGGCGAATGTCTCGTAAGTGCCCTGCAGGATACCCTGGGTGCCGATGTATATCCAGGAGCCGGCGGTCATCTGGCCGTACATGGTCAGGCCGAGGTGCTCGAGGCGGCGGAACTCCTCCCAGGTCGCCCACTGCGGGACGAGGTTGGAGTTCGCGATGAGCACGCGCGGGGCCCATTCGTGAGTTCTCAGGACCCCGACGGGCTTGCCGGACTGGACGAGCAGGGTCTCGTCATCGTTGAGGCCCTGGAGGGTCCTGATGATCGCCGCGTAGGCGTCCCAGCTCCGGGCGGCGCGGCCGGAGCCGCCGTAGACGATGAGCTGGTCGGGATGTTCGGCGACCTCAGGATCCAGGTTGTTCATCAGCATGCGCATCGCGGCTTCCTGGGCCCATCCCTTGCAGCTGCGCTGCGAGCCGCGCGGCGCGCGGACCGGTTCGTGGCTCATGCTGTGCCTTCCCTGCCGAGGACTATTGTGCTTATCATTCCCCTCGGCGGAATCGGGATGACACGCGGCCGGCGTCGGCGTGGGGCCGGCCGGGAGCCGACCGGGAGCCGGCGTGGGGCCGGCGTGGGCCGGCGTGGGGCCGGCCGGGAGCCGGCGTGGGGCCGGCCGGGAGCCGGCGTCAGGCGGCGACTAGTTCGGAGGGTTCGGCGATCACGTCGACCAGGGCGCCGTTACGCATGACGGTGATGGCCAGCGGCTGGCCGATCGCCTCGGAGAACATCTGCCGCTGCAGGTCCTGGGAGGCCGCGACCGGCTGCCCCGCCACGGTGAGCAGCAGGTCCCCCTGGCGGAGGCCGGCCCGGTCGGCGGGCCCGCCGGGCACCACCTCGGCCACGAGCAGCCCGGTCTTCCGGCCGAGGCGCTCGCGCCACGCCGCGGGCACCGGACCCGGCATCATGGCCAGGCCCAGGTAGGCCCGCCGGACCCGGCCGTCACGCATCAGCGCGGAGATGATCCGCCGCGTGGTGTCGTTCACCGGGACGGCCATGCCCAGGCCGACGCCGGCCACGGCCGTGTTGATCCCGATGACGCGTGCGTCCGCGTCGGCCAGCGCCCCGCCCGAGTTGCCAGGGTTCAGCGCCGCGTCGGTCTGGATGACGTCCTCGATCACGCGCCCGCGGGCGGGCAGGGACCGGCCGAGCGCGCTGACCACACCGGCCGTTACGGAACCGGCCAGGCCGAGCGGGTTACCGACCGCCACCACCAGCTGCCCGACCTTGAGCTGATCGGCCTCGCCCAGCTCGGCCGGCTCGGGGGTCGGGCCGTTGGCGCGCAGCACGGCCAGATCGGAGAGCGGATCCGCGCCCACGACCCGGAACGGAGCGGACGTACCATCGGAAAAGGACGCGGTACCGCTGGTCGCCTTGCCGACCACGTGGGCGTTGGTCAGCAGGAACCCGTCACCGGTGAAGACCACGGCCGAACCGAGGCTCTCCCCCGTCCCGCCCGGCCCCCGGCGTGGCACCCGCAGGCTCGCCACCTTCGGGGTAAGGCGTTCGGCGACGCCGGTGACGATCTGCGAGTATGCGTCTAGTGGGTGGCTAGCCTCCATGGCATCTCCCGGCCCAGTCAAATCTGATTACAGGATTACATGTAACCATGAAATGGGCGAGGTGCTTACCAGCGGCTGGTTCGCCTGAAGCGAACCTTGGCGCCGCCGGAGGTGCGGGCGCGGCGGGGCCGCGTCAGCGGGGCTGGGCGCGGCCGGTCCGCGGGGCTGGGCGCGGCCGGTACGCGGGGCTGGGCGTGGCCGGTACGCGGGGCTGGGCGCGGCCGGTCCGCGGGGCTGGGCGTGGCCGGCCAGGCCGATGGGGTTGCCTTCGGGGTCGACGATCGTGGCGAGGGTGCGGGTCGGGCCGTCGGGGGACGGTGGCTCCAAGATCTCGCCGCGATGGGCCGTTACCCGGTTGAGGGTTTCATCCATGTCGGCGACGTGGAGCCAGATCATCGGCCCGGCGTCCCGGGCTGGCGGACGGCCCTCCACCCACTGGCCGATGAGGCCGGGGGACTCGAAGTCCGGGTGGTGCTCCTCGATGTCCCAGCCGAAGACGGCGGCATAGAACGCGGCCGCCCGCGTGCCGCTGACCGCCGGTAGCTGCAGATAACAGAGCTGGCCGTGGGCGAGACCGAGCACTCGGCTGGCCTCGGAGTCCTGGCTCATGGCTAGCCTTTCTTTCTAGTCTTAGGGAATTAGCTGGCTGGTCTTAGGGACCTGGCACTCGACGACGTACTGGCCGGAGGCCTGGGTTCCCGCGGTCACGATCTCGAGCCCGGCGCGGCGCGCTAGCTTGGTGAACTGCGTCAGCCCGCTGGTCTTCCCGCCCGCTACCAGCATGTCGATGCCCAGGGAGCGCGGGATGTCATCAGGCGAGACGCCGCCAAGGACGACGATTCTCCCGTCGGGATAAGCGGCCTCGGCGCAGCGGCGCAGGATGGCTACGGTCGGCTCGTCCGGCCAGTCGTTGAGCACCTTCTTCAGCACGTACAGGTCGGCGCCGGCGGGCAGCGGATCGAAGAAACTCTGTCCGTGGATTGTTACCCGGCCGGCCACTCCGGTTTGGTCTATGGTCTCGGCGGCCCGGGCGACCGTGCCCGGGAGGTCGACGAGGATGCCCGTTAGCTGCGGATGACGGCGGAGGAGAGACGCCAGCATGGCTCCGGTTCCGCCGCCCACATCGACCACGGTGTGGATCGGCTCCCAGCCGCCGCTGAGCTCGATGTCGAAATCGGGAAGACCATGCCCGGCCGGTCCCATCAGCGCGTCGAAGTCCGCCGCGATCGGCGGATGCGCGGCGAGGTCCTCCCAGAAAGGCAGGCCGAACACCTGCTGGTAGCCCGGCTCACCGGTACGGACGTAGTCGAGCAGGGTCCCCCACGTGTGCGCCATCCGGCCGCCGATGCCGTTGAGGTCGATGAAACGGCTGGAGTCCGCTAGCTGGGCGGCCGGCCTATTGCAGGAGAAACGCCCCGGCGATTCCTCGGTGAACACCCCCTGGGACACTAGATGGCCGAGGACCGCGTGCAAGGCATCCTGGTCGCATCCTGCTTTGGCAGCCAGGTCGCGGATGTCAGTATGGCCGGCCTCGATGTGTTCGGGGATGTGCAGGGTGGCAGCCACCCGCAGGCACCACGGAGTGGTCAGGTCAAGCATCCGGTCGAGATCCGCGCTGTCCTCAGGCATGTTTAGCCTCCATCTCGGCCAGGCCAGGCTGCTCGTAGACGCCGAGGACGTTGCCCGCGGGATCGCGGAACCGGGCGAACGTCTTGCCCGTCCGCCAGTTCGGCCGGTCTTCTACCATCGTGACGTGACCTCCCCGTCCTCGTTGGCTCCGATCCTGCCAGCAAGCTGCCGCGGGAGTCTTGGCAAAAAGGGACACCGGCTTCGGCTCCGGCTTTACTCGGCTCGGCTCGTGAAACCCGGCCAGGTGTAGGCCAATGCCTGTCGTCGTCCGTCAGCCCGCGCCGCCGCTGGCCGGGCTCGTGCGGGCGATGGTCTACCGGGCCGGCGAACAGCCACGGACCTCGGTCGAGAAGATCCTGCCTGGTCCCGAAACGGGGCTGTGGGTCAGCCTCAACCGGGACGCGTTCCGTTCCTTCGACGACGCTGGCCGCGCCAGCCAGGTCTCTGGCGCCATGGCCGCCGGGCCGACGAGCCGCGCTTGCGTGATCGAGTTCGAAGAGGGCCACGCTCATGTCTCCGTGACGTTCGCGCTGGGCGCCGCCGGCTGCTTCCTCGGAGTGCCGCTGGCGCAGACGCGGGACGAGCTGGTGGCGTTGGAGACGCTCTGGGGGCGGTCCGGTGCGTGCCTGCGGGAGCGGCTGCTTGAGGCGAGGACTCCCGGTGATGCTCTGGCCGTTATGGAGTCTGTCCTGCTGCGACAGCTGACTGGCGGCCGGCCTGATCCGGCCGTTCTGGCCGCCGCGGGGGCGTTGTCGCGGGGTGTTCCGGTGGGCGACGTGTCGCGCGACCTGGGACTGTTGCCGAGGACGCTTCGGCGGCGGTTCACGGCTCAGGTGGGTCTGACTCCTAAGCGCTTCGCCCGGGTACAGCGGATTCAGCGGGTCGTTCGTGCCATCCACGGGCAGAGCCAGGTCGACTGGGCCGTCCTGGCCGCCGAGCACGGGTACGCTGACCAGCCGCATCTCGCGGATGAGTTCCGCGAACTGGTGGGCGTCACCCCGAACGAGTATCTGCGGTCCCGGATCGACGGACCTAACCATCTGCGGGTCGCTGACAACCAGGCGGCTCGCCTCCCAGGCCGCAGCGCAATCACCGGTCAACCCGGCCGACCCGGGCTGCATGTCGCATCGCCAGCGCCATCGTCCCCGGCCTAGCGTGGCAGGCTTTGCTGCGTGTTGACGCTGTTGCTCGGCTGCGAGCGGAGCTTACCGCGCTGCTGGCCGGCCTGTCACGCGGCGACTGGGCGCGCGCGACGGCCTGCCCCGCCTGGCCGGTCCCCGTTTCGAAGAGCACCTCGCCACGCTCGACCTTGACGCCTCCGGCGGCCCGGTGGGGTGGGCGACCGGCTCCGATCCGGGCACGCACTTGGGAGCATGCCTTCGCGCTTTGCCGTTTCGGCTTTCGTTCGGGTCCGGGTTTTGCCGCCTCGTCTGTTCGTTTGCGGGCTTTGCCGCCTCGTCTGTTCATTTGCAGTTCGAGCGCGGCCTCCCATTCTAACTTTGCGAGGATCTGCTGTCTTTCTGGCTTGTTTTAGCTAATGTATTCGAGTATAATTGCGACTATCACGATGGCAACGGACCCAGCGGCGAAAAGGAGGGCCCATGTCGGCAGCGCCGGGCCAAGGGCGTTTTGGACGGGATCGGGATCCTGCCCGGAGCGCCCATGCGCCCGGTGCCGTGCAGCCCGATCCGACCTGGGGCTGGGACGTCGCGGGAAATCCCCTCGATGAGGCGGACGGGTGGCGTCCGGTCCCGGCCGGGACGGATCCGCTGGCTGACCCGGATCGGTGGGAGGCGTGGCTGGCCGCGACGGACAGCGGTGATCCGCCGCCCGATCCCGAGCAGGATCCCCGGTGGTGCCCGGATCCGGACGATCCGGCGCTGCCCGATGACGTGGACCTGGACGGGTTGCGGGCGGAGTCGCGGCGGATCGCCGCCGCCCAGGCCGCGGAGCAGGCCGCCGAGGCCGAGTGGGCGGCCGGGCTGCCCCGCGGACGTCGAGGTGCCCCAGGCCGGGGTGAGGGTGGGCCGCCGCGGGCCGGGGATGCCCGGCTCAGCGCGGCGGGTCCCCGGTGAGTACGCCGGCCCGGCCGGCGGGTTCGGCACCGGGCAGCCGCTGGATGTGGCGCCCGGCGGCGGGGTGCTGCTGGGGTTCGCTGAGGACGCCGCCGGGGATGAGGACCGGTTCGCCGGGGCCAGTGATGATGAGCTGGCCGGGATCATCGGCGCGCTGGACCGGGCCGAGGCCACCGCGTGTTCCCTCAAGCACGCCGCGCTGGCGGAGTTCACCCGCCGCCGTCCCGCCCCCGGCCACGCGCCCGACGGCCCGGCAGGGATGCCGGCGGAGCGGGAGGAGTTCGCCGGGGATGAGATCGCCCAGCTGCTGGCCGAGGGCCGCGGCGACCGCGGAGGGGATGCTGGACCTGGCCCGGGACCTGGAAGTCAGGCTGCCCGGCACCAGGGCGGCGTTCCGCGCCGGGATCCTGCGGCATGCCAAGGCGCAGATCATCGCGTGGGCCACCGTCCTGCTGGATGCGGAGGAGGCCCGGGCGGCGGAGGAGCTGGTGCTGGGGCGGGCCGGGCGGCTGACGCCGGGCGGGCTGCGGGCCGCGATCGCCCAGGCGGTGATGGCCGTCGCGCCGCAGAAGGCGCGGAAGCGGCGGGAGGAGGCCGCGAAGGACGCCCGGGTGCAGCGGTGGGCCGAGGACAGCGGGAACGCGGCGCTGGCCGGCCGGGAACTCCCCCCGGCCGAGGTGCTGGCCGCGGATCAGCGGATCTCCTGGTGGGCCCGGCAGCTGCGCAAGGCCGGGCTGGCCGGCAGCATGGATGAGCTGCGCGCCCGCGCCTACCTCGACCTGCTGCTGGACAAAGACTCCCGCCCCGCTCCCCCCGCCCCCGCAAGTGACGGCACCACCGGCAAGCCCGGCAAGCCCGGCAAGACCGGCAAGCCCGGCAAGCCCGGTGAGACCGGCGAGCCCGGTGAGCACCGGTGGGAGCGGTGACAGCGGCAGCAGTGGCAGCGGCGGCAGTGGCGGCGGCAGCGGCGGCAGCGGCAGTGGCAGCGGCGGCAGTGGCAGCGGCGGCAGTGGCAGCGGTGGCAGCGGCAGCGAGAGCGGCAGTGGCGGTCCGGCAGGCGGTCCGGGGACCGGCGGGTCAGGCCCCCGGGGCCCCCGGTCCCGGCGGATCCGGCCGCGCCGATGACCGCGCCGGGGGCGGGGGTGCGGCCGTCGGGGTTCGTGGGGCGGCTGCACCTGACCGTCCCGCTGACCACGTTGCTGGGGCTGGCGGACCGGCCCGGGGAGATCCCGGGGCTGGGCCCGGTCGACCCGTGGCTGGCCCGGGACCTGGCCCGCGCCGCCGCCGCCAACCCCACGACCACCTGGTGCCTGACCGTGACCGACGGGCAGGGCCACGCGATCGGGCACGGCTGCGCCCGGCCCGCCCCCGGAAACCGCGCTAAAGGGCCGGGCGACCAGCAGAAAACCGGGCCGCCCGGCGGACCCGGCCCGCCGGATCCGCCCGGCGCGGCCAGCCGGGACGGCCCAGGATTCACCGTCACCGCCGGCGGCCGGGACGGGCCGCCGGGCGGGTACGGATCCTGGCGGTTCACCACCGGGGTTCCCGGGCAGCGGGACCTGGCATTCGCGGTGGACCCGATCGCCACCGGGAGCTGTGATCACCGGTTCGAGGCGGCCGGGCATGACCCCGGCCGCAAACTGCGGCACCTGGCCCAGATCCGGCACGCGACCTGCACCGCCCCCGCCTGCCGGCGACCCGCCACCCAGGCCGACTTCGAGCACAACATCCCCTACGAGGCCGGCGGCCGGACCTGCCTGTGTAATGGCGGTCCGAAGTGCCGGCATGACCACCGGCTCAAGCAGCACCCCCGCTGGAAAGTCGAGCAGATCACCCCGGCCACCTTCCGCTGGACCGCCCCCTCCGGCCGGACCAGCACCACCGAACCCACCCGCTACCCCATCTAGCGGTCAGGTCCCCACAGGGCCGCGGGGCACTACCTCAAGAGCGCGCTGTCGCGGCGGCGAGCTGGGTGCGGAAGCGCTCGTAGTCGGCGAGTTCGCGGCCGACCGGCACGAGGACTAGGTCGCTGGCGGCGGCGGAGACCCGGCTCAGGATGGCGTGGACAGCTTGTTCGCGCTCGCGATCCGCCGCGAGAACGACCATATTCTGGCACCAGGATGCGATCAGCCAGCCCAGCACCAGCAGCGCCAGGACCATGACCCCGAGCCAGGGAGCTAGTGACACATCACTGATCAGTGACGACTTGTGCGCCGTGTGGGACTCGCCGAACCCCAGGATGAGCACGATCCAGACCAAGCCCGCCAGCGTCAGGAGCATCAGGAACCACTGCACGGACGCGATCAGCCGCCACCACCCGGTGACCTTGTCGCGCCGCGGCAACCCCTGCGCGACGGCCGCGCCCAGAGCTGCCTGGGCCTCGTCCGCCCTCGACCGCGAAGCGGTCAGCACGGTCCGTGGCCATGGCTCCGGCAGCGAACCGCCTACCTCGTTGGCGAATACCGTAATCGCGTTGTCGATGTCGGATCGCTGGGCCTGCGCAGCGTCAGCGGGGTCACTGGCCAGCAGCTTGCGGGCGGGTGTCCTCCCCCGCAGGCGCGCCACCAACCGGGCAGGCGGCCAGCCGATATATCCCGCGGCGTTGCGTTCCCGCACGCCGTTCAGGGTCTCGGTCACGGCCGCTACCCCGGCGGCTTTCGCGAAGGCCGCGGTGAGCGTGCCTGCAGGACCTGCGGGAACGTAGATGGCGGGATCTTCGACGCGTTTCGCGGCTCGGTCGCCCTCCGGCGTCGCGTCCTCCCAGGGCGGTCGCGCTGAGGACGGCGGGATGGTCGGGGCGGCGGTTTTCTGCCACGGCTGCCAGTCGGATGCGACGACCGACCGCCCATTGGCCGGATCCTCGGCGGCCGCGCCACCCCTGCCTGCCGAGAAGGCACCGGGCTCAGCTGGGAAGCCGCTCCCGTGACCCTCGTATTCGCCCCCCTCCGCCTGATCCCACGGCGGCCGGGCCGGGGCCTGCGACCGGGGCAGCTCGGGTCTGGCCCCGACGGGTGCCGCGTCAGCCGGGGGCATGGCCGATGGGTGTGTCGAAGGCGGTCCCGGCGGCTGCCAGCCCGGCACGGAATCCCCGGCGTAAACGGCAAACCTCTCCAGCAGGGCGTCAACGTCGGCCGTGATCCGGTCGGTGGAGGCGCGCCGGGCGGCCACGGCCGCGGCCAGCACGCGCCTGAGCTCATCGAGGCCAGCACCGGTCATCGCGGACGTCATGAGGACCTGAGTCTCGGCTAGCCCTTCGGAGTCGAGCAGCCGGCGCAGGTCGGACTCGCAATCGGCGGCCTGCTCGGGAGTCAGCGTGTCAGCCTGGTTAAGCACTACCGTCGTCACGGCGGCGTGCCCGGCCAGCGGGACCAGGTAGCGCCGGTGCACCGACGCGTCCGCGTACTTCAGCGGGTCGAGCACCCAGACCAGCATGTCCGCCATCTTGACTAGGCGGTCGACGAGGGCGGCCGAACCAGTGACCACCGAGTCGTGGTCGGGCAGGTCGAGCAGGAGCAGTCCCGTCAGCGACGCCTCCCCCTCATCGAGGGCGCTCGCCCGGGCGTAGCGGTGCCGCCGCTGCACGTTGAGCCAGTCGAGCAGCGGGGCAGCCCCCTCCACGCCCCACACGCACGCGTGCGAGTGCTTGGTGGTGGGCCGCGTCACGCCTGCAGGCGAGAAATTCGCCCCGGCCAGGGCGTTGAACAGCGTGGACTTACCACTGCCGGTCCCCCCAGCCAGAGCCACGACGGTGTGCGAGGCGGACATCCGCATCCGCTCACCCGACCGCCGCAGCAACGTTTCCGCATCGGAGAGAAGTTCCTGGCTGAACCCGTCGGCTCCGGTCCGGCCGGCACCGATCCTGGTCAGCTCGGTGAGCGAGGCGAGCCTGGCCGGCAGCCGCGTGTTCGCCAGCCCGGCCACCCCGATCGTGTTCGCTGTCACCTAACCGCCTCGAGCGAGAATTCCGCCTGGTAAAGCCGGATCGCCGCGACATCGTCGCAGGGTCCGGCCGCGTCGAGCACCTCAATGAACCTGACCAGTTCCTCGTCAAGCAGCAGTCGGACCCGGTCCAGCAGATCCGTACGTGCCTTGGCAAGGATCCCGGCCAGCATCGGCTCGCCGAACACCGAGGTCAGCATCCGCCGCGGCTCGGCATAGATGCTGCCGCCCTCGGGATCGGCCGCCGACGTGACCGTGCGGGACGCGTCCTCGCCGAGCATCGCCACCAGGACGACCAGGCTGAGCGCCTCGTCGTCGAAGGAGATCCGCCTGGCTGCGGACTGCGAATCTTCCGCATGCACGATCCGTGTCAGGTGATCCTGCCACGCCCCGACCGCGCGGGCGGCCCGCAGCGCCAGGTCGGGCGAAGACCGGCTGTAGGTAGCGGCCTGGGCCGCGTCAGCGGCGGTAATCGTCTCGGCGGCCCTGATGTCATCAGCCGCGATAACAACGTTGGCGCTCTGTCCGCCGGGCCCGAAGACCGATTCGAACACCTGCTTCGCGCGCACATCGCGGGCCCGCTCCGCGGCGGCGTCCGCCAGCAACACGGCGCCTGCGGGATCACTGCGCCACTGGCCGTGCACATGCTCGGCGGCACGGTCCGCGATGGACACGATGGACGACTCGATGACCGAACGGAGGGAAGCGTTGAGCGCCGCCGTCCGGGACGGCCCTCGCCGCGCCCGCTTGCCCTTTTTGTTCGCTCCCTTGGCGCCTTTGGCCCCTTTAACCCCGCGGCGTGGCCGCAGTTCGCCGCCGACCACGCAGTCCTCCCACCGCGCGAGTACCTCGCCAAGCAGCAGCGTCCCGTTCTTCATACCCGTGCTGACCTCGACGAAGGCGCTTTCGTAAGCCGTCTCGGCGGCGCGCCGCAACTGCGCACGCAGCAAGACCTGCGCCTCTACGTGCGCGGCGATGGCCGGAATCCTGGTCTTGAACGTATCGAGCACGCCCGACATCGTTTGAGAGAGCACCGCCACCCGGCGATCGGCCCGCGCCGCGGTATCGGCAAGCCAGTCACGGATCGGCTCGTATGCATCGGGCGGGAGCATCCCGTCGATGAGCGGGATCTCGGGTATTACGAACCGGTCCTCGGCCGTGATCCCGTTCGCCGCCAGCATGGCCGTGAAATGATCCACGAGCTCAGTCCGGTAAGCCTGAGGTACCCGTGACATCACCACGCCGAGAGATGCCTTCCGCTCTCGCGCGTGCTGGAGGATCTCCCAGACGGGCCCGTCAGCGTACCGGCTGGCGCTGGTCATGAACAGCCACAGGTCCGAGGCATCGAGGAACTGGTAGGCGAACTCGTGGTGAGCCTGCACCACCGAGTCGATGTCGGGCGTGTCCAGCAGGGCGATGCCCCTTGGCATGCCCTCGCTCGCCGCCAGGACGAGCAGGCCGTCACGACCGGGCCTGGCTAGGCCCTCCTGCCTGACCCGAGGTAGTGTCGGCAGGAAATTGTTCTCGGCGAACCAGTCGATCTCGTCGGGATGGCAGGCGAGAACTGGGCTGTTCGTCGTCGGCCGGCGTACCCCGGTCGCGCTGACGTTCGCGCCGACGATGCTGTTCACCAGCGTTGACTTCCCGGCCCCGGTGGAGCCGACGAGGGCTACCAGGACCGGTGCCGCTGACCTGCGCACCCTCGGCAGAAGGTAATCGTCGATCTGGCTGAGAAGCTTAGTGCGTTGGGTCTTCATGGCCGCGGCCCCGGCTATCTCGAAGACGAGGGGGGTGGCGGCGATCCGCTTCCTGAGGTTCAGCAGCGCGGCTTCCAGCAGCCGGGCGTCCACTCGGACGTGAGACGCGGCGGCGGCCGGAGGCGGGGCCGCGGACACCGGCTCTGCGCCGGCGTCTTCGGGCGGCGCTGCATCTTCGGGCGGCGCTGCATCTTCGGGCGGCGCTGCATCTTCGGGCGGCGCTGCATCTTCGGGCGGCGCTGCATCTTCGGGCGGCGCTGCATCTTCGGGCTGCGCCAGGTCTTGGGCTGGCTGCGGTGAGTCCTGAGCTGGCTGTGTTGGGTCTTCAGGCGGGAGCCGGTCGGCCGGGGCCTCGGGGCCGGCCGCGCTCTGGTCGTGGCCCGTAATCTCATCCCTCGCAGGAGCTTCAGCTTGATCTGGGCCAACCATATTATCCGGTTTGTCCGATTCAGTCGCCTGGGACGGCGCGGGTGATGGGGGTCCTTGGGGCGGCTGGTACTCGGCTGTTGGCTCTTGGGGCGGCTGGTACTCGGCTGTTGGCTCTTGGGACAGCTGATGTTCAGCCTGTGACTCGGGCGGCGGCGACTGTTCCCTCTGGGGAGACACCCCAGTGTCCTGGGCTGACGCCTCTGGGTGACCTGGGGCAACCATCACGTGACTGTCATCCCCGCTTGGTCCCTGCCCGTCACTACCGTGGGCTATAACACTAGTGACACGATCCTCGCGAGGATCAGCAAGCTCAGTAGCTACAACAGCACCCGCGCCTGGCTGGCCTTGCCTGCCGACCGCAGGAGCTGGTGACGCTGCCACGCCCTGACCTTCCATCGTTCGAGCGGCCTCCTCAAGCTCCCTTTAAGCCCTACGGCTATCCCTCAAGCCAGCGGGCCGGCCGGGCCTGGAGGGTCCTCCGGGTTGATCGCCTGGCACGCGGAGTTTATCCCCTTCGTCAAGCCGTTACATGGCGCACCAGAGAGTTACTCCGCCCATCAGGCGGTTACATCGCGCATGAGTTCCGTGATCTCCGCGGCGACGCTCACGACGTCGCCCACCACCATGATCGCTGGTGGCCGGATCCCCCCCTCTGCCACAAGGCCTTCCACTTGTTCCAGCGTTGAGTTAATTGTGCGCTGCGTCGGCAGGGTACCGTCTGCGATTACCGAAACGGGGGTATCCGGACCGCGCCCGTATCGCATCAATTCTGTCACGACCGCGCCGATCCGCTCCACGGCCATCAACAGCACCAGGGTTCCCGAACTGGCGCCGAGTAGTTCCCAGTTCACGGTAGACCGCTCATGCCCAGGCGGAACATGCACTGACACCACGTGGAATTCCTGGGCCACGCCCCGGTGGGTCACCGGCACCCACGCGCTCGCCGGGACGCCGACCGCGCTGGTCACGCCGGGCACGACGGTGACGGGAACGCCGGCCCGCAGGCAGGCCAGGACTTCCTCGGCGCCGCGGCCGAAGACAAAGGGGTCACCGCCCTTGAGCCTGGCCACGAACCGGCCGGCCCGGGCATGCGCGATGAGCGCCGCGTTGATGTGCTCCTGGGCCATGGCCCGGCCGTAGGGAATCTTGCCCGCGTCGATGATCTCGACGTCCTCCCGCAGCTCATCCAGGAGCGAGCGGGGGGCCAGCCGGTCGGTGAGCACCACGTCGGCCTCGGCGAGCAACTGCCGCCCGCGCACCGTGATCAGGCCGGGATCGCCGGGGCCGCCGCCGATGATCGCCACCCCGGCGCGGCGGCCGCGCTCGTGCCGGGCGCTCAGCTGACCCGAACGCAATCCCGCGACCACACGGTCCCTGATCGCGGCGCTGTGTCGCGGGTCGCCGCTGAGCACACCCACCCGGACGTCGCCCGCCTGGCCCGCGGCGGGCGTCCAGGCGGCCGACGCCTCGGCGTCGTCGGCCCGGACGTACCAGGTCTGCTGCGCTTCGGCCGCCGCGGCCACCGCCGCGTTCACCTCGGGGCGGTCAGTGCACGCGCAGACCAGCCAGGCGCCGGCGCAGTCGCCGGGCTCATAGTTCCGCGCCGCCCAGCGGATCCGGCCCGCCACGGCCAGGTCCTCCAGGGAGGCGGTCACCTTCGGGGACACCAGGAGGATCTCCGCGCCCGCGTCGAGCAGGGCGGGGATCCGCCGGGCCGCCACCGCTCCGCCGCCGATGACGGCGACGCGGCGGCCTCCCAGGCGAAGCCCGAGCAAATAGGGATCCATGCTTCCTTCGGTTGGCTAAAGCACTATCTTCCGTCGCTTCCGGAGCGCCTTCAGCTCTTGTCGGCCACGCCCGCGGAATCAAAGGTCGCGACGTCACGCAGCGCGCGCGCCGCGCTTTGCACCAGCGGGAGGGCCAGCACGGCGCCGGTGCCCTCGCCCAGCCGCAGCCCGAGGTCGACGAGCGGGCGGAGCCCCAAGTAGCTAAGCGTAACCGCATGCCCGGGCTCGGCACTGCGGTGACCCGCGAAGCAGGCGGCGATCGCGTCGGGGGCCAGGGCCGCCGCGGCCAAGGCGGCGGCACCGGCGATGACCCCGTCCAGGATCACCGGCACGTGCAGGGCGGCGGCGCCGAGGATGAACCCGGCCAGCGCGCCGTGCTCGAAGCCGCCCAGCGCCGCGAGGACCCCCACCGGGTCGGCGGGATCGGGCTGGTGGCGGGCCAGACCACGACAGATGACGTCGATCTTCCGCGCGTACGTCGCCGCGTCGATCCCGGTGCCGCGACCGGTCGCCTCGACCGGGTCGGCGCCGGTGAAGGCGCAGATCAGCGCGGCGGAGGAGGTGGTGTTGGCAATACCCATGTCACCGGTGACCAGGCACCGGTTGCCCGCGGCGACCAGGTCCCGGGCGATCTCGAGGCCGGCCGTCAGCGCCGCCACCGCCTGGTCACGGGTCATCGCGGGACCTTCGGTGAAGTCCGCGGTGCCCGGCGCGATCTTGCGGGGCAGCAGCCCGGGGACGGGTTCAAGCTCGGCGGCCACCCCGATGTCGACCACCGTGACCTCGGCCCCGACCTGGGCCGCGAACGCGTTGACCACGGCCCCGCCGGCCAGGAAGTTGGCGACCATCTGGGCGGTCACCTCCTGCGGCCACGGGCTGACGCCTTGCGCGTGCACACCATGGTCGGCCGCGAACACCGCGACGCAGGCCGGCTCGGGCACCGGCGGCGGGCAGCTGCCCGCCAGGCCCGCCAGGCGCACCGACACCTCCTCGAGCACGCCGAGCGAGCCACGCGGCTTGGTCATCCGGTCCTGCCGTTCCCGCGCGGCGGCCATCGCCCCGGCGTCGGGCGGGGTGATGGCGGCGATCACTTCGGCGAGCGGGTCCACTGGTTCCTCCCCAGGCAGTCCGCGGCGGCCGAACTCCTCGGCGTGCACCGCCCAGGCCACCGGACGGCGACGCGCCCAGCCGGCGGTCGCGAGTTCTGGCTCCGGCGCGAACTGGTCGACGTAGCCCACGCATAGATAGGCGATCACCTCGAGGTGGGCGGGCAGCCCCAGCTCCGCCGCGAGCTCGCGCTCGTCGAAGAAGCTCACCCAGCCGACCCCGAGACCCTCGGCCCGGGCCGCCAGCCACAGGTTCGCCACCGCGAGCACGCTGGAAAAATCCGCGGTCCGCGGCTGAGTGTGCCGGCCCAGGGTGTGACGGCCGCCCCGGGTGCGGTCACAGGTAACCACGATGTTGACCGGGGTGTCGAGGATGGACTCGATCTTCAGCCGGTCGAACGCGCGGGCCCGCGCGCCGGGTAGGTCCGCCGCGAACTCGTCACGGCGCTGGCGCGCCAGGGCCGCGATCCGTTCCCGCCGCGCCCGGTCGGTGATCATGATGAAGTCCCACGGCTGCGAGAAGCCCACGGACGGTGCCTGGTGCGCCGCCGCGAGCACCCGGCCGAGCACGTCGGCGGGCACCGGCTCGGCGCGGAAGCCGCGGCGGACGTCCCGGCGCTCCGCGATGACCCGGTATACGGCCTCGCGCTGCTCCGGCGGGAAACCGGGATCGCGCTCATCCATGGGCGTGGGCGTGGTCGTGCGGGTGGTCGTGCGGATGCTGGGGTTCGCCGACACGGCCCTCGAAGCCCGGCATCGCGATCCGGTACACGCACACGTCGCAGTTCATCCGGATGTCTCCGGCCAGCGCCTCGTGGTACCGCTCGTACACCAGGGCCGCGACCTCGTCGCAGTCGCCGAGTACGTCGGCGCACCTGACGTCCAGTCCGGGGTGCGCGGCGGCGAAGCCGGCGGCCTGGTCAGCCACCCGGTCGGGGAGCACGCCAGGAAACAGGAAATACCTGGCCACCACGATCTGCCGGGCTCCGAGCAGGCGGCACCGCTCCAGACCCTCGCTGACGGTGGGCCCGGTCAGGGAGACGAAGGCGGTCTCGGCGAGCGGATACCCCCGGCCTTCCCACAGCAGCCGGGTGGTCTTGACCACGTCGGCGTTGGCGTCGGGATCGGAGGAGCCCCGGCCGACGAGCAGGACGGCGGGGGCGGCCGCGGGATCGGCCACCGCGGCGATCCGCGCGGCCAGCAGCTCGAGGAGCGCGGGGTGCGGGCCGAGCGGGCGGCCGTAGGTAAAGCTGAGGCCGGGATGCCGGGCGCGCTCGCGGGCCAGGGCAGCGGGGATGTCACCCTTGGCGTGCCCGGCCGCGGACAGCATCATCGGCACGGCAACCAGGCGCGCGGCGCCGGCCAGGGCAGCGCCGGCCAGAGCGGCATCGGTCAGGGCAGCGTCTGTCAGGGCAGCGTCTGTCAGGGCAGCGTCTGTCACGGCGGCGTCTGTCACGGCGGCGTCGGTCAGGGCAGCGTCGGTCAGGGCAGCGTCGGTCAGGGCAGCGTCGGCCAGGGCAGCGTCGGCCAGAGCAGCGTCGGCCAGAGCGGCATCGGCCAGGGCAGCGTCGGTCAGGGCAGCGTCGGTCAGGGCAGCGACGGCCTCGCGCAGCGGCGGCGGGGACAGCTCGATGAAGCCGCCCGCCACCCGCGTTCCCTCGGCGGCGGCCAGCTTGCCGACCCGCGCGGCGAGCGCGTGGAAGGCCTCAACCCCGGCCTGATCGCGGGTACCGTGCGCGGCCAGCAGCAGCGGCGGCCTCACTGGGCTGCTCCCTGGTCATCATCGTCTTCGTCCTTGGCGATGCGGAGCAGGGCGTTGAACGCCGCCACCGCCACCGCGGAACCGCCCTTCTCCGAGACGTTACTCAGCGCGGGCAGGCCGCTCGCGCGCAACTCGTCCTTTGCCGCGGCGGCGCCGACGAACCCGACGGGGACGCCGATGACCAGCGCGGGTTCGACCTGCCTGCTGATGATTTCGAACAGCGCCGTCGGGGCGCAGCCCACCAGCCACACCGCGCCTGGCCCGGCCTCCCCGAACGCCAGCCGCACCGAGGCCGCGCTGAGCGTGATGTCCGCCGTCCGGGCCAGCCGCGCCGACAAAGAGTCGGTTATCTTGCAGATCACCGGATAGCGCGTGATGCCAGACGCGACCATGGCCACGTCGGCCACGACGGGAGCGCCGCGCCGCAGCGCCTCGACACCGGCCGCCAGCGCCCGTTCGTCGCACACCAAGTCGGTGACGTAGTCGAAGTCGGCGGTCGCGTGGATCACGCGCTCGGTCACGGCCCGGGTGAGCGCGGGCAGTCCGCTCAGGTCGATCCGGGACCGCAGGATGCGGTACGACTCGGCCTCGATGGGATGGACCTCGGTCATGGCTTCACCTCTATCGCGTCGGCCGGGCAGATTTCCACGCACTCACCGCACTCGCTGCACAGCTCGCGCAGGACCACCAGGGCTCTCCCCTGGGGACGAATGGCGTGCTCGGGACAGGTGAGCAGGCAGGCGCCGCAACCGCGGCACTCGGCCGTGACCACCGGGATCACGGCTCGGCCCACCGGTAGTCGCGCGGGGTCACCATCCGGCCGGCCTGCACCCGGGTCCGGGACGAGCCCACGACGACCAGCGTGTGCATATCCACCAGCCCGGGATCGAACTCGGCCAGCGTGGCGACCGACGCGACCTGCCCCGGACGGGTGGCGTTCCTGACCCAGCCGACCGGCGTGCCGGGCGGCCGGTGCGCGGCCAGCAGCTCAAGCGCCCGGCGCAGCTGCCATGTGCGCCTGGCGCTGGCCGGGTTATAAAAGCAGGTCACCAGGTCGCCCTCGGCCGCGGCCATGATCCGGCGCTCGATCACCGGCCAGGCCGTATGCAGGTCGGACAGCGAGATCATCGCGTGGTCGTGGCCGAGCGGCGCGCCGAGCACGGCCGCCGCGGCTAGCGCGGCGGTCACCCCGGGCACCACCGTGACATCGATATCGTCGCCGGCCAGTTCGAGCGCCGGGCTGCCCATCGCGTACACGCCCGCGTCGCCGGAGCCGATGAGCGCCACCGACCGGCCCGCCCGCGCCTGCGCCACGGCCTCGGCGGCCCGTTCCTGTTCGGCCCCCAGGCCGCTGGCCAGCACCCGCGTTCCCGGCCGCAGCACGTCGGTGACCTGCTCCAGGTAGCTATCGAGCCCGGCCACCACGGCGGCGCGGCGCAATCCGGCTACCGCGCGCGGCGTCATCAGGTCCCGGGCGCCCGGCCCGATCCCGATCACCGTCAGCCGGCCCCGCGGCCGGCGCCTGGCCACTGCCACCGTGGCGTGGGCGCTGGCCCGCTTGGCGGCCAGCAGCGTCGCGCCCGGGTGGATCAGCACCGCCGCCTCGGCGACGCTCGGCGTGCCCACGGCCCGCCGCACGACCTCGCTCGGGTTGGGGACCGGGACCGCGGCCAGCCGATCCGCCGGGAAGGTGACGACCCGCCACCCGCGAATCGCCGCTGCCGCCTGCAAACCCTGCTCGTCCGCCTTCACTTCGGCCGTAGCGATATACCGAACGGACAGTGGTGACACGCCCAGGTCAGCCAGCGAGCCGTCGATGAGCTGGCCGATCTCGGCGGCGGGGGCGCCGCGGCTCGCACCCACGCCGACAAGCAGTGACGGGGGGCGGTAGACGACGGCCCGTTCGGTAGAAATGTCTTTCTGGTCGGTCACCACGACGGCGGGTATCCCCGGTTCCGGCCGGTCGGTGCGCACGACGTTCGGGGGCAGCGCCGGCAGCGGCCATTCGATGTCGGCGGTGAAGGTGACCCGCTCGCCGGACAGGATCGCGGTGCCCACGGCGGCGAGGTCGCTGCCCGGCTCGAGCTTGAAGTCCAGGTCGGCGCCGAACTCGTCGAGCGCGATTCCGCCGGCCGCGTCGCTGGCCGTGGTGATGACCGGCTCGGCCCCCAGCACCAGGGCGACCCGCCCGGCCAGCGCGTTGCCGCCGCCGGCGTGGGCGCTGAGTACGGGGACCGCGTAGCGCAGCGCCTCGTCCACGCAGACCACCCCGGGATCGGCACCCTTGCCGTGCAGCAGCGGGGCGATCAGCCGGACGGTCGCGCCGACGGCCAGGAAGCACACGATCGCGTCGCATTCGGCGAAGGCTTTCGGCACGGCGGTGCTGGCCGGCTCGTCGTAATGCCTGGCGTCCGGCCATTGCGCGGCCAGCCGCCTCGCGGCGGCGCGGCCCGCCTTGGTCACGCTGATCAGGCCGATCATGGTTTTTCTCCGCTGAGGACGAAGACGGGGTTCCCGGCGGCGAGGCGGAGGGAGCCTCCCGGCAGGGGAGCCAGCCGGGAGGCCTGGAGCTGGACGCCCGCGGGGCGGTAGCCGAGCTCGGTGAGCAGGTCGCTGGTCTCGCCGACGCGCTGGACCGCGGCCAGGGTGACCACGACGCGGCCGGGGTTGCAGGCGCGGACCGCGGCTTCGAGCACGGCGCGGTCGCCGCCGCCGAGAAACAGGGCGTCCGCTTTGGGCAAGCCGGTTAGCGCTCCGGGTGCGCGGCCTTGCTGGACCCTTAGGTATACGCCGTGATCGGCAGCGTTTTTGCGGATGCGGTCGCACTGGGCTTGGTCGGCCTCGACGGCGATCACGTACGCGCCGAACCGGGCGCACTCCACCGCGACGGACCCCGATCCCGCGCCCACGTCCCAGATGGTGCGGCCGGGGGCCGGGCCGAGCCGGGCCAGCACCAGCGCGCGGACCTCCGCCTTGGTGATCATCGAGTCGCGGTGCTCGAACTCGTCCTCGGGCAGGGCCCAGCGGTGGGGGGCGCCCGGGTGGCCGGCCAGCCAGCGCGGGCCCGCTTCCGGGGTTCGCGGATCGACCGAGATCAGGACGTTGGGCTCGGCGAATGCGCGGTGAGGTTCGGCGCCCAGGTCGGTGACGCGTTCGGCGGGGGTGCCGAGGCGTTCCGCGACGTATACCTGCCTGCCCGCGGCCAGCAGCTCGGTCCCGATTTCGTGAGCCGTCCCGGGCGCGGTCAGGATCGCGGCCTTGGGGTGGGCGAGCGCGGCGGCGACAGCCTGCCGCGGATCGCGGCCGTGGGCTGTCGTCACGAGGGCGTCGTCCCAGTCCAGGCCCAGCCGGGCGAAGGCGAGCGCGGCCGAGGACACCGCCGGGATGACCTGGGGCCTGATGCCGCGGGCACGCAGGGCGCGGACGATCCCGAAGAAGCCCGGGTCGCCCGAGGCCAGCACCGCCACCCGGCCGGAGCTCGCCCTCGCCACGATGGCGTCGAGCGCGTCGTCCAGGCGCTTGAGCTCCAGGCGTTCCGCGTGGTCGGGGATGTCGGCCGCGTCCAGGTGCCTGGGGGCGCCGACGACGAGCTCGGCGGCGGCGAGGGCGGCGGCCGCCTCGGGGGCAGGAGGCCGGCCGTCGCGCCCGATCACGGTGACCGTCATGCGGCCACCGCCGAGGCGATCTTCGTGCGGCCGGTGAAGTCGACCATGATGACCTGGATCTTCGGTACCGCTTGGCCTGGTTGGGCTATCTCCGTGCTGAACCGGGCGAGCACCTGGGCGACGCGGGCGCACAGCTCGCGGCCCGCGGGCGCCAGCAGGCCGGCCTCGCCCAGAGTTCGGCCGCGTGCCGGGCCGTGTTCGCCCCGCCCACCTGGTCGGCCAGGTCCGGCGCGCCGCCGGCGGCCAGGGTGATGTCACGCAGCAGGGACAGCGACACCTTCGAGCGGGTGTAGTGCGTCATCAGCACGCCGGCGGCCAGCTTGGTGAGCTTGCCCGCCATCCCGACGAACACCACCCGGGATAGCCCGTGCTCGACCGCGCGGCGAAGCGCCGCGCCGGTGAAGTCGCCGACCTCGACAAAGGAGACCTCGGGAAGTTCGGGGAACAGCCGCATCGCACCTTGCTCGGTGCGTCCGCCGGTGCACAGCACCAGCGCGCTCTCGCCCTGGCCTTGCTGGGCGGCCAGCACCGCGACCGCCTGCTCGACGCTGGCCCGCCAGGACGCGGTGGAGAACGGCCGGACGATGCCGGTGGTGCCGAGAATCGAGATCCCCCCGATAATGCCGAGCCTGGCATTGGTGGTCTTGCGCGCCATCCGCTCGCCGTCGGGGACCGAGATGACTACGCCGACGCCATGCTGGGTGAGGTCGATGACCTCGCCGACCGCCTGGGTGATCATCGCGCGCGGGACCGGGTTGATGGCGGGGCCTCCGACCTCGAGGCCGAGGCCCGGCTTAGTGACCACGCCCACCCCCATGCCGCCGTCCAGCTCGATCCCTGGCTCGCCGCGCCAGCGCACCGTGGCGGTCAGCCGCGCGCCGTGCGTGACGTCGGGATCGTCGCCCGCGTCCTTCACCACGATGGCCTCGGCCGTGTGCGGTGGTACCAGGGTGCATTCAGCCACCGGGAAACTGACGCGCTGGCCGGACGGCAGGCCGATTTCGACGCTCTGCTGGGCTTCCCCGGTGCGCAGCGCGATGGTGGCCGCCTTCGCGGCCGCGGCCGCGCAGGTGCCGGTGGTCCAGCCGGTCCGCAGCGCCTGTTTCCTGACCTTCGCCGTCCGCGGCAGGTCGGGCTCGAGCAGCTCGGGCTCATCCGGCTGGGTCACGGCGTGTCCGTCGCGGTGGTCCGGTCCGCTTGGCGGAGCTGTTTCCTGGCCTGCCGTTCGGCCCGGCGGTAACCGTGAAAATGGCCCGGATGGTAGAGGTGGGAACGGCTGCCTTCGGCGGCCAGCCCGGGCCCGACCAGCACCAGCGTATGCTTCCAGAGCTTGCGCTCGCGGATGGTGGCGGCGAGGTCGGCCAGGGCACACTGGATGATCAGCTCGTCCGGCCAGGTCACCTGGAAGGCGACGACGCACGGGGTGTCCGGCGGGTAGCCGCCCGCTAGCAGTTCGTCCTGCAGCTGGGCGGACCGCGCGGCCGAAAGGAACAGCGCCATCGTCGTGCCGTGGCGGGCGAACTCGGCGACCCGCTCCCCCGACGGCATCGGAGTCTTGCCGCCGCCGAGCCTGGTCAAGATCACGGACTGGGCGACTTCCGGGATGGTCAGCTCGCGGCCGATCCGCGCGGCCACGGCGGTGAAGCTGGACACCCCGGGCACGATCTCGGTATCGAGGTTCAGCGCCGCGCACTGCTCGAGCTGCTCCTGGATCGCTCCCCACAGCGAGGGGTCACCGGAGTGGACGCGAGCCACGGTTAGTTTTCCCCGCGCGGCTCGTTCGTAGTAAGGCAGCACGCCCTCCATCGGCAGCCGCGCCGAGTCCACGATCTCCGCGCCGGGCCGGGCGTGGGAGAGCACGTCGGGGTGCACCAGGCTCGAGGCCCAGATCACGATGTCGGCCGCGGCTATCGTTTGCGCGCCACGCAACGTCAGCAGGTCCGGCGCGCCGGGGCCGGCTCCGACGAAAGACACGCGGCCCGTGGCCGGCTCGATGGAGCTGGCGTCAGCCGGCCCGGTCCCGCTAGCCTCAGCCGGCCCGGTGGAGCTGGCCTCAACCGGCTCGGTGGAGCTGGCCTCAGCCGGCCCGGTCCCGCTAGCCTCAACCGGCCCGGTGGAGCTGGCCTCAACCGGCCCGGTCCCGCTAGCGCTCAACCGGCCCGGTGGAGCTGGCCTCAGCCGGCCCGGTCCCGCTAGCCTCAACCGGCCCGGTGGAGCTGGCCTCAACCGGCCCGGTCCCGCTAGCCTCAACCGGCTCGATGGAGCATTGAGCCGGTTGGGACCGGCTCGATGTTCCATCGAGCCGGTCCCAACCGGCGGCGGATGTCTCGTCGGCTAGCGATGCGCCTACGCCATTGCGGCGTGCGGGGACGATGAGGGTAGAGAGGTACGGGATACTCGCCTGAACCGCGGCGGCCGACTGGGAGCCGGCCGACTGGGAGCCGGCCGACTGGGAGCCGGCCGCCTGGGAGCCGGCCGCCTGCGAGCCGGGCGCGGGTGCCAGGAAATCGGCGGCGGGAGCGATCAGCTCGCCGGGGAGGCCGAGGCGGGCGCCGAGGACGGCGCCATCCAGGCGGCCGGCCTGGCGCAGGCGGTCGCGCAGCAGCTCGGGCGGGGGACTGGCCGTGGCGCCTACCTTGTAGCCGACGACGGTTCCGCCGCTGGCCAGCGCCTGGTCCACGGCGCCGACGCCGCCATTGAGCGGGACGAGCATGACCGGTTCGGTGCCCTCGGCCAGCGAGATGCCGGCCCGGGACGCCAGGTCCTGCATGGCGGTTATCCCCGCCAGGGTCCGCACCTCTACTCCGGGGACCAGATCGCGGACGGTCTGGGCCAGGTAGCTGAACGTCGAGTACAGGTTGGGGTCGCCCAGCGTGCCGAACGCGACCGTGCTAGCTCCGGCAGCGAACTCCGCCGCCACTGCGGTGGCGGCGGCCCGCCAGGCCGCCGCGCGCCGCGGCGTGATCCCGCCGGTGTCGTTCAGTGCGAACGGGACCCGCTTGATCCGGTCCGCGTCGACGTAGCCGCGGATGATCGCCTCCGCCCGCCCGGGCTCAGGCTCCGGGACGGCTAGCTCCGGGCCAGCCTGGTCCGGGCCAGCCTGGTCCGAACCGGACAGCTCCGGGCCAGCCAGCACCGGCACCAGCACTACGTCGGCCTCGCGAAGCACCCGGACCGCCTTGACCGTGACTAGCTCCGGATCGCCGGGCCCGACCCCTACCCCGATCAGCTGTTTCATGACGCAGGCACCCCCGCGCTCCGGCAGGCGGCGGCGAACCTGGCCGCCGCGGCCGGATGGCCGGCCCAGTGGGTGTGCAGGTAGGACGCCACGCCGGAGCCGGAGCCGGTGACATGACCCTCGAGCTCGCCGGAGCCGAACCGCCAGGCGGCCCGGGCCCCGCTGGCCGGCCGGACCACGGTGCGGTGGAACTCGTGGCCGCGGACCCGGTCCCCCGCCGGGGCCAGGACCGAGTCGTGCACGGCCGTGGCCTGGCGGTAGCCGAGCGTCAGCTTCGCGGTCATCGTGGCCTGGATGTCAAGGACGCCGCACATGGGCCGCCCGTCCAGCGTCCGGGCCAGGTAGAGCAGGCCCGCGCATTCGGCGGCCAGCGGCGCGCCCCGGCGGGCGAGCGCGGCCACCCGGCCGCGCAGCCGCTCGTTGGCGGACAGCTCGGCCGCGTGCACCTCGGGGAATCCGCCGCCGAGGATGAGCCCGCTCGTCCCTTCGGGCAGGTCCTCGTCCCGCAACGGATCAAAAGGAGCCACCCGTGCACCGGCCGCCTCGAGCAGCTCGCACTGCTCGGTGTAACCGAAGGTAAAGGCCGGCCCGCCCGCCACGGCGATGACCGGGGCGGGGGCGGCCGGGGCGGGGGCAGGCGCGGCCGGAGAAGGGGCAGGCGTGGCCGGGGCGGAGGCAGGCGCGGCCCGGGCAGGGGCAGGCGCGGCCGGGGCAGGGGCAGGGGCAGGGGCGGGTGGCCGGCGGGGCTCCCAGGCCGGACCCGCAAGTGCGGGGGCCTGGCGCGCCAGGGCGAGCAGAGCGTCGGTGTCGCACGACGCGGCGATAAGGTCAGCTATCCGGATGACCGCCTGGCTGGCCTCCGGCGCCCGCTCCGCGGCGGGGATCAAGCCGAGGTGCCGGGACGGCGTGACGATCCCATCGGTCCGCCTGATCGCGCCGTAGACCGCGATCCCGGACGAGGCCAGGGCGTCGCGTAGCAGACGTTCATGCCGGTCGGACGCGACCCGGTTCAGGATCACGCCCGCGACTGGAGTCCGCGGGTCGAAGGCGGCGAAGCCGGCCACGAGCGCGGCCACCGAGCGGCCCGCCCGCGCCGCGTCGACCACGAGCACCACGGGGGCGCCAAGCAGCCGGGCCACGTGCGCGGTGGAGCCGAAACCCGGTTCCTGGCCGGGGACCGTGGCCGGATCGGCCCCGTCGAACAGGCCCATCACTCCCTCGACGACGGCCACCTCGGCCCCCGCGGCGCCGTGCCGGAACAGCGGGGCGATCAGGTCCTCGCCGCACAGGAACGGGTCCAGGTTCCTCGGCGGCCGACCGGTCGCCAGCGCGTGGTAGCCGGGGTCGATGTAGTCCGGGCCGACCTTGTGCCCGGAGACGGCCAGCCCGCGCGCACGCAGCGCCGCCATCAGCCCGCAGGCCACGGTGGTCTTGCCGCACCCGGACCCGGGCGCCGCGATGACCAGGCGCGGGATGGCTACCATTCGATGCCCTTCTGGCCCTTCTGGCCGGCATCCATGGGGTGCTTGACCTTGGTCATCTCCGTCACCAGGTCGGCGCAGCCGATCAGCCTGGCGTCCGCGTCCCGGCCGGTGATCACGACGTGCTGTTCCCCCGGCCGGGCGGCGAGCACGCTGATGACCTCCTCGACGTCCACCCAGCCCCACTTCATCGGGTAGGTGAACTCGTCGAGTACGTACAGGCGGTAAGTCTGCGCGGCCAGGTCCCGCGTTATCTGGGCCCAGCCCTCCGCGGCCTGCTCGGCCTGGCTGCCGGCGTCGCGCTGGATCCAGGACCAGCCCTCCCCCATCTTGTTCCAGCTGACCGTCCCGCCCTGACCGGTCTCGCCGAGGAGCCGGAGCGCCCGCTCCTCCCCCACCCGCCACTTCGCCGACTTGACGAACTGGAAGACCCCGATCGGCCAGCCCTGGCTCCAGCCGCGCAGCGCCAGGCCGAACGCGGCCGTGGACTTTCCCTTCCCCGGGCCGGTATGCACGATGACCAGCGGACGGTTCCGTCGCTGCCGCGTGGTCAGGCCGTCGTCGGGGATCTGGGCCGGAGTTCCTTGTGGCATCAGGCGACCCTCCCGCCCGTCATCTGGCGGGCCATGCTGGCCAGGCCGGGCCCGGCCAAGCCGGCCCCGGGCGCCCCGGCCGCCAGCTCGTCGAGCCGGAATAGGCTCGCGCCGAGCAGGACCGCGAGCCGTTCGGCCAGGCCCAGCCGGAGCACGGACGCGTCGCAATCCACCACCACGCTGGCCACGCGGGCCAGCATGGCCGCGGCCCGCATCAGGTCGGCGTCGCTGCCGCTGGTGGCCCGGCCGTCAGTGACCACGATGAGCAGGGGACGGCGGCGGGGATCACGCAGGCGTTCGGCCGCCAGGACGCGAGCCGACCGGGCCAGGCCCGCCGCCAGCGGGGTCCGGCCGCCAGTCGCCAGATGGGTCAGGCGGCGGGCGGCCGCCTCCACCGAAGACGTCGGCGGGAGCGCCACTTCGGCGCTGGTGCCCCGGAAGGTGACCAGCCCCACCTTGTCCCGGCGCTGGTAGGCGTCCAGGAGCAGCGACAGGACCGCGCCCTTGACCGCGCGCATCCGCTGCCGGGCCGCCATCGACCCGCTGGCGTCGACGGCGAAAAGCACCAGGTTTCCCTCCCGGCCCTCGCGTACCGCCTCGCGCAGGTCCGCGGGGATCAGGCCGACCCGGGGCCGGCTTGCGGGCGGGCTTGCGGACGCCGCGAAACTGAGGCACGGACGGTGGCGGGGAGGTGCAAGGCGAAGGGGCGGTCCAGCGGGACGCGGGCGCCCACGGTGCGGCCGAACGGGCCCCGCGCGGCGGAGCGGCGGCCGGGCGCGCCTTCCCCGGTCCCGGGCACGGTCAGCAGCCGGGCGCGGAACGGGGCCGCGGGCGCCACCGGTGAGCTGGCCGGCGCCTCGGCGCCCGGGCCGGCTGGCGGGGATTCCTGGGACAGCTGAGGTGTCTGTTGTGACTGGTGGGGCTGACCGCCGGGACCACTGGGGTCGGTGGGGTCGGTAGGGTCATCGGGATCGGGATCGGGATCGGGATCGGGATCGGGGGTCCCGGGGCCGGGGGTCCCGGGGCCGGGGCTCCCGGGGCCGGGGCTCCCGGGGCCGGGGCTCCCGGGCGCGGAGCTCCCGAGGCCGGGGCTCTCGGGGGCACGAGTCTCGGCGTCCTCGGCGGAGCTTGCTTCTCTAAGGGCATCATCTAGGGCTTGCTCGTCTAGGCCGGGAGCGTCGAAGGGATCGCGGCGGCGGCGATGCGGCAGCGCCAGCCGGGCCGCGGTCCGGACGTCTTCCGCGGTCACCACGTCCCGGCCGTACCACGCGGCCAGGGCGATCGCGGTCCGGGCCGTGACCAGGTCGGCGCGCATGCCGTCCACCCCGAACGCGCCGCAGACGGCGCAGATCTGGCGCAGCACGGCGTCGGGCAGCTCGACCCGCGGGAGCCGGGCCCGGGCCACGGCCACCTGGTCGGCGAGCGCGGCGGTGTCGGCGGCGAAGCGGTCCGCGAACCCGGCGGGGTCCGCCTCGAAGGCGAGCCTGCGGCGGACCACCTCGGCCCGTTCGGCGGGATCCTGGCTCGCCGTCACCTGGACGGTCAGCCCGAACCGGTCGAGCAGCTGCGGACGCAGCTCGCCTTCCTCCGGGTTCATGGTGCCGACCAGGAGGAAACGCGACGCGTGGCGGACCGAGATGCCTTCGCGCTCGACGTAGTTGACGCCCAGGGCCGCGGCATCGAGCAGCAGGTCCACCAGGTGGTCATGGAGCAGGTTGACCTCGTCGACGTACAGCACCCCGCGGTGGGCCGCGGCGAGCAGGCCGGGCGAGAACGCCGTCGTGCCCGCGGTCAGTACGCGCTCGATGTCAAGCGAGCCGGTCAGGCGGTCCTCGGTAGCGCCGACGGGCAGTTCGGCCAGGGTGA
Organism: uncultured Actinomycetes bacterium; assembly: GCA_963806335.1. GTDB lineage: Bacteria > Actinomycetota > Actinomycetes > Streptosporangiales > Streptosporangiaceae > Palsa-504. The sequence goes on from CAWDXO010000013.1 coordinate 237,499, forward strand.
CGGGGCGGAGTTCCGGGACCGCGCCGGAATCGTGCGGTCCGGCGGGACACCCGGGGTCGGGGGCCGCGGGGTCGCAAGCAAAAGGACACCCGGGGACCACCGGCACCGGCGGCAGCAGCGCGGCCAGGCCGCGGACCATGGTCGACTTGGCGGTGCCCTTCTCGCCGCGGACCAGGACCCCGCCGATGGCCGGTGACACCGCGTTGAGCAGCAGCGCCAGCTTCAGGTCGGCCATCCCCACGATCCCGGTAAACGGGTAGATCCTGTCCCCGGTCGTCGCCATCACCAGCCAGTCCTTCCCGGGTTTCCGCGCCCGAAGTCCGGAACTCGAACGGCAGCCGGAGTCTCTGGCTCCCGGGTAAGGCGGCGACCCTGCGGGTCGCTCCCGGTCACAGTTGCGGGACAGCCCCGGACTCGCACCGGCGTTCCTCCGCGTTGCTACCTCCGCACAGCATGGCACATATGCCGGGAAGCAGGAGAGACGGTGACCGCTCCGCGGCCGGGTACACTGGCCCGGGTTTACCTCCCGGATACATCGGTTGCCAGCCATTCACCAGGAAACTCTCAGCGCATCCGGGTAGCGTGGGCGCACGGCAACCGGTAGAACCGATGGCGAATCAAGCTGTCCGCGAGCAGACGGACACACCGTGCCAAGGGGCGCAACCGGCATGGACCCACACGTGACACATATCCAGAAGTTGCTGAACGGAGCACGCATGGCGAATCGTTCCCGCGTCCTGGTGACCGGCGGCGCCGGCTTCATCGGCCGCAGAGTGGTCCGCGCTCTACTGGCCGAAGGACACGAGGTGACCGTGGCCGACCTGCGGGCGTTTCCCGACCCGGAGGTCCGATCGGTGGTCGGGGACCTGTGCGACCCTGGCGGGCCGTCCCGGGCCGTGCAGCCGGGGACGGACGTGATCATCCACCTGGCCGCCGTCACCTCGGTGCTGGCCTCGGTGCAAGATCCGGTCAGCACGCACCTGCTCAACGTGGACGCCACCGCCCGGCTGCTCGAAACCGCCCGGGAGAACGAGGTGGGGACCTTCCTGTTCGCGTCGACTAACGCGGTCGTCGGCGCCGGCAGCGGGCCGGGCGAGGTCATCACGGAGCGGACCGTGCTGCGCCCCCTCACCCCGTACGGCGCCACCAAGGCGGCGGCCGAGATGCTGATCGGCAGCTACGCCAACTGCTACGGCATCACCGGCGCTGCGCTGCGGTTCTCCAACGTCTACGGCCCGGGGATGGTCGAGAAGGACAGCTTCATCCCGCGGCTGATGCGCGCGGCCCGCGACGGAGAGGGCGTCCAGGTCCGCGGCGACGGGACCATGCTCCGCGACGTGGTGCACGTCGACGACATCGTGCAGGGCGTTTTCGCGGCCTGGCGGGCCGGCCGTAACGGCCCGCTGATCCTCGGCGCCGGCACCTCGGTCTCGGTGACCGACATGGTGGCGACCGCGCGCCAGGTCACCGGCGCGGTCATTCCGGCCGAGCAGGTGCCGGTCGGCAAGGGCGAGATGCCGGCCGTGGTGCTCGACATCTCCGCGGCCAGGGCCCTGGGCTACCAGCCCGCCTACGACCTCGCCACCGGCATGGCGACCGTCTGGCCCGATTTCGACCCCCGGGCCGAAGGAACGCAGGCATGATCTACTCCAATCCCGAGGACCAGGTGGTAGACGACGCCGCCGTCAAGGCATTCATCGAGGCCTACGGCGAGCGCGCCACGCGCCTGGCCCCGGTCGCGATCGTGATCGCGGCCTATAACGAGGAAGGCGCCATCGGCCCGGTCATCGAGGCGCTGCCTGCCGAGGTGTGCGGGCTGGCCACGGCGACCATCGTGGTCGCCGACGGCTGCGCCGACGGCACCGCGGCGGAGGCCGGGGCGGCGGGCGCCATGGTCTGCGACGTGCCCGTCAACCGCGGCCAGGGCGCGGCGCTGCGGCTCGGCTACCGGCTGGCCCGCGAGGGCGGCGCAGGCTACATCGTGACCACCGACGCGGACGGCCAGTACAACCCGGCCGAGATGGAGCGGGTGCTGGCGCCCGTGGTGGCCGGCGAGGCGGACTTCGTGACCGGTTCCCGGCGGCTTGGCAGCCAGGAGACCAAGGACCTGATCCGCCGGACCGGCGTCCGGTTCTTCGCCAGCACGATCAGCATGCTGACCGGGACGCGGATCAGCGACACGACGTTCGGGCTGCGGGCCATGCGCGCCGAGGTGACCGGCGTGGTCCAGCTCGAGCAGCCGCAGTACCAGGCGTCCGAGCTGCTGATCGGGGTCATTACCCACGGCTACAAGGTGACCGAGGTGCCCGCGACCATCCACCGGCGGCGGGTCGGCGAGAGCAAGAAGGGCCAGAACCCGCTCTACAAGCTGCACCTGCCCGGCGTGAACAACTTCTTCTACGGGCTGCGCTTCGCGCGGGTGGCCTACGGGACGTGGTGGCGCGAGCGTCAGCGGGCCGGAGCGGCGCCGTCCTCGTCGTCGGAGTCCCCGTCGCCCGAGGTCCGGGCGAACGGCTCCGGCCCGGGGTCGGTCGAGACCAGCGCCTCTTCCGCCGCGGCGGGCCCGGGCTTGCCGGGCGACCCGGCGAAGAGGACGTAGTGGAAGAACAGGAACCGCAGCAGGAACGTGCCGATGTTGGCGACGGCGTACACCAGGTCCACGTAGAGGAGGCGCGCGACCCCGGTCAGGTTCATCCAGCTCGCCGAGTGGTAGGCGAACTTGAGGGCCAGCGTGAGGACGACGACGACCATGGCGGAGACGATCCAGAACGGCAGGGTCTCGCGCAGCAGGTTCGGGCGGCCCTTCCGCTTCCACGCCCAGCGGCTGAGCACATAGCTCACCAGCGCGCCGGAGAACCAGGCGATCAGGCTGGCCCAGGTGGCGGTCAGGTGCAGCGGGCCGACGCAGATGGTCAGCACGATCTCGGTCGTGACGAACGCCGCGGCCGCGGCGACCGCGAACCGGCCGAAGCGGACGCCGAGCTTGCTGCGCGCCTTCTGAGCCAGCGAGTTGCCGAGCCGAGTGGTAGTCAGAGCCATCGATGTCCTAGTTTAGCTAGCCGACCATCGGTCAAAGGAGCAAATCATACAGCGCGGAAACCGCAGGCCGGTGAAGCCACTCCGGCGAAGCCGCCCGAGCGGGGAAGTTCCAGCATCCGCACTCCAAGCACGTTACCGCCCCGTGCGGCTACCCCGCACAACGGCAGGAAAACTCACAGCAACTCGACAGAATGAAACGGTAGGAGGCGGAGCATGAAAATCTTGGTGTTGGGCGGGGATGGGTACCTCGGGTGGCCTACGGCGCTGCACCTGTCGGAGGAGGGCCATGAGGTGGCCGTCGCCGACAATTTCGTCCGCAGGCATTACGACAATGAGCTCGGGGTCGAGTCGCTGGTGCCGATCGAGCCGCTGCAGACGCGGATCGCGGTGTGGCAGGAGCTGACCGGCAAGCGGATCGGCCTGTACGTCGGCGACCTGACCGATGCGCTGTTTACCTACCACATCATCAGGGACTTCGAGCCGGAGGCGGTCGTCCACTTCGCGGAGCAACGGGCCGCGCCGTACTCGATGATCGACCGGGCGCACGCCGTGTACACGCAGCAGAACAACGTGGTCGGGAACCTGAACATCTTGTTCGCGATCGCCGAGACCAACCCGGACATCCACCTGGTCAAGCTCGGCACGATGGGCGAGTACGGCACGCCGAACATCGACATCGAGGAGGGCTGGCTGGACCTCGAGCACAACGGCCGGATCGACCGGGTGCTGTTCCCCAAGCGGCCGGGCTCGTTCTACCACCTGTCCAAGGTGCACGACAGCCACAACATCGAGTTCGCCTGCCGGATCTGGGATCTGCGGGCCACCGACCTGAACCAGGGCGTGGTCTACGGCCAGCAGACCGCCGAGACCGCCCGCGACGAGCGGCTGGCTACCAGGTTCGACTACGACGCGGTGTTCGGCACCGTGCTGAACCGCTTCACCATCCAGGCGGTCATCGGCCACCCGCTGACCGTGTACGGCTCTGGCAACCAGACCCGCGGCATCATCGACATCCGGGACACCGTCCGCTGCATCCAGCTGGCCTGCGAGAACCCGGCCAACCGCGGCGAGTTCCGCGTCTTCAACCAGATGACCGAATCCATGTCGGTGGCCCAGATCGCCGCGACCATCCAGGCGGCCAGCCCCGAGGACGTCACCATCGAGCACCTGGACAACCCCCGCATCGAGGCACCCGAGCACTACTACAACGTCAAGTACACCAAGCTGGTCGAGCTCGGCCTCGAACCGCACCTGCTGTCCGAGACCCTGATCGAGTCGCTCTTCGAGATCACCAAGAGGTACGCCCACCGGGTCCGCCTCGAAGCACTCCGGCCCACCGTCAAGTGGCGTGAGCCCACGGCCGGCTAAACAGGTGTGCTGGCGCGGGTGACCACGGCCCGTTCGGTCAGAAAATCTTTTGATACCGAACGGGCAGTGGTGTTTGCAATGATGAGAAAATGACCAGCTCGATCTGCGTGACCTGCGGTAACCATTTTCCGGAGCCCCGGCCAGAGGTCTGCGCGGTGTGCGCGGACGAGCGGCAGTGGGTGCCGCCTGGCGGCCAGCGGTGGACCACGCTGGCCGAGCTGGTCGCGGCCGGACACCGGTCCGACGTGCGCGTGGTCGAGCCCGGGCTGACCGGGATCGGCGCGGACCCGCCGTTCGCCATCGGGCAGCGGTCGCTGCTGGTGACCACCGCCGGGGGCAACCTGCTATGGGACCCGTCCGGGTTCATCGACGACGCGGCGGTGGCGGCGGTCCGCGCGGCGGGCGGCCTGAGCTACGTGACCGCCAGCCACCCGCACTTCTACGGGGCCATCGGCGAGTGGGGCCGCGAGTTCGGCGCGGAGATACTGGTGCCTGAGGCCGACGCGGCGTGGTTGGGTTCCCGGCCCGGCGCGCGGGTGCGGACCTGGGCCGGGACACTCCCGGTGCTGCCCGGGGTGACACTGGTGCAGTGCGGCGGGCACTTCCCAGGCAGCGCCGTGGTGCACTGGGCTTCCGGGGCGGACGGGCGCGGGGTGCTGCTGTCCGGGGACACGATCTTCGTGACTCCGGGCGAGGACCGGGTGACGTTCGTCTGGTCGGCACCGAACCGGCTGCCGCTGTCCGAGGCGGCCGTCACCGGGGTCTGGGCGGCGGTGCGGCCGTTGGCCTTCGACCGGATCTACGGCGGCTGGTGGACGCCGGTGCTGCGGTCCGGGGCCTGGGAGACGGTGCGGCGGTCGGCGGAGCGGTACGTCGAGCACCTGCGGGGCACGGCTTAGCGCAGGGTCCAGGCATCCGTGGCGGCTTCCCGGCGCAGTTCGTATACGCCGGGCGTCATGGCCGGTCCCGGGGAGGCCTCGACGCGCCAGAACTCGAGCTCGCGCTGCCCCGGCTCGGCCTCCGGATCTCGCCACCACTCCCGGTTGATAACCCAGTGCTCGAGGATCGCGCGGACGGTGTACAGGCGACTGCGCCACACGAACCTGGTGGGCCTGCCGTCGGTCCTGGCCTGAACGTTGACCGGCTCACCGTAGATCCTGCTCATGCCGCCGCCTCCCTGGCCGTCGCGCGAGGGGCCCGCCGCATAGAGGGCCCGCCGGGTGACCCGGCTCATCGCTGCCGCTTGAGGGAAGACAGGCAGTATTCGCGATCGGCACCGATCAGGTCCCGGAGCCTAGGGTCGAATATAAGTTCACTCGAACAAGTATGCAAATAATCTTTGCCAGCTGACCTGCATATGCTCAAAAATGTCGGTGGTCCCCGGCATAGTGGTGGTCATCCCACCACTGTGCCGAGGGAGGCAAACGTGTGCTGGATCTGTGCTCACCCAGGTGCCACCGAGCGCGACTACCAAGACCACATGCGGCAGCTGATCGCCATCTACGGCTGGGCCGTGCAGGGCGTGGAACGGGACGGCATCCATCCGCCCTGGGCCTACACCGTCGGGCTCACGAGGTACCGGCGACCCGAGCTCGTCATTACCGGCATGGGCCTTACCCGCGCCACCGAGGTGCTCAACGGCGTGGCCACCCACCTGCTGCACGCGGAGGCACCCGTGCCGGGCACGCAGGCCACGCTGCCCGACGGCCCGCTCGTCGAGATCGTCAAGGTCGCCGTGCCTTGGGCGCACCTGAACCTGGCCGCGGAGTTCTATGGCCGGCGCATCCAGGGCCTGCAGCTGGTGCACGCCGATAAGCGCGGGCGCTGGCCCTGGGACCCCGACTATCAGGGCGTCCGCGGCGGGCAGCCGGTCCTCGGCCGCCGGGAGCCGCCCGAGCGCCGCCAGCGCGCCGCCTAGCCCGGCGGGTTAACGCCGGGGCCCCTTGCGAATGAGGAAGTTTGGGGGATAATGTGCTTGATTTCGCATTACTCAGGCGGTGGGGGGTTTCGCAGGACCACAGGGCCCGCTCGGACGAGCGTCGGCCCAGGCGTGCGATCTTGCGCAGGCTCGCACGGGCATGCGAGTTTCCGTGCGCGGTGTGCGCCTACTCGGCGGCTGAGACGTCATTTGTGCCCGCGGCAGTCGACGGGAGCAGCCGCTCCCCAGGCGCGGACCAGGGCTCCGGAGGGGGAGACATGACTTCAAAGCGAATCGGGAGAATTGCGGGCTGGATGCTCGCACCGCTGCTGGTGGCTGGCGTGGTGGCCGCGCAAGCGGGCACCGCCTCGGCCGCCACTGCGGGTAATACAGGCAATAACGGTTATCACAAGACCTTGTACGTCTCGCCTTACGCCTGGCCGTGGGGCGCCGGCCGGTCCTGCCGCTCGGCCAGGTTCCGGACTATTCAGTCCGCCGTCAACGCTGCCCCCTCGGGCGGCACCGTGGTCGTCTGCCGGGGCACCTATCACCAGCAGGTCGTGATCACCAAGCCGCTGGCGCTGCGGGGCCAGCGGGCGACCATCGACCAAAAGGGCGTCACCCCGACATTCCAGGTGACCATCCCTGGTCTTGGCACGGCGACCATCTTCGCTGCCGTCGTGATGCTCAGCTCCGACATCCGGTTCAGCGGCTTCACGGTCACCAACGCCCTGGGCGAGGGCATCCTGGCCGCCGGGCTGGGCGCCGATATCAGCGGCATCTCCATCAGCCACAACGCCGTAGTGCACAACGACCTCGGCGGCGGCGTGCCGCCCGCGTCGACCTACTTCCAATGCGCGGCACAAGGACAGGTTCCCGGTGACTGCGGCGAGGGCGTTCACTTCGTCGGCGTCGCCTACTCCCAGATCACCAGAAACTACATCGCCGGCAACTCCGGCGGGGTCCTGCTGAGCGACGACACCGGGCCCACGCACAACAACCTGGTGGCGAACAACGTCGTCACCGGCAACTCGAGCGACTGCGGGATCACCGTTCCCGGGCACAACCCGAACGCGCTCAACGCCAAGGGCCAGCCGCAGCCGTCGGTGGCGGGCGTCTACGACAACGTGATCCGGGGCAACGTGGTGACGAACAACGGCGTGGCGGGCGAGGGCGCAGGAGTCCTGTTCGCGAACGCGGCAGCCGGCACCGCCTCGTATGACAACCTGGTCACGGGCAACTACATCGCCGGGAACGGGCTGTCCGGCGTGACGATGCACGCCCACACCATTAAGCCGGGCCAGTTCGAGGACCTCAACGGCAACCGCGTGATCGGCAACGCCATCGGCAAGAACAACCTCGACGGCGACACGCTAGACGCCCCGGCCTCGCCCACGGACACGAAGACCACCGGAGTCCTGGTGTTCTCGGGCGGCGCGCCCGTCACCGTCACCATCGCCTTCAATCACATCTTCAACAACCATTTCGGGATCTGGCTCAGCAAGGCGGTAACCGCGTCCGGGCTGGGAACCAACGCCTTCAGGAACGTGACCATACCGATCTCGGCCGGCCACTGAGCCCGGTCAGGCCGTCCCGCTCAGCTCGGGCAAGGATGCCAAACCCTGGTCCTGGCTGCTGAGATAACTGAAAATTTCAGCCTCCCTCAGCGTAGTGGCGGTCATCCCGCCACTACGCTGAGGGAGATCTGTACGGGATAACGCCGGGCCTCAGGGGGTCCAGCCGGGAGCGGGGGAAGCCGCGGGGTTCCAGCCGGGAGCGGGGAAAGACGCCAGCAACTCGCGGACCTCGGCGGCGATGCGGTCGAGCACCGTCTCGTCGTCCTTGGTGGCGGCGGTGATCGCCTCGTCCATCCAGGCCGCGAGCGGCTCCATGTGCTCCTCGCGGAGGCCGCGGGTGGTGATCGCGGGCGTGCCGATCCTGATGCCGGAGGGGTCGAACGGCTTGCGCTGGTCGAATGGCACCGTGTTGTAATTCGTCTCGATGCCCGCCCGGTCCAGCGCCTTCGCGGCCGGCTTGCCGCCGATGCCCTTAGCGGTGAGGTCCACCAGGATCAGGTGATTGTCGGTACCGCCGGACACCAGGTCGTAGCCGCGGGACAGCAGCGCGCTGGCCAGCGCCTTGGAATTGGCCACGATCTGATGGGCGTAACGGCGGAAATCGGGCTGGGCGGCCTCGTGCAGCGCGACCGCGATCGCGGCCGTGGTGTGGTTGTGCGGGCCTCCCTGCAAGCCGGGGAACACGGCCTTGTCCACGGCAGAGGCATACTCAGCGTTGCACATGATCATGGCGCCGCGCGGGCCCCGGAGCGTCTTATGCGTGGTCGTGGTGATCACGCCGGCGTGCCCGACGGGCGAGGGGTGCGCGCCGCCCGCGATCAGCCCGGAGATGTGCGCGATGTCGGCGACCAGGAGCGAGCCTGCCTCGGCCGCGATCGCGGCGAAGGCCGGGAAGTCGATGGTCCGCGGGATCGCGGTACCGCCGCAGAAGATGATCTTGGGGTGCTCCCTGAGCGCCAGGTCGCGGACCTCATCCAGGTCGACCCGGCCGGTATCGTGCCGTACCCCGTACTGGACCGGCCGGAACCACTTGCCGGTCGCGGAGACCGGCCAGCCGTGGGTGAGGTGGCCGCCCATCGGCAGTGACATGCCCATGATCGTGTCTCCGGGCTGGGCGAACGCCAGGTAGACCGCGAGGTTGGCGGGCGAGCCCGAGTATGGCTGCACGTTGGCGTGGTCGACTCCGAACAGCGCCTTGGCCCTGTCCCTGGCGAGGTTCTCCAGTGGGTCGATGAACTGCTGGCCCTCGTAGTAGCGGCGGCCCGGGTAGCCCTCGGAGTACTTGTTGGTCAGCACGGTGCCCGATGCCTCGAGCACGGCCAGCGACACATAGTTCTCCGACGGGATCAGCCTGGCCTTCTCGTACTGCCTGCGGGCCTCGTTCTGGATGAGCCCGGCGATCTCGGGGTCAGAGTCCTCGACATTCGGGATGGGCGGGGTGTGCATGACGGACCTCCTCGGCAAGAGGCTACACACCCCGGCGCACGTTAGGTCACGGGGGCACGCACCGGGGACCGTTCGGTACCTTCATCAGGAGCACCACGAGAGACGAGGAAGGTCAGGATCCGGGACATGTCCACGAAAATCATCCTCGACTGCGACCCGGGGATCGACGACGCGCTCGCGATCGCCTTCGCTCACGGGCATCCCGGCCTCGAGCTGGTCGGCCTCACCACGGTGGCGGGCAACGTCGGGCTGGCGAAGACGACGGCGAACGCGCTGGCGGTGTGCGAGTTCATCGGCGCCGCCGGGACGCCGGTGACCGCGGGCTGCGACGGGCCGCTGGTGCGGCCCGCGATCGACGCCCGGGAGGTACACGGCGACTCGGGGCTGGGCGGCGCCACGCTGCCGCCGCCGGGGCCGGCCCGGCTCCCGGCCACGCCATCGACTACATCATCGACACCGTGCGGGCCGCTCCGGGCGACATCACGCTGGTCGCGACGGGGCCGCTGACCAACATCGCGCTGGCCGTGCGGCGAGAGCCACGCCTGACGGACTGGGTGCGGGGATTGGTGATCATGGGCGGCTCAGCGAGCCGCGGCAACGTGACGCCGGCCGCCGAGTACAACATATGGGCGGACCCGGAGGCCGCGGCGGCCGTGTTCCGGGCCGGCTGGACCGTCACCATGCTGGGGCTGGACGTGACGCTGCGGACCAGCGCCACGGCGGCGGTGCAGCAGCGGATGCGAGATCTGGGACCGCTCGGCACTAAGTTGCTGCTGCCCGCTCTCGAGCAGTACCGGTCGGTGCGCGAACCCGCGGGGCCGCCGGTACATGACGTCTGCGCGGTGGCCTGGGTGGCGGAGCCCGGGCTGTTCGGGCTGGTCCCGGCGCGAGTCCAGGTGGAGACGGCCGGGCCGCTGACCGCGGGCATGACCGTCACCGATTTCGAGGTTTCCGGCGGCGCCGGCCAGGTGAGCGGCGGTAACGCGATGGTCGCGATGGACATCGACGTGGACCGGTTCTGGGACGTCACGCTGGCGACCTACGCCCGGGTGACGCCCGGGTGACGCCCGGGTGACGCCCGAGTGACGCCCGGGTGACGCCCGCACCGGGGGCCCCCTCACTGGGAGCGGAGCCTCATCGGGCGGCGACTAGCTCTCCCCCGAGCTCAAGTTCCTCGTAGAGCCGCACCGTCTGGTCGGTGGCCTCAACGAGATCGGCGTAGTTCCACCGGTGCCTCGGGCCCTCCGGAGTGGCGAGCGACACCACGCCGGACCGGCACCGTACGGTCAGGTCGCGGCAGATGGAAAGGACCGACATGTCGGAGGCCGGCTCGTCGGCCCGTACCAGCCGCCCGCTGAACCCCCACTCCTGCAGCATCACCTCGAGTTCCCTGGCGGCCTGGCGGGCGCTGAGCCGCTGGTTAGCTCGCTCGGCCGTAATATCGGCCGAGAGCGTATAGGCCCGCAGCCCGGTGACGTCGACCAGGCGGGCGTGCGCGAGCGGAGCGGGCACCGCGAACCAGACGGCTTTGCCGCGGAGCCCCCAGCCGCCCAGCCGGGCGCGGGTGGGATGGTGACCCCACCGACCGCCCGACAACTCGTGCACGATTTGCAGGCCGCGCCCGGTCACGGCTTGGGCCGACACCCAGGCCAGGGTAGGCGCGGAACCGTGCCGCCAGCCGCGGCAGGAGTCGAAGACCTTGCAGACCAGCTCCCGCCGGATGCCAAGACCCCGCAGGTAAAGCCAGAGTTCGGGATGTCCGGACAGGCCCGGCGGTGCCGTGGGGATAGACGGTGCCGCCGAGATAGAGGGGGCCGCCGGGATAGAGGGGGCCGCCGGGATAGAGGGGGCCGCCGGGATAGACGGGGCCGGGCTGGCGGACGTTACCGGCTCGCCTCCCATGTCCGTAACGACGGACACGAGCCGATCCCCCCCTCCGCCAGCCCTGGTCCCCGCGCGCGCGTGCAGTGTGTTGGCCGCGAGCTCGCTGGCCATCAGGATGCCATCGTCGAGAACCTCGGGCTCGAGCCCGAGCTCCGATACCGCATCCCGGAACACCTGCCGCGCGGCCGCGGCGCAGGTCGCGTCGGCTGGCAGAGGCCACACCTGACACGAACCCGCGCGCACGCCTCGCGAACCGCTGATGCCCTGCTGCCTCATACCTGGCGCCTCCGGCGGATCACCTGACATAAGACCGCCGGCAGGAGGGGTTGCCGTCGGCTGAGATCCCGCTTTAAAAGATACGTGGAATCCGACTCTTAATCTGTGAAACACAGGTTAAGACTCAGCGGACCCGCTTCGCAATATCGATACCATCACTTTTTTCGCCGCCGTTCAGCTCAGTTGGCCATACTCGGGCGTAACGGCCTGCATAGACATGTCACGTTAAATGCCCCTAATACTGATACTGCTGAGCGCGACTGGAGAGGCGCATGCTGACTGTGCGGCTATCGATACTTTTGTGTTGTTTGTGGTAGAAGTTAATGATGTTTGTTACCTTATGAGTAGTTTCCGTATCCCTAGCTGGCCGCTGGTCGACGCTGGCATGTACAGTCGCGGATGGTGAGGGAACCAGACGGTTACCCGCTAGGGCCTCGAGACAGGGCCGGCATAAAGGAAGGCCCCCCGGTGGCTGCATCCTCCAGGGGGCCTTCCTTCCGTTCGCCTGAGTCATTCACCGCGACTTACTTCAAGTCGTAACGGCCCTTCTTCGCATCGGTCAGGAACCGGGCGAACGCGGCCCGGTCGATAACGTGGGCGCCGTCTTCCGGTCGCTTGCTATCGCGCACCGCCGCCACGCCGTCCAGGTTGGCCGCGATCTCGACGCAACCTCCGTTGTGCGCACTGCGGCGGGCCTTCCGCCAGATGGCCTGAGACAGGTCGGTCATGCCTTACTCCATTCGCTTCGCGAGATGTTCGAGGTAGCCCGTGGTGTCCGCGGGTTCAAGCGCGGCATCGCAAGCGCGCTCGAACGATTCGATGTACCCCTGCACTGGCTCCGGCTTGCTCACCTCCTCGACCGAGTAATCGGTCTCTACGAAGACCAGGCTCGGCTCGTCATCGCGAAAGCCGAGGATGTTGACCATCGAGACGATGCCGATCGGCGGACCGTCCTCGAACCGCTGGATATGCAGCCGCACATTCCGGCGAGTGCTCAGCATCACCAGATGCTCGATCTGCTCCCTGCGGTCCTCCCTCAGCCCCCACCGGTAAAGCAGAGACGCCTCGGTGATGACGGCGCTGAACATCGGAGCGGAACCGTCCTGGCGATCAAGGACCTCCTGGCGGCGCTCCCGGGATTCGAGCGCCCGGCGGCGGAACGCGGGCGGCCTGGGCCCGGCCCGCAGCAGTGCCTCAGTGTAGGCGCGAATCTGCAACAGCCCCGGCAGCACGAGCGGCATGAAGACCCGGATGGTGGTGGCGTCGTTCTCGTAACCTGGGAATTCTCCGTCGAAGATCTCCGGGTACTCACGCCACCACGGCCGGGCCCTGGCCTGGATGGCCAGGGCTTCGATTTCGTCCTTTTCTTCCCCTTCGATGCCGTATATGCGGATCAGGTCCCTGATGTCGCTCATCTCGGGCCTTTTCCACTGATTGGCCTCGAAGCGGCCGACCTTGCCGCGACCCCAGTTCAGGATGTCGCAGGCGTGGTTGGCGGTGTAGCCGGTGCGGACGCGCGCCGCCGTGAGCCGCCGGGACAGCCGGCGCTTGGCGATGGTGGCACCGTACGCGTCATCGGCCATTGCGCCCCTCCTTGACAGGAAGCCTGTCGTGGCTTATACGGTACCCAAATTGTGATTCGCAAATCAAGCTGCGGCCTACCCAGGTCCGGGGTACCAAGTCCGGGACTACCAGTATCGCCTCAGGGGCCGGGCGCCGCGGCGTCATCGAACTCGCCGTTACGCGCGCCGTCCAGGAAGCACTCCCACTCGTGCTGGTCGAACACGAGCACCCGCTGGTCCGGATCGCCCGCTACCCGCATCAGGACCCACTCCGCGCCGTCCGGGGGAGACGAACCGCTGCGCACGAAGGCGACCTCGATCGCGCCTTCGCCGCTACCGGAGCGCCGCCAGATCTGCGCCGGAAGGTCGATGTCCAGCTCGGAGACCGTGGGCTTGACGGTCACGGCTTCCTGGCGACGCCGCAGTAGAGCCACCGCGCGCCGTCGCTGTCCGCGAGCACCGGATCCTCGGCGCCCCAGACCCCGGTATAACAGATACCGGGCTGAGCGCCTTCGTAAGGCGGGACCAGCTGCAGGCCATCGAAAAACCGGGCTATCCCAGCCTGCGACCGGAAGTAAAGGCGCTCGGTGGCGTGGTCGAAGACGGCACGGAATCGCTCGGCCGTCACCGGCGGCTTGTAGTCGTCGGTGAGGTGCGAAAGCGCCAGGTAACTTCCGGGTGCCAGAGCACTCACGTACTGTGCGACAAGTCCCCAGGGATCGGAACTGTCGGACACGAACATGAGGACCGCGGTGAGCAGCAGCCCGGTCGGCTCGCTGAGGTCTATAAGGTCGCGGAGATAAGGATGATCCAGGATCGTCGCTGGTTCGCGCAGGTCAGCGCAGATAAAGCGGGTCGATCTGTCATGGCCGAGCAACCGGCCGGCCTGCTCGGCCACCATCGGGTCGTTATCGACGTAGACCACGCGGGCGCCCGGATTTACGTTCTGGACGACCTCGTGAGTATTGCCCACCGTGGGCAGACCGGAGCCGATGTCGATGAACTGCCGCACGCCGCGCTTAGCGATCCACTTCGCCGCCCGCTGGTGGAAGCCGCGGTTGGACCACGCGCAATCCCTGATCTCCGGCACCACGCTCAGGATCTGCTGGGCGGCCTTGACGTCAGATTCGAAGTGGTTGTCCCCCTGCAGCATGTAGTCATATATGCGAGCCGGAGCAGGCCTACTGACATCCACCCCCGCCCGTACACGAGGGATTTGGACCATCCTGCCTCCGCCCGTTCGGCCCACGTCAACAGCTATTAGTTTCGCACATCACGAATGCCGCATCGAGTTTCCTACCAGTAGTCCCAGTTGAGGGGTTATGACCGGAAAAGGGACGTGTGACTCCTGTGCCCTCCATGGGGCCGTTGAGGGATCGAGGCGGCCGGCTCAACCTTCGCGGGGACCATGGCGTTAAGTGAGTAGGACCTCCCGGTCCCACTCAGGAGGCAGGTAGGCGTGTCGTTCGAGGAATTCGTGCAGGGATCCTCGCCGCGCTTGTTCCGGACCGCGTTGCTGCTGGCCGGGCACGACCGTGCGGCGGCCGAGGACCTGCTCCAGCTTGCGCTCGAACGGGCCTACCGTCATTGGACGCGAATCTGCCGGTCGGAAGACCCGGAACGCTATGTCCGCCGGATCCTGGCGAACGCGGCAAATGACCGATGGCGACTGCGGGCCCGGCGGCGGGAACGGCCGCTGCAGCCGGATGACGTGCCGCGGGCGGCCGACGCTTCGCGGGCGGCCGGTGACCACGCGGTGGTCATCGCGGACCGCGACTTCTTGATGCGCGCGCTGGCCGGATTGCCGCCGCGGCAGCGGACCGTCCTGGTGCTGCGTTACTTCAGCGGCCTGTCCGAGGCGGAGATCGCGGATGCGCTCGGGTGCAGTGCGGGCACGGTCAAAAGCCAGGCCTCGCGGGGTCTCGCCCGGCTGCGGGCCGTTACCGAATCCGGTGCCGAAGTACCGGCCGGGCCGTCTGGAGGCGTTTACTGACATGGCTGAGTTCGAAGACCGGCTGCGGGCGGCGATGGAGTCCTCGGTCGCCGCCGAGGATCCGCCGGTGAACCTGGTCGCACGGGTCAGGCGGCGGCATCGGCGTCATCTGGCCCGGCTGGGCGTCGCCTGGATCGCCGCCGCGGCGGCCGTGGTGCTGGTGGTTCCGCCGGCCAGGTCCGCACTGCTGAAAGACGGAACAACGGGCGCGGCGTCAGGAGCCTCTGGTGCGCCCGCGCAATCGCCGTCGCCGTCGCCGTCGCCGTCGCCGTCGCCGTCGCCGTCGCCGGGGCTGTATTACGGCTGCGGGGCGCAGACCTACGGCGCTCTCGCGGCGAACTGGCGTCAGGGAAGCACGCACGCGGGTCCGCTGTGGATCATCAACGCCGGCATTTCGCCGCACTTCAGCTTCCGTAACCCGAACGGCACGCTCAAGGCGGTCCCGCTCATCATGCTGCTGCAGGACAACACAACCGTGCAGGTCACGCCTACGGCCCCGGCAGAGCCGTATGTCCGGTTCCTGCCGGGCTTCAACGCCACCGACCAGTACACGCTGCGCGACGGAAACGCCGCGGCCACCTTCACCGCCTGCTCCGATCAGGCCGCCATGTTCGGCGGCGGCTTCACCGAGTACTACGTCGGCGTCATCGTCGCGGGGCCACGCTGCGTCACCTTCGAGGTGCGGACGTCCGCTCGCGAACACCCGATTCCGGTGACGCTGCGGTTCGGAACATGCACCGCCGGCGGCTAACTGCGGGGACCTCTCACTCGCGGCCCTCGAGGTCGCCTTCCATGTCGAGGTAGACCTGGCGCAGCTGGTCCAGGGTCTTGGCGTCGGGAGACTCCCACAGCCCGCGGGACGCGGCCTCGAGCAGGCGTTCGGAGATGCCGCGCAGCGCCCAGGGGTTGGACTGCCGCATGAACGACTGGGTCTCCTCGTCGAACACGTAGGAGGCGGCCAGTTGCTCATACATCCAGTCCGGCACCACGCCGGCGGTGGCGTCGTAGCCGAACAGGTAGTCCACCGTGGCCGCGAGCTCGAACGCGCCCTTGTAGCCGTGCCGGCGCATGGCCGCAATCCACCGCGGGTTCACCACCCGGGACCGGAACACGCGCCGGGTTTCCTCGGCCAGCGTGCGCGTCCTGGGAGCATCGGGCACCGCCGAGTCGCCGATGTAGGCGGCGGGGTTGCGGCCGGTTAGTGACCTCACCATGGCCACCATCCCGCCGTGGTACTGGAAGTAGTCGTCGGAGTCGGCGATGTCGTGCTCGCGTGTGTCGACGTTCTTGGCCGCCACCGCGATCCGCCGGAACGCGCTCTCCATATCCGGCCGCGCGTTCACCCCGTCCAGGCCGCGTCCGTAGGCGAAACCGCCCCATACCGCGTAGACCTCGGCCAGATCGGCATCATCACGCCAGTTCCGCGCGTCGATCAGCGGCAGCAGCCCGGCGCCGTACGCGCCGGGCTTCGAGCCGAAGATCCGGGTCGTGGCCCGGCGCCAGTCGCCGTGGCGCGCGCTGTCGGCCAGGGCATGAGCGCGAACGTAGTTGGACTCCGGGGGCTCCTCGAGCGCCGCCACCGCCGCGATCGCGTCATCGAGCAGCGCGATCACATGCGGGAACGCGTCACGGAAGAACCCGGAAATGCGGAGGGTGACGTCGATCCTCGGCCGGCCGAGCTCGGCCAGCGGCACGATCGTGACGCCGGTGATCCGCCGGGATCCCTCATCCCACTCCGGCCGGCATCCGATGAGCGCGAGCACCTCGGCGATGTCATCGCCCTGCGTGCGCATGGCGGAGGTGCCCCAGACGGTCAGGCCTACGCAGCGCGGGTACTCCCCCTCGTCCGCCAGGTGCCTGGCCAGCAGCGAATCGGCCAGCGCCAGGCCGGTCCGGAAGGAGTTGCGGGACGGGATGGCCTTCGGATCGACCGAGTAGAAGTTCCGCCCGGTCGGCAGCACGTTGACCAGCCCCCTGGTCGGCGAGCCCGAGGGCCCGGCGGGCACGTAGCCGCCGTCGAGGGCGTGCAGCACGGCGGCGATCTCGCCGGTGGTGGCGCGCAGCCGGGGCACGAGTTCGGTGCAGGCGAACTCGAGCACCCGCTGGACCGCACTCGGGGCTTTGTCTGCGGTTTCGGGGGCTATAGCCCCCGAAACCGCAGACAAATCGGGGACGCCTGACGCGATGGCGGTGGTGAGGATGTTGGAGGCGACTTCTGCTGCTCGTGTGGCGTCCCAGTTGGTTGCGGCTATCGCTTCGACCAGGGCGCGAGCGGTTTGCTCGTGGTGGTCAGCTTCGGCGCGGGGGGCGGTTTCGCCTTCGGTCAGGCCGAGGGCGGCGCGCAGGCCGGGCAGAGCGCCCCAGCGGGCGCTCCACAGCTGGGGCGCACGCAGGATGACCAGGACCAGGTTGACCAGGGCCTCTCCGGCCGGGGCGACACCCAGGATGTGCAGGCCGTCCTTGATCGCGGCGTCCTTCACCTCGCACAGGTAGCCGTCGATGTGCAGCACGAACTGATCGAATTCGGCCGAGCCAGGCTCGGCCTCGACGCCGAGGTCCTGGTGCAGGTGCGCCGCCTCGATCAGGGACCAGATCTGCGCGCGGAGCGCCGGCAGCTTGTCCGGGTCGAGCGCGGCCACGGTCGCGTACTCATCGAGCAGCTGCTCCAGCTTGGCCATCTCGCCGTAGGTGTCGGCGCGCGCCATCGGCGGCACCAGGTGGTCGACGATCACCGCGTGCGCGCGCCGCTTGGCCTGGGTCCCCTCCCCCGGGTCGTTCACGATGAACGGGTACACCATCGGCATGTCCTCGAGCACCGCGTCCGGCGCGCAGCCGGCGGACAGGCCGAGTCCCTTGCCGGGCAGCCACTCGAGGGTCCCGTGCTTGCCCAGGTGCACGATCGCGTCGGCGCCGAAGTCCCGGGCCAGCCACCGGTAGGCCGCCAGGTAGTGGTGCGACGGCGGCAGGTCGGGATCGTGGTAGATCGCGACCGGGTTCTCGCCGAACCCGCGCGGCGGCTGGATCATCAGTACCACGTGGCCGAACCGCAGGCAGGCCAGCACGATGTCGCCGGACTCCTCGTCCGTGTAGAGGCTGCCCGGCGGGGCGCCCCAGTGTGACTGGATCGAGGATGCCTGGTCGTTCGGCAAATGAGAAAAATAACGGTGGTAAGCCGTGAGCGGGACCCGGGCCGGGGCGGCGCGGAGCTGTTCTTCCGTGAGCCACTCGGTGTCGTGACCGCCGGCCGCGATCAGCGCGTGGATCAGCGTGTCGCCGTCCTCGGGGAAGCCGTCGCCGAGGTCGTAGCCCGCGTCCCGCATCGCCCGCAGCAGCGCGACGGCGGAGGCTGGGGTATCCAGGCCGACCGCGTTGCCGATCCTGGCGTGCTTGGTGGGATAGGACGAGAGCATGATGGCGACGCGCTTATCGCGGTTCGGGGTCGTCGCGAGGCGGGCCTGCCGGACGGCGATTCCGGCCAGCCGGGCCGCCCGTTCGGGATCCGCGGCGTACCTGGGGATCCCGTCCGGGCCTTCTTCCTTGAACGAGAACGGGATGGTGATCAGGCGGCCGTCGAATTCGGGGATGGCGACCTGCATCGCGGCGTCGATCGGGGCCAAGGCGGCGTTGGAGGCCTCCCACTGGGCCCGCGAGCTGGTCAGGCAGAGGCCCTGCAGCACCGGCACGTCCAGGCGGGCCAGCAGCCCGGCGTCCCAGTCGCCCTCCGCGGTCGCGTCGGCCGACGCGGAACCGCCGGCCGCGAGCACGGTGGCGATCACCGCGCCGGCCGGCCTGAGCAGGTCGGCGAGCCCGGCGTCAGCCCCGCCGAAGCCAGCAGAGCGCAGCGAGCCGCAGAAGACGGGCAGGGGAGTGGCGCCGCGTTCGGCCAGGGCGGCGCAGAGGGTATCGACGAAGGCGGTGTTCCCGGCCAGCTCGTGCGCCCGGTAGAAGACCACGGCCACGACGGGGCCGTCGGCGGGCCGGAGCCCGGGCAGCTGGTGGATCCCGTAGCCGGGCATTTGGCGCGGGGGCGCGAAACCCTCGCCGGTGAGCAAGAGCGTGTCGGACAGGAAGCGGGCCAGCTCGCGCAGGTTCTCCGGGCCGCCTTCGCGCAGGTAGCCGAGCGCCTCGGCGGCGACGCCCGCGGGCACCGTGGACAGCGCCATCAGCTCGGCGTCCGGGGCGGCCTCGCCGCCCAGGGCCACCAGCGGCTTCCCGGCCGCCTGGAGCGCGGCCACACCATCTGGCCAGGCCTTCCGTCCGCCGAGGAGGCGCAGCACGACAAGGTCGGCGCGCTCGGCCAGCCCAGGCACGTCGCCGGTCACGGTTCTGGCGGGGTTCGCGGTCAGGTACCCGGCACCGGAGGCCGCCGCCGCGAGCAGTTCGGTATCGGCGCTGGAAACCAAGAGAATGGTGAGCACTCACTGATACTGCCATGCCGGCCGCCAGCAAACTGGCGGAGCACTCACAGGCGGCGTACAGGCTGGGCAAGGCGATGTCCAAGACCTGAAACGCACTGTTACTGGCATGAACAACATTTATGGCACTCCCGCCGGGGGCTACGGCAGCACCCCGGCGGGCACACCTGCCCCGGCCGCTTCCCCGGCCGCGTCGGCTCGCAAGCGGCGGCTGTTCCGGTGGGGCACCGGAATCACCCTGGCCGGCTTCCTCGTAGGCGGCGGGATCGCCTGGGCGGCGACGTCCGGTGGGGGCACGCCGGCCGCTAGCGGCCCCACCGGCACGGCCGCGGTACTGAACTCGGCGCTCAATACCGCGAGCACCTCGGCCGGCCCGACCGGTTCCACCGCACCGGCGCGCCGGGCCCGGTGGGCGCTGGCCCGGCTCCGGCTTGTCGGCGGCGTTGACGGTCAATTCACCTTCCATAACAAGACGGGTTTCCACACGCTGGCATTCGAACGCGGCACCATCCAGTCGGTAAGTGGCAGCGACGTCGTGATCAAGGCCGCCGACGGCACGACCTGGACCTGGGTGACCGTGAGCGACACCGTGGTCAGGAAGGGCGGCAGCAAGACCACGACCAGCGCGTTGTCGGCAGGTGAGTCCGTATTCGCCGGGGGTCCCGTGGTCAGCGGGGCCAAGGACGCCCGGCTGATCGTGATCAGGGCTTCCGGAACATCTGGAGCCTCGGGATCTAGTTCGGCCCAGACATCGTTGAGCTAACCAGCGACGCATGCGGCGGCGCGCACACTCCTGGTGGCGCGCCGCATCATGCTGCACTATCTATGCTGCGTATAGCGGCACAATGAAACGTGAGAGGCCATGGCAGACGGTGACCGTATCCCGAAGGTGCTCGTCGTCGACGACGAGCCGAACATCCGTGAGCTCGTCGAGGTCGCGCTTAAGTTCCACGGCTGCGCCGTCGCCGTCAGCGCCAGCGGCAAGGACGCGCTGCACCAGGCCGGGGTCTACGAGCCGGACCTGATGATCCTGGACGTCATGCTGCCCGACATGGACGGCTTCGAGATCTGCCGCACGCTGCGCGCGGAGGGCAACGACGTCCCGGTCATCTTCCTGACCGCGCGGGACACCACCTCTGACACCATCCGCGGGCTCACGCTGGGCGGCGACGACTACGTCACCAAGCCGTTCTCGGTGGAGGCGCTGGTGGCCAGGGTCCGGGCGGTGCTGCGGCGCACCACCCGCACCCACGGCAGTGACGGCCAGCTGGGCGGCGGCGCCGAGCTGCTGACGGTAGGGGACCTGGAACTGGACGAAGAGCACTGGGTCGTCCGGCGCGGGGGGACCCAGGTAGAGCTCTCGCCGACGGAGTTCCGGCTGCTGGCGTACCTGATGCGCAACCAGGGGCGGATGCTGACCAGGCAGCAGCTGCTCGAGAACGTGTGGGGCTGGGAGTTCGCCGGCCAGTCCCAGGTGGTGGAGACCTACGTGAGCTACCTGCGGCGCAAGCTCGACCCGCTCGGGCCGCCGCTGATCCACACCCAGCGCGGCGTGGGCTACAGCCTGCGACCGCCGCCAGAAACCGAACGCGCGAGCAGATGAGGCTCGCGCGGCGTCTTGGGGCTGGCCGCGGCAGGCTCTCGCTGCGGTCCCGGCTGCTGGCCGGTCTCATCACCGTCACCGCGCTGTTCCTCATCATCATGGGCGTGGTCACGACGGTCGTTCTGGGGAACTCCGAGCAGGACCAGTTCAACTCCGACCTCACGCTGACGGCCCGGATCAAGCTGACCGAGGTCGCCGACCTCACCGGCGGCTACGCGGAGGCCTACATCAACGTGCCGTCCCGCCAGGTGGGGGTGCTGTCCCCGCCTTCGGCGGCCTCGTCTGAACTGAAGACCCTGCTCCAGAACCTGCTGGCCGGCGGGCAGCCGAGGCTGTACTTCAGCAAGAACGGCAATCCCGCGCAAACGCTGTTCCCCATCACCGAGCCGGGCGCCCCGGCGCTGACCGCGATCTGGCGGCCGGTCACCGCGGCCGAGGCTGCGCACAGCGGCAGCCTGCTGCCGGCCGGCGCGAGCGTGCTGGTGATCGCGCGCCCGAACAGCGCGGTCCCCAGCGCGGTCCGCGGGCTGGTGCTGGCCGAGCTGATCACCGGCGCGGTCCTGCTCGCGCTGCTCGGGATCGGCGGCCGGTGGCTGATCAGCCGCGGCCTGGCGCCGCTGGACCGGATGGCGAGCACCGCGGACGTGATCACCAGCCGGGGCGACCTGACCGCCCGGATGCCGGACCCCGGTGACCACGCCGAGGCGGGACGGCTGGCCGGGGCCATCAACACCATGCTGGACCGGATCCAGCAGGCGTTCGGGGCCAGGTGGGAGTCCGAGCAGAAGGTGCGGCGGTTCGCCGCGGACGCGTCGCACGAGCTCCGCACGCCGCTCACCACCATCCGCGGTTACGCCGAGCTCTACCGGCAGGGCGCGCTGGGCCCGGACCGGCTGCCGAACGCCATGCGCCGTATCGAGCAGGAAGCGGACCGGATGTCTAGCCTGGTCGCCGAGCTGCTCGAGCTGGCCCGGCTGGACCGCAACTCCTCCCTCGACCTGACAGAAACCGACCTGTCCGCCCTGGTCCAGGACGCCGTCGCCGACGCCGAGGCGGTAGAGCCCAGCCGGCCGGTCAGCGCCAGGACGCCGGAAAGCCTGGTCGTGGTGGCCGACGAGCCGCGGATCAGGCAGGTGCTCGCCAACCTGCTCGGCAACGTCCGCGAGCACACCAGCCCGGATACCCGGGTCACCGTCCGGCTCGCCCGGGTCGGCCAGGGCGCGCTGCTCGAGGTGACGGATTCCGGCGAGGGCATGGACGAGGAGGCGGCAGCCCGGGCGTTCGACCGCTTCTACCGGGGCGGGCGGGGCGGCAGCAACGGCCACGGCAGCGGCCTCGGCCTGTCCATCGTGCAGGCGATCGCCGCTGCCCACGGCGGTCACGCCATGCTCAAGTCAGCGGAGGGCATCGGGACCAGCGTGCAGGTATGGATCCCCTTCCATCCCCCGGCCGCCGATTCGGAGCACACGATGCCGCGGAACGTTTCGTATCGCTGACCGCTGCGGTCAATTACCCAACAACCGGGTCGTAAGCTGGCGATTCAACTACGGTGAGGGCATGGACGACCGCGAGACTGTCGCGGCGATCGTGGCAGGCGACCTGGCGGGTCTCGCCGACGCCTATGACAGATACGCGGAGTCCCTCTACGGTTACTCCCACTGGATGCTGCACGAACCGGCCGACGCGGACGATGCCGTCCTGGATACGTTCGTCATCGCCGCCGGCGGCCTCGGCGGTCTGCGTGATCCTCGCAGGCTGCGCCCGTGGCTGTACGCCGTGGCCCGCAACGAATGCCACCACCGGCTCCGCGGGACGGAAGTAGGCCTCGATGAGGCCGCCGGCGACGTCGGTCTGTCCGCCGGTGCCAGCGACCCGCCCGAACGGGCCGAACTGCGCAGGCTGATCCGGGCCGCGCTGGCCGGGCTGGGCCCGGGCGAGCGCGAGGTCCTCGAGCTTGGCCTCAGGCACGACCTGCACGGCGCCGATCTCGCCGCCGTGCTCGGTGTCACGCGTCACCATGCGCACGCTCTGGCCGTCCGCGCCCGCGGTCAGCTGGAGAAGTCGGTGGGCGCGCTGCTCGTCGCCCGTACCGGGCGGCGGGCCTGCCCCACGCTCGACATGATGCTCACCACCTGGGACGGGCGGCTGACCATGTTCGCCCGCCGGCGGATCTGCCAGCACGTCGACCGCTGCGAGACCTGCGACGACCGCCGTCGTAACACGATGGGACCGGTGGCGCTGTTCGGCATGGCTCCGCTGGCCGCGCTCCCGCCCGGACTGCGCCCCGAGGTGATGAGGCTCTGTACCGACGACAGCCAGGAGACGCTGGGCTACCGGCAGGAGGTGACGCTGGGAGCTGGCCCGTTCGGTCCCAACGGCTTCCCCGAGGCATCCCGGCCGCCGCGGCGGCGGCTGCTCGCCCTATCCCGGATCGCGGCGGCGGCGGGCACCCCAACGGGCACGGCCTCGCCGACGTTCTTGCCTTAGTCCTCGGGCCAGGCGGGCGACCGCCCTCAGGCCAGGCGGGCGGCCGCCGCGTCCGGGTCGTCCACGGTCACGAGCAGCCGGTCAAATGGCTGTCCGGACAGCTCGATGACCACCGCCGGACGGTGGCCGTGGCAGATCGCGAACGTCCGGACGCCGTGACGGGAGAACGTCCCGGCCATGACCACGCCCGGCACCTCGGTGCCCAGCCCCGGGAGGCCGCGCGCCTCCGCCATGCCGTCGGCCACGGCACGGACGCCGAGGATGGCCCAGCGCGGGACGGTGATATTGCGGTGCAGGGACTCCACCTTCTCGGCCAAGGAAAGGACCACGGTGACCGTGTGATCCGTTATCCGCAGCCTCGCCATGGTGCTTATCATCCCTGATCGTGCGGGCCGCTCCGGCGGACGCCCGTGATGAGTCTGTTGCTCGTTTTCCGCTACCTGGTTATTCGTTCTGACTCAGCGCTATGCAAGATCCAACTACGGTTAGCACATGCAGGACCGAGAGGTGGTCGCGGCGGTCGCCGCAGCTGACCCGGATGGGCTCGCCGCGGCGTACGACCAGTTCGCCGCGCCCCTGTTCGCGTACTGCCGCCGCATGCTGCCCGACCCCGAGGCCGCGGCCGGCGCCGTGCGGGACACCTTCGTCATCGCCACCTCCAGGCTCGGAGGGCTACGCGATCCGGACCGCCTGCGCGCCTGGCTTTACGCGGTCGCGCGCAACGAATGCCTGCTCCGCCAACAGGCCGCGGGTGTCCCGTCGCGGCCGCCGAAGGTCCCGCTGCCCTCGCCGGGCGCCGGCGCCCCGGCCGCGATCGAGCTCCCGGACGAGCTGCGCGGGCAGGTGCTCAAGGCCTGCACCGATAACACGCCCGCCGGACGCGCGGATCGCGCCAGCGTGACGCATCGCGCGGGGCCGTTCGGCCCCACGGGCTTCCCGAAGGCGATCGGCGCGCCCGGCCCCCTATGGTGGCGGCGGATCCGGCGGCATCCTCGCGCGGTCACGGCCGTGATCGCGGTGACGGCGGTGGCGGCCGGAGGGATCGTCGTGATGCTGACGGCGGGCAGTCCGCACCGCACCCCGGTTTCTACCCTCGCCCTCGGCGGCGGTGTTCCGGCCGGCGCGACCGGCGTCGCCTCGAGCAGCGCCGCGGCGTCACCGCCGGCGGCTCACCGGGCCTCGCCCGCGAACAGCCGGCCGGCGCCTTCGGTGTCAGCGTCCGTCGGCGTACCCAGCCCGGATCCGCCGACCGGGCGGGGATCGCTACCGCCGCCCTCGGCCTCGGCACCCGGCACGTCGCCGTCCGCGTCGCCATCGCCATCTTCCTCGCCGTCACCTTCACCGCCGCCGTCACCGTCACCGTCACCGTCGCCGAGCCGGGGCACGCTCAAGGTCACGCCGGCCGCGCTGGCGCTCACCTCCACCGCCGGCAAGGCGGTCAGCGGGACCTTTATCCTGTCCGCCGTGGGCGGCCCGGTCAGTAACTACACGATCAGTGTCCCCGCGGCCATGGCGGCCAAGGTGAAGGTGTCGCCCGCCGCGGGATCCCTTCCCGGCGACGGCTGGGTCACCGTGACCGTCACCGTGACCAGCAAGGTCGCGGTCAATACCCAGCTCACCGTGGACCCCGGCAATGTCGCCGTCACCGTGACGCTCGGCATCAAGGCCTAGCGCCAGGCCGCGAGGAACTCCTCGAGCTCGGCGCGGCTCGGTGATACGGCTGCGCCGGAGCGGGTGACGGTCAGGGCCGCGGCGGCGTTGGCGCGGCGAGCGGCTTCGGTCACGGTCAGCCCGGCGGCGAGGCCGGCCAGGAAGACCCCGGAGTGGGCGTCGCCCGCTCCCGTCGTGTCAACCGCGGTGACGGCGGGCGCCGGGATACGGGTCAGCGACGGGCCCTGGTCCGGGCCGGCCCGGAGCGCCAGCACGCAGCCCTCCGGGCCGGCCCGGACGATCACATCCGCCCGGCCGGTCCGGCTGACCAGGCGGCGAGCCGCCTCGGCTGGGTCGCTGGCGCCGGTGAGCAGGACCGCTTCGCGCTGGTTGCAGCTCCACCAGTCACAGCGGGCCAGGACCGGGTCCAGGACGGCCGCGGGGATATCCGCGACCAGCGGGCCCGGGTCCGTGAACAGCACGACCTCGGGCGGGAGGCGGGCGGCCCAGGCGCCGAGGATCGCGCCGGAGGCGGCCGGGACCAGGCCGTAGCCGGAAACGTAGACGGCGTCGCCCGGCCTGACCCGGACCAGGTCCCAGGCGCCCGGCTCGCGCAGCGACTCGGCCCCCAGGTGAGTGATGAACGTACGCTCGCCGTCCGCCTCGACCAGGGCCACGTCGAAACCCGTGTCCCGGTCCGGGTCCGGGGCGCGGAGCAGCCCGATGTCCTCGGCGGCCAGGGCCGCGCGCACCTTCTCACCCCACGGCCCGGTGCCGTGCCCGCCGGCGTAGACCACGGGCAGGGCCTGCCGGACGGCGGCGGCCATGATGTTGAACCCGCCGCCGACCTCGACGGCAGCCGATTCCGAGAGCATGTCGCCGCCGCGCTCGGGCAGCGCCTGGACCCGCATCAGCACATCGACGATCGCCTCGCCGGCGAATACGAGGCGTTTCACCGGGTCGCCCGCAACGTGAAAAGGTCGTCGGCGAGCCCGGCGAGTCCGAGGCCCTGGGCGTCGATGACGGCGATCGCCTCGGGCGGGAAGGCCGTGACGCCGTGGCAGGCTCCGGCGACCGCGCCGGCCATCGCCGCGATCGTGTCGCAGTCGCCGCCGAGCGAGGCCGCCAGCAGGCAGGCCTGCCACGGATCGGCGGGTTCGGCGGCCAGCACCGCGAAGGCGGCGGGGACGGACTCCTGGGTGGCCAGGCTGGTGCCGACCAGCGTGTAGATCAACTCCGCGGCCTGCGCCCTGCTCCGGCCCGCGACCAGGCGGGTGGCCCATTCGATGCGGGCGGCGACGTCGGCGCCCGCGACCCAGTGGCCGCGCCCGGCCGCGATGCGGGCCGCGTGGACGCCCAGCGCCGTGGCTTCGGCGATCCCCGCGCCGGAGACCCCGGCGCTCACCGCGGCGGCCACCGCGGCCGCGCCGGCCAGCGCGATCCCGGTGTTGTGCGTGACGCTGCTCGCCGCCACGACCTGGTCGACCAGTGTCGACAGATCATGATCGAGGCCCACCAGGATGCCGACGGGGGCGATGCGCATGGCGGCGCCGTTGGTGTCGCCGGCGGCACCCGCCTCCTCCGGCGGCGTGCCCGCCAGCACGGCGGCCACGGCGCGCTTGGTAGAGGGGCCGAGGAGGTCGAGCGAGCCGCGTTCGGCCATGTCGCGCTCCCAGCGGACCAGGGCCTGCGCCAGCTGGCGGGGGTCGACCGCGCCGTCGCCCTGGACCAGGAGCCGGCCCAGCAGGACCGCCTGCTCGGTGTCGTCGGTGACCGACCCGGCGGGCAGGCCCGCGGCGATCGGGTGGCCCGGCGGCGCCGGCTCGAAGCCGCGCAGCCGATCGCCCCAGCGAGCGCGTATCTCCTGACGTGAGAGGTGCTGCGTCGGCATGCCCAGTGCGTCCCCGACGGCCAGCCCGTACAGCGCGCCCCGGGCGCGCGAGGCAGCGGTGGCCACCCTCAGAGGACGTGCTGACCGTACATCTCGCCCAGGGGGTCGGCGAGGAGTTCGAGGCGGGCGCCGTCCGGGTCGCGGAAGTACAGCGACGTGCCGCTTTCCTCCAGGTAGGCCACCCCGGCCGAGTCCAGGTTGGCGCGTAGCGCGGCCCACTTGTCCGGCGTCACCGAGATCGCGAGGTGGTGCAGGCCGCCGAGGACCTCGGCGTACGGGCCGAGGTCGAGGCCGGGAAAGTCGAAGAAGGCCAGCAGGTTGCCGTTACCCACGTCGAAGAAGAAATGGTTGGACCCCGCATAATCACGATTCTCGATGATCTCGGTCAGCGGGAACTCGAGGACGCCCTGGTAGAAGCGGATCGTCCGCTCCACATCCGAGCTGAGCAGCGCGGTGTGATGGATCCCGCGCGCGCTGCTTGGCGGCCGGTCGGCAGATACGTATTCGGCCCGCAACCGCGCGCGCTCCGCCTCGATAACGGCGAGGTCCATGGTCGCCACTCCCCCTTAGATCCGGAAGAACGAGTTGAGGAACCTGTCGGCCACCGCGCGATCGCCCCGGATGGTGCCCGCGTTCACCCGGCCGAACGCGGTCAGCACCAGGCTACCGGGATCGAACTCGATCACGGCGGGCATGCCGGACACGTCTTCCCGAGCGTAGCTCAGCCCTTCCGGCGTGATGCTCACCAGGTAGTCGACGGCGTTACGGCCGGAAACCCTGATGCCGATCACCAGGGCCTCGGTGTTCTCCGCGTCGGCAGGATTCCCGGGATCAGCAGGGGGCCGCACGGTCGCCTGCCAGATGCCGAAGATGAACGGCACCAGCAGGTCCGCGGTGTCACCGCCGAGAGCATGCGCCTGGCCGGTGCCCTGGCGGATGTCCCAGCCGTGCACGCTGTAGTCCATGAGCTGGAAGACCGGGAAGAAGTACGCGGGCAGCGGTCCCATGAACTTGTGCGTGACCTGCTGCCCGCCCCATTCGGCCGGGCTGAGCGCGACACAGATCTCCATCATCTTCTCGAAGTCGGCCCGCAGCCGCTCCAGCGCCTCGTCCCGTCCCAGCCCGCGGTGTTCCCTGGCGGCCTCATCCAGGCGTTCGGCCATCACCATCAGGCCGAGCGACGCGGCGGACCCGGTCTCGGAAGCTGCCTCGTAAAAACCGGTGAAGTAGCCTTCTGTGACATCGATCAGGTGGCCGACGATGTCCCTGACTTCCCACCGCGGGCAGGCGGTCGGCGCGTTCCAGACGTCACTGGCGGCCGCCATCTCGAACAGCGCGTCAGCTTCCAGCCTGACGACGCGCAGCACGTTGTCCTTGGCGGCGTAGTTGGTCGCGTCCCAGTCGTTCATGATGACGCCAAACCTTAGAACAATCAACCAAACGGGTCAACGCCCCGAAGCGAACCGGTTACGGGACGCGCAGCTCAACGCTGATGTTCCCGCGGGTAGCCCGCGAGTACGGGCACACCTGGTGCGCCGCCTCGGCGACTTCGCGCGTCTGCTCGCGGTCCAGGCCGGGGATGTTGATGATGAGCGTGACCACGAGCCCGTAGGCTTCGCCCTCGGGGCCGATGCCCACCTCGGCGGTCACGGTCGACTCACCCGGTTCGACGTGCGCCCGGCGGGCCACGACGCGCAGCGCGCTGTGGAAACAGGCCGCGTACCCGGCCGCGAACAGCTGCTCGGGGTTGGTGCCTTCGCCGCTGCCGCCCATTTCGGCCGGCGGCGCGAGGTCGAGGTCGAGGCGGTGATCCGACGAAACGACGTGGCCGTTGCGCCCGTCCCCCGTGGATGTGGCCGATGCGGTGTACAGGACCTTGTCGGGCATGCGGAAACCCTATCTATGGTGGGTGAGCGATGCCACCACCGCGGGCCGCCCGGGCGGGGGCCCGTGCTCGATGACAGCGCTCAGCGCGGCGGTGTCGAGGTAGCCGGCCACCAGGTCACCGAGCGCGTCCAGCCGCGCCTCGCGCAGCGCGGCGAAATCGGTGCCGGGCGCGGGCGTGAAATCCCGCCCGGCCAGCGCCGCCACCTCGATGAGGAACGCGCGCCTGAAGTCGTTGTTCTCGAGCGCGCCGTGCCAGCTCGTCCCCCACACCGCGCCGCGGCGGCAGCCGTCGAGGAACGGCTCCGCCGCCGGATCGGTGATCTCGGCGAGGCCGTGGTGGATCTCGTACCCGGCCACCGGCGCGCCGAGCGCCTGGCCGCGCGGGCGGCCGAGTACTTTCCCGGGCCCGAACACCACCCGCACCGGGAGCAGGCCCAGCCCCGGCACCGTGCCCCGGCGCGATTCCACCTGATCCTCGATCTGGCCGGCCAGCATCTGGTACCCGCCGCAGATGCCGAGCACGGCCGGCCGGCCCGGGCCCGCGCGGCGACCGCGCCGGCCAGGCCGCGCTCGCGCAGCCAGCCCAGGTCGGCGACGGTGGCCCGGGACCCGGGCAGCACCACCAGGTCGGCGTCGGCCAGGTCGGCCGGCCTGTCCGCGAACCGAACCAGCACACCGGGCTCGGCGGCCAGCGCGTCCACGTCGGTGAAGTTGCTGATCCGCGGCAGCCTGACCACGGCGACACGAAGAAAATCCGTTGGGCCGAACGAGACGTCGTGCGTGTGGCGGGAAAGGTCCAGGGTCAGGGAGTCCTCGGCGTCGCCCCCGAGGCCTTCCCGCCAGGGCAGCACGCCGTAGACCGGCCGGGCGGTGAGCCGCTGCAGCATGCTCAGCCCCGGTTCGAGCAGTTCCCGCGCGCCGCGGAACTTGTTGATCACGAACCCCGAGATGAGCGCCTGATCTTCCGGCGCGAGCAGGGCCAGCGTGCCGTACATGGCGGCGAACACCCCGCCCCGGTCGATGTCCCCGACCACGATGACCGGCAGGCCCGCCGCCCGGGCCAGGCCCATGTTGGCCACATCGGTGTCGCGCAGGTTGATCTCGGCCGGACTGCCCGCCCCCTCGCAGATGACCACGTCGTAGCGGTCACGCAGCCGGGTCAGGCTCTCCAGCGAGACCCGCTTGAGCCGCGGCGCGTGCGCGCGGTAGCCCATCGCGTCGGCTTCGGCCTCGGGATGGCCGAGCACCACCACCTGGCTGCGCCGGTCGCTACCCGGCTTGAGCAGCACCGGGTTCATGTCCGCGGTCGGCTCGATGCCCGCCGCGGCCGCCTGCATGACCTGCGCGCGGCCGATCTCGGCGCCGTCCGCGGTCACGAAGGAATTCAGCGACATGTTCTGCGCCTTGAACGGGGCCACCTTCACGCCCTGCCGGGCCAGCCACCGGCACAGCCCCGCGACCAGCACGCTCTTACCCGCGTCCGACCCGGTCCCGGCCACCAGCAGCGTCCCTTTCACTGCTGCAGGTTACCCCGCCGACCAGGCTTAAGAAGGAACGCGAGGAGCACGGCCAGGGCGGTCGCGGACACGGTGACCGCCCGGGACAAGACGATCGCGCGGTGGATGTCGGCCGGTTCCGGGGTGCTCCCCTCCCCCAGTTCCGGGCGGGTCTCGCTCATGCCGCCGTAGACGTTCGTCCCGCCCAGGCGGACGCCGAGCGCGGCGGCGAAGGCCGCTTCGCACCAGCCTGCGTTCGGGCTCGGATGGTTCCCGCCGTCGCGGAGCGTGATCCGGAGCACCCCGGCGGGACTGGTCTTCCCCGCCAGCGGCGCGCAGGCCGCGGTCAGCGCGGCGGTGACGCGGGCCGGCAGCCAGTTGGCCACGTCATCCAGGCGGGCCGACGCCCAGCCGAACCGCAGGTACCTGGCCGAGCGGTAGCCGACCATGGCGTCGAGCGTATTGACCGCGCGGTAGGCGACCAGCCCCGGTATCCCGGCCACCGCACCCCACAGCAGCGGCGCCACCACGGCGTCGGAGGTGTTCTCCGCGACCGACTCGATCACGGCGCGGGCGATCTCCCCCGCGCTCAGGCCGGACGGGTCCCGGCCGCAGAGGCTGGGCAGCACGTCGCGGGCCGCGGCAAGATCGTGGCGGGCCAGGGGTACCGATACCCGTTCAGCCTCATAATGTAGCGAACGGGCACCGGTGACCGCCCACACCGCGGCCGCGACCGCTGCCGCCTCGAGCGGCGGCCAGCGGCGCGTACGGCGGTGCAGGAGCGCGGCGGGGGCGGCCACGGCCAGCACGCAGGCGGCCGCGTGGGCGGCGCCGCGCCGCGGGGAGTCGGCGTAGTCGCGGGCCTCGAGCGCGGCGGCGGCGCGACCGAACGCGGCTACCGGGTGACCGCGCCGCGGGTCGCCGAACAGCGCGTCCGCGGCCACGCCCGCCGCCAGGCCGGCCGAAAGCGGCCATCTCGAGTTCGGCACCCCGTCATTGTGCCCTAGGACCATCGGCTGAGCCGGGGTGCGGCCCGCGGCCGATGCGCCCGGGCGGGGCCGGGCGCAGGCTAGGGCCATGACCAGAACCTACGACGAACTCCCCGGCCTGATGACGCTGATGACCGGGGACGAGAAACACGGGCCGAGCGCGACGTCGACACTGGACGTGCTCTGGGTCCTGTACGACCAGGTGCTCCGGGTGTCGCCGG
This sequence comes from uncultured Actinomycetes bacterium, assembly GCA_963806335.1. Lineage (GTDB taxonomy): Bacteria > Actinomycetota > Actinomycetes > Streptosporangiales > Streptosporangiaceae > Palsa-504. The sequence continues at coordinate 269,201 of CAWDXO010000013.1, forward strand.
AGACCATCGACGACCCCGGCCGGGACCGGTTCCTGCTGTCCAAGGGGCACGGCCCGGCCGCCTACTACGCGGTGCTCGCGGCCAAGGGGTTCATCCCCGAGTCGTGGCTGGCGGGGTTCGGTTCGGCCGGGTCGCCGCTGGGCTACCACCCGGACCGGAACCTCATTCCGGGCGTGGAGATCGCCAGCGGGTCCCTCGGGCACGGCCTGCCGCTCGCGGTGGGCGTGGCGCACGGGCTGATCGCGCGCGGGCTGCGCGGTCCCGGGGATCGCGGTCTTGGCGATGCAGCGCCGCGGGTGTTCGTGCTGGTGGGCGACGCGGAACTGGACGAGGGCAGCAACAGCGAGGCGGTCGTGTACGCGGGCGCCGTGGGGCTGCCGAACCTGACCGTCGTCGCGGTCGACAACGCGTCTTCGTCGTACGGCTGGGGGCCGGGCGGCATCGAGGCGCACTTCGCGGTCGGCGGGTGGTCGGTCACGCGGGTGGACGGGCGCGACCATGCGGCGCTCTTGGCCGCGTTCGGCGCGGGGCCGGGGCCGCGGCTCGTCGTGGCCAGCGTCGAGGGAAAGGGGTGAGCGGTCGTGACCGACATGCGGACCGCGTTCGCTGACACGGCTTCCTTGCTGCTCGAGGAGGATCCGCTGGTCGCCGTGGTGCTGGCCGAGATCTCCGCCGACCTGTTCGGCAAGGCCGCCGCCCGGCACCCGGACCGGGTGCTCAACGTGGGCATCAGGGAACAGCTGATGGTCAGCGTGGGCGGCGGGCTGGCGCTGGCCGGGATGAAGCCGATCGTGCACACCTACGCGCCGTTCCTGGTCGAGCGGGCCTTCGAGCAGGTCAAGCTCGATCTCGCGCACTAAGGCGGGCACGCCGTGCTGGTCAGCGTCGGGGCCTCCTACGACGCCGCCCGGGCCGGCCGGACGCATCAGGCACCGGAGGACGTCGCGCTGATCGACACCGTGCCCGGGTTCTCGGTGCTGGTGCCCGGGCATCCGGGCGAGGTGGCGGGACTGCTGCGCGGCGCGGTGGGCGCGGCAGAGGAGGGCTCCTCTTATCTGCGGCTCTCGACGGAGGCTAACCGGGAGGCGCGGCCGCCCCAGCCGGGGCTGCAGGTGGTGCGTTCGGGTGCTGAGGCCGTGGTGGTCGCGGTGGGGCCGATGCTGGATCCGGTGCTCGACGCGGTGGCGGGACTGGACGTGACCGTGGCCTACGCCACCACGGTGCGGCCGTTCGACGGGGACGGGCTGCGGTCCCTGGCGGCGGCTTCACCCGCGGTGGTACTGGTCGAGCCCTACCTGGCCGGGACCTCGGCGTACGCGGTTTCCTCGGCGCTTGGTTCGCGGCCGCACCGGCTGCTCAGCCTGGGCGTTGGGCGCGCTGAGCTGCGGCGATACGGGACGCCGGCGGATCACGCCGGCTTCCACGGCCTGGACGCGACCGGGATCCGGCGGTCGGTGAGCAAGTTCCTGGGTCTGACTTAGAGGGCGCTCTATATCCGAGACTCGCTCACGCCACCCAGGGCGGCGCCCGTGCTTGCCTGCCCTAAGGGGTTCCGACCTCGCGGGCCATGGGCTCGGGTACGGTAGCCTGCTGGCGGATGTAGGGGGCCTGCGTCCTCGAGGCAGGCAGGACACACTGCGACCTTCGTGTAGCCGTTGTGTGATCTTCGCCGTGCAGAATTACTTCGGGCGCCCGTAGCTCAGCCGGACAGAGCAGCTGCCTTCTAAGCAGCCGGTCGCGGGTTCGAATCCTGCCGGGCGCGCTGGTGAGGTCTTCACGTTTTAGTGGGGACCATTTTCACGTTTGGGTGTGACATTCTGCTGCAGCGTCCTGGCAGGGCTTTGGCTACTGCCGTGTCGTGTGCGGTTCGTGTGTTTGTGGTGGCTTTGTGTGGGCATGGCCGGGTTCCGGGCATGCTGCTGCTGCGATGTCCGGGTGTTAGTGCCGTTCGCGTTCATGGCGGCCCGTCGTTGCGTGCGGGATGAGCGTGCTGGCTATGGTGGCGCCGTGGTCAGGCTGGCGAGGGTGTTGCGGCGGCGTTTGCGGGTTCTGGGGGGCAGGCCGGCGGCGGCGCGGCGGGCGTTTTCTTCCTGCCGGGAGTTCCAGGCGTGCAGGATGCGCTGGTTGCGGACGAGGAGCAGCGTCGTGGTGAACAGCATCAGGGGTGCCAGTCCCATGAGGCGGCACCAGCCGCGGCTGATGTCGTTGGTGGCGGGGTCCTTGGCGGTGGCGAAGCCGCGTTCGGCGCCGGTGCGGCGGGCGTAGGAGCGGCGGTGCGCCGCTGAGGGGTAGTCGTGTTTCTGCGCGGTTTTCGCGGTGACCTGGGGCGGGACGGTGAGGGTCTGCTGGGTGCAGCAGGCCTGGGGGTGCCCGGGCGGGGTGAGGATCTCGGGCCGGTCCCGGTCCAGGGTCATCGATGCAGGCCGCAGGGGGCAGCGGATCTTGCCCATGGCGGCGGGGCACTGCACGCGGTGGTATCCGTCTGGGTCGTCGCGGGTGAGGCGGCCGAGTTTGCACTGCGCCAGAGCGCGAGCTCGGCGGTCCGGGTGTCGTGGGCGGCGGCTTGTTCCGGGGTCGCGTCGCGGGGCAGCGGCCCGAGTTCGAGCAGGGAGCGCGGGGTGGCCGGGCAGTAGAGGCTGCCGTTGGCGATGATGGCGCCGTCGTGGGTGCCCTTGGGGCCGCGGTCGTGGGGGTGCAGGTCCTGGATGAGCTGGGCGCCGGCGGCGCGCAGCGGGATGGCCCAGGCGCCGGGGTCGCGGTGGGCGTAGCCGGAGTCGGCGAGGACGTCGCCGAGCGGGATCCCGGCGGCGGGCATCGCGGTCAGGACGGGGGTGAACGCGCGGACTGGGTCGTGGCGGCAGGACGACACGGTGGCGCGGCGGGCGAATTCGGGGACGGCGGGACCGTTCTCCTCGCGCATCATGATCGCGGCGGAGAGGTAGTAGCCGTAGAACAGCTCGTCGATGCGGCGCAGCAGGTTGTTCTTGCGGTGTCCCCACCAGGCTTCGGGGTCGGCGCAGGGCCCGCCTCTGGCGGGCGGGGGCCGGGAGAAGGTTTCCAGGTCGGTCCAGTCCACGGCCAGCGACGTGCTGGCGTCCCTGAACTCCTGCGGAACGGATGCCTCCAGCAGGTCGTCGCAGGCCGCCTGCAGCGCCCGCGACGGCAGCCCGCCGGGCTCGTCGTCGGCGAGGGCGCCCGTGACCAGGCCGAAGGTGTACTCGGTCTGCCGGTAGGTCAGCTGGTGCGGGCCGTTCCTCCAGTCCGCGATCACGCCGAGCCGCCGCTGCTCGCCTTCGGGCAGGCTGACCAGCACCTGGTGCACGCGGGTCAGGCGGGCAGGCCGGTGATCGGCCTGGGTCAGGCACATCCCGGCCAGCAAGGTGCGCACCGTCAGCTGCCGGGGGCGCACCCCGATGGGGAGCATGGCCTCGATCCGCGGCGCGACGCCGGAGGCATCGATGACGCCTTCCAGGGCCTCCAGCGTGATCATGACGGGCGCGCCGCCCCCGGCAGCCGCACCGCCTGCGCCTCGCCGGCCGGCTCCAGCCCGGCGATCAGGTCACCGAGCCGCTGGGAGCAGCTGATCCCGGCCGCCGCCATGAACGTGGCCAGCCCGAGCAGGTCCGCGACCTCGGCCAGCCAGGTGGCACGCAGCCGGGAGGTGTCCAGCCGCGGCAGCCCGGTCCCGCCGTCCAGGGCGGTAATCAGCGGGTTGGTCAGGTTCCGGCGGCCTGGATCAGTCCCGCCGCAGATCAGCCCGGCCCCGGCGGACCGGGCCGCGGCCAGCAGCCGGGCGTGGTAGCGGGCCAGCACCGGCACCGTGCGGGGACGCGGGCCCCTGACCTGGACGATGACGCCGCCGGAGCGGCACGTTACATCGGTGCCGCGCGCCTGGCGCAGGTCACCGCGGATCAGCCCGGCGCCCGCGCCCAGGCAGATGAGCCCGGCCGCCCGCGCCTGCCGCGCCCGGGTGGGCTGGGCGTCCGCGAGCGCGAGGAACCCGTCGACCTGCGCCGCGCTACAGGGCTGCTTGGAACCTTCCCGCGGCAGCGGCAGGTCCGCCGGATACAGCTGCGGCACCACCCGCCGGCCGATGAACCGCAGGTTGGTGCGCAGCGTCCGACGCGCCACCGGCGACAGGCCCGGCGCGGAGCGGGTGAACCGCTCGGCTGCCGACGGGTGCAGCAGCACCTCCGGAACCGGCTCGAGGCCCAGCCCGAGGCCGTAGTCAGCGAGCTTGCCCGCGGCCCACAGCAGGTTCTTCGCCCGCTCCCGGCTCCCCGGCCCGGTCTCGGCGATCACCTCGCGGGCGAACGACGCCGCGTCCGCGGATACCGACGACGGCCGCCACCGCCCGATATAAGCGGCAACATCAGCATCTGGCATACAGTACTTATACTTAACGAGATGCGCGAGATGCGGGACCCCGGCTGCGACAATGGCAACGTGTCGCCCACCCCGGCCCAGCAGGCCCAGGCCGCCCGCATCGCGGCCGAGCTAGCCGCCCTCGGCTTCGCGCTGCCCGGCACCCTCGCCGACCGGATGACCCGCTGCGGCCACCCGAACTGCCGCTGCCACGCCGACCCCCCGCAGCTGCACGGCCCCTACCACCAGTGGACCCGCAAGAAAAACGGCAGGACCGCCACCCGCATCCTGTCTGATGACCAGCTCGCCGACTACGGCCCCTGGTTCGACCGCCATCGCCGCCTGCGCGAGCTCATCACCGAACTCGAAGAACTCAGCCTCGCCATCGCTGAAGCTGACCCCCGCTGGAACCGCTGAACACCCGCTGCCGTGTGGGTGACACACGCTTAACCTGTGGGCAGCTCTCAGTCCCGGACCCATCTGCCCAGCTCACACCCAAACGTGAAGACGTCGCTGGTCAGAGGCTTATCGGGACCTCCGCGGGCGTGGCGGGGAGCCAAAAAGGGAGCCACTCGGAGTAGAGCGGCTCCCATGACGCAAGCCATGAGCAAGCGTCGCGGGCAGGGCGAGGACTCGATCTACTGGGACGCAACCAAGAACCGGTACGTCGGGGCCGTGAGCCTGGGATTCAGCCCTGCTGGGACGCGCATTCGCAAGAAGGTCACCGGGCGGACCAAGACCGAGGTCCGGGACAAGCTCAGAGAACTGCATAAGCAGGTGGAAAGCGGCCTGCGGCCGCGGCGGCGATACACCGTGGGCGATGCGCTCGACGACTGGCTCGCGGTTGGCGTGGATGGACTTTCGGCCCGGACAGTGACCTTGTACCGGGACACGATCGCCAAGGCGCTGCGCGAGGAGCTGGGCACGGTTAGGCTGACCGACCTCACCGCCGGGGATGTTCAGGTCGCCTTGGCGGCGATGGCGTCTCGGGTGTCGACGCAGACGGTGCAGATCGCGCACAACGTGCTGGTGCGGGCGATCCGGCAAGCTGAGCGCGACGACTTGGTGGCCCGCAATGTCGCGGCGCTGGTGAAGCCGCCCAGGGGACAAGGTGCCGGGCGGCCGTCGAAGTCGCTCACGCTGGAGCAGGCGGTCGCGCTGATGGCGGCGGCCAGGGGCACCCGGCTGGAGGCCTAAATCACCTTGTCGCTGCTGACGGGCCTACGGACCGAGGAGGTCCGGGCGCTGCGCTGGGATCATGTCGTGGCCTGGGTGGACGGCCAGTGGGAGCCGGTGAGCGAGGTCGGGTTCGATCATGAGCAGCTCGCGGTGTTCGTGTGGCGGGCTGATCGGGCCGGGGGCGATACGAAGACGCCGAGGTCTCGGCGGACGCTGGCGCTGCCGCGGCGGTGCGTGGAGGCGTTGCGGGAGCAGCGGGTGCGGCAGGCGGCGGACCGGCTGGCGGCAGGGCCGTTGTGGCAGGACCGTGGGCTGGCGTTCGCCTCGACTGTGGGGACGGCGCTGGATGATCACAATGTGCGGCGGCAGTTCCGGGTGATCACCGAGGCGGCCGGGCTGGGCACGACGTGGGTGCCGAGAGAGCTGCGGCATACCTTCGTGTCGCTGCTGTCCGCTCATGGCGTGCCGGTAGAGGCGATCGCGCTGCTGGCCGGGCACAACCAGACCGCCACGACTGAACTGGTGTACCGGGATCAGATCGTGCCCGCCCTGACCCGGGGTGCGGAGATCATGGACGAGATCTTCGGCTAGCCTTTGCCTAGCTCCGTCAGCTCGGAACGCCAGGCTGCGTAGAAGGCCCGCAGTTCTGCCACTGATGAGCCTTCGGTTACAGGTATCTCGTCGTCGGCAAACCGATCCAGGGTGGCGATCATGCCAGCCAGGACATTGATATCGAAGCCCGCGTCGATCTGGGCCGCGCGTGCCAGAAGTACATCCTTGCCGAAGCGACGGGCGAGCAGCCGAACGTCGGCGAAGTCCCGTGCCGCGGCCCGGTCGAATAGCGCGAGCAGCTTACGCCCGGCGAGTTCCTCAGGAGCCAGGGTGGGCCCGGCAGCCGTGACAGAGGCAGGAAGTCCGGTGGCGTGTCCACGGCGAGATCAGTCACCACTTCGGCGGTGTTGTTCCGGATGACGAGCCGGCAAAATGTGTCGCTGTCGTGAATGCGCTCGGTAGCCCAGCCCCGTTCCCGGGCTGCGGCTTCAAGCGCGTCTCGTGCCGCAGGTACGTAGCCGCGGTCTGGGGCGGTGAAGAAATCGAGGTCTTCGGTCGGCCGTGCCGTGAGGTGCTGCGCGAGCAAGGCCGCTCCCCCGGCCAGCAGGAAACCCTTGCTCGCGGGCAGGCTAAAGAACAACCTGGACACCTCAAGCTGGAAGTCGGTCAGATCCGGCATGCTGACCCATCTCGCGAGGCGCTGCCCGGCATCTACGCTGCCATCCCGCGGGACGCCTGGATCGTCGACTTCCACGCCGACCGGACCGCCCGCGGGAGCACAAGATCGTCCCACAGGTCAACAAGCAGCGCGCCGTCTACATAGGCCAGGATGTCGGCCGGGCGACCCTCCTGCAGAACGGCCTCGTACACGCGCGCGCGGTCAGCACGCGAGCCAAGGTTGAATACCCGCCCGGGCGCCGACCAGTTCAGGTGCAGCGGCAACTGCACTCGCGCGAACGCGTGCGCCATGTCCAGGCGCGGCAGATGATCCGGCACCCATACCGACCTGCCCCGCGCGGCAGGCTGCCGGGTGAATGTCGCCTGCGGCTGCGCAACCAGCTCACACCCAGCCTCCGAGAGCAGCCGGGCGAAAGTCGCCAGCATCGGCGACTTCCGGCCATTCTCATACGCCGACAGCGTGGTACGCGACGTGCCAGCCCGCCGAGCTAGCTCGTCCTGGGTCAAGCCAGCACCGGCCCGGGCACGCTCAAGCAGGGCGCCAGGTTCCATGCCTCTCCTTAACGTATCCGATCAGATACCATGCTAACGTCAACGTATGGCAGGAAGGTCATATTCCGTGTCTCGGCGACCCCTGTTCTGTCTCATCCGAACCCAGGCGCGGACCTCCTGCGCGGTCGCCTGGATGAACGCGCTGCCGGGCGTCGGGGCGATCCGCTGTGCCGCCTGGGAGATGTCCGCTGCCCGCCGGTAGTCCCCGGCGGTCAGTACCTGCCAGGCCTGGGTCTCCAGGCACCAGGCGGCCATCCCGGCGGGGCAGCCGTCAATCCGTGGCCTCGAAGTCGGCGTCGCGGTCGGCCGCACGCTGGAGGATCTGCGGGGACGGCCGGATCTCCGGCTTGGGGGGCCGCAGGATCGCGTCGTTGCCTGGTCCTGGCCAAGGCGGGAACGCCTGGCCGAGGTCACCGTAGTCGGGATCCCTCGACGGGATCATCAGGCTCAGCCGGTCTGCGAGCCGGTCGGCGAAGGTGCGGTGCGCCGCGGCCAGGTCCTTGATCCACTGCCCGGTTTCCCGGGTCTGCTCCCCCGCCGCCATCGTGAGCTCTTCGTGCTGATCGCTGGTGGCGGGCTCGGGTTCGGCTGAACGTAGCGGCGGGTAGTGCTCGCCGGGATGGCGGCGGCGTAGTTCGGTGTCGGCGGCCACGGCCAGGTGCCGCTGCTGGACGGTGGCCTTCTCCCAGTCATCCCGGTCGGCCATCGTGGCGGCGAACACGGTTTCTCGCTGGCGGTAGGCGTCATTAATCGCCTGGTAGCTGCCGGCCAGCTCCTGCTTGCGGGCGGCTTCCTGATGCTCACCGCGCTGCTGGGCCGCGGCGACTTCGGCGCTGGCGCGGAGCCCGGTCAGCCGGGCGTCCCAGGCGGCGGCCCGGACCTGGCGGAGCTCATCACCGACCCACTTGGGCGCCCAGGCCGTTTCGATCGGATAGGTGTCGCGCAGGTGCAGCAGCATCCCGTCGGGCATGCCCCGCACGTCGGGCCCATCGGCTGGGCCGAGGGCGGCGAAGGCCTCGTGCCAGGCGGCCCGAAGGTCCGGGGCGGCGGCGACGGGTTCGGGGCCGATCGGGTCGGCGGGGTGATGGTAGCCGGACAGTTCCCGCCAGGCGCCGATGGCGGCGGCGCGCCGCTGCCAGTCCAGCCGGTCCAGCGGATCCTCCGGGACCGGGCCCAAGGCGGTGACCGCCCAGGGCGGGGCGTGGTCGGCAGCGTGCTCGCCGATGCGGTCCTTGCGGGCGTCCATCAGCGCGGCGATCTGAGTGACGTAAGCGCGGCGCTCGGGGTCGGCGATCTCGGGGACCTGCGCGGACCATGAGCCGGGCGGGTGCGGGACCAGGGAGCCGAGCCGGTAGCGGAGGCGGGCGTCGATGACGGCGGCCAGGTCGCGGGCGCCGGCCAGGTCGCGCTCGCCGATCGCATCGGCAGGACCTGTCCGGCGTCCAGTCCGGCCAGTTCGGCGGCACGCAGCGTCCGCCACAGCCATCGGGCCTGGTGACTGGTCTCACGGCGGTCGCCGGGCGGCAGGATGCTCATCAGCAAGTCTCGGTACCGCTGGTCGCGGGCCGGGGTGGTCTCGGCGGTCCATATCGCGTGCAGCAGGGCCAGGTGGTCGGCGTCGGCCAGGGCCTGGTTGCGGGCCTGGGTGGCCGAGTGCTGCTGGCCGTCGCGGTCTAGCACGCCGGCCAGCACGGCCAGCGCCGTGCCCGGCGGGGCAGGCCGGGTGACCGGGGCAGGAACGCCGGTTCGTTCGGGATAAATCTGGTCGTAGCGGGCCAGCTCGGGAGCAGGACGCTGGCCAGGCACCGGGTCGGCCCGTTTCGGGGACGTGGTGAACACGTAGGCGAGGTTGACGTCGGTGCCGCGGGACAGCGCGACGTAGGCGTGCTGGCGGTCCTCGGTCCCGGTGATCACGGCCAGGCCGGTGTGCACGGTCCGGCCCTGGCCGGTATGGTCGGTGACCGCGTAACCCAGCTCGGCATCGCCGTAGTTCGCGTACACGAAGGCGCGGTCGGTCCAGCGCCGCTGTCCCGTGCGCGAGTCGGCGTCCAGCGCCCGGCGCACGATCAGGCCGCTACGGGCGACGGCCTCGATGCGGAGCAGGTCCCCGTTGGCCAGCGTCCGGCCGCGCTCGCCTGCCTCGACGCTATGGTCGTTGCCCGTGCAGAGGATCAGGTCGCCGGGGCTGGCCGACCCGCGGCAACTCGAACGCTTTTGGCGCCCGCCCTTCGCGCCCGCCACCTTCACGCATCATGATTTCAAAGTTGGCGGTCGCGCCGAATACTTCCTGACCGGGGCCGAACGGAGAAAAGTGGAGCGGTTCTTGGAAGTTCACCGCGGTAAATCCCATCAACTCGTTCGAGGCGTACGACGGCGAAGACAACGCCGAGGACGAGAATATGCCGTCGTCGATGAAGTTCACCTTCGACGCCACGCCGACGGGATCGCGCATGACCTGCGTCACCCGGTTTTCAAGCGTCGATGCCATGGAGCAAACCGTCCCGGCATGGAAGAAGGACTCCGCGCGGCGATGCCCCAACTCGACGCGCTGCTGGCTGAACGAGGCGCGTCTGCCGCGCACGCCTAACTTAGGACGGACGCCGACCTCGGGACACGGACATTCAAATGAGAAAGCTCAAAATCATCGAACACATCTCGCTGGACGGTGTGATCCAGCATTCCGCCGACGACGACGATTTCCCTTGCAGCGACTGGACCGCGCCCTATCGGACTCCCGCGGGCCTGGATGCAACGCTCGCCGCACAAGGCGAGAGCTTCGATCTGCTGCTTGGCCGTCGTACCTACGATCTCTGGTCGGGCTTCTGGCCAAAGGCGCCGCGCAGATCCGGGTCATCAGCCCCTTCCGCATGGTCGTCAGCCAGGCCATGAAGGTGCACGAGTCCATCTTCCCCGAAGTAAGCAGACAGGTTCGGGAGAAGTGGGTCGGCACCGTGCACACCATGCAGGGCAAGGAAGCCGACGCTGTCAGCCTCATTCTCGGTGGCGATCCGGACCGGGCCTGGCGCGCGCGGGTTCGCGACCTGAGAGCCCAATCTGCTCAACGGGGCCGTCACCCGCGCCAAGCGTCGTCTCTAAGTCATTGGCAACCGAGACGCCTGGGCAATAAGCCGTACTTCAATGTCCTGGCTGGCCGCATCCCCGCCAGGTAACCAGCACCCCGATATCGGTGTTACAAGCCGATCGCGCTTACCCCGGGGAGGTCACCGAAGCGCGCCTTGGCATCGCGGCTCAGGATGCTTCGACCGGTCTGAGCCGCGTGGGCGGCGATTATCAGGTCGTGTGCGCCGCGCGGGGAACCGGACCGGCGGACATGGGCGAGCAGGCGTCCATGGTGAGCTGCTGTCGCCTGCGTGTAGTCAAGGACATCGACAGTCGATGTTATTGCCGCGAGCGCCCGGGCGCGCTCGGCCGCCCGGCTGGCCGTATCCGCCATCTCGATCCCGACACGGTATTCGGCGACCGATACCGAGGCGATGGCCAGCTCATCGTCGTCCAGCGATGAGCGATCTATGGTTCCGCGTTCGTAGGCGATCAGGATGTTGGTGTCGAGGATCAGGCGTCGGCCCACGGATCGTGCACCTCCGAGTTAAGAAGGGCGACGGCTTCAGCTATGTTCCGGCCGAATTCATCGTCTGGCGGAGGCACGTCCGCGAGCGCCGCGCGCAGGTCGGCGCCAGTGCGGCGATGGGCGGGGCCGATTTCCGCGACCGGATGGCTGCCGCGGACGATGGTGATCGTCTCACCGCGCTCGACGGCATCGAGCAGATCGGAGAAGTGCCGTGATGCCTCGGTTGCGGTCATGGTCTTCATGAGGCCATTCTATCTGATAATCAGATTCGTGACTGCGGGCTGCGGCGTGTGACGTTGCGCACCGGCAGGGTGCAGGCTATCGGTGAGACTCGGCTCGGGAAGCTTGGTCGAGCCGCGGTGTTGGCCAGTGATCCCTAATCTCTATGTATCACATCTGATACAATAAGGGTTGACCGCAGGAGGACTCAGGGATGACCGGATCGGAATCTGACGCTCCAGGGCTTGCCCGGCCGGAGTTGGTACGCGTGCTCGAATCAGCGGCACGACTCCAAGAGGTCGTTCCCGATGCCGTCTTGGTTGGCGGCTCTGCCGCGGCGCTGTGGGCCAATCACCGCTTCTCTCATGACCACGACCATGTGCCGCAGGATCTCAGTGATCGCTTCGACGCCGTACTTGAAGCGATTGAAGCAACGGACGGATGGGTGACGAACCGGGTGACCCCGGGGAAGATCATCCTCGGCGAACTGGGCGATATCGAGTCTGGAGTCTGCCAGCTAATCCGGAACAGGCCCTTGGAGGTCACGGAAGTAGAGCTTCCGTCCGGACAAATGCTCCGGGTACCGACGCCAGACGAGACGCTGCGGATCAAGGGTTACCTCATTGTCCGGCGTAACCAGGTACGGGACTACCTTGACGTGGCGGCTCTTTCTGACAGGTATGGGATCGCTCACGCTGCAGATGTACTCCGGCACATTGATACCTACTACTCCGATCAGCGCGGCCCCGAATCGGAGGCTGTTGCGACCCAGCTCGCCCGGCAACTCGCCGACCCTAAGCCAGCCGACGCTCGTACGATCGGCCAGCTTGGCCGGTACAAGGGCCTGGATGCACGCTGGACGGACTGGGGGAATGTTATCGACGTCTGCCGCTCGCTAGCTGTGGAGATGGTGCAATGACCACCGCTCTGAGGTTCCGCAATATTGACGCGTCTCCGGATGACCCGGTGGAGACATGGCCCTTCGAAGGCATCCTCGCGGCAGTTGAACGGGGCACCCTCCCGGATTGGCGCCGGCTCGCGAGCGTAATCCGGGCCGATCCCTGGGGTCCAGTAGCCCATCAGGTCCTCGAAGCCGTTCACCTGTCCCACCCCTACGGCACCACCGAGCTGCTGGAGGGGGTAATAGCCCGCGCCCGCAAGCTAGCCGCCGACTCAGAACGGGCGGATGTCGCATCCGAGGTGCAGGGCCTCGTCGCCAGATCCGGGCTGTCCAAGCAGGATTTCGCGGAGAGAATAGGGACCTCGCGATCTCGCCTGTCGACCTACATGTCTGGCAAGGTGGTGCCCTCAGCAACCTTGATGGTACGGATGCGGCGGGTCGCGCTGCATGCCTCTGAGATGACTATTCAAGCTGCGAGCTAGGCATAGCTGGAATGGCTCGACGCTGCGCGATCTCAGCTCACTTTATGAGAGCGGGTAGTTTTCCTGACGCTTCCGGATGACATTTAGTTCAGCAGCGGCGGGCCTTGCCGGATCCGGGCCATCGCACCGGCCGGGTCGCAGCGCCACCAGCCCAGCGCTTCCACCCACCAGGTGAGACCGGCTTCGCAGTAGGCGCCTACGTGCCGCCCGCCGCGGTCAGCCGCCGCGCCGTCGGTGCGGCCTTCCAGCGCAACAGCCAGCGGGGGGGCCCCGTCTTCGCGGTGCTCGCGGATGTAGCGCATGACGGCGGCCAGTTCGGCCGGCGGCATGGTTTCCCCCAGGCCATAGGCGGCGTGGGTGGGCATCACCCCGTCCCAGCGGGCAGCCCGCCGGAACGGCGCCTTGTTCGGCCACCGGCCACCGCACCAGATGGGAATGCGCGGCTGCTGGAGCGGCGGGGGAAGCATGGTCACGCCGGTGACGGTGACGTGCTCACCGTGGAACGTGACCGGCTCACCGCGCCACAGTTCGGTCAGCACCTCCAGCGACTCATCCAGCCGGGCGGCGCGTTCACGCAGCTCACCCGGTTCCCCGAACGCGGTGAACTCCTCGGGTACTGACCCGAGGCCGGCGCCGAGGATCAGCCGGCCACCGGACAGCCGGTCCAACGTGACCGATTCCCGCGCCACCTTGCCTACCCGGCGGCGGGCTAGCTGGTTCATCAGGACGCCGAACCGGATCCGGCTGGTGCGGGCCGCCACCGCCGCGATGACTACCGTCGGGTCGGCGACCGGCCAGCGCGGGTCCCGGTACAGCAGGTGATCCCAGATGAAGAAGGCATCCCAGCCGCTGTCCTCGGCTGCGACCGCCAGGTCCGTCAGCAGCAGCGGATCGCCGAACGGGCCCACGTTGGGGACCCCGGCCGCGAACCGCACGTCAGCCCCGGCCACGCGCCGCATCCCTGCCAGGGTGCCGGCCACGCCCTGTGTCCTGGCCGGTGTGCCGTCCGCGCCCTGCACCCTCACGGGGCCGCAGGGCCCGGGCCGGATCCTGCCCGGGACGGCGGGTAAGGGCCGGTGTCGCGGCGGCCGGCCGACGGGGCGGTCCGGGGACGGATGACATGCGTCCCAGACTGGCAGATTCGCGGACGGATCTCACGTGCCGGGCCTCTACGGCGAGCGCGTCCGCCGGCGGCTCACCGGCGAGATGACGATCTGGCTGACGACCGTCGGGCGTGACGGTACCCCGCCGCTGAACCCGGCCGGGTTCGGCTGGGACGGCGGCGGCAGCCCGCAGTTAAGTTCGCGGAGAGGTTCTCCGTCCCGGTCCGCATCCGTCTCACCCGCGTCCGCGGCTTCTGAGGCACCAGGCACATGGCCCGCTCGCGGGCGGTCATGAACGCCCCATATACGGTGGCGCCGTGTCCGGGGTATAAATGCCTGGTGGACAGGTGCGCGCGGTGCGGCGCGTCCGTTGGGGAGGGCCACAGGTTCTGCGGGAACTGCGGCGCCCCCGCGGGGCGATGTCCGGCGTGTGGTGAACCCGTTATCGCGGGCAACCGGTTTTGCTATGCGTGCGGGCACGCACTAGCTGAGGTGGCGTTGGCCTCACCAGTGACTATGCCGGCGCCGCCGGGCGCAGTGGAGGCCAGGGGGCCGGTGGCCGAGCGCCGGGTGTGCTCGGTGCTGTTTTGTGACGTGGCCGGGTTTACCCCGCTGTCGGAGTCGCGAGATCCCGAGACGGTCCGGGAGTTGCTGTCGGGGTATTTCGCGGTGGCGCGGACGGTGACTGGCCGGTACGGGGGGGTGGTGGAGAAGTTCATCGGGGACGCGGTGATGGCGGTGTGGGGCACCCCGGTGGCTGCGGAGGGGGATGCGGAGCGGGCGGTCCGCGCCGGGCTGGATCTGGTGGCCGCGGTGGCGCAGCTGGGCGCCGAGGCCGGGGTGCCGGGGCTGGCGGCGCGGGCGGGGGTGGTGACCGGCGAGGTGGCGGTCACGCTGGGTGCGGCCGGGGAGGGGATGGTGGCCGGGGATGCGGTGAACACCGCGGCCCGGGTGCAGGCGGCAGCCGAACCCGGGCAGGTGCTGGCCGACGGGGCAACGCAGCGGCTAGCCGCGGGCGGCGTCGGGTTCACAGACGCCGGGGAGCATGCGCTGAAGGGCAAGGCCCAGCCGGCCCGCCTGTGGCGGGCGACCCGGGTGCTGGCCGGAGTGGGCGGCTCGCAGCGGGTCGACGGGCTGGAGGCGCCGCTGACCGGGCGGGATGCGGAGCTGCGCACGGTCCGGGAGCTGTTCCACGCGGCGGCCGAGCGGCGGGTGCCGCGGCTGGTGCTGGTGGCTGGCCCGGCCGGGGTGGGCAAGTCGCGGCTGGGCTGGGAGTTCCGCAAGTACATCGAGGGCCTGGCGGAGGTGGTGTGGTGGCATCGGGGCCGGTGCCTGTCCTACGGGGACGGGGTGGCGTTCTGGGCGCTGGCCGAGATGGCCCGGCAGCGACTGGGTATCGCCGAGGAGGACCCCGCGGAGCTGGCGGCGGGCAAGCTGGCCGACGGGCTGGGCCGGTTTGTCCCCGACCCGGGTGAGCGGGTGTATATCGGGGCGCGGCTGGGCCGCCTGCTGGGGGTGGGCTCTGCGGGGGACGGCGAGGCGACCCTGGCGCGGGAGGAGCTGTTCGCCGGGTGGCGGCTGTTTTTCGAGCGGCTCACTGCCGAGCATCCTGTGGTGCTGGTGGTCGAGGACGCCCAGTACGCCGACGGGGGCCTGCTGGACTTCCTGGACTACCTGATCGACTGGTCCCGGGACCTGCCCGTCTACGTGCTGGTGTTCGCCCGTCCCGAGCTGGGCCAGGGCCGGCCGGGGTTCGGCGCCGGGCGCAACCGCACCACGCTGACCCTGGACCCGCTGGATGCGGCCTCCATGGACACCCTCGTGGACGCCCTGGTCCCGGGGATGCCGCCGCCAGCCCGCGCGGCGGTCACCGGCCAGGCCCAGGGGATCCCGCTGTTCGCGGTGGAGACGGTGCGCTCGCTGATTGACCGGGACATCGTCCAGCCGGTGGAGGGCGTATACCGGCTGACCGGCGATATCGGGGAGCTGGCGGTGCCGGACAGCCTGCACGCCTTGCTGGCCGCCCGCCTGGACGCGCTGGACCCGGGCGTGCGGCGGCTGGTCGCCGACGCCGCCGTCCTCGGCACGACGTTCCCGGCCGAGGCGCTGATCGCGGTGTCCGAGCGAGACGAAGCCGGCGTGCGGGCGGCCCTGGCTGAGCTGGTGCGCCGCGAGGTGTTCACCGTGTCAGCCGACCCGCTGTCCCCGGAGCGGGGCAGCTACCAGTTCGCGCAGAACATGCTGCGCCAGGTCGCTTACGACACCTTGTCCCGCCGCGACCGCAAGGCCCGGCACCTGAAGGTCGCCGCGCACCTATGTCAGGCTTTCCCTGGCGATGGGGAGGAGGTGGCCGAGGTCATCGCCCGGCACTACCTGGACGCGCTGCAGGCCGTGCCCGGCGACCCGGACGCCGGCCAGATCCGCGCGCAGGCGGCCGGGGCGCTGATCCGGGCTGCCGGGCGCGCTGAGCGTACCGGCGCGCCCGGGCGCGCCGCAGCCAGCTACGCCGCGGCCGCGGACCTGACCCTGGCGGGCCTGCCGGGCACCGAAGAAGTCCCAGCCGGGCACCAGTCGGCCGGCATGCTGTGGGAACGAGCCGCCGATGCCGCCGCCACCGACGCCGACTGGGCCTTGGCCATCCAACTGGCGGGCCGTGCCCGCGATTACCACTTGCAGCACGGCCAGGCCCGGGCGGCGGCCCGGGCCGGGGCCATCGCCGGGCGGGCGCTGCGCCGGTGGGGCCGGCTCGCCGAAGCGCGTGAGCAGCTCACCGCCGCCATCGAGGTGCTGCGGGCAGAACCCGATACCGACACGGTGCACGCCCTGGATCAGCTGGTGTCAGTGGAGATATCCGCCGGGTCGCCTGACGCGGACCGGCTGTCGGCCGAGGCGCTGTCCCTCGGCCAGGCCATCGGCGTCGGCGACGGCGAGCTCAGCCGCCTGCTCGAGGGCCGCGGAGTCTACCTCAGCTTCACTGAGCGGCGCCCTGAGGCGGCCGCTTACCTCCGCGAAAGCGTCCGGTTGGCCGGCCAGGCCGGTGACAGCATGCGCCTGGGAATGGCTCTGCTCAACCTGGCGGACAATCTGACGGCTTCCGATCCCGGGGCGGCGGCCGAGACCGCCCGGGCCGCGGCCGGGCACCTGCGCCGGGTCGGCGACCGGGACTCCCTAGCATGGGCGATCGGCAACCTGGCCATGGCGCTGCTGATGCTCGGCGACTGGGACGGCGCCGACGCAGAGCTCACCCGGGCCGCGGACTCCGACGGTCTGGCGGACTACGAGTACCTCGCCTGCTGCCGGGGCTGGCTGGCAGCGCTACGCGGCGACGCCGCTGCCGCCCACGCCATGCTGGCCGGACTGGCGGACATGCGGGCCAGCGAAGACCCCCAGGACCAGGCGCTGATCAGCCTGGCGGAGGGCTTCACCGCCGCCGCCCGCCGCCAGCCCCGGGCCGCGCTCGGCCACGCCGGGGCCGTCCTCGCCCGCGCCGCCACCCTCGGGATCAGCCACGAAGTCATACGGTGGGCGTGGCCGCTGGCCGCCCGCGCCGCCCATGACCTGCACGACACCGCCACCGTCGGCGAGCTGCTCACCCTGCTCGATTCCCGCCAGCCCGGGCACCTGCCCCCGATGCTGCGGGCCGAACGCGACCTGGCCCGCGCCCGCCTGGCCGCCGGCGACGGCGACCCGGCCGCAGCGGCCGCCTTCGCCTCCGCGATGGGCAGCCTACGCGAGCTAAGCACCCCCTACCACCTCGGACACGGCCTGGTCGACCACGCCCAGCACCTGATCCGCCTGCACGACGCCGAAGCCGCGTCCCTGGCCCTCGGCGAAGCCCGCGACATCGCAGGCCACCTGCACTGTCAGCTACTGCTGGACCGGGCCGCAATCCTGACGCCAACAGGACCCGTAGTACCGGCAGACAGAGCATGACCTCGCAGGAACCCGATCGTGATCAGCCGGGTATGACCAGAATAATTGTTAGGCATGGCCGCACCGGGTGGCACTGAGCAGCCGCGAGCCGACCAGATAACCAGACTACGGCGGTTCTACGTGTGGCCGCTGCCGATGGAGCGGCGACGCTACGTGACCCTACGGATCTTCCGGGCCGGCCCTGGGCAAGGTGCATAGCTGACGAGAAGGGTGACACGCACACCGGCCGGAGCAACGGTGGTTCTTCGGCCTGCAGCCGGGCTCACCTGACATCGTGAGGCGGCTGGCCGCGCGGAACGTACCGGACCTTTAGAACTGGTTCGGCTGGTAAGTGGTGAGGCCGTATCGTCTGGCGACCGGGTCCCAGAGGCTGGCGAACGCCTGTTTGCCGGCAGTCGCGTGGCCCTCTGGGACGTAGGAGGCTCGCAGGCCGGCGTCGGATCGGCTGTCGCGGTGGCAGCCGCGAGCGATCTTGTCGTCCGCCCACCGGGCGAGATCGGTGTCCACCTGGGCTGACGCCTGCCAGGCACCGGTCAGGTCCGGCAGCATCGCGGTTGGTAGCAGGGAACGGCCGGGCAGGCTTCCGAACCGGGAGAGCAGACGCTGCCGGGAGCTGGCTGCGCTGGCGAAGGTCCGCGCGTCCTGGCGCAGGGCCCGGCCGCAGCCGCGCACGTCTGCGACGGCATCGTTGACGGCGGCACGGTCGGTGACACTCTGCGCCAGTAGCCCGGACAGCCGCACCGCGGCCTGCCGCCGCGCGTCCTGTGACGAGGTAGACGGCGTGGTGCCCGTGATGCCGCTTGCGGTGGTGCTACCCGAATGGGCCCGGAAGATGACGACTCCGGCCACGATCACCACGAGCGCGGCGGCCACGATCACCGGGACCAGCGGGCGGCGGGAGCGCCGCGGGGCGCCAGAGGCAGGCGCCAGTCGCAGATCGCCGAGCATCGCGGTGGGCAGGTCGCCAGGCGGCACCGGACCCAGGCCATCTACCCGCGTCGGATCCGGGCCGGGCGGCGGCGGACGCCGAGGCGCATACCAGGATTCCCAGGGCGCCGCCTCCGGTTGCGGCAGCGGAGCGGCCGTGGGTGACACCGACGGCGGCAACGTGGACTGCGGCGAGGCGGGGACCACTGGCAGCGGCGCCGTCGACGGCTGGGACGGCGCAGCGCTGCCGGTTGCCGGCTGCCCGCAGACCGGGCAGAACTGAGATCCCGGCTGCACGGGGTGCCCGCACGCCGGGTTACCGGAACCAGCTACACCGGCCATAGTCACAGCAGGCTAGACCACGCGTCCCCGCTCGCCAACCGGAACGCGATGACTGCGGCCTCATCACGATCCGCTGCCGCAACCGTCCTTACCCTCGCCATCGACTCGGAAAGACTGGCGCTACAGAGCAAATCGGACAGCCTTTCCGATAACATCAGTTCCGTGTTCGTCACACTTTTGCCCAGCTGGGGTCGCGCCGTGCAGTGGAGGGAAGCGGACCGGGTGACTTGCCGAGGCGAAAGAGCATCTGAAGCTGCTGACCGGCTGGGGCGTGGGCGGAGGCTGCCTGGCGGATCCTGGGATTCTCCACGACGGCTGTGAGCGGGGCGACGGCCAGGCCGGAGATGTGGCAGACCAGGGCGAGGTGCTGCCACGCCAGCCCGGCGCAGATCCAGGCTGCGTCGGTTTCTTCTATTGACGTCAGCAAGCCGATCAGCGGCCCGGCCGCGAGAGCTTGGGCGTCGCGCTCTCCCATGTGCTTCAGTGGTTCACCTGACGTGCTGAGCGCCGTGATGAGGGCCTCCGCGGCGTCCGGTGGCAAGGGCACGGTCATGCCGTCACGCCGGGGATCGGCTGGGTCGGCCCTTAGCCAGCCCGCCAGCTCCCTGGCGAAAGAGCCTGTCAGGGTAAGATCGCCGACGGCTTGCCGATGGAGGGCCGCCATGTGCTCGCGGGCCTCCGGGTCGGTCCGGCGAGTACCCGCGCACGAGCTGGACCGCCAGGACCGACGGGTCGCGTGCCGCCAGGCGAGGCGCCCAGGTCCGGAGATCGCTGTAGGGGACGAGCGTTGATCCGATGGCGGCTTCGGCTGCCCGCTCGATGTCGGATAGGAGAAGACGGCCCTGTTCCCAGCCCCGGTAAGTCGCACGGTCGCCCACCCGGTAGCGAATGATCGGCGCTGCCCAAGCATCAAACTGGGTGACGACGACATCACCGCGTGAACCGGCGGCAACGGGACGGCCATCGCCGTCGAGCACCTCGATCAGGTGCGTCTCGGTGAAAGTATGGTAAACGCCGTCGCTGGCAGGCGCGGCACCCAGGGCTCCCGCGTCGGTCGTGGGGTAGAAGGCGGTGAGCCGGGCTTCGGGAGAGTGAGCCAGCAGCAGGTCGGCGTCCGTATCGGCCAGCACCGCCCCGCCGTACACCAGGAGCATCGGACGCAGGGCGGCTCCGGCCAGCGCGATCTGCCGGAGGAACCCCGGCGATCCTGAAATCGTGTCTGGCCCAAAGGCGGCTGCGCGTCGCAGCTGCTCATCCAGCGGCTCGGTGGCCGCGGTGACCAGGGCATTGTCCCCGCAATGGCGGGCCAGCCAGGTCATCGAGACTGAGGAGCCGGTCTCGCCCTGACCCTGACCGTCCAGCCTGTGCTCGATTCCCCAGTGCCGCTGATCGAGGCCGACGTCACTCATCGCCAGGGCGCGCAGGAAGTTGTCTCCAAGCCCGCGGTTGGCGCATTCCGCTGTCACCGGCACGAGGACCTGCGTGGCGGTGCTTCCGCTGGTGGCCACGAGCACGACAGGACCAGGGCAGGCGGGCCGCCGGTCGTAACCGGCTCCGGCCAGCCACTGCTTGTCGATAACGGGTACCCGACCCCATGCCGCACCCGTCTGGATGGCACTCACTGGATCGACGCCCGCGTCTTCGAGCAGCTCACGGTAGGCGAAGTTGAGGCTCTGGCGAGCGTGGTGGCGCAGCAGCGCGCTCGCACGGCTCAGCCAGCACCGCTGAACCTGCCCGGACGTCCGCCCGGCCACGTCCCTCATCTCGCGCCGGACGCGGACCCACGCATCACTAGGCGGCCAGGCGCCAGCCAGGCCACCACTTCGGGTCCACTGGCCCATGACAGCACCTCCCAGCCGAAACGCCGCAAGCCAGGACTGGAACAGTAAACACTGCCACCGCTCGTGACGCATCCACCCACGAGTCCAGCATCATCGCCGGCTGCTGTCCAGGCCAGCCCGGTGGCAGCAGGCTCGTGCAGCGGTGGCTGGCTCACACGCCACATGTACTGGCCCGCGGACCAGCGCCTAGCGGCTCAATGGCGAGAAAACCGTAACTAGGGTGCCACAGCGTCCACTCGCGCGTCTCAGACCGCCGTGCTGGCGATGGCGAGCTGGGCCTTAAAGTCCGCCAGAACCGCGCTGGGTCAGCGGCGGGCCCGCGCCTTTCCTGCCGGTTGCCGCGGTTCCAGCGACCGTACCGGGGAGGCTGTCAGAACAAGGCCAACGACCTGCCCTCCCGACGCTGGCATAACTTCGTGTGGTCCCAGGCCCGGGCCAAAATGGCCTGCTCTGCATCCCTCAACGGACGACGCCAAGGATCGCCGGGCGTCCAGGCGGCTACGTGCGCGCTGCTAAGGGGTGGTTGACCACGCTGTGTGATCTGCGTCCGAGCTAAGCCTTTCGCGTCGCCAGCCGTCCGTCGGCGAGGGCAGTGGTGTCGACGTCATCGAGTGTGGTGACCACCAGATCCGCGCCGGCCGCGGCCAGCAGGTCGGCGTCGTCGGCTCGGGCGACGCCGATCGCGGCCATGTCGCCGGCCTTGGCGGCTTGTACCCCGGCGGACGCATCCTCGATCACCATCGCGTGGCGCGGGTCGACACCGAGCTCGTGCGCGGCGGTCAGGAAGATCTCGGGGTCGGGTTTGCCGTGGGCGAAATCGCGTCCGGAGACGTCGGCGTCGAAGTAGTCCAGCAGCGTCAGGCCGGGCCGAAGCGTCGGCGAGGAGATCCCTTGCTCCTGCGCGAAAGTGTCGAGCCGGATCTGGCGCAGGAACAATCCCGCGTTCTTCGACGACGACGCGTCCGCGATGAGCATCCCAGCGTCCTTGGTGGCGATGACGAACCGCAGCGCGTCGGGATAGGCGGTGAAGTCACCGGCCTGGATGAGGCGCACGACCATCTCCTGCTTGAGCTGTGCGTACTCGGCGACGCGGTTTTCCGCGTCGGGCACGTGGAAATAGTCGAGGGCGGCGCGGGCGCCGCTCATGCGCGGCTTGCCGGATACGTACTGCTGGTAGACGTGGGGGGTGAACCCGTCCGGCGACCAGGTCGTTTGGTCGCGGATGCCGCGCCAGCTGGACTCCATCAGCTCGCGCAGCGACTCGCGCCACGCCTTCTCGTGCGGCGAGTCGACCAGCACCCCGTCGACGTCGAAAATCGCTCCCTGGAACTTCGGCATGCGGCCTTCTTTTCAGTCCCGGGCGGGGGGCCCGGTAGTCGGGGGGTTCTGGCTGAGCTCGAACACGGTCCGGTCGCCCGGGCGCAGCTCACGAACATCATCCCGGACTCCCACCCTGACCGGACGGCTCACCCCCTCGGCGTGGGCCGCCAGCGTCAGGCGATCGGCGCTGAGCGTCACTTGGATCGTGGTTCCGCGGGACTGCATCGAGAAAGACAGGCTGTCGAGCCGGGCCGGGAGCCGGGGATCGAAGTGCAGGGCGCCGTCGTAGACATGGGTGCCTGCGTAATTGCGCTGCATGAGGTCGAGCGTCCCGGACATGACACCCATGTGGATGCCTTCCTTCGTGGTACCGCCCTGAATGTCATCGGCATCGCTGTGCAGCGCGACCAGGAACCGGTCCCACGAGCTCTCGGGGTCGACGGCGGCAAGTACCCCGGCATGGGTGACAAAGCTCAACGTCGAGCCGTGAGAAGTCCGCCGGTCGTAGTACGCGACGTTCCGCGTCAGCGTGTCGGCCCGGTAGTCATACCCTAGCCGTCCGAAGATCTCCCGTAGCTCCTCTTGCCTGAGCAGGAAGAACAGCATCACCACGTCGGCCTGTTTGGTGACCTTGTAGCGGTTGGGGTCCTTGCCCTCCGCACGCAGGATCCGGTCGAGCCGCTGGATGTTGCCGTACTTCTCCCGGTACGCGTCCCAGTCCAGCTCCTCGAGGTCCTCGTATCCCTCGAACTGGCTGATGATCCCGTCGCCGAGGAACGGGACGGACATCCGTCGGCTCATGTCGTGCCACACCGCGAGCTCGGCGTCGCTGATGCCCAGCCGCATCCGCAGCGCCTCCGCGCGGCTGGCGGGGAGCAGTGGCAGCAACTGGCCGGCGATACCACAGAGCCACGCCACCATGACGTTGGTATAGGCGTTGTTGCGCAACCCGCCCTGCCGCGCGTCCGGGTACTTGTCGTGGAACTCGTCCGGGCCCATCACGCCGTGGATCTCGTAGCGCTCGCGCTCGGGATTGAAGTGCGCGATCGACGCCCAGAAGCGGGTGATCTCCAGCATCATCTCCGCGCCGTAGTCGCGTAGGAACGCCTGGTCATGGGTGGTCTGGAAGTAGTGCCAGATGTTGTAGAAGATCGCCGCGTTGACGTGCCGCTGGTTGCGGCTGAGGTCGGGCTCCCAGAGGCCCGAGACCGGGTTGAGGTGGACCAGCTGGGTCTCCTCGATTCCCTCGCTCCCGCTCTGCCACGGAAACATCGCACCCCGGAACCCCGCCTCATGGGCCGCCGCCCGCGCCTCGCCCATCCGGCGGTAGCGGTACATCAGCAGCCCGCGCGTGACCTCAGGAAGCCGGACATTGAAGAACGGGAACGCATAGATCTCGTCCCAGAACACGTGCCCGCGATAGGCCTCGCCGTTGAGCCCACGGGCGGGCATCCCGGCGTCGAGGTCGGCGGTATGACGGGAGCAGACCTGCAGCACGTGCGCGATGTGCAGTCGCAGCAGCTGCTGCACGCTCTCGTCCCCTGTCACCCGCATGTCGCACACCTGCCACAGTTCGTCCCATGCCGCGGCGTGGCGCTCGAATGCGGCGGCGAGGTCGGCGTGGCGGACGGCCGACCTGGCCGCCCGCACCAGCGTGTCGCTGACCGCCGGGTCCCGCGACGTGTAGAACGCCACCATCTTCTCCACCCGCATCGCCGCGCCCTGGTGCACGTCGAAGGCGAGGACCTGCTGGATGTAGTCCTCGACCTGGTAAAGCCTCCGCTCGACCAGGAGCGGCTGATCACCGGCAAACACGCGCGTGCGGGCCGCGTGGCTGATGTACAGATTCGACTGCCGGGTCTCGGCCTTCAGCGCGACGACCTCGGGCCCGAACGTCCGCGGGGAAACGGGGTTCAGGTGGCGGCCCTCCAGCTGCCGGTAGCGGGCGACACCGCCATTGCTCACCCGGCCGTCGATCGCCGTGACCACCTCGACGCGCCCCGACCAGTTCTCCGGAACCAGCGTCCACTCGATCGCCGCGTGGTGCGGGTCGCCCATGCTGACGAACCGGCGGCTGTGCAGTGTCGTCTCCCGGCCGCTGGAATCGCGGAAACAAAGGTGGCGGACGACGGTCGCGTACCGGATGTCCAGTTCGTGGCGGTAATCGAGCAGATCCACATCGGCCAGCCTGATCGCGTCCCCGCCCTCGATGCGCAGCTGGAGGACTAGCCAGTTCGGCATGTTGACCAGATCCTCGTTGAGCACGGGCACGCTGCTCAGGATCGTCGTCTCGCGGTTGTAACCGCCGTGTACGTAGGTGCCGGGATAATGCACGCCGTCGGCTTCCTCCCACTCCGCCGCGCCACGCGCGCACAGGTAGCCGTTGCCTGTCGAGGTCAGCGCTTCGCGAAGCCCCTCAGACCCAGGCTCAAAGCCGTCATACGTGAGCAAGAAACCGTCCACGGCACCTCCTCACCGCCTCGGCGCGCCGCAACCTCATGCCCGGCATAGCACCGGACTTCCCCAGCACAATCCGCCAGACTCGGAGACACCTCCATCCCGTACCAGCGGGCCGACCGCCGGGCCTCCTCGCCAACGCTGGCGCCTCACGGGCACGGGGCGGAGGCCGCCCGCGTCGAAGGTGTACCCAGTCCACCCGGTCCGCACCGCCACGCGAGGTGAATAATCCGTCGAGGTCAAAAGCCCTGGGAAACCGCGTTCGTGATACTCGCGCTCGTCCCGGGAAGCCCGGGCGGCCCGGCGTATGGCACCAGCATGAGCACGCCGCAGATCACCGCCTGAGTCGGCTCCCACAGAGTATCCTGGCTTTCGATTTCAGGAGGCAGGCTTCATGATCGGCACACGCAGGGGAGTTTTTCGGTCAGCGGTACTGATCTCAGCCGTGCTGGCGGCCATGGCCATGGCGGCGGCGCCGGCTGCGGCGCAGGCTGCAAGCCCGTCCCGGCCGGGCACCACAACGGGGGCGCCGTCAGCCGCCGCGATGAGCGGTGTGGCCGCCGGGCGGGGAGCCGCGCTGGCGGTAGCCCCGCCGCAGCCCGGTGTGACGCCGAGTGTCGCGGCGACGGGCGCGGCGAACCCTGCCGCCTCCCTCTTCTACGCCGGCTCCGACAGCCAGGTCTACATGGCTCCGCTGCCTCCCGGTTCCGCCCGCCCGACGGGCGGCCGTCTGGTCGGCGGTCCCGGCTCCACCTTCATTCCACCTGGGGCCATACGCGCCCACCAAAGGTATTTCTTCCTCGTCGGCCGGGGCACCGACAACGCGCTGTGGGCCTTCGACGCCGTTACACCCCAGGGCTTCCCGCTCTGGGTTCCGCTCGGCGGGCGGCTGACGTCCAGGCCGGGGGCGGCCGCTGGCGCGCTGTCGGTACCCGGCGGTGAGGCCCTGGACCTGGTCGCTCGCGGCAGTGACGGCGCGGTCTGGGACCGCGAGTCCACCAGTACCGCATACCGGCCGTGGGTAAGCCTGGGCGGGCGGGTGCTGGCCGGCACCGGTCCGGCAGCGGTGAACGCGGATGGCACTCTCTACGTGCTGGCCGTTGGCCTGGACCACGCGCTGTGGGTCACGCACAGTACCGACGGCACCCACTGGTCCGGCTGGCGTTCGCTCGGCGGCTGGGTCACCGGTGACATCGCGGCGGCCACGCCGGCGCCCGGAGTCGCGGTCGCGTTCGCCCGCGGGGCTGACAACGCCGCATGGTACAAAGAGTTCGCCGGCTCGACCGCGGGCGTCAGCCCGGGCTGGCATACCCTCGGCGGCAAGCTGACCGCCGGCGTCGGGGCGGGGTCGGCGCCGGGCGGCATGACGTGGGCGGTCACGCTGGGCACTGACAACCACATCTGGCAAGCCAGCGGGATGTGGCCGGCGCTGCGATGGTCCAAGGCCTGATAGCCCCCGGACCCCTCACGAGAACTTCAAGCACAACCTCGGCATCCGCCGCCTGGCCATGCGCGGCAGAGGAAGGATCCGGCGAACGGGCCTTCATCGCCGCCGTCCACAACCTCGCCCAAGGCCATCGCCGCTGCGGGGCCGTCGGCTCGGCGAGAATGGTTTCCTGGGCGACCCGGCCCGGCAGCCGGAGCGATCTGGAAGGTTTTACGGAGAGGCGGATCGTGTCGTCGTTGTCAGGCTGGCATCCCCGGTCAGCGGCCCGCCGGGCCAGTAGCGGTGCCCGGCTGGCGTCGGCTCGGCGGGTGCCGGCGGGAGCGTGCCGGTGACGGCAGCCCTGGCCGGGACCGGCCGCCCGGCGCTGGCCCGCTGGCGGTGGTCGGTTACGATCGCGTTCGGGCTGGGCGGGATCGCCGTCTCGGCGTGGGGTCCGCGGCTGCCGGCCATCAAGGCGGCGCTGGGTACCGGGACGGCGACGATCGGGCTGCTCCTGGCGGGCGTGACCGTGGGGGCCATCCTCGGGTTGCTCGCGTCGACCCCGGTCTTGCACTGGCTGGGCAGCCGCCGGTCCGTGGCGGGAGCGCTCCTGCTCATCGCCGCCGCGATGACTGCCTTGGGCCTGGCGCTCATGCTGGGCTCGGTTCCGCTGGTCGCAGCCGTCTTCGTGATCATCGGGCTGGGGATCGGCATTCTCGACGTGCTGATCAACGTGGAGGGCTCCGCCGTCGAGCGGGCCGCGGGGCGCACCCTGATGCCGATGATGCACGCCGCCTGGTCCATCGGGGTCGCCGTCGGGTCGGGGACCGGCGCGGCCTGCGCGGCGCTGGGCGTCTCTCCGGCCGCGCAGTTCATCGCTGAGGCCGTCGTCATCGCCGCGGCCGCTTTCGGGACGGCGGCCGGGATTCCGGGCGGGCGCCGTGCGCCGGCGCAGGAGCCGCACCAAGATCGCGGCGCGAAGCTGCGCCAGTGGCTGCGCGGCTGGCTGGACTGGGGGCTGCTGCTCATCGGCGTGGTCATGCTCGGCGTCGAACTCGGCGAAGGCTCGGCGGGCAACTGGCTGACCCTGGCCGCGCGCAACGGCCATGGGCAGACCGCCGCGGTCGCCGCGCTGTTCGTCACCGCGTTCGCCACCGCCGAAGCGCTCACCCGGATCTTCGGCGGGCCCATCGTCGACCGTCTCGGCCGGGTCAGCACCATCCGGGTCACCACCGCCCTCGGCGTCCTCGGCGTGGTGCTGTTCATCTTGGCCCAGAATCGCTGGATCGTCCTGGCTGGCGTGCTGCTGTGGGCGGTCGGCGTCTCGATGGGCTTCCCGCTCGGCATGTCCGCGGCCGCGGAGAGCGGACCCGATCCGGCCGCCCGGGTCAGCGTCGTCGCCTCTATCGGCTACGTCGCCAACCTCGCCGGACCACCCGCCATCGGCGTGCTCGCCCAGTCCGCCGGCCTCCTCAACGCCCTGTGGCTCATCGTCGCCCTGTTCCTCGCCGCCTTCGCCGCCGCCGGCTCGCTCCGCCCGCGACCAGACGCCGCCGGACGGGCCGGCGCCCCCCGCCCAGAGACCGGACACCCTAAACTGGACGCCGATTAATCAGCGTGAGAACTGTCGTCTGCTCCAAAAGTTTCAGTGACTAGCTGGGTATCCATGTACTCGCGGACTTCCTGAATGAGGCCGTCCTGAAATCGGAACACCCAGCAGTAATTGTTGTCGTAACGGCGACCGTCGGGCAGCTCGTTGCGTCCCCCGCGTCGGCGTACACCTCGTTGAGGGCCGCCGACTCGCGCTATAACGTGGAATGCCGGGTGGCGCGATGCCACCACATCGCCGCCGAGGAGGCCGGATGCCGACAGATCCGCCCAGCTCGCCCGCGCTGCGCGCGTCCGACGCGGACCGCGACCGGGTCATCGAACTGCTGCGGGCCGCCGTCGCCGATGGCCGGCTCGACCAGGCCGAGTTCGACGAGCGGCTGGACGCGGCGCTGGCCGCCCGCACCATCGACGCGCTGGCCCCGCTCACCGCCGATCTGATCGCAGCGCCAGGCCGCGACGGCGCGCTCACGCCGCCGCTCGCCGGGACACCAGCCAAGCCGGCCGCCGAACTGCTCACCATCAACGAGCGGCACGGCTCGGTGCGCCGCGACGGCCGGTGGACGCTGCCGCACCGGCTCGCGCTGCGCACCGCGTGGTGCGACGTGATGCTGGACCTGACCAGCGCCGTGCGCAGCGGACCCGAGCTGGTCATCGAGCTGCGGGTGCGCGGCGGCGACGTGGAACTGGTCCTCGCGCCGGGCATGGTGGTGGACGCCAACGAGCTGGCAGTGCGGCACACCAAGCTGGCGATCAGCAGAGACGCGGGCGACAACACGCCGGAGACGCTGTGCGTCCGCCTGGTAGGCCGGATGCGGCACGGCCGGATCGGCACCCGGTGGCTGACGCCGCGCTGATCGGCAGCCTGGGACAGCTCGCCGTGCGTGGTAGCAGCCAGCGTGGCATCAAGTCGCGCGTTCAGTTCATCGAGTGTCAGCCTGCCCTGCGCGAAGTGCTCACCCAGCCTGGTGAGGGACAGCGCGTCACCGTCGGGCAGTGCCGCCAGGATCGCGACGGTGCGCAACCGCTCCGGGTCGTGGATCAGCGGGTCAGGTGCGCCGGTGCTCATGGTCGGTCGTGCCTGCCGTTACAGGCCGCCGAGCAGGTCGCGCAGCGCCTGGGTGTAGGAGCCGAGTGCCGCGCGGCCGTGGCCGGTGAGAGCGACCTTGGTGATGGACACGGCCCCGTTGCTGGCCTTCTTGCTGCTGATGTAATCGGCTTCTTCAAGCTTGCGCAGGTGGATGATCAGGTTGCCGGGTGTCAGCCCGATCATGTCCTGCAGCCGGGTGAAGGACAGGGCGTCGCCGTCGGGCAGTGCCGCCAGCGTCGCGACGATCTTCAGCCGGGTCGGGACGTGGATCAGCGGGTCGAGCTCGTCGCTGGTCATGGCCGGATCACGCCGCGGCGCTGCTGCCAGACCGTGAACGCGGCGGCGCCCAGCATGACGGCGCACAGGCCGATGCCCAGGATCAGCCACGCGCCGGCTGGGCCGCCGAACCCGGCGATCGCGGCGACGATCGCCAGCGCGAGGGTGATGCCGGCCATCGGCCAGTATCTGGAGACCGCCGCGGTGGCCGCGCCGGCCAGGCCGACGATCATCAGCGGCGCGTTGGCCGGGTACAGCCCCCAGACCGGGTAGCTGGCCCCGGCGTGGTACAGCGGCGCCGTGAACGCGTACGCGGCGACCCAGACCACCAGCATGACGCCGAGCCAGGCCCGCCTCTTGCGCTGGGCTGGCCCGCTGACGCCGCCGCCCGCGCGCTTGATCGCCCAGGTGCTCCAGCCGATGTTGATGGCCACCAGCACGAATATGACGGCCAGGAGCCCGCCGCCGGGCGCGGAGTAGGGGTCCCGGCCGCGCACCGACAGCCAGTAGCCGCCGAAGGCGACGAGCACGACGACCGCCCGGAAGACCCACAGCATCGGCGTGAGGGGCGTGAACGTGCGGCGTGCCTGGCGGGTGGTCTGGTCCAGCAGGTCAGCGGCCTGCTGAGGATCGAAGTTGCCGCCGTTCTCGGCGGCGGTGGTGTCCGGTGTGTGGTTCATGGTCTCTCCTCCGCTCGACTCTATGTCATAAAGTAGACTCTGCTTTATGGCGTAAAGTCAAGGGCCTGAGCCAGCGAACTTTGTGACGTAAAGCCGGGCGGCGAGCCGGCCACGGGAACCAGCAAGGAGCCTCAGGATCCCCGGCCGGTACCCGCCTAGGCTCCAGAAAAGCCCGTGATCAGGCCGTCAGCTCACGGCGGACCTGCTCGCAGCTCACGGCGGACCTGCTCGGCGGCCAGACGACCACCGCGCGCAGCTTCGCTCTAGCCATGGCTAACAGAGAGGGCATACGCGAGTCGTCACCCTCGCACCGCATGATCAGCGGAGGGGGCAGGTCCCGATCCGTGGCTGAGTTCTGGATCCGGCGTGCGGGCGTGCGGAGTGATGTCCGGGTCGCTGGCAGGGCTTGCCGCGCCTCGATGTGGACAGCGCCGGCGAGGCCCGCCGCTTCCCCGCGCTGGCGTCGACCGTCAGTCAGCCTCGGTGCCTGCGCGGTTGCCGGCCGGTCGCCGCTCCCGCCGCTCCCGTATCTCGAGCAGCAACTGGTTGGGAGGAACGAAGAACGGGTTCTCGTGGAGCAGGCCGCCGATGATTACGACCGGAATCTTCTTCGGTGCCTGGGATGGCGTGGTGTCTGCCTGCGATCACCCGGGTGTGCTGCCGGCTGGGTGCTGGCCGGTCATCTCGATCACCGGTCGCCCGCCGGGGCCGCCGGCCCACTCGCCGCACCGGCCGCCGTGCTGGCTTACCCCGAGCCGCAACTGGGTGCCGTCCATGGCCAGGGCCGGGTGGTAATACCCGGCGACCTGGCGTGCCTCGGCCTGGATGTAGTGCCCGATGAGCGAGCGCCGGAACCGCCTGGCCGTGCGGTTGGGGTTGCTGCCGTGCACGAGCGAGCCGTTGAAGAACAGCACGTCCCCCGGCTCCATCGGCACCGGGCGCGGCCGGGTGCCCGGCGGCACCGGCACCGCGACGTCGGTGAAACTCTGCGCCGGGTCCGCGGCGGTGGTACACAGGATCGGCCAGCGGTGGCTTCCCGGGACGACTAGCAGGCAGCCGTTGGCCTCATCGGCGCGGTCCAGCGCGAGCCACGCGGCGACGCAGGTACCCGGACTGGCCCGCAGGAAGAAGTTATCCTGGTGCAGCGCTTGCCCCCGGGATCCCGGCGGCTTGAAGTAGCACATGGTCTGGACGGCGAACGGGAGCCGGCCGAGCAGCGCCAGCAGGCGGTCGCGGATCCGCGCGTCCAGCAGCCACTCCAGGCTCACCGGGTCCCACCGGTGCATCTGCATCATCCGCGGGTAGACCCGCAGCGGGTCACCGGCCCGGGAACCGGCGCCGTCCTGGGCCTCCGGGGACGGGTCGGCGCGGCGGAGCGCCATGAAGTGGCCGCGGTAGCGCCCGGCCTCGCGGCGGCTGAACAGCTGCCGGGCGAGCGCGAAACCATCCCGGTCGAATCCGGTACCGAACGGATCGCTCATGACCAACAACTATGACCGTCACATCCGCGGTATGCCAGGCCCGATCCGCGCGAAAGGGTCCCGCTTCCAGCCCGCACCGGGTACCCCCGATGGGACAGGGGTCACCCCCTGCGGGCTCGCGGGCGCAGCCAGATCGTCGCGCCCCTCGTTGCTCGGACATTCTTCAACCCACACCTTCCGAACGGCGCGGGCTTCTTCCTGCTCGCGCCGGTCGAGGAACGGAGCACTACCTGCTGTTACGCCGAGCGGGACAAGTTCTGGGTGCCAGCACACATCGGACGGCAGGTGCTTTTGCGGCTGTCTACCCCCTGGGACTGTGTATCCTGACCACGCCACGCGATGAAGCTGGCGTAATACCGGGACACCGCTGTTCCGAGTTAATGCCGCTACCTATCTCAGTGTCACGCCGACGTGTACCCAGGTGGAGGCCTTGCTCGAATTGGATGCCTGGGCTGAGGTGCTGACCAAGCGCATCAGTCATCGCAATGCTCTCCATGACGCTGCGACCGCTCAGGCCACGGCGACGTAGTGGAGGGACCAGTGATGAGCATGAGCGCGTGGGAGCGGCAAGCTCTGGATTCGATCAAGGACGGTCTGGTCAGCTCTGACCCCACGCTGGTCGCGCGGCTGACCATGTTCACTCGGCTGGCCTCCGGCGAGGAGATGCCGGCCCGTGAGAAGATCCAGGCCAGCTCGCAGCGACCTATCCGGCGCCGGGTGGACCAGCGCCTGGGCTTGCAGGGGGCAATGCTGCTGCTGGTGTGGTTCGTGACAACGGTTGCGCTGATCTCGGTCGCGCTGGCTAGCAACCGCGGCAGCCAAGGAACCTGCACAGGATCCTGGGCAACGTTCTGCGCCGGCGGGACATCCGCCTCCGGTTCGACTTCGGCCCCGGCATTTTGAGAATAGGCCCGCCTTGGTCGGTCACCGCGCGTGATAGGGGTGCCGGGCCGGCCTGAGAGCGGCCCGTCACGTCGCCTGATCCTCGGCGGTCATCGCGCGAGGGCGGTGACCACGGCGATGACGGCGATCAGGCCGAGGAGCATGTAGAGCAGGTAGGCATCCAGGCGGCCGGACTGGAGGCGCTTGGCGGCCGTCACGATCGTGGTGAAGAACCTGAGCGCGGGCCGGTACAGGTAGGTCTCGACCACCTCGATCACGTCGGAGGCGTACCTGAGGTGCGCGACCGCATCGGGGCCGTCCGGGTCGGGACGGTCGGGGGCGCCGGCGCCGTCGTCGCTGGCGTGGTCCTCCATCATGATCTCGCGCACCTCGGCGCGGGTATGCAGGACCCCGGCCAGCACCCGGCGGGTGGGGTTGGCGTAGCCGAAGGCGGTGTAGGAGCCGGGGCCTTGGACGCCGATCGTGGCCGAGCGCCAAGCCGGGACCCGGCGTACCCGCAGCAACCGCCGCCCGGACACCGCCCAGGTGAACAGCCCGACGAGGAGCAGCATCAGCGGCAGCTCGAGCCACAGCCAGGACGGCGACAGGATCGAGAACCCGGCGAATACCGGCTGCAGGACCCACGGCGACTTCAGCGCGCCCATGGTCAGCGAGGCCGGGACCACCGGCGACAGCCCGGCCGCGATCACCCGGATCTCCAGCGGGGTCACCGCCGCGATCGCGAGGCAGCACACCGCGAGCACCACCACCGCGGCTCGCCCGGCCCAGCCGTACTCGCCACCCGCGGCCGTAGATCCGGGACCGCGGCCGAGGACGATCAGGCCGACGAGGCGGACGAAGGTGACGCCGGCGAAGCCGACGGTGAGGGCGACCGCGGCGCCGGCCACCGCGAGCACCAGGCGGTAGCCGAGGCCGGGCACCCGGAACTGCTGCATCAGGGACTCCAGCAGGAACCACTCGGACACGAAACCGATCGTGGGCGGCAGCCCGGCCAGGGTCACCGAGCCTATCGCCAGGCCGAAGCCGCTCCACGGGGTATCCCGTCCGCGCCCGAGCAGTTCCTCCAGGTCGTCGCGGCCTCCCGCGGCCTCGATTCCCGCCGCCGACGTGAACAGCAGGGACTTGGCCGCGGTATGCGCGACTATCTGCAGCGTGGCCGCCAGCAGCCCGGCCGCGACCAGGCGCCGGTCGCCGGTGGCCGCGCCGGTGAGGGCGACGCCGAAGCCGGTGACGATCAGCCCGGTGTTCTCGATGCTGGAATAGGCGATCACCCGGGACAGCCGGTTCTGCACCGCCGCGTGGGCG
Organism: uncultured Actinomycetes bacterium; assembly: GCA_963806335.1. Lineage (GTDB taxonomy): Bacteria > Actinomycetota > Actinomycetes > Streptosporangiales > Streptosporangiaceae > Palsa-504. The sequence goes on from CAWDXO010000013.1 coordinate 302,410, forward strand.
ATGCCGATCAGCGCGCTGAGGGCGCCGAGCACCAGCAGCGTGCCGGTCAGCCAGCCGGGCGGCCGGCCGAGCAGCGCGAGCGTGCGCCACATGCCGTAGAAGGCGACGTTGACGCAGACGCCTGCCATGATCGCGCGGGCGGGCCCGGGCGCGGCGGAGTACCCGCGCGGCAGCCAGATCTGGAACGGCACCAGGCCGGCCTTGACCGCGAACCCGGCGAGCAGCAGCACCTCGGCGGTGGTGCGGGCCGCGCCGCCCGGCACATAAGCGAACGAGGCGAGCAGGATCGAATGCGACTTAGCGGCCAGAAGCAGCAGCCCGGCTAGCAGCGCGGCCCCGCTCACGCGGCCGAACGCCAGCGTGACCTGGGCCGCGGCGGGCCGACCCGGTTTGTTCCGCTCCGATCCGGCGAGCAGGTAGAAGGCGAGCGTGAGCGTTTCCCAGCCGAACAGCACGGTGAACGCGTCCTGCCCGGTCATGATCACCGCGACGGCACCGAGTGCCAGCGAGTAGCTCGCGCCCAGCCGGGGGGGTACGGGGGGGCGGGCAGCCCCCCCGTGCGCGGGGGGTTCCGGGGGGTCGTCCCCCCGGGTCAACCGAGCCCAGCTGGCGAACGCGACGGAAACCGGCACGGCCGCGCCGAAGGTCAGGGCCAGGAACATCCCGGACAGCCGGTCGGCGGCCAGGGCGGCCGCCTGCTGGCCTGGCACCGGGTCCCCCAGCCAGCCGGCCACGTCGAGCTGGACGGCCCGGCCGGCCAGCGCGAATCCGCCCGCCGCGGCCAGGCACGCAGAACCCGCCGCGCCGAGCAGGTATAGCGGCCCGGACCGGATGACGCCCCCGCCGGTGAAATCGGCCACGGCGGCCAGGGCCAGCAGGATCAGCCCGGCGCCGAACAGCCCGCTCATGATCTTCCCCCGCTCGCCTCCGGGCCGCTTTGAGGCGCCGCCTTCCCTCGTCGCTCGTTCCTCGCTCCTCGGTCCAGGCGGCGCCGCGGCCCTTTGGCTCGCGGGGCCCCGGCCCCCTTCCGGCCGCTGGTCAGCTGGCCGACCGCGATCAGGAGGGCATTGAGGATGCCGAACGGGCTGGGCGGCGAGCCCGGCAGCCAGACATCGACCGGGACCGTGGCGCCGACGCCCGCGGTGACCGCCTCGCTCGGGCGCAGCAGCCCGCCGCTGACCGCGTCGGTCCCGGCCGCGATCACGACCTTCGGATCGGGCATGCCGTCGTAGGTGGTGCGCAGCGGCCCGGTCATACCGCGGGCACCCGCGCCGGTGACCAGCAGCACGTCGGCGTGCCGCGGGCTGGCGGTGAAGAACACGCCCAGCCGGTGCAGGTCGTAGACCGGGCCGAGCAGCGCCTGGATCTCCCACTCCTCGCTGCCGTCGGACCCGGCGTCCACGTGCCGGACGTGCACGCTGCGCCGCAGCGCCGCGGTCCGCGCCCGCAGCCGGGCCCGGGCCGCCTCGATGGCCTCGTCGGTCTCCGGGAGTTCGGGGACGATCAGCGCTTCCCGGGTCAGCGCGGCCGCGCCGGGGCCGGTGGCGCCGGGCGACCAGGCGAACAGGCCGGGCCGTCCGGCCACGCAGCGGCCGCACAGGATGCACTGGCCCTGATCAACCCGCACGCTGGTCCCGGCGACGGAAATCGCCCCGGTCGGGCAGAGCGCCTCGATCCCCGCCGCCGAGGGGCCGGGCAGCGGACGGGCCGGCCCGCGCCAGCCGTTGGCGTAGGGATCGGGCCTGGCCGGCCAGCGGGTGGTGACCACCCCGTCGCGCAGGCCGCGCAGCACCCAGATGCTCAAAGGACCACCCCCGCCACGGACAGGCCGAAACTCGCCTCGATGAACGGGAAGTCGGTCAGGATGTCCCCGGCGAAGACCTCGTGCATCAGTACCAGGTTGTGGAACGACGCGGATCTGGGGTGGCAGCGGACGATCCGGCCGGCGTCCAGGGTCACGTCGTAGATCACCTCACCCTGCGGCGCCTCGGCCCAGCCGACCGCCCGGCCGCTATTGGCAGCGCCACTGGCCGGGTCGCACGGCACGCGGGCAAGATCCGGCGTCCGTTCGGCCAAATCTTCTCCCGTCTGCCGGAGCAGGCCGAAAGCCTGGTCCACCTCGTCCCACCGGACCCGCAGCCGGGCCAGCGCGTCGCCGCCGATGTGCGCGGGGGCCGACGGCACCGCCAGCGAACCATACGCGTCGTAGGGGCGGGCCAGCCGGGCGTCGTCGGCGTACCCGGCCGCCTTCCCGATCGGTCCGAGCGCCCCGTGCTGGCGGGCACGCGGCGGCGTCAGCGGGCCAGTGCCGCGCAGCCGGTCCAGGAACGAGGAGGTGGCCATCAGCGCGGCGGCATCGGCGCTGACGGCCCGCCGGAGCTGGCCGGTTTCGGTGAGGATCTGCGCGGGCGGCAGCAGCGGCAGCGCGCTGACCCCGCCGGGCACCACTACGCCGCGGCCGAACCGGCTGCCGCACAGCCGGCTGACTAGCCGCAGCACCCGTTCCTTGTGCAGCGCGAGCCGGGCCGCGGCCACCGCGAGCCCGGCCGCCTCGGCCAGCCTGGCCGCGGTGTCCAGGTGGTTGGCGATCCGCTCCAGCTCCGCGTGCAGCACCCGGACCAGGGCCGCGGCGGGAGGCGGCTGGCAGCCCGCGATTTCTTCGACCGCGTGGCTGAACGCGAGGGCGTGAGCGACCGAGGCGATGCCCTCCGCGCGTTCGGCCAGCAGGACGCCGTCCGCGTGGGACAGCCCGGCGAACCGGTTCTCCACCCCGCGATGCTTGTAGAACACCCGCATGTTCAGGTGCGGGATCGCCTCGCCGGGCGTCTCCACCAGGTACTCGATCGATTCCATCACGCCGGAGCGGACCGGGCCGTGCGGGATGGTGAAGATCCCGTAGCCGGTGACATGCCGGGGCAGCGCGTAGTCTTCCGTCGAGCCGGGCCGGAGGAGGGGAGCCAGTCGCGGGTGCCCCTCCGGAACCACGCCGAAGCGGTCGTGGATCTCGCGCTCATACCAGAACGCGGCGCCGAGCCGCGGAGTGAGCGCGGGATAGCTGACCGCGCCTGGCGGCAGCGGCGCTTCGAGCGTGTCGATGCCCCCGCCCGCCTTCCCTTCCCCCTTCACTGCGACGTGCGCGGACAGGATCAGCGCACCACCCTCGATGCTGGTGGCGAACAGGCCGGCGAACCGGTCGCCGGCATCGACCCTGGCGGTGAGTTCCTGCCACAGCGCGGTGACATCCTGCTGGGTGATCGTCATCGCGCCGCTCCTAGCTGGGCCACCGCACGGTAGATGAGGCCGGTGAGTTCCGCGGGGGGATGCAGGCCGAGAATGAACAGGATCGCGACGCCCGCGACGACCGGGATCACCATCCAGATGCTTGGCTCGCCGCGGCTGAGCGCGCGAGCGGCGGGGGTGAACAGCATGCGCGTGGCCGAGGCGGTCAGGCCGAAGAACGCCACGGTAACCAGCACCACCAGAACCGCCGCGGCCGCGTAGTGGCCCGAGCCGAGGCCGCCGTAGACGATCTGGAACTCGCTGCGGAAGATGCCCGACGGCGGCATCGCCGCCAGCGCCAGCACCGCGAGCAGGAACAGCGGCCCGCTCCACGGCAGCACGTCGAGGCCGCCGCGCAATACCGAGATCTGCTTGCTGCCGTACTTCACCGTGAACACGCCCGCGCCCATGAACGCGTTCCCCTTGGCGGCGGCGTGCGCCAGCACGTGCAGCAGCACGCCGGCCAGCGCCACCGGCGCGCCGAAGCTCACCCCGACGGCCAGGATGCCCATGTGCTCCACGCTGGAATAGGCCAGCAGCCGCTTGATGTCCCGCTGGCCGAACACGTACAGCGCCGCCAGCAGCAGCGAGGCGACCCCGAACGCGAGCAGCGCGTCGCGCGGGAAGCGGCTGCCCAGGCTGGCCGCGGCCACCTGGTAAAACCGCAAGATCGCGTAGAAGCTGACCGCGAGCAGGGACCCGGACAGCAGCGCGGAGACTGGCGTCGGGGCTTCGGAGTGCGCGTCCGGCAGCCAGGTGTGCACCGGGAAGAAGCCGACCTTGGTGCCGTAGCCGAGGAGCGCGAGCAGGAAGGCGAGCCTTACCGGGGTATGCGGCAGCCGGGCTCCGGCCTGTACGAGCGGCTGGATGGCGAGGTTATAGTGCTCGCCGAGGACCTGGGACCCGGCGTAGTAAGCGAATACGGTGCCGAGCAGGGCCAGGCTCAGGCCCGCGCTGGCGATCAGCACGTACTTCCAGGCGGCTTCGGCGGCGCCGTCAGTGTCCTCGATCGCCACCAGCAGGGCCGAGATGATCGTGGTCACCTCCACGGCAATCCACAGCAGGGCCAGGCTGCTCATCAGCGGCGCGGCCAGCATCGACCAGGCGAACAGGTTCAGGCCGGCGTAGAGGCGCCGCGTGTACAGTTCCTCGTGCTGTTTGGTGTAGCCGACCGCGTACACCGCCACGGCCGCGTACAGGAAGCTGGTGGCCAGCAGGAAGATCGCGCTCACCGCGTCGACCCGCAGGTAGGACAGGTAGCTGAGGTCCCGGTGCGCCGCCGCCGGGACCAGCGCGAGGACCAGGGCGAAGCAGGCGATGCCAGCGGCGACGGTGACCGCGGCGGCCGGCCTGGCGCTTCCGGCCGGCCGGATCGCGCAGGTTATCCCCGCGGCCAGCGGGACGATCAGCAGGGCGAGGACGACGGCGATCATCGGCTCAGCCCCGCAGCCTGGTCAGGTCGGCGGTGGACAGCGACTCGGTCCGGGCGTGGTGGGCCCGGATCAGCATCCCGAAAACCACCACCGCCACCAGCAGGTCAAACAGGAACGCGGTCGCCAGGATCAGCGGCAGCCCGGCCGCCACCACCAGCGCGGCCAGCGAGATGGCGTTCTCCAGCGCCAAGAACCCGATGGCCTGGGACGCGACGTCGCGGCGCACGATCATCAGGCCGAACGCGACCAGCACCATCGCGCCCGCGATCGCCAGCGCGGTGGCGGGCGCGGCCGGACCTTTGATACCCATGGCGCCGAAACAGAAGAACCCGAACGCGGCCAGCACGATCCCGGCCAGGACCGCGGAGGCCGGGCTCAGCGTCTGACTGCCCGCGACGCCGGCCTCTTCCTCGTCGCTTCCGGCCCGGCCGAGCAGGCGGCGCAGCACCAGTGGCACCGCCACCACTTTCAGCGCGAAGGACAGCGCCGCCAGCGCGTACAGGTCGGGCAGGTCCCGGTCCGCGGCGATGACCACGGCCAGCACCGAGATCAGCGCGGACTGCGCCGCATAAAGCCGCACTTGGTCCCGCGCCAGCGCCTGACGCAGCATGCCGAACTCGATCAGCAGCATCACCGCCGCGATCACGTTCGCCGCGCCCTGGTAGACGCCGGGCGCCTGCACCGGGTCCATCACCCACCCCCGAGGTACAGCGTGAACACGCCGAGCACAGCCAGCAGGAACGCGGCCGACACGAACTCGGTGATCTTGAACAGACGCAGCTTGGCGAACGAGTCGTCGATGACCGCCACCACGCAGCCGACCGCACAAGCCTTGGCCAGCAGCGCCGCGATGGCCAAGACGACGGCGCCCAGACGCTGGGTGGACGCCAGGCCCCACGGCGCGAGGAACACGTTGGCCAGGATCGTGTACAGGATCAGCTGCTTCAGCTCGCTGCCCCACTTCAGCAGCGCGAGGAACGGGCCAGAATGCTCGAAGGCCCGCGCTTCCTCGATCATCCCGAACTCGATCGTGCCGGTGTGCGTCTCCACCGGGATCCGGCCGGTCTCGTGCAAGATCACCATGAACAGCGCGGCCGCGGCCAGCAGGTGCGCCGGGCGGATGATCTGCCCGGCGCTGAGGCGAACCGTCGCCGCGAGCGCGTACGGCAGGTCGGTACCGGTCAGCAGCGCCACCGTGAACACGACGAACAGCACCACGGGCTCGGTGATGGCCGAGAACGTCTTGGCCCGGCTCGACCCCAGCTGCGCGTAAGGGCTGCCGGTCTCCAGCGCGGCGGCGGCGACCACGAAGCTGGCCAGCGACAGCAAGAACCCGCCGCCCAGGATGTCGCCCATATACCCCAGCGGCAGCCCGAAAGTGGTCAGCACCGGGATCAGCAGCGGGATGGTCAGGTAGGCCGCGACCGCGATCAGCGGCGCGACCAGGAAGAACCAGCTCGCCCCCGACGGGGCCAGCGCCTCCTTGCGGAACAGCTTGGCCAGGTCGTAGTACGGCTGCCTGATCCGCGGCCCGCGTCGGCCCTGCAGCCGCGCCTCCACCTTGGCGATCACCCCGGTGACGCCCGGCGCGCCTATCGCGACGGTCAGGACTTGCAGCAGCTGGATGACTGGTACCGGCAGGGCCGCGCTCACCGCGCAGGCCCGGGATGATTGCCGGGCAGTCCACGCGGGTCGTCCATAACGAGGCCTCCTACCCAGATGTCACCGACAAGGGGTAGAGGCCATCAGCGCGGCTTCCGCCGTGCGGTTCAGGGCGAGCCTCATCGCCAGGACGCTATTCTCGCCCAGCCAGCGCGCGGCGCGCAAACCGGCTCCGAGCCCGGCTCCAGGGTCAACCGTGAGTCCGTTCTCATTCCCGGTGGCGGCTATCGTGAACGGGCAACCAGGAACCGGGCGTGCGGGACGGGTGATATGAGAGCAGCTGGCGGCGGAGAACTCGATCGGCTCCTTGATGAACAGGTCACCTACTACCGGTCCCTCGCCGGGGATTACCTGAACCATGGCCTGGATTTGCCGGGGGGCGACGAGCTGACCGAAGCGCTCGAGGCATTCCAGCCGGCCGGAAGCGTGCTCGAGCTCGCTTGCGGTCCTGGAGTGTGGACCAGCCAGCTGCTGCGTCACGCGACGGACGTCACGGCCGTGGATGCGTCTCCGGAAATGCTCGCCATCGCGGCGGCCCGGGTGGGCCATGACCGGGTGCGCTTCGTCCAAGCCGATCTGTTCACCTGGGAGCCGGACCGCCGCTATGACGTGGTGTTCATCGGCTTCTGGCTCTCGCACGTGCCGCTCGAACGCTTCGGGTCTTTCTGGTCACTGGTGGCTGACTGCCTCCAAGAGGACGGCCGCGTGTTCTTCGCGGACGACGCCTACCGCACTCCCGATGAACTCGTGGAAGGCCCCTCGTCCGCCACGATCCGCCGGCGCCTTGATGACGGAACCTCCTACCGGCTCGTGAAAGTCCCCCACCGGCCGGCGGACCTCGAAGACCGGCTCCAGCGACTTGGCTGGCACGTCAAGGTCACCTCCACCTCCGGACCGTTCTACTGGGGGGCCGGAAGCAGAGGCTGACGAGACAGTCGTTATGTGCGTGCCCTGCCCGCGCGGGCTTGAGTGACCCATCAGGCGGGTCATCCCGATAGCGGCCGACCCTGTATTCAGCATCCCAGGCGGCGGCCGCAGCCTGGTCATGGCCTCAGGCTCGCACGGCCGGTTCCGGGGTGAGCAGTTCGATGGGTGCTCGAGGTGTGAGAGACTGCCAGACGCCTTGGTGGGTTAGCTGAGAGGGGCGCTATGCGGAGCAGGGGCACATGATCCTCGCCGCGACCGCTGCCGAGACGCCGGCTGAGACGTTCACTGAACTGATGGATCACGTGGCCCAGGGTTTCGAGGCACTGGGAGCCGCGATCCTGGTAGTCGGCGTGGTCTGGTCATTCGTGCTCGCGGCAGCAACCGCGCGGCGATCAGGGTGGTCGGCAAAGACTTACCTGGTCCTGCGCCAGGCATTCGGCGGAACCCTGCTGCTCGGGCTAGAGGTCCTGGTCGCCGCCGACCTGCTCCGCACCATCGCGGTCTCGCCCACCATCGATAATCTCTTGGGGCTCGGGCTGATCGTGGTGATCAGGACCTTCCTGAGCTTCTCGCTGGAAACCGAGATCGAAGGCGTTGCGCCGTGGCGGCGGGCATTGGTGAGCGGCGCGGGGACGATCCGCCGGGCCACGGCTAGCGCGCTGAAGTCCGAGACGCCCCCTGACACCGGACGGGCTGAATAAAGGGGCGTCCAGGCCGCTGGCGGCAGCTCAGGACTGCCACTCGATCGATGTTGAGCGGCATAGGTCCATTGCGTCGCCATTCTTCCTGAAGTACCATCCATATGGATGGTCGGGGGATGGTAAGAAGATGGTGACTGGATGACCAAGGGTGAGAGCGAGAAGACCGAGAAGATCACTATCAACCTAGGACTGGTGGACCTCGGGCAGATCGATCTGCTGGTCCAGGAAGGCTTCTACGCCAACCGCACTGATTTCATCCGCACGGCCATCCGCACCCATCTCGCCACCCGGGGCGAGGCGCTCGACCAGACAGCGGCCAGGCGCACCCTCACCCTGGGCAGCTGTCACTACACCCGTCGCGACCTGGAGGAAATCCGCGACGCCGGGCAGGTGATCCATATCCGGGTGCTCGGGCTGGCGAGCATCGCCGACGATGTCTCCCCCCAACTGGCCCTGGCCACGATTGCCTCGGTGGAGGTGCTCGGCGCCTTCCGGGCCCCCGCAGCGGTGAAGGCCGCCCTGGCGCCCCGCACCGCGTGAGCCGTCATGACCACAGGCTGCCCCAACCGCCGGCCCGGCAACGTCCGGGCGGTGCTGCCAGGAGAGCACCGGAGACGACAATGAGAAGGGATACCGCCATGCACGCGCGCCACATGACGGCGATGGCTGAGGCCACTCGCCTGACCCGCCAGGGCCGCCTTGCCGAGGCGACCGCGCTGATCCAGCAAACCCTGGCTGGTTCGGCGGTTGGACGGCGAGCACCGGATGCGCCCTCCGCCGAGGAGGCTGACGGCCCGCACGGCCGCCACGCCACTCCCCCGCCAGCGCTGCAAGCCGGCGAGGGAGCACAACCGGGACAGGCCTATCCCGGCTGGGCTACCCGCCGCCGCCCGGTCCCCATTGGGGGCGCGCGGGGTCTGCGCCGGGCGCAGCGGCTCGCGGCTCCGGCCATGAGCCGGCCAGCGGGCCGGTTTGACGCCTTCTCCTACACGGACGCCGCCGGCACTCGCGCCTACCGCCTTTATGTTCCCACTGGCCACGGCGGCGATCCCTTGCCCCTAGTCGTGATGCTGCACGGCGGCACCCAGGACGCCATGACCTTCGCCGCCGCCACCGGCATGAACGATCTCGCCGAGCGTCAGGCATTCCTCGTCGCCTACCCCGAACAGCCCCCCTCGGCGAACCCGGGTAAGTACTGGAACTGGTTCGTCCCCGGTCACCAGCGCCGCGATGACGGCGAGCCGTCGCTGATCGCCGGGATCACCCGCCAGGTCACCGATCGCTACGGGGTCGATGTCACCCGGGTGCACGTGGCGGGGTTTTCCGCCGGCGGCGCGATGGCCGCGGTGATGGCGGCGGTCTACCCCGATCTTTACGCCGCCGTCGGCGTGCACTCCGGGCTGCCCTACGCCGCCGCCGGCGACGTGGCCTCCGCGTTCGCGGCGATGAAGCAGGGGCCGCCCCGGCTGGCCCGGCCCCCGGCCCGGCCGCTGCCGCTGATCGTCTTCCATGGTGACCGGGACGCGACCGTGGCCCCCGCCAACGCCGCGGGCCTCATCGACCACGTCCTGGCGGCGGCCAGCCCGGACCGCCGCCCGGGCACCCCGCCGGCCGCGGTGACCACAGGGCAGGTGCCCGGCGGGCGTGCCTACACCCGGACGTGCTACCAGGACCCCGCGGGCGCGGCCCTGGCCGAGCGCTGGATCATCCACCAGGGCGGCCATGCCTGGTCCGGTGGTATCCCGCACGGCTCCTACACCGACGCCCGCGGGCCGGACGCCAGCGCAGAGTTCATCCGCTTCTTCGACGAGCACCCCGCCGTCCTGCCAGTCCGCTGAACGCAAGGCCAGCCGCAAGGCTGCCACGATACAGAAGGCGGCGAGATCTATCGGCTGCGGTTTCAGCCCTGCCGGGCCGCCACCGCGGCGCCCAGGGCGGTCCGCATGGCCTCCACCGGACCGGGAAGACCGGTCATCAGCTCGACCTGGGCCACCGCCTGGTGTAGCAGCACGGTCAGGCCGCTGACGACCCGGCAGCCGGCGGCCAGGGCCGATCCGGCGAACGGAGTCGGCCACGGCGCGTACACCACGTCCAGGACCGTCGTGCCCGGGTTCCAGCGGGCCGAGCTCAGCGGATCGGCGGCACCGCCTGGCAGCGTGGAGATGATCAGGTCGGCATCGGGCAGCGGCTCGTCGAATAGGCGGCCGGAAATCGCCGGCCGCATCCCGAGCCGCTCGGCGGTCTCGCGCAGCTCACCGGTGCGGGCCGGGTTGCGCACCACGACGGCCGGTGACTGATGGCCCAGCTCACGCACTGCGGCGAGAGCGGCCTGGGCCGTGCCGCCGGCGCCGAGGATGACCGCCTGCTTGGCATGGGCGAGCCCGACCTCCCGGAGCGCCCCGACCAGGCCGGCCACGTCCGTGTTCTCCGCCCGCCTCCCCTTCGCCGGGCCGCCTGGCGGGAACACCAGGGTGTTCGCGGCCCCGACGGCCCGGGCCAGCGGCGACACCTCATCGGCGACAGCCAGGGCCATGCGCTTAAGCGGCATCGTCAGCGACAGGCCCGCCCACTCGGGCCCCATGCCGTCGATCAGGGGCGGCAGGCCGGGTTCGTCGCACTCGATCATGCCGTAGCGCCAGCCCTGCAGCCCCAGCGCCCGGTAGGCCTCGCCGTGCAGCACGGGCGAGAGCGAGTGCTTGACCGGCGACCCGAGCACGGCCGCCCGCCGTGTCGGCTGGTCAACCTCGGCACTGGTTACGTCCACCCTCATTTACCTACCTCAAGATCCGGCACGTGTGCGCGATCTATTACCTCACACCGGCTCGGCCGACGCGCTGATATGCCCGCAGCGGCCGGCCCGAGCCGATCCTGCCGGTCGCGCTTGCTGCCACTGGATGGGATGAGCGTTGCCTCCCCTGCGCTGACCAGGCAGCGTCCTGGCGTAGGCCGGGCATCCACGGCAACACCGCCACCGGTATGACGGACACCGAGGAGGCCGATACGCCGCTAGTGGGCATGGGCACCTGACCATGCTCGATGTCGCCCCGCCAGACTGGGTCTCGCTGGCGCACGATTCCGGCTTCGACGCGGTCGGTATCCGGGCGGCCGCCATAGATGGCGGTTCTGGAGCCGGGCCGCCGCATCCCCGCCCCCGGCGGAGATGGACGTTCTCATTTCGGACCCGCATACTGGCCTTATGAACGAGGCTCCTCAGCCCGCAGAATGGCCGACGCAGTGGCCCTGGCCGTGGAACATGATAAGCGCATGGACCAATCCTCCTGTCTCCGCTAACCCTCCTGTCTCCCTTGCTCCACAAACACTCAGCCAGGCGATTCTCCCGGGCTGGCTTTTCGCTAACACCGTTAATGTAACCGAGGCGAATTCTAGCTCGCCTGAAACAGAGCGACAGATTGTTGCGGCGCACAGTTATGGACAGCAGCTCGGCCGTATCCTCGATGTGGTCAATGAACTGATCGCGGAACGGCCGGCCGGAGCATCCGATGTGCAGTCTATCCGGGATTTCGAGAACCTGTGGCGCGATATCGAGAAGATAAAATTGCGGCCAGCGGTAAGACGAATTGAACAGGCAATTACCGATCTGGCCGAAGTGAAGCAGCAAGACCCCAGTGCGTACCAGCGCTTGGCAGCCGGGCTTCGGAGCATCCTGGAAGACTAGCCGGGCGCCCGCGCTGGCCGGCCGATCAAGGGTCCTGACGGCGAGAGCGCGGCTCAGGCGGCGCCATCGGTGCGCCAAGACCGACAACGATGACAGACTGACCGGTATGAGCAGCGAGCCGCTACCTCCACCCACGCTGACTACGCTCGCAAGCATCCTTCCGGATTATGGCAAGGCGGCGCGCAAGGCCTCCGATGGCTGAGCCGGTGCTCGCCGCGACGCGGCTGGCGGGGACCGCCGACGAGAGGATGCTCCTCGTCGTGGGGCCGTCGCTCGGCACTGCTGTCGGGGTGTTGTGGGGGGCGTGCGCGGCGCAGCTAGCCGACTTCGAGGTGCTCGGATGGGACCTGCCGGGGCATGGGCTCAGCCGGCCTGCTGCGAAAGGATTCACGGTCAAAGATCTGGCCGCGTCGGTGCGGGCCCTGGCCAACGTGGCCGCGGCCGGCCTGCTGGCGTGCTACGCGGGTGTATCCCTTGGTGGTGCGGTGGCGTTCGAGCTCGGCCTGGACCCTGGCCCATTCCGGGCAGTCGCTGCCGTGGCGGCCGCGTCACGCATCGGCGAGGCGTCCTCGTGGACAGAGCGGGCCGAACTCGTCCGCAGGGCCGGTACGTCGGTTATGGTGGCCGGTTCCTCTCAGCGGTGGTTCGCCCCCGGATTCCTGGAGCGCGGCGGCGACACCGCCGGGCGGCTGCTGCAAACCCTGTCTGATACCGACGACGAGTCCTACTCGCTGGCCTGCGAGGCACTAGCGGAGTTCGACCGCCGCCCGGACCTTGACCGGGTCGCGGTGCCGTTCCTGCTCGGGCCTGGCGAGCACGACGGCGTCGTGCCACCGGCTCGCGCGCAGCAGGACGCCGACGCAATCGCCGGAAGCCGGCTGCAGGTATTCGCGGGGTGCGGACACCTGCCGCCAGCCGAGTCCCCGAGTGCGGTCGCTCAAGCGCTGACCGAATTCTTTGCCCCTGATCCACAGTGAAACAGCGACGGGCCAGTGGCCCTGGCCTCGCCGAGGTCTTCCATGTGCCATCGCTGTCGCAGTCATTCACAGGATGGAACGGCTGTGCCGGTCAGCACAGTGGGCCGCCCGCCACATAGATCACCTGGCCGGAAACGTATCCGGCGCCCTCACTGGCCAGGAAAGAGATAGCGTGCGCGACATCATCGACCTCGCCGATCCGGCGAACTGGCACCCTGGATGCTGCAGCAGCCTGGAAATCATCGAACGTCATCCCGAGCCGGGCGGCGGTCGCCGCCGTCATGTCCGTGGCGATAAAGCCAGGCGCCACCGCGTTGGCGGTGATGCCGAACGGGCCGAGTTCGATGGCCAGGGTCTTGGTGAGGCCCTGCAGCCCGGCTTTGGCCGCGGAGTAGTTGGCCTGCCCCCGGTTGCCGAGCGCAGAACTGGAGGACAGATTGACGATCCGGCCGTACCGCTGGTCCACCATGTACTTCTGCACCGATCGGCACATGAGGAAAGCCCCGCGCAGGTGCACGCCCAGGACCGTATCCCAGTCATCCTCGGACATTCTGAAAAGCAGATTATCCCGGAGAACTCCGGCGTTGTTGACCAGCACCGTGGGCGGCCCCAATTCCGCGGCTACCGTGCCGACAGCCGCCTCTACCTGGTCGTCCCGGCTCACGTCAGCACCAACCGCAATGGCGTCACCGCCAGCAGTGGTGATGGCCTCCACAGTTGCATGGCAGGAGCCAGCATCCAGATCGAGCACGGCGACCGCCATCCCATCCGCGGCCAGCCGGCGCGCGGTGGCAGCACCGATTCCGCGTGCGGCACCCGTCACGATGGCAATCCGACCCGGGTTGCCTGGCATCTCCTCCCCTGCGGACCGCCTCACGCCCTCGTCTCGCAGCTCCCGCCCGGAGTATGGTGTCTCGCTCATCGCTCTCCTCCTTGAGTCTCCTTATGCAAACTATATCAAGCATTTTAGCACGATATATCAAGCATGCACTGGGATGGCGTACTACCTCGGCATCAAGATCGGACCTGGACGGGCTAGTGCGCTACCCGCACCTAGCGGCCTGCGAGGTCGCGCAGCACGCCTTCCCGGCACTGGAGGTGCCGGACGGGCTGGGGGTAACCGGGTGAGCTCGGCGAGCACCTCGAGCGCGATGACGTCCGGACGCCGGCCGTCGGTGTCGATGGTGAAAGCGGAGACGCCCTCGTATATCGGCAGGCGCCGCTCGTATACCTGATCGAGGTCGGGCCGGCCCAGCAAGGGCCGGAATTCGTCGCCCCGAATACGCGAGATGGCCTCGTCGTAGCTGACGCGCAGGTAGACGACCCTGGCGTTACGCAGGACAGCGCGGGTCCGCGGATAAGTAACGGCCCCGCCGCCCAGCGCGATCACCCCTTCCGGGCCGCGGACTAGATCGGCGACGGTGGCGTGCTCAAGCTCGCGGAAGTAGTCCTCGCCCTGCGTGCTGAAGATGTCCCGGATGCTGCAGCCAAGGCGCTGCTCGATCAGCACGTCACTGTCTACGAACGGCTGACCGAGACGCTCCGCGACGATGCGCCCAACCGTGGTCTTACCAGCACCCATAAAGCCGACGAGCACCGCTACCATTGCCTGCCGCTCTCCTCGCCTGCCCGGAGTGGCTGAGCTTACCAAAGGCGGAGCGCCATTACGGCTGGTAGATACCGACGTCCTGCCTGCGCACGAGCCCGACGAGCTTGCCGTCCGAGGTGGTGACGGGGGAATTCTCCAGGTCACGGTCGATCATGATGCGGCGCATCTCCTCGACACTCACGAACGGCCGGTAGGTGCTAGGCCCGGGACGCATCACCTGCTCGACGGGAAGGCCGGGACCGGCCTGGAGCTCCCTGGCCCGGAGCAGCCCGAGCACCACCCGGTTCTCGCTCACCACGACGCACGCGTCCCATCCCGCAGCGAGGACTCGGGCGCGGACGTCCCCAAGCCGCTCACCGAGTGAGCACACCGGCACGTCCCGCCGGACCACATCGACCAGGCGCGGGCGCTGCCCGTTCGTCCCTTCGGTGGGCAGGCCCGCTCCCATCCAGTCCTGCCTGCCCAGCCGGTAGTCATACACCTCGGTGAACCCGAGGGCCTGGAGCCGGCACGCGGCTCGCGGGCTAAGGTCTCAACCGGAGTCCGCGCAGTACACGACGACCGGCCGGCGGCGGTCGAGCACCTGGCCCGCCTCGGCCTCGATCCTGCGGATCGGAAGGTTGATCGCTGCTGGCAGATGGTCCTCGCTGTACTCCCGGGCCGGCAGCACGTCGACGATCTGGGCGCCCCGCTCCATGAGGCGACGGACTTCCTCCCGGTCAACCTCCTGCGCCATCCCTACCGCCTCCCGCGCCGCGCGTCGTCCGGAAACCTACCTTACGCTGGCTGGTCAGTGCGCTGGCCGGATATCGGCGCGGCTTACGCCCTAGCCGACCTGGGCGGTCCGGCCGGCCCAGTAGGGCATCCGGAGCTTGCGCTTGAGGACCTTGCCCGATCCGGTGCGCGGCAGCTCGCCGGTGAAGTCCACCGACCGCGGCACCTTGTAGCTGGCAAGGTTCTCCCGCGCGAACGCCGCGATCTCCTCGCCGGTCAGCGACGATCCCGGCGACCGCACGACCGTAGCGTGCACAATCTCACCCCATTCTTCCGACGGGATCCCGAACACCGCGATGTCGTAGATTTCGGGATGCTGCTCCAGCGCCGCCTCGATCTCGGCGGGGTAGATGTTCATGCCGCCGGAGATGATCATGTCGGTCTTGCGGTCGCAGATGTAGAGGTAGCCCTCGTCGTCCCAGTACGCGATGTCGCCGACCGTATGGAAGTCGCCGCGACTGTTCGACTTATAGCTGGCATTGTTCTTGTAGTAGGTTTCGAACGCGCTCCTGGACCGCACGAAAACCTCGCCGGGATGGTCCGGTCCGGTACCAGTGACCTCGTTGCCGTCGTCGTCGAACAGCTTGATCTCGATGCCGGGAGCAGGCCTTCCGCAGGATGCCGGCTTGCGCATCTGGTCCTCGGGCAGCAGCACGGTGTCCACGCCGAGCTCGGTCGATCCGTAGACCTCGAACAGCGATCCGGGCGGGAAGTCCGCCACGTACTGCTGCTTGAGCGCGTAACTCCACGGTGCCGCGTTGGCCACCATGACGCGTACGGAGGAGCGGTCGTAGCGGTCCTTGACCTCGCTGGGCAACGCGCAGATCATCCGGATCAGCGCGGGCGCGGAGAACGTCGAGCTCGCCTTGTGCTTGTCCACGAGCCGCAGCCAGTCCTCGGCGTCGAACTTACGCTGCACGATGATCGTCTGGCCGTAGAGCAAGCCAGCGCTCATGAACGCGCTGGGGCCGCTGTGGTACAGCGGGCCGGAGGTGATGTAGATGTCGTCGGGCCGGTAGCCGAACAGGTTCAGCAGGGCGCCGAGGACTTCTGGATCAGGGGGGCCGGGCCGGACCGCGCCCTTCGGCTTGCCGGTCGTGCCGGAGGTGTAGATCATCGTCCCGCCCGCGCCGGCCGCGTCTCCGACATCGGGCGCATCGGCCGACGCGGCAGCGATGTCGGCGTCGGTCAGCATCCCGTCCGGGGCCGGGCCGCCGACCGCGATGATGTGCCGTACCTTTTCCAGCTGGTCGCGGAGCGCAGCGAACATAGGCGCGTGCTCGTAGTCCACGTAGGCGACCTCGGCGTCGCTGTGGTTAATGACGTAGAGCGCCTCCTCCGGCGTCAGCCGGTAGTTCAGCGGCACCGCGACCGCGCCGATCTTCCTGGTGGCGTTCATGACCGCCACGACCTCGGGCGAGTTCGGTCCGCACCACAGGACCTTCGTGGCCGGCCCAGCTCCCAGGGAGAGCAGCAGGTTCGCTACCCGGTTCGACTGCGCCTCAAGGTCGGCGTACGTCCACGTGACGACGGTCCCGTCCGGCTTGTCGTCGATGACGCCTGGCTTGCCTGGCTGGCTCTGGGCATACATGGAAAGGGTGTCCGGCATCGCACCTGTCCCTCATCAACGCGGCCAGTGGGCACCGGCGGCTGGCCGCATCCGCCGCCTATGGTCAATTTACGGAACCGGCATCGATCGGTAAATCATGGAATCCAGCCGCCAGCCACGGAAACCCGCTCGCGGATGATCGACACAATATCGGCGCCCTCCTGTCGGGGGGAGGAGCGATGAACCTAAACTCGTCGCATGGCCAGGTACTTCGACATTCATCCGGCCAACCCGCAGCGGCGCGCGATCGCCGGAATCGCCGATATCGTGCGCGCAGGCGGCGTGATCGCCTACCCGACAGACTCCTGCTACGCGCTCGGGTGCCAGCTCGGCAACACCGACGGCTTCACCAGGATCAGGTCGATCCGCCATCTCGACGACCGGCACCACCTTACGCTGGTGTGCCAGGACTTCGCCCAGCTAGGCCAGTTCGTGCACGTTGCCAACCCGGTGTTCCGGGCTATCAAGGCGGCGACCCCGGGCAGTTACACGTTCATCCTGCCCGCGACCAAGGAGGTGCCGCGCAGGTTGCAGCACCCGGGGAGGAAGACCGTCGGGGTGCGGATCCCCCGCCACGTGGTAACCCAGGCGCTGCTCGCCGAACTCGGCGAGCCGCTCGTCTCGAGCACCCTGCTGCTGCCCGGCCAGGACGAGCCCATGACCCAGGGGTGGGAGATCGCTGAGGAGCTTGACCACGCCGTGGACGCGGTGATCGACTCGGGCGACTGCGGCACCGAGCCGACTACGGTGATCGACTTCTCCCAGCAGGAACCCGAGATCGTGCGGCGCGGGGCAGGCGACACGTCCGGTTTTGAGTGAACCACGGTCCGCGAACCTGCGCTATATTCCGGCCCGGACCGAGTTATCGGCCGGTCCGGCCTTCCGCGTCGCTTGGAGGTAGCGGATTCCGCCGCGCGGGCGTGCTTATAGGTATTCTCTCTTGCGCATCCAGACGAGGGTGATCCAGCCCCAGATGGGCGGCAGGTAGGAGCTGAACAGACGCTGGATGAAGACTGCGGCGGTGGCATCGGCCTCCGAGACCCCGGCCGCGGTGAGCCCGAGGATCATGCCCGCTTCCACCACACCCAGGCCGCCGGGTGACGGCGCGATGCCGCCGAGCATCGCGGCTAGCGTGATGACCACGATCAGGGTGGGAAGCCGCAGATGGTCACCGAAGGCCCGCAGCGAAACAGACAGGGCCGCGGCCACGAGCAGGTCCCGGCCAAACGCGCCACCCAACAGCAGCGCAAGCTTGCTCGGAGAGCTGGCTACGATTTTGAGGTTGGCCCAGATGCCGCTGACGGTGGGACGCATCTTCGCCGCGGCCAGACGGCGGAGCCGGGGCACGGCCAGGGCCAGGCCGATCACCAGGGCGACCAGCACCACGACGGCCAAGATGATCCACACCAGTTTCGAATTCCCCCCCGACTCGGGGGTGAGCTCGATATGAATGGACCCCCAGGCGAACGGCAGCGAAACCAGCAGCAGCACCCCGGTCGCGATCCAGCTGGCGGTGGCCATGATGGCACCCGAGCTCAACGCCACCGACGAGTCATAGCCCTGTTGCTGGAAGTAGCGCACCCGGGTGGCGAAGACCGCCGCCGTCCCGCCGGCCAGCGCGCTGAATGCCTTGGCTACTTCGACCGCCACTGTCCGCCCGAACGGAAGCGGTCCGGACACGCTGCCGATGCCTTCGACGGCTGAGGCCACGTAGGCCAGCTGAGTCAGGATCAGTACCATGACGACCCAGAGCCAATCGGCCCCGATCACGGTGTCGAAGGACTGGGAGACGTCGATGAGCACACCGATCAGGGCCCAGCCGCCGATGAGCGTGCCGACTATCATGATCAGCGTCGGCCAGCTCACCCGGCGGGGCTCCATCAGCGTCGGCACGTCAATCGACTTGGCCTGGGCGGCGCGCTGCCGGGCGTCCTCCAAGAGCTGGCGCTGGCCTCGCAGGCTCCGGGCCAGGGTGGGATCGAGCGCGGGCCGATGCAGGTGCCGGAGGGCACCTGCCAGCAGCTCCGGTGTCAGGCACCGGGCGGCGGCGTCCGCGGCTCGTTCGGCGCCGACCACCAGGGCCGTCGCCGCCATGGCCCCAGCCAGGTCACGATCTAGCTGATCGGGCAAGGCGCCCGCCGAAGCGTTGCGGAAGTCCGTCAGCACCGTAGCCTGCGTGGCCGGGTCGACAAACACCGCGTCACCGCTGACGGCCCCGTGAGCGATCCGGGCCCGTCGCAAGATCAGCAGCTGATGATAAAGGTCATCGAGGGCAGCGTCGCTGACATCACCGGCGTCGGCATCCGACAGCGCCTTCCCGGCGGGCATCCGGTAGACCAGCAGCGCGTCCTTGGACGGTCCCGCCGTGGCGGCCTCGATAATCTCGGGTACGGCCACACCAAGCCGGGCGGCCCGCAAGGTGAGGTAAGCCTCACGTTCGACCTGCTGGAGCCGGGTAATCGTGAGGCTCGGCCCGGAGTCCCGGTACAGCACGAACCGGCCCGCCTTGGTCAGCAGCCTGGCGTCGGCCGCATCCCGGCCGTAGACCACGATTCCGAGGCGCTGACCGGGCGAATCCGTCCGGCCTGTCTCGGTAGCCGCGTATTTAGCCACTCCCCAGACCTGCCGTGCCATCGGGTGTACATGGTCAGCATCGATGCCGAGTTCGGCCAGCAGCAGCCGCACATCATCGGCGGAAGGCAAGCCGAGCGGCGAGCCGAAGATGAGCCGGACCAGCGCCGTCATCCCCCAGCCGATGACCAGGCTGCCCAGGACATTGACGGGCAGCCCGTGACCTCCGACGGCCGAGGCCAGGGCCACCAGGGCGATAAACAGCTCGATCAGGCGCTGCACGCTTCGCGCTAGGTAGGGCAGCGCCGCCGTCGCCACCGCCACGAACACAGCGATCTGGAAGATCGGGAAAGTCAGGTAATAGCCGCTGATCACGATGCCGGTCGGTCTTCCGCCGCTGGTCCCGAGAAAAAGGATGAGGATCCCGCATACCGCCGCCGTACCGGCAGCACTCAATGCGATGTCGCGCGCGACCACCCAGCGGCGCGCAATCAGGGCCAGTAGCACCAGGCCGATCCCGATGCCGAACGAACCAGCCTGGTAGACCACCGTAACTAGCCAGGTAATGCTCCGCGGCGGCGGATGAATGACCTGGACGACGGCCCGGTCGATGCGGGAGTCGTAGCGGATGGCAAGGACGCAGCACACCAAGGCCAGGACGGCAATGGCCAGGCGCAGTCCGTCGCTGCCGCGCCGCCGTCGCTGGCCGTCGCCAACCGGTGCGAACAGGACCGAACGCCAGCCACGCAGCAGATGTTCTTCGGGAAGAGGGCTCTTACTCTCTATGAGATCCTCAGTCATGCGATTAGGGCGCACGTTAGTGGTCTGGTTGCTGAGTGAGGAATGCGGTGTATTCGGGCGTCCCGACGACGATGACGGCAAGCACCCATCCGAAGGGAATCCCTAGGCCGCTAGCGTTTCCCGCCATGCGCGCCCCCTTCTCCTGAGCCGGCTAGTGCCAACGCGAACACGTTAGTCCCGCCTGGCGCTGACCAGATTCACCCTTTGCGGGTGATCCTGGCGTGGTGCGGCTTGGCTATGGTCACTTATGCCATGGTCGGCAGTTAATCCTACGCGAGTGCTGTTCATGGCGCTCGGGCCGGCTGAGCGGGTCGTCACGGCCCTGGAACTCGAGGGAATAATGAACAAGTCCATGCTGGCGGTCCTCAGCGACGCCGAGCGGCAGCTGGTGGCCCAGACCGAGCCGGCTGAGCTCGCCGCGCTCGACGAGGATGCGGCCATCGAGTTCGAGGCCCGGATCAGGCGCACACGCAACAAGTACGTGGGCCAGTACCGCCGGGGCGCCAGTGCTCGTGTGGTCGAACAGGGCGGGCGCGGCAAGGCACGCCCGGAGAACGCGCGGGCGGCCTTGAAGGCCGAGGCGTTCGAAGAGGCCCTTTCCCGGGTGAGCGGTCGAGTTGCGGTACTAGCCAGGCAGTCCGCCGCGAAGCTGCGCGCGGAGAGGCTCGAGGCAGCCAGGGCCGGGCAGCAGGGCCAACGGCCCGGCGCGCGGCGAGCGGCGTCCGGCGCGGCCCGGAAGGGGCCCGCAATATCCGGCGAGCCGACCGGCGACCGTGCGCTGCGCTCGCCCGCTACTGAGAAGCGCCGAGCAAGCACTCTGGCCCAGGGAGCCAGCCGGCAGGCGAAGCGAGACAGCCGATAAACATGGAATCCCGCTCATCGCAACCGCCGCCGTCGCCTGATATACGGCATGATCTGCCGGCCACGGCAGACGAGAGGCGAGCGTCCGGGAAGGCCGCCCGCAAGCGCGTTCAACGGAGTGCGCTGGGGTACTGGGACGAGGAAGAGCGCGGGCACGACGCGCTGGAGACGATCCTGGCCCAGAACCAGGCCCGGGTCCCCGAGCTCATCCCCATCCGGCATCAGCGGATGGCGGCCTCCCCCTGGGGTTACTACCGGGGCGCCGCAGCGGTCATGGCCCGCGACCTGGCGGCGCGGCCCGACAGCGGGCTGACGGTGCAACTGTGCGGCGATGCTCACGTACTGAACTTCGGCCTGTGGGCCACGCCGGAACGGAACCTCGCATTCGACCTGCGCGACTTCGACGAGACCCTCCCTGGCCCGTTCGAGTGGGACATTAAGCGCTTCGCCGCCAGCCTTGTGGTGGCGGCGCGGGAGAACGGGATCGATGAGCGGACAGCCGATGCCGCGGTAGCCGCCGGCATCGAGGCCTATCGCACCCGCATGCGCCGGTACACGGTAATGCCCGAGCTTGAGATCTGGTACGACGGCATTCACGCCGACCATCTGATCAACTATTTCGAGCCAGCTGACCGCGGGCGCGTCTCGATCCACATTGAGAAGAAACGGGAACGCCGTACCAGCCGCGGAGCATTCGCCAAACTGACCACGATGGCGCACGGGCGTCCGCGGATAACCGAAGAGCCTCCGGTCCGCATCGCGCTCAACGACGACGAACAGGCCGACATCGTAGATCACCTTCTGGCCGGGTACCAGCTGACCCTCCAAGAGGACCGGCGGAGCCTGTTCAACCGGTTTACCGAGGTCGATATCGTTCGCCAGGTGGTGGGAGTAGGCAGCGTAGGGATGCGGGTCTACCTGGTGCTGCTAGAGGGCCGCAGCGCGGCCGACCCATTGTTCCTTCAAGTCAAGCAGGCGGGGCCATCGGTGTATGAGGCCGAGGGCCGGCCCAGCACCCACGACAATCACGGTGCGCGGGTCGTCAACGGCAAACGGCTCGTCCAGACGGCCACCGACATTTTCGTCGGCTGGGGCTCATGGCAGGGCCGGGACTATTACGTGCGGCAGTTCCGTGACATGAAGATCATCCCAACCACAGAGCTGATCGCCCCCCGACTGGTCGAGTTCGCTACCGCCTGCGGCGAAACCCTGGCCAAGGCCCATGCCCGCACCGGCGATCCGGTCGCTATCGACGGCTACATCGGGAAGGGGGCTGGTTTCGCGACGGCGATCGGCCAGTTCGCCCGCTTGTACGCCGATCAGAACGAGCGAGACCACGCGCAGCTCGTCCGCGCCATCGCCGCCGGAACGGTCAACAGCCTGGAAAGCGGCTGACGTATCGCGGGCCCGGCAGGCCCTTTTCCCGCGGGCGCTAATGGCCGTCCGCCGCGCCCGCCGGTGATGGGCGGCTCCGATACCGGAGCTGGAATAGGCCGTAAGCGATAGGTCCGGCGCACAGCGGTACCCAGTAAGAGGCGATGCGGTAGGTCAGCGTGGCCAGTACGGCCTGGCTGGAGTTGACCTCGGCGAGTACCAGCAGGCCGGTCAGGCTCGCTTCCACGATCCCGAGCCCGCCAGGAGTGATGGGGATCATCCCGATGATGCCGGCGGCCGCGTAGGCCACCAGGATCAGCGAAGGGCGCGGGTGGCTCCCGGTGGCTCGCAGCGCCGCCAGCAGACAGAGATAATCGAACGCCAGGCGGCCAGCGGACAGCAGCAGGGCCTGCCACCATTGCCGGCCAAGCACCGCCCGAATTTCGTTGCGCTGAGCGAGAAGGGTAGTGTCCAGCCCTTCCAGTGGGGGCCGTTTCCGCCGGACCCAGTTCGCGAGCCGCTGCACCGTCCGGCCGGCCCAGCGCAGCGGCGCGTCGTAGGTTAGGACGGCCGCCCCGAACACGGCGAAGACCACGAACCCCGCCGCCCCGAGAACGGCCGTGTTGACCAGGCCCCGGCTGGCGGGCGCTCCGAGCAGGATGACCGGGAGAGCAAAGACAGGCAGGGCGAGGAGCCCGCCCACGCCCAGGAGAGAGAACGCCGCCAGCCCGCCTACGGTGGAAGTCGTGTCGCCCACGCTGGCCGCCAGCATCCGGAACTGCACCGCGGCGCCGACGGCCGCACCCCCCGGCATGATAAGGGTGATCGCGTTGCCGGCCAGCTGGGACGTGATGACTGGGAACCATGCCCTGGTCCGCAACGCTAGCCGCTGCAGCGCGAACGTGCAGACGAAGTGCGCGACTTCGGCCCCGATCGCCACGGCGAACCAGCGTGGATCCAGGGTCGACAGACGAGGCCAGGATGCGAGCACTTCGGTGATCGCCGGGAACACAAGGTAGATGGCGATGCCCGCGACGGCGACCACCGCGGCGCGCTTGATCACCGTCTTCCACGCCAGCGGATGCGACTTCTCGCGATCGATCCTGCCCGCCAGGGAGTCCGCGCTCGGAGCCGCGGATCGATCGTTCAGGGCGTCAGATTGCTCGCTCATGGTCGCGGGCCAGTGGCCATTACCTTTCTCCATGGACATGTGTCGAAAACGGCTCTGCACAGGAAGCGGCAACCGCGTTCGCCTCCCAGCGTCATGATCGCTTCCGGATCGCTCCGCCGGATCATCCTTCTCGGGTGGGCCGGGGCAGGGTCGGCTCCCTCAATCCGGCTCATCCGGAAGGCATGACCTGCGGTTCACCTGTTCGGCTTACCGTTAACTGCAGGATGCCTTTTCGTAACTCGAGTCTGCTGGAGCCGGTTCACATGCCTGATGCTGAGCTGACCCGGCTACGGCGCCAAGGACTGTGGCTGGAGAGCATCAGCATGGCCTGGACAGTGACGGTGGCCGCGGTTGCCATCGCGGCCGGGATCGTGGCGTCCTCCGTAGCGCTTATCGGGCTCGGGCTCGAGTCGGTGATCGAGTTGCTTGCCGCCGCCACCGTCATCTTGCACCTGGACGCTGATGCGATTCGTGAGCGCAGGGCGATGCGCCTGATCGGCGCGACGTTCCTGGCCGGCGCGGCCTATCTCTCGATAGAGAGCGTCCGGGAACTGGCCATACACGATCATTCCGGGCATTCGGCCGCCGGCCTCGCCGTCGCGGCGGCAGCGCTCCTGACCATGCCGCTGCTCGCGATCGAGAAACGCCGCACCGGTCGAGCGCTCGGCAGCCGTGCGCTGCTGGCCGATGCTGACGAGACCGTCTTGGCGGCGGCCGCCGCGGCCGCCGCCCTGGCCGGCGTCGGCCTGGACACCTGGCTCGGCTGGTGGTGGGCCGTGCCCGCCGCGGGCCTGGTCATCGCGGGCCTGGCTTTCCGGGAAGGCATCCACATCTGGGTGCACAGCGACCATCAGGTGGATGATCCTCGGCCGTCGGGGGGATCTGCCTGATATCCACAAGTTCCAGGCCGAGCGCGCGCACCTCCAGCTCGGCGTCCTGTACCTGCCGGGGCGACGGCAGATGACCGGTCGATACGTACCGGCCCCGGCCGGCTGAGCTCACGGCTGCGCGCCGAGCGTAACCGTCACCGTGGCCGACTGGCCACCTCTCGCGTACCCGATCGAGACGGTATCGCCTGGTTTCTTGGTCAGGGTCAGTTCTTGTATCTGGATGTTGCTGGTAGCCGGCTTGCCGGCGATGCTGGTGATCACGTCGTCCGGGCGCAGCCCCGCCTGGGCGGCCGGGCCACCCGGCGTCACCGCCTGGACGTACAGCCCTTCGGGTACCCCGGCCTGGGCGGCAGCCGCAGGAGGTATCGGTACCGTCTGCATGCCGAAGAAGGCGTGGGTCACCCTGCCGGTGGCGATGATCTCATCGGCGATGGATGACGAGCCGAGGGAGATTACCTTGAGCTTGGGAGAGGGCTGGACCTTGAGTACCGCGAGATCGGTTTGCGGATCCCGGCCGGTGATCGTCGCGGCGGCGGTCTGCCCATCGGCGAACAGCACTTCAACCGTCCCGCCGTTGGCGGCTATCGAGATGACATGGTTGTTCGTCAGGATGTAGCCGTCTGACCGGATGACCTCCCCCGACCCGGTGCCGGCGTGAGCTTCGGGCAGGCTTTGACTTAGTCACATCGGCAGGAACGATGACGGCCCGGCTCATGCCGCACCACCTTCCCGAGCTTCCCTAGGGCGCCGTGTCCATGGCCATCCTGCCAGGTTTCCTATGACGAGACCCATACGCCTCACCCGCGACGGGCGAGTCCGCCCGAGCTGGTCTCGAGCTTCCTCCGCCGCCCACATACCGAATCTGGTCGGCAGGAATGACTGCCCGGTCTCTTCCCGCGTCCTGCGCCGGACCTAGCCGAGGTCGGCGGCTTGCAGGAAGGCGCGCGCGATGACCTGGTAACCCGCCTGGTTGGCGTGCTGATTGGGCCCCCGGGGCGGGGCAGCGCACTGCCACGTCCACCGGCAGAGCAGCGCGACATTGCGCGGGACCTCCCCGGCGCCCGGTGTCGCTCCCTTACCGGCGAAGTCGGCGCTATCGAAGGCGCCGAACACGTTCGCCACCCGGGCGCCCGACTTGGCGTAGACGCGATCCAGCGAGTCGTTATAGATCGCGGCCAGTTTCTCCGCGAGCCATGCGATCGCCTGACCGGACAGGCCGTTACGCCATTCGGCCAGCGCGGGCAGGTAGTAGTTCATGCCTGCCAGCCGGACACCCGGCCCGGCGGCGGCCTTGAGGCTGGTCATGATCGTGGTCAGGTTGGTGACGGCGGCGGGAACACCGGTTCCGAAGCAGGAGGCGAGCTGTTTCAGGCTCGGTTCGCCGCCGCAGTGCTCCGGGTCGTTGGCGCCGATGTCGATGGTGACCAGCAGCACCCGGCCGCGGTGAGCATGCAGGAAGGCGACCGCGGCGGCCAGCTGCGATCCGGCGTGGTAGCGGCATATCCCGCCGTGGATCATCGTGGCTGTCGTCTCGCCCGGGCAGCCGAGCTTGACCAGGCGCAGCGTGGGATGGTGGCGGCGCAGCGCCGCATAGACCTGATCGGGATATCCGTCCCTCGTCTCCACGCTGGCGCCGGCCGTGTCCGGCTGAACGCCCTGGGACAGCGAGTCACCGAGAGCAAGGTAATAAGCATCCTCAGCTGCCCTGGCGTGGGGCGCGCCGGGCGCCGGGGACCCGGAGCACGCCGTGACCGCCATCGCGGCGGCGACGACGACGGCAAGCAGGATGCGGAGGCACACGGACCGACCACCTTGACCACGCGTTCGGTCTTACAGACTAAGCGGCGGTGGCTAGTGATTCTGGCGGGGGCGGGCATGGCGGACGCCCCGGGTCGAGACCAGCAGGGCGACCGCGAGGAAAGCGAACCACAGCCACAGCCCGGCAAACAGCACCGCGTGGGCGGCCGCCAGCGCGACGATGACGACGAGCGCGAGGAGCAGGATCGGGTGGCGCCGGCCCCGCCGGGCGACAGGCGGCCCGACCTGAGCCATGGGTGCGACCTCAGCCCTGGGCTCGGGTAGGTCGGCGAACAGGCCGGTCAGGTCGGCCCGGGTCTTGGCGCTCATGGCCCGGCCGACCCGGTCATCGAACTCGGCATGGTCCAGGCGGCCATCGGCGAAATGCTCGGCCAACCGGTCGACGACCGCCTGCCGCTCGGCGTCGGAGACGCGCATCTGCTGGCTGGAGGAAGCACCGCGGAACAGCGGCGGGAAACTGTACGCCCGAGGCGGGCGGGACTGGGTTGGCATCGTAGCGGTCCTTTTCTGGTTAGCGTGAGCGTGCTGACAGGGAGTCGAGGAGCGAGGCGGCGAGGGACTGGTCGGTGCCCTCGTCGGGGATCAGCAGCAGGCCGGCCAGGTACAGCGGGATGCCGGCGCCGCCGATAAGGGTCAGCACGACGAAGGCGATGCGGACGATGGTGACGTCCACGCCGGTGTAGCGGGCCAGGCCCGCGGCGACTCCGGCCGCCATGCGGCCCTCGAAGGGGCGGCGCAGCGGGGTGGGCTCCGGTCCGGTCCCGAACGGCGGCTCGGTGGTGGGTGCTTGCGGGTTCCTGGTGTCTGTATTCATGGCTCTAGCTTGGCTCCGCGGGGCCGGCCAGCACATCGGGAAGTTCCCCCATGCGACCCTGATCTCAGGCTCGCGGGGTCAGGGACGGTCTCAGGGGTGAAGTTCGGTCCGGACCGTCGCCACTCCGGCCACCATCGCGCGCAGTTTCCCCCGGGCCACCTCCGGGGCGAGGTGCCGCAGTCCGCAGTCCGGATTGATCATCAGGCGGTCGGCGGGCACGTACTCCAGCGCACGCCGGATCCGGGACGCCACCAGCTCGGCCGGCTCGACCTTGGCGCTCTTGACGTCGATCACGCCGAATCCGAGCCACCTGTCCCACCCGTGCTGCCGGATCAGCTGCAGGTCATCCAGCCCCTTGCGGGCGAATTCGAGGACGATCTGGTCAACCCGCGCGGCCTGCACGGCCGGGAACAGGAAGTCGTAATGCCCCTCCCAGGAAGGGCGCGCGTACCTGTTGCCGTAGCAGACGTGCAGCGCCCAGGTCGCCGGCACGTCCTCAAGCACGATGTTGACCGCCTCGATCGCAAGCTCGACGTGCTCCGGATATCCGGCCAGGAACGGCTCGTCGATCTGCAGGAAGCCGGCGCCGGCGGCGGCCAGTTCCCGCGCCTCGGCGTTGAGCCTGCGGGCGAGCGCGCGCACCAGGTCCCCGGGGTGAGAGTAGGCACCGTCACGGATCCGCCGCGAGAGCGAGAAGGGACCGGTGAAGGAGAACTTGACCGGCCGGTCGGTGAGCTGGCGGGTGAACCGGAAATCGTCGGCCAGCCCGAGCCCGGGGCTCTTCTCCCCGGCGTCGGGCAGCGGCCGGGTGACCTCGGCGTCGTAGTAGTCGAAGTAGTCGCTTTTCGCGTGCTGCGGGATGTGCACGCCAGGGATCCGGGCCAGGAAATAGTCCACGTCGTTGTCCCGGCGCAGTTCGCCGTCGGACACGATGTCGATGCCCGCCAGCTCCTGATCCTTGACCGCCGCCTTGATCGCGACCTCGTGGATCTCGGTGAGATGCTGGACGCTGATCCGCCGCTGGTAATACTCGGTCTTCAGCCGCTCCAGCCATTCCGGCACGGAATAGGAGCCCACCACCGTAGTCGGCAACGGCACCATGAGCGTCAGTCCCTGGCCTGTGCGGTGAGCGTCATGACGTTGGACCCGGGGTGCTGCCGGAACGGGGTGAACTCGACGTCGAATCCCCGGCGGTTCGCGACCCGCTGCAGCAGCGGCCCGTTCACCCAATTGACCACCGACCCGTCGTACTTGCCCGGGCCGTAAAACCCGGTCCGGTACTGCTGGCTGCCGGTCAGGAACAAGTCGTGACATTGCACCCGGCCGTAGGGGTGCAGCAGCGGCAGCGTCCCGGTGAAGCTGGCGACCGCACCGTTGCTGACATGCATCCGGACATCACCTTCCGCCTCCATCAGCGGCCTGAGGATCTCACCCGTCAGTGCCTGATTGAGCTGGGCCGAGCTGACCTGGGCTGGGCTGACCTGGTAGCTGTCCAGGCCCTCGAGCGGGACGTACCGTTCCCGCAGCCGGAGCGCGCCCCAGGCTGCCCGCCAGAACTCCACCGCCCGGCCGGGGTCGGCGAAGTGCTCGGGAGCGGATTCGCTCAGCAGTTCCGGGCCGATTCGCAGCAGGCGGTCGATGAGCGGTGCCAGCCGGTCGCGGCTGACGCCGAACTGGCCGGCCAGGCGGTCGGCGTCGTCGGCGGCGATGAAGGCCCGGGTCTGGACCTGGTAGATGCGGCCGTGGATGCACGCCACCTCGTCGGTCGGCAGGTTGTCGTAGACGTTGGAGATGTACACCAGGAAGGCCTTGCCGGCCAGGAAGCCGAGCGTGATGGCTGGCCGGGTCGCGTCGACGACCAGCGCGCTGATCCGCTCGCCGTGATGGGCCACGGCCTGCCGGGCCCGGTCGAGCACGTGCGGCGAATAGTCGCCCATCAGGTAGCGCAGCCTGCGGTAGTAATCGCGCCCGTGCCTGCGGTCGAGTGAGACGAATTCGTCCAGCCAGGTGCGGGCCTGATTACCGTTGCCGACGCCGAGTTCCAGGACGTAGAGCTCGTCCGGCAGTGCACGGCGCGCGGCCAGGTCATCCCAGATGCGGAAGAGCTCCAGGATCAGCTCGCGGGCCGCCTCGGTGTTCCGCGCGTCGCTCTCGCCGCCGGGCAGCGACTGCTCGTATTCACGCCCGGTGGCCCGTTCCCAGCCGGACAGCGCTTGCCAGTACAGCGCGTTGAACCGCCAGATGCAGCTCTCCCGACCTGGCACCCACGGCTCGAGGGCCAGGCCGGCTCAGACAGCGCGTGCTTGACGGCGGCGGCCAGGTCCCCGGGCCCGATGTCGGCGCAGCGGCGCAGGTCAAAGGCGATCTCGACGTCGGTACTCGCGATTGGGCGGCTGACCACGGTCTCGCGGAAGTTCTGCTTGTACTGGATCCAGTCGCACACCACGCGCAGCCGGGACAGGTCCGCGGGCGACGCGCAGACCGCCTCCATGATGGGGCCGATCGCCGACCGCGCCGCGGCGGATTCCCGCAGCTTCCTGACCGGGCGGAGGTCAACGTCCATCGCGGACCCCGGCGTCGGCCAGGATGGCGGGGACGGCGTGCTCGCTTCCGCTGGTCAGCAAGTGGACCCCGGCCACGCCCGGGATCTGGCTGACCTGCCGCACGGTCTCGGCCGCGAGCCGTTCCCCCTCGGCGGCGATACGGTCCGCCGGAACCGCCCGCAGCCGATGATAGACATCGTCGGGCACGTGGATCCCGGGCAGCTTGTCGCGGATGAAGTCCAGGGCCCGCCGGGATCTGACGATACCGACGCCGGCCAGGATGGAGCACCGCTCATCGAGGCCGAGATCGCGGATCTGCGCCATCCACCGGATGAACGCCGGGACGTCGAAGACGAACTGGGTCTGGACGAACTGCGCGCCGGCGGCGACCTTCTGGCCGAGCCGCTCGGCGCTCACGGCGACTGGCAGGGCGAACGGGTTCTCCACCGCGCCGAGAAAACAGTCGGGTGGCGGATCGACGGTACGCCCGGACATCAGGGTGTGCTCGTCGCGCATGGTGCGCAGGGCCCGCAGCAGCTGGACGCTGTCCAGATCGAACACTGGCTTGGCCTCGGGGTGGTCACCGAACTTCGGGTGATCGCCCGTCATCACCAAGATGTTGCGGATGCCGAGCGCCGACGCCCCGAGCAGGTCCGACTGCAGCGCGATGCGGTTGCGGTCCCGGCACGTCATCTGCATGACGGGCTCGAGCCCGGCGGCCAGCGCGGCCAGGCTGCCGGCCCAGCTGGCCAGCCGCACGTGCGAGCCCTGATTGTCGGTGACGTTGGCGGCGTCGACCCAGTCCCGCAGCAGCGCGGCCACCTTCGTGATCGATGCCGTGCTCGCCCCGCGCGGCGGGCTGATCTCCGCGGTGACCGCGAAGCCGCCCGCGGCCAGCCGCTCGCGCAGACTCATGCTGGCTATCCTGGGCGTTCGCACCCGAAGACGCAACGGCCCGCGGGCCCCTTGAGGCCAGAAGTCCACGGACTACATGTTCTGGTAGCGACCCTTGACGCGGTCGCCGGCCGGGTCGAAGGGCGGCCGGAGGTGGACGGTGGCGGGATACCGGCGGCCGCCTACGTTCACCTGGTACTCACCTGACCGCACGACGTCGGGGGTGAGGACGTCGCCGGCCGGGTCGCGGATATAGCCCAGGCCCACGCAGCCGCGGAGGGCCTCCCCCCAGGCGCCCGAGGTCAGCTGGCCAACGGCGATCCCGTCCCGCAGGACGAGCTCGCCGCCCCAGATCATGGCGTCCGAATCGGCCGGCTCGGGATGGCACAGCACCAGGGAGACCAGCCTGCGTCTCGGACCGCCGGCGCGGGCCTGCTCGACGGCCTCGCGGCCCAGGAAGCCGATGCCGGTCCTGAGCTTGCAGGCGAACAGCAGGCCGGCCTCGACCGGGTTGTAGTCCGGGGTCAGCTCGCGGCCGAAGGCCCGGTAGGCCTTCTCTAGCCGCATCGACTCGATCGCGTAGTAGCCGCCGTTCACCAGGCCGAGATCGGCGCCGGCCGCGATCAGGTCCTCGTAGGCGCCCACGGCGAATTCCGCGGGAACGTACAGTTCCCAGCCCAGCTCCCCCACGTAGGTGATCCTGGTCGCGCGGACGGTGGCGTAGCCGAGGTCGATTTCCCGGCTGAAGCCGAAAGGGAACGCCGCGTCACTGAAGTCGGCGCGGGAAAGCCGGGTCAGCAATTCCCGCGACTTCGGCCCCATTACGCCGTAGACGGCGTAGGCGGAGCTGACGTCCACCAGCGTCGCGCGGGCGTGCGCGGGCATCCGCCTGCGGATGTGGTCCTGGTCGCGTTCGGTGGTGGCCGCGCTGCTGACCAGCAGGAACTCATCGGCGCTAAGCCGGGTCACGGTGATATCGGCCTCGTAGGTGCCACGCGCGTTGAGCATCCCGGTGTAGACGGTCCGGCCTGGGGCTACCCCGATATCAGCCGTGCACAGCCACTGCAGGACCGGTTCGGCGTCCGGGCCGGTCATCAGGTACTTGGAGAAGCTCGTCTGGTCGAACAGGGCGACGCTGGTGCGGGCGGCGCGCTGCTCGGCGCAGGACCAGGGCTGCCAGTTCTGCTGGCCCCAGCCGTACTCGATGGCCGGGTTCTCGCCCTCCGGCGCGAAGAAGTTCGCGCGCTCCCAGCCCATCCGGCTGCCGAAGCAGGCGTTGGCCTGCTTGAGCAGGTGATACGCCGGCGAGCGCCGGAACGGCCGGGCGCTGGCGAGCTCCCGGTTGGGCCACGGCACCGCGTAGTGCAGGCCCAGGACCTCGCTGACCCGGTCGTGCAGCCACTGGTTGTTCCCGTTGAACCGGGCGAAGCGCCTGATGTCGACCGCGGAGGCGTCCAGGCTCGGCTCGCCCTCGGTGATCCATTCGGCCAGCGCCCGGCCGGCGCCGCCCGCGGACGCGATGCCGACGGAGTTGAAGCCGGCCCCGACGAAGAAGTTCCGCAGCTCCGGCGCCTCGCCCAGGATGAACTGGTTGTCCGGGGTAAAACTCTCCGGGCCGTTGTAGAACATCTTGATCCCGGTCTCGGCGAGCGCCGGGATCCGGGCGACGGCGCTGTCCATCAGGATCTCGAAGTGATCCCAGTCCTCGGCGAGCAGCTGGAACTCGAACGGGTGGGGCAGCTTGTCGGGGGCGACCCACGGCTTGGCCGCGGGCTCGAACCCGCCGACGAGCAGCCCGCCGACCTCTTCCTTGATGTAGGTGTAGCCGTCCGGGTCGCGCAGGATGGGCAGATCCCGGTGCACGCCGTCGATCTGTTCGGTCACGACGTAGAAGTGCTCAGCGGAGTGCAGCGGGACGGTCACCCCGCACATCGCGCCGACCTGCTTGGCCCACTGGCCGGCGCAGTTGACGACCACCTCCGCCTCGACGTCGCCCTGGTCGGTGCGGACGCCTGTGACGGCACCGTCCTTGGTCGCGATGCCGGTCACGCGGGTCCGCTCCCTTATCGTGACGCCCCGATCGCGCGCCCCCCGGGCCAGCGCGGCGGTCAGGTCGGTGGGGTTGGCCCGGCCGTCGCCGGGCAGCCAGATCGCGCCGGCCAGGTCGGCGATCCGCATGACCGGGTAGAGCTCGCGGGCCTGTCCGGGGGTTATGAGCTCGCAGTCCAGCTGGTAGGCCTCGGCGGTGGCGACCGTTCTTTTCAGCTGGGTCAGGCGGTCAGGGGTGCGGGCGACGGTGACGCCGCCACAGCGCCGGAAGCCGGTGCCCAGGCCGGTCTCGGCCTCGAGGCTCTCGTACAACTGCATGGAGTACTGCACCAGCCGGGTGCCGCTCTCCGAGGCCCGCAGCTGGCCGACGAGGCCGGCCGCGTGCCAGGTGGTGCCGCACGACAGCTGCCCCTGCTCGAGCAGCAGCACGTCGGTCCAGCCCATCCGGGCGAGATGGTAGGCGACGCTGGCGCCGATCACTCCCCCGCCGATGATCACCACCCGAGCGCGGGCCGGAAGGCTGGCCAACTCAGTCATGGCGCTCAGTCATCGCGTTGGACCTCCTCGAGCAGGCGCGGGTAATCGTCGGCCGTGAAGCCCTCGGCCGCGCCCTCGAACCGCTCCATCGCCCAGGACCAGAAGTCGAAGTCGATGGGGCTCGCGGCGTGCTGGATCGCGCCCCACAGTGTCCACCCGTACATGCCGACCAGGCCGAGCAGCCGGGCCCGGGCGACCATACTCCGTCGCGGCTTTCCGTAGTAGGCCGTGACCAGCTCGGCCAGGGCTTCGGCGGGCAGGCGCGATTCGGCCGCGATGTTGCCGAGCTCGAAGCAGGCGTCGTTGTTGCCAGACAGCTCGTAGTCGATCAGCCAGATCCGGTCGCCGTCGTCGATGAAGTTGGCGGCCAGCAAGTCGTTGTGGCATGGGACGGTGGCGGTAGCCCGGGCCGCCAGGGCGGCCGCGGCGGCTTGGACATGCGGCAGCAGATCGTCGTATCCGGCCGGGATCGCGAAGCCGCGCGATCTTGCCACCGAGCGGTAACGCTGCTGGATATCGAACATGTCGAAGTCGTTGACGAACCGGCCGCCGTCGTGGAGCCTGCGGCATGCCTCGGCGATGCGCGGGATGTTCTCGTCGGCGGCCACGTCCGCGGCGTCCAGCGTCCGGCCCTTGATGTAGCCGATGACCAGCAGACGGTCCCCGGGGCGGTACTCGACGACCGGCGCCCCGGCGCCGGCCGCGGCCGCGGCCACCGAGTTCCGGTACTCGCAGTCCCGGTCGATCGCCAGCAGCTCGCTGCCGCCGGAGGAAATCCGCGCCACGAAGGTCCCGTCCGGCGTCGTCACCTGGTAGTTGCGGTTGGTCAAGCCGCCGGACAGCGCACTGACCGTGCGCGGCTTTGCGGCCAGGCTTTTCGTCCGGTCGAAGAGGGCGTCGAGTTCCGCGGACATCCCTTCCCACTCATGAGGTCTAGACCCTAAGGCTCACCGTAGGCCACCAGCGCGGAAAGGGTCTAGACAGTTCGGATGCGGGACTCGTACGCTTCGCCTCACGGGGTCCCATCGGCCGGAAGCGGAGGCCTCTGACATGAGCACTGATCTTTCCGGCGGGCAGGAACGGGATTCCGCCGATCTCGCCCGCTTCGGCTACTCCCAGGAACTCAAGCGCTCGCTCGGGCTGGGCAGCTCGTTCGCCGTGGCGTTCAGCTACATCTCGCCGTCGACCGGCATCTTCACCCTGTTCGCCCTGGGCCTGACCACCCTGGGCGGGGTGTTCATCTGGACCTGGCCGGTGGTGGCGCTCGGCCAGTTCATCGTCGCGCTGAACTTCGCCGAGGTGTCCAGCCACTACCCGGTGGCCGGTTCGGTCTTCCAGTGGACGAAGTACCTGGCCAGCCGGACCTATTCCTGGTTCACCGGCTGGATCTACCTGTTCGCCGGCATCATCACCGTCGCCGCGGTGGTGGCGACACTGCCGCTCGCGCTGATCCCCGCGCTCAACGGACTCGGCTGGCACTCGCTGAACGCGGCCAGCCTGCATACCCAGCTGGTCGTCGCCCTCATCACGCTGGTCGTCATCACCGTCCTGAACATCTACGGCGTCCGGCTGGTCGCGCTCATCAACAACACCGGCGTGCTCTTCGAGATCCTCGGCATGTTCGTGTTCGCGCTGGTCATGATTGCGTTCCACAACCACCAGGGGTTCAAGGTCGTTACCAACAGCGCAGGCTTCCACGTCGCACCGAACACGTTCCTGGCCGCGATGTTCATGAGCCTGTTCGTGATCTACGGCTTCGACACCGCGTCGACGCTGGCCGAGGAGACCCGCGACCCCCGTAGGGCGGCGCCCAAGGCGGTGCTGTTCTCGGTCATCGGCGCGTTCATCATCGGGGGCGTGTTCCTGCTCGGCACGCTGATGGCGATCCCGAACATGGGCGCCGCGGTGAAGGGCGCGTTCGGGCCCGCGCAGATCATCGAGGCGAACTTCTCCACCGGCTTCGCGACCGTGTACCTGCTGGTGGTCTCGGCGGCGATCTTCGTCTGCTGTCTGTCGATCCTGGCCGCGACCATCAGGCTCTGCTTCGGAATGGCGCGCGACAACCAACTGCCGTTTTCGTCACGTTGGGCCAAGGTGTCGCCCCGCCTGCACACCCCAGTGTGGGCGTGCATCGTGGTCGCGCTGCTCTCCGCCGTGCCGTTCCTCCAGTACGCGGGCGTTTCGATCATCGCCATCGCGGCGACCGGCATGATCTACCTGAGCTACTTCCTGGGCAACCTGGTCATCCTGCGGGCGCGCGCCCGCGGCTGGCCAAGGAAGGGGGGAGGGGAGGTGGGCGGGGCGCCGTTCCGGCTCGGCCGCTGGGGCATGGTGGTCAACGTCGTCGCCCTGCTCTACGGCGGTGCGATGCTGGTCAACTTCGCCTGGCCGCGAGCGGCCAGTAACCCCAAGCCCAACCAGACGGTGGCGCCTGCCAAGCTCGACTTCCATGTCGACTTCCTGAACAAGATCCCGATCCTGTGGACGGTAGTAATCGTCATCACGCTGATCGGGGCCATCTACTACCTGGTGGTCGGAAGGACCAAGGCCTTCGCGCCGGTGACGACGCCGTCCGGGGACGACGCGCCGCTGCTGGCGGGTGCCCCGGACGACTGATCAGCGGACGGCTCGATGAGGCGGGCGCCGGAGACCGCGGGCGGGCTGCGGCAGCCGCCTCAGATCGTGCGCGAGCCGGGCACCACGGTGCACGCGCAGATCGAGGACTGGCTGGCCGGACAGATCGCCGTCGGCGCGGTGGCGCCCGGCGACCGGCTGCCGACCGAGCAGGATCTGGCCGCGTGGTTCGGGGTCAGCCGGATGACGCTGCGGCACGCGCTGGCCGAGCTGGCCCGGCGGGGTCTGGTGACCAGGACGGTGGGGCGGCGCGGCGGGACCTTCGTCGCCGCGCCCAAGCTGGAGCAGGATCTCACCACCCTGGCCGGGTTCTCCGAGCAGCTGCGCCGCCACGGGCTGGTGGCCGGCGCCCGGGTGCTGTCCGCGCGCGAGCGCCCGGCCGGCCCGGCCGCGGGAGCCGCGCTGCGCACCGGCGAGGACGACCCGGTATACGAGGTCCGGCGGATCCGGCTGGCCGACGGCCGGCCGATCGCCCTGGAACGCTCCCTGTTCCCGGCGGCCCGGTTCCCCGGCATGCTGGAATTCCGGCTGGACGGCTCGCTCTATGAGCTGCTCGAGGTCAGATACGGACTGCGGCCGCACCGCGCCAGGGAGAGCCTGGAGCCGGTGCGCGCCGGGGTGCGCGAGGCCGAGGCGCTCGAGGTAGACCAGGGAGCCCCGCTGATGCTGGTCGAGCGGACCGCCTACGCCCGGTCAGGGGAGCCGCTCGAGTATGCCCGTGACCTGTTCCGCGGCGACCGCACCCGGGTCGTAGTCTGGACATCCGAGCTGGCCGAGGACATTTAAAAGAGCCGGCCGGGGACTTTTGGCACTATTACGGGAGCGCCCGTCTCGACAGCATGGGCTTGTTGTTCCTTTCCTGCTCGGAGGTGTCTATGGCGACCAGACCTCATGACGTAACTGATCTTTATCTTGCGCCCGTGACGCTAGCGGTGGATGCGCGGATCGAGGAACTCGGTCGTCTGGATAGAGACGGGCTGGTATACGAAGTCGCGCTTGAGAGCGACTCGCCGGACTTCACCCGTCAGATGAGGGAAGAGGCGCTGATCAGGGCCGTCACGCACCTCACTGACCCCCACCACTGGGAATTCAGCTGGGATCCACGCGGTCTTCGCCTGACTCACGATGGGCATACCTTCGTCCTTGGTATCCCGGCAGTGTTCTTCGAGTACCTGGACGGCAGCCCGAGCGCGTGATGCATCGCGTGCCACGATCTCCGCCGTGGTGCCAGGGGACGCGAGAAGCCGGACGGGCTGGCGCGGCCCGTCCGGCTTGTCTCGGGATGAACTGCTACGGATTGACGACGAGGCTGAAGGTGCCGCCGAACGCCGTGATGCCGTTGCCGTTACCGGCCGGCGTGGGCGCGCCGTTCGATGCGGGCGCGAGCTTTTCGTTGCTGAACAGGTAGAGCGGATGGCCGTACCAGGTCACCTGGGTGACGTCGTGGACCCGGAGGTGACCGGCACCGTAGCCGTACAGACCCGACAGGCCGGGCGAGCCGCTGGTGAGCACCGGAGGCCAGGCGCGACGGCACGCGGGATTGGCCGTGCACACGGCCCGGTAATACGACTGGTCGCCGCTGAAGGTATACACCGGGAAGTTGACCCAGCCAGCAACGGTCTCGTAGGGCTCGGCGAGCACCCTCTTGCCGCCGATCGTGGTCGTGGTCAGGGTCCCGGCCCACGGCACCGGCGCGCCGCGCGCAGATATCAGCCACCAGATCCCGTGCCAGGGCGGCAGGAGAGGGCCGGGCTCGAACCAGCCCTCGCCGCTGACCTGGCCTGGTCCCTGGTCGAACAGGTACAGCGGGTGTCCGGCGTAGGTGACCTGCCACCCGACGTTCTTGCGGTAGACCCGGCCGAGCAGCTTCTGGCTGACGCCAGGCCCGGCGACCGGCTTGCCGCCGTTGCTGGTAATGGCCGGCCACTCGGCGTTCCGGTCGTTCGACGGACCGGTGCAGGTCGCCCCAGGCGGCGCCCCCGGAAGACTGACCACCACGGTGGTGCAGCCGTAACTCGGCGGGTTATCCGAGCTGATGAAGTACAACGCGAAGTTCTTGTACGGCCCCGAGCCCACGGCCAGCGACCAGCCAAACGCCGTATCGGCCACGATGATCTCGGTGCCACTCGCCTTGGCATGCGACGCGGTGGCAGTGGCCGTCGACGCCATCGCGGGCGTCGTCAGCGCGAGTGTGGCGGCCGGCACGGCAAGCAGCGCCAGCCATCGGTGGATACGCATGTTTCCCCTCCTGTTTCGCAACGTTGCGATTTGTCCTGACCGTAGGAGGGAAGCGTTCCGGGATCGTTACGGGGTGGCGATGATGAAGATTTATCGCTCACGGCAGTTACGAAACAGCCCAAAAAGACGCAGCATTGGGTGTATGGAGTTCGGTACCAGCGCAGGCGACCCCTGGTTCGATGACGTCCCGGTCGCTATCACCGGACGACCCGTCTGGCCGCCCGTGAGCACCGCACGGTCCGGTCCGGTCATCCCGCCGCCGCCCAGTACGGCGCTGTCCGGGTCGGTCATCCCGCTGCCACCGAGCACGGCGCTGTCCGGCTCGGCCATCCCGCCGGCGCCGAGCACGGCGCTGTCCCGCTCGCTTATCCCGCCGGCGCCGAGCACGGCCCTGTCCGGCTCGGCCATCCCGCCGCCGCCGACCACCGCGCTGGCCAGTTCGGCCATCCCGCCGCCGCCGAGCACCGCGCTGTCCGGCTCGGCCATTCCCCCGCCGCCGAAAACCGCGCTATCCGGCACGGCCATCCCGCCGCCGCCCCGGGCCGGCTGGTGAACTAATGGCCGACGGGCGCGAGGAGCCAAACCGGTTCCTCGGCATGCCGGTGGGGCCGAGGGGTCCGGGCCAGCGGGCCAATCAAGGCGAAGAGCCGCAGCACGTCATGGGATTGCCCGCTAACTGGTTCGAGTCCGTCGACCTCGGCGGCCTCCGCATCCTCGCCCATCCCGTCCGGGCGTACCGGCGGTGGGTGCGACGCCGGCGCCTGGGCCCTTACGACACGGACGAGGACGAAACCTAGAACGATGCGGCGCCGCGAACGCCATGGCGGGCGTCGTCAGCGGGAGTGAGCCTTCCACCGCACTGTGTAAGGATGCTCATGTAAACCTTCACATCCGGCGCTAGCCGACAGGAGAGTGAGCCGATGAGCACAAGTTCTGGTCGGGGGCGGATTGTCGTCGGCATCGACGGGTCGCCGCAGTCGCAGGCGTCGCTGGCCTGGGCCATTGATGAGGCCCGGCTGCGCGGGTTGGGGCTCAACATTGTCCATGCCTTCCCCGCCCTGGTCTCGTTCTTCGGGACCACGGCCCATGAGTACTACCCCCAGGTCGAGAAGGAGGCGCGCGACATGTTCGAGAAGGCGCTCGCGGCGGCGCCGGCCATGGATAATCTCGACGTCGAGCGCACGCTGGAGCCCGGGAACCCCGCCGAGATCCTGGTCAAGGCCAGCCACGGAGCCAGCCTGCTCGTGGTCGGCTCGCACGGTCGCGGAGGCTTTCGCGGAATGTTCATGGGATCGGTGTCGATGCATTGCGCGCAGCAGGCGCACAGCCCGGTCGTGATCATCAGGGCCCAGGACTGACGCGGGATTAGCCGCCGCAACGGCCGGGCGGGCCGGACCTCGAAGGTCCGGCCCGCCCCGCGTCAGCACGTGTCAGCCGATCGGCATGTCTGGCTCCATGCCCGCCTCAGCCTCCACGTCCTCGACGGCCGCCTGGACCTTCGCGTGCGACATGGTGCTCGCCACGGCCCAGTAGTAGATCGCCAGGCTGAAGGCGGCGAGGACACCAAGATCCACCCAGTTCGGAAGGTGCTTGGTGGCCAGCAGGGTCACGCCGAACACCGTGGGCGGCGAGCCGTCGTAGCGGCCCAGCCAGGAGATGACGATGAGGCCGACCAGCCAGGGCAAGATCCAGTACGCCGCCGGCCAGTCGATGATCGTCCGGCGGGCTGCCGGGAGGTACGCCTGGTAGCCGGCGAAGGCGATGAAGCCGATGGCGATCAGCACGTAGAGCCAGAAGATCGTGCTGAACCCGGCGAAGTACACGATGCAGTTCGCGAAGACGAACGCGAGCGGGCAGAGCACACTTGCGGCGGGCAGCCGGTAGCCCCTGGGGCGGTCGGGGTCCTGGCGCCGCAGTCCGGCCAGGGACAGCGGGGCCATCGCGTACATGATCACGGTGGCCGAGGTGACCAGCCCGACCAGGCCGGCCCAGCTGGGGAAGGGCAGGAAGACGAGCAGGCCGACCACGAAGGCGATGCAGATGGAGACGAACGGGACACCGCGCCTGCTGATCCGGCTGATGATCCGGGGGAAGTAGCCGTTCTTGCCCAGGCCGTACGACAGGCGGGAGGACGTCCCGATGTAGACCAGTCCGGTGCCGGCCGGCGATATGACCGCGTCAATGACGAGCAGCGTGGATAGCCAGCCCAGGCCCGCCGTGGTGGCCAGTGTCGAGTAGGGACCGAACTCCTTGACGCCAGCGATCGGAGCCGCCCAGCCGTGCACCAGGTCGGCCGGATTGAGCGCACCGACGAACGCGACCTCGAGCAGCAGGTAGATAAGCGTCCCGATGATCATCGATATGATCACCGCCCGGGGGATGTTCCGCTGCGGGTTCTCGGCCTCGCCGCCGACCTGGATGGCCTGCTCGAATCCCTCGAGCGCGAAGACGATCCCGAGCGGAAGCGCCGCGAAGACCCCGTGGAATCCGTAGGGGGCGAACCCGCCCCCGGCGGTGAAGTTGGAGAAGTGGAACACCGTGAATACCAGCGCGCCGATGGTAAGGACCGGAACGAAGATCTTCCATACCACGGCGATGGAGTTGGTCTCGGCCAGCCAGCGCACGCCCATCGTGTTGATCACCGAGAACACGAGCATGAACCCGGCGCCGATCAGGATGCCCTTGCCGTCGAGCGTGCCGTTGGCCTTGATGAGGTTCAGGCTGGTGAACTTCGCGTCCAGGTAGCCAAGCGTCGCCTCGACTTCGATCGGCGCGATCGTCACGGCCTGCAGCCAGGCCATCCAGCCGCCGGTGAATCCGCCGAGCGCGCCGAAGGTCATGAACGGGAACCTGGCCGTCCCGCCGGATACCGGGTAAGTAGAACCGAGTTCGGCGTGGACCAGCGCAAGCAGCGCGAGGACCGCGCCACCTATGATCCACGAGACGATCGACGCCCCGCCAGCGACCTTGGCGGCGGTCAGGGCGCCGAGGAGCCAGCCGGACCCGATGATGGAACCCAGCGAGATCATGGTGAGCCCGCGAAGCCCTACCGCCCGGCGTAGCTGGTGCTCTTCTCCCGCTCCCGTCGGCCTGGTGCCAGGAGAGGTCGTCGCCATGAGTGCCTCCCGATCTGGTGAGCCGGCTAGTTCACCAGGTATCGGCGAGCCAGCGGCCGTGAGTAAACCTGATCTGTCAGCATTGTTACATCAGCGGCGGGACGACGCCTAGCACGAACGCCTCTTTGTTAGCGAGCGGCAAGGTGGGCGGACACCAGCGGTGGACGGCTAACGATCCTGGCCCGGGCGGGAATGCCTGGCGCCGCGGGTCGCGAACAGGACGCCGGCCGCCAGGACTGCCAGCCACAGCCACGGCCCGGCAAACAGCATCGCGTGGGCGGCCACCAGGACGATGACGACGATGAGGACCAGGCTCAGGACCGGGCGGTGGTGCCTGCGCGGAGGAAGGTCGGGTCCTGCCGGAGCCCCTGTTTCCGGCAGGTCGGTGAACAGGGCGCTCAGGTCGGCCTGGGTCTTGGCGCTCATCGCCAGCCCGGCCCGCTCGTCGAACTCGGCCTGATCGAGGCGGCCATCGGCGAAATGCTCGGCGAGCCGGTCCGCCGCCGCCTGCCGCTCGGCGTCCGAGACGCGCATCTGCTGGTCGGAATACAGGCCGCGGAACAGCGGCGCGAACCCACGGGTCCGGGACTGGCTGGACTGGGTTGACATGGTGATGGTCCTTTTCTGGTTAGCGTGAGCGTGCTGACAGGGAGTCAAGCAGCGAGGCGGCGAGGGACTGGTCGGTGCCCTCGTCGGGGATCAGCAGCAGGCCGGCCAGGTACAGCGGGATGCCGGCGCCGCCGATGAGGGTCAGCACGACGAA
This sequence comes from uncultured Actinomycetes bacterium, assembly GCA_963806335.1. Classification (GTDB taxonomy): domain Bacteria; phylum Actinomycetota; class Actinomycetes; order Streptosporangiales; family Streptosporangiaceae; genus Palsa-504. The sequence continues at coordinate 344,131 of CAWDXO010000013.1, forward strand.
GGCGATGCGGACGATGGTGACGTCCACGCCGGTGTAGCGGGCCAGGCCCGCGGCGACGCCACCCAGCATGCGGTCGGCGAAGGGGCGGCGCAGGGCCGGGCCCTCCGGTCCGGGACGGAATGGCGGCTCGGGACGGGGGTCGGAATCGGTGGCGGGTGCTTGCGGGTTCATGGTGTCTGTGCTCATGGCCTTAGCTTGGCTCCGCGGGGCCGGCCAGCACATCGGGAAGATCCCCCAGGCGACCCTGATCTTGGGGGCCGGGATCAGGGACGCATCAGGGATGTCCCGGATAGCTTGTCTGTCGCCGCTGGGCGATGATGGGATCGTGGATCCTGAGCGCTGGCACCGTGACTCGTTCCGGCTGAGGCGGCGGCGGTGCGGTAACGGCGGCCCGCTGCGCCGTGACCCGGCCGACCGGCTGGGCGGCGGCGTGGCCGCCGGCGTGGCCGCGTGGCGGGGCTTCAGCGTCACCCCCGTCCGGATCGTGTTCGTGCTTGCCGCCCTGGTATCCGGTGGATGGTTCGTCCCGCTGTACGTCCTGGCCTGGCTTTTCCTGCCGGCGGCCGGGATGAAGACCAGCATCGCCAGCAAGGCCAGGTCCGATTCCAGGGGCATCCGGCTCGCGATCGGCCTCACGTCGCTGCTCATCCTGGTGCTGCTGGCGGTCAGCGCGGTCAACGGCGGCTTTTTCGTCAGCTGGGCCTGGCCGCAGGTGTTCAGCGTCGCCGGGCTGGTGCTGATCTGGCGGAACGCCCCGGCCGAAGAACAGGCCACGCTGCGGCGTCTGCTGGAGCCAATCGAGACGGCCGCGGGCTCCTCGACCCGGGGCAAGTGGTCGGTGTTGCGCCTGGTGTTCGCGGGCGCGCTGCTCGTCGGCGGTGCGGGCTGGCTGTTCTCGGCCCACAAGAGCCTGGCCCTGCTGCGGCCGCTCGGCGGTGTCGTCCTCGTCATCGCGGGCATCGTGCTGCTCCTCGGTCCCTGGTGGCTGCGGATCGCCCGGGACCTGGTCCTCGAGCGCCAGGCCCGGGTCCGGGCCGAGGAACGGGCCGACATCGCGGCCCGGGTGCACGACTCCGTCCTGCAGACGCTGGCCCTGATCCAGCGCCGCGCGGATGACCCGCAGAAGGTCGTCCAGCTCGCCCGGCTGCAGGAACGCGAGCTGCGTTCCTGGCTGTTCGAAGGCAGGGCACCGAACGAAACAGACGCCGACGCGACGTTCGCGGCCGGCGTGCGGCAGATCCAGCAGGACGTCGAGTCCAGGTACGGTGTCCCGGTGGAGGCGGTGATCGTGGGAGAATGCGAGCTCGACGAGAACCTGAGCGCCCTGCTCGCCGCCGCCCGCGAGGCGACGGTCAACGCGGCGAAGTGGTCCGGCGCCAGCGTCATATCGCTGTTCGCCGAGGTGGAGCCCCATGAGGTTTCGCTCGTCGTGCGGGACCGCGGAAAGGGCTTCGACCCGGAGGCGGTCCCGGCGGATCGCAAGGGCCTGGCCGAATCGATCCGCGGCCGGATGGCCCGCCGCGGCGGCACGGCCACCGTGACCAGCGCTCCCGGCGAGGGCACCAAGGTCACGCTGAAGATGGGACGCAACATGACCCCGAGTCGCGCGTGAGTACCCCCAGGGTCGTCCTGGTTGACGACCACGGCCTGTTCCGTTCCGGGGTCCGCGCCGAGCTGGGCCGTCAGGTCGACGTGGTGGGTGAGGCGGATGACGTCCAGCCCGCGGTCGAGGCGATCACCCGGCTGCTCCCCGATGTCGTTCTGCTGGATGTGCACCTGCCTGGCGGCGGTGGCCAGGCCGTCATCCAGGCGATTAAGGCCGACCACCCGGAGGTGCGTTTCCTCGCGCTGTCCGCCTCCGACGCTCCCGAGGACGTGATCGCGGTGATCAGGGCAGGTGCGCGCGGCTACGTGACGAAGACGATCTCCACCGCCGAGCTGACCGATGCGGTCCGCCGGGTCGCGGCGGGCGATGCGGTGTTCTCGCACCGGCTGGCCGGGTTCGTCCTGGACGCCTTCGCCGCGACGCCGAACGCTGAATCATCCGGTGACCCGAAGCCCTCGTTTGACCCCGAGCTCGACCAGCTCACCGGCCGGGAACGGGAAGTGCTCAGGCTGATCGCCCAGGGCTATACGTACAAGGAGATCGCCCGCGAACTGTACATCTCGGTCAAGACGGTGGAGAGCCACGTGTCGTCGGTGCTGCGCAAGCTCCAGCTGTCCAGCCGCCACCAGCTGACCAGGTGGGCCGCCGAACGACGGCTGACCTGAGCGTGCCGGTAACCAAAACAGGGCCCCGCAGCAGCGGGGCCCTGTCTGGTTAAGGTTCTTCGTCAGGCGGCGTGGCCGACGCCCAGGTCCAGGTCCTCCTGGTGCGCGTCGGCGGCGGCCTCCTCGGCATGAGCGACAACCCGCTCCGGGCTCAGGCGGCTGTTCACGCCGTAGTAGAACACGATCAGGGCGAAGATGGCGATGGCCCCGAGGTCCCACCAGAACGGCAGGTGGTGGTGGATCTTGATGCCCAAAAACGTATCGTAGCCGCCGGTTGCGGCGTTGGTGATCCCGCCGACGTAGCTGCCGCCGAAGATGGAGAAGAGGGTCAGGCCGATGACCCACGGGATCGCGAACGAGCCGGCCCGGAAGTCCAGCGGCTCCTGGTTCGGGTCGATCCGGCGGGCGACCAGGTACAGGATGAGGAAGAAGACCACGGCTATGTCGAGCTTGATCACGTTCGCGGTGCCGCTCCAGTAGATGATGAAGCCGGAGACCACGAAGCTGAACGGGGCGATGATGTTCAGGATCGGCGCCCGGTACGGCCGGAGGCGGCCCGGGTCGCTCTTGCGCAGCGACACCGCCGCGACGGGCGCGAAGCTGTACATGAACGAGGAGGCCGCGGTGATGGCCGCGACCAGCCCCGCCCAGCCGCCGAACGGCAGGAACAGCAGGCAGCCGAAGGCGCCGCCGAAGATGATGCTGAACCAGGGCACGCCGCGCCGGTCGATGGCGGCGAACACCGGCGGCACGTAGCGGGTCTTGGCCAGCGAGTAGGACAGCCGCGAGGCCGTGCTCACGTAGACCAGGCCGGTGCCGCCGGGCGAGATGACCGCGTCGATGACCAGGATGGTGCCGAGCCAGCCCAGGCCGACCGAGGTGGCCAGTTGGTAATAGGGGCCGAACGTACCGGCGTTGCCGAACGGGGCGGTCCAGCTGAAGGAGTGACTGGCCGTATTCAGCGCGCCGGTGAAGGCCAGCTGCAGGAGGATGTAGATCGCGGCCCCCATGAGCATGGAACCAACCACCGCGATCGGTACGTCCCGCCGGGGATTACGCGCCTCGCCCGCCAGCTGGGCGGCCTGCTCGAAGCCCTCCAGGGCGAAGACGATGCCGAGCGGGATCGCGATGAACACGCCCTTGACGCCGAACGGCATGAACCCGCCGCCCGCGGTGAAGTTGCCGCTGTGGAAGACCTTGGTCATGATGAAGACGATGGTCAGCAGCGGCACGAAGATCTTCCACCAGGTGGCGATCGTGTTGGTCCGGGCCATCCACTTGATGCCGAGCAGGTTCAGCGCCGTGAACACGAACATGAAGCCGATCGCGACGATCAGGCCCTTGGTGGTGAGCAGGCCCGCCGGGGTCACCAGCCCGTGCCAGACCTTGGCGCTGAGGTACCCCAGCGTGGCCTCGACCTCGATCGGCGCGACGGCCATCGCCTGCAGGTAGGAGAAGGTCCCGGCGAAGAAGCCGCCCAGGGTTCCGGCGTGGATCCAGGTGAACCGCGCAGTGCTGCCGGAGATCGGGTAGGTGGAACCGAGCTCGGCGTAGATCAGCGCGATGCCGATGAGCAGGATCACGCCGATGATCCACGAGACGATGGCCGCGGGCCCGGCGACCTTAGACGCGTTCAGGGTGGCGAGCAGCCAGCCCGATCCGATGACCGAGCCGGCCGACACCATGAACAGCGGTAGCAGTCCTACGTCCCGGCGAAGTCTTGGCGGAACCTCGGAGAGGTCTGAACTCATTCCTCATGCCCTCCCTGTCAGCGATAGCTGGCGGATCCTATGCCCGGCGCCACTATCGGCGTATGCAGAATCGTTACATATCGCCTGGTCACCGCGCTTATTCGCGACCTGGAGGCGATGCGTGGTAGCACCCTAGCATCGGTCGTGCCGAAAGTCGCCTATTGACAAGAAGGGATTTCTAGCGTCGTTTTTCCCGGTTAACCGCAAGCGCCAATTCGGCGGCCGGGGAAGCCCGGCCCGTGATGCATTGGCGCGGGCGGGGCGCACGCCCGGGCACGTGCTTGGACTGGGCCTAGCCGGGGCTCGCCGGCCAAGGCTCACCTGCCCGTTTCGGCCCCCCGCGGGGCCCAGGCCGGCCCGCACCGGCCGATCCCGGGTGAAAATCGAAACGAGGACTTAACCGTTCGCACGGCCGGTTAACTCATGCGGTTCCCGGCCTTCTCGCCGGGTGGCACTAAGGTCATCACCGCCCGTTAACGCGCGGGCAGGATCGGTTATCTGCCTTTCCCACATCGTGAGTCGGATAAAGAGGCTGATCTCGTCCGGGGCGGGCTTTCGCTAATCGCCGCGAGGCCGCCGTCACCAGGTGATGTCGAGAGCGGGCCGGTGCAGGGCCAGCACATGTTCGTGAGTTTCGCGCTCCGCGACCAGCCGCGCCTGGCCGTCCCGGCAGAATACGACCGGCGGCCGCAGCGCGCCGTTGTAGTTGTTAGCCAGCGTGTAGGTGTACGCGCCGGTGACCGGCATGGCTACCAGGTCGCCGACGGCAGGCGCCGGCAGGCCCAGCCCGGCCACCAGCCGGTCACCCGACTCACACTGCCGCCCGACCAGGTCCACAACTTCGTCGGGTGCTTGCCGCATGCGAGTCGCGATCACGGCCTCGAACGGCTGGCCGGTGAGCGCCGCGTCGAGGTTGTCCGCCATGCCGCCGTCCACCGCGACGAACGTACGGCCGGTGCGCTTGACCGTGGTCACCCGGTACAGCGTCACGCCCGAGCGGGCGACCAGCGAACGGCCCGGCTCGATCACCAGCCTGGCTCCGGCCGGCAGGTACGCGGCCGCGGCCGCGGCGATCGTGTCGAGGTAAGCCTCGACGGCGGGCGCGTCGTCGTCGTAGGTGTAGCGGACGCCGAGGCCGCCGCCGATGTCGTAGACGTCGAACGTGCCCAGCACGGACACCGCTTCCACCGCCCGGGCGAACGGCTCGGTATCGAGGATCTGCGAGCCGATGTGCAGGTGCAGCCCGTCCAGGCGCAGCCGGTCGCTGGCCCGGATCCGGGCGATCGCCTCGCGGGCCTGGTCGAGCGGCAGCCCGAACTTGGAGTCGTCGCCGCCGGTGGACTGCGATTCATGGGTGTCCGGGGCGATCCCCGGGATGATCCTGACCAGCACCCGCTGCGGCCGGGTGGCCAGGTGTTCCAGGCGGTCGATGTCATCGAAGTTGTCGACCACCACGCACCCGACGCCCGCCTCGAGGGCCATCGTCAGCTCGGCCGTGGTCTTGGCGTTCCCGTGCTGGTAGATGCGCTCGGGAGGGACACCCGCGGCCAGCGCCATCACGAGTTCGCCGGCCCCGGCGATGTCGATGGCCAGCCCCTCGGCGGCGAACAGCTGGTACGCCGCCAGGCAGGGGAACGACTTCGACGCGAAGACCACGTCCGAGTCGGGGTGGCGGGCGGCGAGCCCGTCTCGCATCCGGCGGGCCTGGTCGCGCAGCCCCGCCTCGTCGACGACGTAGGCAGGGGTGCCGAAGCGGTCCGCGAGTTCGGTGACCGGGACACCTCCGATCAGGAGTTCCCCATCGGCAGAGATCGAGCTGTGCTCGGGAAAGATCGAGAGCACGTCATGGGTGTGCGTGTTCATGAGCTGACGTTAGCGTGAACTGGACAGCGTTATCTGAACAGCGTTATCTGGATAGGGCAGGCGCGAGAAAGGGACGACGATGACCGTGACCGCGGTGGAGTTCGATGAGCTGGTTGGCCTGCTGCGCGAGTTCATCCGCGGGGAGGTGATGCCCGCCGAGGCAGGCATCGACGAAACCGACGAGATTCCGGCCCGGCTGATCGCGCAGGCCAAGGAGATGGGCCTGTACGGCTACGCGCTGCCCGCCGAGTACGGCGGCCTGGGCCTGTCGGTCGAACAGCAGGTCAGGCTGGCCATTGAACTCGGCTACACCAGCCCGGCGTTCCGGTCGCTGTTCGGCACCAACAACGGCATCGCCGGGCAGGTCCTCGTCTCGGCCGGCACCGACCAGCAGCGCAAGCAGTGGCTGCCCCGGCTGGCGTCCGGCGAGGTGGTGGCCTCGTTCGCGCTGACCGAGCCGGACGCCGGATCTGATCCGAGCCGGCTGGCGACGACGGCGTCGCGCGAGGAGGACGGCTGGGTCATCGACGGCCTCAAGCGGTACATCACCAACGCCCCGGCGGCCGACGTGTTCATGGTGTTCGCGCGGACCGACCCGCAGGCACCGCCGGGCAAGGGCATCGGCGTATTCATCGTGCCCGCCCGCGCCGAAGGGGTCGCGGTGGCGCCGAAGGATCACAAGATGGGCCAGGCTGGGGCGTGGACCGCCGATGTCGCGTTCACCGGCGTCCGGGTGCCGGCCGACGCGCTGGTCGGAGAGGCGGCCCAGGCCGGTTACGCCACCGCCATGCGCAGCCTGGCGCACGGGCGGCTGACGATCGCGGGCGTGTGCGTGGGCGTTTCGGCCCGGCTTATCGACGAGAGCGTCGGCTACGCCAAGGAACGCATCCAGGGCGGCCGCCCGATCGGCGAGTATCAGCTCATCCAGGCCATGCTCGCGGACTCCCAGACCGAGTACCTCGCGGCCCGGGCCCTGGTGCTCGACGCCGCCGCGCGGTACGACGCGGGCACCGACCGGCGGCTCGGCCCGTCGGCGGCAAAGTACTTCGCCAGCGAAGCCGTCGGCCGGATCGCTGACCGCGCGGTCCAGATCCACGGCGGCTCCGGCTATATCCGCGGCATCGCCGTCGAACGGCTGTACCGCGACGTGCGGCTGTTCCGGATCTACGAGGGCACCAGCCAGATCCAGCAGCTCGTGATCGCCCGGGAACTGCTCAGGTAGTCCGTGGGAGTGGAACGACGGCCCGTTCGGCCAAAATCTTCTGACTGGCGCGGCGGGTCACAGGGGTACGAACCTTAGCCGAGGCCAGCGCTGAACCCCCGGATGCTGACCGACGTTCTCCATGGTAGGCAGCAATGGGGCTGGGGCGGCACATGAGCGGTATGGATGAATGCGACGGCGTTCGGCCCCTGCTTGGCGTGTACCTCACGGGTGCGATCGCCCCGGCCGACCGGGCGGTGTTGACGCGGCACCTGGCCTCCTGCGAGCAGTGCCGCGAAGAACTCGCCGGCCTGGCCGGGCTGCCCGGGCTGCTGCGCCGACCACCCGTCCAGGCCGCCGCGGAGGCTGGCGAGGACGGCGGGGCTTGCGGAGCCGGCGATCGCGGGTAGGAACCGCGGGGAGAGCACTGAAGGAGAAACCCGTGGCGGTTGCAGGCATGTCCCCGACAGCGTACGAGCTCAGCGAGGAAGAACAGGCCATCGTCGAGGTGGTGCGCGAGTTCGTCGACCAGCAGGTCAAACCGGTCGTCCGCGAGCTTGAGCACTCGAACACCTACCCCGGGCAGCTCATCGAGCAGATGAAGCAGCTGGGCATATTCGGCCTGGCCATTCCCGAGCCATACGGCGAGGTCTACGTCTCCACCCCGTGCTACGCACTGGTCACCGAGGAACTCGCCCGCGGCTGGATGAGCCTGGCCGGGGCCATGGGCGGGCACACCGTCGTGGCCAAGCTGCTGCTCGCCTTCGGCACCGAGGAGCAGCGCCAGCATTACCTGCCCCGGATGGCCACCGGGGAGCTGCGGGCGACGATGGCCCTGACCGAGCCGCGCGGCGGCTCGGACCTGGCCCACCTGAGCACTTCGGCGGTCCTGGAGGGCGATTCGTGGGTCGTTACTGGAGCCAAGACGTGGATCACCAACGCCCGGCGTTCGGGCCTGATCGCGCTGCTCTGCCGGACCGACGCCGACGCCAGGCCTGCCCACGCCGGCATCAGCATCCTTCTGGTCGAGCAGCCGAGCCCGGGCCTGTCGATCGGCAAGGACCTGCCCAAGCTGGGCTACAAGGGGGTCGAGAGCTGCGAGGTCTTCCTGGACAACTGCCGGGTGCCGGCCAGTGCCGTACTCGGCGGCCAGCCCGGGGCCGGGTTCGCGCAGATGATGAAGGGCCTCGAAACCGGCCGCATCCAGGTCGCGGCGCGCGCCACCGGCGTGGCCAAGGCCGCCTTCGACGACGCGCTCGCCTACGCGCAGCAGCGCGAGAGCTTCGGGAAGCCCATCTGGCAGCACCAGTCCGTCGGCAACCTGCTGGCCGACATGGGGACCAAGTACAGCGCCGCGCACCAGCTGCTGCTGCACGCCGCCCGCACACTGGACTCCGGCCGCCGGTGTGACCTCGAAGCGGGCATGGCCAAGCTGTTCGCGTCCGAGGCGGCGATGGAGATCGCATTGAACGCCATCCGGGTGCACGGCGGCTACGGCTACTCCACCGAATTCGACGTCGAGCGGTATTTCCGGGACGCGCCGCTGATGATCGTCGGGGAGGGCACTAACGAGATCCAGCGCAACGTCATCGCCCGCCAGCTCATCGCCCGCGGCGGGCTGTGACGCGGACGCTGGCACCGGATGGTCGGTTGGGCGCCGGGTGCTAACCCGGTCGTAACCGGCTCAATGCTCCATCGAACCGGTTAGGACCGGCCCTATGCTCCATCGAGCCGGTTGGCGGCGGTTCGTTCGGACCGGATGAGGGACGAAAACGACGTCTTCGGCCGGGCGAGCGCGCGGTAACTCCGATGGTGAGAGTAATGTCAGCGCTTAGATTTCTACTGAAGACGCTCGCGTCCTGGTACGCACGGAACAGGGGCACTCCGTTGATCGGGACAATGTGGTAACTCTCTACGATGTCGCCCGCCTGGCCGGCGTCTCCACCGCCACGGTCTCCAGGGTCGTGCACGGTCAGGACCGGGTCCGTGAAACCACCAGGGCCCGGGTGCAACAGGCCATCGAGGAACTCGGCTACGTGCCAGACGGCGCGGCCCAGAGCCTGTCTCGCCGCCGCAAGGACGTGATCGGCCTGGTGTACGTGGAACGCGAGCTGGAGCCTTATGACATCGAGAACGAGGGCCTGCTCTACTACGACGAGGTGCTGCGCGGGGTCGAGGCGCGCATCCGCGACCAGGAGTGGTCGCTGCTCATCGCGTTCATGCAGTCCGACGGGATCAGCGAGCAGGGGCTGCCGCGGCTGGATGCGCTTTCCGGCAAGGTAGACGGGATTCTCATCGGCGAGGGTTTCGTCGCCTCCCGCTACATCGAGCGGCTGGCCGCGCGAGTCCCCGTGGTGGTCATCGCCGGGACGCCCGGCGAGCGGGCGGCCGACGTGGTGGCCGCCGACAACTTTTCCGGCTCGGTGGCGATCATCAACCACCTGATCGCCGACCACGGCCGGCGGCGCCTGTTCTATATCGACGGGCCGCCGGACTCGCCCGACTCCAGCCAGCGGCGGCGCGCCCTCGACTATGTGCTGCGCAGCCACCCGCACTGCCAGCTGATCGGCTCGGCGTCGGGGAACTTCAGCGTCCGGAGCGGCGAGCAGGCCGGGGAGGGCCTGCTCGCCGCGCACCGCGGGGCGCTGCCCGACGCGGTGGTGTGCGCCAACGACCAGATGGCGATCGGTGCCCTGCGGGCCTTCGCCGCAGCCGGCGTGCGCGTCCCCGACCAGCTGGCCCTGGTCGGCTTCGATGACATCTATCCCGCCCGCCTCGTCGATCCGCCGCTCACCACGGTCCGTCAGCCGATGCGCCTGCTGGGCGAGCGGGCCTGCGCGCGACTGCTCGACCGCATCGCCCACCCGGCCCAGAGCCCGGCGGTGGAATTGCTGCCGACCGAGCTCGTGCTACGGGCCAGCTGCGGGTGCCCACCAGGCCCGGTCATCCGCCGGGCCGTGTCGCCGCTTTCGGGGTAGGCCGCCGGCCAGGCGGCACGCCTTCACCCAGGGCTACACCGTTGGCGCCCACGGGCTGCTTGACCGCGCCCGTTACGTGATCGGCACCCAGACCCAGTATGACGACGGCGTGTGGACCTATCCCTGGGTGTGGGCCCTCTACCTGCTCAAGACCGGCGACCTGGGCTTCGTCAAGGCTAACTTCAGCACCCAAGGGCCGAGCGGGAAGACCGAGCCGAGCATTGAGGACACCGCGCACCTGATCGCCGCCGACCGCACCGGTCCCGGCGGGATCATGGAGAAGACCAACGACATCGACGCCAACGGCTACTGGACGATCGACAACTACGAGTCGCTGACGGGGCTGTGGGCCTACCACTGGCTGGCCCAGCAGGTCGGCAACTCCAGTGAGGCGAGCTGGGCCGCGTCCCAGTACGCCAGCCTGCTGGCCGCGACGAACAAGACGCTGAACGCGACCATCTCAGCCAATCACCTGAACTACCTGCCGTGCTCGATGACCGAGCCCAACAGCAGCAACCGCTGCGCCAACGCCGAGGACGCGAACTGGGCGGCGCCGTTCCTGTTCGGCCGCTGGGCCTGGGACGGCTACCTGTTCGGCGCGCCGCTGAGCGGGCCCGGGATCTCGCTTATCGACGCGACTTACCAGTACGGCTTCGCGCGCCTGGCCGGGAAGCTGCCGGCGAACACGACCGGCACGGTCACCGTGCCCGCCGCGGTCCGCAACGTCACCGTCCAGCTCACGCACGCCGCCGCGTAAGCGCCCGACCGGGGCGAGCCTGCTGAGCACAAGTTCGGCCGCGACCATGATGAGCGCGAGCACGGTGATGGCCGGGCCGAGGACGGCCAGGCCGGTCGCGCCGATGAGCAGGCCGATGATCGCCGACAGACCCGCCCCTCCGGCCGCCGCCGACCCGACCTGCCAGGAAATGACGTGCTGAGCGCGTTGCTCGCCGAGGCGGACCGGGGTGAGCGAGATCAGGGCCGGGAAGACGCCAGCCAGGGCGCCGCCGAGCACGACGAAGCCGATGATGGTCGCCGTCACGCCCGGCTGCCACCAGATGACGGCGGCGGCGAGCACGGCGATACCGCTGCCCCAGCGCACTACGGCGGGCGGCGGGACCTGGCGCGGCAGCACGGCGAGGCCGATCCGGACGGCGGTCAGCGCCCCCCAGTAACCGAAGACGGCCAGGCCGGTCGCACCCGCCGACAGGTTCAGGTACCCGCGGCAGAAACTCGCCTCCCACTGCCCGGCCCCGACTTCCAGGCCGGTGTAGACGAAGAAGACGCCCATGCCCGCGGCCACCACCGCGCGGTAACGGCGCCGGGACCACTGCGCGGCCGGATGCGACTCCGCCGTGGCTCGCTGGGCGGGCGCGGGCCGCGGCGGACCGAGAGATCGGCGCTGCCGCAGCCAGGCGGCGGCGATAATGAGATCGAGGCCAATCAGGGCCGCGTAGGCGGCCCGCCAGGAGCCGGTGAGGATGGCGGCGGTGACGACCAGCGGGCCGAGCGCGGTGCCGACGCCGTAGGCACCGTGCAAGAGGTTGAGGAGCCGCGGCCGGCCCGTCAGGGCCACCGCCGTGTTCAGCCCGGCGTCCATCATTCCCGCCGCCGCGCCGACGAGCACGGACGCGGCCAGCACTAGCCAGAGCCCGGGGGCCAGGGCGAACCCGGCGTACCCTAGCGCGGCGCCCGAGCCGGCGACGGCCAGCAGGGCGGGCACGCCCAGGCGCCGGATCAGTGCGCCGACGAAGGCGGTGACCAGCACCGATCCGGCCGTGGCGATCAGCAGGATCAGGCCGAGATCACCGACCGGCACGCCGAAGGTGCCGCGCATGGCCGGCCAGGCGGTGCCGAGCATGCCGTCGGGCAGGCCGAGGACGACGAAGCTGCCGAGGCTGAGGACATCGTTACTGCGGCTAGCCGGAGCAGGCCGGCGGGCGTCCGTCAACCGGCGTCTCCGGGAACGCGGACGGCGAGCACGACGGTATCCTCGCCGGTTTCCCGGCCGGCCGGCGAGAACAGGACCTCCCGGCGAGTAGCCACCAGCTCGGCGCTTTCGCCGGTCTCCGACACCTGATCATCCATCCGCCCAGTCTCCCCGACGGAGACCGGTGCTCCTACCTGCGTTGACGCATCAGTCGAACAGATGCCATCTTGGGGATACCCGCCGCACCCCGAGGATGTGAGCCATGGCGATGCCGAACGTGGACTCCGATGACCTAGCCAAATTCGGCTACAAGCAGGAGCTAGACCGCTCGCTCGGCTTGTTCTCCTCGTTCGCCGCGGGGTTCAGCTACATCTCGATCATGACCGGGGTGTTCGAGCTTTTCTTCTTCGGCTTCTTCTCGGGGGGACCGGCGTTCATCTGGACCTGGCCCGCCGTGTTCATCGGCCAGATGCTGGTCGCCCTGTGTTTCGCCGAGCTCGCCGGGCAGTATCCGCTCGCGGGTTCGGTCTACCAGTGGTCCAAGCAGATCGCCAGTTCCTTCACCTCCTGGTTCGGCGGCTGGATCCTGGTGGTGGGATCGATCGTCACGCTCGCCGCGGTGGCGGTCGCCTACCAGGTCGTGCTGCCGCAGATCTCGGCCTTCTTCGAGTTCATCGGCGGCCCCGCCGACATCGGCCAGGTCGCGACGCCCGACGGCGCGAAGAACGCCCTGCTGCTGGCCTCGATCCTGGTGGTCTTCACTACCATCATCAACATGATCGGCGTCAAGCTGATGGCGCGGATCAACAACTTCGGCGTCATGGTCGAGCTGATCGGCGTCTCGCTGCTGATCATCCTGCTCGCCTTCCACATCCACCGCAGCCCGGCCGTGGTGTTCGATACCTTCGGCACCGGCGCCGGCCATCCGTGGGGCTACGCCGGCGCCTTCCTGGTCGCCGGGCTGATGAGCGCGTACGTGATGTACGGGTTCGACACCGCGGGGTCGCTGGCCGAGGAGACCCACGACCCGCGCAAGCACGCCCCGCCCGCGATCATCCGGGCGCTGAGCGCCGCCGGGATCGCCGGCCTGCTCGTCATCTTGTTCGGCGAGATGTCCGTGCCCAACATCCACGCCCCCCAGCTCGGCACCTCCGGGCTGCCTTACCTGGTCAAGGCGACCCTCGGCGGCACCCTCGGCGACGTCTTCCTGATCGCCTCGGTGATCGCGATCACCGTGTGCGCCCTGGCCGTGCACACCGGCGGCATCCGGATGATCTTCACGATGGGCCGCGATGGCAGGCTCCCGTTCGCCCCGGCCATCGCCAGGGTGCACGGCAAGTCCAAGACCCCGCTGGTGCCCTCGGTCGTCATCGGCGTCGTCACCATCGGGCTGCTGGTGCTCAACGTCGGTAACCAGAAGGCGTTCTTCGTGCTCACCTCGGTCGCGATCATCATGTTCTACATCGCCTACCTGTGCGTCACCGGGCCGCTGCTGATCGCGCGGCTGCGCGGCAGGTGGCCGACGGCCCAGCACGGTCCCTACTTCTCGCTGGGCCGCTGGGGGCTGCTGGTCAACCTGGTGGCCGTCGTGTTCCAGGTCGGCGTGATGATCAACCTGGCCTGGCCGCGCCCGGCGGTGTACGGCAACAGCGCCTGGTACTACCAGTGGGGCGCGTTCGTCTTCGTCGGCGTGCTCGGCGCCGTGGGCGCGATCTACTACCTCGCGGTCCAGCGCGGCCGGGGGACCACGGTCCTGGACGAGCACCGGGCGGGTCCGGTGCTCGCGGCGGCCGGAGTCACCGACGAGCCGTCCTGAACCTGGCTCCGATGGCCGACGTCGTGGGCTTCCTCGGTTCCCACCCGCCTTTCGACGCGGTCGGCCCGGACGAGCTAGCCCGTATCGCCGCCGTGACCGAGACCGAGACCACGCCGCGGGGGAAGGCGATCTTCTTGCAGGGCGCCGGGCCGGTCGAGTCCGTCTGGATGGTGCGGACCGGCTCGGTCGAGATCATCCATGACGGGCGGATACTCGACCTGCTTGGGCCGGGCGAGCTGTTCGGCCACGCGTCGATGGTCTCCGGCCTGCCGACCGGTTTCGAGGCCCGCGCGGGCGAGGACACCGTCTGCTATCGCGTCCCGGCCGATGTCATGCGGCCGCTGCTCGCCCGCCCGGACGTGCTCAGGTTCGTCGCGCGGTCGATCGCGGCCGGGCCGACCGCCCCGGCGCCGCCGGAGGACCCGGTCGAGCACCGCGTCGCCACGCTGATCCGGATGCCGCCGCTGCTGTGCGACGCCAGCGAGCCGATCCGCGAGGCGGCGAAGCGGATGACCGCCGAGGGGGCAAGCGCGGTCCTGGTGCGGACCGGCTCCGGGCCTAGCTCCGGCGCTGGGCTGGGGATCGTGACCGATCGGGACCTGCGGTCGCGGGTGATCGCGGCGGGGCTCGGCCCGGACGCGCCGATCTCGGCCATCATGACCGAGCCCGCCTACACGGTGAGCTCGGACCGGCTGGCGGCCGACGTTCTGCTTGACATGATCGAGCGCGACATCCATCACATTCCGGTGCTTTCCCCGGCCGGGGACGTACTGGGCGTGGTCGATGACGGCGACGTGATAGCCGCCGAGGCGCGTAAGCCCCTGCTGCTGCGCCGCGCCATCGACCTGGCCGCCAGGCCGGCGGATCTGGCGGCCGCGGCGGCCGGCCTGGGTCCGATGACCATCGCGCTGCACGACGCGGAGGTGGCGGCCGAGCACGTTGCGGCGGTGCATTCCGCGGTGCTTGACGCGCTGACCCGGAAGCTGGTCGAGCTGGCCGTCCAGCAGGCCGGCGCCCCGCCCGCCGCGTTCACCTGGTTCGCGCTCGGCAGCCTGGCGCGCCGGGAGGCGGCGCCATCCTCCGACGTGGATAGCGCGCTCGCCTGGGAGGAGGGGGCCGACGACGGCGAAATGCGCGATTACGTGGCGCGGCTGGCCCGCACGGTGGACGACGGCCTGCGCGGGTGCGGGATCCAGCCCGACGACCACGGCGCGAGCGCCGCCAACCCGCTGTTCGCGCGATCGCTGCCCTCGTGGCGCGCGGCCACTCGGAGCCTCAGCCAGGACCCGACCCAGGAGCAGGCGCTGATCCTGGTGTCGGTGATCACCGACAGCCGTCCGGTGTGGAGCAGCGGACCCGGTTCGGGCACCGCCGGGGCCGATGGGCTATGGGACAGGCGGATCCAGCCGGAACCGGACCTGCTGCGCCTGCTCGCCCGGTTCGCGCTGTCGTTCCGGCCGCCGACCGGGTTCCTGCGCGACTTCGTAGTCGAGCACTCCGGTGAGCGCCGGGGGCAGCTCGACCTCAAGCACGGCGGCCTGGTCCCGATCGTCGACCTCGCCCGCTGGGCCGCGATGACGGCCGGGGTCGCGAGCGCCTCGACCATGGAGCGGCTGCGGGCGGCCGAGGCAGCCCGGACGCTGGAGAGCTCGCAGGCGCGCGCCCTGATGGAGGCCTTCGGGTTCATATCCTCGCTGCGCCTTGATCATCAGGTGGAGCAGTTGCGGCGCGGCGAGGCCCCGGATGACTTCATCGACCCCAAGACGCTGAACCCGCTGGCCCGTTCCTATCTGCGAGATGCGTTCCGCGCGGTGGCATCGGTGCAGTCGGACCTGGCGAGTGACCTGGCCATGGGAATCCGGTGGGCCTAGGGCGCGGTGGAAGCCGCGCAGGCGAGCGGACGGAAGCCGCTACCTGATCCGGAAGGCGGCGAGGCCCTCGGGGGGTTCTGGCTGGACCGCGACGGTCTCGACCTCGGCCAGGCGAGGGCCGTGGTGCGCCCAGTCGACCAGATGCCGGACGTCGCCGGGCCGTCCTTCGAAGACTGCTTCGACCCGGCCGTCGGGGAGGTTGCGCACCCACCCCGCCACGCCATGCTCCGCCGCCAGCCGACGGCAGGTGTCACGGAAGAAGACGCCCTGCACCCGGCCGGAAATCAGCACCCGGAAGCGCACCACAAGCAGAAGGTACGTCAGAGCAGCAGGCCGGCCCGGGAACCAGGCCGGCGGTGGGCGATCGCGACGGAGGACGCCTGGAGGAGCGGGGGGCAGGAAGGACGTCCCGTTCGGTCGGATAATGGCTTTAAAAGGGTGAGACGGGCGGTGTCGCGGGCGATCATGAGTTCCTCGTCGGTCGGTACCACCAGTGCGAGGACCGGGCCGGGACGGCTGATGCGTCCGCCGGTCAGGCGCCCGTGCTTGGCGTTGGCCTCGGTGTCCTCGGCCAGGCCCAGGAAGCCCAGCCGGCGGAGCACCAGGCCGCGGACGACGTCGCTGTTCTCGCCGATGCCGCCGGTGAAGACCAGCGCGTCGAGCCGGTCCAGGCCGGTGACCAGCCCGGCGATCGCCTTGGCCAGCCGGTGCACGAACACCTCCAGCGCGAGCTGCGCGCGTTCATCTCCGCCGGCCGCCGCGGCCTGGACTGTGCGCATGTCGTTGCCGACACCGGACAGCCCCTCGAGTCCGCTGCGGGTGTTCAGCAGCTGGGTGAGCTCATCGACACTCTGGCCGGTCTGGCCGGCCAGGTAGCCGAACAGGCCGGGATCGACATCACCGGAACGAGTGCCCATGACCAGCCCTTCCAGCGGGGTCAGCCCCATCGTCGTGTCCACCGACACGCCGTCCCGGACCGCCGCCGCGCTGCACCCGTTGCCGAGGTGGGCGGTGACCAGGCGCAGCCCGGTCAGAGGCCGGCCGAGCAGGGCGGCGGCCTGGCCGCTGACGAACCGGTGACTGGTGCCGTGGAAGCCGTACCGTCGCACCCCGTAACGCGTGTACCAGTCCTCGGGTACCGCGTAGCGGAAGGCCGAGGGCGGCATGGTGTGGTGGAACGCGGTGTCGAACACGGCGACCTGCGGGAGGCCGGGGCGGACGGCGCTGATCGCGTTGATGCCAGCCAGATTCGCCGCGTTCTGCAGCGGCGCCAGCGGAACGAACGAGCGGATCGCGGCGATAACGTCGTCGTCCACCAGGACCGAGGCGCTGAACCGGTCTCCCCCGTGCACCACCCGATGACCGGCGGCGGCCAGCTGAACCTGGTCCGGGCCGGAGTCGGGCAGGTGCTCGAGTATCCGGCCGATGACGGCGTGGTGATCGCAGCCGGGCAGGCGTTCGGTGACGGAGCCGGCCGAGCCGCCCCAGACCCGCAGCACGGCGCCGGGTGTGCCGACCTTCTCGGCCATCCCGCTGAGGACCCGGTCGCCGCGGTCCGGGGACATCAGCGCAAACTTCACCGATGAGCTGCCCGAGTTGAGCACCAGCACCAGGCCACCGGAACCGCCCGAACCGCCGGGGCCGGGCTGACCGGCGCTATCGCCTGTCGCCCCCACCCTCGGGATGCTACCGGTCAGCGGTCTTCGCGTCGCGGCCGGCCGGATGTGATAGCGCAGGTGCGTGCCTGGCGGGTGATCCGTACGGTAGACATACCTTGCGGCAACTAAGTGGCGCCTGCACGTACCTTTGATCAACCGAATGGCCTGGATGGCACATGTCACGCTCGAGCGTAAATCTGGACACCGGCGATCCCGCGGCGTCACCCGGGCCGGACCCGGACCCGGATACCGGCGGGGCCGGCGCCGGTACCTTCGGGCTTTCCCGGCGCCGCCGCGGCTCCCGCTGGCCCTGACCGGAGCCCTGATCTTCGCGGGCATCCGCCTGCTCGGCGTGGCGGTCGCGGCGTTCATGCTGCGGCACGGCAACTACCGGCTAAGGCACTGGTCGCTGGTGCGGTGGATGGAGGCGGCGGACGGCGGCCACTACCGGGCGATCGCGATCCACGGTTACGCCTATCCGGCCGGCCAGCTGGACCACGCCTCCGTCTTCTCCTGGTTTCCCGGGTACCCGGCGCTCATCGACGCCATCGCCTGGCTGCCCGGCGTTACCGTGATCGCCGCGGGCATCGCCGTGACGGCCATCGCCGGGCTCGCGGCGGCGGCGGGACTGGCCACGCTGGGCCTGAAACTGACCGCCAACCCGCGCATCGCCCTGCTCCTGGTCGCGATCTGGGCGGTCGCGCCGAGTTCGACGGTCCTGTCCATGATCTATGCCGAGGCGCTGTTCTGCGCCCTGGCCGTCTGGGCCCTGGTCGCGCTGGTCGACCGGCGGTGGCTGACCGCCGGGGCGCTCACCGCCGCGGCCGGGACCGTGCGCAGCACCGCGCTGGCCCTCATCGCGGCGGTCGCGGTCGCGGTGCTGATCGCGGTGATCCAGGCCATCCGGGCGCGGCAGCCCCTCGCCATGTGGTGGCGCCCGCTGGTCGCGGCCGTGCTGGCCCCGCTGGGGCTCCTGGGTTACCTGGCCTATGCGGCCGTGGCCACGCACCGGCTGGACGGATGGTTCTGGATCGAGAAGCACACCTGCCACATGGTGTTCGACTGGGGGGTGAGCACGCTCCGGGTGGTGGATGGCACGGTGTTGGGCCGGCCTTCAGTCGCCGACGTGCTCGTCGTGGCGGCCCTTATCGCGGCCGTGTTCCTGCTGTTCTGGAGCCTGACCGAGCGGATTCCGGTCTACCTGCACGTCTACACGGCCGTGATCGTCGTCATGGCGCTGACCACGAGCGCCAACTGGATCAGCTCCAAGCCGCGCTTCCTGCTCCCAGCCTTCCTGCTCGCCCTCCCGCTAGCCCGGCTGCTGGCCCCGGTCCGCACGTCGGTGCTCGTGCCGCTGATCGTGGCGCTGGGCGTCGCGTCCACCTGGTTCGGCCTTTATCTGCTAGTCATCGAAGGGTGGGCACCCTGAGATCGGCGCGCCTTATGGTTGGCGTTCTGGGCGTTTCTGCTCGTTAACCGCAGGTGAACATATCGGGAAGAAAGTGTGCGACCTTTCCCGCTAAAGGCCACTGATTCCGCCGTGTAACGGCAGTAGTGTCCTTTATGTCCGATTGAAGCGTGAAAGTTACCGAATATTTTCCGCCAACCGGCCCATCCGGCAGGCCGCCAGCCGCGAAACAACGGCATGCGAGGGGATGGAACGGCCAACGCGGGCCGGGGCATGGGCGAGGTATGCCGGCGCTCGCGCCTACGCTCTGGTCGGCCGCACGGGCCGGCGTCACACGGGCCGGCGTCACACGGGCCGGCACGCTGGTCGGCGCAGTGGCCGCCGAGAACCCGCATCGTGATCGCGCGGCCGCTATGCTCACCATTCGATACTTTAAGTAATCAGGATGATTACGCTTAGTGAAACCTGCCCCGGCGTGGCCTTCGCCGTCGGCGACGTTCATGCCAACCAGCTATGGAAAGGATTGCCATGCCCAGTCAGGATGCCAAGCGGGCGTCAGACGAAGGACGTCGCATATCGCGGCGTTCCCTGCTGCAAGGAGCCGCGACCGCTGGAGCCGCTGGTCTCGCCGTCACCGCCATCGGAGCGGCCGCAACTCCAGCCTTTGCCGCCACCAGTCACCCGTCTGTGACGGAACAGCCGACGACGCGCACCGAGCCGATCGTGGTTCACGTGCGGGACGCCAAGACCGGGGACATCGAGGTGTTCTCCGGGACCGGCGGGACCCGGCTGCGCGACAAGGACCTAGCCGCCCGGATCGCCCGGGCCGCCGGCTAGCTCCCGGACATCGGCTAGCTCCCCGGACACCGCCTAACTCCTGCCATCCGCCAGATTCGAGCCAGTGAGGTAATTGAATGTCATCGCACCGCGAGGCACCGGAGATCTCCAAGGACCCGGTAGCCGACAGTACGGACGTATACGCGTTCGTCAGCCCGGATAAGCCCGACACGGTCACGCTCATCGCCAACTATGTCCCGCTGCAGGAGCCGGCCGGAGGGCCGAACTTCTACGAGTTCGGCGACGACGTCCTGTACGGGATCCACATCGACAACAACGGCGACGGCCAGGCCGACATCTCCTACGAGTTCCGGTTCAGGACCGACTATCAAATCCCGGACTCCTTCCTGTACAACGATGGCCCGATCGAGACGCTGAACAGCCCGAACTGGAACCGCCGCCAGTTCTACGACGTTTCCGTCACGTCCGGCTATTCGCAGCGCACCCTCGCCACCGGCCTGGCCTGCCCGCCGTGCAACATCGGGCCGCTGTCCACCCCGAACTACCCAGCCCTGGCCGACGAGGCCGTGCACAGCCTGGGCGGCGGGATCACGGTATTCGCCGGGCAGCGAGCCGAAGCCTTCTACGTCGACCTGGGTTCGATCTTCGACCTGGGTAACCTGCGGCCGTTCCAGAACCTGAACGTCTTCGGCAAGGCCCTGGGGCTCGCCGCCGCCCCCGGCGTGAACGCCACCAAATTCCTGAACGTGCACTCGATCACGATCCAGGTGCCGATCTCCTCGGTGACACGGAACGGTCACCCGTCCATCGGCGTATGGACCACGGCCAGCCGCCAGCGAGTCAGGGTGTGGGACGCTGACAGCGGCGCGAACTGGGACAGCGGGCCGTTCCGGCAGGTGTCGCGGCTCGGCAACCCGCTGTTCAACGAGGTCCTGATCCCGATCAGCAAGAAGGACCTGTGGAACTCCCTGCCGCCGTCTGACGACAAGCAGTTCGCCGGCTATGTCACCTCACCCGAGCTCGCGGCGCTGCTGCCAGTGCTCTACCCAGGCGTGTTCCCGGACCTGGCCGCACTGGTCGCGTCCAAGAAGCCGCGCGCCGACCTAGAGGCGATCCTGCTCACCGGTATACCCACGGGCATCATCCCCGGATTCACCAACTTCACCGGGCCGGTGCTCGCGGACATGCTGCGGCTCAACACCTCGATCCCGCCCACGCCGGCCAGCAAGCAGAGCATCTACGGGCTGCTCGGGGGTGACGCGGCCGGCTTCCCGAACGGCCGCCGGGTGACGGACGACGTCGTGGCGATCGAGCTGCGGGCGATCGCCGGGGTGACCTACGCGCTGGTCGACAAGACATACAAGCCCGACGCCGCCGCGGGCGAGCTCACCGACGGGCTGACTCCCGCCGACACCGGCATCCCCACGCTCAGCAAATTCCCCTACCTCGGGGTTCCCTATGACGGCTACCACCACCCGGACCCGTCCCCGTCCTCCTGACCGTCAGCTCGCGCGCCCTGGCGGGACCCTCAGTCCACCGGGTCCCCGCTGGGGCGCACGAGCGCTGCCGGTCGCAGTAATTCGCCGTGAGTGGCAGCAGCAAGGTTCGCCGCAAGTGGCAGCAGCAAGGGGAGCGCAGCATGACCGAGCCAGCCGCCGGCCCATCCGGCCCCGGCACCGTGGTGCTTGATCTCGGCGTCGACGTCGGCGCCCTGATCCTGTACACGCCGGCCGACCTGGACGGCGCGGAAATCGAGATCAGCCCGGACGATAAGCCCGGGACCCGGCGCACGCACTCGGCGGTTCGCCAGCGCCAGATGCCGGGCGCGACCGCCTACGCCGCCGTGTACCCCGGCCTGCGAGCCGGGCAGTACACGATCTGGCGGGACGAGCACTCCCCCGCGGCCACTGTCACCATCACCGGCGGCCGGGTCACCAGCTGCCGCTGGCCCAGCTAAGGGCGCCGGCCGCGTCCGCTCCCTTCGGCATGAAACCGGGCTTCCAGCACACTGGGACGTGCTGGAAGCCCGGTTTCATTACGCACACCGAGCGGCGCGTCTCTTAGCCGGGCAGGGCCGAGCGGCGCGTTCCCTAGACAGGCAAAGGCAGGGCCAGGATGGACTTGGTGGTGGGCTGGGGCGAGCCGGGGCCGGCTCGACGGTCAGGCCGAGCTCGTCGCCCTGGACCACCCCGGACGCCAGCACCGGCTTGGTCAACCCCGACTGGGCCGGGGGCAGCAGCCCGGCGGACACGATGTTCTTCTTGCCAATCAGCCAGAGCTGGTAAACGTGCCCGGCCGGGAGCGCGGGTAGCCCGGCCGTGGTCACGACCAGCTCGTGCCGGTCCGCGGCCAGCACCACGGTGGCCACACCGCCCTTGGTCGTCGTCTGGGTGAGCAGCTTGACCTGGGGCGCCGACAGCACCAGCGCGATCGCCTGGTTCTCCGCCCGGGCCTGGTTGAGCTCCTGCTGCGTGTGGGCCTGCGCGAAACCGAACAGCACCGCGACCACTACCGCGGCCGTCGCGACAACCCCCGATAGCCACGGGATCCATGGCATCCGGGCCCGGCTGCGCCGCGGGCGCGCGTGGGTCCTGACCTCGGGCGGCAGCTGGCGGGTGCGCGCGGCGGCCGTCAGCACCTGGGCCCGCAGCTCGGGCGGCGGCTCGGCGGTGGCGGCGAAGGCCATGGCGGTTGCCACCTCGCGGAACCCGCGGACCTCGCTGGCGCAAGACGAGCAGCGGTTCAGGTGACGGCTGAACCGGTCGCGCTCGGCACCGCCCTCGAGTGCGTCAAGCGCGTAGGCGCCGGTCAGCGAGTGCAGGTCGTGGCGGAGCAGCCTCATCAGCTCACCCCCAGGCAGTCGCGCATCCGGATGAGCCCGTCGCGGATCCTCGTCTTGATGGCGCCCAGCGTGACGTTGAGCAATCCCGATACCTGACGGTAGCTGTACCCGCCGTAGTAGGCCAGGGTGATCGATTCACGTTGTACTTCCGTAAGACCGTCCAGGCAGCGCCGGACCCGCTCGCGGTCCAGGCTGGCTTCCACCGCCTCAGCAACCTCGTCGTGTGGGACATGGATATCGGCTATCTTGTGCTCGCGCTCGGTCGCGGCCGTGGTGGAACGGACACGGTCGACGGCGCGGCGGTGGGCGATGGTCATCGCCCACGTCGCCGCGCCACCCATGACCGGGTCGAACCGCGCGGCGGTCCGCCACACCTCGAGAAGGACCTCTTGGGTGACCTCCTCGGACTGTGCCGGATCCCGAAGAACCCTGCGAATCACGCCGTACACCGGGCCGACCAGCCGGTCGTACACCGCCTCGAACGCCACCTGGTCGCCACGTGCCACGTGGACAAGCAGGTCATCTAGATCCTGCTCTCCCCTCCTATCCGTGGACGTAGATCTGAACCGGGGCGCGTCCGAATCGCTCGGATTCATATGTCACCTTCGGAGCCGGGGCCAGATCGGATGGGTGGGGAACAAAATAATTTTAGATATCTGACCCGCTGGAGTCTGGACGGGCGGGGAGCCGGGCCGGAATTCCGCGCTCACCGGGCCCGGTTACGGCGCGACGATCCGGCTGATACCGGAGACGAGGCGAACGCTTTCGCCGTTTACGCGCTCGCGGCTTCCTTGGTGGCCAAGCTAGTACCAATCGCGGCGGGGCGCCTGGCCGGCGAAATTCGGCCCGGTCAATTACTTTGGGCGCGCGGCCCCGAGCTCACCTGCCACTAGCCGGAGCGCGAGGTTCAGGAGCCTCCGGCGGCCCGGCCGGGAGGCGGATTCTCGGCCGGACCGATCTCAGCGGGGCCGGCCTCAGCGGGGCCCGCCTCAGCGGGGCCCGCCTCAGCGGGGCCGGCTCCGGTCGGCGCATCCTCCTGGTCTGGGTCGTTGCGCGACAGCAGGGACGAGACGGCCGCGCGCATGGCCTTCACGCCTCCGCCGCGCGGCACCTTGAGGGAGATGTAGGCGATGGCGCCAACCGGGATGGGGAGCCAGAAGTTGACCAGCCGCCAGCCGAGGACGCCCAGCGTCGCCACGCTCCGGGTGACGCCGAAGCTGACCAGCAGCAGTGGTGCCAACCCGTCGACGACGCCCAGCCCGCCCGGCGTCACAGGCAGGGCGCCGGCCACGTTGGCGATCCCGTAGGCGGCGAACAGCTCGACCGGGTTGGCGAAGTGGCCGAAGGCGGCCACGAAGCACCACAGCGACGCGGCGTCGAGGATCCAGTTGAGCGACGCCCAGATCAGCGACCAAAACAGGGTGCGCCGGTCACGGCCGAGCGCGGACAATTGCGCCCCGGCGTCGCGGATGCCCCGCTCCAGGCGGTCGCCCGTCAGACCAGGAATCTTGTCGCCGACGACGCACAGGACGCGGGAGGCACGCTTGCCTCCCCTGGTAATGCCGAACACGAGGGCCCCGATGGCCAGCAGCAGCACGGCACCGAAGATGGCCACCGTCACGTAGATCGGGTGGAAGCCCGCCAGCGGTATGGAGACGACCAGGGACAGCCAGAGCAGGATGTTCAGCACGACGGTCGATCCGAGGCCCTTGGTCGCCATCATCACCGCGGCGTCGCTGCCCTTGATGCCCTCCGCGGTAAACAGGCGGTAGCCGATCCCGGCGCTGCCCAGCGTCCCGGCCGGGATGACGTGCGCGACCGCCGCCGCGGCCAGGTCGATGCGGAACAGCGTGAACAGGCCCGGCCGGGGCGGATCCTCCGGGCCGGGCGGCGGCAGCACGGCCTGGGTCAGCAGGCCATAGCAGAACAGCGAGAGGGCCTCCGTGACCACGCCCGCCGCCAGCCAGCCAACGTTCAGCTGCCCCAGCAGGTTCAGGTCCTTGCTGGCCCCGACGAGTTCCGGCACGACCAGGTATTCGATGATCAGCGCTACGAGGATCAGCAGGACGCCGCGGCGCGCAGGCTTGACCACCCGGGGCAGCCAGCGCCGCAGCCGGGTTCGCCAGGTCGCGCGGGCGTCCCCGTCATCGCCGCGCATGTGGCCGGCTCTCGCCGGTTCAGTCCGCATAAGGGACCTACTACCCGGCATCCGGGCAAGAACGCGATCCACCAGAAATAACCGGCGCCCCAGGGGTTATCCTGCGCAGACGGGAACCGGCGAAGGGAGCAGGGGTGGCTGAGGTAGCGGCTAGGGCCCGGTCGATGTGGACCCTGTTCGAGCCCGTCCACGCGGTGACCTACTTCGCCCCGCAGGCTCGTTCGGCCTTCGAGGAGGCGGGCTTGCGCGGGTTCTGGCGCGGGTACTTCGCCGGTCGGGCCGCCCCGCTCGGCCCGGCGGGTGCCGCGGTCGTTACCGCCTCGTTCTACAACTTCGCTCCCGCCTTCGTCGCCCGTGCGATTCCCGGGGTCTGGGAGCTCATCACGCCAGAGGAGGCGCTGCGCACCCGGCTCGCGGGCGCGACCGCCGCGCTCGGCGGGCTGCTGGCCGGCCGGGAATCCGAGGTGGCGGCGGCGGCCGGCTTGCTCGGGCAGGCGGTCGCCGGACTGGACTGCGCGGGCCGGGTGCTGGCCGCGGCGAACGCCGCGCTGCCGGTCCCCGACGACGGGCTGGCCCGGCTCTGGCAGGCGGCCACCCTGCTGCGGGAACACCGGGGTGACGGGCATTTCGCCGCCCTCGCGGCCGCCGACATCGACGGCTGCGAGGCCGTGGTCCTGCGCAGCGGCCTGGACCTGCGCCGGGAGAACCTGCAACCGGTGCGCGGCTGGACCGATGAGGCGTGGGAAGCCGCTCGTGCCCGGCTGGCTGACCGCGGGTGGATCGGCGGCAACGGGGAGCTCACGCCCGCGGGGCGGGAAGCGCACGCGGCGGTGGAGGACGCCACCGACCGCGCCGCGGCGCGGCCCTGGGCTCACCTCGGACCGGACTTGGTGGCGGAGCTCGTAAAGGTAATCGCCCCGCTCGCGCAGGCGTGCGCGGACACGCTCCCCTACCCGAGCCCCATCGGCGTGCCCGCTCCCGCCGCGGGCGGCTGAGGCGGCCCGCTCGGGGCCGACGCGGCCGCTCAGCGGGACAGCGGGTGCCGGACCCGGCACAATCGGCGTATGGCCGACCTCATCACCAAGCTGCTGCCGATCCTGCACGTGACGGACCCAGGCGAAGAACGACGTTTCTATGAACGGCTGGGCCTGCGCACCACCTACGAGGACCCCGAATACCCCGGCTTCATCGCGGTCGGCAACGATGCCGTCGAATTCGGTCTCGCCCGCCCTCCTGGCCGCGAACCGGCGATGGCCGACTTGACCTGGCAACTCGGAGTCAGCGACATGGATACCGCGATCGCTACCTGCCAGGACGCGGGCCTCAGCTTCGAGGTGGTCCTGGAACGGCCGCGCGAGGACTGGACCTACCGCGTTCTCAAGCTCCGATCCCCCAGCGGCATGGAGGTCCTGCTCGAAGAACAGGTTCCGCAGCGGGCTGCCCCGTAAGCCGGGAAGTCTTAGTTGATGTCGAACTCGTTGCCCTCGGGATCCCGCATCGCGACCGCGTAGTGGTCGAGGCCCTCCTGCTGCAGCACGGTGATCATCGTGGCGCCCAGGCCGGCCAGCCGCCGGGCCTCCGCGTCGACTCGCTGCCTGCGGATCTCGAGCGGGATCTCCCGCCCGCCGCCGGCATGAACGTCGAGATGAAGCCGGTTCTTGACCGTCTTGCGCTCGGGTACCACCTGGAACCAGATCCGCGGGCCGCGGCCGTCCGGATCGCAGATGCGATCCGGTCCTGCGCCTAGCTCGGCCTCGGGCACTCCGACGTCACGCCAGTACTCATCCCAGTCGGCGAAGCCGGCCGGGGGCGGCTCGAGCTTGTACCCCAGGGCGGCGGCCCAGAACCGGGTCAGCCGCTCGGGGTCGGCACAGTCGATTACCAGCTGGAAGTTAGTCATCGTGGCCTCCGGGAGCGGGTCGGCGTGTCAACGACAGCATGCACCGTACCAGTGACAAAACCGGCCGCCCTCATGATCGTGGCGATGGCGTGCCCTCGGTGACTCACGGGCCTCGTTAGCCTCATTCGTACAATATTCGCTCGCTTGTACGAGAGGCTAAGAATTAGCGTGGAAGATTCGAGCTCGGTGGAGTATTTGGGCTGTGATAAGGTACCTAATCTTCCGCAGAGGCCGGATCTTCCATGATCTTCTGGCGGCGCGCCGTACCATGACGCTCTTGTGCATCACAGGACGCACAGGTGATGCAGCGGCGGGCGAGGGCAGCGAGAGCGGACGGCGAGGGCAGCGAGAGCGGACGGCGAGAGCGGACGGCGGGGGCGGACGGCGGGGGCGGACGGCGACCGCGATATCGGGGCCGTCGGAGGGCCAGTTCCGGGCGGAATTACGGTCAGCCCGGGGGGCCGCGGCCGCGGCGGGTCCCGCTCATCCATCCGCGTTACCGCCAGGGCCACGCGGTGATCGAGCAGCGCCCGGGCCTCGGCTATCACCTTCGGGTCGCCGGCCCCGTCGCCGCCCACGGGAACTCCGGAGCAACGCGGTCAGGGCCGCACGCGCGTGCGCGATCGCCGCGTCAGCTCGGGCCCGGCGAGCACCGGGCGGCTAGTGATGTCTTCCAGCTAAGACCCCCTCCCAGGTTTGCCAGGTGACGGCCAGCTCCGTCAGTGGTGGCGGCCGTCACCTGGGTCCTAAGCGTCACGGGCGGCAGGCCGTGACGAGCGAGAGAGGATCGCGGCCAGACGGTGAGATCGGGTCACCGTAGCTGGCCACGCGTCGCAATGGGAAAAGCTGAATCCGGTCGGCGAAATCATTTGCCCCCCAAAGGCTGAGATTCGCAAGCCGGCAATCTGCGACGGATACCTCGCTGGAGCGAAAGCATTAAATAGACCTTTGCCAGCGAGATAAAACACCAATCGCTTAACCGCCAGTACTCCGTAACGGCCAAACGAGCGTGCCCGGCATAACGATGCGACCAGGCATCGGGCCGCCGCTAAGTGGTATTCATCGCACACGACCATCCCGCCGATCCGGAACGGCAGCCGTCCGCTGTTCGCGGCGACGATAGCCACCCGGACTTAGCGGTTTCCTCCCCTCATCCGCCCCTCACAGCTCATCCGGGACATTGCCGACCCTGGATCCCGTGAGCACCAGGATGAGTTTAGTGTAGCTAGATAAACCATGTCCATCTATGCAGAATTTATGCCACTAAAGTTTTCCCGTAGATACAGTTAACGACCTGATAGACCGGTGCCTGATGATCATTTCAGTGGCGGCGGAGCCGAACGTGGCGGCGGGCGGGTAGGCCGCACAGGCGGCGTGCCAGCGATCGCGCAACGCGCCGGCGATCTCCCCCGGCAGGGCATCCGCGGCGGCACCGCCGGTCAGGACTTCGAGTGGCCCGAGTAGGTACACCTCGGCCAGGGTCGGCAGGTCCGCGAACTCAGCCACCGGGTGGGCGCCGCCCGGCAGGCGGGTGGCGCGCTCGATCAGGCCGGCGCCGAGCTGCCGCACCGCGTGGCCCTCCCCCGTCAGGATGCACTCGACCGCGGCGAGCATCTCCACGGCCATCGCGTACGACTCGGCGATGAGCAGCCCGGCGCCGAACTCCCCCTGGCTGGGCGCCAGCGGATCGCTCCGGGCCAGCGACGTGAGGTGGTCAAGGTGCGCGCCTTCGTGGATGCCGCGCCAGATCTGCTGCTCCAGCGCGGTGGCGGTGGACGGCACCTCGGCGATCGCGGTGGCCGGCCCGGGGAGCCCGGGCAGGCACATCCAGGTGCGCCGGGCGAGCCGGCGAGGCACCGGCAGGCGCAGCGTGACGTGCCCGTGGCTGGCCGAAGGCCGGTACCGGACGCCCCAGGCCAGCTGCCGCGCGCTGATGAGCGGGAGGGGCACGTCGCGCGGCAGCGTGGTGGCGGTGGTCAGGAGCAGCTCGCCGAACCACGAGACGAGATCGGCGGCCCGCCGCACGATCCCCCGGATACGGCGCACGGGCCCGATGACCGGACGGGCGTCCGGATACCACCCGGGCACCGGTCCGGCGAACCGCCGCAGCTGGCGGAGCCGGGCGGCATGCTGACCGCCAGAGACGACTCCTGCGGCGCGGACGACCTCATCCAGGCCACTGAAGGCTCCGGCGCCCGAATCGCCGGGTCCCGGGTCGTCGAGGGCGATGCAGCCGACGGCCACGTCGGCCCAGCCGCGGACGATCCACGCGTCGGCTTCCGCGCACCGCGCGGGCACACGGGCCGCCGCGTGCGCCGCTGCCACCGCCCACGCACGGGCTACAGACGCTGTGACCTGCAACGGCCCGGTGGCCTGAGCCCCCGGGCCGTGCACCTCACTACCCATCCGGCATTGACCTGGCTCCGAAACTAGCTGGGGCAGTTCCCGTTATCGCGGTAAGCCTGCGCGGGCGTCCACCCGCGAGCCAAAGTTAATACCTGAACCAACACGAAATAATCATATTGCCTTTAGCTATGAAAATCAGGGCCCCCTGCCCTCAGGGTCAGCGCCTATGATGACGATCTTGGTCCGGGGTAAGCAGGCCAGGTGAGCGGGTTGAGAGGAGGTCACGATGGCAGCGCAGGACGAACGGCTCGCGGCCATCGCGATGGCCGCCGTCACCGTACTTCGCCAGACGCCTTACCACGTCGTCCGCGCCGGGGACGTGGCCGCCGCGGTCCGGATGCCCGGGCAGACCGGACGTTCGGCGGTCTGGCTTTACAACGAGGTCCATAATCGCCGCGTGCTGGTCGCGCTGGCCGCGACGCAGGCCTGGCGTGAATTCGCCGGCCAGGCGAGCTTCTCACTCCCCGGGCCGATCGAATCGGTGACGGCGGCCCGGTCGGCCGTGACCGCCGCGCTGGCGGTGATCGTCGCGTTCCACCGGGCCGAGCAGCCGCTGATGACGCAGGTCGGCTTCGGCATCGGCGACATCTCCACGGCGGAGAAGAGGCAACTCGCGGCGCGGGCCGGCCTGGTTCCGCCCCGCTGGCCGGACAGCCCGTGGGGCCGGGTCGCGGCGGCGGCCTGGGGCGGCCGGTGCGACGTCTTCACCGATTTCCTGCGCCCGGTGCTGCGAGCGTGCGCCGAGTCCGTCACCTTCCTGACGGAGCCGAACCTCGCCGAGAGCGCCTCCCGGCTATCTGACGTCGCCTTCCGGACCTGCCTGGCCGATCGTGAGGGGCCCGCCGACCTGGTCGCGCGGGGGCTCGCGGCGCTGTGGTTCGAACGAGACCTGACCCGGGTCGCGGGGTCGCTGCCGCGTGAACTGGAAAGCGGCGAGACCGCGCTGGCCGCGGTCGCCCGGCGGCGGACAGATCCGCGGGCCGAGGCGAACGCCAGCGCCGTCATGGTCCGGGTCCTGCTCGAGGCGGGCACCCTGCACGAACGGTGCGTCAAGGAAGCCCGGCGGACGGTCTCGCTGTGGCAGGGCGTCGCGGCGGACCTCGACGGCCCGGCCGCGTCGATGTCCGACGCCGCAGCACACGACCTGCAGCGGCTCAGCGACGCCGCGAGCCATCTCGGGCTGGCCGCGGCCCGGTACGGGGACCGGCGGCTGGCCGCGGACGCGTGGGAACTGTCGCGCCGGGTCGCCGACGGCGGCCTCGGCCACGACCAGTCGAGGATCGCGCGCGCGGACGGCAGCCTCGCCGCGCTGGCCGCCGAAGCCGGACGCGGGCCGCACGCCACGAGGCTCATCACCAGCGTCCTGGCCACCCGGCTGGCGCTGCGGGACCGGCAGCCGCAGGACGCGGCCAACTGGCGGCGGCTGACCGTTACCCAGCGCACGCGGACGGACATCGCCCGGCTGAACGGGCAGGTGATCGACGGCGTGCGGCTGGCCGCCGACCTGGTGGCCGACCGGCAGGCCCGGCTGGGCGAGCTAGGCCAGGCCGATACCGCCGAGGCCCGGATCGTGCTGGGGCAGACCCTGCTCGCCGCCGGTCACCCGCTCGCCGCCCGGCGTCACCTGGAGGAGGCCGCCGATACCCGTCGCGCCCGGTTCCTGCCGACCTCCTACCGGGTCCAGGAGGATCTCATCTGGCTCGCCAAGGCGGCGCTCGTGCTCGAGCACCCCCGCACCGTCCTTGACCTGCTGGATGGCCAGACCGCGGGCACCGACTGGTTCCGTGACCGGGTGTCATTCCGGCTCGGCTACACGGCCCGCCGCCTGCTCGCGCTGGCCAGCGGCGGACTAGGCCAGACCGACGAGGCCGTGACCGCGCTGCGGGCCGGCCGTGAGCAGCTCGCCGACTGGCCGCTGGAGCAGGGCCTGGACCCGCTGGCCGCGGACTTCGACCGGTCCCTGGGCGAGCTCGCGCTGCTGCAGGGTGAGGCGGCGGGCGCGGTCACCTCGCTGACGCATCTGGCCACCGCCGAGGCCGCGGCGGGACTGCCGTCACCCGCGCACGGCTGGACGCTCGTGCTGCTCGGCCGGGCCGCCGACCGGCTCGGCGACACCCGGAAGGCAGCCGAGTCCTTCCGCTCGGTCACCGATCTGGCCAGCGCCGGGATCGACGCCAGCCATCCGGTGATCCTCACGGCCCGCTACGACGAAGCGGTACGCTGCGCCGCGCGCGGCGACGCCAGCCGGGCGGCGAAGCTGCTCGCCCCGGTGCTCGACCGGACCTCGCTCTCCCACGGGCGGCCCGCCCTGGGCGAGGCCCACCCGCTGCTGTCCCGGGCCCGCGCACTCGCTGAGCGCCTGGGCGTCGCCGTCCCGTACACACCGGCCGGGCTCGACGAGACGTCCCTGGACATCGACGCCTGAAGGGCTCAGCCAGGTCAGCGAGGCTCGGGCCCGTGATCGTGCCCCGGCGCGGGAGCGGGCGTCGCTGGCGGCGCGGGCAGCGGATCGCCGGCCCGCAGGGGGGCCGCGTGATACCGCCCCTCGTGCGCGAGTACGGGCCGGCGGTCGCCGCGCAGTTCGTCGTGTTTGTCCTCGAGTTTGCTGCGGGCATCCCACTGACGGCGCAGCTGACCGACGTACTCGGGGTTCCCCTCGTAGGTGCCGCGCCAGGTCTGCGGCATCTGCTCCATCGCCAAACCGGGATCGGCCCTTCCGCCGAGCGATACCCGGGAGGGAACCTTCCCGCTGGCCTGCCCGCAGACCGGGCAGTCCTGCTGGGCCCGCGCGGTGATCGCCGCCATCTGCTCGAAGGCATGCCCCTGCGGGCAGCGGTAGTCGTAGAGCGGCATCGCCTCACCAGTTCTCTATTGACCTGGCGAAGATGCCGGCGATGTCCTCCTCGGTGACCGGACGTGCACACGTGGCCAGCAGGCGTTGCTGCTTCATCGTGCCGGGCACCAGGTCGGGGATGTCCGCCTCGGTATAACCGACGGCTCCGATGCCGTTGGGGATGCCGATGTCCCGCATCAAGTCGATGACGGCGGACGGAAGCTGCTCGCTCGCGTCGCTGCGCTGGCCGGCGTCCGGCGCCAGCAGCGCGGCGGCCCTGAGGTGGCGCTCCGGCTGGCTAGGGAAGCTGAACCGGAACGCCTCGGGGGCGGTCAGCGACACTGACATCCCGTGCGGCACCATCGGCTCCTGCTGCGGGTAACCGGCCGGCCGGAAGTCCTTGACCATGCCCGCGATCGGGTAGGCGTTGGCGTGCGGGATGTGCACGCCCGAGTTGCCGAACCCCATACCCGCGAAGGTCGCCGCGAGCATCATGTTGCTCCGCGCCTCGAGGTCGGACCCTTCGCGGAACGCCGCGCGGAACGAGGCGGCGAGCAGCATGAGCGCCTTCTCGCACCACAGGTCGGAGACCGGGTTGGACCCGCAGTAGGTGACGCGCTGCTCAGGCTGCTTGCGGTCGAACGTGGTGTACCAGCGCGCGGTATAGGACTCCAGCGCGTGGCAGACGATGTCCATCCCGGCCGAGGCGGTGACCTCGGGCGGCAGGGTCATTGACACGAGCGGGTCGATCACGGCCAGGGCGGGACGAAGGCGCCAGTGGCTGATGCCCGTCTTGACCCGCATCGAGAGCACGTCGAGCACGCACATCGCCGTGCTTTCCGATCCGGTCCCGGCCGTGGTCGGGACCGCGATCAGCGGCTTGAGCTGGTGCCGCGGCGCACGGCCCTGCCCGATCGGCTTGTTGATGTAATCCATCAGCTCGCCTTCGTCGGTGGTCAGCAGGTTCACCGCCTTGGCCGTGTCGATGGACGAGCCGCCGCCCACCGCGACGAACCCGTCCCACGGGCCCTGCTCGCGGGCGTAGCCCGCGGCCTTGTCCATGCTGTCGTCGGTAGGCTCGACGTGACAGCCGTCGAAGATCTCCGAGGTGATCCCGTGCCTGGTCAGCGACTCGGCGATACGGGCCGGAATACCGAGTTCGTTGATCCGCGGGTCGGTGAGGATGAGGACCCGCCTGGCCCCGAACTGAGCCATCTCGAAGCCGATCTCATCCACGGCACCCGCGCCGAACTTCAACGGCGGCGCGCCCCAGGTAAAGATGGTCTCTTCGGTCAGGTCAGTCCCGGTCGAGCCAGCCGCGTCCGAGCCAGCGCCGGTTGATGCGGCCATCAGCGGTAGCTCCCGTTAGGCGCGACCCGCAGTTGCTTGATCTGGTCCGCGTCGTGCCCGAAGACCAGGGTCGCGTCGGTCTTCGCCGCGAGGGCGCGCAGTTTCTCGACCGAGGAGTAGAACTGCTCCAGGTTGTTGACGATCGCCGCGGGCACGGTGGGCGGCCCGAAGCTGGCGCCCATGTAGACCGCGTCGGCCGTGAAGATCATCGTCCCGGTCTCGGGCAGGTCGACCCGCATCGACATACTGCCCGGCGTGTGGCCCGGGGTCTGGATGAAGCTGACCCCGGGCAGGAACTCCGCGTCCCCGGAGACCGTCTCGAAGTCCAGGTCCTGGTAGTCAGCCTTGAGGTGGGCGCCGTTGAAGGCGCCGTCGAAACCGAACGCCCATTCCTTCTCCACCTCGCTGCACACCAGCCGTGCGCTGGTGTCCTTGAACAGCTGCGCGTTACCGGCGTGGTCGAAGTGCAGGTGGGAGAGGGCCACGTAATCGAGGTCGGCGGGGGCGAGGCCGAGTTGCTTCAGCCGCGAGTCGAGGTACTCCTCGTCGGAGACCTTCTCGTAGGGGAAGAAGTCCTGCAGGCCGGTCGGGGCCCAGCGCTGCTCCCAGTCTCGCGGGCAGCTCGTATCCCACAGCAGCCTCCCTTCGGGCGTGTCGACCAGCACGCAGTGAGTGGGGACGTCGACCCATTCGGCCGGCAGGTGCTTGTTCTGGCGGGTGCGGATCGCCCGGCCCGGCGCCAGCAGCAGCCAGGTGAGGTCGGCGGTCATCGCTCCGCAGGGAAGGATGCTGACAGTGGTACCAGTAGCCATGCGGGACTCTCCGTTGAATCGCTGGACTCTTCGTTGAATCGGCTCTCATCCGAGCCTCTAACGGAGAAGCACCCGTGTCAACGGCCCCTCAGCTCACGTCGGAGGATCTTGCCGGTCACGGCCCTCGGAAGCTCACCGATGGCCCCCACCTGCCGGGGGTACTTGCAGGCCGGCAGCTTCTGCTTGCAGTGGGCCATGAGTTCCTCCGGCGTGGTGGTGCGGCCGGGCTGACCTGGGGTGTACCGGGCCAGCCAGGGCCGCTCATCGTAATTGCTCATTTACCCGGACGACGGCGCGGCTCAAGGGCCGGCGGTCAAGGACACGCCGTCGGCGGTGAAGCGGGCCTCGACGATGGCCGTCAGCTCCTGGGGAACCGGATCTAGCGAGGGCGCGTCGGCTTCCCCGCCGCCCCCGCTCGCCGCGCGCCCGGCGTAGGCACTGGTGAACCGGGCCTGAGCGTCGCCGCCGCCAAGGAGCCCGGCGTCGGCTATGTGCTCCACGCTGCGCAGTGAGCTGCCGAGAGCGGCGGCGTAGTCGCGGCCCTTCCGGATGGCGGCCTGGATGGCCGACGCCCGCACGTCGGGCCAGGAGGGATTGTCCCAGTCGACGTGCCAGCCGACCTGGTGCACGCTGACCGCCTCGTGGGCGGCCAGAACGGCGCCGAGCGGGTCCAGCAGCTCGAAGGCCCGCACCGCTATCATGACCGCCACCTCCGCGGTCACCTGCCCGGTCGGCTCGTGACGCCCGGTCGTGGCGTCGTAAGCGCGCTCCGCATGCGTCGCCACCGAGTGCGCCGACCAGGTCAGCGGGTGCCGTTCGGTGTCGGCCTCGAGCGGCACGCCGCCATGGGCGGCAAGATCGGCGGTGAGGCGGTCCAGGGCCGCGGCGGTCGCCCGCACTGCCTCCGCCTTCGATGCCCGCGACGACGTGATCGTGGCCGCGACCGTGGCGTAGTCCGGAGCCACCATCTGCCGCGCTTCACCGCGGACCGAAAGCAGCACGCTTGAGTCAGGGAATCCGGACGTCGTGGTGCTCCTTAGCGAATTCCCTTTCCGCGTCGGTCAGGTCCGCGTCGCGTACCGGAACGACGAGGCTCCAGTGCTGGCCGACCGGGCAGCGCTGGATCCGGGCCACGACCAGGTCGAGTTCCTTGAGCTTGACGCCGGGAATCCAGATGGTCGTGAACAGGTGACCCTGGCGGCACCGCACGACCGTGTTGGTGCCGAAGTTGTAGCCCAGACGCCGCCCGACGAGAGTCACCCCGGCCACGACGCCGGCGATGATCAGGATGGGCTTGATGGCTCGTCGCAACATTCCGCCATTATGGCACCGCGCCCGGCCGGGGATGGGTGGCCTGGGGCAGGCAGGTAGGTCCGTTCGGCCAAATTATTACCGGAGCGGGCGGAAAATCTGGTCCACCACCTCCGCGCGGCCGCGGGCGTGGTCGGTAACGTAGGCCGGGTGGCTGACGCACTTCCCGGCCTGCACCAAGGAGCAGCCGTTAGGCCCGGCTAGCGGCGGGGTCAGCTGACCGCCATGGGCCCGGCCAGGCACACGCGAACGGTGGTCGAATCGATCCTCGACGTGAGCTGATGGCAAAGATCCGTCGAGGGCCGCGGGCCAGACTGGGCGGCCAGCGTGGCGGACGCTACCGCGGCGGCGTGCGCCCGCGGCTGGGCCTGGGAGGGCGCGGCCACGGCCATCATCGCCACGGCGCCCCCGAGTATGAGCAAGCCAGCCGAACCGGTGATGCGCGCGAAGTTCGCGCGCTCGCCGCTCACCACGCCTGTCATGATGACGCACCCCGTATCCCCGATTGCTGCGATGTCATTCCCCTGTAGTTCAGAGTAGAAATCGCGCCGGAAAATACCGATGGTGCTGCCCCCCGAATGCCTGCGGGGGGTTTTCCCCCGGGGCGGGGCGGGGCGGGCGCGGGTTTGCCTGCCGGCGCCCGGGCGTGTTTGGTGGCGGCGCTCAGCGCAGGGTGGCGGCGCCGTCGAGGATCGAGCGGACCGGCGCGGGGCGATTCGCCGCCATCGAGGCTGGCCCGAGCCCGGTCAGGCTCCCGCGCCCCTCCGCTGACCTACGGGACACGCGCTAGCCGGCTAGGCGGGCTAGCTCCGGCACGAAAGCCGCGGCGTTCACGGTGCCGAGGCCGGCGGCGAGGCTGTACCCGGACCGGGCGCTGAAGCCATGCACCTGATGGGTGCGGCCGCCCTGGCGGAACGACACCGAGTTATTGCCCGACGTGACGGGCACGATGCCCCGGGCATGCTGGGCCGCCAGCTTGTAAAGGGCCGGGTTGATCAGGCCGAGCGAACGCCCCGCCACCTGGTCGGCCAGGGCCACGATGCCCG
This sequence comes from uncultured Actinomycetes bacterium, assembly GCA_963806335.1. Classification (GTDB taxonomy): domain Bacteria; phylum Actinomycetota; class Actinomycetes; order Streptosporangiales; family Streptosporangiaceae; genus Palsa-504. Next base: position 380,334 of record CAWDXO010000013.1, read on the forward strand.
CGAACAGGGGGGTGGCCTCACTGGTACCGCACAGCGCGTACCACCCGGCCGCCTGGCCGCCGAAGCTCTGGTAGGTGTTGACCGCTCCGGTGCAGGCCGCGCTCATCGAGATGTCGGGGACGCCACGGTGGTTCCCCACCACGGAGGAGACGGCGTGCTGGTAGGAAGGCCGGCCGAAAATCACCGACCTGCCGCCTCCCCCGGCCAGCGGGTCCGGTCCGTTGTCGCCGTTGACCAGCTGGTTTGCCGTCGAGCTGTAGGTGTCATTCCATACGGCGTCGGCGGCGTTGCGGTTGCCGGTGGCGTCCAGGTCCAGCCGGGTTCCGCCGACGGCGGTCACCAGCGGGTCGCTGGCGGGCCAGCCCGTTACCGCATAGGTGTAGTAGGTGGTCCCGTTCGCCTTGAACCCGGCGGCGCCGGTGTCACCGGAGCCGGACAGGACCGTGACGTGGTGGTGGTAGGCGTCGAGGTAGGCGCTGCGCAGCGATCGGATCCCGGCGTAGCCGATGGACTGCTCGGAGGCGACGAAGCTCTGGCTGATCACGTTACCGAGCCGGTGCGCGATCACGTACTTCTCGGCCGTGACGACCTGCGACATGCTGACGTCCGTGGCGTTGCCCCCGCCCGGCGTCTCGACCAGCAGGATCTTGGCGCCGGGCGCGATCGTATGGGCGTACTCGACGTCCAGCGTGGTCTCGCTGGCCCAGCCCTGCATGCCGGCGTTGTCCGGATTGAACGCGGGCACCCGGCCGGCCGGCCGGATGATGCGCAGTGACGGCGGGTCCGGGATGCTCTCGGTGCTGTCGAACGTGCGCAGGTCGCTGACTATCGTCGGGGAGCCGTAGGGATCGACGATGACGATCGTCGCGCCGGTACCGGTTATGCCGCGGGAGTACAGCGCGGGGAGGTTGTAAGCCTGCTGGATCTGCGCCGGGTTGTAGCACTCGATATTGAAGGCCTGCTGGCATTGCTGGGTGTCTGACGGACCCTGTTGCGCCTCGCGCCGCAGACGCACCGTTCCCGGGCTGATGACCACCTCGGCCTGAGTGCGCGGGGCAACTACCGGACCGCCAGGCCCCGGCCCGCCGCTGAGCGCCAGGCCGGCCGCGGCGGTCGCGAACACCGCGACCCCGAGCGCGCCCGCGGCCAGGCTCCGCGCCCCGAAAGCCAGATGCATGGCCACTCCCCGTAAAAGTGAACAACCTGGGCCTGTGCGGCTAGAGGACCATAGCACCAACTAAGTGTTCAAAGATGTGTAATCCGGCGGCTTGGTGTCCGATCGCGTCGGACGGCCGGGGCCACGCGCGCCTGACGGACCGGCCGGGCCTGATCCGGGCTATCTGGCGGTGCCCGGCAGTTCGGGGGCGATCATCAGCTCGATAAAGGTCCGCGCGTCCGGCCCGGGCACCCAGATCGCCTCGGCGTCCTTCGGGTATATGCCAGCGTGCGCCTTCGCGGCCATGGGCGTCACGGCCGGCCCGCTGGCCGGCTGTCCGGCCTGCGGTTGCCGGGGCGTGGGCATGACGCTCACCGCGAGGCTTTCGGTCAGCCGGCCGCCCTGCGCCGCCAGCAGCGACGCCGGCAGGTTCCAGGCCACGCCCTGCAGGACCTCGTGGCCACGGCCGCCGAACGTGACCTTCTCCACGCTCCACGGGGGGGACAGGACCGGCGGCCAGCTGACGACCTCGATCACGGCCTAAAGCCCCATATCGCCTAGTTCCTTGTGCAGGTCAGCCCGCGGATGGCCCGGGCTCACCGGCACGGTCACGGTAGAGCCGCGGCCGGAATTGCCGGGGAGCCTGGTGGCGTCCGGACCCCGCGCGGCGCGCCTGGTCCGGAAGATCCAGCCCGCGGCTAGTCCGCCGACCAGGCCGCCTAGGTGCCCGATCCAGCTGACTCCCGGGGTACCTGGTATCGCCACGGTCAGGATGTAGGCGTAGGAAAGCGCCATGACCACGGCGGCGAGCGCGTCGATGAGGTTCCTGTCGATGACCCCGCGGGCCAGGACGTAGCCGAAGTAGCCGAAGATCAGGCCGCTGGCGCCCACCGTCAGCACATGGCCGCCCTGGAACAGCCAGACCGCCAGCCCGCTGGTGACCGCGACCAGCAGGGTCACGCCGAGGAACTTGCCCACGCCCCGGTAGGCCGCGAGCAGGCCGAAGACGAACAACGGCCCCGAATTCCCCTCGATGTGGTCCCAGGAGAAGTGCAGGAACGGGGCGGTGAAGATTTCCGGCAGGCGTGCCACGTCGTGCGGCAAGATCCCGTAGCTGACGTCGAGCCGGTAACCATCGGCCCAGTTCACGACCTGCAGCACCCAGATCACCGCGATGAAGCCGACCATCAGGAAGAAGGCCTTCTTGGCCTCGTCCACGTCAATCTCGGCGGCTTGCCGCCGACCACGCTTGATACTCCTGGTAGCGGCGGTCTCGACGGAGGAAGAGCCGGCGCCAGCTCCACTAGCCATGGACATATCTTCAGCGTATTCGCGGCCCGGGGCTAGTCGGCCGTTAGAGGCTCGAAGGGGCCAGGCACACGCACCACGGTTCGTTCGGCCCAAAAATCTCTATGATCCGAACGGGCGGTGGTGTCACGGCCCCGGCCGGCCGCAGCGGGACCGGTGGAAATCTTTGACCGCGGGCCCTTGCGCAGCGCGCGCAGAGGCAGTAGAAATGTCTTCACCGTTGGAAACGGGCATCGCCCAGGGCAACCTGGGACGCGGGAGAAGCCGGGAAACCAGCAGATCACGCGGGTGTTCGGCCCCGGCGGGCGGCGCGTGGCGACGGGTGAGTTAGGTAACTAACCGACCCGGCGCGGCGAGCCTGGCGAGGCCCCTCCATCTCATACATGGAGGGGCCTTGTTCATCTCGGCTGCCAGTTAATGCGCTATTCGGAGACGGCGGGCAGGCGGCCGGCCGCGGCGCGGCGGATGACGTGCTTGCGGAACAGGTCGGCGGCGGGCAGCAGGCGGCGTTCGGCCGACCAGGCCAGGAAGATCTCCCGTACCGCCCCGGCGTCCAGGATCTCGCGGTAGACCACCGGGCCGCCCGCTGATTCCGGTGATCCCGCGCGCGGCGCCGGGATCACGGCCACGCCCAGGCCGGCCGCGACGAAGCCGCGGACGTTCGACAGGTCGTCGCCTTCGAAGATCACCACCGGGCGGAATCCGGCCCGGTCACACAGGTCATCGGTCAGCCGGCGCAGCGCCGAGGCCGGCCGCAGGCCAATGAAGTAATCCTCGGCTACTTCGGCGAGGTGGACGCGTGGCTGGGCGGCGAGGCGGTGCTCACGGGGCAGGGCCAGGCGCAGGGGCTCGAGCGCGATCCGCCGCGTGATCACCGCCTCGTCAAGCGGGCGGCGGGTGCCGATCTCAAGGTCGGCGTGGCCGCCGGCCAGCGGCGGCGACTGCAGCTCGTCACGGACCTGGGTGAGCTGGAAACGGACGCCGGGATGCACGGCACGGAAGCTGCGAGCCAGGTCGGGGACCAGCCAGGTGCCCAGCGATTGCTGGAAGGCCAGCGCCACGGCACCGGTGTCCGGGTCGATGAGCTGGCTGACGGCGGCGATGCCGTCATCGAGATGATGCAGCATCGCGTCCAGGTGCGGCTTGAAGACCGCGCCGGCGTGGGTCATCCGCAGCGTGCGGCCCGAGCGGCGCAGCAGTGGCGTGCCGATCTGCGCCTCTAGCCGGGCCAGGGCCCGGGAGACGCCGGACTGGGTCACAGCCTCGGTGTCGCTGACCTCGGTCACGGTCGTGCCGTCCGCCACCTGCTGGAGCCAGCGCAACGCGTCGGTATCCATTCCATGACTTTAAATCATGCTTCGCATGCTAACTAGTCATTGGACGCATAAGTCATAGCGACCGACACTGGAAGGGACAGCAAAGACCTCCACCGTCGGAAGGACAAGCACATGGAGACGACAACTCGCCCGCTCACCTCGCTGTGGACCACGGTCCGCTCCCAGCTGCGCGGCAGCCGCGAAGCGCACGCCGCGCACGCGGCCCTTGAGCACGACCTGGCCAGCTACAACACCCCCGAGGACCTGAACGACCTGCACGCGATCCTCGACCGGTACAGCGACGAGGAGACCGCTCAGATCCGCCGCATCCTGGCCACCAAGCGCAGCAGCTGAAGTCCCGGCGTGCCGCTAGGCGCGTCCGTTAAGTTCCGGCCGGCTGAAGCGGCTGCTCGGCGGCATCCTGCTCACCCGTACTTTTCCGGCACCCTGGGCGGCTGGCGCGCCTCCTACCTGGTCGCGGCCGGACTGGCGCCGGCGCTGGCGCCGGTGCTGGCGCCGGTGCTGGCGCCGGTGCTGGCGCTGGCGCTGGCGCTGGTGCTGCCCGGCGTGCTGTTCCGGGTGCTGCCCGACATCAGGGCGGCAGCCCGAGCCGATCCCCCTGAGCGTCCCAGCCGATCCTCCTGACCGCGCGAGCACGGCGGTGACCGCGCGAGCACGGCGCTTACCGCGCGAGCACGGCGGTGACCGCGCGGGGACGGCGCTGACCGCGCAGTTGTTGCCTCGAACCGCACATCGTCGCCTGCGATCCGGGCGTCGCCTGCGATCCGGGCGTCGCCTGCGATCCGGGCGTCGCCAGCAAGAGCCGCTACGCCGTGGGCCAGGGCTCCTCAAAGTACGCAAAATACTCCAAACAGCGGCAAAGCGTCCGAAGGTCGGCCTTCGAGCTGCCCTGTTCTGACCGGCTCGATGGAGCATTGAGCCGGTCAGGACCGGCTCGATGGAGCATCGGGCCGGTTCAGGCTGACTTTTAGGACGGGAACAACGGGTGGCGTGGGCCCTGTGGTGTGCGTAGGGTGTTCGGGGCGGGTGAGCTCAGACCCAAGCCAAGCCCGATCCGCAAGCCGGAGGGCTGTCCGCGCTAGTCCGGGCAGTCCCTCCTTTCCTTGCCTGCTTCCTTGCCTCCCCAAGCGGCGACTTTCAGTCCATCGGCCAGCCAGCGGCTACTCCGAGTTGTTCGGCCAGTTCCCCGTAGAGGCCCTCCGGCAAGACGAGGCGGGCTGCTCGCAGGATGGCCTTCGGGTCCTCGCCGGGGGGGCGCAGCACGCAGACCGTGCCATCGCCTTTGTTGCAGGTCACGACGAGCCGGTCGTGGTCGGCCAGGACGACCGGCCGGCTGGCAGGCATGCCGAGGTGTCCGGCCAGTTCCCGGTAGGGACCCTCGGGCAGCACCAGACGGGCTACCCGCAGGATGGCGCCGGGATCCGCGTCGGGGGGCCGCAGCACGTAGACCATGCCGTCGTCCTTGTTATGGGTCACGACAAGCCGGTCATAGTCGGCCAGGACGGTGCGAGTCCCCTTCGTAACCGGCGGCCGAGGGCCCGGTACCTGGCCCACGGGCCGCGGGCTGGGTTCCTGGCTGGTTCCGGCTCCGACAGGCGGGAGGGCCTGATTGGCGGCCCGATGTCGCCGACGGCGTGCTGCCAGCACGGGTTCGGTGAGGAAGGCGGCCAGGATCAGCAGGCCAACGGCCACCAGCAAGGTCTTCAGCCAGTGCGGCATGCCGGTGGCGGCCGGCGCCAGGTTGGTGGCGGGGCGGGGAGAGGGCCCGGTACCGGCCGACGCGGACGGGGCCGGGCGTGGCCGGGTGGGCCCGCCTGGGCTCGGGGCGGGGGATGCCGACGGCGGGGGTGCGAGGGTGAGCACCAGGCCGGGGCGGATGACATCGGGGTTGGGGCCGATGCGATCCCGGTTGGCCGCGTACAGGGCGGCCCAGCCGCCGCGGATAGCGAACTGTGCGGCGATGCCGGACAAGGTATCCCCGGCAGCGACCCGGTAACGCGTCAGTGCTTGAACGCCGGGCAGGGTCAGGATGGTGCCGGGACGGATAAAGCCGGGGTCGGAGCCGATGCGGTCCCGGTTGGCCGCATACAGGACGGGCCAGCCGCCGCGGACGGCGAACCGGGCGGCGATGGCGGACAAAGTGTCGCCGGGCTGGATGACATACCGGGCGGCGGCGGTCTGGGCCGCTGCGGTCTGGGAGACGGCGGAGGTTGGGGCGCGGGTGAGGATGACCTCGTGGGTGGTGCTGATCGCGGTACGGGTGTTCACCTGGGCCAGGCGGGCCGGGCCGGTCCGGCCGGTCATTATGAGGACGGCCAGTAGGGTGCAGGCGAGCACGACGCACGCGGACGTGAGCCACGTACGCATAGGGTTGTCACTTTCCTTCCAGGGATATCAGCGCCGGACGCAAGGGCGTCCCGGGCGCCGACGGGTACGAAACCGGTCGGGGAAGGAAAGCGACTTAAGCGGGGGGGACCTCGGGCAGGTAGGACCGCCAAATCGGCGGGACGGCGGTGCAGCGGGCCAGCCGCAGCAGCACCAGGGACAACAGCGCCGCCAGTGCGGCGCCGACCGCGCCGGGCATGGCCCGGCCGCTGACCCCGCCGCCGCTCGCACCACTGCCGCCGGGGGCGCCGGGACCGCCGGGGCCGCTGGGCGCGGCTGGCTGGCGGGGAAGCGCCGTTCCTGGCCACGTCGGCGTAGCGCTGCCCGGTATCGTCCCGGCCGGTGAGAGCGGCGGCAGGCCAGCGCCTGACCCAGCGGCGGCCGGTGCGGCTGATGTGCTGACGGCCCGCAGCGACCAGGCCGTACCCCGGCCGTTAGGACCGGCCGGGGTAAGAGCGCCGGTGACCGGCCCAAGGGGTGCGGTGGCGGCGGATGTGATCGAGCTGACCGGGTTCAAGGCGCCGGGCACCGAGGCGACTGCTCCGCTGGCGGCAGACAGGGCAGGGCTGAAGGTGCCGGTAACCGGCGTGGGCGTCCCGATCGCCGCGGACAGCACCGGGGCCAGTGGACCCGTAACCGGGGCAAGCGGCGCGGTCACAGCCGACAGCACCGGGGCCAGCGCGCCGGTGACCGGAGCAAGCGGCGCGGTCGCGGCCGACAGCACCGAAGCCAGCGGACCCGAAACCGGGCCAAGCGGCGCGGCCGCGGCGGACAGCACCGGGGCCAGCGCGCCGGTGAATGGGGCCAGCGCGCCGGTGACCGGAGCGAGCGCTGCGGTGGCCGCGGAGGTAACCGGGCTGAGCGGCGCGGTCGCGGCCGACAGCACCGGAGCCAGCGACCCCGAAACCGGGCCAAGCGGCGCGGTCGCGGCCGACAGCACCGGAGCCAGCGACCCCGAAACCGGGCCAAGCGGCGCGGTCGCGGCCGACAGCACCGGGGCCAGCGCGCCGGTGACCGGAGCGAGCGCTGCGGTGGCCGCGGAAGTAACCGGGCTGAGCGGCGCGGTCGCGGCCGACAGCACCGGAGCCAGCGGACCCGCGACCGGGGCAAGCGGCGCGGTCGCGGCCGACAGGACCGGGGCCAGCGGACCCGCGACCGGGGCAATCGCGGCGGTGGCCGACGATGGGATCGGGGCAATCGCGGGGGTGGCGGTTGACGGCAGGGCAGCCAGCGGGCTGGCGGACGAGGCTAGCCCCGACGTGCCCGTCGCCACGGGCGGCTGCAGCACCTCAGCCGAGGGGGCTATCACGCCAGCGGTGGCGAGGGCGGCTGGTCCAGTGGCGGGCGCGACGACTGACGTCATCGCAGACGTGGCGGCGGCGAGGGCGGGGCCTGTGCCGGAGCCGGGGGGCGGGGTGGCGGCGTTGGTGACTGCGGACGTGACAGCCGAGGTAATTGCGGTAACCGTCGTAGCCGGGGTGGCAGTGGGGGCCGTACCCGGGGTGGCAGTGGGGGGCGTAGCCGGGGTGGCAGTGGGGGGCGAGGCCACTGGCGCCAATTCCGAGGTGGTCGCCGCGAGGGCCGATGCCGGGGCGGCCGAGGCGACGGCCGCCGGAGCGGTCGTAGTGGCCGTGGTGACCGCGGGGGGCGGGGCGGCGCTTACAGTTGCGGCGGGCTGCGCGGTGCTGGCCGGGGCGGCGCCAGAGCTGGTTGCCGTGGGGGCAGGCGACGCGGCAGTGGGCGTCCCGGGGGCGGCTGGCGCGGTCGCGGCTGTGGCAGCCGGCTGAGCGGTGCTGGCCGCCGGCTGAGCGGTGCTGGCTGCGGTGGCGAGGCCCGTGCCGGGGCTGGCGGCCTGGGGGGCGGGCTTCACGGACGGCGTCAGTGTGCTGGCCGTGGCCGTTGCGGACATGGAGGCGGCGGCCGTAGCGGCTGACTGCGGGGTGACGGGTGAGCCGGTTAGCGCGACGGTTGGGGTGACCGTCGGCGGAGGTGAGGTTGCGGCCTGCGCCTGGCGGGAGAACGCCAGCAGGACCGCCAGGATCCCGGCAGCCAGCAGCGCGGCTTGCACTGCTCGGCGCGCGATGCGACGCAGGATCGGCTGGGGCACTAGCGGCTCCCGCTCCGTCGGGAGAGGCCGGACTCGCGTGCAACTTCCCAGCCGTCTGCTGCCGCAAACCACGGCCATCCAGTTATTTGGCTATTCGCTGTTATAAAGACGGGAGAAGCCTAGATAACCACAATTATCTAGGATCTTCAGGAACCCGAAGCTTCCTCCGGCGGTAGATGCCGCCGACCAAAAGACGACAAGGACTTCTTGTCATCTTTAAGGTGACAAGTATAGATTGTCGTCATGAGTCCGTACCGGCGCCAGCTGCCCGCTGAGGCAGCTGGCGCTCTTGACCAGCTTTCCGGGGCGGTGGAGGTATACCGCGCCGAGACACAGCGGCTGGCGGACCAGCTGGCGGTGGCGGTGGTCGCGTGCATCGAGGCGGGGGCGACCTGGGGCGAGGTGGGCCGGCGGCTGGGGATCAGCAAGCAGGCCGCCCGGGCGCACTGGGCCGGGTACCTGGACCGGGACCAGCCGGAACCGGAATGACCAGCGCAGGGCTGGCCGGCTCAGCTGACCGCGGGCAAGACTGGCCAGCAGCGGCGGCGCCCCGCCTGGGACGCGATTTCCGGGTGCTGTGGGCCGCGCAGTCGGTTTCGCTGCTCGGCAGCTCCCTGCTCGTCATCGTGCTGCCGTGGGAAGCGTATTCGCTCACCCACTCGACCTCCTCCACCGCGTTCGTCTCGGCAGCGCAGATCGCGCCTTATCCGGTCCTCGGCCTCGTAAGCGGCGTCATAGCCGACCGGCTCGACCGGCGCCGAACCATGATCGTCTGCGACACGGCGCGAGCGGTGCTCAGTGGCGCGATCGGCGCGGCCATCGCACTGGCCGCGCTCCGGCTTTGGATGCTGCTGGCCGGCACGGTGGTGATCGGCACGTTCACCGCCGTTTTCGATGCCTCCTACGCCTCGCTCACCCCGAGGGTGGTCCATCCTCACATGCTCAACCAGGCCAACGGCCGACTCGAGGCGTCCAGCGCCGCCGCGAGCGTGATCGGCCCCGGAGGCGCCGGCGTGCTCCTGGCCATGACCGGGACCGCGGCGGCGTTCGGCCTCGACGCCGTCTCCTATGTCGCGGGTGCCTTCGGCTCCCTGCTGCTGTGCTACCGGCCGGTCCGGCTCAGCCCGGCGCGCCCGGCGGACGCGCCAAGCGCGGCGCGAATGGCGCGAGAGGGCGTCAGATACCTCATGCGCACACCCGTCCTGCGCCTGCTCACCATGGCGGCGGCCGCCCTGGCGGTGGCGAACGGAGCGCTGGACGGCCTGCTCGTTCCGCTGCTCCGCGGCCGGCTGCACTATGGCGAGCTGGCGGTGGGGCGGTCTTCTCGGCCGGGGCCGCTGGATGGCTGATCGCGTCCATACTGGCCGCGCGGACCAGGACATCGGATCGCCTGCCGCGGGTTAGCGTGGCCGCTATCGGAGTGGCCGCGGCCGCGGCCGCGGCGGTCGGCCTGGGACGCACGGTGATCGTTTCCGCGGCGGCGCTGTTCGCCTTCCAGGGTGGCGTCTTCTACTTCCTCATTACGATGGTGACGTTCCGGCAGCGCATTGTGCCGCCGGAGATCCTCGGCCGGGTCCACGCCCTGGCCCGTTCGCTGGCCAACCTGGGCACGCCGCTCGGGGCGGCGGCAGGCGGCGTACTCGCCTCGAGCTTCGCTATCGGCCCGGTGACCGCCCTGGCATGCGGCGTTCCGCTAGCCGGATCCCTGAGCTTGGCCTGGCTGGCTCAGCTGTCCGCGAGATGACCGCGCAGCTCGGCGAGGAACCTCTCCGGTTGGTCCAGATGCGGGCCGTGACCAGCGTCGTCGATGACGACTTCGCGGAAGCGGCCGCCGGCCGTGGCGTAGCCGAGCAGCACGGCCCGGGTCTGCGCCACCATGGGCTGCGGCGGCCAGGTCTCCTCCCCCGGCCAGCCGGGGATCACGCCGAGGGAACCCAGGTAGGCCAGGTCGTAGAGGGAGGTGTCGGAGACGATGACGTCGTCGGCGCCGCGTATCCAGAGCAACGGCGGCTTGGGTTCCACCCCGGACAGGTCGGCGATCCGGAAAACGGTGGGGGCCATGGTGTTGAGCACGCCGCGGTCACCCGGCGCGAAGCCCGGCCAGACGTCGACCGGACGCGAGGTGCCCGGGTAGTGATCGTCGCCGAGGCGGGTGGACAGCATGGACTCCACGAGTACGTCCAGGTGCTCGGGCAGGTGCGGCGGCTTGACGTAGTGCGCCAGCAGCACCTGCCGCGGCGACAACGGGCTTTCGGCGCTGCGGTCCCCGGCGGCCAGCCGCGCGATGAAATCCTTGTTGGCGGAGCCGCCGCCGGAACCGGCACCCCACGGGTCGCACAGTGTGCCGTCCAGGCCCCGGGTCCCGCCGAACCCGAACGGGGAGACCGGATCTTCCAGCGTGAGCGACGCGACCCGGTGCGTGCCCGGCCGGTCGGCCAGGTACTGCAAGACCACCCCGCCGCCCATGCTCCAGCCGATTAGGTGGACCGACTCCAGGCCGAGCGCATCGATGACGGCGGCCAGGTCGTCCGCGTAGTCCCGGAGCCCGCGAGAAGCGTCCACCGGTTCCGGGTCGGTGTCGCCGAACCCGCGCATATCGACCGCCAGCGACCGGTATGACTCGGGCAGCGCTAGCATCAGCGGCTGCCAGAACAGCGAGGACGAGACGTTGCCGTGGACGAAGAGCACCGCTGGGCCGGTACGCCCGGCCACGCTGAGCACGTTGACCGTCAGGCGGCTGGTCGGCACCCGTTGCGCGGTGATGCCAGGCAGCAGCGTGTCCATCGGTTCTCCTCAAGGGTTGGCCGACCCAGAGTACTAGGAGAACGTGTAGCGGGTCTGACTGAAACCGCCCTTGGCGAAGGCCAGGACCTTGGCGGGCGTGACCGAGAACACCAGCGCGGCCCCGCTGAAAGCGCCGTCGCGCACCTGGAACTGCCACCGTCCGTCCCACTTGGCCGTCCAGGCCCGGGCGAGTTGCTCGAGCACGGCGTCGTCGGTCACCGGGACGGCCTTGCCCTCGACGACCACGTCGAGTCCGCTCTCCCAGTCAGGGCAGCCGGTCATCAGGATCACGTGCGAGTTGCCGCGCAGGTTGACGGCCTTCTGCTCGGCCGCGCCGGTGCAAAAGTAAAGGGAGTCCTCGTGCCACACGGCCACGAGCGGAGTGAGGTGGGGTCGGCCATCGGCCCGAACCGTGGTGATCCAGAACAGCTGGGCCTCCGCGAGCACCCGGCGAGTGTCATCCCACCGGGCGGCCGTCGCATCTAGATCGCTGTACCGGTGGTCGAGTTCGGTCACTGGGTCGTTCATTAGTGCTCCCTTCAGAGCAGCATCTCGGCGACGATACGGTCGATCCGGCTGACCACGCCCAGGTCGCCAGGGGTGAAGCGGTTGCGCATCACGGCCACCGCGACGCCCGAGTCCGCGTCGGCGTAGGCGGCGGAGCCGTTGGCGCCGACCATCCCGAACGTCGAGCCGCGACGCGACGGCACGCCGCCGGGACGATCCGGGCTGTAGCCGAAGGCCCACGATGCCGGGAATCCCATTACCTGATCCATCCCGGTGAAGGCGACCGCGGTCATGGCCGCCAGACGCTGGGGCGAAACGAGCGCCACGCCGTCGACGTGTCCGAGCAACGCGGCATAGACCCGGGCGACGCCGCGCGCGGTCATCGTGCCCATGGACGGGATGTCGGAGGTGAGCACATCGGCCCGGTTGGCGAAACCGGCGTCAGGCCGGACGGCGCGGGGCACGGCCCGGTCAAGAGCGGACCCGGGCGCAGGCGGATCCGGCGGTGGGCCGACGCCCGCGACCTGCCGGGCGACCCGCGGCATCAGCGGACGCGGGACGGCGAAGCAGACCTCCCCCTCGATGCCCAGCGGATCGGTGACAAGCTCGCGCAAGAGCTCAGTCACGGTCCGCCCCGCGACCCGGCGCATGATCTCCCCGAGCAAGAAACCGAAGGTCAGGACGTGGTAGCCGAACCGGGTGCCGGGCTCCCACCAGGGCCGCAGCCCGGCGAGCCGCGCGCACATGCGGTCCCAGTCGCACAGATCCTCCGCCGTGGTGCCCGGCGGAAGGCCGGGCAGGCCGGCGGTATGCAGCAGCACGTGCCGCACCGTCATCTGGTCCTTGCCCAGTGACCCGAACTCCGGCCATACCTGCGCCAGCGTCATGTCGTAGTCCAGGTCGCCCCGCTCCGCCAGGACGTGCGCGAGCGAGGCCGCGACGCCTTTGGCCGTAGACGCCGCGTAGAACAGGGTGTCCGCGCGGACCGCGACTCCCGTCCCCGGATCACTGACGCCGCTGACCACCTCAGCGGCCACCCGGCCGTTCCTGAGCACCGCGACCTGCAGCCCGATCTCAGCACCGGAGACCACCATCTCGTCCGCCGCGGCCTGTATCGCGCCCTGGACATCAGCCATCGGACTAGCCGGCGAGCTCACGGCCAAGGGCATCCAGCCAGTCACCGGTGCCGTGCTCCCGCCAGGATGGTTCCTCGTGGCCGTCGAGGTACGTGCCCTGCTCGGTAAGCAATAGCTGGGTGCCGCCCTCGACGGGGCGGAACTCGACGGTGGTGACGGAGATCGTCATAACCTCGTCCCCGGCCGACAGGGTGGAGGAGTAGACGATCCGCATCTCCGGGACGATGTCGCGGTAGAAGGACTCGAACGTCATCACCGGTCCGCCGTCCGGACCGCCATGGTTCACCTCCCGGCCCCCGACCTGGAAGTCCAGCCGATGGCCGGAGGCCGGGCCGCCGGCGAACCACCGGGCCTTGGCGGCGGGATCGGCCCAGGCCGCGAAGACCCGCGCAGCGGGCACCGGGTAGACGCGCTCGAGACTGAACGTGGCGTGCGTGACATAGCGGTCCATCGTTGATTACTCCCTCGTGTTAGGTGGGCCGGGGGCTCGGGGCCGGGCCGGCTAGGTACTCGCCGAGCCGGTCCAGGCGGCTTTCCCAGGAGGTGCGCTGCGAGCTGATCCAGCCCTCGGCGGCCCGCAGCGCGTCCGGCTCGATATGGCAGGTCCGCACCCGGCCCGCCTTTTCTGACCGGACCAGGCCGCACCCCTCCAGGACCTGCAGGTGCTGCATGGCGGCCGGCAGCGACATGGCCTGCGGCCGCGCCAGCTCGGTGACCGAGGCCGGCCCGCGGACCAGGCGCTCGACCATATTCCGCCTGGTCGGATCCGCTAGCGCCTGGAACACCTGGTCCAGCGACCCCAATTGGTTAGGCACATGCTTAAGTATAGGGCCGGACGGCTCAATAGTAAAGCGACCGGTTAACTATTGGCGGCGGGAAGCCGGGAAGGCGGCAAGGCGGGCGGGGACGCGGGCAGCGGGCGGGCCTTAGTGGATGAGCGGGCGGGTCTTAGTGGATGAGCGGGCGGGCCTTAGTGGATGACGGCCACGACCAGGGCCACCAGGGCCACCGCGACGATCGTTCCGGTGACGAGCTTGAACCGGTTAGCCGGGCGGCGGGTCAGGCGGCCCAGCTGCCAGATCACGGGGGCCGCGCACAGTATGAGCAGCCCGGGAATGACCTCCTTCCTCAGGATCACGCCGCCGACGGCGGCATAGGACAGCGCGGTGCGGGTCCAGGCCAGCGAGGTTCGCTCCCGGGCCAGGCCGGGGTCACGATCCTCGGGATCGTCGCGGTCGGCCGTCACCGGAGCGCCGACGCGAGGACCACGATGCCGGAGATGACCGCCAGCAGCGCGATCACCACGGTCAGCACCCTAGGCATGAGGGACTGGGGTAGCGGCTGGCCGAGGCGCATCGCCCGCTGGCACCTGACCCATTCGCTGTACGCGGCCACCGCCACGATGGCGCCGAACACGATCAGCGGCACGCCGAGCACGTGCCTCCCCCACGGCACGCCGGGGAACGGCGGCAGCAGCTGGACCACCCCGAGACCGGCCACCACCAGGGCGAGGGCGGTACGGCTCCAGGCCAGGAAGGTGCGCTCGTTGGCGAAGGTGTACCGGGGATCGGGTTCGGTGCCGTCGTCGGCTGAACCCGGCGGCTGTGAGTCCGTCACCTGCACCTCCAAGAGCGCAGAAGAAATCTTTTCAAAAAACGTTGGCGCCGGCCGGGCATCGCCCTCTTACCCACGGGAGCAGTTGGGGACCTCAGCCAAGGCGGCGCCGGGATCTGGCTGAGCGCCAGATCCCGGCGCCGCCAGTTTGCGCCTGCGGGCCGGGCGCGCTGAGGCCGGGGCTGCTTTGGGGACTGGGGGGACGGAGCTGGGGGGACTCTGGCCCGGGCTGGGCATCCGGAGAATGGTGCTCATGCCCGGGCTGGGCAGTAGCGTTCGGGTCGGGCAGGGCATGACGGGATGAGTGCTCAGACCGGACTCGGGCCCCGGGTGACCGGGACACGCACGACGGCCCGTTCGGGATCATGGTCTTTGAATTTGATCTTCTTCGGCCGCGGCGCGCACGGCCGAGAATGCTTCGGCGATCGCGTCCAGGCTCCAGTGCGCGTTCAGGCCGCTCGGGTTGGGCAGCACCCAGACGCGCGGGCCGGCCGCTGTCCGCGGCTGCGGGCCGGTGCTCGCCCGGGGGTGGCCGAACGCGGTCCGGTAGGCCGTCACCCCGGCGATCGCGAGGATACGGGGGCGATGCCGGCCGGTGAGGGTGGCCAGCCGCTCGGCACCGGCCAGGAGTTCGGCGTCGGAAAGCTCGGCGGCCTGCGCGGTCGCGCGCGCCACCAGGTTGGTGATGCCCAGGCCGTAGCCGGGCAGCAGGTGCTGCTCGCGCGGGGCCAGCCGGCGCGGGGTGAAGGCGGACAGGTGCAGGGCGGGCCAGAACCTGTTCCCTGGCCGGGCGAAATGCCAGCCGGTCGCGGCGGAGTACAGGCTCGGGTTGATGCCGCAGAACAGCACCCGCAGCATGGCCCCGGGCGCCGGGAGCACGTCGGGGATCGTGCGGTTCCTGGCCGCCTCCAGGTCCGCCGGGCCCGGGCGCGTCGTCGTTTGCTGGCCGCCTTCATGTGCGGTGACGTCCGGTTCGCGCACGCAGCGATCTCTTCCGTTCGGAGTTCGGTTCAGACATTACTGCCACGGGGTCAGCAGGACGCTCACGGCGCGGGGGCCAGGAAACGGCCGGGGTGGTAGGGGGTTAGGGCGGGCGGAGTGCCGGTGGTCAGGTCGAGGGTGATGAGGGTGGCCAGGTGGGCGGCCAGGGTGACGCCGCTGTGGGTTACCGCTACGTAGAGGCCGGGGGCGCCGGGGAGGCGGCCCACGATGGACTGGCCGTCCGCGGGCATCGGGCGGACGCAGACTCCGGACGCGGCGACGCGGGCGTCGTCGAGGCCGCGGACCGTGCGCCGGGCCCGGCGGAGTAGTTCAGCGGCCCTGCGCCGGAGTTCGGTTTCCGGGGTGTAGAGGTCCACGGCCGTATCGGGCGCTTCTAGGTGCAGCAGGCCGCCGGGGTGGGGGCGCAGGCTGATCTCGGGCGTGTGGATGACGCGCGCCGGGCCGGGCGGCGTGACCGGGCCGACCTGAACGACCAGACCGGGCGCGGTCGCCCCCGGGGTATCCCAGGGGACCAGCGGCACCGGCACGACGGCGCCGGCCATCGCGGCCAGTTCGGGCACCCAGCGGCCGGCGCAGCACACCACGTCGTCCGCCGCCAGGACGGCGCCCGCGGCGGTGTGCACGCGTGGCGCCGCGCCCCGGCTGGCGTCCAGGCCGGTCACGCGTCCGTACTCGCCGGTCAGGACGTCCGCGCCGTGGCTCCTGGCCTTGGCGACGAGCCGTTCTATCAGCGGCTCGGTCAGCAGGTAGCCCTCGCCCGGGAACCAGGCGGCGGCGGCTCCCGGCGGGGGAACGCGCAGCGAAGGCTCGATCTCGGCGGCTTCGGCCGGGTCGATGAGGCGGGCACCGTAGCCCCACTCGGACAGACGGCGCACGCGGGCGGCGAGTTCGGCGCCGGAGGTCGCCAGCTCCACGTGGCCGACCTGGCGGTACCAGGCCGCGCCGTCGAGGGCCGGCGCCAGGTCGGCCCAGGCCCGGATCCCGGCGTGGTTGAGATCGTGATAGGACCTGGGCGCCTTGTCGTTGGAGTTCAGCCAGGCGAAACTCCACCGGCTGGCGGCGCGGCCCGGCTGGTTCCGGTCCAGCAGCGTCACATGCTGCCCGGACGAGGCCAGCCGGGCCGCCACCGACGTACCGAGCACGCCCGCGCCGATCACGACGAAACGGCGAGCTGGAACGGAAGCCACGGCACCTACGGTAGGTCAGGCCTGGCGGCGAGCTGAGCGTAGGGCCACCGGGGGCGCGCAGGAAGATCTGGGGCTGGGAGGGGGGGCCCGTTCGGCCATATTGAAAGTGATGCGGGCGGTACCGGAGCCCTTCCTCCCCCGCCGCCGCGGCCGTCAGCCAGCGGATGGGCTCGAATATGCGTTTGGGTATGCGCTAGAGTGTTCGCATGAGTGTTTCAGTCCAGGAGTCGCTGCTTGACGTGCCCGACGAGCTCGGGCTGGGGGCGCTCGGGACCTCGGTGCGGCGGACGCCGCTAACCCGTGGCGCCTGGGTGGATGTCTGCCCGGGGTGGCTGCGAGGTTCGGCAGAGGTATTCGCGCGGCTGCTCGAGACGGTGCCGTGGCGAGCGGAGCAGCGGCGCATGTACGACAAGGTGGTGGCGGTCCCCCGGCTGCTGTGCTTCTACGGCGAGGACGCACCGCTGCCGGACCCGGTCCTGGTCGCCGCGCGGCAGGCGCTGGACGCGCACTACGGGCCGGAGCTCGGCGAGCCGTTCCGCACCGCGGGCCTGTGCCTGTACCGGGACGGGCGGGACAGCGTCGCCTGGCACGGCGACACGATCGGGCGCGGCCAGACCGAGGACACCATGGTCGCCATCGTGTCGCTGGGCACGCCGCGGCCGCTGCTGCTGCGCCCGCGCTCGCGTCAGCCGGGAGGCGGCTCCTCGCTTCGTTTCGAGCTCGGCCACGGTGACCTGCTGGTCATGGGCGGCAGCTGCCAGCGCACCTGGGAGCACGCCGTCCCCAAAACGTCCCGGGCCATCGGCTCGCGGATCAGCGTGCAGTTCCGGCCGCAGGGGGTGCGCTGAGAGCGCCGGGCGGGGCCCGGCCCGGTCGTCCTGGACACCGCCCGCGCCGTCAAGCGGGTGCCGGAACTGCTCGGCATCGGCCCGCATCTACCGGCTACCGGCAGCCGCGAGTAAGCGATCGCAGGCCCTGGGCGGCGCAGGGAGTTCGCCGCCCAACCGCCGGATGCCCGGCCCGCTGTTCCGGGACCGGGGCATCCGTACCATGAAAGCCGAGCGCGGAACCACGACGATGGAGCATCGTCGTGGTCCTGGCAACGACGATAGAGCATCGTCGTGGTTGGTAATCGGGGTCTTCGTCCTGAGCGGGCGAGGTTAGACGACGCCTCGCCTTCGCGCGCCCGGTCCGCATCCGCGTCCGCCAGCCGGTGCCTGCTTAGCGGCCCGCATCTTGTACCTCACGCGCTTCGCGGTCCTCTCTGTTGAACGCCCGGAACGTGTCGGTGGCTTTCCTTCACCGGCTCGATGGAGCATTGAGCCGGTCCTAACCGGCTGGATGGAGCATTGAGCCGGTTGCATACCGGCGCGATGTGGCATTGGGGGTTAGGACTGCATCGATGTCGCGTGGGTGCGGTCATGCCGGGAGCCGACGGCGGGCGGGAACCGACGGCGGGCGGGAAGGAACGGGAGCCGGCGGCGGGCGGGAACGGCGGCGGGAACGGGAGCCGACCCCGGCGCGGGTCAGCGGAAGTCGCGGCTGGGGACGGTGGCTTCGATGCGGAGCGGGCGGAGGGCGGCGGCGACCAGGTTGACGGCGCCGCGGGTGCGCTCGATCCGGCCGTGGATGAGCAGCGCCGGCGCAATCGTGGCGATCCGGCGGTGGCGTTCCCACACCTGGGGCGGGCAGATCACGTTCAGCATGCCGGTCTCGTCTTCCAGGCTGATGAAGACCACGCCCCGCGCGGTCGGCGGCCGCTGCCGGTGGGTGACCAGGCCGGCCACGGCCACGTCGGAATCGGCGGGGGCGGACCGGGCCGACGCCGCGGTCAGCACCTGGCGCGCCTGGAGCGCCGCCCGGATGTGAGCCACCGGATGAGTGCCGTAGGTGCTGGTGGCCCACACGTCGGCCAGCGTCTCCTCGACCGGGGTCATGGCCGGCAGCGGCGGCGCGGTCAGCCCGGGGGTGGTGCCGGGCAGTTGGTCCTCGCGCAGCGAGGCGGCGGCCCCGGCCGCCCACAGCGCAGCGCGCCGGCTGAGCCCGAAGCAGCCGAACGCCCCCGCGGTGGCCAGGGCCTCGAGTGCGGCGGCCGGCAGCTGCGCCCGGGCCGCGAAGTCCGCCAGGTCGCGGTAGGGCCCGGCCGCCACCCGCCCGGCCGCCACCCGCCCGGCCGCCACCCGTTCGGCGGCCACCCGTTCGGCGGCCACCCGTTCGGCGGCCACCCGTTCGGCGGCCGAACGGCCCAGGTGACGCACGCTGGCCAGGCCGAGCCGGATGACCGGCCCCGACCCCTCAAGACCCGCAGAGCCTTCCAGGGTGGCGAGCGCGTCGCTCGCGTTCACGTCCACGCCGAGCACGGTGACCCCGTGCCGGCGTGCGTCGCTGATCAGGCTGTGCGGGGCGTAGAACCCCATCGGCTGGTTGCGCAGCAGCGCGGTGGTGAACGCGGCCGGGAAGTACCGCTTCAGCCAGGCGCTCGCGTAGACCAGGTACGCGAAGCTGATCGCGTGCGACTCGGGGAACCCGTAGCTGGAGAAGGCGAGGATCTTGGCGTAAATGTCCTCCGCCACCTCGGCGGCGATGCCGCGCTCCGCCATCCCGTCGAGCAGACGCTGCCGGAGCTCGGTAATGCGCTCGGGGGCCCGCTTGGCGCTCATCGCCTGGCGCAGCCGGTCGGCCTCGTCCGGCGTGAAGCCCGCGCAGTCGATGGCCAGCTGCATCATCTGCTCCTGGAACAGCGGCACGCCCAGCGTCTTTTCCAGGGCCGGCCGCATCAGCTCGTGCGGCATCGCCGCGTCCTCGAGGCCGTCGTGGCGGCGCAGGTAAGGGTGAACCGAGCCGCCCTGAATCGGGCCCGGCCTGATCAGCGCCACCTCGATGACCAGGTCGTAGAACTTCCGCGGCCGCAGCCGCGGCAAGGTAGCCATCTGGGCGCGGGACTCCACCTGGAACACTCCCACCGTGTCCGCCTCGGACAGCATCTGGTACACGGCCGGGTCCTCCTGCGGGAGGGCCGACATCGACCAGTGCTCGCCGAAATGCGCGGCGACCAGGTCAAAGCAGTCGTGCAGCGCGGCCAGCATGCCCAGGCCGAGCAGGTCGAACTTGACCAGGCCCGCGTAGGCGCAGTCGTCTTTGTCCCACTGCAGTACGGTCCGGCCGGGCATCGTGGCCCACTCCACCGGGCACACCTCCCCCACCGGGCGGTCGCAGATCACCATGCCGCCGGAGTGGATGCCGAGGTGGCGCGGCAGCCGCTGCATCTGCCGGGCCAGATCTATCACGCCCGCCGGAGCGCCGTCCGGGTCGGGTGAAAGCACCTCCCCCTCCACGGCCGGGCCGGGTCCGATCTGGCGCACCCACGCGTCCGACTGGGCTGGTGTGAACCCGAGCGCCCGGCCGGCGTCCCGCAGCGCCAGCCGCGGCCGGTAGGAGATCACGTTGGCGACCTGGGCGGCCCGGTCCCGGCCGTAGGTGCGGTAGACGTACTGGATGACCTCCTCGCGACGACGGTGCTCGATGTCCAGGTCAATGTCCGGCGACCCGTCCCGCCCGTCGGACAGGAACCGCTCGAACAGCAGGTGATGTGAGACCGGGTCGACGCTGGTGATGCCGATCGCGAAGCACACCGCCGAGTTGGCCGCCGAACCGCGGCCCTGGCACAGGATGTTCTCCTCCTCACAGAACTCGACGATGTCGTGCACGATCAGGAAGTAGCCTTCGAAGCCGAGCCGCTCGATCACATCGAGTTCCCTGGCGATCTGCGCATACGCACCCGGCACCCGCTCATGGCCCGGCGGGCCGTACCGGCCCGGCGCCTTCCTGGCCACCAGCTCGCGCAGCCAGGCCGCCTCGGTGTGGTATCCGGCCGGAACGGGGAAGTCAGGCAGCCGCGGCGCGATCACGCTGAAGTCGAAGGCGCAATCCCGGCCGAGTGAGACGGTCCGCTCGGCCACGCCCGGATAGCGCCGCAGCAGGGCGGCCATCTCCGCACCGGAACGCAGGTAAGCCGTGCCGGCCGCGGGCAGCCAGCCGTCCATGTCAGCCAGGCTGCGCCGGCCCCGGATCGCGGCCAGCGCCTGGCCGAGCCGCGCCTGCGCGGGCGCCGCGAAGTGGACATTGCCCGTGGCCACCACGCCCACGTCCGCGAGGGCGGCCAGCCGGGCCAGCACGTCGTTGCGCTCATCGTCGCCGGGATCGTGGCGGCAGTTCAGCTCCACCATGACGTTCTCGTGGCCGAACATGCCGGTCAGCTTGGTCAGCTCCCGCCAGGCAGCGTCCGGCCCCTCGGCGGCGAGCGCGGCGGGGACCGGTCCCTTCCGGCACCCGGTCAGCACGACCCAGTGACCGTCGTGCGCCCCGGCCAGCGCGTCGACGTCGTAGACCGGGCGCCCCTTCTGCCCGCCCGCCAGCTGGGCGGCGCTGATCACGGCGCACAGTCTTGTGTAGCCTTCCGGGTCGCGGGCCAGGACCAGCAGGTGACGGCCGGCTGGGTCGGGCGCTTTGCTGCCTTGGCTCGACGGCAGGCCAAGGGAAAGCTCGGCGCCGAACACCGTGCCCAGCCGGGCGCCGTTGGCCCGCAGCCTCGCCGCGGCCTGCGCGAACTGCGGCACCCCGTACATCCCGTCGTGGTCGGTGATGGCCAGCACCGCCAGGCCGAGCCGGGCGGCTTCGGCGACGAGCTCGTCCGGGGTGGCCGCCCCGTCCAGGAAGCTGAACGAGGAATGACAGTGCAGTTCGGCCCAGGGGATAGCGCTCTGCGGCCGCCAGGGCACCGGGGCCGCGGCCTGCTCGGCGGGCCGCGGCGGGCGGGGCGCGCCGCGGCCCCCGGAGCGCCAGGACATCCGGCGTTCGAGCTCGCGCCAGGGAATCGGCGGGTTATCCCAGCCCATAACCAGTAACCCGCCTCGATCAGCCAGCGGCCGTCCTTGACCACCGCCAGCCACGCCCGCCCGTCGTCGGTGGCCAGCTGGAACCGGGCGCGCCTGCGGGCGGCGGCCGGGTCCCACCAGCGTTCGGACAGCGGCCAGGGCCCGGCCCAGGCGGTGACGCGCCGCGACGGCTCGTGCTCGACCGCCAGCCGGGCGGGCGGAGCCGACAGCACGCACCGCCCGGTGACGGTGACTAGGCACCCGTCATCATCGGTCACTTCCGCCTCACGGGCGGCCGGGTAAACCAGACCTGGCGCCGCCCCCATGATCCGCCCGGGCCACGGCGCGGCGGCGGCCAGGCGAGGCTCTCTTTTTTCCCCGAACGGGACGGGGCTCACCTGCTCGGAAACGTTCCTGCCGCCCCCCGGGACCGGCCGCAGGACGGCCTCGTGCCCGAGTATGGCCTGCACGCGCATGGCGGCGCGCGCCACCCGGTCGCTGATCACGGTCTCGCCCCAGAGTGCGAGCTGGTGGCCGGTGGCGCGAACCACCTGATCGGGCGCCAGGCGCAGCGCGACGATGCCGCCGGGGGCGTACTCTTCTCCGTCCCCCGCGGCCGCGCCGTCGAGCTGCCAGCGGACCCGGTCGGCGACGCCGGCCGCGGTCAGCAGCCCGTCGTGCCGCCACAGCCTGCTGCTTTGGCTGCCGTCCGCCCAGCTGGCCCGGACCTGCACCCGGACGCAGGTCAGCCCGCGGGCGGCCAGGCCGGCGTGCAGCTGTTCCGCGAGCGCCTTGGCGGCGAACACCACGGGTTCGGCTCGTGGTTCCGGCGGGTCGAACTCGCGGGTAACAGACGTCTCGGCGGTCGGAGGCCGGGTCGCGAGCGGGCGGGCGTCCAGGCCGCGGGCGAGCCGGTGCGCGGCCTCGCCCGTGTCGCCGAACCTGCCGGCCACATCGCTGGCCGGCAGCGCGGCCAGGTCACCGAGGGTGCCGAGGCCGAGCCGGGTGAGCAGCCTAATCAGGTCCTGGCCCGCCAGGTCCTGATCGAAGCGGCCCTGCTCGGCCAGGACGGCCACCGGCTGCGCGGCCAGGAATCCGGGCGTCCCGCCCGGCGGTATCCACCGGATCGGATCGACGGCGCCGGATTCGCCGGCCGGGCGAGCGGGGGTGGCAGGGCGAGCGGCGAGGAGGGCTGCGAACAGCCCGTCGGCGATCCCGGCGCGGGATTCGACGCCGAGTTCGGCCACGGCCGCGATGATCTGGGCGGCCAGCGCGGTCTCGCCGCCGAAGTAGCGGGCCGGCCCGCGGGCCCCGAACGCGCATACGCCCGGTTCCACCACCTCCACGGCCGGGCAGAACGCGGTCACTGCCGCGAGCACCCGCTCGAACAACCGCGCCGCCTCGCGGTCGGGCGGGCTCGCGTCCGGGATGCGCCGGCCGGACCTGCGCAGGTCCGGCCGGCGCAGGCCTATACAGCACAGGACCATGACGCGCTCGGGTGCCTTCATCCGGCGCTCACCGCACGGAGCCCGGCCGCGGACCCGGCGGACGGGATATCAAGCACCGGGATGTCCACCGGGTCGGCCGCGGTGACGCGGCCGTCTGCGGCGGGCAGCCAGAGCCAGCGGGTGCGCGTCAGCGCCGCCTCGCCGCGGCCGTCGGCCGTCACCTCCGCGCAGCACGCCCGCAGCCGGCCGTGCCCGTCTCCCAGGCCGGTCCACCGCTGCTGGCGTACCCGCAGGCGCACCTGCGCCCCGGGCCAGTCGCCGGCTACCAGCAGCACGCCCCGGCCGCGCCGCAGCGTCGCCTCCAGGCGCTGCCGCACCTGGGCCGGCGCCCTCGCGGGCGGGCGCACCAGGACAAGCTCGCACCCGTCCAGCAGCGACGCCACCACCTGCGGCCAGGCCGGACCGGGGTCCGGGACCAGCAGCGTCCGGCTGGCGTCCAGGCCGAGGCCGATGGCCGCCAGCACCCCGGCCTCGGGTATCCCGGCGATCCCGCACCAGGCCCCGTCCGCCGAGGCGCCGGCCGCCAGCGCCAGGCACAGCAGGCCGAATTCGGCCGCCGCCACCACCGATCCGCGAGCCAGGCCGCCTCGTGGCAGTAGCTCGCGCAGCGCCGGCAAGACGGGCCACGTCCCGGCCGGCACCCCTGGGACGGGTGCCTTCAAGACCGCAGATGACCCAGGCTGTCCGGCCGGCATCCGCCTGATTTCCGCAGGCGCGTTCCCCATTGAACCAAGTATCGAACACAGGTTCGGTCAAGTCAAGTCGCAGGTCAGAGCCCTGTGAACGGCAGCCGACGGCAGCGTGACCGAATCGTGGCCTCGCCGCGTATATCAGGGCCGGGTCAGGCGGCTCCGTGTCAAGTAGGGCGCGGCCCGGACCAGTTAGCGGGGGCTAGCGAGAGCCGCGCCACGGGGGATAAGGAGACTTCCGGTGAACGGGAGATACGTCGGTTACGTCGCGGGTGATGACCCGCTGCATCACTTCCTCAGCGGGATCATCCGCGATCGCCTGCAGGTGCGCGAGCCGCATCCGGCGTTCCGTGCCTTCCGGCTGTCCGGCAGCAACGTGGTCTACGCCTACGAGGAGAAGTCGAGCGACGTCAAGATCATCTGCAAGTTCTACGGTCCCAGGTTCAGCCCGGACCTGGACAAGGCCGCCTGGATGGCACGCCAGGAGTACGAAGGGCTCAAGACGCTGCGCCGTTATAACCTCATCGGGTCACCGCACCACGTGATCCGCCCGCTGGGTTGCAGCCGTGACATCAACGGCGTGCTCGCCGTCGAGTACTACTGCGGCGAGGAATTCAGCCACGCGATCGGGCGCGCGACGCACCACCGGGACGACGCGCATCTTTACTGGCGGCTGAAGGCGCTGGCCTACTTTCTGGCCACCCAGCACGACCGGACGGCCAACGGGGCGGCCGTCGATTTCGAGGCCGACTGCAGGTACTTCGACACGATCACGGGCAGGCTCAGCCGGACCCACCGGATCGGGGCGGACGACATGGACGAGCTGTCCCGGCTGCGCGACGGCTGGCGGGACCGCCCGCAGATGTGGCAGGACCAGCAGGTGTGGCTGCACGGCGACGCGACGCCGGCCAACTTCCTGTTCGGCGACGGCATCGACGTCGCGGCGATCGACCTGGAACGGATGAAGCGCGGCGACCGGATGTTCGATGTCGGGCGGG
Organism: uncultured Actinomycetes bacterium; assembly: GCA_963806335.1. Taxonomy (GTDB): domain Bacteria; phylum Actinomycetota; class Actinomycetes; order Streptosporangiales; family Streptosporangiaceae; genus Palsa-504. The sequence goes on from CAWDXO010000013.1 coordinate 404,926, forward strand.
TCGCGGGCGAGCTGCAGCACGCCTTCATGCGCGATGCGGGCGACCGGCCCGGTGATGGGCGGGGCGCGGAGCCGTTCATCGGGCACTTCCTGTGGGAGTACAGCTGCCATTTCCCCGACCGGCAGCGGACATTCGAGTCAGTCAAAGCCCGCGCGCCTTACTACATGGCGCTGAACCTGCTGCGGATCGCCAGGAACGACTACATCGACCAGGACTACGGCCGGCGGCTCGTCGCGCGGGCCAAGAAGTTGCTTCGAGCCGCCTGATCGCCCGGCTCCCGGCCTGCCCCGCGCTTCCGGTCCGGCAAGATGCAGGCATGGACATCCGAGCGGTCGTGTGGGACGCGAACGGCACCCTGGTCAAGATCCTGACCGACGAGGGCATGGACGAGATCTTCCGTGCCGCGGCGCACTTCCTCACCTACCAGGGCATCGACCTGTGCCGGCAGCAGGTCAGGGAGCTCTATTTCCAGATCATGACGGAGCAGCAGCACGCCAGCCCGCACGCCCATCCCGAGTTCGACGCCGCGGGTATCTGGCACCGCATCATCGAAGAGCACCAGACGGCCTTTACTCGGGCCCTGCCCGCCGCCAAACTCGAGCAGATGCCGTTGTTCCTGGCCGAGATGTCGCGCGGCATCTCCCGCCGCCAGCTCGGCCTGTACCCGCATGCCCGCGAGGTGCTTGACGCCCTGCGCGGGCGTTACCCGCTCGCGCTCGTCACCGACGCGCAGACCGCATACGCGCGCGGCGAGCTGCACCGGGTCGGCCTGCTCGGCTACTTCGACCCGATCATCGTTTCCGGCGACTACGGATACCGCAAGCCCGACCGGCGGCTCTTCCAGTTCGCGCTGGGCGGGATGAACGTGACGGCGCAGAACGCGCTGTACGTCGGGAACGACATGTACCGGGACATCTTCGGGGCCAGGGAAGCCGGCCTGAGGACCGTGATGTTCGATTCCGATCAGGGCAAGAAGGCCTACCGGGACTGCGTGCCCGACTACACGATCAGCGACCTCCGGGAGCTGCTGACGATCCTTGGCTGACCAGAAGGAACGTGCAAAATACATAATGACGTACATAATCCGGACGATGCCGCCGGGCCGCTGACCTTATACGGTGAAAAAACGGTGAGATCTGGGCTGTTACCAGGGACGCGCGCGTGCCTGGTGGGGGATGTGGGCAGCCCAGCTCACCGTTCTTACTGACCGGGTGAATCGGTGCCCCGGCGTTTACCTCCCTTACTCCGGGGATTACCCGCCAGGTTAGCTCCGGGTATGTTTGACGGTGCCGAGACGCAGGCCCGAGGGAATGACGTGGACGAGATCCAGGCACATCTGCCCGAGGAACCGAATAGCTTCGTCGGCCGCGAGCGCGAGCTCAGCGAACTGCGCCGGATGCTGCGTCATACCCGGGCGCTGACCTTGTGGGGGCCCGGAGGCATCGGGAAGACCCGGCTGGCGCTGCGGCTGCTGGCCGCGGTCGCGGATGAGTTTCCCGATGGGGCATGGTTCGTCGAGCTGGCGGACCTGCAGCAGGCTGACCTGGTGGCCTCGCGCGTGGCCGCGGTCATCGGCGTCAGCGAAGAGGCCGGGCGCCCGCTGAGGCAGACGCTGGCCGACGCGCTGCGGGGCCGCCGGCTGCTGCTGGCCCTGGATAACTGCGAGCACCTGATCGACGTGTCCGCCGAGCTGAGCCAGTGGCTGCTGGCCAGCTCGCCGGGGCTGAGACTGCTGACCACGAGCCGCGAGCCACTGCGCCTCGCGGCCGAGACGGTATGGCGGGTGCCGCCGCTTTCCGTGGCGCCGGCGGGCACCGACCCGGCGGGCAAGGACGCGTACCGTTACGAGGCCATCCGCCTGTTCGCCGACCGGGCCGCCGCCGCCAGCCCCGGATTCGTGGTCGGCCCGGCCAACGCCGCCGTCGTCACCTCGATCTGCCGTGCGCTCGACGGCATGCCGCTGGCGATCGAGCTCGCCGCGGCGCGGGTCCGGGCGCTGTCGGTCGAGGAGATCAGCGCCCGCCTCGATGACCGGTTCGGGCTGCTGACCGCGGGCCAGCGGTCCGCCGCGCCCCGCCAACGCACCCTGCGCGCCGCCATCGAATGGAGCCATGAACTGCTCACGCCGCCGGAACGCGTGCTGTTCCGGCGGCTGTCCGTCTTCACCGGATGGTCACTGGAGATGGCCGGGCAGGTGTGCTCCGACGCTGACATCCCGGCCCGGGCGCTACTCGCCCTGATCGCCGCGCTCGTGGACAAGTCGCTGGTCGTGCCCGAGCCGGCGCTGTTCGGCCAGACGCGCTACCGGATGCTCGACACCATCAGGGAGTACGCCTGCGACCGGCTGGCCGAGGCCGGCGAGCAGGAGAAGTTCGCCGGCGCGCTCCGCGACTACGCGGTGCGGACGGCCGAGCGGAATCTGGCCATCGGGATGGCCCGGGTGCCGGCCCCCTGGTCGGCCCGCGTCGACGTCTTTCGCCGGTACGACGTCGATGCCAGCAACGTGTTCCAGGCGCTGAACTGGTGCCTGGCCCAACGTGGCGCCGGCGACGTGGAAGCGGGCCTGCGCATCTGCACGGCGGTCAGCCCGTGCTGGATCGTGTGGGGCAGCTTCGCCGAGGGCGGCGAGTGGCTGGACTCATTCCTGGCCCTGGACTCCGCCGCCGTTCCCGCCGGAGTCCGGGGCGCCGCCACGGTGGTACGCGCGCAGCTCGCCCTGTCCAGCGATCCGGCCACCGCCGAGGCCCTGGCCACCGAGGGGCTGAAGCTGTGCCGTGACGCCGGCGACGGGTTCTGGACCGCCGCCGCGCTCAACCTGCTCGCCGAGGTCACCCTGCACACCGGGCGGACCGACGAGGCGGCCGCGCACACCGGCGACGCGCTGGAGGTCGCGCAGAGAGGCGGGGACGGCTGGAACGAGGGTTACGCCCTGGGCACCCGGGCGGCGCTCGCGGCCCAGGCGGGCAAGCTGCGCGAGGCCCAGCAGCTGGCCAGCGCCTCGGTCGCGGTGATGCGGCGCATCGACCAGCAGTGGGGCGCCGCTCGCGCCCTGCTGGGCCTGGGTGACCTGGCCCGGCTCCGCGGTCACCCGGGTGAGGCGCACAGCCGGTACGTGGAGGCGCTGGCGATCCTGCGGGAAATCGGCGCCCGGCCGGAGATCGCGCGCTGCCTAGCCGGCCTGGCCCGGGTCGCGATGGACCTCGGCGCGACCGAGCAGGCCAGGCGGCACCTCACCAGGAGTATCCGGCTCAGCCACGCCACCGGTGCCCGCATCGGCGTGGCCCGCGGGCTCGAGGCCTTCGCGGCCCTGGCGGTGCACGAGAACCAGCCGGAACGGGCCGTGCAGCTGACCGCGGCCGCCACCGCGCTGCGGGAGACGGCCGGCCTGCCGCCGTTGTCCGGCGCCCGCACGGAAAGCTACCTGACCCCGGCGCGACGGCTCGGCGATGCGGTCGTGGCCCGGCTCTGGGCGCAGGGGCGGGCGCTGAACAGCGAGGCCGCGGTGGCGCTGGCGCTGGACCTGCCGCCCGACGCGGCGCCCGAGAGCGACAACCGGGCCCTGGCCGTGGTGGGAGCGTACGAGGTGGCCGCGGCGCCGCCCAGCTCGCTCACCCCCAGGGAGCACCAGATCGCCGCGCTGGTGGCCGTCGGCGCCAGCAACAAGGCCATCGCGGAAGAGCTCTCCATCAGCCATACGACCGCGGCCCGGCACGTCGCCAACATCCTGGCCAAGCTGGGCTTCACCTCGCGAACGCAGATCGCCGCCTGGGTGGCCGACCGGCACTCCGCCGCGGTCCAGCCCGAGGCCACGATCAAACCGACTTGACGTCCTCTCCGGCCTGAAGGCGCGGGATTCCTGCCGTGCCGCTCACGCGGCACCTCGGAGGGGTCCTGCTTCGCTGGCAGCCGCCGGGGCACGCCCCGGTCTTACGCCGCCTCCGCAGGCGTTTAGCCTCTCCCTGCGCCCCAGGGCGAGGATGTTCCTGGCCGCGTTGACATCCCGGTCGTGCACCGTGCCGCACGCCGCGCACGTCCAGATGCGCACACTGAGCGGCTTGGGACCGTCCTTGGTCCCGCAGGCCGAGCACACCTGGCTGGTGGGCTCGAACCGGCCGGTCCGGGCAAACGTGCGCCCGCACCTGGCGGCCTTGTATTCCAGCATGTGTACGAACGCCGACCAGCCGGCGTCGTGCACCGACTTGGCCAGCCGGGTCCGGCCGAGCCCGGTCACGCACAAGTCCTCCACGTACACCGCTTGGCTGTCGCGGATAATACGAGAGGATTCCTTGTGCAGCCAGTCCCGGCGCGCATCGGCCACCCGGGCATGCACCCGGGCGACCCTGACCCGGGCCTTATCCCGGTTGCTGCTGCCCTTTGCCTTGCGGCTCAGGGCCTTCTGCGCCACGCGGAGCTTCCGCTCAGCGCGGCGCAGGAACCTCGGGTTAGTGACCTTCCGCCCGTCGGACAGCACCGCGAAGTGCGCCAGCCCCAGGTCAATGCCGACCTCGGTACCCACCTCGGGGAGCGGGTCATCCCCGGCCTCTACCACGAACGACGCGAAGTACCGGCCCGCCGCGTCCATGATTACCGTCACGCTCGACGGGACAGACGGAAGCTCGCGAGACCACCGCACCGGCACGTCGCCGATCTTCGGCAGCCGCAGCTTCCCGTTTGCCAGCACCCTGAACCGGGCGTTCGCGGTGAACCGGATGGCCTGCCTGCGGTCCTTGCGGGACCGGAACTTCGGCGGCGCGACCTTCGGCCCCTTCCGGCTGCCTGTGACCGAGGCGAAGAAGTTCCGGTACGCCGCGTTCAGGTCCGCCAGGGCCTGCTGCAGCACCACCGCGGAGACCTCGCCCAGCCAGGCCCGCTCCGAGGTGGCCTTGGCCGCGGTCAGCCGGGCCGACAGTTCCGCGTCGCTGGGGTATGGCAGCCGGGCGGCGTGCGCCTGCTGGCGGGCGCGGAGGGCGTCGTTGAACACCACCCGCGCGCAGCCGAACGCCTGCGCCAGCGCCTGCCGCTGCCCCGGCGTGGGATACAGGCGGTAGTTGTACCGGAGCAGCATACTTAGAACTTACTTACGTTTTATGGCCGAGTAAAGCACATCCGCGCCGACAGAAATCGTGTCTTCGTCATCCGCGCCTACCTGGTTCCCCTAACCAGGTACGGCATCAGGTAGTCAGCACCCAGCACCCGGCACCCGGCCCCCAGCGATCATGCAGGAAGCGTGCGCGGATCCCGGCACTGACCTGGCCGAGTCAACGGCGAGGCGACCACGTCCACCTGCTAGGAAACTTCCCGCCCGCCGTCGCCCTGTCCAGGCTGGTCAACAGCCTCAAGGGGCGTCGTCCCGTCGGCTGCGGCAGGAGTTCCCCGACTTGCGGCGGCACTACCGGCGGGCGATCCTGCGCCAGGACATCAGCAGCAGGACCGCCCTGGCCGCTAACAACAGGCTCACCTCCCGCCTTCACCACTCGGCCTGAAGGCCGGCGCACCGGCGGACAGATTGGTAGCCGGGCGGGCCGCAGTACTGCCCGCCCGGGTCATCGGGCCTATCCCACGCCACTTCGACGCGAGCGGCCTCCTGCTGGCGGAGGCTGGCTCATAAAACCCCGCCGTCGCGGTGTATCAGCTGGCCTGCCGCGGCTCTCTGAGCTACAAAGGGGTTTACTGCCATTTACCCAAGGCGCTGATCATGGTGCAGAGCGAGCAGCCAGGGACGGACCATGCGTGATGACCCGCACGTTGTCGCGCTGGTGACCCGCGCGGCCGGAAGCGATCAGGACGCGTGGAACGAACTGGTGGAGCGTTACTCGCCGCTGGTGTGGACGATCTGCCTGCGGTACGAGCTGAGCAACCACGACATCGAGGACATCGGGCAGACCGTGTGGCTGCTGCTGGTCGAGCAGCTCGGTAAGCTGCGCGAGCCGGCCGCCCTGCCCGGCTGGCTGGCGACCACCACCCACCGTGAATGCCTTCGGGTCGTCACGGCGGCTCGCCGGTCGCAGCAGCGGGGGACGAGGCTCGATGACGGGGACCAGTTCGTGGACAAGGCGATGATCGAGGAGGAGATCCTGATCGCCGAACGGAACGCGACGCTGCGCGCGGCCTTCGCCGAGCTACCGTCGCATTGCCGGCAGCTGCTGGCCATGCTGTTCGCCGACCCGCCCCGGTCATACTCGGAGATCAGCGCCACGCTGGGGATCCCGGTGGGAAGCATCGGACCGCAGCGGGCTCGTTGCCTGGAACGACTGCGCCGGTCCGAGGCTCTCATCAACTTCACGGGGGACGAGTTCACCATCAGCACTTCGGGAGGCGGCCAAGGTGCTTGAAAGCTGGGACGACGAGCAGCTCCTAGCGGCGCTGCGCGAGTCGATGCGGGCACGCCAGGCCGTACCTGACGAATTCGTCGAGATGGGCAAGAGCGCCTACACCTGGCACAGTATCGACGCCGAGCTCGCGCAGCTGACCTACGACTCCGGGCGTGAGCAGGACCGGGACGTCGCGGCCACCGTGCGGTCGGAGACCGCGTCGATCCGCGCCCTGACCTTCACGTCGGCCCATTTCAGCCTGGAACTCGAGGTCACCGAGAGCTCGCTGCTCGGTCAGATCATCCCGCCGCGGGCCGGGACGGTCGAGACGCAGACCCGGGCGGGTGCCACCACGATCTCCCCGGTCGACGAGATCGGCTGTTTCGCCGTCGACCCGATCCCGCCCAGCCCGTTCCGGCTGCGCTGCCGGATCACGGACGGCGCCGACGTGCTGACCGGGTGGATCACGCTCTGAGCAGCCGGGATCTGCATTCTGCGCGGTCTATGTATCAAACCGCCCGCCGACCACTCCGTAGTTACGTCCGAGTCCGCGGGCTGGGGGGGACCCGCGGACTCGCGGCCACAACACGCTGGAATCGGACTCCGTATCGAAACTCGGTGCGGCGCTGATCAGGCCTACTCGGCTCGCGGGGACAAATCTCAGGCGCCAAGAGCCATGAAGGAATGCGCGGTCGCCTCCGCCAGCGGGTCGCCGCTGGTCGCCTTGCGTACAGCCAGAAGCGCCTCTGGGAGCGTCGCACCTCGTTGAAGAGCGTCGTGTAGAGCCAGCATGAGAGGCACAGCGGCGAAGTCATTGACGGGCACGATGCTGGCCACGATTCCAGCCGCGCCGAGCGAGACCAGGCTGCTCACGAGGCCCAGGAGTCCGTCGGTGCCCACCGTCGCAACTACTCCAGAGTCGCAACTGGAGAGGACCAGCCGGTACGGTGTGCGGCCCAGGCGCTCGAAGTCATGCACGGTCAGAGGACCGTCGTCGAACAGTATTGACGAGAACATGGGGTTGTCAGCCCGGAACGTGCCGTGGGCCGCGATGTGCGCGAGCCACGCGTCGTCCAGGGCGGCGAGCACGTTGGCGGCCGTCGCGCTGCCCTGACCGAGCAGCACGGCTTCGGGATAGCGGGAGCGCAACGACGCGACCTCGGCGCCCTTGGTGGCCAGTCCGGGCCCGACGATAAGAGCCACGCGTCGTTGGGCTGGAGGCATCGTGCGCCGCGCCCGCACCCAGGTCGACGCGGACGGCGCCACGGTCACGACGCGATCGCACAACGACGGCATCAGTGTCCACGGCACGGCCGGGAGCCAGCTTGGCGGTACGACAACGACCGGGCCGTCCCCGAGCAGCATGGCCGCGTCGCCGAGCAACGAGGACTCCAGCTTGGTACCTCTGTGCTTCAGCACGAGCTCGTCGCTAGGTTGCGGGGGACGGTGCGCGAGGCGGCGCAACACGAAGCGGTTCATCTGGATCTCCCGTTCGGGAACGGCGCCCACCGGGTGCAGCCGCAGTCGCCGGTCCGCGACGATGATCGCGTGCAGCACGCCTTCGACCTCGACGATCTCGATCAGCGTGCTCTCGCCGAGCTCGTCGAAGAGCGCGCCGAGATCGAACTCGCCCTCGGTGGGTTTGCGGCTACTCGATGACCTGCGCGTGCGGGCCTGCACCGCCGCCTCGAGCCGCCGCCGCTCTCGCTCCAGAGCGTTCCGGTGGGGAGCAGCCATCTCGGTCGTCTCCAGCAGCCGGGTCACGCCGCGCAGCGCTTCCAGTTCGGCCGCGAGCTCCTTGTCTTCCTTCGGCGGCGTACTCCGCGCAGCCAGCGCGGTCGCCCGCCGTCGCTCGCTCCAGAACAGCAGCCGACGGATGTCGCCGCGCCTGAGCGCGTCGCGCTGGGCCAGCTTGGCCAGCTCGACGCCGTGCGCCATGCCGTACGCGCGCAACTCGGTGGCTCCGAGCCTCATCTGGTGCTCCTCGAGGGCGTCGAGGCCGCGCGTACAGGCGGCGACGGTGGCCCGGGCGTTGGCTCGCGCATCGGCTTGCAGCGCCCGAGCGAGCCAGGCCACGCTCCGGGTCAGCGGCGGCCCGCGGCGGCGTGACCTCGCGGCGCGCTCGAGGTGCGGGTCGGCTTCGGTCACACCGCCCCGGCTCAGGGCGATGCGCCCGGCGAGCAGGTGCGCCTGCATCGCCTCGCCGGCCCGGGACGCCTCGAGATCGGCAGCGACCCGCTCGGCGTACCGGAACAACGCGGCGGAATGGTCGCCGGCCGCGTACTTAGCCTGGGCCAGGACGAGGCCGGCGCGCGCCTCCCAGAGGGGCCGTCCCTGGGTCCGGAACAGCCGGCGGGCCTGACCGGCCCGCTCTCTGGCATCGGCGGGGATGCCGGCAGCCAGGGCGGCAGTGGCCGCCGCGAAGAGCAGTTCCGCCTTCTTGTACGCTATGCCGCCCCCCGGGGGTAGCTGGCTGAGTGCGACGGCGGTCTCTTGCGCCGCTTCCACGGCCAGCCCGGCGGCCAGCAGCGCAGAGCAGCGGTCGATGGCGAGGTCGGGTAGGGTCTCGCCCAGCGCGTCGTAGCGGTTCGCTGCTTCGTCAAGATAGGTAAGCGCCTCGGGAAGGTCGCCGCGGATCAGTGCCACCAGCGCGCGGTTATGCCGGGCCTTGGCGTACTCGAGTTCCTGCCCGGTCGTGGCATACAGCTCCTCGGAACGGGCGAAGTCGGTGCGCGCACGCCCGGGCAGGCCAAGCCCGAGAAAAACAAAGGCCCGATGGGTCAGTGACCGCGCCTCCCAGACCGTGTCGCCCGCCCGACGGAGAGAAAGCAGGGCGCGACTTAGGTCCTCGTGGGCCTCGCGGAAACGGCCCATGTCCCACAAGACATAAGCACGCCGCATGAGCACACGGCCAACCATGCCGCCGCGCGAGTCCTCTACAGCCCGGCTCAGCACGGCCAGACCCTGCTGGCTGCGGCCCGTCCATGCGAGCGTCACTCCCAGGCTTGCCTGCACATCGACTTCACGCTCGCTCCGGCCTGACGCCCGGGCCAGCTTTACCCCCCTCTTCAGCTCAGCGATCGCTCCTGGGAGGTCTCCACGATCGCGCAGAACGATCCCGATCGCGTGATGAGCCAGCGAGGCGTCGTACGAGCTGGATCGGCCGACCAGCACGGAACGCGCGGCGAGCAAGGCATCGTGAGGCCGGGACACGGCGAGCGGCAGGAGCTGGACCGGGTCGACTGGCAAGCTCTCTGTATCAGAATCAGGATTTCCCGCCTCCATGCAATTGATGCTAGACAGTTCCCGACGCCAGTTAAATGTGGAATGGGGCAATTATGACAATTCGCGACGAGGGACACAACGAGCCGCGAAGCCGTTTCGACGCGCAGCTCAGCCTGGTCTTGTCCGGTATTCCCGACGTCCTGGACGGCCTGGACAGCGCGGCGGCTCACCCGGCCGACCGGGCCGAACCCGACCACGTCGACTACCTGCACCGGGAACGCACCCTGCTGGTTCGTGACGCCGACATTGATCGCGTGTCCGCTGTCGTATCTGGCACCCCGGTAGCGCACGACAACAACCTGCGCGGCCTGACCCGGCTGGAGTTCTCGGCCGACGAGCGCCGGAGCGTGGAGGAGGTCTGCGCCCACATCGACCGGACGCTCGGCGAGGGAGTGGCCACACCGGATCACATCCTCTATATCTGCCCCGCCACGGCCTGTCCGGCCACAGAGCCGGAGGAGGTCCCGGGTAACGCGCCGCCCGACCCGGGCGTATCCACCGAACAGTGCGACGGCGAAGGCGTCCTCGTGGCGATTCTCGACAGCGGCTTGCTGCCGGGTGCGGACGCCGAGCACACATGGCTGGAAGGCGTCCAGGGCGAGAAGGAGAACCCGATCGGCGGCTACCCGCCCCGCATCCTTCCCTACGCGGGCCACGGGACGTTCGTGGCCGGTATCGCGCGGACCATGGCGCCGAAGGCCGAGGTGCAGGTGTACCGGACGTTCGCCAAATTTGGTGCGATCTTCGAGGCTGACCTGGCCAAGCAGGTGTCCGACGCGCTCAAGATGGGCGCGGAGGTCATTTCGCTCTCGTTCGGCACCAACAGCAGGAACGACATCCCGCTGCTGGGTTTCGAGGTCGTGGAAGAGCGACTGCGCAGCCATGCCGGAACGGTCCTAGTGGCGGCGGCGGGGAACGACTCATCGAGGCGCCCGTTCTGGCCGGCGGCCTATCCCTGGGCGGTGGGCGTGGGCGCCCTCAGCGCCGACCGGCAGAGTCGGGCGTACTTCAGTAACTACGGGTCCTGGGTGGACGTGTACGCGCCGGGCGAGGGGCTGGTCAACGCCTTCGCCAAAGGACGGTACCTGTGCACCGAGCCGCCGAACGTCGGCCAATGGCGGGACTTCGATGGCATGGCCCGCTGGAGCGGGACGTCCTTCTCGACGCCGCTGGTCGCGGGGCTCATCGCGGCCCGCATGTCGCAGACCGGCGAGAACGGCCACCAGGCCGCGGAGGCGCTCCGGGCCCGGGCCCGGGCCCAAACCATGCGTGGCGTAGGGCCCGTGATCTTCCCAGGGCAGGCTTACGGCGACTGATGCCGTGCGGCTGCGGGCTGCGGCTGCAGCTTCGGCTGCGGCTCGCGCTACGGCTGCGGCTCGCGCTACGGCGCCGCGCCCTGGGCGACTCACGGACCTCGTTACCCTCATCCGTGCATATTTCGCTCACTTGTACTATCAGTCGAGGATTTATCGTGGAAGATTCGAGCTTTACGGAGAATTTGGGCTGTCATAAGGTACCTGATCTTCCGTAGAAGCCGGATCCTCCATGATCTTCTGGCGGCGTCGCACACCATGATGCGCTTGTGCATCACAGGACGCACGGTACCGCAGCCAGGGACTGCGGCCAAGAACCGCGAGCGCGATAGCTGGAGCGGCGACCGACCGCTGGGCAGCCGGTGGGGCGGTGGGCTATCCCTGGGAAATGGCGTGTTTGGCGGCTGATTCGAGGGCCGCCGGGGGCAGCCAGCCGTCGTGCGACCAGAGGACCTTGCCGGTTGCCGAGGTCAGGACGAACCAGGGCTGGTCCTGCACGCTGTAGCCGTCGGCCACCCGGCCGGTGGTGTCAAGCGCGACGGGGTAGCTCAGCGTCGTGCCGAGGGTCTTCAGGTAGGTACGGACGGTCTGAGCCGAGGGCTCGACGACCGTCTCGTCCACCGCGACGAGTGGCGGCAGGCCATCACGGCGGGCGGCCGACGTATAAGCGTTGCCGCTGACCAGCTCGGACTTCAGGTCGGAGACCTCGGACAGCCAGGTCACGAAGAACATGACCAGGCGTGGTTTCCCTGGGCCCAGGGCAACGGGACCGTCTCCGCTCGCCGCGGACGGCAGCGTGAGGTGGTTGGCGGGGCCCTGCACGGCGATGGACGCGAGCGACTGCTGACTGGCGACATGCGGGTGGCCGGGCAGCAAGGTGGCAACCTCGTCCGCCAGGACCTGCGCGGACTGCCCGACGCTGGAGTAGGCCATCTGCGTCAGGTAAAGCTTGCGTTCCCGACCCTGCTGATCGATCACGAACAGGGCCGGGGTGTGGTCGATCTGGCCCCGTTCGATCTGGACGGCGACGTGATAGGCGCCCCAGGCGGCCTTCAGCTGCGGCAGCGAACCGGTCAGGAAGTCCCACTGGTTGACCATGCCATGCGCCCGCGAGTAGGCGAGCACGTTGCCCACGCTGGTGGCATCGGGGTTGGCGTCAACGCCGAGGAGCTGGATCTTCTCGCCCGCGGCGCCGAGCAGTTGCTTCGCCTCCAGCATGCTCTGCGTGGTCAGCGGGCACACCGTAGTGCACTGGGAATCCTCGAACGACAGCAGGACGACCTTGCCGCGGAACTGGCTCAGCGACATCGACTGACCGAACTGGTTCATCAGCCGGAAGTCAGGCGCCGCCGGCGAACCCAGCGAGGTACCGAGGTCCAGGTTGGGATTGTTCATCCCGGCGGCGTTCGCGGGCTGCGAGGTCGACCCCGCCTGGGAGCTCGCGGCCGGCCCGGAGCCGGCGCTGCAGCCGGCCAGCCCGGCGAACGCGCTCAGCACGGCGGCAGCCGACAACGCGGCACGTACCCGGAACCTACTCATCGCGAAGAAGCCTACTCAGGGTTGGCAGGTTCATCTCCGTCGGTCTCGAAAGGTTCGTCCCCGGCGATGTTGAGCGGTTCATCCCCGACGATCACGGCACCTCCGTGGCCCCAGGAAATGTACCGGTACGTCAGGTTGACCAGCGTGGACACGCGGTTGCGTCCGCCGAGCAGATAGACCAGGTGCAGGGCGAACCAGGCCAGCCACGCCAGCGTGCCGGTCAGCCGCAGCCCGCCGGCCAGCTGGACCACGGCGGAGCGGCGCCCGATCGTGGCCATCGTGCCCTTGTCGTGGTACTTGAACGGCTCGGTGGGCGCCTTGGCTTCGAGCTTGACGATCTGCGCGGCGGCGTGCCGTCCCATCTGCAGGGCGGGCTGGGCGAGCTGCGGCGTCGGATCGTCGGGGTTGATCGCGATGTCGCCCACGGCGAAGATCCGGTCCTGCCCTTGCACCCGCAGGTCGGGCCCGACCGCGATGCGGCCGTGCTTGCCCTGCGGCAGGCCCCAGCCCGCCACGGCGTTCGATGCGGCCACGCCGGCCGCCCACACGGTGATATCGGTCGGCAGGTCCTCGCCGTCAGCCAGGTGCACATACTTGTCGGTGACCTCGGCGATTTCCGTACTCAGCCGCACATCGACATCGCGGGAGATGAGCTGCGCCTTGGCGTAGTCGCGCAGCTTCTCATCGAACGGGCCGAGCAGCGACGGCGCCATCTCGACCAGCCTGACGTGCACCCGGGACGGATCGACATCGGGGAAGGTCGCGCCGAGTACGGTGCCGCGCAGCTCGGCCAGCGTGCCGGCCAGCTCCACGCCGGTGGCACCGCCGCCGACCACGGTGACGGTGAGATCACCGCTGTCCACGCTCAGCCGCTCGAAGCCTGCCATGAGGTGGTCACGAAACACGATGGCGTCGGTGCGGGTGTACAAGCCGAACGTGTTGAGGGCCGCCCCCTTGATGCCGTAATAGGAGGCCGACACGCCGGTCGCGACGATGAGATAGTCGTAACCGAGCTCGCGGCCGTTGCTGAGCTTGATGCTGCGGGACACCGAGTCGATCGCGGCCAGCTCACCGCGCCGGTAGATCGCCCCGTACCGCCGGACGAAGCCGCCTGCCGGGTAGGCCACGTCGCCCGGGTTGAGCCCGGCGGTCGCCACCTGGTAGAGCAAGGGCTGGAAGGTGCTGTAGAGATGACCATCCACGAGGGTCACCCGCAGGCCCGCCCGGGTGAGGGTCTTGATGGCGGAAAGGCCGCCGAACCCCGCGCCGCAGATGACCACGTGCGGGGCCGCCGGGTCAGCCTGACGTTTTCTCGCGATCGTCCTCACCTCCAACCCCGACCATGATGTCCATTTCCTCCCGCCGTTTCTGTACTCGCGCGTGGCGCCGCGATGCTGCGCGGCCCGTGCCTACCACGTTAATCTCGACCGCGTACGGGGGCAGCTCCGCCTCCGCCAGGAAGACTTACCCCGGCAGGGTCCATCCATCCCACTAGAGGGTGAGCGCCACCAGTTCGGGATCCAGGCAGCCCTGACCAGCGCTCGCCGAGGCCGACGGGCTGACGTCGGGGCTGGGCGTCGACCCGGCTGAGGCGGACGTGGCCGGCGAGACGGACGCGCTTGGCGAGGCGGTCGTGGCCGGCGAGGTCGGGGCGGGGGTGGCCGTCTGGGCGGGGGTGGCCGTCTGGGCGGGGGTGGCCGTCTGGGCGGACGGAGTGGAGCTGGCGGTCGCGGCGGGGGTCGGCTTGGTCAGGGCGCTTGGCGCTAGCCGCGTGCAGGCCGCGATCACGACCATGCCGCTGGCCGGGTCGGCGCTGCCGCCGACGCTGGCCAGATCGACGAAATAGTGCGGCCAGGGCAACCCGGCGGAGGCCGTCATGACGCGCTGCGCGGCGATGTCGTACCCCCAGGCGTCCCCGTTCGCGCCCTGGTCGAGCCCGAACGCTATACCGCCTCTGACCACGTACACGCCGGCCGACCCGTCGACCGCGGAACCCGGGGCGGTCGCGGTGATCCGGCCGGTGTGCGGGTCGACGCCGATGAGGTTGGAGCCCCTGGTGAGGTAGATGCGGTCCGAACCCGGGTCGGTCCCCTCGGGGACCGCGCCGTGGATGGTCCAGAGCGTGGCTCCGGTCGTGCCGTTGTACGCGGTGACCCCGGTAGCCGAGGAGAACAGCACTATGCCGCTGAACGCGGCGCTGAGCTCGCCGCTATACGACAGGCTCTGCAGCGGCAGAACCAGGAGCTCCGCGCCGGTGGCCAGGTCAATCCTGCGCAGCGCGGTGACCGGCGCCGACCCGACGAACCCGCTGGCCGATACCGCGACGGACAAGAAGGTGCCGTCGGTACGCCATGCCTGCGCGACTGGGCCGGTGGGCCGCTGCCAGCGGATATGCCCGGTCGCGTTGTCGTAGCTCGTTACCGCGGTCGCACCGACGATGACGGTGTACTGCGGGCTGCCCGCGACCGCTCCGCCGAACTCGGCGGCCGGGTACCGGCCCGTCTGGACGCCGGTCGCGTCTGAGAGCACCACCTCGGTGCGCTTGAGGCCGAGGGTGGCCCCGGTGGCCCGGGCGGGGCTGGCCGGGTAAGAGACACCCGCGGTCACCTCGCCGGACCAGGTACGTACGGACACGATGGCCGCGCCCGCCGGGAAGCCGGCCAGCGTCACCCGCCACCGCAGCGCCCCCGTCTTGGACGAGTAGCCGGACACCGTCAGGCCCGCGCCCACGACGGCGAGACCGTGCCCGACGGACACATAGGCCAGGCCAGAGGCGGGTACCGTGCCGGTAAGCCCGGGGGCGACGTCCCACGATCCGGACAGCGGCGCGGTCCAGCTGACCATGCTGGATACCGACCCGGCCCGGCAGCCCGGCCGGCACACCGACGCGGGTGGCACGCCGACCGCGCCCTGCGTCGGGTAAGGCAAGATGGCCACGCCGAGCAGGACAACGGCCAGGACCCACCGGCGCAGCCGCGGGGAAGAGCCCGCCGTGCCCAGCCGGATCCGGCCGACGGCCCCGTGCGCGGCCCGGCCGACGACCCCGCGCGCGGCGCTGCGCCGCATCCGGCCGACGAACCTGTTCGCTGCTCTGCGGCGCGTTCGCCTGCGGACCTTGCGTCCCGGCTGCTGCCTCACGACACCACCGTAGGAGAACTCCGGGAGTTGGATGCGCCCGATCGCCGCAAAACGTGATCATGCGACCGGGCGGTGGCATCCCGGTTTGGCCCGGTCCGGCCCGGCAAGCTAGCCAGTGGGCCAACCGATAACGTTGGACCAGCGGAGCCAATCCGCCTCGATGAGGAGGTAATTCATGACTGATCGTCCGCCGCTGCCCCACGACTTCATGCCGGCCGTGCCGTCGTTCGAGGTGCATAGCGATGACGTCGCGCATGAGCAGATGATGTCGGACAACCAGGTCTTTGACGGGTTCGGCATGACCGGGGGGAACATCTCCCCGTCGCTTTCCTGGTCCGGTTTCCCCGCTGAGACCAAGAGCTTCGCCGTTACCGCCTTTGACCCGGACGCGCCGACCGGTTCCGGGTTCTGGCACTGGGTCGTGCTCAACATCCCTGCCTCGGTGACCGAACTAGAGACCGGCGCGGCCGGAACAGACGGCTCTGGCCTGCCCAAGGGGGCGTTCCACGTCCGCAACGACTACGGCGCCAAGGATTTCGGCGGCGCGGCCCCGCCGGCCGGGGACCCGCCGCACCGCTACGTGTTCACCGTGTACGCACTCGACGTGGAGTCGCTGGACGTCGACGACGAGATAACGCCCGCCGTGGCCGGGTTCAACCTGCGCTTCCACACGATCGCGCGGGCCACGCTAGTCCCGGTTTACGGCCACTGATCGCGCAGCATGCCGCAGCGGTGAGGATCGTAGCCGGGGAGGCTGGCGAGCTGGGCGAGCAGCCACGGCGACGTGAGCACCTTCAGCAGGCCCTGAACCTCCCGGGATGCGGCGTGCTTGGCCGGCAGCACCAGGTCGAATCGTTCCTCGGCCAGGGGAATGAAATCTAGTCCGTAGGCCAGCGCGGCGGGCTCGCTCGAGACGCCCGCGTCGGCGAGACCGCCCGCGATGGCCGCCGCCACCTGAAGGTGGCCGGCGGCCTCGCTGTTGTACCCGGCGAGTTCGGCCGTGGGCAGGCTGAGGCGAAGCCGTTCCCGGTCGAGCAGCGTCCGAGCCTGCGCACCCGCCTCCCGGTTCACCAGCCGCAGTCCCTGGCGGGCGACATCGGTTAGGCCGCGGACCCCGGTTCCTGGGCGCACCACCAGGCCTTCCCGCCAGGCGGCGAACCCCACCACCGTGGCGCCGCCAGGGATCTCGGTGACATCGCCGGACTCCTGGGTACCGGCGGCCTCCTGCGCACCGCCGGGCTGGTGGACGCCCGCGGCGTGCACCAGGCCCGCGGCGGCCAGTCGCAGTGCCTCGCCGCTGCCGCACGGCCACCATGCGAAGGCCACCGGCGGATCGAGCAGGGCCAGAGGCGTCTCGAGCAGCGGCAGAGCCGGATCGCAGCCGGCCACTACCAGTGTGGGCCGCGGCGGCCCGATCGGCCGCACCTCGATCAGGTTCCAGGGTTCCCGGTTGTCCCGGGTGCCTACTACCAGGCCGCCCGCCGCGCCGAAACCCACCCGGGCCGCCATGTCCGCGTGCAGCGGCAGCGCGACGAAGGTGTCGCCGACGGTCGCGAGCGCGACGCGCGAACCCCCGCCGCTGGCCGGCGCGACCGGGCGCGCCAGCACCGGATCGGCGGGATCACCCGGGCCGAACAGTTCCTCGACGGTCATGCCGAGCGAGTGGGCCAGCGCCAGAGCGACCCGCAGCGAGGGATCCGAATGCCCGGACTCGACGGCGGACACGGCCTGCCTGGTGACGCCCGCCACTCCCGCGAGCTGCTGCTGGGACAGGCCGCGGGCCTGCCTGGCCAGCCGCAACCGCGCCCCGTCCGCGTGGGCGACTTCCGTCCTACCCGGGCCTGCCTCGTCCCCGGCTTCCGCCATATCCCCACCTCCGTCATGCCCCGGCCTTCGGGTCTGGCCTGCTCCTGAGCATTACATGCTGCAGCGAATCCTAGAGGCGGGCACCCTATGATCCGGGACATGGAGACGCAGATCATCGAAGTCCGCACCGGAAACCACGAGACGGTCGCGGATATCACGCGGGAATGCGCGCAGTTCGCGGCCGCGGCGGCGGACGGAGGCGACGGGTTGCTGCACGTATTCGTCCCGCACGCCACCGCGGGGATAGCGCTGATCGAACTCGGCGCCCGCAGCGACGAGGACCTCCTGGCCGCCCTGGCCCAGCTGCTGCCCGCCGACGACCGCTGGCGGCACGCGCACGGATCTCGCGGGCACGGCCGCTCGCACGTGATGCCGGCGTTCGTGCCGCCGTACGCGACCGTGCCGGTGATCGGTGGCCGACTGGCCCTCGGCACCTGGCAGTCCATCGCCCTGGTCGACCTCAACGTGGACAACCCGGACCGCCGGGTGCGGCTGTCGTTCCTCGGCTGATGGAGGTCCTGGTCGAGGGATCGGGAGGGGGTTCCGGCTGGCCGGAACCCGGCTGCCGGTGCGCCTCCTGCGGGCGGATGGCAGCCGGCGGGAGATGGCGACAGCGGTCGACCATAGTTGTGGACGGGACGCTACGGCTGGGGGGTCACGGCGAGGAGCCTCGGGACGGCGGCACGAACGGCAGGGAGGCTCGGGACGGCGGCACGGATAACGGGGAGGCTCAGGACGGCGGCACGGATAACGGGGAGGAGCCTCGGGACGGGGAGCGGATCATCGCGGGGTTCCGGGTGCGGCGGCTGGCGGACGCGCGGGAGAGCGGGCGGCTGGGCGGGTGGGACGTCACCTCGCCCGATGGGGAGCGGCTGCTTTACCCGGCGGGACCGGGGGCGGTGCCGGATCCGCCCGCGGGGGCGGCGGGCTACGACGTCGCGTTTCTTGACCTAGTGGGCAATCCCGCTCAGCTGGGGGGCCTGCGGGCGCGGGGGCTGGTCACGGCGGACACGATCACCGCGGTGGCGTTCGCCGATCACCGGGTGCCCGCGGTCGCGGAACTCAAGCGGCGATGCGGGTTCTGGCGGGTGGGCGTGCCAGATGACGGGGAGCGGATCACGACGGACCGTTCGGCCAAAGGGTTTGAAGATCAGTCGCGGCCCTGGCGGGTGCTGCTGATAGGCGGAGCGCGGTCGGGCAAATCCGAACAGGCCGAGGTGCGGCTGGCGGGCGAGCCGGAGGTGACCTACGTGGCCACCGCGCCGGACTGGCCGGGCGGGGCGGGCGACGCGGATTGGGCGGCCCGGGTAGCGGCGCACCGGGCGCGGCGGCCCGCGTGGTGGCGGACGGTCGAGACCACCGACCTGGCCAGAGTGCTCGCCGTGGCGCGCGGGGCGGTGCTCATCGACGGGATCGGCACGTGGCTGGCGGCGGTCCTCGACGAGTGCGGGGCGTGGGACGGGGCCAGCGGAGGGCGGAGCGGGGCAGCGGGCCGGGTCGCGGCCAGGACCGCGGAACTGGTCGGGGCGTGGCGGCAGGCGCCGGGCTACGTTGTGGCGGTCAGTGACGAGGCCGGCCTGGGCGTGGTGCCGGCCACGGCGGCCGGACGGGTGTTCCGGGACGAGCTGGGACGGCTGAACCAGGCGCTGGCCGCCGAGTCCGAGGAAACGGAGCTGATCGTGGCCGGGCGGGTGCTACCGCTCCCCGACTGGTGACCGAGCCTGGCGACGGAGCCTGGTGGCGGAGCCTGGTGGCGGGACGCAGGCAGGTAACAGTACGGTGACAATCCAGCTTACGGCGCGTGTTACGGGGCCATCCGGCCGCTCGGTCTGCTCACCCGCTGGCCAGCTAAGCCTGCTGGCCGCTACCGTAGGAAGTCTGCGGCCGGACACGCCGACCCGCACCTCGCCACCGAAGTCGAGGCCCAGACGTCGGGTCGCCGAAGTCGGGCGGTAAATCGCGGCTAACTGTCCGGGCGCGGGGTATCCCCAGCTTATCCCGCGGGGAAGGTTCCGAGGTCGCTCCCCGTGGCCGGACAGCGATGAGGTGATGAGGACTATGGCGCGCGTGGTGGTCATTGGCGACCTGATGACGGACGCGGTTGCCCACGCGACGCTGCCGCTGGCCCGCGGCAGCGACACTCCCGCGAGCGTGACCATGCACGGCGGCGGTTCCGGGGCCAACATCGCCGCCTGGATGGCGGCCGACGGCGGCGACGTGGCCTTCGTGGGGCGGCGGGGCGCTGACATCGCCGGGCGGAACCGCGACATGGAACTGATGGGGTACGGCGTCGACGCCCGGCTGGTGATGGACCCGGAGCGGCCCACCGGCACTTGCGTCGTGATGGTAACGCACAAGGGCGAGCGGACCATGCTCTCTGACCCCGGCGCGAACGCCGCCCTGTCCCCCGATGACCTGCCGCACGACCTGTTCGTGCCCGGCGCTCACCTGCACGTCTCCGGGTACACCCTGCTGTCGGAGGGAGCGCGCGCGGCGGGGCTGGCCGCGATCGACTACGCGCGCCGGACCAACATGACCGCGTCGGTCGACGCGGCGTCCGCGGCGCCGCTGGAGCGCGCCGGGGCCGAGCCCTTTCTCGAGCTGTCCGCCGGGGCCGTGCTGCTGTTCGTCAACGCCGACCAGGCCAAGGTGCTCACCGGCCGCGACGACCCCGAGCAGGCCGCGCGGGTGCTGACCGCCTGGTACCCGCACGTGGCCGTGAAGCTCGGCGCCGAGGGCGCGCTGTTCTACGCCAACGGGCGGCCGCCGGTACGGGTGCCCGCGCCCCCGGTGGACCGGGTGATCGACGGCACCGGCGCTGGCGACGCGTTCGTCGCCGGCTTCCTGCCCGCGTGGCTGGACAAGAAGCCGCCGGGTGAGGCGCTGGCGGGCGGCTGCCGCCTGGCCGCGCACGCGCTGAACCTCATCGGCGCCCGCCCCGTGCTGTAAAGTCCCGTGCCGTGACGGGCACGGGGTTTCTCGAGGATCTCTTCTCACTCGCCGGGCGGGTGGCCGTGATCACCGGCGGGAGTTCGGGGATCGGGGCGGGGATGGCTACGGCGCTGGCCCGGGCCGGGGCTCAGGTCGTGCTGGTCGCGCGGGACACGCAGCGACTGGAGCAAGCGGCGGCGGGACTGCGAGACAGCGGCGGGCAGGCCTCCTGGGTCAGCGCGGACCTGGCGGACCGTTCGGAGGTGGAGCGGGCCGGCGCGGCGGCGGCCGAGGCGTTCGGGCCGCCTGACATCCTGGTCAACTGCGCCGGGATCAACCTGCGGCCGCCGCTGAGCGCGCTCACCGTGGCGGACTGGGACCTGACCATGGCGGTCAACCTGACTGTTCCGTTCCTGCTCGGGCAGCGGTTCGGGCCGCAGATGGCCGCGCGGGGCTGGGGCCGGATCGTCAACGTGACCTCGCAGCAGGCTCAGCGGGCGTTCGGGAACAGCGGCGGGTACGGGGCCTCCAAGGGCGGCCTGGCCGCGCTGACCCGGTCGCAGTCCGAGGCCTGGGCGCGGTCCGGAGTGTGCTGCAATTCGGTGTGCCCAGGGTTCGTCCCGACGCGGCTCAACGCGGCCGTGGCCGCCGACCCGGAGCGGATGGCCGCGATGGAAGCACGGACGATGGTGGGGCGCAACGGGCAGCCCGCGGACTTCGCCGGCGTGGCCGTGTTCCTCGCCTCGCGCGCCAGCGACTACGTGACCGGGCAGACGCTGTACGTAGACGGCGGTTTCTCAGTGACCTGAAACCGGGCGTGGCTGGCTCACGGCACCCGGCGGGCACGGCAGAATGTTCGGTATGGCAGCAGCACGGCGAGGCGGTACCACCACCCCTCCTGAGGATTTCGAAGAAAACATCGTCGACATCGACGTCGCGGAGGAGATGCGCGGCAGCTTCCTCGAATACGCGTACAGCGTCATCTACCAGCGCGCCCTCCCCGACGCGCGGGACGGCCTGAAGCCGGTGCAGCGGCGGATTCTCTACCAGATGAACGAGATGGGCCTGCGGCCGGACCGCCCGCACGTCAAGTGCGCCCGGGTCGTCGGCGAGGTGATGGGCCGCCTGCACCCGCACGGCGACTCGGCCATCTACGACGCGCTGGCCCGGATGGCCCAGCCGTGGGCGATGCGCGTGCCGCTGGTGGACGGGCACGGGAACTTCGGCAGCATGGGCGGCGACGACCTGCCCGCGGCGATGCGCTACACCGAGGCCCGGCTGGCCGCGGCCGCGATGGAGATGGTCACCTCCATTGACGAGGACACCGTCGAGTTCATCCCGAACTACGACGGCAGCGAGCAGCAGCCCGACGTGCTGCCCGCGGGGCTCCCCAACCTGCTGGTGAACGGCGCCTCCGGCATCGCGGTCGGGATGGCCACCAACATGGCACCGCACAACCTGGGTGAGGTGGTCGCGGCCGCGCGTTTTCTGATTAAGCGCCCGGACGCGTCGCTGGATGCCCTGATGCGCTTCGTGCCGGGCCCCGACCTGCCCACCGGCGGGCGCATCGTGGGCCTGGAGGGGATCAGGGAGGCGTACGAGACCGGCCGCGGCATCTTCCGCACCCGGGCCACCGCCACCATCGAGCCGATCACCCCGCGGCGCACCGGCATCGTGGTCACCGAGCTTCCCTACGGCATCGGCCCGGAGAAGGTCATGGCCCGGATCAAGGACCTGGTCCAGGCCAAGAAGCTCAACGGCATCGCCGACCTGAAGGACCTCACCGACCGGCAGCGCGGCCTGCACCTGGTCATCGAGGTCCGCAGCGGCTTCAACCCCGATGCCGTGCTGGCCGAGCTGTACCGGCTGACGCCGATGGAAGAGACGTTCGGCATCAACAACGTCGCCCTGGTCGACGGCCAGCCCCGGGTACTCGGGCTGCGGGAACTACTCGAGATCTACGTCGCGCACCGCCTCGAGGTGACCAGGCGCCGGACCGAGTACCGCCGCCGCAAGCGGGCCGAACGGCTCCACCTGGTCGACGGGCTGCTCATTGCGCTGCTCAACATCGACGAAGTGATCCAGGTCATCAGGTCGAGCGACAACGCGGCCGCGGCCCGGGAACGGCTGATGGCGGTCTTCGAGCTGTCCGAGATCCAGGCCCAGTACATCCTGGACACGCCGCTGCGCCGGCTGACCCGCTACGACCGGCTCGAGCTCGAGCGGGAACAGGACACGCTGCGGGCCGAGATCGCCGAGCTGACCGAGATCCTGGACTCCGATGACCGGCTCCGTGCGGTGGTCAGCGATGAGCTGGCCGAGGTGGCGAAGAAGTTCGGCACCGCGCGCCGGACGGTCCTGCTCGAAGGCGGCGAAGCGGTGGCCCGGGCCGTTCCCCTCGAGGTCACCGACGACCCGTGCGTGGTGCTGATGACGGCGACGGGGCTGCTGGCACGGGTGGCGGTCAGCGGTGAGGCTGAGGTCGGCACTCCCGGTCATTCGGCCGAACGGGCCGTCGTTCCTCCGCCCGAGAATGCGACTCGCGCCGCGCAGGACGTGATCATCGCGGCGGTCCGGGCCACGACGCGGGGCACGATCGGGGTGGTGACGTCCGCGGGGCGGCTAGTCAAGCTGAACGTGCTCGAGCTGCCCGCGCTGCCGCCGGGAGCCGGGGCGGCGTCGCTGGCCGGCGGCACGCCGGTCACCGAGTTTGCCGTGCTCGAACGGGGCGAGGCCGTGGTGGGGCTGGCCAGCGTGGATACGCCGGGCGCGGGCGTGGCGCTCGGTACCGCGGAGGGCGTGGTCAAGCGGGTGCTGCCCGACTACCCGCAGGCCAGAGACGAGTTCGAGCTGATCACGCTGAAGGAAGGCGACCGGGTGGCCGGGGCCACCCAGCTGGAGAGCGAATCGGCCGAGTTGGTGTTCATCACCAGCGACGCGCAGCTGCTCAGGTTCCCGGCGTCGGCGGTGCGGCCGCAGGGCCGGGCGGCCGGCGGCATGGCCGGCGTCCGGCTGCCGGCGGGCGCGTCCGTGGTGTGGTTCGGGGCCTTGGACGCCGACGCGGCCGCCGGGACACCGGTGGGACCGCCCGGTACCTACTCCCCCGCCGTCGTGGTCACCGTGGCGGGCAGCGCCAGTGCGCTGCCGGGCGCGGCCGCGGGCACCGTGAAGGTCACCCCGCTGCACGAGTACCCGCCCAAGGGCCGGGCCACCGGCGGCGTGCGCTGCCACCGGTTCCTCAAGGGCGAGGACACGCTCGTCATGGCGTGGGCCGGTCCGGCCCCCGCGGTGGGCGCCAGCGAGTCGGGCGCTCCGGTCACCCTGCCGGACCCGGTGGGCCGGCGCGACGGCTCCGGCGTGGGGCTGACCGGGCCGCTGGCCATCCTCGGCGGGTCGGTCCGGGTGGCCTAGGTTCGCGCCGAGGCTGGTCCCGCCGGAGCCGGAATGAAACCGGGGTTTCAGCACGCTGGGGGGTGCTGGAGCCGGAATGAAACCCGGGTTTCAGCACGCTGGGGGGTGCTGGAACCGGGGTTTCATGACGCGGCGAACGCCCGGCTATTGCGGAGCAGCAGTTACCAGCCCGGATAGCTAGAACGCCAGGCGGAGTGTTCGGGGCTCCAGGTCATCGGGGCGGGTCCAGCCGATCCACCTGGACGCGCAGGTCGGTGAGCGTGTCCGCGGTGAATAGTAGCTCGCTGCCGCGGTAGACGCGGTATAGGGCCGGGGGCGATGGTGGCGGCTTGAAGATCAGCGCGCATACCTCGAGGTAGAGCTGCTCCGGATAGGGGATGAACCTGATATTGCTCAGTGCCTGGTCCTGCCCGGCGGACTCTACGATGAACTCGCCGTAGCCGAAGAGCCGACCCGTCGCGGTCCGCTGGAAGCTCATGTCCGTCACCTTGGTGAGCGGCATCATGTTTACCTTCTGGTTGAAAACGCCGGACGAGAGGACCATCCGCCGAGAGGTGACCACGAAGTATGTCCTAACCCAGTCAAAGACCTTGTATCCGAGCCATAGCACGACCAGCACCCACAGGAGCCAGATGACCAGGATGGCGGTGCTGTTGCCATGCGTGACGGAGCTGCTCAGGAAGCCCGCGGCCGCCAGCCCGACCAGGACATACAAGATCGGCATGATCAGCACCGCTGGGTGCTGGTGGACGGTGATGACCTGGCGCTCATTCGGCAGCAGGTACCTATTGACCGAGGCAGGCACCGTATTGGTGTCCGGAACCAGCCTCATCCCAGCGCCTGCCTAACTGAATCGACGCACGAAGCGGGAAAAACGTTTGCCATGATTAACACGAAACTGCCGATATTACTCACGGTGTGAGCGGTGCCGGTAAGGCAATTTATCACAAGCCACATGGCAATCCCCATCCGGCGATGCTTTCAGATTTACGTCGCCTCCCGGAACGGCAGACGTATCCGGCCCCTCAGATGTCGATGCGCGAGGGGTCCAGCTCGGCGGCGCTGCCGACGATGAAGTCGCGGCGGGGGGCGACCTCCGAACCCATCAGCAGGCTGAACATCTCCGCGGCCGCGGCCGCGTCCTCGATCCTGATCCGGCGCAGGGTCCGGTGCCTGGGATCCATGGTGGTCTCGGCCAGCTGATCCGCGTCCATCTCGCCCAGGCCCTTGTACCGCTGCACCGGCTCCTTCCACCGCTGGCCGCGCCGTTCCAGCTCAAGCAGCGTCCGGTTCAGCTCCGCGTCGGAGTACGTGTACCGGTACTTGTCCTGGCCCTTGCGCACGTTGGTCAGCTCGATCCGGTGTAGCGGCGGCACCCCGGTGAAAACCCGGCCGGCCTCTAGCATGGGGCGCAGGTACCGGTGGAACAGCGTCAGCAGCAGGGTCCGGATGTGCGCGCCGTCCACATCTGCGTCGGCAAGAAAAATGACGCGTTGGTACCGGGCCGAATCCAGGTCGAACGCGCTGCCTGAACCCGCTCCGAGCACCTGGATGATCGCGGCGCACTCGGTGTTCTTGAGCATGTCCGCCAGCGACGCCTTCTGCACGTTCAGGATCTTGCCGCGGATCGGGAGCAGAGCCTGGAACTCGGAGTCCCGGGCCCGCCGCGCGGTGCCGAGCGCGGAGTCTCCCTCGACGATGAACAGCTCGCTGCGGTCGTCGGCCGACCGGCAGTCGACCAGCTTGGCCGGGAGCGACGAGCTGGCCAGCGCCGACTTGCGCCGCTGGTTGTCGCGGTGCTCGCGCGCGGCGATGCGGGCCCGGGCCGCCGACACCACCTTCTCAAGCACCGAGCGGGCCTGCTGCTTGGCCCCGCGCGGCGGGTTCTCGAGGTAGGCCTTGAGCTGCGCGGCCACCACCTGCGCCACGATCCTGGAGGCGGCCGGGGTGCCGAGTACCTCCTTGGTCTGCCCCTCGAACTGCGGCTCGGGCAGCCGGACGGAGACGACGGCGACCAGGCCCTCGAGTACGTCCTCCTTGGTGACCGGCTCGTCGCCGTTCTTCAGCAGCCGGGCCGCCCGGAGCTGATCGTTCAGCGTCCGGACCATAGCCCGCTCGAAGCCCGTGACGTGGGTGCCGCCGTGCGGGGTGGCGATGACGTTCACGAACGAGCGGACCACGGTGTCGTAGCCCGTCCCCCACTGGACGGCCACGTCGACGTTGAGTTCGCGCTCGACGTCGGTGGGGATCATGTGGCCCCGGTCGTCCAGGACCGGGATGGTCTCGGTGAAGTTACCCGACCCGGTCAGGCGCAGCACCTCGGTGACGGCCTCGCCGGATCCGAGGTGCGCGCAGAACTCGCTGATGCCGCCGTCGAAGCGGAATTCGGCGTGCCGCGGCTCTTCGGCCTCGGCCCCATCGTCGCGGGGGGCTTCCTCGCGGATGCTGATGGCTAGGCCGGGCACGAGGTAGGCGGTCTGCCTGGCCCGCTCGGTGAGCGCGTCAAAGCTGAACGTGGCGTCCTTGAGGAACACCTGCCGGTCCGGCCAGAACCTGATCCTGGTCCCGGTGACCCGGCTGGCTACCCGGCCGAGCGGCCGCAGGCCAGCCCGCTTGGTGAAGTCCGCGGCCGGGCCGGGCCCGGCGAACTCGCCGGTGACGCCGCGGCGGAAGCTGGCCGCCCAGGTGCGCCCCTCCCGGTCGACCTCGACGTCCAGCCGCGCGGCCAGCGCGTTGACCACCGACGCGCCGACGCCGTGCAGCCCGCCGGACGCGGTGTACGAACCGCCGCCGAACTTGCCGCCCGCATGCAGCCTGGTCATGACCAGTTCCACGCCGGTGAGCTTGGTCTTGCGCTCGACGTCGACCGGGATGCCGCGTCCGTTGTCCCTGACCTCGGCCGAGCCGTCGGCGTGCAGCAGCACGTCGATCCGCGAGCAGTAACCGCCGAGCGCCTCGTCTACCGCGTTGTCGATGATCTCCCACAGGCAGTGCTGCAGCCCGCGGCCGTCCGTCGACCCGACGTACATGCCGGGGCGCTTGCGCACGGCGTCCAGGCCTTCAAGCACCGATAGGTGCCGGGCGGTGTAAGCGTCAGCGGGAGTACCTGGAACGGCATTCGCGAGCTTGGCGGCGGTGGTGACGGTGGGCACAGCCGACCGGTCTCCTTCCGCGAGATTGGACGTGGCCCACACGGGGCCCTATCCGAAAATATTAGCGTTCCCCGCGAGCTGACCGCGGCATGCCACGCGGCGGGCGGCCCGGGAAATCCCGGACTGACCATGACGAACGCATCATCGGCCGGCATCTGGGTACATCTCCGGGCAGAGACACACGGTGCCTGTGTGCTGCCGGTAAGAACCCCCGAGGACCGGCGGGACGCAGGCACCGTGTGTCACCGGTGACGGATGTGACCACGCTGAGTCCAGGCGCCGTTTCGCTTGTGGCGTACACGACTCGGAGTAGGGAACGCTGACGCCGGGGTATGTGTTGTGCTGAGCTGTAAGGGCAGGAAACCGGAGCCAGACGGATATTACCGGCCGGAGGCACTAGGCGAAGGAAGGCGACGTGACAGGAGCCATAGCCCCCACTAAGCCGCTGACCGCGCTGGACGTCTGCGATCGATGCGGCGCCCAGGCGTATGTTCGCGTGCTACTCGCCAACGCGGGAGAACTGCTTTTCTGCGCGCATCATGGCCGCCAGCACGCGCAGGCGCTGGCCAAGGTCGCGGTAGACATCCAGGACGAGAGCAACCGGCTGTCCGAGCCGCAGCCGCAGTAGCGGGGTTCCAGCAGCCCGCGGCCAGGCCGGCAAGGACGCCGACGTCAGTTCTGTTAGTGACGTCGGCTTTCTTTCTGCCTCGGCCGCCCGCCAGACAGCAGAAAACCCCGGGCAGCCAGCCGCTGCCCGGGGTTTGTTTTACGTCTTAGTCGAGGTAGTCCCGCAGCACCTGGGACCGCGAGGGGTGCCGCAGCTTGGACATGGTCTTGGACTCGATCTGGCGGATCCGCTCCCGGGTCACGCCGTAGACCTTGCCGATCTCGTCCAGGGTCTTCGGCTGGCCGTCGGTCAGCCCGAAGCGCATCGAGACGACGCCGGCCTCACGCTCGGACAGCGTGTCGAGCACCGAGTGCAGCTGTTCCTGCAGCAGCGTGAAGCTGACCGCCTCGCCCGGCTGGATCGCCTCGGAGTCCTCGATCAGGTCGCCGAACTCGCTGTCGCCGTCCTCGCCGAGCGGGGTGTGCAGCGAGATCGGCTCGCGGCCGTACTTCTGCACCTCGACGACCTTCTCCGGGGTCATGTCCAGCTCGATGGCCAGCTCATCCGGAGTCGGTTCCCGGCCCAGGTCCTGCAGCATCTGCCGCTGCACCCGGGCCAGCTTGTTGATGACCTCGACCATATGCACCGGGATCCGGATCGTGCGGGCCTGGTCGGCCATGGCCCGGGTGATCGCCTGCCGGATCCACCAGGTGGCGTACGTGGAGAACTTATAGCCCTTGGTGTAGTCGAACTTCTCCACCGCCCGGATCAGGCCCAGGTTGCCCTCCTGGATCAGGTCCAGGAACAGCATGCCGCGGCCGGTGTACCGCTTGGCCAGCGACACCACCAGCCGCAGGTTCGCCTCCAGCAGGTGATTCTTGGCCCGGGTGCCGTCCTCGGCGATCCACTCCAAGTCGATACGCGCGTCGGTGCCCAGGGTACGACGGCCCTCGGCCAGCTTCTCCTCGGCGAACAGGCCCGCCTCGATCCGCTTGGCCAGCTCGACCTCTTGCTCGGCGTTGAGCAGCGGCACCTTGCCGATCTGCTTCAGGTAGTCCTTGACCGGATCCGCGGTCGCGCCCGCGACCGCCACCTGCGCGGCCGGAAGATCGTCGTCGTCGTCGCCGAAGACGAAGATCTCCTCATCCTCGCCGGCGCCGTCCGGCGCGATCTTGACCACCCGCGCGGTCGCCGCCTCGGCTCCATCAGCCTCGCCGTCCGTCTCCGCGGGCGGCTGGCCCGGCTCGGGCCCGTCGGCGACTTCTGGCACGTCCACCTCGTCGGTGGCCAGGCCCTCGGCCACCGCGGCGACATCGGTGATGTCGGGTTCGTCCAGGTTCGCGCCGGCCAGGTCCGGGTCGGCGAGCACGGCCGCCAGGTCCGCGTCGTCGGCGTCGTCGAGATCATCGAAGTTCTCGAGATCCGCCTCGCCGTCGAGCTCCGCGTCGGTATCGAGATCCGCGTCGAGACCGACCGCCGTAAGGCTGGCGTCCGCGCCGGCGCGCAGCTCGGAAGCGTGTTCGTCAGAACCAGGACCGACCGGCCGGGGAGCCGCATGAACCGCCTGATCCTCGACGGCCCGGGGCTTGGCGTCCGGCGTCCTGGGGCGCTTCCGCGCTGCGGAATTAGCAGCGCTCACGACCACGGTCACCCCTTCCTTCGCTGGATAGATGCCACTCGGGACAGATTCAACCCGCCTGCCTCCCACTTCATCACCATAGGCTGCGGCCGGGAGTGACTTGTACGTCTCGCCCGGGCCCGGAACCCTGGATCTCCGCCGATCTCATCGTGGACCGCCCACTGGCACGTGCATCACCAGTACCGTGACGTCGTCGTCCTGCTCGTGACCAGCGAGCATACGTTCTACCAGGTACTCAAGGAGTCGCCGCGGCTGGGCCAGCACGTCCGCGTCGGCCCGCGCCGCCACCGCGGCCAGCTCCTCCAGCCCCCGGTCAAGGCCACGATTCCTGTTCTCTACCAGACCATCAGAATAAAAAACCGCCGTGCTGCCAGGCCGCAGGTTAAACGCGTGCTGCTTCCTCGGGCTGGCCCAGCCCAGCGGGGTGCCGGCCTCCACTTGGTCGAACCGCGGTGCACAGCCCGCCTCAAGAACAAGAGCCGGCAGGTGGCCAGCATTCCCGAGCACGCCGTCGCCGGTCTCCGGGTCGATCACCAGGTAGGCGACGGTCGTGACTTGCTCCTCCTGCTCGGTGGCGCTGAACAGGCGGTCCAGCCCGCCCAGTACCGCCGCCGGGCGCGAGTCGGTCAGCGCGAGCGCGCGAAGCGCGTTGCGGACCCGGCCCATGCCGGCCGCCGCGGTGAGCCCCTTGCCCATCACGTCGCCGACCACCACGGCCAGCCGCTGGTCCGCCAGCCGGAAGGCGTCGTACCAGTCGCCGCCGATCTCCATGTTCTTGGCCACCGGCCGGTACCTGGCCTCCAGGACCAGGCCGGGCAGCGTGGGCAGCCGGTCGGGCAGCAGGCTGCGCTGCAGCGTCTCCGCCGTCAGGTGCTCCCGCTCGTACATCGCCGCCCGCTCCACCGCCAGCCCGCACTGGCCGGCCAGCGCCTCAAGGAAGACCCGCTCCTCCTCGGTGATCTTCCTCGGCCGGCCGAACGCGAACCGCAGCGCGCCCAGCGGCGCGCCCGCGGCCAGCAGCGGCAGGCCGACCCAGGACCGCTCGGCGGAGGCCGCGACGCGGTCCGGGTCGATGTCCAGCTCGCCCTCGAACTGCCTGCGCAGGTCCTCCGGGTCTTCCACCAGCACCGGCCGCCTGGTCGCGATCGCCCTGGTCATCACGCTCGGTGAGCTCAGGGTCAGCTCGCCGCCCGCCGAGTCGGGCGCGCCCCGCAGGTCGTCGTTGACCACCCGCAACCGGGCGCTGTCGGTATCGAGCAGCGCGACGGCCGAGTTCAGCGCGCCGATCGCGGTCCGGCCCACCTCGGTGATGACCTCGACCACCTGCTCGACCGTGAGCGCCTCGGCCAGCATCGAGGTGGCCTGCTGCAGCCGGGCGGTGCGCAGCGCCGCCGCCGACAGCTGCTCGGTGAGGCGCCCGCGCATCTCCTCGGCCTCGCGCTGGCTGGTGACGTCGGTGCTGGCCCCGACCCACTCCACGATCTTGCCGTCCCGCTCGATCGGCACCGCCCGCACGTCGTAGTGCCGGTAGGAGCCGCCCTTGGTGCGGATCCGGTAACGGTCATCGAAGACCCGGCCGGTGCGGACGCACTCGCGCCAGTCGCGCTCGACGCGATCGGCGTCCTCGGGGTGAACCGAGCGCAGCCAGCCGGACCCGCTGTATTCCTCGGCCGACTGGCCGGTGATCGACCGCCACTCCGGCGAGTCTTCCGTCATCGTGCCGTCGGGCGCCGCCACCCAGACCACCTGGGCGCCGCCCTGGACCAGCGCACGGTAGCGCTCCTCGCTGCGCTTGATCTCCGCCGCGGCGGCCAGCGCCGCGGCGGTGGCCGCGGCGGCGGCGGCCGAAGGCTCGGCCGCGTTGAGCAGGATGAGGCCGATGCCGAAGATTTCCCTGGCCGCGTCATGCACCGGGAACCAGGACGCGCAGCCGGACACGCCCGGCGGGCCGCCGTCAGCGTCTTTCTCTTCGGCTGGCTCGGGCGCCTCGATGGTCAGCAGCGGGTAGCCGGGCTCGGTGACCGGCACGCCCTGGGTCAGGACCAGGCGGATCGCGGCCTCGGCCCGGGCGGCGATCTCCTGCGGCCACACCTCGGAGGGCAGCCGGCCGACGTAGCCCGCCGGCTCGGCTTCGGCGCCCAGCTGACCGGCTCCGGGTGGGCCGGCTTCGGCTCCAAGCCGGGTCAGGGCAGCATTCACCCAGCGGAAGCGCAGGTCAGGCCCGAACAAGGCCAGGCCAGCCGGCGCCTCCACCATCAGCATGTCCACCAGAGCGGACTCGGCGGCGTCCCGCTGCCTGGGCACGGAAGTCTCCATGCTCACAACGAGCTCCCGCCTGCCGCGCCGGGGGCTGCCATGGGCGGCTCCTTCCCCGGGTCATCGTTCCCGCTTCCCGGGACTATCGTTCCCGCAGCCAACCAATTAAGCGTGCCACAGTCCGGCAGTTGGTGCGGCCAGAGAGGCGGATTCGCGGATAGCGAACGGGCCTCTACCACGCACCTCTAGTTTGCCCGGCGTGGCAAACGCCATCTAGGAGGCGGAATCACAGCGGGCATGACAACGTAGCATAGCGTCCGCATGTCCAGATCTGAGAGGCTATCTAGGTGAGCGCGCAGAGCCGTCGTAGCCAGTCCCCTTCTGGCTCAGGCAGCGGCCAGCGACGAGGCGCCGCTGTCCCGCCGCCGAATGCTCTCTTCGCCGAACTTCTGCGCGCCGCGCGCGAGCTCCTCGCCGTGCGCAGCCCGCTCGACGCGGAACTCATGGTCAGCGAGCTGCTCGGGACCTGGTGGGGGCAGCGCGGCGGCGGCCGGCGGGCGGCCACGGTCGAGCAGTTGGTCGGCGAGGGGCTGATCGACTACGCCGGCGGCCAGCGCAGCCCGGCGGCGCTGGCCCTGCTCTCCGGCATCGCCTGCCTCGGCACGCCCCGGCAGGCGGCCAAGGCCGAGCGGGCGGCCCTGGACCTGATCGAGGCCGGCGTGCCCTGCCCCGGCTGGGCCGAGCACCTGGGCGCGGTGACCGCGGCCGAGTGTTACGTCAACCCCGACGAACTCGGCGATGCCGAAGAGGTTATCTGCGTGTTCAGCTACGCCGGGGAGGAACCGCACGCGCTGGTCACCGTGGTGGACTACAACTCCGACGGGATGCTCCGCGACGGCTGGGTGACCTCGCGGGTCGGCAAGCTGCTCGACCACTGCCGCGAGGCGAGCAGCCAGCGCGGCGTTAAGGGGCCCGGATCCGAAGGCAAGCACGCGTTCCGGCAGATCGACGCGGGCCAGGCCCGGCACCTGCTGGAGACGGCGCTCACCGTGACGGACGCGGCGGCCAACCCGGCGGTCAGCGACTCGTTCCCCTCCTACCACGCGTTCATCCGGGCCCGGATCAGGGCGCTGCCGCCGTCCCGCGGTCACGCGCTGACCAGCCAGACGGGGCCGCGCCGGCTGGCCTGGAGCAAGGACCGGCGGGCCATGCTCGCCGCCGAGTTCCTGGCCTCCGACGAGGCCGAGGACCTGTCCGACCGCGGGTCGGCCAGCCACTGCGCCGACCGCATCATCGACTACGGGTGCGACAAGGACTTCGGGCGGCCGCTGCGGATGAGCCCGACCAAGGTGGAGACGTTCCTGCTCGGGTGGCTGCCGCGCAAGGTCATGCTGTCGTTCGCGGAGCAGGACGCGATGCCGCACGTGCTGGCCGCGTGGGTGCGGTGGGCGGGCCGCCGCCGCGGGCTCGACGACGCCGTGGTGGCCGAGACACTGGAGTGCGTGTTCAACTCGATGAGCCGGTTCGCGCAGGCGTACCGGGATCCGGCCGAGTTCGGCCTGGACTACGCGCTGGTCCGGCGGCTGCTGCCGGACGCCGACCTGGAGGCGCTGCCGCGGCGGGCGTTCGCGTTCCCCGTCCTGGAGGGCTGGCACTCCGGCAGCGACCTTTCCATCCTGGACCCGGCCGACCCGCGCGACCGGCGCGCGCTGCTCGCCGCGGATCACGCCACCCCGGCGCCGGGCGGCGTCGGCCGCCACATCGAGCGGCACGTGGTGCTGGCGGACCGGCTCTGGCGCGGCGACCCGCCCGAGCTTTGGGAGGCCGCGCAGCGGCTGCTCGACGCCGGCCAGGACCGCCACCTGGTGCTGCACGCGCTGATGGCGGTGCTCGATCACACCAGCGGGGATGAGGCCGCGCTGATCGCCGTGCTGCGCGAACTCGAGGCTGACGAGGGCTGATACCGGCGCCCGTTCGGTACAAATAAATACGGACTCAGCCCGCTACGGCGGGTCCGTATCCGCCGCCACCTGGGGTTTCGATCACGAGCACGTCGCCGGGGGCGACCTGGACCGAGTCGCAGCCAGCCATCGGCGTGCGACCTCCCCCGGGGTGCTCGATCCAGTGCCGGCCCAGCGCCCCGGGCTCGCCGCCCGCCATGCCGAACGCGGGGACGCGCCGGTGCCCGGTCAGCGTGGTGACCGTCATCGGCTCGAGGAAGCGCAGCCTGCGGACGCCGCCGTGGCCGCCGCGCCAGCGGCCCCGGCCGCCGCTGCCGGCCCTGATCCGGTAGGACTCGAGCAGCACCGGGTAGCGCCACTCGAGCACCTCGGGGTCGGTGAGCCGGGAGTTGGTCATCTTGGTCTGCACCACGTCGGTGCCGTCGAAGCCGTCCCCCGCGCCCGACCCGCTCGCCACCGTCTCGTAGTACTGGTACTGCTGGTTCCCGAACGTCACGTTGTTCATCGTCCCCGACCCCTCGGCCATCACGCCGAGCGCCGCGTAGAGCGCCCCCGTGACGACCTGGGAGGTCTCCACGTTGCCGGCCGCAACCGCCGCCGGGTATTCGGGTGACAGCATCGACCTGGGCGGGATGATCACGTTGAGGGGCTGCAGGCAGCCGGAGTTGAGCGGAATGTCGTCGTCCACCAGCGTGCGGAAGACGTAAAGCACCGCCGCCATGGCCACGCTCGACGGCGCGTTGAAGTTGTCAGCTAGCTGCGGTGAGGTGCCGGTGAAGTCGATCTCGGCCGTGCGCTGCTTCTGGTTGACGCGCACGGCGACCTTGATTTTCGCCTGGTTGTCCAGCTCGTAGGTGTACTCGCCGTCGCGCAGGGCGGTGATGACCCTGCGCACCGCGTCGGCCGCGTTGCGCTGGACGTGACCCATGTACGCCCGGACGACATCGAGGCCGAAGTGTTCCACCATGTGGTGCAGTTCTTCGATGCCCTTCTCGTTCGCGGCGATCTGGGCGCGCAGGTCGGCGAGGTTCGTGGCCGGGTCGCGGGACGGGTACTCGGCGGTGGTCAGGAGGTTCACGGTCTCGGCTTCCCTGAGGCTCGCGTCCTCGACGAGCAGCCAGTTGTCGATCAGCACCCCCTCCTCCTCGACCCGGGTGCTGAACGCGGGCATCGATCCCGGGGACACGCCGCCGATCTCGGCGTGATGCCCCCGCGACGCCACGAAAAACCAGATGTCGCCGGTGTCTTCCGCTCGGGCGGTGCGGCTCGATGGAGCATCGAGCCGGTTAGGACCGGCCCTATGTTCCATCGAGCCGGCTGGCGCGGGCTGGCGCGGACTGCCCGGGCGGCGCGGGGCGAAGACGGGCGTGACTACTGTGACGTCGGGGAGGTGAGTGCCTCCGTGGTAGGGGTCGTTGAGGACATAGACGTCGCCGCGGCGGATGCCTCGGTCGCTGCCCTGATTGCGCTTGATCACCATCTTGATCGACTCGCCCATGGAGCCCAGGTGCACCGGCATGTGCGGGGCGTTGGCGATCAGGCCGCCTTCGGCGTCGAAGATCGCGCAGGAGAAATCGAGCCGCTCCTTGATGTTGACCGAATGCGCGGTCGACTGCAGCCGCACCCCCATCTGCTCGGCGACCGACATGAACAGGTTGTTGAAGATCTCGAGCAGCACCGGGTCGGCGGCGGTACCCGCGTCGGCCTGCGCCGGCCGGGCCCTGATGCGGGAGAGCAGCAGGTCGCCGCGGTCGCTGACCACGGCCTGCCAGCCCGGTTCGACCACCGTGGTCGCGAGTTCCTCGGCGATGATGGCCGGGCCGTCGACGGCGTGCCCGGGCCGCAGCCCGGCGCGCGGGAACAGGTCCACCTGCGCCCACCCGCCCGCGGCGAACATCGGGACCTGGGCCTCGCTGACCGGCCGCTCATGCTCTTTTATGGCCGAACGGGCATGGGTATCAGTAGTTGTTTTAAGCGCTTCCTGCCCGCCGGTGACCTCGACCGACACGGCTTCGACGATGACCGGCTTGTCGCGCATGAGGAAGGAAAACCGCCGGGCGTACTCCGCCTCGAACGCGCTGGTCATCGCCTCGAGCGGGCCGACGGGGACGATGACGGCGGTGTCGGTGCCCTGGTAGCGCAGGTGGGCCTTCCGCGCGGCGGTGATGCGGCCGGCCGGGACGCCCTCGGCGGCGACCTCGGCGCGCGCGTCTTGTTCGAGCGGGTGCAGGATGCCGGGGAGTTCGGCGAGCAGGGCGGGCGTGAGCGGCGCCTCGACGGCCTGCTCGCGCATCGCGATGATGTCGGCGAGCCCGATGCCGAACGCGGACAGCACGCCGGCCAGCGGGTGTATGAGGACCCTGGTCATGCCGAGCGCGTCAGCCACGGCGCAGGCGTGCTGGCCGCCGGCCCCGCCGAACACGTTCAGGACGTACTCCGTCACGTCGTAGCCGCGCTGCACCGAGATCTTCTTGATCGCGTTGGCCATGTTGGCCACGGCGACCTCGACGAAGCCGGCCGCTACCTGCTCGGGGTTTCGCCTGTCGCCGGTGGCTTCGGTGATGTCGTTGCTGAGCTGGCTGAACATGGTCTGGGTGAGCTGCGCGTCGAGCGAGGCATCGCCGCGCTCGCCGAACACTTCGGGGAAGTGGCCGGGCTGGATGCGGCCGAGCAGGACGTTGGCGTCGGTGACGGTGAGCGGGCCGCCGCGGCGGTAGCAGGCCGGCCCGGGATCGGCGCCGGCCGAGTCGGGACCGACCCGGTACCTGCTGCCGTCGAAGTGCAGCACCGAGCCGCCGCCCGCGGCCACGGTGTGGATGGACAGCATCGGCGCCCGCATCCGCACCCCGGCGACCTGCGTCTCGTACTCGCGCTCGAACTCGCCGGCGAAATGCGACACGTCGGTGGACGTGCCGCCCATGTCGAACCCGATGACCTGGCCGAAGCCCGCGGCGGCGGCCGTGCGCGCCATGCCGACGATGCCGCCCGCCGGGCCGGACAGGATCGAGTCCTTGCCGCGGAAGCTGGCCGCGTCGGTCAGGCCGCCGTTGGACTGCATGAACAGCAGCCTTACGTTCTTGAGCTCGCGGGCCACTTGCGTGACGTACCGCTGCAAGATGGGCGACAGGTACGCGTCCACCACGGTGGTGTCGCCGCGGGAGACCAGCTTCATCAGCGGGCTGGTCTGGTGCGACTGCGACACCTGGGTGAAGCCCGCTTGCCTGGCCAGGGCGGCGATGCGCTGTTCGTGCCCGGTGTGCCGGTAGCCGTGCATCAGCACCACGGCGGCGCTGCGGAAGCCGTCGGCGTAAGCCTTCTTGAGGTCTTTTGCGATGGCGTCCTCGTCGAGCGGCGCGCGGACCTCGCCGTCCGCGGTGACCCGCTCGTCCGCCTCGATCACCCGGTCGTACAGCACCTCGGGCAGCACGATCCTGCGGTCGAAGATCCGCGGCCGGTTCTGGTAGGCGATCCGCAGCGCGTCGGCGAAGCCCCTGGTGATGACCAGGACGGTCGGCTCGCCCTTCCGCTCGAGCAGGGCGTTGGTGGCGACCGTGGTGCCGAGCCGGACCGAGCCGACCCAGTCGGCGGGGAACTCCTCGCCGGGCCCGACGCCGAGCAGCTGGCGGATGCCCGCCACCGCGGCGTCGGGGTAGGCGCGCGGGTTGTCGGACAGCAGCTTGTGCGCGACGAGGGTTCCGTCGGGGCGCCGGGCGACGACATCGGTGAACGTGCCGCCCCGGTCGATCCAGAATTCCCAGCGTCCGCTGGCTGGGTGCTCGGCCTTCAGGGTGCTCAGCCCTTGCTCTGGCGCTGGCGCTGGCGCTAGCCCTGGCCGGGGACGGCCAGGTCGCGGTAGGCCGTCTCCACGTCCGCGGCCGTCAACGTGGTCAGGTCGGCCGCGGTTGCCTGCTGATCCAGGTTCACCACCCGGACATCCCGGCAGGCGCAGGCCCGCTCGAACAGCGACCGGGCGAACCGGCCGTTGCCGAGCTCGTCGATCCGGCCCGAGTCGCACGCATGCCGGAAGATCGCACCCAGCACCTCGACCGCGGCCGGGTCGAACATGTCCCCGGCCTGCTCGGCCAGGAGGACGGCGATGCGGACCAGGTCGTTCGGCTGGTAGCTGGGGAAGGTGACCCGGGTGCTGAACCTGGACGCCAGGCCGGGATTGCTGCGCAGGAACCTGTCCATGTCGTCCGGGTAGCCGGCCAGCACGATCACCAGCCGGTCGCGGTCGTCCTCGGCGCGCTTGAGCAGCGTCTGCACCGCCTCCGAGCCGAACGCGTCCCCGCCGGAGTACCCGTCGTTGTGCAGCGAGTACGCCTCGTCGATGAACAGGACCCCGCCCATGGCCGAGTCGACGAGCTTGTTGGTCTTGATCGCGGTGGAGCCGAGGTGCTCACCGACCAGGTCGGCGCGGTGGCCTTCGATCACCTCGGGCCGGACCAGCAGGCCGAGCGCGGCGAAGATCCGGCCGAGGATGCGGGCGACCGTGGTCTTGCCGGTGCCGGGCGGTCCTGTGAACACGAAATGCCGGGTGGGCGGCTGGCTGGCCAGCCCGTGGGTATCGCGCAGCTTCGCCACGCGTAGCTGCGCGGCGATGGCGCGCACCTGCTGCTTCACCGGCTCCAGGCCCACCAGCTCGTCCAGCTCGGCGATCGCGCCTTCCACCGTGGGCGTGTCCTCGTAGCCCCGCAGCCGACTCGTGAGCTCGCCGTAGGCCTGCTCCAGGTCGCTGGCGCGGATCGTCACCAGGTCCCTGGGCGCGGGCTCGGCGCTGCCGGTCATCACCCGGACGTCGCGGGCCTGGCCGGCCTTCTCGAGCAGGCTGCGGATGAACCGGCCGTTGCCGAGTTCGTCGGCGATCCGGCGGCGGCCGACCTCTTCCAGCGTGCGCCACAGCACCGGCCGCGCGTCCGCGTCGAGCATCTCGCCGCGCCGGTCGAGCGCGGACTCGGCCAGCGACAGCATCTCCGGCGGCGAGTAGCTCGGGAACTTCAGCCGGGTCGCGAACCGCGAGGCCATACCGGGATTGGAGGCCAGGAAGCTCTCCATCTGCTTCTCGTATCCGGCCAGGATGATGATGAGATCCTCGCGGTTGTCCTCGGCCCGCTTGAGCAGGGTCTGGACCGCCTCGACGCCGAACCGGTCGGTCTGCCCGTCGCCTTCGTTGACCAGGCTGTACGCCTCGTCGATGAAGAGCACTCCGCCGAGCGCGGAGTCGACGAGCTCATTGGTCTTTATCGCGGTCGCGCCGAGGTACTCCCCCACCAGGTCGGCCCGGTGCGCCTCGATGACATCGGGCATCTCGAGCAGGCCGAAGGCGTAGAAGATCTTGGCGAGCACCCGGGCCACTGTCGTCTTGCCGGTCCCGGGCGGGCCGAGGAAGACGAAGTGCCGCATCGGCTTCTCCGTGGTGACGCCGGCCACCGCCCGCCGCCGGGCCGCCTCGATGGACGCGGCGATCGACCGCACCTGCTCCTTGACCTGCCCCATCCCGATCATCGCGTCGAGCTCCGCCATGGCGTCCTCGACCGAGATCTGCGGCCGCGGCTTCGGCGGGGCGGCCTGGTGGTCGCGCGCGGCGTGGTCGGCGTAGGGCAGCGCCGCGGCCTGGGCCCGGACGCCGTAGCCAGGAGTACCTGGCTGCCCGCTGGGGCGGGTCGCCTCGCTGGACCCGGCCTGACCCGAGCCGGAGGCGTCCAGGTAGCTGGTCGGGCCGTGACCGACCATGCGCGCCTCCTGGATCCCCTTGGCCACCCGCCAGCCGAGCACGGCCAGGGCAAGCAGCCAAGCGGCGATCGTGCCGATCATCGGCACGGGTGGCCGCAGCTTCAGGGCGACGGCGCCCACCGGCACCGACCACAGCAGGACCCAGGCGACCGTGCGGCACGGCACGAACCAGCGGGCCAGCGGCCTGGCGTGCGCGGCCAAGGCGACGACGAAGGGCAACAGCAGCAGAGAGTAAAACGAGGCCCGGTCCCCGCCGCCTACGGCGGAGAACACGGCCAGCCCCCAGACCGCGACCGCGGCGGAGGCAGGAACGGTCCGCCTTCCCTGGACCACGGCGACGACCGCGTAGATCAGCGCGGCGATGATGATCAGGCCCAGCGTTACCGGGAAGAACAAGATGGCCGCGGCGATCACGACGACCTTCAGCCACGTCGGGGCCCGCCGCAGAGAGCGCCAGATGCGGGCACCCCAGCTTGGCTTGTCTGGCGCGGGCTGGGCCCTATCGTTTGGCAGCATCTCGCTTCCTCGCCCCTAGTCCCTGCCTCGCAGCCTGGTCACGAACCCGGCGAGAAGATCGCCTGGCCCATGACCTGCGCACCCGGTTGCCGGACAGTCGTATGTCCTTGTATAGCGCATCACCCATGATCGCGACAGCACTCACGTCGATACTGTCGGTGAAAAATACGTCATGGTCGCTGCGAACCTCGGGCCTCCCTGCTGATCGTGGCTGGCCGTCATGGCGGACACAGCCATGATGGACCGGGCACTCGCCGGCACGTCAAGATGAACACCATCACAAACATGACATCCCTTGCGCCAGATTCTCCCAAAGTCGTAGAGAACTACCCAAAAGGTCCGAGAAGGAGCTTATATGCACAGGATCGAGGCTGAGCTGCTTATCCCCGGGCACGGCGATCCCATCCGGGACGGAGTGGTTCTGCTCGACGGCGCCGAGATCGGCTACGCGGGGCGCGCCGCCGTGGCCCCGCCGACTCCGGGGGCCTCGGTGACCAGGGCGGTGACGGTCATGCCCGGGATGTGGGAATGTCACGGGCATCTCCTGGGCACCAGGACCTTTGACCTCACCCGGATCCCGCTCGAGCCCGAGGCGCTGCGCGCCGCCCGCTGTACGCGGGACCTGCG
The DNA here is from genome assembly GCA_963806335.1 of uncultured Actinomycetes bacterium. Taxonomy (GTDB): domain Bacteria; phylum Actinomycetota; class Actinomycetes; order Streptosporangiales; family Streptosporangiaceae; genus Palsa-504. The sequence goes on from CAWDXO010000013.1 coordinate 445,211, forward strand.
AGCCGCGCTCGACGCCGGGATCACCTCGGTGCGCGACGTCGGCGGCCTCGGGGTATACCTGGCCCGTGCCGTGGCCGAGGGTGTCGTAGCCGGTCCCGCGGTATACGGCGCGGGGGCGATCCTGAGTACGACCGGCGGGCACGGCGATCTGCACGCGTTCCCGCTGGACTGGATCGAGGACTACGCCAGGAGCGCCAGCATGATGCGGCTGGCCGACGGACCGGATGAGTGCGCCAGGGCCGTCCGCGAACAGCTCAGGCGGAACGCCAAACTGATCAAGGTATGCGCGTCGGGAGGCGTGCTCTCCGAGCTCGACGACCCGATCCACCAGCAGTTCACGCTGGCCGAGCTGCGCGCCATCGTGGAGGTCGCGGGGCTCGCTGACCGGGTCGTCGCGGCGCACTGCCACGGCAAGCCGGGCATTATGGCGGCGCTGCGGGCGGGCGTGCGCACCATCGAGCACGGCACCTACCTCGACGAGGAGTGCTGCGACGCGATGCGCGAGTGCGCCGCGATCCTGGTCCCGACCAGGACGATCATCGAGGACATGCTGGCGAACAAGGCGGCCGTCCCCGACTACGCGATGGCCAAGCTCGAGGCCATCGCCGATATCCACGCGCAAGCGGTGACGCGGGCCTACGAGCACGGCGTCACCATCGCGATGGGCACCGACATCGCCCTCACCGGACCCGATCTGCCGAACGCGTGGGGTCAGAACGGGTCAGAACCCGGGTACCTGGTCAAGCTGGGCATGACCCCGCGGGAGGCGATCGAGGCGGCCACCGCCTCCGGGCCGCTCACCCTCGGACCGCAGGCCCCGCGCAGCGGGCAGCTGGCCGCGGGCTACGACGCGGACGTGATCACCCTGGACGCCGACCCGCTGGCGAACATCGACGTGCTCGCCGACCCTGATCGCGTCACCGCGGTGTGGACCGCAGGCCGCCTGGTCAAGGGCGCGGCGGCCGCCGAGGCGGCGCCTCGCGGATCGGCGCCTCGCGGATCGGCGCCTCGCGGATCGGCAGGCTGAGCTCTAGCTCGTCGTGCAGCGGGATGCCGTACTCACCCACCCTCGGTATCTCGGGCTTCTCCAAGCGAGACCGGTCCACAGCACCCGGCCGCAGTTCGGCCAGCCGGAACCCGCGGCGCTGGTAGAAGCGCAGCGCGTCGACGTTGTCGTTGGTGGTGGTGAGGCGGATCTCGCGGCAGCGGAAATGGCGCGCCGTCCCGACGGCCGCCTCGATCAGCAGCGTCCCGATCCCGGCCCGGCGTTCGATGGCGTTGAGCGTGGCGATCTCGAGGAAGTCCCCCACGAGCTGGTATGTCAGCAGGCCGACGACGCGCCGGGACCGTTCGGCGATGAACCCGGGGAGCTCGGCGGGCCGCAGCACGTTGCCGTGCACGGCGACGTGCTCGGAGCCCCACAGCTCGGCGACGAGCCACGAGAGCATGGGCCGGTCGCCCTCGCAGACCGGCCTGATCGTGACCCCCGGCTCGTTCACCCCGCCATTATGCAGCCCAGGATGTTATAAGGCGGGTTCGCTGGGCAGGGCTCGGTTCATGCCTGTACTAAGAGCCGTCGCGCGCCCCATGCTGGCGTCCATCTTCATCCTGCAGGGTTACGAGTCCTTCCGTCACCCGGATAAATACGCTCCCCGGGCCGAGCCGGTGGTGCGGCCGATCGCGGAGCGGGTATCCGCGGTCCCGGCCAAGACCGAGGACGCCGTCCGCCTCAACGGCGCCGTCCAGATGGTGGCCGGCTCGCTGCTGGCCCTGGGCCGGTGGCCGCGGCTGTCCGCGCTGGCGATCGCGGCGACCCTGGTGCCCACCACCCTGGCCGGCCACCGGTTCTGGGAGGAGGAAGAGGAAGGCACTGCCGCGCAGCAGCGCATCCACTTCCTGAAGAACCTTTCGATGTTCGGCGGCCTGCTGATCGCCGCGGCGGACACGGCCGGGAATCCCTCGCTGGCCTGGCGTACCCGGCACGCGGCCAAGACGGCGCGCCGGGAGGCGGCCCTGGTGGCGAAGACGGCCAGGGTGTCCGGCGGGGCCGGGTACGGTGCTGGTGCCAAGGCCGGCAAGGCATCGGCCAAGGCCGGCGCCAAGGCCGCTAAGGCGGGCAAGGCGTCGGGGAAGGCCGGCGCCAAGGCGGCCAAGGTCGGCGCCAAGGCGGCCAGGGCCTCGGGCCAGGCCGGGCTGAAGGCCAGCCAGGCCTCGGGCCGGTCCGGGCTGAAGGCCAGCCAGGCCTCGGGCCGGGCCGGGCTGAAGGCCAGCCGGGCCTCGGCGAAGGCCGGGGCGGTAGCCGGCCTCTCGCCTGTCTAATCCGCTGCGCTGGCTGAGGTCCGCGCGGAGCGCGGCGGTCAGCCATTCGAAGCTGGGCACGACCGACGGCGGTACCGGCTGGCCGTTGATGATCGCCAGCAGCTGCCAGTACCGCTCCACCCGGGCGTCGGTGAAGGTTTCCAGCTGCCCGAGCAGCTGAGCCCGGCGCGCGGCCGGGACCTCCGGCACGATGATGCGGTCCAGGACGGACTTGCCCTCGGGCGAGCCGGGCGCGATGCCCTCCGCCAGCGCCCGCCCGGCGTGTTCGGTGACGGCGCGGTAGTCGGGGCCATCGTCGTGCGTAGCTGCGGGCTCGGCGGCTCGTTGGGGCTCGGCGGCTCGTTGGGGCTCGGCGGCTCGTTGGGGCTCGGCGGCTCGTTGGGGCTCGGCGGCTCGTTGGGGCTCGGCGGCTCGCTGGCCTGCCAGGGCCATGGTCCGGACCCGCTGCCTGAAGTCCTCGTCGGCGACGAGTTCCGCGAGTTCGATCCAGGCGCCGACCTGTTCGGGCGCCGCGTCGTCCGGCAGTTCCGCGGGGAGCTGCCGCATGCCGCGCGCGATGCCCATCGCGGGCGCGTCCGGGTCGGTGCCCGCGAAGATGCCGTCGACGAAATCGTCGATGATCCGCTGCCGCTCCTGGGCGGACAGCCTGGCTAGCTTGTGCACGAGTAGCGTCTCCTCGATCGTGTGGCCCCGCTTGGCGACCGCGGCGAGCACCGCGCGGCGCAGCCGCAGGGTGCGGATCTGCGCGTCAAGCACGGTGACGTGCGCGGCCGCCACCTCGGCCACCGTGGTCGCCCGGGACAGCACCGCCCGCACCACGCCAAGGCCGAACCCCAGCTCGCGCAGGGCCTGGACCAGGTCGAGCCGGGCCGCCGCCTCGGCGTCGTAGAGCCGGTAGCCGTGGCCGGACCTGGCCACGGGCGGTACCAGCCCGGCGTCGGACCAGAACCTGATCGTGCGGGTCGGCACGCCGGTGCGCCGGGCTAGCTGCCCGATGGTGAACAGCTCGGCGGGGGTGCTCATGAGATGACTCTGCCCCTTCCAGCCGCTGGAAGGTCAAACCGGATTACCGCGTGTTACCAGCGGCCGCGGTGGACCAGTTCGGCCAGGGGCTTGCGGTCGCTGGCGCGGGCGGGTGGGACCGGATCGGCCGCCGGGTCGGGATGCCCGACCGCGATGGCCCCGATCGGCGTCCACTCCTCCGGGACCCGAACCGGGCCCGGAAATCAGCCATGCTCGCTGGCTCGATGCCGAAGAACACCGCGCCAAGCCCTTCGTCGACGACAGCGAGCAGGATGAGCAGCGCGGTGAAACCGGTGTCGATATACCAGTACGGCACCGGCCAGCGTGCTTCATCCCTGTCCGTCCAGCCCTTTCCCGGCCGCGCATACCGGTCTAGGTATACGTCCTTGCAGGCCAGCGGCACGATCACCAGCGGAGCGCGGCTCAGCGCCGCGACTTGGGTTCGCTCGTCCGCCACCCTGTCACCAGCGCGGGCCGCGGCCTCGTACAGGATCGCCCACAGCGGCTCAGATTGTTCCGGGCCCTCCAGGACAAGGAACGAGTAACCCTGACTGAAACCCGCCGAGGGTGCCCGGTTAGCCGCTCGCAGCAGCTGTTCCGTGAGGCCCGGGCCTAGCGGCTCGCCGGTGAAGGCACGGACCATCTTGCGGCGCCTGATCACATCGCTGAATTCCACGCCGCCAGCCTAGAGCGGCCGCGCCCGGGCCCGGTGGTCAGCCGACGCGATGGTCAGGTGACGCGATGGTCAGGTGACGCGATGATCAGGTGACGCGATGATCAGGTGACGCGATGATCAGGTAAGCAGCGGCGCCTTGCCGACGGCGGTCCGGGCCGGCGGGCATCGGCCGCCGGGACGGCGAGGGTCGCGTCCATGGGCGTAGGACCGGCGTTGCGGGCCGGTTAGGTCTTCCGCGACCAGCGGTTCACGTGGCGCGTCCGGCTGGGCGTCCGGCCCGGCAGGGTCTCCCCCGGACCGGCGCGCAGGCCGTCGAGGGCGATAGCGATTAGCCGGCTGCGGACGTTGCGCTCCCTGGCGGCCTCGACCGGGTCCGGGGACCGGCGGCTGAACTGCTCGATCAGCCAGGTGATGTCCAGGGCGGTCGCGTCCGGGCGCAGGCTGCCGTCGCGGTGAGCGCGGGCGACGATCTCCGCCAGCCGCGCCATGCTCCGCCGCGCCATGCTCCGCCGGGCCATGGTCCGCATCTCGGCGGTGGTCTCGATCTGCCCGGCGAGCGAGGCGAGCGCCCCGCTGCGCAGATCGATACAGGCCCGGATGTAACCGGAGAGGCCGGTCCACGGGTCGCTGGCCCAGGCCCCAGACGGCTATTTGCTTGGCTGGAACCAGGGCGGTGCCCTACATCCTCATATGCATGTCATTCCGCGATTCGACGACGAGCCGCTGTCTGACCGCTGGCAGCGCTCGGCGATCAACGTCCCGGAGAACAGACGGCCCGATCCATGGGTGCCCGGGAGCGGACGGGAACTTCGGGGTGCCAGGTGAGCGAGGCGCCGGGCCCTTGCGGCTGTCAGGCTGGTGCTGCTCGTTCCGTGGTCGGCTCAGGCCGTTCCTCGGCACCGTGACCCGCCTTCAGGTGGTCGGCCTGGGATATCCGCAGCGGCCGGAACGGCCCGGCAGTATGCGCGGCGACCGGCTCGGTGGTCAGGCAGACATGGTCGCCGCCCTCGTCAAGCAGCGCTATGCGACGTACCGCCAGCCAATGGGGGCACTGCCGGAGCACCGGCGCGCCGCCGGGCCCGGAATCCACCGGAAGGCCGGAGAACTTGTCGACGGTATCCCCGGTCTGGGTGCCGAACAGCTCGGCGAGCGGCAGATCGTCCGCGGTCAGGAAGTGGATGACCAGGTGGCTGGAGTGCAGTGCCACCCGGTAGGTGTAGTTGGCCTTTGACAGCCATACGCAGTACCGCTGCGGCTCCATGCTGGACTGGACGTGGAACTCGACTAGGCAGCCCGCTCGCTCCCGCTCATCGGCCGTGGTAACGATGATCAGTGGGCTGTCCAGCGCGGCCATCAGGGTACTGAAGTCGTGCTCTGCCATCAGCGCCCCGTTTCCCGGCCACGGCGGGCGATTGCCGGCGTGCCCGCCATGCCGATCGGCCGACCCTCAGGGTACCGGGCAGTGTCGGACGAATCCCGCTGGACCAGGGAGTAGTTCTCCCCTGCGAGGGCGGCGTCAGCGCAAACAAACCGTCCCCAAATACCGGGCCGTGGGTTGCATCAGATCCAATGAGGAGTATCCAACAAGCGTTCACGAGAGTACGGCCTACCGACCGCACCCCTCGTGAACAAGAAATCTTCCCCGAGGCAGTGCCTAAAATACTGGCGCAGAGCACTTATTCGGAGGGTGCGGTATTCGTCCGGGTCCATGTCGCGGAGCGGCCGGTTCCGTCGGCCCGGACCCTGCCTTCCTTCCTGAGCTGTTCCAGGACCAGCCGGATGGTCTGGTCACTAACACCAGGCACTGCCGCCCTGATGTCGGCGAGGCGGAACGTGGCGGGCGCGTGGCGCAGGATGTGCTCGCGGACGCGCTCCTGCTTCGTCCCAGGGGTGCGGGCCGCGGCAGCGCGGTCGGCGAAGACGGCGGAGGCGCTGGCGACCAGGCTGGTGAAGTAGCGGAGCCAGGGCCACGGGTCAGCGGTCGCTTCGTGCCAGCCGTGGGTGGAGTCCAGGAGTGCCTGGTAGTAGGCGTCGGCTGATTCGGCGATCGCCTGCTCGAGGCTCACGTAGCGGCCCACCGTGTAGCCGTGCTCGCTGAGCAGGGTGCCGGTGAGCAGGCGGGCGACCCGCCCGTTGCCATCCTCGAAGGGATGGATGACGAGAAGGTCAAGGATAAACAGCCCGGACAGGAGCACCGGGTGATGCTCCCCCGTCGCGACCGCTTCCTGGTAGCGCTTGATCAGGTCATCGACGGCGAACGGGGTGCTCGCGGCGGGCACCGGCTTGAACCGGACGGTCGTCGAGCCGTCCGGCGAGCGGTCCACGACGAGGTTGTCCTCGGTCTTGAACGCTCCGCCAGGCATTGCTGTGTGGGCGAAAAGCAACCGGTGCAGGTGCAAGATCAGGCCGGCGTTCAGCGGGCGCCAGTCCTCCCGGAACAGGTAGTCCTGGGCGTCGCGGTAGCCGGCTAGCTCCTGCTCGCTGCGGTTGCGCAGCGTCGTCGCCTGCCGGTTAATGATCCGCTGGGCACGATCGGCGTCCGCGATGATGATGCCCTCGATCGCCGATGAGGCGGTGATGCTCAGGACACGGGCCCGGTCGGCGAGCTCAGTAAGCAGCCCAGGCATCTGGTCACGGTAGAGCGCCTCCGAACCCCGGCCGAAGTCGATCGCGCTGAGCCGGGTGACGACTTGCGAGGGCACCATCCCAATGAGCGCCTCAAGGTCAGTGAAGCTGCGCAAGGAACCTCCCAACCAACCTAACAAACGACCCAATCACAGTGGCGATTAGCATGTTTAGTGGGTTAGCCTAGTAGGTTCCCGAGACTGTCGATGCCATGCGGTCATCAGCAGTGCGCTGGCCGACGTAGGCGGGCCAGTCCCGCTTGGCCCACTGGGACCAGCGTTCGGCGGTGCTAATGCTGATGCCGGTCAGGTCAGCTAGGACCGAGGCGGGCAGTTCAGCAGCCAGTGCAAGGCGGGCGGTGTTTGCGCCCGGCATGGGCGTCAATGCCAAAGCGGTGGAGGCGGACGCCCAGAAGGATGTCCACGGCCGGGCGGGCTGGACTCTGGCCAGGGAAGAGCCAGGATGTCGGAGTTCCCATGCGGCCGAGTGTCCATCGCGGCTCGTCCTGGTCGCGTAGCTGGCGGACGAGGTGCGCCAGCCTTGTCGGCAGCATGAGCCGATGCCCGTCGATGGCCAGCCAGGTGGCCTGGCCGTCCTTGGTCACGTCTTCCTTGGTCAGCTGGGTGATCCTGCTGACCAGCATCCCGAAGAGCAAGACGAGCGCTCCTCCGACCCGAAGGTCCAATGGCATGGCCTCGTCGGTGAGGCAGCGGTCAAGCTGCTGGACATGGTCGCTCTCAGCGAGCAGGCGCTCTGGTTCCTGGCGCGGGGGAAGTGGCACGTTCAGATCACCTGCAAGGCCACGACTGCGTGCCCACTGGAGGAAATAGCGCACGGTTCGGCGGGTCGTGGTGCCGTCAGTTAGCCACCGCTCTAGATCCGCCTGGGTGAGGTCGCGCAGGTCCTGGCCGCGCTGATCCAGCCAGGACAGCAGGTCGAGGGCGGCCAGGACGCGGGCCCGCGCGAAGTCGGCCGATCCCCGGGTGAAGGTCCGGCGGGCGGCGATGCGGCGGGCGCGGTGGAGCACGAAACGCGGCAACAGCGCCAGTCATACGCAGATTCCTCGTCATGCCATCACCTCCCTCCGTCAGCCTTGATTTGCGACGCGGAGTGTGATGTCAGCCAGGTTCCAGCCAGCCACGACATCAGCTCGCGCCGCCCCGCACGCCCGAGTCCCTGCAGGCCCGGGCGTGCGGCGTTTCAGCAGGTCAGATACTCACCCGCCTTCACGAGCGCTTGTTGCATCTGATGCAATACCGCTCACTTTTAGCTGCAGCCGCTAGTGGAGCCGCAGCCTTCGCAGACGTAGCAGCTGCCCGCGGGACGCATCTTGGTGCCGCAGGTGAGGCAGAGCGGGGCATCCGCGGTCCGGCCCTGCTGCGCCTCGATCAGCTCGGTGGAACTGTGCGGGGCGACCGGGGTGTGGGCCGGGGCCGGGCGAGCCTGAACCGGGGGCGGTAGCACGGCTCGTTCGGGATGAGGCTGTTCGACGGCGGCCGACTGGGCAAGTTCGGTGGGATCTACATCCTCGCTCAGCTCGGCGGGGTCGTGCCCGGCCACCTCGGCGGCGCGCTCGGCGGCGGACAGGATGCCGAGCTCGGCGCGCTCTTCGTAGGGCAGGTGGTCCAGCGCGAGGCGGCGGAAGATGTAGTCCATCACCGAGCTGGCGATCCTGATGTCCGGATCATCGGTCAGGCCGGCCGGTTCGAACCGCATGTTGGTGAACTTGGCGACGTAGGAATCCAGCGGGATGCCGTACTGCAGGCCGACCGAGATGGCCATGGAGAAGGCGTCCATCACGCCCGCCAGCGTCGAGCCCTGCTTGCCGAGCTTGAGGAACACCTCGCCGACACCATCGTCCGGATAGCTGGAGGCGGTCATGTACCCCTCGGCACCCGCGACAGAGAACCTGGTCACGGTGGCGGGCCGCTGCCGGGGCAGCCGCCTGCGGACTGGCCGGTGTTCGTGCGGCGCGGCCGGAGCCTGGGTGGCCGCAGCCGTCTCGGCGGGCTTCTTCCTGGCATCCGAGAGGGGCTGGCCGACCTTGCAGTTGTCGCGGTAGATGGCCAGCGCCTTCAGACCCAGCTTCCAGCCCTCGAAGTAGATCCGCTCGATCTCCTCGACGGTGGCGCTCTCCGGCATGTTGACCGTCTTGCTGATGGCACCGGACAGGTGCGGCTGAACCGCGGCCATCATCCTGACGTGGCCCATCGGGCTGATCGCCCGCTCGCCCATCGCACAGTCGAATACCTCGTAGTGCTCGGGCCGCAGACCAGGAGCGTTCACCACGTGACCGTGCTCGGCGATGTACTCGGTGATCGCCTCAACCTGCTCGTGCGGGTAGCCGAGGTTTTTCAGCGCCCGTGGCACCGTCTGGTTGACGATCTGCATGGAACCGCCGCCGACCAGCTTCTTGAACTTGACCAGAGCCAGGTCAGGCTCGATACCAGTGGTGTCACAATCCATCATGAGGCCTATGGTGCCTGTAGGAGCGAGTAGGCTACTTTGGGCGTTTCTGTACCCATTTGCCTCACCTAGCTCCACGCACTGCTGCCAGGTCTGGTTGGCCAGGTGGAGGATCTCGCGGTCAATGGTGCCGACCGGGCGGATGTCCTCGCTGGCGTCCGCGTGCTTGCGGATGACGCGCTTGTGCGGCTTGGCGTTGCGCTGGTAGCCGTCGTAGGGTCCCACAGCCGCGGCCAGTTCGGCCGAGGTCTTGTAGGCAGCGCCGGTCATCAGCGAGGTGATCGCGGCGGCGATGGCCCGGCCGCCCGCCGAGTCGTAGGCGTGACCTGTGGCCATCAGTAGCGCGCCCAGGTTGGCGTAGCCGATGCCGAGCTGCCGGTAGGCGCGGGTGGTCTCGGCGATCTTCTCGGTCGGGAAATCGGCGAAGCAGATCGAGATGTCCATCGCGGTAATGATGAGCTCGGTCATCTTCGCGAACCGCTCGGCGTCGAAGGTGTCGTCGTCGCGGAGGAACTTCAGCAAGTTGATGCTCGCCAAGTTACAAGATGAATTATCTAGATGAATATACTCACTGCACGGATTACTCGCGCTGATGCGGCCTGATTCTGGGCAGGTGTGCCAGTCGTTGATGGTGCCGTCGTACTGGATGCCCGGGTCGGCGCAGTCCCACGCTGCCTGGGCCATCATGCGCATCAGCTTCCGCGCGTCGACCCGCTCGACGACCTCGCCGGTTCGGCGGGCCAGCAGATCGAACTCCTTGCCTTCCTCCACCGCGCGCATGAACTCATCGGAGACGCGGACCGAGTTGTTGGCGTTCTGGTACTGGACGCTGATGATGTCCTTGCCACCGAGGTCCATGTCGAACCCGGCGTCGCGAAGCACCCGGACCTTCTCTTCCTCGCGGGCTTTGGTCACGATGAAGTCGGCCACGTCCGGGTGGTCGACGTCGAGCACGACCATCTTGGCCGCGCGGCGGGTGGCGCCGCCCGACTTGATCGTGCCGGCCGAGGCGTCGGCGCCGCGCATGAAGGAGACCGGGCCGCTCGCGGTGCCGCCGGACGACAGCAGTTCCTTGCTCGACCGGATCTTGGACAAGTTGACGCCGGCGCCCGAGCCGCCCTTGAAGATCAGCCCCTCTTCCCGGTACCAGTCGAGGATGGCGTCCATCGTGTCGTCGACGGCCAGAATGAAACAGTTGTGGACGCGCAGGTTGCCGGACAGGTACTCCCCGCTCTCCGTCTGGATGTCGTAGACCTCCATGACGCCCAGCTCTTCGATCTGGTCGATCTCCAGGCGCTTTGTCTCGTTGGCCGCGAGGCCGGGCAAGTCGAAGCTCCGGTCAAGCTTCGTCGCCTTGACTGGGTCGATGAAGCCGATCGCATCCGCGAAGATGCCCCTGTCACCAGCTGACTGAATGCGAAGAGTCCAGCATCCGTAACGGTCCGCACGGGCATCGGGCTTGAAGCCGACTCGCGAGTAGATGCCGAAGCGGAGCAGCAACTGCTGCATCCCCCGGATGAGCTGCTCAGAAATCATGTCAACCTCCACCACAGTGGAGGATTTGCGCGCGGAGACGAATCCCTCAGCCTGGAAGATGCTTCGCAGGTAGGCGGCTACGACGGGAAGCGGTGCGGTGAAGAGCTGACGTGGGACAGTCATCTCGGTGCGGCGGGTAAGCAAGTCCCAGCGATCGACAAAGTCTCGCAAGACCTCTCCGTACAGCCGCGTGCGCCTGCAGTCCAGCCGCTTGTCCTGCGTACTGACATGCCGCTCGTGACGATGCACGCCGGCGAAGAGGAGGTTCAGGGATTCGGTTACCCAGGCCAGCTCAGCGTCGGTCACCGTCATGGCTTCGATGGTGAGGGACCGGTTCGTGCCGTCGTACTGACCCACGAACCCGTCTGATTGCAGCCATCCAGCCAGCGCTGCTTCGGCGATCTCGTAGCGGCTGATCTCGGCCTCGCCATGGCTGTCGCGCCGGTGCCACTGCAGCGTGTCCCCTGGCTTCAGGCTTCCAGCTGTCACGAAGCGGCCGGTATCACGATCCGATGACCGCCAGACGAGGTGGTCCGTCGTTACGTCGAGTGTGTAGCCGGCCTTAGTGTGCAGCCGGAGCACCGGCTTGACGCCGTTTGCTTTTGTCGCGATGACCTTGGTCAGGCCACGGGCGTCGTAGACCTTGGCTCCGACGGCGTCGTCTTCCACGAGCTTGCCGATGGGAACCAGCCCTCCCGGCGTGCTGACCAGGGCATCATACGGCTGGCACGCGGATACCTGCTGCGGAGAGGCAGTGCCTACGTTGAACCAGACGGGGGAGTTGAAGCTGAAGATCTGGTGGATCAGGGCGTACCTGAGCTCGTGACCGAAAATCTCGGCGTCCTCGTCGGAGGCGAAGTAGCCGTGCTCCTGGCCGGCCTTCTCGTAGGTGCCGACGACCCGGTCCACGAGCTGCTTGAGGCTCCACTCGCGCTGCGGTGAGCCGACCGCGCCGCGGAAGTACTTGGTGGTCACGATGTTGGCGGCGTTCACCGACCAGAAGTCGGGAAACTCCACGCCATGCTGCTCGAAGTTGACCGAGCCGTCCCGCCAGTTCGTCATCACGACATCCCGGCGCTCCCAGGTGACCTGGTCGTAGGGGTGCACGCCCGGCGTGGTGTGGATGCGCTCGACCTTGAGCCCGCCCCGGCGGGCCTGCTGGCCCTTGCTCCGGCGGGTCCCCGCTCCGCTCGCCGTCTCCGTCATTCTGTCCCCCTTCCGGGACCCTTCCGGATCCCTGCCTGGCCCTGCATGGCCATACGCAACGATGACAACTCTGCTGTCGCCCTTAGGACGCCGGTTCCGTATCCGCGGCGGCGGCACGATGGCCCTGGCGCAGGACGGAAATCTCGTCCTCGAAGTCGGCGAGTGACTCGAACCCTCGGTAGACCGAGGCGAACCTCAGGTAGGCGACCTCGTCGAGGTCCCGCAGCGGGCCCAGGATGGCCAGACCCACCTCGTGCGAGGGCACCTCGCCCAGGCCCCGCGCCCTGATCGTCTCTTCCACCTGCTGCGCCAGGATCGCTAGCTTGTCCTCGCTGACCGGCCGGCCCTGGCAGGCGCGCTGCACGCCACGGATGATCTTGTCCCGGGTGAACGGCTCGGTCACGCCGCTGCGCTTGGCCACCATCAAGATGACCGTCTCCTGGGTGGTGAACCGGCGCCCGCATTCGGGGCACGACCTCCGGCGGCGGATCGCCACGCCGTCGTCGGCGGTCCTGCTGTCGATGACCCTGCTATCCGGGTGACGACAGAATGGACAGTGCACGCGATCACACCTCCCTGGCCGCCATGCTGTACTCACAGCTTACCTTGTGAACACAACTTGTGGAAAAAACACAACGATGTAAGTACTAGATGTTGTGGTTACCGTAGACCACTAGGGCGCCCGGAGGCAAGCGCGCGCGAGCAGTCAATCCAGAAACCCTGGCCGCTAGCAGCTTGGGCGGGATGGGCCGGCGTGTCGTCCCGGGCGTGTCGCGGCGCCGGGATCTCCGCGGGGCCGGGGGTCCCCGGGACCGCGATTTCCATGGGCTGGGACTCCCGGACCGCTCTTTTCAGCTACGCGGTACCCACAGCCGCTGGCCCGCGAAGACGGTGTCGCCGGTCAGCGCGTTCAGCTGGATGATCTGCTGGATGACCAGGCGGGTATCCGCGTCCGGATCCGCGCTCTCCGCGACCGACCACAGGCTCTGGCCCGGGCGGACTGCCACCTGGGCGAGGCCCGACCCGGCCGTGCCCGGGGCCGCGGAATGGCTGATCGCCTGCGCTGCGCCCGCGACGATCAGGGAGAACGCGACCACGAGCAGCACGGCCGCGGCGGCGACCACCACGCGCCCACGCCTGGTGAGCCGCAGCGGACTGGCGACCTCCGTGGGCGCGGCAGGCGCGCGGCGGGCCGCTATCGGGCGTGCTGGCCTGCGGAGCTCGGACGTGGCGCGGGGAGCAGGTACCGCGCGCGCCAGCACGGAGGGGGTGGCCATGGCGCGCGCTGGCCCGGAGGGAACTGGCACAGGGCGGCCGGAGACGGCGGGTGCCGCCACAGGAGACACGGTTACGGGAGACGCCGCCACCGGAGACGCCGCCACCGGAGACGCCGCCACCGGAGACGGGGCGGCGGGAGACGCCGTTACGGGGGCGGGCGCGGTGGCGGTCTCGGCGCGGTACACCACCCGGAGCTCCGGGCGGGGCCTGGCCTTTCCCCCCGCGCGGGACCTGGGCAGCGCCGCCGCTCGCATCGCAGTCATGGCGACCTCCATGTTCAAACCCTCGTTCGAGCAATACCTAGTTCGATCGTACCCCAGTTCGATCGTATTATTGTTCGATCGAACGGGTACATCAACGTTGTATCGCGCGGGTCTGACATTTTGGCGACACGTCGAACAGATGTTTGGGATCTCGAGCGAGAACCGTTAGTCTCTACTCAGCATGCAAGAACCCGGACACGGAAGGTCATCAGATGGAGGAAACCGCCATGGGAGGCACCGCAACAGGTACTTCCAACGCCGATCAAGCAGAGGCGCCCAGACCTAAGGGACGGCCGGGCCGCAAGCCGAAGGGCAGCGTGCCGGTCATCATCCCCGACACGCCGGACCGGCCCGATCCGGATCACGTCCTGACCTGGCGGCAGCGTAAGGTGCTCCAGGTCATCCGGGAATCGGTACAGAAGCGCGGTTACCCGCCCTCAATGCGGGAGATCGGCGAAGCCGTCGGCCTGACCAGCACGTCGAGCGTCTCCTATCAGCTCAGCACATTGCAGAAGAAGGGATATCTGCACCGGGACGTGGGCCGGCCACGGACCGTCGAGGTGCGGCTGCCGGGCCACCCGGCCGTGCGGCCGGAGCCCGGCCGCGAGGAGGAGGCCGCCGACATTCCCGGCATCGATATCCCCTCGCAGGAGGCTATCTACGTGCCTCTGGTCGGGCGGATCGCCGCGGGCGGGCCGATCCTGGCCGAGCAATCCGTGGAAGATGTCTTCCCGCTGCCCAGGCAGTTGGTCGGCGACGGCACGCTGTTCCTGCTCAAGGTGGCCGGCGACTCGATGATGAACGCGGCCATCACCGACGGGGACTGGGTCGTGGTCCGGGAGCAGAAGGTGGCGGAGAACGGCGAGATCGTGGCGGCGATGCTCGACGGCGAGGCGACCGTGAAGACGTTCAAGCAGAGCGACGGGCACGTCTGGCTGATCCCGCACAACCCGGCATACACGCCGATCCTCGGTGACGAGGCCACCATCCTCGGCCGCGTCGTCGCTGTGCTCCGCCGCATCTGAGCACGCGAATGCCGCAGCTGAGCACGCAGTGGTCGGGAGGTGCGGAGGCGTTCGAGCCCGCCTAGGGTCGAACGCGTCCGCCCCGATCAAGGTGCGCCATGGGCGCGGAGACGGCCACGGCGTTTACGCGGCCACAATGCTGACGAGTTTCGGCGCTCGCACGATGACCCTGCGGACCTGCTGGTCACCCAGCGTCCGGACCACCCCGGGCGCGACTAGCGCGAGTTCGCGAAGCTCGTCTTCGGCGATGCCCGGCGAGACCTCGAGCTTGTCGCGCACCTTGCCGTTGACCTGCACCACGCACGTGACCTTGTCCTGGGTGAGCAGGCTCGGGTCCGCGGCCGGCCAGGCCATCCGCGCCACCGAGGGCTTGTGCCCGAGCATTTCCCAGGCTTCCTCGGCCGTGTAGGGCGCGAACAGCGATACCAGCACGGCCAGCACCTCAGCCGCCTCGCGGACCGCCGGATCAGCCGCTCCCGGGCCGGAGTCGATGGCCTTGCGCGTGGCACTGACTAGCTCCATCAGCCGGGCCACAGCCACGTTCAGGTGGTAGGCCTCGACCTGGCGGGTGACCTCGTCGATGGTCCGGTGCGTGACCCGGCGCAGTTCGGTGTCCCCGGCGCCGCCGGTGGCGTCCTCCGTCCCTAGGTCAACCCCGGTTCCCGGGTCGGCCTCGGCGACGTCGGCAGCGATCCGCCAGACCCGGCCGAGGAACTTGACCATCGCCTCCGGGTGCATGTCCGCCCAGTCGATGTCGTCCTCGGGCGGACTGGCGAAAACCATCGTCAGCCTGATCGCGTCGACGCCGAAGCGCTCGATCTGCTGCCCCAGGTCGACGCCGTTGCCCAGCGACTTGGACATCGCCTTGCCGTGGTTGATCACCTGGCCCTGGTTGATCAGCCTGGTAAACGGCTCGGTAAAGTCCACCAGTCCCATGTCGTACAGGATTTTGGTAAAGAACCTGCTGTACAGCAGGTGCAGGATGGCGTGCTCGACGCCGCCCACGTACATGTCCACCGGCGCCCAGCGGCGGACCTCGGCCGGGTCGAACGGACCGTCGGTGTAGCTAGGCGAGCAGTACCGGAACATGTACCAGGAGGAGTCCACGAACGTATCCATGGTGTCGGTGTCCCGCTTGGCCGGGCCGCCGCAGGCCGGGCAGGGTACGTTCACCCAGTCCTCGGCCGCGGCCAGCGGGGACACGCCCCTGGGCACCAGGTCCTGGCCGCGCAGGTCGGGCAGGACCACGGGGAGCTGGTCGTCGGGCACCGGGACCTCACCGCAGGACGGGCAGTGCACGATCGGGATCGGGGTGCCCCAGAAGCGCTGCCGTGAGACCAGCCAGTCCCGCAGGCGGTAGTTGACCGCCGCCTTACCCAGGCCCTTTTCCGCCAGGATCGCGGTGATCGTGGCGATGGCCTCGGCCTTGGGCAGCCCGTTGATCGGACCGGAATTCACGAGCGTGCCGTCGCCCGCGGTCGCGATGCCGGTCTGGGCCGGGTCCGCCTGCCCGGTGTCCACCACGATCCGGACGTCCAGCCCGTAGGCGCGGGCGAAATCCAGGTCGCGCTGGTCGTGGGCGGGCACCGCCATGATGGCCCCGGTGCCGTAATCGGGCAGGACGTAGTCAGCGGCCCACACCGGGATCCGCTCGCCGTTCACCGGGTTGACGGCGTACCGGCCCAGGAACACGCCGGTCTTCTCGCGTTCGGTGGACTGGCGTTCGATGTCGGTCAGCTTCCTGACCTGCGCCACGTAGGCGCGCAGTTCGGACAGGCGATCGGGGGCGCATAGCTGCTCGGCGAGCGGCGAGTCGGCCGCGACCACGAAGAACGTCGCCCCGTACAGCGTGTCGGGCCTGGTGGTGAACACGGTGACGGGCTCATCGCGGCCCTCGATCGCGAAGTGGACCTCGGCCCCCTCCGAGCGGCCGATCCAGTTGCGCTGCATCAGCAGGACGCGGTCGGGCCAGTGGCCCTCGAGCTGCTCGGCGTCCGCGAGCAGCCTGTCCGCGTATTCGGTGATCTTGAAGTACCACTGGTTCAGCATCCGCCGGACGACGTCGGCGCCGCAGCGCTCGCATTTGCCGGCGATGACCTGCTCGTTGGCCAGGACGGTCTGGTCCACCGGGCACCAGTTCACGTATCCGTCCCGGCGGTAGGCCAGGCCCCGCTCGTAGAAGCGCAGGAAAAGCCACTGATTCCAGTGGTAGTAGGCGGGATCGCAGGTCTGCAGCCGACGGCTCCAGTCAAAGGAGGTCGCGTACCGCCGGAATGAGGCGGCCTGCGTCTCGATGTTGGCGGACGTCCAGTCGGCCGGATGGGAATTGTTCCTGATGGCGGCGTTCTCGGCCGGCAGGCCGAAGGCGTCCCAGCCGATCGGGTGCAGCACGTTGCGGCCCCGCAGGAACTCATAGCGTGCGAGGGCATCGCCGATGGCGTAGGCCTCGGCGTGGCCCATGTGCAGGTCGCCCGACGGGTACGGGAACATGTCAACCAGGTAGAAGCGCTCCCTGGGATCCGCGGGATCCTCGCTGGCGCGGAAGGGTTCTAGCGCCGCCCAGCGGGCCTGCCACTTCTCCTGGACATCACGGGGGTCATAGCGCTGCGCCAGCTCGGCGCTCTCGGCCGCTGTCATTGTTTCCTCACCATTTGAATCGGTCCGGCCCCTCGGGGTGATGATCACCGGCAATGAAAACGCCCCTCGGCACGAGGGGCAGCCGCGTCAACGACGGCAGGTTGACGCGGCTAGCTAAGAAGCAGCCGGACGGCACGCATGCGCAAAGGATAGCGCACCTGCCGGGTACCCGCCTGCCAGGTTCCGGCGGCCGCCGTGGGGTACCGCGCAGGCGTGCTGACGGGGCCATCCCGCGACATCGGCGGGCGCGCTAAGGACGGGAGGGCCGGCGGTCCCGCCTACCGGCGGGGAGCAAGACGCTGCCGCGGACCGGAGAAGCCCCGTCCGTTCGGCAAATTAACCCGTAAGAACCCGCGACGGCTCCCAGTCGGGCCGTAGCGGCATGCCCGATGTGCCGTCGGCGGCCAGCCGGACGGACAGCACCTGGTGCAGCTCGATGTGGTTGCGGTCGAACCCGAGGCGGGAACCGGCCATGTACAGCCGCCACACCCGGGCGGTGCCCTGGCCGACTTCGGCGACCGCCTCGTCCCAGTGCGCGTCCAGGTTGGCGCCCCAGGCCGTCAGGGTCTTGGCGTAGTGCTCGCGCAGGTTCTCCTCGTGCCGCACCTCGAAACCGGTGTCGTGCATGAGGGAGACCAGGTAGCCGGGTCCCTCGAGCTCGCCGTCGGGGAACACGTACCTGTTGATGAAGCCGGCCTTGCGGATCGGGGGCTCGAGGTTGTCCGGCCGGGTGATGCAGTGGTTCAGCAGCCGCCCGCCCGGCTTCAGCTTGCCGAACAGGAACGCGAAGTAGGACGGCAGGTTCGCCTTGCCGATGTGCTCGGTGAGCCCGATGGAGCTGACCGCGTCGAAGCCCGTTTCCGGCACGTCGCGGTAATCCATGTGCCGGACCTCAGCCAGCCCGGACAGCCCCTCCCGCTCGATCGCGGCCCGGGCCCAGGCGGCCTGCTCGGCGGACAGCGTGACCCCGAGCGCCTTGACGCCGTACTCCCGCGCGGCGTGCATCACCATGCCGCCCCAGCCGCAGCCGACGTCCAGCAGCCGCATGCCCTCACTCAGTCCGAGCTTGCGGGCGACCAGATCGAACTTATACGCCTGCGCCTCCTCCAGCGTCGCGTCCTGGTGCGGGTAGACCGCGCAGGTATACGCCATCGACGGCCCGAGCACCCACTCATAGAACCGGTTGGACACGTCGTAGTGATGGGAGATCGCATTAGCGTCGCGGCGCTTGGAGTGCCGCCGCCCGGCCCGCCAGCGGCGGTTCACGCTGACCTCCTGAGGCGGCGGCGGCATCCGGTGCACCAGCAGCTTGGGGCCGCCGAGGGCGCGCAGCAGCCGCAGCTTCTCCGCCGCGGTCATGCTGATGGACTGCGCCTTGGTCATCCTGGCCAGGGTGTCGTACATGTCACCGTCGACGTCGAGGTGCCCGGCCACGTACGCGCGGGCCAGCCCGAGCGCGCCCGGCGCCTGGGCCAGGTAGGCCACCGCCACCGGTGAGCGGACCGTGACCTTCACCGGAGATCCGGCCGCCCCGGCGTGACTGCCGTCGTAGGCGACGAACTCTACCGGGGCATCGGGCCCCGCGAATGACTCGAACACCTCCGCCAGTGCCATACTCGTGCGTTCCTTTCGCTCGTCCGACGCCTCAGCGTCCGCTGACACACTTTTCGTACAGGCCAAGCAGGCGCCCCCCGCCGTCATAGGCGCGCTTGAGCGCGCGGTAGGCATCGCCGTTGTAGCGCCGGTAAAAGTCGTCCTCGCTGTAGAACGACGTCGAATACAGCGATTTCTGCCCGTCCAGCTTGGCGACCTCGTCCTCGACGAGGCGGTTGTGGTAGCCGTCAGTCCGGCCGGCCGGCAGCGGAACGGTGCCCCAGAACCCGAAGTTCACGTACACCTCACCGGGCTTCAGCGGGTACAGGGACCAGACGCGCTCGTCGCGCAGCCGCAGCGGGCACATCCACACCGGACTCATTCCCACATTTTCCTGGAAAAATCGTAGGAACTCGGCCCCACGTTCGACCGGGATCTCCACGTCCTGGACGACGAACTCCCGTGGGGGGTGTTCCCGCCTCGCGGTCATGATGTCGGTGAGACCATGGCGCCGGTCGAAGGCGACGAGCTTGCGGTACACGTCGCTGCGCCGGTAACGGCGCGGCCATAGCCTTCTGACCAGAGGTTTCTGCACGCCGAAGGGCCGGGAGCACCAGAACCAGTCGGTATCCCAGCGCCAGAGGTAGTCCCGGATGGTGAGGAAGTCTTCCTTGTCGCGCCTGATGGACTGGTAATAGACCTGCTGGCCGGTGTAGTCGCTGCGCCACGGCGCGACATCGCTGAACGCCGCCACGGTGAGATAGAGCTCGTCGGGCGCGAACGCCGTCCCGTCGACGAAATCCGCCCGGTGGCCCTGGAAGCTCCCCTCCGCGGCGATCTGGCCGACCGCCTCCATGCATGCTTCCGGGGACCCGAACCGGAAGTGGCGAAGGTGCACGAAACGCTTGACCGGTTCGAGTTCGATCGTCAGCGACAGGGTGTAGCCCAGCGTTCCGAAAGAGTTCGGGAAGCCGCGGAACAGGTCCGAGTACTCGTTGTCCTCGGTGGCCCGGATAACGCGGCCGTCACCGGTCAAGATCTCCATCTCGGTCACCGACTCATGCGGCATCCCGCTGCGCAGGGAGCTGGACTCGATGCCCAGCCCGGTGACGGCGCCGCCGAGGGTTATCGTCTTGAGCTGGGGAACCACCAGCGGCATCAGCCCATGCCTGAGCGTCGCGTCGCACAGGTCCTCATAGGTCGTCATGCCGCCCACCCACGCGGTTCTGCGGTCCGGGTCGACCCGCAGAACATGGCCGAACGCGGTGACGTCCAGGCCACGCGCGACCGCCTGGGCCTGCGGGTTCTTACGATCCCCCGCTTCGCGGAACCGGAACAGGTTGGAGGTGCGCTTGGCCAGCCGCACGGGCGCCCCCGGCGGCGAGGCCGCGTAGGCGTCACGCAGTTCAGCCACCGCGACCTCGTGCGCGTCGGCAGTCATGCGGCATCCTTCCGGTTAAGGGCGCTCCCCCATGGCGGAAACGGCCGGGGACGCATAAACAGGCACAATACAAACAGAGCTCGACAAACGTCTCGGGCAGTGTACTCGGAACGCCGGGCCTGTCTCATCACGGCTGACCTCGATCAGCCCCTGACCTCACAGTTCGTCGTCCGGGTCCATGTCGTGGACGTCGAGGTCCAGTTGGTGGTCGTAGCCGTCGTCCCGGCCGTCTTCGGCTTCGGCCTCGTCGTAGCTGGCCGCCACCTCCTCGGGGGTCATCGGCAGCCGGGCCAGCGACGGCGGCGCCCCCGCGGTGATCACCTGCCGGAGGAGCAGGGCCATCGAGTAACGGGGATCGTCGGCGAGGGCGCGGTCGAGCGCCACGTTCGCCAGCGCCCCGTCGCCGGACTGCCAGGCCACGAAGGCGAGCAGCGCCGCGGGCGCGGCCACGTATCCCGGCTGCGCCCGGCGGGTCACGTCGGTCCACAGCCGGCGGTGCGCGTCCAGGTGGGCGGGATCCATCCGGGCCCAGGCGTCATCCCTGACTCGCAGGTCCCGCAGCGTCACCGTCACCCACGCGACCTGATAGTCCGTGGCGTACCTGCCGCCGGCCCGGTAGGCGGCGATCATGGCGCCGACCTCGGCCAGCCCTTCGGTGGCGATCAGGTGGCGCACCGCGCCGCGGCGCGCGGACTTGCGGACCTTGGCGAGCAGCTGGGTGACATGCCGCTCCGCCCGGCGGGTAGCCCGGCGCATCGACTCCGCCGTGATGCCGCCGAGCGGAGCCACGCGAGCGGCGACCGCGGCCCGGTCCGGCAGCACCTGCGGTCCGGCTGGCGCGCTCACCTCGAAGGGGACGCCCGCAGCCGGGCAGCACGCCTCGTCGCCGCATGCATAGGACCAGTAGCGGCCGCCCTCGACACGGAGGAATTCCCGCAGGTCGATCCGGGCCTTGCGGGCGGCGTCCCACACGGCGTCCGCCACCTGGTCGACCAGCGCCGCGGGACCGTAGCCGACCGCCACCGCGGTGGTCAGCCCCTGCGCGCCGATGACGCCGAGGGCGTGCGCGGCGATATCCGCCGCTACGCCCGCGCCGGGCGGATCAGGCAGGTCATACCGGAGCGTGACCTTGACGGTGTGGCGAGGGGCCTCGGTCCCGATCAGCACAAGGCTGGCTTCTGGCCTGAAGCCGAGCAAGAGCGGGATGACCGCGAGCAGCGAGGCGGGCGAATCGGCCCGGAGCGGGGCGTGGCTGTCCGGCTGGGATGGCTGGGCGGGTGGGATCTGTGCGGCCCGGCGGGGCGGCGGGGTTTCGTCACCCGCGGTGAGGGTTTGTGTCATATCGTCAGCGTGCGGTTTCGGGGAATCACCCGCTCGGGTCAAATCAGCACCTGTGGATAACTCGGCACGTTATCCACAGGCCGACGGCGAGGTGTTGACAATCGACGCTAGTTGGGCGTGACCCGCTTTTGGCGGGATCGCACCTGGCCAACGTTAACCGACTTTCTGTGCCACCCTCCCTGCAAAATGCGAGTCCGACCGGCTCCAACCTGTCACAGGCGTCGCACCGGCAGCTACTCTAACCTGGCGTGACGGAACACCCTTTCCATTGACAGGGATTTTCGTGGAGGATTTTGGCTTCGTGGAGAGTTTTGGGGATCCCAGTCCCTACAACTTTCCGTATAGCCAAAATCCTCCAAGATCTTTCAGCGCTTTTGAGTTGCGTGGGATTCCTGAGCGAAAGGGGACCTGTGGTTTGGCTAAGCGCCATAAGAGGCCTGTGGTTTGGCTAAGCGCGAAAAGGGGGCTGTGACTGGCCAAGCGCGGTGAGAGCGGCAGGAGAGCTGAGCGCGCCGGTGCCGGGATCCGAGGAGCGGGCAGCGGAGCCCGGCCCGATTACAGGTTGATTCCGAGCAGGGCGTCGACGGTCTGCTTGACCAGGCGGGCACCGGCCACGTCACGCGGAGTGAATCGCGTCGGCGGCTCGGCCAGCAGCGTATTGGCCCAGCGGTCGACGATAGCGAGCGCCCCGGGAGCGTCAAGATCGTCGCGCAGCCGCGCCCGCACGCCGGCCAGGACCTGCTCGGCCAGCCCGGGCGGCCTGGCGCCAGGTGCGCCGAACTCGGTCTCCCACCCCTCGGACTCGCCCTCGGCGGCCGGGTCTGGCTTGACCGCCTGGACGGCCTCGGGGATGACGGCCTCGGCGCGGGACAGCGCGGTGCGCCAGCGGGACAGCCGGGCCTGGGCGTCGCCGAGGACGGCGTCGGTCCACTCCCAGTCGGACCGGTAATGACGGGCCAGCAGCGCCATCCTGATGGCCATGGGATCCACGCCGTCCGCCAGGAGCCTGCTCACGAACACCAGGTTGCCCAGCGACTTGGACATCTTCTCGCCTTGATAGCTGACCAGGCCGGCGTGGGCATACACCCGGGCGAACACGCCTTCGGGAGCCAGCGCGACCCGGGCGTGTGAGGCGCTCATCTCGTGATGCGGGAACACCAGGTCAGAGCCGCCCGCCTGGACATCGAAGACCGGGCCGAGGTACTCGGTGGCGATCGCGGCGCACTCGACGTGCCAGCCGGGCCGGCCGCGCCCGAACGGCGAGTCCCAGGCCGGCTCGCCGGGCCGCTCGGCCCGCCAGACCAGGCAGTCAAGCGGGTCCTTCTTCCCCGGCCGGCCGGGATCGCCGCCGCGGTGCGCGGCGAGGTTGATCATCCGGGCCAGATCGAAGCCGGAGGGTGTACCGGGTCCGCAGAGCGCACCGAAGTGCGGGTCGGCCGCCCTCGCGAAGTACAGGTCCTCGTCGACGTCGTAGAGCGCGCCCCGGTCGGCCAGCAGGGCGCTGAAACGCTCGATGATCGGCAGCGCCTCGACCGCCCCGACCAGGTGGGTAGGCGGCAGGACGCGGAGTAGCTCCATGTCCCGGCGGTACCGGTAGATCTCGCGATCAGCCAGCTCCCGCCAGTCCTCGCCGTCCCGGGCGGCCCGCTCGAGCAACGGATCGTCGACGTCCGTCACGTTCTGCACGTAGATAACGGTGAACCGGCGCGGGGCCGAGGGCCCGGCGGCGCCGGGGGTCTCCGGGGTCTGCGGCGCGGCGTCCAGCCAGGCCCGGACGAGCAGGTCCCAGGCGGTATAGGTGGCGGCATGGCCGATGTGCGTCGCGTCGTAGGGGGTGATGCCGCAGGCGTACAGGGTGGCGACCGGACCCGCGGCGGCCGGGACCAGCCGGCCGGTGGCCGTGTCGTGCAGGCGGGGCGCCGGACCACTCCCCGGAAGTACGGGGACATCCGCACGGCGCCAAGACTCCATGTGCGTCAGGTTATCGCGTGGTCCGGACCGAGTTAGCGGGGGACGCTGGCGGCCAGGGCCGGGGGCTGGCGGACGCGGGTGGCCTGCTCGAAGGCGTGGGCGAGGGCGATCAGGCGCGGCTCGGTCCAGCGGGGGCCGAAGAACGACAGGCCGACCGGCAGACCGGACACGTAGCCGCAGGGCACCGTGACCGAAGGACACCCGGCGACCGCGGCCGGGCCCGAGGTGTGGAACACGTCGTGATCGCCGAGCACGTAATCGGTCAGGCAGGCCGGGTTGGCGGTGAGGGCCACGATGGCCTCAAGCGAGTACTCGGCCACGGGCGTGGAGATGGCGGTGCGGGCCAGCCGGGTGGCCTCGCGCCGCAGCGCGGCGTACTCGCGGTCGGCCAGGTCGCCGCTGGTGGCCTCGGCCTGCTCGAACACGTCCTGGCCGAACCGGGAGAGCACCAGGTCAGAGTTCCGCTTGTTGAAGTCGATCAGCTCAGCCAGTGTGCGGGGCAGGGTTCCGCCGGCGCTGAACTCGGCAAGGTAGGCCAGGTAGGCGTTGATCCCGTACTTGAACTCGTGCCGCAGCGCGGCGAACTCCGGCTCGCCGATCTTCTCCGCATCGGGCAGCGAGACCGGGTCGATCACGATGGCCCCGAGCGAGCGCAGCGTGGCCACGGCCGCCTCGAGCAGGGCGGTGCAAGCTGGCCCGGCCGGCGCCGACACGTCCCGCCATATCCCGACCGTGGCACCGTCGAGGGCCGCGGGATCCAGGGCCGCGGGATCCAGGGCCGCGGGATAAGGGAGACCGGACGCGGATACCACGGCCCGTTCGGCCAAATCATGCTCACCGGTCGCCACGGGATCCTCGGGGTCGGTGCCCGCCAGGATGGACAGCAGCGCCGCCGCGTCGGACACCGACAGCGCCATCGGCCCCGCGGTGTCCTGCACCGGCGAGATCGGCACGATGCCGCGGCGGCTCACCAGGCCGTTGGTGGGCTTGATGCCGACGACCCCGCAGGCGCTGGCCGGGCAGACGATCGAGCCGTCGGTCTCGGTGCCGACCGCGAGCGGCGCCAGCCCCGCGGCCACTGCCGCCGCCGATCCCGAACTCGACCCGGACGGGTTCCGGTCCAGGGCGTACGGGTTGGCGGTCTGCCCGCCGAGGGTGGACCAGCCGCTGGTCGAGTAGGCCGACCGGAAGTTCGCCCACTCCGACAGGTTCGCCTTGCCGATGATCACCGCGCCGGCCGCGCGCAGTCGCTGGACGCAGAACGCGTCGGGCGGCTCGGCGGTGAGCAAGGCGGGCGATCCCGCCGTGGTCGGCATGCCCGCGACCTGGATGTTGTCCTTGATCAGCACCGGGATGCCCTCGAGCGGACCGCGCGGGCCCCGCGCCGCGCGGGCCGCGTCGCTGGCCGCCGCCTCGGCCGGGGCTTCGAGGTTCACCGTGATGACGGCGTGCAGGGCGGGGTTCAGGCGGTCGATGCGCTGCAGGTAGAAGCCGGTCAGCGCGGCTGAGCTCAGCGCGCCGGAGGCCATCTCGGCCTGCAGACCGGTCAGCGACGCCTGGCCAGCGCTGATCTGCGTCCCCGGGATCACGTCCCTGAATTCCGGCATGCGGGAAGGATAGCGGTGACTATCGCCGTGCGGCGCGCAGCCTCTCGCTGATGGCGGCGGCCGCGGCCTGGACCTGGCGCAGCAGCTGGGTCCGATGCTCCACAGGCGCCCGGACCAGCGGTGACGGCACAGTAAGCACGGCCACGGTGCGCTTGCCCTGCAGGACCGGGGCCGAGGAGGCGAACGCCCCTTGGTAGATCTCCTCTTCGCTCACCGCGTACCCCTGCTGGCCGGCGAGCAGGATCTTCTTCTCGAGCAGGATGGCGGCTTCGGGATCGCGCTCGGCCAGTGGCGCCAGGTACTCCTGACGGACATCGGGAGCCAGGCTCGCCAGCAGCAGCCGGGCGCTGGCACCGCGGTCGAGCGGAAGCGACTGGCCCGGCTCGAAGGAGATGCGCAGCTGCTGCGCGGACTGCACCCGGTGCACGCACACCGCCGACCGGCCGATCAGGCGCACCAGGATGACGGTTTCGCCGGTCTGCTCGGCTAGCTCCCGCATCACGGGATCAGCCACCTCAATGATGCTCTCGGCAGCCTCCGCCGCCCGGGCCAGGCCCATGAGCCGCGCGGAAAGCCGGTAGCTACCGCGCTCGTCCCCGGCCAGCAGCCCGGTCTCGCGCAGCAGCGCGAGGTAGCGGTAGACGCTGGGCAGCGCGATGCCGGTCCGGTCGGCCAGCTGGCGCGCCGTGAGGGTATTGTCCTCGGCGGTGAACGTGAGCATCAGGGCGAGTACGCGGCGTGCGCCCTCACACCCGTGCGCGGCGCTCGCCTCCGCAGGCATTTTGACCGCCGAAGCCCGGGCCATAGCGACCTTTCTCGACTATTCAGAACAAAACTATCGCCAGATGATAATCGTGCCGGTCGTATACAGTCAACGATTCCCCGGATACCCGCGAGACCCGGGCTTCGGGGTGGGCGCCGGGCCGGGCGGCTTCGGGGTGGGCGCCGGGCCGGGCGGCTTCTCGGGTGGGCGCCGGGCCGGGCGGCTTCTACAGGTGGGCGCCGGGCGGGACGAGCAGGCTGGCGCCGAGGACGAGAGCGCCCAGCGCGACGAACGCGAACATCGTGACCCACAGTCCGGCCGGGACGCCGGTCATCCGGGCGAGCTGGTCAGCGTCCGAGCCCCTGCTCCAGCTCCGGCGCCGGCCGCGGGCCAGCTCGAACACCGGCCGGATCCCGCCGAACAGCAGGAACCACACGGCCAGGTAAGCGAACCCCGCCTGGACGGCGGCCGGGGCGTAGTAGCTCACCACGAACACGGCGGCCGCCGTGGCCAGCACCGCGACCGCGCCGAACACATTGCGGATGGCCAGGAACGTCGCCGCGAGCAGCACCAGGGCCAGCCACAGCATCGCGGTCAGGTGCTGATCCGCCAGCAGCCACGCCGCGCCCGCGCCGAGCAGCGACGGCATGACGTAACCCGCCGCCGCCGTGAGCACCAGGCCGGGTCCGCTCCGCTTGCCGCGGGAGTAAGTCACCCCCGAGCTGTCCGTATGCAGCCGTATCCCGTCCAGCCGACGGCCGGACAGCACGGACACCAGCGCGTGCCCGCCCTCATGCGCGATCGTGATCACCTTGCCCGCCAGCCGCCACGCCCCGGTATTCACCACGATGACCAGGGCGGCCAGGGCGGTCAGGCCCACCACCCAGGCGGGCGGCAGCGGCTGGCTGCCGGACACCCGTTCCCAGAGCCGGTCAAGCACGTTCTGCTCCGTCTCCCGCTCGCCTCCGAGGCCCCGCCCGCCTCCCCATGCCCCCTTCACGGCACCGCCTTCCCTCGTCGCTCGTTCCTCGCTGCTGCGTCCAGGCGGCGCCGCGCCCCTTCGGCTCGCTCATGGTTTCGGCAGCCAGGACACGTGCCCGGCCAGCAGGGCGTAGCCGACGAAGGCCACGGCGTCGATCAGGAAGTGCGCGATGAGCATCGGGGTGACCCGGCCCCACCGGCGGTAGAGGACACCGAACACGGCCCCCATGAAGGCGTTGCCGAAGAAGGCGCCGATGCCCTGGTACAGATGGTAGGAGCCCCTGATCAGGGCGCTGATCGCGATCGCCCGGGATGGCCTGACGCCGAGCCGGTCCAAACTGCTCAGCAGGTACCCGAGGACGACGATCTCTTCCAGGGCGGCGTTCTGGAACGCGGACAGCAGCAGCACCGGGATCCGCCACCAGATGTCCGGCAGGCCCTCGGCGACGACGTTCAGTTCGACGCCGAGGTGATACGCGATCAAGTACAGGCCCAGGCCGCCGCCGCCGATCACCGCGGCGATCGCCGCGCCCCGGGCCAGGTCCCGGCCCGGCTGGCGGAAGTCGAGGCCGATCGCCGACGGCCCCTCGCCCGCGCGGGCCAGCAGGTACAACACGAGCAGCACCGGGGCGAGCGCGAGGGTGATGTTCGTGAGCTGCAGGAACAGGTCGAGCAGCGGGCGGCCGGGGGCCAGCGTGCCGTTGAGCACGGTCGTCTGCTTGCTGAGCGACTGGCGCGCGGTCAGCGAGCCGATGTAGGAGACCAGCGCGTACACGCCGCTGGCGCCGAGCGAGACAGCGAAGACGGCGACGATCTCCCAGCGCAGCAGCAGGGCCGCCCGACCGTCCAGCGGAGGCAGCGGCTCGGCGCCAGCCGGCCGGGCGGCCGGCCCGGCGGGAGACGGCGGCACGGCGGTGCCCGCCTGGGTCTCGTCTGTCATCGTGCTTCAGTATCGCCGAACCCGTGGTGCGAATAGCCCGCTGCGAGCCTAGCCACTAGTCTGGACGCAGCACGGCGGGACTGCGCCCGTCCGGCATCGTTAGCTAGCAGAGGTCATCATGTACCAGCCTTACCCGTCTAGCGGCAAGCCCGTTGAGCCGGAGCGGCCTCTGGCGCCCCCGACCGTGCAGAACGCGGTCAAGCTCATGTACGCGGGCGCCGCGGTCAGCACCGTCAGCCTGATCGTCTCCCTGGTCGATATCGGCGGCACGAAGTCCGCCATCAGGAAGGCGCGGCCCAGCCTCACGGTCGCCCAGGTGAACCAGCTGAACACGTTCATCATCTCGCTGGCGATCGTCTCCGGCCTGGTCGGGATCGCGCTGTGGCTGTGGATGGCGCGGGCCAATGGCCAGGGCCGGAACTGGGCCCGGATCTTGTCCACCGTGCTGTTCGGCCTGGCGACCCTGGACCTGTTCGGCGTGGCGAGCCAACCGAAAACGCTGCTCGGCCTGGTGTTCCCCGTGCTGACCTGGCTCCTCGGCCTCGGCGCGGTCGTGCTGCTCTGGCGGAAGCAATCGACCGCGTTCTTCCAGCCGCGGACCGT
Organism: uncultured Actinomycetes bacterium; assembly: GCA_963806335.1. GTDB lineage: Bacteria > Actinomycetota > Actinomycetes > Streptosporangiales > Streptosporangiaceae > Palsa-504. The sequence continues at coordinate 473,505 of CAWDXO010000013.1, forward strand.
GGTGTGAGTTCGGCGCCAGTCGTATTTTCCGCGGTCCCCACGCTGTTCGACTCGGCTGGCGAACTCGACCTGGCGGCCAACCGCGCCTTGTATGCGCATCTGGCCGGCCTGGTGGACGGGCTGTTCGTGGCCGGCACGACCGGTGAGTTCCCGGCCCTGGACGACGCCGAACGACTGTCGCTGTTCGAGCTGGCGCTCACCGAGGCGGGGCCCGATCGCGTCATCGCGCACATCGGCGCCCCGGACGCCCGGCACGCGGCCCGGCTGGCCCGGGCGGCGATCGGGCTGGGCGCCACGCGCCTCGCGGCCATCACGCCCTACTACCTGCCCGCGCGCCCCGACGAGCTGAGCGCGCACTACCGGCGCATCCGGGACGCCGCGCCCGACCCCGAGCTCTACGCCTATATTTTTCCTGAACGGACCGCCGTACCCGTGCCACCCACCCTGTTCGCCCAGGTCGCGGACGCGGCCGACCTGGCAGGCGCCAAGGTAAGCGGGAAGTCCGCGGGCGATCTGGCCGGTTACGTCGCGGCGGCTCCCGGCCGGCGGATCTTCTCCGGCGATGATTCCGACCCGGTGGCCACCATGCGGGCCGGCGGCGCGGGCGTGATCTCCGGGCGCAGTTCCGCCTACGCCGAGGTGTACGCGGCCCTTCGCCAGCCGGGCTCTTCGCAGCAGGCACTCACGGAGATCGTCGCCCTGGGCGCGAGCATCGGCCGCCTCAAGCACGCCCTGCGGCTGCGCGGCTTCGGCACCAGCGTGGCCCGGATGACCGTCGACGCCCCGGCCCCGGAGACGGCCGCCGCCATCGCGGCACAGGTCGCGGCCCTGCCCGCCCGGGTAGACGTCACCGCACCGTAATTTCCTTGGTGCCGCGGCGTCAACCGACAGCGCGGGTCGCGCGTCATCCTTAGCAGAGGTCCGGCGCAAGCGGGGCGCCGGGCCTCGAATCAGCTCGGCAGGCGGAAGCCGAGCGGCAGGCCCGGCGAGAGCGGGGCACCGGGCGGCGGCCCGGTGTGAGCGGGGCGCCGGGCTCGCCATACTCCCCGCGGACCTCTGGCTTCGGCCAGGGGTCCGCGTCATTTCGGGGCAGGCTCATTTCGGGGCTGGCACAGCTACGGGTCGGTATCCAGCACTTCGTGCGCGCGGGCGACCAGTGCGGGAACGGCCTGGCCCTCGGCGTCGAAACCCTCCCCCACGGTCTGGTTCTGCAGGTAGCGGGCGTTGATGCCCTCGAGCACGACCGCGAGCTTGAAGTAGCCGAACGCCACGTAGTACCCGATCCGGGAGATGTCACGGCCGGTCCGCATCGCGTACCCGGCGGCGAACCCGGCCTTGGACAGGAACCCCGGGCTCGCCGTGGCGTCCGTGCCGAGACTTCGCCGACCGGCGGGCGCGCCCTCCGGGCTGAGCCAGCCTTCCTCGTCCGGATCGGTCCAGTAGACGAGGGTCAGGCCCAAGTCGGCCAGCGGATCGCCGAGGGTGGCCATCTCCCAGTCGACGACGGCCGCGATCCGCGGCTGCGGCGATACCGTCACCAGCACGTTGTCCAGCCGGAAGTCACCGTGCACCAGCGTCGTCTCGCCCTCGGGCGGGAGCGCGTCCGTCAGCCTGGCCACCAGCTCGGCGTAACCCGGCACTTCCCTGGTTACCGACAGGTCCCACTGCCGCTGCCAGCGGTCGAGCTGACGCCTGAGGTACCCGGCCCCGCGGCCCAGGCCGCTGAGCCCGGTGGCCGCCAGGTCCACCCCGTGGATGGCGGCGAGCATGTCGGCCAGGCCCTCGGAAAGGTCCCTGGCCTGCGGTTCGGTCAGCCCTGCGGTGTCCTGCCTGGTCCGGAGCACCATCCCGGGTACGTGCTCCATCAGGTAGAAGGGCGCACCGATTACGTCCGCGTCGTCGCAGAATGCCAGCGGGCGGGCGACCGGCACCTTCGTCCCGGACAGCCCGGACAGGACGCGGAACTCCCTCGACATGTCGTGAGCGGTCGGCAGCACGTGGCCGAGCGGCGGCCGGCGAAGCACGAACAGGCGGCGGCCCGATGGCCCCTCGACGGCCAGCCGGTACGTCAGGTTCGAGCGGCCGCCCGCGATCAGCTCGACATCGGCCAGCTCAGCGGGCTCGCCGCCGAGGTTGTCGTTGAACCAGCTCTCGAGACGCATGGGGCTGGGAATACCAGGAGGACTACTGCTAACGGTCATGATCGGGAAATCTTAACGTCCCACCTATGGACTAAACACGAATGGTGACGTAAGCAGAGAAAGAGAACTAGAAGGTCTAGACCGTTGAGCGTGGGAGGGACCCTTTGGTTGACGCGTGGATGCCGGGCGCCAGATGCATCCGAGCACAGACCGACGGGGGAATGCCGGGGGGAGGAGCGCCGCGCGTGGTCTGGCTGACGCTAGGAGCTGATCCGCGCGTCGTATCGGTATGGTCAGCCGCGCAGCGGCTCAATCAGGAGGACCGGCCCTGTCACCTGGTCTGGGACCCGCTGACCGGAGACATCGCGCAGTTGCTGCCGATCGTCCGGTCGGGCTGTGCCCTCGGCATGCCCGAGCACCTCGACTACGCGCCGGACCGGCTTCCGCATCGTCCGGCGAGCGTTAACCGCGAGGGCAGGCTCTGCGTCCAGATCGGGGTGCTCGGCTCGGTCCGGGAGCCGTTCACGAGCTACCCGATGATCGGGCTCGCCGCGATCTTGGGCTGGCTCGACTCGTGGCAGATCCCGCGGCGCTGGCCGGCCGGGCAGCCCGCCCCGTTCCGGCAGTTGACCCGGCCGCGCAGCCGGGCCCTGTGGGCTCGCGGCGGTCACTACGGCGCGTCCCAGGTACCGGAGTGCGAGAACATCGGACCTGGCAGCATCGACATCGACCACCTCACCAAATTGGACGCCACCATGATCGGCGAACTACCGGAGCCGGCCCGCATCAACGGGTCGGCCATCCGCCTGAGCCCGCGGACCGCGTCCCTCAGCGTGGCGGCCATCTGACCCCGCGAGCCGGTTTACCGGCGGCGAGCGGGAAGATACAACCCATGAGCTCAGCTGATCTCTCTGGCACCCCGCGTACCAAGTTGCAGCGGCACCGCGAGCGCGGGCGGACGGATCGCGACGACCTGTACGCCGTGCTCGATGCCGGGTTGATCTGCCACCTCGGGGTCATCGCCGACGGCGTGCCGCGCGTACTCCCGACCGGCTACGGCCGGGCCGGTGACCTCCTCTACCTGCACGGGTCGTCGGCGAACTCGACATTCATGGCGGGCGCGGGCCATGAGGTCTGCGTCACCGTCACGCACCTGGACGGGCTGGTCTGCGCCCGGTCGGTATTCAGTCACTCGATGAACTACCGCAGCGCCATGATCTACGGCGTCACGCGCCTGCTCACCGATCCGGCCGAACGGCTGGCGGCGCTCCAGGTCATCACCGAGCACCTCACGCCCGGGCAGTGGTCCTACGCACGCCAGCCCACCGCCAAGGAACTAGCCGCCACCTCCGTGCTCGAGCTGCCGCTCACCGAATCGTCGGTCAAGATCCGGGACGGCGGCCCGGCCGATGAGCCGGAGGACTACGCGGCCGACGTGTGGGCGGGCGTGGTGCCGGTAACGGTCACGTTCGGGGAACCGGAGCCCGACGCCGCGTTGCGGCCGGGCATCGCGACTCCGGCGCACATCCGCCGCGGCGCGAATTAGGTGAGTGGGCCGGGATACCGATGTTCGTTCCGGGTAAATAGGGTTTTGCTGGCAGGACACGGGCGCCGAGGCCATACCCTGTACAGATGAACGACCGGCTCGTGTGGATCGACTGCGAGATGACCGGGCTCGACATCGAACGCGACGCCCTCATCGAGATCGCGTGCCTGGTGACCGACGGCGACCTCAACCTGTTCGACGAGGGCATCGACCTGATCATCAAGCCGCCCGCGGAGGCTCTCGAGACGATGCCGGACGTGGTCCGCGAGATGCACACCACCTCCGGGCTGCTGGCCGAGCTGCCCGGCGGGATCACGCTGGCCGAGGCTCAGGAGCTGGTGCTCGGTTACGTTCGCGGGCACGTCAGCGAGCCTCGGAAGGTACCGCTGTGCGGCAACTCCATCGCCACCGACCGCTGGTTCATCGCCCGCGACATGCCGGAACTCGACAACTACCTGCATTACCGGATGGTCGACGTGTCCAGCATCAAGGAGCTCGCCCGGCGCTGGTACCCGCGGACTTACTTCTCCTCCCCCGCCAAGCACGGCGGGCACCGGGCCCTGGCCGACATCAGGGAAAGCGTGCAGGAGCTCCGGTACTACCGGGAGGCGGTGTTCGTCCCGCAGCCCGGGCCGGATTCCGCCACCGCCCGCGAGATCGCCGCGCGCTACGCCGAGCCGTTCAAGGCGCACGGCGCGGACCCGGGCACGGGCGCGGGTTCGCCGCGCGGCGGCTCCGGGAGCTGACGCACCGGCGCGCGCGGCCCGCTATACTGCTGGGAGCCGCGCGATGTCCCCCCGGGCAGCGCGCGTTCTGCTGTGACTCAGCAGGCAATGGTGGGTGTAGCTCAGTTGGTTAGAGCGCCAGGTTGTGGTCCTGGATGTCGGGGGTTCGAATCCCCTCACTCACCCCAGTGAAAGTGCAGGTCAGCAGCCCCGGCCAAGGTATGGCCGGGGCTTTGCTGTTCCGGGGTCCATTCGCCGGGCCGATGACACCGCGCCCGCAGGTGTTTCCTTGACTCGTACTCGCAAAGGTGATCGGGTGGGAAGAGGAAAGTCGTGCCGCCGTCGCGCGAGGATGCCACGGCCCGCCGACGTGGCCGCCTACCAGCAGGCCATCATCGAGGAGCTCAGGACCAAGCCGCCTGCGTGAAAGAAGGAGCCATGAGCACGATCACGACCACTGACGGCACGGAAATCTTCTACAAGGACTGGGGCAGCGGCCAGCCCATCGTGTTCAGCCACGGCTGGCCGCTGTCAGCCGATGACTGGGACACCCAGATGATGTTCTTCCTCGGCCACGGCTATCGCGTCATCGCCCATGACCGGCGCGGCCATGGGCGATCCAGCCAGACCGCCGACGGCCACGACATGGACCACTATGCCGATGACCTAGCGGCGGTGACAGCCCATCTCGATCTCCAGGACGCAATTCACGTCGGCCATTCGACTGGCGGCGGCGAGGTCGCGCGCTACCTGGCCCGGCACGGCGAAAGCCGGGTCGCGAAGGCCGTGCTGATAAGCTCAGTGCCGCCGCTGATGGTGCAGACCGACGCCAATCCGGGCGGCCTGCCTAAAGAAGTATTCGACGGATTCCAGGTCCAAGTCGCGACACGTCGCTCGGAATTCTACCGCGACCTGGCGGCGGGACCATTTTATGGTTTCAACCGGCCAGGCGTGAAAGCGTCGGAGGCGATCATCGACAACTGGTGGCGCCAGGGCATGATGGGCGGCGCGAAGGCGCACTACGACGGCATCGTGGCCTTCTCGCAGACCGATTTCACCGAAGACCTGAAGAAGATCTTGGTGCCAGTGCTGGTGATGCACGGCGACGACGACCAGATCGTGCCTTATGCCGACTCCGGGCCGTTGACGGCAAAGCTGCTCAAGAACGGGACGCTGAAGACCTATAGCGGCTTCCCGCACGGCATGCCGACCACGCAAGCTGAGATCATCAACGCCGACCTACTGGCCTTCCTCCGCAGCTAACCCACTTCGGGCTACGTTTCCCGGCCGATTGGGCCGCGGCGGGCCGGGAGGCCCGGGCCGGAAGGCCCGGGCCGGCACCACAGGCCGGGAGGCCCGGACCGGGAGGCCCGGACCGGGAGGCCCGGACCGGGAGGCCCGGACCGGGACCACAGGCCGCTGCCGCCTCACCTGTTTCGGCCGAGCGCCTGGCTTCATCATCGTGACAGCAGCCCCCTGGTCAGGGGCTGCTGGCTTATTATTGTTATTGCTGTCTCGTTTCGTGGTGTGGTGGTGTCATTATGAGCCATGAGGCGAGGGCGAAGCCTGATGCGCCCGCCAGGCAAAAGATCTTGGAAAATATTCGCTTCGTGGAAATTCTTAGGGACTGGAGTCCCTAAGAATTTCCACGAAGCCAGAATCCTCCACGATAAGAAGCCCGGTATCTCGCACGGGTGAGCGGAAAACGCGCGGATGGGGTCAGCGGGACCGGCGGGGTTGGCTCGGCGGCGTCGTCGTGGCGGCTAGGTGTCGTGGCGGCTAGGTGTCGTGGCGGCTAGGTGTCGTGGCGGCTAGGTGTCGTGGCGGCTAGGTGTCGTGGCGGTCGATTCGGCGGCCTACGGAATGGGAAGGGTTTCTTCCGGCCGCCACGACCCGGTGAGCCCCGGCATGCTCATCGGAGGGGTCGCGGTCGTCGCCGTGTGCGTTGTGCTCATCCGGCGCGACTACCGGCGGCATCATGCCAGCTTAAGTAGCAATGGCGGCTGGCCGCCCGGTACGTGATGGGAATGGTGGTGCAGGTCTGGCCGGCGAGGCGAAAGAGACCGCTGGTGCACCTAGAGCATGGGCCCGCTATGACGTAGCCATTGCCAGGCCTTCGGCCGCGATATACCTTCGCTTCATGGACGACCTGGCACATGAGGACATCGGAATAGCGACGGCCGTCCATACCGAACTCGGCGAATCGTATGACCGTGCGGTGGCCGAGGGGCTGGTCGAGAGGATCAGCTCCGAGATCGACAAGCAAGTAGACGCCCGGCTGGCCCAGCGTGGCATCCAGCCCAGCCAGACCGCATGGGCGAACGTCGCCATGGGCCTGGGCTCGGTCGGGCTTGGCATCGGCGCCACGGCTGTAACGCTGCATTCCTTGTCGGCCCACGGAGTCACACCTAAGGCAACTGTCGATTTGGGGCCGTTCAAGGCATCCGTGATGACAAGCACCAGTTCGGTGAGTACCAGCCAGGTGATTCTTGTCGTGCTGATCTGGGCGGTCATCGCGGTCATCAACATCGCCTACGCTCGCCGCCGCCTAGGTCGTCCCTAGCTGGCGACGGCCACCGCGGATCAGGCGCGTTAAAGCCGCGCGACCTGGCCGTGGCCAGGTCGCGCGGCTTGTTCTTGGTCAGGGATCGATGCGGCCGGCGTCCTGCGGGTCCAGGGACTCCTGGGACACCAACTGCTGGGCCTCCGTCTCGATGGGCTGCGCCACCGTGGCGACTGGCACCGAGACATCCACGTCGGGCACCTCTGCTCCGGCGCCGGACCACTGCTTGAGCTCCACCTGCGGGATCAGCCAGGTGGCCAGGAAGGCGAGCGCGGCGATCGGCACCGCGACCAGGAACACGGTCTGGATTGACTCGGCGTAGCCCGCCACGAAGCCCGCGTGGACCGCCGCGGGTAGATGGTTGAGCAGTGCGGGGGTGGCGTCCGCGCTGCTGAAGCCGTGCGGCAGGCTCACCCCGTGCAGGTGCTTGGCCAGGTTGCCGACCAGCACGTTGGCGAAGATCGCACCGAAGATCGCGGTACCGAACGAGCCGCCGATCGAGCGGAAGAACGTGGCCCCGGAGGTCGCGACGCCCAGCTCGCGGTGCGGCACGCCGTTCTGCACGATGATGACCAGCACCTGCATGACCCCGCCGATGCCCATGCCGAGCACGAGCATGTAGAGGGCGTCCAGGCCGGTTGACGTGTGCACTCCCATCAGGTGCAGCAGGTACAGGCCGATGGTCATCAACGCGGTGCCGGCGATCGGGAAGAACCGGTACTTGCCAGTCTTCGAGATCAGCTGCCCGGAGGTGATCGAGACCAGGAGCAGCCCGGCCATCAGCGGGAGCAGGTACAGCCCGGAGATCGTCGGCGAGATGCCGCGGACGACCTGGAAGAACGCGGGCAGGTAGGTGATCGCGCCGAACATCGCGAAGCCGACGATGAAGCCGACCACGCTGGTCACCGAGAACGTGCGCAGCTTGAACAGGTGCAGCGGCAGCACCGGCTCGGCGGCGCGCCGCTCGACCACCACGAACAGGCCGATGAACAGCACGCCGGCCACGCCCAAGAGGTAGATCGGGGCCGACCGCCACGGGTAGGTGGTGCCGCCCAGGCTGGTCAGCAGGATCAGCGAGGTGGCGGCTAGGGAGAGCATGAGAACGCCGAGGTAGTCGATCACGTGGTGCACCCGGCTCAGCTGGCCGGGCACCTGGCTGGCCACCACGGCCAGCGCGATCACGCCGATCGGCACGTTGATGTAGAAGATCCAGCGCCAGGTCAGGTTGTCCACGAAGACGCCGCCGAGCAGCGGGCCGACCACGCTGGCGAAGCCGAAGACCGCGCCGAACAGCCCCACGTACTTGCCGCGTTCGCGGGGCGAGACGATGTCGCCGACGATGGCTTGTGCGCCGACCATCAGGCCGCCGGCGCCCAGCCCCTGAACCGCGCGGAACGCGATGAGCATGATCATGGAGTTGCTGAGGCCGGCCAGGATCGAGCCGACCAGGAAGATGACGATCGCGGCTTGGAAGAAGATCTTCCGGCCGTACTGATCGCCCAGCTTGCCCCACAACGGGGTGGACACCGTGGTGGCCAGCAGGTAAGCGGTGATCACCCAGGCGATGTGGGAACCGCCCTTGAGATCACCGACGATCGTCGGCAGCGCCGTGGACACGATCGTCTGGTCGAGAGCGGCGAGCAGCATGCCGAGCATGAGCGCGCCGATGATGAGCAGGATGCGGCGGTGGCTGAGCCCGGGCAGGGCGCCGTTGCCGATGTCCGCGTCCAACGGCTGCGGGCCGCTGGCGGGCACGGGAGTGGCTGAAGAAGCCATCAGTGGTTGTCCTTCCTGTCCGCCACGTTCCCCGTGACGTGACGCAGTTCACAGCGCTCGGACAGGCCATCGGCCAGCGCCCGGAACGCCAAGTCGATGAGCTGGTCGAGCGGCACTGTGCCGCCGGAACCAGCCCAGAAGTTCATGCTGGAGCGGAAAACGCCGGCGGCCATGGCGGCCAGTAGCCCCGGGTAGGGGTCCTGGTCTGGGTCGGTGCCGAGCCGCTCGGCGAGGCCTTCGGCGATGGCTCGCTCCACCATCGCCATCTGCGCCGCGTGGGCCGCGCGCAGGTGCGGGTCGGCGCGGGCCTCTTTCATCCGGCGAAGCCAGTCGGTCGGGCCGCCGCTGCCGCCGAGCTCAGTGAGCTCATCGGCCCACGCCTCGGCTTCGCTGGTCATGACCAAGCGCAGCGCCGTCAGGACCGGCTCGCCGGGCGCCTCGCGCGCGATACGCTCGCGCAGCGCCGCGACCCGGTCCGGGTCCGCGCCGACCACCGCGGCTTCCTTAGACGGGAAGTAGTTGAAGAACGTGCGCGGCGACACGTCCGCCGCTTCGGCGATGTCCTCGACGGTGACGTGCGCGAAACCGCGCTCGGCGACCAGATCGAGCGCCACCCGGCGAAGCGACCGGCGGGTCGCCAGCTTCTTGCGCTCGCGCAGGGAGGCGTGAGCTTCTCCGGTCGGAGCTGTGCTAGTAAGTGCCATTGTGCGATCACTACAACTTTGCGTGGAGTAAAAACTTGCACTCCACGCAACGATGGTGGCGGGGCGGATATTCCCGCCGAGTCCGGCCCGTGGGCGGGCGGATCAGAGTCCCGCGGGCGGGGCGGTCAGTCCCAGCCGGCGGCGGGCGGGGCGGGTCAGTCCCAGCGGCGGAAACCGCCTTCGGTGTTGATGACCTGGCCGGTGATCCAGCCGGCGTCGTCGGTGACCAGCCATGCGATCAGGCGGGCCGGGTCATCGGGCGCGCCCCAGCGCTGCGCGGGGAAATGGCGGCGGACCCGCTCGTGCGCCTCGGGCGGCGCGTAGCCGGTGTCAACCGGGCCGGGATTGACCGTGTTCAGCGTGATGCCCTGATCGGCCAGCTGATCCGCCAGGGTCGGGGTGATCGAGGCGAGCGCGCCCTTGCTCGCGGCGTAGGCGACCTCGCCGGGCATCGGGCCCAGCTCCTGCCCCGAGGTCATGAAGACGATCCGGCCGCCGGGCCGGCCGTCGTGCTGCGCGGCGAACGCCTGGGCTAGCAGGATCACCGACCGGGTGTTGACGGCCCAGTGCGCGTCGAGCATGGCGGCGGTCAGGGCGCCGAGGGGCCCGTCGCCACCGCTGCGAGCGTGGTTGCAGACGAGGATGTCCAGGTGGCCGTACGCTGTCTTGGCCGCGCTGATGAGCTGGTCCGCCGCGTCAGGGACGGCCAGGTCGAGTTCGATGGCGTGCATGGAGGCTTCTGGGTCACCCTGGGCGGCGGTCACGCCGGTGATCACGGCCCGCGGTCCCCCGGGATCGGCGCCCCAGGGCTGGTCGCGGTCGTGCGGGGCGTACTGGTGCAGGAACAGGCTGGCGCCGAGCGCGGCGAGCCTGCGGGCGATGGCGTAGCCGATGCCCGCTCGCCTGCTGACGCCGGTCACCACGGCGACCCGGCCACGTAGCGGGAGCAGGTCTGGCCGCAGCTGGTCCGGAGGCGGTTCGGCGGAAGTCATGCTCGCTAGTCTGCGGCAGCGATAAGGTCCGCACCAGGAGGTTGACTAATCAGCGCTACTTTGCTAATACCCTCGACACCGTGCTTACGGTACGGAGGTCGCGATGAGCGAGAAATGGGCGGGTAACTGGTACCGCGAGGACGAGCCAGGTGCCCAGGGCTCACCAGGTCAGCGGCCTCAGCCCAGCTTCACGCCCAACCCGCAAGGCCAGGGTGCTGGGGGTACTGGGAGTGCTGGGGGTACTGGGAGTGCTGGGGGTACTGGGAGTGCTGGGGGTACTGGCCGGAGTGGCGGAGCGTGGGACCCAGACGGCACCCGGGGAACCGGCCGGGGCAGCGCAACCTACGGGGCCGGCGCGGGCGCCAGCGGGTCCGCGTGGCCAAGTCAGCCGCCGCCACGGTCGGGATCCGGCGGCGGAGGAGCGGGGACGCGGGGCTGGCGGCGGTGGCTACGGCCCAGGCGCGTGCTGACCGTCCTCGCGGCTCTGGTCGTGCTGGCCGTCGTGGCCACCGTGGGCCTGTATTTCAGCCTCAGCTCCAAGCTGACCCACATCAATGTGCTGGTGCCGACGTCGCTGACCTCTGACGGGACCAACTGGCTGATCGCGGGCTCGGACAGCCGCGGCGGGCTGACCAGGCAGCAGGAAAACCAGCTCGCCCTGGGGCACGACATCACCGGCGGCCGCACGGACACGATCATGCTCCTGCACCTCCCGGCTAACGGCACCCGCCCGACGCTGGTCAGCATCCCGCGGGACTCCTACGTGGCGATCCCTGGGTACGGCGAGAACAAGATCAATGCCGCCTACGCGATCGGCGGCCCCAAGCTGCTCATCGCCACCGTGCAGAACGCCACCGGGCTGCCCATCAATCACTTCATGAGCATCGGGTTCGGCGGCCTGGTCAGCGTGGTCAACGACGTCGGCGGCGTGCGCATGTGCCTGAAGGCACCGATGAAGGACCCGAAGGCGGGCCTGAACCTCAAGGCGGGCTGCCAGACCCTCAACGGTGACCAGGCGCTCGGCTTCGTCCGCACCCGCGCGTTCACCGTCGGCGACCTGCAGCGGGAGCAGGACCAGCGAATCCTGCTCAAGGGCATCTTGGCCAAGATGACGTCCGCCGGGACCCTGATCAACCCGTTCGCGGTCATCCCGGCGGCCGGCGGCGCCGCGTCCGCGATATCGGTCGACCAGGGAACCTCGCTGTCCGCGCTGGTCTCGGTCGCGTTCGCGCTGCGGAACCCGGTGACCACCACGGTGCCGTTCGGCGGTTTCGCGAACTCGAGCGTCGGTTCGGTCGTGGAGTGGAATACGGCGGCGGCCAAGCAGTTCTTCAGCGACCTCGCTCACGACCACGCGCTGCCGAAAGACCTCGTCACCGGCTCCTCAGTCGAGGGCACCACTTAACCTCTTGCTCCGCCTACCGCGCTCCGCCTGACCGCCCGGGCCGGCATGCGTTCGTCACGCTTGGGTACAAGTCCTCTGTAAGGCGTCCATGTCGGTGCGTGTGCTCCATTTACATGAACCTTCATGGATCGACTCGGTACCTACCGTGTTCGGTACGTTCGCTGCGGCACGGATCCACCGTCCGCGGCCGGAGGCCACATGGATGATCGCATGGTTCCTGGACCGGGCGGGGCCGGGGGGCCCACGCTTAACGGCGCCAGGGCAGGCGCCGTCCGGACAACTGAGGAAAGCGCAGGTTCTGGCGGCGCCGGAGAGCCGCACGGCCTGTCCGCGCGTGAGATGGAGGTCATGTCGCTGATCGCGGCCGGGCAGACCAACGGGGAGATCGCTGCGCACCTGTTCCTCGCCGAGAAGACCGTAAAGAATCACGTGCGGCGAATCTATTCCAAGCTCGGCGTCGGTTCTCGGCCCGCGGCGATCGCCTGGTGGCGCGAGGCCTGCGGGCGGGCGCCCGGGTGAGACACGTCCGGGATCGTGTGCGGTTACCCGCCGTAAGAGGGGGTGAGTGCACACGAGGAGCTAGCTCGCGGAACGGAGATCATCTCCAGCTGGCATTCAGGTTATTCTCAGCGTGGCGGGCGACAATATAGAGCATGGACACGCTGACCGATGGGCGCCAGCGACCGGATGCCCGGCTGCTCGTAGTCGAAGACGAGCCGAACATCCTTGAGTTGCTGTCCGCCAGCCTGCGCTACGCGGGTTTCGACGTCGTCACGGCGGCCGCCGGAACCGAGGCCGTACAGGCCGCTCAGCGGCACCGCCCCGACCTGATCGTCCTCGACGTGATGCTCCCTGATATGGACGGATTCGACGTCATCAGGCGGCTCCGCGGTGGCGGCGCGCGCATCCCGGTCGTCTTCCTGACCGCCCGTGATGCGACCGAGGACAAGATCCGCGGCCTCACGCTGGGCGGCGACGACTACGTCACGAAGCCGTTCAGCCTCGAAGAGGTGATCGCCAGGATCCGCGCCGTCCTGCGCCGCACCCGGGGCGACGGAGTCGAGCCGACGCCTCGCCTCACCTTCGCCGATCTCGAACTCGACGAGGAAAGCCACGAGGTGTGGCGGGGCGGAGAGCAGATCCAGCTCTCCCCCACCGAGTTCAAGCTGCTCAGGTACTTCATGAGCAACTCCAACCGGGTGCTGTCCAAGATGCAGATCCTCGATCACGTGTGGGACTACGACTTCCGCGGCGACACGGGCATCGTGGAGTCGTACGTGTCCGTGCTGCGGCGCAAGGTCGACACCAAGGAACCGCGGCTGATCCACACCCTGCGCGGCGTGGGGTACGTGCTGCGGCTTCCTTCTTCTTAGGTACGGGTTGGGCATGACAGCGGAGGGAGCGAGCAGCCGAGCAGGCCACTGGACGGGCCGGCCCTGGGATGCCGTGCGTCAGCTGTCCAGCCGGACGTCGCTGCGGACCAAGCTGATCGCGGCCGTGTTCGCCCTGGTCGTCATCGCGCTGGCCGTCATCAGCATCGTGGGCGCCATGTTCATGCGCACCTACCTCATCGGCCAGACGGACCAGACGCTCCAAAATGGGGGACTACAGCACACGGCATTGGACGCCGCGGCTGGCTCGAACGGTAGTGCCGTGGCACTGGCCCAGGCCGGCTACGCCATCTGGTGGCTGCCCAGCGGGGGCAGTCTCCAACAGATCGCGCAGCCATCGGATATCCCCGTCTGGGGGGGTAGCCCCGGTAGCGGAGTTTCGAACCTGCCTCCGTCAGTTACGTCACGCCTGGCCTCGAACCCGGGGCTGACGGCTACGGTTCCGGGGCAGGCTCCTGGCGACCGGTGGCGGGTGATCAGCATTCCGGCCAACGTCAACGGCAGTAACGGCACGGTCTTCCTGGCGACCGACATCAGCAAGGTCTACACCACCATTCAGCAGCTCATCGGGGTGGACCTGATCGTCAGCATAGTGATCTTGTTCGTGTTGCTGATCGTCGGGTACGCGGTGGTGCGATCGAACCTGCGGCCGCTGGTGGAGATCGAGGAGACCGCGGAAGAGATCGCGGACGGGCACCTGAACCGCCGGGTTCCTGAGCGGGATCCGCGCACCGAGATCGGCAGCCTGGGCCGGTCGCTGAACATCATGCTGAGCCAGATCGAGGCCGCGTTCCACGCGCGGGAAAAATCCGAGGCGGCGGCGCACCAGTCAGAGGAGCGGATGCGGCGGTTCATCGCCGATGCCAGCCACGAGCTGCGCACGCCGCTGACCGCGATCCGCGGCTTCGCCGAGTACTACCGCCAGCGCGGCGGACTCGTCCCGCAGTGGGACCAGGACCAGTCGGACGGGGCAAGCGGCGGGGCGCTGGCGGGCGGGCTCACTCCCCCGGACCTGGACCGGATCATGCAGCGGGTGGAGAAGGAAGCGGCCCGGATGGGCTTGCTCGTCGAGGACCTGCTGCTGCTGGCCCGGCTCGACCAGCAGCGGCCGCTGGCTCACCAGCCGGTCGACCTGCTGACGTTGGTCGCCGACGCGGTCCATGACGCCCGGATGCTCGCGCCGGCCAGGACTATCAGGTTGTCGGTTCAGCCCGGGGCCGCGTTCCTGGTGACCGGGGATGAGCCGCGGCTGCGCCAGGTCATCGGGAACCTGATGAGCAACGCGCTCACCCACACCCCGGACGGAACCCCGATCGAGGTGTCGATCGGTTCCGGGACCCTCGACCCGCAGGCGAACGACCCCACCCCGGCGGTGATACTCGAGGTGACCGACCACGGGCCCGGCATGACCGCGGAACAGGCTCACCGGGTCTTCGAGCGGTTCTACCGCGCAGATCAGGCCAGGACGCGCGCCACCGGCGGGAGCGGGCTCGGCCTCGCGATCGTCCGCGCGCTCGTCGCCGCCCACGGCGGTGTCGCCTCGGTGCGCACCGCTCCTGACCAGGGCGCGACGTTCCGGGTCGCCCTGCCGCTCGCTCCCGAGGCGCACGGCGGGCCAGCCGACGATGACGACAACGATCAGTTCGGCCCCGCGGACGCGGCGGACGGCGATCCGGAGAACGCAGTCTCGGCATGGCCCGGAGCAGGGGTCAGCGAAGACCGCCAAGCGTGAGACCGCGTCGCTACAGGACCGCGCGGGCCGCGGAGCGGACCCCTTCGGCGTAGGACGCGCCGAACAGGCACGCGTGCACCAGCAGCGGATGCAACTGGTGCAGCGGGACGCGGTCCCGCCATCCCGCCGCCAGCGGCACCTCGTCGTCGTAGCCGGCCAGGATCCGGTCTAGGTGCGGGGCGCCGAACAAGGCCAGCATGGCCAGGTCGGTCTCGCGGTGGCCGCCGTGGGCCGCCGGGTCGATGAGCCAGCCCCGGCCGCCCGACCAAAGCACGTTCCCGGCCCAGCAATCGCCGTGAATGCGGCTCGGCGGCTCAGCCGGTCCGGCCAGCGTGTCGATGCGGTCGATCACGGCCTCCACGAGCCGTCCGTCCGCTGGCCGCAGCGCCCCCCGGTCCACCGCGATCCGGAGGTAGGGCAGCAGCCTGCGGCTCGCGTACCATTGCGGCCATTCCGTGGCTACGGGGGGCACGTTGTCGAGCGGCAGGCTGGCGATGAACCCCGGCCAGGGCGCGCCGAAGCTGTCGGCCCCGGCCGCGTGCAGCCCGGCGAGTTCGGTGCCGAAGCGGAACGCGGCCTCCGGTGTGGCGTGGCCCGGCGGGACCATCGAAATGACCAGCGCGGCCGGGCTGACCGCCAGCACCTCAGGCACCGGGACGGCCGTCGCCTCGGCCAGCCAGCGCAGGCTGCTGGCCTCCGCCGCGAACGCCGCGGACACCTCGGCTGGCACCGCGTCGGGCGAGGCCGCCATCTTGGCGAACGCGCGCTGCCCGCCCGCGAGCGTGAGCATGAGGTGCTGGTAGCCGTGCTGGGAACCGGCCACCCGGGCCGCGCGGACGGCCAGGCCGGTCTGCCGGGCAAGCTGCCGTGCGATCGGGCTGGCGGCCGCAGCGGAGGGGGTCACGCCTGGGGCTCAAGGAGCCGCGCCAGTCGGGCGGCAACGACCGGCGCGGCCCCGCTGAGCAGGTCCAGCACATAACCGAACTCGTCCGCGCTGCCGCCCCACGGATCGGGGATCTCCCCGTCGCCGGCTTCGCTCAGCCCGCCCACCTCGCCGAACAACCGGATCCGGTCGCGGCCCTGGGCGCCGGCCATGCGCCGCAGGTCCGCGAGGTTGCGCGTGTCCATCGCCAGGACCAGGTCGCGCCGCGCCAGCCAGGAGGCCTGGATCTGCCTAGCCCGGTGCGCGGAGCCGTCGTAACCGCCGCGAGCCAGCGCGGCCCGGGCGCTCGCGTCCATCGGCTGGCCGATGTGCCAGTCCCCGGTGCCCGCGCTGTCGACCACGACCTGGTCCGTCAGGCCAGCGTCGGCGAGCGCGGCGCGGAGCACCGTCTCGGCCATCGGCGACCGGCAGATGTTGCCCAGGCAGACCAGGCAGACTCGATAGGGCCCGCCGGGTTCGCGGGGGGACGGCAGCTCGGCGGCGGGCGACCCGGAAACCGACGATAGAGCCATGACACCAGCATGCAGTATCGAGCTGGTGAAAAGTACAGGCTACCCGGGTGGCGGCGGTGGCGATGCCACCGCGGAGTGGGTCTGTCCAGACAGAGCCACCACGGACCGTTCGGGATATTAGTCTTTTGATTCTTTCTTTCCGAACATCCCGCCCCCGGGGCGCCGCCCGCGAGTGGCAATGGTCCGGGGATTGCTGCTACGATCACAGCGTTCTTCACGCGCCGCTAGCTCAACTGGCAGAGCAGCAGACTCTTAATCTGCGGGTTCGGGGTTCGAGTCCCTGGCGGCGCACCCATTATGACCTGGGGTTATACCTATCCTGGGTGCTCTTCGTGCGGGATTTCCTGCGCGGTCCTTTGGCGTGCTGACTTCTCACGGCTCCGGCGTCTCGGGACGGCTGAAGCGGCCCTGATGGTGCAGTAGCGGCGGGGCACTGGCGCCGATGATGGCCTGCGTCACCTGGCCCACCACCAGCTCGTGGTCGCCGATCGTGACTAGGGCGTGCCGCGCGCAGATCAGGTGGGTGGTTGCGCCGGCCAGCAGCGGCAGGCCGCCCGGGCCGGGCTCCCACCGGGTCGGCGGGCCGAACCGGTCGGCGCCCTTGCGGGCAAACCGGGCGGCCACCTCCTCCTGGCCGGTGCCCATCAGGTTCACCGCGAAGTACGTGGCGGCCCGCACCGCCGGCCAGTTGGACGAGCCGTGGCCGATGTAGAACGACACCAGCGGCGGGTCCAGGCTGGCTGAGCTGAACGAGGTGACGGTCAGGCCGGCCGGCCCGCGCAGCGTCACGACGACCACGCCCGCCGCGTGGCGGGCCAGCGCCCGGCGGAAAGTGCCCGCGTCGAGGACGGGGACGGGCGTGCCGCCGGCGGAGACGGGCCCGGCTGAAACGGGCCCGGCTGAAACGCGCCCGGCTGAGACGGGCAGGGCGGAAAGGGCTGAGCTAGCCAGGGTCATAAGCCTTCCTTAAGGCTCGTAGGCGGTCGCTGGGCTCGGGTCTCAGCCAACGGGCTCCGGCGCGCCCAGGCGGCGCGCCGCGGCGTACTGGCTGTCCGGACGCGGGATGCCGTAGTGCTCCCGCAGCGTCCGGCCGGCGTACTCGGTGCGGAACAGCCCGCGCTGGCGCATGATCGGGATGACGTGCTCGGCGAACGCTTCGAGCCCGTCGGCCAGGAACACCGAGTCGAAGGTGGCCCGCTCGGCGACCTGGGCGAGGTGACGCCAGTGCGCGAGATCGGTGTTGGCGAACGGGTTGCTCTGCGGCAGCCGCCAGGCGGCCTCGTGATGCCCCGAGCTCATCAGGAACGCGTTGAAGTGCAGCTGTCGATGGCCGCTGCTCATGTGGTGACCCCCAGTGTGATCGGTCCTCCTTCAGACACGGGCGAGCAGGGACGCCGGGGACGAGTTCCCGGCGGCGGCTTCGCGGCGCCGGATCTCGGGCAGCACGCCCTCGCCGAACCAGTAGGCCTCTTCCAGATGGGGGTAGCCGGACAGGATGAACTCGGTGATGCCGAGCGAGGCATACTCCTCGATAAGGTCGGCGACCTGCCGATGGCTGCCCACCAGCGCGGTGCCGGCGCCGCCGCGGACCAGGCCGACCCCGGCCCACAGGTTCGGGTAGATCTCCAGGTCCTGCGCTGATCCGCCGTCCCGGTAGGCGGCGTGCAGCGCGCGCATCCGGTCCTGGCCAACCGACTCGCTGGCGGCGAGCACCCGCTGCGCCCGGGCGATCTCGGCAGGGTCGAGGTAATCAAGCAGCCTGCTGGCCTCGGCCCAGGCGTCCGCCTCGGTGTCCCGGGTGATCACGTGCAGCCGGATGCCGAACCGCATCGTGCGGCCGTGCGCGGCGGCCAGGTCCCTGATCCAGGCGAGCTTCGCCGCCACCTCTGCGGGCGGTTCCCCCCAGGTCAGGTAGACATCCGCGTGCTCGGCGGCGACGGGGCCCGCGGCCGCGGATGAGCCGCCGAAGTAGATGCCGGGGACCGGGTCCGGCGGCCGGAGCACGGTCGCGCCTTCCACCTGGTAGTGCGCGCCGGCGAAGTCGAACGGCCGGTCGCCCCACGCGCCGCGCACGATCGCCAGGAACTCCGTGGTCCTGGCGTAACGCTCGTCATGGGACAGGTGATCACCGAACCGCCGCTGCTCGTCGCCCTGGCCGCCGGTCACCACGTTGAGCAGCAGGCGACCGCCGGAGATCCGCTGATAGGTGGCGGCCATCTGCGCGGCCAGGGTGGGTGAGATCAACCCGGGCCGGAACGCGACGAGGAACTTCAGCCGCCGGGTTTCCCTGGTCAACGCGGCGGTGGTCAGCCAGGCGTCCTCGCACCAGGTGCCGGTGGGAGTAAGCACCGCCGCGAAGCCCAGCTGCTCGGCGGAGCGGGCCACCTGGACCAGGTACTCGATGTCCGGCGGCCGTTCGGCTGCGGCGGCGCCGTTAACGTGCGGGAGGGCCTGGTAGCCGCGGTCCGGAGCGCGGCTGGCGGGCGGCAGGCTGTGACCCCGGCCCATAATCGACCGGCCGTCGCCTGTGGTCGGCAGGAACCAGTGAAAGGTCAGGCTCATCAGGAGCTACCCCCGGCGGTGCTGTTGAACGCGGTATCCACGTACTTGGTGAAGTCCACGTGCACGGGGATCAGCCCGGCGGTGGTGAACGCGTCGGACACCGATTGCTCGGAACTGACCACGGCCGGGGTGACGGGCACCGCCAGGGTCGAGTCGTCCCTGGCAGCCTGGGTCATGATCGCCGTCGACAGCCCGGTGGCCTTGGCCCAGGCGGCGGCCCACCCCGCCACGTGGGTGGCGGCCCAGGCGTGCGCCCGGGCGAGCAGCGTGAGGTAGTCGCGGATCGCCGCGGCCCTGGCCGGATCGGCGAGCGCGCTGCGGGAGGCCACCGTGAAGGAGTACGGGCTGCCGAACCCGCTGCCGTTGACCACGAGCCGGGCATGGTCCTGCACCTCGGCCTGTTCGACGAATGGCGACCAGATGTCCCAGGCGTCTACATGTCCCGACGACAGGGCCGCGAGGCCCTCGGCCGGCTGGAGGTAGACCAGCGTGACGTCATGGACGGACAAGCCGGCCTTGTTCAGCACGGTGAGCAGGTGGTAGTCGGCTGAGCTGCCCTGTGCGACCGCGATCCGCTTGCCCTTCAGCTGGGCGATGGTGTGGATCGATGAGCTGGTGGGCACGAGCAGCGCGGATCCCTGCGGGTTGGCCTGGAAGGCGCCCACGATGGCGATGTCGTCACCGCCCGCGGCGGCGAAGACCGGCGGGGCGTTGCCCACGCTGCCGATGTCCACCGCGCCCGCGCCCATCGCCTGCAGCATTGGCGGCCCCGAGGTGAAGTCCGACCAGGTGGCCTTGAACGGCAGCTTGCTGATCAGCCCGGCCGCGGTGAGCAGCGCCTGCGCCCCCGAGCCCGCCTGGTCGCCGATGTGCAGGGTGACCTTGGAGACGTCCACGGTGCCCGCGCTCGCCCCCGTACCGGTGCTGGTGGCGGACGATGACGTCGAGCTGGCCGATGAGCAGCCCGCCGCGGTCAGCGCGAGCAGCGCGACGCCGGCCGCGCTGGCCAGGCCGAGCGCCCGGCGGTGCCGGACCGGCGACCCGCCGCGGCGGGCTGGTTCTGTCCTGGTGATGATCATTAGTTCCTCTCCTCAGCGACGCCCAGCTCGGCGAGCAGGCGGTTGCGTATTCCGGTGATTTCCGGGTGGTCCCGGTCGCGTGGCCGGGGGACGTCGATCCGGCTGCTGTAGGCGATCCGCCCGCCGGCCAGTACCAGCACCCGGTCGGCCAGCGCGAGGGCCTCGTCCACGTCGTGGGTGACCAGCAGCACGGCCGGCCGGTGGAGTTCCCAGAGGCGGAGCACCAGCCGGTGCATGGTGATGCGGGTAAGTGCGTCCAGCGCGCTGAACGGCTCGTCCAGCAGCAGCAGGCTGGGCTCGCGGACCAGGGCGCGGGCCAGCGCGGCCCGCTGCGCCTCCCCGCCGGACAGGGTCAGCGGCCAGGCGCTGGCGCGCTGGGTGAGGCCGACCTCCGCCAGCGCGGTCCGGGCGACGGACTGCGGATCGCTGACTCGCAGTCCCAGGCTGATGTTCGCCTGCAGACGGCGCCACGGCAGGAGCCGTGGTTCCTGGAAAGCTACCGCCGCGGTGCCGCTGACGCTCAGCTCTCCGGTGACCTCACGGTCCAGGCCGGCCAGGGCCCGCAGCAGCGTGGACTTGCCGGTGCCGCTGCGCCCGATCAAGGCGACGAATTCACCCTGGGCAATGTCCAGGTCCAGGCGGTCCAGCACGCGGCGGTCGCCGAACTCGCGGGACAGCCCGCGGACCCGGGCCGTCGGGCCGGACTGCGCCGCGGCGGGCTTCAGGCCGCCTGCGACCCCGTTCAGGCCGCCTGCGACCCCGTTCAGGCCGCCTGCGACCCCGTTCAGGCCGCCTGCGACCCCGTTCAGGCCTCCAGGAGTCCGCGGCGCCATGCCAGGGCCCTCCTTTCCAGCAGCCGGACCAGTCCGTCCGTCAGCAGCCCGAGCACGCAGTACATGAGGAGCGCCACGAAGATCACGTCATTGCGCAGGAACTGGGTGGCCTGGCTGATCATGAAGCCGAGCCCGGCGCTGGCGTTGATCTGCTCGGCGACTACCAGGGCCAGCCACGCGACACCCAGGCTCTGCCGCAGGCCGACCAGGATCTGCGGGAGCGCGCCCGGCAGGATGATGTGCCGGATCATCTCGGCGCGGCTCAGCCCGAGCGACCGGCCGGCCTCGACCAGCTTGGCGTCCACGCCGCGGATGCCGGAGAAGGTGTTGAGGTACAGCGGAATCGCGGCGCCCATCGCGATCAGCAGCACCTTGGGCAGCTCGCCGATGCCGAACCAGACGATGAACACCGGGATGAGCCCGAACAGCGGCAGCGTGCGGAGCATCTGCATAGGCGGGTCCACCGCGTTCTCGCCCAGCCTGCTCAGCCCGGCCAGCACGGCCAGGATCAGCCCGGCGCTGGCACCGAGCGCGAAGCCCAGCGCCACCCGCTGCAGCGACACGGCCATCGCGCCCTGCAACGTGCCGTAGGCCGGTGAATCGGTGCTGATCAGGGTGAGCGCGGTGTGCCAGACCTGGGTGGGTGGCGGGAGCTTCTGCGGCGACATGAGCCCGGACACGCTCACCGCCTGCCAGGCGGCCAGCAGCACTAGCGGGCTGATCAGCCGGTAGGCGGCACGGTGGCGGCGGCTAGCCGGTTTGCGGCCCGGCGGTGCGCCCCGGGCCGCTCCCGGCTCCGGCGGCGCGGCCCGGGGCGCTCCCGGCTCCGGCGGCGCGGCGCCGGCCGGTACCGTGCCTTCCTCGGTTTGGGCACCGGATTGCGGCCGGCCGCTGGCCGGCAGCAGTCCGGCGGGGGTGTTTCCGGGCATGCCAAAACCTCGCTCGTGGTGGTGGGGGCAACGTCGGCCGGGGGCGCTGTGCGTGCACCCTGACGCGGCAGGCTGATCCGGGAGCTGTCTGCTCAGCGGGCAGCGGGACAGCAGGCCAGACACATCGCCGCAGCCTGCCTGCGCAGGTCGAGGTAGCGGCGGGAGACCAGGAGCTGCATGCGGGACATGTCCCTATGCTGAGTGAACTTTCCCTATAAAGTCAATAGAGAAAGTTGGAAAGACGGGATGAGCGGTCCGGGCGGCCAGTCGCCTGCGGTAAGAGGCCGCCTGCGGTAAGAGGCCGCCTGCGGTAAGAGGCCGCCTGCGGTGAGCGGCGGCCGCGGTGCCGCGGTGCCATGGCTGCCGCAGCACCGGCGCTGCCGCGGTGCCGGGGTGCCGCGACATCAATCCCCAGGCCGGCAGAATCCGGGTGACCGAGGGCCCGGGCGGCGCGGCGGGGGGAGAGAGAATCGGCCGCGCGGGGGCCAGATACCCGGCGGGGTATCATGGGGCCGAGTCGCGAGAGAGGCAGCCGATGAAGATCGACGATGATGCCGTGGGCCAGGTGCTCAACCGGCTCCGCCGGGCGCAGGGCCAGCTGGCCGGGGTCATCGCCATGGTCGAAGCCGGGCGGGACTGCGCCGACGTGGTCACCCAGCTCGCGGCGGTGTCGCGGGCCCTGGACCGCGCCGGTTTCAAGATCGTGGCGAGCGGCATGCGGCAGTGCCTGTCGCGGGACGGGGACGCTCCGATGACCGAGGAACAGCTGGAGAAGATGTTCCTCACCCTCGCCTGACCTGGGCACGTTCGCGAAGGCCCGGGTCCGTTCGGGATAATTTGGCCGAACGGACGGTGGTACCAGCGTCCACCAGGTGGCGGCCCTCCGCTGGCCGAGGAGGACGGCGCCCGATGACGCTGCCCGCGGATCCGGAGCGGGCGCTGCTCCCCGCGATGTCGTCGCTGCTGGGCCGATGCTGAGGCGGGATGCGGGCGATCGGGCGTAGAGTTCCGGTAAGAGCTGGCGAACTAGCCGCTAGGTCGGGACCCCGCCTTGCTGCCGAGGCAGAAAGGCCGTCCCATGTTCGGCGCGGATCTGAGCGTTCGCGAATGCAACGACCCTGCGGTGGCCGCAGGGCGCGGGGAACTTGGCTGCGCGGGTGGACGGTAACCGGCCGGGCCAGATCTGGGGCCTGATCGCAGCGGAGGCGGCCAGCCGCGGCGGGCGGGTTTCGGCCGCAGACGCGTGCATGGCGGTCGTGGCCGCCGTCCAGGTCACCGGCGGCTGGCTGAGCGCCGCGAGGGACGTGGAGGCGGGTCACCTGATATGGGTCACGGACGATGTCAGTGAGCAGCTCGCCGAACTTCAGCTGACCCTGGGCGAAGGACCGTCGCTGGACGTCGCCGCCTCCGGCGGCCCGGTACTGGCCTCGGATCTGGCCGACGCGAAACACGAGCGCAGTTGGCCGGCTTTCGCCCCGGCGGCCCTTCAGGTCGGTGCGGCGGCGGTCTTCGCGTTCCCGCTGCGGATCGGGGCGATTCGCGCCGGGGTCCTGGGCCTGTACAGGAAACAGCCAGGCTCGCTGAGTACCTTCCAGCTGGGGGACGCGCTGACCTTCGCCGATGCCGCGACGCTGCTGATGCTTGACGGCCAAGGCCAGGCCGCGGGAGATCCCGCGGCCGGCCCGGGCGGGCAGCCCTCCGGCCTGGTCGTGCACCGGGCCGAGATCGACCAGGCCACCGGGATGCTCACCGAGCAACTCGGCATAGACATCGCTGACGCATTCGTCCGATTGCGGGCCTATGCTTATGCACACGACCTGCGGCTGATCGATGTTGCCCGCGACATCGTCGCTCACCGCCTGCGGCTGGGCCCCGGCCCCGGGCCGTCCCGGGATGGTGACGCGTGAGGCACTCGCCAGGTAGCGGCGGCGCGGATGTCGCCCGTCCAGGGCCCCCGTTACGGGTCTTGCTGAGTTTCCCGAGCTGAGAGGGTGAGCGGGATGGACGGAGAACTACTGTCGGCCACGTTCGTCGAACTGACTGACACCATGGTCGCCGATTTCGACGTCATCGACTTCCTGCATGTGCTGACCGACCGCAGCGTGCAGCTACTCGACGTGTCCGCGGCCGGGCTGCTGCTGGCTGACCCGCGCGGGGAGCTGCGACTGGTGGCCGCCTCCAGCGAAGCCGCCCGGCTCCTCGAGCTTTTCCAGCTGCAAAACGACGAGGGTCCCTGCCTGGAATGCTTCCGGTCCGGCCAGCCCGTCACCGCCACCGACCTGAACACAGAGGCGCTGCGCTGGCCCCGGTTCGCGGCCGCCGCCCAGGAGGCCGGCTTCGCCGCCGTGCAGGCCCTGCCGATGCGGCTACGCGAGCAGGTCCTCGGCGCGCTGAACCTCTTCCGCGCCACCCCGGGCCCCTTTGACCCGGCAGGCATCCGCATCGGCCAGGCGATGGCCGACGTGGCCACCATCAGCTTGCTGCACGAACGCAACATGCGCCACAGCGACATCCTGAACGAGCAGTTGCAAACCGCGCTGAACAGCCGGGTCATCATCGAGCAGGCCAAGGGCAAGCTCGCCGAACGCCTCGGCCTGGACACGGACCAGGCCTTCAGCCTGCTGCGCGACCACGCCAGGTCCCGTAACCAGCGCCTGTCCGACCTGGCCCAGGCCTTCATCGACGGGACGGAACCGGTCATCGGCCGGACGCCGCCCCGCAGGCAGCCGCGGCACCCAGGCGAGGCTTCGGGCCAGGCCAGACGCCAGCCTCCATCGGGGCCGAGGCCTAAGCCCGGGCGGTAGCCGCGGATCAGCCGTTCGTCTTCAGGAAACGAGCCCGACCGCGTCGTCCCGGCCCGTGCTGCACCACGGGCTTGGCGAAGCGGCAGTGCAACGCCACGGCGGCACTGGAGATAGCCGCCCACCCGCACCACACGGAGGCGAACCCGGAAATGGTGAGCCGGGCGATGACGATGACGGCAAACAGGTTGACGATGCCGAAAATAGCGACCTCGCGGTAGCCCGACACCAGGAGCGACCCGCACACGGCGATGACATAGCAGGCAATGATCAGCAAGCCGTCGGATAGCCGGATGCTGTACGAGAGGTGGTAAGGGGCGAGTCGCACGGTGACCGGCCCACGGATCATGGCCGCCAGCAGCACCACGGCGATCGCGGCCCCGATCGCCGCGAAGGGCGCCATCATCAGCTTGCGCCGCCTCGTCGGCTCGAGCATGATCACCGCAACGGGGATGAACACGGGCAGTACCACGAAGGCGATCAGCAGGTAGGCCCAGAGCGCGGCCCGGCCTATCCCGCCCGGCACGTCACCCTCGAGCCACCACCAGACGAGGGCCTCGATGAACTGGTGGACGCCGAGTAGCAACGGGATGGTCGCCAGCATCAGGAAATCGCGGCGCCGACTCACGTGGCGGACGGCATCGACACCGATCGCGCAGATCACCAGGCCGCCAGCCAGGTCAGCCTGGGGCGAGAAGCACACGTGCGATCCTTAGCACATCGGCGGCGGGGCGGGTGGGCTATGGCCAATCACGGTCGCGGCGCGTCCGGAGCCTCGGCTGGCGGCAGGGTGCTGGCCGGGCTCGTGCGGGCGGTCGGTTCAGACATGACGTTCCTTCCGGGACTGGGACACCGGATCGCCTAGCCGGCTCGGCGGAGGTTGCTCCGTGCGTCTGGCTCCAGACTACGCTTGAAATCTGACACTAGCAATTTATTTCCGGAATTTGGACACCGGGACTGGGAGGGCGACCGTTCAGGGCGACCGCCGGCAAGCGGCCGATTTCCGCGGCCGGCAAACGGGCGCAATGTGGAAAATGTTGCTCTGCGCCCCGGAGCTTTTTCATGCCGGAACATGGATTTCCTCGCCTTGGCCAGCCGGAAGCGGAGAGGGCAGGGCGGAGGCGTCATAAATAGTTGCTGATTTCCCATGCGAGTAAAAGAAGCGTAGTCTCATAAATGTTGCTCCGGCCCCCGGCAGGCGCATCCGTATAATTTGCGGATGACGCAGCTGGCCCGGAGTTTTTTCGCGCACGGAACGGCGCGGCAAAAGCCGGGCGGGTAATTTTCCATTATCGCGATCTCGCAATTTGACTGGCTGCCCGTACGCGACCCGTTCGCTGATCTGAAGGAGGCCGGCCAGCTAGGCCCGGGCCTGCTCGTGAGGGTGCCGCCCGCCACCCCCGGACGCCGCGCTAATGCGGATAGCCCCTGGGCGGCGGGCCCGCATGACCGACCACCGCGTACGGCGGCTGATCACTGACTTAAGGAGTCAGTTATGGGCATCATCGCCTGGATCGTTCTTGGGCTGGGCTCCGGCCTGCTCGCCAACATGCTGATCCCCGGCCACAGATCGCAGGGCCTCATCCTCACCTGCGTGATCGGCGTGGTCGGGGCGCTGGCAGGCGGCTGGGCGGCCACCCGCCTGTTCCACGTGCACACCCTGAACGGGTTCTTCAATCTCTCCACCTGGCTGACGGCCATCGCCGGGGCGGCGGTCTTGCTGCTCATCTTGCACCTGGTCAGCGGGCGGTCCACCGGTTCCCGCCGGTTCGCGCACCGCTGAGTAACGCCGACGGCGGGCGCCGCGGTCGGCCAGCGTAGGTCAATCTGGATCTCGGGAGTACGTCATGATCGTAATTATCGGGCTCATTATCCTGGTCGCGGCGGTGGTCGCCGGAGTAGCCGGGGTGCTGTCGAATAGCGGCAGCGGGCATGGGCTCACTCACCACTTCGCGGTGTTCGGCTACCACGTGACCGGCTCCACCGGCACGCTATTCCTCTACGGCATCGTGGTCGGGGCGCTAGCCCTACTCGGGCTGAGCCTGCTCCTGGCCGGCGCGCGCCGTACCTCCCGTCGCGGGCGCGAGGCCCGCCGCGGACTCATTCAGTCCCGCCGCGAGACCGCCGCCGTCCGGCAGGACCGCGACGACCTGATCGACCAGCGCGAGACCGCCCGCGCCAACAGCGCCAGCACGGCGGGTAACGGCCTGGCCCACGATGGCCGCGACCCGGGCGGAGATGAGGGTGGCCAGCGAGACAAATGGCACCTGTTCCGGTCTCGCACCGCTGCCCCCCAGGGCGCCGAAACGGCGAACGGCGATCCCGTCCCCGTGACCCCCGGCGTCACCTCCGACGCGTCCGCCGCGGACTAGCCCGCACCGGAGAGGCCACCATGAGCATCGCCAGGAAGATCGCACACAAGGCCGAAGCGGTCAGGGCCGGCGCCAGGAAGGGAGCCGGCCGTGCGACCGCCGCGGATAGACCAGGCCGATCGGGGTAGGCGATGAGCCTGCCTGCCCGCGAGCAACAGGTCCTCGACGGAATAGAGACCGTGCTGCAGGCCGGCGAGGCCCGCCTGACGTCGATGTTCGTATCCTTCACGCGACTGGCCGGGGATGAAGAAAAGCCCGGAATGGAAGAGCTGAGGCCCCCGGCGCGGCGATCGCTGGCCACGAGGCGCTGGGCCGCCGGCGGCTCGGGCGAGTGGCTGCGCGTGGTCATCCTCCTCACGATCCTGGTCGCGGCCCTCGGGGCGACCCTGGTCCTCATCGTGAGCAGGACCAGCGTGCGCACGTGCGCACCCAGCCAGGCCAGATCCTGCTCGTCTTCGCAATCGGTGCCGACGTCATGGCATGAGCCCTGAGCAGCTTTCCGCTCAGCCGACGGTCCGGGCCGTGATGAGGGTTATCGAGAGATACTGGCAGGTCGCCGCGGCGCAGACGCAGGCGTGGAAGACCTCGTGGTAACCGAAAACCGCCGGGGAAGGGTCTGGCCTGCGCCGATGATAGGACAGGGCTCCGGCGACGTAGATCAGGCCACCGGCGAGCATCAGCGTGCCTGGTACGGCGCCGGCGTGGACCCATACCTCCGGCAGCGCCAAGCCGGCGATCGAGCCCAGCCCGATGAACGTCACGCCGACGAGGGCCTCGGGTGCGTTCATCCAGGACAGGTGGATAAGCGCGGCGGCGAGGATCAGCGCCCACATCACGATCAGGCAGGTCAGTCCGTATCCGCCACGGGTGGCGAGGAGGAAGGCCGGGGTGGCCGTGCCGGCGATGAGGAAGAAGATCATCAGGTGGTCCATGCGCTGCAGGCGCATGGACCACGCCGGCCCCCAGGTGCCGCGGTGATACAGCGCACTGACCCCGAACAACCCGCTGACGCTGATGGCGTAGACCGCGAGTGCGATGACCGACCGCGCCCCGTGCCCGCGGGCGACCAGCAGCGGGCCTGCCACCAGCGATGCCCCGAACCAGAGCACGTGCAGCCAGCCGCGCAGCACCGGCTTGGCGTAGTAAACGCGGCGCCGGGCGTCATACAGCGCACCGGCAGGCAGCGCCGGCACCGCGGGCCGGTCAGTCGCGGTCAACGGCCCCTGGCCGCTGGCCTGCGGGGTTAGCGCGCATGCCCG
The DNA here is from genome assembly GCA_963806335.1 of uncultured Actinomycetes bacterium. Classification (GTDB taxonomy): domain Bacteria; phylum Actinomycetota; class Actinomycetes; order Streptosporangiales; family Streptosporangiaceae; genus Palsa-504. Next base: position 501,770 of record CAWDXO010000013.1, read on the forward strand.
CCCTCCGGTAGCGTCAAGCCCGCCACCGGGGTCTGGAGCGGCTGGAACCGCCATCGCGAGACCTGGTCCGGACAGTCCCAGGCGGGTCTCGCACGGCGACAGCCAGCTTAACGACCGGTTGCGCGCCACGGCAACGCCCCACGGCTATGACATGTTCAATATAGTGAACGCAGTTCACGCGTTTCTCCGCGCGCTGCCCGCCGGCCGCTTCCCCACCCGGGCGGCGCACGGCCACTATGCCCGGGCCGGCGACCGCGACCAGCGCTTCGCCTCCGGCCTGGACACTCTAATCCGTGGCCTGCAGGCCGCCCAGGACTCGCCCGGAGCCAGTAGCCGGATCCTGACGGTCCGGGCCCGCTTGACTGTCCGGGGCTCAGGCGGTGGCTGGTGCCCGGGGGACGACGTTGACAGGCGCGGTCACGCCGTTGCTGGCGGGCAGGTGAGCCGGCGCGCTGAGAGCGGGCACGTCGGGTAGCGGCGGCAGGGCGTCGGCGCCCTGGGTGTCGACGGCTGCGACCTGGGTGTCGACGGCCTGGGGCAGGTCCTGGCCGGTACCCCGGGCGGCGCGGTCGAAGAACCGCAGCAGTTCCACCGGGACGGGCATCACCAGGGTGCTGTTCTTCTCGGCAGCGACCTCGACCACGGTCTGCAGCAGCCGCAGCTGCAAGGCGGCCGGGTCGGCGGCCATCACGGCGGCGGCCTGGGCGAGCTTCTTCGATGCCTGGTACTCGCCGTCGGCGGAGATGATCCGCGCGCGGCGCTCCCGCTCGGCTTCGGCCTGACGCGACATCGAGCGTTTCATCGACTCGGGCAAGGAGACGTCCTTGACCTCGACCCGTTCCACCCGGATGCCCCAGGGCTGCTCGGTAGGCTCGTCGATAACGTCCTTGAGATGGGCGTTGACCTTCTCACGTTCGGACAGCAACTGATCCATGTCACTCTGGCCTATCACGGAACGCAGCGAGGTCTGAGCGACCTGAGACACGGCGAACGTGTAGTCCTGCACGTTGATGATCGCCTTGACCGGGTCGATGACCCGGTAGTAGACCACCGCGTCCACGCGCAGCGTGACGTTGTCGCGGGTAATGGCCTCCTGGCCGGGCACGGCCGCCACGGTGATCTGCATGTTGACCTTGCGCAGCCGGTCGGTGAACGGGTTGACCCAGATCAGCCCGGGTTGCCGGATATCGGGCAGCGCCCGGCCGAAGCGGAAGACGATGCCCTGCTCGTACTGATTGATGACCTTGAAGCCGAACATGCCGGCCCCTCCAACCCTCGGCGCATGGTGCGCCGGGATACCAGGACCGCAGACGGCGCCAGCTTGACCGCCAGCGTTCGGAATGCCCCGGCCCGATTCCTTAATAATACACGCCGATGGGATTAGGAAAACGCCGGCCGCCGCTCATAATGGCCGGAAATTACGCCCGCGAATTGCCGTCGAGTAGGGAAGGTGGCAGGCAACATGGTCTGCCTTCCCATCCGCAGCTGCCGGCGGGCCCCAGCCGCGACGGCGGAGGTGAACACCATTTCAATTTCGAGCCACAGTGTTCACTGGAGGGTGAACAGTGGGCACAGTCAAACTCGGGCTTAGCTGGCGCCGTCCCTGCTCGCGACGGCGGGAGTTCAGGCGGTCGGGAGAAGGCCAGCGCACGCCGGTGGCCCAGCCGAGCCGCTCGAAGATGCGGATGACGGCGGCGGAGACATCGAGCTGCCAGGGATCGGCGCCATGCCGGGCGCAGCTTGGATCGGAATGGTGCATGTTGTGCCAGCTCTCGCCGAGCGAAAGCAGGGCCAGCGGCCACAAGTTGGTGGCCCGGTCGTAGCGGCGGGTAGCAAAGGGACGGGTGCCGATCACATGGCACAGCGAGTTGACGCTCCAGGTGACGTGCTGCAGCAAGGTGACGCGGACCAGTCCGGCCCACAGCAGGGCGGCCAGCGCGGTGCGCCAGTTGCCGCCGATCGCCCAGCCCAGGGCGAAGGGCAGCCCGAGCGACACGACGCACAAGGCGGGAAACGCGGCCGAGATCTTGCGCATGGCCGGGTCGGCCACCATGTCCGGAGCGTAGCGCGTGGGCGGGGTGGGGTCGTCGCGCAACAGCCAGCCGACGTGCGCATGGGCGAGACCGCGGAGCTGCCCGGCCAGGTTAGTCCCGTACCGGTAGGGCGAATGCGGGTCGCCCGGCCGGTCGGTGAAGGCGTGGTGACGGCGGTGGATGGCGACCCAGCCGATGACGTCACCCTCGAAGCTCATCGACCCCGCGATCGCGAGCACCACCCGCAGCGCGGGCGCCGCGGTGAAGCTGCGATGAGTGAGCAGGCGGTGGAAGCCGATTGTGACCCCAAGGCCGGTCACCAGGTAGAAAGCGGCTGCGAGCAGGACCTCGGTGAGGTGCAGGCCGTGCCCCCAGGCGAACCATACGGCCACCCCGAGCCCGGCGAACGGCACGGTGACGATGGCAGCCGTCACCGCGACCCTGACGGCGCCCTCGGTCGTGCGCGGCGGGCTGTCCCCGCCCGGGAACGGCTCCGTGCCTTCGTAATTAACCGTGAGCTGATCAGTCACCGCGGTCGCTACCTCTCCGGGTGTGCCGCGGCAATATGGCGTGAAAAACTCCGGATCCCGCACCACCCGCTATTTCTCGGGTGTAGCTGCCGCCGGGGTCCGGAGCAACATTTATGACAATACGCTGCTTTTCCCGCTGCGCCTAACGTCCCCGTCCGCCGCGGCCACGGAAACTTCCGGACGCGGCCGCGGCACCGCGGCCGGTGGCCTCGGTAGCGGTCACCGCCGGGACCCGGGCGAGCGTGGTCACCGGGGCGACGTGCCTAACCGGAGGACCCGCGATCGCGCGCAGCACCGCCGAACCCGGGCCGGCGGTAGCGCCCTGCGGCGTCACGCCCGCCTTGCGCATCAGGGCACGAACCTCGGCGGCCTGGGCCGCGGTCTGCACGGTGACCACCGCCCCGTCGGCGCCGCCGCGGGCCGTCCGGCCCGATCGGTGCACGTAGGCCTTGTGCTCGGTGGGGGGATCGGCGTGAATCACCAGGTCGATACCGTCCACGTGGATACCGCGGGCCGCGATGTCCGTCGCCACCAGGACGCGCACCTGGCCGGACCCGAACGCCGCGAGATTGCGGCTGCGGGCCCCCTGGGCCAGGTCGCCGTGGAGTTCGGCCGCGGGAGCCCCGGCCAGGTTCAGCTGACGGGCGAGCCTGGCCGCGCCGTGCTTGGTCCTGGTGAAGATCAGCACCCGGTTGTCGCCGCTGGCCAGGGTCGCGACCACGGCCACCCGGTCGGCCGGGGCGACGGTCAGCAGATGATGGACGATCTGGGCCGGCGGGGAGGCATCGTCGACTGAGTGCCGGGCCGGCTGGGTCAGGAAACGCCGCGCGAGGACGTCCACGGCACTGTCGAGGGTGGCCGAGAACAGCAGCCGCTGGCCTTCGGGCGGGGTGGCGTCGAGCAGCCGCCGGACGACCGGCAGGAAGCCCAGGTCGGCCATGTGATCCGCTTCGTCGATCACGCTGACCTCGACGTCGCCGAGGTGGCAGTGGTCCTGCTCGATCAGGTCAGCCAGCCGCCCCGGGCAGGCAACGACGATATCGGTGCGGTTGCGCAGGGCAGCTACCTGCGGGTTCTGCGGGACGCCGCCGAAAACGGTGGCGACGGTCAGGCCCATGGCGTGCGCCAGCGGCGACAGGACCGCGTGCACCTGGGCGGCCAGCTCACGGGTCGGCACCAGCACCAGGCCGCGCGGGCGGCAGGCCATGCTGTACCCATCGGCCAGCCGGGCGACGAGCGGGATGGAGAACCCGAGCGTCTTGCCCGAGCCGGTCTGGGCCCGCCCGAGGATGTCGGCGCCGGCCAGGGCGTCGGGCAGCGTGGCGGCCTGGACGGGAAACGGGACCGTAATTCCTTCCGCGGCCAGGGTGGCCACCAGCGGGGCCGGGACGCCAAGGTCGGCGAAGGTAACGGTCTCAGCGGAGGTAACGGCAGGAGCCGTCATCAGCTGGGGCGGGGTTTGCCGCCGCCGGCGCCGGCGGGCTTTTCGAGGCTGGCCGATAGGGATAACGACGGACTTTTCCGCGGGCAGGGACGTCAAAAGATGATCTCCAGGACTTGTGTGGCCGCGTTGTCGAAGGCGCCACATCCGTGGAGACCAATTCGCTCACCGAGCGACAGACGACCGGCGTGCCCTCATGGCAACGCCTGATTGCGCGTTGACGCGCGTAACACAGAGTATCGCACGCCGCCCGGCGCGGTTGCGGTGGCCTGGGCGCACGCGCGACGTCCGTTCGGGATCATGGTCTTTAGTCTTTTGATCTTGGCTTATTCCGAACGCGCGAGCGGACGGGTGCTCAGCTGACTCATCGGCACGCGTCGCTGCAGGCTCGCGTCCGGAATGCCCAGGTGAGCGGGCGCGGCGGCGGCCGACACGGTCGCGAAGATCACGAAGTGCACGTCCAGGCCGGTCAGGTGAAGAACGGCGATCACGGGGGGCGTGGCGGCGGCCAGCCGCACAACGCCGCCGAGCAGCCCGGCCCGGCGGCCGACGCCGACCAGCACGGCCAGCCCGCTGGCATCGCAGCAGGTGACCCTGGACAGATCGATGATGATCCGGCTGGTCCGAACGGCGAGCAGGCCGAGGAGCAGCTCACGCAAGGCAGGTACGCGGGCGATGCCGAGTTCGCCGCTGATCGTCGCAACGCTGTAGCCATTCTGGCTGCGGATGGACAACGTATCTTCTTCGTGCGGCGTCATGTTCAGGTCGTTGTTCACAGCGGCTCGCTGACCCACTGCCAGCCACGGGTCTCGTGGTAACCGGGCCGCACCAGGAAGGCTCCAGCCGCGTCCGAGAGCTCGGCGACGACGCGAATCAGCTGCCGGTGGAAGTCGTCCGGCCGGTGCTCCTCATGGTGCGCCCGGTGACCGGCGAGCGTCACCGCCGCGCCGTCTCCGCCGACCAGTCGCACCGTGACGTTTCCGTCGTAGTCCAGGCTGGCGCCCGAGATATCACGAGCGCGGACAATCTCGGTGCCGTCCTCATTCGCGACCCATACGTCGGTCACATCCATGCCTGTCTCCTAATGCTCACTGTCGCATCTCGCTCTCGGCCGGGCCGGTACCGGACAGGAGGGCTAGTACGTCACCGACGGTGCGGTCCCGGCTGGCGAGTTCGGGCAGCGGAAGGTGCGCCTGGATGTGGTAGCGGTTGCGGCGGCCATCCTTCTCCTTGACCACGTACCCGGCCTCGACCAGCTCGGTGAGAATGCCGAACGCGCTGCGTTCGGTGATGTCCAGGCTGGCCGCGATGTCACGCAGCCGCATTCCGGGATCATTGGCCACGCACAGGAGAACCCGGGCGTGGTTGGTTAGGAACGTCCAGCTTGCCACCCTGTTAGGTTATCAGATTCTGGAAAAAACTTGCTAGTTTCTCAGTGCCGGCGTAGCGTGAAATCAGGCGCCGGGCGTCAGCTGTCAACGACGGCACGCTTCCCCGGAGCTACCAGAGGAGCTCCGACATCATGCCCGAGCCAGTCACACCCCAGCCGGATCCGAGCACTACCGGCGGCAGGCCGCCCGCATCCCCTAACGGGGTCGTGCCGCCGATGCCACATCCGGGTGCCACCCGGCCGCCATCAGCTACCGACGGCGGCGTGCCGCCGATGCCTTCCGAGGTCACGAACGAGCACACACCGGGATCCGCCGCGGCCGACCGGTTCCGCGCGGCGATGATGCCGCTGCGCAAGATGATGCACCGGACCCGCTAAGCCGGACGCCCGCGGTTTCAGCTGGCGGTGGCGTGCTCGCCGAGCCCGAGCAGGCGCGGACGTAGGTAGCCGAGCGCGTGGCTGATCAGCCGGGAGACATGCATCTGGGAGATGCCGAGCTGCTGGCCGATCTGATCCTGGGTCATGCTGCCGTAGAAGCGCATAAGCAGGACCTGCTGCTCGCGCAGAGGAAGTTCGGGCCAGTGCTTGGCGACCGCCTGCATGTCAAGCATGTGCTCCAGCCGCGAATCCTCTCCGCCGAGGACGTCAGCCAGCATCGGGGCGCCCTGGGCCGTGGAGCCGGATATCGGAGCGTCCAGCGAGGACGGCTGAAATGCCATCTCGGCCAGCTGAGCATTCCGCAGCTCATAGTCACTGACCCCCAGGTACCGGGCCAGGTCGGACTCGGTCGGTGTGCGCCCGAGCTCCTGGGTCAGCTGCCACGTCGCCGTCCGGACTTGCATGGCCAGGCTCTTGATGGGCCGGGCAACATGGATCTGCCAGCGCTTATCCCGGAAGTACCGCTTGATCTCGCCGGTAATGTACGGGTGCGCATAGGTGGTCAGGGCGCAGCCGGCGGCCGGGTCGAAGTTGTTGATCGCGGCCACCAGGCCGACGTACCCCACCTGCATCAGGTCTTCGATCGGCTCGGGGCTGCCTCGATAGGGCTGGACGCAGGACCGAACCAGGTACTGGTAGCGGCTGACCAGCAGCTCGCACGCCGCTATCCGCCGCTCGCTGCGCCGCGGCAGCGAACCGAGCAGGCCAAGCAGCTCGCGGTCGTTGAGCTCGGCCAGCCCCGGACGCGTCCAGGTGGCCGGGGCGGGCGGCATCGGCACGGGCTCGGCGACCGGCACGTCAGCCTTCCCCGGGCAAAGCCGGGCCGACTGAACCGCGTTGGCCGGCGAGGGCTTCGTCGACGGTGCCGTGCACCTCAAACCAGCCCAGCAGGCCGGTGACGGACAGCACTCGAAGCACGGCGGCCTGCGGCCCCGCGAGGGCGAAGCTGCCGCCCTGGGCGCGGATCTGATGGCAATGCCTGACCAGCACGCCGAGACAGAGGCGGTCGATGAAAACCAGCTCGGCGAGGTCAGCGACACAGCGGGCCCACCCCTGCCAGCGGGCTTCGCTCAGGTGCGCCTGAAGGACACATGCGTCGAAAGCATCCAGCTCACCGCGTAGACTCACCACGGCCACGTTGTCGCGGACGTGGGCCGATACCTGCGGACAGGCGGAAGGAAGCGGGACCCGCTGGCGGATAGGACCTGTCATGGCGCGCTACCTGGCTGACCTGGATTGTCAGGTGCCGCCAGGGTCCAGAGCAGCCGGAGTCGCAATCTCGCGCACACGCTGGCACGACAAGGGCGATAGTCCTGGTGCTACCGTACCCCGGACTCACCGCGGGCAACAAGCGGGGCACCCTCGGCGAAGACGCGGCCGAGGATCGGTGCTCCCGAAGTAGCCTGGCACTGCGGTCGCGGCCAGTGGCCGCCGTCGACGGCGGGTTCGACCATGATGGAGGGCTATGTTCCTGAGTGAGCGGCAGCCGCTGTACGACGTCGTCTCGACCTGGGCGCGCGGCAGCGGCTTGGAGATCGTGATGCTGGTGACCGGGACGATCCTGCTGACGCGGCTGGCGACCTGGCTGGGCGCGAGGATCACCCGCCGGATTGACGTAAACGCCCAGGAGACGGACGCGCTGGTCCGCTCCGAAGCCTCTAAGCACCGGCAGGCACTGGCGCAGGTGATCACCTGGGCGGCACTGGCCGTCATCTACTGCGTGGCCGCGGTGTTGATCGCGGAGCGCCTGGGCGTCCCGTTGACGAGCCTGGTCGCCCCGGCCGCCGTGGCGGGCGTCGCGATCGGGTTCGGTGCGCAGCGCATCGTCCAGGACATCCTGGCCGGCTTCTTCATCGTCACCGAGCGCCAGTACGGCTTCGGGGATCTCATCCGCCTTTCTGTCACGGGCCTGTCCAACCCGGCCACCGGGACCGTCGAGGACGTCACGTTGCGGGTGACCACCGTGCGGACCCCGGACGGTGAGGTGGTCATCACCCCCAATGGCCAGATCACTCAGGTGACCAACCTGTCCCGCGACTGGGCGCGGGCCATCGTGGACGTGCCCGTGCCCGCCACCGCGGACGTCAACCGGGTGAGTGACCTACTGCGACGCGTCGGGGAACAGGCTTACGCCGACCCGGACGTGAGCCGGCTGATGCTCGACCCTCCGGCGGTCATGGGCGTGCAGAGCATCGACGTGGACCACTTCCAGGTCCGGGTGGTGGCCAGGACCCTGCCCGGCAAGCAGTTCGACGTCGGCCGGATCCTGCGGGCCCGGATCGCGGCCGCGCTCCGGCATGAGGGGATCCGCCTGCCGCCCACCGTCGACACGGCCGACCCGACCGCGGCCGACCCGGCCGGAACTGGCCCGGCCGGGGGCGGGCGGCACGCGGCCAGCCAGAACGGGGCCGACTTATGCAGCCGCTGGCGTGGCTGCGACAGCTAGGGCGGGTGCGGACCTCGACCTGGATCCTGACCGCGGTCTTCCTGGTCGCGCTGGCGGCCTACGCCTGGTTCGCGCCGCCAAGCACGTCCGCGACCGTCGGCAACACCACCACCCAGCCGACGACGGCGCCGTCCTCGACGAGGCCGAGCCGGCCCGGACCACCTCGCCCGCGACGACGACGACGCCGAGCCGGACGGCCACGCCGGCCAGGTCGGCGTCCCCGTCCGCCTCGGCCAAACTGAGCGCCGCACCGACGACGTCGCCGTCACCGACGGCGGACCCCGCTCCTTCGGCAGTCGGCTCGCCGTCACCCTAGCCGGGCCGGCGCGGCTCCCGCGGCCCGTCCGCGGCGGCCTGGGCCAGCGCGGCGATCACATCGGCCGTGCGGTCGGCGACCGGGAGGACGTCGCTCAGCCGGGCCACGATGATCAGGCGGCGCACCTGCACGGTGGGCGCCGCCAGGTGCAGGGACCCGCCGGAGGCGCCGGCCTGCTTCTGCACCCGCAGGAACAGGCTCAGCCCGGCGCAGTCGCAGAACCGGACGCCGGCCAGGTCCAGGACGAGGTCACGGCCGGCCTCGGCCAGCGGCGTGAGCTGCTCGCCCAGGCCGGGCGCGGTGCCGACGTCGAGCTCGCCGTCGACGACCACGACGGCCAGCCGCCCGTGCGCCCGGATATCCCAGTTCAGCGGGTCCCCGGCGGGGCGGGTCAACGGCCAGCGAACCAGCGGACGATCGCCGTCGCGCCATCGCGGCAGTAATGCCCTGCGCATCCTCGTACCTCCGGTCGCGCCAGCGGTGGGCCACAGGGGTCCGGAGCGGCATCGAAGCGGGCCACCGGGGTCTGGAGCGGCGTAGGAAACGAGACTAGCGGAAATATGCTGAATAGTCACACGACTCGTCACTGAGCGTACCGGCCAGTAAGTTTCGTCCCAGGCGCGTCGCGATCACGGAATTTACCGGACAGCTTTATCCCTGCTCAGCAGCCTGGAAGACGCCGGTTCTGGGGTGAATGGAGCGCGGGGGTCGCGTCATGGTGTTAAATGAAGCTGGTTGTAGTCGAAGTTCGTGTTCGTGTCACAGCGCCTGCGAAGTTCCGACCGCGGGCGCCGTCGATCCCCAGGCCAAGCCTTCAAGGGCAGGCGGTCGCAACAGCCCAGGATGCACACCCGTGCAACCTGATGATCGTCTCAGTAGGAGAAGTAGTGGCTCAGGGAACAGTGAAGTGGTTCAACGCGGACAAGGGCTATGGTTTCATCGCCCCCGACGACGGCACGGCCGACGTCTTCGTGCACCACTCCGCCATCGAGGCTGACGGTTATCGCAGCCTCCAGGACAACCAGCGGGTGGAGTACACCCCCGCTCGCGGCGCCAAGGGCCCGCAGGCCGAGCAGGTCCGCCCGATCTGACCCGACGGCACAGCGCGGGGTGGCCCCCTGGGGCCACCCCGTTTTGGCGTGCCCGGTGATACCTACCAGATCGAGCACCACCTGTTCCCGTCCATGCCACGCCCCAACCTCCGGTGGTCCCAGGCGCTCGGATTATGCCCGGGCGGGCGCTGGCCCGTACAGGTCGAGCAGGCGGATCCGCGCGGACTCCAGGCGCTGGTACATGACGGCGGTGACGCGCTTGAGCAACTGGTAGCCAAGCTCCGCGTCGGCCTCGCACTTGCCGCGCAGGCAGGCGCCGTCCAGCACGGTCGCACTGACCGGCGTCACCGCCCGGGCGTCGCCGAAATACCGGTAAGGCGGGACGAGCCAGGACCAGCCGAGCACCTCGCCGGCGTCCATCGTGTCGATGACGAGAGGTCCCCGCTCGGGCGAATGGACCTCGAGCGCGACCCGGCCGTGCCGGATCACGTAGAAGCGGCTGGACGTTGCTCCCTCGGCGAAGATGTACTCGCCCGCGGCGAAGTGCACGTTGGACGCGCACCCCGCGATGAGGCGCATCGCGTCGGCACCGAATCCGCCGAAGAACGGGTGGCTGCTGAGCAGATCCTCGATGCTCTGCATCTGTTTCCCCTCTCTGGGGTCCACGCTGTACTAACGTCCCAGCGTGGCGGGCCGCATGGCCAGCGACCAGGGCTGAAGGTCCCGAAGAGCCCGGACTCGATTACGCTCGTTCCGGCAGCTTTCTTTCGCATCGTCTCCGGGAGGACCATGACCACGGCGGTGTCCGGTGCAGTGTCGTCCGGTTATGCGGGACGCGAGGTCTGGGGTGCGTTCATCGACGGTGCGTTCGTCGAGACCGGGGACACCGAGACGTTCGAGGTCATCGAGCCGGCCACCGGCCGGCCGATCGCGCGGGTGGTCAGCGGCGGCGCCGGCCTGGTCGACCGGGCGGTGGCCGCGGCCCGGCGCGCGTACCCGGCGTGGCGGGATACGCCGCCCCGCGAGCGGGCCCGGCTGCTGCGGCTGGTGGCCGCGAAGATCCGCGCCCACGCCGACGAGCTGGCCGAACTGGAGGCCCGCGAGGTCGGCAAGCCGCGCCGTGATGCCGGGCGCTTCGACGTTTCCTACTGCTCCGCCGGTTTCGAGTACTACGCGGGCCTGGCCGAGACCCTGCACGGCGAGATCATCGACCAGGGTCCGATCGAGGCCCGGGTGATCTACGAGCCCTACGGGGTCGTCGCCGCCATCCTGCCGTTCAACTGGCCGCCGATCCACTTCACCAAGAAGGGCGCGCCCGCCCTGGCGGCCGGGAACACCGTGGTCATCAAGCCGGGGGAACAGGCGCCGCTCACCGTGCTGCGGCTGACCGAACTGGCCAACGAGGTCCTCCCGCCCGGCGTGCTCAACGCCGTGCCCGGGCTGGCGGCCGGCTCGGCGCTTTCTGCGCACCCGCAGGTGGAGCGGATCACCTTCACCGGGGCCACCGCGACCGGGCGGCGGGTCCTGCGCAGCGCGGCGGAGCACCTGACCTACGCGACGATGGAGTTGGGCGGCAAGAACGCGGTGCTGGTCCTGGCCGATGCCGACCTCGATGCCGCCGTCAGCGTCGCGCTCGAGGGCATGTTCTACAACCAGGGTGAGGCGTGCACGTCAACCGCGCGCATCCTCGTCCAGACTGAAGTGCACGACGAGTTCCTGGACCGATTCGCCCGCGCCACTCAGGCACTGGTCGTCGGCGACGGGCTCGACCCGGCGACCGACATCGGGCCGATGGTCGACGCCGTCCAGCAGGACAAGGTCCTCGGCTACCTGCGCACCGGCCTGGCGGAGGGCGCCCGCCTGGTCACCCAGGGCACGCTGCCGTCCGATGAGCGCCTCAAGGACGGCTACTGGGTCGCGCCGACCGTGCTGGCCGATGTGACGCCCGACATGACCGTCGCCCAGGAAGAGATCTTCGGGCCGATCGCGTGCGTGCTGCGGTTCCGGACCGAGGACGAGGCGATCGACATCGCCAACGGCACCGCGTACGGGCTGACCGCCGCGATCTGCACCACCGACCTGGCCCGGGCCGACCAGATCGCGCGGCGGCTGGAGGCGGGCATGGTGTTCGTCAACAACTACATGCGCCGGGCGTTCCTCGGCTCACCGTTCGGGGGGGTCAAGGGCAGCGGGTTCGGCCGAGAGAACGCGATCGAGACGCTGCACGAATTCGTCCGGTCGAAGAACATCCGCTTCCCGTCCGGCCGCGGCACCGTGCCGGTCTGGCCGCCGCGGGACTGACCGCCGTGACTGTTCCGCTGTGGGTATGGGCGGCGTCGGCGGCGGGATTGCTCGCCGTGATCGGCGCCGAGGTCATGCTGGCCAGCCGGCCCGGTGGCAGTGGATCCGACGGGAGCGGGTTCGCCACGCGCCGGGCCGTCTGGTGGGTCGCGGTTTACGTATCGCTGGCGGTGCTCTTCGGCCTGGGCGTCGCGCTCGTCGCCGACTGGACGGTGGCGAGCCAGTTCTACGCCGGCTATCTCACCGAGTACAGCCTGAGCCTGGACAACCTGTTCATCTTCTACGTGATCATGAGCCGGCTAGCGGTACCACCGGCGCGCCAGCCCCGCATCCTGTTGTCCGGCATCGGGCTGGCCCTCGTGCTGCGGTCGGTCCTCATCGTGGCCGGGCTCGCGATTATCAGCCGTTTCGACTGGCTGTTTTACCCGCTGGGCGGCTTCCTGGTGTGGACCGCGGCCGGCCTGCTGACCAGCCAGGGTCCGCGTCAGCCGGAGGAGGAGCACACCCGGCTGACGGCGTGGCTACAGCGTCGCGCGCGGGAGTCCGGACGGCGGATGCCCGGACCTACGCTGCTGGTGGTCCTGGCGATCGGGGTGGCGGACGTGGCGTTCGCCTTCGATTCCATCCCGGCCATCTTCGGTATCACCACCAGCGCCTACCTGATCGTGGCGGCAAACGCGTTCGCGCTGATGGGGCTCCGCCAGGCGTACGTGCTGCTGGCCCGCTTCCTCGAGCGGATCGTCTACCTGAACAAGGGCCTGGCCGTGATCTGCGCCTTCATCGGCATCAAGCTCTTGCTGCAGGCGCTGCGCGGTTCCGGGGCGGGATGGGCCGTCGAAATCCCGGCCTGGCTGTCAGTGACCATCGTCGCCACCGTCCTGCTGGTCACCGTGGCCGCCGGGGTAATGAGCCGTCGGCGGACGCTCAGTGCTGCTCAGCGGGCCGCGGCTCGGCGGGCCGCGCTCCAGCGCCGCTTCGCCGTCATCGACACCGACGGGAACGGCGTGTGGCAGCGGAACGACTGCGAGCAGTTGACCCGGCGGCTCTGCGGTACCTTCGGCTACCCCGTCGATTCCGGGCCGGGACAGGCCGTCGCCGCCGGGCAGGACGCGCTGTTCGACGCCGTGGCGCGGCACATGGACGCCAACGGCGACCGGGAGATCACCCCCGATGAGTTCACCGCCGCCTTCGGCCGGCGCATCGAAGACCGGCCTGGCTTTGACACCGCGGTCCGCACCGCGGCGCAGGCCCTCATCCAGGTGGCGGACCGCGACGGCAACGGGGCGCTTGATGCCGCGGAGTACGCGGCGCTCACCGCGGTATACGGAGCCAGCGCCGATGACGCCGCCCGGGCCTTCTCCCGCCTCGACCTGGACCGCAACGGCGTCCTGGACAGCCTCGAATTCACCACGGCGATCAGCCAGTTCTTCGCCAGCCCGGACGCCAACGCGGCGGGCAGCCTCGCCTTCGGCCGCCTCTAGCCGCGCGGGCCTGAGGCGGGCATTTCCGCCGGAAGAATCTGCCGCGGGACACCGGGACGCACGGCCCGGCGCTTCCATTCGCGCGGGTAGCCAACGGAGACTTCCTCGAACCGGACGCCGTCATGCCAGGTCACCCGGGGAATGTGCAGGTGGCCGTAGACCACCGCGGCGGCGTTGAAGCGCAGATGCCAGTCGCGGGTGCGGGTGGTGCCGCACCACTGCGCGAACTGAGGGTACCGCAGCGCCCGGGTGGGCTCGCGGATGAGCGGGTAGTGCGACACGAAGACCACCGGGAGCGCCGGGTCCCGCCCGGCGAGCCGCTGTTCGGTCGCCTCGACCCTGGCCCGGCACCAGGCTTCCCGGCTCGGATAAGGATCGGGATGCAGCAGCACCTCGTCGCTGCAGACGATGCCCGTCTGGTAAGCCAGGGCCAGGCCCTGCTCCTTGGTCAGCGCGCCGTCCGGCCGGAACGTGTAGTCGTACAGCAGGAACAGCGGCGCGATCGTGACCGCGCCCGCCGGGCCCGTCCAGACCGGATAGGGATCCTCCGGGGTGATGATGCCCAGGCCGCGGCACAGTTCGACCAGCGACAGGTAGCGTTCCTCGCCGCGCAGCTGGACCGGATCCTTGCGGCGCGTCCACAGCTCATGGTTGCCGGGGGCCCAGACGACCGTCGCGAACCGGTCACCGAGGGTCCGCAGCGCCCATTCGATGTCGCGGTACAGCTCGCCGACATCACCCGCCAGCAAGAGCCAGTCCCCGTCGCCGTCCGGGCGGAGATCCTCGATGAGCTTGCGGTTCTCCGGGTGGGCCACGTGCAGGTCGCTGAGAGCGAGCAGCCGGGGCCGCGCCGCCGCCGTCACGAGGTAGCGGGGGGCCGGGACGGGAAACCGGCGTCCGTTCGGCCCAAAAAGAAATGAAACGGTGGTGTCAGGGGCGGCCGGAGGCCAGCCGGTCCGGGCTCTTGATCGCGCCGAGGCAATTCATCACGTCCCCGTGATCGAGGAGATGCTCGCGAAGGCGATCATAGACGGTCACCGTCCCGGCTACGTGACGCGGCCGGAACGGTGAGCGCGGGGTTAGTACCCGCCGCCTGATTTGGCTGACGCCGAGGCCGCGGGGGTGGCACCCGAGACCGTCATCTCGTACCACAGGCCGCCGGAGACGTTGAGCCCGTTCCCCTTGGCCTGCCCGGGCGACGTGTCCCCGGCGTAGGTGTAGAGCGGGTGCCCGTCGTAGGTGGCCTGCTTCGTGCCGTCCGACCTGGTGATGGTACCTACCGTGCCGGTGACTCCGCTGCCCGCGGTCACGGGACCCGTCACCGGCGGCCAGTAGGTCGCGCAGGACCCGGTGCATTTGGAGCTGGTCGGGGTGTCAGGGGCGAACCAGTACAACACAAAGCCCTTGGCGTTGGTCAGCACCTTCGTCCCGTTGACGGTGACCGTCAGCAAGGACGCGCTGCTCGGGGACGAGCCCGCTCCGGCCGCGGCGGCGCTGCTTGCCGGGGCGGCCGGGGTGCTGGAGCTGGAACTGGCCGAGCTTCCGCAGGCCGCCACGGTCAAGGCGATCGTGGCCAGCCCGGCGACCCCCCATATTTTCCGGATACGCATGAGCTTCCCTTCACAGTGCAAGCTAGCTCCCATTAGTGACCACGTGCGGTCGCGCCCTTTCGTTCACCTCGGGTGCGTGGACGGTTTGGCTCGCGTTCAGGGGATCAGCTCGGCGACAGCTCGGGTACGGCGACAGCTCAGGCCACATGGCCGCTGCCGATGAGACTGCCGACGGCGTAGGTCACCGCCACGGCGACTCCGCCCAGGGCGAGCTGGCGCAGGCCCGAGCGCAGTATCGGGCGGCCGGTGAGCTTGCCCACCACCATGCCGCCGGTCAGCAGCGCCACGGCGGCGATACCCAGCGCGGCGCCGAGGAGGGACAGGCCCGCGAGGTACGGCAGCAGCGGGATGAGCGCTCCGGCGGAGAAGGCCACGAGCGACGAGACGCCGGCGAACACCGGGGAGGGCAGCTCGAACGGATCGACGCCGAGCTCCTCGCGGGTATGCACGCGCAGCGCGGTGTCCGGGTCCTGTGACACCGCGGCGGCCATCGTCGCCGCGGTCTGCGGGTCGGCGCCGTAGCCGATGAACGTCTCCGCGAGTTCGGCTTGCTCGGCAGCGGGGAAGCGGGCATGCATCGTACGTTCGGTGGCGACTTCGGCGTGGACCAGCTCGTTCTGGTTGGTCACCGACACGTACTCGCCGGTCCCCATGGAGAACGCCCCGGCCACCAGCGCGGCCACGCCGGTCAAGATGATGTCGTGCGCGGACACCCCGCCCCCGCCCAGCCCGGCGATCAGCGAAGCGTTGGTCACCAGGCCGTCGACCGCGCCGAACACGGTCGGCCGCAACCAGCCCCCGGATACGTCCCGATGCCGATGCGACCATCCCGCGGCCAGCGCGGCCTGACGAACCGCGCGGCCATGCTCATCGATCTCCTCGCCCATCCCGTGGATTATCCCCTACCGTGGTCCGGTCAGGCGCACGAGCCGGGGTCGATCCGCTCACAATGGGCTGGTGCCTCGTCGTGGCCTGACTTCGGCCACAAGGCCAGCAGCTCGGCGGCCCGCGGCCGCAGGTCAGGAAACCGCTCGGCGTAAAGGCCGTACCAGACGGTCAGGTGCAGCCGCCGGAGCTGCTCGCATACCGCGAGCTGGCCTTCTTCGACGGGCTCGCCGTAGGCGGCCAGGATGCACGAGGCGCCCAGGCGCGCGGTAGACGCCGCCAGGTCCCAGGTCACGGGCCCGTAGCAGGTGTCCTCGAAGTCATGCCAGACCCATCCGGTGTCCGCGGTCATGAGGTTGCCCAAGCCAGCGTCCCCGTGCAGCGGCTGCCCGGTCCACGACGTGCGGCCCAGTTCGGCGGTGAGCCGGGCGTACGCCGCGGCCACGGCGGCGGCCTCGCTGGCGGTAAGCCGGGTCTGCGGCCGAGCCAGGAAAGCCGGGATGTCGTTCAGCGGGGCGAGCACGGGCATCTCGTCCTCGCCGCCACTCCCGCCCCGGCCCGGATAGGACCGCAAGGCCGCGTGCAGGTCCCGCAGCATCGACCCGACGGTCGCCTCGCTGGGCCGCGCGTCGCCTGCTGACCTCAGGTAACGCCAGAACGACATCACGTGGCCATCGCCGCGGTAGGTGGTCGCCGGGATCTCCGGGCTCGGCTCGAGCACCGGGATGCCCGCCCCGGCCAGGAACGACGCGACGTCAAGCTCGCGCTGGAGCCAGGCCGCGGTATCCGGGCGGACTTCGGCCGTGGAGGCGGCCACCTTGGCGACGACCGGCGACGGCGCCAGGTGCACGATGACATTCGCGCCGTCGGCCAGGACGACGGGCTCGGCGCGGGTGACGCCCAGGCCGGCTGCGACGTTGATCGCGGCGCGAACCGCCGCCGCGGAAAGGGTGAAGTCCACGCTCAAGTATGGCGGGCGGCGCTGGGTGGCGTGGCCGACGGTGCGGGCGGCTGCCGGCAGCGGGGGCGGCCGGCAGCGCGGGCGGCCGGCGGGGGCGGCTGGCGGCGGCCGGCAGCGCGGCACCGACCTCTGATACCCGGAAGCGGAGCCAGGACGCTTCCGGCTTCGTTCCTGGATCATGGCTGTGTGCGCTGACCCTCGCCGATGCGCGAAAAACTATTCCGTATCTGGTGGTATTTCGTTGCAACCCGGCGCCATTATACGATAATATGTTCTAAGAACACACTCGGGTTTCTCGTCATTGGAAACCGGCAGCACGGAGGGGAGGTGCCGATGGACCGCGAGCCCTCGCCGGGCCGCCCCGGCGCCTCCGGCCCGGATGACCCGGGCTGGCCGTTGCGCGGGGTGACGCCGGACTGGGTCGATGACGCGGAGTGGGCGCGGATGTGCGCCGTCCGCGGCCAGGAGCCCGAGCCGCCGGACCTCGATGAGGAGTTTTACGCCGACCCCGATCACGGGGCGCCGGGAGTGTGGGAGGAGCTGGCGCCGGAGGCCGTCACCGCCCGGGCGGAGGCGGCGGCGGAGGAGGCGGCGCTGCGGGCGCGGCTGATCGCGGCCGGGCTGGACGGGGACGCGCACCGCCGCGGCGCGCCGCCCCGGCCCGGGATCCCCGTAGGCCCGGCCGCCGGGTTCGGCCAAGGCTGCCCGCTGGATGCCCTGGCCCCCGGCACCGCCCTCTCGGGGCTGGCCGATGAGGCCTCCGGGGAGGACCGGGCGTTCACCGGCGTCACCGATGATCAGCTGATGGGGCTGATCGGGGCGCGGCAGCGGCTGGCAGGCCGGCAGCAGTGGGAACTGCTCACCGCGGTCGCGGAGTTCCTGCGCCGCCGCCCCGACCCCGGCGTCGCTTCGGCGCGGGCGGGCCAGATGCCGGCGGTGTGGGACGAGCACGCCGGCGCGGACCTGGCCGTCCAGCTGCACCTGACCCCCGGCGCGGCGGAGGGGCTGCTGAGCCTGGCCCACGACCTGACCGTGAAGCTGCCCCGGACGGGCGCGGCGCTGCGGGACGGGATCGTTGACCTGGATAAGGCCCGGACCATCGCCTGGTACTGCTTCGCGCTGACCCCCGCCGAGGCGCGGGCGGCGGAGGCGGTCCTGCTCGGGCTGGAGGGGGTGGAGGAGATGACGTGGGGGATGATCCGGGACCGGATCGCCCGCGCCGTCATCGAGGTCAACCCCGACGCGGCCCGCAAGCGCCGCGAGGAGGCCGCGAAGGACAAGCGGGTCGAGGTGATCGCGGAGCAGTCGGGGAACTGCCAGCTGGCCGGGCGGGAACTGCCCCCGGCGGCGGTGCTGGCCGCGGATGAGAACCTGACCGCCCGGGCCCGCCAGCTGCGCGCCGCCGGGGTACCCGGCGGGATGGATGAGCTGCGGGCGCTGGCCTACCTCGAGGCCCTCGGCGGGCTGGACCCCCTGGACTACGCCGTCCCCGGCGGCGCCGCCGCCGGCGCCGACGGCGGGACAGGCGACGGGACCGGGGAGACCGAGGGGACAGGCGAGGGGTCGGGCGAGGGGACCGAGGGCGGCCCCGGCAGCGGCGGGCCCGGCGGCCCTGGCGGGCCTGGCCCGGGCGGGTCCCGGCCGAGCGGCCCCGCCGGCCCGGCGGCGGGACGGCCGCGGCGGCCGGGGGGATCCCGGCGGGGTTCGCGGCGCGGGTGAACCTGACCATCCCGCTGGCCACCCTGCTGGGGCTGGCCGAGCGGCCCGGGCTGCTGTCCCGGACCGGGCCCATCGACCCCGCGCTGGCCCGGGACCTGGCCGCCGCCGCGGCCCGCAGCCCCCGCTCCACCTGGTGTCTCACCGTCACCGGCCCCGACCACCGGCCCGTCGCCCACGGCTGCGGGCGTCCCCCGCCCCGCCGGGACGGACGCGGCAGCGCCGCCCGGGCGGCCCGCGACGGGCCCGTTTATACCCCCGGCGATGACCACGATCCGCCCGGGACCGGCACCATCCGGCTCGACATCGGCGCCCTGACCGGGACCGCCGGGACAGCCGCCGCGGGGGGCCTGGTGTTCGCGCTGGAGGACCTGGCCGGGCCGTGCGATCACCGGCACCAGGCGGCGGGCCACGACCCCGGGGTCCGGCTGCGGCACCTGACCGGGATCCTGAACGCCTGCTGCACATTCCCGCCTTGCCGGCGGCCCGAAGCTCGCTGTGACTACGAGCACAGCACCCCCTACGAGCAGGGCGGCCGGACCTGCCTGTGCCAGGCCGGGCCCGTCTGCCGGCACAACCACCGCGACAAGCAGGCCCCCAGCTGGCGGCTGGAACACGCCGGCACCCGCGGCTGGTTCCGCTGGACCACCCCCTCAGGCCGCACCTACCTCAGCCGTCCCACCCAATACCCCGACTGACCAACACGGCCAGGAAACACCAGGGCGCGTCGGGATGGCGGTGAGCCGGGCGACGGCCGCACTGGTTATGGCTCGCTGATCCCGGCACGGCCCTGGCTCAGCCGACGGCCGGTCCGGCGAGCGCGGCCCGGGCACCTCGCGCGGCGCTCACGGTCGTGACCGCCGCGGCGACTATGACCAGGGCCAGGTAGACACCGGGTACGGCGCCGGAATGGTAGCCGGCGAAGCCGCGCGCCCACAGGCACAGGCTGATGACGGCGACGATGATGGCCACGGCGGCCACCGCCATGGCCGCGGCCGCCACGCCCGCCGCGACCGCGGCCAGGCGCAGGGCTGGCCCCCGTGGCTGCAGCCTGCGCAAGGCCAGGCCGGGGCCGGCCGCGGCGGTAGCGGCCGCGGCGAACCCGGCCACGCAGACCACCCCGAACCACCACGGACTGACCCCGCCGACGCCACCGACCAGCTTGACCGTCACGATCACGGCGATCAGGTACGCGGTGGGCACGATCACCGGCAGCAGCAGGTACGCTACCTCGCGCGGGCGCCGGTCGCGGGCGCCCCGGCGCAGCATCAGCAGCCACAGCGGCAGCCCGCCGATCCCGGCGACCAGCGCCGAGAGGACCAGCGCGACATCGAAGACCGCATAGGCCCAGCGAACCTCCGGATGACCCGGCGGGTTGAAGCCCTGGAACTGGGTGAGCTGGGCGAAGATCAGCCCGAGACCGGTGAGCATGGACCAGGCCAACAGGGCCGTGGCCAGGCTGGATCGCATCCGGCCCGGCCCGTCGTGCAGGTGCCCGGGCGGGTTGACCCAGGCGGGTACCGCGCGCCAGGCGACGCTGGCGACGGCGCCCAGGCCACCGCCGGAGTCGTCGAGGAGGGCCCGGACCTCGTCGGCGTAGCGGGCCCGCCAGGACGGCGGGTAGAGCGCGAGCGCGGTTCGGGACAGGAGCGTCGTCCCGGGCGAGGCCGGCGGCCTCATGCTCCGGCCCAGCCGAGCCTGGTGCTCAGCCGCTCCCTGGCCACCGATGCGACCTTGCTCATCCGCTCGGACTGCTGCGCCAGCGCCTCGGCGCCGGCCATCGTGATGCGATACGGCCGGCGGCGGTCGTCCGACTCCAGCGGCTCGATCAGGCCGCGGGCCTCTAGCCGGGCGATCACCGCGTACAGCGTCCCCGCGCTGAGCCGCACGCCCATGGTTTCCGCCACGTCCTGCGTGATGGCATAACCGTGCTTGGGCTCATCGGCCAGGCTGGCCAGCACCAGCAGCGGCGGATCAGCCCATCGGTCCAACCGGTCGGTCACGTCGCTCTCCCCGGATGCCTACCGTGCCCCAAGCGGGCACGTGCGTGATGTATCGCCTCACTCTATAGCGACACACGATATACTGCAAGCCGATATAGAACGCTCACCCGGGCGGACTGGTCCACACCCACGTGGGCGGGTTCCAGCGCCGACTGCACGGCGCCGGCCAGGTCCCCGCGGACCGCGTCCAGTTCCACCGCGTCCTGCAGCCGGGCCGCGAACGCGGCTACCGTCCGGTCGATGTCGTAGAGCCGGTACTTCAGGATCGCCACTCCCATGCTGGCCGGGAGCGCGAAGACCGACAGGACCAAGCCCAGGTGAGCGATCAGGCCAAGGAAGCCAGGGCGAGACCACAGCGCGATCGCCAGGATCACCGCGTTCTGGACACCCCCACCAGGCCGCCGAGCCGGTACCTGGCGACGGCCGCGGTCGCGTGTCGCCCTATCCTCATCAGGTGAAAGGCTCCGTGACCGTCCACTTCGCCGCCCCGCCCGCCGAGGTCTGGGATCTGGTCAGCGATGTAACCCGCATCGGGGAATTCAGCCCCGAGACCTTCGAGGCGCGGTGGCTGGCCGACGCGAGCGCCCCGCAGGCCGGGGCGCGCTTTCGCGGTCATGTCCGGCGGAACGGCCGGGGCCCGGTCTACTGGACCACCTGCACGGTAACTGCGAGCGATCCCGGCCGCGAGTTCGCCTTCGCGGTGAACGGGCCGGGTGAGGTGGTCGTCAATACCTGGCGTTACCAGCTCACCCCGAACGGGGACGGCACCGACGTGACCGAATCCTTCGAGCTGCCCGGCTCACCGCTGAACCGGCTGTACTGGCGGCTGGCCGGGCGGGCGCGCATGCGCACCAACCTCGACGGCATGCGCGTTACGCTCGAGAAGATGAAGGCGATCGCCGAGAGCTAGCCAGGGATCCGGCCGGCCAGTAGGCCAGGGCGATCAGGACGAGCAGCGGACCGGTATTCAGGTCGGTGGCGGAACCGGAGAACACCGTGCCGAAGTCCTCGCTCGTCGCCCAGATGACCAGCGCCGCGATCACGGCTAGCAGCAGGGCAGGCCGCACCGTGGCGGGCAGGAACACGCCGACCGCGGTCAGGGCGAACACCGCGGCGAACCCGATGGTCACGACGGTCGCCTGGGTGCCACCGGGCCCGGTCAGCGACGCTGACCGGGCGGAGGCCGCCAGCATCAGCCCGGCCATGGTGCCCCACAGGACGAACCAGACCAGCCGGGCCCCGCGGCCCAACGGGCTGCCCGCGGCCACGCTGGCGCCGGCCACGCTGGCGCCGGCCACGCTGGCGCCGGCCACGCTGGCGCCGGTGCGGCCGGGCTGGACGGCGGGCCAGATGAGGATGGCGAGGAGCGCGTAGAGCAGGGCCGCGCCCGGGGCACCGGTCAGCGGATTGGCCATGCCGCTGAATATCCCGCCGAGACCCTCGCCTAGCCACCAGACCGACAGCGACCACGCGATGGTGCCCGCCAGGGCGACCCGGGCCGTGGGGCGCCACAGCAGCCCGACCGCGAGCGCGAGCTGAATGGTCGCGAACAGCCCGTTCGATGCGGCCACATGCGTGGTCATCAGCCGCATCGTCGTCAGGACCGGACCGGACACGAATGCGGGCTCACCCATCGCCGCCGGCATCAGCATCGAGGCGGTGGAGGCCTTGGTGAACATGTAGGGCTGGTACTGCAACGCGGCGTCGGCCAGCCAGACAATCCCGAGGGCGACCTGCAGGCCGCGGCGGAGCCCGGCCGAGTCGCGGTCGGCGACCCAGGCCAGGACCGGCCGGCCGGTGTCACGGCGGAGGGTGGCCTGGGACGAGGGCGGGAAGAACAGGGTCGCGAACGCCGCCGCCGAGCCGGCCGCCGCCACCCACAGGCCAGGGCCGCTGCGGGCGATCACCATCGAATCGCTGCCGAGAACGCGCATGGTCTTGGCGAGCTGAATAAGGAGGTAACCGGAGAAGCCCGCGGCGGCGAAGCCGGTCAGGCCGGTAATCCAGCGGGGCGCCTGTCCGCCCCGGCCGAGCTGGTAGAGGCCGGTGACGGCGATCAGCGCTCCCGCCGCGGCGAGGATCTGCCCGTTGATCCCCCGGACGCCCGGGACCTGCACCAGGCCGGCGAAGGCTTCCACCCAGGGCAGGAAGGCACCGGCGATGATAACCGCGCCCGCGGCTACCGAAGTGAGCCCGGCCGCGGCGCGCCAGCCGCGGGGCCACGCACGCGGTCCCGCGGCGGGCGCGGGGACGGCGTGGGTCTCCGGGAGAGCGTGAATTCGGGGGGTCATGATGGTTGCCTTCCGTCAGCGGACATCCTGCGCAGCACGCCATCGGGGACGACGGCAGATCCTGGCGCCCCGGGTCACGGGGGTTCCCGTGACCCGGGACTGACCGCCTAGTGGAGGACGGAGAAGTACAGGAACAGGTTGGTCGTGATGTTCCCGGTCACGTTGTTCGGGTCATGCCGCTGCAGGTACTGCAGCTCCCAGTCGCTCTTGGCGTTGACGATCTTGTACCAGTCGCCGAGGCTCTTGACGCCGACGACGTCGACGTTCCACCACTCGGACTGGCCGCTGTTGCTGGTCGCGACGATGTGGCTGTGCGCCGGCAGCGCCAGGTTGGAGGTGGTGCTGCCGAGGACGGCGGACAGGTCGATGGTGTGCGGGTGGTCGATGCAGTTACCCGCCACCGGGCACTGCAGCGTCCACTTCGGCGGGGTGAACCCGAGCGGGACCACCACGTACAGCGGGTCGAAGGTGGCGGCCGGGGTCTGGGTGTAGTTCGTGCCCGCCTCGCACTTCGACGACGCCTTGCTGGCCGGCGGCGCCGCGCAGAAGTAGTTCTTGCTGTAGAAGAACTTGACGGTGTGGCCGTCATACCAGCCGTTGGTGAAGCCGGTCTTCGCGTGCGACGACATCGACTGCGCCATGCTGTCCATGGTCGTCATGGTCGAGGGCGAGCCGGAGGACGCCAGCGCGGTCCCGGACGCCGCCGCCAGGCCGGCCACCAGCAGTCCGGCCATCAGCAGGCCGACTTGCCTGGTGCCCTTGGGGCGAAGGTGTTTCACAAGAGACATCGAATTCCCTCCCGTGGCAAGGCGCGCCCTGTAGCGCGCCTCTTCCGGGGCCCATTCGAAGCCACCGGAGACCCGGATTGGAATCTCGGCGATAACTTTCCGTTAGTGGTGGATCGCCGCGTGGTCCGCCGGCCGCGCGGGCCTTGTTGCCCATGACCGCGTTGCCCATGACCGCGTTGCCCATGACCGCGTTGCCCATGACCGCGCCGAGGGCGCAGCGAGGCCGGTCACCGATGCCCACCGGCCAGGGTAGAGCGCCTACGTGCTCAGCGGCACTGCCACCACGGGGGTGGTGGTGGGCCGCGAGGTCCCGCCCGCGGGCTCGACGGTGATCCCGATCCGGTCGCCGGGCCGCACGCCGGACGCCAGCACCTGATTCGCCTGACCCGGCTGAGAGAGCAGGCCCGCCGAGCGCGCGCCCGCCGGGCTCATCACCCACAGCTGGTAGACCCGCCCGGCGGGCAGGGACGTCATCCCCGCGGTGGTGACGACGGCCGCCCGCTGCTGGCCGGAGAACACGACGGTCACGGTGCCGCCCGCGCTCGTCCGCATGGTTTCCAGGCGGGCGTCGGGGGCCTGGACCACCCGGGTGATCGCGGCGTTGCTGGCTTGAGCCGACTGAAGCTGGTGCTGAGTGTCGACCTGGGTGACGCCCAGGCCCACCGCGACCGCCACGCTGGCGGCGGCGACGGCGACAGCGGCGACCAGCCGCGGCCCGCCCAGCCGGGACGTACCCAGCCGGGACGTACCCAGCCGGGACGTACCCAGCCGGGACGTGCCCAGCCGGCGGCGATCCCGGTCCAGCCGCCTGGCGCCCAGCTCGTCGGCGAACAGCCGCACCCGCTGCCGGCGATGATCACGACGGCCCTTGGCGGCGCGCACGGGCGGCAGCTGCCTGGTCCGGTAGGTGGCGGCCAGCACCCGCGGCTGCATGTCCTCCGGCGGCCGGGCCGCCTTGGCCATGGCCATCCTGGCCGCGGTCTCGCGGAGCCCGCGGACCTCCGCCTCGCAGGAGGGGCAACGATACAGATGACGCTCGAATTCGTCCCGCTCCGGCCCGGTCAGGGCGTCGAGGGCGTAACTGCCGGTGAGCACGTGCAGGTCGTCGCGCATCGTCTTCACCAGGTCACCGCCATGCAGTCGCGCATCCTGATCAGCCCGTCGCGGATCCTGGTCTTTACCGTGCCCAGGGCCACACCGAGCAGCTGCGAGACCTCCGGATAAGAGTAACCACCGTAATAAGCCAGCTTGATCGACTCGCGCTGCAGGTCGGTAAGGCTGTCCAGGCAACGGTTCACCCGCTGCCGGTCCAGCGACGCCTCCACGATCTCGGCTACGTTGTCGCCTGCCGCCGCATCCTCGAAAACCGCCTTCTGCTCCCGGCGCGAGGAGGCGTTCTCGGACCGGACGCGGTCGACCGCGCGGCGGTGGGCGATGGTCAGGGCCCAGGCAGCCGCGCTGCCCTTGGCCGGGTCGAACCTGGAGGCGGTCCGCCAGACCTCGAGCAGGACCTCCTGGGCGACCTCCTCGGACTGGGCCGGATCTCGCAGCACCTGCCGGACCATGCCGTACACCGGCCCGGCAAGTTCGCCGTAGACCACCTCGAACGCCTCGTGGTCACCGCGCGCCACATGGGCAAGCAACAATGCCAGATCGCGCTCCTCCCCCTCCGCGGGGACGGGATCTGGCCCCTCCGCGGGGACGGGATCTGGCCGTCTCTGCCGTGTCTCTGGCCTGTTCATGCCGTGCATTCGAGGCCGAACCGCTTCCGGATTGGCCAATATCCCAACTGACCAGCACCGATGTATGTCGATAGTCCCGGCGGAAACCGCCCGGTTTATTTCCGCGCCAATCTGCGGCGCCAGCAGTTCCGAATGGGGCCCGTGATGACAACACCGGGTCAGCCCACCGTGCGCCGCCTGCTAGCAGGAGCGCTGGCAGGCATGATGACCGCCGCCGTGGCGCTGGGCGTGGCCGAGCTCGCGGCGGCGATCACCGGTCCGCAGGGCGCCCCCGTGATCGCGGTCGGGGAGACCGCGATCAACCTGACGCCCATTCCGGTCAAGGATTTCGCGATCGCGCACTTCGGGTCGCACGACAAGGAAGCCCTCATCACCGGCATCGTGGTCCTGCTGGCCGCCTTCGCCGCGCTGATCGGCATGCTGGCCGTCCGCCGGATCGGCTACGGCCTGGCCGGGCTCGCGGTGTTCGCCGGCGTGGGCGTCGCGGCGGCCGTCCACCTGCCGGACGCCACCGCCGTCGACGTGATCCCCACGCTGGCCGGCATCGGCGTGGCGGCGGCGGCGCTGGTCATCCTGGTACGCGCGGCGGCCGGGGTCGGTACTACCGCCACCTCAGCGGATCGCCGTCGCTTCCTGCTCGCGGGGGCGGCAGCGGCGGCGCTGGCCGTGGTGGCGGGCGGTCTGGGCGACAAGCTGGCCGGCAGGTTCAGCGTCGCCTCGTCCCGGGCGCAGGTGCGGCTGCCTGCCCCGGACGTCGCCGCCAGGGCCGTCCCGGCGGGCGCCGACTTCCGGATTCCCGGGCTGACGCCCTTCTTCACCTCTAACAGCAGCTTCTACCGGGTCGACACCGACCTGATCCTGCCGCAGGTGTCGCCGGAAAGCTGGACGCTGCGGATCGACGGCATGGTCGACCGGGAGGTCGAGTTCACCTTCGCCGAACTGCTCAAGATGCCGCTGACCGAGAACGACATGACGCTGGTGTGCGTATCAGACTCGGTCGGCGGCCCCTATCTGGGCAACGCCAGGTGGCTGGGCGTGCCGCTGGCCGGCCTGCTGCGGCGGGCCGGGGTGCGGGCGGGCGCGGATCAGGTCCTGTCCGCGGCGACCGACGGAATGACCATCTCCACCCCGGCCGCCACCATCATGGACACCCAGGGCGCGCTGCTCGCCGTGGGGATGAACGGCCAGCCGCTGCCGATCGCGCACGGATTCCCCGCCCGCATGCTGGTCCCCGGCCTGTACGGCTACGTGTCCGCCACCAAGTGGGTCACCCGGCTGACGCTCACCACCTTCGCGAAGCAGCGGGCCTACTGGACGCAGCGCGGCTACACGGCCCAGGCGCCGATCAAGACCGAGTCGCGTATCGACGTGCCCAAGCCGCTGGCGCAGGTCAAGGCGGGTCACGTCACGGTGGCGGGCGTGGCCTGGGCGCCGGCCAACGGCATCGCCGCGGTCCAGGTCAACGTGGACAACGGCCCGTGGCACCAGGCCAGGCTGGCGGCCGTCGACGGCATCGACACCTGGCGGCAGTGGCGGTGGGACTGGGACGCCGGTCCCGGACTGCACACCCTGCAGGTCCGCGCGACCGACAACGCGGGCGTGACCCAGACGCCGGCGCGCACCCAGGTTTTTCCCAACGGCGCAAGCGGCTGGGACTCCACCGTGGTCACCGTCACCTGACGGGCCCGGCATCGCAGGTCAAGTCAACCAATACCAGGGAGCACAACCGTGAAATACCGTCTTCTCGCCGTCTCAGGAATCGCCGCGGGCCTGGCCCTCACCACGGCCGCCTGTAGTTCAAGCTCGTCCACTCGGCCGCGGCCGGAGGATCGTCGCCCGCCGCCTCGTCCTCGTCCCCGATGGCGTCCGCCACGGCGGGCGGCGGTTCCGAGGCGGCGACCACCTCGGACTTCGGCCCGGCCTGCGCGTCGGTGCCGAAGAGCGGCGCGGGCAGCTTCACCGGGATGTCCACCGCGCCGGTCGCCACCGCGGCCTCGGCCAACCCGGTCCTGTCCACGCTGGTCGCGGCCGTCAAGGCGGCCGGCCTGGTGGACACGCTGAACTCGGCGTCCAACATCACGGTGTTCGCGCCGGACAACGCGGCGTTCGCCAAGATCCCGGCCGCCACCCTGAAGTCGGTGCTGGCCAACAAGGCCGAACTCACCAAGATCCTCACCTACCACGTGGCCTCCGGCCGCAAGAGCCCGGCGGACCTGTCCTCGGGCATGGCCATCAAGACGCTGGAAAGCGGTGACGTGATGCCGGCGCTGAAGAACGGCACCTACACCGTCAACGGCGCGAACGTGGTGTGCGGCAACGTCCAGACCGCTAACGCCACCGTCTACATCATCGACACCGTGCTGATGCCGAAGTCGTAACAAGCCCCGTCCTTGGAAGACACTGTGGCCCGTCCGGCCGCCCCACGCGGGGCCGGGCGGGCCGTTTCCAATGTGCGGGTACCACGGTCCGTTCGGCCAAAATAAACTCCCCCCCCTCAGTACCCCATCCGGCACCGGCCGATCCCCTTGGCTCCACTTCGACCGCGATGCCCAGGACCTTCCCGAGCACGCCCGCCCCACCCCAGGCTCTTCGCCGCCGATACTTTCATCGACTTCCACCGTGTCGTTCACCGCTCGCGGCCCCGTCCAGCACCGAGCAATCTCTCAGCATCGCCCACCCGTCTGGTAGGAGCCGATCTCCAGCGACCCTGCAAGCTGAGCGCCGATCCCGTCCTACCGTGGCGCCCAGCAGGCCTTCCACCCACGGTCAGCGGTGTGCGCGTCTGTCGTAACCCTATGCCCCCGGGTCCGGTGCCGCGGCTCCACGATCCGGCATTACCCGCCAGCCTCCACGCTGCACACTTGGCGCACTCGAACTTGTGTGTCAAGATTTTAATGATCCCGAACGGACCGTGGCTGACTGCCTCAGCTGAGCTCGACGATCGGAGCGGGGTAGCCGAGCTGCCTGCGGTGCGCGGGGGCCAGCTGCCACGGTGTCTGGAGGCGGGCCGCATCCAGGCCGGCCAGCTCCGGGACGTAGCGGCGGACGTACTCGCCGGCCTGGTCGAACCGCCGGGCCTGCCGGAGCGGGTTCAGCACCCGGTTGGGCCTGGTGTTGTTGCCGGTCCCGGCTACCCACTGCCAGTTACCCGCGTTGCAGGCCACGTCGCCGTCCGCGAGCAGGGCGCCGAAGTGCCGGTAGCCGAGCCGCCAGTCGATGCCGAGGTTGCGGGTGAGGAACGAGGCCGTGATCATCCGGGCCCGGTTGTGCATGAACCCCTCGGCGGCCAGCTGCCGCATCCCGGCGTCCACGATCGGTATCCCGGTGCGTCCCGCGCGCCAGGCCTCGAGCGCGTCGTGGTCCTCGCGCCAGGACGCGCCGGGCCGGTAGTTCTTCGTGGCCATGTCGGGAAAGGCCGCCGTCACCTGGTAGAAGAAGTCACGCCAGGCGAGCTGCCGGCAGAATTCCTCGCCGCCTGCCCGGTCCCGGGCGCCGATCGCTAGTTCCAGCGGGGAGACGCAGCCGAACCGCAGGTACGCGCTGAGCCGGGAGGTCTCATCACCGGCCAGGTCGTCGTGGTGCGCGTCGTAGCCGGCCAGCTGGCGCTGGCGCCAACCGGCGAAGCGCTGGCGGCCGGCCTGCTCGCCGCCTTGGGCCAGGCCGGGCGAGCAGCCGTGGGCCGGGGCCGGCAGCTGGCCGTTGTCCCGGACTGGGGGCAGCCGGATCGCGTTCGGCGGGGGGCAGTGCTTACGCCAGGTCGTCGCGCGCCAGGCCCGCCAGTACGGGGTGAAGACCCGGTAGTGGCCGCCGTCGGCCGGCGTCAGGTCCCCGGGGGGGACGACGGTCAGGCCGGGGGTGACCTTGAGGTCCAGCCGGTGCGTCCGGCATTCGCGTTCCAGGTTCAGGCGGCGTCTTGTGGCGTAGCGGGAGACGTCGTCGGCCAGGTAGATGGCGTCCGCGTTGGTTCCGGCGGCTAGCTTGATGGCCTCGGCGGCGGGGTCGCCGTTCCTGATCAGGAGGTCGGCGCCGCGTTCTTGCAGGGCGTCGCGCAGGTCGGTGAGAGATTCCCGGAGGAAGCGGAGCCGGTTCGGCGGGCCGGCGATCGCGGGATCGACGACGAACAACGGCACCACCTGCCTGGCGCGGCTGCACGCCAGGTGCAGCGCCGGGTTGTCGTGCAGCCGGAGATCACGCGTGAACAGCACGATCGCGGTTTCCACTTACCGTCCCTTCGGTCGGGGCGTGAGAAGCTGAAGTCATGCCGGATGGTGGGAGCGCGCGGCCGCGGCTGGGCGTGTCGAGCTGCCTGCTCGGCGAAGAGGTGCGGTTCAACGGCGGGCACAAGCGGTTTCGCTTCCTGACCGACGAGCTGGCGCCGTTCGTCGACTGGGTGCCGTACTGCCCGGAGATCGAGATCGGGCTGGGCACCCCGCGTGAGGCGATCCGGCTGACCGCCGCGGGGCGGCTGGTAAACCGCAGCGGCACGGCGGATCATACTGACGCCATGGCCGGGCTGCCGCTGCCGTCGGGCCTGGACGGGTACGTGTTCAAGGCCAAGTCGCCGAGCTGCGGGATCTTCGCCATCCCGCGGTACCGGCCGGACGGGCAGCCAGCCGACCACGGCGGCCGCGGGCTGTACGCCGAGCGGGTGTTGCGCGAGTTCCCGCTGCTTGCCGCCGTGGACGAGGGGCGGCTGAACGACGCGGGGCTGCGCGAGGCGTTCGTCGAGCGCGTGTTCGCCGCGGCCCGGCTGCGGTTGCTGGTCGGCGTGCCGTGCGAGCCGCGGGATCTGGTCGGCTTCCACGCCCGGCACAAGCTGCAGCTGCTGGCGCACGACCCGTCGCGCTACGCCGAGGCGGGCCGGGTCGTGGCCGCGGCCGGGTCGTCGCCGCGGGCCGGGGCTGCGTACCGGGAGGTTTTCCTGGCGGCCATGGCGGAGCGGGCCACCCGGGGGCGCCACGCCAACGCGCTGCAGCACGCGTACAGCCGTGTCGGCCGGGAGCTCGACCGGGCCCGGCGCGATGACCTGGTGGCCCGGATCGATTCCTATCGGCGGGGCGAGGTGCCGCTCAGCGTCCCGGTCGCGCTGCTCGCCCACTACGCAAGCGGCGGCGAACTGCCCTGGCTGGCGGAGCAGACGTACCTGGCGCCGTTCCCCGCCGAGCTGCGCCTGCGGCATAGCGTGTGAGGGCGGGGGCGTCACCGGGTTTTCGGGGGGAGAGGGAAGAAGCCGCTGGTCCGGGCGACGTAGTCGGCGTAGGCGGGGCGGGCGGCGGTCATCCGGCGGTCGGTCATCCGCGCGCCCGTGCCGCGGGTCAGGATGTAGGTCATCAGCAGCGGCGCGAACACGAACGCCAGCCCGATCACCGAACCCAGGCTGATCAGGAACAGGCCCCACCACATGCAGAAGTCGCCGAAGTAGTTCGGGTGCCTGGTGTACCGCCACAGGCCGCGGTCCATGATCATGCCCTGGTGCCCGGGATCGGCCTTGAACCTCGCCAGCTGCCAGTCCCCCACCGACTCGAAGACGAAACCGCCCAGCCAGGCCGCGGCGCCGACGATCGTGATCGGGCCGACCGGGGCGCGCTCGAGCATGCCGGCCTGGATCGGGAGGGTGGCCACCCACAAGATCAGGGCCTGGAGCAGGTAGATGACCCGGAACGCGTAGGCGTTCTTGTCCCCCTTGGCGCGGCTGAGCAGGTCCCGGTAGCGCGGGTCCTCCGGTTTGCCGTGGTTGCGCCAGCCGACGTAGGCGGCCAGCCGCAGGCCCCAGATCACGGCGCCGGCCAGCAGCAGGTACCGGCGCGCGGGCTGGCCGTGACCGATCGAGGCGAGCAGGCTGACCAGGGCGACGACGGCGATGCCGATGCCCCAGGCAGTGTCGACCACGCTGTGCTTACCGGCCTTCAGCGCGACGGCGAACGTCACGCCCATCATCACGAGCAGCGCGGCCGCGGTGCTGAGCACCGTGACGACGAATGGCCCGGCGGGGATGCCGCTCACCGCTGTGCCGTTCCCCGCTGTGCCGTTCCCCGCTGTGCCGTTCCCCGCTGTGCCGTTCCCCGTTGGGCCGTTCCCCGTTGGGGCCTGACCGCGAGGATCTGGTCGACGCCCATCCGGCCCTCCTCGAATGCCAGCGCGCCGCCGGCCAGGTAGAGCCGCCAGACGCGGACCTGCTCCTCGGTGAGGATGTCCCGGACCGCGGTCAGGTTGTGCTCGAAGTTGCCGAGCCAGGCCCGGATGGTCCGGACGTAGTGGCGGCGCATCGCTTCGACCCCGATGACCTCGAACCCGGCGTCCTCGATGAGCCGGACCGTTTCGCCGACCGGGCGCATGGTCATGTCCGGCGTGATGTAGGACTCGATGAACGGACCGCCGCCCGGGGCGCGGGCCCCCCGGGACATCTGCTGGATGAGCAGCCGGCCGCCCGGCTTTAGCAGGCGGAAGAGTTCGGCGCAGAACCGCGGGTAATTGGCCGCCCCCACGTGCTCGCCCATCTCGACCGACGCGATCGCGTCGTAGGGGCCGCCGTCCGCGTCCCGGTAGTCCTCGATCCTGACCTCGGCGCGCTCCCCCAAGCCCAGGCCGCGGACCCGCTGCCGGACGTAGCCGCCCTGCTCGCGGGACAAGGTCACGGCGGTCACGTCGACCCGGTGATCGCGGGCCGCGGACACGGTCAGCGAGCCCCAGCCGCAGCCCATGTCGAGCAGCTTCCGGCCTGGCTCCAGGGCGAGCTTGCGGCAGATCATGTCCAGCTTGGCGCGCTGGGCGTCGGCGAGGGTGGCTGGCTGGTTGTCCCGGGGCCAGTACGCGCAGGAGTAGGCCATGCTCGGGTCGAGGATGAGCTGGTAGAAGGCGGCGGACAGGTCGTAGTGCCCCGCGATCACGGCCTGGTCGCGGGCCCGGCTGTGCCGACGGCCGCTGACCCGGAGCTCGCAGGCGGGCGGAGGCGGCGGGGGTCCGACGACCTTCAGCCGCAGCGCGGCCTGGGCCGCGGCCCAGGCGGCCGGCGTCCACGACGCCGCGGTCCGGGCGGCGGCGGCCCTGGCGGATACTGCCCGGGCGGCCGGAAGCAGCGCGGCCGGGACCCAGCCGGGCGGCGGCGCGGCGGGCGGCGCGCCGTTGGCCCGGATCGCGCCCAGGACCAGGCGCAGGCCTTCGGTGAGGTCTCCCTCGAGGTCCAGCTCGCCGCTGATGTAGGCGCGGGCCAGGCCGAGCTCACCCGGGCGCCAGAGCAGGCGGCGCAGCGCCTGCGGGGAGCGGATCACGGCGACCGGCGGACCCGCGGGGCCCGGGTGCTCCGGCGGCCCGGCGGGGCCCGGGGGGCCCGGGGGGCCCGCCTCGCTGCCGTCCCACGCGCGCAGCCGGACCGGCAGGTCCCGCGTCTTCAGCAGGGACGCGATGACCTCGGCGGCGCCTTCTGGTAGGCGGCCGGGCCGTTTGCGGTCGGCGCGGGTCATATCCGCGCCAGGGTGAGCTGGCTGACACCGATGTAGCCGGACCTGAAGCCGGCTTCTGAGTAGGCCAGGTAAAACGTCCACATGCGGTTGAACACCTCATCGAAGCCGAGCCGGACGACCTCATCGGCCCGGGAGCAGAAGCGCTCCCGCCATATCCTCAACGTTTCGGCGTAGTGCGCGCCGAAGTCGTCGCGGGCCGTGATCCGCAGCCGGGTGGAGCTGGCCAGGCTGTTCTCGATCGCGGTGACGGACGGGAGCAGGCCGCCGGGGAAAATGTACTTGTGGATCCACGTGTAGGTGCGGCGGGTGGCCAGCATCCGGTCGTGGCCCATGGTGATCGTCTGCAGCCCGATGCGCCCGCCAGGCGCGAGGTGCTGGTCGAGCGCCGCGAAGTAGGCGTCCCAGTAGCGCTCGCCGACCGCCTCGATCATCTCGACCGTGCAGATGGCGTCGAACTCGCCCTCGATGTCGCGGTAGTCGCGGAGTTCGACGCTGACCCGGCCGGACAGCCCGGCCTCGGCGACCCGGCGGAGCGCGAGCGCCTGCTGCTCCCGCGAGATCGTGATGGTAACCACGTGGGCACCGCGGCCCGCGGCGCGCAGCGCCAGCTCACCCCAGCCGGTGCCGATCTCCAGCATCCGGCAGCCCGGTCCGACCCCGGCCCGGTCGAGCATGCGGTCGATCTTGCGGCGCTGAGCCTCGGCGAGCAGCGGCTCGGACGCGATCAGGGTGCCGTCCCGGGCGGTGGCGAATAGGGCGGAGGAGTAGGTCATGGTCTCGTCGAGGAAGAGCGCGAACAGGTCGTTGGACAGGTCGTAGTGGCGGCCGATGTTCCGGCGCGCGCCCTCGCGGGTCTGCGTGTCATCGGACGGCGGCCTGCGTACCGCGAGCTGGCGCAGCCGCTGCTGCCAGGGCGGCACGAGATCGCCGACGTTGGCGGCAAAGACGGTGAGCAGGCCGGGCAGGTCGGTGCTGTCCCAGTCGCCCGCCATGTACGACTCGCCGAAACCGATCAGGCCGGAGGCGCCGACACGGCGGAAGAACTCCCGGGGGCGGTGCAGGACCATCACCGGATCGGCCGGCGCCCCCGCGCCGGTCAGCCGGCCGTCCGGCAACCGCACCAGCAGTGGCAGCTTGGCCACGCCGGCGTTGAACAGGGCATGCGCGATGGCCGCGCGCACGGGGCGGCCGGCGGCCGTGGCAACATCGGGCCACCGGCCGGCGTCGATGATCTCGGACGCGGCGTACCGCGTACTTATGCTGGTCACTGAACCCCCTCCTGGGGTAGCTGAGCAGGCCGGGGTGTGACCCGCAGCCCGCGAAGGTAGAGCTTGATCCCCTGCCAGCGGATCCGGGCGGCGACCGCCGCCGTGGACCAGGGATGCCGCGAGGCGGCACTGACCAGGGCCAGCGCGGTGGCCGGGACGCCCCGGCCGTGCACGCTGGCCGCGAACGAATGCCCGTCTGGGCGGCCGAGCACGATGCTCAGCGCGAGACGGCGACCCGGCTCGGGCAGGCTCATCTGGTACTGGCCGTCGACCGGGTAGAACGGCGAGACGTAGAACTCCTTGGGCACCTCGGCCCGGCCGCGCTCGTCGGTGCGCAGCAAGTAGGCGTGCCGCTGGCCGTAGGTGTTGTGCACCTCGGCCACCACGCACGCCAGCGTGTTATCCGCGCGGTGGCACCAGTAGACCGTCAGCGGGTTGAACACGTACCCGAGCACCCGCGCGTGCGCCAGCATCATCACCCGCCCGCCGCCGAGGTCCACGCCGCGCGCGGCCAGGAACCGGTCCACGTTCTCCCGGATGCCGCGGCGCGGATCGCCGAGATGATCGCGGGCGTCGAAACGCGCGAGCAGCCGCAGCCCCGGTCCCAGCCGGGGCAGCTGGTCGAGGTCGACCAGCCACAGGTAGCTGCGGTAGGTGAACACGTTGCGCAGCGGCGCGGTCCGGGCATGGGTGATCGTGCAGTCATACAGCGTCGCGCCGGCCAGGACGCGGCCCGCGGCCAGGACGTGGCCCGGGGTCACCAGGTGCCGCCGAGCGCGCGGGCCGCCTCGACGCCGGACCGGCAGCCGTCCTCGTGGAATCCCCACCCGTGATAGGCGCCGGCGAAGGCGGTGACCCCCGTGTTCAGCTCCGGCAGGCGGCGCTGCGCGGCGACCGAGGCGGGCGTATAGGCCGGGTGCTCGTAGTCCATCCGGTCGATGACGTGGCTCGGGTCGACGACGCCCTCCCCGCCCAGCGTGACGAGGTAGTCCTCGGCCGCGGTCAGGCTCTGCAGCCGGTTCATGTCGTAGCTGATGCGCGGGGGGGCCGCGGCTTCGGGATGGCAGCTGCTCAGCTGGTAGTTCCATGAGGCCCGGACGCTCCGGCGAGCGGGAAGCACGCTGGCGTCGGTGTGCAGCAGGGCCGGGTTCGCGGTGTAACCGAACGCGCCGAGCACCTCGCGCTCGGCCTGGCTGGGCGGGTCGAGGAGCCGCAGGGCCTGGTCGGGATGGGTGGCCACGACGGCGGCGTCGAAGCGGCGTGCCTCACCGGAAGCGTCGCGCACCAGCACGCCGTCGGGGTACCGGCGCAGTTCGGTCACCCGCGTCGAGATGCAGGTTTCGGGGAACCGCTTCAGGATCCGCTCGACGTAACTGCGAGAGCCGCCGGCCACCGTCCGCCATTGCGGTGAGCCGGTCACCGACAGCATGCCGTGGTTGGTGAGGAACGCGAACAGGTAACGGGCGGGGTAGCTGAGCGCCGTGCCCGGCGGGCACGACCACACCGCGGCGACCAGGGGAAGGGCGAAGTGGGTCGTGAAATAGTCCGAATAGCCGCCGTCGGCGAGGAACTCGCCGAGGGTTTGCAGCTCGCGGGGGCCTGATTCAGCGGACGCCAGCAGGCGGCGGGCGGCGCGGTGGAACCGGGGTACCTCGGCGAGCATCCGCGCGTACCGTCCGCGGCCCCGGCTCAGCCCGGCGGCCAGGCCGCCCAGGCCGCGCTTGCCCGCGTATTGCAGGCCGCAGCCGGCGCAGCTCACCGACATGCTCATCTCCGAGGGGCGAGTGGCCACGCCCAGCTCGGCGAACATCCGCGTCAGCAGCGGATAGGTGCGCTCGTTGTAGACGATGAAGCCGGTGTCGACCGGGATCGGCGGCCCGGCCGGCGGCAGGACGAAGTGGGTATCGGCGTGGCCGCCGATCCTGCCGTCGGCCTCGAAGAGCGTCACCTGATCGGTGCGCGATAGCACATACCCGGCGGCGAGGCCGCTGATACCGCCGCCGATGACGGCGATCCTCCGTCCAGTCACGTGTGTCCTTCCCTCCCGGGCCCGGCTCCTCGGGGCCTCGCGGGCCCCGGCTCCTCGCGCCCGGCCACGGTCCCTATTCGTGGCTATCGCCGGTCCGGATTGGCGGCAGGGCGGTTAGCCCGCGCTGCTCGCGGCCGACGGTGACCTGGCCGCGGCCGAATAGATGGCGGAGGGCCTGATCGAGGTCGGGCTGGCGGAAATGGTGGGCCGCCTGAAGCAGCCGCTCCGGCCGGACGTTCTGGCTGGCCTGGGCGATTTCCCTGGCTCCCTCTGCACCGAGCAGCAGCCGCGGCCCGAAGGCGGGCACCGGCAGCAGCGCCGGGCGGTTCAGCAGGCGGGCCAGCGTCCGGGTGTAGTCACTGTTCCTGACCGGCTCCGGGGCGACCGCGTTGACCGGCCCGGACAGGACGGGATCGGTCACCGCCCGCAGGTAGATATCGAGCAGGTCGTCGAGGCCGATCCAGGCCAGCCACTGCTGGCCGGAGCCGAGGCGGCCGCCGAGGCCGGCTTCGAACAGCGGGTAGAGCAGCCGGAGCATGCCGCCGCGCGGAGTCTGCACGATGCCGGTGCGGACCTGCACCGTGCGGATGCCCGCCGCGGTGGCCGGGGTGGTGGCGTCTTCCCAGTCGGCCACCACGTCGGCGAGAAATCCATCGCCGCGGGCGCTGGCCTCGGTCAGCACTTCGTCACCGCGGTCCGGACCGTAGATCCCGATGGCCGACGCCGTGACGAACGCGCGCAGGTCCGGGGCAGCGGTCGCGGCGAGGGCGGCCAGGCGGCGGGTCGGGCCGATCCGGCTGTCACGGATGCCGGCCTTGCGGTCGGGGGTAAACCGTCCCCCGATCGACGCCCCGGCCAGGTGGATCACCGCGTCGATCCCGCTGAGCAGGTCCGGACCCGGGTCCTCCGGCTGCCAGTAGCGCTCTCCCGCGTGGGCGGGCGGCCGGCGGACCAGCCGGACGACCCGGTGGCCGCCGGTGGTCAGCAGCGCGGTCAGCGCGGTGCCGATCAGGCCGCCCGAGCCGGTGACGGCGATCGTCAGCGGGTCGGGGCACACCGCGCGGGCGCGGGCGTGAGCGGCCAGGTCATCGGCGAGCTGCCGATGCCGGTAGACGAACATCGGCCGCAGCATCCGCGCGGGTATCGACGTGTCCACCGCGTCGGTGACCAGCGTGGCCCGCTCCCCCGCCGGCGCGAACTGATGGGTGTGCCGCCACGAGAGCACCGAGGCCAGCGGCTGGGATTCCAGCGTGTCGGCGAAGCTGTTCGGCGGGTCATAGCCGTCGGGCTGGTGGGCGGCGACCCACCGCACCCCGCCGGGCATCCCGAGCACGGCCGTCCCGTCCCGGAGCGACCCGGCCTCTTGTATCACCCGGACCGGCGGCCAAGGCGGCATCAGCCGGACGATCGCCCCGGGCCGGCCGTGCCACGCGAATACCTCGCCCTGGGCGGCGTCCACCACACTGGAGTAAATGAATCCCATGCCGTTCCGGTCCTCCCGGCTGAGCGGCGCTGCTCGCCGCGGTTTAGCCCGATTTATAAATCAATACTAAGTTACACTAAATCCGGAGTCCCTAGGACCCTGCTCACTACCCCCACTCCCCTGGAGCACGTCATGCAGCTACGCGAGGCCTCCGATGTGCTCGGTGTGCACTACCAGACCGCCTACGGGTGGGTGCGCCAGGGACTGCTCCCGGCCAGGAAGACCGCCCGCGGGTATGAGGTCAGCGACGATGACGTCAGCGCCCTGGCCGCGCGGCGGGCCTCGGGCACCGCGCCGCCGCCCCAGATCCGGGTCCGTGACTGGGCGGCCCAGGCCGACCGGCTGCACGCCGCGATCGTGTCCGGCGACGAGACCCAGGCGCGGCATCTGTTCGACCGGCTCGCGCGCGGAGTGCCGCTGGCCGACCTGTGCGAGCGGGTCGTCGCGCCCGCGCTGACCCGGATCGGCGAGGACTGGGCCGCGGGTCAGCTGCCGATCGCGATCGAACACCGGGCCAGCGCCATCTGCGAGCGGCTCATCGCCGCCCGCACGCACCAGCCGAACGGCCGGCCGCGGGGCGTCGCGGTGACGGCCACGCCGCCGGGGGAACGGCACGGGCTGCCGTCCCTGATGGCTACGGCCTGCCTGCGTGAAGACCGCTGGCTAGTGCATCACCTGGCGTACGACCTGCCGGTGGCCGAGGTGACCCGGGTGGTCCTGGACACCGGCGCCAGCCTGGTGGTGCTGTCGGCGACCACGGGCGAATCCGTCCAGTTTGCCGGTCCGGCCGCGGCGGAGATCATGCTGGCCGCCCCCGGGCGGCACGTCCTGGCCGGCCGGCCCGGCGACACCCTCAGCCGGCTGCGGCAGCTGGCCCGGGAGGCCGCGGCCGGCCAGCGATGAGCCCGAACTTCACCGCATCCTCCCGCGCCGTCTCGCGTCCGCCTTCGGTCACGTCCGTAACATCGAGCTGCCCGCGGGATAATCCCGGGGCAGGAGGTGATGAGGTGGCGGGCCGTTTCGTCTCGGTGGTGGGTCTTTACGGGCCGAAGGACGGGGCGCTACGCGATTTCCTGGCCGGGCTGCAGGCGCTGATCGCGGCGCAGGCCGGCGATAGCTTCCGGCCTTATGCACTGGACCAGGTGCACGCCACGCTGATCGCGCTCAACGGCGTCCGTGATCCGGACACCGGGATTGTCGTCAACGAGTATTGCCTGCAGCACACCGGCGCCCGGCGCCAGATGGACTTCCGGCAGGTCATGGACATCGTGACCCGGCGTTTCTCCGATCCGCTGCGGGTCCGCATCGGCGGCGTCGCACGGCCGCGGGAGATCCCGTTCGAACGTGCCTTCTCCGTGCAGGGAGCGGCGTTCGTGCTGATCGGATGGCCGGTCGTCTCGCTCAGCGGGCCGGCCCGGCCGCTGGACGAACTGCGGCGGGACATGAACGCCGCCAACGTGCGGCACAAGTACCATGTCCGCGACGCAGACGTCGATAACGACCTCTACCTGGTGCTTGGTCATCACGCCGGCGCTCCGGCCGACGCCCTCGAGCGGGCCGCGGCCGCCGTCCGAGGCAAGCTGGCGGCCGACCCCATCGAGCTTGATATCGGGCTCACCGACGTCAAGGTCGTCGCGGCCGACTCCCATACGCTGGCGCCCGCGCTGTACGTCAGCGATATCCCCGCGGACGAGGCGATTCTGCGCGCGCTGCTCTCATGACCGGGCGGGCGGGCAGATTCCTGGCGGCGCGAAGGCAGGGGGTGAACAGGAACAAACCAGCCGCGGCGAAGCCGGCCAGGACGACCCAGAGGCCGTTCCTGACGCCCAGGGCGGTGCCGAGGGCCCCGGCGAGCAGGGCGCCGAGCGGGATCATGCCGAAGGCGAGAAAACGCATGGTGGCGGTCACCCGCCCGAGCATCGGGGCCGGGCAGTATTCCTGCCGGAAGCTGCCGGCGATCACGTTACCGATGGCAAGGCCGGCCGCGATCAGCGTCGAGCCGGCCAGGTAGCAGGCGAGCCGCGGTCCGCGCGCGGTCAGCGGGATGAGCAGGCCGGCCAGGCCGTTCCCCAGGCTGGTCAGGAGCAGCGTCCGGGCGGTGCCGAACGCACGGGTCAGCCGGGGGGCGGCCAGTGCGCCCAGCAGGCCGCCAGTCCCGCTGACCGCCATCGCCGCGCCGACCGCCGCGGCGCCGAAGCCGACCACGCGGATCAGGAAGACGACGACCAGGGCCAGGTTGCCGGTGTACGCGAGATTGGCGATCGCGGCGTAGAGGGTCAGCGGGCGGAGGTAGGGATCGCGGGCCACGAACGCCAGGCCGGCCCAGGTCGCCGTATTCACCTTGCTGATCCGCTCCGGTCCGGCGGGCACCGGGCGGATGGACAGCAGGCAGACCGCCGACACGGCGAAGCTCGCCGCGTTGAACAGCAGAGCGGTGGCGGCCCCCACCGCGTCGGCCGTCAGGCCCGCCAGGCCGCGGCCGCCGATCGCGGCCAGCGACGCGCCGGCCTGCAGCCGGGCGTTCGTCCCACGGATCCGCCGCCGCCTCGGCCAGCGCCCATTCCGGCGCCGGGTTATCCGCGGCCCGCCAGTGAGCCCGCAACACGTTCCTGGCGATCCCGTACAGCCACGGCCGCGCGTCGGAGTACGCCGGGTCATAACCGCCCCGCCCGGCGAACGCCCGGACCCAGACCTCGCCGAGCAGGTCGGCGGCGGCCTGAGGGCCGGCCCGGCGGGCGAGAAAGGCGTGCACGGCCGCCTCGTGCCGGCTGACCACCTCGACGAACGCGTCGGGACGGCCGCGGGCGGACCGCTCGATCAGCGTCCCGTCAGTCTCCACGTCACCACCCGGCGCTCGGTCGCGTTCCCTTCCTAACGTGTTATTGCCGCATCCGGAGCGGAGCGTTCGGGATGACTGGCGGCTGAGGGGGGCGTCCGTTCGGAAGAAAGATCTTGGTTTTCGCTGGTCCGAACGTGGTAGTCAGCAGGCATGGCTGATTCTCCTGAGGACCTGCCCGACACCGAGGCCGAACTGCGCCTTGCCCGGGTCCAGGCCCTGAACGAGCATGACATGCTGGCGATCGTGACCTACCTGCTGGCTAAGTACCCGGACACGTTCCCGGCGATGCTGGACGACGCGCTGAGCTCGGTGAGCCCCAAGGATCGCAGCTAGCCCTCGCGGCGCGCGCCTGGGCCGCCGTTGCGGCCGGGGCCTGGAGATCGTCGTGGCCGGGTAGCTCCCCCGGAAAGGGCAGGTGCATACGCGAACAGGATCACGGGACACTAGCTTCCGTCCGGGTACCCGCCGCGATGCAGCACCATCGGGTACTGCGGCAGAGCCGTTGCCGGGTCGGCCAGCATGGCCTGTGTCCGCGCCCGGTACGGGTTGCGGCCGGCCCGCCAGCCGTCCGGATACGGCTGCAGCCCGAGCGCGAGCTGGCGACCGGAGATGAGCGCCTTCGTCAGCCGGTCGAAGTCGCCGCCGAGGCGCTTGCGCCACCGCCGCTCGACGGCCTTCGCCAGGCCGGCGTGCTGCGCCTGTGCCGCCATGCCCTGCTCCGTCAGCCTGACCAGCTTGGAACGGCTGGCGGGGTCGGGCTCGACGACGGCGTACCCATTCCGCTGAAGGAAACCCACGGCCGCTGTGATCGCCTCCCGCGACACACCGGACAGGGCAGGCAGGTCCCGTATCTGTACGCCGCCGGCGGACAGGACACGCACGACGTCGGCGCTCATCGCGAGCGAGAGGGCTGACTCCTCCTCGTACTCGAGCGTGAAGGAGAGCAGGGCCTGCGAGAGCAACGCGGCGAGGTCCTTGGCCACCGCGCCAGGTGCGTCGCGGACATGCCCGGCGCGCATGCCATCGCCGTATCCGAGCACAGGCAGGAACAGCGGAAGCGCGGGATCGGCGACGCCCGACAGTGCCTGGCGCAGCTCGTCGATCGCGGCGTCGCCGAATCGCTCGCGCCACCGCTGTTCGATTTCGCCGGCGAGCGGACGCCACACTTCTTGCGCGCGCCGCCCGCCGGGCTTGAGCCGTACCGTCTGGTCGGCCGGCTCGATGCTGATGTACCCCCAGCGCTGCAGGCCGCGGAGGTTCGTGATCCGGCCGTTCGCCTCCACCGCACGCAAGGCCACCCCGTCGGCCGGGATGAGCCGCATGAAGTTCGACCACATCGCCATGGACGTGAGCCATACCCCGCGTCCCCCCTGGTTGCCGGTGGTATGTTCGATCCGATGTTCGAATTCGTTGTCGAACTCGATCGTGAACGCGATCAATGCCTGCGACAGCACAGTGGGCAGCGCGGCGCGAAAGGCCATGCGGAAACTCTACGCACGGCCGGTAGCGTCAAGGTCCTCGCCTTCGGCAAGAATCCTTACACCCAGACCCGCTACCGCTTCGCCACCCGATAGCCCGCCATGCAAGCCCACCACCAGCAAGAAATCACTCAGATCACCAGCCAGTCCATCCCCGCCGACCACGAACGCGTGACAAGCCGCCCGAAAACGGTGGTGAGCCCCGGAGGACCTTAACTGCCTGGAATTGCTTGCTAGCCTGCCCGCATGGCAGACCTGGGACCCGTCGCTTGGCCGCCTGAGCCGATCAGGACCGAGCGGCTCGTGCTCCGTGAGCCCGAGGCCCAGGACCGAGCGGCGGTCATCGAGCTGCTCGCCTCGCCAGAGGTGGGCACCTACCTCGGTGGCCCGCGGTCGCGTGACGAGCTCGAGCGCGAGATGCCCGGGGCGCCCGAGCGGCGTCCCGGCCTTTTCGTAGTCGATCTCGACGGAGCCATGATCGGCCAGATCATTCTCAGGAGAGCAACGGGGCACGGTCCTCCGGCTGCCGGGAAGGCCGAGCTCGGCTACCTGTTCCTGCCGGAGGCGTGGGGATTCGGGTACGCCGCCGAGGCGTGCGCAGCGGCACTCGGCTGGTTCGCTGACGAGCTTCCCGGCGAGCCGGTGGTGCTCTTTACCCAGACCGCCAACGCCCGCTCGATGCGCCTCGCGGCGAAGCTGGGCTTCACCGAGGTAGAGCGGTTCGAAGCCTACGGCGCCGAGCAGTGGTTCGGCATGTGGTCCCCGGTCACGCCGTCCGATTGAGCTCGTGCTCACAGGGACCTTCCGCTGCCATGTCAGCCGAACCCGCAATCCCGCCGAACCGCTTGAACACACCAGAACGGGCAGGACCTCGAAATCAACACCCGCACCCGCAACGCCCTCCAACGGTCCCTGCGCTGCCTGGGCGAACGCGGGTTCGCCCCTGCTTACCGATCGCTGGCGCACCCTGCAGCACATCACCGCAAGCCCCAGCAAAATCGGCGACATCGTCCGCGTCGCGCTTGCCCTTACCCATTTCGAATACGGCTACATCAATCAAATCTCCGAGATCACTTCTTTGTTCGCATTCTGTCTATTATCAGGTCGGCATGCTTG
Organism: uncultured Actinomycetes bacterium; assembly: GCA_963806335.1. Lineage (GTDB taxonomy): Bacteria > Actinomycetota > Actinomycetes > Streptosporangiales > Streptosporangiaceae > Palsa-504. Next base: position 544,867 of record CAWDXO010000013.1, read on the forward strand.
CTATAGAATAGCTTTTTCGCTATCATGTTCTATAGAGAGATTATTCTTCCGAACGGGTGGTGGTGCATGCCCCGAGGACCAGCTCCTTCAGGCCGCGGGCCGGGCGAGACCCGGGGCGCGCATGCGCCCGGTGCCGGGCAGCCCGATCCCACCTGGGGCTGGGACGTTGCCGGCAATCCGATCGAGGAGGCCGGCGGGTGGCGGCCGGTCCCGGCCGGGACGGATCCGCTGGCTGACCCGGATCGGTGGGAGGCGTGGCTGGCCGCGACGGACAGCGGTGATCCGCCGCCCGATCCCGAGCGGGACCCCCGCTGGTGCCCGGATCCGGACGATCCGGCGCTGCCCGATGACGTGGACCTGGACGGGTTGCGGGCGGAGTCGCGGCGGATCGCCGCCGCCCAGGCCGCGGAGCAGGCCGCCGAGGCCGAGTGGGCGGCCGGGCTGCCCCGGGACGTCGAGGTGCCGCAGGCTGGGGTGAGGGTGGGCCGCCGCGGGCCGGGGATGCCCGGCTCGGCGCGGCGGGTCCCCGGTGAGTACGCCGGCCCGGCCGGCGGGTTCGGGACCGGGCAGCCGCTGGATGTGGCGCCCGGCGGCGGGGTGCTGCTGGGGTTCGCTGAGGACGCCGCCGGAGATAATGACCGGTTCGCCGGGGCCAGTGATGATGAGCTGGCCGGGATCATCGGCGCGCTGGACCGGGCCGAGGCCACCGCGTGTTCCCTCAAGCACGCCGCGCTGGCGGAGTTCACCCGCCGCCGTCCCGCCCCCGGCCACGCGCCCGACGGCCCGGCAGGGATGCCGGCGGAGCGGGAGGAGTTCGCCGGGGATGAGATCGCCCAGCTGCTGGCCGAGGGCCGCGGCACCGCGGAGGGGATGCTGGACCTGGCCCGGGACCTGGAAGTCAGGCTGCCCGGCACCAGGGCGGCGTTCCGCGCCGGGATCCGTGCGGCATGCCAAGGCGCAGATCATCGCGTGGGCGACCGTCCTGCTGGATGCGGAGGAGGCCCGGGCGGCGGAGGAGCTGGTGCTGGGGCGGGCCGGGCGGCTGACGCCGGGCGGGCTGCGGTCCGCGATCGCCCAGGCGGTGATGGCCGTCGCGCCGCAGAAGGCGCGGAAGCGGCGGGAGGAGGCCGCGAAGGACGCCCGGGTGCAGCGGTGGGCCGAGGACAGCGGGAACGCGGCGCTGGCCGGCCGGGAACTCCCCCCCGCCGAGGTGCTGGCCGCGGACCAGCGGATCTCCTGGTGGGCCCGGCAGCTCCGCAAGGCCGGGCTGGCCGGCAGCATGGATGAGCTGCGCGCCCGCGCCTACCTCGACCTGCTGCTGGACAAAGACTCCCGCGCCGTGCCGATGGCTGCTGACAGGCAGTCACAGGTTCCAGTTGGCCATCCAGGGACGGCGTCAGCGACACAGACGGGTAGCCAGCGGCATACGGACGGCGAGCTGCAGGAACAGCGGCGTTCGCCGCGGCAGTGGCAATGGTAGCGGCGCGAGAGCGGCAGGGCGGTCCGGCAGGCGGTCCGTGGATCTGGCGGTCGGGGTCACGCCGTCGCTGATGCCGTGCCGGATCCGGCACGAGCTGGTGACGTGCGCCGGGGGCGGGTGGATGGAGCTTGTCAAATTCCCTGTGTAAGCTGAAGGGCAGTCGTTGTCGCTTTTGTTATGTTACTAATTTTATTGCGGGTAGTTTCCGGCGTCCAGGTCAGACGGGGACGCGGTCGGGGAACGTGACGGCGAATGCATTCATGGCTGCTTTCCAGCCCAGCGTTCCGGTGCCTCGCTGTCCTCTTTCGAGAACCAGCCCGTCGCCGTCGATATGGCGCCCGGTGACATTCCTGATCCCGAGGTAGAGAAGCTTGATTGCCGCCTCGTCGGTGGGGAAATGACCCCGGTTCTTGGTTATCTTCCGCAACTGGAAGTTAACTGACTCGATAGCGTTAGTCGTGTAGATTACCTTCCTGATAGCGGAATCGAACATGAGGAACGGGACGAAAGTGTCCCAGGCGCGTTCCCACGCGGCGACCATCCCCGGGCTTTTCTTCCCGAAATCGCGGCGCAGGTTCTCAGGGCCGTCCGCGCGGCGGCCTCGTTGAGGGCGGTGTAGATCGGCCGCATAGCGGCGGCCGCCTTCTTACGCTCCTTCCACGACACGTACTTCATCGATGACCGGATCAGGTGAATGACGCAGGTCTGCACCGTCGCCCTGGGCCAGGTCGCCACGATCGCGTCAGGCAGGCCGCCGAGCCCGTCGCAGCACACGAACAGGACATCCCTGATCCCGCGGTTGCGGAGCTCGGCGAGCACGCCCGCCCAGAACCGCGATCCCTCGGCCGCGCCCAGCCAGATGCCCAGCACGTGCTTGAACCCGTCCGCGTCGACACCGGTGACCAGGTACGCGGCCTTGTTATCCACCGCGCCGCCGTCCCGGACCTTCACCACCAGCGCGTCGATGTATAGAATGGCGTAAAAGGCATCCAGCGGCCTGTTCTGCCATTCGGTGATCTCGTCAGTGACCACATCAGTCACCGCCGATACCAGCGCGGGAGAAACCTCAGTCCCGTAAACCTCCGCCAGGTGCGCGCGAATATCCCGCGTCGTCATCCCGCGGGAGTAAAGCGAGAGGATCATGTCATCAACAACCCCGACGCGCCGCTGCCCTTTCGCCACGATCCGCGGCTCGAACTCGGACTTCCGGTCCCGCGGAACCGACAGCCGCACCGGGCCCGACGTCGTCGTGACCGTCTTCCCGAAAGAACCATTCCGGGAATTACCGGTCCCGTTCCCGGCCGGGTCGCCTTTCACGTAACCCAGGTGATCGTCCATTTCCGCGCCCAGCGCCCGCTCGATAACCCGGGCCGTCAGCTGCCCGATCAGCCCGCCCGGCCCGTCCAGCAGCGACACGCCGGCATCCTGCGCATCAGCGATCATCCGGTCGATCGCCGTGTCGCTGACCAAAGCCGCCAGCCTTACCGCCGCGGCCTCCTCAGCGGGGAGCACCATTTCCTGCAGGCCCTCACGCACCACACCCTCGGCGACGATTTCCTGTACCTTTTCGGCCTCTTCCGTGCTCACTCAGGGTGTCCTCTCCGCCAGCGCAACCCTCGTCACACTGGGATCACCTGCACCTTCTCACACAAATCATTAAACAGGTCGCGGCCGTCGGGGTTCGTCGGGCGGCTGCACCTGACCGTCCCGCTGACCACGTTGCTGGGGCTGGCGGACCGGCCCGGGGAGATCCCGGGACTCGGCCCGGTCGACCCGTGGCTGGCCCGCGACCTGGCCCGCGCCGCCGCCGCCAACCCGACCACGACCTGGTGCCTGACCGTCACCGACGGGCAGGGCCACGCGATCGGGCACGGCTGCGCCCGGCCCGCACCCGGGAACCAGCGCGACCGACCGGCTGGAGGAGCAGACCCCGGGCCGCCCGGCGGACCCGGGGCGCCGGATCCGCCCGGCGCGGCCAGCCGGGACGGCCCAGGATTCACCGTCACCGCCGGCGGCCGGGACGGCCCGCCGGGCGGGTACGGATCCTGGCGGTTCACCACCGGGGTTCCCGGGCAGCGGGACTGGCTGGTCGCGGTGGACCCGATCGCCACCGGGAGCTGCGATCACCGGTTCGAGGCCGCCGGGCATGACCCCGGCCGCAAGCTGCGGCACCTGGCCCAGATCCGGCACGCGACTTGCACCGCCCCCGCCTGCCGGCGACCCGCCACCCAGGCCGACTTCGAGCACAACATCCCCTACGAGGCCGGCGGCCGGACCTGCCTGTGTAACGGCGGTCCGAAGTGCCGGCATGACCACCGGCTCAAACAGCACCCCCAGTGGAAAGTGGAGCAGGTCACCCCGGCCACTTTCCGCTGGACCGCCCCCTCCGGCCGGAGCTGCACCACCGAAGCAACCCGCTACCCGATCTGAGGGACGGCCGGCGGCCGGCGGCGCTCGGTCATCCTGACTGCCGACGGAACGCGAGTTCGTTTCGAATGACCGGACCGTCTTCCCTATTCATTCGATCGTATGTTTTAATATGGGCATGGCACATACCCAGGACAGCTACCGGGAGGTGCTCGCCGCCGCCGCATCAGCACCCGCTAGCCATCCCGCGGTCGCCGTCTTGTTCGCCCTCGGGGCGGCCGCGGTCGCCGCGGTGGTGGTGGCCATGGCCTGGAGCGTCCACGCGCGGCAAATCCGGCTGGCCGAGCTGCTGGCCCGCCGGCAGTTCCTGGTCATCGCCGAAACGGGCGCCGCAGGTCATGCACTGGAGGAGGCTGGGAGTCCCGAGGTGGCCGCCGAGGAGCTCGAGCGAGCCACCCGGGCGAGGCCGGCCCAGGCGGCGGTGATCGAGGGACCGGACAACGTGGTCACGGGCGAGCAGGCCCGCTACCGCATCCGGTCGTCCGGCACCCAGCAGGTGGTGTCGTGGGCAGTCGGCGGGGGGTCGGTGTCGCAGGCTCCTGACCCGGCTCATCCCAACGAACTGCTGCTAATCGCCGACCGGCCCGGCAACCTCACCATCATCGCCAGGATCCGCGAGGGTCTGACCGAGCGTCGCGAGACGAAGGCCGTCACGGCCGTAGCTGACGTCACGCCGGCTACGCCGCCTTTCACGCTTCGGATTTTCCTGCACGGCTGGGGGCTGGTGGCGGTCGCGGTGCTGATCATCGGGTTCGCTGGGGCCCTGGACGCCCTGGGCAACTTCACGTCTTCCGACTTCATCGCGCTGGTCGTTCCGCTGGCGGCACTGCTCGGGATGATCGCCGTCGCGCGCGGCACGGCCGACGCGGGCAGCCGTCCTGGCCACGGCAAGGGCCACGACCAGATTTAGTCCCGGACGGCCCGCCGACCCGCCCGCCTTCCGGCCTTCCGGCTTTCCGCCCCTCCGCCCTTCCGGCCTTCCGCCTCTCCGACCTTCCGCCTCTCCGCCCCTCCGCCCTTCCGGCCTTCCGCCCTTCCGACCTTCCGCCTCTCCGCCCCTCCGCCCCTCCGGCCTTCCGCGGGCCGGCCTTCCGGCCTTGCGTGGGCCGACCCTCACCCCTTACCCGCCGCCCACCCACTTCGGCCACGCAAAAGATTCTGAAAAAACTCGTATCAAAAACCTGTACAGCAATATGGTATGGAGATACAGTAATGCCAGACCCCAGGCAGCCTGCGCTGGGCGGAAGGCAAGGCGGTTCCCCTCATGACCTCCATCGTTATCGCGGAGCCAGCCGCTCCGCCGGACAAGGGCCTGCGAGCGGGAACGCTCGGGCTTATCTCCAGCGTGGTGATCGCGGTCTCGTCGACCGCGCCCGCCTACAGCATGGCCGCGACGCTCGGCCTGATCGTCGCCATCGTCGGCGTGCACAGCCCCGGGACGCTCATCGTGTCGTTTCTGCCGATGCTGTGCATCGCCTATGCGTTCCGCGAGCTGAACAAGGCCGATCCCGACTGCGGCACCACGTTCACCTGGACGGCGCGCGCGTTCGGGGCACGGACCGGCTGGATGGGCGGCTGGGGGATCATCGCGGCCGACATCATCGTGATGGCCAGCCTGTCCCAGATCGCTGGCCGGTATTTTCTCGAGCTGGTAGGGGCGGGCTCAGCCGGCACCGTCTGGGTGACGGTCACGGGCGTCGCGTTCATCGCCTTGCTCACCGGGGTCTGCTACCGCGGGATCGAGGTGTCGGCCCGGCTGCAGCAGGTGCTGCTGGTCATCGAGGTGGGCGCGCTAGCGATCTTCGCGGTCGTCGCGCTGGTCAAGGCCGGCACCGGGCACGCGCTGCCGGGGCACGCGCATCCCTCGGCCGAGTGGCTGAACCCGTGGACGGGATCATTCAGTCACCTGTCGAACTCGTTCCTGCTGGCCGTGTTCATCTACTGGGGCTGGGACTGCGCGCTCAGCGTGAACGAGGAGACCAAGGACTCCGCGCGTACCCCGGGCCGCGCCGCGGTCATGGCCACCCTGATGCTAGTGGTGATCTTCGCGGTGATCAGCGCGGCCGCCCTGGCCTATGCCGGGCCCGCGTTCCTGGCCGCGCACAGCACCGACGTGCTCGGCGCCATGGCTACTTCCGTGCTGGGCAGCACGCCGGGCAAGCTCCTCGTGCTGTGCGTGCTGACCTCCACCGCCGCGTCGGCTCAGACCACGATCATGCCGACCGCGCGCGCCGCCCTGGCCATGTCGGCGCACGGTGCGATACCCGCCTGGTTCGCCCGGATGCACCCGCGGTTCCGCACGCCGACCGTTGCCACCTTGGTCATGGGCGGGGTCTCGGCACTGTTCTACGTGCTGCTGACCGCCGTGTCGAAGAACGTGCTGGCCGACTCGGCGGCGTCGGTCGGGTTGCTGATCGCTTTCTACTACGGGCTGACCGGGTTCGCCTGCGTCTGGTACTTCCGCCGTGACCTGCTGACCGGCGGGCACGCGCTCCTGGTCAAGGGGATCTTGCCGCTGATCGGCGGGCTGACCCTGCTCGGCGCGTTCGTCCTGTCGATCAAGTCCTACTGGCCGGCCGCGAGCAGCTATTCCAGCTTCCACGGGATAGGCGGTATCTTCCTGATCGGCGCCGGTTCCCTAGTCATCGGAGTGGTAGTCATGCTCATCACCGCCAGGTTCCTGCCCCGGTACTTCGCGGACGGGATTACGGCACCCGCTAAGACGGACGGCAGTAGCTTGCTATGACGTCTGCATACCTGACGCCTGCAGCGACGGTGAGCCCGGCTCGCGGAACTGGCCGCGGGCCCGGACGCCGGGCGGGCCGCCGGAAGACCGCGGTGCTCGAGGCCGCCTGCCGGGTCATCGCGGACCGCGGCGCGGACGCCACCCGCTTCGCCGACGTGGCGGCCGAAAGCGGCGTCCCGGTGAGCACCCTGCAGTACTACTTCGGCTCGCGCGAGGACCTGCTCGTAGCGGCCTTCCGGCACGCTTCCAGCGCGGAGATCGCCGCGCTGGAAGCGGACGTCGCCGCGATCAGCGATCCCTGGGGACAGCTCGAGCGGATCATCACCAGGTCGCTCACCGGATACCAGCCGGATGCGCCCGAGGGCGGGCGGCTATGGATCGAGTCCTGGCACTTCGGCATCCGCGACGCGGAGATGCGAGCCGACGCGCTGCGCGACAACACCGCCTGGCGGCGGCTGGTGGCGGAGGTGGTAAGGCGGGGCATCGAGCTGGGCACCTTCGGCGGCAAGTACGACCCGGACAAGGTGGCCGTGCTCACCATCGCCGCCGTCGACGGGATGGGCATCCCGCTTTCCCTCGGCGACCCGGAAATCACCGCGCCAGGCGCGGTCCAGGACGTGCTGGACGCGCTGCGCGAGCTCCTCCGCCCGGACAGCTGAGCGGCCAAGATGACGGCGCCAGGTATGCGCTAGGGGCCGGTGAGACGCAGCAGATCAGGTTAACAGTCGGTTTCATCGCGTCCGCGTCCCGCTGCTATCTCATTATCTGGACGATAAATGTTCTCATCGTGACACGAGACGGCCGCATGCATGATGATGGGGGGATGCCATCTAGCTCCGATACCTACTTGCACGGCCACCATGACAGCGTGCTCCGGTCGCACCGCTGGCGGACCGCGGAGAACTCGGCCGGATACCTTTTGCCCCGCCTGAAGGCCAGCGCGCGGGTGCTCGACGTCGGCTGCGGCCCCGGCACGATCACCGCGGACCTGGCGTCGCGAGTGCCCGACGGCGAGGTGGTCGCGATCGACGCGGCCGCCGACGTCCTGGCCCTGGCCCGGGCCGAAGCCGGCCGCCGGGGGCAGGCAGGAGTCCGTTTCGAGGTCGGCGACGTGTACGAGCTGGGCTTCGAAGACGCGTCGTTCGACGTGGTGCACGCGCACCAGGTGCTGCAGCACCTGTCCGATCCCACCGCCGCCCTGCGCGAGATGCGCCGGGTGTGCCGCCCCGGCGGCCTGGTCGCCGCGCGGGATGGCGACTACGGCGGATTCCTGTGGTTTCCGGAGGATCCGGAGCTGACCGAGTGGCGGACGCTGTACCAGGCCGTGGCCCGCGCGCTCGGCGGGGAGCCGGATGCAGGCCGGCGCCTGCGGTCCTGGGCCCGGCAGGCCGGCTTCGACGCGATCAGGTCATCGGCCAGCGCCTGGTGCTACAGCATGCCGGCCGACCGGGCCTGGTGGGGCGCGTCGTGGGCCGACCGGCTGACCGTGTCCTCGTTCGGGGACCGGGCCGTCGAACATGGCCTGGCGACCAGGGACGACCTGGAGCGCCTGGCCGGAGCGTGGCGGCGGTGGGCCGCCAGCGAGGACGGCTGGCTGCTCATCCCCAACGGCGAGATCTTGTGCGAGTTGCCGGCTTAGGCCGCGACCGCCCGATCGCGGGCGGCTGGGCGGCCGCGACGGCGAGCGCGTCCAGGACGACGCGGACCGCGGGTTTGCGGTCGCCGCCGCGGCGGCTGACGGTGAAGATCTGCCGGGTCAGCGGCTCGGCCGGGGAGCAGCCGGACTCCAGGAGGCAGGCGACGGGCGGCCAGCCCGGGCACCAGCGTGACCCCGGCGCCGGCCTCGACCAGGCTGAGCAGGACACCGAAGTCGGTGGCGCGGGCGACCACGTTGGGCACGAAACCGGCCCGGGCGCAGGCCCGCTGGATCATCTCGGCGCAGCTGGTGCTGTTGCGCGGGGCCAGGAACGGCAGGCCGGCCAGCGAACTCAGCGCGACGTGTCCCTGGCCGGCCAGGGGGTGGTCGGCGCGGACGGCCGCGAAGACGGGATCGGCCAGCTGCTGGGAGACGGCGGGCGCCGAGTAGCCGAGCGCGGCGGCGCCGCGGCTCGGCCAGGATGCCGAGGGGACGGTCCCGGATCGGCGATCGAGACGGTCAGGGGGTTCGGCTACCGGTACGTTCCGCCGGTTTCCGACTCAGGGTAACCTGCCAGGGACGCCGGGCTCGGTACGGTATGACCTGGCCCGGATGACCGATACCAACGTTGATGCGGGGTTGGCACGTGACGATTATCGACGGAGCGGGAGCGGTCGTCACCGGCGGCGGCGCGGGGATCGGCCGGGCCCTGGCCCGCGGGCTGGCCGCGGCGGGCGCGCGGGTCGTGGTCAACGACCTCGACGCGGCGGCCGCGGCGGCGGTAGCCGAGCAGACCGGCGGCTACGCCGTGCCCGGCGATGCCGGCACCGAGCAGGGCGTGCGAGACCTCATCTCGGCCGCCCGCCAGCACCTGGGCGAGATCGACATCTACTGCTCCAACGCCGGGATCGGGGCGGGCACCGACCCCGACACCCCGGACCCGATCTGGCAGCGGGCCTGGGAAGTGAACGTGATGGCGCACGTGCGGGCCTCGCGGGAACTGCTCCCGCCGTGGCTAGAGCGCGGCCGTGGCTGCTTCGTCGTCACCGCGTCGGCAGCCGGCCTGCTCACCATGCTGGGATCCGCGCCTTACTCGGTGACCAAGCACGCGGCCGAGGGCTACGCGGAATGGCTCGCCGCGACCTACGCGCACCGCGGGCTCACCGTGCACTGCATCTGCCCGCAAGGGGTCAAGACCAGCATGCTGGCCGCGTCCGGGCAGGCCGGGCAGGTCGTGCTGCAGGACGCGGCGATCGAGCCCGAACGGGTCGCCGAGGCGCTGCTCGAGGGCATGGCGGACGGCCGGTTCCTCATCCTGCCGCACCCGGAGGTCCGCGGGTACTACGAGCTGCGGGCCGCCGACACCGACAAATGGCTGCGCGGGATGAACCGGATGCAGCAGCGCATCGAGGAAGTGGAGCGAGGTATCCGATGAGGGCATGGCAGGTAGAGCGGATCGGCGAGCCGCGTGACGTGCTGACGCTGACCGAGGTCCCCGACCCGGAACCCGGGCCCGGTCAGGTGCTGGTGCGGGTCCTCGGCGCCGCGGCGAACTTCCCCGACGTGCTGATGTGCCGCGGCGGGTACCAGGTCCGGCCGCCGCTGCCGTACACCCCCGGCATCGAGCTGTGCGGCGAGGTGGTGGCGGCCGGCCCCGGCGTGGCCGGCGTCGCCGTGGGCGACCGGGTCATCGGCGGCCCGGCGATGCCGTACGGTGCCTTCGCCGAGCTCGCCCTCATGAACGCCGAGGCCGCGCTGCCCGCCCCGGCCGGCCTGGACGACGCCGAGGCCGCCGCGTTCTTCATCACCTACCAAACCGGATGGTTCGGGCTGCACCGGCGGGCGCAGCTGGCGGCCGGCGAGACGCTGCTGGTCCAGGCCGCGGCCGGCGGAGTCGGCAGCGGCGCCGTCCAGCTCGGCAAGGCGGCCGGGGCCCGGGTCATCGGGGTCGTCGGCGGCGAGCGCAAGGCGGAGGTGGCGCGCTCCCTCGGCGCGGACGTCGTGATCGACCGGCTCAGCCAGGATTTCGTCTCGGTGGTCAAGGACGTCACCGGCGGCCGCGGCGCCGACGTCGTCTACGACTCGGTGGGCGGCGAGGCGTATACCCGGTCGACCAAGTGCGTCGCTTTCGAGGGCCGGATCGTGGTGGTGGGCTTCGCCAGCGGCGAGATCCCCTCGGCCGCGCTGAACCACGCGCTGATCAAGAACTACTCGATCGTGGGGCTGCACTGGGGCCTGTACCAGACCAAGGAGCCGCAGGCCATCCGGGACGCCCACGCCCAGCTGACCAAGCTGGTCGCCGACGGCGCGATCAGGCCCCTGGTCGGCGAGCGGCTGGGCCTGGCGGAGGTAGGCCGCGGTCTGCAGCGGCTCGCCGACGGCGACACGGTGGGGCGGATCGTCGTCACGCCCTGACGGGCTGGTTGCCTGCTTGCCTGGCTTTGCTCGTCCTGGTCGTGACCATCGACCACTGCCGGGAAGCGAACCCGGTGAACCCGGTCAGCTCCCCGGCGGCGCGGACAGCCGGCCCGATGCGACCACCGCGCCCGAGTTGTCGTAGGCCTTCCAGCTGAGGCTCTTCGCGGTCCCGCGGAACGCGACGGCGAAGAGCTGCTGGCCGCCGATCCTGACCGGGCTGACCTGGATGCTGCGTTCCCTCGGCACGGTGAAAGGCGGGCCGGGCCAGCTCGCGGAGTTTACCGTCCATGCTTCCAGCCTGACCCGGGGACATTCAAAGCCGGTTCGAAATGATCGCGGCCGAACTCAGCGCACACCACGGTGATCCCGGCCGGGAGCACCCCTGCGTGTCTGTTCAGGGCGCCGGATCCGGGTTGCTCACCCTTTCATGCTGTCATCGGCTCAGCCACACCGATACGTGAGTCGGCTCAAGGGCGGCGTGCACCGCGCCGGCCAGGTCGGCGCGGACCGCATCAGGGTCGACCGTGTCCTGCAGCCGGGCCGCGAACGCCGTCACCGTGCGTTCGGCGTTGTAGCGGGCCCGGTTGAACCTCCGGTCCACGGTGTGCTGCACCCGCCGGCGCACCGGGCTGAACAGCGCCGCGGCTACCAGCGTCGAGCCGGCTACCGCCACGGGAGTGTGGAACCTCAGCACCTGGGTGGCCAGCAGAACGAGCCCCGCGTACACCCCGACCAGCAGGCCGGTGACAATCGCGTAGGCCAGCGTCCGGGAGATGATCCTGTCGATCTCGTATAGCCGGTACTTCAGGATCGCCACGCCGATGGACACCGGCAGCGCGGCGACCCCCATCCATGCGAGGGTGCTAAGCACGCCCCAAAGCGTGGGGCCGTTCCCAGACGAGCTGGAGCTCGCCGCCAGGAACAGGCAGATGATGCTGACGGTGGCACCACTGGCCAGCCATTTCAGCTGCTGACGCCGCTCGCCAGTGGCGCGCCGCCAGCTCAGCGCCTGGCGGGCGATGAAGGTCAGCGACAGCCCGAGCAGCACCAAGATGAGCACGCCCTGGACCGCGTTATACCAGCCAGCCGGATAGTCGAGGGCCACCAGGCCGCCGTTGTTGTCGACGCGGACCGGGTGCGCGGCCAGGGCGCCCCCCAGCGCCGCACCGGTAGCGGCGAGCATCGCCGCGAACCACACGACATAAACCCGCAGCGCACCGCGCCAGAACCGGGAGGGCAGCCTTCCGTCGGGGAACAGCAGGATGGCGACCGTGAACAAGACGAGGCTCGGGCCCCAGAGCTGATCCAGCGCTAGTGCCACCGGGCCGAACGGAAGGCGGTGCCCGAGGCGGTAGGCCAGCGTCGCATAGTCTCCGCCGGCTGTGCTGAGGAACAGGCAGACGCCGATCGCGAGAAAAAGCCAGCCGAGCGGGTTCCCCCACTGACGGCGGGTGACCACTATCCCCACGGCCGCGCAGGGAACGCCGATCACGGCGGCTATCACCCCGCTGTCCAGCTGGTGTGATAGCAGGCTCAGCGGGATCGCGGCCGCGAAGGACAACATCGCCAGCGCGCCGAGCGCCCAGGCCCAGGCCCAGGCCCTCGGTGAGCCCACGGGGAAGCGGCGGGCCGCCGCTTCCGACGCCGCGGCTCGCTCCGCCACCGGGTCAGCCCCCTCTGCCTTGCCCACAAACCGAACCCTACGTGCGGACCGTTCCGGAAACGTTACCGCTCTGGCCCACGGAACTCCCGTGCAGGACAGCCTGGCCGACCTGGAACACCTGACCCCACCCGCGGCCTGCGCGAACCCATCTGTGTCTTATGCATGCGACGGCGGTTAACAGCGAGATGACGCTGCGCGCCTCCAGGACGGTACCGGTAATGCCCGCGGCCTCCTCCGAGAGCAGGAACGCGACCAGATCGGCCACGGCAGCGGCGTCGCCGAACCGGCGGATCGCGATCGTCTCGGTCAGGTCGTCGCGGTCTCGTTCCGGTACGAGATCGGCCATGTCGTGGGCGACCAGGCCGGGGGCCACGGCGTTGACGCTGATCCCGAAGCGGGCCGTCTGGCCGGCCAGCGCCTTGACGAATCCGGCGATCCCGGGCCGGGCGCGGATGTCGCGGCCCCCGGCGGAGTGGTCGTACGCTCCGCACACCGACGACACCGCGACGATCCGGCCCGATCGTTGTTTGGTCATGGCGGACACGGCGGCGAGGCAGAGATGGAACACGCCATCGATCACCGCCCGCCAGTCGTCCTCCGCCATCAGGCGCAGCGGCAGGTCCCTGGTGATCCCCGCGCAGCTCACCATGGCCGCTACCGGACCGAGCTCGTCTTCGGCCCGGCGGAACCAGGACGCGACCTGGGCCGGGTCGGTGACGTCCGCCTGGATCGCGACCACCCGCACGCCGAGTTCGGACGCGTCCTTCTCGATCTGGCGGACGGACGGCCCGTCGTCGCGGTAGCAGAAGCTGATGTCCCAGCCGCGGGCGGCCAGCCGGCGGACGGTGGCCGCGCCGATGCCGTGTGAGCCGCCGCTGACCAGCGCGACCCGACCATCGTCCTGGCTCAACGCCTCACCTTGCCCCCGTGGATACGATGCCACCGTGGCCGACGTCACGCGTAGCGGTGACACAGAGTAGCACTTGAGCCCGGTCAAATGAACGGGGGGCAAACGCTTAGCGACAGCGTGTTGACGAGGCCGGCCTCCCGGTCCCCGCCGCCCCGTCATGTCTTAGCCTGAATCGTGCCCCCGATACGCATCGGAACGCTCGGTACCTCACGCATTGCCACGCCCGCCCTGCTCGAGCCGGCCGCCCACCTACCCGCGGTGACGGTGACGGCGGTCGCGGCCCGGGACCTGGACCGCGCGCAGGCCTTCGCGCTGCGGCACGGGATACCGAAGGCCTACGGCAGCTATGACGAGCTGCTCGCCGACCCGGACGTCGACGCCGTTTACAATCCGCTACCGAACTCGCTGCACGGACCCTGGACGCTCAAGGCCATAGCGGCCGGAAAGCACGTCCTGTGCGAGAAGCCGTTCGCCTCCAATGCCGGGCAGGCGGCGCTGGTCGCGGACGCCGCTTCGGCCTCCGCCCTGGTCGTCATGGAGGCCATGCACTACCGCTACCATCCGCTGGTCCAGCGGTTCCGCGATCTGGTCACCGGCGGCGAGCTCGGGCCGCTGCGGCACGTCCAGTGCTGGACGACCTTCATCATCGAGGACCCGGGCGACATCAGGTACGACTACGACCTGGCCGGCGGGGCGCTGATGGACGGCGGCTGTTACGCGATCGACTGCCTGCGGCTGGTCAGCGACGTCGAGGGTGGGGGCGAGCTTTTCGTGACCGGGGCGCTCGCCGATCCGACCTCGCCGGGCGGCGACGGGGCGGCGTTCGGGGACGACGACCTCGTCGAGGATGACGACCCGGCCGCCAGGCGCCCGCCGGGCGCGGTCGCGGACCGGGCTATGGCCGTCCGGCTAGCCTTTTCCGGCGGCGCGACGGCCTGGTTCGAGTCGGCGTTCACGCCGAACGGCGAGTTCCGGGCCGACGTTCACGTGAGCTGCCGTGACGGGAACGTGTGGATGCAGAACTTCATCCCGGCGCACCACGGCCGGCTGGTCGCGACCAGGAAGGGATCCGTGGTCGCCGACGAGCAGGGCGGCGGGGACTCAACCTACTTCGGCCAGCTCCGTGCGTTCGCCGCGGCGATCAGGGCGGAAGCCGGGGCCGCGCCCGTCCCGACGGCCGCGCCGCATGCCGTCGCGACCATGCGCATGATCGACGACGCCTACCGGGCGGCCGACCTGCTGCTGCGACCGTGAGGCGGCCATGCCGAGCCAGCTGACCACGGCGGGAGCCGAAGCGGCCCGCTTCGCCGCCGACCTGATCAGGATCGACACGACCAACCGGGGCGGCGGGGACGGCCGGGAGCGGCCGGCCGCGGAGTACGTGGCCGCCCGGCTGGCCGAGGCCGGCCTGGAGCCGGAACTGCTCGAGTCCGCGCCCGGCCGCGCCAACGTAGTGGCCAGGGTCGGCGGCAGCGAGGCCGGGGGCGGAGCGCTGCTGCTGCACGGCCACCTGGACGTGGTGCCCGCGGATCCGTCGTCGTGGTCGGTGCACCCGTTCTCCGGCGAGGTACGCGACGGCGTGCTGTGGGGACGCGGCGCGGTCGACATGAAGAACGCGGACGCGGCGCTGCTCGCGGTGGTCAGCCAGTGGGCCCGCACCGGCCGCCGTCCGCGGCGCGACGTGGTGCTCGCGTTCACCGCCGACGAGGAAGACACCGGGGAGTTCGGAGCCAGGTGGCTCGTTGAACATCGCCCTGAGTTGTTCGAGGGGTGCACACAAGCGGTCGGGGAGTCCGGTGCCTTCACGTTCCACGCTGGGGGCGGAGTGCGGCTGTACCCCATCGCGTCCGCCGAACGGGGCACCGCCTGGCTGAAGCTGACCGCGCGGGGCCGGGCCGGTCACGGCGCCAAGCCGAACCTCCAGAACGCGGTGACCCGGCTGGCCGGGGCGGTGACCCGGATCGGCGCCTACGCCTGGCCGGTCCGGCTGATCCCCACCGTGCGCGCGGCCGTCGACGCGATCGCCGCCGCGGCCGGCACCCAGGTGCCCTCCGGCGAGGTGAGTGCGGAGGAACTGCTGGCCGCGCTCGGCCCCGGGGCGGCGCTGGTGGCCGGCACCGTGCGCAACAGCGCCAACCCGACCATGCTGCAAGCGGGTTACAAGCTCAACGTCATACCGGACGAGGCGGTCGGCTACGTCGACGGCCGCGTCCTGCCCGGCTTCGAGGACGAGTTCGCGGCGACCATCGACAAGCTAATCGGACCCGACGTGAACTGGGAGTACGCGCACCGGGAGATACCGCTGGAAGCCCCGCTCGACGTCCCGGTGATGACCAGCATGGCGCAGGCCCTGCTGGCCGAGGACCCGGGCTCGACCGTCGTGCCCTACTGCATGAGCGGCGGCACCGACGCGAAACAGTTCGCCCGCCTCGGGATGACCTGCTACGGCTTCACGCCGCTGGTACTGCCGGAAGGCTACGACTACTACGCCATGTTCCACGGCACCGACGAGCGTATTCCGCTGTCCGCGCTGGAGTCCGCGGTCCGGATCATGGACCGCTTCCTGGCCACCGCCACGGGCTGATCCCCGGAATTCCCGGTTTTTCCTGAGCGTTTTCCCAGCTTGGGGCCCCTGCGGCGAATGTTGCGCGGCAGAAAATAGGGCAGCGGCTGCATCTCCTGTCGTGAATCGGGCATGCCTGTTCATAGCTGGTGATGGGCAGGCAGGAGGTAGTCAATGACCGTCACTGAGGTACCGTCCGGCACACAGCTCGCGGGGACCTGGCTCGGCGGACGGTTCCGGCTGGATGAGCGCATCAGCATCAGCGAGCACATCCACGGGACATGCGGAGCCTCGTGGGAGGCGCACGGCCTGTCCCTGTGGAAGGCCACCGACCGGCTGCTGGGCCGGCCCGTCACCATCTACCTGCTGCCCCAGGGCCGGCCCGTGCCGCCCGTCGTGGTGGGGGCCGTCCGGGCCGCGGCCAAGGTAGCCGATCCGCGGCTCGCGACCATCTACGACACCGACTTCGCGGCCGAGTTCCCTTACATCGTGTCCGAGTGGACGCCGGGCACCCACCTCGAGGACCTCGTGCTCTCGGGCCTGCCCGACCCGTCCCTGGCCGCCGCGATGATCGCCGACGCCGCGGACGCGCTCGCCGTCGCGCACCGGGCGGGGGTGCCGCATCTGCGCCTCACCCCGCGCTCGCTGCGCTGGGACCACAGCAGCGGGCTGAAGATCACCGGCCTCGGCCTCGACGCCGCCCTGTGCGGGCCGGCCCTGGGTGACGATGACCCCAGGGTGGCCGACACCAAGGCGCTGGCCCAGATGCTCTACGCCCTGCTCACCGGATGCTGGCCAGGCCAGGATGCGACCGCGCTGCCGCCGGCGCCCATGCACAAGGGCCAGGTATGCACGCCGCGCCAGGTCCGGGCCGGAGTACCCGCCGTCCTCGACGCCATCACCTACCGCGCCCTGCAGGGCCAGGCGCCGGACGCCCCGGTCCGGTCGCTGGCCCCGGGCGGGCTCGCGCTGGCGCTGCACGGCGTGCAGCGGCCCTCGCTGCGGCTCGTCGATCCGCCCGAGGACGTGACCAGCCCGCCGGGAAACCTCCCGCGGCGGCCAGGGCGGCACGCCAGAGCCCGCGCGGGCAGGCTGCACCGCACCACGCTGCTCAGTCCAGCGGTTTAGCGGCCGGCGGTTCAGCGTCCGGCGGTTTAGCCGCCGAGCAGGTAGCGGACCCGGTCCTGGCCGAGGGCCAGCAGCAGGGTCGGCAGCCGCGGGCCGGTGTCCTTCCCGATCAGCAGTTGGTAGAGCAGGATGAACCAGTTCCGCTGCAGCACCTTGAGCTTGGGTGTCGGCGGCGCGGTGATGGGCAGGCCGAGCTGGAGCTTCGGGATCCCGTAGAGCAGGGTGGTCAGGCCCGCCAGCGACCAGTTGGCCGCCATGCCCTCGACCAGCAGCTTGATGGCGCCGCGTTCGGATTCGGTGAGGGCGGCGAGCCTGGTCTGATCGGGCTCCTCGCGGACCTGGGTCCGGTCTTCCGGCGGCACGTACTCGGTGACCCAGGCCTGCGCGCAGTCCAGCCGCGGCCGGACCTCGTCCAGCGTGACCACCGGGTCCTCGGCGGTCAGGTCGCGCACGATCCGCAGCATCTGCGCCTCGTCACCGGCCGTGATGTCCACCACCGAGGCCAGGGTCCGGAAGGGCAGCGGGCGGGGCGTGACCGGCAGCGGTCCCGCCGAGGTACCGGCCGCCCGGGCGTACACCACGGCGGAGGCGGCGTCGGCCTCGCCCGCCGCCACCCGGCGGGTCAGCGCGTCCCACTCGTCGTAGACGCGGCCCACCTCCTGGTCGAAGGCCAGCGTGATGGCCTGCTCCGGCCGTCGCCGCACGTACAGCCAGCGGAGCAGCGGGGGCTCGAAGATCTCGAGCGCGTCGGCCGGCGTCGGCGCGCCGCCGCGCGAGCCGCTCATCTTCGCCGACCCGCTGGTGCCGACGAAGGAGTACCCGAAGTGCAGTGGCATCTCTCCGCCGAAGATCTCCGAGACCAGCTCCCCGCCGACGGTGAAGCTGGACCCGGGTGAGGAGTGGTCCACCCCCGCGGGCTCGAACGTCACCCGCTCGTAGGCCCAGCGCATCGGCCAGTCGACCTTCCACGCCAGCTTCCCGGCGACCTGCGCGATCGGCGTGGGACCCACGTGCGCGCCGCACGCGCAGACGTAGGTGATCTCCGTGGTCTGGTCGTCGAAGGCGGTCACCGTGGTGTCGTCCCGCCCGCACGTGGCGCAGTAGGGCCGGAACGGGTAGTAGACGGCGGTCTGCGGCTCGTCGTCATCCGGCTCGGCGTCACGCCTGGTGCGGTACCTGGCCAGCACCGCGCCGATGTCGGCGCGCCGCCGCATGGCGGTCACGATCTGCTCGGTGTACGCCCCCGAGGTGTACATCTCGGTCTGGCTGATCTCGGTGACCCGGACACCGAGACGGGCCAGCGCCTCGCGCAGGGGCTCCTTGAAGTGCTCGGCCCAGTTCTCGTGCCCGCCGCAGGGATCGGGCACCGCGGTCAGCGGGCGCCCGACGTACTCGGCGAAGGACTCAGGAAAACCCGCCGGCACCCGGCGGAACCGGTCATAGTCATCCCAGGACAGGATGTGGCGGCAGGCCGCGCCCTGGCGCCGGACCTCATCGGCGATCAGGTGCGGGACCATCAGCTCACGCAGGTTCCCCAGGTGCACCGGCCCGGACGGGCTGATCCCCGACGCGACGGTCGGCGCCTCGCCGGGATGCCTGCGTTCTGCTTCCGCGCGCACCTGCTCGGCCGTGCGCGCTACCCAGTCGTCGGCCGGAGCCACGGGACAGGCCACCTCCATCGCGAGTTGCAGCCAATAGCGTACAAGCAGTCGCCCCGCGGCCTGCACGGCATTTCGTATTGACCGAGCGTATACACCGAGTGTATTGTTCCCCCATGAGCGTGCCGCTGACCCTACTTGGCCTGCTAGAACGCGAGCCGAGCCACGGTTACGACCTCAAGCGCGATTACGACGCCTACTTCGGCCGGGGCAAGCCGCTGCCGTTCGGGCAGGTGTACGCCACGCTGGCCCGGCTGGCCCGGGACGGCAAGGCGGTGGCCGGACAGGCCGAGCCGGGCGACGGTCCAGACCGCAAGCGGTACGCCATCACCCCGGCCGGGGTGGCCGAGGTCGAGGCGTGGCTGGCCCAGCCCGCCGAGCCCGAGCCGCACCTGCAGAGCGTGCTGTTCTCCAAGGTAGTGCTGGCGCTGATGCTCGGCCGCCCGGCCGAGCGCTATCTCGACGTACAGCGCGGCGCTCACCTGCGGCGGATGCAGGAATTGACCGAGCTCAAGCGCACCGGGCCCTTGATGGACAAGCTGCTCGCCGACTACGGCCTGTTCCACCTGGAGGCCGACTTGCACTGGATCGACGCGACGACGGCCAGGCTCACCGAGCTGGCGGAAATGGTGCGTACCAGATGAATACTCCCGTCCAAGCCGGCGGCGGCTGCCTCATCGAGGCACGCGACGTCGTCAAGTCGTTCGGCCAGACACCCGCGCTGCGCGACGCCAGCGTCGGGGCGGCCGCCGGGGAGATCCTCGCCATCATGGGCCCGAGCGGCTCGGGCAAGTCGACGCTGCTGCACTGCCTGGCCGGCATCTTCCTGCCGGACGAGGGCGAGATCACCTTCGACGGCCAGCGGCTCGACCAGATGAACGAGACCCGGCGAACCGAGCTGCGGCGGACCGCGTTCGGCTTCGTGTTCCAGTTCGGGCAGCTCGTGCCGGAGCTGACGGCGGCGGACAACATCGCGCTGCCGTTGCTGCTCGGCCGGGTCCGCCGCAAGGCGGCGTACCAGACGGCGGCCCAGTGGCTAGGCCGCCTGGGCCTGGCCGACAAGGGCGCCCGGCGCACCGGCGAGCTTTCCGGCGGGGAGGCGCAGCGGGTGGCGATCGCGCGGGCGCTCGCGATCAGCCCCAAGGTGCTGTTCGCCGACGAGCCGACCGGATCACTCGACTCGCTGGCCGGGGAGAAGGTGATGGACCTGCTGACCGGCCTCGCGCGGGAGCAGGGCGTGACCGTGGTGCTCGTCACCCACGACGCGCGGGTCGCGGCCTACGCCGACCGGCAGGTCATGGTGCGTGACGGCAGGGTGGCCGCGCTGATCCTGGAACCCAGCGGAACCGACGGGGGCTTGCGCTGATGATCCGGCTCGGCTTGCGGCTCACCCTGCACAGCGGGCGGGAAGCCTTCACCCGCCTGCTGCTCACCACGATCGCGGTCGCGATCGGCGTGGCCGTGCTGCTCGGGGTGTTCGCCGAATTCCACGCCTTCCAGGCCGGCAGCAACCGGTCCTGCTGGGAGTGCACGCAAGGGCCCGGGTCCGCGCTGCCGCGCCAGCTGCCGTCGCGCGGTGAGCTGTGGAACTACAGCGTGGACTTCTACCAGGGCCAGACCATCGAGCGGCTCGACGTCGCCGCGCTGGGTACCGGCGCGCCGATCCCGCCCGGCGTCTCCCGGTTGCCCGGCCCCGGCCAGTACTACGCCTCCCCCGCGCTGGCCGCGCTGCTGCGCAGCACCCCGCGCGATGAGCTGGGCGACCGGTTCCCCGGCACGATGATCGGCACCGTCGGGGACCAGGCGCTGGCCGGGCCGGACGAGCTGGCGATCTACGTCGGCTACCAGCCGTCTGCGCTGGCCGCGGTGCCGGGCACGAGCGTGGTGACCGCGGTGGCGGCCGGCCCGGGCCAGGAGGTCTTCACCCCGTTCTTCCGGTACGCGTTCGCCGTCGGCGTGCTCGCGGTGCTGTTCCCCATCCTCATCCTGATCGGCACCGCGACCCGGCTGGCGGCGGCCCGCCGGGAGGAGCGCTTCGCCGCGCTCCGCCTGGTCGGGGCGACGCCCCGGGACGTGAACCTGATCGCCTGCGTCGACTCGGTGGTGAGCGCGCTGGCCGGGGCGGTGCTGGGGATCGGCCTGTTCCTGGCCATCCGGCCGGCGCTGGCCGGCGCCGCGCTCACCGGCACCCGGTACTTCGCCGCCACCGTCACCCCCACCGCGTGGGGGTACCTGGCCATGCTGGTGGCCGTGCCGGCTGCCTCGGCGCTCGCGTCGATGGCATCGCTGCGCCGGGTGCGGATCTCCCCGCTCGGCGTCAGCCGACGGACCTCCCCGCCGCCGCCGTCGGCCTGGCGGCTGGCCACGCTGGGCGCCGGCGTGGCGCTGTTCGTGGTCGGGCTGGCCGCGACGACGACCAAGTCCATCGGCGCCCCGGCCTATCCCGGCCTGCTGCTGACCATGGTCGGCCTGGTCATCGCGGGCCCGTGGCTCACCGCGGCGGTGGCGCGGTGGAGCTCGCGGGTGCTGAACGGGGCGTCGCCGCTGCTGGCCGCGCGGCGGCTCGCGGACAACCCTAAGGCCGCCTTCCGGGCGGTGCGCGGGCTGGTGCTGGCCGTGTTCCTCGGCACCATGGTCGGCGCGCTGGTCCCGGCGGTCGAATCGATCAGCGCGACGCCCAACGCCACGGCGCTGAGCCACGTGCTGCTCGACACGTTCGCCAACATCGAGCCGTCCACGCCGGCCACCGTTCCCTGCTCGGCGGCGCCTGCTGGTCAGCGTCCGGGCGGCTGCGCCGCCACGGACCTCTCGGCCGCCGAGGCCGGCGGCGCGCTCTCCCCCCAGGCCGGCGCCAAGCTGGTCAGCGGACTGCGAGGCGTCGGCGGCACCACGGTTTACCCGCTGTACTTCCTGCCGCAGGCCGCGAACCCGAACGACCAGGGCAACTACGTCGGCGTGGTGAGCTGCTCGGTGCTGCGGGACCTCGCCGTGCTCGGGCGGTGCGCCCCCGGTGTCCAGGCCGTGCAGGTCAACGACGACAGCCTGGTCTACAGCGACAACCCGCACAACAGCACCGAGGCGTTCGTCAACGCGGCCAATCCCGGCTATCCCGGCAGCCTCGCCGCGCTGCCGCTGCAGGCGGTCCTGGTCGCCGCGAACAGCCACGCGACGCTGGAGCGGGTCCGCACCTACCTGGCCGTGCACGCGCCGCCGCAGGTGTCGGCCGGCCAGGGCGTGGCGGCGACCCCGCCGCGGACCTATAGCGAGGCGGTCGCGATCCGGTCCGGCCGCGCGCAGCTCCTGGAGCGGCTGGTCTATCTCGCGGTCGCGCTGACCATCCTGGTCGCGGGCTGCAGCCTCGCCGTGGCCGTCGGCGGCGGCCTGGCCGACCGCAAGCGCCCCTTCACCCTGCTGCGGGTCAGCGGCACGCCGGCCCGGACGCTGTACCGGGTGGTGTTCGGCGAAGCGGCCGTGCCGTTGGCCGCCGCCAGCCTGCTCACCGCGGCCCTCGCCTACGGCATGTCGGCGCTGACCTTCATCCGGCTCGCGCCGGCAGGCACGGCGGTACCGCGGCTCGGCCACGTCTACTACGCGACCATGGGCGCCGGGCTGGTCATCGCCCTGCTCGTGATCGGCGTGACGCTGCCCCTGCTCAACCGGATGACCAGCCCCGATAACGCGCGTTTCGAATAGCCACTCCGCCGCGAGCCAGAAGGCCGCGGCGCCGCGGCGCCGCGGCGGTGAGTGGGAAGTACGACACGCGCCACCGTCCGTTCGGAGGAAATTGTCTTATGCCCGGAGTTCGGCCTCAAGTTCGGCTCGGACCTGTGCCATCTGATGCCGCTGGGCGGGATCGGGGGCGGGGTAGCGCGGGTTGATCGCGCGGAGCGCGGTGACGAGGACGGCGGCGGTGGCCAGCCGGGCGAACCATTTGTGGTCGGCGGGCACGACATGCCAGGGCGCCCACGACGTGCTGGTGTGGCTCAGCATCCCGTCGAAGGCCCGCTGGTAGTCGTCCCAGTAGCCGCGCTCCTTGACATCGCTGGGCGAGAACTTCCAGTTTTTCTTCGGGTGGTCGATCCGCTGGAGGAACCGTTTGGCCTGCTCCTGCTTGGACAGGTTGAGCATGATCTTGGCGACATGGATGCCGTTATCGACCAGGTAGTGCTCCCAGTCGTTGATCTCACGGTAGCGGCGGGCCCAGATGCCGTGTTTCCTGGCTGCCGCGGGCAGCCGCTCCGCGGCGAGCAGGTCCGGATGCACCCGGGTGATCAGGACCTCTTCATAGTGGGACCGGTTGAAGATGCCGAGCGCGCCCCGGCCGGGCAGGGCGCGCTGGTGGCGCCAGAGGAAGTCGTGGTTCAGCTCGTCCGCGGAGGGCTCCTTGAAGGCATGGACCGTCACCGCCTGCGGGTTGACACCGCTCATCACATGCTTGATCACACCGTCCTTACCGGAGGCGTCGAGTCCCTGAAGCACCAGGAGTACGCCGAACGTGTCCTGGGCGGCCAGCCGGTCCTGGTACCGGGCGAGAAGCTCGACACCCTCGGCGAGCAGGGCATCGCCCCGCGGACGGGTCAGCTGGCCGGTGTAGCCCGGATCGTGGTCACGGCTCAGCCTGACCGAGCTCCCGGGCGGTACCCGCAGCGGTTCGATGAGCTCGGCCATGAAGCGAAGGCGCTTGTCCATCCCCTATTAATGCACGATCTTCGCCGCCGGCTCGCCTGTTACGTGGAAGGACGGCCCGGCGGGGGCGGGTGAGCCGGTGGCCGGCGATGATGGAACGGTGGTAACCGCTCCCCGGGCGCCGCCGATTTTTAGGAGCAACCCGATGACCGTACTGGTCGGCCGCCGCGAATCGTTTAATGCCGCGCACCAGCTGTGCGACCCGGACCTGTCCGATGAGGAGAACCGGCAGCTGTTCGGGAAATGCACGAATCTGCACGGGCACAACTACGTCCTGGAGGTGGTCGTGGCCGGCGAGGTCGATCAGGCCAGCGGCTACGTGCTGGACCTGAAACTGCTTTCCGACGTCATGAGCAGGCAGGTCATCCGGGATGTGGATCACCGCAACCTGAACACCGATGTCCCGTGGCTCAAGGGGCGCATCCCGACGACCGAGAACCTGGCCCTGACCTTCTGGGAGCGGCTCCGCCTGGAGCTTCCGGCGGGGCTGCTGCGGTCGGTCCGGGTCTGGGAGACCGACAAGAACTGGGCCGAGGTCAGTGACCAGGCCTGAGGCCCCGGCCCGGGCGGGCCGGGTGCTGCAGCGCCGCTACCGGCCTGCGGACCTCCGCGTTTTCACCCCCGAGGAGGCGAGCCGGTTTGTTCCGCACGGGGACGGTGATCCGCGTACTGACATGGTGCTGGCCTGGGAACTGCTTTACCGGCTCGAGCCGGAGCTCTATGACCGGCTGGCCTGCGCCGAGCGGCTTCATCCTGGCCTCCTGGGCTGGCTGCCGCGGGACCTCGACCGGATCGCCGAGGTCGGCGCGGGCTCCGGACGGCTGACGCTCGAACTCATCGAGCGCGGCCGGGAGGTCGTGGCGGTTGAGCCGGCGAGGCCCCTGGGCCAGATCCTCCGGCGGAAGCTCGCGGCGGCGGAGCACGGTGACCGAGCCCGCGTGACCCACGGGTTTTTCGACAAGCTGCCTCTCGGCGACGATTTCGCGGACCTGGTCGTTAGCTGCTCGGCCTTTACGCCGGCCGCGGGACATGGCGGCGAGGCCGGCCTGGCCGAGCTGGAGCGGGTGTGCAAGCCGGGCGGCTGCGTCGCCCTCATCTGGCCGAACAACCTTGACTGGCTGGCCGCCCGCGGCTACCGCTACGTGAGCTTCGCCGGGCCGATGTCCGTCGAGTTCACCAGCCACCAGGAGGCGGTGGAGCTGGCCGGGATCTTCTATCCCGACGCGGCCGAAGAGGTCCGCAGGCGCGGGCGCCGGCTGGTGCCCTTCGAGGTGCTGGGCATCAACCCGCCGCGCGACCTCGCCTTCAAGGTGCTGGCTCAATGAAAAAGGTGCTTCAGAAAATAGCACCGTGAGGATCGCGATCATGGCGCCGCTCGTGACGGCCATCCGCGAGCCTCAGCGCGGCGGTTCGCAGGCCTTCGTGTCCGATCTCGCCCGCGGCCTGGCCGGCCGGGGACACCACGTCCGCGTCTACGCCGCCACCGGATCGCAGATCCCCGGGGTCGAGGTGATCGACACCGGAGTTGATCCCCAGGCCCTGGCGGACACGCTCTACCGGGCTTCCGGGGCGTCGGGGCCAGCTGGGTCCGCCGCGGCGGCGGCCGAGGCTGCCTTCGCCGGTGCCTACCGGAGCGTGCGGGAGAGCCGGTACGACGTGATCCACAACCACGCCTTTGACGCGCCCGCGGTCCGGCTGGCGGCGACGCTGCGGGCACCGGTGGTGCATACGCTCCATCTGCCGCCGGACGACGCGGTGGCGGCGACGCTCAGGCAGGCAGCCCGGGGGGCCCGGCCTCCGGCGGTGGCCGTCGTCTCCGCTGCTGCGGCGAGCGCCTGGCGCCAGGTCGTCCGCGTCGATGCGATCCTGCCGCCCTACGTGCCCACCGGTGCGATCCCCTGGTCACCGGTCGCCGGGAAAGGCGCCATCTTCGCGGGCCGGCTGAGCCCGGAGAAGGGCGCCGTGGAAGCCATCGACATCGCCCGCGCGGCCGGAGTGCCGATCGACATCTACGGCGATCCCTACGATGGCGGGTACAGCCGGGAACAGATCGACCCGCGACGAGCCTGGCCCGGCGTGACCGTGCACGAGGCCGTCCCCAGGGCATCGCTGTGGGAGGTCATGGCCCGCGCGGCCGTGGCCTTGTATCCGGCCAGGTGGGAGGAACCCTTCGGGATGGCCGCCGCCGAGGCCCAGGCGTGCGGGACTCCCGTCGTCGCGTTCCGGCGCGGCGGGCTCGGTGAGGT
Organism: uncultured Actinomycetes bacterium; assembly: GCA_963806335.1. GTDB lineage: Bacteria > Actinomycetota > Actinomycetes > Streptosporangiales > Streptosporangiaceae > Palsa-504. The sequence goes on from CAWDXO010000013.1 coordinate 570,428, forward strand.
GATCGCGAACGGAGTGACCGGTTTCCTGGTCGCGCCCGATGACGTCCGGGCGGCCGCCGATGCCGTCGGGCGGACCGCCGGAATCTCGCGCGCGGCCTGCCGCGAGCACGCCGAGGCCCATCTTGACCTGGAACGGAGCCTGGACGCTCACGAGCAGCTGTACCGCCGGCTGGCTGGTCCCGGCGCGGGGGGGAGCGCCGATGGGTGACGCGGGGCACTGGCTAGCCGGGCGGGTCGCGGTCGTCACCGGCGCTAGCCGCGGGATCGGGGCCGCCACGGCCGAAGCCGTGGCGGCGGCCGGCGCTCACGTCGTCCTGGCCGCCCGTGACCGCGAAGCGCTCGACCGCGTGGCCGGCCGCATCCGGCACGCGGGCGGCACGGCGACGCCGGCGCCCACGGACGTGAGCCAGGGCGCCGAGGTCGAGCGCCTCTTCGCCGTCGCCGGGCAGGCTGGGCGTCCCGCCGCGCTGGTCTGCGCGGCCGGAGTGCTGACACCCGCGCTGTTCGCCGAGACCACGACCGCGATGTGGGAACAGACGATCGCGGTCAACCTGACGGGTTCGTTCCTGTGCTGTCGCGCGGCGTTCACCGCGATGCGCCCGGCCGGCGAAGGCCGGATCGTGACCATCGCCTCGCTTTCCGGCGTCTACGCGACCGAGAAGTTCCCGGGGCTGGCCGCGTACAACGTCTCCAAATACGGCGTCATCGGCCTCACGGAGGCGATCGCGGTGGAGGGCAAGCAGCATGGCATCAGCGCGATCTGCGTGAGCCCAGGCGCGGTCGACACCGAGATGCTGCGCCGGGCCAATCCCGCGCTGCGTCCCGGCCTGACCCCCGCCGATGTCGCGACGCTGATCGTGGCGCTCCTGGACAGCCCGCTGGCCCCGGCCAGCGGCGCCAACATCCCCCTGTTCTCCAACGCCTAACCGGTGACGGGCAGCGACCACAGATCGGTCCGCTCATCGGCGAGCGCATCGCGGGCCGGGCTGGCCCGCCCGGCCACCAGGCGGACGCAGGCCGCCATCTCCGAGTCGCGGTCAAGCTCGGGATCACCGCCCCGGTCAAGGCCTACCGCGGCCCGGATGACGCCGTCGACCAGGTAGAAGCCGACCAGTTCGCCCTCGGTCAAGCTACCGCGGACCACGAACTCGTCCCACTTGGCGACGTGGCCGACGTACTCGATCTTGTGCTCGTACTGATCGGACCAGAAGCTGTAGACGTAGTCATACGGGGCCGTCGAGCCGAGCATGGACCTCGCGGCCGCGGCGCCCTGCTTTTCCGCATTGTTGTAATGCTCGACCCGGACCCGCCCGAACAGCGGGTGCAGGAGGTTGGCCACATCGCCGGCCACGTAGACGTCGGCGGCGCTGGTCCGGCACAGCTCGTCGGCCAGGATCCCGTTGCCCGTCGCGATCGACGATCCCGCGACGGCCGTGATGTCGGGAACGATCCCGATGCCCGCGACGGCGAAATCGCATGCGATCCGACGGCCGCTGGCGGTCACGACCGCCTCCAGCCGCTCGGTCCCTTCGAACGCGGCTACCTGATCGCCGGCCAGCAGCTCGACCCCTTTCGCCCGGTGGATGCCGCCGATCAGCTCGCCGACCTGGTCGCCCAGGACCTGCTGCAGCGGGGCCTGGCCGGGAAAGACCGTAGTCACGTGCACCCCGAGCTGCGTCAGCGAGGCCGCTACCTCGCAGCCGATGAAGCCCATGCCCACGATGACCGCGCGCCGGCCCGTCACCGCCTGCTGCTTGATCGCGTCGCATTCGGCCACGGTGCGCAGATAGTGAATCCCGGGCAGATCGGCCCCGGGCAGGCTGAGCCGCCGGTTCTGCCCTCCGGTGGCGATCAGCAGCTTGGCGTAACTGAGTTCTTCGCCTGAGCGCAGGACCACCGTATGCGCGGCGGGGTCCAGGGCCGCGACGCTCGACCCGGTGCGAAGGTCGACGTGGTGTTCGGCATACCAGCCGGGCGGCTTGACGTACCAGCCGTCGAGCGTTTCCTCCGACCGCAGGTACGTCTTGGACAGCGGAGGCCGGCCGAATGGGACACCCGGTTCGGCGCTGATGATCACGACCGGGCCGGCGAATCCCTCCGCTCGCAGGGTCGCGGCGGCGTTGCCTCCGGCGAGGCCACCGCCGACGATCACGATCGGGTTCCCGCTGATGGCGTCAGGCATGGATGACATTCTGCCGTGCGCGGTGCGGGTAGGGACAGGCCTGCGCCCGGACCCTGGCCGGGATCCGGGCGCACGGGCGGCTGGCACGGACGGGTCAGACGGCGGCGGCGGAGGCGGTCCGGCGGGCGCCCAGCGCCCGGTACAGGAGCACGGCCGCGGCCGCCGAGAGCAGCGCGGCGCCCAAGGCGATCAGGGTGATCTGCCAGCCCGCCATGCCGCCGGAGCTGACGATGCGGACGGTAGTCGCCGGGACCGGCGTGACCGCGGTGGTCCCGCTATATCCCGGTCCCGGTACCGGCATCGCGAAGGCAGCCGGGACGATAGCGGCCGAGGCCAGCAGGCCGCACATGGCCGCGGCCAAGGCGCCGGCGAGCCGCCGCATACGCGCGCCAGCCTGGCGCACGGGCCGCTGCTGATGAGATCGGTGGACGAACATGGTGGTCTCCTATCTGCTCGGAACGGGCCGGGTAGCCCCGGCCGTCGACTGATTCCACCGTCGCCGAGGGCCCGGGTGATCACCACACGGGTCGGCCCACAGGAGACCCACAGGAGTGCGCCGGTGGCCGGCGCGGCCAGGCGGATCGGAACAGCCTGCGCCTCATTCCGGGGTGCGGACGGCTCCCGTGGCCAGCGACAGCGCGGCGACCAGGTCTAGCGCCTGCTCGCGCGATGCGACGGCTTGTCCGTGCTGCTCGAGCAGCCGGAACGCGTGCCCGCGGATGAGCTCCTCGTCGGCGTCCGGCTCGGCGCCCATCGCTTGCCGCGCGGCTGTGGCGGCGGCGAGGATGGCCGCCGCGCAGCGATCGTCGCCCCGCGCGGCCGCGGCGACGGCGAACAGCTCCAGGCACCAGACCGCGAGCGGCTTATCGTCGATCTGCAGCGCGCGCCTGGCTCCTAGCAGCGCGTCCGCCGCGCCGTCCGCGAGCCGGCCGCGCCGGACTGTGGTATCGGCCAGATAGGCGAGCGTGTACCCCTCGCACCGAGTCTGCCCCTTGGCCCGGACGAACGACAGGTTCTCGGCTAGCAGTTCCCCGGCCTGGTCGTAGCGGCCTTTCTGGTTCGCCGCGTAGGCGAGGTTCAGCCGGCACGACGAGGTCCCGACCCCGTTGTCCGCCGCCACCGCCACTTCCAGTGCCTCCCGGAGCAACGTCTCGGCCGCGTCCAGATCCCCATTCGTGAAGGCCGCGTCGGTCCTTGCCCGCAGGACCTCAAAGCGCTCCGTCTCGCCGGAGAGCTGCATGGCCAGGGCCGCCGCCTCGTCCGAGGCCGCCAGGGCCACGATGTGATCGCCCTGGGCGTAAGCGACGGTCCCGAGGGCCGACAGCAGCCGCTGTCGGGTGAGGTCCGGTGCGTCGTCGAGGGCGAGCGCGCGGTCCAGCCACGATCGGGCTTCGGTGTACAGACCGCGGACGATCCAGTACATCCGGAGCGCGACGCTGATCTCGCGGACCAGCTGCGTGTCGCCGGTTTCCAGCCCGAAGCCGACAGCGGCGCGAAGATTGCCGCTGTCGGCCGCCAGCACCGATTCCGGTCCTTCTTCGGGCTCGCCAGCGCGCAGCGCCGCGTCCATCTGGTTCGCGAGGGCCCGGAAGTAACCGGAATGGCGGGCGCGCAACTCCCGACCCTCGCCGGCGAGGGTCAGCCGCTCGGCCGCGAAGTCGCGGATGGACTCCAGCATCCAGAAGCGCGGCTCGGGCGCATCGTCTCCCCGCACCAGCAGGCTCTTGTCCAGCAGGCCTTCGAGCGTGCCGGGCTCCGGCTGGCCCACCGACTCGGCGGCGTCCAGCGTGCAGCCCCCGGCGAAGACGGCCAGCCGCCGGAACAGGACCTGCTCGGGCTCGGTGAGCAGGTCATGGCTCCATTCGATGGTCGCCCGCAGCGTTCGGTGCCGGGGTTCGGCGTCGCGTGGCCCGGTGAACAGGTCGAGCCGGGACTCGATCCGGTCCAGCAACTGCGCCGGAGAGTACATGCGCAACCGCGGGGCCGCCAGTTGCAGCGCGAGCGGCAACCTGTCCAACCGCGCGCAGAGCCGGTCCATTATCTCCGACGGCTCGACCACGACGCCCGCGGCGGCGGCGCGCTCACGTAGCAACGCGGTCGCATCGCCCATGGTCAGCGGGGGCACCGCGAAAACATGCTCCGGCGAGAGCTGGAACCGCTCGCGGCTGGTGGCCAGCACGACCAGCTGGTCGGACGCCGCCAGCAGGCGCGGCACCAGCTCCGCCAGGTCCGGCAGCAGATGCTCGGCGTTGTCCAGCAGGACCAGCATCCGGCGCCCCTTGAGCCGGGCCATGAGCGTGCGCCCCGGGTCGGCTCCTTCTTCCTCCCGGACGCCGAGGGCCTGCGCGAGCGCGACGAGCACCTGCTCTCCGCGGCTCACCGGCGCCAGCCCGACCCACCAAAGCCCGTCAGGGAACGCATCCGAGGACTCGGCCGCGGCCTGCAGCGCCAGCCGCGTCTTGCCGATCCCGCCGGCGCCGGTCAGCGTGACCAGGCGCGCCGCGGCCACGGCCGCCCGCACGCCAGCGATCTCTTCCTCGCGTCCCACGAAGGGTGTCAGTTGCGTCGGGAAGTTGTTCGCCATGATGATCAGCGAGCCGTGCGCCGCCAGCACGGCCGCCGCCGGGGCGCGGCCGCGCGCGGCGGCCTCGAACAGCGCCCGCTGCGGCCCGGCGAGATTCAGCGCGTCAGCGAGCAGCCGGGCCGTATCCTTGCGGGCGGTCAGGTTGATCCCCCGCTCCAGATCACTGATCGACCGCGGGCTCAGACTCGCTGCCTCCGCCAAGCCCTCCTGCGTCAGCCCGGCCTCGGTCCGCAGCTGCCGCAGCAGCCCGCCGAAGCCCGGCGCAGCCTGCTCCGCCACGGGCCTCATCGTCCCTTCACCAGCCCGCGGCCCTCACCCGGCACACCGGGTTTACCGGCGCGAGCAGTAGCAAGTGACGAGTTTACAAGGCCGCCGCGGGCCCAGGCCGGTGGCCGGCCTGGGGATGGCGGCGGGCGGTCTGATCCTTGGCGGCTCTTGGTGGATCGGGACGCCCTCTCGCCCATCTTCAATCGGCCTTGCGTGGCCGTTACGGCTGGCAGCCGGATTCGGTCCAGCGTCTGAATACCTCGATTTTCTCGGGTGGCCAGGCGCCGTCGCAGGGCATCGTGCCATCGCTGAGGCGCTCGAGGATCTCCGCGGCGTGCGCCTGGACGTCGGCTTGCGACCAGAGGTCGAAGGCGAACTCCATCGATTTGCGGTCGTGTTCGCGGAACAGGGGCTTGATGTTCGCCGCGAAGCTGACAGCCTCATCGGGTCCGGGCAAGGCGACCTCCTCCTGGTGGCCGGCGGCGCTGGCCTGGACGGGTACCTCGGCCGGCGGCCCGGCAGGGCTCCAGTCCCACGTAGGCAGGGGTTCGGCCGGATCGGATTGAGAGCCAGCCCGGGAACTCCAGTCCAGGTAGGACGCGAGGGCGGCACGGAATTCGGGGTCGGCGGGCAGGCGCGCTTCGTCCGCGGCCCGGGTGGCCAGCATGACCCAGCGGGCTCGCTGCTCCTCGGTGAACCCCGGTCGCTGGACGGCGTCACCGGACAGGGCGGGGCCGCCGAAGGCCGCGGCGAGCACGGCCGCCGCACGCTGCGGGTAGCCGGGCGCCATGGTGGCAAACAGCGGCGCGAGCAGGTCGTCGGCGGGCACCTGCTTCTCGTACAGCAGCCGGGTCAGCCGGGTCAGCGCGGGCAGGCCGCCGGCCCACTCGAACAGGGTCGGCTGCGACCCGGGCGCGCGGACCGGATCGCGGAACTCGACGTACCAGTGCATGCCGCTGCAAAACGGCTTGTTCTGCGAATAGCCGCACCGGCATAGCGCGTAGTGCTCGCGGGACGAGCCCGCCGCGCGGGCTGCGTCTGCGCCGGCCGCCCCGGCCGCGCCGGCCGCCCCGGCCGCGCCGGCCGCGCCGGCCAGCGGGATCGCGCCGGTCACCCGGTAGGGACCGTCCTGGGTGATCTCGATCGCGGGTTCGCGCTCACCGTGCCAGTCGGCCAGGGCGCGTGCCTCCTCGCCGTCGAAGGCCAGGCTCAGCGCCCCGGACGGGCAGTCGCGGACCGCCCGCACGATCTCGTCCATACGGCCGCCGCTCGGCGCGGCGAAGGGCTCTTTATCCGTGCGGAATACGGTGCCGATCCGGTCGGTGCACAGGCCGGAGTGCTGGCAGATGCCGCGGTTATCGAAGATCGTGACCTGCTGGCCCGGGTAGGTGTCCCGCTGGTCCGGCACCCGGTGCGGGTCCTTGGCGCCGGCAAACCCGTTGCTGGCGTGCGTCCCGTCGCAGACCGGCTTCATCGACGAGCCGCCGCACCGGCACAGGGCCAGCTGAGGCGGCAGGGGCAGCCTCTCCCCGAGAGGCGTGCGCACGGTGCGGACGTTGGTGACCAGGTAGGGGCCGTTCGTCGCGGTCACGATCGCGGGCGGGAGGGCGGCCTGGAGTTGCTCCAGAGCGGCGATCCGCTGGGCCCGCTCCCCCGGCGGCGCCTGGCGGACGACCAGGTCCTGCAGCGCCGCGGCGGCCTCTAGCAGGCCAGGAGGGGCGAAGGCACCGAGGCGGGCGCGGAGCGTGGTCGCGGCTGCGGCCAGGTCCAGCAGGGACGCGGGGGACGGCTCGGTTCCGGATAGTACGGTTCCGGAGTTTCCGGTTCGGGAGTTTCCGGTGTCGGGATTTTCTCTTTTGGCTAGTCCGGCCTCGGTTAGGGGGCGGAGCACGCTGTTCACCAGACGGGCCACCAGCCGGACGTCGGCTGGTTGGGAGCGGATGACCTGATACGTCGAGCGCAGCAGGGCGCCGAGGCCGGAGAGCAGTTCGTCGTCGTGGCGGGTGAAAGCGGCGCCCGTTCGGTAAAAATCTTCGGCGCGGGCCAGCAGGGTGCCGAGGTCCTCAGCCGGAGGCTGGTTTTCTGCGGGGAGGCGGGCGCCGGGGGCCGGCAGGTGGGCGGCGAGGGCCTGCGTGATCTCGGTCAGGCCAGACCGGACCGCCGCGAGGCGGTCGGCCACCGCCGGGTCGCACGGGACGCCGGGCTCGCAGAACGCGGCGGCCTCGGCGATGCGCTCGGTGAGCAGGATCCAGGCGGCCTCGCGGTGCGGCAGCACGTAGTCGGACTCGTAGAACAGCTCGAAGCTCGGCCCGGCCGTCCGGCCCGGATACTCCGGGCCCGCGGGCAGCGTGGTGACCAGGTCGCCGAGCGGCTTGATGACGGTGAACATCAGCGCGACGGTGGCGTCGGCGAGGGCCTTGAGCTGGGCGTCGGTCTCCTCGGTGTGGGCGAAGAAGCGCTGCAGCATCGTCAGCAGGATCTCGTAGGAGACGTTGAACAGGTCCATTACCTGCCGGGTCAGCGGGTCGGTGACCAGCGGCACTTCGACGTCGCGCTCGGCCGGACGGACGTTGACTACGACGGCCGGGCGGACCGGATCGAAGGCGCGGTTGGCGGCGCGGAGCTGCTCGAACTCATCCAGGATGGCCACGAACTGGCCGAAATGTGCATCTTGCCAGTTCCCGCGCGGGCCTTCGCCCTGCTCGAGGATCTCGTCGATGGCCCGCTGCGCCGAGGCCGCATCCGTCACCGGGATCAGTTCAGGCCAGCCGAAGTGCTGCTGGGTAGCCTGAGCCCGCGGCGGACCCACGAACAGCCGACGCTCGCCGTACTTGTCCGCCAGGTGCGCGATCCCGGCCTCAATGGACCGGTACAGGTGCCCGACGGTCTTGAAGTCCTGGCCGTGGGGGACGATCTCACCGGGCGGCGGAGCGGGCAGGGCCCGGCCGAAGGCGGCCATCCCGTCGGCGTCCTTGAGATCCATCCCCTCGGGGCGCTCCAGGAACATGAAGTGGCGCAGGGCCTGGTCGCCGAACGGCATCAGCGCCAGGTGCACGCCCGCCGGGTAGTGGCTGGCCGGGTGCGGGAAGTTCGGCCGGGACATATGCGGGGCGCCCCCGATGGCGGAGAGCAGGTTCTGCACCAGGGACAGGTGCAGCATCTCCTGGGTGGCCACGTGCGAGATCTTCCTGCGCCACCGTTGCACCGCTTCGACCTCGGCGGCGGTCAGGCCTTCGTCTTGCGATTGCTTTAGCGTGAACGCGGCGTACAGGTACTGGCACATGATCCCGTGCTCGAGCTCAGCGGCCTGGCAGAGCAGGTAGATCAGGGCCTCGCGGTGCTCGATCACGAACGGAGCCTCGGGCGGGGCCAGGCCGCCCCGTGTCGCGATCACCTGCGCCAGCCGTCCGCGCTCCGGTTGCTCCTGGGTCTCACTCATTGGCCCTGCTGCCTCCTTGGGTCCTTATTGTCCCCGGTTTTAGTGCCCGTGCGGCGGTTAGAATTGTGCCTTCGATGAACATTGAGATGCGGCACCTGCGGTACTTCGTCGCGGTCGCTGAGGACGCGAGTTTCACTGCCGCCGCCCAGCGCGTCCACGTGACGCAACAGGTCCTCAGCACGCAGATCCGGCAGCTGGAAGACGCGATCGGAGCTGAGCTGCTGCGGCGGACCAGCCGTGGGGTCGTCCGCACGCCGGCGGGTGAGGCGTTCCTCGGCCTGGCCCGCGAGACGCTGGCTTCGCTGGATCGGGGCGTAGCGGCGGCCAGGAACGCGGCGCGGCTGGTATCGGGGCAGCTGTCGGTCGGGCTGCAGGCGGCCACCGGCGGCGCGGCGCGGACCCGGCTCCTCGGTGCGTTCGAGCGGGCGTACCCGCAGGTTTCTGTGAGCCTTCTGACTTACGACCTGGCCCAGCCGGCGGCCGGGCTGCTCGACCGCAGCAGCGATGTCGCGGTGCTGCGGCCGCCGGTGGCCGCCCCCGGCATCGCGCTGGAGCTCCTCAGCGAGGAGCGACGGGTGTTCGTGCTGCCGGCGGGTCACTCGCTGGCCAGCCGTTCTGTGCTGGACATGGCGGATGTGGCGGGACTGCCGTGGATCGCCGCTCCGCTGGCGACCGACGGGTGCGAGCCGTCGCGGTGGCGCGATGACTGGCTGGCCGTTCCGCGGCCGGGCGGCGATGTGCCGATCATCGGCGGGGTCGCCCGGACGATCGAGGAGTGGCGCGAGCTCATCGCGGCCGGGCGCGGCATTAGCTTGTGCCCGGCCGCGTCGGAATCGTTCAGCGCGCGGCCGGGGATCGTGTTCGTGCCGTGCTCGGGAGCGCCTGCTACTTCGCTGTGCGTGGCGCGGCGAGCGGACGACGTTCGGCCAGAAGTGCTCGCGTTTGTCAAGGCCGCCAGCGATGTGGCGGCGGAGGGCGCGTCCAACGGGTGAGCTTTGGGCATCGGAGCCCATCCTCGCGGACGGACGCGCGGGGCGGCCAACAGTTATCTCGGATCGCCCTACAGCTCGCGGCTGTGGGCGCTGGGCGGCGGGCGGCGGCCCGGCCGGCCTCATCTTTGTTCCTGGGCTGGCTAGCGCAGCGTTCCCGAGCTGGCTAGCGCAGCTGCCAGACCGGGCCCGCGGCGGTGTCGGTGACCTGTACGCCGAGCTCGTCGAGTTGGGCGCGGATCTGATCGGCCCTGGTCCAGTCGCGCTCCTTGCGGGCCTGGGTGCGGTCGGCCACGAGTTCCTCGATGGCGTGCAATTCCTCGGCGGACAGTTCGGAGGGTGCCCGGCGGTGCTCCAGGTCGTCCGGTTCGAGGTCGGCCAGGCCCAGGCCAAGCAGCGCGTCGGCCGCCGCGACGACGGCGCGCTGGCCGCCGGCCGTGATCTCCGGGTCGCGCAGGGCGTCCTGCAGGGCCGCGAGGATCTTCGGGGTACTCAGATCGGCCGAGATCGCCGCGTCGATCGTGTCGAGGAGCCGTTCCGCGGCGGGGTCGCCTCGGACGTGTTCGGCGGCCTCGGCGAGGGTCTCGATGGCGGGCAGCGGCCGCAGCGGCTGCACCCGCGCCACCAGCCGGCGCAGCGTGGCCTGGGCCGCGTCCACGGCCGCGGTGGTGAAGTCGAGCTGGCTTCGGTAGTGACCGCCGAGCAGGAACAGCCGGTAGGCCATCGGGTGATACCCAGCCTCGGTCAGGTCGGCCAGCCGCGGCGCCCCGCCCGCCGACTTGGCCATCTTCTCGGCCCCCAGCTGCAGGAACTCGTTGTGCAGCCAGTACCGTACCCAGGGCTGCCCGTCGCCGAGGTAGGCCTCGCTCTGCGCGATCTCGTTGACGTGATGCAGCTCGCGGTGGTCCACCCCGCCGGTGTGGAGGTCGAAGTGCGGGCCGAGCAGGGCAATGCTCATCACCGAGCATTCCAGGTGCCAGCCGGGCGCGCCCCAGCCCCACGGGGAGTCCCAGCGCAGCACCCTGCGTGTACCTGGCTCCTCCGCGCGCCACAGCGCGAAGTCGGTCTTGCGGCGGCGGCCCTCCACGTGCTCGAGCCGGGCCGCTTCCAGCTGGCCCTCGGCGTTCATCTGGGCCAGCGCGCCGTAGCCGGGGTCCTTGGAGGTGTCGAAGTACAGGCCGGACGGCAGCCGGTAGGTGAAGCCCTTCCGCTCGAGCTCGGCCGCGAACTCGATCATCTGCGGCACGTAGGCGCTGGCCCGCGGGTACTCATCGGCGGCCAGGATGTTCAGCGCGGCGATGTCGACGAAGAACGCATCGGTATAGAACGCGGCGATGTCCAGCACCGAACGGCGCTCGCGGGCCGCCGCCACCTCGAGTTTGTCCTCGCCGGTCTCGGTGTCGGCGACCGCGTGCCCCACGTCGGTGATGTTGACGACGTGGTGCACCGGGATGCCCTTCCAGCGGAAGGCGCGGCGCAGCGTGTCCGCGAACACGTAGGGGCGCATGTTCCCCAGGTGCGGGAACGCGTATACGGTCGGGCCGCAGCTGTACATGCCGGTCACCTCGCCGGACGGAGTGAAGTCCTCCATCCGGCGGCCCAGCGAGTTAAACAGCCGCAGCTGATGGCCGCCCGCCACGTTCCCTCCCCTGCTCGACGTCAGATCGCCATGATAGAGGGCTTCCGGCTTGGGCCGGGCGCCGCCGGTCAGGGGTGAGCGCCGCCGGTCAGGGCCGGGCGCCGCCGGTCAGGGGTGAGCGCCGCCGGTCAGGGCCGGGCGCCGCCGGTCAGGGGTGAGCGCCGCCGGTCAGGGCCGGGCGCCGCCGGTTACCGGCGGCGGACCGGCGCGCGCCTGCGGGTTGCCCCGGGGCGCCGGCCCCGTTCGTGGAGGTCGTGGTCCTGCTGGATGAGGCGCTGGATGCCGGCGCGCTGCCGGTGATCAAGCTGGCCGGCCGGCGCGCTCTCGCTGAGCAGGCTCAGCACGTAACCGGCCGAGGTGCCGAGCCGGACCGTCAGGTCCCGGCGGTCGCCGAGCCTGGACCGGCGGTGGGCGAGCACCACCACGCGCTGGACGGTGACCGGCTCGCCGCGCTCGCGCAGGAACCGTTCCAGCGCGTCGGCCGGCTCGTTGAGCTGCACGCTCGGCGAGCGCCCCTTCCGGTCGGCGATCACCCGCTGCTCGACCAGGTTCCCGTAGTTGTCGTACTTGTCGGCCTGCCAGCGATCACCGTCGACGTGGACGGTCGCGTTGAGGTTTTTCACCTCGATAGCGAACAGCCCGCCCGGCCCAAGCAGCAGCTGGTCGATCTCGCCGCGCCGGTTGCGGTACCCGCGCAGCAGCGTCCACTCATCGCCCAGCGCGCGGCCCAGCTCGACCGCGACCAGTTGCTCGCCGGCGATCCCGGCCTTGAGCTTCTCCTCCAGGTCGGTGTCCGCCGTCTCGGCGAGCGGGCGGCGGGGCACCCGGCGCTTTTCTCGCCATCCGGCGGCGAGCAATCGCAGCCAGGTCCACCAGTGGCGCTGGGCGCGGGCCCGGTCTCGCTTGACCTTTATGGTCTGGACGCGGGCGCGGTACTGGATCAGCGCGTCCTCGTACCCGGTCAGGGCGCGCTTCCCGGCGGCGGCGCGGCGCCGGGCCACGTCGTCCAGCATGTCGCCCGGATGGTTCGAAAGCTCAATCACCTGCATGACGCGGCTCACCCGGTCCGTTCGGCCTCATTCCTCGACTATGGACCTGTCGCCGCGTTTTTGTCCCCGCGCTTTTGTCGCCGGCCTGGCGGGGGCGGGCGCGGAGATGGGCGCATTCGCTTGGCGTCCGAATAGGCTCAGCAGTTCGACCGGCCCGTCGCCAGCGCCAGATAAGTCACCACCGCGAGCAGTAACGTTTCCGGAACGGTCGGGGCGTAGCCTTCGGCGCGTGGGGTGGGACACAGTGGGCGGCGGGTCGCGGTGACGGCCGCAGGCGCTCGTCGCGGGCGCGGTGCGATGCTTCTCGGTGCCCTGGTGGTCGCGCTGACCGCGCTGAGTATCGTGCTGGCCGCCTTCCTGCGCCAGCTGACCATTCTCAACGTCGGGCCAGCGGCCCCCGTCATCATGATCTACGCCGCCGTGGGCGTGGTGGTCGCCCGCCGCCAGCCGCGCAACCCCATCGGCTGGATCTTGCTCGTCTTCATCTTGCTGCTCGTGGCCAGCACCGACGTCGGCGACTACGCGGTGCTCGCCTATCGCCACGGCCACCACCTGCCGCTGGCCCCGGTCGCGGTGGTACTGCAACCGTTGTGGGTGCCGGCCATCCTCTTGTTCCCCCTGGTCATCTTGCTGTTTCCGGACGGTCGTCTGGCTTCGCGGCGGTGGCGATGGGTGCTCTGGGTCTATGCAGGACTTGGTGCCTTCGTCATGGTGGCGCAATTTGCCCCGGGGATCATCGCGGTGGCCCGGCACGACGTCCACCTCGATTCCTTCGGTGACCTGACGGCGACAAGTCACCCGGCCGCCGCGCTCAAGGCGGCCGAGGGGCTGACACTGGTTCTGATCGGAGTTATCTGGCTGTCGTTCGTGGGCCACCAGGTAATCAGCTGGCGGCGGGCTTCCGGCGAGCGCCGGCAGCAGCTGAAATGGCTCGCGAGCGGCGCCGCGATCACCGTCAGCTTGGTGGCCGTGTCGTTCGGGATCCCCTCCACGAGCGTCGCGGGGCAGATTCTCGGGCTCGGCCTGGCAGGCCTGCCGGTCAGCATCGGCGTCGGAATCCTCAAGTACCGCCTCTATGACATCGACCGGATCATCTCGCGGACGCTGGCCTACGCCGTCGTGACCGGGTTCCTGATCGGGGTATACGCGGGTCTGGTATTGCTGGCCACGAGCGTCCTGGCGTTCTCTTCGTCGGTCGCGGTCGCGGTCGCGACGCTGACGGCGGCCGCGTTGTTCAGCCCGCTGCGGCGGCGGATCCAGCGGATCGTCGACCGCCGCTTCAACCGCAGCCGGTACAACGCCGAGGAGACCACGACCGCGTTCGCGGGGCGCCTGAAAGAGGCGGTGGACCTGGACTCCGTCCACGACGACCTGGTCCACGTCGTGCAGCAGGCACTGGAGCCCGCGCATCTCTCGGTGTGGATAAGCCGCCATCCCGACTCTTCGGCGGCCCCGTGACGGAGCCCGGGGCTTGGGTCCGCACGGCGAGACAGGGGCGTCCGGCTCGGACGGGTTGGGTATGGAAGTGGCAGCCTGCACACAAGAGTGTGCAGGCTGCCACAACCATACGGTCCTGCCTGAGGCGCGCGGGGCGGGTTGTGCTGGTGGTGCGGGCGGCCCTGCGGATTGCTCCAGCTACTGGTTCCCGTCCTGGTTACCCTGGTTGTCCGTGCCCAGGAAACCCTCGGCCTGCTGCTCGCCGCCCTGAATCTCGCTGTCGAACTGCCCGCCGGTCTTCTGCTCGGCAAACTGCGCAGCCTCATCGAGACCTTTATCCGCGAGGTCTGAATGCTCGCCAGCGAGGTTCTTCGCTTCGTCCATGAAATCCGACATGGTTTTCCTTCCCCTCCGATGGCCCAATAGGATCGGTCCCCACGCTAGGTGTGCCCTCGCCTGGCGGCAACCCTCGGCCATCGTGCCCGTCCCCGCGGAGACGTGATCCCTAACGATTCCTTACGCGTCCTTAGCCGCCCGGCCGATCCCGGGTTCCTGGGGATACCCTAGGCCCGTGGTGGCGTCGTTGCTGATCGGCGGGATGCTCCTGCTCGCGATGGTGGCGGTGTCCGGACGCGCCGCGGTCGTCTTGCCCGCGGATGCGCGCATCGCGATCCACGGCGGCTCGGTCGAGCACTGCTACCTGGTATCTAAGCGGGCCGGGCTCGTCATCTGGCCTGCCCTGGGAGCACTGTGTTACGGCGTGCTGGGCGGGATCGCCGGGAGCAGCCTGGCCGCCGGCTGGGTGCCCGGAGTACGGGACGTGCTGGTCCCGGCGGTGATGTGCGTGGTGCTCACCTTCCAGGCCGGTGCCCTCGTCCTGGCGGGGCGCCCGGCCGAGCGGTAGGCGACGAGCGGTAGGCGACGAGCGGTAGGCGACGAGCGGTAGGCGATCTGCGGACGGCCTAGCCGCCCGGCCTCGCTACCCTGGGGCGGCGGCCGCTAATTGGCACGACGCCCGGAGTAACCGCCCGTACCATTTGCATGGGCCGCCTGCAGGCCGCCCGGTATCCGGCGCCATACGTACAGGAAGGCATCATGAAGATCGACAACAGCCCGGCCAGGGGGATGCGGGACTTGCTGCCCGCTGACGTCGCGGTCCGTGACCAAGTGCTCGAGTCGATCGTCGCGGTGTACCGGCAGTACGGGTACCAGCGGATCGAGACCCCGGCGCTGGAGAACATCGACCGGCTGCAAAGCGGCGAGGGCGCGGACAACGAGAAGCTCATCTTCGAGGTGTTGCGGCGCGGCCTGCCGCCGGAGCTGCCGGCGGCCACTTCGCTGCGGGAGCTGGTGGACCTCGGGCTGCGGTATGACCTGACCGTGCCGCTGACGCGGTTTTTCGGGCACAACCACGCGTCGCTGCCGATGCCGTTCCGGGCGCTGCAGGTGGGGCCGGTGTGGCGGGCGGAGCGACCGCAGCGAGGGCGGTACCGGCAGTTCTACCAGTGCGACATCGACATCATCGGCGAGCCGACCGTGCTGGCCGAGGCGGAGCTGATCGAGGCCACCAGCGAGGCGCTGGCCGCGATCGGGCTGACGGGGACCACGATCCGGGTGTCCGACCGGCGGTTCCTGGCTGCGCTGGCCGCAGACTGCGGGGTGCCCGAGTCCTCTTGGGATGCCTTCTTCGTCACGCTGGACAAGCTGGACCGGATCGGCTGGGACGGGGTGCGTTCGGAGCTGGTAGAGCTCGGGCTGGACGCCGCGCGGGTAGCCGCGGTGGCGAGGAAGATTCAGGAGCTGACCGACGTGCCCGCGGCCGAACTGGCGGGAGTGCTCGCGGAGACGCTGCCCAAGCTCCCCGGTGACATGATCGAGGACCTGTCCGCGACCGCGGCGAGCCTGGACCGGCTGGCCGCGGAGCGGCCGCTGAACTGGAAGTTCGATCCGACGCTGGTACGCGGGATGGGGTACTACACCGGGCAGGTGTTCGAGATTACCCACCCGGACATGAGCAGCTCGGTGGCCGGCGGCGGGCGCTACGACAAGCTGATCGGGCGGTCGCTGGGGTACGACGTACCGGCGTGCGGGTTCTCCATCGGGTTCGAGCGCATCGTGGATCTACTGTCGCGGCGCCTGGAGCGGGACGCCGTCGCGTTGCTGGTGGAGACGGACGTGCCGGCGGCCGACGCGCTCGCGGTAGCGCGGGAGCTGCGCGAGCGGGGGCGGGTGGTGGAGACCGTGCGGCGCAGCGGGAAGTTCGGGGCACAGCTCAGGCGGCTGGAGGCAGCGGGGTTCAGCGGGTTCGTGCTCGTGCGCGCGGAGAACGGCACGATCGTGCGGGGCGAACTGCGCACGCTTGGCGGCGGCGAGCCCGGCGCATAGGGCTAGCGACGCGAGAAGAACTGCGCTGTCAGCAGGGCCCTTTCGTATGCAGTCGCGAAGCCCTACCTCATGCACAAACCATTTGCACAATGCCCATGCAAGATTTTCCTGCACGTACTTATGCACTTGCATTTGCTCTGTTAAACTGCACTGTGCAGACGGCGATCTCGCACCGAGACGTCTGCCCGCATTAGGCTTTCGCTTTTCCCACCCGCTGAGAAAAGGAGAAAAAAATGCAGGTCAACAACGGTATCGCCGCCGATCAACTGGTATCAGCGCACTGGCGCAAGAGCTCCGCCAGCAACCCTAGCGGGAGCTGCGTCGAGGTCGCCGAACTGGCGGACGGAGCCATCGCCGTCCGCAACTCCCGGCACCCATCCGGGCCCGCCCTGATCTACACCCGCGCCGAGGTTGAGGCGTTCGTGACCGGGGTGAAGAATGGCGAATTCGATGACCTGGGACCGCGTGTTTGATGACTTTTGCCTGCGTGGCGGCTTGGGGGTCACGTATAAACGATAAATCACCCTAAATGGCGTCCTGAGGACGCCATGGTGTAGTGATATCGTGCCGTGTGTGCACCGCCGTCGACGGCCGGGCCGAAGGCGTGGCCAGTCCGGCCACGCTGGCACGGCGGTGACCACTCGGGCATGGGGAGGCTGGCACTGGGCGCCAATCCATCGGCTCTCGGAGTAAAGACTCTCGGAGTATTGAATGAGCGCGGATCAGCGGGACGGTGATTCTCCGGCCGACGCCCTGGGCCCGACCGTGCCGCGCATGCTGCTGGGAATCCAGTTGCACCGCTTCCGCGAGGCGGCCGGGATCTCGCCCGAGCAGGCGGGATACGAGATCCGGGCCTCGAGGTCCAAGATCAGCCGGATGGAAAACGGCCGGGTGCGGTTCAAGGAGCGGGATGTGACCGACCTGCTCACCCTGTACGGCATCACCGATACCAAGACACACGCCAGCATGGTGGCGCTCGTCCGGCAGGCCAACGCCCCGGGCTGGTGGTCGAAGTACGGCGACGTCATGGCCGACTGGTTTGAGGGGTATCTGGGACTTGAGATGGCCGCCTCGGTCATCCGCACATTCGAGCTGCAGTTCGTGCACGGCCTCTTCCAGACCGAGGACTACGCTCGCGCCGTCACCCTGCTCGGCCACACAGCCGCACCCGCCGACGAGATCGACCGCCGGGTGACCATGCGGCTTAAGCGCCAGGACCTGCTCACCGGCCCTGATCCACCGCAGGTATGGGCGGTCATAGACGAGGGGGCGCTGCGGCGCCCGGTGGGGGGTCCCGCGGTGATGCGGGCCCAGCTGAAACGGCTCACCGAGGTCGCCGAGTTGCGTCATGTCACCGTTCAGGTCGTGCCGTTCAGCCGGGGCGGCCACGCCGCGGCCGGCGGGTCGTTCACCGTGTTGCGCTTCGGCGAACCCGACGTACCCGACGTCGTGTACATCGAGCAGCTCACCAGTGCCCTCTACCTAGACAAACGCGAGGACCTAGATCACTACCTGGAGGTCATGAACCACCTCAGCACCGAAGCCCTAACCCCCGCCCAGAGCGCAAGCTTCATCACCAAGATAGTCCCGGAAATCTGACTGATATGGTCTGCAATGGCCAGGGAGTCAGCCGTACCCGGACGTTTCTCCCTTTCTGCATCGCTGCAAGCCACTCACACCCCTAGGGATTCCCTGTGACCGACGACCGTTCACCAGTTCAAGGCGACCCGGGGCCGGAAAGGCCCGATGACATGGCCGGGACCGCGATCGACACCACGGTGCCGCATTCGGCCCGGATCTGGAACTACTGGCTAGGCGGCAAAGACAACTACGCTGTCGACCGCGAGGCCGGTGACCAGTACAAGGAAATTTTCCCTGGCATCGCCGTCGTGGCTCGCACTTCCCGGGGCTTTCTCACCCGCGCGGTCCGTTACCTGGCCGCCGACGCCGGGATTCGCCAGTTCCTCGACATCGGCACGGGCCTGCCCACGGCGAACAACACGCACGAAGTCGCCCAGCAGGTAGCGCCCGAGAGCAAAATCGTTTACGTGGACAATGACCCGCTGGTGCTGGCGCACGCCCGCGCCCTGCTGACCAGCAAGCCCGAGGGCGCCACCGAATACCTCGACGCCGATATCCGGCAGCCGGCCGCGATCCTGGACGCCGCCGCGGGCCTGCTGGATTTCACGCAGCCAATGGCTCTCATGCTGATGGGCATTATGGGCCATTTCACCGACGACGAGGCCTACCTGATCGTGCGTCGCCTCATTGCGGGCCTGCCCTCCGGTAGTTATTTCGCGCTTTACGACGGCGCCAGCACCAACGAGGCATTCAACCAAGCTCAGCAGGGCTACAACGACAGCGGCGCGGTGCCTTACTATCTGCGCAGCCCCGAGCAGTTCGAACGGTACTTCGAGGGCCTGGAACTCGTCGAGCCCGGCGTGGTGCCGGTGCCGAACTGGCGGCCCGACCCCAACGCCGAGCCCGTCGAGATCTACTCGTACTGCGGGGTCGGACGCAAGGCGTAAGTTGCTCAGCCCAGCCTGGCCTCGGCCAGCCGCGCCGCTGGTACCGGCTCGGTGCGGTAAACGTGCTCGGTGTCGCTGGCCTGGTGGCCGCAGGACACCGGCCTGGTGGCCGGGCTGGCGGCGGTGGCCAACGAGGTCCGCGCCGGGATCGCCGACCCGTTATGTGGCCGCCAACTCTTACGGTGGGTGCGCCTAGGCTTGACTGTGCCAGCGGCTGATCGTGCGGCGCATGACGCCGAGCGGCGGCGGGTGGCGGCTGGGCAGGCTACAGCTCTCAGCGCGGAGAGGAGATCCTGATATGCAGGCGACCATCGGCGACCGAATCTGTATTCACGGCAACATCGTCGGGCACCCGGACAAGAACGGCGAGATCATCGAGGTCCACGGCACCAAGGGCGAGCCGCCCTACTTGGTGAAGTTCGATGACGGCCAGACGCGGCTCATCTTCCCCGGACCGGACGCGGTAATCGAGCCCCCGGCGGCAGGCTAGACGTACCGCCCCCCGGACGCTGCTCCGCCAGGTTGCGGCGTATGTTGAGCTAGCGGGTAGGTCATGGATCCGGGAAGGGGGCACGGTGGCCACGGCGCCCGATCCGATGCGGCAGTTCTCCGAGCTCGCCGGGGACGTCCGCGATCCCTATCCGATGATGGCCGGCATCCGGGCAGGCAGCCCGGTCCTCGAGGTCCACCTGGGGACGCGGCCGGACCCGGACCGGCCAGCCGGAGCGGGACCGGCGCCGACGTTTTCGTCCCTGTTCAGCGTCACTAGCTATGAGCACGCGCAGCAGGTGCTCACCGACAACGTGCGGTTCTCCTCGGCTGGGTATACGGCGACCATGGGGCAGGTCATGGGCCGGACCATCTTGGAGATGGACCCGCCGGAGCACCAGCGCCACCGCGCCCTGGTCGCCAAGGCGTTCCGCGCCCGGGTGCTTGAGCGCTGGAGCGACGCGGTCATCGGCACCTGCGTCAGCGAGCTGATCGACGCGTTCGCCGGCGACGGCGAGGCCGACCTCATCCGGCAGCTGACCTTCCCGTTTCCGGTCCGGGTGATCGCCAGGATCCTCGGCCTGCCCGAGGCCGACTGGCCCCGCTTCCTGCAGCTGTCGACCGAGCTGATCGCGGTCATGCGGAACTGGGACCGGGCCGTGGCCGCCGGCCGGGAACTTCGCGGCTACTTCGCCGAGGTCATCGCGGACCGGCGGCGGAACACCCGCGATGACCTGGTGAGCCAGCTGATCCAGGCCGAGGTCGACGGCCGCAGGCTCAGCGACGAGGAGATCTACCCGTTCCTGCTGCTGCTGCTTCCGGCCGGCGCGGAGACGACCTACCGGTCGTCAAGCAACCTGCTGTTCGGGCTGCTCAGCCATCCGGGCCAGCTTGACGCCGTTAACGCCGACCGGAGGCTCGTGCCGCGGGCGATAGAAGAAGCGCTGCGCTGGGAGACCCCGCTGCTGACCGTCGCCCGGGTGGCCACCGGGGACACCGAACTCGGCGGCGTCAGCATTCCCGAGGGCGGCTTCGTCGCGGTCTCCCTGGGCGCGGCGAACCGCGACCCCGGCCGGTACGCAGCGCCGGACACCTTCGACATCTTCCGCGACCCCAAGCCGCACATCTCGTTCGGGGACGGAGCGCACCGGTGCCTGGGGATGCACCTGGCCCGGCTGGAGACGCGGGTACTGCTGAACGCGGTGCTCGACCGCCTGCCGAACCTGCGACTCGACCCCGCCGCCGACGACCCGCACATCCACGGCCTGATCTTCCGCTCACCACCAGAGTTGCGCGTTCACTTCGATCCGGAGTTACCGATGACTGGACAGCGAGTTCTGAGCATCGTCCTAGCCGGCGCGGAAGGCAAACGCCTGGCGCCGTTGACCGTGGACAGAGCGAAGTCGGCCGTCCCGTTCGGTGGAATATACCGATTGGTGGACTTCGCGCTATCCAACCTGGCCAACGGGGGGCTCCGCCGGATCTGCGTGCTCACCCAGTACAAGAGTCACAGCCTGGACCGGCACATCAGCACCACCTGGCAGCTCAGCGAGCTACTAGGCAATTACGTGACGCCGGTCCCGGCGCAGCAGCGGCTCGGCCCGCGCTGGCAGACCGGCTCGGCGGATGCGATCTACCAGTCGCTGAACCTCATCTTCGACGACCGGCCCGACCTGGTGGCGGTCTTCGGGGCCGACCATGTGTACCGGATGGACCCGGCTCAGATGGTCGAGGCGCACACCGCGTGGGACGCGGGGGTTACGGTCGCGGCGATCTCCGTGCCAAGGCGGGAAGCGACGGATTTCGGCGTCGTGCAGGCCGCGCCGAACGGCCACCGCGTCGAGGCGTTCGGCGAAAAGCCCGCCGACCCGCCGGCGCTGCCCGGCCGGCCGGACCGGGCCCTGGCCTCCATGGGCAACTACGTGTTCGACACCGACGTCCTGGTGGAGGCGCTGCGGAAGGACGCCCGCGACGACGGCAGCCAGCACAGCCTCGGCGGCGACATCATCCCGATGCTGGCCCGGGCGGGCGTGGCGCACGTCTATGACTTCCTGCAGAACAAGGTGCCCGGGGCCGATGGGAGCGACGTGGGCTACTGGCGGGAAGTGGGGACGATCGACTCCTACTTCGAGGCTCACATGGACATGTGCGCGGTGCAGCCGGTGTTCAACCTGTACAACGACCAGTGGCCGATCCTGACCTACGTGCCGCCGCAGCCGCCGGCTAAATTCGTGCACGACGACGGTGCCCGGGTGGGACGGGCGATCAACAGCCTGATCAGCAACGGCGTCATAATCTCCGGTGGCCTGGTGCACAATTCAGTGCTGTCGCCGGGCGCGCGGGTGGACAGCTGGGCGCGGGTGGAGCGTTCGGTGATCCTGCACAATTCGCGGGTCGCCCGGCGCGCGGTGGTGGAGAACGCCATCCTGGACAAGAACGTGGTCGTGATGGAAGACGCGAAGGTGGGGGTGGACAAGGAGCACGACCGGGCCCGCGGTTTCATGGTGTCAAGCGGCGGCATCACCGTGGTCGGCAAGGGCCAGGTAGTGACACCGTGACCGCGTCTAGCCGGTGATCTTGTACTCCTCGAGCAGCCGGCGTCCCACGATCATCTTCTGGATCTCCGCCGTGCCCTCGCCGATCAGCAGCATCGGCGCTTCCCGGTACAGGCGCTCGATCTCGTACTCCTTGGAGAAGCCGTAGCCGCCGTGGATGCGGAAGGAGTCTTCCACGACCTCCTTCCCGTATTCGGACGCGAGGTACTTGGCCATCCCGGCCTCTAGGTCGTTGCGGTGGCCGGAGTCTTTCCTGCGGGCCGCCATCACCATCATCTGGTGGGCCGCCTCGACCTTGGTCGCCATCTCGGCCAGCTTGAAGGCGATCGCCTGGTGGCCGGCGATCGGCTGGCCGAAGGCGTGCCGCCGCTGCGCGTAGTCGATGGCCAGCTCGAAGGCGCGCAGGGCGATCCCGCAGCCGCGGGCGGCGACGTTGACCCGGCCGACCTCGACGCCGTCCATCATCTGGTAGAAACCCTGGCCGGTGCGGCCGCCGAGGACACGGGCGGCGGGAATGCGGACGTTATCCAGGATTAGTTCGGTGGTGTCGACGCCCTTGTAGCCCATCTTCTCGATCTTGCCCGGCACGGTCAGGCCCGGTACCGCCGGGTTGGGCCCGAAGCCGGGCTCCTTCTCGATCAGGAAGGTGGTCATGTTCCGGTGCGGCGCGTCGTGCCCGTCCTCGGTCCGGCAGAGCACCGCCACCAGGTTGGACGTGCCGCCGTTGGTCAGCCACATCTTCTGGCCGTTGATCACGAACTCCCCGCCCTCCTCCCCATCCCCCTTCATGCGCACCGCCTTGGTGGTGATCGCCGAGACGTCCGAGCCCAGGCCGGGTTCGGACATGGAGAAGGCGCCGCGAACGTCGCCGGTGGCCATCTTGGGCAGGAAGTAGTCCTTCTGCTCGGGTGTGCCGTGACGGGCGATCATGTGAGCCACGATGAAGTGGGTAT
The DNA here is from genome assembly GCA_963806335.1 of uncultured Actinomycetes bacterium. Classification (GTDB taxonomy): domain Bacteria; phylum Actinomycetota; class Actinomycetes; order Streptosporangiales; family Streptosporangiaceae; genus Palsa-504. Next base: position 592,924 of record CAWDXO010000013.1, read on the forward strand.
TGATGATGCCGGATACCGACATCCAGCCGCGGGCGATCTCCTCCACCGCCAGGGCGTAGATGAGCAGCGAGGCCCCCAGACCGCCGTATTCCTCGGGGATGGTCAGCCCGAACAGGCCGAGCTTCCTCAGCCCCGCGACGATCGCGGCGGGGTACTCGTCCCGGTGCTCCAGCTCGGTCGCGACGGGGATGATCTCCCTGGCGGTGAAGTCTCGCACCGTGGCGAGGATGTCCTGCTCGAACTCGGTCAGGCCGTCGGTCTGGGCCAAGCGTCCCATGGTCGTTCCTTAGCTGGACTGCGGATCGGGCTCGGGGCGGCCGGGCTGTTCGCCGCCGCGTTCCTTGAGATAGGTCTCCGTGGGCACCATCACCTTGCGACGGAACACGCAGACCATGGTGCCGTCTTGGTTGTAGCCGCGGGTCTCGACCTGGACGATGCCCCGGTCGGGCTTGGAGGTGAGCCGCTTGCCGAGCACGGTGGTCTCGCCGTAGATGGTGTCGCCGTGGAACGTCGGCGCCACGTGCTTGAGCGATTCGACCTCCAGGTTCGCGAGGGCCTGACCCGAGACGTCTGGCACCGACATGCCGAGCAGCAGCGAATAGACGTAGTTGCCCACCACCACGTTCCGGCCGAAGTCGGTGGCGCGGGCGGCGTAGTTCGCGTCCAGGTGGAGCGGATGATGGTTCATGGTGAGCAGGCAGAACAGGTGGTCGTCGTACTCGGTGACCGTCTTGCCTGGCCAGTGCTTGTAGACCGCGCCGACCTCGAACTCCTCATAGGTCCGTCCGAACTGCATCGTGCTCACTCTCCAGCGGGTCGCGGGGGCCGCGGGGGCTCGAACGCCGACGTGCGGGCCAGGCCCGCGGCCCGGCCCTGGGCCGCGATCACCAGGGCCATCTTGGCCGACGCCTCGTCGATCATCTCCTCGCCCAGCATGGCCGATCCCCTGGCGCCGCCCGCCTCCGAGGTGTACCAGTCGTAGGCGTCCAGGATCAGCTCGGCGTGGTCGTAGTCCTCCTGGGAGGGAGAGAAGATCTCGTTAGCGGCCGCGATCTGATCCGGGTGCAGCACCCACTTGCCGTCGAAACCCAGGGCGGCCGCCCGCCGGGCGACCGCGCGATACCCGTCGGTGTTGCGGATCTGCAGGTAGGGACCGTCGATAGCCTGCAGGCCGTGGGCGCGAGCGGCGATCAGGATACGCATCAGGATGTAGTGGTACGCGTCCGCCGGGTACCCAGGGGGCTGCTCGCCGACCACCAGTGACTTCATGTTGATCGAGGCCATGAAGTCGGCGGGCCCGAAGATGATGGTCTCAAGCCGCGGCGAGGCGGCAGCGATCTCCTCGACGTTCATCAGGCCCCTGGCGTTCTCGATCTGCGCCTCGATGCCGATCCGGCCGACCGGCAGGCCCACCGTCTTCTCGATCTGGGTGAGCAGCAGGTCCAGCGCCACTACCTGCCCGGCGTCGGCCACTTTCGGCAGCATCAGGCAGTCCAGGTTGGCACCCGCGCCCTCCACCACCGTGATCACGTCCCGGTAGGTCCAGTGGGTCGTCCAGTCGTTGACCCGGACGACCCGGATCTTGCCGCCCCAGTCGCCGGTGTTCAGCGCGTCGACGATGGAGTGCCGGGCGCTCTCCTTGGCCAGCGGCGCGCAGGCGTCCTCCAGGTCCAGGAACACCTGGTCGGCGGGCAGCCCCTGGGCCTTCTCCAGGAAGCGCGGATTGCTGCCCGGCACAGCCAGGCAGGAACGCCGCGGGCGCGGGGCTGATCGCTGGCGCGTCGCGCCGGCCGTTTCTGATGGTGCGGTCGTTGCGGTGGTCATGTCAGGTCGTGTCACCCTTCCCTGGTCAGTGGCGCCGGCTCGGACGGCCACGGCTGGAGCTTGCGGGCCAGTCTTATCTCGTCGACGATACGGCCGATGATGGCGGTGATGCCGAAGTCGCCGGGGGTGAAGACGGCGGCTACTCCCAAGTCTCGCAGCTCCGCAGCATCGGCCGGCGGGATGATCCCGCCGACCACCACCGGGATGTCTTCCGCCCCGGCCCGGCGCAGCCGGCGCAGCACGTCGGGTACTAGCTCGCCGTGCCCGCCGGACAGGATCGACAGCCCGACGCAATCCGCGTCCTCGGCGACCGCGGCCGCCGCGATCTGCGCGGGAGTGAGCCGGATGCCCTGGTAGATCACCTCGAATCCGGCGTCGCGGGCCCGGATGGCGATCTGCTCGATACCGTTGGAGTGCCCGTCCAGGCCAGGCTTGCCGAGCACTAGGCGCAGCCTGCCCGTCCCGATTTCGGCCGCCGTGGCGTGCACCGCCCGGCGGACCGCGGCGAGCTCCGCGTCCGGCCGGGCGGGCGCCGCCGGCACGCCGCTCAGTCCGGTGGGCGCGCGGTATTCGCCGAACGCCTCCCGCAACGCGAAGGACCACTCGCCGGTGGTCACACCCGCCCGGGCGCAGGCCAGCGTGGCCTCCATCAGGTTGACGTCCGGGCGCGCTGCCGGGTCCGCGTCGGCCTTGAGCCGGGCCAGCGCGGCGCGCACGGCCGCCCCGTCGCGCCGCTCCCGCCACTGCGCCAGGTCGGCCAGCACCGCCTGCTCGTAGGCCGGGTCCACCTGGTGGACCGCGGCGCCGGTGTCCCCGATGAGGGGGCTGGGCTCGGTGGCCTGGAAGCAGTTGACGCCCACGACCTTGTCCGCGCCGGACTCGATGCGCGCCTGCCGGGCCGCGTGCGAGGCGACGAGCTGGGCCTTGAGATAGCCGGACTCGACCGCCGGCACCATCCCGCCGAGCTCCGTTACCGCGGCCATCTCCGCCTCGGCGCCGGCCAGCAGCTCTTCGGTCTTGGCCGCCACCACGGCGGAGCCGTTGAACAGGTCGCCGTACTCCAGCAGGTCCGATTCGTACGCCAGCACCTGCTGGATGCGCAGGCTCCACTGCTGGTCCGCCGGGCGCGGCAGGCCCAGCGCCTCGTTCCAGGCGGGCAGCTGCACGGCGCGGGCCCGGGCGTCCCTGGACAAGGTGACGGCCAGCATCTCCAGGACGATCCGCTGGACGTTGTTCTCCGGCTGCGCCGCGGTCAGGCCGAGCGAGTTGACCTGCACGCCGTAGCGGAAACGGCGGTGCGCCGGGTCGGTCATCCCGTACCGCTCCCTGGTGATCGTGTCCCAGAGCCGGGCGAAGGCCCGCATCTTGCACATCTCCTCGACAAAGCGGATGCCCGCGTTGACGAAGAAGGAGATCCGCCCGACGACCTCGCCCATCCGTTCCGCGGGAACCTGCCCGGAGTCGCGGACGGCGTCCAGGATCGTGGTCGCGGTGCACAGCGCGTAGGCGATCTCCTGGACCGGGGTGGCCCCGGCCTCCTGAAGGTGATAGCTGCAGATGTTGACCGGGTTCCACCTGGGCATGCGGGCCACCGTGTAGGCGATCACGTCGGTGGTCAGGCGCACCGAAGGGCCCGGCGGGAACACGTACGTGCCGCGGGACAGGTACTCCTTGATGATGTCGTTCTGCGTGGTGCCGGTCAGCCGGGTGATGTCGGCGCCCTGCTCCTCGGCCACGACCTGGTACAGCGCCAGCAGCCACATGGCCGTGGCGTTGATCGTCATCGAGGTGTTGGTCTGCTCCAGCGGGATGCCGTCGAACAGGGCCCGCATGTCGCCTAGGTGCCCGACCGGGACGCCGACCCGGCCGACCTCGCCGCGCGCCAGGTCGTGGTCGGCGTCGTAACCGGTCTGGGTGGGCAGGTCGAACGCCACCGACAGGCCGGTCTGACCCTTGGCCAGGTTCCGGCGGAACAGCGCGTTGGACTCCCGGGCGGACGAGTGCCCGGCGTAGGTCCGCATCAGCCACGGACGGTCGCGGGCGGGCCGCGGGGTCCGTGCTGGCCCGGCGGGCACGGCGGGCTGGGACACCTCACACATCCCGGAAGCGGTTGATCTCGGTCAGGTGCTTCTCACGCAGCTTGTGATCGCGCACGCCGAGACCGTCGCGCGGGGCCAGGCACAGGATCCCGACCTTGCCATGGTGCAGGTTTCTGTGCACATCCAGGGCGGCCTGGCCGGCATCCGCCAGCGGATAGACCACCGACATGGTCGGGTGAATCATGCCCTTGGAGATCAGGCGGTTGGCCTGCCACGCCTCCCGGTAGTTGGCGAAGTGCGAGCCGATGATGCGCTTGAGGCTCATCCACAGGTAGCGGTTGTCGTACTCGTGCATAAACCCCGAGGTCGAGGCGCAGGTCACGATGGTGCCGCCGCGCCGCGCCACGTACACCGAGGCACCGAACGTCTCCCGGCCCGGGTGCTCGAAGACGATGTCGACGTCCTCACCGCCGGTGAGTTCGCGGATCCTGGCGCCGAACCGCTTCCACTCCTTGGGATCCTGGGTCCGCTCGTCCTTCCAGAACTGATAGCCCTCGGCGCAGCGGTTAATGACCAGCTCAGCACCCATCGACCGGCAGAGCTCTGCTTTGCGCTCGCTGGACACCACGCAGACCGGAATCGCCCCGCCCGCGAGGGCGTACTGGGTGGCATAAGCGCCCAGGCCACCGCTGGCGCCCCAGATCAGGACGTTGTGGCCCTGCTTCATCGACGCGCCGTTGTCCGAGACCAGCTGCCGGAACGCGGTCGAGTTCACCAGGCCCGGTGTCGCCGCCTCCTCCCAGGTCAGGTGCTTCGGCTTGGGCATCAGCTGGTTGGTCTTGACCAGAGCCAGCTCGGCCAGACCGCCGAAGTTGGTCTCATAACCCCAGATGCGCTGCTCCGGGTCGAGCATGGTGTCGTTGTGCCCGTCGGAGCTTTCCAGCTCCACCGACAGGCAGTGGGCCACCACCTCCTCGCCCGGTTGCCAGACGGTCACCCCAGGGCCGGTCCGAAGGACCACGCCCGCCAGGTCCGAGCCGACCACGTGATACGGCAGGTCGTGCCGCGCGGTGAGCTCCGAGAGCTTCCCGTAGCGGCGCAGGAAGGCGAAGGTGGAGACCGGCGAGAAGATAGAACTCCACACGGTGTTGTAGTTGACCGCGCTGGCCATGACGGCGATCAGCGCCTCACCCAGGCCGAGCTCGGGGACCGGCACCTCCTCCACGTGCAGGGACTTACGCGGGTCCCGGTCGCGGGTGTGCACACCGTCGAACATGTGCTCCTCGTCCCGATGCAGCGTGACCGCCCGGTAAGACTCCGGCAATCGCAGCGCGGCGAAATCGGCGGGCTGGCTACCGGGGTCGAGGATCGTGTCGAGGATTTCCTTCACGGCTGCCTCCTACCAGTCGGTACCTGCGTGGCGGACGCAGGACGGCTGGAAATACTGTGAAGCTTCGTCGCTTCCTGCTCAGCTTCGCTGACCGCCCTCGGAGCGGATAGCGCCAATGGACACCTGACCGCGGGACTAACGACCCGTTGCCGGGAAGTAACTATGACCATGCGGGCATCATGCGGGACGCGCCGCGGGCTTCCAGACGCACCAGGCCGAGAACTTTTACCAAGGTTCGTTCAGTAGGAAAAATTTCAAAATTTCCCGAAGGGTCAGTGGCCAGGGACCTTTACTGTGACGCCAGTGCCTCGCGCGGCCTAGCCGTGACGCCTCGACCGCCGGTGCCTCGACCGGCGGTGCCTCGATGCCGATGGCCGCGATCACGGGACCAATGGCCCTTTAGCCTCGGACAGCTGTCACAGATGATGATGGTGTGCGTGCCGCGCCAAGAGCTGCACGATTGATTTCGGAGCGTGACATATGCCCGAGCTAGCCTACGAGGACATCAAGGTCGGCGATGAGGCGTCACTCAGCAGAACGATCACCGAGGCGCATATCGTGAATTTTGCCGGCGTCACCGGGGACATGAACCCGATTCATGTCGATGCCGAATACGCGAAGCAATCGATGTTCGGGGAGCGGATTGCGCACGGCATGCTCATGGCGGGGTTGATCTCCGCGGTACTAGGCACTCAGCTGCCCGGGCCGAACTCTATTTACCTCGGCCAGGACCTGAAGTTCGTGGCTCCCGTCAAGATCGGCGATACGATCAAGGTAATGGTGAGCGTCACGGAGAAACGCGACGACAAGAAGATCATCAAGCTGCGGACGACCGCGTCGAATCAGCGCGGCGAGATGGTCATAGACGGCAGCGCGGTGATCAAGAAACTGGGCCGGCAGGTGGTGACGCCTTAGCGTGCGGTACCTGATCGTGGCCGAGGCCTACCGTGACCTTGAGCAGGCCAGCGGCCGGCTGGTGCTAGTGGACCGGCTGGCCGCGTTGCTGGCGCAGACCCCGGCCGCGCTGCTGCCGGAGGTGTGCTACCTGTGCCAGGGGCTGATCGCGCCGGAGTTCGCCGGGGTGGACCTCGGCCTGGCCGAGAAGCTCGCCGTCCGCGCGGTGACCACCGCCACCGGCGCCGAGCCCGGGCAGGTCGCCACCCTCCTCCTCCAGACCGGTGACCTGGGCCAGGCCGCCGAGCAGCTGCTGGCCGTTACCGCCGGCGAGCGCCCGGCAGCGCTGACGGTCACCGCCGTGGTGGACACGCTGCACCAGATCGCCGCGGCCGAGGGGCCGGGCTCGCAGGGCCGCAAGCTTGACCTGCTGGCGGGGCTGCTCGGCCAGGCCACCCCGCTGGAGGCTCGCTACCTGCTGCGCCTGGTCACCAAGGGGCTGCGGCTGGGCATCGGCACGCCGACCATTCTCGACGCGCTCGCCCAGGTACACGCCGGCGGGCGGCCCGCCCGGCCGGTGCTGGAACGCGCCTACAACATCTGCTGCGACCTGGGCCGGGTCGCTGCTGTCCTCGTGGAGGGCGGGGTGGCGGCCGTCGAGCAGATCCGGGTGCGCCCAGGGAACCCGGTGCGGGCCATGCTGGCCCAGCGGCTGTCCGACGCCGCGGAGATCCTGGCCCGGCTGGGCGGGCGGTGCGCGGCCGAGTACAAATACGACGGCGTCCGGGTCCAGGCGCACCGCACCGCCGACGGGACGATCGAGCTTTATACCCGGCGGCTGGAGCGGGTCAGCTCCCAGTTCCCGGACGTCGTCGAGACCCTGGCGGCCGGGCTGGGTCCCCGCGAGGCGATCGTCGAGGGAGAGGTCGTCGCCTACGACGCGGCAGCGGGTGAGCTGCGGCCGTTCGGCGAGGTCATGTTCCGGCGGCGTAAGCATGGCATCGACCAGGCCGTCCTGGATGTCCCTGTCGCCCTGTTCTGCTTCGAGCTGCTGTACGCCGACGGCCAGGATCTGACCATGTTGTCCTACCCGCAACGGCGGGCCGCGCTGGCTTCAGCGGTCACCGTTTCTGACCGGCTGCGCCTCACCACCGCCACCGACGTCGACACCCCGGCCGCGCTGGACGCCGTGTTCGAGCAGGCGGTCACCGACGGCGCCGAGGGGCTGGTGTGCAAGTCGGTCGGCCCGCACGCCATCTATCAGGCCGGCGCCCGCGGCTGGCTGTGGATCAAGCTCAAGCGGGACTACCGCACCGAACTGTCCGACACCGTCGACCTGGTCGTCGTCGGCGCGTTCGCCGGCCGCGGCCGGCGGGCCGGCGGTTACGGCGCGGTGCTGCTCGCCGCCTACGACCCGGACGCCGACCTGTTCCGCGCGGTGACCAAGTGCGGTACCGGGTTCTCCGACGCCGACCTGGCCGCCCTGCCCGCCCGGCTGGCGCCGCTGGCTGCCGCGCACCGGCCGGCCCGGGTGGACGCGCGCCAGGAACCCGACGTGTGGTTCGAGCCCGGCCTGGTGCTGGAGATCCTCAGCGCCGAGCTCACCCTGTCGCCGAACTACACCGCTGGCTGGGGCCAGATCAAGGAGAACGCCGGGCTGGCGATGCGCTTCCCCCGGTTCACCGGGCGGTGGCGCGACGATAAGGCTCCGGAAGACACCACCACCACTACCGAACTGGTCGAGCTCTTCCTGACCGCCCGGCGGACCCCGGCGGGATCGTTAGCCGCCCGCGGCCACCGGCCGGGTGTCGCGCGGGTGCAGCGGTTCCCCGCAGGCCTCGCAGACCACCTGAGTCACCACCGGGTGCCCGCAGCGGTGCTGCAGGACCAGCGGCGGCCCGTCGTCGCCGGCCAGGTACTGGTCGCCCCACCGCATCAGCGTGACGATGACGGGATACAGGTCACGGCCCGCGTCGGTGAGATGGTACTCGAAGCGCGCCGGATGCTCGCTGTACGGTCGCCGCTCGAGGATCCCGGCGCCGACCAGGGTCCGGAGCCGGGCGGCGAGCGTGTCACGCGGCGCGCCGGTGCGACGCACCATCTCATCGAACCTGCGGTTGCCGAGGAAAACCTCCCGCACGGCCAGCAGGGCCCACTTCTCGCCCACGATGTCCAGGGTGCGGGCGATGGAGCAGGGCCGCGGCTGGGCCGGGTCGGCGGTCATAGGGCTAGTTTACCTCATCAGTTGGATTTATGGACGCACTACCGGGTGACGGGGTATGGTGAATCCAGATTCCGGACTTACTAGGAGGCGGCCGGTGAGCTCCACTCCCCCGACGACGACGACGACGGCCGGGCCGGGCCGGGCCCCGGGCGGACGTTCGGCCACTGCCATCGTGGGCGTCTTGTCCCTGGCCGTGTTCATGTCCAGCCTGGACCTGTTCATCGTCAACCTGGCGTTCCCCTACATCAGCAGGCAGTACCCCGGCACCAGCCTGAGCTCGCTGTCCTGGGTGCTCAACGCCTACACGATCGTGTTCGCGGCGGTGCTGGTGCCGGCCGGCCGGTGGGCCGACCGGATCGGGCGGCGGCGGCTCTTCGTGGGCGGGCTGGCCGCGTTCAGCGCCGGGTCGGTGCTGTGCGGGCTGGCGCCGGGCGTAGCCGCGCTGATCGCGGCCCGGGTCATCCAGGCGACCGGCGCCGGCGCGATGGTCCCCGCGTCGCTGTCGCTGCTGCTGGCCGCCGTCCCGGCTCCCGCCCGGGCCAAGGCGATCGGCACCTGGTCGGCCCTGGGGGCCCTGGGGGCGGCGCTCGGCCCGGTGATCGGCGGCAGCCTGGTGCAGATCAACTGGCGCCTGGTGTTCTGGATTAACGTACCGGTCGGGCTGGCCGCCGTGGTCCTGGCCGTCAAGGTGGTGCCGGAGAGCAAGGACGACGCCGCGCGCGGACGGCCCGACCTGATCGGCGCCGGGCTGCTCGCCGCGGCGGTCGGCCTGCTCGCGTTCGCCCTGGTCGAGGCGCCCGGCTGGGGATGGGGCTCGGCCTCCTTCATCGGCCTGCTGGCCGCCTCGCTGGCCTGCGGCACGGCCATGGTGTACCGCTCGCGGCGGCACCATGCCCCGGTCATCGAACTGGAGCTGCTGCGTTCGCGGACCTTCAGCGGCGCGTTCGCCGCCTCGATCCTGTACTACGCCGGGTTCGGCGCCTTCGTGCTCGGCACGGTCGAGTTCCTGACCGGCGTGTGGCATTACTCCGCCGTGCTGGCCGGCCTGGCCATCGCGCCCGGGCCGCTCATGGTGCTGCCGTTCGCCCGCATCGCGGCGCCGCGCCTGGCGGCCCGGCTCGGCGGGCCCGGCCGGGTCGCGGTGCTCGGCTGCGCCGTCAACACCGCGGCTCAGCTGCTGTGGCTGTCGCGGATCCAGGCCCAGCCGGCCTACCTGACCCACCTGCTGCCGGCTCAGCTGCTGGGCGGCGCCGGGGTGGGCCTGACCATCCCCTCGCTGCTCGGCGCGGGGAGCACCTCGCTGACGCCGGCCAGGTTCGGCACCGGCAGCGGGATCCTCAACACCGCGCGCCAGGTCGGCACCGTGCTCGGGGTGGCCGGGCTGGTGGCCATCTTGTCCCGGGTGTCGTCGGCTGATCCGGTCGCGGCCTACCGCGAGGGCCTGGTCCTCATCATCGGGTTCTTCGCCGCCGCGGGCGTGGTTTCCGCCGCGCTGCTGACCGCCCGGGCAGTCCCCGCGGGGCGCGGTCCGGCCGGGCCTGGCTCGGCGACGCCGGTTAGCGGCCGGCCGGTAAGCGCGGTCCGGGCGCCCGCGGAGTAGCGGGAGTGAACCTGGTGTAGCCGGTGCACCGGCAGCGCCGGCCCCAGCGCGCTTTCTTTCTGCCGAACGGGCGGTGGTGCTCGCCCCACGTGACTGGCTTAAGCGCTGCGGCGGCGGGTAGTGCCGCGGACCTGGGCTAAGGGAAGGCCTGAGCTAAGGGAAGGCTACAGCTCCAGGCTGGTGCCGGGTTCGAGCCGGGCGACCTGGGCGCCGCTGGGGGCGGCGGCCGCGGACATCAGCCGGGTCATCAGGCCCAGCCCGTTGGCGTTCAGGATCGCGTCATGAATGGCGTAGCCGCGGGCGGGCCCGACCGCGCGGAAGTAGTCGATCATCTCCCCGGCCTTCAGCCACGGGGCGCTGATCGGGAGCAGCAGCGTCGAGACGGGCTCTTCGGGGACCGTGAACGAGTCACCGGGATGGAACAGCTCCCCCTCGACCAGGAACCCGGTGTTCACCGGCACCGGGATGTCGGCATGGATCGGCGCGTGCTCCGTGCCGTAGACGTGCACGGAGAACCCGGCGACCGCCAGCGCGTCGCCGTGCCGCACCTCGTGCACCCGGCCGCCGAACTCACTGAATTGCGCGCACATCGACTGGTTGGCCCACACGGTCAGGCCAGGGTCATTGGACATAGCGGCGCGGATCGCGTCCGCGTCGAGGTGGTCCGGGTGCTCATGGGTGACCATCACCGCGGTAGCGCCGTCCAGGGCCGCGGCCGCGTCGCCGAAGGTGCCGGGGTCGATGACCAGCACCGCGCCGTCTTTGTCCAGCCTGACGCACGAGTGGTCAAGTTTGGTGAACCGCATCACGAGCCTCCAGTCTGCCGGTTCCCGGCGTCCCGCCGGGCGAGACGGCCCCACGATACCGGCGGTGTGGCTGGCCGCGACCTCGGCTACCGAGGGCAGGTGGGTACCAGCGACTGGTGTCACGTGACCTAGCAGGGCACTGCAGTCCTACTGATGACGGCCTGACCGGCCGTCATGATCGCCACGCACCTCAACCACTGACAGCATGACCTACCCCGGCGAACTAACGTTCGCGACCAACTAGTCGGCCACGCATCATGCCGCACCACCCATGGCGGATGATTCCCGCGGCCAGATCAGGTGCGAGGGTGGTAGCAGCCTCCGATCCTGGCGAGTCGAGGATCGGCGCCTGAAGTGAAGGAGCGCTGACGTGACCGTCACCGGCGACCGGGAGACCGGCGTCTGGCAGGCCTGCGCCAGCAGTCCCGTGTTCCCGGTGCTGGCCGGGTCGGCTGCCATGGCCCCGGCCCTGAACCACAGGATGCGGGCCGGGCTCGGCACGGCACGGTTTCGGGACCGGCGGCCACCGAGCCGCCGGTGAGGGCCAGCCGCGCTGAGCCCGGTCCGCGTGCAGCTAATGGCGGATGGAGTCAGCCAGGCTGCTGCCTGCAACCTTTGCCGGGTCCGCCATGATCTCCTTCACCGGCCTGCTGATCGTCGGCGCGGTCGCCGTCGTGGTGCCGCTGCTCCTCGGGCTCGTCCCGGCGGTGAAGGTGCCGGCGGTGGTGCTGGAGATCCTCGGCGGGGTCCTGGTCGGCCCGGCGGTCCTGGGGTGGGTGCATCTCGACGTGGCTGTCCGGGTGACAGCCGACCTGGGCCTGGGCTTCCTGTTGTTCATGGCCGGCTTCGAGATCGACCTGCGGCAGTTCGACCGCCGGGTCCTCACCCTCGTCGGGCGGGCTTTCGTTCTTTCCGCGGTGCTGGCTCTCCTGTTCGCCTACGGGCTCGAGCTGGGCGGCGAGGTCAGGGACGGCCTGCTGGTGGGGATCACATTGCTGGCGACCTCGCTCGGGGTCCTGGTACCCATCCTCAACGACGCGGGCCAGACCGAGACAGTCTTCGGTCGCCTGATCATGGCCGCGGGTTCGCTGGCAGAACTCGCTCCGCTTGTCCTGCTGTCGGTGTTTTTCTCGGCTTCGTCGAAGAACCCGCAGGCCGAACTGGGGCTGCTAGCCGGGTTCGTCGGCTTTACCGCCGTCGTCGTGGTGGTGACCCAGCGGGTCAGGGGATGGGACCCGGTGCGGAATGTAGTACAGCGGCTGGAGAACACAAGCTCCCAGCTGCGGGTCCGGCTGGCCATCACGTTCGCCCTGGCCTTCGCGGTGGTCGCCGAGCACTTCGGGCTGGCCACCATCTTGGGGGCATTCCTGGCCGGGGTCATCGTGCGCCGGACCGACGAATCGCCGGCCTCCCGGCAGGAATTCCAGGGCAAGCTGGAGGCGATCGGCTTCGGATTCCTGATCCCGGTGTTCTTCGTGAGCACCGGCGTCGGCCTCGGCGTGTCCTCGTTGTTCCGCAGCCCCCGCGCGATCATTGACGTGCCGGTCTTCCTGGTCGCGCTGCTGGCGGTGCGGGGACTGCCGGCTCTGCTGTACGTGCGGGTCGTCGGGCGTACGCGCGCCATAGCAGCCGGTTTCATGCAAGCCACATCCTTGACGTTCATCGTCGTGGCTACCACCATCGGGGTCCAGACCGGTCACCAGCGGGCGTCCACGGCCGCCGCCCTGGTGGTGGCCGGCCTGTTGTCGGTCATCATCTACCCGCCGGTCGCCTTGCGGATGCTGAAGAGCGCCGACCGCCAGGTGTCACACCGTCCGGCCCCCCAGCCGGACCCTTCCTAGTCCGCCAGCGCGCCGTCACGGCCCGACGGTCGCCAGCACGCGCCCGGTCGAGACGGCTTGGAGTAGCCGCTGGTAATCCTGCTCGTTCTGGTCGGCGTAGGCGATAGCGAAATCCGCGATGGCATGGTCAAAGGCCTCGCCCGTGCCGAGGTAGCCGGCGATCATGGTGGCCCGCCCGGTCCGGGCGTGCGCCCGGGCGAGCGCCCAGCCGCAGAGCCTGCCGTAGTAGCCGAGCTGGAGCGGGTCCATCAAAGGGACGCTCATGCTGCCCTTCATGTCGCGCAGCTGGCGTACGTAGTAATGCTTTCGGGCCGTGCCATTGGTTCCGGCGCCCGTCGTCCAGCCGAGGAACGGGTCGGTGGCGGCCTGGGTCAGCCGCTGACCCATGACGACCCGCTCGCCCTGGTGCTCGTGTTCGCCCGGCCCGACGAACGGGGCCAGCACCGACTCTTGTGCCTCCTTCACCTGCAAGAACAAAGGCTCGTCGGCTCGGTCGCCGATCAGCAGCATGACGAACGCCTCAGTTCCGACCGATCCGACGCCGACAACCTTGCGTGCGAAGTCGCCGAAATAGTAGCGCCGCAGCACCTCCCGCCGGTCCGCCTGCAGCGTCTGCTGGTATTGCGCGACAGCGCTACGCAACTCCTCCAGGACGCCTGGGTGGCGCTCGACGGGGAAGCGGACGATCACCGGGTGAGCCTGCCGGATACGGTACTGCCCCTCCACCTGGTCGCACATCTTCAGGAAGGCCCTGAGGCTCGTGCGACGGCGCGCCTGGGCTATGTCCCGGTGGCGGCGGCGTACGGCCTCCTTCGGCTGGAGCGCGTCGAACAGCCTGCTCACTTCATCGATATCGATCCTGGAATACCAGACCTCCAGGAAGCGCATCGCGGCGTAGTTCGTCATCTCGGTGCGATAGCTGCGCACGGCCAGGCGGGCGGCGGTCCGGGCCTCGCGGTCCTTGAAGCCGTGTTCCCGCGCCGCGACGGCGAGGCTGGCCGCCAGTCAGACCGAGACCGCCGATCAGGCCGGCGCTGATCCCCCAGGCCAGGCCCGCCAGGCTGATCGCGCTAGGAGATATCGCCGTGGCGGCGAGCGCGACCACCACTCCGGCCGTGTCGGCCAGCATGAGCACCGGCAGCACGTGCGTTCTGCGGGTCGCCATGCCGCCGAGGAAGTCGCCGCTGCCATAGAGCACGGCAGCGGCGAGTCCGAGGAGGATCACCATGACTTGCACCTCCGATCGGTCAGGCCGCCCTGGAGCCGGCGGCGTCCCACCTCTTTGGTGACTAGTAAAGTAACTTTACGGGTCATTCAGAGACCGGTCAAACCTATTAGATGGTCATGTCTGGTATCCTGTTCGTCATGATCGTGCCGTCGTGGGTGCCCGGCGAGGAGACCAAGCCGGCCCCGATGCCGCTACTGCTCGTGCAGTCGTTCGTCAATACCTGGGACGGCGACCACGGCTCCGACCTGCTGCTGGATCCCGCAGCAGCCCGCGACTGGCTGACCGGGGCCGGCCTGTGGAGCACCGAGCGCAGGCCAGAACCGGCCGACCTGCACCTAGCCCGCGGCGTGCGCGAGGGCATCCGGGCGATGCTGGTAGCCAACAGCGGAGGCTCCGACCCCATGCCGGGCGATCTGCAGCCGCTGCAGGCCGTGGCCCAGGCCTCCCGGCCTGCGCTGCAGGTGGGATCCGGCGGGCATGTCAGCCTCAGCACCGAGCCCGCCGGCCAGTCCGGCACGGACCTGCTCGCGTTGCTGCTTGTGATGCGCGACGCCCAGCGTGATGGCACCTGGCCGCGGCTAAAGGCCTGCGGCAACCCGGACTGCCGGTGGGCTTTCTACGACCGCTCCCACAGCCGGGCCGGCGCCTGGTGTGACATGGCCAGCTGCGGCAACCGGATCAAGAACCGCAGGCTCAGGCAACGGCAGCGATGACCGCGGGCCCCGCCCCGGCGCCGGACATCGAAGCGTTCAGGGACCGGGGCAATGCGCGCCACCACCGACACCGCCGATCAGCTACCTGGCTGCCGCGGGCTGACGTATTAGCCTGGAGATGCGGGCACGCGATCAGCCCCGGCACCGGGGTCTGGGAGGGCCGAATGCGGATTAGCGATGTACTTCGCGTTAAGGGCACGCGGGTCGTCACCGTTACCCCGGACACGAAGGTGCGGCGCCTGCTGGCGGTGCTCGCCGAGCACCGGATCGGCGCTGTCGTCGTCTCTCACGACGGCGCCTCGGTCGACGGGATCGCCAGTGAGCGCGATATCGTCCGGGCGTTCGCCAAGCGAGGCGCCGCGGTGATGTCTGAGGCGATCACGGCTATCTACACCGCCGAGGTGCACACGGTCACGCCAGAGACCCAGCTCGAGGACGTCATGCGCATGATGACCGAGCAGCGGGTCCGGCATGCGCCGGTGGTGGCTGACGGCGGCTTGCGGGGAATCGTGAGCCTCGGCGATGTGGTGAAGAACCGGATCGACGAACTCGAATCCGAGCGAGCCGCATTGACCGACTACATCAGAGGTACCCGCTAGCGCGTCGGCTCAGCTTGGTTAGGGTGCTGAGGTGCCGATGTCGGCGCCACGATCAAATCGATAGTCCACCACTACTCCCACTTCAACCGGGTCTACGCAGGTGACGTCGTGGTATGCGAGGGCACCAGCACGGTGAGCACCGGGACGGGCCATGGCGGGCCGGGGTCCCCGAATGGGGCGCCGGCCGATGGTGCGATGTCTTCGAGATCCGCGACTGGAAGATCCAGCGCTGCTTCATCTACCTCGACCCCGACTACGCCGGCCAGGACACCCAGCGCTATGTCTCCCGTGATCTGCGGTGCCGGCCACTCCGGTCACCTACATCTCAATGCTCGCCGCGCGCGAGCAGGAGATACACCGTGCGGCCACCCGAATCTGAGGTACGGCTAGCACGGTCTCCCGGCTCAGGGCCCCGGGAAGTCGAAGAGACGGAGACGGTGGGCGGTGGCGGCGGCTTCGCCGCGGCTGTTCACGCTGAGCTTGCTGAGGATATTGGACACATGCACGCTGGCGGTCTTCGCCGAGATGAATAGCTCGCCGGCGATCTCTCGGTTGCTACGGCCGACCGCGACGAGCCGCAGCACCTCGAACTCCCGCGCGGTTAGCCCCAGCCGTTCGGGTTCGGCCGCTGGGCTGTACCCGAGGGCAGTCCGGCCTCCGCCGTCGTCGCTGGGCGGGGCAAGCGAGATCCTGGCCCGCCGGGCGAGCAGGGCGATGTCATCCCTCAACGGTCTGGCGGCGAGCGACTGCGCGAGCACGGCGGCCCGGCGCAGTCGGATGGCACCGCCCTCGCGATCGCCGACGACCAGCGCGGCTTCGGCGGATCGCAGCAAAGCCATCGCCAGCGGGTAGGGCTCGCGCAGCGTCTCCCAGGTCTGCGCGGCTTCATCCCAGGCCGTCTCCCTATCGCCGAGCTGGGCTAGTTCGCCCGGCCCGGTGCCAGCCAGGGCACGGTCGGCGCAACCCGCCTCTGCGGCGAAGGTCAGCTGGTGAGCTTGCTGCGCAAGTCCCTCCGCGGCCAGCCGGCCCGTCTCGGTGCGCAGGCGATCACGGATCGCGGCTGCCTTCGCGGCAAGCGCTCCGTCACGCGTACCGGCCGCTGCGGCGGCGACGCACGCCCGGGCGCCGACGACCAGCAGCGGCCAGGCATACCGGGAGCTAGGCAGCACGTCGAAATGGCTGAGAGCATCCTCTATCACGGACAGCGCCTCGGCCGGCCTGCCCTGGGCCAGCAGCATCTCGGTTTCGAGCCGGGCCAGGGGCAGGTCATATTGATCGTGGTACCTGGTGCCCTCGAGCACGGACCTGATCGAGGCGACTGATTCGACAGCGACGGCCAGGTCGCCGCGAGCCAGGGCAACGTCGCCAGCCAGCCGCTGCAGGCAGGTTCTGCCTACCCGCGGCGGGACAAGCTGCAGGGCCCGCTCGATGACCTCGCCTGCCTCATCCCACCGGCCGAGCGACACCAATGGCTCGGCCAGGTTGCCGGCCAGGACCGCACCATAGGTCCGGGCGACCCCGTGTTCGCGGGCGGTCGCGAGTCCATCGCGGGCTACCCCAGCGGCCAGTTCATGCAAGCCCGCGCCTTCCAGCATGTCTGACTCCGTGATGGCGACGCTCAGCAGCGGCTGGTAAGCGCCCGCCCGGGCGGCGACCGAACGGGCCTCGGCTAGCAAGGCCCGGATCCGCCCGACATTCCCGCCGATCGGCTCAGCGCAGGCGAGAGTCACGAGCGCGGCCGCTTCTGTGGCGGCATCACCGCAGCGTCGCGCGGTGACCACTGCTCCTTCGGCCGCCGCCCGCAGCTCGGCGTCCGGCCAGCCGCCATGCACGCGCAGGGTACGGTGGGCCAGCGATTCGAGCACCCGTGCCCGCGCCGTGCTGGGCGGGCCGGCCGGGACCAGCCGGACTGCCACACGCAGATCTTCGGCGTAGTCAGCCCGTCCGAGGTAATACTTCAGCCTGCCGCAGATCTCCAGGAGGAGCGCAGCACGGACCGGTTCCACGCTCGCCTGGCAGCAGCTCGTCATGCACCGCCTCGCGGATCAGGGCGTGCCGGAACATATAACTGTCGGGGTCGGTCAACAGTACGTTGGCCGCCACAGCGGGCCGTAGCGCTCTGGCGAGCGCGGCGCCGTCCAGCCCGGTGACGGCGGCCAGCAGCCTGTGGCCAGTACGCTCGCTGCCCGCGCTCGCGACCCGAAGCACCTCCTGCGTCTCTTCCGGCAGCCGCCGGACGCTGGCCACCAGCAGGTCGCGCAGCGACTCCGGCAGCTCCGAACCAAGCTCGCCCTCATCAAAGCTGGCCGGATCGGCCGACCAGAACCGGACTCGACACCTGCGGTTCCACACCAGCAAGCATGCCAGCCGTTCCCCGCAGAAGCCCACGCCGGCGGCTCGCGCCGATGGTCGTAAGCTGCGTTCGGGCAAGATAACCAGCGGAAGCACCAGGAACTGCCCGGTTCCCCACAGCGCCTGGCCCACCACGACCGCGGCCGGACCGAACGGCAGGCCTCAGTGGTGGAAGTGGTAGTCGAGGGCCGCATAGCGCGAGGCGTCGAGGTAGCAGGCGCCAAGCACGCCGAGGCCGATCAGGATCCAGCCGATGGGATTTCCCGGCTGACGCCGGGCCACCACCACTCCCGGCAGGGCGAATCCCACCAAGGAGAGCAGAACGTCCCAGCCGTCGGAAATGTCGCGAGCCGGCCAGGCCAGCGGTACGTAGAGGACGGTCAGCGCGAGCGTCAGGCTGCCCAGAATGACCGCGACGACCGGAGGCGTAAGGCGGAACCGACGGGCACGCTCCGCCGCGTGTGCCTGCCTAGCCGCTGGCGGCGCCTCAGCCATGGGGCAAACGCTACGCCCGGACCGTTCCGGGAACGTTACCGCTCAGGTACCCGGCGCTTCCCGTCCCGGCATGGGGCCGATACTAGCCCCTGGACTTCAAGTGCTTGAGGTCCGCGGGCTGGTGGGCCTGGTTGATCGTATAGTGACTGCCATGTCGCCCAGCCTGCCAATCATGGACGCGCCAGTGACTTCGATCGCCGAGGCGATCAGCCGGATGGAGGCGATTGAGGCGGCGCTTCCCGCCGCCGACGGGATCGCGTGTTTCAACCGCATGTACCTGGACGTGACCAGGCAGGTGAATAGCCAGCTCGGTCAGGGCTTCTTCGCCGACCCCGCGTTCATGACCCGGCTGGACGTGGACTTCGCCAATCTGTACTTCGCGGCGGCCGGTGCCGCTGGCGACCCGGCGGCGGTGCCGCTGGCCTGGCGGCCGCTGGCGGAGCGGCGCGCGGCGGCCGGCATCGAGCCGGTCCAGTTCGCGCTGGCGGGCATGAACGCTCACATCAACCACGATCTGCCGCTGGCGGTGGTCAGCACCTGCACGGCCCTGGCTACCTCACCCGAGGCCGGCTCGCATCTCGCGGACTACCAGAAGGTGGACCGGCTGCTTGACGCCGCTGAGCAGTCCGTCCGGCAGTCCTTCGAATCCGCGCCCGAACTCGCCGTCGACCACCACGTCAGCGCAGTGGCGACCTTGATCTGCAACTGGAGCATCAACAGCGCCCGGGACCTGGCCTGGACCAACTGCCTGCTGTTGTGGGAGGTACGTAATATCCCGGTCGCGCGCGGGCTGCTGCTGGACAGCCTGGCCGCCTCGGCCGCACTGGCCAGCCAGATGCTGCTGATCGCAGTCTGACGCTGCTGTCCTGGGTCCTGGCGATCAGGTCGGTGATGGCCGTGAACGCCGAGCGCAGCCCGGCGCCGGAATCGGGTTTCAGGCTCATACCGCGGATCGAATGGCCCTGGCGAACCGGGCGCGTTCGGCGGCTGCGATGAGGGCTTCCGCTAGCACCAGGTCGATACTGGTCAGGTTGGGTGCTTGGCGGGCGAGAGCGGTCCAGGTACCGCGCCAGGCGCGTTCGAACGATCGGCAGTCCTCGTTACCGCGGGCGGCGATGCGGGCGACCAGAGCCAGGGCCGTGGACATGGCGGGGAGCGCGAGCCACCCGCCCTGGCCGTCGGGATGGCGGGCGGCGATCTGCGCGGCCGCGTGACGGTACGGGGAGGCCGACACCAGGCGCTCCGCGGCGCGGATGACGGAGGCCGCGTCCTGGGCGGCCCGGGCCAGTTCGGGAGTCGTGCGGGCATCGAACATCTGCCGGGTGGCGTCCGCTCTGGCGGGCGCGTCGAGTAGAAGCGGCGGGATGTCGGCGGCGACCGGTTCGGCATCCGGGACGAACCGGGCGGCCTGGGCGTACGGATCGACGTCGCCGCGCAGCAGGGCAGCCAGGGCCGGGCCGCACCGCGCCAGCGCGGCCTTCATGACGACCGCGGCCGGATCCTCGGCCGGGTAGGCCGGCCCGGCGAGGAGCCGGCTGCACAGCACCGCCGCGGCGGCCGGGGCGAGGCCCCATAGCCGTTCGGCCGCGCGCATGTCATCCATCATGACCGGCCGCGCAGTGGCCAGGCCGGTCCTGATCAGGCCGGCGACGCACGCCGCGGAATCGAACCCGGCATCGAGGAGGCCGGTTATGGCCAGGCCGGGCTGGTGGCGAAGGACGGCCGAGCAGCGCTCGCGGAGATCGGCGGGCGCCCCGGCGGCGATCAGGTCGCCGGCCAGGTGGATGAGCCGCCACAGGCGATCTACCCGGCGGGGCCGCACAGGCAAGTCCCGCTCCCCGGCCAGGAACCGGGACAGGGCGTCCTCTTCCAGGTCGGCGCCGACCGGGATGCCCGGGGCGGCGCACGGGTAGGAATCGCGGGGCGGCCAGTCCGGCCAGCTGGTGACGGCCGGCGGGTCCTCGACGCGGAGCAGGACACGGAGCGGACCCGCGTCGCGCACCCCGGGCGGAAGGGTGATTACTCCGTCGCCAGGAACCGGGACGATGACCGGCGGCCGCCATGGGGCCCGGGCCAGGTAGAGGGCAGCGGCCAGGCCGTCGGCCGGGGCGCGGCCGCGGATCGTCAGCTGGCCGGAGCTGACCTCGGCGCCAGTGGCCAGCGGACCGGACGGGACTGCCTCGCGGGGCGGCAGGAACGCGCTCGGCACGCCGGTGCCGGAGACGTAGAGATGGTCGCGGGCCCGGGTGCAGGCCACGAACAGGACGCAGCGTTCCCGCTGCAGGTCCTGGGCGTGCGCCGCGGCGTCCTCGCCTGCCGGGGTGACCGCCGCGGGGTCCGGGACCAGGCCCTGCTCGACGCCGATGACCGCGACGGCCTGGAATTCCAGGCCCTTCATCGCGTGCATGGTTCCGGCCCGAACGGCCTGGGTGCTGCCCCGGCCGTTCAGGGAGACGGTGGCGATGCCGGCGGCCTTCAGCGCCTCGCGCGCCTCGCGGACCAGCTGAGCGGACCGGGCCGTGACGCCGATGGCGTGCGGCTCGAGCCCGGACGCGAGCCACGCGACGATCCGTTCGGTAAAATATTTGAATTCCTCGGTTCGGGTGGCCGTCACCTTTTGCTGCGGGCGCGGGCCGTGCATCGGCGACCGGTAGCCGAGCAGTGAGTCCACCTCGCCGTCCAGGCCGGTCACCGGCTCCGTGCCGAGCAGCGGCACGGCCCAGGCCAGGATCTCCTGGGTGGTCCGGTAGTTCAGGGACAGCCGCCGGCTCCGGCCCCGTACGCTGATCTGCAGGCTGGCCAGGGAGACGCGGTTATCGTAGACGCGCTGGTGCGGGTCGGCCGCGATGAACAGGTCGTCCGGGCCGGGCGCGACGGCGGCGCGGAGCAGCCGCCACTGGGACGGGTGCAGGTCCTGGGCCTCGTCCACGAGGATGTGCCGGTAGGGCGGGGCTCCCGCTTGCCGGAGCAGGTGCGTGGCCTCGTTGGCCAGCTGCAGGTGAGTGGTCTGGCTGGTGTCGGCTAGTCCGGCGGTGACCTGCTGCGCGGCCCGCCAGACCAGGGTGCGCTGGGCTCTGCCGAGCGGCCGGCCGCGGCCGGTGCGCTGGCAGGTCAGGTAGGCCTGCTCGGTGTGCAGGTCCTGGGCCAGGATGACCTGTTCCCACTCGTTCTTGCCGAACGCCGGGGTGAAGGTGAGCCCGTTGCTGGCGGCGGCTTCCGTCCAGCGGGCGCGGAGGATCCGTTCGTCCGCGATGACCGGAGCGCCGCGGGCCTGCTTGACGATGCGGTACGCGAGCCGGTCGACGTTCAGCACCTCGATGTTCTGGCGCACCCGGGGGTCAGGGATCAGCAGGTCGAGCTGGGTGGCGAGGGCGTCGGCCAGGTTGCCGGCGAAGGTGGTGACCAAGACCGGTTCGGCGCGTTCGGCCAGGAAGGCGGCGCGGTGCAGGACGGTCACCGTCTTGCCGGTGCCGGGGCCGCCGGTCACCTGAGCGGGACCGGAGTAGCGGGAGTGATAGGCGATCTGGCGCTGGTCCGGATGCAGGAACGTGCGCCACGTCGCGAACGGGTGAGCGAAGACGAGCTGCAGTTCCTCCGGGCCGGACACGCTGAACCGGTGACGGGTTACATATGCCTCCGCCTTGTTTTCCGGTAGGACCGTGACCAGGCAGTACGTGTCTGCGGTCGATGTGCCTTCGGGTGCGAGCACGACACCGCGCCAGCGGCCGTCCACTGGCATGATGCGGATCCGGTCGTCCCGGCCGTGCTGCGGCTTCTCCAGGTGCTGGCCTGGATGAGGGTGCCTGGCGAACCTGGCGATCGCCTGATCGACGGCGCCCTGGACGTCCTTGTCCAGCTTCGCGTATTCCGCCAGGAAGCCCTTTGAGATCGCCAGCCGAGCCACCGGTTCTGTCCTCCCCCTGCCAGATGTCCCTACGCTGGCTTGTCCAGAGGGGCATGCTACCGCCCGGCACCGCCGGCGACGGCGAAAGAGGTTTCCGGGCGGTGCCCCGCAGGGTAATGAAACCCCGCTTCCAGCACGTCGGGATGTGCTGAAAACGGGGTTTCATGACGGAAGCAACCGCCCGCGACCGCCGCGGCGTAGCGGCGCAAGCCACCGGCCGGACGATACGCGAGCGAGCGGGCCGTCCAGGTCGGCCGGCGCCGGCCGACCTGGACGTCATGATCAGACGAGGTCGAAGCGGTCGAGGTTCATCACCTTGTTCCAGGCCGCGACGAAGTCGGTCACGAACTTGTCCTGCGCGTCATCGCTCGCGTAGACCTCCGCGAGCGCACGCAGCTCGGAGTTCGACCCGAAGACGAGGTCGGCACGGCTGCCGGTCCAGTTGACCTCCCCGGTGGCCGCGTCGCGGCCCTCGAATGTGTTCGCGTCCCGCGACGTCGGGTGCCACGTCGTACCCAGATCGAGCAGGTTGACGAAGAAGTCGTTGGTCAGCGACCCGGGGGTGGTGGTGAGGACACCGAGTTTGGACCCGTCGTAGTTCGCGCCCAGGACGCGCAGGCCGCCCACGAGGACCGTCATCTCGGGAGCGCTCAGGGTGAGCAGGTTCGCCTTGTCGAGCAGCAGGTACTCAGCCGGCAGCCGGGTGCCCTTCCCTAGGTAGTTCCGGAACCCGTCCGCCTTCGGCTCGAGGTTGACGAACGACTCCACATCGGTCTGCTCCTGCGACGCGTCGGTGCGCCCCGGCGTGAAGGGCACCTCGACGTCGAAGCCGGCGTTCCTGGCGGCCTGCTCGACGGCCGCACCGCCGGCGAGCACGATCAGGTCGGCCAGCGAGATCTTCTTGGGGCCAGCGCTGAAGGACCCCTGGATACCCGCCAGCGTGCGCAGTACCGCCGCCAGCTCGTCGGGGTTGTTGACCTCCCAGCCGTTCTGCGGCTCCAGGCGGATGCGCGCGCCGTTGGCGCCGCCACGCTTGTCGCTGCCGCGGAACGACGATGCGGCCGCCCACGCGGTAGAGACCAGCTGGGATACCGACAGGCCCGAGGCGAGGACCTGGTCCTTGAGGGCGGCGATGTCCGCAGCGTCGACGAGTTCGTGGTCTACCGCCGGAACGGGATCCTGCCAGACCAGCGTCTCGGACGGGACCTCCGGGCCGAGATAGCGCACGACCGGGCCCATGTCGCGGTGGGTCAGCTTGAACCACGCCCGGGCGAAGGCGTCCGCGAGCTCGCCGGGGTTCGCCAGGAAGCGTCGTGAGATCGGCTCGTAGACCGGGTCGAAGCGGAGCGAGAGGTCGGTCGTCAGCATCGTCGGAGGGCGCCGCTGCGACGGGTCCTGGGGGTCGGGCACGGTACCCGCCCCGGCGCCGTCCTTCGGCTGCCACTGGTTCGCGCCGGACGGGCTCTGGGTCAGCTCCCACTCATAACCGAAGAGGGTCTCGAAGAAGCTGTTGTCCCACTTGGTCGGCGTGCTGGTCCACGTGACCTCGAGACCGCTGGTGATCGCGTCGCGGCCCTTGCCGGTGCCGTACGTGCTCTTCCAGCCGAGACCCTGCTGCTCGATCGGGGCGGCCTCGGGATCGGGGCCGACGCTATCCGCCGGGCCCGCGCCATGGGTCTTGCCGAAGGTGTGACCGCCCGCGATCAGGGCGACCGTCTCCTCGTCGTTCATCGCCATCCGGCGGAACGTCTCACGGATATCGCGGGCCGCGGCGAGCGGGTCCGGGTTGCCGTTCGGCCCCTCCGGGTTGACGTAAATGAGGCCCATCTGGACCGCACCGAGGGGCTCCTCGAGCTCCCGGTCGCCGGTGTAGCGCTCGTCACCGAGCCAGGTGGTCTCGGGACCCCAGTAGACGTCTTCGTCCGGCTCCCAGACGTCCGGACGGCCACCGCCGAAGCCGAAGGTCTTGAAGCCCATCGACTCCAGGGCGACGTTGCCGGTGAGGACAATAAGATCGGCCCACGAGATCTTCTGGCCGTATTTCTTCTTGACCGGCCACAGCAGCCGGCGGGCCTTGTCCAGGCTGACGTTGTCCGGCCAGCTGTTGAGCGGCGCGAAGCGCTGCTGGCCAGCGCCGGCGCCGCCGCGGCCGTCGCTGATGCGGTAGGTGCCCGCGCTGTGCCACGCCATCCGGATCATGAGCGGACCGTAGTGGCCGAAGTCGGCCGGCCACCAGTCCTGGGAGGTCGTCAGCACCTCCGCGATGTCGCGCTTCACGGCGGCGAGGTCGAGAGTCTTGAACGCCTCGGCGTAGTTGAACTCCTCGCCGAGGGGGTTGGCCACGGCGGGGTTCTTCGCGAGGATCTTCAGGTTGAGCCGGTTCGGCCACCACTCACGATTGGCGTCACCCATGGTGGGGTGCGTGAGGCCGGGCACGACCGGACATTCCCCGCTCTCCGGGGTCGCGTCTTCGACGACTACTGGATCATGGTTCTCGGTCATGGAAATCCTTCCGGACTAGGGGCGGATCACGGTGTCCAGGAATTGCGGGCGGTGGAGCAGCCGGGGCACAGGCCCCAGTAGATGACCTGGGCTTCGTCGATCGAGAAGCCATGGTCGTCGGACGCGGTCAGGCAGGGCGCCTCGCCGACCGCGCAGTCGACGTCAGCGACGACACCGCACGACCGGCACACGACGTGGTGATGGTTGTCCCCGATACGTCCCTCGAACCGGGCCGGGCTGCCGGCCGGCTCGATGCGGCGTACGAGTCCCGCCGCGGTCAGCGCGTGAAGCGCCTCATATACGGCTTGAAGGGAGACGTGGCCGATGCGATCGCGCACCCCGGAGGCGATCGCCTCGACGCCCAGGTGGTCACCGCCCCTGACGGTCTCGAGCAGTGCGACGCGGGCGGCCGTCACCCGCAGGCCGGCCCCGCGCAACTCTTCGGCGGGCGTCGGAGTCTGGGATCCGGTCATGTAGTCAAACCTACCGCCATAAACGAGAAGAGTTCAAGACAACGAATAATCCAAGTTTAATGTTAATGATCTTCCTCGAGCTAGCTCGGCGATATCCGTTGCCGCAGGCAAGCACCATGGCTCGTTCGGCAAAATTCACGATCGTCCAGACCGGCACCAGCCCGACGACCTGAGCCTGGGGCCGGGTAAGATCCAACCCGGACGGGCAGCGGCCGGCAAAGCAGGAACCCGGCACCGCATCGGCGGCTCAGGCCGGGACCGCCGCCGGGCAATCGACGGAGTACGCGCGACTGCGTGCGGAAAGGCCGGGCGGCCCGGTGGATGTCAGCAAGCCGAACGTGGCCCGCGTCTACGACTACCTGCTCGGCGGATTCGAGGCATTCGCCGCTGACCGGGAGCAAGCCGCCGCGCTGCTGCGGATCTCCCCGTCGCTGGGGCTTGCGGCCCTGGAGAACAGGTACTTCCTCGCCCGCGCGATCACATGGGCAGCAGGTCAGGGCGTGACTCAGTTCGCCGACCTCGGTGCCGGGGCGCCCATTCGCAAGCCCAGCGCCGGGGTGATGGAAGACACCCACCTGACGGCCCAGGCGGCCACTTCATCCGCACGGGTGGCGTACATCGATAACGATCGCGTGGTGCTGTCGCGCTCGATGGCGTTCCGGGCCGCGGGCAAGGGCGTGGCGGTAATCGGCGCGGATCTCACCGACACCTCATCGGTGCTCGCAGATCCGGCCCTGCGTGCGGTGATCGACGCCGAGCAGCCCGTCTGCCTCATCTTCGGCCTGGTGCTTGGCCTGCTGGCCGCCCGGCGGGCACGCGAGGTGGTGGCCGCATACGCGGAACGGATCGCGCCGGGCAGCCTCATCGTGATCTCGTCCGGACGCTGTGACGACGAGACGCTATGGAAGCAGCTCAGCGAGGCATATACGGCTGCGGACCTGCACAACCACAGCCCGGCCGAGGTCGGTGAATTCCTGGCCGGCCTGGAGGTCATCCCGCCTGGGCTTACCCCGGCACAGAACTGGCGAGGCGGCTGGCACGATGCGCCCGCCACCCCGCCAGGTCCCGCGTACGTCCTCGGCGCGATCGCGCGGAAGCCGTTATTACCGCGCAGAAGTCTCCCGCAACTGGTGGCTGACACAGTTCCGTTACGCGTTCGTTCCGGCCGACCCTAGCCAGGCCGTGATGATCTACCGGACACCACCCTGCCCTGGCGTAGTGCCGGGTGCGGGCGCCGGGAGGGACGTGTCAAGGTGGGAAAAGACACCTGAGCGCCGGGGAGATACCACGATGATGCCCGCTCACGCGCCGATCCCGCCGGCCAAGCAACGACGCGCCGGGCAGGTCAACGACCTGCTCCCGCTCGGTGACTGGGTCCGGCACCACTCGCTCCGCAGCTGGCCCGTGCTGCTGTTCCTGGTGCTGATCTGCGTCCCGTCGATCGCGCTGGTCATCTTGGGCGGGAACCCGGGCGCCAGCACGTTCGACCACGTGGCCTGGATATTCGCCGTCTACTTCGCGATTGCCTGGCTGCTGCTGCTCGGCGTCATCATCCGGCCGGAACACGTGACCAGGACAATGCTCGTCGTGGTGACGGCGATAGCGCTGGTGACGCAGGTGCCGCTGGCGATCACGCTGGAGACCGCGCTGCATAGCAGCAGCGCGGCCCTGGGCCAGAGCATCTTCACCATCGGCATACCCGAGGAACTCGCCAAGGCCGTGCCGGTGCTGGTGATCGCGCTGATCTACCGGCGCCGGCACGGCCTCATGCCGCGGGACTACCTGTTCCTCGGCGCGGTCAGCGGGCTGGTCTTCGGCGCAAGCGAGGTCGTGCACTACTTCACCGTCAACGGAATCGCTGAGTTCTATCAGACCGTGCAGTCGGCTATTCCCCAGATCGAGCAGCTGCTCAGTACCGGGCAGTCCGCGTCGACCTCGGTGTTCGAGGTGCTGATCGGGCCGGTGCTGTACTTCATCCTCGACTTCGTCTGGCGGTTCGTCACCGACCCGGTCACCCATGCCTGCTGGTCCGGCCTGACCGGCTATTTCATCGGACTGGCGGCAACCGGACGCTACAAGTGGTACCAGGTCTTCTGGATCGGACTGGCCATCGCCGCGATCCTGCACGGGCTGAACGACTGGAGCCGGGTGAACGGCCACCCGCTGTGGGTCCTGGTGGTCCTGGTCAGCGGCATCCTGTTCCTTGGCTACGCGAAGGTCGGATCCCGCGACGACCTGCACGTCCCCGAGGGCTGGTCGGCCTTCGGGCCGCGCCCGACGCCAGGCGGCCCGCCCGCCGGAACACCAGCCGGGCATCCGCGCCCGACGCCGACCGGGCCCCCGGTGCCCGGCGCGCCGCCCGCAAACACGCCAAGGCCCTGGTGGGAGCATTAACACCCGGTGGGAGCATTAACAGCAGCGCCAGGCACAGCTGCCGCTACCCGAGGGGCGCCCGGCTGAGATCGACCTGGAAGAGCGGTCCGGCACCGGCGGTGACGGCGGGGAGCAGCCCGGCGGCCTGGGGAAGCAGCTGCTCGGCGTAGAAACGGGCGGTGCCGATCTTGTCCGCGAGGAAGACCGCGTCGGAGCCGCTCGCGTTGCGCAGCAGCCGGGACGCGGCCAGCGCCGAACGCGCGAGCAGCCAGCCGCCGATGACCAGGCCGAACAGCCGTAGGTACGGCGCCGCCCCGGCCAGGGCGTCGTTGGGCTCGGCCGGGCCGCGGGACGTGATCCAGTCGGTCGCTTCCCGCAGCGCGTTCACCCCGGTGGCCAGCGCAGACCGCACCCCGGCTAGCTCCGGGCCGGCGGCGGCCAGCTCACCGTCGAGCGCCTCGAGCTGAGCCAGCAGGTCCGCTACCACTCCTCCGCCCCGCATCGGGACCTTGCGCATGACCAGGTCGATGGCCTGGATGCCGTTGGTGCCCTCGTAGATCGGGGCGATCCGGCTGTCGCGCAGATACTGGGCCACGCCGGTCTCCTCGACGTAGCCCATGCCCCCGTGGACCTGCAGGCCGATCGAGGTCAGCTCGACGCCAAGGTCGGTGCACCACGCTTTGGAGATGGGCGTCAGCAGCTCGGTCAGTTCTCGCCGGGCCTCCCGCTCTGCCTGGTCATGATGGTGCCGGGCCAGGTCAATCGATACCGCGTTGGTGTAGAGCAGGGCGCGCATGGCCTCGATGTAGGCCTTCATGGTCAGCAGCATGCGCCGCACATCAGGGTGCTCGACGATGGGCGACGGCTCGCCCGCGGGAGCGCCGACGGCCCGGCCCTGCTTGCGTTCCTGGGCGTAACGCAGGGCGTCCTGGTAGGCACGTTCGGCTATGGACAGGCCTTCCATGCCGACCGAAAGGCGGGCCGTGTTCATCATCGTGAACATGTAGCGCATGCCCTGATTAGCCTCGCCGATCAGGTACCCGATCGCCCCGCCGGCATCTCCGTACGCCATGACGCACGTCGGGCTGGCGTGAATCCCCAGCTTGTGCTCGATCGACACGCACCGCAGGTCGTTACGGGCCCCCAGCGACCCATCCGCGTTGACGAGGTACTTGGGCACGATGAAGCACGAGATGCCCTTCGTGCCCGGGGGCGCGCCGGGAACCCGGGCCAGGACCAGATGGATGATGTTGCCGGCCAGGTCGTGCTCGCCGAAGGTGATGAAGATCTTCTGGCCGGTGATGCGCCAGGTGCCGTCGTCGGCCGGCACCGCCTTGGCGCGCACCAGTCCCAGGTCGGAGCCGGCCTGCGGCTCGGTCAGGTTCATGGTGCCGGTCCACTCGCCGCTCACCATCTTGGCCAGGAAGGTGGCCTGCTGCGCGGGGCTGCCGTGCTGGGTCAGCATCTCGATGGCGCCCTGGGTCAGCAGCGGGCACAGCGAGAACCCCATGCTGGCGGAGGTCATCATCTCCTGCATCACGACCGTGACCAGCCACGGGAACCCGCCGCCGCCGAACTCGGGGGGGAACGGCACCGCCCCCCAGCCCGCCTCGACGTACTGCCGGTACGCCTCGCGGAACCCGGGCGGGGTCGTGACCTGGCCATCGCCGTCAAGGGTGCTGCCCGCGGTGTCGCCGACCCGGTTGAGCGGGCCCACCACGTCGGCCATGAACCGGCCGCTCTCCTCGATCACGCCGAACACGGTATCGGCATCGGCGTGGCCGAAGGCCTCGAGCTTGGACAAGCCATCAAGATCGACAAGCTGCTCGAGAACGAACCTGATGTCGCGGAGCGGGGGGACGTAGTCGGCCATGGGCTCAGGGTAAGCCCGGCCCGGCCGGAAACCCAGCCCGCGCCTCGCCTGCGATGGCCGGGTGATGCGGTGCTGGCCGGGTGATGCGGTGCCGGCCGGGTGATGCGGTGCTGGCCGGGTGGCCTTACGGTTAGCCCAAGGCATCCCGCGATACCCGGAAAGGGAAGCAGTAATGGCAGCAGAGATCGCGTTCACGATGGGGGCCAAGGCGAGCTGCGTTGATGGTTTCTGCGGCGAGGTGAGCCGCATAATCATCGACCCGGCCACTGATGCGGTGACGCATCTTGTCATCGAGCCGAAGCACCGGCGGGAGCCGAGCCGGCTTGTCCCGCTCGACATGGTCGGCACCACGGCCGACGAAATCGGGCTGCGATGCACCCTGGCCGAGTTCGGCAGGCTTGAGGAGGCCGAGGAGACGGAACTGGTGGACTACGGCTCCGAAACCCTGGGGGTCGGCGGCATGAACACACCGATGGGCATCTCAGCTCCCGTCCAGGCCTATGTCGAAGACATAGTTCCGCTGGGCGAAGCAGAAGTCAGCCACGGTGAGCACGTCCATGCCCTCGATGGTCCGATCGGGCAGGTGCAGGGCTTCCTGGTCGATCCGGGCGACCACCGGCTGACCCACGTGCTGCTCAAAGAAGGGCATCTCTGGGGACGCAAGGAAGTCGCCATCCCGGTCGGTGCGGTCACCGGGGTCAAGGACGGGATCCGGCTCAACCTGACCAAGAAGCAGGTGGAGGACTTGCCACCCGCGCGCGCTTAGGGCTTACGGCCGATGCCGCAGTAGCCGACGAGGCCGCCGACGGTGTGGTCGATCGCGCCGGCCAGGCCCCACTGGCTGATCGGGACCAGGCCGGGAGGCACCATGTCCAGGCCGTCGAAGAACCGGGCCACCTGCTCCCGGTTGCGCGGCGTGATCGAGGCCGAGGACATCCCGTTGTAACGGCGGGCCATCTCCGCGGACGCCTCGGGCGCGATGTCGCTGGCCGCATGGGCCATGACCAGGTAACTGCCGGACGGCACGGCGTCCATCAGCCGCGCCACGATCGCGTACGGGTCGTCCGCGTCGGGGATGAAGTGCAGCACCGCGATCAGCATGACGGCGACGGGCCGGCCGAAGTCGAGGGTCCGCGCGGCGCTGGCCAGGATCAAATCGGTGTCCCGCAGGTCCGCCTGGAGGTAGTCGGTTTCGCCCTCGGGGCTGCTGGTCAGCAGCGCCTGAGCGTGGCTGAGCACGACCGGGTCGAAGTCCGCGTAGACGATCCGGGACGCCGGAGCGACCCGCTGCGCGACGTGGTGGGTGTTGTCGGCCGTCGGCAGGCCAGTCCCGATATCAAGGAACTGGCGGACGCCGTGGCCGTCCGCCAGCTGGTGCACCGCGTCGATCAGGAACAGCCGCGCGGCCCGGGCGATCAGCGGCATGGACGGCATCACCTGCAGGACCTGCTCCGCGGCCTGGCGGTCAGCGGCGAAATTGTCCTTGCCGCCCAGCCAGTAGTTCCACATCCGGGCCGGGTTGGGCACGGTGGGGTCGAAGGACGGCAGCTGGGCCTCGCTGCTCGTGGTCCCGCCCCCCGGCGTGCTCTGCGGCGTGCTCTGCGTCACTCATTTCCCTTCTGGCCTGGTGGTCCCGTACCGAGTTAGAGCTTAGCCGCGATCCACCGGATGGATTCCGGTGGCGCGCAACCTGGCAGCAGCAGGAACATGTAGAGCATTGCGGCGCACTCGACCAGGTGGGGAGCCGCGTGCAGGCAGCGCCACGGACTTGACGATGGCTGATGATGTTCGCCGACCAGCTGATCGGACCTGGCCGGGGTATATCGAATTGCTCAGCTGGTGAACGTCGGGTCGCCGCCGCGGACCGGGACGACCCGGCCCTTGGGCTCCTCCCAGTCCTCCTGGCGGCCTAGCGCGGTCAGGTCGAGGAAGGTATAGGCGTTCCCCACATACTCGGTGCCCCGGCTGTAAACCGAGTAGGTGTGGAAGATCTCGTCACCTTCGCGCAGGAAGCAGCTGTAGCCCGGCATCTCGGCGGAGCGCTCGCCGCCGAGAAGTCCCGGCTCGGGCCGGTAGTTGTACTCGGCCTGGTCCTGGTCCAGGGTGACCTGGTAGTCGCGGTTGAAGTCGCTGCCGTAGCTGGAGTACCAGGGGATAGACCAGCCGCGTTCCCTGGCCGCCGCGGCGATCTTGTCGTAGGGGGCGCGGGAGGCTAGCGCGAAGGCCGTCTCCCTGGTCGCGACGTGGTCGAGCACGCCCCGGGAGAGCTCGGCGATGGCGGCCGAGCAGCCCGGGCAGGGCTGATCCCAGTCCGGGCCGAACATCACGTGCTGGATGATCAGCTGCCGTTTGCCCCCGAACAGGCCGGCTAGCGTGACCGGCCCGACCGGCCCTTCGAATAGGTAGTCCTGGTCGACCTTGACCATGGGCAGCCGCCGCCGGTCGGCGTTCACGCCGTCATGCCGGCGGGTGAGCTCCTTCTCCTGCGCCAGCAGCCGGCGCCTGGCCTGCAGCCACTCCTCGCGCGACACGACTTCGGGAAGACTCATCACGGAACCTCCTGAATGGGTGGAACTTTCGTCCTTTCGGAGGTACGACGAACCGGGGCGACGAAAATGGACGGTCGTGGGGAGTCCTGATTTGTGAAGACAACTAAGGACCGCGTTCGGCTGTCGGCGAGCGATGTCGCTAACTTCCTGGCGTGTCAGCATCTGACGCGACTTGACCTGCTCAGGGCCTTGGGGCAGCTGCGGCCGCCGCGGGAGTTCGATATCGGCTTCGAGGACCTGGTCCGGCGCGGCGAGAAGCACGAGCGGGAGGTGCTCGAGCGGTTCCGCACGGAGGGACATGAGGTTGTCAATATCGGCGAGTCGGCGGCCGCGGTCGATGCGACCCTGGAGGCCATCCGGGCCGGCGTCGGGATCATTTACCAGGGGACGCTGGTAGGAGCCGAGCCGGGCGGCGGGCCGGCGCTCCTCGGACGGCCGGATTTCCTGGTCCGCGCCGACCTGCTGCCCGCCCCGTCGGGCGCTGGACGCCAGTACGAGGTCATCGACGCCAAGCTGGCCCGGTCCGCGAAGGCCCGCGCGGTACTGCAGACAGCCTTCTACTCGCACCTGCTCGCCGGCGCGCAGGGTTGCGAGCCGCGCCGGATGCACCTGGCCCTGGGCAACGGGGAGTTCGCGTCGTTCAAGGTGACCGACTATGCCGCCTACGAACGGCAGACGCGGCGACGGCTGGAACAGGTGATCGCGGCTAGCCTCGGCGGGAACCCGCCGCCCGAGCCGTACCCCGAACCGGTCGAGCACTGTGCCATCTGCCGCTGGAGCGAACGGTGCGCCGGCCGCAGGCGAACCGATGACGACCTCTCGCTCGTGGCCGGGATGACGACGAGCCAGCGGCGGGAGCTGACGGACATCGGGATCTCGACCAGGCGCGGGTTCGCGGGCGTGACCGACCTGCCGCCCGCGAGCCGTCACTCGCTGGAGCGCGCGCTCAGCCAAGCCCGGCTGCAGGTGGCCAGTGAAGACGAAGGGCAGATCCGCTACGAGCTTTTGGATCCTGAACGGGACGTCGTGCGTGCGCTCGTCCCCAACCGCGGGCTGCTGGCCCTGCCGGAGCCGGCCGACGGCGATTTGTTCTTCGATATCGAGGGGGCGCGGTACTACTCCGAGGACGCCAGGGAATTCGGGCTGCAGTACCTGTTCGGCATCGTCGACACCCTTGATAGGGACGAGTCGGGGCGCCCCCGGTACACCCAGATCTGGGCCTTCGACCGGGCCGGCGAGAAACGCGCGTTCGAGGAGCTCATCGACTTCATCACCGAGCGCCGCGCTCGTCATCCCGGCCTGCATGTGTACCACTACAACCATTACGAGCCGACGTCAGTCGACCATCTCACCGAACTGCACGGCACACGCCAGGAAGCGGTGGGTGCCCTGATGGGCCGTTTCGCCACCCGCGAGGACGAGGTGGACGACCTGTTCCGGCTCGGGGTGTTCGTCGACCTGTACCGGGTGGTCCGGCAAGGACTGCGGGCCGGGGTGGAGAGTTACTCCATCAAGCGACTCGAGCCGCTGTGCGGGTTCACACGCCAGGTGGATCTGCACCGGGCCACGCTGAGTCTGATCGCGTTCGAGGCCGCGCTGGAAGACGGGACCGCGGCGCCTGACGACGAGCGGCGGCGGGTCGTGGCCGGATACAACGAGGACGACTGCCGGGCCACGCTGGCGCTGCGGGAATGGCTGGAGGAACGGCGGGTGGAACTCGCCGGGAGGCTAGGCGAGGAGCTGCCGCGTCCGGTCTTCGCCGAGAAACCGGGGGCGCCGGAAGACCCTGAGGTCACCCGGATCAGGTCGGCGTTGCTGGCCGGCGTTTCCGCGGAAACGCCGGACGCAATTGCGCGGGAACGGCAGGCGCGGACGCTGCTCGCCGATCTGCTCGACTGGCACCGCCGCGAGGCCAAACCAGGCTGGTGGCGGTACTTCTACCTCCGCGCGCTAAGTCCGGCCGAGCTTATCGGCGAGCCGGACGCGCTTGGCGGCCTCAGCGGCGGTGCCGCTGTGGACCGGGTGAGCCGGTCGGTCGTGCTCCGGTTCTCGTTCCGGCCGCAGGAGCACAGATTTTCGGCTGGGGACACGGCCGTTGACCCGCTCTCCGGCAAGCGCTGGTCGGTCTGGGCGGTCAATGACGCAGCCGGGACGATCGACCTCAAGATCGGCCGCGATTACGCCGGGCCGGGGCCGGCGTCACTGATCGAGGACGGACCGCTCGACGCCAGAACGCTGGCCAGGCGCCTGCTGGAGCTCGGTGCGCGGGTCGCGGCCGATGGCCTTGACGGCCGCAGCGCCGCGACCGCCCTGCTGCTGCGGCTCCGCCCGGCCGGTGATGCCGTGGCTGGCCCGCTGGACCGGGCCGGCGAGACCGTACCGGTCGCGGCGCTGCGGCTGGCGGCCGCCCTGCAAGATTCCTATCTTCCGATCCAGGGACCTCCGGGCACCGGGAAGACGTTTAGCGGCGCCGATCAGATCCTCGCGCTCATCTCCGCAGGCCGCACGGTGGGCATTACCGGCCCGTCGCACGCGGTCATCTGCCACTTCATCGATGAGGTGCTGAAGCACGCGGCCGCCCCGGGCCGCCCGCCGCGGATCGGCCAGCGCCCGGGCAAGGACAACTCGTTCCTGCATCCAGGTGCGGTCAGCATGAGCTATGACCAGCTCGAGCACGGTCTGCGGGATCGCACGCTGGATGTCGCGGGCGGCACCGCCTGGATGTGGGCGCGTGCGGAATTCGCTGGCAGCGTCGACACCCTGTTCGTGGACGAGGCGGGCCAGATGTCGCTAGCGAACGTCCTGGCGGTGGCGGGTGCGGCCCGGAACCTGGTGCTGCTGGGCGATCCGCAGCAACTCGCCCAGCCGAGTCAGGCCACGCACCCGCCGGGGGCGGGCGTCTCGGCGCTCGAGCACATCCTGGGTGACCGGGCGACGATGCCCGCGGATGCCGGGCTGCTGCTCGACCAGACCTGGCGGATGCACCCGGAGCTGTGCCGCTTTACCTCCGAGGTGTTCTACGACGGCAAGCTGCACGGCGTCGACGGGCTCGGCCGCCAGGAAATCCTGGCCGAAGGCGGGCTCCGCGGCGCGGGTCTGCGCATCGTCGAGGTGCCCCATCAGGGGAACACGAACGCCTCACCAGAAGAGGCCGGCGAGGTCGCGCGCCTGGTGGGCGCGCTGGCCGGTCGTAACTGGCGTGACAAGGACGGTGTCGAGCGGCCCATCGGTGCTGCCGACATCCTGATCGTGACGCCGTATAACGCGCAGATCACGGCGATCCAGAGCGCGCTCGCGCAGCGGGGTGCCCGGCATGTTCCGGCCGGCGGCTTCGGCGTCGGGACGGTGGATAAGTTCCAGGGGCGTGAGGCTCCGGTCGTCATTTACTCGATGGCGACTTCATCGGCGGACCACGCGCCGCGCGGGCTGGAATTTCTCTACGACCAGCACCGCCTGAACGTCGCCACCTCCAGGGCCAGGGCGATGGCGATCATCGTCGCCAGCCCGGACCTGATCCGGGTGTCCTGCCGGACGCCGCATCAGATGGTCCTGGCCAATGCCCTGTGCCGGGCCTGGGAATCAAGCGCACCCGGCCGGCCGGGTGCGCTTCCCGCGGGAGCCCGGCCGGCCGGTGGACCTACCTGACCATACCCATGTGATGCAGGTACTGGACGACCATGACGACGCCCATGACCAGCATGAAGATCACCGCGATCGCCAGCAGCTTCCAGGCGACTTTCCAGAACGCAATGCAGGCGACGGCGATGGCTATGAGGAGAGGGAGCATTGCCGGTTCCTCACCGGTCCAAGCCGACACGGCCATCGCGGCACGGCGGGGTATCGCGTTCCCCATCGGAGCGGTGTACTATGTCAGGGTCACTGGACCTTTATTCGAGATTTCGGTTTCGGTGCTGAGCACGGTCGATGCGCTAACATCGGCCGTGCTTTTTGTGATTGCAGTCAACTCATGGGGCAGGGTTTCTAGTCGTCCGCGCGGGACGCATTCGGTGGGATCGCCAGCATTCTCCTCTCCGCCCGGCCCGATTGGCCAGAGGTTTTCTCGCGGCCCAGCCGAGCTAGACTTTCTTTTTGCTTGTGCTTTCATTGTCCCCGCTATGCCTTCGGCCTAGACACTCCAGACGCGGCTGACGTACAGTCGTGCTACCGGACGCTAAAGTGAGACTAAACGATGGCCGAAACACAAGATGCATCAACTGACGCATCCGCCGGTCAAAGTGCAGGAAACGGGCGAGAAGTCAAGTTCGGACGAATGCTCGAGAGCCTGATCGAACATGGCGGGTATAGCCGGAACAGAAAAAGAATCGCGAGCCAGCTCGGCGTTAGCGTGGCCGCTCTCTCCCAGTACATCCGCCACCAGACCTGGCCGAGCTTCAGCAAGCTGCTCGCGATCGCTGACCTTTTCGACGTGAGCCTAGACTACCTTGTCTACGGCCAGCCAACCGGTGGCAGCGTGACCGACTACGGCCCCCTCTACCGGTACGTCGACCACGCACTGGCGGATGTGCAGGCACGAGGAAGTCGTCATACCGCCGTAGTGGCGCGCATCGGGCGGATGCTGGCGGACCAGATTGACAACGTCGCGGAAGAGCTGGCCGCGACGGCTGCGGTACGCGAAGGCCTTATGCAAGATGATGAGCTACTTCGCCTCGAGAGATACTGCCGCCAATGCGATCTGGTAAGCCTCAACCTTGAGTTCGATATTATTCAGTCTGAGGGCAATATGGTCCCCGGTCGTTTCCTTTCCGTGGTAGCTGAAAACCTTCAAAAGGGTGCGACCTATCGGTTTATTTTGCCGCAGGATAAGCGGTGGGACGCACCGGTCGAGGCTTGCCGCCAGAT
Organism: uncultured Actinomycetes bacterium; assembly: GCA_963806335.1. GTDB lineage: Bacteria > Actinomycetota > Actinomycetes > Streptosporangiales > Streptosporangiaceae > Palsa-504. The sequence continues at coordinate 629,463 of CAWDXO010000013.1, forward strand.
GCTGGCCCGGCAGATCGGTGGTGACCGAGTGCGGCAGAATTGCGCATTCCGCCTTACCGCGGCGCCCGTATTGACCGGAATATTGTTGTATCGGCTCGACGTGGTCAGACTACAAGTCGAGGAACCGGCCCTTTATGCACAAATCTGTGACTATCTGAACGACAATGACTGGCTTGGTTGCGTTATTAGGCCGAATGGCGATTCGAATAGCGATATGCTAATGGACTCGCCGCACGTCCAGCGGGCCAGGAACGCCTTCAACCTCATGTGGTCGTCTGGCATCCCCGTCTAGTGCCGCAGGTCAGCGCCAACCGGTAACGCCAAAATCCCACCAGCGATCTGGGCCTGGTGCTACGGTTTCGCAGTGGGGACAGAGGGCGTGGTGGTAGGGCGAGTGATCAAGGTTCGCCCGCATCCGGACGGTGAGCATATCTGGCTCGCCGACGTCAACGTCGGCACTGATTGGCCGCTGCAGATCATCTGGGGCGGCATGCCGATCGTGAAAGAGGGCAGCCTTGTTCCGGTGGCCAAACCAGGAGCCTGGCTGCCCCCGACCAAGGACAAGCCCAATCGCTACAAGCTAAGGACCCGCCGTTATCGGGGGGTGAGATCCGAGGGCATGCTATGCAGTCTCGCGGAACTCGGCTGGGACCCGTCCGTGACGGATCGCGTGGCGCTCCTCGAGGGCTCTGACCTAAGTCCGGGCTATTCCCTTGATGACATCGGACTCGACTGGAAACTCATTGTCAAGCCAGCGGTGGATCTTTTCGGAACGAGAGATTCGGCCGCTCTTCAATCGCCCAAAGTGCTGCAAACCACTTAACTTAGTCGATTCCCGGCGAGCAGGTGCTTAAGACCGGACGAGGCGGGCGATGGCCTCGGATGCTTCCTTGATCTTCTCGCTGGCCTCGGGGCCGCCCTCCTCGATGGCCTCAGTGACGCAGTGGCCGAGGTGGTCTTCGACGAGGCCGAGGGCGACGGCCTGGAGGGCCCGGGTCACGGCGGAGACCTGAGTCAGGATGTCGATGCAGTAGGTGTCGTTCTCCACCATGCGCTGCAGCCCGCGCACCTGACCCTCGATCCGGCGCAACCGCTTGAGGTAAGCGTCTTTGTCCTGCGTGTACCCGACCATGGTCCAACTGTAGGCGGTGCGCGGCCCCCAAGGTAACCTCACGGAATGCGCGACGAGACCATCGCGGCCTTCCTCGGCCAGTTGGCCGCGCGAGTGCCCGCTCCCGGCGGTGGCGCGACCGCGGCCTTGCACGCCGCGCAGTCGGCGGCGCTGGTCGCCATGGTCGCCCGGTACAGCAACGGCGCCCGGTACGACGCCGAACTGATGGCCCGGATCCGCACCGAGGCCGACCTGCTCAGGGATCAGGCACTCACCCTCGCCGAGGATGACGCTGCCGCATTCGGCGCGGTATCGGCCGCGTATCAGCTGCCGAAGGAGACCACCGAACTGCGGGAGGCCCGGTCGGCCGCCATCGCCGAGGCGCTCATCGGCGCCGCCCGGCCCCCGGCCGAGATGATCCGGACGGCGCTCCGCCTGATCGAGCTGGCCGAGGAACTGCTGCCCGCCGGTAACCGGAATGTGATCACCGACGTGGCCGCCGCGGCCGAAGCCGCCCGCGCCGCCGCCGTTACCGCCCGGGTCAACATCGAGGTCAACCTGCGCGGGATCAAGGACGCCGCGGTCAGGAGCGAGCTCACCGCCACCGCGGGCGTGGCCGACGAGATCACGACCCGCGCCGACCGGATAGTCGCGGTCGTGCGTGCGGAGATCACCCAGTGAAGGTGCTGTCGGGACGCGAGCTCGCGACGGAAATCCGCGCCGCCACCGCGGCCCGCGCGGCGGAACTGGCCGACGCGGGGCGGCCGCCGCGCCTGGCCGCGGTCACCGCCCGGACCGACGAGTCCAGCGCCTGGTACCTCCGGTCGCTCGCCACGGCGGCGGCCAAGGCCGGGGTCAGCTGCGACATCATCGACCTCGCCGCCGACAGCTCGCTAGCCGCCATCGCGCGCACCGAAGCGGTCCTGACCGGGCTGAGCGGCGACCCGGCCGTCCACGGGATCATCCTGGCCACGCCGCTACCGGCCGGAGCCCGGCTGGCCGAGCTGGCCGGCGTGATCGACCCTGGCAAGGATGTCGACGGCGCGAACCCCGTCTCGCTGGGCCGCATTATGACGGGCCTGCCGGCCTTCGCGCCAGCCACGGCCGAGGCGGTACTCCGGCTCCTGGATCATCATCAGATCGCGCTGGCCGGGCAGCGCGCGGTCGTGGTGGGCCGTTCGGCGGTGGTGGGCAAGCCGCTGGCGCACCTGCTGCTCGACCGCGACGCGACCGTGACTATCTGCCATTCCCGGACCCGGGATCTCGCCGCTATCACCGTCCAGGCCGATGTGCTCGTGGTGGCGGCGGGCCGCGCCGGGCTGATCGGGCCGGAGCATGTCGCTCCCGGGGCCACCGTGATCGACGTCGGGACCAACGCCACCCCGGACGGCGGGCTGGTAGGCGACGTGGACGGAGGCGTCGCGGAGATCGCGGGTGCGCTCAGCCCGGTGCCCGGCGGCGTGGGGCCGGTGACCACGGCCCTGCTGCTCTGCCACGTCACCGACGCCGCCGCGGGTTAGCGTCGCTTGCCGCGATCCTGGCGGCCGTCGGCTCTTGATGCTTATCCGAGGACCTGCTTATCCGAGCATGCTGCGGTAGACGGCGATCAGCGCCGCCTTCTGGTTCTCACTCAGCCGCTGGTCAGCGAGGATCGCGTCTTCGGTCGGCAGCGCCGCCTTGAGGTCCGTGCCGTCCTCGGCTGGGGTGGTGCTGGCTATCGCGTCGATGAGGCCGGCCTGGGCCATCAGCGACTCGGCCGAGAGATTGAGCGCGTCGGAGATCGCCTTGAGCACACGTACCGACGGCTGGTGCAGGCCTCGTTCGACCTGGCTGAGGTACGGGTTGGACAAGCTCGTCAGCTCCGCGAGCTGACGAAGCGAGAGGTTGGCCTTCTTACGCTGTTCCCTGATGAAGGCACCGAGGGCGTCGCGCTGCGCGTCCCACAGGTCTGCCATGGCCCAACCTCCTTGTTGCTAACTACAGTACGCGGCAGCTCCGGGCTTCCGGAGCTGCCGCGTACTGGATTCTGCTCTGAGTCACTTGGCGGAGGCGGACTTGCTGACCTCGCCGGGGAGCAGCGGGGAGGTAACTTCCAGCACCTCGTCCGCGAACTTCTTCTGGTTCTTGAGCACCAGCTCGGCGAAGCCGTAGCTGTTCGCCACGAACTCGTGCGGCTTCGGCAGCCGGTCGGCGAACGGCATGTCGACCGAAGGGATCTTGGCGGTGACGGACTGAACGGTGTCAACCCAGGTCTTCAGCGCGTCGAGCGCCATCTCCTGGCTCTTGCGGATGGTGGACAGGATCTGCTCCTGCACGTCCTGCGTGGCGGTGCTAGCCATTATCTTCTCCTCTGTTTGACTTCTTCTACTGCTAACTATACCAAGCATTGATTGGTATGTCAAGCGATCCGCTTGACATATACAGCACGCGTCTTAGCTGGCGTCGGTGGGCTTGGGGGTGGGCGCCGTGGTCTTGGCGGGCGCGGCCTTGGCCGCCGGGGTCTTCGGCGCGCTGTTCGCCGCCGGGGCCTTCGGCGCGGGGGTGGTCTTCGGCGCGCTGTTCGCCGCCGGGGCCTTCGGCGCAGGCGTGGTCTTCGGCGCAGGCGTGGTCTTCGGCGCGCCGTTCGCCGCCGGGGCCTTCGGCGCAGGCGTGGTCTTCGGCGCGCCGTTCGCCGCCGGGGCCTTCGGCGCGGGGGCGGCGGGGGCCTTGGGGGCGGACTCGACTACCGCGGGCTTCGGCTGGGCCTTAGCGACTTCGGGCTTCGGCGCGTGCGTTGCCTCTGCCTTGGGGGCGGGGGTGACTTCCGCCTTGGGGGCGGGCGCGACGGCTGCCCTCGGCGCGGGGGTTACGTCTGCCTTGGGGGCGGGCGCGACGGCTGCCCTCGGCGCGGGGGTTACGTCTGCCTTGGGGGCGGGCGCGACGGCTGCCCTCGGCGCGGGCGCGGGGGCGGCAGGCTTCGGTGCGGTCTGGGTCACCGTGACGCTCCGGCTGTGGCCGGGGATCAGCGGCTCGGTCAGCTCCAGCACGTCCTCGGCGAACTTCCGCTGGTTGTCCAGCAGCTGCTCGGCCAGGCGATAGGTGTTGCCGACCGCTTCCCGGGGACTGGGCAGCCGATCCGCGAACGGCACGGTGACGGTGGGCAGCTTGTCGGCGAACGGCACGGTGACGGTGGGCAGCTTGGGGGTGACAATCCTGACGGCCTCGACCCAGGTCTTGAGCGCGTCGAGCACGTTCTCCTGGCCCTTGCGGATCGTGGTCAGGAACTCTTCTTGCAGATCCTGCGCAGAGGTCCTTGGCATGGTCTTATCTCCTTTGTCTTATGCAAACTATACCAAGCATGATTGAGATGTCAAGCGGGTGCTTGGTACAGGCAGCACTGGCGTCAGGTGCGGTCGGCCGCTGCGGGCGCCGGAGATCGCCGGCCGCTGCGGGCGCCGGGCTGGTCGGCCGCTAGCAGGAAGCCGAAGCAGATGTGCGGCTCTCGTTACGTGCGGGCGTTCAGGCGCTCGCGCTGCGGCACCACTACGTACTTGGGGTCCTCGGTGGAGGCGATGCCGGCCTGGAACGTGCCGAAGCGCTGCAGAGCGCTGCCTGCGAGCAGGGCCACGCCGGCCGCGGCGGCCGCGACCCGGCTACGGCGGGCCACCGTGACCGCGGCGACCGCACCGCCCAGGGTGAGCAACTCAGCCGCCTGGTGCAGGCGGTGCGCGCGCCCGGTCGTCCACGCCTGCCTCACTACACCGGGACGGCGCACGATCAGCCGGGACGCCACCAGCTCAGCCGCGGCGCCGGCCGCGGCGAACCGGCGGGCCGGGCCCGCTTCGGCGACCGGCGCGAAGAGCATGCCGACGGCGCCGCCGCTGGCCGCCGCGGAACCGGTGTACACGAACGGAAGCTCGCGGCGGGCGTCGTGCCAGGCCGGCGCGGCCGTCTGCGCGAGCAGGGCCGCGGTGTAGGAGGCCACGCCCGGGGCGAAGGCCGCCGCGGACAGCCCGGCCGGGCGGGCAGCCGCGCTCAGCAGGCGGCCCGGCACGGTAGCGCGCAGCCAGGGCGGGAGCAGCTCGGCGGCCGCGGCCAGCCCGCTGCCCGGACCGTACGCGACCAGGATCCAGGTGCCGACGCTCATCGGCGAGCTCGGCTTGGCCACGCGCAGCATGTGGAGGAAGCGCTCTGGCCGGCCCAGGTCGGCGATCAGCAGGTACGTGCTGACCAGCAGGCCCGCGAAGCCGCCCAGGCGGCCCGCGCGGCGCAGCGCCGGACGCCCGGTCAGGTCGGCACCCGCCGCGAGCAGGGCCGAGCCGGCCGACAGACCGCCGGTGAAGAAGTACGCCGGGATCCTCCACTCCCACACCGGCGCTTTCAGCACCGGCCGGCCGTAGTAGGACCGGAACGTCGCCCGTGGCACGGCCAGCTGCTCCCGGCTCCCGTCGTCGGGGCGGCCGCGGCCGCCGGCGGAGCGGCGCCTGCCGTCGGCGGAGCGGCGCCTGCCGTCGGCGGTCACCGCGGCCTCCGGCCGATGAACGCCGATACCGCCACGGCCAGCAGCGCGGCGGCCGCGGCGCCGGTGTGCTTCCAGGTCGAGGCCAGGTCGCGGGTCGGCACCACCGGGTCCGGCGGCAGCCCGTACACCTCCGGCTCGTCGAGTAGCAGGAAGAAGGCGCCGTCACCGCCGACGCCGTCGTCGGGGTCGTGGCCGTAGAGCCTCGCCTCGGGAACACCGGCGCCGTGCAGCTCATCTAGCCGCTGAGCGGCACGTTCCCGCAGCTCGTCGAGCGGGCCGAACTGGATGGACTGGGTCGGGCAGGCCTTGGCGCAGGCCGGTTCCAGATCGCCGCGCAGGCGGTCGTAGCACAGCGTGCATTTCCACGCCCGGCCGTCGTCGTGCCGCCGGTCGATGACACCATACGGGCAGGCCGATACGCAGTAGCCGCAGCCGTTGCAGATGTCCTGCTGCACCACTACGGTGCCGAACTCGGTGCGGAACAGCGCCCCGGTCGGGCAGACATCCAGGCAGCCGGCGTGCGTGCAGTGCTTGCACACGTCCGAGGCCATCAGCCAGCGGAATTCGGTGCGGGGGTGCTCGCCGGGGCCCCGGCCGGGCAGCTGGAAAGAGGGAAACCCCAGGTCAACCGGGGCGGTGCCGAGATCGCCGCCGCCTCGCGGGGCGCCGCGCAGGGCGCTGGCGACCACCTCCTCCGCCGCCTCGGAGCTCGACGGGCCGGTGGGCAGGCCGGACAGGCCCGCATCCTGTTTCCCGAGCGGGCGTTCCTGCTCGATGAAGGCGACGTGCCGCCAGGAGTCCGCGCCGAGCATGCCGGTGTTGTCGAACGACATGCCCAGCAGGTTCAGGCCGTCCTCGGGCACCGCGTTCCATTCCTTGCAGGCCACCTCGCACGCCTTGCAGCCGATGCAGACGGAGGTGTCGGTGAAGAACCCGACCCGGGGCGGGTGATCGAGATGGCCGGCGTCCGCCGCGGGGTCGGCCAGCGGACCGTAGAGGCTGTGCTCATGCGTCATGGCTGCTCCTGGGCCCGGCGGGACTGGGTGGCGGCTCGGTATGGACCGGGCCCTCGCCGTCGGGCATGGTGAGCAGCTGGGTGCCCGTTTCCGGCGTGATCCCGGCGCGGCGGCGGTAGGCGGCGATGTACTCGCGCAGGGCGGGTCCCCCGGGACGGCGGCCGGGCCGGATGTCGCAGGTCAAGACCTTGCTTTCCTGAATGAACACGTTCGGGTCGGCCACCACGCCGAGCAGGTCGTTGACGATGTCGCCCTTGGTCAGCCCGGTATACCCCCAGTGATAAGGCATCCAGACCTGGTGCACGATGCGGCCGTCGACCCGCAGCGGCGCCAGCCGGTCGGTGACGACGACCCGGGCGCTCACCGCGGTGCGGCTGGTGATGACGTGCCCCCAGTCCAGGTGGCGCAGCCCGCGTTCGGCGGCCAGTTCGGGGGACACCTCCACGAACAGCTCGGGCTGGAGTTCTGACAGGTAGGGCAGCTGACGGCTCATCCCGCCCGCGGTGTGGTGCTCGGTCAGCCGCGCGGCGGTGAACACGTACGGGAACACCTCGTGGTGCGCCTCGGGCAGGGAAGGGTTGGACGGGTTGTCCGGCCGCCCGTAGACCCTGCGCACCGGGCTGGCCTGCTGGCCGTAGAGAAGGTTGCGAGCGGGCGACTCGTGCGGCTCGTAGTGCGTCGGCAGCGGGCCGTCCGCGAGCCCGCTGGGCGCGAACAGCCACCCCTTCCCGTCGGACATCATGATGAACGGATCGTCGCCGTGCAGGGCATCGGGGCCGACCGCTCCCTCGGGTGGCCGGTAGTCCGGTGGCTTGTTCTTCTCGAAGTCGGGGACGTCATGGCCTTTCCACTCCCCTTTTTGCGCGTCCCACCAGATCAGGGCCTTACGCTGGCTCCAAGGCCGGCCTTCCGGGTCGGCCGAAGCACGGTTGTAGAGCACCCGCCGGTCCAACGGCCACGTCCAGCCCCATTCGGGGTCGTAGCGGCCCTGCTCGTTGTGCGGCTTGCGGCGGCGGGCCTGGTTGACCTCGCCGGCGTACACCCCGCTGTAGATCCAGCAGCCGCAGGACGTGCTGCCGTCGGCACGCAGGTCGAGGTACCCGCTGACGGTCCGCCCGGTGTCCAGGTCGATCCCGTTGATGTGCCGCAGCACGTCAGCGCCGGACGGCTCGTCGCCCTCGGTGGCGTAATCCCAGGCCAGGTCGAGCAGCGGGCGGTCGCGTTCATCGGCCGAGCCGACCAGCTTCTCCTTCAGCCGCCGCCCGAGCTGATAGAAGAACCACAGCTCCGACCGCTGGTCTCCGGCGGGCTGAACGGCCTGGTCGCGCCATTGGAGCATCCGCTGGGTCTGGGTGAACGTGCCCGCCTTTTCTACGTGCGAGGCGGCCGGCATGAAGAACACCTCGGTGCGGCAGCGCTCGGGGACGATCTCGCCGGTCTCGATCTCCGGGGCGTCCTGCCAGAACGCGGCGCTCTCGATCATGGTGAGGTCGCGGACCACGAGCCAGTCCAGGTTGGCCAGGCCCAGGCGCTGCAGGCGGCCATGCGCCGATCCCACCGCGGGATTCTGGCCCAGCAGGAAGTAACCGAAGACCTTCCCGTCGACCATGTCCATGACGGTGCGGTAGGTCCCGTGGTCACCGTTGATCCGCGGCAGGTAATCGAAGCAGAACTCATTCTCCGGCGTCGCGGCGTCGCCCCAGTACTCCTTGAGCAGGGAGACCAGGTAGGCGTCGGCGTTCTGCCAGAAGCCCTTGCTGTTATGGCCGCGCACCTCGTCCAGGTAGCCGGCCAGGTCCTCATGGGTGGTATCCGGCATGGGCAGGTAACCGGGTAGCAGGTTGAACAGGGTCGGGATGTCGGTGGAGCCCTGGATGCTGGCGTGGCCGCGCAGCGCGTACACCCCGCCGCCCGGGCGGCCGATGTTGCCGAGCAGCAGCTGGATGATCGCGCCGGCCCGGATGTACTGCGAGCCGACCGAATGCTGGGTCCAGCCGACGCTGTATACCAGCGCGCCGGTGCGGTCCCGGCCGGAATTCTCCGTCCAGGCCCGGCACACATCCTCGAAGAGGTGCTGGGGCACGCCGCATATCCGCTCGACCATCTCCGGGGTGTAGCGGGCGAAGTGCCGCTTCAGGATCTGGAACACGCACCGCGGATGCTCCAGCGACGGATCCGCGGCCAGCTCGCCCGCCGCGCCCTCCAGCACCGGGCCGCCTGATCCGTGCTGGTACGGCGAGGACTGCTCCTGGTGCCGGGCGCCCGATGACGACTCGACCGTAAGGCTCTCATACGACCAGCTCGACCGGTCGTAGGAGGCGGTGTGCGGGTCGTACCCGCTGAACAGCCCGTCCAGGTCCTCGGTGTCCTGGTACTGCTCGGTGACCAGGAACGGCGCGTTGGTGTAGGCCTGGACGTACTCCCGGAACTCCAGGTTGTTGGTCAGGATGTAGTTGATCACGCCGCCGAGGAACGCGATGTCGGTGCCGGCGCGCAGACTAACGTGCTGGTCGGCGAGCGCGCTGGTCCGGGTGAACCGCGGGTCGATGTGGAACACGCGCGCGCCGCGCGCCTTGGCCTCCATCACCCACTGGAAGCCGACCGGGTGGGCCTCGGCCATGTTCGAGCCCATGATGATGATGCAGTCGGCGTTGATCAGGTCCTGCTGGTAATCGGTGGCGCCGCCGCGTCCGAACGAAGCTCCCAGACCGGGAACGGTGGCGGAGTGTCAAATACGCGCCTGGTTCTCGATCTGGATAGCTCCGAGGGCGGTGAACAGCTTCTTGATCAGGTAGTTTTCCTCGTTGTCCAGCGTGGCGCCGCCGAGGCTGGCGATGCCCATGGTTCGCCGCAGCTTCTTGCCCTCCGGGTCGGTGTCCTGCCAGCCCTTGCGCCGCGCGTCCAGCACCCGGTCGGCCACCATGTCCATGGCGGTGTCCAGGTCGAGCTCTTGCCACTCGGCGCCGAACGGCGGCCGGTAGAGCACCTTCTGCTGCCGCTGCGGGCCAGTGACCAGCTGCTTGCTGGCCGATCCCTTCGGGCACAGCCGCCCGCGGGAAATCGGGCTGTCCGGGTTCCCCTCGATCTGGATGACCTGTTCGTCCTTGACGTAGACGCGCTGCGCGCAGCCCACCGCGCAGTAGGGGCACACCGAGCTCACCACCCGGTCCGCCGTTTCCGTGCGGGCCCTCAGGCCGGCCGACCGCTTGGATTCGGCCGCCCGCCCCCGGCCGAGTCGATCAGGGCCGGCCAGCTGCCGGTACACCGGCCACGAACGGATCAACCGTCCCAGGTCCATCCGGAATCCTTCCGCTTCGGCGGTTCAGGCTGGCCCGTAAGCTTCCCGGCAGCGCCCCAGCAGAAACACCGGGCGCCTGTTGGGTTTTGCTGCCTCCATGCTGCCAGCAGCCCCGGGTCAGTCCACGGGCGGGGTGGCGATCGCGGCTAGCCGTTAGGGCCGGCAAAACCAGATCCTGGGCGCTGGCCGCTTCGCCACGGCCCTGGCCGCGGCGATCACCGATCCGTCGGTCAGGCAGCTGCCGCCGATCGGCGCGGCTGATCAGTTCTTGGACAGCACCGACGCCCTCGGCGACCTTCGGTACCCGCGAGCCGTGATCAATGCTGAGACCTCGCCGCTATCGGATCGAGATATGTCGGTCTTAGGTGTTCGTGGTACCTGGGCTTAGCTTTGGGGTATCTAACGGCCAGCGAGGCGCCAACATGGCCTCGGGGAGCTCATGCGGAGGTCGGCGATGCGACGCCTGTGGATGTCCTTGCTGCTCGTGCCCGTGATAGGCCTCGCCGCGCCAACCGCGGCGATGGCTGCCTCATCGGCGCCGACGACCCGGACGGCACCCGTGGCCAAGGTCAGCGTCCTGCAGCTGAGCATGAGCGGCTCGGCCGTCAAGACGCTGCAGCGCCGGCTGGCCGCGCTGAAGTACTACCCGGGCTCGATCGACGGCCGCTTCGGGGCCAACACGCTGGAGGCCGTGTGGGCGTTCCAGGAAGTACAGGGGCTGCCGGGCGAGGACTACGTGAGCTCCGCGATGCAGCGGGCACTGGCTCACCCGCGGGCGCCCAAGGTGCTCGACCGCGCGGCCGGCGGTAACCGGATCGAGGTCAACCTGGCCCGCGAGGTTCTCGTCCTGTACCACAAGAACCAGATCCAGCTGATCAGCCACGTATCTTCCGGCGGCGGTTACTTCTACTGCTCGCCCGGCGGCGGCTGCGGGTACGCCGTCACGCCGACCGGCAACTTCAAGACCGTCGTCTTCATGTCGGGCTGGGTCCAGGTGCCGCTCGGCGAGATGTACAACCCGGTGTTCTTCATCGGTACCGCGTTCGCGATCCACGGCGACACCTACGTGCCACTGGCGCCCGTGTCGCACGGCTGCGTGCGGATCCCGATGGATATCGCGGCGTTCTTCCACACGCTGGTGCACATCCCCGGCGAGCCGGTCATCGTCCGTCGGTAGGGTCCGCGCCGCTAAGTCTCCGGTAGGTCTGGGCCGCTGGGTTAGGGCCTGTCCGGTAGATCTGCTGCGCCGTGACATCCATCCCGAGCCCTCCAGAGCCCGGATCCTCCGCGGGAGCAGGATCGTCCACGTTAACCGGCGCGGGAGCCGGGGCGCCGAGACGCCAGCGGCGGCAAGAACCTGACGGGGCAGGACGGGCGGGGGTGACACCCACCCAGCCCGGGCGGCACCGGCTTACGTGTCACGGGACAGAGGGCTCGTCGCCATGGTTCAAAGATCCGTCAGCTGACCGATGTCTCTCACTGCAAATTGCAGAACTATTTGTCGTGCAACAAGCACAGGCGCCTTACTGCCTTGCTCGGGCCTTTCCGGTGACAGCCGCGCAGAGAAGCCAGCGGCTCTGCCGGACCAGCTCACACCGGCCCGCAGCGACCCGTCAGCCACGGCACGGCTGTACCACGTCGGGCTGACCGCGGGACCGGCCGCGGCCGTGTCCGCCGGCAGGTACAGGCGCCTGCCTGGACCCGGGATGTCCCCGGTCGACCCTGAAGAATGCGAGGAACGGCGATGGCACGTAGGTTCACGCGGGCAATCCGGGCGGCGGAGATACTTGGCGCCGCCGCGGCCGCCGCCGTGCTGGCGATCCTGCTCCTGCCCAGGCTTACCGGCGGCGGGAACGCCGCCCCGCCCGCCATCGAGCAGCCCGATCTGAATGTCGCGGTGGTACCCGCCGTCGATTCGGCCGGCTTCTTCGTCGCTCTCCACAACGGCCTGTTCGCGGCGCGCGGCTTGCACGTCACCTTCATCCCGGCGGTCAGCTCTGAGACGGTCATCAATGCCCAGGCGCTCGACGAGCCACGCGACCGCGTCGACATCTCCTGCGGCAACTACGTCAGCTACATCCAGGCGCAGGAAAACTACGACCAGGGCAAACGATCTTCCTCGGCCAGCGATGCCATGGTCGCTGCCGACCTGGACATTTTCGCCGAAGGCTCGGTGATGGAGGCGGGAGCCCAGGGCCTTTACGTGATGCCAGGCTCGCGCATCCTGACGCTGGCCGGCCTGGAAGGCAAGACCATCGGCGTTAACGCGCCGGGGAATATCCTGTACCTGCTGGCCGCCTCGGCGCTGGCGGATAACGGGCTGAGCGTGTCCGGGGTGCATTTCGCGTATTACCCGCTGCCGGAGATGGCCGCGATGCTCAAGGCCAGGAAGATCGCGGCGGCGGTGCTGCCGGAGCCGTTCGCTACCCAGGCTGAGGAATCGATAGGCGTCATGCCGCTCGCCGACCTGGACCAGGGCGCCACCTCCGCGTTCCCGGTGCAGGGCTGCGCAGTCACCAGGCAGTGGGCGGCGGCGCACCCGGTGACGCTGGCGGCGTTCCGCGCCGCGTTCGAGCAGGGTCAGGAGATCGCGGACACCAACCGGTCCGTCGTGGAAGAGGCGATGGCGGCGCTGCCGGCGCCGCTCGGGATCTCCAGGGAGACCGCGGCCATGATGACGCTGGACAGCTACCCGGTCGGGCCGGTCGACGCGGTGCGCCTGCAGCGGGTCGCCGACGTGATGCGGCAGTTCCTCGGCTCCCCGGAATTCAACGCGAGATCGATGATCGGCGGCTGACCTTCGTCGCGGTGGTGCCTGGTTAAGTCCGCGGGCTGGGGTTGGGGCAATATGGCCGGTTCGTGCACCATGGCCAGCGAGCGTGAGAGCTCGATGCAGCCGATGGTCACGGCGATCACGGCGGCGATCTCGATGACGAGCAGCCATCCGCCGGTCTGCACGTTCTCATTGAAGATGGTCACGCCGTAGGCGGAGCTGATCAGCGCGTCGCCGAGGGTGAGCGGCGGCTGGACGGCGACCAGGGAACCAGCCTGCAAGGCGTTCTGCAGCAGGAACAGCGCACCGACTCCGGCGACGGCGGTCGCGTACAGCTGCCAGGTGGTGAAGAACGCCGCCACTCCCTGCGGCAGGACCGCCACCGCGCTCTTCATCAGCGCCGCGGTCAGCGCGTAGCCGCAGGCGGCCGCCAGCCCGAAGGCCGCTCCCCGCGCGTTACCCCGCGTCCGCACCCCCACGGTGATCACCGCCGCCTCGAAACAGCCGGTGACGATCAGCGCCGCGATCCATACCTTGAGCGAAGCCTGGGTGGTGCCGCCCGAGGGCGCCGCGGCCGCCAGCCCGGCGCCGAGACTGACCGTGACCAGGCCCACGGCCCACCAGGTCCGCTGGGGCAGCTTGCGGTGCGCCAGCCTGCTCGCCACCAGCAGCGTGAACGGCAGCTCGATAATGAAAATGGGCTGGACCAGTGCGATCGGCCCGGTGGCAAGGGCGATGGCCTGGCAGACGGCGGCCAGGATGACCAGGCCGATTCCGGCCAGCCATACCTTGCGCTTGATCAGGTAACTGAACAGGGATAGATGCAAGGCCCTGTCCGGGGGCGCGGTCGAGGCCGCTATCCGCTGCAAGACTGACGCCAGACCGTTGCACAGCGCCGTCAGCAGCGCAAACAGAACCGACACCACCAGCGGCATCCTAGCGGGATTAGGGTTCAGGGTGAAAGCGACCGGAACTGTCACATGTCTGCTGCCGGGATTCGGCAGGCGAACTCAGGGCGCGGGGACGCGGAAGATGCGCAGCTGCAGGGCCAGGGTGGCGTAGTAGCCGACCAGCGTCGATAGCTCGACCAGGCCTTCCTTGCCGAGCGTGCCGAGCGCGGCCGCGTACTCCTCGTCGTCCAGGTCGGCCGGGCCGGTCAGGGCGCGGGCGACCGAGTACGCGACCTGTTCGGTGTCATCGGCGAACTTGGGATCGTCGCCGACGCGTAGCGCCTCGATCTCCGGGTCGGTAAGCCCGGCCTCGCGTCCGATCGGCTCGTGCGAAACCCGCTCGTAGCCGCTGTCCCAGGCCTGGGCTACCACCAGAATCGCCATCTCGCGGATCCGGGGCGACAGGTGAGTCCGGAACCTGATGGCCGCGCCGAGTTCCTGCAGGGCGTGGCCGACGGCCGGGGCGAAGAGCATCGCGTTGAACGGGCCGGCGAGGCCGCCGGCGCCGCTGGCGAGCTGGACCGCGCGCGGTCCCTGGCCGCGCGGGCCGCTGAGGATCTCCCGGTACAGGCCGATCTGCTCGGCGGTCATTTCCTCGGACGATAGAACAGGCAGACGCATAACACTCCTAACCGCGGCTTCGGGACCGCGCGACGGCGGTGAGGGCGACCGCTATCAGGATGACCAAGGCGATCACCAGGGGAAAGACAATGCGGACATGCATGACGAGCAGGGCGCCGACCAGCGCGCCGAGCAGCATCGCCGCCACCGAGATCAGCCGGCGGGCGGCTTTGGCGCCCTTCGCGCTGGCCAGCGGGCTGTCCGCCGCGATGCCCGTGATCGTCAGCGTCAGCACGGTCGTGGTCAGGTCGGGGACGGCCAGCTTGCGCGCGGTCGCGTTCTGCGCGCCCATGGCGGCGGCGAGCACCACGATCAGCGCGTACCGCGGGCCGGCCGGCAGTGGTTGAGTGGGGAGCGGCTGAGCGGCCAGCGCGGCCATGATCACCGCGGCGGCGAGCAGGACCGCCTGGACCGCCGCGGTGACGCCGAGCAGCCGCTCGCGGCTACTGGCCAGCTTCCGGTCCAGGCGGCCAGCGGCCAGCGCGCCGGCCGCGAAACAGGCGATCGCGACGAGGGAGGCCAGCGCGGAGAACCCGCCCGTGCCGGCCAGCGCGAAGGCCAGGAAGACCACGTTGCCGGTCATGTTGGCCACGAAGACGTGACCGAGGACCAGGTAGCTGAACGCGTCGACCAGGCCGGTGACCGCGGTCAGCCCGACCAGCAGCGGCGGGAGCAGGCCGTCCTTACTGCCGCGGGCGGGCGCGATGGTGTCCCGCACGTCGGCCAGGAACGCGTTCATCCCGGATATCTGCCCACCTGACCGTGGGCATGCACGCATGCTCGTTCGGAATAATGCGGTTGGAAAATGAACGCCCGGCGCGCGGACGCGCCGGGCGGTCAGGGGTACGGACGGAGTCAGGCGGTGGTGCTCCGGCGGCGGGCTAGGGTGTCCACGGTGACGGCGGCGAGCAGGACCGCCGCGGTCCAGATGTACTGCGGCGCGGCGCCCAGGCCGAGCAGCTCCAGGCCGTTGTAGATCACGGCGACGATGAGCCCGCCGAGGACCGCGTTCAGCATCTTGCCGCGGCCGCCGAACAGGCTGGTGCCGCCGATGACCGCCGCGGCGACGGCGTACAGGACAAGCTGGCCGCCCTGGATCCCGGTGGAAACCGAACCGAGGTAGGAGGTGTAAAGGATGCCCATGATGCCCGCGGTCAGCCCGCACAACGTGAATGCGAGGATCCGGATCCGGCTCAGGTTGATACCGGCCCGCCTGGCCGCCTCGGCGTTGCCGCCGATGGCGTAGACGTACCGGCCGAACCGGGTCCGGCCGAGCAGGAAGCTCCAGGCGACGACCACCACCAGGACCACAAGCACCACCCACGGCACGCCGCGCACCACGGTAAGGCCGACGCCACGGTCGGTGTTGCCGACGAGCACCACGACCACGCCCGCGATCGCCATCGCGGCGATCTTCAGTATGGTGACGCTCAGCGGCGGCGCGGTGAGGTTGCTCGCCCGCCTGCGGGTGTCGCGCACGAGGAACAGCGCGCCGGCCAGCGCCACGGCCACTATCATGACGATCCAGCTGGCCAGCGGGCTGAGGGAGCCGGCATAGATGTTGGTCAGGACGTTGTTGTACAACCGGATGCTGCCGCCGCCATTCGGGGCGGCCGTGTCCATGACCTCCAGCAGCAGGCCCAGCGCCAGCAGCTGGCCGGCCAGCGTAACCACGAAGGACGGCAGGCGGAGCCGGGTGACGATAAAGCCCTCGAGCCCGCTGAAGATCGCGGGGACGGCCAGGCCGACCAGCACCGCCAGCGGCCACGGGGCGGGATTAGGCGGCAGCAGCAGCCAGCAGGTGAACGTCGCGCCGACGGCAGCGGTATAGCCGATCGACAGGTCGATCTCGCCAAGGAGCAGGACGAACACCTCGGCCATGCCCAGCATGATGATCCAGGCGGCCTGCCCGATCAGGTTGACCAGGTTGCCGGCGGACAGGAACAGGGAACTGCGGACCTGGAAGTAAATGACGATGGCGACGAGGCCGAGGATGACCGGCAGGGCGCCGCTTTCGCCGTTGCGAACCCGGGAGATCCAGATCTTGACGTACTCGCCCAGCGAGTTCGCGATGACCTCGGGGGCGGCGAGGGCGACCTCGGACGCGATCTCGTCGGAGTCGGCGGCCTCGGGTGGCGGCTCTTGGACGTCAGTGCTCACTGGAGCTCCCTGCTGAGGGCTCGGCCGGAGTAGCGGCGAGGCGCTTGGAGGTACCTGTGGTCATGAGGTCGACGATGGACTCGGCGTCGTACTGCGCCGCCGGCCCGACGGCGACCAGGCGGCCCAGGCGCAGCACGGCGATCCGGTCCGCGACCGACTGGACGTCATTCAGGTTGTGCGAGATGACGATCACCGCGATGTTCTGGCTCTTCAGCCGTTTGATCAGGTCGAGCACGACGCGGGTCTGGGTGACGCCCAGGGCCGCGGTCGGCTCGTCCAGGATCACCAGCTTAGCCTGGCGCATCACGGCGCGGGCGACCGCGACCGCCTGCCGCTGGCCGCCGGACAGCGACCCCACCGGCTGGCGGACCGAGCGGACCGTCACCACCGACAGGTCGGCCAGCGTTTGCTTGGCGGTTTTCTCCATCCCGATCTCGTCCAGCTGAAAGCGCTTGACCAGCTCGTGGCCGAGGAACATATTCGCCACGATATCCAGGTTGTCGGCCAGCGCCAGGTCCTGGTAGACGGTGGCGATGCCGAGATCGGTGGCATCCTTCGGGGAGTGCAGGTGGACCTGGCGGCCCTGCCAGATGATCTGACCGTCATCCTGGTGGTAGATGCCGGCGATCGTCTTGATCAGCGTGCTCTTGCCCGCCCCGTTGTCACCGACGACCGCGGTCACCTGACCGACGGGGATGTCCAGGGTGATGTGGGAGAGCACGCGTACCGGGCCGAAGCTCTTGCCGATATCGACCAGGCGCAGCAGCGGCGGAGCGTCCGCGCCGTTGCCGGCCTGCGCGTCGGGGATGGCGGGCGCGTCGGCGATGGCGGGTGTGCCGGAGCCGGCCTGCGGGTCGGCGCCGGCCGGGTCCTGCGTACTGTCGGGGGCGTCCATGGTGTCTGTCCCGTCCGTGGCGTCGGTCACGTCGGAGTCGGGCGAGGACGCCCGGCCCGCGTCTGCGGGCCGGGCGCCTTCCGCGCTCGGTGTGGTCACCGGGCGCGCCTCCTTGCCTTCACGGTCATTACGAGATTCCGGCGGCCTTGCATTCGGCCGCGTACTGGCCGACGCACAGCTGCGAGGCCTTCACGAAATTGTCCGCGATGACGGTCGAATTCATGTTGGCCGTGGTGACCCACTCCGGCGTGCCAAGCACCGACGGCACCGCGGTGTTGGTCTTGGTGTCGGTGACCGAGCCGTTCACCAGGGTGCTCGGCGGGGTCTTGCCCGCGCGCAGGAACATGGCCAGCGCGACGGCCGCCTGGGCCTCGATGTAGATCGGCTTGTAGACGGTGCCGCACTGGTAGCCCGACAGGATGTTCTGCAGCCCGACCAGGGTCGCGTCCTGCCCGGTGACCGGGAAGGTCTTGGCCTTGACGCCCACCCGCTGCAGGTAGGTGATGATCGGGGCGGCGTTCTCATCGTTCGGCGTGAGCACGGAGTTGATGTTCTTGTGCGCCGTGAACGCCTGCTGGAATTCGCTCTCCGCTACCGTCGGGGTCCAGGTCCCGGCGGGCTCGCCGACCTTCACGTACTTACCGCTGGCGAAGAACGGATCGAGCACCCCGAGGTACCCCTGGGCGAACAGGGTGGCGTTGTTGTCGGTCGGGTCGCCCTTCATGACCAGCACGTTCGGCTTGGTGACGTGCCATGCGGCGGCGCAGGCGGTGAACCCCTGGCCGATCTTCGTGCCGACGAGGACGTTGTTGAAGCTGACGTAGTAGTCGCGGCTGCCGCCCAGGGTGATCCGGTCATAGTCGATGACCTTGACCCCGTGCGTCTTCGCGTAGGACTCGATCTGCGCCCCGACCCCGGGGTCGAGCGGGTCCATGATCAGGACGCTGGCACCCTTGGTGATGGCTGCCTGGGCTTGGGAAAGCTCGGTGGCGTCGCTGCCCTGCGCGTTCTGCACGGAGAACTGCGAGGACGTAAGACCCGCCGCCGTCAGCGCCTGCGTCAGGTAGGGCGCGTCGAATTCCGTGTACCGGGCCGAGGTGACGGTGTCCGGGAGGATGGCGGCCACGTTGCCCTTGCCCGCGGACGCGAGCGGCTTCAGCGTCGACATGGCGGAGAAGTCGCGGGTCAGCTGGGCGAGCGAGATCGTTACTGAGGCCGGGGGACTGCTGGCGCTCGATGACGATGTGGGAGTACTGCTGCTACTGCTACTGCTACTGCTGCAGGCCGCAGCGGCGAGGCACAAAGCCAGCGACACTGACGCTACAGCAGCCCCTTTCGTAGTCACTCGAATCATAAATACCACCTTGCGTCTAAAGGGAAGGGCCGCATCCAGGCATGCGACGTTGCCTCGCAGGCCCAGCGATTTCGCGGCCTTAGCGTCTTACCAAGACCCTAGAGCGCCAGAAGTTAACGTGGCCTTAACATCGCCGCCGTGTCGTGAAGATACTGTGAACGGCACCCCATTTGAACCCATCTGACCTGTGCATATAGCATTCAGACTCGATCATGTTGCGGTTCGGACTCGGTTACATCGCTTTAGGCATCCGGCGGTGCGGCCCGGGGTTATTCGGGGGTCATTCGGCGCACGGACGGTAATTCGGGCGCCAGTGGCTATTCGGGTGCCAGCCGGTAGCCGGCCCGCGGCTGGGTGAGGATGAGCGGCGCGCTGTCCTCCACCTCCAGCTTGGCCCGCAGCCGCCGGACGTAGACGCGGAGATACTCGGTCTCCGTTTCGTAGCCGTGACCCCAGACCCGGCGCAGCAGGTGGGCATGGGTCAGCAGCTTGCCCCGGTTGACGGCGAGCTCGCGCAGCAGGGCAAACTCGGTCGGGGTGAGGTGCACCGGCTGCCCGCCGCGCCGCACCTGCTGCAGGGCCAGGTCGATGATGATGTCGCCGACGACGATAACCGGCGGCGCCTGCTCGGTGGGCGTCGCCGGGCGGGTACGGCGCAGCGTCGCGGCGATCCGGGCCAGCAGTTCCTCGATGCTGAACGGCTTGGTCATGTAGTCGTCGGCCCCCATGTGCAGGGCGGTCACCTTATCC
Organism: uncultured Actinomycetes bacterium; assembly: GCA_963806335.1. GTDB lineage: Bacteria > Actinomycetota > Actinomycetes > Streptosporangiales > Streptosporangiaceae > Palsa-504. The sequence continues at coordinate 648,892 of CAWDXO010000013.1, forward strand.
CGCTCGCCGCCGCGGGCCGACACCACGATGATGGCCACCGGGGAACGCTCGCGGATCTGACGGCACAGCTCAAAGCCGTCGGCCTCGGGCAGCATCAGGTCGAGCAGCACGATGTCCGGGTCTTCGGTCTCGAGCAGCTGAAGCGCCCGCATCCCATCCACGCTTACCACCGTGTCGAAGCCGCGCACAGCGAGGTTCGCCCTGATCAGGTCCACGATGTTAGGGTCATCCTCCACCACGAGGGCGCAGGTCTTGCGGGCGGCCTCAGTCATCGCTGTCGCTATCATTCCCTGACTCCCGAGTTCCGCGGCTGGCTGCCAGTTTCGCTGCTACCGCTAGATCCGCCGGACCCGTTACCGCGCGGGGGCCGGTTATCTTGCTGCCGTCGCGGGCCTCGGCCTCGACGGGCAGGGACACGCTGAAGCAGGTGCCCTGACGCAGCGCGGTCAGCTCGATCCGGCCGCCGTGAGCCTGCACGATGCCCTTCGCGATGGACAGGCCCAGGCCGGCCCCGCGCTCTTGCGGTTGCTGCCGCTGCTGCCGCTGCTGCCGTTGCTGCCGTTGCTCGCGCGCGGCCTGCGGGCCGGCTCGAACGGCGCGGCGGCCAGCTCGGGCGGCATCCCCTGACCGTCGTCCTGCACGCTGATGACTACCTCCGAGGCGGCTCGGGCGGTGGCCGTGACGTGAACCCGGGTTCCCGGCGGGTTGTGGCCGAACGCGTTGGTCAGCAGGTTGACGAAAACCTGCTCCATCCGGTCGTGGTCGGCCCAGATGACGGGCAGGTGCGGGTCGCAGCCGAGCGAGACCGATTCCGCGCTGCCCGGCGGCAGGCAGGCGATCGCGGCCTCGACCACCAGCCGGATGTCGCACCAGTCCCGCTGCAGGCGCATGATGCCCGATTCGATCGCGGAAAAGTCGAGCAGGTCGTCGACCAGCCGGCCGAGCCGCGCGGACTCCGCGGCGATCCGGTCCAGGAAGCGCTGTTGGGAATCGCCGTCCCAGGTCACGTCCGGCTGCAGCAGGCTGGAGGCGTACCCCCGGATGGCCGTCAGCGGGGTCCGCAGCTCGTGGCTGAGCCGGGACAGGAAACCACGCTGGAGCTCGCGTGACCGGCGCAGCGCCGCCGCCTCCTGGTGGGCGTGACCCGCCTCCTCGCGTTCGAGCGCGAGCCGGAGCGAGTTCGCCGCGTCCTCCATCAGCGCCGTTTCTTCCTTGGTCGGCGGCACGCGCCGCCAGCTGGCGATCAGCACCGTGGGCCCGCCGGCGGCCATGAAGGCCACCGCCCGGGCCCGCTGCCTGCGGCTGCTGCGCAGCTGCCGGGCGACGCCGTCCGGGTGCGCGCTGGACAGCGCGCTTTCCGCCAGCTCCCGCAGCGACGAGGTGGCGGAGGCGAGTTCGGAGCCGAGCGGCCCGGCGAACGCGCGCCAGCGGGGCGGCTGGCTGGCCGGCTGGGTGATCAGCGCTACCTCTTCGGCCTGCAGGCCGTGGCGCAGCGACTGAAGCGCGAGCACCAGGCCTTCACTGACGAGGACCGGACCGGCCAGCGTCTCGAGCATTTCCCTGATCGTCTCGAGCACGCGGTTCCTGGTCGTGACCGCCTCGAGCAGCCGGTCGCGTTCGATGGCGCTGGCGGCGTAACCCGCGTAGACGGTGACGAGGTCCAGCTCGTCACGCTGCGGCGCGCCGTGCTCGGTCCGAAAGACCGTGATGACGCCGCTGAGCCCGCTCGGCCCGTGCACCGGGACCGACCACGAGCTGGCCACCTTGACGGTCCTGGCCAGATCGCGGAAGCTTCGCCAGGCCGCGCCGACGCGCACGTTGTCGGCGATGACGGCCCGCTCATCGGCCGCGGCCAGGCCGACCGGGCCACCGCCGGGACCGAACGGCAACCGGACCCACGGGTCGAGCTGGCCCGGGGTGAACCCGAGCGATGCGGCACAGAGCAGGGTCCGGTCGGAGACCAGGTGAATGCACAGCCGTTCGCTGCTGAGCGCGGAGCCGAGCGCGGACAGGATCAGCGACAAGCTCGACGAGGGATCCGCCGAGACCAGGCGGTCGGTGAGCCCGTGCAGCCGGGTCAGCTGGCGGCGCGCGGAGGTGTCGATCTGCTGGCCGGACAGCAGCGCCACCACGTCGTCCGGGTGCGTATCGGCCGGCCGCAGATCCGCCACGATCCGGCCCTGGCGCAGCACCACGATGCGATCGGCGAGCCGGAACATCTGGTCGATGTCGTGGCAGGCCAGCACGATGGTCGTGCCCTGCTCCCTCAGGTTCATGATCAGGGCTTCGACCTGCGCCGATTCCTTGACGCCGAGCGAGGCCGTGGGCTCGTCCAGGGCTAGCAGCCGCGGCTTTTGGCCCATGGCCCGCGCCACGGCGACCAGCTGCCGCTGGCCGCCGGACAGCGACCCGACGTTACGGGTAGTGTCCATCAGCGGGATACGCAGCGAGTTCAGGACCGATGCGGCGGCCGCGTGGAAGCGGGTATCGGACATCATCAGCCGCGGCGACTCCCGGCCGAGCAAGATGTTGGCCGCGACATCCAGGTTGTTACACAGCGCCAGGTCCTGCCAGACCACGGCGACCCCGCGCTTGGCCGCCCCGGCTGGATCGGACGGGATGCGCTTGCCCGCGAGGAAGATCTCGCCGGCCGCGGGCACCATGGCGCCGGCGATGCAGCGGACCAGGGTGGTCTTGCCCGCGCCGTTCTCGCCCGCCAGCGCGACGAGCTCGCCGCTGCGCACGCTCAGGCTGATATCGTCCAGGGCGCGCAACCGGCCGTAGCTGACGCTCAGCCCGGACACGGTCAGCAGCGGGGCTCCGGTCGCTGCCCGAGCGGTCGCTGCCGGGCCGGTTACGTGGGCCGGCAGCGCGTCCGCGGCGGCGTCTCTGGCGGCGACGAGAGAACCGGTCATGCCGTCATTGTGTGTCCTCAACCGCGCGCTTGGCCACAATGTTCACCGAGCATGTCGAGCTGACCAGGTATTTTCACGATTTTTATATATTACGTGAGGAGGCCAGCGGGTTGGCGACCGGCGACCGGCTGCCGGGGAGGGCAGATGGAGGATCGGGGCGGGGCCTGGCCCCAGGCCCCGGCCCCGTGTGCGGGGTCGGGGGCGGGTCCGGGGCGGGTCCGGGGCGTTATGAAACCCCGGTTCCAGCACGCTCTGGCGTGCTGGAACCGGGGTTTCATTCCATTCCGGCGGGGCCAGCCCGAGCTCCGGCTGGGGCGCGGGTTAGCTGTGAGCGGCGGGTGGCGGGTGGGTGCGCCCAGTTCGGGGTCCAGGTCTCGGCGTCGCGGTGCCGGGGCGGGGTGGAGCCGAGGTAGTCGCGCAGGGTGGCGAGAGCGGGATGCGGGTTATCGCGGCGCCAGATCAGTGAGTGCGGATAGACCGGCGCCGGGTCATGCAGGGCGATGCGCCGCAGGTCGTAGTCGGCGGGCCAGAGGAGCCGGGTCTGCTCGCCGACGAAGGTGGCCAGGGCCGGGGCGCAGCAGCGCGACCATCGCGGCCCTGACCGCCCTGTGGGGCCTGCTGGCCAGCGCCACCAGCCCCCGGATGGCGATCGCGGTCGCCGGGGTCCTTATCCTGGCCACTCCGCTGCTGCTCCCGCGGCGCGCCCGTACGCTGGGGAAGCAGGAGCGGGAACTGGCCGCAAGCGTTTAGTCGGCCGGCTTTGGCGGACAGCGCATCGAGCTTGGCGGCGCGGCGGGCCGGCCAGGTCGCCGCCGGCAGGCGGCCAGGTCGCCGCTAGCAGGCCGGCCAGGTCGCCGCCAGCAGGCGGCCAGCGAGAGGAGCAGGGTGTGCTTGTCGCGTTTTCTGTGACGCCGATCGGAACCGGGGAGGCAGTCGGCGAGGCGGTGGCGGAGGCGGTCCGGGTAGTGCGGGAAAGCGGACTGCCGAACCGGACCGACGCCATGTTCACGACCATCGAAGGCGACTGGGACGAAACCATGGCCGTGGTCAAGCGGGCGGTGGACGCCGTCGCGGCCAGGGCGCCGCGGGTCAGCCTGGTGCTGAAGGCGGACGTTCGGCCGGGCGTGACCGGGGCGCTGACCGCCAAAGTGGAGGCGGTCGAGCGCTACCTGCAGGCCTGAGCGGACGGTGAGCGCGGGCGCGCGGCGGAGCGGCGGCGCGGGCGGCGCGGCGGCCTTCGGGCGACTTGAGGGCGGGCGGCCTTCGGGCGACTTGGGCGCGGGCGGCTTGGGCGCGGGCGGCTTTCTCAGCTTTCGCCTCATCTGTTTCAGCCACGACGAAATCCCGCCGTTAGGCGTATCCATTTGACCGGAGGATTCCAGGTCAGGTCCTCGCCACGGGCGGCAGGCCGGCGGTTGCTCCAGGTTGGGCGGCCAGCAGGCGGCCGCTCCAGGCTGGGCGGGCGCCCCGCGGTCAGGTGGCGAAGCGGTGCGGGCCCGTAGCCGGGGCCGCAGGCGGGGCAGGCCAGGGCACACCCGCAGCGCCGCCCGCAGGCCAGGAAGTCACCAGCAACATGTACCCCGCAGCTTCCAGCAGTCCGAAAGTCGTGGAAGATCCGGCCTGCGTGGAAGATCCGGTACACGGGAAGGGAGCAGCCCCGATCCTCCACGTAGGCCGGATCCTCCGCGTTAATCCCGGCTCCGCCGCGGGAGACCGGACGGGCAGGAGCAACGCGGCCTGCCGGACGGGCCTGGCGCCGTCCCATCCGCGCCGGCCGGCCACCCGGCCGGGAACTCACCCGCCGGCCATCGGTAGCGAACGCCAGCCTGCGGGTAATCCACTACTCCGGTCACGGGTAATCCACTACTCCGGTCACGGGTAATCCACTACTCCGGTCACGGGTAATCCACTACTCAGGTCAAATGGACACCCCAATCCGTCGTTTTTGGTTGCTATCAGACGCCGTTGGTTTTCGCTGTTCTTGTTCCGACGTGCGATGGTGCCAGGGTGAGCTATGACGCCCGGGCGAGGCCTGATGCGCCCGGCCCGGGAAAGATCTTGGATATTTTGCGCTTCGTGGAAGGTTTTAGGGACTGGGATCCCTAACAATTTCCACGAAGCGAGAATCCTCCATGCAAACGCCGGGCATCTGTCACGCGTGAGCGGAAAACGCGCGGATGGGGCCAGCGGGACCAGCCCAGCGGCGGCGGCGCACGGCCATCGGCGTCGCGGGCCTGGCGAGGGGGCCGTAGGCCGACGGCCAGGCACCGGGGGCGTCCCGCGAAATGAGCCAGAAGGACTCACCACGACCAAAGGTGACGAACGTGACCACATCTGGGCACGCCGTGCGGGCCTTCGGCGCGTTTATGCGGACGGGCTCACTGCACGCCTAGCAGGCGCAGCACGGCCGTGGTGGCAGCGGCCGCGATGACGACGACCAGGAACGGCGCCTTGCGCCAGGCGAGGACGCCACCGACCAGCACGCCGACCGGACGCGCGATGCCTGCGAAGCTATGTCCCTGCGTCAGCGCCGTGGTGGCTACCAGCGCCGCCAGCAGGACCACGGCCGCGCCCTCAAGTAGCTTCTCGGCCCGCGGCGGGAAGCTGATCCGCGTGCGTAGCAGCTGGCCGGACAGCCGAAAGGCGTAGGTTCCGGCGGCGAGCGTCGCCATGCCGGCCACGACCAGCGTGGTGTCCTTCACCGCGCCGCCTGCTCGGGCCGGGCCGGCCGCTCGGCCTGGGGCGCCAGCTCGGCCTGGGGCGCCAGCTCGGCCTGGGGCGCCAGCTCGGCCTGGGGCGCCAGCTCGGCCTGCGGAGAGTGCTGGCGCATGAGCAGGAGAACGGCCGCCAGGGCCAGCAGCACGGGCAGCCCGGCGGGCAGGAACGGCGTCGTGACCAGTGCGACGGCCGCACCGGCCAGGGCCGCCCGCAGCGTCAGCCGGTGACGCAGCGACGGGACGATCAGGGCCAGGATCACCGCGGGGAACATGGCGTCCAGGCCGAACGCACTGGTGTCGTGCACCGTGCTGCCGATCAGCCCGCCGAGGATGGCGCCGCCCGGCCAGCAGATCAGGACGCCGAGACCGCACACCCAGTAGGCGGCGCGCTTGCCGGGGATGTCCTCCTGGGCCAGGGCGAAGACGACACTCTCGTCGTTCATCACGTGCGTGCCGAGCAGGCGCCGCCAGCCGCGGCCGGTGACGTCGGGCAGCGCCAGCCCGTAGGGCAGGTGGCGGGCGTTGACCAGGAGCCCGGCCAGCGCCGCCGCGATGGGGTTACCGCCCGCGGCCACGATCCCGATGAACAGGAACTCCGAGGCGCCGGCCAGCACGAGCACGCTCTGCGCGGCGGGCAGCCACAGCGGGAATCCGGAGGCGACCGCGATAGCGCCGTATGACAGGCCGATGAACAATACGGCCAGGCAGGTAAGGGCGATGTCGCGCACGACACCGCGCTCTAGAGTTCTCCATATCGAACTCATGAAGCCTATTCTGGACACCAGCGCTGTTGTTCGTCAAAACGAACGGTGAACTTATATGACGAACGCCCAACCCGCCGTACAGGCGAAGGCACCCCTGGAGGTGATCGCCGCCTCGCTGCGCCGGGAACGCCGCCGGACCGGGCTGTCCCTGACCGAGGTAGCCCGCCGGGCCGGGATCGCCAAGTCCACGCTGTCCCAGCTGGAGTCCGGCACCGGCAATCCGAGCCTGGAGACGCTGTGGGCGATCTGCGTCGCCCTGGACGCCCCGTTCTCACGGCTGCTCGACCCGCCCCGGCCGCACATCCAGGTGATCCGGGCCCACGAGGGCCCGACGGTCTCGGCCGCCAAGGCCGACTACCAGGCCACGCTGCTCGCGGCATGCCCGCCGGGCGCCCGCCGCGACGTCTACCGCATCCTGGCCGAACCCGGGCACGCGCGCGCATCCGAGCCGCATATGCCCGGCGTGATGGAGCACGTCGTGATAAGCGCGGGAAGGGCCCTGGTCGGCGTGGCCACTGAGCCGGTGGAACTCGGCCCAGGCGACTACATCTGCTATCCGGGCGACGTGGCGCACGTCTTCGAGGCCCTGGAACACCAGACAACGGCCGTGCTCGTCTCGGAGCACCCCTGACGCCGGCTCATTCGCCGGCCGGGATCTGCTCGATCAGGGCGGCCAGGCCGGCTTCGTCGAGCAGGTCGGCCGGCCGGACCGTCTGGTCGTGGCCGACATAGTAGAAGGCGGCCCGCACCGCCGCCACTGGCACCCCGGCCAGCGCTGACCAGGCCAGCCGGTACGCCGCGAGCTGCACGGAGACCGCGTGGCGTTCGGCTTCGGACCGCGGCGGGCTGCCCGTCTTCCAGTCGACCACGTCGAAACCGCCGTCCCGCGGGTCGGCGAACACCGCGTCGATCCGGCCGCGGACCAGCCGGTCACCGATGAGCGTTTCGAACGGCACCTCGACCGCCTGCGGCCAGCGATCGGCCCACTCGCTCCGCTCGAACCGCGCGCGGAGCTCGGCGAGATCACCCTCGTCCCGCTGACCCGCCGCGTCGTCATCGTCGGACCCGAACAGGACACTGTCGTCGATGAGCAACTGCTGGCCGTACCGCTGCTCCAGCCACCGGTGAAAGGCGGTGCCCCGGCGGGCCTGCCGGGCCGGGGGGCGTGGCATGGGGCGGCGCACCTGCCGGGCTAGCTCGGCCGGGTCGCGGGCGAGCGACACCAGGGATGACACCGACAGGCGCCCGGGCAACACCACCTGGGTGGCGCGATCGTCCCGGCGCTGGGCTCGCTCCGCCAGCAGCATGTCGGCGTCCCGGCGCCACGCCACCACCAGGGCCCGGTCTTCCTGACTCAGGGCCGCCAAGGGGGGTCTGGGGGAATTGGTCTCTCCCAAGGGGGGTCCGGGGGGATGGGTCCCCCCGGGAAAAAGAGCGGGGGGGTCTGGGGGGGGCGTCCCCCCGGCCAGCACCGCCTCGACCATGACGGCGGCTTGGCGGACCGCCTCGTAGTGCCGGCCCGCCGCGGTCCGCGGCCAGTCCGCCGTTTCCACCTCGGCCAGCAGCGGGTTCTCCGCGTCGGGGTCGGGCGCGGGCGCCCAGACCGGAACCCGCGCCGCGCCGGAGGCTCGCACCTCCTCCAGGAACGGCGAGGGTCCCAGGCGGCTGGTCCCGCCCTCCCCCCACCAGTAGCCCGAGCACCCCAGCCAGAACGCCGCCCGCGTCGTGGCCACGTACATGAGCCTTCGCTCCTCGGCCAGGTCACGTGCCGCGCAGGCGTCGGTGAAGGCGTCCAGTGACGAGGCGTCGAGCCCGCGCAGCTCGGGCAGGTCGCCCGCGTCGCCGCGCAGGCTGAACGGGATCAGCCGGGCGTTGTCCGTCCACCGCGTCGAGGTCCGGGGCCGGGCGGGGAACACCTGCGAGCGCTCCCCCATCGCCAGCCCAGGCACGAACACGGCCGGCCACTGCAGGCCCTTGGCCGCGTGCACGGTCAGCAGCTTGACCGAGTCCGAATCCCCCACCCGGCCGGTCTCCAGGCCGAACTCCTCCTGCTGGGCCGCCGCCAGGTAGGCCAGGAACGCGCCGAGCGTCGGCTCGGCGCCCTCACCGGTGAACGCGGCCGCGACGTCGGTGAACGCGTCGAGGTCGGCGCGCGCCGCGACCGGATCGGCGCCCGGCCGCGCGGCGACCTCGATGTCCAGCCCGAGCACGCGCTCCGCCTCCGCGGCCAGGTCGGCGAGCGGCCGGCCGACGTGCGCGCGCAGCCGCCTGAGCTCGCCGGCCAGCGCGTGCATCCGCGCGTACCCGGCCACCGAGTAGGCCGCGGGATCTCCCAGGTCATCGAGGGCCTCGACCAGGCTGCCGGACTCCGCGGTGAGATCGGTGATGGCCTCCGCGAGCGCGTCCGCGGCGTCGGCGGCGTCCTGGCCGTCGGCGCCGTCCTGACGGCCCTGGGGCGGCCTGCCATCTCCCTCGCCGCGCACCAGCGCCCGCGCGCGGCGGCCGAGCGCGACGAGGTCACGCGGCCCGATCCGCCAGCGCGGCCCGGTGAGCAGCCGGGCCAGCGCGTCGGACGCGCCCGCGTCGTGCAGCACCCGCAACGTCGCCACGACGTCCTGCACCTCGGGCACCACGAGCAGGCCGCCGAGCCCCACCACCTCGACCGGGATCCCACGGCCCTCGATGGCCCGCCGCAGCGGCACGAACTGCGATCGTTTCCGGCACAGCACCGCGATGTCCGACGGCCGGACCCCGGCCTGGCGCTGGTCGGGCCAGGCCCGGCCGTCGGGCGCGCAGCCCGGTTCGGCGGCGAGCAGCGCCGCGACCTGCCCGGCGACCCACTCGGCCTCGTCCATGACCGTGTCCAGCAGGGCGCACACGACCGCGCCACGTTCGGACCGGTCCGGCCCGGACACCAGCCGCGGCACGTCGGGGGCCTCGTAGCGCAGCTCCTCCTGGATGGCGGCCGAGGCCTCGAGGACCTGCGCGGAGTTCCGGAAGCTGGTCGACAAGACCAGCACCGGCGCGGGGCCCGAGGACGCCGAGGCGCCGACCGGCCGCACCCGGGCGACCACCGGGAAGTCGACGGTGAACCGCCGCAGGTTCCCCGCGCTCGCGCCGCGCCAGCCGTAGATGGACTGGCACGGGTCACCGACCGCCGTCACCGGGTGCCCGCCGCCGAACAACGAACGCAGCAGCGCGAGCTGCGCGTGGCTGGTGTCCTGGTACTCATCGAGCAGCACCACCTGGTACCGGGCCCGCTCGCCCGCCCCGACCTCGGGGTGCCTGCTCGCGATCCGCGCCGCCAGGGCGACCTGATCCCCGTGGTCAAGCACCTCGCGGGCCGCCTTGGCCGCCGCGTACCGCTCGACCAGCGGCAACAGCTGCTCCCTGGCCCGCTGAGTTGCCATTATCCTCCGAACGGACGCCGGCACCCGCCCGGGCAGAGCCTCCAGCTCGGCGTCCAGCCACGCTCCCACCGCGGTGACGTCGCCCGCCTCGCGCAAGTGCTCGGCGAGGTCACCGGCCAGCTCGAGGACGGCCGCCGTCACCGTCTGCGGGGTCCAGGTGATCTCATCCATCGGCCCGTCGTAGGCGGCCACGATCCCCGCCCCCAGCTGCCAGGACAACGCGGGAGTGATCAGCCGCATGGACGGCTCGAGCCCTTCGCGCAGGGCGTTGTCGCTGACCAGCCGCCCCGCGTAGGCGTGGTAGGTCCCGATCACCGGATCTCCGCCGAACGGGTCCTCCGTCTCGGTGCCCGCCGACGCACCGGCCGCCGACGCACTGCCTACCGATCTTGTGCCTACCGATCTTGTGCCTACCGATCTTGGGCCTACCGATCGTGGGCCTACCGACCTTGGGCCTACCGACCTTGGGCCTGCCGCGCCGGTCTCTGCCAGGCCCGAGCGGCGCAGTCGTTCCAGCCGGGAGCGGACCCGGTCGGCGAACTCGGCCGCGGCCTTCCTGGTGAAGGTGAGCCCGAGCACCCGGTCCGGGCGGACCATCCCGTTGGCGACCAGCCAGACCAGCCGCGCCGCCATCGTCTCGCTCTTGCCCGAACCGGCGCCCGCGATGACCGCCAGCGGCCCGAGCGGCGCGGCGATCACCGCGGCCTGCTCTGGCGTGGGCTCGGGCAGCCGCAGCAGCCGCGCCAGCTGGACCGGCCCGATCGGCCGGCGGGGTGCTGCCTGACCGTCGTCACACTGGCATTCCAGCAGAGACCACTGACATTTCGCAGCACCTTCGCCGCCGCCAGACGGAACCGGGCGGGGGCCAGGCCACGTTGAGCAGGTAACCGGGATGGAGGCGCCGTGGACCGGGCCGAACTGGATCAGATCGAGCGGATCATCAACCACGAACTGAGCGAGCGCTTCACGCCGGGAGCGGTACGGCGCGCCGTGCTGCTCCAGCACGGCGACGAGCCGGAGATCCCGCCGGGGCAGCTGATAGTGCGGGTATTCCTCCCCGTGCCAGCCGAGCCGGGTGAGTACGAGCAGGCCCTGACGGCGTGGCAAGAGGCGCACCGGGCCGGGATGGAGACCCTCCGCCGTGAGCTGTCGCTGCGGCTGCCCGCGGCCCGGCTGCTCGAGTTCGCCTTCGAGGGCGCCGACCCGGCGGCGCCGCGGATTGCGATGCCGGATGACGGCACGCTGGCCGCCGAGCAGATGTCCGGGCCCGAGATCGTGACGGCCGCCCTGTCGCTGCTGCGGGCCAACTACGTGTTCCCTGAGCTCGCCGAGCAGGCCGCGATCGCGGTCGAGGCGAGGCTCGCGGCCGGCGAGTACGACAACCTGGACGAGATCGCGCTCACCGACCTGCTCACCCGCCATCTGCGGGAGATCTGCGAGGACAAGCACCTGGCCGTCCGGCTCGGCGGCGGTCCCGGCCCGGGCGCCCGGGGCCCTGGTCGCGGCCCCGAACGCGACGAGCCAAAGGATCACGAGGCCAGGCGGCTCGCCATGCGGCAGATGGGGCGGCTGGACAACTTCGGCATCCACCGGGTTGAGCGGCTGGACGGCAACATCGGCTATCTCGATCTGCGCCGGGTTCCCGTGCCGGCCAACGCCGGCCCGGCCATCGCGGCGGCGATGGAACTCGTCGCCGGGACCTACTCGCTCATCATCGACCTGCGGCGCAACGGGGGCGGCTCGCCGGAAGGCGTCGTCTTCTGGTGCAGCTACCTGTTCACCGAACGGCCGACTCATCTCAACGACATCTTTCATGCCGATACCGGTGAGACCAGGCAGTTCTGGGCACTGCCCTACGTGCCAGGCACCCGCTACGTCGACCGCCCGGTCTATGTGCTGACCAGCAGCCATACCTTCTCAGGTGGGGAGGACTTCTGCTACACGCTGCAGGCGCTCGGCCGCGCGCAGGTGATCGGCGAGACGACCGGCGGCGGCGCCCACCCCACCCGCCCGTTCCCGATCAGCCCGGCGGTGCACATCGCGATACCGTTCGCGCGCTCGATCAACCCGGTCACCGGCACGAACTGGCAAGGCACCGGTGTGGTGCCGGATGTCGCCGTACCCGAGGAGCAGGCCTACCACGTGGCGTACGGCCTGGCCCTCCGGCACGTGCTGGCCATGGACGACTTGCCCCCGCCGATCGTCGACGAGGCCCGCGACGCGGTGGCCGCGCTTCCGGCCTAGCTCGGCTCCGTCATGATCCCGGCCGGAAGCGGCGCAGGCGCAGGCTGTTGGACACGACGAACACCGAGCTGAACGCCATCGCCGCGGCGGCGACCAGCGGGTTGAGGAATCCAAGCGCCGCGAGCGGGATGGCGGCGGCGTTGTAGCCAAACGCCCAGAACAAATTGCCCTTGATCGTGGCCAGGGTCCGGCGGGACAGCAAGATCGCGTCCGGGACGGCGAGCAGGTCGCCGCGGACCAAGGTGAGGTCGGCGGCCTGGATCGCGGCGTCGGTGCCGGTGCCCATGGCCAGGCCCAGGTCGGCCTGGGCGAGCGCGGCGGCGTCGTTGACGCCGTCGCCGGCCATCGCCACCACCCGCCCGGCGTTCTGCAGCTTCTTGACCGCGGCCACCTTGCCGGCGGGCAGTACCCCGGCGATCACCTCGCCGATCCCGACCGCATCGGCCGCGGACCGGGCGGCGCGTTCGCTATCGCCGGTGAGCAGCACGGGCGACAGCCCCAGGCCGCGCAGCCGGGCGACCGCCGCCGCCGAGGTCGGCTTGACCGTGTCGGCCACGATCAGCGCGCCGCGCACCTGCCCGTCCCAGCCGGCGAACACGGCGGTCTGGCCGGCCGCCTCCGCCGCGGCAGCGCGGATGGTGACCGGCGCCGGGATGGTCATCGCCCATTCCGATTGCAGCCAGGCCGCCCGGCCCACCGCCACGGCCTGCCCAGCCACGATGCCGGAAACGCCGAGACCCTGGCTACTGACGAAATCCTGCACGGCGGCCAGGGGGACGCCGAGCCGTTCCCTGGCGCCAGCCGCGATCGCGGCGGCGACCGGGTGCTCGGAGGCGTCCTCGACCGCCCCGGCCAGCCGCAGCAGCTCATCCGCGTCCTGGCCCGGCGCGGCGGCCACGCCCGCCAGGCTCATCCGGCCGGTGGTCACGGTGCCGGTCTTGTCCAGCACGATGGTGTCGACGGCCCGGGTGGACTCCAGCACCTCGGGTCCGGAGATCACGATGCCGAGCTGGGCGCCGCGCCCGGTACCGACCAGGATCGCGGTCGGCGCGGCCAGGCCCATCGCGCACGGGCAGGCGATGATCAGCACCGCCACCGCCGCGGTGAACGCCGCCTGCGCGGGCTGCCCGGCGGCCAGCCACCCGATCAGCGTCATGACCGCGGCGGCGAGGACGACGGGGACGAACACGGCGGAGATCCGGTCCGCCAGCCGCTGCACCGGCGCCTTGCCGGCCTGCGCGGCGGCCACCAGCCGGGCCATCTGCGCGAGCTGCGTGCCGGCGCCGACCCGGGTCGCCCGGACCACCAGCCGGCCGCCCGCGTTCACGCAGCCGCCCGTCACCGCGTCACCCGGACCCACCTCGGCCGGCCGCGGCTCGCCGGTCAGCATCGAGGTGTCCACCGCCGAGCGGCCGGAGACGACGATCCCGTCGGCGGCGATCTTCTCCCCGGGCCGGACCACGAACTCCTCCCCGGCGGCCAGCTGGCCCGCCGGGACCCGCACCTCCGCGCCGTCCCGCAGCACCGCCACATCCTTAGCGCCAAGGGACAGCAGCGCCCTCAGCGCCGCGCCCGACCTGCGCTTCGCCCGGGCCTCGAGATAGCGGCCGAGCAGGATCAGCGCCGTCACCCCGGCCGCCACCTCCAGGTAGGTGGCCCCGGCGCCGCTGTCGCGCGCCAGCCAGGCGAAGCCCATCTGCTCGCCCGCCCGGCCCGCCGCGCCGAAGAACAGCGCGTACAGCGACCACAGGTACGCGGCGCCCACCCCGACCGAGATCAGGGTGTCCATCGTCGCGGCGCCGTGCCGGGCATTGACGAAGGCGGCCCGGTGAAACGGCCACGCTCCCCAGACCGCGACCGGGGAGGCGAGTGCCAGCGAGGCCCACTGCCAGTTCCGGAACTGCAGCGGCGGCACCATCGCCAGCACCACCACCGGGATGGCCAGGGCCAGCGTCACCAGCAGCCGCTGCCGTAGCGCGGCCGTCTGCGCCTCCCCCCCGGGGGCGACCCCCTGCTGACCCCCCGCCCGGGGGGAAGCCATCCCCCCGGATTCCCCTGGGGGCAGCACCGCGGTGTACCCGGCCTGCCCGACCACCGAGATCAGGTCGCTCGCGCTGATCGCGGGCGGGAAGCTGACCTGCGCGGTCTCGGTCGCGAAGTTGACCGTCGCGGCGACACCTTCGACCTTGTTCAGTTTTCTCTCGATCCGGGCCGCGCACGATGCGCACGTCATCCCGCTGATCGCCAGGTCTACGTGCCCGGCCGGACTCACGCCGGTTCCCGCGCTCACCCGCATCACACTTTCCGTCCGCTGATGCGTGCACCACGGTCCGTTCAGAAGAAAAGATCATTGAGCCGAACGGGCCGCGGTTCACGCGCTACCTGAGAGCTTGACCGGCGGCCGGGACTACCCGTCAGCCGCGGCGAGTTCGTAGCCGCCCGCCTCATCCAGGGCGGCTGCGACCGCGCTTCCGGCCAGCGGCGCGCCGCTGGTGACGGTCACGACCGATGTGCCACCCGGGACCAGGACGGCCGCCACGTCGCTGACGCCGCCGAGGTTCTTCAGCTCCCCGGCCACGGCGTGCACGCAGTGCTCGCAGGTCATCCCGGTGACGTTGTATGTCGTCGAGGTCATGCCTCCGCCTTCCTGTCGTCTCGTGGTCAGGCCCGGACCAGGCGGGCGATCGCCTCGGACGCCTCGCGGACCTTCGCGTCGGCGACCTCGCCGCCCTCGGCGGCGGCCTGGGTGACGCAATGGGCTAGGTGGTCGTTCATCAGTCCCAGCGCCACCGACTGCAGCGCCCGGGTCACCGCCGACACCTGGGTGAGGATGTCGATGCAGTACTTGTCCTCCTCGACCATCTTCTGCAACCCCCGCACCTGGCCCTCGACCCGGCGCAGCCGCCGCAGGTAGGCATCCTTGTCCTGGGTGTATCCGTACACGCCGACCTCCGGCCCTTCATGATCTCCTCCCGTCAAGATACCATACCCCAGCAGGGTATATTAGGGCTGCCGGCCGGCGGGATTATCCCCTGATATCCCGCCCGGCGGTGCGGTCGACGTGGGCGGGAATGTCGCCCTCGTGGCGGTCACCGGTCGTCAGCGTCCCGGACGGCTCGAACATCAAGATAGAGCCGCCCGGCGAGGACGGCTTGTGCTCGATGCCACCCGGCACCACGAAGATCTCTCCGGAGCGCAGGCTGACGGTCCGCTCGCCGTCGCCGTCCCGCAGCGCGATATCGAACTGGCCGTCCAGGACCAGGAAGAACTCATCGGTGTGGTCGTGTACGTGCCAGACGTGCTCGCCCCGGACATGGGCGATCCGGATGTCGTAGTCGTTGACCCGGCCGATGATCCGGGGGCTGTAGGCATCGCTGAAGGTGGCCAGTGCCTCGCGCAGGCTGGTGGGCGTGACGGTCATGTCCTTATCGTTGGCAGCGGGTTGACCTGCGTCTTGTACGATCTTGACGTGGACGCGGAACTGCCGGGTCGTTGCCACGTCGAGGCGTGGGCGCCGCAGGTGCCGGGGATCCACGAGGTGTTCCATGCCCGCATGGTGGATTACGCTTATCCGCCGCACTGCCATGAGACCTGGGCCGTCCTGATCGTTGACGACGGCGCGATCCGCTACGACCTTGACGGCCGTCACTGCGGTGCGGCCAGCCAGACCGTGACGATCCTGCCCCCCGGAGTCGCGCACGACGGCCGCCCGGCACCCGGCGCCAGCGGATTCCGCAAGCGCGAGATTTACCTAGACCAGGCATTCTTCCCGGCCGGACTGACCGGCGCGGCGGTCGACCACACCACCATCAACGACCCGCCGCTGCGGGCCGCGATATCACGGCTGCACGATGGCCTGCTCTCGGATCCGGAGAGCCTGGACGCCGAAGCCAGGCTCGCGCTGGTCGGAGAGCGGATCACTGGCCACCTGACCCGGACGCCGCACCCGTCGTCCGCGCCGGAACCAGGCATCGGCTGGCGGCTCCGGCAGCTCCTCGACGACCACATGACCAGCGAGGTCAGCCTGGCATGGGCAGCTGCCACGCTCGACCGCAGCGTCCCGCACCTGGTGCGCACCTTCACCCGTCAGTTCGGCCTGAGCCCGTACGCCTACCTGATCGGCCGGCGCATCGACGCGGCCCGCAGCCTCATGCTCCGGGGCGCCCCCGCCGCTGACGTGGCCACTGCCGTCGGCTTCTACGACCAGGCCCACTTCACCCGCCACTTCAAGAAGCACACCGCCACCACCCCGGCCAGCTACGCCCGCAGCCACACACGACGATCCGCGTAAGCGGAAAGCACGACATCCATGGCGCGGGCCGTCGCGGCGGCTGTCGCAGGCGTTTCCGCGGAAACGCCTGCCGCAATTGCGTGGGACAGAACGTCCTCGGCAGCAAGGAGGCGATAGCGTGCCGCCATGGAACACGCCAGACTCGGCCGGACCGGCCTGCAGGTCTCCAGGCTCTGCCTGGGGACGATGACCTTCGGACTGCAATCCGACGAGAGCACTGCCGTCGCTATCCTCAACCGGGCCGCCGAGGGTGGCATCGACTTCATCGACACTTCGGATGCTTATCCCCTGGGCGGGGACCTGAGCACCCGCGGAATCACCGAGGAGATCCTCGGCCGTTGGTTGCGGGGGAAGCGGGATTCTTTCATCGTCGCCACCAAGTGCTTCGCCCCGACTGGCCCGGCACCCTTCGACGCGGGCAATTCCCGCAAGCACGTCATGGCCGCCGTCGATGCCTCGTTGAGGCGCTTGCAGACTGACTACATCGACTTGTACCAGCTGCACGGATATGACCCGGCGACGCCAATCGATGAGACGCTTGGCGCCCTGGATGACCTCGTCCACCAGGGGAAGGTCCGTTACACGGGCTGCTCCAACTTCCTGACCTACCAGCTAGTGCGGGCTATCGGCCGCAGCGAGACGCTCCGCCTGGCCCGCCTCGACTCCGTCCAGCCCCGCTATAACCTGCTCTTCCGTCAGATAGAACGGGAAATGCTCCCGTTCTGCCGCGAAGAGGGCGTCGGCGTCATTCCCTACAACCCGATCGCCGGCGGCCTGCTGTCTGGCAAGCACTCCCGCTCCGCGCCACCGGCCGAGGGCACCCGCTTCACTCTCGGCACCGCCGCAGGCGCCTATCAGGACCGCTACTGGCACGACAGTGAGTTCGACACGGTCGATGAGCTCCGCCGGCTTGCCGACCAGGCCGGGGTGAACCTGGTAACCCTCTCGGTCGCCTGGGTGCTGGCCAACGAGGCCATCACGGCGCCCATCATCGGAGCCAGCCGCCCCGGGCAGCTCGACTCCAGCCTGGCCGCAGCCGAACTCGTACTCGACGATGACCTCAAGCAGCAGCTTGACGACCATACTCACCAGTACCGCATGGGAGACGCACCCCGGTAATCCCTGGGGCAAACCCTTTTTGCCGGGTGGCGTGAAGATGGGCTGAGGCGGCGATGGGTTCAGCAGACAAGCCCGTGACCTGAGGCGACGGCGGTAAGCATCGACCGGATAACGGGGAAGTCGATCGCGGCGGGGCTGCGGTAGCGAATGCATCCCTGGCCGACGCTGAGGTGAGCAAGCTGGTAACGATGAGCATCGAGGACATCACCGCGCAGCACGTACAAGGAGATGTAGTGTTTCTGGCTGGCCCAGGCAATCTCGGTGACACCGTCGCGACCGTAGGCCGGCATCCCGTAGCTCATGGATTCGTCAAAGCCCGTCAGCAACTCGCGGCAGATGTCCCGTAGCCCGGTCAGCACCGCGCGGCGCTCCTCGGGCGCCTGAGCCAGATAGGTATCGACGTCCGCGGCGTCGCTTCGCATGCTCCCACCATACTGACAGCGCCCGGCAGGCCGCAGATGAGTTCACCGGCGCCCAGTATTTCCGCTTACTCGCCGACCTGCTCGCCATCGGGATGGACCGGGCAGCAGGAGGCGACGGGGCAGGTACGGCAACCGGGATTGACCCTGGCCTCGAAGACAGGGCCGGCCATGCCGGCCGCGACGGTCTCCACCAGGTCCTTGGCCCAACTTGGTTCGGGGTCCTCAGCCAGCGGGCCCTGACGCTGCACCTTGGCCCGGGCGGTCACGCCGCCGGCCTTGCCGACCTGAACGAGCTCGGCGCCGCCCGGCTCGGCCAGGCCGAACCGCTCGAAGGCGCCGAGCAGCACGGCCAGCTGGTAGACGCCGAGCTGCGGGTGCCGGTCGAGCTCGTCCTCGCGGGGGGCGCTGCCGCCGGTCTTCAGGTCGACGACGACCGCGCGGCCCTGGTCATCGGATTCCAGCCGGTCCACCCGGCCGGTGATCTCCACCTGCCCGATCCGGACCCTGAGCGCCTGCTCTACCGCGACGAGGTCGCGCGGGTTGCCGGCGTGCCAGGCCAGGAACTTGCGGACCATGCGCTCGGCCAGCGCACGCTGTTTGGTGCTGTACCAGGCGCTGCCGAAATCCAGGTGATGCCAGATCTCATCAATCCGGTCGGCGACATCCTGCTCGGTGGCACCCTCCGCGGCCAGCACGGCGGCGGCGTGGATGACGGTACCCAGGTGCCGCAGGACATCGGACCGGCCTGCGCCCACGGCCGCCTCGAGCAGCCAGCGCAGCCCGCACCGGGTGAACGACTCGACCTGGGACGGGGACAGCCGGACGGTCTCGCCGCCAGCCACGATCGGGCCGTCGTCGGTCAGCTCGGTCAGCGCGTACCACTCGCGCGGGTGCGCCGCGCGGACCCCGGCGGCGGCCAGCCGGGCCAGCTGGGCAGCAGCGGCCTGGCGGACGTCCGGCGCGGCGCCGGTGTCGGCGGCGGACCGGCGCAGGTCGGCGACCAAGGCCGGCAGGGACAGCCAGCGATGGCCGCCGTGGGCATCGGCGACCCGCTGGATCGGTATGTCGTCGCCCGCTAGCTCGGTCAGGAACCTGGACGGCCGCTGGTCGGTGTCCTCGCCGCCCGCCGCGGTGACGACGAGCAGCCGCCGGGCCCGGGTGGCGGCCACGTAGAACAGCCGCCGCTCCTCAGCGAGCAGCTTAGCGGCCAGCATGGCGGCGTCCACGTCCGCGCCCAGGTCGGGCTGCCCTGCCTCGGAGAGGCCGGCCTGCACGGTCTCGGCGAGCTCCGCCGCGCCGAGCAATGATCCGCGCAGCCGCAGGTCCGGCCAGGTCTCCTCCTGGACGCCGGCCACCACCACGACCTCCCACTCCAGCCCCTTGGACCGGTGCGCGGTGAGGATGCGGACACAGTCCTCGCGCACGGCGCGCTCGGCCAGGGTGTCGCCGGCGATCTCCTGCCCGGACAGGCTGTCCGCGAACAAGGCGGGCGAGCCGGGCGGCATGGCGTCGGTGAAGTGCGCGGCCTGATCGAACAGGGCGAGCACCGCGTCCAGGTCCCGGTCCGCGGCCGCACCAGCCGGGCCGCCGGCCGCGCTGACCCGCTGCCACTGCTCCGCCAGACCGGACGCGTCCCAGATGGCCCAGAGCACGTCCTCGGCGTTACCGCCGTCGGCGATGGCGGCCGTCGCCACCGCGAGCAGTCCGGCCACCCGCCTGGCCGGCCCGGCCACCCGGTCGGGGACTCCGGCTAGGTCCCGCGGGTCGCGCAGCGCCCCGGCGATCAGGTCAGGGCTCCGGTCGCCCGCGCCGTCCGCCAGCAGCTGCAGGGACCGGCGCAGGCGGCGCAGGCCCAGGGCATCGGTGCCGCCGAGCGGACCGCTGAGCAGCTCGACGGCGGTCTGCTCGTCCAGGGTGGACGGCCGCAGCGCGCAGCGCATGAGCATGAGCAGCGGCCGGGTCCCCGGCTCGTCCGGCAGCGGCAGCTCATCGCCCGCGACCGTGACCGGGACCCCCGCAGCCGTCAGCGCCCGCCGCAGCAGCGGCACTTGCCTGGCCGCCGACCGGACCAGGACGGCCATCGAAGACCAGGGCACGCCGTCCGCCAGGTGCGCGCGGCGCAGCGTGTCGGCGACCAGGGCGGCCTCCTGGGTGGAGCTGTCCGCGACCAGGATGCGGACTTCGCCGGCTGGACCGCCGGGCACCGCCAGCAAGTCACGGTGGCTGGTGAAACCCCCGGGGAGCCGCCGGGCCACCCGGCGGGACCCGGCCAGCAGGACCGGGCCGCTGCGACGGCAAGTATGCAGCGCCACCACGGGCGCGAGCTGGCCGTCGGCGGTCCGGAACCGGTCGGGAAACTCCGTCAGGGCCCGGACGTCGGCCCCGCGGAACGCGTAGATCGACTGATCGGGATCGCCGACGGCGATGAGCTCACGGCCGTCGCCGGCCAGCGCGCGCAGCATCGACTCCTGGGCCGGGTCGCTGTCCTGATACTCGTCGACCAGCACCACGTCGTACGCGCCGCGCTCGCGCAGCCTGGTCTGCTCGCGGCCGAGCAGCGCGGCGGCGATGCGGACGATCTCGGCGTAGTCATAGGCGGGCACCGGCGCGAGGTCGAAACGGGCCGCGTACCGATCCAGGAACGCGGCGGCCGCCATCCAGTCGTCGCGGTCCCGCAGCTTGCCGAGCTGGCGCAGCCCGCGGCCGTCCAGACCGCGCTCGGCCGCGCGGAGCAGCAGATCGCGGACTTCCTCGGCGAAACCCCTGGTGGCCAGGGCCGGACGGAGCCGCTCGGGCCAGCGGGCCCCGCCGTCCTGAGCCTCGCCGCGCAGCATCCGCCGGATCTCGAGCAGCTGCTCGGGCGCGGAAAGCAGCCGCGGCGGCTCGTCGCCCGCGAGCACGAACTCGCGCCGCGCGAGCGCGTAGGCGTAGCTGTGGAACGTCATCGCCAGCGGCTCGCGGGTGGTGCGGCGCAGCCTCGCGGTGATCCGCTCGCGAAGCTCGCCCGCTGCCTTGCGGCTGAACGTCAGCACCAGCACCCGCTCCGGGTCGATGCCACGCCGCTCGATCCGGTCCGCCACGGCGGCCACGATCGTGGTCGTCTTGCCGGTGCCCGGTCCCGCCAGCACGAGCAGCGGGCCGCCCTCGTGGTCCACCACCTGCTGCTGCGCCTCGTCCAGGCGAGGCGCCGAGGCCGTCGGCAACGGCCGCCGGACGAGGCGGTACACGGGGGCGTGAGATGAGTCCATCAGTACCAAATTCCAGCAGACACCACTGACATTTCGCGGCTCATCCGCCGAACCCCAGCGTGTCGCGGCCGGGCCGGCCCGGGGTGGCGGGGGGAGCCAGTTAAGGGCGGCGGCCGGGCCGGCTCGGGGCGGCGTTGGGTGCCCGGCCAGCGGGCGCGGCGCATATCCACCCGGACGGGCGGCCGGGCCGAACGCAGCGGCGTACCTTCGGCCAGGTAGTACTCGAGCGCGCGGCTGTCATGCCCGGGAGCGGGGGTGCCGTCCGCGTGGATCACCCGCCACCAGGCCACCGCGCCGCCGTAGCTGGCCAGCACCCGGCCCACCTGCCGGGGGCCAGGGCCCGCGCCCAGGTATTCGGCTATGTCGCCGTACGACATCACCCGCCCGGGCGGGATCGAGTCAACCACGTCAAGGACCTGACTGGCGAAGTCGTCGACCGGCGGCGCGCCGCCGTCGTCCGCGGGGGCGCCGTCGTCCGCGGGGGCGCCGTCGTCCGCGGGGGCGACGGGGTCAGAAGTCACCGGTGGGCCTCGGGGAGTGGCCGGCCCGCCGGAGCAGGGCCAGCCGGGCCGCGGCCGCGCCGACCAGGATCAGCGAGGCCAGCGCGAGCAGCGCGAACAGGACGAGCTGGGCGGTCCCACGCGGGTGGACCGGCTCCGGCGCTACGGGACCGTGAAACCGCGCCATGGCCGGCAGGCTGGCCTGGTTGAGCTGGGCGTGGGCCAGTTTCCCTGCCCTGGTCACGGCCGCGGCCGCGTTGACCACGCCGAAGCCCACCTGGCTGTCGTATCCGCCGCTGGGCCGGTCCGTGGTTGTCGAGGTCAGCGCGGTGGCCACCAGGTTGGGGGCTAGACCGGGATACCTCGACTTGATCAGCGCGGCGACCCCGGCCACGAGCGCGCAGGCCGGGCTGGTACCGCTCACCCACCAGTACTGCCCGTCCCGGCCCTGCGCCGGGATCCAGACCCCCGGCGCGGCTATCCGGACGGAGACGTTGTCGCTGGAGAAGCCGGCCACCGCGCCGCTGGATTTCACCGCGCCCACGCCGATCACGCCCGGGTAGTTCGCCGGGAACGACACCGGCGCCTCGCTGTCGCGGCCAGAACCCGACTGGTCACCTGAGTTCCCGGCCGAGGCGACGACCACCACGCCGTGAGCGTAGGCCTGCTCGAGCGCTTCCCTGACCGTGCCGCTCGGCGCGTTATAGCCGATCGACATGCTGATGACCTGCGCGCCGTGGGCCACCGCGTAGTTGATCCCGTTAGCCAGCGACTGCTGGATGCTAGTTTCCTGCTCGCGCTCGTACTCGGCGTAATCCGGGTCGGCGCGGTCCGGGATTACCCGGATCGATAGGATCCGCGCCGCGGGCGCGATGCCGATGACCCCGCTATTGCCTCCGTCATGGCCGTGGCCGGCGATCAGCGAGGCCATCCAGGTGCCGTGCACGCCCCAGTCCGGGCTGGCTGACCTGGTGGCCACGCCGGTGTAGTTGGGGCCGGTGAGGACCGATCCAGACAGGTCGCTGACGGCCGGGTTCACCCCGCTGTCGATCACCGCGACGGTGACCCCGGCGCCTCTGGTCACCGTCCATGCGGCCGGGACGTCCAGCATGTCCAGGACCCATTGCTGGTTGTTCCTGATGCTGTCGGCGGCCGACACGCCGGAGACCGGCGATCCCGGGTGCCGGACGGCCGCGCCGGCCGGGCCGGGCCACGCCGCCAGCCCGGTGCCGCACAGCGCGGCCAGCAGGGCCAGGACGGTCAGCAGGGCCGGGCCCGGCCGCAAGGCTAGGCCGGGCCGCAGGGCCGCTGCAGGGCGGCGCCGCCGGTTCAGCATCCCGGCGTCCCCGGGCAGTGCGGGCGGGCCGGGGCGGCGCCAAGCGTGTCCGCGACGGACTGCGCCACGCCCTGCGCCATGCTGGTCATCTCGTCGTCGGAGTACTTATCCTTAGCCACCGGCAGCCGCGGCCGGCCATCGGAATAGCCGACCGCGTACATGACGACGTACGGGCCTGCGGGAAAGCTAAGAGAAATCTGCCGGTTGTAGTCATACAGCGGGGCGGCCGCGCCGTGGAACCTGACCACGAGCACGCCCGCGGGCAGGCGCCCGGCTCCGTCGGCCGCATGCGCCACGGCGAGCTTGGCCTGGGTTATACCCGTGCTGGCGTCCGCCGCCGCGGCGGCGGTGGGAAGCACAGCCACGCCGACGGTCATCACGTAGCTTCGCGTCGCGTCGACATAGGTCGCGCGCAGGACCGCCTGGCATCCGTCACCGCGGAGCACCGCCCCAGCGGCCGCGCTGGTCACGGCCTTGGCGCAGTCTGACTGCTGCGGGGCGATGCTGACGCGCACGGCGTTCAGGTTAAGCGGAGCCACCTGCTGCAATGCGTCGGCTGACAGTTGGTAGGGGACCGAGGCCGGGAAGATCTGCCCGACGGGCAGCTGCTCCCACTTGCCGCCGATCTCCCACGCCACGATCTGACGTTGCTGGCCGGCGGTGAACTGCCTGGGCAGCAGCTGGATCGCCACCCCGGTGGCCGAGATGGCAAACCCCACTACGCCCAGGACCAGCGCTATCATCGCGGCGGCGCGGCGGCCCTGGCCGCGGCCAGGGCCGCCGCCGGCCCTCCGGCCGTGGCGCCGTCCCGCGCCGCGTGCCCGAGGATCCGCCATCACAAGGAAAATGGTAGGGCTAGATTCGGGCGGCTTGGCTGGACTGGAGAGACAAATGCCATGGTTTGACCTGCCATTGGAGCAATTGCGGAAATATCGCACGGAAACGGAGGAGCCGCCGGAACTCGACCAGTGGTGGCAGCTACGGCTGGCGCAGGCCCGCGCACAGGCCCGCGAACCGGGCCTGACGAGGTACGAAGCCGATATTTACGCACCGGTCGAGGTGTACGACGCGGAGTTCTCCGGGGCGGGCGGCGACCGTATCAGGGCCTGGTACCTGCGCCCGGCCGGGGCGGATGGACGGACGCCCGTGGTGGTGAAATTTATCGGCTACGGCGGAGGCCGCGGCCTGCCCACCGAACACGCGCTGCTGCCCGCTCTCGGTTACTCCGTCTTCGTCATGGACACCCGGGGCCAGGGCGGCCGGTGGACCACGGGCGATACCGGTGATCATCCGGAAGGGCAGCCAGGCGGCCCGGAGAATGCCAGGGTTATGACCAGGGGAATCGGCGGGCCGGAAGACTATTACTACACCCGGCTGTTCACCGACGCCGCGATGGCGGTCGACGCGGCCCGCGAACTGACGGGCGCGCCCCAGGTGGCGGTGAGCGGCAGCAGCCAGGGTGGGGGCCTCGCGCTGGCCACCGCCGCTCTCGTCCCGGACCACGTCGCCGTCTGCCACGCGGACGTGCCCTTCCTGTGCGACATCCAGCGCGCCATCACGCTGGCACCGGAGGCGCCGTACACCGAAGTGCCCGAGTTCCTCGCGCACCAGCTGGACCTGATCCCGGCGGTCCTGGACACGCTGCGCTATGTGGACTGCGCGTTGCTGGCCCGCCGGATCACCGCGCGGTGCCTGCTCAGCGTGGGGCTGATGGACACGACCTGCCCGCCGTCCACGGTGTTCGCGGCGTACAACGAGATCACCGCGGGCAAGGACATATCGGTCCACCCGTTCACGGGTCACGAGGTCCCCGCCGCGCACGCCGAACGCCAGCTCCGGCACCTCAGGGAGTTCCTCGAAGGGGCAGGCAGCCGCGCCTGAGATTAGCGCTCCGGGGTATCCATTTAACCGGAGGATTCCAGGTCAGGTGCTCGCCACGGGCCGGGCGACCGCTCCGGGCTGGGCAGGCGCCCGCGGTCAGATGCCGGAGCGGTGCAGGCCCGCAGCCGGGGGCGTCCAGCTGCCCGCAGTGCCCGTCCTGGCGGCGAGGGCAGGCGATTTGTCTGCAGTTTCGGGGGTCAGGGGGCCTGTTGCATAATCAATTCTGCTGTTTTTCCTGCTAGAATCGATTTATGGCACGTCAGTTCAAGCCGGCTGACCGGGACTCCGAGATGCTTTTGCCCCAGAACATGCCCGACTGGGTGCCCGAGGGGCATGCTGTCCGGATCGTGATCGACGCGGTCGAGGGGCTCATGACCCGGGGCCTCGCCGGCCGGCTGGTGCCGCCGGCCCCGAAGGGGCCGGCGGCAGGCCCGGCGCGGTATGACCCGGTGATGCTGCTGACGACGTGGATGTACGCCTACCTGCGCGGGGTGCTGCCGGCGCGGGCCGTGGAGGACCGGTGCCGTTACGACGCCACGTTCCGCGTCGCGTGCGGGCGGGGGATCCCCGGCCACCCGGCGTTCAGCCGGTTCCGCAAGTACCTGTTCGCGCAGCAGGGCCTCGCCGAGGAGCTGTTTTGCGAGGTCCTGCGCGCGTGCGCGGCCGCGGGGCTGGGCCGCCTGGCGGTGGTAGCCGGCGACGGCGTGAAGATCGCCGCGAGCGCCTCGAAGGAGGCGAGCCGGACGGAGGCCGGGCTGCGGAAGCTCGCCGCGCAGGTCATCGGCGGCGCGCGGAGCGCCGCGGCCGATGAGGACGCCGGCGGGGACGTCCTGCCGGGCACGGACCTGCTGCTGGGCGGGGACACGGTGCCGCCGCGGCCGGATCCGCGGTCGCGGGCCGGGCGGGCGCTGGCCTGCCTGGAGGACCTGGAAGGCGAGCGGGGAACTGCGGGAAAGTGCCCGCGCCGAGGCGGAAAGGGAAGCCGGGGACGGGAAGAAGGAGCCAAGGCCGCAGCGGAACGTCACCGACCCGGACTCCCGGCTGATGCCGGCTCGCGGCGTCATCCAGGGGTACAACTGCCAGGACGCCGCCGCCGATGACCGGCTCATGCCCGGCGGCTACGCCTGCCAGGACACCGGCGACGCCCGCCAGGCACGGGCACTCGCCGCGGTGGCGGAGAAGGGCGCCGCGGTCGTCGCGGCCGCCCACGCCGCCCACGCCGCCAGCCCCGCCCTGCTCGCCCGGTGCCACGACCGCCTGTGCACCCTGCCGGAGGACGAGAAGAGCGGCCCGGGCCACGACCCCGCCGCCTGCCACGCCGCCATGACCAGCGGCATCGGCGTCCTCGTCGCCGACGCCGGCTACCACAGCGAGGCGAGCCTGACGGAGCCCGGCCCCGCCTGGCTCATCGCCGACGGCACGACCCGCGACCTCGCCGGCAAGGAGCCCGCCGAGGGCCCCCCGCCCGAGGGCGCCACCCCCGTCGAGGCCAACGCGCACCGGCTGCGCACCCCTGCGGGCCGCGCCCTCTGCAAGCGCCGCGCCCCCGACGTCGAGGGACTGCACGCCAGCCTCAAGGACCGCACCGGCCTGCGCCGCTTCAGTCTCCGCGGACTGCACAACGCCACCAGCGAGTTCCTCTTCGCCGGCGCCGCCCGCAACCTGCGGATGCTGGCCGCCATCAGCTGAGCCACGGCACCGAGGCCCGGCCGCGCTTCGCGCGGCCGGGCTCCCGTCATGCCCCGCGCAATCCCGGAACAGCCGCCACGACGGCAGAACCCGCATCCGGAACGCGTCCCGCCCGCATGCGAACCAGGAAGGCACCCCAGTACGAACCCCGAAGGCACCCGCCGGCGGGTATCGCAACGATCACGTCGCCCGCGTCTCGCCAGCCGCAGAAAATCTGCAACAGCCCCCCTGACCCCCGAAACTGCAGACAAATGCGGGCGGCGGACCTGCCCCGGCCGCTGCTCTGCGGGTACCGGATGCCACACCGGGACAGAAATCGTAACAAAACCGGCATCCGCCCGCGGCACGCCGCAAACTCAGGTTGATCTGGGATGCTCACGGAGCAGCCTCGATCCTCCACGCAGGCCGGATCCTCCGCGTTAATCCCGGCTCCGCCGCGCGGGAGACCGGACCGGCGGAGGGCAACGCGGCCTGCCGGACGGGCCCGGCGCCGTCCCATCCGCGCCGGCCGGCCACCAGGCCGGGAACTCACCCGCCGCCACGGATAGCGAACGCGAGCCTGTGGGTAATCCACTAATCCGGTCAAATGGACACCCAATAAGCGTTTTCCAGTCGCCGGATAGAGGTGGTAATTCGGTGCTTTGTGCTGGTCATGTGCTATATTTCGCAGAAAATTGCCCCTGGGGAGGTCCCTCGTGACGGAAGGGAACGGGCACGTAATCGATCCGGCCGGCGTCGCTCGCCGGGCCCTGCAAGCGGCCGTCGCCGAGCACGGGCCGCTAGTCCTTTCGGACCCGGGCATCATGGACCGCATCGGCCGGGAATCCCTGGCGGGGCTGCCCGGAGAGGCAAGCCTCATCGGCAGCGCGGCCCGGACCGACGTGCCCGCGCTGCTCCGCGAGCGGATCCCCCGGCTGGGCAATTACGGCGCGATCCAGTCAGTCGCCGCCACCCTGGCCGAAGCACGCTCGCTGGAGCCGGCGGCGTGCTTGTGGGTGGTGCGCGAGTTCGCCCGCGCGCTGGGCCTCATAGCGCCCGGAGGAACCCAGACGGCCGCCAGCGGGCCGCCGCCGGGCGCGCCGCCGTCGTCGGGCCCGCCGCCGGGCGCGCCGCCGTCGTCGGGCCCGCCGCCGAGCGCACCGCCACCGGGGGCAAGAAGGCCTGGCCGTAACGCCCTCGGCATCGGCGCGGCGATCGCGCTGGTCGTCGTGTACCTGGGGGTGGCGGCGGCGGCGCACCTGAGTCCGTTTCCCGCCAAGGCCGCGGCGTCTACCTCGTCGCAGGGCGGCAGCCGGGGCAGTGCCGCGGGGGCGACCCCGGACGCGTCACCGGACGCCGCCCCCGACCCGGATCCGAGTCCCCCGTCGGCCTTCCAGACCTTGCTCAGCATGATCCCGGGCAATGTCCAGGGCCAGGATAATTGCGCTAACGCAGGCACCAGGGTCGGCGCGACCGCGGTGGCCGAATGCGCCAAGATACAAGGCCTGGCGGCCACGACCATTTTCTACTACCTATTCTCCAGCCAGGGCGCGCTAACCAGCGGATTCACGGCCTTTCTCAAGTCGGTAAACTTTACAAAGGGCTCAGCGTCGTGCACGACGGCCAGCCAGGTGTTCGCTGACTTCGTGGTGCAATGCCAGGATGGTTTTACTAGCACGGCACCTGCCATGACCGGAAGCATCGCCGAGTACACCAATTCCAGTAATGACCCCATTATTGTCAGCAGCGACAATCAGCAGCTGGTGATGGCCGTCATGGTCGGCGCCAACGACAGCGACCTGCTGGGGTACTGGAAACAGCTGCAGTGGATCACGACGCCAGGTTAGGCGCGGGTCAGGTCCGGCCCGGCGGTTTGGTGTTCGTCCCGATCAGGGTGACCAGCCGCCATACGCCCCAGGCGGCGGCGATGAGGCCGATGATCACCAGGATGTTCACGTGCCCGGCGGCGCCGACGACCAGGAGCACGAGGCCGAGGCCGAGCGAGAGCGCGCCGGCGGTCTGCGCCTGCGGTGGCTTGACCGCCGGCCTGGAAGGCGCGGGCGCCGGCGCGGAAGGCGCGGGCGCCGGCGCGGGGGGCCAAGGCCTGGGCGGCACCGGCCCGCCCGGCACCGGCCCGCGCGGTACCGGCCCGGCGGGTACCGGGCGGGCCGGTGCCTGCGCGGTACCTGGCCCGGAGTCTGTCCACCAGGTGGCGCCGGCGGGTGCCATCGTCGGCCGCAGCGATGGCAGCGGCCCGGTGCCCGCCAGGCCCAGTGGCGCGGACAGCGGAGGCGGGGCCGGCAGCGAAGCCGCCGCGGAAACCGCCGCCGGGATGATCATGGTGGGCGGTGATGCTGCCGCGGCCACGGCGTCATCGAGGGCCGCGGGGGCGGCGGGTTTCCTTTCCCACCAGCGCAACTCGGTCGGTATCGGCGACGGCTCGGGCGCCGTCGGCGGCTGAGCGAGGGTCATCTCCAGGCTCCGGTCTGACACCCAGCCGGCCGCGCAGCATTCCTGCAGCCGCCGGGTCAGCTCGTCGACCTGCGGGTCGTGCAGCGCGGCCAGCTGTTTCCAGGCCTGAGTCTCGAACGGGGGGAAGAAATCGGCCTTAGCGAACAGCAGGTTCTTGGAATTGTAAAGCGCCAGCCAGAGCGAGGGATCCTTGCTGAGCGCGACCAGGGACAGGTAAATGACCAGCGCGGAGAAGGTATCGAGCCAGCGGCCCCAATCGCGGCGGGCCGGGTGCTGGTAGTTGGCGTGACCGTACTCGGTGGGCGGCGCGTGGCCCGCCAGCTGCGGAATCCAGACGCCGTCAAAATCGACCAGGCGGAGCTTCCCCTCCTGGTCGACCATGACATTGCCGTGCTGCAGGTCGCCGTGCGCGAAGTCGGAGTCCTGC
Source organism: uncultured Actinomycetes bacterium (assembly GCA_963806335.1). Lineage (GTDB taxonomy): Bacteria > Actinomycetota > Actinomycetes > Streptosporangiales > Streptosporangiaceae > Palsa-504. The sequence continues at coordinate 678,306 of CAWDXO010000013.1, forward strand.
AGCAGCGCGACCATTTCACGCCACCTGACCGCCAGCGTGGCCAGGGCGGCGGTATTGGCCCCGGCGACCAGGAAGTCCACGTATTCGTTGAGCGTCCGGCCGTCAATCCACTCCATCTGCAGGACCGGCCAGGTCGCGCCCTTGACCCTGATCGCCGAGTCGAGCCAGGTGGTACCCGACACCACCGGGCTCAGGTCGCGACGGGCCAGGTAGGCGCCGAGCGCGCTGTACCGGTCCCGGCTCGAGGCATCGTTCCTGATGTAGCAGCGCAGCGCCTGCGGGCGGCCGTCGACCGCGGCCTGGAACACCACGGCGCTGCTGCCCCGCGCCAGGGTGGGACCGAGGGCGTCCCAGACGAACTCGGCGGCCTGCAGCTTCGGCACGGTGAACGTCAGGGCGGGCGCCTGCACGGCCTTGTAGTAGTCACCGGCGGCCGGGAAGGTGGTCATCGGACCGCCAGCAGAAAGGAGGGCTGGCCGGCCAGCATCCGCAGGCGCATGAGCGTCACGTCGTCGTTCTTCATCCTCTTGGCGCCGTCCTGCTCTCTGCGTTGGTCCTCGACCAGGCGGGCGAACACATCTGGATGGGCCAGCTGGCCCAGAGTCTCCCAGAGGAGTTTCTCCTCGCGTGCGGCGGCCCGCAGGATCCACTGCGCCATCGCATCGGTGGCCGCGAACAGGAAATCATCGGCCGCCAGCCGCCCGCTCCCGACGAGAAGCCGGCCGGACATCCGGTCCAGGCTGGACCGCTGGGTGTGCACGCCATCGGGCCTGGTACCGAAGTCATCGGGCCCCAGCGGCGGAAAGGCGGCGATCAGCCGGCCCGCCCGGACGTGGAACAGCACCGTGTCGCCGAGGGCGACGGCGCGCCAGCCAGGTTGCGGGCCATCGAGCCCGGTGATCTCGAAGCCGAGCAGGGTGGCGAAGGAGCCGACCTCAGCGAACTTGCGCTGCTCGATAATGCTGTCAAAGACTTGCACGTCCGCGGTCCACTGATCCTGCATGGCCGCGAACCAGGCCCGCATCGCGGCGGGCTCCAGCGCGGGGCCGCCCGATACGAAGGACGTCACCAGCTGGTCCACCCAGCGCAGCGGGTCGTAGGCCTGGGTGGCACCGTCGACGACGATGAAGCGACCCGTCCCGCTCCCGTCGCCGACGACGCCGCCCGCGGCGCCGTCCTGCCATTCGCCGGGCGCGTTACCGGCCTTCGGCTCGCTGAAGGTGACCATCTGGATCTGCATCTGCGCCCCGGTTCAGTCCCGCACGTCGACCTTGGTGCCGACCTCGAGGAACCTGACCAGGTTCGTGGCGTCGGCGTTGAAGCCGAACCCGCGCGCGCCCGCCTCCACCGCTATGCCCGCGCTGTGCGCGTTGGCGACCATGGGCGGGGGCAGCATGCTGCTGATCCTGAACAGGTCGGGACCCGGGACCGGCAATCCGTTATCCGTGGCCGGGAACATGATCGGGTTGGCCGTTCCGGCCGGGGACAGGAAGATGTTGAACAGCAGCGCCGGCCCGTCGCTGGTCTGGATGTTGGTGAGCCGGTTCGCCCACTCATCCAGGTCGGCGCCCTCGTACGGGCTGTCGGTCACCATCCCGTCGGTGATGTTGATGATGATCGGCGGGAAGGAATCCGGATGCGCGCTGGCCCACTCGTAGACGTGGGCGCCGGCCACCGCGACCGCCTGGCACATCGGGGTCCGGTACCCGTAGACCGGCTCGACCCAGACCGGCACCCGGCTCGGCGGGGCGCCGACGTCGACCGAGGGCGTCTCCCGGACCGCGATCGGGTTGTCCCGCAGGTCGGGCAGCGCCACCAGCGGCTGGCCCGCGAGCTTACCGCCGAAAGCGGGTTCCACGCCCTCGCCGCCGGCCACCGGACGCTGGCCGTAACCGAAGATGCCGACGTCAAAATAGTGCCGGGCCTTTCCCGGCTCGCCCTGGGAGGTGAACAGCAGCTCGAGCAGGGTCTCGTTGAGGGCCCGGGCCGCCCCCTCGGCCATCGTCTCCCGGCTGTGACCCCAGGTCTGCTTCATGGAATCGGAGCGATCGAGCAAGAACACCACGCAGCCCGGATCTCTCCGGCTGATGTCTCTTTCGTACATTGAACTGCCTCCATTTGCTTACCGGACGGGGATCAGGGAGAAGCCGGTCTTCGCCGCCCGGGCATGACCCGGACCGGCGGCCACGGCGTGCCCGGCTGCCAGGTCCAGAGGTAGGCGCAGGACTGACAGCGGAAGTCCCAGCCGCATTCGGCCCCCCTGATGTCGAGCCGGAACGCGCCACAGCGCGGGCATTGCGCGATAAAGGTCGAGGCCAGGTAGGTGGACAGGGCCGGGGCCGGCGTCCGCTGGGCGGCCGGGCTTGGCGGCGGCGGTCCGCCCTGGGCCGCGTCCCACCAGGCCGGGGCCGCCGCCGGCCGCGAGGGGTCTTCCCCCGGCGTCGGCGGGAGCGGCAGCAGCTGGACCGCGGTCTCGGCCGAACCGGGAACGGTGGCGGGGCCCGGGGCGGGGGCGGGAGCGGGAACGGGAGCGGGAGCGGGGCCGGCGGCGGGAGCGGGAGCGGGAGCGGGGCCGGCGGCGGGAGCGGGAGCGGGAGCGGGGCCGGCGGCGGGAGCGGGAGCGGGAGCGGGGCCGGCGGCGGTGACCGGGGTGGAAGGGGCGGCGGGGCCGGAGGGGGCGGGCCGTTCGCCAGGGCGCGCGGGGGACCGGAAGACGGCCACGGCGATGCCGCCCGTGACGACGGCGACGATCACCGTGACGATGAGGCTGGTGTGCACTAGAGCGGCCGCGGCCAGGCCGCCGATCAGCGCCGCGGCGATCACGAGGAACGCCCAGAGAAGCTGCGGCGGGCCGCCAGGCGCGCCCCGGTCGTGGCTGCTCACTGCCCGGCCTGCGTCTGGGGGGCCAGCCGGAACGTGACCGAGATCGGAGCCGACCCGACCTCGGTCGCGACGCACGTATAGCCGTTGATGATGTGCGTGTTCCTGACGGCGCTGGTCCAGTCGGCGGGGGGTTTCACGCAGACCTGGTAGGCCCCGGCGGGGACCGTCGCGGCGAACTCCAGCGCCGGGTCCAGGGTGCCGGACGCGACCGGGGCCAGCGACCCTTGCTTCACCACTTTCACCTGACTCCCGGAAACCGTCAGGCCGTCGGTGCCGGCCTGGACGACCTTGACGGTCAGCCTGGCCGCGTTCCCTTTGGCGGCCGCCGGTGTGCCTGAACTCGCGCTTGGCGACGCCTGGTGGGTGGGCGCCGGCGTCGGGGACTTCGATGAGTGGCTGGTGAAACCGCCGATGACCAGCACGATCACGAACGCGGCGGCCTGCGCGAACACCGGGGCGGCGAGCTTGGAGCGGTCGATCGTGACCACCGGGGACTGCCTCCTGTCTGGATCTGGCGCTAGCGCTCGGGACCGCACGGACCTGGTGCTACTGCTCCCACCACGGCTTGGGTGGCGGCTTCGGGATGACCTGCGTGGCCTGCGTGACCCCGGCAGGCTGCGTCGCGGAATGGGCCGCCGGGGAGCGGGCCGGCTGAGGCGGCTGGGCGGCCGGAGCCGGCCGGGATGGCCCGGGGGGCGACTGCCACCACGGATCCTGCGGCCCGGGCGGCAGCTGGCCCGGACGCGCGGGCTGCCCTGGGTGCGGCGGCTGACCGTAGGCCGGCGGCTGACCGTAGGCCGGCGGCTGACCGTAGGCGGCCCCCTGACCGTAGGCCGGCGCCTGACCGTAAGCCGGTGGCTGACCGTAGGGCGGCAGGTGCCCGGGAGGCGCGGCCGGGCCGGGAGGCGCGGCCGGGCCGGGCGGGTGCACGGCGGCCGGCATCGGCCCGGGGGACGCGAACTCCTGCTCCGGCAGCCAGGCGCCCGCCCGGGCGTACCCGAGGAACAGCAGCACGCTGATCAGCGTGACCACGACCCAGGCCGGATGACTGTTGACCGGGTTCCAGTCGTTGAGCCCGTGCAGGATGGCCGCGATACCGATCCCGATGAAGCCGACCGCGTACTTCCGGCTCCGGCCGGTAATGGCAAGGCCGATGAAATACCCGGTGATACCGGCCCAGCAGGCGTGGTCGATCGGGTCGGTGAGGAACCGCCAGATGTACTGAATGGTCAGGGCCTGCAGCTCCAGCCCATTGACATTTCCTGACAGCGAGCCGAGGACATCGGTGAAATAGTGCACGGCCTCGGCCGCGCCGAATACAAGCCCGCTCACGGCGCCCAGGAACAGATAATCCCTGGGGGTCTGGGTGGGCCACTGCCGCCGCCATATCCAGGCCACCGCGACGATCGGGATGGCCTTGGCCAGCTCTTCCGGGACGCCGATGGTGAAAACATCCAGGAGGTTCCCGGTACTGCTGTGCAGCTCCGTTTCCAGGAAAATCGCGATGGGCGCCTGAGTGGCGACGCCGATCACGGCCACGGCGGCCAGCATCGACCGGTGGACATGCTGCGGGCGGACGATGACGCCAAGCAGCAGGAGCCAGGCCACGGCAAAATACGCCGCGAAGATCCAGGCAATGGCGTGGATTCTGGATTCCGTCGCATTGTTCAGCATGACCAGCGCGAGCGGCGGCACGCACACCAAGCCGATCAGCAGCAGCACCGGCCAGCTGCGCAGGGCCGGGTCCTTCGCCCAGTGGCGTATCGGCACCAGTGACGAGAACGAATACTCGGGGGCCCGCTGAGGTGAATTCTGCGGACGGGAATGAGGAAAGTAGCCCCCACCCATGATGCCCACCCTTCGGCGAACGAGACGGAATCGGCCGCTAGCCCGCGGGACGCACCCCCGGCTCCTGGTGTGCATGCGCCAGCTCCGAACGCCAATCCTAAACTAGGCGTGACGGCTGGCACTAGCGATAGCTTTTTACTTCAGTCCCCGATAACAACCCGGTTAGTAAGCGTTCCGATACTCTCGATCGCCACAGAAACCTCGTCCCCGTCGGTCAGCGGTCCCGCGCCCGCCGGCGTGCCGGTGAGCAGGACGTCGCCGGGCAGCAGCGTCATCACCTGGCTGACGTACGCGATCAGGGCCGGCACGTCCCAGAGCAGCTCCGAGGTGCGCGCCTGCTGCCGGACGGCTCCGTTCACGGTGGTGGTGAGGCCGAGGTCGGCGGGGTTCGTGCCGGTCTCCATCCAGGGCCCGAGCGGGCAGAACGTGTCGAACCCCTTGGCCCTGGTCCACTGCCCGTCCCGGACCTGCAGGTCCCGGGAGGTGACGTCGTTGGCGCAGGTAAAGCCGAAGATGACCTCCTCGGCCCGCTCCCTGGGCACCTGCCGGCAGAGCCCGCCGATGATGACCGCGAGCTCCCCCTCGAAGTCGACCCGCTCGGTGACCTTCACCGGGTACTTGATCGCGTCCCCCGGCCCGGTCACCGAGGTGGACGGCTTGAGGAACAGGACGGGATCGGCGGCCGACTCGCCGTTCGCCTCCCGCACCTGCGACGCGTAGTTCCGGTCCGCACCTACGACCTTGCTCGGCAGCACCGGCGCGAGGAGCCTGACCTCGGCGAGCGGGTACCTGCGCCCGGTCAGCCGGACTCCGCCCGGGTCGACCCCGAACGGATGCCCGTATAGTTCGGCGATCGTCAGCCCCGGCGCCGTGGCCGCTCCGCCCCGGGCCGGTTCGCCCTCGACCACGCCGTACGCGACTCCGTCACCGTTGGCGAATCTCGCGATGCGCACGCCACTCCTTACCTCGACCCATGGCTTGGCTTGGGCCTGCTGACAGCCCGAGCCCTACTGCAGGTAGCCCTCGACCTCGCCGACCGGGCGCGGGGCCACCTCGTCCGGGTTCTCGCCGAACTCGCGGCGGGCCCGGCGCTGGCGCAGCAGGTCCCAGTACTGGTCGAGCTCCGCCTCGACGGCCCGCAGCCGGTCGTGCTCCTCCGGCGCGGTCAGCTCGCCGGCCGCGAGCTGCCTGCGGAGCTTGTGCTCGGTCTCGATCAGCTCGTCGATGTGCGTGATGATCTGCTTGTCGTCCATGCACCTACCGTAATTCCCCGGCCGTCCCGCTGGGGCCTGGGGGCGGCTTATTGGGCCGAACGAGCCGGGGCGAACTGCACATCCAAGGCGACAGCCGCCGGGACGGCGAACTCGAGCAGCCGGGCACCCTCGATGCCGATCGCGTCGATGTCGCCGCTCCGGAGCGGCACGAACGGCGTGACGCGCAGCACGGCTCAGCCCGGACCAGGCCTGGATGTCGTTCACGCTGGCCGGCCCGTATGCGGCCAGGTACCGCAGCACCAGCTGCTCGACCGCTACGTCCGGGTCCGGCGGGGCCAGGTCCAGGCCCGCCAGCCACCCGGCCGCCAGGGACCAGGCGGCCGGGCCGCTCTTACTCCACAGGCCGCGCGGTGGCACCTGCACCAGGGACAGCAGGTGGGTGGCCGCATAGGCCAAGCGAGGCCGGGTCGTGATCAGGCCAGCGCGGGGCCAGCGCCGCGGCGAGCTGGGGACGGGTCAGCGGGCGTTCGGTGAGGAGGGGGCGCGCGGCTTGCCGGACCTCGTCCAGGTCCAGGCCGGCCAGGTTCTGGCCGAAGTGGCTGGCTAGGGCGCGCTCGATCAGCGGCTGGAACAGGGGCCGGAAGCGGATGAAGTCAGCGGCGGTGACCAGGTGGACCGTGTTGCGCATGACATGGGCACGCACCACGGCCCGTTCGGCATAAAGATCTTCAAGGTTTCCGGGGTGGAAACCGGCCAGCCCGGTCCACAGGCCCACGTAGGGCGCCAGCGGGGCCTGCGCCTGCAGGCCGGCCAGATGCTCCACCGCGCGCCGCGCCGGTATCGCAACCCGGCGCAGCAGCAGCTGGCGGTCCAGCGTGGCGCGGTTCAGCGCCCGCAGGCCGAGCCGGTCGCCGGTCATCGGCTTTTTAGCTGGGCTCGCGGCCGGCCCGGAGCAGACAGTACGTGACGGCTTCTTCCAGGGCGTGCCAGGAAGCGGCGATGATGTTCTCGTCGACGCCGACCGTGTTCCAGCTGTCGCCGGTGCCGTCGTCGGACTCGATGAGTACCCGGGTGACCGCGCCGGTGCCGTGGGTGCCGGCCAGGATCCGGACCTTGTAGTCGGTCAGCTCCAGGCTGGCCAGCTCGGGGTAGATCTGCTCGAGCGCGGCGCGCAGGGCCTTGTCCAGGGCGTTGACCGGGCCGTTGCCCTCGCCGACCGCGACCAGGCGCTCCCCCTTGGCCGACAGCCGGACGGTCGCCTCGCTTGTCATCCGCTCGTCCGGGTGACGCTCCACGATGACCCGCCAGGACTCGATCGCGAAGTACTCGTGGCGCTGGCCGAGCTCGTCGCGGAGCAGCAGTTCGAACGACGCGTCGGCGGCCTCGAAGGTATAGCCGCGGGCCTCCAGGTCCTTCACCCGGTCGGTGACCCGCCCGATGGCCGCCTTGTCGCCGGACAGGTCGTAGCCGAGCTCGCGGCCCTTCAGCTCGACCGAGGCCCGGCCGGCCATGTCCGAGACCAGCATCCGCATGTCGTTGCCGACCAGGGCCGGGTCGATGTGCTGGTACAGCATCGGGTCGACCTTGATCGCCGAGGCGTGCAGCCCGGCCTTGTGCGCGAAGGCGGACAGGCCCACGTACGGCTGGTGGGTGTCCGGCGCGACGTTGGTGACCTCGCTGATCGCGTGCGCGATCCGGCTCATCTCCTTGATGCCGTCGCCGGGCAGCACCTCGCGGCCCCTCTTCAGCTGCAGGCCGGCTACCACGCTGAACAGGTTGGCGTTGCCCGCCCGCTCGCCGTACCCGTTCGCGGTGCCCTGGACGTGGGTGACGCCCGCGTCGACCGCGACGAGCGTGTTGGCCACGCCGCAGGCGGTGTCGTCGTGGCAGTGGATGCCCAGGCGCGCTTGGGTGGCATCGTGCACGGCCTGGACCACGCCGGCGAGCTCGTTCGGCATCATGCCGCCGTTGGTGTCGCACAGCGCCACCACGTCGGCGCCCGCCTCGACGGCGGTGCGGACTACCTCGAGCGCGTACTGCGGGTTGGACCGGTAGCCGTCGAAGAAGTGCTCGGCGTCGAGGAAGACCCGCTGCCCCTCGTGGCGGAGGTGGGTGATCGTGTCGGCGATCATGGCCAGGTTCTCCTCCAGGGTGGTTCGCAGCGCCAGCAGGACGTGCCGGTCGTGACTCTTGGCGACAAGGGTCACGACCGGCGCGCCCGTTTCGCGCAGCGCGGCGACCTGGGGGTCGTAGGCCGCCTGGACGCCGGGACGGCGGGTCGCGCCGAACGCGGCGAGCTGCGCGTGCTTCAGGTTCAGTTCCGTCGTCGCGCGGCGGAAGAACTCGGTGTCCTTGGGGATCGCCCCCGGCCAGCCGCCCTCGATGAACCCGACGCCGAGTTCGTCTAGCTGCCGCGCGATGACCAGCTTGTCGGCGACCGTGAGGTTCAGGCCCTCCTGCTGGGCGCCGTCGCGCAAGGTGGTGTCGTAGACGTGAAAGGTGTCGTCGAGCATCGGGTTCTCCTGGATGGTCTGTTCGCAGGGCGACGTGGCGCAAAACAAAAGACCCCTCGCGAGAACGCGAGAGGTCTGCGCGCCGACGTCCCGGGTGTTCTTCCCCGGGCCCAGGGCTGGTGCCCTAGGTGCCGGCGCGCCCGCCGATAATGATGCGGCCGGACGTCACGGGGACAGTCTGCCATACGCCCGTTCGCCATGACACATTGATCTCGCTATGTGAGACGCCTTAACGCGCCTCGCGGCTTTGTCTGCAGTTACGGGTGCTACAACACCTGAAACGGCAGACATATCCGCTAGCAGACCTTGTGCACCCAGCCGAAGGGGTCCGGGCGGTGGCCGTACTGGATGCCGATCAGCTCCTCGCGCAGGCGCATGGTCACCGGACCCGGCTCGCCGTCCGCGACGGCCCACTCCGCGGACTCGCCCTTGACCCGGCCCACCGGGGTGATCACCGCCGCGGTCCCGCAGGCGAACACCTCGGTCAGCTCGCCGGCCACGCACTCCGCCTGCCACTGGTCGATGGTGATCCGTTCCTCGACGGCCTTGATGCCGAGATCCGGCGCCAGCCGGAGCAGCGAGTCGCGGGTGATCCCGGGCAGCAGCGTCCCGGTCAGCGGGGGCGTCATGATCCACGGCTGTCCCCCCGCCACCTCCCCCTTTGCCGGGCCGCGGACGAAGAACAGGTTCATCCCGCCCATCTCCTCGACCCAGCGGTGCTCCGCCGCGTCCAGCCAGACCACCTGGTCACAGCCGCGGTCCACGGCCTGCTGCTGGGCCACGAACGCGGCCGCGTAGTTGCCGCCCGTCTTGACCCCGCCGGTGCCGCCGGGCGCCGCCCGGGTGTAGTCCTCCGAGAGCCACACCGTGACTGGCTTGACCCCGCCGCTGAAATAGGACGCGGCCGGCGAGGCGATGACGCAGAACAGGTACTCACTCGACGGGTGGTTGACGCCGAGCCCGCACTGGGTGGCGATCATGAACGGCCGCAGGTAGAGGCTGTTCCCCTCGCCGGCGGGCACCCAGTCGCGGTCCTGGGTGACGAGCAGCTCCAGCGCCCGGATGAAGGTCTCCTCGGGCAGTTCCGGCATGGCCATCCGCGCCGCCGACCGGTTGAACCTGGCCGCGTTGGCGTCCGGCCTGAACATGGTGATGGAGCCGTTGTCCTGGCGGTACGCCTTCAGCCCCTCGAAGAACTCCTGGGAGTAGTGGAACACCGAGGTGGCCGGGTCGAGCGTGAACGGCCCGTACGGCTCGAGGCGCCCGTCGTACCAGCCGCGCTCGGCGGACCAGCGCAGCGTGATCATGTGATCGGTGAAGATCTGGCCGAACCCGGGCGAGGCCAGCATCGCCTCGCGCTCGGCGGCTGGCACCGGGTGCCCGGAGGGCCGGATATCGAAATCAATCATGGCGCAGAACTTCCTTCTCGCCCGCTCGGGCAGGACATTTAACACTAGCCGGTTGTGACCAGGGTCTCACCTGGCCCGGGAACCAGCCTGCGGGGCCTGCCGGGCGGAGGCTCTGCCGATCGGCCGGCCTGCCGGGGGTGGCCCGGCAGGCGCATGCGCCGGCCGGTTAGCCGGCTACTCGCTCGGCGATGTCGTCGCCGATCTCGACCGTAGTGCGCGCCGCCCAGGCGCCCTGGCGCTCGACCAGGTCGTCGGCCACCGCCTGCTCGATCTTGGCGGCCTCGGCGGACAGCCCGAGGTGCTCGCAGAGCATGCCGGCGGACAAAATGGCCGCCGTGGGGTCGGCCTTCTGCTGCCCGGCGATATCCGGGGCACTGCCGTGCACCGGCTCGAACATGCTGGGCGCGGTTCCCGCCGGGTTGATGTTGCCGCTCGCCGCGAGCCCGATCCCGCCCGCCACCGCGGCGCCGAGATCGGTGAGGATGTCGCCGAAGAGGTTGTCGGTGACGATGACGTCGAACCGTTCTGGCGCGGAGACGAAGAACATCGAGGCGGCGTCGACGTGGCAGTAGTCCACCGATACGTCGGCGAACTCCTTGGCCAGCGCGTCGACGGTCCGCTGCCACAGGTCGCCGGCGTAGGTCAGGACGTTCGTCTTGTGCACCAGCGTCAGCTTCCGGCGCGGCCGGGCCATGGCCCGGTTGAACGCGTACCTCGCGACCCGCTCCACCCCGAACGCGGTGTTGACGCTCTCCTGGGTGGCGATCTCGGCGGGCGTGCCCTTGCGCATCACTCCGCCGGCGCCGGTGTAGGGACCTTCGGTACCCTCGCGGACCACCAGCATGTCCACCGACTCCGGCCGGGCGTTGGCAAGCGGGACGGCCACGCCCGGGTACAGGCGCACCGGACGCAGGTTGACGTAGTGGTCGAGCTCGAACCGCAGCCGCAGCAGCAGGCCTCGCTCGAGCACGCCGCTGGGCACGCTCGGATCACCGACCGCGCCGAGCAGGATCGCCTCGTGGCCCTTGATCTCCTCCAGCACCGCGTCGGGCAGCGTCTCCCCGGTCCGGTGCCAGCGCCGCGCGCCGAGGTCGTAGCTGGTCTCCTCGATGGAGACCCCGGCCGCGCGCAGCACCTTGAGCGCCTCGGCGATCACCTCGGGACCGATGCCGTCGCCGCCGACGACGGCCAGCCTGATTGTTCGTGAACCCATGCCAGAACCTTACTGGCGAGGCGGGCGTGCCGAGGGCCGCGGCCGGGTCCCGCTTTGCGCGTCGCCGCCGTTGTCGCGACGGTCGAGGGCGAACTGGACGGCCTCGGTGGCGGGTGAGTCTGTTCGGCGGGGCCGGCGGCGGGCCTGTCCTGGGGCAGCGGGCTTGTCCCAGGGATACATGTCGTACACGAGAGCGCTCCTGATCGAGATCCAGACTTGGACTTACGGCCAGCAGCAAACCCCCGCAGCGGGTTGCCGGCCTGCCTTCGATCAGGCCCCGCTGCGGCTGGCGAAGAGTACGACGCGCCGCATAGTGCCTGCTACATTACCTCAGCCGGATTGCGGCCGAAATTCCTTAAGACGGCTATCTCAGCATCCGAGACGCCAACTGCCGGCGCGCCGGTTCCGAGGCGCGCCGGCTCCCGGCGAGGCGGTCAGCGCATCCAGTGCCGGTAGCGAGCGCGGGAGGCCCGCTTCCACACGTGCCGCGCCCGGGCCTGCAGGTGTTCGGCCTGGTGGGCTTCGCATTCATACAGCAGGCCATAGGTGAACGCGTTCTCGCCGGCCAGGTGCGCGCCTACGCCGAGGTCCCGCGCCGCATGGCGGGCGATGACCGCGTCCTGGTGATCGCCGAGCACCGACTGGACCTTCTTCATCTGCCTGGCGAACCGGCGGGCGGGCGGGCCGGCCGCCGGGCGCGCGGCCTCGGCCGCGTAGCGGGCACGCCGGGCCGACTTGCGCGCCTGGTGCAGGGCGACCTCCCGGGCCGGGCCGGCCGGTGTGTGCCTGGCCCGGCGGATCCGCTTGTCCGCCTGCCGGTACGCCTTGCGGACCGCGGCGGGCAGCACCTCGCGGGCCGGGGCCCCGGCCTGCGGGCCCAGCGGCGGTTCGTGGCACAGCCGGTCCGCCTCGGCCAGCAGGGCGCGGTAGCGCGGCGAGTCGAGAGCCGCGATCAGCTCGACCCTGGCGGCGGCGCGCCTAGGCGCGAAGTAGCCCTGCACGCGCGCCTGGACGGGGCCGATGAGCAGTTCGGGCGGCGTCGGCTGCAGGCTCTGGAGCAGGTGCGCGGGGAGCACCTCGCCGTCGCGCGCCGCACCGAGCAGGGCGCCGAGCCACTTGAGCTCCGCCGCCAGCTGCTCGCTGCGGGACCGCGGGATAACCTTCCCGAACGACCGCAGGGCCGCCCGCAGCCGGCGGGTCGCCACCCGCATCTGGTGCACCGAATCGGGCTCGTCGGCGCGCACCAGCGGCTCGAGCGAGGTCAGCGTCCCCAGGTGGATCCGCAGGTAAGCCCGCACCACCTCGCCCGCGGACGACGAGCGCCGCGGCTGGGTACCGGCCAGCAGGGCCTGCTGCCGCCGGACGGCCGGGACGGCGAGCGGCCGCGGCGACGGCCGGGACCGGGGAGACTTAGGGGCTCTCGTGGACGTGGCGGACTTCGGGGACTGCTCCGGGCGGGACACGAGCTTGCTGACCTTGCGGCGGGTTTCGGTTTCCGTGATGTTCACTGGCATCACGACCCGCTACCCCGCCCGGAGCGTTCGACACATCACAGCGGGCCCTGCGCTCAACGGGCCCTGCGCTCAACGGGCCCTGCTCTCAACGGCCCCTGCTCTCAGCGGGCCTTGCGGCCTACTCGTCCTCGGCGAGCCAGGACATCAGCGGGCGGAGCCGGGCGCCGACCTGCTCGATCTGCTCGTTGCGCTCGGCCTCGCGGCGCTTGAGGAAGTTGGGCTTGCCCGCGTCGAACTCCTCCACCAGCTCCCGGGCGAACGAGCCGTCCTGGATCTCGCCGAGGATACGGCGCATCTCCTCGCGGGTCTGCTCGTTGATCAGCCGGGGCCCGCGGGTGTAGCCGCCGTACTCGGCGGTGTCAGACACCGACCAGTACATCTTGGAGATGCCGCCCTCGTACATCAGGTCCACGATCAGCTTCATCTCGTGCAGGCACTCGAAGTACGCCGACTCCGGCTGGTAGCCGGCCTCGACCAGGGTCGCGAAACCCGCCTTGATCAGCTCGGCGACGCCGCCGCAGAGCACCGTCTGCTCGCCGAACAGGTCGGTCTCGGTCTCCTCGGTGAACGTGCTCTTCAGCGCGCCCGCGCGGGTGCCGCCGATGGCCTTGGCGTAGGCCAGGGTCAGCGGCCAGGCCTGACCGGTAGCGTCCCGCTCGACGCAGACCAGCACGGGTACGCCGCGGCCCTGGGCGAACTGGCGCCGCACCAGGTGGCCGGGCGCCTTGGGCGCGACCATGCACACGTCGACGCCGGGCGGCGGGGTGATGAGGTCATAGCGGATGTTCAGGCCGTGGGCGAAGAACAGCGCGTCGCCTTCCACCAGCGAGGGCGCGATCGCCTCGGCGTAGAGCTGGCGCTGCAGGTGGTCCGGCACGAGGACCATGATCAGGTCCGATTCCTCGCACGCCTCGGCGGGGGTGGTGACCCGCAGGCCGTCGTTGGCCGCCTTCTCCCGGCTCTTGGAACCCTCGGGCAGGCCGACCCGCACGTCCACGCCGGAGTCGCGCAGCGAGAGCGCGTGCGCGTGCCCCTGGCTGCCGTAGCCGAGGACGGCCACGTGCCGGCGCTGGATGACGGACAAGTCGGCGCTGTCGTCGTAGAAAATCTCTGCCACTGAATGGGCCTTTCTGTGTTGATGCTGGTCTGTGTTGGTGCTGGCGGTTGGGCTCTGGGCGGAAGGGGATTTACGCGCTGCGTTCCACTGGCCGCAGCGCCCGGTCGGTGATCGAGCGGCCGCCGCGGCCGATGGCCACCATCCCGGACTGGACAAGCTCCTTGATCCCGAACGGCTCGAGCACCTTGATCAGCGCTTCGAGCTTCTCCCGGTTCCCTGTCGCCTCGACCGTGATCACGTCTAGGGCCACGTCCACGACCTTGGCCCGGAACAGGTTCACGGTCTCGAGCACCCGCGACCTGCTCTCGGCGTCGGCCCGGACCTTGATCAGGATCAGCTCGCGCTGCACCGTCGCGCCCGGCTCGAGCTCGACGATCTTCAGCACGTTGATGAGCTTGTTCAGCTGCTTGGTCACCTGCTCGAGCGGGTGCTCCTCGCAGTTGACCACGATGGTGATGCGGGAGATCTCCTCGTGCTCGGTCGGCCCGACCGCCAGTGAGTCGATGTTGAAGTTACGGCGCGAGAACAGGCCGGCGATCCTGACCAGGACGCCCGGCTTGTTCTCCACCAGGACGGACAGCGTATGGAGCGTCATTCCGACGTGCCTCCCCAGTCGGGCGCCAGGCCGCGCGCGAACTTGATGTCGTTGTTGGACGTGCCGGCCGCGACCATGGGCCACACCATGGCGTCCCGGTGCACGATGAAGTCCACCACGACCGGGCGGTCGTTGATGGCCATGGCCCGCTCGATCACCCGGTCCACGTCGCCCGTTTCCTCGCAACGCAGGCCCTCGCAGCCGTACGCCTCGGCGAGCTTGACGAAGTCGGGGATGCGGGTGCCCTGTTTTCTCCCGGGGGCGACCCCCCGGGGACCCCCCGCCACGGGGGGCTGCCCGCCCCCCGTACCCCCGGGCCTGTGCAGGTCGGTGTTGGAGTAGCGCTCGTTGTAGAACAGCGTCTGCCACTGCCTGACCATGCCGAGGCTGCCGTTGTTGATGATCGCGACCTTGATCGGGATGCCCTCGATGGCGCAGGTGGCCAGCTCCTGGTTGGTCATCTGGAAGCAGCCGTCACCGTCGATGGCCCACACGGTGGCGTCCGGGCGGCCGGTCTTGGCCCCCATCGCAGCCGGCACGGCGAAGCCCATCGTGCCGAGGCCGCCCGAGTTGATCCAGGTACCCGGGTGCTGGTAGTCGATGAACTGGGCGGCCCACATCTGATGCTGCCCGACGCCCGCGACGTACAGCGCCTCGGGACCGGCGATCTTCCCGATCCGCTCGATCACGTACTGCGGCGCGAGCGTGCCGTCATCCGGCTGGTCGTAGCCAAGCGGATAGGTGCTGCGCAGGGAGTCGAGCTGCGACCGCCAGGCGGTCAGGTCGGCTTGGCGGCCCTGCTCGTGGTCCCCGCGCACCGCGGCGACCAGGTCGGCGATCACCTCGCGGCAATCGCCGACGATCGGCACGTCCGCCCGGCGGTTCTTGGAGATCTCGGCCGGATCGATGTCCGCGTGCACGATCAGCGCCCCGGGCGCGAACGTGTCCAGCTTGCCGGTGACCCGGTCGTCGAACCTAGTGCCGAGCGCGATGAGCAGGTCGGCCTGCTGCAGCGCGCCGACCGCGGCCACGGTGCCGTGCATGCCGGGCATGCCCATGTGCTGCGGGTGCCCGTCGGGGAACGCCCCCCGGGCCATCAGCGTGGTGACCACCGGGATGCCGGTCAGCTCGGCGAGCTCGCGGAGCTGAGCGGAGGCCCGGGCCTTGATCACGCCGCCGCCGACGTAGAGCACCGGCCGCCTGGCCTCGCTGATCAGCCGCGCGGCCTCGCGCACCTGCCGGGCATGCGGCCGGGTGACCGGATGGTAGCCGGGCAGATCGAAGGGAACCGGCCAGCTGAAATCGGTCGTCGCCTGCAGCGCGTCCTTGGAGATGTCGACGAGCACCGGTCCCGGCCGTCCGGTCGAGGCCACGTGGAAGGCCTCGCCGATGGTGCGGGCGATGTCCTCGGGCTTGGTGACGAGGAAATTGTGCTTGGTGATCGGGATGGTGATCCCCGAGATGTCGGCCTCCTGGAACCCGTCGGTGCCGATCAGGCTCGAGGGCACCTGCCCCGTGATCGCGACGATCGGGACCGAGTCCATATAGGCATCGGCGATCGGCGTCACCAGGTTCGTCGCGCCGGGCCCGCTGGTGGCCATGCAGACGCCGATCCGTCCGGTGGCCTGCGCGTACCCGGTGGCCGCGTGGCCCGCGCCCTGCTCGTGCCTGACCAGGATGTGCCTGATCACCTTGGAGTCGAGCAGCGGGTCGTAGGCCGGCAGGACGGCACCGCCCGGAATGCCGAACACTACGTCCGCGCCGACCCGCTCGAGCGCGTAGACCAGCGCCTGCGCCCCGGTGGCCCGCGTCTGGCCCGGGCTGGCGACGTGCGCGCGCGGCGGCTCAGGGGCTCCGGGGGTCTCTGCCTGATGCGGCTGGGGCTGGGGCTGCTGGGCCTGCTGGGGCGGCGCGGCCTGGGGCGAGGGGGCGTGGGGCGAGGGGGCGGCCTCGCGGTGCGGCGAGCGGGCGGCCAGGTCCCGCGGGCTGGGTCCCGGCATCCCGGGGGAACCCGAGGGCCCGGCCGCGGCCGCTGGCGGCCGCTCGGAAGCGTCGGCTCCCTGGCGGCCCGTCATCTGCTCGGTCATCGGTAAGTCTCCATTGGCTTGCTGGTGGTAGCTGGCAAGGTGGCGGCATAAAAAATCCCCCCGTGCCTGACGGCAGTCGAGGGGAGCGCGCAGTGAGCTGCTTGGTCAGCTGCCTGCGCGCCGGCCAAGTACCAGAATGTGGAGGTGCTTCACGGGTACACCATACTGCGATTTGGAATCGATGCGTCAACTGCGGGCAGGAGTTGTCTCACATTCCGAGACGGGCCGTTCATCGCAGTCGCCCTCGGCGGCCGCGATCAGGGCTTCGACGCCGGGGGCGCCCATCGGCCTGGCCACGAGGAATCCCTGGCCGTAGCCGCAGCCCATCTCGCGCAGCGCGATGAGCTGGCGGGGCTGCTCGATGCCCTCGGCGATGACCCGCAGGCCCAGGTCGCGTCCGACCTGGACCACGGTCCTGGTCAGCAGCGTGAGCGTGTCGTCGTGGCCGAGGCCCGCCACGAACGAGGGATCGATCTTGATGGTGTCCAGCGGCAGCTGCCGCAGGTGGGCCAGCGAGGCGTAGCCGGTGCCGAAGTCGTCGATCGCCAGCCGGACTCCGAGATGACGCAACTCGGCCAGCCGGCTGATAATCAGCCCGTTCCCCTCGACCAGGATCCGCTCGTTTACCTCGACCGTAAGCGCCTCGGGCGGCAGGCCGGTCTCGGCCAGGACCTCGGCCACCTGGGCGGTAAACCGGGGGGCGGTGATCTGCCGGGCCGAGAGGTTCACCGAGACCCCCACGTCCCAGGCCGACTCCCGCCAGGCGGCGCCCTGGGCACAGGCCTCGCGGAGCACCCACTCCCCGAGCGGGACGATGAGGCCGGATTCCTCGGCGGCGCCCAGGAAGTCCCTCGGGCCCACGACCTCGTCCCCGCGCCACCAGCGGACCAGCGCCTCGGCCCCGGTGACCCGCGAGTCCGTCAGGTCGACGATCGGCTGGTACAGCAGCTTGAGCTCCCCGGCGGCGATGGCGCGCTGCAGGTCGCTGACGATCTCGAGCCTGCGGACCACGTCCTCGTGCATGTGCGCGGCGTAGACCTCGACCCGGTCGCCGCCGGTGTCCTTGGCCCGGGACATGGCCAGGTCCGCGTTGCGCAGCACCAGCCCGGACGGGTTGTCCGCGACCCCGGGAGCCACCTCGGTCAGGGCGACGCCCACGCTCGCGGTGAGGGTGATCTGCTGGTCGGACACCCGGAACGGCTCCGCCGCGACCGCGCTGACCAGCCGCTCGGCGATCTCGGTGACCTCCGCCTCGCCGGCCGCGTTCTCGATCAGGACGGCGAACTCGTCGCCGCCCCAGCGGGCCACCGTGTCGTGGACCGGAACCACGGCCCGCAGCCGGCGGGCCGTCTGGGCCAGCACGAGGTCGCCCGCGCCGTGGCCCACCGAGTCGTTGACCGCGGTGAAACGGTCCAGGTCGAGGAAGATGACGCCGGCCCGCCGGGCGACCGCCCCAGCGGCTGGCACTGTGGCCAGCACGTCCTTGGCCCGCTCCTCGATGTAGGCGCGGTTGGGCAGCCCGGTCAGCCCGTCGTGGAAGGTCAGGTGCGTGACCTGCTGGCGGAGCGCGACCTGATCGCTGACGTCGCGGGCGGTGACGAGGATCTGGCTGGGCTCGCCCGGCGCCTGGTAGCGCAGCACCGTGGACTCGACGTGACGCCATGTCCCGTCGGCCGCCCGGACCCGGGCCGGGAACCGGCCCGACCCCTCGGCCGGTTCGGCTCGTTCCGACTTGGGAGACTCGGCGGACCCCGCGGGCTGGTAGCCGCCGAGCGCGAGCCGGACGGCGGCCAGGGCGGCGCCGCGGTCCTCGGGATGGACGAAATCGAGGAGCCGGCGGCCGGGCAGCGCGCCCGGCGCGTAGCCGTAGTCCTGGACCGCCTGGCTCGCGTACTTGATCGTGCCCTCGAGATCGCAGACCATGACGATGTCGCTGGTCCGGTTGGCGAGGTCGCGCAGGCTCCGGCTGGATTCCCGCCAGGTCCCGAGCATGCCTGCGTTCTGGATGACGAGCATGAGGACCCGCACGGTCAGCACGAGCACCCCCGCGCCGCCCGCCACGATCAGCGCGATCCCGGACGCGGGCGCGTCCGCGAGGCCGTTTCCGATCACCACCAGGGTGGCCGCCGCCGCGGCCGCCGCGGCGATAATGGTGGCCGCCGCCGAGCTCGCGGTCCGGCGCGTCCAGCCGCCCTCGGTCACCCGCCATGGCGCCACGCCGAGCAGGACCGCCGCGACCACGGGCATCAGCTGTGCGGCCACGCCCAGGTGCCCGCCGGAGACCCGCTGGCCCACCGCGAGCGCGTCGCCGACCGCGATGGCCAGCAGCGACAGGTACGGTAGCGTGACCCGCCGCCAGGCGGTCGTCACCATCGGCAGCAGCGCGCCGATCACGGCCAGGTCGGCCAGCGGATGAACCAGGGCGAGCAGGAACGTCCCTGGCCGTTCACCCGACCGGTGAAACTCGCCGCTGAATATGGTCACCCACCCGATGACGAGCAGGGCGACCGCCATGACGTAGCCGTCCGCCAGTCCGGGCAGGACAGAGACCCCGGTGCCGCCGGCGGCGCTGCTTTCTCCTTCTCGTCCCGCGCTGGTCAGGGTGGCGATGCCGACCGCCATGGCGGCCAGCGCCAGCAGCGGCGGCAAGTCGGCGAACGCGAGGCCCGGGGCGGGGTTCAGCGTCCCGCCGACGAGCTGGGAGGTGATCAGCCCGGTGCAGTACAGCGCGGCGGCGCCCGCGAGCCACCGGTACGCCCGCGCGATGGCGCCGTCGTGCTCGCGCGCGCCGAGCCACAGGCTCACCGCCGCCGCGCACCACGCCAGCATGCCAAGCACGCTCATACCCGGCTCCCCGAGATGATCAGCCGCACTCGGGCTCCTTCCGTTTCCGCCCGCTGTTCTGAAGTACTCAACGCACGCCAGGCACAACCGATAGCTTCGTCACGCCTATCGTTACGGCGTCGTAACGATAGGCGGCTGGAGTCGCGCGCAAACGAGTACTGTCGACACCGCAAGTCCCACCCCAAGAGACGGCCTCACCGCCGGTCCGGTGTTTACTCTACGTACTCGAGATCACACTTCGGTTGAGGGGCGGACGCGGTAAGGCACCGGAAGGCGGTGAAAGCCGTCACCATCCGCTGAGCCCCGTCCCAGGTCAGGGCGCGGCTACCCGGCAAGGCGGCGAAAACCTGCTGCGCACAGCCGTGTGCCCCCTGCCGTGCTGGCACGGCAGGGGGTTCCCGGTGACCGATCCGTACGGCGCCCTCTTTGGCTGCGCCCCGCGACCGCGTCGATGAGGCCGGGTTCTTGATTGCCGTCTGGGAACGCGACGCCGAAATCGCCAGATCCGACCCAAACGCGGCGCCGCACAGTCACGATGGTGTCGGAGGCAGAATCCGCCAGCCAGGCAGCCTGCCGATCACAAGGGCCGGGCGACCAAGCCGTCCGGGTCCGCCCGACAACGATCCCTGCCGCCGGCAAACGGAGACTCCAGCGGTCGGCTATACACGACGCGGAAGGATCAGCATGCGGCGTTCTGTGAAAAGACTTTCCCTCCCCGTGACCCTGCTTGCCGCCGGATTGCTGGCGGCGGGATGCGGGGGGACCATCAGCAGTTCGATCGGCAGCTTGCCGAGCCGGACCGCGACCACCCCGGCCAGGCCCAGTATCACGGCGGCTCCCACCACCCAGCCGGGGCAGGTCGCAACCGCGACGTCAGCGCCGGCCGCCGGTTCCGCGGCGCCTGCCGCCTCCTCCGGCACCAGCCTGATCTGGCTGTGGGTCCTGCTGGGCGTTCTTGTCCTGGCCGGCCTGATCGCATTGATCGCGCGCTCCTCCCGCCGCCGCTCGGCAGCCTCGGCAGGCTGGCGGTCCAGGCTCGTCGATGCGTACGCGAAAGGCTCGGCGCTGCATGACGCGATGAGCGTCGCCGAAAGGCCCGGCGGGCTGGCCGCCGCCGACGCGGCCGCCCGGTGGTCCGATATCCAGCGGCGCGCCGATGATCTGGCGCAGACGCTGTACGCCCTGCGCGAGGAGGTCCCGCAGCACTCCCCCGACGGCGCCAGTATCGCTGACACGCTCGCCTCGCTGCAGGCTGTCCGCTCTGCCATGGACGCCGAGCGGGCCCCCGGCGGCGCCAGCCTGGAGCAGGCCGACGTGGTCCGCAGCCGTCTGGCTTTCTTCGAGTCCTCCCTGCGCGCACTCGCGGCTCCTGCCCCGTAATTGCCATGGCCTCGCCGCCGGCCGTGAACGGCGGCGGACGGCGTCGAGCAGGTCAGGCACGGTAACGGCGATGGCTCATCGCACTAAGCTCCCGCCGTCGGCGTGTCCGCACGTCACCCGTCATGGGTGGCACTGCCGGGTTGCGTGCCCAGCCACTCGGCGATCTCGAGCGCGACGCCGACTTCGAGGCCGTGGCCGGCCAGCGGAAGCGGGAGCAGCCGTTCGGCGCGCTGGAGACGGTTGAGGACCGTGTTGCGGTGGGTGTACAGGGCCCGGGCGGCGCGCACGGCGCTGAACTGCTCGCCGATGTACACGCACAGCGTGTCGCGCAGTTCGCGATCGGCGCCTGCCAGCGTGCCGAGCGTCCGCGCGACGAACTCGCGGGCGCGCTGCTCGTCGGCGATGGCGAGCGTGACCAGCTGGACATCGGCGAACCTGGCGACCCGCAGGTCCGGCCGCCGGGACATCAGCCGCTGGGTGGCGACCGCGTCGAAGTGGCTGCGCCGGAAGCCATCGACCCGGTGCCAATGGGGCCGACCGCGACCCCGGACCGAGGGGTGGGGCGCGGTCGCCGCGGTGATGGCGCCGGCGTCGGTGTCGACGGCGGCGGCGAGCCAGGCCCACACCGACGAGGAGCTGGCGATCACGGTCAGCACCTGCCGGGCGCGGGTCGGGGGGCCGAGGGCTTCGGCGGCCCTGGCGAGCGCGGCCTGGTCCGGGCGGCGGGGGTCGGTCCACAAGACCGCGGCGGTGTGCCGGCGGCGCAGGTCGTAACCCAACCGGGTGCCGGCGCGCCCGGTGCTGATGGGGCGCTTTCCAAGATGAGGCTCACCACCTCGAACCGGCGCGCGTGGCTGCCGCGGGCCAGTTCCGCGCGCTCGCGTCGCAGCTGCTCGGACAGCGCCGGCGCTCCGGGCGGCCTGTACTTCCAGCACTGACCCGGCTAGCGCGACCGGCCGGGCTTTTGGCGGCTATTCACCGTATCCGGCGGCGATATGGGGCGACCAGCACCTGGTTGACCAGTCTGTCCGGCCGATCAGGCATGCTGACATTATCGTCGACATGGCAGCATGATCTTCACTGATTCCTGCGCTGTCGTAACCAAGGGAGACCGCAGTGCGCAAGGTGCTGATCGCGAACCGCGGCGAGATCGCCGTCCGGGTCGTGCGGGCGTGCCGGGACGCCGGCCTGGCCAGCGTGGCCGTGTACGCCGACCCCGACCTAGACGCACTGCACGCACGCATGGCGGATGAGGCGTATTCGCTGGCCGGGGCGACCAGCCAGGAGACCTACCTGGACATCGACAAAATCATCAAGGTGGCGATCGATTCCGGTGCGGACGCCGTCCACCCTGGCTACGGCTTCCTGGCCGAGAACGCCGAGTTCGCCCAGTCGGTCATGACGGCGGGCCTGACCTGGATCGGGCCCCCGCCGGAGGCGATCGAGGCGCTCGGCGACAAGGTCAGGGCCCGGCACATCGCCCGCGAGGCCGGCGCGCCACTCACCCCGGGCACGCAGGATCCGGTCACTGGCGCCGACGAGGTCCGGGCGTTCGCCCGCGAGTACGGCTACCCGGTGGCGATCAAAGCGGCGTTCGGCGGCGGCGGCCGCGGCCTGAAGGTGGCGTGGCGCGAGGAGGAGGCCGGCAGCCTGTACGAGTCGGCGGTCCGGGAGGCCACCGCCGCGTTCGGCCGGGGCGAGTGCTTCGTGGAGCGGTACCTGGACCGGCCGCGGCACGTGGAAACCCAGTGCCTGGCCGACGCGCACGGGAACGTCGTGGTCGTCTCGACCCGGGACTGCTCGCTCCAGCGCAGGCACCAGAAGCTGGTGGAGGAGGCACCCGCCCCGTTCCTTTCCGAGGCGCAGACCGAGGCCCTCTACCGGTCCTCCAAGGACATCTTGCGGCTGGCCGGCTACGTCGGCGCGGGCACCTGCGAATTCCTGGTCGGACGGGACGGCACGGTCAGCTTCCTCGAGGTGAACACCCGGCTGCAGGTCGAGCATCCGGTCAGCGAGGAAGTGACGGGCATCGACCTGGTGCGGGAGATGTTCCGCATCGCGGAAGGCGAGCCGCTTGGCTACGACGACCCGCCCGCCCGGGGGCACTCGATCGAATTCCGGATCAACGCCGAGGATCCGGGGCGGAACTTCATGCCCGCGCCGGGCACGATCACCACCTGGGATCCGCCGTCCGGTCCCGGCGTGCGCCTCGACGCCGGCTACGCCGCCGGGATGACCGTCCCCCAGGTCTTCGACTCGCTAATCGCCAAGCTGATCGTCACCGGTGCCAGCCGCACCCAGGCACTACAGCGGGCGGCCCGGGCGCTGGCCGAGTTCGAGGTGGGCGGGATGCCAACGGTGCTGCCTTTCCACCGGGCCGTGGTGACCGACCCGGCGTTCGCGGGCGAGCCGCTGCGGGTGCATACCCGCTGGATCGAGACCGAGTTCGACAGCCCGATGCCGCCGCAGGAGCCCGCCGCGACGGCCGAGGCCGCCGACCGGGAGACGATCACGGTCGAGGTGGGCGGAAAGAGGCTCGAAGTGGTGGTACCCGCAGGGCTACGGGCCCCCGGGTCCCCCGTCAGGGGGGTCCCAAGGGGGGCCCGGGGGGAGGGGTCCCCCCGGGCGCGGGGGAGACAGGGGGGGTCGTCCCCCCGGGGAAATAGCAGCAATACTCTGGTGAGCCCGATGCAGGGAACGATTATTAAGATCGCGGTAGAGGAAGGCCGGCGGGTATCGGCCGGCGACGTGGTGGTGGTGCTGGAGGCGATGAAGATGGAGCAGCCGCTGACGGCCCACAAGGACGGCACGGTCACCGGGCTGGCCGTGGCGGTGGGCCAGACCGTCACCGCCGGCGCCGCCATCTGCTCCCTCGAGGACTGACCGGCGGTGACCAGGCTCCCCGGGGATCCCGGCCCGGGAGGAAAGACGCTCTTCGCGATCGGCGTCCGGCTGCCTGAGCGCAACCGGGAATGGGTGCGGCACGAGCTGACCGACGCCGGCTGGCGAGGCCGTCTGACGCTGCGTCACGTGGCCGTCATGCTGCCGATATGCGTCGCGCTCGCGCTGCTCCCCGGTCCGGTGTGGGTCCGCATCACGGTACCCGCGCTGTTCCTGATCTGCAGCGTGGGCATCGTCGCGATATACGCCGACGACATCCGGGTCTCCCGGTTGCGCAGGCACGGCCTGAAAGCACCCGACGACCCCGACCTGGGCCGGCCGTCGCATTAACGACGGCGGGCGGCGCAATCAGATTGCCACTCGCGGGTAGTTTCTCCCGGTGGATACTGAGGACTTCACGCGGCGCCTGACGCGCAGGTTCGGAGTTGGTGTCGAGGGCTGGTGTGCCGGGGTTCCGGCGCTGGCTGGTGAGATGGCGGAGCGCTGGTCGCTCGTGCTTGGCGATCTGTTCCCCGGCGGAACCGGCTCGGTGTCGCTGCGGTGTACCCGGTCCTGCGGCTCGGCTGCGGTGCTGAAGATGAGCCCTGACCTGCCGGTCGTGTCTGAGCAGGTGACGATGCTGATGGCCTTCGGCGCGAGCGGCCGGGTCCCGGCGGTGCTGGCGGCCGATGCGGAGGCGGGCGTGATCCTGCTTGAGCTGATTGTGCCGGGCACGAGGGCCGATGAACTGACACCGCAGCCCTCCGTACGGGACTGGGCTGATCTCCTTCAGGCGCTGCACGCAGCTGCGGTTCCACCCGGCGTCCTGCGTGACCTGCACGACCAGTGCGACGGGTTCTTCACCCGGATCGGTCGCAGGGTGTCCGACCCGGAAATCGGGCGGGTGGTAGGCCCCGCGGACGTGGAACGGGGGTTTTCCCGGTGCCAGGCTCTGGTCGCGTCGCAGACGACGCGGGTATTGCTGCACGGCGACCTGCATCTGGGCAACGTCCTCGACGGCGGTTCACGCGGACTGGTGGCGATCGACCCGAGGGCGTGCGTGGGTGATCCGTGCTTCGACGCTGTCGATTACCTGCTGGACGGCGCAGGACTCGATGGGGTGGACGCCCGCTGTGCGGCCCTGGCGGCGGCCTCGGGGCTGGATGCCGGACGGCTGTTCGCGTGGTGCCGTGCGGTCGCGCCGATAATGATCATCATCTACCTGGGGCGACTGGGCAAAGAGCGGGCTATTACCGAACTGCTCACGCTCGCGCGATGATGCCGTTGTGATCAAAGCGGGGCGGCCAGTCGTGCGCCGGTTCGCAGAGCTTGTCGTGCCATCGCGCCTTGGCGGTAGTTTCCGTTGGTTGCTGGCTTCGTCGTGGGTGACGAATCTCGGCGACGGTATCACCCTCGCGGCCGGCCCGCTGCTTGTAGCGTCGCAGACGGACAATCCGCTGGCGGTGGCGATGGCCGTGTTCTTGCAGCGGCTGCCCTGGCTGTTGTTCGGCCTGTATGCCGGCGTGCTCGCCGACCGGCTCAACCGGCGCGCCATCGTCATTACCACGGGGCTGGTGCGGGTATCGATCCTGTTGCTTCTGACCGCGTCGATCCTGACGCACCGCGTCGACATCGCGGTGGTACTGGCCGCCCTGTTCCTGTTCGGGGTGAACGAGACTTTCGGGGATACCACGACCACCACCTTGCTGCCGATGCTCGTCGACAAGCCTGACCTAGGCATCGCGAACTCACGTGCCCTGACCGGCTTCGTGGTGTGGAACCAGCTGGCCGGGCCGCCGGTCGGCGCCGCGCTGTTCGCGGCCGGGATGGCACTGCCGTTCGTCAGCGAGAGCGTGTGCGTGCTCGCCGGAGTGCTGCTGATCGCCCGGGTGCGGCTACCGGGGCACAGCGCGCGCGAGCCGCGTGCCCGGGTGCGCGACGAGATCCGCGAGGGGTGGCGCTGGCTGTGGGCGCACACCGCGGTTCGGACGCTGGCGATCACGATTTTCACCTTCAACATCGCCTTCGGCGCTGCCTGGTCGGTGCTGGTTCTGTACGCGCGCGACCGGCTGGGGATGAGCGCTCTCGGCTTCGGGCTGATCACCACGGCGATGGCGGTAGGCGGCCTGCTGGGCGCCGCGTCCTACGGCTGGCTGGAGCGGCACGTACGGCTGGGCGTCATCATGCGCGGCGGGCTGATCATCGAGACGCTGACCTACCTGACCCTCGCGCTGACCCGCAGGGCGTGGCTCGCGCTGATCGTGTTCGTGATCTTCGGCGCGCACGCGTTTATCTGGGGAACGACATCGATGAGCGTGCGGCAGCGGGCTGTGCCCGCCCAGTTCCAGGGCCGCGTCGGCAGTGTCTACCTCACCGGCATGGTCGGCGGCATCGTGATCGGGTCGGCGCTCGGCGGGCTGGTCGCCTCGGTGTGGGGCATCACCGCGCCGTTCTGGCTCGCCTTCGCCGGCTCGGCCCTCATCCTCGCGGTGATCTGGCGTTCGCTGCTGCACATCGCACACGCCGACGAGCACGTCCGGGCCAGCGTCCCCACCGCCCCGACCTGACGACGGCACGAGCCGGACGGGACGGATGTTATGAGAGCAGCTGGTGGGGAGAATTCGACTGGTTCCGCTGGCCCCATCCGTGTGTTTCCCCTCACGCGCGACAGGTGACTGGCCTTTTCGTGGAGGATTTTGGCTTCGTGGAAGGTTGTAGGGACTGGAGTCCCTACAACCTTCCACGAAGCGCGAAGTTTCCATGATCTTTCCGGGGTTGGGCGCATCAGGGTTCGCCCGGGCCTCATGGCTCACACTGGCACCAGCGCACCACGAAACAAGACAGCGACAATAAGCCAGCGGATCTATATAGCGGCCGAAACCGACGAAAGATCCTTTTTTTACGGGATGTCCGGGGTGAACTCCATCAGCTTCCTGGCCGCTTCCGTCACGCTGCCGGACAGGGACGGGTACACGGCGAAGGTGCGCGCCAGCTGCTCGGCGGTGAGGCGCCGCTCGACCGCGACCGAGACGGCGAGGATCAGCTCGCTGGCGCGCGGGGCGACCACCACGCCGCCGAGCACCACGCCGGTACCCGGACTGGTGAGCAGCTTCACGAAACCGTCACTGATCCCGGCCATCTTGGCCCGGGGATTCGTGGCCAGCGGCTGCTTGAGCACCCGGGCGGAGATCTCGCCCGCCGTGACCGCGCGCTGCGACAGGCCGACGGTGGCGATCTCCGGGTCGGTAAAAATGGTCGCGGCGACGTGACTGAGCCGGAGCGGCCCGACCGCCTGCCCGAGCGTGTGCCACATCGCGATCCGGCCCTGCATCGCCGCCACCGAGGCCAGCATCAGCACGCCGGTGCAGTCCCCGGCCGCGTACACGCCGTGCGCCGACGTCCGCGACACCCGGTCGACCTCGATGAAGCCGCCGGCGTCCACCTTCACCCCGGCCTCGTCGAGCCCGATGCCCTCGGTCCTCGGGATCATCCCCACGGTGAGCAGGCAGTGACTTCCGGTCACGGTGCGGCCATCATCCAGGGTCACCGTGACGCTGTCGCGGTCCCGGCTGACGGCCCGGGCGCGGGACCGGCCGAGCACCGTCATGCCGCGGCGGCGGAACACGTCCTCGATCAGGCTGGCCGCGTCCTCGTCCTCCTGCGGCAGCACCCGGTCCCGGGATGACACCAGGGTGACCCGCGAGCCGAGGGCCTGGTACGCGCTGGCGAACTCGGCCCCGGTGACGCCCGAGCCGACCACGATCAGATCCCGGGGCAGCTCGGTGAGGTCATAGAGCTGCCGCCAGGTCAAGATGCGCTCGCCGTCGGGTTCGGCGCCAGGCAGCACCCGGGGCAGCGCCCCGGTCGCGATCAGGATCGCGTCCGCCTCGACCTCGGTGCCGCCTGCCACTATCGTCCCGTGGCCGGACAGGCGGCCTTTCGCGGCGATCACCTTGACCTTTTCCGCCGCCAGCCGCGCGGCGATGTCGCGAGACTGGGCCCGGGCCAGGTCGGTGATCCGCTCGTACAGGCGGGCCGCGTTGACGGTGGCCAGGCCGCCGGTGGCGATGCCGAGCCCGGGGGACCGGTTGAGCATCGTCATCGCGTTGGACGTCTCGATGAGGGTCTTGGAGGGGACGCAGTCGGTAAGCACGCAGGCGCCGCCCAGCCCGTCGGAGTCGACGACGGTGACGTCGGCGCCGAGCTGAGCCGCGACGAGGGCGGCTTCGTAACCGCCCGGCCCGCCGCCCAGGATCGCGATTCTCTGCCGTGGCCAGCTCACGATTGGTAATTCTCCCCCACAATGGTCGCGGTCGGGTATCGGGCGCGAGGCAATGCAAGGTATCCAGGGGCGGGACACCGTACGCTTGCCCCCGTGGCACTGTACGCGGCGTACGGCAGCAACATGGATCCAGCGCAGATGCTTTTGCGCTGCCCGCACTCACCACAGCGGGGCACCGGCTGGCTGGAAGGATGGCGGCTGACGTTCGGCGGGGAAGACATCGGCTGGGACGGGGCCATGGCGACGGTCGTCGAAGATCCCGGCACCAGGGTCTTCGTGGTGCTTTACGACGTGTCGGAGAACGACGAGAAGGAACTCGACAACTGGGACGGGGTCACCCTCGGCTATTACCGCAGGGCCAAGGTCCGGGTGGAAACCCTCGACGGCGACGTGCTGGCGTGGCTCTACGTGCTCAACTTCTACGAGGGCGGGCTGCCCTCGGCCAGCAAGGTGGGCATCCTGGCCAACGCGGCCGAGACGGCAGGCGCCCCGGCCGACTACGTGGCGGCGCTGCGCGAGCGGCCCTGCGCCAAGCTCGGCGACTCCACCACGGAGCCCGACCCGCCCTGGAGCTGAACCGACCCGGCCGGCGGTGCGCCCTCGCCCTCAGACGAGGCAGACGACCAGGAGGATAAGCGCGGGAACGAGGATGGCGGCGATGGCGGTCCGGCTCCAGGTGCTCTTCAGCGGTTCCAGCCAGCCCGTGACGGCGGCCGCCACGGGTGCGGTGGGCTCTTTCTCCTCGGTTCCCTTGGCCCAGACCGTCTCGGCCTGAGCGGCGGTGGCGCGCTCGCTGAGGAGGCGGGCGACCTTCTCCGCTTCCGCCTCGGGCGTGCCTGCGGCCGGGGTAGGCGTCGCGTCGCGGTAGGAAAGGCCGCGGCCGAAGAGCGAACGCCCGGGGCGGGAGGCGCGGCGCGCCCGGGAATCGGCGGCGAGCTGGCGGCGGCGCGAGTAATGCACGGCCCAGGAGCTGATGACCTTGGGGCGCTGGCCCTGGCCGGCGGTGTGCACCCGCAGCAGGTCGGCCAGGTCCACCTTGGTCACAGCCGCCCAGCCAATCCGGTGATCCCGCAGCGGGTTCCTGACCGTGACACCCGCATCGTCCGCGATGATCCTGGGCCGCTGCGCCGTGACGTAGGCGATGCCGGTCACCAGCAGCAGGATGGCCGCCGCGACGACGGAGAGGTGGTCTCGTCCCTGCACCGCCAGGTCGATCCAGTTAGCCGCGGCGAAAAGCAGCCATACCACCCAGATCACGGCGGCGGTCGGCGAGCGGAACGTCTGGACCGTACCGCCGCCCGGCTTCCGGCCCCGCTTCCGGCCGCGCGCCGCAGGCTGGCCCGGCGTCGCGTCGGGAGGCGTACTGCTCTGCGGTGTGCCACCTGACGACGGATTGGCTGCCATGCTGCCGTACTTTCCCGGCTTGGCACCAATGAACGTGGCGGCCTCATGGCTATATCGGGCAGGCTGTCACATTCACTGACTCGGCCGACGCGCGGACGGGATCCCGTTCAGCCTAACGGGCCGTCCTGGTGCGCGGGTCAGGCGCCCGTGACGCCGGGCAGCGGCTGGGCGACGATCGCGCCGTCGTCCCACAGGGCGGTGATCGCCGTGGCCGCCATCACCCGGACGCCGACGCCGATGGCGCGCTCGTCGAGGTCGAACGTCGGCTGGTGAAGGTCGAGCGAGGTGGCCGAGCCGGGCACCCGGGTGCCCAGCCGGGCCAGCGCGCCGGGGATGGACTCCAGGTACCAGGCGAAGTCCTCGCCGCCGAGGCTCTGCGGCGTCTGCACCACCGAGCCCGCGCCCAGCACGCCGAGCGCCGCGGCGGAGATCATGGCCGTGCTGGCCTGGTCGTTGACCGTGGGCGGCACGTGGCGCTGGTAGCTCAGCTCGGCGTGCAGCCCGTAGGCGGAGGCCACCGCGTCGATGAGCGCCTTGAGCAGGTCGGGCGCGGTGTGCCAGGCCTCGTCGTCGAGGCACCGCACGGTGCCCTCGACGACGCCGCTGTCTGGGATGGCGTTGGCCGCCGTCCCCGCGCTGACCCGGCCCCAGACCAGGCTGAGGCTGGACCGCGGGTCGACCCGGCGGGACAGCGCGGCGGGCACCTCGGTGATGATCTTGCCGAGGGCGTACACCAGGTCCGTGGTCAGGTGCGGCCGGGCGGTGTGGCCGCCGGGCCCGGACACCCGGACCTCGATCTTGTCGCAGGCGGCGGTGATCGCACCCGACCGGACGCCGAGCTGCCCGGCGTCGAGCCGGGGGTCGCAGTGCAGCGCGAAGATCCGGCCGACCGAGGCGATGCCGCCCGCCGCGAGCACGTCGAGCGCGCCGCCGGCGGCTTCCTCGGCGGGCTGGAAGATAAGCCGGATACGTCCGGGCAGCAGGCCCGCGGCGGCCTGCGCGGCCAGGAACAGGCCCGTGCCCAGCAGGATGGTGGTGTGCGCGTCGTGACCGCACGCGTGACATGCGTTCGGCACGGTGGAGCGGTAAGGAACGTCCTTCTCGTCCGCCATGGGCAGCGCGTCGAGGTCTGCGCGCAGAGCCACCACCGGTCGTTCGGTATAAGGCTTTTGCTCTGAACCGATGTCGACCAGCAGGCCGGTTCCCTTGGGCAGGATCACCGGGCGCAGGCCCTCTGCGGCCAGGCGCGACGCGACCCGTCGGGTGGTGCGGTGCTCTGCGTGCGCCAGCTCGGGGTTCGCGTGCAGGTCGCGGCGGAATTCGATCAGCTCGGCTTCGTGTTCCGCGAGGAACACGTCCAGATCCGCGAGCAGATCATTGCCTTCCATGCTCACCATCCCCCTGCGTGACGAACCTGTCCTCGGCGAACTCGGTGACCAGGGCGTCGACCACGCTGGCGAGGTCCCCGGTGCGCGCGTAGACGGCCCGCTGCCGTTCGTAAGAGGCGCCGTGCTCGAGCACGTCGCACACCACCAGAAGCTCGTCCAGGCAGCCGAGCCGGTCGGCGACCGGCTCGAGCTCCTTGACCAGCTCGTAAAGGTCGTCGCGGAGCGGCGCGGTCGCGCCGGCCTCGTCAGTGATCACGATCGCGTCCAGCCCGTACCGCGTCGCGCGCCATTTGTTGTCCCTGACTACCCAGGACGAAGGAGACGGCAGGGTGTAGCCGCGATCGAGCTGGGCGTCGAACAGCTGGACCAGGCACTGCGAGAGCGCCGCGACCATGCCCACCTCGCGGAGCGTCGGCAGGCCGTCGAACATGCGGATCTCGACCGTGCCGAAATCCGGGTGCGGCCGGATGTCCCACCAGACCTCCTTGATGCTGCGGATGGTCCCCGCCCGCAGCAACGTGTCCATGTAGTCCTCGAACTGTTTCCAGTCCGTCAGCCGATGCGGGATACCCGCCGTCGGCAGCGCACCGAAGGTCACGGACCTGCTGGAGGCAAGCCCCGTGTCATACCCGCACCAGAACGGGCTCGACGCGGTTATCGCGAGAAAGTGCGGAAGATAGGCGGCGAGGGCATTGACGATCGGAATCGCCTTGCTCCCGTCCCGTATCCCCACATGAACGTGCACGCCGAAGGTCTGAATCCGGCGGGCAAGCCACTGCATTTGCTCGACAAGCTCCGCGTAGCGCTGGCTGGGCGCCATCGTCGCGTCACGCCAGTCACTCACCGGGTGAGTTCCGGCGCACGCTAGTAGGATACCGTGATCCGCCGTCATCCGCTGGAGTTCGGATATCGTCTCGGCGAGGTCGTCCTTCGCCTCTGACACCGTGCTGCAAATGCCCGTGACCAGCTCAAGCGTCGACTGCATCAGCTCATGACGGATCCGCGGATGCTCGCCCGTATCGCCGGCCACAGGCAGCTTGTCAATCAGCTTGCCGGCTTCCTGCCGCAGCAGCTTGGTCTGCGCGTCGATTAGCTGTACTTCCCATTCGACGCCGAGGGTGGCGCCACGGGAAGGGTTCCACTCGATAGCCACGACCGGCCTCCGTGCTTGGTGCTCCGTGCCCGAAATTGCTAAATAGTTAAATTCTTTCGGGCTGGTATTCGCCCCATACATCGCGCAGTGCGTCGCAGACCTCGCCCAGAGTGGCATCGGCCCGCAGCGCGTCGCGGAGCGGGTAAAGCACGTTGTCGGTGCCTTCGGCCGCCGACTTGAGGGCGGAAATCGCCCGGCCGAACGCTGTTTGATCCCGCCGATCCCTCAGGCCGGCCAGCTTGGCCGCCTGCGCCGCCGCCAGGGCCGGATCGACGTTGGGCAGCTGATACGGTTCATCGCCTTCGGTGACGAACTTGTTCACCCCGACGATCACCCGCTCGCCTTCGTCGATCTCGCGCGCGACGCGGTAGGCCGTGCCCTCGATCTCGGTCTTCTGGAAGCCGCGCTCGATGGCCGCCACCGCCCCGCCCATGTCCTCGATCTGCTCCATCAGCGCGGCCGCCGCGTCCTCG
The DNA here is from genome assembly GCA_963806335.1 of uncultured Actinomycetes bacterium. Taxonomy (GTDB): domain Bacteria; phylum Actinomycetota; class Actinomycetes; order Streptosporangiales; family Streptosporangiaceae; genus Palsa-504. Next base: position 710,503 of record CAWDXO010000013.1, read on the forward strand.
ATGTCACTGGTCATCGACTCGATCGCGTAGGAGCCTGCGAACGGGTCCACGGTGGCGGTCAGGTCGGTTTCGTTGGCGATCACCTGCTGGGTGCGCACGGCCAGCCGGGCCGCCCTGGCGCTGGGCAGCGCGAGCGCCTCGTCGAAGGAATTGGTGTGCAGCGACTGCGTCCCGCCCAGGACCGCCGCCAGCGCCTGCAGGCTCACCCGGATCAGGTTCACCTCCGGCTGCTGGGCGGTCAGCTGGACGCCGGCCGTCTGGGTGTGGAAGCGCAGCATCTGCGACCTGGGATCGGTCGCCTTGAACTCGTCTTTCATGATGCGGGCCCACATCTTGCGGGCGGCGCGGAACTTGGCCACCTCCTCGAGCAGCGTGGTGCGCGCGACGAAGAAGAACGAGAGCCGGGGCCCGAACTCATCGATGTCCAGACCGGATTTGAGCGCGGCCCTGACGTACTCCCTGGCGTTGGCCAGGGTGAACGCGATCTCCTGGACTGGCGTGGCGCCCGCCTCGGCCATGTGGTAGCCGGAGATGGAGATCGTGTTCCACTTCGGCAGCTCCTGGCGGCAGTAGGCGAAGGTATCGGCCACCAGGCGCAGCGACGGGCGCGGCGGGTAGATGTAGGTGCCCCGGGCGATGTACTCCTTGAGGACGTCGTTCTGGATCGTCCCGGTCAGCGTGTCCGGGCGCGCACCCTGTTCCTCGCCGACCGTCTGGTACATCAGCAGCAGGACCGCGGCCGGAGCGTTGATCGTCATCGAGGTGGACACGGCGTGCAGCGGGATGCCGTCGAAGAGCGTGCGCATGTCGTCGACGGTGTCGATGGGCACGCCGACCTTGCCCACCTCCCCGCGTGCGACCACGGCGTCGGAGTCGTAGCCCATCTGCGTGGGCAGGTCAAAGGCCACCGAAAGGCCGGTCGTGCCCGCCTCGATCAGCTCGTGATAGCGGCGGTTGGATTCCTTGGCGGTGGAGAAGCCGGCGTACTGCCGCATCGTCCACGGGCGGTCGACATACATTCGCGGATACACTCCGCGAGTGAACGGATACTCTCCCGGCCGGCCCAGCTCCTGCTCCGGCCGGAAATCCGTAAGCTTGCTGTCGTCGTAGACGGGATCGACGGGAAGTCCTGACTCGGACGTGCGCTCCATGTGCACCAGGTTACTTCGGGCGGCCGGGCGGGCGGGCGGCCGGCGAAGAGTGCTGGGAGGCTCATGCTGGACCGGTTCGGCCTGCGGGCCGCGCCCAGGCAGCGGGACTAGTCCAAGGGCTTGAGCAGGCCCATGCGCTCCCGGACGGTCGTCATGGTCTGCCCGGCGACCAGGCGGGCGTGCGCGGCGCCGCGGGCGAGCACGCGGTCCAGCCCGGCCTCGTCGGCGAGGATCTGCTGCGTCTTCTCCCGGATCGGGGCGAAGGTGGCGACGACCAGCTCGGCCAGGTCCTTCTTGAACCCGCCGTAGCCGGTGCCCGCGTACTTGTTCTCCAGGGCGGCGACCGGCTCGCCAGACAGGGCCGAGTAGATCCGCAGCAGGTTGGTCACGCCCGGCTTGGCCTCGTCGGCGCGGACCTCTGAGCCCGCGTCGGTGACCGCGCGGGCGATCTTCTTCCGGATCACGGCCGGGTCGTCGAGCACGTCGATGATGCCCTGCGGCGAGGACGACGACTTGCTCATCTTGGCCGTCGGGTCCTGCAGGTCGAAGATCTTGGCCACGTCGGCCAGGATGTACGGCTGCGGGGGCACGAAAGTCGGGCCGAACCTGTGGTTGAACCGCTGGGCCAGCGTCCGGCTCAGCTCCAGGTGCTGCCGCTGGTCCTCGCCCACCGGCACCTGGTCGGCTTGGTAAAGCAGGATGTCGGCGGCCTGCAAGATGGGGTAGGTGAACAGGCCGACGGAGGCCTGCTCGTGGCCCTCCCTGGACGACTTGTCCTTAAACTGGGTCATCCGGCTGGCCTCGCCGAACCCGGTCAGGCAGCCGAGGATCCAGGCGAGTTCGGTGTGCTCGGCCACGTGGCTCTGCACGAACAGCGTGCAGCGGTCCGGGTCAAGCCCGGCGCCGAGCAGCTGGGCGGCGGCGACCCTCGTCCTGCGGGTCAGCGCGGCCGGGTCCTGCGGCACCGTGATCGCGTGCAGGTCGACCACGCAGTAGAAGGCGTCGTAGGTGTCCTGCAGCGCCACCCACTGCCGCACTGCGCCCAGGTAGTTGCCGAGGTGAAAGGAGTCGGCGGTGGGCTGGATGCCGGACAGCACGCGCGGCTTGTGCGGTGCAGCCGCTGGCGCTTCCGGTGCTGGTGCTGGCGCTGGCGATGCTGGCCTGGATTCGGGCTGAGCCATGCGCAGGAGTCTAGCGGCGGCCGCCGGGCAGACCGGAATCGGCGACGACCACCTCGACCCGCTGGAATTCCTTCAGGTCGGAGTAGCCGGCCGTGGCCATCGTCCGGCGCAGCGCCCCCATCAGGTTCATCGAGCCGTCGGGGACGGTGGACGGGCCATGCAGGATCTGCTCGAGCGTGCCGATCGTGCCGACCCGGACCCGGGCGCCCCTGGGCAGCTCGGTGTGGTTGGCCTCACTGCCCCAGTGATAGCCCCGGCCGGGCGCCTCGCTGGCCCGGGCCAGCGGCGAGCCCACCATCACCGCGTCGGCGCCGATCGCCAGCGCCTTGGCGATGTCGCCGCTGCTGGTCATGGACCCGTCGGCGATCACGTGCACGTACCGGCCGCCGGACTCGTCCAGGTAATCACGCCGCGCCGCGGCCACGTCGGCGATCGCGGTGGCCATCGGCACCGCGACGCCCAGCACGGTCACGGTGGTGTGGCCGGAGCCGCCGCCGAACCCCACCAGCACCCCGGCGGCGCCGGTCCGCATCAGGTGCAGCGCGGCCGTGTAGGTGGCGCAGCCGCCCACCACCACGGGCACGTCGAGCTCGTAGATGAACTGCTTCAGGTTGAGCGGCTCGGCCCGGCCGGAAACGTGCTCCGCCGAGACCGTGGTGCCGCGGATCACGAAGATGTCCACGCCCGCGTCGACGACCGCCTTGGCGTACCTCGCGGTGCGCTGCGGCGACAGGCTCGCCGCGGTGGTAACCCCGGCGCGCGCGATCTCCTCGATCCGGTGCCCGATGAGGTCCTCCGAGATCGGGGCCGCGTACATCGCCTGCAGTCGCCGGGTCGCGGCCTGCTCGTCGAGTTCCGTCACCTCGGCGAGCAGCGGTTCGGGGTCCTCGTACCGCGTCCACAGCCCTTCCAGGTCAAGGACACCCAGGCCGCCGAGGCGGCCGATCGCGATAGCCGTGGCGGGCGAAACCACGCTGTCCATCGGACAGGCCATCAGCGGTAGCTCGAACCGGTAGGCGTCGATCTGCCAGGCGATCGACACCTCTTCCGGGTCCCGCGTCCGGCGCGCGGGCACGATGCCGATCTCATTGAGCGAGTACGCCCGCCGCCCGGTCTTGCCCCGGCCGATCTCCACGTCGCTCACCGCTGGGCTCCGTCACGGCCGGCCCGGCCGCCGTAGTTCGGCGCCTCGACGGTCATCTTGACGTCGTGCGGGTGGCTTTCTGTCAGCCCGGCCGACGTGATCTGGATGAACCGGGCGTCGTGCAGCTCGGCGATGGTCCGGGTCCCGCAGTAGCCCATGGCCGCTCGCAGGCCGCCGACCAGCTGCCCGGCGACCGCGGCCAGCGGGCCGCGGTAGGGCACCTGGCCCTCGATTCCCTCCGGTACCAGCTTGTCCTCGCGCAGGACGTCATCCTGGAAGTACCGGTCCTTGGAGTAAGAGCGGCCGCGTTCGCGGTTGCGCATGGCGCCGAGCGAGCCCATGCCGCGGTAGAGCTTGTACTGCTTGCCGTTGATGAAGACCATCTCGCCCGGGCTCTCCTCGCACCCGGCGAGCAGGCTGCCGAGCATCACGGTATCCGCGCCCGCGGCGATGGCCTTGGCGATGTCACCGGAGTACTGCAGGCCGCCGTCGCCGACCACGGGCACGCCGGCCGGCCGGGCCGCCTTGGCCGCCTCGTAGATCGCCGTCACCTGCGGGACGCCCACACCCGCGACCACCCGGGTCGTGCAGATAGAGCCGGGCCCGACACCGACCTTGATGCCGTCCGCGCCCGCGTCCACCAGGGCCTGGGCCCCGGCCCGGGTGGCCACGTTGCCGCCGATCACCTCGATGTCCGAGTTCGCCTTGATCTGCGCGACCATGTCCAGCACGGCCTGCGCGTGCCCGTGTGCGGTGTCCACCACGAGGAAGTCGACGCCGGCCTCGATGAGGGCCTGCGTGCGGCGCTTGGCGTCTTCGCCGACCCCGACGGCGGCCCCGGCCACCAGCCGCCCGGCCGGGTCCTTGGTCGCGAAGGGAAACTTCTCGCTCTTGGTGAAGTCCTTCACCGTGATCAGCCCGCGGAGCCGGCCCGCGTCATCGACCAGCGGCAGCTTCTCCACCTTGTGCTGGCTCAGCAGCCGCAGCGCATCGTCGGGCGCCACCCCGACCGGGGCGGTGACCAGCGGCATCGGGGTCATCACCTCGGCCACCTGGCGGCTGTGGTCGGTCTCGAACCGGATGTCGCGGTTGGTGACGATACCGACCAGCACGCCGTCGGGGTCGGTCACCGGCACGCCGGAGATCCGGAAACGGCCGCAGAGCCGGTCCACGTCGGCGATCGTGGCGTCCGGCCCGCAGGTCACCGGGTGGGTGATCATCCCCGCTTCGGACCGCTTGACCATATCGACCTGCTGCGCCTGCTCCTCCACCGACAGGTTGCGATGCAGGACACCGACCCCGCCCTGCCGGGCCATGGCGATGGCCATCCTGGCCTCGGTAACCGTATCCATGGATGCCGACACGAGCGGGACGCGGAGCCGGTAACGGCGGGTGATCCGGGTCGACGTATCCGCCTCGCTGGGCAGCACGCTGGAATAGGCCGGGAGCAGGAGGACGTCGTCGAAGGTCAGCCCGGCGGGCGCGAACTTGTCATCGTGGTCCGGGCGTACGGGGTCAGTCATGGCACCTTCACCGGGAGTGGCAGCGGGAATCCACCCATCCTATTGAGAGCTGAGACGGGCGGGCCCGTTGTCCCCTGGTTAGGCGATCACCTCGCCCCACTGGCCGGCGAGCGCACGCAGCCTGAGCAGGGCCCGGTGCTGGGCCGTTCATGACGGGGGAAGGACGCGGAACCACGAGAAAGCCGGGTTCCCGGGTGCGTTAGCACCCGGGAACCCGGCTTGGTGTGCCTGAGCCTTCGGGCTTAGTGGCTGTGGCCGTGGCCGTTGGTCGCGGCCGCTTCCTTCTCCTCGGGCTTCTCGACGACCAGGGTCTCGGTCGTCAGCAGCATGCCGGCGATCGACGCGGCGTTCAGCACCGCGGACCTGGTCACCTTCACCGGGTCGATGACGCCCTGGGCCACCAGGTCGCCGTATTCGCCGGTGGCCGCGTTGTAGCCATGGCCAACCGGCAGGCTGGCGACCTTGGCGACCACGACGGAACCCTCCTGGCCCGCGTTCAGCGCGATCCAGCGGGCCGGCTCGGTCAGGGAGCGCTTGACGACGCGCACGCCGGTCGCCTCATCACCCTTGCGGCCGAGGTCGTCGAGGTCGTTGGCCACATGCACCAGGGCGCTGCCGCCGCCGGGGATGATGCCTTCCTCGATGGCCGCCCGGGTGGCGGAGATAGCGTCCTCCAGGCGGTGCTTCTTCTCCTTGAGCTCCACCTCGGTCGCGGCGCCGACCCGCAGGACACTGACGCCGCCGGACAGCTTGGCCAGCCGCTCCTGCAGCTTCTCCTTGTCCCAGTCGGAGTCGGTGTTGTCGATCTCGTTGCGGATCTGCCTGATCCGGTCCTCGATCGCCGACTTGTCGCCCGCGCCGTCGATGATCGTGGTGGCGTCCTTGGTGACGACGATCCGGCGGGCGCGGCCCAGGCTCTCCAGCCCGACCGACTCCAGCTTGACGCCGAGCTCGTCGCTGATCACCTCGCCGCTGGTCAGGATGGCGATGTCGGCCAGCATGGCCTTGCGGCGGTCACCGAAACCGGGCGCCTTCACGGCCACCACGTTGAGCAGGCCGCGGATCTTGTTCACCACCAGGGTGGCCAGCGCCTCGCCCTCGACGTCTTCGGCGACCACCAGCAGCGGCCGCTTGGACTGGGCGATCTTCTCAAGCAGCGGCAGGAAGTCGGCCATCGAAGAGATCTTGGCCTGGTGAATCAGGACGTACGCGTCCTCGAGGACCGCTTCGAGGCGGTCGGGGTCGGTAATGAAGTACGGCGATATGTAGCCCTTGTCGAACTGGAGACCCTCGGTGAACTCCAGCTCCAGGCCCATCGTCGGCGACTCCTCGACGGTGATGACACCGTCCTTGCCGACCTTGGAGAACGCCTCGGCGATCAGCTCACCGATCTTCTCGTCCTGCGCGGAGATCGTCGCGACATGCGCGATCTCGGTCTGCTCCTCCACGTCACGCGCGGCGCTGAGCAGCCGGGTGGAAACCTCGGCGGCGGCGGCGTCGATGCCGCGCTTGAGGTCCATCGGGTTGGCGCCAGCCGCGACCGAACGCAGGCCGTGCTGCACCATCGCCTGGGCCAGGACCGTCGCTGTCGTCGTGCCGTCGCCGGCGACGTCGTTGGTCTTGGTGGCGACCTCCTTGGCCAGCTGGGCCCCCACGTTCTCGTACGGGTCGTCCAGCTCCACCTCCTTGGCGACGGTCACGCCGTCGTTGGTGATGGTGGGAGCGCCCCATTTCTTATCGAGTACGACGTTGCGGCCGCGAGGGCCGAGCGTCACCTTCACGGCGTCGGCGAGCTTGTTCACGCCGCGCTCAAGCGCGCGGCGGGCGTCCTCGTCGAACTCCAGGATCTTGGGCATTTACTACCTCAACCTACGGTTGGATCGAGTTCTAAGTCAGCATGCATGCTCACGGGCTCCGGCGGCGCAGCCCCCGGCGAATCGCCGAGTGCCCTGCCGCCGGAGCCCGCTGACTACTACTTTTCGATGACGGCGAGGACGTCGCGAGCGGAGAGCACTAGGAACTCCTCACCCGCGTACTTGACCTCGGTGCCGCCGTACTTGCTGTACAGCACGATGTCGCCGACCTTCACGTCGACTGGCACGCGCTTGGTGCCAGCGTCGTCGAAGCGTCCCGGGCCCACCGCAAGGACTTCGCCCTCCTGGGGCTTCTCCTTGGCGGTGTCCGGGATCACAAGCCCGGATGCCGTGGTCTGCTCCGCTTCGAGCGTGCGGACCACGATCCGGTCTTCGAGCGGCTTGATTTTTACTTTGGTGGCGGTCGTCACGATCGGACCTCCCCCTCCGGAATGGCTAATGGTGAGTTAACTAGAGAGGGCGAGCGCGGCGGCCTGCCGTCGCGGGGATCAGACTGCCTCGTCGCATTAGCACTCTATAGCAGTGAGTGCTAACTCGGAACAGTAGCGGTAGCAGGCGGGCTCGTCAAACGGACAGGCCGGCCGCAACCACCTCCTTTACTTTCTGTGCATATTTGATTACACGGAGCCATTTAGAGTTGTCCGGTCCCCGGCGCATACCGAGATCCAGGACGCGGTCGCGAAGGTCGTCGACGCGGCCCAGAGCGATCTCACGGCCCAGAGCGATCTCACGGCCCAGAGCGATCTCACGGCCCAGCTCGGCTCACTGGAGGAGACCGTGCTCACCCTGGCCGAAGCCCTGCCGCGGCCGCAGGGACGCCCGGTCCCCACCCCCGCGAAGGCGACCGCATCTAGACACCGGCGCGCCGGGCCGTGGCCCGTTACTGCGGGGGCTCAGCGGAGTTAGGGTGAGCGGTATGGCCGAGGACTTCCTGGAGCGGGCGTACGCCGAGGAGCTGGACCTGGCGGATCCGCTGGCCGAGTACCGCGAGCGTTTCACGCTCGACGACCCGTCCCTGATCTACCTGAACGGCAATTCGCTCGGCGCGCTGCCGCGGGCCGTCATGTGGCGGCTCGACCACATCATCCGGGAGGAATGGGGCACCGGCCTGGTCAGGTCGTGGGACCACTGGGTGGAGCTGCCCGAGCGCGCGGGCGACCTGGTCGGCGAGCTCACCGGCGCGGCACCGGGCCAGGTCCTGGTCAGCGACAACACCACGGTCAACCTGTACAAGCTGGCCTCGGCGGCGCTCGAGGCGCGGCCGGGCCTGGCACGTGATCGTCACGGACCAGGACAACTTCCCCACCGACCGCTACGTGCTCGAGGGCATCGCGGCCCAGCACGGCGCGGAGCTCCGCCTGCTGGGCACCGACATCAACGAGGGCATCCGCCCGGACGCGGTGCGCGCCGCGGTCGACGAGGACACCGCGCTGGTCAGCCTGTCCCACGTGGCGTACCGCAGCGGCGCGCTGGCGGACATGCCGGCCATCACCGAGATCGTGCACGAGGCCGGCGCGCTCATGCTGTGGGATCTGTCCCACGCGGTCGGCGCGGTCCCCGTCGAGCTCGACGCCTGCGACGTCGACCTGGCCGTCGGCTGCACCTACAAGTACCTCAACGCGGGCCCCGGCGCCCCCGCGTTCGGCTACGTCTCGGCCCGGCTGCGGGAAGTGCTGCGGCAGCCGATATGGGGCTGGTTCTCCCAGCGGAACCAGTTCGCCATGGGCCCCAGGTACGACCCGGCCCCCGGCCCGCGGAAGTTCATGACCGGAACGCCGTCCATCCTGGGCACGGCGGCGGTCGAAGAGGGCGCCCGGCTGCTGCTCGAGGCGGGCATCGGCCCGATGCGAGCCAAGAGCACCCAGCTCACCGGCTACCTCATCGAACTGGCCGACGCCTGGCTGGCACCGCTGGGCTGCGCGCTGGCCACGCCCAGACAGGCCAGCCGCCGCGGCGGCCACGTCACCATCTGCCATCCGCGAGCCGAGCGGCTGGTCAGCCAGCTGGCCGAGGCGAACATCATCACGGACTACCGCACCCCGGACCGGTGCCGGTTCGGCCTGCCCCCGCTCACCACCCGGTTCACCGACGTCTGGACCGCGGTCGACGCCGCCCGCGACATCATCGAGCGCGGTGCCCTCGAACCCGGGACCGCGGAGCAGAACGCCGGAGCCGAGCATGGCTGAGCCGGTCACCTACTCCGGTTACCTGCGGCTGGATCGGCTGCTCTCGGCCCAGCAGCCGCGGTCGAGCGAGCACGACGAGATGCTGTTCATCGTGATTCACCAGATCTACGAGCTGTGGTTCAAGCAGCTGCTGCACGAGCTCGGCAAGCTGCAGTCCGAGCTCGAGTCCGGCGCCACCACGCACGCCATGCGCACGCTGCGGCGGACGCTGGCCATCTTGAAGATCATGGTGGCGCAGCTCGACGTGCTCGAGACGATGAGCCCCACCCAGTTCACCCGGTTCCGCGACTGGCTCGGCACCTCGAGCGGCTTCGAATCGGCGCAGTTCCGCGAGCTCGAGGCGGTCCTCGGGCGGCGGGAGGAGATGATGGTGGCCCGGTACGCCGCGGGTAGCGCGGAGCGGCAGCGCATCGCGGCCGCGATGTCGCGGCCGGGCCTGTTCGACTCCTTCGCCGGCTATCTGGCCGCCCAGGGGTACGACGTCCCGGCGGAGATCCGCCGCCGGGACGTCCGCGCGCCGCTGGCGGCCTCGGCCGCCATGCAGCAGGTGCTGAAGAAGGTCTACGACGACGACACCGACGCCGCCGCGGTCTGCGAACTTCTCGTCGACCTCGACGAGGGCATGCAGGAATGGCGTTACCACCACGTGAAGATGGTGGAGCGGACGATCGGCGGCCGGTCCGGCACCGGCGGCTCGGCCGGCGCCACCTACCTCAGCACCACGGTCGGGAAGCCGACCTTTCCCGACCTGTGGGCCATGCGGAGCCTCGGCTGACCGGGCCTCAGTCCCGGGTGAGCTGGCACAGGGATAACGCAGTGGCGAGCACGCTGGCCGCGAGCGCCCGTTTACTTTTCCTCTTTTCCGCGTGCTCCGGAGTCGGAAGGCTAAAGGTTTCCTGCGGTGCTGCCATAACGGCTGAGCTTACGCCGCTCCCGGCGGTAAAGAATGGCGAAACAAAGTGGTTGGCCTGACATGGAAACCAGGGTCCGTTCGGTTAAAGAAGGGTTTTTATTCCCATTCAATGGTGCCGGGCGGTTTGCTGGTGACGTCTAGTACCACCCGGTTTATCTGGCGTACCTCATTGGTGACACGGGTGGAAATACGGGCGAGCACGTCGTCGGGGAGGCGGGCCCAGTCCGCGGTCATGGCGTCCTCGCTGGTGACCGGGCGGAGCACCAGCGGGTGACCGTAGCTGCGGCCGTCGCCCTGCACGCCCACCGAGCGCACGTCGGCCAGCAGCACCACCGGGCACTGCCAGACCAGGGTGTCGAGGCCGGCCGCGGACATCTCCTCGCGCACGATGGCGTCCGCCTCGCGCAGGATCGCGAGCCGCTCAGCGGTTACCTCGCCGATGATCCTGATGCCGAGCCCGGGACCGGGGAACGGCTGGCGGCGGACGATCGCCTGCGGCAGGCCCAGTTCCTCTCCCACCCGGCGCACTTCGTCCTTGAACAGCGAGCGCAGCGGCTCCACCAGGCGGAACTTCAGGTCATCGGGCAGCCCGCCCACGTTGTGATGCGACTTGATATTCGCCGTGCCGGTGCCGCCGCCCGACTCCACTACGTCCGGGTACAGCGTGCCCTGGACCAGGAACTCGCACGCCTCGCCGTGCTCGCCGGCCTCGGCCGTGATCTCCCGGGCCGCGCGCTCGAACGCGCGGATGAACTCCCGGCCGATGATCTTCCGCTTCTGCTCCGGATCGGTCACCCCGGCGAGGGCGGAAAGGAACGCCTCGGCCTCGTCTGCCACCATGAGCTTGACCCCGGTCGCGGCCACGAAGTCCTGCTCCACCTGCTCCGCCTCGCCCTGGCGCAGCAGACCGTGATCGACGAACACGCAGGTCAGCCGCTCACCGATGGCGCGCTGCACCAGCGCGGCGGCGACCGCGGAGTCCACCCCGCCGGATAGCCCGCAGATCGCGTGCCCGTCGCCGACCTGCTCCCGGATAAGCGCCACCTGTTCCTCGACGATGTTCAGCATCGTCCAGGACGGGCGGCAGCCGGCCGCCTCGAGGAACCGGCTGAGCAGCCGGGTGCCGTGCTCGGTGTGCATTACTTCCGGGTGGAACTGGACGCCGAACATCTGCCGGCTCGCGTCCTCGATGGCGGCCACCGGCGTCACGCCGGTCTGCGCGGTCACCGCGAAGCCGGGCGGGGCCGCCGTGCAGGTGTCCCCGTGGGACATCCAGACCCGCTGACGCGCGGGCGTCCCCGCCAGCAGCAGGCCGCCCGAGGTGTCCAGCGTAGTCGCGCCGTACTCGGCCGCGCCGGTCCGCTCGACGGTGCCGCCTAGTTCGGACACCATCAGCTGGAAGCCGTAGCAGATGCCGAGGACGGGCACCCCAGCGTCGAACAGCCCGGCCGGCGCGGGCGCCGCGCCGTCGGCATAGACCGAGGAAGGGCCGCCGGACAAGATGATCGCCTTCGGCCGCTTGGCCAGCATTTCCGGCACCGTCATCGTCGAGGGGACGATCTCGGAGTAGACGTGGCATTCACGGACCCGGCGGGCGATCAGCTGGGCGTACTGCGCGCCGAAGTCAACCACGAGAACGGTGTCAAAGCCACCGGGCACGCTCGTCGCCTTTCACCTAGGGGGGCTTTCCTGCGCGGACTCCGAGTCTAGCCGGACCTGCTCTCGCTGACCTGCGGAAACCGAGGAGCTGGCGGGGCTCGGGGGGGCGGCGGGGCTGGGCGGGCTGGCGGGAGTGGAAGGGCTGGCGGGGCTCGGCGGGCTAGCGGGAGTGGAGGGGCTGGGCGGGCTGGGGGTGCTGGGGGGGTTGGCGGTGACGCGGAGGCGGGCGATGCGGCGGCCGTCGAGTTCGGTCACCGTGATCGTGTGGCCGGCCACCTGGACGCTGTCGCCCACGGACGGCAGGTCGCCAAACGCGGCGAGCATGTATCCCGCGGCGGTCTCGTACGGGCCTTCGGGCAGCTCGACGCCGGTCTGCTCGGCGAACTCGTCCAGGTTCAGCAGGCCGTCGACCTCGACCTCGCCGGACCGCAGGCTGGTCGACTCCCCCTGCTCCAGGTCGTATTCGTCCCTGATGTCCCCGATCAGCTCCTCGACCAGGTCCTCCAGGGTGACGATGCCGGCCGTGCCGCCGTAGTCGTCGACCACGATGGCCAGGTGCGCTCGCTCGCGGCGCATCTCGGAAAGCGCGGACAGCACGGTCTTGCTGATCGGCAGGAACTTTACCGGCCGGGTGATCTCGCTGACCGGCACCGACCGCTTGGCCACCCCCGGCGCGAGCAGGTCCCGGACATGTATGAAACCGATCACGTTGTCGTAGCTGTCCCGGAACACGGGCAGCCGCGAATGCGGGACGCCCGCGACGATGGTCGCGGCCTCGGCGACCGGCGTGTCCGCGTCCAGGAACACCACCTCGGTACGGGGCACCAGGACCTCGCGGATCTGCCTTTTCCCGGCGTCGAAGACCTCGCTGACGATCTGCCGCTCGTCCGGGCTGATCGACTGGGAGCTGATGACGAGCTCCCGCACTTCCTGCTCGGTCATGGCCTGGCGGCCGACCCTGGGGTCACCGCCGAGCAGCGCGACCACGAGGTTGGTCGCCTTCGTCAGCAGCCAGACGACCGGCCGGGCCAGTATGGCGATCCGGTCCAGCAGCGGCGCGGCGAGCAGCGCCAGCCGGGGCGCCCGCTGCAGCCCGATGCGCTTGGGAGCCAGCTCGCCGAGGATCAGGCTGAAGAACGTGATGCAGATGGTCACCGCGAGGAAGGAGAGCGGGCCCGCCCAGCTTGGTGACACGTTCTGGCGGATGAGCCAGGACTTCAGGGCGCCGGCCAGCGTATCGGCTCCGTAGGCTCCGGTGACCAGCGTGGCCAGGGTGACGCCGATCTGCACGGCGGAGAAGAACCGGTTCGGGTCCTGCGCCAGCCGCGCCGCCCGCTGGCCGCGCTTGCCCCGCTTGGCCAGCGCCCTGACCTGGCCTTCGCGCAGCGAGACGAGCGCCATCTCAGACGCCGAGAAGAACCCCCCGATGCACATGATGACCAGGACGACGATGATTTCCAGGACGACCTTGCTCATTTTCCTATCTGCCGCTCGCCTCCGGGCCCCCAGCCACGGCCCCATCCCCCTTCACTGGCGCTGCCTTTCCTCGTCGCTTCCTTCGTCGCTGCTCGGTTCAGGCGGCGCCGCGGCCCGTTGGCTCGCGGCAGTCCCTTGCCGCCCCTGCCGCTGGCCGCACGATGTGTCTGGCCAGTCTAGACCGGCTAACGTATAGCTCCCGTGGGCACACAATCAATCTGGAAATCCACCGCCCGGCTGGCCGACGGCCGCGAGATCGTTTATTACGACGAAGCGCCCGGTCTGGGCCGGGCGCTGACTCCGGATACGCGCGACCTGCCGCCGATGCCGCCCGGGCCGCCGCTGCCGACCGGGACGCCGGAATCCGGGATCCGCTGGGACCCGCTGGCCGGCGAATGGGTCGTGATCGCCGCGGCCCGCCAGGACCGGACGTTCCTGCCGCCCGCCGATCAGTGCCCGCTCGACCCGTCGCGACCCGGGCGGCCCACCGAGATACCGGCGGACAGTTACGACGTGGTCGTGTTCGAGAACAGGTTCCCTTCGCTGCGCGAGCCGCTCGGCCGCTGCGAGGTCGTCTGCTTCACCTCCGACCACGACTCCTCCTTCGCCCAGCTCACCCCGAAGCGGGTCCGCACCGTGTTCGAAGCCTGGGTGGACCGCACCGAAGCGCTGAGCGCGCTGCCCAGCACCCGGCAGGTGTACTGCTTCGAGAACCGGGGCGAGGAGATCGGCGTCACGCTGCATCATCCGCACGGGCAGATCTACGCGTTCCCGTTCGTCACCCCGCGCACCGAGCGAATGGCGGCGCAGGCCCGGGGGTACCACGGCGACAACCTGTTCGACGACCTGGTCGCCGCCGAACTGCGGGCCGGCGTGCGGATCGTGACCCGCAACGAGCACTGGATCGCGTTCGTGCCCGAGGCGGCGCGCTGGCCGTACGAGGTGCGGATCTTCCCAGCTGCCCGGGTGCCTGACCTGCCCGCCACCGGCGCGGCGGCCCGCGAGGCCTTCGGGCCGCTGTACCTGGACGTGCTGCGCCGGTTCGACGCCTTGTTCTCGAGGCCCGCGCCGTACATCGCCGGGTGGCACCAGGCGCCGGTCAAGGACGAGGCCACGCGGCGCGAGTTCGCCGCGCACCTTCAGGTACTGTCGGTGCGGCGAGCGGCTGGCAAGCTTAAGTACCTGGCCGGAACGGAATCGGGGATGGGCGTGTGGATCAACGACATCGTCCCCGAGGAGGCAGCGCAACGGCTCAGGGAGGCCTGTTGATGAGAGTGCTCGTTACCGGCGGGGCCGGCTATATAGGCAGTGTCGTCGCCGCGCAACTCGTCGCGGCGGGACACGAGGTCACCGTGCTCGACGACCTTTCCACCGGGTTCGCCGACGCCGTGCCGGCCGGCGCCACGTTCGTCAAGGGCACGCTGCGCGAGTGCGCGGCCGAGGTGCTTTCCGACGGGATCGAGGCGGTCCTGCATTTCGCGGCCAGCTCCCTGGTCGGCGAGTCGGTAGCGAACCCGGCCAAGTACTGGTCCAACAACCTGGGCGGCACGATCTCGCTGCTCGAGGCGATGCGCGAGATCCGGGTCGGTGCGATCGTCTTCTCCTCGACCGCCGCGGTGTACGGCGAACCCGAGCGCACGCCGATCACCGAAACCGATCCCACCCGCCCGACGAGCCCCTACGGCGCATCCAAGGTCGCCGTCGACACCACGCTCACCGAGTACGCCCGGCTGCACGGGTTCGGCGCCGTCAGCCTGCGCTACTTCAACGTGGCGGGCGCGCAGCGGGCCGCCGACGGGAGCTGGCTAGGCGAGCGGCACCACCCGGAAACTCATCTCATCCCCAACGTGCTGGCCAGCGTGACCGACGGCCGCACGATGCGGATCTTCGGCGACGACTACCCCACCCCCGACGGGACCTGCATCCGGGACTACATCCACGTCGCGGACCTAGCCGACGCGCATCTGCGGGCGCTGGCTGCCTGCCGGACCGGCCAGCACCGCGTCTACAACCTGGGCAACGGAGCCGGCTTCTCGGTCCGCGAGGTGATCGAGGTGTGCCGTGAGGTCACCGGCGCCGACATCGATGCTGAGGTGGTACCGCGCCGCGCCGGTGACCCCGCCGTGCTGGTCGCCTCGTCCGGGAAAATCCAAACCGAGCTGGGCTGGCACGCGACCAGGGACCTGCGCGCCATGGCCGCCGACGCCTGGGCGTTCACCCAGGCGCGTAGCCATGCCCTCGCGGGGGGGTCTGGGGAGGTCGTCCCCCCGGGCCATGCCCTCGCGGGGGGGTCTGGGGAGGTCGTCCCCCCGGGCCATGCCCTCGCGGGGGGGTCTGGGGAGGTCGTCCCCCCGGGCCATGCCCTCGCGGGGGGGTCTGGGGGGTCGTCCCCCCGGCCCAGCAGTGAGCTCGGCGCGAGCCGGGGAAACGGACACAGCGGCGCGCGCTGGCGAGCTGTTCCGGGTGCGGTTCGGCGGGGCGCCCGACGGGGTATGGCTGGCGCCTGGCCGGGCCAACCTGATGGGTGAGCACACCGACTACAACGACGGTTTCGTGCTCCCGTTCGCGCTCAGCCAGGGCACCACGGCCGCCGCGGCCCGCCGGACCGACCGCACGCTCGCGCTGTGCTCCTGCCAGGAGCCGGGCGAGGCGGAGATCGCGCTCGATGACCTGGCCGTCGGCCAGGTGACCGGCTGGGCCGCCTATCCGGCGGGCGTCGCCTGGGCACTGCGTGAGGCCGGCTGACCAGGTCCCCGGCGCCTGCATCGCCATCGACTCCGACCTGCCGGCCGGGGCAGGCCTGTCGTCGTCGGCGGCCCTGGAATGCGCGACTGCGCTGGCCCTGACGGAACTGGCCGGGGTGAGCATTCCGCGCCGCGAGCTGGCCGCGATCGCCCAGCGGGCGGAGAACGAGTTCGTCGGGGTGCCGTCCGGCATCATGGACCAGTCCGCGTCGCTGCTCGGCCAGGCCGGCCACGCCCTGCTGCTGGACTGCCGTTCGCTGGAAAGCTCCCAGGTCCCGTGCGACCCGGTCGCGGCGGGCGCGCGGCTACTGCTCATCAACACCCGGGCTAAGCACGAGCTGAGCGACGGCGAGTACGGGCGGCGGCGAGCTGAGTGCGAAGCGGCCGCCCGCCTGCTCGGCCTTCCATCTTTGAGATACCTAACGGACGTGGGTGACACCGTCCGGCTTCCTGACCCGGTCCTGCGGCGGCGCGCCCGGCACGTCGTCACTGACAACCAGCGCGTACTCGAGGCCGCCGCCCTGCTGCGCGCCGCTGCCGCGGTCGCCCCGGACACCTACCGCGAGATCGGGCGGCTGCTCACCCAGGCGCACGTCTCGCTGCGGGACGACTTCGAGGTCTCCTGGCCGGAGGCGGACGCCGCGGTCGAGGCGGCGCTGGCCGCGGGAGCGCTGGGCGCGCGGATGATGGGCGGCGGGTTCGGCGGGTCGGTGCTCGCGCTGGTGCCCGGGACCGCCGGCGGGGCGGTCCGCGCCGCGGTCACCGAGGCGTACGCGCGGCGCTCGTGGACCGCGCCCGAGTTCCTGGACGCCGCGCCGTCGACGAGCGCCCGGCGACTGGCGTTACCGGCTGGCGTTACCGGCTGGCGGGGTGTGCCCGCCGCGTCGGCGGTAACCGGCAGGTGTATCGGCCCGCGGATCGTCGTGGCGTTGCGCCGCCTCACGCTCCCGTCAAGGGCCAGGCCGGGCATCCGCATCGCCAGCATCCGGAGCGCGATCGTGGCCTCCAGGCGGGCGAGCGGCTGGCCGAGGCAGTAGTGGATGCCGCTGGAGAAGGCCAGGTGGGCGGGGCCGCCCGCGCGCATGATGTCGAAGGTGTCCGGGTGGTCGTAGACCTCGGGATCCCGGTTGGCGGCGCCGATCAGCGTGACCACCAGCTCGCCCTTCCGCACCGGTTTCCCCTCGAGCTCGACCGATTCGAGGGCGACGCGGCCGGTGCGCTGCACCGGGGGATCCCAGCGGAGCACTTCCTCGACCGCCTTGGGTGCCAGCCGGTTCGGATCGGCGCACAGCGCTTGCCACTGCGCGGGGTGGCCGAGCAGGGCCAGCACGGCGTTGCTAATCAGGTTGACCGTCGTCTCGAACCCGGCGACGAGCAGGAGAACGCACATCGGCAGCATCTCGCCCGGCTGGATCTGGTCGCCTTCGACCGCGACCAGGCGGCTGATGATGTCCTCCCGCGGCTCACGCCGCCGCAGCTCGAAGAGGTTCTCGAAGAGCTGGGTCAGTTCCTCGTCGCCAGCCTGCAGCTGCCGTGCATGGCGCATCGACTTGATGCCGTCGAGCGCGCTGCCGATGACCATGCCATGGCGGGCGAAGTCCGCCGAACTGGCGTCCGGGATGCCGAGCAGGTCGGTGATCACCGCGATCGGCAGCGGCGCGGCGAAGCCGGAGACCAGGTCGAACCGGCCCGCGGCGCTGGCCCGGTCCAGCAGATCGCCGACCGTGCGCTCGATCTGGCCGGCGTAGCCCGCCACCGCCTTCGGGCTGAACGCGGGCATCGCGAGCTTGCGCAGCCGGGAGTGGTCCGGCGGGTTCATGCTGAGGAAAGACAGGTCGAATTCGTCCGGTGCGGCCTGGCCATCATCCTCGGGGCGGACGCCGAAGCGCCGGTCGCGCAGCACCGAGTCGCACACCCGGTGGCTGGTGCTCACCCAGTTGCCCAGGCGAGTAGCGGTCAGCGGGCCGCCCTCGCGGAGACGGTCGTAGATCGCATATGGATCCACCCGTCCGGGCCGCAACTGGAGCAGCGCCATCGGATCTCGCCGGGCGTAACCGGCGCAGGCGATGCCCGCCCGCTCGCGGTAGAGCCTGGATGCAAAGGCGATCGCCTGCCTGAGCTGGCTCATGGCTGCTCCGTTCAGGTGTCCGGGGAGCCCGGTGAGGCGCCCGTACCGTACAGAAATGTGCTGAGGGTGAACTGGGGGGCGTCGAGGGGAGCCAGGTGCCCGGACTGGACCGACTCGGCCGCGACGTAGATAAGCGAGAAGAACGTGCGCAGCAGCCACCAGTCAGGGACGCTCGCCGCGATCACGCCCCGGCCCTGCGCTCGCTGGAGTATGGCCAGGGTGGACGCCTCCACCGCCGACCACCGCTCTTCGAGTTCCCTGACATGGTCGAAGACCGGGGTCCGCCACAGGAACGCAAGCTGGGGCCCGATCGGGATCATGGCCGCGGTAACGGCGCGCAGGCCCCCGTCGGGATCCTCGGCGCCGGTTATCCCGTCGACGGCCTGTTCCCACAGCTCGAGGGCACGGTCACCCACGGCGCGCAGCAGGTCGTCCCGGGTGGCGTAGTGCTTGTGCAGTGTCGTGCGGCCGATACCCGCCGCCTCCGCGACCTCAGCCAGCGACGCCGCCGGGTCGGCGACGAGCACCTCGGCCGCCACGTCAAGCAGTGATCGCCTGGTGCCGTACCGCGGCAATACGGGGACGGAGGTGCGAACAGTCATGTTCGGTACGATACATCTTCGCCCCCTTCTGGACCAGTACGTTTATTAGTGAGCACGATGAACGCCGTCGTGCCTGGCGGGAGGAAGCGATATCGTGGCCTCCGGGAGCCCGACGACCGCAGGAGGACCGAGTGCCGGTACGGGATGAGGCGGCGAAGCTCGAAGGCGAGGTCACCGAGCTGCGGCACGCGATCCACCGCGAGCCCGAGATCGGGCTGCAGCTGCCCAAGACGCAGCGGAAGGTGCTGGACGCCCTGGACCGGCTGCCGCTCGAGATCAGCACGGGCCGCGAGCTCAGCTCGGTGACCGCGGTCCTGCGCGGGGACCGGCCTGGCCCGGTCGTCCTGCTGCGCGGCGACATGGACGCGCTGCCCGTCACCGAGGAGACCGGGCTGCCGTACGCCTCCGCGATCCCCGGCGCGATGCACGCCTGCGGGCACGACCTGCACACCGCCATGCTGGCCGGCGCCGCGCGGCTGCTGTCGGCCCGGAAGGCGGAGCTCCCCGGCACGGTGATCTTCATGTTCCAGCCCGGCGAGGAAGGCTACGCCGGCGCCAGGTACATGATCAGCGAGGGCGTGCTCGACGCGGCGGGCCCGCGCCCGGTCGCGGCCTACGCCCTGCACGTGACGGCGAACCGGCTGCCGTGCGGCCTGTTCTCCACCCGGCCGGGCCCGATGCTCGCCGCCGCCGACCAGATCACCGTCACCGTGCACGGGCGCGGTGGGCACGCCTCCCAGCCGCAGCTGGCCGCGGACCCCATCCCGGCCGCCTGCGAGATGGTGCTGGCGCTGCAGACCATGGTCACCAGGAGCTTCGACGTGTTCGATCCGGTCGTCGTCACCGTCGGCAGCCTGCACGCCGGGACCACCGACAACGTGATTCCCGAGCAGGCTAGGTTCCTGGCCACCGCGCGGTCCTACAGCGATAAGTCCAGGAACGCGCTGGCCGAGCTGGTGCCGCGGCTGATCAGCGACATCGCCAGCGCGCATGGGCTGACCGCCGACGTCGAGTACGCCCGGGAGTACCCGGTGACCATCAACGACGCGGCGGAGGCGGCGTTCGCCGGGGAGACGATCGCGACGGCGTTCGGCGCGGAACGCGGCGAGACGGCCCAGTTCCCGATCACCGGCGCGGAGGATTTCTCGTTCGTCCTTGAAGAGGTACCCGGGGCGTTCGTCTTCCTCGGCGCCTGCCCGGGCGGCCAGGACCCGCAGACCGCGCCCACCAACCACTCGGCGCTGGCGGTCTTCGACGACGCGGCCCTAGTCGAGGGCACCGCCCTGTACGCCGAACTGGCCCTGCGGCGGCTCGCCGCCGGCTGAGCCTCAGCTGAAGGCGCGGCGGCCGGGCAGAAGGCCCGGCGGCCCGGCGGACTGCACGGCGTGACCCGGCGGCGCGGCAGAAGGCGCGGCGGACCCGGCGGACTGCACCTTTGATAACAGGGGTACCGCCAGGCGCCTGAGCCACGCGTCATGTCCTCGCCCGTACGTATGGATGTGGCAACCTGCACACTCTTTGGTGCAGGTTGCCACATCCATACGCTGGGTCGGTGGCCCACCGGTCCGGATGTGGCACCACGTGATGTGGTGCGGTGTGACGTCGGCTACTTCCCGGTGCAGGCGGGACCCCAAGGCCGTGGTCCGGACCTGGCCGAACATGGTGAAACCCCGGTTTCAGCACCCTCTAGCGCAATGCCGTTGACTTAAGGCGTGTGCGGTGGCGGCGGGCTGGGTTGCCCGTTTGGGTGGCGGTGGCGGTATTGGCGTGGTGGTACAGCGAAGCCTCCGGGTAGGACGGCGTTCGGCTAAGTTCGCGCGTCTGGTGCCGGAGGCTTCGTTGCCTGTTCAGTCTGTCATGTCTTTGCCGCGTCTGGTTGCTGGTGCCGGGGCTGGCTGTGGTGTTCCGGGGCTGGGCGTGCTGACCGGTGAGATCAGCGCGTGCCTGGTCGATGAGGTGGTGGAGCTGGCGGGGTGCCGGGAAAAGCGGGTGCGGCTGCTGCCGGCCCGGGCGGTGGTGTACTTCGTGCTGGGGATGTGCCCGCTGTCGAGGACAGCGTGGGGCCGCCGGGCTACCGGTCGGTGATGCGGTCGCTGACGCACGGGGTGCGGCAGCTGGCCGGGATGGCGGTGCCGACCCGGCCGGCGCTGTGCAGGGCGCGGCAGCGGCTGGGCTCGAAGCCTTTCGAGCTGCTGTTTGACCTGGTGCGCGGGCCGCGGGCAGCGGCAGGAGCGGCCGGGGCGTTCGCGTTCGGGCTGCGCGTGGTGGCCTGGGACGGGACGGCGATTGACGTGCCGGGCACCGCGGCGAACGTCACGGCGTCCGGCGGGCCGGCGGGCGGCGGTCCGCAGCTGCGGGTGATGATGCTGATCGAGTGCGGCACCCACGCGATCATCGATGCGGCGCTGGGGGCAACGGTCACGACCGGCGGCCGCCACGAGCATGCACCCTCCTCCCCCGGGCACCGCACCACGGAGATCGCAAACCACCCCAGCCGGTTACCGCCCGCACGCGCCAGCGGCGGCAAGGGACCTAGTTCCATCACCACACGGCAGAGCCACGCAGTGGCTCATGATTTCTCTTTCGAGCAGGCTGCCGCGTGCGCGAGGTGAGCGGCGAACGGCTCGCCGACGTCATTTTCCGGGGGGATAGCTGTCCAGTACCTTTTGCATGTCGTCGATGTACACCGCGGGCCAGCGGCCAACCGATTTCAGGGCATGGAAGAGTTGCCCGCCGATCGCCTGCTGGCGTTGCTGGTCGCCGCCCGTATCGCGAATCTCCAGCATGGCGGGGTAGTCGCTGCGAAGGAGGATGTCGGGACCACCCGGCCACGCGATGTCGTCATCGTCGAACTCGTGTGCGCCCAGGTAGACCGCGGTGCTCCCAACCCGGACATAAGGGTCGCTGCCCTCTTCGTGCCTGAAGGACGCGTCCAGTGCATGCTCCACCAAGCGAATAAGGTCATGGTCCCGGGCAGGGGCGCCGACGAATATGAATGTCTGCCGTGACATGGCTAGCAGGCTCGCTTCCAGTCGATGAGGTAGTTGTCCCCGATAATCAGCACGGCGTCTAGCCGGTCCCCGTAGGGCGTTCCGCTGAATCGCCGGATACCGCGATGGGCGTCGTCCTCGGTCAGGCCGCAGTCGCGAGCGTCGATAACCGCGTAGCGGGCCTGTCCTTTGGCGCTATTAAGGGCGGCTTTGACCGTCTGATCGCCTGCTCCCGGATCGAGGCTCTTGAACTCGACAGGTGTGCCGTCAACGCGCGCGTCGGCCGTGCGCCCGCAAACACCAAAGCCCTCGGATACCGAAACCACCGCCGGCCCCTTGACGGCAAGATACTCCGCGATCCGGCGCTCCGATGGTGAGAACTCCTTGGCCCGCTCGTCAATCACGCCCAAGCCGCAGCGATCCACGTCACCGCGGCGCAGCGGAGCCTCCCATTCGACCCGCTCGGTAGCAGGACGGGTGGCCATCATCGCCCCGAAGCTGATGACGTCCTGGCTACTGGGAGAGTTGATGGCTTCGAAGTATTCCTGCCGACTGCGCGTCTCGGCCTTGGCTAGCTCTGGTACCCGAGAGTCGGCGGGTTCGCGGGCAGCACGGTCCTCATGTGGTCGATCGGCGTCCTCGTCCGGCCGATCGGAGGGGCCGTCGGTGCTCACATGCCCATCTTCCTATCGTGGGGCGCGGTCGGGTAAGCAGCGCGGCGTGCGGGTGGTAACACTCGACCACGACCGCGGCGGCTCAGGCGGGGACGCCGTGCAGGCCACAGGCGCAACCAGGCCGCAAGCGCGGCGCGGCCGGTGGCCGGCCTTTGACCAGTATGGGTGCGCCGGGCTTGCCCGTCCGCCGTGCAGGGCAAGAGCGGCATCTGGTCGCGGAGTCGCGGCCCGCCATGCGCGCAAGGATCTGTATCAGGTCACGTCTCTCAGCGAACTACGTGACCCAGCACCTGCCCGCCGGTCTCAGATCTTGCCACCGAGGGCTTCTCGTGATCCCGGACATATGCCCGTGTCATGATGCTCGGAGTACTCGCCCCGGCCTGGTCCGTCGGTATCGGGGCGCACTGATTTATCCAAGATGGCTCTTTCGGGCGGGCTGCCGCATCCATGTGCTGGATCGGGACCGCAGGCGGGGCTAGGGTTTGGAGGGCTAGGGGGTTAGAGGCTGGCCACGTCGGCTTGCTTGGCGCGGACGGCTTCGGCGGCGGCGCGCAGGCCGTCCAGCTCGGAGTCGGTCAGGTCGCGCTCGACGACGCGGCGGACGCCCGTCGCGCCAATCTCGGCCTCGACGCCCAGGTAGACCCCGGAGATGCCGTACTCGCCATCCACCCACGCGCACACCGGCATGACCGCGCCGGAGTCCTCGGCCACCGCCCGTGCCATCCGGGCCGCGGCCGCCGAGGGGGCGTAGTACGCGGAGCCGGTCTTCAGCAGCGCGACGATCTCGCCGCCGCCGTTCCTGGTCCGGGTGACGAGCTGCTCGATCTCGTCGGCGGGCAGCAGATTCGACAGCGGCTGGCCATTCACCGTGCAGGCCGAGGGCACCGGTACCATCGTGTCGCCGTGCGAGCCGAGCGTCAGCGTCCGCACCGCCCCGACCGGGACGGCGAGCTTCTCCGCCACGAAGTAGCTGAACCTGGCCGTGTCGAGCATGCCCGCCTGGCCGAGCACGCGGTGCGACGGGAACCCGGACACCTTGGCCGCCAGCGCGGTCATCTCATCCAGCGGGTTGGAGACCACGATCAGCACCGCGTCCGGCGCGAACTTGGCCACGTTCTCCACCACGCTGCGGACGATCTTGGCGTTGACCTCGATCAGGTCCATCCGGCTCATGCCGGGCTTGCGCGGCAGGCCCGCGGTGACGATCACGATGTCCGACCCGGCGATCGCCTCGTACCCCTCGCCGGCCGGGCCGGTAGTCTGGCCGGTGACCTTGGTCTCGAAGCCCTCGACCGGGCGCGACTGGTTCATGTCCAGGGCCAGCCCCTCGGGCTTGCCCTCGACGATGTCGGTGAGCACGACTTCGTCGAAGATGTCGTACTCGGCCAGCCGCTGCGCGGTCGTGGAGCCGTAGAAGCCCGCGCCGACGACGGTTACCTTGCCCTTACGTGACATGCTGCCGAACTCCTTCATCCGTGGATACGCTCAGCAGGCCGGTGAGAGGCACCACTGTTCGTTCGGGGGAAAATGGGTTTTTACCTGTTCATGGCCTTGCGCAGGTTCGCGTCCAGCGCCGCGAGGAAGTCCTGCGTGGTCAGGAACGGGGTGTCCTTACCGATGAGCAGGGCGAGGTCCTTGGTCATGTCGCCGCCCTCGATCGTCCGTACGCAGACCTCCTCGAGCGTCCGGGCGAACCCGGTGACCTCGGGCGTGCCGTCCAGCTTGCCGCGGTGCTCGAGACCGCGGGTCCAGGCGAAGATGGACGCGACCGGGTTGGTCGAGGTCGGCCTGCCCTGCTGGTGCTGGCGGTAATGCCTGGTCACGGTGCCGTGCGCGGCCTCGGCCTCGACCGTGCGGCCGTCCGGCGTCATCAGCACGCTGGTCATCAGCCCGAGCGAGCCGAAGCCCTGGGCGACCACGTCGGACTCCACGTCGCCGTCGTAGTTCTTGCAGGCCCAGACGATGCCGCCTTCCCACTTGAGGACCTGCGCCACCATGTCGTCGATCAGCCGGTGCTCATAGGTGATCCCGGCCGCCTCGAAGTCCGCCTTGAATTCGGACTCGAAGGTCTCGGCGAAGATGTCCTTAAACCGGCCGTCGTAAGCCTTGAGGATCGTGTTCTTGGTGGACAGGTACAGCGGGAACTTACGGTCCAGCGCGTAGCGCATCGTGGCCCGGGCGAAATCGCGGATCGAGTCGTCGAAGTTGTACATCGCCATCGCGACGCCGCCGCCGGTGAACCGGGCCACCTCCATCTCGATCGGCTGGTTGTCACCGTCAGGGACGTAGGAGATCGTCACCGTGCCCGGACCCGGTACCACGAAATCGCTGGCCTTGTACTGGTCGGCGTGCGCGTGCCTGCCGATGATGATCGGCTTGGTCCAGCTCGGAATCAGCCGGGGAATGTTCGAGATCACGATCGGCTCGCGGAAAATGACGCCGCCCAGGATGTTGCGGATCGTGCCGTTCGGCGAGCGCCACATCTTCTTCAGCCCGAACTCGGTGACCCGCGCCTCGTCCGGCGTGATCGTGGCGCACTTCACGCCGACGCCGTGGCGCTGGATGGCGTGCGCCGCGTCGATCGTCACCTGGTCATCGGTCGCGTCGCGGTGCTGCACCGACAGGTCGTAGTACTCGAGCTCGATATCCAGGTAGGGCAGTATCAGCTTGTCTTTGATGTACTGCCAGATGATCCTGGTCATCTCGTCACCGTCGAGTTCGACGACGGGGTTCGCTACCTTGATCTTGGACATTTTTCTCCTTCTATCGACAGCTGCTCATGGCAGCATCAGCGCCACCGCGAGCACCCCGGCGCCGAACGCCGTGAACGCCAGCACGTCGGAAGCTTTTCCGCGCGAGGCCAGCGGGCCCGCCAGCCGCGGCGGCAGCACCAGCCTGGCCAGCCCGGCGGCGAGCATCGAGCTGCCCACCAGCCCCGTGCCTTCGCCCGCGGACCCCTGAAAGGCCAGCAGCACGCCGACGGCTACGCCCGCCAGCGCGAGCAGGTACGGCACCCAGGCCAGCGCGCCTGGCCCGGCGTCGCCGGGGCGGGCGGCCCGGTGGCCGACGGCGCCGGCGCGGGAGGCGGTAGCGGCGCGGGGGGCGGTAGCGGCGCGGGGGGCGGTAGCGGTCCCCGGGGCCGCGGTGGCGGTCCCCGGGGCCGCGGTGGCGCGAGGGGCGGTAGCGGCGCGGGGAGCTGCGGCGGCGCCGGGGGGGTCCTGGTGGTGGAGGGGCGGCGGCGGGGCGGCGGCGGGAAAGGGCGGCACAGTACTAGCCGAGGGTGCCTGTCCCCGCCTCGGGCCAGCATTCGCCGGCTGATTCGTCATGCCTGTGCCTCCCGGCTTTCCGCAGGAAGTTTACCGGGGCGAGGCCAGGCCGTTGCCACGACGTACCCGAGACAGACAGGTAATCTCACGGTGAGACGAGCGGCACAAGGGGTAACCCTAGGGTGAGGTATCTCTAGCGGCTTCGATAGAAGGGAGGTCCGAGTTGGACACACCGTTCCTCCGGATCGAGGACAGCGGCGAGGTCTTCCCGTTGCGCGATGTGGTGACAACTGTGGGCCGCGGCCAGGGCGTGGATGTCCGCCTCAACGATCCCAGCGTCTCGCGCTTGCACGCCGAACTTGTCCGCCGCGGACCCTACGTCTACGTCTCCGACCTCGGTTTATCACGAAACGGAACCAGGGTTAACGGGCGCCCGGTCGCCCGCCGGGTGCTGGACGACGGCGACGTGCTGAGCTTCGGCACGGCCCGCTGCCGGATCAGCGGGATCCCGCCGGAGGAGATCCCCGCCGAGACCGAGCTGCGCCGCTCGGCCGTTCCCGATCTCACCCGCCGCGAGCTTGACGTGCTGACCTCGCTATGCAGGCCGGCGCTCTCCGACGAGGCCTTCGCCACGCCCGCCACGGCGCACGAGATCGCGGCCGATCTGGTCGTAACCGAGGCGGCGGTCAAGCAGCACCTGCTAAGGCTGTACCAGAAGTTCCGGATTTCCGAGGGCACGAACCGGCGCACCAGGCTCGCCAACGAGGTCGTCGCGCTCGGCCTGGTCAAGCCGACGCCGCTCAGGCCGACGCCGCTCAGGCCGGCACCGGGCAACGCGGCACCGGGTCGGCCGGTGCCGCCGGCCGACCTCGGCGAGGCGTTAAACGTGAGTGTTCCTCAGCAGCCAGTTAGCCGCTGACATGATCAGGCTGTGCAGTCCGGGCAGATGCGGGGCCATCGCGGGCCAGTAGTACGGGGCCTGCGACCAGGCGAACAGGACGGCCCCGGCCGCCAGCGCCCAGACGGCGAGCGCGGTCACCGCCGCCGACGTCGGGGTCCTGGCCGCCGCGCCCGCCATCCGGTTCAGCTGGCGCCGCGGACGGCCTGACCCGGGTCCGAGGCCGTACCAGGCGACGACGGCCGCGGCCGCGTACGCGCCGGCCCGCGGCAGGTTCAGGCTGTGCGTCAGCACGACCGTGACGGCGAACGTGACCGCGCCCGCGGCGATGGCGAGCGGGGCCATCAGCACCTCGGTCAGCAGCGCCCTGGCCACCGCCAGCGGCGCCGTCACCACCACGACGAGCAGGTCGCTGGCTCGGGGCCCGCGCACGGACCGGCGCACCGCCAGCGTGCTCTGCGCCCGGTCCGCGGCCCGGAGCAAGGTGATCACGGCCAGCGAGGCGACCAGGCCGGCCACCGGGAGCATGACGGTCAGCGCCACGGCGGCCACCATGACGGCCAGGCCGGCCAGGGTGTTCGGGCGGGTCTGGGCCCCGGGCTTGGACCCAGGCAGGCGCTGGTCCGGGTCGCGCGGGTCGCGCGGGTTCTGGGGCCGCGGCGAGCCCGCCGCGGGCTGAAGCGGCTGGGCCTGGGGTGGCTGGGGTGCCTGGGGCCCCTGGGATCTCTGGGGCTGGACGGGGGCGTAGCTGACCGGAGGCAGCAGGTCGGCGACGTCCCTGGCCGCCTGCCGGGGCGCCAGATACGGCGGTGCCGCGACCCGGGGCGGCGCCTGGGCCGGCCCGGGCGCTTGCGGCGGCCGGGCCGGGGCCTGCGCGGCCTGCGCGGCCTGCGCGGCCTGCGGGGAGGGAGCCAGCGGGAATGAGGTCTCCGTCTTCGGGAAGCCGGTGTAAGTGAGCGGAGGGCCGGGCGGCGACAGGCTCATGGCGCTCGCCTGTGCGCTGAGCCAGCTGGCCGAGGGGCGGTGGCCGGGGTCCCGGGCCAGCGCGGCGGAGATGAGCGGCACGAACGGGGCCGGGACGCCGTCCAGGTCGGCGCGTCCCGAGACGATGCGGTAGAAGATCGACTCATACGACCCGCCGCCGAACGGCAGGTGGCCGGTCGCCGCGAACGCCATCGTCGTGCCCCAGCAGTGCACGTCCGAGGCGGGGCTGCTCGGCTGGCCCTCGATCACCTCGGGCGCCAGGTAGCCGGGCGTGCCCATGACCAGGCCGGTCTGCGTCAGCCGGGTCGCGTCACCCGACTGGGCGATGCCGAAATCGATCACGACCGGACGGTCGTCGGCGAGCATCACGTTGCCTGGCTTGAGGTCACGGTGCACCACGCCCGCCGCGTGGATGGCGGCCAGCGCCTCGGCCATGCCGTGGGCAAGCCTGCGCAGGCCAGGGGCGGGCAGCGGGCCGTGGCTGCGGACCATCTCCTCCAGCGTGGGCCCGGCCACGTACCGGGTGACGATATAGGGGAACTCGCCGGTTACGTCCGCGTCGAGGACCTCGGCGACGTACGGGCTGCGGACCCGGCGCATGGTCTCCACCTCGCGGGCCAGGCGGCGGCGGGCGTTGGCGCCTTCCGTACCCTGCGGATTGAGCACCTTGACCGCCACCAGGCGGCCTTCCGGATCGCGGGCGAGGTGAACCACCCCCATGCCGCCCTCCCCGAGGCGGTCCTGAAGGCGATACGGGCCGAGAGTCCCCGGCAGTCGTTCCGTCGCAGGCATCGCGACATCCAGAGTACGAAACAGATGCCAACTTGTGGAGCGAACGAGATGTTGCCTATTGGTAACGGCCCGGCCGGGCCGCGCAAGAGCCGCGCAGGAGCCGCGAAAGGGCCGTGGCGGGGCGGGAGCACTAGAATCACGAGCATCGCTAACTTGGGGCTGATCGATGACTGAGCATGACGACGCGCTCTCGCTGGATATGGTCACCGCCGCGCTGCGCGCCGACAGCACAGACGTGGCGATCTACGCTCGTGTCCTGACCCAGTCGCTCGGCGAGGCGCTGCCCGCCGACTACGTGACCGTGGACCGGGAACGGACGATGTCCGACCGGATGAAGGGGCGTCCTGGCGAGATCTCCAAGATCGTGGTGCGGCTCGGCGACCTGCAGATGACGCTGTCCGTGCGGAACGGCCAGCCGGTGGCGGAGATCTGCCGCGCGGTCCGCGGCGTGGTGCTGTCCCGGCAGACGGTGCCGGTCCAGGAGTGGGCCGCCACCCTGGCCGGCGCGCTGGTGAGCCACGCCGAGCAGAACGCCCAGACCGCCCAGGCCCTGCGCAAGCTCGTCGCCGGGAACTGACGTCAATTACCGTGGATCGCGCCTGACTGGGGTCAGCGGCCGGTGAAGGTGGCTTTGCCGGGGCCGTTCTCCAGGAAGCTGCGCATCCCGGCCCGCTGGTCGTCGGTGCCGAACAGGCCGGCGAAGTGGGCGCGCTCGATCTCCAGGCCGGTGGCCAGGTCCACGCCGAGGCCCTGGTCGATGGCCTGCTTAGCCGCGCGCAGGGCGAGGGCGGGGCCGCCCACGTACCGCTTCATCGCCTCGTGCGCCGCGGCGTACACGGCGTCGTCGGGCACGACCTGGTCGACCAGGCCGATGGCGTGCGCCTCGGCAGCCTTGAGCATCCGGCCGCTGAACACGATGTCCTTGGCCTTCGCGGGTCCGACGAGCCGAGGCAGCCGCTGCGTCCCGCCCGCGCCCGGGATGACGCCGAGCAGGATCTCGGGCTGGCCGAGCCGGGCGCCCTCCCCCGCGATCCGGAAGTCGGCGCTGAGCGCGAGTTCCATCCCGCCGCCCAGGGCGTACCCGGTAACCGCGGCGACCACCGGCTTGCCGATGCCGGCCACGAGGGCCATGGCCTCCTGCAGCCGGCCCGCCCGCTTGGCCATGTCGACGTAGCTGGCCTCGGCCATGTCCTTGATGTCGGCGCCCGCGGCGAAGACCTTCTCGCCGCCGTAGATGATCACCGCGCGGACCTCGTCGGAGACGTCAGCCGCGCGGGCGGCGGCCGCGAGCTCGTCGGTCAGCTGGTCGTTCAGTGCGTTGACCGGCGGCCGGTCCAGGCGGATAGTGCCGATGCCGTCCGCGGTCTCCAGCCTGACAAGCTCACCCATTACGATCCCTTCTAGCGCAGGTCGCCGTTGGTCATCCCGGTCGGCGCCTGCGGGTAGGTCACCAGCCCGAGTTCGGCGCGGCTGTCGAGCAGCGGATGGTTCGGCAGTACCCGCACGGTGTATCCGAAGGATCCGGGCCGGTCAAGGGGTACCTCGCCGGAGTAGCGCAGCGGCCCGGGCGGGCCGGCGGGTCCTTCCGGGGTCAGCGTGGCGTAGGCCGGCTGCACGATCTCGTCCTCATCGTCGGGCCGCCCGTAGACCACTTCCACCGTCACGTCGTCCTCGGTGAGCTCGCCGAGCGCGACCAGGACCCGCAGTACCAGCGCCGACCCGAGGGCCTGCCCGGCCGCCTCAGACTCCACGTGCTCGATCCGCACCTGCGGCCACGCCGCCACCACGCGCTTCTTCCAGGCGGCCAGTTCCCCGGCGGGCCCGAAGTCGTCGGCGACCAGCCTGCGGGAGGCCACCGCGGCCGGCACGTAAAGCGTCGACACGTACTCCCGGACCATCCGTTCCGCCTGCACCTTGGGTCCGAGCGAGCGGAACGTGTGCCTGATCCGCTCCACCCAGCCCAGCGGGATCTCGTCGGCGTCGCGGTCGTAGAACAGCGGCGCCACCGACTTGCCGAGCAGCTCGTACAGCGCGTTCGCCTCGAGCTCGTCGCGGCGGGCCTGATCGGCCACGCCGTCGGCCGACGGTATCTCCCACCCGTCCACGCCGTCGTACCACTCGTCCCACCAGCCGTCCCGCACCGAGAGGTTGAGCCCGCCGTTCAGCGCGGACTTCATCCCGGACGTGCCCGACGCCTCGAGCGGCCGCAGCGGGTTGTTCAGCCAGACGTCGCACCCCTGTACCAGCGCATGCGCCATGGCCATGTCGTAGTCGGGCAGGAACACGATCCGGCGGCGCACGTCGGGAGAGTCGGCGAACTGGACCATCTGCTGGATCAGTCCCTTGCCGCCCTCGTCGGCGGGATGGGCCTTGCCCGCGACGACGATCTGCAGCGGCCGCGCGGGGTCGTTCAGCAGCTGGCTGAGCTGCTCGGGGTCGTTTAGCATGAGCGTGAGCCGCTTGTAGGAGGGCACCCGCCGGGCGAACCCGATCGTCAGCGCGTTCTCGTCGAGCACGTCGTCGATCCAGGTCAGCTCGGCGTCGGACGCGCCCCGCTGGCGCCAGGAGGCGCGCAGCCGCCGCCGGGTCTCGGTCACCAGCCGGGCGCGCAGCGCGCGCCTGGTGTTCCAGAGCACGCCGGCCGGGGTCGCGGCGGCACGCTCCCAGTCCCAGCCGGTCGCCTGGCCCGGCGAGGTGCCGGTCAGCAGCAGGATCTCCGGCGCCACCCAGGTGGGGGTGTGCACGCCGTTGGTGACCGAGCCGATGGGCACCTCGCTGGTATCGAACCCCGGCCACAGCCCGGCGAACATCTCCCGGCTCACCTGGCCGTGCAGCTTCGAGACGCCGTTGACGCGCTGGGCCAGGCGCATGCCCATGACGGCCATGTTGAACACGTCGGGGTCGCCGCCGGGATAGGTCTCCGCGCCCAGCGCGAGCACCCGCTCGATGGGCAGCAGCGGATCGTCGGCGAAGTGCCGCCGCACCAGGTCGCGATCGAACCTGTCGATGCCCGCGGCGACGGGAGTATGCGTGGTGAACACGGTGCCGGCCCGGCCCACCTCGAGGGCTTCGGCGAAGCTCAGGCCCTGCTCGACGTACTCGCGGATTCGCTCCAGGCCGAGGAACCCGGCGTGGCCCTCGTTGGTGTGGAACACCTCGGGCGCCGGGAACCCGCGCAGCGCGCAGAAGGCCCGGACCGCGCGCACGCCGCCGATGCCGAGCAGCAGTTCCTGTCGCAGCCGGTGCTCGCTGCCGCCCCCGTACAGCCGGTCGGTGACCTCATGCAGGTCGGCCTCGTTATCCTCCACGTAGGAGTCGAGCAGCAGCAGCGGGATCCGCCCGACCTGGGCCACCCAGATCTGGGCGGCTAGCTGCCGGCCCTCGCTCAGCCGGACGGCGATCCGGGTCGCGGTCCCGTCCGCGTCGCGGAGCAGGTCGAACGGCAGCCCGTTCGGGTCGCCGGCCGGGTAGCGCTCGGCCTGCCAGCCGTCGGCAGAAAGCGACTGGGTGAAGTACCCGTGCCGGTACAGCAGACCGACCCCGATCAGCGGCGCGCCGAGGTCGCTGGCCGACTTCAGGTGATCGCCAGCCAGGATGCCGAGGCCACCGGAGTATTGCGG
Organism: uncultured Actinomycetes bacterium; assembly: GCA_963806335.1. Lineage (GTDB taxonomy): Bacteria > Actinomycetota > Actinomycetes > Streptosporangiales > Streptosporangiaceae > Palsa-504. The sequence goes on from CAWDXO010000013.1 coordinate 742,308, forward strand.
CAGCGCGGCGGTGATGCCGTACTCGGGCGAGAAGTACGCGATCGCGGCCGGCCTGGACTCCGGGCCCGCGGATTCGTACCAGCGGGGCTCGGACAGGTAGTGACGCAGGTCCCGCTCGACCGCGTCCAGCCGGGCGAGGAATTCGCGGTCAGCCGCGAGCGCGGCGATCCGGGACGACGGCAGGGCGCTGAGCATCGCGATCGGGTCGCCCCCCGACGCCTCCCAGGCGCCGGGATCGATCGACGCGAACAGCTCGGCGGTCGGACTATGCCAGGACCAGCGAAGGTTCAGCATCAGGCCGTGCAGCGCGGCCAGCGGCTCGGGCAGGGTAACGCGGACGGTGAACCGGCGAATCGCTCTCACGGGCAGACCTTAATGGGTCCGCGCCCGCAACACCGAACCGCCGCCTGGGACCGGATCACCAGCCAGCGGTTGATGAGGGGGAAAAACAATTCAAATTATCCCGAACGAACGGTGGTTAAACTGCCGCGGATACATCATCGTCGTGCCGGGCATTTTTTAGGTCCCCGCACGGTGGCATGAAGGGCCTCGTCCTCGGTAGCGTTACATGGTGATTGGACGAATCCCGATCCTTGACGTCGAGCCGGCGGTGGACTGCGGACGCCGCCCGGCGAAGGCGGTGAACGGCGAGACCTTCGAGGTCAGCGCCACCGTTTTCCGCGAGGGGCACGACATCATCGCGGCCGGCGTGGTGCTGCGAGATCCGGACCGCAAGCCGCTCCCGCTCGCGCGGATGCGCGAGCTTGCCCCCGGGACCGACCGCTGGGGCGCCGAGGTGACCCCGAACCGTGAGGGCCGGTGGCGGTTCCACGTGGAGGCGTGGGCCGACCCGATCGCGACCTGGCACCACAACGCGGCCATCAAGATACCGGCCGGCCAGGACGTTGAGCTGATGCTCACCGAGGGGGCGCTGCTGTTCGAGCGCGCCGGCCGCCGGATCCCGCAGCCGCCCGGGGCGAGCCGCCCGGCCGCGGCCCGCACCACGCTGCGCGCGCTGGCCGCGAAGCTGCGCGACCGCGGGCTGACGCCCTGGGACCGGCTCGCGGCGACCGAGGATCCGGCCATCGGCGCCATCCTGACGACCTGGCCGCTGCGCGAACTGCTGACGAGGTCGCGGCCGCTGCCCCTGGAGGTAGACCGGGAACGGGCGCTGTTCGGTTCCTGGTATGAGTTCTTCCCGCGCTCTGAAGGGGTTCAGATTGACCCAATGGGCCGCAGGCCGCCGACCTCGGGCACGCTCCGCACCGCGGCCAAGCGCCTGGACGCGATCGCGGCGATGGAGTTCGACGTGGTCTACATCCCGCCGGTGCATCCGATCGGGACGACGTACCGGAAGGGCCGGAATAACACCCTGACTCCTGGCGAGGGTGATCCGGGCTCACCGTGGGCCATCGGCTCCCCGGATGGCGGGCACGACGCCATCCACCCGGACCTGGGCACGTTGGAGGACTGGGACGCGTTTGTGGGCCGCGCCCGCGAGGTCGGGCTTGAGGTCGCGCTCGACCTGGCCCTGCAGGCCTCGCCCGACCACCCCTGGGTCGCCGCGCACCCGGAGTGGTTCACCACCCGGGCGGACGGCTCCATCGCCTACGCCGAGAACCCGCCGAAGAAGTACCAGGACATCTACCCGCTGAACTTCGACAACGACCCGGCCGGCATTTACCCGGAGATGCTGCGGATCGTCCGGCACTGGATTGACCACGGGGTCCGGATCTTCCGCGTCGACAACCCGCATACCAAGCCGCTGCGGTTCTGGGAATGGCTGCTTGGCCAGGTCCACGCCACCGATCCCGACGTGCTCTTCCTGGCCGAGGCGTTCACCCGGCCGGCCATGATGAATACCCTGGCCAAGATCGGCTTCCATCAGTCCTACACGTACTTCACCTGGCGTAACGGGGTCTGGGAACTGACCGAGTACATGCGCGAGCTGGCGGGTGACGCGGCCCCGTACATGCGGCCCAACTTCTTCATCAACACCCAGGACATCCTGACCGAGTACCTGCAGCACGGCGGCGAGCCCGCGTTCAAGATCAGGGCCGTGCTGGCGGCCATGCTTTCCCCGACATACGGCATCTACTCTGGGTACGAACTATGCGAAAACGTACCGCTGAGGCCGGGCAGCGAGGAATACATGGATTCGGAGAAGTACCAGTACCGCCCCCGCGACTGGGAGGCGGCCGCGCGGGACGGGGTGGGCATCGCCGACTACATCACCGAGCTGAACCGGATCAGGCGAGCCCACCCGGCCCTGCACCGGCTGCGCAACCTGCGCTTTCATCACGTTGACCAGCCGGAACTTATGTGCTTCTCCAAGCGGGTGGATGGTATCCCCGGACGCTCCGGGAGCGATACCGTACTGGTAGTAGTGAACCTCGACCCGCACCAGACCAGAGAAGCCACGGTCTGGCTCGATACGCCCGCCCTTGGCGTGGATCGCGCATTCACCGTGACGGATGAGCTCACCGGCGAGTCCTTCCAGTGGGGGCAAGCCAACTACGTCCGCCTTGACCCGGCGACGCGGCCCGCCCATATCTTCACCGTCACGCCCAGCGTGTTAGACCGTGCATGAACAGTAAGACCCAGGAGATCTTGCCGTGACCGAGCATCACGAGGCGATAGCTGACTCGTTCAACGTCGACCAGCCCCGGGACCCGGAGTGGTACAAGCGGGCCGTCTTCTACGAGGTGCTGGTCCGGGGTTTCCAGGATTCGACCGGGGACGGCACCGGCGACCTGCGCGGGCTGATCTCCCGCCTCGATTACCTGGAATGGCTCGGCATCGACTGCATCTGGCTGCTGCCGATCTACACCTCGCCGCTGCGCGACGGCGGCTACGACATCTCCGACTTCATGTCCGTGCTCGGCGAGTACGGGAACATCGGCGATTTCGTCACGCTCGTCGACGAGGCGCACAAGCGGGGCATCCGGGTCATCGCCGACCTGGTCATGAACCACACCAGCGACCAGCACCCGTGGTTCCAGGCGTCCCGGAGCGATCCGAACGGCCCGTTCGGCGACTTCTACGTGTGGTCCGACACCGACGACCAGTACTCGGGGGCCCGGGTCATCTTCGTCGACACCGAGCAGTCCAACTGGACCTTCGACCCGATCCGCGGCCAGTACTTCTGGCACCGGTTCTTCTCTCACCAGCCGGACCTGAACTTCGAGAACCCCAAGGTCCAGGACGCGATGATCGAGGTACTGCGGTTCTGGCTCGACCTCGGCATCGACGGCTTCCGGCTGGACGCCGTGCCGTACCTGTACGAGCGTGAGGGCACGAACTGCGAGAACCTGAAGGAGACGCACGAGTACCTGAAGCGGATCAGGTCCGAGATCGACAAGCTCTACCCCGACCGGGTGCTGCTGGCCGAGGCGAACCAGTGGCCCGCCGACGTGATCGAGTACTTCGGCGACCCGGAGGTCGGCGGCGACCAGTGCCACATGGCGTTCCACTTCCCGCTGATGCCGCGCATCTTCATGGCCGTGCGCCGGGAGCAGCGCTACCCGATCTCGGAGATCCTGGCCCAGACCCCGCAAATCCCGGCCGGCTGCCAGTGGGGCATCTTCCTGCGCAACCACGACGAGCTGACGCTGGAGATGGTCACCGACGACGAGCGCGACTACATGTACGCCGAGTACGCCAAGGATCCCCGGATGAAGGCGAACATCGGGATCAGACGGCGGCTGGCCCCGCTGCTCGAGAACGACCGTAACCAGCTCGAGCTGTTCACCGGGCTGCTGCTGTCGCTGCCCGGCTCGCCGGTGCTCTACTACGGCGACGAGATCGGCATGGGCGACAACATCTGGCTGGGCGACCGGGACGGGGTGCGGACGCCGATGCAGTGGACGCCGGACCGCAACGGCGGCTTCTCCCAGGTCGACCCGCAGCGGCTCTACCTGCCGCCGATCATGGACGCGATCTACGGCTATCAATCGCTGAACGTGGAGGCCCAGCAGCGCAACGCCGGCTCGTGGCTGCAGTGGACCAGGCGGATGATCGAGATCCGCAAGCGGCACCCGGTTTTCGGCACCGGCAAGTACGAGGAGCTGACGTCCTCCAACCCGAGCGTGCTGGCCTTCGTCCGGCTGCCAGACGCCTCGGATGACACCGACACCGACGGCTCGGACCGTATTCTGTGCGTGAACAACCTGTCCAGGTTCCCACAGCCGGTGGAGCTCGACCTGCGCCGGTTCATGGGCGTCACGCCGGTGGAGTGCATGGGCGGGGTGACGTTCCCGAAGATCGGCGAGCTCAGCTACCTGCTGACGCTGCCGGGCCACGGGTTCTACTGGTTCCAGCTGCCGGCTGCCCGGGAGGACCGGTCCGTCGCCGAGGAGGACCGGTCGTCCGCGCCCGCCCCGCGCGAGAGCCACCAGCAGTGACAGTTGCCGGGCTTGCGGCCCGCCCCGCAAGTCGGCCGGAACGCGTTTACCGCCTCCCGCCAGGGGGAGGGGAACCAAGCTCATGACATTCGAAGACATACTGGCGACTTGGCTGGTCAAGCAGAGATGGTTCGCGGGTAAGGGGCGAACCGTCCATGACCTCGCGGTCGTCGCGGATACCGAGGTCATCCCGGGTGATCCCGGCCTGCGGCACCTGCTCGTGACCGTCTCCCACGGCGCGACGTCGGACTGCTACCAGCTCTTCATCGGCAGCCGGGCCCGGCTGCCGGCCCGGCTGCGGCACGCGCGGATCGGTACGCACGCGGGGATGCAGATCTACGACGGCCTGCACGACACCGCGCTGACCCGGACGCTGCTCGACGCCATCGTGGCCGAGCGGACCGTGGGCACGCTGCGGTTCTGCCGGGTCCCCGGGGCGCCGATCGAGCCCGGACTGGACAGCCTGGTGCTCACCGGCGAGCAGAGCAACACCAGCCTGGTGTTCGGCGAAAGCGCCATCTTCAAGGTCTTCCGCCGGGTCACCCCGGGGCCGAACCCCGACCTTGAGGTGGCCATGGCCCTGGCCGAGCTGGGCTCCTCGCACATCGCCGAGCCCTACGGCTGGGTGGAGACCAGGATGGACGGCGCCACGACGGTGCTCGCCATCTTGTCCCGCTACCTGCGCGCCGCCTCGGACGGCTGGTCGCTGGCCGCGACCAGCGTGCGCGACCTGTACGCGACCGAAGGCGCCCGCGCCGGCGAGGTCGGCGGTGACTTCGCCGGCGAGGCCGAGCGGCTCGGCGCCGCGACCGCCCAGGTCCACCGGGACCTAGCGGACGCGTTCGGCCGGTCCGAGCTCGAGCCCGAGGCCATCCGCGAGCTGGCCGAGCAGATGTTCCGGCGGCTCGACATCGCCGTCGCGACCGTGCCCGAGCTGGCCAGGCACGCCGATAAGGTCGGCGACGCCTTCTCCAACCTGGCCAAGCTGATCGAGCCGGTCCCGGCGCAGCGCGTGCACGGCGACTACCACCTGGGCCAGGTGATGCGGACCCAGACCGGCTGGGTCGTGCTTGACTTCGAGGGCGAGCCCGCCAGCCCGCTGGCGCAGCGCCGGGCCCGGTCGTCCCCGCTGCGGGACGTGGCCGGCATGCTCCGCTCGTTCGACTACGCGGCCAGGCACCAACTGCTGACGCATCCGGACGCGGCCCGCCTGATCCCGATGGCGACCAGCTGGGTCCGGCGTAACGGCGACGCGTTCTGCGCGGGCTACGCCGCGGCCGGCGGCACGGACCCGGTGGAGAATTCGGTGCTGCTCCGCGCGCTACTGCTTGACAAGGCGGTCTACGAGGTCATATATGAGGCCAGGAACCGCCCGACCTGGCTGTCCATTCCACTGGAATCTATCGCTGAATTGCAGACATGACAGATAAAGAACTCACCCTGGGCGAAATCGAGCAGGTTGTCGCCGGGCAGCATTATGACCCGCACTCGGTGCTCGGCGCGCACCCCGGACCGGACGGGGTCGTCATCAGGGCGCTCCGCCCGCTCGCCACCTCAGTCACCGTGGTCCTCGACGACGGCCGCCGGTTCCCGATGGAGCATCTGCACCAGGGGGTCTTCACCGTCACCCTGCCCCAGGAAAAGGTGCCTGACTACCGGATCGCCGCCACGTACGCGGGATCGCAGGACGAGGAGGTCGTCCTCGACGACCCGTACCGCTACCTGCCGACGATCAGCGAATTCGACCTGTACCTGATCGGGGAGGGCCGGCACGAGGAGCTGTGGCGCGCGCTCGGCGCCCATGTCCGCGAGGTCGGCCAGGCCACCGGGACGTCCTTCGCCGTCTGGGCCCCGAACGCCCACGGTGTCCGCGTGACCGGTGACTTCAACTACTGGGACGGCCGGGCGTACCCGATGCGCTCGCTCGGCGGCTCGGGCGTGTGGGAGCTTTTCGTGCCGGGCGTGGGCGACGGCACCAAGTACAAGTACGCGATATGCGGCCCGGACGGGGTGTGGCGGGAGAAGGCCGACCCGCTGGCCCTCGCCACCGAGCGGCCGCCGGCCACCGCCTCGGTGGTGTTCACGTCGCAATACACCTGGAGCGATGCCGACTGGGTGACGGCGCGGACCCAGCGTCAGCCGGTGCGCGAGCCGATGAGCATCTACGAAGTGCACCTCGGCTCGTGGCGGCCGGGGCTTTCGTACCGGCAGCTGGCCACCGAGCTCGTCGAGTACGTCACCGACCTCGGCTTCACGCACGTGGAGTTCCTGCCCGTCGCCGAGCACCCATTCGGCGGCTCGTGGGGTTACCAGGTCACCTCGTATTACGCGCCCACGTCGCGGTTCGGCAACCCGGACGACTTCCGTTACCTGGTCGACGCGCTGCACCAGGCCGGTATCGGCGTGCTCCTGGACTGGGTCCCCGCGCACTTCCCGCGGGACGAATGGGCACTGGCGCGGTTCGACGGCACCGCGCTGTACGAGTATGAAGACCCGCGACGCGGCACCCAGCCCGACTGGGGCACGCTCGTGTTCAACTTCGGCCGGACCGAGGTGCGCAACTTCCTGGTCGCCAACGCCGTCTACTGGCTGGAGGATTTCCACCTCGACGGCCTGCGCGTCGACGCGGTCGCGTCCATGCTGTACCTGGACTACTCGCGCAAGGACGGCGAGTGGACCCCGAACCAGTACGGCGGGCGGGAGAACCTCGAGGCCGTTTCGTTTCTGCAGGAGGTCAACGCCACCACTTACAAGCGCGTGCCCGGCATCACGATTATCGCCGAGGAGTCGACCTCGTGGCCCGGCGTGACCCGGCCGGTCTACCTGGGCGGGCTCGGGTACGGCTTCAAGTGGAACATGGGCTGGATGCACGACACGCTCTCGTACGTGAGCCTGGATCCCGTCTACCGCCAGTACCACCACAACGAGATGACGTTCTCCATGATGTACGCGTACTCGGAGAACTTCATCCTGCCCCTGTCGCACGACGAGGTGGTGCACGGGAAGGGCTCGCTGATCGGCAAGATGCCGGGCGACGAATGGCGCAAGTTCGCCGGGCTGCGGACGCTGCTCGCGTACATGTGGGCGCATCCGGGCAAGCAGCTGCTGTTCATGGGGTCGGAATTCGGCCAGGTCAGCGAGTGGTCCGCCGACAACGGGCTGGACTGGTGGGTGCTCGACTACCCGATCCACCAGGGCACGCAGCGACTGTCCCGCGACCTGAACCGGATTTACCGCCAGACCCCCGCGCTGTGGCAGCTCGACACCTCGCCGGACGGATTCAGCTGGATCGACGCCAACGACGCCCTGGGCAATACGCTGTCCTTCCTGCGCTTCGCCGCTCCCCCCGCTTCCCCGGACCCTGACGCCGGGAAGGACTCACCCGAGGTGCTCGCCTGCATCGCGAATTTCTCCGCGGTGCCGCATCTCGAGTACCGGCTAGGCCTGCCGCGGGCGGGCCGGTGGCGGGAGGTCCTCAACACGGACGCGGAGATATACGGCGGCAGCGGCATCGGCAACATGGGCGCCATCGAGGCCGACCCGGAGCCCTGGCACGGCGAGCCGGCCTCGGCCGTCATCACCGTGCCCCCGCTCGGCGTCCTCTGGCTCGCTCCCGACTCGTAACGGACCGTAGGCCGTCCCGGTGCGTGTCCCGTGAGGCGACGCCTGCCCGGGCGCGGGCCCGCCTCGAGGCCCGCAAGCGCCCGGCTTCATCATCGTGTGTCAGCGCACCCCTGATAGGGGGGGTGAACAAGTCCCACAACACTCCGGCCAGTTCAGGGCATCGGCTTACGGTTGAGGCCACGTATCAGATCTGACCTTCGATCGCCTTGGCCTTCACCTTAGTTGTCCAGGGACACAGTTAGGGGCACTCTCAGAGACGAGAGTGCCCCTAACTGGCGTCGTCGGACCCTAGGTTGGGGTCCAGACGCTAACGACCGCTTCAGCTGGCCAGCGAACCTGCGCCACGCGGCCGGGGTAAACCGGAGCACGGGGCCGGTACCGTCTTGCTTAGTGTCGCGGACGGCCACAGCGTCATTGGGGCTGGCTACCTCAATGCACTCGCCGCCGTTACCGGAGCTGTAACTACTCTTCCGCCAGTTCATATCGCCCATCGTTCTTTCGCCACCTTTATGATCAGTTCCTGCGAGGCACCGCGCGGGAGTGCTTCACAGCGCAGCATGTCGGACATCTGCCGTACCTTGGCGACAATCTCAGGTGCCCCCGTCGTCTGCCCCGCCGTAAACGAATCCAGGTGGACCACGGCCGGCCGCCCCTCATGATCGGCTATCGAGACAGGTCCCGCCAATCCGGCGTGTGCGCCTACCTCCGCTGGTATCACCTGGATCATGACCTTCGACTGCTGGCCGACTTCAGCTAGATAGTTGAGTTGCTCGTACATCACAGCGGGTCCGCCGACGCCACGGTGCAAGACAGCTTCGGCCATCACGACGGTGACAGCTGGCGGTTGCGGGCGGGAGAGAACCTGCTGGCGTTCCAGCCTGCCAGCCAGCAGCACGTCTGGCGACTCGGTTTCGCCCGGTTCTGTCGCCAGGATCGTACGAGCGTAAGACTCGACCTGGAGTATGCCGGGGACCAGGATGGGAGCCCAGTAGAACAGCGTGGCGGCGTTCTTCTCGGCATCCACCCAATCAACGAAGAACTTAGGAAACGATCCCCCGTTCTTCCTGATGTGCTCTGACCATTCTTCTATCAGGCCGTTGTCGATCAGCGCGTTGAGCTGCGGAAATTCCTGGGCGTAGGCCCTGGCCACGTCTGGGGAGGGCGGGCGCTGCCCGGACTCGGCTTTGGCGATGACGGTCCGTTCATAGCCGAGCCTGTCGGCTAGCTCATCCTGGCTGGTGATGCCTGCCGCGATCCGGGCCCTGCGCAGCACAGCGCCGAGAAACATCGCGTCCGAGTCGCGCTCCATCGTGCTCTCTCCACCTCCACCGTGGCGGGCTGTGGCGGAAGCGTGTGCCTTAGCCGCGCCACATAGCAATTGTGCTCTCCGGTTGAGACGTTAGGAAGCGAGATAAGGCCCTGCACCCCCAGCCTGAAGGACTGTCAGCCGATGTCAGCCACCGTAGCCCAGCCCGTGACGGGACCGCCCGAAACGGTAGACCAGCCGACGCACCCCCTTCATGCGATGACCACGTATGAGCTGCGCGACTACCGCCGCCAGCTTGAGAGGGCCATCGAGTACTTCGACACGAAGAACCCCGTGCCCTCGGTCCGGGGGGACCTGCAAGCCCGGCTTGATGAAGTGGTAGCCGAGCAGGAGGACCGCAAGAGGATTGCCGATGCCTGACCTGATCCGCCCTCATGACGGCGGGGATCTGACGGCGGGCGAGCTTGACCCGGCCAGGCGGGAGCTACAGGCGAGCCTGGCCTTGGTGCGGCCGGACTCGCCGGCGCGCGTGCCGATCCTGGCTCACCTGAGTGCCATCGAGGCAGAGCTAGGCCCACGAGGAGCGGGTACAGCTGAGGCAGCGAGGTCGATGTCATGAATCTAACGCGTTCACGTCCACGGAAGTGGTGTATGGGGTAGCCGATCCTGATGTGACTGCTTTGCCGGAGTACGGCGTGTCGCCGTGAAGGGAGGCGGCCACCTCGTGATCCTTCGAAATGTCTAGTCGAGACGAAGGAGAGCGAAGTGGCCGTAGGTGACATTGTGCCGGTTCCGGGCGCCCAGTTCGAGGAGACCCTGGCAGCGGCGAGCCCGGATGTGCTGCGGGAGATGATCCGGGAGTTCGCCCAGCGGATGATGGACGCCGACGTCGAGGTCCGCTGCAACGCGGGGTACGGGGAGGTCACGCCGGACCGGGTGAACTCCCGCAACGGGTACCGGCGCAGGGAGTGGGATACCCGGGCGGGGACGATCGAGCTGGCGATCCCGAAGCTGCGCACCGGATCGTACTTCCCGGGTTTCCTGGAGCACCGCCGCCGCGCCGAGCGGGCGCTGGCCTCGGTGGTGGCGACGTCGTACCTGCTGGGGGTCTCCACCCGGCGGGTGGAGAAGCTGGCCGCCTCCCTGGGCGTGGTGGGTCTGTCCAAGTCGCAGGTGTCCGCGATGGCGGCGGATCTGGATGAGCTGGTGGAGGGGTTCCGGAACCGGCCGCTGGATGCCGGGCCGTACACCTTCGTGTGGATCGACGCGCTGACCCAGAAGGTCCGCGAGGGCGGCCGCACGGTCAACGTGCACTGCCTGATCGCGACCGGTGTTAACGCCGACGGGTGCCGGGAGATCCTCGGCGTCGACGTCACCTCCAGCGAGGATGGCGCCGGGTGGCTGGCGTTCCTGCGCGGCCTGGCCGCCCGCGGCCTGTCCGGCGTCGCCCTGGTGACCAGCGACGACCACGCCGGGCTGGTGAACGCGATCGCCGCGGTGCTGCCCGGCGCCGCCTGGCAGCGGTGCCGGACGCACTACCACCGCAACCTGCTCACCCGGGTGCCCAAGTCCGCCCAGCCGTGGGTATCGACCCTGGTCCGGACCATCTTCGAGCAGCCCGACCCGGACTCGGTCCGGGCCCAGCACGCCCAGGTCGTGCAGGCCCTGGAGGCCAAGCTGCCGGCCGCCGCCGCGCATCTGGACGAGGCCCGCGAGGACATCCTGGCGTTCACCGCCTTCCCCCGCGAGGTCTGGCGCCAGATCTGGTCCAATAACCCGCAGGAACGGCTGAACAAGGAGATCCGGCGGCGCACCGACGTGGTGGGCATCTTCCCCGGCCGCGACGCGATCATCCGCCTGGTCGGCGCGGTGCTGGCCGAGCAGAACGATGAATGGACCGAGTCCCGCCGCTATATGGGCCTGGAAATCCTCGCCGCCTGCCGGAAAGCCGCCGAGCCGGATATGGGGAAGAATGGCACTAGTGAGGCTGGATTGACAGTAGAGGCAATTCCTGCTTAAATAGAAATAGATCGCGAGGTGGCCATTTCATACACCACTCCGCTGGGCGTGGCCTCATCGCTCTGTGACAGTTAGTGATCTACCGAGGCGCTGACCTGTGACTTCCCGCCTGGCCTAGCTAAATCTGTGCACTAATTCCTGGCTTTAGGCGGGGTAATTTTACTGCCGCGTTCGGAATGGCCTTGACCAACTCGGGACCCCACCATTAGGGATCTCTAGGGCCGCACCATGCGACATTCACCTGGGTAAACCGGTCAGGTACGGATAGCTACTTGGGTCCGATCTTGCTACGATATGTTGACTGCCCGGTTGGGTGGGGCATGGTGGGGAGGGGGAGCCATGATCCCTTTGATTATTTGGGGGACATACGAGGCCTGGAAGCTGCTACAACCTGTCGCCCAACGGATAGTGGCCGACGCTGACCAGGGCATGGCGACTTGGACGGAGAAGAAAGCTACCGGCTGGTTGAAGCGCACCATCACCCCCGCCGTGGCTGTTGCGCGTCCCCCCCAGGCCGACGGTGCCGGTGCGGCGGATGAAGTGGCCGGTGCGGCGGATGAGGCGATCGTTACGGCACTAGAGCAGGATCCGGCGACCGCCGAGGAACTGCGCCACGTGGCAGAGGAAGCTCTCCAAGTCGACCTCGGTAGCGCGGAGGTTGTCGCCAGCCCTGATGCTTGGTTTGTCGCGGCATACGAGGCGCTGCTGTGGCGAGCGGCGGTTATGGCTGGCTGGGAGGGTCGGCCGATCGCCATTGCCGGAGCGCTGCAGGGGCCGGCGTGGGTGACGGTGTGCGTGCCCCGCCGACCCCTGAAGCCGGGAGTAGGCATCGACCCGTCATTGCTATGGGACAGAACGTCGAACGCGGATGTTCTCCGGCCGTCTCGCACTGCTCCGCCAGCGGATTTCTTTGTCCGCCGGGCCGGAGAGCGCGAAACCGCCACTGACGCCGCCGCAGCGGTTAACAAATGGTCTGCCCTCACTCGCAGGTTCGATCCCGGATCGGCCGGGCCGGGAGGGGAGTTGTGGCATCGTGTCGACGGTCTGAGCCGGAATTGGGTCCGTTTCAAGTGGGATGACGTCGTGAAGAAGTACGCCCAAGAGGTGAGAAGCCCAGGTTGGTTTAATGGAGAGTATCTGTTCCCGATCGACCTGACGACATCGCCTCCCGAATTTCACGAGTTTCCCGAGGACTGGCGACAGGAGATGCTCATTCCCAGCGAAGTGGCGGCGATAGGAAACCTTGGCGAAGGACTCGACGCCTACGCCGCAGCCAGCGAGGCCACCATGGCGGCAGCTCAGGCCGTCATAAATCGGGCGACAGGGCCATAACGCCCCTCAAAGCCATTCCTTACCCTGCCACAAGCTGCAACTTCATCACGGCGTTCGCCGTGACCCGGCGATTTTCCGCTTGCTCTGCCAACTCCGCAACGCCTGCGGCGTCCAGCAGGGCCGGCCGTCATCCGTCTTGCCCTCACCGGGAATGGGGTGGCGGGTCCGGGCACGGCGGAAGCTATCGGCCTTGCGGTAGCCGAGGTAGCGCGCGGCGGCGGCGACCCCGATGATCATCTCATCGGCGGAGACCGCGACCGTGCCGCCGCCGGGAGCGACGTCGCAACGCTCCCCGGTGCTCTCGGTGCTCGTAACGGGCTGCTCGCCACGGGCGGGCGATGCGCGGTGCCGTCCCGCCCGGCGGGCCGGGCCGGGCAGGACCAAGGGCCGAGTTCCGGTATCCGGGGGCGGGACATCGGACGGGACATCCCAGCGTGTTTGCGCAGGTACGTGTATGTCCTGTCCGGGTGGGACACCGATCAGCGGGACATCGACCAAAGACACCCCAGCCAGCTTGCGGCCCTCGCTGATCACGTGCCCGTCGATCCACGGGGCGGGCCGCATATCGGTGAACCAGTCCGGCGGCGGCGGGCCGGTCAGTGCGTACCGGCGGCGTTCTTCGGCTGGCATCCAGGCGAGCTGGGCTTGGTGGATCAGGTCTTCGGCTTCGCCTACGCCGCCACCGCCGCCACCGGGGAGCCAGCGCGCATCCGGCCGGCACGGCCAGCCAGCCGAGCACGGCACCGGTGACCAGCGGGCGGGTGGACAGCCCGGCGGCGACCGCGACCGCCGCCCACCGGACGGCGGCTCGTTTCCAGCCGGGCCAGACAGGGCATGACGGGAACCGCCACGGACCACCGCCGCGCGGACGCCGGGACGGTCCGGCTCGGGCAGCGGGACATCGACGGGCTGATCTTGTGCGCCGAGCACGGCGGGGCCCCGTATGATCTGCTGGCCGCCGCGCTTGGCGCGCAGCCGGCCCGGCTGCGCGGCATCGTGGCCAGGTGGCGGCGGGCCGGGTACGCCGCCACTGGCCGGCTCGGGCCCGGCCCGGCCCGGCCTGGTGCTGGCTTACCCCGGCAGGGATGACCGCCGCCGGGCTACCGTACCCGGCCGTCCGGCCGGCGCTGGCCCAGCTGGATCACAGCCGCGCCGTGCTCGCCGCCCGGCTGTGGTTCACCGCCAACTCGGCCTGGGACGCCCACCGGGCCTGGTGGCAGTCCGAACGCCGCATCCGCCGCAAAGGGCCCGCCGCCGGTACCCACCGCCCCGACGCGGAGATCTGGTGGCCGTCGATCGCGGCCAGCCCGTACGCCGGGCAGGTCTGGGCGATCGAGATCGAGCTGACCGCCAAGCACGCCGCCCGCACCGCCGCCATCATGGCCGACCTGACCGCCCCGGCCGGCTACGCGCAGGTCATCTACCTGACGGCCCCGGCCGCGCGGGGGGTGGTGGCCCGCTGCGCCGACGCCCTCCCGGCCAGCACCCCCGTCCGGGTGAGCGTCTGGGACCTGCCGGCATCGGCATACACACCAGACACGTGAATAAAGGAGAGCGGGAATGAGCGGCAATGGCCAGCGGGAAAACCGGGGAGAAGGCCGGGGAAATCCCGGCGGGGTATTCAGCAATGCGCGGGTAATCAGCTATAATTTGAGTGAAAGCGAAAGGCCGGCCGGAATTAAAGTCCGGTACAAGATCAGGATCGCCACCGGGAAACGCGCGAAAGAAATAGACGCCCGGCAAACCGAGGTGATCATGAAGGTACTGCAATGGCTACACCAGCATCCCAAACCCTCATGAACCAGGCCGCCAGCGGAGCCGATCACGGCGGCCTGGCTGAGCCGGTCCCGGTCGCGTTCCTGGGCCGGACGTCCACCCTGGAGATGCAAGACCCCCGCGCCTCGCTGAACCGGCAGCTCCGCGCGTCCCGCGCCTGGCTGCCGCCCGGCTGGTTCATCACCGCTTACTACTGGGACGTGGAATCCGGCGGCCTGGACCTGGACCAGCGCGGCCACGGCGAGGCCTGGCGGGCGTTCGCCGACGCCGGCATCCCCCGCGACGGCGGGATGGCGGACCTGCTGGCCGAAGCGGACGGCCCGGCCCCGAAATTCACCGCCGTCATCTGCGAGGATATCGAGCGTTCCGGCCGCGACACATTCAACGCCCTCAAACTCGAAAAGAAACTGTCCCGCAACGGCATCCCGCTATTCGCCACCGACGAGCCCGCCTTTATCGAAGGGGTGAACGCCACTACCGTCCTGGTCCGGCGGATGAAGCAAGGGGTAGCGGAATGGCTGCGGCTCCAGATCAAAGAGAAAACCTGGAAAGGGCTCGTCGAGCATTCCCTGGACGGCTGGAACATCGGCACCCCGCCCTACGGCTACGCCGCCGACCGCGTCCCCCACCCCGTCCCGGTCAAAGCCAGCCAGGGCCGCACCAAGACCCGGCTTGCCATCGACCCGGCCCGCGCGCCCGTCGTCGTCCAGATCTTCACCTGGCGCACCGTGGACAAGCTGGGGATGCCAACCATCGCATCAAGCTGAACGCCAGCCCGGCACGCTACCCCGCCCCCGCCAGCGGGGGCGGGACCGGCTGGACCGCTGCGGCCGTCAACAAGATCCTGCGCAACCCCAAGTACACCGGGTACATGGTCTTCGGCCGGCTCCGCCGCACCGCCGGGGGACGCCGCGTCCCCGCACCGCCTGATCAGTGGCTGTGGACTCCCGAGCCTGTCCACCCCGCCATCATCGACCGTGCCACCTTCGACGACGCCCAGAAGATCAGCGCGCAGCACGGAACGAGCCGTGACGGCCACGAACCCTCCGCGCGGGCCGTCGCCGGCCGCATCTACCCTTACCGGGCCCGCGTCCGCTGCCGCGACTGCCGCCGCCGCTACTCCGGCACCACCTCTGCCAGCAAGTCCGGCAGCCACGTCTACTACCGCGACCCCTACGACCCGGCTAACCCCCGGCACACCGCCGCGTGCCCGGACCACCCCCGCTCGGCCCAGGCCCCCGAAACTCTCCTGGACCAGATCGTCGGCGCGTTCTTCCGAGACCATGTCTTCGGCCCCGGCCGCGCCGACCTGCTCGCCGCCAAGCTGCCCGCCACCGACGCCGACGCCGCCGCCGCCCGCGACGCCGCCAAAGCCGCGCTCAGCGCCCGGCTCAAGCTGAACGACACCGCCCAGCGCGCTCAGATCCTGGCCCAGGAAGAACTATCCGCCGACCCCGCCGACCCGGCCGCCGCTGCCATGCGCGCCCGTATCCGGGAACGCTTCGGCGAACTCCACGCCGAACGCCAGCAGATCCAAGCCCAGCTTGACGCCCTGGACACCACCGAACCCCGCGCCGCCAACCCCGCCTTGCTTGACCAGCTCCCCTACGCCGGGGACATCCTCCCCGGTCTGCCCGCCGCGCTCAAAGCGCGCCTCTTCCAGATCTTCGACATGGAAGTCCTGTAGAACAAGCCAGGCCAGCAAGCCACCGTCCACGCTGAGATCACCGAAGCCACCCTCAAAGCCCTCCCCGAAATCCTCAACCCCCACCGGGACGGCTACGACGACACCGCAGACGACAGCACCCCCGAAACCCCCGCCGTTGGGGACTTGGACACCTCCCCTATCACGGGGTTGCTGACGATGATGTCAAACTGGCGTTAGCTGGCCGCCCAGATGCCGCCGTCCACCGGGATGACGGCGCCGGTCACGTAGGCGCCGCCGCGCCCGCTCAGGTACACCGCGACGCCGGCCATGTCGTCCGGGCGGCCGATCCGGCCGAGCGGGGAGGCGGCGGCGATTTGATCGCCCGCTGCGGCGAGGGTCGCCGCCATCATCTTCGATTCGAACGGACCCGGTGCCACCGCGTTGACGGTGATATGCCGCGGCCCGAGCTCGCGGGCGAGCACCCGGGTGAGCTGGTGCAGGCCGGCCTTGCTGGCCGCGTAGGAGTAGGTGTGGAACTCGGGTACCCGCAGCCCGTCGATGCTGCCGATATTGATGACCCGGGCCGGATCGTCGGCGGTTCCGGCCGCCTCGAGCAGCGGCAGGAACGCCCGGGTGAGGTAGAACGGCGTCTTGAGGTTGAGGTCGACGACCTTGTCCCAGCCGACGGCCGGGAACTCCTCCAGCGACGCGCCCCAGTTGGTGCCGGCGTTGTTGACCAGGATGTGGACGCGGTCCTCGGCGCGTCCGACCTCGGCGGCCAGCCGCGTGCACTCCTCCTCCCGGGCCAGGTCGGCGGGGAGCGACACCACGCGGCCGAGGACGGACAGCTCGGCCACCGCGGCGTCCCCGGCCTCGGGCTTGCGCGAGCTGACGTAGACCGAGGCTCCGGCCTGCAGCAGACCGCGCGCCATCATCAGGCCGATCCCGCGCGTCCCGCCGGTAACGACGGCAACCTTGTCGGTGAGGTCAAACAGGTACAAGGAACCCTCCGGGCGTCTCTCGAGGCATTCTAGGCCCGCTGGCCACCACGGTGCTCAGCGAACTCCGGGCCTGAGGAGCCAGCGTAGCCCCGGGCGACCATCCGGGCCAGGATCCCGAGCGTAGCGCGCGGCGTCCCCGCGGAGATGACCGGGAATATCACGGCCTGCTTCAAGTGCGGATCGCGGTCCCACCGGCCTGGGTTTCACCGCCGCCGAATGGCGGGTCCGGGGTATCCACTTAGCCGGAGGGGGCTGAGCTGGGCGGTTTACCCGAGGGCGGCGCACCACCGGACACAGGTGCCCCGCCTGGCGCTGGCGCCCCAGCCGACCGCGGCCGGGCCGCAGCCCCAGCGATCAGCCAACCGGCCCGATGCTCCATCGAGCCGGTCCCATGCGGCCCGATGTTCCATCGAGCCGGTTGCACGACGCAGTCCTGCCGCCGTCCCGTGGGGCACACCCCGCTCGAGCAGGCGGAGATCTTCGGGCAACGCGGCGACCGATAACAGGGTGCGCCGTCCCGGGGCCGCGCCGTAACGTGCCAGCCATGGACGTGACGTTCACCAAACTGCAAGGACGCCGCTATCAGATGACCGTCGTCCGGGCCCACGGGCCGGAGCTGGCGCCGCGCCAGGGCCCGGGCTATGACGACTATCTGCCGCATGACGCCGTGCACTTCCTGGTGGAGGCAGAGGCCCGGCTGACCGGCGGCGCTTTCGGCCGGGTCGCGGCCGGCTGGAACAACCTCTTCTGGACGGCCGATCCGGCGGCCAGGCAGCGTCAGAAGCGCCGGGAGGCGAAGAGGCGGCCGAGCCAGGCGGAGCACGCCGACATGGCGCGGTCCGAGGCCCTGGCCTCCGCCTGCGCCGCGCTGTGGGCGTTCCGGGCGGGCCACCGGCCGGCCCTGCCCGCCTGGTTCTCGCGGGTGGAGCCGGACGACCTTGAATCACCCCTGGTGGAGCGCATCCTGGCGCGCTTGGACGAGTTTGCCGGACGCTGGCACGCGCTGCCGGCCGGCGGTAGCCTCACGGTGTCCTGGCCGCTGCGGGCACGCACCCGCTTGACAAAGTAGTGAGTCATCACTAACTTAGGTCTCGTGACCGAAACCAAGCAGCCTCTCGTGACTGAGACCAAGCAGCGTCTCGTGACTGAGACCAAGCAGCGAATGCCGGCCGCGGAGCGCCGTGAGCTAGTGCTCGAGGCCGCGATCGCGGAGTTCGCGACCCACGGGCTGGCGGGCACCTCGACCGAGGATGTCGCCCGCCGCGCCGGGATCAGCCAGCCGTACCTGTTCCGCCTGTTCCCGACCAAGAAGGCCCTGTTCATCGCGCTCGTGGAGCGGTGCTTCCAGCGGGTGCGGGACACCTTCACCTCGGCGGCCGCGGACCTGACCGGAGACGAGGCACTGGCGGCGATGGCTGACGCCTACGAGCGTCTCCTCGACGACCGGACGCTGCTCCTGCTGCAGATGCAGGCGTACGCCGC
This sequence comes from uncultured Actinomycetes bacterium, assembly GCA_963806335.1. Lineage (GTDB taxonomy): Bacteria > Actinomycetota > Actinomycetes > Streptosporangiales > Streptosporangiaceae > Palsa-504. Next base: position 760,860 of record CAWDXO010000013.1, read on the forward strand.
CTGCGATGATCCCGACGTCCGCGCCGCGACCCGGACCGGCTTCAAGCGGCTCTGGGAGCTGTCCGAGCGGCTGACCGGACTCCCCTTCCAGACCATCGTGGACTTCTTCGCCGTGGGCATGCTGATGAACGTCGCCGCCGCGATGGACCTGCCGTCCGTCGACGAGCGGTGGACCAGCTGGTGCCCGAAGTAGAGTCAGCTCTTTTTTTTAGACCGTCAAGTTAGTGACTACTCACTATCTAGGAGGAAGCAATGACCGCGAAAGCCCGCACCGCGTGGACCTTCGCCATAACCTCGGCCGCGCTGTTCATGGCCTCTCTCGACAATCTGGTCGTGACCACGGCGCTGCCCTCGATCCGTAACCACCTGCACGCCTCGCTCCAGGGGCTGCAGTGGACGGTCAACGCCTACACGCTCACCTTCGCGGTATTGCTGCTCACCGGGGCCACGCTGGGCGAGCGCTTCGGGCGCCGGCGGATGTTCGTGGCCGGCCTCGGACTGTTCACCGCGGGGTCAGCAGCCGCCGCGCTCGCCCCCGGCATCGGGTGGCTGGTGGCGGCGCGGGCCGTGCAGGGTGTCGGCGCCGCGATCGTGGTCCCGCTGACCCTTACGCTGCTCTCCGCGGCCGTGCCCCCGCAACGCCGCGGCCTGGCCCTGGGCGCCTGGGGCGCCGTCGGCGGCCTGGCCATCGCCATCGGTCCGCTGGTCGGCGGGGCGGTCGTCGAAGGCGCGTCCTGGCAGTGGATCTTCTGGCTGAACGTGCCGATCGGTATCGCGCTGCTGCCGATCGCCCGGGCCCGGCTGACCGAGAGCTACGGCTCTTCGACCAGCCTCGACCTGCCCGGCCTGATCCTGGCCAGCGTGGGCCTGTTCGGCATCGTGCTCGGCGTGGTGCGCGGCAACGATCACGGCTGGACCAGCGTCACCGTACTGCCGCCGATGGTGATCGGCGCCCTGCTGGTGGCGGCGTTCGTCGGCTGGGAACTACGGGCCCGCGAGCCGATGCTGCCGATGCACCTGTTCCGCAGTCGCGGCTTCACCCTGACCAACGCGGCCTCGCTGCTGATGTTCTTCGGGATGTTCGGCTCGATCTTCCTGCTGGCGCAGTTCCTGCAGGTCGTCCAGCATTACAGCCCGCTGCAGGCCGGATTGCGGACGCTGCCGTGGACCGCGATGCCGGTGTTCATCGCCCCGTTCGCGGGCGCCCTGTCGGACCGTATCGGCGGCCGGGTGCTGCTCGCCACCGGGCTGGGTCTGCAGGCCATCGGACTCGGCTGGCTGGCCGCGGTGACCAGTCCCACCGTGCCCTACGCCACGCTGGTCCCGGCGTTCGTGATCTCCGGCGTCGGCATGTCACTGTTCTTCGCGCCCGTCGCCAACGTCGTGCTCAGCTCGGTCCGACGGGACCAGGAGGGCATCGCCTCCGGCGCTAACAACGCGATCAGGGAGCTCGGCGGCGTGTTCGGGATCGCGGTCCTCGGCGCGGTGTTCTCCGCCCACGGCAGCTACGCCAGCGGCGCGGCCTTCGTCTCCGGCCTGGCCCCCGCGGTCTGGGTCGGTGCGGCCGCCGTCGCCGTCGCCGCGGCCGCCGCGCTGTTCCTGCCGGGGTCCCGCCCGGCCGGAACGGCGGGCGAGGCCGCGGCCAGCCCGGCTATAGCCAGGCCGACCGGCGAGTCCGCGCCGGAACTGGCCCCGGTCAGGTAGCCCCTGCCGCACAGCCCGAGCCCGGATCCCTGGCCCAGCCGGGGATCCGGGCTCGGGTGCGCCGGCTACCGTTCGGCGGTCCGCTGCAGCCCGTTCACGGTGCTCCCGCTCAGGATTCCGACCACTCGGTGGGCAGCGTCATCGCGGGCGGGACCAAGGCGGCGGGGTTCACCCGCCGGACGATCTCGTTCATCACGATGCGCACGTAGGGTTCCCCGACCCAGAGATGCTTCGCGCCGTCCACCGCGATCACCTCGGCCGAGGGCACCCGCGCGAACCGGCGCCTGGCCTCGTCCGGGCGCAGGTAATCGTCGAGTTCGGGGATGAGGGCCACTATCGGCTTCCCCGACGCCGCCCACCGGTCCAGGTCAGCGTCGGTCGTCCGGTGCAGCGGCGGCGACAGCAGGATCGCCCCCTCGATAGAGGGGGTATCGAGACCCCATTTCAGCGCCAGCTCGGTGCCGAACGACCAGCCGAGCAGCCAGCGGCCTGGCAGTCCGGCCTCGACCGCGTAGGAGATCGCGGCGGCCACGTCGTGCCGCTCGGTCTCCCCCGCGCCGAACTCTCCCTCGCTCGCCCCGTGCTCCGAGGACGTGCCGCGGGTGTTGAAGCGGAGCACGGCCAGACGGGCCAGGGCGGGCAGCCGGAACGACGCCTTCCTGAGCAGGTGGCTGTCCATCATGCCGCCGTGGGTGGGCAGCGGGTGCAGGCAGATAAGGGCGGCGACCGGATCGGCGTCGGCGGGCAGCGCCAGCTCTCCGACCAGTCGCAGCCCGTCCGGGGTGGGCAGGGTAACCGGGGTGCGCTTGGCTGGAAGCACGGTGGCGGCCCTGATCTCGGTCACGGATTTCCTCTCCTGCGGGCGCGCCGTCCGCGGCGCAGCCGGTACTGCCAGCACGGCCGGTGCCAGTGCCTGCGCTCCTCGACGCCGACCCCGACGCTGTCCGCAGGCCACGCGACTAGGTGCGGGGTGCCAGGCACGATCTCCTGGTCACATCCCGGACAACGGTACGCCTTCGTCGTCCCGGTCCCGGGGACGGGGCGGACCACCCAGTCCCCGTCGGGCCAGGACTCGACGCGCTCGGGCCCCGGCACGGACGCCGGAGGGCCGGAGCGCTCACGGCGGATCTTGCGCGGGCTCACGCCAGTCAAGGCTATGCGGCCAGTAGAGTTACCGAACGTGCGGCTCGTCATCGCCAGGTGCAGCGTCGACTACGTCGGCAGGCTCACCGCTCATCTGCCCTCCGCCCTGCGCCTGCTCATCGTCAAGGCCGACGGGTCGGTGCTCGTGCACTCCGACGGCGGCTCGTATAAGCCGCTGAACTGGATGTCGCCGCCGTGCCGGCTCACCGAGGAGCCCGGCCACTGGTCGGTTACCAACAAGGCGGGCGAGACGCTCGCGATCACGATCACCGAGGTGATCAGCGACACCTCGGTCGACCTCGGCATAGACCCCGGGCTGGTCAAGGACGGCGTGGAGTCGCACCTGCAGGAACTGCTCGCCGTCCAGCTCGACCTGCTCGGCGAGGGCTGGCGGCTGGTCCGCCGCGAGTACCCGACCCCGATCGGCCCGGTGGACCTGATGTGCCGAGACTCCTCGAGCCGCAGCGTCGCCGTCGAGATCAAGGCCCGCGGCGAGATCGACGGCGGCAATTCCACCGAAGATAACGCCTCGGCGGGAGGGGCTCATGTGGCGGTGGAGATCAAACGTCACGCCGGCATTGACGCCGTCGAACAGTTGACTAGATATTTGGAGCTGCTGAACCGTGACCCGCTCCTAGCGCCGGTTCACGGTGTTCTCGCTGCACAGACGATTAAGCCACAAGCGCGAACCCTGGCCGAAGACCGCGGTATTAGGTGCGTGGTCTTGGATTACGACAGGATGCGTGGAATCGAACCTGAAGGCACGCTGTTCTGACCCTATCCGCAGCCGCGACTGAGGTAGTCGCCACCGGGAGCGCCCGCCAGGCAACTAGCGAAAGGCGACTCCCATGAACACAACACCTTTTTCAACTCTGCACTTCACCTCGACGACGGCCTCCGGCCGGCCGAGGTCCGACCAGGATCAGCTGCAAGCCGACGCTACCAGGCGGGTGCGCGCCGCGGGTCAGCGAGCGCTGGTCCTCGGTGGTGGCGGATCGGCAGGCAATGCGTGGTTGATCGGCGTCATTGCCGGCCTGTTTGATGCCGGGTTGGATGTGACCGAGGCCGACCTGATCATCGGGACGTCGGCCGGATCGACGGCCGCGGCCCAGATAACTAGCGCGAGCCCGACCGAGGTGCTTGCCGGCATCCTTTCCGCTGCGCCCCGGCAACGGACTGGTCCGGTCGGATCCGACGGTGGACGCGTTCCCATTGGGCCGGTGGCCGACCATATGCGGAGGACGAGCGAGATCATCGCCGCCGCTGAGGATGCGGCCGACATGCGCCGCAGACTGGGTGCGGCGGCGCTCGAGATGGATGCCGCGTCGGACGGCTCCGGGCAAACGCGGTGGCGCGCTACGGTCGCCGCCCGGCTGCCCAGTCAGCGCTGGCCGGAACGAACGGTGCTGATCGTGGCGGTCGATGCCCATACCGGTGAACCGGTCGTGTTCGACCGCCACAGCGGAGTCGACTTGGTGGACGCCGTCGCCGCCAGCTGTGCCAACGGCTTCGGTGTCCCTCCCTACGGTATCGGCGACAGCCGGTACATCGACGGCGGCTACCGGCGATCCAGCGAGAATGCCGATCTGGCAGCCGGATACGGGCGGGTGCTGGTGCTGTCACCACTTGCCGGCAGAACACGGGCGCCGCTGGAGTGGGGCATGCATCTTGCCGCACAGGTCGACGAACTACGCGCCTGCGGCAGCAGAGTCGAAATCGTCCTCCCGGACAGCGACTCCCGCAACGCATTCGGCAGCAATCTGATGGATCTGTCGACGCGTCCGCCCGCCGCTCGAGCCGGTTACGACCAAGGCAGAGCCCTTGCCGGGCAGCTCACCGAATTCTGGCGCTGACGCCCTCGAAATCAGTCGACTGGCAGGCGTGCGTGATCCTGGCAGCCAGCCGGACATCGAGGTGGTAAAGACCCACATCGGCCACATCATGGCCAAACTCGGCCTGCGTGACCGGATCCAGATCGTCGTCTACGCCTATGAGACCGGTCTCGTCACCCCGCAGAGCCGCCCCGGCAGAGTCTCCCCGCCAAGATCAACAACGGCCGGGTAGCCGAGGGGCGCGGAGCAGCTCACCAGGTACCTGGAGCCGCTGAACCGGGATCCGCTGCGTCACCCTGGACTACGAGCGGATGCGCGGCGCGGCCGGCCAGGTGGGCGTTGACCGATTTCGCGCGGTCGGCCAGTTCGGGGACCTCGGTGACGGCGACGCCAGCGGCCCGGAGCTGGTCGGCGCCCTCGCCGCCGGTGAACAGCGGGGGCTCGCGCCAGGCGAATACGACCCGCGGGATCCCGGCCGCGAGGATGTGCTGAACGCAGGTCACCGGACGGGACGCCCGGGCCCCGCAGGGCACCAGCGAGCTGTAGAGGGTGGCATGCCGCAGCCGCGGGTCGGACCAGCCCGGCTTGCCCCGTGTTAGCTCGCCCCGTGCCAGCTTGCGGAGCGCCACCTCCTCGGCGTGATCGTGATCCTCCTGCTCCCGAGAGAACCCGGTGGCCAGCACCTCGCCGTCCTCGCCGACGACGACGGCGCCGACGGAAAAGGCGGAACCCGACGGCGGGCACAGCCGGGACAGCTCGATGGCCCAGCGCAGGAACCGGTGCTCCGGGCCGCCGGGCCCGAGCAGGTAACGCAGCAGGACCATCTCGCCGACCCGGCGCGTTTCGGCTAGCGTCATCGGAGCCGCCGGGCCGCCAGCCGGCACGGTGAGCCGGGGGGCGCCGGGCTCGGCCACGAAGAACGGGGCCACGGCTAGCTGGAACTCATCAGCTCGGTCCTGGGCCAGGAAGTCGCCTAGCACGCGGGCGCCGCCTTCGACAAGGAGACGCACGACGTCCCGTTCGGCCAAATCAAAAAGAACGAAGTCGAGGGAAAGCGGGTCACCGGCGTCGATGAGCACGGCGCTATCCCCCAGCCGGGCCCGGGCCGGGCCGAGGGCCGGGGTGGCGCAGTACACCAGCCGGAGCGCGCCAGGGGCGAAGAAACGGGCCCGCGGATCCAGGTCGCCGGTCGCCGTCAGCGTGACCCGGGCCGGGTGCTCCGGGCGGCCGCCGGCGGCCCGGCGGGCGCGGCGGCGGGGGTCGCGGATCAGTAGCCGGGGGTCGTCCTTCCTGATCGTCTGCGCGCCGACCGCGATCGCGTCGCAGCCCGCCCGGACCTCGTCGACCCGGTCCAGGTCAGCGGGGCCGGACAGGATCAGCCGCCGGGGGCTGGCGTCGTCCAGGTAACCGTCCGCCGAGGTGGCGCAACTCAGCAGCACGTACGGGCGCGGCGGCAAACGGATCCCCCTTTGTCCGGTCCTACCCCAGCGTAGCCTCGGTCCCTCTCGCGGTGCTTTACTAGCACCGATGCTTGAGACAATCAACCCGGCGACCGGGGAAGTACTGGCCACCTTCCCCCTGCAAGGCAGCCGCGAAGTAGACGCCGCCGTGGCCGCGGCCCGCGAGGCGGCGGTCTGGTGGGCCGGGCTCGGCTGGTCCGAGCGACGGATCAGGCTGCTGGCCTGGAAGTCGCACCTGACCAGGTACCTGGGACGGCTGGCGCAGCTCGTGCACGAGGAGACCGGCAAGCCGCTCGATGACGCGAAGCTCGAGATCATCCTGGCCATCTTGCACATCGACTGGGCCGCCAAGCACGCCCGCCGGGTACTGCGGCCGCGGCGGGTGCGCAGCGGGCTCTTCTCCCTCCATCAGGCCGGCACGGTGGAGTACCACCCGCTGGGCGTGATCGGCGTGATCGGGCCGTGGAACTACCCGGTGTTCACCCCGGTCGGCTCGATCGCCTACGCGCTGGCCGCCGGGAACGCGGTCGTGTTCAAGCCGTCGGAGCTGACCCCGGCGACCGGAGACTGGCTGGTCCGGTCGTTCGGTGAGGCGCTGGGCATCTTCGGTGAGCCGGTGCCGGTGCTCCAGCTGGTCACCGGGCCGGGCTCCACCGGCGAGGCCCTCGCCCGCAGCGGCGTGGCCAAGATCGCCTTCACCGGGTCCGCGGCCACCGCGCGCAAGGTGATGGCCGCCGCCGCCGACACCCTCACCCCCGTCATCGCCGAATGCGGCGGTAAGGACGCCCTGCTGGTGGCCGCCGACGCCGACCTCGACGCGGCCGCCGACGCCGCGGCCTGGGGCGCGATGTCCAACGCGGGCCAGACGTGCATCGGGATCGAGCGGGTCTACGTGGCCGACGCGGTGTACCACAGCTTCCTGGAGCGGCTGACGCAGCGGGTGTCCGGGCTGCAGCCAGGGTTCCACCGCGGGGCCGCCTACGGGCCGATGACGTCGCCCGCGCAGGGCGAGATCGTGGCCAGGCACGTGGCGGACGCGCTGGCGCGGGGCGGGCGTTCGGTTTCTGACGGCGTGGCTGGCGCTGCTGGGGTGGCTGGCGCTGCTGGGGTGGCTGGTGCTGCTGGGGTTCTGGGGGACGCCGGACTGGCTCCGCCGTATGTGCCGCCAGTGGTGCTGACGGACGTGCCTGAGCACAGCACGGCAGTGACGGAAGAGACGTTCGGGCCCACGGTGACGGTCACCCCGGTCGTCAACCTGGCCGAGGCGGTCTCGTTCGCCAACGCGAGCAGGTACGGCCTCGGGTCGGCGGTGTTTACCAAGGACCGCATCGCGGGGATGAGCACGGCACGTTCGCTGCGCAGCGGAATGACCTCGATCAATTCGGTGGTCGGGTTCGCGATCGTGCCCGCGCTGCCGTTCGGCGGGGTAGGCGAGTCGGGGTTCGGGCGGATTCACGGCGCGGACGGGCTGCGTGAGTTTTGTCGGCCCAAGGCGATTACGCGGCAGCGGATGCGGCCGCTGGTGAACCTGACGTCGTTCAGGCGGACCGACCGGGATATGCGGCGGATCGTCACTCTGGTTACGTTGCTGCACGGGCGGCTCTACCGGCCGCGGAGGTCGCGGCCCGGCCGTTAGGCGCTTACGGGGCTTACGGCGCTTCCGGCGCGCTTATGAGCTGGCCGTCGATTGTTCGTCAGTTTTGGTTGCCCTGACGACCAAAGGTGACGAACGATCTTGCGGCGTGGGACGCTAGATGCTGGTGGGGCTGGCATTGCTGGGGCCGACGGCGTTGCTGGAGTCGGTGGCGTGGCCGGGACCGACGGCGTTGCTGGGGCCGGCGGCGTGGCTGGGGCCGGCGGAGTTGCCGGCGATCACCGTGGTGTCGGCGGGATCGACCGGGGCCAGCGGGGCGCGGCCGGCGATGAGGTCGGCGGCACGCTCGGCGATCGCGATGGCCGGCGCGTTGGTGTTGCCCCGCGGGACGGACGGCATCACCGACGCGTCCACGACCCGCAGGCCGGACACGCCTCGCACCCGGAGTTCGGGGTCCAGGACGCTGTTCCACCTCGACTCGCCGCCCATCGCGCAAGTGCCGACGGGATGGTAGAGCGTCACCAGGCTGGTCCGGACGTACTGCAGGAGTTCGGTGTCGGAGCGGATATGCGCGCCAGGCGCTATCTCGCTCTTGCATACCTCCGCCATCGGCCGGGCCGTCACGAACTCCCTGGCCATCTTCAGCCCGGCCGTCAGCGCCCGGGCATCCCTGGGATCGGATAGGTAGCCCGGATCGATAGCCGGGCGGTGCCTGGGATCGCCGCTGCGCAGCCTGATCCGGCCGCGGCTCGCCACGTCGACGAGGCCGACCAGCACCGACATCGCGCGCTGCGCGGGGTCGGCGAGCCCCTGGTCGCGGTAGGGTGCGGGCAGCACGTGCAGCTGCAGGTCCGGCGCTCGCTGCCCGCGTTCGGAGTGGGCGAAGCCGCCGGATTCCGCCGCGTTGCTGGTCAGCGGGCCACGGTGGGTCAGCTGCCAGCGCAGCGTATTCGCGTGGCCGCTCTTCTCCCACAGACCGCGCAACTTGGGGGTGGACCAGATGACCGGCAGCACCGGGTGGTCACTGAGGTTGGCGCCGACCCCCGGGCTGTCCGCGAGCACGTCGATGCCCATTTCAATCAGGTGGTCGGCCGGGCCGACGCCGGACAGCATCAGCAGCTGCGGGCTGTTGATCGCGCCGCCGGACAAGATGACCTCCGCGTCGGCGCGGGCCGTTTCGGCCTGGCCGTGATGCAGGTAGTTCACGCCGACGGCCCGGCCGCCTTCGATAATGACCTTCGTGACCAGGGCATCGGTATGGACGGTGAGGTTCGGCCTGGTCATGGCGGGGTGCAGGTAGGCGGTGGCGGCGGAGCAGCGACGGCCGTTCCGCTGGGTGACCTGGTACCAGCCGACGCCATCCTGGCGCGGCCCGTTGAAGTCCTCGTTAGCCGTCGCTCCCTGTTCGATCGCCGCCGCGAGGAACGCCTCGCAGGCCGCGGACTTGTACCGCACGTCCGTGACGCTCAGCGGGCCGCCCGAGCCGTGGTAGGCGGAGGGTCCGCGCGAGTTGTCCTCGGCCCGGCGGAAGTAGGGCATCATGTCCTCGTAGCCCCAGCCCGCGCAGCCGTGATCGTCCCGCCAGGACTGGAAGTCCTCGCGGCTGCCGCGGATGTAGACCATCGCGTTCATCGAGGACGAGCCGCCGAGCATCTTGCCCCGCGGCCAGTAAATGGTCCGCCCGGCAGCGCGATGCTGCGGGACCGTCGTGTAGTTCCAGTCGAGTTCGGTCTGGAACAGCCGGTTCAAGGCGGCGGGAGCGTGGATCTCCACGGCGTCATCGGCCGGCCCGGCTTCCAGGAGCAGGACGCTGATGCTTGGATCAACGGACAGGCGCGCCGCCAGGACGCAACCTGCGCTTCCGGCGCCGACGATGATGTAGTCATACACGGCGGTCTCCTAAAGGGATAAGGGGAACAATAACGCGCCGTGGTGGTGGATCGGGCCCGGGGGTTGCTGCGGGTTGCGCTCGGGGGTTGTGCTCGCTCGGGGTTTGCGCGCTCGGGTTTGCGCGCTCGGGGGTGAATCCAGGTCCGGCGGGCCCCCGAGAACCGCCGGACCTGGACGCCTGCGATGCTTACCGTACGTGGACATGCTAGCGAGATCGGACACGTACGGTAACGACCGCTGAGACCTTTGCGGCCCAGCCGCCGCTGATCACTAGCGCGATCACTAATCGTGTTCACACGATGCCACATCGTGCGCTCAATGTGAACACCCCAGGTCAATCGGTCGATCACTTTTGATCGCGATCACCGGGCCAGGCGGCCAGCGCCGTCCGCACGCCGGTTCCCTTAGGGTGGGTTCATGTCGCGAAACCGCAGCGAAAACCCTGTCGTGCTGTCCCGCATCTACACCCGGACCGGCGATGATGGCAGCACCGCGCTCGCCGACGGCAGCCGCACCGCCAAGACCGATTCGCGCCTCGCCGCCTACGCCGACGTTGAGGAAGCGAACTGCGCGATCGGGATGGCGATTACTTTCGGTGAGCTTGCCGCGGAAATTACCGGGGTGCTCTCCCGGGTGCAGAACGAGCTCTTCGACGTCGGCGCCGACCTCGCCAACCCGGTGACCGACACGCCGCCGCCCTACCCGCCGCTACGGATCGACGAGGCCTACATCACCCGGCTGGAGCAGGAGTGCGACTCCTACAACGCGTCGCTGCCGACGCTGCGCAGCTTCCTGCTGCCGGGCGGGAGCCCGGGCGCGACGCTGCTGCACATGGCGCGGACCGTCACCCGCCGGGCGGAGCGGAGCGCGTGGGCCGCGGCAGGCGAGCACGGCGATTCGGTGAGTCCGCTGCCCGCCCGTTACCTGAACCGACTGTCTGACCTGCTGTTCATCCTCTCCCGCCAGGCTAACAAGGGACACGCCGACGTCCTGTGGAAGCCCGGCGGCGAGCGAGGCTAGCGGGCCCCGGGCGGGAGAGCGCCGGGCCGCGCCTGAGCTAGGAAGCCGCGAGGGCCTGCACCTGAACGCGGAGAAGTCACAGGGCTACGTCTAGATGGGATCCGGGGGGCGAGGCTTCGAGCCAGGACAGCAAGCCGGTGAGCGCCGACTCCGCCAGCGCGAGTTCGACCGTTTGGCCCGCGCCGTCGCCGGAATCCGGGCGGCCACTGCCGCCCAGGCCCCCGCTGCCGCCCAGGCCCCCGCTGCCGCCCAGGCCCCCGCTGCCGCCCAGGCCCCCGCTGCCGCCCAGGCCCCCGCTGCCACCGCTGCCGCTCGGGCCGCTGCCGGCGCTGCTGCCCTCGCCGAGCTGGCATTCCACCACGATCATCCCCGGCCCCAGGCTGGCCGCTTCGGCGTCGCTGGGCAGGCGGCGCGAGACCACGGTCAGGTCGCGCCGGGAGAACGTTTCTTCCGGCCGCATCGACACCCGGAAAACGCCGTACCAGTACAGCTCTTCGCGCTGGTAGGAGGCCACGCCGAGGCGCCACGCGCCGTGGCCCTTCCGCAACCCGCACTCGACCGTGCCGCCGCCGCGCTCGAGCAGGAACCGGCGGGCGGCGATACCGGCGACGGCCAGGATAAGCAGGACCAGGAAGGCGGCGAAGAGCCAGGCTGCATCAAGCGCCAGCGCTCCGCCCACCGATGTTAAGCCTGGCCGCCCGCGGCCCGCAGCTGCGCCCTCGCGTACTTGGCTTCGGCTGGCTCTTCCGGGCCCGGCTCGGCTTCGGACAGGGCCTCGTCAAGCTCCCGTTGGGCCTCGCTGGCATCGATCTCCTCGCCGAGCTGCGCCTGCGCCGCGAGGATCGACACGTTGTCGTCGGCCACGGACAGGAACCCGCCGCTGACCGCGGCCCGCACGGTCGACTCCTCGGTGAGGATCTCGACCAGGCTGCCCTCGGCCAGGATGCCGAACACCGGCGCGTGCCCGGTCAGGACACCGATATCGCCCTCGGTGGTCTTCGCGATCACCGTCCTGGCCTCGCCCGACCACAGCTCGCGGTCGGGCACGACCAGGGCTACGTGCATCGTCACCGTTCCATCTCCCTGGCCTTATTCTCCACGTCCTCGATCCCGCCGACCATGTAGAACGCCTGCTCGGGCAGGTTGTCGTACTTGCCTTCCGCGATCGCCTTGAACGAGGAGATCGTCTCTTCCAGCGGCGTGAAGACCCCCGGCTGCCCGGTGAACTGCTCGGCCACGAACATCGGCTGAGACAGGAACCGCTCGATCCGCCTCGCCCGCTGCACCGTGATCTTGTCCTCTTCACCCAGCTCATCGACGCCGAGGATGGCGATAATGTCCTGCAGCTCCCGGTAACGCTGCAGGATCCGCTGCACCTCGCGGGCCACGTCGTAGTGATCCTGGCCGATGTACCTCGCGTCCAGGATCCGTGACGTGGAGTCTAGCGGGTCAACCGCCGGGTAGATCCCCTTCTCGGTGATGGCCCTGGACAGTGTGGTGGTGGCGTCGAGGTGCGCGAACACCGTGTGCGGCGCCGGGTCGGTGATGTCGTCCGCGGGCACGTAGATGGCCTGCATGGAAGTGATCGAGTGACCGCGGGTCGAGGTGATCCGCTCCTGCAGCTGACCCATCTCGTCGGCCAGCGTGGGCTGGTAGCCGACCGCCGACGGCATCCGGCCGAGCAGCGTGGATACCTCCGAGCCGGCCTGGGTGAAGCGGAAGATGTTGTCGATGAACAGCAGCACGTCCTGCTTCTCCACGTCGCGGAAGTACTCGGCCATGGTGAGGGCGGACAGGCCGACCCGCAGCCGCGTGCCGGGCGGCTCGTCCATCTGGCCGAACACCAGCGCCGTGTCGTTGATGACGCCGGATTCGGTCATCTCCAGCCACAGGTCGTTGCCCTCGCGGGTACGCTCCCCCACGCCGGCGAAGCAGGAGACGCCGCCGAAGTTCTGGGCCACGCGGCGGATCATCTCCTGGATCAGCACGGTCTTGCCCACGCCGGCTCCGCCGAACAACCCGATCTTCCCGCCCCGGACGTACGGGGTGAGCAGGTCGATGACCTTGATGCCGGTGACGAACATCTCGGTCCGCGGCTCGAGCTGGTCGAGCGGCGGAGGGTCACGGTGGATCGGCCACCGCACGGTGATGTCCAGCGACGAGGTGGGCACGTCGAGCGTCTCACCCAGGGCGTTGAACACGTGCCCCTTGGTGATCTCGCCGACCGGCACCTCGATCGGCGCGCCGGTGTTGATCACCTCGGTGCCGCGCACCATGCCGTCGGTGGGCTGCATCGAGATCGCCCGGACCATGTTGTCGCCGATGTGCTGCTCGACTTCCAAGGTCAGCATCCGCGTCTCGTCGTCGAGCGTGACATCGACGTGGAGCGCGTAGTAGATCTCCGGCATCTGGTCCGCCGGGAACTCCACGTCCACGACGGGGCCGATGACCCGCGCGACGCGGCCGGTACCCACAGCGGACTCGCTGCTCTCGGGTGTTTTCTCATCGGTCGCGGTCATGTTTCCTCACTCACTCGTTGCGCTTGCCCCGGCGAGCGCGTTGGCGCCGCCGACGATCTCGCTGATTTCCTGGGTGATCTCGGCCTGCCGTGCGTTGTTCGCCTCACGGGTCAGCTGCTCGATCAGATCGCCCGCGTTGTCGGTGGCCGCCTTCATCGCACGTCGTCGCGAGGCCAGCTCGGCGGCCGCCGCCTCGAGCATCGCGTAGAAAATCCGGGCCGCCACGTACTGCGGCATCAGGGCGTCGAGCACCTCGGCCGGCCCGGGCTCGAACTCGTACGACGGCAGCGGACCGGACGGGCTTTGCTCTTCGGTGTCCTCGATCTGCAGCGGCAGGAGCCTGCGCACCACGGGCCGCTGCGTCAGCATGGACACGAACTCGGTGGCGACGAGGTGGATCTCGTCCACGCCGCCTTCTTCCGCGTTGTACGCCTCGAGCAGCGCGGTGGCTACCCGCTGCGCGTCCCGGTACTTCGGCGCGGCGGAGAAACCGGCCCACGAGTCCGCGAGCTCGAGCTCGCGGAACCGGTGCCAGCCGATGCCCTTACGGCCCGCTACGTACAGGACCGGCTCGATGCCCCGGTCCCGGAGCCTCTGGCGCAGCCGCGCCGACTCGCGCAGCACGTTAGCGTTGTAGGCGCCGGCGAAGCCCTGGTCACTGGTCAGGATCAGCACCGCGGCCCGCGACGGGTTCTCCGGCTCCTCGGTGAACGGGTGGTGGACGTTGGTCGAACGGCTGATCACCGCCTCCACCGCGCGGGTGAGCTCCCGCGCGTACGGCTGGGCGGCGCGCATTTGCTGCTGTGCCCGGACGATCCGCGACGACGCGATCAGTTCCTGCGCGCGGGTGATCTTGGCGATGGACTGGACCGTGCTGATCCGCCGCCTGACCAAGCGAAGCTGTGCGGCCATCGGCTACTTCTTCTCGGCGTTCTCGGGCTGGTTCGCCTCGGCAGCGGGAGGCTCGCCGTTCGCCTCGGCGGCGGGCTGGCGACGGCGGGCGATCTTCTCCTGGTCCTCGGTCTCGAGCGCCTCGGCCGACTCGTCCTCGCCGCTGAGCAGCTCGCCGGAGCTCGTCTCGAAGCCCTTGCGGAATTCCCCGATCGCGTCCTTGAGCGCGGTCGCCGTGTCCTCGGACAGGTTGGCCGTTTCCCGGATCGTGGTGAGGATGCCGGAGTGGCTTCGCTTGAGGAAGTCGAGGAAATCGTGCTCGAACCGCGCGATGTCCTCGACCGGCACGTCGTCGAGATACCCGTTGACGCCGGACCAGATCGATGCCACCTGGTCTTCGACCGGGTACGGCGAGTACTGCGGCTGCTTGAGCAGTTCGACCAGCCGCGCGCCGCGGTCGAGCTGCGCCCGGGAGGCCGCGTCCAGGTCGGACGCGAACGCGGCGAACGCCTCCAGGTCGCGGTACTGCGACAGGGCCAGCCGCAGGTTGCCCGCGACGTTCTTCATCGCCTTGACCTGCGCGTTGCCGCCGACTCTGGACACTGACCGGCCGACGTTGATGGCGGGCCGCACGCCCGCGTTGAACAGGTCGGTCTCGAGGAAGATCTGGCCGTCGGTGATCGAGATAACGTTGGTCGGGATGTAGGCGGAAATGTCGTTGGCCTTGGTCTCGACGATCGGCAGCCCGGTCAGCGATCCCCCGCCCAGCTCGTCAGACAGCTTGGCGCACCGCTCGAGCAGCCGGGAGTGCAGGTAGAAGACATCGCCCGGGTACGCCTCACGACCCGGCGGCCGGCGCAGCAGCAGCGAGATCGCGCGGTAAGCCTCGGCCTGCTTGGACAGGTCGTCGAAGACGATCAGCGCGTGCTTGCCCTGGTACATCCAGTGCTGGGCGATGGCCGAGCCGGTGTAGGGAGCGATGTACTTGTAACCAGCCGGGTCCGAGGCCGGAGCGGCGACGATCGTGGTGTACTCGAGCGAGCCGGCTTCCTCGAGGGACTGGCGCACCGAGGCGATGGTGGAGCCCTTCTGGCCCACCGCGACGTAGACGCAGCGCACCTGGCGGGCCGGGTCGCCCGAGTCCCAGTTCGCCTTCTGGTTGATGATCGCGTCGATGGCGATGGCGGTCTTGCCGGTCTGCCGGTCGCCGATGATCAGCTGCCGCTGACCCCGGCCGATGGCGGTCATCGCGTCGATGGCCTTGATGCCGGTCTGCAGCGGCTCCTTAACCGGCTGGCGCTCCACCACGGACGGCGCCTGCGTCTCCAGCGGCCGCAGCGTGGTGTCCTCGATCGGCCCCTTGCCGTCCAGCGGCTCGCCCAGCGGGCCCACGACGCGGCCGAGGAAGCTGTCGCCGACGGGGACGGACAGCACCTCACCGGTGCGGCGGACCTGCTGGCCCTCCTCGATCTCGTTGAACTCACCGAGGATCACGACGCCGATCTCGCGGATTTCCAGGTTGAGTGCGATGCCGCGGACGCCGTTCTCGAACTCGAGCAGCTCGTTGGCCATGGCCGAGGGCAGTCCCTCGACCCGGGCAATGCCGTCACCACACTCGGTGACGATGCCGATCTCTTCCCGCGAGGCGCTCTCCGGCTCGTATTCGGTGACGAAGCGCGCCAGCGCGTCCCGGATCTCGTCCGGCCGGATCGTCAGCTCAGCCATTATCCCGCCTGTCTTCCGTCATAGTCGTCTTCTCAGCTTCAGGTTTCCCGCAGCGGATTATCGTGCACGTCGTCAGCTCGCCAGCTTGCGCCGGACCTCGGCCAGCCGAGTGGCCGCGGTACCGTCGATAAGCTCATCCCCGATCTGGACGGACATTCCACCCACGACCGAGGGGTCAAGCACGACATTAAGGTGAATTCTGTGCCCGTAGGAGGCGGACAGCGCCTCGGCGAGCCGCCTGCGCTGGGCCGCGGACAGCTCCACCGCCGAGCGCACCACGGCGATCAACTGCTCCCTGCGCCGCGCCGCGATGTCGGCGCACATGTCCAGGGCCAGGCCCAGCGGGCGGCCGCGCGGATGTTCCACCACCTGAGTGATCAGGGTCAGCGTGACGGCACTCACCTTGCCGTTGAGCAGGGCGGCGAGCAGGTCACGCTTGCGGTCGTCGGGCAGGCCGGGATCGGCGAGCGCGGCCCGCAGGTCCGGCTGGGCGGAGACCACCCGGCTGAACCTGAACAGCTCGTCCTCCAGGTCGTCGAGGCTGCCGTCGGCGTCCGCGGCGAGCACCATCGCGCTGACCGCGAGCTCCTCGATCGCGTCCACCATGTCGCCCGGGCCGGCCCAGTGGCCTTCGACGGCCGTCACGACCAGCGCCTCGGTCCGCTGGGTCACCTTCCCGTGCAGCAGCGCGTTCACCACCGCGGCTTTTTCCGCCGCGGGCTTGCCCGGATCGGACAGCGCGCGCCGCAGCGCATGCTGGCTATCAAGCAGCCCGACCACCGCGAACAGCTCGTTACCGAGCCGGGTGGCCGCGGTGGCGCTGGTAATGTCCTCGCCCGCCAGCTGCTCGTTGAGCCGTGCGAACGAGGCCCGGCTGGCACCGCGCATGCTCATCGCCTCCCGCTCGGTACTTCGGGGATTTTTTCCGAACGGGCCGGGGTTCCCGGCCCTGGACAGCTGGCCTGCCTCACGGGCTGGACACCTGCTCGAGCTCGTCGAGGAACCGGTCCACCATCCGCCGCTGCCGTGCCTCGTCGGTGAGCGACTCGCCCACGATCCGGCTGGCCAGCTCGGTCGCCAGCGTGCCGACCTCGGTGCGCAGCGAGATCAGCGCCTGCTGCCGTTCGGCCTCGATCTGAGCCTGGGCGGCCTCGGTGATCCGGCGGGCCTCGACCTGGGCCTGGTCGCGCATCTCGGCGATGATCTGCGCGCCCTGTTCCCTGGCCTCCTCGCGCATCCGGGACGCCTCGTGCCTGGCCTCGGCGAGCTGCTGGCGGTACTGGTCAAGCAGATCCTTGGCTTGGGACTGGGCCTCTTCCGACCGGGCCAGGCCACCCTCGATCAGCTCGGTGCGCTGCGCCAGCGTTTGCTGGGCCCTGGGCAGCAGGAACTTGGCAAGCGCGCCGAACACCAAGACGAAGAGGATCGTACCGATAATGAACTCGGGCCACGAGGGCAGCAGCGGGTTCGTCGACGCCGTACTGTCAGCGAGCTGGATCATGACACGGTTACCTCAGTACTTGAAGATGAACGGGGCCACGAGGCCGATCAGCGCGAGTGCCTCGGTCAGCGAGAAGCCGATCCACATGTACAGCGAGATGCGGCCAGTAGCTTCGGGCTGGCGGGCCATCGCCTCGATCGCGTGCCCGAACACCAGGCCGATGCCGATGCCGGGCCCGATGGCCGCGAGACCATAGCCGATAGCGCCGGCGTTGATGCTTATCACGCTCTTGGGAGTAACAGCGGCGGCGGTTACGAGGGAAGCGGCAACAGACATAAGTTCAGTCCTTTACATGTCGTACCGGCGGCTCGTCCCGCCGGATGGGTCGTAGGTACAGCGCGGTCAATGTGCCGGCTCCACGGAGCTGGCTATGTACGTGGCGGTCAGCGTAGTGAAGATGAACGCCTGCAGCAGGGTGACCAGGGTCTCGAGCAGGAAGACGAAGATCGCCAGCGCGAAGGAACCCACGGCGTAAAGCAGCCCGACGGACAGGCTCAGCAGGTACCACGACGCGATCGTGAAGATCGTCAGCAGCAGGTGCCCGGCGAACATGTTCCCGAAGAGCCGCACCCCGAGGGTGAACGGCTGGAAGATGAAGAACCTGAGCAGCTCGACCGGGACCAGGATGACGTAGATCGGCGCCGGCACGCCCGGCGGGATCATGTTCCTGAGGTAACCCCAGGCCCCCTGGTTCTTGACGCCCAGGTACAGGTAGAGGAAGTAGACGATGAATACCAGCGGCCACACGAAGCCGATCCTGGACGTGACAGGAAACTGGAGGACCGGGATAAGTTCCATCACGTTCATGATGTAGATGAAGAAGAACAGCGACACCAGGAACGGCAGGTACGAGTCGCCCTTCTTGCCCAGCGACGGGCGCAGGATCTGGTCCCGGATGCCCAGGATGGCGATCTCGCCGAGGTTCTGCAGGCCGCGCGGGACAAGCTTGGGCGTACGGAACGCCGCCCAGAAGAACACGATCACCACCAGCGCGGCCAGGATCGCGAGAAGCATCGGCTTGGTGAACCCGAACGAGCCGATCGTGAAGAACGGCTTCCAGCTGAAATCCTGCAGGCCCGGCGCAGGGAATCCGCACCCGCTGAAGATGTGGCACCCTCCGCTGGCCAGGACCCCGACGTCACCGGTCACCGGTAATCTCCTTCCGTGGCCGCTCCGCCGCTTGCTGCCTGCCGAAGCGGTGGATGATGTAGCCGATCGAGATGCCCAGGCCGGCCAGCATGCCGACCGGGAACAGCAGTGGGACGTGCACCGCCCGGCCGATGAGCCAGCCGATGATGCCGTAGGCCGCCATGCCGGCGAGCAGGTAGCTGAACACCGTCCAGCCCGTTTCCAGGCCCTGGGCCCGGCCCTGCGCGCCGGCCTGCTTCTGCGCGCGGGTGACGGCTTCGTTGCCGTGGTCGCTCATGTCACTCGCCTCGCCTCGCCGGTTGCTGCCGTGGTTGCTGTTCCGGCTCGACGTAGAGCATCTTGACCTTGATCGCCGTGATGGCCTGCGTGGCGCTCCAGACCAGGATGCAGCCGATCGCGGTGAAGCCGAGTGCGCGGGTGCTGAACGCGGTCGTGCCGTTCAGGCTGGAGACGACGACGGCCAGGGCGACGATCTTGACCAGGTAGGTGACCAAGGCGGCCACCATCATGGCCTGCGGGCTCACTCGCGCGGCCCAGCCGACCACCAGCACGCTGATGCCGAAGAAGACGGTGACGATGGCCACCCCGACCAGCGCGCCGATCACTCCCTTGACGCCGACCAGGGCGGCGCTCACGGCGACCATGATCGCGGCCGCGGCGGCCGTCAGCGCACCCGCGCGCCGTACGATCGTGGCGTACTTCGCCAGCATTTAGATGGCTCCTGAGGGTTGGACAGCAACATTGCCGACGCGGAGGGATCCCCCGCGTACATTGCAGGAGCCGGTCGCCGCGCCGCTGTCGCGATGCAGGCATCCGGTCAGGTTTACGAAAGGTATCACGGGCCTCTCAGTTGCTAAAGAGGGGCTGCTCGTGAAAGGTATCACAAAGTTCTTGACCCTGTCTTTACCTTAAACCGACAAATTTATGACCAACCCCGGGCGCTAACCCCGGCGGTGGCTCGTACACCGTCTCGCCTCCCATAGCCTGCCTCCTCCCAGCCGACGTGCGGCATCAACATCCCGCCTGGCCAGATCCAGATTTAACGTTCAATCTACGCGGTCAGGGACGGCGGCGGCCAGAGCGCAACCGAACGAGTTGAGACCGGCCGGAGCATCCGCTGGGGAGCGGCCTGAAAGGTAAAGGGCGGGTCATCCGCAGGTCGGCCAGAACCCTATCTGGGCTGCGTGTCGGGGCGCTGGGCCTGCGGAAACGGGTCGATGCCCTCGGCAGGGCCGTCAGCCAGCGGACCAGCGCCTGTGACCGGGGCGGGGCCAGGAACCGGGGCGGGGCCAGGAACCGGAGCAGCGCCAGGAACCGGGGCGGGGCCAGGAACCGGAGCAGCGCCAGGAACCGGAGCAGCGCCGGCGAAGGAGGCCTGCGGCGGGAACGGCGAAGGGCCGGGGAAACGATCCCCATTCTGGAACGGGGCGGAAGCCGGGCCGTGGACGCGACCTTGGTCGGGGACCGGCGCCGGGTCCTGGAAGCGATCCCAGTCCGGGAAGGGCGCGGGACCAGCGAAACGATCCCGGTCCGGGAGCGGCGCGGGAGCCGGAGAACGATGCCCGTCCGGGAGCGGCGCGGGAGCCGGAGAACGATGCCCGTCCGGGAGCGGCGCGGGAGCCGGAGAACGATGCCCGTCCGGGAGCGGCGCGGGAGCCGGAGAACGATGCCCGTCCGGGAGCGGCGCGGGAGCCGGAGAACGATGCCCGTCCGGGAGCGGCGCGGGGGCCGGGGGGCGATCCTGGTCGGGCCGCGGGGCCGCGCCTGTGAAGCGATCTTGCGGGGGGACGGCGCGAGGGGGCCGGCGTTCGGGAGGCGGCCTGCGCGTGGCAGTGGATCGCGGGGGAACGCGGGGGCGGCTACTGAGTAGGGCGGACCCGGATAGCGGGGAGCCGACCCGCTGTTGAAGGCCGGCCCAGGCGGCCGGGCATCGGCCGGCAGTGCGCCGGGAGGCGCGGCCCGGGGGTACCCGGCCGTTGCCGGTGCCACGGGCACCGCGGCCGCCGCGGCACGCGACGCGGCGGCGAGAGCGGCTTTATGCCGGGACAGGGCCCGCCAGGGGCGCAACCGGGGCATGGTGGCGGCCAGCAGGGCCAGTACCGCGATCAGCGTGGCGGCGGCAAACACGATCAGCGGGCTTTGTACCAGCGACAGCGATACCACCGCGACGGAGAACAGTGCCGCCCACAGGTACATGAGCAGCACGCTCTTGCGGTAGGAATGCCCGATGTTCATGAGCCGGTGATGCAGGTGCTGCCGGTCGGCCACCATCAGCGGCTTGCCCGCCCGCGTCCGCCTGATGATCGCGAACATCAGGTCCGCGTACGGGATGACGAAGATCGCGGCCGGCACCAGCAGCGGGAGGAACGTCGGGAACCGGTCGAGGGTGTGGTGGTCCGAGTATTTGGTCAGTAGGTTCGGGTCGAGAGAAGCGGTACTCGATATCGGTCCGTAGGCGAGCAGCAGACCGAGCAACATGGCGCCGATGTCGCCCATGAAGATCCGGGCCGGGAAGAAGTTGTGTGGCAGGAACCCGAGGCACATCCCGGCTAGCAGCGCGGACGCCACCGCGGGCAGCGACTGCTGGGTATTACCGATGGTCCGGACGAGAGTGTAGGAGTAGGCGAGGAAGGAGAGCGCGGCGACGGCCACGATGCCCGCCGCCAGCCCGTCCAGGCCATCGATGAAGTTGATGGCGTTGATGGTCACTACGACGAGCAAGATGGTCAGCGTCGTGCTCAGGTCGGGCTCGAGCGGGAACACGCCGCCGTTCGGCAGCGGCAGCCAGGGCAGAGCCTGGCCGCTCCACACCAGGATGCCGGCCGCCGCCACCTGGGCGGCCAGCTTGCTGATCGCGTTGAGCCCCCACCGGTCGTCCACGAACCCGATGACGACCACGAACCCGCCGGCCAGCAGCAGCCCGGCGGCGGTCCTGGACCCGGCCGCCTGGAAGGGATCCTGCAGGGAGGAAAGCTGGCTGGCGACGAGCAGCCCGGCAACCAGGCCGCCGTACATAGCCAGGCCGCCCAGCAGCGGCGTCGGCTTGGTATGCGTGTCCCTGGCCCGGGGCGCGTGCATCGTCCCGGTGGCGACCGCTACCCGGCGCACCAACGGGGTGAGCAGGTAGGTCACCGCCGCGGTGACGAGCAAGACCAGGACGTACTCGCTCATACCGCCTCAGCGGACCTGGAGCTGATCGGCGTTCATCACCGCCACTTTATGGCACTAGCTACGCGCCGGCGGGCGGCTCACCGGTGACCGGGTCCGCAAATCCGCCGGAACCACCAGAACCGCCGAGCGGATGCGGCGCCGCGGGCTTGAAGTCGGCGGCCGGATCGGGACCCTCGGCGTAGTGCTCGTGGTCGGCGATGACGGACGCCACCATGCGCAGCCGGTCCACCGAAATCGCTCCCGCCCGCAGCACCGTCGGTATGGTCCCGGTCAGGTCGAGGATGGTGGACGGCACGTTATCGGCGCACGGCCCCCCGTCGAGGTACACCGACACCGACTCGCCGAGCTGCTCCTGCGCCTCCTCGGCGGTGACGGCCGCCGGGTGGCCGTGCCGGTTTGCGCTGGACACGGCGAGCGGCCCGGTCTGCTTCAGCACCTCGAGCGCCACCGAATGCAGCGGCATCCGAAGAGCAACCGTGCCCTTGGTGTCACCCAGGTCCCACAGCAGCGTCGGGCTGGCGCGGAAGACCAGGGTGAGCGCGCCCGGCCAGAACTCGTCGATCAGGTCCTGCCCGAACGCCCCTAGATCTTCGGCCAGCGCCGCCGCGGCCCTGGCGGTGCCCACGAGCACGGGCGGCGGCATGTTCCGGCCACGTCCCTTGGCCGCGAGCATGGTCGTGACCGCGGCCGGGGTGAACGCGTCCGCGCCGATGCCGTATACCGTGTCCGTCGGCAGCACGATCAGCTCGCCGGCGCGGGCCGCCGTCACCGCGGCGTCGATCCCCGTGGTCCGGGCCTGCGCGTCCCGGCAGTCGTAGCGCATGGTCATGTCTGCGTCCCCTCGCCTGACCAGGCCGCGGTGACAAAACGGTCACGGTTGGCCAGGTCCTTGTTGTTGCGCGTGTCCCGCCAGCCTGACTCCTCGGGAAACACCCAGTACACCGCCGCCCCTTGCTGCGCGCCGTGCTCGACGGCCACCAGGCCGCCGGGGCGCAGCAGGCGCCGGGCCGTGCGCTCCAAGGCGCGGATGGCGGTCAGCCCGTCCGTGCCGCTCCACAGCGCGGACGGCGGATCGTACTCACTCACCTCAGGCTCGACGAACGCCCCCACCGGGATGTACGGCGGGTTACTGATCACGAGATCAACCGTACCGTCGAGTTCGCCGAGCGCGTCGGCGAAGTCGCCCGCGTGCAGCATGACGCGCCCGGCTGTGTAGGGAGCGGTCTCTACGTACCGGGTGATGTTGCGCTCGGCCCAGGCCCGGGCCAGCGGATCCGCCTCGACCGCGTGCACCCTGGCCCGGGGGACCTCCTGGCCGATCGCCAGCGCGATCGCGCCCGACCCGGTACCCAGGTCGGCGACCACCGGCTCGGCGACGTCCATCTCGCGCAGCCTGCTAATGGCCCAGCCGGTCATGACCTCGGTTTCCGGGCGCGGCACGAACACGCCGGGGCCCACGTCGAGCTCGAGGTAACGGAAATGCGCGCGGCCGGTGATGTGCTGGAGCGGCTCGCGCGCGGCCCGGCGGGCGATATCGGCCCAGAACCGCGCGTCGAACGCCGAGTCCGGCACCATGTGCAGCTCGCCGCGCCTGACGTTGTGCACGCTGGCCGCGATCAGCTCGGCGTCGGTGCGCGGCGATTCGACGCCGGCCTCGGCCAGCCGCAGCGCGGCCAGCGCCACCTCATCAAGCAGCAGGCTCATCATCGCCGGTGCCCACCAGCTTGGCGGCGAGGTCGGCGGCCGCCAGCGCGTTGATCACCGCGTCCAGATCGCCGTCGATCACCTGGTCGAGGTTATAGGCCTTGTAACCCACGCGGTGATCGGAGATGCGGTTCTCGGGGAAGTTGTAGGTCCGGACCCGCTCGGACCGGTCGACGGTGCGTACCTGGCTGCGCCGCTCCGCATTGGCCTTCGCGTCCGCGTCCGCCTCGGCCTGCGCGAGCAGCCGCGCCCGGAGCACGCGCATGGCCTGCTCCTTGTTCTGCAGCTGGCTCTTCTCGTTCTGGCAGGACACGACGATCCCGGACGGCAGGTGGGTGATCCGCACGGCCGAGTCGGTGGTGTTCACGCTCTGCCCGCCCGGACCCGACGACCTGAACACGTCCACCTTGAGGTCGTTGTCGTTGAGCTGCACCTCGACCTGGTCGGCTTCCGGCGCGACGAGGACGCCTGCCGCGGAGGTATGGATGCGGCCCTGGGATTCGGTCACCGGCACCCGCTGGACGCGGTGGACTCCGCCCTCGTACTTCAGCCTGGACCAGGCGCCCTCGGCGCCGCGGCCCTTCACCGCGACCGTCGCGTCCTTGATCCCGCCCAGGCCGGTGCCGGTCGAGTTCAGGATCTCGGTCTTCCAGCCGCGCCGCTCAGCGTAGCGCAGGTACATCCGCAGCAGGTCGCTGGCGAACAGCGCGGATTCCTCGCCGCCCTCGCCCGCCTTGACCTCCAGGATGATGTCACGCCCGTCGTTCGGGTCGCGCGGAACAAGCAGCTTCTGCAGCTGCGCCTCGAGCTCCTCGCGGTGTGCCGCCAGCTGATCGGCCTCAGCCGCGAACGAGGAGTCTTCCCGGGCGAGCTCGCGGGCCGTCTGCTCGTCGCCGGAGGTCTGCTGCCACTGCTGGTACGCGGCCACGATCGGGGTCAACTCGGCGTAGCGACGGCTCAGCCTGCGAGCTTTCTCCTGATCGGAGTGCACGCCCGGGTCGGCGAGCGCATGCTCAAGCTCCGCATGCTCGCTTACCAAGTCGGCCAGCCGGTCGAACACCGGGATTCCTTTCGCCTTAAAACTTTTGCGGGCGCCGATATGTGGCTCGCCTTGCTGGCGTGCCACCTACCGCGCCCACGTTATTCGCTAAATCGCCCGCTAGGGCTCAAACCACGCTCGCGGCGCGCGATAGCTCTCACGACAAGTGGTTCGCCCGCACTCCCAACGGGGGTGCGGGCGATCGGAAGCCTGGTTACTTCTTGTCGGAGGGCTTTTGGCCAGAGGGGTTCTTGCCGAACCGCTTCTCAAACCTGGCCACGCGGCCGCCGGTGTCGAGGATCTTCTGCTTGCCCGTGTAGAACGGGTGGCAGTTCGAGCAGACCTCGACGTGAATCGTGCCGCTGGGCGCCGTGCTCCGGGTGGTGAACGTGTTCCCGCAGCCACAGGTCACCGTGGTGACGTTGTACTGGGGGTGAATGTCTGTCTTCATGACAACTCCTGCCTCGAACGGTCGCCGGGTCGCCCTCGGGCGTGAACCGGTACCGCATGGTTGCGGCTTTCTAGTGTGCCAGACCGTGTAACTAAATTCTGTGACCTGGCATTCCCGCGCTCCGGACCAGGCTGACCCGGAGTGAAACCGGGCCTTCAGCACGTCCCAGGGTGCTGAAGGCCCGGTTTCATGTCGCTTAGCTGGACCCGAGGGTCGTCTTCTGGACCTGGAGGAGGAACTCGGCGTTGCTCTTGGTCTTGCGCATCTGCTCCATGAGAAGCTCCAGCGCCTGCTGGGGCTCGAGGGCGTGCAGGACGCGGCGCAGCTGCCAGATGATCTTGAGCTCGTCCGGGGACAGCAGGATCTCTTCCTTACGGGTGCTCGACGCGTCCACGTCGACCGCCGGGAAGAGCCGCTTCTCCGCCAGCTCGCGGCGCAGCCGCAGCTCCATGTTGCCGGTGCCCTTGAACTCCTCGAAGATGACCTCGTCCATCCGGGAGCCGGTCTCGACCAGGGCCGCCGCCAGGATCGTCAGCGAACCGCCGTGCTCGATGTTGCGGGCCGCGCCGAAGAACCGCTTGGGCGGGTACAGCGCGGTGGAATCCACACCGCCGGACAGGATGCGGCCGCTGGCGGGCGCCGAGTTGTTGTAGGCACGCCCCAGCCGGGTGATGTTGTCGAGCAGGATGACCACGTCGTGGCCCATCTCCACGAGCCGCTTGGCGCGCTCGATGGCCAGCTCGGCCACGGTGGTGTGATCGTCGGCCGGGTGGTCGAAGGTGGAGTGGATGACCTCACCCTTGACCGTCCGCTGCATGTCGGTGACCTCTTCTGGCCGCTCGTCGACGAGGACGACCATGAGGTGGCACTCCGGGTTGTTCTTGGTGATCGCGTTGGCGATGGACTGCAAGATCATCGTCTTGCCCGCCTTCGGCGGCGAGACGATCAGGCCGCGCTGGCCCTTGCCGATGGGGCAGATCAGGTCGATGATCCGGGTGGTCATGTTGCCCGGATCGGTCTCGAGCCTAAGCCTGTCCTGCGGGTACAGCGGCACCAGCTTGGAGAACTCGGGCCGGGACAGGGACTTCTCCGGGTCGAGCCCGTTGACCTTGTCCAGCCGCACCAGCGCATTGAACTTCTCCCTGCGCTCTCCGTCGCGCGCCTGCCTGACCGCGCCCTCAATGACATCGCCCTTGCGCAGGCCGTGCTTGCGGACCTGGGAGAGCGAGACGTAGACGTCGTTCGGCCCGGGCAGGTAGCCGGTCGTGCGGACGAAGGCGTAACCCTGCGCGTCGAGCACGTCGAGAATGCCGGCGATCGGGATGAGCACGTCATCCTCGCCGATCACGGGCTCCGGCTCGGCCTGGCGGTCACGCCGCCGGTTCCGGTTGCGGAACCGGTCGCGGCTGCGGCCCCGGGGACCCCCGTCGTCGTACTGGTCGCCGGCCGGCCCGCGGCTGGCGGCGACCGGCTCGCGCCGGTCGCTGCCTTGGTCACGGCCTCCCTGGTCACGGTTGCCATGGTCCCGGCCGCCGTTGTCACGGCCGTTCTGGTCACGGCCGCCGTTGTCACGGCTGCCCTGGTCACGGCTGCCCTGGTCACGGCTGCCCTGGTCACGGCTGCCCTGGTCACGGCTGCCCTGGTCCCGGCCGCCCTGGTCGCGGCCGCCCTGGTCGCGGCCTGACTGCTCCCGACCGCGCGAGGGCTGCTCGTCGCGGCGGGCATTCCGGCGTCGCCGGTCATTGCGCTGGGGTTCGCCAGACGCGGCTTCGCCCGCCTGGCCGTCTTCCCGCACACCCTCCGGCGCACCGCCCGCCTGGGCTGGGGCCTGCTGGGCTGGAGGCTGCTGGGCGGTCGGCTGCGCCGCGGCGGGCTGCTGGGCGGTGGCCTGCTCCCCGGCGGGCTGCTGAGTCCGGCCGTTCGGCCGGTCGGCCACGGTCTCGTGATCGAAGCTGAGCTGCTGCCCGGCTGCGTCCGAACCGATACCACCGCGCGCGGCGTCGCCGAGGCCCGATGTCGCGGCGGCGCCAAGGCCTGATCCGGTGTCTGTGCCTGGTTCCATAGCACCCTGCTTCCGCGGACGGGTCGACGCGACCCGCTGGCCTGAACTCTGCTTAGCGGCAGCGGTCTCCTGACGGGGTCCGCCGCCCTGCCGCGCCTCGATCGCCTCAACCAGCTGGCCCTTGCGCATCCGGCCCGCCCCCGGGATGCCCATAGTCTGCGCGATCCGCTGCAGCTCGGGCATGAGCAGCGAGGAAAGGCCAGTGCCAGTGCGGCTGCGCGACTTGGATGCCGCTGCCACGGCTCCCTCCGACGGTCCGCCAGCGGCCGCGGAAGGCGCCGAGGTACCGACGGGGGCTTCCTCAGACGCGGTGGACGCGCCGCTGAGGAATTCGGTTGTGTCGCTCACTAATGGTCCTTCCATGATTTTCGGCCGCCTGGGTGAACCCGCTAGGCCCGTCGACCCGGTACAGCGGCCCCCGATGGGGCCAGAGTTGATTCGCGCTGCTCTGACAGCCGCCGAATATCCACGTTTCCCGCAACGCTTTGCGTTCCTCCGTGCGTCGCTCTGTTTCCGCAAGCTAGGGAGATGAGTCGGAGAGCACCCGGGAGGCTGTATCGCTTGCCCGCGTCCCCAGATCGCACGCTCCCGCCAGGCTCACCGCGCCCCTCATGGAGGAAGGACACGGAGCATCCTGTGTCAAAGACCTCGGGTACGGCAACAATACCGTCCCATAGGAGTTTGCCGGCGAGCGCCCGGTTAGACGACGAGTGCCCAATCCAGAACGGGGCACCCGGTGCGCCACCTAGCTTAACACCAAGAGGACTCAAGGCATTCCTTCGCAGCCATCCGTGTCGGGCGGAAGAAGAGGCAACGGTCCCAAGAGGCCCGCCAGCGGGGTCGGACATCCGGCGTGGTCAGTTCCAGGAGTGATGACGTGGCCTGGCGCTGCCGCCCAATGCCCGGTCGGGCGGACTGGCCGCTCGTCTCCCGCGTCAGCAGCCCGGCGAAGGCTCCGGGCGCAGGACACGCGCACCATGCCGCTCGACGTCTAGCGAGCTTATGTGCCATGCAATACCCGTTTCTCTCACGATTGAACCCAGGCTGTCCAGGTGGTGACGATAATCAGACCTTTGCCGCTGCACGAGCAGCGCGAGCACGGAGGGACCGGCCCCGGAGACGACGGCTGCGATACCCGCCTCCCGCAGCCTCCGGACCAGGGCGTCCGTATCCGGCATCGCCGCCGCCCGGTACTCCTGGTGCAGCCAGTCGCGGGTCGCGTCGAACAGCGCGTCCGCCCGGGCCGGCCTGGCCGGGGGGAGTTGCGTCAGCGCGGCGACCAGCAGGGCGCTGCGGCCCGCGTTGGCCGCTGCGTCGGCGTGCGGCACCCGATCGGGAAGCAGGCGCCTGGCCACGTCGGTGCGGACCGGAGCCGGCGCGAAGCAGACGACAGGCTTTATCGACGGTAGCGGATCCAGTCGCACCATGCGCGGCTGCCCGGCCACCGTCCACGCGATCGTCAGCCCGCCGCCCAGGCAGGCGGCCACGTTGTCCGGGTGACCCTCGAGGGCGGTGGCGAGCCCGAGCAGCGCGTCGTCCGGCAGCTCGGCTGCACCGTCCCCGGCCAGGGCACGCGCGGCCAGGATGCCGGCCACGACGGCGGCGGCCGACGAGCCCAGACCCCGGCCGTGCGGAATCCGGTTGCGGCAGCGCAGCCCGATCCCCGGTGGCTGGCCCCCGGTGACGGCGAACGCCGTTCGCATGGCCCGGACCACGAGGTGTTCTTCGCCCGTCTCGGCCAGGTCCGCGCCCTCGCCGGCGATCTCGATAGACAGCCCGGACGCGCAGATCCACGCGTCCACGTCGTCGTGCAGGGTCAGCCCGAGCCCGAGCGCGTCGAAGCCGGGACCGAGGTTGGCGCTGGTCGCGGGGACCCGCACCCGCACGGCGGCTTCCGTCCAGGCCATCTGACTCCTCACCCTCCGGTGTCGGGACCACAACGATGGAGCATCGCTGTCGTCATAGCCACGACGATGGAGCATCGTTGTGGCTGGCTGCGCCCGGCCGACCGAAACGCTGGAGCCGGGGACGGGCTAGGCGAGGCCTAGCGCCGCGGCGGCGGCGCCGACGTCGGCCGCGATAGTGGCGGGCGACGGGGCACCGGACAGCGCCCAGTCCGGGTCCTTCAGGCCGTTTCCGGTAATGGTACAGACCACTCGGGAGCCCGGCGCGATCTGACCGCTCGCGCAGGTCCGCAGCAGCCCGGCTACGCTCGCCGAGGAGGCAAGCTCGCCGAACACCGCCTCCTGGGTGGCGATCAGCCGGTAGGCCGAGAGGATCTCCCGGTCGGTCACTGATTCGATCACGCCGCCGGACTCGTCGCGGGCGGCCTCGGCGAGCAGCCAGGAGGCCGGGTTGCCGATCCTGATCGCGGTCGCGATCGTCTGCGGCTGCAGCACGGGCTTGCCGGTCACGATCGGTGCCGCTCCGCTGGCCTGGAAGCCGAACATCCGCGGCGCGCGGGCGGCCAGGCCGGCCCGCTGGTACTCGCCATAGCCCATCCAGTACGCGGTGATATTCCCCGCGTTCCCGACCGGGAGGCAGTGCACGTCGGGCGCGTCGCCGAGTTCGTCCACGATCTCGAACGCGGCCGACTTCTGGCCCTGCAGGCGATCCGGGTTCACGGAGTTGACCAAGGCCACCGGATATTCGGCGGCCAGCTTCCTGGCCAGCTCGAGGCAGTCGTCGAACGAGCCGTTCACCTGAAGTAGCCGCGCTCCGTGCACCAGCGCCTGCGCGAGCTTGCCGATGGCGATCTTGCCGCGCGGCACGAGCACCGCGCAGGTGAGCCCGGCCCGGGCCGCGTACGCGGCGGCACTCGCGCTGGTATTGCCGGTCGACGCGCAGATCACCGCCTTGGCGCCGGTGCCCGCCGCCATGCTGATCGCCACCGTCATGCCCCGGTCCTTGAACGAACCGGTCGGGTTCCCGCCCTCTACCTTGAGGTACACCTCGCAGCCGGTGCGGGCGGAAAGGACCGGCGCGGGCAGCAGCGGGGTGCCGCCCTCCTGCAGGGTGACTACCGGCGTGGCGTCCGTGACCGGAAGCCAGTCCCGGTATTCGGTGATCACCCCACGCCACTGGGACCGGGCGCGAGTCAGCCGCTGTTTCGGCTCAGTCACGGTCATTCCTCCTCGCCTTCCACGCGCATCACGCTGGCCACGGCCCGGACGACCGGCAGGGCCTCGAGTTCGCGGACGGTCGCGGCCAGCGCCGCGTCCCTGGCCGTGTGGGTCACGATCACGAGCTGCGCTTGCTCACCCCGGCTGGCCTGGCGCACCGCCTCGATCGAGACGTCATGCCGCGCGTACGCCTCGGCCACGGGGGCCAGCACGCCGGGCTTGTCGTCCACGTCGAGCGATACGTGGTAGCGGGTGAGCGTCTCCCCCATCGGCATGACGGGCAGCCCAGCGTAGGTGGACGCGTCCGGGCCGCGGGTGCCGGCCAGCCGGTTCCTGGCCACCGCGACGATGTCGCCGAGCACGGCGCTCGCGGTCGGGGTACCGCCCGCACCCGCGCCGTAGAACATCAGGCGGCCGGCCGACTCGGCCTCGACGAACACCGCGTTATATGCCTCGCTGACCGAGGCCAGCGGATGCGAGCGCGGGATCATCGCGGGGTGGACCCGGACCGAGACGCCTCCGTCGGCGCGCTCGCAGATGGCCAGCAGCTTCACCACCCGGCCGAGGGCCCGCGCGCTGAGGATATCGGCGGCGGTGACCTCGGTGATGCCTTCGCGGTGCACGTCCGCCGCCGTGACCGGTGTGTGGAAGGCCAGGCTGGCCAGGATCGCCGCCTTAGCGGCCGCGTCGAACCCCTCCACGTCGGCGGTCGGGTCGGCCTCGGCGTAGCCGAGCGCCTGCGCCTCCTCCAGTGACTCGGCGAAACCCGCGCCGGAGGAGTCCATCCGGTCGAGGATGAAGTTGGTCGTGCCGTTGACGATGCCAAGCACGCGGCGCACGGTGTCGCCGGCCAGCGACTCCCGCAGCGGCCGCAGCAGCGGGATGGCGCCGGCCACCGAAGCCTCGTAGTACAGGTCGGCTCCGTACTCGCGGGCCGCGCCGTAGATCTCCGCGCCGTTCTCGGCGAGCAGGGCCTTGTTCGCGGTGACGACCGGCTTGCCGTCCTTCAGCGCGGCCAGCAGCAGCGAGCGGGCCGGCTCGATACCGCCGATCACCTCCACCACGATGTCGATGTCCGGCCGGGTGGCCAGCCCGAGCGCGTCCGCGGTGAGCAGCGCCCGGTCGATCTGTTCGGCCCGCCGGTGCCCGACCCGCCGGACCGCGATCCCGGCAAGCTCCAGCCGCGCGCCGATGCGGAGCGCCAGGTCATCAGCTTGCTCGGTGAGCAGCCGGGCCACCTGTGAGCCCACGGACCCGCACCCGAGCAGGGCGACCTTCAAGGTGGGAACGGACTGCTTCCCCGGCAGCGGCTGGTTCATCCGACATCCAGGCTGAGCAGGTCGTCCAGGCTCTCGCGGCGGACGATCACCCGCGCCGCACCCGCGTTGACCGCAACGACCGCGGGACGCGTGACGTGGTTGTAGTTGCTGGCCAGGGACCGGCAGTAAGCGCCGGTGGCCGGCACGGCCAGCAGGTCACCGGGGGCCAGGTCGGACGGCAGGTAGGCGTGCCGCACGATGATGTCACCGCTTTCGCAGTGCCGGCCCACCACCCGGGACAGCATCGGCGGCGCCGGCGAGGAGCGCGAGGCCAGCGCGCACGCGTACGTGGCGTCATACAGCGCGGTCCTGATGTTGTCGCTCATCCCGCCGTCCACGCTGACGTAGGTCCGCAATCCGTCCACGTCCTTGATTGTGCCCACCGAGTACAGCGACACGGTAGACGGCCCGACGATGGCGCGGCCGGGTTCGACGGTCAGCCGCGGCCTGGCCAGCCCGGCGGCGCGGCACTGACCGTCCACGATGTCGCGGAGGCTCTGGGCGAGTTCCTTGACCTCGGGCGCGTCGTCCTCTTCGGTATAGGCGATACCGAACCCGCCGCCGAGGTCAAGTTCCACGATATCGATGCCATGCTCATCGCGGATCCGGACCGCCAGCCCGACCACGCGGTGCGCCGCCACCTCGAAGCCGGCCGTGTCGAAGATCTGCGAGCCGATGTGCGAGTGCAGCCCCGCGAACGACAGACCCGGGCAGGCCAGCACCCGCCGGACCGCCTCGTCGGCGGCCCCGGAGGCCAGCGAGAAACCGAACTTCTGGTCGTCATGGGCGGTCGCCATGAACTCGTGCGTATGCGCTTCCACCCCGGTGGTGACCCGGACCAGGATCTTGGGCCGGGCCGCCGCGCCGTCGGACAGGAACACGAGCCGGGCGATCTCCTCGAACGAGTCCGCCACGATATGCCCCACGCCCGCCGAGACCGCGCGGGACAGCTCATCGAGGCTCTTGTTGTTACCGTGCAGCGTGATCTGCTCGGGCGGCACGCCCGCCGAGAGCGCGACCTCGAGCTCGCCGCCCGTACAGACGTCCACGCCGAGCCCTTCGGAGCTGACCCAGCGCAGCACCGCCCGGGAGCAGAAGGCCTTCGCCGCGTAGAACACCCGGTCGTCCCGGCCGAACGCCTCCAGGTAATCCCGGCAGCGCGAGCGCACGTCCTCCTCGTCGCACACGTAAAGCGGCGTGCCGAACTCGACCGTGAGGTCCCGCACGTCCACCCCGCCGAGAATCAGCACGCCGTCGGAGCGCCGGGCGCCGCGCGGCCAGATGCCGGGATGCAGCTCGTTCAGGTCCGACGGCGGAGCAGGCGGATGGTCGGCGGGCAGCACGTCACCATGGCGTGGCCCGGCCGGATGCGCGACGCGGCTCATGCGGTTCCCTCCCTAAAGGCGGCCAGGCGCGCTGACCCCGAGCAGCCCGAGGCCGGCGTCCAGGCCGGTCCGCGCCGCGTCCGCCAGCCACAGTCTTTCGCTGCTGATGCTGGATATTCTCGTAAAGCCGGTGGTGTTCATGGTGCCAATCGTCCGCGCGGCCAGCTCTTCGAGGTACCCGGCGAACTCGTCGGGCCGACCGCGACGCGCCGCCATCGCCACCCGTTCGGGCAGCCAGGACAACGCGTCGAGCAGCGCCAGCTCCCCCGGTTCGGCGAGCAGACGTGGCCGGAATCCGGCTGGCCTGGTCTCCAGCGCGGCGGCCCAGCGCAGCACGGCGGCAGCGGCGGCATGCGCGTACCGAACAGCATAAGCGGGATTGGTCAGCACGTGCCGCGCGACCACCGCCGCCTCGGGCGCCGGGCCGCCCGGAGGCATCCGGGCCAGCGCGAACCGCACCTCATCCGCCCCGGCGTAGCCGATGGCGGCCGCGACCGGACCGGCCCGGACCGGGAACGGGTGCGGGGTGGCAGGGGGAGGAAGGACGTCCCGTTCGGGATAAAAAAGAAAAGTCGCGCCCGCGGTGGCGGCGAGCCGGGCCGTCAGCTGTGCGGCGAGGGCGGCCCGTGCCTGCGGCCAGCCCGCCTCGCCGGCCAGGTCCGCCGGCGGCGCGGCGGGGACGGTGCGGCCGCGCAGCGCGTCGCTCGCGGCGCAGGCCGGCCCGGCCCGCACGATCCGCACCGCGAGGCCGGCCAGGGCGTCGTGAGTGACGGTGACGGTGAGATAGCCCTGGCCGGTGAGTTCCGCGCGCTCGATCCAGGGTTCGCGGCTGAGGCGGGCGGCCAGGACCGCCGGATCCCGGTCCGGCCCCAGGCGGAACGGCAGGGCGGACGCGTAACTGCCCGGCACCGGGCCCGGGCGGAGCAACGGGTCGCCGGCCTCGGGGTCAGCTGCGTCGAGACCGGCCGCGGCCGAGATGGCGCGCCGCAGCTCGGCGGTGATCACTTAGGCGGAGCCGGCCAGTTCGCGGACCACTCGGATCATCTCGTTCGGGTCGAACGGCTTAGTGAGGTAGGCGTCCGCGCCCACCCGGCCGCCCCTGGCCTTGTCGTCTTCCTGAGCGCGCGCGGTGATCAGCACCACCTTGATGTGGGCCGTCTCCGGAGACTTCCGCAGCTGGACCGCCGTCTCCCAGCCGTCGAGCCGCGGCATCATCACGTCCAGCGTGATGACATCGGGATCGATCTCCGCCACCTTCTCCAGGCAGTCCTGGCCGTCCACCGCCGTCGATACGTCAAACCCCTCAAGCTGAAGGTTGACCGCGATGAGCCGCCTGATCACCTCGTCGTCGTCCACGACGAGCACCCGTCCAAGTCCCTGCGTCACTCGCGTGAGGGTAGCGTCTCCCGGCGCCTTCTCGCGCACTGTACGGCTACGTGTCCGCGCGATGCTCGCGGCTGATACCCTTTCCCACGTCGCGTAGCCCCCATAGCTCAGGGGATAGAGCATCGGCCTCCGGAGCCGTGTGCGCAGGTTCGAATCCTGCTGGGGGCGCTTCGCTTGACCAGGGGGAAACGGCCTCTCACCTGCGACGACGTGAAATGCGGTGATGTCAGCCAGTGCCATGCGATGCCCGCCGGTGCCGCCCGGTGCCGTATTCGTCCCCATAACGACCGCCTCCGGTGGGCGTCCATCCGCGATCAGGTGACTGGCATTACCGGACGGCAACGACCTGCGTGGGGAGACATTTAGACCTGACGCCGATAAGGCTATGCGCCGGTGACGTCCCAGATGCGAGCCGGCGTCAAAAGCGTTGACGGCCAAGCGGGTGCCGTCCGGGCTGAACGCTACCGCCACTTGGTAGGCTGATGGCCAAGAATCAGTAATCGTCGTAATAATCGTAGTAACCGTTGGCAGCGATTCGGAGCACCACATGCCCGGTTTTATATGTACCGCATGTATCCCAGGGAGTCGTGAGACCCAAGGAAGCCCAGATACCTCCGTGGGCCCAGCTGGAATGCGGGCCATCCCAGCCACTTAGCTTGGAAGTAACGTTGAGGCACCATGGGAACTGGACCCATTGGCGGGTGTAAAAACCGAGTCCGTTTTGGGTAATACTGTAGCCATTACCGCACCAGTAGTTGTGGTCCTCCTCGAACCAGGCAACCTTCTTACCGGCCACCGTGAATGTATACCGATTCCCGATGTGACTACCTACGGACCAGCAGCGACTGCGAGCACTTGTCGCGTCCGCGATCGCCATGTCAGATGCACCTTCTCTGCCAACGGTGGTCAGGCTCGTGCTTACGTTAGCAGCGTCAGACGTTAGGGCCGCAGCTTTGGACTGATCGGCGTTAGCCGATGCGACCAGACACGATGCGGTAGCCACCACCAATACAGTGGCAAGACAGAGACGTCTCACTATTATTCCCTTCTAATCGGCCTCGACTCGAAGCTCTCGGTCCTCGCATGCCACCCCAACTCCGCTACGAAACCGATCTTTGTGAGATAGACCCGAAGCTCCACCTAAACGTGCTAAAAGAGTTATACAGTTGTCCCGTGGTCCAGCATGTGGTGCTGCACGGTGATGTGTCACACACGCGAGCCCACTGGGGCGCCGATGCCGACATGCAGTGGCAGGGGTTGGGGGAGGCTATCTCCTTCACGACGAACCAAGGGCATTACATCCTGGTCGACGCGGGGGAGAAGGGAAGTGCGCTCGGCAGGAAGTTCCGCGGGCCTGTCGATGTGCTGCTCCTGACACACAACGACCGCGACCACGTTGGTGGGGTCCCGGAACTACTTAGGTCAATGCTGGTACATGAGGCGTGGCTACCGTATGACTGGTACTTGCTCTATAGCGCTGGGACGAATCTCGTCGAAGCCATCCGCCGCGAAGACGCCGATCTGGAGGACGTCGCCTATGAGGCGCTAGAGCGAGTCACCAGCGCAGTCGAGATGTTGCGGCGCTACCTGGAGGACGGGGAGTGCCTCGACGAACTTAACGATTCGCCGCCCGCGCGTCGCCGCGTTCTCGGTTGGCTCGACGCGGCCTTCGCCTCGTTGAATAGCGGCATAGGAGCCGAGGTAGTGATCCGGGCTCAGCATGCCATCGGCCTCGGGTGGATCGGTGGCGCCGGGCAAACGGCGCAGGGCGTCACCGGTGATGGCGCACCGAGTCGGCGAGCGCGAGTTACCCGGGCGCGGGCCACGGTCCGCGCCGTCGATGCCGTGCTCGGGTGGGAAGTCCCGACGCGTTGGTTCAGCATCGACCTTGCATCTGCCTATCGGCGAACCACGGACCTCCCATGGGAGTTGTCCGGCCGTCCGGGCGAGTTTACGGTGGTCAATGCGTGGCCGGTCCCAGTCCGTCCGCTGCCACCGTCCCCTACGGCCGCCGATGCTTATGCGCTACTGGCCGCGCTCTACCAACTCACGATCCAGAATCGGCGGGCACTCGTGGGCCTCGGCCATACCCCGTTCGAATGCGGCCATGTATTGTTCGCGTCCGACTCAGACTTCAAGTTCGACCAGGCTAACTCTGTCGTCCCGTGGTCGAAGATCGGTGCCGCTGTCGGCCTCCACCATGGATCTGCTAACGAGGCACACGACCATATCTACGAGCGACTTGACGGCGCCGTGCTAGCCCGGTCGGGATCGTGTCCCGTCTTGTGGACACATTCCCGGTTCACGCTTTTGCCCCCGGAGCGGCGCGGGTGTACGTGGTGTCACGCCGATGGCGTCAAGACCGGTGGCCTTGACCGACACCGCGATGTGGTGCTTGAAGCAAGCCAGAACGGCGAATGGCGTGTCGTCGCTGGGGCTTGCACTGGCTGCCCTCGGTTCGCGTGGCCCACGTCACCCGCGAAGGTCGACGAGTAGGAGACAGATCTCTCACGGCTTTCACAGACTGACCGGATGGCCGCGTGTGGAGAGATCGGCGGGCCGAACGACGCGCGGGCAGTGTCCTGTCCAGGGCCGGGGGGTATGCGTGCTTATGCTGGCTTATCGCCATAATTGGCTATCCCACTCCCGAGATTTAAAGGGCCATTTACTGTCGCTGGATAGGACCTTTTGCTCTGTTACCGGTTGGTCGCCTCGCCCATTATGGAGGTGGAACAAGGGGGCGCGTGTAGTCGCTTATGACCCGATCATAAGCCCGCTGGCCTTCGATCACGGGGTAGGACCCAGGCCTGAGCGGCCCGCCGGGTCTGAGGGATAGATCAACATGAGCATTAAGACGATTTGCGCCGGAATCGGCACCCTGGCCCTGCTCGGCGGCCTGGCTGCCAGCGGTACCGCCGCGACGGCCCGCACTGACGGGCCGCATCTACTAGCCGGCCCTGGCTCGACCGCCGGCGAGCTTCACAGCCTTAACTGGGCCGGATACGTGACCACCGGCGGCGGCACTTCTGCCTCTGCCAACTGGGTGGTCCCGTCCGTGCGCGGGTCCTACGGCTACTCGTCCTCATGGGTGGGTATCGACGGGGCCAGATCGTCAACTGTCGAGCAGACAGGGACGGAGTCGGACGAGATCTACGGGCAGCTTATCTACTCGGCCTGGGTGGAACTATACCCGGCTCCGATGCTGACTATTCAATATCAGTCAGGTGCCGACGTCCCTGTTTATCCTGGCGATCACATGAGCGGGTCGGTCAGTGCAAACGGCGACTACTACACGATCAAGCTCTCCGACCACACCCAGAACTGGGATTACGCGCGGACATGGGTCGACCCGTCCGGCAGGAACTCCTCGACTGAAGTGATCGCGGAAGCTCCCAGCCTCGCCAGCACCGGGAACGTCCTGCCGCTGGCCAACTTCGGGAGCGAGCACTTCACCAGCGTGCATATCTCCGGGCACGCGACCAGGACGGTCATGGTCGCCCGCAGTGGGCGGGTAAAGGCATCCGTGACCGGCTCGCAGCGGAACTTCACCGTGCACTTCAAGTACCGGGGACAGTTCGCAAGCTGATCTGTCCATAATTCCAAATACCAAAGGGGCGACCTGTTCCGCTCGCGTGTCGACAATGGTGAGCACTTGGGTATTTGGTCCTTGGCGCACCGCCATTTAGCCTTTCCGGATATCCTCGACCCCCACGGGCAGAGGAGTAACGCCCTTGAGCGCGCCGGGAGGCTCGCCAAACTCAATCGTGGCTGGCTGACTTCAAAACCTCTTCGAAGGCCATGTTTCTTGGGCAGTGCGGGAGAGTCTTAGGCTGAGCCAGGAAGAGCTGGCCCGGCCGATCAGGGATACCGGGGAACGGCTCGGCGAGCCGAATGACTGCACCAAATCGTAACGGTCGAGGCCGACTCGGACCTGCCTAGTCATCCGGGGCCGCAGTGCCGAGGCTGCGGCGTCAGAGGGCGGCGTCCAGGAGGATGCCGTGGATCAGGCGGATGGCGTCCTGGAAGCCGTCCTGGCTGGCGATGGACAGCGTCCGGGCCGGTGTCCTTGCTGGCTGGCGGCTGAACTTGTGGTGGTCGATGGTGTCCTCGGTGTGCTGGAGCGGGCCGGCACCCAGGACCTCGAGTTCCTGGGTGCCGTCGTCGCAGGTGATCACGGAGACGGTCAGGTCGGGGTGC
This sequence comes from uncultured Actinomycetes bacterium, assembly GCA_963806335.1. Classification (GTDB taxonomy): domain Bacteria; phylum Actinomycetota; class Actinomycetes; order Streptosporangiales; family Streptosporangiaceae; genus Palsa-504. The sequence continues at coordinate 799,124 of CAWDXO010000013.1, forward strand.
TCAGCCAGCCGGACGGCGAGGTCGCGGAGCCGGGCGGGCTCGAGTCCCTCGGTCCGGTCCCGGATCTGGCGGGGCGTAGCGCCGCTGAGGATGGCCTTGCAGATCGTGGTCACGCCTGGCCTCCATCCTTACCTGCGCCTGCCGACAGCCGGACGAGCGCGATGTCCTCGCCAATCACCATGGGGCGAAGCCGTCCGGCCCGGTGTGTGGAGCACCGGGCCACCACAACCGGGCCAGACGAGCGCCAGACAGCCGCTTTCCCTCCCCGGGTGACTGGCCCTAGTGGCACAGGCTAGGCGAGACCGCCGGGCATCGGCAGTGGGGAGAACTCCCTATGGGGTACGGCGATGAAGATCGCTAGCCTGGGGGATGAGCCCGTGCTCGAGCGCGAACAATGTCGCCCCTGCGCGGGTGGACAGGCCCGTCTTGCGGTACAGGCGCTGGATGTGGTGGTCACAGGTTTTCGGGGAGATCCCCAGCTGGCGGGCTACCTGCTTGGTGGCCATCCCGCGGGCGATGAGGCCGAGCACCTCGCACTCCCGCTCGGACAGCCCGGCGGGCCGGGGTACCGGCCGGCGCGGCTGGCCGGCCGCGGTCAGCACGGCCTGGACCGCCTCGGGCGGAAGCCTGCCCGAGGCCGCGTCCTGGCACAATTCGTCCGCCGCGGCCTGCGGTGACAGGGCCGGACGGTGCGCCCGCGGCTCCCCCATCGCCTGGTAGCAGTCCGCTGCCGCCAGCAGCCAGGCCGCGGGCGGCAGGTCACCGGCCTGGCTGCCCCGGTGGTAACCGGACCCGTCGTACCGCTCGCCGTGGGATCCGGCCAAGCGGGCCAGCGGGCGCAGCGACGGGCTGACCTGGAGCACCCGCTCGCTATGGTAGGCGTGCAGCCGCACCTGCTCGTGCTCGTCGCGGGTCAGCGGACCAGGCTTGGCCCACACGCTAACGGGTACCGCGACGCGTCCGATGTCGTGCACCAGCGCCGCCCGGCGCAGCGTGAGCACCTCGGGGGCGGCCAGCCCGGCCGCGACGCCAGCTCGTCCGGCCAGGTCGGCGACGCCGCGGGAATGACCGGCCGTCCACATGCTCTTCAGGTCGGCGAAATCCGCGATCGCCGACAGGCAGGCATCCAGCCGCTGCCCGGCCACCACGGGCCGCGGGCCCGGCTCGGCGGCCATCGCGTCCGCCCAGATCGAAGGCGCATCCAGGCCCTCATACAGCTGATCGCCCAGCGACAGGAAGGCGCTGACCGCTTGCGGGTCCAGCCCCGACCCGGCGCGCCCGGTTAAGGTACTGGCGGCCAGCGTGGCCCCGCCGTATTGCCAGGCCAGTCCGCGTCCTGTGCCACCTGCATCAGCCGCACCGCCAGCGGGATCTGCCCGCCGCGCAGTTCTCCTGGCATGCCCGCGCCGTCCCACCGTTCATACAGATGCCGCAGCGCCTGCTGGATCTGCCCGGAAAAGCCCATCCGCGCCCCCAGCAGGCGGGCAACGTCGCAATGGCTGGCCGCCCACTTGCGGAACTCGGCCATCCCGCCGAATGCCGCCCTGGCCATCATCGCCGCCCGCGCCAGCGGCGCACTCCCCGGGTAAGCAGCCCGCATCGCCATGGCGATGAGCTCCCGCCGGGACCCGTGAGCTACCGCTCATCATCTGCGGCCGCGCCGCGAGCTCGTCCCCGAAGAACCGCGCGTCGATCTCGCTCGGCCGTGCACCCGGCGAAATGCAGCAGGCCCGTGTAGAAGACGGTCACCTGGTCATCTTCCGGCAGCCCCAGCGCCTGAGCCGTCCGCACGGCCAGCACCGCAGTGCGCAGCCCGTGCTCCAGCGGCTGGCCCATCGCCAGGTCAGTGGCCAACGACAGGGCCCCGGCGGCCTCAGCCAGCCGTAACGGGGGAGCAAGCGAAATCATGCACACCGCTCCTAGCGCTCGCGGCTCCGGCCAGGCTCGCCCGCGACAAACCCGCGTACACCGGCCGCGATCTGGCACCAGTATCGCACCACGCCACGGCGACCGGCGCGCCGCCACCGGAATCAGCTCCCCGCCCTCATGGCTCGCTGAAGGACGGCAGGCAGCATCGGGCGGCATTTGCGCGGGCCATCATCACCAGGCCGTCGGTTCTGCTGATGGACGAGCCGTTCGGCGCGCTGGATGCGATTACCCGGATGCGGATACACGACTGCCTGCTTCAAATGTGGACCCAGTACCGGACCACCAGCCGCACTGACGACGTGAGCACGGTCAGGAGCAGAACGAAGCGTGCCGGCCGTACTGCGCTCGCGATCACTCCTGCCGCGTTATGAAAGAAGGGCCTAGCCGATCCCAGCAAGCGCGGGTGAGGAGTCACTGGTTTGTAGCTCGCAACTCAGTTGCTAAACTGGACTCATGAAGCGCGAGTTCTCCGAGTGGCCGTGTTCCCTGGCTCGTGCCGTCGATGTCTTCGGTGATTCCTGGACGCTGCTCATAGTCCGCGACGCACTGCAGGGACTAACGCGCTTCGACGAGTTCCAGCGATCCCTGAACGTCGCCCGCAACACGCTGTCCGACCGGCTCGGCAAGCTCGTGGACGCGGGGGTCATGACCAAGCGGTTCTACCAGGACAATCCCCCACGCTACGAGTACCTGCTCACCGAAATGGGCCGCGACTTCTTCCCGGTCCTGGCGAGCATGCTCGCCTGGGGAGACAAATGGCTCGACGACGGAGGCGGCGCGCCCGTCACTTTGCACCACCGCGAACCCGGGCACAAGATCGCCAGCCAGGTCATCTGCGTCGAGTGCGGCGAGCCCGTCGAGCACGCCGACATCCAGTTCTGTGTCGGTCCGGGGTACCCCGACGATGTCCGCCCTGAGCTAGATATCCGCGGCCGGCTAGCACCGGCTCCAGTTCAGCCTGCCGGCCATCCCGGGCGCGATACTAAAGCCTCTCCCAAGGCAGCCGCGAAGGCGCCGAGGGGTTCGACGCGGCCAGGTTCGAGCGTCGCGAAGCGTGAGGGTACGGAAGGGCGAGTGATGACGGGGTGAACCCCGGCCAGCGGGCTGCCGCGAAGCGGACGCGCCCGACCCAGCCCAATAGCCGCGCCGGCTGAACTGCGGCCTTTCTTCCCACGCTGGGCATCCAGGATCCTCCGTGATCTTAGTGGAAGGTCCAGGACTAGTGGATCTTTTTTTACAACTAAGTCTTGAATCGATACTCGATCTGTGATCTATTGGTAATGCGCAACGTGATCCGGATCACCCGATACCTCGGCAGAGACAGAGAGCGTCGGCACCTTGACGTGGCACAGGTGCCGTGGCCCGGCGTAGGGCGACTCGGAAAGGACCCCGAGACGCCGGCCGGCTACCACAAACGGACGCCCGATGAGTTCGGGCGCCTCCTCAAGAACGTCACCATCGCAACGCCCGCAATACGGACATGTGAGGAACTGAAATGCCCCTCTGGAAGATCCACCACCCGGTCGGCGCCTACACGCCCGAGGACAAGAAGGAGTTCGCCGCGGCGATCACGCGGGTCTACGAGGCCGTCCCGATCCCCCGGTTCTATGTCGTCATCATCTTCGAAGAGATCGCGGCCGACTCGTTCTACGTGGGCGGCGAGTCCCATGACAGGTTCGTCCGGCTGCAGATCGACCAGATGGCGCGGACCCTGCCCGGCCCGATCATCCGGGAATGGTGGGTCAAGAGCCTCGACCAGGTCATCGCACCCTGGATCAGGGAGCGCGGCTACGACTGGGAGTTCACCATCACCGAACCGCCGTTCGACCTGTGGTCGCTGCAGGGCGAGATCCCGCCGCCGTTCGAGTCCGTGGCCGAGAAACGCTGGGTCCAGGAGAACAAGGCGACTCCCTACACCCAGGCGGAGAAACTCCCCGTCAACATGGCCCTGGCCCCGGGCACGATGGGGGACTGAGCTCTCGCCCGACCGACGATGACGAGCCGCGGGCGGCACACCCATAGTGCCGACCGCGGGCCGTCATCGAGCCGCCTCAGCAGCGGGCCCCTCGCCCGCACGTCGCTTCGGCGAGTCAGACCACGCACGGCGTTACCTCCCCTACGTCGACACTGGCCGGCGGGGCGGCAACCCGCTGCCAACCGGATCTGGAGCACATGCCATGCCATCCAAGAACCCCGCGTGCGCCGCCGCATGCCTTCTCGGCCGACGGCCATGAGTGTCGTGATCACGGTGGCGCCCACCGGACCGATCGCGTCCAAGGCAGACAACCCGGCGCTGCCGACGCAGCCTGATGAGATCGCCGAGGCGGTCCATCAGGCGTATCTCGCCGGCGCCTCCGTGGCCCACATCCATCTGCGTGACGCCCGCGATCGACCCACGGCGGATCTGAAGACCGCTCGGACCACGATGGACCTGATCGCGGAGCGGTGTCCCATCCTCATCCAGATGTCCACCGGTGTCGGGCTCTCAGTCCCGTTCACCGAACGCGAGGCGCTCGTCGAGCTACGGCCCCGCATGGCGACCCTCAATCCCTGCACGATGACCTTTGGTTCAGGTGAATTCCGCAATCCACCGTCCGATGTGCTGCGCCTGGCGCGGCGCATGCAGGAACTCGGGGTAAAGCCGGAGCTCGAGATCTACGACACGGGCCATCTCGACGCCTGCCTGCGGCTGCGTGACGCCGGGCACCTCAGCGATTGGCCGCTGGCGTTCTCGATCGTGCTCGGGGTCAAGGGCGGGATGGCGGCAACCGCGGACAATCTGATCACCATGGTGCGCCGCCTCCCGGCGGACTGTGTCTGGCAGGTGATCGCCATCGGCCGGGCCAACCTGGAGTTGACCGCCATCGGCCTCGCCCTAGGCGGTAACGCGCGCGCCGGACTTGAGGACACCCTGTATCTCCGCAAGGGCGAGCAGAGCCCCGGCAACCTGCCGCTGGTTCAGCGTGCTGTGGCTCTGGCGGCCGCCCTGGATCGCCCGCCCGCCTCAGTTGATGAGACTGCCGCCCTCCTTCGCCTACCGCCCCGCTAGCAGCACACTCGCCGCGAAACCATCGAGCATTGGAAGATCGTCGTGTCGAACACTTCAGAACTGCCGGTCCCGGCAGCCGCCGACAGCCCACCGCTGACCACGGTCATGGACGGAGCGGTCGCCGTCTTGTCCATGGGACTGGCCCCCTACAACTTGATGGATCGCGCCCTGAACCGCGAGCTCATCAAGGGACTCGAATGGGCCCAGCGGGAAGGCGCGCGAGCTATCGTCCTGCGCAGCTCCCTCCGGCACTTCTCAGCCGGAGCTGACCTCGATGCAATGATCGCCGATGCAGACAAGGCCGACGTTCTCGACTGGGGCTTTACCGGGACGCTGCGAGCCTTCAATGAGCACCCTGCCCCCATAATTGCCAGCATCCAGGGAGTCTGCGTCGGCGGTGGCTTCGAGCTCGCGCTGGCCTGTGACCTCATCGTCGCGTCTGAGTCGGCCAAGATTGGTTCGGTCGAGGTCACGGTGGGCCTCCACCCCCTGATGGGCGCAGTACAACGGCTCACGCAGCGTGCCGGTGCGGCCAGGGCCAAGGAAATGGCGTTGCTCGGCCGGCGCTACCCGGCCTCCACCCTCGAACGCTGGAACATCATCAACTGGGTCGTAGCCGATGAGCAGCTCGAGAGGGCCACGATGGTTCTCGCCCAGGAGCTCGCCCACGGACCATCGATCGCGCACGCGGCCACCAAGCGCCTGGTCTCCGTCGCGGTCAACGAGGGGATCGCGGCCGCCGATGAGGCCATGGCGGAGATTCAGCGACCAATCATCCGTTCTGCCGACTTCCGTACCGCCGCCAGGTCGTATCGCGAGAACGGCATCGGCATAGCCGAGTTCGAGGGTAGGTGAGCGGCATGCCGCTTCCGCTCGAAGGCATTCGCGTCGTTGATTTCTCCCGCGTGCTCGCTGGGCCCCACTGCGCCAAGACGCTGCTCGACCTGGGTGCCGAAGTCATCAAGCTCGAGCCTCCGGGTGGCGACCTGTCCCGGAAGGCGTTCCCCCGCCACGGCGAGATCTCGGGCTACTATTCTCAGCAGAACGCCGGTAAGCGCAACCTGAGCATCGACCTCAACGTGCCGGGCGCCCGCGATGTCGCCCTGCGTCTCTGCGATACCGCCGACGTGATCGTGGAGAACTTCAGGCCCGGTGCTCTCGCCGCCTTCGGGCTGGATTACGAGTCGGTCTCGGCCCGCAACCCCGGTGTCGTCTACGCCTCGATCAGCGGCTACGGCCAGCACGGTCCGTTTCGCTCGCGGATGGCTTATGCGCCGACGATCCAGGCTGAGACGGGAATCACCGAAATGACGGCCGATCATTTCGAGCGGGCCGACCGGCTGCGCAGCGACTCGCTCTCCCACGCCGACGTGTACTCAGGCCTGCACGCTGCCATCGCCATCCTGGCCTGCCTCACAGAGCGTGAGCGCACCGGCAAAGGCCAGTACATCGACGTGGCCATGGCGGCCGTGATGCTCTCCATCAACGAGCGTGTGCACGCCGACCTGTCTGATTCCGAGCTCGGTGCCGAGCGGCCGATCCTGGGCGCGACTGACGGCCCGTTCTTCGCCGGACCTCGCGGTGAACGATTCGCGAGTCCCATGAGTCTGGTCGGCAGCATGTCCTTCCCCTTCTACCTGGCGGCTATGCGCCGGCCGGATCTCGGCAAGGACCCGCGATTCCTAACACCTGAGCTGCGCCTTCGCAACCTGGAGGCACTGCACTGCATCGTGCAGGAGTGGATCTGGACGTTTAGCGACATGGAGTCACTCGACGCTCAGCTGGACGAGGCCAAGATCGCTACCGGGCGGGTCCGCAGCGTCAAGGAATTCGCAAACAGCGAATGGGCCCGCACGTGGAACGCGGTGCGGACCCTATCCGACCGGTCGGGCGGCGAGATCAAGATCCCCGGCCGTCCGTGGCACTTCGCGGACCAGCCGACGGCCGACGAAGGTCAGCTTGCGGCCCGTCAGGGCGAGCACAACGCCGAGATACTCAAAGAACTCGGGTTCAGCGCCTCCCAGATCGGGGTGTTCGAAGCCGCCGGAGCGCTGGTCCAGCCGAGCAGGAACGGTGCGCCTAACTCGTCCCCAGATTCTGTCACGGCGCCTGACGCCAACGGAGAGGCTACGACCACGACGAGTAGAACCGGGTGTATCGGGATCTTCTTATCTGTTCTCTCTCCCCCCCGCCCCCTGGCCCGCTTCCTATTCCTCTACACCTCCCATTTATTCTTCCGGGTGCAAACCCAGCTCTTGCGTGGGAGAAGACCCGAGTTTGGGGGGGCGGGAACGCGCGGTGCCCGCATTCAGCAAAGCTCTCCCTAATCATCCCAATAGACCTGGACTAAGCTTCCGGAGCTTTCCCCGGTCGGGGAACGACATACCCCAGGTGCTCGTCATACGCGGCCAGGGCCGCCGGCAGCGTCCACGGCCCGCGGAGCCGCTGAAGCCGCGGTGGGACCTCCAGGAAATCCACGCCCGGATGATCCCCGCAGCCGGGACAGATGAGCTCAAACGAGTTGGTGTAGCCGCCTTCTGCCCGGCCGTCTACGATGCGGACCGGCTGTCGCCGCAAGAAGGCCGTCCTGCCGTGCCCGGGCTGACCGGGCAGCGGAAACGTCAGGAAGACCTGGGCACCGATACGCAGCCACGGGTCACGGCGTTCGTCCGGCATCGTCGGGGGGACTGCGTTTGGACGGACGGCCGAGCGGGGAAGGGGCCGGGGACTGCTCACTTTTGCTTACCGCCAGTCACTTGACTCACCGCCGCAGCGGTAGGTTTCTGTCACTGCCAGGGTCTGGGGCAGCGCTCTTTTTCTCACGACACGATAAACACTGCGGCATCAGGCGGCGAATGTCCAGCCGATCCGGATAATACCGGCGGCCGCCTTTAAGACCATGTTGGCTGGTCTGGCGCCTGTGAAGGAGATTACGCCAGCCTAGGAACTCCCGTGCATACAAACGGTGGTCCTGCTTGACTGCCAGCCAGGATTACGCCTAACGGAAGTCACTCACCGTAGCGACTGACCTGCACGGGGATACGTCATAGCCGGAGCGCGGCCGGGGCAGGTACTAGGGTGAGAGGGGAATTAACTGACCAGGGGATGTAGCTGGTCTGGGCGGCTGGGCAGCTTGGTCTCAGGGGTCCGGAGGAAGTTGTGGCCGTAGACGTGTGCCTCGTGCGGCAGGCAGGCAGCCAGACCGTGATCAAGCTGCCCGTCGAGATCGACATGGGCAATGCTGACCAGGTGGGCAGCGAGCTGCTGCGGATCCTGGACGAGGGCGCGGCGACGCTGGTCGTGGACATGACCGCGACGGTGTTCTGCGACTCGGCCGGGATCCGCACGCTGGTACACGCTCAGCACCGGGCCGCGGCCGTCGGTGCCGGGCTGCGGGTCGCGGTTAACAGCAGCGCGGTGTGGCGGGTACTCGAGCTGACCGGGATCGACCGCGTGATCGATACCTATCCCGACCTGGACGCGGCCATGGCGGGCCGGGCCGATACCGGCCTGTGACCGGTGGCCAGGCGCAGCCGGGCGCCTCTCCTACGCTGAGAACATGAGCCAGATTCAGGTGGGCACGGCGGGATGGACGGACCGGACGCTGATCGCCTCGGGTTGGTATCCGCCCGAGGCCAGCACGCCGGAGGGACGGTTGCGATATTACGCCCGCCAGTTCCCGCTGGTGGAGGTCGACGCCACCTACTACGCGCTGCCCGCGGAACGAACCGCCGAGACCTGGGCCGAGCGGACCCCGGCCGGGTTCACCTTCAACATCAAGGCGTTCAGCTTGTTCACCCAGCATCCCACCCGGGTGGCGGCACTGCCCACCGACCTACGCGAGGCCGCGAGCCCGAGCGGGAAGGACCGGGTGTACCTCAAGGACGTCGACCCGGCCGTGACCGACCAGGCGTGGGACCGGTTCCTGGCCGCGCTGGAGCCGCTGCACCGTGCGGGGAAGCTCGGCGCGATCTTGCTGCAGTTCCCGCCCTGGTTCCCGATCTCCAGGGCCAATAAGGACTACATTCTGTCCTGCGCACAGCGGGCCGCGCCACGTCGGGTATGCGTGGAGTTCCGCAACCGCACCTGGATGACCGAAGACAACAGGAAGGAAACCCTGGAGTTCCTGGCCGCCCACCAGCTGCCGTACGTGTGCGTGGACGAGCCGCAGGGTTACCCAAGCTCGATCCCCCCGGTCCTGGCCGCCACCAGCGACCTGGCCGTGGTCCGCATGCACGGCCACTCCGACAAATGGACCAGCAAGGACATCTCGGAGAGATTTCGCTACCGTTACAGCGAGGACGAGCTCAGCGAATGGGCCCCCAAGGTCCGCGGCCTGGCCGCCGAAGCCGACACCACCCAGGTGCTGTTCAACAACTGCTACCGCGACTACGCCCACGTCAACGCCCAGCAGTTCGCCGCGCTGGTCAGCACGGGAGACAGTTGACGTACGCGCCTTCGTTCGGGAGCGGGGCCGCGGCGTGGCCCGGCTGCCCCGCGCGCTCCCGGTACCCTTTCCGACGATGAACGCGACGGCTTGCGGCGATCGGCCTACGCCGCCCAGCCGTCATCGGCAAGCTCGGACGGTGAGCTAAGCGCCACGGGGAGAAGGCGGCGAGCTTCTTGAGGCGACCGACGATGTCCTCGTGCACGTCGTGGGCCGGCTGGGTCCCGTCCACGGCGAACATCCACTCCCGGCCCGCGTAGTAGTCGAGCAAGGGAATCGTCATCTCCTGGTAGACCTGCAGGCGGTGGTCTATGACGTCTTCGGTGTCGTCGCTGCCGCGGCCGCGGGACAGCAGCCGGCGGATGAGTTCCTCGCGGGGCACGTCGAGGTGCACCGCGGCCTGCACCTCGGCCCCGAGGGCCTGGGCCACGGTAAAGGCCGCCTTGGCCTGGTCGACGGTACGCGGGAATCCGTCAAGGACGTAGCCGTTGGCCTCGGACGCGGCCACGACCGGCTTCCGCAGCATGTCCATGACCAGGCCGTCCGGGACCAGGTCGCCGTGATCGACGTAGGACTTGATCTTGCGTCCCAGCGCCGTTTGCTCCCTGACGTGCTGGCGCAGCAGGTCGCCGCTGGAGATGTGGGCTAGGCCGAACCGCTCGGCGAGCAGCTCGGCCTGGGTTCCCTTGCCTGCGCCAGGGGCGCCGATAAGCAGCAGCCGCATCTGATCACTCGCTCAGAGCCGGGGCAGGACGCAGCGTAGTGTGCACTGTTTTCTCCCTGGTCGTCTGAACTTTGCTTAAGTCTCGCGCCGATGCACGGCACGAACAAGAGAAGGCCAGGGTTTGTTCCGCACATAACGGCTGGACCTGCGCCGTACCTCGGGTGCCCCGGCCACCGAAGCGGCGGCCATGGGCGCTGACCCGAAGGTCAGCCGGGCAGCAACTCCTCCCGGTTGATCTCATCGCAAAGCTCCAGGCACTCGGTGCAGATCGTGGCGCTCGCCGGGGCCTGGTCCATGTTCTCCGGCCGATACCTTGGCCAGCCCGGCCACGGTGGGACGGTACTTGCCGCAGAAGCTGCACCGCGCCTGTTTCTCCTGCCCGGGCACTGCGGTTATCAGGCCGGCCTGAGTGCTGGCGGCTTGGCCTGAGCCGATCACGGTCTCGGCCGCCCCGACGCACCCGTCGCAGATGTACGCGCCGGGACCGGCGATGAGTTTTCTGACCTTGTTCTGCGGGCTGCCGCAGAAGGTGCAGGCCAGCAGCGGATCGGGACGGGTGTCGCGGCGACGTGCCCAGCGGCGGGACCCGCCGGCCTCCGCCACGATCTGGTGTACCCGCTGGTGGCTGAGCCCGAGCGTGGCGGCGAGCTCACGCAGCGACGAGCCCTGCAGGTGCAGGCGGCGCACCGCCCGGTTGAATTCAGCCCGGGCGATCTCGGCGTCACGCTCGGCATCGACCAGCCGTTCCTGGGCTCGCCTGGCCTCGGCGAGCAGGTTGCCGTCCATCTGTCTACTGTAACTAGACGGTGGACAGCTGTCGAGGAGCGCTGGCTGTATCTGGCCAGCGCGCGGCATCCTCCTGAAGAGTGCGGGAGCGTACCATAGTGGACACGCAGAGCCGCACCCCGGTGAGGAGGCCGCGATGAGGCTGCGACCGCATCGCCGGAACCTGGTGGTATGGAGCTCCGCCGGGTCGGCCGACCCGGTATTCACCCGGCCCGCACGCTCCAGACGGATCCAGAGGTGGATCCGCATCGGTGCGCTGCTCACCGTTCTCGGCATGATCCGCCTGGCCAGCGCCGTGCGGCCGCGGTGGCGCCCCCTGCTGACCGGGGTGGTGCTCACGGTGGTCGGTGTCGTGCTGCGCAGCGGCGCGGGCGGCATAGCCCTGCTGCCCGGGCTCATGTCCCTTGTGTACGCCCTGCTCATCCCGCCTTGTCCGGAGGCGGACCGCACCCGGCGCGCCGAGCTCGAGCGGGAGCTGGCCGCCTACTCCACTCCGGCCCAGCGCCACGACCTTGAAGCGACTCTCGACCGGTACCCGGACCCCGTGACGGACGAGCTGCGTAACATCCTCGGCGGTCAACGGACGACCGCCGACAACGGCCGGTTTACGGCCGTCGGACGGTACTGAGGCCCGGTCCGTGGCCACCGGTCACGGCGTGTCCGGCTGGGCTACCGGCTCGGCAGCGATCGCGGCAGCCCGAACCACGGGAGCACGCTGTTCTCGAAGCGGGTCATGGCGCAGATCCGGTCGCCGGTGAGGGTGAGGACGTAGAGGCCGGTCCCATAGCGGATGCCGGTAGGCGCGCGCAAGTAGGCCCCGAACGCCGGCTGGCCGTTGGCTCGCGTCGGCACGAGGTCGAACCTGCGGCCCGCGCCGAACAGGCTGGCGCAGAAGCGGGCCACGACGTCCGGGCCTTCGTATTCGAAGGGCATCGGCGGCATGGACATGAAGACGTCGTCGGTCAGCAGGGCGACAAGCGCACCGAGATCGGCGGACTCCCATGCGCTGACGAACTTCGCCACGAGCGCATCCTCGGGCGGTGACCCGGCGGCGGGAGGCGGTTCGCGGCCGGCGGCCGGCTGCTGCTGGCGCTGCAGGCTGGCGCGGGCCCGTTTGAGGGCGCCGTTGACCGATTCGACGGTCGTGTCCAGCATGCCGGCCACCTCGCTGGCGTGGAATCCGAGGACGTCGCGCAAGATGAGCACGGCGAGCTGGCGAGGCGGCAGGACCTGCAGGGCGGTCATGAAGGCCAGCGAGATGGCCTCGGTCTGCTCGTAGCGGGCCTCGGGGCCGAGCGGCACCTCGATCGCACCCTCCAGGAGGGCGTCGGGAAACGGCTGTAGCCATACGACCTCGCCGAGCCGCGTCGGCTCGGGCCGTTCAACCCCAGGCACGTCCCACTCCTTCGGCGGGCGCCGGCTCGCCGCGCGGCGCGCGTCGAGGCACCGGTTGGTGGCGATCCGGTACAGCCAGGTGCGCAGCGAGGCGCGTCCCTCGAACCCGCCAAGGCTTTGCCAGGCGGCCAGCAGCGTGTTCTGGAGGGCGTCCTCGGCATCGGCGAAGGATCCGAGCACCCGGTAGCAGTGCACCTGCAGCTCTCGCAGGTACGGCTCGGTCAGCTCCCGGAACGCGTCGCCGTCCCCGGCCCGTGCCCTGGAGATCAAGTCGGCTGTCACCACCCTCGCGTCACCTTCTTCCCGCATCTTTGGCGCACTTCCATCTTGTATAGGCGCCAGCCGAGGAGCGAACTGGCCGGTTGGCGGGCGGCCAGTTTCCCGATGCCGCGGCGCCTACATCAGTGGCTTCTGACAACGCCAACGAAAAGGAGAAACGAAATGGGAAAGATCGTGATGAGCGGTCCGCAGAACGTCTCGCTCGATGGAGTGGTCCAGGACCCGGACGGTGCGGAGGGCTTCAGGCTCGGCGGCTGGTTCAACCAGTTTGGGGGCAAGGACCTCGAAGAGTGGGCTAAGGTCGCGCTCGACGAGGCGCTGGGCGCCGAGGCATGGCTGCTGGGCCGGCGGAGCTACGAGTTCTTCGGGGCGCGGTGGCGACCCCGGAGTGGCGCCCTGGCGGACAGGTTGAACAGCCTGCCGAAGTACGTCGTGTCCTCGACCCTCGAAGATCCCGACTGGAACAACTCGACGGTCCTAAGGGGTGATGTGGTGACCGAGGTGTCGAAGCTGAAGCAGGAGCTAGCCGGAGAAATCGTCATCCCTGCCAGCTATCAGCTCGGGCGCACGCTGATCGAGCACGACCTCGTCGACGAGCTGCGGCTGGTCGTCTGCCCGGTCGTGCTCGGGGCCGGCGAGCGCCTCTTCGGCGAGACCACGCGACGCAAGCCCATGCGCCTCGTCGATACCAAGACCATCGGTGACGGCCTCGCCTTCCTCACCTACCAGTTCGTCCGAGACGCCTAGGACGTCCCTTAGATCTTGCGGCCGGCGGCTGGAGCCTGGTCAGGTGCGGGTGATGCCGCTGCCCGCGCCGGCGGCGGGTGTCACTCCGGCCCGTCCTGCGCCGTCAGGCCACTGCCGTCGCGGGCCGTCCCAGGACCTGCCGCTCCCGCGCCCGGTTAACGCGGTTGCCCAGGCTCCAGGCGGACCGGCCCGTCGCTGAAGATCTACGGGACGAGCCCAGCGGGTGCTGGCGCTGCCAGTGTCAGGCCTGACCGGTCTCGAAGCGGGTGATCTTGCCGTTGGCGATGGTAAAAACCCACCTCGTGCGCATCTCGCCCCAGGTGTCGTTGCGGTACGCGGCGATCAGCGAGCGGCCCCCGTCATCGGCCGAGAACGACGTCCAAGTGGCCGTGGACGGAGAAAATCCGTCGGCCTATTCGGTAAGGTCGCGGTCGGTGCCGTCGTCGACATCGTTGCATCCGGGGTGAGCGCGCCGAAGAACGCCTTCCGGTCCCCCTGGTTGATGGCCGCGATGAGGGCCTGGACGGCAGGATCGGCCACGACATTCTCGGCCATCGTCCCTCCAAACTCCGGCGCCGGTGCGCACCCACACCCTACGGCAGCGATCGGGAGTGAGAAGGATCCTGCCGGGCTGATATACGGTCGAGCCATTCGGCGGCCGCGAGCGTATCCGGGTGATCCGGACCCAGCCGCCACCGCAAGTGGGGCAGCATATCCCGGAACTCGTCCGCCGCCCCGGCATGATCACCGCGCGCTGCCATCTCCTGGGCGATGCTGAACCACAGGATCAGCGTGACCGGGTGATCCGGCCCCAGCCTTTGCTCCAGATCGGGCAGGACCTCCCGGAACTCCTCCTCCGCCGCGGCATGCTTCCCGCGCGCCGCCATCTCCCGGGCGATGCTGAACCGGACGATCAGCGTGTCCGGGTGACCCGGGCCCAGCCGTCGCCGCAGGTGCGGCAGCATGCCGCGGAACTGGTGCTCCGCCTCGGCGTGATCGCCGAGCGCCGCCATCTCCTGGGCGATGCTGACCCAGGCGATCAGCGTGTCCGGATGATCCCGGCCCAGCGTCCGCCGCCGGGCCACGAGCACCTCCCGGAACTGGTCCTGGGCCCCGGCATGATCCCCGCGGGCCGCCAGTTCCTGGGCGAAGGCGAACCGGACGGCCAGCGTGTCCGGATGATCCGAACCCAAGGTGCGCGTCTGCGCGGCCACCACGTCCCGGAACACCTCCTGGGCCCCCGCATGATCCCCGCGGGCCGCCAGCTCCTGGGCGATGGCGGCCCAGGTGGCCAGCGTGTCCGGATGATCCGGCCCAGCGTCCGCTGCCGGGCCGTGAGCACCTCCCGGAACACCTCCTCCGCCCCGGCATGATCCCCGCGCGCCGCCAGCTGCTGGGCGATGGCGAACCAGGTGGCCAGCGTGTCCGGATGATCCGGCCCGAGCATCCGCTGCCGGGCCGCGAACACATGCTGGAACGCCTTCTCGGCGCCGGCTTGATCCCCGCGCGCGGCCAGCTGCTGCGCGATGGCGAACCAGGTGGCCAGCGTGTCCGGATGATCCCGGCCCAGCGTCCGCTGCCGGGCCGCGAGCACCTCCCGGAACGCTTTCTCCGCTCCGGCATGATCCCCGCGCGCCGCCATCTCCCGGGCGAGGCTGAACCGGGTGGCCAGCGTGTCAGGGTGATCCGGGCCTAGCGTGCGCTGCTGGTCGACCAAGGTCTCCTGGTAGCGCGCCGCGGCCTCATCCGGACGTTCCGCCGCGCCGCGAGGCCATCCCCAGGCTCGCGGTGGTCAGCGTATCCGCCTGCTCCAGCCCCAGCCCGAGCGGCTGATCGGCCAGCGTGCGCCGCTGCAGCGCGATGGCCACGTCGCAGTCGTATCGCTGCAGCCCGATGTCGGCGCAGTGCGTCAGCGAACGCTCTGCAGCTGGCATAACGATCGTCGGGCGCCTTCGCCAGGGCCCGCCGCAGGACGTCATCCACCGCCGCGGGAAGGCCGGCCTGTGCCGCGACGCTCAGCAGCAGCGGCGGCGCGGCCGACAGGTGCGCGTACATCATCGCCATTCCCTGGTCCCTGGGGAAGGGCGGCTCGCCGGACGGCAGCGTGAACGCCGCACCGGCCAGGGCGTACTCGTCGGTCCGGGCGTCCACCTGCCCGCCCTGGATCTGCTCCGGGGCACTGTACGCCGGCGTACCCATGAACTGACCGGCTCCAGTCTGGCTGGCCGACGACAACGCGCCCTTCGTGAGCCCGAAATCCGCGAGATAGACATGATCGGATGGGCCGGGCTGCACATCCACGA
>CAWDXO010000014.1:0-309010 GCA_963806335.1 uncultured Actinomycetes bacterium
GCCCGCCAGCTCGATGCCCGCCAGCTCGGTGCCCGCCAGCTCGGTGCCCGGCAGCTCCGTGTCCGCCGGCTCCGTGTCCGCCAGCTCAGCGGCCGCCGGCTCAGCGACTCAGGCCGGCCAGGAGGCGGTCGGTGGCGGCCCCGGCCCTGGCCGGCTTCAGCCGCACGTGCCGGATCGACCGCCAGTTCTTTCCGGTCAGCAGGAACTCCCCGGCCGCGGGCAGCGCGGCGATTCCGTTCATGATCGCCTGCTGGTCGCCCCGGTGCCGTTCGGCGGCCGGGCGGGCATTGACCACGTCGCTGACCTCGCCGCTGTCCGGGTCGATACCGGCCAGGTAGTGCGTGCCCGCCACGTTGGCCCATATTGTGCCGGCGGACCAGGCGAGATCGTTGAGGCCAGGTACCCGGCGGCCGGCGCAGCGGACGTGGATAACGGCCTGCGGCTGGAGCGTCCGCGGGTCACGGCGGACCAGCTCGCTGCTCCCGTCGCTGGTCACGACGTAGCCGTCGGCCGCGCACATCCCCCAGCCCTCGCGGTTGTAGCGGACCCGGCCGGCCAGTTCGAGACTCCAGGCGTCCCAGCGCAGGGCAATCCGGTCCTGCCAGGTCAGCTGCCAGATGTCGGCCCCCACCCGGCAGATGCCCTCGCCGAACAGCTCGCCGGACAGCGGCACGCGGTGCTCAACCTGCTGAGCGCCCAGCTGGTACCGGCGCAGCGAGGACTCCCCGTAAAGACCGGTGGATTCCCATACCATCTGGCCGTCGGCGATCAGCCCCTGGGTGAACCCCCGCCCCGGATGTGGATGACGCCGGACCACCCTGGTCCGCCAGGTTCTCAGCGGCCACCGCCTTGGTCTGCTTAGCGTTTCGCGCGAACGGCAAAGTTATAGCAGCCGTAGCCCACGTTGCGAAGGTGCACGAGCTCAACCGCGGGCCGGGCCAGGAGCCGCGTGGGCGATCAGCGGCAACGGATCTTGACGGGCCTGGTGCCGAGGGTTAGCGTATGCGCGCCCGGATTTCCGCTGCAAGCGTTTACATCCTGGTAAGCGGAGAGAAAACGGTACTGCCCGAACCGGAACACCATGGTCACCCACGTGAACTCATAACGCCCTCCCCCGGGGCGAACGTCGAGGCCGGCCGGATCATCGGTGACAGACTTACCCGGTGGATGGAGATGACGAGCGCGAGCGGCTGCGGCAGACGTTCAACCAGGCGGCCGAGATCTACGACCGAGCCCGTCCTGAGTATCCGGCGGCCCTATTCGATGACCTCATCGAGCTGGCTGGCCTGGAACCGGGCGAGGACCTGCTTGAGGTGGGCTGCGCCACAGGGAAGGCAACTCGTCCGCTGGCCCAGCGCGGGTTCCGCATCACATGCGTCGAACTCGGCCCCGAACTCGCCTCGGCCGCCCGCAGGAACCTGGCCGGATGGCCCGTCGAGGTGGTGCAGGGCAAGTTCGAGGAGTGGCGGCCGCCCGAGCCGGTCAGCCTGGTGTACGCGGCCACGGCCTGGCACTGGATCGATCCCGCCGTCCGTTATCAGCGGGCGTGGCAGGCCCTGCGCCCCGGCGGCCACCTGGCCATCTGGGGAGCGGGACACGTGTTTCCCGACGGCGGTGATCCCTTCTTCGAGGAGATCCAGGACGTGTACGACGAGATCGGCGAAGGGCGGCCGCCCGGCACGCCGTGGCCGCGTCCGGGAGGGCTGGCCGGCGACCGGGCCGACATCGAAGCCAGCGGGCTGTTCGAGATGACCGCGGTCCGTCACTACGACTGGGAGCGCGGCTACGACGCCGAGGAGTACATCGAGCTGCTCAGCACGTTCTCCGGGCACCTGGCCATGGCGGACTGGAAACGGCAGCGGCTGTACGGCGAGATCAGGCGGCGGCTGGCGCTACGCCGGGACCACTCGGTCCGGCGGCACTGGGGAGCGGTGCTTCAGGTCGCGCGTCGCCGCGCGGAGACGCGTTAGCGCTACCGCTGGATCTGGCTGAGGAATTCCGGGTTGGAGGCGGTATCCCGGGTTTTGTCGATGAGAAGCTCGAGGGCCTGCTGGGAGTCCAGGCCGCCGAGCGCGCGGCGCAGCTTGCCGACGGCCTCGTATTCCGCGGGCAGCATCAGCAGCTCGTCGTGCCGGGTGCCGGACGGCATCGGGTCGATCGCGGGGAAGATCCGCTTCTCGGCGAGCTCGCGGCGCAGCCGCAGCTCCATGTTCCCGGTCCCCTTGAACTCCTCGAACAGCACGTCGTCCATCCGGGAGCCGGTATCGATCAGCGCGGTGGACAAGATGGTGAGCGATCCGCCGTGCTCGACGTTGCGCGCCGCGCCAAGAAACTGACGGGGCGGCTGCAGCGCGGAGGCGGCGACCCCGCCCGCCAGGGTTCGGCTGTTCGCCGGGGCGGCCAGGTTGTAGGCCCGGGCGAGCCGGGTGATGGAATCGAGCAGGACCACCACGTCGCGGCCCATTTCCACTAGCCGCTTGGCACGCTCGATGGCCAGTTCGGCGACCCGGATGTGATCGTCGGCCGCCTGGTCGAAGGTGGAGTAGACGACCTCACCGCGTACCGACCGGCGTAGGTCGGTGACCTCTTCGGGTCGCTCGCCGACGAGCACGACCATCAGGTCCACCTCGGGATGGCTGTTCGCGATCGCGTTAGCGATCGCCTGCAGGACCATCGTCTTCCCGGCCTTCGGCGGGGACACGATGAGGCCGCGCTGTCCTTTGCCGATCGGGGAGACCAGGTCGATGATGCGCGCCGTCGCCGACGCGTCTCCGTCCTCGAGGCGGAGGCGCTGCTGAGGGTAGAGCGGCGTCAGGTCGTCGAAGTGCGGCCGCATCCTAGCTAGTTCAGGCGGCATCCCGTTAATGATGTCGACGCGGACCAGCGGGCTGTGCTTGTCGCCGCGGCGGGCGGGGCCTGCCGCACCTTCGATCTGGTCGCCCTTCCTGAGCCCGTACTGCCGGATCTGCCCGGCCGATACGTATACATCGGCGGGACTGCGCCGGTATCCGGAGACACGCACGAAGGCGTGGCCGTCGCCGATGTCGATGATGCCGGACACCGCGATGCCGGCGGCTGCCTGCCCGTTCCGGGCGGGTGCCCCTGATTCTTGTATGGTTGTGGTCATTAATGGATTTCCTATCGTTGGAAAAGTGAATATGGGTCAGCCGCGTTGAATTCGCGCGTGCTGAATACACCTCCGGGCGCAGCGGCGGAAAGCTAGCGCGCCAGCAGGCCTCGTGCCGCCTGATGCGGCTGCTGCCTAAGCCGTCCTACCTGGGAAGATGACGGAAACCAGGATGAGCGGAAACTGCGGAGGCAAGTCCGGGGGAAGCTTTGATTGCTTGCTCGACGTCAGTTTCGGTCCACTGAGGGAGCTGACGGAGCCGCTCGGCCGGCGGATCTGCTAGCAGGCCGCTAAACGGCCTGGCTTGTCGCCGTGAATATCACCTGAATGTGACTGTACCGAGTAACAGCGGCGGCCGTCACTTCATTCCGCATGGGGTACGAGGTTTCCTAACCTCAGGCGCCTCAGGCCTTGCCGAAGACCAGGAGGAACTCGAGCAGGCCGTGATCCTGCGTGGTCACGAAGCCCCCGAAGCTCGGGTTCTGGATGTTGTAGTCGGAGAAGAGCACGGGAATGTCCCCGGCCACCTCGATCTGCGCTCCCTTACGCTCGGCGGTCAGCGTGAACGTCACCGCCCGGGTAGTGCCGTGCAGGGTCAGCTTCCCGTGCGCGGTATAGCTCTTGACCACGCCGGTGGCGGGCAGCGGCGCCAGGTCGATCGGGCTGGTCAGGGTGAAGGTCCCGGTCGGGTACTGGGACACGTCCATGATCCGGCCGTCGAACTGGCTGTCCCGCTGGCTCTTGTCACTGTGGACGGTGGCCATCGGAACGGTGAAGGTGGCCGCGGTAGCGGTCGTGCCCGCGATGGTGAGGTGCCCGGTGACCGACGTGGTGCGGCCGACGGCGGTGGCGTTCTGCCCGAGCAGCACCTCGTTGACGCGGTAGCCGACGACGGAACCGGAACCGGCGTCCCACGTGCCGGCCACCGATCCGGTGGCGGCGGTGCTCGCCGACGGCGTGCTGCCCGCCGAGGATCCAGCCGAGGACGCGGACGTGGCGCTACTCGTCGGCGACAGCGACAACGCGGACGGCGTGCTGCCGTTGAAGAAATGGATATAGAGAAACGGCCCGGCTACCGCCAGGACGACAAGAACTACGATGGCTCCGATGAGCCATCTCAGCCAGTGACGCGGCCTCGTGAATGGCATGGCAGTAGCTTTCTGTCGGTATGAAGACCGCCCGCGCGGTTGCGAAGTCAGGGCGGTTGCGAAGTCAAAGGCCTACAGGAGGCCGCTAGCCGAGTATCCACCCAGACCTTCTCAGCGGGCTCTCAACGACCTCAGAATCAGCGGAACACCTGACCGCATGACTAGACTCGTGCTCAATGATCGTGATCGTGGCCGGCGTGTCGGGCAGCGGCAAGACGACGGTGGGCGCCATGCTCGCCGGTCGCCTGGGCTGGCGGTTCGCTGACGCTGACGACTTCCACCCGGCCGCGAACATCGAGAAGATGCGGGCCGGGATACCGCTGACCGACAAGGATCGCTGGCCGTGGCTGCTCGCCATCACGGACTGGATGGACGAGCGCATCGCAAATGGCGAGTCGGCGGTGCTCGGCTGCTCGGCGCTCAAGCGCTCCTACCGGGATATGCTGCTCGGCGGTCGTCCCGATGTCCGGATGGTCTTCCTGGTCGTAGATCCCGAGGAGCTCGCCCGGCGGCTGGCCGCCAGGCACGGTCATTTCTTCCCCGAGAAGCTACTGGGCACCCAGCTTGACGCCCTGGACCCGCCCCAGCCAGACGAGCACGTGATTTCCGTGCTCGAGGGGGACGAGCCCTCCGGCACGGTGGCGTCGATCATCGCGATACTGTGGCCCGGGGAGCAGGGGCCTGGCGAGGGCCCGGGCTCAGGCGCTTCCGGCGCGGCTGGCGGTGATCATGAAGCTAAAACTTGACCTGCACGACATTTACAACCGGGGACAGGATATTGACCGGGCGTTGCAGGCGATCATCGACGAGGCCATAGCGAAGAAGGCCCCGCTGGTCGAGATCATCCCCGGCAAGGGGTCCGGACAGCTCAAGAAGCACGTGCTGCGGTTTCTTGAGCAAAAAGAGATCAAGGCGAAATATCACCGGGTGGAGAAGGACTCGAAGAACTTCGGTCGCCTGTTCATACATTTCCGCTGGTAGAAGCCGGGCTGTCGGGCGGCATGGCCGGGCCGTGACCTGTTGGCACCCGCTGACCCTGACGTGAGCGTCGGCCAGCGACGGGTAACCAGCCGCTCCTGGGAAACATTCGGTGCAGACTCTGACCAAGCACCAAGACCCGCGGCATCTGGCCGCCTTGAGCAGTACCTCCGACCGAGACAAAGGAGACCTGTCATGCGATTCAGTTCCCTGGCTCGTCGGATTGCGGCCCCGGCGCTGGGCCTGGCGCTCGCCGCGACGGTTGCCGCCTGCAGCAGCAGTTCCAGCACGTCCTCGGCGCCCTCGAGCTCGCCGGCCGCGTCTTCCTCCGCCGCGACTTCGCCGGCCGCCACCGGCAGCTCGGCCGCCCCGAGCAGCCCGTCGAGTTCGGCCGCTGTCGCGGAGATCACCACGAACTGGGAGAAGTTCTTCAACTCCAGCACACCTACCGCGGAACGGGTCGCCCTGCTGCAGAACGGGAGCAAGTTCGGGGCGGCCATCACGGCCTTCGCCAGCCTGCCGCTGGCGAGCGGGATCGGAGCCAAGGTCACCGACGTAACACTGAACTCCGCCACCTCGGCCACCGTGACCTACGGCATCACGTCCGGCGGCACCAGCCTGCTGTCCGGCCAGAAAGGCACGGCGGTCTACCAGGACGGCACCTGGAAGGTCGGCGACGCCAGCCTCTGCGGCCTGTTCAAGCTGATTCCCGGCGGCACCGTGCCATCCGCGTGTAGTTCGGTCGGCTAGGGCCGCTCAGGTGGCCAGCCAGGCGGAGGCAGTTTCCGGCGACTGGCACGGAGTCACCCCTCGTGGCGGCCAGGGGCTCGCGCTGGCGACGTTGTGCACGCTGCTGTTCCTGACGTTCCTGGACAACACGGTGGTCAGCGTCGCGCTCGGGGACGTGCAGACGAGCCTGCACGCGGGCGTGACCGACTTGCAGTGGGTCGTCGGCGCTTACGCCCTGACCTTCGCCAGCATCATGCTGGCCTGCGGGATGATCGGGGACGAACTCGGCCGCAAGAAGGTCATGCTGGCCGGGGCCGGGGTCTTCTGCGCCGGGTCGGTGCTGTGCGCGCTGGCCCCGAACGTCCAGACGCTCATCGCGGGCCGGGCGGTGATGGGCCTGGGCGCGGCGGCCAGCGAGCCGGGCACGCTGTCGATGCTGCGGCACCTGTATCCGGACGCCCGGGCCAGGAGCCGGGCGATCGGGGTGTGGGCCGCGACGTCCGGGTTCGCGCTCGCGGCTGGGCCGGTCATCGGCGGGGTGATCGTGGGGGCGTGGAACTGGCGGGGGATCTTCTGGTTCAACCTGGCGTTCGGGCTGGCCGCGCTGATCGTGGCGGCGATCATCTTGCCAGAAAGCGCCGACCCTACGGCGGCGCGGGTGGACACCGCGGGCACACTGCTGGGCGCGGGGGCGCTGGCGACATTCATATTCGCGATCATCGACGCGGAGTCGGCCGGGTTCGGTTCGGCCGCGGTGATCATCTTGCTGTGCCTGAGCGACGGCGCTCGCGGCGTTCGTCTGGCGGGAGCGGCGGGCCGCCTACCCGGTGCTTGACCTGCGCTTCCTGCGGGTGCCGCAGTTCACCACGGCGAACATCGTCGCGTTCTGCACGTACTTCTCCACGTTCGCCATCTTCTTTTTCACCGCGCTGTACCTGGTGGAGGTGGTCGGGGCGTCCGGGTACCGGCTGGCGGCCGTGTTCTTGCCGATGACGGTCCTGATGATCGCGTCGTCGGTGCTGGCGGGACGCTGGACGGTCCGGGCCGGACCGCGCTGGTCGATCACGATCGGGTGTCTGCTCTTGGCCGCCGGGCTGTTCCTGACCGACAGCTCCCTGTCTCCGCAGCCGGATTACGGACTGCTGGTGGTGGCACTGGGGCTGGCGGGTATCGGCATCGGCACGACCGTGGTGCCGATCACCTCGGCGGTGCTGGGCGCGGTGCCGGCCGAGCGTTCGGGCATGGCCGCGTCGGCGGCCAATACCAGCCGGGAGATCGGCGTGGTCACCGGGGTCGCGGTACTCGGCTCGCTGGTGTATTCACAGCTGCACGCCAACCTCATCGCGCAGATGAATCACCTCGGCGTACCGGCCAGCTTCCAGGGCCTGGTCATCAACGCCATCGAGACCGGCCAGATCCCGAAAAACACCACCGCCTACGCCGGCTTCGGGAAGCTGGTCCAGGAGGTCATCGGCGCCGCCTACACGGCGTTCCATGACGGCCTGCACGCGGCGCTCTACCTGTCGGCCGGGCTCGCGCTCGCCGCCGCGCTACTCGCTTTCATTACGCTCCGCTCACGTCCGGCCGGTGCTGGGGCTTGACTTTTCGCCCTGGCTGAGGGATGCAGGAATAGGACGGCAAAGGCGCACGGCCACTCCCGGGTAACAGGTCCCGAACTGGCATACCCGCTTCGCCGTCGGCCGGGACGATGTAACGTTGACGTCGACGTTAGATTTGCTTGGGCCCGAGGCACCCTGAGGAGCAAACGCATGGCGGTGGACCGCGTCCTGCCGGACAAGAATCCGGGCACTGATGGCCGGGGCAAGAACTACAAGTGGATCGCCCTGTCCAACACCACGCTCGGGATCTTGATGGTCACGATCAACCAGTCGATCCTGCTGATCTCGCTCCCGGCGCTGTTCCGTGGCATCAACCTTAACCCGCTCGTTCCCTCTAATACCTCGTACTTTCTGTGGGTGTTCATGGGGTTCATACTGGTCACCGCGGTGCTGGTGGTCAGCCTGGGCCGGGTGGGCGACATCTACGGCCGGGTCCGCATATACAACCTCGGCTTCGCCGTGTTCACGCTGTTCGCGATCCTGCTGTCGGTGACGTTCCTAACCGGGTCGGCCGGCGCCCTGTGGATCATCATCATGCGGATAGGTCAGGGGGTCGGCGGAGCCTGTCTGTTCGCTAACTCCAGCGCGATCCTGACCGACGCCTTTCCCGCCGACGAGCGGGGCAAGGCGATGGGGATCAACGGCATCGCCGCGGTCAGCGGCTCCTTTATCGGGCTCATCCTGGGCGGCGTGCTCGGCCCCATTGACTGGCGGCTGGTATTCCTGGTCTCGGTGCCGTTCGGCCTGTTCGGGACCATCTGGGCGTACCTGAAGCTGGTCGACAACGGCATCCGTATCCCGGCCAAGATCGACTGGCTGGGCAACGCGGCGTTCGCGGTCGGCCTGATCGCCCTGCTCACCGGCATCGTGTACTCACTGCTCCCCTACGGCGGGCACCCCACCGGATGGAGCAACCCGTGGGTGCTGACCGCGATATTCGGCGGGATCGCCGTCCTGGGCCTGTTCGTCTGGATCGAGCTGCACGTACCCGAGCCGATGTTCCGGCTGAACCTGTTCAAGATCCGCTCGTTCACCACGGGGAACATCGCCGGCCTGCTCGGCGCGCTGGGCCGCGGCGGCCTGCAGTTCATGCTGATCATCTGGCTGCAGGGCATCTGGCTGCCGCAGCACGGCTACAGCTTCGCCCGTACCCCGCTGTGGGCTGGCATCTACATGATCCCGCTCACTGTCGGGTTCCTGCTGCTCGGCCCCATCTCCGGGATCCTGTCCGACCGGTTCGGGGCCAGGCTGTTCGCCACCGCCGGCCTGATCGTCTCCGGCGTCGCCTTCCTGCTGCTCGAGCTGCTGCCGATCAACTTCAGCTACATCTGGTTCGCCCTGCTGATCTTCTTGTTCGCGGTCGGCATGGGCCTGTTCTTCTCGCCGAACCAGGCCGCGGTCATGAACAGCCTCCCGCCGGATCAGCGCGGCGCGGGCGCTGGAATGCTCAACACCTTCCAGAACTCGGCCACGGTGCTGTCGATGGGCCTGTTCTTCACCATTGT
The DNA here is from genome assembly GCA_963806335.1 of uncultured Actinomycetes bacterium. Lineage (GTDB taxonomy): Bacteria > Actinomycetota > Actinomycetes > Streptosporangiales > Streptosporangiaceae > Palsa-504. The sequence goes on from CAWDXO010000014.1 coordinate 9,107, forward strand.
CACCCTCGGCCTGGCCTCGCGCCTGCCCAGTCACTTGTACAAGGGGCTCGTCGCGGCCGGAGTCACTCCCGGCGCGGCCCGCATCGTGGCCAACGAGCCGCCCATCGGCAGCCTGTTCTCGGCCTTCCTCGGCTACAACCCGATCAAGGAGCTCCTTGGCCCCACCGGGGCGCTGCAGCACCTGTCGCCCAGCCAGGCCGCCTATATCACCGGCCGTTCGTTCTTCCCCCAGCTGATCGAGCAGCCCTTCGCCTACGGCATGCACCTGGCCTTCACCTTCGCCGCCATCGCGACGGCTATCGCCGTCGCGGCGTCGGCCCTGCGCGGCCGCCGCTACCTGCACAGCCCGGCACCGGCGGCCGAGCCGGTCGCGGCGGAACTGGCCGAGGGGCGCCGCGCTGGTGGGCCTGGATGACGCCTCAATGCTTCCGAGGACGGCAACGGCGCTTCGGAGGTCAGGCGGGAAGGAACGGGGACGCCGCGGCCGGCTCCGGCGCGGAAACCGAGCTCGGCGTCTCGGCCGAGAACAGCTGAGTTCGTTGAACACGACGCGCGGGTCGGACCCCGCAGGCCAGGCCGGCGGTGAGCAGCCACCCGAGCAGAGCGGGCCGCTGCTCGGCATCGGGGCCGCCGCGGCCCGCGCCGGAGTCTCGGAGCGGGCCTTGCGTTACTACCAGCAGATCGGGCTCATCACTCCCTGCGCCTGCACCCCGGGTGGCACGCGGCGTTATTCCGAGGACGATCTGGCCCGGGTGGCCCGCATCCGCCAGCTGCAGGACCTGCTCGGCTTCAACCTCGACGAGATCGCCGTCATCTTGCGCAGCGAAGACCGGATGGCGCAGATCAAGCGGAGTTACCACCATGAGCAAACCAGCGACGCCGAGCGGCGGGAACTGGTCCGCGAGAGCCTGCGGCTGCAGCATGAGCTGCGGGCGGCCGTGGAGGCTAAGCGGCAGGCCATCGAGGGCTTCCTCGCCGACCTAGACGCCCGCATTGCCCGCGCGAACGACCTGCTGGCGCAGATGACCGCCCCGGTCCCGTGACCGCCAGTGGCCAGCCATCTCATGGCCGGGCCACCGCTGGCTCTGGTCTCGTCGCCGGGCAAGCGTGGTCAAACGCCGTTCCCAGAAGTTGAGGCGCGCACCTCGTTCTGCCGTCCTCAGCACCCGAAATTGCATCAGTCCAGGACCGTTCCGGCTCCCCGGTTCGTCGCTGCTGAGCTCGCGGCGGCGGTCGCTGGAAGCGCGTCCGGCCAATGCGCCGGAATCCGTATCCGCAGGTCAGGGCGCCAATGGTCCGGTGCTGTCTAACCAGTTCTGTGAGAAAACGATGAGAGATCAGCTCCGGCCAATACCTTCTGACTGTGGCTCACAGGCTGCCGCCCACGGTGAAGACGGCCGAAACGTCGGTAGGCTCCGATCCGTCATAACAACAACGGGGAGCGGCCGTGAATCAGGACGATTCCGCCGGGGACATGACCCCGACCGAGCGAGAGGCGCACTGGCCGCTGACGGTGCGGTTTGCCATCGAGGCAGCCAGCGAGGCCGAGGCCCGGACCATCACCGGACAGGTACTGGCCAGGCTGGACCGGGAGCTGCCTTTGCAGGGCGAGCCCAGCATTGCCCCTCTGTGGCTTCGGGATGGTATCTGGGTGGCAACCCTCAAACCTGACCTGACCGTCCTGTCCTCGGTTGAGCCCGACGACGCGCCGAATCGCTGCCGCTACGTGTCCAGCCACTTTGGTGCGGGCGTGACCTGGACTTCCCGCGATAGCAAGCACGGGGCCAGGTGGGATTGGCCGCCGGACATCTGGTCGAGGCAGCCCGGTCAGGATGACATCCTGTTGCACCCCGCGGTGCAGGCCGTGATGATCTGGTGCGAGACCAAGTGAGCCTGACTACTGATTAGGAGGACGTGGGCGGCCAGCCTGGAGCTGGTCTTGCACAGGTCAGCATTCACATGAAGGCACCCGCAAGTGACCGCGAGTGCCCGGCGTTGACCGGTCGATCGGGCACGCAACGGGCACGTCTTCTGCGCGCACGCCTGTTGCACAACGGAGCCCTGGTCCTGGTCAACTATGTGGGGCTGGTCGTCAGCTGGCTGTCAAGCCGCAGTCGACGGCCAGCGAGGCGCTCAGGAAGCTCGGACAGTGGCTGGAGGACACACAGATATGGACGCCGTTACTGCACTTGCTCCTGCACTGAGGGTGATGAGCGACTGTTCACAAGATCGCAATCAGGCTCTGAACTGGGTACGCTCGGAGGGACTCGAACCCAACCTTCTGATCCGTGGACTTTGTCGGCCGCGTTGCGGCGACTGCGCTCATGGACGCTTCAGGAACCTCAAATAGAACGCCGCGAACACCAAGACGATTCCGACGTTTGATATCAGCCGCTCCCAGAACTGGTGCCTGAAGAACAGGACGTCCACCCCGACCACGACGGCTACCATCAGGAGCACATAAAGCACGACGGCTGCCTGTCTTCCCATCGTTCCTTCCTACTCTGAGCGACGGAGCGGATCAAGAGCGACGCTGGTGCAATGAAACGCTTGCGCGGGCTGAACCATTTGGCGGGCACGTCGTCTGCGGTCGCGCACGACGCCTGGCAACTCGGGGCCCTGGTCCCGCGTCACTACCGAGCGAGCTACGCATCACAAGCGTGTTCCCGTGCGTTGCCCGGGGGTTCAAAGCTCGCGCCAGCTTCACGTTCATAGGGTGCTGCTGCTGGCGATCGCTGGTTGTTGATGGCGATCCGGGGGCATCTCGGGGACATGTGCCCGTGGTACGCAGGCTAGGTTCTCAGCGGTGCGGCGCTGCCGGATGATCGCCCGTTTTCCGGCCGGGCGTCCCAATGCATAGCACCCCAGAACCTTCCCGAAGTGCCCGGGAAGACGACCTGGTCAAAGTGCAGCGTGATCCCGGGACCAGGCGGAAGTGCTAGCCTGCGCGGCCCAGTTCATCTGTATCCAAAGTCATCCAGCTCTGCTGTTAGCAAATCCGCTAGCAGGATGGGTCCCGCCGACGACAGGTGGTGCCATTTCAATAGCGCGCCGCCGCAGGCGAGCATCGCGTCGGCGGTGCCAGCCCCGGCGTATACGCGAGGCCAGCAGCGCGAACAAGGCGATGCCGACGGCCAGCGCCACGGCTGCGACTGTCGCAGCGGCGACTGGGTGGAACACGGCGAACGACACGAGGCCGGCCACGCCCAGGTCCTCGAGCAGGCTGGCGACAATGTTGCTGAACGGTTCGGGGCTCGCGTTGACACCAAGCCGCATGCTGGTCTTGATGACGTGTGAGGCGAGCGCCGACCCGCCACCGAGCACAGCCGCCGCGATTGTCGCGGCCGAGTTAGCTTGCGCGTGCTGGGCCATAACGACGCCGACCGCGCCGCCGACTACTGGCCGCACGGCCGTGTGAACGACGTCCCACACCGAATCCAGCATTGGGATCTTGCCTACCACGAACTGGCCGATGTACAGCGCAGCCGCAGCCGCTAGAACCGACGGGCGCGTCAGCACCGGCGGTATCGCGGCGATGTGCCCGAACCTGCCCAGCAGGCCGAGCACGAGCACCGCTGCGTAGCTGTTGACACCGCTGGCAACGCCGCTGGTGAAGATCAAGGAGACTGGGAGCATCTGCGTCCGTCCTTCAGCCCTCGTATTTGCGCCCACTACTGCGCAGATTCCCGCCCGAACCGCCCGATACTGCCCGGACAATCCCAAATTTTATATCGGTGCGTGGAATGAGAGGGGTAGTCAGTAGCGGGCCTAACCGCCGACCTTCCGCTTCAGGCGCAGCGGCATGCCTGTTCGGATGATCAGGTCCAAGCGTGGATGGATGGTCTCGTGTGTTCGTGGCGGGGCTGGCTGGCGCCGTTGCTGTTACTGTTGCTGTCACTCATGCCGTCTAGCGCCGTGACCGAACTCTGCTCTGCCCGGACTGATGGCGCGCGGTCCCTGGCGCGCAGACCTTCGTGTTGCCAGGTAGAAGCCGATCACTACAAGGCAGACTGTCTGCGGATAGGCCACGACTCGTTCAATTCCTCCTTCGCCGAGGCCAAGGTCGTGACTGCTGGCGTAAGCAACCAGGCCAAGAAGCGCCATCACTCCCGAAAGAAAAAAGTACATGCGCAGAAATGCTGGCATCTTAAGGGAAAGCGCCAGGATAATGAGCGAAGCATTTCCCAGCACGAACGGGATAGCTGCGCCTAGGCCGTGTAGCGCCGACACGCTATTCTCCGGAAAGAAGCCCACCATTATGACGCCCAGTCCGGATATGGCCATCGCGGCGAAGCCCACTTTTGAGGCGCGGCCATTTGCGAAATAGCAGGAGACAAGTACGGATCCCACCGTCATAGTGACGCCCAGCATAACAAATGACGCGTTCATCAAGTTGTGGAGCGGCGAGCAAACGTACCGTCCGTTCCAGATCCCACAGGCGGTATTCCCCAGATCGCTAATCGTATCGCGAGACAGGTTATAAGGAGGCCTCCATTGCAGCGCTACAAAGAGCTGGGCGGCAAAATATTGAATACTTGTCACATAAAGAATTGGCCCGAGCTTTGGGTAATGCACAGAATGCTGTTGCGCCCAGCGGCCTGGTTTCACCACCACGGTGAGTACCTGGCGTTGGGCTGCTTGATCACGTTGCCTTCCAGCTGCATGAACCAAGTGTGGAGGCACGAGCCAGCCTCCGGCCATGGGGGAAACCCCCCGAGTTAACCCTGACGCCAACCCCAACCGCCCCCACGACCTGCTGCGGTCCGAGGGACTCAATCTGCCCGCCCCGCGACCCGCTCCTCACAGGTCGGTTTGCGCAGCGGGTCTACCTGCCTATCTGCGGGTGCCGTCATCGTTACGTGGGCGGTCGTGATGCTGGCTGCGCTAGCCGCGGTGGCCTTGACCATCGTCGCGTGGGGTGACCTGGCGCGCGGCGACCTGGCCAGTAACCTGGGTGAGACGGCGGGGCCGCGGCAACCTTGAGCGTTGTTGTAAGGCCAAAATAGGGCCAGCCATGTCTGACTATCGATCTGAAGCTAGCAGCCGATCAGCCGTCAAGACCGAGTTGACGTCAACTCACCTGTCCGGTCCAGGGTCGCCAGTAGTTGACGAACCGCAACCGCTGACCATGCGTGGCTGCTGTTTCGTCCTGAAAGCCGCTTTGAACTGCGACTTTGCCTCTCAGTAGTTCTCATCACTTCGCGCGGAGTCCGGTGCTCATGTGCCCTGGATGTGCCCTACTTCGATGGGCAGGCTCACGGCTCCGGAGGCGGTAAGTCCGCACTGTGAGCTGCGAACACGATGAGTCGATCAGGCACTTGGTCCATGCCTGGTCCGCAGGCTGAGGACTATCCTTTAAACAGGAGTCTTTGCCGGAACGAGGAGGTGAGCCAGATGCTCGCTGCGCTGGTCTTGCTTCTCGGGCTGGCGCTCCTTATCGGCTGGGAAATCTTGTGCCTGGGTCAGGTAGTCCTAGCCGAGCGGGTGCGGTTCCTGCCAAGGTGGGTATGGGCGGTCGCCTGCCTGATATCCATCCCGCTCGGTGGCATCCTCTACCTTCTCATAGGCAGGGTGTGGACGCGCGGCGCGAACGCGGGACCCACTGCTTAGGAGTTCACTTCACAGTCGGCGCTGACCTCAATGTACCCAGTTCAGAGGCCGTTTGTAACGCTTTTGAGTGACTGCGCATGACCGCAGTTCTCCCCTCGTCATGGCACGTGTGTGGCACGCTGCTGGGCTGGACCAACTCGATGCGAACTACCGGCACGCACGACGACCGGACGACTTCGGCAGCTGGGAAGCGCTCTCTACGGTGGCACATGGCAGCGGTTGTGCGTCGCTGTTGCTGTTGCTGTACCTTCTGCTGTACGGAGTTGACGTGTAGGTCTCCGGGGCAGCGAGGAGGCGGCCTGCCTGCGCTACTTACCTGGACGACCATGGGTCCAGGTAAGTAGCGTGAGGACCGCTATCCCAGGGTTACGCAGGCGAGGGGACCTACACCATGGCCAGGTACGCACTGTTGTTCAGCTACACCAGCGACGCATGGGCGCGGCTGATCAACAGCCCAGCGACCGGGCCGCAGCGGCGCGGCGAATGGTCGACGCGCTGGGCGGAACGCTTTGAGTGCGCCTATGTGATGTTCGGGGACCCATGACGGGATCGTCATCGCGGATCTGCCCGATTCGGTCAGTGCCGCCGCGATCAGTATCGCGGTTACCAGCGCAGGTAACTTCAAGCACGTGGAGACCCATGAACTGTTCACCCAGCAGCAGCTCGGCCAGGCACTGGAGAAGGCCAAGAACCTGACGCAGGCCTACCAGCCACCCGGCCAGCAAACCTAGCGCGGTAGCCGCTCCGAAAATCGGGATCTTCGCTTTTCAGGAGGCTGTGCGAGTCCAGGCAAGTCCATCACAGTCCAGCTGACCGGGCCATACAGCCCGCTTGCACTCTACGGTGTCCAGGGCTGGCGCCAGGCGTCCAAAGCCGTTGTTAGCAAATCCGTTAGCAAGGTTCGAGCTTGACTCGGCAGCCGCCCGTCCGCCGATCCGGCAAGTCTCGATTTGCCGGGGTTCGGTGGGAAATCTAGGGCACCTATTATCCAGGGCACCTCTTGCAGTGCTCTCCGGTCGGCTGCTGGAATCATTTGCAGCGGCCGTAGTCTGACACGCTTATGGGGAGAAGCATGCATGTCGATCGCTTCTGCAGCATGGACCTTAAGTACACGGATTTTCATATGGCGCGTCCCTACGGCAACGAGTCCGGTCTCGGTTGGGGAGGCGGCGATGGGACAGTCGCGGGCGAGCCGCTCTCGGGTGGTGCCCAGTGGTCCAACCAGCCGCGCCGACGGGGTGATGGCGTCATGCTGCCCAACGTCCGTGGCGTCATCACCGCTCACGAGGGAGCGGAGGTCTTCTTCGATCTGACAGGACGCATCGACTTCGCCGAAAGGGACGGATAAATTTTCGGCCGCCAGCTGCTAATGACCCTGTTCGAGTCGGAGGATGAACGATATGCCTGGCTCAACAACAAGGTGTGCATGGCGGAGGGGACGATCAATCCTCGCACGCTGACGATGCACTTCGAAGTCTATTCATGCGAAAGCGACCTGATCTGATTTAAGAAATCATGAGCCACTGCGTGGCTCTGCCGTGGGATGCGGAAAGCGGGTCCCTCGCGCCGTCGGCGGTGTGCGGGTCGCAGGTGGCCGGTGTCTTTCCCGTGACCGGGTGGAGGATGGCAGGGCGGAGGGTGCATAGTTTCGGTGGCGTGCCGCCGGTCGTCATCGTTTGCGCTTGGACCGTTCGAGGCCGTATTTAAGTTTGGTGCTGGAGCCTCTTGCCGGGTAACCCCCGTTGCTGCTGCGTGCGCGTGTGTCAGTCTCCTGTACTGACCGGGGGCTCTGGCGGGCGGCGCGTCTGTTCCCATCCGGTGGGGGTGCCGCCGCAGGAGGTGGCCGCGCAGATGAAAGTACTGTACGAGCGCGTCGCGGGGATCGACGTGCATGAGGAAATGGTGAAGGTGGCGATCCGGTCCCCGGGGGAGAAGCCGTGGACCCGCACGACCGAGATCCTGGAGTTCCGGACGTTTTACGGGGTGCTGCAGGAGATGGCCCGCGAGCTGCGTCGCCGGGGGTCACCCATGTGGTGATGGAGGCCAGCGGGGCCTGCACCGAGCCGGTGTATTACGCCCTGTGCGAGCAGGACTTCACCCAGGTAGCGGTGATCAACCCGGCGCACGCCAAGGCGCTGAAAGGCAATAAAGCGGACGCGAAAGACTGTCCCCGGCTAGCTGAATTGTTCGAGTGCGGCTGCTGCGCGGGTCTTACATCCCGGCCCCGGAATTGAAGGAGGTGCGGGGACCTGACCCGGTACAGAACCAAGACGGTGCGGGCCCGCACCTCGGAGATCCAGCGGCTGGGCAAAGCGCTGGAATCGGCCGGCATCAAGCTCGGCTCGGTGGCCAGCGGTTGTACGTCCCTGTTGCTGTACTTCCTGCTGTACGGAGTTGACGCCTTACTGTCAGGGCGGTTCGGTCAGACTCCCACTAGCCATACTTGCTCTGCTGGGGTCTTCGGCGTTCGCTGACGTCCAGTGTTGATGGTGGGGATTGACTTGGAACCGCCAGATTCAAGTAAGTGCTGACTTCCGGACAGAATGGTGGCAAGCTGGACGAATGGGGGCATTGTTCGTCCTGTGCGGTATCTTGGTCGGCCTCGCTGTCTACCGCTCCGGGGAGGCTCGCGCTAGGTGGCAGTCACTCAAGTCGACTAGGACGACAGCGCGCAACCAGCGGAATGCGGCTTGGCGCCACGCCGGCAGTGCAGCGTTGTATGTTGCTGCAGCGATCTTTCTCCTCTTCATCGTTCTCAAGCTTTTCAAGTAACTAGCTGACACTGGGCCTGCGTCTTTGACAGCGTTGATAGGGGCAGGTTTACGGTCAAAGACGGGCACTCGGACTAGCCGGGTCGCCGTTGACGAACCGCCCGATGGCACTACGGCGCTCATCCGAGAACACGTCCCAAGTAGACATCCTGCGTCTCCCCCGGCTCTGTTCATAACCGTCAGGGAATCCATACCGCCCTAGTGACCATGCCTGCGATGACCACTACCAGGACGATCCACGCGCCCACGCCCAACTCAGATGGCTACGGCGGCGGGTGGGCCATCGTCAACTCGAACCGCCGTTTGCACACCTGGCAGGTCGCCTCGCCAGGCCTGAACTCAGGCATGAGCCGGTAGACAGGGCTGCCGCACAGCGTGCTAGCGCCCAGCGCGCCGCTCTTGTACCAGCCTTCGCTTGTCAGATGCAGGGTGGACGAGGTGCTGGCAGTTGCGTAAGCGCGGACGCTCAACGGATTGGTGAGCACTTGGGCTACCTGCACAGTCATGTCGTGCCGCCGTTCAAGCGAAACAGGACTGGCTCATATAGTAAGGCGAGCCGTCTCGGATGTCATCGACGGCTGATAGAGGAGTGCATCTCGGCTCTTGCTCGCCCGATCATCGCGTGTCAGCCTAAACGGCTCCGGAGGCAGTTACCCGACTGCCTCACTGCCTGCGCGGACCGTAGTCCGTATTGACCACTGGTCCACACCTGGTCCACAGGTCCTCAATCCTCACTCTCGGTCTGTCCAGCCGATCTCTTGCATGCCAGCAAACCTCGCCATTCATCGATTATTTCGAATCTTAAGGCTGAAGTGCTACTTATCGTTGGCTGACGTTGGTCGGCGTCTGCCACGGTAAAGGGCGGTCGTTACTCCAGTTAGTTACTCGGTCGCGGCCTCGTCTGCGACTCGAAGCCAGGGGGCGTAACCCGCGCGAGGCCGCCGCCGTGGCATTCCCCGCAACCGCAGTGCGCTTCACGGGGGCGGCCCAGCGAGTCAACGGCGACGGTGCAGTGAAGCCCGCAACCTCCCGTAGTAGGCGTCATGGCATCCGTGATATCACAGCCGGACGTCGCGCCTGTACACGGCCGAGCAGGACGGGCAGACGGCAGCTTCCGGTCGCGCGGAAAGTGCAAGCACATCCGAGCCTGATCCTCCTTCTGATTCCTGACAGATATCTGTTGCCTGGGGAGGTTCGCCGCGCGCTCCGGGGGCCTGGCCTTGGCCTGGCCCTCGCCGTCAGGCCCGCTGGGCCGGTAGAGGTCTCCAGGGTCAACGGCGCGCCGCAGGCGCGTCCTCGCGCAGCGGGATGCGAAGCACCCTTGGAGGGACCGGCCCGGACAATGCGCGGCGTTCCGCTCTGGCAGCTGTGACTTCTCCCGGTTTCAGCCGCATCTGGCGCGAGGTTACAGCCTGGCCGTGGTGCTGGCGGGTGCGGCAGCGGGGATACGGCGGGGATCGCAGGCGGCCGGTCACCGGGGTGCCGTGCGCGGCAGCCGCCGCGCCGTGGGACTTGCGGCCGAAGGACGCGGCGAAAATCTGCCGCTCCGCGACGGCGCTTCCCGGGTGAACTCGGGCCGCCTACAGCGGGTCACCCTGGCCGCTCATTTCCCTCGACTGCTCGCGTCCGTCCCCGCTGTTCACGGCCAGGTCCTCACGCTGGCCGCCGAAGCCGGATCCTGGCGGCTGCTGATCCTGATCCTCGGCTATACCGGCCTGCGCTGGGGCGAGGCTACCGCCCTGCGCGTCTGCGACATCGACCTCGACCGCCGCCGGATCGATGTCAGGCGCGCCTTCTCCGACGTGGGCGGCCGCGTCATCCTGGGCACCCCGAAATCGCACCAGTCCCGGACTGTCCCGGTCCCGCGGTTCGTCGCCGTCGAGCTCGCGGCAGCCGTCGACGGCAAGCGTCCCGACGACCTGGTGTTTCACGATGCCCGGCGGCAGGTCATGCGGCTGTCAACGGGCCACCTTCGGGCCCGCGCGCACTCACGCTGGCCTCAGCGACTGGTTCCGGATTCGACCTCCGGCACACCGCCGCGTCACTAATGATCCAGGCGGGCTACCCGCCGAAGATGCTGCAAGAGATCATGGGCCATGCCAGCATCACCACCACCCTTGACCTGTACGGGCACCTGTACCCCGGCGAGATGGACCGGTACGCCGACCGCCTAGACGAGGCCGCCACGGACAGCGATGCGGCCAAAATGCGGCCAGACGACACCAACGACGAGGAAGATCAGGAAGGGCAAGCGCGCTGACCTGGGAAAGTGTGGCGCGCTCGGAGGGACTCGAACCCCCAACCTTCTGATCCGTAGTCAGATGCTCTATCCGTTGAGCTACGAGCGCTGGCTTGAGAAGTATACGGCAGGTGGCGCGCTCACGGTGTGTGTTGCCGACGCGGTTAAAGACCACGGCCATCCCTTTCCCTCTCTCCACACAACGTCCCGCTGCTGGCCGCGTCCAGCGCACGGGAGTGGCAGGCCGGTCTCAGCGCCCTGTCCGCCGACCGCGACTGCCCGCTGCGCCATGCTGCTCATCGCCTTCGTTGTCATTGCCGATATCGGCTTCCATCGTCGCTGGCGCAGTCTGTGTCAGAAGGACGACCGCGGCACCCATCACGGCGAAGGCGATAGCCGCAACAGCCAGCACGGCGGCATTAGACGTGAAGTGCTCGTCGAACAGCCACACGCTTAGGGCGATACTGACGATCGGATCGATGATCACCAAGAACGGCTGCGAGACCCGCAGCGGCCCGACGTGCAGCGCCGCCTGCTGCAGGAAGAGGGCCGCCACACTGCCTACGGCCAGGGCATAGACGGGCCAGCGGAGGAACATCCCGCCCACGCCGAACTCGGTCAGCGTGTCCGTCGTGGCCTTGATGAACGTCGCCACCAGAGCCCACATGACCGCAGCGGCCGAGGCATAAAGAGCAGCACGCAGACTCGGAGATCCCCACCGCGCCAAGACCGCCAGGACGCCAGCACCGGCGCAGCAGGCCACTCCAGCCGAGAACCAGTGATGACCCGTCGGCGTAGGCTGGCCGCCTCCCGGCTGCCCCGCGACAATGAACACGGTCAGGCTCACGCAGGCCAAGGCGGCAGCGCCCCATGTGATCGGGCGAATGGACTGGTGGATCCAGAACTGGCGCAGCGCGAGCATGAAGACCAGTTCGGTTGCCAGCAGCGGCTGCACGATTGAGATCAGGCCATCGTGCAAGGCGAGCGCCTGGAACACGAACGCCCCCGCCAGAGCCACCCAGCCGAACAGCCACAAGGGACTGCGGAACAAGTAAACGACCAGCCGCCAGCCCGAGGACCGGCGTGGAGCAGTGGTACTGGCAATGTGTTGAGTGGCCTCGTTGACCGCGTTGGACAAAGCGGCTAGCAAAGCGAAGACGATAACCACGGACGCACGGTACAAGCTGAGGTATCGGTTGCCCGCATCCGACCCGCACCGCTCAGATGCGCGGGTTCATGTACCGCCATCGGGCCCCACCTAGGCTCGGATCCGGCCAGCCGACCCAAGCGTCCGCCGCTCCCGGGCCGGGAGGCCGAGGGCATACCCGCTGGGTTCTCCAGCTCCTAATGGCTCGTATCCTGCGGCCTCGCGGGGAGCGCGCACATCACCCGTCAGAGATGATTACTCTCCGGACCATTCCCTTGACATCGGCGTCACGCTCATCGAGTGAGCTGCATCCTCGCGAAGACACAGTGCGCGAACCGGATCGAGTTCGTCACCAAGTGGGACCCTTCATGAACTCGCCTTCCACAAGTAAACGGATCCGTTACCGTCGGCGACGGCCAGCACATCACCGTCCGGACTGAACGCGACACCGTTCACGCCCAGGCTGCCCGGATCCGCGAAGCTGTCAGCTAGTTCGCCGCTGACCACATCCCACAAGAACACCTGCCCGTTACCATCCGCCGCCGCCAGCACATCACCGTCCGGACTGAACGCAATGCCGTTCACCCCCAGGCTGCCCGGATCCACGAAGGTTCCCGTAAGCCCGCCACTTGTTACATTCCACAAAGAGATCTGCCCGCTACCATCCGCGGCCGCGAGCGCGTCACCGTTCGGACTGAACGTGACACCATTCATGCCCTGGCTGCCCTGGTAACCGAAACTACCGGCGAACTCACCGCTCACCACATCCCACAAAAAGACCCGCCCATTACCATCCGCCGCCGCGAGCACGTCACCGCCAGGACCGAACGCGACACCCATCACGCCCTGGCTGTCCGGATAACCGAAACTTCCCGCGAACTCACCGCTCACCACATCCCACAAAAAGACCCGCCCATTATTACTGGCGGCCGCGAGCACGTCACCGCCCTGACCGAACGCGACACCGTTCACGCCCTGGCTGCGCCGTTTGCCGAAGGTACGAGCAAGCTCGCCGCTCACCACATCCCACAAGAACACCCGCCCGTTACCGTCCGCCGCCGCCAGCAGTTCGCTGTCAGAATCGAATGCGACTCCCATCACGCCCTCGCTGTCCGGGTCCGCGAAACTATCAGCAAGCTCGCCGCTGACCACATCCCACAAGAACACCCGCCCGTTACCATCGGCTGCCGCGAGCACATCACCGTCCGGGCTGAACTCCACCGCGTAGACCACCCTGGCATCGGGACCGGCGAGCGTTGCGACGAGCGCGGGCCGGGCTTGGAGCACGCGCTCGCCAGACGGGCGTGGTGTAGTGAGGCCAGTCGTCGCGGCCCGGCCGTGCGTGACGGCCGGCTCCACCGCGATTTCTTCCGTCTGGGTAGCCGTTCCGGCAGGCCAGGGTATCTCTCTGGGCACCGGTTTTGGCGGCCAGCCTGCGGAGACGTCGGTATCAGCCAGTTCGGCCAGAAGATCGTGTGCCGTTGGCCGCTGGCTGGGGTCCTTGGTCAGGCAGCGCTCGACAAGCGCACGGATCTCGGCGGAGGCGTCATCGAGGGCAGGAGTGTCGCGCCCTACGTGGTCGCGCAATGCGGCGGTGGAACCGGCGCCGAACGGTCCGTGACCAGTTGCGGCGAAGGCGAGTACCGCGCCGAGGCTGAACACGTCACTGGGCGGGCCGACCTCGCCGCCTTCGGCTTGTTCAGGGGACATGTACCCGGGCGAGCCGACGACCAGCTCAGTAGGGGTCAGCGTGCAAGCCTCCGCAGCCCGGGAGAAGCCGAAGTCGATCACTCGCGGTCCGTCGTCGGCCAGCAGCACAGTGGAAGGCTTGAGGTCACGGTGCACCACGCCGGCCGCATGGATCGCGGTCAGGCTTTCTGCCAGCCCCGCGGCCAGCATGAGGACCGAGGCTGGCGGAAGCGGCCCGTGGGCCGCCACCGCGTCGGCCAGCGACGGGCCAGGTACGTAGGCCGCGGCCAGCCACGGCGTCGGGCCGTCCAGGTCAGCGTCGACCAACGGCGCCGTGTACAAGCCGTTCACCTTTCGCGCCGCTTCGACTTCGCGCCGGAACCGGACCCTGAACTCGGGATCAGCGGCCAGGTCGGCACGGATGACCTTGACGGCCACCGGCCGCCCACCCGCGGACCGGCCCAGGAACACATGGCCCATGCCGCCGCTGCCCAGCCGTCTGATCACTCGGTACGGCCCGACCCGCTCGGGATCGCCAGGCTGCAGTTCCGCCACGCGCACCTCTAACGGCAGCATTAACATCTAGGCAAATCAAGATATAGCAGATTGCACAGGGACCCGCCCTCCCTGGCGCCCGGCCAGCGCCGGGACTCGCGGGGCGCCAAGCGCGCCTACGTGCTTCGCCCCAGCCAGGAGGGGCGCAGCAATCCGCGAGATGACCCGCCGCGATGCTGACGGCAGTAATCTAACTGGCGCTTTCGGAGTGTCATTAAGCTGATTGCCGTAATCGTTCTGGTAAGCCTTTGTAATTCCAGGATATTCACAGTCTCGAAGCGACAACGCTCAGCCTGCAGTGTCGTGTCCATTCACGGGATTCCGTGACCGCGCGTCAGGTGCATCCGGTCAGCGAACGGGCGGACGGCCACGTCGGTGGTGAAGACAGCCACCCCGTCACGTGCGGGAGCGTTCGCACGTTCGCGATTGGGGGCCCGATCTGGGGGCAGCATCGGACGATGAATCCTCGCAGCGTGGGCGTCGAAGAGGAACTCCTGCTCGTCGAACCGCGGACCGGGCAGCCTCGGGCGATGGCGGGCACGGTCCTGCGGGCGGCGCAGCAGGCCGCGGAATTGAGGCGGCTGGCTTCGATCAGGCCGGTGACAACACGGCGAAACTGGAGCTCGAACTCCAGCAGCAGCAACTGGAAACCAATTCGCGGCCGTGCCACTCGCTCAGCGATCTCCACCGCGAGCTGCGCCGGTGCCGGGCGTTCGCCGTGGCCACGGCCGGGAGGACCGGAACTCGGGTGGCGGCGCTGGGCACTTCACCGGTCGCCGTCGAACCCGAAGTGGTCGACAACAGCCGTTACCGGCGCATGTCCGAGGCCTTCGGCTTGACCGCGCACGAGCAGCTCACCTGCGGCTGCCACGTCCACGTCGAGATCTCCTCCGCCGAGGAGGGAGTGGCGGTCCTGGACCGGATCGGCCCGTGGCTGGCCACCTTGCTGGCCCTGAGCGCCAACTCGCCGTTCTGGCAGGGCCTTGACAGCGCTTACGCGAGCTTCCGCTACCAGGCCTGGGGCCGGTGGCCGTGCTCGGGGCCTACGGAGCCGTTCGGCACCGTTCAGCGCTACCGCGAGACGCTGCGGCAGATGGTCCGGACCAGGACACTGCTGGACACCGGCATGGTCTACTTCAACGCGCGGCTATCCGAGCACTATCCGACCATCGAGATCCGGATCGCCGACGTGTGCCTGCGCACCGACGACGCCGTGCTGGTCGCCGCGCTGGCCCGTGCGCTGGTCGAAACCGAAGCGCGGGCGGCCCGCAGCGGGCATCCCACCCGGCCCGCGCGGACCGAGCTGCTGCGGCTGGCCGCCTGGCGGGCCAGCCGGTCCGGCCTGGACGACGTCCTGCTCCACCCCGTTACCGGCCTGCCGGAGCCGGCGGCCGCCGTCGCGCACGCGCTGGCCGACCACTGCCGGGACGCACTGCTCGACGCCGGGGACGCCGATACCGTCACCGAGCTGCTGGCGGCGCTGCTCGCGCGGGGCAATGGCGCGGCCTTCCAGCGTGCCGCCTACCGCCGTTCCGGACGGCTGGCCGACATGATCGCGACCGCCGTCATCGTCACCGGCGATGACGACTAGCTTGCTTTTCGCTGACGCCCACGGCGTTTCTGCTGGCCAGGAAGGTGACGTTTCGTTAGCATCCGGCCTGAAGGGCAGCTATCAGGTGGGACGAGGCAGAAACTACGAACACGCGCACGCGCGCGCCTGGCCTGGACGGGGTACGGGCGCTGGCCGTCCTTGCCGTCGTGGGTTTCCACGAGGGCGCGTCGGAACTGCCGGGCGGTTTCCTCGGCGTCGACATCTTCTTCGTGCTCAGCGGATTCCTGATCACCGACCTGCTGACCGCTCAGTACGAGCGGCTGGGCCGGCTGGACCTGAAGGCTTTCTGGGCCAGGCGGGCCAGGCGCCTGCTGCCTGCATTGGCCGTGATGCTCGTGGTCGTCGCGGCCGCGGCCACCGTGATCGAGCCGGGCCAGGGAGCCTCCCTGCGGCTGGCGCTGCTGGCCGCGGCCACGTACACCAGCAACTGGTACCAGATCCTGCATCACGCGTCGTACTTCGCCGCGCTCGGGCTGCCGCCACCACTTGATCATCTGTGGTCGCTGGCCATCGAGGAGCAGTTCTACCTGATCTGGCCCCTCATCATGTGGATATTCATTATTAGGCTGAACGGACGGCGTGCCTGCCTCTGGGCGACGTTGCTCGCGGCGTCGGGGTCGGCGCTGGCGATGGCGCTGCTGTACTCGCCCGGCGGCGACCCGTCCGCCGTCTACTACGGCACCGGCACGCACGCCTCGGCGCTGCTGATCGGGGCGGCGCTGGCCCTGGCCTACCCGCTGACGACGCTGGCGGCCACGCCGGAGGCGCAGACCAGGCGCCTGGACGCCGCGGGCGTCGCCGGGCTCGCCGCGCTGGCCTGGGCCATCGGGCACTTTACCGGCACCGACCCGGCGGTTTACCCCGCCGGGCTGCTGCTAGCCGCGCTGGGCGCCGCCGCCCTCGTCGCCGCGGCGGCCAGCAACGGCGTCATCGCCGCCATCACCAGCCTGCCCCCGCTGCGGTGGGTGGGCATCCGGTCCTACGGGATCTACCTGTGGCACTGGCCGGTGATAACCCTCACCGCCGCGCTGGCCGGGCCCGGACCGACCTCGGCCTGGCTGTGGCTCATCGAGGCCGGGATCACCATCGCCCTGGCCTCGGCCTCGTGGCGGTTCATCGAGACGCCGATCTCGCGGAACGGCCTGCGCGCCACCTGCCGCCACTGGGGCCAGGTGCTGGCCGCCGTTCACGCCAGACCAGCCGGCGGCCCCGGCCGCGTCGTGCCGGTGGCCGTGGCCGCCGTCGCGGTGATCGCCGTCGCGGTCGCGGGTTACGGAGTCGCCCGCACCCCCTCACCAGCCGCCCCGACCGGGCTCCTGCGTCAGGTCGCGAACGGCGAGCGGGTCAGCGCGGCCTCCCAGACTGCTTCGCCGGCCCAGGCCAAACCCGCACCCGTCCCGGCCGGGAAGCCTGCGGCCCGGTGCCGCACCGGCCGGCTGCCGGACGTCCCTGGCGGCCAGGTCACGGCCATCGGCGACTCCGTCATGGTGGCCTCGGCGACCGCGCTCGAAGCCGCCATGCCGGGCATTTACATTGACGCCCAGGTCGACCGGCAGATGCAGGCCGGCCTGGCCGTGGTACGAGCCTGGCCGCCGCCGGCACGCTCCGCCATATCGTCATCGTCGGCCTCGGCACCAACGGCACCGTCACCGCCACCCAGCTCCGTCAGCTGCGGCGCACGATCGGATCGCGCCGTGATCTCATCCTCGTCAACACCTTCGGCCCGCAGTCCTGGGAACGCGAAGGCAACGCGGCCTCGCCGCGGCCGCCCGGGCCGCGGGACACGTGGCGCTCGCCAACTGGAACCGGGCCATCGCGGCCCATCCGTCCCTGCTCTGGCCGACGGCATCCATCCGCAGCCCGCCGGAGCCAGGCTCTACGCACGCGTCGTGCTTGGCGCAATCCGAGCCCTGCTGTCACACGGCCATCCGTCGTCCTGCCCCGCGCCCGCCGCGAACGCCCGATTATCCGGGCGCCATGTCGACGAACCGGCTGTAATGCCCCTGGAACGCCACGGTCACGGTCATTGTCGGGCCGTTCCTGTGCTTGGCCACGATCAAGTCCGCCTCACCAGCCCGCGGCGACTCCTTCTCATACATATCCTCCCGGTGCAGCAGAATAACGACGTCCGAGTCCTGTTCGATACTGCCGCTTTCACGCAGGTCGGATAGCAGGGGCCTCTTGTCCGTGCGCTGCTCGGGACCGCGGTTGAGCTGGGACAGGGCGACGACGGGGACGTCTATTTCCTTGGCCAGGAGCTTGAGGGACCGGGACATGTCCGAGACTTCCTGCTGCCGGTTCTCCACCCGCTTGGGCGAGGACATCAGCTGCAGGTAGTCGATGATGACGAACTTGAGGTCGTGCCGTTGCTTGAGCCGACGGCACTTAGCCCTGATCTCCATCATGGACATGTTCGGCGAGTCGTCGATGAACAGCGGCGCGTCCGCGACCTCGCTCATCCGCCGGGCCAGCCGCGCCCAGTCGTCGTCATTCATCTGACCGGTGCGCATCGTGCTCAGGGGCACCCGGGACTCCGCCGAGAGCAGCCGCATCGTGATCTCGTTGCGCCCCATCTCCAGGCTGAACATGACCGTGGTCAGGCCGTTCTTGATAGCAGCCGCCCGAGCGAAATCCAGGGCCAGGGTTGACTTACCCGCAGCAGGCCGGGCAGCTATGACTACCATCTGGCCGGGGTGCAGGCCGTTGGTGAGAGCGTCCAGGTCGGCGAATCCGGTCGGGACGCCGGTGAGCCCTCCGCTGCGGCTGCCGATGGCCTCGATCTCGTCGAGGGCACCGGGCATTATCTCCGACAGCGACTGGTAGTCCTCGCTGGTGCGCCGGTCGGTGACGGCGTACACCTCAGCCTGGGCCCGGTCCACCAGGTCGTCGGCGTCGGCCTCGCCCGCGTAGCCGAACTGAACGATCCTGGTGCCGGCCTCCACCAGGCGGCGCAGGACCGCGCGCTCCCTGACGATACGGGCGTAGTAGCCGGCGTTGGCGGCGGTGGGTACCGAGGCGATCAGGGTGTGCAGGTAGACCCCGCCGCCGACGCGCGCGATCTCGCCGCGCCTGGTGAGCTCGTTGGCTACCGTGATGGCGTCCGCGGGCTCGCCCCGGCCGTACAGGTCGAGGATCGCCTCGTGGATCAGCTGGTGCGCCGGCCGGTAGTGGTCGGTGGGCCTGATCACCTCGATCACGTCCGAGATGGCGTCCTTCGAGAGCAGCATCCCGCCGAGGACGCACTGCTCCGCCGCGACATCGTGCGGTGGAGTCCGCTCGAAATCGGCGGTACGCGGCGGATCCTCGGTAAGGCTCACCTGCCGCTCCTCCCCCGTGCGAGTGGCCATGCCCGTCGATGAACGGAGCACGAACGCGTTTCTACCGTCGCCTGACACCGTTCTAGCCGATGCCTCTGACATTCTCCGGGCCCGCCACGCCCGATACCAAGTCACGCGGTGGACGACGGTGTGGACAAGTTGTGCAACACGCCGGCTACGTTGTGCGCAGCCTGGGGAAAGAACTGTGGAAAGGGTCGGCCCAGCGACCGCCATAGGCTTTCTAGCAGGGAAAACATGATCCACCGGCTGTGCGGAAGAAATACTTCGCGAGTATTTTCCACCTAGTTATCCACAGGTTGAATCCACAGGCGCCCGCCGCCTGGCTGTGGATAACTGTACTGACGGAAGCCCGCACGCCGGAAGCGCCGAGCTGATAATCTTCGACGGTGTGTTCGATAGACGAGTTCGCTCTCAGGCGCGTGGCCGAGGCCATAGATCAGCTTGACGCCGCCCGCAAGAGCGCGGATTCCTCGACTTTGACGGCACAGGTCGCCGCTATCTGGGCGATGGTGCGCGAAATCGACCCGGAGCTAGCCCGGCTTGCGTCCGGTTACGGCAGTCCATCAGATTAGCCCTGCTACTAGGCCGAACTGCGCCGCAGACGCTTACCAGCCGAGGCCGGCCCATCGCGCCGGCCGGCCTAACCGTGCCGGAATCCGCAGCGAGCTGCCGGACAAGGCCGGCACCACAGGTCGCTGCCGCCCCGCCTAGGCTGGCTTCATCATTGGGATCACCACTGCCCGCCAGGGGGTAGCGATGATCCACAATGATGGAGAAGCCGCCGGGCCACCCGCCAGGATGGGACGCGGGTGGCTGGCGGGGCAACCATAGCGTGTGGATCTAGCTGGCCCGGGCTAGCTGGCAGAGATCTCGATGTCTACCGCGGCGCTGACTTCGGGGTGCAGCCTGACCCGGACCTGGTGCGAACCGACGGTCTTGATCGGGTCGCGCACCTCGATCCGGCGCCGGTCGAGTTCCGGGCCGCCTGCCTCGCGGACCGCGGCGGCGATGTCGGCGGGTCCGACCGAGCCGAACAGCCGGCCGCTGCCGCCCGCACGGCGGCGCATCCGCACGTTCAGGCCCTCGAGTTGCGCCGCCACGACCTTCGCGTCCTCAACGCCGCGGATCTCCCGGGCCGACCTGGCCCGTTTGATCAGGTCGATCTGCTTCTCCGCGCCGCGTGACCAGCCCATCGCGAAGCCGCGCGGGATCAGGTAGTTGCGGCCGTAGCCTGCTGCTACGTCCACCACGTCACCGGGGGCGCCGAGACCGCTCACTTCCTGCGTGAGGATGAGCTTCATCGGGGTACGACTCATCTGCCTGACTCCTAGCGCGCCGTGCTCGTGTACGGAAGCAGCGCCATCTCGCGGGCGTTCTTGATCGCGGTCGCGACGTCCCGCTGGTGACGCGTGCAGTTACCAGTCACCCGCCGGGCGCGGATCTTGCCGCGGTCCGAGATGTACTTGCGGAGGAGGCCGGTGTCCTTATAGTCGACGTAGGCGATCCGGTCCTGGCAGAACACGCAAACCTTCTTCTTCGGCTTGCGTAGCGGTGGCTTGGCCATCGTGGTGCTCCTTAGAGCCCCGCCTGGGGCGGGGATGGTCGGTTGGTTGTTATCTGGCTTGTGTTTTAAAACGGGGGCTCGTCGGAGTAGCCGCTGCCGCCCGGGCCGTCGGTCGCCCACGGGTCGGATTCCCCGCCGCCGTAGCCGCCGCCGGAACCGCCCTGGCCGCCTGAGGAGGAGGAGGAGGAAGGCCGCCCGCCGCCGGAGCTGCGCTGGCCGCCGCCGTAGCCGCCGCCCTCACCCGAACCGGACCGGGCGACCCGGTTCACCTTCGCGGACGCGTTCCGCAGCGAGGGGCCGACGTCGTCGACCTCCACCTCATACACGGTCCGCTTCTCGCCTTCCTTCGTCTCATACGACCGCTGCCGCAGCCGCCCCGACACGATCACCCGCATCCCCCGCTGCAGGCTCTCCGCCACATTCTCCGCCGCCTGCCGCCACACATTGCACGTCAGGAACAGGCTGTCGCCGTCCTTCCACTCACCGGACGCGTTATCACGGAACCTGGGCGTCGACGCCACCCGGAACCGCGCCACCGGCTGACCCGCCGGGGTAAAACGCAACTCCGGATCATCGACAAGATTCCCCGAGATCGTAATCTGGGTATCGCCTGCTGCCATCGGGGTACTCCCGGTCGCTAACTAATCGTGCTTGCGGAAAGGAGAGCGGTATCGGTTAGGAAAGCCGCTCAGTGGTGATGCTCGGGCCGCATGACCTTGGTCCGCAGCACGGCTTCGTTCAGGTTGAGCTGGCGGTCGAGCTCGAGCACGGTGCCTGGCTCCGCCGTCAGGTCCATGACCGCGTAGAAGCCCTCTGACTTCTTCTCGATCTGGTACGCCAGGCGGCGCTTGCCCCAGATGTCAACCTTGTCGACCTTGCCGCCGCCGCCGGTCACGACCGTAAGGAACTGGTCGAGTGACGGCTGGACGGTGCGCTCCTCAAGGTTGGGATCGAGGATGACCATTATCTCGTAATGGCGCATGGGTGTCCTGAGCCTCCTCTGGACTAATGCGGCCACGGTCTCTCCGTGGCAGGAGGTGTCGCGGTCACGAGCCGGCGCATATACCGGCCGGGTCGTCCGCAGCGCGCTCAGCCTACCAACATCCCCTGGATAGGCGGTAACCGGACGGGGAAACCGGCGGCCCGCGCCGGTCAGGAAACCGGCAGCCGTCCGGCCGGAAATCCGGTGGATTCCCGGCTGTCACACTGGGGAAGACTGTCCGATGAAATCGTATGCTCATGGAGTGACAGCCGGGAGGGGTCACCATGGCAGGCACCGTCCAGTCGCCGCAGCGCCAGCGCCAGCGCCAGAACATCCTGAACTCGGACGGGCAGCCGCATCCGGTCGAGAATTTCCTGACCGTCTTCACCCTGATTGTCGGCCTCGTGTCCTTTGTCCTGGGCATGATCATCCGGAATGCTCACACCGGCGCCGCAGTGATCGTCATAGCGACCGCCACCGGACTGGTCGCGATACTCGTGGGGCTGTACGCCCAGATGGTCTCGGCCACCACCAACCAGCGGGTGCTGATCGTGGCCGGCATGATCGCCGGGTTCGTCGGGCTGGCCCTGGGCCTTTCTCGCGGTGGCTTCGTCGCCTGACCGCCGGGACTAGGCTCGGTCCATGGCGCGTATCGGAGCCCACTTCCACATAGACAACCCGCTGGAGGAGGCCGTCGCCGCCGGGGCGAACGCGGCGCAGTTCTTCCTCGGCGACCCGCAGGGCTGGAAGGGGCCGGTAATCCCCGGCGGCGATCCGGCGGCGATCCGGGACGCCTACGCCGCCGCGGACGTCGATATCTATATCCATGCGCCGTACGTCATCAATGTCGCTACCAGCAACAACCGGATCAGGATCCCCAGCAGGAAGCTGCTCGACGGTCAGCTCAAGGCGGCCGCCTCCATCGGCGCCAAGGGCCTGATCGTGCACGGCGGGCACGTCACCGCGGGCGTCGACCCCGCCGACGGCCTGGAGAACTGGCGCAAGGCGGTGGAGCGGATCGAGCGGCCGGTGCCGATGCTGATCGAGAACACTGCCGGCGGTGACGGCGCCATGGCCAGGTCGCTAGAGGCCATCGGCCGGCTGTGGGACGCGGTGGCCGAGGCCGCGGCGGGCCACGGCGAGAACGTCGGGTTCTGCCTGGATACCTGCCACGCGTTCTCGGCCGGCATCGAACTCGCCGACGCCGCGGACCGGATCAAGGCGATCACCGGCCGGATAGACCTCGTGCACTGCAACAACTCGCGTGATGAGTTCGGCTCGGGCCGCGACCGGCACGCCAACATCACCGCCGGGACGATAGACCCCGCGCTGCTGCTCGGCGTGGTCCGCGCGGCCGGCGCTCCCGCCATCTGCGAGACGCCCGATCACGACGGCGGCCTCGCCGCCGACGTCAGCTGGCTGAGGCAGCACCTGACCGGCTGAGCCCTGCCGCTCAATAAGGCCCGCTTAATAAGGCCCGCTTAATAAGGCCCGCTTAATAAGGCCCGCTTAATAAGGCCCGCTTAATAAGGGGAGCCAGCCGCAGCCTGAACCGGTCCTCGGCGTGGTCAAGCACGCCGCCGGCCGGATCATCCTGGCCGGCCGCACGCACGACGTCTCGTTCGGGCCAAAGAATGTCTCGCACCACATAGGCGGCGAGCAGGGCTACGGCGAGCAACCGGGTCAGGAGAGCGGCGAAGTACCACCCGGTGCTGATTCCGGCGTAGCCGGTGATCGGGTAGCCCTCGGTGCCGTACACGAAGATGAGGTAGCCCCAGATGGCGAAGAAGTAGGCGACCTCGGCAAGCTGCCAGAGCAGGTAGGGCCACAGCCGGGGCCGGGCGAGGACCGCCAGCGGCACCAGCCACACGACGTACTGCGGCGACCAGACCTTGTTGGTGATCAGGAACGCGGCCATCACCAGGAAGCACAGCTGCGGCAGGCGGGGACGGCGGGGGGCGGCCAGCGCGAGCAGGGTGACCGCGGCGCAGGCGACGGCGAAGAGGGCCACCGACATGTCGTTGAGCGCGCTGAGCTGGGCGTTGCCGAGCACGGGCACGGTGAAGTGCTCCAGCATGTACCAGATGGAACCCCAGTCGGCGGCGCGGTCCTTGCTGAACTCGTAGAAGTAAGCCCAGCCGGACGGCGCGACGATCATCACCGGCAGGTTGACCGCCAGCCAGGCGAGTACGGCGGCCGCGACCGTCTTGGCGAAGGCCCGCAGCTGGCCGGTCCGCAGGCAGAGCAGCAGCAGGGGCCAGAAGACCAGCAGCGGGTAGAACTTGACCGCCACCCCGAGGCCGAGCAGGACGCCGGCCCACACGCCGCGGCGGCCCGCCCACGCCGCGATACCCAGGGCGGTCAGGGCGAACGCGATCAGGTCCCAGTTGATGAACGCGCTCAGGATCAGCGCCGGGGACAGCGCGACCATCAGGGCCTGCGCCCGGCCGCCCGGGCCCGCCGCCCGCGCGGTCGCGAGCACGCCCGCCACCCCGCAGACCGCGAGCAGCACCACGGTGACGTCGAAGAACTCGCGGCCCCTGATCGCCGGGCTGAGGTTCCTGACCAGCCAGGCCGCGGCCTGCATGGCGCCGCCGATCAGGACCGGGTACTCGACCGGATGACCGGTGTAGGGAACCTTCCCCGCCGCCAGCCCCTCGTTGTAGTACAGCGGGTAGATGTCGGTGTAGCAAGAATCCTGGAACTGCTTGGCGTAGGAATTCCAGGCCCCGGAACGGCACGGGTACTTCTCCGCGAACGCCAGTGCCATCCCGAGCACGGAGGCAGCGACCAGCACGGCGGTGCTGCCCAGGGCAAGCGCGAGCGGGGCGGGTCCGGCCGGGGCGGGCCGCCCGCCGAACCGCGTGTTCAGCGGGCCCGGGGTGTCGTCCACCCCCATATCTAACCGCGCCCTGGACCTCGTTTGCGCATCCGGCGGCGTACCCACAGACAGCTCGCGGGCAGGCCGGCGAAGGCGCCGCCCACGGCGGCACCCGCGGGGATGGCGCTCACGCTCTGCCCGGTGCCACCCGCGGCGCCGCAGGTCACCACCGACGGGTCACAGGTGTAGGTGGGGAACGGGTTGGGGTTGCCCCCTCCGTTGTTGCCGCCGCCCTGGTTGCCGTTGCCGTTGCCATTGCCATGACCGTGGCCCGGCTTCTTGGGCTTCTTCGCGACCTTCCGCAGGCCGGGCGGCACCTGATTCCATGCGGCGCCGGTGAAGACCGGCGCGGTGAACTTCTCCACCCCCAGCGGGACGAACATGTTCTCCGCGTAGGTGTGCCAGATCGTGGCCGGCCAGGTGCCGCCGAAGCCGCCCTGGGAATTGCCGCCCAGGTTGTTCAGCGTCTGTCCGCCCGTGACCTGCTGGGTGACGGCCGTGCCCTGATGGTTCGTGAACAGCGCGACGGCGAGGGCCTGGCTCGGGATGGCGCCGATGAAGAACGCCGACTGGGCGGTGTCCGTGGTGCCGGTCTTGGCGATGATTTCCTGGCCGTTGCTCATCCCGGCCGTCGGGGCCGTGCCGTACGACGCGGTGTCCTCGGACATCGCGTACTGCACCTGCGAGGCTTCGTCGGCGTTGAGCGTCGGGTTGCTGCTGAACACCGGGTAACTGGTGATCTTGAGAGGCGTCTGCGGGGCGTTGGCCTGGGTGATCGACGCGACCACGTGGGCCTCGTGATAGACGCCCCCGTCGTCAATCGTGGCCAGCATCGTGGCCTGCTCTCCGACGGTCAGCGACGCTTCGCCGAGCGCGAGGCCCGTGGTGTCCTGGATCCCGGGGACCGTCTTCCCGTCGAGCGTGTAGGTAAGAAGGCCGGTGTGAGGGTTCTTTACATCTACGCCGAACGCATTGGCCATGGCGACGACAGCCGGGCCGCCCACGGTGTGCCAGAGATCGGTGTAGGCGGTGTTGATCGATGCCGCCATCGCCATCTGCGGCGTATACGGCCCGTTCTCGCCGGCGTCGTCGTTGGAGATTTCGTGATAGCCAGTGCCCGGACCCGGCGAGGTGAGCGACGCATAGGCCTTCGAGTCGGTGTCCGGCGGGATCCACAGCGGGTTGTAACCGTCGAGCGTGCTGGTCTGCACGTTCATGCCCAGCTTGACGGCAGTCGCCAGAACATACGGCTTGAACGAGGAGCCGACCTGTTCCCGGTTGTACACCGCCATGTTCACTTGGCAGAAGATCTTCTTGCACTCGCTCTTGGTGATGACGTGCCCGATCCCGTTGTACCTCGCCCCGGTGTATCCCGGCCCCGGGTACAGGGCCTGGATCGCGCCGGTGGCCGGGTCTTCGAGCACCGCGCCGGCGTGCATGTAGTACTGCATCGGATTGGCGCTGCTGTCGATCTGCGCCTCGTTCTCGATGACCGCCTGGTACAGCGCCTTCATCTTCGCGTCGTCAATGGTGGTCCGGATGGTGTAGCCACCGTCGTCGAGCTGCGACTGGCTGAAGTGGTACACGCCGGTGAGCTCGTTGTAGACCATGTTGAGGACGTAGGGGTCCCAGACGTTGCCGCCGACGCTCTGCGGGACATGATCGCCCGGCGCCGGGAACTTCATCGCCGCGGCCTGCGGTGCGGTCAGGTTCCCCATCTGCACCATGCCGTTGAGCACGTAGTGCCAGCGCGCTATGAGCTCGGGCCGGTACTGGGGCAGCGGATACGTGCTCGGCTCCTGGATCATCGCGGCGATCACAGCGGCCTGGGCCGCGTCGAGCTGCGTTACCTGCCTGCCGTAGTACGTCTCGGCCGCCGCCTCGACGCCGTAGGCGCCCTGGCCCAGGTAGATCGTGTTCAGGTAGTTGGCCAGGATCCACTGCTTGGATTTTTCCTTGCCGACCTTCATCGCCACGAAGATCTCCTTGATCTTGCGGCTGAACGTCTGCTGGGTACCGATCCCGGAGTAGAAGTTCCTGACGAACTGCTGGGTGATGGTAGAGCCGCCCTGCAGCGAGCCGCCGCTGCCCTTAGTGTCCTCGTAGGCGGCCCGGATTATGCCCGTGGGCGAGATGCCGCCCTCGTTGAAGAAGTTCCGGTCCTCGGCGGCGAGCACGGCATTGATGAGGTACTGGGGTTTCTGATCAAGCTCGGCGTAGGTCAGCATCTGCCGGTTGGTGGTGCCGAACCGGCCGATGAGGGTGCCGTCGCCGGAGTACACCACGGACTGCGTGAAGCTGGTCGCGGCCATCGCCTCGGTGGGGACGGGCGTCTTCTCGTACACCACGACTACCACGATGGCGCCGAGCACCACGATGCCGCCGATGACCGAGAGCACCAAGCCCACGGCCTTGCGCAGGGTCCAGTGGCGCCACCAGCTGCCCTTGACCTTGACCCTGTTCCGGTCCCGCCCCCGGCGCCCCGGTCCCCTCAGCCCGCCCGGACCCCTTGGCCCCGTCGGGCCGCCTGGGCCCCGGCCGCGGCGGCCGGGTCCCGGCGGAACCCGCGGGCCACTGCCCTGCGGCGCGTCGGGCTGAAACTTCAGCGGCGTGATCTCCTGCGTGCCGGCCGGCCCGGCGTCGTACGCGCCGGTCGGCGCGTCGTACGGAGTCACCGCGTCGTAAGGGGTCACCGCCTCATAAGGACCGGCCGCCCGGGCCGCGTGCGCGCCCGCGTGGCTGTCGGCAAAGTCGGCTTCAGGGCG
Organism: uncultured Actinomycetes bacterium; assembly: GCA_963806335.1. GTDB lineage: Bacteria > Actinomycetota > Actinomycetes > Streptosporangiales > Streptosporangiaceae > Palsa-504. Next base: position 36,260 of record CAWDXO010000014.1, read on the forward strand.
GCGGAAGCCGTTGGTGTCCCAGCCGGTCGCGTCATAACCCAGGTCGTAGTCAACCGTTCCCCCATAGCCGCCATTGGCCGCGGGGCCGCCCTGGCCCGTTTCCGCCGCATCGCGATACCGAACGTCAAAGTCATCAGCTTTGCTGCTCACGCGTCCTCGCTGGTGGCTCGGAGGTCGTGGCTGAGCCGAATGCGACCTCTACCCGAAAGGCGGGTCCAGTAATTCCGGGCGCCCGCCAAACTCAAACGTTACCTCCTGGGGCAGGAGTTCACTGGCTAGTCCGCGCACGCCGCCTCCGGCGTACGGCTGGCTCGCCAGTGCCAAGCACGTAAGAGGTAGCGAGGTGGTTCCACCCGCAACTTTGACAGACCTCGACCACATACACCCGGAATTCGCCGTATTCGGCCGCCATCTCGGCTAGTTCGCGGGCTTGCTTGACCCGTCCCTCGTACTGCCCGAGCTCGTCGCCGTAGACGTAGGTGACGTGAGTCAGGTTGGTTTTCCTGCAGATCGGGCAGCGCTCGCCGGTGGGCTCGCCGTGGAACTTGGCCGCTCGCAGCAGGTAGGGGTGAGCATCGCAGACATCGGTGACGGTCATGCGCCCGGAGTAGACGGACGCGAGCGTGGCCCGGCGGGCCAGCCCGTAGTCCACGACAGAACGCCTTGACGTCATATCCGCCAGCGTACGTCGGAACCGGGCGTGAGCCGAGCCCAGATTTGATCATCTTTTGCCGCCTGGTCGCCCTGCCCAGCCGAAACGCCAAGCCGAAACGGCAGCAGCCACTTGCCGGGGCCCCGAATACCGCGTAGCATCATCGATGTATCGGGCCGATACATCGAAGTGATCTAGCTGCTAGAAATATCGTTGCGAGGCGTCGGGCCGGTACATCACTGGGATATAGCCACCTTCTGGGGGAAGCGTGGGACGGAACCGCTCTGGCGTACTTGAGTTCGCCATCCTCGGGCTGCTGCACAGGACGCCGATGCACGGCTATGAACTGAGCAAACAGCTCGCTACCGTACTCGGCGCGTTCCGCGCTCTTTCCTACGGATCGCTGTATCCCTGCCTGAAAGAACTTCGCGCTGACGGCCTGATCGCGGAGGAGCACGACGAGACCGAGCCGGTCACGAATCGCCGGTCGCGGAAGGTGTACCGGCTGACCGCGGACGGCAAGGAACGGCTGCAGGAACTGCTCGGCGAAGGCGGTCCCGCGGCGTGGGACGATGACGAGTTCGGTGTCCATTTCGCATTTTTCGGTCAGACCAGGGCCGACGTAAGGATCCGGATCCTCGAGGGCCGTCGCAGCCGGCTCGAGGAGCGCATGGAGGCCATCAGAGCTGCCTTCACGCGCACCCGGGAGCGCGTCGACAGCTACACCCTCGAGCTGCACCGGCATGGCCTGGAATCAGTGGAGCGGGAAGTCCGATGGCTGAACGAGCTGATCGCATCGGAGCGGCAGGCCGGCGGACCAGACAACATTTCCGAGAAGGAGCATCCTGATGGGTAAGGTGCGCATCGCCATTGTGGGGGTGGGTAACTGCGCTAGTTCCCTCGTGCAGGGACTGGAGTACTACAAAGACGCCGACGACGGCGCCCGGGTTCCCGGTCTCATGCACGTCCGGTTCGGGCCGTATCACATCAGTGACGTTGAGGTTGTCGCCGCGTTCGACGTGGACGCGAAGAAGGTCGGCTGCGACTTGGCCGAGGCCATCAACGCGAGCGAGAACAACACCATAAAGATTGCCGAGGTGCCGCCGACCGGGGTCACCGTCCAGCGCGGGCCGACCATGGACGGCCTGGGTGAGTACTACCGGGAAATCATCACCGAGTCGGACGAGCCAGCCGTGGACGTAGCCCAGGTGCTGCGCGATACCGGCGCCGACGTCCTGGTCTGCTACCTGCCCGTGGGCTCTGAGCAGGCCGACCGCTACTACGCTCAGTGCGCGATCGACGCGCACGTCGCGTTCGTCAACGCGCTGCCCGTGTTCATCGCCTCCGACCCCGAGTGGGCCGCGAAGTTCACGCAGGCCGGCGTGCCGATCATCGGCGACGACATCAAGTCCCAGGTCGGCGCCACCATCACCCACCGGGTCCTGGCCAAGCTGTTCGAGGACCGCGGGGTCGAGCTGCTCCGCACCTACCAGCTCAACTTCGGCGGCAACATGGACTTCATGAACATGCTGGAGCGCAAGCGGCTGCAGTCGAAGAAGATCTCCAAGACCCAGGCGGTCACCTCCCAGATCCCGCACGAGATGGAGCGTGCCGCCGTGCACATCGGCCCCTCCGACCACGTGCCGTGGCTGGATGACCGCAAGATGGCCTACGTCCGGCTGGAGGGGCGCGCGTTCGGCGACGTGCCGCTCAACCTGGAGTACAAGCTCGAGGTCTGGGACTCGCCCAACTCGGCCGGGGTGATCATCGACGCGGTGCGCGCCGCCAAGATCGCCCTGGATCGCGGCATCCGCGGACCGGTAACCTCCGCGAGCTCGTACTTCATGAAATCACCGCCCGAGCAGTTCGGCGACGACGTCTGCCGCGACCTGGTCGAGAAGTTCATCCTGGGGGAGGTCGCCCGCTAAACGGCGACCTCCCTAAGCTGGACGGGTGGGCCAGCCAGACGACACCGACGTCGCCGCTGGCCGCCCCGGTGCCGCCGACTCTGCTGGCGGGCCGGGCCGGGCCGGGTCTTCGTTCCTGGGTGATCTGCGGGCCGTGCTGGCCGAGCACGGCTTCCGCCGCTTGTTCGCCACCCGGCTCGGCTCGCAGGCCGGCGACGGCATCGTCACCGCCGGGGTCGGCACGTACGTGTTCTTCAACGCGACGACGTTCCCGAGCCCGGCGGCGGGAGCGGCGGCGTTCACGGTCCTTTACCTGCCGTACTCGCTGATCGGCCCGTTCGCCGGGGTCTTCATCGACCGCTGGTCGCGGCGCCAGATCCTGGTCTGGTCGGCTCTGCTGCGCTCGGTTTTCGTCGCCGCGACCGCGGTGCTCATGGCGGTGGGCAACCGCGGCGTCCCGCTCTACGTGGCGGTCCTGCTCGTGCTCGGCGTGAACAGGTTCTTCCTGTCCGCTCTTTCCGCCGCGCTGCCGCACGTGGTCGCCGGGGACAAGCTGGTCATGGCCAACTCGGTGTCGCCGACCGCCGGCGGCGTCATGGCGACCATCGGCGGCGTCATCGCCCTAGGGCTCAACGTGGCCACCGGCAACACCGAGCGCGGCGCGGCGATCACCCTGCTCGCCGGGGGCGGCTGTTACGTGGCGGCGAGCCTGATCGCGGCGACCATGCCGCGGGACCTGCTCGGGCCGGTCCGTACGCACGGGCCGCCGAGGTCGGCGCGGCTGCGCAGCGAGGTCGCCTCGGTCGCGGCCGGGCTGGCAGACGGCGCCCGGTACGTGATCAGGCGGCGCGGCCCCGCGGCGGCGCTCGCGGTCACCGGCGGTTACAGCTTCCTGTTCGGGCCGCTGTTCCTGATGTCGATCCTGCTGTACCGGAACTACTTCTACCGGTCAAGCGTGGGCACGGCCGAGGGTCATTTCGGCGCGCTCGTCGTGCTGTCCGGCATCGGCTACGCCTGCGCGGCGCTGGTGACGCCGCCGGTCACCAGGCGGTTGTCCAAGGCCGGCTGGATCACGCTGCTGCTCGCCGCGAGCGCGGCCGTGACCCTCGCGCTCGGCGAGTCGTTCCAGCAGGTCGCCTACCTGGCCATCGGGTTCTGCCTGTACCTCGCCCGGCAGAGCGTGGCGATCTGCGCCACCACGATCTTGCAGGAAGAGGTCGACGACACCTACCGGGGCCGGGTGTTCGCCTTCTACGACATGATGTTCAACGCCGCCTACGTGGCCGGGGCCGCGCTGAGCGTGGTCCTCATGCCGGCCAACGGCCATGCGCCGGTCCTCGTCGCCATGGTGGCGGCCGGCTATGCGATCCTCGCGGCCCTATACTGGCTGGCGAGCGGCCGTCGTCAGTCCTCGTCCGGCTCGGGTTCGTCCGGCTCGGGTTCGTCCGGCTCGGGTTCGTCCGGCTCGGGTTCGTCCGGCTCGGGTTCGTCCGGCTCGGGCGAGGGCGGCTCAGGCGAGGGCGGCTCCGGGGCGGGCCCGGAGATCCCCTGGTCGGCCGCCCAGCGCCGGAGTTCCTGAGCGGCTCGCTCCCGGCCGAGTTCGCCTTCGTTGATCCGCAGCTCGAGCATGAACTGATAGGCCCTCCCGACCAGCGGCCCCGGCGGCAGCCCGAGTATGCGCATGATCTCGTTGCCGTCGAGTTCCGGCCTGATCCTGCCCAGTTCCTCCTGCGCGCTGAGGTCGGCGATGCGCCGCTCGAGAGCGTCGTACGCGCGGGCCAGCCGCTCGGCCTTGGCCCGGTTCCGCGTGGTGCAGTCGGCCCTGGTCAGCACGTGCAGGCGGCTGAGCAGCGGCCCGGCGTCACGGACGTAGCGGCGGACCGCGGAATCGGTCCATTCACCCTCGCCGTACCCGTGGAACCGCAGGTGCAGCTCGACCAGCCGGGACACGTCCCGCACCACGTCGTTCGGGAAGCGCAGCGCGGTCAGCCTGCGCCTGGCCATCTTGGCCCCGACCACCTCGTGCAGGTGGAACGCGACCCGGCCGCCCGGCAGCAGCGACCGGGTCCTGGGCTTGCCGATGTCGTGCAGCAGCGCGGCCAGCCGGACCGTCAGGTCACCCTCCAGCCCGTACTGCGGCTCCAGCTCGATGGCCTGCCGCAGGACGGTGAGGCTGTGCTGGTAGACGTCCTTGTGCCGGTGATGCTCGTCGGCCTCCATCCGGAGCGCGGGCACCTCGGGCAGGACTATGTCGGCGACCCCGGTCTGGACCAGGACGTCGATGCCCAGCGCGGGGTCAGGCGCCAGCATCAGCTTGGTGAGCTCGCCGGCGATCCGCTCCGCGGAGACGATCTCCAGCCGGGCGGCCTGCTCGGTCATGGCGGCCCGCACCTGCGGCGCGACCGCGAAGCCCAGCTTGGCCGCGAACCTGGCCGCGCGCAGGATGCGCAGCGGATCATCGCTGAACGACTGCTCCGGCCGCGCCGGGGTCCGCAGGACCTTCTCGCAGAGCGCATCGAAGCCGTGATAAGGATCGACGAACTCGTATCCGGGCAGCCGGGCCGCCATCGCGTTGATGGTGAAATCGCGCCGGCCCAGGTCCTCTTCAAGGATGCGGCCGTACTGCACGCCGGGCCTTCGCGAGGTCAGCTCGTACTGCTCGCTGCGGTAGGTGGTGACCTCGAAGAGCGAATTTCCCCTACGCAGGCCGATGGTGCCGAAGGCGATGCCAACCGTCCACGTCTTATCGGCCCAGCCGTCGACCATGGCCAGCACCTGCTCGGGCGTCGCGTCCGTGGTCAGGTCGAGATCGCCGGGCCACTGACCGAGGAGAACGTCCCGGACCGGGCCGCCGACCAGGGCGAGCTCGTGACCGTGACCGGCGAACAGGCGGCCGAGTTCGGCCACGGCGGGAACCCGCTCGCGCAGAAGCGCGGCGGCCGCCTTACGCTGTTCGTCGTTCATGGGCACGGCCACTGACATTATCGACCGCACGGGTCTGGCGCGAACGGCGACCGCACGCTTTCGGCGTGAACGGCAATAACATTCGAGGTGTGCACGGCGTACTAGCGGCGAAGTTCAGGCGACAGACCCTGTCGCTGGCTGCCGCGGCGGCCATCGCGGCGACGGCCGTGCTGGTGCTGGCGCCCCCCGCCCTGGCGGCCCCGGCGCGCGCGGCCGGGACGGGCCGGGTGTCGCTGGCCATCACCTCGATGAACCCGCAGTTCGCCGGGCCTGGCGCCACCGTCACCGTGAGAGGTACGGTCGCGAACGGCACCGGCCAGACGCAGGCCGGCCTGGAGGTGCAGCTGGCCTCCTCACCCACCCATTTCTCCAGCCGCGACGAAATGGATCTCTTCCTCGCCCAGGGCGGCGACAGCGGCCTGGCGCCGGCCGGGAACCCGTTCGTCATCGCCAGCGTGAAACCGGGCGCTACCGCCGACTGGACGGCCTCATTCCAGGTCAGCGCGCAGGGGATCAGCTCGTTCGGGGTGTATCCGGTGGCCGTCCAGCTAGTGAACAACTTCTATGGTGGCCTGCTGGCCTCGGCGCAGACGCTGCTGCCGTTCTGGCCCGGACAGCAGACGGCGAACCCGCTGCACCCGCTGAAGATCGCCTGGGTATGGCCGCTCATCGATCAGCCGCATCACCAGGTGTGCACCGCCCCGAACAATACCGCCGCGACGAATAGCAGCGCCCTGACGAACAACACCGCCCTGACGAACAACGACCTGGCCGCCAGCCTGAGCTCGGGCGGACGCCTGTCCGCGCTGCTCGCCGCCGGGATGAGCCACCCGGACGCCGACCTGACCTGGGTCGTGGACCCGGCGCTGCTCGGCGACGCGGCCACGATGACGCGTCCCTACCGGGTGGACTCGCAGCCGGACTGCGCGGGCGGCACGCGCGAGCCGGCCAGCACGGCGGCCGCCAGCTGGCTTTCCTCGCTCAAGACGGCGACGTCGCCTCAGCAGGCCGTGATCACCCCGTACGCCAACGTGGACATGACGGCGCTGGTCCATCAGGGCCTGACCGCCGACCTCAGCCGTGCCTACAGCCTCGGCGAGGCGGTGGCACGCAACGTGCTCGGCCAGGTGTTCCGGCCCGACATCGCGTGGCCAGCCGGAGGAAGCGCCAACCTCAGCGTGCTCACCGACCTCGCCGCCACCGAAGGCGTCGGCACGGTCGTGCTGAACAGCAGCGAGATGCCGCCGGCGCATAGCGGCCGCTTCGTGCCGGATGACGCGGTCACGTCGATCCAGACGGGGGCGGGCCAGACCATGAACGTCCTGCTCGCCGACAACATTCTGACCGGGGTCCTCAGGTCCGGGGACAGCAGCTCCGGCGCCCTGTCGCCGGGCCCTGAGTTCGCCGTCAAGCAGCGTTTCCTCGCCGAGACCGCGATGATCGCCGCCGAGGCCCCTTACTCGTCCCGCTCGGTCGTGGTGGCCCCGCCGCAGGACTGGAGCCCGTCGCAGGCGCTGGCGGACAACCTGCTCGGCGAGACCGCAAGTGCGCCGTGGCTGAAGCCGGCCACGCTGGCCAGCCTGACCACGGCGCCGGACGCGCAGCGGACGGTGCCGCGCCAGCAGCTTCCGTCAAGCAAGGCGAGCCCGGGAGAACTCAGCCGCGGTTACCTGAGCCAGGTGAGCTCGCTCGGCGCCACGCTCGGCGCCTTTAAATCCATGCTCTATCACGCCCAGACGCCCTATGTGCAGTCACTGAACGAGGCCCTGGCCGCCACCGAGTCGTCGGCCTGGCGCGGCGGGGCAGCGCCAGGGGAGGCCCTGGTGCGCAGCCTGTCCGGTTACCTCAGCACCGAGGGGAAAAAGGTCGAGATCATCACCTCGGCCCAGGAGGTGCCGATGGCCGGCTCGTCCGGGCCGATACCGGTGTCGATCCAGAACGGGCTGGATCAGGCTATCCGGGTCAAGGTGAACGCCACCGTGGACAGCACGCATGAACGGACGTCCCAGCTGACCGTCGGCCCCTTCGACAGCGTGGTCATAGTTCAGCCCGGCCAGGCCATCAGGGTCAAGCTGCCGGTCACCTCGGCCCCGCAGGGATCCACCGTCATCCATCTCCGCCTCACCAGCGCGGACGGCAGGCCGCTTCCGGTCCCGGTTGCCTCCCTCACCGTGTTGTCCACCAGGTACGGCCGCGCGATCCTCTTCCTCATCGGCGCCGCGATCGGCGTCATGGTCCTCAGCTCCTTGTACCGGGCCGCGAGGCGGCGGTTGCGCGACGACTCCCAGGTTGCCCCCGAAGAGGGGGACCTACCAGGTAGCGTCGTGACAGGCACCAGCGCGCGACACCCGACGGAGGCACCGGATGACCTGGCCGATGCACGACGCTGGGCCGACGACGCCTGACCCCGGGCGGGATGACCCCCCGGACAGCCAGCCGCGGCAGGACGAAACGTGGCGTGACGAACCTTGGCCCGGCGAGCCCGATTCACCGGAGGGCGCGGCACGCCGGGGGCGACACGCCGCACCAGACCCACTGCCGCCGCTAGAAGGCCCGCTGCCGGGCGGCGGCCCTAGCCCGGCCGAGACCACGCTGCCGCTCGCCCTCCAGTGGCCTGCCCGGCCCAAGCCACCCCGATCATCACGGACAGCCCCGCCGGGCTCGCCCGGGTCGCCCGGGTCGCCCGCCGGCTGGCGCCGGGTCCCCCGGCCGGCTGATCAGGCGGCGGCGGGCCGCACCCAGCCTCTTTACCCGCCGCCCGGATACCGTCCCGCCGACTCCCGGGCGCCCTCGCGCCCCCCGGGACCAGCCGGACCAGCCGGATCACCCGCAGAGCCCGCGGGGCACCGCGGACCCGGCAGGCCAGGAGGACCCGGCGGGCCAGGAGGTCCTGGCCCGCGCCCCCCGGTGACGCCTCCCTCATCCCAGGCCACCCAGCGCTCCAGCCTGATCCGGTCCAGCGCCGGCATGGCGGTGGGCACCCTGGTCTCCCGGGGCACCGGGTTCCTGCGCACCCTGGTTCTAGTCGCCGCGATCGGCGTCTCCTATCTCGGCAACGCGTACAACAACGCGAACACGCTGCCGAACACCGTCTACTACCTGATGCTGGGCGGCATCTTCACCAGCGTGGTGGTGCCGCTGCTTGTCCGGGCGGCCAAGCGCGACCCGGACCGCGGCGAGGCGTACGCGCAGCGCATGTTCACCCTGGGCGCGGTGGCCCTGCTGGTGGTCACCGTGGTGGCGACGCTGCTGGCGGAGCCGCTGGTCAACCTGTACGCGGGCACCATCCACGGCCCGCCCGGAAGCCACCTGGCCGCCGAGCACGACCTGATGGTGACGTGGGCCTACTTCTTCATCCCGCAGATCTTCTTCTACGGCATGAGCTCGCTGATCGGCGCGATCCTGAACACCCGCGGCCGGTTCGCGGCGCCGATGTGGACGCCGGTCATCAACAACCTGATCGTGATCGTGGTCGGCGGGCTCTACCTGGTGATGCACCTGGGCAAGGAGCCGTGGACCATTTCGCCCGGCGGGGTGCGGCTGCTCGGGATCGGCACCACGCTAGGCGTGGTGGCGCAGACCGTCGCGCTGGTCCCGTCGCTGCGGGGGGCCGGGTTCCGGTGGCGTCCCACGCTCGGGTTCCGGCCCGGCGAGGTGACCGAGATGGGCCGGATGGCCGGCTGGATGTCGGTCTACGTGGTCTCCCAGTGGGCCGGCTACCTCATCGTCCAGAGGGTGGCGAACGCGGCCTCGGCCGGACTGAACGGCTATTCCGCGTACACCATCGCGTGGCAGCTGTTCCAGCTCCCGTACGCGATCATCGGCATCTCGGTGATCACGGCGCTGCTGCCGCGGATGAGCGAGCACGCCAGCGCCCGCCGGTACTCGCTGGTCAGGGACGACTTCTCGATCGGCGTCCGGCTGGCCTCGGTGCTCGTGGTGCCGGCCGCGATCTACCTCTTCGTGCTCGGCGGGCCGCTCGCGGAGTTCCTGATCGGCTGGTTCCACAGCACAGGCCCCTACCACGCCAGGTACATCGGCGAGGTCTTCGGCCTGTTCTCCCTGGGCCTGGTGCCGTACATGCTGACCCAGCTTCAGCTGCGGGTCTTCTACTCGTTCCAGGACAGCCGGACCGCCGCCTTCGTCGGCCTGCTCACCATGTGCGTCGGCATCGCGGGTAATTACATCGCGCTGTCGGTGCTGCCACGCCCCGATGTCGTCGCCGGGCTGGCCATCGTGTACGGGATCGCGAACGTGGTCGGGGCGGTGGCCGGGTGGTTCCTGCTGCTGAGAAGGGTCGGCAGCCTGGACGGCTGGGCGATCGCCCGGAGCCTGACCCGGATGCACCTGGCGACCGTCCCCGGGCTGGTCTTCGCCGTGCTGGTCATGATCGGCGCGGGACACGTCGTGCATAACCCGAGCGCGGCCTACGGCCTGGTGGTAACCGTCGTCGGCGGCGGCGGCGCGGTGGTGCTCTACGCGCTCTGCGCCCGGGCGCTGCGCGTGACCGAGTTCGGATTCCTCGCCAAGACGGTGACCGCCAAGTTCGGCGGCCAGGGCAGGCGGCATTAGCATGGGTGACAACCTATGAGCACATACACGTCCGAACCAGGAACCCGGCTCGCGGGGCGGTACCGCCTCGTTGACCAGGTAAATGCGGGCGCCGGCTGGACGCTGTGGAAAGCCACGGACGAAACCCTCGCTCGCTCCGTCACCGTGCTCACTTTCGCGGCGGGCTTCCCGCGGGTGACCGAGACCGTGACCGCGGCCCGGACGGCGAGCAGGCTCAACGATCCGCGGTTCTCCCAGGTGTTCGACGTAGAAGACGCCGATGACGCGGCCTACGTGGTGATGGAGTGGGTGGTAGGCGAATCGCTGCTCGACATGCTCGCGGAAGGTCCCCTCGACCCCCCGCGCGCGGCCGCCCTGGTGGCCGAGGCGGCGCAGGCGATGGCGTCCGCGCACGCGGCTGGCCTGACCCACCTGCGGCTAGACCCGGCCTGCCTGCACTGGACCGCGGGCAGTGGCGTGAAGATCACCGGGCTCGGGATGGACGCCGCCCTGACCGGCCCGGAGCTCGTCGTCGGCGACGACGAGCTGACCGCGGAAGATGCCCCGGAGCTCACCGATACCCGCGACCTCGGCCGGCTGCTTTACGCCGCCCTGACCGGCTACTGGCCGGGTCGTCCGGGGTCAGCGCCCGGGTTGCTCCCGCCCGCGCCTGAGACCGACGGGATCCCGTGCACACCGCGTCAGGTGTCCGCGGGCGTGCCGGCTGGCATCGACGCCGTCACCTGCCAGGCGATGCTCCAGCGGCCGAGCCGGCAGGGCCCGGCGCTCACCACCCCCGCGGAGTTCGCCGACGCCCTGGTCCTGGTGGCGCCGCCGGTCCCGCTTCCGATGCTGTCCACGCCCACGTCAGCCGCCCGGACATCGGACCTCGGCTACTCCTCGGCTGGGTCCGCGAACCCGTATCCGGCACCCGGCACGGCTATGCGCTCCCAAGGCGGCGGCAACCGCCGGCCGCCCGGTGAGCGTTCCACCGCCATCCTGGCTGTGATCAGCGTGGTGATCGTGCTCGTCCTCGTGGCGGTCGGCGTGGCCGTCTGGTCGGTCAGCCATCACCCGCAGCACGCGGCATCGCCTCCGCCGACGGGCAGCGCGCATCCCACCTCCCCCGCTGCCGTCGCCTCGGCCGGGCCGCTGACGCCGGTCAGCGCGAACAGCTTCGACCAGACCGGCAGCGACGACCCGGGCGGAGCGCAATACGCGATAGACGGCAACCCCAGCACGGCCTGGCACACCGACTACTACTTCGGCTCGTCCACCTTCGGGAACCTGAAGAAGGGCACCGGGCTCATCCTGGACATGGGCAGGCAGGTGCGGCTGACCCAGGTGGTAGTCCAGTTCGGCACGAACTGCTGCACCCATGTCGAGCTCGAGATCGGCAGCAACCCGTCCCCCTCGGCGCTGAGCACCTTCACCGAGCTGCAGAATTCCAGCACGGCGGCGGGCACCACGACGTTCAATGTGACCAGCAAGACCACCGGCCGGTACGTGCTGCTCTGGATTACCGACCTACCGAGCACCGGCAATTCCAGCCAGTACGAATCGTTCATCTACAACGTCACCGTGCATGGGTCGGCCGTGAGTCAGTCGGGTTGATGCCGCATGCCCGATGCTGACGGACAGTGGCCCTCAGATTCCGAGCTGCTCCGCCGGCATGTGGCAGGAGATGACGAAGCGTTCGGCGAGCTGTTCCGCAGGCACCGCGACCGGCTGTGGGCCGTCGCGCTGCGGACCGTCTGCGACCCGGACGAGGCCGCCGACGCGCTGCAGGACGCAATGGTTTCCGCGTTCCGCCGGGCCGGGGACTTCCGCGGTGAATCGGCGGTCACCACCTGGCTGCACCGGATCGTGGTGAACGCGTCGCTGGACCGGCTGCGGCGCCGGACCAGCCGGCCCGTGTTGTCGGCTGGCGACGAGCAGGCGTTCGAGGCCCTGGTGGCGCCGGACGGCGATCCCGCCCGCGCCGCCGATACCCGGATGGACGTCGATGCCGCGCTGCGGATCCTGCCGCCGCAGCAGCGGGCGGCGCTGGTGGTGGTGGACATGCTGGGCTTCTCGGTCGCCGATGCCGCCGTCATCCTGGACATCGCACCGGGCACGGTGAAGAGCCGCTGCGCCCGGGCCCGGGCCCGGCTGCTTCCTTACGTATCCCACCTACGAGGGAACCGATCGGCAAGTAACAGCGTCTCACCTGCGCAGGGAGGCGATCCATGAGCGAGCCGAAGGGACGCGGCGCCGCCTGGAGCGAGGAGCGAGGAACGATCGACGAGCAAAGGCGGCGCCGTGCAGGGGGAATGGGGAGGCGGGCGGGGCTCCGCAGGCGAGCGGATGACACTGCTCACCTGGACCCCGACGTCCTGGCCGAGTTCCGCGCGGGGCTGATCACCGGGCGCCGCGGCGCCAGGATCGGCGCGCACCTGGTCGCCTGCGATCGGTGCGCGGCCCTCGACGACGAGCTCGCCGGGGTTTCCGCTCTGCTCGCGACGGTTCCGGCCCCGGCCATGCCCGACAGCGTGGCCCAGCGACTGGACGCCGCGCTCGCCGCGGAGGTGGCGCAGCGGAATATTTATGCCGAACGAGCCGATGGCAACAGCTCACGGAAAGCCGGGCTGCCTGCGCGGCCGGCCGGAAGTCATGGTTTTCACTGGACGGCCTGGCGCGTACTCGCTCCCGCCGCCGCCGTCGTCTTGCTGGCGGCGGGCGGGTATGAGCTCAGCCAGCTGGGCGGCGGCCCGGCGACGCAGGCCTCCTCCTCGGCGGCCCAGGCTGCGTCGCCGCTGCATCGGGCCGCAAGCTCGGCCGGCAGCTCCAGCTCGGCCGCGGCGGGTCCCTTTACCGGCGCGGCGTCGACGCCCCGGGCGCAGCGCCGACCGGCTGCCTTTCCGGTGGTCATCGGGCCCGCTACGTTCAAGCAGCAGGTCGAAACCGCCCTGCGGGTCCCGGCGGCGCATAGGGCAACATCCTCATCCGCGGCGGTAAGAGCGTGCGTGCAAGCGGTGACCGGCAGCGTCAAACCGGTTCTGGTCGAGAGCGTTCGCTACCAGGACCAGCCGGGCACGCTCATCGTCGCGCGGACGAGCCAGGGTTATACGGCCTGGATAGCAGGTTCGGGCTGCTCAGCCACCAACCCTGACCTGCTGGCCAAGACGACGGTGCCGTAGGGAATCTCCGGGCCCTAGTATCGGTTCACTGGAGTGCCAGTCAGATGAGGGGTTGATAACGGTTGGCAGAAGTAACCGAAGTCCGGAACGTCATCGTCATCGGATCCGGCCCGTCTGGTTACACGGCGGCGCTTTATGCGGCTCGCGGCGAGCTGAGGCCCCTGGTCTTCGAGGGCTCGGTGACGGCGGGTGGCGCGCTCATGCAGACGACCGACGTGGAGAACTTCCCGGGGTTCCCCGACGCCATCATGGGTCCCGAGCTGATGGACTCGATGCGTAAGCAGGCCGAGCGGTTCGGCGCTGAACTGGTGCCCGACGACGTGGTGGCGGTCGACCTGACCGCTGACCCCAAGGTGGTCAAGACCGACAGCGAGACGTATCTCGCCAAGGCCGTGATCATCGCGACCGGGTCCAGGTACAAGGAGCTCGGAGTGCCAGGTGAGAAGGTGCTCGGCGGCCACGGCGTGTCCTGGTGCGCCACCTGTGACGGGTTCTTCTTCCGCGGGCACGACATCGCGGTCATCGGCGGCGGTGACTCGGCTCTGGAAGAGGCCATGTTCCTCACCAGGTTCGGCAAGTCCGTGACGGTGATCCACCGGCGCGACACGCTCCGCGCCTCGAAGATCATGCAAGAGCGGGCGTTCGCCAACCCGAAGATCCAGTTCGTGTGGGACAGCGAGGTCGTCGAGGTCCTGGGCCCGGACAAGGTCACCGGCCTGCGGCTCAGGAGCACCAAGGACGGCACGGAGCGGGTGCTGCCCGTGACCGGGGTGTTCGTCGCCATCGGTCATGACCCGCGGTCGGATCTGTTCTCCGGACAGCTCGCCACCGACCCCGACGGCTACCTGCTGGTCGATCAGCCATCGACGCGCACCGCCATCGAGGGCGTCTTCGCCGCCGGCGACGTCGTTGACCGCACGTACCGGCAGGCCGTGACCGCGGCGGGGACGGGCTGTGCGGCGGCGCTCGACGCCGAGCGCTGGCTCGCCAGCAAAGAACACTGACGTAACGGGCGTCGCAGGAATTACTCATAGCAAGATAAAAGGGGTGTGATCTCAAGTGGGCGCGACCAAGGTCGTGACAGACGAGACCTTCGAGGTAGAGGTCCTCAAGAACGACAAGCCGGTCATCGTCGATTACTGGGCCGAATGGTGCGGCCCGTGCCGCATGGTCGCCCCGGTGCTCGAGGAGATCGCGACCGAGTACGCCGACAAAATCGCCGTGGTCAAGCTGAACATCGACGAGAACCCGGCCGTATCGCAGCGTTACGGGATCATGGCCATTCCGACCATGAACGTGTTCTCCGGCGGTCAGGTAGTCAAGCAGATCGTGGGAGCCAAGCCCAAGTCGGCCCTGCTCCGCGAGCTGGCGGACTACATCTGAACGATCAGCGAACCGGCCCCTCAGGTTCAGGCAGGGCAGGCACCGCCGCGCGGTGCTCGCAACGGGTTACACGGGCCGCAGGGCGCCCTGGGGCGCCGCCGGGGTCATCGACCCGAGCAGGCGCTCTAGAGCCACCTCGACATCTTCCCGCCAGGTGAGGACGGTCCGCAGTTCCATCCGAAGCCGCGGGTAGTGATGATGCGGACGGATGGTCTTGAATCCCACCGAGAGCAGGTAGTCGACCGGCATCATGCAGGCGGGCGACTCCCACCGCCGGTCACCGAAGGCCTCGATGGCCCGCACGCCACGCCTGGTGAGGTCCTTGGCCATCGCCTGCACCAGCATCCGGCCGATCCCCCCGCCGGCGAATTCGCTCAGCAGATGGGCGGTCATGAACAGCACCGCATCAGCGCTCACCGGGCTGGTCGGAAAGGCTATCGAGCGGGGCACGTACTGCGGCGGCGCGAAAAGCATGTACCCGGCGGGTACTCCGTCGACATACGCGATCTTGCCGCAGCTGCCCCACTCGAGCAGCACAGAAGAAACCCACGACTCCTTCTCGAGTTCGGGGTCACCGTTTTCTTCGGCCCGCGCCCGGCTGACCGGGCCAAGTTCCCAGAAAACGCATTTACGGCACTTCGGCGGCAAATCGCCGAGATTATCCAGAGTAATGTTGACGATACGGCGCGACATCCCTGTTCCCCGGCTGAAATCCACAAGCGTTCCCGGGAGATACCCCTTATCCTGGCATGATACTCGACTACTCCGGGAGAGTCCGTGACTGGCGAACACCGATCGATATCGCAACCGCAGCGTACTGACCGTTATGTCGGTCAGTACGCGCAACGTGCGGTTGACATGGTGGCCTCGGAAATCCGGGCCCTGTTCGCCGTAGCCGCCCGGCCCGAGATCGTTTCGCTGGCCGGCGGCTCCCCGTACGTGGCCGCGCTCCCGCTCGATGCGGTCGGCGAGATGATCGGCCAGCTGATCGCCCACCAGGGTGCCACCGCCCTGCAGTACTGCACCGCCCAGGGTGACGCCGGACTTCGCGAGCGCATCTGCGATGTGATGGCGCTCGAGGAGATCAGGGCCCACCCGGACGAGGTGGTGGTCACCGTCGGCTCCCAGCAGGCCCTTGACCTGCTGACCAGGATCTTTATCGATCCAGGGGACGTGGTGCTCGCCGAGGCGCCCTCCTATGTAGGCGCCCTCGGCGCCTTCGCCGCCTATCAGGCCGACGTGGTGCACGTGGCCATGGACGACGACGGCCTGATTCCGGCGGCCCTCGAGGAGGCCATCCGGCGGACCGCGGCCGCGGGAAAGCGAGCCAAGTTCCTCTACACGGTGCCGAACTTCCAGAATCCGGCCGGGGTCACCCTCGCCGCCGGGCGGCGGCACCAGATCCTGGACATTTGCGCATCCGCCGGTCTCCTGGTCGTCGAGGACAACCCCTACGGCCTGCTCGGCTTCGACGGCGACCCGATGCGGGCGCTGCGGGCAGACGACGCGGAGGGAGTGGTCTACCTCGGCACGTTCTCCAAGACGTTCGCCGCGGGCGTCCGCGTGGGCTGGGCGGTAGCGCCGCCCGCCATCAGGGACAAGCTGATCCTGGCCGCGGAGTCCGCGGTGCTCTGCCATTCGAGCTTCTCTCAGCTGACCGTGCGCGAGTACCTGAACACCCAGCCGTGGCAAGAGCAGATCAAGGACTTCCGCGAGCTGTACCGTGAGCGCCGGGACGCGACCCTGAGCGCCCTATCGGGGATGATGCCGCCGGGCTGCCACTGGACCAAGCCGGCCGGCGGTTTCTATGTCTGGCTCAGGCTCCCGGAAGGGATCAACGCCAAGGCCATGCTCCCGCGGGCGATCTCCTCGCGAGTCGCCTACGTGCCGGGTACGGGCTTTTACGCCGATGGCTCGGGCGGCCAGTACGCCAGGCTCTGCTACTCCTTCCCCGACCCAGACCGGATTGCCGAGGGCGTCAGGAGGCTAGCCTCGGTGATTGAGAACGAGATCCAGCTGCGGGACGACTTCGCCCCGTCAAGTACGTCGGCCAGCACCGGTTAGCCGCCACCCGTCAGCCGACCTCAGCAACTTATCGGCCCTAGCTACGAGCAAATTTGGAAAACATGCGCGATCTTGAACGTGTCGTCATACTCGCCGGCGGTCTGTCTCCCGAGCGAGAGGTTTCGCTGCACTCCGGCTACCGGGTCCGCGACGCCCTGGCTCAGGAGGGTGTCCACGCGGAAGTCGCCGACGCCGACGCGGGCCTGCTCTTGCACCTGCGAGGCGACCCGCCCAGCGCGGTGTTCCCCGCCATCCACGGCGCCTGCGGAGAGGACGGCGCGATCAGGGAGGTCCTCGGGCTGCTCGGCGTGCCGTACGTCGGCTCGGTGGCCAGCGCGTGCCAGATGGCGTTCGACAAGCCCACCGCCAAGGCCCTGGTCGCGGCGGCCGGCCTGATCACCCCGCTGTCCGTGACGCTGCCCAGGGAAACCTTCCACGATCTCGGGGCCACCGCGGTCATCGACCTCATCATCGCGAAGCTCGGGCTGCCGCTGTACGTCAAGCCCTCCCGCGGCGGCTCCGCTCTCGGCGCCGGGCCGGTCCGCACCGCGGCCGAACTGCCGGCCGCCGTGCTGAGCTGCTTCGCCTACGGCGACACCGCGCTCATCGAACGGCTCATCGCCGGCACGGAGGTAGCGGTCGGGGTGATAGATCTCGGCCACGGCCCGCAGGCCCTGCCGGCCGTCGAGATCGTCCCCGGCGAGGGCGGATACGACTACGCGGCCAGGTACACCGCGGGCAAGACGGAATTCTACGTCCCGGCCCGGCTATCGGAGGATGCCGCGAGCGAGGTCGCCAGGATCGCGATCGCCGCGCATTCGGTGCTGGGCCTGCGCGATCTGTCCAGGACCGACCTTATCGTCGACGAGGGCGGCACAGCGTACTTCCTCGAGGTCAACGTCTCGCCGGGAATGACCGAGACGAGCACGCTGCCCCTGGCGCTGGAGGCCTCGGGTCATCCCTTCGGCAGGACCTGCGTCAGCCTGCTCGAGCTCGCCGCCGCCCGCGGCGCCTAGGGTACGTCCCGTAGGTCTTGCGGCGGCCGGCTGAAGCCTGCGCGGGCTCAGGCCAGCCTCGATCGCCGCGGATCGCGTCAGCCCGGCTGAGCCGGCCCGGCATCCGCGCCCGGCCCACGAGGAAACCGCCCCAGAAACAGCCACCAAGACCTACGGGACCTACGCCACCTGAGCCCTAGGCCGGGAACCGCCCGCAGGAGCCGGAGGTTATCGCCTACTGAGAATTTCGTGACTTTCACCCTTATGTTTCGTTCGAATCTGTTTCATGATGGTTGTAAGTCGCCCGGATGCCGGACATCTGACGCATCCGGAGGGTGGTCATTTCAGCGGAGGGCTGGGATGGCGATGAGACACGAGGGAGCAAGTCATGCGATCAATGCGAAACAGGGGCCACGGGGGTCCTTCGGTGGCGTCAGGATCCCGGGCAGGACGGTGGAGATGGCGCCTGACGGCGGGGCTGGTGGCATCGCTGGCCGCTGTCGGCCTGGCCACGGCATCCGCGACGGCCGCCTTCGCGGCGCCACTGCCTCCGGCGGCGGGCGTCTCCCCGGCCGTGGTGGCCGGCGGCACCGGCCCGATCTACTTCTACACCGCCGCCAACGGCACGGTCTGGGCCAAGACAGAGACCGGAACTGCCACGCAGGTGAGCAACGGGAAGGTTGTCGGCGCGGTGTCCGGGCTCTTCGACGGCTCCCGTATCATCCTGTTCGGCGAGGGCAGCGACCACGCGCTCTGGTACACCACCGGCATTGGTACCAGCTGGAGTAGCTGGGCCTCCCTGGGCGGCAGCATCACCGCCCAGCCCGGTGCGGTGTACCGCGGCTCCACCGCCGTCTACGCGGTGTTCGCGCGCGGCGGCAACGGAGCGGTCTGGGCCCGCGACCACAGCTCGGCCGGGTGGGGCGCCTGGCACTCCGAGGGCGGCAACCTGCTCGGCGGCACCGGGCCGTCCGCGGCCTACTTCGGCGGCATCACGTGGGTCCTGGTGGCCGGCGCCAACAAGCAGCTCTACCTCGCGGAGGCGGGCTTGACCGGCTTCAGCCCGGTCGGCGGCCTGACCACCGCCACTCCCGCGCTGACCACCGCGCCGGGCGCGCTGGCCGGATTCGTCCGGGGCACCAACGGGGTCGCGTACTTCCACCGGTTCCTGTCCAGCTCGCCGGGCTGGAACTCCATGGGTGGCGTCTTCAGCAGCGGCCTGGGGGCTGCCAACGTGGCCATCGGCGGTTCGTTTACCTTCACCGTCGGCCTCGGCACCAACAGCCAGGTCTACTTCGATGGAGGAAACTGGAGCTTCGGCTACCCGCCGCACTTCCTCGGCTGGAGCCCGATCACCTGAGACCTGTCGCGCGGCGCACGCCCGGCATCCATGGTGCCGGGCGTGCGCCGAGCACGTAGATCATCGCGCCGTCTCGATCGGCGGCCAGGTGGTCCGGGGACCGCGGTAACCCACTCGTCGGCGACTACCGAGCGTTGGAACTCACTCGTCTAGGCTCGTGTCCATGACACAGCTTCCTCAGACACCGGGCAAGAGCTTCGGCAGTGACAACCACGCGGGTGCGCACCCGGCGGTGCTGCGCGCGATGATGGACGCCAATTCCGGCGACGCGGTCGCTTACGGTGCCGACGAGTGGACCGCGCGGGTGACCGCCCGGCTGCGCGAGACCTTCCGCGCTGATGACGCCTTCCTGGTGCTGAACGGCAGCGGGGCCAACGTCCTGGGCCTGAGCATGCTGCTGCGCCGGCACGAAGCCGTTATCTGCGCCGAGTCGGCGCACATCAATACCGACGAGTGCGGCTCCAGCGAACGCCTGCTCGGCACCAAGCTCCTCACGATTCCCGTGGCGGACGGGAAGCTGACCCCGGACCTGATCGCGGAGCGGCTGTCCGGACGCGGTGACGACCACCGGGCTCAGCCCGGGGTGGTCGCCATCACCCAGTCGACCGAGCTCGGCACCTGCTATACCCTCGCCGAGCTACGAAAGGTCGCCGACTTCTGTCGGGCCAGCGATCTGCGCCTGTATCTGGACGGGGCGCGGCTGGCCAACGGGGGCGCCTCCCTCGGCTGCTCCCTGGCGGAGCTAGCCGAGCACGCGGACGTCCTCAGTTTCGGCGGCACCAAGAACGGCGCGGTCGGTGCCGAGTCCCTCGTCGTGATGCGCTCCGGCCTTGCCGCCGACGTGCCGTACCTGCGCAAGCAGCAGACCCAGCTCACCTCCAAGATGCGCTTCGTCGCGGCCCAATTCGACGCCCTCCTATCCGACGACCTCTGGCGCTCCAACGCGGCCCACGCCAACGCCATGGCCCGCCGCCTAGCCGAAGGAGCGGCCGCTGTGGAGGGCGTGGAAGTCGTCCACCCCGTCCAGGCCAATGCCGTCTTCGCCAGGCTTCACCCGCGGCACATCGCGGCGCTGCAGTGGAGGTGGACCTTCCACGTCTGGGACGAGCGCGAATCAGTGGTCCGGTGGATGACCGCCTTCGACACCACCGAATCTGATGTAGATGCCTTCGTCGCCGGCATCCGCGAAACAGCCGCTGCGCAGCCGGCGTAGTTGATTACAGGTCCAATGATTCACGTGAAACATGGCGGGCTGAGTTAGCAGGGCGGGATCGGGGGTGTATCGCCGGACGAGACGCCACACTGAGCCGCGAGATACCGAGCCCTCGCGCCGGCCTATCCCTCTTCGTCAGCCGGCCCCAGAGGGCTCATCATCTTGACGATTCGTTCCAGATCGCCGGTCGTGGCGAACTCGACGACGATTTTGCCTTTGTGCCGGCCCATCTCTACCTTGACGCGCGTTTCGAACAGGTCAGAGAGGCGGTCGGCCAGGTGGCGGAGACCGGGGGCGGTGGGTGGCCGCCCGGCCCGAGCGGATCGTTTGCTGGGGGTGTGGTCGCCGCCTAGGGCGACAATCTCCTCGACGGCGCGGACGGAAAGGCCCTCGGCCACGATCCGGTGGGCTAGGCGGTCCTGTGCTTCGGGATCATTCAGGCTGAGCAGGGCCCGGGCATGGCCCGCGCTGAGCACGCCTGCCGCCACGCGTTTCTGGACGGCCGGCGGCAGGTTCAGCAGCCGGAGGGTATTACTGATATGCGGGCGAGATCGGCCTACCTTGCGCGCGAGTTCCTCGTGGGTAGCGCCGAAATCGTCGAGGAGCTGCTGGTAGGCCGCCGCCTCTTCCAGCGGGTCGAGCTGCTGGCGGTGCATGTTCTCGATCAGGGCGTCCCGGAGCAGATCGTCGTCCTGGGTCTGCTTGACGATGGCGCCGATCTCGGTCAGCCCGGCCCGCTGGGAGGCCTGCCACCTCCGCTCGCCCATGACGAGCTCGTAGCGGCCGGGTCCGGCCGCGCGAACCACCACCGGCTGCAGCAAGCCAACCTGCCTGATTGATTCTGCGAGCTCCTCCAGTGCTTCCTCATCGAAGGTCCGCCTCGGCTGCCGCGGGTTCGGCGTGATCACGGAGACCGGGATCTCCCGGTAGTGGGCACCCAAGGTCTCGGCCGCAGCACCCGGGGACCCTGCCGACCCGGCCGGTCCCGTACCCGCGGCCGGGTCCTGGCTCCGGACGGCGTTGCCGTCCGGCAGGAGCGGAGATTCTGGTATGAGTGCCCCGAGTCCCCGCCCTAGACCACGCCTCTGCTGAGCCACTACCCCTCCCGGTTTACCGCGCTACCGAGCGCCGGCCGACTGCATGGCCAGCTCGCGCGCTGCTTCCGTGTACGCGATGGCGCCGCTCGACGCGGGGTCGTAGGTGATCACCGTCTGGGCCCGGCTCGGTGCCTCAGACACCCGAACGCTTCTGGGGATGATCGTGCTCAGCACGGACGCGCCGAAATGCGCGCGCACGTCGTCGGCCACGTCTGAGGCCAGACGGGTGCGCCCGTCGTACATGGTCAGCAGCACGGTGGAGACGTGCAGTCCGGGGTTGAAGTTGACCCGGACCAGCTCAGCCGTGTTCAGCAGTTGCTGGACGCCCTCGAGCGCGTAGTACTCACACTGGATCGGAAGCAGGACCTCCTCGGCCGCCACCAGTGCGTTCAGCGTCAGCAGCCCCAGCGACGGAGGGCAGTCGACCAGTACGTAGTCGAGGTCGGACGTGTCGTAGGTACGCAGCGCCCGGGCCAGCCGCAGTTCCCTCGCCACCACCGAGACCAGTTCGATCTCCGCCCCGGCGAGGTCGATGGTGGCGGGCACGCAGTACAGGCCGGGCATCTCCCCGGCCGGCCGGACTACCTCCGCCAGCGGACGATCATCGATCAGCACGTCGTAGACAGACGGAACGCCGGAGTGGTGCGGCACGTCCAGCGCTGTCGACGCGTTCCCCTGCGGGTCCAAGTCCACCACCAGGACGCGCGAGCCGTGCTGCGCCAGGCTGGCAGCCAGGTTCACCGCCGTGGTCGTCTTGCCGACCCCGCCCTTCTGATTCGCGATCGTCATGATCCGGCAGCGCGGCGGTCGCGGCCACGGCTGACGGTCACCCTTGCCCCGGACCCCGATCGCGGCCTCCGCAGCCCGTGCTATCGGAGTGTCCGCCGCGTTCGGCGTGTCCTCCGGGACAACCACCGGCGTGGTTCCACGGGTCAGCGTGGGGTCCGGGCCGTGAGCGTCGTTCCCGGAGGACACGCGAGCACCGGGAATCTCGATGCCATCGGTTGCAGACCTGCCCTCGTCCAACTGAACGCCTCTCAATTCTCGGCTCGAACCACCCGGCCAGCCCAGCCCCGCGGTCTCGGCGATTCCACCAGCCAGGGCAGCATCAGGCGGTTTATCCGCCAGCGGTCCACCCGGCCAGCCCAAGCCCGCCGTCGTCAAGCTCCCAGTGCTCAAGTTTCCGTACCTAAGCTCGCCGGCCCGGCCGGTCAAGGCTGAGCCTGTAATAACTGAGCCCGTCCAAGCTGAGACTCACCTATGCCCTGCCTTACCTAGCGAAGAAGCCTCACCTAGCGAAGAACCGCACGACGGTAGCCGCAGGAATGACCTTACCTTGCCCCGCCCGCACAACCTCGGCGCTGCGCGCACCAATTCGCCGCAAGACTGGTCTGGCCTTCTGCAGCTCTTCCGCGGCAGTTCGTCCCTTGATCGCGAGCACCATTCCCCCCGGCCGTACCAGGCCGACCGCGAGCTCCGCGAGCCGGTCCAGCGGTGCCACCGCGCGCGCGGTGACCACATCCGCTCGCATCACGGTGTCCTCGGCCCGTCCCCGCCGGACGATCGCATTCTCCAGGCCGAGCTCGGCTATGCCATCGGAAAGGAACCGGCACCGCCGTTCCATCGGCTCAAGCAGGGTAACGCTCAGGTCAGGGCGCACCATGGCCAGCACGATGCCGGGCAGTCCCGCGCCGGAACCGATGTCGACGAGTGTCCCGGCGCCGGGGTCGATGAGCTCAGCCACCACCGCGCAGTTCAGCAGGTGCCTGTCCCACAGTATCGGCACCTCGTGCGGCCCGATCAGGCCGCGGGCGACCCCTCGGGTCGCAAGCATCTGCGCGAAGACCTGGGCGGCGCCCAGCGCATCCCCGAACACCGCCGCGGCGCCTGCTGGCGGCGGCGGGCAAACGGCTGGATCCAGGGTGGGGCTATCCTCCGTCACGGCAGGCCTGGACGTCACTGCGCCGGGTAGACCACCACACGCCGGCTGGGCTCTTCGCCCTCCGACTCGCTGCGCTGCCCGGCCGCCGCCACCGCGTCGTGGACGACTTTCCGCTCAAACGGCGACATGGCGGCCAGGGTTTTGGGCTCGCCCGTGCGCGCCACTTCCTCGGCTACTGTCCGACCGTAGTCGGCAAGTTCCGAGCGCCGTCGCGCACGGTAGCCGCCGATGTCGAGCATCAGCCTGGCTCGCGCGCCGGTCTGCCGGTGTACCGCCAGCCGGGTCAGCTCCTGCAGCGCCTCCAGGACCGCGCCGTCGTCACCGACCAGCTCGTCCAGGGTGGCGCCGACCACGGACACGATGGCCCGGTCGCCTTCGACGTCCATGTCGATGTCGCCGTCCAGGTCCGCGATATCCAGCAGGCCCTCAACGTAGTCCGCGGCGATGTCGCCCTCAAGCTCGAGGTCGCTCAGCTGGGCGGCGGCGTCCTCGACTTCCTCGAGCGCCTCCTCCGCGTCGGTGACCTCGACGTCCTGCTGGCTCACGACCGGACCTCCCACTTCGTTCTGCGTGGCCGTCACCGCTTGCCCGACCGTTTGCTCTTGGCCTGCCGTACCGGCTGCTGCCGCACCACCTTAGCGGCGGGGACCTCCGGCTCGGGCACCGGCTCATGCTTCGGACGGCCCAGCCGCAGCAGGCTGCGTTTCTCGCCGCCGTTCTGGCCGGTCGCCGGGGCCGGGGCCGGGGCGGTCGTGGCGGCCCCTCGGGATGTCGCCGTGGCGGCGCGGGATGCGGACCCCGCTCGCGCCGCGCCGGATCCGTTAGCGCCGCCGGAGGGCCGCGATCCCGCCGAGCCATCCCGCTTGACGCCATCCCGCTTGACCGGTGTCGTGCTTGACGCGGACCGCGTGCTCGCCGACCCGGTCCTGGCACTCGCCGACCCGGACCTGGCACTCGCCGACCCGGACCGCGTGCTCGCCGACCCGGACCGCGTGCTCGCCGACCCGGACCGCGTGCTCGCCGACCCGGACCGCGTGCTCGCCGATCCCGTCCGCGCGGCGGCCTTGGCGGAGCCCGTGGCCGAGGTCGCAGCTGCGGTGGCCCCGGCGGCGCCCGCGGGTTCGACGTCCCAGTTCCTGAACATGAAGAACTGCTGGCCCAGGGTCCACAGGTTGGTCGTCACCCAGTAAAGAACCAGGCCGTACTGCCAGTACAACCCGGTCAGCGAGAAGAACGGGACGATGTACATCATGTACTTCTGCGACTGGGCCATCGGGTTGTCCGGGTCCACGTTGGTCTGCATGAGACCGCGCTTGGAGGTCTGCCGGACGGTCATGAAAGTGGTCGTCGCGCTGACCACCACGGTCAGCGCGATCACGATGGCCACGTGCAGCGACGGTGACGGGTCCGCGAACAGCAGCTTGGAATACAGGTGCACGCCGAAGATCGTCGCCTTCTGCGCGCTCGCCACCACCGGCACCGTCAGCCCGTAGGCCGGCGTGGTGCCCACCTTCCAGTCGGCGATGGCGCGCAGCACGTTGAACAGCGCGAAGAACACGATCATCTGCGGGATCATCGGCAGGCAGCCCGCCAGCGGGTTGACGCCGTTCTCCTTGTAGAACTTCATCGTCTCTTCGTTGAGACGCTGCTTGTCACCCTTGTACTTCTTCCGCAGCTCCTGCAGCTGAGGAGCGTGCTGCGCCATCTTGCGCTGGGCGTGCACCTGCTTGATGAACAGCGGGACCAGGCACAGCCTGATCAAGACGACGAGGATCACGATGGACAGGCCCCAGGCCAGCCCGGTGGCCGGCCCGAACAGCGCGCCGAGGCCGGCATGGATCCGCATGATGACCCACGCCACCAGGTTGTTCAGTGGATCGAGCGCACTCACCAGCTAGCTCCTCGCGACCTTGGCGGGTTTCCTGGTCGGCACCGGATCGTAACCGCCGGGATGAAACGGATGGCACCGGGCGATGCGGGCGGCCGCGAGCCAGAGCCCCCGGGCGGCGCCGTGCTCGGAAAGCGCGGTGAGAGCGTACTCGCTGCACGAGGGCGCGAACCGGCAGCGCGGCCCGAGCAGCGGGCTCACGAACCGCCGGTAGCCCGCGATGGGGAGCATCAGCAGCCGGGCCGGCACCGTCACGGTGCCGGCTGAACCATTCGCTGTACCTCTATCTGGCATTACCGACGTGCGCCCCAACCTGCCGCCGCAGCAACCTGCTGATCACCGAATCCAGATCCGCGGCGAGATCCGGCTGGCTCGCGTGCGCAGCCGCAGCATTGGCACGCACCACAAGAAGGCTACCGCCAGGAAGCGAGTGAAGGTACCCGCGCATCAGCTCACGAAGCCGCCGCTTAACCCGGTTTCTGGTCACTGCGTTACCAACCGCCCGGCTGACCACAAATCCTACCCGGGCTGGTTCCCGCTCCGGCCGCCCGGTACGGATCAGCAAGTGACCGACCACGCTGGGCCTGCCCGCACGGGCCCCGGTGCGCACGGTCAGCGCGAACTCCGCGCCGTGCCGCATCCGGGACTGGGGCGGCAGGATCAGGCACTCAGCCGGTCGCGGCCCTTGCGCCTGCGGGCGGCCAGGACGGCCCGCCCGGCCCGGGTGCGCATCCGCAGCCGGAAACCATGCGTCTTCGCCCGGCGCCGATTGTTCGGCTGGAACGTGCGCTTACTCACTGGAGCTCCAGATTGAGGGATCTTGACTACGCGCATGCCAACGACAGGCGTGCGGTTCTCGGATTCGCTACAGGCTACCATCCGGAACACCGCCGTTTGGCAGGCGTTCCCCGCTGTGGCGACTTAGGCTGTGGAAAGCTAGTCTCCTCGAACTGGGCCCGGTGACGGTGTGCGGCGGGGACGCCACGTGCACAACATGTGGATAGATCTGTGGATCGTGAGCCTGCGGCTCGCGGCGAGGGGAGCGCACAGGTGGCAAATTCAGACCTGGCAGATGTCTGGGCCCGATCCCTCGACGGTCTGGCTGACCTGCAGATACAACCGCACCAGCGGGCCTGGCTTAAGCTCACCCGCCCGCTCGGCCTGGTAGAGAACACCGCCCTGATCGCCACCCCGAACGAGTTCGTCAAGGAGCAGCTCGAGACCCGGCTGCGTGCACTCGTCACCCAGGCCCTATCCCAGGAACTCGGCCGCGACATCCAGCTCGCCGTCACCGTCGACCCTGCGCCGCAGGCCTCGATGACCGCGGCCGCGACGGACCTCGCGCCCGAGCCGCCCGCGCCCCGGCTGCCGTCCGCCGAAGCAGAACACGGCCCGCGGCTGGCCTCGCCGCCGCCGGCCGCTCACGGGATTCCCGCCCATGAGGGGGCGGTCCACGAGCACGGGCACCAGGACCCGGACCGGCATGGCGCGATGCCCCCTGGCCCCCGGCTCGGCGGGACCCGGCTCAACTCCAAGTACACCTTCGAGACCTTCGTCATCGGTTCGAGCAACAGGTTCGCGCACGCGGCGGCCGTCGCGGTCGCCGAGGCACCCGCCAAGGCCTACAACCCGCTGTTCATCTACGGCGACTCGGGCCTGGGCAAGACGCACCTGCTGCACGCGATCGGCCACTACGCGCAGACCCTCTACTCCGGGCTGAAGGTCAGGTACGTCAGCTCGGAGGAGTTCACCAACGACTTCATCAACATGATCAGGGACGGCAAGCAGGACGGCTTCCGGCGCCGTTACCGCGACGTCGACGTGCTCCTCGTCGACGACATACAGTTCCTGGAGAACAAGGAAGGCACCCAGGAGGAGTTCTTCCACACCTTTAACACCCTGCACAACGCCAGCAAGCAGATCGTCATCTCCAGCGACCGTGCCCCCAAGCGCCTGGTCACGCTGGAAGACAGGCTGCGCAGCCGGTTCGAGTGGGGCCTGCTGACCGACGTCCAGCCGCCCGAGCTCGAGACCCGTATCGCGATCCTCCGCCGCAAGGCCATCCAGGAGGGCCTGAATGCGCCGCCCGAGGTGCTCGAGTACATCGCCAGCCGGATCTCGACCAACATCAGGGAGCTCGAGGGCGCGCTGATCCGGGTGACGGCGTTCGCCAGCCTGAACCGCCAGTCGGTCGATCTGCAGCTGGCCGAGATCGTGCTCAAGGACCTCATCCCCGAGGCCCAGGGCCCGCAGATCACGATCGCGACCATCATGGGCCAGACGGCCTCCTACTTCGGGCTGTCCATCGAGGACCTGTGCGGGACGTCCAGGTCCCGGGTGCTCGTTACCGCCAGGCACATCGCCATGTACCTGTGCCGCGAGCTTACCGACCTCTCACTGCCGAAGATCGGCCAGCAGTTCGGTGGCCGTGACCACACCACGGTCATCAACGCCGACCGGAAAATACGGTCCTTGATGGCCGAACGCCGGTCGATCTACACGCAGGTCACCGAACTAACCAATCGCATCAAGCAGCAGGCCAGAACGGGCTGATCCGGCTCGCGTCTGGTTATGCGCACAGTTTGTGGACAACATTGTGGAAGACATTCGGATAACCGGGGGACAACCAGTGGCAAGCCCGAGCGGCACCGGCTCTGGCCACAGGACGACCGCCGCCATCCCCCGGCGCCGCACAGCCCCTGTGGGCAGCAAAATGGCCGCTGAGCGGCCAGAACAAGGTTTCTCCCCAGTATCCACCGCACCTATGACTATGACGATTCTCTAAATAAGAAAAGAACAAACACCAAGTAGGTCCTGTGTGGGGACAGCGCGACAGCGCCGCGCCCCGGGCAAGCACCCTGTTCCCCCGCTACCCACCCTGTTTCCCCCCGCTACCCACCCTAGGAGGCAGTTCCCGTGAAGCTCCAGGTTGAGCGTGATCATCTGGCGGAAGCCGTGGCCTGGACCGCGCGGGCCCTGCCGGCCCGCCCGACCGCCCCCGTGCTGGCCGGCATGCGCCTGCACGCCGGGGCCGATCTCACCCTCTCGACGTTCGACTACGAGGTCTCGGCCCAGGCGACCGTCCCGGTGATCACCGACGAGGAAGGCGCCGTGCTCGTCTCGGGCCGGCTGCTCGCCGAGATCGTGCGGTCGCTGCCGGCCCGGCCGGTCAACCTGGTCACCGACGGCACCCGCGCCACGCTCAAGTGCGGGAGCGCGACCTTCACGATGGTCCTGCTGCCGGAAGAGGAATACCCGACGCTGCCGGAGATGCCGCCGCTCGCCGGCACGGTCGGCAGCGACGCGCTGGCTTCCGCCATCAGCCAGGTAGCCATCGCGGCCGGCCGCGACGACACGCTGCCCGCGCTGACCGGCATCAGGATCGAGATCAGCGGCGACACGCTGACCCTCGTCGCCACCGACCGGTACCGGCTGGCCGTCCGTGAGCTGCGCTGGAACCCGGCGCGACCTGATCTGGACACCGCCCTGCTCGTCCCCGCCCGCGTGCTCGGTGAGACCGCGCGTGCCCTCACCTCCGGAGCTGAGGTGTCGATCTCACTCGGCGGCGACAGCCTGATCGGCTTCGCCGGGGCCGGGCGGCAGACGACCACCCGGCTGCTGTCCGGCGAGTACCCCAAGTACCAGGCGCTGCTGCCGAGCGAGTTCAGCGCGACCGCGGAGCTCGCGGCCAGCGGGTTCGCCGAAGCGGTCAAGCGGGTCGCGCTCGTCGCCGAGCGGAACACCCCGGTACGGCTGGCCTTCAGCTCGGGGCAGCTGGTGCTCGAGGCGGGCGCGTCGGAAGAGGCGCAGGCCGTGGAGGTGCTTGAGGCCGCGTTCGACGGCGAGGACCTGCAGATCGCGTTCAACCCGCAGTACCTGCTCGACGGCATCGGGGCGATTGATTCCGACACGGTCAGGATCTCCTTCACCTCACCGACCAAGCCCGCGGTCGTCACGGGCAAGAGCGAGCGCGAGGCCGACTACCGGTACGTGCTCATGCCGATCCGGTCGGCCGGGTAGTGCTCTACTAGTTGGAGGACGCCCCCCAGACCCCCTTGGGGACCTGCTGGCATATTGTCACTGTCGCGGTGCGGTGGTGTCCGTGTGAGCCAGGAGGCCCGGGCGAACCCTGATACTCCCAGGCCGGGAAAGATCTTGGAAAATTTGCGCTACGTGGAAACTTGTAGGGATGGGAGTCCCCACAATCCTCCGCGAAGCCAGGATCCTCCACGGTAAGGGCCCGGGTCTCTGTCACGCGTGAGCGGAAAACGCGCGGATGGGGCCCGCGGGGCCCGCGGAACCGGGGTGACCACCCGGCCGCGTCGCGGCGGCGGCCGTCGGCGCCCGAGGGCCCAGCTGGGCGTAGGCCGCTGCCAGCCATCCGGGGCGATACGCGGCGTCCCGCGGAATAAGCCAGCGGGACCTTGGGGGGGCCGAGCCCCCGAAGCCGTACGCTCGGATCGTGCACCTCACCCGGCTGGCGCTGACTGACTTCAGGTCCTACCTCGAGCTTGACCTCGAGCTTGGCCCGGGCGTGACCACGTTCAGCGGGCCGAACGGCGAGGGCAAGACCAACCTGGTCGAGGCGATCGGCTACCTGGCCACGCTGGGCAGCCACCGCGTCGCGACCGACGCGCCGCTGGTCAGGCAGGGCGCGGAGCGTGCCGTGCTTCGCGGGGCGGTCAGCTCGGGCCACGGCAGCACCCTGGTGGAAATCGAGCTCAACCCGGGCCGCGCCAATCGGGTCAGGCTGAACCGGGCACCGATGCCGCGGCCGCGGGACATCCTCGGCGCGCTGCGCACGGTGCTGTTCGCGCCGGAGGACCTGGCCCTGGTCAAGGGCGATCCCGGGGAACGGCGGCGCTTCCTGGACGAACTTCTGGTCGCCACCGCGCCGCGGTACGCGGGCCTGCGCGCGGACTACGAACGGGTGCTGCGGCAGCGCACCGCGCTGCTCAAGTCGGCAGGGGCCAAGGGACACCTGCGCGGCGCGGCGCGCGAGGCGATGACGGCCACCCTCGACGCCTGGGACGGGCAGCTGGCCAGGGCGGCCGCGCCGCTGCTGGCCGGACGGATACGCCTGGTCGCCGCGCTGCGGCCGCACGTGGCCGCGGCGTACGAAGCCGTCTCCGGCGGCCCCGCAGGCGAATCAGCCGGAATATCCTATCGCGCCTCAGCGTTTACTAATTCGGAGCTTGAAGACGCTGGAGCCGCTGATTTCGATCTGGATATCGACAAACCTGGGCTCGAGACGGCCATGCTCAAGGCGCTGGCCGCCGTCCGGGCCAGCGAACTTGACCGGGGCGTGTGCCTGGTCGGCCCGCACCGCGACGAGCTTGAGCTCTCCGTCGGGGGGCTGCCCGCCCGCGGCTACGCCAGCCACGGCGAATCCTGGTCGCTCGCGCTCGCGCTACGCCTGGCCAGCTTCGCGCTGCTCCGTGCGGGGCACGAGGACCCGGTGCTGATCCTGGACGACGTGTTCGCCGAGCTTGACACCGGGCGCAGGGACCGGCTGGCCACCCTGGTCGCGGACAGCGAGCAGGTCCTGATCACCGCCGCGGTGCCGGCCGATGTCCCCGAGCTGCTCGCGGGCGAGCGGTTCACCGTCCGCGCGGGTGTGATCTCGCGTGCCGGCTAGCGACGCGGGCGCGGCGATCCGGGGGCGGGGTGACGGCCCGGACCGCGCGCGCCGGGCGGCGGAGGCCCTGGCCGAGGCCAAGGCGGACGCGCGGGCCAGGGGCGATCTGCCCGCTGGGTTCCAGCGTCAGCCGGGGCCGGGTGAAATCAAGGATTCCGAACGGTCCGGGGTATCCCCGGCCGGGGATGACTCGCCTGTCCGCGGCCGTCCGCGCCGGGAGGACCCGCAGCCGCTGCTGAGTGCCATCGGCGGGCTGCTTGATACCCGCGGCTGGCAGCGGCAGGCGGCGATGGGCTCGGTGTTCGGCCGCTGGCCGGAGATCGTCGGCCCGGACCTGGCGGCGCACACCCGGCCGGACAGCTTCGCCGACGGCGAGCTCGCGGTGATCGCTGACTCGACCGCCTGGGCGACTCAGGTGCGGCTGCTCGCGTCGATGCTCGTGCGGCGGCTCAACGACGAGCTCGGCGACGGCTCGGTGCGCCGGGTGAGGGTACGTGGGCCGGCCCCGCCGCGGCAGCGCGGCGGCTGGCGCGTCCCCGGCAGCAAAGGACCTGGTGACACCTACGGCTAGCGCCAAGAGGGTCTGGGGGTCGTCCCCCCGGCTAGCACCACGACACGTGGGGCAACACGGCCATGGCAATAGGTATCCGCAGCTAAAATAGACATGCGTACGCGTGGCGAGATGGTGGGTAACCGCGCCGCGCTTCTGATGCAGGATGGAGTTAGGTTTGTCCTACGACGCACGCTCGATCACGGTACTCGAGGGCCTGGAGGCGGTTCGAAAGCGCCCGGGAATGTACATCGGCTCGACTGGCGAGCGCGGGCTGCATCACCTCGTCTACGAGGTCGTGGACAACGCCGTTGACGAGGCGCTGGCGGGGTACTGCGACACGATCGACGTTACGCTGCTCGCCGACGGCGGGGTGCGGGTACGTGATGACGGCCGCGGGATTCCCGTCGATGAGCACCCGGTTGAGCACCGTCCGGCCATCGAGGTCGTGATGACCACGCTGCATGCGGGCGGCAAGTTCGACGGCAAGTCCTATGCCGTCTCCGGCGGCCTGCACGGCGTCGGCGTGTCCGTGGTGAACGCGCTGTCGGCCCGGCTGGACGTCGAGATCCGCCGGGACGGGTACGTCTGGTCGCAGTCCTACGCGCGCGGCGAACCGGTCGGCCCGCTCGTCCGCGGCGCCCCCAGCCAGGAGACGGGCACCACGATCACGTTCTGGCCCGACGGCCAGATCTTCGAGGCCACCGACTGGTCCTTTGAGACGCTGTCACGGCGCATGCAGGAGATGGCCTTCCTCAACAGGAACCTGGCCATCACGATCACCGACCAGCGCCAGGACGAGCCGCGCGGCGCGGAGTACGTGTACGAGGGCGGGATCGCCGATTTCGTTCGGTATATCAATGCCTCTAAAGATCCGGTGCACGGCTCGGTTATTGACTTCGGCGAGGACGGGGACGGCATCTCCGTCGAGATAGCCATGCAGTGGAGCTCGGCATACACCGAATCGGTGCACACCTTCGCCAACACGATCAACACGGCCGAGGGCGGTACCCACGAGGAAGGGTTCCGCGCCGCGCTGACTACGATCGTCAACCGGTACGCGCGCGAGCAGAAGCTGCTGCGCGAGAAGGAAGACAACCTGACCGGCGACGACGTCCGCGAGGGCCTCACCGCGATCGTCCATGTCAAGCTCGCCGAGCCGCAGTTCGAGGGCCAGACCAAGACCAAGCTCGGCAACACCGAGGCCAAGTCGTTCGTGCAGAAGGCCTGCAACGACCACCTGCGGGACTGGTTCGACCGCAACCCCGGCGAGGCCAAGGAGATCATCAACAAGGCCAGCCAGGCCGCCCGGGCCAGGATCGCCGCGCGCCAGGCGCGTGACCTGACCCGGCGCAAGTCGCTGCTGGACTCGACGGCGCTGCCGGGCAAGCTGGCGGACTGCCAGTCCACCGACCCGGCGATTTCCGAGATCTACGTGGTCGAGGGCGACTCGGCCGGCGGCTCGGCCAAGGGTGGCCGGGACCCGGGATTCCAGGCCATCCTGCCGATCCGCGGCAAGATCATCAACGTGGAGAAGGCACGGATCGACCGGGTGCTGAAGAACACCGAGGTCCAGGCGATGATCACGGCCCTCGGAGCCGGCATCCACGAGGAGTTCGACATCACCAAGCTCCGCTACCACAAGATCATCCTGATGGCGGACGCCGACGTGGACGGCCAGCACATCCGGACGCTGCTGCTCACGCTGCTGTTCCGGTTCATGAAGCCGCTGGTCGAAGCCGGGTACGTCTACCTCGCGCAGCCGCCGCTGTACAAGATCAAGTGGGAGGGGCGCGGCGTCGCCCCGGGATACGCCTACTCCGACCATGAGCGGGACCAGGTGATCCAGGCGGGCATCGCGGCCGGCCGCAAGGACCCGCGGCCGCGGGACGGCGTGCAGCGCTTCAAGGGCCTGGGCGAGATGAACCCCAACGAGCTGTGGGAAACCACCATGGACCCGGCCCGGCGGGTCCTGGGGCAGGTGACCCTGGATGACGCGGCCCAGGCCGACGAGCTGTTCAGCGTCCTGATGGGCGAGGACGTCGAGGCGCGCCGCGCGTTCATCACCCGCAACGCCAAGGACGTCAGGTTCCTGGACATCTGATTCGGCCGGCCCGCTGGCGCCGGCTGGTTCCGTCTTTTAAGTAGGGATTGCGAAAGTGACCGAAGTTACCGATGCCCCGCAGGATGGCGGGCACGACCGTACCGAGCCGGTCGACATCCAGTACGAGATGCAGCGCAGCTACATCGACTACGCGATGTCGGTCATCATCGGCCGGGCGCTGCCCGACGTGCGCGACGGGCTCAAGCCGGTGCACACGCGGATCCTGTACGCCATGTACGACGGCGGGTTCCGTCCCGACCGGGGGTTCTTTAAGTGCTCCCGGGTCATCGGCGACGTCATGGGCAACTACCACCCGCACGGTGACGGCGCGATCTACGACGCGCTGGTCCGGATGGCCCAGCCGTGGTCGATGCGGATGCCGCTGATCGACAGCCAGGGCAACTTCGGCTCGCCGGGCAACGACCCGCCCGCGGCCATGCGGTACACCGAGTGCCGCCTCGCCCCGCTGGCGATGGAGATGCTGCGGGACATCAACGAGGAGACCGTCGACTTCCGCGAGAACTACGACGGCCGCTCGCGCGAGCCGGTGGTGCTGCCGAGCCGGTTCCCCAACCTGCTCGTCAACGGGTCCGAGGGGATCGCGGTCGGCATGGCCACCAAGATCCCGCCGCACAACCTGCGCGAGGTGGCGGCCGGAGTCGCCTGGTACCTGGACCACTTCGACGCGACCGACGAGGAACTCCTCGACGCGCTGATGGAGCGGGTCAAGGGTCCGGACTTCCCCACCCGGGGCCTCATCGTGGGCCGGCGCGGCATCCGGGACGCCTATCGTACCGGCCGTGGGTCGATCACCATGCGGGCTGTCGTCGAGGTCGAGGAAGACGCCCGCGGCCGCACCCTCCTGGTGGTGAAGGAGCTGCCGTACCAGGTCAACCCGGACAACCTGGCTCAGAAGATCGCCGAGCTGGTCAAGGACGGCCGGATCAGCGGCATCGCCAACATGCAGGACGAGAGCAGCGGCCGGACCGGGCAGCGGCTGGTGATCGTGCTCAGGCGGGACGCCATCGCCAAGGTGGTGCTGAACAACCTGTACAAGCACACCCAGCTGCAGGATACGTTCGGCGCCAACATGCTGGCGCTGGTCGACGGCGTGCCCCGGACCCTGCGCCTGGACCAGATGATCAGGTACTGGGTCACGCACCAGATCGAGGTCATTGTCCGGCGCACCACTTTCCGGCTGCGCAAGGCCCAGGAGCGGCTGCATATCGTCGCCGCCCTGCTTAAGGCGATCGACCGGATCGACGAGGTCATCGCCCTGATCAGGGCCAGCGCGTCGGCATCGGAGGCGCAGCAGGGCCTGATGGGCCTGCTGGAGATCGACGAGATCCAGGCCCGCGCGATCCTGGACATGCAGCTGCGCAAGCTGGCCGCCCTCGAGCGGCAGGAGCTCACCAACGAGTTCGAGGAGCTGACGGCCAAGGTCGCCGACTACGAGGACATCCTGGCCTCGCCAGAGCGGCAGCGGCGGATCGTGGGGTCGGAGCTGGCCGAGATTGTCACCAAGTTCGGCGACGAGCGCCGCACCGAGATCATCGCCTACGACGGCGAGGTGGCCGACGAGGACCTGATCGCCGAAGAGGACGTCGCGGTCACGATCAGCCACGGCGGCTACGCCAAGCGCACCAGGACTGACCTGTACCGGGCGCAGCGGCGCGGCGGCAAGGGGGTTCGCGGCGCGCAGCTGCGCACCGACGACATCGTGGATCACTTCTTCGTGACCACGACCCACCACTGGATCTTGTTCTTCACCAACAAGGGCCGGGTCTACCGGGCCAAGGCGTACGAGCTGCCGGACGCGGGGCGCGACGCCCGCGGCCAGCACGTCGCCAACCTGCTCGCGTTCTCACCCGACGAGCGGATCGCCGAAGTGCTCGCGCTACGCGATTACCAGGTGGCTCCCTACCTGGTGCTGGCGACGCGCGGTGGCCTGGTGAAGAAGTCCAAGCTGACGGCCTTCGAGAACGTCCGGTCCGGCGGCATCATCGCGATCAACCTCCGCGAGGACGACGAGGTGATCGCGGCCCGGCTGGTTTCTCCCGAAGAGGACCTGCTGCTAGTCAGCAAGGGCGCGCAGGCCATCAGGTTCCACGCGGAGGACGACTCGCTGCGCCCGATGGGCCGGGACACCTCCGGCGTCATCGGGATGCGATTCAACGACGGTGACGAGCTGCTGGGCATGTACGTGGTCAAGGAGGGCGAAGACGTGCTCGTGGCCACCGGCGGCGGGTACGCCAAGCGCACCCCCGCCGACGCGTACCCGGTGCAGGGCCGCGGCGGCCGCGGTGTCGTCACCGCGAAGATCGTAGAAGCCCGCGGCGAGCTGGTCGGCGCCCTGATGGTGAATCCCGGCGATGAGATCTTCGCCATAACGTCGGCGGGCGGCGTGATCAGGACCAGGGCGGGCGAGGTCAAGCAGTCGGGCCGGCAGACCATGGGGGTCCGGCTGATGAACCTGGCCGCTGGAGATAGCGTGGTCGGCCTAGCGCGTAACGCGGAATCGCTCGCCGAGGGTGATGTCGAACCGGCGGACGTAGAAGAGGATGAGCAGGGCACTTCGCCAGATTCAGCGGATCTGACGGACCTGGCCGGCGATGCGGACCTCGAGGAGTTCGAGGAGGAAGATGAAGGGGATGGGGAATAATTCCGGCAATGAGGCAAGACCGATCGTTATATCCGTCTTAGCAGGTGACGGCAACGTTTTCGGGTGCAGAAGCGTCCTATTAGTGAGGCGGAGATCTGGTGAAAGGCCGCCTTCTTCGCATGAGTGGTCAAATGGGCGTCTCGTCCGGAGATAACCTCGTGAGGGTCTGGATCAGAGGGAGGACGGCTTGGACAGGCGCACGAACAAGCCAGAGGGCTCAGGCGTAGCGTCGCCTACGGTTGTGACCTCGAGGCCTAACGGCGAAGACCTAGACGTTGAAGACGACCCGGAAACCCGGCCATCGGACATCGGGACGCCGCCGCGGAAGGCGACTTCCGGGTCCGGCAGGTCCGCGTCCGGCACGACCCATGTGCCGAACGGCAACGGGTCCGACCATACGCCGCACGGGTCTCTCGCGGCGAGCGACACGCCGGTCCGCGAGTCTGGGACCGATGGCCTGGCGGACGGAGCGTCTCCCGGTGAGCAGCCGGAGACGGCGCGGCCGGAGAACAGCCACGCCGGGGCGGATGCCACTATCGCCGACGGCGTGCCCGCGCTGCCCGCCGACAATCTCAGGCCGTCACGCGGTTCGCGGCAGAAGGATTCCAGCCCGGACCCGGGGATCAGCCAGTCCCTGGCCGACGATTCGCCTACGTTCAGCTTCGACCGTCCGGAAGCGGCTCCGGTCTCGCCCGGTGCCGACGATCGGACCGTCAGTCCGCCCGCTGACTCCTCCGCCGAGAACCCGTCGTGGGCCACGCCGCCGAGTTCCCTGTCGTCCCGGTCTGGCCTGTCCGGCGCCGAGCCGCCGGACGTGTCACCGGCCGCATTCGCCTGGGAGATGCCCGACCCCCCGGCGAGTTCACCGTCATCTCCGGCGCGGAACTTCCTGCGGGGCGAGACGGACACGAAAATGGCGGCTGCGGCTGCGGCCGCGACTGCTGGCGCGTCCGTGGCCCCGGACGCGGCCGACAGCGCGACCAAGACCCCCCGCGATGCGGCTCCAGCCCTATCGCCACGCGGCCCAAGGAAGTCGTCGTCCAGACGGTCGGCACGGCAGGCCCACCTGACCGTGGCCCGGGTTGAGCCCTGGTCGGTGATGAAGTTCAGCTTCGTGGTCTCCCTGGTCGCTTTTGTCATCCTGTTCGTGGCCGTGAGCGTGCTTTACGGCGCACTTTCCGCGCTCGGCGTGTTTGAGTCGCTGCAGAAGGTAGTGACGAGCGTCACCTCCAGCCAGAGCTCGGTCGGCGTGAACGCGGCCAAATGGTGGTCGGCTTCCCGGGTGCTCGGGTACACGGCCCTGCTCGGCTCCCTCAACATCGTGCTCATCACCGCGATGGCGACTATCGGCGCGGTCGTATACAACCTGACCTCGCGGCTGGTGGGCGGGGTGGAAGTGACGCTCCGAGAGACGGAGTGACGCGGCGAGGGCGGGCGCGGCAACATCGCCAGGCAGCGCGCACGCCCGCCCACTCCGGACCGGAACGCCTGAGGTCCAGAACCCCGGCGCAACCCGCCGCGCCGGTACGGTAGGATGATTGCTGCTTCTGTTTCCGCAGGTCAGACAGTTGAGCATGGGGTTATAGCTCAGTCGGTTAGAGCGCGTCCCTGATAAGGACGAGGCCCGTGGTTCAAGTCCACGTAACCCCACAAATCACTTCCCCACCAGCGGCAACGCACCCCTCAAGATCATCTGGCGGGCGCGGCGCGTCCTCCGAAGGACCGGGCAGGCAGAGCGGCTTTGCTAAGCTGCCGTACACCCGCGGTCCGCGGAATCTCCTTTCCGCCGGACCGCCCAGCTGTCATCGAGGTGGAGGGTTCTTCGCTGTGAGGAAACTAATCGTGGTCGCCGCGCTCGGGCTCGGCGCATTCGCCGTCTGGCGCAAGGTCGCCTCCGACCGGGCCGAGCTCGACCTGTGGACCGAGGCCACCGCCGCCGACGAGGACTGACCTGCGCGACCGCAGGCGACGTCCGGCCGGCGCAGAGCCGGTCCGGCGCCGGGAGGGGAGGCGAGCCGGTGAGCGATGCACCCGCCGTCTCGCTGGTCTGCTGTGACGTGCTCGGTGCGGCCGCGGTCGAAGGCAGCGTGCTCGAGCGGGCGTTCGCGGAGGCGATTGCCACTCAGGGCGTGGTGACCGGCACTGCCGCGTACACCAGGTCGATGGTCCAGTTCGACCGGACCCGCGGCTGGTCGCCGATAGACGTCATGCTGAGGCTGTTCCCGGAGGATGAAATCCGGGCCCAGGCCGCGAACCTCGCCTTCGAGCGGTCGTTTCAGGCCGCCGTGGACCGGTTCGGCGCGCTACCGCTGCCCGGTGCGAACGAGACGCTGGCCAAGCTCACCGCGGCCGGGATCAAGCTGGGGCTCGTGTCCTCGCTTTCCCGGCCCGCGATGAGCGTGATCGTGGCGGCCCTGGACTGGTGGCAGCGGGTGGACCTGGTACTGTGCGCCGACGATGTGGCCAGGGGCTTCCCCTGGCCCGATCTGGTCCTGACGGCGGTCCTGCGGCTCGGCATCGGCGATGTGCGGGACGTCGCCGTGGTCACCGCCAGCGAAAGCGGGGTGCTGGCCGCCCGGCGCGCCGGGGCCGGATTCGTCGTCGGCATGCTGAGCGACGTCGATGATGCGGGCAGGCTCCGCCGGGCCGGGGCGACTCACCTGCTGGCGGATATCGGAGAACTGCCCGATCTGCTGGCCTCGCAGGCCGGCCCCGCTATGAGTGACTAACATCGCGTTTCAGCTGGCAGACTTAAAGCATGCCGGAATTGCCTGAAGTGGAGTCGCTGGCCGCCTTCCTGCGCGGTCACGCGGTAGGCCACGCCGTGGCGCGGGCCGACGCGGCCTCGTTTTCCGTGCTGAAGACGTTCGACCCGCCGCTCGCTCAGCTGACCGGCCAGGTGATCACCGAAGTTGGCAGGCACGGCAAATTCCTCGACCTCTCCACCGACCAGGGTCTGCACCTGATCATGCACCTGGCCCGGGCCGGCTGGCTGCGCTGGCGCGAGGAGTTGCCGTCGGCGCCACCGAAACCCGGTAAGAGCCCGCTGGCCTTCCGGCTGATGCTCGACGACGGTTCCGGGTTCGACCTCACCGAGGCCGGCACCCGCAAGCGCCTCGCGGTGTACCTGGTCCGCGACCCCGCCGAAGTGCCCGGGGTCGCCACGCTCGGACCCGACCCGCTGGCCGCCGACTTCACCGTGGACACGCTGGCCGGCCTGCTGGCCGACCGCAGGACGCAGGTCAAGGGGGTACTCCGCGATCAGCGAATCATCGCGGGCATCGGCAATGCGTACTCGGACGAGGTTCTGCACGCGGCCAAGATGTCACCGTTCAAGATCGCGTCCAGCCTGACACCCGCCGATGTGGCCACCCTGTACGACGCGATCAAGGCGACCCTGGCCGAGGCGATCGAGCGCTCGGCGGGCCTGGCCGCCGCCGACCTGAAGAGCGAGAAGAAGAGCGGCCTGCGCGTGCACGGCAAGGCCGGCCAGGCGTGCCCGGTCTGCGGCGACACCATCAGGGAGGTCTCGTTCGCGGACTCCGCGCTCCAGTACTGCCCGACCTGCCAGACCAGCGGCAAGCCACTCGCCGATCGCCGCCTGTCCCGCCTGCTCAAATAGTGCTTGCCGCGGTATCGCCCGGTGGCCACCAGGCGCTCTTTCATCGCAGTGCAGGCCCGCAGCGGGTACCCTTGGGAAGACATCTTGGGGCTATAGCTCAGCTGGAAGAGCGTCTGGTTTGCATCCAGAAGGCCAGGGGTTCGAGTCCCCTTAGCTCCACGCATTTTTCGAACACCCGACCCCCATGTACAGCAGCGAAGTACAGCAACGTGCGCTTACTCCGCTTCATCTGGCAGCACGGCGTCGGGGGAACTCAGGGCATCGCTGAGCCGCATGAGCGCGGCGAGTGTCGCCTTGTCGGGCACCATGGTGTAGATCTCCATCGTAATGGAGATCTTGCTGTGCCGCAGAATTTGCATGGCGACACGCGGGTGCACGTCGAGGGCCGCGAGCAGTGAGCCGCAGGTGCGGCGGGTGTCATGGACGCGGATGCGCCGCACGCCAGCCTTGGCGCAACGCAGATCGAAACGGCGACTGACCGCGCGCGGCTCGATCGCGCGGCCGGTGCGCGTGGTGAATACCAGGCCGTCACCGGGCCAGCTGCCGCCGCCGTGTTTAGCCGGGCGCGCATGCGATCCTGTGCCTCGCGCTGGAGCTTCAGCGCGGCGAGGCAGATATCAGGCAGCGGGAGAACGTCCGTGCTGCCATCGGTTTTCAAGTGCTGTTGTGGATCAGCTCGCGGCCGACGCGCTGGACTTGCCATTCAAGCGAAACCTCGGCCTTGTCCAGGTGGACCGATGGCCAGACGAGGCCCTGCGCCTCGCCTTTGCGAAGGCCAAGAATGAGGATCAGAACCCACAGCGGATAGAGCGGATCATGATCGGCATAAGCCGATTCAAGGGCGCACCTTCGGCGCGCCACGCCTACGACCGGAACCGGCAACGCGAGCTGGCGCGAGCAACCGGGGGAGAGCAGAGCGGCCGGGAGACCGGTGATAACCGGTAAGGGTCGCCGGGGGTCTCGCCGTTGCGGGGCGGCAGCTTTCGCCGCGCCCTCCGGGCGGAAGCCCTACGGCGCGGCGAGCTGCCGCGCACGGCTGCCCCGGCACCGGCCGCAGCCGGTCCCCGCCGTCATGCCCCTATGCCGCACCAGACGGGCAGGGCCAGGCCGTCGCGCTCGCGCCGAGTGCGCCGATCGCCGTGCGAAAGGTCACAGTCACCGGCGCCGGAACGCCGCGCATTGTCCAGGTCGGCCCCTCCACCCGCAAGGGCACCCGAAGATCCTTTCTACCCGCTCCGCAAAACCCGCTCCGCAGAAAGCATCTTCGGGACCCACCCGTGCACGCGGAGCCTCTGCCGCCCCCGCGGGCCTGACGGCGAGGGCCAGGCCAGAGGCCAGGCCCGAAACGCACGCGGCGAACCTCCCGATAGCACCTACCGGAAGGAGGAGAAATTGGCGTAGCTCACCAGAACAGCCGGAATCCGAGGAACACTGCCGCGCTGGCGGACCCATATGGCAGGCGCCGGG
Source organism: uncultured Actinomycetes bacterium (assembly GCA_963806335.1). GTDB lineage: Bacteria > Actinomycetota > Actinomycetes > Streptosporangiales > Streptosporangiaceae > Palsa-504. The sequence goes on from CAWDXO010000014.1 coordinate 77,498, forward strand.
TGGTGTGCCTTAAAATGAGACCTGAAGGGGAGTAGTTCCTCGCTGGCTGATCGACATGCTGGTGCGTGATCGCACCCGGTCGTCAGGCCCCAAAGACGGGGTGAATGAGACCTTCGCCGATGAGTGCAGCTCATTCTGGCGGGGGTCCTTTTTGTACCTCGCCGGGCGGGCTGGACCGGAGAGGCTCGCCCTGGTGTCTGGCTTGTTGCTGCTGGTGACTGTCTTTGCCGTGACGTTCATTGCGGAGCTGCCAGATAAATCCTTGTTCGCTTCGCTGGTGCTGGGCACACGCTACCGGCCAGCCCATGTCTGGCTGGGCGTCGCCGCAGCCTTCGCCGTACACGTCGCCCTGTCCGTCGGGGCGGGGGGACTGCTCACGCTGGCGCCGAAGTCCGTGATCGATTTCGTCACTGCGGGATTGTTCCTGGCCGGGACGATCTGGATGCTGCGATCGGCTTCGGAGAACGAAAACGAGCCCGGGCCAGATGCGGCGCGGATGGGCGCGCCGCCTCCGAGCTTCCTGCGGGTATTTGCCACGAGCTTCACGGTCGTGTTCATCGGCGAATGGGGAGACGTCACCCAGATCACGACCGCCAACTTCGTTGCCCGCTACAACGACCCTCTGATCATCGGCGTAGCCGCCCTGGCGGCGCTGTGGGCCGTGTCGGCGCTTGCTGTGTTCGGCGGCGCCAAGTTGCTCCAGCGCGTTCCGGTGCGCTGGGTTCGCCTGGCCGGAGCGGTAGCGCTCACCAGCCTGGGAATCTACAGCCTCGTCAGGGCTATCAGAAGTCTGGGCTAAGCCGCACGTTTCTGCCGACCTAGGGCCCTGAAGGCGAGAGCCAGGCCAAGGCCAGGCCCGAAACGCGCGCGGCGAACCTCCCAGCACGGTACCGGCCAGAGGCTGGAGAATTGATGTGTCGCCGGACCACGACGAGGAGCAGATGACCACAGCGGACGAGCGGCACAGGCTGACTCGACGCGGCTTCTGGCTGGAGTACGCGAGCATGGCCTGGATGACAGTCGAAGCGGTGGCTGCGATCACTGCGGGCATCGTTGCTTCCTCCATCGCGCTGATCGGTTTCGGCCTGGACTCAGTGATCGAGTTCTTCGCCGCCGCGATCGTCGTCTGGCAGCTACGCGGTGACATCGGCGAACGCGAGACCCGCGCGGTCCGCCTCATTGGCATCACGTTCTTCGTACTCGCCGCGTACCTCACCGCCGAAAGCATCCAGGCCCTGATAAGCCACGCCAAGCCTGAGCAATCCGTGCTCGGCCTCGCCGTGACCGCAGCGGCCTTGCTCGTGATGCCATCGCTAGCCTGGGCAAAGCAGCGCACCGGGCAGGCCCTGGGCAACCGGACTCTCATCGCGGATGCTGCCGAAAACGCCTTCTGCGCCTTCACCTCAGGAGCGGCCCTGATCGGCTTCGGCCTCAGCGCCTGGCTGAGATGGTGGTGGGCCGATCCTGCCGCAGCACTCGTAATCGCCGCCCTGGCAGTCAGAGAGGGCCTCGAAGTGTGGGAAGACGACGATGCAGATACCTGACATCGGCCAGGACGAAGGGCCTCGCATGGACGCGGACCAAACGTCAGATCGACTGATGATCCTTGCAGCTGGGTGCACTATGGAGCTACCACCACCGGAGCCGTGAGGGATTTGCCAGTGCGATGACCTGTTGGGGATCCTGGCAGCATGCATAAGACCTCTGGCCTTCGCGATCCCGCGGCGGCATTTTCCCTGCCAGGAACCCGCGACGACACCCAGGACCGGCGACAGGCCAACCGGGCGATCGGAGTCAGCGCCCTGGGCCTGGCAGCGACCGGCCTCGTCGAGCTGCTGCTCGCGATCCTGACAGGATCAGTAGGGCTACTTGGTGATGCGATCCACAACCTGTCAGATGTCTCGACCAGTGCCGTGGTGTTCCTGGGTTTCCGGTTGTCACGGCGTCCCGCCACCGAGCGGTATCCGTACGGCCTGGAACGCGCCGAGGACCTGGCCGGGATCGGGATCGCGGCCGTTATCTGGGCCAGCGCGGCATTCGCCGGGTATGAGAGCGTCCGCAAGCTCATCGACCACGGCCCGACCTCGCACCTGGGCTGGGGCATTGCGGGTGCCGCGATCGGCATTGTGGGCAACCAGATCGTGGCCCGGTACAAGCTCGTCGTCGGCAGGCGGATCAACTCGGCCACGCTGATCGCCGACGCCCGGCACTCCTGGCTCGATGCCCTGTCATCAGCCGGGGCGATGGCCGGGCTGATCGCGGTCGCCCTCGGCCAGCCCTGGGGCGACCCGGTAGCCGGACTGGCGGTCACCGCGTTCATCTGCCACGTCGGCTACGAAGTAACCGCCGACGTCGTCCACCGCCTGGCCGATGGCATCGACCCTTCGGTGATCACCGGCGCCGAGGCAGCCGCCGGATCGGTGCCCGGAGTCATCCACGCCCACGCCCGCGCCCGGTGGACCGGGCGAACTCTCCGTATCGAGATCGAAGGCTGGGTAGACCCAGATCTGCCAGTCCGCGACGCCGATGAACTCGGCCGCCAGGTCGCGACCGCGCTGGCCAGGAAAGTTCCCGAAGCAGGAAGCCTCACCTGGACTACCCGCGCTGGCCCTGCCTGAGAAGGAAGATGTCAGCCACACCGTCAAGCACGTCTTGACCGTGATTCGGCTGCCAGCTTCGGGTCGATGGTCAGACACGGCTGGCCCTATTTTGGCCTTACAACGACGCTCAACGCTGCCGCCTACCGCGCATCAACGAGTACCATTTCGGCAGGTCAGCAGCGGAATGGGCAGGTAGCGGGTGCGCGTGACACAGTCTACGGATCAGATGCTCCTGAGCGTTGCCGAATCTAGCCATAGCTGATCCAGGCGTCGGAAGCTGACCTCCGCCACACTTGGAGGATGGATCAGACATCGATTACCGCGGCCGGTGCGATCGACACGTTCCTGGTACTGCTGATCGGTATCGGGCCGAAGATCGCCCTGGTCCCGTTCCTGGAAATCACCGCTTCCCTGGACCCGGCCAGCAAGCAGCGCGTACTGCGCAAGATGCTGACCACCGCGGCGACGGTGGCGGTGCTACTCATGGTGCTGGGCGAGCTGGTGCGCGTCTTGCTGCACTTCACGATCGGATCCCTGTCGATCGCCGGTGGCGTGATCTTGCTCGTGATTGCAGTGTGGATGGTGCTCGCGCCACCCACTGACAGCAGCCGCCGCGACGCCGGCAAAGACCCGATGCAACAGGCCCAGTTCCCGCTAGCCGTGCCCTATCTGCTCAACCCGGTGGGCATCGTCGGCCTGATGACGATCTCCGCGGAGGCGAAGTCACTCAGCGTCTTCGCCGTGGAGTTCGGGATCCTCGTGTTCGTCCTGCTGCTGGACGTGGTGGTGTTCCGCTGGGCGAACCGGGTAAGCGAGAAGCTCGACGAAAGCCGGATGCTGGTCACCGAGAAAGTCTTCGGCTTCCTGATCGCTGCGATCGCCGTGCAGCTGATCCTCGACGGGCTGGCCTCGGTAGGAGTCATCGCGCCTGTCCCGCACTGAGACATGGACCCGCTGGCCTGCGCCAGCGACCTTCATTGACCTCCATGCCGCTAGCTACGGATCAGATGGTGACGGTCGTCGCTTACAGCAGCGAAATACAGCAACCCATGCGCGCTACGGCTGTCCCGGGCTGCCATCCACGCACGCACTAGGCTGCACCGTTCGACCCCGAGCAGGGCCGTGTCGCTGGTTTGCATCCAGAAGGCCAGGGGTTCGAATCCCCTTAGCTCCACAGGTCGGAGGCCGGTTGCGATCTTGAAGGTCTCGGGGGGTGCCAAACCAAGAGCCAAAGTCGGCGTGCTATCCGGGATATGACGGCTACTGCGCGCCGTGGGCACGGCGAAGGGTTCGGTTTACCGGGATGCGGCGAACGGGCCCTGGGTGGGGCGCGATCTCGCTTGGCTGGCGGCCGGACGGTTCGCGGATCCGGCGGAAGGTCACCGGGCGCACCAAGACCGAGGTCCGGGAGAAGCTGTGACACCCCGGTCGCATCAAATGATCATGAACCGCCAATCGCTAACCATGGTTCTATCGCCGCAGACCGATCAGACAGATGCCGTGCGGCGGAACCGCCAAGGCACAACGAGGAAGACGGCGAAGCCGTCACAGCGACGGAAATTACCGAACCCCACCCGCGGAGCTGACCATAGTCATCGCGTTCCGGGGGACCTCTGCGCCGGCAAAGGCCCTGGCCAGGTACACCGGGAAGGCTGACCCCGCCCTGGGCCCGGTGACGTCAGCCTGATTCGTGAGCAGTTCACGCTGACTGGGTCAGGACGGCGGGTTCGCGCTGCCAGCGCAGGGCGAGAAGGGCGATGTCGTCTCCGGGGTGCTCCTTTCCCACCAGGGCGCTCATCACCGAGATGCAAACGTTCTCCGGCAGCCCGGGCAACACGGTCGCGCACAGCCGGGCGATGCCGTCATCGAGCGGCTCGTCCCGGCGTTCCACCAGCCCGTCGGTGAAGAAGCACAGCACTGCGCCGGACGCAAGAGTCAACGTGGTGACTTGCCGGCGGGGGGCATCGGCGACGCCGATCGGCGCGTCGACGGCGATCTCGGCCAGGGCACCGCGCCGGCCAGGGGCCGCGATCACCGGCGGGAAATGACCTGCCGATGAGATGCGCAGTTGCCCGGAGGCCGGGTCGAGTACGGCGTAGGACATGGTAGCCATGACCTCGCCCTCGAAATACTGCATCTTCTGATCGAGCTTGCGCAGCACGTCTGCTGGATCGGGGTACTCCAGCGCGTATGCGCGCAGGGCGCTGCGCATCCGGCCCATGACGACCGCGCCCGCGAGCCCGGATCCGGCCACGTCACCGACTACCAGGCCCAGTTCCCCCCCGGGCAGCGGGAACACGTCATACCAGTCACCGCCGACCTGGCCCTCCCCGGGCACGTACCGGGCGGCAGCCTCCACCCCGGTGACCACCGGCAGGGCCGAGGGCAGCAGGCTGCGCTGCAGGGCGGCCGCGGCGGCACGGTCCTCGCGAGACCTCAGCGACTGCACGGCCAGCGCCGCCCGGTCGGCGGCGAGCTGAAGCAGCGCAGCATCGTCGGCCGTGAAGACCCGATCGTGGACCGTGCCGACGTGCAGCACCCCGATCACCGCGCCATGGACCAGCAGCGGCACGCCTACCAGGGACCGGATTCCCTTGTCCAGCAGAATCGGGTTCAGCACATTGCCGTGATCGACGTGGTCCAGGATGACCGGCCGCCGCCCGGCGGCGATACGGCCGGCGAAACCCTGGCCGACCGGGATCCGCACGCCCTGCCTGACCTCCTCCTCCAGGCCGCTGGCCGCAGTGGCGATAAGCTGACGCCCCGAGCTGTCCAGCAGCAGCACCGCCACAGTGTCAGCATCCAGGATCTCCTTCACCCGCGCCAGCAGCTCGGTGAGAAGGTCATCAGCGCCGAGATAGGACAGCGCCGCATCGGCAACCGACCGGATATCCCGGAGCTTGTCCTCCGCGCCTGCTAGCGGGCCCAGTGGCGATACCACCAGGAAAGACTACGCCACCATGATCGTGCGGCCTTCCGGCAAGAACCGGTCCTTCGCCAAACCCGCCAGGCAGTGCGGTCCGGCGCCCGGCGCCGTGATCTTGTCCGCGGCGCTGGTCGCCGTCCACGGCACGACCGGTCACCGGACCGAGGTGGCGAGTCGTCAGACACAGGTAATGGCGCGAGGCGATGCAGGGACGGCAGAATGGACGGGTGTATTTCGCCGACTTCTTTGAGGATCGGTAGCGCCGCTACCTGCACCCGTCGCTCAGCAGGGGCTGCTGGCCGGCGGCGGGGGTTCGGGTCGTCTCGGTCGTAGCTCGCCGGGAAGGGGGTATCCCGTGCAGGCCAGACTGGTCGATGTGCCCGGGGCGGAGCGCCAGGCGCCGGCCCCAGAGGCCGCGTGGCACACGCTTAGCGCCGAGGAGGTGCTGCGAGCCGAGGGGGCAGACCGGCGGCACGGCCTGAGCTCGGCGGAAGCGGCGTCGCGGGCCGGCCGGTTCGGCCCCAACACGCTCGCCGCAGGCAGGGCAGAGCCTCGCTGGCGCGCGTTCATCCGCCAGTACTCCGACCCCATGCAGGTCGTCTTGCTAGTGGTCGGCCTCCTCAGCCTCTTCCCCCTCAGGCAGCTGGGAACCGGCCTTCTGCTGATTCTGCTGACACTGGCTAACGCGGTTCTCGGCCTGCAGCAGGAGGGCGGGGCTGAGAGCGCGGTCGCCGTGCTCCAGCGGAGGTTGATCGTGACCGCCCGGGCGCGGCGCGATGGTCAGGAGGCGGAGATCCCCGCTGAACAGCTGGTCCCCGGCGATGTCGTCTCGATCGAGGCGGGTGACGTCGTTCCGGCTGACGGCAGGCTGCTCCGGGTGGCCACGCTGGAGGTCGCCGAGTCCGAGCTGACCGGGGAGAGCCTGCCGGTTTCGAAGGGCACGGCCCCGGTCGGGGAAGCCGACATGCCCCTGGGCGACCGGACCGACATGGTGTACATGAATACCTCTGTCACCCGCGGGACGGGCGAGTTCGTGGTCACCGCGACCGGGATGGCGACCGAAGTCGGCCACATCTCGGGAATGCTCCAGGCGCAGCCGGCGGTCAAGACCCCGCTCACCCGCCAGCTCGACCGGCTCTCAAAGCAGCTCCTGCTGGTCGCGGGTGTCGCGCTGGTCGCGTCGATGGCCGTGAACCTGTCTCGCGGCTATACCTTCAACGCGGTGTTGCCCGCCGCGGTCGCCTTCGCCATCGCGGCGGTCCCGGTGCAGTTGCCCATGGTGGTGACGACGATCCTGGCGTGGGGCACCCGGGCTCTGGCCAGGGTCGGCGCCATCATGAAGCAGCTCCCTTCGACCGAGACCCTGGGGTCTACGTCCGCGATCAACACGGACAAGACCGGGACACTCACGCTGAACCAGATGACCGCGGTCCAGATGGTCATCGCCGGGCACCGCTATGCGGTCGAGGGAAAGGGCTACTCGACCCACGGGCGCATCAACCGCGTCGCCGGACAGGCAGAGATCCCGCTGGACCAGTTCCTGATGCCGATGGTCCTGGCCTCCGACGCGGTGCTCAGCGACGGCGAGCTGATCGGCGACCCGACCGAGGGAGCCCTGGTCGCGCTGGCCGCGAAAGGCGGCATCGACGCCGTCTTGACCAGGCAGGTACACCCGAGAATCGCCGAGCTCCCCTTCGACGCCGAGTACAAGCTCATGGCGACGTTCCACAAGATGACCGATGAATCAGGGAAGGCGGTGATCCGCTGCTTCGTGAAGGGGGCGCCCGATCAGCTCCTGACCCGGGCCGCCACGGTGCTGGATCCGGACGCCGGCCCGGTTCCGCTCGACGGCCGTCTCCGCGAGCGGTACCTGGCCGATAACCACCGGTTCGCGGAAGAGGGCCTGCGGGTCATCGCCACCGGACGCAGGGATTTCGACCCGGCGGCCTTCGATCCGAGGGCTGACCTGCTCCCGCTCGTGACCGATCTGGAACTGCTGGCTCTCGTCGGAATCGTCGACCCGCCGCGGCCCGGTGCTAAAGCAGCGGTCGGGCAGGCGAAGTCCGCCGGGATCGAGGTCCGCATGATCACCGGTGATCACGCGGTTACCGCGGCCGCGATCGCCCGCCAGCTTGGCATCGATGGCAAGGTCATCAGCGGGGCGGAGTTCGGCGCGATGACCGATGACGAGGCGATGGAGGCGATCGCCGATGTCGGCGTGATCGCCCGCGTGACTCCAGAGCACAAGGTCCGCCTGGTGGACCTGCTCAAGCGCGAAGGCCAGATCGTCGCCATGACCGGCGACGGCGTCAATGACGCGCCCGCGCTGAAGAAGGCCGACATCGGGATCGCGATGGGCGAGACCGGGACCGAGGTGGCCAAGCAGGCCGCGGTGATGGTGCTGACCGACGACAACTTCTCCACGATCACCAAAGCGGTGGAAATCGGCCGCGGGCTGTATGACAACCTGGTCCGGTACATCCGGTTCGAGATGGGATGCATGTTCGGCTTCATCATCACCTTCCTTGGCGCCAGCATCTTCGACATCGCCCACGGCGAGCCGCTCCTTCCGCTGCAGGTCTTGTGGGTGGCCTTCACCACCGTCACGATCCAGTCCATCGGGCTCGGCTACAGCAGGCCTGTCGAAGGGCTGATGGAACGCCGGCCCCGGCCACCCGGCCAGCCGATCCTGAGCGGGGGGGTCCTCGCCTGGCTCGTCTCGGTCGGGCTGGTGATGGCGATCGGCACGCTGAGCGTGGTCAGCTGGGCGGAACAGGCGCACACGCTCACCATCGCGCGAACCATGGGCGTGGTCGTGTTCTCGCTGTTTAACCTGTTCTTCTCGCTCGAGTCGAGGGACCGGCGGGACTCGGTGTTCTCCCTCAGCACGTTCGCCGACCGGACGTGCATCGTGACGACCGGGGGCTCCCTTTTCCTGCTCGTCATGGCAACCGTCCTGGCGCCGTGCCAGGCGATCCTGAAGACCACCGCGCTCGACGTAGATCAGTGGCTCCTCTGCGCAGCAGTGGCACTGTCGATCATCGCGGTCACCGAGATCCGCAAGGCGTTCCTGCGGCAGACCGTCGGTCCGGTCAGGTTACGACGATCACCGCGACGCCGACTGCGTCATAGGTGCCGCGTGCCCGCGCGTCCCGGGTCGCGAGGGCTGCCCCGTGCTCCTTGGCGGCCAGCGCCACCAGCGCGTCATAAACGGCGCCGCCCGCGATGCCCAGGCGGCTCAGCGTGTCCGGCTTACGGGTGCGCGAGCTGCTCAGCACAAGCGAGGACGGGCGGGTATTCACGGATCCCGGCACGCAATTCAGCAGCTGGCCGCAGTCGGTACGGAGGCCGCGGGCCCTGCCAACGGATAAGTGGATGAAGCCGGCCTGCATGAGCGAGCATCGCTCTGCGACCCACATACCGCGGCTACGGGCTGGTCTGCGAGTTAGCCACGATGCCGGGTGGAGTACCTCCTGACCGCGGTGCCTGCCGCGGCGTTAACGGCGAGGCCCAGTGCCGCCCCGCCTGCGATGTCGAGCGGAAAATGGGCGCCGACGTAGACACGGCTCAGTCCCACCACGGGGATGGCGGTCAGGGTGAGGGCGCGGCCGCCCGGGCCGAGACGGGGCAGGGCAGCCACGCCAAGAACGACGGCCACGCCCGCGTGCCCGGACAGGTATCCGAGGCCGCTGGCGTCGCGGCCGCGACGGCGGATGCCCGGAAGCAGGGTCACCGGCCGGGGGCGCCGCACTATCCGCTTGACCGCTTTGGCCAGCGCCCAGGTGCCAGTGCCGCCGATCAGGAGGCGGGCTGCCAGCTCCCCCTCTCCGGCCAGCCAGGCCGCCGCGGCCGACGCCGGGATGGCACCGAACGCGCCCAGCTGCATGACGGCCGAGGCGGGCAGGTAGACCGAATCGGGCAGGCCGTTGACTGCGCGGAATGCCCTGACTTCCCGTGGGCCCACACGGTCGTGGCGCACGGCACCGGCGGTGGCCAGCAGGGCAGCCAGGCCGAAGCCAAGCTGGACGCCGGGAGCGGCCAGCATGGCGGGAAGGGCACGTTCATGCTTGCTCGCGGGCCGCATCATGGGTTGAGCGTAGGCCACGCCGGGCAGCCAGACGGGCCGGCCGAGGCCGTTTCGGTACCGATTCCCCCTGTGCCCACAGCGAGGATGACACATCGCGAGCCGGCTGGCGAGGGCGCGGGCGGCGATGTCTCCGGCGTAGACGTGCACGGGACCATCTCACCGTTATCCGCTGGCGCCGGCGGTGCTGGCGCTGGGCACGCCGAAATACCAGCTCACCGCCGACGGCCTGTCCACGGCCCTGTTCTTCACCCTGCTGACCAGGCGCGTCATCATCCCCGCACTCGCCGAGATCGCCGGTGCCGGCCCGCCGCCCGGCAGCGCGCTCCGCCCGGCCGACCGCGCCTATAACACAGCCATCGCCGACCTCGCCAGCCAGGCCTCACTCGGCATCCAGCCACGACCCGTCACCAAGCACCGCTCACCTCATGCACCAGTCGTAACACGCAACCCAAGTCGACTCGACTGGCGAAATCCCTGCGGGGAAAGAAACTTATGCGCCAACCTGTATGTCGCTAACGGTTGCGACGATCGTAAATTCAGCCTTGCCGTTCGTATCGGCAACGTGCCGAGCGATGCTCCTATGTCTTGTCCAGGGGATTCTTCTAACATTTTTGGTCTCATTTTGGGTCCTGGCCTGGAATGGTGATTGGGCCGAGGTGGGCCAGGCAGGGCGAGCCGCGAGGGTCTCGCATTAATGCCGGGGAGCGGTACTGGTCTGTCAGGGTTGGCACCCGAATCATCACCACGGGCCGCGCTCTCACGTCAAGCACATCCGCACCACAGGACTCTGTGTCGCGCGCTGCCCTGCGAGCCGAGTGACTTTACCGCAAAGTAACCAAAGAAAAGCCCCCAGGCTCTCCGGGCTCCTGCGAGGCACCGACGCTTCTAGTCACACACCGCCCTGAGTGCTCATAGACACTTCGAAAATAAGTCGGCGTCTATTGAAGTGCGGTAGGGCCCGATGTAGCGTGAGTAGTGGCACGACCGATATTCCCGTAGCCGTGTTGGTCTCTGCTTAAGGTAGTTTGAGCAGCGTCCGGGTGCGTTGCTCCGGACCCTGGTAGCGCCGATTTAGCAGATTGATCCACGAGACGCCTGGTTCGGGCGGGGCGGCCGCCCGCGGTCTGTCGGCCGGTGCGGGCTCGACGCCTCCTCAGCTAGCGGCGAAATGCCGTGACCATCGTATTCGACGAGGTGCGGGCACCTGTTTTGGGGTGCTGGGGACCCACAGGTGGCGAGCCCCCGGCGGTTCAGTCTCGGATGCGGTAAACCGGGGAACATTCCGGTTCGGCATCGGGTGCTCGGGTTGTTACGTCCCTTCGCCGGGGCAGGCCGGGCGTTCGCGGGATACTCGGGGTAAGCAGTTGGACCCGGTGCGATTTCGAATCCTGATGATGGGGGCAAACCTGGGTTATATGGTCGTCAGCGGCCGTTCCGGCCGCTCTGAGGATCAGGAGGTGCACGTGCACGACGAGCAATTTCTTGCCCGCGCCACCACGAATAGCCTTGGCGCGAAATGCGCTCCCGGTTGAGCGTCCCTTGCGCAGCATCAACTCGCCGAGGTGATCGGCCACCTGGCTGACTGGAGATGTCAATGGATAACGCGGCACGGACACGTCAGCGGGTGCTAGCAATTTTCCTTCCTGTCACCGCCGTGCTCTCTATAGGTGGCGAGACGCTAAGCCCCAAGGGCACCGACCAGGTGATGTCGGCCACGGCCACCGCGCTGAAGGTGCTGCCCATCGCGGCCAGCTGGCTGCGCGCACATGGGCTGATCTCGGCGGGGGTGACGCACGTTGGGTGACGACATCAGGCCCGTGGCCGCCGGGAACGGCCCGGCCAGCTTGCCGCCGGGCCCGGCCGTCCGTAAGGACCGTCGTAAGCGCCGCCCGACCGGTGCGCCGCCGCCGCTGCCGCACCCTGTCACCATCAGCACAACAGCGTGGCTAATCCTTGGGGCCGTGGCGCTCGCCGGCGCGTTCCTGGCGTCCCAGCACACGCCGTGGCTCCGGATCGATGACCGGGCAAGCACGTGGGTGCTGCGTCTCCTGGCCGGAATACGGACGCCGTGGCTGACCGATGTGGCTAACGGGATCAACGGGGCGGGCTCCGGCTGGGGGGCCACCGCGCTCGGCCTGTCGGTGGTCGCCCTGACGATGGCGTTCCGCCGCTGGCGGCACTTGCTGGTGTTCCTGGGAAGCGTGTTGTTCCTGGAGATTGTCGGGACATCGATCTACTTCGGGCTGTCCAGGCCACGCCCGTACGGCGTAACGATCATCGGCAGCTGGGGCGGGTACTCCGGGGTGTCCCCCCCGGCGGCGGTCCTGACGATCTTCTTGATGGGCGCCGTCTACTGCCTGGCCGTGCCGGGCCGCCCCCGCACCTACACTAAGGCTGCGGTGGTCGCGGTGGTCGCGGTGTTCTGTCTGGCTCGCCTGTACCTGGGTGTCGATCACCCCGATGATGCGCTGCTCGCCGTGGCGTTCGCCGTGGCGATCGCGGTCACCGCGTTCCGGTACTTCACCCCGAACGAGGCGTTCCCCGTCGCCTACCGGCGCGGCCGCACCGCGCACGTGGATGTGACCGGCCGGCGGGGGCAGGCGATCCGCCAGGCCGTGCGTGACCAGCTCGGGCTCACGGTGACCGAGATCAAGCCGGTCGGCCTGGAGTCCTCCGCCGGCTCCACGCCGTTGCGGCTGCGAGTCGAAGGCGGCCCGGAGGAGTTCGTGTTCGCCAAGCTCTACACCAAGGGCCACGTCCGCGCCGACCGCTGGTACAAGCTGTGGCGGACCATCCTGTACGGCTCCCTGGAGGACGAGCACCCGTTCCAGAGCGTGCGGCGCCTGGTCGAGTACGAGGACTATGCCCTGCGCCTGCTGCAGGACATCGGGGTCCGCACGGCCCGGCCGTACGGCATCGTGGAGATCACGCCCGAGCGCGAGTACATGCTGGTCACCGAGTTCCATGCCGGCGCCGTCGAAATCGGCGAAGCCGACGTCGACGACACGGTGATCGACCAGGGACTGCAGCTGATCCGCACGCTGTGGGACGCCGGGATCGCCCACCGCGACATCAAACCAGGCAACCTGATGGTCCGCTCCGGGGAGCTGCTGCTGATCGACGTGGCCTTCGTCCAGGTGCGCCCGTCACCATGGCGGCAGGCGGTCGACCTGGGCAACATGATGCTCGTCCTGGCCGTGCGCACCGACCCGCAGCGGGTCTACCGGCGGGCGCTGGCGTACTTCACCGAAGCCGAGCTCGCCGAAGCATTCGCCGCCACCCGCGGGGTCGCCAGCCCGACCCAGCTGCGCGCCTTCATGAAACGGCACCCGCGCGACCTGCTCGGCGAATTCCGCGCTCTCGCCCCGCAGCGGCCGCCGATCGCGCTGCAACGCTGGAACATCCGGCGGGTCGCTCTGGCGGCCGCGATGCTCGCCGTCATCACCGCCGCCGTGTGGGAAACGGGGAATGCCTTCTTGCCGGCGGCCGAAAATCTGGGCGCCTACGCCCCCAGCTGCGGCACCGGCCATTCGATGATCCTCAGCGCCCAGGCAGTCCCGTCCGCTGCCCTGCTGCCCTGCATCGCCGCGCTCCCGGCGGGCTGGAGCGTTGGCGGCACGGATATCGCCAGCGGGAGGGCCAGCTTCTGGCTGGACTCCGATCGCGCAGGGCCGCGAGCGGTCACCGTAACCCTCACTGCGACCTGCGACACCTCGGGCGCCCAGCAGATCCCCTCCGACCAACCCGGCACGCGCCGGTTCGAGCATCCGCTGAGCCTGGCGCCGCAGTTCTCCGGCCTCCGCTTCTACACATTCCCCGGCGGCTGCGCCACCTACCGGTTCAGTTTCGCGCAAGGCACATCCCCCGCGCTGGCCGTCGCCGTCGATAACGCGCTGGCGTTCCAGTCCCGGTCAACCCTCGTCAACTACGTTCGGCACACCGAAGGTCTCATGCTCTGCGGGCGAGATGCCGCATGCCCGCGATGAGCAAGTAGCCGGGCCGGCACTGCCCAGCTCGCCGCGCTCGGAGCCTCACCACCACAGCCACGCAGGCAGCCGGTGAGTTCATACCTGCGGCTAATGGCTAATTGCAGCATGATCAGATCATCGCCCCAGAACGCCCTGATATGTGCTCAACCACGCTGCCAAGAACAAGCAGACAAAGGAGCGAATAATCGCCCGATATGCGTGGTTTAATCCATCGACGCACGTTTCGTTCGTCACGGTGCGTCATTCCCGCCCTGGTCGCAGGATAGCTGGATGGGTGACTGACCAAGTGGGTGGCCGGCGGCGGCCGGCCTTGGGGCCGCGGGCAGGAACGCCGGGTCCGGGGCGCAGGCGTCCCAGTGAATTCTGGAGGCGCCAGCCAGAAAGCCTTGGTAACGAGCCAGTCAAGAGCCAAGGTGGGTAAATCGGTGCCCGCTGCGGCTCTTTTCTATACCCCCGACGGTATGATAGGACGCGAGACCGGAGAAGGAGGCGGCGATGGCGGCCGCTGAACAGGCGCCGGCCTGGCCGGAATCCCCGGTGCCGTCCGGGGTGGCGACGTCGCCGCTGGTGGAGCGGATCCGGCGGGGGATTATCGGCGAGGGCGAGCTGATGGACGGCCCGTTCGGGCCGCGTCGGGTCACCTATGCCGACTACACGGCCTCGGGCCGGTCGCTGGACTTCATCGAGGACTTCATCCGCGACGCCGTGCTGCCCCGGTACGCCAACACCCATTCTGAGAGCTCCGGCACCGGCCTGGCGACCAGCCGTCTGCGCGAGGAAGCCCGGCGGATCATCTGCGACGCGGTCGGCGGCACCGTCGATGACCTGGTGATCTTCTGCGGGTCGGGGGCGACCGCAGCGGTCAACAAGCTCATCGGCATCCTCGAGCTGCGAATCCCGGCCGGGCTGGGCGAACGGTACCGGCTCACCGAGCGCATCCCGGAGGCCGAACGGCCCGTGGTCTTCGTCGGCCCGTACGAGCACCACTCCAACGAGCTGCCCTGGCGCGAGTCCATCGCCGAGGTCGTGGTCATCGGCGAGGACGCCCACGGCCACATCGACCTAGCCGACCTGGAATCCCAGCTGGCCCGGTACGCGCACCGGCCGCTGCTGATCGGCAGCTTCTCCGCCGCCTCCAACGTGACCGGTATCCTGACCGACACCAGCGCGGCCGCCGCCCTGCTGCACGCCCACGGCGCCTTGTCGTTCTGGGATTACGCCGCCGCCGGGCCCTACGTCCCGATTCGGGTCGCCGCCTCCCGCCCGGGGGCTGGCGATCACAAGGACGCGGTGTTCCTGTCCCCGCACAAGTTCCCCGGCGGCCCGCAGACCCCCGGCGTGCTGGTGGTGCGCCGCGGCCTGGTCCGCAACGCCGTACCGACGGTACCGGGCGGCGGGACCGTGGCGTTCGTCGACCCTATCGGCCACCGGTATCTCGCCGACCCGGTCGCGCGCGAGGAGGGCGGCACCCCCGCCATCGTCGAGTCCATCCGGGCCGGCCTGGTCTTCGCCCTCAAGCAGGCAGTGGGCACCGACCTGATCGCCGCCCGCGAACAGCAGCTGTGGCGGCACGTGCTGCGCAGCTGGGCGGGCAGCCCCGGCATCGAGGTGCTCGGCAGTCACGTCGCGGCGCGGCTGTCCATCATCTCCTTCCGCATCCGCCACGGCACCCGGTACCTGCACCACAACTTCGTCGTCGCACTGCTGAATGACCTGTTCGGCATCCAAGCCCGCGGCGGATGCTCCTGCGCAGGCCCGTACGGGCACCGGCTGCTGGCCATCGGCCCCGCCCGCTCGCACGCCTTCCGCGAGGAGATCGGGCACGGCTGCGACGGGATCAAGCCGGGCTGGACCCGGGTCAACCTCAACTACTTCATCTCCGAGGTCACGGTTGGCTACATCGCCGCCGCGGTCGAGCTGATCGCCGCCGACGGCTACCGGGTGCTCCCGGACTACCGGTTCGACCCGCGCACCGGCCTGTGGCGGCACGCCGCCTGGCCGCCCCGGCCGCTGATCACGCTGTCCAAGGTCAGCTACGGTCCGGACGGCGAGATGGACTACCCCCGGCGGCGCGGCCATGCCGGCGAGGAGGTCTTCCCCGGCTACCTGCGGCTGGCACGCGCCATCCTGGCCGCACGCCCGGCGCGTCTGGATGACGAGCCCACCGGGCTGCCGCCCGACTTCGAGGCGCTGCGCTGGTTCCCGCTGCCCCGGGCCTGCCTGCAGGGGCGGTCGGCTCGCACGGCCGAGATCGGCTGACGGTCCGCTGCCGCCGCCGGTCAGCGGGAAATCTCGCCGGCCGCGGCGGCGGCCAGGAACGCGGCCACGGCCTCGCTCTGACCGAGTCCAGGTCGGCGGTCACCGTAACGTGCGCGGTCACGGCATCAACGACTGCCCGGTGGCGGCTATCACGGTTACGCGTTGTGACGGGTCGGGATAGTGCCTCGATCCCCTCTTCGCCGTGGGGCTGGGTGAGCCGCATTTGCGGCGGCTGCGCTCATGGACGCTTCAGGAACCTCAAATAGAACGCCGCGAACACCAGGACAATTCCGACGTTACTTATCAGCCGCTCCCAGAACTGGTGCCTGAAGAACAGGACGTCCACGCCGACCACGACGGCCACCATCACGAGCACATAAAGCCCGACGGCTGCCTGTCTTCCCATCGTTCTTTCCTACTCTGTGCGAGGCGCGCTGCTCAGCGAACGGCCGGTCGCCGGGGATCGGATCGATGTCCACGTAGCCGGCGCCGGATCGCAGCCGATTCTTGCCGACGAAGTCTCCGTGGAGCAGCACGGCCCGCTCGGCGGTTGGGCCGTTCATCCCTGGCGGGTGATGCCCGGGGCGTCGGGTCCGGCCAAGACTGCTCGGTGGCGGGGTGGGCGCTTGATGGGCGCTCCGAGGCTCGCCATGACCTTATGGCCGCTCTCCGCTGAGGAGGATCTGGTGGACGAGACGACGGCGCGGGAGATCGGCGGGAGTAATAGGGGCCGGAAGGGCGATATTCATGACTGAAGCAGCGCTTGAGAGCTGGAATGATGGTCCGGCCAAGCAGGCCGTGATTGATTTCGTCGCGTCGGCTACGACGCCGGGCCCGGGTTTCGTCGCGGTGGCGGACCGCATTGCCGCGTTCGACAATGACGGCACGTTGTGGGTAGAGCAGCCACTGCCCCCGCAGTTTGACTTCGTGTTCCGTCGGTGGGGCGAGGAGATTAAGCAGGACCCGTCGCTGGCAGGGCAGCAGCCGTACAAGGCGATCATCGAGAAAGACATGACGTTCTTCGAGCGGGTGGCGGTCCAGGACCCGGAGGTGGTGGGGACGCTGCTGAAGGCTTTCGCGCGTTCGTGGGCGGGCACCACGCCCGATGAGTTCGACGCGCAGGTGCGCGAGTGGCTGCAGACCGTCAAGCAGCCGAAGCTGGGCGTGCTCTATATCGAGCTTGTGTACCAGCCGATGCTCGAACTGCTCGAGCTGCTCAAGGCGCATGAGTTCCGGGTGTTTGTCTGCTCCGGCGGCGGCCGCGATTTCATGCGGGTGTTCGCCGAGCAGACATGGGGCATCTACAAGGAGAACGTGATCGGCACCGCGGCCGAGTACACCTACGCCGACGGCAAGATCGTCCGGGGCGAGCGGGCTCTGGGCAGTCTCGACGTGGGCCCGGGCAAGCCCGAGCACATCTTCGCCCAGACCGGGCGGCTTCCCGTCTTCGCGGGCGGGAACGCTGATGTGGACATCGAGATGCTGGAAGCCGCCAGGTTCGCCCTGCTCGTCAACCACGACGATGCGGAGCGCGAGTTCGGCTACACCAAGGGCGCGGAGAAGTCGCTGGCCAAGGCGGATGAGCTGGGCTGGACGGTCGTCAGCATGAAGAACGACTGGAAAACCGTATTCACGCAAGGGGGGGCCGCGTGAGCGACCCTACGGCCATCGATGTGCTGATAGACCCCGACGAGGCGGTCGCACCCTTCACCGAGCCTGGCGGCACCGCCGGGGCTTTCATAGCCGACCCCGGCGAAGTGATCAGCCCGGCCATCATCACCAGGGACGAGATCGTGCCACCATACGGTGTCATCCTGTCACTCATGGGTTGACTACAGCTTGCTGCGGGCGGCGACCTGGCAGAGTTCTGGCAGCTTCCCCTCGGCCGCGTTGGCGGCGATCCGCACGCCGCCCCAGGCCAGCGCGAAGCCGTACGCGGCGCCGCACAGTATGAGCACCGGCATCCGGACCGCTGCGCGCTCCGAACTCGTGGCCAGCACGGCGATGATCACCGGGATGGCCGCGACGGCGACGCCGCCCAGGTTGGCGAGGACGCCGAGGAACTGGTGGGACCCGTATCCCTGGGCGGCCTGCCGCATGGGGCTGCCGGCTCGCTTGTCCATCGGGTAGGGAAGCGCGACGGTGAGGATGTTGCTCAGGCCGAGGGCCGCGCCCAGCCCGGCCAGGCCCACGGCCGCGCCCAGGAATCCGAACCCGGGATGCTTGGCCACGGCGGCGAGGCCGAACGAGATCGCGGTGAGCAGCGGTACCGCGATCACGCCGAGCGCGATGTCCTGGCCGGAGAAGTAGGCGCGCAGCTCGCGGCGGCCGGTCAGCGCCGTGGCCTCAATGACGAACGGCGGCCCGGTCAGCCCGGCCGTGTTGGCGTGGAAGTACCCCACGAACCCGGCGCCGAAGATCGCGCTCGCCAGTACGAAGCCGGGATGCCCGTTCGGGCCGAGGATGGCCCTGATCGATACGGCGGCCATGATGACCGCGGTCATCGCCCAGAAGACGAGCGACATGGGCTCGCGGCGCTGGTAGATCCAGAACCGGGCGGTCACCGCGCCGCGCAGGCCGTACCGGGCCAGCGGCAGCGCCGCGCCGTGCACCCGCGATGACTGGGTGGTGGTGTCCGCGGTGACCAGGGCCCGGCTGAGCGACCGGACCCACAGCCAGCCGAGCACGACGATGACGGCGGCCACCAGCGCCAGGCGCAGTAGCGCGGTGCCGGGATGCCCGTCGGAGGCGTCCTGGATCGCGTGCGCGGCCAGGCCTGGCGGCAGCCAGCGCAGCCACGAATCGATGCCATCGAAGCTCGCCGCGGTGAACGTGCCGTCGGCTGCCACCTTGGGCACCACCTGGGTGAAGAACTCGTACAACGCGAAGATCGGGATGACCAGGAAAGCGGCGAGGTCCTTGCCGCGGCGTGACCGCAGTAGCCCGGCCATGCTGGTGGTTACCAGCCGGGCCAGCGTGATGCAGAACAGCACCTCGAGCGCCACCGCGACCACCGCGATGACCACGGCGGACGGGCCGCGGGCCAGCCCGACGGTCACGCCGAGCAGGCCAAGCAGATTGGCCAGCGGCCAGGCGCCGGTGGCGGAAGCGGCCAGCAGTCCTGTCGCCAGCGGGCGGGTGCGCACTGGGTAGAGCGCCAGCGTGGCCGGATCGAGGGTGCTGTCCAGGCCGAAGGCGAAGATGGGCAGGATCAGCCAGCCGAACGCCAGCACCGTGAAAATGACCGCGGTCACGTCCACCGAAGCGCTCCGGCCGCGGAACAAGGCCAGGACCACGAACAGGCCGATCGCAACCAGCACGGCGAGGGTCGTGCTGACCAGGAAGGAGATCTTGGCGGCGGTGGAGGAGCGCAGTGCGTTGCACAGCAGTCGCAGTTTCAGCTGGACGAGGAGCCGAGCCATGACAGTCCCTCCTCGTCGCGGGCCCGCGGGCCGACCAGGTCGATGAATGCCTGCTGCAGGGTCTTGCCGTTCCGGACCTCCTGCGTGGTGCCGGTCGCCACGATCGTGCCCTTGTTGATGATGGAGACGTGATCGCAGATCTGCTCGACCAGTTCCATGACGTGGCTGGAGAACAGCACGGTCGAGCCGGAGCCGGTGAAGCGCGTCAGCAGACGGCGGATCACGTCGGCGGAGATCGGATCCACGCCCTCGAGCGGCTCGTCCAGGAACAGCACTGACGGGTTGTGGATCAGGGCGCAGCCGAGCGTGGCTTTCTTGCGCATACCCGTGGAATAGTCAGCGACCAGCCGCTTCGCGTCAGCGGTCAGGTCGAGCACGTCCAGCAGCTGCGTGGCCCGCGACCGTGCTTCGGCGGCGGGCAGGCCGTGCAGCCGCCCGGCGTATTCCAGCATTTCCGCGCCGCTGAGCCGCTCGAACAGCCGGGCCTCGGCCGTCACCACCCCGATGACCGCCTTGGCGGCACCAGGGCCGGCCCACACGTCCAGCCCGTTGATCAGAACCTGGCCGCCATCCGGCCGCAGCAGGCCGGTCATCATCGACAGGGATGTGGTCTTGCCCGCCCCGTTCGGCCCGACGAGCCCGGCGAGGGAACCGGCCGCGATTTCCAGGTCGATCCCGGCCACCGCTTCCTTGGCGCCGAAACTCTTGCGCAGCCCGCGTACCTCGATGGCTGGCTTGCTCATGCCCGCCTCCTCGACAGGGAGGCCGCTAGCCTAGCGGCCGGCAGGTCCTCTGCCTCTTATTGTGATATCACTTTTCTAGATGTCAAGCAGGTTGCCAGGGAAACGCCGACGGCACCTGTCGCGGAGCCGCGCCAGGGGCAGGCGTGCCCAGGTAGCGGGCCCGCTCCGGCTAGCATGACCGCAGCCCCGGTTGCGGCACGATAATGGGCAGGTGGGATAGCTGCGGGAGGAGATCGACGGACCAATGACCGACCCCCAGATATTCACGTCCCGGCTGAAGGGCCGCCCGCTGCTCGACAGCGAGGGTCTGACGATCGGCCGGATCCGTGATGTCGTGATCCTGCCCGCCGCAGGGAGCGACCCCCCCCGCGCGCTGGGCCTGGTCGTGACGTTGCAGCGGCGTCAGATATTTGTCAACCTCGGCCGTATCGCGGAGATCTCCGTTGACGGCGCGCACCTACGCGGCGCCTCCGTCGACCTGGACCGCTTCACCCGGCGGACGGGGGAGATCCTCGCCTCTGAGCTGTACGGCAAGCGTACCGAGGCCGGGACGGTCGTCGATGTCGCCATCGTCCCCCGCGAGCCGCGGCGAGTCGGCTGGGAGGTCTCCGCGTTTGCTGTATCGAATGGCCTGGGCCTGCGGCGCCGTAGCACGACCATCGTGCCGTGGGACAAACAGCCGGAATTGTTCCGTACCGGGCCGCTGGCCGAGCAACTGGCGAGCCTGCGCGAACTGGAGCCGGCCGACCTCGCTACCGCTGTCGAGGGCATGTCGGCCAGCCGGCGCAGCCAGATCGCGGCAGCCTTGGACGACGAGGAACTGGCCGACCTGCTGGAGGAGATGCCCGAGCAGGACCAAGTCCGGCTGCTGGCTAGCCTCGGGCTGGAGCGCAGCGCCGACGTGGTGGAGGAGATGGAGCCCGACGACGCCGCGGACCTGCTCGCGGAGATGCCGGCCGACCAACGCGAACGACTGCTTACGGCGATGGAGGCCGTGCAGGCCGCTGACCTGCGGCGGCTTCTGCGTTACGAGCCGACGACGGCGGGCGGCCTGATGACCTCCCAGCCTGTCGTCGTCACACCGGAAATGCCCGTCGCTGAGGTGCTGGCCCGCGTAAGAGACCCGGACATGCCAGTCACCTCGGCCGTACAGGTGTATGTGTGCGAGCCGCCGATGACTACGCCGACGGGCCGCTACCTCGGCAGCGTGGGATTCCAGCGGCTGCTGCGTCGACCGCCTTCCACCGAGGTCGGCGAGTGCGTCGAGTCGAGTGCCTTCGTCCGGCCTGATCTGCCCGAGCCCGAGCTGGCGGCCAGGCTCGCTGCCTACAACCTCATCAGCGTGGCGGTGTGCGACGAAAACGGCCGCCTGGTCGGCGCGGTTACCGTAGACGATGTACTGGACCACTTGCTGCCCGTGGGCTGGCGGAGGACGGGAGACTAAGATGTCACGGCTTTCCCTTCGCCGTCTCAATGACCGGGCCGATCTATCGGTTCCGCGCGGCTCGCCGCAGATGGGTGCCCGATACGACGCCGACGCGTTCGGGCGGTTCGCGGAGGGGATGGCGCGGTTCCTCGGCACTGGGCGTTTCATAGTCGGCCAGACCGTGCTCGTGGTCGGCTGGATCATCCTCAACACCATCGGAGCAATCAAGCACTGGGATCCGTACCCTTTCATCCTGCTCAACCTGGCCTTCTCGACTCAGGCGGCCTACGCCGCGCCGCTGATTCTGCTCGCCCAGAACCGGCAGGACGACCGGGACCGGGCCAACATCGAGCGTGACCGGGAGGTAGCGGCGCGGACCCAGGCCGACACCGAGTTCCTCGCCCGCGAACTCGCCGCCGTCCGCATCGCCCTAGCCGACGTGGTGACCACGCACGACCTCGAGGACTCGCTGTCCCAGCTGGCCAAGCTGATCACGGACCAGCCGCGCCCGGAAGGCGCCGACCTCATCGCGCCGCCCGGGGGGCCGTAGCGGCCAAGCCGGCCGCGATCTACCCGGACGGGGGATATGGCCCAGCCAAGGTTCAGGCGCCCCAGATGGCGTCGAAGGCCCGCTGGTCCAGCGGGAGCAGCCAGCACGCGGTGATGTGCTCATCGGCGACGTCGTACAGGCCTACCGTGGACCAGCGATGGCCGGTGTGGCCGATGGTGGCGAAGCCGTCGGTGAGCGCGGCGATCCGGTCTCCGTCACCGACGAGAACGTCCCGTCGTTTCATCCGGAAGGTGCGGCCGGCGAGATCACGTCGGCGCCGGAAGTACCCGAAAACCTCTGCCAGGCCACGGTAGGTCCCGGCGATGCGATTGTCGCCGGGGACGGTCCAGGTGATGTCCGGAGCGAGGATCGGCCGGAGGGCAGCCCCGGAGCCACCCGCGTAGAACTCGTTCTGCGCCTGGTGCAGCCGGTCGAGCAGGACGACGGCAGCGTCCCGGTTCATGGCCGGCCGGGATCGCTGGCCTGCTCGAGGAGGTCCCGCACGACCTGCCGGTGGCGGGGCGCGATGGCGGCCCATAGGCCGCGGGCGACGGGGTTCTCCAGGTGCACGAAGGTGGCGCAGAGCAGGGTACGAGGCCGGCGTTCGAAGAGCAGTTCGCCCGACAATCCCAAGCGGCCTTCGGCGCCGAGGAGCCGCTCCGACCCGCACGCCCCAAAGCGCGTGGATCGAAGCCGGGCTGCGGGCCCTGGGGGCCGGCGGACCGGAGGCCGTCCGGATCGAGCCGCTGGCTCAGGCGCTCGGCGTGACCAGAGGCGGCTTTTACTGGCACTTCGCGGACCGGCGGGCGCTGCTCGAGGCGATGCTCGATACCTGGGAGCGGGCGACCACGGATGAGGTGTTCGACCGGGTCGAGAGCGAGGGCGGTGACGCCGGGGCCAAGCTGAGGCGGCTGTTCCCGCTCGCCACCTCCGGCGTGGTGGCGGTCGAGCTAGCTGTCCGCGACTGGGCCCGGCGCGAGCAGGCCGTTGCCGAGCGCCTCCGGCGCATCGACAACCGGCGGATGGAGTACCTGCGCTCGCTATTCGGCGCCTGGTGCCCCGACGCGGACGACGTTGAGGCCCGCTGCCTGCTCTACTACTCGCTCATGATCGGCAACCACTTCATCGCCGCCGACCACGGCGCGCACAGCCGCGCCGACGTGCTGGAGCTGGCCCTGCGACGGCTTGGCGCTTAGCCGCGCCGGGGCGGTACGGGTGCATTCTCCATCCCGGTCAGCACATCAGCGGTCCTTATCACTTGCTAATAGTTATCAAATATGCGTTACATCCGTATCCGACTGGATAGCCGGGTCTCATGATCGCAGTGTCCGCTTTCGCGACGTCCGATATATAGTGATACAGGTATCTATGATTTCGGGGTGGAAAATGGGGCTCGTGGCGGGACTTCAGCCCGGGGACCCGAGCGAGATCGGGCCCTACCGGCTGCTCGGGCAGCTGGGCTCGGGTGGCATGGGACAGGTGTTCCTGGGCATGTCCGCGGGCGGCCGGCCCATCGCGGTCAAAGTTATCCGCGCCGAGCTCGCGGACGATCCCGAGTTCCGGACCCGGTTCCGGAGCGAGGTTGACGCGGCCCGGAAGGTGAGCGGCCTGTTCACGGCCATGGTCGTCGACGCGGACCTGGACGGCCCGATACCGTGGCTGGCCACGGCGTACGTCGCCGGACCTTCGCTGGCCGAGGCGGTGCGCAGCCACGGACCGCTGCCGGCCCGAACGCTGCTTGCCTTGGCGGGCGGGCTGGCGGAGAGCCTGAGTGCTATCCACGATGCGGGGGTCGTGCACCGTGACCTGAAGCCCTCGAACGTGCTGCTGGCCGAGGACGGGCCCCGGGTGATCGACTTCGGGATTTCCGAGGCCGCCGAGGCGAGCCCGGTCGTCGGTGCGAACGTGATCGGTTCGCCCGGGTATATGTCGCCCGAGCAGGTCATGGGCCTTGACGTCGGCCCGGCAAGTGACCTGTTCAGCCTGGGCGCCGTCCTCGCCTTCGCCGGCACGGGCGAGGGTCCGTTCGGTTCCGGATCGAACGCCGCGGTGATTCACCGGCTCGTCAACGAGCCGGCCAATCTGGCCAAGCTATCGGATGAGGTGCGGCCGCTGGTCGGGAAGTTGCTGGCCAAGCACCCGAACGACCGGCCCACCGCCCGCGAGCTGCTGGCCATGGTGGGCCCGATCCAGCCCGCGAGGGGCTGGCTAGCTGAATCGATCATCTACGGGCCCGCGGCGGGGCAGTCGGCCGCCGAACTCCTCAGCGCTGCCTCGGCCGGGAACGTCATCCCGTTTGCCGTACCGGCGCCCGGCCAGCCTGGTCAGGGGAGCAAGGGCCAGCCGGGGCGGCACCGCCTCTCGCGGCCGGTGGCATCGGCGGGTATTACCGGCGGACTGGTTGCGGCGTCCGCGGCGGCGGTTTTCGTCCTGACCGGTGCGGTCCCTCACTCACTGGCTTCGCCGAGCCAATCGCGGGCCGGAGCCGCGCTGACCGCGCCCGCCGCGACCGCGCCCGGGGGCGCATCCGCGTCGGTGACTCCGCGCTCGTCGTCACAGGTGTCTCCGGCCGCGCCCGGCGCGAACGCGGCATTGAGCCCTTCGCTGTCGGAATTCCTGAGCCCGTCCTCGCCGGCCACGGTGACGCCATCGCAGACTCCGGCCCCGGCCAAGTCCCCGGCCGGGTCCGCGTCCCCGTCGGCGTCGGGATCCTCCTCGGCGTCGGCCTCCTCGTCGGCGTCCGCGTCGCCGACCTCGTCCTCTTCTCCGACGGCCAGCACGTCGCCCTCCCCGTCCCCGTCGGCGAGCACGTCGACGTCAGCGTCGCCCTCCCCGACCCAGAGCACGTCATCCTCCCCGTCTTCCTCTCCCTCCCAGAGCGCGTCGCCCATCGCTTCCGTAACGGTGAGCCCGAGCGCGTCAGCGTCCTGAGGAAGACCGCTCCGCGCGGACCAGGGTGTCGATGGCGGTGGCCGTGCCGCCATCCCGCTCGACGGCGCGGCGAACTCGGCCGGCCCGCAGGACGCTCAGCCCGGCCAGCTCAGCGGTGACGGACTCGGGGGTGTAAAGCACGTCCGGGCTCTGCGGGCCGCCGGCGCCGTCGGTGAGGTTGGTCAGGTCGTGGCCGATGACGAGCAGAGTGCCGCCCGGAGCCAGCGCGGCGGCCGCGCTGGCCAGCACTTTGGCGCGCAGCGGCACGTCGACCTGCAGGTACGCGACGAGCACGAGCTCGAAAGCGTCCCGCGGCGGCGTGTAGTCGCTCAAATCGGCGACCACCCAGTCCACCTGGCCGCCGCCGCCGCCGACGCCGCCGACGACGCCGACGACGCCGTGCGCGACGCTTAGCTGGCGCGCCTTCTCCAGTCCGGCCCGGGAGAAGTCGACCGCGGTCACCGACCAGCCGCGGGTAGCCAGCCAGACCGAGTGGCGCCCTGCGCCGGCCGCCAGGTCGAGCGCGCGGCCGGGCGGCAGTCCGGCCAGTTCCGCGACCACGAACGGGTTGGGCTGCATGGGCACCTCGAATTCGGTGCCGGAGTAGCGTTCGTCCCACCGCTGCTGCCTGTCCACCCGGTTACTCTTCCCGATGACGCCGGGAATCGGCAACCGCCGGCGGAGCCGGTCAGCTCCAGCGGGGCCGGTTCGGCTGGGCTCTCAGGGCTTCGCGCTGCGCATTTCCTGGCGATCCTCCGGGAAAAGTGATATCACAATAGTATTACCGGACAAACCCTTTGCCGCGGGCGGACGATGCTGGAGGTCAGGTCATGGCTGTTGCTGGCGATGATGGTACGGATACGACCGGAGGGCCCACGCTGGCTAGGCCTGGCTTCGCGGACGCGGCCACCGTGTCCACGCCGCCGGCGCCCGCGCCCGCGGATGGAAGCGAAGCGGCCGTGCTGGCGCGGCCCGGGCCCGCGCGGCCCGGCCCGGCGACGCAGATCACAGAGCACCCCGCGACCACGCTGCCCGGCTGGCCGGTCCTGTGGGGTTCGCTTGTCGGTCTCGCCGCGGGCATCGCGCTGGTCACGGTGGGTGGACCGGTGCGCGTGATCGGCGTGGTGGTGATAGCGGCCGCCGCCATCCTGGCCGGAGGCCTGACCCCGGTGGCGCCGGGTGAGGCACGAGTGGTCCAGTTGCTTGGCCGCTACGCCGGCACGATCCGCGCCCAGGGCCTGCAGTGGGTGAGCCCGGTGACCAAGCGGCACAAGATCTCGACCAGGGTGCGCAACCATGAGACCGGCCTGGCCAAGGTGAACGACGCGGAAGGGAACCCGATAGAGATCGCGGCCGTCGTCGTCTGGCAGGTCGCCGACACCGCCAAAGCGCTCTTCGGCGTGGACAACTTCACCACCTTCGTCGCCATCCAGGCGGAGACCGCGGTCCGGCGGGTGGCCGGGAGTTATCCCTATGACAGTCATGACGGGAAGATGTCGCTGCTTCAGAACGCTGAAGAAATCACCGCCGCGCTCGTCGCCGAGATCGCTGACCGGGTCCGCCCGGCCGGCGTGGAGATCGTAGAGGCCCGGCTGACCAGGCTGGCCTACGCGCCCGAGATAGCGACCGTGATGCTACGCCGTCAGCAGGCCGGCGCGGTGGTGGCCGCACGTCAGCGGATCGTCGACGGTGCGGTCGGCATGGTGGAGGCCGCCCTGGCGCGGCTCTCCTTCGACGGAGTCGTGGAACTAGATGAGGAGCGCAAGGCCACCATGGTCAGCAACTTGCTGGTTGTCCTGTGCAGCGAGCATCCGACCCAGCCCGTCATCAACACGGGAACGCTTTACCAGTGACGTTGCCGGACACCGGTAGCGGGCCCCCGTGGTGTGGTTATCGTGGCTGAGCGCAAGCCGATCCTGCTCCGGCTTGACCCGGCCGTGCACGACGCGCTGGCCAAATGGGCGGGCGATGAGTTGCGCAGCACCAACGCCCAGATCGAGATGGTGCTGCGCCGGGCGCTCATCGAAGCCGGACGGTACCCGGCCAAGGTCTCACCGCTGCGCGGCCCGGGCCGGCCGCGCAAGCGCGACGGCGACTCCAGCCCCTCCGACGCTGACGGAACGGCGTAGCCGGCCTTCGGCGAGGTCCGCGAACGCGCGGTCGATTTCCGCCGCGAAGGCCCGGCGCTCCAGCATGACCGCTGCCACCGACGCTGAGCACAGTCCCCCGAACGGTTCCCACACCACGTCACCGGGCTCGGTCACGGCCGTGATCAGGCGTTCCATGAACTGAAGGGGCTTCTGGTTCAGATGCGCCGAACTGGCGGACGTCGGCTGGTGCAGCCGCGGCGCGGCCCGGCGCAAGGTACCCTTCAGCCGCTCGTCATCTTGGAGCGGCCCCCGCGACCAGACGTTGGTCAGGCCATGGGCGTGCCGCCACCGGTACCGCAGCGCGTCCCATTCCTTGGCGGTGACCGGCTGCTCGCCGTCGAGCGAGTAGTACGGCCAGCCGGACGGGCGGCCGTGCCGGTTCGCGTAAGCGGCGAGGCGCTCGGTCATCTCCCCGGGCGGCCAGTACCACAGCCGGTCCGTGGTGAGGTACTTGCGGGTGGCCGCGTTCTTCACCCCACAGGCCTCGTTCGCCTTCTGCAGCGCCAACCCGGACCTGGCCCATTCGTGCCGTATCCACTGCTTCACCGGCATCGGGCCGTCGGGGCCGGTAAAGGTGCAGGTCCGCTGGTACAGCGCGCACACCTCCGTCACCACAGGGAACTGCCTGATCGTCCGCCCGTTCACGTTGCCGGCGATGTGGGCCAGCCCCTTGTCCCACACGATTAGCTGGACGTAGTCCCAGCCGTACGCCGCCAGCACCGGGTGAACGCTGGCCCAGCCGATCTCGGTATTCCAGAACCACAGCGTGGTGGCCGGCCCCGCGGCCGCCGACCAGGCCTCGATGTGCGGGCGGTACCAGTGCGGGAGAGCGTCCGCTGCGACGGTGTCGCCGTGGAATCCGCGCACGCCGTAGGCCCCGTCGCTGACGATGGTCGCGGGCGCGGGCCAGGTCCGGTAGGCGTCGAGCGCATCGCCGCGAAATAGCTCAAAACCCGCCATGGGCTAGCACTCTATGACGTTGACGGCGAGGCCGCCACGAGAGGTCTCCTTGTATTTGTCCAGCATGTCGCGGCCGGTGACGCGCATGGTAGCGATGGCTTTATCGAGCGATACGAAATGGTGCCCGTCGCCGCGCAGCGCGATGCGGGCCGCGTTGATCGCGGTTACCGACGCGACCGCGTTTCGCTCGATGCAGGGCACCTGAACCAGCCCGCCGATCGGATCGCAGGTCAGCCCGAGGTTGTGCTCGATGCCGATCTCGGCGGCGTTTTCCACCTGTTCCGGCGTTCCGCCCAGCGCCTCGGCCAGCGCGCCCGCCGCCATCGAGCAGGCCGACCCGACCTCGCCCTGGCAGCCGACCTCGGCGCCGGAGATCGAGGCGTTCTCCTTGAACAGGGCACCGATCGCCGCCGCCGTCAGCAGGAACCGCGTCACTCCCTCGGCCGACGCGCCCGGCACGAACCGGTCGTAGTAGTGCAGCACGGCCGGGATGATGCCGGCCGCGCCGTTGGTGGGCGCGGTGACGACCCGGCCGCCGGCCGCGTTCTCCTCGTTGACGGCGAGCGCGTACAGCGTCACCCAGTCCATGGCGCGCAGCGGGTCATCACTGTCGCGTTCGCAGGTGAGCTGCCGGAACAGGCGCGGCGCACGGCGCGGCACCTTCAGGCCGCCGGGCAGCAGGCCGTCGGTGCGGCAACCCCGCTCGACGCAGGCCCGCATGACCTGCCACAGCTCAGCCAGGCCCGCGCGCACCTCCGGCGCGGTCTGGCCTAGGGCGATCTCGTTCTCGAGCATGACCCCGGAGATGGGCAGACCGCCGCGGGCGGCCTGCGCGAGCAGTTCGGCGGCCGTCGTAAACGGATAAGGCAGCACCGGGCCGTCCTTCGGCGATGCTGTCCCGGTCCCGGTCTCGTCGGCGACGAAGCCGCCGCCGACCGAGTAGTAGGCGCGTTCGCGGATCGCGGCGCCCGCCTCGTCGTAGGCGGTGAAGCGCATGCCGTTCGGGTGGTAGCTCAGCTTCTTCCTGCGGTTGAATTCCAGGTGCTCGGCCACGGTGAAGCGGATCTCGTGCTCGCCGAGCAGCCGCAGCGTCCCGCGCTGGGCGATGGCCTGCAGCCGGGCGGGTATCGCGTCCACGTCGACGGTGGCCGGCTGTTCGCCTTCGAGCCCGAGCAGGACCGCCTTGTCGCTGCCGTGTCCCGGCCCGGTCAGGCCCAGCGAGCCGTACAAGGCCACCCGTACGGTCGAAACCCGCGGCGTGAGGCCGTCGTCGCGCAGCCCCTCGGCGAACATCCTGGCCGCCTTCATGGGCCCGACCGTATGCGAGCTCGATGGGCCGATGCCCACCTTGAACAGGTCAAACGCGCTGATGGCCATGGCGCTAGTGGAAGACTACGGTGCGGTCGCCGTTGAGAAGGACCCGGTGCTCGGCGTGCCAGGTCACCGCGCGCGCGAGGACCTGGGCCTCGACATCACGCCCCGCCTCGGCCAGCCGCTCTGGCGGCAGCGCGTGATCCACCCGGATCACGTCCTGCTCGATGATCGGTCCCTCGTCGAGGTCGGGGGTGACGTAGTGCGCGGTGGCGCCGATCAGCTTGACGCCGCGCGCGTGGGCCTGGTGGTAGGGCCTGGTTCCCTTGAAGCTCGGCAGGAAGGAGTGATGGATGTTGATCATCCGGCCCTCCACCCGCTTGCAGATCTCACCGGACAGGATCTGCATGTAGCGGGCCAGCACGATGAGCTCGGCGCCGGTGTCCTCGATCATGCCGAGCAGCTGCGTCTCGGCGGCCGCCTTCGTGCCCGCGGTGACCGGGAGGTGGCGGAACGGGAGCCGGTAGGACGCGGCCAGCTCGCCGAAGGTGTCGTGGTTGGACATCACCCCGACGATATCGACGGGCAAAGCGCCGGACTTCCACCGGAACAGCAGGTCGTTCAGGCAGTGGCCGAGCCGGGAGACCATGATCAGGGTCCGGACGCGCGAGGCCCGGTCGTGGAGCTGCCAGGACATCTGGAATGCCTCGGCCACCCAGGAGAAGCCGCGCTCGAGCTGGGCCAGCTGAAGTGCCGGAGCCGACGGCGCGCCGGGCGGCGGCGAGGGCACGGTGAAGTGCACCCGCATGAAGAACCGGCCGCCGGGACTTTCCCCGTACTGCTGGCTGGCCAGGATGTTCCCCGAATGCTGGACCAGGAAGCTGGACACCGCGTACACGATTCCCGGCCGGTCCGGGCACGACAGCGTGAGCACGTACTCCCGCCCCAGGGCTGCGCCCATCACATCCACCGGCTAGTCGCCCAGCTCGCGGCGGCGGCGCTGGACGAAGTCGTCCAGCTCAGCGCGGATGGCGTCGTCCAGGGGCGGCGGCTGGTAGGAGTCCAGCTTGGCCCGCCAGATCTCGCCGGCCCGGGCGGCGGTGTCCTTGCCGCCGAGCTTCAGCCAGCGCTCGAAGTTGGCGGTGGAGGACAGCATCGGGCGGTAGAAGCAGGTCCGGAAACGCTCCATGGTGTGCTCGGCGCCGAGGAAGTGACCGCCGTGGCCGACCTCCTCGTGCGCGCCGAACGCCAGCGACTCCTCGGTGATCTCCAGCGGGGTGAACTCGACGCGCAATTCGCGCAGCAGCTCGATGTCGATGATGAACTTCTCGTAGCAGCTGACCAGGCCGCCTTCCAGCCAGCCGGCCGCGTGCATGACGAAGTTGGTGCCGGCCAGGAAGGTCGGCAGCAGCGTCATCAGCGCCTCGTACGCGGACTGCGCGTCCGCGGTCTGGCTGGAGTTCAGGCCGCCGCCGGTGCGGAACGGCAGCCCGTAGTGCCGGGCCAGCTGGCCGGTGCACAGCAGGCCGATCGCGGATTCCGGCGTCCCGAACGAGGGCGAGCCCGACTGCATGTCGATGTTGGACAGGAACGAGCCGAAGATCACCGGGCAGCCGGGCCTGATCAGCTGGGCCAGGGCGATCCCGGACAGGGCCTCGGCGAGCTGCTGCGCTAGCGCGGCCGGGATCGTCACCGGCGACATCGCCCCCATCAGCAGGAACGGCGTCAGCACCACCGGCTGGCCGGCCGCACAGTACTCGAACTGGGCGTCCAGCATCCGGTCGTCCCACCGCAGCGGCGAGTTGCAGTTGATCAGCGAGATCGTGGCCGGCACGCGCTCGATCGCGGGCCGGCCGCCGAACAAGATCTCGGTCATCCGGATCGTGTCGGCGGCGTTCGGCCCGGAGACCACGTTGCCCATGAAGATCTTGTCGGTCAGCGTCGCCAGTGCGTAGATCATGTCCAGGTGCCTGGAGTCCAGCGGCGCGTCGTTCGGCTCGCAGATCACGCCGCCGGCCGAGTCGAGCTCGTCATAGCCCTGCGACAACATGGCCAGCTGGCGGAAGTCGTTCATGGTGGCATCCCGGCGCACGTCGCCCTCGCGCACGAACGGGCAGCCGTACACCGCGCTGAACGCCATATGGTCGCCGCCGATGTGCACGTTGTGGGCCGGGTTGCGGGCCTGCACATCGAATTCGCGCGGCGCCTTAGCCACCTGCTCGAGCACGAAGTCAGGGTCGAGCTTCACCACGTCCCCGTCCACCTGCTGGCCGGCCTTGGCGAACAGCTCGACGGCCTCCGGCTTGGCGAACTGGATACCGATCTCGGAGACGATCCGGCGCCAGCCGCGCTCGAGCACCGCGATCGAGTCGGCAGAGAGGATCTCGTACCTCGGCATCGTGTTGACGAACATCGACTTTCACCGTGCCTTCGAGAGCTTGGGTCGTCCGGCGGGGAACTTGACCGATCTTAAACCGGGCCCTTACGATCACATAGTAGAACTCGGTTCCATAAAGTGGAACTTACGCCCGATGAATAGGCCCGGAGAAATAAGCACGATGAGCAACCAGAACGGCACTCAGGCTGTCGACCGGGCGGCTCGCCTGCTCGCGGAGGTTGTGCACTCGGCGGACCCGATGACGTTCACCGGGCTGAGCGCGACCACCGGGCTGGCCAAGTCCACCACCTCCCGGCTGCTGCTCGCGCTCGAGCGCAACGGGCTGGTCCGGCGCGACGACCACGGCCGGTTCCTGCCGGGCGAGATGTTCGTGAGCTTCGCCTGGCGCGGCGGCGCCGAGGCTGGCCTGGTCGCGGTGGCCCAGCCATTCCTCGAGCGGCTCGGCAAGGTGACCGGGGAGACGATCAACCTCGGCGTGGTCAGCAACGGGATGGTCGAGCAGATCGCCCAGGTCGACAGCACCTACATGATCGGCGGGACCAACTGGGTCGGCATGGCCGTGCCGCTGCACTGCTCGGCGCTGGGCAAGGTGCTGCTGGCTTACGGCCCGGCCCAGCTGCCGCCGGGACCGCTGGAACAGCGCACCGACAAGACGATCACGACCGAGGCGGGGCTGCGCGCCGACCTGGCGGCCGTGCGGGCCCGCGGCTACGCGGTCACCGACGAGGAACTCGAGCCCGGGCTGATCGCGGTGGCGACCCCCGTCCGCGGCTACGACGGCTCGGTGGTCGCGGCGCTGTCGGTGTCGGCCCCGGTCAACCGGATGACCCACGAGGGCGTGCTGGCCGCCGCCGGGCACTGCGCGGAGGAGGCCGCGGGCCTGTCCGCCGTCCTCGGCTACCGCCAGCGAGCGAACAGGCAAACCCGGAAGGCGGGCGCGGCGTGACACGTGAAGAGCTGCTCAGCCAGCTGTACGACCAGACGCTGGTCGGCAACAAGCCCGCGGTGCTCGAGCTCACCAACGCCGGGCTGGCCATGGGCCTCGGCCCGGAGGCGCTGCTGTACGAGGCCCTGATCCCCTCGCTGGAAGAGGTGGGCGCCCGATTCGAGCGCGGCGACTTCTTCGTGCCCGAGATGCTCATCGCGGGCAAGGCGATGGCGGGGGCGCTGGAGATCCTCCGCCCGCTGCTGGCCGAGACGGGCGCCCAGACGATCGGCAAGATCGTGATGGGCACGGTCAAGGGCGACGTCCACGACATCGGCAAGAACCTGGTCAACATCATGTTCGAGGGCGCCGGGTTCGAGGTCATCGACCTCGGCGTGCAGGTCGCGCCGGAGAAATTCGTCGAGGCCATCAAGGAACACCAGCCCGACATCGTCGGGTTCTCCGCGTTCCTGACCACGACGATGCCGATGTTCAAGGCGAACATCAACGCCCTGCAGAAATCCGGGCTGCGCGATCAGGTCATCGTCATGGTCGGCGGCGCCCCGGTCACCCAGGAGTACGCCGACGTGGTAGGGGCCGACGGTTACGCCGCTGACGCGTCCGCGGCCGTGGTCCGGGCCAAGGAACTGATCGCACGCCGCCGCGCGACCGTAAACGCCTGAGCAATAACGCTGGGGGAAGCAAAAGTGCACACCATCTTGTCCTCGGCGACCAAGACGGTCCGGATCGGCGATGACCAGCCGTTCGCGATCATCGGCGAGCGGATCAACCCGACCGGCCGGAAGATCTTCCAGCTGCAGCTGCGCAACGGCGACCTGTCCCGGGTGGAGATCGACGTCAAGGAGCAGGTGGCCGGCGGGGCCATGCTGCTCGACGTGAACATGGGCGCCCCGCTCGCCGACGAGGCCGCGCTGATGACCCGGGCCGTCACGCTGATCCAGGAACTGACCGACCTGCCGCTGGTCATCGACTCCTCCATCGTCGAGGTACTGGACGCGGGCCTGGCCGCCTACCAGGGCAAGGCGCTGGTCAACTCGGTGACGGCCGAGGACGAGCGGCTGGACGCGATCTTGCCGCTGGTGAAGAAGTACGGCGCCGCCGTGATCGGGCTGCCGAACGACGAGGAGGAGATCCCCGAGGAGCCGGCCCGGCGCGTCGAACTGGCCCGCAAGCTCATCCGCGTGGCCACCGAGAAGTACCAGATCCCGGTCGAGGACATCGTCATCGACCCGCTCGCCATGCCGGTCGGTGCCGACACCCTGCACCCCGAACGGACGCTGGAAACGATCGCACTGCTCAAGGCCGAGTTCGGGGTGAACATGACGCTGGGGGCCTCCAACGTAAGCTTCGGCATGCCGGACCGGCACTCGATCAGCGCCGCGTTCCTGCCGATCGCGGCCAGTCACGGGCTGACCAGCGCCATCATGGACGCCCGCTCGCCGCAGGTCGTCCGCGCGGTCAAGGCCGCCGACCTGGTGCTGAACCGCGACGAATGGGGCGCGGCCTGGATCGCCGCCCACCGGGCGCAACTCGCCGCGGCCAAGGCGCAGGAGCAAGCGCAAGCGCAGCCAGGTGCCACGTGAGCGTTGACGATGACGTAACGCCGGCGCCCGTTCGGATCAATCTTCTTTTCAATGATCGGCCAGTCAGGGTTCCGTACGGGGTGACCCTGTTCGACGCGGCCAGCTGGAACGGCATCGCCATCGACTCCACCTGCGGCGGCCACGGCACCTGCAAGAAGTGCCGGATCAGGATCACCGCTGATCCGCCCGCGCCGACCAGCCTGGACATCAGGGCCTACACCGCCCAGGAGCTCAAGGACGGCTGGCGGCTGGCCTGCCGGACCCCGGCCACGCGGGACGTGGCGGTCGAGGTGCCGCCGCTGACCACCCGCCCGAAGGCCGCGACCGTGGGCGTCGGCCGGCAGGTCATCCTGCGCCCGGCCGTGCAGAAGCGCTACCTGGAGCTGACCGAGCCGAGCCTGGCCGACCAGGCCAGCGACGTCGAGCGGGTCCTCGCCCAGCTGGAGGACCTGGAGCCCCGGGCCGAGCTGGCCGTGCTCAGGACGCTGGGCCGGACGCTGCGGGCAGCGGACTACAAGGTCACCGCGGTGGTCGTCGACGACGTGCTGATCGCCGTCGAGCCCGGCGACACGACCGCGCGCCGGTTCGGCATCGCCTTCGACCTGGGCACCACCACGGTGGTGGCGACGCTGCTCGACCTGTCCACCGGCACTCCGGTGGCGGTGGAGTCCATGCTGAACAAGCAGCAGCCGTTCGGCGCCGATGTGATCACCAGGATCAGCGCCACCATGATGGACCCGGGTGCCTTGGACAAGCTGCAGCAGCTCGCCACCGAGACCCTCGGCGAGCTGGCCCGGGCGGCGTGCGCGGCCGGCGGCGTCGAGCCGGACGAGGTGTACGAGGTCGCGCTGGCGGGCAACGCCACCATGACCCACCTGGTGCTCGGTATCGACCCGGAGCCGCTCGGCATGGCCCCGTTCATCATGGCCGCGCGGCTGTTTCCCGAGGTCCTCGCGACCGACGTGGGCCTTTCCGGCATCGTGCACCCCCGGGCCCGCGCGGTGGTGTTCCCCTCCTTCGGCGCGTACGTCGGCGGCGACATCACGGCCGGCCTGCTGGCCAGCGGGATGGACCGGGACGCGCGGGTCCGCCTGTTCATCGACATCGGCACCAACTGCGAGATCGTCCTGGGCAACCGGGAGTGGCTGCTGGCCACGGCCGCGCCCGCCGGGCCCGCGTTCGAGGGCGCCGCGATCAGGTGCGGGATGCGCGCCGCCGACGGGGCCATCGAGGTCGTGACCATGACTGCGGACGAGCTGAGCCTCAAGGTGATCGGCGACGCCGAGCCGCAGGGCCTGTGCGGTTCCGGCCTGGTCGACGCGGTCACCGGCCTGGTCCGGGTCGGCCTGCTCGACGAGTCCGGCCGGTTCATCGCCGAGGAGGACGCCGCCCGCACGGCCCCGGGGCTGGCGGACCGGCTGAGGAGGATCGGCCAGGAGCGGGTGTTCGTGCTGCACTGGCGCGGGGCGCCCGAGGACAGCATCTACCTGTCCCAGCGCGACGTCCGCGAGCTGCAGTTCGCCAAGGCGGCGATCGCGACCGGCTGGCAGATCCTGCTCGAGGAGGCCGGCCTGACCGCGGCGGACGTCAAGCAGGTGCTGCTGGCCGGATCGTTCGGCAGCTACCTGTCGGCGGCCAGCGCGATCAGGATCGGCCTGGTCCCTGAGGTCCCGGTAGCCCGCGTGGTGTCCGCGGGCAACGTCGCGGGCGAGGGGGCGAAGATGGCGCTGCTCAGCCTGCGCGAGCGGGCCGGCGGCCTGGCGCTGCTCGAGGAGGTGAGGTATGTCGAGCTCTCCGACCGCGCCGACTTCAACGACCGCTTCATCGACCAGCTGCCCTTCCCGGCGAGTTGAGGTCATCGCCTGCGGGGCGCTGGCCGGGCACGTCCGGGACATCGTGGCGCGCCGCGGCTGGCCGGCCGCCGTACGGTCCCTGCCCGCCGTCCTGCACAACCGGCCGCAGAACATAACCCATTGGGCCGAACGGGCCGTGGTATCAGCCCTGGATTCGGGCCGGACGCCGGCCTTGGCGTACGCCGACTGCGGCACCTACGGCGCCCTCGACGAGCTGTGCGCCAGGTACGGGGTGCGGCGGCTGCCCGGGCTGCACTGCTACGACGTGTTCGCGGGCG
Source organism: uncultured Actinomycetes bacterium (assembly GCA_963806335.1). Classification (GTDB taxonomy): domain Bacteria; phylum Actinomycetota; class Actinomycetes; order Streptosporangiales; family Streptosporangiaceae; genus Palsa-504. Next base: position 113,910 of record CAWDXO010000014.1, read on the forward strand.
CGCCGCGGGTCGCGTCGATGTTCGAGGCGGAGCCGGGCACGTACGTGCTCACCGACTTCCTGCTGCGCAGCTTCGAGCGCAGCGTGCTGGCCGAGCTCGGCCTGGACCGGTACCCGGAGCTGTGGCCGGACTACTTCGGGCACTACCGGCGGCTGGTCTGGCTGGCCCAGGAACCCTCGCCGGCGCTGGCCGCAAAGGCCGGGCGGGTGGCGGCGATGTTCGGGCTGCCGCTGACCCGGGTCGAGACCGGGGTGAGCCGGCTGGAACGCGCGCTCGCCGCGCTGCTCGAGGACTCGCCGTGACCGGCCTGGACGCGCTGCTGCGCAGCCCGCGATATGAGGTGCTTCCGGCCAAGGGCACCGAACAGGCGGTGCTGGACTGGGTGCCGGCCGGGATGACGCTGACCGTCACCGCGTCGCCGGTCAAGGGCCTGGAGCCGACGATCGAGCTCACCGAACGGCTGACGGCCCGCGGCTACCGGGTGGTCCCGCACCTGGCGGCCCGTTCGGTGGCCGGCGACGCCCACCTGGCCGAGATCGTCGGCCGGCTGCGGGCCTGCGGCGTGGACGACGTGTTCGTGCCCGGCGGGGACGCGACGCACCCGGCCGGCCCGTTCGACGGCGCGCTGCCGCTGCTCGAGCGGCTGACCGAGATGGGCCGCCCGTTTGCCCGGATCGGCATCACCGGGTATCCGGAGAGCCACCCCAAGATCCACGACGACGTCACCGTCCAGGCCATGTGGGACAAGCGCGGCCACGCCAGCTACGTCGTGAGCAACGTGTGCTTCGACCCGGCGGCCCTTAGCCGCTGGATCCGGCGGATCAGGGCCCGCGGCGTCACCCTGCCGCTGTACGTCGGGCTGGCCGGCCCCGCCGAGCGCACCCGGCTGCTGAAGATGGCGGCGGTGGCCGGCGCGTCGGAGTCGGCCCGGTTCATCACCAGGCACCCGAGCTGGATCCTGCGGTTCTGGGTGCCCGGCGGGTACCACCCGGACCGGCTGCTCGACCGCGCGGCCGCGGTACTGACCTCGCCGGACGCGGGTGTGGCCGGCCTGCACCTGTTCACCTTCAATCAGCTCCAGCCGACCGAGCAGTGGCGCCGGGCGGCCCTGGAGCGCCTCGGAACCGACAAACGACTACTAGCAGGGTGAGACACCACCATGACTGATATTCCGGCCCGGGCCAGCGCCGTCATCATCGGCGCGGGCATCGTCGGCAACAGCCTCGTCCACCACCTGGCCCAGCTCGGCTGGCGTGACCTGGTGCTGGTAGACAAGGGGCCGATGCCGAACCCGGGCGGCTCGACCGGCCACGCCTCCAACTTCATCTTCCCGATCGAGTACTCCAAGATGATGTTCGAACTGACCACGGACAGCACCGCGCAGTACAAAGACCTCGGGGTGTTCACCGAGAGCGGCGGGATCGAGGTGGCCCGCACCCCCGAGCGAATGACCGAGCTGCGCCGGCGGTGCACCCAGGCCAAGGCGTGGGGGATCCCGGCCGAGCTGATCACGCCCGGCGAGGTGAACAAGCTGGTGCCCTACCTGGACGAGTCGGTCATCCTCGGCGGCGCGCACTTCCCCACCGTGGGCGTGGTCGACTCGCTGCGGGCCGGCACGCTGATGCGGGAAGCCGCGCAGCAGGCCGGCGCGCTGACCGTGCTGGCCGGCACCGAGGTGTACGGCATCTCGGTGACCGGCGCTGCTGGGCTGGCCGGCGGTGCCGGCGCTGCTGGCCTGGCCGGCGGTGCCGGCGGGCGGGTGCGCGCCGTGGCGACCAGCGCGGGTGAGATCCAGACCGATAACGTCGTCATCTGCTGCGGGGTCTGGTCGCCGCGGATCGCCCGGATGGCCGGGGCCAGGCTCGCGCTCACCCCGACCGTGCACCAGATGATCAGCGTGGGGCCGATCGCGCTGTTCGCCGACACACCAGGGGAGATCTCCTACCCGATCGTCCGTGACGTCGACACCAACATGTACGAGCGCCAGCACGGCGGCGACATGGAGGTCGGCTCTTACGCGCACCGCCCGATCATCGTCCCGCCGGACGAGATCCCGTCCATCGAGGAGTCGGTGCTCTCGCCCACCGAGATGCCGTTCACCCAGGAGGACTTCGACCCGCAGCTGGAGCAGGCGCTCGAGCTGATGCCCGAGCTGCTCGGCGACGAGCGGGCCGGCATCAGGTACGCGATCAACGGCCTGATCTCGATGACCCCGGACGGGCACCCGCTGCTCGGCGAGATGCCCGAGGCCAGGGGGCTCTGGTCGGCCGCGGCGAGCTGGATCAAGGAAGGCCCCGGCTGCGGGCGCGCGGTGGCCGAGCTCATGTCCGGCCGGGTGCCCACCGTCGACGTGCACGAGGCGGACGCGGCCCGGTACTACCCGTTCCAGGCCACCGCCGCGCACGTCCGCGGGCGGGCGCGGGAAGGCTTCAACAAGATGTACGGCATCGTGCACCCGGCCGAGCAGTGGGAATCCGGCCGGCCGGTGCGGGTCAGCCCGGTGTACGAGCGGGAACGCGCGCTGGGGGCGGTGTTCTACGAGACGGCGGGGTGGGAGCGGCCGTTCTGGTACGGGGTGAACTCCAGGCTGCTGGACCGGTACGCCGGCCGGCTGATGGAGCGCCCGGCGGAATGGGAGTCGCGCTGGTGGTCGCCGGTCATCAACGCCGAGCACCTGGCCATGCGGGACGCCTGCGCCCTGGTCGACCTGTCCGCCTTCGCCGTGCTGGAGATATCCGGGCCTGCCGCGCTCGACGCGGTGCAGACGCTGTCGGTCGCTCAGCTGGACGTGCCGGCAGGCCGCGTGGTCTACACCTCGTGGCTCGACGAGAACGGCGGGTTCCGGGCCGACCTGACCGTCATGCGGCTGGCCGCGGACCGGTTCCGGGTGGTCACCGGCGGCGCGACCGGGATGTCCGACGCCAAGTGGATCAGCGACCACCTGCCGCCCGGGGCATTCCTGGCCGACCTCACCTCGGCCTGGACCACGATCGGGCTGTGGGGGCCGCGGGCTCGAGACGTCCTGGCCGCTGTAACCGAGGAAGGTGTGTCGCACCAGGGGTTCGCGTTCGGGACCTGCCGGGAGATCGAGGTCGGCGGCACGGTGGTGCTCGCGTCCCGGATCTCCTACGTCGGCGAGCTCGGCTGGGAACTGCACGTGCCGATCGAGCAGGGCGCCCGGCTGTGGGACACCCTGTGGGAGGCCGGCCAGCCGCACGGGCTGGTGCCGGCCGGCATCGGCGTGTACGGCACCACCGGGCGGCTGGAGAAGGGGTACCGCGCGTTCGGGGCCGAGCTCACGCCGGACTACACGCTCGTGGAGGCGGGCATGACCAGGCCTAAGGTCAAGCCGCAGCCGTTCCTCGGCAAGGACGCCTACCTGCGGCAGCGGGCCGAACCGCCGTGCGCGGTGCTGTGCACGCTGACGGTGGATTCGCACGCCTCGGCGGACGGGTCGTCGCGGTACATGCTGGGGGGCGAGCCGATCCTCCTCCCGTCGGGCGAGCGTCTGGTGGACGCCAAGGGCCGCCCCTCGTACGTGACCAGCGCGGGCTCGGGCCCGTCGGTGGGCCGGCACCTGCTGATGGCGTACCTGCCCGCCGCCGCCGCCGTCGAGGGCAGCTCGCTGCTGGTGGAGTACATGGGCGAGCAGTACCCGGTGACGGTCGCGGTGGCCGGCGCCACCCCGCTGTTCGACCCCTCGAACGAGCGGATCAGGAGCTAGGGGTTTCGTCATGGAGATTCTCGTCTGCGTCAAGCGCGTCCCCACCGTGGGCGGCAAGATCGCGGTCACGCCCGACGGGCAGGAGGTGGACACCCGGGCGTCCGGGTTCTCCATCAGCCCGCACGAGGAGTGCGCGGTCGAGGAGGCGGTGCAGATCACCGAGCGCGCGGGCGGCTCGGTGTCGGTGCTGACCCTGGGACCCGACGCCGCCATCGAGCAGCTCCGCGGCGCGCTCGCGCTCGGCGCCGGGCGGGCGGTCCTGCTGGAGACCGACGGCCGCGAGTTCGGTCCGATCGCCACCGCGGCCGCCATCGCCACCGAGGTCCGGGCGCACCCCTATGACCTGGTCCTGCTCGGCAACGAGGCGGCCGACACCGGTGACTACCAGGTCGGCATCCGGCTCGCGCACGAGCTCGGCTGGCCGGTGGCGACCGGGATCAAGAACCTGGAGGTGTCGGCCGGGGCCGTGGTCGCCCGCCGCGAGTACCGCGGCGTGGAGGAGGCCTACGAGCTGCCGCTGCCCGCGGTGGTCACCGTCAAGGAAGGCATCAACCTGCCCCGCTACCCCTCGCTGCCCGGGCGGCTGCGGGCCAAGCGGGCCGCGGTGGAACGTTCGGAACCCGCATGGGCGGCCGAGGGGCTGCGCAAGGAGGCCCTTCGCGTGCCCGAGTCCGGCAAGCACCAGGCCGAGGTGCTCGGTCACGGCGTCGACGCGGTGCCCGAGCTGGTCCGCGTCCTGGCCGAGATGGGGGTGCTGTCATGACGGTGCTGACCTTGGTGGAACTCGACGGCACGGAACCCGCCGACACCTCGCTGCGGGCCCTCAGCCTCGCCCGGTCGCTCGGCGATGTCAATGCGGTCGTCTTCGCCGACGCCGCTCCCGCGGACACGCTGGCTCGCTACGGGGTCACCGATGTGTACCTGATCGAGCCCGGCTCGACGGAGGGATACGCGCCGCAGGCCTGGGCGCGGGTGCTGGCCGGGCTCGCTGCCGAGACCGAGGCGACAGCGGTGCTGGCGGCCGGGACCGACCGGGGCAACGAGGTGCTGGCCCACCTCGGCGCGATCAGCGGGCTGCCCATGGCCGCGAACTGCACGCTGGTCACCCCGGACGGCGGGAAGACGCACCGGCTCGTCCGGCACCGCTGGGCCGGGCTGCTGCTCGAGGACGCGGTCATGGAGGCCCCCGTCGCGCTGTTCACGGTGGCCACCGACGCGGTGGCAAACGTTTCCGCGGAAACGTTTGCGGCCATCCGCGTGCACGTCCACAAGCCCGAACTGGCCGAGGCTGACCTGGTCGTGCGGGCCACCGAATCGGCCGGGCGGTCCGGCGGCGTCTCGCTGGCCACCGCGCGGGTCGTGGTCGGCGGCGGCCGCGGCGTGGGCGGGCCGGACGGCTTCGCCTCACTTGAGGAACTGGCGGACCTGCTCGGCGGCGTGGTCGGGGTGTCCCGCGTGGTCACCTCCGAGGGCTGGCGCCCGCACCAGCAGCAGGTCGGCCAGACCGGCACCAAGATCACCCCGGAGCTCTACCTGGCCTGCGGAATCAGCGGCGCCATCCAGCACATCGCGGGCTGCGCCGGCGCCAAGCACATCATCGCGATCAACACCGACCCGGGCGCCCCCATCCTGGCCCACGCCGACTACGCCATCATCGGTGACCTGCACCAGGTCATCCCCGCCCTGATTGAGGCGCTGCGCGCCCGTTGAACTAGCCGGCCGTGGCCCGGCTGGCGGGGCCTGCCGGCGAAGCGACGGCCAGGGAGCCGGGCGCCAGCGAGGTCCTGGCTCGGGGGACCAGGGCCGGCAGGTCGGAGGGGGCCGGGACGGGCAGGTGTACCCGGCCGCGCCGCCGCCGCTCGCCCACCCTGACCTGCACGCGCTGCTGGTAGGGGCCGCCGTCGACGTATCCCTGCCGGACGATCCCGGCCCAGATCTCTTCCGAGACCACGAGTACCAGCGGTGCCTCCGGAGCATCCCGCAGCACCCGCTTCACCGTCGGCGCTTCTAGCAGCCGGAACGCGACATCGATGTCGTCGCCGTAGAATCCCCATCCGTCGTCGTGCACCTCGCCGGCATGCACTACCGCGCGCAGCCGCATCCGCAGCTCGGGCTCGGCCACGGCGGCGTTGTGCTCGGCCAGCAGGGTGGTCAGGGCCGGGATCAGCCGGCCGAGCAGGACGGTCTTCGGCACGTCGTCGTACGGCCGGATCAGGATCAGCACGCCGTCGCCGCGATCGGCCAGCTCTTCCAGATGCCGGGGACCAATCCCGGCGGTCCTGAGCGCCCGCTCCAGCAGGTCGTACAGGATGCGCCGGAGTTTGCCCTTGGCCGGATTGGTGCGCTTGGTGGATCCTTCGACGTCGACCGCGACGATCGAGCGGTACACCGGGCCGTCGCTCACCGGGGGCACCACCGCCAGCTGGCTCATCGACCCTCCTCCCGGCCGGATCGTCATCAGGTCGCTGTTTTCAGCATGACCCAGCAGGCGGACGATTACCCGCTGGTGAGCAAGCCGGGACTGCTGTGGACGGCTTTGCCTGGTTCCCGTCCGCTGCGTGTACGCCTGTGCGTCGGTCGCACAACGGTGTACGCCCGTGCATGGCGCGTGCGCACGGCCCGGCACGCGGGCACATATTGCGGCTGTGTACGGCTTTTGACAAACTTGGACAGCTGTAGTCATGGGGAGGACCAAACGGTGACGGCCATCAACCGCAACGTGACCCCGCCCGGCCCGATCACCGAGCTTTACGACCGGCTCGACGAACTGCATCTCAAGGCGGGAAGGCCGTCCATGCGGGAGATCGCCACCCGAGCGGGGCGCGGCCGGATCAGTTCTTCGACCGTGCACAACGTGTTCGCGTTCCGCAATTCGCGGGTACCCCGGTGGTCTTTCCTGGAAGAAATAATCAAGGCTCTGGCCGGGGATACCGCGGTGTTCCTGGCCCTGTGGCAAGCGGCCTGGCAGGCGGAAAACAACATCGTGACGCCGCGGGTCAGTGCGCCCGAGACCATGGCGCCGAACCCGGGCGTCGCCGGGCGGGCCCGGCCCGCGACGCCGGGCTCCTACCCGGAGATCTGGTCTGCAGAGGTCCCCTCCCGTAACCTGAACTTCACCGGCCGCGCGACGGAACTGGAGACGCTGCGGGCCAACCTCATCTTCCGCGGACGGCCTATCCCTCCGGCCCAGGTCATCTCGGGGATGGGCGGCGTCGGCAAGACCGAGATCGCCACTGAGTACATTCACGTGCACCGGGACAAGTACGACATCGTCTGGTGGATCCGGGCCGAACATCACGACCGGATCCGGGACGCGCTGGTCAGACTCGGAGAGCGGCTGGAATTGCGCCTAGCCACGTCGGGTGGTGGCCGGGACCGGGCCATCGCGGCGGTGCTGGAAGCGCTGGAATCGGGGGTCCGGCCGCACTGGCTGCTGGTCTACGACAACGTGGCAGAGCCGCTGGACCTGCAGCGGTACCTGCCGGCGTGCCCGCCGGGCGGACACGTCATCATCACCTCGCGGCTGAAGACCTGGCCCGGCTACATCGAGGCGGACAGCATCGAGGTCTCGCCTTTCACCGAAGAGGAGGCCGTCAGCTTCCTGCGCCGCCGGGTGCCCGCCCTCGCCGCGGACCGGACCTTGCGCGAGAAGGAAGACGAGCAGCGGAATCACGAGGCTGGACGCCTGGCGACCGCCCTCGGTCACCTGCCCATCGCCATCGAGCACGCGGCGGCCTACCTCACCGAGACCGGCCAGAGCGTCGGTGACTACCTCGGCCAGTTCGACCAGAACGCGCACCGGCTGCTCAGCGAGCAGCTTCCCGAGCTGCCGGAGGCCGTGTCGCACACCTGGACGATGTCCACCGCGCTGCTCACTCCCGATGCGGAGCACCTGTTCAACCTGTGCGCGTTCTTCTCCCCGGAGCCGATCGCGGGTGAGCTGCTGCTGGAGAACGCCCACGCGGTCAGCGATCCGCCCGGGCTGCGCGAGTTCCTGTCCTCCTCGCCCCGGTTCCGCGCCGCGGCAAGTCAGATGCACCGGCTGTCCCTGGTCAAGGTGGACGGGGCCCGTGACCAGATCCAGATGCACCGGGTGGTCCAGGCGGTGACGAGGGGCCAGCTGCGGCAGCGCCAGCACGACAGTTTCCTGGCGTACCGGGCCGCCGCGGATACCCTGCTGGCCGAGTCGAACCCGGGTAACCCCGACCGGGCCGCCAACGACGCGGTCTACGATCTGTCGCTGCAGCACATCGAGTCCGATCACAGCTTCGTGCACACCAGCAATCCGGGGCTGCGCCGCCTCATCATCGACCAGGTGCGAAGGCTGCACCTGCGCGGCAGCCACGCCGAGGCGACCAGGTTCGGGCAGGAGGCTCTCCAGGTATGGCGGGAGCAGCTTGGCCCGGAGGACCTTGAGGTGCTGACCATGGCGGTGGAAGTGGCGATCGCCATGCGGTCGGACGCCCACGCTGCCGATGCCCGCGATCTCATCCTGAGCACGCTCAGGGTGCTCAGGGAGCACCACGGCGAAAACCACGAGGTAACCCTGCTGTGCGCCAACACCTACGGGGCCGATCTGCGCAGCCGGGGGCAGCTCGCCGAGGCGCTGGATCTTGACCTCAGCCTGCTACCCCGGTTCGAGCGGGCCTTCGGCTCCGATCACCACCGGACGCTCAATGTCCGCAACAACATAGCCGCCGACTACCGCCGGCTGGGCCGCCACCAGGACGCCTTGGACCAGGACCGGAAGACCCTGCGCGATCGCCGTCGTATCTTCGGTCCCGACGACCCCATTACCCTGACCTCGCTGGACGCGGTGGCTCGCGACCTACGCGACCTGGGCCACTACCAGGAGTCGCTGGATACCGCGCGCAAGGTGGTGGAGGGGTTCGCCGCGAGGCGCGGGCCGGAGAACCTCGACTGGCTCAACGCGCGCAAGAGCTTCGCGGCGGCGCTGCGCAAGGCCGGCTACCACTGGGAAGCCCTGCAGGAGAGCGAGGACGTCGTCCAGCGCTACCGGGGTTACCTCGGCCTGGACCACACCTACACGCTCCGGGCCGCCGTCAACCTGATCAACGACCGGCGGGCGGTAGGCGAACTCGCCCGGGCCGGGGAACTGGGCCGGGAGGTCCTGGGCCGGTGCCAGGCGGTCGGCTCCCCGACCGACCTGGCCTACGCGACGCTGGTCAGCCTGGCGTCCGTGCTGCGCGCGGCGGGCGAGCCCGAGGAGGCGCTGCGGTACGACCGGCAGGCCCGGGACGGACTCATCAATGCCTACGGAGACGAGCACCCGTTCACCCTGGAGGCGACCATCAACTACGCGTCCGACCTGGCCGCCTGGGGTGATCTCGCCGCCGCGATCCGGGCCGGGCAGGAGACGCTGGCCAGGTGCCGCGGCTCGCTGGGCGAGAACCACCCGGTCACCCTGATGGCCGCGACCAACCTGGCCCTTGACGAGCTGGCCTCGGGGAACGAGGCAGCGGCCGAGGAGATGCTCACCGACGCGCTGCGCCGTTACACGGACATGCTGACCACGGAGCATCCCGAGGCCCGCGCGGCCCTGGCCCGGAACCGGCTCACCGCGGAGATAGAACCGTACTGAGCCCGGCCACGTCGCTGAATACACGGTCGGTTACGTGGGCGATGAGCCTCGTCAGGTCGTCGCAGTACACCGACGGGTGACGGAAACCCGCCCCGCTCCGGTAGCGATGCGGATAAAGGCCGCCGCCGCAGACGCGCAGGACCGGGCAGGACCGGCACTGCCCGGGCAGCGCGTCGGCGCCGATCTGCCGGGCCACCGTCGTCGGATGATCGAGCGCCGCGTCGAAGGCGTCGGTGCTGACGTGCAATCCGGTGTCGGCCGCGCCCTCGTAGGTCGAGCTCAGCGAGTCCAGCTGCTTGATGGACCCGTCGGTGTCGACCACGATGAGCGTGCTCGGCCCCAGGCCAAGTCCCTCGACGGCGCCGGGGTTGCCCAGCACCAGCTGGATCAACTCGGAAAACAGCCGGATCCGCGTCTCCTGCTCAGGTGCGGTGTACCAGCGCTCGAACACGGCAATCAGCCAGTCGGCGTAGCCGGAGCCGGGTGGCGGGCAACTCCAGTTGGCGTGCGGGAGCAGCAGGTCCACGGCGGGCGGCCGGAACGCCAGCAGGGCCTCGTAGGTAGCGACCGGATCGTTCTGCACGTCAACCGTGCACAAGATGCCGCTGTAGATCTCGCGGAAATCGGCTGAGCCGAGCAGGCGCAGGCCGTCGGCCACATCATCGAAGCTGCTGCGGCCGCTGGGATACCGGCGGTGGCGCCCGGTGGCCTCGGCGTCGCCGTCCAGGCTGACCCCGACGCTGATGCCGAGCTCCTTCAGCGTCTGGAGCATGCGCGGGCGCAGCAGGGTGCCGTTGGTCTGGACGCCGATGTTGACCTGGGCCGGCCCGGCGGCGTGCAGCGACCGGGCTAGTCCGGTCAGCCATTCGGTCCCGGCCAGCAGCGGCTCACCGCCGTGCAGGATCACGTCGACGCTGAGCAGATCGTGGACCCGGGCGTGCTCGCCGATGCGCTCGACGACGGTCCGGACGATCGCCGGGTCCATCCGCTTGGGCAGATTGGGCCACCCGCGGTCCGCCATCTCGTACACGTAACAGTAAGTACATGAGAGGTTGCAGCGGCTGTGGATCTTCAGGATGTACTGGCTGAAGGGCACCGGCTGGTGGCCGCGGGCCCGCATAGCCGCGATGTCGAGGTCCCGGTGCGGCCACGGAGCGGGATGCCCGGTCACGTGAACCAGCTCGCCAGGTCCAGCGGGTCGTTCCGGCCGGCCAGGCGGGCGTGGACTTCGAACATGAGCACCAGCCGGGTGGCGAGCGCGCTCTGGATCGGCGACGGCGGGAGCTGGTGCAGCGCGAGCGCCAGGCCGGCCCAGGCGTCCGGCTGCGGATCCGCGGAATCGGCGATCCGCGTCCGGTAGGCCGCAGTCGCGTCTTCGCTGTTCCCCTCGAGCAGGAGACGGTCGGGCTCGCTGAGCGGGAGCACCCCGTCGGCGCGTAGTTCGCGATAGCGGGCCGGCTCCAGGTAGCGCAGGTTCAGCAGCCGGCTCCGCAGGCCCGAGTCGACCTTGCGGACGTCATCCTGGACCCAGGTCCGCGCGGATCCCGGGCATGGTTCACCGCGCTGATAGGCGGCCGCGAGGCTGGCCACTTCCGCCGCGTCGGCCGCCACGTGGCGGATCTGCCAGGTGAGCCAGTGGTCCAGGGCGACTTCCGCGGCGATCTGACTGGCCTCGCCGGGTACCGGCGCCGACATCAGCTGCTGCCCCTGGGCCTGCAGGAGTCCGGCGAACCGGACGCCGTCCGGGGTCAGGCCGCCGGCCAGGCGCAGCGTCTGCACCGCCTGGCCGATAGCCGGCCGCCAGCGGGCGAAAAGCACCTGCGCCCGCAGGATGCCATCGCGGTCGGTTTCCGCGTGCTGCTGCGCCTGCCAGAAGCGGACGATCCCGAGATGAGCGTAGACACCCTGCAGGAGGCCGCTTGCGGGCCGCGGATCCTGGCGCCACGGGGCGTACACGCGTCGCTCGCCAGGTTCAGCCAGCGGCACCAGGTCCAGTAGGCCGCACAGCTTGACGTGCTGGAACTCATGGACGAGGGTCTCGGCCAGGGTCACCTCATCCGGCGGCCAGGACGTCGCGATGGCACCGAAGGCGGCCGGGGTGGTCGCGCTGACCAGGTCGGTATCGGAGCGCGGCGTCAGCGGGACGATGACCGAGATCGTGTCGGCCATCGGCTCCGCGGCCCAGCGGTGCCGGTCCATCAGGATCTGCCACGCGGACCGCACCCGCTGGCGCCAGCCGTGCAGTTCGCCCGGCGGGACGGTGCGCATCGGCAGCGAGTAGCGGTCGAGGTACGCCTCCCCGGTCTCCAGCAGCACGGTCCAGGTCAGCCCGCCCGCGACCGACCGGATGGCCGGCGTCCCGGCCCAGCCCGGCACCGCGGTGCCGGTGCCGTCGTCTGGGACGAGGAGCTGCCAGTCGGCGGAAACCCGGTCGCCGGCGGTCACCCGCTCGCCGTCGCAGCGCAGCCGGATCCAGGGCGGCCCAGCCGCGACGAGCAGCGAACCAAGGCCCGGCAGCCGGACGCGGTCGTCCCGGACCGGGACGTCGAGCTCGACGGGGAGGCCGGCCCGGATAGCGGCCGCGGCGACCAGGCACGCGAAGTGCCCGAAGTCGGCGGTGGTCCCCTGTTCGAGGTGGATCAGGGTGTCATGGACCCACCCGCCCAGGTGGGGCAGGCCGAGCAGCCATCCGGCGGCGCCGGGCGCCGTGGCCTGGAGCCGCGCCAGCTGACCGTACCCGGCCCGGAAGGCGGCCGGCCCGGCCCCGGCCCCGGCGGCGGCCTCCGCGATGGCGTGCAGCAGCATCAGGTGCTTGCTGCGCTGCGCATCTCCCAGCAGCCGCACCGTGGCCGGGTCGCCCGCGCCGCCGGCGAGCTCGGAAAATGCGTCCTGCGGCAGGTGGTGATTGGTAATCACGGTGACCCTTCCCGCTATGTCAGGGTCAGCCGTGCACTAAATCCTCGCCTGAAACGAGCTCAGCGGAATTCCGTTTTCCCTGAGCCGTTGCCGGTAGAGGGCAATGGAGTGCGCGAGGGCCGAAGAGCCCAGTTCGGCGAGACGGTTCACCGGAAGGTCACGTACGTCCGGAATTACCGTCTCGATGTCTTTTTCCTGCGAGGTCATCACACATCACTCCGGATGGGATCACGGGATCACGGGACAGGGCTGATGGGGCCGCTAGCTGTCACAATACGCTGCGAGCCACCTGTTGAAGCATGGCAGCACGAGGGACTGCGGAGTGCCGTCAGACCGCATAGTTTAGTCCACGGCTGCTGATTGTCGGTGGACACTTGTGGACAGTAGTGGACGCCATCGATGTTCTGATGGGCCCGACGCCTAATCGTTATCCTACCAGTTTAATAAAGCTGGTACTCCCGCGATGTGGCATGTGATACAGCCCCGGGCCGTGAATAGCGGGGCATATCTCTGAATAATTAGTTAAGCAAAGTAATTTCACGGCCGCCGTGGCCCGGAGCCTGTCGCCGGGACCGTCTGCCGCCCGGAGTCCGGCCCGGCATCCCGGCCCCGGATGTGATCGGCGAGCGGCGCTGGACAATTCGCCTGTCCCCGCGGCCGTGTTTGCGGACTCCGCCGGTCTGGCGGCGGAGACGGGCACGACGGCACCCCATCTTCGCCCGCGTCGATTATGGCGTTATTGGCGGCTTGCATAGGGTAATCCCGCCTTGGTTAACGCTCTGTGCGTCCGCTGAGGACACGCCCGCTCCGCCGGGTACGCGATTGTCTCAGTGTGATCGTCGCGGGGATGGGAAGGTGAGAGATGGTTGGAACGCATGTTCAGCGCGAGGGATGGGGAACTTTTGGCGGCACCTGCCGTATGGCCAGGCGACAGCTATCCACTGGGGGCTACGTATGACGGAGCCGGGACCAACTTCGGCCTGTTCTCCGAGGTAGCGGAGCGGGTCGAGCTGTGCCTGTTCGACGAGGACGGCAAGGAAAGCCGGGTCGACCTGCACGAGGTGGACGGGTTTGTCTGGCACGGTTATCTCCCGGGCGTCAGCCCGGGCCAGCGTTACGGCTACCGGGTGCACGGACCCTACAACCCGTCCGCCGGGCAGCGCTGCAACCCGGCCAAGCTGCTGCTCGACCCGTACGCGAAGGCGATCGAGGGGGCCGTCGACTGGGGCCAGGCCGTGTTCTCCTATCCGTTCGGGCATCCGGACCGGCGCAACAATGCCGACTCCGCGCCGTACGTGCCGCGTTCGGTGGTGGTGAACCCGTACTTCGACTGGAACCTGGACCGGCCGCCGCGGATCCCGTACCACGAGACCGTCATCTACGAGGCGCACGTCCGCGGCCTGACCAAGGAGCATCCGGTCATTCCCGAGGAGCAGCGGGGCAGCTACCTGGGCCTGGCGCATCCCGCGGTCATCTCGCACCTGCAGGGACTGGGGGTCACCGCGGTCGAGCTGATGCCGGTCCACCAGTTCGTCACCGACAGCCACCTCAGCGATAAGGGGCTGGGCAACTACTGGGGCTACAACACCATCGGCTTCTTCGCCCCGCACAACGCCTACGCCGCCGGCGGCAGCCGCGGCGAGCAGGTACAGGAGTTCAAGACCATGGTCCGGGCCCTGCACGCGGCCGGGATCGAGGTCATCCTCGACGTGGTCTACAACCACACCGCCGAAGGCAACCACATGGGGCCGACGCTGTCCTTCCGCGGCATCGACAACGCCGCGTACTACCGGCTCGTGGACGACGACCGGCGCTACTACATGGACACCACCGGCACCGGGAACAGCCTGCTCATGCGGCACCCGCACGTGCTTCAGATGATCATGGACTCGCTGCGGTACTGGGTGCTCGACATGCACGTGGACGGGTTCAGGTTCGATCTCGCCGCCACCCTCGCCCGCCAGTTCTACGAGGTGGACCGGCTGTCGGCGTTCTTCGACCTGGTCCAGCAGGATCCGGTGGTCTCCCAGGTCAAGCTGATCGCCGAGCCGTGGGACGTGGGCGACGGCGGCTACCAGGTCGGCAACTTCCCGCCGCTGTGGTCAGAATGGAACGGGAAGTACCGGGACACGATCCGCGACTTCTGGCGCGGCCAGCCCTCGAAGGTCCCGGAGTTCGCCTCCCGGCTGACCGGGTCCAGTGACCTCTACCAGCAGGACAGCAGGCGCCCGGTGGCCTCGGTCAACTTCGTCACCTGCCACGACGGCTTCACCTTGCAGGATCTGGTCTCCTACGACCACAAGCATAACGAGGCCAACGGCGAGGACGGCCGGGACGGCAGCGACGACAACCGGTCCTGGAACTGCGGCGCCGAAGGCCCGACCGACGACAAGGCGGTGCTCGCGCTGCGGGCGCGGCAGAAGCGCAACTTCCTCACCACGCTGCTGCTGTCGCAAGGCGTCCCGATGCTGCTGGCCGGCGATGAGATGGGCCGCACCCAGCGCGGCAACAACAACGCCTACTGCCAGGACAACGAGATCTCCTGGGTGGACTGGGCGGTACGCGCGGAAGAGGACCAGGCGCTGTTCGATTACGTCGGCAAGCTCATCCGGCTGCGCGCCGACCATGCGGTGTTCCGGCGCCGCCGGTTCTTCCGCGGGCAGGCGCTGCGCGGCGGCCGGAACCGGCTCGGCGATATCGCCTGGTTCACCCTGGCCGGGGAGGAGATGACCGACGAGGACTGGGAGGCGGGTTTCGCCAAGTCGCTCACCGTGTTCCTGAACGGGCGCGCGATCAGCGAGCCGGACCGGCGCGGCGAACGCGTCCACGATGACTCCTTCCTGCTGCTCTTCAACGCCGGCGAGAACGATCTTCAGTTCGTGATCCCGCCGCGCCGTTACGGCGCACGCTGGTCGAAGATCCTGGACACGGCGATCACGCTGGCGGAGCTCGAAGACGAGAGTGCCGTCAAGCCGGGAGACGCGGTTACCGTGATCAACTACTCGATGCAGTTGCTGCGCCGTGGCTGAGTTCGCCCGGGCCGCCGGCCCGCCGGTCTCCACCTACCGGCTTCAGCTCCGAGACAGCTTCGGGTTCGAGCGGGCCGCCGAGCAGGCCGGTTACCTGGCCGCGCTCGGCGTGACGCACGTCTACCTGTCGCCGATCCTGCAGGCCAATCCGGGCTCTGCGCACGGATACGACGTTGTGGATCACTCGCTGGTCTCGACCGACCTCGGCGGGGAGAACGCGTTCCGCGCGATGGTGGCGGAGTTTCACCGGCGCCGCCTCGGGGTCGTGGTGGACGTCGTGCCCAACCACATGGCCAGGCCGACCCCGGAGTCGCTCAACCAGCAGCTGTGGTCGGTGCTCTACCAGGGCCGCAAATCCCCGTACGCGCACTGGTTCGACGTCGACTGGGACGCGCAGGACGGCCGGCTGCTGATGCCGATCCTGGGCGGGCCCCTCGAGAAATGCCTGGATGACCTCATCATCGACACGGCGCTGCGGGACCCGGAGCAGCCCGGGCATTCCGGGCCGGTCCTGCGCTACTTCGACCACGTGCTGCCGCTCCGGGACGGGATCGCTGACCTGCCCCTCGGCGTGCTGCTGGCCCAGCAGCACTACCGGCTGGCCGACTGGCACGACGCGGCGACCCAGCTCAACTGGCGGCGGTTCTTCGACATCGACTCGCTCATCGCGATCAGGGTCGAGGATCCCGACGTGTTCCACGCCACCCACCAGGTGCTGCTGCGCCTGGTGGCCGAGGGCCTCATCGACGGCCTGCGGGTGGATCATCCCGACGGGCTGGCCGATCCGGCCGGGTACCTGCGCCGGCTGGCCTCGGCGACCGGCGACGCGTGGGTCGTGGTGGAGAAGATCCTGGCCCGCGGCGAGCAGCTGCCCGACTGGTCCTGCGCGGGCACCACCGGCTACGACGCCCTCAACCTGGTCAGCGGCCTGTTCGTTGACCCGGCCGGGGCCGAGCCGCTGACCGGCGAATACGTCCGCTTCACCGGCGGCCAGGACAACTTCGCCGAGGTGGAGCGGGACGCCAAGCAGTACATCGCCGACGGCACCTTCGCCGCCGAGCTAGCCCGGCTCACCCGGCTGTTCGCCCGCGCCGGCTACCCGGCCCTGGGTGCCGTCAGCCCGGCGGACCTGCATGACGTCCTGGTCGCCCTGCTGGCCGGGTTCGGCGTGTACCGGGCCTACGTGACTCCCGGCCAGCCGCCCCCCGCCGCCGCGACGGCTGCGGTGTCGGCCGCCGCCGCCGCGGCGCGCGACCACCTGGAGGAGTACCTGCACCCGGCTCTGGACGCGGTCTGCGCCGCCGTGCTCGGTCTGGGCGGCGGGTCCGAGGACCCGGCACGGCAGGCCGCACGCGACGAGCTGATCGTGCGGTTCGGCCAGACCACGGGCCCGGTGCTGGCCAAGGGGGTGGAAGACACCGCGTTCTACCGCTGGTCACGGCTGGCCGCGCTGAACGAGGTGGGCGGCGACCCGGATGCCTTCGGCGTGAGCCCGGCGGACTTCCACGCTGCGGCCAGCCGCCTGGCCGCCCGGTGGCCGGCCACCATGACCACGCTGTCCACCCACGACACCAAACGGCAGGAGGACGTACGGGCCCGGCTGGCGGTACTCGCCGAATGGCCGCAGGAATGGGCGCATCAGGTGGCCGAGTGGCACGGCATGGCGAGGTGGCTCACCGACGGTGCGACGGCGCAGGCCACCGAGCGGGCCCCCGAACCCGACCTCGAGTACCTGATGTGGCAGACCCTGGCCGGCGCCTGGCTGATCGGCGGCGAACGCGCGGCCTCCTACCTCGGCAAGGCGATGCACGAGGCCAAGACACGAACATCGTGGACCGTACCCCGGGCGGGATACGAGTCGGCGGTGCTCGGACTGGCCGACGCCGTGACCAGCGACCCGGAGCTGACGGCCGCCATCGCCAGCTTCGTGGCCCGGATCGCGCCCGATGCCCGGGTGAACTCCCTCGGCGCCAAGCTGGTGCAGCTCACCATGCCCGGAGTGGCGGACATCTACCAGGGCTGCGAACTCACCGGTCTGTCGCTGGTGGATCCGGACAACCGCCGGCCCGTCGACTACCAGCGGCGCCGGCGGCTGCTGACCGCGCTGGAGGCCGGCCCGGACCAGGCGGTCGGCCTGGACGCGGAGAAATTGCTCGTGACCTCCCGCGCCCTGCGGCTCCGCCGGGATCATCCGGACTGGTTCGCTGGGGACTACGTCCCGCTCGCCTGCGAGGGCCCGGCCGCCGAGCACGCGGTGGCCTTCCTGCGCGGCGGGCACGCGGTCACCGTCGCCACCCGGCTGCCGGCCGGGCTGCGGCGCCGCGGCGGCTGGGCGGACACCGTCCTGCCGCTGCCCGAAATCCACTGGCGAGACGTGCTGACCGGCGTCAGGCACGCCGGCCTGCGGCCGCCGCTGGCCGAGCTGACCTGGCGGCTCCCGGTGGCGCTGCTCGTCCCCGAGCGGGTCTACGTCCCCGAGCGGGACCGGACCGCCGCCGGCGACCCGCGATGACCCTCTTCACCGTCTGGGCCCCCGCCGCCAGCCAGGTCGAGGTCGAGGTCGCGGGCCAGCGGTACGCCATGACCCGGGAGAACACCGGGAGCCTGCAGAACACCGGGCCGGGTACCGGCTGGTGGAGTGCGGACGTGCCCGACATGTCGGTCGGCATCGACTACGGGTTTCGCCTGGACGGCGGCGGGCCCCTGGCCGATCCCCGGTCGCTGCGGCAGCCGTCTGGCATCCAGGGCCTGAGCCGCACCTATGACCACTCAGCCTTCCGCTGGACCGACCGGAGCTGGCGCGGCGGCCCGCTTACCGGGTCGGTGATCTACGAGCTGCACGTCGGCACGTTCACCGGCCAGGGCACGTTCGACGCCGCGATCGGGCGGCTGGACCATCTGCACGACCTGGGCGTGCACACGGTGGAGCTGATGCCGGTCGCGGCGTTTCCCGGCGACCATGGCTGGGGCTACGACGGGATCGACCTGTGGGCGGTGCACGAACCGTACGGCGGACCCGACGGGCTGAAGCGGTTCGTGGACGCCTGTCACGAGCGCGGCCTGGCGGTGATGCTCGACGTGGTGTACAACCACGTCGGCATCGGCAACCGGCTGGACGCGTTCGGGCCGTACTTCACCGATGCGCACGTGACGCCCTGGGGTCCCGCGGTCAACCTGGACCAGCCAGGGTCGGACGAGGTACGCGCCTTCCTGATCGGCAACGCGCTGATGTGGCTGCGCGACTACCACCTCGACGGACTGCGCCTGGACGCGGTGCACGCGCTGGAAGACCACCGGGCCCTGCACTTCCTCGAAGAGCTGGCGGCCGAGGTGCAGGCCCTCGCGGCCCGGCTGAACCGCGAGCTCGTGCTCGTGGCCGAGTCCGACACCAACGACCCCCGGCTGGTCACCTCCAGGGAGGCGGGCGGCTACGGGCTGAACGCCCAGTGGAGCGACGACTTCCACCACGCGGTGCACGCGGCGATCACCGGCGAACGGCAGGGCTACTACTGCGACTTCGGGTCGATGGGGGCCCTGGCGCAGACCTACACCAAGGTGTTCTTCCACGACGGCATCTGGTCCGCCTTCCGGGGCCGGACGCACGGGCGGCAGGTCGACGTGTTCCGCGTGCCGGCCCACCGCTTCCTCGGCTACCTTCAGGATCACGACCAGATCGGCAACCGGGCCGCCGGCGACCGGATCGCCGCCACGCTGCCGTCAGATCTGGTTAAGGTCGGCGCCGGCCTGGTGCTGACCTCGCCCTATACGCCGATGCTGTTCATGGGCGAGGAATGGGGTGCGGATACCCCGTGGCAGTATTTCACCGATCACATCGAGCCCTGGCTCGCGGAGGCGGTCGCCGAGGGCCGCAAGGCCGAGTTCAGCGGGCACGGCTGGGGACCGGCCGACGTGCCCGATCCGCAGGACAAGGAGACGTTCCTGCGCTCCAAGCTCGACTGGAAACAGCGGGAGCGCGAGCCCTACCTCGGCATCCTGGCCTGGTACCGGGAGCTGATCGCGCTGCGGCGGGCCCGGCCCGAGCTGACCGACCCGCGGCTGGACCGGGTCCAGGCCGACTTCGACGAAGCCGCCCGGTGGCTACTGGTCCGGCGGGGCAGGCTGCGGATCGCGGCGAACCTCGGCCCGCAGGCCGTCCGGCTGCCGCTCGGGCGGCGCGGCATCGGCCTGCTCGCCGCGTCCAGCCCCGGGATCGGGATCACGCAGGACACGGTCTCCCTGCCGCCCGCCTCCTTCGCCGTCATCGAGACCCAGGCCGTCCGTCCCGCGCCGGAGTAACAACTCAACCGGGCGGATAGTCGGGGAGCTTGATCGCGCTCGCAGGCCATCGCCGCCCTGGTCACCGCCGGATCCGCCTCATCCGCCCCGGCCGCACCACCCGGCGGCCGGGGCGAGCACGCCGATGGAGTAGCGCTGTGGTGATAGAGAAAAGCCCAGGTCCCGTTAAAGACAGCCGCTTGACGCAGACGATCAGATCTCGCCAGGCGGCGGGGCTGAAGGCGAGGACCGGGCCGTCCGGATCAGCCGAACTTCGCACCAATATCGCATCGCCCTGAACGGCTGCCTCTACGCAGGTTCCTCCGTTGCACCAGCTGCTTCTGCGCCACTCCCAGCCCTTACCGAGGCCCGATGCCAAGATGCCCTCCCAACTGGTGACCGAAGATTTCCGTTCGGTCACTACTACTCATGGTAGGCACACAGAATTCGGGGCTGTCAATAGCAATGGCTAGAACCCGCGCAAAAGGGCACTGTGTGACCGGTGAGGCTGAAGTTTCCGGCCCTTCAGGTCGCACAGTGCCTAGTGCGTCATTTGAGCAGGTCGTGGTGCGTCATTTGAGCAGGTCGTCGAAATCGCCTTTCTTGATTCCCGCGACGAACTCATGCCATTCGTCGGGGGTATAGCTGAGCATGGGGCCACCGGGTTGCCGGGAGTTTCCTAGCAGGATGCCGTGCTCGGTGGCAGCCACTTGCACGCACGCGCCGCCGTTGCAGCTGAGGGCAGTGCGCCAGGTGAGACCCTTGTGGCCCCGCGTACGATCCATGAACATCTCCTGACGTGTAATGAGTGATATTGAAGTGCGGTAGAAACTCAGCTGTTGCGTGAGAGCTTGTCGCGAATTTCTTCGATCTTCTTAGCTGAGTCCCGCGGGTTAAGTGCTTCATCACGCAGATTATCGAGCGCTTCACGATATCGCTCAAGCTCTTCCGGCCGTTCCAGATAGAGATGGCTAACCAGACCTTCGACGAATACCAGGTCGGGCAACACGGTGCCGGCGAATTCCAGGTAGTCGAAGTTACTGTCAATGGCCCCGTAAGCGCCCACCTCGTACGGGATAAGCTGGACCGCGGCCCTTTCCTCACGCATGAACGAGAGTATTTTCTCCAGCTGAGCTTTCATGACTGAGAGACCGCCGACCTGGCGATGCAGCGCAGCCTCATCGAGCAGCGCGCGGTATTTGGGCGGTTTGGGCTGGTAAAGCAGTTTCTGCCGCATCATGCGGGCTTCCACCCGCTGGCTGAGGATATCCTCCTCGATCTTCGGCGCGATGCCCTTGATGATCTCCCTGGCGTAGTCCTCGGTCTGGAGCAGGGCCGGGATGAAATACATCCCGAAGCAGGTGATGGCGGTGGCCGCCTGCTCCATGCCGATGAAGGGGGTGATCTTGAGATCGTCGTACTTAGTCCACCAGCCCTGCTGACGAGCTTCCCGGGCGAGTTCCATCAGCATGGCCGACGTCTCGGCATCAACCCCGTAGATCTGACATAGATCCCGGACATCGCGCAGCGTCGCGCGGCGCGCACCCGTCTCCGCGCGGCTGATCTTCGTCGGCGAACAAAGGAGCTCTTTGGCGACATCCTCTACCGTGAGGCCCTTCGCAGTCCGGAAATCGCGTAGGCGCATGCCGAGTTCGCGCTGGCGAATAGTCGGACTCAAATCCGCCATGCTGCGCCCCCCCTCTTTCGGTCACATGGATGAGAGGTAGTGCTCGGGGCCAGGGGGCGCCAGAGGCGTGGCCCCGCCTCATACCAACTATTCCTATGTGCCTGACCATTGGCATGTGCCGTGCTGGTCAGACTAGAGCTTCGTGCCACCGGAGTCAACTTATCGCGGGAGTGCGCGGTGCGCATGATGGCCGCACCGCGAGCTGGGACTGAGTTTGCCCACAGTGACCAGGCGCTTCCGGTAGCAGAGTGATCAAAGATATCCGTGGTGATGCAGTGGCGTATGGGAAATGCCTTTGGCACAGAAGAAAAGTTCCTAACCTCTGGCATGTGTAGATTGGAATGTGCCATTATGGAGATGCCAAGGGCTAGTACCACCGAAGGGGAGGCCTGCCGTGACCGGATCCACCCTGTTGCTCTTCCTGCTCGGGACGCTCATCGGCGTACTCATGGGCGGCGCGCTGTGCGTCCGCTACCTGCGGCACGAGATCGCGGCCGACATCTGCCCCCGGCTGCGGCGGCTGCAGCTGCAGCTGGACAACCTCGAGTCGGCGATAAACCTCGTGCTGGTGACCCGGTACGCGGAAATCGGCAGCCAGCTGCCGCGCGAGCCCGGATACCGGCTCCCCGGCCGGGGCGGTGAGCCGCTGTGACCGCTCTGCTTCGGCCGGCCAGGGGACCAGGGCGCCGGGGACCCGGCTGGTTCGCGACCGGCGCCCGGGGCGCCGTGGTGGCGGTCAGCGCGATCGTACTCGGGCTGCAGGTCTGGGCGTCAGGGCCCGGCTCACCGATGACCGTGGCTGCGGCCGGGATGAGTCCGCTGACCTGCTTTGCCGTCGACGTTTCCGGGTCGAACCTGGTCGCCTCCGGCGGCGAGCCGCCGAGTGATCCCGGGCCGGTCTTCGTCCGCCAGCAGGTGGTGGAGCTGTTCAGCCAGGTCCTGGCCGATCTCGGCGTGGCCACCGGACAGCAGGTCGGGGTGGTCACGTTCGGCACCGGCCCCGGCACCCGGATCGGCCCGCTCGTCATCTCGGCTCCGGCAGCCCGGTCCGAGCTGGCGACGGCACTGCCCACCGCCCTGCGGCCTTCCTCCGCCGAGGCGGCGTGGACCGACTGGGCGGCAGGCGTGGCTGGCTGTGAGCAGATGTTCAAGCGCTCGGGTGACACCCACGGCATGGTGGTGCTGCTGACGGACGGCTTCCCGCAGGGACCGGCCGGGGGTCCGGCGCCCCAGCTCGCGGCGATCGCGCCGATGGCCAGGCAGCTGTGGGCCGACGGCATCACCATTCAGCCAGTCTTGTACGGTGCCGGCGCCGGCCAGCCGGGACCGGCCCGTCAGGCCATGACCCGGCTGGCCGCGCTCGGGCACGGGCAGCTAGTGCTGGCCGCGTCGCCGCTGGACATGCTGCACGCCGCGCTCTCCCTGGCCTCACTCAGCACCGGGCTCCCGCTCGGCGGGTCCGAGTTTCCGGTCAACGGCAGCACCACCGTCCCGATGGACGTGGCACCGCGGGTGGCCGCGGCCGTGCTGGTGGTCCTGCGCAGCTCTAGCCAGCTGCAGATCTCGGTCGGCGCACCCAGCGGGAAGACGCTCGCGAGCGCGGGCGCCGGCACGCCGGGGCTGGGACTGGTAGCCGCCCTGACCCGCCCCGCGGCCGGAAGCTACCGGGCCAGCGCCGACGGCCAGGGCTCCGTGTTCGCCGCCGAACTGCTTCGCTACGTAGCCGTCGCGGCCCCGTCGGCGGCCCCGTCGGCGACCCCTCGGCCGGGCCCGGCCGGACCCCGGCCGACCGCCCGGCCGGGGTCCCGGCCGGGCGGCTGGCTGCTCGGGGTGGTCCTGGCCCTGGTGGCCCTGACGCTGGCCGGCCTCGCCGGCTGGCGCGTCGCCGCGAAGCGGCGGCCCAAGGGCACCCTGGTGGTGTGGCGGGGGTCGCTTGCCTGCCTGCTCGACCCGGCCGACCTCAACGGGCTGGTGCGGCTGGAGGATCTCTTCCACGAGGGCGGCGAACCCACCGGCTGGTCCGTCAGCTGGACTCGCCGGGCCCCGGTCGCGTTCGGTCCCGAGGGTTCGGCCATCCGCCTGGCTCCCGGCGAGACCAGGACTGTGCCCACCGTGCCGCCGGCCACGCTCACCTGGTTCCCCGATGGCACCGACAGTTCCCTGTCTGACGAGCCGCCGGGACGGCCCGCCAGCGCCTGGCCCTAGCCTCGAGCGCCTTGCCTCAGGCCCCCTCACCCTTGCATGAACGGAGCATCATGGCAGCCAGCATCCCCGTCGCATCGACGACGCCAGCCACGGCCGCGGTCAGCCGGCACGAGACCATGAACCACGTCGCGGTGGTTCTCGGCGACACGAGCATCAACGCCTTCGAGGCTTCCGGCCTCCTCGAGGCGAACGACAACATTTGCGCGGTGCTCGCCTCGACGGAGCGAGCCACGATCGAGGCGCTGGACCGGCCGGCCGGGTTCCGCAGCCGGTTCCCCGAGCGGGTCTTCACCGCTTACCTGAAGCCCGCCCCGACCGACTTCACCCAGGCGCCGGACGAGCTGCTGCCCTGGCTCACGCCCCGGCCGGCCTCTCAGCGGCTGCGGGGCGGGGCCGAGGGCGCGCTCGACCGGGCCGACGCGGCCACCCGGCTGCTGCTTTCGGAGGATTTCAGCACGGCCCTCAACGCGGCGCTCATCTGGGCGCACGCCCGGCCCATCCAGGGCGTTCACCTGGCCGTAGGCGTGCTCGGCTTTGCCGTCGCCGGCCGGATGACCGGCTCGGGGACGCTGCTAGCGGCTGTCGACCTCATCGAGAGCAAGCTGGTCGACTTCGCCGGCGCGGCGGACGAGGTATGGATCGACCTGCTCATCGGCACGGCCTCCATCCACCAGCACCCCAGGAGGGAGTTCGAAGACGCCCGGGTAGGCAGCACGGCCCTGGTCGCGGAGCTCGGCGCCGCGGTGGCTGACCCGGCCGTCGCCGGTCCGAGCGGCCGGTTCGGCACTCACCTCGGCCAGATCCTCGTCCTCGGCCCGCCGGGCGGCGGCGGGACCCTCAAGGACGTCCAGGAGGCCAACGCCTCCCTCCAGCTGGCCCTGTCGGCCATCCTCTCCGGAGCGTCGCAGCGCCAGCGGGAGGCGCTGCGACCCGGAGCGAACCGGACCGTCAACGGCCGCAGGCCCGATGCCGTCTTCGCCGGTATCGGCGTCCTCGAAGTCGTCTTCGACCCCGCCCGGGCGGCCCGCACGGTGGCCCAGCGGATCCTGGCCACCA
The DNA here is from genome assembly GCA_963806335.1 of uncultured Actinomycetes bacterium. Lineage (GTDB taxonomy): Bacteria > Actinomycetota > Actinomycetes > Streptosporangiales > Streptosporangiaceae > Palsa-504. The sequence continues at coordinate 138,404 of CAWDXO010000014.1, forward strand.
TGCCCGAGCCGAACGGCCCCGTTCCCGCCTGAGCCCGCAGAGGAGAACCCGAGATGACCATCACCAACCCCGCAACCGCGGCCGCGGCCGTACAGCATGACGCCGGCGAGGCGGCCCGGCGTACTCTCGCCGCGGTCAGCCTCGGCGCGGTCGCGCCCGAGTCCTACCCGGCCCGGCTCCATTGCCAGGATCGCCTGACGGACTTCGCGCAGGCTGCGTTCGGCAAGGTCAGGCCCGACGCGTCCGCGATCGCCGCGTCCGCCCGCGTCGAGGTCGACGACCTCCGCCGCAGCGAGCTGAGGACCGATCCCTTCGCCAGTGACTGCTTCGGTCAGACGGCCCGCTCCATCCAGGCCCTGCCTGGTCCGCTCGACCCGGCCGGCATCAAGGCCGCAGTGGCCGGCCTGATCACCGAATCGCTGGTGGCGGCGTGCCGCGAAGTGGACCGCAACGCGGCCAGGAAGCTCAAGACGCCGAAGGGGACCGAACGCAAGCGGCGGCGGCTGAAAGCGGAAATCGACGCGTTCAACCAGAAGCTCAGGCCGGTGCTGGCCGACCACATCGCCGGCCTGGTCCGGGACGACCTGGGCGGTGAACTCACGCGACGCGACGAGATGAACCGGCGGTCGCAGGCCGCGTTGCGTCGCCGGTGCGCGGAAGCCGCCGACCCAGGCGACGACATACCAGGTTCGCACCGCTTCTCCTGCGGTCCCCGGGTCGAGGTGGTGCTGAAAGCCGTCGCTGTCAAGCGTCCCGACCTGCTGGACCGCGACGGCCGGCCCACCGACGCCATCTGGGCGGCGTTCGGAGCCGAAGTGGCCTCCGGCGACCTCGCGGTGATGGAGGATCCGCACCAGTCCATCGACGCCTTGCGGCGCTTCCTGGAGTCCACCGTGGCCCGGGCGCTGGACGGGCTCACGCTCGACGCCCTCTACGCCCTGACCGGAGAGCCGCCCGAGGTGCCGAACTGGATCGGCAAGTCCGCCGCCCGGCTCCAGGCGGTGTCGCGTGAGGAGCCCTACCGGGTGCGGCTGGCCCAGGTCCCGGCCATCGCCGGCGACGCCCTCTACAACCAGATCCTCCACCACATCCAGACGGCCACCCGCTCCGACAACGGCAACCGGCTGCAGCTGGTCGAGCTGACGTACGCCTTCTGCGCCGATGAGATCCTGCGGGCCGACCCGCGTGGCCTGGAGCGCGTGCTGGCCTCCATCCAGCTGCACGTCTCGAACCCGCAGCTGGCCATGGCCATCGGCGCTCAGCTCGCGAGGGCGGCCGTCGAACGGCAGTACCCGGTCCACCGGGTCGACTCGGAGATCGTCCCGCCGCGCAGCTCAGGAGAGGTAACGGTGGGCTGATGGCCGCTGTGGTACGGCAGGCGGCCCGCGGTCGGCCCGGCTTGGGCTCAGGCGCAGCTTTGCTGAGCCGCGGTAACCACGGCGGAGAAGGTCCACGGGTTCTGCGGGGCGCTACCGCCCCGCAGCGCCTGCGGCAGGGCATGGGGGAACTTGAAGGACGCGCGCGACCAGAACCAGCGGGGACCCGATGAGAAGCAGGCCTTCACGGGCTTACCGGTGTCCGGCGGTCAGCGGGCCGGACGGACCTTCACTACCCGAAGCACTGCCCCTCGCCCCGGTAGGTCGGCACCGCGGTGACCTGGCCGTCGGCCGCGATCACGTAGTACTCCGCGAAACGCTCGGCGAGCTCGCCGGCCTTGGCGTGCCGCAGCCAGACCCGGTCACCGGGGGCGAGCTGCCCGGCCGCCGCCCCGCGCACCGGCGTCTGGACTTCGCCGGCGCCCTCGACGCCGGTCAGGCGGAGCCCGGCGGGGAGGTACGGCCGTGGCAGCCGGTCCGGAGTCCCGGTCCCCGAGGCGACGTAGCCGCCGGCGAACAAGGTGGCGATGTTCGGGCCCGGCCGCCGGGCCACGGGCAGCGCGAACAGCAGGGCAGGCTCGGGGGTGAATCTGGTGTAGGCGTCGAACAACGTCGGCCCGACCAGGCCCGAGCCCGCCGTGACTTCGGTGACCGACGGGTCCAGGGCGGTTGACTCCAGGCTCCCCGTCCCGCCGCCGTTCACGAACTCCAGGCTGGTCACGGCCTGGATCAGGCGGATCGCCTCGGCCCGGCGCCGGTTAAGCTCGGCGACCGAGCGAGCCTGGATCAACCTGATCAGCTGGCCCTTGAGCGGATGCCCGGGCGGAGCGTCCCCGAGCCCCGCGACCTGGCCTTCGTATCCCATCACGCCGACCAGGCGGAAGCCCGTCCGCCGGCTGATCGTGGCGGCGAAGGCGGCCGCCTGCCGCGGCGTGTGCAGCGGAGAACGCCAGGTTCCGATGTGGACCAGCGGCTTGCGGGCCAGCGGGCGCCAGGAGACGTCAAGCTCCAGGCAGACCCGGATCTCCGGATGGCCGTCACCCAGCGCCCGGTCCACCACGTCCAGCTGGGCGACGGAGTCGACCATGATCGTGATCTGCCGCCGGGCGGTGTCATCCGCGGCCAGTGTCCGCAGCGCCCCGGCGTCTACGGTGGGGTAGGCGACCAGCAGGTCGTCGCAGGTGCCCATGGCGTGCAGCCACAGGGCTTCGGGCAGCGAGTAGCACATGACGCCGGAGTAGCCGGGCGTGGCCAGGGCGCGTTCGATCAGGTAGCGGCACCGCAGCGACTTGGTAGCGATCCGGATCGGGTGCTGCGCGGCGCGACGGGTCAGGTCGGCGGCATTGCGGTCGAACGCGTCCAGGTCGATGATGGCCAGCGGCGGGTCGAGTTCCGCGGTGGCGCGGTCGTAGGCGGCCCGCAGGGCTTCGCCGGGCGCGGGGCGCGCCGTCGGGTGGTCTTCCCCGGGTACGGCCCGGGTGGTGAGCGGACCGTCCTGGTCGACTGGCATGCTCGCACAGTAGACCAGCGCTGCGGAAATCTGAATACTGTCGGGTAATGAAGCGGACTTCTTACCGCCGGGGCGGCGCGGGGCCGGCTGATCCCCGGGTGTGGCGGAACTGGGCCGGGACCGCGACCGCGACTCCGGCGCGCTGGTGCCGGCCGCGCGCGGCGGAGGAGATCGCCGCCGCGGTCAAGGACGCGGCGGCGGCCGGGCTACAGGTGCGCGCCCTCGGCAGCGGGCACTCCTTCACGGCGGCGGCGGCGACCACGGGCGTGGCCCTCGACCTGTCCCAGTGGACCGGGATCACCGCCGCCGATACGCGGACCGGCGCGGTCACGGTGCGATCGGGGACCCCGCTGCGGGCCCTCAACGCCGAACTGGGCGGCCTGGGGCTGGCCATGGCCAACCTCGGCGACATCGACGCGCAGACGCTGGCCGGCGCGCTGTCCACCGGAACGCACGGCACCGGAGCCCGGCTGGGCGGCCTGGCGACCCAGGTGGAGGCGCTCGAGCTCGTGCTGGCCGACGGCTCGCTGGTGACGTGTTCGCCCTCGTGCCGGCCCGAGCTTTTCTCGGCCGCCCGGATCGGCCTCGGCGCGCTGGGCGTGATCACGACCGTCACCCTGCGATGCGTGCCGTCGTTTCACCTGGCGGCGGACGAGCGCCCGGTGCCGGTGGACGAAGTACTCGAGCAGTTCGATGCGCTGGCGGCCGCCAACGATCACTTCGAGTTCTACTGGTTCCCCTACGGCCGCAGGGCCCTGGTCAAGCGGAACAACCGGCTTTCTCCCCGGGACGGTGCCCCGGCCCAGCCGGCCGCCGGGACGATGCCGGGCTGGCGGCGGTTCTGGGAGTTCGAGGTGATGGAGAACGCCGCCTTCGGGACCCTGTGCCGGCTGGGCCGGGCGCGCCCCGGCTTTATCCCCGCGCTGAACCGGTTCTCTTCCGCCGCCTTGTCCGCCCGGTCCTACACGGACATGTCTCATCGCGTGTTCGTGACCCCCCGCCGGGTCCGCTTCGTTGAGTCCGAGTATGCCGTGCCACGTGAATCACTGGGCCACGTGCTCGCCGAGCTGCGCCGGGAGGTGCCTCGCCTCGCCGATCCGGTGATGTTCCCCGTCGAGGTGCGCGTCGCCGCTGCCGACGACATCTGGCTGTCCACCGCCTACGGCCGGGATACCGCTTACATCGCGATCCACCAGTATGCGGGACTGCCCTACCAGGACTACTTCGCCCGGTTCGAGTCCATCGTGGCCGAGGTGGCGGGCAGGCCGCACTGGGGCAAGCTGCATTCGCTGGACGGCGGGCGCCTTCGTGCGCTTTACCCGCGGTACGACGAATTCCGCCGGATCCGGGCCGAGGCCGACCCGGAAGCCAGGTTCGGTAATTCCTACCTGGCCCGGGTATTCGGCCCCCCGGGATCCGCACTGGCGTCAGATTAATTTCTTACCGGCGGGTTACGGAACCCGCGTCGCCGAACCTGATCTGCTATGGGCTCGTAGTCGGGGTTAGTGGCCGGTGCGCGGCCGCCATGAAATCACTAGCGCCGACCAGGAAATATGACTGGCCTGCGGGCAGTGATTGCCGCCTTCTTCACTGGCGGTCGCGGCACCGGTCACGCAGAGCGATCATGCTTCGCGGCGCGGGTGAACGGTGATGAGGATCATGCGCAGACGGTTGATTTCGGTAGCGGCGCTCCCCGCGGCCGGCCCGATGGCGGTCACCGGGCTGAGCCCGGCCGCCGGGCCAGTCCCGCACAGCCCGCGTCTGACGGCGGCCACCCTGGCCGCCGCCTCGGCCGCCGGGCAGGCTCCCGGGAGTGGTTCGGCGGCGGGCGCGATCATCCTGGTCGCCATCGCGGTCGCCGCGGTCGGCGCCTTCACGGTGCTCCAGATCATGGCCCGGTCGGGCCGTCGGCGGGCGCCGGTCAGCCGCGGCCGCCGGGCGCGTGCCGCCGCCTGCGACTGGCGGACCCTGCCGCCGAAATACCAGCAGGACGCCGGCCGCGCCGAGAAGCCGGTCACCGATCACGACGGCTACGGGCCGTTGTGGAGATACGGATCACCACACGGTTACGCCCGGGACTACGGTCCTGGTCACAGCCCCGATCACGGTCCCGGTTACGCTCCTCGCGCACGGCCGCCATGGCGGGCCCCGGCGGACGCGCCGCGCGAACGGGAGTCATGACGGAGGCGCCGGGCGCGGCCGCCCTGCTCGGAGGCCTTCCTAATGGCCACCCAGCGTGTCTAAGGTATTCGTATCGGTAACCAGCACAGCGTGTTGATTGACGGCAGGTTGATGTGCTTGCGGCAAACACGGTCTACGGTCGGGTACTTGACCGGCTCCGCCGACGGCCTGATGCCAGTCAGCTCAGTCACACCAGCCCCTTCAATGTAGTCGACCAAGGAAACGAACCGGCTCGATGGAGCATTGAGCCGGTCCCATGCGGCTCGATGTTCCATCGAGCCGGTGCTGTTGTCCGGATGACGGCTGACGTTCCCAGTGGACGGCGACGCCGCCGCGGATCCCGCCTGGGGATAGCTCATTGAACGGTTCCGGAAAGTGCGAAGGGGCGTCGTGATGTTAGCTTGGGACGGGCTTTGCGAACTTGACGCGTACCGGATCACCGAAATCCCGCGCCGCCCGGACCCCGGTACGGCTCAGCAGCCGCCGGACCAGCCGAACGACCCCGGCCGGACCCAGCGCGTCGCCGCATTGGTCGCGGCCTATCACGCCGGAGCCGGATCCAGCCGGAACCACGCGGGCGCGCTGGCCATCGGCTGGATAAGGCACGTGGCCGGCGGGGCCGTCCAGTTTCTCGCGGCCGGGGCGGCCCTGGTCGGCAGCGACGCCGGTCACGAGGTGTTCCTGACGCTGCCAGGTGGGGCGAGAGCCCAGCCGCTACCCCGCGGTGCGCTGGCCGGGCTGATGGCGCAGCTGCCCTCCTGGCGGGCCATCGGCGGGATAACTGACGGGTTGCTGCCAGCGGCCGAACGCCGCGGCGACGGCCGCCCGCCGCCCTCGATGGAAGAATGTCTGCTGGCGGTGTGGCCAGGGCCGTTCGGCATGCTGCTGCTGGCTGAGCCCCTGGCCGGTACCGAGATCCAGCACATGGCGGATGAGCTGGCTGGGCGCGAGCAACATTCCACCGGCAATTCAGACCGATTTCCCGAACGGGCCATGGCGGCTCGCCGCTTTCACCTGCGTCACGCTGAGATGCGTAAAGGCACCTCGACGGGACTGTGGCGGGTGCGGCTGCTCGCGGGCGGCGGCGATCCGGAGGCGGCCTCGCGAGTGGCCGGGCTGCTGTGCGCCTCGGCTGACCTGGCTGAACTGCCCTACGCGATAGCCCCCGCCGACGCCGCGGCCCGCAGCCTGCCCGAGCTCCTGGCGGACCCGGATACGGCATCGGCGGGGGGTGACGCGGTCCTTGGCTACCCGTTTCACGCCAGTACCGAGCTGGTCGCCGCGCTGGCCAGGCCGCCCGAGCGCGAGGTCCCCGGGGTACGGCTGGTGCTGCGGCCGGATTTCGATGTCACCCAGGAACCCGCGGCCGGGCGCGAGACACTGGCCGTCGGCGAGATCCTCGACTCGGGCCGCCAGCCGGCCGGCGCACTCGTGCTGCCGCTCGACTCGCTGAACCGGCATGTGTTTGTCTGTGGCGCGACCGGCTCGGGAAAGTCGCAGACGGTGCGGGCGCTGCTCGAGGCCGCCACCGGCGCCGGGATCCCGTGGCTGGTGGTGGAACCGGCCAAGGCCGAATACCGGCTGATGGCCGCCCGCCTGGCCGAGGCCGGCGTCCCGGCGTTCACCGTGGTGCGGATCCGGCCGGGCGAATCAGACGCGATCGCGGCCGGGCTCAATCCGCTGGAACCCGCGCCGGACGCCGACGGCCGCCGGTTCCCGCTGCAGACCCACGCGGACCTGGTCAAGGCACTGTTCATCGCGTCTTTCCGGTCGGAGGAGCCGTTCCCTCAGGTCCTTAGCGCGGCTCTGACCAGGGTCTACGAGGAAGCGGGCTGGGACCTGGCCCTGGGTGAGACCATCACGCCGGACGCGAACCCCGGCTACCCGCACCTCACCGATCTCCAGCGAGCCGCCATCAGGATCGTGCGCGAGGTCGGCTACAGCCAGCGGATCACCGACGATGTGCTTGGCTTCATCAAGGTGCGGCTGTCCAGCTTGCGTCTCGGCACGACCGGCCGCTTCCTCGAGGGCGGCCATCAGATCGACTTCGGCCAGCTGCTGCGGACCAACGCCGTGCTCGAGATCGAGGACGTCGGTGACGACAGTGACAAGGCGTTCTTGATGGGGACCGTGCTGATCAGGCTGGCCGAGCACCTGCGGATGGCGAGCCGGGCCACGCCAGCCGGTCAGGTCATGCTCCGGCACCTCACGGTCATCGAGGAAGCGCACCGGCTGCTGCGCCGCCCGGAATCTTCGGGCGGCAGTGCCGGCGGCGCGGCGGCGCACGCGGTCGAGATGTTCGCCGGCCTGCTCGCCGAAATCCGCGCCTACGGTGAGGGGCTCATCATCGCCGAGCAGATCCCGGATCGCCTCGTCCAGGACGTCATCAAGAACACCGCGGTGAAGATAACCCACCGGCTCCCGGCGGCCGACGACCGCGACGCCGTAGGCGCGACGATGAACGTGACACCCGCGCAGAACCGGTTCCTGGTCACGCTCAAGCCCGGCGAGGCCGCCGTGTTCACCGACGGCATGGACTACCCGGTGCTGGCCCGCATGCCGGACGGCACCAGCCGCGAAGCGGCGGCCGGGGCTGGCACCGCGACCCCGGCCGGCGTGGTCCGGCCGCGGAGCATAACCTGCGGCGCCGACTGTGCCGGGCGGCCGTGCACGCTGCGCGACATGCGCGTCGCCCAGCGCGCCCTCGAGGAGTATCCGGCGGTCCGGCTGTGGGCCGAGTTGTCCGTGCTCGCGCACCTGACCGGCTGGCCGATGCCGGTGCCGCGGACCGCGCTGGCTTCGCTGCTGCAGACGATGCCGTCCCGGCTGCGGGACTGCGCCATATCGCACGGCGTTGACGCGGCCGTGGCCGTGCGGGTACCGGTCATCGCCGGACGGGTCAGCCCGGTCGGCCTGGCCGCGCACGTCAGCACCGCCATCAGGTCCAGGCTGTCGCGGGGAAGCTGGCTATGCCAGCGGGAAGAACCCAGGTGGCTCGCCCCCGCCTACCGCTGGACGCTCGTCCTGGACGCGCTTAAATCGGCCGACAGGAAGAACCCGGGAGCCGGGCCGCACCCGCGCAGCGCGGAATGGGAACGAACATACGGCCAGGTCATCGCCGGAGACACCGGTGCCCGTCAGGTCGGAACGGTGCAGCGCTGGCACGACGGCGCGCAACGCGACGGCCGGGAGGTGCGAGCGGTCGCCTTCGGGGTCGACAGCCCGGCCAGCATCGAAAGGGCCGCCGGGGCCCGCGCGGAAGACGACGACTTCGAGGAGCGGCTGACCGGATACCTCGACCAGTTCATCGACTGCCGCTGGCCCCGCCTGTACCTGACCGCCGATCCGCTCGGAGATCCTCCGGACCAGCCGTAACTCGAGGCTTGGTTGTCCACAGTGGAATCCACAGAAGTGGGCATCGAGTTGCCAGCCGCACGGTGCGTCCTCGGCAATTGCGTGAAGAGTTATCCACAATGCGTGGTTGTGGAGAAGTCAGGTGAGCGGCAGCAGCTCGGCCTGCCGCCCGGCCGATGCCGTCGCCCGCGGGCGCCATCCCCAGCGGCCCGACACGCAGAACCAGACCAGGGCCACGGTCGCGAGCAACCGGACGCCCGGCGCGAGCCAGACTCCGTCGAACTGCGCGACGTCATAGAGCCAATGGGGCTCAGCCGGGCTCTGGACGGCCTGCACGTAAACGCATGCGCCGGCCAGCAGGCGGATCAGCACCACCCAGTCCAGCCGGGAGGCCGAGTACAGCGCCAGCAGGCTGATGGCCATCACGTCATACCAGGGCCGCTGGAAGGCGGTGACGAAGAGCCAGGCCAGGCTCAGCGCCAGGGCCGGCGTGACGGCCGGGCGGCCGGGGACCCGGTCCGGCATGCGCGCCACGGCCAGCACCGCGACCGCGGCGAACAGCAGGTAAGCGACCAGTTCCAGGTGCGGCGGTTTACTGGACACGGTGAACTGCGTATACCCGAGCACCGGCCGCCAGAAGAGCTGGTACATGGTGTCCCAGGTAACGCCGGGGCTGCGGGTGACGAGCACCTTGATCGCCGGGGCGCCGGCCGCGAGGTAGCTGGGGACGACCGCTAGCGCGAAGCCGGCCGCGGCGGCCGCGAGAGCCCGGAGCGACCGCCGGCTGGCCCAGGCGACGGCCACGGCGAACAGGGCGTACTCCACCTTGATGCCGGTGGCCACCCCGATCAGCAGGCCGGACACGGCCGCGCCGCGCAGGCCGATGCCCGCACCGTCGCGGGTCCGGAGCGCGGCCACGCCGAGCAGCCCGAACACCGCGGCCAGGCCGTCGACGTGCCCGCTCGCGACGATCTCCCACAGCAGCAGCGGGTTGACCGACCAGAGCAGGTGAGCCCGCAGCCGCAGGGCCGGGTCGGAGCGGACCATGCGGTCCAGGGCCACGATCACGGCGCCGAAGGCCAGCGCCTCTTCGAGCTTCAGCCAGAAGATGATGCGGGCGAGCGACGTCCCGCCGAGCTCGGCCGCTACCCACTCCGCCCCTGAGGCCACGGGGCCGTACACGGATACCGTGTTGTTCCAGGTAGACGGTATCTCGGCGAAAGGTATCTGCCTGCCGACCGGGTCGCCGGCCTGTTCCAGCTGCCGCGGTGTCATGACGTACGGGCTATGTCCGGTCACGGCCATCCGCCCGTTGGCGGCGTAGGAAATAGAGTCGGTCGAGCCCGCGGCCGGGAGTACGGTCAGCACCACGACCGCGAGGAACGCGAACGCGATGAGCGCTCGCGCCGGCGGCCGGGCGCCACGCGCGACCGCGACCAGGCCGGCGATCACGCCCGCGCAGCCGAGCACCATGGCCGCCCACAACCCCGCCGTCACGAACGTGGTCGTAAGGTGCAGTGAATGCCACCACGGCGGCCCGCTGGCGGGCCGGGCCACGGACGGGACGGAAGCGCTCGGGCCCGCCGCCGATAGCACGATCATGACCATCGTCGAAGCGGCGATGGCGGCCGCGGCCAGCCAGGCCAGCAGGTGAGTCAGTTCGGGTGAGCCCGGGGAAGCCGCCGGGCTCACCCCGGCCTCTTCGACCCCGTCCTTCTCGGTCACGAATTCACCCGTCTGCTGGTCACAGTCATGTTGTCGCACTCGCGGGTCCGTGTTTAGACGGTACCGGATATCGGGCCCGGAGACATTGACTCCCGCCCGCGGCGGCGAAGTTCCCAGCGGCAAAGGTCCAGGCGTCCGCGGCATGCGATGCCGCGGACGCCTGCCTGTCAGCTCCGGGGTGGTGGCCCCGGTCAGCTAGCTACCTGGCGTGGTCACCCGCCCGTTTACCTCCGAACGCATGGCCGCGTCGGAATCGGTACCCTCGGCCTGCCGCTCGCCCTCGGACGATTCCGTGGCGTCGTTAGCCGCCGCGGTGGCGCTGGCGTAGCGGCGCCGCATGGTGACTGCGCCGGCCGCGCCGGCCGCGGCGGCCACCGCGCCGATGCCGACCAGCCAGCGCCAGTCCAGCAACCTGCGCAGGCCGGTCTTGGCTGGTTGCTCCGGCCTGACCTGGAGCGCCGCGGAACGCAGAGCCGAAGACACCTTGGGCGCCACCGTGGTCGTGACGGCATCCGCGGCGTCTTCCAGCCGCGGCGCGGCCCATTCCCGGGCGCCCTGGACGCCCTGGACGACCGTGGTCGTGACGGCATCCGCGGCGTCTTCCAGCCGCGGCGCGGCCCATACCTTCGCGCCCTGGACGCCCTGGACGACGCCCTGGACCGCGGTTGCTCCGGCGTCCTTCGCGCGAGCACCGATCGCGGTGGCACCGCTGGCGGTGTTGTTCGTGTTCATAGCGGTGTTGTTCGTATTCATAAGGGACACAGTAAACCTCCCGAACGTGATCCCGTTACCTCTGACTTCCCGGCTGGGCTGGCTTCAACCATCGTGTACGACCGGTACGGTGAGCACAGGAGGAAATTAACAGCGACGAAATGTCCGGCCGGTTAGCTGGCAGGACGAGGAGTCAACCCTATGACAGACACGCTAACCGCCACGCTGCGCACCAACGCCGGACCGGTGGTTATCCGCCTTTTCCCTGATCACGCCCCGAAGACCGTGCGCAACTTCGTGGAACTAGCCGAGGGTAGCAGGCAGTGGACCGACCCGCGCACCGGGCAGGCGACCACGGACAAGCTGTACGACGGGACCATTTTCCACCGGGTCATCCCCGACTTCATGATCCAGGGCGGCGACCCCCTCGGCTCGGGCGTGGGCGGCCCCGGCTACAAATTCGCCGACGAGATCCATCCGGACCTCACGTTCGACCGGCCGTACCTGCTGGCGATGGCGAACGCCGGACCTGGCACCAACGGCTCGCAGTTCTTCATCACGGTCGCGCCCACGCCCTGGCTCAACGGCAAGCACACCATCTTCGGTGAGGTCATCGAAGGTGCCGACGTGGTTGACCGGATCAGCCGGGTGAAGACCGGCAGCCAGGACAGGCCGGCCGAAGACGTGACCATCGAGTCGGTCACGGTGGAACGCGGCACCAGCAACTGATTGGACTCAGCCGTGAGCACGCCCAGCGATTCCGGACCGGCCGAACCGGTTGGCCCGGGCGGAGTCGCACCGGGGACCGAGAGCGTTCCCGCCTGCTACCGCCACCCGGGCCGGGAGACCTACGTCTCCTGTGTCCGGTGCGGGCGGTACGCCTGCCCGGACTGCATGCGCTCGGCCTCGGTCGGCCAGCAGTGCGTGGAGTGCGTCGGTGCGGGCGCGCGGAGCACCCGTCAGGCCAGGACCACCTTCGGTGGCCGTCCGGCCGGGAAGGCCGTGGTCACCTGGACGCTGGTCGCGATCAACGTCGCGGTGTTCCTGGTTACATGGGTCCGTCCGAGCATCGTCACCAACCTGGAGATGCTCGGTTACGCCAGGTATACGTTCGGCGGCCCCCTGCACGGCGTGGCCGCGGGCGAGTGGTACCGGCTGATTACGTCCGCGTTCCTGGCCCCGGCGACCGGCCTGGGCGGCCTGGGCTTCGCGGACATCCTGTTCAACATGTGGGCGCTGGTCTTCATCGGCCCCTCGCTTGAGGGCCTGCTCGGCCGGGCCCGCTTCCTCGCCGTCTATCTGCTCAGTGCCGTCGGCGGCGCGGTGATGTATTACTTCCTCGCGCCGCAGAACGCCCCGGCGGTCGGTGCATCCGGCGCTATCTACGGGCTGTTCGGGGCCTGGTTCGTGGTGTCAAGGCGGCTGCGCCTTGACAGCCGCGGGATCATCGCGCTGATCGCCATCAACCTGGCCCTCAGCTTCTTCCTGCACAGCTACATCGCCTGGCAGGACCATATCGGCGGATTGCTCACCGGTGCGCTGCTGACGGCCGCCTACGCGTACGCCCCCCGCAAGAACCGCACGGCGGTGCAGGTACTCGCCACCGTTGCCGTCGTGGCCCTCATCGTGATCGCGGTCGTGGTCAGGAACGGCCAGCTGGCCGCAGGCGGAGTGTAGGCCGGATCAGCGCCACCTGGTGGACAAGGTCACGCCCGCGATGATGAACGCGAAGCCCACCACGAGATTCCACGAGCCAAGCGCCTTCATGCCAGGGATAGACCCCTGGGTCATGTAATACGTCGCGATCCAGGCCAGGCCGATCACCAGGCAGGCGACGATGGCGGGACCGACCCAGGGCGCACTGACCTTCCTCCGCGCCGTCTTCGGCGGCGGAGGCGTATAGACCGTTCTCTTGCGGACGCGCGACTTGGGCACGACGGCCTCCTGCGTAGCAAACCTGTGATGCGGACCTAAGCGTAGCCGCTCCTTGGCCTTGGTCGTCTCGATCCGCGTTTTCCGGACAGTCTCGGTAACTAACCGATATCCCTGCCTCAGAACCCGCCGGCACCGCCGCTGCCGGTCGGACTCGGCGTCTGGGTGGGGGTCACGGACGGCGACGGGGTCGCCGCCTGAGGCTGAACGATGATGGTCACGCTGCTACCCGGCGCGGCCGTGCTGCTGCTGCCTGGATTCTGCTGCCAGACGGTACCCGGAGCGGTGCCGGCCGGCCCCGCCGCCGTCTGCACGTTCACCTTGAAGCCCGCGCTCTGCAGCGACGTCTGCGCGCTGGCCTGGGGCAGGCCGACGACGTTCGGCACGCTCGTCGCGCCGGAGACGTAGATGGTGACCCTGGATCCGGGTGCGACCTTGGTGCCGCCCGTCGGGCTCTGGTTCACCACCGTTCCCGAAGGCTGAGTCGATGTGGTGTCCTGCTGGATCGAGACGGAGAAGCCGTCATTCTGCAGGGTTGTCTCGGCCACGCTCTCCTGCTTGCCTTCCACGTCGGGCACCGCGACCGGAGCCACGCCGGTCGAGACATACAGCGTCACCAGAGTGTTCGCCGCGACGTTGTTGCCCTCAGCCGGACTGGACCTGATCACCAGGCCCTTATTGACGTTGGCGTCGGCCTGGCTGACCACCGTGGAACGCAGGTGCACGGCCGTGATCTGCGCCTGCGCCGTGGCGACGGGCTCGTTGTTCACCAGCGGCACGGCGGTGGTCTTGCCGCCGCCAGCGAGCAGGTAGTAGGCCACGCCGGCCACGACGCCGATAACGAGCACCAGGCCGAGGACCCACGGCAGCCAGCGCCGTGCTCCGCCGCCGCCGCGCCCGTCCTGGCCGTAGTCGCCCCCGGCGTAGTCATAGTCGCCGACCGGAGGGATCTGCGCCGTCCCGGCCATCATCGCGCCGGTGCCGATCCGCTGGGTCCGCGGGTAGTTGTCGAGCTGGGTCGGCGGGGCCGACACCGGCATGCCTGAGGCGGCACGCTGCAGGTCGGCGCGCATCTCGGCGGCTGTCTGGTACCTGTCGGCCGGCGGTTTGGCCATCGCCTTCAGCACGATCGCGTCCGCCCAGGCGGGGACGTCGGGGTCCACCCGCGACGGCGGCACCGGGTTCTCCCGGACGTGCTGGTAGGCGATCGCGACGGGCGAGTCGCCGGTGAACGGCGGCCGGCCTGTTAGCAGCTCATACAGCAGGCAGCCGGCCGAGTACAGGTCGCTGCGGGCATCGACCCGGTCGCCCCTGGCCTGCTCGGGCGATAGGTACTGGGCGGTGCCGATCACCTGGGCCGTCTGGGTCATCGTGGCCTGGGCGTCGCTCATGGCCCGGGCGATGCCGAAGTCCATGACCTTGACGTCGCCGTTGCGGGTCACCATCACGTTGCCGGGCTTGATGTCCCGGTGCACGATGCCGGCCTGATGGCTGTACTCCAGCGCGCGCAGCACGCCGTCGATGATCTCCAGCGACCGCTCAGGCAGCAGCCGGTGGCCTTCTTGCAGCAGGTCCCGGACCGTGCGGCCGTCCACGTACTCCATCACGATGTACGGCACGGGCACGCCGGTGGCCATGTCCTCGCCGGTGTCATAGACCGCGACGATGGACGGGTGGTTAAGCGAGGCAGCCGACTGCGCCTCGCGGCGGAACCTGGCCTGGAATATCTGGTCCCGGGCCAGGTCGGCGCGGAGCGTCTTGATCGCGACGATCCGGTCAAGCCGGATATCGCGCGCCCGGTAGACCTCGGCCATGCCGCCGCGGCCCACTACGCCGTCGAGCTCGTAGCGGCCGCCGAGTAGACGGGGCTGTGTCATATCTCGCACTGTGCCAAACCACCCTGCGTATTTCTAGTTTCTCTAGGACGACGTAGCAGACGGCGTCGCGGATGAGGTCCCCGTCGGCGAGCTTGTGCCCGTCGGCGAGGTAGTCGCCGACGCGCTCGCCGAAGGCGACGTCTTCTTGGTTGGTGTCGGTTTCGGGGACTTCGCCGGCCCCGGGCTGGTCATCGAGCTGGATGGAGTTGTCGGCTGTTCCGCCACCACTCTAGGCGTTAGCGTCGGCGTCGGCTCGGCATGCCGGCTGGCGCGGCGGGAAGGCGTGACGCTCGGCGAGTTCGGCTGCTGGGTGCTGGTACTGCCTACGTTGCCGGTGGCGTTGCCGCTGGCGTGGCCGCTAAGGTACAAGCCGATCGCGGCGGCGAGCGCGCACAGGCCTGCGGTAACGCCCGCGGCCACCCCCCGCCAGCGACGGCCGGGGGGGCGGCGCTGGCGGCCGGTCAGGGACCCGGTCGCGGCCGCGCCCAGCATGGCACCCGTGGCCGCGGCGGGCAGGTCCGCCCTGGTCGCCGCCGCGTGGCCAGCGCCCGCGCCCAGCGCCAGGGCGTCACGCAGCATGTCGGCCCGGTCGGCGACCGCCCGGACGCCGGCCGGACGCTCCGGCGGGGTCTTGGCCAGCATGTGGTACACCAGATCGCTGACCGGCGGGGGCACATCGGGCGGCAGCGGGGGCACCGGCTCGTGCTTGTGCGCGAACGCGATGGCCAGCGGCTCGCGGGCGGTGAACGGCGGGTGGCCGGCCAGGCACTCGTAGGCGACCACGCCGAGCGAGTAGATGTCCGAGGCGTCGTTGACCGGCGCGCCGGTGGCCTGCTCGGGCGAGACGTACATCGCTGTGCCC
The DNA here is from genome assembly GCA_963806335.1 of uncultured Actinomycetes bacterium. Taxonomy (GTDB): domain Bacteria; phylum Actinomycetota; class Actinomycetes; order Streptosporangiales; family Streptosporangiaceae; genus Palsa-504. The sequence goes on from CAWDXO010000014.1 coordinate 153,932, forward strand.
ATCACCATGCCGGTCTCCGTCAGGTGCGTGGCCTGGGCGGCGCGGACCGCGGTGGCGATGCCGAAGTCGGTGATCTTCGTGGTACCGTCCGCGGCGACGAGCAGGTTGCCCGGCTTGATATCGCGGTGCACGATACCAGCCTGGTGCGCGACGTCGAGCGCCCGCGCCGCCTGGCTGACGATGTCGAGGGTGGCGTCGGCGGAAAGGCCGGCCTGGGCCAGGACCGCGGACAGCGGCTCGCCGTTCACCAGCTCCATGATCAGGTAAGCGCCGCCGAACTCCGAGGATTCACCGTAGTCGTAAACCCGCGCGATCCCCGGATGGGACAAGCTGGCCGCGTACCTGGCCTCGGCGCGGAACCTGGCCAGGAACGCCTCGTCGCCGGCTCGCCCGGTGGGCAGCAGCTTGACCGCGACCGCCCGGTTCAGCAGCTCGTCCTCACCGCGCCAGACCTCACCCATGCCGCCGGCCGCTATGCGGTCGGTCAGCCGGTAGCGGCCGGCCAGCAGATAATCGCTCACTGATTCCCCAGGAAAGCCTTGATGACCTGCACGGCGATCGGTGCGGCCGCAGTGGCCCCGTAACCGCCACCTTGAATAATGACGCCGACGGCGATAGTCGGGTTGGCGTAGGGCGCAAAGCAGGTGAATACCGCGTCGTTGAGCGCGGAGTTGTTCACGCCGTTCTGCGCCGTGCCGGTCTTGCCCGCGATCACTATGCCGTTCTCGGCCTGGGCGTTGAACTCGAACGCCGTGCCGTTCGGGTCCTGCACCACGGCGCGCATCATCTGCCCCACGTCAGCGGCTACGGCCGGGGTAACCGGCTGGTTCAGTACCGACTGCGACGTGGTCTGCACCGTGCTCAGGTCGCTGGCCGTCACCTGCTGCACCAGGTAGGGCTTCATCAGCGTGCCGCCGTTCGCGATGGCCGCGGCGAACATGGCTTCCTGCAGCGGGGTGACGGTGTCGCTGAACTGGCCGATGGCCGAGAAAGCGGTCAGCGCCTCGCTCGGCGGTATGACGTAGTTGCTCTGCGCCACGGGGAGCGGGATGGTCAGGTTCGGGTCATTCATGCCGAACTTCTCGGCCATGGCGTTGAGCGCCGACGCGCCGACCTGGATGCCGATCTTGCCGAAGGTGGTGTCGCAGGACTGGGCGAACGCCGTGATCAGCGGCACCTCGCCGCTCCCGTCGCCGCACACCTCGCCGAGGTCGTTGGTGAGCACGTGGGTGGTCTGCGGCAGCGTGAGCTGGGTCGGGGAGGCGACCTTGGTGTTGATCGTGGTGCTGGGACTTTGGGTGAGCAGCGTGGAGCTCGTCACGATCTTGAACGTCGAGCCGGGCGGGAACGTCGCCTGCGTGGCCCGGTTGAACAGCGGGTCGCCTGCGGCCTTGAGCAACGCGGCGTCGACCGTGTTGAGCTGCTTGCCGTTATGGGTGGCCAGCACGTTCGGGTCGTAGCTCGGGTAGGAGGCCAGGGCCAGGATCTGCCCGGTCCGCGGGTCGATCGCCACCACACCGCCTGGCTTGCCCTTGGCCGCGAGCGCGTCGTAGGCCGCGGTCTGGGCCTTCGAATTGACCGTGAGCGTGACGTTAGCGCCCTTGCGCTGCTTGCCCGTGAGCAGGTCGATGACGTTCCGCACGGTCAGGGCGGAATCACTGCCGGACAGCAGCGAGCTCTCCGCCGCCTCGATACCGGTCTGGCTGTACAGCGTGTCGTAGCCGGTCACAGGCGCGTACACCGGGCCATAGGGGTAATAGCGCTTGTACTTGTAGACGTCGCCGCTCGGCTTGGACTCCGCGACCGTCACGCCGTCCTGGGTGACGATGTTGCCCCGCTGGTACTGAAACTGCGCCTCGAACGCGCGGGCGTTGTTCGGCTCGTTGGCCAGGCTGGCGGTATCGAAGCCCTGCAGGTAGTTGACGTTGATGAGCAGCACGACGAACATCACCAGGACGGCGATCGAGATCCGGCGCAGCGCCCGGTTCACTTGAGCGTCACCACCTGGGTGAGTCCCTCTTCCTGGATCGGCCGCGGCGGCGGACGCCGGGCGGTATCACTGATCCGGGCCAGCACGGCGATCAGCATCCAGCTCGCCACCAGCGAGGATCCTCCCTGGGACAGGAACGGGGTGGTGATGCCGGTCAGCGGGATGAGCCGGGTGACACCGCCGACGATGACGAAGACCTGCAGCGCGAGCATGAAGGACAGGCCGCCGGCCAGCAGCTTGGAGAACGGGTCCTTGACCGACATCGCCGCCCGCAGCCCGCGCTGCACCAGCAGCCCGTAGATCAGCAGGATGGCCATCAGCCCGGCCAGCCCGAGTTCCTCGCCGAACGCGCTGATCACCAGGTCGCTCTGCACCAGCGGGGTGATGTACGGCTGGCCGCCGCCCAGGCCCTTGCCGAGCAGGCCGCCGCTCGCTATCCCATACAGGCCCTGAACCAGCTGATAGGCGTTTCCCTGCGCGTTGGCCTGGGTGAATGGGTGCAGCCAGATATCGAACCGCTCGCCGACATGGGTGAAGAGCTTGCTGGCGGCGAAGGCGCCCACCACGAACAAGATGAAGCCGAGCAGCAGCCAGGACGTCCGTGACGTGGCGATGTACAGCATCGCCACGAACAGGCCCATGAACACCGCGCTGGTGCCGATGTCACTCTCGAAGACGAGCAGCAGCAGGCTGGCCGCCCAGGCCAGCAGGATGGGACCGAGATCGCGTGCTCTCGGCAGGTCGATGCCGAGGATCCGGCGGCCGGCCAGCGCCAGGACGTCCCGCTTGGCCACCAGGTAGCCGGCGAACGAGGCGGCCAGCGCGAGCTTGGCGAACTCCTCCGGCTGGATGGTGAACGTGCCCAGCCGGATCTGGATCTTGGCGCCAGTGCCGGCGACCTCGCTGATCGACGCGGGCAGCAGCGCGGGCAGGGCCAGCAGCAGCAGCCCGATGGCGCCGAGCGTGTAGGTGTAGCGCTGCAGCACGCGCGGCTCGCGGATCAGCGCGAGCACCGCGACGAAGCAGCCGATGCCGATGGCGGTGTAGACGATCTGGATGTCGGTCGCGGATGCGCTCATCGGGGCGGTGAGCAGGTTGTTCTGCGCGACCAGCCGGTAGGTCATCACGATGCCCAGGCCGTTAAGCAGGGCCGCGAGCGGAAGCAGCAGCGGGTCCGCCCAGGGCGCGAACCTGCGGATGGCCAGGTGGGCGATGAGGATCACGACAATGTAGGCGGCCATGTATTCCGCCAGCCCGGATGGCAGCTTGCCCTTGAGGCTGAAGCCCACGTTCGCGAACGCGAACGCGACCAGCGCGAACGCGAAAATAAGCATGATCAGCTCGGTGCGCCGCCTGCCGCCGGACACCGGGATCAGCGGGTCGCCCGGATCAACCGCTGGTGACGGGGCGGTGATGCTGCTCACCGGGCCGCGCCGGTCATGACTGTCCCGGGGCAGCGGTGGTGAGCGCACTGGGCGAGATCAGGTACGCGATGGACGGCGGGCACATCGGCCCGGGCTTGGCCGGCTGCGGCGGCGGCTTGGGTATGTTCCTCGTCGGTTTCTTCTGCCGGTTGGCCTGGGCCACGGCCGCCTGGTAGTTCTTCTCCGTCGTCACCCAGGCCGCGAGCTTTTCGTACTGCTCCTTACAGGTGCTGACGGCGGCATCGACGTTGGCGACGATTCGCTGCGCTTCACTCAGGCTGCTGGCCTGATCCGTGGCCTTCACCGTCTGCTGGTAGGGCGCGGGTACCTGGGCCAGCGGGATCCCGGTCAGATGGTAGGGCCTGGACAGGCTGATCCCGGCGATGCGCTGGTTGATGCCGCGATAGATAACGACCTCGCCCTTACTGTCGGCCGCGACGTAGTACTGGTCCTGGCTCCACCGCCAGGCTATGTAGCCGCCGCCGATGATGACGCCGAGCAGCACCACCAGCGAGGTCGTCACGATCGGCCAGCGGCGGCGGGTCCTGGTGGTTCGTCTCGGCTGGGCCCGGTGGCTGCGGGCGCGCACGGAATTCGGGCCGGTACCGTTCCCGTTCGCCGCCGCGAGCGGGATGGAGCCCAGGTCGGAGTCATCGATGCCCATCGGCGTCGGGGCGGCCATCGGCGGCTGCCCATGGTCATCGAAGTGATTCTCGAAGTGATCATCGATGACCGCGAACGGGCCGGTGCCGCTGGCGGCCAGCCGGGGGTCGCTGGCGTGAGCCGCGGCGCCGGCCAGCACCGGGGTCTTAGTCGGCGGCAGCCGCGTCGTTTCCGTATCCACGACGTCCGCCACGATGCAGGTGATGTTGTCCGGACCGCCACCGGCCAGGGCGAGCTCGATCAGCTGCCGGGAGACCGCCTCGGGATCGGCCAGCGCGGCCAGGGTGTCTCGCAGCGTCTCGTCGCTGACCACGCCAGACAGCCCGTCCGAGCAGAGCAGGTAGCGGTCGCCCGCCTGGCCGTCGTGCACCGACAGGTCGGGCTCGGCGATCGACCTGCCGTCGAGCGCCCGCAGCAGCAGCGAGCGCTGCGGGTGGGTGGAGACGTCATCGGCGCTGATCCGGCCCTCGTCCACCAGGGACTGCACCAGCGTGTGATCGTGGGTGATCTGGTAGAGCTCGCCATCGCGCAGCAGGTAACCGCGCGAATCACCGATGTGGCACACCGCCGCGTGCCCGTCCGACCAGAACAGCGCGGTCAGCGTCGTGCCCATGCCCTCGACGGCGGGGTTGGCGATGATCGTTTCCTGCAGCCGCATGTTGGCGGTGGCGACCGCCGTGGCCAGCTCGCCCAGCATGTCGGCCTCGGGCTGCTGAGCGTCGAGTTCCGCCATCGACGCGATGGTCAGGGAGCTCGCCACCTCGCCGGCGGCGTGGCCGCCCATCCCGTCCGCTACCGCGAGCAGGCTCGGCCCCGCATACGCCGAGTCCTCGTTTCCTTCGCGGAGGAGGCCGACGTCAGAACGTACCGCGTAGCGGAGTACAAGTGTCATCTGCGCAGTTCCAGAACGGTTTTACCGATGCGGATCGGCACGCCCAGAGGCACTGGCATCGGCCGCGTCACCTTCTGCCGGTCCAGGTAGGTGCCGTTGGTCGAGCCAAGATCCTCGACGATCCACTGACCGTCCTGCGGGAAAATCCGGGCATGTCGGCTTGAAGCGTAGTCGTCGTTGAGCACTAGCGTGGCATCATTCGCCCGCCCCAGCGTGATCTGCTGCTGAGCGAGGTCCAGGCTCGTGCCCTTCAGCGCACCCGCCGTGACCACCAGGATGCGCGGCGAGCCGCGGCCGGCCCGCGGCGGCTTGGCCGGACGGCCCGGCCGCGGCGGCTGCGCCTGGCGCACTTTGCCCCGCCGGGCGCTCGCCATCGAGCCCCCGAGCAGGTCAGTGCGGACGACTCCGATGGCCGCTATGACGAATAGCCAGAGCACGGCCAGGAACGCCACCCTGATGATGGTGAGGGACAGCTCGTTCATTTGTGGCCACGCCCTTGGGCTTTAGTAGCTGCTGCCTGAGTAACCACTGGCCTGGCCGTCCTGGCGGTCTGGGCCGTCCTGGCGGAAGACTAGGGTAGTCCGGCCGAGCGAGACCTGCGTGCCGTCGCGAAGCGCCACCCGCCGCACCGGCTGGCCGTTGACGAAGGTGCCGTTCGTGGAGCTGAGATCCACGAGGACGACCTGGTCGTTCTCCACCCGCAGTTCCGCGTGGTGCCTGGATACGCCCGGGTCCACCAGCCGCAGGTCGCAGTCTGTCCCGCGGCCGAGCAGCGTCACCGGCGTCTGCAGCTCATAGGTGTGCTGATCACCGCCCGCGGGCCCGCCGGGGGCGCCAGGACCGGAGACGAGCAGCCTCGGGTGGCCGGCGAATCCCCGCCCCTGCGTCCGCGGCAGGTCGCTGGCCGGCTGCCTGATCTCGCCACCCTCGATGGTCGAGCCCCGGATGACGCCCGAGCGGATCCGGAAAGTGCCCGTGGTTATTTCCGGCACGCCCTCGAACCGCATCCGCACCGGGCCGACGAACGAGTAGCCCTGCTCCTTGGCGTAGTCCCTGGCCAGGTTGGCCAGCTCGACACCCAGGCTCTCGGCATAAACGTCCAGGCGTTCGTAGTCGCTGTCGGCCAGTTCCACGACGAAGTCGTTCGGCACCAGGGTGCGGCCCTTGGCCACGATGGCCGCCCGGTCGTCCATCTCGCGCTGCACCGCGCTCGCTACTTCAACCGGCTGCAGTTCGGACCTGAAGGCGCGGGCGAAGGCGCCCTCAACCATGCCTTCAAGGCGACGTTCGAAGCGCTGCAGAACTCCCAACGTGCCACCTCCCTTCGCGTCCCTTGCCCACGATCGTATCCGGGGCGCAGGAGCGCTCGCGGTCGTGCTAACCTACTCGTTGCCCGGGGCGGGTGGCGGAACGGCAGACGCGCACGGTTCAGGTCCGTGTGTCCGAAAGGACGTGAGGGTTCAAATCCCTCCTCGCCCACTTAGTAACTATGCCGCATGCTTGTATCACCTGGGCCTGGTCATGATAAGGGCACGACGATGACCGGGCACCGGGCGTGGCGGGCCAGCCAGCCGGATACCGACCCCGCCACTCGATGCCAGAAGTGCCTGGGCGCCCCGATGACGAGCGCGTCGGCACTGAACTCCTCGGCGGCCGCGGCCAGTTCCCTGGCCGGGCTGCCGCGGCGGGTACGGACATGTACCTCAAGCTCGGCATGCCCCGTCACCTGGTCCAGCTCGGCGAGCAGCCATCGTTCCAGCGCCTCGGCGTCCCGGGGCACGCCTACGACCTGCCCGGTCAGCGGCTCGCAGTAGACCCCCGAGGAGCATACGTACACCACGAGCAGCGGCCGGCCGAGCCGCCTGGATACCCCGGCCGCGTACGCCAGGGCGTTGCGGCTCGAGGCCGACCCGTCGTAGCCGGCGATGACCGGATGCTCAAGCCTGAGCGCGGCCTCGGCCTCGTCGGCGGGGACCGGCTGGGGAACCGGGGGGACTGCGTCGGCAGCCTTAGGGGGCGGCGTGGGGGGTGGCTGTCCCGGCCGCTCCGGCTGGCCCTGCGACGGGCTTGATTCTGCCTGGTCCATAGTCCGCGTCCTAGCGGAAGACCGTTTCCTGGACAGCCATACCGTTATGAATGCCCCGGATGAACGGCGTTACTCTTATTTGAAAAGCACTATAGATCAGCCCGGGACCATATGGTGAGTACTCGCGGGCGCGGGTTTCGCACTCTGAACCACATGACGTGGCACGATGTTCAGGTGACCGCAGAGCCAGCGGGGACGATCAGCAGCCGCACCGACGCGACGGCACGCACCGTGATCGAGTGCGCGGCCGACGCGATCGTGGCGTTCAGCACCGACCGGACGGTGATGCTGTGGAACCCGGCCGCCGAGCGGATGTTCGGCTGGACGGCCGCCGAGGTCGTGGGCCTTGAGCCGCAGATCATTCCCGAGGAGCTTAAGGCCGAGCACAACGCGGTCCTCGAGCGCGTCAGGGGCGGCGGCCAGATTTCCTTCGCGACCCGCAGGATCCGCAAGGACAGTACCGCCATCGACTTGCGCATCGACACCAGTGCGCTGATCGACGCGGCCGGCGAGGTAACCGGCTGGGTGAACGTCTGTCACCAGACCGGCGAGGACGACGTGGCCAGGCACTACATGGCCGAACGCGCCCGGGTGGTGCGCAGGCTCGGCGACGTGGTCGCCGACATGAACGCCCAGCGCGACCTGGAATCGGTCCTCGACCGCATCGCGGCCAGCCTGCGGGAGCTGACCAGCGCCGACGCCGGCGGCTTCGTGATCATTGAGGACGACACGCTCAGGCTGGTCAGCACGGCCGGGCTGCCGGCCAGGCTGCGCGGCCGGACCGCGACCCTGTCCCGGAGCCTGGTCGGCGAGCTGATGCGATCGGGCCAGACCGTCATGATGGCGACCGGGGAATCGGGCGGCTTCGACGACCTGATCTGGTCGGCGCTGCCGGGCCTGCACACGATCGCGCTCAGCCTCTCGCACGTGGCGGGCAAGCCCTACGGGGCCCTGTACGCGCTGTACAGCCGGCGCAAGCTCAGCCACGTCGAGCTCGAGCTGCTTGAGCTGCTGGCCGGCCACGCCGGCGTGGCGCTCACCAACGCGATGGCGTTCGAGGAGGTCGTGCGGCAGCGCGCGCACGAGCGGGCGGTCATCGACGGCAGCGCGGACGGCATCGCCGTGCTGGATGCGGCCGGCCTGGTGCGGCAGTGGAATCCGGCCGCGCACCGGATCACCGGGATGGCCGCGCCGGACGTGATCGGCAAGCAGCCGCCGTTCCCGCTGCCCGAACCGGGCGCGACAGTCACCCACAAGCTGGCGAACGGCCGCTGGCTGGACGTCCTGTGCACCGCGCTCGCGGACGGCGAAGAGCTGGTCATCGACTTCCGCGACGTCACCGCGGCCAAGGAGCTTGAGGAGGCCAAGGACCTGTTCCTGGCTACCACGAGCCATGAGCTGCGCACGCCGATCACCGTGGTGCAGGGCTTCGCCAGCACGCTGGCCAGCCGGTGGGATCAGCTGGCGGACGCCGAAAGGCGGGCCGCGGTGCGGACCATCGCCGAACGGGCGGGCTCGCTTAGCCGGCTGGTGGAACAGCTGCTACTGGGATCCCGGGCGGGAGCCGACCAGCTGCCGGTGAGCAACGGCCCGTTTGACCTCGGCGCGGTGCTCCGCGGCGCCGCCATCGCCTTCCGGCCGCTGTCAGACAAGCATGTCATCGTGACCGGCATCCCCGATGACCTGCCCGCCGCCATCGGCGACACCATGGCCACCGACATTATCGTCGGCCAGCTGCTCGAGAACGCCTTCAAGTACTCCCCTGACGGGGGTGCGGTCGCCATCCGGGCCGAGGTGAAGGGGGAAGGGCCAGGGGGACCGGGGGGCTGGATCGAGGTCACAGTGGAAGACGAGGGCATCGGCATCGCGGATGGCGACCATGAGCGCATCTTCGACCGGTTCTTCCAGGGCGAGGCTGGTGACCGCCGCAGGTTCGGCGGTGTCGGCATTGGCCTGTTCATCGTCCGGCGGCTGGCTGCGGCCCAGCACGGCGAGGTCACCGCGAGCTCACGCCCGGGCGGCGGTACGGCCATGTGCCTGCGGCTGCGGCCCGCCGAAGTCAAGGCCGCCGAGAGGTAAGCACCTCAGGCGACGTGGTCCTCATGCTCCGCGGCCTTTTCGCGTTTGCGGGGCTCGCCGCCGGTGGCCTCGAGGTAGGCGTCTACGATCCCCGGAACGTCGTAGCCCTGCCGCATGATCTGGCCTTTTTCCAGCCAGATCACCCGGTTGCAGCTCGCCTCGATCTCGGCCAGATTGTGCGCGACGAGGAACACCGTGCCGGCTTCCCCGCGCAGCTGGACGATCCGGTCGTGGCTTTTGGCCCGGAAGTTCGCATCGCCGGTGGCCAGCGCCTCGTCGATCATCAGGATTTCGTGGTTCTTGGCGGACGCGATGGAGAACCTCAGCCGCTGCGCCATCCCGGTCGAATAGGTGCGCATGGGGTAATCGATGAAATTGCCCACGCCCGAGAAGTCCACGATGGACTGGTAGCGGTCCTTGGTTTCCTGGGGGGTCATGCCCATCGCCAGACAGCCGAGCACCACGTTCCGCTCGCCGGTCAGGTCGTCGAGGAGCGCGGCGTTGACGCCGAGCAGGGCGGCCTGCCCGCTGGTGTAGACGCAGCCCTGCTCGGGCGGGAGCAGCCCGGCGATCGCCTGCAGCAGCGTCGACTTGCCCGAGCCGTTCCGGCCGATGATGCCGACCGCGTCGCCGTGGTTGATCACGAACGAGATGCCCCTGATCGCGTGCACCTCGCGAACCGACGGGCGGCGCTGCCGCTTGATCACCCGCATGAGCGCCGTCGCTGCGGTGCCCTTGTCGCCCCCTGCGCCATAGACGCGGTAGACGACGTGCAGGTCGTCGACGACCACAGTGGGCTCGGGCTCGCTACCCACGGCCATACCTCGTTTCCGCTTCCCAGAAGAACACGAACCCGACCACGAGCGCGACGATCGCCCAGCCGATGCCCCACAGCCACAGGCCGTTCATCGTCACCGTCCCGTGACAGTAGGCGCTCAATTCCAGGACGGATCCCTTGGCGTTGGCGGCGGTGGCGGAATGGTAGGCAGCGCAGTTGGCCGCGTTGTACGGCTTGCTGCCTGGCCAGGCATTTCGCTGCGACTGCAGGATCGCGTTCCGCGCCAGGCTGATGTAGACGGCGGCGGGGTTGATCTGGAGCAGATAGGTGAGCGTCGGATGATGCCGCAGCGAGGGGATCGTCTGGATGCTGAACATGACCCCGGAGGCGTACATCCAGGTCCGGACGACAAACGGCATCAGCTGGCTGAAATCGTCGGCGCCGGCGCCGAGGCGGGCCAGGAACAGGCCCATGCCGACGTTGAACACGGCCTGCATCAGCAGGGCCGGGATGGCCAGCAGCCAGTACCAGGTCAGCGGCTCGCGTGTCCCCAGCACGATGACGGAAAGCACGAGCATGGACATGACGAGCTGCTCGAGCTCGATCAGCACGTACCCGATCGGCAGGCAGCCGCGCGGGAAGGGGAGCGCCCTGATCAGCGGCAGGCTGTCCGGCATGACCCGGGACGTGGTGATGAACGCCCGCTGGGTGAAGTTGAAGACGAAGATCCCGGTGATGAGGAAGGCCAGGAAGTTCGGCACCCCGCGGCTGGTGTCCAGGATGACGCCGAAGATCAGGTAGTACACGGCGGCGTTCAGCAGCGGGGTGAGCACCTGCCAGAGCTGGCCGAGCCTGGCCTCGGTGTACATGGCGACGTTGCGCGCGGTGGCGAAGCCCACGATGAAGTGACGCCGCGCCCATAGCTGGCCGGCGTAGGCCAGGACGCCGGGCCGGGCGGCGCTCGGCCGGAGCCGGTATCTGGCGGCCAGCTCGGCTAGCGGTTCGTCAGACAGGACCGACGGATCCACCTCGGGAATCACCAAGTCGTCGGTCAGCGTGCCCGGGCCGCCTTGGTCACGTGCTCGCTCCTTCATGCGTGCGAGCCTACGGCGCGCCGAGGCGGCAAAGCGCCGCGCGATGAACTGACAACCTTCACGGTGAGACGTTACCGTGCCGGCCGCGGGTACCGGAGCCACTGAGGGTTTCTGCTGAGGCGTCGTTACCGCTGCGATATCTCAGGTGCTGGCGTGTTTCCGGAGCGCCTGGACGGGGCATTTCCGCTCGTGACGGGTTCGTTCAAGGTTCGGACAAACGAGCTGGGGCTGTCATGGAGGTGACTGAGGCGAGCGTCCTAATGCTCCCGTTCGCAGCTTCCAGCGTCGGCGAGGCCCGCAGGCGCCTGGTGTCGGACCTGATCGCGGCCGGGGTTTATGATGCCGCGATCTGCGATGCCGCGCTCGTGGTCAGCGAGCTGCTGAGCAACGCCCTGCGGCATGCGGGCCCGCTGCCCGGCGCGCAGATCAGCGTGGCGTGGCAAGTTGGCGCCGGCCGCGTCCAGGTCTGGGTCCGCGACGGGGGTGGCCAGACCCGGCCTGAGCTGGGCCAGCCGACTCAGGCGGCGACCGGGGGACGCGGCCTGCGGATCGTGGAGAAGCTCTCCGCGGACTGGGGAACCTCCTCCGACGACGAGGGCACCACCGTCTGGGCGCAGATACCCGTCCGCCTGCCGACGACGGAGATGACGACGGTCGGCGCCCCCCCGGCGGCGACCGAGGGCGGGTAGCCGGACGACGGACCGCCGGGGGATGATGCCCGCGCCGCGGCCAGGTGGGGCATCCAGGAACCTCTAAGGATGCGCTCAGCGTAGTTACCTGGCTTCTAGGGGCCCGGCGCGATAGGGTTCGGCACGTGGAGCTAAATGTCTCAAGTCGATATCACGATGATCACACGATCGTGACCATTTGCGGTGAGATCGATCTCTATACCGCTCCGCGGCTGCACAGCGAGCTTGCGGCCGTCTTGGCCGACGGCATGCCGGCCCGGGTTGTGATTGACATGTCCGGCGTGGAGTTCTGCGACTCGACCGGCATGAACGTGCTGCTCTCCGGTCTTCGCCGCGTGCGCGAGCGGGGCGGGGAGCTGGAGATCGCCTCCCCGAAGCCAGCGGTCCGTAAAATCCTCCAGGTCACGGGCCTTGACTCGGTATTCACTCTGGTCGATGACCCGAGCTTGAGCCGCCCGAAGCCCGCAGTTCCGCAGTGAGGCGGATGGGGAGGCGGGCGCGGGCCCGTTGACCTAGGATCGGCCCATGTCAGCACGGTCCCCAGGCGGCGATGTCGCGGTAGTCATCGCCGCGCGGAACGAGGCTGACCGCATCCAGGCGACGGTGGCGGCCGCGGCCGGGCTGGCCGGCGTCGGGCTCGTCGTCGTGGTGGACGATGGCTCCAAGGACGCTACGGCCGCCCTAGCGCGGCAGGCGGGAGCCGCGGTGCTGCGGCACCCGAGGAACCAGGGCAAGGGCGCCGCGATGGAAACCGGCGCCGAGGCGGTCCGGCTGATTGACCAGCGGGAGCACCGTGACCGGCCCCGGCACCTGCTGTTCCTCGACGCGGACCTTGGCGATACCGCGGCGCGGGCGGCGCCGCTGATCGATCCGGTGATCGCGGGCACGGCCGACATGACGATCGCCGTCTTCGCCGCCACCGTCAAGCTGGGCGGCCACGGTCTGGTGGTCGGGCTCTCCGGGGCGGGCATCCGCCGGGCCACCGGCTGGCAGCCGAAGCAGCCACTGAACGGGCAGCGCTGCCTGACCCGTGCGGCGTTCGAGGCGGCGCGCCCGCTGGCACACGGCTGGGGCGTGGAGACCGCGCTGACCGTCGACTTGCTGCGACAGGGCCTGCGGATTACCGAGGTCGAGGTGGACCTCGCGCACCGGGCGACCGGCACCGGCCTGCGGGCCCAGCTGCATCGCGCTCACCAGCTCACCGACGTCGCCAGGGCGCTCGCGGCCCGCCCATGACCACGCAGCCGGGGCAGGCGAGACCAGCGGGACCGGCGGCCTAGTGTCCTCGGCGCCGCGCACCCGCGTGATGCTGGCATCATGTGAGCTATGCCTTATGCCTATCTGGGACCCGAGGGCACCTTTTCCGAGGCGGCGCTGCGCGCCGTCGACCCCGGGGCCGAGCCGCTTTCCTGCCCGACGATCCAGGCCGCCCTCGCCTGCGTGCGCGACGGCACGGCGGACCGGGCCGTGGTGCCGATCGAGAGCTCGGTCGAGGGAGTAGTCACCGCCACCCTCGATGACCTGGCCACGGGCAACGACCTGGTCATCCTGGCCGAGCTGCAGATTCCCATCGCGTTCGCGCTGCTGGCCAGGCCGGGGACGGCGCTCGGTGACATCAAGAGGGTCGGCGGTCACCCGCAGGCCATGCCGCAGTGCCGTGGCTGGCTCGCGGCCAACCTGCCCGATTGCGAGTGGGTACCGCTCGCCTCCAATGCCGAGGCGGCCCGGCAGGCCGCGGACGGGCAGGTAGACGCCGCGCTCGCGGGCGCCTTCGCCGCCGGCCGGTACGGCCTGGAGGTAATCGTGCCCGACGTGCATGACCGGGCTAATGCCGTCACGCGGTTCGTGGTGGTGTCGCGGCCGAGTCCGCTTCCCGCGCGCACCGGGGCGGACCGGACGTCACTCGCCGCGTTCCTGGTCGAGGACCATCCGGGGGCGCTGCTCGAGATCCTCACCGAGTTCGCCGTGCGCGGCATCAACCTGACCACGATCCAGTCGCGGCCCACCGGCGACCGGCTTGGCCAGTATTACTTCTTTGTCGACTGCGAAGGGCACGTGGACGACGCGCGGGTCGGCGAGGCGCTGATGGGGCTGCGCCGGGTGTGCCGGGAAGTCCGCTTCCTGGGCAGTTACGCCAGGTGCGACGGCGCGGCCACGCAGATAAGGCCGGGGACCTCGGACCCCGAGTTCGCCGCGGCGGCGGCCTGGCTGGGACGGCTGCGCTTCGGCCGTCCCTAGCCACATCGGCCGGCGGGCGCGGCTGGGCCCGGGAGCGTCCGGACCTCTCCGGGGTGCGGGAACCAGGGTCCGTTCGGCCTGAATAATCTTTTACAAGTACGGTCCCGAGCCCGGGCGCTGGTGCGGCTGCTCCTGATCCGGGGAAGACATCATTCCCGGTGGCAGCGCCCTGCGCATCTGCTCGAGCTGGGACCGGGCCGCCATCTGCTGCGCGAACAGCGTGGTCTGGATGCCGTGGAACAAGCCTTCCAGCCAGCCCACGAGCTGAGCCTGAGCGATCCGCAGCTCGGCCTCGCTCGGCGTCTCGTCCTCCGCGAAGGGCAGCGATAGCCGCTCCAGCTCATCGACGAGCTCGGGCGCGAGCCCGGCTTCGAGTTCCTTGATCGAACTCTGATGGATCTCCTTCAGCCGGGCCCGGCTCTTCTCATCCAGCGGAGCCGCCCTGACCTCCTCGAGCAGCTGCCTGATCATATTGCCGATCCGCATGACCTTGGCCGGCTGCTCCACCATCTCGGTGACCGAACGCTCGCGGCCGGCGTTCTCGTCCTGGTCCCCGGCTGAGGAGGCTATGCCGTCCGGACCCACCACTAGGACCTGCTGGCGTTCTTGGTTCTGAGGATTCATCCCGTCGCTCATTCCCCTAGTCTGTCCGATTGCTCTCGCGGCTGCGGCTCGCGGGGGGTCACTCCGGCAAGAGCAGGATCTTGCCGATGTGCTCGCTGGCCGCCACCGCCCGGTGCGCCTGCGCCGCCTGGGACATAGGTAGTTCCCGGTCGATGATGGCGGCGACCTGGCCGGCATCAATGAGCGGCCAGACGTGCTCGCGCACGGCCGCCACCACCGCGGCCTTCTCCCGGGCCGGCCGCGCTCGCAACGTGGTGGCGTGCACGCTCGCGCGCTTGCCCTGCAGGACACCCAGGTTGATCTCGGCCCGGCTGCCGCCCTGCCGTCCGATGATGACCAGGCGGCCGTTGACGGCCAGCGCGGCCAGGTTCCGGTCCAGGTAACTCGCGCCCATGATGTCGAGGATGACGTCGGCGCCCGCCCCGCCGGTGGCATCCCGCACGGCCGCGACGAAGTCCTCCTCACGGTAGTTGATGGCGACGTCCGCGCCCAGGTCGCGGCACCGGGCCAGCTTCCGCGCCGATCCGGCGGTGCACGCCACCCTGGCCCCGAACGCCTTGCCCAGCTGGATCGCCATCGTGCCGATCCCGCTGCTCCCGCCGTGCACGAGCAGTGTCTCGCCGCTGGACAGCCCGGCGACCTGGAAGAGGTTGGAGTACACCGTGCAGACGGCCTCCGGGAAGGCGGCCGCCGTAGTGACGTCCACCTTCTCCGGGACCGGAAGGAGCTGGCCCGCGGGCACCGCGACCTGCTCCGCGTAGCCGCCACCGGACAGCAGCGCGCACACCTCGTCACCAGGCCGCCAGGTCGTGACACCCTCGCCGACGCCGCTGACCCGACCCGAGCACTCCAGGCCGGGGTAGGGCGGCGCGCCAGGTGGCGGCGGGTAGTGCCCCTCCCGCTGCATCAGGTCGGCGCGGTTGACGCCGCTGGCGGCGACCTCGATGATCACCTCGCCCGGCCCGGGGACCGGGTCGGGAACCTCGAGCCAGCGCATGACTTCGGGTTCGCCAGGCTCCGTGATCACGACGGCGCGCATGAATCTCTCCTTCGCTTGATGCCCAGCCTGCCAGCTGGGCCCTAACCGGGTCATCCCCCAAGCCGCCAGTCCAGAGCTGCAACTTAGTGCCACTGGACAGGTGCACTGGGTGTCGGAGTGGGTATCAAATCGCACGTGCTTTGGCTTACGCTCGGATAGATGCGCGAAACCCCGCCCGGAGGCGCCCCACCGATGAGAACCAAGGGGGACGACCCGTGACCACCAATAACGATACGCCGCAGATCTTCGGCCCAGGCGCTCACGACGACGACGCCCCCGCGGAATGGCACGAGGACCCCGCTGACCCCGCTGACCCGGCCGGCTCCCGGCCGGATCCGAGGGATCAGCCCGCGCCGGGAAACCATTACCCGGTGGACGCGAGCTACCCGCGGCAGCTTGGATACCCGCAGGACCCGGGCTACCCGAACCACCTTGAGTACCCGGACGGCACCGGGTACGCCAACGGCGCGGACTACCCGGACGGCACGGTTTACCCGGCCGCTCCGGACTATCTCGCCGACCCTGACCTGGGCTACGCGCCTGATGCGGGCTACGCGCCGCCGATGGAGCCGCTGGCCGGCCTGGAGTTCGGCGGGCCGGCCGGGCGAGATCCGCGGCCGGCCGCGGCCGACGACCCTGACCACGCCCGCGAGACCTCGGACAGCCTGACCACCGAGTCCCTGCTGCACGGCAAGCGGGCCGCACCGGGGTCGGGCTGGCGCCGCAGCGTCTACCGGGCTACCGGCGGGCTGCTACGGTTCGGCGAGTCAGCGGCTGAGATGCGCCGACGCGATCTCATCAACCGGGTGCGTACCCCCGTCGCGGGCGGTCACCACCGGGTGGCGGTGCTGAGTCTCAAGGGAGGCGTCGGCAAGACGACCACGGCGGTCGGCCTCGGTGCGACGCTGGCGACACTGCGGGGCGACCGGGTCATAGCCGTCGACGCCAATCCCGACCGCGGCACGCTCTCGGACAAGGTCCGCCTGGAGACGGCCGCGACGATCAGGGACCTGCTGAACGAACGGGACCAGGTCCTCCGCTACGCCGACATACGGGCCTTCACCTCCCAGGCGCCGAGCCGCTCGAGGTGCTCGCCTCTGACCGTGATCCGACGGTTTCCGTCGCCTTCGGCGCCGATGATTACTGTGACGCGGTTCGCGTGCTCGAGCACTTTTACTCGATCTGCATCACCGACTGCGGCACCGGCCTGCTGCATTCGGCCATGTCCGGTGTGCTGCGGCTGGCCGACCAGATCGTCCTGGTCAGCTCGCCGTCGGTGGACGGAGCGCGCAGCGCGAGCGCGACCTTGGACTGGCTGGAGGCGCACCGGTACGGCGACCTGGTCAGGAACTGCGTCGTCGTGCTTTCGGCGATCCGGCCGAAGAGCAAGAGCACTGTCGACCTGGACCGGCTCGAGCACCATTTCGCCGCCCGCTGCCGGGCCGTGGCCAGGATTCCCTACGATCAGCACCTGGAAGAGGGCGCGGAGGTCGAACTTGAGCTGCTCAGCAGCGAAACGGCCGAGGCGTACCTGACGCTAGCCGCGACTGTGGGCGACGGGTTCGCCTGGCCGCGCCGGCTGACGTCGCGTTCGGCCTTACCGTAGGCTGTAGGGCACTGGAGGGCTCGCCTAGTGGCCGATGGCGATGGTCTTGAAAACCATTGTGGCGGCAACGTCACCGTGGGTTCGAATCCCACGCCCTCCGCTCTGACCCCGGAAGACCGGTCCTGACCTGGGCCTATGCTCGCCGGTCCCATGTAGTGAACTCGTCAGCGACCGCAGCCGATGTATCGTCGTGGCTGCTGCCGATGTTCCATCCAGGCGAAGCATCCGCCCAGATCAGTCCCAGCACGCAGTTGACGGCTGCCCTAGAAGACGTGGCTAGTCCGGAAGCTGGGACCATGAAACTGCGGCCAGCGGGCAGCGCTACCACGCGATGTCGAAGGCTCCGTTTTCCTGAATCGGCAGTTCGCTGAGGTGCCCGGTGCTGAGATCGATCCGGGCGAGATTGCCCGTGTAGGCGATAAGCGCGTGCTGACCGGACGGATCGATCGCCAGCGGTCCCCAACCGTAGATGATGTTGCCGGGATCGCGGAACGGCCGTTCGTACGCGATCCGCAGCAGCTCGCCGTCGGCAACGGACACCTCGACCAGCCGGGTAACGGGCTGGCCGCCAGCCTCATAGCGTGCCGCCGTCACGTACAGCGTTGAACCGTCCGCGCTGATCACCGCCCCGCCGAGGCAGCCCAGGCCCACCTGGCCAAGATTGTGCAGGGTGTTCCGGTCCGGGACCACCAGGCGGCTCGGTGTAGTGATCACCCCACCCGGCCTTGTACCGGGCAGGCCGACGACATGGATGCCGGTGTCGTCGGGTCCGGCGTGCCAGGAGAAGGCCATTCGCCGCCCGTCAGCCGACAGCGACAGATCACCGATATAGCCACCCGGTCCCGGCCGCCATACCGTGCGCTCACCCGTCGCGACAGTCACGATGCTGACCGCAGCCGGAGGAAAGTCAGCCGCCCGCGCCTCGCCGGGCTCTTCCTTGTGGTAGTCACGGACAGGCCACACTGGGGGTGGGGGACGCCAGTTGCGCGGGGGGACGAGCGGGTACGCGAGCGTGCTGCCATCGGCTGTGGCGGCCAGGTCGGCCGGGCCGGGCGACGCTGGTTCTGGTTCGGGGACACCGGGTACGGCGGAAAGATCAACGACGGTCCCGGCGTCATCGATCCGCACGCTGAAGGCCCCTCCGGGCGGAATCTGGCCGATCTCCGGTTCACCCTGCGCGGTTTGCTCCCGGCTGGAACGGGCGGCCAGGAAGAACTGCCGGTTGCTGCCCGTGCCCGTGACGGCCGAGTACACATCCATCTGGCCGGGGACCCGGTCGATAACCCGGCCGGTCACCGCGTCACGCACCGCCGCGCCAGGCACCCCCGCGCCCGCACCCGAATTGGGGCTAATCAGAGTGATCAAAAACTCCGGGTGAGGCACAAACGGTGGACCCATTGGCGTCATCCCTTCGTGCACCCGACCCGGCACTAGTCATCATGCACCCCGCCCATCCCAGTCCCGCACAACCCGACGGCCATACTGACAGCATCAGAAACCAGCATCAGTCCCGGCCACGGAATGCCCCACACGCTGAGCTGGCGCAGACTACCCAAGCTCATTCAGCACGGCGATCGCAGTCGCCTGTGGCCTGCGCGCCGCTTGCTACACGACCGCAAGCCCGTGATCCGGGGCCACTGGCCGGGACGTGGAGCCAACCGGGAGAGCGGGCACGGCCCAGAACCCGGTCAGACCGACACTTGAGCGCACCGGCCTGACATGCGACGGTACTCGTCAGGCATGTGAGGTACCGGAGGCGGCCATGAAGTACCAGACCCGGATGGCGACCGAAGTAGAGAAATGGGTCGTCCGGCTCAATGCCCGTGTGGATGGCGCCTCGCGCAGCAGGCCAGTAGCTAGCGCGCAATACTGGCTGCTCGGCAAGATCGGGTCCTGGGCCACGGGGCCGGGCCTGGAGGCCGCATACCGGCGGCTCCTTCTGACGAATAGCCGTGCGCGCCGGGCCGGTGCTGATGTCGCTACCTCGCGCAAGCGGCTGGAGCTGCGGATCGGCGAACTGGAACGGCAAGCCGACGAGAGGGATGGCCCAGGCGGCGAGGCTATGGACGCCAGCCAGGCCGGCGCCGCAGGCCAGGACCAGGCAACTCGCGGGGTCACTGGGCAGCTTGCTGGCCTGCGCCGTACGTACGCCGACATGCAGGCCAAAGAACAGCGCGTTCACGCGGCCAGCCGACGACTGAACGCTGAGGTCAATGCCTTCCGGGCCAGCAAAGATGCCATCAAGGCCGCCCACCGCGCGGCGGAAAAGGCAGCCAAGGCCGTACAGGCTGCGGCAACTGGCGATCGCCCGGCCCAAGACGACGCAATCGGGGAAGGTACAGAACCCAGGTGAGGGAAGGGTCCGGGGATGGCCCGCTCAGTGTCCGGGGGTGCCCTCCACCGTCAAGGGCACCCGAAGTTCATTTCAAACCGCTCCGCAGAAATGATCTTCAGGACCCACCCTTGCGCGGCGGAGGCCTCTGCACCCCCTCCGGCCAGAGACCAAGGGGCAGCCAGCAGCCTGCCCGGACCGGACGCAGGCCATCCCTGTAGCTGAGCGCAGTCACCGCCGACAGGAACGCCGACCAGGTACCGTCATCAGAAAGGATGAGCTTTTGCGGCGGGTGCACATGAAGGACCGGCAACCAGATGGCTGGCGAGTACCTAGCATGAATTTCGAAGGCAAGCCCTGGCTGTACCGCGAAGTCATCGTGACCAAAGCCGGAGTCGGCGCAAGACTGACGGTTCACCCGGCCACCATCGTGCAGGCCCGCTACAACGGCTCATATGAACGAGCCCTCTGGCTGTGCTTCCCCATGCATCCCGGACGGCTCATCGACCCGGCATGGCGCGGGTGGGACGCTGACGAGATCGAGTGTGCGTCGTTCTGGAGAAGCGCTGAGATACAGAAACGGCTTATCGGCCGCGGCGATAGCCCGATAGCCGCCTATGACGACCTGATCGACCAGGCATGTGCACGCGTCGGCGTAGACCGGACTGCACTGACCGAGGAACCAGCCTGAAACCGTGCCCGATCGGCCGGTCATCCGGGGTATCCCACGGTCACCAGCGGGCAACCGCCGACCGGGCTGACCTGCGGTTGAGCAGCTCACGGCAGCGGCGCTCACGACCTTCTGAGAAGTTGATCATGCTGCTGCGCCGCTTCCGGTCCTCGGTTAGCGTCAGGCAGAATGAACGGCATGGTCAACTCCCCGGCGGCCCTCGGCGACGATCCCTGTACGGTCACCGGGATCCGCGCCATCAACGAGCCCGGCGAGGGACTTGTCGAACTGGAGATCACCGTCGGCTGCGATCGGACGAGTCTGTGGAAGGATCGCCCGGGCGAGCACCCCTGGTTCGCGCAGTTCCGTCATCGGGTGCGTCGCGGCTGGAACCAGGGCCAGATGGGGTCCGACCCAGACGGACGGATCAGGTTCGACGTCCCGCGAGGTCAACTTGAGGACTTCATCCGGGCTGTCCAGCAAGCAGCGCGGGACACCGACGCCGAGTACCGGGCTTCCATGGCCCTCTACCGAGAATACGCCCAACGCGAGGCGCAGGCCCGGCGCGAGGCGCAGGCCGACCCGGCCAAGCGTGCCCGCCTGGCGGAAGATCAGGCCCGGATCGACGCCGTACTGGCCGAGGCCGAGCAGTAAAACTATTAGGGCTGCAACCGGGCGCGGCGTGCGATCCACGTGCGATAGCGGGTGGCGAACCACGGTTACGAACGGGCAACCACGGTCACACCACGGCCACGGGGATGAAAGAGCTAGGTAAGTATTTACTCTGGTCAGAGCGCTAGAACTGATCCACAAGTGGTGGCCAGGGACAGGATCGAACTGTCGGCCTTCCGCTTTTCAGGCTGGCGGGCCGCCCCAGCTCCACCAACCAGGAGCATACCGTCTGGCGAGTAGGTCAGGCTCACTTTGCCTCGCACCAGATCATCACAGCTTGCACTGCAGGGTGCAACAGGACGTCATCCTGCCCAGGCTGCCTTGACCAGATGTCCGGCGGCCAATCCCACCTGGCCCCGTGCGTGCTATCGCGAGAAGTCCAGGTCACCCCCACACCAAAGTGGCTGGCCACGTAGCGGCAGCGATTCGGCGCGTCGTCGGGCTCAACGGAGGACAGGACGGTCAGGTCAGGTTTGAGGGTTGCCACCCAGATACCGTCCCGAAGCCTCAGAGGAACAATGGTGGGCTCGCCCTGCACAGGCAGCTCCCGGTCCAGCCTGGCCAGTACCTGTCCGGTGATGGTCCGGGCCTCGGCCTCGCTAGCTGCGTCGATGGCAAACCGCACCGTCAGCTGCCAGTGCGCCTCTCGCTCGGCCGGGGTGGTGGCCCCAGCGGAATCGTCCTGGTTCACGGCCACTTCGCCTTTGTTGTTGTGGTGGATCGGAGCCTACCGATGTTTCGGCCGTCGTCGCCGTGGGCGGCAGCCTGAGAGTCATAATCAGAAGGTATTGGCCAGAGCTGATCTCTCACCGTTTTCTCACAGACTGGTTAGACAGCACCGGATCAGGGGCACCCGCTACCGGAGCAGAGACCGCAGCTCAGCGGCCTCAGCCAGCAGACGGCTGTCCGGAATTTTCTCCTCCGGCGGCTGGGCCGATAGCGGGAACGGCTGACCGGGGCGGGGATCGTCGGTGTAGCGGGGGACGAGATGGGTGTGCAGGTGCGGCAGGGAATTACCCAGCGTCTCGTAGTTCATCTTCAGCGGCTTGTACACGCTGATCAGCGCGCGGGCCACGGCCAGGACCTCGGCCCAGTACCCGGCCGCCTCGGCATCGTCCAGCTCGGTGGGCTCGCTGACGTGCCGCCCGCGCCAGATCACCAGGGTGTAGCCGCGCTGCACGTCGGCGCGCTGGAGGTAGGCGTCGGAATACTTGCCTTCGTGGATGCGGATGCCGTAGCGGTCGGCATCCGGGCGGCCCGACTGGCACATCTCGCACCCGATGCCGCGGATCAGCTCAGGCCAGTTGCGCGGCCACTCACCCATAAACGCCCGTCCCGTCCCCGGCCCACTCGAACGCGAACTCGTGCCGGTCAGCAGCGTACAGGTCATCAGCGACCTGGAGCGGGCGGCCGTCCGGGTCGTAGTCGACGTGCAGCAGCCGGACCACCGGCACGCCCGGCTCCAGCTCCAGCAGCCGGACTTCCTGCGGGGTCGGCATCCGCGCCCGCAGCAGCTCGACGCCGCGGGCAAGCCGCAGTCGGCGGCGTACCGGAACCTGGATGAGGTCAGCGAGGTGGTTGCCGCTCGCGCGCCGGGCCTGCAGGGTGCCCTGGAGCGCGCCCTGGCCGAGGGCGCGCCGTACCTGATCCTGGACGGCAAGGTCGTGGACACAGACCGGTGCCGGGAGAAAACCGTCAGCCGCAGGGAGAGGCGATCGACTTGTGGTACGCGGGGAAGACCCATGACTTCGGCGGGAATATCCAGGCCCTGTTTTACCCCTCCGGGATTCCGCTGTGGGTTTCTGACGTGCTCCAGGGCAATGTTCATGACCTGGCCGCGGCCCGTGAGAATGTCCTGGGCGTGCTGCGCCCGTTCCTGGACGCCATGCCCGTGCTGGCCGATCCCGGCTACGAAGGGGCTGGTCACGGCGTCCACGTCCCGGTGAAGAAGCCGGCCGGGGTCAAGGAGCTGGACATTGATATCCGGGCTCGTAACGCGCTGCTGCGCTCGGTGCGCTGCCTGGGCGAGCGTGGCTTCGCGCTATTGACCCAGCGGTGGAAAACGCTCCAGCATGTCACCGCCAGCCCCGGCAGAATCGGCCTTATCGCCAGGGCCGCATTTGTCCTGGTGCTATTCGAGCACAAGATGATCAAGTGAAACTCGTTGAGAAAATCTCATTGAGTCTCCCGGAAGCACTCTGGCCTGAAACCAAGGGCCAGGCAGCGAGCCTGACCAGGGTACGGGGCCGTCCCCTGCACGGTGCGGCCAATCCAGAGACGGATGGCGTGCCCGCCGCGTTCCTGTGAATATGAGCGTGCGGATACCGGCCCTTGGTCAGGGCCGATCCGGCCAGTTTGGTGCCGGGCGTTCGCGACCTACGACCGGACGCCCAGCGCGTCATGCAGCAGGGTCCGCTGGACTCGCGAGTGGTTGGGTCGCGGTGGCGGAACGTCGCTGTAAACCCGGTGGACCTCGACGGGGCTGAACACGAGGCCGATGAGGTAGATGCCGATGCCGACGGCCAGGATCGCTTTCCCGGTAGCCGTCGACCACAGGAGGGCGATGAGGCCAGCAATGAGCCCAGCTGGCCGCGCCGCTATTATAATACATGTATGTACAGACACCATATATTGCACCTAGGTGCATGGCTGCCAATCATTATTGTAATTGCCATATTGATTTTCGCTTTTGAAATATGGATGATTGTTGATGCAGCCATTAATAAAGGGATTACCGATAAAGAAAAAACTTGGTGGATAATCGGCATGCTTATCATCCATCCATTTGTCGCAATTGTTTACTTTTTTACTGACCATCGTAAACGCTAAGCTCCGAGCTGCTGGGTCGGCTTAGCGAAGTCGTCCAGGCAGAGGGTTTGCGAGGCTGACGGCCCATGAACGACGCGAATCGTTCCCAGTCGGTAGCGTCGGGTGGCGCTTCGACCTCGGCGCCGTAGGGGTTACCTGCGCCGTTGCGGTACTCGGGCTTGAGCATCGCCCGGGCGGCTTCGAGAGCGCTCGGCGCCAGCCTGGGGTCGAGCCGGTCGAGCTGCCCGGTGGCGACCGCTAGATCCCAGGTGTGGGCGCCCAGCTCGGTCACGTGCAAGTCGACAAGGGTCGTTCCTGTGTAGGTCTCCCCCCACGGCATGGTCACTGTAGCGGCCAGACGGGCGTCGTCTGACCACGCCGCCTCGGCTGCCTGCCCGGCGCGGCGGAGCTGATCAGGAGCGTCGGCCAGCTCGATGTGAGGGAACTCCCCGCCCGCGGGGCTCTCGCTACGGCTAAGGGCCACCCCCAGCCAGCTCGCTCCGATGAGATGGTCAATAAGGGTGGCCACGTCGTAGTCCGGGCATGGCGTCGAGTCCCCGAGCTGGTCTGGGCTAACCCCGACGACGATCGTGACGGCATGGGTGAAGTTGCGGGCCAAGTCAGTGCGGTGGTCGGTGTCGGTCATCTGCTTCTCCTCGCTCAGCATGTGATGTGCCCGCGCGGTGGTTAGAGTCTGCCCGCCAGCGCCACATTCACGCGGTCGATCGCCGGGCGGCGCGGCGGACCGAAGCGCTACATCTAGACCCAGGTCGGCATGCCTATCATCCGGCTCGCTTCCAAGGCTATGGATCTGAAGGTCCTGGCCGTGCCCCTCGCATGCCCGATGAGGTGGTCGGCCAAGGGCTGTCACGGTCACTCCTCGATAACACCGCAGGCATCGCGACCTGGCTTGACGCACGTGAGCCGAGTTGCGGAGGAGACCTGATGCGGAAGAGGTCATCAGCTGGCGCTTTCGTCACGCTGGTGATCGCCGACCATTCCGTCGATAAGCTCGCGCATGATGTCGATGTGCCCGGCATGCCGGGCGGTGTCTTCAAGGATGTGGATCACGGCCCACCGCAGCGAGACCGTATCGCCGAACATCGTGGTGCCAGCCTCGTCGAGGTCGATGCTGCCGATCACCTGGTCGGCTGCCGCCCGGGCCCGGCTGTAGAAGGCCAGGATGCCAGCGGTACTGTCCCCAGGGTCGATCCGGCCATCAGCGTCGTCATCGCCCTCTTCGATCGGCAGCTGCTCGGTCGGGTGGCCGAAGGTCCGGCAGATCCAGATGTACTCCCAGGTGGCCAGGTGTTTGACCAAGCCGAGCAGGGTGTTGCCCGAGGGCAGCATGGCCCGGCGCAGCTCCGCGTCGTCCAGCCCTTGCAACTTCCAGACCACGGCGTCCCGATGCCGGTTCAGGCTGGCCTGCAGGCTTTCCCTCTCACCGCCGGTGTAGGGCACCCGCTGAACCATGATCCGATTCCGTCCTTCTGTCGGGTTACGAGAGCATACGACGCCCACGTCTCGGTGTGGCTCGCTGGCGGTCACGGGGCAAACTCCAGGGGCACGAAGGCATAACCATCATGAATCACCTGACCTGGGCGGGATCGAGCGCCGGGGCTCAGCCTCGGGAGGCCTGCCCCGGCGCACGCCGCGCCGCTGCCCGCAGGACACGCAGATCAAGATGGCTCGATCCTCGCCGCTCCCGCTGGCACCAGGAGCGTCTCCCGGCCAGCGGCAGCGGTCGGGCCCTCAGCGCCTCCGGCGACGCTCACGCCGGTGCATCCCGGCTGCGGAGACCGGCGACAAAGGACGCCCGAAGGGGTCGATGAACAGCGCGCAGGGCCCGGTGGCGGCCGGCACGGTGCCGTCGAGGAGCTTGATGCTGTAGGTGAGCGCGTCTCCGTCCAGGTGCGGATCCTGGATGACCACGACCGCGTCCTCGGGAAGCCTGTCGCCCGGCTCCGCGAACGACAGGACGGCGTTCGGGGGGTTGTCCGCGAAGCTGTTGTCCCCTGCCGCCCAGTTGGCGACGAAGTGATCAGAGGTCATGTGCCCGACGTCGCGCTTGGGGCGGTCGGCGAAGTACAGCGTCGACGGCGACAGGCCATGCAACGTGATGGTTCCCTGGCCGCTGGTCATGCTCGCCGCGGTCTGGACGAACAGTGCTTCCATGTCCTCAAGCTGCTGCTCGGTGACTTCACTCATCGTGGCTCCTCTTTTCTCTCACGCGCCGGGCCCGGCTGGGCCCGTGCTGCGTGATCCTTTGGTGGCCGTTGGCAGCTAGGGCCGCCGGCCGGCCTTAGCTGGCCAGTCCTTGACGCGCACCGGACAGGGCGGGCATGTCATCGAACGCACGGTGCGACTTGCCGCCCTTCCACGCGCTCGCCGCGCGGCGGACCCGGCCGGGCTGGACCAGGCACAGCCCCGCCGTGAACAGCAACGCCGCCAGCCGGGCGAGCGGAATAGCCAGGCAGACGCCGCAGATGACGATCAGCCATCCCGGCATGACCGCGGTCAGGCTCCGCGTGGTCTTACGAACAGTGATTATCGAGTTACCCCCCCGCTTTGGCCTCCGTGCAGCCAGGACCTCAGCCTCCGCTGTCGCCATTCGGGCCAGGAACCGGCGTGAGGTGCTTGTCATACGCCTCCAGGGCCGCCTCTAGCGTGAGCGGCCCGCGAAGCCACTGAAGCCGCGACGGGATCTCGGCGTAATCCACATGAGGATTATCGCCGCAGCCAGGGCAGATGAGCTCGAACACGCCGGTGTAGCCGCCTTCGAAGCGGCCGTCCACGATGCGGACCGGCTGGCGCCGCACGAATGCCGTCCTGCCATGGCCGGGCTGCCCGGCAAGCGGGAATGTCATCCCGACCATAGGCCCCATGCGCAGCCACGGGTCACGGCGATCGTACAGACGCGGTGTAGGGACGGCGGCCAGACGGACACCAGGTCCGGTACTGGTCACAGGGTCAGGGTCACCAGGACTGCTCACTCAACTCACCGCCAGGCAGTAAATCCTGCGCTGCCAGGGTCTAGAGCAGCGTATTTGTTTGTTCTCACCAGACGATACACGCAGATACTGTGCGGCGAAATGTACAGCTGAGCTGGACAATGCCTGGTGAAGCTTTGTTTCCCGGCCATTTCCCTCAGCGTCGAGTGTCGTTTTCCGGCAGTCGGTATGCGGGTGGAAGCGCGGGTGTAGGCTCTTGAAGCCATTAGGACGTTGACGCGTCCTCGTGGGTTCGGATCCGACGCCCTCCGCTCGACCTTCGGGTCAGGGAACTAGCACTCGAAGGCAGGCGGCAAAGTTCCATGCGGCGAGGTCTCTTCTGGCTGACCGGCGCGTGCGCCCTGGCCGCTCCCGTTCTCATGAGCGTGACCAGTTGCGGCTCGAGCACCAGCACCAGCGCCACTGCCTGCGCCGGTCAATGCGCACCGCCTTACGAGCTGCAGGTGGACTTCCGCGCCGGAACCACGCATGCGACAGCGCAGCGAGTCCTCACCTCGTGCGCCGGCCACGACCCGGTAGTGATCAGGATCGGAACGCTGCGTGACCTCGGAGATGCCGGGAGCATGGCCACCATTTATACCCACGTCTTCGGCAGCACGGCACGAACATCGGGGCTGCTGAAGTGCCTGCGCTCTTCCGGTGTGGCCATGGCAAGCTGGCCTGACTGACCGGCGCCTCGCCAACGGAGTCGCTCGCCGCCGGCTGCAAGCGTGTCGATGGCGCCAAGCTCCTGCACTGCGCGGTCGCAGACGGCGAGCTAGTAGTCTCAGCGGCATGGAATTGCCTCCCTTCGGCTTGCCTGAGATCGTCAGCCGATGGCAGTTCGCGCCGGTAGTCACGGGTTTCGTGGCGGTGGCGGCGGGTCTGTACCTGTGGGGCGTGCTGCGGGTGCGGCGGCGTCATCCGGCACGGCCGTGGCCGCTGTGGCGGACCGCGCTGTTCCTCAGCGGCCTAGCCGTGGTCGTGATCGCGACGCAGAGCGGCATCGGCAGCTACGACGACGTGCTCTTCTACGATCACATGGTGCAGCACCTGCTGCTCCTCATGGTCGCGCCGCCGCTGCTCGTCGTCGGCCAGCCGGCCACGCTGCTGCTGCACGCGAGCCGCAATCCGCTGCACACCTGGACCAAGAAGACGCTGCGCTCACGCGTGGTGACCGCGATCACCTGGCCGCCGTTCGGTGCCGCCCTCTACCTCGTCATTATCGTCGGCACCCACCTCACCAGCTTCATGAACCTGGTCCTGACCAACGGGGCCGTGCACGACGGCGAGCATGCTCTCTACCTGGCCGCCGGGTACCTCTACTTCCTGCCGCTGATCGGGCGGGAGCCGATCAGGTGGCGGGTGTCCTACCCGTCCCGGATCTTCCTGCTCTTCATCGCCATGCCGGTGGACGCGTTCACCGGTCTCATCCTCGGCTCGGACAGCAGTAACCCGTTCCCCGCCCTGGCGCAGCAGCGCCCGGCCTGGGCGCCCAGCCCGATAAGCGACGTGCACACTGGCGGTGCGGTGATGTGGGTGGGCGGAGCAGGCATCATGTTCGCGCTGGTAATGGCGGTGTTCTTCGCCTGGAGCCGGGAAACGCGCAGCGACGGTGGCCTCGGCTGGCTCGAGTCCGCCCGCCGGGCGAACTTCGCCACGCTGGTCAGCTCGCATCAGGACGCGAGCGCGGGCAGCGATACCCCGCGGCGGGCCGCCCCGGCCGCTGGCACGGAATCCGTCGACGACGACGACGAGCAACTGGCGGCCTATAACGACTACCTGGCCCGCATCAATAAGCCCCGGGAGCATTGATCGCGACACGCCGGTAGGGCTTTCTAAGCCAATCTAGGGTTGAGGCTAGATCTGGCCATAGAGTCCGATGGCATGGACCCGGTACGCAATCCGTACGCCCCTGGCGCGGGCCAGCGGCCACCAGAACTCACCGGGCGCGACCGGGAGATCAGTCAGTTCGAGGTCGTCCTCGAGCGGATCGCCCGCGGGCGCCCGGAGCGGAGCATGGTGCTCACCGGACTCCGCGGCGTGGGCAAGACCGTGCTGCTGAATACCTTCAGGTCGATGGCCCTGCAGCGGATGTGGGGCACTGGGAAGATCGAAGCCCGGCCGGACCAGTCCATCAGGCGGCCGGTGGCGGCCGCGATGCACATGGCCGTGCGGGAACTCGCGCCCCGCCATCGCGCGCCGGACCGGGTGGAGTACTTCCTCGGCGTCCTGAAGGCGTTCGCCCTCCGCGACCCCAAGGCCCCCAAGGGATCGTCTGTCACCATCGCCCTTGGCATCGACGTGCCCGCCCAGCGAGGCCGAGCCGACTCAGGTGACCTGGAGGTCGACCTCACCGAACTGTTCGCCGAGGCCGCCTCGGTGGCGGCGGACCTCGGCGTCGGAATCGCCTTGTTCGTCGACGAGATGCAGGATGTGCCCGCGACTGACGTGTCCGCGTTGTGCGCCGCATGTCACGAGCTTTCGCAGACGGGCGGTCCGCTCATCGTCGTCGGTGCGGGCCTGCCGCATCTGCCGTCGGTGTTGTCGGCGAGCAAGAGCTACTCCGAGCGGCTGTTCCGGTACACCCGAATCGATCGCTTGGAGCGGGAGGCCGCTGACCTGGCGCTGCTTGCGCCGGCCCAGCGGGAGGACGTGACCTTCACTTCCGACGCGCTTGACGCGCTGTACGCGGCTGCCGACGGCTACCCGTACTTCGTGCAGGCGTACGGCAAGGTCACCTGGGACGTGGCCGCGTCGAGTCCGGTGACGGCCGCCGACGTGAGCGTGGCGTCGCCGGAGGCCGAGGGCGAGTTGGCCGTCGGGTTCTTCGGCAGCAGGTACGAGCGGGCCACGCCCGCCGAACGCGAGTACATGCGCGCGATGGCCGCCACCGGGGATGACCCGGTGCCCACGTCGGTGGTGGCCGACGAGCTCGGCCGCAAGCCGTCGAGCCTCTCGCCCGCCCGCGACGGGCTGATCAAGAAGGGACTGATCTACAGCTCGGAGCGAGGCCTGATCGCGTTCACGGTCCCGCACTTCGGCAAGTTCCTGCGGTCCCAGCCCGTCTAGTCCGCGGGCTGGATCTATCCCTGCATAGCGCTGTCTAGCGTCGTGGCTAGAATCGCCTAGATAACGACAGACTCGCGGGTTCCGGCCGGTCCGAGGACCTCGTCGGTGTCCGCGTCGAGACCGCCACGCGAATAACGGGCCTGCGGGCCTGCAGGTATACGGCGAAGACGATGGCGACTCGCTGCCCGCGCGCGATTCCTGGGTACACCACGAATAGCCAGAATTCCGACTCCTGACGCGCAACGCCGCGAGCTACCACATATGCGCGTTTATCGGCGCTGACACCCTTTAGTGCTGCTCGCGAGGTCTACTGCCGGCGGCCCGACTCGTGGCACTATCAGGTAAGCAGGTCAGGCGCCCCTGAGGAGGTGGCTTCGTGCGCAGCACGATGATGGATGTCCCGCTGACGATCACGTCGATCATGCGCTACGGAACGTCGATATTCGGTGATCGCGAGGTCCTTACGTGGACCGGTGACGGGACGAGGCGCCGGACCTACGCCGAGGCCGGGCGCAGGGCCGCGCGGCTCGCGAACGCGCTGCGCCGCCTGGGCGTGGACGGCGATCAGCGCGTCGGCACGTACATGTGGAACAACGCCGAGCACCTCGAGGCCTACCTGACCGTGCCGTCCATGGGCGCGGTCCTGCACACCCTGAACATCCGGCTGGCGCCGGACGAGGTCGCGTACATCGCCACCCATGCCGAAGACCACGCCGTCATCGTGGACGCGTCGCTGCTGGCCAAGTTCGCGGAGGTTCTGCCGCACACCCCCACGATCAAGCACGTGATCGTGGCAGGCGCGCCGCTCGCCGAGGTGCCGGAGGCCGCCGCGCTGGCCGGCGTGCGTGTGCACGACTACGAGGAACTGCTCGCGGCGGAGGACGATTCGTATCCCTGGCCCGTGCTCGACGAGTACTCGGCGGCCGCGATGTGCTACACCAGCGGCACCACCGGGCGCTCCAAGGGCATCGTCTACAGTCACCGCTCCAGCTACCTGCATTCGATGGGCGCCTGCCTCGGGAACGCCTTCGCCCTTTCCGAACAGGACCGCGTGCTACCCGTGGTGCCCATGTTCCATGCCAACGCGTGGGGCCTGGCTTATGCGGGGTTGCTGTCCGGTGCCGACCTGATCCTGCCCGACCAGTACCTGCAGCCGGCCGCGCTCGTCCGGATGATCAGCGAAGAACGCGTCACTATCGCCGGCGGCGTACCGACCATCTGGGCGGGCGTGCTCGCCCAGGTACGAGAAGCGGGCGGCGACCTTTCCTCGCTGCGCCTGGTGATCGCCGGCGGTTCGGCGGTACCGCACGCGATGCAGGCCAGGTATGAATCGGAACTTGGCGTACGCATCCTGCAGGCCTGGGGCATGACAGAAACCTCGCCGCTGGCCAGCGTGGCCAACCCGCCGCCCGGTGTCAGCGAGGAGGAAGCCTGGGACTACCGGGACAGTCAAGGCCGGCTGTTCTGTTCCGTCGAAGGCCGGCTGGCCGGCGACGGCGGGGCCATACTGCCCAGCGACGGCGAGGCGGTCGGCGAAATCGAGGTCCGCGGCCCGTGGATAACCGGTTCCTACTATCGGGACGACGACGCGGCCAAGTTCCATGACGGCTGGCTGCGGACCGGGGATGTGGGCACGCTGGATGAACGCGGCTTCATCCGGCTGACCGACCGGTCCAAGGACGTGATCAAGTCCGGCGGCGAGTGGATCTCCTCCATGGAGCTCGAGAACGTCCTGATGGCCCATCCCGACGTGGCCGAGGCCGCCGTCATCGGAGTCGCGGACGAGAAGTGGGGAGAGCGCCCGCTGGCCGCGGTGGTGCTGCGGTCAGGAGCCGAGGTGACCGCGGAGAAACTGCGGGCCTTCATGACCGACCAGGTCCCGCGCTGGCAGCTGCCCGAGCGCTGGTGCTTCGTCGCCGAAGTGCCCAAGACAAGCGTGGGCAAGTTCTCCAAGCGGCAGATGCGCGAGGCGTATCAGCGAGGTGACTACGAGATCATCGAAGTGCACTGACCGACCTGGTACGACGCTTTGCCCGCGCCGGGTCAATGCCGGTACGCTATGGCCCACCGCACCGCTCGTGCGGGTGGAGGATTCGCCTAGTCCGGTCTATGGCGCCGCACTGCTAATGCGGTTGGGCTTCACGGCCCTCCGGGGTTCAAATCCCCGATCCTCCGCATTCCTGACCTGGGAGTCCGCGTAAAAGGCGCGGGCTCCCATCGTCGTCTTACGGGCTTTGCCCGGCCAGGTGCGGGTGTTCGCGGCCCGGTAGTTCGGAGGCGCTGCTGCTGGCTGGGCTTGCTAAGGTCCACAGGAAACGAGGAGGGCGGCCATGGCGCAGGCGATGCCGGTCAGGATCGGGGCCGACGCCAGTTGCACCGATGGAGCCTGCGGTCAGGTGCGCCGCGTAATCGTCAACCCGGTCGCCCGGGAGGTCACTCATCTCGTAGTCGACCCGAAGCGCCGGTATGGCCCGGGGCGGCTTGTCCCTGTTGACCTTCTGGACGCTACGACGGACCAGATCCGGCTTCGCTGCACCCTAGCCGAGTTCCAGACGCTCCGGCCCGCCGAGGAGACCGAGGCCGTGCCGGACCTCGACCCCACCGGACACGCGCATCAAGAGGCACGGAAGCAATATCGCCTGGGTTTGGGCGTAGTCTGGCCTGTCGGTGACCCTGGCGAACCGCAAGCCCCGCAAGAGGTCACCGTCGACTCCGTCCCATTCGGCGAGGTCGAGGTACACCGTGACCTGACCGTCTGTGCGACCGACGGCGAGATAGGACAGGTGCAGGGGCTGGTCGTGGGGCCTGGCGGCCACCGTGTCACCCATGTGCTCCTCCAGGCAGGGCACATGTTGGGCCGCAAGGAAGTGGCTATCCCGATCGGCGCTGTGACTAAGATCGGGACTCTCCTTATCCACCTCAGCCTCACCAGACACCAGGTGAAAGACCTGCCGCCCGTGGACATTGATCATCCAGCGCGGTAGACCAGCACGGGGACACCCCGTGCGCTGGTCCCTCCAGCGCATGCCTCGCAGCGCTCAAGCTCCGCATACGAATCGAAGGGTATCCCGGTGCCGTCCCGGGATCGTTAGAAAAGGGCCTGGCTCTCCGGGTTCAATCCGCTCCTCCGCCGCTGTGAACTGGTTCTGCTGGCTGGCCCGCGCTGGAGCGATATTGCTCTTTACTAGTGCATATCCCTAGACTTAGCGTGGCTCAGCGGCCGGACTAGGAGGACGTATGCCAGTCGACTGGGTTGTCGTCGGCCTTGACAATGGCGGAACCATGAACAACGGAACGATCCTTGATTCCGGTGGCCAGTTCCTCCTGGACGAGATGGCGGAGGTTCCCAGCAACGTCCGGGAAGGCCCGGACAAGGCCATCCAGTCGCTGGTCGACGCCATAGAGCAGGTCCTCGCGCGCACCGGTGTGCCGATAACGTCGGTCCGGGCGGTCGGGCTTGATTCGCCCGGCCCGGCCAGCGGAGACGGCGTCATCTCATCCAAGGGCGCGACGAACTTCGGGCACGCGGGCTGGCGCGGCTTCGACATCCGGGGAGCGCTGGCCGAGCACCTGGGGCTCCCGGTGATTTACAACAACGACGGGAACTCGGCCGCGCTGTACGCCCATCACGTGCGGTTCGGCGCGGAGTCCGGGCAGCGCAGTTCGGTGGCCGCGATCGTGGGGACCGGGCTCGGCGGCGGGATCGTGGTGAGCGGGCAGGTGGTGAAGGGCGCCGCCGGGATGGCCGGAGAGCTCGGCCATGTCCCGATCCCGCTGGACGACCTGCTGGCTGGCGGGCAGTCGATGCCGGCCTGCAACTGCGGCCAGTCGGGCGATGCGGAGAGCGTCGCCTCCCTCACCGGCATCCAGAACAACCTGCTGCCGTACTGGCTGACCAGGTACTCCGATCATGAGCTCGCCGGCCTGCCGATCGGCCAGGCGGCCAAGCTTATCCGCAAGTACGCAGAAAACGGCGACGAGATGGCGCTGGCGATCTTCAGGCAGCAGGCGATCGCGATCGGACGGCTGTTCACCATCGCCGCGAACTTCCTCGATCCCGACGCCTACTTCCTCGGCGGCGGCGTGGTCGAAGCCGCGCCGCACTTCCGCGACTGGTTCTTCGCCGAGGTGCGGGCCAACACCACGCTGCGTGAGGAGCAGACCAGGGCCGCCGAAATCAACCTGGTTCCCGACCTCGACATGGCGGGGGCCCGTGGCTCCGCTTTCGCCGCCCGCGACTGGCTCATCCGCGAGCGGCTAGAAGTCATGCCCGGCGGCTTCTTATCCCTGAGCCGGTGTTTCCCTGAGCCGGTGTTATCCCTCAGCCGGCGGGATGACGACGACCATGGTGAGGCGCACCGGCTGCTCGCCCTCGTTGCTGTATCGGTGCCGGCGGCTGCCCGGGAACCGGGCGCACTGGCCCGAGCTCACCGTGTGCGGCTCGCCCGCCACCGTCAGGGTCAGCGTCCCCGACTGCACCCAGGCCATCTCGCGCGTGGCCGGAGCGTGCGCGTCGCCGCCGAACGTCTCACCTGGCATCACCTCCCAATGCCACAACTCGACCGCCCACGGCGGGTCAGTGGCGCCGATGATCGTCCCGGTGCCGCCGGACGGGCCGTGCCAGAGCACGCGTGAGGAATCCGGGTAGCTGATCCTGACGGCCGGCTCGCCGCCCACGTCGACCAGCTGCGTCACCGGGACCCCGAAGGCGTCGCCGATTCGCGCCAGCGTGGCCAGATTCGGATTTGATCGTCCTTGCTCGAGCGCCACCAGTACGCCCTTGCTGACACCGGAGCGTGCGGCCAGCTGGTCAAGCGACCAGCCGCGATCGGCGCGCAGCGCCTGAAGGGTGCGCGCCACCGCGGCCGTTACGTCGGGCACATCCGTCATATATCCCCTTCGCGGACACCAACGTCGGTCGGTAAGATGAACTATATAGTTCATTATTCCGACTAGCGCCGTCTTGTTCTAAGGAACTGACCGTGGTGACAATCCTGGCCCTGGCCGCGGCCGTGCTCTACGGCACCGCCGACTTTCTCGGCGGGGTGGCGTCTAGGCGGGCGCGTGTGTTCGCGGTGCTGGCCATCACCGTCCCGGCGGGCACAGTCGTCGTCGTGGTGGTTGCCTGGCTGGGTCAGGTCATGGGGCTAGGGGGACTCCTGGGGCACGGCGACCTGAGTGCCTTTGTCTCGGCCGGAGGCTGGGGTGCGGTCGGCTGGGCCGCGGCGTCCGGTGTCTGCGGGGCGTCCGGCCTGATCGCCTTCTACGCCGGTTTCGCGACCGCGCCGATCAGCGTCGTGGCGCCCGTGGCTGCGCTCGTCTCCACCGTGCTTCCGGTAGGCGTCGCTATTGCTGACGGTGAGAGGCCAGGGGCCAGCATGGTCGCGGGAGGCCTGATCTGCCTGGTTGCCATCATCCTGGTCAGCGCGCCGTCCGCACGGCACGGCCAGGACCGCCGCGAGACGGAGCCGGACCGCCACGGAGGGGAGCCGGATCAGCGAGACCATCCCGGGGAAAGTCAGCACGCCGCCGCGGTCCGGCTACGCGCCTTCGGCTACGGGGCCGCCGCGGGCGCGGGCTTCGGCCTGTTCTTCCTCTTCCTCAAGAACGCCGGGCAGTCCGGGGTCCTCTGGCCGGTAGCGATCTCGCGCACGGCGGGAACCTTGGTCGCGTTCGCAATCGCGCTGGCCACCAGGACCCGCCCGTGGCAGCCGGGCCGCGCGGTAATAGCCATCGCGCTGATCTCCGGGGCGGTCGACGCCGCGGCCAACGTTTGCTACGTCCTCGCGACCAGGGTCGGCCTCTTCGGGCTCGCCGTCGTGATCACGTCGCTGTACCCCGGCATGACCGTACTGCTGGCCCGGCTGCTGCTCGGTGAGCGGATGCGGTGGCTACAGCGGGCCGGCCTGCTCATGGCCGCGATCGGCGTCGTGCTCCTGACCGCGTAGGCCCCTGCGTAGACCCTTGCATTCTGTATTCGCCCCTTGGTGCCAGGCCTAGTCGGGGCTGTCCTCTTTGTCCTTGAAGATCAGCCCGCATACCTCGAGGTAAAGCTGCTCGGGATACGGCAGGTGATCGACGACCCGCAGCGCCTGGTCCTGCCCGGCTGACTCCAGGATGAACTCGCCATAGCCGAGGATCCGGCCCAGCGAGGAACGCTGGAAGCTCATGTCCGTCACCTTGCTGAGCGGCATCATGTTGACTTTCTTGGTGACCAGGCCGGTCTGGAGCAGCATCCGCTGAGACGTGACCACGAAGTAGGTGTCGGACCACTCGAAGACCTTCACCGCGAGGCGCACCATGAGCAGAGCCCACGCGATCCAGATGACGAGGATGACCGTGCTGTTGCCGTGGGCGATGGCGTAACTCAGCCAGCCCGCTATGGCGAGGCCGACGAGAACCACGAAGATGGGCCCGATCAGCACAGCCGGGTGGCGGTGAACGGTGATGACCTGGCGCTCATGGGGCAGAAGGTACCTATTTACTGAGGCTGGCACCGTGTCGGTGTTCGGAACCAGCCTCATCCCAGCGCCTATCTATATCTCAATCGATGTGACAAAGTTTCGCGACCCATGCTAACGGGGTGAAGCACCTGTGTCAGCATGAGTATGCCCCGGGTGGTCCTTAGTATGCCGATCGGCGGAAGCCGTGCGTGACCGGGCATGCCAGCCACGCCGGCAAAATCCTTTAGTTGCGGCCCTGATCGGCGATTTTGCCGCCGCGACCGGCAGCCATCTGACAGCATTCCCCCGTGCAGAGCATGCTGGTGAGATGACGGTGACAGACTTGGGTGAGACTGACTTCGCGGTCATTGTCTACCGGGAAGAAGATCAGTGGGAAGCCGACGTGCTGCCCGCTGCGGTTACCGCCGACCTGGACGGCCTGGTGCGGGCCCTGCGCCGGCAGCCGAGCATCGGCGGCACCATCGGCTTCGCGGGCGTGGGTGACGACTTCTTCGTGGCGGTCAGGATCCTCGGCGAAGACGTGTCGCTGTTCCTGTCGGACCTCACCGCGGCCGTCGATTACCCGCTGGCGCGCCAGGTGCTCGACACCCTGGACATCCCTGTCCCGTCGGATGATGAGCTTGACCAGGTGCTTCCGGCGGGGGATATCTCCATCTTCGCGGACCTCGGCCTCGATGAGATGGAACTCGGCGCGATCTCGGCCGATCTTGACCTCTACCCGGAGGACGCCGTGGGCGGCATCGCCGAACGGTTGCATTTCGGGGACGCGGTGGAGCGAGCCCTTGATGCCGCTCTCGGCTCGTGACTGGATATACCGCTGCTTTCGAGCCCGCGATGCGGCTCGCACTGGACGAGGCACGGCTGGCCGTGCGGGAACCGCCCGGGGCAGCACCGGCCGGGCCGGACGACGTCCCGGTGGGTGCCGTCATCCTGAACGACGCCGGCCTGGTCATCGCGCGGGGACACAACCGCAGGGAAGTAGACCACGATCCCACGGCGCACGCGGAAATCGTCGCGATCAGGCAGGCAGCCCGGGTCCTCGGCGGCTGGCGGCTGACGGATCTGACCCTGGTCGTGACGTTGGAGCCGTGCACGATGTGCGCGGGGGCCATCACGGCAGCCCGGCTCGGCCGGCTGGTTTACGGAGCCGAGGATCCCAGGGCCGGTGCCGTGGGATCGCTGTGGGATGTGCTCAGGGACACTCGCCTGAACCATCGCCCCGAAGTCATCGGCGCGGTCCTGGCCGATGAATGCGGCGCTTTGCTGCGCGACTTCTTCGCCGCCCGCCGGCGGCACGGCGGGTAATTCGCGCCGCCGAGCACGTACTGCTTCGGGTAAGCTCGCCAGCGGTGGAGTCGCCTAGTGGCCGAGGGCGCACGCCTCGAAAGCGTGTGAGGGGGCAACCCCTCCGTGGGTTCAAATCCCACCTCCACCGCTCAGTGGGCCGCGGGCACGTTCGATGTGCTCACCGGGGAACTTAACGTCACGTCTCGGACGTTCGCACAGGTGATCACGTGGCAATGCGGGCCGCCCCGGGTGCGGCCGGGCACCTGTCAGGCGAGGAGAACCGAGTGTTCGGACCCCAGGGAACCGGGTTCTTCCTGCTTTTGATGATGGTATTCGGGGCGTTGCTCGTCTGGGTGGCCCTGGCCAGGCAGGTCGTATTCCGCGTTCTCGCCGCCTGCCTGGCGTTCCTTCCGGCCATGGTCTTCGGAATCGCCTCGGTCAATAAGTTTTACGACTACTACCAGACCTGGGGCGGCATGATTAACGATCTCACCGGCCAGGGCACGAGCACCATTCCCAAGTACGCGGCCAGCGGGCCGGCTCGAACAAGCAGTTCGACAAGAACATCGGCCGGGTCACCAGCAAGGCCGAGGACGCGCAGTTCGGCTACCTCTTCCAGACATCGGTGACCGGTGCGCGGAGCCACGTGACCCGTGACGTGTACGTCTACCTCCCGCCGCAGTACTTCCAGAAGGCCTACTCGCACACCAAGTTTCCTGTTATCGAGCTCCTGCACGGATCGCCTGGCAACCCTGAGGCCTGGGTCGACGTCATGGGCGTGATCCCCACCTTCCTCAACCTGCTCGAGGCTCATCCCGCGGACGCGGCGGTGCTGGTAATGCCGGACACCGACGGCGGGATGCAGTACGGACTGCAGTGCCTTAACGACCCAGGCGGCATCCAGGACATGACCTTCGTCGCACAGGATTTGCCCGAAGCCATAGCGCGAATCGCCCGCGTACAGCCGCCGGGCCGGGCCTGGGGCCTGGCCGGCTACTCGGAGGGCGGCTACTGCACCGCCAACATCGCGTTGCAGGACCCGCAAAGCTGGGGAGCCGCGGGCGTCATGTCGGGCTACTTCGCTCCCATCCTCAGCTCGGTGCCCCAGGGCGGCAAGCCGGGAGCGAAGCCGGTCCAGGTCAATGTGTTCCGCGGGTACCCGGCGTTGCAGCTGATGAACACACCGAGTTACTACATCACCAAGGTGCCGATCAGCGATGAGCTCCCCGCCTTCTGGCTCGCGGCGGGAGCGCAGGACAGGCCGGATGTCCTGGCCGGGGCGAATTTTAAGCAGCTGCTGGGAATCCGGCTGGCGAACGTCCCGTTCGTGATCATTCCAGGCGGCCACCAGGGCAGCGTGTGGCGCGCTGCTCTCGGCCCGATGCTCAGCTGGATGACGCCCCAGCTAGCCGCGCAAGCGGCGCATGCTGACGCCGTCGCGGCCAGGAGCGCCGCCGCCAAGGCGGCAGCAGCCAGGGCCGCCAAGGCGCACGCCACCCAAGCCCCGCCTTCCCATACCCGCCCTACGCCTAAGAAGTAGCAGCACCCGCCGTCAGTACCTATCCGTGGCGCTGGGGCCGGCAGTCGCCACGGCCGCAGACCACTAAGTCAAGGTCATTAGATCGAGGATAGGGCTGAACCCACTCGGGCAGATACCGCATCGAGATTCATGGGCGGCGGATTGCTGACGGCTTAAGCTCACTTAAGCGCACTGTCCAGGAAATGCGTAATACCGCCTGCAATGGTAAGGAATAGGTGATCGATAAATTCAAAAATGAGGACAAGTGTCGATGGCGATGCAATCACCATGTAAAAAGCGAGCAGGACAAGAGCCCAGCCCAGAAAAGAGAGCTGTATCCCCAGCAATTTCTTCATCGTCCACACCTTGCTCGGCAGCTAGCTCCATCACCTAGCCGGGTATGCGACTGTCCGGAGCCCATTTATATGAATCTGGACGCAATATTCACGATCTTTTAGCCGTTGGCGAGGTGCGAGAAGAAGCTTACGATATCTGTAACCCAATTATGTACGTCGGCGCCCGCCTTGGCAGGATCAGAGATAATCCAGATGACGATGACAATTATTACGACCCAGGTCAAGATCTTCGTTATCAATCGTTTTCACCTCCTCCGTATGGCGGAATATCTCTGCCTCCGATACCCTCGCTTGCCGAAGTGACAGGTACAGCCGGCCCACGGGTTCCTACGTGGGCCGGTGCCAGCGTAATTGGGCCGCTGACGGATCGGCCTAGCCACTGCTTCTGCTCGCAGTATCGCACCTCCACGGTAGGCGGGTGCAAGCGTTGACCCCCTCATCGAATCTTCGGGCAGCGAGGTTGTCAAGACGCCTCGCCTTACCGGCACGCCCTAATCGCCCACTCGGTCCGCCGCCGAAGTTCGGACACTACGATACTTAACATAACGGTACGTTACAGCTTCAACATCATCAGTCGCTAGAACAACTTCTGTACTGTCAGCCACGGCGAAGGATCAGGTCAGGTTGATGACGAAGCGCGCCTCCCTCCTGCCCTCTCGGCGTTGCGGAGGATGCGAGATTCGAACTCGCGAGGGGTTGCCCCAAGACGCTTTCCGAGTCTGTGGCGTCCAGTACCGGGTCAGAACCGCCAGCGTGCCGCGCCGCCCGGTGCGACCGTCTCGAGCGCCGTCGCCGCGTGCAGGCTCAGCCGGTACACGAACCATGGCGGCGGTCCGGCCGACGGCGCGCTGAACTCGGCGGTGATCGCCCGGCCCGTGTCATCGACGCGGGCAGGCCATCCCCCGGCGGCCCAGCGCGCCACCATAGCCGCCACCACCGGCGGATCGGTGACCTGACTAGCCGTGCCTTCCACCACGAGATCGAAGTCGCGGATGGCGACGCTTAGCGCGCACCGCGGGTCGCGGGCGAGGTTCTTGCCCTTGCGCGTCCGCTCACCGGTCTGGAACCAGAAGGCACCGTCGACCCAGAGCGCCCCTACACCCGTGACGTGCGGGCTGCCATCCGGGTTAAGCGTGGTCAGCCAGCAGGTATGCCGGTCCGGTCCGCCAGCGCCCGGGGCCTGGGCGATGCCAGCATCGAGCCGGGCCTGGATGCGATCCCAGTCCAGCTGCGGCAAGTCGTAGAGGTTAGCGAGGTTGGTTGCGTCCATGGTGACCTGACCTTGCGGCAGCCGAAAACTCATCGGCAGAAGCTGGCTACCTTGCCGGGCGTCCAGCGCATCACCTCTACCATCGTGATGAAACGCGTCGTCGATAACCGGCCGCTCCCGCTGCCGGGAACACGCAGCCCCATCGCGGTGCGGGGACGACGGTGGTGACCGGCCAGAGAGGCGGTGTCAATGTCCAGCGCGCAGCTGTACGACACCATCGGAGCCACCTACACCGTGACACGGCGCACTGAACCGCGCATTGCCGCGCGGATCTGGGCTGCGCTCGGCGATGCCCGGACAGTACTGAACGTCGGGGCGGGCACCGGGTCCTACGAGCCCTCCGACCGCCACGTCCTCGCGGTGGAACCGTCGGCGCTCATGCGTTCGCAGCGTCTCCCGGACGCGGCGCCGTGCCTGGCTGGATCTGCCGGGAACCTGCCGTTCGATGACCAGTCCTTCGACGCCGCGATGGCTGTTTCCACCGTTCATCACTGGCAGGACCCGATCGCCGGCCTGCGCGAGATGCGGCGCGTCGCTCGCCGCGTGGTGGTGTTCCTGTTCGACACCAGTGACCCTGGCCAGTTCTGGCTGACTCGTGACTACCTGCCCGAGTTCGCTGCCTTGAGAGCCTGCAGAGCCTTGGCATCGCTGACCGAGCTGGCCGGCGCGATCGGAGCCCGGATGGAACCGGTGCTCATCCCGTGGGACTGCGCGGACGGCTTCTTCGAGGCCTACTGGCGCCGGCCCGGGGCATACCTGGACGAGAATGTCCGTCGCGGAGTATCGGTCTGGTCCAGTGTCGGGCCGGACGCCGAGCAGAGGGCAGTGCGCAGCCTCCGCGATGACCTCGCCTCCGGCCGGTGGGCCGAACGCCACCGCGACCTCGTCGATCTCGACGCGGCAGAGCTTGGCGCTCGCCTGCTTATCGCCTGAACCCGCCACATCAGGGAAATGCCTCAACCTGGCGGCGGCGCGGTGGATCCGCGGACTTGGAGGGACGGGGCGAGGAGGTGGACCTCGGCGGCCCGGGCCGGGTCGGCGACCCGGGCCAGCAGGGTGCGGGCGGCGACCCGCCCGGCGTCGAAGCCGGCGCTGTCGATGCTGGTCAGCCAGATCGACCGCAGCCGCGACAGGTAGGTGTTGTCGTACCCGACGAGCGAGAGCCGGCCTGGCACGTCGATGTTCATTTCCGAGGCCGCCGACTGTGCGCCGAGGCAGGTCAGGTCGTCCACGGCGAAGATCGCGGTCGGTGGCCGGCCGCTGCTGAGCAGGCGCACGGTGGCGCGATAGCCCGCGTCCTCGGTGAAGTCGCCGCGCTCGACCCTGACGTGCTCACCGAGACCGCAGGCCAGCATCGTGTCCTGATAGCCCTGCTGGCGCAACTTTCCGATGACGTTGCTGGTCCCGGACACGCGTCCGGAAATGTGCGCGATCTCCCGGTGGCCGAGTTCGATCAGGTGGCGGGTAGCCAGCGTCGCGCCGATCAGGTCGTCGTTCGCGACGGTGTCCACCCGCGGCAGGTCGATGTCGCGCCAGCCCACCGCGATCGTGGGGACGACGTTGGCGATCTCGGCGATGACTGGCGAGTTCGCCTGGGTGCCGGCCAGGATGAAGCCGTCGACCTCGAGCTCGAGGAAGCCGCGTAGCACCGAGTCGTCCGTGCGCCGGTCCAGCCGGCCGCCGCCGCTGAGCACCAGGTGCCTCCCTTCGGCCTCCAGGACGGAGATGAGGCCGTCGAGAAGGTCGACGAACCAGGGATGGCGGACGTCGTTAAGGAGCACCCCGATCGCCCGGCTGCGTCCCTCGCGCAGGGTCCGGGCCGCCGCGTTGGGACGGTAGCACAGTTCGGCGATCGCCCGGTCCACGGCCGCCCGCCGGCCGGGGCTGACCTTCGGCGAGCCCCGCAGCACGAGCGAGACGAGGGACTTTGAGACGCCGGCGCGTTCGGCCACGTCACGAATGGTTGGCCGGGCACCGGGCTGCTCGCCGTCGGACGACATCCGGGACCTCCGACCACCGGTAATGGAACGATCTAATGCGTTCGCAGCATAGCCCAGCGACGTATCCACGTGTCCAGCGACGCGCAACTCGGTCGTTAACTCAGTTCACCAGCAGGCCAGTGCCCGCGACAGGTCATCGGGGCTTGACACAGGGCGCCGGGTCAGGAATCCTGTCCATGTTGGAACGATCCATAATTTCCAACTTTTGTCCAAATGACGGGCCCGTCTTGCGAGGTCGAACATGAACAGCAGCGCGTCGGTCGTCATGGAGTACGACCCGTTCAGCCAGGAGTTCCAGGCCGACCCGTTCCCGGTGTACCGCTGGATGCGCGACGAGGCCCCCGTGTTCTACAGCGAAAAGTGGAACTGGTGGGCGCTGTCCCGGTTCGAGGACGTCCGGGCGGCGGCGACGGACCCGCGGACGTTCCTCAGCTACCAGGGCATCGACATCGACGACACGGCGAAGGACCAGAGCGGCCCCGGATTCCTGCCGGACATCGACAACCCGCGCCACGACCAGATCCGCCGGATGATCCAGCCGCAGCTGCTGCCCAGCCGCATCGCCGAACGTGAAGACGCGGTCCGCGCGGTGGTGCGCGGCCTCGTCGACGCCTGGCGGGACCGGGGCACCGTGGACCTGGCCCAGGAACTGGCCTGGCCGATGCCGAACGAGGTGTTCTTCGACCTGCTCGGCCTGCCCGCCGCCCGGCAGGAGGGACGCGCGCGGCTGAACCAGTGGGTGCACGAGCTCAAGGACCGCAAGCCCGACGACGCCCGGCTCACCCCGGTGGCCAAGGCCGCCACCACCGGTATCCAGAGCTACTTCATGGACCTGCTGCACGAGCGGCGCGCCCGGCCGCGCGCGGACCTGGTGACCCACCTGGTCACGGCCGAGATCGACGGGATGCCGTTCGCCGAGGAGGACTTCGGGCCGGCCTCTGAGGTCCTCGGCCTGATGATGGTGCTGTTCCTCGGCGGGGTGGAGAGCACCGCCGGGCTTACCGGGACGCTGTTCAAGCTGCTCGCCGAGGACCCGGACCAGCGGGCGCTGCTGCGGGAGAACCCTTCGCTCATCCCGGATGCCGTCGAGGAGGCCATCCGCCTCGCCACCCCGTTGCAGCTGGCCGGCCGCACCACGGCCCGCGAGGTTACCCTGCACGGGGTGACCATCCCGGCCGGTGGCCGGGTGGTGCTGGTCTACGGCGCCGCGAACCGCGACGAGCGCCGCTTCACCCATCCTGACCGGTTCGACGTGACCCGCGGCCGGTTCCGCCACCTCGGCTTCGGTGAGGGCATGCACGGCTGCCTCGGAGCGCCGCTGGCCCGGCTCGAGGCCAAGGTCGCCCTGGAAGAGGCGCTGCCCGCCCTCGGTGACTACACGATCACCGGGACCCCTGAGCGGTACCGGACCACGCCGAACATGTACGTCTGGGACCACCTGCACCTGTCATTTCCCGTCGCCTCCGCCGGGCCCGAGCACCACCCGCACGTGGAAACCGTGCAGCACCAGACCACCAGCGTCACAGTCGTTACTCGCGAGTTCGAGGCCGATGTCCGGGTCGAGGGCAAGCAGGAGGTCGCGGCCGGGGTCGTGGCCCTGACCCTGCGGCAGCTCGCCGACAGCCCGCTGCCCCGGTGGGCGCCCGGCGCGCACGTCGACCTGATCCTGGCCGGGGCGCCGACCCGGCAGTACTCGCTCTGCGGCGACCCGGCCGACCACCACCTGTGGCGGCTGGGCATCCTGCGGGACGCGGACGGCGGCGGCGGCTCCCGCTTCGTCCACGACCAGCTGCGAACCGGCGACACGGTCCGGGTCCGCGGCCCGCGGAACAACTTCGAGCTGGCCAGCTCG
Source organism: uncultured Actinomycetes bacterium (assembly GCA_963806335.1). GTDB lineage: Bacteria > Actinomycetota > Actinomycetes > Streptosporangiales > Streptosporangiaceae > Palsa-504. The sequence continues at coordinate 198,426 of CAWDXO010000014.1, forward strand.
CCCCGGTACCTGTTCATCGCCGGCGGAATCGGCATCACCCCCATCCTCCCGATGATCGCCGCCGCTCAGTCGGCCGGAGCCGACTGGCAGCTCCTGTACGGCGGCCGCCAGCGCGCCTCGATGGCGTTCCTCGGCGAACTCGCCCGCTACGGCGACCGCGTCACCGTGGCGCCCCAGGACGAAACCGGGCTCCTCGACCTGGGCACGCTCCTAGGCGCCCCCCGGCCCGGCACCCTCGTCTACTGCTGCGGGCCCGAACCCCTGCTCGCCGCCGTCGAGGAATGCTGCCGGGCCTGGCCGCCCCGATCGCTGCATGTTGAGCGATTCAGTGCTAAGCCGCTGACCGCACCGGTCCGGGCCGGCGCCTTCGAGGTGGAACTCGCTCAGAGCGAGCTCACCCTCACGGTTCCCCCGGACCGCTCGATCCTCGACGTCGTCGAGGAAGCCGGAGTCGGGGTTCTGTCCTCCTGCGCCGAGGGCACCTGCGGCACCTGCGAGACCGCCGTCCTCGACGGCCTGCCCGACCACCGCGACTCCGTCCTGACCGAGGAGGAACGCCAGGCGGGCGACTGCATGATGATCTGCGTCTCCCGCTCCTGCGCCGCCCGTCTCGTCCTGGATCTGTAACGGCGGGAGCGGCCGCCCCCGGCAACAGGCGGCGGACTCGGCGGAGGATAAGAGATTCGAACTCTTGAGGGGTTGCCCCCAACACGCTTTCCAAGCGTGCGCCCTAGGCCACTAGGCGAATCCTCCGGGGGAAGCTTACCCGAATCTTCGGCTGAGCCGGCGGTGCCCGGCGCTAACGCAACATCAGGTCCCGAGGCTGACTACACTGGCCCCTGACCCCCCGCACGGCGCTATCCCGCCAACCCCCCCAGGGCCGGAAGGCAGCAAGGGTACGCGGGCTCTGACGGGTGTGCGGGGGGTCCCCCATTACCGGTGAGGATGAGCTGATGGCAGCAGCCGCGTCGGAACGGCAGGATACGACCCCGGCGAGCCTGGCCCAGTCCGGACTTGCGCTGTACCGCAAGTACCGTCCGGCGACATTCGCCGAGGTCAAGGGGCAGGAGCACGTCACCGGCCCGCTCCGCCAAGCGCTGCGCACCGGCCGGATCAACCACGCGTACCTGTTCAGCGGGCCGCGCGGATGCGGCAAGACGTCGAGCGCGCGGATTCTCGCCCGCTCACTGAACTGCGTCAATGGCCCGACCCCCGACCCCTGCGGCGTGTGCGATTCCTGTGTCGCGCTCGCGCCGTCCGGGCCGGGCAGCATCGACGTGATCGAGATCGACGCGGCCTCGCACGGCGGCGTGGACGACGCCAGGGAACTACGCGAGCGGGCCTTCTACACGCCGGTGTCCGGGCGCTTCAAGATTTACATCATCGACGAGGCGCACATGGTCACCCAGCAGGGCTTCAACGCGCTGCTGAAGCTGGTCGAAGAGCCGCCGCCGCACCTGAAGTTCATTTTCGCCACCACCGAGCCGGAGAAGGTCATCCCGACCATCCGGTCCCGTACGCATCACTATCCGTTCCGCCTGGTACCTCCGTCCGTGCTGCGGGAGCTGATGCAGGGCATCCTGGCTGCCGAAGGCGTCACGGCGGAAGACGCCGTGCTGCCGCTGGTGGTGCGGGCGGGCGCGGGCTCGGTCCGGGACTCGCTCTCGATCCTGGACCAGCTGCTGGCCGGCAGCGATGAGTCCGGGCTCACGTACGAGCGCGCGGTGGCCCTGCTCGGTTTTACCGACGCCGGCCTGCTCGACGAGATCGTGGACGCGTTCGCCGCGTCCGACGGCGCGACGGTGTTCCGCGTCGTGAACCAGGTCATCGAGGGCGGCCACGAGCCGCGCCGGTTCGCGGCGGACATGCTGGACCGCTTCCGCGACCTGATCGTGCTGGCGGCGGTGCCGGAGGCGGCGGAGATCGGCCTGCTCGACCTGGCGCCGGACCGGGCCGAGCGGATGGCCGCGCAGGCGGGCCGGTTCGGCCAGGCCGGGCTGACCCGGGCCGCGGAGATCATCAGCGCGGGGCTGGACCAGATGCGCGGCGCCACCTCACCCCGCCTGCTGCTCGAGCTGATGTGCGCGCAGGTCCTCCTGCCGGCCGCCGCCACCGACGAGAAATCGCTGCTCGCCCGCCTGGAGCGGCTGGAGCGGGGCACGCCGGCTGTGGTCCCGTCCTCCTCCCCGCGCGCGCCGCACTCCGGTAATGATGATCATCCCGAACGGGCCGGGGCGGCTCGTCCCGGCCAAGCGCGTGCTCCCGAGGCGGCGCCCGAGGCGGCAGCCCCGGCTCAGCCAGCTCAAGCGCCAGCTCAAGCGCCAGCTCAAGCGCCAGCGCCAGCTCCAGCTCCAGCGGCCGAACCCGCGGTACCGGCTCCCCCCTCCCGCCCCAGGCCGGCCGAGGCCACCACGCCGCCGCCCGCGGTCAGCCCGGCGCCAGCGGCGGGGCCAGCGGTCGTGGGAGCGCCGGCGGCCCTGTCCCCGGCGGATTCGCTGCGGGCGAACTGGGGCGCGGTGCTGGATGCGATAAAGCGGGAGCGCCGGTTTGCGTGGATGGTGCTCAGCAACGCGAGCGTGCTTTCCGTCCAGGACGGGATCTTGACCCTGCGGTTCGCCCGGGACGGGGACCTGAAGGGCTTCAGCACCAGCGGCTGCGACGCCGACCTGCAGCGGGTGCTGAGCAGCGGATTCGGCCTGAACGTGACGGTCAAGGGCGTGGTCGGCGGGGATTCCGGTCCCGGTCAGGCGGGCCCGGCGCCGGGCCCGCCTGACCTGGGTCCGGAGACGGCCGGCCCGGGTACGGGCCGCCCGGCGGCACCCCGGCCGGAAGCGGCGCCGCGGCCCGGCGGCCGTTACGACGAGCCGCCGGAGGAGATACCGCCCGAGGAGGATGAGCCGCCGCCGGACGAGCCGTCCGCGGGCCGGCCTGCCGCCGCGGCCGAACTCACCGGGATGGACCTGATCCAGCGCGAGCTCGGCGGCCAGGTGATCGGCGAGTTCGAGGGATGAGCCAGCGGGACCGATCGGGCCCGGATGGGCTAGATCGCGGCGGGCTGGTCGTAGGCTCTGCGTAGGAGGGCGATGTGGAACCCCAGATGGATATGCAACAGCTGTTCGCGGCTGCACAGCAGATGCAGGAACAGCTCATGAATGCCCAGCAGGCGCTGGCCGACGCCGAGGTCGCCGGAACGGCGGGCGGTGGCCTGGTCAAGGCCACCGTGAACGGCCAGGGCGAGCTGCTTGACCTCAGCATCTCCCCGGCCGCGGTGGATCCGGACGATGCCGAGGAGACGGTGCGGACGATCGCCGACCTGGTGCTCGCCGCGGTCCGTGACGCCTACCGGGCGGCCGAGGACCTGCAGCAGCAGCAGATGGGGCCGTTCGCCGCCGCGATGCAGGGCGGCGGCATGCCGGGCATGCCCGGCGGCCTCAACCTGCCCGGCGGGCTCGACCTGTCCGGTCTCGGCATCGGCGGTCCGGCCGGGCCGGACGACCATGACGGCGACGAGGAAACCTAGGCCCTGACGTGTACGAAGGGGTTATCCAGAACCTCATCGATGAGCTCGGGCGGCTGCCCGGGGTCGGTCCGAAGGGTGCCCAGCGGATCGCCTTTTACCTGCTGGCCACCGACCACGCCGACGTCAGGCGGCTGGCGGACGCGCTGATCGAGGTGACCGAGCGAGTGCGGTTCTGCCGGACCTGCGGCAACGTGGCCGAGGCCGACGAGTGCCGGATCTGCCTCGACCCGCGGCGCGATCCGGCGGTGATCTGCGTCGTGGAAGAGCCGAAGGACGTGGCGGCCGTGGAGAAAATCCGCGAGTTCCGCGGCCGTTACCACGTGCTCGGGGGCGCGATAAGCCCGATCGACGGGGTCGGCCCGGACGAGCTGCGGATCAGGGAGCTGCTGACGCGGCTGTCAGACGGAACGGTGACAGAGCTGATACTCGCCACCGATCCGAACCTCGAAGGCGAGGCGACGGCCACCTTCCTCGCTAGGCTGGTTAAGCCCATGGGCTTGCGGGTAACCAGGCCCGCGAGTGGTTTGCCGGTAGGCGGCGACCTGGAGTACGCCGATGAGGTGACGCTAGGCCGCGCATTCGAAGGACGGAGGCTGCTCGATGTCTGAACCGCCAGCTCAGGGGGGCGAATGGCGGCCGATAGCGGACCAGATCGCGGTGAACGTCAAGAACTTCGTCGACGGGGTGGAGGCGCTGGCGCGCGGCGGCGGCGACGAGACGGTGCCGATGCTGCTGCTCGAGGTGTCGCAGGTCCTGCTGGCCGGAGCGCAGCTCGGCGCCAGCCGGGACGTGATCCTGCCGGGTAACTGGGAGCCGGAGGTGGGCGACGACCCGGACCTCGACGCGCTGCGCACCGGCCTGGCCCGGCGGCTGGCCGCGTGCGATGAGTACGCCGAGGTATTCGACCCGTACGCGGACACGTCCTGCCTGCCGTTCCGGATATCCGACGATATCGCGGCGGTGGCCGCCGATCTCATCCACGGGCTCAGGCACTACCAGGCCGGCCGGTCGCTGGAGGCGCTGTGGTGGTGGCAGTACTCCTATTTCAACCACTGGGGGACCCACGGCGGCGCCGCGCTGCGCGCGCTGCACGCCGTGGTGGCGCACGCCAGCCTGGACGTCGCCGAGGAACGCACGAGTATCTGAGGGGCACGCACCGGTGCCCGTTCGGAAGAAAAGTATTTGGTCTCTTCGCTTAAACTCAAGCGTTCATCCACGTCCGGGGAGGTGCGGCGCGTCCGTGGCGCTCGTAGTGCAGAAATACGGTGGCTCGTCGGTCGCTGACGCGGATGGCATCAAGCGGGTCGCGCAGCGGATCGTGGCCACCCGCAAGGGCGGCGACCAGGTCGTGGTGGTGGTATCCGCGATGGGCGACTCCACCGACGAGCTCATGGACCTGGCCGGCCAGGTGAGTCCGCTGCCGCCCGCGCGTGAGCTCGACATGCTGCTGACCGCCGGCGAGCGGATCTCGATGGCGCTGCTGGCGATGGCGATCGCCAACCTCGGCATGCAGGCGCGCTCGTTCACCGGGTCGCAGGCCGGGGTGATCACCGACGCGGCGCACGGCCGGGCCCGCATCATCGACATCAAGCCCGGCCGGATCTCCGACGCGCTGGCCGACGGGGCCATCCCCATCGTGGCCGGCTTCCAGGGCGTGTCCCAGACCACCAAGGACGTCACCACCATGGGCCGGGGTGCGTCGGACACCACCGCGGTCGCCCTCGCCGCCGCCCTGGCCGCGGACGCGTGCGAGATCTACACCGACGTGGACGGCGTCTTCACCGCGGATCCGCGCATCGTGCGGTCGGCGCAGCGGATCCCGGGGATCAGCTACGAGGAAATGCTCGAGATGGCCGCCTGCGGGGCGAAGGTGCTGATGCCGCGCTGCGTCGAATACGCGCGGCGCTACGGGGTGGCCATCCACGTGCGGTCGTCCTTCACCAACCGGAACGGAACGTGGGTCATGGGGCACGCGAACGACAGGTCGGAGGAAGCCGGCATGGAGCAGGCCATCATCTCCGGGGTCGCGCACGACCGGGGCGAAGCGAAGATCACCGTGGTGGGCGTGCCCGACCGGATAGGCGAGGCGGCGAAGATCTTCAAGGCCATCGCCGAGGCCGGCATCAACATCGACATGATCGTGCAGAACGTCTCCGCGGTGGCGACCGGGCGGACCGACATCTCCTTCACCCTGCCCCGGGAGGACGGCCAGAGCGCGATGAGCACGCTGCAGCGGCGGCAGGAGTCCGTGGGTTTCGAGTCCCTGCTCTACGACGACCGGATCGGCAAGGTGTCGCTGATCGGGGCCGGGATGCGCTCGCACCCGGGGGTAACCGCCCGGTTCTTCGGCGCGCTGGCGGACGCCGGGGTGAACATCGAGATGATCTCGACGTCGGAGATCAGGATCTCGGTCGTGGTGGACCAGGACGACGTGGACCAGGCCGTGACCGCGACGCACCAGGCCTTCGAACTCGACTCCGATCAGGTCGAGGCGGTCGTGTACGGCGGGACCGGCCGGTGAGCGCCGGAGCTCTCAGGGGCAGGCCCGCGCTGGCCGTGGTCGGGGCCACCGGCGCGGTCGGCACGGTCATGCTCGACCTGCTGTCCACCCGGGCGGACGTCTGGGGCGAGATCCGGCTGATCGCCTCGCCCCGGTCGGCCGGGCGGCAGCTGATGGTCCGGGGCCGCCCGGCCGAGGTCGTGGCGCTGTCGCAGGACGCCTTCGACGGTATCGACGTGGCCATGTTCGACGTGCCCGACGAGGTCTCCGCGGAGTGGGCGCCGGCCGCGGCCAGCCGCGGCGCGGTCGCCGTCGACAACTCGGGCGCGTTCCGGATGGATCCCGAGGTCCCGCTCGTGGTGCCGGAGATCAACCCGGAACAGCTCGCGAACCGGCCCAAGGGGATAGTCGCGAACGCGAACTGCACCACGCTGTCGATGATCGTGGCCGTGGGCGCACTGCACCGGGCGTTCGGGCTCACCGAGATGGTCGTCGCCTCCTACCAGGCGGCCTCCGGAGCCGGCCAGGCGGGCATCGACGCGCTTTACGGCCAGCTGGACAAGGTGGCCGGAACCCGCTCGCTCGGACAGCGCGCCGGCGACGTGCGGGCTGTGGTCGGCGATCTCGGCCCCTTCCCGGCGCCGCTGGCCATGAACGTGGTGCCGTGGGCGGGCTCGCTGAAGGCCGGCGGCTGGTCGTCGGAGGAGCTGAAGATACGCAACGAGTCCCGCAAGATCCTCGGCCTGCCGTCGCTGCGCGTCTCGGCTACGTGCGTCCGGGTGCCCGTCGTCACCACCCACTCGGTGGCCGTGCACGCCACGTTCTCGCAGCCGGTCGGGCGCGAGGACGCGTGGCAGGTGCTGCGCGCCGCGCCGGGCGTCGTGGTGGCCGATGACCCCGCGGCGGGTGAGTTCCCGACCCCGGTCGACGTGGTCGGAACCGATCCGTCCTGGGTCGGCCGGGTACGCCAGTCGCTCGACGACCCTTGCACGATCGAGCTCTTCGTCTGCGGCGACAACCTGCGCAAGGGCGCGGCGCTGAACACCGCGCAGATCGCGGAGCTGGTGGCGGCCGAATTCGCGGCCCGCTCGTTACCTGTTAGGTTCACGGGCGCCCGCATGTTACGCCTTCCCGGCCGGGGGATAGCGGCTAGCGTTCTGGGTGTGCAGCGGACATCGCGGAGCTCCGTGTTCTTCACCTCTTACAACCTGTACAACCTGTTCGCCGATGACTCACCGCCGGCCCAGGAGCACTACCGGGCGATCGTCGCCGTGATCCGGTCGCTTGACCCGGACGTGCTGGCCGTCCAGGAGATCCTGGCCCCGGACGGGCCGACCGCCGGCCAGCGGCTGCGCCAGCTCGCGGACGACACCGGCCTGCGCTGTGAGGTGGCCGGAGCTGGAGCCGCGCTCGCGGTCGGCGGGCACGGCTACCAGGTCGGGTTGATGTGGCGAGACGGTATCGAGCCGCTGCCAGGCTCGCTGCGCACCCTCGGCGGCCGGGATTTCTGGCACGGTCTGGCCGTGGTCACCCTCGACGTGGGCGGCACCCTGATCCGGCATGGCGCCTTTCACGCGTCCCCCTTCTGCCGGGCGCTGCGGGCGGACCAGAACGAGCGCCTGGTGGCCGCGATCACCCGGCCCGAGGGCGAGCCGCCCGCACTGGTCGGCGCCGACTGGAACACCGAATGCGCGGACAGGATCCCGGTGGCGGGCGGCTGGGAGCTGTATGAGCCCGCCGACCCGTACGCCGGGGTCGGCTGGTTCGCCGACCTCATCTACCAGTGCCAGTGGGATTACGACGAGCGCGGGCAGCGCAGGCACTGGGCCGACCGGCGCCCCGGCGACGTGCTGTGGGCCGGCGGACTGCACGATGCCGCCGCGCTGATCGGTGCGGACTGGCAGCCGACGGTGGGTCATCACCCGGACGACGTCTATGCCGCGCACGGCGTGCGACGGCGCATCGACGGCGTCCGGGTGACCGCGCCGCTCGCCGGCGCGGTGCGCGCGCACCACGTGCTGGACACCGCGCAGGCCGCCGTGGCCTCCGACCACCTGCCGGTGACGGTCGAGTACCTGCCGTCCGCGGTCCGCGGCTAGCCGTCCGCGGTCGTGCGTCCAGACGGCGCTGTTACGGCATTTCTGTACCTTTATGTCCAGTTTCCGGGGTCGATATCACGGCCGGTTTAGGTGCGGCCGAGCCTGTGTAGGCGGAAGAGTTTCGTAACCAGGGACCTTGCCGATTCGGCAGATCTGGCCCGGTTGAGGCCTGTATAACAGGTGATGGAGCCGGGTAGCGCGAAGGAGGCACGTGCTGGGATATCGCAAGATTCCTGCTGGTCTACGGATTCTCCGGCTCCGGATGACTCGCCCGGCAGGAGTCATGGTCGGCTCCAGCCCGCGTCCGCCCTGTGGCGACGCGGCACGCCGGGCCCATGGAACTCGAGGCTGCCCTCAGCGGTCGTCGGCTCGCAGTGCCGCGGGCCCGTGGTTCAGCCGGGCCGGCGTGGCCTGGGCCGGCCTTCCGTCGTCCCGCAATCGTTCATATACCATTTCGTCGCCTGAGCGTTATTGGCGCTGCTATAGTCGCTAGTCGCAAAGCTGCGGGCTAGAGATAACTGCCAGCGTTCCGAGCGTCGCAATTGGTCTTCTCTCGTCAATCACGATCCTGAGGAGGTTAAGCGTGCCAACGACCAGTGGCCGTTCACGCGGCCGGCAGGGTGTGCATTCGGGGGCACAGGGAGCGGCTGGGGACCACATGCGGAAGATCATGGCCACCATGGTCGCCGCGACCGTCGTTATCGTATTCGTGCTGGCCATGACCAGAGCCGGCCGTGACATTGATGCCGCGACGCAGCGTTTCATGCTGTTCTACGCGGGGGTATTCGCGCTGATCGGCCTCACCGGTTCGGTAATGGTCGGCCTGGTGGCTACTGACCGGATCGTCATGACGCCGGGACACCGGGTGATGGCTCAGGCCGTGCACCGGGCAGCCTCCTTCGGTGCGCTGGCCTTCCTGGTCATCCATATCGTGACCGAGATCCTGGCCCAGCGGGTGCACGTCCTTGACGCCTTCATTCCGTTCCTGTCGCCTTTCCGGACTTTCTACATCGGACTCGGGACCATTGCGTCGGATCTCATCCTGCTGATCGTGATAACGAGCATTCTCCGCAAGCGGTTCACCACGCACGGCAAGGCCTGGCGCTGGCGGGCCATTCACTACTCCGCTTACGTGGCATTCGTGTTCGGCGTTCTGCACGGGCTGCTCGGCGGACGGGAAGCCAAGCCGTACGTCGACTGGAGCTACGGGTTCGCGATCGCCCTGGTTGCCCTCGGTCTCGCGGTCAGGTTCCTGGCCACCTCGCTGCGGCCGCAGGAGAACCTGAGCTCCGCTCCAGGTGCAGATCGGCCCCGGGCTCCCGGGGCCTCCCCGCTGCACACCGCGGCCATGAGCATGGCGCAGGCCCAGCTCGGCGGGACGGTGCAGGTGCTCCCCGCTGGAATGGGCGCGCGAGGCCCCGGCTTCGGTGCGCAGGGAACCGGTCCCTGGGCCGCGACCGCGCTCTCCGCCACGCCGGCCTGGTCGTCCCCCTCGGGTCCGTTGCCGTTGGCCGCCCTGGAGGCCGCCCCGGTCTACGCCGCCGAATCCTCGTCCGGCGCCTATCCCTCGTATGCCTCCGCCGAGGCTTACCCCGCTGACTCCTACCGCCCGGCTGAGGCTTACCGTGACCTCGGGTTCACGCCGCTGGGTGCGCCTCCGTACGGCGACGATGCCCCGGTCGGCTTCGGCGGCCGCCCGTACGTGCCCGCGGCGTACGTGCCCGCGGATCCGCCGAGGCCTGCCCTGCCCGGCTCAGCGGGCGCGGCGGGCGGGCGACGGCCGCTGTACGAGCCCGGATATGACGGGCCGCCTCGCTTCGAGGGGGCGCCCAGGGGACACGTGCCGCAGGACGAACTGTCCTCATATCCGTACGACATGCCGGGTCGGTCGCAGCCCGCCACCGGTTCTGCTGGCGACTACGTGCTTTCCGGTGATTACGCGAGCGAATCCAGCGGCCCGGGCCGCCCGCGTCCTAACCGGGCGATCGAGGCCCCCGGTGCCAGGTCGGGCCAGCCCGTTCAGGGCCGCCCGGGGGACCGGAACACCGGACCGACCCCGCGGGCTGGCACCGGCCCGATGCCGCGGGTCGGCACCGGCCCGATGCCGCGTCTTGATACCGGTCCGATGCCGCGCGCCGGTAATGGTCAGCCCCCGCGCAATGGCACCGGCCCGACGCCCCGCACGGGCGCGAGCCCGGCGCCTCGGGCTGACTCGGGACCGATGCCGCGGGCCGGGACCGGGCCGATGCCCCGGGCCGGTACGGGACCGATGCCGCGGGCGGCGACCGGTCCGGTGCCGCGGGCGGCGACCGGTCCGGTGCCCCGGCCTGATACCGGTCCGATCCCCCGGCTAGGAGCTGGCCAGGTACCGCAGGCGGGGGCGGGTCCGATGCCCCGGACTGGAACGGGTCCGATGCCCCGGGCCGACTCAGGTCCGATGCCGCGGATGGGGACGGGTCCGATGCCCCGGGCCGACTCAGGTCCGATGCCGCGGATGGGGACGGGTCCGATGCCCCGGGCCGACTCAGGTCCGATGCCGCGGATGGGGACGGGTCCGATGCCCCGGGCCGACTCAGGTCCGATGCCGCGGGCGGGGACGGGCCCGATGCCTCGTCCTGATACCGGCCCGATGCCGCGGGTTGGCCCCGGGTCGGCGTCCCGAGGTGGCCCGGCGTCGGCGGCTCGTCCCGATACCGGTCCGATCCCCCGCGCGCCTCTTACCGGGCCACCCGGGCCACCCGCGGAGTCGGCTCCGGGACCGCGGTCCGGCCGGCCGCCGAGGGCGGCCGGCCCCACTTCACACCGGAAGAATTCCGCTGACCCGAGGTATCGCGAGGTATCCGGGCCCACTGGGGGTGACGAGTGGCGATGAGCCCGACCAGGAGCCTGGACGCGCCCACGATCATGAGGATCGGGGCGGCCCGGATGACCGCGGGCCTGGACCGGATGCCGCGGCTTGACCTGGAAGCCCACCGCGACATTTTCGGGCCGCTGCCCCGGCTCTCCGCCGAGGAACTGATCTCGATGGCCGAGCAGGTTGACCTGCGCGGTCAAGGCGGTGCGGCCTTCCCCTTCGCGCGCAAGCTCAGCGCGGTGATCAACAACGCCGAGGCGGACGACCGCCAGACGGTCGTGGTCGTCAACGCCACCGAGGGCGAGCCGGGCAGCGTCAAGGACAAGATGCTCATGATCCGCTCGCCGTACCTCATCCTGAGCGGCGCCGCGCTCGTGGCTGAGGCTATCGGCGCCGAGGAGATCATCGTCGGGGTCGCCGGCCACGAGCTGGCGAACAGGTCGATTGAGGCGGCCATCGCGGCCGAGCCGGGCCTGCGCAAGATGGCCCGCGTAGTTCAGCTGCCCGACCGGTTCATCTCGGGGGAGTCGGGCGCACTGGTCCGCGGCCTCAACGGCAAACGGCCGGTACCTCCCGGACGCAAGGTTCTGGCCAGCGACTTCGGCGTGGATGACCTGCCGACACTGCTGTCGAACGCATCCACGTTCGCCCAGCTGGCCGTGCTCGCCCTGCTCGGGCCCGAGCGTTTCGCCGCGGTCGGCACGCCGGAAGAGCCAGGGACGGTCCTGCTGAGCGTCGGCGGATCGGCGGCGCATCCGGCCGTGGTGGAGGCGCCCACCGGGGTTCCGCTGGCCGCGGTCCTGGACATCTGCCAGGCCGCCGCGGGCGACGGCGTGCTGGTCGGCGGCTATCACGGCATGTGGCTGCCCGCGAGCACGGCCTACGCGGTGCCGGTCTCCAGGGAAGGCCTGGCCGCCGTGGGAGGGACGCTGGGTTCGGGCATCGTGCTGCCCCTCGGCGACGGGACGTGTCCGCTGGGTGAGGTGTCGCGGATCGCGAGCTATCTGGCCGGGGAATCCGCGGGCCAGTGCGGCCCGTGCAAACTCGGCCTGCCGTCTATCGCCCGGGCCCTGGCGGCGTTGATCGACGGCTCCGGTGGCATCGAGGCGCTCGATGTGGCGCGGAGGTCCGCGGCGGCCGTGGCCGGCCGGGGGGCCTGTTCCCACCCCGACGGCATGACCAGGTTCGTGCTCTCCGCGCTCGACGTGTTCACCGAAGATCTCGCGGCCCACGTGTTCCACTCATCATGCGGGCGTCCCGTCCGCGGTGTGCTGCCGCTGCCGAGCGGCCCGGAGCAGGAAGAGCAGCAGCGTCTCGCGGTGGACTGGACACGTTGCCACGGGCACGGGCTCTGCGCGCACCTGGTGCCGGAACTCATCCACGTCGACGCCCAGGGCTATCCGGTCATCCTGAACATTCCGGTGCCTTCCTGGCTGGAGAAGGACGCTGAGCAGGCGGTGCACATGTGCCCGGCGCTCGCCCTGCGGCTGACCAGCGCCGCACCCACGCCGACCCGGACCGCTCCGGTGGCCATTCCCGCACCCAACCTGCGCACCGGCCTGGTCGGCGGCGCCAGCAGCGGCCGTAAGCAGATCACCGCCGGGTAGCGTAGGCCGCTGCCCAGATTGATGACCGCGAAAGATCCGATCATTATTCGGCCGCATGATCGTCGGCCTGACCACGCCACCGGGCGACGTAGCGTCGCTGCTGGAACGTCTCGACGGCGCCTGGGTCGTAATGCTCACGCACGAACGCGACGGCCATGAAGTTGGGCACGCCGTCCAGGATGGCCAGGCAGGCCAGGGCGGTGCCGGTGCGGCCGCGACCGCCGGCGCAAGCGATCTCCACCCGCTCGGTCATGGCGCGCTGCCAGGCTTCGGTCAAAGCCGGCAGCACCTCTGCCTCGACCGCGGGCAGCCGGAAATCCGGCCACCGGAGCCATCGTGATTCCCAGCGGACGGCCGGCGGCGGCCGGCCCAGCAGGTAAAGACCGAAAGCCGGGGAGGCGCCATCCGGAGCCGGCCGGCCGAGGCCGCGCCCTCGGACCAGCCTGCCCGAGGGCAGTCGCACGATGCCGGGCGCCGAGGGATCCCAGGTTTCGCCCATGGGCGGATCGTACTCAGCTGCGGCGCTTCCACCCCTCGGTGGGATGCCGCGGTCTGGGCGCTAGGCCTCTTCGGGAAGCGCCAGAACACGCGCGATGCCAGCCCGTACGTAGGTCAGGACCGCTTCTCCTGCCTGGCCCGCCACTGCTGCGACATCGGCGGGCCCCCGCCGGTCGCTGCGCGGAATCAACGTCCGTCCCCTTGTTTATGCCGTGACGGGCTCTGCTGTCACGAACGCCGCGTTCTCGCGCTCGAGCGCCTTGACCGCGCCGTCGCGCCAGCTCTCGGCCAGGGACTGTGACGCGGGATCGGGGAAGATGTCCTCCTCTTCTTTCTCCACTCCGTCGAAGATGGCTCGCGCTACGGCCTCCGGGGTGGCCTTCGGTATGTCGAAGCCCCTGGTCATGTCGGTGTCGGTGGGCCCGGTTAGGACAGCATGAACCCGCACGCCCCGTCCGGCCAGAAGAGCGCGCAGCGATTGCGTCAGGTTGAACGCGGCCGCTTTGGAGATCGCGTAGGCCGGAGTAAGCGGCAAGGGGGCAACGGCCATCGTCGACACATTGTTGACGATGGCTCCCCGGGAACGAGTCAGCAACGGCAGGAAGGCCTGGATGACGCCGTAAGGGCCGAAGAGGTTGACGGCGAGGTGCTGTTCGAGCACGGCACGATCGCTCAGGTCGTCGAAAAGCGCGATGCCGGCATTGTTGATGAGAACATCGAGAGATTCGACCTTCCTGACTGCTTCCTGGATCTGCGCGGCGTCGGTGATGTCAAGGGTCAGGGGCGTGACGCGTCCATCCGAGTGTGTCCAGGGCACCCGCGTACCGGCATACACCCGCTTTGCGTCCCTGCTCAAGGCTTCCTCGACCAGCGCCCGCCCGATGCCGCGGTTGCCCCCCGTTATCAGAACGGTCCTGTCTGCGATGCTAACCATGATGACGATCTCCTTCTCTTACCTGGTGGTGCAGGGCCGGACACGCCGGTGTGGCTCGCCTCGGCCAGGTGCTCCGAATCGGAGCTTTAATGAGACAGATCCGGGCGGTCGGCGAAACTCACCGCAGGCGCCATCCGACCGAGCGCGCGCTGTCGGGCGATGACTTTCGCCTCCGCGCCGGATCTACATCGGTGACGGCACACGTCAAGGAAGCACTCACGCGGCGAGCACACAGGAGCAGCGATGTCATCAGGGGCGGCGGCGGAGCCGGGCTACCGCCTGCCGGGCAGTGGTAACCCCGGTCAGGTCGGCCCAGCAGCCGAAGCGATGCCGAGCAGCGAGGACTTCGCCCGTCTCACCGATCCGTTGCGGCCTGAGTTGCTGGCTTACTGCTACCGGATGCTCGGCTCCGTGCACGATGCCGAAGACCAGGCGCAGGAGACCCTCGTTCGCGCCTGGCGGTCCTATGGCGATTTCGAGGGCCGGGCGTCGCTGCGGACCTGGCTGTACCGGATTGCGACTAACACCTGCCTGCGGGCGCTGGAGAACCGCAGCCGACGGCCATTGCCGGCCGGCTGGGCGGCCCAGCCGACGACCCCGACGGGCCACTTGATGCGGCGCGGCCTGAGATTCCGTGGCTCGAACCCTTTCCCGACGCGCTGCTCGGCGCGGAATCCACGGATCCGGCCGCGATTGTGACGTCACGTCATAGCATGCGGCTGGCTCTCATTGCCGCCTTGCAGTACCTGCCCGGCCGCCAACGGGCCGTGCTGATCTTGCGTGACGTACTGATGTGGCGCGCGGCGGAGGTCGCCGAGCTACTCGGGGTCTCCACCGTTGCGGTGAACAGCGCGCTGCAGCGCGCCCGGGCGGGGCTGCAGCACGCTGCCCCCGTGCCGGATGAGATCCGCGAGCCTGACGACGCTGACCAGCTAGCGCTCCTCGACCAATACGCCGCGGCGTTTGAGAACGCCGACGTGACCGCCCTCATGCGGCTGTTGCGCGCCGATGCCGTGTGCGAGATGCCGCCGATGCCGAGATGGTTCGCCGGACGCGAGCAGATCGGGCGCTTCCTAGCGACCTGGGTCCTCCGCGAGCCCGGCAACTACCGGCTGATCCCGACGGCCGCCAACGGCCAGCCGGCCTTCGCGGGCTACCTGCGTGATCACGATGGCTTGTACCGTGCACACGTGGTACAGGTGCTCACCTGCACCACGGCGGGCGTGGCGCGGATCGTCGCCTTCACCGACCCAGGGCACTTCGCGACGTTCGGCCTGCCGCCGGAACTCCCCGCCCCGCGGCCATGACGACCACTCGCACCGCCTCGACGGCAGCCGCGCTAGCGGTGACGCCCGGGCTCGCCGCCGCGTCCTGGGTCGCCGCGGTCCGGTCAGATGAACCGATAGACATGGATCGCGCGTTCTGGCACGCGGCGCGGGTCCCCGCGGATGAGGAAAAACCTGGTCACATCCCGGTCGTGCAGGTCCCCGCCGTGTACGAGCGCAACGGGAGTCCCATGAGCCAGGTACTCGCCTACTCCGACGATCAGCTCGAGCCAGCACTCCTGCTGCCGGCACAATTCGACCAGACCATGCAGGTCGGTGGCGGTAACGACCCCGGCTGGCCCGGTGTAGTAGAGGCGGCGCGGTGAGGGGTCCGGCGGGGGAGGCTCGACGTCAACGTAGGCTGACGCCGGCGGGAGGTTCTCCTCGATGGCTCGCCGGCTCTCGGTGGCGATTGCTTCGAGCAGGTACTGGACGCGCATGAGCCGTACGACGCCATGCAGGTAGGAGACGAACCCGAAGACTGTCGTCACGGTCAGCGCCAGCAAAGTGTGAGATCGGCAGGAACCACAGTGACACCGCGATCCGCTGGCGGAAGTCAGTGCGCCACAGCGGCTCCGGCTGTACGGGAAGCGCTCTCATGAATCGAGAGTCTCTCAGTTCACTGTCGCCAGCCGGAGTCCCAGGGCACCCTCCTTAGCCGAGCTTAAGTGGCACGTCCGCATATGGGTCGAGCGCGTAGGCGAGGGAGACCCGGTGGTAGCCGTCCGCGATATCCCCCTCCGCTACGAGAACCGGTGACAGCTTCTCCCCGGCCAGCACCTTCTTCAGGTCTCTCAGCACGCCCGGGTCCGACAGCGGCAGCGGGACGCGCTGGGTAGCCCGCAGGATGTCGTTGGCGCGGCGTGTGATGACCGGGAGCTTCTGCAGCTTCTCCGACAACTGCTGTGCCTGGCTCTCGCCAAAGCGGATACTAAGGTAGCTGGAGGCAGCGGCATAGTCGTGGTGGGCCACGTCCTTGTTCCACTGCAAATACTGGATGGCTTCTTCGGCAGTGGTCATTCGTCCTTGCCCTCCTCAGGCCGCCGGGCTCCCGGCTGGCGTGCCTGCGCGGCTTCTTGTTGCAAGCATGAGCCTAGCGACGGCCAGGACACCGTCTTTCAGTTCACCTACACTTTACGGCCCGTTCCGCCGCCTGGTCCTACCCGCAAGCGGAAGTCGACTCGGCCGCGGTAAGCGGCTACCTGCCCTTCCTGCACGACGATCTAGTCACCGAGGCCGGCCACCCGGGCGACCCCGGCTAAAACGAGCGGGCCGGCCCGCGCCCGCCGCGGTGGCGGGCCGTCTCCCGCCCGGGTCAATGACTGCGGCAGCCTGCCCGGTATGGCCATCAGGCTGCCGCACTCATGTCTATGGACGGAGTCCCGGCCTGAGGCTCAGGTGGCCGGTGGGACCCCTGTTGGTGAGCCCGCTGATACTGGTGCTATGACTGAGACCGAGACCCTGATCGCCGAGGTCCGCCAATTGCGCGCCGATGTCGCCCGGCTGCACGCCGCGCACACGCCAGTGCACATCCGGCACGGCTGGATGAGCCTGCTCTTCAAAGACCTGTCCACCAACCCGTACACCCAGTACAAGGTCCACATGTGGGGCGCGATCTACTGGCTGATCAACTTTCCGCTGATCTGCTGCCTGTTCTTCTTCACGCCCACGCTGTGGCTCAAGCTCGGCATCTTCATCACGCTGATCTACTCGATCTACGCCAACCTTGCGACCGACTACGGCGCCATGTCAGCGGCCGAGGCAGCGTTCGGGGAGCCGCCGCCGCCGCCGATCCCACTTGAGCCGCCGTCGCCGATATGAGGCGGCGCAAGCCTCCGGGCGCTACCGGTCGCTCGTGAGTCGATGGCGTGGTCGGCCTACTGCTTGGAAAGTCGTTTCCAGCAGCGGGTCGACCTGCGCATGCCCAGGTCGGAGGGCGTTCGCGGCGCTCGTGGGTGACGGCTGATGACGCAGTTTCCCGCCCGTTCTGGCATGGACATGGCACGCTGCCCTGATGCAAACTACAGGGAGCCTGCCCGGCCGGAATTGTGTTACATCGCGCGTCTGGCATGCGGCAATATCAGCTACATGACCGAACTCACTAATGTTTCCCGGGCATTTAGCTACGGCGACTCCATCCTCGTCGGCGAGCGGGTGCGACTGCGCGGCGTGCGTGATGACGACCTGCCCACGCTCGCGAAGTGGGAGATGGACCCGGGACGCACGGCCACGTTGAAGAACTGGGTGGTCCCGCCGTCAGAGGCCTCCGCGAAAGAATTCATCGCGAAGTGGAGCGCGAACCAGAAGGATGACCTCGGCTTCGCCATCGAGACGCTCGACGATCCGCCGCTGCTGGTCGGCCTCGTCGGGATATCGGGCGCGCGCCCCAAGGACCGGTGTGCCGGGCTCGGGATTGGCCTCGGCCGCGAGTACATCGGCCGTGGCTACGGCACCGATGCGACGCGCGTCATCGTCGACTACGGGTTCCGCGAGATGGGCCTGCACCGTATTCAGCTCAGCGTGGTTGCGTTCAACCTCGCTGGGATCCGCGCTTACGAGAAGGCGGGGTTCGTCGAGGAGGGCCGCCATCGCGAGTCGGTGCTACACGATGGGCGCTGGTACGACGATGTGCTGATGTCCATCCTCGACCACGAGTGGGCGGCTCGCCGATCGTCTGCCCAATAGTTCGCGGTTCCTGGGGATTAGCATCTGGCCCATCTTTGTCGCCGCAAGGGCGCCGTCGGCCGGCGGCCGCGCATGCGGTTCGGGCTCACCGCGGAAGGCCGTCAGGCGGTGGAGGGTCATCTGGCCTGGCTGGCCCAGCTGAAGGAGGCGGTTTCCGCCAGCACTCGGGATGTGCGGCAGGCGAGGCCCCTCCCTGGTGATCGCGACCAACCGCGCCGCGTACTGCCGCCTCTGCTGGGCAGCAGCTGAGCTGGTCCTGACCTGCACGGCCAGCCGGGCGTTTCAAGATCGAAACGTTACCTTCACGTTATTTGCGCCAGAGCCATTTTTCGTGGCCGCTAGCACCCGCTCCAGCTCCGGCATTAACCGGCACTGCCGGGGAACCTCCACCGTTGTCTGCTAATGGCACAGGAGTGGAGCAACCATGACAGAACCCGCGCCCCGCATCGACTACGCCAACCTCCCCGCGCCCGCCGAGGGCATCGTCGTGACCATGTTCATCACCGTCCGCAGCGTGGCGCGGTCCCGGGACTTCTATTCGCGCGTCCTGGGCGGCACCGTGGTCCTTGAGGAGAACCCGTGCATCGTCAAGCTGTCCAACTCGTGGATTCTGATGAATCCCGGCGGGCCGCCCACCCCCGACAAGCCAGGCATCTCGGTGGTCAACTACGAGCCAGGGGACACGACCTCGATCTTCCTTAACTTGCGGGTCGCTGACATCCAGGCCTGCTACGAGGAATGGAAGTCGAAGGGTGCGGAGTTCGTCACGCCGCCAATCGACCGCGACGCGGAGATTCGCTGCTACATGCGAGACCCGGACGGTTACATGATCGAAGTCGGCCAGGCCACGGGCGCGTTGCACGGCCATCTCGCCAGAAAGCGCGCGGAGGACCTCCCTGGCTGAGCTCCGTCACCGGCCGGGAACTCCGGCCAGCAAGCTACCATCCGCCAACCTCAGGTGGTGCAGAAGTTCTAGGGGTAAGCGTTCCGAAACAAGGTGGGTATCAGGCGTGCCGGGTGCCCGCGATGTGGTTCACTGCGCTGTCCGCCCGGCCGGGGGCGTCCAGCTGCCCGCACTGCCCGGACCGCCTCTCTGCGGGTACCGGATGCCGCACCGGGGCAGAAATCGTAACAGAACCGGCATCCGCCCTTGACGCCGCGAACTCAGGTTGATCAGGGATGCTCACGGTGTGTCAAGGATCAACGAGGCCGATGGACGCCGCGCGAGCTGCGGCACAGTTTCGTCTCGCTGCTTTCTGATGCTGACGTCCCGATCGAGCAGATCTCCCGCCTGGTCGGTCACAGCAGCGCAACCACGACAGAGACGATCTACCGGAGTGGCGCTGTGGTGTCCCGGCCGATGCATGTTCGCCCAAGTTCGGTGGGGCCATGATGGGCTGTCGTTGCTGTCACTTCTGCTGTCAGCCCTAGGGCTCACGGTGATCTTGCTGCCTGCCAGCTAGCGCCGGGCGTCGCATTTCGCCTCGATCGCGTCGAGGTCCCGTACGGCGTAGCGGTGGTGCTCCCACTCCTCGTTGAGGATCACGTGCAGGCAGGAGAGGGTGGTCTCCGGGTGTTCGGGATCGTGCGGGTTCATGCGGGTTGCAGCCAGCTCCCCTGATGTGACGCTGGTGAGGAACTCGCGCACCATCGCGATGCGGCCCGCCCGGGCTTCGAGCACCTCGGAATACGGCGGTGTAACTGTCGCGAAAATCGACATGTCCAAGCCGTCTACCTCGGCGCCTGCGTCCGTGAGACCGATGGGGTGGAACGGCTGTTTGATCTCAAGGACCGCACGGCCCAGCCACATGTCCGTGGCCAGGACCAGGTGCCGCAGCGTCTGGGCGAACGACCACTCGCCGCACACCGAGATGTCGACTGTGCCAGCCGGCATCGCCGCGACGCTCTCAAGGGTGGCCGCCCAGTTGTGCTCGAGCGCAGCCCAGGCCGCGCGCAGGCCATCCGGATCTGCGGCGCGCCGGTCGGCTCGGCCGGGAAAGCGGCGGTTGAGTTCAGCTTCGACGAGCGGGACCACATCGACGCCGTTGACGCGCAAGGAACTCTTGCCGTCGAAGAGAAATGGTGCGTCGATGTCCGCCCCCTCCACTTGGACTCCGCGCATCACGACCCCGGACAGGTCAGCCTCGACGAACCGGGCGCCACGCAGGTCCGCGCCGACGAACTCCGCTCCCCGCAGGTCGCTCGACCGGGCGAAAGTAGACATGACTTCTCCCTTCTGCCCCGGCATGGATCGCGCTGAAGCCCATCACGATCGCCTGGCGATACGCCGCGAGCGTGTTCTCCGGGAACCCGGACACAATCCCGCGCGGTAAGCGACAACCACCACGTCCCAGTCCCCGTGCACCATCTAGCCGCCTCTGCTCTGCCTGGCCAGACGATCAAGGCCGTGCTGCCGCGGTCGTTGAGCTTCAGCCCGCAGTTGTCTAACTAAATTTAGCCCCAACTTGCGCTGCCTTGGGTACGCATTCTTGGCGGGCAGCCTGGTTCACAAGTCACCTCGGCTTCTACCTGCGCTTTGGCGTCCGGGAATGACGCGCCAACCAAGGCCATCCCGTGTATATCCCGCACCTCCGTTCTCGGGGAGACTGGCCGTGACCGCCCCTAGGGCCTGGCCACCTCATAACTGCTGGCACAGCTCCTGGAGGAGTACCCATACGGTCCCGGCCGGGCAGGTCAGCTGTACAGCAGGCTGCGGCTGGGGGTTTGAGGCTGACTTAATCCCCGCCCATAGTCCGATGATGAGCAGGACCATGATGATCGATCCAATCCCAATCCGCCGATTCACTGGCTTCCTGGGCGGCTCCGGCGATCGCTTCGCCAGGCGTTGCGCGAGCAGGTAAACGAGGCCCACGACCACGAGCAGGACGCCGAGCGAGATCGCAATCAGCACGACCGAGGCCTCAAGTCCTTCCATGTCCCGAACATTACGCCTTACACGGCGGACTGGGGCATGCCAATATTGCTGGCCCCTGGTGCTCGTCGCCATCCAGCGACCTACGCATTACGAGAGTGTTCTCGTGCGCTGCTCGCGGGTTCAAAGGCCGCCCTAGCTTCATGTTCGCAGCTTGCTGCTGGCGGCATCGTTGGCCATTGATGGCGGGTCGGCGTCCACTTCTTATCCGGCGCCAGAATGGGCTCACGCGACACGCCTCGAAGGGACCCCTCATGCGGGCAGCCCACCCGACTGCTGCGGCCTGCTGTGTACCTGGCGGTGGCCGTTCTACGCCCTGGTGGCGGCACGCCGCATCCGGCGGTGCCGCCGCTGGACGACTCTGACCGTGATCACGACGGCCGCCAGTACCGCCTCGATTTCGCAGGTCCGGATCAGGTTGCTGGTATCGGCAAGGTTGAACCCGTTGTCGGAATGGACCCTGATTACGCCGGCCTTGATCTGCTTCAGCCGCTGGAGGGCCTCAGGCGAGGGTGCCCGCCTGGGGCCAGTGCCGATACCGGTGCCGCCGCCGGAGGCGTGCGCCCATAGCATGCCCAGCCCGACGATGATCGCCACCGCGAGCACGACCGCGGCGAGATGCCGCAGGAACTTCACCGCGACCGCCCCGGACGCCAGGCCGCGAAACGGCGGGCCATGCTCACGATCCACCGCCAGTCAAGCGCGGCGTGGATGGGCACGAGGATCAGCGTCAGCGTCGCCGTGGTGTCGTGCATCTGCCGCCAGAAGGAGCTGGCCCGAAGGGTGATCCCCAGTTCCGGCAGCGCCACCTCGGATATCAGGATGCCGGACGCGATGCACAGCGTCATGGACAGCAGCAGCACAAGTTGACCAGCCAGACGAACCGGTCGCGGCCGCCTCGGCGCAGCAGCTTCCGGGTGGTGCGGATGACCCAGTCCCAGTGCAGCGTGAGGTGGACCAGCAAGACCACGCCGAGCCCGATGCCGAGCCATTCGTGAGTGGCGATCCCGGTGAATCCCAGGCTGTAGGCGAGCGTGTAGGCCACCAGCAGGAGGGCGTCAAGCCAGAAGTCGAGCCGGGTCCGTGCCAGGACCCGCCGACGGCTGGCGGTGACCGGGGGATCAGCCAGCGGGGTCGCAGGGCCCGCGTTCATGGGTCAACAATGCCGCAGCACGGCGGTGTCGCGCATCGGTCCCGCGGGCGATCTACGGAGCCGCCGTAGTCCTCAAGGATGATCCGTGAGGACTACCCAAGGACCTGTTGGAGTCCAGAGTGGCTGGTTTGTACCCGGCTGCGGATCGTCGTGCGAGGGCACCGGTCGGGCCAGCGGTCAGCAACCAGGCTCACGGCTCGGAGGGTAGTCGGCGATGCCTCTAGCTGCGATGATTACAAGCCGATCTAGCACTTGCTCCGCCTCCGGTGCGCGTGATCGCGTTGGCGAGGTCGGCAGGGCGTTGGCCTTCGGCTATGCCGCGCCGTCCTGCGGGTCGATGCCGTGCCGACGGAGAAGATCACGGAGTCGCTCGATCTCATCGCTCAAGGACGGGAGGGCTGCCCACTCCTGCTGGCGGGCGGTCTTGTCGCCGATCAGTTGCTGTTCCCTGTCGCGAAGCACGGCCGCGTTCTCGAAGTCCTGGGCGTCGATGGCGCTTTCCTTGTCGCGGCGGACCTGGGTGATCTCCTGGTCGAGCTGGGCTAGGTCTGGAGCGGTGCCTACGCGTTGTTCCAGCACTGACAAGCGCCAATCCAGCGCGTCTTGACGGCCGCGAAGCTCAGACAGCAGCTTGCGCTTTCCGCGGCCTGCGGCGCGGCCGGTTCCGGGCTCCTCTTGGACCCGCCGGGCAGACACCAGCTGGATCACTTGCTGGCGGACCCTGTTCGGGTCAGCGCCCAGTCCGTTCAGTACCCGTATGGCTACCCCGTCGTCCTCGCGGAGCAGGCCGAGCAGGATGTGCTCGGTCCCGATGTAGGCGTGACCGAGCGCGATGGCCTCGCGCATTGACAGTTGGAGTGTCTTCTTGGCCCGTGGCGTGAAAGGGATGTGCCCGCGCGGCGGGTCCTTCTGGCCCCGGCCGATGATCTCCTCGACCTGCTGGCGCGCTGCCTCCTCAGTGAGTCCGAGCGATTCCAGCGCCTGGGCTGCTACCCCGCCGCTCTCACGGATGAGGGCGAGCAGGAGGTGCTCGGTGCCAATTTGATTGTGGTTGAGCATCCTGGCCTCTTCCTGGGCCAGGACCACGACGCGCCGCGACCGGTCGGTGAACCTCTCGAACATGCTCAGCGCCGCCCTTCTTATCCCTCGTCTGGGCTATGCCCCGCCTAATCACGATACATCTCGTTTTGGTGACGGCGCTAGAAGGTGCCTGCCAGCTTGGGATGACGCGGCCGCTCCGCTGATCCCCGTTGCACGGAGCTGGCCGGACCGTTCCCAGGACAGGCCGAAGCTAGCAGCCTCGCTCATCGGATGAGCTGCTGGGCGATCAGGTAGGCGCCGAGCAGGATCGAGGCGATCCCCGCGACGCGCCCGCCACGCTTCCGCCACCGTCCGGCGACCTTGGCACCGACCGCCAAGCCCAGTTGCGCGGCCAGGAAGGCCTGCACGGCGATGGCGACCAGGACGGCGGTGACGGGCACTGCACCAGCCCGAGGCAGAACCCGATGGCCAGCTCATCCAGGCTGATGCTGATCCCGAGCCCGGCAAGCGCCAGCCCGCGGCTAGTCATAATGCGGCTGGCCTTGTCTTCCTCATCGTCCTGGTCCGCTACCAGCATCTAGCCCCCGATGCCGATCACAGCGGCGGCGGCCAGGTAGTTAGCGGCGTGCCCGATCCCGCGAGCTAGCGCGCTCCCCAGCGCGAGGCCAATCAGCGGCATCCCGCCGGCCCGTCTGTGGCCCGAGGGCGTGGTCGCTTGCCACATCCGAAACGTCCTCAAACGACTGGAGACTGACATGCCCGGCTCAGCCACGCGCGCCAACGCACTCGACCATGTCGTGGTGATGCTCTTCGAGAACCGGTCCCTCGACAACGTACTTGGCCGCCTGTACGGTCCCGGCGATGGCAAGATCTTCGACGGCGTCATCGGCAAGGACCTGAGCAACCCGATCCCGGAATGGGCCGAGCACGGCGCCGACCGCAAGAAGGTGCCCTACGGGATCAGCGCCGACATGGACTCCCCCAACCCGGACCCGGGGGAGGAGTGGTACCACACCAACACCCAGCTGTTCGGCACGATCGATGACCACAACCGGTTCAAGATCGGCGAGGCCGTCACCGAGCCTTGGAACGCGCCGCCACCCGGGGCGACGCCGTCCATGGACGGGTTCGTCACCGACTACATCAGTACCTTCACCGGCGAGGTCGGCCGCCAGCCCAGCTATGACGAGTACGCACAGATCATGACGGGCTACACCCCTGACCAGCTCCCGGTACTCAGCTCCATCGCCCGTGATTTCGGCGTGTTCGATCACTGGTTCTGCGAAGTGCCATCGCAGACGTTCATGAATCGCTCGTTCTGGACGGCGGCCACATCTTCAGGGCCGGTCGTGAATAGCCCGGCGGCGAAATGGCTGACCAAGAACACCGCCGAGACCCTCTTCGAGCGTTTGGAGGCCCATGGCAAGACCTGGAAGGTCTACGTCGCCGAGCCCATGCCCTTGTCGTTCACCGGGGTCATTCACTTCCCCCGCCTCCAGCAGCGACTCGCGACGCACTTCGTGCCGTTCGCCGAATTCGCGAAGGACGCGGCCGCAGGTACGTTGCCTGACTTCTCGTTGATCGAGCCGGACATGGCATCTGGCCATAACGACTACCACCCGGCCTACGGGCGATCGTTTATCGGCGCGAATCTCGATATCGGGCTCGACCCGCCGTCGTCGATGCTCGGCGGTGAGGCGTTCTTGGAGCAGGTGTACAACACGTACCGGTCCATGACCGGACCTTCGGGCACGAACGTCTGGAACACAGCCCTCCTGATCGGCTGGGACGAGCCAGGCGGCACCTACGATCACGTCGCTCCCGGCGCCGTCCCGCCCCCGGACGAGGACGCGCCAGCGGGCGAGCTCGGCTTCACGTTCGACCGCTCGGGCTACAGGGTCCCCGCCATCATCGTGTCGCCGTGGGTCGGCCAGGGCTCGGTCTACAACGAGGAGTACCGGCACACCTCGCTGATCGCCACCCTCCGCAAGACATGGGACCTCGGCGAGGCCTTCACCCGGCGCGACGCCTCGGCGCGCACCTTCGACCACGTCTTCGCCCTGGAGACGCCCCGAGACCCGAAGAGCTGGATCACGGTCCAAGCACAGCCCGTGCCCGCCTGGACGCTCGACATTCAGTCCGCAGGGGCAGCACTCAGCACACTGGGCACGGCCATCGGCCCCGGCCTGATCGAACTAGCCAAAAGGATGGGCCTAAAGCTGCCGCCGGAGCTTGATCGTCCCAGCCCTGAATTCACCCCTCAACTCCTTATCCAGTTCCTGAGGGAAATCTGCCTGCACATCTTCCCCCCACTAGCCCCAATTGCGGCGGGAGACGAGTAGTTCACGATCAGGCGACTCATCTAAGCTGTCCTGACCAGGTGCGATGTAACGCGACAGGCTGAGCTGGGCGCGTATCGGGCACGATCAAGCGCCTGGCTGTCATGCAGAACACCGTCAAGAGCCGATTGACATGCATCGACGGAGGTTCGCCGCGTGCGCTTCGGGCCTGGCCTCTGGCCTGGCCCTTGCCGTCAGGCCAGCCGGGTCGGCAGAGACACCTCCGGGGTCAAGCATGACTTCGCGTGAACGTTCACCAGGCACTTTCTCCTGTGCTCGTTGTCCTGCGGCTAACAGTCATGCTTGAGGTTGGAGGGGGGGACACGTACACTCAGCGGGCCATCCCCGGATCTGGGCCCAGCGCGGACTCTTGCACTCCCGGCGCTGTGAAGACTTTCTAACCTGTGGCGCCCAGTGCCTTGACCCAGCGCATTGGTCAGAGAAAACTAACGGTTAGTGGATGCTAACCGAGATGCTGACCGGTGGGGTGCGCTGGCCGACGGCACGCGCCTGGCCATCGTGGCGTGCCTGGCCGACGGGCCCCAGGCTGTCGGGCAGCTGGCGGCCGGGCTGCCGGTGAGCCGGTCGGCGGTGTCTCAGCATCTGAAGATCCTCAAGGACGCTGGTCTGGTCGAGGACGTGGCTGCGGGGACGCGCCGGATCTACCGGCTCAACCCGGTCGCGCTGGCAGCGTTGCGGGATCAGCTCGACACATACTGGCAGCGGGCGCTGGCCGGGTACGCCGATGCCGCGCAAGCGCCGACCGAGGAGGCGTGATGGCCCAGACCGAGGCAGCAACGGTCCGCAAGCAAGTCGTGGTTGACACGCCGATCGAGCGTGCTTTCGCGGTGTTCACCGACCGGTTCGGGGACTTCAAGCCGCCAGAGCACAACATGCTCGGGGCGCCGATCACCGCGACGGTGTTTGAGCCCCGGGTCGGCGGCAGCATCGTGGACCGGGCAGCGGACGGCAGCGAGTGCCGGTGGGCGCGGATCCTGGCCTTCGACCCGCCAGAGCGGGTGGTGTTCAGCTGGGACATCAGCCCGCGGTGGACGATCGAGACCGATCAGGCTCAGACCAGCGAGGTCGAGGTGCGGTTCTACGCCGAGTCGCCAACCCGCACGCGGGTGGAGCTGGAGCACCGGCACATCGACCGGCACGGTCCGGGATGGGAAGCAATTACTGGCGGCGTAGACGGGCCGGAGGGCTGGCCTTTGTACCTGGACCGGTACGCCGCGCTAGTGAAGGAAGGCTGCTGACACGGCCCAGGGAACTGCCAGCCGATCACTTGCTTACGCTGCAGGAAGCTGCGGATTGGCTGCGTGTGAGCCGCTGGTCGGTCTAGAGCCTCATTCACGCGAACCAGCTTCGTACGGTCAAGATCGGCCGCCGCAGGCTAGTCAGCCTCGATGCACTCAGAGAGTGTCTCGCGCAGCTCCCGAAGGACGCGGCGTGATGACCCGCAATCGGCAGCGTGCGAACGGAGAGGGCTCGATTTTCCCGTACCGCAATGGCTATGCGGCGTATGTGTGGGTGACAACTCCGGATGGCAGGCGGCGCCGGAAGTGGGTTTATGGAAAGACCCGCCAGGGACGTGCACGGAAAGTGGCTGAAACTGCACGAGGGCGCCCGCCGTGGGCCAGTGCCGACCAGCTCGCCGACCCTGGCGGAATACATGGCCTACTGGCTTCGAGGTGATTGTTCCTCCGGATTATGCGCCGCTGACCTGCGCAACATACGAGACGCTGACGCGGCTATACATCTTGCCTGGCCTCGGCTCCAAGCGGCTCGACAAGCTGACCTTGCGCGACGTGCGTAGCTGGCTGAACAAGCTGAGGGATACGTGCCAGTGCTGCGCACAGGGCAAGGACGTCCGCCGAGCGGAGAAACAACGCCGCTGCTGCGCCAAGGTTTCGCCGACTTGCTGTCGGCGTCTGGCTTCGGAACGGACCATACGGGACGCCTGGACAATCCTGTGCAGTGCGCTGACCAATGCCGTCACCGAGGAACTGATCCCGAAGAACGTGGCAAGCCTGGCCCATGGCTCCAAACCCCGTAAGCGGAGGGTGAAGCCGTGGACGGCCGAGGAGGCCCGCCAGTTCCTGGAATCGGCAAAGCGGGACCAGGATCCGCTCTACCCCGCGTACGCGCTAATCCTCGTGATGGGCCTGCGCAAGGGCGAGGTGGTCGGCTTGCCCTGGTCTGCTGTGAACCTGGACCGGGCTGAGCTGGATATCGGCTGGCAGCTCCAGCGGGTGGGCGGCCAGCTTCTCCACCGGGAAACCAAGACCGAGGCCTCGGAGGCCACCTTGCCGCTGCCCGGTATCTGTGTGACGGCATTGCGGATCCGCGAGAAGGACCAGGCCGCCGCGAAGGCTGCGGCCGGTGCCTCCTGGGTCCAATGCGGGCTGGTGTTCACCACCCGGGCCGGTCCGCCATTCGAGCCGCGGAACCTGAACCGTCGTTTCGAGACACGCTGCGCCAAGGCAGGCGTCCGCCGCATCACGGTGCACGACATGAGGCATTAGGTGCCACTCTCCTGGCCGCGCTCGACGTGCATCCCCGGGTGGCCATGCGGATCCTGCGTCATGCGCAGATCGACGTGACCATGAAACGTCTACACCGAGGTCTCCGATGCCAAGACGCTCAAGGCGCTTAAGCGCTCGGGAGGCAACTTGGCTCGTAGCCGCTGCTGTACTTTGCTGCTGTACGGCAGAGAAAAAGGCCACGTCCCGCCGTGGGGAGTGGCCTCTGACCTGGGTCGGGGTGGCCGGATTTGAACCGGCGGCCTCTTCGTCCCGAACGAAGCGCGCTGCCAAGCTGCGCTACACCCCGCCCGCACGGAACCTGAGCGGTGCCGCACGAGACTTCGACAGTCTAGCGGAAACGCGGACCCGCGCGGGCACGCCCGCCGACAGCACGCGGGCGGAGAGGGGAACACCGCGGTTACTTAACCGAGTCGCGTGGTACCAGCGTGAGCAAGCTGGCCTCCGGGCGGCAGGCGAACCTGGCGGGAGCCCAGGGCGATGTGCCCAGCCCGGCGGAAACGTGCAGCCAAGCCTGGCCGCCGTCAGGGTACCGGTGCAGCCCGCGGGCTCGTTCCCTGTCTATGCCGCAGTTGGTGATCAGCGCGCCGTAGAACGGCAGGCACAACTGGCCGCCGTGGGTGTGCCCGGCAAGCAGGAGTTCGTACCCGTCGGCGGTGAACTGGTCGAGCAATCTCGGCTCAGGTGAGTGCATGACGCCGAGACGAAGGTCGGCGGCCTGGTCGGCCCGGCCTGCTACCTGCTCGTAGCGGTCTTTGTTGATGTGCGCGTCGTGCACCCCGGCCAGCGCGATGTCGATCCCGCCGACGGTCATGCGGCCGCGCTGGTTGTTCAGGTCCAGCCAGCCCGCTGCCGTCATATCGTCGCAGAGCTTCTCCCAGGGCAGGTCAGGGCGCTTTCCCCGGTGCTTCCAGCGGGAACTCGGGCCCCCGAGGTACCTGGCCGGATTGCGCGGTTCCGGCGCGTGCAGGTCGTTGGAGCCGAGCACGAAGGCGCCCGGCCGGTCGAGCAGCGGTCCTAGGGCAGCGAGGAAGGGCTCGATGGCCTGCGGGTGCGCGATGGAATCCCCGGTATTGACGACGAAGTCGGGATCGAGGTCATCGAGGGAACTGAGCCAGGACATGAGCCGCTTCCGCCCGGGAGTGAGATGCGCGTCCGACAGGTGCAGCACACGCAACGGACCGGTGCCTGGCGGCAGGAGGGGAACCTCGAACTCGCGCAGGGCGAACCAGTTCCGCTCGATCACCGCGGCATACCCGATGCCGGCGGCGGCGGCGGCCGCGGCGGCGACCGGGATGAGCGTTCGCATTTTCACTCACCCATGGTGCCATGACCACAGGTATGCCACCGACCGCCCGCGGTCCGGGCCTACTTCCTAGGATGGAGAGGTGGCTGAACTCAAAGAGCGGCTGCGCGCGGACCTGAACGCCGCGATGCGCGCACGTGACCAGGTGCGGATGCGTACTCTGCGGATGGCGCTTAGCTCCATCACGAACGAGGAGGTGGCCGGGACCACGGCCCGCGACCTCAGCGATGACGAGGTCATGAAGGTGCTCACCCGCGAGGCCAGGAAGCGCAGGGAAGCCGCCGAGGCGTTCGGGGCCGCAGGCCGTGACGCCCAGGCCGCGGCCGAGCGCGCCGAAGGCGAAGTCCTGGCCGGGTATCTTCCGGCGCAGCTCAGCGACGACGAGCTCGCCGCTCTGGTCGATGCGGCCATTGCCGAGACCGGAGCCAGCGGCATGCAGGGCATGGGTCAGGTTATGAAGACGCTGACGCCCCGGGTCGCGGGCCGAGCCGACGGGGCCCGCGTCGCCGCCGAGGTGCGTCGCCGCCTGCAAGCCAGCTAAGTTCAGCTCGGCAGCGGCGCCCTGAGATCCGGCGGTCGCGCTGCGTCTGGCCGCGCTCGCCGTAGGGGTATCTGCTCGGCGGTAAGCAGCCGTTTACCGCGTCCCGCGGAGGGCGGCGTTCAGCGGCCGCCGTTCCCGCCGCCGCCGTTCCCGCCATTGCCGCCGCCATTGCCGCCGCCGTTCCCGCCGCCGTTCCCGTTCCCGCCGCCGTTCCCCCATTGCCGCCGCCGTTCCCGCCATTGCCGCCGCCGTTCCCGCCGTTGCCCTTCTTCGGCTTGGGGGGCTGGACGACGACCTGGCCGTTACCCGCGCTGTTGAACGGGCTGTCGGGCGCGACCGGCACGAAGTACGTGACCGGCCCGAGGTCGGCGTGGTCGAACGACATGTGCCAGGTGGACCCCGGGGCGTTCGCCCCGAACATCTCGCCAGGGCAGTTCAGGCCGCCGAACTCCAGCCGGTAGCAGCTGTTCTGCCCGCCCATGGTGTCACCGGTGGGGGAATACGGGTTGAACACCGAGACGTAACCCACGAGGCTGGGCGTGTAGCCGGCGAAGGCCGCGTAGGGGGTGCCGTTGTTGTTGGCCACGTTCGAGGTACCGGTCTTGCCCGCTGCCTCGCGGCCGCTCAGGCCGCCGATCTGGCCTGCCGTGCCGGTGGTCAGGACGCCCTGCAGGATGTAGTTGACCGCGTCGGCGACGTCGGAGGATATCGCCCGGTGGCAGTCCGCGGAGGGCACCGCCATCCGGGCGCCCGTGCTGCTGAGGATCTTGCCGATCGCGACCGGTGAGCAGTACATGCCCCGGGCCGCGACGGTGGCGTAAGCGGCCGCCATGGACAGCGGCGAGACGTTGACCGAGCCCAAAGTGAAGGACGGGAAATTGTCCGCGGGCGGCACGTTCTTGCCATCCCAGCTGAGTAGCGAAGTTCCGTCGGCCCTAGTCATTCCCAGGTCGGCGGCGGTGTGGACGACGTTGCACAGGCCGACCTTCCGCTCCAGTTCGGCGTAGAACACGTTGATCGAGTTCGTCGTTCCGGTGTAGAGCGAGTCGGTTGACGTTCCAGGTCCTTCCGCGTTCGACACGTCGTATCCGCCCGAGACGCCCGACGTGGTCGTCCCGGCCGGCGCACCCTGACAGTTGGTGTAGCCGGTGACGGTGGTGGTGCCAGGTACGGTCAGCTGGAAGCCGAACGGCGTGCCCTGCTTGAGCGCGGTGATCAGCGTGAACAGCTTCGACGACGAGCCCGTCTGGACCCCGGTACTGCCGCCGTAGGCGGTATTCACCGCGTAGTTGATCTCGGTCTGGCCGCGGGCCGTTCCGTACTGTCTGTCCTCGGCGATGGCCTCGATCTGGCCGGTGCCCGGCTGCACGACGGCCTCGGTGTCGGCGTTGTGGCCGGGGTTGTAGTAGCCGTCGCTGGCCGGCACGACGTAGTTCACCGCGTCGTTGGCGGCCGCCTGGTCTTGCGGGTTAAGCGTGGTGTAAATCTGCAGGCCGCCGGTGGCGAGCAGCTTAGCCCGGGCCGCCGGCGTCTTGCCGTAGGCCGGGTTGTGCAGGAAGACCTCTTCTACGTACTGGCAGAAGAACCCGGCCGTGCCCACCGTATTGGCCTGACAGCCGTTCTCCGGTACCGCGACGTGCAGGCCGAGCGGCTTGGCCTCGTCGGCCGTGGCCTGAGCCCAGGTGAGCCCGTTATCGGTCTGGGCCATCCGGTACAGGACGGTATTGCGCCTTTCGAGGGCCGCCGCGGGATGCGCGATCGGGTTGTAGGCCGACGGGTTTTCCACGATGCCGGCCAGGGTGGCGGCCTGGGTCACGGTCAGCTTCGAGGCGGTGGTACCGAAATAGGTCTCGGCGGCGGCCTCGACGCCGTAGGCGTTATTGCTGAAGAAGGCGTCGTTCAGGTACCCGGCCACGATGTCCTGCTTGGATAGCTGGTGCTCGGCGGCTACCGCCATCCGCAGCTCGTTCAGCTTGCGGCTCAGCGTCGCCGCGTCCGCCGCCTGCTCGGCCCGGGTGTTGCCTGCCTTCTCGGCGGTCAGCAGCAGGACGTTCTTGACGTACTGCTGCGCGATCGTGGAACCGCCCTGGACCTTCTTGTGCTGGAGGTCGTTCACCGCGGCCCGGATCGTGCCGCGCAGGTCGATCGCGCCGTGCTCCCAGTACCGGGAGTCCTCGATGGCCACGAGCGCGTTCACCATCTGCGGGGAGATCTGCTGGTACGTCACCGGCTGCCGGTCCAAGCCGGAGTACTGGAGCGCGACCGCGCTGGTGGTGCTGTTGTAATAGGGCACGTCGACGCCGTACACGTAGGCCAGCAGGTGGCCGTACCTGTCCAGGATCTCCGACCGCTGGGGGAGGCCCTGGGCGGTCAGCGACAAGGTGGTGAACTTGTCGGCCTGGTTCCGCACCAGCACCCCAGTCGCGGCGACGACGGGAATCACCATGGCCGCGGCCAGGACCCCGCCGATCGCTGCGAAGGCGACGAGGCGTCCGAGTACGCTCGTCCGAGTGAAAATCGTCTCTCCGGCCTGCACGCGATTAGCGTACGCCGCCGTGGCAAGTGGCTAGTGCGCTTGTACGGGACATAGCCGGCCTCGAGCCCTAGACGTGCCCAGGTCACCCAACCAGGGCAAAACAGGACTAATACCCTAAGTTACCGCAAGTGTCACGTATGCTCATCAAAGTTACGACTGGAGCACGTTCACACCCGGAGAGTGATAATTTGCGGGATTCCATATAGCCCGTGAGAACTATTTGGTAAATGACCATGCCGGGGTCTTGGCATCACGGCCGGACTCCCCGTAAGTTGCTGGATCACGAACAGATAACCGTGGTCAGAGCGGCCGCACGCGCTGACCGCGGAATCGCAACCCCATCGAGACGACCGTCGATGCGTTCGCGCTCGACGATCAAGAGGAGTGGGCACATGTGGATCACTGACTGGACCACACGCGCCGCATGCAAGGGAACCGACCCTGACGAACTTTTCGTCCAGGGTGCAGCGCAGAATCGAGCCAAGCTGATCTGCCGGGGCTGCCCGGTTCGCACGGAGTGCCTTGCGGATGCGCTCGACAACGGGATCGAGTTCGGTGTCTGGGGTGGAATGACCGAGCGGGAGCGGCGCGCGCTGCTCCGTCGGCGCCCCGAAGTCACCTCGTGGCGCGAACTGCTTGAGCGCGCGCGCGACGAATACGAGCGGCAGTCGATCGACGAGCTCGTGGCCAGCTGAGCAGCGTCGCTCAGCGGGCGGCTAAGCAGAGTGGCTAAGCCGCGCCAACCAGCTTTTTTCTGATCAACGAGTTTCTTGTGCTGTCCCGGCAGGGCTTACGAGCCCTGCCGGGACAGTATCGCGCCGATCACCCGCAACCCCTCGAGATCGTGTACATCCTCGGGCTGCGCGACCACCTCCGCCACCGGGATCGCCGGGTGGGCCGAAGTGAAGTGCTCGGCCAGCCGGCGTTCCCTCTTGCTGAGCTGCATGCGCTCGGCGTGCAGCCGCAGGGCTGCCGCGGCGATTGAGTAGCGCGGACCGCTCCCCGCCGAGTCCTCCGGGCGCTCCTGCATGTCCAGGGTCTCGGCGGCCGCCAGGCTCCGGGCGGCGCTCAGCCGGCCAGCGGCCGAGGCATGGACCCGGTTGAGGACGAGCCCGGCCAGTGGCATCCGCTCGGTGTCGAGTCGCTCGACGAAGTAGGAAGCCTCGCGCAGCGCGTCAGGTTCCGGCGCGGCCACGACCAGGAACGCGGTGCCCGGCGCCTGCAGCAGGCGGTACGTCCACTCGGCTCGCTCGCGGAAGCCGCCGAACATGGTGTCAAATGCGGTGACGAACGTCTGCGCGTCCTTCAGGACCTGCGCGCCGAGGATCTTGGTTAGCGCGCTCGTCATCATGGCGAACCCGGCGTTCAGCACCTTCATGTACGACATGCCGGCCTTGGCCGGCACCGTGAGCAGCCGGATCAGCTTGCCGTCGAGGAAACGGCCGAGGCGTTGCGGAGCATCAAGGAAATCGAGCGCGGAGCGGCTCGGCGGGGTATCGACGACGATGAGATCCCACTCTTCCGCGTGCCTCAGCTGGCCGAGCTTCTCCATCGCCATGTACTCCTGCGTCCCGGCGAAGCTGGAGGACAGCGACTGGTAGAAAGGGTTCGCCAGGATCTGCGCGGCCCGGTCAGGGTCAGCGTGCGCCTCTACGATCTCGTCGAACGTCCGCTTCATGTCGAGCATCATCGCGTGCAGGCTGCCGCCGTTCGCCGTATCGACCCCGGCTACCACCCGGGGCGTGTTGTCCAGCGAGGTCAGGCCCATCGACTGGGCGAGGCGCCGGGCCGGGTCGACGGTCAGGACACACGCTTGCCGCCCGCGTTCGGCGGCGCGCAGGCCGATCGACGCCGCGGCCGTGGTCTTGCCGACGCCGCCGGATCCGCAGCAGACGATGATCCTCGTCCGGCGATCGTCGATGATCCGGTCCAGGTCAAGCCGGACCGGCTTGGCGGCTGTCCGCTGTTTCCTGCTCGCGTCCAGCGTGCCCTGGGCCCTTTCCGGCTCGCTCATGCCGCCCCCTGCTGCCTGAGTGCAGTGGCCAGCTGGTACAGGCTGGCCAGATCGATCCCCTCGGGGATCATCGGCAGCTCGTACAGCGGGCGTCCCGATGTCTGCAGTTCCTCGCGCTCCCTGTCCTGCACGGCCACCTGCATCGCGTGCTCCCTCAGTTCGGTCGCCAGGTCGGCGGCCAGCCCGTGGTTGTCGCTGATTCCGGCCGCCTTCAGGCCGAGCGCGAGTTCGTTGACGTCCAGGGACCCGCTGGCCGCCGCGGCCAGGTCGGCGCGGTCGAGCCCGGCCGGGCGTGACATGTTGATGATGACACCGCCTGGCCGGATGCCGTCGCCGGTCAGCTCGCGTAGCTCGGCGAGGCCGTCCAGGGTTTCCTGCACCGGCATTTCCTCGAGCGTCGTCACGAAGTGCACCGCGGTCTGCGGCGACCGGATCACCCTGGCCACCGTGTCCGCGTGGGTCCTGATCGGACCCATCTTGGCCAGCGCGGAGACCTCCGTGCTGACGTCAAGGAACCGGCTGATCCGGCCGGTCGGCGGGGCATCCATCACCACCGCGTGGTAGAAGTGGCTGTCGTCGCGCCGGTCCACGCGCCGCCTGGCGGCCTCAGTAGCCTTGCCCGTGACCAGGACGTCGGACAGGCCAGGGGCGATCGTGGTGGCAAAATCCACCACGCCGAGCCTGGTCAGCGCCTTGCCGGTGCGGCGCAGGTTGTAGAACATCTCCAGGTAGTCGAGCAGGGCGCCCTCGGGATCGACGGCGAGGGCATAGACGTCACCGCCCTGCCCGGCCCCCTGGGCGCCCAGGCCGATCGCGACCTTCCGTTCCTCATACGGCAGTGGCGGACAGTCGAAGAGCCGGGCGATGCCCTGCCTGCCCTCGACTTCGATCAGCAGGACCTTGCGCCCAGTGCTGGCCAGCGCCAGCGCCATCGCCGCCGCTACCGTGGTCTTGCCGGTGCCGCCCTTACCCGTGACGACGTGCAGCCGCACGCCGTCCCAGTCGGTATCCCTCGTGGTCATGCCGTTGTTGCCTCCGATTTGTTCCTTCCACGGAGGCTATCTCCGCGCGGATACCTTATGGTTCGGTAGCCGCGACTGGCGCGTGGTCCTTAGGTCACTACGCTGGGGGTCTAGGAAGAGAGGTGATCCCGGTGGGTGCAGTTGTTGCTGTCATCGTGATCTTGGTCATACTCGGGCTTGTCGCGGTCGCGCGCTCGCTCAAGGTAGTGCAGCAGTACGAAAAGGGCATCATCTACAGGTTCGGGCGGGTCATGCCCGAGATACGCGGCCCCGGGCTGGCCGTCATCCGGCCCGTCGGCGACCGGATGCAAAAGGTCAATATGCAGATCGTCGCCATGGCCGTGCCCGCCCAGGAGGGCATCACCAGGGACAACGTGAGCGTCCGGGTGGACGCGGTGGTGTACTTCCGCGTGGTGGATCCGATCAAGGCCACGGTCAACGTGCAGAACTACATGTTCGCCATCTCCCAGCAGGCGCAGACCTCGCTCCGTTCGATCATCGGCCAGTCCGAGATGGACCAGCTGCTCGCCGAGCGGGAGACGGTCAACCGCGAGCTGCGCAGGATCATCGACGAGCCCACCGAGGGCCCCTGGGGCATTCGGGTCGAGCGGGTCGAGATCAAGGACGTGTCGCTGCCCGAGGGCATGAAGCGCTCCATGTCGCGCCAGGCCGAGGCCGAGCGTGAGCGGCGCGCGAGGATCATCACCGCCGACGGTGAGTACCAGGCATCCAAGCGGCTCGCGGCCGCCGCTAACGTGATGTCGCGCGACCCGGCGGCGCTGCAGCTGAGGCTGCTGCAGACGGTGGTCGAGGTGGCCGGTGAGCGGAACAGCACGCTCGTCATGCCGATCCCGGTCGAGCTGCTCAGGTTCTTCGAGAAGATGGCGCCCGGCCCGCCCGCGCCCGCGCCCGAGCCCATCGGCGAACTTGACGACCTCGGCGACGCCGAGGTAGCCGCCGCGGAGGCGGCCATCTCGAACGTCCACGTGCCCGAGCTCGAGGAGAGCCCGATCCCGCCGGTGCCCGAAGTGGAAAATGGCACTGCACCTGAGGTACAGCAGGTCACGGCCCCTGACGTGGCCCCAGCGGAGGAGGCGTAGGGTTCAGTCCATGCCAAAGTGGGAGTACGCGACGGTGCCGTTGCTCGTGCACGCGACCAAGCAGATCCTCGATAACTGGGGCGACGACGGCTGGGAACTGGTCACGGTGATACCAGGCCCTAACTCGGAGCAGCTGGTCGCCTACCTGAAAAGGGAGAAACCGTGACCGGCCCAGCCGAGCGGCTGGCTGCGCTCGGGCTGACGCTGCCGCCGGTAGCGGCGCCGGGAGGTGCGTACGTGCCCGCGGTGCGTAGCGGCGCCTTCGTCTACACCTCAGGCCAGCTGCCGACGGTGGATGGGAAGCTTCCCGCCGTCGGCAAGGTCGGCGGTGAGGTCAGTGTCTCGGACGCGGCCGGCCTCGCCCGCACCTGCGCGCTGAACGCTCTCGCCGCCGCCGCGTCGCAGGCCGGCGGCCTGGATGGTATCCGCAGGATCGTCAAGGTGACCGGCTTCGTGGCGAGCGCGCCCGGCTTCGGCGGCCAGCCGCAGGTCGTGAACGGGGCGAGCGAGCTGCTCATCGAGGTCTTCGGCGAGGACGGCAGGCACGCCAGGAGCGCGGTCGGGGTGGCCGAGCTCCCGCTGAACTCGCCGGTGGAAGTCGAGCTGATCGCCGAAGTCCGCGGCTGAGCCAGATGGGCGGGCGCTAGTGAACGAGCCCAGGACCATCGGGGCAGACCACCGGGTGCCGCGACCGCTCGCCGAGCGGGCCCGCGAGATCGCGGCGGGCCTGCTCGCACCCGCGGTCCCGCGCGAGGCCGCGACCATCATCCTGCTCCGCCAGCGTCCCGGCGTCGAGGCGTATCTGCTGCGCCGCACCGGGACACTGGAATTCGCGCCGGGCGCCTGCGTGTTCCCGGGCGGAGCCGTCGACGAGCGGGACGCCGACCCGCAAATCGGCTGGGCCGGGCCCGACCCCGCTGATTTCGCCGGCCAGCTCGGCACGTCCCCGGAACGCGCCCGCGCTCTGGTCTGCGCGGCGGTCAGGGAAACGTTCGAGGAGGCGGGCGTGCTGCTGGCCGGCCCATCACCGGCGGTTCTGCTGGACGACAGCGCTGGTCTCGCCGGGGACAGGCGCCTGCTGCTCGAGGGATCGACGTCATTCGGCGAGCTGCTCGGCCGCCGGGGCCTGCTGCTGCGGGCCGACCTGCTGACCCCGTGGGCCCGCTGGATCACGCCTGAGGCCTCGCCCCGCCGCTTCGACACCTGGTTCTTCGCCGCGGCCGTGCCGCCTGGGCAGTCCGCCGGGCTGGCCTCGCCCGCGGAGCAGCACGATCGGGCCACCCAGGTGGACAGCCCTGGTCCCGGGGAGTCCGACTCGGGGACCTGGCTCCGGCCTGCCGCCGCTCTCGAATCGGCCCGGACCGGCGAGATCACCCTGTTGCCGCCGACAGCCGTGACCCTCGGCGAGCTCGCCGCGCATCAGGACCTGACCGGCATCTTGACCCTGCGCCGGGTGATGACCCCCCGGCTGCCCAAGGTGATGATCGACGGCGAACGCGCCTGGCTGGCCATGCCCGATCAACCCCGGCCCGATCAACCCCGGCCCGACCAACCCCGGCCCGACCAACCCCGGCCCGACCAACCCCGGCCCGACCAACCCCGGCCCGACCAGCAGGGAAACGGTCAGCCGTCGTGAGCATCGACGGATTCCGCACGTCGCGGGCCACCTGCCTGCTCGCGCCCAACCCCTCGCCGATGACGCTGGACGGCACCAATACCTGGCTGATCGCGGAGCCTGGCACGACGTCGGTCGTGGTCATCGACCCTGGCCCGGACGATGAGGGCCACCTGGGCCGCGTGCTCGCGGCAGCGGTCGCCGGCGACCGGCAGGTGGCGAGGATCCTGCTCACGCACGGGCACCTGGATCATTCCGCCGGGGCGGCCAGGCTCGCCGAGCTGACCGGGGCTCCGGTGCAGGCGGCCGACCCGGCCCGCCGGCTTGGCCCCGAAGGGCTGGCGGACGGCGACGTGGTCACGGCGGCCGGCTGTGAGCTGCGGGTGGTCGCGACCCCGGGCCATTCCGCGGACTCGGTGTGCCTGCTGCTGCCCGCGGATGGCGCCCTGTTCACCGGGGATACCGTGCTCGGCCGCGGCACCACGGTCATCGCCCAGGACGGGAACCTCGGCGACTACCTGCGGACACTGAGCCAGCTGCGGGACCTGACCGAAGACTGCGGGGTTGGCCTGCTGCTGCCCGGGCATGGCCCGATGCTCGCCGACCCGATCGGGACCCTCGACTACTACCTCTCGCACCGGGCGGAACGGCTGGACCAGGTCAGGTCCGCGCTGGCCGCGGGCGCCCGGACGCCGGCCGAGATCGTCGCCATGATCTACACCGACGTCGATCCCTCCGTCTGGCCGGCCGCCGAGTGGTCGGTCCGCGCCCAGCTCGATTACCTCGGCGAGCCCTGACGGCAGGGCTCGAGCAGGCCTCCCGCGCGGGTCTCTAACGGGCGCGTTTGCGCAGCCGCTCGGTGTCCAGGATGAGCACGGAACGGGCCGAGATCTGCAGCCAGCCGCGCGCCGCGAAGTCGGCCAGCGCCTTGTTGACCGTCTCCCGGGAGGCCCCCACCAGCTGGGCCAGTTCCTCCTGCGTCAGGTCGTGATGGACGTGCAGGCCGTCGCGTTCCTGCTCGCCGAACCGGTCGGCCAGGTCCAGCAGGTTCTTCGCCACACGGCCAGGGACGTCGGTGAAGACCAGGTCGGCCACCACGTCGTTAGCACGCCGAAGGCGCCTGGCTAGCGCCCGCAGCATGTGCATAGACACCTCGGGCCGCTCGAGCAGCAAGCGGCGCAGCGCGTCGTGGGCGAGCGCCGCGACGGTAGCTTCGGTGACGGCACTGGCCGTCGAGGTCCTCGGCCGCGGATCGAACAGCGAGAGCTCGCCGAACATCTCGCCCGGCCCCAGCACGCTCCACAAGTTCTCCCGGCCATCGCTCGCCGCCCGGGTGAGCTTGATCTTGCCGTCGAGCACGACGTAGAGGCGATCTCCGTCTTGCCCCTCGAGGAAGAGATGGTCGCCCCGCGACAGCTTGACCTCTGCCATCTGCCGGCGGAGGGCTCGTGCGTTCTCGTCGTCGAGCCCATCGAAAAGCGGTGCCCGCCCCAGCACTAGTTCGGCGTCCTCCACCAATCCTCCTTGCTGGCGCTGCGGCCCGGCGCCACCCGGGCCGACTGGCTGGCCAGCGATAGTTTCTCACCCTGCCCTATAAGTGTGGATCATCCATGAGGGTGAAATGTGCTCGGGATCACATGCGAGCCTGTCGGGCCGGTCGTAGCGACGAGACTAACATCACATCACGAGATTCGATAATTACAATCCGTAGCCAAAGACGCTCAGAGGCGTGACGCACAGAGATTCGGGGGGGTACTCGGGGCTTAAGTGACACACGGAGACTTGGGGGCAAAGTCTCCCGTCAGGGCAAGAACTCTGGCCTGCTGGGCGGACACGCTGGACTACGCGTGGTGCTGGTGTGCGGTCTGCTCACAGTGCTCACCGGACGCCGCCCCGCCGCGATGGCGGGTCGGAGGGCAACCCGGGCCGTCGAGCGCGGCGCAGATCAACGCGGCGCCGCCGACACCTCAGGGCCTTCTGCAGGAGGTCAGGGAAAGCTCACCGTGATGTCGAGGCCGCCTTCGGGCCGGGCTCGCGGCGTGAGGGTAGCGCCGTGGACGCCGACGATGGCGCTCACGATGGCCAGGCCGAGCCCGTGCCCGCTGACCCCGGACCCACGGCGGATTCGCTCGGCGCCCAGCCGCTGGAACGGCTGGAAGAGACGGTCTACCTCGCCGGACGGGACCAATGGTCCGGTGTTGCTGACGGTTGCCACCGCCCGCCCGTCGGTTATGGCCGTCGAGATCTCGATCCGGCCGCCGTCCAGATTGTGCCGGATGGCGTTGCTTACCAGGTTGGCCATCAGGCTTTCGGCTAGGGCGGGATCGCCGGTGGCCGGAGCCGCGCCGAGGTCGGCGTCGATGCGGATGCCCCGCCGCTCGGCTTCGGCGTGGCGGTCCAGGATGGCCTTCCCGGCGATGTCGGCGAGGTCGAAGGGCTCCCACCGTTCGACGCCGCGCTCGCTGCTGGCCAGAGTGAGCAGTGCCTCCAGGAGGCGTTCCTGCTGGTCGCTCCATTTCAGCGCCTTCTCGCAGGCTGACCGCAGCGTCGCTGCGGTGGCGTCCGGGTCGGCCAGGGCGACCTGGAGCACGGTCCGCTCCGCGGTGAGCGGGGTCCGCAGTTCGTGGGAGGCGTTCGCCACGAAGTGGCGCTGCGAATCGAACGAGGCCTCCAGCCGCCCGAACAGGCCGTCGAGGGTGGCCCCGAGCTCCCTGAGCTCGTCGTCGGGGCCGGTGAGGGCGAGGCGCTGGTGCAGGTTCCCGGCGGAGATATCCCGGGCGGTGGCCGTGATCGTGCGCAGCGGTCGCAGCAGTCGCCCGGCGATCACCCAGCCGAGCGTGAGCGCGACCATGACCACCACCGCCAGGCCGATGACCTCGAAAACCGCCGCGGACCCGAGGTCCAGGTGCCGGCCGTCGGCGACGGGCGGGCCGCCGGCGAGCCCGCTGCCCGGGGCGGCCTGGGAAGCCGACCCCCGCACCACCAGGACGCCCGCCCCGGCAAGCAGGATGACGCCCAGGGCGCTGAAGACCCCGCCGTAGAGCAGGGCGAGCTGCGTCCGCAGCGTCCGCCGGGGCAGGTGGAGCACTGAAGCCGTGGTGCGGCCAGGGCGCATCACAGTCCTCCGATCTGGTAACCGCCCTCACGGACGGTGCGGATGACGGGCGGGTCGCCGAGCTTGGCCCGCAGGCGGCGCATGGTCTGCTTGACCGCGGTCGTGAAGGGGTCGGCGGCTTCGTCCCAGACGCGTTCCAGGAGTTCCTCGGCGGAGACCACCCGGTCGGCCGCGGCGAGCAGGTACTCAAGCAGCGCGAATTCCTTCGGGCTGAGCTCGAGGCGCCGTCCGGCGCGGAACGCGATCCGGCGGCTGGGGTCGAGGGTCACGTCGCCGCGTTCGAGCACCGGGGGCAGCGAGGTGGCGGGGCGGCGGCCCAGGGCGCGGATGCGCGCGACGAGCTCGGCGAAGTCGAAGGGCTTGGGCAGGTAGTCGTCGGCGCCGAGCCCGAGGCCGTCCACCCGGTCCCGGACCGTGCTGGCCGCCGTCAGCATCAGCACCCGGCTGTGCGACCGCTCGGCCGCTAGCTGCCGGCAAACGTCGTCGCCATGGGTTCCGGGCAGGTCCCGGTCCAGCACCACCACGTCGTACCGGGTGACGGCCAGGTGCTCGAGCGCCGCGGTCCCGTCCAGGACAACGTCGACGGCCATGCCCTCCCGGCGCAGCCCGGCGGCGACCGCCGTGGCCAGGTCTTCGACATCTTCAGCGACGAGCACTCTCATGATCTGTCCGGGATCCTTCTGCTGCCAGGTTACGGGCCGCCAGGTTACGGGCCGCCAGGTTACGGGCCGCCAGGTTACGCGGCCTGGATCCGACCATGCCAGGTCGCCAGTATCAGCCCGGTTTCAGCGGCCGTCACCGGCCTGATACCGGCGCCGGCGTACAACCACTGCCGTACCCGAACACCGACCGAGTGAGAAGGCGGCCAGATGATCGTGACGCTGGAGGAGGCCCACCTGGAGCTGACCAGGGACGCGGTCCAGTACCGCGCCGAGCCGGCCCCGGCGGCCGCGAAATGACTATTCCCACGATGACGTCAGGCCGGCCTCGCCCTCGCCCTGGGAACGATCCTGCGGCACAGCGCCGGAGCGGTCACCGCCGTCATCGCGGCGATCGTGCTGCCGTACTTCTTCGCCACCGCGCTGCCGGTGCTGCCCGCAACGGCCGCGGACTGGCTGCTGCGGGTCACTCCGGCCGCCGCGTTCGCCGTCCAGCAGACCGTCCCGAGGTATCCGCAGGTCAGCGCCAGCTACACGCCGGGAGATGGCTACTTCCCGCTGCCGCCGTGGGCCGGGTTCGTCCTGCTGTACGGCTATACCGCGCTCGCCCTGGGCCTGGCGGTCGTCGCGCTCCGCAGCAGGGACGCGTGAAGTTACTAAGGGGAACCCGCGCTCAGGAGCCGGGTGTCTCGAGCTGGCTGAGCACCTGGCCGTAGGCCAGCGAGATCAGCTTGATCACGTTGCTGTGCGCGCCGAGCGGCGCGGCGCACTTGGCGCCGATCGCGGCGGCGGCGTCGGCGATGGCCGCCGGATCGGCTTCCGGGCCGATCACGCAGGGCGCGACGGCGATCCGGGTCACTCCCATGGCCTCCAGCTGGGCCGCCGCTTCCTCGACGGTGGGCTTGGCGTCCAGGGAGGCGGCCAGGACCGGGAGCGCGAGCCGGGCCGCGAGCAGGAAGGCGGTGATGCTGACGGTGCCCACCGCTTCTTCCCCGCCGACGGTGGCCAGGATGATGCCGTCGGCGGAGGTGGTGATGCTGAACATGCGCACCCGGTCGGCCCGGGCCAGGCCGGCGTCCGCGAGCCGGTGGTGCAGCGCCTCGGCCAGCAGGGCGTTGGTGTTGAAGACCTCGCCAATCCTCGCGTTGGCGCCGCTGGCCGCGATGGCCTCGCGCAGCGCGCGGACGGTGCCGGGGTGCGGGGCCACCAGCTGCGGCACCACGACGGCCGAGGGCGCGCCCGCCGGGCGCCGGGCCGCGGCGTCGGCCAGGACCGCCCGGATCCCGGTCGGGTCGCCGCGTCCGCCGTGATCTATCCGCGCCGTCTGGACGTCGAGCTCCGGGTTGTCGATGCGGAGCACGGTAGCGATCTCCGCGGTGGGGCCGGACAGGCTGTCGTCGTTGGTGTTTGGTACCGCCAGTACCAGCGCGGGGGTGCCCTCGGGCAGGCTGGCGGGGACCGGACGCCGGTGGCGTCCGCCCGGCGCGATGAGGCGAGCCTGCGGCTGGCGGGTCGGGGGACCGCCCGGCAGGCGGGTGAAGGGGCCGGTTCCGGGCTGGCGGCGGGCGAGCTGCTCGGCGTCCGGCGGCCCGTACCCGGCCAGTCCCGCTTCCGGTCGCCCCGCTTCCGGCCGTCCCGGTTCTGGCCGCCCCGCTTCCGGCCGTCCCGGTTCCGGCAGTCCCGGTTCCGGCAGTCCCGGTTCCGGCAGTCCCGGTTCCGGCAGTCCCGGTTCCGGCAGTCCCGGTTCCGGCGGGCCCGGTTCCGGTCGTCCCTCGGACTGGGCGGGCTCACGCGGCTCCTGCGACGGTCCCGGTCCCCAGACCGGGGCCGGACCCCGCGGGTGTCCGTTGCCGTTTGGTGCCGGAACGTCCGCGCCTGGCCGTCGGGCGGGCAGGCCCGTGGAGGGACCGCGAACGTCTGTCACACATGCGAAGCGTAGTCGCCGGTGATCAACGATTTGTGAAAACGCATAAAAATACGGACATCCGGCCAA
This sequence comes from uncultured Actinomycetes bacterium, assembly GCA_963806335.1. Lineage (GTDB taxonomy): Bacteria > Actinomycetota > Actinomycetes > Streptosporangiales > Streptosporangiaceae > Palsa-504. Next base: position 242,360 of record CAWDXO010000014.1, read on the forward strand.
TACTGACGTGCCGGGTCAATCGTGTCCGTCGTGGTCCAGGCGCCGGCGGCCGTCCTCGCCGCACTTGTTACTAGCGGGTAGCATAGTATCCGGACCGGGTGAAACGGCGACACGGCGGAGTAACGGATGAGTCACTACAAGAGCAACCTGCGCGACATCGAGTTCAACCTCTTCGAGGTGCTGCGGCGCCAGGACCTGCTGGGCCAGCCTCCCTACCCCGAGCTGGACGAGGAGACCGTCCGCGGAATCCTCGGCGAGCTGGAGCGGATGGCGACCGGACCGCTGGCCGAGTCCTTCGCCGACGCCGACCGGAACCCGCCGGAGTTCGATGTCGCCACGCACTCGGTGCGGATACCGGAGTCGCTGCGCAAGTCCTACCGCGCGTTCATGGACGCCGGGTGGTACCGGGTGTCGCTACCCGCCGAGCTGGGCGGCACCGAAGCGCCCCGGTCCCTGAACTGGGCCATGGCGGAGCTTATCCTCGGCTCCAACCCGGCCGTATGGATGTACGCGAGCGGGCACACGATGGCCCGCGTGCTGTGGGACCTCGGCACCGAAGACCAGAAGCAGTTCGCCGCGGAGGCCATCGAGCGCGAGTGGGGCGCCACCATGGTGCTGACCGAGCCCGACGCCGGCTCCGACGTCGGCGCGGGGCGCACCCGGGCGATCGAGCAGCCCGACGGGACCTGGCACATCGAAGGCGTCAAGCGGTTCATCACCAGCGCCGAGCACGACCTGGCCGACAATATCTTCCACCTGGTGCTGGCCCGGCCCGAAGGCGCTGGGCCGGGCACCAAGGGCCTGTCGATGTTCCTCGTGCCCAAGTACCTGACGGCTGCGGACGGGACGCTGGGCGAGCGCAACGGCGTCTTCGTCACCAACGTCGAGCACAAGATGGGCCTGAAGGCGTCGACCACGTGTGAGGTGACGTTCGGCACTGCTCAACCAGGGGGGCGCCCGGCGGTGGGCACCCTGGTCGGCGGCGTGCACGACGGCATCAGGCAGATGTTCAAGGTGATCGAGGACGCCCGGATGATGGTCGGGACCAAGGCCATCGCCACGTTGTCCACCGGCTACCTGAACGCGCTGGACTTCGCCAGGAACCGGAGCCAGGGCGCCGACCTCACCCAGATGACGGACAAGACCGCGCCGCGCGTGACGATCATCCACCACCCCGACGTCCGCCGGATGCTGATGCTGCAGAAGGCCTACGCCGAAGGCATGCGGGCCCTGGTCCTCTACACGGCCACGATCCAGGACACGCTCCAGGTCGCGGCGGCGCAGGGACGCGCGGACGAGGCCGCCGCGGGCCTGAACGAGCTGCTGCTGCCGATCGTCAAGGGCGTCGGCTCGGAGCGATCGTATGAGATGCTCACCCTGTCGCTGCAGACCCTCGGCGGTTCCGGGTTCCTCCAGGACTACCCGATCGAGCAGTACATCAGGGACGCCAAGATCGACAGCCTGTACGAGGGCACGACCGGGATCCAGAGCCTGGACCTGTTCTTCCGCAAGATCATCAGGGACAACGGGAAGGCGTTCGGGACCCTGCTGGCCAAGATCAGGGAGTTCGCCGCCGCCGAAGGGGGCAACGGCAGGCTCAAGGCCGAGCGGGCCGCGCTCGCGGAGGGCGCCGCTCACGTCGAGGCCATGGCGGGCGCCATGGCGGGCTTCGCGATGGCGTCGGCGCAGCAGCCCGCCGAGATCTACAAGGCGGGCCTGAACACCACCCGGCTACTGATGGCGCTCGGTGACCTGGTGATCGGGTGGCTGCTGCTTACCCACGCGGAGATCGCGCTGCGGAAGCTGGACGAGATCGCCGCGGGCGCCGCCGACCACGACTTCTACGCGGGCAAGGTCGGCGCGGCCAGGTTCTTCGCCGCCACGGTGCTGCCCAGGCTCGCCGCGGAGCGCAAGGTCGCCGAGGAAACCACCCTCGACCTGATGGACCTGCCCGAGGGCGCCTTCTAGGCCGAAGTTCCAGGACGGCTCAGAACTCGTACTGGACCGCGGCGCGCTGGGCGATTATCGGCTGGATGAACTCCGCGATGACCGCCCGGTGCCGCGGGTCGTCCCGATAGGTCCGGAACCCCTCGAGGTCGTCGAAGTCGGCCACGACGGCGAACTCGAAGTTCCCCTCGGCCAGGCCCAGATCGGCCCCGACGTCATAGCCGCGCAGCACCGGCAGCAGCGCGGGCAGCCGCCTGAGCTCCGCGGCCACCCGCTGCTTCTGCTCCTGCGTCGCGTCCGGCGTCCACCGGAACAGCACCATATGCCTGATCATGGCCCGACCGTATCAACACGGCCATATCAGCACGGGGGTATCAACCCCAGGCCAGCGTCCGGACTGGATCTTCGAGCATCGCCCCCACGTCGCGCAGCACGGCGGAACCGAGTTCCCCGTCGATGATGCGATGGTCGAAGGACAGCGACAAGGTGCACGCCTGGCGCACCGCGAGCTGCCCGCCGACCACCCAGGGCGCCTCCTTGACCTGGCCGAACGCCAGGATGGCGGCCTCGCCGGGGCTCAGGATCGGAGTACCCGCGTCCACCCCGAACACCCCGACGTTGGTAATCGTGATCGTGCCGCCCGCCAGGTCGGCGGGCGTGGCCTGGCCCGCCCGGGCCGTCTCGGTCAGCGCCTGCAGGCGGCGGGCCAGCTCGGGCAGCGGCAGCTCGCCGGCGTTCTTGACGTTCGGCACGAGGAGCCCGCGCGGCGCGGCGACCGCGATGCCCAGGTTCACGTAGTGCTTGACCACGATCTCCTGTGCCCCGGCATCCCAGGACGAGTTGATGAGCGGATGCCGGGCCACCGCGACCAGCAGCGCACGGGCCACGAAAAGCAGCGGCGACACCCGGACGTCCGCGAACTCGGGCAGCTCGCGCACCCGCCGCACCGCGGCCATCGTCTCGGTCACGTCGACCTGCAGGAACTCGGTGACGTGCGGCGCGGTGAACGCGCTCGACACCATGGCCGCGGCCATGTGCTTGCGCAGGCCCTTAACCGCAATGCGCTCCTCGCCGTCGTGGCTGAGGTCCGCGACGCCGGCGGGCGCCCGGGTCCCGTTTCCGACCACCATATTTTCCGAACGGGCGCCGGTATCACTGGCCGCACGCTGCACGTCGTCCCGGGTGATCGAGCCGCCCGGCCCGGTGCCCGCCAGCTGGACCAAGCTGATGCCCAGATCCTTGGCGAGCTTGCGGACCGGCGGCTTGGCCAGCGCCCGGACCGCTGGCGGCCGGGCCTCCGCCGGCAGCTCCGGCGGCTCCACGGGTACCTCCGGACCGGTGGGCACCTCGGCCGTTTCCGGCCGGGTCGCGGCCGCCTCGACGGCTAGCGCCGCCTTGCGCGGGCGCCGGGTCGTTGACGCGGCCTTGACGCCGTAGCCGACCAGGACGGCCTGGCGTTCGGGCTTACCGGTGGCCGCGGCTGGAACCACTGTCCGTTCGGAATCATCGGTTTTTTCCTGGGCGGAACCGGCTACGGTGCCCGCCGGTTCGCCCACGTCCACCGCGATGATCGGCACGCCCACGTCGACGGTCTGGCCTTCGGCGGCCAGCAGCCGGGCGACCGTCCCGTCCCACGGCGACGGCAGTTCGACCACCGCTTTGGCGGTCTCGATCTCCACGATGATCTGGTTGACCTCGACCTGATCTCCCGGCTTGACGTGCCAGGCCACGATGTCGGCCTCGGTCAGGCCCTCACCCACGTCGGGCAGCTTGAACTCCTTGCGTTCGGTCATCGTCGCTCCTCAGTAACCGAACGTGCGGTCGACGGCGTCCAGGATCCGGTCCAGGTCGGGCAGGTAGTGGTCCTCGAGCCGCGACGGCGGGTAGGGCGTGGCGAAGCCGCCGACGCGCAGCACCGGCGCTTCGAGGTGATAGAAGCACTGCTCGGTGACGCGCGCCGCGATCTCGGCGCCAAGCCCCGCGTACACCGCCGCCTCGTGCGCGACGACGCAGCGGCCGGTCTTGCGCACCGAGGCGCAGATCGCGTCCACGTCGAGCGGGGACAGCGAGCGCACGTCGACCACCTCGATGCTGCGGCCGTCCTCGCGGGCGGCGATCGCGGCCTCCAGGCACGTCCGGACCAGCGGACCGTAGGTGAGCAACGTCACCTCGCTGCCCTCCAGGACGGTCCTGGCCCGGTCAAACGGCAGCGCGCTGGCCAGGTCCGCGGCCGTGTCCACCTCACCCTTGTCCCAGTAGCGCCGCTTGGGCTCGAAGAAGATCACCGGGTCATCGGAGCTGACCGACTGCTGGATCATGGTGAACGCGTCGGCCGCGTCCGCGCAGGCGACCACCCGCAGGCCGGCGGTGTGCGCGAACATCACCTCGGGGGACTCGCTGTGATGCTCGACCGCGCCGATGCCGCCGCCGCACGGGATGCGGATAACCACCGGCAGGCTGACCTGGCCCAGGGACCGGTAGCGCATCTTGGCGAGCTGGCTGATGATCTGATCGACCGCCGGGTAGACGAAGCCGTCGAACTGGATCTCGCAGACCGGCCGGTATCCGCGCAGCGCCAGGCCGATCGCGGTGCCGACGATGGCCGACTCGGCCAGCGGCGTGTCGATGACCCGCGCTTCGCCGAAGTCCTTCTGCAGGCCGTCGGTGACGCGGAAGACGCCGCCGAGCTTGCCGACGTCCTCGCCCATGATCAGGACCTTGGGGTCGTTCTCCATGGCCTTCCGCAAGCCCGCGTTGATCGCCTTGGACAGCGTGAGAGTGGTCATCGCCCGGCCTCCCCGGGCTGCTCGCCGTCGAAGGTATCGAGGTAGGCCGCGTACTGTTCGCGCTCGGCCCGCAGGATCGCGGTGGGCTCGGCGTAGACGTTGTCGAAGATGGCCAGCGGCGGCGGGTCGGGCATCGTCCGGCACGCCTCGCGGATCCGCGCGCCCACCTCCTTGGCCTCCGCTTCCACCTCGGCGAAGAACTCCGGTCCGGCCTGCCCGGTGCGCGCCAGGTAGGCCCGCACCCGCTCGATGGGATCCTTGAGCTTCCACATCTCGAGCTCGCTGGCCAGCCGGTACCTGGTCGGATCGTCGGTGGTGGTGTGCGCGCCCATCCGGTAGGTGAACGCCTCGATGAGCGTCGGTCCCTGGCCTTCCCGGGCCGCCTGCATGGCCTTCTTCGTCACCGCGTAGCAGGCCAGCACGTCGTTGCCGTCCACGCGCAGGCCGGGGAAGCCGAAGCCGCGGGCGCGCTGGTAGAGCGGGATGCGGCTCTGCTTCTCCAGCGGCTCGGAGATCGCCCACTGGTTGTTCTGGCAGAAGAACACGACCGGCGCGTTGAAGACCGGCGCCCACACGAAGGCCTCGTTGACGTCCCCCTGGCTGGTGGCGCCGTCGCCGAAGTAGGCGATGACCGCCTCGTCGGCGCCGTCCCGCTGGATGCCCATCGCGTAGCCGGTCGCGTGCAGGGTCTGGCTGCCGATCACGATCGTATACAGATGGAACTTGTGCTCCTCGGGGTCCCAGCCGCCGTGGCTGACCCCACGGTAAAGCTCGAGCAGCTTCACCGGGTCGATGCCGCGGCACCAGGCCACCCCGTGCTCGCGGTAGGTGGGGAAGACCATGTCAGCCGGGCCAAGGGCCCGCCCGGACCCGACCTGGGCGGCCTCCTGCCCGAGCAGCGAGGCCCAGATGCCGAGCTCGCCCTGGCGCTGCAGGGCGATCGCCTCGGTATCGATCCGGCGGACCAGGACCAGGTCCCGGTACATGGCCCTGATGTCGGCGGCGGAGAGCTCGAGCGGGTAGTCAGGGTGCTCGACCCGCTCGCCCTCCGGGGTGAGCAGCTGGATCAGCCCGGTTTCGGCGGGCGTGCCTGATTCGGGGGGATTGCGGGGATTGCGGGGATGGCGGGGCTAGTGCGGCTGTGGTCGCGGCGCCGGATTCGACGGTCACGTGCCACTCCTTTCCGGGCCGGGACTGGGATCACCAGCACCGGCCAGACGGCCTTGGGTTCCCGGACGCATCTGCCTCGGGGCCGTCGCGTACGCTGCGTGCCCGGTGGGGCGTATGCGTCCGCGGCCCGGTGAGACGCTCTTCACCAGACGATATATGCCCTGATCGCCTTGGAGGATACGTGGCGCGAATGATCGTGGAAGTAATGCTCAAACCGGAGATACACGACCCGCAGGGGGATGCTATCGCCAGCGCGTGCCACCGGCTCGGGTTCGGGCAGGTGCTGGGAGTCCGGCAGGGCAAGCGGTTCGAGGTGGAACTCGAGGGACCGGCGGACGACGATGCTGTGACAGCAATCACACACCTGGCCCGGGAGCTGCTATCCAACCCGGTCATAGAGGACTTTACGTTGCATTCGGGGTGATTTACCGGCTGGATCTGCCGCTCTGGTGGCCGTCGCCGGGTTTCCGGCGCGTTAACGGGGAATCACTGGAACTGTGAGTACGGGAGGTCATACGCGTGCGAAATCGGTTCCTGATGTGAAGTTCTGCCTGGTGTTCCAGTGCGAGTCGCTCAGCGTGCCGGTCATGCGCCGGGTGCTCGGGGACACCCTGCGCCGTCTCGGCGTGGACGAGGAATCGGTCTACGACATCCTGCTCGCGGCCACCGAAGCCTGCACCAACGTCCTGACCCACGGCGGCCGGAACCTCCCCGAATACGCGGTGATGACCAGCCTCGGCCCGGTCGGCTGCCAGGTCGAGGTGGCGGACGAGGGTGTCGGCGTCGCACGCCGGGACGCGCGCGGGGCCGCGAGCCCGCCGCAGGTGCCGGTGGCCCAGTTGCCCGAATCGGGCCGGGGCCTGGCGATCATGCGAGCCTACGTCGACAACGTCACGCTGGACAGCCGCCCCGGGCGCGGGACCGTCGTGACCCTGCGCAAGGACATCAGGTGGTCAAGCGACGCCCCGTTCCGGCGGTTCCGCGCGGCTAGCTAGGGAAAATAGACTGCCTGGGTGCGGATTGGGGTCATTACGTTTCCTGGGTCACTGGATGACCGTGACGCGGCGCGGGCCGTGCGGCTCGCCGGGGCCGAGCCGGTCCCGCTCTGGCACGGCGATCGCGGGTTGCGTGGCGTGGACGCGGTGATCCTGCCCGGCGGGTTCTCCTACGGCGACTACCTGCGCTGCGGCGCGATCGCCCGGTTCGCGCCCGTGATGGGCGAACTGGTGCCGGCCGCCCGGGCCGGCCTGCCGGTGCTCGGCATCTGCAACGGCTTCCAGATCCTATCCGAGGCGCACCTGCTGCCCGGGGCGCTGACCCGCAACGTCGGCCTCCGGTTCATCACCCGTGACCTGCGGCTGCGGGTGGAAAACGCGCGGACGGCGTGGACGCGGGCCTACTCCGCCGGCGAGCAGATCGTGGTCCCGCTGAAGAGCGGGGAAGGGGCGTACGCGGCCGACGCGGGCACGCTCGCGGACCTCGAGGCCGCCGGCCAGGTCGTCATCAGGTATGCCAGCGGCAACCCGAACGGATCCGCGGCCGGCATCGCCGGGGTCTGCAACGCCGCGGGCAACGTGGTCGGCCTGATGCCCCATCCCGAGCACGCGGTCGATGACCTCACCGGCCCGTCCGCCGACGGCCTCGGCTTTTTCGCTTCCGTGGTGGCAGGGGTCATGGCGTGATCGAGCCAACGGGGCGCGGTGCCGCCTGGATGCAGCAGCGAGGAACGAGCGACGAGGGAAGGCGGCACAGTGAAGGGGGAATGGGGAGGCGGGCGGGGCCCCGGAGGCGAGCAGAAGATACAGTGGCGCGGGCGGTGGCGACGCCGGATACGCCGCAGCCCTTTGCCGAGCTCGGCCTGACGGAGGAGGAGTACGCCAGGATCGTGGCGACCCTGGGCCGCCGCCCGACCGGCGCCGAGCTGGCCCTGTACTCGGTCATGTGGAGCGAGCACTGCTCGTACAAGTCCTCCAAGGTGCACCTGAAGCAGTTCGCGGCCAAGGCGCCCCCGTCCAGCGCGCTGCTCGCGGGCATCGGCGCCAACGCCGGGGTGGTGGACATCGGCCAGGGCTACGCGGTCACCTTCAAGATCGAGTCCCATAACCACCCGTCGTACGTGGAGCCGCACCAGGGCGCGGCCACCGGCGTGGGCGGCATCGTGCGCGACATCCTGGCGATGGGCGCGCGCCCGGTGGCGGTGATGGACGCGATCAGGTTCGGGCCCGCCGCGGCGCCGGACACCGGCCGGGTACTGCCCGGCGTGGTCAGCGGCATCTCCTCCTACGGGAACTGCCTCGGCCTGCCCAATATCGGCGGGGAGCTGGATTTCGACCCGTGCTACGCGGGGAATCCGCTGGTCAACGCCCTCTGCGTGGGCGTGATGCGGCACGATGACCTGCAGGTCGCCGCCGCCACCGGGCCCGGCAACAAGGTGATCCTGTTCGGCTCCACCACCGGCCCGGACGGTGTCGGTGGAGCGTCGGTGCTGGCCAGCGCCTCCTTCGCCGGCGCGGCGGCGAGCGGCGAGAGCGCGAAGCGGCCCAGCGTGCAGGTCGGCGATCCGTTCATGGAGAAGCTGCTGGTCGAGTGCTGCCTCGAGCTCTACGCGGGCGGCCTGGTGGTCGGCATCCAGGATCTCGGCGCGGCGGGTGTGGCGTGCGCCACCACGGAGCTCGCCGCCGCGGGCACGGGCGGCATGCTGGTCCGGCTGGATGCGGTGCCGCTGCGCGACGCGTCCCTGGGACCGCCCGAGATCTTGATGAGCGAGTCGCAGGAACGCATGATGGCGGTGGTCGAGCCGGCCCGCGTGGATGAGTTTCTCCGCGTCTGCGCCAAGTGGGACGTCAGGGCGGCGGTGATCGGCGAGGTGACCGACAGCGGCCGGCTGGTCATGACCTGGCACGGCGAGACGGTGGTGGATCTTCCGCCCGGATCGGCGGCCGACGGCCCCGTATACGCCCGGCCGGCCGAACGCGGCGCGGACTGCGACGCGCTGGCCGCCGATGACCCGGCCGCGCTGCCGCGCCCGGCTGACGGCGCCGGCCTGCGCGCCGGCCTGCTGGCCCTGATCTCCTCGCCCGGGCTGGCCGACAAGAGCTGGGTGACGGATCAGTACGACCGCTACGTCCGCGGTGATACCGTCCTGGCCATGCCGGAAGACGGCGGCCTGCTCCGGGTGGACGAGCAGAGCGGGCTCGGCATCGCGCTCGCCACCGACGGCAACGGCCGCTACTGCCGGCTCGACCCCTACCTGGGCACCCAGCTGGTGCTGTGTGAGGCATACCGGAACGTCGCGGTGACCGGCGCCCGCCCGCTGGCCGTGACGAACTGCCTGAACTTCGGCTCGCCCGAGGACCCCGCGGTGATGTGGCAGTTCGCCGAGGCCGTGCGCGGGCTCGCCGACGGCTGCGCCGCCCTCGGCGTGCCCGTCACCGGCGGCAACGTGAGCTTCTACAACCAGACGGGGACGGCGGCCATTCACCCCACCCCGGTCGTCGGGATCCTCGGCGTCCACGACGACGTGCGCCATCGGCTCGCCATCGGCTTCCCTGCCGGACAGGACGGGGCCGCGAGCGGGGCCAGCATCGTGCTGCTCGGCCGGACCGGGGCGGAGTTCGGCGGGTCGGCCTGGGCGCATGTGCTTCACGGTCACCTGGGCGGCCGTCCGCCAGCGCCCGACCTCGACGCCGAGCGGCGGCTGGGCGCCCTGCTCGCCGCGGCCGCCGCCGGCGGCCTGCTGGCCGCGGCGCACGACCTGTCCGACGGCGGCCTGGCCGTGGCGCTGGCGGAATCCTGCCTCCGGGGCCAGGCCGGCTGCGTGGTCCGGCTGCCCGGCGATCCGTTCACCGCGTTGTTCAGCGAGTCGGCCGGGCGCGTCATAGTGGCGGTCCGCCCGGGAGCGGAGGCGGCTTTTGCGGCCATCCGGGCCGAGCACGGCGTGCCCGGCACCGACATCGGCGCGACCGGCGGCGACCGCCTCGTGGTCGAAGGCTGCTTCAGCATCGGCCTGGACGAGCTCGCCGCGGCGCACACGCCGACGCTGCCCGCGCTGTTCGGCTGAGCCGTGCCGCCCCGTCGCCCGGACCCGCGCGGGCCGCAGAGCGTGGCGGCCGTGCTGCGGGCGCTTGACCAGGGGGCCGCGCCCGCGGCGGAGGACCAGCGCACGGCGGCGCGGTACCTGCTCTACCTGCTCGCTGAGCGGCACCCCGGCCGGGTCCTGGAGGTACGGGTCCCGCCGGTGGCCGCCGTGCAGTGCCTGCCCGGGCCGGTGCACACCCGGGGGACACCGCCGAACGTGGTGGAGACCGACCCCCTCACCTGGATCCGGCTGGCCACCGGCCGGCTCGGCTGGACCGACGCGGTCGGCACGGCGGCCGTTCACGCCAGCGGCCCGCGCGCTGATCTTGGCGCCTACCTGCCGCTGTGCGACTAAACTGGATTAGTGACACCCCCCGACGGCCGCCTGACGGATGCTCTTGTTCCCGAGGACCAGCCGCCACGAGACGCTTGCGGCGTGTTCGGTGTGTGGGCACCGAACGAGGATGTGGCCAAGCTCGCCTACTTCGGGCTGTACGCGCTGCAGCACCGGGGGCAGGAATCGGCGGGCATCGCCGTCAGCGACGGCAGCCGCATCATGGTGCACAAGGAGATGGGGCTGGTCGCCCAGGTCTTCGACGAGCCCGCCCTGACCACGCTGCGCGGGCATATCGCGGTGGGGCACTGCCGGTACTCGACCACCGGCGCCTCGGTCTGGGCCAACGCGCAGCCGACGTTCCGGTCCACCGGCAAGACGAGCCTGGCGCTCGGCCACAACGGGAACCTGATCAATACCCGGGAGCTGGCCGCCCTGCTCGGCGGCAGCGGCCCGGGCGGCACCGGGATCGAGGCGACATCCGACACCGACGTGCTCACCGCGTTGTTCGTCAGTGAGCAGGCGGGGAGCAGTGCAGAAAAGGCGGCGAGCGTGGTCGAGCGGGCGGCGGCGGCGGTCCTCCCGCTGGCCAAGGGCGCGTATTCGCTCGTGTTCATGGACGAGCAGACGCTGTACGCGGCACGCGATCCGCACGGCTTCCGGCCGCTGGTGCTCGGCCGCCTGGACAGCGGCTGGGTGGTCGCGAGCGAGACGGCCGCGCTGGACATCGTCGGGGCCAGGTTCGTCCGGGAGATCGCGCCCGGCGAACTCGTCAGCATCGACGGGCGCGGGGTGCGCTCGCTGACGTTCGCGGCGCCGGAGCCGAGCGGGTGCCTGTTCGAGTACGTCTACCTGGCGCGCCCCGATACCACGATTTCCGGCCGGGGCGTCCACGCCACCAGGGTCGAGGTCGGCAGGCGGCTCGCGGCCGAGTACCCCGCGGACGCCGACCTGGTCATCCCGGTCCCCGAATCGGGGACGCCGGCCGCGATCGGCTTCGCGGAGGCCAGCGGGATTCCCTTCGGCCAGGGGCTGGTCAAGAACTCCTACGTCGGCCGGACGTTCATCCAGCCCAGCCAGACGATCCGTGAACGCGGCATCAAGCTGAAGCTGAACCCGCTCAAGGACGCTATCGCCGGCCGCAGGATCGTCGTGGTCGACGATTCCATCGTCCGCGGGAACACCCAGCGCGCGCTCGTCGCGATGCTCCGCGAGGCGGGCGCCGCCGAAGTGCACGTGCGGGTCGCTTCCCCGCCGGTGAGCTGGCCGTGCTTCTACGGCATCGACTTCGCCACCCGCGCCGAACTGATCGCCGGCCGCCTGTCGACCGACGAGATCTGCACCTCGATAGGTGCGGACTCGCTGGGCTACGTGTCGCTAGCCGGGCTGATCGAGGCGACCACGATCCCGGCCTGGCCTGTGCCGCGCCTGCTTTGACGGGCAGTACCCCGTGCCGGTCGCCGAAGATGACCGGGGCAAGCACGTGCTCGACGGCCTGGGCGCTGGGGTCCTCACCGCTAAGGGTCCTGACCGCTAAGGGTCCTGACCGCTAAGGGTCCTGACCGCTAACTACCGCGGCCAGGCGTCCTCGGCGTCCTTCCAGGCGTCCTGCGACCCGGGGGACTCATCGTCGTCGTCTTCCTCATCGTCGTCGTAGTCCCCGGTGACTGAATTGCCGTCACCTGAGTCCGCACCGACGCCCAGCTCCGCACGCAGCCGGTCAAGGTCTGTGTCGTCGCTCTTGTACTTGAGCTGGCGAGCAACCTTTACCTGCTTGGCCTTGGCTCGGCCGCGCCCCATTGGCTCGACCCCCTCGAACGTCCGGAGCCAGTCAGGCCCCATGATCTCCGCCTCGCTGGCTTCAGTGCGTCGTAAGACGGCGCCGCCACCCCGCAACGGAGAGCGCGACGTTCACCAGCATCCGTACAGGTACAACCGTACCCGCTTTGCGCCCCTGATGCCTACGCTGATCCCATCGTGCCCAGGTAGATTCCGCGCAGCCGCCCGACATCGGACATTCGCCGCTCAGCCAGACGGTCCGCGGCAGCCGACGGGGGCACCCCGTCGGCCGCCGCGATCGCGAGGACTTTCGCGGTGGTCGTGAAGATCTGCTCGGTGGCGGCCCGGGCCCGCTCGAAGCTGAACCCGGCCAGTTCGTCGGCCACCTGGATGACGCCGCCCGAGTTGACCACGTAGTCGGGGGCGTAGAGGATGCCCCGGTCGGCGAGCAGCTTCTCGATCCCGTGGTGGGCCAGCTGGTTGTTGGCGGCGCCGCAGACGATCCGCGCGGTAAGCGTGGTCACCAGGTCCTCGGTCAGCGTTCCGCCGAGCGCGCACGGGGCCAGGATGTCCAGCTCCGCCGCGGCCAGCTCTCCCACCTCGGCCACGGCGCGGACCTGCGGATGCCGGGCGCGGACCGCGCCGACGGCGGCGTCGCTGACGTCGCAGATGACCACCTCGGCGCCGGCCTCGAGGAGGTGGTCGACCAGCCGGTGACCTACCTTGCCTACGCCCTCCACGCCGACGGTCCTGCCGTGCAGGCTCGTGTCCCCCCACGCGTGCTGGGCCGCCGCGCGCATGCCGTGCATGACGCCGAGCGCGGTGAGCACCGAGGAATCGCCCGCGCCGCCGTTCGCGGTGGTGCGCCCGGTCACGTAGCGGCACTCCCTGGCGATGATGTCCATGTCCTCGCTGCGCGTGCCGACATCACATGCGGTCACGTAGCGGCCGCCAAGCGAGGCAATGAAGCGGCCGTAGGCGCGCAGCAGCGGTTCGGTCTTGAGCTGGGCGGGATCGCCGATGATGACGGCCTTCCCGCCGCCGTGGTCCAGGCCGGCCAGCGCGTTCTTGTAGGCCATGGCGGTGGACAGCCGCAGCACGTCGGCCAGGGCCTCGTCCTCGCTGCGGTAAGGGTAGAAGCGAGTCCCGCCGAGCGCGGGACCCAGGGCGGTGGAGTAGATGCCGATGATCGCCCGGAGCCCGGACTGTTTGTCCTGGCAGAAGACGACCTGTTCGTGGCCGGCCCCGCCGGCGGAGCCGATTTCCCTGTCGGGCATCGCGAACACGTTGGGCACGGTGGCGACTCTTCTCGTCTCGTCCCCGGCTCCTCGTTGAGCCGGGATCGGTAACAAGCGTATGGCCTGCGCGGGACCGCTCGTATGGCCTGCGCAGGACCGCTCGTATGGCCTGCGCAGGACCGCTCGTATGGCCTGCGCGGGACCGCTGGCCGGGCTCGGATGGGACCCGGCCTGCCCGATCCGGGCCATACTGGCTGGTAACTGACAGTAGAGACGATCTCGTTACCTTGAGCTATGCCTTTGAGGCGATCTGGTAGTTACGATACGACAGTGATGACTTACGCCGCGTATCTCCGCATCTACGAGCCGGTCTCGGCGTTCCATGAACCCGAGCGTTCCCGGTGGGCGGCCTACGCGGCCTCGTCCAGCCGGCCGAGAAGGCGTGACTCCCTTACCGTGGAGCATGCCGAGGCCCTGCGGCGGACGATCGCGGCTCCGCAGATCGTCGTTCCGGGTCAAGAGAGCGGGGACGCCTACGTCCGTCACTCCGATGGCATTACCTATATCTGCCCGTGGCAGACCAGGCTGCGCTGCCTGCTGGCCTACGGCCGGATGCTCTCGGTCGCCGGCGCGCTGCTGCCCGGCACGGTGCCGGGCGGTGACGACGACGAGGCGATGGTCGCGCTGACCCGGCTGGACGACGGCGAGACGGCGCCCCGGCTGCACATCCTGGCCAGCGTGTGGACCGTGCCACTGGCCTGGTTCGTCCCGTTCGCCGCGGCCGAACGGTGGCTGGCCCTGGGATCGGGCCGTGACCGGCCTGCCGGCGCGGCGGCGGCGGCGAGGGCACTCGTTTACATCGCCGGGATGTCCCGCGCGCGCCGGCGGATCGCCCGCGGCCTGGCCGCGCTGCGCCGCGCGGCCACCGGCTATACCGATTCCGGGTGGGAACCCCTGCGCGCGGAGGCCGAGTTGTCCGAAGTCGGACGCTGGCTGGAGGAATTTCACCCATACTCGCTCGTGGAGCTCGATTATGGCGGGCTGGTGCACCTGCTCAGCGATGACGCGCTCTGCGGTGATCAGTCGGTAGCCGAGGTCAGCGCGGCTATCGACGGAGTGGCCAAAGGCGAGTGCGAGCTCGCCGTGGCCATGTACGAGCGCGCACACAGCCGGTGGCGCGCGTTCGCCGAGTTCGAGTTGGCGAACTGAGTACCTTGGCTGCCCGGCGAATTGTCGGCGGGCAGCATTCCCGAATCTGGCGCGATGCCACTATAAGTATCGCTGCACTCACCCTGAGTGACAGTGATCGGCGGAGTAACTGGGCATTCCGGTACAGAAACTTTGCGCCTGGTGGTCGACGCGTCACCGCTGGTGATGGCAATATGGTCTCTGTCGGCCATATAGGACATCCCCGACACGCTCCCCACGGAGCACCAGGCAACACAAGAATCGCAGGATCGCAACACTGGTCCAGGAGGAGAGGCCAACACATGTCCGCACGTACACCCGAGGCCGAGCCGCTGTTGACACCGGCGGAGGTCGCCACGATGTTTCGTGTCGACCCCAAGACCGTCACGCGATGGGCGAAGGCCGGCAAACTGACCTCGATCCGCACGCTGGGGGGACACCGGCGCTACCGGGAGACTGAGGTTCGTGCACTGCTCGCGGGTATTCCGCAGCAGCGTTCCGAGTGATCCTTTGCCGTCTTCACCGGGCGAGCGCCCCGCGGCGCCGCGCACAGTGAATGCGGCAGCACTCGTTCAATGGAATGGGGGGTCGGCCCCGGTGGCGAAGTGTCGCATCGAGGGTGTACCCGGCAAGATCTGTCCGCCGGGACGCTTCGAAGGCACGTTGCCGGGGCCGGTCCGCTCTCAGGGGGAGGGTCGCACGAGTTCGGCGCTGCTGGGCGCGCCGGTGAGCTTCGGCATCGGCCGGCCGTCGCCGGATCACGTCCGGGACATCGCCGCCGAGCTGGCGGGCTGGACCCCAGGTGAGCTTCCAGGTCAGGTAACTGACCAGCTCACGGCGTGGTCGCCCGGTGCGCCGGCGACGTCAGATCGCCCGCCGGCCGGCACGTGACCTCGTCGCAGCCGTAACGCCTCAATACTTTTTTCTTCAATTAGCGGGTTCACAGCTGCGTCCTAGCGTGCCTTAAGAATTAGGCGGCATGATCGTCAGTGAGGGGACGAGCTAAACTCGCCCTGTCTTGTCTGGGCTCGGGGTGGCCAGGCCCCGCTCCGAGCCCAGGCACCCTCACTGCCGTCGGCGCGTATTGCCGCCGTCGCGACGATGCCGCCCGCTCAGGCCACGGGCATCAGCCGCTGGTGCCGTTGAGGTACTGCTGCTGCTGGGCCGGCGTGAGCTTCTCGGTGACCCGCTGCCCGGCCATCTGCTCGAGATCCTTCATCGAAGGATTCGCGAGTTCGGCGTTCCAGACCTGGATGGATCCGGTGTTACCGCCGTTAATGGCCGCGACGATGCTCTTGCCGTCCGGGCTGAACTGGGCTTCGGTGACGACGCCCACGCTGGTGGCTTGCAGCACGGTCAGCGGGTGGCCGCTGGCCGTGCCGAACACCCGCACGGTGCCGTCTCCGCACGCCACCACGACCATGCTGCTATCGGGGCTGAAAGCGGCCGTGCCCGGCGCCGGGCACGCATTGATGGTCGTCAGCGACTTGCCGTCGCGGGTGTTCCAGACGCTAACCACGCCGGCCGCCGAAGCGGTCACGATCCTACTGCCGTTCTGATTGAACTCAACGTCGTTGAGGAACGGACCGCGCGAGCCCACCAGCTGAGGCTTCGTCGCCGTGCCGTTCCACACCTCAACCTGGCCGGAGAAATCAGCGGCCACGACCTGGCGGTCGTTCGGGCTGAACGCGACCGTCTCGATCGGGTTCTGCGCGTCGAGCGTCTGCAGCACCGCGCCGGTCTGCGCGTTTCGCACTTCTATGCTGAAGCTGTTGTTGGTCACGACCGCGAAGCGAGACCCATCGGGGCTCATCGCGACCTTTCCGTTCACCTGTTTCACTTTCACCGGCGATGAGAAGGGGACCTTGTCGAAGATCAAGCCGGCGGGCCGCCACACGTTGACCGTGCCGTCCAGGCCTTCCGTGACGATCCTGGTGCCGGCGCGGTCCCAGGCCACCCCGTACAGGATCGAGTTAAGGGTGACGTAGGACTGCCATACGCCGGTGGCGCCTGCGATGACGGGCGAGACCAGGGAGAAGATGATCATGACAGGCGGCCAACCGTGAGATTCCGCGACGAGAAACCAGGTGACCTGGACAGGGTACGCGCCGTAGTCGCCTGGCGGGCGGACTACCCGGCGGGCGCTGCCGATGACCTGGTGGCCGCAGTCGGCCCCGCATTCCACCCGGAGTGGGCCGTCGTGCTTCGTGGCGTGCTGTTCGCGGCCGACCGGCACCGGGCCCGCAGGATCACCGGAGTCGTGCCCGGCAGCGCGGGGGCGATCCAGTGAGCGGGCGTCCGGGCCTGCGCGTAATCGATGGCGAAGGGGAATCCGAGGATCCGGTGGTACGCCGCCAGCGGTTCGAGCAGGCCCACCCCGAGGCGGTGATCCTGCCGCCGAGCGCGGGCCGCTGGCGCGCGGTGGTTCCCGCTGGCCTGATCCCTGGCGACGGAACCAGCACCACGCTCGGCTCATGGGATCTGGACGGGCTGATGGACCAGCTAGACGCGATCTACCCGGGCGGGAGCAGGGGCACGCCCGGCCTGGCGGAAGGTAAGGCGTAACACCGCTAGGCCTCGCCGCCGCCATCAGATCATCCGGGAGACGGGTGCTCGCCGACCCGTAGCAGACTTGCGGGTGCCTGAGCCCGTCGTGCCGCGGGCCGTGCCCTTCCCTGCGCGTTACGATGACATCGTGAGTGCGCAGCCTGCCGAGCGCGAGGATCCGCTCGACCCGCAGCGGATCCTGAACCAGCTGCCCGTGGATGAGCGTGGATTCTTCCTGGACCAGTACCGGGACGCAGTGGACAATGCCCGTGATCCGGCTGGGTGGAAGCAACTGCGCCGCGTTCTGCTCCGGTGGAGATTTCATGCCGACGCCGTGGGGGATCCCGCCTACCGGGAGGCGCTAGATGTTGCTCGCGGCCCGGTCGGTAGCGGCATGCTGCTGGAGGACGCTGTCCGGGTGTACCGCCCGGCCTCGTGAACTGGCGGCCGTGGCTGGAGGATCCTGTCCTGCGCCAGATGCAGGATCTGCCGTCCGAGGCATTCGACATGCTGGTCCGGACGCTAGCCCGGATCTGCGATGACCCATATGACCCGGTATTCAGCGCACCCGTGCTGCCCGTGCCAGGTAGGCGCGTCGCCGACCTGGCAGACTTCGGTTTTATCGAGTTCATTGCCGATGAGGCAGAGCAGCTGGTCCGCGTCTATTACCTCGTCTGGACCGGCTAGCGATCACCCTTGCCACCATCGCCAATCCGTTCGACGGCGAGAAATTTATAGCGGCATTGGCGCGAGTTCACCCGCCAGATGAAAGGCGCCCCAAGGCGCCTGAAGGCCCGGACCGCACTTCATCGCCGGCCTACGCAGTTTTAGCGGTAGCTGGGACGCGCGGGCCAGTCGCTGGAGCTGCGGAGCGTCACGCATTGCGTCCTGCATTCACGGGTGATGCTGGTGATACGGCGCATGGTGCCAGGCAGCCATCGGTCGTGAAACTCCAGGGCGCGGGCGAGGTCGGGGCGGGGCGCGCGGTAGGTGTGGTGCCATTCGGCGGCCAGGGTGGATAGTTCCCAGATGGCGTGAGGGTGGCGGGGCCAGCAGACTGGCCAGCCCGGGACAGGCCGAGCGCGAGCAGCGTGAACACGATCATCCCCAGGTCCAGCAGCAGCGCCTCGATCACGCTGGCTGCGTCCTGGCGGCGGACGGCCAGGAGGTAGGCGTCCTGGGCGCTGAAGGAGACGAACAGCGCGCCGCCGCCGGTCAGCGCCAGCAGCCACGCCGCCACCGCGATCAGCGCCGAGCCGGGAGCACGTCCGGGCCCGGCCCGGCGGCGCACGCCGGTGATGACCCGCTCGAGCCGTCGCGGGTGAACCCGGACAGGGCGGGCCCGCCCGGTGTGGTGCTCATTGCGCCTCCAGTTCGGGTCCGGCGGGCCGGACCAGGTCCGCCTGCGCTTCGGGCGGGCGGATCTCGGAGGAGTCCCGGAAGCAGGTCGGGTACCAGGCCTCGCCGTCGTGCCAGGTGGCCAGGTCCGGGGCCTGCACGCAGATCTCCCGCTCATCCGGGCCGCACCGGGCGGCCACCCAGCCGGGCAGCCACGGCCACCCGGCCCGGTCGCCGTGTTCTTGCTCGCTGGTCAGCGGGTAGCGGACTTCCACCCACGAGTCCTCCGGAAACAGGCTGCGGCTCATGATCGCCGCCGGTCTGCGCCGCGGGACAGGACCTGGCTCACCGACGTGCGGGCCAGGCCGAACGCCCGCCCGATCGCCGCCGTGGAGGACCCGGCGGCGGCCGCGGCCGCCATCGCCTCATCACGCTCCCGCCGGGAGGAGGCCGCGCGGCGGGACCGCAGCGCGCGGCGGTCCCGTTCGGCCAGCCCACCCCAGATGCCGTGGGTGATCCCGTGGCGCAGCGCGTAGTCCAGGCACGGCTCGCGGACCGGGCACCGCGCGCAGACCCGCCGCGCGGGCTCGGCCGGCGGGGACCGGGGCGCGGGCTGGCGGGTCCGTTTGGTGGTGGGTAGTGACCGTGTTAGGTTGCATGGTGGGTTCCTGTTGCAGGGGTCTTTGCCCCCTGGGTGATCTTGGCGGATGGTCCAGGGGGCCTTCTTGTGCCCGGATCTGCCCGGGCATTTTGTGCTGGGTTGACGCTCGCGCCATCGTAGGTCAAATTGCCCGGGGACATCGGGCAGCAGGCGGGCCGGACACGGCGGCGGGGCGTTGCGCGGTCCCCGGGTATTGCCGCTGACCTGCGGGCGCGTATTTCCGGCGGGGAGCGGGAGCCGGGAGCTACCATGCTGCGGTTGCCGGACCTCGCGGGCGGCCATGCGGGCACCCTGGCCGGGGCGGTGGCCATCGTGGGACCCGAGGGCCCGGTCGGGCGGCACCAAGGCGGGGGACGATCGTCCGGCATGGCATGTCCCGGCCGCGGTGGCCGCGCGGGCAACCTGGTCAGGCGCGACCTCGCGGCCGGCGGCCCCGGTGACAGCTTCCCGGCCGCGTCCGGCCAGGAGATGTGGACGCACCCCATCACGCCCACCGTCCGGTGGAAGAAGCTCACCGGCCCCCGGATAGCGCGGAACAGCCAGCGGCCCACGTAGGCCGCTGCCTCGTTGTCCTGCCGGGGCAGGCCGGTTCCGGGACGCAGCGGCCGCCAGTCCGAACAGCGCACTCCGCTCGGCGCGTAACTTCCCGGATTCGGGGCCCGCACGGTAACCCGCGACGGCCTCCTTCCTCCGGGCCGCCGACCGCCCTGCTCCTGCTGGCCACTGGCTGCCAGCCAAATCCGCAAAACGTGCGCAGAGCCCGCTTACCGTCCGGTCATGGTCGAAAACGATCGGACACAGCATCACGAACGATGAACGCGGAAACGGCGCAGGTGGTAACGAATCGTGTCCACTAACGTGACCCTGCACGCGGGCCACGACGTGGCCTACTTCACCGCAGGCCGGGGCCGTGGCGGCTGCGCCGGGGCCATGTCGTACTACACCGCGGCCGGAGAGCCGCCGGGGCAGTGGGCCGGGAAGGGCGCTGCGGCGCTCGGGCTGAGCGGCCAGGTCGACCCGGAGGTGATCGGGCGCCTGTACCAGCACAACATCGGGCCCGGCGGGGAGCTCCTGGTCACGCGCCGCCAGTCCAAGAAGGCGGACGAGCGGGAGGAAGCGGCCGTCTCGGCTTACAAGGCCGCCCATCCGTACGCCAGCGCGGTGGAGCTGGCCGAGGTCCGCGCGGCCGAGCGCGGCAAGGACCCGCATCAGGTGCCGTATTTCGACCTGACCGTCAGCGCGGTCAAGAGCGTATCGGTGCTGCACGCCTCCTACCGGGTCTCCGCCCGGCAGGCTCGTGAGCACGGCGACGACGAGCGGGCCGCCGCGCTTGACGCGAAGGCCGATGAGCTCGAGGACGCGCTGATGGACGCGGCGCGCGAAGCCGTCGGCTGGCTCGAGCGGCACGCCACCTACACCCGGACCGGTCACCATTCCGCCCGGACCGGGGAATGGCGCGACGGCGACGGCCTGGTAGCCAGCTTGTTCCCGCACCACCTGTCCCGGGACGGCGACCCGCAGCTGCACGTGCACGTCGCGATCTGGAACCGGGTGCAGCGCGCCGACGGCGCCGACGGCACGTGGCGGACCCTGGACTCCCGGACCCTGCACCACCAGCGGCTCGGCGTCGCCCCGGTCGCGGACCGGATCCTGGAGGCCAAGCTGACGGCGCTGGGATATGCCATGGTGCCGCGGGCCGATGGCAACGGCGCCGAGGTCGGCGGGGTCAGCCAGGACCTGATGGACCTGTTCAGCTCCCGCGCCGTCGCCGTCACCGGCGAACCGAACGGCTCGCCCAGGGATACGAGGACAAGCACGGCCAGCCGCCGGACCGCCGCACGCGGTGGCTGCTGCACCAGCAGGCCGGACAGAACACGAGGCGCAGCAAGGCCCAGGCCCGCCGCACCATCGCCGGGCAGACCGGCGCCGCTGAGCCCACCGGGGCGCAACGGCTCGCCGCCTGGGAAGTGCAGACCGTGCACCGCGAAGTGCGCGCCCTGTCCGCGGTGCACGAGCAGGTCGCCCGGTTCGCCGCCGGGCACGCCGGGCGTGCACCGGCGGTGCTGGATGATGCGGCCAAGCGCGCGGCCGCGCGGATCGCCGTCGCCGAAGTGCAACGCCACCACGCCGTCTGGTCGATGGCGCAGCTCCGCTTCGAAGTGCACCGGGCGCTGCCCGTCCTCGAACCCGGTAGCGACGGCGAGGGGCTGGTCACCGAGGTGGCCCAGCTGGCCATCGGCGGCCGGGCCGGCGCCGAGGTCGTCCAGGTCACCGCCCCGGACGTCGCCGACGTGACTAGCCTGGGCGTCCGCGCGTCGGACGGCGGCAGCATCTACCGGCCGCCGCAGCAAGAGCGGTACTGCACGCTGGCTCACCTGGACACCGAGGAGCAGATCCTCGCGGCCGCGAAACAGGCGGTGCCGCAGCTCGTCAGCCGGGAGCAGGCCCGTGCGGCCGTGGCGCAGACCGGGCTCACCGCCGGGCAGCGCGACGCCGTGGCCATGATGCTCACCGCCACCACGGCGGCGGCCGTGCTGATCGCCGCGGCCGGCGCGGGCAAGACCCACACGATGGCGAACGGATGACCGCCAGTCCCCAGCCGTGGCTAGCCCGCCAGCTCGGCGTGATCGCCCCCGACGCGTCCCCCGCGCAGCGCGAGGAATACACCCGCCGCGCGGGCCTGGCCGCCGCCTACCGGGAAGCCGCCGGGGTCACCAACCCGGACCAGGCCGTCTCCCTCGAGCCGCACCGCGGCAACCCCGAACTCGAGACCATGCGTAATGCAGTATTTACTGCGCTTGGGATCCGCGACGAAGCCGGCATCCTCCGCGGCCTGCACCGCGGCGAACTCGAAGCACGGGTACTCGCCGGGGAACGCGCCCAAGCCAGCGCCCCGCTAGATGTGAGCGGCACCTTGCCGGTCACCGCGCAGGCCGAAGCAGACGCCCTGCGGCAATCCGCCGACGCCGAGGTGCAGCATGACGAAACCGGCGCGGCCATCGCCAACACCCTCGCCCGGCAGCTGGCCGCCGAACGGCAGTGGCTCGAAGCCGGCAGCATCCGATATGAAACTTGGGCCGCCGGCACCCGCGACATCAGGGCCGCGGCCGACAAGGCCAGAGCCGAACTCCAACGCCGCGGACACGGCCAGCCAGAGGAAGAACGGCAGGCCCAGCCCGACGAGCCTCGGACGACGGCCGGATGGTGGCGCGAGTTCGAATCGGATCTCCAAGCTGCCCAACGCGCCATCGCCCGGCAGCACCAGGCCGCCATCGACGCCGGGGAGCCCTGGCCGCCACAGCGCACACCCGAGCCGAACCCGTCATCCGCACCCGAGCCGGATGCCGGGCCGACTCCGAAGGCCAGCCCGGAAGATGAGCCCGCGCCTGCGAAGCCTGAGCAAGGCAACCGGACGGCGCGGCTGGACGAACTGCTCGCGCGGGCCGACCAGGCCGCCCGACGCCTCGCGGCACAGCAAGCCGAACGGCAGGCAAGCAGCGAATACGCCGCGCGGATCGAACGAGAAGCCCAGGCCCAGCCCGAAGCCGGGCGCCAAGCCGAGGCCCGGGATCAGGCCGAGATCGAGATGTAAGGACGCACTGCGAGCACGACCCCCGGACCAGCTCGCTGATCCAGCTATCTATCCAGCTCGAGCGGATTTCTCCGCAGGCCTCTTTCGGGGGCGCACCTTCGGCGCGTGCGGGGCAACCGGTTAGGTCAGCATTTCTACCGAGCCGGCCCGGGACATGTCATAGCCGCCGAGAGCGTCGATCGATGACTGGACCGCGGGGGTACGCAGGGCGGCGATCAGGGGTTCGGTGGCTGGCAGGGTGTCGCCACTCAGCACGATGTCGAAGTCTTCCCAGGCAACGGGTACGAAGCCGAGGTCAAGAGCGGTGGCGGCGGCGCGCACGCCGAGCCCGGTGTCGGCCTGGCCGGAGGCGACTGACATGGCCACTTCGAGGTGGGATGCCGCGTCGGGGCCGGTCACTGAGGCGGGCGTGATTCCCGCTTCGGTCAGCAGCCGGTCCAGCAGCACGCGGGTGCCGGTGCCGAACGAGCGCCGGGCGACCCGCAGGGCGCGCAGGTCACCGGGATCGGTGATGTGATCAGGGTTGCCGGCCGGCGTGAGCCAGCCTTGCTCGCGGCGCCACAGGTGAATGATCGCCGGACGGCGGCCGCGCAGCAGCGTTCGGGCGAACGGGCTGTTGTGACCGCCGTTGCGGTGCCGCAGGTGGATCGCCGCGGCGTCGGCGGTACCTTGCCAGATCCTGGTCAGGCCGTGGAAACTTCCTCGCGTCCCGACCGTGACGATGCTGGCGCCGCTGTGGCGCAGCACGATGTCCAGGCCCGGGTCATCGCTGCCTGCCAGCCGCAGGACCGGGTGATCACCGAGCAGTCGCCTGGCCGCGGCATCGCCGCCAGCGGCGACGCGGGAACGGCGCCGGTCCGCGACATCGATCACGCCCGCATCGGCCAGATACCGGTATGCGCGGGCGATGGTGGAGCTGGTTGTCTTGTGCCGGCCCGCGGCGTCGCGGATGCTCGGCAGCTCGTCCCCGGCACCGAGCAGCCCGGATTCGATGTTGCTGGCGATCTCCTGGCTGACCTGCAGATACCTGGCCATGACCCGGGACTCTACCAACACGGCAAGACCACCGCGGCGCGCTAGGAACCGGGCGCTGAAATGACGCTCCCGCGAGACCGGCCCCTGTTAGGCTCTGCCCCGTTCTGTAGTCATACAGAAGGAGGCAGTCGTGAGCCGCAAACTCCGCAGGGGCGGGCTTGCCGTCGCCGCCTGCCTGATCGTGACGGTGGCCGCTGCCTGCAGCAGCTCCAGCAGCTCCAGCACGTCCGGCAGCGCGAGCCCGGCCGCGTCGGGGGCCCACGGCACGCTGATCGTGTTCGGCGCGGGCACGCTGGCCACTCCGTTCGCGGCGGAAATAGCGGCGTTCAAGCAGGCGAATCCCGGCGTGACGGTGCATTCGCAGTTCGGCGCCAGCGGTGACATGGTTAAGGCCGTCACCCAGCTGCACCAGCCCGACGATGTGCTCGGCGTGGCGGACTACTCGCTGATCCCCAAGCTGATGTTCACCGCCAGCGCGACCTGGTATCTGGGGTTTGTCTCCAACGCGATCACGTTCGCTTACACCAGTCACAGCAAGGGCGCCAGCGGGCTCACGGCCGCGAACTGGTACAAGGTGCTGGCCGGGCCGGGGGTGCGGATCGGCCGGTCCAATCCGGCCGCCGACCCGTCGGGTTACCAGATCCTGCAGATGCTCCAGCTGGCCAACGGCTACTACAACCAGCCGGACCTGTCGGCCTCGGTGCTGAAGAACTCCCCGGACTCCAGCGTCGCCGAGACCGAGACCTCGCTGCTCGCCGCCCTGCAATCGGGGCAGATCGACTACCTGGCCATCTACACGTCCACCGCGCAAGAGGAGCATCTGAAATACATCGCGCTGCCAACGCAGATCAACCTGTCGGACCCAGCGATGGCCGCCGAGTACGGCAAGGTCTCCATCAACGCCGGGTCGCTGGGCACGCTGACCGCCAAGCCGATCATCTACGGGCTGACCATCCCCGCCAGCGCGCCCAACGCGGCGCTGGGCGAGAAATTCATCAGCTTCGTGCTTGGCCCGCAGGGCCAGGCGATCATGCGCGGCAACGGGTTCGCCGTCATCTCCCCGGCACTGGCGAACCCGCAGGGCAAGGTTCCCGCATCGATCAAGCCGCTCACCACCCAGTGGCCATCCTCGGGCGGGTGAGACTGGCAGCCAGGCCGTCCGGCGTCACAATGACCAGGTGACAACAACCCAGGCGCGGCAGCCGGGTCGCAGCTGGCCGTCGGGCTGGTTCGGGGTCGTTACCTGGCTGCTGGGCGGGCTGCTGCTGGCGTTCATCGTGCTGCCGATCATCCGGCTGGTGACCACCTCGTCGGCGGCCAGCTTGCGGCAGGCCGCGGGGATGGCGGCGGTCCGGGATGCTATCTTGCTGAGCCTGCAGGCGGCGGCGATCACCGCCGGGGTCGCGACCGTGTTCGGCGTGCCGCTGGCGTACATCCTGGCCCGTGGCCGCTTCCGCGGCCGGGGCGTGATCCAGTCCGTGGTCGACCTGCCGCTGGTAGTGCCGCATACCGTCGCCGGGATCGCGCTGCTGTTCCTGCTCGGCAGGACCGGTTGGGTCGGCGGCCCGGCGGCCCGCCTGGGGGTGTCGTTCTACGGGTCCCAGTGGGGCATCGTGGCCGCGATGCTGTTCGTCAGCGCGCCGTTCGCGGTGAACAGCGCCCGGGTCGCGTTCGAGGCCATCGATCCCCGGCTGGAACGCGCGGCGCGGAGCCTGGGCGCCAGCCCGTGGCATGCCTTCCGCCGAGTCACGCTGCCGCTGGGGCTGCGCGGGGTCCTGACTGGCGCGGTGCTGGTCTATGCCCGCTCGATCAGCGAGTTCGGCGCCGTGGTGATCATCGCCTACTACCCGGCTACCGCGCCGGTGGAGATCTACAACCTGTTCCTGCAGTCCGGTCTGACCCAGTCAGCGTCAGCCGCGGTCGTGCTGCTGATCGTCACGCTGGCCACGTTCCTGGTGTTGCGGACCCTGGCCTCCGGCCGGCTGCTCGCCCGGGTTGATCGTGACTACCGCTGACCGAGGGCTCAGCGTCAGCGGGCTGAGCGCCCGGGCCGGGTCTTTCGCCCTTGGCCCGGTCAGCCTGGACGTCCCAGCCGACCGTGTGCTCGTGGTGCTCGGGCCATCGGGCGCAGGCAAGACCATGCTGCTAGAGACCATCGCCGGGCTGCGCCCGCAGCAGGCCGGGCAGATCAGCCTCGCCGGAACCGACCTCACCAGCATGCCGCCCGAGCGGCGGCGCATCGGCCTGGTCTTCCAGGACGCCGCCCTGTTTCCCCACCTGACCGTCCGGGACAACATCAGATTCGGGCCGCGAGCCCACCGCGCGGCATCCCCCGATGGCTCCGATGACCTGCTGCGCCAACTCGGCATCGAGCATCTCGCCGACCGGGCACCCCGATCGCTCAGCGGCGGCGAACGGCAGCGAGTGGCCCTGGCCCGCGCGCTGGCGATCCAGCCCGGCCTTCTCCTGCTCGACGAGCCGCTGTCGGCGCTCGACCAGCCAACCCGGGAAGACATGCGCGCCCTGCTGCAGCGACTGCTGGCCGAGCTGGAGATCCCGGCCGCGCACGTGACCCATGACCGGGACGAAGCACTCAGCATCGGCGACGACCTGGCCGTCATCGTCGGCGGCCAGCTGCGCCAGACCGGGCCAGCCGCCACCGTCGCCGCCGAGCCAGCCGACCCCGACATCGCCCGCCTGCTCGGCTGGTCAGAACTCGGACACGGCACGGTGGCCAGCGGCACCGTCCGGATCGGGCAGCTCGTTCTCCGCAAGGCAGCCGAAGGCCTGCACGGCCCCGTGCAAGCGTTCTACCGGCCCGAAGACGTTGAACTGCGCACCACGACGCCGGATGCGCCAGCCGATGGCAGCCTCACCGCCCACGTCGGGCGGATCGTTCACACGCGGCCACTCGCCCGCGTCACCCTAGGATGCGATCCGCCCATCGCGGCGCTCATGCTGCACCGGGACATCGACCGCCTCCAGCTCACGGCTGGCAATACGGTACAGGTCAAGCTGCCACCCGGCAGCCTTCGCGTTTTCCAGATCCGCACGCGACCGTGAATGCGGCAGCCCTGGAGCGACCGGCCGGATGTTGTCAAGGTCACTCCCCGGGGCGGCCAGCGTCCTGCGTGCAAGAAGGGCGAGAAGCAGCGGTCAGCTCAGACCGGACCACAGGAAATAGGCCCCGATGGCGATGACCAGAACGCCGACCAGGCGGCGGATCAAGACGTCAGGCATCCGGGACTGGAGGCGGGCACCGGTGTAACCGCCGGCCAGGCCCCCGGCGCCCAGGGCGATACCGGTCGGCCAGTCCGGGGCCACCGAGATGTGCTGGTGCAGGGACAAGATCGTGAACGTGATCACGCCCCCGGCCGAGGTCACGAACGTGGAGGCCAGCGTAGCCGGAGCGACCTCGGACGGCTTGCGGCCCGACCCGATCAGGACCGGCGACAGGAACGCGCCGCCGCCGATCCCGTAGATCCCGCCCACGCACCCCACCACGGCGGCCAGGCCCGCCAGCACGGGAGCCGGGATCAGCCGGGCCGGACGGCCCGGTTCACCGGTGCGAGACGGCGGGGTGGTGAGCGCCAGCCAGATCCCCAGCGGGACCAGGACGCCGGCGACTGCCAGGTCGAAGACGTGCGGGCCGGGGAGCAGCTTGACCCGGATGACCGATCCGGCGATGACGCCGGGCAGGGTCCCGGCGATGAGTACCAGGGCCAGCCGCCCGCCGGTCTGCCCTTGCCGCCAGTAGCGGTACAGCGCGCCGGGTGTCGCGATGACGTTGTACAGCAGGTTGGTCGGGGTCACCGCCGGGCTGGGGGTGGCCAGTACGGTGACCTGGAACGGTAGCAGGAGCACCGCGCCGGAGATCCCGGCCGGAGTCGTGACTACCGCGATCAGGTACGCCGCGACCAGGGCTACGACCTCGGTCCAGCCAGTGTCCGGCACGGGGCCACCATAACCAGGCTACGACCCGCCAATCGAGCGATGACCAGCAATTTTGCGCCGCGCAACTCCTGGGAACAAGCCAGTCGCCCGTGCCGGCTACCGATCCTGACTGGGCTACCGGGCTGATGCTCAGGCCTGGCCGATGCGCCCGCCGCAGATGCGTGCATCTAGCTGAGATGCGCCGGGCGACATTACTAGGCCAGGCCTATGACGATTGGGATAGCAGCCCAGGGAGGAGCGCCGTGAGCGACGGACACCGAGCCGGGAGCGGGAACCGGCTGCGGCTGGCCCGGCAGGCGCGCGGGTTCTCCCAGCAGCAGGTAGCCAACATGGCCGGAGTGTCACGCCAGGCGGTCTCCGCAGTGGAGTCGGGCAACTCTGACCCATCGTTGCGGGTCGCCTTCGCGCTGGCCAGCGCGCTGGGCATGCCATTGAGGCGTTGTTCGGAGCAGATGACTCCGTGGCGCCGGTCACAGCGGCGTCGGCCGCGCCGCTGGGGCGCCGGGGAGCCAGGGTGACGCTCGCGCCCATTGAGACGAATATGTCGCGTTTCCGCTGCGGGGTGTTAGCGGCCTATTTATCTGCACACAGGACCATGATCAACGGCAGCGTTGTTTGCGCGGCTTGCCTCTCACCGAGCGTTACTACCCTGTTGGCCTGACTGCTGCCAACTGTTTCCCTGCCGAATCGGCGTGGTTGGCAGCGGTGCCGGGGCATGCGTGCTGCGGCATGCATGTCAGCCGGTTCTGGGCCGTGTGCCGGGCCGGACGGTACCTGGGTCAGGGCGGCTCTCACGTCACGCAGGCTGGGTGCATACGCAGCCGTCTTCTTTTCGGTCCCCGTTGGGGCCCGGCAGCCGGCGCAGCCGGGCTGGTCGTGGGCTCAGTGCGGGACCGGCGCGATGACCCCGACCATGGCCAGGCCGTCGAGCACCAGTTGCACGGCGATCGCGGCGATCAGGAACCCGAAGACCTTCTCGGTGACCAGCATGCGGCCTTCGTCGAGCTTCTCGCTGACCCGGTTCGCCCAGCGGAACACCAGCACGTCGATGAGCAGGACGAGCAGCAGGATGCCGAACTCCACCGCGAACACGCTGAGCGATTTCGCCTCAGCGGAGATGGTCATCAGGCCCACGATGCCGACCGGGTTGAGCAGGTAGGGCACGGCCAGCGGGAACTGCGCCAGCTGCATCGGGTCTTTACCTTCGGTGCGGTGGCTGCTGCCGGTGGCTGGCGCGAGCACCATCCACACCGCCACCACCAGCAAGATCACGCCGCCGGCGATCGACAATGATCCGATCGTGAAGTGCAGCAGTACCCGCAGCAGCTCGCCCAGCACCATCAGCAGCACGGCCACTGCTGCCGCCGTGGTCAGCATCTTGCGCAGTACCTGCTGCTTGGCGGCCGGGCCCAGGGAAGCCGTCATTTCCACGAACGGGACCAGCGCGAGCTTCGGCCCGATACCGATCAGCAGCACCAGGAACGTGTCGATCACGCCGGCCGCGGTGATCGATGCCTGGTCCACCTTCCAAGGATGCTTAGGTCGCAGCGGACCTGTGATCATCCGCGGGGGGTGATGCCCGGCCGCCCGCGGCGTGCGATGGTGTGCCTGGTGTCCGTCGCCTGGAGAGGGCTGGCTGCATGGAGGTAAGCCGTGAGGCTGTGCCGGGCAGCGCCACGGGGCGCGCGGATGCGGCGAGCGGGATCGTGCTGCTGACGCTGGCCTCGGCGCAGTTCCTGATGACGCTGGACAGCTCGGTCATGAACGTGTCGATCGCCACCGTGGCCAAGGACACCGGCACGACGGTGACCGGGATCCAGACCGCGATTACCTTCTACACGCTGGTGATGGCCTCGCTGATGATCACCGGCGGCAAGCTCGGCCAGATCCTCGGCCGCAAGCGCGCCTTCGCCATCGGGTGCGTGATCTACGGGTGCGGGTCGCTGACCACCGCGCTGGCGGGGAACCTCACCGTGCTGATCGTGGGATGGTCGGTCCTGGAAGGGGCCGGGGCCGCGCTGATCTTGCCGGCCATCGTCGCGCTGGTCGCGTCCAACTTCGCGCGTGATCAGCGCCCCCGCGCGTACGGGCTCGTCGCGTCGGCAGGCGCGATCGCGGTGGCGGCCGGGCCGCTGATCGGCGGCTTGTTCACCACGTACCTGTCCTGGCGGTGGGTGTTCGTCGGGGAAGTCCTCATCGTCCTCATCGTCGTGGGGCTGGCCCGCCGGATGGCCGACACCCCGGCCGAGCAGGGCGCGCGGCTCGACCTGGTGGGGACCGTGCTGTCCGCGCTGGGCCTCGGCCTGGCCGTGTACGGCATCCTGCGCTCGGGGACGTGGGGTTTCGTCCTGCCTAAGCCCGGCCAGCCCGGGTGGCTGGGGCTCTCGCCGGTGATCTGGCTGATCCTGGCGGGCGGGGTCGTGCTGTTGCTCTTCTTCTGGTGGGAGAACCACCGTCTCGCGCGCGGCCGCGCCGTGCTGCTCGATCCGGCGCTGCTGCGGAACCCGACGCTGCGCGGCGGGCTGATAGCGTTCTTCTTCCAGTACTTCCTGCAAGCGGGCCTGTTCTTCGCCGTGCCGTTGTTCCTGTCGGTGGCGCTCGGCCTGTCCGCGGTCGCGACCGGCGTCCGGCTGCTGCCGCTGTCCCTCACGCTGCTGCTGGCCGCCGCGGGCGTTCCCCGCCTCTTCCCGCACGCCTCCCCGCGCCGGGTGGTCCAGATCGGGTTCCTGTGCCTGTTCGCGGGCATCGTGGTCATGCTGGCCGCGCTGGATGCGGGCGCCGGGCCGGAGATCGTGACCTGGCCGATGCTGCTCGCGGGCCTCGGGGTCGGCGCGCTGGCCTCCCAGCTCGGGGCCGTGACCGTGTCCTCGGTGCCCGACACGCAAAGCGGCGAGGTCGGCGGCGTGCAGAACACGGTCACCAACCTCGGCGCATCGATCGGGACCGCGCTGGCCGGCGCGGTGCTCATCTCCGCGCTGTCCGCGTCGTTCCTCAGCGGCGTGCAGAACAACCCCGCCGTCCCCAAGGACCTGGCCTCAAAGGCGCAGGTCCAGCTGGCCGGGGGGGTCCCGTTCATCTCCGACCAGGACCTGAAGACCCAGCTGGATAAGGCAGGCGTGCCTCCGCAGACAGCCGACGCCATTGTCCGGGAGAACGCCACCGCCCGCATCGACGGGCTGCGCGCATCACTGTCGGTACTCGCGGTCATCGCCCTCATCGCGGTGCCCTTCAGCCGCCGGATCCCGGTCCGGCAGCCGTCCGCGCAACCCGAAGACGAGCCTGCCGGCTGATCACAGGCACCGGCGCATGACCCGTACACGCTGGCAATCCGCCGCGGATAGCGGCCTATGCGGCAACGACTCACAGCAGGAGGGAGCGCGCGAAGCAGGGCCTTCGCGTACGTCAGCTGAGCCGTGCTGGCTGGCCTGGGCTTCGCTGGCGTGGATGACCGCCGAGGGAGCCATCGGCCTTATCGCCCGCATCACGGCGGGCTCGATCGCCCTGACCGGCTGGGCGCTGGGCAGTGCGGTCGAAGGTCTTGCCAGCATCATCGTGGTCTGGCGGTTCGCCGGGGCACGAACGATGTCAGAGTCGGCTGAGCGGCGGGCACAGCGGGGCGTCGCGGTCAGTTCTGGCTGCTGGCCCCTACATTGCCGTCCAGGCGGTGCGGGACCTTGCTACTCACCATCCGTCCACCGCGTCGGTCCTGGGCATCGCTCTTACCGCCAGCAGTGTTGTCATCATGCCCGTGCTCGGGATTACCAAGCAGCGCCTGGGGCGGCGGCTCAGTTCGGGTGCTACCGCTGGTGAGGGAATCCAGAACTTGATGTGCGCCACCCAGGCGGCTGCCGTCCTGCTCGGCCTGGCCGTCGTCGCCATCTGGCCTGCCGGATGGCCCGTCGATCCGGTCATCGCCCTGCGCATCGCCGCATGGTCTGCCTGGGAAGGCCGTCAGGCATGGCGAGGGGACGGCTGCTGCTAGCCCTGCTTTCCGAGGGAAGAGGGGCGAACCAGGACTCAGGATTGTCTTCGCAGAGCAATCCAGGTGAACGGCTGGATGGTGCCTGCCGGGGTGATGTGCTCTTCCCGGTCCTGGCTGATCAAGAGCCACTTGGTGCCGATCTGGCGGACCAGCTGCGGCGGGCTGTAGCGGGCCACCGGCAGGCCCGAGCAGCGCTGCGGCCCGCCCGGCGCGAAGCACCCGAAGACGGCGATGGCGCCCGGGATGGTGGCCGTGTCCAGGGTGTGCAGGTATTGCTGCCGGTGCTCATCGATGGTCAGGAAATGGTTGGCCGCCCGGTCATGCCAGGGCCGGTAGTGCGGGAGCCGGTCACCGGCTCGACCAGGACCTCGACATCAGCCCGGACCGGCCGTCTATACCCCGCACGCCCCAAGTCTTAGGAGGGTCGATATGCACAAGCTCGGAAGTGGACGGGCGGTTGGAGCCGCCGATGCGCCGCGTCGTCACGCATTTTGCGCCCACGGCCGGTGATAGGGAGCCGTCGGCCGGGCCGTCCATGTGCCCGTCCACCACGCCCTGCTGCCACTCGCTGAACCGGTGAACACCGTGAAAGCACGCTCGATCGGCGTGTCAACCACGACTTGCTTGCGGACCGTTGCTGCCTCGGTCTGGGCCATCACGCCTCCTCGGTCGGCGCTTGCGCGGCATCGGCGTACCCGGCCAGCGCCCGCTGCCAGTATGTGTCGAGCTGATCCCGCAACGCTGCCAGCGCGACCGGGTTGAGCCGGTAGATCCGGCGCGTCCCCGCAGCCACGTCCTCGACCAGACCAGCGTCTTTGAGGATCTTCAGATGCTGAGACACCGCCGACCGGCTCACCGGCAGCCCGGCCGCCAGCTGCCCGACAGCCTGGGGCCCGTCGGCCAGGCACGCCACGATGGCCAGGCGCGTGCCGTCGGCCAGCGCACCCCACCGGTCAGCATCTCGGTTAGCATCCACTAACCGTTAGTATTCTCTAACTAAAGGCGCTAGGTCAAGGTGCCCGCGGATAGGCCACAGTCGTTCAGCCAGCGCTGCAGCCATGAGCCCGGACACAGCCGTACTCCGGCAAAACCGTCACGACCCGCACCACCACGGTTTTGCCACGCGAGCCAGGCGTCTCAACTATCTTGTAGGCGGCAGGGTGGAGAAGCAGTCGAACCGCGCGGGCGGTCACATAGATAGCGAACGCGAGTGGCGGACGTTAACGAGCTGCGGAGACGCTCGCGGCGGCGGGTGTTCCGTAGATGGCCGTTTGCGGACGGGGCTAGCGGTGGCCGGGTGGTTGCGGACCGGGTCTGACTGCCACCGGGGGAACTACACCGGTTGCCGATATGGATGGCATGGCATCGGCGGTCAGCTACTCGGCGAACGTGTGCGAGATCGTCACGTTCCTGTCGCTGCTGCCCGGTGCCTGGATCGCCGCGCTCAGGCATATTCGGGAGTACCGCCGCGGCGTCTACCGCCCACGCCATTCCCGGGTCGGCCACCACGCTCACCGCCAGCTCACGGCCGGGGCTGACCATCCCGCCCGGGACGTCCCTTGATTCCGTCTCGGTCCCTGGCGGCCACTAGCCTTCAGGCGTGCATGCTCTCAGTGTCGGCCTGGCCGCTTCCGATCCGCTCTGGATCCAGATGCTCACGATCTTTGTGCCAGCGCTCGCCGCGCTGCTCGTCGCGGTGCTGGGCCAGGCGTGGGCGGCCGCCGCCGCCCGGGCGGCCGAGGAGAGGACCGCGTGGCGGACCCTGCAGCAGGGCACTCTCATCGAGGCGCAGGACCAGCTGATGGGCTCCTGGCTCGCTACCGCAAAGATCTTGCGCGGTGCCTCCGCCTCGGAGCTGAAGTTCACGCTGCAAGACGCCAACGCCCGGCTCACAGTCCTCGGATCCCGGACAGCCGACCGCCGCCTGGCCGCCGACCTGGCGGCCTGGCAGCACGAGATGAACCTCAAAGCACAGCGGATAGCGCAGGGCGCCCCCTTGCTCGCTCCGGCCAGGTGAACGAGCTCCACCTGCGGTTCGTCGCCCTGTCGGACCGGCTCGGAACCTCGGCGGCTGCGTTGTGTCCGCAACCTGGCCGCCGCGCCGCTGACCGGGTGCTGCCCAGCGTGTGACCCAGGGCTTCCCCGGTCGTGGCCCTAGGTCGCGAGCTAGGTGGCAGGGGCCCCGGCCGGCTGCGGTGAGCAGCTCATGGCCGTGCCTGGAGCGCAGTCATGAACATCGCGGGCTCGGAGGAGGGGAGCGCCTGCGGGACCAGCGCCAGGGCCGCTGCGACGGGCCGGGGCTGGCGGCAGGCACCCCGGCGGGGCGGCTGTGACTGGCGCCGGGCGGCTGGCTAGGGCTGCCCCGGCAGGCCCGCAGGAGGTCGCAGAGCCGCCTGGTCGGCCCGTCGCTGGCAAGGATCCAGACCACCAGCCCGGCCGCGAGCCATTCCCCGGACAGGGCGTGCGGGTGCGCCAGCTCGACAAGGATCTGGTGACGCTCCATGGCCCCCACCCCGGCCCCGAGCGCGACCCGGACCATCATGCGCCGACGTCTGGTCATCATCGTTTCCACCGCCGCGGCCGGGTCGCGGGACCGGCCAGGCGGGATGCTGCCAGGGGCAGCGGGTTAGCGTCCACGGCTACACAATCGGCACGGCGGTGGCAGTCTCGGTGGCCGCCGCGATCGTCGGGCGCTTTGGCGCCCTGGAAATACCTGAGAACGACCAGTTCTGGACGTCGACGAACCGACCTGGCCGCCGGAGAACCTGGCGCCGGTGAAGCCACCCGCTGACAGTGCGTACGCATGATTGCGTTGTGATCAGCGCGAAGCGCTGCTGCGGTGGGCCGTGGACCGATGCACTGGCGTACATGGGTGCAATGGGCGTTATGTCGGCTTTAACCTGTGCTATTGGTGCAGCTAGAACGTCCGGAGCGTCGCGACAGGCTTCTTGTAAACGGCAGGTCCATCCCTGCGCATGACAAGGGGTCACTCGCATTCGGCCCGCGCCGACTTCAGGCGGTCCAGGCCAACCTGCCTGGCCGCGGTATCGGCGAGGCAAGGCGTCCGGGTCGTGACGTGAGGTTGAGACGACTTCAACGTCGATGCCTGTCGGACGCAGGTACGGGAGTACCGGTGCAGGTTCAGGCAGTCGCTCCGTCGGCGGGTCCGGCCGTTAGCGATGCTAGGTAGGCAGCAGCTCGGCGATCGACCTCCGATACCGGGTCGGCATAATGCCGCAGCGTGGTAGCACCGCCGCTGCCATGGCCGAGGCGAGCGGCGGTGTTGCGCAAGTCGAAGCGGGCCGCGAGCAACTGACTCGCCGTGTAATGTCGCAGGCCCTTGATGCTGAGCTTGACCCCGGCCGCGGTCGCCAAGTCGCTGGCTTTGTGCGTAGCCCAGTCAGGATTCCACGGGCTGGCGCCCATAGGGTCGTTGGAGAAGACGTAGGCGTCCCTGGGCAGTTCGAGGCTCAGGCCGCGGAGCTCGGCGCGGATCGCGTCTAGATGCTCCCGGATCATCGCGCAAGTCACCGGATCGATAGCCAGGTACCGGTCCTGATGGGTCTTAGTGTCCTTCCGGACCCGATGGCCGCCAACAGCCTCCCCGGCCACGACCGCCGTCCGGCCCTGACGGAGAACGATGAGGCCCTCGTCGGCCAAGACCGTCAGGGCGTGCTGCAAGGTCGCCACCGGCACGCCCTGCGAAGCGCTCATCTCCCGGACAGAGGGGAGTGGATCCCCGGGGACGAGCGATCCGGAGCTGATGGACTCCCTGAGCGTGTCCGCTATCTGTTTCCAGGCGGCCCGGCGGCTGGCTGGGGTGACAGAGAGAACAGGCACATTCCGGTGCTCGGTTGACCGCTTGCCGGTGCACCCGGGATTGCTGCAGCGCCGCAGTTGCGCGTAGAGCATGTCGAGCAGAGGCCCGCGGATCTTGCGGACCTGCAGGTGGCCGAGCGCGGGCTTGATTACCCGCCGGATGTAGGCCTCGTACGCCTTTCGGGTGGACAGGTCCCATTCGGCGACTTCGGTGTACTGGTCCATGAGCTGCGCCACGGTGATGTCCGTCTCGGGCTGGCGCCCCTCGTCGGCCTGCTCGAGCAGTTTGCCGAGCTCGATCTGTGCGGCCCGCTCGGTCTTGCAGGTCTTCCGCAACCGGATCTCGCGGCCTGTCAGCGGGTCAGTCCCGGCGTACACCTTGACCCGCCACGACCCGCTCGGCAGTTGCTCTATGTGACCGGATGGGGACTTGGCCATGACATTACGGTACAACGGACCGCCGACATTCGGTCCACGAACCGGTCCACGACCGAACCTGCCATACCAGTGTTTTCCCTGGTAGGGCGTCAGGGACTCGAACCCTGAACCAATGGGTTAAAAGCCCACTGCTCTGCCATTGAGCTAACGCCCCGCCGCACCGGTTAACGGTGCCTAGAGATGAAGCGTACCGACTTCCCGGCGCGATCGCCTGCCTGAAGGTTAGCGGTAGGCCGAGATGCCGGTGAGCGCCTGGCCTATGGCCAGCGCGTGAATCTCCTCGGTGCCCTCGTAGGTGAGCACGGCCTCGAGGTTGTTCGCGTGCCGGATCGGCGGGTACTCGAGCGTCACGCCGCTAGCCCCGAGCACCGTCCTGGCTTGCCTGGCGATGTCGATGGCCGACCTGACGTTGGTCATCTTGGCGATGCTGACCTGCACCGGGCTGAGCGAGCCCGCTTCCTTGAGCCTGCCGAGGTGGAGCGCGAGCAGCTGGGAGCGGTACAGCTCGGCGGCCATCCAGCTGAGCTTGGCCTGAGTGAGCTGGAAGGAGGCGATCGGCTGGCCGAACTGCTCGCGGGTCAGCGCGTATTCGATCGCGCTCTCCAGGCAGGTCCGGGCCGCGCCCGT
Source organism: uncultured Actinomycetes bacterium (assembly GCA_963806335.1). Lineage (GTDB taxonomy): Bacteria > Actinomycetota > Actinomycetes > Streptosporangiales > Streptosporangiaceae > Palsa-504. The sequence continues at coordinate 278,872 of CAWDXO010000014.1, forward strand.
CACCCCCCAGGCGATACCGAACCGTGCTTCGGTCAGGCATGACAGCGGACCTTTGAGCCCGGAGACGCCGGGCAGTACCGCGTCCGCAGGCAGCCGGACCTCGTCGAGGTGCAGCTCTGACGTGATGGACGCGCGCAGCGAGAGCTTCTTGTGGATGTCGCGGGTGGTAAAGCCAGCCGTGCCGCGAGGAACGAGGAATCCGCGGATGCCTTCGGCAGTGCCGGCCCACACCACGGCGATGTCGGCGATGCTGCCGTTGGTGATCCACATCTTGGTACCGGAAAGCACCCAGTCGGATCCGTCTTGCCTGGCGAATGTCCGCATGCCGCCCGGATCGGAGCCGTGATCGGGCTCGGTGAGGCCGAAGCAGCCAACCGCTTCCCCGGCCGCCATCCTGGGGAGCCATTCGGCCTTCTGCTCCTCGGACCCGTACTGCCAGATTGGGTACATGGCCAGGGAGCCCTGGACCGACGTCGCGCTGCGCACGCCTGAGTCGCACGCCTCGAGTTCGCGGCACGCCACGCCGTAGGCGATTGACCCGGCACCAGCGCAGCCGTAGCCGGTCAGGTGCATGCCGAGGACGCCGAGCTTGCCGAGTTCCGGCATGATCTCACGGGGCAGCGTGCCTGCCTCGAACCAGTCAGTAACATGCGGCAGCACCCGGTCCGCGGTGAACGCGCGCACCGTGTCGCGGATAAGTCGCTCCTCGTCGGTCAGCTGGTCATCGATCTGCAGCAGGTCCGTGTGCGGGGTACCTGTGGACATGGCCGGTTCCTCTCGTTGGCGTCCCAGATCAGAGTATTAACCGGTCAAATAGCTCTGTCGGCCAGCCTCCGAAGCGGGCATGATCGGGTCATGAACGAACCAAGCAGCCATGGAACTAAGCGCCTGTACCGGCTCCGAGACGGGCGCGTTGTCGCTGGGGTCTGCGCAGGCCTGGCGGCCTATTTTGGCGTCGATCCGACCCTGGTCCGTCTCGCGTTCGCCTTGCTCACCATCTTCGGCGGGGCTGGGGCCCTGCTGTACCTGTTCGCCTGGGTCGTGATACCCGAGGAGGCCGAGGGAGTCTCCATCGCCGAGACCCTCGTCAACAAGCGACGCTCCTAGGCCCCAGCCGCCTCTGTCCGGTGCACCTGGATCAGCCGGACGCGCAGGTGAGTCCAGCTCATCGCGAGCATGGTGGCCGCGGTCAGGCCTACCAGTCCCGCTAGCCCAACGGCCAGCGAGGCACCAACGACCTGGGCCACCGCGCCACCGGCCAGGATGCCGAGGCCCTGAACCGCGTACAAGCCGGACTGCACCAGGCCGAACGCGCTCCCCCTGGTAGAAGGGGTGAGGGCTTGGACGAAGGCCGCCGCGGCGGCGAGCTGATAGGCGCCGCCTGCGCCGGCGAAGGTCCACAGGAGCAAGACGGCCCACAGCGGCGGGCTCCATGCGCTGCCAACGAGCGGGGCACAGGACAGAACGGCGAGCCAGCCCATCATCCTGATCCTCGCGGAGGGTGCGGCCAGCCCGGCCGAGCAGGAAGGCTCCTATCACCATTCCTACCGGCATGGCCGCCATGAGCAGGCCCACGGTGAGCGTGTTGCCATGCAGCGAACGCGCATACGGTGCGGCGAGCCCCTCCGGGACGATATAAAAGCCCGCTAGCCAGCCGAAGAGCAACAGCGTCCGCAGTATGCGGTTGCCGAAGACGATCCGGATCCCGTCAGCCGACACCGACCAGAGGGAAGGCCGGGCCGTTCCCTCGCGCCTAGGCGCCGGCCGGGCCTTCACGCCCGCGAGGACGATAAGAGCGGACAGGGCGAACGTCGCCGCGTCTATGCCCAGCGTCCGGTAGGGGTCGAGGAGGTTTATTACGGCCGCGCCGGCCACGAAACCCACGATCTGGCTGGCCTGGTAGCTGATGTTGCCGACGGCGGAACCTAGCACGAACTTATCCCCAGGCAGGATGTCGGGCAGCACGGCGGTGCGGGCGGAGGAGAATGGCGCGCCGGTCAGCACGGTGAAGAACAGCAGCACGCACAGCGCGGTGAACGGCATGCCGGCTACGGCCATCAGCCCGACGGTCCCGACCCGGAACAAATCACAGGCGATCATGACACGACGGCGCGGAAACAGGTCCGCGAGGCCTGACAGCAGCGGGCCGCCGGCGATCGGGGGCAGGTAGGTGAGCGCATAGGCGAGCGCCGTGAGAAACGGCGAGTGAGTACCGGCCATAGACCAGGATGGCGATGGCGACCTGAGCGAACTGATCGCCTGCGTAGGAGAGCATCTGCGCGGTCCAGATCGCGCGGAACTCCCGGATGGCGAAAACCTCGCGGTAGGACGACCGCTCCTCAGGCGCCCGCCGGTGACGGCCTGGGTGGATAGCCGGAGCTCCGGCGGAAGCCGGGGCTCTGGGGAAGCCGGGGCTCCGGGGAAGCCGGAGCCCTCTCTGTTCGGAGCCTGGCCTGGTCGAGCTCGGCCGGACGCTCAGTCCGCGACTCAGCGGTCACGGTTCAGGTCACCCTTGGGCATCGGCCAGGGTCTCGCGCGGCACGTGACCGGTTTCGCCATTAGACAACGCAACTGTCCCCGTCTAGATGGTGACGTCCGCTGAGATCTTCACGGCTGTCATCACTGCGTAATTCTCATATCGCTTACCGTGTCTGATGCCAGCGATCTTTGCAAGAGGTATCGTCCTGAATCCCGATCAAGTTGGCTGGTGCGGCTGCCGCTTTGGCGGTTCCGGCCTCTGTCCCCTATGCTGGGGCAGTCCCCGACGGGCTGATACGGTTACGACGGCCAAGGCTGTCGGCGCCCCCATCGTCTAGCGGCCTAGGACACCGCCCTTTCAAGGCGGCGGCACGGGTTCGAATCCCGTTGGGGGCACGCGTCGGCTACGGTTGATGGCATGAGGTCCTGTAGAGCAGCTTGGAGTGCTCGCCACCCTGTCAAGGTGGAGGTCGCGGGTTCAAATCCCGTCAGGACCGCAGGGTCCCTGGTGAAGTGTCACTGGGGTCCCAGCCAGGTCAGGTAGCTCAGTTGGTATGAGCGTCCGCCTGAAAAGCGGAAGGTCGGCAGTTCGACCCTGCCCCTGACCACCAGTCTGGAGCGACGATCAGTCAGCCCTCTTACCTGCGCAGACAGCAGGAAGAGAGGGATTCCCATGGCGCTCGCGGCGCCGACGAAATCCAAGATCAACACAAATCCAACACAACCGGCCCGCGACCGTGCGGCTCAGCGTGCCGCAGGCGGGGGCAAGAAGGCCCGCCGCGGGCGCGGCCCGGCTCGGGTGAGCGGGGACACCCGCGAGTCCGTCCGCGATTCCGCTCGTGTGGTGGTGGAGGTGGAGTGCGGGATTACGGTGTACCCGCCGGAGGAGGCGGGGGAGCCGTGGCGGGCGGTGTTCACCGAGAACGGGCGGCGGCGGTTCCGGCAGGCGATGACCGAGGCGGAGCTGGCCGCCAAGCTGGAGAAGGTCACCGAGCGGCTGCGGGCCGGCGCGCCGGACATGGAGCGGCCCGGCGCGGACCTGATCGCGCACTACCTGGACCCCGACCGGCTGCCGGTCGCCAAGCGGTGGTCCCGCCGGCACGCTGACACCCAGCGGCGGCTGTGCCAGCGGTTCGCGGCCCCGGTCATCGCGGCGGTCACCTGCCAGGACATCACCGCCGGTCACATGCAGCAGATCGTCAGCGCCGCGCCCACCGCCAGCGAGGGCGAGCGGCTGCACAGGTGCCTGTCGGCCATGGTCACCGCGGGCATCAAGGGCGGGTACCTGACTAACCCGCGGCTGCGGGAGGTGCACTGGCAGGCCGGGGACCGGCCCGTGCCCGAGCCGGAGCCCAGCACGTCCGGGGAATCGGCGCTGTGGGTCGACCCGGCCGAGATCCCGGCCGCCGCGGATATCGGCAAGCTCGGCCAGGCGCTGGCCGCCGGGCGGCGGGGTGAGCTGGATGAGCTGATGGCCAATGTCGCGGCCTACGCCGGGCTGCGGCAAGGCGAGCTGTTCGCCCTGACCGCCGGCCAGATCGCCCCGGACGCCCGGGTCATCACCGTGGACCGCAAGCTCATCGAGGTCGCCGGGCACCTGTACGTCGAGGCACCCAAGTGCCGCAAGTTCCGCAGCACCATCTACCCCGTCCGCACCCCGGACGGCTACCCGCTGGCCGGCCAAGCTCGCCGCCCGCATCGAGGCGGCCCGCGCCGAGCAGCAGGCCGGCACCAGCCCGCTCGGGCTGATCTTCCCCAGCCCGAGGTTCCAGGCACTGGCGGTCCTCCAACTTCGACCGCCGCGTCCTGGCCCCCGCCTACCAGGCAGCCGGCTGGCGCGACGCCACGGCAGCGGCGACTGGACCTGGCACAGCCTGCGGCACGTGTTCTGCACCACCGCCCTGTTCACCTGGAAACTCGACGCCACCGACGTGTCCCGCATGGCCGGCCACGCCAACTACCGCACCGCTTGAGTTTGTGTTTGGTGCTTGTACCCGATGAGCGCGACGGACAGGGGCGACGCGGTGGTGTGCTCCGCAGGCCCGGGAGAACCCGATGCGGGCAGGCATGCCGCGGACTGCCGCCGACTGGCAGTCCCTGTCCGGCGCTGTGTTTAGCCCGCCGCTCTTGAAGGTCACCTGATTACTGTTCGCCGCCAGGATCGCTGCGCTGCGCACACGTACCCGCCTGATCGGCGCAACAGAAGTGATCGACGATCATGACCGTTCATGGCGAACCAGAATGGTTGATCTGGGCGGCCGGTCATGGCATCTCTCTTCGTGCCAGCACGGGGAGTGGATGCAGACTGCAGTTACCTTGGTCGGCCCTTGTGTCATCAGGTGACGGAGGTCAGCCCTGGCCGGTACGCACCTTCATTGCCTGCGGTCCTCGGAAGGAGATGTTGGGGTGGAAGGTAGCTGCTGGTCTGGCGCGAGCCGCAGATATGGATAGCGGCGAGCGAGGTGAGCTATGGCGATCTGGGCTTCGAGCTTGCCCAGATTGGCACCCAGGCAGTAGTGCAGGCCTTTGCCGAATGCCAGGTGCTGGTCCGCGTTGGGCCGGAACAGGTCGAAGGCCTCCGGCCGCTCGAACACGGTGGCGTCTCTGCCCGCGGCGGCCAGCCACAAGAACAGCTTGGCGCCCTCGGGAACCGGACGCCAGCGAGTTTGGCGGGGCGGGTAGTGACCCGCCGCCAGACCGGTACCGACGGGTCGTAGCGCAGGGTCTCCTCCACCGCGGCGGGTATCAGCTCAGGCCGTTCTGTCACGGCCGTCCAGCGTTGCGGGTCTTCGAGCAGGCGGCGGACGGTGTTGCCGATGAGCCCGGTGGTGGTCTCATGCCCGGCGAATGAGAGCGAGAACAAGATCGAGGAGATCTCATCGAGAGTAAGCCGCTGCGGGTTCTCGTCATGGATGACCAGCAGGTCGCTGGTCAGGTCATCACCGGGCTGGCGGACCTTGATGTCGACGAGCTCGCGCATGTAGCGGCGGTAGGCGGCGATACTGTCAGCGATCTCGATCTGGGCCTGCGGCGCCGGCCGTCCCCACGACAACGCTGCCCGGTAGCCGCACTTGCTTCAGCTGCGCGTAGTCCCGCTCGGGTACGCCCATGAGCGAGAAGACGATGTTGGCGGGCAGCGGGAAGGCCAGCGCGGCGACCAGATCGAACTCCGCCGCCTCAGCTACATTCTCGAGCAGAGCGGTCGTGGTCGCTTCGATCGCCGGAATCATGGCCTGGACCCGTCTCATGCTGAACGCCCGGGCAGCAGGCTTACGCAGCCTGGCGTGAGCAGGCTCATCCAGGCTCACCATCGATGGCTGCGGTTTATAGCCGCCCGCCAGCAGGATCCGCTGCGCCTCAGCCACCACCGGAACCAGCGGGCTGGCTACCGTGGCCGAATAAGTGACCGGGTCCTTGAACACCTCCTCGATATCGGCGTACCGCGTCACTACGTAGTAGCCGATCGATGGAGCAAAAAAAACACCGGCGCCTCGGCCAGCGGCAGCGCCGCCATCACCGAGTAGGGATCAGCCAGATAGTCACGTGACAGCGGGTCAAAAGACTCATCTACCGGGCAGCCGTGTACCATATCGTCATCCATATCCTGCTAAGAGCCCTTCTGTCACAGAGCATGTATCACCTTAGAAACCCCAAAAGGCCGTGCAGACAGGGCGTATCCGCAAGGTCGTCTGCCACGGCGCTCACAGTCTGGGGAAATTCTCTTAGTCCTGCTGCAGCGTGTGCTGTTATGGGCGCATGGCCGTCTCCCATGACTACCGTTCGCGGCCGTTACCAGGATCTGTCGCCGCCTGAACCCGTGCGCCGCCGATCCACACCCCGTGGATGTTGCGGGTCGCACGGATATCCGCGGTGGGGTCGCCCGCGACCAGCACGAGGTCGGCCCGGCGCCCTGGCGTGATCACGCCGCGGTCACTCAGCCCGAACGCGTCGGCGGCGAGGGAGGTGGCGCCCTGCAGTGCCTCGACCGGGGTCAGGCAGGCATCGACGAGCCGTCCGAGTTCCTCGTGGAGTGACTCCCCGTGCGGTGGCTGGAATGGCGTGTCCTTCTCGTCGTTGGCGTCGGTGCCGGCAAGGACCACCTTCCCGGCGCGCTTGAAGGTCGCCACCGTCGACTGGGCGTACTTGTAGTTCAGGCGAAGAGCGGGCACGAACACGGATAGCGCGCGGATCAGGAACGCTCCGCCGATCGAGTGCACCACGCCCTGCATCATCGATAGGGTCGGAATGATGATGACCGGTCGGCCAGCCAGCAGTCGCTCGAAGTCGCCATCCAGGTCCCTGGTCAGCGAGGTGTGCGTGACGATGTCGACTCCTGACGCGATGGCCGTGCGCATCGTGTCAGCGCTCACTACATGCGCCACGGTTATCAGCCCCGCCGAGTGCGCCGCCGCTACGACCGCAGCGATGGATTCGGCCCTGAGCGGTTTGGCGCCGGGGAATCGGGGGTCTTCGACAATGATCTTGATGTAGTCGGAACCGTCGGCAACGCGATCCGCGATGAAACGCGGCGCGTCCTCAGGTCCCGAGACGGCGGTCGATGGGGGGAACCCCATCTTCTTGATGAACGTGGAGCCCGGGCCACTCGCGGGCCGGCCAGCGGTCTTCAACGTCGGCAGATCGGGGCGGCTCTTGAGTGCCATGGTCGCGTCGAAATTCCTGGCCGCCATATCAAGTACGGTCGTCACCCCCCACGCGGCGCAGGCTCTGAGATGCGACTCCGCACTGACGTGCGCGTGAGTATCGATGAACCCCGGCAGGAGGGCGCCACCCGCGCCATCGATGACCTGGGCAGTGCCGGGAGCGGGACGGGCTGAGATGAGCCCGTCCTCCAGGACGACGGTCGTTGGCGCGCCTAGCTGCTTCCCATCGAACACCCGCACATTGGTGATAGCCGTTGCGGCCTCCATGTCTCAGTCGCCCGCGGGCAGGATTGAGCACTCCAGCGCGAAACCGAGCTGGCCGAGTTGCAGGCCAGCGCCGGCCCGGTGGAAGTCGATGCAGTGTCCGGCCGACCCGACCAGGCGGGCGTCGACTAGTCGCGACGAGGTGAAGGCAGCCCCGAAGTCTTTCACCTGCTGCTCGTCGGTGATCCACAGGTGATCGAACTCCGCCTGGCGGCTGTGGACTGGCACGGTCACCTTCGCCGCGACCGAGCGCACACGGCCGATCCACCCGTTGTTGATGTCGATCAACTCGGCCCGGGGTACCGCGGTGTCGGACGGGTGACTCGCCGCAGGCATGGCCGCGTCGTGGGTCCATGCAGGACCGAACATGACGCTGTCCTTCATCGGGCTCGGCAGTTCGATCATCGGAACGTCGGGCAGGGCGTCGAACGCCTCCCGCGGCCCGGGCGGCACCTCCAGCAGGCATCCCGACACCGCTATACCGAGCAGGGGCCACGCGGGGCGGCCGGCCGCGATCGCCGTGGCCACAGCGCCGCCAATCGAGTGGCCAATGAGAAAGACCCAGCGGTACCGGCGCCCCGGGTCTCCCACAGCTCGCCGATGACGTGGTCGAGCATCTCGGCGTTGGTCAGGATTATTGAGTCGGACGGCCCGACGGGCGTACTGCCGCCATAGCCGGGGCGGTCGATCGCGACGATCGGGATGCCCAGATCGGCGGCGCGGTCGAGCAGCGAGTGCCCAGGGATGTCAAAGTACTGAGACGTATAGGTTCCGCCGTGAACCGCGACGATCAAGGGAATGTCCGTGGCGACGGCGGGCCGCTGAATCGCGCGCCAGATGCCGGTGAACGACATTCCGCTGGCCGGTCCCGGGCTAGTGACGGTATGAGTGAAACCAGGCAAGGGAATCAGTGCTCCAGTCTTGAGTGAGGACGGCGCGCCGCCGGCGTCTTCGCGATGTGGCTGTTCTTGACCCGGTCAGCTCGGGGCGTGGGCACCGGTCATGAGCGCGGCGAGATCCTCTGGGTGCAGGAACGATGGCGGCGGGGGTGGCCCCCAGGAGAACAGGCCCTGGGCTCCTTCGAGGTCTTCGGGGGTCCACAGCTGGTCCTGGACGATGCAGTCCATATCGGAGTAGTACTCGGAGAAGTTGCCGGCCGGGTCCTTCAGGTACCAGAAGAAGTTCGAGCCAGCGTAGTGACGGCCCAGGCCCCACACGTGCCGCTCGGGCTTGCCTTCGAGCATCGCGAACGCGCCGCGCCCGACATCGTCGATGTCATCGACCTGCCAGGACGTGTGATGCAGGAAGGTGACGGGCGAGGCCAGCACGAGCACGTTGTGGTGATCGGTCGAGCAGCGCATGAACGCGCCCACGTCCTTGATCCGGTCGCTGACCTTGAACCCGAGGCCGTCCACGAAGAATGCCATCGTGGCCCGGTAGTTGGTGCTGCCCAGGACCGTGTGGCCGAGCTTTCGGGGGCGCACACGGTCCGGCCGGGTGAACCCCGGCGCACGGGTGTCCTGCCGCTCGAACCGGCCCGGCCCGTTGTAGGCGGTAGGGGGAACCGCATCCTGCGACAGCCGCGGCGCGATCTCCAGGCCTACCACGGTGCCGGTCACCGGTTCGGTCGCCGTCAGGCTGGTCTCCTCCAGCGAGGACGAGACGCCGATGCCACGCAGGCTGGCCGCGGCGCGGGCGAGGTCATCGGCGTCGTCGGCGGCGACCCGCAGCGCGACCAGCCGCCGGGTGGGCGCCGGCACGATCCGCAGCTGGCGTCCGGCGTCGCGGGTACTGAACCAGCCATCCCCGGACGGGGCCAGGCCGAACTCCTCGTAGTAGGCCGACGTCTCCGCGACGTTAGGCACGCCGATCGTGACCGACAGCAGACCGTGCAGGCTCAAGGGGGCCTCCTTATGACTCCAGATAACTCATTAACGAACCGGTGCCGCATCTCGCCGATGCCTTCGATGTAGGTGGCGAGCACGTCGCCGGGGGCCAGCCAGCGCTGCGGGTCGCGGCCGAGGCCCACGCCGGCGGGCGTGCCGGTAAAGATGATGTCGCCCGGCAGCAGCGGCGTGACCGCAGAGAGCTGCTCGATCAGTTCCGGTACGCCGAAGATCAGCTCCCGGGTGCGGCTTTTCTGCATCTGCTCGCCGTTGATCAGGCAGCCAAGCTCAAGGTCGTCCCGGTTAGGCACCTCGTCCGGCGTGACCAGCCAGGGACCGACCGGCCCGAAGCCCGGATAGGACTTGCCCAGGCTGAACTGCGGCGGCGTGGCCGCGAGCTGCAGGATCCGCTCGGAGATGTCCTGGCCGACAGACAGTCCCGCGACATAGTCCCAGGCCGACCCGGCCGCCACGCCCCGCGCAACCGCACCGATGATCACCACCAGCTCGGCTTCCCAGTCGGTGTGGCCACCCGGCGGCAGCGTGATGTCGCCGTACGGGCCGGTGATGCAGGTCTGGAACTTGGTGAACACGGGAGGGAAGACGTCGGGCCTGGCGAACCCGGATTCGGCCGCGTGGGCGCTGTAGTTGAGCCCGATGGCGAACACCTGCTTCGGTTCGGGCGACGGCGAGCCGAGGGATTCTGGCGTGAAATGCGATGGCTCCCCCAGGTCAGCGGACGCAGCCCAGTCCGTGAACTCCCGCCAGACCGGATACACCGCAGCGGCCGATGGCCCGAACCGCCTCTGGCTGGCGGTGTCGACGTCAACGGCCCCAGTCCCGACGATAATGCTGAGGCGCTCGTTGATGACGGCGATGCGCATGGTGCTCCTGTCACTGGATGTTAGCTAGGCGCACACTCGGCCCCGCCGCACCAGATGCGGCGGATCGATCGGGTCGCCTGAATATCTTGCAGCGGATCCCCATCGATAAGCACCAGGTCAGCGCGGCGTCCCGGCGAGATCACACCACGGTCCGCGAGGCCGAAGTAACGAGCCGGCAGCAGGGTGGCGGCCCGCAACGCGTCCGCGGTGCTCATCCCGGCGTCGACCAACAGCTCGAGCTCGTGGTGCAGGCTCTCGCCATGACTGATCGCCGCGGGGACACCCTGCGCAGAGTTGGAGTCGGTTCCGGCAAGGACCGGTACGCCGGCGGCGTGCAGGGCACTGACGCTGGCGCGTGCCGCGGCGTATTCAGCACCCGGCCAGCCATGCTGCTGCACGATGCCTTCCATCATGGCCAGGGTCGGGATCACGAAGCGGCCGCCGGCGGCCACGCGCGCCGAGAACACCTCCTCCAGCGCCCGGTCCAGCGGCACATGGGTCAGCACGTCGACACCCGCCTCCAGCGCCCGCCAGGCGGGCTCATAGGACGCAGTATGCGCGACGGCCAGCTTCCCGTGCGCATGCGCGGCGGCCACGAGAGCGCTCAACGTGGCCTGGTCATGGTCGCCGCCCGGGCTGCCGACGACGATCTTGATGTAATCCGACCCCTCACCAACCCGCGCGGTCACAAAGCGCGCCGCCTCATCAGCGCCGCTCACCAGCCCCAGCTGGCCGACCACGGGAATATGCGAGTGCATGCTGCCTGGCGCGATGGCGGGAATCCCGGCGCTGCGGATATCGGTGAGTCCGTCGACCCCGCGCAGCGAGTCCAGCAGCGAGACCGGCCCGCACGCCATGTCGAGCGCAGTGGTCACGCCCCAGCCGGCCAGCTGCTCCAGCGACTCCCTGCCATGCAGGTGGACATGCGCGTCGATCAGGCCTGGCAGCAGCACGCCGCCGTCGCCGTCAACTACCGCAGCGCCAGCCGCATCAGCCCCGATAAGGCCGTCCGAGATGACGACTGCGGCCGGCGGCAGCAGCTGGTGCCCGTCGAAGACGCGAACTCCGGTGATGACGGTCTTGTTCAAGCTATCCACGAGCGACTCCCAGTTGCCACGGCCAGGGCCGCCTCGATGCCGGCCGGTACAGGATCAGCGCTCCGCCACGCGATGTGCTGATCCGGCCGGACCAGCAGGTACTCCTCATGCCACGGATACGACACCGGCGATGCGGCGAAGCTGAGCGGGATACGCCCGTGCTCCACCGCCAGCGGCCGCGGCCCCACCAGCGTGAAGCCAGTACCCAGCCGGTCGTACAGTGACGAGCCGTCCGGAAACCACCAGTGCGGCAGCCGCGCACCTGGCGACGTCGTCGGCGTATAGGCAGTCACATCAGCGGCAGGCGGCACAGCAGGCTGGACGACCGGCGAGCCCGCGTAGCAGTAACCGAGGACCAGGCCGAGGCTGTGAAACTCGGCGTACTTGCCGCGCTGTATGCCGGCCGCGTCGGCGGGCAGGTTGCCGCCAGTCAGCTGTGTGTTGGCCGCCGCGCTTGCCACGGTCTCCTCGACGACGCCGCGCCGCTCAGGCTCGTAGCTATCGAGCAAACCCGAACCAGCCCAGCCCTGCTCGACCGCGGCGATCTTCCACGCGATGTTGACCGCGTCACCCACGCTGGTGTTGAACCCGTGCCCGCCAAACGGCGGATTGACGTGCGCGCTCTCGCCGACCAGGAAGACGCGCCGGTCAGCGAACGTGTCGGCGATCAGCATGCGGGGTGTCCACGGGTCCGTCGCCAGCACCTCATGCTCGACGGAAGCACCGGCGAAGGCGGTGATCAGTTCCGCCGCGTGCGCTTCGCCGTACTCAGGCGTGATCCCGAAGAAGATGGCCCACCACGTCCCGGACAGGTCCAGCCGGCCGATCAGGCCCGAGACCGCGCCGCCAGTTATCCAGTACTGCACGGCCGGCCCGAGGTGAGTATCGAGCGAAGGCGCGCGGAACATGACGTTGAAGTTCGGATGCGGATGCGACCGGCCGGCATAGCTCGCGCCGATCTGCTCGCGGACCACTCCTCCGGCGCCGTCGCAGCCGAGCACATACCGCGTCGTAAGCTTGCTGCCATCGCTCAGCGTGACAGCCACATGGTCGTCGTGCTGCTTCAGGCCGGTCACCGACCACCCCAACCGCATGTCCAGGCCCCGTAGGTGGTTGCGCAGCACCTCCTCGACAACCGGCTGCGGCACCTGCTGTCCGGCCTCCGCGAAACGGTCGTCCCGCGTCGTGGTTAGCCCGAACGCGCCGTCGAAGTCGGTAATCCGCCGCCCGGCTAGCGACGTGCAGAACGTAACACGCTGCGACCACGCGACGGGCAGCGGCGCGGCGGCCCGCAGCGTGTCCGCCAGGCCCCAGCGGCGAAAGTGCTCCATTGTCCGGATGCTGGTGGTCTTCGCCCGCGGCCTGCGGTGCGAGACCGTCCTGCGCGGCTCAACGACCACGCACTCCACCCCGTGCAGGGTGAGTTCGGCGGCGGCAGCAAGCCCGGCCGGCCCGCCGCCGGCCACGAGCACGGGTATGTCTGCCATGAGCCGAATCCTCGGCCAGGACATGCCGACTGTACAGTAGGTATTTCAATGAATGGAATACCGAAAGGCCGCAAGCCGGCCCATGGCGAACCCGTGCTTGACCGTGCCTTCCGCATCCTCACGGCGTTCGGGCCAGCCGATCGGGCGCTGTCCCTGACCGCGCTCAGCCTCCGCGCCGACCTGCCGAAGCCAACCGCGCTGCGCCTGGCCAGGAAGCTCACTCAGTGGGGTGCACTTGAACGCACCGACGATGGCAGCTACGCGATCGGGCTGCGCCTGCTTGAGGTGGCCTCGCTCGCGCCGCGCGGACACGGACTGCGGGAGGTCGCACTGCCGTACATGGAGGACCTGCTGCACGCCACGGGGCAGCATGTGATTCTGGCCGTCCGCGATGGGCACCATGCTGTCCTGGTCGAACGGCTGTCAGCACGCGGCGCAGGCCGGGTGATGTACCGGGTCGGCGGCCGGATGCCGCTGCATTCCACCGGGGTCGGCCACGTCCTGCTCGCGCATGCCCCGGTAGACGTGCAGGAAGAAGAGCTGGCCGGTGATCTGACCGTGGCGCCGGAGAACATCCAGCTGACCGCGGCCGACCTGCGAATACGGCTAGCCGCCGTCCGGCGGGACGGGGTTGCTGTGGTGTCCCGGCCGCAGCCGGAGCCGATGACCTCGGTCGCCTCCGCCATCTTCAGCCACGACCGCACCCCGGTGGCGGCCGTCTCAGTGATCACCCGGGCCACCGCCGAGCCGCTGGCGCTGGCGCCAGCGGTTATCGCGGTAGCCCGAGCCATCTCGCGCGCGAGCGCATGACCTGGGCTTGGCAGCTGTCGCGCCCGGCGCCGGGGTGTTGGTGATCGGCGCGACGCAGAAACCATCCGGGATCGGCACCGGGAAGGTCGCCCGGGACTTCACCTCGTTCCGGGACAACTTCGGGATCCGGTTCGGGCTGCGCACCTAGAGCTGGCAGGTGTCGGAGATGGTCCAAGGGTGCCAGGGCCTAACAGGCGACGATAGCCAGGTCGCCTCGGATCGAGTCCCGGTCAATCGCGTTCTGAGCCCTGCCGCGAACGCGATCACTGCTGCGTCAGTGTCGTACTGGGACCGGTGGGCCACCGGTCCCCTGGCCGGACACGGAATTGGCCAACAAACGTATTACCGGGTAACGAGTTCCCTGGCAGGGTAAGTATTGGCACATTCTGGCGGAACAGAACGGTCGTTCGGGTGCGGCTCGGACGGTATGTCGGCTGACTGGGATGCCGCATTAGGCGGCTACGTGCGCGTGCCGTTGCGCTCAAAGGGGGGTAATCTGACGACCCAGTTGGTGACGCTCCGTAGGAAGTCGCTTGCTTGCGGGAATGCGGTGGGTAGCCCGAGGTGTAGGAACAGACCTCACGGGCCACCGTCGCGCACCAAGTGGGTGGCGGCCCTGATCACGCCAACGGCGGTCGCGGTGGTCCTGGGTGGGGGCGTTGTCCTGCCTGGTGATCCGGGTGCATCGGAGCCTGCTAGCGTGGGCGTTGCACCTTCCGCCTAGCGCGGTTCCGCTCGTCAGTGACGTCCGTTTTCGCAGGTCTGCACAGCGCTTAGCGCGGTTGACCTGAAAAGCGGAAGGTCGACAGTTCGATCCTGTCCCTGACCACCCATCACAGAGCAGCAAAACGCTCTCTGAACTGCGGTAACTTTGCTCGGCCGCAGCCCGATTCGCTTGCCCGCTCATGTCCGTGCAATCGGCTTCATGACCGCTGGTGCCCGTTCACTGCTGCACGTAGGCTGCACGGCGCGAAGCGGACTCGCCCACTCCTCCTCCTTACCCGATAGCCAGCCAGACCCCGAGTCGGACAGGTTCTGTCAAGTGTGGCCGCAGGCCATCCCAAAGGGACGCGAAGCGCTCTTGACAGGTTCTGTCCGGCTCGAACATCCAACGGCGGGTAAGGGGGAGGCCACTCGCTCACCTGGTTTGACCATTTCGCCGGTTCAGCCGGACTAGGCCTTGTCGCCCTGGTGCTCGTGCCCGCTGGCGTTTACGCGCCGCCAGCTCGCGGGGTCGTTGCGGTGGGTTCCCCGTACGGGCCTGTTCGGGAGTGCGGACCCGGCGGCGGGCAGCCGCGCCGGAGCGTCCACGCGGGAGGCGGCGGCGAAGCCCGGCCGCCCCGGTGACCAGCCCTTCCCGACAACAAGTGCTCGCTTCGGTGCTGGCCCACGCCCGGCTACATTGCCCGCGCAATTCCTGGCACTTACGCGTGCTCACGCCACATCGGTCACAGCCCCAACAGGCAACGGCGGGCGAAGCCCGCCCTTGAAACCGTAGAGAAAGTTGTCACAGCTAGACAGACAAGCGGGGGTGTCCTCCGTCGGGTGATGCGCGACATTCGTCCGCCAGCTGATGTGCGACAGTCCAAGCGCGGAGTGCGGCAAAAGATCCCGAGGTGCCGCCGACTGTCGGTACCTGCGCACGGAAGCATCACCTTGAGAGAACGGTGGCGAGCGGCGGGATCAGATCTTGGTGCGCATGACCCACCGCCACTTCGCGATCTTGCGTACCCGCGTGAAGCCATATTGCGCATACAACTCCTCCGGTCCTGTGTGCAGATAGGCGCCACGCTGCGGAGGCCGCTGCTCGGTCTGCTCCGGATAGGCTTCGACGATGCCGCCACCGGCCCGCTTGATCTCGTCGAGTGCCGCCGCGACCGCGGCGGCGGCGACGCCCTTGCCGCGGTCTTTCACGTTGGTGAAGATGCAGCCGATCCGCCAGTCCGGCGGATCGTCGGCCCCCCGGTCGTAGGCACCCCGGTTGTTGATATTGGGGAGTTCCGCCGGTGAGCCGAACTGGCACCAGCCGACGCAGTGGTCACCGTCGTAGACAAGCACCTGGTGGACCGTTCCGCGCGTCACGTGCCGACGCTTCGCCTCCCGGTTTCCTTCCCGGGTGTGGCCCGCGCCGACGCCCTCCGGGTGGAATCCCATGCACCAGCAGCCACCCCAGACGCCGTTGTTGACCTCAACGAGCGCGGCGAAGTCGTCCCAAGTCTCCGGCGTAAGCATCCGAGTCGTGAATGTCATACCGGCAGTGTGACTGAGCGGTCTGACATAGCGCGACTCACGGCTAAAGCGGTTACCCAGGTCGTGCCCGGCAAGTTCGCCGAACCAAATTGATCGAAGGGCGGCACCTTCTAGACCCACCTGTCGCACATCAGCTGGCGGACGAGTGTCGCGCATTAGTTGTCGGACCACAGACAGACAAGCGGGGGCACCCCTGCTTATCGGACCGGGGTTTCTCTAGAAGGCTGATTTTGCTCTGGCGTGCCGCCAAGGCAGCTCTCGGGTTCAGGCGGGAGTAAAGATCATCGAAGCTCCCGGCCAGTTCGGCTTGGCTCGTCCTCAGCAGCTCCCTGTCGGGGGCGACGGCACCCTGGAAGTCCCAGACGCTCACGATAGTGCCGTCGGTGATGACGTAGTAGGCGGGAATGATCCACAGCGCGTAGCTGTGCGCCTGAGCGGCAGCCGCCAGGAGTTCCTTCTCGTCCTTGATCAGCCGCTTGCGCTCCACGAGCACTAGCGGCTCGCCCGCCTCTACGTCGTGCTTGTCGTTAGCGAAGTACAGCAGGTCCGCCTCGACATGTCCCGGGGTGCTTCCCCGTGCCCACCGGATCCCGAATCCGGCTGCCTCCTGCTCCTCGCTGTAACCGAGTCCCTCGCGGAAAAACGGCGAGGCGAAGTGCATCTCGACCTCTCGCTCGGTGTCCGTGCGCGCACCACGGCCATGTGCGCGAACCACTCCGCTGTCGGCGGTGGGTGGGGACTGGCGCGGGTCAGTGCGGATGTTGTCAGGTGTCGGTCATGATGCGGTCGTAGGTGCGGCGGGCGCGGGCGCTGTGGGCGCTGGCGCCGTAGCGGCGGAGCATCTGCGGGGAGGCCCAGCCGTTGAGTTCCATCAGGTCTCCCTCGGGGCCGCCGCGGTCTAGCCAGGTGTGGCTGAAGTGGTGCCGGAACCGGTGCGGGTAGGCGCCCACGCCGTACTGCTCGCCGCGGCGGGTGATCATCTGGTAGATGCCGGCGGCGGTCAGCGGCTCCCGGTTGCCCGTGCCCAGCCACAGCTGCGGCCGCCAGGCCTGCGCGTGCCGGGACCGGGCGCGGATGTACCGGTCCAAGCTCCGGGCCGTCGAGTGGCCGATCCGGACGATCCGGTCCTTGCCACCCTTGCCACGGACGGTGATCTCCCGCTGCCACAAGTCGATGTCACTGCGCCGCGGGTGATCGGGGTCATACCGCCGGCCAGCTCGGCCAGCCGGATGCCGGTCGCCTTAAACACCGCGATGATCACGGTATCGCGGCGTTGGGTGAAGCTGCGGCCCGCACAGGCATGTTCCAGCCGCCCGCCGCGCGTCCGGCGGCCTCGCTCCGGGTCTTCCAGATGTAGCCAAGGTCGTAACCCTTGGCCACGGTGACGACCACGGCCAAACGGCTGCCTCCTCCCACCAGGTCAGGGACCGCAGGACCGACCATGATCATTTAGATCAATGCAACGGTCTGCGGCGATATGGCCATGGTGAAGGATTGGCGGTTCATGATCATTTAGAGTGGCCGGCGCGACACAACATAGGTCGGTCATGGAAGGGGCTTTGAACTGCGGATACAAGAAGTTCAGGCAGCGAGCACAAAACGCTGTCTCTTGGAGGAACGCTGATTCTGCCAAACGTGTCTGGACCGGGGGTCGGCGCTCTCCCGCAGCACCTAGCCGACGGACGGCTATGGCCGATCTAGCCAATACCGCCACTAGTTACGCGTTAGCGGAGCAACGACTTGCTACACCGGAATGAGCTCGATGTGGATGTCGGCCGCTTCGGCCAGGACGCGCAGATCACCAGGATCTGAGGTGAGGATGTCATCACCATCGGCTGCTAGGCACACCACCGCGGCATCGATGGCATCGGCACGGCCGGCGCGGGCTAGCAGCATCCCGGCTCGCCGCCCCAGGCCGTCATCTATGGGTACGACCTCGACGCCGGCGAGCAGCTGAGCAACGGGGGCCTGCCGTCCGCGGCCGCCGCGCCAGACCTGGGCGACCACGCCGCCGTTCGTCACCGGCGCCCGGCCGGCCAGCCGCTCCCGCTTGACCAAGGCCACCACGTCGCGGTCGCCGCGCTCGACGGCCGCGAAGGCTCCGGCGTCCAGTACCAGCATCAGGCCGCTCCGCGACCGCGCGGCGCCGACTCGTGCTCCCCTGGCTCGCCCCGGACGACGATGGCCCGCTCCCGGGCCCGGCGGCCAGCAGCCCGCATCTCGTCATCGGTGATCTCGCCGTGCTCGGCCTCGTAGGCGGTCAGGAAGTCATCGAGGGCTTGCAGCCGCCGGTCGTGGTCAGCCTTGAGCCGTAGCGCGTCGCTCACCCAGGCGCTGATGCTCTCGGCGCGTCCTTCGGTGACCGCCTGCTGGGCTGCGGCCATGAGTTCGGCATCAACCGACGCCGATAGACGCTGCTTGGTGCTCATACGAACATGCTACTTCTTTCCCACGATCGTAGGAGTAGCGGCGCGCGCATCGTAGCCCCGGCGCGGTCCAGCTAGGTTAGCCCTCCGGCAAGGCCAGCCTGAGCAGGGATCGGCTCGTGATCATGTCGTGGAAGGCGCCGGATCCTGCTTCCAGCCAGTCATGGTCGCGGATGGTTACCTGTACCGGCCGGGCCAGGCGCTGCTCGGCGGTGCTGAGGGCGGCGCAGAGCTGGTCCCGGTCCGGTTCGCCGAGGACAAGGACGTCGATATCCCCGACCGGGCGCTGGCCGGCCTGCCCTTCGTGCCGGGCGGCCCAGGATCCGTAGATGTAGGCCGCGGTAATGCCATCGACGTCGCGCAGGACTTCGGCCAGGACGGCGGGGACGCCGAATGCTCTGGTCAGCACCTCGGCCAGTCCGGCATAGTACGGGCTGGAGTTGTTCGCCCGGACGAGCCGCGTGTTCCCGATCTTCCGTGAGGTGACCAGGCAGGCCTGCTCGGCGCGCTGGACCTCGCGGTAGACCGAGGATGCGGGGCGCCGACCCTGGCCGCGATCTCGGTCAGGCTGAGTTCCAGCCCGGGATCGCCCAGGAGGCGCGCGAGGACCTCGCCCTGCTGCTGGGAGCGCAGGATCGGCAAGAGCGCGGGGGCGGGCCGTCTATCCACTATCAGAAGAATGCTCTTCAATTTGCGGATAGTCGGGTTCGCGTGCCTGGCTCCCGTCGAGGAGGGCTGTCCCTGCTGCGCGAAGGGACCTCAGAGCCGGATCCGGCGCACGCCGAGCCACCGAGGAAAACCTTCCGGAGAGCATTGTCGGCGAGGCTACAAGTATGTAACCCGGTGACTCTCCGCTGGGAAATCCGCCTGCCGGATCGGGGAGCCAAACGGGGAGCCAACGCAGGCAGACTCCAAGCGACACAGGGCGACGCGCCCGACGATCGTGCAGTTAGATGTCCCGCCAGGCGACATCCAGCTACTTTCAGGCACGACCTGATTACGTCTGAAAGGCGGACGGTCGGCAGTTCGATCCTGTCCCTAGCGGATAACGGTGAGATGGTCCCGCGCACGTCTACGCCGGAGACATCGCCGCCCGCGCCCTCGCCCGCCGGCTCGCGATGTGTCATCCTCGCTGTGGGCACAGGGGGAATCGGTACCGAACGGCCTCGGCCGGCCCGTCTGGCTGCCCTCCGTGGCCTACGCTCAACCCATGATGCGGCCCGCGAGCAAGCATGAACGTGCCCTTCCGGCCATGCTGGCCGCTCCCGGCGTCCAGCTTGGCTTCGGCCTGGCTGCCCTGCTGGCCACCGCCGGTGCCGTGCGCCACGACCGCGTGGGCCCACGGGAAGTCAGGGCATTCCGCGCAGTCAACGGCCTGCCCGATTCGGTCTACCTGCCCGCCTGGGCCGTCATGCAGCTGGGCGCGTTCGGTGCCATCCCGGCGTCGGCCGCGGCGGCCTGGCTGGCCGGAGACGGGGAGTTGGCAGCCCGCCTCCTGATCGGCGGCACTGGCACCTGGGTGCTGGCCAAAGCGGTCAAGCGGATAGTGCGGCGGCCCCGGCCGGCGACCCTGCTTCCGGGCATCCGCCGTCGCGGCCGCGACGCCAGCGGCCTCGGATACCTGTCCGGGCACGCGGGCGTGGCCGTCGTCCTTGGCGTGGCTGCCCTGCCCCGTCTCGGCCCGGGCGGCCGCGCCCTCACCCTGACCGCCATCCCCCTGGTGGGACTGAGCCGTGTCTACGTCGGCGCCCATTTTCCGCTCGACATCGCAGGCGGGGCGGCACTGGGCCTCGCCGTTAACGCCGCCGCAGGCACCGCGGTCAGGAGGTACTCCACCCGGCATCGTGGCTAACTCGCAGACCAGCCCGTAGCCGCGGTACGTGGGTCGCAGAGCGATGCTCGCTCATGCAGCTCGGCTTCATCCACCTATCCGTTGGCAGGGCCCGCGGCCTCCGTACCGACCGCGGCCAGCTGCTGAATCGCGTGCCGGGATCCGTGAATACCCGCCCGTCCCCGCTTGTGCTGAGCAGCTCGCGCACCCGTAAGCCGGACACGCTGAGCCGCCTGGGCATCGCGGGCGGCGCCGTTTATGACGCGCTGGTGGCGCTGGCCGCCAAGGAGCACGGGGCAGCCCTCGCGACCCGGGACGCGCGGGCACGCGGCACCTATGACGCAGTCGGCGTCGCGGTGATCGTCGTAACCTGACCGGACCGACGGTCTGCCGCAGGAACGCCTTGCGGATCTCGGTGACCGCGATGATCGACAGTGCCACGGCTGCGCAGAGGAGCCACTGAGCTACGTCGAGCGCGGTGGTCTTCAGGATCGCCTGGCACGGCGCCAGGACGGTTGCCATGACGAGCAGGAAAAGGGAGGCCCCGGTCGTCACGATGCACGTCCGGTCGGCGAACGTGCTGAGGGAGAACACCGAGTCCCGCCGGTCCCTCGACTCGAGCGAGAAGAACAGGTTAAACAGTGAGAACACGACCACGCCCATGGTTCGCGCGATGGCGAGCGTGTGCGCCTGTTCCGCCCAGCTGACCACGCTCAGCGTGCCGATCGCCATCACCAGCCCGACCGAGACGAGCCAGGCGAGGACCCCTCCGGTCAGGATCGGCTGGCTGGGTGGCCGGGGCCGGCGTTCCATCAGCCCTTCGACAGGCCTGCTGTACCCGAGCCCGATGGACTGGATCGTGACGGTGGTGAAGGCCACCCACAAGACCTGCAGCGGAAGGAGCGGCTCGCCGTGGGCGATGTCGAAGATGCTGGCGCCAAGGAAGGTGATGATGAAGCCGAACATGCATCCCATCTCGAACCGGATGTACCGGACCAGGTTGTCATACAGCCCGCGGCCGATTTCCACCGCTTTGGTGATCGTGGAGAAGTTGTCGTCGGTCAGAACCATCACCGCGGCTTGCTTGGCCACCTCGGTCCCGGTGCCCATCGCGATCCCGATGTCGGCCTTCTTCAGCGCGGGCGCGTCGTTGACGCCGTCGCCGGTCATGGCGACGATCTGGCCTTCGCGCTTGAGCAGGTCCACCAGGCGGACCTTGTGCTCTGGAGTGACGCGGGCGATCACGCCGACATCGGCGATCGCCTCCATCGCCTCGTCATCGGTCATCGCGCCGAACTCCGCCCCGCTGATGACCTTGCCATCGATGCCAAGCTGGCGGGCGATCGCGGCCGCGGTAACCGCGTGATCACCGGTGATCATGCGGACCTCGATCCCGGCGGACTTCGCCTGCCCGACCGATGCTTTGGCACCGGGCCGCGGCGGGTCGACGATTCCGACGAGAGCCAGCAGTTCCAGATCGGTCACTAGCGGGAGCAGGTCAGCCCCCGGATCGAAGGCCGCCGGGTCGAAATCCCTGCGTGCGGTGGCGATGACCCGCAGGCCCTCTTCCGCGAACCGGTGGTTATCGGCCAGGTACCGCTCGCGGAGACGGCCGTCGAGCGGAACCGGGCCGGCGTCCGGGTCCAGCACCGTGGCGGCCCGGGTCAGGAGCTGATCGGGCGCCCCCTTCACGAAGCAGCGGATCACCGCCTTCCCTGATTCATCGGTCATCTTGTGGAACGTCGCCATGAGCTTGTACTCGGCGTCGAAGGGGAGCTCGGCGATTCTCGGGTGTACCTGCCTGGTCAAGACGGCGTCGATGCCGCCTTTCGCGGCCAGCGCGACCAGGGCTCCCTCGGTCGGGTCGCCGATCAGCTCGCCGTCGCTGAGCACCGCGTCGGAGGCCAGGACCATCGGCATCAGGAACTGGTCCAGCGGGATCTCCGCCTGTCCGGCGACGCGGTTGATGCGCCCGTGGGTCGAGTAGCCCTTTCCCTCGACCGCATAGCGGTGCCCGGCGATGACCATCTGGACCGCGGTCATCTGGTTCAGCGTGAGCGTCCCGGTCTTGTCCGTGTTGATCGCGGACGTAGACCCCAGGGTCTCGGTCGAAGGGAGCTGCTTCATGATGGCGCCGACCTTGGCCAGAGCCCGGGTGCCCCACGCCAGGATCGTCGTCACCACCATGGGCAACTGCACCGGGACCGCCGCGATGGCGAAGGCGACCGCGGCGGGCAACACCGCGTTGAAGGTATAGCCGCGAGACAGGTTCACGGCCATCGACGCGATCAGCGCGACACCCGCGACCAGCAGGAGCTGCTTTGAGAGCCGGTCGAGCTGGCGGGTGAGCGGGGTCTTGACCGTCGGCTGCGCCTGGAGCATTCCCGAGATGTGGCCGACTTCGGTCGCCATCCCGGTCGCGGTGACCACGAACTCGCCCGTCCCGCGGGTGACAGAGGTGTTCATGTACACCATGTCGGTCCGGTCGCCCAGCGGCATGTCGGCTTCCCCGACCGGGGCCGTGCCCTTCGAGACCGGCAGGCTCTCCCCGGTCAGCTCGGACTCGGCGACCTCCAGCGTGGCCACCCGGAGCAGCCTGCCGTCAGCCGGAACGACGTCACCCGCCTCGATCGAGACGACATCGCCGGGGACCAGCTGTGCAGCGGGGATCTCCGCCTCCTGGCCATCGCGCCGGACCCGGGCGGTCACGATCAACCTCCGCTGGAGCACGGCGACCGCGCTCTCAGCCCCGCCCTCCTGCTGCAGGCCGAGAACCGCGTTAGCCAGTGTCAGCAGAATCAGCAGAAGGCCGGTTCCCAACTGCCTGAGGGGGAAGAGGCTGAGGAGGCCGACCACTAGCAAGACGATCTGCATGGGGTCGGAGTACTGGCGGATGAACGCGCGCCAGCGAGGCTCTGCCCTGCCAGCGGCGAGCGTATTGGGGCCGAACCGGCCGGCCCGCGACGCCGCCTCCGCCGAGCTCAGGCCGTGCCGCGGGTCTGCCTCCTCGGCTCGCAGCACCTCCTCGGCGCTAAGCGTGTGCCACGCGGCCTCTGGGGCCAGCGCCTGGCGCTCCGCCCCGGGCACATCGACCAGTCTGGCCTGCACGGGACACCCCTTCCCGGCGAGCTACGACCGAGACGACCCGAACCCCCGCCGCCGCCGGCAGCCCCTGCTGAGCGACGGGTGCAGGTAGCGGCGCCACCGATCCTCAAAGAAGCCGGCGGAATACACCCGTCCATTCTGCCGTCCCTACATCGCCTCGCGCCATTACCTGTGTCTGACGACTTCTCGCCTTCGCAACCTGGCAGCTCCGGAACGGCGCGCTGGCCAACGTCGCGTTCGACTTGGCGCTGCGCGACGACGTTCCGTCGATACGCGCAGCAGGTGATCCGCACTCAGCGTAGGGGGGCCGCCACCATGGCCGTGGTCATGACGGCGCGCCGATGGCGGCGGTGAGGTGGAGGGTGCCGCTGATGGTAGTGCCGGGTGCTGGCCGGGTTCGGTGCTCGCTGACGTCTGGTGTCCCGGTCTTGAGTTCCCTATCACCACTTGAGTCGCCTTTAGCTTCAGCTGACTGGTTCGACGATGACAGGGCGGACGGAGTGCAGCGGGCTGGGAGGATGGGAGATCCCATGCTGGCGCCGCTGGTGTTGTCGCAGGACGAACGACACACATTAGAGAACTTGCGCCAACCTATATGTCGCTAACGGTTGCGACGATCGTCAATTCAGCCCTGCCGCTCGTATTGGCCGCGTGCCGAGCGATGCTCCTATGCCTTGCCAAGGGGATTCTTCTAACATTTTTTGGCCTCATTTTGGGTCCTGGACTGGAATGGTGATGGGGCCAAGGTGGGCCAGGCAGGTCGAGTCGCGAGGGCCTCGCATTAATGCCGGGAGCAGCATCGGGCGCGAGCCGCATGCCGAGGAACTGAGCCTGACACGTGCGAGATGCTCGTTGTGGCTATTCTCGTCGCACTGACGCTTCCGCCGTACCGAGGGCTGCCCGTACCGTTAGGCAAGAGAATCCGGCGGCCGGATTCCCGGCGGCAGAACCACCAGGCGTCCTTGTCTCTGCGGCGGATTGGGCGTAGCGTAATAAGCAGGAAGGTGTACCCGTCCATCCCACCCGCGGACGAATCGATATCCCTTTCGGTTGCTCTGGACCCCGGTAGCGCCTTGGCGTGCAACTAAGCCAAGGCTCGGCATCTGACTTTTCGTGCTCGCTGTCGGTCAGCGACGCACGGCTTGAGAGCAGGATACGGGCGACGCGATGGCGATGGACTGGCATGACACTTTGATGGGATCCGTGCTGGTGATTTCTGGCGGGCTGACGTTCGCATACACCAGAGCCGCTTCGAAGATTCTGCTCATCCTGACTCTTATCGGTGCTGCCGCCACGATCGTCATCGGTGTGCTGCTGTTCTTTCATCTTGCCTGAGGCGCTGCCCGGTCGGCGGGCTGATGCGGCAGCCGTGCCCGGCCAGCACGTCCTGGTCCCAGCTCGCCGCCTGTGCGACCGCCTGCGCCCCGCCGTGCCCGGACGCCACGCCCGCGACCATCACCGATACCGGCGACGGCAGCGGATGCCGCTTCCCCCGCGGCTTCCGCGGATCTGTCAGGAGACCCTCCAGCGACTCCCGCAGGGACACGGGATCCGGTGCCCGTCGCCGGCAGGTAGGCGGCGGCGGGTGCAGCGGCAAGCCGTGATGAGGACACGGGCGTGGTCCTGTCGGTGCTGGTCTGCCAGGTTGGCACCCGAATCATCACCACGCGCCGCGCCCTCACTTCAAGCACATCCGCACCACAGGACCCTGTGTCGCGCCCTGCCCCGCCAGCCGAGTAACTTCACCGCGAAGTAACCAAAGAAAAGGCCCAGGCTCCCTGGGCTCCTGCGAGGCACCGACGCTTCCAGTCACACACCGGCACACAGACGTTGACGAATCCCTGAGTGCCCATAGGCACTTCGAAATAAGTCAGCGTCTATTGAAGCGCGGTATGGCCTGATGTAGCGTGAGGGCAACACGACGGATTTTCCCGTAGCCGTGTTGGTCTCTGCTTAAGGCAGTTTTGAGCAGCGTCCGGGAGCGTTGCTCCGGACCCTGGGTAGCGCTGGCGTAGCGGATTGACCCATGAGACGCCTGGTTCGGGCAGGACGGCCGCCCGCGGTCTGTCGCCCCGTACGGGCTCGACGCCTCCTCAGCTAGCGGCGAAATGCCGTGACCATTGTATTCGACGACATGCAGGCACCCGTTCTGGTGCTGGGAACCCGAAGGTGGCAGGCCCCGGCGATCCAGTCTCGAGTGCGGTACACCGGGGAACATTCCGGTTCGGCATCGGTGCCCGGGCTGGTATGTGGTCCCTTCGCCGGGGCGGCCGGCCGTTCGCGGGATATCCGGAGTAAGCAGGAGGACCCGATACGATTTCGAATCCTGACTGATGCGGGCAAGCCTGTGTTATATGGCCGTCAGAAGCCGTTCCGGCCGCTCCTAGGATCAGGAGGTGCACTTGCACGGCGAGCAATTTCTCGCCCGCGCCCACCACGAATAACCTTGCGCAAAATACACTCCCGGTTGAGCGCCCCTGCGTAGTATCAACTCGCCGAGCGATCGGCCACCTAGCTGACTGGAAAAGTCAATGGATAACGCGGCACGGACACGGCAGCGGGTGCTAGCAATTTTCCTCCCTGTCACCGCCGTGCTTTATATAAGCGCCGAGGCGCTAAGCCCCAAGGGCACCGATCAGGTGATATCGACCACGGCCACCGCCCTCAAGGTGATGCCCGTCGCGGCCAGACATCCGGCTCAGCTCTACGTCGCGGGCTCGCTGGCCCTTCTCGGGCTCGGCGGCCTGGCCGCCTCCTATGCGGCAATCGCCGCGCTGGTCAGGAACCGCGGCTCGGGCCTGGCCACCGTCGCCGCGCTGATCGGGGGACTCGGCGCATTCTGCGGAGCCATCACCAACGTCCTGGTCTATCCCAACCTCGCCGCCGCGGCGACGGCACACCTGACACCCGGCCGGCGGCCAGCGGATTTCGGCGAGTACCGCGACCGGGTCGTGGCGAGCCTTCGCCGGCCGGGATACGCCAAGGCGTTCCCGGCCACTACGCGCACTAGCCACGACCCGGCGGAGGCGCGGCTGGCCGATGTCACGGCGACCGCCCTGGTCGTGATGGGTGAGCAGGATCCCGACTTTCGTGACCCGCGGGCGGAGGGCGAGTGGATCGGCCGCGCCCTGCGCGCGCAAGTCGTCGTCATGGTGCCCGAGGCCGGGCATTACCCGCAGTCGCAGCGGCCCGGCATCACCACCGGCGCAGTCCTGCGCTTCCTGGAATCGGTCACGGGCCGTGCCTAGGGCAGGGCGCCGAGCCGCAGTGCTGCCCGGCCTGGGGGCCACGGCCTGGGGGTACTGCCCATGACGGATTCGCCTCCGATACTGCTGGCCGCCGGCGGGCCGAAGGCGCGGCCGCGGGGCCGTGTCCTGGCGCCGGCGCGGTACCGGCATCCGGGTGATGTGATCCGGCTGATCGCGGCGGCCTTGGTGCTGGCCGTGGCGGTCGTGATCGCTGCGCTGCTGCCTGCCCTGCTCCGTCCGGCCGCGGCGGTCACCGGGGTGGGGCCCGCGACCGAGGCCGGGCAGGTGCTGACCGGCCTGGTCCAGGTGATGATCGCGGCGGCGGCCCTGGTGTTGCTGGCCGCCGCGCTGCGGTACCGCCGGTTCCGGGTGCTGGCCACCGTGGCGGGCGGGTTCGCGGCGGCGGCGGCCCTGATGGCGGGTATCACCTACCTGGCCGGGCCGGGCGGCCCCGCGCCCGCAGGGCTGCGCCAGGGTTCCTGGCTGGCCGGCGCGGGCTTCCCCGATCCGGCGGTGCTGGCGGGACTGGCGGCGGTCGCGGTGGCCGCGGCGCCGTGGCTGAGCCGGCCGTGGCGCCGGGCGTCCTGGGTCACGTTGCTGCTGATAGGCGCGGCCCGGCTGGTCACCGGCGGGCTGCTGCCGCTGCAGCTGGTGCTGGCGCTGGCCGCCGGGGTCACCGTGGGGGCCGGGCTGCTGGTGGCGTTCGGGGTGCCGGACCGGCGGATGGGTCCCGCCGGGGTGGCAGCGGCGCTGCGTGCGGGCGGGGTGCCGGTCAGCCAGGTGACCGGGCCGCTGCGTCCTGCGAAGGGGTCGCGGCCGTTCGAGGCGACCGCCGGCGACGGGAATGGCCTGTTCGTGAAGGTTTTCGGCTCCGATCAGCGGGACGCCGACCTGCTGTACCGGGCCTGGCGCGGCATCCGGATGCGCGGCGTGGGCGACACCAGGCCCGCGGCCTCGCTGTTCAAGGCCGTCGAGCATGAGGCGCTGCTGGGCGTGATGGCCGAGCGGGCCGGGGTCGCGGTGCCGCACGTCGGCCAGGTCATCAAGGCGGAAGACGGGTCAGTGCTGCTGACCATGGACCTGGTTGCGGGCACGTCCCTGGACGAGGTCCCGGCCGATCGGATCACCGATCAGCTCGCCCGGA
The DNA here is from genome assembly GCA_963806335.1 of uncultured Actinomycetes bacterium. Lineage (GTDB taxonomy): Bacteria > Actinomycetota > Actinomycetes > Streptosporangiales > Streptosporangiaceae > Palsa-504. Next base: position 306,443 of record CAWDXO010000014.1, read on the forward strand.
CCCTGTGGCGCGAGGTCGGCCGACTGCATCAGGCCAGGATCGCGCACCGGTCGCTGCACGGCAGCAACATCATGATCGGCCAGGACGGGTCCCCCGGCTGGTCGACTTCAGCTTCGCCGAGCTCGCCGCGACCAGCCGCCAGCGAGCGATCGACGTGGCCGAGCTGCTCACCTCGCTGGCCGGCCGGATCGGCCCGGACCGTGCCGTCGCCACCGCGGCGGCCGCGATCGGCGCCAGCGGCGTCGCCACCGCCGTGCCGCTGCTGCAGCCGCTCGCCCTGTCGGCCGGCACCCGCCGCGCGATCAAGGGCCAGGACGGGCTACTGAAGAGCACGCGCGCGGCCGCGATCGCGGCCTCCGGCGACGACGCTGACAAGGACCTCGTCCGGCTGCAGCGGGTGCGGCCGCGCACGCTGCTGGCGATCGCCGCGCTGGCCGGCGCCTTTTACTTCCTGCTTCCCCAGATCGCCGATGTGAGCAGCAGCTGGCACGCGCTGCAGCACGTCAACTGGGCCTGGCTGCCGGTGATCATCGGCCTGTCCGCGCTGACCTACGTGGCCAGCGCGATGGCGCTGATCGGCGCGGTTCCCGGGCATGTCCCGTTCGCCCCGGCCGTGCTGACACAGGGCGCCTCGTCATTCATCAACCGGGTATCGCCGGCCAACGTCGGCGGGATGGCGCTGAACGCCCGGTTCCTGCAAAAGAGCGGAACCAGCACCCCGGCCAGCGTCGCAGCGGTCGGCGTGAACGCCCTCGCGGGCGCCATCATGCACGTCGTGCTGATCGTGGTTTTCTTCGCGCTGGCCGGCCACGACCTCACCAAAGCGTTCAAGCTGCCGTCGGCCAGCAAGATCCTGCTTATCCTGGCGGTGATCATCGCGGTCATCGGAGTAGTCCTGGCGACCCGGCCGGGCCGCCGCTGGACCCGCAAGCAGCTGATCCCCGGCGTCCGCTCCGCGGCCGGCAGCCTGCGCCAGGCCGCCGCCAGCCCGGTCAAGCTGGGCCTGCTGTTCGGCGGCTCGGCCCTGATCACCCTCGCCTATATCGCCGGGCTGGACGCCTCAGTCCAGGCGTTCGGCGGGGGCCCTGGCCTGGTCGTGCTCGGCGCGGTGTACCTGGCCGCCGCGGCGCTGGCGGCGGCCGCCCCCACGCCCGGCGGCCTCGGCGCGATCGAGGCGGCGCTGGTCGCCGGGCTGACCGGCGTCGGCATGCAGCCCGGGCCCGCGGTCTCGGCCGTGCTGCTGTACCGGCTGGCCACCTACTGGCTGCCGGTACTGCCGGGCTGGCTGTGCTGGCGGTCCCTGCAGCACCGGGAGTACGTGTGAGCGCCGGCGCCGCGGCCGGCCCCGGGCGCACCAGCGCGGGTGCCGGTCTTGCCGGCCGGCCGCCGCCGCCTCTCCGGCGGTGCCCCGCCCGGAGAAGCGGGGTCCCCGGCTCCGGCACGTGCGGAGCAACCTTTTCTTCTCGACCCGCACGGAACGTGATGAGAGCAGAGCCGGAACGACGGACGGTGGCGTACGTAGCCTGTCCGGCGCTGGCTATCGTGTGCTGCGCCTGCGCCTGCGGCAGCGCGGCGGCTGACCATGCTGACGGGGCCGCCCAGCATGGCGCCGTTACCGTCGGGTCATTCGACTTCCCGGAAAGCGTGCTGCTCGCCGACATCTACGCCGGCGCGCTCACGGCGCAGGGCTTCCCCGTCCGCGTCCTGCCGGACCTGGGCCCTCGCGAGCTGGTGGACCCGGCGCTGATGAGCGGACTTGTCCAGGTGGTGCCGGAGTACTCCGGGTCGGCGCTGGAGTTCGTCAGCGTGGGGCGGCAGTCCGCGACGTCCGATGTTACGGCGACCGGCAGGGCGCTGGCCGGGTGGGCGGCTGGCCGGGGGCTGGTGGCGGGGCGCCCGTCCGCCGCGCAGGACGCCAACGTCATCGTGGTCACCGTCGCCACCGCGGCCCGCTATGACCTGCGCTCGGTCGCCGACCTGGCCCGGGTGGCGCCGCGGCTGGCGTTCGGCGGCCCGCCCGAATGCCCGGAGGAGGTCTACTGCCTGCTCGGGCTGAAGCAGGTTTACGGGCTCCGGTTCCGGGCCTTCATACCGCTCGACGCCGGGGGCCCGCTGACGCTGCAGGCCCTGGAGGCGGGGGACATCGGCGTCGCGCTGCTGTTCAGCACCGACCCGGCCATCACGGCGGACCACCTGGTGGTGCTGGCCGACGACCGCGGCCTGCAGCCGGCCGAGAACGTCGTCCCGCTGGTGCGCCGGGATGCCGTCGCCCGCTACGGCCCGCGGCTCCTCGCGGTGCTCGACACCGTGTCGGCGCGCCTGACGACCGGCTCGCTGCGCGCCCTGAACGCGCGGGTGGAACTACGCGGGCAGGATCCGCGCCTGGTGGCCCGGAGCTGGCTGCGGACGCAGGGGCTGGCCTCGAAAGGGGAGGTGTCGTGTTGAGCGAGAATGCGGAGACGGTAACCACACGGGCCGGCACGGCGAGCCTTCCGCCGGATCCCGCCGTGCGGCGGACGACGCGCCGGCGCCGCCCGACGGGTGCGCCCCCGCCGCTGCCGCACCCGG
>CAWDXO010000015.1:0-497373 GCA_963806335.1 uncultured Actinomycetes bacterium
CCGTCATGACGAATCGCCTCCTCAGGGCATGCTGCGCGGCGCACAAATGCCCTGTGGGGCGGCGCGCGTGTCATCGACCGGGTGCTCATAACCCTAGCGGAGCCGGGCTGAGACCGTGGGTCTGGCGCGCCGGCCGGACCGCGCCGCGAAGGCGGCGAACTCATCGCGCCGCCGTCGCAGCCATATCTAAGCCGTTCCAGCGGAGGCGCGGGCGATTCGCCGATACTAGAATCAACGTCCCGACCCAGCTGCCAAATATCGAACATGTATTTGATCATAACAGGCGGGTAAGACAGTCAAGACCAGCGGACTCGCACGCTCGAGCGCCAGGCGGCGAGGACGCCGTCGTCACCGCTGATCGCGACGCCGGCCGGGCCGGCCTCTGAGCGGTTCCACAGGAACAGGTACAGGCCGGTGGCCGGCCCGGTCACGACGTTCTGGCCAGGACCGGGGCTCCGGCCTCGATACGCCTGGATCCGGCTGTCCGTCGCGGAAAGGTACCAGGCATCGCCGGTGTCGGCCGCCGTTATCTGCATCTCGCCTTCACCAGAGGACGACGGGCGGTATTTACGGCGCGCCCCGAAGCCCATGATCAGCTCGTCGATGCCGTCGGCCGCGAACCCGGGTGCGTAATCGGGCCGCTTTCCCGCGGCGCTTTCGGCGTCGGCCCGGTGGATGGCGGTCTCGTGCGCCTGCCGCCGGGCCCAGAAACCCAGTGCGGAGGGAGCGCCGAAGAGCGTGGCGCACTCCAGGTCCGGGTCGGCGGTCGCCAGCGTTTCGACCAGGGCGGCATGTCCCGCGCGGAACCAGGCGAGGAGGTCGTGGTCGGCCGCGCCGCTGGCGAGCATCTCCTCTTCCGGCGGGCCGTCCAGGATGCTGGCCGGACACTCGGCGATATGCCTGGCCGCCCACCGGTGGATGTGCCCGGTATGCCGCAGCAGGTCCTTGACGAGCCAGGGCGGGCAGGGCGGGACGGCGGCTTCCAGGCCGGCCCGTTCGGCCGCGTCGGCTAGCAGGTTGCCTTGCTCGCGCAGGGCCTCGATGTGCTCGGCGATCTCCACAGGCCCATTCTGCCCGGCCGGACCGGCCCAGGCTTGAAGATCCGTGCCTGTTTTCCGACTAGCGCAGGGACCGGCGGGCCGGTTCGCTGCTCGCCGTCGGCGACGGGCTCGAGGGGGCTGCTCTAGGTCTCAGCGCGCAGGACATCCAGCGCGTGGGCCAGGTCGGCGGGGTAGGTACTGGTGAACGAGACCTCGCCGCCGCCGGCGGGGTGGGCGAAGGTCAGGCTGACCGCGTGCAGCCACTGGCGGGTCAGGCCGAGCCGGGCCGCCAGCACCGGGTCGGCGCCGTAGAGCAGGTCGCCGACGCAGGGATGCCTGATAGCAGCCATGTGCACCCTGATCTGATGGGTCCGGCCCGTTTCCAGTTGGACCGACACCAGGCTGGCGCCCCGGAACGCCTCCAGCGTGTCGTAATGCGTCACGCTCGGCCGGCCGTCGCTGACCACCGCGAATCTTCCGTCGCCGGACGGGTGCCTGCCGATCGGGGCGTCCACGGTGCCGCGCAGCGGATCGGGATGTCCCTGCACGAGCGCGTGATACCGCTTGTCCACGGTACGTTCGCGGAAGGCCCGTTTCAGCTCGCTGTAGGCCCGCTCGCTCTTGGCCACCACCATCACGCCGGTGGTGTTCGCGTCCAGGCGGTGCACGATGCCCTGGCGTTCGGCGGCGCCGCTGGTGGCCACCGTGTGCCCGGCCGCGACCAGCCCGCCGATGACGGTCGGCCCTGACCAGCCGGGGGTCGGATGCGCGGCCACGCCACGCGGCTTGTCCACCACCACGATGTCGTCGTCCTCGTACAGCACGACCAGGCCCTCGACCACCCGCGGAGGCTCGGCGGCCCGCGGCGTCGGGAGCGTGACCTGCAGCGGCTCGCCGGCCAGCACGCGGTCCGACTTAGCCGCGGTCCGGCCGTCGAGCAGGACCAGGCCGTCACCGATCAGTTCCGCCGCCTTGGACCTGGACAGCCCGAACATCCTGGCCATGGCGGCATCCAGCCGCTCGCCGTCCAGGCCTTCGGGGACGGCGAGCTCCCGCTGACCCGGAGCCGTCATCGCGCGCCGTCCGCGGTCGGAGACTCGGCGGTCCTCGGAACGGTCCTTGACTTCGGATCCGGATTATCCGGTTTCGGATAATCCGGATCCGGATAATCCGGTCCTGGGATATCCGGCCCTGGGATATCTGAGGCTGGAGAGCCGGTCGCCTTAACGGTCCGGGTGCCGTCGAGGCGGATGCCTCGCAGGGCGAGCAGCACGACGAGCACGCCAGCGCAGACGATGGAGGAGTCGGCGAGGTTGAAGACCGGCCAGTGCGGCAGCTGGATCCAGTCCACGACGTGCCCCTGGAACGGCGCCGGGGCGCGGAAGATCCGGTCGAGCAGGTTGCCGGTGGCCCCGCCGAGCAGCAGCCCGAGCGCGATGGCCCAGCCGATGCTGCGCAGGTTCCGCGCGGTCCGCAGGATGTAGACGATCACGCCGAGGGCGATGGCCGTGAACACGATCGTCATGGACGTGCCGATGCTGAACGCCGCTCCGCCGTTACGGGTCAGCGTGATCGTGAGCAGGCCGCCGAGCAGCCGGATGGGCAGATGGTTAGCCATCTTCGCGACCACGATGGCCTTGGAGATGACGTCGGCGGCGATAACGAACAGGGCCACCCCGACCAGCAGGCCGATCCGGCGCGGCCGTCCGGGCGCGCCGGCCTGCCGCCCTCCCCCCGCGGCCTCCGGGTCGGCCCCGTTCAGCGGCGTTCCTGCCGCTGCTTGCACTCCACGCACAGGGTCGCCTGCGGAAAGGCCAGCAGGCGCGCCTTCCCTATCGGCTTGCCGCAGGATTCGCATACTCCATATGTTCCCGCATCAATCCGGCCCCGGGCACGCTCACCCTGGTCGAGCAAGTCCTGGGCGTTCTGGGTCAGGGCCATCTCCTGCTCGCGTTCGAACGTCTTCGTCCCGGCGTCCGCCTCGTCACCACTGCCGTCCCGGGTCAAGCCGGTGAGGCGCTCGGCCAGGTCAGCCGCTTTCTTGTCGATATCGGCGCGCAGGCCGACGGCTTCTGAGTCAAGCTCGGTCAACACCTGCCGCAGTTCCTCTGCGGTCCAGGGCTTCTCGCCTGGCCGCACCGGAGGGCCAGCGGTGTCGGACCGCGGAGCTGCGGGCATGCGCGGCCTCCGTTCAAGTTGAGGAAAGCTGAGGAACTAGTCACCGGAGGATAAGTCGCGGTGCTACGCGTGGCAAACCAGGCCGCCAACGCGGCGACCCGGCGGTTCCGCGACAGAGCGGTTCAGCTACCCTATGCCGGTGCAGGGATTCGAACCGCTGCCCGCGCAGGTCGACCTGCCCGCGCTCGAGCGAGAGATACTCGCCCGCTGGGAGGCGACGGGAATCTTCGAGCGGTCGCTGAAGCAGACCGCGGCCGGACCGTCCTGGATTTTCTACGAGGGCCCGCCGACCGCCAACGGGATGCCGGGCGTGCATCACGTGGAGGCGCGGACCTTCAAGGACCTTTTCCCGAGGTTCAAGACCATGCAGGGGTTTCACGTCCCGCGCAAGGCCGGCTGGGACTGCCACGGGCTCCCGGTCGAGGTCGCGGTGGAAAGGGAACTCGGCCTCACCGGGAAGCGGGACATCGAGGCGTACGGGGTGGCCCAGTTCAACGCGCGGTGCCGCGAATCAGTGCTCAGGCACGTCGACGCGTGGCTTGAGATGTCACGCCGGATGGGTTACTGGGCCGATTTCGACCGCGCCTACCAGACCATGGACCCCAGCTACATCGAGTCGGTCTGGTGGTCGCTCAAGGTCATCTACGACGCCGGACTGCTGGTCCGCGACTTCCGGATCAGCCCGTACTGCCCGCGGTGCGGCACGCCGCTTTCCGACCACGAGATGGGCCAGCCCGACGTTTACCAGACCGTCCGCGACCCGGCGATCACGGTCAGGTTCCGGCTGCTCGCGCTGCCGCCGACCGCACCAGCCGAACTGGAGGGCGCCGACCTGCTCGTCTGGACCACCACGCCGTGGACGTTGGTCTCCAACACCGCGGTGGCGGTCCACCCGGAGGCGACCTATGTGCTGGCCCGCCGGTCGCGAGACGGAGACCGGGTGGTGGTCGCCGAGGACCTATTCGCCCGCGTGCTCGGCGACGGCTGGCGTGTCGCGCTCCGGTTCCGCGGGCGGGATCTGGTCGGAACCAAGTACCGACGTCCGTTCGGGATAATAGAGATCCCTAACGCCCATATGGTCGTTCCGGGGTCATTCGTGACTACCGAAGATGGCACCGGGCTGGTCCACCTGGCCCCCGCGTTCGGCGCCGACGATATGGAAACCTCGCGCGCGCACGGACTGCCCGTGGTCAACCCGGTCCGGCCGGACGGCCATTTCGAGGACGACGTGTCCATGGTCGGCGGGATGTTCTTCAAGGACGCTGACCAGCGGCTGATCGCCGACCTCGACGACCGAGGGCTGCTGTTCCGGTCCGAACTGCACGAGCACAGCTACCCGCACTGCTGGCGGTGCGGGACCTTGCTGCTGTATTACGCGCTGCCCTCGTGGTTCATCAAGACCACGGCGGTCAAGGACAAGCTGCTCGCCGAGAACGAGCGGACGAACTGGTACCCGGCGACGGTCAAGCACGGGCGCTACGGCGAATGGCTGCGCAACAACGTGGACTGGGCGCTGTCCCGGACCAGGTACTGGGGTACGCCGCTGCCGCTGTGGGTGTGTTCCGAATCGCATGTGACCTGCGTCGGCTCACTGGCCGAGCTGTCCTCGCTGGCCGGCCGGGACCTGACGGGGCTTGACCCGCACCGGCCGTTCGTCGACACGGTCACGTTCTCCTGCCCGCAGTGCGGGGCACGCGCGCGGCGGGTGCCCGAGGTGATCGACGTCTGGTACGACTCCGGCTCGATGCCGTTCGCCCAGTACGGCGCCCCGCTGAAAAACGCGGAGGAGTTCTACGCTGCATACCCGGCCCAGTTCATCTGCGAGGCGCTCGACCAGACCCGCGGCTGGTTCTACTCGCTGATGGCCGTGGGCACGATGGTGTTCGGCCGGTCGGCGTACGAGAACGTGGTGTGCGTGGGACTGCTCGTCGACGAGACGGGCCGCAAGATGAGCAAGCACCTCGGCAACGTGCTCGAGCCGATATCACTGATGGAGGCGCACGGCGCCGACGCGCTGCGCTGGTTCTTCGCGGCCTCCGGCTCGCCGTGGGGCGCCCGCCGGGTCGGGCACGACATGCTCGGCGAGATTGTCAGGAAGGTGCTGCTGACCTACTGGAACACCGTCTCCTTCCTGGTTCTGTACGCCAACGCCGGCGGCTGGACCGCGGCCGAATTCGGCTCGGCGCCGCGAGCGGAGGACCGCCCGCTGATCGACCGGTGGATACTCAGCGAGCTGCATTCGGTGCTGCGGGACGTCACCGGCTGGCTGGAGTCCTTCGACACCGCCGCCGCGGGCCGGCGGATCGCGACCTTCATCGACGACCTGTCCAACTGGTACGTGCGCCGGTCGCGCCGCCGGTTCTGGGATGGGCCAGCCTCGCCGGACGGCGCGGCGGCGTTCGCCACGCTGTATGAGTGCGTGCGCGTACTGACGCTGATGATGGCACCGATCACGCCGTTCCTCACCGACTACGTCTGGGGTGTGCTGCGACCCGCCGACGCGGCCGAGTCCGTGCACCTGGCGTCGTGGCCCTCCCCTAATCCGGCCCTGATCGATCCGGCGCTGTCCGTGCAGATGGCGCTGACGCGGCGGCTGGTCGAACTCGGGCGTTCGGCCCGTTCCGGTGCTTCTGTCCGCACCAGGCAACCACTGAGCCGGGCGCTGATCGGGGCGCCGGGCTTCGAGGACCTGCCCGATGAGCTGCGGGGACAGATCGCCGCGGAGCTCAACGTGGCGTCTCTCAGCGACCTCGGTGCCTTGGGGGGTGCCGCCAGGGAGCTGGTGGATTACGCGGTCAAGCCCAACTTCAGGTCGCTCGGCCGGCGGTTCGCCGCCCGGACGCCCGAGGTGGCGGCCGCCATCGCCGCGACCCCGGCCGCGGACATCGCGGCCGCGGTGCGGGCGGGCGGAACCGTATCGGTGCCGGTTTCCGGGGACGAGGTGACCATCGGCGCGGATGACGTGATCGTGACCCAGACGCCCCGGGCGGGCTGGGCCGTGGCCACCGATGCGGGCGAGACGGTAGCGATCGACACCACAGTCAGCCCGGAACTTCGGCGCGAGGGGCTCGCCCGCGAATTCATCCGGCTCGTCCAGGACGCCAGGAAGAACGACGGGCTGGACGTCACCGACCGGATTTCGCTGCGCTGGTCTGCAGCTGACGAGGAACTGGCCGCCGCGCTGACTGAGCACGCCGGGCTTATCGCAGGCGAGGTGCTGGCGTCGGACTATGCGAAGTACGAATCCGGTGCCGATGCGTCGGCCCCGGATGCGGTGGAGCATGCCGATCCCGATCTGGGACTGAGGTTCTGGCTACGCCGCGCCTGAGGCTATTTGGCTCAGCGGCGTGGGCACGGCCCGGGCTCGGCGCGGGCGTGGCGCGGCGGGTGACCTGGCGCGGCGTGGAGGGTGACCTGGCGCGGCGCGGCGGCGGCGGTCGGACGCGGCTCGGCGCGGCTCGGCGGGGCTCGGCTCGGCGGGGCTCGGCGCGGCTCGGCTTGGCTCGGCTCGGCGCGGCTTGGCTTGGCTTGGCTTGGCTTGGCTCGGCGGAGTGAAACCCGGGTTCCAGCACGCTATCGGGTGCTGAAACCCGGGTTTCATGTCATAGCCGGATGGCGTGGCGGCCGGATTCGGGATGCGGATGTTACCCGGGGGCCTTCTGGTTACTCCTGAGCTCTGTCTGGCTGATCGGGGAGGCAGGCGCGGCATGGGGTGCAGCCGACCTCCCGGGCCGCGGCGAGCGTCATCTTGTCCAGATCATCCTCACCCATGAAACGGATGAGAAGGCAGCTTGCGTTGTGGTACCTCGGGACGCCAGGGACCACAGTTACCACGGTCTTGGGATCGGGGCGGCGCTCGGGACCCGCGGCAGGGGGGCTGGCCTCGACAGCGGAGGCGGGGGCGACGTCGTGCGGGGTGCCGGACCTGGGCGGGGCGACGTCGGGCGGGGTGGCGGGACCGGGCGGGGTGGCGGGACCGGGCGGGGTGGCGGGACCGGGCGGGGTGGCGGGACCGGCGCCGGCAGGCTCGGGCTCCGGGGGTTTCGGCGTGATCACGGGGGCTGCGTTCGCCTGGGCGTCTTGGGCAGCGGGCACTGATCTGGCCGCAGAAGATGCGGCGTCGGCGAGGCGACCGGCGGGCCGGTGGTCGGGCGGCGGGGACGCTGGCGCGGGTTTGGGGGCGGGCGATTCCGGCGGTAGCGCTGGGGGCTGTTGGGCTGGCGGCTGGGGGCCTCGAGCGACAGCGGGCTGGGAGTCCTGGGCGGGCTGGGGATCCTGGGCGGCTGGCGGCTGAGCCGTGGTGCCTGGCTGATCCTTAGCGCCTGGTCGGGCCAGAGCGCCGGGCTCGCTCGTGGCATTCGGCGGACCAGGGGCTTGGGCGGGTTCCGGGGCCTTGGGGGACGCCGAAGGCGGGGCGGGCGCCGCAGCTGGTACGGCTGGGGGGGTCTTGGCGGCGGGCGCGGCTGGGGGCGCCTCGGCGGACGCGGCGGAGGCCGACATGGGCACCGCGGGTTCACCGGCGGCGGGAGCCTGGTCGGAGGCTGAGGGCGGGGCCGGCCTTGAGGGCGAGGCAGGACGGGCGGCTGGCTGGGCTGGACCGGGGGGCTGGACCGGAACTGAGTCCACGCGCCGCTCCCACACGCTGGGGGCCGGGGACTGGGAGGCGCCGCCGGAACGCGGCGTGAACGCGGGCGACGGACGCTGGAAGGCGGCCGGACGCGGCACCGGGGGAACTACCGGCTCCGAAGACCGCGGAGATCCGGCGGCGGGCGTTTCGGCCGAGCGGGTACCTGGTGCCTGGGCGGCAGGCTGGGACTGGGGAGCGGCTGGCTGGGCCCGGGGGAAGGTGCCCGTCGGGGGGACGGCGCTCTCCCAGAGCGCGCCCTCTGTAGCGCGGCCGGAAGGCACATTTCCGGCGACCGGGTCCGCCGACCGATTGCGCGCGGCGGCGCTGGTAGCGGCGGGCTGGGCGGTAGCAGGCCGGGCGGCGGGTTCCCAGAGCGGATCAGCAGGCTCCCAGACCGGCCCCGCGGCGGACGGACGCGAATAGGCCGCGGACCCCGGCGCTGCCTGCGGGCCCTGGAACGCAGCGGCCTGGGCGGCCACCGGCTCCGGCACGCCCACGTCAGATGCGGCCGTCTCGGGCTTGCCGAACAGCTCACGCCGCTTGACGGCCGCACCTACACCTAGGGCTAGCAGGGCTACGCCGCTGACGCCGATCGCAACGTAGACGAGCAACAGCTTGCTGGTGACCACACCAGCGACCAGGAGTCCGACCGCGACGACCACGAGAAACGCACTGAAACGGATCACAGGCGTTCTCCCAGCGGCCCCCGCAGCTCCTCGTTACGGCTTACCGGCGCTCGCGCGAGGGCGCTCCATCACTGCTACGGAAACCACCGGAGTGCTGCACAACGTCGGGCGCGCCGTACTGACTCGTGGCCGGACCGCCGCTACGCGCGCCGGCCTGGGCCAGCGCGGCCGGCATCGGCGGCTGGGAAGCCGAGCCCATCGTGGGGAAGGTTCCGCTATCGGTGACGCCCGCTTCCAGGTCACGCAGTTGGCCTTCGAGGTACGCCTTCAGCCTGCTGCGGTACTCGCGCTCGAACGCGCGCAGGTCATCGACCCGGCGCTCGAGCTCCTCACGGGTCTGGACCAGTGAGCCCATCGCCTGACGGTGCCGCTCCTGCGCGTCGCGCTCAAGGCTCTCGGCCCGGGCTCGGGCGTCACCGGTGATCTGCTCCGCCTGGCGCCTGGCCTTGGTGAGCACCTCGTCTGCCTCACGGCGAGCACGGCCCAAGGTCTCGTCGGCTTCCCGGCGGGCGTCCGCGATCGCCTGGTCGGCGGTCTGCTGCGCCAGCGAGAGCACGCGGGCGGCCGTGTCCATGTTGTCCTCGATGTGCGGCATCCCGCCCATCATCACCGGCTCAGGCTGCCGGCGCTCCGGCTCGACACGCGGTTCTGGAGCCATCATCTCGGGCTTCGGGTCGGACAGCGGAGAGCTCAATGCGGGCATGGCCGACTTGCCGCGCAGGCTTTCCGCCAGCTTGGCGCGGAGTTCTTCATTCTCCTGGATCAGCCGGTCGAGCTCGGCCTCGACCTCGTCGAGGAAGGCGTCAACCTCTTCCTCGTCGTAGCCGGGCCGCAGCCTGGTCGTACTGAACTGCTTATTCCGCACATCCGCGGGCGTCAGCGGCATCTCGTCTCCTCGGCGCACTTGGACCGTGTTCCTCACGACCGTACCTGAATCAGAGGTGCGGCACGACCACTTCAAGCAGGATGAGAATCACGATAAACAGAACCATGAAGCTGAGGTCCATGGCTACCATACCGAGCCGGAGTGGCGGTATGAATCGGCGCAGGAATTTTAGTGGTGGATCTGTAACCGTGAAGATACCCTCGGCTACTACAAGGATGATGCCTGACGGGCGCCACTCACGAGCGAAAACCTGTATCCAGCCGAAGATCATCCTGCCGATGAGGACGACAAGATAGATCGTCAGGACATAGAAGAGGACTTCCCTCAGGTACTGCACGAGTCCACTGGTCCTTAGTGCCGATCCGGGCCGACACGGTCACTGATCAGCGTCACGTCACCACTGCTGGCCGACTAGCTCTGGTTGAAGAAGCCGCGCTCTGCGATGCGAGCCTTGTCTTCCGCCGTCACCTCAACGTTCGCCGGGGATAGCAGGAAGACCTTATTAGTCACACGCTCGATACTCCCGCGCAAGCCGAAGATCAAGCCGGCCGCGAAGTCGACCAGACGCTTTGCGTCGCTATCGACCATCTCGGTCAGGTTCATGATCACCGGAGTGCCTTCGCGGAAGTGTTCCCCAATAGTACGAGCTTCATTGTAAGTGCGAGGGTGCAGTGTCGTGATCCGGGCCAGATCGGTGGTCTGCGGCACGTGCTCCGCACGCCAGTCGGCGGCCTGGTAGCCGACGTAGTCGGGCTGGCCAGGGCGCGCATCGGCTTCATCCGACACCTCAGGGCCGTCCGCCTGCTCGTCGTAGTCCTCGTACTCCCCGTAGGAGTCAAACTTTTCGTTGTAGCGGTGGTCATCCTCCACGAGGCCGAGGTAGACCGCCATCTTTCGCATGGCACTGGCCATCCTTCAGTCCTCCCAACCTGAAACCCGTCTTTGCCAGCCGTTTCGGCTTCACGCGTGGGACATTACCTGACACGAGGCCCGCGATCGCCGAGCAACGCCGTACCGATTCGTAGGTGTGTCGCGCCCGCCTCCACGGCGGCCTCAAGATCACCACTCATGCCGGCCGATATCACGGTGGCGGACGGCCGCACGGCCCGCACCGCCTCGGCGCTATCGAGCAGCCTCGCGAACGCGTCGGCGGGTGCCATCCCGAGCGGGGCGATAGCCATCACGCCGCCGAGGACCAGGCCGGGCTCGGCCTCCAGCGCTTCGGCCAGCGCAGGAACCTCGCCAGCCGGAGCCCCACCCCGGGCCGGGTCGCCGTCCAGGCTGACCTCGATGAGGCCGTCGATGACCCGCTCAGCGCGGCGGGCGGCCTGACCGAGCGCGCGGATCAGTCGCAGCCGGTCCACGGAGTGCACGACATGGGCGTACCGAACCACACTGGCGGCCTTGTTCGTCTGCAGCTGCCCGATGAAGTGCCAGGTGAGATTCAGGTCGGCGCACTGCACGGCCTTCGGCGCGGCCTCGGCATCGCGGTTCTCGCCGACGTCGGACAGGCCAAGCTCGCTCAGCAGCCGGACGTCGGAAGCGGGACGCGTCTTGGTCACGGCGATCAGCGTGATATCGCCGGGATCCCGTCCGGCCGCCGCACAGGCCTTGGCGATCCGGCGTCGCACATCGGCCAGCCGCGCGGCGAGTTCCTCCCGCCGAGGTGAATCGGTCACTTCAGGAAGTCGGGGACATCCAGGTCGTCGTCTTCTTCGAACACGACCGGGCGGCGCCGGGTGGTGGCGACATCGAAGGTCTTCGAGCCCGTGTCGGCGTGCGCCGGCCGGTACCCGGCCGGTTCAGCCGCGTCCGGCAAGACCGCGGTAACGCGCTCCGGCCGGCCTGCTTCGGTCCTGGGGACCTCGTCGCCGGCCCGGGGCTCGTCTCGCCCACGGGTGAACCGGCTGGCCCGGTGGCTCCGCCGTCCACCACCGGCGCGCCGAGCACCATGCCGGGACCGTGCGCGGCCGGCGCCGCGCCCGTATCGAGGGCGGCGGAGGGCCTGAACCCATTGCTGGCTGCGGCCACCGAGGGCTTCGGGTCCCCGCTGAACCCTCCGGTCCGCCCGCTTTCCGCGGCGGCCACGTCGGGGACGGCTCCGGGCCGGGGTACCGGGTCAGCTGACCGCGGCTGGCTGACCTCGGCGGCCTGGCCGGCCCCGGCTCCGGCTCCGGCTCCGGCGGACGCCGTCCCGGCCGAGGCGAACCCACTCGTGCCCTGGGTCCTGTCCGCACTGAAGGAGGAGCTTCCGTTGCCCGAAAAGCCGGCGCCGGCGGAATCGGCGGCGCTAGCACTGGTGGCACCGCCAGTCCGTCCTCCCGTCCGGTTCTCGTCAAGGCCGGCCGCGATGACCGTCACCCGCACCTCGTCACCGAGGGCGTCGTCGATGACCGCGCCGAAGATGATGTTGGCATCGACCGCGGCGGAATTGGACACGAGCTGAGCGGCCTCGTTGATCTCGAACAGCCCGAGATCGGAACCGCCCTGGATGGACAGCAGCACCCCGTGGGCACCGTCGATGCTCGCCTCGAGCAACGGACTGGAGATCGCCATCTCCGCCGCCGCCACCGCGCGGTCGTCGCCGCGGGAGGAGCCGGTACCCATCAGGGCCGAGCCCGCGCCCGACATCACGGATTTCACGTCGGCGAAGTCCAGGTTGATCAACCCGGGCGTGGTGATGAGGTCGGTAATGCCCTGGACGCCGGAGAGCAGTACCTGGTCCGCGGCCTTGAACGCGTCCAGGACGCTCACGTGCCGGTCCGAGATTGACAGCAGGCGGTCGTTGGGGATGACGATCAGCGTGTCGACCTCGCTGCGCAGCCGCTCGATGCCGGCTTCGGCCTGCACGATACGCCGCTTGCCCTCGAATCCGAACGGCCTGGTGACCACGCCTATCGTGAGCGCCCCGAGCGAGCGGGCCACGCCCGCCACCACTGGGGCGCCGCCGGTCCCCGTGCCGCCGCCCTCGCCGGCCGTGACGAAGACCATGTCCGCCCCCTTGAGGACCTCCTCGATCTCCTCGCGATGGTCCTCGGCTGCCTTGCAGCCCACATCGGGGTTGGCGCCGGCGCCCAGTCCCCTGGTCAGCTCACGGCCGACATCAAGCTTGACGTCGGCATCGCTCATAAGCAGCGCCTGCGCGTCAGTGTTGATCGCGATGAACTCGACGCCCCTGAGTCCCTCTTCGATCATGCGATTGACGGCGTTGACGCCGCCACCGCCGATTCCGACGACCTTGATAACCGCCAGATAGTTCTGCGGTGCTGCCACGAGGAAGGTACCTTTCCGCTCGTTTTACTTCTGCCATCTCGGCGGGTTCTAATTTCCGCCGATCATGGCCCTGGGCTTGGGAAACCTTCGCCCTGCCGGATGACGCGGAATTCACCGCCAGGGGCAATCTCCGTCACCATCAGGTTTCACCTTCAGGTTAAGATTTAGAGTTTTTACCGTCCGCACGATTGATACGGACAGTAGGGTCGGACGGCACCCGGGTCAACTAACCACGCAAGAACCGGTCAGCGTGTCGCGGATCGGCGGGCCTTGGGACATCGGCGCACATCACTTGGTCGTCAGGGTCCCCGGCGCGCTCACGTCGTAGTAATGCGATCCGGTCCGCTCCAGGACGGTAAGCTCCTGCGCTTTAGCCGCCGCCCGGTCGGTTCCGCCCCACACGACCGTTATTCCGCCGGAAAGCCGCAGCGTGACCTGGTCCGGCGAGGGCGCCGTGACCGATTCCACCGTGTGCAGCAGCCGAGCAGGCAGGCTGCGGAGCACGGCCGCAGCCGCGGCCAGATCCGGGTCGCCCTGCAGCGCGGCCGCGCCCGCCTGGTCGGGATAGAGCGGAAGGCCCGCGGGCTGGCGGGCCGCCCACCGCACGATCACGCCGTCGGCGTCGACGAGGTCGAATCCGCCGTCCGGCGCCACGACAGCCAGGGCCGGCGTCCGCTCGCGGACCACGATGACCACCCGGTCCGGCCAGGACCTGGTGACCTGCACGCTCAGCACCTGCCTGATCCCCACGACCCGAGCCGCGATATGTCCGGTGTTCACGCGGATCAGCGGCGTGCCCGGCTCGACCGCGGCGACGGCGAGAACTTCCGATCTCGGCACGATGCGCGTGCCGGTGACGACGACCGAGCGGACCACGAGCAGCCGTGACCCGAACAAGGCCCAGGCCGCGAACGCGACCAGGCCGGCCAGCGCGAGCGCGACGAACGCGGCGCGCCACGAACGGCGGCGCCGCCCCGGCTTCCCGCGCCGGGGCCGCGATCGCGCGGCAGGCTCGGTCACCGGGACGATCACGCCCCCGGTGACCTCGTCATCACCCGAGACGATCTCGCCATAGACCGTATTCGCACCAGAAGCCGGGCTACTACCAGCGGCCCCGTAGCGCGAGGATTTGCCCTTTCGGGATGAGCCGCTGGTCCTGGTCACTCGCGTCGCCCCCCGAGGACCTCGACCAGCTGCGGACCGAGCTTGGTGACGTCCCCGGCCCCCATGGTCAGCACCACGTCGCCCGGCTTGGCGATCCTGGCCACCAGCTCGGCCACCCGTCCCCGGTCAGGCACGAACCGCGCCTGCCCGCCTGGGACCGCGTCCACGACGAGCTGGCCCGTCACGCCCGGCTCCGGGTCCTCCCGCGCGGCGTATACGTCGAGCACGACGGCCTCGTCGGCGAGACCGAGCGCGACGCCGAACTCCTCGGCGAAGATCCTGGTCCGGCTGAACAAGTGCGGCTGGAAGATGGCGATGACCTGGCCGCCGTCCGCGATGTCCCTGGCCGCCCGCAGGTCGGCGGCGAGCTCGGTCGGATGATGGGCGTAGCTGTCCAGCACCCGTACCCCGCCTGCCTCGCCTTTGAGCTCCATCCGGCGCCGCGCGCCCCGGTAGCCGGCGAGGGCCGCCGCCACCCGCGGCGGCGCGAAGCCGAGTTCGACGGCCGCGGCGAAGGCGGCGGTGGCGTTCAGCGCGTTGTGATGGCCCGGGACCCGCACGGTCAGCTGGGACATAATTTCTCCGAACGGGGTGTGGTCAGCGCTGACGGAGAAAGTGACCGCCATCCCGCGGGACCGAACATCGCCGAGACAGTAGTCAGCCTGGCGTGACTCGCCGTAGCGGCGGACGCGCGCGGGGTCGAGGCGAGCGGCCACGGCCCCGGCCCCCGGATCGTCCGCGCAGGTCAGTACCATGCCGCTGACGCGCTGGCCGAACGTGGTGAACGCAGCCTCGATGTCGGCCAGGCCCGCGTAGTTGTCCAGGTGGTCAGCCTCGACGTTGGTGATGATGGCCACGTCGGGCGAGAGCAGGAGAAACGACCCGTCGCTTTCGTCGGCCTCGGCGACGAAGTCCAGGCCGGCGCCGTCCTCCGCGCCGAGCCCGGTTTCCGTCAGGATCCCGCCGATGACGTAACCGGGATCGGCCCCGCACTCGCGGAGCACCGTGGTGAGCATGGAGGTCGTGGTGGTCTTCCCGTGCGTGCCCGCGACCGTGATCACCCGCCGTCCGGCCATGACCGAGGCCAGCGCGGCGGCCCGGTGCAGCACCCGCATCCCGCGCCGGGTGGCCTCGGTCAACTCCGGGTTGTCCGCGCGGATAGCGCTCGAGACCACCAGCGTGTCTCCCGCGCCGAGGAGGCCCAGGTTGGCGGCGGCATGCCCGATGTGCGCGCTGGCGCCCAGCGCCACCAGCTCGTCAAGCAACGCCGACGGCATGGCGTCACTGCCCGACACGGAGATGCCCCGGGCCAGCATGATCCGGGCGATGCCCGACATACCCGCGCCGCCGAGGCCGACGAAATGCACCCGCCCGAGCTGGGCGGCGGGTACCGGTTCAGCCGCCGTCATCAGCCTACTGAGCATCAGGCTGTTGAGCATGGGTGCCCTTCACGATCTCGATGACTGCCTCGGCGAGCCAGCGGTCCGCCTCGCCGCGGCCCAGCGCCGCGGCGGCCTCCGACATGTCCGCGACCTGGTCGATATTGATCAGTACGGGCAGCAGGGTGTCACGGATCCACTCGGCGGTCAGCTCCGCGTCGGATACCAGCATGCCGCCCCCCCGCTGCACGATCGGCAGCGCGTTCAGCCGCTGCTCGCCGTTGCCGATGGGAAGTGGCACGTAGGCGGCGGGCAGGCCGACGGCAGTGAGCTCCGCACAGGTCATCGCGCCCGCCCGGCACAGCGCGAAGTCCGCCGCGGCGTACGCGAGGTCCATCCGGTCGATGTAGGGCGAGGCCACGTAGGGCACCCCACCCACCTCCCCTGCCCCCTTCTTTGTCACCGGGGCGTCGTGGCCGTTGCGTGGCCCGATGATATGCAGCACCTGGACGCCCGCGTCGCGCAGCCACCCGGCGGCACCGAACACCGCGGTGTTGATCGAGCGCGCCCCCTGGGATCCGCCGGTCACCAGCAGCACGGGCAGGTCGGGACGAAGGCCGAAATGCGTGCGCGCCTTGTCGCCGAGCCCCAGCCGGTCGAGCTCGGCGATCTCGCGCCTGATCGGGATGCCGAGATACTTGCCGTTCTTCAGCTGGGTGTCCGGATGGCCAGTGAACACGTGCGTGGTAAACCGGGCGCCGAGCCGGTTGGCCAGGCCGGCCTTGGGGTTGGCCTCGTGCACGACGATCGGGACCCTGCGGCGCCTGGCCGCCAGGTAGGCGGGCGTCGCGACGTACCCGCCGAACCCGACGAGCACCTCGGCTCCGGTCCGGTCGAGTGCGGCGGCGGCCGCGTTGATGGCGCCAGCCAGCCGGCCGGGGACCGTGAGCAACTTAGGCGTCACCGACCTGGGCATCGGCACCGCCGGGATGAGCTCAAGGGCGTACCCGCGCAGCGGGATCAGCCGGGTCTCCAGGCCGCGCTCGGTGCCCAGGCAGGTGATCTCGGTGCCCGGGTCAATACGTCGCAGGGCGTCCGCCAGTGCTAGCGCTGGTTCGATATGGCCGGCGGACCCGCCGCCGGCAAGCAATACCCTCATGTCTCGTCCCTGAACTGCCGCAGCTTTATCGTCGGCGCTTTGATAGACCGAGCCAGCTTAGAACGCGCAGCGGCCAGCCGGGGCCACGTGCGGCCAAAGCCTCACGTGCACCTGGCTCGAGCCGGGCGAATGACATGAGCATGCCGAGGGCGACCAACGTCACCAACAAGGAGGACAGACCGGCCGACACCAGCGGCAGCGGCACCCCGGTGATGGGCAGGATCCCGATCACCGCGCCGATGTTCACCACGGCCTGCACGACGATCCACGCCGTGATGGCGGTCGCGCCGAGGCGGGAGAACAGGTCAGGCACGCGCCGGGCGATCCTGAGCCCGGCGAAGGCCAGGCCGCCGTACAGGAACGTCACGCACAGCGTGCCGACGAGTCCGAGTTCCTCCCCGATGATGGCGAAGATAAAGTCGGAGGTCGACTCGGGCACCCAGCCCCACTTTTCCCGGCTGGCGCCCAGGCCCACGCCGAAGATCCCGCCCGAGCCGATCGCGTACTTGCCCTGGATGTTCTGCATGTTGGGGCCCGTCGCGCCGCCCTGCGGATCGAGGTACCCGGCAAAGCGCTGGAAGCGGTATCTCGCCGAGACGATCATCAGCACCATGGCCAGGGTGATCAGGATCACCAGGCCACCGAATACCCGCCCCGGTGTGCCGATGACCCAGAGCAACGTCAAGAAGATGATCAGCAGGATGAACGTGGTGCCCAGGTCGTCACCCGTCATCACGAGCAGGCACAGCAGGCCCGCGCCCGGCATGAGCGGCACGAGCATGTGCCGCCAGTCCGCGAGCTGGCCCAGCTTCTCCTTGCGGGCCAGCAGATCGGCCCCCCAGACCACCAGGGCGAGCTTGGCTACCTCCGACGGCTGGAACTGCTGGCCGCCGAGGGAAATCCAGCGCGCCGCGCCGTTCTGCGACACGCCGACGCCGCGGATCAGCGTGAGCCCGAGCCCGACCACCGCCACCGCGAGCAGGGGATAGGCAAAGGCACGGAACAGCCGCGGCGACGAGCGCGCCGCCAGCCACATCAGCGGCAGGCCGACGGCGGCCCCCAGCAGCTGCTTCTTGAAGTCGGAGTAGGGCGAAAGGCCCGCGGTCAGGTCGGCGACCGACGCCGTGGACTGGACCATGACCAGGCCCAGGCCGAGCAGCAGCGTGGTGATGCCGAGGACGAGATAGTAAGACGTCAGTGGCCGGTCGAGCAGCGCGCGCCACATCCCGATCCGGTCCCGCACGCCGCCGAGGCCGTGCGGGCGCAGTGCGTCGGCGTCCAGGTCCGGCAGGCCGTCACCATTCCCGTCGTCATAAACCTGGAGGCCGCCCGGGCCCGCGGCCGGGCGTTCGCCGAAGCCGACACCCGGCGCCGTTTGATGCATGATCTAAGTCTGTTCGCCGGCCCGCGGCAAGACCGGGACATCCGTCGCGTGTCGCCATAGATTTAACCGCGGGTCTAGGTACGGCTGGGCCGACTGCTGACCAGACTCGCTTATCTGACATGATGTGACCCAATGAGCAGGTCAGATTCTTCTAGATTCCCGGTGACGGTGACGCATCTTCCGGTCACGCGCTGCGAGATATGCGGCCGCACCCTCGCCTACCGACCCGGCCAGGCCAGCACGGTGCTGACCGAGCACTACCACCGACTGCATCCCGAAGCGCTCACCGGCGGCACGGAACCGCGCGCTTCGCCGGCTTCCGCCGCTCGAACCCGGCAGGTACGCTCCCAGTACCCGGAGCGGAAAACGCGGAACCGAGCGCAGGGACGTCGCGAATGTGAGCATCAGCACTGGCGCGCTGGCGGTCGCCCGGGCGAACCCGCCGGGGCTTCCGGGCCGCCCGTTCGCCGTCGCGGCTCTGATCGCATGGCTGCTCACCGCCGGCATCGGTGCCTACATGCTGCGTACCTGGGTGGCGCGTGGCGGCCTGCGGGCCCAGCGGGCCACCGGCGTGGGCGTGCCGCCCGCCGTGGTCTTCGGTCATGCCAGCGCCGCCCTCACCGGGCTCGCGGTCTGGTTGAGCTACCTGGGGACGAGCTGGGCGGCACTGGCCTGGCTCGGGGTCGGTTTCATCGCCACCGCGATCATGCTGGGCATTTGCACGGTCACCTTGTGGACTCCCTACCCGATCGCCGTGCCAGCAGCGGTACCGGAGGTTGTCCCCGAGCCCAGGCGCGCGCCGGGCCCCGGTACCGGCGAACACGGTACTGGCCAACAGCGGGCCGGCGAACACGGTTCGGGCGAACGCCGGCCTGGCGAGGACCCCGGCGCCTTCGAGGTCACCGATGAGATGATCGCCCGCCTGCTCGCGGGCCCGTTCCCGGGTCGGCGGCGACCGAAACTGCACCTGGTTCCCCTCATCCCAGTCGCCCACGGTTTCGCCGCCCTGGCCACGTTCATGCTCGCCACGCTCGCCGCGATCGGCGCGACATTAGGTATGTTTGTAGACCAATAAAACCCGTTGTAACCACGTTCGCCCTGATCCCCGCCCGCCCTCGGTGGCCCGCTTACCCCCGATTGGGAGAATCACTGGTCGTCGGGCAGTCTGGGAGCATGGCACAAACGCTCACGATGATGGCGGTACACGCGCATCCCGACGACGAAGCATCGAGCACTGGCGGTGTGCTGGCCGCCTACTCGGCCCAGGGCATCCGGACGGTGGTCGTAACCTGCACTAACGGCGAGTTCGGCGACGCGCCTGGCGGAGTCAAGCCTGGCCAGGACGGGCATGACGAGGAGGCAGTAGCCCGTCAGCGGCTGGCCGAGCTGCGCGAATCCTGCGCGATTCTCGGCGTCACGAACCTGGAACTGCTCGGTTACCACGATTCAGGCATGCCGGATTGGGACTACAAAGACCGGCCGGACGCATTCTGCAACGTGCCCGAGGCGGACGTGGCCGCGCGGATCTCCGCCCTGATCGAGCAGTACCGGCCGCAGGTCCTGATCACCTATGACGACCAGGGTCCTTACCAGCACCCCGATCACGTGCACGCGAGCCGCGCGGCGCAGGCCGCGTTCACCAAGACCGGCATTCCGGCCAAGCTCTACCTCAGCGCGATGCGCCGCAGCGACTGGCTGAAGATATGGGAGGCGCTGCGCGAACTCGGTGCCGAGGTGCCTGACTTTGAGGATATGGACCCCGAGGCCCGGCGGCAGGCGGCCGCATCGGAGCAGCGCATCACCACCAGCGTCGACATCCGGCCGGTGATGGGCCGCAAGCGCGACGCGCTGTTCGCCCACGGCAGCCAGATCTCCGAGTCGTGGTTCAGCAAGATCCCGCAGGACATCGCCGAAGCCACCTTCGGCCATGAGCATTTCATCCGGGTCAGCGACACCACCGGCGCGCCCCTGCCGGAGGATGACCTGTTCGCGGGGCTGCGGCCATGACCGCCGAACCCTACGCCGCTGCGGCCGGCCTGGTCGAGCGGTCGGCCGCCGCCTACGCCTCCGCCGTCCCCGTCCACCCGCAGGACGACGGGTTCTTCGGGCCGGGCAGTGTGACCTGGCGGATCACGGCGGACCTGTCCGCGCCGGTCGCGGGGCTGCGTTCGCTGCTGATGCAGGCGCTGCACCCGCTGGCGATGGCCGGCGTCGACCAGCACAGCAACTGGCGGCAGGACCCGGTCGGCAGGCTGGCGGCCACATCGGCCTACGAGGCCACCGTCACCTTCGGGGACCGGGCCAGCGCCAGCCGGGTCGCGCAGCAGGTGCGGAAGATCCACACCCGCGTCCGCGGCGTGGACACGGTGACGGGCCGGCCCTACGCGGCCGGCGACCCCGTGCTGCTGCTGTGGGTGCACGTGGCGCTGGTGGACTCGGCGCTGGCCGCGAGCAGCCTATTCGGTACGCCGCTAGCGGATGCTGACGCCGACGCCTACGTCGGCGAGATGACCGTCGCGGCTGAGCTGCTCGGGGTACCGCGCGAGATCATCCCGGCCAGCGTGGCCGCCCTGCAGCGGTACATCGCGGACGTCCGCCCTGAGCTGCGGCGCACGCCGGCGGCCGCGGAGTCGATGAGCTACCTGCTCGACCCGCCCGGCCTGGACGAGGACATCGCGGAGCTGTGGCAGGACGTCAGGGACGCCGCCGTCACCGCGCTGCCCGGCTGGGCCAGGGAGCTGTACGGCTATCCCGCGCCGCCCGCGCTGACGGCCGAACGGCGGACCGAGATCCGCCAGGCTCTCGGCGTACTCGACACGGTGTTCCTCGGTGAACCCGGGGTGCTCGAGGCGCGGCAGCGGCTGGTCCTGCGGATGCGTTCGGCGGGGAAGGCGTGACGCGGGACCGGACGCAGTTGACGGCAAGAGCGAGAAAGCTCGCGATCGCCGTAGCCGCGGGCGGCGTCTCGATCGCGGCGCTGACGCTGCTGCGCGGCAAAACGGGCGGCAGGTCCGGGGCGGGCAGGCTGCGGGCGCAACGCGGGCTGGCGACACTACGGCTGGCGGCGCGCGGCGGGGCGCGTTACGCGACCAGCGCTCCGCGGCTGTTCACCAGCGCGGGCGAGCACCGGCAGCAGCTGCGGAACGACCTGGCGCTGCAGACCGCCGAGGACGTCGTCACCACGCTGGGGGCGATGAAGGGCGTGCTGATGAAGCTGGGCCAGATGGCCAGCTACGTCGACAACGGCCTAGCCCCGGCGGCCCGGCGGACGCTGAGCAGGTTGCAGGACAGCGTCCCGCCGATGAGCCCTGAGCTGGCGGCCCAGGTCATCACAGAAGAGCTCGGCCAGCCGCCGGAGAAGGCCTTCGCGACCTGGGACCCCGAACCCATCGCGGCCGCGTCGATCGGGCAGGTGCACCGGGCGATCACGCACGACGGCCGGGCGGTCGCGGTCAAGGTGCAGTATCCGGGCATCGCCGAGACCATCGAGGCCGACCTGGGCAACGTCGCCCTGCTGCGCCGGATGCTCAAGATCAGCGCGCCACAGCAGGACGTGGACGCGCTCCTGGCGGAGCTGCGGGAACGCATCACCGAGGAACTCGACTACGGCCGGGAAGCCCGCAACCAGCAGCTGTTCGCCCGCTTCTACCAGGGGCACCCCACCATTCACGTACCGGGTGTCGTCGAGGAGCTCTCAACCCGCCGCGTGATCACCAGCGACCTCGCCGACGGTGCCCGGTTCGGCGAGCTCGCCAGCTGGTCGCAGGCCGAGCGGGACCTGGCCGCGGAGACCATCTACCGGTTCGTGTTCCGGAGCCTGTACGAGGCGCATGCCTTCAACGGAGACCCGCATCCGGGGAACTACCTGTTCCACGGCGGCGGCCGGGTGACTTTCCTGGATTTCGGGCTGGTCAAGCACTTCAGCGCCGAGGAGCTGCGGCCGCTGGTCGCGATGGTCAAGCACCTGTGCGTGGAGAACGACCCGGAGGCGTTCCGCCGGGCCATGGAAGGCGCCGGCTTCCTGATGCCCGGCGCGCCGCTGCCCACGGACATGATCGTCGAGCACATGGCCTTGTTCTACGACACGGTGCGCGAGCGGGGACCGCGCACCATGACCGGCGACTACGCCTCGGCGGTCACCAGGCGTTTCTTCGACTTCCGCAGTCCGCTCGCCGCCTACGTGCAGATCCCCAGGTCCTACGTCATCCTGCAGCGGATCAACCTAGGCCTGTTCGCGCTGCTCGGCGAGCTGTCCGCGACCGCGGACTGGCGCTGCATCGCCGAGGAGATCTGGCCGTTCGTCCAGGGTCCCGCGTGCACGCCAATGGGCGCGGCCGAGGCCGAGTGGCGAGCCACTAAGACGGGGGCAGGTACCCAGGACCGTTCGGCTGAAAAAAGGCTTTTGACCTTATCGGTGCTGCGGGAAGAGGTCGAAGGGCCGCAGGTACCGGGCCGGGGTGTAGCTGGTGAAGGCCGGCGGCGTCGGGACGACGCTGCTCCCGCTGGCGAAGATGTTGTAGCTGGGGCCGAGCGCCGCGGCCTCGGCGTTCATGGCGGCCGGGGACGGGACGTTCCACTGCCCGGTGGACAGGCGGTTCTCCAGCGTCTGGACGGCGGTGATGGTCTCGGCCGGGGTGAACGCGCAGTGCCCGGCGCGGTTCACGAAGACCTGGCGGAGCAGGTTGCCGTTTCCGGCCCGGTCGACGACGCGGCGGTAGGCCTGCTCGTTCTCCGGCACCACCAGACCGTCGCCGGCGGTGTGCATGGTGAGCACCGGGACCGAGATGGCGCCGTCGAAGACGATGTTCTTGATGAGGTAGGCCACGGCTGCCGGATTGGCCTTGACGCGCGGGGAGCTGTTCAGCGTCCGCACGTCGTGGCCCAGGCTGAGTCCGGCGGTGGCGTACAGCGCCTTGACTTCGCTCGCGTCGGCGGACTTGGCCAGGTCGCTGAAGTAGTTCACGCCGGTGTTCCAGGACGGGTTGCCGCCCGCCCGGCCCTCGAGTTCAGCGCGGAAGTCGAAGATGAACGGGAAGGTCACCTCGGAGTCCCAGAGGTACTGGTTGGCCTCCTGGGCGGCGTAGTCGGTCGCCCCGGGTTCGGGTGACAGCGGCGTGAACCAGCCCGGCGTGTCCGCCAGGGCCGCGACCAGGGCGAGCCGGGCGCGGCCCGCCGCGGTCTGCTGCGCCTGCGCCACCGCAGTCTCGGCGGCCTTGAGGTTGGCCGCGGGATTGGTGATATTCACGATCTGGATCGAGGGGTCGATCAGCTTCTGGAACGCGAACTCCCCGTCCAGGGCCGTGTTCCAGGTCGCCACGCCACCGGACAGCACGCCGCACATCGGCAGCGCCGCGTCGAACCGGCTCGGGTAATCCTGGATCAGCCCGGCGGTGATAATGCCGCCGAGCGAGTGCCCCCAGGCCACCGTGGTCTTGGGCCTGCCGTAGGTGTGGTCGAAGGTGTCGAGCGTGCTGATCTGGTCGGGCAGCGCCTGCGCGATGGCCCAGCCGGTGCTGGCGTAGGACGAGCCCGCGAGCGCGTAGCCGTGAGCGAGCATCCAGGCGGCGGTGGCCGGATCGCCGGCGTCCGCGGCCGGGTTGGCGGCACCCGGCACGACGTAGCCGTGGCTGTAGAGGTACAGCGTCCCGTTCCAGGCGCCCGCCGGGCACTGGATCAGGTACGTCGCCCCGTCGGACAGCGTCCCGGTCAGCGTACTGGCGCTGCCGGAACCACCGCAGGATGACGTGGACGCGGACGCCGTGCTTGCGCTGGTTGCGGTGATGCCGCCGATCACCAGCCCCGCGGCGAGCGTGATACCGGCCAGCTTCCTCGATCGCACCATTCGACCTACGCTCCCAGCGCCAGCGACGATGTCAGGACGGAAGGAAACTTACCGGTAGGTAATGCTACGGGGAAGAGGTATTTGGCAGGTTTCCGAAACTCACGGAGTCGTGCCTTTAACGCGGTGCCTGGTTCTGGTAGGCGGCGCGGCCTGCTCTGCTGGCACGCTGACACGGAGGAATTCTTTCCTGGAACTTTCCTCGCCATGGTGGATCATGGGGTTATGGCGGATCAGGATGACGTGCGCCGTATCGCCTTGTCGCTGCCGGAGACCGTCGAGTCGGAGGACACCTTCGGGTTCCGGGTCCGGAACCGCTCGGCCAAGAGCGGCTCGAAGCAGTTCGCCTGGGCCTGGCACGAGCGCGTGACGCCGGGCCAGCCGCGCGTACCGAGGCCAGACGTGCTCGCCGTCCGGGTCGGGGGCCAGGCCGAGAAGGACATGCTGCTGGCCGCCGACCCGGACAAGTTCTTCACCGAGCCGCACTACAACGGCTTCCCGGCCGTCCTGGTCCGGCTGGCCGCGATTAGTCCCGATGAGCTGCGGGAACTGATCACCGACGCGTGGCGGTGCCAGGCTCCTCGTGCCCTGGTCAGGGAGGGCGGCCTGTAGATGAGAGCCCTCCCGTGATCAGTTCGGCACGCAGCGCTCGTCCCTAGG
Organism: uncultured Actinomycetes bacterium; assembly: GCA_963806335.1. Taxonomy (GTDB): domain Bacteria; phylum Actinomycetota; class Actinomycetes; order Streptosporangiales; family Streptosporangiaceae; genus Palsa-504. The sequence goes on from CAWDXO010000015.1 coordinate 24,276, forward strand.
CAGAAGCTGGTCACCTTGTGCTGGTAGCGCCCTGGGCGTGGTAGCACCCCAGGGTACTGGCGGCACCCCAGGGTGCTGGCGGCACCCCAGGGTGCTGGCGGCACCCCAGGGTGCTGGCGGCACCCCCGGGCATGTCACCCCTCAGGCCCCATCAGGCCCTGACGACGCTCGCGTCCAGGGCTTATCTCCCTGGCGTCACCGCCAACCGGCCCGATGCTCCATTGAGCCGGTGGTATGCGGCCCGATGTTCCATCGAGCCGGTTGGCGGCCGGCTTGCGATCGTTACTGACTCCGCGCGATCACTTCGCGGACGTAGGCGGCGGCAGGCCCGCGCAGCGCGACCCGGCCGCGGCCGGGTCGCCAAGTACAAGTGGCTCGAGCGGCTGGAGGTCGTCGCGGAGCTGCCTTGACCAAGGTGGGCAAGATAGACAAGAAGGCGCTGCGCGAAATTCTCGCGGGAGGAGACTTCGATGACCGACACCGACGCCCGTCCGACGGCGGACCTGGACCACGATGACTTTGACAGCGCCGCGCACCAGGCCAGGCTGGCCGAGCTGTACCGCGACTTCGAGGCGGCCGGCATGACTCCGCTGTGGCTGACCCGCGAGGGCCTGATGCCTGCCCAGCCCCAGCCGAAGGCGGTGCCGCACCTGTGGCGGTGGTCGGATCTGCTGCCGCTCGCCGCCCGCAGCGCCGAGCTTGTACCGGTTGGCCGGGGCGGCGAGCGCCGTGCGATCAGCCTGGGGAACCCGGGCCTGCCCGGCGATCCCTACACCACCCCGACGCTGTGGGCGGCGATCCAGTACCTAGCGCCGCGCGAGAACGCGCCGGAGCATCGTCACAGCCAGTCGGCCTTCCGGTTCGTGCTCGAAGGCGACGGGGTGTGGACGGTCGTCGACGGTGACCCGGTGGCGATGCGACGCGGTGACCTGCTGCTGACGCCCGGCTGGCAGTTCCACGGCCACCGATGCGTCTCCGACTCGGCCATGGCCTGGCTCGACGGCCTGGACATCCCGCTCGTGGCAGAGACCGACCAGGGATTCTTCGAGTTCGGCCCGGATGAGGTCCGCACCATGGCCACGCCCGAACGCAGCTATTCCGAGCGGCTGTGGGGCGCACCCGGGCTCACCCCGGTGGGCCAGGCCGGAACGCGCCCGCACTCGCCGCTCGTGGCCTACCGCTGGGCGTACACGGACGCCGCCCTCACTGCTCAGCTCGAGCTCGAGGACGAAGGCGTGGCCGGTGTCGTCGAGCCGGGTCACGCCGCGGTTCGGTACACCAACCCGACCAGCGGCGGGGACGCGCTCACCACCATGCGCACGGAGTTCCACCGGCTGCGGGCCGGGGCTGGAACCCGCCCATCGCGCACCTCCGCCTCATCGGTCTGGCAGGTCTTCGAGGGCAGCGGCGCCGTCGTGATGAACGGCACCGGACGCACCCTCGGCCGGGGTGACATCATCGCGGTTCCGGCCTGGACGGAGTTCGCGCTGCACGCCGACGCCGAGCTCGACTTGTTCACGTTCTCCGACGCCCCCGTCTTCGAGAAGCTGAACCTGCTGCGCACCGACGTCAGCGCGTAGCAGCCATGCCGCGGCAGAACCGGGTTACCCCGTACGGCGAACTGGTAGCCGCGCCCGATCGTGGCATGTTCTGGGGCAGCCGCGGGGTCCTGGTGGACCGGCAGGGCAGGCTGGCCCGTTACTCCCGGGGCCGTACCTGGGCCATCTGCGTGCTTGAGTACAAGGGACGCCGCAGGCAGCAGTGGTCGCCGGGCAGGCTGACCGAGTTGTTCTTCCTCGACGAGGCGACCGGGCTGGCTGCCGGTCACCGGCCGTGTGGCGAATGCCGCTACCGGGACTATCAGGCGTTCAAGCAGGCCTGGGCGGCTTGGGCCTCCGGCGGCCGACCGGGGGGGAACGACGGGCGGCTTGGGGTCCAGGCGATCGATGCGCGGCTGCACGCCGACCGGCTCATCGAACCAGGTATCCGGCGTACCTACCAGGCCCCGCTGCCTGAACTCCCGGACGGCACCATGGTCGAGCACGACGGCACGCCGTGGCTGCTCTACGGCGGCAGACTCCAGGCCTGGACACCGGGAGGCTACCTAGACCGGCCCGTCGAGATGCCGCGGACCCCGGTCACCGTCATCACACCGCGAGCCACCGTGGCCACGCTGGCCGCGGGCTACCACCCGGTTGTCCACCCCACCGCGGTCACCGGACGTTAGCCGTCACCGGGCGTTTGGCCGCCTAGGCGCCGAACCAGCCTGGCACGTCGAGCCGGAACGTCTCACCGGGAACCATGACCCGCAGGTCCGATTCGAGCGCGGCGAGCCGCCCGGGGCCCAGCGCGCTTTCCCACCGTGAACGGATGTCGCCGAAGATCATCGCGGACATGGCCAGCGCCGCTATGCCACGCGGGGTGAGCCGGATCAGCTTGCGCCGCCGGTCCGCAGCGTCACCGGACCGCTGCACGTAACCGAGTTCCTCGAGTCGGTCGATCGTCTTACCCGCGGCCTGCTTGGAGATCCCCAGCCGCCGGCCGGTCTCGGCGGCGGTGACGCCGCCAGGACCGATCGCCTGTCCTGGCTGATCGGCGCGAAAGCTTCCTCAGTCACCGCCCGACGGCAGGACACCCACGAACCCGACCGTTCTCTCGCGGGCGGTCAACAGCAACCAGATTTTCTGGTGAAATCACGAAAATATGAGTTACTCTGATTGATGAGTCAACTCAAGGATGGCAGGCATGGAACGGGCGAAGCTAGAGCGACTCCAGCAGACGATTGACGATGAGGTGAAAGAGCGCTTCCCCGAGGGCGCGGTCCGTCGGGTCGTGCTGTTGCAGTACGGGGATGACCCGGTGGTCGAGCCGGGCGAGGTGAGGGTCCGGGTGCTTATCCCGAAGGACTACGGGGAGGCGTGGCCGCGCGAGCACATGACGGGGATGATGGAGTACCGCCGCGAACTCGCGGAAAGGCTGCCCGAGGTCAGTGAGCTCGAGGTCATCCCGGATGACCCCGACGTCCCCTACGATCACAAGCCCCGGATGTACGTGGGCGGCGGGGGCTGGCTACGCTCCGGGGGCGGTGGCAGCGAGCTCACCGCGGTCATGGCCAGGCTCGGACCGGAAGACCTGGAAACGCTCGACGCGCTGATCACCGCGGGCATCGCGGCCAACCGTTCGGACAGCGTGCGCTGGGCCCTGGCCCGCATCCGCGAGCGCCCCGCGTTCGCCAGGCTCACCGAGTGGGTACGCGGGCTCGACGAGCTCAAGGCCCAGTTCTGACGACGTGAAGACCATGGAGGCAGGCATGGAACGGGCCGCGCTGGACCGGCTGCAAGGCAAGCTCGAAGCGCAGGTGAAAGAGCACTTCCCCGACGGCGGCGTGCAGCGGATCGCGCTGCTGCCGCACGGCGACGACCCGGAGGTCGAGCCGGGCGGCCTGTGGGTCCGGGTCTTCTTCAAAGTGGCCGGAGTACCTCAGGAAGGCGAGGCGCGCACGCTGACCCTCACTGCCTGGCAGGATGCCCACGCGGCCATGCTGGACGAGCTCCAGCTCGAGTTCGCGCAGGCGCTTCCCGTCGCCCGGCTGCTTGAGTTCAAGTTCGTCCTCGACGACGACTCCGTACTTAATGGCTCGATCAGGAGGCGAATCGGCGGCTCGGCGGCCGATCTGGCCGAGCGCCAGCGCGATCTCACCCCGGTGATGGCCAGGCTGGGACCCGTGGATCTGTGGACCTTGGACACGCTGATCACCGCGGGCATCGCCACCAACCGCGCCGAAGCTCTCCGCTGGGTGCTGGCCCGCATCCGCGAGCGGCCGGCGTACGCCAAGCTCCGTGAGCGGGCGCAGGAACTGGACGAGCTCAAGGCCCAGTTCTAAGGCCATCGAGGGGCGCGGAAGGGGCCGGGCCGCGGGATAATCGTGATTCGTGGCCCGCAGCGATGGAACCGGAGCGGAGGGCTCCACCCGGGTGGAGTTGCGGCCGCTGGCGGCCGGCGACCAGGACGAGTTTCTCGAGCTGGCCAGGGCCAGCGTCAGCCTGCATCACCCGTGGTACACGCTGCCCACCACCGCGGCTGAGTTCCGGGTCTACCTCCAGCGGTTCAGCAGGCCCGAGACCGAGGCGCTGCTGGTCTGCGTGCGCGGCAGCGGCGCGATGGCCGGCCTGTTCACGATCGACACCATCGTCCGGGGCCGCTTCCAGTCCGCCAGCCTGAGCTACGCGGCCTTCGCTCCGGCCACGGGTCAGGGCTACATGTCGGAGGGCCTGGCGCTGGTGCTGCGCTACGCCTTCCGGGAGCTGCGGCTGCACCGGCTGGAGGCCAGCATCCAGCCGGGCAACCAGCTCTCGCTGAGACTGGTCAGCCGGCATGGCTTCAGGAAAGAGGGCTACTCGCCCGCCATGCTGTTCATCGACGGGGCCTGGCGCGATCACGAACGGTGGGCCATCACCGCGGAGATGACCGGCTTCCCCCCCGCCGACCCGCACCCCACGCGACCCGCCCGCTGAGCGCCGGCCCGCGGCTGACCGCCCAGGCTCGGGGCGTCAGCCGACGTAGAAGATGCCCAGGCCCAGGGCGACGCAGATGCCGGCGATGATCCAGAAGCGCACGACGATCGTGGTTTCGGCCCAGCCCGCAAGCTCGAAGTGATGCTGCAGGGGCGCCATCCGGAACACCCGTTTACCGGTCAGCTTGTACGAGCCGACCTGGATCACCACCGAGAGCGTGATGATCACGAACAGGCCGCCGAGCAGGATCAGCAGCAGCTCGGTCCGGGTGGTGATGGCCAGGCCGGCCAGCGCGCCGCCCAGGGCCAGCGACCCGGTGTCACCCATGAAGATCTTGGCCGGGGGCGCATTCCACCACAGGAAGCCGATGCAGGCGCCCATCACGGTCGCCGCGACGATGGCCAGGTCGAGGGGGTCGCGGATGGGGTAGCAGTTCGAAGCGAGGAACACCGTGCAGTCGTTGCGCAGCTGCCAGATCCCGATGATCATGTAGGCGGCCAGGGCGAGGATGGCCGCGCCGGTGGCCAGGCCGTCGAGCCCGTCGGCGAGGTTCACCGCGTTAGAGGTTCCGGCCACCATGAGGATGACCCAGAGCACGAAGAGCACGGGGCCGATCGAGACCCCGAAATCCGCGTAGAAGGACAGGTGGGTCGAGGCCGGGGTGAGGTCATAGCCGTCGGGGAACCTGATCGCGAGCAGCGCGAACACCCCGCCCACGACGGCCTGGCCGGCGAGCTTCGCCCCGCTGCGCAGGCCCAGGCTGCGCTGCATGTACAGCTTGATGAAGTCGTCCGCGAAGCCGACCAGGCCGAGCCCGGTCATCAGGAACAGCACGAGCAGGCCCGACGCGGACATCCGATCGCCGGTGACGACGTGACCGACCAGGTACCCGACCAGCGACGCGATGATGATCACCGTGCCGCCCATGGTCGGCGTGCCGCGCTTGGACAGGTGCCCGGCCGGGCCGTCCGACCTGATCTCCTGGCCGTAGCCGCGCCTGGTGAACACCCTGATCGCCAGCGGGGTGCCGAACAGCGCGATGAACAGCGAGACGGCGGCCGACAGCAGGATGGTCTTCACTGGTCCGCCTCCCCGAGCAATTCAGCCGCGACGCCCTCCAGGCGAGCCGCGCGGGACGCCTTCACCAGGACCACATCCCCGGGCTTCAGCCGGTCGGCGACGACGGCCAGCGCGGCCGCGCCGTCGGGCACGTTCAGCGCCTCACCGTGCCATGAGGCTACCCGGCGCGCGCCGGACAGGATCGGCGCCGCTTCCTCGCCCACCGTGATCAACCCGGCCAGGTGAGATCCCAGCACCTGGGTGGCGAACTCCCCGATCTCCTCGTGGCTGGCCCGCGAGGTGTCGCCGAGCTCCGCCATGTGGCCGAGGACCGCGAACGCGCGCCCGTCCCGCGCCAGGTGACGCAGCGCGTCGAGGGCGGCCCGAACGGACTCGGGGTTCGCGTTGTAGGCATCGTTAATGACCGTCACTCCATCCGCCCGCCGGCGGACTTCCATCCGCCACCGGCTGCGTGCCACCGCGGCGCAAAGACCGTCCGCGATGCCGGCGAGGTCAAGGCCGAGCTCGCGCGCGAGGGCCGCGGCGGCCAGCGCGTTCGGTACGTTATGCGCGCCGTGCAGCCGCAGGGTGACCGGCACCGAGCCTTCTGGTGTCCGCAGCGTGAAGCTAGGCCGCCCGAGCTCGTCGAGCCGGACGTCCGCTGCCCGCACGTCCGCCGGCCGCTGCGGGGCGTCAGCTCCCCGGACGCTGAAGGTGACGACGCGGGCCTGGGTGCGGGAGGCCATGGCCAGCACCCGGGGGTCGTCCGCGTTCAGTATCGCCACGCCGCCCGCGGGGCCCCCGGCCGCAGGCAGGGCCTCGACGAGCTCGCCTTTGGCCTGCGCCACCTGATCCAGGCCGCCGAACTCGCCGGCGTGCGCGCGCCCGACGTTCAGCACTACGCCGTAGCAGGGCGGCGCGACCCGGCACAGGTAGGCGATGTGGCCGGGCCCCCGCGCGGACAGCTCGAGGACCATATACCTGGTCGCGAAGTCCGCCCGCAGCACCGTCAGCGGGTGGCCGAACTCGTTGTTGAACGACCCGGCCGGCGCGATCGTCGGCCCGAGGCGCTCTACCAGCTGGGCCGCGAGGTCCTTGGTCGAGGTCTTCCCCGACGACCCGGTGATGCCCGCGATCCGCGCCCGCGGCAGCGAGCCGGCCACGAACCTGGCCAGCGCGGCCAGCGCGGCCGGGACGTCCGCCACGATCACCGAGGGCACCGGGACCGGCCGGGTGCCGAGGACGGCGACCGCGCCCGCGGCTACCGCCGCGGCGGCGAAGTCGTGCCCGTCCGACCGCTCCCCCGCCACCGCCGCGAACAGCCCGCCGGGACCGGCCCGCCGGGAGTCGATGACGACCTCCCCGCTGACCACGGCGGCCGGGTCGCCGTGCAGCTGCCCGGCCGTTATCCGGGCGATCTGCGCCAGGAGGAGCGGAATCACCTGTTCACCGTCCACGGGTCCAGAAGATCCGGGTCCAGCCGCTCCGGTCCCGGCTGGTCCTGGGCCCGCTGGTCCTGGGCTCGCTGGCCCTGGGCTCGGTGGCGGAGTGCGGCCGCGGTGACCTGGCGGTCATCGAAGGGGAGCACCGTGCCCGCCACGTACTGGCCGGTCTCGTGGCCCTTGCCGGCCACCACGATGACGTCGCCTGGGGCGGCCAGCGAGACGGCCAGCGAGATCGCCGCGGCGCGGTCCGGCTCGAGGACGACCCGGGCCCGTTCCTCCTGCGGCACGCTCAGCACGCCGTCCAGCATCGCGGCGAGGATGGCCAGCGGGTCCTCCGAACGCGGATTGTCGCTCGTGAGAATGGCTACATCGGCGAGGGACGCGGCCGCGGCCCCCATCATCGGGCGCTTGGCCCGGTCCCGGTCCCCGCCGCAGCCCAGCACGATGATCAGGTTCCCCTGGGTGACCGGCCGCAGCGAGCCGAGCACCGCCTCGACCGCCCCCGGCTTGTGCGAGTAGTCCACGAAGGCGGTAACGTCCAGGCCGGCCCCGGCACCCGCTCCAGCCGGCCCGGCACGCCCGCGCAGCGGGCCACGCCGGCGACCGCGTCGTCCAGCCCGATACCCGCCTCGACCAGGGCGACCAGGGCGCCGAGCGCGTTGGCCACGTTGAACACGCCGGCCAGCCCGACCGACACGTCCGCCTCGACCCCGCCCGGCCCGATCAGCCGGAACGTGCTGCCGTCCGCACCGGAACGGACGTCGGCGGCTCGCCAGTCCGCCTCGGCCCGGCCCGCGGCCGAGAACGTGGTCACCGGCACGGGCGCCGTCGACGCGAGCTTGCGCCCGTACCGGTCGTCGATGTTCACCACCCCGATCACCGGCGGGACGAACAGCGACGCCTTGGCCCGGAAGTAGTCCTCAAGGTCGGCGTGGAAGTCCAGGTGGTCCTGCGACAGGTTGGTGAAGATCGCTACGTCGAAGCTCGTGCCGGCCACCCGGCCGAGGCTGAGCGAGTGGCTCGACACCTCCATCGCGGCGGCGGTCACCCCGCGCTCGACCATAACCGCGAACAGTGCCTGCAGGTCGGGGGCTTCCGGAGTGGTCAGCGAGCTCGCCACCTGGTCAGGCCCGATCCGGATCTCGACCCCGCCGACCAGGCCGGTCAGGTGACCGGCCGCCCGCAGCCCGGACTCGAGCAGGTAGCTGCTCGTCGTCTTGCCGCTGGTCCCGGTCACGCCGATGAGCCGCAGACGGCTCGACGGGTCCCCGTACACCCAGCAGGCGATCTCGCCCAGCCGGGCCCGCGGGTCGGCCAGCACGAAGACCGGAACCCCGCTGGCCGCGGCCCGGGCCCGGCCGTCCGGGTCGGTCAGCACCGCCACGGCGCCGGCGGCGACCGCTTGGTCGCAGAACGCCGCCCCGTGCACGCGCGCACCCGCCAGGGCCACGTACAGGTCGCCCGCGCGTACCGCTCGGGAGTCGAGGGTGACTCCGCGCACGCAGCCCAGGTCGTTCGGCCCAAATGAATTTCCTGCCGAGGCCAGCTTGACACCCAGCAGCGAGCTAAGCGCAGACAGCGGCCGCTGCTGCTGCTGCGCGGGACGGATCGCCACGGGGTGAGAGTACCTCCAATCATGGCACGGTCAGGCGTACCTTCGCAGGTACGGCTCCGTCCGGCGGGATATCCAGCGTGGCGAGCGCGTCTTTGGCGACCTGGTAGAAGACCGGGCCGGCGGCGATATCGCCGAAGTAGCCGCCCCGGCGCGGGTTCTGCACGTTGACCGCGACCACGATCTGCGGGTCGTTACCCGGCGCCATGCCAACGAAGCTCGCTCCGTAGACGCACAGCGCGCACTTCCCGTTGGATTCCTGCGAGGTCCCGGTCTTGGCGGCGACCGCGTAACCGGGAATGATCCCCCACGGCTGGCCGCCTTCGGCGTCGAACTCTGGCACCTGCTGCAGGATCTGCAGCAGCTCATCCGCCGTCTTGGCCTGGATGACCCGCTTCGAAGGAGACGGCGCGGCCGGTGTGTACGTGCCCGCCGAGTTGGTGGTGCCCTCGACCAGGGTCGGCTGCACCCTGACGCCGCCGTTCGCGATCGTCGCGTAGACCTCGGCCATCTGGATCGCGGTCGTGGCCACGCCCTGGCCGAACGACAGCGTGTACCGGGTGTCGGCCGCCCACTGCGACACCGGGGGAAGCAGGCCCGCGCTCTCGCCGGGCAGCCCGAGGCCGGAGGCCTGGCCCAGGCCGAACGCGCGCAGGTAGTCGTACTGCGTCTGCGGGGTGATGTGGCCGGCCACCTGCGACATGCCGATGTTGGAGGAGTGCGCGATGATGCCCGCGATCGTGAACCGCTCCCCCGGCTCCCACTCGGCGTCGTGGATAACCTGACCGCCCCGGACGATCGAGTACGGGATGTTGTAGGGGCTCATCGGCGTCTGGCCGCCGTGCTCGAACGCGGCCGAGGCGGTGATGACCTTGGCGGTCGAACCAGGCTGGAAGACGTTCTGCACGGGGATGTCGGTCGCCTGGGCCGCGTTGGTAATGGTCGACGGGTTGAACGTCGGCCACTGCGCCATGGCCAGTACGGCTCCCGTGTGCGGCTGGATGATCACCACCGTGCAGTTGCTGGCCTTGGTCTTGGCGACCTGATTCGCGCACGCCTGCTCGGCCGCGTACTGCAGCGCGGGCACGATCGTGAGCCGCAGGTCGCTGCCGTTGACCACCGGCTTGTCGCGGTTGCCCGCGAGCGGGATCTGCTGGCCGTCGCCGATCTGGACCTGCTCACTACCCGGCTGGCCGGCGAGCAGCGCGTTGTACTCTTCCTCGAGCCCGGCGCCGCCCTGCAGCACGTCCTGGGTGTTGATGCCGGTGAAACCGATGATGTTGGCCGCGATGCTGCCCTGCGGGTAGGACCTCGCGGGGGTGGACGTCATCGTGATGCCGGGCAGGTCGAGGTTCGTTATCTGGGCGCTGGCCTGCGCGGACACACCCTTGGCCAGCACCACGTACTGCGGCGAGGTCGGGTGCTGGAACAGGTTGAGGATCGCGGCCGAGGTCATGCCGAGCGGAGCGGCCAGTGCGCCGGCCACCTGCTGCTGTTTGGCCGGGCCGCCGATCAGCGGCGGGTCGGCGGCGATCGTGTAGGTCTCCACGGTCATCGCGAAAACCTGCCCGTTCGCGCCGGTGATGCTGCCGCGCAGGGCGGGCAGCACGATCGTCTTCTCACGCTCCTGCGACGCCAGCTTGCGGTAGGTGCCCGAGTCCAGGCCCTGCAGCTGGACAAGACGGCCGGCCCACAGCGTCAGCACGAAGATGATCGCGAGCAGGGTGGCGCCGAGCCGCCTGTTCGGGTTGCCGCGCGGGACGAGACGCCGCGGCCGCGGGGGTCTGGCCCGGCTCGGGGCCGCAGGCCGGGCTGAGGACGGTTTCCTCCTCATTTCGGCCGAACGGGCCGTCGTGCGTGCGCCAGGATGCCCGGCGGCCGGCGGCGGCCTTCGCCGCGGATCCGGGCCCTGCGGTCCGGGCCTGGCTGGCCGGCTGCGGGGCGGCCGTCGGTCGTCCCTGCGGCCGGCCTGCGGCCGGCGGTTCGGGTCCTGCGGTGTCACGGGGTATATCCGGGGACATTGATCGCCGCGTCAGACTTGGTGACCTTCCCGGATACGACCTTGCCGGTCTTGGCGTCGTAGAAGCGCAGGGCCGGGTCCTGCCGCATGCCGAGCTGAGCTGCCTGGCTCGCGATCGCGGCCGGGTTCCCGGCTTGCGCCACCTCGTTGCTGAGGGTCTGCTCCTGGCGGGCCAGGTTGGCGCTGCGCTGCTGCAGGTTGGTGATCTGGAACGCCCCCTGGGCCAGCGTGGTGCTGATCACGAGCAGCGAGACCAGGGCTCCGCCTAGCAGCCCGACCAGGAGCAGGATGAACGGCGTACGCGGCGACCGCGCCCGCGGCCTGCCGCTGGCCGCCGGCCGCGCGGCCGGGCCGGTGACAGGGCGGGTGTGCCGGGGGGCGCTGACCGGGCGCGCGGGTCTGGTGCGCCCGGGAGCGCCTGGGAGGGCAGGGGGCGCCGTGGTTCTCGGGGTCGCCGTGGTCGTGGGGGTTGCGCGGCCGGGCGGTGTGCGGCGGCCAGCTCCCGGCCGGGGAGTGCCTGGGGTCCGCGGCATCGTGTCTGTGGCCATGTCCATGTCCCCTCGGGTTATGCTGCTTCCCTGATTCGTTCCGCGGCCCGGAGCCGGGCCGAGGCCGCACGCGGGTTACCGGTGACTTCTTCGTCGTCCGGGCGCTCGGCACCCCTGGTCAGCAGGCGGAACTGCGGTGCGGCCGCGCTCGCGGTGATCGGCAGGCCGGGCGGCGTCTGATCGGTGGACAGCCGGACGAGCTCCCGCTTGACGATGCGATCCTCGAGCGAGTGGTAGGCCAGGACCACCACTCGGCCGCCGACGGCGAGCACGCCGAGGGCGGCGGGCAGGGCTCGCCGCAGCGTGCCGAGTTCGTCGTTGACCTCGATCCGCAGCGCCTGGAAGGTCCGCTTGGCCGGGTTGCCCCCGGTACGCCGGGTCGCCGCGGGGATCGCGTCCTTCACGATGACGCTCAGCCGCTGCGTCGAGGTGATCGGGGTCTGGGCGCGCTCGCGGACCACCGCGTCGGCGATCCGCCGGGCGAAACGCTCCTCGCCGTAGTCGCGGAGCACCCGGGCAAGTTCGGCGGCCGGGTAGCCGTTGACGATATCGGCCGCGGTGAGGTCCCTCGTGCGGTCCATCCGCATGTCGAGCGGGGCGTCCTGGGCGTACGCGAAGCCGCGCTCCGGGTCATCCAGCTGCGGCGAGGACACGCCCAGGTCGAAGAGCAGGCCCATGACGCGGTCCGGGGCGCTTTCCGCGCGGACGATGGCGGGGATCTCGTCGTACCTGGCGTGCACCAAAGTGACCCGGTCGGCGAAGGGGGCGAGCAGCTCGCGGGCCGCCTCGATCGCGGCGACGTCGGCGTCGATGCCGATGAGCAGCAGGCCGGGGCACGCCTCGAGCAGGGCCCGCGCGTGTCCGGCCCGGCCGAGGGTGGCGTCCACCAGGACGGCGCCGTCGCCCCCGAGCGCGGGCGCGAGCAGGGCGGTGACACGGCCGGCCAGCACTGGTACGTGCGGTGCCCTTTCCATGTGTCCCCCTCCCTGCGGTCCTGCTCCCTCCCTGCCCTGGCGCTTCTCCGCCGGTCCCCATCCGCTGGCGCCGCCGGCTGGCACCGGGGAAGTGATGCCAGCAGGGAACGGCGGATGGGGACCGGCCCGAGAGCTACAGGATTCCGGGGAGCACCTCCTCGGCGGCTTCGGCGAACGAGTCTTCTTGCGCGGCGAGGTAGGTCTCCCACGCGGCTGTGTCCCAGATCTCCAGCCGGGTGTTCGCGCCGATCACCACGCAGTCCCGCTGCAGGCCGGCGTAGGCGCGCAGCGGGGCCGGAACGGTAATCCGGCCTTGCTTGTCGGGAAGCTCATCGGAGGCACTGGCGAAGAAGACCCGGCTGTAGTCCCTGACCGACTTGGCCGTCACCGGCGCCGTGCTCAGCGCCTCGGTGATGCGGGCGAACTCCGGCCGCGGGAAGACGAACAGGCAGCGTTCCTGTCCTTTGGTGATCACCACTCCCCCAGCGAGCTCATCTCGGTACTTCGCGGGCAGGATCAGCCGGCCCTTCTCATCGAGCTTGGGTGCATGAGTACCGAGGAACACAGGCACTCACCTCCCAGGGCGTATCCTCCACCGCGCTCCACTGTACCCCACATTTCCCCACCGTCAACGCTTAAAACCCCCTGATCGAGCTCCCTTCCCCACTGAATAGGCAGGTAGAGAAGGTGGAGCGAGGTGGAGGGCCGAGTGGAGGGAAGTGGAGCGCGCGGGCGCCGCGGCCGCGGCTGCGCGGGTGGACCTGCGTAATGTCCCGGGACGGCCGGGTTAGGCGAAGAAGCTGCGCCAGCGTCGCGCGTTCGGCGGATAAAGACGTAGTGTGGCGGTACGGCAGCCAGGCGGGCGGGATCCCCGGCTGGCTGGTGGTGCGCGCTAGCGCCGTCAAGGAGGCCACGTGGTGCTAGATACCGGCAGGCAGACGGGGAGTCCGATCGATGATCTAGTTCCCGCCGCACGCAGGATCGGCAAGGCCATCGAGGCCGTGATCGAGGGCAAGCGCGAGGCCATCCAGCTGACCCTGGCCGTACTGCTCGCCGAGGGGCACCTGCTCATCGAAGACGTGCCGGGCGTGGGCAAGACGATGCTCGCCAAGGCCCTGGCCCGGGCGATCGACGGCACCGTGCGCCGGGTCCAGTTCACGCCGGACCTGCTGCCGAGCGACATCACCGGCGTCAGTGCCTACCACCAGGAGCGGCGCGACTTCGAGTTCAAGCCGGGACCGGTCTTCGCCAACATCGTGCTCGGCGACGAGATCAACCGCGCCTCGCCGAAAACCCAGTCGGCGCTGCTCGAATGCATGGAAGAGCGCCAGGTCACCGTGGACGGTACCACCTACACGCTGCAGGAACCGTTCATGGTGATCGCCACCCAGAACCCGGTGGAGATGGAAGGCACCTACCCGTTGCCCGAGGCGCAGCGGGACCGGTTCACGGCACGCATCTCACTCGGTTACCCGCTGCCCGCCGCCGAGCGGGAAATGCTCGACAATCACGGTTCCAGTTCGCCCCTCGACCAGCTCGAGCCGGTCGCCCGCGCGAGCGACGTGCAGGAGCTCGTGGTCGCGGTGCGCGGCGTGCTGGTCTCGGATCAGGTCAAGGACTACATCATCAGCCTCGCCAACGCGACCAGGACCTCACCTGAGCTGCGCCTGGGCGCGTCGCCGCGGGCCACGCTGCACCTGCTGCGGGCCAGCCGCGCGTGGGCGGCCCTCGACGGCCGGGACTACGTGATTCCCGACGACGTGCAGCGCCTGGCCCGGCCGGTGCTGGCGCACCGGCTGCTGCCCACGGCGGAGGCCATCGTGGAGCGGCACCTGCCTGAGCAGGTGGTGGACAGGATCGTCGCGCAACTGCCACTGCCGCGGCGATGAGCCGCGGCCAGCAAGCACGGCCTCGACGATGAGCCGGCAAGGAGGGCCATGCGGGCGCTATTCAGCTCGCTGACCACGCGGGGCAGGTCGTTCGTGGCCGCGGGCGGCGCGGCGATGGTGTGCGGCCTGGCGATACCGGAACCTGACCTGGTCCGGGTGGGCGCCCTGCTCGTCCTGCTGCCGCTGGTCTCCGCGCTGATCGCCCGCAGGTCACGGTACCGCCTGTCGTGCACTCGCAGGCTCGACCCGCCGCGGGTGCCGGCCGGCCAGCCCACCACGGTGACCGCGCGGATGGAGAACGTCTCGCGGCTGCGCACCGGCGTGCTGCTGGCCGAGGACGTCACCCCGTACTCGCTGGGCAGCAGGCCGCGGTTCGTCCTCGACGAGATCGAGCCTGGCGGTCACCGAGAGCTCAGCTACCAGATCCGGTCCGACACCAGGGGCAAGTTCACCATCGGGCCGCTCCGGGTGCGGGTCGCGGACGCGTTCGGGCTGGTGGAGATCAGCCGCTCGTTCAGCACGACCAGCACGCTCGTGGTCACGCCGAAGATTTTCCCGCTGCCGCGGGCGGCGGCGCTGAGCAGCTGGCTCGGCGAGGGTGACGGCGGAATGCGGACGATATCGGCCATCGGCGAGGACGACGCGGCACCCCGGCTGTACCAGGACGGCGACGGGCTGCGCCGGGTGCACTGGAAATCGACGGCGCGGTACGGCGAACTGATGGTCCGCCGCGAAGAACACCAGTGGCGCAACAGCGCGTCGGTCTTCCTCGATACCCGCCGCTCCGCGCACTCGCGCGGCGGGCCCTCCGCGACGTTCGAGTTCGCCGTCAGCGCGGCCGCGTCAATCGGGGCGCACCTGTCCGGCGAGGGATTCCGGACCAGGCTCATCACCGAATCCGGCGAGATCGCCCCGCGCGGTACCTTCGACGACAGCCTGCTCGACATGCTCGCGGTCATCAGCCCGTCACGTGACGTCGGCTTCGCGCCAGGCGCGTCGGCCCTGGCCAGCGCGGGCGGTCAGCTAATCGCGGTGGTCGGGCGCCTGTCCGCCGACGACGCCAGCCAGCTGGCCGCGAGCAGGCGCGGCAACGCCCCCGCGATGGCGCTGCTGCTGGCCGTTTCGGGGTGGGCGACGGATTCGGTTCCCGAGGACACGGCGAGGACGGCGGAAGTCCTGTCCGCCGCGGGATGGCGGGTCGCGGTGGCCACCGCGAGCACGCCGCTTGCCACCGCCTGGCAGCAGCTGCACCGGCCCGCCGACCGGCTGCTGTCCGTCGGGGGTTACGGCGGCTCCGTGACCGCGGGCGGTGCTGGCGGTGCTAAGGGCGCCGCGGGCCTCGGGGACGCCGCCGGCCTCGGGGGCGCCGCGGGCCTCGGGGGTGAGCCCGGGTGACGCTGAACGGCCGGATGACGGTGACCACGGTGATCGCCGTGGTGCTCACCTCGACCGTCCTGTACCCGTTGTTCACCGACTCGGTCTGGTTCGCCGCCTCCCTCGGCGCGGTCGTCGCGGTCGCCGCGACCGGGGCCCTGACCCGGCTGCGGCCGCTGCCGGTACCGGCCTGCCTGGCCGCCACCATGGCCGGGCTGCTGCTGTACCTGAACCTGGTGTTCGAGGCCCGCCATTCGCTGGCGTTCGTGATCCCCACCCCTTCCTCCCTCGCCAGCCTGGGACGTTTGTTCAGCACCGGGATCGACAAGTCGAACCAGTACGCGCCGCCCGTGCCCAACCTGCCCGGGCTGCTCCTGCTGGCGGCGGCCGGGGTGGGCATCACGGCGGTGGCCACGGACCTGATCGCGGTCAGGCTGCGGTCCACCGCGCTGGCCGGGCTGCCGCTGCTGGTGCTGTTCACCCTGCCGCTCATGATTAACCCGCCGCATGGCCAGCTGACCACCCCGCTGGTGTTCTGCCTGGGCGGGGCCGGGTACCTGGCCATGCTGAGCGTGGACGGGCGGGAGCGGATACGCGTCTGGGGACGGCTGGTATCCCTGTGGCGTGGCTCGCCGTCGCCCGGCAGGCGCTTGTCCGGCCCGGACACCCGGGCGCTGGCGGCGGCGAGCCGGCGAGTCGGGCTCGCCTCGATCGTGCTCGCGCTGTTCGTCCCGCTGCTCCTCCCGGGCCTGCACGCGAGCAAGGTGTTCAGCTCGGGCCCGGGCATCGGCGGAACCGGCGGCGACGGCCCCGGTGCCCTGACGTTGCCCAGCGTTCTGTCCCAGACCGTCGCGCAACTGCACGACAACCCGAAGGTGGTGTTCACCTACGCGACCAGCGCCTCGAAGGAACTGCAGAGCAACGACGCGCAGTACTTCAGGCAGTACGTCTTCGACGCCCTGGGCGGCTCGGGCTGGCAGGTGGTCAACTACACGTCGGGGGCGGTGCCGGTCACTTCGCTGCCGCCCAGGCCGCAGGGGCTCACTGACCTGTCGGCGACTCAGCCGGTGGACACGACCGTCACCGTGACTAAGGACTTCCCTGACCCCGGCGCCCAGCCGACCTTCTTGCCGCTGCCTTATCCGGCGGTCCAGGTCTCGGCACCTGGCCGATGGCTAGCCGACCCGGACCTCATGGTGTACTCCACCGTCAGCGCCATCGGCGGCCAGACCTACTCGGCGAAAAGCATCGCCGTGGACCCTTCCGAGGCGCAGCTGGAAAAGGCGCCCAGGCTGACGGACCTGGCGAGCCTGGAGGCGGACCGGCAGCTACCGCCGTCCTACCAGACGTCGGCGCTTAAGCAACTGGCCCGGCAGCACGTGTCCGGGGCCACGACCGAGTTCGCCAAGGTAAACGCGCTCGCGAACTGGCTCTCGGAGCCACCCTACGTCTACAGCCTCAACGCGGCGACGTTCGACAACGCGGATGGCCTGCTCGCGTTCCTGACCCAGTCCAGGCTCGGCTACTGCGTGCAGTACGCCTACGCGATGACCGTGCTCACCCGGTTGCTCGGGATCCCGGCCAGGTTCGTGGTCGGCTACACGGCGGGCACGCGGGCTAGCTCCAGGTCCAATACCTTCGAGGTCAAGACCACCGACGCGCACGCGTGGACAGAGGTGTACTTCCAGGGTTACGGCTGGATCCGTTTCGAGCCCACGCCAGGCGGCCAGGGCACCGCGAGCTCCCCGAACTACATGGGTGGCGCGTCCGGCCTCGGCAGCGGCCCCGGCACCAGCCCGATACTTCCCGCGACCCAGAACCCCGGCCAGTCCACAGCGGGCCAGGCGGGCAATTCGTTCGGGCTAGGACACCTCAGGCCCGGTTCGACCGGGGGTGCGCCTGCCGTGTCCGGTTCGGCGTCGGGGACGCCGTGGGCGGCGATCGCGCTGGCGGTGATCGCGGCGATCGTGCTGGCCTGCGCGGTCATCGCGATCGTAGCCCCGCCCGCGCAGCGGGCCCTGTCCTCCGGCGCCGCCGCGGCCCGGCGCAGGCCGGTCACCGGCACCTCGCTGGTCCTGGTGGCGGCCGCCGCGGCGCTGGTCGCACTGGCCCTGTACCGGCTGCTGTCCCGCACCGCCGGACTGGACCTGGGCGCCGGCTGGGCCACCGTCGGCATCGCCTTCGCCGCGGCCGGCGTGGCGATGCTGACCGCCCCGTCGGTCTTGCGGATCACGCTCCGGCACTGGCGCTGGATCCGGGCCGGCGACGACGCCAGCCGGGCGCATGCCGCCTGGCGCGAGTTCCGCGACGACCTCGCCGACTTCGGCCTGGCCAGCCGGCCAAGCGAACCACCGCGGACGCTCGCCGCCCGCATCACCACGCAGCTCCCCGCCCCCGCCGCGGACGCGGTCCGCAGACTCGCCCTGGCCGAAGAACGCGCCAGCTACGCCGCCCGCCCTGCCGGATCAGCCCACCTGCGCCACGACGGTACCCAAGCCCGCCGCGGCCTGGCCGCCACCGTCCGGCCCGGCACCCGCTGGCGCGCCCGCCTGTTCCCCGCCTCCGCCATCACCATCCTGGCCGACAGCGCCACTCGCATCCCCGACCGCGCCACCACCGCCATCACCAGGAAACGAGCCCCCCACAGATCCCCCAGCTAGACCCGTGCGCGCGGCTGAGCTGCTCGCCGCGGCGCAGGGAACTCCTTTCTACCGGATCGTCCCGCTCTCATGACCAGCCGGCGCGCCAGGCTACATCCTGCGGTCGCCCTCTTGCCGACGGCGCCAGCGCTCTTCCATTCGCTCCATCAGCCGGGCCCGCCGGGTCTGTCCAGGGGATACGGATCCGCCGGATCGGGCTGAGGCGGCTTGCTTGGCCTTGATGCGCGCGGGCCGCACTCGAGCCGCGTGCCGGCGCCAGCAGACCACGGTCCACACCAGGGACAGCAGCCCGATCGCGGCCCCGGCCGCCTCGAGATAGATATGGCGGGTAACTACCCCCGCCGCGAGCAGCCCGGCACCGACCAGCACGCCGACGAGGCCCTGGACCAGTTTCCGCTTATAGTGCACCCGCGGATCGCTGGAGCGCACGAGGCGCCCGAACTTCGGGTCCTCCCTATAGAGCGCTTGCTCGATCTGCTCCAGCTGGCGCTGCTCGTGTTCAGAGAGCGGCACGACGCCTCCCATAAAAAACCTTGCGCCCGGCACGTGTGCGGTGACCGTTCACCTCACATACCCGGTTCAATTTCCAGAATACGAGCGTTGACACGCCCCGTGGAAGGGTGCAGCTCACAGCGCGTCAGAAAGCTCCCTCCACGGGACGGTCCGTGTCCTCCACCAAGGCGGCCGGCTGGACCGCGCTGGACCCGAATCGCCGGGCAATCTTGTCCACCGCCTGCTCCGCCTCCCGCCAGCCGACAGGCCGGTCATCAAGCGTCAGCTGGGCATTTGCGCCGGTCGCGGGCACCAAACCAGACACCCGGACCCCAACGAGGCGCAACCGCGCACCACGGTCGAGACCGGCCGACTCATAGAGCGCGCACGCTGTGGCATAAATCTCATGCGCGACGTCGGTGGGATACGTGAGAGTACGCGATCTCGTCATCGTCTTGAAGCTGGCCAGCCGGATCTTGACGGAAACGGTCCGCGCCACGTGCCCGCTCGCCCGCAGGCTGTGCGCCGTCCGCCCGGAGAGCTTCAGCAGCTCGCGCCTGATCCGGTCCGGATCGTCGATGTCGCTGGCAAAGGTCTCCTCGGCGCCGATGCTCTTTTCCGGCACGTGCGGCGTGACCCGGCGCTCGTCGCGGCCCCAGGCCAGCGCGGCCAGGTGCGAACCCTGGGCGACGCCGAGCTCGCGCTGCAGGGCGGCCTCCGGGGTATGCGCGATGTCGCCCACGGTACGAAGGCCCAGCCTGGCGAGCACTTCACCGGTTCGCGCCCCGACCCCCCACAGCGCGGCTACCGGCAGCGGATGCAGGAAGTCGAGCACGCCTGCGCGCGTCACCACGAGAAGCCCGTCCGGTTTGCAGCGGGTGGACGCGATCTTGGCCACGAACTTGGTCGGCGCGACCCCGACCGAGCAGGTGATGCCCTGCTGCTTCGCGACCTGAGCCCGTATCCTCCTGGCGATCCCGTCCGGGGGACCGAACAGCCTGATCGCGCCGGCCACGTCGAGGAAGGCCTCGTCGAGCGCCAGCGGCTCTACCTTGGGGGTGACCGCACCGAAGATGGCCATGATCTCCTTGGACACGGCGGCATACACGCGGTGCCTGGGCGGGACGAACACGGCCCGCGGGCACATCCGCTGCGCTTGCCCGACCGGCATCGCCGAACGCACCCCGAACGCCCGGGCCTGATACGACGCGGACAGGACCACGCCCCGGCCGCTGGTCCCGCCCACGATGACCGGCTGGCCCGCGAGTTCGGGCCGGTCCCTGATCTCGACACTGGCATAGAAGGCGTCCATGTCCACATGCAGGATGTCGCAGCCCACCTCATCGGGACCCGCGGCGGCGCCCATGATCGTCAGCGGTGGCCGAGGACGTGCAGCTGGGCGGCGATATCGCGCAGCGGCGGGGTGGCAGCGGCGGCGTCCTCGAGCGCGCGCAGCGCCTCGGCCGCGCCCGCGTCGCCGTCAAGCAGCACGCCAGGCACCAGGCCGCCGAAGATCCGCAGCCCCTGCGCCTCCCCCGCCCGCAATCCGGCCCCCTCGATCAGCGCGGTCAGGGCGGGCAGCGTGAACCGGCGCGGAGCACCGGTGTCCGAGCCGGCGCCGAGCAACTGCCGGGCTTCGGCGAAGCGGCCCGCTAGCGCCCGGTGCAGCACCGCGGCCACCGCGTTAGCGGCCAGCACGCTCACGGTGGCGGCCGGCCGGAGCACCGCGGCGATCGCGGTCATCGCGTCGGCGGGCGAGTCGACGTACTCGAGCACGTTGTGACAGATGACGAGGTCCGCCGCCTTGGTGCCCGCCACCGTGTCCAGGCTGGCGGCCTCACCCTGCACCGCGGTCAGGCGCGCCCCCGCCTCCGCGGCTCGCCGCTGCGCCGCCGCGAGCGCGTCGGGGCTCGGGTCGACGACGGTGACGTTATGCCCGAGGACGGCGAACTGCACAGCCAGGCCCCCGGTTCCCCCGCCTACGTCGACGATGTCCAGCGCCTGCCTGCCGGTCTCCCCCACCCGGACGGAGACGACCTCGCGCAGCACATCCCAGACCATGCCTACCCGGGGGGGTCTGGGGGAGTCGTCCCCCCGGGCCAGTGAGGAGCGCTCGCCGTCCCGCCTGAATTCTGCCGCCACGCCCGCCTCCTTCCAGGAGTCCAATGTAGTGCCGGCCACCGACATTGCGCCGGGCTGGCCACGGCTACTTTCCGTCTCCGTTCAGTGAACTTCCGTGACCGACGCTCCGTTATACAGCCGTGCGGAACTCTCAGACGCTTCTTTACGCCACCTCCCGCCAATTCCAGCGCGCTTGCAGCCGGCCACCGTATGCTCTTCGCCATGGCTGAGCACCTCGAGTTGCCCCGCCCCTGGCGGCTGATGCTGACCGCAGGTTGGAACCTGGCGGAGTCCCTTGGCATCCCGGTCGCCGGATACCTCCTCGGCACGCAACTCGGCGGACGGAACGCCGGCATGGTGGCCGCGACGGCGGCGGTATGGCTCACCCTCATCGGCCGCAAGGTCGTGACCCGCAGCGTCCCTGGCCTGCTCACGATCTCGGCTTTGGTGCTGACCCTGCAGACGGCCGTGGTGATCATCACCGGCAGCATGCTGTTCTTCCTGCTTCAGTTCCCGCTGGCCAACCTGGGCCTGTGCGTGCTGTTCGCGCGGACCGCCCCCACCCGCAAACCGCTGGTCGCCCAGCTGGCGGCCGAGGTCGTGGCGCTGCGCCAGCCGTCGGCCCATCACCCTGGACTGCACCGGTTCTTCCAGGGGGCGACCTGGCTATGGGCCGGGATCTTCGCCCTGTCAACCATCGGCCTGGCCGTCCTGATGGCCGTCGAGTCGGTCAAGGTGTTCCTGCTGCTCACCACCATCGTCACCATCGGCGGCACCGTCGCGGGTACCTTCCTGTCCGCGCTCTGGTTCGTCCGGGTCCTGCGTCGCTTCGGCCTGCGCGTCCGTTTCGCCCAGCCTTAGCCCCCTGGACTCGCGCTCCCGTCGTCCCAGAAGTCCCAGAAGCGGACAGTCACCGCAAGCTTCCGCCGGTTATCGCGGAGGATCCGGCCTCTGCGGAGTTATTGGTACCCTCCCGGGGCTCTGTCGCATATTTCTGGATGACGGCGGCGGGGTAACGGCTGTGCGGCTGGGGGGTCCTGGGTGATCTGGGCTGGCTGTTTACGTGGTTTGCGGTGTGTCGTCTTGGTGGCTGGCGGGGCTCCTGGTAAGCCGGCGGTGTCGAGTCGTCGGATCCGAGAGGGCCATTTTGGCGGCGCTGGAGCGGGCGATGCCGGAAGCGGCCGGCGGACGACGGCGGGATCGCGCGGCGGCTGGATCCCCGGGCGGCGGGTTTAGACCTGGAGGGAGGGCTTGAGTTGGGCGATGCGGGCCAGGAGGCCGTTGACGAACGCGGGCGAGGCGTCGGTGGACAGGTCCTGGACCAGCAGGACAGCCTCGCTGATCGCGACGTTGTCGGGCACGTCGGGCGCCCAGAGCAGCTCGTAGACGCCGATCCGGAGCACGTTCCTGTCCACCGCGGGCATCCGCTCCAACGTCCAGCCTTCGGCGTATTCGGAGAGCAGCTCGTCGATCCGGGCCGAGTGCACGGTCACGCCGCGGACCAGGTCAGCGGCGTAGGGGGGGACGGGCGGGCTGCCCAGCGTGATGCGCTCGGCGAGCAGCTCGAGGGTCGGCGAACCGCGCAGCTCGGACTCGAAGAGCACGTCGAGGGCTCGCTTGCGCGCCTTGCTACGAGCGGACATGAGCGAGCCAAAGGGCCGCGGCGCTGAGGAGCAAGGGACGCGCGAGCCAACGGGGCGCCGGCACCGACTGGACGCAGCAGCGAGGAACGAGCGACGAGGGAAGGAGGGCCGTGAAGGGGGGTAGGGAGGTGGGTGGGGAGGGGGGTGGGGAGGTGGGTGGGGAGGTCGGTCGGGCCCCGGAGGCGAGTGCGGGAAACACCTTCATCAGGCGCGGCCGAGGTACTGGCCGGTCCTCGTGTCGACCTTGACCTTCTCGCCCGTCGAGATGAACAGCGGCACCTGGATCGTCGCGCCCGTCTCAAGCGTGGCCGGCTTAGTCCCGCCGGTGGAACGGTCGCCCTGGATGCCGGGGTCGGTCTGGCTGATGGTGAGCTCGACCGCCGCGGGCAGGTCCACGTACAGAGCGTTGCCTTCGTTGAACGCGACCGTCACGGTCTGCTCCTCGAGCAGGTAGTTCGCGGCATCCCCCACGACGGACGCGGGTACGTGCGGCTGGTCGTAGTCGCTCGTGTCCATGAAAACGAAATCGCCGCCCTCACGGTACAGGTACTGCATCTCCCGCCGGTCCACGCTGGCCACGTCTACCTTGACACCCGCGTTGAAGGTGCGGTCGACGACCTTGCCCGACATGATGTTCTTCAGCTTGGTGCGCACGAAGGCGCCGCCCTTGCCCGGCTTGACATGCTGGAACTCGACGACAGTCCAAAGATTGCCGTCAAGGTTCAGCGTGATGCCGTTCTTCAGGTCGTTCGTGGTGGCCACGTTAGGTCTCTCCAGAGTTAAAGGACGAGAAGTTCTCTCGTAGTAGTCGTGAGCAGGCCCGCTCCGTCGGCCCCTACGACGAGCACGTCCTCAATCCGGACGCCGCCCCTGCCGGGCAGGTAAACCCCAGGCTCGACGGTGACTGGAACCCGACTTGCTAGTTTACCCGTTCGGGCGTACCCGATCGTCGGTGCCTCGTGCACCTCAAGCCCGACCCCGTGCCCGAGCCCGTGGCCGAAGTGGTCCCCGTGCCCGGCGTCGCGGATCAGGTCGCGCGCGGCCGCGTCCACGTCCGCGAGGTCGGCGCCCGGCCGGGCGGCTTCGATCCCGGATCGCTGCGCGGCCGCGACCAGCTCGTAGATCTCCCGCTGCCAGCCCGCGGGCTCGCCGAGCGCCACGGTCCGGGTCATGTCCGCGTGGTAACCGCCGTACAGCGCGCCGAAATCCATGGTGATCAGGTCGCCCCGGCGTACCGGCCGGTCGGCCGGAGCGTGATGCGGGATAGCACCGTTCGGCCCGCTGGCCACGATGGTGTCGAAGGCGGGCCGGTCCGCGCCGAGTTCGACCATCCGCCGGTCCAGCGCCGCGGCCAGCTGACGCTCGGTGACGCCCGGCCTGATCAGCGCGAACACGTCGGCGATGGCCTGGCAGCTGATCCGGCACGCGGTGGCAAGCAGCTCCAGCTCGGACGGATCCTTGACCGTCCGCAGCGCTTCAATTTTTCTCCCGAACGGCACGACGTTCACGCCTGCGGCCCTGGCCTGGAGCTCAGCGTGGCGTTCGACTGTCATCTCGTGCGCCTCGAAGGCGACGGTGCGCATACCCCGGCTGACCGTCTCCGCGGCGAGCCTCGGCTCGATGAACCGCTCGATGACCAGCTCGAGATCGGGGCAGTCACGCTGGGCCGCCAGCGCGTACCGCGAGTCGGTGGCTAGCACGCCGGGGCCGCTGGCGGGCAGCAGCACCGCGGCGTTGGAGCTGGCCAGGCCAGTCAGGTAACGCACGTTCGGGCCGGAGGTAATAAGAGCCGCATCCGCGCCGGCGGCCGCGATCTTCTCCTGCACGCGTTCCCGGCGTGCCGCGTGAATCTCACCCATGGGATGAACCTTAGTCAGCGCGGGTACATCCCGCCGGCCGATAAAGCCCGTGCCGTCATGGAGTCATGGCCGACGCTAGTCCGCGAGGGACCGGGCCTGCTCGATGAGGCGGACGCGGGTCTCGTGGGTGGGGGCGAGGGGGGTGACGTTGAGGGTGGTCACGCCGACGTCCCGGTAGGCGGCGATCCGCTCCCGCACGTAGGACTCGGGGCCGATTAGCGAGGTTCGCTCGACCAGTTCCTCCGGCACCAGCGCCTCGGCCTCGTCCTTGCGGCCGTCCAGGTAGGCATCCTGGATCGCTTTGGCCTCGCCCTCGTATCCGAACCGGCGGGCTAGGTCGTTGTAGAAGTTGCGGCCACGTGCGCCCATCCCGCCGATGTACAGGGCCAGTAGCGGCCGGCTGAGATCACGCAGGCTGGTCACGTCGTCACCGATCGCCAGTGGCGCGCTGGCGATCACGTCCAGCGGACCGAGCGAGGGGTCGCGCTTCGCGCGGCCCTCGGCTACGGCGGGCCCCCACACCTGGCCGGCCCTCTCGGGCAGGTAGAAGATCGGCATCCAGGACTCGGCCAGCTCGGCCGCGAGCGCTACGTTCTTCGGGCCGATGGCGGCCAGGGCGATCGGGATGCGCTCGCGGACCGGGTGGTTGATCAGCTTGAGCGGCTTGCCCAGCCCGGTGCCCCCGGCCAGCGGCAGCTCGTAGTACCGGCCCTTGTATACCAGCCGTTCGCGGCGCCAGACCATCCGGCAGATCTCGATGATCTCGCGGGCCCGGCCGATCGGCGCCTCGTAAGGGACGCCATGCCAGCCTTCGATCACCTGCGGGCCAGATGCGCCCAGGCCCAGCGTGAACCGGCCCCCCGAGACATAGTCCAGCCCCGCCGCGGTCATGGCGGTCAGCGCCGGCGTACGGGAGTAAAGCTGCAGAATCCCCGACGCGATCTGCAGCCGCTCGGTCTTCGCCGCGATGTAGCCGAGCTGGCTCACCGCATCGTAGCTGTAGGCCTCGGGCACGAACACGATGTCCAGGCCGGCCCGCTCGTAGTCGGCCAGCTCCACCACGGTCTCGGCGAAACCGCCCGCGTAGTTGAGCATCATCCCTATCCGCATACGATCAGCCTCCTGGTCCGGACCCCGCACTGGCCATTCGGCCAATGACAGGAGAGTAACGGCTGCCGCTACCGGCGGGTAGCGGCAGGGACCGGTGATAAAGTCCGCGCCGGGCGCGCGGGGCGGCCGACCGGCGCCGCGAGCCCCGCATGTTTCTGCGCCGAGTAACGTCTATATTTCGTAGCGCTAAAGCGCCGGGAGTATTCGCGCTAAAAGGCTCCGGAAATCACGTTCATCCGTTATGCCTGGCGACCGGCCAAGGACGCTGCGACGTTCAGCCCTCTTGCAGACTCGCTGCAACATGCTCTGATCAACGCTGGTCATCATGACGGCATGACGAGAGCCGCGCCGCCGGTAAGTTCACTGCTGCTGACCGGCGAGGGCCCGCGCGGGCGTCTGGTCGAGGTCACGGTGCCGGTCTACAACGAGGAGAAAGTCCTCGAGCAGAGCGTCCGGCTGCTGCACTCGTATTTGAGTGATAACCTCCCCCTGCATTTCCTTATCACCATCGCCGATAATGCGAGCACCGACGGCACGTTCGCGATAGCGCAGCGGATGGGCGCCGAACTGCCCCGGGTCCGGGCGGTGCATCTGGACCGCAAGGGCCGCGGGCTCGCGCTGCGCCATGTCTGGAGCAGCAGCGACGCTGACGTCGTCGCCTACATGGACGCCGACCTGTCCACCGGCCTCGAGGCGTTCCTCCCGCTGATCGCGCCGCTGCTGTCTGGCCACAGTGACCTGGCGACGGGCAGCCGCCTGTCGCGCGGCGCCCAGGTGGTGCGCAGCGCCAAACGGGAGATCATCTCGCGCGCCTACAACCTGCTGCTGCGCATCGTGCTGGCCGCCCGGTTCTCCGACGCGCAGTGCGGATTCAAGGCCGGGCGCGCCGAGGTCATCAGGGCCCTGCTGCCCGCTGTCGAGGACGACGGCTGGTTTTTCGACACCGAACTGCTGATGCTGGCCCAGCGCCAGGGGCTGCGCATCTATCAAGTTCCGGTGGCATGGACCGAAGACCCGGACAGTAGCGTGGAAATCATCCGCACGGCCCTCGCCGACTTGCGGGGCGTGGCGCGGCTCCGCTTTCCCTTCCTCCGCAAACGCGGGACCGATCCCGAGACAGGCACCCGTGCCCGTTCTGCCCAAATAGAACTAACCGCCCCAGAGCAGCCTCGATGACCACTCAGCTGACCACGACCGACCCCGCGGCCGAACCGGAAAGGCCGCCGCGCGGCCGGCTCAAGCGGCTGGTGCTCGGCCGCCCGGCCGACCCCCGGTGGGCGCGGCCGGCGCTGTGGGCCGTGCTGATCCTGGCCGCGGTCCTGTACTCCTGGGACCTGTCCCGCAACGGCGACGCGAACGCGTTTTACGCGGCCGCGGTGCTGAGCGGGACGGAGAGCTGGAAGGCGTTCTTCTACGGGTCGCTGGATTCCGCCTCGTTCATCACGGTCGACAAGCCGCCGCTCGCGTTCTGGGTCATGGGGATCTCCGCGCGCGTATTCGGATTCAACAGCTGGAGCCTGCTGCTACCGCAGGCGGCCGAAGGCGTCGCCGCCGTCGCCGTCGTGTACGCCGCGGTGCGGCGCAGCGTCGCCAGCCTGACCGGGGAGCGCGGCGCCTACGCGGCGGCGCTGATCGCCGCGCTCGTCCTCACGCTGACCCCGATGGTGGTGGCGATCAACCGGGACGACAACCCCGACACGATGCTGACGCTGCTGCTCGCGGTCAGCGCGTGGGCGCTGCTTGAGTCGCTCCGGGCCAGCCAGCGGCATCAGCTGCGCTGGCTGACGCTGAGCGCGGTGGCGTTCGGGCTGGCGTTCAACACGAAGATGCTCGAGGGGTTCATCGCGCTGCCTGCGCTGCCGGTCGTGTACCTGATCGCGTCGAAGGCCAGGCTGCGCACGCGTATCTGGCGGCTTGCGGTCGCGGGCGGCGTGCTGGCCGTGGTCACGCTGTCCTGGATGACCATCGTCGACCTCATCCCCAAGACGAGCCGTCCTTACATCGGTAGCAGCGCGAACGACACTGTTCTGGAACCTCGCCGTCGGCTACAACGGCTTCGGCCGGATTACCGGCGGCGGTGCGGGCTTCGGGCGTGGCGGCGGACTCGGCGGCGGCGGACTCGGCGGAGCCCGCACAGGCGGTTCTGGCGCGGACGGTTTCGGGACGGGCGGTTTCGGCGCCGGAGCTGGGACGGGCGCGGGAGCTGGGACGGGCGCGGGAGCTGGGACGGGCGCGGGAGCTGGGACGGGCGCGGGAGCTGGGACGGGCGCGGGAGCTGGGACGGGCGCGGGAGCTGGGACGGGCGCGGGAGCTGGCGGAGCCTTCGGCCGGGGGGGCACAGGCCGGGCGGGCAACTTCAGCGATCTCGCCCACCGGGCCGCGGGCGGCGCCGTCGGTGGTGGTGGTGGTGGTTTCGGTGGCCAGGCGGGTATAGGGCGGATGTTCGGCTCGACGCTCGGCGGCCAGATCTCCTGGCTCATCCCGTTCGCCGTGATCGCGCTGATCGGGACCCTCATCCTCATCGGCCGGCGGCCGAGGACCGACCTCGCGCGGGCCAGCGTGCTGCTGTGGGGCGGCTGGTTCCTGCTGGAGTTCTTCGTGCTCAGCTTCCAGCAGGGCACTCAGCACCCGTATTACGTCAGCGCCATGGCTCCGCCGGTCGCCGCGCTGACCGGCATCGGCGCGGTGGCCTTCTACCAGGCCTGCCGGCGTTCCGGATGGTGGAGACTGGTGCTCCCGGCAGCGATCGCCGGCACCGGCGGATGGGCCTTCGTGCTGTTGCGCCGCACCCCGAACTGGAATCCGTGGCTGGCCTGGGCGGTCGTCGGCGCCACGGCGGTGGCGGTGCTCGCGCTGGCGTTCGGCTGGCTGCGCGGCCGGGGACCCGGCGTGCCCGGCATGCCCGGCGGCAGGCGCGGCCTGGGGCGGGTGTTCGCGGTGGCCGGGGTGGCTGGCCTGATCGCGGTGCTGGCGGGACCGGCCGCGTACACGTTGACGCCGCTCTCGCGGACGATCTCAGGTAGCAACCCGGTGGCCGGGCCGACGGCGGGCGGAGGTGGGTTCGCGGGGGGCTTCCCCGGTATCGGCCCGGTTGCCACGCCCGCCGGCGGTACCGGCCTGGGTCGTGGTACGGGCCGGGCGGGCGTGGCTGGCGGTACGGTCGGTGGGGGTCTGGCGGGCCTGGCGGGCCTGGCAGGCGGCGGATTCGGCGGCTCGGCAAGCCGGTCAGAGATCGCTTACCTGGAGGCGCACCGCGACGGCGCGACCTGGCTAGTCGCGGTGCAAGGGTCGTCGGCGGCCGCGTCGATCATCCTGGCGACCGGTGGCGTACCGGTGATGGCCATGGGCGGGTTCAGGGGCACCGATCCGGCGCCGACTCTGGCTCAGTTCGAGCAGTACGTCAAGCAGGGCAAGCTGCACTACGTGATGACCGGCGGCCGAGGCGGTCTGGGCGGGGGCGCTGTCACCTTGTGGGTTGAACAGAACTGCACGGTGGTGCCGGTGTCCGCTTACGGCGGTTCGGCGACGGCGGGTGCGGCCAGCGGGCTGTATCACTGCGGATAGGCCGCCAGGGACGCACACCGGAGATCGTTCGTCAGGTTTCGTCGTGATAGGGCAGGTAGCAAATCTACAAACGGCCGAGCTGACCGTCGGCTCACGATAGTGGCCACCGTGAAGCTGTGACTCGGTGACCTATCGATGCCCCTATGGGCGTGTTGCGCTCGACGGCCGCGCTTTGTCTGCGGTTTCGGGTGCCATCACCCCCGAAACCGCAGACAAATCCTCATCTCGGCACGTGCCTCGCCAACCAAGATGGTGACGGAACATCCCGGGCCGCCGGATCGGGCGGGCCCGGGGCGTGTGGCTGGGAGTCGACTCCCAGCCCTGAGTTACCGTTTCTCGCGAACTCCTGGGGCCGGCGTCCGGAATTTCCTGGCGAGTCCGCTCCGGGTCGCGCCGCCGTTGCGGCGGAGGCGGGGCCGCCGACGAGCTGAGCGAGGACATCCTGGCTGACGGCTTCGGGTCGGCGGCCGTCGGTAGCCACCGTCAGCGTGGCCACTCCCTCGTAAACCGACAGCCGGTGCCGGTAAAGGGACTCGAGGTCGGGTCGGCTGAGCAGCGGCCTGTACTGGTCGCCCGCCACCCGGAGCATCGCTTCGCCGTAACCCACCTTCAGGTAGATGACCTGGGCAGACTTGAGCCGCTTGATGGTCTCCTGATGTTCCGCCGCACCGCCGCCGAGGGCCAGTACGGCCCCAGGGCCGTCGATCAGCTCCGCGACGACCCGCTGCTCCAGGTCACGGAACGCGGGCTCACCGTCCGCGGCGAAGATCTCCCGGACGGACCGCCCTGTCTGTTGCTCAATGACCAGGTCGCTGTCGATGAACGGCAGACCCAGGCGCTCCGACAGCAGGTGCCCCACGGTGGTCTTGCCGGCCCCCATGAACCCGACGAGGACGATCATGGTGCGGCTGGCTTATCCGGGTCCGCGGGCTCGGCGGGCTCTTCCAGGCCTGGCCCGGGCTGACCGGCGCGGTCCTCGGCGGCTAGCTCGGCGATCGCCTGCAGCGCCAGCTGGTAGGAGACCAGGCCGAAACCGGCCACCGTCCCGTTCGCGACCCCGGCCACCACCGACGTGTGCCGGAACTCCTCGCGCGCCGCCGGGTTGGAAAGGTGCACCTCTACCAGCGGGGCGGTCCGCATGGCCAGGGCGTCCCGCAGCGCGTAGGAGTAGTGCGTGAACGCGGCGGGGTTGAGCACCACCGGCAGCCGGGCGTCGGCGGCCTCGTGTACCCAGCTGATCATTTCGCTCTCGTCGTCGGTCTGCCGGACCTCGACGCTCAGGCCGAGCTTGCGGCCGGTCGAGCGGCATACCTCGGCCAGGTCCTCGAACGAGGTCGAGCCGTAGATCTCCGGTTCCCTGATGCCGAGGCGGCCGAGGTTCGGCCCGTTGAGGACGAGCACCTGCGTTATCACTGGGACACCTCCTGGTATGCCTGCCGCAGGAGGTCCTCGGGCGGATCGTCGAGAATCCCGGGACGGGCCAGGCCGTCAAGCACCACGAATCTTAGCCGCGCGCCGCGGGCCTTCTTATCTACGCCCATGGCCGCCCGCAGCGACGGCCACACGCCCGCCGGGTACGCCGTCGGCAGCCCCACGCTGGCCAGCACGGTCCGGTGCATCGCGGCGAGGTCCGGGTCGAGCCGCCCGGCGAGCCGGGCCAGTTCGGCGGCGTACACCATGCCGATGGCGACGGCGTCCCCGTGCCTGAACCGGTATCCCTCGACCCGCTCGATGGCGTGGCCGAGCGTATGCCCGTAGTTCAGGATCTCCCGCGGGCCCGCCTCGGTCAGATCCTTGGATACCACGTCGGCCTTGACCCGGATCGCGCGCTCGATCAGCTCACGCGCGTGGGTGCCGTGCGGCACCGTAGCGCCCTCGGGGTCCGCCAGGACCAGGTCCAGGATGACCGGGTCGGCGATGAACCCGGTCTTGATCACTTCGGCGAGTCCGGCTACGTAATCCGCCCCCGGCAGCGTCTCCAGCGTGACCAGGTCGGCGAGCACGCCGGACGGCGAGTGGAAGGCGCCGACCAGGTTCTTGCCCTCGGGAATGTCGATCGCGGTCTTCCCGCCCACCGCGGCGTCAGCCATGCCGAGCAGGGTGGTCGGGACGAGGACGGCCTTGACGCCGCGGAGCCAGGTCGCGGCCACGAAACCGGCCAGGTCGGTCGCTGCTCCCCCGCCGATCCCCACGACGCAATCCGACCGGGTCACGCCGTGCTGGGCAAGCCGCGACCACAGCCTGGCCGCGACGTCGATGGTCTTAGCCGCCTCACCGTCCGGGACCGGCTCGGCGTAGACGGTCAGGCCGGCTGCCCGCAGCGCGCCGCAGGCGGGCCTGGCGATCTCGCCGAGGGTTTCGGCGTGGATCACGACCACGGTCCTAGCGTCCTTCGGGACCAGGCCGGCTAGCTCGCCGAGCACGCCCACGCCGACCACGACCCGGTAAGGCTGGCCGCCGTCGGAGGGAGTGACGCCGATCCTGGTCGCGGTCATTCCTTCATCCCCGCGGCGACCTCGCCGGCGACCTCGTCTAGGTCCAGGTCGTCGGTTGGCACCGTGACGGAGGCGAGTCGCCGGTAAAGCGCGTCGCGCTCGTCCAGCATGGCGCGCAGGCGGCCGCGCGGGTTGCCCGGGACCACGACCCGGGGCCGGTCCAGGCCGAGCCGCCGGGCGACCGTGCTGAAGCTCGCCGACAGGTAGACGACGGGCAGGCCGTTCAGCAGGTGCTGGACCGCTTCGTCGAGAACCGCACCGCTGCCGAGTGCGAGCACCCCGCCGTGCTCGCGCAGCGTGCCGTCCTCCTTCAGGGCACCGGTCACCGCCGTGCGCTCCAGCTCACGGAAGGCCTCCTCGCCGTTCTCGATGAAGATGTCGGCGACCGGCTTGCCCGCGGTCACCCCGACCTCGGCGTCGGTATCGGTGAACTCCACCCCGAGGCGGGCCGCGACGAGCGGGCCTATCGAGGACTTGCCCGCGCCGGGCGGCCCGATCAAGACGACGAGCGGGCGCGCGGGGCTCACGAGATCACCAGGGCCTTCAGGTAGCTCTCGGCGTTGCGGCGCATCTCTTCCACCGAGTCGCCACCGAACTTCTCGATCGCCGCCTCGGCCAGGACCAGGGCCACCATCGCCTCGGCCACCACGCCCGCCGCCGGAACCGCCGTCGCGTCGCTGCGCTGGTTGATCGCCTTGGCCGGCTCGCCGGTGCTGGTGTCGATGGTGTCGAGCGCCCGCGGCACCGTCGAGATGGGCTTCATCGCGGCGCGGACCCGGAGCACCTCGCCGGTGCTCATCCCGCCTTCGATGCCGCCGGCCCGGTTGGTCCGCCGCGCGATCGCGCCATCGGCGGCCTCGATCTCGTCGTGGGCGACCGACCCGCGCCGGGTCGCGGTGGTGAAGCCGTCTCCGACCTCGACGCCCTTGATGGCCTGGATGGACATCAGCGCGCCGGCCAGCCTGCCGTCCAGGCGCCGGTCCCAGTGGGTGAAGCTGCCCAGACCGGGCGGCAGCCCGAACGCCAGCATCTCCACGACGCCGCCCAGGGTGTCGCCGTCCTTGCGGGCGGCGTCGATCTCGGCCACCATCGCGGCGCTGGTCGCGGCGTCGAAGCACCGCACCGGGTCGGCGTCGACGGCGGCGGCGTCATCCGGGCCTGGCATCAGCCCAGCCGGGGTCCGCACCTGGCCGATCGCCACCACGTGACTGAGGATCTCGACGCCAAGCACCTGGCTGAGCAGCCGCCGCGCGACCTCGCCGAGTGCCACCCGGGCGGCCGTCTCCCGCGCGCTGGCTCGCTCCAGGACCGGCCGGGCGTCATGGAAGCCGTACTTCTGCATCCCGGCCAGGTCCGCGTGGCCCGGACGCGGCCTGGTCAGCGGGGCGTTCCTGGCCAGGCCGTCCAGTTCGCCCGGCGGCACGGGGTCGGCGGACATTACCGTCTCCCACTTGGGCCATTCGGTGTTGGCGACCCTGATCGCCAGCGGGCCGCCGAGCGTGCGGCCGTGCCTGACGCCCCCGGTGAGTTCCACCTGGTCCTGTTCGAACGTCATCCGTGCGCCCCGGCCGTACCCGGCCCGCCTTCTGGCCAGGGCGGCGGCGATGTCCTCGGTGCTGACCCGCACTCCTGCGGGCACGCCCTCGCAAATCGCGACGAGCGCGCGCCCGTGCGATTCGCCTGCCGTCAGCCAGCGAAACATGGTCAAGATCCTAAGCGACGGTGAACTCGATGCCGCGGCGCAGCCGTCCGGCTAGGCGCGCCGCGATGCTGTTCGCCGCCCGGTCCACGACAGGTTGCCAGTCCCGGGTCGCGAGGATGAGCCTGATCGCGAGATCCGCCTCGTCAGCGCTGCTGGCGGCCAGGCTGAATCCCGCGATGCCGGGTTCCGCGGCGACCGCCGCCTCGACTTGCGCGCGTACATCGGCATCCTCATGCGCGAGCGGCACCGGGTGGCCCGCGGCGAGCGCGGCCAGCCGGTCGCCCTCGACCGCCAGCGGCACGGGCCCGGCCACGTCGATGACGACCGCACAGCCGTCGGCGACCGCGGCGCGCCACACCCGGTCCGCTTCTGCGGGCACCGGGCGCGCGCTAGGCCGCCACCGGGTCAGCGCATCGAGGCAGGTGAAGGCGAGCACGGCGGGCCTTCCGTCCTGGCCGATCAGCGTGGGCAGCACCATCTCGCTGTTCTTGTCCCCCTGGGCAGACGTCGAGCCGTCGGCGAGGACCGCGACCACCGGGACGAGCAGCCGCGCGGCGGACAACGCGATCAGGGCCGCCTGCTCACTGCCTTTCCCTGCCAGGTACGCCGAGAGAGCTTGCGCCACGCGCGGATCGGCAGCGCCGTCGTCATGGCGGAACTGCTGGCCGCCAGGGTTCAGGTGACCGGACACGTCCACGACCCTACGCGACGTGCGGTGTTGCCTGATCACGCCCAGCCGGCGTTGTCCGCGCACAGGTCGCCGGCTTAGGTCACGTGGTAGCTATGTGACTGCGGAAAGTAATCCATCCTCTGAATGCGCAGCTTTACGGCCAATGACTGTCATTCACTAGGCACAATCAGTTGAGCGAGCCAAAGGGGCGCGGTGCCGCCTGGACTGACGAGCGAGGAACGAGCGAGGAGGGAAGGCGGCACCTGAAGGCGCCCCGGAGGCGAGCGAAAAGGATGAGTTGAGCGAGCCAAAGGGGCCCGGCGCTGCCGGAGGCGAGCGAAACAGAAATGAGCGGAGCTATACGCGAGCGGAAGGGAGCGTGGGTGACCCAGCCCGAGCGACTGTCCGTGATCGCCCCTGGCACGCCGATGTGGAAGGCCGTCCCGCCGCGTCTGGTCGGTCCGTACCTGACCGGGCAGCGTACGGTCTTGGCCGGGTACGTCTACCGCGCCACCGACGTCCGGTTTCACAATCCCGCCGAGGCGTACCTCGCCCTGGGCCTGGGCTGGGAGGACTCGGAGTTCACGCCGCACATGAGCGAGCTCTACCTGGTCTGCTGGCTGGCCAGGCCGATCGACGGCTATGTGGAGGCCTCGGGGCATGGCGCGGCGGAGTTCTATATCGAGCCCATCGCGATACCGGTCGGAGCCGGGATGTGCCAGGCTCGGCCCCGCGGGAGAGCAGCTCGTGGCCAGGTACGACGGCCTGGCCTGGCAGCAGACGGAGCCGTAAGCGATGCGATACCCGCTGATGGCCACCTATCTCGGCGTCCCCTACCACGCCGGCCTCGGGCCCGACGGCCCTGAGGTGACATTGTTCTCCCCGGGCCCGCCGCCAGAAGAGCTCGGCTTCCAGGCCGCGGCCGGGCACTGGCGCAAGCGGGTCGTCGTGAGCGACCTCCAGGCGTTGTGGCGGTCCCGGCTCGTCGGTGAGTACGGGGGCGAGCCCTGCCTGGTCCTGGAGGACCTCGGCGACCGGCTGCACATCGTCTTCCTGGGCCGGGACGCGGTAAGGGCCAGGCAGCTCGGCTACTGGGAGATCGACCGTCAGGTCTTCGAGGTCGTGGTCGCACGCGACGAGGTGGCCAGTCTGACCGAGGAACGGGTGGAGTTCCCGCTGAGCGCGGCCACGTTCCCGTCGTCAAGCTCCGCCGCCAGGGCCGGCGCGGATCCGCTGTCGGGCGCGGATCCGCTGTCGGGCGTGTTCCGGCCGGCCAATGCGTCCCCGCCACGCAGCACCGAGCCCGAACCCGACACCCTGATCCACACGCGGCTGGAGCCGCAGGGGCAAGTTGCGGCGCGCACGGCTACCGAGCCCCGGGGACCAAGGACCCGGATGGAGCCCGCGGGAGGGCGGCCCGCGGCTGCGGCCCCGGCTCCGGCTCCGGATCATGGGCCTCGGACCCCGCACCGGATGGCCGCGTGGCATGGTTCACCGGCGCCCGAACCGTGGTTCGAGCCCTGGCCAGCGGGTGAGCCGCGTCCTGAGCCCTGGACTGATAACGTTTCCGCGGGCGAGAGCGAACCTCGCGCCGGAGCAGAGGCGGCTCCGT
Organism: uncultured Actinomycetes bacterium; assembly: GCA_963806335.1. GTDB lineage: Bacteria > Actinomycetota > Actinomycetes > Streptosporangiales > Streptosporangiaceae > Palsa-504. The sequence goes on from CAWDXO010000015.1 coordinate 59,639, forward strand.
CTCCTGGGCGGCGCACCGCACGCAAGGACCGGGTTTCGCCTCAGTCGGTTTTCGCCGAACTTCTGTACCTAGCCGGCATTCCGAACGTCGCGTACGCGATCGATGAGGAGGTGCCGGGTGCCATGTGCGTAGTCAAGGCGGACGGCGGCTTCGAGGTGTTCAGCTGTACCGAGGACGCGCGGCTCGAGGTGCATTTTTTCGAGGAAGAAGAGGCAGCCTACTTCTACCTGTTCGGGGTCCTCGCCGCGGAGGCAGTACGCAGTGGGCGTCTCGGCCCTACCAGGTCAAACGGGTACGCCAACGGGTCCCATGGGCCGACGGCGACCACGCGCGGCGGGCAGGCCAGGTAAGACGTTTCGAAAGGCTTACGGCGCAGGAAGTTACCCAAATCCTCAGCTGGTCCGGCTATCGTTAATTAGCCGACGGGGCTGACGGTCCCCCGCTCCCCAAGCAGCCCCGTCGGCCTCCCAAATCGTAAGTCGGCAAATGAGCTTGACGTATCACAAATTGACTTCTTTGTCATTTGTGCTCAAACCGTCACTTATTCCACTTCAGCCCCGATAGTCCGGGCCGATCGGCCGGCAGGCCAGACAGCCCTCCCTACCGGGCCGCGGAACGCCAGTACTGTGGCGACGTGACTCGTTCACCCGGTCCGCGAACCCGAGCGGACACGCCAGGGCCTGGCGGGGTCGCGTCGGATGGGAGCGCTGAGCAGGCGCCGGCGACCGCCGGGGTGGCCAGCCTGGCGGCTCGCGATCTGCTGCGCGGCCCCCGTCGGCCTGGCAGGGTGCTGGCGGTCCTGCCACAGGCCATCTACCTGGAATTCGCCGATGCCGTGCCCGAGCCGCGGGTGATCGCGATCTCTCCGCCGGACGCCATCAGGCTCCCGAACGCGATCATGACCGGCCTATGGGAGACGCGCCCCTCGGTCAGCTCCGCGCAGTGCTGGGCGGGCGGGGACAGGGTGATGGCATGCGGACTGGATATCAGGATCGTCCGCTGGTGGGATCCGTCACCGGTGTTCAGCCCGTTGTCCCGGGCCAGGCTTGATCATGGCTACGGCGTCCTGGCCAGGCTCTGCGCGGCAGCCGAACAGGCACCGGGGCTGGCGGGCCACCCGGGGCCGGCCCAGCTGGCGGCCTCCTGCGCGAACGGTGACCTGGCGGGCGCCGTCGAGGCGGCCGAACAGCTGGTAGGCCTGGGACCAGGCCTGATGCCGAGCGGCGACAGCATGGTCAGCGGCGTCCTGCTCGCGCTCAGGCTTCTCGGCGGCGCCATTTCGGGCGGGACGCGAGCGGTATGGCTCGCGAACTGGCTTAGCGCGTCGGTGACCTGCCACGCAGCGCAGCGGACGACGACCCTGGCGGCGTCCCTCTTGCACTGCGCCGCCAACGGCCAGGCAGCGGCTGAGGTGTCCACGGTGCTGCTGGGGATGGCAGGCCTGGAGCCGCTCGAGCCCGCGGCCGCCAAGCTGCTCGCGGCGGTCCAGGGAGCGGATCTCGCCTGGGGTCTGGTGGCCGGCTGCCGCGCCGCGCTGCTGCTGTCCGTATCCTGACCATGTGATCATTCCGCTGACCGGGTTGCAGTACGAGATCGAAGCCGGCGACTACCACGCCACGGCGACCGAGCTAGGCGCGGGCCTTCGGGAGCTGGCCTTCCGCGGACGGCCGCTGATCGCGGGCTACCAGGCCGACGAACTGCCGCCCGCGGGTGCGGGCCAGCTGCTCACGCCCTGGCCGAACCGGATCGACGGCGGACGCTACGTCTTCGACGGGACCGAACAGCACCTGGCCCTGACCGAACCCGCCCACGGGAACGCGATCCACGGCCTGACCCGCTGGATACCGTGGACCGTCGTCGGGCGCGACGCCAGCACCGTCGTATTGCGCAGTGCCGCCCACGGCCAGCAGGGGTATCCGTTCTGCCTGGAAATCGAGGCCGAGTATCGCCTTGACGCTGACGAGGGACTGCGCGTCGCCATCACCGCGCGCAACCGCGGCAGCCGGGCGGCGCCCTACGGCACCGGCTCGCATCCCTACCTGACCGTCGGGACGCCCTCGGTCGATGACTGGAGGCTGACCCTTTCCGCGGAGTTCTGGCTGCCGACGGACGACCGGGGCATCCCGTCCGGACCTTCGAAAGCCGTCGAGGGCACACCGTACGACTTCCGCCAGCCGCGCACGATCGGCGCCACCCAGCTTGATCACGCGCTGACCGGGCTGAGCCGGGACGGCGACGGCCGTGCCTGGGCGCACCTGGCCGCGGACGGCGGCTCCGGGGCGCGGGTGAGCCTGTGGGCCGACCAGGGTTACCGATGGCTGCAGGTTTTCACCGGCGACCCGCTCGGGCCGGACCGCCGCCGCAAGGCGGTCGCCATCGAGCCCATGACCTGCCCGCCGAACGCCTTCGTGACCACCGACGACCTGCTCGTCCTGGAACCCGGCGAAACCGTCACCCACACCTGGGGCATCCAGGCGGCGTGAGCGTGGCTCGCTAGGCCCCTGCTAGCGGGGATCCTGATCCGCGATCACGACTGGTGACCCGGGCCAGGTCGGCGGCTGTGTCGATATCATCCGGGCTGCCAGTGTCGCCGCACTCGACGAGCGTGACAAGATCCGGCCGCGCGCGCAGGAACGCCCGCGCGCCCTGGTCGCCGGCGGCCGTCTCGATCACCTCGGGCCAGTGTTCCCGGGCGAGCAAGACCGGATTGCGGGGCTTGCCCTGGTACGCGGCGACGGCGACGCTGGCTCCGCCGCGGTACGCCGCGATCAGCCGCGCGACCGCGGCCGCGCCCACCAGCGGCTGGTCGGTCAGCGCGACCACCACGGCGCCCACGTCGGCGTCGACGTCAGGGGCCGCGATCGGCACCGGCGCGGCGAGGGCGCGCAGGGCGGCGCGGAGCGAGGAGCCCATGCCGGTACGCCAGTGTTCGTTGTAGATCGTGCGTATCCCGCTAAACTCGACCGGGACCGCGCCGGTGACGACCAGGATCGGGTTCGTCCCGCCGGCCCGCAGCAGGTTAACTCCGCGCTCCGCGAGGGTCTGCCCGCCGAGCTCGACCAGGGCCTTGGGCTGGCCCAACCGCGAGCCCTCGCCGGCGGCCAGCAGTACCCCCGCAACTCTCGCTTTCACGGCCCCTAAGCGTACGCGCCCGTCCTGGTAGCATCCATCCGGAACAGGAGTGATGAGGTATTGACCGGACATAACCTGACGCCGGACGGCATTGACACCAAGACGCCGAACGTCGCCAGGATCTATGACTACCTGCTCGGCGGCAAGGACAATTTCGCCGCTGACCGCAAGGCGGCCAAGCGGCTGATCGAGGCGATCCCCGACGTCGCGGCGATAGCACGCGATAACCGCTCGTTTGTCGGGCGGGTGGTCCGGTACCTCGCTACTGAGGGCGGCATCCGGCAGTTTCTCGACCTTGGCAGCGGCCTGCCGACCCAGGCTAACGTGCACGAGCTGGGCGAGGGCGTGACGACGGGCGTACACGTGGTCTACGTCGACAACGACCCGGTGGTGGCCTCCCACGGCCGGGCGCTGCTGGCCAGCGGCGGGCAGGCCGCCATGGTACTCGGTGACTTGCGCGATCCGGCCGGCCTCCTGGAACACCCCGAGGTGACCAGGCTGCTCGACCTGTCCCGGCCGGTAGGCCTGCTGTGCACGAGCACCTTGCATTTCATCGACGACGAAGCGGAACCGCACAAGATCATCGCTGCGTACCGCGACCGCCTCCGAGCTGGTAGCTACCTGGCCATCAGCCACGGCACCCGGGAGGAAGACCCCGAGGGAGAGGGCGTCAAAGCCGAGGACGTCTACCGCCGGGCATCGGCTCAGCTGCACGTCCGATCGCTGCCCGACGTACGGCGATTCTTCGACGGCTTCGAGCTCGTCGAACCGGGGCTCACCTGGATCGCCGAATGGCGGCCCGAGCCGGCGACCGCCCCCACCGGCCGGGTGCATTCCCTGCGCGGCGGCGTCGGCCGCAAACCCTAGCCGACGAACTGGTGGTGGATACGGCCATCGGTGGCGGTCAGCGGCTGGCCGGTGCCACCCCAGCGGAGCTGGATCAGCTCAGCGGCGATGGATACCGCCGTCTCCTCGGGCGTCCTGGCCCCGAGGTCGAGCCCGATCGGCGAGCGCAGCCGGTCCAGTTCGTCGGCGGTCAGGCCCGCTTCCCGCAGCCGGGCCAGCCGGTCCTCGTGGGTCCGCCTGCTGCCCATCGCGCCGATATACCCGGCCGGCGTGCGGAGTGCCACCTCAAGCAGCGGCACGTCGAACTTCGGGTCGTGGGTGAGCACGCAGATGACTGTCCTGGCGTCCACGTCCGTCGCGGCCAGGAACCGGTGCGGCCAGTCGACGACCACCTCGTCGGCGTCGGGGAACCGCGACGCGGTGGCGAATACCTTCCTGGCGTCGCACACCGTCACGTGATACCCGAGGAACTTCCCGACCCGGGCGACGGCGGCGGCGAAGTCGATCGCCCCGAAAACCAGCATCCTGGGCGGCGGCGCGAAAGAGTTCACGAAGACGCTCAGCTCGTCTCCGCGGCGTTCACCTTGCGCACCGTACCGGCGGATACCGGTCAGGCCCTGCGCGAGCATGCCCCGGGCGTCATCGTCGACCGCCGCGTCTAGCCTCGGTCCCGAGCCCAGGGTGGCCGATGCCCCGACATGCCAGGCCTCGCCCGCCATCGCCGGGCCGCCGCCTTCGCCCGCGGCCGGTTCCCCCTGGGCATCGCCCGCCCAGATAACCCGTCGGGCGCCGATCTGGCCGGGACCGGCGATCACCGTCGCGACCGCGACCGGCTCGCCCCGCTCGACCGCGGCGGCGATCTCGCCGAGTTCGGGAAAACGGGTCGCATCTACCGGCTCGACGAAGATGTCGATGATCCCGCCGCAGGTGAGCCCGACCGCGAACGCGTCGTCGTCGCTCACGCCATAGGTCTGGAGGACAGGGCTGCCGGTCCGGCACACGTCGAGCGACAGTTCGTAGACGGCACCTTCGACGCATCCGCCGGAGACGCTGCCGACGACCTCGCTGTCGGCGGCGGACGATACCGCCAGCGCCGCACCTGGGTCACGTGGCGCGCTGCGGTACGTCTTGACCACGGTGGCCAAGCCGAAGGTCTCCCCCGCCTCCCACCACTTCGTGATCCTGTTCAGGATGTCGCGCACGTGTCACCTCGGCCTTTAATATCCTCACCCGTTCCCACGGTACGCGGACTCACCCGAGTCCGCCATGCTGGGAAGATCTGCTGCCGTTGGAACCTGCGGGCCCATCGACCCTATTCCCCGGGGCTAACTGCAGCTCACGGCCATGATCGGAGGGACTACTCGCGGCGGCCCCGGACGCTGGCCGCGGCCGCGCGGATCAAGTCAGGGATGTCGGGATGCGCGGGGATCTCATTCGCTTCCAGATCCTCGGCGGAGAGCCAGCCGTACTTGTCGGTAGTAGCCCGCTCCCATCGGTCCAGGCCCTCGAGGCTCACTTCGGCGGAACCGACGGCGACCGCGTAGAACGTCTGGTCCTGGGCGATGTGGTGACCGCCCCAGGAGAACTCGATCGTGTTCTGGGCGATGGGCTCTCCCAGGTGCTCGGGATCGACCGAGATGCGGGTCTCCTCGTAAAGCTCGCGGGCCGCCGCGTCGCGGATGGACTCCCCGTCCCCCTCCTCTACCGCGCCGCCGACGGTAAACCAGAAGGGGTGTTCGGGCCGGTGCGGATCCCAGCCGTGCAGCAACAGCACCCGCCCTTCCCCGTCGACCGGCAGCACCCGGGCGGTTTGCCGCCGCAAGGGGCCCAAGGGGGGTCTGGGGGGATGGGTCCCCCCAGTCGCGGGGGGGTCTGGGGGGTCGTCCCCCCGGGCATAGAGCTCACGGTTACTCCACGATCTTGGAGATGGGAATCTCCAGTATGTCCTGGGCTCCGGCTGCCTTCAGGGCCGGTATCAGCGTGTTGACGCCGCGCTTGGGGACCACGGTCTCCACCGCGTTCATATTTCCGCGGGCCAGCGTGGTGATCGTCGGCGAGGACAAAGCCGGCAGCATCTCGGTGACCGCGGCCAGCCGGTCCGCGGGCACGTTGAGCTTCAGCAGGACGTTGCCGCGGGCCTGGATCGCACCGCGCAGCAACAGGGCGATGTCCTCCATGGCGGCCCGCTTCTGCGCGTCGGCGAACGCCGGTCCCGCCGCGATCAGCTCGGTGTAGCTGGTCAGCAGCGTGTCGAGGATCCGCAGGCCGTTCTTGCGGAGCGACGAACCTGTCTCGGTGAGGTCGACGATCGCGTCCACGATGTCGGGCACCTTCGCCTCGGTCGCGCCGTAGGACGGGATCACCATCGCCTTGACCCCGTGCGCATCGAGGTACCGGCGGGTCAGCGACGGGAACTCAGTGGAGATCCGGACTCCTTCCGGCAGATCGGCAGCCGCCCGCCAGGGCGCGGAGTCGGGCACCGCGAGCACCACCCGCACCGGCTGCGCGGTGGCCTTCGAATACTGCAGCTCGCCGAGCGACACGACCTCGGCCTCGGTCTCCGCGATCCAGTCGCGTCCGGTGATGCCGAGGTCGAACAGCCCGCGCTCGATGTAGGACGGGATTTCCTGCGGCCGCAGGAACCGGATCTTGTCGATCCGCGGGTCGTCGATCGACGCGTGGTAATCCCGGTCCGAGGACCGCCGCACGGTCAAGTCGGCCGCGTCGAACAGGTCGAGGGTGGCCCGTTCCAGCGAGCCCTTGGGCAGTACCAGTGAGAGCATGAGTAATCCCTGATTCTCCGTGCGATTTCGCTTGCGCGGCGTCCGGTGGCTCGAGGCGGAGTCGGTATCCCCCGGTACCCCGGGGGAGCGGCTAATGTCGCTGGGCGGCGGCGGGGCGGAGGGCGGCGGAGGGGGAGGCTTGGTGGGCGCGGCGGATGGAGCGGAGTACGAGCGCGACCTCTAGCGCCGCCACCACGGCCTCCCATCCCTTGTCCTCGTGACTATCGGGCAGTCCGCACCGGTCACGAGCCGACTCTACCGTGTCACAGGTCAGGACGCCGTTCCCGATCGGGGTGCGGGCGTCAAGCGCGACCCGCGTCAGGCCCGCGGTCACCGAGTCGCAGACGTACTCGAAGTGCGGCGTGCCGCCGCGGATCACCACGCCCAGGCAGGCCACTGCGTCGTGGTGGAGGGCCAGTTCGGCGGCCACCACCGGCAGTTCGATCGCGCCGGGGACCCGGACGACGAACGGGTCCCGGATGCCGCACGCCGCGGCCGCTGCGGTCGCGCGCGCCAGCAGCGAGTCGGTGATCTCCTGGTGCCAGCGCGTCGCCGCGATGGCCAGGCTCAGCCCCGACGCGTCGACCGCGGCGGCCTCAGGACGTCCGGCGCCGCTCATGCCGACTCCGCCTCGATGGCGGCGGCTTGCTCGCCGGGACGCGGGGCCACGGGATGCGCGTGGAGGTGGACAGCGGGTGTTACCGGCGTTCGTTCGGAATAATGAAGATCTTGAATCTGGTGCCCGAGCCGGTCCCGTTTGGTCAGTAGATAACGGAGGTTATAGGGGGTGACGGCGGCTGGCAGCGGGACCCGGGCGGTGATATCGACGCCGCCATCGGTCAGGCCGGTGATCTTGGCCGGGTTGTTGGTGAGCAGGCGCACCGAGCGGACGCCCAGGTCGGCGAGCATCTGCGCGCCAGCCGAGTACTCGCGCGCGTCGACGGGCAGGCCGAGTTCGGTGTTGGCATCCACCGTGTCGGCGCCCGCGTCCTGCAGCTCATAGGCCTGCAGCTTGCTGAGCAGGCCGACGCCGCGGCCCTCGTGTCCGCGCAGGTACAGCACCACCCCGCGGCCCTCGGCCGCGATCGCCGCCATAGCCGCCTCGAGCTGCGCGCCGCAGTCGCAGCGCAGCGAGCCGAACACGTCGCCGGTGAGGCACTCGGAATGCAGCCGGGTCAGCACGTCCGTGCCGTCCGCCACGTCGCCGAGCGCGAGCGCCACGTACTCGGTGCCGTCGATCTCGTGCCGGTACCCGAACGCCTGCCATTGACCGTAGGCGTTCGGGATCGTGGTCTGGGCCTGCCTGCTGAGCTGGCGCTCGGTGCGGCGGCGATACTCGATGAGCTGCTCGATCGAGATCAGGGCCAGGTCACGGGTGTCCGCGAACGCGCGCAGCTCGGGCAGCCGGGCCATCGTGCCGTCATCGTTCACGACTTCGGCGAGGACCCCCGCCGCGGGCAGCCCGGCCAGCCGGGCCAGGTCGACCGCGGCCTCGGTGTGCCCGGCCCGGCGTAGCACGCCGCCCTCGGCGTAGCGGAGCGGGAACACGTGCCCCGGGCGCACCAGGTCGGCTGCCGTGGTGGCCGGATCGACAAGCTTTCTGATGGTCGCGGCGCGGTCAGCGGCCGAGATGCCGGTGCTGATGCCGTCGCGCGCATCGACGCTGACGGTGAAGGCGGTGCGGTGGTGTTCGGTGTTATGGGAAGTCATCTGGGGCAGCTGGAGCCGGTTGAGTTCGGCCTCGGGCAGCGGGGCGCAGATTACGCCGCTGGTGTAGCGGATCATGAAGGCGAGGAGCTCAGGGGTGGCCATATGTGCGGCGATGATGATGTCGCCTTCGTTTTCCCTGTTCTCGTCGTCTACGACCAGGACGGGACGGCCTTCCGCGATGTCCTTGATCGCGCGGTCGACGTCGTCGAGCATCATGCCCACCGGTTTCCCCCGCTTCCGTTAAGTAGCCTTTCCACGTACTTGGCGATCACGTCGACCTCCAGGTTGACCGTGTCTCCCGGCTCCCTGGTCCCCAGCGTGGTGCGCTTAAGCGTCTCGGGGATCAGGCAGACCTCGAACCAGCTTTCCGCTTCTGGCGTTCCTGGGGAGCTAAGCGCGGAGACCGTGAGGCTGATGCCATCCACGGCGATCGAGCCCTTTTCGACGACGTAACGGGATATCTGGCCGGGCAGGCTGATCCTTACCTGGTCCCAGTTCGCGGCGGGCGTCCGGGCGATGATGGTGGCGGTGGCATCCACGTGGCCCTGCACCAGATGGCCGCCCAGGCGGTCCGCGAGACGGACCGACTGCTCCAGGTTGACCGGGTCTCCCGGGGTCAGTACGCCGAGGCCGGACCTGTCTAGGGTCTCGCCCATCACGTCGGCGGTGAAGGTCCCGTCCGTGATGTCGGTGACGGTCAGGCACACGCCGTTGACCGCGATCGACTCGCCAGGGGACGTGCCCTGCGCGGAACCCCTGATAGTCAGGCGGGCCGCATCGCCATGCCGCTCCAGACCGACGACCTCGCCGAGTTCTTCCACGATCCCGGTGAACATCCGCTTTCCTCCTCGAAGCCCTGCCTTGCGGTTCGGCTCCGGGGGTTGCGCGGGAACGTGCGTACGCGCCTGGCACGGCCGGGATCACCGGCCGCGTGCGTGCTGCCTCCCATCCGGACTTTCACCGTCGGTCCCGGAATTTCACCAGGTCAGCCGGCCGCTGGCTGCGGACGGGTCGCGGACTTTCACCGCCGGCTCGGAGTTTCACCGACCCCGGAGCACGCTAACTCCTATAGCCAGTGTGACACACCAGGTATTCCTGCCTTAACGGAGGTAACCTCCGGGTCACGAGGCTCGTCACGCTGGGGGCCGGAATTGGTAGCCGGCCCGGTATTCGGTGACCAGGCACTGACCGTACATCGGGCCAAGTTTGTGCCTGAGGCGGCTGATGTGCACGTCAACGGTGCGGCTATCCCGCCGGACCACGCGGCTATCGTGCTGCGCGGCACGGCTATCGTGCTGCGCGGCGCGGCCGTCGTGGGCGAGGCCGTCGTGGGCGAGGCCGCCTTGCCAAACTTGCCGGACGAGGTCCGCGCGGCTGAATACCCTGGCCGGATGCGCGATGAGGAAGGACAGGAGTTCGAACTCCTGGAAGGTCAGCGCGATCTCGCGGCCGTCGGCCCAGACCCGGCGCTGCACATGATCCAGGAGCAGGCCTGAATCTCTTGTCCCGGCGGCCGGATCCTGGGTCGCGGTAGCCGGATCGTGTGCACCATGCTCTGACGCGGCGCTTGGGGCGTCTGAGGTGGCGATGGCGTAGCCGACGATCGCCAGCGAAGTCCCCGTGCCCGGGATCGGCACCACCGCGAGCAACGTGGCATCCCGGCCGGGCGGCGGCACCCGCTCGTCCCACGGGCAGGCGGGCTCGGCGTCCAGGTATTCCTGCAGGCCGGGACGGCTGAGCAATCGGGTTGCCACCGCTACATCTCCGTAGGACACGGCTCTATAGTCAAGTAAAAAGGTCGTATTTGTCAAGAACGGCGCGGCGCGATGGCGGACCCGTCCGGGCAGGCCCGGACCGGCGTCGCCGCGCACCTGCCCGGACGGGCCGGCCAGGTCACGGCCGGGGGTGGGGCAAACCCCAGGACGCGACGGGTGCTAGCCGCATTCCGCTTGCCTGCCTCAGGTCCGTACCGTTCCAGCAGGGGTAGACGCAACGTTCGGAGGGCATGATGGCCACAGATAGCCAGGCTGAGATCGCCGCCTCGGTGGCCGCCCTGCAGGACCTCGGCCCCGGCTACGACCAGGCACTGGCCGAGGGTCTGGTCGAACGCATCGGCGCGGACATCGACAAGCGGATCGCCGCCGAGATCGACAACCGGGTCACGGCCGAGGTGGACAGCCGCATCCTGACCCAGCTGGACCGGTACGCGGGGTGCAGGCACCAGCGCCGCCGGGCCAAACGCATGATCCGGGCCGAACAGCGCGCGATCCGGGCCGAGCGGGCCGACCGCCCCGGCCGGCAGTCTCTCATGCTTGGCCTCGGGTCCATGCTGGTCGCCCTGCCGGTGACCGCGATCGTGCTCAAGGGGTCCCCGGGCTTCGCCGCCCTCATGCTCATGGCCCTGATCTGGGTCATCATCGGCATCATGAATGTGGCCTACGCCATGCGCAAGCACCCGCCGGAGTAGCCGCCGGAGTGGCTCCGCAGCGCCGGTCGCGGCTGCGTAGGATGCGGGTCTATGACGGTCAGGGCGGTCATCTTCGACTGGGGCGGGACGCTCACGCCATGGCACAACATTGACCTGTCCGAGCTCTGGCACGAGGTCTTCGCGCGGCATTATCCGGCCGCGGACGCGGCCGCGATGGCCGCCGCGGTCCGCACCGCGGAAAGCGAGCTATGGCGGCTGGGCGAGCAGTCGCACCGGAGTTCGACGCTGGACCACATCTTCGAGCGGGCCGGGGTCACAGCGTCGCCTGACTTCCTGGCCAGCTACTTCGAGGCATGGGACCCGCACACGTTCACCGACCCGGACGTGCCGCCGCTCTTCCGTGAGCTGCGGCGGCGCGGCATCAAGATCGGCGTGCTCTCCAACACGATGTGGCCGCGCCGCGCCCACGAGCAGATTTTCCTCAGGGATGAGGTCTTCGACCTGATCGATGGCGCCGTTTACACCAGCGAGATCCCGTGGGTGAAGCCGCACCCCGACGCGTTCCGCGCGGCGATGAAAGCGGTCGGCGTGACCGATCCGCACACCTGCGTATTCGTCGGCGACCGGCCCTACGACGATGTGCACGGCGCGAAGAGCGCGGGCATGCGCGCCGTCCTCATCTCGAACTCGGACGTGCCCAGGTACGAGGCCGCCGAGCCCGATGCCGTCATCACCCGGCTGGCCGAACTGCTCGCCCACATCGACCGCTGGTAAGCCGCCGGTCCTGGTCGCGGCGTGATGTTCGGACCTCGGTGGTCAGTGAACCGAGCCGGTGCGTTTGAGCGTCCGGATAATCGGCGCGGTCTCCACCGATTTCACTCCGGGCAGGGCGGCGAGCTGGCCGGTCAGGTACTCGTAGAGATGCTCTGTGTCGCGAAAGATAGCCGTGACGACCAGGTTGGTGGGGCCGGTCGTCGCGGCGGCGAACGGGACCTCGGGGTGCCCGGCCAGCGCGCGGCCTGCCTCGTCCAGCCGGGCGGGCTCGACCGAGAGCCAGAGCGTGGCCTGAACGGCCATGCCGAGCCCGCGGCCGTCAATGTCGACCTCGAAATGCAGCAAGCCGGCCCGGCGGAGTTCGTCAATCCGGTGCCGCACGGTCGATTCGTGCCAGTGGATCGCGGCGGCGAGCGCGGCATGGCTGGCGCGCCCGTCACGGGCTAGTTCGGCCAGCAGTGGCTCGTCCTCGGGCAGCAGGTCCAAGGGGAGTCTAGGGGGATGAGTCCCCCTAGTCGCGGGGGGGTCTTGGGGGGTCGTCCCCCCGGCTAGTAGAGCGATTTGGTCCGTCGATAGCGCCTGGGTAAGTCCAGACCATGCATGGGGGGTGTAGTTGTGCAGGAGCGAGTGCGCGGAGATCTGCACCACCCGGCGGCTGCCGGGCAGTCCGCGCAGGAACAGGGCGTCGCGCTGCTCCGGCGTCCGCGCCTCGAACTCGCAGATGATCTCGGTCCCGGCCGAGGCCAGATGAACCCACCTGGTGTCCGGCCTGCGGGCCAGGGCCTCGGCGATCGCTTCGGCGCTGCCGGGGGTGCTCTGTAGCCGCACGAACCAGTTGACCCAGCCCAGCCGGGTTCCGTCAAGGACGCCCAGGACGCGCAGCCCGGCCGATTCGGTGAGCCTGCGGTAACGCCGGGCCGCGGTCTGATCGGAGATGCCTGTCACCTCGGCGATGCTGCGGAACGACGCCCTCGGCTCGATCGTCAGCGTATGGACGATCTGGCGGTCGACCGTATCCAAGATGACGACTTCCACATAAATCAGCGTAGTTGAAGTCGAGAACAGGCGCAATCGGCCCTGTTCGTGGATCATCGCTTCTCGGCTGACGCAGCATGGTGAGCGGCGCCTGGATGCGGCGCTAGCTCGAGGGAGGACTCAATGGATAAGAAGTGGTGGACCCTGCTGGCCGTGTGCGCGGGGACGTTCATGCTGCTGCTCGACGTCACGATCGTCGTGGTGGCCCAGCCGGCCATACAAAGCGGGCTGCATGCCGGATTCAGCGACGTGCAGTGGGTGCTTGACGCCTACGCGCTGACCCTGGCCTCACTCCTGCTGACCTCAGGCGCACTCGCCGACCGGTACGGCCGGAAGCGGCTGTTCCAGGTAGGCCTGGTCATCTTCACGTTCGGCTCGCTGCTGTGCGGCCTGGCCCGGGACCCGCTCATGCTGATCCTGTCGCGGAGCGGTCAGGGCGTCGGCGGGGCGATCATGTTCGCGACGTCGCTGGCGCTGCTCGGGCATAGTTTCCGCGGCCGGGATCGCGGTGTGGCGTTCGGGGTGTGGGGCGCGATCTCCGGCGTGGCTACGGCGCTCGGGCCGGTGCTCGGCGGCGTGATTACCACCGACTGGAGCTGGCGGGGCATCTTCCTGGTGAACGCGCCCGTCGGCGTCCTTGCCGTCGCCGTGACGGCCTGGAAGGTGGAGGAATCGAAGTCACCGCACCCCACGCCGCCTGACTGGGCCGGGTTCGCGCTGCTGACCACCGCACTGGTGAGCCTGGTCTACGGGCTGATCCGGGCCAGCGAGACCAGCTGGTCGAACGCCGGCGTCATTGCCTGCCTGACGATCGGGGGCGTCGCGCTGGCCGGGTTCATCGTGGCCGAAAAGCACGTCGCGCACCCCATGTTCGACCTGTCGCTGCTGCGCACGCCGACCTTCGCCGGTGGCTCGATCGCCGCGTTCGCCATGAACGGCTCGCTCTACGCCATGCTGCTCTACCTGGTCATCTACCTGCAGGATGTGCTCGGCTACTCGGCGCAGGACGCGGGCCTGCGGCTGGCCATCATCAGCGGTGCCCAGTTTGTCACCGCGACGATCGCCGGGCGGTTCAGCGAGCACGTGCCCGCCCGCTGGCTCATCGGGCCGGGCCTGATGCTCGCCGGCATCGGGCTGATCCTCATGGGCGGCCTTTCCGGCGACAGCAGCTGGACGCACCTGATTCCCGGCTTCATCGTGGCCGGCCTGGGTGGCGGCATGGTGAACCCGCCGCTGGCCTCGACCGCGATCGGCGTGGTCCCGCCGTACAAGGCGGGCATGGCGTCCGGCGTCAGCGCGACGTTCCGCCAGGTCGGCATCGCCACCGGCATCGCGGCGCTCGGCTCGATCTTCACCGTCGCGATGGAGCACAACCTGACCGACGCGAGCCCGGTGGCGTCGTCGGCGCCGCGCATCGTCACCATGGTCCGGCAGGGCCAGGTCGGCCAGCTGCTCGCCAGCCTGCCCGCGGCCCGCCGCGGGCCGGTCGAGGCGGCCATCAGGTCCGGTTTCGCGGCCGGGCTCAACGACCTGCTGATGGTGACCGGGGCGCTGGCCCTCGTGGGAGCGCTGTGCGCGCTGCTGCTCATCCGCAGCAAGGACTTCGTGGGCCGCGACGACCCGCAGGCGGCGGCACCCGCGGGCGAGCAGGTTAGTCCGGAGCGGATGAGCGGGACCCGTTCGGCCTCTGTGGGTTTATTCTCGCTATCTTGTTCGGTGGTGCGGCGGTTCGCGGCGTGTCAAGGGCGGATGCCGGTTTTGTTACGATTTCTGCCCCGGTGCGGCATCCGGTACCCGCAGAGCGGCGGCCCGGGCAGGCCCGCCGTCCGCATTTGTCTGCCCTCGCCGCCAGGACGGGCATTGCGGGCAGCTGGACGCCCCCGGCCGGGCGGACAGCGCAGTAAACCACATCACGGGCACCCGGCACGCCTGATACCCACCTTGTTTCGGAACGTTTACTATCTGAGCCGTAACGTTCACGGAACGGTCCGGGCGTAGCGTAGCGCTTCGTGGGGACGAGACAGCCGGTAAGCGGGCAGGCGCCGGTGACAGGGGAAGTCGCGGGCTGCCGTTTTGTCTTCCGGCTGGCATCGCCTGCCGGCGCGGTGCTGCTCGGCGGTCTGGTGCTGGCGCTGACGGTCGCCGCCGTCCCGCTCGGCATCCTGGCCCGCCAGAACGTTGGCTCGGGGGGCGCAACCTTCGTGCTGGGCCCGGTTTTCGCGGTGGTGGGCTTCGTCGTGGCGTGGCGGCGGCCGCAGAACCCGCTGGGCTGGCTCATGCTCGGCGCGGTGGCCTTCCTGGTCCTCTCCGGCGACGCCGGGTCCTACGTGGTGGCCGACTACTGGCTCCGTCACGGCGGCCTGCCGCTGGGCTGGGTCGGAGTGCTGCTGCAGCCCGGCTGGGCACCGGCGATCGCTTTGTTCGGCCTGACTGTGCTGCTTTTCCCGGACGGCCGGCTGCCGTCACCGCGCTGGCGGTGGATGCTGTGGGCCTATCTCGCCGTGGCGGCCGCGTGGATCGCGGGGACCGTCATCATCTCAGCCGGTGCCATTATCGGCCACAACGTCCACGTGGATTCCGGCGGGAACCTGCTGATCTTGGACGATCCGACGGGTTCCGCGGCCTGGTGGGGCGCAGTGCAACGCGTGTTTTTCCCGGTGCTGCTGGTGTTCTGGCTGGCATCCTTCGTAGGTCAGGCGCTCAGCTACCGGCGCTCCTCAGGTGAACGCAGGCTGCAGCTGAAGTGGCTGGTCGGAGGGTCAGCGGTGGCGCTCGTCGGCGGCGGGCTCGGCGTCCCGCTGTCGGGCAGCCCGTCCACCATCTTGCACATCGTGGGCGGCCTCGGCACTGTCGCGGTCCTCGCGCTGCCGGTCAGCATGGGTGTGGCGATCTTGAGGTACCGGCTGTACGACATCGACCGGCTGATTTCCCGGACCCTGGCGTATGCGATCGTGACAGGGCTGCTCGTCGGGGTCTACGCCGCAGTGGTGGCACTGGCCGGGGCGGCGTCGTTCTCCTCGCCGGTGGAGGTGGCGGCCGCGACGCTGACGGCGGCGGCCCTGTTCAACCCGCTGCGGCGGCGGGTGCAGAAGACAGTAGACCGGCGGTTCAACCGCGCCCGGTACGACGCCGACCACACCGTGGCCGCGTTCGCGGCCCGGCTGCAAGACACGGTCGACCTGGACTCGGTCCGTGATGACCTGGCCGGTGTCGTGCAGCAGACCCTCGAACCCGCCCACGTATCGTTGTGGATCAGCCAACGCGACTGAGGCGGGCCTCCACCGGCTCCGCAGTCTCATCACGCCCGGCTGGCCGCGGCATGACTCGTTCAGCCGGCCAGCCAACGCCAAGGGCGGTGAACCGGTACCGCCGTTGACGCGAGCGATCACAGACTGATCGTGGCTTCGACGGTCAGCCGTCGCGAGGGCCGGATGATTTCACAGTTGGCATGCGGTACTGGGGTCCATCACACTTCCGTTGCCAACGACTGGGGCGGACACTTCAGAGGTCATGCAGCGTTTTGACGGTCATACCGGCGACGTTGCTTGTGCAGGCCTAACCATGCAGTTAGAACCGGAGGCGCGTCTATGGAGTGGCGGGTACCGGCACCCGGCGGCAGGACGCTGGCTGTCGAGGATGCCGGGGATCGTGGCGGCCGTCCGGTGATGGTGCACGCTGGCACGCCGGGAGGCCGCCGTCTGTACGGACCCCGCACGCTGGCTGATGCGGAACACCGCCGGTTGCGGCTGATCAGCTACGACCGGCCGGGTTACGGCGACTCGACAGCTCAGCCAGGACGCTCCACGGCCGATTGTGCCAGTGACATCCGGGTGATCTGTGAGGCCCTCGGGATCGAGAGGCTGGCGATGTGGGGCCTGTCGGGTGGCGGCCCGCATGTACTGGCGTGCGCGGCCCTGCTACCGGACCTGGTTACGGCGGTAGCGTCCTTCGCATCGCTTGCGCCCTACGACGGCGAAGGGCTGGACTGGTTCTCGGGCTTCAGCGAGGAAGCCATCGAAGAGGTCCGGCTGATGCTGGCTGATCCGGCCGCGTCGCGCGCGTGGTTCCGCAAGGAGCGGGAGGAGCTCCTGGTTCCGTCGCCAGCCCAGCTGGCCCTGGACATGAGGTGGCGCTCCCCCGGTGCCGACCTGGAGTTGCTCACCGACGAAGCGGTCTCTATCCAGCAGGCCATGGCACCCGGGATCGAGGGAGCCTGGGACGACTGCGTCGCGCAGATCACCCCGTGGGGATTCGAGGTGGCCCAGATACCGGTCCCGGTGCTGCTGCTGCACGGCGGCCAGGACGAGGCCGTGCCATTTAGCCACGGTCAATGGCTGGCCTCGCACATCCCCGGCGCCGAAGCCTGGTTCTTCGATGACGAAGGGCACTCCCTCCGGGAAAAACACATCGCAGAGGTGCACGCCTGGCTCGTAGATCGCAGCTCTTGATCTTGTCCTCCGCTATAGCGGCAAGGTTTGCAGTCACGGCCCTGCCCGGCTGGGGATCGGGGGCTGTAAGGCTTGCGGAGGGTCAGAGTTGAATCGCGGCTTCGATGGTCAGCCGTCGAGAGGGTCGGACATTTTGGACTTGGCATGTGGCACCGGGGCCTGCAAGTCTCCGCGTAGCGAGAATCATCCACGGGAAAGCCGAGTCCGGGGTATGCACTTAGCCGGAGGGGGCCCGAGCTGGGCGGTTTACCCGCGGGCGGCGCACCACCGGGCACACGTGCCCCGCCTCGCGCTGGCGGCCCAGCCGGCCGCGGCCGGGCCGCACCCGCAGCGATCAGCCAGCCGGCCCGATGCTCCATCGAGCCGGTCCGGTGCGGCCCGATGTTCCATCGAGCCGGTCGCACGACGCAGTCCCGCCGCGTCCCGGAACTTACCGACCGCCCGCTGTCCCGGCACCCCCGGCCACCAGCACGCCGCCGCAGCCACGAGGCACCGGCCACCCGCCCAGCCTGGACCACCCCACCGCGGCCTTGGCGAACCGCTGAAATGCCGCTTGCGTTTCCACTCCGCTTACCCGCATACCCCGGAGCCGAGTATCTGTCACGCGTGAGCGGAAAACAGGCGGATGGGGCCAGCGGGACCAGCAGGCCCGGCCCGGCGGCGTCGCCGTGGCCGTTGGTGTCGCGTACTGGGCCGGGGGCCGTAGGCCGGCTGGCAGGCAGCAGGGGCGCCGCGCAGCGGCCCCGCGAAACAGGCCATCAGGGTCCGTTCGGCATAAACAAACAGCCGGGGCGGTCCGGTACGATTTCAGGACCGCCAGGCCGCGCGCGCGGTGGCCCGCTCAGCCTGGGTGCGGAGGGCCTGAACGGCGCGGGCGGGGTCATCCGCGTCGTAGACGGCCGAGCCGGCCACGAATACGTCAGCGCCCGCGTCCGCGCAGCGCTCGATCGTCTCCTCGCTGACCCCGCCGTCGACCTGAAGCCATACCGCAGCGTCCCGGCCGCTGACGAGCGAGCGGGTGCGACGCAGCTTGGGTAGCACCAGGTCGAGGAAGGGCTGACCGCCGAAGCCCGGCTCCACCGTCATCAGCAGCAGCATGTCGACCTCGGGCAGCAGGTCCGCATACGGTTCCACCGCGGTACCCGGGTTAAAGGCAAGTCCGGCCCGGGCGCCCGCCCTGCGGATGGCCCGCAGCGTCCGCACCGGGGCGTGTACCGCCTCGGCGTGGATGGTCACATTGCGCGCGCCGGCCTCCGCGTACTCCGGGGCCCACCGGTCCGGGTCCTCGATCATCAAATGGCAGTCGACCGGCAGGGTGGCGTGCTTGAGCAGCGCCTGGACGACGGGCAGGCCAAGGGTGAGGTTGGGCACGAAGTGGTTGTCCATGACATCCACGTGCAGCCAGTCGGCGACGGCGGCGACGGCGGCGGCCTCATCGGCCAGCCGCGCGAAGTCCGCGGACAGGATGCTCGGCGAGATCTGAACGGCCATAGTAAGCCCGAGTGTAGAGTGCGGGGATGCGGCCCGGGTCCCCCATGTGGGGATATCGAACCCGCGGCGGCCCAGCCTTGCGCCTGGGGAGCACGATGAGGACGGGCCGGACGGCGCGGGGACGCGGAAATGTCGTACCTCGAGGATACAGTTCGATACTAGGTTCGATTAGGTACCGACCTGGAGGTTGCTTTGCATTCCGAACCGTCAAGCACCCTGCTCGACCGGGTGCGCAAGCTGCTGGCGAAGGCGGAGGCGGAGGGAGTTACCCCGCCGGAGGCCGAGGCGCTCACCGCGAAGGCCGCGGAACTGATGGCCCGCTACGGCATCGACCGGGCCCGGCTGGCCGCGACCCGCCCGGACACCGACCGCCCCAGCAGCCGCATCATCGACATCTCCAACCCGTGGGCGCAGGTCAGGGCGCACTTGCTGGCCGGGCTGGCCGGGGCCATGCGGTGCCAGTGCGTCCTGCTCAGCACCACCCGGCCTGGTGCGCGCATCCACGTCTTCGGCTACGCCTCCGACCTCGAGCGGGCCGACATTCTCTACACCTCGCTGCTGCTCCAGATGGCCCGGGGACTGACCGCGGCCGTCGTTCCGGCCGGAGTGCGGAGCCCGCGGGCGTGGCGGCGGAGCTGGCTGCTCGGCTTTGTCACCGCCGTCATCACCCGGGTCCGGTCCGCGGAGGACCGTGCCGCCTCGAGCGCCGAGGCAGAAACCTACTCCGGCCCGAGCACCGCCCTTGTCCTCGCTGACCGGGCCGTCGTGATCCGCCGCCAGCTGGAGCAGGCGTACCCCGTCACCCGCCAGACCCGCCTCACCTACAGCGGCCGGGGCTACAGCGACGGCTATGCCCAGGGACAGCGGGCCGATATCGGCAACGCCCGGCTAAAGTCCCCTCAGGCGCTCAGCCGCAGCTGACGCCGGCTCACCCGCGACGAAGCAGGGCGAGGAAGATCGCGTCGGTGCCGTGACGGTGGGGCCAGAACTGGGCGAACCGCGGGTACCTCGTATCCGGTACACGCAGTTCCGGGACCTCAACCAGGACGGCGGGCGCATCGAGGATGGTGATGTCACCCCGGCTGTCCGCGACGGAGGTAACGATTTCCCTGGTCTCGGCCACATGCGGGGAGCAGGTTACGTAGGCGACCACGCCACCCGGCCGGACCGAATCGATGGCCGCGTTGAGCAGCTCGCGCTGCAGGCTCGCGAGATCCTCCACGTCCTTCGGGGTCTTGCGCCACCTGGCTTCGGGGCGGCGGCGCAGCGATCCGAGACCGGAGCACGGGACGTCGGCCAGCACTCGGTCGAACGTGCCTTGAAGCCACGGGACGCGGCGGCCGTCGGCGGCGACCACGGCATCGTGGTGCCCGGCAGCGCCGGAATTAGCGGCGGGGCTGGCGCTGCCGGGGCCGGGGCTGGCGTCGGGGGTGCGGGGGGCGCGCCGCAGCGCGGTTAGGACCCGGCTGGCGCGGTTCGGGCGGACGTCTGAGGCGACCAGGTGGGCGCCTCGCTCGGCGGCCAGCCCGGCTAGCAGCCTGGCCTTGCCGCCCGGGCCGGCGCACAGATCGAGCCAGAGGCCGTCCGGCCCGGAAAGCCCGACCCGGGTCAGCGCGAGCGCCGCCAGCTGGCTGGCCTCGTCCTGCACGGTCGCCTGGCCGCTGGCGACCAGGGGCGCCGGGTCGCCGCTGGCCAGCCGGAAGCCATACGGCGACCAGCGGGTGCGCTCGCCCTCCGGTAGCGGGAGGGCGGCGTCCGGCTGGCCGGCGGACCGGACTGCGAGCACGACCGCCGGCCTGACGTTGCCGGCGGCGAGGGCATCCTCGGTCTCGGAGCGACCGGCTTCGGTGAGCCGGATCCCGGAGCGGGCGGTCTCGCCGAGCGCGGCGCGGTAGGCGTCGACGATCCAGCGGGGGTGGCTGTAGCGGACGGCGAGGTAGCCGGAGGGGTCCTGGGACCGGTCGGGGACGACGATGTCGATCCATGCCTCCAGATCCCGGGTGGCCACGCGCCTGAGCACCGCGTTGACGAAGCCGGACGGCCGGGGGCCGCACACGTCCTTGGCCAGATCGACCGAGGTGGCCACGGCGGCGTGGCGGCCGACCCTGGTGGCTAGGAGCTGGTGAGCGCCGAGCCTGAGGACGTCGCGCACCGGCGGGTCGAGATCGTCCCGGTCGCTGCAGGCGGCGAGGATCGCGTCGTAAGTGCCGCGGCCGCGCAGCGTGCCGTAGGTCAGTTCGGTGGCGAAGGCCGCGTCCCGGCCGGTCAAGCCACGTTCCCTGAGGAGGGAGGGCAGCAGCAGGTTGGCGTAGGCATCCCGGTCCGCGACCGCGCGCAGCACGTCGTAGGCAGCCCGCCGGGCCGGATCTGCGTGCGGACGGCCACCGCGGGGCTGCGCGCTGCCGCGCTGGCTGGTGCGGGGCTGCGCGCTGCCGGGCTGGCTGGTGCGGGGCTGCCCGCTGCCGCGCTGGCTGGTGCGGGGCTGCCCGCTGCCGGGCTGGCTGGTGCGGGGCTGCGCGCTGCCGGGCTGGCTCGTGCGGGGCTGGCTCGTGCGGGGCTGGCTGGTGCGGGGACGGGACGGGCGCGAATGCTCAGTGTGTCCCGCCATGTCAGCCAAACCGCGCAGGGCCGGCGGACCTGAGGCCACGGGTCCAGTCGGCCGCCGTCATGCGGCGCTTGCCCTCAGCCTGGACCTCGCCGAGGCGGACCGGATGCGAGCCGGTGCCGACGAACACCGCCTGGCGCTCGGCCAGCACCTCGCCGGGCGCGAGGTCGAGCGCGACAGGGGCTGCGTTCAGCGAAACGGGGCCGAGCTTCACCCGGGCGCCTTCAAATTCCGTCCAGGCCCCCGGATCGGGCGTACACGCGCGGATGAGCCGGTCAACCACGTGCGCGGGCAGTTTCCAGTCGACCCGCGCGTCGGCCGGGGTGATCTTCGGGGCAAAGCTTACGCCATCGGCGGGCTGTGGGACGGCCTGGATCGTTCCCGTCTCAATCCCGTCGAGCGTCGCCACGAGCAGCTCCGCTCCCGAGTGCGACAAGCGCTCGAGCAGCTGGCCGGTCGTGTCGTCGGACCGCACCGGCTCGGTCACCACGCCATAGACCGGACCGGCGTCAAGCTCGGCCACGACCCGGAACGTGCTCGCACCGGTCACGTCGTCGCCGTGCATGATGGCATGCTGCACCGGCGCGGCCCCGCGCCAGGCAGGCAGCACTGAAAAGTGCAGGTTGACCCAGCCGTGCCGCGGGATGTCCAGCAAGGACTGCGGCAGCAGCGCGCCGTACGCGACCATCGGCGCGCAGTCCGGGGCGATCTCCCGCATCCGGTCAAGGAACTGGGGGTCCCGGGCCCGGGCCGGGGTGAGTACCTCGATTCCCGCCGCCGCGGCCCGCCGGGCGACCGGACTCGAATCGACCTTCCGGCCACGGCCTGCCGGGGCATCGGGGCGGGTGACAACCGCCGCGACCTCATGCCGCGAGGCAAGCAGCGCCTCAAGCGAAGGCACCGCCGTCTGCGGAGTACCAGCGAATACGAGGCGCATCAGCTAGAAGGCCTGGCCGCGCGTCTCGTGCGGCGAGACCCGCACCTTCTGGATGGGATCGCCCCACCACTCCGCTTCGCGGATCGCCTTCATCGCGGCCTTGCGCTGAGCGGAGTCCATCCGGTCGATGAACAAGATGCCGTCCAGGTGGTCGGTCTCATGCTGGATGCAGCGGGCCAGCAGTTCGGTGCCCTCGATCGTCACCGGGTCCCCGTACATGTTGAAGCCCTTGGCCACCACGCCCCATGACCGCTTGACCGGGTAGACGAGGCTGGGGAACGACAGGCACCCCTCGTCGTCCTCATCCTCGTCCTTGGACAAGTCGAGCGAGGGATTGATCAGGTGACCCGGCTCATTGTCGTCCACGTGGTAGGCGAAGACCCGCAGGCCAACGCCGATCTGGGGGGCGGCAAGCCCGGCGCCGGGCGCGTCCAGCATGGTATCCGTGAGGTCCTTGACGAGCCTGCGCAGCTCCGCATCGAAGTCGCGGACCGGCTCGGCCGGCGTACGCAGCACAGGATCACCGAAAAGACGGATCGGCTTGACACTCACGAAAACCCTCCTGAACCCATAACAGCGAACACCCCATCACGTGCCGCTGTCAGCCCCAAGTCTAGCCGTCAGGCGACCTCGGCCGGGTCGAGCTGAACCCGGACCGCCGTGCCCTCCTTGCGTGCGCTCCGCGTCGCCTGCGCCACATGCAGCGCGCGCGCCAACGCGAGACCTTCTTGCCTGCCGATCCTGATCAATGCCCTCTCCTGGAGTTCCGGCTGGTCAGCTGGGTCCTTCCCGATGCCTCTGGCCGGGAAGGCCTCGGCAGGCACGGGGCCGAGCACCTCGGCGCTGTCGGGCAGCCCGGCCGCGCCGAGGAACTCGGCCACAGCCTCGGGCGTGCCGGTGACGGACGCCATCCGCACCGCGGGCGGAAAGCCTAGTTCGGCTCGTTCAGCCAGCTCTCGTTCGGCAAAAATCACGGGATCCCAGCGGATAAGCGCTTGCACCGCGGGCAGCGACGCCTCGGCCAGCACCACCACCGGGCCGCCCGGCCGGACGAGAGCGGCCGCGTTCAGCCACCGGCGCAGTGCCTCCTCGGCCGCGCGCAGGCTCGGCCGGCCGAGCAGGGCCCAGCCGTCCAGGAGCAGCGCGCCTGCGTATCCGTTAGGCGCCACCGGCTCGGCCCCGGGGGTGGCGATGACCAGCGCGGGTTCGGGCGGCACGGTAGCCAGCACGTGCTGGCCGCCCGAGGTGCGCACCGGTATTCCGGGGAAGGCGCGGCCTAGTTCCTCCGCGGTCCGCGCCGCGCCGGTGACCAGGGCGCGCAGGCGGCCTGATCCGCAGCGCGCGCAGGTCCAGTCCGCCGCCAGAGCACCGCACCACCGGCAGTCAGGGATCTCCTGCGAGCCGCTGATTTCCAGTGGACCGCCGCACTTGGGACACCTGGCCTGGGCCCGGCACCGGTCGCAGGCGATCGCGGCAAGATAGCCGCGCCTGGGGACCTGGACGAGGACGGGGCCGCCGGCCAGGACCCCGGCCGCCGGGGCCCTGGCCGCCGGGGCGCCGCGGGCCCCGCCCGTCAAAGCTCCGCCCGCCAGGGCACTGCGAGCACTGCGCAGGGCCAGGCTCGGCAGCCGCGCGGTCATCGCCGCCGCGTCCCGGGCCAGCTCGGCTTCGTCGGGAGCCGCCCTGATTATAGGCGCCGCCTGCCGCAGCGCCTCCGGGCCGCCGGCCAGCGGCCGGGCCCACCCCGCCGCGACCAGCTGGGTCATCTCGGCGGTCCGGGCGAAGCCGCCGATCAGCGCAGCCGCCTGGGACCGGTGCGCACGGAGCGCCAGCACTTCGCGGGCGTTCGGATAAGGCGCGCGGGGCTCAGCGTGCAGGTCGTCACCGTCGTCCCACAGAACCACGAGCCCGAGATCGGTGACCGGAGCGAACATCGAGGCTCGCGTGCCCGCCACCACCCGGACCAGGCCCCGGCGGACGGTCAGCCAGCGGCGGTAGCGCTCGGCCGGACCCAGATCCGCACTCAGGCAGACGTAATCCCCTGGGATGATCGCGGCCAGCGCGGCGTCGACGCGTTCCAGGTCACGGGTGTCGGGCAGGACGATAACGACGCCGCGGCCGGAGGCAGCGGTGGTCGCGGCGGCGATGGCGATCTCGGACGGCCAGTGCGGGCCGGGTAGCGCCGACCAGGCGGCCCGGACGGGACGGCCGTCCGCCAGGCCGGCCAGGAACGCTCCCCCGGCCGGGTACCGAAGCCAGGAGCCGGGCTCGGGCCGCCGCGGCGCGGCGCCGTCCGCCGGGGATTTTTCCTCAGGGGTCTGGAGTTCCGCGGTCGCATGCCTGGGCGGGACGGCCAGCCTGAGCACGTCGGCCAGGGTGCCCGCGTACCGGTCGGCGACCGCCCGGGCCAGGTCAAAGATCTCCGGCGTGAGCACGGGCTCCGGTGAGATCACCCGCCCTAGCCGGGCGAGCTTGCCCTGGTGATCGCTCGTCTGCGTGCGCTGCAGCAGGTACCCGTCGACCAGCTGCCCGGCGAACCGCACCCGGACCCGGCAGCCCGGCACGGCCACCTCATCCATGCTGGCCGGGACGAGGTAGTCAAAGGGGCGGTCGAGGTGGGCGAGCGAGATATCAACGGCTACCCGGGCGACGGGCAGCCGCTCACTGACCGCCTGATCCTTTGGTCCCTTCGCCACGGTTCCGTCCTACCAGAACCGCGGCGGCGGTTATGACATGCAGGTGGCCGTGGCCGCAGCGACGGCCGGAGTCAGAAGTTGGCGGCGGCGCGGAGCTGGTCCGCGCGGTCGGTGCGCTCCCAGGAGAAGTCGGGCTCGGTGCGGCCGAAGTGCCCGTAGGCCGCGGTCTGCGCGTAGATGGGACGCAGCAGATCGAGCGCGTAGATGATGGCCCGCGGCCGGAGGTCGAAGACCTGCATCACGGCGTCCTGGATCCGCTCCACCGGCATCTTCTCGGTGCCGAAGCACTCAATGAACAGCCCCACCGGCATCGCCTTGCCGATCGCGTAGGCGACTTGGGCCTCGCACCGGTCCGCCAGGCCAGACGCCACCACATTCTTGGCTACCCACCGCATCGCGTAGGCCGCGCTCCGGTCGACCTTCGACGGATCCTTCCCCGAGAAGGCTCCTCCCCCGTGCCTGGCCATGCCGCCGTAGGTGTCAATGATGATCTTCCGGCCGGTCAGCCCGGCGTCTCCCATGGGGCCGCCGATCTCGAACCGGCCGGTCGGGTTGACCAGCAGCCGGAACCCGTCGCTGTCGATGCCCGCGTCGGCCAGGACAGGCTCTACCACATAATCCCTGATATCGGGGGCGAGCAGCTCCTTCAGATTGATGTCGGGCGCGTGCTGGGTCGAAACCACCACGGTGTCCAGCCGCACCGGCGTGTCGCCCGAGTACTCGATCGTCACCTGCGTCTTGCCGTCAGGGCGCAGGTAGGGCACGGTGCCCGAGCGGCGGACCTCGGCCAGCTGCCGGGCGAGCTTGTGCGCGAGCATGATCGGCAGCGGCATCAGCTCGGGCGTGTCGCGGCAGGCGTAGCCGAACATCAGCCCCTGGTCGCCCGCGCCCTGCCGGTCAAGCTCATCCGTCCCCTCGCCCTCGCGGTACTCGAAGGCGTCATTGACGCCCAAGGCGATGTCCGGTGACTGGGATCCGATGGAGACCGATACGCCGCAAGACGCCCCGTCGTACCCCTTGGCCGAGGAGTCGTAGCCGATCTGGAGGATCTTGTCCCTGATGATGCCGGGGATGTCGACGTAGGTCTTGGTCGTGACCTCGCCGGCGACATGGACCTGACCAGTGGTGATCAGGGTCTCCACGGCCACGCGGCTGCCATGATCGTCCTTGATCATGGCGTCCAGAATGGTGTCACTTATCTGGTCGGCCATCTTGTCGGGATGACCTTCAGTGACAGACTCAGAAGTAAACAGGCGACGCGCCACGTGATTTCCCCTCGCTCCAGGACACTCCGGGTGAGTTTATCCCGGCCTGCGGTGTGCTTATGGTCGACTTGCTATTTGTTCAGCCTGGCCACCACTAGATCCCACACCACGTCGGCAAATACATCCTTGGGTCCGCGCGGGATCTGGGTGACGGTACCGTCGGCACCGTAGACGACGGCCTCGTTGTCGACGGTCCCGAACCCGAGCCCGTTCCCGACCGGGTTGACAACGAGCAGGTCACAGCCCTTACGAGCCAGTTTAGCCTGCGCGGCTTCGATCGAGGTGTCGGTCTCGGCGGCGAACCCGACGAGGACCTGGCGTCCGGGTTCCCCGGCGCGCCGCACGGCGAGCCCAGCGAGGATGTCCGGGTTCTCGGTCAGCCGCAGCGGCTCAGGCGGCTGGCCGTCCTTCTTTATCTTGGCCGGGTTCCGGTCGGCCGGGCGGTAGTCGGCCACGGCGGCGGCCATTACCACCGCGTCGGCTCCGGCTGCGGCGGCGGTCACGGCGTCTTGCATCTCGCGCGCCGAGATGACCCGGGCGACCTTGGCCCCGGCCGGATCGGGCAGCGCGACGTTGGCCGCCACCACGATCACCTCGGCGCCCCGGGCGACGGCCGTGCGGGCCAGCGCGTACCCCTGCGTTCCGGTGGACCAGTTGCCGATGAACCTCACCGGATCGATTTCTTCGCGCGTGCCGCCGGCGGACACCACTACGCGACGGCCGGCCAGATCCGGCCGCAGCGGGTCGCCGCGCCGATCACCGCCGCGCCGGGCGGAGCCAGGCGTGCCGCCCGCGGCGTCCGCGGAGCGGGCGCCGTCCGCGGAGCGGGCGAGCAGGCGGGTCGCGACCGCGAAGATCTCGGCCGGCTCGGGCAGCCGCCCGGCGCCGCTGTCCGCGCCGGTAAGACGGCCCACGGCGGGGTCGAGCACGATGGCCCCGCGGCTGCGCAGCAGGGAAACGTTCGCCTGCGTCGCGGGGTGTTCCCACATCTCGGTGTGCATGGCGGGCGCGTACAGCACCGGGCACCTGGCGGTCAGCAACGTGGCGGTCAGCAAGTCCCCGGCCATCCCGGCCGCGGCCCTTGCCATCAAGTCGGCCGTAGCGGGCGCGACGATAACAAGGTCGGCCGACTGGCCCAGCCGGACATGGGGAACTTCGGCCACCCCGGTCCACGGGTCGGTGGTCACTGGCTCGCCGGACAGCGCGGCCCATGTCGCTTCGCCGACGAACCGGAGCGCGTCTGGAGTCGGCACGACCCGGACACGGTGCCCGGCCTCGGTGAGCAGCCTCAGCAGCTCGCAGGATTTATATGCCGCGATGCCCGCGCTTACGCCGAGAAGGACGCGCGCCGACATGAACACGCCCTCCGGGCTCAGCCTTCGATGACCTCGACGTTGAGCAGCCGCTCCTTGATCTCGCGGAGCGAGATGGACAGCGGCTTCTCCTGGCTCCGCGTGTCGACCAGCGGCCCGACGTACTCGAGCAGCCCCTCGCCGAGCTGCGAGTAATAAGCGTTTATCTGCCGCGCGCGCTTCGCCGCCATGATGACAAGCCGGTACTTGCTGTCCACGACTTCGAGAAGCTCGTCAATCGGCGGGTTAATGATGCCGTCGGCGACCTGAGTCCCTGCCACATTCTGCCTTCCGTAGGTCACACTGCTCCATCAAGGCTACCAGCTGGCGGCATACGTCCTTGACGGATGTGTTCACCAGCGTGACGTCGAACTCATCGGCCGCGGTGAGCTCCTCCCGGGCCGCCTCCAACCTGCGGGCCAGCACCTCAGGTGGCTCGGTACCGCGGCCGCTGAGCCTGCGCACCAGTTCGTCCCAGGACGGCGGGGCCAGGAACACCAGCTGCGCGCCGGGTGCGGCGCGCCTGACTTGCCGTGCCCCGGCCACGTCTATCTCGAGCAAGCAGCAAACGCCAGCTTCGAGCTTTTCTGTAAGCGGCGCACGCGGTGTTCCGTACCGGTTGCCAGCGAAGCGCGCCCACTCGAGCAACGCATCGCTGGCGACCAGTCGGTCAAACTCGCCGTCATCTACAAAGTGATATTCGCGCCCGTCCACTTCTCCTGGACGAGGCTTCCGCGTCGTGACCGATACGGAAATCCAGATCTGAGGGCAAGATCTGCTGAGTTCGGCGACGACCGTGCTCTTCCCGACCCCGGAGGGCCCGGAGAGCACGGTCAGCCGCGAATGCACCGGGGTCGCGACCGCGGCACCGCCAGGACTTGAAGAGTTTGGCCCCCGCCTGCCGCGCGGTTCAGATATCGGCACCGAACTCTTGCTCAAGCGCGGACCGCTGGTTGGTGCCCAGCCCGCGCACACGACGCGATTCCGCGATTCCGAGCCTTTCCATGATCTGCTTTGCCCTGACCTTGCCCACGCCGGGCAAGGACTCAAGCAGGGCCGAGACCTTCATCTTGCCAATCACGTCATCAGTTCCGCCTTCCTTGATGACGTCAGACAAGCTGGTGGCTCCGCGCTTGAGGCGGTTCTTCACCTCGGCGCGTTCTTTGCGTGCTCGAGCAGCCTTCTCGAGTGCTGCGGCACGCTCTTCGGGAGTGAGGGGAGGAAGAGCCACTCGGGGTCACCTCGGGTTTCGTCGGAAAAAGGATTGTCGGGAGGGGAAACTAGCCAATCACGTACCCTTTATGCAACGCAAACCTCCGTTTACGTCATTACAAATTGAAATATATTACTTTCCGTGTGCAATTTATTACTCAGAGTGATCACGGCGTCTCTCACGCCCCGGCCGGGGGTCTCACTGAGTGATATCTCGACGTCAGCGCCACAGGACTCCAGCGTAAGCCATCCCCGTCCCGCGTGTTCGGCGTCAGCCCGGCGTGTCATGTATCCGGCAGACATGTCCCACTCATCTCACTACGCCACCAGGTTAACTCGAAGGATGTTCCACGACGTGAGTCTCAACTGTGACGATAATATTTACCTTGTCCCACTAAGGCTTGCGCTCGTGGCTATTGCCTTTCAGACCCGCACCGATTCCGCCGAGATTGTCCATATTTGTACCATATGAGAAGTTGCGCCGCTCTTAGTGGTGTTTATGCGTGTTTGCGGGTGTCGAGCTTCCTGACATCATACTCGCTGGGTAAGTTGAGAGTCACCCCAGGTCACCGTCTCTGTAGCCGAAATTTTGGCTGCCCCTCCCGATCAGGACGGTCATCTCGGAGCGGCGGCCGCCGCAGCGACCCGCCGCAGCGATGCGGCGATGGCCGCTGCCGCGGCGCCAGGGTCCGGCGCGCGGGTGATCGGCCGACCGATCACCAGCAAGTCCGCGCCGGCCAGCATGGCCTCCTCCGGGGTAGACACGCGCGCCTGGTCATTAGCCTCGCTGCCAGCAGGCCGGACACCTGGAGTGATAAGCGTCACATCCGGGCCCACCTCCGCGCGGACGGCGGAGACCTCCCGTGGTGAGCAGACCAGGCCCTGGGCGCCCGCGGCCACCGAAAGCGCGGCCAGCCGAAGGACCGCCTCATGGACCGGCCCGCTTACACCGATCAGGCTGAGGTCGTCGTCGCCGAGCGAGGTCAGCACGGTGACCGCCGCGACCAGGGTGCCCGGGGAGGCCTCGACCACCGCCCGGATCACGTCCGTGCCGCCGGTCGCGTGCACTGTGAGGACGTCGGGCCGCAGCCGCGCGACCGCCCTCGCGGCTCCGGCCACCGTGGCCGGGATGTCGTGCAGCTTCAGGTCCAGGAATACCGCCACGCGGCTTGCGCCGCGTACCGTGGCGACCACTTGCGGACCGTAGCGCAGGTAGAGCTCAAGACCCACCTTGACCGTACTCACGTGCGGGGTCACCAGCGCCGCCCACCGCGCGGCCGTCTCTAGGTCGGGCGCGTCGAGTGCGACAGCCACCGGCGCCGGCTTGTTCACAGCCACTCCTCTCGGTTGATCCTTCCATCTGTTGACACTTTGTTGTTATCGCTCACATTTGCCCCTTATGCTCGCCGGGCGAGGCCGCGGGGAAACCGGCCGTGGGCCTGGCCGATGACGTCGGCGGCCCGGTCTACGCCCATGCCCGCCAGTTCCTCCTCCAGCTCCCGCAGCACGCGCGAGCACGCCGAAGGGTCGTGCATGAGCTCCGTGCCCACCGCGATCATAGAAGCACCGGCGAGTAGCAGCTCAAGTGCGTCCCGGCCGGTCCGCACGCCGCCCATGCCGATGATCGGCACGCTGGGGAAGGCCTCCCGCGCTTGCCATACGCACCGCACCGCGACGGGCCTGATCGCCGGGCCGGACAGCCCGCCGTACGTGCCCGCCAGCGCCGGACGCATGGTGGCCGGATCAATGGCCATGCCAAGCAGCGTGTTGATCAGCGATAGCCCATCCGCACCTGCCGCTACGCAGGCACTGGCGACGGCCACGATGTCAGTCACGTCGGGCGCCAGCTTGGCGAACACGGGGATGTCGTATCTCGTACTGCCACGGACCGCCGCGATGGCGCTCCCGGCCCGCTGCGGGTCGAGGGCGAACAGGCGCCCGGCGTCCTCCGCATTGGGGCAGGAAAGGTTGACCTCGATAGCCGTCACGCCGGCCGTGTCGGACAGCCTGGCCGCCAGTTCGGCGTACTCACGGATGGTCTGACCCGCCACCGAGACCACGACGCGGGCGCCGCGGGACAGCAGCCAGGGCAGGTCGCGCTGCAGGAACGCGTCGATGCCCGGCCCTTGCAGACCGACCGAGTTGAGCATCCCACTCGGCGTCTCGGCCAGCCGCGGCGCGGGATTGCCCGTCCGGGGCTCGGCCATGATCGACTTGCTGATCAGCGCCCCGACTCGGGCCACATCGATAAACTGGGCTAGCTCTCGGCCAGCGCCCGCACAGCCCGCCGCGGTGAGCACCACGTTGGGCAGCTCTACCTGACCGATCCTGGCCCGCATGTCAACCGGCATGACTCTGCTGCCCCGGGGGGATGACCCCCCGTATAATCCCCCGATCACGGGGGGGTTCCACCCCCCCGTACCCCCCAGGCCCGGCGACGCCAGCGGGGTTCCAGCCGGGCGCGCCCAGGGCGTCGAAGGGGATTGTCCCCATGTCGTCCCAGCGGATCAGGTCGCCGCGGAACACCGGACCGTCAACGCACGAGCGCACGATCCGGGTAATCCCATCGGTTCCGGTGACTGGAAGCACGCACCCCATGCACACACCGGTCCCGCAGGCCATGGGAAGGTCCACCGATGCCTGGACCGGGATCGCGTACCTGCTCGCGATCGCCGTCACCTCCCGCAGCACCGGCACGGGCGCGGACGCGTAGATCACGTCGGTGCGTGCCTCGCGGATGATCTGCTCGAGCAGCATGGTCACCGCGCCGCGGGCGCCGAACGAGCCATCGGAGGTGGCGACCGCCGCGGACCGGCCATTTCGCCTGGCCGACAGCGCGCCGAAAACTCGGTCCGCGCTCTGGCCGCCGAGCAGGTAGTCGATACTGCAGCCGCGTTCGGCGAGCCGCGCGGCCAGCGCGAACAGCGGCGCGCTGCCGTACTCCACGCCGAGCAGCAGGCAGCTCGACGGGTCTTTGGGCAGGGGAAACGGCCGGCCGAGCGGTCCGACCATGTCAAGTACATCCCTGGCGCGCAGCGCGGCCAGCCACCGAGTCCCCGGCCCGCTGGCCTCGAACACGAACTCGACCGTGCCGCCATGATCAGGTCGCACGTCGTGCACGGCGAAGGACCGCCGGCCGAGCATGGAGGTCTGCGGCCCGCCGACCGCGACGGTGACGAACTGCCCCGGCCTGAACTTGGCGGCGATGGCGGGAGCGACGAGCGTCATCGCGTGATATGCGTCGACGCGTCGCAAGGTCAGTACGGTGCCGCGGATCTGGACAGGGGCCATATGCCTCACCCACGAGGCGCGCGGCCGAGCAGCGCGGCGTGCTCCTGAAGCGACCGCACACCCACCTCACCGCGGATAGTTGCCTCGATCCCGTGTACGGCGGCGGCGAGGCCTGCCGCCGTGGTGACGCACGGGATGCCGCGACGTACCGCGGCAGTGCGGATCTCGTAGCCGTCTAGCCGCGGGCCGGACTGCCCGGGGCTGCCGAACGGCGTATTCACGATGAGGTCCACCTCGCCTGCGAGGATCCGCGTCACCACGGTCGGTTCGCCGGAAGGCCCGGGACCGTCGCCGTGCTTTCGCACGATCTTGGCACGAACCCCGTTGCGGCGCAGCACCTCCGCCGTTCCCTCCGTGGCCCAGATCTCGAAGCCCAGGTCGGCCAGGCGCTTAACCGGAAATATCATCGACCGTTTATCCCGGTTCGCCACCGAGACGAATGCTCTTCCCTTCACCGGCAGCGACCCGTAGACGGCGGCCTGAGACTTCGCGTACGCCGTGCCGAACACCGCGTCGATCCCCATGACCTCACCGGTCGAGCGCATCTCCGGTCCGAGCACCGTGTCCACGCCCTGGCCGGCCGGATCGCGGAACCGTCCGAACGGCAGCACTGCTTCCTTTACCGCAACAGGCGCGTCCAGCGGCAACGAACCGCCGTCCCCGTCGGCCTGCAGCAGGCCAGAGGCGCGCAGGGAGGCGATAGACGCTCCGAGCATGATCCGCGCCGCGGCCTTGGCCAGCGGCACCGCGGTGGCCTTAGAGACAAACGGCACCGTACGCGACGCCCTGGGGTTGGCCTCAAGCACGTACAGCACTCCCCCGGCCATCGCGTACTGCACGTTCAGCAGGCCGCGCACGCCGACGCCGGCGGCGATCGCCTCGGTGGCCGCGCGGATCTGCTGGATGTCCGTGCGACCGATGGTGATCGGCGGCAGCGCGCAGGCGGAGTCGCCGGAATGGATGCCGGCCTCCTCGATGTGCTCCATGACCCCGCCGAGGTAAAGCTCGGAGCCGTCGTACAGCGCGTCGACGTCAATCTCGATCGCGTCGTCCAGGAACCTGTCGATCAGCACCGGCTGGCCAGGACCCGCGGCCGCGGCCTTGGATACGTAAGCCCGCAGCGTGGCATCGTCGTAGACGATTTCCATACCGCGCCCGCCGAGTACGTAAGAGGGACGCACCAGCACCGGGTACCCGATCTCCCGCGCGATCTGGACCGCATCGGATGGCGACGTCGCCATCCCGTACCTCGGGGCGGTCAGCCCGGCCGCCTCGAGCACCCGGGCGAACGCGCCGCGGTCTTCGGCTAGGTGGATCGCCTCGGGCGAGGTGCCCACCACCGGGACCCGCGCGGCCTCAAGCGCCCGCGCCAGCCCCAGCGGGGTCTGCCCGCCGAGCTGGACGATCACCCCGGCCACCGGACCGGTCGCCTGTTCCGCGCGGACCACCTCAAGCACGTCCTCGAGGGTGAGCGGCTCGAAGTACAGCCGGCCCGACGTGTCGTAGTCGGTCGAGACCGTCTCGGGGTTGCAGTTCACCATCACGGTCTCGTAACCCGCCTCGGTCAGCGCGAAGGACGCGTGCACGCAGGCGTAGTCGAACTCGATGCCCTGGCCGATGCGGTTGGGCCCGCTGCCCAGGATGATCACCTTGGGGGTGGTGCCTTCCGGCACCTCGGTCTCGTCGTCATACGTCGAGTAGAGGTACGGGGTACGGGCCGCGAACTCCGCGGCGCAGGTGTCCACGGCGTGGTACACCGGCCGGATGCCGTGTCCCCAGCGGATCTCCCGCACCACGGTTTCGATGGTGCCGCGGAGCTCGGCGATCTGGGCGTCGGAGAACCCGGTTTCTTTCGCCGCCCGCAGCGTGGCCGCATCGAGGGCTGACGCCTCGGCGACCCGTTCGGCGACCTCCTGGATGTGCTGGATCTGGTCGATAAACCAGGGATCGATGCCAGTCGTAGCGACCACATCGGCCAGGCTGGCACCAGCCCGCAGCGCCTGGTGGATGGTGGCCAGCCGACCGTCGTGCGGGGTGGCGCAGGCCCGCAGCAAGCTCGCCGCATCTGACGGAGGATTTTTCCAGCTGAACGACCCGTGGTTGCTCTCCAGCGAACGCAGCGCCTTTTGCAGGGCTTCGGGGAAATTACGGCCGATGGCCATCGCCTCCCCCACGCTCTTCATGTGGGTGGTGAGCGCGGGATCAGCCCCGGGGAACTTCTCGAATGCGAACCGCGGGACCTTGACCACCACGTAGTCAAGCGCGGGCTCGAAGCAGGCCGGGGTCTGGCCGGTAATGTCGTTCGGGATCTCGTCGAGCGTGTAGCCGATGGCGAGCCGTGCGGCGATCTTGGCGATCGGGAAGCCGGTGGCCTTGGAGGCCAGCGCGGACGAGCGCGACACCCGCGGGTTCATCTCGATCACGACCATGCGGCCGGTAGCCGGCTCGACCGCGAACTGGATGTTGCAGCCGCCGGTATCCACGCCTACCGCGCGCATGATGGCGATCGCGGTGTCGCGCATCCGCTGGTACTCACGATCGGTAAGCGTCATGGCCGGGGCGACGGTGACGGAGTCGCCGGTGTGCACGCCCATCGGGTCGATGTTCTCGATCGGGCAGACAACGACCACGTTGTCGCGGGAGTCGCGCATCAGCTCGAGCTCGAACTCCTTCCAGCCGAGGATGCTCTCCTCAAGCAGAACCTCATGAGTCGGGCTCGCGTCCAGCCCGGCCCCGGCGATGCGGCGCAGGTCTTCCTCACTCCAGGCGATGCCGGACCCGGCCCCGCCGAGAGTGAACGATGGCCGTACCACCACGGGGTAGCCAAGACCTGGCTTCTCCGTGGTGGTCCGGCCCGCCGCCGGCCCGCCGCCCATCGCCGGGCCGCCGCCCATCGCCGGGCCGCCGCCCATCGCCGGGCCGCCCGCCGCGGGGCCGGTGCCCGCCGCGGCGGCCGGACAGGTGCCCGCCACGGCGGCGAGGCATTCGTCCATGTCGTGGCAGATACAGCTGGTCGGGACCTCGGCGCCCAGGCCCGTCACAATCTCCTTGAACCGCTCGCGGTCCTCACCGGCCATGATCGCGTCGATGTTCGCGCCGATCAGCTCGACGTTGTACCGGCGCAGGATGCCAGAGTCGTGTAGAGCCACGGCCGCGTTCAGCGCCGTCTGGCCGCCCAGCGTGGGCAGCACGGCGTCGGGACGCTCGATCGCGATGACCTTCTCCAGCGTCTCGGTCGTGATCGGCTCGACGTAGGTTGCGTCGGCGAATTCGGGATCGGTCATGATCGTCGCCGGGTTGGAGTTGACCAGGCTGACCCTGATTCCCTCCTGCTTCAGGACCCGGCAAGCCTGGGTGCCGGAGTAGTCGAACTCGCAGCCTTGCCCGATGACGATAGGCCCGGACCCGATTACCAGGACTGACTTCAGATCTTCACGCCGCGGCATGGCTCACCCCGCCCGTCTGGTCCGTCTCACCGCACGAGCGCCGTGCAGAGGCCCAGAATCCGTCTGCAGTTTCGGGCGCTATGACACCCGAAACTGCAGACAAAGCGCCCAGTCGCCTCATCTGGCACGCTCGAGCAGGGCGCAGAAGTGATCAAAGTGGTCAGCGGCATCATGTGGGCCGGGAGCGGCCTCGGGGTGATACTGCACGCTGAACACCGGGCGCTCCAGCAGATGCAGGCCCTCCAGCACACCGTCGTTGAGGTTGACGTGACTGACGGCCGCCGGGCCGTATGGTGTTTCGAACGGCTGGCGGGCCTGGGGGGGCACGTGGGACCACGTGGCCACGCCGGCTCCGGCGGCTGCTGAGGGCGGCGTGACGTTGGTTTCCCCGGGGAGAGCGGCGGCGAAGCCGTGGTTGTGGCTGGTGATGTAGACGCGTCCGGTAGCCAGGTCCATCACGGGCTGATTCACGCCTCGGTGACCGTACCGCAGCTTGTAGGTGCTCAGGCCGAGAGCAAGCGCCAGGATCTGGCTGCCCAGGCAGATGCCGAAGACTGGCAAATCTGCGTCGAGCACCCCGCGCATCGCGTCCACCGCGTACCCGGCCGCGGCCGGATCGCCCGGGCCGTTACTGAAGAACACCCCGTCAGGCGACGCGGCGAGTATCTGCTCGGCGCTCGCGGTGGCCGGGACGACAAGCACCTCAGCGCCCCTGGCCGCGAGGTTTCGCGGCGTGGCCGCCTTGATGCCCAGGTCGACGGCGACGACACGGTACTTGACCTGACCTGATGGGCGGATGGTGTACGGCTCGGGCGTGCTCACCACGCGGGCAAGGTCGGCTCCGGCCATCTGCGGGCTGGCGAGAACCCGCTCCAGCAGCCGGGCAGGGTCGCTCTCGACGGTGCTGATCGCTGCCCGCATGGCCCCTTGCTCGCGTACTCGCCTGGTCAGCGACCTGGTGCCGCGGACCGCGATCCCGGTGACGCCCTCGGCCCGGAGATACGCGTCCAGCTCACGGCTCGCCCGCCAGCTGGACGCGATCCTGGCCGGCTCGCGCACTACGTAGCCGCTGACCCATACCTGCCCGGACTCGGGGTCCTCGTCATTGACACCCGTGTTCCCGATATGCGGTGCGGTCATCGCCACGATCTGCCGGCAGTAGGAAGGATCGGTCAGCGTCTCCTGGTATCCGGTCATGCCGGTGTTGAAGACGATCTCGCCGAACGTCTCGCCCTCCGCGCCGAAGGCGGTTCCGTGCAGCGTGGTGCCGTCCTCAAGGACCAGCAGGGCAGCCGGGGTCATGTCGGTCAGGCCAGCTTTCCGTCGAGCACGGTGGGCGTTCCGCGCAGGAAGGAAGCCACCACCCGGCCGGGCAGCTCCATACCGGCGAACGGCGTGTTCCGGCTCTTCGACACGCCGGGGACCACCGCCTCGGCGGGCGCCGCCGGATCGTACAAGGTGAGGTTGGCGGGGCCGCCGGCCGCGAGCGGGATACCGTGCCCGGCCAGCCGCCCGATCCTGGCCGGGCGGATGGACATCCGGTCAGCGACCCCGGGCCAGTCGAGCAGCCCGGTGTCCACCATCGCCAGCTGCACCACGCGCAGCGCAGTCTCAAGCCCGGTCATGCCGAACGCCGCCTCAGACCACTCCGTCTCCTTGGCCTCCACCGGATGCGGGGCGTGGTCAGTGGCTACGCAGTCGATGGTGCCGTCAGCGAGTGCGCGCCTCAGCTCAGCCACGTCGGCCGCGGTGCGCAGTGGCGGGTTGACCTTGAACACGGGGTCGTAATCGGCCGCGAGCTCATCGGTCAGCAGCAGGTGATGCGGCGTCACCTCGGCCGTGACCGGCCATCCCTTGGACTTCGCCCAGCGGATGATCTCCGCCGACCCGGCGGTGGAGACGTGACAGATATGCACCGCCGATCCAACATGAGCGGCGAGCAGGCAGTCACGGGCGATGATCGACTCTTCCGCCACCGCGGGCCAGCCGGTCAGGCCGAGGCGCGCGGACATCTCGCCCTCGTTGAGCTGCGCGCCCTCGGTGAGGCGCGGCTCCTGGGCATGCTGGGCGATCACGCCATTAAAGGCCTTGACGTACTCAAGCGCCCGGCGCATCAGCAGCGGGTCGGCCACGCACCGGCCGTCATCGGAGAACACGCGGACCCGCGCGACCGAGTCTGCCATCGTGCCGAGCTCGGCCAGCCTGGCACCGGCCAGACCGACGGTGACCGCACCGACCGGCTGGACATCGCAGTGACCCGCGGCTCGGCCGAGGCGCCAGACCTGCTCTACCACTCCGGCTGTATCGGCGACGGGTTCGGTATTGGCCATGGCGTGCACGGCCGTGTATCCACCGAGCGCGGCGGCCGCCGTCCCGGTCTCAACCGTTTCTGCATCCTCGCGGCCAGGCTCGCGCAGGTGCGTATGCAGGTCCACGAGGCCGGGCAGGGCGATCAGGCCGTCGGCGTCGAGGACCCGGGCCCCGGAGTGGTTCAGCCCGGATTCGATGGCCACGATGGATCCGCCGCTGAGCAGGATGTCGGCGACTTCCGGCCCCCGGTGGCCACCTGCCGCGACGGTGATACCCCTAATCAGCCACAGGGCCTGGTCTCCTGCGGCCTCCCGGCCCATGTCGCGCCCGTCCGTAGCGGGGCCGTCGGCCGTCACTGGCTCACCTCCGGGAACTCCGTTCCGCTAAGGAGCAGGTACAGGACGGCCATCCGGGTGGTAACCCCGTTAGCCACCTGTTCCACAATCGTCGAGCGGGCGGAATCCGCCACCTCGGCCGCGATCTCCACTCCCCGGTTCATAGGTCCGGGATGCATGATGATGGCATGCTCAGGCAGCCGCGCCATCCTCGCGGCGTCCAGTCCGTACCTGCGGCTGTATTCGCGCACGCTAGGAAAGTAAGCCGCGGTCATCCGCTCCTGCTGGACCCGGAGCATCATCACGACGTCGCTTTTCGGCAGCTCGCCGTCCAGGTCGTAGCTCACCGCGCAGGGCCAGCTGCCCACCGCGAGCGGCAGCAGCGTGGGCGGAGCGGCCAGGGTCACCTCAGCGCCGAGAGTACTCAGCAGCAGGACGTTGGATCGGGCGACCCGGCTGTGCAGCACGTCTCCCACGATGGTCACCCTGATGCCGTCCAGCCCGGCGCCGCGCGCCCCGGGCGCGGATGACCCAGCCAGCATGCCGCTGGACCGCGACGCGAGCCTGCGCCGGATGGTGAACGCGTCGAGCAAGGCCTGGGTGGGATGCTCGTGCGTGCCATCCCCGGCGTTGAGCACGCTGCCCCGCACCCATCCCGCGAGCCGGTGTGCCGCACCGGAAGCACTGTGCCTGATAACCACCGCGTCCGCGCCCATGGCCTCGAGCGTCAGCGCGGTGTCTTTGAGGCTCTCGCCCTTGCCGACGCTGGACCCCTTGGCCGAAAAGTTGATCACATCGGCGGAGAGCCGTTTCGCGGCGGCTTCGAACGAGATCCTGGTCCTGGTCGAATCCTCGTAGAAGAGGTTGACGACAGTCCGGCCCCGCAGTGTCGGCAGCTTCTTGATCGGCCGGTCAGCCAGGCGGGCAAGTTCCTCGGCCGTGTCGAGGATGAGCACCGCATCCGCCCGGCTGAGGTCAGCGGCCGAGATCAGATGACGTTTCACGGCTGCCTCCCGTCGTCGCTGATCAGCACGGCGTCCTGGCCGTCCACCTCGGCCAGCAGGACGTGCACGACGTCGCGCTGCGAGGTCGGCAGGTTCTTGCCCACATAGTCGGCACGGATCGGTAGTTCACGATGGCCGCGATCGACCAGGACCGCCAGCTGGACGGACCTGGGCCTGCCCAGGTCGTTCAGCGCATCGAGCGCGGCACGCACCGTGCGGCCGGAGTAGAGCACGTCGTCGACCAGGACGACGGTCTTGCCGTCCACGCCTTCGGAGGGAAGTTCGGTTCGGCCTAGCGCACGGGCCGGGTGGAGCCGCAGGTCGTCCCGGTGCATCGTCACGTCGAGCGATCCGCACGGGACCTCGAGCCCTTCGAATTCTCCGATGCGGGTCGCGAGGCGGCGCGCTAGCGGGACCCCACGGGTCGGGATGCCAAGCAGGATGACCCCGTCACCGCCGTGCGTCCGTTCCAGGATCTCGTGGCCGATCCTGGTTAGCGCACGCCTGATTTCCTCGGCATCGAGGACCGCGAGGCCATCACGCCCCGCAACCGGACTGCTGGCCGCGCACATGAAACGGACCTCCTTCCCCGCCTCTCCGGACGGTCCTTAAAGGATGTCTACGCTCACGATCATACGGGGAGTTACCAACAGGCCTGGCAGCTTTGGGACGAGCCGGACAGTATGTGATTTACATCACACACGATAGGCGGCATCAGAACGTGACGAGAGTTCACTACGGCCCGCCAACATGCCCGCAGCGACGGGAAACCCGATCTCAGCTGCCTTCTCGTCGGCCGGCGGAGGGTACATACTGATCCGAGAGGGCTGGCCGGTTACTGGACGAGTTAAGCCAGTTTTTGCCATTCGGCTTGACCTTGTAGCGCTCGCCGCCTACCGTCACTGAGCGTAACCGTTACCGTAAGCGACGACAGGCCGGGGAACCGAGGAACAATGCCATCTGAGTATGCCAAAACACTCGGCGCGCGGCTGCGCGCCATCCGCACGCAGCAAGGTCTCTCGCTGCATGGGGTTGA
Organism: uncultured Actinomycetes bacterium; assembly: GCA_963806335.1. Classification (GTDB taxonomy): domain Bacteria; phylum Actinomycetota; class Actinomycetes; order Streptosporangiales; family Streptosporangiaceae; genus Palsa-504. Next base: position 99,775 of record CAWDXO010000015.1, read on the forward strand.
AGAGAAGTCCCGCGGCCGGTGGAAGGCTGTCGTCGTGGGTTCTTACGAGCGCGGCGACCGGTCGGTAACGGTCCAGAAGCTCGCCGAGCTGGCCGAGTTCTACGGGGTACCCGTTTCCGAGCTGCTGCCCGGCGACGCCGCTCCGACGCCACTGGCACCTTCACCCAAGCTCGTCATCGATCTCGAGCGCATGAGCCAGCTGCCCAAGGACAAGGTCGGCCCGCTGGCCCGCTACGTCGCGACCATCCAGAGCCAGCGGGGCGACTACAACGGCCGCGTCCTTTCTGTGCGGCACGAGGATCTCCGCTCGCTCGCGGTCATCTACGATAAGTCTCCCTCTGATCTCACCGAGGAGCTCATCAGCTGGGGCGTGCTTGACTCCGACGCGCGTGGCGCGATGGAAGGTTTCTGAGTTACTAGCCTGCCGGCCTGAGCGGGAGCGGAGACTGCACCTCAACGCCGAGAGCAGTCTCCGCAAGTGACAGGAAAGTCTCCGCATCCCGCAGCAGGTCATCAGCCTCACGCGCCGACGCCGCACGGGGCAGCCCGGCTTCAGCGGCCGCGCGCTTGCCTGCCCCGGCGGCGAAGAACGCGGCCCACTCTGTGAGCGCGGGTTCGACCTGCGGCAGCAACTCCCAGACACTGTGGGGCTTCCTGCGCCTCGACTTGGGCTCGCCGCGGGCCGCTACCACTGCCGCCGCGGCACGCAAAGCCGCAAGATGCGCTGTGACATAACGAGCGCCGGGAGCCGACTCATCGGCCGCCTCGGCCAGGCCGCGACGCGCGGACTGAAGCATGCTGAGCACCGTCGGCGCCACCCCAGGGTGCCGCGGGCTTACATCGCCCAGGCCCGGTCGCACCTCCACTGCGTTCACCATCGGTCTTCATCTCCTCTTCTGGGCCGGCCAGGCGAGACGCTTCCCCTCACCACACCCGGCCGACGTTGGCACATCTATTCGAACCTAAATTCGCTCGGATGTCCAGCCGTCTTCGATTACTGTTCGAAGATAACGCGAGGGTCTGACATTTCCGGGAGCCGAGCGGTCGTCTCCGGGAGCGGCACCAGCCGGTACGGCTCCAGGCACTCCCTCGGGCTGATGCGCGTTCCCGGGAGCTTCGGGGCTTCTCGCAGCATCCGGGCCGGAGACCCGGTACCCGGATGCGCCCTAAGACCCGGGCCCTCCCCTTCTGGGTCTAGACGGGTCCCGTAGATCTATTGGTGGCTTCCAGGCGGTTTCCTCGCGGGCGTGGCGCCGTGTGAGGCGGCGCGTTAGCCTCGCCGACCCCGTCGGCCACCCACGTCACAGGCCCAGGAGAGTCTCTCGGGTTGCGGCGGACCGGGCTGCGCGCGTGGCCGCTGGACGGCGCCGTACTGCCGCAGGTGAGAGGCAGAGGCAGCGGAGGCATTTGCGCGCAACACGACTGTTTGTGCGAAGGGCTAGGCCGGGCCTGTATTTTAATCGCGTGCCATCCCTACCCGCCACCAACGACGGGAGCGCGAAGCCACTCGCCGAGGAGCTGAGCACGAGCCCTGGCAGCGAAGAGGACTTCATATGGGATGCCGGCTCCGAGCCTGGTGCCACCGAGGCAGGCGTGGTGCCTGACGCTACCGAGGCTGAAGCTGAGCCGCGCCCGGCTAACCCCGCCGCTGAGGCGCCTGCGGGCGGACTGGATGTGCCTCACCAGGCTGGCGAGCCTCAACAGGCCGAGGAGCCTCAACAGGCTGAGGAGCCTCAACAGGCTGAGGTTGACTCCGGCGCCGCGTCAGACGCCGACCCGAGCCCGGCCGAAGCGGGCGCCGAGTTCCCCGGGACTCCGCCGCGCGCGGACGGGCGGGGTGATGGGTCGGACGCGTCGAAGCCGGCCACTCAGCCTCATGCGGGTGAGTCAGGCCGGTGGTTTCGCCCGGCTGCGGCCGACATAACGCTCGCGGGGGCCGCCGGACTCGCAGGCGCACCAGAACTCCCCGAAACGCCAGAACTCCCCGAGACACCAGAACTCCCCGAGACACCAGAACTCCCCGAGACACCAGAACTCCCCGAGACACCAAAGCTGCCCGAGACAGCAAAGCTCCCCGAGACAGCAAAGCTCCCCGAGACAGCAGAACTCCCTGAGACAGCAGAACTCTCCGAGACACCAAAGCTGCCCGAGACGCCAGAGACGGCCGGCCAGCCGGGAATACCGCTGGTTTCGGGCGACACGAGCGCGGCGCCGTCGAAGACCAAGGCGGGGACGCCGGCGGACCAGGCGGACGCGGACGCTGGCGCGGCGTCACCGGCAAAGCCGCCGCCCAGCTCGCCGCCGACAGGCGCAACGCCAGCTACCGGAGAATCAGTCGCTGAACCGGGCAAAGCCAATGCCGGCCCTGCGTCGCTTCAGGGACCTGCCGGCGCGCCACCTAGCCGACCAGGCGATGAGACGGGCAAGTCGGGCGCGCCACCTCGGGCAGGTCAGGCGGGGCCGCCGTCACGTCAGGGAAACACGGACGCGCCTAAGCCAGCAGGCAAGGCTGGCTCGGGGTCGCGACCCGGGGCTACCGGCTCGCCGCCGACGGGCGCCCAGGCGGGTGCACCATCACGTCCGGGCACCGCCGCCAAGCGCGGCCCGTCGGGTGCGCCGTCACGTCCGGCTCCTGCGGGCGCGCCGCACCGGCCGGCCCACCCAGGCACCGCACCACCTCACGCAGGCTCTTCGCGACCGGCCAGCGCCCCCCGGGCCGCTGACGCCCCGCGGGCCGCTGACGCCCCGCGGGCAGCTGACGCCCCGCGGGCCGCTGACGCCCCGCGGGCAGCTGACGCCCCCCAGGCCGCTGACGCCTTCCGGCCGCGCAAGCCGAGCGCGGCGCCGGCCAGGAAGGGCCAGGCGCCGCCGCCGGGCGGCCCAGATCGGGCGTTCCGCCCGCCTGCGCGGCGCGCGGCGCAGGCGGGCGGAACGCCCGAGGAGCCCCAGACCACGGCCAAGCGGCGGATTTCACGGCGTACCGTGCTGCAGGCGAGCCTGATCGGCGGGGCCGGGGTAGCCGCGCTGCCGCTGATCGCGCTGGTCGGCAACGCGATACGGACGGCCGGGCAGCCGGCTGGCCTCACCTACTCGATGAACACGAACTGGCTGTTCGGCGGGCAGTACATGGCGGGCTCGGAGAGCAGTTTCTACGACGACAGCAGCTTCGCGCCCATCGCGCTGCCGCACAACGTCACCCCGCTGTCCTGGCGGAACTGGGACGTCGGGGCGTGGCAGCAGGTGTGGATCTACCGGCGCCACTTCGACGGCGGGCACCTGGTGAGCCAGCACGACCCGGGCCACCGGATTTTCGTCGACTTCGACGGGGTCATGGTCAACGCGACGGTCGTGATCAACGACCAGGCGGTCAGCACCCACCAGGGCGGCTACCTGCCTTGGTCCGCCGAACTTACCGGGAAGATCAGCAACGGCGACAACCTGCTCTCGGTCATCGTCGACTCACGCTGCCTGCCGGTGCCCCCGATCGGCGTGAACCGCGGTCCGGCCAGCGTCGACTTCTTTCAGCCGGGCGGCATCTACCGGGACGTCAACCTGCGGGTGCTCCCCCAGGCGTTCCTCTCCGACCTCTTCGCCCAGCCGGCCAATGTGCTCAGCTCGCAACCGCGCGTAGACGTCGAATACACCATTGACTCGGCCGCGGCTCAGGCCAGCGGCACCCTGCAGGTCGAATTGCTGGACGGAAACGAGAGGATCGCCTCGCAGGCCATCACGGTCCGGCTGACCTCCCCCGGGATCAGTACGGAGAAGCTGAGCCTGACCGATCTCGGGCCGATCAGCCTGTGGTCGCCCGATAACCCGAAGCTGTACACGGTCAGGGCCACCCTTAACGTCCCCAGCCTCGGCAGCCACGTCCTCACCAGGCGGATCGGGTTCCGTGAGGCATCGTTCCGGCCGGGCGGCTTTTTCCTGAATGGCGAGCGGCTGCACCTGTTCGGCCTCAACCGGCACCAGCTTTATCCGTACGCCGGCATGGCCATGCCCGCCCGGGTCCAGCGCAGAGACGCCGAGATCCTCAAGAACGAATTCAACTGCAACATGGTGCGCTGCTCGCACTATCCCCAGTCGCCGCATTTCCTCGACGCCTGCGATGAGCTCGGCCTGCTGGTCTGGGAAGAAGCGCCGGGCTGGCACAACCTGAGTACCAGCGCGGCCTGGCAGGATCTCGTGGTGCAGAACGTGCGCGACATGGTGATCAGGGACCGGAGCCGCCCGTCGGTGATCATCTGGGGCACCAGGCTGAACGAGACACCCGACGACCCCGGGCTGTGGGCCGCGACCAGAAAGGCCGCGGCGGAACTCGACAGCTCGCGCCCGAGCTCGGGCGCGATGGCTTATTACGACGACCTCAAATGGAACGAGGACGTCTTCGCCTACAACGACTACAGCTTCAACCCGAAGGCCGAGGAGGCCGAGCTTAAGCCGGCGTTTCCCGGCCTGCCGTACCTGATCACCGAATCGGTCGGCCTGGAGGAGACCAGGCCGCGGCACTACGCCTGGACTGACCCGCCGGCCCTGCTGGCCAGGCAATCCGCCCTGCACGCCCAAGCGCAGAGCCTGGCCCGCTCGCAGCCGGGAGTTTCCGGGATGCTGGCCTGGGCCGGGTTCGACTACGCCTCGATGCTCGGCCGGGCCGAGGATGCCATCAAGTGGGCAGGGGTGGCGGACGGCTTCCGGGTGCCCAAGCCCGGGGCGGCCATCTACCAGTCCCAGGCCGAGCCGGGTTCCAGCCCGGTGATCATCCCGGTGTTCTTCTGGGAGTCCGGCGGCGCCGTTCCCGTGCCCGCCCCGACCGCGATGATCGCCAGCAACTGCGAGCGCCTGGAAATCTTCATCGACGGCTTGCTCGTGACCACGGCGCTGCCCGCCTCAAGTTCGCCGCTGTACCGGAGCCTGACGTACCCGCCCTTCCTGTTCAGCCTGCCGCGGCACCCCCGCAGCGGCACGCCGGAACTCCTCATCCTGGGCTACGTCGGCGGCCAGCAGGTGGCGCATCTGCGCATGTCGGCGGACGTGTCCGCCGACACCCTCGCCATGACGGTCGACGATTCCGTCATCTCCGCGGACGGCTCGGACGCCACCCGGGCGGTCTTCCGCGCCATCGACGCGTACGGTAACCAGCGCCGGTACGCCAGCGGCCAGGTCGCGCTGAGCCTGTCCGGTCCGGCGACGCTGGTCGGCGACAACCCGTTCGCCTTCGGCCAGTACGGAGGGCTCGGCGCGGTGTGGATCCGCTCGCAGGCCGGTCAGACGGGCGCCATCACGCTGACCGCGAGCCACCCGCTGCTCGGCCAGGCCGAGGTGCACGTCAAGTCCGAGCACGCGAACGGGGCCAACCAGCTCGCCTGAACCCCCGGCTAGCGCGCCAGCTGGACAGCCCGTGGTACCGAGGTCCGTTCAGTATCATCGTTTCTTCTCTTAAGCTTGCGAGGATGCGGCGCTCGCTTTCGGTCTCCGAACTCACCCCTGGTGAATTCTCCGCGCGGCTCGATCAGCTGATCATGGTGTACGCGGCGGCGATGCGGCCGCCCACCGATCTGCTGCCGGGCCGCAAGACGATCATGGCCAGGCACGCCGTCAACCCGGGGTTCCGCGCCCTCGCCGTGACCGATGACGGGACCGGCGAGCCGGTCGGCTTCGGCTACGGCTTTCACGGGGCCATCGGCCAGTGGTGGCACGACAAGGTCAGGGGCGCGCTGACCGTCACCCGGGGCGCCGCGGCCGCCGGGGGCTGGATGGACGACTCGTTCGAGGTCGCCGAGCTGCACGTGGCGCCGACGCATCAGGGGCAGGGCATCGGGGCCGACGTGCTGGTCAGGCTGGCCGGCGGCCGGCCAGAACGCACCGCGCTGCTATCCACCAGGGACGCCGACTCCCCGGCGCGGCGACTCTACCGGGGTACCGGCTTTGTCGACCTGCTGACCGAGTTCAACTTCTTCCCGAGCGGTGAACCGCCTTATGCGGTGATGGGCGCCGAGCTTCCGCTGCGCACCCGGTCCGCCAAGCCGAGGCGCTGATAGATCTCCCTGGTCGCCCGGGACCAGTTGAGCGTGTAGAAATGCAGGCCGGGCACGCCTTCTGAGAGCAGCCGCTCGCACATCCGGGCCGCGTAGTCCACGCCTATCTCACGGACCGCCGCCCGGTCAGCCGCCACCGCCTGCAGCCGCTCCCACAACTGGCTGGGCACCCGGCAGCCGCCGAGCTCGAGCGCCCGCTCGACCACCCGCAGGCTGGTGATGGGCATGATGCCAGGGATGATCGGCACGTCGCCGCCCTGCGCCGCGACCCGGTCCCGCAGGCGCAGGTAATCCTCGGGGAAGAAGAACATGTTGGTGATCGCGAAGTCCGCGCCGGCCCGGCATTTGGCCAGGAAGTAGCGGACGTCGGTCTCGGCGTCGGGCGAGCGCGGGTGCTTCTCGGGGAACGCGGCCACCCCGACGCAGAAGTCGCCGGCCGACCGGACCAGGCGGACCAGGTCGGCCGCGTAGGCCAGCCCGTCCGGGTGCGGGTTCCAGTCCGCGTTCGGGTCGCCGGGCGGGTCTCCTCGCAATGCGAGCACGTTACGCACCCCGACCGCCGCGTACGACCCGATCACCTGCCTGAGCTCGGCCACCGAGTGGTCCACCGCGGTCAGGTGCCCGACCGGGGTCAGCGTGGTCTCCTCGGCGATCCGGCCGGTCACCCTGACCGTCCGGTCTCTCGTCGACCCGCCGGCCCCGTAGGTCACCGAGACGAACGTGGGGCGCAGCGGCTCGAGCTGCCGGATCGCCCGCCACAGCTGCTGTTCTTCCGCCTCGGTCTTGGGCGGCATGAACTCAAAGGAGAACGCCTGGCGGCCGGAGGCGAGCAGCTCGCGGATCAGCGGCGAGTGCGGCTGGCCTACGGCACGCTTAGCGTTCGTCTCCGCGATCCGGCGGGGACGCGGCGGGCTTGGCGGCATGCGGTCAAGCGTAGCCGCTCGCCAACCGGCCTAGGCGCGGTTAGAACGCCAGGGCCTGTGCACGCCGGTTGACTTCGGTCGCCCGGTGCCTGGCGATCGCGTCTATCGGCCTGCCGGGCAGCGAGTCGTCCGCCGTGAACAGCCAGCGGACCTCCTCCAGCTCGTCGAACCCGCAGTCGAAGAGCAAGGTCAGGGTGCCGCACAGGCCCTTGAGGACCTGGTTGCCTTCGAGGAAGGCGGCTGGTACCGCTTGCGTCCCATCGGGGCGTTTCACGGCGAGGAGCTTGCGATCACGGAGCAGCTGCTTCACCCGGCCGGACGGGATGCCGAGCTGATCGGCTACCTCGGGGAGTGAGAGCCATTCGCCGACGAGAGCGTCGGTCGCGGGGTCAATCTGGGCCACGAGTCCAATCTGCCACGTCCGGGCCGCTCCCAAACACGCGGGTGAGGGAGTCCTTAATTGCGATCGATTGCATTTCGCCCGGGGCGGTCTCCGGTCAGCGTTACGATCTTTGCTCCGCGGCTTCGCGCCCCGAGAGCTCGAGGCGGTTACGCCAGGCTTCGGCCCGGGCGGCGAGCCAGGAAGCCGTCGCGACCAGCTGGTCGGGCCGCACGCTGAACAGGACCTCGCGGCCCGCCCGCCGCCGCTGCACCAGCCGGCATTCCTCGAGCGTGGCCAGGTGCTGAGCCACCGCCTGCCGGGACACAGGAACCAGGGAGGCCAGGGCGCTCGCGCTGCGTTCCGGTGCGGCGCCGACCAGCTCGAGCAGCTGCCTGCGGGTGGGATCGGCCAGGGCGGCGAATACACGGTCGGCGTCCACGGTGGTGCCGGCGGCGTGATCGGACTCCTGGCCATCGCCGGGGACCCATCCTTCGGACCGCGTGACCAGGTCCCACACCCGCTCCACGTCCGCCTGGATCGTCGTCTCCTGCTCGATGGAATAGTCCATCGCATGCTTCTCCCGTAAGATTCGCGACGTAAACCTGCAACCCGAAATTGCCGGCGGGCACCGCGGAGCCGGAGCAGGAATGCGGTCAGGTCGCGACGACCGCTTTCAGCGGGATGGCGGGGTCGGCGAGGCGGGCGATGTCCACCGGATCCGCCGACGTGATCAGCCGGCGGCCCTGCAGCAGGTCCCTCGGGCGGTCCACGGTCAGGATCGCGGCCAGCCGGCCCGCCGTCAGCCAGCACGCCGCCCAGGCCGAGTCGGCCGGATCACCGCGCCAGACGAGCCGCTCGGCGTCGCCGTGGTATCCCGCGTACTGGAGGTTGCGGCCGAACTGCTCGGACCAGAAATACGGCACCGGGTCATACACCTCGTCGCCGCCAAGCACGTTGGCCGCGACCACCTCGGGCGCGTGCAGGGCCACGTCCCAGTGCTCGAACCGCAGCCGCCGCCCGAACCGCCGCGACTCGAACGCGGCGCAGTCCCCCACCGCGTAGACGCCGGGCACCGAGGTCCGCAGGCCCGCGTCGACGGCCACGCCGTTCTCGAGCCTTACACCCGAACCCTCCAGCCAGCGGGTGGCCGGGCGTACCCCGACCGCTGTGACGATCTCGTCCGCGGCGACCCACTCGCCGCCGTCCAGTGCGAGGCCGCCCGGCTGGACGGCCTGGACGCCGGCTCCGATCCGCAGGTCGACGCCGGCGCTGGCGTACCACGGCACGGTCTGCGCCCCCACCGCGGCACCTACGGCGGAGGCCAGCGGCGCCGGTCCCGCCTCCACCACCGTGACCTGGGCGCCGCGGGCGGCCGCCGCGGTGGCCAGCTCCGCGCCGATCCAGCCGGCTCCCACGATGGCCAGCCGCAGCCCGGGCCTGAGCAGGTCCCGGAGCGCCAGCGCGTCATCGTAGCTGCGCAGGAACCGCTGCCGCCCCTCCCCGGGCAGGGCGACCGGGACGGCCCCGGTGGCCAGCACCAGGTGGTCGAATGGGTACTCGCCCCGGCCGGTTACCAGCGTCGCCTGTTCCAGGCGGGCGGCCGCCTCCCCGGGATGGAAGTCGACGTCGAGCGCGGCGAAGTCGGCGTGCAGCGACGGGTCGAGATCGCTTTCCGTCAGCACCTTCTTGGACAGCGGGGGGCGGTCGTACGGCGGCCGCGGCTCGGCGCCGATCAAGGTGACGCGGCCGGCCAGGCCGCGCGCCCTCAGTTCCTCCACCGTCCGCAGCCCGGCCAGGCCCGCGCCCGCCACCACGACTCGCCCGCTGTCCGCCACAGTGCACCAGGCTACGCGCGGGCCTGCCTGGTTAACGTCCGGCTCATCGGTTTCCGGCCGCGCCTTGGCCTTTTCGGGCCGAACGGACCCTGGTGCTTGCCCCGGCCAGCTGGCGCGCGGCCCGTGGCCAGCGGGATACGATGGTTACGGAGACCGTGATTAACAGCGCCAGGTGGGTAAACAACCGTAAAATCGCACCCGTGGACGATACCCTGGCCGATCCCCTCGCCGGGCGCCTGCTCGACGGGCGTTACGCCGTGACGGCGCGCATTGCCCGCGGCGGGATGGCCACTGTCTACCTGGCCATGGACACCAGGCTGGACCGCGAGGTAGCGCTCAAGGTCATGCACGCGGAGCTGGCCAGGGACGAGGATTTCGTCCGCAGGTTCATCGGCGAGGCCAAGTCGGTCGCGCGGTTGTCCCACCAGAACGTTGTGGCGGTCTTCGATCAGGGGGCCGACGGCCCGTTCCTCTACCTGGCCATGGAGTACGTACCCGGGCGCACGCTCAAGGAGCTGCTCCGCGACAACGGGCGGCTGCCGCCGGCGATGGCCCTGGGGATCATGACCGGCGTGCTTGACGGACTCGCCGCCGCGCACGCGTCCGGGATCGTGCACCGTGACATCAAGCCGGAGAACGTCCTGCTGACCGCCGACGGCCGGGTCAAGGTGGCGGACTTCGGCCTGGCCCGGGCGCACGCCGCGGCCGGGCACACCAGGACCGGCCTGCTCATCGGCACGGTCGCCTATGTGCCGCCCGAGCAGGTGACCGGGGACAGCACGGGTCCGCGCGGGGATGTGTACTCCGCGGGCGTGGTGCTCTTCGAGATGCTGACCGGCCGCCCGCCCTTCCGGGGCGACACGCCGCTCTCGATCGCCTATCAGCACGTCAACTCCGGCATCCCCGCACCCTCCACGCTGGTGCCCGGCCTGCCCCCGGCGGTCGATCAGCTGGTGCTCGCGGCCACCAGCCGGGACCCGCTGCGCCGTCCCGCCGATGCGGCCGAGTTCTCGCGCGCGGTCCGCCGGGTCAGCGAGGGCCTCGGCGAGCCGAGCGGACTCACCGGCGCGATCGGGGTCGGCGTCCAGGGCCTGGGCGAAGCGCCCTGGCTCGACCTGGACACGCCCGCGGCCACCAACGGGTGGTGGGCCCGCACCGGGTCGATACCGGCCGCGAGCGTCCACGACACGGGTCCGTCCGCGATCAGCCTGCCCGCTACCGATCCGGCCGGTACGGGCCAGTCCGGCACCGGTCAGTTCGGTATGGGCCAGTTCGGTCTGGGCCAGTTCGGGATGGGCGAGCGCGATGACGTCGGCTCCCACACGCTCGTCGTCCACCGCGAGGACGGCGGCAGGTACCTGACTGACCGGGAGCCATTCCTGCAGCGCTGGCTGTTCAGCCCGCGGCTGCTCATCGTCGTCCTGGTTCTGGTGCTCGGCGCGGGGGCCGCGTACGTCGGCTGGTGGCTGACCTCCGGCCGGTATGCGCAGGTGCCCGTGGTGGCCGGCTACTCGGTATCCCAGGCCACCGCCACCCTGACCACGGACGGCTTCACCGTCAAGCGGGACACACGGGTGCACAGCAACACGGTGGCGAAGGGCACGGTGATCGGCACCAGCCCGGCCGGGCGGACGTCGAAGGGCGCGCCCATCGCGATCGTCGTCTCCGCCGGGCCCTTCACCTCCACGGTTCCCACGGTGGCCAACGACAAGCTGGCCGCCGCAAAGGCCGCGCTGCAGCGCGTGCACCTGACCTACACCACGCAGAACGTCGGCTCGGACTCCCCCGTGGGCACCGTCACCGGCACCAATCCGCCCGCGGGCACCTCCTGGCCGCAGACCAAGACGGTCACCATCCTGGTCTCCGCAGGCCCCTTGATACCTGAATTCATCGGGCAGAACGTGCAGGCGGCGATGCAGTGGGCCAGTCAGCACGGCGCGACGCTGAGCCAGCAGCCAGACAACAACAGCCAGCAACCCCCAGGCACCGTCACCAGCCAGCAGCCCGCGGCCAGAACTGTGCTCCAGCCGGGTGAGACCATCACCGTCGGCGTCTCGACCGGGCCCCAGACGGTGGGCGTACCCAACGTGATCGGGATGTCGGTGCAGCAGGCCACCCAGCAGCTGCAGGCGGCGGGGTTCCAGGTTCAGGTGAACAGGTACGGCTTCCTTAACAAGGTGTTCGACTTCAGCCCCGTCGGCCAGGCGCCGCGGGGCAGCACCATCGTCCTCGACGTCGGCTTCTGACCTGAGGAGTTCCCTGGTGTCGCCCTTGACGGCATGCGCTAGGCTGTCGGTCATGCGTGAGCAGTTCTGGTTTTGGTTTGGCTACCGGCCCGGGTTCGGGACGGTCGCCCGCCAGATGCTGCTCTGACGGAAACGACCTCACGAGAGCCCCGGGCCAGCAGGCCCGGGGCTTTCTTTATGCGGCAACAACTGGAGGCGGACGAGATGGTCGTGGTGATGGCGGCGGAGGCCGGAGAAACGGAAGTCGACGGCGTCGTCGACCGGGTACGCGCGGCGGGCGGCGACGCCTTCGTGAGCCGGGGCATGTCCCGGACCATTGTCGGCCTGGTGGGCGACGTCGATCAGCTGGACACGCTGAACCTGCGCGGCATGCCGGGCGTCAGCGACGTGGTGCGGATCTCCGCGCCGTACAAGCTGGTGAGCCGGGAGCATCATCGGGAACGTTCGGTGATCAGGGTGGCGGGCGTGCCGATTGGCCCCGACACCCTGACGGTCATCGCCGGGCCGTGCGCCGTCGAGACGGCCGAGCAGACGCTGGCATCCGCGCTGATGGCCCGCGCCGCGGGGGCCTCGCTGCTGCGCGGCGGCGCGTACAAGCCGCGCAGCTCGCCGTACGCGTTCCAGGGCCTGGGCGAGGCCGGCCTGAAGATCCTCGCCGAGGTGCGGGCGGCGACCGGCCTGCCGGTCGTGACCGAGGTGGTCGACCCGGCTGACGTGGACCTGGTCGCCAGCTACGCCGACATGCTGCAGGTCGGCACCCGCAACATGCAGAACTTCCCGCTGCTGCAGGCGGTCGGCGGCGTGGGCAAGCCGGTCATGCTCAAGCGCGGCATGAACGCCACCATCGAGGAGTGGCTGATGGCCGCGGAGTACATCGCCCAGCGCGGCAACCTCGACATCGTGCTCTGCGAGCGCGGCATACGCACCTTCGAGGTGGCCACCAGGAACACCCTGGACATCAGCGCGGTGCCGGTCGTCCAGCGGCTGTCGCACCTGCCCGTGATCGTGGACCCGTCGCATTCCGGCGGCCGCCGCGACCTGGTCGTGCCGTTGTCGCGGGCCGCCATCGCGGTCGGCGCCGACGGCATCATCGTGGACGTCCACCCGCACCCGGAGTCGGCGCTGTGCGACGGCCCGCAGGCGCTGGTGGAATCCGACCTGCGCGAACTCGCGAGCGTGGCCGCTCACCTGTCCCCGCTGGTCGGGCGTACGCTCACGCCCGCTCCGGCCGTCCCCCGCGAGGCCGCCCTGGCCTGATTCCCGGGTGCCGGACCGAAGAGAAACAACCGGCTCGATGTTCCATCGGGCCGCATATAACCGGCTCGATGGAACATCGAGCCGGTTATATGCCCGCTGGTCATGAGGCTGGCGGGACGGGTGATGCTGGCGGGGGCGGGAGCGAGTAAGGAACGGGCGGCTGGTACCCATGTCCGTTCGGGATAAATGGTTTTATGGGTTTTCCTGGCGGTATTCCTGGGCGCTCAGAGCCAGGTCTTCGGCCATCTCGTCGACGTCGAGGCGGCCTTCGATCCGGCGGAGGTCGGCGATGCGGGCGCGGGTTTCCACCCGGCGCGGGGTTAGCAGCGTGCAGCAGTCCTGGTCGGGAAGCTCGGAGATGGCCAGGGTCTCGATGCGGCGGGCCTCGGCCATGATCTCGCTCTTGTCCCAGCCGATCAGCGGGCGCAGGATCGGGAGCGTGACCGCGTCGTCGAGCGCGGTGATGTTGGCGAGCGTCTGACTGCTGACCTGCCCGAGCGAGTCGCCGGTGATCAGCGCGGTGCTGTTGAGGCGCCGGGCGAGCGCCTCGCCGGTCTTCAGCATCAGCCGCCGCTGCGCCACGATCAGCAGCCGGTCCGCGCCGGACGAGGCCAGCGCCTGCTGCGCCTTGCCGAACGGCACTACGAACAGCCGCGACCCGCCCTGGAACCGGTCCAGCCCGCGGACCAGCGCGTAGGCCTTGTAGATCGATTCGGGTCCGGTGAGCGGCAGGCCAGAGAAATGCAGGAAGAAGCAGCGCAGCCCGCGGCGCATCATCCGGTAAGCCGCCACCGGGGAGTCGATGCCGCCGGAAATGAGCACCACGCCCCGGCCGCTCATCCCGACCGGAAGGCCGCCCTGGCCCGGCACTCCGCCGGTGAATACGAAGACCTCGTCGGAGTCGACCTCGATGAAGACCTCGGTGCCGGGATGGGAGAGGTTGACGCCGAGCCCGTGCGCCTCCTGAATCTCCCGGCCGATCAGCACGCTCAGCTGCCCCGACGTCAGCGGGAAGCGCTTGTCCCTGCGGCGGGCCCGGATCGCGAACGTGCCGGTCGTGCCCTTGGTCAGCGCCACCGCGGCCGCGGTAACGGCCTCGGGCGTCTTGGCCACCCGGAGCGGCTGGCAGACCCGGGCGATCCCGGGCACGTCGCGGACGCGCTCCGCGACCTGGCCGGCGGCCTCGCTCCAGCCGGGCTCGCCGCGCCGCTCGCCATCGGCGACGCGCAGCAAGATGACGCCTTCCCGCTCGTGCAGGCTGACCGGCACGCCGGTGTCCCGCACGGCGGAGCGGACGTTGCCCTGCAGGATGCGCTCGAACTGCTGCCTGTTCCGCCCCTTGAGCACGATCTCGCCCAGCTTGAGCAGGACGCACGGCTCATCAGGGCCTGCCCGGGCCGACAACTGTTGCACCACCCCAGTGTGCCAGTTTCAGGACCGCGGGCGCTTGCTGCTGGGGCCAGCCCGAAGCGGGAAGCGGGGGCTAACCCCAGTGTGTTCCGCGCCGCCCGCCGATAGCGTGGCGGCATGAGCGAGCTGGAGGGGCGCGGCGCCGCCACGAGCGAGGGGCAGCAGAAGAGAAAATGAGCATTAGGGATGAAGTCCGCGCCTCGGCGGCCGCGCACCGCGATCTCGGCCCGGCCTACGACACCGCCGTAGCCGAAGGCCTCGTCGAGCGGATCGGCGAAGAAATCGACAAGCGGGTAGACGCCCGGCTGTTCGGCCAGGTACCGTCGCCGCCCCGGGCTCCGCGCGTGCGCCACGAGCCGGTGCCGGGCCGGATCGGGTTCGGCGCTGTCGTGCTGGGCATCGGCTCGATGGGCATGGCCATCGGGGCCACCGCGGTGGTGCTGCATCCGGGCGATAACTCCGGCCAGCTCAGCGGCGGCACCGCGGTGCTGATTTTCTTGATATGGGTCGTGATCGCGGTCATCAACGTCTCCTACGCCCGCCACAGATGACGTCAGTTGTGGCGATCCACGGCAGGTTGTAACGTGCGCTCATGAGCAGCGACCACGAGGCGGAGATCCGGGCCTCGGTGGCCGCGCACCAGGATCTGGGTTCTGTGTACGACGACGCCGTGGCCGAGGGCCTGGTCGAGCGGATCGGCGCGGAAATCGACAGGCGGATAGACGCCCGGCTCGGGCAGCTCGGCGCGGACGAGGAACCCGCGCCGGTGCCCGCCCCGTCGCCTGGATCCGCTCCGTACCCTGGGCCAGGTCCGTACCCTGGGCCAGGTCCCTACCCTGGGCCAGGTCCCTACCCTGGGCCAGGTCCGTACCCCGGGCCAGGTCCGTACCCTGCGCCAGGTCCATTTCCTGGGCCCGAGGCCGCGCCGCCCGCCGGGTCCGCGCCGCACGGGTATCCGGGCTACCAGGCACCCCCTGGGTATCAGGGATATCCGGGGTATCAGGGCTACATGGGGCCCATGCTGCCGCCCGGGTACCAGATGGGACCGCCTCCGGTGAAGCCGGCCGCCGTCGGACAGCGGAACGTGGCGACCACGGTCACCGCCCTCGGGTCGATGACCCTCGGCGTCCTGGCCACGGCGATCGTGTCGCGCGCCGACCATCCTGCTGCGCAGGCCGCCATGGTCCTGCTCGTCTGGGCCGCCATCGTGGTCATCAACATCGCCTACGCCCGGCGCCGCTGACTGCCCCCCGGCCTCCGGCGCGGACGGCTAGGGACGCTCGTACGGCCGGATGGCGCACAGCAGGCGGTTGTCGCCGCGCTGCCACAGCGTCCCGATCTCCGCGAAGCCTGCCGCCCTGAGAGCGTCGACGTGGGTGGCGAACTGCGTCGATTCCGTGCCGTGATGGCCGGCCTCCACCTGACGGCGCTTGCGTTCTGCGACGTGATCAGCTAGCGCCGGGTCGGCGGCGGCCGCTTCCCACCAGCCGGACCAGCTTTCGGCGTGCCCGCCGGGAAACCGCCGCAGGTCCTCGCGCTGGCGCAGCGCCAGGTCGAGACGAGCCAGCGTCGGGAACTCCTTCGCGTCAAGACTGAAGTGATCGCCGTCGAGCAGCAGGCCGCCGGGCCGCAAGATGGTGGCGAGTTCGGCGTACATGACGCGCAGGTCCGGCTCCGGCAGCCAGTGCAGCGCGGTGGTGCTCACCGCCGCGTCGGCGGCTCGGCCGGGCCGAGTCAGGTCGAGCCGGGCGGACCAGCCGGGAACGCGCAGGTCCAGGTCGACGAGCCGCAGTCCGGGCACGTCCGGATAGGCCGCCCGGCCCAGCGTCAGCGATACCGGGTCGGCGTCGATGCCGATGACGGTGGCGCGTGGCAGCCGGTCAAGTAGCCGGACCCCGATCGAGCCAGGACCGCAGCCGATGTCGAGCACCAGCGGATCCGGTCGCCCGGTTCCCTCCTCGACCGCGTCGATCAGCGCGGTGAACCTGTCCTCGCGGTCCGGCAGGCTTTCCTCCTGCTGGCGGTCCCAGCGTTCGATCCAGTCCCGTGCGGTATCGCGGTCAAGTTCCGGCACGTCGCGCCTCCTTGGCGTTACTGGCTAAGATTTCTTTGACAGTCACAAACCTAGGCGGCGAGGTGTAACTGGTCAAGTGGATTTTAACAGTCACATGGACGTGGTGATCAGGATGGCCGCGGAACTGGTGAACCTGCTCACCTCGGGCGAGGACCGCGGCCGGCCCTATCTCCCGCCGGAGGGCGACGAACGCACGGCCGCCGTCGCCGCGGTGCTGCGAGCCGCCGGCGGCCGCGAAGCCAGCTGGGAGGAGGCGGCGGAGCTTTGCTTTGTCGCGGCGGAGCTGCGCCGTGTCTTCGAGGCGGTCAGCGCGGGCGCCGTGGACGACGCGGCCCAGCAGGTCAACGCGGTGCTGATCCGGACCGGCGCGCGGCCGGAACTCGAGCGGCACGACGGGCAGCCCTGGCACCTCCACTTCCACGCCGCCGACAACTCCCTGCCGGACGGCTGGGCGGCCGGCTGCGCCACTGGCCTCGCGGTCGTGCTCGGCAGCGAGGCCTGCGATCGGCTCGGCGTCTGCACCGCGCCCCGGTGCGACCGGGTGTACGTGGACATCTCGCGTAACGGCACCAGGCGGTACTGCTCCACCTCGTGCCAGAATCGGGTCAAGACCGCGGCCTTCCGGGCCCGCCTGTCCTGATCCGGCGTCCGGGTGCACACTGGGAGGCGGGGCGTCGGCCTAAATCGGGGAGTGCCGCCATGTTCGAGCGATTCACCAGCCAGTCACGACGAGTCGTCGTCCTGGCCCAGGAGGAAGCCAGGAAGCTCAATCACGGCTGGATCGGCACCGAGCATCTGCTGATGGGTCTGCTGGCCGAGGGCCAGGGCGCGGCCGCGAGGGGACTGGCGTCAGCGGATATCACCCTGGAGGCGGTAAGGCGAGAGGTCGAGGCACTGATCGGCCGGGGCGAACAGCCGCCATCCGGGCACATCCCGTTCACCCCGCGCGCCAAGAAGTGCCTGGAGCTTTCGCTGCGCGAGGCCCTGCAGCGCGGCGATAACTACATCGGCACCGGGCACCTCCTGCTCGCCTTGATGCGCGAGCGCGACGGCGCCGCCGTCAAGGTCCTCGAGAAGCTCGGCGCGAACCTGGGTCAGCTTCGCGAGCGGGTGATGCTGGAACTGGAGAATCAGCCGGAAGAGCAAGACCTGCCGGGTGAACCGGTGCAGCTTCGGTTCCGGCCGCGCGATGAGGGGCCCAGTATGGTTGCTCACCTGCAAGCCGAGATCACCCGGCTCCGGGCCATGCTCCGTGAGCATGACATCGATCCGGGCCAGCCCGGGGACCCGCACGGCGCCACGGGATAGCTTTCCCGGCCCGCGTCCGGCGGCCTCATCCGGCGTCCGGCGGCCTCATCCGGCGTCCGGCGGCCTCATCCGGCGTCCGGCGGCCTCATCCGGCGGCCTCGTCTGGTGGCCCGAAAATGTCAGACCCCCCTCGTAGGGTGTCTGGCATGAACCCATCACGGAGGCGCCGCGCCCATCCCCCGCAAGAACGGTGCCGGTGCGCGGAGTGTGAGGCGCTAAACGAGGGGATCGACCTCGATCCGGAGGCGTGCATGGAAGCCGTCGCCGAGGACATCCGGACCGTCGGCTGGTCGGTCTCCGCCGTCCTCGGCGACGAGATCGCGCCGCCCTGGGCGTACACGGTGGGTCTGTGGCTGAGTCAGCAGGGCCCGGAGCTGACCATGTACGGTCTCCCGGTCGAGCACATGACGGTCATCCTGAATACGATCGGGGACCGGATCGCGAACGGCGCCATGATCGAGACAGGCGATCAGATCGATGGCATCTGCCCGTGCTCGCTTGCGATTCGTCCTGTGCACGCGAGCTGGCGGATGACCAGCATGTTCGCGGTCTCCGACCGGTATTACGGGTACGTCAGGCCGCCTTACCTCCAGGTGGTCTGGCCCGACCGGAAGGATCGCTATCCTTCCGACCCCGGTTTCCAGCCCAAGTACGAGGGCAGGCAGCCGATGCTGTGGCTGCCCCGCGAGGATCATCCGCCGAGCGTATGGACCCGGATCGACCAGCTCTGCTGAGGCCGCTGTTCCGCCTTACTTCTTGCCTCTTTAGCTGGGAAAACAAGTTGCCCCGACGATGCTTGGCTCGTTAGCGTCAAAGAGCCGGGGTGCCAGCCAGACCGGCCGCGCGCCGACTGGAAAGGACCGAGCCGATGTCACCGGGTGGGCTTATCCGCCGGTATCCCGTGCTCGCGATCCGGGATTTTCGGCTACTGCTCGCGGACCGGCTGATCGCCCCCGCGTCGGCCGGGTTCTCGCTGGTCGGCGTGTCGTTCGCGGTGCTCAAGGCCACGAACTCGGCCACCGACCTGTCCTACGTGCTCGCCGCTCAGATCGCGCCCGCGCTGGTATTCGCGCTCCTCGGCGGGGTCGCGGCCGACCGGTTCCCGCCGCAGCGGGTCATCATCGCGGCCAACCTGATGATGGCCCTTGGCGAGGGAACCTTCGGCGTACTCGTGCTGACCGGCCACCCGCCGTTGTGGGCGATGATGGGCCTGGAGGCGCTGACCGGAACCGGGATCGCGATCTTCTACCCCGCGTCTCAGGCGCTGCTCCCGCGCCTGGTCCCGGGCGGCCTGCTGCAGGAGGCAAGCGCGATCAGCCGGCTGGCCATGAACACCGGGCAGATGTCAGGCGCGGCCGTGGCCGGCCTACTAGTGGCGGCGACGGGCCCAGGGCCGGCCCTGTTGCTGTGCGGTGTCGGCATGGTCAGCACGGTGCCGCTGCTGCTGTCCATCCGGGCCGGGCGGGAAAGCCTGCGGACCGGCGGGACTGGAGGGGCGGCCAGCCCGAACATGCTCAGAGAACTACGCGAGGGCTGGTCGGAGTTCCGGTCGCACACCTGGCTGTGGGTGATCGTCGCGCAGTTCTGCGTCGTGATGATGGCCTGGTACGGGGCGTTCTCGGTTCTCGGCCCGGTGGTCGCCAAGGAACATCTCGGCGGGGCCGCTGCCTGGGGCGCGATCACGGCGGCCGATGCGTTCGGCCTGATCGCCGGCGGTCTGGTGTCGCTGCGGTTCACTCCGCGCCGGCCCATGCTGTTCGTGGTGCTCACCGGCGGCGCGGTAGCGATTTCCCCGATATCGCTGGCGATGGTATTGCCGCTGCCCGCTATTTGCGTCGCCTCGTTCGGGCTGGGCGTGTTCGTCGAGATGATGATGGTGCAGTGGACGGTCACGATGGCGAGAAACATCCCGCCGGACAAGCTCGCGCGGGTCTCGTCGTACGACGTCCTCGGCTCGGTCATGGCGATGCCGGCCGGAGCGCTGATCGCCGGCCCGCTCGGCACCGCGATCGGGATCTCGCGCGCGCAGTACGCGGCCGCGGCGCTGATCATCGCCGCATCGGCGCTGGCCCTCATCCCGCGCGACATCCGCACCATCCGCAGCGATGATCATCCGCGACCGTCTATGGTCGAGGATCCGGCGGCCGTACTGGACGCGGCGCCCCGGCTCATCGACGGTTTCCCGTCAGCTAGGTGAGCACTGACACCGGGTTCGAGCGGAGCCTGACCCGACCGGGCCGCCGGACAGTGACCGGGCGCGAGTCCGGCCGACGCCGGGCTGGTGACGCTAGCGACGCCGAAACGGCGGGGCCCCCGTGGCACCCGCCGTTTCGGCTGCTGGTTTCAGACGTTCTTCTGGTACGAGCGGAACGTGACGACCGAAACGGTCACGCACGCCACCGCGAGCACCAGCAGGCCGCCGCAGCGGACGGCGATCGCACTCCAGTCAGGTGAGGCCGAGACCGCGGAACGGCCGACCTGGACGAGCCAGTTGAGCGGGTTGCGCGACGCGATGGCCTGCATCCAGCCCGGCATCAGCCGCGTCAGTATGAACGCCGAGGACAGGAACATCAGCGGAAGCATGAAGAACGTGTACACGCCGATGATCGCCTCACGGGAGCGCAGCATCATGCCGACCGCGTTGGACAGCGCGCCGAATACCACGCCGAGCAGGATTGACGCCGCGACCATCACGGCCACTCCGGCGACCCCGCCGTGGTAGCGCGCCCCGCCGGCCAGGCCGAGCGCGACGATAATCAGCGACTGCACCGTGGTGCTGACCGCCTGCTCCGCCACGGTGGCGTTCATGATCGCGATCCGGCTGGCGGGCGAGACGAGAAACCTGTTCAGCGTGCCGCGCTCGATTTCCTCGATCATCGACATGCCGGCCCACATGTTGTTGGACATCGCGTTCATCGCGATCAGGCCAGGCACCAGGTAGTCCAGGTACGTGCCCTGATAGGCGAAGCCCGGAATGTCGATGATCTTCCGGAACAGCTGCCCGAACAGGAACAGCCATATCACCGGCTGGACGACGCTGAACGCCAGCACCCACGGCTGCCTGGCCAGGGCATGCAGTTTCCGGCCGGTCAGGTACCAGGTGTGAGCGATAGCGGTGCTGACCGGCACGCGGCTGGACGGTGCCGGGTTGAGCTCGGCGGTTTCCGCCGAGACGGAATTGAGTTGCGTGGTCGCCATTACTTACTCGCCTCCACTAGGTCGCGCTTGTTGTCATCGCCGGTCCGGCCCGGGTTCTCCGACTCGCTGTAGCGGCGCCCGGTGTGCCGCAGGTACACGTCATCCAGCGACGGCCTGGCCACGGCCACCGAGGCGGCGTGGATTCCGGCCCGCTGCAGTTTGGCCAGCACAAGCGGGACGGCCGCCGCGCCGTTGTCACTGCGAGCCGACACGTCACGACCCGCGATCACCACGTCCCGCACCTCCGGCAGGCTCGCCAGCACGCTCCGGACCAGGCCCGCGTCCGCGTCGGCGGGCAGTTCCACCTGCACGACGTCGCCACGCAGCTTGCCCTTGAGCTCATCCGGCGTGCCGGAAGCGACGACCCGGCCGCGGTCCACGATCGCGAGCCGGCTCGCCAGCCGGTCAGCTTCCTCCAGGTAGTGCGTGGTCAGCAGGACGGTCATCCCCTCGCGGCCCGCCAGCCGCGCGATCTCCTGCCACATGGCGGTCCTGGACTCCGGGTCCAGGCCGGTCGTCGGCTCGTCGAGGAACAGCACCGCGGGCCGGTGCATCAGCCCGAGCGCCACGTCCAGGCGGCGCTGCATGCCACCGGAGTACGTCTTGACCAGCCGCCTGGCCGCCTCGGTCAGCCCGAAGTGGCCCAGCAGCTCGTCCGCGCGGGCCGCCACCGACACGCCGCGCAGCCCGTACAGGCGGCCCTGCAACATCAGGTTCTCCCGGCCGGTCGCGGTCGGGTCGGCACCGGAACGCTGCGCCACGACCCCGATGACCTGCCGCACCTGGCCGGGGCGGGCGAGCACGTCGATGCCCTCGACCCGGGCCGTGCCCGAGTCGGGTCGGGCGAGTGAAGTAAGGATCTTGACGGTGGTGCTCTTGCCGGCGCCGTTCGGGCCGAGCAGGCCGTAGATCATGCCGCGCGGCACGCTGAGATCCAGTCCGTCCAGGGCCCGGATGCCGTGCTTGTTGCCGCGTACGGCGTAGGTCTTGACTAGCTGACGTGCCTCGATGGCACAGTCGATCGAACTCACGTTTAACTCCTCAGGCTGTGCTGGCCCGGGGAGAGAACCCCGGAACCCCGTCATGGATCGCGACGATCCAGCCCAGCGAGGAGAAACCCGGCTACTCTTATTACCGGGACCTCGGATTTCGCCTAGCCGCGGGATCGTCTTGAGGTTGACGGCCCCGGCCGCTGGTGTTGCCGCACCAGGCCGGGGTCGTTTTCGTTAGCTTTCCGCCGCCTGCTCTCCTTCCTGCTCGGTCAGCGCGAGAATTTCGTCGGGGACTTGTCCCGTGTCGTGATAAAGCTGCCAGGCTTTGATGCCCGGGAACGTGCCGTCGGTGAACTCCTTCAGCAGCCCCCGCACCCACTCCTCCTCGGCCCGCCGCAGCGCCAGGTGATACTCGGACTCGATCAGGAAGAGCCGGGGGACCTCAGTGGCCACCGTGTCGAGCTCCGCCTGGTGCCCGGCGTTGGCCGCCTCCAGCGTGGTCAGCCGCTGTCGCAGCAGGTCGGCGACTTCGTTAGGCGGCAGGACGGCGCTGTCGGCGAGGGCCGCCTCGAACCTGGGGTACTCCCGCTCGGGCACGCTGAGCAACTCGCGCAGCCAGTCCTTCAGCTCGGCACGTCCCGAATCGGTGATCTGGTACGTGGTCCGTTCCGGCTGCCGGCCCTCCCGGGCGACCTCTACCGCCTCGATGAGGCCGTACTTCTCCAGGTTCTGCACCACCGTGTAGAGCGAACCCCAGTTGATCTTCATCGAATGGTCCTTGCCGCGCTGGCGCAGCGCCGCGGCCATCTCATAGGGGTATCTCGGCCGCTCCGTCAACAACGTGAGCAGCGACAGCGCCAGCAGGTTGCTGACCTTTCGTCGCTTCGGCATCTCATATCCCATCGTTCGCGAGTCTTCGCTTCCGAGGACTCGTTCTCAAGTACTCGTAGCCGAGTATAGACATAGACATGATCCCCTGACAACCCATTGGGCCGAACGAGGCGTCGTACCAGCCATCCGGAGACCCTCCACGCAGGCGCGGGCGGCGTGTAGCCCGGGTTTCCCGGCGTTCCTGGGGTGCTGAAACCCGGTCTCAGCACGCTATCGGGTACTGAAATCCGGGTTTCATGGCGCTAATGGCCACCGCTTTGGCGGCGAGGGACGGAAAGGTTAGCCGAAGAAGACTTCGGCTTCGGCGTAGCGCTGGGGCGGGACCAGCTTGAGCTGGCTGGTGGCCTCGGCGAGCGGCACGCAGATGATGTCGGTGCCGCGCAGCGCCACCATCACGCCGAACGCTTCGTCGTGCACCGCCTGGACCGCGTGCACGCCGAACCTGGTGGCGAGGACCCGGTCGAACGCGGTCGGCGTGCCGCCGCGCTGGATGTGGCCGAGGACCGTGCAGCGGGCCTCCTTGCCGGTCCGCTTCTCGATCTCGTCGGCCAGCAGCTGGCCCACTCCGCCGAGCCGGACGTGGCCGAACGAGTCGAGCTGCTCGTGCGTGGTGGCGAGCTCCTCGCTAACCGGGTGGGCGCCCTCGGCGACAACCACGATCGGCGCGTACCTGGTCTGGAACCGGTGCTGCACGTAGGCGCAGACCCGCTCGATGTCGAACGGCCGTTCCGGGATGAGGATCACGTTCGCGCCGCCCGCGAGGCCCGCGTGCAGCGCGATCCAGCCCGCGTGCCTGCCCATTACCTCGACGATCAGCGCGCGGTGGTGACTTTCCGCCGTCGTGTGCAGCCGGTCGATCGCCTCCATGGCGATGTTCACGGCCGTATCGAAGCCGAAGGTGTAGTCGGTGGCGCCCAGGTCGTTGTCGATCGTCTTCGGCACCCCGACGATGGGAACGCCCTGCTCGCCCAGCCGGGCAGCCACGCCGAGCGTGTCCTCGCCGCCGATCGCGATCAGCGCGTCGACGCCCAGGCCGGCCAGGTTGTCCTTGATGCGCTCGATGCCGTTGCGACCGCTGGCGCCCGTGCTCTTGAGCGGGTTGGTACGAGACGACCCGAGGATCGTGCCGCCGCGCGGCAGGATCCCGCGCACCGCCTGCACGTCCAGGGGCATCGTGTCGCCTTCGAGCGGCCCGCGCCACCCGTCGCGGAACCCGACGAATTCCAGGCCGTACTCCTGTACGCCCTTGCGGACCACAGCACGGATAACCGCGTTCAAGCCGGGGCAGTCGCCGCCGCCGGTAAGGACTCCCACTCGCATGGACACAACCATAGTGGGCCTGAGGGCCGTCCGGATGGCAGCAGCACGAGCCGGAGGAAAACTAACGCCGAATGCACGCCACCGCGGCGGTCAGGACGGGTTCCTGCCGTCCGTTATACCCGCGCCGCCCGTTCCGTCCGGGGTATCTGAACCACCCGGGCTGGCCGGATCACCTGCGGCGAGTCCGGCCTTGGCCTGGCGGGCGTCGATATCGACGTACTCCTGGCCGGAGAGCTTCGCGATCGCCCGCATGATCTCGTCGGTGATGCTCCGCAGCAGCTGGCCGTCGGCTTCCTGGCCGCGGTAGCGGGAGAAATCGAGCGGCTCGCCGAACCGCACACCCGGCCTGACCCCCATGTTCGGGCGGAGGGTTCCCGGCGGCTGGAACTGGAACGTGTCGATCATCGCGACCGGAACCACCGGCGCGCCGGACTCGATGGCGAGCCTGGCGACGCCGGTCTTGCCCCGGTACATCCGGCCGTCCGGGCTCCGGGTCCCTTCCGGGTAGATGCCGAGTACCTGCCCGGCCGCCAGGACCCGCAGACCGGTCCTGATCGCCTGCTCGCTGCCCGATCCCCCGCCCCGGTCGATGGGAATCACGCCGACCCCGGTGAAGAAGACCTTGCTGATCAGGCCCTTCAGCCCGCGTCCGGTGAAGTACTCCGACTTGCCCAGGAAGACCACCTTCCGCGGCACCGGCAGCGGCCCGAAGAAGTGATCCGAAAATGACAGGTGGTTGCTCGCGAAAATGACCGGGCCTCGCCGGGGAACGTTCTTGACGCCCCACGCGCGGGGCCGGAAGGCAATCCGCAACGTCAGCCCGAGCGTGTATTTCGTGAACCAGTAGAACACGCTCACATCGTGCCACGTCCTGGCGCATGCGACGAGCCACGAGGAAACGCCACGCAGGTCGGCGGCAGCCGCCACCCGCCGCTCGCGGTCAGCAGCAGGGGAAGCTCGCAGAAAGCCACCGTCAGAGAGGCCGACGTTCACCATGCTGTAGACGGTGTCATCCGTTGCTGGTGACGGTTGCCGGTTGCAGGTTGCCGTCAGCGGTATGGATATCCGTTTCCTTCCTTGTCTGGTTCGTATAGGTGACTTAGGCCAAGAAACCTGACGGCTTCGTCGCGGGGTCCACGACGCTCCCTCTTTGAGGCGGCCAAGGGGCTGGCTATGGTTTTCCGGTGCGCGTCTTTAGATTCCTGCGATGCCTTTGCCGATCAGCACGACGGCGAAGATCAGGAACAGGACGGCCATCACGACCGCGTTGTTCTGGCCCAGCCAGGCCTTCCAGCTGTCCAGGATCTTCTGAGCCTTCTCGCCCGTCGCAAGCGTGACCACGAACGGAGCCGCCACGCCGAGCGCGGCGATGAGAACGTACACCGCGATGGCCCCCGCCTCCTGCCCGGCGGACAGGCTCGCCGAGGCGATCGCCACCGCCGCCGCTACGCCCACGATGATGTTCTTCGGGTTGAGCGCGCCGATGCCTATCCCGACAATCAGGGACTTCCCGGGCGCGAACCCGGCGATCCCGTTCATCCACTTCGGCATCGACGCCTCCTCGCCAGGTTTTGGCCGGCCGCGAAACTGGCGTAGCGCGGCGACCAGCAGGAGCGCTCCCAGCACTAGCTGGAGGATCGAGGCCCCTTTCGACGGCCCCGAGCTGGCGGATAGGTTGATCGTTCCGGCAATGGCGACGAGGATCGCCAGCACGCCGGCCACACCGACGATGAATCCGGCCAGGTAGCTGGCGGCGTTGGCGACCGGCTTCTTGGTGAAGAGCAACAGGATCTCGGCGATGATCGGTATCGGCGAGATCGTTACCGCGATGGCAAGGGGAAGAATGCTCCCGATGACACCCTTCACCGGCGAGTCACCTCAATCACAGCGATCGCCATCGGCAGGGTTCAGCCGCCCATTCCGGCTTGTGCTTCCGCGAGGGCGGCCTTGAGTTGCTTGGCGCCGCGGCCGTCGACCTGGTCACTCATGTAAACCCTCCACGATCGGTCATCGACTACGACGTCAAACTCCTGCTGCCTCGGATAAGGCCTGAGTGGTCCTGTGTTCTGGTCCCCAGATCGCCCGGGGGCGGGTGAGCGGGTATAGGTGGCGTCTAGATTTCGGTGGTGGCTTGGGCTTTGCCGTCTTTGACGGCGGCCTGGAGGGCGGCGTAGTCGAGTTCGTTCTGGTCGGCGTAGGTTTCGGCGAAGTCGGCGATGGCCTGGTCGAACTTGTCGGAGGCGCCGAGGTAGGCGGCCAGCGCGACGCGGTCGCCGGAGCGGGCGTGCGCCCGGGCCAGGGTCCACCCGCACAGCCGCGCGTAAGCCGTCATGCCCGGCGGGAGCATCAGCTCGATCGGGACGGAGAACTTCCAGTCCTTCAGCTGCCGGACGTAGAAGTCGCGTTCCACCCCGTCGATGGGGTTGGCGACGCGGGTCCAGCCGAGGAAGATGTCGCTTTGGGCCTGCATCAGGTGCTGCCCGGCGACCACCCGCTCACCCTGGTTGGTGTACTGGCTGCGCCCGGCGTACTCCGCCAGCACCGACGGCTGGGCCTCCTTGGCCTGCAAGAACAACGGTTCGACCCCGTCGGCGGCGTCCATCAGCAGGACCCACGCGCGGGTGCCGACGCTGCCGACCCCGACGACCTTGCGGGCCACCTGCACCAGGGTGAACTGCTCGAGCAGGTGCCGCCGGTCGGACTGCAGGGTCCGCCGGTACTTGCCCAGCACGGTATGCAGCAGCTGGTAGATCGCCTCAGCCTGCACGCCGCCGAAGACCTCCTCGACCGGGACGATCGTCGGGGGGGTGCTGATGATCCGCCGCCGCCCGTCGACCATGGTGGTGAGCTTGCCCAGCGCCTTCGTGCTGTCGGCGGTGTGGGCCTTGGCCAGCAGCTTCTCGAACTCCTTGAACCTTTTCGCCTTGACCTGGGACCGGAACTCGGCCATGGCCGGCTCGATGTCCAGGTGCGCGTACCACACGTCCAGGAACGGCTGCCCGGCGAACCCCTGCATCGCGGTACGGTAACCTTCACCAGCCGCCAGCGCGACCTTGCGGCGCGTCTTGACGGGGAACCCGCTGTCCCGCCCGGCCACCGCCAGGCTCGCGGCCAGCCGCTTGACATCCCACTCGAACGGGCCGGGCAGGGTCTCATCGAAGTCGTTGACATCGAAGACCAGCCGCCGCTCCGGCGAGGCGAACGCCCCGAAATTCGACAAGTGCGCGTCCCCGCACAACTGCACCCGCAGCCCCGAAGACGGCGTGCCGGCCAGGTCCGCCGCCATCGGCAGCGCCGCGCCCCGGTAAAACGTGAACGGGGACACCAGCATCCGCCCGTGCCGCACCGGCACCAGCTCCGGCACCCGCGACGCCGCCTGGCCCAGCAGCAGCCCGACCGGATCCCGCCCCCGGCCCGGGCTGAACTCGGCATGCGACTCCAGCGGCGCCACCGCCCTGGCGTCCTTCCCCCGCGCCGCCCGGTCCGCCCGGCTCAGATGCTCCACCGCCGCAGGCCGCGACGCCCGGCGAGCCGAAGCCCCCGCCCTCGGCGCACTTGATTTCCTGGCCGCTCCGCCACCAGATTTCCCAGCCGCTACACGATCAGCAGTCGCAGTCATGACAATCCCCTCCGCTATCGCAGCACCTGACACCACCGGCCAGTGCCCACCGCGGATAGCTCCGCCCTGTGCTCATAAAAGGCAGGTCGTCAACCCGCATTCGCGTGGACGGTCTGCCGGCCATTGCTGCGTCATCCTTATCAATGAATCTGCGCCGGGCAGCGGCGGCCGGCATCACCCTTTAAGGGTGGTCTCGCAGACCGGGTCGCCAAAACCCGCTGCTGCGGTTACTCACGGGCGACCAGCGGAATCACCGCTCCGGGCCGGGTGAGCCATGCTCGTCGGTGCGGGTGATCGGCATCCCAGGCGGGACCTAGCTCACCGCGCTGCACAACCTGATCACCGGGAAGTCCGCCACCGCCATCCAGGCACGGCTCTTGGAGTAATGCCCGGATACGACGTTCGACCTTTCCGTGACCGCAAAGATCGTCGGAAGCTCTCGGGAATCACCCTCAGGGGAGGGTGACGCACCCAGACTATTCCAACAGGATCGAGCCAAGCGGCCAGGCAGTCCCGTGAAGGCTCCTGGCACAGAGCGATTCTGGCATCGGAGGCCAGCATGACATCGGCAACAACCACGCCCAGGAGCACGGGCGGGCACCGGGGGGAACGCCGGGGCGGCGGGCTGGTCTTCTTCGCGGCCGTCCTGCTTGTCGTGGTCGGCTTCTTCAACCTGATCGACGGCATCGCCGCGATCGCCAACTCCCACATCTTCGTCGCCAACGCGCACTACGTGATCGCCAACCTGCGCACCTGGGGCTGGATCACGCTCATCATCGGCGTCCTGCAGCTGCTCGCGGCGGCTGGCATCGTGACCGGCAACCAGCTGGCCCGCTGGTTCGCGGTGGCCGTGGTCGGGCTCAACGCCATCGACATGATGTTCTTCATCCCGGCCTACCCGTTCTGGGCACTGGTCATCATCGCCGTAGACGTGGTCGCGCTCTACGCCCTATGCGCCTACGGCAGCCGCGAAAACCTAGCCGCCTGACACGCGCCGGTGCTGGCGGGAGACAGGCAGCTTCTGACCTGGCTCAGCGAGGAGCAAGAAGATGAGATCC
The DNA here is from genome assembly GCA_963806335.1 of uncultured Actinomycetes bacterium. Lineage (GTDB taxonomy): Bacteria > Actinomycetota > Actinomycetes > Streptosporangiales > Streptosporangiaceae > Palsa-504. The sequence continues at coordinate 128,323 of CAWDXO010000015.1, forward strand.
AGCAAGCCCTACCCGGCCCGGGCAGCCCGGTGAGCGGGGCACCGGCAGCGGGCGGCCCGGCCCGCGGATCGGGACGAACATGCTCCTGCTGAACCTCATCCTCATCGGCCTGGTGATCACGCTCGAACCGATTCCGCTCACCGCGTTCATCCTCATCCTCGCCGCCAGGGGCGGCGTCCGGAAAGGCGCCGCGTTCATCTTCGGCTGGCTGCTGTCACTCGCCATCGTGATCGCGTTCACGGTCCTCGTCACCGCCAACAACCCCCCCAAGCCAAACACCGCCCCCTCACTGGCCGCCCTCGCCGCCAAACTCGCCCTCGGCGTCGGGCTGACGGTGATCGGCATCCGCCAGTACCGGAAAATGGGCAAGCCCAAACCGCCGAAAAAACCCCCCAAGTGGCAAACCCACATCGACAACATGACACCCTGGTACGCCATCGGGCTCGCCCCGCTCACCCAGCCCTGGGCCCTGGTCGCGGCCGGCGTCACCGTCATCACCGGAGCCAAGCTCGCCTCCTGGCAGGACTACCTGACCCTCGCCCTGTTCTGCGTCATCGCCACATCCACCTTCCTGGCCATGGAGATCTACGCCGGCTTCCGCCCCCAGCAGGCACAAGCATTCCTGACCCGGCTACGACACTGGATCGACACCCACACCGACCAGGTCATCATCATCGTGTCCCTCGTCCTCGGCTTCTGGCTCGTCGGCAACAGCATCTACTACATCATCACCTAGCTCCGGTCAGGCGCCGGCGTAACTCTTGGCGCCCGGCCGCTGGCACAGCCACTCCATGTAGGAGCTGGATTCATCCGGGCCGGGTTCCCCGCGGCCGGGCATGGCCTGGGCGAACACGAGCTCTGCGGTGGCCTGGAGTGCGCCGCGGAGCAGGTCATCCGGACCGGTCACCTCGAATCCCAGGGTCCACCAGTCCTTACCCGCGGTGCGGACCTCGGTGAGTTCCGCTGCGCACCGCGACTCCTGGCCCCGTCCCCGGGGTTGGGTCTCGGCCGGCCCGCCCGCAAGTGCGAACCGGCTGATACGCCGTCTCTTGCGTACCGGTCTCCAGCCGGCCAGGTCACCGCCGTCCTGGCGGCGCGGACTGAACGGAAAGGACCACTTCTGCCAGGACTCCATGCGTCCGCGGGTACGTCCCGGCAGATCGAGGATTCCCGGGCTGCCGCGGTACACCTTCACATCCAGAGCCACGCCGCCGCGGACCTTTACCGATAGCCCGCGCAACCCGGGATCCAGGAGGTAGGCGTCCTCGCGTGATTGGGTTTCGGCCGGGAAGCGCCCGAACCATTCGGCTACCGCAGACTCCAGCTGGCCTGGGAAGATCCAGCGCACCTCAAGGCTGCGGACTCCTTCGGTGACTGCGCTCTGAGGCGGTTCAGGAATCATCGTCATATGCTCCAGCCCTGGCCTTACCGACCCGTTCGGTGCACTGCCGCCGTGCCCGCCAGGGCAGCCAGATGCTGCGCGCGCTCCGGCGGGTGGCGGACATGTGGCCGATCCTCAGGATTTGCCTGTTTCGTAGCCTTCGGTGAACAGGTCACCTTGGGCGGCCCCGAGGGCGGACTTGTCGCCGCCCCGGCCGCGCAGGACGAAGGCGATGCCGACCGCGATCACGGCGCCGGCGATCGGGCCCGCGACGTAGACCCAGTAGCTGGTGAAGGTGGTGGAGGCCAGGTCGGGCCCGAAGGTGCGGGCCGGATTCATCGAGGCGCCCGAGATGGGGCTACCCCACAGGCCGGCCAGGGCGATGTAGCCGCCGATCCCCAGCGCGCCGATGACGCCGACGTTCTGGGCGCCGGAGGCCGTGCCCAGGATCACGCTGACCAGGCCCGTGGTCAAGATGAGCTCCATCCAGAACGCGGCTCCGGCGGAGTACCCTTTGGCGGGGTAGTTGGCCCCGTAGCTGGCCGAGACGTTGATGACGGCGTGCAGGACGAGGGCGGCCAGGGTCGCGCCGATCAGCTGGGTGATGATGTAGCCGGGGACCCGGGCCCAGGGGAAGTCGCGGCGCAGCGCGAAGGCGATGCTAACGGCCGGGTTCAGGTGCGCGCCGGAGACCTTGCCCATGTACAAGATGATCCCCATGACCGTCAGCCCCGGGGCGGTGACGGCGGCGGTGTGGCTGATGACGCCGGGGAAGGCGTGGCTCATCATGCCCCCGCCAGCGGCCGCCAGCACCAGGAAGAAAGTGCCGAGCAGCTCGGAGAACAACCGCCGCCATTCTTGGCGCGGGTCGTTGAAGTCGGTGACGCGGTCGATGAGGTTCTTCTCATAGCGGGCGAGCGGGCCGAGAGGGCTTGGGGTGGGTACTGGCTCTGCTGCGGTCATGGCTGCCTCACATCGGGGTCAGGTTGGGAATTGTGCCCGGATAGCCGTCCGCCCGAAGGGCGGTGCCGGGGTCATACATGCCGGGTTCGGCCGTGATCCGTCCCTAGGCGACGGCGTGCGTCGCTGCGGGGGGCGATGCACCCGCTGTTCTCCTGGGAGAAACCAATACGTCAGTTAAAGTTCTCCGCTGAGACACCATGACCTCAGTCAAACTCGCTGCGCCTGATCCGGCCTCACCCGGACCGGGTGGTTGTCCCCGCTGGCTGAGTGGAATTCAGCAGCTGGAGGGTCGGAACGGCGGGTCACGACAGTGCGTCACCACTGGCACGGGATCAAGGGGCTGGTCTCGGCGTGGCAGGTACCGGTCAATGCCCCATTGCCGCCTGTCATATCACCCGCAGGAGATGATGCTGCCGCCGCGATGGTCCACCTAGGTTGAGGAAAGGCCCACGAGATTTCCGCGCCGCGGCAGCTCAGCTCGGGCCGACGAACGGAATGGTGATGACAGCCCCGGTCCAGCCTCGCGACGAAGGCACTCCCGGTGAGGCGGGTCCCGCCGGTAGCCAGGCTGAGGGTCACGCTGTCCAGAGCGCGGACGAACGTACCAGCAAGCCACGTCGGCGGCGCATCCGCAGAAGTGTCGTCGCCGTGCTGGTCGCGCTTTCCTGCCTGCTGGTGCTGCTGTCCACGACGGTGGTGTGGGCGCACCGGACGCTGCTCAACACGGACGCGTTCGTCGGCACGGTGTCGCCTGTCTTCAAGGATCCGGCCGTGGCCTCCGCGGTGGCGACGCGCGCCACCGACCAGCTCTTTACTGAGCTCGATCTCCAGGCCCGCTTGAAAGCCTCGCTGCCTCCCAAGGTCAGTTTCGCGGCGGCCCCGATCGCCAGTGCCACCAAGGGATTCGTCGCGGGCCAGCTGACCAGCGTGCTGGCCAACCCGAAGTTCCAGGACGCCTGGATCGCGGCGCTGACCTTCATGCACCATGACCTGGTAGCGGTGTTGCGCGGTCAGCAGCCGGCGGCTATCTCCACCTCGGGCGGCTACATCGTGCTGAACACCGTCCCGCTCATCAACCAGGCGCTGGGGAAGGTGTCGGGCCTGGCTTCCAACCTGACCGGCAAGAACGTGACCCTGCCCACCATCACCAGCGCCGACCCGCCCCAGCAGGCGGTGAACAAGCTGTCCCAGGCTCTGGGAGTCCAGCTGCCCAGCAACTTCGGCGAGATCACACTCGTCCGGTCCAGCGACCTGGCCAGCGTAAGGCAGCTGGTGAAGGCCTTCGACGGGCTCACCCTCATCTTGCCCCTGGTCACGATCGCCCTGATCGCCTTGACCCTGTGGCTGTCGGTGAATCGCCGCAGAACCGTGCTCCAGCTGGCGGTGGGCGTATCGCTGCTGATGATCGTGGAACGGCGCGGCGTCCTGCACGAGCAAGGCGTGCTGGCCAGCGATGCGCATAACCCCCAGCTCGCGCAGACCGTTTTCGGTTACCTGCTGAACGGGTTCTTCGTCTTGACCGCGTGGGTCCTGGGCGTGGCCCTGGTCGTGCTGGTCCTCGCCGTGCTGGCCGGGCCGTACCGATGGGCCGTGACCTTCCGCTCGTGGCTGAGGCAAGCCTGGCACAGGATCGCGGGGGCGCGCGGTGGTGACCACGGAGGCGTGGTCGGCCGGATGGCTTCTCATGCGGCTGGTCTTCAGCTGGCAGGCGCCGTCGTCGCCGGGATCCTGCTCCTGATCGTGCCCGTGTCGTGGCTCAGCTTCGTCATCATCGGCGTCCTGCTCGCCGCCTACGAGGTCTACCTCCAGCGGATCAAGCCTGTCCCGCCTGACGAAACATCACCCGCCTCCGGTCCCGACGACCCGGTGGGCCTCCCCGTCCCGCACTAGCGGACCCACACAAATATCACACCCAATTGAGGGAGATCACGATGCCACGCATGTTGCGCCGCGCAGCCGTCCTGGGAGCCACCGCCCATGTAGCGTCCCAACGGGGCCAGGCCAGGGGTGCGGCCGAGGCCGGTCAGGAGCAGGACGCGACCGCCGCACCGCCGCCACCGGTCCAGGATGAGGCCCCGGCCGCAGCCCCGGCTCAGGACCCCTACGGCGACCTGATGAAGCTCAAGGAGCTTCTTGATGCCGGTGCGCTGACGCAGGAGGAGTTCGACGCGCAGAAGCAGAAGATCCTCAGCACCTGACCACGCCGCTTCCCATCCCGAGCCCGGGCTGCCGGCCCGGCGAACACATTTAGGAGTCTGAGCATGCCCATCGGACCTGTACAGCTGCTAGTCGTCAGCTTCGACAAACCAGGCTTCTCCGGGGAGATCCTAGAGGAGCTCAAGCGACTCAGGGAAAACGAAGTGATCCGCCTCATCGACGCTCTGGCTGTTCAGAAGAACGTGGACGGCAGCCTGACCGTCCTGCAGTGGAGCGACCTGTCGATCGAGGAGGCGGAAGGCCTCGGCGCCACCGTCGGCGCCCTGCTCGGCCTCGGGGTCGGCGGCGATGCCGCCGTGGAGGCTGGAGCCATCGCCGGGATGCAGGCCGGGTCCGACGGTCACTTGATCGACGAGTCCGAGGTGTGGGACGTAGCGGACGCTATCGAGCCCGGCAACGCGGCGGCTATCGCGCTGATCGAGCACGTCTGGGCCGTGCCGCTGCGCGCAGCAATCGCGAAGGCAGGCGGGATCGCCGTCAGTGACGAGTGGGTCCACCCCCTCGACCTCGTCGAGATCGGGCTACTCGCCGCCAGCGAGCAGTAACCCAGCCGGTCGTTGTCCATTTCATTATCGCGGGTGTTCCAGCGCACCGGTGCTGGGAGAAGACGATCTCCCAGCCCGGTTGCGGCTAGACGGTGCTGCCTGCGAGGGAGCGCCGGTCCCGGACGAGGTACGCCGTGATCAGCGCAGGGAAGAAAAGAAACAAGCTGAAGATAAAAAACAGCAGCCAGCTGTGGCCCTTATGGCGGGCCACGCGAGCGGGCCAGAACGCCAGCGCCACAAGCCAGACGATCGCGACTGTCCAGAGCAGTGCGGACATTGCCGACCTCCGTTTGAGTGATATCTGGTGCGGCGGCTTTCCGGGACGGGCTGCCGCGTCTAGATTTCGGTGGTGGCTTGGGCTTTGCCGTCTTTGACGGCGGCCTGGAGGGCGGCGTAGTCGAGCTCGTTCTGGTCGGCGTAGGTTTCGGCGAAGTCGGCGATGGCCTGGTCGAACTTGTCGGAGGCGCCGAGGTAGGCGGCCAGCGCGACGCGGTCGCCGGAGCGGGCGTGCGCCCGGGCCAGGGTCCACCCGCACAGCCGCGCGTAAGCCGTCATGCCCGGCGGGAGCATCAGCTCGATCGGGACGGAGAACTTCCAGTCCTTCAGCTGCCGGACGTAGAAGTCGCGTTCCACCCCGTCGATGGGGTTGGCGACGCGGGTCCAGCCGAGGAAGATGTCGCTTTGGGCCTGCATCAGGTGCTGCCCGGCGACCACCCGCTCACCCTGGTTGGTGTACTGGCTGCGCCCGGCGTACTCCGCCAGCACCGACGGCTGGGCCTCCTTGGCCTGCAAGAACAACGGTTCGACCCCGTCGGCGGCGTCCATCAGCAGGACCCACGCGCGGGTGCCGACGCTGCCGACCCCGACGACCTTGCGGGCCACCTGCACCAGGGTGAACTGCTCGAGCAGGTGCCGCCGGTCGGACTGCAGGGTCCGCCGGTACTTGCCCAGCACGGTATGCAGCAGCTGGTAGATCGCCTCAGCCTGCACGCCGCCGAAGACCTCCTCGACCGGGACGATCGTCGGGGGGGTGCTGATGATCCGCCGCCGCCCGTCGACCATGGTGGTGAGCTTGCCCAGCGCCTTCGTGCTGTCGGCGGTGTGGGCCTTGGCCAGCAGCTTCTCGAACTCCTTGAACCTTTTCGCCTTGACCTGGGACCGGAACTCGGCCATGGCCGGCTCGATGTCCAGGTGCGCGTACCACACGTCCAGGAACGGCTGCCCGGCGAACCCCTGCATCGCGGTACGGTAACCTTCACCAGCCGCCAGCGCGACCTTGCGGCGCGTCTTGACGGGGAACCCGCTGTCCCGCCCGGCCACCGCCAGGCTCGCGGCCAGCCGCTTGACATCCCACTCGAACGGGCCGGGCAGGGTCTCATCGAAGTCGTTGACATCGAAGACCAGCCGCCGCTCCGGCGAGGCGAACGCCCCGAAATTCGACAAGTGCGCGTCCCCGCACAACTGCACCCGCAGCCCCGAAGACGGCGTGCCGGCCAGGTCCGCCGCCATCGGCAGCGCCGCGCCCCGGTAAAACGTGAACGGGGACACCAGCATCCGCCCGTGCCGCACCGGCACCAGCTCCGGCACCCGCGACGCCGCCTGGCCCAGCAGCAGCCCGACCGGATCCCGCCCCCGGCCCGGGCTGAACTCGGCATGCGACTCCAGCGGCGCCACCGCCCTGGCGTCCTTCCCCCGCGCCGCCCGGTCCGCCCGGCTCAGATGCTCCACCGCCGCAGGCCGCGACGCCCGGCGAGCCGAAGCCCCCGCCCTCGGCGCACTTGATTTCCTGGCCGCTCCGCCACCAGATTTCCCAGCCGCCGCACGATCAGCAGTCGCAGTCATGACAATCCCCTCCGCTATCGCAGCACCTGACACCACCGGCCAGTACCCACGTTCCTCCGACCGAATCTGCGCCGGTCAGCGGCGGCCGGCATCACCCTTTAAGGGTGGTCTCGCAGACCGGGCCACCAAAACACCCTGCTGCGGTTGCTCGCGGCGACCAGCGAGATCACCGCTTCCCATGCGGGAGGGTCTCAGAGCAGCCGCAGTTCCACGGCTCGCTCAATCGCTTCCGAGCGCGAGGACCCTCCCAGCTTCTGGTAGATCGACCGCAGGTGGGTCTTCACCGTGTTGAGGGATATGTAAAGAGCAGCGGCCATCTGTGCCGGGCTGGTGGTCGGCAGCAGTTTCAGGACCCGCAGCTCCGCGTCGGTAAGCGGCGCGTTGAGAATGCGACCGGATCGTGCCGGGTGCGTAGCGCGGACCTCCAGGGCCGCGGCAATGATCCGCTTCAGGAACGGGTCGGGCAGCGCGGCGGTCGAATTCTCGACAAGGTAACGCGTCACCTGGGGCGCGGTCGTCACGATCGTGTTGAGGAAGCCTTCGTGACGTGCTGCCCGGAGCACACCGCCCATGATGCCAGCCGCCTCGGGGTCGCCGCGCTCGATCGCGGTGGCGGCCAGGAGTACCTGGCGTACCATCGCGGTTCGCGGCGTGAGTTTCCCCGGCGACAGCGCGTCCAGGTGTGCCGCGGCGGCGCCGTGATCGCTGGCGGCGAGCGCGACCCGGGCCAGCAGCAGGCCGCGCCGGGTGGCCGGAAGCCCGCTCGCCAGTTCGGCGGCCGAGCGCAGGTCGCCGAGCGACAAGCGCAGCAGTGCCTCGAGCTCGTCGGCTCGCCCCAGCAGCACGGATTTCGTCTCGGCCAGGACCAGGCGCGCCCCATCTACCGTTGCCAGCGCCTCACGGATCTGCCCGCGGGCCGCCCAGATCCCGGCCCGGTCGAGCAGGGCGAGAAACTCAAAGACGGGCCGGAACCGCTCAGATATCGTCAGCGCACGCTCGGTCAGATGCTCCGCCGTGCCGAAATCCCGCTGCTCCAGCGCGGTGCATGCCAGAACGCGCAGGTAATCCACTGCGAAGGGATGCTGCTCGAATCCCAGCCGCTTCGCGTCGGCATCGGCGGCCCTGGCGGCCTCAGCGGCCTCGGCCAGGCGGCCGGCTTCGAACCACGCAAGCGCCTGCGCACCCCGCGCATCCACCAGTCTGGCCGGCTCGGCGACCGAGGGCATCGCCTGCGCCACGGCCGCCTCGCGGTCGACCGCCTCGAAGTCCTCCAGCCAGGTATAGGCCCGCAGCAGTAGCAGCGGTACGCCGAAACCCCACTGATCCCCGAGCAAGGTCCGTTCTTCGATACCCCGCGCCGCGAGGCCATAGCGTACCGCCTCGGTCGCCTCACCGGACAGCGTGCAGCGCAGCGATCGCAACACTGCGAGCCGGGACGCCAGCCGCGAGTCCGGCGGGATCACCGCCTGGGAGCGTTCCAGCAGGTTCAGGTACTGACCGCCGCGAACCGCGTCACCCCACAGCAGCAGGTCGGCGGCAACGGCCAATAGCCGCTCGGGAACGTCCGCCAGCAGCGACGGGTCAACCGTGCTGAGGTCCAGTGCCGCCGGCGCGGCCGGATCTTGGAACAAGTCGGCCGCCACCCGCTCCTGCAGCAAGCCCAGGGCCCGGTCAGCCTGCCCGGCGGCGAGGAAATAGCGGGTCGCTCCCCGGGTGTCGCCCGTGGACTCCAGCCACTCGGCTGCCCGGAGCTGCAGCGTGAGCTCCCGCGTGCGATCCATGGCACGCAGCTGCGCGCGCAGCACCTCGCGCACCAGATGGTGATACCGGTAACTCGTCCGGCCATCATCGAGGGCCACGATGAACAGGTTGGCCGCCTCGATACGGTGCAGCAGCGCCGCCGCGTCCTGCCTGCCGGTCACCGCGGTGCAGGCATCAGCGGTCAGCTCGCCCAGGACAGAAGTCTCCAGCATGAAGGCCGCCACCTCAGGTGGCTGCTGTTCCAGGACTTCACCGATGAAGTACTCGGCGATCGCATGGCCGCGGACATCCAGCGCACGCGCGATCTGGGCCGGGTCCTTGGTCCCGCGGAGCGTCAGCGCGGCCATCTGCAGCGCCGCGACCCACCCCTCACTTCGTCGGTGCAACAGGGCCAGCTCACCGGGGGCGACCCGGACGCCGAAGTTCTCGAGCAGGGCGCCGCTCTCGGACAGCGACAGATACAGGTCGCTGTCGCGAAGCTCGCATAGCTCACCGGACAGCCGTAGCCGGTGCAGCCGCACGGGCGGGTCGACGCGGCTGGCCAGCACAAGCTGCGCGGTCCTGGCCGGCCAGCGCTCCACCAGATCGGTCATGTTCCTGGCGGCCGCCGCCGCCGTGTGGAAGTCGTCGACGACGATCACCGACCCGGCGGGCAGCATCGCGGCATCGTTCGCGATCGACGCGGTCACGTCGGCGGACATCACGCCGTCCATCGCGAGCAGCTCAGCCGCATCGGCGCCGAATCCCGGCGCCACCGCCTGGGGAGCCTCGATGAACCCCGCCCAGAAACGGACCGGGTCCGCGTCGGCCTCATCGCACGAAAGCCAGGATGTGACCCCGCCATCTCGCGTGGCCGCCCAGCTCGACAAGAGCACGCTCTTGCCGGCCCCAGCCGATCCGACCACCACCGTTAGACGCTGGCTGGCTCCCGCCTCCAGTCGTCTAAGCAGCACCGGCCTGGTGAGCAGCGTTGCGGGCAGCGTGGTAGGGCGGAACTTCGTCAGCGCGAACCGCGCGGCGTGCGGGGCATCCCGGTCTGTCGCCGAGCGCTGCGCCACGTCGGCCCCCGCCGTCTCACCCATAACCCGACCTGGAATCCATGGGGTGAACACCCGGCATCCTCAGGGCTCTGACCTGGATCGTGGTCATGGCGCGACCCAGGTACCACAAGGCGATCCCCCGAAAGGCCAGTCGATCGACCGTCGGCCGACACCCGCCAATCTTTGCGGCTCATTCATGCCTCTGGCCGGTAGTTCGCATAGCCGCCGAGGTCTGGAGCAGCATGACGAGCCTTATTCTCGCAGGGTGATACGTGGTTAGCAAGTTCCGCTGGCCAGGGAAAGGCGTGGCTTGCCTCCACCTTGGGTGTGAGGATCCCTCCCGTACGGCCAGGACTTGTTCTGCCTGAGAGCAAGTGAACTACCGCAGAGGTGCCACCCTGCATGGGTGATGCCCAACCCGGAGTCCGGGCGGAGGCTGGTTGGGCACGGACATTTTCCTGATATGGGGGAGGCCGTTATGAGGTCGACAGCGACCATCAGGCACGTGGGCGGGACGGACGTGGAGTATAAGGTGCTCGGTTCCGCTAACCTCATGGACGGCATCGCGGTCTGCGGGTACGACTCGCGTCAGAGGCCAGGCACCACGAGGCCGGTCTAGCAGCGCCAGCGAATTCCGGTGGCGTCATGATGCCGATGCCGTGGCCCGGCCCGAGACCTGATCCGGTACCAAGACACCGAACCCCGCGCAGCAGCCCGACGATAGAGCGGATGCGCCGCTCGAGGATGCTCGGCTGGGACCACAACCCGCTACGCCGGCGCATCGACCGGGTCGAGGCGGCCATGATCGCCGGGCTGATCGCGGTGTTCCTGATCTCCGCGCCCATCCTGGCGGCAGTGGCCGGCCACTGGATCGGCGCCGCGAGCATGCAACAGCAGCGCGCCGAAGCGGGCTGGCGCCTCGTGCCAGCCACCGTGCAGGGCACCGCGCAAGGGCAAATCCCCTCTGGGCCGGCGGCCACGGTCTGGGCGCCGGCACGCTGGACGGCGCCGGATGGGCAGGTGCGCCGCGGCTTGATTACGGTCAGCCTGGGAGACGTGACAAGCGGCAGCGCCCGGGTGTCGGTTACCCGGTCGGGCTCGCTGACCGGACCGCCGCTTCGGCATTCGCAGGTACAAGCGCATATCGCCATGGCCGAATGGCTGACAGTGCTCGTGCTGGGACTTCTGCTCTGCCTCGGCGGCGGCGCGGGGCGAGTCCTGCTCGCCCGGCGCCGCCTCGCCGACTGGAATAGGGCATGGCGCGTAGCGGAGCCAAGGTGGACCCGGAAACATTAGCGCCATGCGGCGGTCGAGACGTCCGGACCTCGGCGCCGCACTGGCTCTCCGGACTACGGGACTTCCCGTTCCTTCTCCGGCGCGGGACAGTCTTAGAGCAGGTGGAGATCCACGGCTCGCTCGATCGCCTGCGCGCGCGAGGACACTCCCAGCTTCTGGTAGATCGACCGCAGGTGGGTCTTCACTGTGTTGTGCGAGATGTACAGGGCGGCTGCGATCTGCAGGTATGAGGTGGTCGGCAATAGCTTCAGGACACGCAGCTCGGCAGCGGTCAGCGGCTCGGCGACAAGGCCGGCTGGGTGCGCTCGAACAGGTCAAGGTACTCCCCGCCGCGAACCCAGTCACCCCCACAGCAGCAGGTCAGCCGCCAGGGCCAGCAGCCGGTCAGGGGCACCCGCGAGCCGCGAGGGATCGACCGTGCTGAGATCGAGCGCCGCGGGCACCACCGGATCGTGCAGGAAGTCGGTGATGACCCGGTCGTGCAGCAGCGCGAGTGCCCGGCCGGCCTCCCGCGCCGCGAGGAAGTGCCTGACCTCGCACAACTCACCCGACAGCCGCAGCCGGTGCAGCCGCAGCGGCGGGTCGACGCGGCTGGCCAGCACCAGCTGCGCAGTCTCGGCCGGCCAGCGCTCAACCAGATCGGTCATGTTCCTGGCGACCCCGGCCGCTGCCTCCTGGAAATCGTCCACGACGATCGCTGAGCCGGCGGGCAGCGCGAAACCCGGCGACGGCATTCTGACGGCCAAAGACAGCTGATCACCCTCGAAAGAGTAGGACGCAGCCGCGCCCACAATGCATACTCGGACCACGCGTGACTAGAAGCGAGCTGCGAGGGCGCCAGAATAGTGGCATCACGAACATACGAGATCACTTTCGCCGGCCAGGCGGGTACCGTCCTGCAGGCAGAATTCGACGACTGTGACGTCAGCGTGGGCCCCGACACGACCACGCTTCATCGTGAGGTCCTAGATCAGGGCGCCCTCTACGGACTACTGCAGCGGATCGCCAGCTTCGGCCTTGAACTGATCGACGTGAGCGTCGTGCCGCCAGCTGACATCCGCCAGGAGACTTCTAAATTGCCGACAGCTCAGCCTGGGCCGAGCGAACGAAATAACGGTGACCGAGGTATCCCTGGGTGAACTAGGTCCCGCGGACTGCCTCGTGGTCGAGTTCCCGGAGCGAGCAGCTTAACCGGTGAGATGGCGGCGGACCGGAACCTCACCCGGACAAGGTGATGCAACGTGCGAGCGGCTGGTGCTTGGCTTGCCGGCGCGGCCCGCGGATCGGGACGAACATGCTCCTGCTGAACCTCATCCTCATCGGCCTGGTGATCACGCTCGAACCGATTCCGCTCACCGCGTTCATCCTCATCCTCGCCGCCAGGGGCGGCGTCCGGAAAGGCGCCGCGTTCATCTTCGGCTGGCTGCTGTCACTCGCCATCGTGATCGCGTTCACGGTCCTCGTCACCGCCAACAACCCCCCCAAGCCAAACACCGCCCCCTCACTGGCCGCCCTCGCCGCCAAACTCGCCCTCGGCGTCGGGCTGACGGTGATCGGCATCCGCCAGTACCGGAAAATGGGCAAGCCCAAACCGCCGAAAAAACCCCCCAAGTGGCAAACCCACATCGACAACATGACACCCTGGTACGCCATCGGGCTCGCCCCGCTCACCCAGCCCTGGGCCCTGGTCGCGGCCGGCGTCACCGTCATCACCGGAGCCAAGCTCGCCTCCTGGCAGGACTACCTGACCCTCGCCCTGTTCTGCGTCATCGCCACATCCACCTTCCTGGCCATGGAGATCTACGCCGGCTTCCGCCCCCAGCAGGCACAAGCATTCCTGACCCGGCTACGACACTGGATCGACACCCACACCGACCAGGTCATCATCATCGTGTCCCTCGTCCTCGGCTTCTGGCTCGTCGGCAACAGCATCTACTACATCATCACCTAGCTCCGGTCCTCGCGTGCTCAGGGCTGCTCGGCCGCTATGACTGCTTGTTTACATATGCTGAGCGGCAAGAACAACCCGCGCAGCATCACCGAGTCGCACGGCGTAAGACCGCCGTGCCATCACAAAAGGTGACCCACCTACAGCAACAGTGAACGCAAGAACCGCTTTCCGTGCATCCGCCTGTGGACAGATGGCGGGGCGACTACGGCCTCCTGGAGCATGGCCGCAGACGGTGCCCCCACATATCTTCTCGACTCCGCTGGCAAACCCGCCTCGCTAAATCGCGGCAGCACTTGGTACGAGATCGTGCCAACCGGCGCAGCCGTTAGCTACTAGATCGCGCCACGCGCCGGTTCCGCAGCGGAATAATCCACCACAATAGCGCGATGGCTAGCCCCACAATGCCGCCCACAATTCCCGCGGCCAGGTTGCTTACCACGTTGGAGATCACAAAGAACGTGGCCAAAGTGATGGCCAGCGAAAGGGGGATCAGCCCGATGATCACCTGGCGGTTCACCGACCGCTTGAAGGCCGCCCGGTCACGCAGGGGCTGCATCAGCCGGTGCTGGGCCGCTGGGGCGATGAACATCAAGAGGCTTGCGATGGCGCACACGAACATCACCACATACACGGCCTTGTCGAACGAGCTCACCCGGGTATAGCCGGAGTTGAACGGCAGAATAATCAGGAAAGCCACCAGGATCTGGGTGCCCGGAAACAGCAGCCGGATCTCGCTCAAGAGGTCAGTGAGATCATCGTCGGATGGGTCGGGGGATTTCATGGGCCAATTGTATCAGCCCTCATCAGCGCATAAAGCTTTACGCATGGTATTGGGGTTGCGCACCGTCAACTGTTTGTGAATATCACTCCCAATAATCTTGAGCACTTGTCCTCGGTTCACTTTGTCGCGGTCAATGCGCCATAGCGCGCCGGTCACGGATTGCGCGTATCTGGGATTTCGTAGTGTGCGCCCTCTGATGCCATCGGCAATCGACACTGGCGCTCACCGCCGTCCCTGCCAAGGGCGAGCACGCCCTTTCAGGCTCGGTAGCTTCCGGCCGATAGGTGGATGGCGAGCCCGAGTCCGGCGAGTGAAGCGATGACGCGAAGGACGTGCCGGGGCATGCGCCGGGTCAGGGACGGCCCGATCTGCTGCAACCCCGACGCTGCGGTCCGTGATGCCGCTGTCCGCCAGGATCTCATCGCCAAGCCCGGCGAAACGATCGCCGGGTCCGCCAAGCTGTCCGCGACGAAAGGGGCTGAGCTGCGCGGGAAGATCTCCATGCTGCCGGGCCTGAACAGGTTCCTGCGCGTCATCCCTGGCAGGCTGCTAATTCAGCCGTCGGTTGTCGTGTGTTCATCCGGCGTTCATGTGCGGTTCGGGGGGGTGTCACCTGCGCCGGTTAGCTTTGTGCCGCGGCAATAGACGGATCGCGGCAGGTCAGAGGTCATGGCAGGCCGCCTGCAGGGTTGGGGCGCCATGACCGAGACGCAGCCTGGGGACTTGATCGCGGCGCTGGATGAGGCATCGCTGAGCCGGTTCCACCTGCGGGCGGTGCTGGTGTCGGGGATGGGGTTCTTCACCGACGCCTACGACCTGTTCGTCATCGGGATCGCCTCCACGCTGATCACCAAGCAGTGGCACCTGAGCTCGGGCAAGCTCGCCCTGCTGAACAGCGTGATGCTGGCGGCGGCGTTCCTGGGCGCGCTGGTGTTCGGCCGGTTCGCCGATGTGGCCGGGCGCAAGCGCGCGTACTGGATGGTCGCCGCGATCATGATCGTGGGCGCGCTGGGGTCGGCGCTGTCACCGTCATACTGGATGCTGATTGTGTTCCGCTTCGTGCTCGGCTTCGGGGTGGGCGGTGACTACCCGGTCAGCGCGGTGATGATGAGCGAGTACGCCAACCGCAAGGACCGCGGCAAGCTGGTCGGCATGGTGTTCGGTACCCAGGCGCTCGGGCTGATCGTGGGACCGCTGGTCGCGCTGTCCCTGCTCGGCGGAGGAGCCACAGACACCGTGACGTGGCGGGTGCTGCTCGGCCTGGGCGCGGTGCCCGCAGCCGCGGTGCTGTACCTGCGCCTGCTGATGCCGGAATCACCGCGCTACCAGGTCCAGGTGCAAGGACGGGCGGAGCAGGCGGCAAGCCAGATCTCCGCCTTCACCGGCGGCCGGGTCAGCGGCGACGCATCCGGCGGGCCACGCCAGGAGCTGGGACTGAAGGCCTTCCTGACGGACCGCCGGTGGCTGATCATGCTGGCCGGGACGGCAGGCACGTGGTTCCTGCTGGACTACGCCTACTACGGGAACACGATCTCCACCCCGCAGATCCTCGGCCTGATCTCCCCGCACGCCTCGACCATGACCAAGATCGCCCTGCAACTGGCCATCTTCGCGGTCGCGGCGGTACCCGGCTACGTGCTGGCGATCGCCTGCCTGGACCGGATCGGGCACCGGCGGCTGCAATGGACCGGGTTCGCGGTCATGGCGGCCTGCTTCCTCATCATCGCGGCGGTCCCCGGCATGACCACCACCGTGGCGCCGTTCCTGCTGGTGTACGGGGTGAGCTACTTCTTCACCGAGTTCGGGCCGAACATGACCACCTTCGTGATGCCCAGCGAGCTGTACCCGGTGGCTATGCGCGCGACAGGGCACGGGATCTCCGCCGGGATCGGCAAGCTCGGCGCGTTCATCGGGGTGTTCTTGTTCCCGGTGCTGTCGTCGTCCCTCGGCCTGCGCGGCACGCTGCTGCTCACCGCCGGGGTCTCCGTGCTCGGGATGGCGCTCACCTTCGTCTTGCCCGAGCCGGCCCGCCGCAGCCTGGAAGACATGCCCGCCAGCCCTCCGGGCGCGGCTCCCCAGCCGCTGCGCGTGGCCGGCCAGGCATCGTCCCCGTGAGGACCTGACCGGCGCTCACCGGCATGTTCCTGGTGCCCGGTCTTGGGCAGGTGCCCTCATATGCCCGCTCTCGGCCGGGCCGCCAGGACCACGCGGGTTCACGTAAGGGACCGGCCTGCCCGGCCTCCGCGGCGACGCCACGTCACGCTGGCATGCGCGTCCGGTACGCCCAGCATGAGCATGCTTGCGTGCGCCCACGGTATGCGTAACATAGCCGGGTGGCCGATACCCGGACCTGTGAGCAGTGCGGGGCGTTGTTCACGCCGCGCCGTGAGCATGCCCGGTTCTGCCGCCCTCGCTGCCGGGTCGCGTGGAACCGCGAGCATACCGGAGACCCGCAGGCCGAGGCGAGTGCGCTGGAGTGGTCCATCACCGCGATGCGCGACGCCATAGAGCGGCTGTCCAGGGATCAGGTACCGGACCATACGCAGGGGTTCGCGGTGATCAGCGAGGCAGTATGGCTGGTCACCATCGTCGATGCCACCTTGGTGCGATATCACCGCCATTCCTACAAGAGCGCCATGAAATCCCAGGCCCCCGCCCGGCGGCGGCCGATCGAGGAAACGTTCGCGGGGTTGCGGTTCGTGCGCAACGAGATGGGATATCACCTCGACCCCGCCGATTTCATCCAGCCGGAGCAAAGCCAGCCTGGCGCTGATCGCGGTGTCACGGCCTGGACGTGGCGACCGGTGCCCGAGCCGGACCTCGGATCGCTGCCGCCGCGCGGGCAGGCGTGGGAGATGACACGGTACCGGGCCTACCAGGCTCAGCTGGCCGGTCACACCATCGGGGAGACATTCGGCCAGGCCGCCGCGTTCCTCAAGCTGGCTGCCCCGCACCTGGCCGCGGCATAGCTGCCGGGGCCGTAGCCGCTAGACCGCGACCGGCAACCTGCGGGGTTCCAACACGGAGCATAGGTTGCTAGCAGCGAGATGATTACCGGGTGCGGAAACTGCCGGGATAGCAGGCGGAGGTGATGGTGCCGGATTCGCGTGTCCGCTCGCTGCCGGCACGGCTGCGGGCGGTGCCGGTGATGGGCGGGCTGCTGCCCGTGCACCGGGCTGAGGTAGCGGGGGACGTGCTGGCCGGCATCACGCTGGCCAGCGTCAGCATCCCGGTGGCTCTGGGGTACGCGAAGATCGCCGGGATGCCGGTGGTGACCGGGCTGTATACGCTGCTGCTCCCGATGGCCGTCTTCGCTGTCTTCGGTTCGTCGCGGCACCTGGTCGTCGGCGCGGACTCGGCCACGGCGGCCATCCTCGGCGCGGCCCTGGCCGGGCTCGCGGCCGTCGGCTCACCGCAATACGTTCGGCTGGCCGGGCTCGCGGCACTGCTCACGGGCGGGCTGCTGCTGCTGGCCCGGCTGGCCCGGCTCGGGTTCCTGGCGAATTTCCTGTCCCGCACCGTCCTGATCGGGTTCCTCACCGGCGTCGGTATCCAGGTCGCCGCCGGGCAGCTCCCCGACATGCTCGGGGTGCCTGCCACGGGCAAGAGCACCCCGGCCAAGCTCGTAGACATCGCGCGGGCGCTGCCGCAGGTACACGGGGCAGATGTGGCGGTATCGGCCGGGGTCATCGTCATCGTGCTGGCTGCCCGCTGGGCCGGCCGCCGGATCCCGGGCCTGCTGATCGCGGTGATCGCGGCGATCATCGTGAGCCGCGCGGCGGATCTGGCCGCGCACGGCGTGGCCGTGCTCGGACCCGTCCCGCGCGGGCTGCCGCACCTGGGGCTGCCCGCGCTGGGCCGGCATGACGCCGCCGCGCTCCTCGGCACCGCGGTGTCGCTGTTCGTGGTCATCCTGGCCCAGAGCGCGGCGACCGCACGCGCCTACGCCGGGAAGTACGAGGAGGCCTTCAGCGAAGACACCGACCTGGTCGGCCTGGGCGCCGCCAACGTGGCCGCCGCGCTGTCTGGCAGCTTCGTCGTCAACGGCAGCCCGACCCAGACCCAGGTGGCCGACAGCGCGGGCGGCCGCAGCCAGCTAACCCAGCTCACGACCAGCGCGGCGGTGCTCATCGTCCTGCTGCTGCTCACCGGGCCGCTGGCCAGCCTGCCGATCGCGGCCCTGGCGGCGATCGTCTTCCTCATCGCCGCCGGGCTCATCGACGTCACCGGGATGCGGCGGATCCTGGCCTGCCGCCGCCTGGAGTTCGCCATTGCCCTGCTCACCACCGCCGCGGTCGTGATGCTGGGGGTCGAGGAAGGCATCGTGCTGGCCGTTGCCGCCTCGGTCATCGATCACGTGCGCCACACCTACCACCCGTTCAACAGCGTGCTGGTGAAGTCACCGGCCGGGCACTGGCAGCCCGCCCCGGTCCGGCCCGGCGCGCGGACCGAGCCAGGGCTGGTGATCTACCGGTTCGGCACCAGCCTGTACTACGCCAACGCCTCCCGCCTCATCGACGACATCACCGCCCTTACCGCGCAGGGAAGCCCGCTGCGGTGGATGGTCCTCGACTGCGCGGCCATCGGCGACGTCGACTACACCGCGTCGACGGTCCTCACCCGCGTCATCGAGCACCTCCGCAAACGCCACATCCGCCCCGCCGTCAGCAGCGTCCTCGGGCCGGTACGCGAGCAGCTTGACCGCTACGGCATCAGCGCCGCCCTCGGCCCCGGCGCCTACTACGACACCCCCGGCGAGGCACTCGAGGCCTTCCACGCCGCAGCAGGGATTACCGGGCAGTAAACGGCGCACCAAGCGGCCCAGGCAAGACAGCGCAGCCGCTCAGGAAGAATGCCTTGCTACCCGGTGATGCCATGTGCTGGATGCCATCGCCTGCCAATGCCGATCCACTGGCTGACCTGAAGGCGAGCTATCCCTTCCAGCAGGCGCATCTGCCGCGATGGCGGTTGTTCACCAAGTCGTCACGGAACGTCGGCCAGGGTCGCCGTGGGGTACAGGCGGCGTTGTGCCGGAACGAAGCTGGGTACCTGGCCCGCCGGCTACGGCCGGGGCCGTGGGCCGGCTCACCGGTCGCCCCGGCTGGGTATCTAGCCCAGCTCCTGCGTTCCGGGCCTCGGCGTTGATGAGGGCAGCGATGGCCGGATAGCGGCGCAGTTTCTCCAGGCAGCGGCTGCGGCTGGGCCCGATGCTCCCGACCGGGATGCCCAGTTTGGCGCTGATCTCGGCGTATGCCACGGGAGGGTCCTGGATGAGCAGGGAGATCAACAGCCGGGAGCCGGGAGGCAGGTGCATGAATGCCTCGCGCAGCGCCGCGTGGCGCTCGGCTATGAGCAGCTCGGACTCTGCCGCTCCCATGATCATGTCCGGGATTTCGAGCGGATGTCCGGGAGTCTGCTGTTTCCGTGCTGCGCGCAGGACCCGGCCGCATTCCCGCTGAGTGGTAGTGGCGAGCCAGCCGGGAAGCGCGGCCGGATCGCGAAGGGACGCAAGCTGGCCCACCAGCCGCAGCCAGACGCTCTGGCCGACGTCCTCGGCATCGGCCCGGCCCAGCCGGTATCTGCGGCAGATGGACCAGATCAGCGGAGCGTACCGCTCGACGAGTTCGTCCCACGCCTGCTGATCGCCGTTTCCCGCGCCTGTCACCAGGGCGGCGAGGTCATCGTGCATCGCGTTCGCGTCCTCTCACTACGTACGCTGCGCCGCAGCCAGTCCGCCTGCCACCCGGCCAGTGCCGCCGGTGCCTGATGCTGGCCGGCTGCCGAGGCTGGATCGCCGGCACCCCTTGCTGACGTCGCTGCGCTTGCTGCACGCGCTAGCCGACGCCGCGGGGCGCCTGCCGGTAGCAGCCGGGTATTGCGGTTGGCGCGAATCTGGCCGGCGAGGAGGAACTTTTCTAGCGTGAATGCCGCTCAGCGGAGAACCTCCTGAAATGTTTCCCGCAAGCTGGCCTGGGCCAGCATCCGGTGGTGGTGTTCGCGGGCGATGCGTCCGATGCGGTCGGGACGGGTGAACATGGCCTTCTCCTGCCCGCCCGGGGCGGACCGGCTATCGCGGCCCTCACCGGACAGGCCCTGGGCGGCCAACTCCCAGCACCTCGCCATCCGTCAGCTGCCAGTATGCGCACGGCCGCGACGGGGGCCGCTATATGACGTTCTGCAGATGTCCAGGCTGCGGCTACCGGAGTAGAATGACCATCCTCGGAGAGGGCGCGATGAGCACTTCAGTGCGAGCTAGCGCGGCGGATCTGCGCGCGCTAGCGGGCATCGTCAGTCAGGACCGCCCCGACGTGCCCCCCGATGAGGGCTTGCCCCTGTCCCTGCTGGCCGATCTGGCGGGCCAGATCAGCTGCGACATAGTGCAATTTTTCGGCATGGACAGCGGCCGGCGGGCGTACTGGTTTGGGCAGGCCATTCCGCCCATCGATACCCCCGGGTACGAGGACCTTGATCGGGCGCAGTGGGAGCATTACTGGGACTGCCAACCGTGCAGCTACCCCGACCGCAGCGATGACCTTCGCAGCATCGTGACAATCGCAGACTTCTACTCGGCCCGGCAATGGCATGCCAAACCAGCACAAGGAGGTTCCGGGAGGCGTCCAACACGCCGGTAACACGGACGGAACGGCACTCCGCGATACACACCGGCACGGCACCAGCTCCGGCCTGTCCTGTGGACTGCTGCTAGCGTGCTTGGCCCGTTATTCGTTGGCCAGGAGAACGAAAGCCAAGGTGTAAATTAGGCTGCCTCAGCCTTGCATAGTCCTGGTTAAAGTATTCTGAGCTGCAAGAACAGTATGGATCGAAAGTCGAGGCCGTTGACAGGATGTCACCAGTGATTCCGGGCGTGCTGCTGCCCGGCGCGGAGCCCTATGATCATGCGGGCGGTCCGGTCGGCGTGCTGCTGTGCCATGGCTTCACCGGCAGCCCGCAATCCCTCCGCCGATGGGCCGAGTACCTGTCCGAGCAGGGCCTGACCGTCGGCCTGCCCAGGCTGCCTGGGCACGGCACCAGCTGGCAGGATCTGGCCCGTACCGGCTGGCAGGACTGGTATGCCGAGGTAGACGTCGCGTTCGGCGCACTAGCGCGGCGGTGCGAGGAGATCTTCGTCTTCGGGCTCTCCATGGGCGGCTGCCTGGCGCTGCGCTTGGCCGAAACCCATGGCCGGGCGGTGCGCGGCCTCGTCCTCGTCAATCCGTCGCTGGCCCCTGACACCAGGCTGTTCGTGCTCGCCCCCGTGCTCAAGCATGTCCTGCGGTCACTGCCGGGCATCGCGAGCGACATCAAGAAGCCAGGCGAGCATGAAGTCGGGTACAACCGGGTACCCATTCGCGCCGCGGCCACGCTGCCGAAGCTCTGGGGGGCGACCGTCGGGGACCTCGGTGAGGTCAAAGCGCCGGTGCTCGTCTACCGCAGCGCCATCGACCATGTCGTCGGGCCGCCCAGCATGCGCGCCCTGCTGGCCGGGCTGCCCGAAAGCCAGGTCACGGTGCGTGAGTGCGCCGACAGCTATCACGTCGCGACCCTCGACAACGATGCCGAGGCCATCTTCGAGGGCAGCCTGAAGTTCGTTCAGGCGCACGCCAGCAAGCTTTGACACCGGGCGATACTACTCTTACGTAGAGGTATCGCCATTTGGTCGACGGGCTCAGCCCGAAGCACTAACTTTGGAGATGTGGAAGCTCCTGCTCCGTCGCCCGAGATGGTCGCCGCATCACGCAAGCACCTGACCGAGCGCTACGCGTCCGGCGTGGACCTGCTGCTCTGGGAAACGGAAAAGCGTCTTATCCCTGACCTGGATGCGATCAAGTCGGTCACCGAGGCGGTGGCCTCAGGGCAAGCCGAGGGGCTGGACATGGGCGCCGCCCTCGTGCTGGCGCAGGCCGCCCGGCTCGCCCTGGATCGGCTGGAATATGAGCTATTCGAGGGCGCGCACGCCATGGGCATGCGGTCGGAGGCCATCGCCGCCGTGCTGGACCTGCCGGATGCCGCGGCGGCCGATAAGCGGCACAGGTGGCTGACGACCAGGCGGGCCTTGCCCTATACCCCCGCTGAGTCGCAGCCTCCCGAGACGCTGACCGGTTCGGCCCGGACCACCGGGGCGCCGGGCGGCCGACGAGCCAGCCAGGCGGCGGGTTCCGGGGTCCGTGCCGCTCAGGCCGCGGACCGGGCCGCTGAGACGGCGAGGCGGGCCGCGCAACGGGCCGGGGCAGAACACGCCACCCAGTCGGCGGGCGACGATGCCAGTGAGCAACTGCCCTAGCACGTCTTGCGTTCATCGCCGCCGGGGCGGCGCGAATCAGTACGCCTGCTGCGATTTACCCTCCCTGCATCGGACCGGGGGCGGCTATCGTGGAGGCAGGCTTCGATTCGGACATCGGTGGGAACGTGCCGGACTGGGATAACACGGAGAGCAGAGAAAGCGACGAGGACGCGGCCTGGCGTGACCTGGTGGCTAGATTCGATGCGCCTACGACCACTACCGAGCCGGCCCCCTGGCCCGAACGGGAGAACGTGCCCCCGGCGCCAGGCCGGGGAACCGGGGAGACAGATTCGATCGCTGAGGCTGACGGAAACCGCGGTACCCGCGAGGCTGGAGATACCGAGGAAACTGACGAGGCGCTAGAGGCGGACGGGATCCTGGAGGCTGATGGGGCGCTAGGGGCGGACGAGGAGTCGGGGGCTGATGAGACCCTGGGAGCCGACGGAACCCTGGGAGCCGACGGAACCCTGGGAGCCGACGGAACCCTGGGAGCCGATGAGATCCTGAGGGCTGATGAGATCTTGGGGGCCGACGGGACTCAAGAGGTAAATGAGGCCGAGGATAACCGCGAAGCGCATGGGGCTAGTGATCTGCCGGGGGCTGACGGGGATTCCAGGGCGCAAGGGAGCCAGGCCGGAAAGACGCAGGGGACGGACGCGGACGCGGGGCCCGCTGCGGAGGAGGTCCGACGGGCCGACGTGGATGCCCAGGGGGCGGACGAGGCCGACGGGGCGGGGGGACGCGGGACAGACGCGGCCACCCGGGAGGCGCACCGGGCGGAGGGCATCCGGGGACCTCGCGCGATACGGGGGTTTGACGATGAGGGGGTCCGGAGCGCGCTTGATCCTGACGGGGCAGCCGAACCTGATCTGATACAGGCCGCGCGGCGCAGGCGGCGGACCGAGGCGCGCAGCATCCGGGCCCGCCAGGCGCCCGCGGCCGCCACCGGAGTCAGCGACGATAGCGAGCACTACATCCCGCCTCCGCCGCCACCGCTGCCCAAGCTGGACTCCCTGGCCAAGGGCGCCTGGGCGGCGCTGTTCGGTGGCCCTGCCTACCTGGTCGTGGCCACGGCGGCGGGCTGGTCGGTGCCCGGGATCGCCGCGTTCTGCGCGGTGGCCGCGTTCATCGCCGGGTTCGCCATACTCGTGCTGCGGATGAACGACCCGGGCCCCGGCGGCCCGGACGACGGTGACGACGGCGCCGTGGTCTGACGGGCGAGGTCGGCGGCTCCCACGATGCCCGCGTCCTCGCCCAGCTGCGCGACCTTGATCTCGGCGAACGGCCGGTGACCGCGCCCGGTCAGCGCCCGCTCGAAGGCGGCCCGGGCAGGATCAATCAGCAGGTCGCCCGCCTCGGACACGCCGCCGCCGATCACGAAGCAGGCGGGATCGAGGATCGCGGCCAGGTCGGCCAGGCCCTGGCCGAGCCAACCGCCGATGGTCTGGAAACAACGGAGTGCGGCCGGATCGCCCTCGGCCGCGGCCTGCGTGATCACCGGGCCGGAAATGCCCTCGGCCAGTCCCCCGCCTAGCTGCAGCAGGCGCATGGCGCCTTCTGGCGTGCGCCTGGCGAATTCCCGGGCCTCGGCGACCAGGGCGTTGCCGCTGCAGTACTGCTCCCAGCAGCCCCGGTTCCCGCAGCCGCACAGCCGGCCGTCGGGGACCACGCGGACGTGCCCGGGTTCTCCCGCGATGCCCCAGCGGCCCCGGTAGAGCTCACCGCCGATGATGATGGCGGCCCCGATGCCCGTGCCCACCGCCACCAGCATTACGTCGCGGTACCCGCGGGCCGCCCCGAACCTCGCCTCGGCCCAGGCCGAGGCGTTGGCGTCGTTCTCCACGACGACCTCGCGGCCGAGGCGCTCCTCGACACGCTGCTTCAGCGGCTCGTCACGCCAGGCCAGGTTCGGCGCGAACAGCATGGTCGCGCGGTCGCAGTCGACGAACCCGGCGGCGCCGAGCCCGATCGCCACGACCTGGTGACGGGCCAGCAGTTCGGTCACCACGTCAGCGATCGCCTGCTCGGTCCGCGGCGGGCTGGCCGCCGGAGTCGACCGCTTCAGCTTGGCCAGAATCCGGCCGCCTTCGTCGACGACCGCCGCCGCGACCTTCGTGCCACCGACATCGACGCCGATGGCGAGGGTCATTGAGCGTCTTCCCCGCGATCTGGTGGGGCTGGCCGGGGGGGTATTACCGCTGCCCGTTCGGAAGAATTATTTTGGTCTTGGGTTTTCATGGCCTTGTCGAAGGCGGTGAAGGCATCGGAGACCACCGACGCCAGCACCCCGCCCGCGCCGGCCAGCCGTTCGCCGAGGCCCGGGCCCGACATGCGGGCGGCGCGGGCCGCCTGGCAGACCGGGCACCACTGGCACTCCGGTGGCTCGTCGGGCGGCATCTCGTTGGTGGCCGTGTCCCATACGTCACCGCTGGCACGACGCCTGTCCTGGCCAATCGTCCTCTTGACCTGGGCGGCGACCTGGTTAGCCATGCTGCGCGCGCCGGCCTTCATCAGCCAGCGCTGGAAATCGGCGACGGGGTCGCTGTTGCGGGCCGACTGGCTGCGGCTGCTGCCCGACTGGCTCTGGCTGCCTGACTGGCTGCGGCTGCTGCCTGACTGGCCATTGCTCCTGGGCGGGCCGTCACCGCGGGGCTGGCTACCGCCTCGCGGAGAGCTGCTGCTCCCTGCCTGACCACTGGCGGCCTGACCACTGGCGGCCTGACCACTGGCGGCCTGACCACTGGCGGCCTGACCGCTGGAATCGGCCTGACCGCTGGAATGCGGTTGACCGCTGCTGCTACTTGGCTGGCCACTAGATCCTGGAGAGCTGCTGCTTCCGGGCTGGCCGTCATCTCGGGATTCCGACACCTGACGCCTCCTACCCTTGATCGTACCGCTAAAGCTGCAGGACAAAGGGGGCACCGGCGGCGCGGAAATGTCCCACGTTCAGGCATTCCGTGACGCCGATCCTCGTCCTGCGGGCAAGCGGCTGGTGCACGTGCCCGAAGATCGAGTACCTCGGGCGGGTGGCCTTAATCGCATCGAGCAGGGCCACGCTGCCCTTCTCCAGCCGCCGGGCCACGGTGTCATAGAGAAGTTCGGGGACCGCGGGCGGAATGTGCGTGCACAAGACGTCCACTTCGCCGACCGCCTCGATCTTCGCCCGGAACTCTTCCTCGCTCATCTCATACGGCGTCCGGTACACCGATCTCAGCCCGCCGCCGACAAAACCGAAGGTCCAGCCGCCGATCTCGACCGTGCCGCCATCTAGTACACAATGTCCAGGTTTCAAATATTGTTCCCACATCCGCGGGACATCGACGTTGCCGTAGGTCAGGTAGGCCGGTTCGGGGAGGGCGGCGAACAGCGCCGCGTACTGCTTCGCCATCGCGGCCTCGAACAAGCTGGCCCGGCTCTCCGGCCGGCCCGCCAGCAGCCGGGCGGAGAACTCCCTGGCCTCATCGAACTTCTTCGCGGTGCGCAGCGCCACGTACTCGCCGGCCGCCGCCGCGCCGAACAGGTCCGCGAAGATGCCCTGGCCGTGATCGGCGTAGTCGAGGAACAGGAGCAGGTCGCCCAGGCAGATCAGGGCGTCGGCGCCATCGGCCGCGCCGGCCAGCGCATCCGCACGGCCGTGCACGTCGCTCACCACGTGAACTCGCATGCCACCACCGTAGGCCGGCCGGAGCGCAAGCTCGTAACCGGGAAAACCGTGGCGAGCGCTCTAAGCTGTTACTGCGAAATAGCGCTTTAGCTCACTGGAGATGCCGTGCGCGAATTCAGCATTCCGGCCCTGGCCGTGATCCCCGCGACCGCGAACCTCGCCCAGGCCGTCTTCCGCCGTGCCGCCGAACAACCGCAGGCGGTGATCATGCGGCGGTCCGGGCCGCCCGACGCATCCGGGAGCTGGCAGGACGTGACCGCGAGCCAGTTCGCCGGCGAGGTGGTCGCGGTGGCCAAGGGACTGGCAGCGGCCGGGATCAGGCCCGGGGACCGGGTTGCGCTGATGTCGCACACTCGCTACGAGTGGACGCTGATCGACTACGCCATCTGGGCCGCGGGCGCCGTGACCGTGCCGGTCTACGAGACATCCTCGGCCGAGCAGGCCGAGTGGATCCTTAACGACTCCGGCGCGCGGGCCTGCTTCGTGGAGACGGCCGCTTATGAGCAGGCCATCGGCAGCCTCCGCGAGCAGGTACCGGGCCTCGAGCACGTGTGGCGGATCGAGGCGGGCGGACCAGGGGACAGCGTGACGCTCGACTCGCTCACCGCCGACGGCGCCGGAGTCGGCGATGAGATCATCACCGAGCGGACCAGGGCGGTTCAGGCGGCCGACGTGGCCACGATCATCTACACCTCCGGCACCACCGGCCGGCCCAAGGGCTGCGAGCTGACTCACGAGAACCTGCTCGCCGACGTGCGCAACGCCTTCCTCGGGCCGCTGACGATTATCGCCGGAGCGCAGGATCCCAGCACCCTGCTGTTCCTGCCGCTCGCACACATCTTCGCCCGGATCATCGAGGTGGGCTGCATCGAAGGCGGCATCGTGCTCGGTCACTGCGGAGATATCAACGCGCTGCTACCCGCGCTGGCCTCGTTCCGGCCCAGCTTCATCCTCGCGGTGCCGCGGGTGTTCGAGAAGGTCCATAACGGCGCCGAGCAGAAGGCGGCCAGCGGCGGGAAGGGCGCGATCTTCGGCCGCGCGGCCGAGGTGGCGATCGCCTACAGCCGGGCCCTGGATGACCCGGGCCGGCCCGCGTTCGGCTTGCGGGCCCAGCACGCCATGTTCGACCGGCTGGTCTACGGCAAGCTGCGGGCCGCGCTCGGCGGCCGCGCGGAATACGCTATCTCCGGCGGGGCCGCCCTCAGCGAGCGGCTCTGCCATTTCTTCCGCGGTACCGGCGTCACCGTGCTGGAGGGATACGGCCTGACGGAGACCACCGGCGCGGTCACCGTCAACCGGCCCGACCGGAACAAGATAGGCACCGTCGGCCTGCCGCTGCCCGGAGTGGCGGTCAAAATCGGCGACGAGGGCGAGATCCTGCTCAGCGGGGCGAACATCTTCCCCGGCTACTGGCAGAACGAGGCGGCGACCAAGGAGACCTTCGCCGAAGACGGCTGGTTCCGCACCGGTGACATCGGCGAGCTCGATGAGGAGGGCTTCCTGCGGATCACCGGGCGGAAGAAGGAGATGATCGTCACGGCTGGCGGCAAGAACGTGGCGCCCGCGGTCCTCGAGGACCGGCTGCGCAGTCACGCCCTGATCAGCCAGACCATGGTGGTGGGCGACGGCAAGCCCTACATCGCCGCGCTGATCACGCTGGACCCCGAAACGCTCGGGCCATGGAAGGAGAGGCACGGCAAGCCCGCCGACGCGACGGTGGCCGCGCTGCGCGAAGACCCGGACCTGCTCGCGGCCGTGCAAAGCGCGGTCGACGACGCGAACAAGGCGGTGTCGCGGGCGGAGTCGATCAGGAAGTTCCGGATCCTCGACGAGGACTTCACCCAGGAGAGCGGGCAGCTTACTGTCAAGCTCGGCATCCGCCGCAGCGTGCTGATGAAGGAATTCGCCGCCGACATCGAGGCTCTCTACTCGTGAGCTAGCGGGTGAGCTGGCCACCGGCGCTGCGATCGGCGGGCGGTTCATGCAGCAGCGGGCCTGAGGTCCGGAACAGGAACTCGCGGTAATCCCGCGGTCCGGCGTCCGCGTCGGTCAGGTAAGAGTCGGGGTTCGTCCTGATCGCATGGAACCTGCGCTGGGCGTAGTCGATCTCGGCCAGCGTGGCGGCGATGCGCCGGACGATCCTGGTCAGGATGGTGCTCAACCGGGTCATCGTTCCTCCTCGGTGTGCGGGTCAGCTGTGACCCTCACCATCGAGTCTCGTCGTAAGGACCGTCGCGCCGCGTCGGAGTAAATCCCTATTTTGCCTGCTGAGAGGGGTCTTAGAGGACGCCAAGCCGGACTAAGCCCGGGCTGGGAGGCTAAGCCCCCGCGGCGCTAGCTCAGCAGGGCGGCCAGGCGGGCGGCAGGGAGTTCCTCGCGCCACTCGCGGTCCACCCAGGCCCGGCCCTTCTCCCCCATCGCCCTGGCCTTGGCGGGGTCCTTCAGCAGCTCGGTGATGCGCGCCGCGACGCCGGCCACGTCGTTGACGACGTAGCCGGACTCGCCTTCGAGGATGGCGTCGGGAGCGCCGCCCGAGTCGCCGCCGACGACCGGCAGGCCGACGGCCGAGGCCTCCAGGTAGACGATGCCGAGCCCCTCCACGTCCAGCCCGGCGCGCCGGGTCCGGCAGGGCATCGCGAACACGTCCGCCGCGTCGTAGTATCCGGGCAGGTCAGCCCATGGCACCGAGCCGGTGAACAGGACGTCGCCGGCGACGCCGAGGCGCTGCGCCAGCTGCTTCAGCGCCGGCGCGTAGGGCCCGTCGCCGACGAGCAGGAGCAGTGCGTCGCTGACCTCGGCGCGCACCTGCGGCCAGGCCCTGATCAGCGTGTCCTGGCCCTTACGCGGAACCATCCGGGACACGCAGGCGACGATGGGACGGCCGGCTAGCCCTAGCCGGTCCCGGATGGCCTGGCCGCCCGCGCCCGGGCGGAAAAACGTCACGTCAACGCCTGGCGCCAGCCGCACCATCCGCTTAGCCGCTTCAGCCGACAGAGCGCGGGCCAGCCGCACCCTGAAGTACTCCCCCAGGTACGTCACCACGTCGACCTCATCGCCGATACGGCGGAGCAGCCCGCGGGCGCCCGGCAGCGCGGCCCAGCCCGCCTCGTGGCCGTGCGTCAGCGCGACCGCTCGCCTCACCCCCGCCCGGCGCAGCGCCGGGGTGATGAGGCCGAGCGGCGCCGCCGCGCCGAACAGCACCGCGTCGCAGCCGTGCTCGCGGGCGATGGCCACGGCCCGGCGCGACACGCTCGGCACGGGCAGCATGAGCGAGGTCGGGTGCCGGATGACAGGGAAAGGCTGCCGCGCGTCGAATTCCGCCGCGCCCTTCCAGGCGGGCGCGTACACCGTGACCGTGCCTTCGGGCAGCCGGGTGGCCAGGGCGTGCACGAACGACTGGATCCCGCCCTGACGCGGCGGGAAGTCGTTGGTGACGATGAGCGTACGGCGCACCGGATGAGTGTATAAGGCACGCCGTACGGCACGGCTGAGGTCTCGGTGCCCGTTAGGGCCGGACTACTCCGTCCGTGCTGTCGGCGTACCAGGACGTGCTCATGGGGATCTTCTCCACGTTCAGCCCTGTTTGCGGTGCATCGATGATGTAGCCGCCGCCGACGTACATGGCCACGTGCCCTTCACCGTCGTAGAGGATCAGGTCGCCGGGCTCGATCGATGACAGCGAGACGTGCGGCAGCGCGGCCCAGTCCTCGTAGGTATCGCGCGGTATCTGCACCCCCGCGGCCGCCCACGCGGCCTGTACCAGGCCGGAGCAGTCATATCCCATGTGACACGGACCGGTGCCGCCATACACATAGGGGCAGCCGAGCATGCTGTAGACGAACGCCACGGCCTTGCCCGCGTCGGAGTTAGTCGGCAAGGGGGACGGCGTGGGCGCGGTGCTGCCGTTGGCGCCGATCGAGTTGCTCTCCACCGCCTGCTGCTGCGGCACGGTCAGGCTCGCCAGGGTCGCCTTCTCGGTGGCGATGAGCTTGCCCAGGGCGTTCTTGTGGGTCGCGAGCTCGCTCTTGAGCTGTGCGATCCCGTTCTCGGTGCGCTGCATTTCCTGCTCGACGCCGGTCAGCTGGCTAGCATCGGTGAGCAGCTGCTGCGTCTCTGCGGTCCGGCTGCCGGATATCTCCAGCAGAAACGAGCCCTGCTGCAGCAGGACCGAGGGGTCGCCCGAGGTGAGCACGCCCGCGATGGATGTCGCACCGGTGTCCTCGAACGCGGCGGCCGCGTTCTGCGCCACGTTCGCCTGCGCCGCCTGGAACTGGGCGTTCGCATAGTTGAGGTGGACCCGCACCTGCGCCAGCCTCGACTGCGCGGAGGAAAGCTGCTGCCCGGCCTGGTCGAGCTGCTCACTGACCTGGTTGAACTGCGACGTCAGCTGGTTGACCTTGGCCTGAACCTGGTCAACGGTCGGTTGTGGAGCAGCGCCAGCGCCGGTGGCAAAGACGGCGAGCCCGCCGACCGCAACTAGTCCAGTCGCGATCGCGATACTGCGGCGAAACCGGGACTTGCTGGCCGCGAGCCGCGCACCCACCTGCTTACCACACTCCCTTGTCGTCTCACTCACCTGCGCGTTCGCTCAGGTCGTTGAGCCTGGTTACTGGCCAGGCAACTTTGGGGCCAGCGTAGTGAAGGGGAAAGGGCGGTACAACCGATTCGCCCAATTCCAACTACTTCATTACGATGTCGCGATCCGCCTCCGGGTACGAAGTAGTTAAGCTAACATCACGACGCTTTGCTAGCCGGGCGAACCCAGGTCCGCGGCCTGGGCCGGATCCCCGAGCCGGGCCGCGAAAGCCGAAGTGGCGGCACCATGCCCGCGTCCGCGAGAACCCTGAGCGCCCGTACCTCCGCCTCGTCGAGATATCCTCGCGCCTGCTCGGGATAGCGTGTCACGTTTGACAGTTCGAGAGTGGGAACAACGCAATCCTGGCAGCCCGCGCCGCGCATCGCGCAGCGGCCGCAATCAATCATCATGACGTCTCCCTGACATTCAGTGAATGGACGGGCACACGTTAACGAGGACCTCTGACATTTCCTCGTCTGCCCCCGCGGGGACGGGGGACGGGGGTCGGCGTGGCGGCGACGGAAATGTCAGTGGGCGGATTTACCTTGGTGAGCGTGATCAGTCTGGACGTGGCCACGCGGGCACCAAGCGGATACGGCGTGGTACCGCTCGAGCAGCTTGAGTTCGCCGTCGTCGACCTGGAGACTACGGGCTGGTCGCCGGAGGCCGCCGCGATCACGGAGATCGGGGCGGTCCGGGTCCGCGGCGGCAGGCGTCAGGGCGAGTTCGCCTCGCTGGTCAACCCCGGCATGCCCGTCCCCCCGTCCATCGAGGATCTCACCGGGATTACCGACTGGATGCTGGCCGCGGCTCCGAAGCTCAGCTCGGTCCTGCCCGGACTGCTGCGCTTCGCCGAGGGCTGCGTGCTGGTCGCGCACAACGCGCCGTTCGATCTCGGCTTCCTCCTCGCCGCCTGCGGCGACTGCGGCCTGACCTGGCCCGGCTTCACCGTGCTTGACACGGTTACGCTGGCCAGGCAGGTCATGGACCCGGACGAGGTTCCCGACTGCAAGCTGGGCACGCTGGCCGGGTTCTTCGGCACCCGGACCGCACCCTGCCACCGCGCGCTGGCCGACGCCCGCGCCACCGCCGACGTCCTCGGCTGGCTGATCAGGCGCCTGACGCACCGCGGCGTCCGCACGCTGGCCGAGCTCAGCGCCTGGGCGGACGTAGTAGCGTAAGCGCCAGCCTGTATCACCTGGCCCTGAATTTAGCTGGCCGCGACAGTCTGGGAGGTATCCGGTGGTCACCGCGATCGTTCTGGTGAGGGCAGAAATCCAGCGCATTCCCGAGGTCGCCGAAACGATCGCCAAGATCCCCGAGGTCAGCGAGGTGTACTCGGTAACCGGCGAGTTCGACATGGTGGCCATGGTCAGGGTGCGCCGCCACGAGGAACTCGCCGATGTCATCCCCGGGCGCCTGAACAAGGTGCCCGGTGTCACGCACACCGAGACTCACATCGCGTTCCGCACCTACAGCAGGCACGACCTGGAGGCTGCCTTCTCCCTGGGCCTGGACGCCGACGCCGAGCTCTGAACCGGGTTACCTGCTGGGGAGCCGCCGGGCGGCGGCGGACAGGCGGCGGCTTACCTCTATCCAGCGGTCGAGCAGGGCGCCGGCGGCACCGGAATCCACGGCTTCGGTGGCGCGGGCGTAGCCGTCGGCCAGTGCGGAGGTGACCGCGCCCAGGCCGGGGACCCCGGCCGCCGCGGCCAGCGCGGCGGCGGCGTTCAGCAGCACGATGTCGCGGACAGGCCCGCGTTCGCCGGCCAGCACCGCGCGGGCCACCGCCGCGTTGTGCCCGGCGTCACCGCCGCGCAGGTCGGCGAGGGACGCCCGCGGCAACCCGAGCGAGGCGGGGTCGAACTCCGTCTGCGCGACCTCACCGTCGTGCACTACCCACAGCGCGGACGGGGCGGTCGTGGTCAGCTCGTCCAGCCCGTCGGCGCCGCGGAACACCAGAGCCGAGCAGCCCCGCCCGGCCAACACGCCCGCGATGATCTCGCCCATCCGCGGATCGAACACGCCGACCGCCTGCGCCGAGGGCCGGGCCGGGTTCGCGACCGGGCCAAGGAAGTTGAACACGGTCGGCACGCCCAGCTCGCTGCGGGTCGGGCCCGCGTACCGCAGCGCCGGGTGATAGAGCGGCGCGAACAGGAACGCCACGCCCACCTCCGCGGCCAGTTCGGCGGTGGCGGCTGGCGGCAGGTCGATCGCGACGCCGAGGGCCTCGAGCACGTCGGCCGCCCCGCAGGAGGACGACGCGGCCCGATTGCCGTGCTTGATCATCCGCGCGCCCGCGGCCGCCGCCACGATCGTGCCCATCGTCGACACGTTGACCGTGCGCGCACCGTCGCCGCCCGTCCCGACCAGGTCGGTCAGGCGGCCGGGCAGGTGAATGGGCGTCGCGTGCGCGAGCATCGACCGGGCCAGCCCCGTCATCTCCGCCACCGACGTGCCCTTGATCCGCAGCGCGACCCCGAAGCCCGCGATCTGGGAGGGTGTCGCCGCGCCCTCCATGATCTCGTTCATCGCCCACTCGCTCTCATCGGCGGTCAGGGAATCGCCGCGGATAAGGGCGGCCAGCAACGCGGGCCAGGTGGTTCGGGCATCCATAGCGGGCCCCCAGGGGGTACGGAACGTGAGACCGTCGCTCGTTCGGGATAAAAGGAAACGGCGGGATCAGCCGGTTACGGCGGGCGGCCGCGCCCGCATCAGCCCGGCCAGCTCGTGCGCGAGCGCGATCGCGTCGATGGGGTGGCTCACCACCGCGTCGGCCCGCGACCAGGTGGCGAGCCACCCGTCGTCGGGCCGGCCGATGATCAGCAGCACGGGCGGGCAGTTGTAAATCTCGTCCTTCGCCTGGCGGCACACTCCCATCCCGCCGGCCGGCTGCGCCTCTCCGTCAAGCACCATCACGTCGGCGCCGCGGGCGTCAAGCAGCCGGAACAGCGCGGGCGCCGTGGCGACCTCGATGATCTCGGCGTCCGGCACGTCCATGGCGGGACGACGCCCGATGGCGAGCTTTACCTGAGCCCGGACATCGGCGTCGTGGCTGTACACAACGACCTTCATGACACTGCATGGTACCGATATCGTCACCAACGCGGGGGGTCGCGTAGCGATCGCCTACAGGTTGTCGTAATAATTGCTTCGTGGCGACAGCAACCGTAGAGACGACCCCCCGTTCGCCGGCCAGCAGACCCAACCTGGTCAGCGTCGGCACCATCGTCTGGCTGTCCTCCGAGCTGATGTTCTTCGCGGCCCTGTTCGCGATGTACTTCACTGTCAGATCGGTGGACAAGGGCGCGGGTTTGCCCTGGCCGGGCGCTCATCTTGATATCGCGCTTGGGTCGATTAACACCACCGTGCTGTTGCTGTCCAGCGTCACCTGCCAGATGGGCGTGTTCGCGGTCGAGCGGGGCCAGGTAAGGCGCACCAGGTCGCTCATCCACCCGATGAGCTGGGGCTTGCGCGAGTGGTACGTGCTTTCGTTCTTCATGGGCCTGTACTTCGTCTTGGGGCAGGGCTATGAGTACCTGGACCTGATCAGGAAGCAGGGCCTCACGCTGTCGTCGAGCGCCTACGGCTCGGTGTTCTACATACCCACCGGGTTCCACGGGCTGCACGTCGCCGGCGGTCTCGTCGCGTTCATTTTCATTCTCGGCCGTACCTACGTCGCCAGGACACTCACCCACGAGCAGCAGGTCAGCGCGATCGTCGTGTCGTATTACTGGCACTTCGTCGACGTCGTGTGGATCGGCCTGTTCACCACCATCTACCTCATCCACTAGTCAGGGGACAGCGAGTGAGCTGGATCAACGCCAGGCGCAGGCGCCCGGCCGCCGGCTACGCGGCCCTGCTGCTCGGGCTCGTCGTCGTGGGGCTGCTCTACGGAGCCTTCAGCCGCACCGGCGGCGCCGCGCAGGCCTCGTCGCCTGGCCCGTCGCAGTCGGACATCAACGCAGGCCACGCCCTGTTCTTGGACAACTGCTCGAGCTGCCACGGCCTCGATGCCCAGGGCACAAGCAACGGCCCGGGCCTGGTCGGCGCGGGCGCGGCCGCGGTGTACTTCCAGATGTCCACTGGCCGGATGCCGGCCAAGGAGGTCGGCGCGGAGCAGCCGCGCAAGCCCGTGACGTTCACCGAGCAGGAGATTTACCAGATCGCCGACTACGTCGACTCCATCGGCGGCGGCCCGGCGATCCCGACCGCCGAGCAGGTATCCACCGAGGGAGCGAACACCGCGCTCGGGATTCAGCTGTTCAACGCCAACTGCGCGCAGTGCCACGGCTTCGCCGGGGCGGGCGGCGCGCTCACCTATGGCAAGTACGCGCCGCCTCTGACCCAGTCCACCCCGACGCAGATTTATACCGCGATGCTGACCGGCCCCGAGGCCATGCCGGTGTTCTCCGACGGCGTGCTCAGCCCGGAGGCCAAGCGCGACATTATCGCCTACATCACGCAGACGCGGGTCGAGCCCAATCCCGGCGGCTTCTCGCTCGGCCGGACCGGACCCATCACCGAGGGCCTGGTGATCTGGCTTGGCGGCCTGGTCTTCCTGGTGCTGATCGCGATGTGGATTACCGCCAAGCGGCGTGATCCAAGACCGACGGGGACGGAGCAGTAGGAATCATGAGCGACATGGAAGAGACCGAGGGCGCTGCGGGTCCGGTCGCCCCGCGCCGGGTGATCGGCACTCCCCCGCCCGTGCCACGCCTGCTCGGGTCGACCGCGGTGGCCGACGGCGGCGACGCCGGCGACGGCGGCGAGGTTGCGGAGGCTGAGGGCGCCGAGCACATCGTCGGCCTCCCGCCGGACGATCCGAGGATGATCGCCCACGCCAGGCGGGTTGAAAAGATCGTCGCGGCGTGCTTCATCCTCGCGTTTATCGCCGGCTGCGGTTTCATCGCCGCCTATGTCGGCCTCGAGGTCCACTCCGTGGACGCCACCCTGCGCTCGAACCTGGCCCTGGGTTTCTCGCTTTCCGTCGCGCTCGCCGCTCTTGGCCTCGGCGCGCTGCTCTGGGTGCGGCACCTGATGCCGAACGTCGAGGTGGTGGAGGAGCGGCACGAACTGCGTTCCGACGATAAGGACCGTGAGGCATTCGAGGAGTACTTCAAGGAGGGCGCGGCGAACAGCCAGTTCGTCAAGCGGCCACTGGTGCGGCGCACGCTGATGCTCGGCACGCTGCCGCTGCTCGCCGCCCCGGTCGTGCTGCTGCGGGACATGGGCCCGCTGCCGGGAACGAGCCTGCGGCACACCGTGTGGAGCCCGGGCCGGCGGCTGCTTGTCGCCGGCACCGACACGCCCCTCACCCCGGCCGAGTTCATCGTGCCTGGCAGCATGATCACGATCGTGCCAGAAGGCTATACCGATGACCAGGACGCGCTGGTCAAGGCGGCCGTCATCTTGATCAAGTTCCGCCCTGGCGAGCTGGATATTCCCACCACGACGCAGGGCGGTACGCTGATAGGCACGATGAACTGGACGGTCGACAACATCGTCGCCTACTCCAAGATCTGCACCCACGTGGGCTGTCCCGTGGCGCTGTATGAGCAGACCACGCACCACATCCTGTGCCCCTGCCACCAGTCAACGTTTGACGCGGCGCACGGCGCCAACGTGATCTTCGGCCCGGCGGCACGGCCGCTGCCGCAGCTGCCGATGACTGTCGACTCGGAGGGCTACCTGGTGGCCAAGAGCGACTTCACCCAGCCGGTCGGCCCAAGTTTCTGGGAGCGCGGATGAGCGACACCGACTTCGACGTACCGAAGCCCCTGAGCGGCACCGGCGGCTGGCTTGACGACAGGTTCCACGGGGCGCGCGGCTTCCGCGTGCTCATGCGGAAAGTCTTTCCCGACCACTGGTCGTTCATGCTCGGCGAGATCGCGCTGTGGTCGTTTGTCATCCTGCTGCTGACCGGTACCTTCCTGTCGTTCTTCTTCGTGCCGTCCATGACCGAGGTCCCCTACCACGGCTCGTACGTCAAGCTCAACGGCCTCCGGATGAGCGAGGCGTACGCCTCGACGCTGAACATCAGCTTCGACGTCCGCGGCGGCCTGCTGATGCGGCAGATCCACCACTGGGCCGCCGACCTGTTCATGGCCTCGCTGACCATCCACATGCTGCGGGTGTTCTTCACCGGCGCCTACCGTAAGCCCCGCGAGGTCAACTGGCTGATCGGCGTCGTGCTGTTCTCGCTCGGGCTGATCGAGGGCCTGTTCGGCTACTCACTGCCGGACGATCAGCTGTCCGGCGCCGGCCTGCGGATCTTCGAGGGCGTCCTTCAGGGCATCCCCATCGTCGGCACCTACCTGGCGTACTTCCTGTTCGGCGGGCCGTTCCCCGGTAACGACATCGTGCCGAGGATGTACATCATCCACGTGCTGCTGATTCCTGGCTTGCTGCTGGCGCTGATCACCGCCCACCTGTTCATCATGTTCCACCAGAAGCACACGCAGATGCCGGCCAAGGGGAACACCGAAAGGAACGTGACCGGCCAGCCGTTCTTCCCGTACTTCCTCGCCAAGGGCGGAGCGTGGTTCTTCTTCATCTTCGCGTCGCTGGTGCTGCTCGCCACCTTCGCGCAGATCAACCCGATCTGGCTGTACGGTCCTTACAATCCGGTGCAGATCTCGTCGGCGTCGCAGCCGGACTTCTACATGGGCATCCTGGAGGGCTCGCTGCGGATGATGCCTGCCTGGGAGATCAACTTCCTCGGGCATACCGTCACCTTTAGCGTGCTCATCCCGTTCGCGGTGCCGCTCGGCATAGTCCTCGGCGGCGCGGCGATCTGGCCGTTCTTCGAGCAATGGGCGACCGGAGACAGGTCGTACCACAACATCAATGACCGGCCGCGGAACGCTGCCATGCGCACCGGCATCGGCATGGCGGCCGTGGTGTTCTACGGCATCCTTTGGGCCGAGGGCGCCAACGACGTCCTGGCCGACTTCCTGCAGGTCCCGTTGTATACGATCACGTGGATCGCGCGGGTCCTGATATTCGTAGGACCTGTCGCCGCCTTTTTCATCACTAAACGTATCTGCCTGGGTCTGCAGCGTAAGGACAAGGAGATGCTGCTGCACGGCTACGAGTCGGGCATCATCAGGCAGCTGCCCAACGGCGAGTTCGTCGAGATACACAAACCGTTGCCGGACGACGCCCGGGCGGTCCTGGAGAGCAAGCCGGTGCTCGCCCTCATGCCCGCTCCCGGATCGGAAGACGACAACGGCGTGCCCGCGCCTACGTCCCGCGGTGTCCTCGGCAAGGCGAGAGCGATCGCCAACCGGGCCTTCGCAGAGACCATCCCGCTCGATGCCGACGGCCACGCCGCGATCGAGGGCAACGGCCACGGAAACGGGCATCACGGGAACGGGCATGCGGTCGAGGCCGGCGAGGAGGAGGCTGCGGTCGGGGCCGGGCAGCCTCCTGCCGGAGACGCGCCCGACGACTCCCCTAGCTCGTAGCTCGCCCGGGCTGCGGCTCCGGCTGGGGCTCCGGCTGGGGCTCCGGCTGGGGCCTCCGGCTCCGGCTGGGGCCTCCGGCTCCGGCGCGGGCTGGGGCTCCGGCTGGGGCCTCCGGCTCCGGCGCGGGCTGGGCCTGCGGCGGGGTAATGAAACCGGGCTTTCAGCACGCCCCCGCGTGCTGAAAGCCCGGTTTCATGTCGTCCCGGAGGGACCCCGCCGCCGCGGGTTAGGCGGGGTCGCCCTTGAGGGTGAAGGACGTCAGCAGGTTCACGGCCAGGGCCAGCGCGAGGGCGGTGACAATGACGCCCATGACCACGGATGTGGCCACCGTGAGGCCCGCATCGAGGGCCGAGTCGTGCGCGATGCCGTTGGCGATGCCGAGCCCGTAGTGGCTGATGGACAGCAGCCGGGCCCCGCTGACGAAGTTGGAAAGCAGCGCCTCCCAGATCAGCACGTACAGCAGGCCCACCGCGATCGCCCGGGTCGTCGCCACGGAGACCATGACGAAGACCGCGTTGTAGATCACCGCGCAGGCCAGCGCCCCGACGAACAGGCCGAGGGCGAGCTTGCTGCCGCTGACGGGGACCAGCGTGACGAATTTCCCGCCTCCCGGCCCGGCCGTCACGGGCCCCTGGGTGACGCCCCCGCCTGCGATCAGGGCGGCGATGAGTTCAGGAATGGCGGCGAAGATCATCGTGAGGACGGTCGCGACGAGGAATTTCGTCACGATCACCGACGACCGGCGCACCGGGGTGGCCAGCAGGTGGATGATGCTGCCGTCGTCGATCTCGGCGCCGAGGACGCTGGTGCCGATGATCAGCGCGGTGAGCGGTATCAGTACCGAGAACCCGAACGTGCCGAGCACGTGCGAGGGCCAGGGCCGGGACGGCGGGTGTGAGGCCTTGAGCGCCACCGTGAACAAGATCAGGATCACCGCGGGTAGCGCGAACAGGAGCGCTCGCTTGCGGCCCAAGGTCGCCCGCATCGTGATCCCCGCGACCGTCGGGTTGAAGAAGCCAGACATATGATTCGCTGCTCCTCAGCTGGAGGCTTAGTGTGGCGGCTTTCGTTTCGGGGCTTAGCTGGAGGCGTCGTTGGCGACCAGGTAAGCGAAGACGCTTTCCAGGGATTCGTCGGTAGGCAGGACCTCGCGCAGCCGGATGTCGTGGTCGCGGGCCAGCACCGCGATGTCCCGGCAGAAGGCGCCGTAGTCCGAGGTCCGCACCTGCAGACCCGTGCGAGTCAGCTCCACGGCCGTGACGGCGGGCCGGCCGATCAGCGTCCCGCCCAGCAGCCGGTCGTCGGAGGAGCGGACGTTGAACACGTGCGGCCTGCTCGTCATCAGCCGCCGGATGGCCCGGAAGTCACCTGAGGCGGCTAGCCGGCCCGCCACCACCACCTGGATGGTGCCGGACAGCCGCTCGACCTCCTCCAGGATGTGCGAGCTGAACAAGATCGTCCGGCCCTCGCTGCCCAGCTTTTCGAGCAGGTCCATCATGTGCAGCCGCTGGCGCGGGTCCATTCCGTTGAACGGCTCGTCGAGCAGCAGGATCCCCGGATCGTGGACGAGCGCCGCGGCCACCTTGATCCGCTGCCGCATGCCCTTGGAATAAGTGGTGACCTTACGATCCGCCGCCCCGGCCATGTCCAGCATGTCGATGGCCCGCGCCACCGCCTCGCCCGGATCCGGGAGCTCATGTAGCTTCGCGGTGGCCGTGACGAACTGCCGGCCGGTCAGGAAGGAGTACACCGAGTCCCGTTCCGGGACCAGGCCGACCTCCCGGTAGATGGCGGGGTGGTGCCAGCTCGGCCGGTTCCCGATGGTGAGCTCGCCGCGAGAGGGCGGCAGGAAGCCGGCGATCATGTGCATGATGGTGGACTTACCCGCGCCGTTCGGCCCGAGCAGCCCGGTCACTCCGGGTCCGATGGACATCGTGACGTCGTTGACCGCCACCACGTTGCCGTACCAGCGGGACACGTTGCTCAGCTCGATGCTCACGACTGGCTCACCTTCCGGTACCTCGCGGCCAGGCCCCCGAGGCTGGCCGCGAGGAGAATGACCGCGAGAATCCCGTACAGCGGGCCGTAGTGGCCTGGGTCGGCGACTTGCCCGGGTGACGTGCCGCCGAGCCAGACTCGCACGCCGTCCAGGATGGTGAACGGGCTGAAGAGCCCCGCGACCTGCGCCCCCGTCGACGTGGCCGCCTGCCCTCCTTCGGCCTGGATCAGCAGCAAGGACACGATGTAAGTCAGGACGCAGCTGATCGCGACGATCCCGGTCGCGTACGCGCGCCGGCCGGTGAGGGATGCGAGAACCAGGCCGATGGCCGCCAGCAGCACGGCCCACATCAGGCCGACGCCGAGACCGGGGATGAGCGCCTTGGTCTCGCCCCAGATCGCGTGGCCGCCCTTGGCCGAGGCGATCGTGCCCGCGTACAGGATGAGCAGCGGTACCTCGATCAGCACCAGCAGCGCCGCGGTGAGGGCCAGGTACTTGGCCAGCGGGTAGTCCCCGCGCCGCAGCGGCCGGCAGAAGTACAGGGGCAGGACGCGGTTGCGCAGGTCCCGGGAGACCAGTTCGGGCGCCTGGGCGGCGAGGAAGATCGTGACCACGGCGACCCGCAGTGTCGGCACGTAGACGTCGTAGCCGAACAGCCGCGCATTGCCGCGGGCCACCGCGAAGGCGTTCACCAGCGCGGGTAGGCACATGGCGACGACCGCGAGCGCCGGGATGATCTTGGCTTTCGCGCCCCGGCCGATGCCGAACGACGACCGGAAGCTGTGCCAGGTCAGCGCCCTGACGATCTGGACCCGGCCCAGCCGGGGCCCGTCGTAGCCGCGATAGCCGAGGTCATGGATGACGCCGGTGGCCCGCGCCGAAGAGGGTGGCGGGGAAACGGCAGAATCAGGCATGAGGGGCCCCTTCCTCGTCACGGAACAGCTCCTCGACCTGGTGCCGCCGCTGCTCGAGCCGGCACAGCGGCAGCGCGAGCGTAGCGACGCAGTCGCGCACGACGTCGTAGGTGTCGTCGCCGCCGAGCGGCACGAGCAGCGTCTTGGCCTGGATGCTGGCGGTCAGGCCGTGGACGGCCAGTTCGGCTTGCAGCTGGGCCAGCCCCTCCTCGACCTCGACCGCGAGGACCTGTCTCATCTGGGTGAAGCTGGTGATCGAGTCGGCGCGCAGCAGCCGTCCGGCCTCGATCGCGACCAGGTGGTCGCAGATCCGCTCGATCTCGCCGAGCAGGTGCGAAGCGACCACGATCGAGATGCCGAACTCCGCGCCAATCCTCGCGATCAGCTCCAGCATCGCGGTGCGCCCGGCCGGGTCGAGCCCGTTGGTCGGCTCATCGAGCAGCAGCAGCCTGGGCGCGCCGACCAGCGCCTGGGCCAGCTTCACCCGTTGCTTCATGCCGGTCGAATAGGTGCCGATCTGGCGGTACCGCTCCTCGTGCAGCCCGACGTGGCGCAGCGACTCAGCCGCGCGCTCCTTGGCCACCGTGGCTGGCAGTCCCGACATCCGGCCCAGGTGCGTCACGAACTCGGTCGCGGTCACATCCGGCGGCAGGCAATCGTGTTCCGGCATGTAGCCGAGCAGGGTCCTGATCGTCTCGCCGCTGGTTTCGCAGTCGTGGCCGAGCACCTTGGCCTGGCCCTTGGTCGGCGGGAGGAGGCCGAGCAGGATCTTGATCAACGTGGACTTGCCCGCGCCGTTGGCGCCGACGAGCCCGGTGACGCCGGGCGCGACGCTGACGGTGAGCCCGTCCAGCGCCGTCACGGGGCCCGGGTACATCTTGGTCAGCGCGTTCGTCTCGATGACGGCCGTCTGACCGAGGGCGGGCGGTGGGGTAGGTGGCATGGTGTTACGGTGGCAGCAGGCGGGCGGGCACGTCATCACCCCGCAGAGTGAGGTTGCCGTCCGCCCTGCGGCGGCCGCAGGCGCGGATCATCGCGGCGGCGTACGCCTTCAGGATGACGCTCATGGTCGTCAGCACGGTTACCTTAGGTATGTGCGCACCATCGCAGACGAGGCGGCGCGACAGCGGCCGCCACTGACCAAGCGGCTCGGGCCCGGGCAGTGGGCCGCGCTCGACTACGTCGTCGGCGCGGTCGTCGGAGTGATCCTGTTCGTGTCCATCAGGCGCAGCGTCACCCAGGTGGCGCCCTTCCCCGGTGGCGCCGTGCGCTACCAGGTGCTGCCGCTGACGTGGCCGCTGGCCGCGTTCCTGGTCGCGGTGGCGGTCATCGCGGTGGCGCTGCGCCGCCGCCGTCCGGTGTTGATGCTCGGCGTGCTGCTGGCCGGATCCGTACTGGTGACCACGCTGACCGGCCCAGACGGCGGGGCGCTGACCTACTTCCTGCCCATCGCCTACGTGC
This sequence comes from uncultured Actinomycetes bacterium, assembly GCA_963806335.1. Classification (GTDB taxonomy): domain Bacteria; phylum Actinomycetota; class Actinomycetes; order Streptosporangiales; family Streptosporangiaceae; genus Palsa-504. The sequence continues at coordinate 170,464 of CAWDXO010000015.1, forward strand.
TGTACCTGGTCGCGGCCACCTATGAGCGCAGGCAGGCCGCGGTACGCGTGATCGCCGCCGTGCTGGCGACCCTGGTGGTTGACGCCGTGCTGCTTGAGGCGACCGGGCGCGGGAGTTTCGCGCGGGGCGGCCTGGTCTCCATCGGGCTGTGCGTGATCATCGCCTGGTCCGCCGGTTACACCGTAAGGCAGCGGCGCCGGTATGCCGTCCGGCTGCAGGATGAGGCGGCGAGCAAGGCGGTCGCCGAGGAGCGGCTGCGCATCGCGCGGGAACTGCACGACGTGGTCGCGCATAGCATGAGCGTCATCGCGGTCCAGGCAGGCTACGGTCAGTACGTCATCGACACCCAGCCCGCGGACGCGCGTAACGCTCTGGGGGCCATCCAGGCGACCAGCCGGGAGGCCCTGGACGAGATGCGCCGGATGCTCGGCGCCCTGCGCCAGGCTGACGAAACAGACGCGGCCGCCCGCGCCGGCGGCGCCGCGACGGCCGCGCCCGGCCAGCGGGACCAGGAGAGCGCGCCGCTGTTCCCCGCGCCCGGGCTGGCCGACCTGGACCGGCTGCTCGCGCGCACCGCCAGCGCCGGCGTCCGGGTCGACGTGACCCGCTGCGGGGAACCGAGAGAGCTTCCGGCAAGCATCGACATGTCCGCCTACCGGATCATCCAGGAAGCGCTGACCAACGTGGTCAAGCACGCGCAGACCAGTTCGTGCCAGGTACTGATCGGTTACGGCCATGACGAGCTGATCCTCGAGGTGACAGACAACGGCGCGGGCCTGCCCGAACTGGCTGGCGCCGGGGTATCGCACCACGGAGCCATGACCGGGTACAGGGCCGGGAACCTGTTCGGCGGCGGGGCCACGGTGCTCGACGCCCGGCCGGCGGGGTCTGCGCCCAGCTGGATCCTCGCCGATGACCCGCCTGACGGCGGGACTGGTACGGGCCCCGGCGGGAGCGGCAGCGCGCTCGGCGGAGCCGGCCGCGGCTTCGGCGGGGGCGGGCACGGCATCATCGGGATGCGCGAACGCGTGTCCTTGCTGGGCGGTGAGTTCAGCGCGGGACCGCGGCCCGGCTACGGATTCCAGGTCAGCGCGCACATCCCGCTCCCGGCCGAGAGCACCTAGTGACCGACGAGAGCGCGCTGCGGGTGGTGGTCGCCGACGATCAGGCCCTGGTGCGGGTGGGGTTCTGCGGGATCATCGCCGCCACGCCGGGCTTCGCCGTGGTCGGGGAGGCGGGCAACGGGGCGGAGGCGGTCGAGGCCGCGCGGCGAACCAGGCCCGACGTCATCCTGATGGACGTGCGGATGCCGGTGATGGACGGCATCGAGGCCACCAGGCGGATCACCCAGAGCACCGACGTGCGCGCCCTCATCCTGACCACCTTCGACCTTGACGAGTACGTCTTCGCCGCGCTGCGCGCCGGGGCCAGCGGGTTCCTGCTCAAGGACACGCTGCCCGCCGACCTGCTCACCGCCATCCGGGTGGTGGCCGCGGGCGACGCGCTGCTCGCGCCGAGCGTTACCCGCCGCCTGATCGGCGAGTTCGCCCGCACGCCGGGCAGTGCCGACTTCGCCCGCACGCCGGGCGGTGCCGACTTCGCCCGCACGCCGGGCGGTGCCGACTTCGCCCGCACGCCGGGCAGTGCCGACTTCGCCCGCACGCCGGGCAGTGCCGGAGCCGGCCAGAGCCCGGCTCGTGCTCCGCTTGACGCCGATCAGGCCAGCGCCAGCCGGGTCGGCCTGACCTGCGACAAGCTCTCGAGAGTCCTGACCGACCGCGAGCTAGAGGTGCTCAAGATGGTCGCCCGCGGCATGTCGAACGCCGAAATCGCCGAGCACCTGACGATCAGCCCGGCCACCGCCAAGACCCACGTGGGTCACCTGCTGACCAAGCTCGACTCCCGTGACCGGATCCAGCTGGTCATCCTCGCCTACCAGTCCGGCCTGGTCGCAACGCGGTGCTAGCCCGGGGGAGGACCCCCGGAGCCCCCGCGGCAGGCCTAGCCCGGGGCTAGTGGGAGAACAAGCCGCGGTAGTACTCGAAGACGAAGCCGATCGTGGCGAACACAGTGGCCAGCATCCCGATCAGGAAGAGCCACCAGCCGATCGCCAGGCCCAGGGCCGCCGAGGCGGCGGATAGGCCGAGAAACAGCGGCCACCAGCTGTGCGGGCTGAAGAAGCCGACCTCGCCGGTGCCTTGGGGGATGTCCCCGGTGGGGTCGTCTTCCGGGCGCTTGGGCAGGCGGCGGCCGGTGAACAGCACGTAGAACCCGGTGAGGACCGCGAGCCCGACGGCGAGCGCGAGCGCCGTGGTCCCCGTCGGGTCCTTCGACAGGTACCAGTAGACGATGTCCGTGCCGCCGAAAAAGATCCCGCAGCCGAGGAACAGCCAGCCTTCGACTTTCATGGGTGAACCCTACTTCCGCGCATTCGAGATAGCCGGGATCTCCTGCTCCACCCCATGCGATTCGCGGCCCCACTTAATATCCGGATAGTGGGCCTCGAACGCGGGCCGCTCGGACCTGATACGGGGAATCCGGTAGAAATTGTGCCGCGGCGGCGGACAGGAGGTAGCCCACTCAAGCGAACTGGAGAAACCCCACGGATCCTCTTCGGTCACCGTTTCGCCGTACCGCCAGGTGATGTACACGTTCCAGAAGAACATGAGTACGGACAGGGCGAGCAGCCACGATCCGACCGTCGAGATGACGTTGAGCGTGGTCACGTTCCCGGGCAGGTCAGGGTAGTTGGCGATGCGCCGCGGCATACCCTCGACGCCCATCCAGTGCTGGACGAGGAACGTCATGTTGAACCCGATGAACATCACCCAGAACTGGATCTTGCCGATCCGGCTGTTGAGCATCTTGCCGGTCATCTTCGGCCACCAGAAATAGAAGCCCGCGAACATCTCGAACAGTACCGTGCCAGCCAGCACATAGTGGAAGTGCGCAACCACGAAATAGGAGTCGGACACGGCGAAGTCGAGCGGCGGCGAGGCCAGGATAATGCCGGTAATACCACCGAACAGGAATATGACCAGGAAACCGATCGTGTACAGCATCGGCGGCTCGAAGCTGAGCTGGCCTTTCCACATGGTGCCCACCCAGTTGAAGAACTTCACCCCGGTCGGCACCGCGATCAGGAAGGTCATGAACGCGAAGAACGGCAGCAGCACGGCGCCGGTCGTGAACATGTGGTGCGCCCACACGGTCATCGACAGACCCGCGATCGCGATCGTCGCGGCGATCAGCGTCTTGTAGCCGAACAGCGGCTTGCGGCTGAACACGGGCAGGATCTCGGTCGCGATGCCGAAGAACGGCAGCGCGAGAATATAGACCTCGGGATGGCCGAAGAACCAGAAGAGGTTCTGCCACAAGATGGCGCCGCCACTGGCGGCGTCGAAGACGCGGGCGCCAAGCCGCCGGTCGATCTCGAGGACGAGCAGCGCCGCGGCGAGCACCGGGAACGCCATCAGGACCAGCATCGAGGTCAGCAGCGCGTTCCAGGTGAAGATCGGCATCCGGAACATCGTCATGCCGGGGGCGCGCATGCAGAAGATCGTGGTGACGAAGTTGACCCCGCCGAGGATGGTGCCGAAGCCGGACAGCACCAGGCCCATGATCCACATGTCCGCGCCGATGCCTGGCGAGTAAACCGCGCTGGTCAGCGGGGAGTACGCATACCAGCCGAAGGCCGCGGAACCGCCCGGGGTGATGAAGCTGAACAGCAGGATCAGGCCGCCGAACGTGAACAGGTAGTAGCTCAGCAGGTTGAGCCGGGGGAACGCCACGTCGGGCGCGCCGATCTGCAGCGGTATCAGCTCGTTCGCGAACCCGATGAACAGCGGGGTGGCGAACAGCAGCAGCATCAGCGTGCCGTGCATCGTGAACAGCTCGTTGTACTGCTGGTCGGACACGATGTGGTTGTCCGGGCCGAGCAGCTGGATCCGCATGATCAGCGCCATCACCCCGGCGCAGAGGAAGAAGAAGAACGAGGTGATCAGGTACATGTGCCCGATGATCTTGTGATCAGTCGAGGACAGCCACCCCGCGAGGATCGATCCCTTGCGCTCAGTCCTCGGCGTCTCGTAGCCGACAGCCGGCCGTTCGATCGTGGTCACTGCGTGCTCCCGGATGAACTCTGTGCCGCCTGCTGCGCGGCCATATACGCCTGGAATTGCTGCGGTGTCACGACCTTCAGGGTAAACAGCATCCGGCTGTGGTAAAGGCCGCACAGCTCGCTGCAGTGCCCGATGTAGGTCCCCGTCTGGGTAGCAGTGATCTCGAAATGGTTCGGGTGGCCCGGGATGACGTCTCGCTTGAACAGGAACTCGGGCACCCAGAACGCGTGGATGACGTCATTGGCCGTCAGGTTGAACCTGACGGTCTCCCCGGTCGGGATCTCGAGCACCGGCAGCGGGCCTTCTCCCCACTCGTTGCCGGTGGTCGTCACGCCATACTGCGGGTAGTTGAACTGCCAGCTCCACTGGAACCCGAGCACGTTCACCGTCACGGCGGGCTTGGCCGACAGGTTGTCGATGTAGTTCTCGTCCTTAGCGGTGAAGTAGAACAGCACCGCGATCAGCACGAACGGCACCGCCGTGTACATGATCTCGATCGGCATGTTGTAGCGCGCCTGCGGTCCCAGCTTGTCCCCGCGCTTGCGGTGGAAGATCACCGCCCACAGGATCAGCCCCCAGACCAGCGCGCCGACGAGCAGGCCCGCGATCCAGGAGCCCTGCCAGAGGGACAGGACGGTCTTGCCCTGCTGGGTGATCGGATTGGGGAAGCCAAGCCGGGTGAAGGTGTCGTTCGTGCAGCCGGTCAGGCCGAGGACCACGATGGTAAGCGCGACCGTCATGCCCGCCGCGCGCTTGACGCGCGCCCGGCGGGGCACAGGGAGTCGGGGCCTGCCCGAGCCCTTTTCGGCGTTGTCGGTAGTCAAGGCGAGGGCCTTCCTCGGTTCTGCTACAACGTGTCGTGCAAACAGTATCGCGCGCCAGGGGCGGGTCATCGAGGACCCCACGGGTTTGCGTCATCTTTAGGCCCGATCTTTGCCCCGGGCGCGCGTACCGGTGCCGGCCGCGGGCATGATGGAGGGGTGAGGCTTTGCGCATGACCGGGCGCCGCAGGAGCGTGTTCGGCCGCGGAACCCTTCGGGACTCGGGCCGCCGTACGGACCATGAAGGCGGCGACGCCGGTTCCGTTTCCTTTTCTGGGGCCGAACGAACGGTGGTACCACCGCCTGTCCCGGTGGCAGCGCTGACGATCGATGCCCTCGGGCGTAAGTGCCCGATCCCCATCATCATGCTCGCGGAGCAGATCAGGGACGTCCCGCTGGGCGCCGTGGTGGCGGTCCTGGCCGACGACCCCGCGGCCTACACCGACATACCTTCGTGGTGCGCCATGAAGGCGCAGGAGTTCGCGGGATGCCAGGAGCTGCCGCGAGGCTGGGCCCTGTACATCCGCCGCAGGCTCTGAGTACATCCGCCGCGGGCGCTGAGTACATCCGCCGCAGGCGCTGGCTGGTCCTAGCGGCCTTAGGTGGCCTTGAAGCGGCCGGTGAAGCGGGGGTCGTCTTCCCACCACGGTTTGGTGCCGTCCGGCTCCTCCGCGCGGCCCGGCTCCGCCTGCGCCGCGACGACGGTCTTGCGCTCGGCTTCCTTCGCATCCAGCTCGGCGTCGATCTTGGCCGCTTCTGACTCGTCCTCGCGCATCATGTGGATCAGCTGCGCGGCCAGGAAGGGCAGGCCGACGAGATCGCCGAGGACCCAGAGCACTCCCCCCGCGATCACCTCATCGGTCGCCAGCGTAGGTCCCCAGGGCCGGGCTAGCGCGTGGTAATAGGCCGCGCCGATCAGGTTCTGGTTCGCGATGACCGCGATCCCGAGAAACGCGTCGCCGATCACCTCCGCGCCGGTGATCCACATGGCGACCGCGTAGGAATACTTCCTGGGTACCGGATCAACCCGCAGCAGGGTCCAGAAAAACACGAACCCGGGCACCATCAGCGCTAGGTAGGTCAGCTCGCGCACCGCGCCGCTGTGGAACACCGCCGTGTACCAGGACGTGAAGAACATCACGAACGGCACGGCCACCAGGGCAAACGTCGTGATCGCGGGAAAGGTGAAGATCCGGGCGACGGGCGAGTGGATAGCCCCCTCGATCCGGCGGCCCGCCGAAGGGAACACCGCGGTGGCCAGCGAGATCGGACGCCCGAGCGCGAGGAACAGCGGCACCACGAGAACCAGCAGCACCGTCTGCACTGCCCGGGCGTACATCAGGACGGGCTGGTAAGCGCCCACCCAGGACATCGTCGCGATGACCAGGAAACCGAGGCCCAGGCCGAGGAACCAGATTCGCCGCGCGACCGGCCAGCCTTTCTGCCTGCGCGCTCCGGCGAGATAGCAACCGCCGAGGACGACGACGAGCGCCGTCATCACCGGGTCGAAGGTCCACTCGGTGAACGCGCGGGTTACCGTCAGCTCGGGCGGCCCGTGGTACGCGGCATCGGCGAGCGCGGACAGGCCTCCAGACGCGAGCGCGGTTCCCATACCAGCCACGCTACCGCCGCCACGGTCTCCAGGGACGGTCGGCCTCAGCGCCCGGGTGCGGGATCCCCGCCCGAGGTTACCGGCCGGGCGCTACGGGGCTGACGAAGAGGATCTGGGTGGGCTTGGCGCAGCCTTGCGCGGCGCTGGGGAGGTATACGGGGGCCTTCTGGTTGGGCGGGTAGATCCGCAGGTAGGTCGCCTTGGTCGGGTCGCACGAGCTGGGCGGGAAGTTCAGCGCGTCGACGATCTGGAGCCCGGCGTGGGCGGTTGCCCCAGGGGCCAGCGTGACCAGCTTGACGGGTGTGGTCGTGCCCCGCTTGGCGGCCAGGCCGATCTGCGTGTACGGCGGGCCGGACACCAGCGAGACGCCGGGATAGCCGTATAGCGTGCACGACGCGGCGCCGCTGTTGGTGAAGTCGATGTTCTGGTCGGTACCGCCGGCGTAACCATTCGGGGACGAGATTGTGACCCGCAGAGAGCTGGTCGGGCAGGCGGGGGCCGCGGCCGGGGCCGACGAGGCGCCGGTCGAGGTCGGGGTCCCTGAGACGGACGCGGCTGGAGCCGGGGGGGTGGTCGTCACCGTGACGGTGCTGCCCGGCGCGGCCGGCGTACTTGACGAGGATGCACAGCCGGCCGCGACGAAGGTAAGCGCCGCGGCCGCGATGGCCAGCCGGCCAGCCCTGGTCCCTGGAAGCACTGACATGCCCTTCACGCGGGTGGCGGCTCAGGTGCCGCTCAGCCATTATGACGACGTTACTGGCACCCGGGTTGGCGCTCCAGGCGAAGCCGGCAGCGTGCTGGTCTGGATCGCGGGCGCGGTCACCCAGGTGTGCGTGAGGTAGTCGTAGTAGCGCGGACGCTGGCCGGTGAGGATGACCGTCATCGCCGTGTAGCAGCGCTCACCCGGATGGTTTTTCACCGTGGCGTCACCCCAGAAGACCACGACCGCGGGATAGCTGCGGAAGTGCCCGGCCGCGCAGTACGGCGTGCAGTCGTTTTCCTCCAGCACGCCCTTGGCGCTGGCCAGGCCGGGTGTCCAGCTGGTCCAGGAGAGCTTGCCCAAGTAAGAGTTAGCGTCCGCGCAAGTCAGAATGTAAGTTTTCGGCTCGACCAGGGCGCTGCGCCCCGGGCAGTCGAAGACCACGGGCGGCGCCGGCCTGACGTAGGGCGCAGCGGCGCCAGCCACCGGATGCGCCGGGGTGGCGCTCGCCGATAGCGCCAGGCCCAGGGCCAATCCGCCCACGGCCAGCCCCGAGGCAATGGCAGTGACTAGGCGTCCCCGTTTCATGATGTCCTCCCGTGTCAAGCTGACTTTAGCTCTGAGACGACGCACGGGGAGGGCGGGTTGCGTAAACGATGGCAGCGTTAAGCGACGGCAGCGTTAAGCGACGGCGGGCAGGAAGTGCCACCGTTCGTTCGGTAAAAATAGATTTTAGATTTTAGCTGGGCAGGTGCTCAGCCACCTCGGCGGCCGCGGCGTCGCCGTAGGCGACGGCGAAACGATCCGCCAGCGGACCCGGCTTCAGCTCGTACTCCTGCGGGCCGGTGGCCTCCAGGGCGTGCACGGCCATCAGGTTGCCGAGCTGCGCGGCGCGCTCCAGGGACAGGCCCCACGCCACCGCGGCGAGGAAACCCGAGCGGAACGCGTCACCGGAGCCGGTCGGGTCCGCGGGCTGGGCGTCCGCCACCCCGGCGACCGTGATCGACGGCTGCCCGGCCTGCTCGATCCGGGCCCCGTGGGCGCCGAGCGTGGTGATCCGGACCTGGACCCGGTTCAGCATCTCCGCGGTGCCCCAGCCGGATTTGCGCTCGATCAGCGCTTCCTCGTACTCGTTGCCGAACAGGTAGGCGGCGCCGTCGACCAGCTCCCGCACCTGCTCGTCGCCGAGAATGCGAGCGAGCTGCTGGGACGGGTCGGCCGCGAACGCTAGCCCTGAGTCCCGGCACTGCGCGGTATGCGTCACCATGGCCCTGGGGTCACTGGCTCCGATCAGGACGAGATCGATCCCGCCGTGGCTGGCGGACAGCGGCACGAGGTCGATCTCGCCGTCCTCGCTCATCGCGCCCGCGTAGAACGAGCCGATCTGGTTCCCGTCCTGGTCGGTCGTGCAGATGAAGCGCGCGGTGTGGTGCAGCACGGACATCCGGACGCCCGCGGTGCTCACGCCGTGGTCCTCGAGCCACCGCCGGTAGTCCTCGAAGTCCGCTCCCACCGCGCCGACCAGCAGCGGGCGCAAGCCAAGCACGCCCAGGCCGAAGGCGATGTTGGCCGCTACCCCGCCGCGGCGGATGGCCAGGTCTTCGACCAGGAACGACAGCGAGACCTTGTCGAGCTTGTCCGCGATGAGCTGTTCGGTGAACTTACCGGGGAACGTCATCAAGTGGTCGGTCGCGATTGATCCCGTGACCGCGATACGCACGGTGGCTACCCGGCCCGGCGTCAGTGGAAGGAGTCGCCGCAGGCGCAGGAGCCCGTCGCGTTCGGATTGTCGATGGTGAAGCCCTGCTTCTCGATCGTGTCCACGAAGTCGATGGTCGCGCCCATCAGGTAGGGTGCGCTCATCTTGTCGGTCACGACCCGGACGCCGCTGAAGTCGCTGACGATGTCGCCGTCGATGTCGCGCTCGTCGAAGTAGAGCTGGTACTTAAGCCCCGAGCAGCCGCCCGGCTGCACCGCGATGCGCAGCTTGAGGTCGTCGCGGCCCTCTTGCGCCAGCAGGCCGCTCACCTTGGCCGCTGCGCCATCGGTCAGGACGATTCCCTGGGTGGCCTCTTGCCCCTGCGTGGCCTCTTGCTGAACAGTCACCTTGGCTCCCGCCTTGCTCAATGTGCCGCGTGCGCGGCGTCGGGCTCGTGTGCCGCGTGCGAGCGGCGTGGGGTTTGCTCCCACGTGCAGTCCCAACGATATGCGGTGCGCCCGCATTCCAGCCACTCTTGCCGGTTTTACCGGCCCGGCTTTACCGGCCCGGCTTTACAGGCCCGGCGCGCCCCAGACGGGGAACCAGCGGGCCAGGTCCGGCTCGAACTTCAGGTCGCTGCCGATCACGCCCTTGACCTGCAGCTCAAGCGCGTTGTCCCGGCGCTCGCCGGACAGCGGCGCGAACGGGTAGAACGTGCCCCGCTTGAACAGGTAGACCAGGGCGAGCCTGCGCTCCTGGTCGTCGGAGAACGCGACCAGGGTACACAGCAGCTGAGGGCCGAAGCCCGCGTCGACCAGCGAGGAGTTGACCGCGTGCAGGTCGGTGACCAGCGCGTCAAGCTCGTCGGACATGCGCGAGCTGACCAGCCAGGTGAACCCGTAGGAGTCCTTGCTCACCTCGACGGGCAGGCCGCCTTCCTGGCCCGAGCTCATGTCGAGCAATTCCTGGACGTCCTTCTGCACGTCGGAGAAGGACCGGCCTTCGACCGGGCGGAAACACACCGAGCCGGAACCGGTGGGCTTGAAACCGGCTCCGGCGTCGAGCGTGACCGCCGCCGACGGCAGCGCGAACAAGTCATCCAGCTTGGGCTGGACAGGTTTGGTCCGGCCCAGCAGGGTGTCGAGGAAGCCCACGAGCGCGTTACCCGGCGGTCCGGTTGAGCTGCTCCTGCACCTTGTCGAGCTCGGCCAGCCTGCGCTCCAGGCTCGGGTGGGTGGAGAAGACGTTGGCCAGGCTCCCCTTGGGGGCCAGGTGCATCGCGGGCGCGAAGAAGAACGCGTTCATGGGCTGTGCGGTGCGCAGGTCCTTGGTCGGGATCCTGGACATCTGCCCGCTGACCTTTTGTAGCGCGCTCTTCAGCGCGCTCGGCTGGCCGGTCAGCAGCGCGCCGCTGCGGTCCGCGGACAGCTCGCGGTACCTGGAGAGCATCCGGATCAGCAGGAAGCTGACCGCGTAGACGACGATGCTCACCGCCATCAGCGCGAACATGATGATCGCGGTGTTCTGGTTGTTGCCGCCGCGGCCGCGGCCGCCGCCGAACAGCTCCCCGTAGAAGGCGACCCTGATCAGCAGCGCGGCGATGATGGCCAGGAACGAGGCGGCGGTCATGACCTGGACGTCCTTGTGCGCCACATGCGACATCTCGTGCGCGATGACGCCCTCGAGCTCTTCCGGAGTCAGCATGCGCATCAGGCCGGTGGTCACGCAGAGCACCGCGTGGTCCGAGTTGCGCCCGGTCGCGAAGGCGTTCGGCATGTTCGAGTTAGCGATGGCCACCCGGGGCTTCGGCATGTCCGCCAGCGCGCAAAGCCGGTCCACGATGCCGTGCAGCTCGGGCGCCTCCTGCGGGGTGACCTCGACCGCCCCGGCCGTCCGCAGCGCGATCTTGTCGGAATAGAACAGCGACCCAATGGCGAAACCGCCGCCGAGGACCACCGCGAACAGCACGATCGCGGCACCGGACGCGTGATAAGCGATGCCGATGCCGATGATCGCGGCAACGAACGCGACGAACACGAGCCCGAGCAGGAACATGGTCGCGGTCATCCGCACCGTGAGCCCCCGGTCGGGCGCATACCTGGTACGCGCCGCCATGGCGCCACCTCCGTTCGGCCCCGGCTGGTTGTGGCCGCTGGGGCCAGCAGCATTACTTAGCTGAAATCTACCCGTATAACGCTGAACCCGAGCCGAACGTTACCCGCGAGTATGCTCTGGGCTTCCCCGGGGCTTCCCCTCGGGCCGCCCCGGGCGTCAGCCTGGAATGAGGCCTTCGTCCGTAAGCAGCTTGCGGACCTCGTCCATGCTCGAGTCCTGGTGCGGAAGGATCAGGTCCGACTCGTCCAGACTATCCGTGGGCAGCGGTGAACCTTGCGCGCGAACCTGGGCCAGCAGACCGGTCAGCGCGGCGGTGAAGGCCGCCTGGTCGTTGTGGTTGACGGCCGTCTCGAGGTCCGCGTCCAGGCGGTTCAGCTCGGCGGTGGCCGCGTCGTCGACCCTGAACTGCCCCTCGCCCAGGATCCTGACGATCACAGTCCCTCACCGTCCTGCGGTTGCTCGTTCGCGCTGGGCAGATCCGGGCCCGGAAGCCCGGCCGCGGACGGGGCAGGCGGAGCGTACTGGGTCTGCTGGGCCTGGCCCGACTGGACCTGGCTGCCGCCGTTGGGCTGGCCATCACCGTTGTTGCCGCCCTCGAGCTGCTTCGGCGCACTGGCCGCGATCTCGCCCCGGAGCCTGCGCAGCTCGTTCTCGACGTCGCTGCCCGCGCTGATCTGGTCGAGCTCGGACTGAATGTCATCACGACGGCCGCCCAGGTCGTCCAGCGCGCCCGAGGCCATCAGCTCGTCGATCGCGCCGGCCCGGGCCTGCATCTGGGCGGTCTTGTCCTCCGCCCGCTGGATCGCCATGCCGACGTCGCCCATCTCTTCCGAGATGCCGGAGAACGCCTCGTTGATCCTGGTCTGCGCCTCGGCCGCGGTGTAGGTGGCCTTGATGGTCTCCTTCCTGGTGCGGAAGGCGTCTACCTTGGCCTGCAGCCGCTGCGAGGCGACGGTCAGCTTCTCCTCTTCGGCCTGCAGCTGGGCATACTGCGCCTGCAGGTCGTTCAGCTGGCTCTGCGCGGACGACTTGCGGATGAGCGCCTCACGCGCCAGGTCCTCGCGGTTCATCCCGAGGGCCTTGCGCGCCTGGTCGTCAAGCTTGTTCGCCGACTGCTGCAGCTGGTTCATCTGCAGCTCGACGCGCTTGCGCGAGGTGGCGACGTCCGCGACCCCGCGGCGGACCTTCGTCAGCAACTCGAGCTGCCGCTGGTAGGAATAGTCCAGGGTCTCACGAGGGTCTTCCATCTTGTCCAGGGCTTTGTTGGCCTTGGCCTTGAAGACCAGTGAGACTCGCTTCATCACGCCCATAACGCGCGGCCGTCCCCTTCATTAAAATCTCTGGCCACCACCAGGCCGCGCGACCGGGCCGATAAGGCCGGCACCCGGCTAGACGGCGGACGAGCCCGTGCGACTAGTTGGACTCCACCCTACGCGGTCGCCGGAATGCGAGCTACCACGTCCGCGCGGGCACGGCCCGTACTATTTCGTCCCCCGGGGCGTGGCGCGCACTATTTCGTGCTGGGCTCTAAGCTATGCCCGTGTTCCGACGCCGTAGCGCCGGGGCGACGGACGGCACGGCCCAGGATTCCCCGGGCGCGCAGAGCCCGGACGCACCGGCCGAAACCAAGCCAGTCCGCTCCCCCGCCGAGGCGGCCAAGGGACGGCCCACCCCCAAGCGCAGCGTGGCCGAGGCCAAGCGGCGCCAGCCGATCACCGGCTCGCGCCCGTCGGCCGGGCCGCGGACCCCCGAGGATAAGACCAAGGCCAAGGCCGGCCGGGCCGGCAAGTACGAGGCGATGAAGCGCGGCGAGGCGTGGGCGCTCAACCCGCGCGACCGCGGGCCGGCGCGTGCCCTGGCCCGTGACTTCGTGGACTCCAAGCGCCGGATCAGCGAGTACTACATGTACGTGCTCATAGTCCTGCTCGCCGCCGTGTTCCTCAGGAACAAGGCGGCGCAGGAGTTCATCTCTCCGCTGGTCCTCGTGCTCGTGGTCGTCATCCTCGTCGACGCCTTCTTGATCCGCCGCAAGCTGACCGCGCTGGTCGCGGAGCGGCTCCCCGGCGAGTCCACCCGCGGCCTGACCGTATACGCGGTGTTCCGGGCACTGCAGATACGCAGGTTCCGGGTGCCGGCGCCGCGGGTCGGGCCCGGCGGCAAGTACTAGCGTTCGAGCTCGAGTTTTAGCTCGAGTTTTAGCTTGAGTTTTCGGCTCGAGTTTTCGGCGATCACCAGAAAGTCAGGGATCATGGAATACCGGCACCTTGGTAAAAGCGGCCTGGTCATCAGCGAGATCGCGTACGGGAACTGGATCACCCACGGCTCCCAGGTCGAGGAGCAGGCCGCGGTCGACTGCGTCCGGGCCGCGCTTGACGAGGGCATCACCACCTTCGACACCGCCGACGTCTACGCGCGCGGGCGGGCCGAAGAAGTCCTCGGCCGGGCGCTGCACGGGGTGCGGCGCGAATCGCTCGAGATATTCACCAAGCTGTACTGGCCCATGGACGACGGCCGCAACGACCGCGGCCTGTCCCGTAAGCACATCACCGAGTCGGTGCACGCCTCGCTGCGCAGGCTGCAGACCGACTACATCGACCTGTACCAGGCGCACAGATACGACTACGAGACGCCGATCGAAGAGACCATGCGCGCCTTCGACGACCTTGTCCGGGCGGGCAAGGTCCTCTACATCGGCGTGTCCGAATGGCGCGCCGAGCAGATCGCCGCCGCGCTCAAGGTGGCCGGCGAGCTCGGCCTGGACCGGATCGTGTCCAACCAGCCGCAGTACAACATGCTGTGGCGGGTCATCGAGGCCGAGGTCGTTCCGCTGTGCGAGAAAGAGGGTATCGGGCAGGTCGTGTTCTCCCCGATCGCGCAGGGCGTGCTGACCGGCAAGTACCAGCCGGGAGCCGCGCCCCCGGCGGATTCCCGGGCCACCGACCCGTCGGGTTCGAATTTCATCAAGCGGTTCCTGGCGGACGAGACGCTCACGGCGGTGCAGCGGCTCAAACCGCTAGCCGACGAGGCCGGGCTCTCGCTGGCCCAGCTCGCGGTGGCGTGGACCCTGCAGAACCCGAACGTGTCCGCGGCCATCATCGGCGCGACCCGGCCCGAGCAAGTGCGGGAGAACGTCAAGGCCTCCGGCGTGCGGCTGGACGCCGGCCTGATGCGCCGGATCGACGAGGTGCTCGGCGACTTGATCATCCGCGACCCGGCGCGGACCGCCAGCCCGCCGTCGCGCCCCTGACCCTGGGGCGCGGCCCTGGGGTCCTGGGAGGTAGCCGGCGGTTCCCGGGGTACCGTCGCCCGGGGTAGCCGTCGCCCTGGGTAGCCGTCGCCCTGGGTAGCCGTCCTCAGTCGTCCGGGTGCAGGCTCATCGGGCCGTACTCGGTCCTGGTGTCCTCCTGGAGCGAGACCTGGTCCACGCCCGACGCCAGCAGGGCCCGCCAGTTCTCGCCGAGCCAGCTCTCCGCGTCGCCCTGGCTGGCGAAGATGGCCTCTTGCAGGTCATCCGTTTCGATTGCGGTGCCGTCCGCCTTCTCGTACCGCCAGGTCCAGGGCATGGGGTTATGGCCTCCCTCGTCGTGTGTGCTGACTGAGGTTAGCTCAGGGACTGATGGTGGCGGGGCGCCTGGCGCAAAGATGGGAGCCGGCTACACATAGCTGCTGGGTGAACTTGCTACCGGGATAAAGCACAGAACAAGATGGCCCAGACGGCCTTGCCGCGGCCGGTGACCGGACTCCAGCCCCAGACGTCGCTCAGCGCGTCCACCATCTGCAGGCCGCGGCCGTTTTCCTCGGTCCGGTCCGGCACCCGCAGTACCGGGGCGGTGTCGGACGGGTCGAGCACGGCGCACATGACCTCACCGGTCCGGCGCAGCAACCGGAGGCCGAGAGGCTGACCCGATCCCACGCACCTCGCGGCGTGCGACACCGCGTTGGCCACGAATTCGCCGACGATTGCTTCGGCGTCATCCGCGAGCGCGGCCAGGCCCCACTCCTTCAGCATGCTCCTGGTGAACTTCCTGGCCGTCCGCCCGGACTGGGCTCCGGTGCCGAGCGGACAGGCCGCTACCGCGGGCGAGTCCCACCAGTCTGAAGGCATCCGGACCACGCGAGGACGTCCAGGCGCGCACTGCAGCCTGGAAGTCAGGTCGAGCGGCCGACGAAGGGCAGGATCGACCTTCGTTCGTGTCGGCAACCCTACTTGGCTCAAGCCCATCGCGACCCCGCGGAGCGTAGTGCGACAATCCCAGCTGACTGCCGCAAACCTCATCCTGCCCGAGTCAGCGCGTTCTATGCAAGCCCATCTGCACGTTCATTTGTATCGTGCATCTCGCAGCGGCCCAGGTCATACGGTTTTCAAGCAAACGTGTGCAGTCGAAATCCGGCTCGCCTGGCAAGACGGCCGAGCAGTAACCCTATCAGGACAGCTAGTAACCTAAAGTAATCGACGTGACCGGCGGCGGCTCGGTGAGGGTCCGTCGGCGGACTCGCGTTATCGTGAGTCATTGTTACTCCCGTGTGAGACGGGGATGCGTTCCCCTGCGGATAGCGGGGTTCTCGGCGTGGCAGGGAGCCGCTGATGCTTGTCGCTGGCGTCGATTCATCCACGCAGTCCAGCAAGGTCCTGCTCTGCCGGGCCGACGACGGTGCCATCGTCGGGCAGGCCAGCGCCCCGCACCCGGACGGCACCGAGTGCGACCCCGAACGGTGGTGGCGGGCCCTGGCCCAGGCCGGGGATGGCCTGCTCGACCGCGCGGACGCGATCGGGGTGGCGGCGCAACAGCACGGCATGGTCGTCATCGACGAGACCGGCCAGGTGATCAGGCCCGCTCTGCTCTGGAACGACGTGCGCTCCGCCCCGCAGGCCCGGAGGCTCGTCGCCGAACTCGGCGGCCCGGAGTGGTGGGCTCAGCGGACCGGGAGCGTCCCGACGGCCTCGTTCACGGTCACCAAGCTGCGCTGGCTGGCCGAACACGAACCGGACGCCGCCGCCCGCACCGCGAACGTGCTGCTCCCGCACGACTGGCTGACCTGGCGACTGATGGCTCCGTCGGCCGGGCCGGGCGGGCCCGGCGGGCCGGGCGGGCCCGGCGGCGAGCCGACCACCGATCGCGGCGACGCCTCAGGTACCGGGTACTTCTCCCCCGCCACCGGCCGCTGGCTGCCCGAGGTGGCCGAGGCCGCGCTCGGCAGGCCGGTCGGGCTGCCCAGGATCGCCGGGCCGGCCGAGATCGTGGGCCAGACCGCCGGCGGGGCCGTGCTTTCCGCGGGAACCGGGGACAACATGGGCGCCGCCCTCGGCCTGGGCCTCGGCGTGGGCGAAGTCGTCGTCTCGATCGGGACCTCGGGCACCGCGTACGCGGTCGCGGCCAGGCCCGCCGCTGATGAGACCGGCGCGGTGGCCGGCTTCGCCGACGCCACCGGGCGCTTCCTGCCGCTGGTCGCCACGATCAACGCCGCCCGGGTGCTGACCGTCACCGCCCGCATGCTCGGCACCGACGCCGACGGCCTGTCCCGCCTCGCGCTGGCCGCGTCCCCCGGGGCCCAGGGCCTGGCCCTGCTGCCCTATCTCGACGGCGAGCGGTCCCCGAACCGGCCGGACGCCCACGGCGTGCTGAACGGGCTCACCAGCACCAACACGACACCGGAGAACCTCGCGCGAGCGGCGGTCGAGGCCGTGCTCTGCTCGCTCGCGGACGCCATCGACAACCTCGCCGACTGCGGGATCGCCGCGCAGCGCGTGATCCTCATCGGCGGCGCCGCCCGGTCGCCGGCCGTGCGCCGCATCGCCCCGGCGATCTTCGGCGTGCCGGTAACCGTGCCCGCACCGGCGGAGTACGTAGCGCTCGGCGCCGCCCGGCAGGCCGCCTGGGCGCTGTCCGGCGCGGACCAGCCGCCGAAGTGGCCGCCGGCCGGCCCGGGCGCCGAGTACACGGCCGAACCCTCCCCGCAGGTCCGCGAGCAGTACGCGGCGCTGCGCGACGCGACGGCCGGCTGGGGCTGGCATGAAAGCATGAGGATTTCAGGGCTACGACAGGAAAGGACCGCCACGTGAGTACGGAGTACGTTCCGACGCGTGAAGACCACTTCTCGTTCGGCATCTGGACAGTCGGCTGGCAGGGCGTTGACGTCTTCGGCAGCGCCGTGCGTCCGCCCATGCCCGCCGAGCGCGCCGTGTACAAGCTGGCGGAACTCGGCGCGTACGGGGTCAATTTCCACGACAACGACGTGTTCGCCTTCGATGCCTCGCCCGCGGAGCGCGACGAGCGCATCGGCGCGTTCCGCAAGGCGCTGACCGAGACCGGGCTCGTCGTGACGACCGCCACCACCAACCTGTTCGGTCACCCGATGTTCAAGGACGGTGCGTTCACCGCCAACGAGCGGGAGGTCCGCCGGTTCGCGCTGGCCAAGGTGATGCGGAACCTGGACCTGGCCGTGGAACTCGGCGCCAAGACCTACATCTTCTGGGGCGGCAGGGAAGGGGCGGAATCCGGCGGGGCCAAGGACATCAGAGCCGCCCTCGACCGGTACGCCGAGGGACTGAACCTGCTCTGCGAATACGTGCGGGACCAGGGCTATGACCTCCGGTTCGCGATCGAGCCGAAGCCGAACGAGCCGCGCGGGGACATCCTGCTGCCCACCGTGGGGAACGCGCTGGCGTTCATCAACTCACTCGAGCACCCCGAGATGGTCGGGGTCAACCCGGAGATCGGCCACGAGGAGATGGCCGGGCTGAACTACGCGCACAGCATCGCGCAGGCGCTCTGGCACGGCAAGTTGTTCCACATCGACCTGAACGGGCAGCACGGGCCGCGGTACGACCAGGACCTGCGGTTCGGGGCGGGAAACGTGCGGGGCGCGTTCTGGGTGGTGGACACGCTGCTGGCCGGGGGGTACGACGGCCCGGTCCACTTCGACTACAAGCCGCCGCGGACCGAGGACGACGAGGGCGTCTGGGTGTCGGCGGCCGCGTGCATGCGCAACTACCTGATCCTGCGGGCGAAGGTCAAGGCGTTCCGGTCCGACCCGGAGGTGATTGAGGCGCTGCGGGCCTCTGGGGTCGGCGAGCTCGCCTCGCCGACCCTCGCCCCGGGCGAGACCTGGCGCGATGTACGCGAGTCCGCCGCCGACATCGACGCCCTGGCCCGGCGCGGCCTGGCCTACGAACACCTCGACCAGCTCGCTCTCGAGCACCTGTACGGCGTCCGTCCCTGATCCGCCTCCGGGCTCGCCGGCCCGGGAGGCGACTTCAGCGCTGGCCGTCGCGAATGCTGAGGAGTGCGGCATGAGGCGGGTGACCATCCGGGACGTGGCGGCAGAGGCCGGCGTGTCGATCGGCACCGCGTCAAAGGCGCTCAACGGGCAGGGCAAGCTACGCACCGAAACCCGGGAGCGGGTCGCGGCGGCGGCGGACCGGCTCGGCTTCGCCCCCAATGCGCTGGCCCAAGCGCTGCTCGCGGGCCGCTCGTTCACGGTCGGCCTGATCACCGCGGACAGCTTCGGCCGGTTCAGCATCCCGGTGATGCTGGGCGCGCAGGATGCGCTCGGCACCGGCCAGCTAGCGGTCTTCATGTGCGACACGAGGGACGATCCGGAACGCGAGCAGCGCTACGTCGAGATGCTGGCCGCCCGCCGCGTCGACGGGCTGATCGTGGCCGGCCACCGGGTAGAGCCCAGGCCCGCGGTGGCGGCCGGGCCCGGCATCCCTGTCGTGTACGCGATGACCCAGCCGCTCGACGCCGACGGCCCCGCGGTGCTGCCCGACGACGAGGGCGGCGGCCGGGAGGCGGCCGAGCACCTGCTGGCCGCGGGCCGACGGCGGATCGGGCACGTCACCGGCCCGGAGGGCTACCTCGCGGCCCGCAAGCGCGCCGCGGGGCTCACCGGCGCACTCGAGGCGGCGGACCTGCGGCCGCACGGCGGGGTGAGGTTCGGCGAGTGGAGCGAACGCTGGGGCCGGGAGGCGGCCGGCCAGCTCCTCGCCGGCCCGTCAGGGGTCGACGCGATCTTCTGCGGTAGCGACCAGATCGCCCGCGGCGTCGCCGACACGCTGCGCGCGGCCGGCTGCCGCATACCGGACGACGTGGCCCTGGTCGGCTTCGACAACTGGGAGCCGATGGTCCTCGGCGCTCAGCCGCCGCTGACCAGCGTCGACAGGTGCCTGGAGGAGGTCGGCCGCGGCGCGGCCGAGCTACTGCTCGCCGCCATTGACGGCCAGCTCGCCCGCGGCGTGCGTACCGTGCCAAGCCGCCTGGTCGTGCGGGGATCAAGCCCGTTAGCCGGGGTAGGCGGCCGCCTGATCGCCGGGATCAGCTCCCAGCCGTCTCGCCTCCGCTGGCCCGCGAGGCGGCGGCCTGGCCTGCGAGGCGGTACTGGCCTGCGAGGCGGTACTGGCCTCCGAGGCGGTACTGGCCTGCGAGGCGGTACTGGCCTCCGAGGCGGTACTGGCCTCCGACGCGGTGCTGGCCTTGGCCGCGGCGCGGGCCTGCTCGGAGGCACCCATCATCCGCCGTTGCGAACGCACCTGGAAGAAGACGATCAGGACGACCAGCGCGATCGAGATCCAGAGCCCGTAATGCGAGATGGACTGCGCGACCACGACCGCATGATGGCCGAGCTCGTACCCGAGGCCGGCCAGCGTGCCCGCCCATAGCAGCGAACCGATCGCGTCCAGGATGAGGAACGTGACCCAGTGCATCCCGGCCCAGCCGGCGATAACGTAGATGATCGCGTTCGGGATCGGCAGGAACGGAGAGATCACCACGGCGGGCCAGGTGAACTTGCGGCCCCACCGGTCCACGCGGCGCATGTACTTGGCCCCGCGATTGCGCTTGCCGGACAGCAGCGCGATGATGCGCTCGCCCCAGAGCCGGCCCGCCCACCAGTAGAGCAAATCGAATTTCATCAACCCGGGGATCGCGGCGAGGAGTACCACCAGCAGCGACCCGTGCCCGACGCGGGCGAACGCCGCGGCCGCGACGATGGCCTCGGTGCTCCCATTCAGCACTTCGAGCAGCACCGGATGGGTACCAACCAGGGAGGCACGGAACGGCAGCAGCGCGTAGTAGTAAAGTCCGCTCAGCGTGATGCCGGCCCACAACAGGATGTCGACGCGGCGCGGCCGCCCGGCCCAGGGAATCCGCGGGTCATCCCACGTCCCCCGCCGGTGCTCCGTTCCATCGGCCTGCGTCTGCGCAGGCTCCGCCGGCTCTTGGGGGTTCCCGGTCTGGGGACCAGCGCCGATCCCAGGCTGCTCTTCCACCACGTCAACGTATACCGGATCGCGAGCAACTCCATCTTCGGCCGAACGGGTCGTGGTAACAGCAGCCAGGCACGCTCACCCAGCCCGGGGCGGCGTGACATGCCCGGCGTGCGCCATGATGACCACCGTGACCGATGATCCTTTCGCCGCCGCGGCGGCCAGCGCCGCCCGCCTGACCGCCCGCACCGGCCCGCACGACGTCGCGGTGGTGCTCGGCTCGGGCTGGAAGGCGGCGGCCGACGCGATCGGCCCCGCCACCGCCGAGATCCCGCTCGCTGAGCTCGGCGGGTTTCCCGAACCCACCGTAGCCGGGCACACGGCGACGGTGCGTTCGGTCCGGGCCGGGCCGGTACGCGTCCTGGTGTTCCTGGGGCGGGTGCATCTTTACGAAGGGTTGCCGCCCGCCACCGTGGTGCACGGCGTGCGGATGGCGGTGTCGGCGGGCTGCCGCACGGTGGTGCTGACCAACGCGGCGGGCGGCATCCGCTCCGGCCTCAGCGTCGGCCAGCCCGTGCTGATCAGCGATCATCTCAACCTGACTGGCACGTCTCCGCTGGCCGGGCCGCCGCCGTCGGTCGGCCAGCGGTTCACCGACCTGACGGACCTGTACTCGCCGCGGCTGCGGTCCCTGGCCCGCGGCGCCGACCCCAGCCTGGCCGAGGGGGTCTACGCGATGATGCCCGGCCCGCACTACGAGACCCCGGCGGAGATCAAGATGCTCGGGCGGCTCGGCGCCGACCTGGTCGGGATGTCGACCGTGCTCGAGGCGATCGCCGCCCGCCACCTGGGAGCCGAGGTGCTCGGCATCTCGCTGGTCACCAACCTGGCGGCCGGGCTGGCCGGGCACGGCCTCAGCCACGCCGAGGTCATCGAGGCGGGCCAGGCCTCGGCCAGCCGGATGGGCGCGCTGCT
Organism: uncultured Actinomycetes bacterium; assembly: GCA_963806335.1. GTDB lineage: Bacteria > Actinomycetota > Actinomycetes > Streptosporangiales > Streptosporangiaceae > Palsa-504. The sequence continues at coordinate 191,712 of CAWDXO010000015.1, forward strand.
CGCCAGCATCCTGCCGGAGATCTAGGCCCCGGCCGGCCCGGCCGGGGCTTGGCAGGCAGGGTTATCTTGGCAGGCAGAGCTACACAGACACGTGGTCGGCCAGCGCCGCGTGGTGGTCGGTGTCGTCCAGCGGGTCGGCGTGCACCACCGCGCCGGCCAGGCTGGGGATCGCGTGGATCAGCCGGTGCTCGGCGCTGACCGCCACGTCGTGCGCCTGCACGAGTGAGCTGACCGGGTCCACGGAGATCTCGCACTCGGCCCGGAGCCTGCGGCCGACCCAGCGTAGCCGGACCGGCCCCGCGTCCAAGACGCCTGGCGTGGCCCGGAGCGTCGCCTCGGCCTGCTCGGTCAGGGCCGGATCCACGCTGTCCATGAGACGCCGGCCGACCTCGCGGGCCGCCTGCCATCCCACCACCGCGATGGCCGCCGTGATGAGCAGTCCCACGGCCGGGTCGGCCCAGTTCCAGCCGATCGCCACCCCGCCCACCCCGGCCAGCACGGCCAGCGAGGTGAACCCGTCGGTGCGGGCGTGCAGGCCGTCGGCGACCAGCGCGGCGGAACCGATCCGGCGTCCGGTCCCGATGCGGTAGCGGGCTACCACCTCGTTGCCCGCGAATCCCAGCACGGCGGCGACCGCGACCGCGATCAGGTGGGTGACCGGGTGCGGGTGCAACAGCCGCTGGACGGCCTCGAACGCGGCCGCGGCGGACGACACCACGATTACCGCGACGATGAAGATCCCGGCCAGGTCCTCGGCCCGCCCGTAGCCGTAGGTGTACCTGCGGGTAGGACGCCGGCGGCCGATCATGAACGCGATGCCGAGCGGGACCGCGGTCAGCGCGTCGGCCGAGTTGTGCAGCGCGTCGCCGAGCAGCGCGACCGAGCCGGACAGCGCGAACACCACGGCCTGCGCGAGCGCGGTCGCCCCGAGCCCGGCCAGCGAGATCCACAGCGCCCGCATGCCCTGCGCGGAGCCTTCGAGCACCGTGTCCACGCCGCTGTCGTGCGAGTGCGAGTGCAGCCCGACGGCGTGCCGGAGGCGGGCCCAGGCGCCCCGGCCCTGGTGCCCGTGATCATGCTGGTGTTCATGATCGTGGCCGTGGTCGTGACCGTGATCGTGACTGTGATCGTGATTGGGCCCGGCCGGATACTGCTCGTCCCTCATGCCTCCAGGATGACCGGAAAAGGCCGTCGCAGCACATCGGTACCAGCCAGCCGGGCGCGGCTGCGAACTGCTCGCAGTTAAGTCAGTTCGGCCTTGTTCTGCTACCTGGCCGCGATCTTCGCTCTGGGCGCGGATAATCAAAACCATTAGGCCGAACGATCGGTGGTATCACCATCCGGACTTACGGTGGGGCATTTGGATGAATGACGCGGACGTACCGGAGACGGCCGGCCGGATGGCGGCGGCCACGGCCGCCTTCCTGGCGGCGCTGACCGGATCACAGCGGGAGAAGGCGTGCTTCGCGTTCGGCGATGAACGCCGCGATTGGTCCTTCGTGCCGTCGCCGGACCGTACCGGCTTGCCGATCGGCGCGCTGGACGAGGGCCAGCGCAGGCTCGCGCACGAGCTGATCGTGACGGGCACGAGCCTGCCGGGGTACGCCAAGGTCGTCTCGGTGATGGCCATGGAACACGTGCTGCGGGCGCTGCGGCCCGAGGCCGCCGGGCTCTTCGACCCCGAGCGGTACTGCCTCCGGGTGTTCGGCCAGCCGGATGAGCTGACCTGGGGCTGGCAGTTCGCCGGGCATCACGTGTCGCTCAACTACACCATCGCCGACGGCCGCTTCATCGCCCCTACCCCGTGCTTGCTCGGCGCCGAGCCGGCCCGCTACGGGACGCTGGATCCGCTGGCCGACGACGAGAAACTCGGCTTCGAGTTCGTGCACTCACTGGACCTCGCCCAGCGGCGCACCGCGATCATTCACCACCGATCGCCGCCCGACTTCGCCACCCGGATGGTGCCCAGGATCGGCGACACCGAACGCCCCGACCCGATGTTCGGTCCCGAGCCCGACTACGTACTCAGCGAGAACGAACGCGACATCCTCAGCTACGTCCGCGCCAGCCCCAAGGGACTGTCCGCCCATGAGCTGAACCTGCGTCAGCTTGAGGAGCTCGCCACCCTGGTCGGGGCGTTCGCGCGACGGCTGCCGGACGAGGTCGCGGGGGTCCAGATGCGCGCCATCGAACGCGCCGGGCTCGATAACCTCACCTTCGCCTGGGCGGGCGGTACCGAACCCGGGCACCGGCACTACTTCCGCATCGAGGGGCCGACACTGCTCATTGAGCACGACAACACCCAGAACAACGGCAACCACATCCACTCCGTGTGGCGTAACCCGGCGGACGACTTCGGCGACGACGTGCTAGCCGAGCATTACCGCCTGCACCACCAGGCCTGACGCGGTCTCGGGATTTAGCCGGGGCCGAAGAAGTCGGCCTCCTGGACGTACCGCATCGCCTGAGTGAAGACGGGATCGCCGAGGCGCCGCTCCATCTCCCGGGGGCTAACTTCCTCGACGCGGGTCTGGATCCACCACACGTTGCCCAGCGGGTCGCGTACCCGGCCGACCCGGTCGCCGAAGAACAGGTGCGTCACCTCGGTCACGGATGTTCCTCCGGCCGCAACCGCACGCCGGTGCACATCGTCGGCGTCGTCGACGTAAAGGCGCAGGAAACCGGGGGTCGGCGGCCATTCGGGCCGGGCGTCGAACATCATGACCATCGCATCCCCGATGCGGACCTCGGCGTGCTCGACATGGCCGTCAGCATTGGTCAGACGGCTGACTTCCGTCGCGTCGAATGCCTCCGTGACGTAGTCGATGAGCCGGGCCGTATCGCGGGAAATAAGCCACGGCGTCACCGTCGTGTAGCCCTCGGGGACTAGTTTGACCGCCATGAATTCTCCTCTGGAAGTTGCGAGCGGGATCACGGTAGACCGGATATAGGCCAGTTTCTGTCCTAGATCGGAGGCATTCTGGGGTCATGAGCGACACCTCGTCCCGGCTACTCGCGTTGTTGTCGTTGCTGCAGACCCCCCGGATGTGGTCGGGGACCGAACTAGCAACCCGGCTGCGGGTCAGCCGCCGCACGGTTCGCCGTGACGTGGAGCGGCTGCGCCAGCTCGGCTACCCGGTGCAGGCGACGCTGGGGGCCGACGGCGGTTACCGCCTGGTCGCCGGCACCGCCATGCCGCCGCTGCTGCTCGACGAGGAGGAGGCGGTCGCCATCGCCGTCGGGCTGCGCGGCGCCGCCGCCAACGCCATCGAGGGGATCGAGGAGGCCTCCGTCCGGGCCCTGGCCAAGCTGGAACAGGTGCTGCCGTCGCGGCTCAGGCACCGGGTCGGAGCCGTCAGCGCCGCCACCGTTCCCCTGCCTGCGGCTGCCGTCGCGGCCGGCGGGTCGAGCGTCGATCCCGCCGTCCTGGCCGTCGTGGCGTCCGCATCGGCCGCGGGACAGCGGCTGCGGTTCGCCTACGTCTCAGCCGACGGAATCCGCACCCGGCGGCTGGTGGAGCCCGGGCGGCTGGTCACCGCCGGACGACGCTGGTACCTGGTCGCGTACGACACCGGCCACGATGACTGGCGGACGTTCCGGGTCGACCGGATGACCGAGCCGCTGGTAACCGGCCAGAGATTCGCGTCGCGGACGCCTGGTGATGCGGACCCGGCGGAGTTCGCCATCGGCAAGGTCTATTCGATGGCTCCGGTGTACCGCGCGGCGGTGACGCTGCACCTGCCCGCCTCGCGCGCCAGGGACCGGGTGGCCGGGGACCTCGAAGCGCTCGACGCGCGCAGCTGCCGGTTTACCAGCGAGCCCGACACCCTGGACTGGCTAGCCTCCCGGCTGATCATGCTCGGCTGCGAATTCGACGTGCACGAACCACCCGAACTCATCAATCACCTGGCCGCCGTGGCCGCCCGGGTCGGTCGTGCCACTGGTCCTGGTAACGGTCGTGGTCGTGGTCCGAAGGGCAGCACTGGATGATACCGCGCCTTGGGTCCTTGGGCGGGGTGGTCACCTGGTGCGGATTCGGGTCGGAGTCTGCGGAGTTGCCACCAGGAGCTAGGAAAGCACTGGCTAGCAGTCTCGAGTGGTGCTCCTGGTAAACCGTGCCGTGGTCACTGGGCAGGTCTCGTTGATGCGGTCTTCGCCCAAGGCGCGGGCCGGAGTGTTACCCCGCGCGGGCGGGTGGTCCGTGGCTGTGCAGCACCTTGGTCTTGCCCGGGTTCCAGGCGGTGGTGGTCCCGTCCGGGTTCAGGACCAGGGTCCAGCCCATCTGGTGGATCACGATCAGGTGATGGTAGGGACACAGGAGCACGCAGTCCTTGACGCTGGTCTTGCCGCCGCGGGATTTATGTTTGACGTGGTGCACGTGGCAGGCCGAGGCGGGCTGGTAGCAGCCGCCGGGGAAACGGCAGTGCTGATCCCGCAGCCGGACCGCATGGCGGATCCCGGCCGGGACATCCTCGCTGAACCCGACGTCCAGCGGCAGACTCGGCCCGCCGAGGCGGGCGCCGAGCTGCCGGCGGCGCAGGAACGAGGCCAGCCCGCCCGGACCCGATAGCAGATCCACCGCCTTTCCGATGATTGCCATCTCCAGCGCTTCGCGGCCGCGCTCCGTGGGCGGCACCGGCCCGCCGGCGTGGCCGCCGGCCTGGCGGGCGCCGGCGCTGGTGTCCTCCTGGCTTGTGCTGGTGTCCTCTTCGCCGGGGCCGCAGCAGTCCGGGCCGTGCCCGGCCAGCTCCACGCACAGCCGGACCAGGTCGTCTAGGACGGCGGTGTTGATGTCGCCGGTGACCACGGGGGTAATGGAGGCGTCGCACGCGAACCCCTTGGCAGCGTCGCCTTCGAGCCACGCGGCACCGTCGCCGCCGCCGATCGACGCGGCCGCGCGGGCGGCGGCCCACTGGGCCCGGACCCGCGCGATCCAATCGGCCTGCAGCGCCGAGTCCGCATCCAGGTCGATCAGGTCCGCCAGGGAAATATGCGCCCACACTTTCGCGGGCTGCCCCGCCCGGTCCGGCACCAGCCCGCCGGCCACCAGCCGCCGCATCGCCTCAGCCAGCGCATCGTGATACCGCTGCTCATGACTTCGGGTGTCCGCCGCGCCCGCCGGCGCCGACAGCGCATCCAGCACCGTGGTGACAATTGCGGCGCATTCCGGGGTCAGGTCACCGGACAAGACCCCGGCGCCCCCGATCGTGGTCTCCAGCCGGACCGACCGGTCCTCTAGCATCCGGCCCGGGTCATCCTCGGGGGGCTGGGGACGGGACTTCTCGTACATCTCGGCGGCCAGCGCGGTGATGTCCCGCAGGTCCAGCCCGGACCAGGCCGCTCCAAGCAGGATCCGGTCCGCCTCCTCCCGGCACCCCTCCGGCAGCTTGTCGGTCCACCCGCAGATCACCCGCGCCCACGACGCTGACACCTCCGCCGCGGCCAGCGCCGCGATCACCAGCCGGTGCGCGGCGCCCCGCCTCGACCAGCCGACATGCCCGGCCGCGCAGCCCCTGGTGACCCGGGTCTGGTTGACCAGCCACATCAGCGGGCTGTAGTCGGCGTCCTCGCAGTGACCCTGCGCGGCGGCGAACGCGGACAAGAACCGTGCCCGGGCGGCGGTGCTGACCGCGTCGCCGCGCTCCAGGCCGCGCAGGCACCGGGCCTGCACCACAGTAGGCAGCCCGGCGGGGTCAGCGGCGGCCAGGTAGCCCAGCGCGGACTCCAGCGCCTCCAGCGCATCGTCCGCACTGGCAAACGACGGGACGGCACTCACCTGGCTCACCTCCTCCCGGCATTGCCTGGTGCGGCGGGCGGTCTCCTCTCCCCGGCCCGCAGGCCAGGGTACAATCTTGACTATCTAGTTCGATCATACTTGCGACCTACGACATTTCGGGAACGCCGCGCCGGACGGCGTCAAATTCATGAGTGGAGGTAATATCGAAATGTCTCATATGTGACTATGGATTGGCTGGTTCCGGGGTAGACGTAACTGCCTGCAGGGCGAATGCTTCCCAGGGCCTTGCGCTAGTCAGGCGGTACCGCGGGCCGGAGCCTACGAAGACCGTGGTCTCCAGGGCAGGGATAAGCCCTGAGGGCGCTCGCGGGTTCCAGGGACACCGGAAGGCGTGCGACTCTTAGTAAGCGAAACTTGCGTATTGAGGAGTGCCGGGCTGAGGACCTTGAGCGGCTCGAGACAGCGATTCCTTCTGGACCTTCGCGAATCCACGCGCAGCGCTTCGTTAGGCAGCAAATGGGCACCAGCACCTACCTCATCGCATGGGTTGACGAGCGGCCGACCGGGCACGCGGAGATCCGCTGGAACGGTTTCCTGGTCAAGCCTCTACCGCACTAACGTTAGTCCCTGGGGCCGTGCGGGCCGGCGCAGTAGAACAGGCGCCGGGCGATGAACAGCGCGAGGAAGACGAGCCACAGGAAGCCCCAATGGCCGTGGGCGGCGTTGACCGCGACGGCGACGGCGACGGCGATGCCGGCGAGCACGGCGACCGGAACCGGGGTCCGGTGCCCCGGCCGGCGCCGCGGCGCGGCCGCGGACGGCGCGGTGACCGGGGCCTGGGGTCCGGGCCGGGTGCTGGGCAGGTCCTGGAGCAGGGCCTTCAGCTCGCCCCAGGTCCGCGCGGCCAGGGCCTGGCCGGTTCGGTCCCCGAACTCGCCGGCCGTCAGCCTGCCCGCCTGGAAGTGCTCACTCAGGTCCGATAGGACCGCGTCCCGGTCGGCGTCGGAAGCCCTCATGTCATCAGCGGGATAGTTTCGCATGTGTCCACTGTCCTCCCCGGCGGGGCGGCGGCGCCAATGCCGGATGCCACCGGCTGGGGATGACATCTGTCACTACGGGTCGGTGGCGATTACCTCCGGGTCGGCGGCCGCGAAAATCGCAGGGTGAAAATACCCACTCAGACGGGGTTCTCTTCGATACCGTGATGTGCGACACCCGATACGTGGATGACCGGTTCGGCAACGGGCTCGAAGATATCAATCGCATCGGCTTTTCGCATGCCGGAATGTACCCGGACTTCATAGAGGATGGCATGAGGTCGGGCTTCCTGACCGAAGGCGACGTGCAAGAGCTGTTCAATGCTCCGCAAATGCTGGTGGCGGCCTGGGAGGCCTGTCTCAATATCGCAAGAGGAATGCCTCATCCTTTGCAGCGTTGCGGACCGGGAGGTGGTCTTCCCCGTCGGAGGCGCTGCCTTAGACAGGCTGGGTGAGGTTGACCGTGTTGCCGTCCGGGTCCTGGATATGGGCTACGCGCTGACCCCACGGCATGTCGTTCGGCGGCCCGAGCACCCGCCCTCCTAGCGCCTCCACATGCTCAAGCAGGCCATCCACGTCGCCGACATTCAAGTCGCCGACATTCACGTTGAGCAGGATCCGCTGCGGCGCGTCAATATGGGCTTCCCCGTCGGCCACCATGCCGAGTTCGGCGTTGCCGATCTGCAAGCCCACGTAGAACGCGGGGCCGTCGTCTGGGACGCGCGAAGTTTCCACCGCGCCGAACAGGGCCTTATAGAACGCCAGGAGCAAGGGCAGGCTCGGGGTGACGATCACCGGCTGAAGGGTGGCGGGCATTCGTCCTCCTCGTAGGAACCGTGCCCTACCCAGATTCGTCGTTCATCATGTGCGTGTCGTTTTCGAAGTGGGCGGAGGGTAACTAGTCAGCTCTAGGTGCCGACCGGGTGCCAGACGGTCTTCGTCTCCAGGTAGGCGAGCATGCGCTCCAGGCCGGGAGTCAGCGTCCAGTCCTCGTCGCCGGACCGGACTACCCGCTTGAGGTTCTCCGCCGCGGCGACGGCCAGATCGTCGGCGAGCGAGCCGGCCGCACCGCACAGGTCGATGGCGTTGACGTCCATATGCGAGGCGAGCCAGGGCGCGATCTCCGCGGTCCGTCCGGTCAGTACATTGATCACGCCGCCGGGCACGTCGGAGGTGGCGAGCACCTCGGATAGCGACACCGCGGGCAGCGGGAAACGCTCGCTGGCCAGCACCACGACGGTATTGCCGCTCACGACCGCGGGCGCGACCACGGAGACGAAGCCGAGCAGGCTCGAGGCCTGGGGCGCGACCACCGCCACCACGCCGGTCGGCTCGGGCAGCGAGAAGTTGAAGTAGGGGCCGGCCACCGGGTTGGCCGCCCCGCGCACCTGGGTGAGCTTGTCGGCCCAGCCGGCGTACCAGACCCAGCGATCGATGGCCGCGTCCACCAGCGCCTCGGCCTGCCGCGCTCCCAGTCCTTCGGCACCGCGCACCTCGGCGGCGAACTGGCTCCGCCGGCCCTCGAGCAGCTCGGCTACCCGGTAGAGCACCTGTCCGCGGTTGTAGGCGGTCGCCGCCGACCAAGCCGCGAACGCCTTCCGCGCGGCCGTGACCGCGTCCCGGGCGTCCTTACGCGAGGCCATCGCCGCGTTGGCCAGGAACCGACCCTGGTGGTCGGTCACCACGTAGGACCTTCCGCTCTCCGAGCGGGGAAAGGCCCCGCCGATGTACAGCTTGTACGTCTTGCGCACAGCGATGCGGGTGGCAGTGGGGGCCGTATCAGACATCGAGGTAGGCCTCCAGCCCATGCCTGCCGCCTTCCCGGCCGTAACCGGATTCCTTGTAGCCCCCGAACGGCGACGTCGGATCGAACTTGTTGAAGGTGTTGGCCCACACGACGCCGGCCCGCAGCCGGGAGGCCATCCACAGGATCAGCGATCCCTTCTCCGTCCAGACCCCGGCGGACAGCCCGTAGGGCGTGTTGTTGGCCTTCTCCACCGCCTCGGCTGGCGTCCGGAACGTCAGTACAGAAAGCACCGGCCCGAAGATCTCCTCCCGCGCGATGCGGTGGGCCTGCGACACCCCGGTGAACACGGTTGGCGGGAACCAGAAGCCCTTCACCGGCAGCTCACACGGCGGCGACCAGCGCTGCGCGCCCTCCGCCTCGCCGACCTCGGACAGCTCGCGGATCTTGGCCAGCTGGGCCGCGGAGTTGATCGCGCCCACATCGGTGTTCTTGTCCAGCGGGTCACCTAGCCGGAGGGTTTCCAGCCGCCGTCGCAGCGCGGCCAGCACGTCGGAGTACACCGACTCCTGCACGAGTAGCCGAGAGCCGGCACAGCACACGTGGCCCTGGTTAAAGAAGATGCCGTTCACGATCCCCTCGACCGCCTGGTCGACGGGCGCGTCCTCGAACACGACATTGGCGGCCTTGCCGCCAAGCTCGAGCGTCAGCTTCTTGCGCGGGCCGGTCGCGCACGCGCGGGCGATTTCCTTGCCGACTTCGGTGGAGCCGGTAAACGCCACCTTGTCGATGTCCGGGTGCCCGACCAGCGCGCGCCCGGTTTCCCCCGCGCCGGTGACGATATTAACCACGCCCGGCGGCAGGTCGGCTTGCTGGCAGATCTCCGCGAATGCCAGCGCGGTCAGCGGCGTCGTCTCGGCCGGCTTGAGCACCACCGTGTTGCCGCAGGCCAGTGCAGGGGCGATCTTCCAGGCCAGCATCAGCAGCGGGAAGTTCCAGGGGATGACCTGCCCAGCGACGCCGAGCGGGCGCGGTGCGGGACCGTATCCCGCGTACTCCAGCTTGTCGGCCCAGCCGGCGTGGTAGAAGAAATGCGCGGCCGCGAGCGGGATGTCCACATCGCGGGACTCGCGGATGGGCTTGCCGTTGTCGAGTGACTCCAGTACGGCGAGTTCACGGGCCCTTTCCTGAACGATCCGGGCGATACGGTACAGGTACTTGGCTCGCTCTCTTCCCGGCATGAGCGACCAGGTGTGCTCGTACGCCTTACGCGCGGCGCTCACCGCGCGGTCCACGTCGGCGGGACCGGCCTCGGTCACCTCGGCCAGCACCTCCTCGGTGGCCGGCGAGATGGTCTTGAACGGGCGGCCGTCCACGCCGGGCGTGAACTCGCCGCCGATGAAGAGCCCGTAGGACTCGCGCAGCGACACTATCGCCCGGGATTCAGGGGCGGGTGCGTACTCGAACTTTCCCATGTCAGTCCAGGGTGGAATAAGGCAGGGCATTCCCTGCCCTGCGGCAGGTCTTCGGCAACGTTTCTGACCTGCGTTTTCTCATCTCAGCACTTCTCATCGTATCCGGCGTCTTCCCGCAGCGATGCGCCCTCATTGTGCCCCCGCTGGCGCCACCTCCACCACCATGACGATCTACCCAGGAGGTGTCAATTCGCCATGTCTATCACCTTGTGCTGCTTGGTCTGCGAGGGGAGGCACGATGGCGAAACCTACCTTTGGCCAAAGGGACGATCGGCTCGTCCTCCTCCCTGAAAGCGGCAGGCCGACAGTTCGATCCTGTCCTTGACCACTACCTCTTTATTTTGCTTTGAACTGCGCAAACGTCATCCGTGCGTCTTGCGAAGGGTAGCTCTAAGTAACTGCTAGTACCCGCTTCTGACCCCTAGCCTGTTTGTCAGCGCCGGTTACTGGATTCCGTCTCCTCGGGCGTCAAGGTGCGCCTCGACGGCAGCAACTTCTGCGTCGCTTGACTGCACGCAGAACTCGTTGCCCTCGGGATCGGCCAGCACGAACCAGCCAAGGTCAAACCCCCGGCCGTACCTGGCCAGGACCGTGGCGCCCAAGGCTGTGAGCCGCCGCACCTCTGCGGCCAGCGTCCCGTCGACAGGGTTGAGATCGAGATGCAGCCGGTTCTTCACCTGCTTGGCGTCGGCGACTTGCCGGAAAAAGATCATCGACGGCTGATTGCCTTCCGGCAAGCTGACCCCGCAGCCCTCGGCGCTGCCTTCCACCGGACGGCGCAGTACGGCACCCCAGAACGACGCCAGGCTGTGCGGGTCCGCGCAATCAATCATCAGGTCGCGCACGACAAGGCTCATGAGCCAAGTATCACGCCCCGGCCCGCGTGATCTTCCCGGCCGTAAGTCCGCGGGATGGTCGCGTGTTCCGGCGTGACTCTTACCGCAGGTACCACTACGATCATGGTGTTGGTGCTTGCTATCGGGTCCCATGTGGCCCGGAGCGGTTGCAAGCGCACTGCGTGACAAGGGAGAGGCCATGTCGCTCGCTTCGAGTTCGTATTCCTATCCGCTGCTGGGCGCATTCTGGACGATCTTCGAGATCTTCCTGTGGGTAATCTGGTTCTGGATCTTGATCACGATATTTATCGACATCTTCCGCAGCCATGACCTGTCCGGCTGGGGCAAGGCACTGTGGTTCTTGTTCGTGCTGATCATCCCGCTGATCGGTGTCCTGGTTTACCTGATCGTCCGCGGCGGCTCAATGCATGACCGGGCGGTGCAGCAGGCGCAACGCCAGGATGAGCAATTCCGCAGTTACGTCCAGGAAACCGCAGGTTCGCCGAGTTCGGCGGACCAGCTAGCCAAGCTCGCTGACCTTCGCGACCGAGGCGTCATCACGGCTGAGGAGTTCGAACGCGAGAAGGCCAAGATCCTGGCCTGAGCGAGAACGTAACCGACTCGGCCTGTCACCCGTATGTGAGACGACGTGCGAGGCCCGCCGCCCGCGTCCGTAGGACCTACGTCCGAAGGACGCGAGCGAAGCGGGCCGCCCGCAACGGCGAGTCCCCGGTTGACCCTCGGCTGCTTACGGCGGGTTACCCCAGCCGCTCTTTCCCTTCGGTTGCTCGCGCCCGTACGTCCGCGCGGGATCACAAACTCGTTTGCGCCCGCCATCGGAGCTGGCCGACGATAGACACCGATGAGCGCTGTCCAGATCACAGGCTGTTCCGGCGCCGGGAAGACCAGCCTCGCCGCCGTGCTTGCCCGCCGCGGCCTGGCGGTCATCGATGCCGACGACGACCCGTTGCTAGCGCGGTCCGCTGACGCTGCCGGCAACGTGGTGGAAGAGCCGGAAGAGCCGGACTTCGCCTGGCTCTCCCAGCACACCTGGGCATGGAATCCGGCCCGCCTGGACGAACTGATCCGGGCCGCAGCACCGGCGACGCTGTACGTCTGCGGCGGTGCGGACAATGAGCTAGAGCTGGCCGACCGCTTCACTAAGGTGTTCCTGCTAGAGATCGACGAACCCACCATGCGGCCCCCAGCTCACTTCGGCTCGGCCGCTCGGCGCCGGTTGTAGAGGCGGATGGCCCACAGGTAGGCCACGACAGCGATGCCGATGCTCCAGGCGATGGCGGCGATGGCGTGGTCGCCAATAGCGGCGCCGCTGAGCAGTCCGCGCACGGTGTCGGCGACGGGAGTGAACGGCTGGTACTCAGCGAACTGGCGCAGGCCCGTTGGCATGGTGGCCGTAGCCACGAAGCCGCTGCTGAGGAACAGCAGCAGAAACAGGATCATCGGGGTGTTGCTGGCGGTCTCGACACTCTTGGCGGCAAGCCCGAGCGCGACGGCCAGCCAGATCAGCGCGAAGGCGAACAGGGCCAGTATCCCAATCGCGGCCAGCCAGTGGAGCGGTCCGGCAGCAGAGCGGAATCCGAGTCCGAAGGCGACTGCGATGAGGACGGCGATGGCTACCAGGGTTTGTATCAGGCTGCCCAGCACATGGCCGGTGAGGACCGAGGCACGGGCGATGGCCATAGTGCGGAACCGGTCGATGATGCCGCCGGTCATGTCCATGGCAACCATGATTGAGGTGCCCTGGATGGCTGAGGCCACGGTGAGGAGCAGCAGCCCTGGCACCACGTAGTTGAGGTAGGCGCTGCGCCCCTCGTGGGCGCCGAGCCCAGCGCCTAGCTGGCCGCCGAAGACGTAGACGAATAGCAGCAGGAGCACGATGGGTATGCCGATGAGCATCACGGTCATGGACGGGTAGCGGAGCTGGTGCTTGAGATTGCGGCGCAGCATCACCCGGGAGTCGCTGAGCGTGTAAGCGAGCGTGGTCATGACAGCGGTACTCCTTGTGGTGCGGGGTCTGCGTTGAGCTGCGCGGTGACGTGGCTGCCGGTAACGGCGAAGAACACGTCGTCGAGGTCCGGGGTATGGATCGACAGCCGTTCGACGGAGATACGGGCTTCGTGCAGCTCGTCGAGCAGGCCCCGGAGCGAGTCGACGGTGCCGTCGGCCGGGACCTGGAGGACGAGCTGGTCCTCGTCGGGAGCAGCCGCCTCGAGGAGCTCGCTCGCAGAGTGCAGCAGGTGGCGATCGGCGAAGTGGAGTCGGACGTGGCCGCCGGGGATGCGGCTCTTCAGCTCGGCGGGGGTTCCTTCGGCGACGATCCTGCCCTGGTCGAGCACCGCGATCCGGTCGGCCAGCCGGTCTGCCTCGTCGAGGTACTGGGTGGTGAGCAGGACGGTGACCCCGTCAGTAGCGAGCTCACGAATGATCTGCCACATGGTGCGACGGCTGCGCGGGTCCAAGCCGGTGGTGGGCTCGTCGAGGAAAATCACCCGGGGCTTGCCGACGAGGGTCATCGCCAGGTCGAGCCGTCGTCGCATCCCGCCTGAGTAGGTCGAAAGCAGCTTGTGAGCGGCGTCGGTGAGGTCGAACTGCTCCAGCAACTCGGCCACCCGCCGCCGCCCAGCCTCGCGGCCGAGGTGACGAAGGTCGGCCATCAGCTGCAGGTTCTCGGCGCCGGTGAGCAGGTTGTCCACGGCTGAGAACTGGCCGGTGACCCCGATGACGGCCCGCACCCCGTCAGGGTCGGTGACCACGTCACGGCCGACGATGCGCATGCAGCCGGAATCGGCCGGGATCAGGGTGGACAGGATGCGGACCATCGTGGTCTTACCGGCCCCGTTGGGGCCGAGAAGCGCCAGGATCGTGCCCTCCTCCACGGCCAGGCTTACCTTGTCTAGCACCAGATGGCCGTCGAACGACTTGCACATGTCCTGGGCCACGATCCCGCTCCCAGCGGACACGCTTGTCATGGCTTTCTCCCTCCGTGCCGTGTGGTCGAGTCGTCGGTAAGCTCGCCCGCGGCACGCAGGGCCTCCCGTTGTGCTTTCCACTCCTGCTCCAAGACCGGGAGTCGCCCGACCAGGAAATCGGAGAATGCCGCCCACTCCAACAAGATCGATTTCCGCTCAGGTGGCGCCTCGGCCAGCAGGCGCAGACCCTCACGGGCGAGTTCGGCCATCTCCCGGTACTCGGAGACGTCGAAGCCCATCGCGTGGGACGACGACATGTCGATGCGGACCCGGTCCATCCGCTCGCCCGCAGCCCGGGAGCGCTGGATGAGCCCGAGGTTCTCCAACACGTTCACGGCGCCGGCGATCGCGCTCCGGCTCGCCAGCAGGGCGTCGGCTAGCTCGCTGATGCTCTGCTCGCGCGGGTCGCACACCGCCAGATAGCCGATCAGCCGGCCCACCATCGGCGCCATCCCGAAGCGCCGGGCATAGAACCGGCCGGCATGGTCAGCAAACGTGATCTCACCGTCACTGGGCATGCCAGCCACTGTACACAGACTCCTGAGATAACACAAATCTGTGTTATCTAAGCACCGCCACACGGGTCCGCATCACGCCCAGAAGGATTCGTCGCCACGACGAAGGACAATCCCGGTGGTCCTCAGTGCTGTCCCGCCCCCTCAGTCCAGGGTGAAATAGTCCGGACCTGAGTAGCGGCCGGTCGCCACCTTGGTCCGCTGCATGAGCAGGTCGTTGAGCAGGCTGGAAGCGCCGATGCGGAACCACTGCGGATCCAGCCAGTCCTCCCCCGCCGTCTCGTTGACCAGGACCAGGTAACGGATGGCGTCCTTGGCGGTGCGGATGCCGCCTGCGGCCTTGACGCCGACCTGCAGGCCGTGCGTCTCGCGGAAGTCGCGAACAGCCTCGAGCATGACCATCGTCACCGGGAGCGTCGCGGCCGGCGTGACCTTTCCTGTCGAGGTCTTGATGAAATCGGCCCCGGCCAGCATGGCGAGCCACGACGCGCGCCGTACGTTGTCCAGCGTGACCAGTTCGCCGGTCTCGAGGATCACCTTGAGGTGGGCCCGGCCGGCCTGGCCGGCGGTGCCGGCGAAGTCGCAGGCGCCCCGGACGGCGACGATCTCCTCGAAGACGTCTAGGTAGCGGCCGGCCAGGAAGGCACCGCGGTCAATCACCATGTCCACTTCGTCGGCGCCCGCCGCGACCGCGTACTTCACGTCAGCGAGCTTGACGTCCAGGCTGGTCCGGCCGCTGGGGAACGCGGTGGCCACGCTCGCGACGTGCACGCCGCTGCCCGCCAGTTCGGCCGCCGCGACGTGCGCCAGGTCGGGGTACACGCAGACGGCGGCGACCATCGGCGCGGTCGGATCGGCCGGGTCGGGCCGCTTGGCCTTGGCGCAGAGCGCGCGTACCTTGCCTGGCGTGTCCTGACCCTCCAGCGTGGTCAGGTCGATCATCGAGATGGCGGCGTCGAGCGCCCACTGCTTGGCCGTGGTCTTGATGGACCGGCTGGCCAGCATGGCGGCCCGCGCCTCCGCCCCGACCCGGTCCACGCCGGGCAGCCCGTGCAGGAAGCCTCGCAGTGAGGCCGGTGACCAGGCGACGGTCTTCGTGTCAGCCGGCGCGCTCATCGGCGATTCCCTCCGTTGTGGCCATAGATCACCATTCTCACGCATGGTCACGACCGCAAGCGATGCCAGGGAAGAGGGACAGGCAGGGCAGCGGCCTAATGGGTGGAGGCGGCGGCGAGAGATCTGCGTGCACCGTCATACCGTCAGTGCGGCCGGTGCGGTGACGCGGGCCTGTGGCTGGTAGGTGTGCCATGCCTTGGCGAGGCGGCGGGTGGCCTCGGTCAGGTCGCCGGGAGAGGCGAGGAAGTGGAGGCGCAGATATTCACCGCTTCGGCCCGATGCGTCAAGCCCGTTTCCTGGCAGTACCGCGACGCGGTCGCGCAGGGCTGCCTGCGCGAACGAGGTCGCGTCGCCGTGTGGCAGGCGTACCCATAGGGTTTGCCCGCCCTGCACTGGCGGTGCGTGCCAGTCGGGAAGATGGCGGCCGAGTTCTGCGCGCAGGTGGTCATGGCTGGCTTTCAGCTCTGCTGCCCGGCGCTGCGACAACGGCTCCAGTCGTGGCAGCAGGCCGGCGGCGGCCAGCTGACCGGGGATGTTCCCGCCGAGGTCGTGCACGGCCAGCAGCCGCCCGAGCCGGGCGATCACCGGCTCGGGGGCGCGCACCCATCCGATGCGCAGCCCAGCCCAGACGGTCTTGGACAGCGAGCCCACCGAGATCACGGTGTCTGAGTAGGCGGCCAGCGGCGGCGGGGGCTGCTCGCCGGGGAAACCAAGATCTGCCAGCACCTCGTCGTCGATCAGCGGAACACCGGTGGCCGCGGCGGTCTCGGCCAGGGTCCGCCGGGCCAGCGGGGACAGCACCGCGCCGGTCGGGTTATGGAAGGTCGAGATCACGTAGGCGAGGGCGGGGCGGTGCTGCCGGTCGGCCATCTCCAGCCCGCTGAGCCCGACCGGCAGCGCATGCAGCACGGCCGCGGCGTCGCGGAAAGCCTCCAGCGCGCCGTGGTAGGTGGGTGCCTCCACCAGGACCGGGGCACCGGGGGTGAGAAAGGCGCGGGCGAGCAGTGACAGGGCTTGCTGCGCACCGTTGGTAACCAGAATGCGGTCAGGACCGGTGCGGATCCCGTGCCGGGTGTAGCGCTCGGCGATCGCGGCGCGCAGCACCGGGTGGCCCATTGGGTGGTAACCGATATCACCAGAGATTCCGGCCAGCGTGGGCACGATGCTCGCATAGGCCTCTGCCAGTTCCGGTGGCGGCGTGCTGGGGGCGGCGCAGGTGAGCTGGATCACGCCATCCCGCGGCTCCAGCAGATGCAAGAACAGCGGCGCGCCGGTCGTTGGCCGTCCCGCGGCACGCCCGGTCCCGGCCACTTGCGTGCCGCTGCCCTGGCGCCGGACGATCCGCCCGTCACGGCGCAGCAGGTCATAGGCGGCCACCACGGTGCTGCGCCCGACCGCCAGCGCCGAAGCCAGAGCCCGGTCAGGTGGCAGCGGCTCACCTGGCGGTAGCTCCCCCTCGTCGATCAGCCGCCGTAGCCGGGCGGCAAGAAGCACAGGCAGCGGCCCGCGGCCAGATGACCAGCGGCCCAGCCGCCCGCCCAGCTCGATTGGCTTCATCTGCAAACCAATTCTGCCGCATTGGCTCTGGAATCGCCACCCGGGCGCGCTGAGCATGGTCAGGTCAGCCCTCACCGCGATGATGAGAGCAGGAAGGTGCAGAATGGATGACCAAGAGCTCCGGCGGCGGTTTGCAGCGCTGACCACTGCCCATCTGGCGGATGCATGCATCCGCGCTCAGCTCCCGGTGCGCTGCGCGCCTGCGCGTGTGCACGCGGTCGTGCCCGATAGCCGGCTGGCTGGGCGGGTGTGTCCTGCCCGGCATGCCGGCAGCGTCGATATTTTCCTCGAGGCGCTCGAAGGGGCCGCACCAGGCGAGGTGCTGGTGGCCGACAACGACGGGCGCCTCGATGAGAGCTGCGTCGGCGACCTGGTAGTTCTGGAGGCTCAGGCTGCGGGGATGGACGGAATCGTGATCTGGGGGCTGCATCGCGACACCGCCGACATCCAGGCGATCGGGTTGCCGGTCTTCAGCCTGGGAGCGATCCCGGCCGGCCCGCAGCGTCTCGATGCCCGGGTCCTCGATGCGCTCGCGTCCGCCACGGTGGGAGATTGGGCTGTGGATCGGCAGGACCTGGTCCTGGGCGATGACGATGGCGTGCTGTTCGTGCCGGCCAGCCGCGCCGGGGAAGTCTTCACGCTTGCGGAGACGATCCGCGACACCGAGCGGCGCCAAGCCGGGCAGCTCCACGCAGGTATCTCCCTGCGCAGTCAAGTGCAGTTCGACCGCTACCTGGCCCAGCGGCAGCGGACGCCTTCCCTGAGTTTCCGCGATCATCTGCGAGCCGTGGGCGGGGCCATCGAGGAATAACCCGGCGCCGCATGGTGAAACACCAATCATCGCGCCCGCCTCTAGCGGCTCACCGACGGGACAGGGCCAGGGAACCCCTCCGCTGGCGCGGCAGGCATGGAATCCTCCGGAGTGGGCGATGCCACTCGCCCGACGCGGGGCGCAAGGAGCAGATCGGCCACCGCCCTGCGTCTTCAAGTTCTGTGGTGAGAACCCGAAGATGATGACGCGGTGGCCGTCTGTTATCACAGCGACACACCGGACAGTACGGGCAAAGAGTTGCCAGGCAGACAGCAGAGGTTAAACGCCAAGCTAAGCCGGGGAGGCCGTAATGGCGGCCTCGATGATGCGGCCAAGCGCGATGAGCTGCCCTTCGGCGCCCGGAGGGCCGATGAGCTGGAGGGATGCGGTCAGGCCGGCGGGGCCGCCGGGAACCGGCAGGGACAGGGCCGGCAGGCCGGCCAGGTTGGCCGGCATGGTGAGCACGGTGAGCGGTATGCCGCGCTCGCCGACCAGCGGCGGCGGGCCGACCAGTGTCGGCAGCGCGAGGAACGGATGGCGGGCCAGCGTACGACTGAACCACTCGCGCACGGCCAGCCGGGTCCGGTTCGCGGCAGCCACCTCATCGTCGGTGACCGCGGCCGCCTCGGCCAGGTTGCGGCGCATCTGCGGACTGAGCCGGTCCAGCCGCGGCATCAGGTACGCGTTGACCTGATAGGCCTCGGCGTCAATGAGCACGTCCGCGGCGCGAACCGCGGCACCGAGGTCGAGACCGGTGACATCTGTGGTCAGTACGCCGGCCGCCGCCAGCGCGGCGTCGACGGCGGCGTCGACCGCGGGGTCGACCTCCGCTGCTGCCCGCAGGCGGCCGGCCGCGAGCTCGCACGATCCGGCCGCGAAGCCCGGCTCGATCAGGCGCATCCCGAGCTCGACCGCGCTGACATCGGCGCCGAGCGGGCCGACCGTATCCAGCGACGGCGCCAGCGGGTACACGCCGTCGACCGGCACGCGGCCCCACGTGGTCTTCAGGCCGACGACGCCGCAGCAGGCGGCGGGGATCCGGATCGAGCCGCCGGTGTCGGTGCCCAGCGCGACGTCAGCCTCGCCGGTGGCGACGGCGACGGCCGAGCCGCTGGACGAGCCACCGGGTATGCGCCGGGGATCGGCGGGATTCACCGGCGTACCCGACCACGGATTCGTGGCGCGAGCCGACCAGCACAGCTCCGCCAGGTTGGTCTTGCCGACGATTCTGGCTCCGGCCCGCCGGGCCGCGGCCACGACCGCCGCGTCCCTGACCGCGGGTTTCGCCTGCTCCGCGATGGCCTGGCAGCCCACCGTGGTAGGCAGCCCCTCGATGTCGATGCAGTCCTTGACGGCTAGCCGCGGGCCCGTGCCCGGCGCTTCCAGTCGCACTATCCAGGTGGGGTCCATGTGGATAGTGTCCCAAAGCCAAGAAGTCACAGATATTTCTTTTGAAAGTCATGGCGGCTGTGATGCCCCGATCGGTTGGTATCGCACCTTGTGACCTGGCCCCGCGGAGACGTTCGGGCTGGCCGCGCTCGAGGGACCTAGTGCCGGCGCTGGCGGCGCTGGCCGTGCACGAATGGCTGAGCGGCGATAACGCCACGGAACGGGACGTCGCCCCGAAAGCGCCCCAACCTGAACGTCCTGAGGAGACCTTCAGGAAACTTGCAGTTAAGCAGGTGGTTACCCTTGGCTCCCCTCAAGGTAGCCGACCGATTATCAAGGTGTAACGAAAGGACGAAGCCGCCGGCCGGGCGGCCTTGAGTTAGGGGCGAAAGCCGCATGAGCCAGACCTACGACCCGAACAATTCAGAGCATACCCGCGGTCCGGAGGGCGGCCAGGGCTACCCAAGCGCCCAGGCCGGCCAGGGCAGCCAGGGCAGCCAGGGCAGCCAGCCTTACCCAGGCGGACCGGGCTACCCGGGTGCGCAGGCTTCCGCAGGCGGACCGGGCTACCCCGGTGCACAGCCTTACCCAGGCGGACCGGGCTACCCCGGTGCGCAGGCTTCCGCAGGCGGACCGGGCTACCCCGGTGCACAGCCTTACCCAGGTGGACCGGGCTACCCGGCAGGACCTGGCTATCCGGCGGGACCTGGCGTTGGCGGCGGAGCCGGTTATCCCGGTGGACCGTCTTACGGCGGCGGACAGGGGTACGGATATGGTTTCTCCAGCGAGCCACCGCCGCCGCCGCGCCGGAACCACAAGCGCGGGCTGATCGTCACCGGGGCCGTGGCCCTGGCGGCGGGAGCCACCGCGGGCGCGTTGATCGGCACCATGAACCCGACGTCTGCTGGGACCGCCACCGCGACCTCCAAGACCGTGCTGTCCACTAGCCAGATCGCGGCCAGGGTGGACCCGGGCCTGGTGGATGTCGTCTCTACCGACGGCGATCAGCAGGCCACGTCGGCCGGCACCGGCATCGTGCTGACCTCAAACGGTGAGGTGCTGACCAACAACCACGTGATCAACGGGGCCACCTCGATCAAGGTCACCGACATCGGCAACGGCCGCACCTACACCGCGAACGTGGTGGGCTACGACGCTAGCCACGACGTGGCCGTCCTGCAGCTGCAGAACGCGTCCGGCCTCACCATCGCCAGCCTCGGCAACTCCTCCACCGTGCAGAGCGGTGACAACGTGGTCGCCCTCGGCAACGCCGGAGGTAAGGGCGGCACCCCGTCGGTCGCCGCGGGTACCGTGACCGCGCTCAATCAGTCGATCACCGCGTCGGACGACCTCTCCGGCGCCAGCGAGCAGCTGACCGGGCTGATCGAGACCAACGCGGACATCCAGCCCGGCGACTCGGGCGGTTCGCTGGTCAACTCCTACGGCCAGGTGATCGGCATGGACACCGCGGCCTCCTCGGCGCCCCAGACCCAGTCACAGTCCGGTCAGACCGCGGAGCAGGCTTACGCCATCCCGATCAATAACGCGCTGTCCATCGCGCAGCAGATCGAGGCGGGCACCTCGTCAAGCACCACCCACATCGGCGCCACCGCCTTCCTCGGCGTGGAGAGCCAGCCCGCGAGCGCCAGCTCGGGTAGCAGCTACGGCGGCCAGGGCGGCTTCGGCGGCTTCGGCGGCTTCGGCGGCCAGGGCAGCGACGGCAGCCAGGGCAGCCAGGGCAGCCAGGGCAGCACGGCCGGGGTGACGATCGCCGGGACGCTTTCCGGATCTCCCGCCGCCAACGCCGGCCTCGCCCAGGGTGACGTGATCACCGCGGTCGGCGGCCAGTCGGTCTCCGCAGCCAGTGACATCTCGCACATCCTGGTCAAGTACCACCCGGGCGACTCGATCTCGATCACCTGGGTGGACGCTAGCGGCGCCTCGCACACCTCGAACGTGACCCTGGCCAACGGGCCGGCGGCCTGATCTAGCCAGCAAGCTGTCACATACGGGCGGTCTCAGCACCGCCAGGCGGGCCCTGTACCCGTGATCCCCGGCAACCTCCGGGGATCACGGGTCCCGTCGTTTTCGGCGTTATCTGGCGGCTGGCGCCTCAGCCGGCCGGAGCAGGCACCACTGCCCGTTCGGCCAAAATAAAAATAGGGTGGTGCCGACGAGAGGAGATCGGGTGCGCGCAGCGAGACTCCACGCGATGGGTGACCTCAGGGTGGCGGAGGAGCCGGCGCCGGCGCCAGCGCCAGGAACCAGCCTCGTGCGGGTCACCGCGGTCGGCATCTGCGGCTCTGACCTGCACTGGTGGGACGAGGGCGCGATCGGGGACGCCAAGCTCACGCACCCGCTCGTGCTCGGTCACGAGGGAGCCGGAGTGATCGCCGAGGGGCCGCGCAGTGGTGAGCGGGTCGCGATCGACCCGGCCATTCCCTGTGAGACCTGCCGCGCGTGCCGTGACGGCTACCGGAACCTGTGTTACCGCATCAAGTTCTCCGGGCACGGCGACACCGACGGCATGATGCGCGAGTTCATGGCCTGGCCGTCGGCCTTGCTTTATCCGCTGCCCGACCAGGTATCCGACGCCGACGGCGCCATGCTCGAGCCGCTCGGCGTGGCAGTGCATTCGGTGGACCTGGGGCACCTGCCGTTCGGCGGGACCGCCTCGGTGACGGGCTGCGGGCCGATCGGGCTGCTGCTCATCCAGCTGCTCAAGGCAGCGGGGGCAAGCTACGTGCTGGCCATCGAGCCGCTCGCCCACCGGCGGGAGGCGGCCGCGCGGTTCGGCGCGGATCAGGTGGCCGATCCCGGCTCGTTCGGTCCGGACGAGGGTCTCATGCGCGAGCTGACGGGTTTCGGGGTGGACGTGGCGTTCGAGGCGGCGGGCAACGACAAGGGCGTCGAGCTGGCGATCGCGTCGGTCCGGCCCGGCGGGCGGGTCGTGCTGGCCGGCATCCCCGGCGATGACACCGTCCGGTTCGGCGCCTCGGCCGCGCGGCGCAAGGGGCTGACGATCGCGATGGTGCGGCGGATGAACGAGGTGTACCCGCGGGCGATTAGCCTGGCCACGCGGGGCGCCGTGGACGTGGGTTCGGTAGTGACCAGCCGAGCGGGGCTGGGCGAGGTAGGGACGGCGTTCGGGGATGCCGCCCGTCGCACCGGCCTGAAGGTGATCGTCGAGCCCCAGCGCTGACCGGGCGTTAGGGTGGGGCGCATGCGTTCGGCGCGGCTGGCGGTGGTGCTCGACTGCTGTTGCGTGCTGGTGTTCGTGATCATCGGCCGGGCCAGCCACACCAAGGGCGAGAGCGTGGCGGGCATCGCCTCGACGGCATGGCCGTTCCTGGCCGGGCTCGTGGGCGGCTGGCTCGTCGCCCGCGGATGGCGGCGGCCGTTCGGGCTCTTCCCGGCGGGCGTGGGCGCCTGGCTCGGCGCGGTCGCCGGTGGCATGGTGCTCCGGGTGGTGTCAGGGCAGGGTACGGCCCTCGCGTTCATCCTGGTCGCGCTGGCCTTCCTCGGGTTGTTCCTGCTCGGCTGGCGGATAGTGGCGCGGCTGGCCGACGGCCACCTCAGGCGCCGGCGGGAGTTTTCCGCCCCTGGATGACCTGCCTGCGTTCTGCGAGCATCTCGTCAAGGCGTTCGCCGCGCAGTCGCAGCCGGCTTAGGGGCCTGCCGAAGCTCGCGTAAGCCCAGGCCGCCCGGGTCAGCTAGCCGCTGCCCGGGCGACCTGACTGCTGCCAGAATGGGGGCATGGCAGGCGAACCGCTGGGGGGACGTTATCGTGGCGGCCCGGAGATCATCGAGCTTGAGTCGGTCTCCGGATTCGTGGTGTTCGATCTGCCCGGCGTGCCGGTGTCCGCCGGGGGAACACGGCTGGCGCCGGATGTCAGCGTGGCGGAGGTGGCGTTGCTGGCGCGGGCCATGACGTACAAGTTCGCCGCGCTGGGTGAGCGGGTCGGCGGCGCCAAGGCGGGAGTGCGCGGAGATCCGGCCCAAGCCGCGGCCAAGGCCGCCCTGATGGGGCGGTTCTGCGCGGAGATCGGTCCGCTGGCCGATGCGGGCCGGTTCCTGACCGGACCCGACATGGGCACGGCCGAGGAGGATTTCGCCCCGCTGCGCGAGCGCCGGGCCGCACCGGCGGCCATCCGCGCCGTGGTAGGTGGCGTGCCGTTCGAGGATCTGCTGACCGGCTACGGCGTGGCGGTGGCCGCCGAGGCGGCGCTGAGCGCCCGGTGGGGCTGGGGCTGGGAGGGCCGTTCGGTGGCCATCGAGGGGTTCGGCAAAGTGGGCGGCGGGGTGGCGCGCGAGGTCACCCGCCGCGGCGGCCGGGTGATCGCCGTCTCCACCGTGGCCGGTTACGTCGCGGACCCCGCCGGGCTGGACGTCGAGGTACTGCTCGCGCTGCGCCGGGTGCACGGCGACGAATGCGTCGCCCGCTACGGCCGCCCGGTCGGCTCGCCGGCCCAGCTGTTCACCGCGGCGGCAGCTGATGTCGTGATCCCGGGGACCCGGCCCGGGGTGATCGGCGCCAGGGAGGCCGGAGCCCTGCCGCCGGGCGTCCGCGTCGTCGCGCCCGCCGCCAACGCGCCTTACACGGCGCCGGGAGCCGAGGTGCTGCGCGAACGCGGCATCGTGGCGCTGCCCGACTTCGTCTGCAACGCGGGTGCGGTGATCGGCTACCGGTCAGCCGCCGACGCCACCCCGGGTCAGGTCCTGGCGGCCGTCGAGATGAAAATCACCGAGCTCGTACTCCAGGCGCTGCAGCACCCTGCTGGCCCGCTCGCCGGAGCCTGCGAGCACGCCGCGAGGTTCCTGCGGACCTGGTGGGGCGAACCGCCCGATCCGCCGTTCGCCGCTGCGTGCTGACATCAAGGCCGGACCGGGCCCGCTTGGGCGGGTCATCGGCGGCTTTGAGCTGCGCGTCCGGCTGACAGGGTGCAGGCCGCCTCGCAGTTGCTCTTCGCGGACATTGACAGGTGGTGACCTTCGCGCTTAAAGTCTTAGTTAACTAGTACTTTATGAAACGGGCGGGACCATGATCAGCTTCCGGGTGGACGGGCGCTCGGTGGTGCCGCCTTACCTGCAGATCGTCCAGCAGGTGAGGCAGGCGCTGCGGATGGGGCTGCTCGACGTGGGCGACAAGCTCCCCACGGTGCGGGAGGTGGTCGCGGCGACCGCGATCAACCCCAACACCGTGCTGAAGGCCTATCGCGAGCTGGAACGCGACGGCCTGATCCAGGCCAGGGCCGGCCACGGCACGTTCGTCCGCCGCCGGCTGCCTGGGCCGCCGCCCGGGACCCATTCGCGGCTGGGCCGGAGCCTGGCCCGCTGGGTGCGGGAGGCCCGCGAAGCCGGGCTCGACGAAGAATCGATGGAATCACTGCTGCAGGTGGCGCTGCGGGCGGAAAATGAGGAGGAGATCGCGTGACTTCCGCGATCCAGACCAGCAGGCTGTCCAAGCGCTACCGCAAGGTCAGCGCCCTGAGCGACTGCACGATCACCGTCCCGGAGGGCCGGATATCCGCGCTGATCGGCCCGAACGGGGCGGGCAAGACCACGCTGCTGCGGCTGCTCGCCGGGCTGGCCCGGCCGACCGGGGGCGAGGCGGTCGTAAACGGCACCGTCCCGCGTCAGGACCCGGACTTCCTGGCCGGCATCGGCTTCCTCGCCCAGGAGATTCCGCTGTACCGGCGGCTGACCGCCGAGGACCACATCCGCGCGGGAGCGCACCTGAATCCTCGCTGGGACAGCACCTCGGCGCGGGAGCGCCTCGAGGCCCTGCAGATCCCCCTCGACCGGATGGTGGGAACGCTGTCCGGCGGCCAGCGTTCCCAGGTCGCGCTGGCGCTGACGCTGGCCAAGCGGCCCCGGCTGCTGCTGCTCGACGAGCCGGTGGCCGCGCTTGACCCGCTGGCCCGGCGGAATTTCCTCGCCCTCCTGGTCGACGCGGTCGCGGCCGGGGACCTGACCGTGGTGATGTCCTCGCACCTGGTCGCCGACCTGGAGCGGGTCTGCGATCACATCATCTTGCTGGCGTCGTCCCGGGTCCAGCTGTGCGGCGACATCGACACCGTGCTGGCCGGGCACCAGGTCCTGGTCGGCCCGCGCAAGGACACCACGGCGATCGAGCGAACCCACCGCGTCGTGCAGGCTACCCGCACGCCACGGCAGACCACCTTGCTCGTCCGGCTGAACGGCCCGGTCATCGACCCGGCCTTCCAGACCAGCGACGTGGGACTGGAAGAACTCGTGCTCGCTTACATGGGCCAGCCCGGCATGGAGCAAGACGCCGGGCCAGGCTCTCGCGCACCTCACCGCGGTTGGAGAAGACCAATGACCTGGCTCATCTGGCGCCTGCACCGCACGCAGCTGTCCATCGGCGTCGCTCTCCTGGCCGCGCTGACGGTCCTGCTGCTGATCACCGGAGTGCAGATGGCGGCCCAGTACCACGCCGCCCTGGTCGCGTGCGCGGCGAGCCACACCTGTGCGGGCCTGGGGAACACACTGTTCCTCGGGAACCACGCGGTAGGTTTCCTGGTCATCATGACGCTGGGGGTGCCCGCGCTGTTCGGGTTGTTCCTGGGCGCCCCGATGGTGGCCACCGAGCTCGAAACGGGTACCGGCCAGTTCGCCTGGATGCAGAGCATCACCCGCAAACGCTGGCTCGCGGTTACGACCGGCTGGCTGCTGCTCACCGCGGCCGTCTGGGGTGGTGCCGTGTCGGGCCTGGTGACCTGGTGGTCTGGCCCGGATAACGCCCTGCAGCTCGACGCGTTCAAGACCGGCAGGTTCGACATCATGGGGATCGTCCCGGTGGGCTACGCGGTATTCGCCATGGCCCTGGGGATCGCGGCCGGCGCCGTGGTACGCCGGACCCTGCCCGCGATGGCGATCACCCTCGCCGGGTTCATCGCCGTGCGGGCGGCGATCGCGCTCTGGCTCCGGCCCTACTACCTAAGCCCGGTGACCACCACTTATAGCCTGCTCAAGGGCTATACACCGCCGGGCTCGGCCTGGTCGGTCGCGCAGGGCATCCGCGGCCCGGCGGGCAACTTGATCCCGCCCGCCAACGGGGTCGCGGTAGACGGCGTGCCGCTCGGCTACCTCCCGTCTTCCTGCGCGCCGACGGAGAGGGGCACCTCTAGCGTCGCGGCGTCCTGCCGGCACGCCCTGGCCGGCTTCCGCGGGTTCGTCACCTACCAGCCCGCCGGCCGCTACTGGGCCTTCCAGGGGATAGAGACCGCTATCTTCGCGGTCCTCGCCGCCGCCCTCATCGCGCTCGCCGCGGTGGTACTGCTCCGGCGCGACGTCTAGTTGCCCGCACCGCCTCGCCGCGTGCCTAGCAGGCCCGAGCGGTCGATGACGATGGACCAGTTCGCCGTTCCGGCAGGCCGGTAGCATCTCACGTGCACCCGCGCAGAGACGGACGCTGAGCAGGCGCGATCGAGCCGGGCCGGACCAGATCCCGCTAAGATCCGGATCGGATACCTTCGGTAGCCATAGTATTATCTATTATTCCGATGTGAATAAAAGAGAAGAGGATTACCTGATGCTGCTCCCCCACCCATACCAGGGCGTTGTCGCGGCCGAACCGCCAGGCAGCGGGCCCGGGTACTGGTCGGGCGCGCCGTGCGCGGTCGCGGGGGACGGCGAGATCTTCCTCGCTTACCGGCTCAGACGGCCCATCGGGCAGGGCCGCGGCTATGCGGTGGCGGTGGCGCGGTCGGTGGACGGCGAGAGGTTCGAGACGCTGCTGACCATCGGCAAGGAGGAAATGGCCACCGAGTCGCTGGAGCGGCCCGCCTTGGTCCGCACGCCCGAAGGTCGCTGGCGGCTCTACCTGAGCTGCGCGACTCCCGGCACCAAGCACTGGCGCGTGGAGATGACCGAGGCCGCATATCCCGGTGAGTTCGACACCCGCTACCGGCAGACCGTGCTGCCCGGTGACGCCAAGACCGGTGTCAAGGACCCGGTGATCATCTACCACCGCGGCCAGTGGCACCTGTGGGCGTCGTGCCACCCGCTGGCTGACCCGCTGCAGACGGACCAGATGACGACCGAGTACGCGACCAGCGCCGACGGCCTGGCCTGGACGTGGCACGGGACCGCGCTGAGCGGGACGCCTGGCCAGTGGGACTCCAGGGGCGCGCGGGTCACGGCGGTGAGCTTCGACGGGGACACGATAATGGCCTACTACGACGGCCGCGCGAGCGTCGCGGAGAATTACGAGGAGCGGACCGGTGTCGCGACCGGTTCCGACGCGGCGGCGCTCACCCCGATCGGCAGCGAGCCGCTCGCCTTCTCGCCTTACCACGGCGGCGGCCTGCGTTACCTGGACATCGTGCCGCTGCCCGACGGCCGGCACCGGCTCTACTACGAGATGACCAGGCCGGACGGATCCCACGCCCTGCTCACCGAGCTGCGCTGAGCGAGCTCGGCTGGCGGCGCGAGGAGGTTGCCGGTTAGGAGGCGACCGGGCGGCCGTTCCTGGCCTGGCTCTGCCCGGCGGGCCTGCCGCCGACCATGCCGCCGGACCGTTCCCTGGGCCGCAGCCAGTCCTCGAAGCTCTCGTCCAGGACCCTTTCCAGCAGCTTGATATCGTCCTCGAACCGCGGGAGGAGTTCCTGCCGCTGCTGCCAGTCCAGCGGCTGGCGCTCGCGGCTGTGGCGTTGCAGGAACCGCTCGCCCGGGCCGGTCAGGGTGGCCGCGGTGAGGCCGGGGATAAAGCTGCCGACCGCGCTGGCCGCCCGTTGCGCCAGCGAGACCGTGCGGTGCGCCAGCGTGGGCTCGGGGTGGGACGTGACGTTATGTCTCGGTATCTCGGCCACGACCCCCTGCTCGACGCCAAGGAAGGCGAAGATCTGGTCCAGGGTCTGCTCGGGCTCGTCGACCAGCCGCCGGTAGCGCAGGACCAGGACCTGCTCGCGCGGGAAGAGCGTGAACAGGTACTCAAGCTGCTCACCGTAACGGCCCAGCCCGACGTAGTGCCAGAAGCTGGCCCACCCGGCCGCGATCCGGCGTTCCTCCTCGCCGCAGGCCCGGACGAAGTCGCCGATCGGCTCGAGGCCCGCCGACCACAGGTGCGTCCAGTTGGAGTGGGCCCGTTCCACCGGATCGCGCACGATCACGATCAGCCTGGCGTCGGGCAGCGCCGCGCGGATCCGGCGCATCGCGGCGCGGTCATACAGGTAAAGCGGGGTGGACTCACCTCTCGGCGCCCCGGCCGGGGCCGCGTCGAACAGCGCCTCGTAGTCCGGCCTGCGCCAGATGTGCTCCCGGTAGGTCAGCGCGTCTCCGGGGCCGCCCTTGGCCGGCGGCGGCCCATCGGAGAGAAAGAACTTCGGCTCCTTGACCGGCGACATGTACAGGCCCGGGTGACGGGCGAGCGCCGCGTGCAGCGCCGTGGTCCCCGCCTTCGGGGCCCCGATCACCAGGAAGTCGGGCAGAGCCATGAGGCCTCCCAAGGAGAAGTCTCCTGTATAGAACAATTTCGACTCTATTAGTCGGATACTACCGTGCAAGCACTTTCTACCCATTCGGACGGCTTCAATCACCCGCGGGCCGGCGAGACCGGGATCGTCACCGCAGGTGCTGCTGCCCGGCCCCATCCACCGCGGCGCAGTTGAGGGGGCCGGGGACGCCTGCCTGGTGGGTGCGGGCGACTTCGGCGACGGCGGCCAGGATGTTCCGGTAGCCGGTGCACCGGCACAGCACGCCGGACAGCTCCCCGGCGAGCTCTTCCTCGGCTATCCCGGGCTTATGGGTAAGCAGGTCATAGGCGCTGAGCAGGAAGCCGGGCGTGCAGAAGCCGCATTGCAGCGCGTGGTGGCGGCCGAAGGCCTGCTGCAGCGGATGCAGCTGCGCGGGCCGGCCCAGGCCCTCGACGGTCAGCACCTCGGCCCCGTCCAGCTGGGACGCGAACAGCAGGCAGGATCGGGCGGCCTGGCCGTCGACCAGGACCGTGCACATGCCGCAGATGCCATGCTCGCAGCCGAGATGCGTGCCGGTGAGGCCGAGTTGCCCGCGCAGCGCGTCGGCAAGTGTCACGCGGGGCGGGACGGTCACCTGCACCTGCGTGCCGTTGACGGTCATGGTCGTGGTGGCGTGCTGATCGGCTTGAACGAGCGGGGATGGGGCATGGGCGGGCCGGCTGCGTATGACGCCGGGCGAGGACCGAACGCCCGGCGTCACACGTGCCGTGCCCTCCCCCTTCGCGCGCAGGTACGCGTTCGCCAGCTCGCGGGCGGCCAGGTGGGTGAACAGGCGGCGGCGGTAGGCGGTGGAGGCGTGCATGTCGCCGGGGGTATCTACTAGCTCGTCGGCTAGCGCCGCCATCGGGTCGGTCAACGTGCGCACCAGGGGCTGGGCGGGCGCTTCGGGGGTGAGGTCTGAGAGGGCGGAGGCGAGCAGGGTTGTGACGTCCCGGACGACCGGGACCGCGGCGACGCCGAACGCGGCTAGGGTCGCCTCTCGCAGGTCGCCGGAGGGTTCACGGCGGATCCTTATGGCGACGCCGGTTAGGGCGAAGTCGCCGTGGCGGCGGGACTGTTCGGCGAAGGCGAAGCCGTCGTGGGCGGTGGCTACCGGGAAATGGGCGGCGAGGAGCAGCTCATCCGGCTCCAGAACGGTGGTGAGGGGGCCGGTGAAGAAGTCGCGGGCGCTGACCGTCCTGGGGCCGTTGGGCCCAGTGATGTGAAGGGTGGCGTTGAGGCAGGCGGCGACGGCGGGGAGTTCAGCGGCGGGGTCGGCGTGGGCGAGGCTGCCGCAGACGGTGCCGCGGCTGCGCAGCTCGCGGTGGCCGACCCAGGGCAGGGCCAGGCCGAGGAGCGGCACGGCGGCGGCGAGCGGGTCGTGCTCGACTCGGCGCTGGGCGACGGTCGCGCCGATGGACAGGACGTCGCCGTGACAAGCCAGCTCGTCTAGGCCGGTTACGGCGTTGATGTCGACCAGGACGGCGGGACGGCCGAGGCGCATGGCCAGGATCGGGACCAGCGACTGGCCGCCGGCCAGCACCTTGCCCTCGTCGCCCTCGCCGCCCTCGCCGCCGGCGCTGGCCAGCACGGCGCTGGCCAGCGCGGCGACGGCCTCGCCGACGGTGGCCGGGCGGACGTAGTCAAAGGGTGCCGCCTTCATCGGGCGCTACCGGCCCCGGAAGTCGGGCTTGCGTTTCTCGGTAAAGGCGGCCACGCCCTCGGCGAAGTCGGCGCTGGAGCGGAGCATGGCGTACGCCTTGCGCTCCAGCTCGATGCCGGTGTAGAGCGGGCCGTCGGCGCCGCGGTCGAGGACCTCCTTGGCGGTCCGCAGGGACAGCGGCGAGTAGCCGAGCAGCGTGCCGGTGAGGGTCGCGACCGCATCGTCGAGGGCGGCCGCGTCCGCGCAGACCTCCGCGACCAGGCCCCACTCCCCCGCCTGGGCGGCGCTGATCCGGGAACCCGTCATCACGTGGTACTTGGCCCGGGACAGCCCGATCAGCCGGGCCAGCCGCTGCGTCCCGCCGCTGCCCGGGATCATGCCCAGCTTCACCTCGGGCAGCGCGAACTCGCTGCGCGCGGTGGCCAGCCTGATGTCACACGACAGCGCGATCTCCAGGCCGACCCCGAAGCAGTAGCCGTCGATGACCGCGATCACCGGCTTCGGGCTGCGCGCGGCCGCGGTGACGTTGTGGCCCAGGTCGGTGAAGTCGACCGGGTCGACCTCCATGAAGCCGGCGATGTCACCGCCGGAGGAGAAGTGCCGGCCCGCCGACCTGATCACCACCACCCGGATCTGGCGGTCCGCGTCGATCTCGGCGAACCGCTCCGCCATCCGCTGGCGCATCTCCCAGGTGATCACCGTATAGGGGCCGTTGGACAAGGTGAGGGTGGCAGCAGCCCCTTCGGTCTTCAGCTGGACCTCGCCGCCGGTCAGTGCCATCAACGTTCCCCTTCTATGAGTGAATGCAGCACGTCGCCGTGCACGGGCAGCTGGTTCAGTTCGAGGCCGAGCGGGGCGAGGGCGTCGGCGACCGCGTTGGCCAGCGCCGCGGGCACGGACATGCTGCTGCCCTCCCCGCAGCCCTTGGCCCCCAGCCTGGTGTACGGCGACGGCGTTTCCACCCGGTCGCTGACCAGCGGGAACATCGCCTCGGCCGAGGTCGGGCAGAGATAGTCCATGAACGTGCCTGTGGCGGGCTGGCCATCGGCGGAATAGCGCATCTCCTCGAAGAACGCCCCGCCGAAGGCGTGCGCGATGGCCCCGTGCACCTGCCCCTCGAGCAGCACCGGGTTCAGCACCGTGCCCGCGTCATGCACCGTGGACAGCTTCTCGACCGTCACCCGGAACGTCAGCGGGTCGATGCGGCAGGCCACCACGTCGGCGACGAACCCGTAGCACAGGCTGGAGTTGATGGTGTCGTCGGTCGCCGCCGCCGTGGCCTGCGGGGGCATGAACGCCGCGGCCGCGTACAGGCTCACGCCCGCGGGCAGCGAGCCCGGATCCCAGTGCACCAGGCCGGCCGCGTGGCGGAAGCTGACCGTCCGTTCGGGATCATTTTTGTGCCGAACGGACCCGCCTGACAGCTCCAGGTCACCTGGTTCCGCCTCCAGGAGGACGCCGCCCGCGACCCGGATCGCGGCCGCGATCTGGTCGGTCGCCTCGGCCAGGGCACTGGTCAGCAGCGGCGCGAACCGGGAGGAGTAGCTGCCCGAAGTGATGGTCCACGGGGTGGTCGCGGTGTCCATCTCGACGACCGGGCGCACCTGCTCCAGCGGCAGGCCGAGCCGTTGCGCGACCACCTGCCTGGCCACGGTCGCGTGCCCCTGGCCCTGCGGCACGGTACCGAGCAGCACCGAGACGATCCCGCCGGGGTCGACGCTGACGCGGACGAGTTCGGTCGAGCCGGACTTGCCGCGGCCCGCGGTGCGGTGCTGCGCCGCAGTGGCGAGCCCGACGTAGCCGATGTTGGTCGCCGAGGGATCGACCACGGCCGCGAGCCCGACCCCGAAGTACTCGCCGCGGGCCCGCGCCGCGGCCTGCTCGGCCCGCAGCGCGTCGTACTCGGCGTTCTTCAGGGCGAGGTCGAAGGCCTGCCGGTAGTCCCCCGAGTCGTAGACCCCGCCGGTCGGCGTCCGGTACGGGAAGTCGCCGGAGCCGACGAAGTTCCGCCGCCGCACCTCGGCGGGGTCCAGGCCGGCCGTGACGGCGACCTTGTCCATCAGCCGCTCCAGGCCGAAGTACAGCTGCTGGCCGCCGAACCCGCGGTTCAGCCCGGTCGGCATCTGGTTGGTGACGACGGCGCGGGCCCGGATGCGGACCGCCGGGATGCGGTAGGCGCCGGTGATGTTCCCGAAGCACCGGTACAACGTGGACGGCTCGGGCGGCCGCAGGTAGGCACCGACGTTGTCGATCAGGTCGGCGCGCAGCGCGGTGACGGTGCCGTCCGCGGTGACCGCGGCCTCGAACCGCATCAGCCAGGCGCCCGCCGACGACGCGACCAGGTGCTCCAGCCGGTCCTCGGTCCACCGCACCGGGCGCCGCGCGTGCTTGCTGGCCAGCGCCATCAGCGTGACGTACGGGTAGATGCCCGCCTTGATGCCGAAGCTGCCGCCGATGTCCGCGGGCACGTGCAGCCGGAGGCGGGCCGCCGGCACGCCGAGCGCGCCGGCCAGCACCGGGATCATGCTGAACGGGCCGTGGAAGTTCGCCCAGGCCTCCACGGCGGGACCTTCGGCGGTTTCGGTCCAGTTCGCCACCACGGCGTAGCACTCGAGCGGCATGGAGGAGTAGCGGGGGAAGGAGTACTCGCCGCCGACCACGTGATCGGCTTCGGCGAACGCCGCCTCCACCGGCCCGAAGCTGAACGTGCGGTCGGTCGCGACGTTGCTTTCGGCCTCGGGGTGCAGCCGCGGGGCGTCGGCGGCCAGCGCGGCCCGGGCGCCGGTGACGACGGGAAGCTCCTCGTAGTCGACGTCGACGAGTTCGGCGGCGTCCTCGGCCAGGTACCGGTCGGTGGCGACGACCACGGCCACCGGCTCGCCCACGAAGCGGACCCGGTCGGTCGCGCCCGCGAAGTAGGGCATGGGGGTCCGCACCGACAGCGGGAACGGGCGCAGTTCTGCCGCTATGTCCCGCGGGCCGATGACGGCGGCGACGCCGGGCGAGGCGAGCGCCGCCGTGGGGTCGAAGCCGGTGATCCGCGCGTGCGGGAACGGGCTGCGCACGATCGCGGCGACCAGCGTGCCGGGCAACGGGTCCAGGTCATCAAGGAACCGGCCCTGACCGCAGAGCAGGGCCGGGTCCTCCACCCGTGCGACCTCTGGCGTCATGGGACGACCTCGGCGAGGGGCCGGTAGCGGCCTTCGGTCAGCTCGCGGCGCAAGACCTTGCCGACCGCGGAGGTCGGGATGCGTTCGACCGCGATGTAGTGCTTAGGCCGCTTGACCGAGGCCAGCCCGGATCCGCTCTGAGCATGACGGGCTAGTTGAGCCAATGCCCGTTCGGCCGAAAAATCTTTAGCCGGTACCACGAAGGCGGTGACCGCCTGGCCCCAGCGGTCATCGGGCAGGCCTACTACCACCACGGCGGATACGGCAGGGCAGCGGGCGAGCGCGCCCTCGATCTCGTCCGGGTAGAGGTTCTCGCCGCCCGAGTTGATCATGTCATCGACCCGGCCGCTGACCCACAGGTCGCCGTCGTCGTCTTCGGCGGCGAGATCCCCGGTGAGGTACCAGCCGTCGCGGATCGCGCGGGCGTTGGCGTCCGGCCGGCGCCAGTAGCCCGCGAACGCCTCCGGGCTGGCCATGGACACCGCGACCTGCCCCTGCGTGCCCGTCGGGACTTCCGTGCCGGGGTCGAGCGGATCGACCAGGCGGACCCGGGAGAACACCCCGGCGCGGCCCGCGCAGCCGGGCTTTTTCGCGGCGTCGGAACCGATCGTGAACGTGTAGATCTCGGTGGAGCCGAAGTGGTTGACGAATACCTCGGGGTGCAGCGCGGCGTCCAGTTCCCGGGCCAGGGCGGGGGTCATCGGGGCGCCGGCGTAGGCCACCCGGGTGACAGCCGGCGCGGCGTCGGCCAGGCGGCCGGTGCGCAGCAGCGACCAGTAGATCGTCGGCACCAGGTACAGCGCGGACACCTGGCTGCTCTTGATCAGCTCAAGGGAGGTGCCGGCGTCGAACCCGGCCTGCGGCACCCAGGTGCCCGCGACCAGGATGCTGGCCAGCAGCGTGCGCACGCCCATCGTGTGGAACAGCGGCATCACGCCGAGCGTCACCTCACCGGGACGCTGCTGGGTCTGGATGACGTGAGCGACGGCGGCGGCGTGCTCGGCGCGGTGGGTCCGCGGGACGCCTTTCGGACGGCCTGTGGTGCCCGAGGTGTAGAGGATGACGCTGAGGCCTTCTGGCTCCGGGTGCCGGTTCGCGGTGAGCTCGCCGTCGGGCTCGTGGTAGGCCAGCTCGGCTAGCTCCCCTAGCTCGGCGCGGTCGTAGATCCGCGGGCCCTGGTCGAGGGCGGCGGCGAGGTCGCCCTGCGTGCTGTCGTCCCCGATCACCAGGGCGGGGTCGGCGTCCATGACGCAGTACGCCAGCTCCTGCGGGCCGAACCTGATCGACAGCGGGACCGCGGCGGCGCCCAGCTTCTGCGCCGCCAGGTGCAGGCTGGCCATCGGCTCGCCGCCTGATAGCCGGAACGCGATCCGGTCGCCGGGCTGGATGCCCAGGCCCGCCAGCGCCCGGGCCAGCTGGTTCGTGCGGGCATCCCACTGCCGGTAGGTGAGCGGCTCCGGGCCGCCGACCGCCAGCCGGCCCGGTACCGGTCCGCGGTCCAGGTGAGCATCCGCGCGAGGTCCATGTCGATTCAGAACGTACCTCGTCACCGTGTTTTTACTCCTGCGAACTTAACGCTAGGGTGCACGGCAAAGGGTAGGGCCCTGGGTTCGGGCTGGTAGCGCGGCTGGCCTGGCTGTGCGTTGAGTGACCCGACGGGATGGGCTGCCGGCCTGGCGGGTTGCGCCGCCGCCTACTCGCTGAGCAGGGGCAACGCCGCGAGCGTGGTGATGCCGCAGAGGACACCGGCGATCACGTAGGGAGCGCGCAGGCCGGCCACGTGCGCGACAAGGCCGCCGGCCAGCGCGCCCACCGGCATCAGGCCCCAGCCCAGCATGCGGTAAGCGCTGTTGACCCGGCCGAGCATGTCGTTCGGCACGATGCGCTGGCGCAGGGTGACCGTGACGATGTTCCACATCGTGACCGCGAAGCCGTTGCACACCTCGAGCGCCGCCAGCACCGGCGCGTTGGGCGCGAGCCCGATGCCGACGTAGCTGACGGACACCGCGCCCATCGCGATGACCAGCGATGGCACCTGGCCCAGGCGGCGGGTCAGCCACGGGTTCAGCAGGCCGCCGAGCACGCTGCCGGCGGCGGCGGCCGCCAGCAGGACCCCGTAGAAGCGGCTGCTCACCTTCAGCGTCTCGGTCACCAGCAGTACCAGGGTGGCCAAGCCCATCGTGTTGCAGAAGCTGCTCACGCCGAGGACGACGGCGACGACGCGAAGCAAGCGGTTGCCCAGCAGCCAGCGGAGCCCTTCGGCAATCCGGGAGCGGACCGTGCCGTCAGGGACCGTCTCCGGCGGGTGCTTCGGCAGCCGGGCGAGCAGCGCAGCCGACCCGGCGAACGAAGCCGCGCTGACGCCGAACGGCACCGCCGCCGCGGCGGTGAACAGCAGGCTGCCGAGCGGCGGCCCGGCGAACTCCTGGCCGATGGTCTGCACGGCGTACTGGTTGCCGTTGGCCGCTGGCAGCTGTTCGGCCCGGACCAGCTGCGGGAGCACCGACTGCGACGCGTTGCTGAACACGACTTCGCCGGCGCCCAGGCCGAACGCGGCGACCGCGAGCACGGCGATGTCCGTCCAGTGGACGAGGACAAGGACCGCGAGGACGGCGATGACGCTGCCTTGCAGGACCTGGGCGCGCCACATGAGCGTCGCCCGGTCGTGCCGGTCCACCAGAACGCCGGCCGGCAGCGAAAGCAGCAGCCAGGGCAGGAACTCCGCGGCGGTCACCAGCGAGATCATCAGCGGATTCCTGGTGATCGTGACGGCCAGCAGCGGCAGCGCGGCCACCAAGACGCCGTCGCCGGTGGTGCTGACCGCGCTGGCCCACCACAGACGCCAGTACGCCGGGCCGAGGGAAGTCCGCTGCCGTGCCGTGGTGAGTGCCATGTCCGTCAGCATCACGGGGGGACGCCCGGCTTACCATGGTTAAGGACAGCACTAAATAGTCAGGCGGCCGGGCATGCGGTACGTGATGAAGCTGGCCGCAGCGGGAGCTTGAGCGCCGTCCCCGCCAGCCTGGGCCTGGGCTAAATCCTGGCAGGCGGAGCCGGGCCGGGTCATGCTGGAGGGCATGCGCTTGGTGCTCGAGCTCGACGTGACGGACCTGGCCGCGACCAGGTTCGCGATCTCGCCGCTGGGGGAGACGCTCAAGGCCGTAGAGCTGCTGGGCGCGGCGAGCCCGCCCGCGGTGAACCGGCCGTGGGTGCTGTGGGCGCGGGCCCAGCTCGACCGGCGACCGCTGCGGCTGCCCCGGCTGTGGCCGCTGGTCGTGACCAAGCGGCCGTACCGGCCGGAGTTCCTCTACCCGGCGTCGGCGGGCAGGTCGCCCGGATTCGGCGAGGAGCTGGCC
Organism: uncultured Actinomycetes bacterium; assembly: GCA_963806335.1. Classification (GTDB taxonomy): domain Bacteria; phylum Actinomycetota; class Actinomycetes; order Streptosporangiales; family Streptosporangiaceae; genus Palsa-504. The sequence goes on from CAWDXO010000015.1 coordinate 228,584, forward strand.
TGCGTCTGCGCGACGCCGGACGAGGCGGTACGGGTGAGCCTGCGCCGGGTCTTCGGCGACGAGCCATGGCCGCAGAGCGCGACGGACCTGGCCGAGCGCCCGCGGGAGTCGCTGGAGCAGATAGCGGCCGAGGCCGCCGAATGCTACGAGCGCCTCATCGCCCCGCACTGGGAGCGGCTGCGGTCCGTGCTCGACGCGGACATCGCCTACCATGCCGGGATGCTGGCCGGCGGCGGTGCCCGGGCCTTGTTCGGCGACCTCCATCCCGATCTCCGGTGGTCCGGGACGAAGTTCATCCTGAACGACAGCGAACAGAGCGTGGACAACGAGGTGATCCTGGGACCGGACGGTATCGTGCTGACGCCGGGCGTGTTCACCTGGCCTGAGTGGTCGCTGAAGAGGGCGACGAGCACCCAGACCACGCTGTGGTACCTGGCCCGGGGCGCCGCGACCGTGTGGGAAGACGCCGATCTTGGACCCCGGGGGCCGGCGGACCTGGGGGCGATCGAGGCTCTGCTCGGGGCGCCGCGGGCCCGGCTGCTCAGTGCGCTGCGCTCCCCCGCTACCACCAGCGCGCTGGCGCGCCGCCTCGAAGTCACGCCGAGCGCGGTCTCCCAGCACCTGGCGGTGCTGCGCCGCGGCGGGCTGGTCGACCGGCAGCGCAGCGGGCGGACGGTGCTCTACCAGGCCTCGGAGCTTGGCCTGGCTCTGCTGCGGGCCGGCGGCGGACCGGCTCGCGGGGTGGCGGACGCGTGAGGTGGCCGACGCGTGAGGTGGCCGACGCGTGAGGTGGCCGACGCGTGAGGTGGCCGACGCGTGAGGTGGCCGACGCGTGAGGTGGCCGACGCGTGAGGTGGCCGACGCGGCCGCGGTTATCTCGGGCACGCCGAGCCTAAGCCCGTCGTCCGGGCCGAGGCCGCAGCCGCGAGGATGCTGCTTAGGGCAGGATGGGCGGATGCCTCGTCCCGCGCCGCGTCATGACCGTGATGCTGGCGGCCCGGCCGATCTGCTGGCCGCGAAGGCCGCGTTGCGGCAGCAGGTCTGGGCCGCGATGCGCGAGGCCAGGGTAGCCCGGTTCCCCGGCGCCGCCGGGCGCATCCCGAACTTCACCGGTGCCGAGGCCGCCGCCGAGCGGCTGCGCGCCACGGCTGCGTGGCAGGCGGCCGGCACCGTCAAGGCGAACCCGGATTCCGCGCAGTGGCCGGTGCGGCAGCGCGCGCTTGAAGACGGCAAGATCGTGTACATGGCCGTCCCGCGGCTGGCGGAGCCCGAGCCCTTCTTCGCGCTGGATCCCGCTCACCTGAGCGAGCCGCCCCGCAAGGCGGCCTCGATCAAAGGGGCGAGCCGCTCGGCCCGGCGGGTCACGCTAGCTGACCTCTCCCCGGTGGACCTGGTCGTGATGGGCAGCGTCGCGGCCGGAGAGGACGGCGCCAGGCTGGGCAAGGGCGGCGGGTTCGCCGACCTGGAATTCGCGCTGGCCTCCGCGGCGGGCCTGATCGGACCGCACACCGCGGCCGTCACCACCGTGCACGAACTGCAGGTCTACCCGGCCGGGTCGATCCCGCTGACCGGCCACGACGTGCCGCTGGACTTCATCATCACGCCCGAGCGCATCATCGACTGCCGCCCCGGGCCGCGGCGGGCGGCCGGCATCTGCTGGGATGACCTGACCGAGGAGAAGATCGCGGCCATACCCCTGCTTTCCGCGCTCCGGGCGGGCTCGTGAGAGCGGTCGTCTATCCCGCGTATGGCGTCATCCCGGAGCTCACGCAGGTCACCGATCCGGCGTGTCCGGCCGACGGGGTGGTTATCGAGGTGGGCGATGGACGAGCCGGGTTCGGCGACCGGGATGACGGTGGTCAAGCTCCCGCTGTGACCTGGGCGGACACGGCCTGGCGGCGCCGGGGTGGCCGTCTCGGTCGTACTGGGCTTAACTGGTAACTGCGATGGGCCGCCGGCGTAGGAGCGGCCAGCCAAGGAGGGTGCATGGGATTCGATCACATCCTGGTGGAACGTTCGGGCGAATTCGCCACCGTCACGATGAACCGGCCGCAGCGCCGCAACGCCTTGTCGCTGGGGCACATGCGCGAGCTGATCACCGCGTTCCGCGACCTGGGCAGCAGTGACGCCCTGGGCATCGTGCTGGCGGGCAACGGGCCGGTGTTCAGCGCCGGACACGATTTCGCCGACGTCGCTGACGCTGACCTGACGAGCGTCCGCTCGCTGTTGATGACCTGCACGGAGCTGATGACGCTGATGCAGCAGGTACCCCAGCCGGTGGTGGCGCGGGTGCACGGGCTGGCGACGGCGGCCGGGTGCCAGCTGGTGGCCAGCGCCGATCTGGCCGTGGCCAGCGAGGAGGCCGGCTTCGCCGCGCCCGGCGGCAAGGGCGGCTGGTTCTGCCACACCCCGATGGTGGCCGTGGCCAGGAACATCGGCCGCAAGCGAGCCGCCGAGATGGCCCTGTCGGGCGACGTCATCGACGCGCACACCGCGCTGGACTGGGGCCTGGTCAACCGGGTGGTACCCGCGGCTCAGCTCGACACGGCGGTGCAGGATCTGCTCGAGCGCGTCACCCGCGGATCAGCGGACAGCAAGGCCATCGGCAAGCAGGCGCTCTACGCGCAGATCGACCTGGACCAGCCGAAGGCGTACGCGTACGCCGTCGAGGTCATGGCGGCGACCAGCCAGCTGCCGGACGCCCGCGAGGGCATGCGGGCGTTCCTTGAGAAGCGCAAGCCGCACTGGCGCCGCGGCCGGAGTTAAGGCGCTAAAGGGGTTAACCGCGACCGGGCTCGCCGATCCATACCGACTTGATGTTGCAGAACTCGCGGATCCCGTGAGAGGCGAGCTCCCGGCCGTGACCAGACCGCTTCACGCCGCCGAAGGGCAACTGCGGATATGAAGTCACGTTGCCGTTGATGAAGACCATCCCGGCCACCAGGTCGCGGATAAACCGGCTCCGTTCGGCCTCGTCGGTGGTCCACGCGTTCGCGCCGAGGCCGAACGTGGTGCCGTTGGCGAGCTCTATCGCCTCGTCGATGCCGGCGACCCGGTAGAGGGTAGCCACCGGGCCGAACACCTCCTCCTGGTGTATGCGCATCTCGGGGGTGATGTTGGCCAGGATGGTCGGCGGGTAGTAAAAGCCGGGATCGTCGGGCGCGGCGCCGCCGCACAGCACCTTGGCTCCTTTGGAGACCGCGTCCGCGACGAGCTTCTCCACGTCGTCGCGCTGCTGCTCGGAGGCGAGCGGTCCCACGTCCGTGCTGTCCAGCATCGGGTCCCCGACGACCTTGGCCGACATCTGCTCGGTAAACAGGCGCTCGTAGGTGTCGTAGACCGCCTCGTGAACGATGAAGCGCTTGGCCGCGATGCAGGATTGGCCGTTGTTCAGGCAGCGGGCGAACGCACCCACCCGGGCCGCCGCCGGAAGGTCGGCCGAGGGCATGACGATGAACGGGTCGCTGCCGCCCAGTTCGAGCACGACCTTCTTGATCTCGTCGCCGGCGATGGCCGCCACGGACTGCCCGGCAGGCTCGGATCCGGTGAGGGTCGCGGCTACTACCCGGGTGTCGCGCAGGACTGGCTCGACCCGGCGGGAGCCGATCAGGAGGGTCTGGAAGGCGCCGTCAGGGAAGCCGGCCCGGGTGAACAGGTCCTGCATGAACAACGCGGTCTGCGGCACGTTCGACGCGTGCTTCAGCAGCCCGACGTTGCCGGCCATCAGGGCGGGGGCGGCGAAGCGCATGGCCTGCCAGAGCGGGAAGTTCCACGGCATGATGGCCAGCACCGGCCCCAGCGGCTGGTACCTGACGTAGGCGATCTGCGCCCCGACGGCCTTGGCGTCGGCCGGCTCGTCGGCCAGGAACTCGGCCGCGTGGTCCGCGTAGTGCCGGCAGGCGGTGGCGCACTTGGCGACCTCCTGCTTGGCGGCGGCCAGCGTCTTGCCCATCTCGGTGGTCATCATCGCCGCGACCTGGTCTTGCTCCTCGTCGAGGATCCCGGCCGCCCGGCGCATCCAGCGGGCGCGGTCGTCGAAGCTGGTCAGCCGGTAGCTGGCGTGCGTCGCCGCCGCGACGGCCAGGCAGCGCTCGACGTCCGCCTCGCTCATCTCGTCAAAGGTCTTAACGGTCTGCCCGGTGGCAGGGTTGATGGTCGCGATCGCCACGTTGTCCTCCATTCCGCCGCGCGACGCCATCGTCGCGACGGCCGGATGTGGCCCTGCCCGGATTGCGCCGCCTCACACCTAGTCAGGCTGACCGCGGCCGGGAAGTCAGGTCACGAACTGCCCGGGGAACCGCCCGGGCACAGGCTGGCCAGCTCGCCAGGCGATGACCCCGTTCACGATCACCAGATCCACCCCGGCCGCCTCCTTCCGAGGGGCCTCGTAGGTAGCGCGATCAACGATCCCGCCCGGCCCGATGACACAGATATCGGCGGCCATCCCCGCGGCGACCCGGCCGCGGTCCTTCAGCCCGTAGGCATCGGCGGAATTCGCGGCCAGGTGCCGGGCCAGCTGCTGATACCCGGCGTCGCGGCCATCCGTCAGGTAGTAGCCGGCCAGCCGGGAGAAGGCGCCGTACCCGCGGGGATGCGGATGCTGCCCTAGGTAAATCCCGTCTGACCCCGCACAGTGCCGGTCATCGCGTGCCAGCCAAGCCATCTGCTCATCGGCAAGCCAGGGCCGGTCCAGTTGTGCGCCCACCGCCAGCCCGGTACGAAGGAGTAGGTCAAGGACCCAAGGTCCAGCGGGCTCCCCGCAATCCGCAGCGGCCGTAACCACCGATTTCCCGGCCAGTTCAGCGAAGCTGCCCGGCAGGCAGCCGAGGTAGAGGTTCTGCAGGTAATCGTCGGTTAGCCGGTCCCCGGCCAGCAGCTCCGCTCGCCGCGCAGGATCCGCCAGCGCGGCCAGCGTCTGCTCCGGACCGTCATTCTGCAGCTCCGCGGGCAGCAACAGCATGGCCAAAATCGTGCTCGACCTGCGGTACGGGTACATGTCGTAGCTGACGCGCACCGCCGCGGCATCAGCCGCTTTGAAGGCCGCCTCGATCGCCGTTGGCGAGCCAGACAGGTGACTCGCGTGCACCCGCGCCCCGGACCGGCGCCCAACCGCGACCAGTTCCGCCAAGCCGACCTGCACATCAGGGCCGTAGGCTCGCAGATGCGAGACGTACGGCCGCCCTGCCTCCGCCAGCGGCCGGGCCAGGTCCGCGACCTCCTCGACCTCGCCGAACCGGCTCGGCACGTAATCCATGCCGCTGGACAGCCCCACCGCCCCGTCGGTCAGCGCGCTCGCCACCTCTCGCCGCGCCGCGGCCAGCTCCGATGTCCCCAGAGGCCGAGCAGCGAGCCCGCTAACGTTGTGCCGGATCGTGCCCTGCGACGCCAGCACCGCGACGTTCTGCAGCAGCCTGCCCGTCACCGCTTCCCGGTATTCACCGACGCTCAGCGAGCGAGCCGGCGCCAGCGCGCCGTTGACCGGCGCGAAGTACTGGTTCAGGTACTGCGCCGTCTCGGCGGACGCGCCGATCCACGATTCGCCGTCCTGGCCCACGACCAGGGTCGTCACGCCCTGAGCGAGCGCCCCGTCCACTCGCCCGCTCTCCAGCAGCGACCCTTCAGCATGCACATGCGCGTCGATGAACCCCGGGCAGACGACACTGCCGGCGGCTAGGTCCACGACGTCACAATCAGCAGGCGGCTGGTTCGCCTCGCCGGACCGGCCGACGGACGCGATCACCCCATCCTCGATAAGCACATCAGCGCGCCGGGTCGTCGCGCCGATCCCGTCGGCGACCAGCCCACCGCGGAGCAGCGTCCGCGCGGTCACGGGTTGCGAGGTTCGCTGCCAGCGTCCTCCCCTAGCCGTCTTCGGTCCCATCCGAAGTAGCGCTGGCCGTACCGGAGGACGTCCTTGCTGGTGAGATTGTCGATATCGGCGCGGACATCGGCAACGACCTTGGCCGCCACCTCTGCGGCGTGCTTCTCGACATAGGCCACCCACTGATGGGACGCGTTGGCCTTCCCGTGGCCGTGACCTAGCAGCAGGATCGCGGCGGCCGGAGCCAGCGCCTCGGTAATCTCACGCCAGTAATCCGCGTTTCCCGCCTCGTAGGTGCCGTCAGGATTTCCGGCCTTGTGCGAGATCTCACGTGAGTGACCCTCGGGGTCCACATCGGCGACTTGCTCGGGTCGCTCGCCCGGCGAGGCATCTACCGGGTAGAGCCGGGTGCGACGGAAGTCAATCGCGGCCACTACGTTCTTGCCGCGAATCGCTTGCTCGTCCGAGATGTTCCTCCGCGCGGACTCTCCGCTGTGCGTCGCCATTCTCAGCTCCTGCCTACTATGCCGCGAACGCGCTCCCGTTAGGAGAGCACGCCACCCGGTCAGCGCAGCCCTGGATTCGACGGTAGCGATGATCCTGGCGCGGCGACAGTAGCGGCGGCCATAAACGGCCGGCTTAGCCTGCTCCGGGCAGGCCGGCGGCGATCTGAGAGAGTTCAGCGATAGTCGAGCGGGACAGTACCCGCACGGCCCGGGCCGCGGGCGAGAGCTGCAGCGCGTGGCGCGGCAGCAGGATCCGCAGCGCGCCTGGCCGGGACTCGAAGACCACGGGGGGATCCATGGTCAGCGCCTCGCCGTCGACGCCGACCTGTACCGGGGCGCCGGAGCCGAGCTCGAACCGTGGTGCGCTCCACTCGGCCCACCCCGGGAACCTGCGGACCTGGCCCACCGCCTCAAGCGCGGCGAACTCCCTGGCCTCAGCCGCGTCCGCGATCATGACCGCCACGATCCCGAGCTCGCCGCTGTTCATCCGCGCGCGGGTTCCCCGGCCACCTGGCTGGTCGAGCTGATACGGGTCATTGGACACAAGGATCAGCTGCGCGGTCTGATGCGGCTGGCCGTCCGGCCCGGTGTAGCGCAGGTCGAGCTGGGGCGCGTCGGGACCGAGCAGATCAGGCAGGACCGCGGCGGCGGTCTTCAGTTTCGCGTCCCGGTAGCCGGGCGACTGGACGACTTCCGCGTAGAGGCCGAGTGAGGCATTGTTCACGAAGGTCCGCCCGTTGACGGCGGCCAGATCGATCCGGCGCTCGGCTCCGTCCGCGAACGCGTCAAGCGCGCCCACCACGTCGCTGCGATCCAGCCCGAGGTCGAGCGCGAAATGGTTCCGGGTGCCCGCCGGGACGCACACATGCGGAACATCGTGCCGCGCGGCGACCGAGGCGACCAGGGCCTGGGAACCGTCGCCGCCAGCCATGCCGATCGCGTCGGCCCCCCGGGCGATAGCGTCCTCGGCCAGCTGAAGTAGGTCATCGCCTGGGCCCAGGACGACCGGCTCGATGCCGCGCTTGCGGCACTCCTCGGCGAGGTGGAACCGCTCCACCTTGCCGCCCCCCGACTTCGGATTCATGATCAGGACGGGGTGCGCCGGGCGCCCGACAGGGACGAGCTGCGCCGATCCGGCGTGCAATTGCCTGCCGGTCCGCACGAGCGCGTACCGCGCGGCCAGCACCGATACGCCGCCCAGGACGACGATGAGGACCACCCGCCAGATGCGGAGGTCGGCGAAGAACAGGCTGATTCCGAACCCCGCGAGAGAAGCCACCACCACGACAACGGCGATTACCCGCACGGCCCCGCGCCTCGATACCGCATACCAGCTGCTCGTGGCGCCTATCAGCAAGGCGATCAAGGCCAGGACAACCGCGGCCAGATGGGTAGCGATACCGATGAGGAGGAGGACAGCCGCTGCGATTACCGCCGCTATAGCCACTGCCGCCGCCAGCCGCCGCCCCGCGCTTGGCCGCTGCGGCGTCCGCACGACCGCGTGCTGCCCCGGCAAGTGATCCTCCCTGACCCGCAGCCCGGTCCTGTCCGGCCTGAGTGTTAGCATACGCCGATGGCAAGACAGGGTGCCGCTCGCAAGCCGCCCGCTGGCGCCGCCGAGGTGCTCGCGGAGCGCCTGGCTGACTGGCTCGCGCAACTAGACGGGCCCACCCGCCGCAAGGTTGCCGAAGGGCTGCGCGAGCTGAGTGCCGTGGACCAGGCGATCTACTCCGCGGTAGCGTCCACGCCCACCCCGTCCCTGGACGAGCCGCTGCGCCGGCTCTCTAACGCCGCCAACAACTCCCGCCTCTGGCTGGCTATCGCGGCCTTGCTCGCCGCCTCGGGCGGACGGACCGGCCGGCGTGCCGCGGCCCGCGGAACAATGGCCATCGGCGTCACCTCCGCGCTGGTGAACCTCGGGGTCAAGCCCCTCTGGTCCCGGCAGCGGCCGGACCGGGCCGGGGCCGGAGTCCCCGAGCAGCGGGACGTGCGGATGCCGGACTCGACGTCCTTCCCGTCCGGGCACGCGGCGTCGGGTTTCGCCTTCGCCTCGGCCATCGGCCGGGAGCAGCCCTGGCTCGGTCTCGCGCTGCGGTTCCTGGCCGGGGCGGTCGCGTACTCCCGGGTCCATACGGGAGTGCATTACCCAGGCGACGCGGCGGTCGGCGCACTGATCGGCGCGGCCACCGGCCAGGCGGTAGCCGGCCTGATGGACCGGCGGCCGCCGCCCGACCGTCACAGGTGAGCCGCGAGCCAGTCGGCCATCCGGGACCTCGACTCGGGCGCGTGGTTGGTGAGGCCGTGGCTGCCATCGGGGACCAGCAGCAGCTCCGCACCCGGGGCCTCGCGGGCCAGGCGTTCGGCGTGATAGGCGGGGACCAGGCGGTCCCGGCCGCCGGCCGCGACGAGCAGCGGACCAGTGATGCGCGCGGCCGCCTGCTCGAGGGTGAGGGTCCCGGCCCGCTTGCGGGCTTCGCCGGCGCTGGCGGCGCCCGACCGGTGCTGGAAGGTGGTGCGGGTCTGCGGCGGCAGCGCGTCCCAGTCCAGATCCCAGCGGTATGGCCCGGACAGCGCCACTGTGGCCCGCACCCGCGGCTCGTAGGCCGCCGACCGGGCCGCGTAGTACCCGCCCAGGCTCACCCCGAAGACGCCGACCCGGTCCGGATCGATGTCGGCGCGGTCCTGCAGGTAGTCGACCACCGCCGCGGTCACCCGCTCGTAGGCGGGCTCGATCGGCAGGTCATATTCGGCCTCGCCCTGGCCGGGCCCGTCGATCGCGACCACCGCCAGGCCGCGGCCCAATAGGTATTCCGCGGTGGCCTGCAGTTCCTCCTTCACCGAGTCGAGCCCAGGAATCATGATCACCACGGGCGGCCGGCCCGGGGGCACCCGGAGGTAAGCGGCCAGCGTGGTGCCCGCGTAGGGAATCCGCACGAGCTCGGCCGGAGGGCTGAGCGTGCCCGCTCCGCGGCGGAAGCAGGCCACGGTGTGCTCGTGCGCCGCCCGTTGCTCCTCCGGATGATCGGTGAAGACGAACTTGCCCCAGTGCCAGCACAGCGCGGCCCGCCGCCATGCCTCCCCCGCCGTCATCAGCTGGCCGGCCGACTCCGCCGCGGCGGCCAGGTCCTCATAGTGCTGGCCGGTGCGGCCCCACTCGCGGCACCAGTCATCCCACCGGCCGATCCGGCTCATGGTGGCCTGGAAGTCGGGGTAACTGGTGCCGTTGGAGACGATGCGTGCCGCCCAGTGCGCGGTGGCCGCCGCGACGCGCTTGTCGGGCGCCCACGCGTACAGGTCGGGACGGCGGTCAGCCAGCAGGTCGTTGTCGCCGCCCAGGCTCTTGTCCCGCGCGCCAGGCAGGTCACAGGCGGCCGTGAGCACGGCCGGACGGTCGGCGAGAACGGGCCCGGCGAGCGGGTAGCCGTCCGGCCCGGCGATGACCGAGCCGCTGACCCAGGACACGCCCCGCTCGGCCCGGCACCGGTCGGCCACCGCCACGAAGACCCCATTGGTGGCCGCCGCGGCCTGGGCCTTGATCACCTCGGCGGGGCGCTCCCCGGCTGGCGCGGTTACCGCAGGCCAGTTCACCGGCGCGGCGATCAGGTCGGCGCCGTCCAGCGCGGCCAGCCGGACCCACTCGGGAAATTCCAGGTCGTAGCAGATCATCAGGGCGATCCGGCCGAGTTCGGTGTCGACCACGGGCGGGGACGCGTCACCGGGCGTGAAGACGAGCTTTTCTTTATCCCACAGGTGCGCCTTGCGGTAGACCGCCCTGGTACCAGCGGAGTCGACCAGGGCCGCGCTGTTGTAAAGGCGGCCATCGGCGCCGAGCTCACAGAACCCGCCGGCGATCAGCAGCTGGTGCGCGGCGGCCAGCGAGCGCCACTGGCGCAGCGTGGCGTTGTCGTCCACGGGCGAGGCCAGGCCAGCGGCCTCGACGGCGGGCGGGGTCGCGGCATCGCCGAAGACGTAGCCGGAATCGCAGAGCTCAGGCAGCACCACCAGCCGGGCGCCTGCCGCCGCCGCCTCCGCCACCGCGACGGCGGCCGCCTCCCGGTTGGCGTCCGGCTCCGCCACCGTGATCGCGAGCTGCGCGACCGCGATAACGGAAGGGCCTGGACCGTGCTGCGCTCTGTCCACTGTGCGTGCTCCGTTCGTCGCCGGGGATTAGGACTATGTAAACAGCATCCAAGATCCCGTACCGTCGGCGGGAGACAACTTGCGCAGGAAAGGACGGCCGGTGACGGGACAAGCGGATGTCGTGGTGGTGGGCGGGGGGCACAACGGACTGGTCGCGGCGGCCTACCTGGCGCGCGCCGGGTTGAAGACGGTCGTCTGCGAACGGCGCGGGGTCACCGGCGGCGCGGCCGTCAGCGAGCATCCGTTCGGGCCGGACTACACGGTGACGTCGCTGTCGTACGTGGTCTCGCTGCTGCCGCCGGATCTGGTCCGCGATCTGCGGCTGAACCAGCACGGATACCACGTGTACCCGCAGGGTCCCTACTTCGCGCCGCGCGCGGACGGGCGCTACCTGCGCCTGCCCGAGGACCCGGCTCAGCGATACGCCGAGATCGCCAAGTTCTCCGCGGCCGACGCCGACGCCTACCCCGGGTACCAGGACTACCTGGCTGGTCTCGGGAAGATTCTCGGGCCGCTGCTGCACCAGATCCCGCCCCGGCTCGGTTCCCGGCGGCCGCAGGACCTGCTGCGGCAGGCGCGGCTGCTGACCCGCCTGCGGGCCGTGGACGAACGCGCGGCGGTCGATGTGACCCGGCTGCTCACCGGCAGCATCGCGGACCTGCTCGAAGGGTACTTCGAGAGCGACGCGCTGCTCGGCCTGCTTTCGGTGTCCGGAGTGATCGGGACCTGGGCCGGGCCGCGATCGGCCGGTACCGCGTACGTCATGCTGCACCATCACATCGGCGAGACCGAGGGCCAGTCCGGCGCCTGGGGCTTCCCGCGCGGCGGCATGGGCGGGGTATCGGGCGCGCTGGCCCGGGCGGCCCGGATGTTCGGGGCGCAGATCAGGACCGACGCCGAGGTGGCGCAGATCCGCACCCGTGATGGCCGGGTCGCGGGCGTGACGCTGGCCCGCGGGGAGTCCATCGACGCCCCGGTGGTGGTCACGACCGCGCATCCGCAGATCTCGTTCCTGCGGCTGCTCGATCCGGCGGAGCTGCCCGCTGATTTCGTCGCCGACATCCGCGGCTGGCGCAGCCGCAGCGGCACGGTGAAGATCAACCTGGCGCTGGACCGGCTGCCGGTGTTCGCCAGCTACCCAGAACCCGATCCGGCGGTGTACGGCGGCACGATCGTGCTGGCGGAGTCGCTCGACGACATCGAGACCGCGTTCCAGCAGGCCGTCTCCGGCACGCCGGCCACGCTGCCGTTCGCCGACATCTGCATCCCCAGCGTGTTCGACGACTCGCTGGCACCGGCCGGAAAGCATGTCATGTCGATGTTCACCCAGTGGGTGCCGCACACCTACGCGGACTCCCCCGACGACGCCGGGCTGGAGGCCTACGCCGACCGCGTGCTGGCCCGGGTGGAGGCGGTCGCGCCCGGGTTCACCGGCTCGGTGCTGCACCGGCAGGTCATCGGGCCGCACCAGATGCAGGAAGAGTACGGGCTGGTCGGCGGGAACATCTTCCACGGGGAGCTTTCGCTCGGCCAGATGTTCCACGCCCGTCCGGCGGCCGGGTACGCCGACCTGCGCACGCCGGTCCGCGGCCTGTACCAGGCCGGCTCGGCCACTCACGGCGGCGGCGGCGTCACCGGGATCCCCGGCCGCAACGTGGTCCGGCAGATCCTGGCCGACCGGCGGGCCGAACGCTGGCGCAAGCGGGTCCCCCGGCCGGGCCGATCGGAACTCGCCGGGAAGCCCCCACCAAAAGTTAACGAGGGCCCCGGTGCTTGAGTGACGTTTGTGGTCTCGGAGTCGATCCTGGGCGTCCAGACCAACCGGCTCGATGCTCCATCGAGCCGCACCCAACCGGCTCGATGCTCCATCGAGCCGCAACCATCGCGGCCGTCAGGGGTCAGGGCTCAGGGGGGTCAGGGGGGTCAGGGGGGTCAGGGGTGTCAGGGGGGTCAGGGGTCAGGGGGGTCAGGGGTCGTCAGGGGGTCAGGGGTCAGGGGGGTCAGGGGTCGTCAGGGGGTCAGGGGTCAGGGGTCAGGGGGGTCAGGGGTCAGGGGGGTCAGGGGTCAGGGGTCAGGGGTCAGGGGTCGTCAGGGGGTCAGGACGTCCGTGGTCCGGGAGGCGCGGGCCAGGTCGGCGACCAGCTCGAAGGAGCGCAGACGGTCGGCGGGGTCGAAGACCATGGTGGTGATCATCAGCTCGTCGGCGGCGGTCGCGGCGAGCAGTTCGGTGATCTGGCGGCTGACGGTCTCGGGCGACCCGATGATCTGCGAGGCCTGGCGGTCCTCGACGAACGCGCGCTCCAGCTCGTCGTACGGGTAGGCGGCCGCTTCCTCGGGCGAGGGCACCGGCCCGGGACGCCCCGAACGCAGCCGCAGGAAGGACAGCGCCCCGGATCCGGCCAGCCAGCGGGCCCGGTCGTCGGTCTCCGCGCACACCACCGCGGCCGCGACCATCGCGTACGGGTGGTCCAGGACCTCGGACGGGCGGAAGTGCTCGCGGTACAGGGCCAGCGCGGGCAGCGTGTTGGCCGGCATGAAGTGATGCGCGAAGGCGAACGGCAGGCCGAGCATCCCGGCCACCTGTGCGCTGTAGCCGCTCGAGCCGAGTAGCCACATGGCGGGCAGGTTCCCGCGGCCAGGTACCGCGCTGATCTGCGCGAACGGGTGGTTCTCCGGCCACCGGCCGGTGAAGAAGCCGAGCAGGTCCATGAGCTGGTCGGGGAAGTCGTCCGCCGACAGCGCCTCGGGGATGCGCCGCAGCGCGGCGGCCGTCACCTGGTCCGTGCCGGGCGCGCGGCCGATGCCGAGGTCGATGCGGCCGGGATGGAGCGCCTCGAGCATGCCGAACTGCTCGGCCACCACCAGCGAGGCGTGGTTGGGCAGCATCACGCCGCCTGAACCCACCCGCATGACGCTGGTCGCGTCGGCGATGTGGCCGATCAGCACGGGCGGCGCCGAGCTGGCGATGCCGGGCATGTTGTGGTGCTCGGCCACCCAGAACCGCCGGAAGCCGAGCCGCTCGGCGCGGGCGGCCAGGTCGATCGTGGCGCGCAGCGCGTCGCCCGCGGTCCCGCCGTCCGGCACGGGGGCCAGGTCGAGCACGGAAAGAGGCACGGCGCGCGAGCCGAAGGTAGCGATATCGTCCACGACTTGTCCGAACAGCGCGAGAGGCCGGGTTCTTCCGGCGGGACCTGGCGCTGGGCACGCACCCCGGCCCGTTCGGCATAATTGACCTTTGCCAAGATAGCTTTGCAAAGATATGTTTGCGTTATGGCTACTGAATCGGCGGAACACGGCCCCACGGTCACGCGGCTGACGGACCCGCGGGCGCTGCGGGCGTACGCGCACCCGGTTCGGATGAAGCTGGTGGGGCTGCTGCGCACCGAGGGGCCGCTGACCGCGACCCGGGCGGCCGAGCTCCTCGGCGAGTCGTCCGGGACCTGCTCCTTCCACCTGCGGCAGCTGGCCAAATACGGGCTGGTCGAGGAGGCGGGCGGCGGGACCGGCCGGCAGAAGCCGTGGCGGGCCACGGCCACGTTTACCGACTGGAGCGCGATCGCGGACACGCCCGAGCAGGCCGCGGCGACCGGCCTGCTGAACACGTTCATCGCCGAGCAGTACTTCGAGCAGCTGATGCGCTGGCTGGAGGCCAGCGGTGACCAGCCGCCCGAGTGGCAGGAGGCGGCCTTGCTCGGCGACCGGATGCTCTACGTCACCGCCGACGAGCTGGCCGAGCTCGGCCGCGGCGTCCGGGAGCTGGTCGATCAGTATCTCGAGCGGCTGGTCAAGCCCGAACTGCGGCCGCCGGGCGCGCGGCTGGTCTCCTACCTGAACATCGCGTTCCCGAACGACATGCGGCCGCCGGAGCGCTGACATCGTCCCCGGGCTGCTGCGCGGCGTTACGTTCCGGCGGTACTGGAGCGCATCGACGATCTCGATGTTCGGCGACCAGATCTCCGGGATCGCGCTGCCGCTGGCGGCCGTGCTCGTACTGCACGCCGGGGCGGCCCAGATGGGCTACCTGACCGCGCTGGAGTGGCTGCCCAGCTTGGCGTTCGGGCTGCCCGCGGGTGCCTGGGTGGACCGCCGCGGGCGGCGCCGGGTGACGATGATCACGGCCGACCTGGGGCGGGCCGCGCTGTTCGCCAGCATCCCGGTCTGCTACGCGCTGCACGTGATGACGCTGGCGCAGCTGTACGCGGTGACGTTCGCCGCGGGGACGCTGAGCATCGTGTTCAACGTGTCGGACGCGACGCTGTTCACCTCCATCGTCGCGCCCGAGCGGTACGTGGACGGGCAGTCGCTGATCTACGGCAGCCGGGCGCTGTCGTTCGTGGGCGGGCCGAGCCTCGGCGGCGTGCTCGTGCAGGCGCTGACCGCGCCGTTCGCCATCGCGGCGGACGCGCTGTCATTCCTCGGCTCGGCGTTCTTCCTGGGCCGGATCCGGCCCGCCGAGCCGCCCGCCGACGACGGCCAGGGGTCGGTCATGGCCGGCGTGCGGTTCATCGCCGGCTCTGGCATCGTCCGCGGCTCGCTGATCGCGGTGGCCACCATCAACTTCTTCAACCTCATGTTCTTCGCGCTCAACCTGCTCTACGCGGTCCGCGTGCTGCACATCCGGGCCGGCCTGGTCGGCCTGCTGCTCGGCGTGGCCGCCCTGGGCGGCCTGCTCGGCGCGCTCGTCACCAAGCGCATCGCAGCGCGGATCGGGGCAGGCTGGGCATATGCGGCCGGCTGCCTGCTGTTCACCGCGCCGCTGGTGCTGTGGCCGCTCGCGCACGGGCGGCTGGTGCCGGTGCTGGCGACGCTGTTCGCGGCCGAATTCGCCTCGGGCTTCGGGGTGATGATGCTCGACATCAGCATCGGGGCGATCTTCGCCGCGGTGATTCCCGACTCGCTGCGGTCCCGGGTCACCGGGGCGTTCCAGGCGGTCAACTACGGCACCCGGCCGCTCGGCGCACTGCTCGGGGGCGTGCTCGGCGCGTCGTTCGGGCTGCGGCCGGCGCTGTGGGTGGCGACGCTTGGCGGGGTGGCCGGCGCGATGCTGTTGCTGGCCACCCCGGTGCCGAGGTTCCGGATGCCGGCGGCCGGCTGAAGAGGCTACCGGTGCACGGTCCGCCGCGGGCCGGACTGAAGCGCCTCGTCGCCGAAGGGACGGCCCTCCAGGTTCCAGCTCCACGAGATCTCCGGGGTGATCCGCAGGTACGCGCCGGAGCCGAACTGCCCGGCGCGCTCGACCGGCTCGGCCGTCCCGTAGACCCGCAGGAACCGCGGCGTCCACGGATCAGTGGACACGAGATCGTCGACGACCAGGGCGACCTTGACGTGGCCCGCCTGGACGTTGCGGTACTTCCTGGTCTGCTCGGGCGCCCGGCCCCCGACGTAGAAATAGGTCCCGTCGAACTCGAAACCCACCGGGGCGACGTCCGGCTGGTCGTCCGCGCCGACGGTGGCGATCCTGGCCAGCGGCTGCGACTTCAGGTAGGCGGCCTCTTCTTCGGTAAACGCCATCAGGCATCTCCCTCGTTAGTAACCTGGCCGGCCCAGCCCTCCGACGCGGAGTCGGTGGCACACCGGATACCTAAGAACGTACCCAGGGGCACACCGACGTCATTCGCGGACTAGGCCCGGCCCTAGTGGTGGACGGGGCTAGTGGTGGACGGCGGAGAGCAGGGCGGCGTAGGCGCGGACCAGCGCGGCGTGCTCCAGCGGGAGCAGCGGGCTGTCGGGTTGGCAGCCCTGCTTGACCCACTGATCGGATAGCTCCATGGCCTTAGCCCGGTGCATCGCGGCCGGCCGGAGTTCGGCCTCGGGCTCGCCGTAGAGGTAGCAGTACAGGCGGGTGATCGACTCGACCAGGTCGTCGTGACTGGCTCCCAGGCCGTACTGGGCCTCCCGGTGCACGCGCCACCAGTCGACCTCGAGTTCGGCGGCTCGCGCCGGGTTGACCGGCTCGCCGTAGGTCAGCCTGACCAGCGCGTAGAACCGCCGCATGTAGGCTCGCGCCCGGTTCGGATGATTGTCAGGGAATGGCGCCCACAGCTGGATGGCGCGCAGCGCCAGCCAGGCGCCGTGCAGCGTCCGGTACCAGTCCATGCCGAAACCCATCCGGACCAGCCCGAAGGAAGCCATCAGCACCTGCGGCCAGTTCCGCAGGTAATACCCGACCCACGCCCGGTATTCGAGGTCGGCGAGGCGGACTGGGTCGAAGGACCGGAGCCGGACCGGCGGGCCGGTGCTGACCGTTCCGGTGCCGGGGCGGATCATGGTTCTCCCATCGTCGAGGCGTGCGTGATCGTCAGCGAGTCGGGCGGTACCAGGTCGACCCCGTCGGGATCGTCGAGGAACCCGGGGGCGCTTCCGGGCACGCCGGTGTGCCCGTACTGCCACACGACTTTGCCGGTCGCCGGGTCGACCACGCACACGCGGTGGTTGAAGTCGTCGTTGAGCAGGATGTCGCCGTTAGGCAGCGGTATCGCCAGCGAGGGCTGGTTGAAGCCGCCCAGCCGCCATAGCAGGCGGCCGCCGGAGGTGAACTCGACGATCTGGCCGGGGTCGGAGTAGTCGGCGGTCAGGTACCGGCCCGGGTACACCTCGTTGGTGTCGGACGGGTACAGCACCCCCGGCGGGTGCGCCGACCAGGCCACGGCGCCGGCCAGCGACAGCTCGTCGGCCCAGTCGCCGTTGATCTCGGTGACCAGGTAATGCCCGTTGGTCAGCGGGAACGCGCCATTCGGGCTGCCGAAGCGCCGCGGCGGATCGTGCTCGCACTGCTGGGTGGTCGTGCCGATGACCCGGGTCAGGGTGCGGGCGGGCGGCGTGATCAGCACCAGCCGGCAGTTCTTGATGTCGGCCGAGACGATGACGCCGCCCGGGGTGAGCATGGCGTCGTCCGGGTTGAACAGGTGATCGGGCCCGGCGCCGGGTACGCCCGGCACGCCGTACCGGTAGATGATCTTGCTGGTGGCCACGGATACCACGCTGATGACGTAGTCGTCTTCCTGGGTCACGACGATGTCCTGGCCGTCGGGCGAGAAGAACGCGTCGTCCGGCACCAGGAACGTCTGGCCAGGCGCGAGGTCGCCGGGCCGCGGAAACTCCCAGCGGATACGGCCCTGCGGGTCGATGATCAGCAGCCGGTTGTTCCGGTGGTCGGCGATGAGGACGTCACCAGGCAGCACGGACGGATCCGAGCCGGGCGCGAGCCGGCCGGGACCGGCCGGCGGCGCGAGCCACGGGGCCGCCGCGTCCGGTACCGCGTGCCCGGCCGGGACGAGCCGGAACGTCGTCACCGCGGGAACGGGACGCGTGCCGTCCTCGCCGCCGAGCAGGTAGCCGACGCCTCCGGTCACCGCGCCGCCCGCATAGCCGACCGGGACCGGCAGTTCGCCCGCTTGGGTCACGCGGCCGGTCACCGGGTCGAACCGGTACACGGTGCCGCTGGTCTGGCCCGCGGTCTCGCCGCCCGCGACGTAGATCTGACCGGCTAGCACGATTCCGGTCGTGCCCTGCAGCGGCCGCGGCAGGTGCCCCACCACCGTGGCCGTGCCGGTCGCCGGGCTGATGCGCTGGATCGCGTCGGTCTGGCCGGTGGCCGTCTCGCCGCCGAACACCCAGATCTGGCCTGCGGTCGCGGCCACTCCCCCGTACCGCACGGGCACCCGCAGCCGCGCCGCCACCCGGAAGTGGCTGCCATCAGCGGTGGCGAGCACCTCGGGGTTCAGCTGGGCGCCGTCGTAGCCGCCGATCAGGTAGGCGACCGATCCGGCCGTCACCGCGGTAACATCCGAACGCGCGGCGGGCAGCTCGCCGGCGACCGCCGCCGTTCCCGGGGTGAGCGCCTGGATCGTGGGCACGCTGGCCCCGGTCCCCCCGCCGAACAGGTACGCCCGGCCGCCGAGCGTGGCGCCCGCGGCGTCGTGCGTCGCGGCCGCCAGGCGGCCCGCCGCGCGGGTGGCGCCGGTCACCGGGTCCAGCCCGGTCACCGTGTCGGTCGAGACCCCCTGCGGAGTCAGGCCGCCCGCGATGAGCAGCCCGTTCGCGGCGGGCAGCACCACCTCACGGGACAGGGCGACCGGCAGCTGGTAGGGCGCCGGCATCACCTGGAGCACCATGGCCGCCGCCGCCGGGTGCCTGGGCGCCGGGGTCGGCCGGGCCGGCTGGGGAGCGGTCGGGTGGGAGCAGGCCGACGCGAGCAGCGTACTCGCGGCGATCGCGGCGAGCGCGGCCACCGCTGTTCCGGAGCGCACTGAACTGACCTCCCCTCGGTTGACGTTGCGGCGCGCCCCAGTATGTCGTAATCAGCCCGTCCTGGGCAGGGGAAGGCGGCGGCAACACCGGCGCCGGGGACGGGGAGGCCGGCCGGGCCGGGTGCCACCGTCCGTTCGGCCGAATAATGGTTTTGATTATTCTTCGAGAGCGCCCAGGTCCGCGGGGACGTCGACAGAGTACGGCTTGAGGATCTCCAGCGGGACGATCTCGAGCGCGCGCTGGTGAGTGGACGCCAGTACCACCGGGGCCGCGGCGCCATCGTGGTGCGCCTGCAGCCAGTTGGCCGCCGTCACGCACCACCTGTCCCCCGGGACCAGGCCGGGGAACCTGAACTGGGGCATCGGCGTCGTGAGGTCGTTGCCGGTCTGGCGCTGGTGCTCGAGGAATTCCGCGGTCACCACCGCGCAGATCGTGTGGCTACCCAGATCCTCTGGTCCGGTGGTACAGCATCCGTCCCGGTAGAAACCGGTCAGCGGATCGGTCCCACATGGCTCAAGCTCGCCGCCAAGCACATTACGGTCGCCCATGGTTGCAGTATCCGCACCACGGCCGGTGATCCGCAAGGGAGGGACGGCTGGACAGGGCCGGGCGGCCGGCTTAGTCTTGACTGTATGGTCAGTCAATCAATTCGGCAAGCTGCGTATACCCCGGCTCCGCTGGACCGGGCCGAGCTAGAGCAGACGCTACGACCGTTCGGGGAGAGCCGGATGCTGCCGCGGGCGGCGTACGTGGACCCCGCGGTGTTCGGCTGGGAGCAGCGGCACTTCTTCGGCGGCGGCTGGATATGCGTGGCGCGCAGCGACCAGCTGCCGAAACCAGGCGACCAGCGGGCCGAAGCCACCGGGCAAGGCGGCGTGCTGCTGGTCCGCGGCGAGGACGGCGCGTTGCGAGCGTTCGCGAACACGTGCCGGCATCGGGGGCATGAGCTGCTCCCGTGCGGGGAATCCGCGCAGGAAAAGTCCATCATCTGCCCGTACCACGCGTGGACGTATTCGCTGGACGGCCAGCTGCGCGGGGCCGCGGGCTTCCGGCAGCAGCCGGGATTCGACTTCGGCCAGTGGGGCCTGGCGCAGCTGCCGGCCACCGAGTGGCACGGCCTGGTGTTCGTGGACGCCTCCGGCGGCCTGGCCGGCTCGCTGGATGAGGCGCTGGCCAAGCTAGACGAGCTGATCGCGCCTTACGAGCCGGAGCGCCTGGTAACCGCGGGCCGGCACGACTACGACTCCCCCGCCAACTGGAAGATCCTCACCGAGAACTACCACGAGTGCTACCACTGTCCGTCCATCCATCCGGAGCTGTGCCGGGTCAGCCCGCCGAAGAGCGGCGAGAACTACGGCGGCGACGGCGCCTGGATCGGCGGCTGGATGGACCTGCGGGACGGGATGGCGACGATGTCGCTGGACGGCTCGAGCCGGGGCGTGCCGCTGCGCGGGCTCGACGACCAGGGGCTGCGCACCGTCATCTACGTCAACATCTTCCCCAACGTGCTGCTGAGCCTGCATCCGGACTACGTGATGACGCACCGGATCATGCCGCTGGCCGCCGACCGGACCCGGATCGAGTGCACCTGGGCGTTCGCGCCCGAGGCCGTGGCGCGGCCGGACTTCGATCCGGGCTACGCGGTGGAGTTCTGGGACATCACCAACCGGCAGGACTGGGCGGCGTGCGAGTCGGTGCAGCGCGGGCTGTCCTCGCCGTTGGCGTCACCGGGGCCGCTGTCGCCCGTGGAGGACGCGGTGTACTCCTACGTCACGACCATCGCCCGCGCCTACCTCGGCCAGTCGGTATGGAGCGCGCGGTAGCGTGGCGGGGTGACTATACGCGACATTCCGGTAAAGACCCTGGCTGGCCAGGACTCCTCGCTCGGCTCGCCTGGCTTGCTCGATGGTAAGACGTTGCTGGTGGTGAACGTGGCGTCCAAGTGCGGGCTGACGCCGCAGTACACCGCGCTTGAGAAGCTGCACGAGCAGTTCGCCGCTCGCGGTTTCGCGGTCGTCGGCTTCCCGTGCAACCAGTTCGGCGGGCAGGAGCCCGGCAGCGCCGGCGAGATCGCCGAGTTCTGCTCGGCGACCTACGGCGTCACGTTCCCGATGTTCGAGAAGATCGAGGTGAACGGGGCCGGCCGGCATCCGATCTACGGCTCGCTCACCGAGGTGCCCGACGCCAGCGGCGAGGCCGGCGACATCCAGTGGAACTTCGAGAAGTTCCTGGTCCGGCCGGACGGGACGGTGGCGGCGAGGTTCCGCCCCCGGACCGCCCCTGACTCCCCCGAAGTCCTCGCCGCCATCGAGGCGAACCTGCCCGCCTAGGTCACTCGCATCAAGATTGTGGATCGCGGCTACCCCCGGGCGGGCAGCAGCGATCCACGATCACGGTTAGGCGAGGGTGGCGGGGCCGCGTTTGGTCATCTGGCGGGCGATGATCATGCGCTGGATCTCGCTGGTGCCCTCCCAGATCCGTTCCACGCGCAGTTCGCGGAAGAAGCGCTCGGCCACGTTCTCGCGCATGTAACCGCGGCCGCCGAAGACCTGGACGGCGCGGTCGGCGACCCGGCCGGCCATCTCAGAGCAGTAGAGCTTGGCCATCGAGCACTGCGCGTGCGACACCTTCACGTCGGTGCCGCGGTCGATGCCGCGGGCGGTCTCGTAGACCAGCGCCCGGGCCGCGAACAGCTCGGTGAGGCTGTCGGCCAGCATGCCGGCCACCAGCCCGTACTCGCTGATGGGCTGGCCCCCGACCTGGCGTGCGGCGGCGAACGCGGTCATCTCCGCCGTGAGCCGCTCGGCCGCGCCGAGGCAGCGGGCCGCCACCATCAGCCGCTCGAACCTGAACCACTCATAGGCGAAGGCCATCCCGCCGCCCTCGGCCCCGACCAGGTTCGCGGCGGGGACGCGCACGTTCTCGAACGCGACGATCGGATGGTGGTGGCTGATCGTGTGCGTGTAGGCCGGGGTCCTGACCGCCCGCACACCGGGGCTGGGCAGGTCCACCAGGAACATGGCGTGCTCGCCCTGGTGCGGGCCGCCGGTCAGCCGGGCCTGGAAGAAGGCGTAGTCGGCCGAGTTGAACGAGGTGACGTGCCACTTGACCCCGTTGAGCACGTACTGGTCTTGCTCGCGGTAGGCGGTGGCCTCGATGGCGTCGACATCTGACCCCGCGCCCTCCTCGGTGATCGCGTAGCACTCCTCCCGCTGGCCGGCGATCGCGGGCCTGACGTAGCGCTCGATCTGGTCGGGCGTGGCCACGGCAGGTAGCCAGGACGGCGGGGTGGCCGCCACCCAGCCGAGCGCGTTGGTCACCCGGCCCATCTGCTCCTGCACCAGCACCTGCTGCAGGGCGGTGCAGCCACCGCCGCCCAGCTCCGCGGGCATATTCGCGGCGTGCAGCCCGAGCTCGCGGGCCTGCTTGGCGTGCCCGGCGGTCACATCGGCGGGCAGTTCCCCGCCGGAGGCTTCGGCCTCTTGCTCGAGCGGGATCAGCTCGTCCGCGAAACCGCGGGCCCGGGCCTGGATCTGGCGGTCTTCTTCGGACAACCCGTACATCCCGCGGAACCTCCAGGTCTACGGCGGCCACTCGTATTGACTGAATGTTCAGTCTATGTCAGCATCGATCGTGTGCCAATGAGTGATACGGCGGACGCCGTCGTGGTGGGTGGCGGGACGGTGGGCGCCTGGTGCGCGTACTTCCTGCGCCAGGCCGGGCTGGCCCGGGTCGTCCTGATCGAGAAGGGTTTCCTCGGCCAGGGCGCGAGCAGCCGGGCGGCCGGCGTCGTCCGGATGCAGGGCGGGACTTCCGAGGCGGTGCGGCTAGGCCAGTGGTCCCGGCGGTTCTACCTCAGCCAGCGGGACGAGCTCGGCACCGACTCGGGCTTCACCGAGCAGGGCTACTTGCTGCCCTGCTTCACCGCGGCGGACGTCGCGGCCGCGCGCGAGCGGATGGCCATGCAGACTGCGCTGGGCGTTCCGGTGCGCTGGCTCGAACCCGATGAGGTGGATGCGGTCAACCCGACGCTGGCGCCCCGGCAGACGTTCGGCGGCACGTTCTGCGCCGAGGACGGGTACATCACCCCGCCGCGCAACGTGGCCGCCTACACGGTGGCGCTGATCCGCAGCGGCGTCGAGGTCGCCGAGCACGTCGCGTTCGCCGGGCTGAGGGCCGGCGGTTCGCGCGTTTCGGTGCAGACCAGCCGGGGCCCGATCGACGCGGGGCTGGTGGTCCTCACCGGCGGGCCGAAGCTGGCCGCGGTCGGCCGGCTGGCCGGCCTGCGGATCCCGGCCGGCGGCGCCCGGCATCAGGTCGCGGTGACCGAGCGGCACCCGGACCTGGACCCGTCCCGGGTTCCCATGGTGTTCGACCTGGCCGCGGGGCTTTACTGGCGGCCGGAAGAAGGCGGACTGCTGTTCGGGATGAGCAATCCGGAGGAGCCGCCGGGCGAGAACCGCGAGGTCGACGAGGGCTACCTGGCCAAGATGCGGGCGCGGCTGGCTGAGTTGGTCCCGGTCACCGCGCGGCTCGGGCTGCGCCGGATCTGGGCCGCGACCATCGATTACACCCCGGACCACCTGCCCATCATCGGTCGCGCGCCGGGGCTGGACGGCGTCACCGTCGCCTGCGCGGGCGGCGCCGGCATGATGTGGGGACCAGGCGTCGCCAAGGCCGCGGCCGACGTCGCGCTCACCGGATCCTCGGAGGTGCTCGACGTGTCCCCGCTCGGCCTCGACCGCTTCGACGAGGCTGGCCACAGCCGCCTCGCGACCGACCCCATCGCCCTGCCCTTCCCGGAAAGGATCACCTCGTCATGATCACAGTTACCCCGTTCCTGGCCGCCGCGGCCGACGCGAAGCTCGAGGACTGGGGGCCGCTGGACGAGGCCACCGGCGAGCCCATGCACACCTCGGGGACGACGATCTGGTCGGGCGAAGGCGACGCCGAAGCCGGGGTCTGGGAGTGCACGCCCGGCCCATCCCGCTGGAGCCTGGAGACCAACGAGTTCGTGCACATCCTGTCCGGCCGGATGACGGTGACGCCGGACGGCGGCGAGCCGGCCGACATCGGGCCGGGCGATACGGCGGTGTTCCCCCATGGCTGGGCCGGGACCTGGCAGATCCACGAGACGATCCGCAAGCTCTACGTTTTGTTCTGAACGTTCACCCGCAGCGTTTTGCCGCGGCCCGCGTCGGTAGCCTGAGGGTATGGAATATCGCACTCTGGGAGGCAGCGGCTGCGCGGTGTCGAGCCTGAGCCTCGGAACGATGACGTTCGGCACCGAGTCTGACGAGTCCGTCTCGCATCAGCAGCTTGACCTGTTCGTCGAGGCCGGCGGCACGCTAGTGGACACGGCCGACGTGTACAGCCACGGGGTATCGGAGGAGATCATCGGCCGCTGGTTCGTCAGCCAGGCCGACGTGACCGAGCAGGTGGTGCTGGCCACCAAGGGCCGCTTCGGGATGGACGACTCGCCGAATGGCGCCGGGCTGTCCGCGCGGCACCTGACCCGCGCGCTCGACGCGTCATTGCGCCGGCTGGGGCTGGAGTCGGTCGACCTGTACCAGGCGCACGCCTTCGATCCGCTGACGCCGCTCGAAGAGACGTTGCGGACCATGGACCAGTTCATCCGCGAGGGCAAGATCCGCTACTACGGGCTGTCCAACTTCACCGGCTGGCAGCTGACCAAGGCCGTGCACCTGGCCCGCGCCCTGAACGTGGCCGAGCCGGTGACGCTCCAGCCGCAGTACAGCCTGCTGGCCCGCGAGATCGAGTGGGAGATCGTGCCCGCGGTGCTCGACGCCGGACTGGGCATGCTGCCGTGGAGCCCGCTCGGCGGCGGCTGGCTGTCCGGCAAGTACCAGCGCGACCAGCGCCCGACCGGCGACACCCGCCTCGGCGACGATCCGAACCGCGGTATGGAGGCCTACGACCGGCGTGGCACCGAGCGCACCTGGAACGTCATCGACGCCGTGCAGAAGGTCGCCGAGGACCGGGGCGTGTCGATGGCCGAGATCGCGCTGGCCTGGGTGACCGGCCGCCCCGGCGTCACCTCGACCATCCTCGGCGCCCGCTCGGTGAGCCAGCTCCAGACCAACCTGCGCGCGGCCGGGCTGCACCTAACCGCGGCGGAGACCGCCGCGCTCGACGCGGCCAGCGACCCGCACGCCACCGACTACCCCTACGGTGAGCTGGGCGTGGATCAGCGCGGCCGGCGTCTGCCTGGCCAGTCCTAGTCCGCTGGATCCGCGGTCAGCTGACGCAATAGCGCGGCCAGTCCCGCCGGGTCGGGCACGCAGATGTCGCTTAGCTCGGCGACCGGGCCCGTTCCGGCGGGACTCACCGCCACGGCCAGCTTGGGACGGCCGCTGCGGGCGGACCACGCGTTCATTTCCCGCAGGGCGGGCAGGTCGCCGAGGTCGTCGCCCGCGTAGAACGCGGCCGCCGTCTGGCCGGCGATGAGTTCGCGCATCACGGTGCCCTTGTCGATGCCGGGGATGCAGATTTCGAGCACTTCCTTGCCGGGGCGCACCTCTAGTCCGGCGTCCGCCGCGGCCGACGCGACCGGTTCGCGCAGCGCCTCCAGCCAGCGATCCGGTTCAGCGGTCAGACGGGCGTGGATGACGAGCGACAGTTCTTTATCCTCGATCCAGATCGCGGGATCGGGCGCCGCGCGGGCCAGGATCTGCGGCAGGCTCAGGCGCAGATCCTGGAGGCCAGCGGGAGGCGCCGGCGCGCGGCGCTGCCCGGCCTCCCACCGCTCGACGCCGTGCAGGCCGTAGATGATGATGCCCGGTACCGCCCCGAAACCGCTGACGCGGAGCAGCGACGCCACGCTCCGGCCGGTTATCACGGCGAGGGTTGCTCCGGTGGCGCGCAGGTCGTGCAGGATCCGCTGGGTGCCCGGGAGCGGGCGGGCGTCGTCGGGGTGCGGCGATATCGGCGTGAGCGTGCCGTCAAAATCGAGCGCGACCAGCGCAGACGCCAGGTCGGCGCGCAGCGGGTCCAGGTCGGTCAGCCGCGGGTCCAGGTCGGCGCGCAGCGGGTCCGGGTCGGTCAGCCGCGGTATCACGAGGCCACGGTAACGAGTACCTTCACGTGCTGTCCGGACGCGGCGAGCTCGAAGGCCTCGGCGACCTGGGGCAGGGGCCGCGTGGCCGTCACGAAGTCCCGCGCCCGGATGGCTCCGGTGCGCAGCAGGTCGGCTGATTCGGCGAAGTCGGCGGGGAGATAGGTCGCGCTGCCCTGGATCCGGATCTGGTGGTCCTGCACGATCGGCAGCGGGATCGTGACCTCCTGGGACGGGACGCCCACCACGACGACCGTCCCGCCCTTGTCGGCGATCGCGATGGCCTGCTGCACCGACGACTGGATGGCGACGCAGTCGAACACGACGTCGGCGCTGCCGCCGAGGATCTTTCTCACCTGCCCGGCGACGTCGGGCGAGCGGGCGTCGATGACCGCGTCGGCGCCGAGAGCCTCGGCCCGGGCGCGCTTGGCGGGATTCGGATCGGTGCTGACGACTTTTCCCGCCCCGTGCGCGCGGAGCACCGCGAGGGTGAGCAGCCCGATCGTGCCGGCTCCGAGGACGGCGACGGTCCGGCCGGCCACGTCGC
Organism: uncultured Actinomycetes bacterium; assembly: GCA_963806335.1. Classification (GTDB taxonomy): domain Bacteria; phylum Actinomycetota; class Actinomycetes; order Streptosporangiales; family Streptosporangiaceae; genus Palsa-504. The sequence goes on from CAWDXO010000015.1 coordinate 254,923, forward strand.
CGGCCAGGCGCACGGCGTGCACCGGCGTGGACAGCGGCTCGATGAGCGCCGCGGCGTGATCGTCCAGGCTGTCCGGTACGGCATGCAGGCGGTCGGCGGCGATCGTGAAGTAATCCGCCATGCCGCCCTGGCGGTAGCCGCAGCCGAAGAACTGCAGGTTCTCGCACAGGTTCTCGCGGCCGGTGGTGCACATCTTGCACGTCCAGCAGGGCAGGTCGGGCTCCAGGGTGACCCGCTGGCCTGGCGTCCAGGCCGCGACAGCGGAACCCACCGTCTCGATGATCCCGACGACCTCGTGGCCCGGCAGATAGGGCAGGGGGACAAAGGGATGCCGCCCGTGGGCGGCGTGCAGGTCGGATCCGCAGACGCCGGCGACGAGGGTGCGGATCAGGGTTTCGTGGGAGCGGGGGGCGGGAACCTCTGCCGCCTCGACGGCGATCCGGTCAGGGTGAACGACGACGCGTCGCATGGCGGTCACGATGACTTCCTCTCCAGGCTGTCCTGGGCTACGGGCTCCTGGACCAACGGCGGGGGACCATAGCGGTCCAGGTCAGCGAAGGTTTCCCGGACCCCGCGGTCCAGCAGGGAAGCCAGGATGGTGGTGTAGACGCCAGTGAACCTGCTGTCGTCGGCCAGGTCACCGAAGATCGCGCGGTTGTCTTCGACGAACGCGGCCAGGTCGCGGCGCTGCCGCAGGGCCGCGGCGCGGAGCCGGGACGCGAGAGCGTCGTCGAGGTCGTGCGGCTCGCCGTTCTCGTTCGTGCCCTCCGCGTAGCGCGCCCAGCTGGCCACGACGGCCGCGGAGCGGGTGAAGGGCCTGGCCGCGAGCTGCTGCCTGATGACCGGGAGGAGGAACTTGGGGATGAGGTCGGACGCGTTGGAGCACAGCCGGGCCACGGTGTCACCGACCTCGGGATTGGAGAACCGCTCGATGAGCTGGTGCGCGTACTGATAAAGGTCGATGCCCGGGACCGGCCGCAGGGTCGGGATGGCTTCGGCCGTCATGTAATCCAGCAGGAACCGCGCGAACAGCGGGTCGGACGTGACCTCGTGCACGAATCGGTAGCCGACGAGGGAGCCGGGGTAGCAAAGGGCCTGATGGCTGGCGTTGAGCAGCCGCAGCTTCATCAGCTCGTAGGGTTCTACGTCGGAGACGATCTGCACGCCGGCGTCCTCGAGCGGCGGCCGGCCGTCACTGAAATTGTCCTCGAGCACCCACTGCGTGAACGGCTCGCAGAGCACGGGCCACTGATCGTCGACGCCGAACCGGCGGCTGAGCTCGGCACGGTCGGCTTCGGTCGTCTGAGGCGTGATGCGGTCCACCATGCAGTTGGGGAACCGGACGTGGCGGGTCATCCAGCCGGCCAGCACAGGATCGCGCAGGCGGGCGAAGGCGGTGAACGCGCGCTGGCTCACGTGGCCGTTGCCCTGGATGTTGTCGCAGCACAAGATGCTGAAAGCGGTCACGCCTCGGTCGCGACGACGGGCGAGCGCCTCGGTCACCAGCCCGAAAACGGTATGCGGTACGGCTCCCGGGCGCAGGTCAGCCAGGACCGACGGGTCGGAGGCATTGAATTCACCGGTGACCGCGTCGAGGTTGTAGCCGCCTTCGGTGATAGTGAGCGACACGATCCTGGTCGCCGGCGCGGCCATCTTCTCGATGGCTGCCTCGGGATCGTCGGCGGCGAACAGGTACTCGGTGATCGATCCGATTACGCGGGCGTCCCAGCTGCCGTCGCCGTGCCGGATGACCAGCGTGTACAGGCCATCCTGGGCGGCCATCACGTCACGCATCCGGGCGTTGGACGGCTGCAGGCCGAGGCCGCATATCCCCCAGTCCATGGCCGCGCCGTTATTCATCAGCGTGTCGATGTACATCGCCTGGTGCGAGCGGTGGAAATTGCCGACGCTGATGTGAACGATGCCGGTCGTGACCTGGCGGCGATCGTAACGCGGGCGGGATACGGCGTCGTTCAGCTGGGCCAGGGTCTGCTCGTTCAACGCGGTCATCCTGTCCTTACCTCGGCGGCCGGGGGCTGGGTGGCCTCGAGGGCAGAGACTTTGAGAGCGGACACGATGCGCCGGAACCTGGCGTGGCGTTCCGCGTGAAAGGCGGCCACGGCCGGGTCGGGCTCGGCCGCCAGGCGGGCGGCCGGGGCCAGCGGTCCGGCGATGTCGTCAAAGCTGAGCAGGCCGGCGGCGGTGGCCCCGAGGAGCGCCGCGCCCCGGCCGGACGCCGCGGGGACGTCCACGGCGTACAGCGGTACGGCCAGCACATCGGCGAGCAGCTGCCGCCAGCCCGCGGCCAGGGTGCCTCCGCCCGCCAGCCGCAGCCGCGACGGGCGGCGATCGTCGTCGCCGAGCAGGGCATCCAGCGCATCGCGGATCGCGAACGCGGTTCCTTCCAGCGCGCTGCGCAGGACCGACGTCCGGTCGTCGGCCAGCGCCAACCCGGTCCACGAGCCGCGCAGCGCCGGATCGCAATACGGTGTCCGCTCCCCCGACAGGTGCGGGACGAAGATCGGGTCGTGAGCCTGGCCCGGCCGGCCGGCGCTGGCGTACAGCTCCTCCCAGGTGGCGTTCATGATTCCGCAGACCCAGTTGAGGCTGAGTCCCGCGCTGATGGTGGCGCCCATGTGGTACCAGCCGTCCGGGGTCGCGGCCCGGTACAGGTTGACCCCGGCGTCGGCCCGGCTGACCGGTGCGGTGAGGGGCCGGATGACCTGCGCGCCGGTGCCGACGGTCAGCTGGATGTCGCCAGGGCCGGCGATCCCGCTGCCCAGGGCGGCGGCCGCCGTGTCGCCGGCTCCGGCCGCGACCGGGAGGCCCGCGGGCAGCCCGAGCTGGGCCGCGGCCGCGGCGGTGAGGTGGCCGGCGGGCGCACCCGCGGACGGCAGGAGGGGCGCCAGCAGGCTGGCGTCCAGGCCCAGCGCATCCACCACCTCAAGGTCCCAGCTATCGCCCATCAGGTCGTACAGCAAGGTGGCGGAGGCATCACTGGGCTCGGCGTAGAACTCGCCGGTCAGCCGGGCCCGGATCCAGTCTTTCGGGGCCAGCGCCCAGTTTGTGTCACGATAGGTGCGCGGTTCGTTCTCGGCGATCCACTTGAGCATCGGCCCGGTCATGCCGGGCGCCAGCGGGTTGGCCAGCCGGGCCAGCGCCTGCGGGTCGAGCCGCCGGTAGGCGCGCAGGGCCCCGGTCGCCCGGCTGTCGGCCCACAGCAGGGCCGGGCGGAGAGCCCGGCCATCCCGGCCCGCCATGACCAGGCCGTGCATCTGTCCCGACAGCCCGACCGCCGCAGGCCGCGCGCCGCCCGCGTCGACGGCCGCGCCGACGGCCTCGCGAGCGCAGGCGGTCACCGCTTCCCACCAGTCGGCGGGCTCGCTCTCGGCGTAACCGGCCCGCGCCGAGGTCACGGCGTAACCGGCGGACGCCTGGGCCAGGACCCGGCCCCCGGTGTCGATCACGACCGCCTTGGCCGAGCTGGTCCCGAGGTCGAGACCCACCGTGCAGACCGAGTCAGGTCGGCCGCCTGCTGCTGGCCCCGGCGCCGCCACTGGCGACTCAGGATTCACTGGGCCAGCATTCGATAATGATCTTGTGCACGGTCCGGTCGCCGCGCAGCGCGTCGAGGGCGTTGGCGTAGTCATCGAGCTTGAACCGGTGCGTGATGAGGCCCTCGGTACGGGCCCGGCCGGTCCGCAGCGCCGCGATCGCGGCCGGGAACGAGTTGATCTCGGCGAAGGACCCCTTGATCGTGATCTCGCGGCGGAACACGTCGTACGGACTGACCCGGACGAGGTCCTCCGGCTCGGTCACGCCGTAAAACATCACGGTGCCGCCGCTGCGGGTCAGCGGCACGCACTGCTCCGACACGGCGGCCGCCCCGGTGGCGTCGACCACCACGTCGAAACCGCCGGAGGCGGCCTTCAGCTTGGCGGCATCACCGGCCAGGTCCGCGCGGTCCATCAGGAACGTGGTGTCGATCCCGAGGGCCTCGGCTCGCTTGAGCTTAAACGCCGACGACGCCGCCACCGTCACGCTGACCGCGCCGCCGCGGGCGATGAGCTGGGCCAGCAGCAGGCCGGTCGGGCCGGCGCCGAAGACCAGGGCCGAACTGCCCGGCCGGGGACTCAGGGTCTCCACGCCGTGCATGGCGCACGCCGTCGGCTCGGTGAACACGGACGTGTCGGGATCTATGCCGTCCACGGAGAAGACCAGGTTGGCGGGAACGCTGACGTATTCGGCGAAGGACCCGGGCCAGTTCGTGCCGAGACCCTTGAGGTTGGCGCATAGCAAGGTGCGCCCGGCCCGGCAGTACTCGCAGTGCCCGCAGCTCATGTTGGGGTTGACCGAGACGTATTCGCCGAGGCGGAACCCTTGGGCGCCGTCGCCGAGCGCGTCCACCGGCCCGATTAGTTCGTGACCGGGAGTCAGCGGGAACTCGGCGAAGAACTTGCCGTTGTGGATATGGAGGTCGGTGCCGCAGATCCCGGTCTGCTGGACCCGGACCCGGACTTCCCCGGGTTTCGGTTCTGGTGTCGGGATCTCGGTGATCGTGAACCGCCCCGGGGCATCGTAGACAACGGCTTTCATGGTGCTCCTTCGGCGGATGGCCGCGTGGTCGTTCCGGGTCCCAACGGGACGGCCAGAGCCCGCGTCCGCGCGGGCTCTGGCCGCGGATCGAGCGCCCGGGGGCGCTCGATCCGGGGGTCACTCCCGGGCGGCGGCCGGCTGCCGGCTGTCGAGCAGGTGCCTCAGCGGGCCACCCCCCTTAGGTCTGCCGCGCAGGGCGGCGGTGCGCCGCTGCTGGTCGACGTAGACGGCGGCGATGAGCACGGCCCCGACCACGACCTGCTGCCAGAACGGCTGGACACCGATGATCACGAATCCATTCTGGAGCGTGGCCGGGATGAACACCCCGATGACGCTGCCGAGGATGGACCCGTAGCCGCCGAACAGGCTGGTGCCGCCGATGACGACGCCGGCGATCACGCTGAGGTTCGTCGAGCTCTGCCCGCCGATCGTGGTCGACTGGAAGAACGCCAGGTTGAGCCAGCCCGCGAAGCCGGCCAACAAGCCGGACAGGGCGTAAACCCTGATCAGGTGACCGTTGACGTTGATGCCGGAACGCCGGCCCGCCTCCGGGTTTGATCCGATCGCGTAGGTATGCAACCCGAACCTGGTCCGGTGCAGCAGCACCATCCCGATCACGACGATGACCGCGGCGATCACCGCCAGGGTGGGGACCTGCCAGAAGATGTTGCCGAATCCTATGTCGTTGACCATGACGGTCGGGACATCGCGCAGGTCCACGCCGCCGGTGATCACCTCGGCCAGGCCGAGGGCCATGCCCAGCGTGCCGAGCGTGACGATGAGCGGCGGCACCTTCGCCCGCGCGATCAGGACGCCGTTGAGCAGCCCCCAGGCGAGCCCGCAGCCGATGGCGACCAGGGCGCCGATGATGGCGGTGCCCCAGCCCTGGCCGCCCATGGCCGCCATCGCCTTGTCGCAGACGACGCCGCTGAAGACCAGGACGCTGCCCACCGACAGGTCGATGCCGCCGGTGATGATGACGAAGGTCATCCCGACGGCTAGGACCGCGAGGATGGCCGTATTGATCACGATCCCGCGGATGTTGAACACCGTCAGGAAGCTGCTGGACTTGAGGATCGAGAAGACGACCACGATCACCGCGAGCACGATGATGATCTGCAGCGCCTGCAGCCGGGCGAGTCGTGCGAGCCGGCCGCTCGGTGTTTCTTCGCTCGGCGCCTCAGTCGCGGGCGCGTCAGGAGGCACGGTGGCTTGTCCGGTCACGACTGGTTCTCCTGCGTCACGGCGCCGGTCATCGCCCCGACCAACTCCTCCATGTTCGTCTCCTTCGCTTTGTACGTGGCCACCCGCCGGCCCAGCCGCAGCACCTGTATCTCGTCGGCGACCTGCATCACGTGGGGCATCGAGTGGCTGATGAACACCACGCCGAGCCCGCGGTCGCGAACCCGGCGGATCAGGTCAAGGACGCCCCTGGTCTGCACCACGCCCAGGGCGGCGGTGGGCTCGTCGAGCAAGATGACCCGCTGGGCCCAGGCGGCGGCGCGGGCGACCGCGACCGCCTGCTTCTGGCCACCCGACATGGCGCCGATGGCGCCGGAAAAGTTACGCACCGTGGCGCCGAGCTCGTCGAACGCCTTCTTGCTGCCGACGCGCATGTCGGCGTTGTTCATGAAGCCCAGCCGCCCCATGACGCCCGTCCGCATGATCTCCCGGCCGAGGTACATGTTCTGCACCGGATTGAGATGAGGGGCCAGGGCCAGATCCTGGTACACGGTCTCGATCCCGTAGTGGCGCGCCGCGAGCGGCCCGTCGATGGTCACCGGCTTGCCGTCGACCAGGATCTCACCCGACGTCGGCGTCTCGGTCCCAGAAAGAACCTTGACCAGCGTGCTCTTGCCGGCTCCGTTGTCCCCGATGAGGGCGACCACCTCGCCCGCCTTCACCTCGAAGTTGGCCCCGGACAGCGCGCTGACGTGACCGTACACCTTGGTGATATCTCGTGCTTCCAGCGCCAGGCTCATCGAACCCTCTCCTTATCGACCACAGTTCCCGCGGGCGCGGCGGAGCCGCGCAGTCCAACGCGGGTCCTGCAATGCCGCTGTAACCGTGCTGCAATGTTTAACGATGAGAGTGCCTCTTCATGTCACCGATGTCAAGACCTGAAGCCAAAACGATATCTGCTGCTCACAGATCACAAATTCGGCACAGAAACGGAATGGTCGATAAGAGTCTTGACATCGGTGACATGGCTGCTGCAAGATCGAGCCGTCACGTTTCCAGGAGATTACCGACAGCTGAACATGCCGGTTGGCGGGATGCAAGTAGGCCCGGCGGCCGCGCGCACAACGGTTCACACCCGGTGTCATCCGGGCCGGCAGCCGACCCAGTTACACGCGAAGGAGCAGGTATGAAGCGGTCTTTGGCAGTACCAACCGCGGGTACGGCGGCAGTGTTGCTGCTGGCCCTCACAGTGGGTTGCTCGTCATCGAGCTCGTCGTCAAGTGCGTCCAGCGGATCCACTACCAGCGGATCCACGGCCGGCGGCTCGACCGCCGGCAAGACTTACAAGATGTCGTTCATCCAGGGGGTGGCCGGTGACGGGTTCTACGTCACGATGGGCTGCGGCATCCAGGCCGAGGCCAAGAAGCTCGGCAATGTGACCGTCAACATCCAGGGGCCCTCGCAGTTCGACCCCACCCTGCAGAACCCGATCATCGAATCGGTCACCGCGTCGCATCCTAACGCGATCCTGGTCGCTCCCGACGACGTGTCGGCTAGCCGGCCGCCGATCGCCCAGGCCATGGCCGAGGGCATCAAGGTCGTGCTGGTCGACACCACGCTGAGCGACCCGTCCGGGGCCGTCTCGCAGATCTCCTCGGACAACCTGGCCGGCGGGGGCTATGCCTTCAAGGCGATCAAGCTGCTCGTGCCCGGTGGCGGTCAGGTGCTCGTCGTTAACACCAAGCCCGGCATCAGCACCACCGACCAGCGCACGCAGGGCTTCGCCAGCGCGGCCAACGCCGACCCGAAGTTCAAGTACGTCGGCGTACAGTATGACCAGGACACCGCCTCTCTCGCCGCGCAGGTCACGCTGGCGGCGCTGCAGAAGAACCCCGGCATCGTCGGCATCTTCGCGACCAACCTGTTCTCCGCCGAGGGCGCCGCCACCGGCGTCCGCCAGGCCGGCAAGTCCGGCCAGGTGAAGATCGTCGGATTCGACGCCGATCCCGATCAGATCACCGCGCTGAAGCAGGGCACGGTGCAGGCGCTCATCGCCCAGGCGCCGTACACGATCGGGACCAACGCGGTGGACCAGGCCTACGCGGCCCTCACCGGCAAGCAGACCGATCCGAAGATCGGCACCAAGTTCACCATCATCACCAACGCTAACCTGAACTCGGCCGCCAGCCAGGCCGCGATCTACAAGACGAGCTGCTAGCCGTAGGCTGCAGTTCACGGCCCGGTGAATGGTCCCCCGGTGGTTCTAACCCGGGGGACCATTCGGCGCCGGAGCCGCCGCTCGAATCTGCCGAACGCGCCCCCGCAGTCGCCGCAGCAGGTGCTCAGTCTGGAGGCGATCCCCGATGACCACCATGCGCGATGTCGCTCGTGTGGCCGGAGTCAGTGCCAAGACCGTGTCCCGGGTCTTCAACGACGATCCCCACGTCACCGAGGAGACCCGTGACCGGGTTCGCTGGGCGATGGAGAAGCTGAACTACGTCCCGAACCTGCTGGCCCGCAGTTTCCGTGCGGGTGCGGATACCGCGGTCGGCCTGGCCGTGCCTGACATCGCCGACCCGTTCTTCGCGGCGATGGCGAGCAGTATCGAGACAGACCTGATGGGGCGCGGTATGGCGGTGGTGGTGACCAGCCTCGGCCAGGGCGTCGAGCGCGAGCGCTATGTTCTGGAGGCCCTGCTGAGGCGTCAGATGAGCGGCCTGATCGTGGCCTGCGTAAGCGCGGATCAATCCTACCTGGCCCCGTGGCAGGAGCGGACGCCGATGGTGTTCGTCGACCGGGCTCCGAAGGGGCTGCCCGCCGTGTTCGTGATCGAGGACGACCTGGGCGGAGCCCGCGAGGCGGTCACGCATCTGGCGCATCACGGTCACCGGCGGGTGGCCTTCCTCGGGGTTTCCACCCATGTGACGACTACGCAGCGGCGGCTGAGGGGCTACCGGTCGGCGGTGGCCGACAACGGACTGGCCGACGGTCCCGATCTGGTCTGCATGCCATCGGAGTCGGCCGACGAAGCCGCCGCTGAGCTGGTGAAGCGCCTGGAGGCGCCGGACCCGCCCACCGCCGTCTTCTCCTCGAACATCCCGTGCACGATGGCGCTCGTGCTGGCCCTGCAGCGGGCGAGCCGGACCGACATCGCCATGGTCGGGTTCGGCGACTTTCCCATGGCCGCGGCCCTGTCGCCGGCGGTCACCGTGATAGATCAAGACCCGGCCGGGCTCGGGCGGATCGCCGTCGAAAGACTCATCCAGCGCATCGAGCATCCCGACGGGCAGCTACGCCGCAGGACCGTGCTGCCGGTCCGGCTGATCCCGAGAGGATCCGGCGAGCTGGCCCCGCGTCAAACCTGACCCCAGGTAGGAGGAAAACTGTGAGCGAGCCAGGGACCGCGGAATGGCGCCGCGCCGAAGCGAGCCGGCTGCTCGCCTTCGGGCGCGCGGCCGCGCTGCCAGGCGACGGTTTCGGGTGGCTAGACGCCCACGGCGACATCGACCCGGGGAAGCCTTGCCCGCTGTACCTCAACGCCCGCATGACCCACGTCTACGCCCTCGCGCACCTGGACGGCGTGGCCGGCGCGCGGGCCCTGGCCGCATCCGGCCTGGCCGCCCTGACCAGCCGTTACGCTGACAGGGAGAACGGCGGCTGGTTCTCGGGCGTGGACCTCTCCGGGCAGGTCGTCGACGTTACCAAGATGAACTACGCCCACGCCCACGTCCTGCTGGCGGCCTCCAGCGCGCTGACCGCGGGCCTTGACGGCGCCGATTCGGTGTTCGCGGCCGCCGCGGCCACCATCGAAAGGTACTTCTGGTCCGACGCCGAAGGCGCCGCGCTGGAGTGCTGGAACGCCGGCTTCACCGAGACTGAGCGCTACCGCGGCGCCAACAGCAACATGCACTCGGTCGAGGCTTACCTCGCCGCGGGGGACGTCAGCGGCGACCCGGCGTGGCACGCCCGGGCCGTCTCGATCGCCACCAAGCTGATCGACGGCGAGGCCCGGGCCCATTCCTGGCGGGTACCCGAGCACTACGACGAGAACTGGCGGCCCCGGCCGGACTACAACCAGGACCGGCGTAGCGACCAGTTCCGGCCGTACGGCACCACCCCTGGTCATTCCTTCGAATGGGCCCGGCTGCTGCTGGACCTGGAGGCGGCTCAGGCCGCGCCGCCGGCCTGGCTGCTTGAAGCCGCGACCGCGCTGTTCGATACCGCCGTCGCGGACGCCTCGTCCCGGGACGGTCACCCGGGGCTGCTTTACACCGTCGATGAGGACGGCCAGCCGGTGATGACGGCGCGACTGCACTGGGTGGCGTGTGAGGCCGTGCTCGCGGCGGACGCCCTGCACCGGCGCACCGGGGAGAAACGGTTCGCCGCGGACGCGGCGCGGTGGTGGGACGAGATCGACCGCTATTTCGTGGACCGCCAGGGCGGCAGCTGGTGGCACGAGCTAGCCCCGGACATGACGCCGGCCGTATCCACCTGGTCGGGGAAACCGGATCTCTACCACGCCTACCAGGCCGTCCTGTTCCCTTCGCTCCCGCTCAGCCCGGCCGCGGCCGTGGCGCTGGCCAGGCGGGGGCCCAGCCAGGTACCCGCCTAGATCGTGAGGAAACTCGCGGCCGTCCTGATCGGCGGGCCTCCGGCCACGGGCAAGAGCACCCTGGCGACGGCCCTGGCGCCTCAGCTCGGTGCCGCGGTCCTGGACCTCGACGTCGCGACGGGCCCGCTCACGGAGGTGATATCGGAGCTGATCGGCGTCCGTGACCTGCATGATCCGGCGCTGGCCGGGCTGACCAGGGACGCGCGCTACGGCACGCTGCTCGACCTGGCGGACGCCAACCTCCGGGCCGGGCGGCCCGTGGTCCTGGTCGCGCCGTTCAGCGCCGAACGAGCGCGCCCTTCCGCCTGGGAAGCCACCGCGGCGCGCCTCGCGGCCGACCCCACGATGGTCTGGCTGCACCTGCCGCCCGGAGAACTGATCCGGCGGCTGACGCGCCGCGCCCTGGTCAGGGACGAGGCCAAGGTCCGTGACCCCGCGTCTTTCCTGGCTGATCTGGAGCTGCGGCCGCCGGCGGTGCCGCACCTGGCCCTTGACGCCACTGCGCCCACCGAAACGCTGGTCCGGTCGGTCCTCGACTACCTGGGCAGATAGGAATTGCCATCGATGGCAAAGAATGGCACAATCGAGTTATGCCATCGATGGCAACGCGGCACCCTGACACGAGAGGCCCTTACGCCGGGATCCCGTTGCCGGCGATCTTGATGCTGGAGAGACACTGATGCCGGAAACCTTGAGCAGGGCGAGCAGGCTGCTCGACGTGGCCAACGCGGCCGGGGTGAGCCTGCGCACCGCGTCGCGGGTCCTGAATGACGATCCGCGGGTCGCGTCCCGCACCCGGCAGCGGGTCCAGGAGGCCATGCTCGACCTGCGTTTCCAGCCCGACGAGATGGCCCGGTCGCTGCGGGCGGGCACGGATACCGCCGTCGGGTTCGTGGTGGAGTCCATCTCCGACCCGTTCTTCGCGGACGTCATCGACGCGGTGGAGATGGAGATGTCGCGGCACGGCCGGTCAGTGCTCGTCGCGAGCACGCGGCGGGACGCCGGCCGGGAACGCGAGGTCGTCGAGCGGATGCTGCAGCGGCGGGTCGCCGGGCTGCTCCTCAGCCCGGCCGGCGACGCTCACGGCTGGCTCGACACCCGGCGCGCGCCCGTCGTGCTCGTCGACCGGCCGGCGCCCGGCCTGGCCGCGGACGTGGTCGACATAGACGACTACCAAGCCGCCTTCGACGCCACGGCCCACCTCATCGCCCACGGACACCAGCGCATCGCCTACATAGGCGACACGCCCGCCATCCCGACCTCCGCCGCTCGCCTGCGCGGTTACCGCGACGCCCTGACCCAGCACCGGATCGCGATGATCGAGCACCTGATCAGCTGCGACGCCGCGACCAGCAATGCCGCCGCGGACACGGTATCCGCCCTGATCGCCGCGGCGGACGCGCCCACCGCGATACTCAGCGCCACCACGCGGGCGTCGCTGGGCGTGGTGCCGGCCCTGCACGCTGCCCGGCGGACCGATATCGCCCTCGTCGCGTTCGGCGACTTCCCCATGGCGGACACCCTGCGTCCCGCGATCACCGTCGTGGATCATCCCGGCCATGACATCGGGCAGGTGGCCGCGGCCCGCCTCGTGGCCCGCCTGGCCCGGCCCGGGCTGCCCATCGAGCGCATCCAGGTGCCAGCCAGGATCATCGAACGCGGATCAGGGGAACTGCGCCCATGACCTTCAGCCCCAAGACATTCTGCAGGGACGTGGTCCTCGGCATCGACATAGGCACCACCTCATCCAAGGCCGTGGCCCGCCCGGCCGAGCTGTGCGGCTCCACGTGGCCGGGCGGCCCGGCGGGGCCGGACGGGACGCCGTACGTGGAGCAGTGCACCCCGTGGCGCACCCGCGGCGGCCAGACGGAGATCGACCCGTACCGCCTCGTCGACCTGGCGGCCGAACTCATCGGGCGCGCGGTCCAGGCGGCGGAATCGACCTGGGGGCCGGTCCGCGTGCGCGGCATCGGCGTCACCGGCCTGGCCGAGAGCGGCGTGCTGCTCGATGCCGCCCGGCGGCCGGCCGCGCCGGTGATCGCCTGGTTCGATCACCGCGGCGGAAATGAGATCGAGGAGGTGGGCCGCCAATCGCCCCAATTCGCCGCCGCGTTCGCGCGCACTACCGGTCTTCCCTGGTCGAGCCAGGCCAGCATCGCCAAGCTGCTTTGGCTCCGCTCCCACGGCTATCTGGGCGGCCGGGCCTCGACCTGGCTGAGCGTGCCCGAATGGATCGTCTATGGTCTGGGCGGCGAGCTGGTGCGCGAGCCATCGCTGGCGTCCCGGACCGGTCTCATCGACCAGGGCACCGGTGAGGTATGGGCCGACGCCCTGGCGGCGGCCGGGCTGCCCGCCCGTATCCTGCCCGACGAACGGCCGGCCTGTTCGCGCCGGGTATCTCGCCCACGAGGGCGTCGTCTCCGGTGCCGCGGGCGCCGTACTGACGGTGGCGGGGCACGACCACCCGGTCGCGGCCATCGGGGTCGGCGCGGTCGAGACGGACGAGCTGTTCAACTCAAGCGGCACCGCGGACGTGCTGGCCCGCTCCGTTCCCGGAACACTCGATGAGACCCAGCGCCAGCGGGTCGTGGCGGCCGGCTGGTCCCTGGGCCGGCACGTGCTGCCAGACACGAGCCTGCTACTGGCCGGCGTCAGTGGCGGGCTGCTGCTCCGTCGCGTGCTGGCCGCGCTGGGCGCCGAGTCCGTGCAGGCGCGGACCGCGCTTGATCACGCCAGCCTGGCCGTCGGCGACCTGCCCGACGGCCTGTCGGTCGCCGGCGATGGCCGCACCCAGGACGACGTGGTGATCCGCCTCCAGGACGGTGTCACGCCGGCCTCGGTCTGGACGGCCGCCGTCCGCTACACGGCGGCCCAGGCCCGGCTCCTGCTCAACGACATCGAGCCGGTGGTCGGTCCGCACCGGCGAGCCGTGGCCGCCGGGGGCTGGACGCAGATGGCCAGCGTACGCGCGGCCAAGGCGGCCGCCATCGAGGCCATGAGCTTCTCGCGCGTGGTGCAGCCGGGCGTCACCGGGGCAGCCCTGGTGGCCGCGTTCGCGCTCGACGGCCAGGGCCTGACCCTGGCCGAATTCATCCGGCTCTCGGCCGACGACCCGGATCCGCTGAAGACCGTTTCCGTGAAGGAATGAGATGACACAGGTAACCAAAGCCCGAACCGGCACGCTGGACGACATCGCGACCGATAGTCACGTGTTCTCCATCATCGCCATGGACCAGCGCAACACGCTGCGCCGCATGTTCGCGGCCGCTGGCGTCGAGGCGAGCGACGACGACCTGCGCACCGCGAAGGCCGACGTTGCCCGCATGCTGACGCCGGCCGCCACCGGACTGCTGTCCGATCCGACCTACGGCGTGCCGGCCATCATGCGGGCCCGGGCGCTGGCCCCGAGCTGCGGCCTGCTGGTCGCGGCCGAACCGTCCGAGCGGCGCAGTCACGCGGGCGAGCCCCGCACTCACCGCGACCCCGGCCTGGACGCGCAGTGGGTCCTGGACCAGGGCGGCGATGTCCTCAAGTTCTTCGTCCAGATGCGCGCCGACCGGCCGGCTCCCGCGCCGGGCGAACCCGACCTCGTGGCCGAGACGCTGACCGTATGCCAGGAGATAATCGCCGACTGCCGCGCCAAGGGCATCCCGGTCGTCATCGAGAACCTCATCTACGAGCGGCCGGGGGAAGAGCTTCGCGGTCAGGCCCGCGAAAATGCGATTATCGAGGCGGCCCGCGCCCTCAACGACCTCGACATTGACCTGCTCAAGCTCGAATATCCCGGTTCCCGCGAAGGCTGCCGGCGGCTCGCGGCCGTCCTATCCCGGCCCTGGGCCGTCCTGTCCGCGGGCGTGCCCTTCGACCAGTTCACTGACGTCATCCAGATCGCCTTCGACGAAGGCGGGGCGTCGGGCTTCATCGCCGGCCGCTCCGTGTGGCGCGAAGTGGTCAGCCTCACCGGTCAGCCGCGCGAGCAGTTCCTCAGCTCGGTAGCGCTGCCGCGACTGGAGCGGCTCGTCGACGTGGCCGAGCGCCGGGCCCGCCCGTGGACCGAGATGGCCCGGCGGGATCGGGGCCGCAGGGCGGCGGGCTAGGCGAGGTTGGGGCCGCCGCGGCTGCCTGAGTCGAATTCGCCGGTGCCGTCTGAGGCGCCGTTGCCAGGGGACGGGTATGCGTGTGACCCTTCGACCGGCACGGTGTGCGGATCGGCGCCACCGGACGACATCTGTTCGAGCCTGATGTAACGGCTGAGCTCCTGCCACTGGCTCGCCACCGCCAGGGCCACCACTGGGACCAGCAAGAGCAGTGCTTTACGAGCCATCGCGGTTCTCCCTCGGTTTGGTTTGACCTGCTCTTTTCGTCTTCCCCGGTTACGGACGGGCAAACAGCGCCGGTCCGGCCCGTGCTCACGGCGCCGGGCGCAGCCTGGCGGCGGGCTCGATGAACGGCCAGCGCGCGGCGGCGGCCTCCTCGTGACCGGGCGGCAGCCAGACCCCGTGGACGAGGCCAGCTTCGGCGACGACCGGCTCGAAGGTCACGTCGGCGAATCCCGCGTCATGCAGCGCCGCCAGCCAGAATTCCGGCGGCGCCGGGTGCTCGGAGCCGACGCCGAGACCGTACCGGACCAGGTTCTTCGCGATCCGCCACCAGCCGCCCGGTCCCTTGGCGGCCAGCGCCATGATCTTCGCCGACAGGATCTCGCGGTCCCGCGGGCTCCCGCCGCGGCCGAACATCATGTCGGCGATGACGAGCCGTCCCCCCGGCCGGAGCCACTGCGCGGCGCGGGCCACCACGACTCGCTTGTCGGCATGGGCCAGATGATGCAGCGCGTAGCTGGAGACGACGATATCGGTGCTGGCCGGGGGCAGCTGGAAATCCTTGATGTCGCTCACCTGGGTCGACACGTGGCCCAGCCCCTGCTCCGCCGCCCGGCTGGCCAGCGACGACGTCATCTCGGCCGACAGGTCGACGGCCAGCACGCGGGACACCAGCGGAGCGAGCGCCATCGTCACGAACCCGGTGCCGGCGCCCAGGTCCACGCAGGCATCGCCGCGCCGCGGCTGTGACACGTCGATCACCCGGTCAAGCAGCTGCTCGAACGCCGCGGTCGAAGTCACATGAGAATGCCATTGCTCGACACGCCCATCCCACTGTCGTTTCAGTCCCAACGTCACTCCCTTGTACCCCAACCTTGTGCCCCTGACGGGCCGCTATGTATCAGCCTGATCACAGTACGGTCCGTTAATGACGCCAGCATGAAGCAACGGTTGGTAACGAAATATCGGGCATCCCGGAGTTATTTGAGGTGGAGCTGGTTCAGGGCCGCCTGAAGGGACTGATCGTAGGCCTCGCTGGTGAAGGTGGCGCCCGACACTCCGTCGATGCGGCCACTCTGCGCGGCCAGCACCTCCGACCGGAGCAGCGGAATGGCCTCGTCGCAGATCTGCTGCGACGTCGGCTCGGCCGTCTGCACGGTGGGGACCGAGACGTCCGTGATGCGGTTCCCCCGCACCGTGACCTTCACGTCAAGCACGCCGTAGCCGAACTGAACGCTGGGGCCGAGCGCACTGCGTACGGCGACGGAGGCACTCGGCACGCCGGCGGAGGCCCTTGCGGCGGGATTTGCCGGACGGGCCGGCACGGACGCCGACGGGGTGCCGCTCCCGGCCGTGGAGCCGGATGCGGGCAGAGCGGTGACCGCGCGGGTGTGGAAGCTGAGCACGCCGATGAACCCGGCGACGGTTCCGCCGAGAACCAGCAGCGGGGTCAGCTTCATCGCGTTACTCCCTACTCACAGGGCGAAGGCCTCGTGGTGGATAGCGTCGTCTGGGACACCTAGAAACCGCGTGATCTGCACGACGTCCGTCACGAAGGCCTCCGGGCCACACACGTACACGTCCCGCTCCTTCAGGTCGGGCACGAGGCGGCGCAGCGAGCGCTCATCTACGGCGGCCTCCTCGCGGCGGCCGGTCAGCTGGTGCAGCTGGCCGCCGCGCCGCTTGACCAGGGCGGCGACTTCGGCGCTAAGGACCAGGTCTTCGGGGCGGGAGGCGCGTAGTACCACCACCGGCCGCGAACTGCGCGGCAGGTCCTCGAGCAGCGAACGGACGGCGGTGACGCCGATCCCCGCGGCGATAAGGAGCGCGCGCGGCCGCACCTGAGCCTGCCGGGTGAATACCCCGTAGGGCCCCTCGATGGCCACCGGCGTCCCCGGCCGGAGCCGGGCTAGCGCCGCGGAGTGGTCGCCGACGGCCTTGACGGTCAGCCGCAGGTAAGGCGGTTCAGGCAGCGCCGAAAGCGAGTAAGGATGCGCCTGCCACCACATGCCACGGGTCGCAAAGCGCCAGAAGAAGAACTGGCCGCCGGATACCGCCAGGCGGTCCAGATGCTGGCCCACCAGGACGATTGACACCACCCCGGGCCCCTCCGGCTGGACCTCCGCCACCCGCAGCCGGTGCCGGAAGCTGCGCAGCACCGGCAGGCCCACGCGATAAGCCAGCACGAGCCCGGCCGTGGCCGCCCACGCCACCGACCACACCACCCGGGTCAGGGGATGGCCGACGAAGGAGGGCCCGAGCACGATGACGTGGGCGAAGGAAATCGCCAGCGCCAGATAAAGGTACAGGTGGACGGTCCACCAGACCTCTCGCCGCACCCGCATCCGGATGGCCCGGATGGAGACAACGCCGGCCAGGCTCATCAGGGCCAGGCCGACGGTGGCGGCGAGGATATCCGGATAGCTCAACATGAGCGTGGCCACCTCGTGCCACGGGCCTGTCCGGGCGGCCTGCGCGTAGCCAACGGTGATCAGCACGGCGTGCGCGACCAGCAGGCTGATCGGCCACGGGGCGAGCCGCCGGTGCCAGCGCAGCAGGCCGTCCTGCCCGAGCACCCGCTCGATCACCGGGATACGGCTCACCAGCAGCACCATCAGCAAGGCCAGGTACGTCCCGACCATGCCGGTCAGGTTGCTGGCGAACGTGGCCAGGCCGCCGGGGGCGGTCAACTGACCGACGGTCTCCGCCGTGATGGTCAGCGCGGCCGTGGCTCCTAGCCCCACGCCCGCCGCTACCAGCGCGGCCCCGGCTAGGACCGGACGGGGCGCGGGTGAGCCACGGACGGGCGCCTTGCGCTTCCCGGCGCGAGCGGAGGCGGTGACCGCCTTCGCGGCCGGGACCGGCTGGGCCTTCACGCTTAAAGCATGCGGGGACGAGGTGACGAGATCATGAAGGAACCGCCCGGCCGACGATTGACAGCTGACACAAAAATGTATCAAGATCGGTAAACAACGGTCATATAGGAGCCGTATGCTGCCAACTCAGCGCCGTCAGGCCATCCTCGCCGAGGTGCGCCAGGCCCGGGCGGTCTCCGCCGAGGACCTCGCCCGCCGGTTCGGCGTCTCGCTGGAGACGATCCGGCGCGACCTGCGCGGATTGCGGGACCGGGGCCTGCTCGAACGGGTCTACGGCGGCGCGCTTTCCATCCGGTCGACGGAGGGCGACTTCGCCACCCGGAGCACGCTGCACAGCGACCGCAAGCTGGCCATCGCGCAGCTCGCGGCCAGCCTGATCGGACCCGAGGACACCATCGTCATCGATGTCGGCACCACCGCGCTGGAGGTGGCAAGGGCGCTGCCCCTTACGTTCCGCGGCCGGGTGCTGACCAACTCGGTACCCGCCGCGATGGCCCTCGCCGACCGGGCCGGGATCGAGATCCAGCTCTGCGGCGGGCAGCTGCGGCCCGGCGACGCGGCCTGCTTCGGCTCGCGCGCGGAGGCCTTCTTCGCCGAGTTCTACGCGGACAAGGCGTTCCTCGGCTCCGGCGGCGTGCACGCCCGGGCCGGGCTCACCGACTACCACCCGCCCGAGGTGATCACCCGGCGGACCATCATCGCGCAGTCCGCCGCGTCCTACGTGCTGGCCGATTCCAGCAAGCTCGGCACCATCGCCGTACACAAGGTCTGCCCGCTCAGCCGCGTCACCGCCGTCCTCACCGATGCCAACGCCAGTGCCGAGGCCACCGAAGCCCTCGCCGGCGCCGGCTGCACGGTGCTGAAAGCACCGTGCCCAAACGGCCCCGCGAGGGGTCGCCAGGGGGGTTTGGGGGACGGTCCCCCGGGCCCCCTCGGGCCCCAAGGGGGGTCTGGGGGGATGGGTCCCCCCCAAGGGGGGTCTGGGGGGATGGGTCCCCTCAGGAGCGGGGGGGTCTTGGGGGGTCGTCCCCCCGACTAGTAGAGAGAGGTGATGTACGTGGATCAGGTCACCACGGGCGCAGGTTCCGTGCCCGAAGACGAGACGCTGGAAAGGTTCGGCTACCGTCAGCAGTTCGTCCGCTCGCTCCGCCACTTCGAGTCGTTCGCGGTGGCCTTCTCGTTCATCTCCATCACCACCGGGATCTTCACCACCTACGCCTTCGCCCTGGCCACCGGTGGCACCCGGTCCATCTGGACGTGGCTCATCGTGGTGGCCGGGCAGTCGCTGGTGGCGCTGGTCTACGGCGCGCTCTCGGTCCGCGTGCCGCTGTCCGGCTACTCCTACCAGTGGGCGTCGCGGCTGGCCAATACGCATATCGGCTGGTGGTTCGGCTGGATGTCGTTCGCGTTCCTCACCATCGTCACCGTGTCGGTCGACTACGGTCTGGTCCAGGTGGCGTTCCAGCCGCTGATCGGCCAGGCGTACACCCCGACCAGCGCGGCGCTGGAGACGCTGGTCGTGCTGGCCCTCCAGGCGGCGCTGATCATCACCTCGACCAGGATCACCACCCGGGTGAACAACGCCGCGGTGGCCACCGAGATCATCGGCATCGTGGGCCTCACGATTCTGCTGCTGATCGTGGCGACCGTCCGGTCGATGGGGCACTGGTCGAACCTGACCTCTACCGGCGCGGTCCCGGCCCTGGGGTATTACAAGTGGCTCGGCCCGTTCATGCTGGCCACCCTGCTCGGCGCGTACACGATCGTCGGCTTCGAGTCGGCGAGCAACCTCGCCGAGGAGACACACGAGCCGCACCGGGTGATCCCGAAGGCGATGATCCGCGCCGTCCTGGTCTCGGGCGTGGTGGGGTTCGCGTTCCTGGTCGCGCTGGCCTTCACGACGAACAAGGCCGCGTACGCCAGCGCCGCGCCGGTGGCGACCATTGTGCGCGACGTGCTGGGCGGCGTGATGCAGAAGATCTTCCTGGTCTTCGTCTGCGTCTCGATCTTCGCCTGCGGCATGATCATCATGGTGACGAACGGCCGCCTGATCTTCGCCATGGCACGGGACCGGCGGCTGCCCGGCCACCAGTTCCTCAACCGGGTGCCGCGGGCGACCGGCGGCCCGTCCTGGGCTACCGTCCTGGCCGCGGTGCTCGGCGCCGTCATCACGCTGGTGCTGCGCACCCATACCAGCGCGCTCACCACCCTCTTCACCGCGTCGACGATCATGCCGGCGCTGCTGTACGCCGGCACGGTCCTGCTCTATGTGTTCTCGTCCCGGCGCGCGGGCACGCAGGTGGCTTCGGGCACGCGGCGCCGTCCGTTCGGGAAAATGGAAGTACCGGTGGTCGCCGGGGCGCTGATCTGGCTGGCCTATGAGCTGATCGTCCTCATCGGGCCCAGCGAGTTCCGTGACGCGCAGTACTACGTGCTCGGCGCGCTCGGGCTGGGGCTCGTGTTCTACCTGGTGCAGCTGGTGACCGAGCCGCGGGCGATGCGCGAGGAACCTCAGGGTTCTGGCCGGGAGTGAACGTCCTCGCCATCGACCAAGGCACCTCGGCGACCAAGGCGCTGCTCGTCGGGCCGGGTGCCGAGGTGCTCGGCCGCGGCGAGGTCCCCGTCCGCACCCGCAGCGTGGGCGCGGACGGGGTGGAGGCCGATCCGGAGGAACTGTTCGCGTCGGTGGTCGCGGCCGGGGCCCAGGCGCTGGCGGCGGCGGGCGCGCCGGCTCACGCGGTCGCGCTGGCCAACCAGGGCGAGACCGTGCTGGCCTGGGACCGGGCCACCGGTGCGCCGCTGTCCCGCGCGATCGTCTGGCAGGACCGGCGCTCGGCCGGCCTGTGCGGGCGGCTGGCGGGCCGGGCCGCCGAGCTGACCGCGATCACCGGGCTGCCGCTCGACCCGTACTTCGCCGCGCCGAAGATGACCTGGCTGCGGGAGAACCTGACCCAGCCCATACCGGGCGACGGCACCGTCACCACCACCGACACCTGGCTGCTGGACCGGCTGGGCGCGGGGTACGTGACCGACGCCGCCACCGCGTCCCGGACCATGCTGCTCGACCTGGACTCGGTGACGTGGTCCGCGACGGCGTGCGCGGCGTTCGGCCTCGAGATGGACGCGCTGCCCGCGGTGGCGGACTGCGCCGGGGTGGTCGGCGAGACCTCGGCGTTCGGCGGCGTCCTGCCGGTCGCCGGGATCGCCGTGGACCAGCAGGCCGCGCTGCTCGCAGAGGGCTGCCTGGCCGCGGGGGACGCCAAGTGCACCTACGGGACGGGCGCGTTCCTGCTGGTCACGACCGGCGCCGCGGCGGCCAGGTCCGGTTCGGGCCTGGCCTCCTCGGTGGCCTGGCGGCTGGGCGGCGCGGCCACGTACTGCCTCGACGGCCAGGTGTACACGGCCGGTTCGGCGGTGCGCTGGCTGACCGGCATCGGCGTGCTCGGCGCGCCGGACGAGCTTGACCAGGTAGGCGGGACCGTACCGGACGCGGGCGGAGTGATCTTCGTGCCCGCGCTGGCCGGGCTCGGGGCGCCGCACTGGGCGCCGGGGGCACGCGGGCTGTTCACCGGCCTGCACCTGGGCGCCGGACGAGGGCAGCTGGCCCGCGCGGTCGCCGAGGGCATCGCCGCGTCCGTCACGCTGCTGGCCGACGCGGCTTGCGCCGATCTGGGCGTACCGCTTAGCTCCCTGCGGGTCGACGGCGGGCTGACCAGGTCCCGGCTGCTGATGCAGGCCCAGGCCGACCTGCTGCAACGGCCGGTGCTGATCTGCCGCGCGCCGGACGCGACCGCGCTCGGCGTGGCCGCGCTGGCCCGGCTCGGGGTGGGCGACGCGGCCAGCCTCGGCGAGGCGCTGGGCCCCGCAGAGCTGGAAACGATCATCGAACCGGCGATCACCGCTGATGAGGCGGCCGAACGTATGGGGGCTTTCCAGTCCGCACTCAGCCTTACGCTGGCCAGGCGATGACGGATAAGGACGGGATGGCCGCGGCCGACGTGGTGATCGTGGGGGCGGGCGTGGTCGGGACCGCGATCGCGCGCACGCTGGCGCGGTACTCGCTGGACTGTGTCCTGGCCGAGGCGGCCGCCGATGTCGGGACCGGCACGTCGAAGGCGAACACCGCCATTTTGCACACCGGGTTCGACGCCAAGCCGGGCAGCCTGGAGAGCCGGCTGCTCAGCCGGGGTAGCGCTCTGCTGCGTTCGTATGCCGCCGCCGCGGGCATCCCGGTGGAGACCACCGGCGCGCTGCTCGTGGCCTGGACGGAGGAACAGCTGGCCGCGTTGCCGGCCATCGAGGCGAACGCCCGGCGGAACGGGTACCTGGCGGTCCGGCGGGTCCGGGCTAGTGAGCTTTACGGGCGTGAGCCGGAGCTGGGGCCGGGGGCGCTCGGCGCGCTGGAGATCCCGGACGAGGCCATCATCTGCCCGTGGACGACGCCGCTGGCCTTCGCGACCGAGGCGGCCGGCGCCGGCGTGCGGGTCCTGCTTGGTACCCAGATGACCAGGGTCGCCGCCGCGGGCGAAGGCTATGAGCTCGGTACGACGCGCGGGCCGCTGCGGTGCCGGTGGGTGGTGAACGCAGCCGGGCTCGGCAGCGACGCGATCGACCGGATGTTCGGCGGGGACGGATTCACGATCAAGCCGCGGCGCGGTGAGCTCATCGTGTTCGACAAGCTCGCGAGAAACCTGCTTCGCTCGATCCTGCTGCCGGTCCCGACGGCACGGACCAAGGGGGTGCTGGTCGCTCCCACCGTCTACGGCAACGTGCTCCTCGGCCCGACCGCCGAGGACGTCGCGGACCGCACGGACACCGCCACGACCGCTTCGGGGCTCGGCGCCCTGGTCGCGGCCGGGCGGCGGATCCTGCCCGGGCTGGCCGAGGAGGAGGTGACCGCGACCTACGCGGGCCTGCGGGCCGCGACCGAGCACTCGGACTACCAGATCTACGTCGACGCGAAGCGGCGGTACGCGTGCGTGGCCGGCATCCGGTCCACCGGCCTGTCCGCCTCCCTCGGCATCGCCGAGTACGTCGTGGCACAGCTGGGTGAGGCAGGGCTGGTGCTGCGGCCGCGCGTGGATGGCGCCGCGGGCCCGCCGGTCATGCCGTATATCGGGGAGGCGGGTCTGCGGCCTTACCAGGACGCCGAGCGGATCGCGGCCGACCCGGCCTACGGGCAGATCGTCTGCCATTGCGAGCGGGTCACCCGCGGGGAGATCAGGGACGCCCTGGCCAGCCCGGTACCACCCGCCGACCTGAGCGGGCTCAGCCGCAGGACCCGGGCCATGAACGGGCGCTGCCAGGGGTTCTACTGCGCCGCGGCCGTGTCGCGGCTGTTTACCCAGGGCGGTGCCGCCGCGCGTGCCCCTGTCGCCGAGCGGGCTTCGCGGTCGTGAAAGCGGACGTGCTGGTGGTCGGGGCCGGACCGGCCGGGTTGTCGGCGGCTTTGGAACTGCGGCGGCTGGGGGTGGGCTCGGTGCTGGTGGCCGACCGGGAGAGTGAGCCGGGCGGTGTTCCGCGGCACAGCGGGCATACCGGGTACGGGCTGCGCGATCGGCACCGGATCATGACCGGCCCGGCGTACGCGCGGGCCCTGGCCGATGCGGCGGTGGCCGCGGGCGCCGAACTCCGGCTGGGTACGACGGTGACTGGCCTGGTAGGGCCGCGCGCGGTCACGATGACGAGCGCTCGCGGGATCGAGAGCGTGCCCGCGTCGGCCGTGCTGCTCGCCACCGGCTGCCGGGAACGGCCGCGGGCGGCGCGGCTGGTGGCCGGGGACCGTCCGGACGGGGTGATGACCACCGGCGAACTGCAGCAGCGGGTGTACCTGGGGCGCGAGCGGCTGTCCGGACGCGCCCTGGTGGTGGGGGCCGAACACGTGTCGTTCTCGGCCGCGGTAACGCTCGCGCGCGCCGGGGCTGACGTGGTGGCGCTGGTCACCGAGCTTGACCGGCAGCAGAGTTATGCCGCGTTCCGGCTCGGCGCGGCCTTGCGCTGGCGGGTCCCGGTGTGGACGTCGACGGCGGTGCGCCGGGTGGCCGGGCGCTGGCGGCTGGCCGGGGTGGAAGTGGCGGACGTGCGGACCGGAGCGGCGCGGTTCGTGCCGTGCGACACCGTGGTGTTCACCGGCGACTGGATTCCGGATCATGAGCTGGCCCGGCGGGCCGGGCTGGCCATGGATCCCGGCACCAGCGGGCCGGTGATCGACACCACGCTGGAGACCTCCGCCGCGGGCGTGTTCGCCGCGGGCAACCTGGTGCACGCGGCCGAGACCGCGGACATCGCCGCGTTGTCCGGCCGGCACGCGGCGAGGCACATCGCGGCGGTACTCGGGGCCCGGTCGGCTGAGGCCCGGTCGGCTGAGGCCCGGGAGGGTGAGGCCCGGGAGGGTGAGGCCCGGGCGGGTGAGGCCCGGGCGGGTGAGGCCCGGTCAGCTGAGGCAGGGTCCGGGGCGGGATCCCCCGCGAGCCGGCGGCCGATCCTGGTGGAGCCGCCGCTGCGCTGGATCTCGCCGAACGCGATCACCTCCGCCGCCGCTCCCCCGCTGGGCCGGTTCGTGCTGCGCAGCGACGAGTTCCGCGGCTGGACCCGGCTGGAGGCCCGGCAGGATGGCCGGCTCCTGGCCAGGTCCCGCCAGGTCCGGCTGGTACCGGGGCGGCCCGCGCACCTGGGCGCCGGCTGGCTCGCCCGGGTCGACCCCGCGGGTGGCCCGGTCCGCGTCAGCACCCGCTGAGGGCCGGCCTGGCCGCGGATATCACCGGCTGGGTCGGGGACCTGCCGGGGTAGGCCGAACGGGGAAGCAGGCACGCCGTTCCGTTCGGCCAAAATGTCTTGAATACGGTCCGGAACCTGGTGTCGGCGGTGCGCAGTGACGGGACCCTGGCCGGAATACCGCAGCTCGTCGCGCTGCTTATTATCTTTGCCGTCCCTTCTTCGCTATCAAGCGAGCCTGGCCGAGGCACTCATCTGGGCACGGCACGATGGAACCGCTATGACGCTTACTGACCTGCTGCCCGCGACGCCCGATCCCGATGCCCTTTTCGACGCCTTTGCCGGCTGGTCGAAGCGGCGCGGGCTAGCGCTGTACCCGCATCAGGAGGAAGCGCTCATCGAGATCGTGTCGGGGGCGAACGTCATCCTGTCCGCTCCCACCGGGTCAGGCAAGAGCCTGGTCGCCGCGGGCGCCCACTTCGCCGCGCTCGCCGAGGGCAGGCGGACGTTCTACACCGCGCCGATCAAGGCGCTGGTCTCAGAGAAGTTCTTCGACCTGTGCGCCGCGTTCGGGCCGTCCCAGGTCGGGATGATGACCGGGGACGCCAGCGTCAACCCGCAGGCACCCATCATCTGCTGCACCGCGGAGGTGCTGGCTAACATCGCGCTGCGGGACGGGGCCGCGGCCGACGTGGGCCAGGTGGTGATGGACGAGTTCCATTTCTACGCCGACCCCGACCGCGGCTGGGCGTGGCAGGTGCCCCTGCTCGAACTGCCCAAGGCGCAGTTCGTGCTGATGTCGGCGACGCTGGGCGACGTACGGCGGTTCGAGACCGACCTGACCTGGCGCACCGGCCGGCCAACCGCGGTGATCTCCTCCGCCGAGCGCCCGGTGCCGCTGGTCTTCTCTTACGTCACCGAACCGCTGCACGAGACCCTGACCGAACTGCTCAGCACCGACCAGGCCCCCGTGTACGTGGTGCACTTCACGCAGGCGGCCGCCCTGGAGCAGGCGCAGGCGCTGATGAGCATCAACGTATGCAGCCGGGCGGAGAAGGACGCCATCGCCACCCTGATCGGCGACTTCCGGTTTTCGGCCGGGTTCGGCAAGACCCTGTCCCGGCTGGTCCGGCACGGCATCGGCGTGCATCACGCCGGCCTGCTGCCCAGGTACCGCCGGCTGGTGGAAACCCTGACGCAGGCCGGGCTGCTGAAGGTCATCTGCGGCACCGACACCCTCGGCGTGGGCATCAACGTCCCGATCCGCACCGTCCTGTTCACCGCCCTGTCCAAGTACGACGGGAAGAAGACCCGGCTGCTGCAGGCGCGCGAGTTCCACCAGATCGCCGGGCGGGCCGGGCGGGCCGGGTACGACACGTCCGGCCGGGTAGTGGTCCAGGCGCCCGAGCACGTGGTGGAGAACGAGCGCGCCCTGGCCAAGGCGGGCGACGACCCGAAGGCGCGGCGCAAGGTGGTCCGCAAGAAGCCGCCCGAGGGTTTCGTCTCGTGGGGCAAGCCGACCTTTGAGCGGCTCGTCGCGGCCGAGCCCGAGCCGCTCACGTCGAGCTTCAAGGTCACGCACGCCATGGTGCTGAACGTCATCGCCCGGCCCGGCGACGCGTTCGCCGCGATGAAGCACCTGCTGACCGACAACCACGAGGACCGCGTGGCCCAGCGCAGGCACATTCACCAGGCCATCGCGATCTACCGCGCGCTGCTGGCCGGGGGCGTGGTGGAGCGGCTGGACGCGCCCGATGAGGAGGGCCGCCTGGTCCGGCTCACGGTGGACCTGCAGTTCGACTTCGCGCTGAACCAGCCGCTGTCGCCGTTCGCGCTGGCCGCTATCGAGCTCCTCGACGCTGACTCGCCCGTCTACGCGCTCGACGTCCTGTCGGTGATCGAGTCGACGCTGGACAACCCGCGGCAGGTGCTGTCCGCCCAGCAGTTCAAGGCGCGCGGGGAGGCCGTGGCCCAGATGAAGGCGGACGGTGTCGGGTACGAGGAGCGGCTCGACCTGCTGGACTCGGTCACCTACCCCAAGCCGCTCGCCGACACGCTCGAAGGCGCGTACAACATCTACCGCCGCGGTCATCCCTGGGTGGCCGACTACGAGGTGGCGCCGAAGTCAGTGGTCCGTGACATGTACGAGCGGGCGCTGACCTTCACCGAGTACGTCGGCTTCTACGGTCTTTCCCGGTCCGAGGGCCTGGTGCTGCGCTACCTGGCCGATGCCTACAAGGCGCTGCGGCAGACCGTGCCCGACGACAACAAGACCGAGGAGCTGGCCGACCTGATCGAATGGCTAGGCGAGATCGTCCGCCAGGTCGACTCCAGCCTGATCGACGAGTGGGAGCGGCTGCGCAACCCGCTGGACGCGGACTCGCCGGCCGCCGAGGCTCGGCCCGCCACGGTCACGAGCAACGTCCGGGCGTTCCGCGTGCTGGTGCGCAACGCGCTGTTCCAGCGGGTCCGGCTGGCCGCGTTGGGACACTACGCCGAGCTCGGCTCGCTGGACGCAGGCAGCGGGTGGGACTCCGATGCGTGGGGCGAGGCGCTGGAGGATTACTTCGAGGTGTACGACGAGATCGGCACCGGACCGGACGCGCGTGGCCCGGCCATGCTGATCATCGAGGTCAAACCGGATCAGTGGGCCGTCCGGCAGATCTTCGACGACCCCGCGGGCGACCATGACTGGGGCATCAGCGCGGTCGTCGACCTGGCCGCCTCGGACGAGGCCGGGTCGGCTGTGGTCCGGATTACCGACGTCGGACAGCTCTAGCGCTGGTCGTGGGCGCGGGCGGCGGCCAGGGCCGCGGCCCACCAGGTCAGGTCGTCGGCGAGCACCTTCAGCTTCGGCTCAAGCGGAGCGAACGCGGTCGTATCGCTGACGTCGCCGGCCTGCCGGGCCGGGAGCATGACGTCCGGCAGGATGTGCACGGCGTGCCGCAGCGGGGCCATCTCGAACTCGACGGCGACCAGCCGCAGCTGCTCGATGGCGCGGGCGCCGCCGACGTTGCCCCACCCGACGAAGGCGATCGGCTTGCGGTGCCATTCCGGGAAGGTCCAGTCCATGGCGTTCTTCAGGTGGAACGCTGCAACCAGCGGAAACGCAGCGGGCCGCCCCATAGCACCTCACGCCAGGGACGGCCCTCGGCCCGACCTGCGAGGAGGTCCAACCGTGTATTCAAGCATTCCAGAAGATGGCCCGGTGGTGGGATTCGCCGACGACACGCCCGTCATGGTGAAGTTCCCACTCACGCCCGAGCAAGAGAAGGGCGACCGGGCCGGGTGGCCGTGGCTGCCCGGGACGATCGTCGAACAGGTCGGCCCGGACGAGTGGCGCGTGATCGTCGAGGACATTGCCGTGGCCGTGCGCGAGGACGGCAGCAAGCCGACTCCCAGGACGCCACAGCACAAGTTGTTCTACCCGCTGGCCTATAGGGACTCCAGCGAGATCAGGCTGCGGGATGCCCGGTGAGCCGCCCGCTGCCCCGGTGGCCGCTGTTCCTGATCGCCGCGCCTGCTGCCGTCGCCGTGTGGTCCGGGTGGGTCGGCCTGGGCACGCTCTGCGGGTTCGGGATGGTTCATCCTCTGCCCGGCATCGCCGACGGGTTTCAGATCAACACGGCGATCACGCTGCCGGTGGGCGTCGAGGCTTACGGCGCGTACGCGCTGCGGGCGTGGCTGACGCCGGGTGCGTGTGAGTCGGCGCGGAGGTTTGCCCGATGGTCGGCCATCGGAAGCCTTGCGCTCGGCATGCTCGGCCATGTGGTCTACCACCTGCTGAGCGCTGAGCACGCGAGCCGGGCACCGTGGCCGGTCGTCGTGCTGGTGTCCTGCCTGCCCGTGGTGACGCTCGGGTTCGGTGCAGCGCTGACCCACCTGCTGCACGGCACTGCGGCCGAGGACGTGCCCGGGCCTGTGCCTATCCCCGCGCTCGACGACGATGCCGAGACAGTGGCATCAGTCACGGCCGATGCTGTGCCTACCCCATGCCCGAGGTCGTGGCCGAGACAGTGGCCGGGACAGTGGCGCGGCGCGCTCGACGTCGGCTGGCCAGCGGACACGCCCGGAAGGCTGAGCGTAGGTACGCGGCCGACCTGGCAGAGGGCAGGCTGCCGAGCCTCAGGGCAGTCATGCGCGACATCGGCGTGGGCCAGGACAAGGCCCGGGAGGTCCGGGCGCACCTCGCCAGCCTCGTCAGCGCTGAGGGTGGTGAGACGGCATGACCGAGGTCATCGAGGGCAAGGTCGTCGACTTCCCGGGTACCCCTGCACCCGAAGCCGAGCCTGAAACAGTGGCAGTAGAACCCCGTACCTGCCGAGGTCGTCAAGGTGATCATCAGCGTCAGCCGATCGTGCCCGAGCAGTGGCAGCGCCACAACATCCGGGGCACGGTAGCTACCCTGGCCGGGCTGCACTGGCACCGTGCCCGGTTCCACGGGCTGAGGTCGCCTGCCTACCTGGTCCGGTGTGTGTTCTACGCGCTGCGTGGCGGGGCACGGCTGACCGGCCGCCTCGGCGCAGGAGAACAGCCTGCGGCAGGAGCTGGTAAGCGTCCAGCAGAGCGACCAGAGCACCGCTAGCGGCCTTAACGGCCTGAATGCGAAGGTCGGCACCCTCGGCGCAGCGGAGGCCGTCCTGGCCCCGTACACCACCACCTGTTCACAGGCTCTGGTTGACCAAAGTGGGGGCACTGGTCTCTACTACTATCCGTGCTCAGCTCAGCGACCCTAGCTCAGCTCGGCTTCATGGCTTTATGTGAGGTCTGCGGAGGTCTGCGGCGCCTGCCCCCGGATGCGCTACGGTGATCAACGCGTTGATCAGTAGGATGGGAACCGAGGTTGGAAAGCGCACGTCCCGAGGTCGCATTGCCCCGCGTATTACTACCACGACCGAGGCGAACCTGTCGGGCCTGGCTCTAACCGCCGACGATGACGCAGGCGACGCGGCGTAGGCCGGCCCGATCGGCCACCGCGTGGCCGTCCTTCACCGCTACGCTAACGCCATGGAACCTGGCCAGCGACGCCGTAATACCACCTATGCAGCCCCTATCGGATGCGTTGACTTGGCGGCCTTCGATGAAGATGGCGAGCCGTATGAGATCCACGGCTGCGACTACTGCTTGCCTTGGCATGCCGAAGTGCGCATCGATGACGA
Source organism: uncultured Actinomycetes bacterium (assembly GCA_963806335.1). Classification (GTDB taxonomy): domain Bacteria; phylum Actinomycetota; class Actinomycetes; order Streptosporangiales; family Streptosporangiaceae; genus Palsa-504. Next base: position 284,381 of record CAWDXO010000015.1, read on the forward strand.
CGGCGATGTCTTCGTCAGGGAATGGCATGCCGTGGAATGCGAAGCATTCCAGGAGCTGATCAACATTAGCAACAGGTCTTCGGATAGCTGAGGTTAAGGTGACAATACGCCTTTGGAGGCCGCTCCGCGCTCGCGAGGCAGGTCGGCCAGTTAGCAGCATAATGAGTGATAGCCCTTCTGAATCACTGGAAAGGCAGCTTCGGTCTTGGATCGAAGAATCGCTATATGACGAAGATATCGAGCGCATAGCCCTCCGTCTCGACCTTCTTGATGCGTTTGACGATAATTCATATCTCTACGACGAAAGTTTGATACACGTCGATGACTTGTATTCGGTAATCGATATCATGCTTGACTTGCAGGCGTCTGGGGCCAGCCACTTCGCAGTCCAACGGCAATCTCTGCAACAGCTTCTTGATGATTCCCTCTCGGCCTACACTATCAGCCAGGATGGTCGTGGACTACAGAATCGAGCCGACTCGACGGCGACGGCGGCATTGACTGATAGCAGCGCAGCAGCCAATACCAGGGGGGATGCTGGCTCAGCAGGCGAACATCTGGCAACGGCCTGGTCTAACGCTTACGCAATCTACCCCGATCCAGTAAAAGCCTACAGCGAATCCATAAAGGCGGTAGAGGCCGCCGCACACGCCATCATTGAAGCCAATAACACCAAGGCAACATTGGGAACCATGATCGGCCATATGAGGAGTCATCCTACTGACTTCCTTTTGATGCTCCCGTCGCCGGGGGTAACTATTGACGCTGTGATCGGCATGATGGCTGCCCTGTGGGCTGGTCAGACATCGCGGCACGCTGGCCAGAACCCGACTAGGCCCGAAACTGGTGAGGAGGCCCGTGCTGCGGTACACCTTGCGGTTGCCCTCGTACAGTGGTTTGGCGCTGGAATAGTACGCCGCAGTCCCTGATCGGTGGGATTCTTGCAACGGTCCGGCGTCGCTATGGTGGCCACTCGTCCGGGCGCTAGCCTCCGCAACGTGATCCCGCTCGTACCCAGCCCCGGTAACCTAGAGCCATGTCATGGGTCTGGCTCACAGAGCTTCCCGCGCTCTCCATCGCCTTCATCGCTACCTTGATCGGCTTGCCGGCATCAGCGGTTATGGACGTACAGCTCATTCGGTCGGCTGTTCGCAAGATGGCTAGACGCCGGGCCGAGCATCGGGAACGGGCCAGCGTAGCAGCCGCGTGGAGTGACCTGACGGCCGCCGAGCTGGCGGCTCTGGCCGAGACAACGCCAGGCTGAGGCACGTTCGTCAGGGTACGGGACCGGAGTTAGGCGAAGGCAGCTCCGGCTTCTCCTGCGCGTCGACCTCGATGTTGATGCTCACCAGCTTGAAGAACGTCGCGTTGAGCCTGAACCGGCCGGGCTGGCTCCTGCGCACCACGTAGAAGACGAGCGCGAGGACCGGCAGGACGACGATGCAAGTGATCAACACGGCCAGCATTAGGTCATACTCCTAGGGCGCACTTGGACCGTGTTCACGCACACAATAGCAGCTCCAGTGACCCGGAGGCAGAAGTAAGGCCCCGCCGTGCGACGGGGCCTTACCGTGTTTGGGCTCAGTGCCTGATCGCCTGGATTAGCGCGGCCACCGCAGAGGCGACGGTCACCACGGTCTGAACGTACGGCATCGCCTGACGGATGCGACGGGTGGTCCTGGCGCGACTCCTCCGCGCCCCACGTGAGCACGAGCAGACACCAGACTTGGTGACTTTTCTTACTTCTGGATTTAGTGTGGCGGGCCGCTTGCGGGCGGCCTCGGATGCGGCCATCGTGGCCACTCTCCCTCGGATCGGGGTGAACCCCAGCTTTCCGGGAAAGTGTCAGTGTCCGAGTCTGTGGAGTTGTCCGAGGCCGAGTCAGTGTCCGAGATTGGTCGCGGCTAGATTACGCGCCACGCTCAGGGTATCGCACGGAACAGATACGACGGGTTGGTGCAGATGCCTCCTGCACCAACCACTACTTCCTGCCGGCCAGCCCTAGAGGTCGCCCAGGCCGAGGCTGACCTGACACAACTCGCCAAGCCCCGTCATGTCGTCGGCCGAGTGATAACAGAGCCTCATGACCCGCTCACCGCTCCGGTGAAGCTGCTGGCGTTGTAGCTGAACCCTGGCGTCACGGTCACGTTCAGCGCTGAGCCCCAGCTGGTGTGCTGCAGGTCGAACTCGAAGGCGTAGGTGCCATGCTCGCCTGGTGCCAGGGTTCCGGTCGGGAGGCTGGTGTTGACGTCGAAGGCCTGGCTGAGCTGGGTGCCATCCGGGCCGGCGTTGGCGCTGACCTGGATCTGGCTGGCGTCGAGGCTGGCGCTGCCTGCGGTGATGCGGACCGAGATAAGCGTCGCCGGGTCGCCGGGGTTGCCGCCTGCGGCCGACTGGCCGAGCGTGGCGGGCGTCGCCGAGGTCACCGAGACCTGCGTACCGTCCGTGTACGTGAAGCCGCTGCCCTGGCCGAACTGGGCCACCGAACTGGTCGGCGTCGGCGTCGGCGTCGGGGTGGGGGTCGCTGCGGATGTCGGCGCGGTGATCAGCTGGCCGGCCACCGCCTTGACGACCTTGGGGGCGAAAGCGGGCACGGTGTTGACGGTCCAGTTCGGGCCGACCGCTTCCGCTGCCGGGGTGCTGGTCGTCTGGCCGACGCCGATCATGTCGTTAGCGTAGGCCAGCGCGCTGGCGTGGTCGGTGAACACCACGAGGGCGGTGTCACCGGCGCTGGCGCCGTCGCACCCGGCGCCGCTGGTCGCGCCAGAGACAGCGCCCCCGGTGCTGAAGGTGGCGTGGGTGCACATCGCGCCGTGCACGGCCATGGCCGCGAGCAGGCTCGGGGCGTTGGGGTAAGACCGTGCTGTCGGCGTTGAGGACGTCGCGCTGGGGGTCGCCGTAGGCTTGATCGAATTGCCACTGGTCGCCACGGCGATGATGACGATGAGCACGATCAGCGCGGCGACCGCGCCGCCGATGACAAGCAGCGTCTTACGGATACGGTGCCGCTTTCGCGGCGGGGGGCGGACCTCTGGCGGGGGTGTGACGTCGGCGGTTGGGGTGCTCATGATCGGCAGCTCGGTGGTAGCCATTGGGCACTCGCCCGGCAACGGGAATCCTGTTTATGCCACCTATCAGCCGTACATGCCACCTGGCATGCAGGGGTTGGGGAGCTAGTAGCTCCCGTTGTCCGGCTAGGGGAACATCAGGGGAACAATCTGGCCTAAGAAGTTCGCCGGCGAGATTACTGGTCTTCCTGATCTCGCCGCTCGTCCCTGAGCTTGCTCAGGTGCTGCTTCAGTGACCTGGTGGACGTTCCCAGCAGCACGCTGGGGGTACCGCGGCCGACAGCCTTGCGTACCTCGTCGTAGTAGTCATCGTCCATCTGGGCGGGGGCCTCGCCCTCCGCTTCGTGCTGGGCTTCCTCAAGAGCCATCTGAACTGCGTCTGACAGGGCCTTGCCTCCCGGACCGCCCAGGCCTAGCGGAGTCCTCGACCGCATTCCGGCTGTTTGCTTCCGGTAAGACTCCTGTATTGCTTCTCTCAGGCGGTCCTCGTTGAGGGAGCTATGAGGAACATCAGGGCTCAACGTGCCCCCGGTTTCGGGGCTGCCGGAGAGTATTTCCGCGCCTCTGGCCCAGCTGGGGGTTTCAGGCCCCTTTAGGACGAATCCAGGCTCTCTGTCGCCGCTCCGGGGTTCACGATCACCGACGCGGCCGGAAGTCTCCTCTGAAAATATCTCTTCAGTTTCAGGCTCCCCCAGAGATGTGAAGTGCTCAGTAGTAAGCGAGTGGTCAAAAGTAAGCGAGTGGTCAAAGTGAAGGCGAAGCCCGAGCAGGGGACGCGGGGCGGCTTCTTCGTCTTCGGGTTCTATTGGCTGATCAGGAGAAACGGGAGGTTGCACTTGCTCCTCACCCTGGACTTCCCGCTCCACAGCCCTTACCTCCATGCCGTATAGCACAATGCTAGGCCAGCAGCGCAAACGGTGGCTATGGCCTGTGCTGCGAAGAATGTCCGCATCACCAGCAGGCGGTTCAGGTTGGCCCCGAGGATGATCATCTTGCTGTCGTAGAGAGCGTTCGACGCCCAGCCCGCCTGCTGTTTGCCCATCCAGCCCGCAAGTGACGATGTGCCTGGCCCGAGCTTCAGCCACGGCATCAGCGTGACCACCGCGGCCAGGGTGGCGAGGCCCAGGGCTACGGCTGTCAGTACCAGCAGGATCTCATGATGTGCAGGGTTGATACGGGGCGCAAGGACGGCAGCGACCGCCGCTGTAGCCGCGACCAGCAGGCCTGAACGTGTCGCCAGCCCGTCGCAGGCTGCCCTGACCTCGGTAAGCTGACGGTCCAGCTCAGCATGCAGGCGGTCATCGTCACGGGCCGCCACGCCCCCACCCCTCCCCGTTTGCGCGCAGTGCCAGGGAGCATATCGGGGCTGTGACCATCTCTACAGCCGAATGAACAGCACCGTGTCCGCCGACCGGCTGTGTAAGCTACCGCCCGGTCCGCCGGTCACGTGGAGCTGGTGACGAAGGTTGAGAGGGGAGGGATGGCCCCGGTGCGGGCGGTGGAGAAGAAGCCGGGCTCCCGGGAGCAGAATCCCCCGGTGTGGCGCCAGGTGCCCGGCCGGGCCGCAAGGCAAGCAGCACCTCAACGCAGCGCTGACCTCGTTTCTCGTCGCTGGTTATTATCGCGACTATCCCGGCCAGCAGCCGGACTACGCCCACCGGGCCGTAGCGCAGGATGACGTACAGCAAGGCGGCAGGGCTTGCGATGCTGACGATCGGGGCGACGAACTCCGGGAGGGCCATCAGCGCACGTCTCCAGACCCTATGGGTCACGGGATCACGGGATAGAGCTGATGGGGCCGCGAGCTGTCACGACGCGCTGCGTGCCACGTCCGCATATTAGCACAAGCAGGACTGCGGAGTACCGTCAGACCGCATAGGTTAGTCCACGGCTGCTGATTGTCAGTCCCTTCAGTCAGTTACGGCAGCTGTAGTTCGGTAATTGCCACTGGACGAGCAGCAGTTCCGCGGCCAGGTCGTCCCGGGAGGTCAGCACGTGGATCTGCCGGGTGCCGTCGGCCCGCGCCGGCCACCAGCTCCCGCAGTCTCCAGGCTGGCGGCCCCTTGCCGATGGTGCTGGCCCGCCCATCAGCGCTGACCTTGTGCAGTGGCGTGTCTAGAATCTGGCGGAGCAGGCAATTAATCTGTTCCGCCTTGGTCTCCAGCGCGGCGATGGCTACGCGGCCGAGGCGGCGCTTACGCTCAGCAGGCTCAGCGCCAGGACATCCGCCGAGGTGATCTCATCCGCAGGCTTGGAGCCGACGCCGGCGAAGCGACCGAACCGTCGGCCCGTGAAACCAGCACTGCCGTCGGCAGGCGCCGCGAAATACCGGGCCAGGTCCCTCTCTGCCTGCTCCCGCAGGCTTCCGCGCACCAGGTGGTCAAGCAGCCGCTGCTGGGCGCCGTAATCAAGCTCGTCGGTTCCTGGCACCGGGGTTACCTTACCGGTGCCCGGCCTCGGCCCGTCATACAGATGAGGCGAACCTTCGGCCCGTTTGTTAACTGTGCACATGCGCGCGGAAACTACCAGTATTCTCCGATCGTGGGACGGCACGATCCATCACCAGAGGACGACTATCTCGCTCGCGAGGCGAGAGCGCGTCTAGAGATCGACAAGCAGCTCGTCGCTGCGGGGTGGTCGGTCCAGAGCCAGGAGTCGCTGAACCTCAGCGCTGGTCCCGGCGTGGCGGTGCGCGAGTTCACTCTGGAAAAGCCGCACGGCCGCGTGGACTATCTGCTCTTCCTCAACGGCCAGCCTGCCGGGGTGATCGAGGCCAAGCCGGAAGGGACGACACTCACCGAGGTAGAGCATCAGTCCGGCAAGTACGTCGCCGGGCTTCCTGACTGGATGAAGCCCACGGTCTACCCGCTGCCCTTCATCTACGAGTCCACCGGAGCCGAGACCCGGTTCACCAACGGGTATGACCCGGATGCCCGCAGCCGCCGGGTCTTCACCTTCCACCGGCCCGAGACGCTGGCCGAGTGGCTGCGGCAGATCGCCGAGAACCCGGACCTGCCGACGTTCCGCGCCCGGCTCAAGGCGATGCCGCCGCTGGATGAGCGCGGGCTGTGGGGCAAGCAGGCCGAGGCGATCCGCAACGTGGAACGCTCGCTGGCCGAGGACCGCCCCCGGTCGCTGATCCAGATGGCGACCGGCTCCGGGAAGACGTTCACCGCCGCGAACCTGTGCTACCGGCTCATCAAGCACGCGGACGCCAAGCGGATTCTGTTCCTGGTCGACCGGTCGAACCTGGGCAAGCAGGCCAAGCTCGAATTCGACAAGTTCACCATTCAGGAGACCCAGCGGAAGTTCCCCGCCGAGTACAACGTCCAGCATCTGACGTCGAACACGATCGACGCGACCTCGCGGGTGTGCATCTCCACCGTCCAGCGGATCTTCTCCATCCTCAAGGGGGACGCAGAGCTGGATCAGGAGGTCGACGAGCACTCGGTGTACGAGCTGCCGGTCGCGGAGCCGGTCGAGGTCAGCTACAACCCGGCGCTGCCTCCCGACACGTTCGACGTGATCATCATCGACGAGTGCCACCGCTCCATCTACGGCCTGTGGCGTCAGGTCCTGGAGTACTTCGACGCGCACCTGATCGGCTTGACCGCCACCCCGACGAAGCAGACCTTCGGGTTCTTCCGCCAGAACCTCGTCATGGAGTACTCCCACGACATGGCGGTCACCGATGGCGTCAACGTCGACTTCACCGTCTACAAGATCGAGACCGCGATCACCAAGGCCGGGTCGGCCATCGAGGCCGGGGAGTTCGCCGGGTACCGCGACCGCCAGACCAGGAAGATCCGCTGGAACGCGGTCGATGAGCCGATCGAGTACACCGCCGCGCAGCTCGACCGCGCGGTCGTCGCCGAGGACCAGATCCGCACGGTCATCCAGACGTTCAAGGACAAGCTGTTCACCGAGCTGTTCCCCGGCCGCAAGACCGTCCCCAAGACGCTGATCTTCGCCAAGGACGACTCCCACGCCGACGACATCGTGCAGATCGTCCGCGAGGTCTTCGGCAAGGGCAACCAGTTCGCCACCAAGATCACCTACCGCACGCACGACGGCAAGCCCGAGGACCTGCTCCAGGCGTTCCGCAACTCGATGTACCCCAGGATCGTGGTCACGGTGGACATGATCGCGACCGGGACCGACGTCAAGCCGCTGGAATGCCTGGTCTTCATGCGCAGCGTGAAGAGCCGGACCTACTTCGAGCAGATGCTCGGCCGGGGCGTCCGGGTCATCAACGACACCGAGTTCCAGGCCGTCACCGACGACGCGAAGCGCAAGGACCGGTTCATCGTCGTCGACGCGGTCGGCGTCATGGACACCCCGCTCGCCGAGACCGTGCAGCCCCTGGAACGCAAGCCAGCCCAGAGCCTGAAGGACCTGTTCAAGCAGGTCGCCTTCGGCAGCAAGGACCCGCAGGTCGCATCCTCAATCGCCGGACGGCTCGCCCGCCTGGACAAGCACCTGACCAAGGATGACCGGGACATGCTCACCGGCCTGGCCGGAGGCACCGACCTGGGCACGATCGCCCGCGGCCTGGTCGATGCGCTCGATCCCGACCAGCAGATCGCCGCCACCGAGGCGGCAGGCCAGTCCGGCAGACGACCAGGCCGCCGTCGCCGCGACGGCGACCGCCATGCTCACCCAGGCCCTGGAACCGCTGGCCACCAACCCCGAACTGCGCAACGCGATCCTCGACGTCCGCAAGTCCTACGAGCAGACGATCGATGAGGTGTCCAAGGACGAGGTGCTCTTCGCCGGGCATTCCGCGGAGGCCCGCGAGAAGGCATCCGCGCTGGTCTCGTCGTTCAGGGAGTACATCGAGGAGCACAAGGACGACATCCGGGCCTTGCAGGTGCTCTACAGCCGCCCGCACAAGGAACGGCTGACCTTCACCGAGGTCAAGGAACTGGCCAAGGCCATCGAACGCCCGCCGCGCCAGTGGACACCGGACGTGCTCTGGCGCGCATACGAGTTGCTCGATCAGTCGAAAGTACGCGGCTCAGGTGGCAGGATGCTCACCGACATCGTGTCGCTGGTACGGTACACGCTGCACCAGGACGATGAACTCGTCCCGTTCCGCGATCAGGTCGAGCAACGGTTCGCGGCATGGCTGAGTGCACAGGAGCAGAAGGGGGTCACCTTTACGGTGGAGCAGATGCAGTGGCTGACCTGGATGAAGGAGAACATCGCCGGGGAACTCGGGATATCGCCAGAGTCGTTCGAGTACACCCCGTTCGTGGAGCACGGCGGTATCGGCAAGGCGGTCCAGGTCTTCGGTGACCGACTTGACGCCGCTGCTGAATGAGCTGACGGAGGCGCTGGCAGCATGAGCGAGCTGCCACCTGGGTGGGTCACGACGCCACTCGGTGCGACATCGCTCGATCGTCGTCAGGTTGCGACTCACCAAGTCCACTCGATAATTCAGCTGCGACGGGACGTCCGCCTGGATCAACCGGATGACCGACTCCGGCGACAACGGACAAGCTGATCTTCGTCGGTCGCAGATCGATAAGTCGCGCCGGAGAATCGTATCCTGCTCGGCACGAATGGCGCCGGTAGGGACGGATTGCTCACATCGTGTCCGCCAATCGGTATGTTGCGATCGCGCGCTGGCATTGCGTACAATACCAAGGCATTTACGAGTCTGGTTCCGCCTAATTGCATCAGCTCCGACTACCTCTATTGTACATGCGCTGTGCGACTCATGCGGTGAAGCAGTCGACGCAAGCGGAACAACATTCGCCGCAGATACTCGTGTAAAGCGTACTGGCTACAATCCCGCTGCTTGCTCCGCGGCAGAACAGGAGCGGATCGTCGCTGCCATCGAGGAGCAGTTCTCCCGGCTCGATGCCGGAGTCGCGGCGCTGGAACGGGCGCGGCAGAACCTCAAGCGGATGCGCGCAGCTGTGCTGCAAGCAGCCGTACGGGGCGACTGGTTCCATCAGGACCGAACGATGGCCGGCACGTCGATCGTATCTCCGAGCGAATGCCCACCTGGCAAGCTCGCGACAAGAAACCCTACCGCGATCTTCGAACCGATACCGTCGCGGCTGAGCTCGAGGCACTGGCGCATCGCTAGCCAGAGGCGATCACCGACCGATAGGGTGATCTGTACGGAATCCCCATGCCGAAGGAGTACGTTACCGATGGGTCCCGTCCGTTCGCGTGAAGCGACATGAAGTGTTGGACGATCATGTTGCTGACCTGAGAGGACTTCGCTTCAGATCCCTGCCAGTATGCTCGTGCTTAGTAAGTCGAGACCTGCTGCCTGGCGATTCGTGGCTCGTACGTCCGAGTTGCCATAATTCCGCTTGTGCTTGACGGCGGCAACATCGCTCAAGACTGGGCTCGCATTGCGTCGCACCCGGCATCGATCACCGCTACTCGCTCTACTATTCCGAGGCAGCGTTCAGCCGGTACTACGCCGAGTTGCGCGCGGCGTGGCAGTCAAGCACTTCAACATTGCAGGTCTCTGAACTGCCGGTTCCGGTTCCTCCGATGAGCGAACAGAGGCGAATCGTGACGAGGTCGAACACCAATTTCCTCTGGAATATTCTGAAGCAGCATCTCGGTGCGATTCGCCACAGGCAGTCGCTGCGGTCATCCATCCTTGCCGCTGCGTTCTCCGGCAAGCTCGTCCCTCAAGACCCCGCCGATGAACCCGCACCCATGCTCCTCGAACGGATCGCGGCAGAACGAGCATCCTCCAACGGCCTAAGGCCGCGACGGGCCCGCAAAGCCCGAACGCCGCAAGAGAAGGTCACAGCATGAGCGACAGCGCCACCATCGTCCAGAAGCTCTGGAACTACTGCAACGTCCTGCGCGACGACGGCCTGTCCTATCGCGACTACATCGAGCAGCTCACCTTCCTGCTCTTCCTGAAGATGGCCGACGAGCAGACGCAGGCCGCCGTTCAGCCGACCCGCGATCGTTCCCGACGGCCTGGACTGGGCATCGCTGGTGCGCCTCGACGGCGACGAGCTGGAAATCCACTACCGGCACATCCTGGAGAGCTCGGCAAGCAGCCCGGCATGCTCGGCGTGATCTTCCGCAAGGCGCAGAACAAGATCCAGGACCCGGCCAAGCTGCGGCGGCTCGTCGCCGACCTGATCGACCGCGAGCAGTGGACGACGCTCGACGCCGACGTGAAGGGCGACGCCTACGAGGGGCTGCTGGAGAAGAACGCCGAGGACGTCAAGGGCGGCGCGGGACAGTACTTCACGCCGCGTCCGCTGATCCGGGCGATCGTGGACGTGATGCGGCCCGACGGCATCCATGCGGATATGCGACCCGGCGTGCGGCACCGGCGGCTTCCTGCTCGCCGCCTACGAGCAGATGAAGTCAGGCCAGCCTCGACCCCGACGAGAAGCGGTTCCTCCGGACGAGGCGCTGCGCGGCTGGGAGATCGTGGACGCGACCGCCCGGCTGTGCGTGATGAACCTCTCCTGCACGGCATCGGCGCACCGGAGAGCCCGAGCCTGATCACCGTGGACGACTGCGCTCAGGTCCACTCCGTCTGAGCACTTCGACATGGTGCTGACCAATCCGCCGTTCGGCAAGAAGTCGACCTACAGGTCATCAACGAGGAGGGCGAGACGAGCGCGAGGCCCTGAGCTACCTCCGCGACGACTTCTGGGCGACCACCAGCAACAAGCAGCTCAACTTCCTGCAGCACGTGCAGTCGCTGCTCGAAGATCCACGGCCGCGCGGCCGTCGTCGTGCCCGACAACGTGCTGTTCGAGGGCGGCGCGGGCGAGACGGTCCGGCAGGCAGCTGCTGCAAGCAGTGCGACGTGCACACGCTGCTGCGGCTGCCGACCGGCATCTTCTACGCCCAGGGCGTCAAGGCGAACGTGCTGTTCTTCGACCGCAAGCCCGCCAGCGAGACGCCGTGGACGAAGAAGCTGTGGATCTACGACTTCCGCACCAACCAGCACTTCACCCTGAAGACCCGCTCCGCTGCAAGCGCGCCGACCTGGACGACTTCGTCGCCTGCTACAACCCGGCGAACCGGCACGAGCGCACCGAGACCGAGCGGTTCAGGGCGTTCGCCTACGACGAGCTGGTCGCGCGGACAAGGCGTAGCCTGGACATCTTCTGGCTGCGCGACGAGAGCCTGGAAGACTCCGCCAACCTGCCCGCCCCCGAGGTGATCGCCGCCGAGATCGTCGAGGACCTGCAGGCGGCGCTGGACCAGTTCGCCGCGATCGCGGCATCTCTCGGAACGGTGGACGCCGCGACAGATTGACGCGAGTGGCGAGCCCACGCCAGGCTCGGCTGTCCACGGCGGCCGGGCCTCACCATGCCCACGGGCCTCAAGAGCCCAGGAGCCACGCAGGCGCGTCGGGGATGCAGGGCCAACCGACCGGGCCGTCCAGGCGCTCCATGGCCATCGTGGATGCCTCTGCGGCCTGCCGCTGCCGGTAGAGGCGGTACGCTGCCGCCATGATAAAGAGCCTCACTGTTGTCATTGCTGCCCTGGCGGTGCCTGTGATCACGGCTGGCGCAGCATTCGCTTCCACCCCGGGCCTCAAGCAGGTCCGAGACCCCCGCCACGTGACCGGCACCATTCATGGCCGCTGCTACTTCCGCGATAAGACCGAGCTGCCCGACCCCCGGTGCACGCCAGGATCGATCGACCCGATCGTGACCCAGGCGAACATCCGGTCGACCATCTGCAAGGCCGGGTGGACCGACCCGCACTTGCGCCCCCCGGAGTCCCAGACGGAGTGGTTTAAGCGGTACCGGGCCTTCCCGGCCTACGGCCTCACCTGGTACAGGGAGAGCGAGCTTGACCACCTGGTGCCGCTTGAGCTTGGCGGCAGCAACGACGCGACGAACCTGTGGCCCGAGCTTGGCAAGCCGTCCGGCAACCCGAAAGACAAGGTGGAGAACGCCCTGAACCGCGCTGTGTGCTCGGGTCGCGTCAGCCTGGCCCGGGCGCAGGCCGCCATCGCCTACGACTGGATGACGGCCGAGAAGCGACTCGGGCTCACCAGCACCGGCACCAGCACCGGGACACCGGCACCCGCCAGCGCGTGGTGCACCGCCAGCGCGTCGCCCGCGAACGACGGCTGGGCTGGCGACTACGACGTGTCCGTCAGCTCCAACCAGCCCTACAGCAACGCCACGGCGTCCAGTGCGACCGATACGTACGGCTACGAGACCAACAGCTCGGGCTCAGCGGTTATCTACCTCTGGTACCAGTCGCCCGGCGAGAACATCACCGTGACCGTGGGCGGGGCGACCTGCTACACGACCGCGTAACCACCGTCAGGAGGCCCGGATACCACCACGGTGTCCGGGCCGGGCATCGCCGAGATGCAACGAACGACCTGGCCATGGGACAATAAGACATCGCCTGGTTCGTCGTGGGACCTAGAGGGGGGCGGCTCGGGTATGCTCCCGAGCCGCCTTCTTCGGTAAAGGGACCACTGCACATGACCGGGCACCCACTACGAAAGAAGGCAGACATGGCTGAGTGGTGCGACTTAACGCCCGTCGAGCGAGTGCGGGTAGCACTGGCGGTCCTCGCCCAGCAGGGGGCAGTCATGGCCAGGGAGGCGAACCGAAACTACGCGGGCAGCGGGTCGTCTGACGACTTCCTGATGGACCTGATCGTCAAGATCCTCGGCTAGCCCGCCCGACGTCCTGGTCGAAACGGCCAGCCCGCTGGCCCGTGGGGGTCAACGACGGTCATCAGGAACAAGCGCAGGGACGCGTACCGGGCCGAGAACAGCCACCGACGCATCCTCCGCGAAGGCACGGCCAGCCCGGGCACTGGCTGTCGGCGCGGCCCGGTGAGTCAGCCGAGCAGGTCGTGATGCGCCGGATGGCGCACGCTGACGTGTTACGGCGGATCGGCCGCCTGCCCGGCCACTCCGTGACGCCGCGCTGCTCAGGTACGACGACTACAGCTACGCCGAGATCGGCCGGGCACTGGGGATATCCGACGTTGCCGCCCGGGAGGATCATGAAGATCCGGTCGGCCACATCCGGAAGCTTCTCGACTAACCGCGCCGCAGCCTGGGCCCAGGAAAATCCGGGCTACACCCTGGCAAGGATCAAGCCGACGACTGCCCATCATCGATGATGCCTCTACCGGCAGCCGGTATGCGGCTTGCCGCTTCGCGGTTTTGCCGGTAACCGGGCCGCTGACCAGGGCATACGCACTGCCATCATGATGTGACGTAGATCACGTTCGGATTGAGGGGTAGTTATTCGTCTCCTATCTAGAAGTACTTATAGAAGTCATGCTCATCACTCGTTCGAGTCCCGTCCTGCGCCTGCTTCGCAGGCTTGGCCTGGTCCTCGTCACTCGTTCTTCGTCATCATGACCAGGACTAGGTGTCGTCGCTATCAGGTTGTTTTCAGGAGCCATGGCCTCTCGCTTCGCTCGGCCCGGCTCAGCCGCTCGACGGCGAGAGCTATGCCCACGGCCCACGTGGTGGTGGCAGCCGGGCACCTGGCGTCGAGTTCTCCCCGATCGGGCCTACCTCACGGCTGGCCGAGTGCACGAAGTGCACGTGAAGGCCGGGCATCGACATCCCTCATGGGGACTCCCATCGCCAGCCATCATTGTCTTCACAGGTGATCGCTTTCCCATCGCCAGCTCCCCTGATGCCCGTGGGCGACTTCGCAGCGGCAGATCTTGCGCAGGTTCGTAACCGTGCCCCGTTCGTGAACATGCGGCGTGCAGCGGTTGCCAGTCGCGGGTGGAGGGGTTCGTAGCACAGCAGGGTCAGCAGTCACCGTCGGGAGCGCGGATCGTCGACACAGTTACCGGTACCTACCGCCAGCACAGAGTAACTGCTGCTGGTCCGGGTGGTTCCTGCACAGTCGCCCGTCGGCCTATTTCCCAGTACTCGTCGGTTTCGTCCGTCGGCGTCGGGCTGAGTATAGCCGCGCGGGTCGGCGTCGATGACGACGGCAGACCGTTGTCGGCCTGCTTGGCTTTCCGCTTCGCGCTGGCGGTGGCCCGATGATGATCGGCGCCGGCCAGGCGGCCAGAGCACGCTTCGTTGCCTTCTGGCGCCACGGCCACGACTTCCTTGGGCCCGGCCCACGATATCCGGAGGTCTGACCAGGCTAGCAGTGGCCCTGGTACGGCGGATTGTACAAAGACGTACCAGCCGCTGCGGATCAGGCGTGGATGATCGCTGCCACACAGCTGACCGTCAGACTACTGCTGATTGCGAAGCTGGACTCATGTCTCCGTTTCCCGGGCCCCCGCGGCCGCGTCTGCTGGCCCCATCTGTGCCCGTCCCACCAGCACTGGCCTTGTAGCCCGGCTCGGTTCGGGAACCAACCGGGGGACGTCTGTAACATAGACAGACTACTCGCTCACGATTCCCTCCCCCACGCGGCACAGAGCCGCGCTCTCCTGTTCGAGACACGGAACGGTCTGGTGGTACCCGAAGGTGCCCGACCTCCAACGCCGCCGCATGACCGTTTTGTTCCGAAGATCAGTGTTCGTCACACCCAATCCCGACCACACCCGGATCTCGGACAATAACGTTCAGTAAGAGCTCTCTGGCCGCCCTGATAACTCAGCCTCGTCCACATTGACACGCATTGCCGAGACGATCCTGGCGCCTCGGGCAAAGGTTTCTACTCTCCCAGGAGATGAACAAATCGCCTGCCGGATACCGGGCATGGCATGCCCAGTTCACCCAACGCCTGTAACGGCAGCGGGGGCCGGGTAAAATCCAGGGCATCAGGAGCGCATGTTTGTCTGTTTCCGTATCCTCCTTCAAGGCGACCGGTGAACATATCCGGAGATTCCTCAGAATAGGCTCAGGATGGCCCTGTCAGGGAGGGACCAGCCCGAACCGAGGCGACGGGACGGTACGCGCCCCGTTCGGCTATGTCGGCTCGGATGCTGGATTCGGCTGCCTTCAGGGTACGGGACCGGCCGAGTATCGGGACAGAGGTCCGGGGTCGGGGAACGATAACGAGGATCGTCGCCGGATGCTCGGAGGCTGCTGCTAATGATCACCTTGGCGATCATGACCGCCATGTGCGCCCGTACCACGGCCCACGCATTTCCTCGCCCGGTGTAGCGCCGCAGGAACCACAGCACGGGCTGATCCCACGGCTCCATCCGATGCGCCTTGCAGCTTAGTACCTCTCGTCTAACGTGCCTGAGCGCGGGGCAGCCGTCGCGCTTAAATATCAACTCTACGCAGACCAGTCCAGGTATTTGTATGCTCGGAGCGTCTCCTGGGGAGCAGTTGACAGCTCAAGAATTTCGCCAGTCACCGGAGCCTACTGCAAGTAACCGTCTCCCTAGCGGAAGCCACGCCTGAAAGACCGCCCACGACATACACCATAAGCATCACCGAGCAGAGTGAGAGCCGGGACACCGCCGCCGGAGACACCTTTCACTGCCAAGTTTCGCCTTTTGCTTGCTCCAGCTCCGCCTCCCACGATCTACTCAAGCCGTTGCAACATTTCAGAAGAACACATGTCACCCTAACAGGAACCGCTCGGCCCCCGGGCGCGGGGTGCGCGTCCACCTTCCCCGTGGAACAGAAACCTCACACAGTAACTCCTCAGTCGCACGTCAACTCCAATGAAGCGTACCTGAGCACCGAGAAGTTCACCGTCGTCGACATCTACACCGGTGACTACACTCTAGAGCTCACTCGAGCCTGAGGTCGTCTGCGCGTAACCAGGAGCTTCAAGTACCTTTCAGCGCCAGACGCTACGCAGTGGTGGTTCAGTGCCAGGAAAGAGTTCCTGCACCATCACGATAGATCATCAGAGAGCCCAGGTTGCTCATCGCCGAGTTGCTGAATGGAACATCTGGGCTCACGTGCTCCTGTTACGCAGCAGGAGAGAGTTTTTGCCTACAGTACCTAGGCCGATAGCTGTTAAGTACTGTATTCCCTCGCCGACTGTGACCATTTCTTCGTGGATTTTGCTTGTAGGCGAAGCAGTTGACGAGAGCCAGACCACCGGCACGAAGATTATCTGCACATGGCTGACCGTCAACATTCACAAGTTGACAGGAATAACGCCGCAGAGATAAGGCCATTATCTTCACGATATGGATCCAGGGTGGAGAGCAGCCAGATCCCTGAGATGGAGACGCGGTCAAGGACTGGCTCTGCATCACTCAAGCTGGCGGCGGTTCTTTGCGTTAGACTCCGATCGATGGTTCCCTGCTCAGTGGCGACAGACCTCCCTAACACGCCCCGGCTCTCCCGGAGATCGACGATGGTGGAGATTGGCCGCGAGCTACGACGACGACAGCGGGATCTGACCCCAGCGACTTCCTCCGCCTCCGTCGCCACCCTGACAGAAGCAGGCTCCATAGCTCCGCCCTCCATCGGCGGCTTCCGACATGACCGGCGGTATCCAGCAAACCAGGTAGATCTCGTCTGCAACCTCTACGCCGACACAATCAGTTCAGCAGCCGGATCTCCTTCGATCCCGCTGTGAACGGCGTCGGTATCAGCAGGCCAGCTCCCGTTCAGCTAGGCCTCCTCATGTCCAAAGTGCGTCCACCCGTATATGTTCCTCAGCGGTGCGACTTGCTCGTCGAACACACCCTGACGACCGGCGATCTTTTGCCATCATATCATCAGCACGGCACGCACTAGCATGGATGCCGCGCCACATCACGGCGCCGCAATCCATCTCAGCGGAGCAGGAAGCAAAGGCATAGGGCACCGCGTTCGGGAGTCGGAGCTTAACTAAGGTCGCGTTACGACAAGGACGCAGACTTCTTCAAGGTGCCATGCCTTACCCCGTAGACCTGGCCCGCCGTTTGGTTGGTCAACCCGTCAGGAAACTGGAGCTTCTACACCATGACTGCTATCAGCATCTCGCCGAAGACCGGGTAGCCAGACCTTCAGCCAGGTAATTTGCGGCGAGCACCGACTTCGACGGCACCGAGGGCGCGCCGATGCGACTCGCCGAGGCACCGTGCTCGCCCTTGGGTCGTCACAGCGCACGATCGAGACCTTCGACAGCAATCCCCATCAAGCGGACATTTGATCTCAAGCACTCCCCGTAGATCACTCGCACCACTGCTCAACTCAGCCACAATCTGACCAGAGTTGCTAAACAACCAAGTATGCAAAAAACCCGAGACGCAGGCTTATCTCATGGGCTTCATGCCCCTCAGGCTCGTTAACTAGGCTCATGGTCTCTGTCTGTCATCTGATTCACACCTCGCACAATCTCAACACAAACTACCAGCGCACACAATCAGCTCGTTCCACATCGAAGCAATTAACTTTAGCGTGTCCGCATCCTGGATTGCGGGGTTGCTGCCTGGCGCTCCGCGGCTCTCTTTACAAAAGCTCTTCCACATAGCTCTACGTGGCTTCTACGCTCTACCTCCTTCACTAAATAAATGACGATAGACGCGCACGCAGTTGATAACTGACACACCCTCGACCGTTTCGCCGCCCCTCAGACTAGGCCACTACCCAGTAGATTTGGTTCTGGTCAGGACTTCTCGTCGACATAAACAAGAATACATGACTGGTAACATGATGACAAGACCTGTCCGGGCAAGAAATAAGATCACACTATATCCTCCCTGCCGCTGCCCGGCACGGTCCAGGACAAGAACACACGTGCTCAACCAGGTCGCCACGGTTGTTAAGGACAGATAAGACAATGGAACACCGTAGTTCGACCCCGTGCCAGGTGAGTTGGTGCCCGATGGGCTGGGCTTGCAGGCTCGAGACACTCCGTGGTCCCTCTCCCAGGAAGCTTTCTATGTCGAGCATCAGGTCAGCGGAACAGCTCGGCATCAATCAGCTCAGCAGCGTAGGGGGGCTGCGGCTGGGTGCTCACTAGAGATACATGTCTCCGCTAGCGGCCCTCGTCAGGATGCTACATAGCCAGCACCTCGCATCAGTGCACAGACCAACATATCGGACAACAGCCAGCGGGACAGGGAGCCCAGTGCGCCAAGCTGGCCCCAGGCAGATCACAGGGGCCATCTCTCAGCATCCCGTGCCCATCATCAAGTGACAATAAACGAGGACACAGACCACTGGAGCCTGACCTGGCGGTCACACTGATCGAGAATCTGATCGAACGCGCCGATGGACACGTACTGGTTGTGGCTGCCGTCAACCCCGGCGGAAACGTGTTGTCCGCGCTAACCTCCCGGGCGACGTACGGGCTTACTGAAGACCTCGTCCAGGCCCTGAATGTCGACCCCGAGATGGACTACCAGGCCCGAGCCGGCCTGGCCGCTGACCTGTGCCCACAGCTGCCCGCTGCGGCTATCCGCCGGATCGGCCAGCGGACGCAAACATTCGCCGAAGTGTTCACGGTCACGGAAGCAAAACGCCTGACGGAAATAGACGCTCATGACGACGAAGCCGCGACCGTGACACTGGTTGATGAGGTGATCGACGCCCAAGTCAACCGGGCTTCTCCATCAAGGGAAGCGGTAGTCCTGGCCTGGGCCGGTGGCGTCCTGCACGCCCGCCAGGCTGAGCGCGCCGTTGAGATCCTGGGTAAGAAGCCGCCCGGCGATGACGGCGACGTACTTCGATTTGAGTCCCTGGTCCGCCTGGCAGATCCGGCCTCTCCCCGGCTCGGCGAGCAGATACGCGTCCTTACTGTCGGTGAGCGGCATCAGCTGGCTAAGAAGGTACTTAACATAGCTACGGAAATGGGGAAGGATCGCGGCGCCGGGCTTGTCGAAAAGGTAGTCGCCTGGCAGGCTGCGCACCGGGTACGTGCCGATCTCCAGGACCGTACCCATCTGGCGCACGTGCAGTGCCAGCTGGTGCGCGGCCTCGAAGACCTGGGTGATCCGGATGCTGCCTTCCACGTAGCCAAAACGGCCCTAGCCGAATACCTCGCGAGCCAGCCCGCGAAGCGGCGGACGCCTGAACATGACGACCTGGCCGCGGCCGTGCTCCGGCTTGGGCGCACACAGCAGTCCAGACACGACAACCCGCTCATCGATGCCACAATCGCTGCTGTCGCTGGCGGCAGTGCAGCGGTCGGACTAGAAGCCCGCATCTGGGCCGTTATCGATCTGCTAGACCAACCTGGCCAACGCGAACGAGCGCTGCAGCTGACCGACCAGATCGATGCCGTGCTGGGCTGCCGACGTGACCTGGGCGTGATCGGCAACCGGTGGCGTTTGCTCTTGGCCCTCCACGTCGGGCGAGCTGGCTATCGGGTCATCACACGGCAGCTTCTTGCGCCGATGCTCGGCACGTCCAGTCCGCCCCAGGATGGGGATGCCGCGCGAGCAGTGCTGTACGCGGTCGACGGGACAAAAGCGGACACCCAGTTGCAGGTCGTCGGCCTTGAGGCGGAACTGGGGGCACTGCCGCCGGATGCTGACGATGAGCGCCTGCGCGTACATCATGCTCTAGCAGTCAACTATAGCGACTTGGGCGATTACCACCGTGCCCTTCAACACAGAGAGCAAGAACTACCGCTGCGTCGTCGCATACAGGGCGATGACCACCCTGACACGCTGGACACCCGGAGCGAAATCGCACTTTCGAATTACCGGGCCGGGAATCGCGCAAAGGCGTTGCAGTTGTTCCAAGAACTACTCCCCGACCAGCTAAGGATTCTTGGGCCTGATCATCGCGGCACGCTTCGCACCCGTAGCGACATTGCGCACTCAACCGGAGAGACCGGGAATTGGAGGAAGGAGCTACGGCTGTACGAGAAGGTGTTGCCTGACATAAAACGAGTTTTCGGCATGGATCACTCCGAAACCCTTGGCGCCCGGCGTAACATTGCGGGTGCAACCGGGTATTCCGGGCATCCAGCAAAAGCGCTGTCGCTGTTCCACAAGCTGCTGCCTGACTATGAGCGGGTCTTTGGCCCAGATGACCCTTTGACCCTGGGTACCCGCAACGATCTGGCAAGCTGGACCGGGTATTCCGGGCATCCAACGGAGGCCCTGCGGCTGTTCCAGGAGCTGCTGTCCGACAAAGAGCGGGTCTATGGATCCGAACATCCCATGACCCTGGGCAATCGGAACAACGTCGCTTTCTGGCTGGGCAAATGCGGGTATCCGGCGGAGGCAGTGCGGCTGTTCCAGGAGCTGCTGCCCGACCAAGAGCGGATCCTTGGACGTAACCATCCCGATAGCCTGGCCACGCGGTTCAACATCGCGGATTCAACTGAGGAGGCCGGGAATCCGGCAAAAGCGCTACAGCTGTTGCAGGAGCTGCTGCCCGACGAAGAGCGGGTCCTTGGGCGTAACCATCCCTACACCCTAGACATCAGACGCCGTATCCAGCAATTGAAGACACACAGGGCATCTCCCGACAGCTAGTCCCTGCCGACCCGCCGACCTCCCTGCTGAGTGCCTCGTCAGCCTTGCCTAGGCCACATTCTGCGGTCCGGCCAGGGAAGCAGCCGAGAGACAGGGCCGGGGCATGGGCCATGTGACGCTGTGGTGCGGGACATGCGGCACGGAGGATCACCGGAATACCAAGTTCTATGAACCGCCGCACGAGATCGGCCACAACCGTCCGCTCAGCAGCTGGGTGACGCGACCGGGCGCTTTAGCACGTCGGAGACCAGCGGCCAGGGCGACAGCGACGGCGCAAGCACGGTCGGCGGTCTCGACGGTCATCACACTGATGATCTGCTGGGCTGCGTGAACGGTCACGATGCTGGCGGCCCTGGCTGGATGCTGCATGCTGGCCCGCGATGGCGACTCGGCTGGATTAGGCAGGCGGGCCGCCATCCGTGTCCACGGTGACGGTGATGCTGTAACTGTGGGAAGGTTCAGTCATGCCCGGCACTGTAAATCCGGTATCTGACATTTCCGGACCGACCCTGAGGACTCGTAAGAGTGTAGTTTCGCTGATGGGTCAAATGAGCACAAGGTTCATTCCTAGACTGCCTTGGTGGATCTCGGCCCGGTAGCTCCGATCGAAGCTCATCAGTGTGACCGCCATCGGTCCCTTCTCGTGGCGGTGGCCCGAGGGGGTCGAGTCGTATGAGCGAGGCTGGGCCGCCATAACCGAGGTCGAGCGGGCCAGGAGCTGCACATCCGTCACGGCATCGGCAGCCGGGCCCGTCTTCGGCCGGACCACGGATTCGATCGGTGACGTGGGTCGACGGAGAGGTCGCCGGGGGTCGAGGGCGTGGAGGCAGACGACTTCGACACTTCCCAGTCGCTCATGAGCCTCATCAAAATCACGAAGAAGCACCTCCGATCCTCCGATCCCGGTCCCGCCGGAGTACGCCGGTTTCCCTGTTGCCGTCTTCTCGGAGGAGATTGTCGGCCCGCACTCCTTCGGAAGCCTCGCCGTAAAGCTCCGGCAGGACGACATCGAGGGATGGACTCGCCACGCACTCCTCCGGTCCGCGGCGTGGGGTCGCCTTGCCCCCCGGCGCCGGGACCGATCCTTCGCTACTACCGCTATCGACATCCGGACTACGCTCCCAGCTACCACCTTACTAGAGGGGACCCCGGACGAACAGCAGACAAGCAACGTCGCTGCGCTATTGGAGTACGGCGCCGTGGCCATCACCACCACTGAGAAGGGGGCCGTCCTGGAGTTCACCGCCAACTCCGAGGCGAATGAGTTTCTGCGCTCCGATCCGTTTGCGTTTCTGCTTGGCGTCTCTTCGACCAGGGAGTGCCGGCAGAGCGGGCGTGGCTCGCGCCGTTCATCCTGCGGGAGCGCCTCGGTCACTTTGACCCGAAGAAGATCGCTGAGGCTGTCGGCGCGGTCCCGGAGGCGGTCCAGGGGGAGCCCAAGCTCCACCGGTACGTCAACAAGATGCCAAGATGGGTCGTCCGTGCTGCCCGGCGTGTTATCAAGCGATACGGAGGGGATGCGTCAGCGATTTGGTCCGACAACCCGACCGCCGACATCCTCCAGAAGCGCTTCGACGACTTCCTCGGGATCGCCCAGAAGAAAGCGGCCATGGCGGTGGAGATCTTGGAGCGAGACCTCGGTGTTCCGGTCCGGAACCTAGAGCGAAGCGACATCGCCTACGACGTCCATATCCGTCGCGTCTTTCTGGCTCGGCTGGCGGACCGGGATGAACGGGATCACATGATCGCCGTGGCGCAAAGCTTCACCCGGCTCGGCCGGGTGCGCTTGACCTGCCACGTGACCATCGGGAGAGGCTGGTGCCACCCCGGGGTGCCGGACTGCGCCTCCTGTCCCCTAACGGAAGTGTGTCCGAAAGAGATCGAGCGAGCCGCCCATGTCACGGCCACGTGAGCAGTCGTCCGGACGGCTGGTCATCGTCCCCGTGCGGGAAGGCTCGACGTGATCACGAACGGCGCGACCAGCCACGGCCATCCCAGAGCCCTCGTCGGCGCCGTGCTCCACGCGGTGTCTCTCGGTGCCGTCCTCCACGACGGAGACATTCCCACCACCAAGCGGTGGCCCGAGTTGCTTGACCTCACCGACCAGGCCGTCAAGCTCGTCGACGATCAGCCCCAGCTAGCCACCCTATGGCGGCCAGCATGGGAAAGCCGTACACGAACCTCGTTCTCCGATGCATGGCACCAGACCGTCGAGGAATGCCGCGAGATCCTCCCCCTGGCGGCCCAGTTGCCGTCGTGCAGCTCAGCGGGCCGGAAGGTCACCTAACCGACAACGCGGTCACGGCTTACGCCAGCTTCGTCGATGCCCTCAATCTCCGCGAGCCGCAGAACCGCGGCAACGGCACCATGACAGTTCTCGCCGCCCTCACGCTCGCCGCTGCCGCGCCTGCCGACCCAGCCGGCATATCACGGCTAGCCGTCGGCGTCGTCGGTACCGACACCGACACCATCGCCACTATGGCCGCAGCCTTGAGCGGTGCCACCGACGCCGCCCCGGATCCGCCCTTTGCTCGACTGCGAGTACCTCACCGCGGAAGCGCTCCGGCTAGCGAAGATCGCCGACGGCCAGGCGACAATGCCTTTCAGCTATCCAGACCTCCTGAACTGGACTCCCCCCGAGCCCAGCTCGACGCCGTCGGCACAACCGGAGACCAGACCGCCCTGGCAGGCCTAGGCTGGCTGACA
The DNA here is from genome assembly GCA_963806335.1 of uncultured Actinomycetes bacterium. GTDB lineage: Bacteria > Actinomycetota > Actinomycetes > Streptosporangiales > Streptosporangiaceae > Palsa-504. The sequence continues at coordinate 307,456 of CAWDXO010000015.1, forward strand.
TCAGTCGAGGGAACGAAGCCCATCACGGCACGCGGAACCGAATGGGTATGGATGCGAAGCGACTTCGGTGCCACGTTCCTGGTCAAGCAACGGGCTTCATTGCGCGTGCTACCTGCCGTTCAGTGGCCAGTTCGACGGGAAGTACTGATCGATCCTGCGATGCGACACGCCAGTCATGACATCCCGCACGACCAGCTGACACTCGATGACAATATGACTATGCCCTCGCTACGCCCCAGCAGTCCGGCAGCGACCGGCCCTCAAAGCATCCGACAGTCACGCGTTCCGCCGGACGAGTCGGCGGATAACCGCGAGCAAATCAGCATCGATGACATGATCACCTGGGTGGCACGCCGCGGAAACTCGCCCGAGGCCGTCGGATACGCGACGAAGCGAATCGCAGAACTCGGCACCAGCGACCAGCTCATCGCGTTCACCACGGCGATACGCGCCGCGATCCGCAATCCCCGCAAGTAACAGGTGCCCACGTCGCTGCCCGCCTGGAATGTCAGACGCCGGACTTACCGTGCCGGTATGAATATCCGCCCGGGCACCGCTACGACGTCACCATTACGGTCAAGAAGGACGGATCTCTGTTCCTGGCCCTACCGAGTTCGTCGTAGCAGCCGAGCGGGCTGCATCGGCAAGGGGAGCTAGCGGCATCATGAGCGTTCACACCGCCAAGAAGATCATCAGTATCGTCACGGTCACCGCGGAATCCCGGCTCGCGGCGGTGTCTATCGCCTTGGCCGTAGTTCGCGACGCGCTCACGCATTCGGCCGGTCGAACATGTCCGGAAGGCTGACGCCGGTACGTCGGCCACATCGCAGACGGCCGCGTGCCAAGCCTCCGCAGCGTGATGCGAGATCTCGGCACCGGCCAGGACAAGCCCGGGCCATCGTGGCGCACCTCGCGTCGAAGCTCCCGCAGGCAGAGGAGGCATGATGGTGATGCGCATCATGCACGCTGTCGGGGCCGTCATCATTGCGGGCGTCATGCTGGCAGGCTGCGGCATGTCCGGTGCGCCGCTGCGCCACCTAACACGGCATCGGCCGCGAGCCCGGTGTCGACGGCGGCGACGCTGGCCGGGAAGTGCGTCACCGGGTTCGTGACCCTCAGCCTCGACGCCAAAGATGACACGTACAAGCCGGCCGACTTCGCGCCGTTCCCCGGGCCGCCGTCTGGTGGATATGGCCCGTATGTCCAGGGCGGCTATCAGGTCACGCTGACGAACACGGGCGACGTCACGGCCGAGGTGACCGGGATGTCGGTGGCGTTCTACAGCGGCCGATCCGAGACCGGATCGGCGGATGCCGGGCCGTTCGATACGTTCATCACGCCCGGTCAATCGCTGGCGTGGGCCGAGACCACCACCGTGATGGACGCCGGCCAGACCGGGGGTCGACACTACGGCGACGTGACCGCGCGGCGGTGGCCAGCCGTTCATAATCCCTGGGTGTTCCATGCCGCCGGCGCGCTGGTGACCGCGTGACCGCCAAGAGCCTGCTCGACACTAGCCCAGTCACTCGATTGGGTCGTCATCAACTCATCCCCCGTAATCGAGACAACCCATGCCGTAGGCGAGTTACCTATGATGCAGCAATCTGGCTTTCCGCTCGACACAAACCCAATGTCCGGTGCATCGTTATAGACCGCTTGTTCCTGACTGGCCGTGTCCCCCGAAGGATCATCTATCGCAGGATCGGTGCTGCCCCAGGTTGCGAGCGTGACCATAGCACCGTCAGGCAGCGTGCATGTAGCTTCGCTCGCCTCGTTGCTCCCGAGTTCACCGATGCTCAGCGCACCTGCGGCGCTGGTTCCGGCGCAACCCGGGATGCGGGTCAGCATCCCCTTCGCCGGCTGGCCGCTGTCACGGTCCGCCTTGCCCACTGCCAGGACGATTCCCGTGATGATCCCCCGGCCACAGCCAGGATCACGAACAAGACCGCAATCGCGGCAAGAGGGTTTGCTTTCCTGGTCGACGAGGGGGCTCGCTGTGGTGCCCTGGCAGCCTTGGCAGCGTCCGCCGCAACCGCCAGCTGCCAGCGTTTCTTGCACTCGCGGCAGGATGCCTCAGATGGGGTGAACACGTTCACATAGCGGGAAGCGGTCAGCCCGCAGAGAGTTGACTTCACGTAACCGGCGACGACCGAGTTAACCAGCCCCGGGACGTAGGCGCTGCCGCTTTTCATGATGTGCGTAGCACGTCCGCGCCCGACGTTCACCACGTAGTAGGACATCTGACACCCTCCCCGCCCTGAAGGACAGGCGCTGCACCCCGGTGTCCGGGCAGTCCCGGTAACCGGTCACCATCACATCCTTTGTACTGCTTGTCCTACTGCAAGCCGACCAACTCCGGAACATCGTCGCGGATCACCACGCAGATCCGCTCCCACTCCCTCGGCCCGAGAAATTCTTGCAGCCCGGCAACGCTCAGCCCAGTGATCATTTCTTCGATGCTCATAGGCTGCGGGCCGGGTCCCGTTCAGCCAGGAAATCATTGACAGCGCAGAAATGGTCCACTAGCAGCTGGAAGGCAAGCGCTTCTCCGGAGAGCGCGCCGGGAACATCGCCGCTGACCTCGCCCCCTTGGATACCTCCCCAAAGCCACTTGATCACGTTTACGAATGCATCACCAGGGTGAAATATCCGGCGGTCCACAGGTTCGTACCCGACTTCACACTCATGCGGGCATTATTGATCGCAAATCCTCCCTGCAGGTGCCTGTACACGCCCTGCGGGACTGCTACTTCCTTCACGGCCTTCTCACATCCTTGAGCGAAAGGGCGACAACGGTCACTCGCCGAGACTAGCGAGGACAAACAAGGTCGCGTTTGCGCACGTCAGTGCACTGCATACCGGTGGTCAGAGGAGGCTCGAACTGCCAGACCTTCCGCTTTTTAGGCCGCCAGCGACTTGCCCCAATACCACCCGTAGCATATATGGGCCGCCCGCTTCCATGCTGGTGATTGAGTCACCCAGACACTATGGCATGCTTGCTTGGTGCCGCAGCTGCCAAGCTGATTACGGAGATCGGTGCCTCGACCGAAATGCCCGGTCTCCTGCACATCAAGCTGAGGATCTTGCCGGGTCAACGGCGGCCGGGCATTGTCATGTGTCCACGACGCTCGGAGCTCCCAGGAGCCGCACAGGCCGGCTGCGGTACCACAGGGTACCGGCCCCGGGCGTCGTGGGCGCTGTACGGCGATCCAGGCGCGTTCTGCGGGAGCGGTCAGGTGGTACCCAGGAGCCCCGGGCCGACCTCAACAGTGGCATGCGGGCCGGGCGCGTTTGCTACCTGCCAGGATCATGAGATAATTGAGCTAGGTCGTTCTTCCTTGGTCGGTAGAACAAGCGTCGGAGGGCGCTTCCCGGGAGTCATGCCCCGGGGGGCGTCCTCTTTTATCCGGCCAGCGGAATAACACCTGACGCCATACCGACCAATGCAAGGGAGAAGACCATGGCTAAGAAGCCAAGCCCCCCTCGGTTAGAGGACCACAATGCCCGTGTCCTGCGGCTCGCCCGGGACTACGACAAGAAGTACCGGCCGGTCGTCATCGTCATCGGCAAGCGGTACAACCTCTGGGACGAACAGCACAGCCTGTTAAGCGTCCGCAGCATCGCCCGGGAGACGTGGCGGTACACTGACAGCCGGAAGCCCATGTCCGAGCGCAACGTCAAGCGGCTTCTGAGCGAGATGGAGCTGGCGGGCGTCCTGAAGCCCGACCCGCGCCGGCGGTGGAACGGCAGCCAGGCGTCGTCCGTCCGGGTCCTCGACTTCCACCAGTCCATCCGGCTCGGCCGGCCCGTGGCGCACCTCTGGGACGCCCCCCTTCCGGCCGATGTCACCCCGGATGTCACCCCCTCTGACACCCCTTTGTCACCCCTTGAACTCTCTTCCATCTCTCCTAATAACTCTCTTACTAACTCTCTCGGGCGTGAGAGAGGTCAAGATCATCCCGGGGGGGAGAGAGAGAAAGAGAAGGGCATCTGCAACACCTACAGTTTCTGGGAGGTCAAGGAGGCCAGGAACCGGTCAGCCCGGGATGCCGCCAAGGGCTCAGGCATGCTGAAAGCCGCCAGGCGGCAGCAAGCGGGCCGGATGGGGCACCGGGCCAGTACGGTCGGCACCGACGGGGCGCAGGCCAGGGAGTGGGCGGTATTCCGCCAGGACCGGCCGCCTAAGTTCGACCCGCCCGCCCACGCCCAGACGGTAACGCTCAGCAAGGCTGAGGCCACCTTCATGTGGACATACTTCCGCAAGGCCGACAGGAACGGCAAGGGTGAGTTCCTGGCGTCCCGGGGTCAGCGGGAAATCCTGATGGCCCGGCATGACCAGCCCAGAAGCCATCAGCCGGCGCCAGCACGAGCAGGCGGCCAAGGAGCAGGCCCAGGCCGACGAGGCCGCCCAGCGCGCCGCTGAGCGCGCCGAGCGGGCACCGCTGGTCGCGCGGTACGCGGAGCTGACCGGCCGGGACATCGAGGACGTCGAGAAGACCATTCGACCAGGGGGTCGGACCAGCGTCTCGCGGTGTGGTGGCTGGAGAAGAAGATCGCGGAGAAGGAAGGACGGTAAGCAATGAGCTTGCACGAGAGGACCGACCGCACCAGCACCATCAACCGGGCTCAGCCCGCTAAGGAGCACACATGGCAGCAACGAACGCAGCGAAGGCAAGGAAGGCAGCGCAGGAGCAGGCCGGGGAGTTGATCCCGGTCGTCCCGGCCACGCCGCCAGCGGATGACTGGGGGACGTGCCCGGACTGCAGGCAGGAGCGGCGCACCGAGCGCGGCCGCCTGGTCAGCCACCGGGCCTGGTCGACGTGGCAGCTGCGGATGCTGCCCTGCCAGGGCACGGGCAAGCGTCCGCAGCCCGCGACGCCGTGACAAGGGACGACATCCCGCCCCGACGCGTCAACGTCACGGACCGGCTGCGGTTCCACCTGCTCGTGCGTGACATCGACGAGGCATCGGGCGAGTACATCGAGGTACTCGCCCGCACCCGCCCGCAGTTAGCCGCCGATGGCTGGCGGGTGCGGGTACGCCGCGAGGTCGAGCAACTGGCCAGCATCCGGATCGCTGCGGATCTCCTGGACCTGATGAACGAGGCCGTCGAGGAGGGCAACCGGCAGCGTTAACGCAGCGTTAACAGCGTGCCGACCGATCGTAACCAGCCGGTAACACCGTTAGTGTTGACGCTAACCGGTGTATACACCCGGGCACGTGGCCCGGGCGAGGAGAGGACCCGAATTGCTCGACGACCACCGCCCGGTCGGCGATGACGCGAAGACGCCGCTGCCAGCCCTGCCGCCCGACGACGCATCGACGGACTGCTGGAAGGCTTATTTCGCCGATGCCACGGCGGTCATCGCCCAGCGAGAACGACCACCCCCGGAGTGGACGCGTTATCTGGGCATGGTGCGCGGGATGCTCGCGGGCGACCGGTGGGCGACGTCGCCGTGGCGGGCATGGCGTGCCGTCGAGGGCCGCGCCGAGCAGCAGGACATCACGGCCCTCATGCCATTCGGCCGTCCGAACGGCGGCCGTACGTGCCTGGCTGCCGTCGCGGGCATCGCGCAGGCCACCGTCCGGGCCGTCGTCGAGGAGCTAGAGCGGGGCGAGGCCGCCGGGCTGATCGTGGGACGGGGACGCGCAGAAGGTCCGCGACATGAGTCCGCCCCCGGGCGACGAAGACCAGGGGCGGGATGGCGGCCAGACCAGCTAGCTGCCCGGGCGCGCCGCCAGAAGTACATGCTGCCGCACCAGCGCCAACAGCTCGGGCGCCAACGGTCTTATGAGCGGCCATTGAGCGAGCAGCGTCCGGAAATAGGCGTAGTGCGCAACGGTGTCCATGAGCCGGTCGTGCCCCACGTCTTCGGACGCGACGCAGGCGGAATACCCGCCGTTAGGCAACCCTGTCCAGGTCACCCCGGGCACCCTCGGCTACCCTTCCACGACATGGCCCCGAGACGTGTCCCTGCGGGTCCGGGGTGGCTCGCTGCCCTCGGGCGCCCCGAGCAACCAGCCTGTGTGGCGACGGCTATACGACATGCTGCAGGAAGCGATCGAGGACGGAAGCTCCGCGCCCCGGACACCGATGCCGACGGCCCGGCAGGTCCACGAGGAGAGCGGCTCAGTGGCGATGTCATCGCCAAGGCGTCGACCAGGTGCGCGCGGACCGCCTCATATCCAGGATCCGGGCCGTGGCCCGTTCGTGGCACCGGGGGACATAGACCTCGGCGTGAACATTCCGGCACTCATCCATGCCATCCTGGACCTATAGAGAGGAACAAGGTGCACATGGACGAGATGCTGACCCTTCCCGAGGTATGCAGGGTCTTAGGCATCGGCAAGTCGACGTTCTATAGGTGGAAACCGATTAGCCTCGGCCCGCCCACCATGCCGTTGGGCCCCGGCCGTGCTCAACGACAAGAGGCTCGTCCAGGTCCGGCTGGCCGATCTCCAAGAGTGGCTCCGGAGGCAATCATGATCGCCACGACGTAGAACGGGCCTGGGTCCAGGCCAGGATCGAGGCCGCCGACCGCCAGCTTGAGCGCGTCGCCGAGCAGATGCAGGCCGACCTCGACCGCGAGTTAACGCGCCTGCGCGAATCCTGGAACGGCGGGGCCGAGCTGGTGGCGCCAGCGAGGCCCAGCGACGCGCCGACCATCGAAGTTCGCTGCGGAGCCTGGAGGACGAGGAACCGCTGCCGCCCCCCGTTGCTGGGGACCAGGCGGGTGTATCCGCCGGGCCCACGCACCTGCCAGCCCCGGCGCTTGGCCCCCAGCAACCCAACCCTGCCGCCGGGCTCACCGCCGACGACATCAAGGGCATAAGCCTGTCCGAATATGGCCGCCGCAGGGCCGAGCTGGGCGTACAGTCCGTCACCGATATGTCCCAGCTCGGCCGGTACGAGATCGCCGTCGACGAATACGACCAGCCCGAGGTGCCAGTCACCGAGTTCGGCGCATGGGTGCGGGGGCGCGCGACGCCCGCCTGCAAGCGGGCGCCCAGGTAATGGTGGACATGCTGAATGGTGGCGGCCAAGATGCGCCCCGGGCCGACGCGCCAGCTCCGGGCCGGTCAGCACGGCATCTTCGGCGAGGCCGACGCCGCAAGACAGGCAGCAGCGGTCGCGGCCATGCAGGCTGCCGTGGGCAGCGCTTACGGTGGCAGGCCACTACAGCGCCTCGGCGGCACGTTCGACCCAGCAGACTACGGCAGCGCGCCAGCGCCCGCCCAGGCCAACATGCGCAGCACCGCAGCGCCGCAGGGCTGCATGCGGACCGAGAACCCCCTGGACACGATTAACCGGGGCCAGCGATGACGCCCGCCAGCCGCCACCCAGCCAGGCCCTACAGCGCGCCCGATCAGCTGGGCGGCCCGACCCCCCGCCGGCCAGATGATCACGGGCTTTCGAGGTGATCCGGACAACGCCCGACGGCTAAACGAGGACCGCCAGCGGTGATCTGTCGGCGCGATTCCGCCCAACGAGCGTATTGCAGCCGCTGATGAAAAATCCAGGCGGTAACGGAATGTCATCGTCCGATGCCTCAGGCGAATTTCCACGGGGAATATCGGCAGCATCAACGCCACCTCGGCCAACTCATTCGAGCCCACCGCGATGATGCGCTTGACCGGGCACAACCCCCTCTGAGGAGGCCACCATGGCTAGAGAGAAGACCACGAGAACGCCTAAGGCCGGCCACAGCGAGGCAGAGGTGGCCGACGTCAGCGGCGAGCCGTCGGCGAACCCCGAGCTGCGGCCACGGGATGGCGCGCTCGACCCGGCGCCGCCATCCGAGCCCCCGGGGCACCGCACGCCGGTCGAGGTCGACGCCGGATCGGGCGGCTCTACGATTCGGGCACCCGGGCCCGTGCCAGGCAAGTCTGGTCCAAGGCCGCCGACCAGCTCGGCGACCCGCGCTCGCGCACGCTCCTAGGCAACATCCTCGGCCTCGACGGCGACGAGCGCGACCGGTAACCCGTGACCTCGCCGCCTGCGGAACGGGAGCGTGACCCGGCGGATGTCACAATCTCCGGGCCGGACGATGCGCTCGGTGTCAAGGCCCTCGCACGCCCGGCACCCCAGGTCACGGCCGACGTGCCCGGGCCCGGCTGGCCTGCTCGTCAATATGCCGGAAGGGTCTCAGCCGCGCGGCCAGGAAATCTCCGTCGAGTAACTCGGCGCAGGCGAGCAGTGTCGACCGATCCGGCAGTGTCCCGTACATGGAACCGCCCGGGGTAACTCGATCGCCCAGGACCGCGCCGACGCTGTATTCCGCCGCCAGCTCGTGGCCGAGGGCATGAGGGCCGAACCGCTCAACCAGAACGAGCGGCTCTCCTCGATCAGCAGCGCCGGAATCGAGGCGTACTCCTGCCAGAGTTACACAAGCGGGTGCTCGACCGGGCCCAGGCCGAGCGCCAGGCGAGGCGTAGCCCGGGCTGAGTCCGAGATCAAAGTCGAGACTCCCCTCGAGCCGGGCTGATCGGCGGCCTGGCCAAACGCGCGATGCGGTCCGGCAAGTCAACGGACCACACGACCCTCACCTGGCCGTCCTGCGGCCGGGCGCACCCGGGCCACGCCCACGTGCCTATGATGACGAGCCAACTTGCACCACGGCGCCCTGGTCGCGCGGCCGGTGGTAATACCCCACCGGCGTGCACCCGGGCCCTCCGGGCCATCGCTATCCTCTTCGGCATCCAGGGACCTGCCAGCCAGGAGCGCACCCGGGCAATCCGGGCAACCCCCCATAGCCATAGAGGAAGCACACACTCACTGGGGCACTCAGGGGGACACTCCCCCCGGCCACTCGGTGGATCAGTCCCTGCCTGGCATACCCACCTCACCTGGCACACACGTGGAACACAAATCCTTCTCCATGGAGAACCTTGTCCACCTGGCATCGCAGTGGAACCGAGTCCACCTGGAATACCCCTGGACCACTCGGTGGTTCCGGTTGGAACCCAGTGGAACCTTGAGGCCACGTGATCGGGGAACACCAGCGGCCACTCGAACAGTCGCTGGGACGACGTATGCCCTGGGAACCCGCACCATCTACCCAAGGGGGGTATCGGGTGCCCAGCCGTAGACGTTCCTGCCGCCGGTCGTTGTCGACGGCCGCACCAGCCGACCCGCTGAGCCAGATTACCCGGATCGAGGACACGACCGTGGCCACGATCATCCGCCAGGCGCTCGCCGACTACGCGGACGACTACCTCCTCGGGTACCTCGACACCCTCGACGGCCCGGTAACCGACGACTTCGGGCCCTGGCTGGATTAGCGGCTGACCTGCGGAAACGCTCGGTAACCACTCGCGTGGCTATAAGCCCGAGCGCCTGACCTGGACAATAGGACTGTCCCTTGGAGGCGCCATGAGAACAGTTGCAGCCACCCGGGCCGACCTGGCCCGGCCGAGCCGGAAGTGCGATCGCTGCGGCCGGCCTATCCCCGCCACGGCCAGCACTCGCGGGCCGTCCCCGGCATGCCCGCCGGTCAGCCGTCGGGCCGCCGACCGAGTGTTCAAGTAGCAGTCTCACAAACGGCCCGGCTGACAAGTGCGACCAGGCGCTCGACCGGCCGCCCTACCTGGCATTTCGCCGTCTCACAAACGATCGTCTGCTGAGCACGTGATACTGACCGCTCGACGCCGCATCGTGCTGGTCGCTCTGGCCTGGCAGTCTCACATCCGGTATCAGTATCAAGTTGCGTCACCTACCGAGATTGTGAGACAATTGACTTGTTGGCGACGAGGACGGAGGGGGAAATGGCCAGGATCGGATACGCGAGAGTGAGCACCAAGAACCAGTGCGACGACAGCCAGGTTGACGAGCTGGCCGCCGACGGGTGCGACAAGATGTTCATCGACCACGGGGTGAGCGGCAAGCACGCCGCGCGGCCCGAGCTGGACAAGGCGCTGGAGTACATGCGCGAAGGTGACGTGCTCGTGATCACCCGGATGTCCCGGGCGATGCGCGTCACTCAAGCACATGCTCGAGCTGGCCGAGCGAGCTGCGCGAGCGCGGCATCGGCCTCAAGGTGCTCAAGCAGGACATCGACACGACCACGCCGACCGGGCGCCTGGTCTTCAACATCTTCGCCGCGATTGACGAATTCCAGCGCGAACTCATCGTAGAAGGCACCGGGAAGGCCTGGAGGCAGCCAAGGCCCGGGGCCGGGTCGGCGGCCGCAAGGCCAGCTACACCCCGCTCCAGGCCGAGACCGCCAGGGACATGCACGCCAAGAAGCAGACGGCCGAGGAGATCGGCCAGGCGCTCGGCGTCTCCCGGGCCACCGTCTACCGCATGCTCAAGGACGGGCGCCCGGCCAGACCGCATCCCGCAAGCGCACCACCGCTGGCACCCGGGCCGGCCGGTAAGGAGGACGAGATGATCATCGCATCTACGTGGCGACCGCACCCGGACCAGCGGCGATCAAGTCGACTTCGCGGGCACCGAGCCCGACGCGCCAGGTGGTGACCGACAAAGTGGCCGACCCGGACAACGAAACCTGGCGAGAGCTGAACCCGGGCTAGCTGGCCGACCTGACGGGCAGACGCGGCGATCGGATTCCGGCGACCGAGAGGGAGGAGCGTCATGAGCATGCTCGCCATGGACCTCGACCAGCTGCACCGCGAGCTGGACGCGGGCACGTGCCCAGCCGGGCGGCCGACATCCGGGCCCGCATCGCGTGGCTCGAAGCGCTCGACCCGGACGAGCCCGTGCTGGCGAGTGGGACAGCCCGGGCACCTCGGAGGAGTGATCATGTACACCTGGCAGCGCTGCTGGTGCGACTGGTCGGCGAGGATGGCGACGGTACGCACGACGACCACATCGAGCTGTACGACTACCCGTTCCACCTGCCCGCCGTGGAGTGGAACGTGCCCGAGCCCGTCTGAGTAGCCACCCGCCGAGCCCCGGTCTCCCTGCGAGGCCGGGGCTAACTCATGCCCGAGGGCGATCCGGGCCATCATAACGATTGCGCCGTGCTGCCTGCATGTCCTTCGCATGGCTAACGATCGCTCCGCACGCGCGCTTCACGGTCGCATCTACGCAGGTCACAGCGTCGCGCACCCGCGGCCGCGGAGGCGTCCTATCCCGTCGGCGCCGACATCCGGGCCATGTAACGATGCTCGTGAACCCCTTGACATCCACCACGGCCCTGTGAAACGGGCAACGACTCACACCGGGCAGCGTATGTCAAGGCCCGTTACCGAATCGTTCTAATCTGGCGCGGCATGGGTTCTGGCGATTAGCGGAATCGGACACAACGGCCATACGGAACGAGTACCCCACCTTTAACCAAACGTGACAAATGGTAAGGGGGGCCTGATTTTCCGCACGGATTGCAGGTACTTCGATTCGGACAGTGGCATACGGGCCGGTGGTCGAACGACTTCCAGGGGTGCCGGAATCCTGCACAGTGGCGGTATCGTTCGCTACCACCTACGGCTATGCCGTGCTCCTGCGCGAGCGTCTTCTCACCCGGAATGCGGTCATCCGGCGCGCGCTGTCCTGCGCGCTTCGGCCTGCCTCCGGAGCGCGATGTATGCCATGCGATGGGAGATGCAGACCTGCGTCTCCCCGGCCATCTCTAGCAGCGACTCAATCTCGCAGCTCGTCAGCCTCACCTGGTCCCGCACGTTGTACCCATCGGGCCACAGCCCCACTGCCCACATACGGATGTTGTGTGCCACGATCCCGTCCATACCCGGAGGCGCATCCGGGTCGCCCTCCCGCATCTCCCAGCGTACGAGGTTGTCACGGTGCTCCCGGCGGCTCAGGTTCATCTGGGTTACCTCAACCGGATTCGTGACCGCGATTGCGTCGAGCCCATGCTCCTCCAGGTATTCCTCTATCAGGCGTGCCGGGTTGGTCATATCTCCCTCTCGTCTGCCGGTTAACGGGCACGGGCCAGACTACCGACGTGGCGGCCAGCAGACGTCAGCATCGGCATCAGCATCAGGACCCGGGCCACGAGGGCACGATCCGGATCAGCACCGGCTGGCCAAGCAGACAAGTACGAGCCAGGCCAACGCATCCAACCCAGTCCATGGGACCTGGCGGCCCCGTGGATCCATCAGCCGGTGTTACACCACACGAGATCATCCTGGGGAATACGGGTGCGGCGGCCGTTGGAGTACTGTCGTGCTGGCCCTAGAGATCAATCTCATCGTCGTCCTAGCGGTCCTTCTGCTCGTCTACGTGGTGTTGAGAAGCAGGCCGAGCCGGTTCAGGCTCAGCATCGAGGGCGGCTGGAAGCAGTTCAAGCTCAGCATTGAGGTCGACGCGCAGGACAAGCCGAACGAGTTGCCCTTACGGCTCACCTTTGCCCAGACAGACATGCGATGCCTGGGCTGGATCAAGACTGACCGACATTGACAGGCCGATCCATGCCGCATCATGGAGTCGTGAACGGCGTCCAGATGGCTACCGAGCGTGGAGTAGCACCGCAGGGGGCGATGTCATGACGGCGCAATTGCTCACGGGCCTCCTCACCGGCCTATTCGCCCTCGCTGGGTCTGTGATCGTACTGGTCGTTCAGGGGCGGCAGCAGCGCTCTATGGCCCGGGATGAGCGCCTTTGGACCCGTCGCGCCGAGACGTACGTTGCCGTGCTGCGGTTCCAGGGCGGCGGCATGGTGGAGTGGTACCAGGGGCCGCGCGGAGCGGAAGAGTGGGCCGCTCGCGATGAGTTGACAGCGAAGGTGGCCGCGTTCGCCACAGATAAGGTGCGGAAGTTGTGGCAGCAGTCAGCATTGGCGGCCTTGCAGCTCGACGACTACTGCCAGGAGGAATGGCCCGAGGCGTGTACCCTAGCGGCCAGCGAGGATGTGGAGCTGGCTGCCCGGATGGAGAAGGATGACACCTTCCGTCGGCTTCGCCAGGCTCGTGACGACACCCGGCCGCGGCTAGTCGAGCAGGTCCGCTCAGAACTCGATGTTGATCATTCTCGCGATCGCAGGCCACGTAACCCGACGTGGCCAGCATGGTGGAGCTGAATGCTACGTCCGTCCGTCATAGGCCCGGCGCACCATCGGCCCGCTAAGACGCCGACAGCGAGAGGCTAGGGTCTTTAGCCTCGGAGGGCGTCTCCCAGACGGTCCCTCGGTTATGCCCGATCTCGAACCCGTACCTTGTCAGACCTCCGGGCAGGTTGCTCACGGTGAAGGTGTAGCTGTCGCTCTCACCTACGGTCTGGGCCTGGTTGCCTTGAAGGTGGAGCGGCCCGGTGCCGACGACGGTATTGGACGAGTTGACGACGGTCACCTGGGCACCATCGCTGATGTCCGGGAACAACTCAGATGGCGGCCCGCCTGCGAGTATTCCCGCAGAGACCGTCACCGCGCCATGTGCGGTGAACGACGGCGGTGACGAGCTGCACGCGGCAAGCACCAGCGCGAGCACGGCAAGCGAAATGAACGAACTGACCCGCCCCATGACAACCCCTCCAGACCTAGGGCTCCTCCCCTTCCCCGGTAAGACGCAGCAAGGGCGGAAACGGATTGCCGACGTTCTGTAACCGTGACTTGGTTGTGCCACATACGACACTTAAGGTCACTGGAAGCAACGGAATCCCTGCCGGGCTACCGCTCGGCCGCATAGCTCATTAGGGCTATCCATGGAGTGTCAGGACCCCCTTACCGGGCGGACTATTTTCGTCCGATACACCCGACACGCCGCAGCGCTCCGCGCGAATGTCGGGTTCACATGCTCAGATGGAAAGAGCCGGACTAGCTCCGGGACGAGAAAGGAGGAAGCGATGGAACCTGACGGAGAACGGCCTCCCGCCGATGATCACGAGCTTAGGCGCAAATGGCTTGGAACCGCGGCTCTGATCATCGTGCGGGTGGCTGCCGACATCCTCATTCCTCGCTGGTGGCACTGGCGTCTCTAGCGCACAGACCGCCCACACTGTCCTATCCCTGCTACCGCCCCGGCCCGGGATTGCCCTCCTTGGCCGGGGCCTTCTCTTTGCCGTTAAGACTGCTGACGGCCCTTCCTGCATCTGTATTACACGATGTACATATAGTAGGTGTCAATGGGAACCTGGCTGCAAGGCGACACGCCGAAGTTGTCCATATAAAGCGACAACCTAAACGCATGCGGCCTAGCCAGGTGGCACTCATCAGGCCGCCCTAGCCCTTGCTCTCTGCATCGGAGACGTACCAGCCGAGCCCGGGCCAGCGGGTGACCTTCCCGTCGTCGGCGAGCATCTGGATGCTCCGCTGCACCGTATCCCGCGACACCTCGAACTCGTGCGCCAGCCGCCCTATCGGCGGCAGCGGCGAGCCGGGCGGGTACGTTCCGCCTTCTATGCGGGCGGCCAGGTCCGCGTAGATCTGCCGGTACCGGCGGGGGTCAACCATGATCCATCGAGGCTAACCAACCGTTACCAGGGCTCATTACGGAGGGTTAACGTACCTCAAGGGTGGTCGAGGTACCTCAAGGCTCGTAAGATGATGCCGTGCAGTCATGGGAGGACAACCAGCTAGCGCTGCTCCGGCCCCACTACCCGGACTGGGACATCTGGACAGTCCGCAGCATCTACCCCAAGCCGTTTATGACATGGTGCGCCAAGCCCACGGGGTCGCCCACGGCCACGATCAACACCGACTCGCCAGAGCACTTGATCGAGATGATCAGGGAGCAGGAGCAGGACGCGCTGTAGCGTCCTGGGGCGTCAGGCGCGATCTGGCTCCTCGTCAAGTGCTCGCACGTCTTCGTCCGTCCACTCGCGGACGACATCTGCCCAGTGCCGGGAACCCTGCTGCAACCTCAGCCGGACCTTCCCGGTAGCGTCCTTCGCCGCGAGCAGGCGAACGCCCATCTTCCGCAGCAGCGCACCGCGCTCGTGGTCGGTCTCCAGGGACGCCCACCGGTCACGGAACAGGTCGTCGGACATGACGATCTCTTTCCGGGCCTCGGTCACGGGCATAGCCCGTAGCGCGTCGGCACGGTCCTCCAGCTTCCTCATGATGGCGACGTACCGCACCGTACCGGCGTCACCCTTGAAGAGGCCGCGGTCGTAACGGTCTGCCTGTAGTTCGGCTATCGCTTCGTCGACCTGGGCCAGCTCTGCGATGTGGTCGTCAGCCGGTAGCTCGACCACCTCAGGTATGTAGCTGTCGCCGAGCGCAGCCATGACCAGCGGCTCTATCTGGGCCTCGATGTCGTAGCCGTTGAAGTTATTGCTGTAGCAAGGCTCAATGCCTTCCCTGACGTGGCGCTTGAGCTTCTTATGGTTGAAGTAGAAGTACGGGCGATTCGCCCATTTCTGGCTGTACAGATCTTGGTTGCAAACGGCGCACACAATGATGTGCAGCCATGGGTATGCGTCGCTGGGAACGCTCCGGCCCCTTGAGTTGGCGTCGAGCCTGGCTTGCAGCCTCGCCCAGGTCGCGCTGGTGAGTACCGGCTCCCGCAGCAGCGGTACCCCGTCATCGCCGCGCACGGTTTCGCCCTTGAACAGCACGACGCCTTTAAGCGAGGGTGAGCGCAGTCTCCGCAACAGCGTCGGCTGGTCCAGGCCGAGGCGTATGGCTTCTGACCTGACCGACGCGCCTGCTATGACGTTATCGGCTATTTCGGTGATGACGGGCACCAAGTCAGGGTCGGGCTCAAGCTCGATGCGGCCATTGACGCGCACTGGCCGGTATCCCCATGGGAGGGCGCGCCCTCCGTTGTATCCGGCGTAACTGTAGATCTTGTGCGCGGCGTCGGCTCGACGCTCGGACATGCGCCGACGCTCAAACTCGGCAAACGTCATGATGATGTGGACGTGAAGCCACCCTGTAGCAGTATCGGTGTTGACCTCGCCGTCGAGTGAAATGACGTTCTTGCCGTTCGCCTTGCACCAGTCGAGGAGATCGCCGAAGTGGCGTACCGACCTGGTGAGCCGGTCAAGCTTGACGACTATCAGCGCATCCCACCGCGCGATCAGCCCGGGGTCAGTCAGCCACGGGCCTAGTCCATCGCGGTCGAACGGGCTTACCGCGCCCGAGACGTCCGTGTCCTCGGTGATGGCTACGAGGGTGTCACCACGCGCCTGCGCCGTGAGCGTGATCTGGTCACGCTGCCGCTCGTTGCTCGTGCTGGCATCTGTGTCGTGGCTAAGCCGGGCGACCCCAAGTAGTCTCACGTCATCCCCTTCGTTGCAACCTGATGCGGGATGAGCGTAACCTCGTTTTAGCACCTGTAGCAACGGTCCAGTCCATGGCGTTCTTCAGGACCGCCGGGTAGCCGTGGTTGTACTCCGCGGTCAGCACGATGAACCCGTCGGCCCGGTCCAGGGTCCGGCCCAGCTGGGCGACCTCCTCGGTCGCGTACTCGCGCGGCGCCTTGGCCGGCGGCACCGCGTCGAAGAACGGCAGCGGATAGTCGCGCAGGTCGATCGACTCGACGTCGAAGTCCTCGCGCGCCCGCAGCGACGCCACGACCCAGTGGGCCGTCCGCTCGCTGAACCGTCCTTCGCGAGTGGTACTTGAGATGACCTGGATGAGCACGGTTCCAGCCTACTGCTGGGCCGGCTGCTGCCGAGGCCGCCGGGGAGGGTCTTGACTCTCACGTTGCGTGAGGGTGGATGCTCGTGTCATGTTCAGCATCGGCGAGTTCGCCAGGCTCGGCACGGTGTCCGTTCGCACACTGCGGCACTACGACGAGATCGGGCTCCCCGCGCCGGCGACGTACCTGGTCCTGCCCGAAGTGGAGGCCGTCGTCGCCGTGCGGAACGGCCCGGCGGCCAGCATCTTTCCCATGGTGTACCACGACCTTGTGCAGTGGGCCGACGCGCACGGCTACCAGACCTCAGGGCCCGGACGAGAGGTATGGGTCAACGAGGTGGATGATATTGCCGAGGTCGATCAGCAGGTGTTCGAGGTTCAGCTGCCGTTCACCCGGCCCGGACCCGAGGCCGACCAGCCCGGTAGCTGACGGCGGTCATGCTGGGCATGCGAGCGGCCGACGTTCTACCCTGGCTGGATGACCGGCTGGGATAACAGTCAACGACGCAGGCCTGATTCCTCGCCGGGAACCGGGGACGCCGACGGTGACATCCTGGAAATGGATAGCCACCGGATAACGGTCCTATCCCGTCGGCCGCCGCTGATCGTCGTAGTCCTCGCGGCCGTTACCCTGCTCGCCGGCCTGGCCGTCGGGTATGCGGTCGGCCAGCGGCAGGCTAAGCATGCCGCGGCCGCCCCGCGCTTCCCGGTCACCGCCACGGCCGCGCCCGCGGCGGGCGCGGCCGGGGCGGCGGGCGCCTTGAGCCAGACCGACCGCCAGTGCTCAGTGCAGATCGGTCACACTTTGCAGCTGGGCGTGCAGGTCACGAACCAGTCGGCGACGGGCGTGACTCTCCGCCGCGTCCAGGCGGTTCTCCCGCTGGCCGGCGGCCTCAAAGCGACCGGGCAAGCGTGGGGACCCTGCGGTGAGCTGGCAGGGCCGAGCGGTAGTGTCCCGGACACCACGCTGCCCCCTGGGGGCAGCACCTGGTTCACGGCTACCTTCAAGGTGCTCGTCAAGTGCCCGGGCGCTTTCCCCGTCCAGTTCTCCGTTGACTATGACCAGCTTGGCCGGGTGGCCACCGTTGACCTGCCAGGTTTCGCCGATCTAGGCCAGGTCCCCTACGCAAGCTGCCCCCTCGGCTAACCGCTACCGGCGGGCGATGTCGCCAAGCCTGAGCGGTCGGCGCCATCTCTACACAGGCCTTCCTGAGGGATCCGCCGGCCAGGCACCGGGTACCGCATACGCCTCGTCCTCGCCGGGCCAGGGCGGCATCGTCACGGCGACCGCGGCGAGCGGGCCTTCGCCGATGGCGCGGAACTGGAAATGCGTGCCGGCCGGAATGGAGACGCAGGTGCCGGGCCGCAGCGCGACCGTTTCCTCCCGCTCCCCCTGGCGCCGCCACATCCGGCCGTGCCCGTCCACGATGTACCAGATCTCGTCGACCACGTGATGGGCGACGGCCCGGGACACCCGGCCGGGTCCCAGCTCGAAGTGGGCCATCCCGCCGCGGCCAAGCTGCAGCAGGACCCGCACATCGGAGCCATCCGGCGCGACGACATCGGGGGCCGCAGGCCGGTGCATGGTGTCGAAGCCCTGGTGCATCGTTCCTCCGTGCTCGCCCCGGCGCGCGGCGGCCCGCAGCCCTCCGCTGCGCGCAGGGCGCCCGCGGCGAGGGCCTGCGGCCGGGTACATCGTCAGTAGCTGGCCGGAGTGTTGCGGATCACGAACAGGCTGACGATCTTGCCGTCGCGGACGGTGAAGTAGTTGGTGAGGATGAGGTCGCCGGGCAGGTTCGTCTTGTCGAAATCGCCGTCGTAGCGGCCGCGGACAATGGTATCGCCGTAGTGGTGGACGACCTCGGTTACGTCGATGGTCACATGGTCACCGACCATTTCCTTGCGGACCCAGCGGCGGATCGCCTCGGCGCCCCAGAACTCCCGGTGAGCGTCGTTGACCAGGGCGTCATCGGCGAACGTGGCCACGATGGCGTCCTCGTCGAAGGCGTTAACGGCCGCGACGTGCTCGGCCAGGATGCCGTCGAGGGTGAGGGTGTCGGTCATGACTGGGCTCCTTCGCTAATGCTTGCTTTCTTGCTGATGACACCAGCCTCGGTGCTCCCTTCGCCGGAGGGTCAAGAGCGCGACCATCGATTGACCGTCCGGTAAGGGGAGGGTTGACAATGGCCTGGTGACAGCAGCTCTCACCGTCGGCGACTTCTCCCGCATGACCCATCTGAGCGTCAAGACGCTACGCCATTACCATCAGGTCGGGCTGCTCGAGCCGGCCACGGTTAACCCCGATACCGGCTACCGCTACTACACCGCTGACCAGGTGCCGACCGCGCAGGTCATCCGGCGGCTGCGGGATCTTGAGATGCCGGTCGCCGAGGTCAAGGCGGTACTTCTCGCCCCCGACGCGGGGGCCCGCAACGACCTCATCGCCGCGCACCTGGACCGGCTGGAAGCCGAGCTGGCGCAGACCAGGGCCGCGGTCGACTCGCTGCGCAACCTGCTGCGGCCCCCCGGCGCCGTACCCGCGATCGAGCGCCGGAGCGTCCCGGCCACATCGGCAGCCGGGATCGAGGCGGTCGTCGACCGCGGCGACATCCTGGCCTGGTGGCAAGGCGCGCTCGGCGAGCTGCGGGCCACCGTCCGCGCCCAGGACCTGCACGCCACCGGTCCCAGCGGCGGCCTGTACGCGAGCGAGATCTTCCAGCACGACCGCGGTCAGGGATGCGTGTTCATCCCGGTCGAGGGCCGGGTCCGCGCCATCGGGCGGGTGGTGCCGGTCGTGGTGCCCGCCGCCGAGCTGGCCATCATCCGCCACCACGGCTCCCTCGGCGACGTCGACCTCAGCTACGCCAAGCTGGGCTCCTACGCCACCACCCACGAGATCAGCATCGACGGGCCGCTGCGCGAGTACTATGTGCGCGGCGCCGACGACACCCCGGACCAGGCGGAATGGAGGACCGAGATTGGCTGGCCCATCTTCCGAGCCGACGGCCCGTCCTGAGCGGCCAGGCGGCGCGGGCCGGCCGGGTGCCCCGGTGCGGCTGGGTGCCCCGGTGCGGCTGGGTGCCCCGGTGCGGCTGGGTGCCCCGGTGCGGCTGGCAGCCAGGCGGTTCGCCGAGGTCGTCTGCCCGCCCGAGGTGCGCGCCGGCCAGCGGACCGAACGAGTCCTGGCTGAGTTCGGGCTGATGCTGAGCGCGCTGCCGTCGGCGGCCAGGACGGCCCTGGCCACCGCGCTGGTCGTCCTGGACCAGGGCGCGCGCCTGTACCCGCCGTCGCGGGGGCGGCGGTTCGCCCGCCTCGATGACCAGGTAGCGGAGGCGTACATCCGGGCTTTGCTGGCGCGGCACGGCGCCGCGGCCGAAATGGCCAAGCGGCTCAAGGGCGTGGTCACGATGTGCTACTACGACCTGCCCGAGGTGCAGCGGGAGATCGGATACCACCCTGGCCCCTACATCGCCGCCGTATCCCGGCGCCGCCTGGAGTCCTACGGCCCGCAGATCCGCGCGGGCGAGGCCGCGGTCACCGCCCGGAGCCTGCCGGTCCGCGGCGCTGATCAGCCGTGACCGTACCCAGCGGGCTCACCAGCCACGCGGCCGTACCCAGCGGGCTCACCGGCCAGGCCGATGTCGCCGGCGATCTGACCCTCGAGTGCGGTGTGGTGATCATCGGATCCGGGGCCGGCGGGGCGACCGCGGCCGCCGAACTGGCCGAAGCCGGAGCGGACGTGGTCCTGCTCGAGGAGGGCGGCTACCACCCGACCGAGTCGTTCACGGCCGAGACCGGCCGGGCGCTGCGGACCTTGTACCGGGACGGCGGGGGCGGCATGACGCTTGGCCGGCCGTCCGTGCTTTACGCCGAGGGCAGGTGCGTCGGCGGGTCCACCGTGGTCAACGGGGGCATGTCGTGGCGGACGCCGACCCGCGTGCTCGACCGCTGGGCGGAGCAAGAAGGGCTGCCGCAGATCCGCGAGGAGGACCTGGACCCCTACTTCGCCCGGGCCGAGTCCCGCCTGTCGGTCGGCCTGCAGGACCCGGAGACGATCGGGCGGGATTCGGCACTGTTCCGGGCCGGCGCGCAGGCCATGGGCTGGAACGTCGTCCCGAATCGCCGTAATCAGCTGCACTGCGCGGGCACGAACAGCTGCAACAGCGGATGCCCGACCGGCGCGAAGCGCTCGATGCTGGTGACCAGCGTGCCCAGGGCGCTGTCGCTGGGCGCCCGGCTGTTCGCCGACTGCCGGGTGGACCAGGTTACCCGCTCAGGACCGGCGGTCACCGGCGTCAGCGGCCACTTCACCCGCCCAGGCGGGCGCAGGGGCCCGAACATCATCGTGCGGGCCAGGGCGGTGATCGTGGCCGGGGGCGCGGTCCAGACGCCGGCCCTGCTGATGCGGTCGGGCCTGCGGTCGGCCTCCGGACAGCTGGGCCGCAACCTGTCGCTGCACCCGAACGCCATGGTGACCGCGTTCTTCGACGAGGATGTCACCGGCTGGCATGGCGTTCACCAGGCCTTCCAGGTCCGCGAGTTCTCAGCGGAAGGACTCCTGCTGACCGCGGTGAACCTGTCCCCCACGATGCTGGCCGGGATCCTGCCGGCCTACGGCCGCGAGCTCGGCGCGCTGATGGCGGACTACAACCGCATCGTCACCGCGGGACCGCTGGTCGAGGACAGCGGGACCGGGCGGATCAGGAACGTGCCGGGCCTGGGGCCGCAGGTGTTCTACCGGCTGACCGACCGCGACGCCGCCCGCGCGGTCCGCGGCGTGGAACTGACCGCGGAGGCGCTGTTCGCGGCGGGTGCCCGCCGCGTGCTGCTGCCCTTCGACGGCGCCCCCGAGGTCACCAGCCCCGGCGAGCTACGGCGCCTGCTGACCCGCCCGGTGCCCAGGCGGTCGATTCAGCTGTACTCGATCCACCTGATGGGCACCGCGCGGATGAGCGCAGACCCCCGCCGGGGGGTGGTGGGTGGTTTCGGCGAATACCACGGCGTCCCCGGGCTCTTCGTGGCCGACGCGAGCCTGTTCCCCGGGCCCACCGGCATCAACCCCATGGAGACGGTTATCGCCCTGGCCATGCGCAACGCGCGGCACCTGGTCGAGGACCGCGACCGGTGGGGCATCTGACCGGGGTTAGCCGCCCCAGACGGCGACCGAGCGGGGATAATCCTGCGGCCCTGAGGTCCAACCCGGGGCATACTGCCGGGCATGACGGTGCGCGTGGACGAATCGCTCGACGGAATCGACTGGCATCAGGCCAAGGCCGACCTGGCCGCCAATGACTTCGACAACGGCCGGTCCCCGCAGGCGCTGCGGACGTCGTTTGCCCAGTCCCAGCACGTGGCCATCGCCCGCGACGGCGCTCGGGTGGTGGGCATGGCCCGGCTGCTCTCCGACGGCGTATGTAACGCCTACCTGCTCGACGTCTGGACCATGTCGGCCTACCGCGGGCAGGGCACCGGCTCCGCGATGGTCAGGCAGCTGATGAGCCGGGTCCCCGGCCAGCACATCGGCCTGCAGACCGACGACGCCGAATCCTTCTATGCCACCCTCGGATTCGCCCAACAGCCCGTGTTCATGTCGGCCATCGTCGGGACGTGGCTGGGCAACGAGGCCAACCGGTAACCTGGCCGCTCCGAAGATCAAGATCATTCATGCCGAACGGGCCGTGGTTCCTGCCCCAGCCCTCCCACCCGCGTCCCGCGAGAACCTTTTCGGGCGCAATCTCTGAGTAGGCGTGGTTTTTCGGAAAAATGTCCGAGGTGTGCGCTAGGATCGAACTAGAAAGTTAAGAATCGCCACGACATCGTAGAACCGGCCTCGCGAACTCTCGGCTGGAGGTGATTCAGGTGGAGACCATCCCGGCGTTCGACAGCGTGACCGAGGCGCTGGCGGCGCTGAAGTCCGCGATGAGGTACCTGGCCGCCGCCGATACCACCCAGCTGCCGACCTCGGTGCAGGCGCAGTGCCTGCAAGACTTCGAGCAGGTCGACGCGATCGGGACCGTGGCGCGGGCCCAGATGCTGGGGACCTTCGCCGCCCAGCGGGGGTACTGCGAAGACGGCTAGAGACCACCTTCGAGGGAGCGGGGGTCATGTCGGGCAACCTGACCCCGGAGTGCACCGCGGCCGTGACCGCCGTGCTGGACGCCCTGTCCGCCCCGATAGGCGCGGACGACACCCGCAGCCGAGACCAGCGATACCACGACGCGCTGGAAGAAGCGATGCGGCGCCTGCTCGGCGCCGGATTGCTGCCCGAGCGAGCCGGACAGCCCGCCAAAGTATGGGCTCACATCTCCCTCGCCGACCTGCTCGCCCTCGACCCCGGATCCGCGCTAGCGCAGGAGTGGACCGACCGGGTCGGCGGCCAGTGGGCCGCGGCCCGCGCCGCGGCGTCCGTGGCCGGCGGCGACGGCGCGGCGTGGCTGGAGGGGGACGCGGCGCAGGGATTCGCCTGCGATGCTTCCATCATCCCGGTCGTCACCGGCGAGGTTAATCCCGGCGCTATGGAAGACCTAGTGCGGCTGGGTGTCGAACTGGCCGGATACGGTCCCGGCCGCGGCGCGGACGGCGCCGACCCGCAGCCGCCGACCGAACGTGGCCGCGAGGCCCTCGAGAAGGCGATCATCGGCAAGGCCATCGATCTGCTGTCGGGTCCGGGCGGGCTAGCGTCGTTCCTGCGCCGCCGCCAGCTGGGTCCCGGCTCGGTGGGCCGAGCCTGCCGCTGGACGTCGGGTTCAGTGAGGACATCCCGGCCGGGATCCGGAACGCGGTGCGGCTCCGGGACCAGCACTGCCAGTGGTCCGGTGGCTGCTGGCAGGCCGCCGCCGCATGTGAAGTCCACCACGTCAAGCACAGGGCTCGCGGCGGGAAAACCAGCGTCAAGGATTGCGTGCTCCTGTGCTGGTTCCACCATCACGTCGTCATCCACCGGTGGGGCTGGACGCTGGTCCTGAACCCGGACGGCACCACGACGGCGTGGAACCGGGACAAGACGAAGGTCCTGAGAAGCCACAGCCCTCCTGCCCGGGCCGGGTAATCCCCGGCGGAAGCGCTGGGAAGAACGCCGCGGTACGACCAGGATGTCGGCGGCCACGGCGCCGGACGGCCCGCAGATCAGCGGGTTGATGTCCAGGGCGTCCAGAGCGTCACCTAGGTCGCAGGCGAGGCGGGACAGCGCGACGATCGCGTCGGCGGCCGCGTCGAGGTCGGCAGGGGGCTGGCCGCGGGCTCCGGCCAGGATGGCGGCGATGCGCAGGCGGTTGAGGATCGCCCGGGCCTGCGAGTGGGTGACGGGGGGAAGCACCACGGCCCGTTCGGAAAAAATCTCTATCAGAACCCCGCCTGCACTGACCACCACCAGGGGACCGAGGGTAGGGTCGCGGGTCAGGCCCAAGGCGAGCTCGGTGCCTGGGGCGGCCGTCTCGCAGACCAGGGCGCGCGGGCCCAGGCGGCCGGCCATCTCGTCGTAGGCGGCGGCGAGCGCACCGGGATCGCCGAGGCCGAGACGGACCCCGCCGACGTCCGACTTGTGCGGGATGCCCGGCTCATCGGTCTTGAGCACGACCGGGTAGCCGATCTCGGCGGCGGCCTTCAGGGCCTCCGCGGGGGTGGTGGCCGGCTGGGTGCGGACGACGCGGAGGCCGTAGTCGCGCAGCAGGTCAAACAGGATGGCGGCACTCGGGGCGCTGGGCGGGCCGGCTAGCCGGTCCTGCCAGCGGTCGGCGCGAGCACTGGGTAGCACAGCACTGGGCGGGGCGGCGGCGGGCGGGGCGGGCGGCGGATCGGCGTGCTCCAGCAGGTGACGCAGGGCGACCAGGCCGCTGCGGGTGCCTTCGAGGACCGGCACGCCCGCCGCGCGCAGCCGGGCGGCGGTCGCCGGATCGACGGCGGACGCCAGCCCGGCCAGGACCGCGACAGGTTTGCCGGTGCCGGACGCCGCCGTAAGCACGGCCCGGGGGTAGGAGTCATCGCCGTCGTATTCGGGGACCAGGTCGACGGCGAGGGCGACGGCCGCGATAGCCGGGTCAGCGGCCAGCGCGGACAAGCACTCGGCGAACAGCGGCTCGGGGTCGCGGCCGGTCCCCCATACGTCGAGAGGGTTGGCCCGCTCGAGGCCGGGGTCAAGCGCTGCCGCCAGCCGGGCGCGGGTGGGCGAGCCGAGGGCGCCGAACGGCACGCCGAGCGCGGCGGCGAGGTCCGCGACGTGGGCGCGTTCCAGGCCGGAGTCGTGCACGGTGGCGATGCCCCCCGCCGGGGCGCGCCGGCCTGGGGCGAAGAGCTCGAGGGTGTCGGCTAGTTCGGCCAGGTCGTGCACGCGGTGGACGCCGTAGGCGCCGGCCAGCGCCTCCCACGCGCCGTCGGCGGCGGCGAGCGCGCCGGAATGGGCCGACACCAGGGCCCGGCCGGCGTCGGATCCGCCCACGCTGAGCAGCACGACCGGCACGTCGGCCGCCAGGGCGCGGCCCAGGACCGCTCTCAGGTCGGGCGCGTCCCTGATCGCCTCGAGTACCAGCGCGAGCACCCTGGTCTCGGGCAGTCCCAGCGCGTACCGGGCGTAGGCCGCGGCGGTGGTGACGAGCTCCTGCCCGGACGAGACGGCCACGCTGAAGCCGAAGCCGCGGCGCGCCCGCAGCATCGCGGAGAACACCGAACCCGAGTGGGTGATCAGGGCGACCGGCCCCGGGGTCAGGTCGGGCTCGACGTAGCCGATCGCCCGCAGGCCCCGGGCCACGTTCACGAACCCCATGCACCCGGCCCCGCACACCGCCATGCCGGCCGACGCGGCCGTCGCGGCCAGCCGGTCCCGCATCCCGAAGGCGCTGCCGAAGATGACGGCGGCACGGTCGCCCCGGCGGGCGGCCGTGCCCAGCTGCTCCTCCAGGGCGGCATCGGGGACGGCCAGCAGCACCAGGTCCACCGGTTCGGGGACATCGGCAAGGGACGGCAGGCAGCGCGCGCCGCCGATGTCGGCGTACCGCGGGTTGACCAGGTAGGTGCGCGGCCGGGACAGGCTCCTGGCCACTTCCGCGATCATCCGGGCGCCGAGGCTGCCCGGCCGGGCGCTGGCCCCGACCAGCGCGATGCTGCGTGCCTCCAGCATCGCGCTGACGGCCTCGGCGGGTGTGGTCACGAACGGCGAGGCCGGCGGACGGCGGCGCGACGGTCGGAGATGGCGGCCTTGGCCGCCTGCATGCCGGGGATGCCGCAGACGCCGCCGCCGGCGTGGGTGGCGGAACTGGCGTAGTACAGGCCGGGTACCGGGGTGCGGTAGTCGGCGAACCCGGGCGCCGGGCGCATGTGGAACAGCTGCTCCAGGGACAGCTCGCCGTGGAAGATGTTGCCGCCGATCAGGCCGTAGTCGTGCTCCATCTCATACGGGCCGACGATGTCGGCGTGCAGGATGGAGCTCTTGAAGTTCGGCGCCACCTCGTTGTAGCAGTCGATCATGCGATCGGCGTAGGCCTGGAGTTCGGCCGTGTGCGGCGCCTCGTTCCAGTCCGCCGGGACCCACTGGGTGAACAGCGACATGATGTGGGTGCCGTCCGGGCACAGCGTCTTGTCGAACGCGGTGGGGATGACGCCGTCGCTGAACGGCCGCAGCGCGGGGCGGCCCTCGCGGGCGTCTTGGAAGGCGCGTTCGATGTAGGGCATGGTCGGCGCCATCTCCACCGATCCGGTGTGATGCTCCTGCAGGTTCGTGCCGGGATCGGCGGTGAAATCGGGCAGTTCAGCCAGGGCCAGGTTGATCTTGACGACGCCGCTGCGGGTCTTCCAGTGCTCGATGTCCGCGACGAAGCCGTCGGGCAGGTTCTGCCTGCCGACGTGGTCCAGGAACGCGGTGCGCGGGTGCAGCGAGGTGACGACGACCTTGGCCGTGAGCCGCTGGCCGTTTTCGAGCTCAACGCCGTTGGCCTTGCCGTCTTTGAGCAGGAGCCTGGCGACGCTGGCGCCGGTGCGGATCTCGGCGCCGTGCTCGCGGGCGGCCTTCGCGATCGCGTCCGCCACCGCGCCCATGCCGCCTTCGGCGAAGCCCCAGTTGCCCAGGTGGCCGTCGCCGACGTCGCCGATCGAATGGTGCGCCATCACGTAGGCGGTGCCTGGCTCGTAGGGGCCGGCCAGGTGCCGATCACGCCGTTGACCGCGAGCGCCCCCTTCACCTGCGGGGACTCGAACCAGTCGTCGAGCAGGTCGGCGATCGACATCGTCATCAGCCGGGTCACGTCGGCGATCGTGCGCACGTCCAGGTTGCGGTGGCGCCAGGCCAGCCGGAGCGTCTCCTTGAGGTCGCGGGGCTTGCGGGAGCCGAGGTTCGGCGGCACGGCAAGCAGCAGCGGCCCCAGCACGTCGGCCAGGCCGGCCAGCCACGCATCCCAGCGCGGCATCGCGTCGGCGTCCTTCTTCGACCAGCGGGACACCTCGTCGTGGTTGCGCTGGGCGTCGTCGGCGTAGAGCTTGATCGACCCGCCCTCGGGGAAGGCCTGGTAGTACGGGCCCATCGGGAAGATCTTGTAGCCGTGGCGGGCCAGGTCAAGGTCGCGGATGATGGTCGGCGGCATCAGCGACATCACGTACGACAAGCGGGTGACACGGAACTCGGGGGCGTCTGGCCATGGGGCTTCGGTGGTCGCGGCGCCGCCGGTATGGGGGCGCGCCTCGAGGACGAGCGTGCGCGCACCCGACCGTGCCAGGTACGCCGCGGCGACCAGCCCGTTGTGCCCGCCGCCGACGATGATCGCGTCGTAATCCGATGCTTGCGTTGCCATGAAACCCGTGCCTCCCAGCACTTCCCCGGCCTTCCGGCGCCTTGGATGGCAACCTTCTGACCGGGCGCAAAGATTGACTGAACATTCAGTCTAGAAGCTGCTACGATTACCCACAAGGCCGGGGACGAGGGACTGGCCCGGAGCAAGCTGGAGAGGTAGATGAAGGGCGACGTAGGCCGGGCGGAGGCTGGGGAGCAGCGCCGCGAGCAGATGCTGCGGGCGGCGCTGGAAGTCATCGTCGAACGCGGGTACGCCGACACCAGGATCGCCGACGTGGCCGAGCGCACCGGGACCAGCCCGGCGCTGGTCATCTACTACTTCAAGACCCGCGACCAGCTGCTCACCGAGGCGATCAGGTTCTCGGAAGACTCCTGGTACGCCGAGAACGTCCGGCGGATGGCGGAGATCCCGACCGCGGCGGGGCGGCTGGCCGAACTCGTCGCCATGATCTGCCTGCCCGGCACCGATCCGGAGCCGCGCAGCTGGTGGCTGCTGTGGCTGGACCTGTGGGCGCTGTCGCCGCGGAACGCGGGGGTGGCCGCGGTGCGGCAGAAGTCTGACGAGCGGTGGCGGGAGACCATCCGCTCCATCGTGCTGTCCGGCCAGGAGGCCGGCGAGTTCGCGTCCGTGGACGCGGACGACTTCGCGATCACGCTGTCCGCCCTGCTCGACGGGCTGGCCGTGCAGATCGCGCTCGAGGACCCGCAGGTTCCGCCGCAGCGCACGTACGAACTGGCAATGCGCTTCGCGGCCGGGCAGCTAGGGTTCGACTGGAAGCCCGCACCCGCGGCCAAGCGGGCGCGTACACCCGGCAGGTAACTGGAGGTGGCGCCGTGACCGGAGGAAGCATCGAGCTTTCCGGGCTGACCAAGCGGTTCAGCGAGATCGCGGTCGACAATATCGACCTCACCGTGGCCAGCGGCGAGTTCTTCTCCCTGCTCGGCCCGTCGGGCTGCGGCAAGACCACCACCCTGCGGCTGATCGCCGGGTTCGAGCAGCCGACCTCGGGCCGGATCCTGCTCGACGGCGTCGACGTCTCCGACGTGCCGCCGCACCGCCGCAACGTCAACACGGTGTTCCAGAGCTACGCGCTCTTCCCGTTCCTTAATGTCTACGACAACGTGGCGTTCGGGCTCCGGCACCAAGGGGTGGGCAAGGCAGATCTCAAGCGCCGGGTGAACGGAGCTCTTGACCTGGTCAGGATGACCTCGTTCGCCAAGCGGCGGCCGGGCCAGCTGTCCGGCGGCCAGCAGCAGCGCGTCGCCCTGGCACGCGCGCTGGTCCTTAACCCGGCGGTGCTGCTGCTCGACGAGCCGCTCGGCGCGCTGGACGCCAAGCTGCGCCGCTCCCTCAAGGTCGAACTTAAGGCCCTGCAGGAACGCGTCGGCATCACCTTCCTCTACGTCACCCACGACCAGGAGGAGGCGCTGACCATGTCCGACCGGCTGGCCGTGATGAACGCGGGCAAGATCGTGCAGATCGGCACCCCGCGCCTGGTCTACGAGGAGCCGGCCGACACCTACGTGGCGGACTTCCTCGGCGCCGCGAACCTGATGGAGATCGAAGTCGTTTCGGCCGGCCCGCCCGCCGCGGTGCGGCTCGGGGACTGGTCGCTTTCTGCCCAGCGCTGCGAGGCGATTACGGCCGGCCCGGCCCACGCGGTGATCAGGCCGGAGCGGGTGCGGATCGAGCCGCACGGGTCGCCGGGCGACAACCGCGTGCCGGCGATGGTGGAGCGACTGGTCTTCCTCGGCTCCGCCACCCAGGTAATGCTGCGGCTGGCGACCGGGATCTCGATGCAGGCCCTGATGCAGAACGACGGCGAGCGGCCGGAGCTGACCCAGGGCACCCCGGTGCACGCGCACCTGCCGGCCGACGCCCTGCGTGTCCTGGCCGGGTCGGCGCAGGAGGTTCCGGTGCCTGCGGACGAGCCGCTTGTCGCGCACTAGAGTCCGCGGGCCGCGGCAGCCCGGGATATGTCTACGGTTCCGGGGCTGATCACACCCGGAACCGTAGACATATCAGGGAGCCGGGCTGCTCGGGCGCGGCGTTCGGGGATGCCATGGGTGGGTGAGAACCTTGGCTTATGCGCGCACTGGTGATCACCGGCCCGGAATCGGCGCGGGTCGAGGACGTCGAGGTCCCGGTGCCGGGGGCGGAGCAGGTGGTCGTCGACGTCCGCCGGGCCGGGATCTGCGGGACGGACGTGGAGCTGTTCACCGGGCAGCTGGCGTACTTCGCCCAGGGCAAGACGGGGTACCCGTTGCGGCCGGGGCACGAGTGGTGCGGCGTGGTGTCCGCGCTCGGCGCCGGGGTCGACCCGGGGTGGCTCGGCGTCCGGGTCACCGGGGACACCATGCTCGGCTGCGGGCACTGCGCCCGGTGCCGCGCCGGGCACGGGCACGTCTGCGCGGACCGGCGCGAGGTCGGGATCGTGGGGTGGGCGGGCGCGCTGGCCGAGAAGGTGCTGGTGCCCGCCTCCAGCCTGTACCGGCTGCCCGACGTGATCGACAACCGGACCGGAGCCCTGGTCGAACCGGGGGGCAACGCCTGGCGGGCCGCCTCGGCGGCCCAGGCGGGCCCTGGGCAGCGGATCCTGGTCTGCGGGCCGGGCACCATCGGACTGCTGACCACGGCCTTCGCCCGGGCCGCGGGGGCCGAGGTGCACATCCTGGCCGTGGATCGCGGCCGGAAGGACCTCGCTTCGTCCTTCGGTGCTTCCGGCTACTGGACGGCTGATGATCCGCCGCCGGGGAGCTACGACGCGGTCATCGACGCCACGGACGATCACCAGATGCCCGCGACCGCGCTGGCGCGGGCCGAGCCGGCCGGCCGGGTGGTCTACATCGGCGTCTCGGGAGCACCAAGCCTGATCGATAGCCGCGCCCTCGTCCTCGGTGATCTCACCGCGGTCGGCATCCTCGGCGCGTCGGCCGGGCTCGCGCCGGCCATCGAGCACTACGCCGAGGGCCGGGTGGATCCCTCAGGCCTAGTGGAGGTCACGGTCGGCCTCGAGCAGGCGGCCGAGGCGCTGGCCGGGCAGATCAACGCGGCACCCGGCACCAAGATCCACATCGACCCGGGTGCCTGAGGGGCCGATCCTGGTGCCTGAGGGCAGGTCCGGGTAGCTAAGTGGCCCGGGCTCAGAGACCCGCGCTGGCCGTAACGTTCCCGGAACGATCCGACCGTGACTGAGCCGGGCCTGCCTGATCCGGCATCGTAACCCCGGGTCTTTGACCCTAAGAGAGAGCGCCGTCTTCCATGAGCGTGCGCAGGTTTTCCGCGGCGGTCTCGAACTGCTTCTTGGTCATCCGGACCACGAGCGGTTCGGCGAACTTGAAGAAGCCGCGGCTTTCGCCGCGGTAAAGGCTCGTCACTCGGGTACCGGTGCCCACCGGCTCGAGCGTGGTATCGATCTCGATATAGAACGGCCCTGAGATGGTCTTGGTCGCGAATCGCTTGTTCTCGGTCCAGTCGGTGCAGATCGCCTGGGTCTCATACTTGCGGCCGAGGAACGACCCGGCGTAAACGATGGTGGCACCCGTCTCCATCGGCCCGGCGCTGGTCTGGCGCGCCTCGGTCAGCCCGGGGGTCCAAACCGGTTCCTTCCCCACGTCCTGGACGACCGAGAAAACCTGATCGACGGGACGCTCGATGAGCGTGACGATCGTGAACTCGTTCATGACACCCTTGCCTCCTCGCATCATTGCGGTTGAGAGACACGTTACGAAGAGACCGTTACAGGAGCGTTACGGTAACGCTGGAGCTGGCAAATGTGGAGTGCTGCCAGCGGCGACACGGCGATTACGGGCCTGCTCCGCCAGCTCAGCTGACGGTAACTAACTCCGTCGGCACATCGGAGAGCCGGGGATAGTCTGCCGCTATGCCTGATCGCCGTCTCAAAGCCGTATGGGACGTAAAGGTCCCGGTCATCCGGGAACTCGCAGGAGTCCACGAGTACGACGGCGTCGTCATGGACCTCTCGCCGAGCGGCCGCAAAGCGGCCCTGGAGCGCCTCGGGCCCTCATCGCCGGGCGAGCGCCTCGCCGACCGCCACGACGAGAGTCATCTCAGCGCCGCCGAGCAGGCCGCCCACGCCGAAGCCGAGGCCGAGATCTTGCGGTGGAACCCACTTCCCCACATCCAGAACCTGGATCTGTCCTGTTACGACCGCGAGTACGCCCCCGCGGCGCGGCGCCGGAGGGCGCGGGAGGCACATCTCGCCCAATGGCCCGAGGCAGTCGACGCCTCCTTGGAGTCGCTGCAGGGCGTTCCGGCGCCGGTGGCCGGTGCGCTCGTCCGGACGGTGCGAGGACTCGCCGAGGGGATCAACGGCACGACCGACGGCGAGGTCGCCGCCCTGGAGGCGCACGGCAGGCTGCTCGGGCGAATCCAGGACGCCGCCGCCGCGGGCAACCCGGATGCTTCGCTCGGCGCGACGGCACTCGCCCGCCTGCTCGGGCACGCGGAGTCGATGCCGGTCGATCTCGGCCGCCTGGAGGAGCGAGCCGACGCCGAACGCGACCGGCTTCGCACCAGACTCAATGAGGCGTGCGAGCGATTGTCGCCGGGAGTGACGCCGTCGCGGCTCGTACCGGAGCTTCTCCGAGACCACCCTGGTGAAGAGGGGATCTATGCCGCCGCCCGGGAGACGATCGAGGAGGCCACGGCCTTCGTGATCGACCACGACCTCCTGCCGCCTCCGGGCGGCGCTTGCGAGGTCGGCCCGGCTCCCCCGTCCCGCCGATGGGCTGCGGCCATGATGTACTGGAACGGGCCCTTCGAGGACGACGCCCCGGCTCGCTACTACGTCAGCCCGCCCGACGAGTCCTGGGACGAGGAGGCCAAGCACGAGTGGCTGGCCGTCTTCAGCGCCACCATGGGTCCCGCCGTCACGGTACACGAGGTCACGCCCGGTCACTTCGCCCACGGCCGGATGCTCCGCCAGGTCGTCCGGGGAGACGTGAGGCGCAGCCTGTTCTCGGAGGCGTTCGTCGAGGGATGGGCCCACTACGCCGGGGAGCTGATGGTCGACCAGGGCTTCAGGGCAGACGACCCCCGATTCGCTATCGGCGTCTACCTCGACGCCCTCGTCGGGGTGACCGGACTCGCCTCCGCCGTCGGCATTCATCAGGGGACGATGACCGTGGACGACGCCACGGCGCGCTTCGAGGCCGACGCCTTCCTGCTCGGCCCGGCGGCCAGGGGCGAGGCGACGAGGGCTACCTACGACCCCACCTACGGGCGCTACACGTGGGGCAAGCTCGAGATCATGTCGCTTCGGGACGAGGCGCTAGCCGCCTGGGGTACGAAATTCTCGCTCCGGCGCTTCCATGAAGCCATCCTCGCCCTCGGAGCGCCCCCGCTCGGCACGATGGGCGACGCCCTCATCGATTAGCCCGGAGGGACGGTCGATGAGCGTGACGGTAACGCTGGTGCTGGCAAATGTAGAGTGCTGCCAGCGGCGACGAGGAAGGGAACGCTGGTGATCAAGCGGCTGCTGGTGGCCAACCGCGGCGAGATCGCCGTCCGGATCCTGGCCACGGCGGCCGTTCTCGACGTGCCGACAGTGGCGGTGTATCCCGCCGACGACGCCTCGTGCGCGCACGTCGCCAAGGCCGACGAGGCGGTCCTGCTGCCGGGTACCGGGACGGCCGCCTATCTCGACGCCGGGGCGATCCTCGCGGCGGCCACGGCGACGCGATGCGACGCCGTGCACCCGGGTTATGGCTTCCTGTCAGAAAGCCCGGTCCTCGCCGGCCGCTGCGCCGAGGCTGGCCTGCAGTTCGTCGGACCGGACGCCAAGACGCTGGCGCTGTTCGGCGACAAGACGGCCGCGCGGTCCCGGGCCCGCGAGGTCGGCGTGCCGGTGCTGCCCGGTACGCCGGGCGGTACTTCGCTGGAGGCCGCGCGGGCCTTCCTGGGGGAGCACGGCGCGGTCATGGTGAAGGCCGTCGCGGGTGGCGGCGGCCGCGGCATGCGCCCGGTGACGCGCGAGCAGGATCTGGCGGAGGCGATGCGCAGGTGCGCGTCCGAGGCGGCGGCCTCCTTCGGCGACGGCTCGCTGTACGTCGAGCGACTGCTGCCCCTGGCCCGTCACGTCGAAGTGCAGGTCATCGGGGACGGCACCGGCGCGATCGCCGTCCTCGGCGACCGGGACTGCAGCATCCAGCGACGCCGGCAGAAGCTGATCGAGATCGCCCCGGCGGCGCTCGAGGAGCACGTGCGGGCCCGCCTGGCCGAGGCGGCGGTCGCGCTGGTCGGCTCGACGCCGTACGCCGGGCTGGCCACGGTCGAGTTCCTGGTGCAGGACGACGTGATCGCCTTCCTTGAGGTCAATCCGCGGCTGCAGGTGGAGCATACGGTGACCGAGCAGGTGACCGGCCTGGATCTGGTCGAGCTGGCGCTGCGGGTGGCGTCGGGCGCCACCCTGGACTCATTCGGCCTGCCCGCACCCTTCCCCGGGGCGGCGGCGCGGGGGGTCGCGGTGCAGGCACGGGTCAATACCGAGACCCTGCAGCCGGACGGGACGCTGCGGCCGGGGGGCGGCGTCCTGTCGCGATTCCAGCCGCCGTCGGGCCCCGGCATCCGGGTGGACACGCACGGGTATGGCGGTTACGAGGTCAGCCTGCGTTACGACTCGCTGCTGGCCAAGGTGGTGGCGGTGGGCCGTGACCTGACCGAGGCGGCCCGCCGGGCCGTCCGTGCGCTCGCCGACTTCGACATCGCCGGGGTGCCGACCAACGTCGCCGTCCTGCAGGCGATCCTGCGCGTGCCCGGGCTCGGGAGGCTGGAGATCGGCTGGGTCGACGCGCACGTCGCCGAGCTGGCCGGGACGGAGGGGCCCGGGCCGGCCCGCGGCGGTCCGGAGGCGGAGGCCGTGCTGGCTCCGCTGCCGGGCACCGTCCTGTCGATCGCGGTCTCCCCCGGTGACCGGGTGGCCGCGGGTGATGAGCTGATGGTGCTCGAGGCCATGAAGATGGAGCACGAAGTCCGCGCCGAGCGATCCGGCGTGGTGCACGCGGTCACCGTCCAGCCCGGCGGCACCGTCGAGGCCGGGGCGACCGTGCTGCTGCTGGCGGAATCCGGTGACGAGGGTACCGACGCCGCCGCGGGCCAGGCGATCCCGCCCGAACATATCCGCGCCGACCTCGCCGAGGTCCTGGAGCGGCACCGGATCGGCCTGGATGAGGGACGGCCCGAGGTCGTCCAGCGCCGCCACGCCGGCGGTCACCGCACCGCGCGGGAGAACATCGCCGATCTCGTCGACGACGGCAGCTTCATCGAGTACGGCGCGCTGACGATCGCCGCCCAGCGGCGGCGCCGCTCGCTGGACGACCTCATCGCGCGGACCCCGGCCGACGGCCTCGTGACGGGGACGGCGACCGTGGCGGGACGTCCGGTCGCGGTGATGGCCTACGACTACAGCGTCATGGCCGGCACGCAGGGCGTGCTGAACCACCGGAAGACCGACCGGCTGCTCGAGCTGGCCGCCCGCGAGGGCCTGCCGGTCGTGATGTTCGCCGAAGGCGGCGGCGGGCGCCCCGGCGACACCGACACCACGGCGGTCGCGCAGCTCGAGGTGCCCACGTTCCGGCTCGCGGCGCAGCTGTCAGGAAAGGTGCCGCTGGTCGCGGTGGTATCGGGGTACTGCTTCGCGGGCAACGCGGCGCTCGCGAGCGCATGCGACCTGATCGTCGCGACCGCGGATGCGAGCCTCGGCATGGGCGGCCCGGCCATGATCGAGGGCGGCGGGCTCGGGGTCGTGCCGCCGGGCGAGGTCGGGCCGATGCCGGTTCAGGTTCGCAACGGCGTCGTCGACGTGCTGGTCGAGGACGAGGCCGCCGCGGTGGCCGTGGCCCGGCGCTACCTGTCCTACTTCGGAGCCGACGCCGGGACGGCAGCGCACGATGACCAGCGGGTGCTGCGGCACCTGGTGCCGGAGAACCGGCTGCGCGGCTACGACGTCCGTCCGGTGATCCAGACGCTGTGCGATGCCGGGAGCGTGCTGGAGCTCCGGGCGCAGTTCGGGATCGCCATCCTCACTGCCCTGGCCCGGCTCGGCGGGCGGCCGGTCGGCGTCCTCGCCAACAACCCGCGGCACCTTGGCGGCGCGATCGACGCGGACGCGGCCGACAAGGCCGCGAGTTTCCTGCGGCTATGCCAGGCGCACCGGCTCCCGGTGGTATCCCTGATCGACACCCCGGGGTTCATGGTCGGGCCCGAGGCGGAGAAGACCGCGACCGTGCGGCGGTTCGGCGCGATGTTCATCGCCGGCGCCCGGATGAGCGTGCCGGTCTGCGCCGTTGTCCTCCGCAAGGCCTATGGTCTCGGCGCGATGGCCATGGCCGGCGGCGATCTGCATCACCCCGCGCTCACCGTGTCCTGGCCGAGCGGTGAGTTCGGCGGGATGGGCCTGGAGGGAGCCGTGCGGCTGGGCTTCCGGGCCGAGCTCGACGCGATCGCCGATCCGCAGGCCAGGCGGGCCCGCTACGAGGAGCTGGTGGCGGAGTACTACACCAGGGGCAAGGCCCTGAGCACCGCGCAGGCGTTCGAGATCGATGACGTGATCGATCCGGCGGACACCCGCCGGGCCCTGATCGGCGCGCTCGCCCGTACCTAGGTGGGAAGCACGCTGGATGCCTGGGCGGAGTCGCGCCGGGATTAGTAGCTGTCGAGGAAGGCTTTGGCCTCGGGGCCGGCGAACTGGGCGCCGTAGCCGGCGTTGACGACCAGGCAGGCGACCGCGACGTCCTGGGACGGGTCGAAGGCGATGAGCCAGCTGTTGGGCTGCTCCTGGCCCTGGATATCGGCGGTCCCGGTCTTGGCGTAGATGCCCGGGCCGAATCCGATCGGCGCGGCGGTACCGCTGGTGACCACGGCCTGCATCATCTGCTTGAGCTGAGCGTCGGTGCTGGCCGACAGCGGGGTGGCGGTGAGCTGCTTAGTCCCGGTCAGCAGAATCGGCTGCCTGAACGTCCCGGCGGCCACGGTGGCCGCCACCGAGGCCATCGCGATCGGGGAGGCGGTGAGCTGTCCCTCGCCGAACGCTTCCTGAGCCAGCTCGGAGCCGCTGGCCCCCGCCGGAGCGTGGAAGTAGCTGGCAGCTAGGCCCGTGATGCCGATGTTCCAGTCCTGGTTGAGGCCGAAGTACTCCTTGGCGGCGCGGGCCAGGCCGCCGCCGGACAGGTGCGGCCACTGCGTGCTGAACGCGTTGTTGCAGGACTGAGCGAAGTCAGTGAGCAGCGGGGTCGACGGCGGCTCGGATTCGTTGTTGTCGTTGTGGTAGGTGATGCCCTGCACCGTATACGCCGCGGGGCAGGCGACCGGAGAAGAGGCGGTGAGGACGCCGCTGCTGATCAGGGCGGTGGAGGTGATGACCTTCATGGTGGAGCCCGGCGCGACGTTGGCGGTGAGCGCGAAGTCGTTGTAGCCGGCGTTGTTGGCGATGGCGAGGATCTTGCCGGTGGACGGCTGGATGGCGACCATCGAGCTACTGGCGTGCATGGCGACGGCCGTGCGCGCGGCGGCCTCGGCTTTGGCGTCGATCGTGGTGGTCAGGTTCGGCACGTTGTTCGGCGCGACCACGACCGCCTGGCTGTTCTGGACCGCCTGACCCGAGGCGGTCTGGATCTCGACGTAAAGGCCGGAGGTTCCCCGTCCGGGTGGCGCCTGTTTCTCCAGGTCGTTGGCGATGGTGGTCAGTCCGGCGTCTTTGTAAGAGGTGATGTCGTTGCCGCTGGCGTCACTCACCCCGGCGACCTGGGGGGCGACCTTGATCGCCGCTAGGTGGGTGGATGAGGTGAGGTTCGGCGCGAGGACGTCAGGGGCCCAGGCGATGTACCACAGCTGGGAGTTCGGCTTGGCGTAGGCGACCAGCGATGCCTGGTACTTCCAGGTGCCGCTCAAGGCCGCGGCCTCGTCCGACGCCGCCACCGTGGCGTTGATCGCGTACCCGGCCGTTTCCCGCGTCCCGCTCCCGGCCGCCGCGGCGGCGCTCTGGACGGCGGCGGTCAGCTTCCTGAGGTGGAGGTACTTCCGGTAGGTGACGAGCGCGGCCTGCGCCGCGGCGGGGTGATCGGTGTAGCGGGCGGCCTGGCTGAGGTCGCCGGCCTGCCACGCCGCCAGGAACGCGCCGGTGATCTGCTCCGCATCCTGGTCGGGCGAGCTTCCGCTGGGCACGAAACCCGTGGTGCTCCCGCCGCGGGGCGTGATCACCGTGACGACGACAGCGACGATCGCGGCCACGACCGCGACCGCCCCCGCGATCACGGCGATGATGAGCTTCCGCCGGTTCCCCGGCCGGGCGTGCCTCCTGGGCGGCTCGGGTCCCACGGCCGGGAAGGGGGCGGTCGAGGGCTCCGACGCGTAAAACGGGCCTGAGGAAGTGCTGCCGCCGGAATCGCTGGTCACCCATGCGACCGTACCACCGGGCGCTCACCGCACGAACGCGCAATCGGGTTCAGCAGGAGGTCACGAACAGCGGGTAGTCCGAACGGTCTGCCACCGGAACCCCTCCTTCGCGGCCCTTCTCCCTTCATACGCCGGCGGCGGGCCAGAAGGTTGTCAGACGCGAATCACGGTCGGCCGGCGGCCCCGTGCCGTGAGTGGCCGCTGGCCGGTCCGCAGCCCCCGGGGTGCGGACCGGCCAGCGGCCGGAGCAGGCGTTCTCGCGGAACGCCTTGGGTTATGCCCAGGCGGAGGGCGGGATCGGGATGGGATCGGCCGGCACCAGCGTGGCCACCGAGACGTGCGGCCAGACGAGACCGGCGAAGACCAGCAGGACGCGCTGTGAATACTGGATCTGCGTGGTGGTGACCGTGATCTTGCGCGGCTCCCTAATTTCGTGGGGCGGGTTCAGCAGGAACCTGGGCACGGGCTGGCCGGCTTCACCGGTCGGGGCCGGGATCGTCCGCGGCGGGTTGCCGTAGGGGAAGACTGGCACCTCGAGCTCGTACTGGACGGTCTCGATCCAGAACGCCGCCGTCATCTGGGTGGCGTTGGCGTTCGGCGTGGCGGCGCCGGTCGGGTCGCCGAGCAGGAAGGCGATGTCGTCCGTGCCCCCGCCGAACAGCGGGGCGGCCGGGCTGGTGGAGATCAGAATCGTGGTGGTGCAGGTGATGTTCTGGTTGGCGATGTCGTTGCGCAGGACGGTGTTGGGATCGTCCAGGATGGCCTGCGTGATGGTACCGGCGGCGATGAAGGCGGTCAGGTCCTGCGGAATCCGCTCGGTTTTGTCGTCGGTCGCGTTCTGGCTGGGGAAGCGGAACGGCTGCCCGTTGTTCACGAAAGTCGGGGTGATGTCCGCGGGATTGATCGTCGGTTTCCCGGCGGCGGTGGAAAAAGTCCCCTGCGCCTCGATGGTGGTGCCATGGGGGATCGACGCCATGCGCACCACCGTCGGCTCCTGCACGACCGGAATGGTGGTATCGGGAACGGCCATCCAGAGCCCCGGCTCGAAGTGGATGCCAACGGGCTGGCTGGGGACGGTGACGTCGCTGATGGTCTGCAGGTAGGGGACGCCGTTCAGGTCGATGTCGGCCTGCTGGCCGGTACCTCGGTTGGGAACGGTACCGAGAGGCGCTGAAAAGGACAGGGTCTCGGAGGTGAGGTTCAGTTCGAGAACGTTGTCGGGAGGACCTTCTGGCGGCATATTGGGCAGCTGTGTCGGCGACACCGCACTGTTGGGCCGGAAGATGGTGTTAAAGCCGCGGCCGGTGAACGTGCCGGCGAAGGCCACCAGCGGGCCGAGGCTGGGCGCCGACACGGCCCTCGCGCTGAAGGTTGTGCCGCTTGACACCTCGCCGTATCTGAAGTTGGCCTGCCTGGACAGAGCCGGTTCGACGTTCGCTTCGCTCATCGCGATCCTCCCAAGTCTGAACTGACCCGGCTTTGACAGCGCCTGACTTCGGGCCGGCAGGCGGCATATCCGGGTTCTATCGAGACGGAGGCGCCAGGTCCTCGCCGGATACATCCGGAAGGATTTTTTTGCTGACCCGGCGGGGCCGCGTTGGCGACGAGGGAGGTGTCGAAGGCAGCGGGGGCGGGGCTATGTCTCGTCGTGCTCTTGGAGGTAGGCGCGGAACTCCTCGATGGCCTGGTCCTGGTCCGGGCCGAGATCGGGGATCACCACCATGTCCGTGCCCGTCCAGTAGGCCCCGGCGTACTCGCCGCCGTCGGCCGGCGGCAGCAGGACGCAGTGATGCGCGATCTTCATGTGGTCCCGCACCTCGGCCCAGGAAATGCCGGCCGGGACCAGGCCGATCGCGGGCGAATCGCTGTCGTCGAACTCTAGCTCCTCGAGCACGCCTCTCCCCTTTCGCGCCGGCCGGGCCTTTCCGCGCCTGTCAGGGTAACTCCGGCGGTCGCCCGGTCACGTCTCAATTCAGCTCAGGACGTCGCCTGGGGTAAGTGAGCTGTAGGGATCAGCCTTCGCCGCCCGCGATCGTGGTGAGAGCGTCGATCCGGCTGCCCCGTTCGCCACGGGTAAAGAAGCGGTAGCCGATATAGCCGATGATCGCGATGACGAACGACATGACCAGCATGATCGTGCCGAGGGCGTTCAGCGCGGGGCCGCCATTGCCGCCGTGCTGGGTGGAATAGATGATCACCGACATCGGGGTGTTGCCCGCGTTGGAGGAGAGCAGGTCGACGATGACGAAGTCGTCGATCACGCCGGAAAACACCAGCACCGCGCTGGCGAAGATGGCCGGGGCCAGCAGCGGCAGCATGACGCGGCGCATGGCCTGGAAGCGGTTGGCGCCCAGGTCGGCGGCCGCCTCCTCGTACTGGCGGCCGAGCGTGACCAGCCGGGCCTGGACGATGATCGCGGGCCAGCTCACGTTCCAGGTGACCAGGGCGAGGACCTCGGCCGTCGTGCCCAGGTGCACGGACGTGAACAGCTCCGTGAACACGAAGAACATCGCCACGCCGAAGATCAGCTCGGGGATGACGAAGGACAGGATCATCAGGAAGTTGAACGTCGCCGGGATGGGGCCGCGCCAGCGGTTGATGCCGAGCGCGAACGCCACCCCGAGCGGCACCGCGATCACCGTGGTCAGCACGGATAGCCGCACGGTCTGGATGACCGCCGCGTGCAGCTGCGGGTTGTGCAGGACCGAGTTGACCGGATCCTTGAAGTACCAGCGCCAGGAGAAGCCCTGCCAGACGCTCTGCGACTTGCCCCGGTTGAACGAGAACAGCACCGCGATGCCGATCGGCACCAGCGACCAGATCAGGTACAGCCAGGTGAAGCCCTCGAGGAACCACGGGTGGCGCCACGGGTTCCTGGGGTTCCAGCGGCTACGGGTCCGGGCCTTGGGCTGGGTCGGCGTTTCCGCGGAAACGCCCGGGGCGGTCATGCCGCCGCCTTCGAGGCCCGGTTCGTCGCGATGACGTAGTAGATCATCGGGATGAGCAGGACCAGCAGGAGCAGCAGGGACAGCACCGCGCCCTGGCCTTCGAGGCCGGGCGTGCCGAGCTGGCCCTGGATCAGGTTGCCGATCATCGAGGTGGACGCGGCGCCGGACAGCAGCTGGTTGGTGTAGTAGTCGCCGATCATTGGCAGCACGGTGATCAGCAGCGCGGTGAGGATGGGCTGTTTGGACAGCGGCAGCGTGATCCTGACGAACGTGCGGGCCCGGCCCAGGCCGAGGTCCCGGCCGGCCTCGATCAGGGCCGGGTCGATCCGGTCCAGGCCCGCGTACAGCACCAGGATCAGGTACGGGATGTAGCCGTAGACCAGGCCGAGGATCACCGTGGCCGCGTGGCCGCCCAGCCAGTTGACCGGGGAGATGCCAAACCACGACAGCGCCTTGTTCGCGATACCGTTGGTCTGCAGCAGGCTGATCCAGGCCAGCATGCGCATCATGTAGCTGATCCAGAACGGCGCGATGAGCAGGATCAGGAACAGCCCCTTCCTGCGGCCGGAGAAGCGGGCCACGAAGTACGCGGCCGGATAGCCGATGACCAGGCAGAGCAGGCTGGCGATGGCCACGTAGACCACCGTCCTGACCACGATCGGGCCGGCGAACGCCGCGCTGCCCACCAGGTCGCGGGAGACGTCGATGACGTTCTCCGAGCTCCACGCGAACGGGTTCCAGACCGCGACCGGGGACTCGAAGAGCTGGTCGAGCTTTCCCATCGCGATCGCGAGCACCGCGTAGAACGGCACGATGAACAGCAATACCAGCCAGATGATCCCCGGCGCCGCCAGGGCGATCCAGAACGCGTTCTTGCGTCTCATCGGTTGTCCTTCAGATTCCGTTGCTCACGACGAGCCAGGCCTGCTGCCACAGCGCGTCGGCGTCTACGGGCAGCTGCAGCTGGGCCACGCCGCGGCGGAAGTACGACGGGAGCACCACCGTGGACAGCAGCGCCGGCGGCAGGATCTGCTCCTTGACCAGCACCTGCGGGGTCACGCCGGTCAGCGGCTGCATATAGCCGTTGAAGCTGATGTTCTCCAGTACGTTCGGCAGATCCTGCATGTAGTTGAGGAACATGTGGGCGAGCACGGGGTTGGTGGCCGAGCGCAGGATGAGGTTGGTGTCGTTCGCGACCGGTCCTTTGCCGTCGGGGGGGAACCAGTAGCCGACGTCGCTGACCGGGACGCCCTTGGGCATGTAGGAGGCCGCCGCCGCCATGTCGCCTGACCAGGCGTGGTGGATCCAGGTGTCCCCGGCGGGGACCTCGGTGTAGTCGTTGTTGTCGATCCGGACGTTGACCAGGCTGCTGAGCTCCTCGAGCGCCTCGCGCGCGGTGGCGATCTGCCTGTAGTCGGTGGTGTTGAGGTCGAAGATGCCGTTCTTCATCAGGCCCAGGCTGATCGACTCCCGGTAGTCGTCCAGGATGGCGACCCGGCCCTTGTACTTCGCCTGCCAGGGCATCGCCCACGGGTTGCTCATCGCGTACGGGTTCTCGTCCACCAGGTCCTTGCGCCAGGAGATCCCGGTCGTGTAGATCGTGTACGGCACCGTGTACTGCCAGCCCTGGTCGTAGAAGGGGTTGGTGAAGTCGGGCCAGGCCTGGGTGATGTTCGGGATATAGGAGTGGTTGAGCGGCTGGACCAGCTGGGACTCGATGAGCTGGCCGAGCACGTCGACGGTGGCGCCGATCAGCAGGTCGTAACTCAGGCCGCTACGCAGCTTGGACATCGCCTCGTTCATGGTGTTGAACGTGGTGATCTGCACCTTGACCTTGTGCTTCTTGGCGAAGGCGTTGACCACGGCCTGGTTGATGTAGGCGACCCAGGTGTAGATCTGCAGGGTGGCGCCGGGCTCGGGGGGCAGGTTCGAGGCGATGGCGGCGTTTCCGGGGAAGACGGGCCATTTGACCGGGTTGTCCGGGCGCGGCAGCCGGACGGTGCCGGTGCCGGCCAGGGCGGAGGCGCAGCCGCTGAGCAGGGGGGCGGCGCCGAGGGCCGCGAGCGCCGCGCCCGTCGCGCCGAGGAAGGACCTGCGGGTCAGTTTCCTGGGGGCGCCGTGCCCTTGCCAGCCTTCTCTCGGGTGCGCCATCGTTTCAGTCCTCGGTTCTGACGGCCTGGGCGAAGGCGGCGAAGTTCGTCACCAGCCGGTCGATATCGGCCTCGTCGTGCTGGACGGAGATCAGCCACTGCTCGATCTTGCCCCAGGGCGGAAGGAAGACCCCGCCGTTGTGCTGGTAGAGCCAGTGCGCGTGACTATACCTGTCGTCCACGCCGAGGAAGCCGCGGTAGTCGCGGACCGGCTCGGCGGCGAACACGACGCAGCCCTTGGCGCCCGCCGTGACCACGTGCGCGGTCAGCCCGTGTTCCTCGATGGCCTCCTCGATGCCGGTGGCGGCGCGGACCCGAAGCTTCTCGATCCGCTGGTAAGCCCCGGGCGTGGCCACCTCGGTGAGCATGGCCCGGGTCGCGGCCATGGCCAGCGGGTTGCCGTTGAAGGTGCCGACCATCTCGTAGCCGCCGTCCGCGACGTGGTCCATGACGGCTTCCGTGCCGCCGATCGCGGCCACGGCCACGCCGCCACCCAGCGACTTGGCCAGGCAGATCAGGTCGGGCTTGACGCCGGAGTTCTGGGTCACCCCGCCCGGGCCGACGGTCAGGCCGGTCTTTACCTCATCGAAGGTGAGCAGCGCCCCGTGGTCATGCAGCAGCTGCCTGAGGCCGATCAGGTAGCCGGGCTCGGGCTTGATGATCCCGGCGTTCATCATGACCGGCTCGATAATCATCCCCGCGACCTCGCCGTGGTGCTCGTCGAGGAGCCGGGCGACGCTGTCGAGGTCGTTGAACGGGGCGATCAGGGTCAGGTCGGTGATGGCCCGGGGAATGCCGCTCGAGGCGGGGGCGCTGCTGGGCCGGTCCCGCGGGCCGGCCTCGTCCGGGCCGGGGGCTACGGAGACCTGCACCGAGTCGTGGTGGCCGTGGTAGCAGCCCTCGATCTTGATGATCAGGTCCCGGCCGGTGATCGACCGCATGAGGTGGACGGCGTCCATGGTCGCTTCGGTCCCGGAGTTGGCGAACCGCCAGCGGGGCAGGCCGAAACGGCGGGCGAGTTCGGCCGCGACCGCCATCGCGTTCTTGGTCGGCTGGGCGAAGTGGGTGCCCAGGGCGGCCTGGGCGCCGATGGCGTCGGCGATGGCGGGATGGGCGTGGCCGGCCAGGGCCGCACCGTAGCCGCCGTGCAGGTCGACGTACTCGTTGCCGTCGACGTCGTAGACCTTCGAGCCCTGGCCGTGGCTCAGCCAGACCGGCTGCGGCGCGGTGATCTGCCAGCTCGAGGTGACCCCGCCGGCCAGGTGCTGCTTGGCCTGCTCGGCGAGCCGGGCGGAGTTCGGCTGACGGGCGACGAAGATCTCTTCCTGGGTGGCGATGATCTCCTTGAGCCTGGGGCCCGAGGGCGGGGCAATGGGCTGGACGCTCACGATGACTTCCCATGGTTGACTGAACGTTCAGTTTAGACGTGGGGATCGCCGGACGACAAGGCTTTCCGCGATCACGGGATGGTGTCGGCTGCGTCGTGGATCACTGCTGCCCGCAGAGCGGCAGCGGCGATCCGCGATAATTAGCTGCGGGGGCACGCAGGACGGTCCGTTCGGAGTAAATAAGATTTTGACCTTGGAGCAGACCATGAGGTGCAGGTGAGCGAGCCGACGGCCGCTGAGGCGGTGCCCACCGAAGACGAGACGGCGGCCGCGGGGCCGTTTTCCGGGCGGACGGCCTGGGCGCGGCGGATGGAAACGCCGCTGCGCATGTTCCTGGCCACCGAGACGGGCAGTGCCCTGGTGCTGGCGGGCGCCACGGTGGCCGCGCTGATCTGGGCGAACATCAGCATCTCTTCGTATGACACGGTGTGGGCGACCCGGCTCGCCGTCCTGGTCGGCCGCTGGGGGGTGACCCTCGACCTGCGCGAGTTCGTGAACTCCGGGCTGATGGCCTTCTTCTTCCTGGTGGTGGGGCTGGAGGCGCGGCGCGAGTTCGACCTGGGTGAGCTGCGGGTGCGGAGCAGGCTCACGCTGCCGCTGATAGCCGGGCTGGGCGGCATGATCGTGCCCATCGGCATCTACCTGATCGCGAACGCCGGGCGGCCGTCCCAGCACGGCTGGGGGATGGCGATGTCAACGGACACCGCCTTCGCGCTCGGCGCGCTCGCGCTGGTCGGCCGTAGGCTGCCCGACCGCGTCCGCACCTACCTGCTCACCT
This sequence comes from uncultured Actinomycetes bacterium, assembly GCA_963806335.1. Taxonomy (GTDB): domain Bacteria; phylum Actinomycetota; class Actinomycetes; order Streptosporangiales; family Streptosporangiaceae; genus Palsa-504. The sequence continues at coordinate 352,407 of CAWDXO010000015.1, forward strand.
TCTCCATCGTCGACGACCTGGCCGGGCTCGCGGTCATCGCGATCTTCTACAGCGGGCACATCGACGTGGTGCCGCTGCTGTTCGGGATCGGGTTCCTGGGCCTCGTCCTGATCATCCGGGCGCGCGGTGTCCGGTACGGGCCTCCTTATGCGATGGTCGGACTGGCCGCCTGGGTGGCGTTCCTGAAGTCGGGCGTGGATCCGATCGTGGTCGGGCTGGTCATGGGCCTGCTGACCTACGCCTACTCGGCGACCCGCGCCTCCCTGGAGCAGGCGTCCGAGGCGTTCCGGCTGTTCCGTGAGCAGCCCACCGCCGAGCTTGCGCAGTCGGCGCAAGGGGTGGTGCGGTCCGCGATCTCGCCGAACGACCGGCTCGCGCAGATCTATCATCCTTGGACCAGTTACGTGATCGTGCCGCTGTTCGCCCTGGCCAACGCGGGGATCGTGATCACCGGCAGCTTCCTCGCCCGGGCCTACACCTCGCCGGTCACGCTTGGCATCCTGTTCGGTTACCTGCTGGGAAAGCCGATCGGGACGGCCGGCTGCGCATGGCTGGTAACCAGGATTACCCACGGGCGGGTGCGGCCGCCAGTGGGCTGGGGCGCGGTCGTGGGCGCCGGGGCCGTGGCCGGGATCGGCTTCACCGTGTCGCTGCTGATCGCGTCGCTGGCGCTGCAGGGCACCGAGCTAGCCGAGGCCAAGCTCGGTATCCTCTCCGCCGCGCTCGGCGCGTCGGGCCTGACCTGGATTATCTTCCGGCTGGTGAAGCGGCTGCCGACGCGGAAACGGCTGCGCGCGCTGCTGGGTACGGCCGAGGTCATCACTGACCTAGTCGTTCCGGTGGATCCCGCGCGGGATCATGTGCGCGGACCGGTCAAGGCGCCGGTCACCATAGTCGAGTACGGCGACTTCGAGTGCCCGTACTGCGGGCAGGCCGAGGCGGTGGTGCGGGAATTGCTGCGCGACTTCGGCGACCTGCGGTACGTGTGGCGGCACCTGCCGCTGAACGACGTCCATCCGCACGCGCAACTCGCCGCCGAGGCCGCCGAGGCCGCCGCCCGCCAGGGCAAGTTCTGGGAAATGCGCGACCTGCTCTTTGACCACCAGGGTGCGCTCACCTCACGCGACCTGATCAGCTACGCGGAATCGCTCGGACTCGATACCGGGAAATTCGCCGCGGATCTCCGTAAGCACACCGGGGCGGCTCACGTCAGCGAGGACGTGGATTCCGCCGACCTGTCCGGGGTATCCGGCACTCCGACGTTCTTTATCAATGGCATGAGGCACTACGGTGCCTATGACATCGAAACGCTGACTAAAGCGGTCAAATTGGCCGCGGCCCGGACGAAAATCAGTACCTGATCACCCACGGGGGGAGAGCGTCGCGGGCGGGGGAGGCCATGAGAGGGTGACGGTGACGACAAGGAGGAGGTAACAAGTGAACGCGCAGCCATCCGCCGCGGCGGCCGGGACACTGGACGTCGGCGGTGACCTGACCGTCAACCGCATGGGCTTCGGCGCCATGAGGATCACCGGGCCGGGTATCTGGGGTGACCCGCCCGACCGGGACCGGGCCATCGCCACGCTCAGGCGGATCGTCGAACTCGGCGTCAACTTCATCGACACGGCCGACTCCTACGGCCCCGAGGTCAGTGAGTCCCTGATCGCCGAGGCGCTTTATCCCTACCCGGATGACCTGGTGATCGCGACGAAGGGCGGCCTGGTCCGGCCCGGCCCGAACCGCTGGGACGCCGACGGGCGCCCCGAGCACCTGCGGCAGGCGTGCGAGGGCAGCCTGCGCAGGCTCCGGCTGGAGCAGATACCGCTGTACCAATTCCACCGCCCGGACCCCAAGGTGCCGCTGGCCGAGTCGGTCGGCGCGATCGCCGAACTCAAGGACGAGGGCAAGATCCGTCACGTCGGCCTGTCCAATGTGACGGAGGACCAGTTCCGCGAGGCGGAGCGGATCGTCCCGATCGTGTCGATACAGAACAGATTCAACGTGGCCGACCGGCAGTCGGAGCCGCTGATCGACCTGTGCGAGCAGGAAAACATGGTGTTCCTGCCGTGGGCGCCGATACAGCAGACCGACCGGAGGGTCGCGGTGGCCGTGGCCGCCGAGCGGCTCGGCGTGACCGAGCACCAGATCGTGCTGGCCTGGTTGCTGGCCATCTCGCCGGCGATCCTGCCCATTCCAGGGACCGGCTCGCCCGAGCACGCGGAAGAGAACGTCGCCGCCGCGGCCATCGACCTCAGCCGGGACGAAATCGAGGCCATCAGCAAGGGCGGGTGACCCGCTGGGCCCGCGTCGTCATCTGGGGTGCGTTGGCAGGAAGGTAGAGCGTGACTGAGACGGGTACTGCGATTGTCGGCGGCCGCGTCGTCCCGATCGAGGGCGAGCCGGTGGACGGCGGGACCGTCCTGATGCGGGACGGGAAGATAGCGGCCGTCGAGGGACCGGGCTTCGCGGTGCCGGACGGCGTGGACGTGGTGGACGCGACGGGGAAGTGGGTGCTGCCCGGCTTCATCGACGCCCACGCGCACGCCGGCGTACACGAGGAGGGCGAGGGCTGGGCGGGGCAGGACACCAACGAGCGAACCAGTCCGGTCACCGCCCAGGTGCGGGCGCTCGACGCGATCAACCCGGCTGACCTGGGCTTCCGCGACGCTATCAGCGGCGGGGTGCTCGCCGTGAACGTCAACCCCGGCTCGGCCAACCCGATCGGCGGCCAGACCGTGGCGATCAAGTGCTGGGGCCGTACCGTCGATGAGATGGTGCTCCGCGAGCCGGCCTGAAGTCCGCGCTCGGCGAGAACCCCAAGCGGGTCTACGGGGAGCGGAACGAGACGCCGTCGACCAGGCTGGGGACCGCCGCGGTGATCCGCGGCGCGTTCGTCGACGCCGTCAACTACCAGGCCAAGCTGGCCGCCGCAGCGTCCGCCGCCGCGTCTCCGTCTTCGTCCGCGTCCGCGTCCGCCGACGACTCTTCGTCCGGGCGACCGGTGGAACGTGACCTCAAGCTCGAGGCGCTGGGGCGGGTATTGCGCCGGGAGATCCCGTGGCGGCAGCACTGCCATCGCGCCGACGACATCGCGACCGCGATGCGGATCGCGCGGGAGTTCGGGTATGACCTGGTGATCGATCACGGCACCGAGGCTTACCTGCTGGCCGATCAGATCGCCGCCGCGTCGATCCCGGTGGTGATCGGGCCGCTGTTCACCAGCCGGTCCAAGATCGAGCTGCGCAACCGGTCGCTGGCCAACCCGGGGCGGCTCGCCGCGGCCGGGGTGACGATCGCCATCACCACCGATCACCCAGTGGTGCCGATCCACTTCCTCATCCACCAGGCCACGCTGGCGGTCAAGGAAGGCCTGGACCCGGTGACGGCGCTGCGCGCGGTGACGATCAACCCGGCCAAGATCATCGGCTGCGCCGACCGGATCGGCTCGCTGACTCCTCGCAAGGACGCCGACCTGGTGATCTGGTCCGGCGACCCGCTGGACGTGATGAGCCGGGCCGAGCGCGCCTACCTGGACGGCCGCGAGATCTACCGGTACGACTACGACCGGCATGAAGGCGTGTTCGCTGAGCTGTAGTCTGCGCGGCTATCCGGCTCGAGGGGCTTGTCCCCGGCGTGGCATCCCGTTCGTGGTGAGGGTAACCATCCACGAAGGAGGCGTTCATGAGCAGAGTCATCGTCATCGAGTTCGTGTCGTTGGACGGGGTCATGCAAGATCCCGACGGGTCCGAGGGCACTAGGCACGGAGGCTGGGCGTTCCGGTTCGGCCCGGAGGCGGTAGCAGGAGACAAGTTTCATCTCGGCGAGGTCCTGGACACCGGGGCCATGCTGCTAGGCCGCCGGACCTGGCAGCTCTTCGCCAAGATCTGGCCAGACCGGGACAATGACTTCGCGGCCAAGATGAACGCCATCCCCAAGCTCGTAGCGTCGCACTCGCTCGACGAGGCCGGGGACTGGGAGAACTCCGCCGTGCTGGACGGCGACTTGGTGGCCGAAGTGTCGAAGCGGAAGCGCGCGCGGGACCTGGTCATCACCGGCAGCACCAGCGTGGTCCAGACGCTCATGGAGCATGACCTCATTGACGAGTACCGGCTGCTGGTCTTCCCCGTCGTCATCGGCGGCGGAACCCGCCTGTTCCGGGACGGCACCCCGCCGATGGACCTGCACCTGGAGTCGGCCGAGCCCGCGGGCGCGGCCGCTCTCCTCGTCTACTCCCGGCCAGCGTCTTAGGTCAGGATGAAGCGGCTGCGGGAGCGCAGGCGGGTGACTACCCCAGCCGGAGCGCGGTCCGGGGAGCCGGCGTCGTAGGGCGGCTGCGGGTCGTACTCGATGCCGAGCTGGATGGCGTGGGCCACCTCGTCGCCCGCGATCAGCCCGGCGAGGGTCAGCCCCATGTCGATGCCGGATGACACGCCCGCCGCGGTCACGTACTTGCCGTCGACCACCACCCGCTCGCTGACCGGTATCGCGCCGAGCGGCCCGAGCTCGTCGAGAGCCAGCCAGTACGAGGTCGCGCGCCGGCCGGCGAGGAGCCCGGCCGCGGCGAGGATGAGCGAGCCCGTGCATAGCGCGCTAGTGCTTGGCGCGTGTCTCCTGGTGGCCGGTCCCTTCGGCAGCTCACGCGGGAGGGGCGAGAGGCGTCTACCTGGAAGAGCGCGAGCCGGGCACGCGGGAATAGACAGATCGATCTGTTCGGTTACTGTTCGCGACTCACTTGCGATGGCTAGCACCGAATCGCCTTCGACGAAGGAGGACGCTCATGGCCAGCAGTAAGGACCTGGTCCGGGTCGGCTCGGGCCGCCCGGGCTCGGCCCGCCCGGGCTCGGCCCGCGCCGGCTCGGCCCGCGCCGGTTCGGCCCGACCGGGCTGGGCCCGACCGGGCTGGGTCCGTGCCGAGTCGCCGATGACGCCGCGGGACGCCGATAGCCCGCGCAGGCGCGGCCTGCTCTTGCTGTTCCTCGGCTCGATCATCGTGTCGTTCCTGGCCGCCTCGGCCGCCCCGACGCCGCTGTACGCGGTGTACGCCGCGCACTGGGGGTTCTCGCCGCTGACGACCACCGTGGTGTTCGGCGTCTACGCGCTGGCGGTGCTGGCCACCCTGCTGACGTTCGGCAAGCTGTCCGACCACGTTGGCCGGCGCCCGGTCCTGCTGACCGGCCTCGCCCTGCAGGCCGTGGCCGTAGTGCTGTTCACGACCGCGGCCGGAGTAGGGACGCTGCTCGCGGCCAGGGTGGTGCAGGGCCTGGCCACCGGTTCATCGCTGGGCGCGGTCGGGGCCGCCATGCTCGATGTCGACCGGCGCCGCGGAGCGCTGGCCAACTCGTTCGCACCGGGCGTCGGCACGGCATCTGGGGCGCTTATCTCGGCCCTCGCGGTGCAGTTCCTGCCCGCCCCGACGCACCTGATCTACCTGGTCCTGCTCGGCGTGTTCGGGATCCAGGCCGCGGGCGTCCTCGCCATGCGGGAGACGGCCACCCGCCGGCCAGGGGCCCTGCAGAGCCTGGTCCCGGACATCAGGCTGCCGAAGGCGATACGCAGCGAGGTCGCCATCGCGGCGCCTGTCCTGTTCGCCGTGTGGGCGCTGGCGGGCTTCTACGCCTCACTCGGCCCCGCGCTCGCCGCCACCCTGCTGCACTCGTCATCGGTGGTTTACGGCGGGCTGAGCTTGTTCATCCTGGCCGGGGTCGCGGCAATGGCCGTGCTGGCCTTCAACCGCGCCGAGCCCCGGCCGACCCTCTACCTGAGCATCGCGGCGCTCGTCGCGGGCGTCGCGGTGACGTTGGCGGCCACGGCGGCGGACTCGGCGGCGGGCTTCTTCTTCGGCACCGCTATCGCGGGCGTCGGCTTCGGCGGCGGCTTCCAGGGTGGCATCCGGCTCGTCCTGCCGCTGGTGGGGGCGCAGGAGCGGGCCGGGGTCCTGTCGCTGCTTTACATCGTCTCCTACCTCGGCCTGGGCCTGCCCGCCGTTATCGCGGGTGTCCTGGTCACTAACGTCAACGGCCTGCTCGCGACCGCGCAGGAGTACGGAATCGCCGTGGTCGTGCTGGCCGTCGTGGCGCTGGGCGGCCTGCTGCTGCACCGGCCACAGGAGGCAGCGGCCGACCCCGCGTGTGCCATGTCCGGAACGGGTCGGTCCGCGATCTAGAGCGGCGGCTGATCACCGTGCCCGCCTGATCCTGGACCAGTGGACCGGGCCGCTCCCCGGGGGCCTGAGCAGTGCGGGCTTAGGTCCTCGGGAGGCCGAAGGCCCAGTTCAGAAGCTGGATCGCATCAGCTGTATCGGCGGTGGTGATGGACCCGGGACCGTCCAGGGTGACGCCGATAAGAGAATAGCCGTTGCGGCTAGCCTCGAACAGCAGGCACTGGCCGGCGGCCCCGGTGTATCCGGGCTTGATCCCGATCACGCCCGGGTAGCGGCCGAGCAGCGGGTTGATGTTCCGCCACCGGTAGGCGTGGTGTCCTGATCCGGCGGCGAGCCGGTACGTGCGCTGGTCCACGATCGAGCGGAAGAGCGAGGACCTCATCGCCGCGCGGCCGAGGGTGAGCAGGTTCGCGGCGGTGGAGTAGTTCGAGTACGGCGTCGGCCAGGGCAAGCCGTCGAAGTTGCTGAAGTGGGTCCGGCTCATCCCCATCAGCTTCGCGGTGGCGTTCATCTTGGCGATGAACGCCGGGATACCCGGACCATAGGTCTCCGCCAGGGCGTAGGCGGCATCGGCCCCGGAGGGCAGCAGCAGCGCATAGAGAAGCTCGCGGGCGGTGAGCTTGTCGCCCGGCCGCAGGCCGGCGTTGCTGGCGTCGTACTTGTTTACGTACGCGATCACGGCGGACGGGATGGTGACTTTCCGGCCCAGGTCTCCCGCCCTGATCACGATCAGCGCGGTCATCACCTTGGTGATGCTGGCCATCGGGCGTTCGGTGTTCAGGCCGCGGCTCCACAGCAGCCGGCCGGTGGACGCGACCTCGATCGCAGCCGCTTTCGCGCGTACTCCGCTCGGCCCCGCTGAGGCTGAGCCGGCCGCCGTGGAGGCGGCTACCGGCCGGGCGACGCTCGCTACCGATGCCGGCGCGGCGACAGCCAGCGCCATGGACGCGGTAAGGACCGCGCCGGCCAGGAGTCCGGTCACCCGGGCCGTAAGGTGCATACGCGCCACAATGGACACCCCCGAACAGTACCGAACAATAGCGGCCAGACACCAGCCGCAAGCCTCCCAGGTACGGCCCATCACGGCAACCGCGTTGACGCAAAACCCCGGTTCCGGGGCCGGCGCGGCGCGGACTGCGGCCGGCGCGGCGCGGACTGCGGCCGGCGCGGCGCGGACTGCGGCCGGCGCGCTGACTACGGCCGGCGCGCTGACTACGGCCGGCGCGCTGACTACGGCCGGGACGCGGACTACGGCCGCGGCGCGGGTGCACCTGCGCGGCCGCACGGCACGGCTCGCGCAAGCGGGCTAATCCCTGGGCCACGCGAATACCGGGCCCCGGGCCCGGAGAGTCACCGGCGAGCCGGCCGGCAGATGAGGGCCGCCGGTCATCCGCACGATGATCGTCCGGTCGGCGTCATGCTCGGGCCGGACGTGCACGACGGCGTCGTGCCCGTGGTAACCGAACGACGTCACCCGGCCCGGCACCCCGTCCGCGCTGAGTTCGATCTCGATCTGCTCGGGCCTGACCAGGACCGTCACCTGGCTGGTGCCCGCGGAAGTGGTCACGGCCGCGTCGAGCGGAAGGTTGCCCAGGAGCGTCTTCACGACACCGTCGCTGAGGACCCCCTCGAGCAGGTTCGCTTCGCCGATGAAGCTGGCCAGCTCCGGATCGGCCGGCCGGCGGTAGAGGTCTTCCGGCGTCGCGCATTGCGCGATCTTCCCGTCCCGCAGCGCCGCGACCCGGTCGGCGACCGACAGCGCCTCGTCCTGGTCATGCGTCACCAGTACCGCCGTGGTCCCGCCGCGGCGGAAGATCTCCTGGACGTCGGCGCGGACACTGGCCCGCAGGTGAGCGTCCAGCGAGGCGAACGGCTCGTCGAGCAGCACCACCGCGGGGTCGATGGCCAGGGCCCGGGCCAGCGCGACCCGCTGCTGCTGGCCGCCGGAAAGCTGATGCGGGTACCGCTTGCCGAACCCGCCCAGGCCTACCGCCTCCAGCATGCTGGCGACCTTGCCGCCCCGCCGCTCCCGGGCGGTGAGTCCGAACCCGACATTGGCCTCGACGGTCAGGTGCGGGAACAGGCTGCCTTCCTGCGGGACGTAACCGATGCGGCGCCGTTCCGGCGCGGCGTGCACGCCGGCGCCGTCGACCACGACGTCGCCGATCATGATCGTGCCGGCGTCGGCCCGCTCGAAGCCGGCCAGCAGCCGCAGCAGCGTGGTCTTCCCGCTGCCTGACGGCCCCAGGATCGCCGTCAGGGACCCGGCCGGCACCTCCAGGTCCACGCCGGTCAGGACCGGGTGGGCGCCGAAGGCCTTATGCAGACCGGTAACCGCGACTTGCCGCATGCCCTCATCCTCGCGCTTGAGCCTGGCGATTGAAGAATCGGCCCAGTACATAGCTTGGCACGGCCGCGACGATGATCATGACGAGGGCGAAGGGCGCGGCCTGGCTGTAGGACAGGTTGGTCTCATATGACCAGAACTGAGTGGCCAGCGTCTGCGCGCCGGTCGGGATCAGCAGCAACGTGGCGGTGAGCTCGGTGACCACCGACAGGAACACCAGGCAGAACGCGGCGGCCAGGCCGGGCCCGGCCAGTCGCACGGTCACCCGGAACAGCACGGCCAGCCTGCGCTGGCCCAGGGACCTGGCCACCTCGTCCAGGCTGACCGGCGCCCGGGCCAGCGATGCCTTGACCCCGACCAGCGCCAGCGGGAAGAACATGATCGCGTAGCAGCCGATGAGCAGCAGCGACGTCCCGTAGCCGAACCCGGCCGCATAGCGTTCGGTGAAATAGAGCAGGGCGAAGGCGATCACCACGCCCGGCATGCCCAGGACCAGGTAGGTACTGCGTTCCAGCAGGTGCTGCACGCGCCCGCTGTGCCGGATGGCCAGCAGGGCCACGGGAAGCGCCATGACCGTGGCCAGGGCCCCCGCGGCCAGGCCGTAAAGTGCGGTGTGCCCGGCGGCGTCCAGCAGCGAGACGTTAGCCCCGCCCGACAATCCCCCGGACCGGCCCGCCTGCATCCAGTACACGGCGGCCCCCACCGGGACGCCGAGCGCGAGCAGGACAAGCGCGGCGAATGCGGCCAGCGCTGGCCAGCGCGTCCAGCCGAGCCGCAGGGGCGGGTTGACCCGCTGGGTCATCGGGCCGGACCGGCTGACCCGGCCCCGGTCGCGGAGCATGCCTTCGCCGGCCAGCACGAGCAGGCTGAGTACCACGAGCACCAGGGACAGCGCGCATGAGGCGGCGAAGCTATACCCGTTGAGCTCGGTGAAGATCTCGGTCGTGAAGGTCTGGTACCCGAGGATCTCGAACGCACCGTACTCCGCCAGCATGACCAGGGCGACCAGCAGGCAGCCGCCGAGGATGGCGCCCCTGGCCTGGCCGAGCGTGATCCGGACAAAGGTACGGGCGCGTCCGGAGCCCAGGCTCCGGGCGACCTCCTCCTGACCGGGATCGGCCATCCGCAGGCTGGCCGCCACCGGCAGGTACACCAGCGGGTACACCGCCAGGGTCATCACGATGACGGCCCCCAGGAAACCGTGGGCCCAGGACCACAGTGAGTTCCAGCCGAAACTCACCACGAAGTCAGGGATGGCGAGCGGCACCACCACGAGCACGGCCCAGGCCCGGCGGCCCGGCAGGTCGGTCCGCTCGATGCACCACGCGGCGGCGGTTCCGATGACCGCGCACGCCAGGGTGACCACGACGGTGAGCCGCACGGTGTTCCAGAGCAGGGAGCGGGTCAGCGGCCGGAAGATCAGGTGCGCCACTTCCGCCGCCCCGGCGCCCTGGGCCTCGATCAGCAGGAATACCAGCGGCAGCGCGAGGACCGCCGCCACCAGCGCGCTGATCGTAAACAGGGCGACCGGCCGGCGGGCACGCCGGGGGCGGACCGTGCCCTTCTCATCCCGGCTCCCGGCGTGGCCCTCGGGAAGCGTCGCGGTGGCGGCCATCATCAGTCCTTACCATCTGTCGGGCGGCTCACACCAGGCCTGCCTGCCGCAGCAGGGCGATCGCCGCCGAGCCGTCGCCGAGATCGGCGACGGTGATCGAGTTCGGCTGAAGCTCGTCGAACGGTGCCTCCGGCGCCGACGTGGTCACCCCGGACCCGAGCGGGTACTCGTAGCTCTGCTCGTTGCCTGACGCACGCGCGATGATCTCCTGTCCTTGCTTGCTGACCAGGAAAGCGAGGAACTTCTGCGCCGCCGCCTGGTGCTGGCTCGACTTCAGCACCGCCGCGCCGGAGACGTCGATCACGTAGCCAGGATCATGCGGGGCGAAGTAGGCGATCTGCGAGTGCATCGCCGACACGCCGATCTCCGCCTGGAGCCGGTACCAGTAGTACTCGTTGATGACGCCGAAGGCGACCTGGCCGCGGTTCACCTCATCGGTGACCGTCTCGTTGTCCGGGACGGAGTGGCTCGCGGCGTTCGACTTGACGCCCTCAAGCCAGCTGAGCGTGGCCGCCTGACCATGGGCCTTCAGCACCGAGGTGACGATCGGCTGGAAGTCGGTCTCCCCGGCGGCGAGGGCGAGCTTGCCCTTGTACTTCGGGTCGGCGAGCTGCATCACGCTGGCGGGAAGCTGGCCCTTGGCGATCAGCGACGGGTTGTAGATCAGTACGCTGACCCGCGCGGAAACCCCCACCCAGTCCCCGGCCTGCGAGTTGTACCTGGCCGTGGCCGCCGAGAGCGTGGCCTGGTTCACCGGGGACAGCAAGCCCTTCTGGCGGAGGAACTCCAGCGGCGGCGAGTTTTCTGTGTAGAAGACATCGGCCGGCGAGTGGGCTCCCTGAACGGCGATCAGGTTAGCAAGCGTGTCCTCGTCGTCACTGCGGACGTTAACGGTAATCCCGGTCTGCTTCTCGAACGCGCTCACCAGCCCGTTGACGGTCTGTTCGTGCTGGCCGCTGTAGAGGGTGATCGACTGGCCGGACGGGTCAGACGACCCTGACCCGCAGCCCGTGAGTACGCCGGCGGCGAGCGCCCCGCAGGCCACGGCGGCCGTCATGGTAGCCCGCCAGCCGGTCATGCGGCGGCGCCCGGGCGGCTGCTGCTGGTCACAGCATGCCCGGCGAGGCGGCTCGGGTCCGCTGTCTTTGTGTTAATCATCTACCCTTCCTTGGGGTCCGTACCGCACGACATGACTCCGGCCGCAGACAGCTTAGCTTAGGCTAACCTAACAAGCGTTGCCAGTACCATCGTGAGATACTTGACCGTGCTGCAGAGCCCCGCCTTCGTTCTCGTGCACAGCCTCCTCGTGGGCCCGCTCACCTGGGAACCTACGGCCGAAAGCCTGCGGCGCAAAGGGCATCTGGTCCTCGTGCCGCCGCTCGGCGGCGGCACGGACGGCGGGCCTCCCTACTACCGCAAGCTAGCCAGGCGGGTGACCGCCGCCGTGACCGAGGCGTGTCTGGGGAGCCCGGTAGTGGTAGCCGGCCATAGCGGGGCCGGGGCGCTGCTGCCGGCGATTGCCGACGAGGCCGGCCGGAAAGGCTGGCCCGTCCGCCGCGAGAACGCGGATCACCTGGCCATGCTCACCCGGCCCGATCAGATGGCCGACATCCTCGACCAGCTCGGACGCGTGCTGAGCGGCTGATAAGCCGGGCAGTAGCGGACCAGGGCGCCGATCGCCGCGATCAGCCGGGTTTACAGTTTGCAGCAGGTCGATCAAACGTTGCAACGGAGAGACAGATGAGCGAGATGACGCGGCATCCGGTGGTCCAGCTCAAGGACGGCGCGGTGCGCGGGAAGGTCGAGGCTGGTGTCGCGGCGTTCCTCGGCATTCCCTACGCGGCGCCGCCGTTCGGCGCGAACCGGATGCGGCCACCGCAGTCCGTGCCTCCGTGGGACGGCGAACGCGACGCGACCGCGTACGGGGCGACGGTACCCAAGGGCGACTACCCACCGCAGTACACGCTCCTGTTCCCCGAGGTGGTGATCCCCGGCGAGGACTGCCTGAACCTCAACGTATGGACGCCCGACCCGAACGCGGCCGGCCTTCCCGTGCTGGTCTGGATCCACGGCGGCTCGTTCATGAACGGGTCAGGATCGCTCGGCGAGTACAGCGGCGCGGCGTTCGCCCGCGACGGCGTCGTGTGCGTGACCATCAACTACCGGCTGGCCGCCGAGGGCTTCCTGTTCACCGGCGACGGCATCGCCAACCTCGGCCTGCTCGACCAGGTGGCGGCCTTGCGGTGGGTGCGGGCCAACATCTCCGCGTTCGGCGGCGATCCGGCCCGCGTCACCGTCGCGGGTGAGTCGGCCGGGGCGATGAGCGTGTCGACGCTGCTGTCGATGCCTCTGGCCGAGGGCTTGTTCGCCCAGGCCATCGCGCAGAGCGGCGCGGCGGCCCACACGCTGACCCCGGACGTGGCCCGCAAGGTCGGCGGCCACCTCGCCGAGGCGCTCGGCGTGCCCGCGGACCGGGAGTCGATCAAGGCGGTGCCGCTGGCCACGCTCGTGCAGGCCGCGTCTGACCTGGTGGTGGAGGTGCAGACGACCCCTGACCCGGCCAAATGGGGAAAGCTCGCGCTGAGCCTGCTGCCGTTCGCGCCGACCGTCGACGGGGAGGTCCTGCCCGCGGATCCGCTGACCGCGATCGCCGCGGGTCAGGGCGGCGACGTCCCGCTGCTGATCGGGACTGACCGCGACGAGGCGCGGCTGTTCCTGGTCGCGGCCGGCACCATCGACGTCATCGGCGAACCGGCGCTCGGGGCCGCCGCCGCCGCGTACGGGCTGTCGCAAGACGACCTCGGCGTCTACCGCGCCAACCGGCCAGACGGCAGCCCGGGCGACATCCTGGCCGCCGTGGTCAGCGACTGGTTCTTCCGCATCCCGGCCATCCGGATCGCCGAGGCCCGGGCGTCGGCGGGAACTCCCAGGACGTGGAGCTATCGTTTCGACCGCCCGGAACCTCAGGACAACCACCGGCTCGGGGCCTGCCACGGGGCCGAGATCCCGTTCGTGTTCGACACCGTCGGCCTGGCCGAGGTCCGTCCCCGTCTCGGTGCCACGCCATCGCAGGCGGTCGCGGATGTGGTCCACCGAGTGTGGGTTGACTTCATCACCAGCGGCAACCCCGGCTGGGCGGCCTATGACACCACCACCCGCACCACGGGGCTGCTCACCGATCGCATCGATGCCGTCGACGACCCGGCCGGCGACGAGCGGGCCCGCTGGGACGCAATCCGCTAGCGCCGCATCGGGGGCCGCCGCCGGGGCCGGTCAGAAGGCGCGGACGGCGGCAGCGCGGCTGATCGCCACGGAATGCGTGACGCAGTCCGCGCCATCGAGCAGGTGCAGGAGGAAACTGGTCGGCTCGGCCAGGTAGCCGGGCGGCTCCGGGTCGTGCATGCGCAGTGCGCTTTGCAGGAACGTGCTCGGCGCGGCGGTCATCAGGGTGCCCGCGAACAACGCGGAGACGTCCCGGTGGACGTGCCCGGCAAGCACGCGGACGACGTGCGGGTGCCGCCGGATCACCTCGCCGAACTCGGCGGCGTCGGTCAGCATCATGCCGTCGAGGAACGGCATCCCCACGGCCAGCGGCGGATGATGAAGGCAGACGAGCGCGGGCGTCCCCGGCCTGGCTCCCAGGGTCCGGTCGATCCAGGCGAGCTGGTCCGGACCGAGATTCCCGGCCGGGCTTCCGGCGAGCCAGGAGTCGGCGACGACGATGGTGGCTTCCGGGTACTCCACGACGTACGACGTGGACACGCCGTTAGCCAGGAACGGCGTGTCACCGAACCTGGCGATAAGCGCGCCCGGGTCGTCGTGGTTGCCCGTCGTAAGGTGAACGGGTACCGGGCAGCGCCGGAGAATGGTGCGGAGCACGGCGTACTCCTCCGGATGCCCGGTATCGGCGAGATCGCCCGTGATGACGACGCAATCGGGCCGCGGCTCGATCGACAGCAGACGGCCGAGCGCTTCGGCGAGGTTCGCGGCGGGCTGGGCCGCCAGGGGTCCCCTCATCAGGTGAGGGTCACTGAGATGGGCGATCCGCATGTGCTTGACGGTAGCAACCGGGGCCGGAGGTTCGGCGCTGCCACTGCGGACCCGGCGGATGCTTGAAAACGGGAGCTGAGGTAGCGTCGGGACAGTGAGCACTGCGGGAGAGTTTGTCCGGGACACCAAGTACCTGAACGGGCGGATCACGGCTGACGGGCGGGACGGCACGCTTCCCGTGGAAGCCGGGCGATACCGGCTGGTCGTAGCGCGGGGATGCCCATGGGCGAACCGGACGATGATCGTCCGGCGGCTGCTCGGGCTCGAGCCCGCGCTGTCCATGGGCATCTGCGGACCCGAGCACGACTGGCGGAGCTGGACCTTTGACCTGGATCCGGGCGAGATCGACCCGGTGCTTGGCATGCACTGGCTGCGGGAGGCCTACGAGCGGGCGGTGCCCGGGTACGACCGCGGCGTCACCGTCCCGGCCGTCGTGGAAATCTCCTCGGGCGCGGTGGTGAGCGCCGACTACCGGCAGATAACGCTGGACATGGAACACGAGTGGACGGCCTACCACCGGCCTGGCGCACCCGACCTGTACCCGGAGAAGCTGCTCGACGAGATCGAGGAAGTCAGCGACCTCGTCTACGAGGACCTGAACAACGGCGTGTACCGGTGCGGGTTCGCCACTACGCAGGCGGCCTACGAGGAGGCCTACGGCAAGCTGTTCGCCCGGCTTGACTGGCTGTCCGAGCGGCTCTCGACTCGCCGCTACCTGGTGGGTGACACGATCACCGAGGCGGACATCAGGCTATGGCCCACCCTGGTCAGGTTCGACGCCGTCTACCACGGCCACTTCAAGTGCAACAGGAACAAGCTGACCGAGATGCCGGTGCTCTGGGGCTACGCGCGTGACCTGTACCAGACGCCCGGCTTCGGTGACACGATCGACTTCGCCCAGACCAAGCAGCACTATTACCGCGTGCACACCAACCTGAACCCCGCCCAGATCGTCCCGGCCGGCCCCGACCTGTCGGGCTGGCTCGAACCGCACGGGCGCGAGGAACTGGGCGGCCGGCCGTTCGGTGACGGAACGCCGCCAGGTCCGCCGCCACCGCAGGAAAGAGTGACGGACGGACCTGGCCGCTAGGGCGCGGGCCGGCCGGGTTCGGCCCGCGCCAGGGGCAAGGTCAGCCTGAGCAGACGCCCGGCGGGGTGAGCGTGACCACGCCGAACTGCCGGGCCTGCTGATTCTGGTAGTAGGCGTAGGTGTGGCTACCGGTGACGGTGACGCTGCCGAAGTACTCGACCACGCCCCGGTCGGTGGGAATGGCCACGCTGGCCCGTTGCTGCCCGGTATCGGGATTGGCGCACTCCAGCGTGTGCGAACCGCCGATCCAGACGGCGCCGCCGCTGAAGGTCGGGACCGTCTCCAGGCCCGCGCCCGCCCCCAGGGTGACCAGGACGATCCGCGTCAGGTTCGCGTCCGGGGCGAACCAGACCCGCTCGGTCATGCCCACTCCGGCCGTGCCCCAGACGCCGCCGGAGGTCGCGACCAGGTTCCCGCCGCTGCTGCCGACGTCGGCCGCGGCGGAGGACCGCAGCAGCGCACCCGTGGCGAGGTTATAGGTCAGCAGCTCAAAGGAGCCGGTGCTGACGTAGAGCCTGCCCCCGTCGGGCGCGACGGCCACCGAGTTCACCGGCCCCGCGGACACGCTGATCTGCCTGACCACCTGGTGCGTACCGGGATTCACCACCGCCACGGCGGTGCCCGCGGCCAGGTAAAGATTCCCGTCGGGCCCGCTGGTCAGCACTCCCCCGGCCACGGCGGACAGCTGACCGCTGACCGGCACGGTGACCGTGGCGACCTGGGCCAGGGTCTTGGCGTCATAGCCGGTCAGCACGACATCGCGGCCGGCGTAGGACGACACCACCCAGACCGTGCTACCCAGGACCACCGGCGGGCCCGGGATCGGCGGCTGGTACGAAGCGGAGGCCACGACGTTTCCGGTGACCGGGGAAATCCGGTCGAGGTAGCCCGGGGAGGTCGCGTACAGCGAGTTCGCGCCGCCGGCCAGCGAGTCTTGGGTAAAGGCCGAGGGGTTGATGAGCTCCGCGCCCCACATCCCTCCGGCCACCGACTGCGGCGGGAAGGTCGGCCCGTCCGACGGCTGGGACGGTGTCGGGGAGGCCGAGGACGACGCCGAGGCCGAACTCGAGTTGACCTGGCCGGCCGACGGCGGAGAACCATGGTGGGAGTTCAGGCCCACGGCGAGGCCCGCGCTGGCCCCGGCGACCACGAACACGCTGGCCGCGGCCAGCACGGGCGCCCAGCTGCGGCTCCAGCCCGGGAAGCCTCGCCGGGCCCGCGGCTCCCGGTGCCCGGCGCGCCCCTGGGCGCCGGCGTCAGCGAGCCGGAGCGCGACGTCTTCGACCGTGACCCGGCGCGGCGGTTCAGGGGTGACGTGGCGCAGCATCTCCGCTAGCTGCCGTTCCTCGGTGTTCACGACGCCACACCTCCAGTCATAAGCTCGGCCAGTCCCGGCGCGCCCCGCAGCTTGGCCAGGGCCTTCGACGCGTGACTTTTCACCGCGCCTACTGAGCAGCCCATCGCCGCCGCGGTCTGCGACTCCGTCTGGTCCGCGAAATAGCGCAGTACGACCACGGCCCGCTGCCTGGCGGGCAGCCGGTCCAGCGCCGCAATCAGGGCCTGGCGGGCGTCGACCTGGGCGAACACGTCGCCGTACGCCTGCAGCTCGGGCAGGCGCCCGGTCGCCACCTCGCCGTTCCAGCGTCGCTGCCGCCAGCGAAGGTAGGTATTCACCATAATCTTCCTGACGTAGGCCTCAGGCGCGTCCTGCCTGGTCAGGCTCGTCCACCGTGGCCAGGCCGCGGCGAGCGCGGTCTGCACCAGGTCCTCGGCGCTCGGCCAGTCTCCGGTTAGCAGCCAGCCCGAGCGCAGCAGGGCGTTCGACCGCGCTTCGACGAAGTCACGGAACCCAGCCGGCTCAGACGGACGGCCGTCCACGGGCGACACATCCACGGGCAACACCTCCACTGACCACATGAAAACCTCTCAACCTCAGCTCCAGCTCAGCGGCTCATGTGTATAAGAGTCACTGGCGGCCGGGAAGGTTCACTCGCGTAGCCGGCCTAGTTCCTCGCTTGCTCGCCGCTGCCTGGAGGCGGCCCGGTAGGACAGCCGGCGCGCTTCGGCCAGCCGCTGACGCGTGCCGGCGAGCTCGGATTCCAGTCGGCGGACCGTGTTCGCCAGGTCCTGTTCCGCCACATTGGCGGCGTCAGCGTCCCGGTCGGCTTGAGCCAGGGCCCGTTCGGCCAAATGGATCTTCTCCCGGCGGCGGCGCTCCCGCTCCGCCGCGGCCTCAGCCGGCGCCGGGGGTGGGGTTTTCTGGGTCTTGGGGGCCTTCGGGGCGGGGGTGCCTTCGGAGAGCGGGGCCAGGCCGAAGCCGGCCCAGTGGGCGGCGCGGACCAGGGTGCCCAGGTTCGCGGCCACCGCCGGGTCGGCGATGGCCGCGTCGAGGGTGGCGGTCACCTCCTCGCGCAGCGCGGCGGGCGGCGCGGGCAGGTCCTGCAGGGCCTGCCGGGTGAGCTCATCGACCAGCCGGCCGCGGGCCGTGGTCAGCTCGCGAAGCCGCGGGCCGTCTCCGCCGTCGCGGAGCTCGGCGGCCAGGGCCGCGAGCCGGGGCGCGACCTCCGGGTCGGCGCGGACCAGGCGATTCACCACCCAGGCCGAACGCGTCGGCTTGCGCAGCGCCGAGATCTGCTTGGCCGCGGCGGACTGGCCCGCCTCGCGGGCCGCGGCGGCCAGCTCTTGGCGGCGCTGGGTGAAATCGTCCGGGTCGGCGTCGTACAGCTCGGCTACCGCGTCGGCCAGCAGGTCGCTCACTCCGCTTTCACCCCCGGGCCCACCCTGTTTTCACCCTAGGCAGAATAGGCCCCATGACCGACGTCGTGCCATCGGGACAGGGCCACCTGCTGACCGCGCGAGGGAACGTGATGGCGTTCAAGGCCGTCGCGGCCCAGACCGGCGGGCAATGGCCCGCGAAAATGACCCTGCAAAAATGTCAGGGGGGCGACGTAGGGTTTGGAGCTATGTCACCAACTGCGCCTGCCGAGATTAGCCCGGACAAGCTCGAGCAGTACCGCCGGGAGCTGACCGGCTACTGCTACCGCATGCTGGGCTCGGGTTTCGAAGCCGACGACGCCGTGCAGGAGACGATGCTGCGCGCCTGGCGCGCGGCCGACGGGTTCGAGGGACGGTCCAGCGTGCGGTCCTGGCTGTACCGGATCGCCACCAACATCTGCCTGGACATGCTGCGCGGCCGCCAGCGCCGGGCGCTGCCGATCGACCTCGGGCCCGCCTCGCCGCCGGTCGAGGCCATGCTCGGGGACTGGCACCCGGACGATATCTGGATCTCGCCGATCTCCGACGACAAG
Organism: uncultured Actinomycetes bacterium; assembly: GCA_963806335.1. GTDB lineage: Bacteria > Actinomycetota > Actinomycetes > Streptosporangiales > Streptosporangiaceae > Palsa-504. Next base: position 370,977 of record CAWDXO010000015.1, read on the forward strand.
GTCGTGCCCGAGCACGGCGACCCGGCCGACATCGCGGTGGCCCGCGACACGATCAGGCTGGCGTTCATCACCGCGCTGCAGCACCTGCCGGCCCGGCAGCGGGCCACGCTGATCCTGTGCGAGGTGCTGCGGATGCCCGCGACCGAGGCCGCCACCACCCTGGGCACCAGCGTGGCCGCCGTCAACAGCGCGCTGCAGCGGGCCCGGGCCACGCTGGCCGCGCTGCCGGAGGAGCAGCGCCCCACCACGGTGGAAACGGACCAGGCCGAGCTGCTGGCCAAGTACGTGGACGCGTTCCAGCGGTACGACATGGCCCAGCTGGTCACGCTGCTGCAAGACGACGCGCTGATGACGATGCCGCCGTACGCCATGTGGGTCAGGGGCGCCGAGAACATCGTCCGCTGGATGCTCGAGCCCTCGCCCAGCGCGTGCGCCGACTCGATCCTGGTGCCCGTGGGCCAGGTCAACGGCGTCCCGGCGTGGGCGCAGTACAAGCCGGACCCCGCCGGGGGGCACGCGCCCTGGGCACTGCAGGTGCACGAGGTGTCGGGCGGGCGGCTCAGCCGGCTGACGTGGTTCCTCGACACCGAGCGGATCTTCCCGGCGTTCGGCCTGCCGCCACACCTCGGGTGAGGCTGGATCGCAATGTCATGAAACCCGGGTATCAGCACATCCGGGCGTGCTGAAAGTCCAGTTTCATGGCGTTACGGAGGGAACGGAGTACCACGTCGTCGGGTCGGCCGGAACCGGCTGGAAGTCATAGCGCAGGCCGCCGTTTCCGGCCAGCGCGACCAGGGTGACCGACGTGGTTCCGTATACCCGGCCGTCGGGCAGTTCGCGGCGCACGATGATCGCGCCTGGTTCGATGGGATCATCGCCCGTGGTGAGGGTCAGCCAGTCCCCCCAGGCGTCCTTGATCGTGGCGGCCGGCTCGCCGGAGGGGCGCTGCGCCGCGAACTTCGGGCCGAACCGGGCCGCTTTAGGGTCGATGAGGAGGTCGTTCGCGCGGGGCGGGTACGCGTGGCCGGCGTTGGTCAGCAGGTGGGTGGCGGGCTCCAGGTCGCTGAGGGCGGCGCGCTGGCCGTCCCAGCTCAACAGGAGGATCGCGGCCCGGTCGGCGCAGAGCAGGTGAAACGGGTCGTAGCTGGCCAGGGCGCCGGCATCGGCGTGCAGCTGGCGCAGCGCTTCGGGCCCTTCGGTGGCCCCGCGTAGCGGGAGCTCGCCGCGGGATCGGCGGCGGCTGGCCGGGGCGCCCTCGCCGCGGCCGTTCAGGATGCAGCTGACCCGCGGCAGATCCGGGTGCACGGCGAGCCAGGTCCCGCCTGCTTGCTCATCGATGCCGCCGATCAGCGGCGATCCGGGCCAGTGCCGGCCCGGCGGCTGCCACGGGCGGCCGGTGAACTCATCCCGGATGCCCAGCAGGAGCAAGGGCACCTCGTCCGCGGGCGCGAGGCTGATCACGACAGTGCACATGTTGCTCCCGAGTCTGCCACGTCGTGATCTTCGCAAAGACCCCCGTCGGCCAGGGCCGGGGCCTTTGCCGCAAGCAGGACGCCCGTTCAGTAAAAAAAGATTTTAGGCCGAACGGACCGTGGTGCGTGCCTGCGGCAAGTGTCGAAACCCCGGTGTACTACCCTGTCGCGGGCGGTATAAGGGAGCGGTGAGCTACCAGCCCGCGGACGCGGCCGCCGCCGTCACCCTGGCCGTGCAGGCCAGCCAGGCCCTGGCCGCGGCCGGGCAAGGCGACATGGTCTGGGGACACGCCAGCGTGCGGGACCCGCACGGGCGGGGCGCGTGGATGAAAAGTGCCGGCTGGGGGCTCGAAGAAATCGACGCCGCCAAGATCGTGCTGGTCAGTCCCGACGGCGAGGTGCTTGAGGGCAGCGGGCCGCGGCACATCGAGTACCCCATCCACACCGAGATCATGGCGAGCCGGCCGGACGTCGGCGCGGTCGTGCACACGCACTCCGCCGCGGCCAACCAGTTCGCCGCGCTGGACGTGCCGCTGCGTCCGCTGGACCACGCCGGATCGCTGTTCTGCTACCCGGACATCCCCCGCTTCACGCTGACCGGCGGCCTGATCAAGACGCGGTCGCTCGGGACGGCGCTCGCCGGCGCGCTGGACCAGGCGCGCGCCTGCCTGATGCCGCAGCACGGCATCGTCGCGACCGGGCCCGACGCGCCGGCCGCGGTCATGACCGCGGTGCTGCTCGACCGGGCGTGCCAGACCCAGCTGGCCGCGATGGCCGCGGGCCCGCTGCAGCGCTGGGGCCCCGAGGAGGACACCGTGGCCAAGCGCGCCGAGGTCTGGTCGGACCGCCAGCTGCAGGCCGGCTGGGCGTACCTGCTGCGCCGCAGCATACGGTGACTGGGTGACCGCAGACTACGAGAAGATCCGCGCGGAGAACATCGCCAGGTACGGCTGGGACACCGCCGTCCTGGACCTGCTCGGGCAGCTGTACAGCGAGCGCACCCACTTCATCTTCGAGCTGATCCAGAACGCCGAGGACGCGGGCGCGACCGAGCTGGGCTTCGAGCTCTTCGAGGACCGGCTGGAGGTACGGCACGATGGCCGGCCGTTCACCGAGGCGGACGTCCGGGGGGTCTGCGGGGTCGGGAAAAGCGGGAAGGCCGGGGACCTGACCGCGATCGGGAAATTCGGCATCGGCTTCAAGTCGGTGTACGCGTACACCAGGGCCCCGCGGATCTATAGCTCGGCCGAGCACTTCGCGATCGAGAGCTACGTGCGGCCGGTGGCGGTAGCGCCGCTGCCGTTGCCTTCGGCCGAGACGCTCTTCGTGTTCCCCTTCGATCACGACACCGTGCCCGCCGCGACCGCGGTGCGGGAGATAAGCGCGGCCCTGACCGCGCTCCGGCCCGTGGTGCTGCTGTTCCTGCGGAATATCGGGCGGCTGCGGACGGGCGGCGTGGGGCTGCCCGGGTCGGTCATCTCGCGGTCGGTCACCGAGGGCGGCTGGCAGCGCCGGGTCACGGTGTCGCGCCGTCCCGGCCGCCGCGACGAGGAGTGGCTGGTCTGGCACTCCTCCGTCGAGGGCCTCGGGGCTTTCGCGGCGGGAGTCGAGATCGCGTTCCGGCTCGAGGCCGGCCGTATCGCCGGAGTGCCCGATTCGCCGCTGACCGTGTTCTTCCCCACCGAGAAGGAGACCTTCCTCGGTTTCCTGGTCCAGGGCCCGTACCGGACCACGCCCGCCCGCGACAACATCCCCGGGCATGACCCGTCAAACCAGGCGCTGGTGCGCTCGACCGCCTCGCTGCTGGTTGATGTGCTGCGGTCGCTTCGCGACGAGGGACTGCTCACGGCGGCGGTCCTGCAGGCGCTGCCGCTTGATTCTGCCCGGTTCGAGCCCGGGTCGATGTTCCGGCCGCTGTTCGATTCGGTGGGCGAGGCGCTGACCACTGAGGCGCTGATCCCGGTCGCAGGTGGCGGTTACGGCGTGGCCGTTGACCTGGAGCTGGCCGGCCGGGCGGAGGTACACGAGCTCCTTGACCCCGATCAGCTGGGTGCGCTGTGCGGTGCGGGCCGCCCGGTCCGGTTCGCCGACGTCACCGAGCACCTCACGCCGGTCCTGTGGCGTTACCTGCGCGAGGAGATCGGCATCGACGAAGTCACGCCCGCGGATGTGGTCTCGCGCGTGACCCGCGAATTTCTCGAGGCGCAGTCCGATGAGTGGATTGCGCAGTTTTACGGCTTCCTGTTCGGCGATAGCGCGCTATGGAGGGCGCCGAGGTTCGACGATGAGGAGCCGGGGCCGGCCCGGGGCACGCCGATCATCCGGCTCGAGGACGGCAGCCAGGTCGCGCCCTTCGACGGCCGGGACCGGCTGGCCGTGTACCTGCCCGGACCGGTCGCCAGCAGCCTGCCCACGGTCCGGCGCGCGGTGGCGGACTCCCCCGGGGCCCGGCAGTTCCTGGCGGCGCTGGGTCTGGGCGAGCCGGACGTGGTGGCGGAGGTGCTCCAGGTCATCCTGCCCCGCTACGACGACCTTGACATCGCGGAACTCGACCCGGCCCAGCACGCCGCCGACCTCGAATGCGTCGTGCGCGCCCTGGATGAGGCCGCCCCGTCGACCGCCGGGCGGCGCGAGGAGGTTATCGGGCGGCTGGGTCGGACGCCGTTCCTCCTCGGGGAGAACGCCGCCACCGGCGGGCAGCGCCTGATGCCGCCGCCCGGGCTGTACCAGCGGAGCAAGGATCTGGAGGTCTACTTCGACGGGAACCCGGACATCTGGTTCGCGGGCGACCGCTACGGGCCATGGCTGGTCCAGCTGCGCGAGATGGGCGTGCGGCAGGCCGTCGAGGTCCGCGCGCGGACGCCCGGTGACCTCGGGTACGTACCCATCACCGTCGAGTTCGGCCGGAACGAGCGCGGCCTGGGCGGCTTCGATCCCGACGCGGAGATCGACGGCCTGGACTTCGCGCTGCGCCACCCGAATCACGCCCGCTCGGAGTACGTCTGGAACGTCCTGCTCGCCCCGAACCGCCGGCTCGTGGCCGGCGTGGTGGAACGATCAGTGCTGGCGTCGTTCGGCGATTCCAGCCAGGAGAACGCCAGGTCAGCGATCGCGGCGGTCGCGGAGCGCGAGGCCTGGCTGCCCGGGCGGGACGGAACCTTCCTGCGGCCCGGCGAGCTCTCCCTCGATGACCTGCCGCCGGCCTACGCGCGGGAGGAGGGGCTGGCCCACGCGTTGAACATGCTCCAGCCCGTCGTGACGGAAGCCGCCAGGCAGCTCGGGATCGCACCGGAGGTGCTGTGGGGCCTGAACGCTCACCCGGACCTGGTCGCGATGGTCGAGCGGGAGCTCGCGCAGCGGGCCGCCGACGGAATTGGTCAGTGACGCTTCTTGGCCGTCACTGCCGGGGTCCGGAGCAGCACTGTCAGCGTACGCTCCGCCGATGGACACCGGCCATGCCGCAGGGTAAGGTCAAAGCGATGCTCCGGACCCCGGCAGCTGCGATAGCAGCTGAGGACCGGAGTTTTCGTTATGTACGGGCCAGCGCCGGGTATGGCGTGCAGGCCCAGAAAAGGGCAAGAGCCCGCGGGAGAGATACGTTCTCCCACCGCGATCTGTCGCGCTGGACCGGCTACCCGCATGTCACCTCGTTCGGCTGACTGAGGAGTCGGTTATGGGCATCATCGCCTGGATCGTGCTCGGCCTGGGGGCAGGCCTGCTCGCCAACATGCTGATCCCCGGCAAAAGATCGCAGGGCCTGCTGCTGACCTGCGTAATCGGCGTGGCCGGAGCGCTGCTGGGCGGCTGGCTCGCCACCAAGCTGTTCCACGTCGTCACCCTGCACGGGTTCTTCAACCTGTCCACCTGGCTGACGGCTATCGCTGGCGCGGCGGTCCTGCTGCTGGCTTACCACCTTCTGGTCAGCAACCGGAGCAGCTCCCGCCGCACGCGGCACTCTGGTCGCGGCTCTGGTCGCGGCTCTGGCCGCGCGCGGCGGCGGGCGGGCTGGGCGCACCTATGAACGGGGCGGTCCAGCCCGCGGGAGGCCGGCGGATGATGAGCACCGGGGCCGCTATCGCGCTGCTCGCCATCGGAGGGATCTTGCGATTTGCCGTCGCGCCGGGTTCTCCGCACGGCCTGAACGTGCACGTGGTCGGGGTCGTCCTGATGCTGGCCGGTACCGTCGTCCTGCTGCTTGCGCTGCTGGGGCGGGGTCTGCTGAACCGCCGCGGCAACCCTCCAGGTGGCTACCGCCGAGACCCGCCGACTCTCACCCGGTACCGGGGCGGCTATCAAGGCCCGCCTCCTGCCGCCGCGGACCAGCTTGTCCAGCAGGACAAGCCGTCGCGGTGAGATCCGGGCGCGCCCGCAAGATCGCGCGCACGGCGGTGTCAGTCGCCCTGGTCGCGGCCATCTTCGGGTTGGCCGTCCCGCATGTCGCGTCTTACCGCAGCGTGTGGGCCACCATGCACGCGATGACCTGGCCGCACGTCCTGCTGGTCGCCGTCGCGGCCACGGCCAGCATGGTCTCGTACTGGATCACCATCCGCGCGGTGCTGCCCGTACTGCGGCTGCGCCAGGCGGCGGCGGTCAACCTCGGCTCCAACGCGGTGGCCAGCACCTTGCCGGCCGGGGGCGCGCTGGCCATGGGCGTCAGCTGGGCGATGCTCTCCAGCTGGGGCCTTAGCACCGCCGATTACGTCCTGTACACCCTGGTCACCGGGATCTGGAACGTCTTCACCCTGCTGGGCCTGCCCGTCCTGGCCCTGCTGGTGATGACCACGGCCAGCCGGCCCGACGCCGCCCTGATCACCGGCGCGGCCATGGGCGTGGCCCTGCTCGCCGCCGGGGTCGGCGGCCTCAGCCTGCTGCTACGCAGCCAGGCTTTCGCGGTCCGCGCGGGCCACGCTCTGCAGCGTCCCCTGGGCATTATCTGCCGACTGGCCCGCAGGCCACCGCCCGCCAGTACCGCCGGATCGCTGTCCGGCTTCCGCGACCGGGCCGGCGCCCTGCTCGCGGCCCGTGGCGGGCGGATCACCGCCGCCACCGTGGCCAGCTACCTGACCCTTTGGCTCGTGCTGCTGGCCTGCCTGCGTGGCGTTGGGCTGTCCCAGGCGCAGCTGCCCTGGCAGACCTCCCTGGCCGCCTTCGCGTTGATCAGGCTGCTCACCGCCCTGCCGATCACCCCCGGTGGTCTCGGGATCACCGAACTCGGCCTGATCGGCGCGCTCACCGCAGGCGCCGGCCACCGAGACGGCGTCCAGATAACAGCCGCCGTGCTGATGTACCGGGCCGTCACCTACCTGCCGCCCATCCCCCTCGGTGCTCTCGCCTGCCTCACCTGGCGGCTCGCACCCCGGCTTATCAGCGCGCGGCCGAGTCTGTCCGGGGCGGACGGAAACCTTGCCGGTGTTGGCGATGGGGGCGGCGACAGTGTTCTCCCGGCCGTCGACGACGGTTTCGGCGTGGCAGAGCTTGTCCTCGCGCAGCCAGCGGCTGACGTCGGCGATCATGACGGGTAGCCGGTACTGAAAGGGCGAGCCGCGGGATGGCGGTCAGAGGCGAACGATCATCTTGCCGGTGTTGGCCCCGCGGAGCAGGTCGATGAAGGCGGCGGGCGCGTTCTCCAGGCCGTCGACGACGGTTTCGGCGTGGGAGAGCTTGCCGTCGGCGAGCCACCGGCTGACGTCGGCGATCATGTCGGGCAGCCGGCCGGCGTGGTCAATGATGATGAAGCCGCGCAGGGTGAGGCGCTTGGTGATGACCAGGCCCACATTGGTGGGGCCGGGCATCGGTTCGCTGGCGTTGTAATGGGCGATCGCGCCGGACATGGCGACCCGGCCGTGAGTATTGAGCACCACCAGGGCGGCGTCGAGGTGATCGGCGCCCACGTTGTCAAAGTAAACGTCGATGCCGTGAGGCGCGGCCTCGCGCAGTTGCTTGAGCACGGGGCCAGCTTTGTAGTTGAAGGCGGCGTCGAAGCCGATCTCGCGCAGCCAGCGGACCTTCTCGTCGCTCCCCGCGCTGCCGATGACCCGGGCGGCGCCCTTGAGCTTGGCGATCTGGCCGGCCATACTGCCCACCGCGCCGGCCGCGCCGGAGACGAAGACGACGTCGCCTTCCTTCAGCCCGGCGATGTCGAGCAGGCCGACGTAGGCGGTCAGCGCGGGCACGCCGAGCACGCCCAGGTAGGCGGACGGCGACAGGCCCTCGACCGGCGCTATCTTCTGCGCATGCCGGGCGGGCAGGACCGCCTCGTCCCGCCAGCCGAGCATGTGCAGGACCAGATCGCCCGCGGCCAGGTCGGGTGACCGGCTCTCGGTGACCGTGCCGATCGCGCCGCCCTCGAGCGGCTCGCCGAGCCGGAACGCCGGGACGTAGGACTTCGCGTCGTTCATCCGGCTGCGCATGTACGGGTCCACCGACATGAACAGGTTGCGCACCCGGACCTGCCCGTCGGCCAGGTCCGGGTGGTCCTCCTCGGTCAGCGCGAAATTGGCCGCGGTCGGCCAGCCGGACGGCCGGGAGGCGAGAACGATCTGGCGTGGCATGAACTTCTCCCCGGGCGAGGGACAATTGACGCGGGTCCTAGTGCGGTTTTACCGTACCGCCCAGTAAGAACGGCGGCCAGCGAGGGTGAGGGCTAATGATCCGCAGCACCATGCAGGACTACCCACTCACGATCCGGGCCATCATGCGGCACGGCGCCCGCGTGTACGGCGCCAGCGAATGCATCACCTGGACCGGGGCGGGTGCCCGGCGGGCTTCGTACGCTCAGGTCGCGCAGAACGCCGGGCGGCTGGCCGGGGCGCTGGCCCGGCTCGGTATCGGGCGATGCGACCCGGTGGCGACGTTCTGCTGGAACAACACCGAGCACCTGGAGGCCTACTTCGGCGTGCCCAGCATGGGCGCCGTCCTGCACACGCTCAACATCAGGCTGCCCGGCACCCAGGTGGCCCAGATCGTCAACCACGCCGCCGACCGGATCATCATCGTGGACGACACCCTCGTCCCGCTGCTGGCCAAGATCGCCGGCGAGCTGCCCACGGTCGAGGCGTTCATCGTCAACGGCCCGGCCCCCTCAATCGACGCGAGTGCGAGCGCGCTCGGCGACCAGGTCCCGGTGCTGCGCTACCACGAGCTGCTGGCGGCCGAGGAACCCGACTACGACTGGCCCGAGCTGGACGAGCGGGACGCCGCGCTGATGTGCTACACCAGCGGCACGACCGGGGACCCGAAGGGCGTGGTGTACTCGCACCGGTCCACCTACCTGCACGCGATGGCGGTCATGGCCGCGTCCGTGCACGGGATCACCGAGGCCGACCGGGCGCTGGCCATCGTGCCGATGTTCCACGCCAACGCCTGGGGGCTGCCGTACGCCGCGTTCCTGTCCGGCGCCACGCTGCACATGCCCGGCCCGTTCCTGCAGCCCGAGCACCTCACCCGGTTCATCGCCACCGAGCGGACCACGGTCACCTCGGGGGTCCCGACCATCTGGAACTCCATCCTCGACTACGGCCTGGACCACGAGATCGACCTGTCCTCGCTGCGGATCGCCAACTCGGGCGGCGCCGCCGCGCCCCGGGTGCTGCTCGAGCGGTTCCAGGAAAGGTACGGCCTGCGGATCGTCCAGGGCTGGGGCATGACCGAGATGAGCCCGGTCGGCGGCATCGCGCTGCCGCCCGCCGGAGTCGAGGAAGGCACGACCGAAGACCTGGACTGGCGGATGCGCTCGGGCCGGGTGCTGCACGGGGTCGAGATGCGGATCATCGGCCAGGACGGCGAGGAGCTGCCCAGGGACGGCGCGAGTGAAGGCGAGATCGAGGTCCGCGGCCCCTGGGTCACCGGCTCCTACCACCACGACCCCGCCCCGGAGAAGTTCCACGACGGCTGGCTGCGCACCGGCGACGTCGGCACGCTCGACGACCGCGGTTTCTTCCTCATCAGCGACCGCATCAAGGATGTGATCAAGTCGGGCGGAGAGTGGATTTCCTCGGTGGACCTGGAGAACCAGCTGATGGCGCACCCGGCCGTGACCGAGGCCGCCGTCATCGGGATCCCCGACGAGCGCTGGGGCGAACGGCCGCTGGCCTGCGTGGTGCTGCGGACCGGAGCTAAGGCTGACGCCGCGGAACTCGCGGACTTCCTGGCCGGGAAGGTGGCGCGCTGGCAGGTCCCGGAGAACTGGGCGTTCGTCGCCGAGATCCCCAAGACGGCCGTCGGCAAGTTCGACAAGAAGGTGCTCCGCGCCCGCGACGCGGCCGGCGACCTGTCGATCGAGCGAGTCAGCCGGTAGCGGCGATTCCCGAGGCGGTTACCGGGGCCTTTTGGCTCTGGGCTCTGGCCTTTTGGCTCTGGGCTCTGGGCTCTGGGCTCTGGGCTCTGGGCTCTGGGCTCTGGGTTCTGGGCTCTGGGGCGTCGGACCGGGCCGCTTCAGTAACGGCAGCATCATCGCCATCAGCAGTATCGCGGCTGGTGCGGGGCTCACCGGCTCGATGGAACATTGAGCCGGTCCTATGCGGCTCTATGTTCCATCGAGCCGCATGGCGAAGAGGCCGAGGCTTGCCGAGGGCGACGCGGGAGATGATGAACTCAGTCCGCGGCCGGAGGACCCTATGTGGCTCGGCTGAGCCGGCCGGCATCGGTCATTTCTGCCACGCTAGAGTCGGCGCTATGCGATTCGCTACGATCCGGACTGATCAAGGGACGACCGCGGCACGGCTCGACGGGGAAGTCCTCATTCCGCTGGCCGCCGCGGATGTGGGCGAGATGCTCGCCGCGGGCGCGGGGCGCATCCCGGAACGGGAAGGTACGCCACCAGTGCCCGTGCCCGAGGCAGACTTCGCACCGGTCGTGACGCGGCCGGGGAAGGTGCTGTGCGTGGGGCTGAACTACCGTTCCCACATCCTGGAGACCGGGCGGGAGCTGCCCGAGTACCCGACGCTGTTCGCCAAGTTCGCCGACACGCTGATGGGGCCGGGCGATGATCTGGTGCTGCCGTCGGTGAGCGAGCGGGTCGACTGGGAGGTCGAGCTCGGCGTCATTATCGGCCAGCCGGTGTACCGGGCTACGCCCGAACAGGCCGCGGCGGCTATCGCCGGCTACACGGTGATCAACGACGTGTCGATGCGGGACTGGCAGCGGCGCACCCTCCAGTGGCTGCAGGGCAAGATGTTCGAGCACTCCACGCCGGTCGGCCCTTACCTCGTCACGCCGGACGAGGTAGACAACGCCATCGACCTCGAGGTGAGGTGTGTGGTCGATACTGACGTGATGCAGCAGTCGCGGACCTCTGATCTGCTGTTCGGACCGGCGGAGATCGTCTCCTACGCCAGCCAGGCGATCACCTTGCGCCCGGGCGACGTCATCGCCACCGGCACCCCAGGCGGCGTGGGCGACGCCCGCAAGCCGCCCATCTACCTGCAGCCGGGCAATGTGCTGCGCACCTGGATCGAGGGCCTGGGCGAGTGCGTCAACCACTGCGTCGCGGAGAAGACCGGGTAACGGCGTCCGCGGCTTCAGCGGGAGTCGTCCGCGGCCCGGGCCCGGCGGACCGCCGGCCCGGGACGGCGGAGCGCGACGTGACGCAGGGCCGCGGCCAGGAGCTCGCGCACCGCTTCGTCGTAAAGCCCGTAGACGCGGCGCTTGCCGTCCCGCTCGGCCCGGACTAGGGCGTGCTCGCGCAGGACCCGGAGCTGATGTGAGATAGCGGACTGCTCCATGCCCAGCAGCGCCGTGATCTCCCCCACCGAGAGCGGCCTAGTGAGCAGGCAGCCGAGGATCTGGACGCGGCTCGGCGCGGACAGGGCGAACATGATGTCGGCAATCGACTCGGCGGCTGGTCCGCTGATTCTCGGCTCTGGGGACTGGTTCACCTGGAGTTCCGGCCGAAGTAACGATTTGTTAGTCGTGCCGTTCATATGAACGATCTATCATAACAGCCGCACTGTGCCTGGACGCTGCGCTCCGCGAGGAGGTGAGCCGGTGAAATCCGAACCCCACAGTACCCGGCGCCCTCTGCCGCACCAGGGCTCCTGACCCAGCTCCGGGAACTGAGCTTTCTCGGCCCCGGCTCCCGCTTCGGTTCTTTGGGGCGGGCCGGCCCGGTGATGGCCGTGGGCCCGTGACATCGTGACCAAGGACGACCAGCGTCGCCTGACTGACCCGATCAGGGAGGCACCGTCATGACGACCTCAACGCCAGCCGGGCCGGCCCCGCAGGCAGGCCAGTCCCACGTGCTACACCTGTCAGAGCTGCTGAAGCGGGAACTCACCGACCGGAGCGGAGAGCCGCTCGGGCGCCTGTCCGATGTCATCGTCAGGCTCCGCGGACACGATTACCCGGTGGTCACGGGCCTGGTGGCGACGGTGGGGGGCCGCGAGGTATTCGTGCCCATCGAGCAGGTCGCCTCGCTCGAGGGCGACGTGCTGAAGCTGACCAGCGCCAAGATCGACCTGCGCCGGTTCGAGCGGCGCGACGGGGAGGTGCTACTCCGGGCGGACATCCTCGGCCACCGGCTGATCGACGTGGAGAGCGCGCACCTGGTCCGGGCCGCTGACCTCGAACTGGCCCGCCGGGACGGCGAGTGGGTGCTGGTCGGGGTGGATATCCGTCGCAGGCCGCGGCGCCTGCTCGGGCTGTTTGGTCCACGCCACGCGCCGGGAGCTGACGGCGAGGAGGCGGATGGGCATGCGTTCCGCGACTGGTCCAGGTTCGAGCCGCTGATCGGCCACGCCGGCAGCGCCCCGGCCCGGGGCGCGTTCGGGCGGATCCGGCGGCTCAAGCCCGCCCAGATCGCCGATCTGATCGAGGAGGCGTCCAAGGAGGAGGAGAACGAGATCCTCGGACAGGTGCACGCCGACCCTGAGCTCGAGGCAGACGTGTTCGAGGAGCTGGATGAGGACCGGGCCAGCCGGCTCCTGGGCGCCCGGACCGACGCCGAGATCGCTGAGGTGCTCGCGCATATGCGCGCCGACGACGCGGCGGACACCATCGCCGAGCTTCCGCAGTCGCGGCGCCAGCGGGTCCTTGACCTGCTTCCGCCGAGCCAGCGCACCAAGGTGCTGACCTTGATGGGGTTCAACCCCGCCAGTGCGGGCGGCCTGATGGGAGTGGAATTCCTGGCCCTCCCGCCGGACACGACGGCCGGCGAGGCGCTGGCGGCGGTCGGCCGCTCAGCCACCCTCCAGCCGGAGGCACTGACTACGGTGCACGCGGTGGATCCGGGCGGGCGGCTGAGCGGCGTGGCCGGGGTCGTCACACTGCTGCAGTCGGATCCGGCGGCCCGGCTGAGCGAGGTAAGCGATCCCGATCCGGTGCGGGTCGGGCCGGCTACCGACGTGGTCGATGTGGCGGTGCTGATGAGCGACTACAACCTCATCACCATCCCGGTGGTGGACGATCGCCGTCGCATGCTCGGGATCATCACCGTGGATGACGTCCTCGAGGCGACGCTGCCCGCGGACTGGCGCAGACGCGAGGCCGCGGAGCCGCCCGACGCGCACCACGGGGAGGGGCCGTGACGGCACCGCCGGACGGGCCGTCTCCGGGCCAGGCGCCTCAGGATCCAGCGACACCGGCCGCCGGGGCCGACGGGGCGGCTGGCACGGGCGGGGCGGACACGGCTAGTGGGACCGCCGGGGCGGGTACGGCTGGCCGAGCTGCTGGGACTAGCGGGGCGGGTACGGCTGGCCGAGCTGCTGGGACTAGCGGGGCGGGTACGGCTGGCCGAGCTGCTGGGACTAGCGGGGCGGGTACGGCTGGCGGGGCCACCAGGCCCGATGGGACGGACGCGGCTGGCGGGACCATTAGTTCTGGTGGGACGAATGCGGCTAACAGGGCTGCTAGGGCTGGAGGGGCTGAAAGGACTGACAGGACCGTAGGGGCAAATAGGACCACCAGGGCTAGAGGGGTTGCAGGGACTGGGGGGGCAGGGACTGGGGCTGGAGGGGCAGGGGCTGGAGGGACAGGGGCTGGAGGGGCAGGGACTGGGGGGGCAGGGACTGGGGGGGCAGGGACTGGGGGGGCTGGGGCTGGAGGGGCAGGGACTGGGGGGCTGGGGCTGGAGGGGCAGGGACTGGGGGGGCAGGGACTGGGGGGGCAGGGACTGGGGGGGCTGGGGCTGGAGGGGCAGGGACTGGGGGGGCTGGGGCTGGAGGGGCAGGGACTGGGGGGGCAGGGACTGGGGGGCAGGGACTGGGGGGGCAGGCGGGGCTTCGGCCCGGGTCCTGGCGCAGCCTAGCGCCGTGCTGGACGAGGCTCATCTCGGCGATATCGAGGGGGCACTCGGCCGGGTCCGGGTCAATGAGCTGCAGGACCGCGGCCTGCGCAGGCGGCTGCTGACCTTCTTGGCCATCATGGGCCCCGGGCTGATCGTGATGGTCGGCGACAACGACGCGGGCGGCGTGTCCACCTACGCCCAGGCCGGGCAGAACTACGGCTACACCCTGCTGTGGGTGCTGTTGCTGCTGATCCCGGTGCTGATCGTCAACCAGGAGATGGTGGTCAGGCTCGGCGCGGTCACCGGCGTCGGGCACGCCCGGCTGATCAACGAGCGGTTCGGCCGGTTCTGGGGCTGGTTCAGCGTCGGCGACCTGTTCCTGCTCAACTTCCTGACGATCGTCACCGAGTTCATCGGCGTCTCGCTGGCACTGCGGTACTTCGGCATCAGCCCGTACATCTCGGTGCCGATCACCGCCGTGTTGCTGGTCGCTATCACCGCCAGTGGCAGCTTCGCCCGCTGGGAACGGGCCATCTTCTTTTTTATCGGGACCAGCCTGGTGCTGTACCCGCTGGCCCTGCTGTCCCATCCGTACTGGGGCCAGATCGCCTACCACCTGGTGGTACCGGGCGTCAAGGGCGGGGTCAATTCCACCGCTATCCTGCTGATCATCGCGATCGTGGGCACCACGGTCGCGCCCTGGCAGCTGTTCTTCCAGCAGTCCAACGTCATCGACAAGCGGATCACGCCGCGGTTCATCGGCTACGAGCGGGCCGACACCATCGTCGGCGCCGTCGTGGTCGTGGTCGGCGCGATCGCGATCGAGATCGTCGCGGTCTTCGCCGTCCGCGGCACGAACCTGGTCGGGCATTTCACTGACGCGCTCGGGGTCGCCCGCGCGCTTGAGGCTCATAGCTATGTGTACGGGGCTCTGTTCGCGATCGTGCTGCTGGACGCCAGCATCATCGGCGCCTCGGCGGTGACGCTGTCCACGAGCTACGCGTTCGGCGACGTGTTCGGCTTGAAACACTCGCTGCACCGCAGCTTCCGCGACGCTAAGCAGTTCTACCTGAGCTACACGGCGCTGGTCGTGGTGGCGGCCAGCATCGTGCTCATCCCTAAGGCGCCGCTCGGGCTGATCACTACCAGCGTGCAGGCGCTGGCTGGGGTGCTGCTGCCCAGCGCGAGCGTGTTCCTGCTGCTGCTGTGCAACGACCGCGAGGTGCTCGGCCCGTGGGTCAACCGGCCCTGGCTGAACACCGTGGCCGTCATCATCGTCGGCGTGCTGCTTACGCTGTCCGGCACGCTGGTCATCAGCACCTTGTTTTCCAACCTGAACGCCGCGAAGGTCGCTATCTGGCTCGCCGTGGCGCTGGTCGCCGGCGCGGTCCTCGGCTTCGGCGCGCTGGAGATCGCGGGCCGGCGCCGGGCCACCGCGGCGCCGGCCGCGCCTTCGATTCCGCCGCTGTCCGACGCGGAGCGGCTCGCCTGGCGGATGCCGCCGATCTCCCTGCTCAAGCCGGTGCAATGGTCGGCCGGCACCAAGCTGGCCATGCTCCTGCTGCGCGGCTACCTCTTCGTGTCGGTCATCCTGCTGGCGGTCAAGGCGATCCAGCTCGGCGGCGGATGACCTGTTCGGGCTGGTGGCGTGGCGCTGGGCAGGCAGGACGAACCGTTCGGGATAATTATTCTTCGGAAAGGCCGGTGACGAGCTCGGTCACGATGTCCAGGTGTCCCAGATGGCGCGCGTACTCCTGCAGCAGGTGGAACAGGACCCGCTCGAGGGTCGGCGGGTCGGCGCCATCCCAGCGCTCCCCGGGTTTGCCCACGTCGTCCAGGTCGTGGGAGCCGATGATGGCCCGGCTGCGGGCGGCCTGGTCGCGTAGGCCTGCCAGCAGGATGGCGGCCGTTTCGTCGTCGGCGACGTGCCAGCGGCCGCCGGCGTTGTCGGCCCACGGGTCACCGACGTCCTGGCCCTCGAAGCCCCACTCCAGCCAGCGCCGCTCCACGTAGCGCAGGTGCTTGAGCAGCTCGAGCGGGGTCCAGCCCGACGGCAGCCTGGTGCGCCGCAGATCGGCGGCGGGCAGCGCCTCGATCTTGGCGGTCACCCGGGACCGGAAGTAATCGAGGTAGCGACCGAAGACCTCGGTGCGCGAACTGGCCGGTAGCGTCGGCGACGGGAAGGGCTCGGACACGCGGGACCTCCTGCGGCCATTATGCCGCCGGGACGTCGCGCCAGAGCCCGCCGTTCAGGTTGATGTTGTTGCCGGCGTCCTGACCCGGCGCGCTGTCGCCGATGTAGGTATACAGCGGGTGCCCGTCGTAGACGGCCTGCGTCGTGCCGTCCGTCCGGGTGATCGTGCCGAGCTGGCCGGTGACCCCGGGGCCGGCCGAGGCGTGGCCGGGGACCGGCGGCCAGTAGGCGGCGCAGGACCCGTAGCAGGCCGACTTGGCCGACGAGTCCGGGGCGAACGAGTAGAGCGTGAGGCCCTTCGCGTTGGTCAGCACCATCACCCCGCCGATCTGCCTGACCTTCAGGACCTGGGTGCCGGCCGCGACGGGCGCGGCCTTGGGAGTGGCGAGGGCGACGCTGAGCAGCGCGAGCGCGATGATAGACACGGCCGCGGTCAGCGGCAGGACGCGCCGGCCTAGGCCGTAGGCGCTGGCCGCGGCGATCGCCAGCGCGGCGAAGGCGGCCACGTCGATGATCGCGGCGACGATGCCCGCGGTGGTCCGGACCTCGGTGAAGCCGAACAGGCCGACCTTGAGCGAGAGCAGGTAGCCGCCCAGGGTGCCGAGCGCGAACGCGGCACCGGCGGCGGCGGCCAGCGGATGGCGGGTCACGAGGATCGCGGCGGCCAGCACGAATGCGCTGATCACCTGGACCAGGAACAGCCAGCCGATAGTCGGAATGGACCGGTAACCCGTCAGGTACAGGTCCAGGTGAATGGCTCCGGCGGCGATCAGGAATGCCGCCCCGGCGATCCCTGACCAGGACCGCCGGGGCAGTGACGCCCCCCTCATGCTCCCCACAACCTTGATCACGTGTCTTTGGGTCATCCGGTTCACCGGCTTTATTACGGAACGGTGACTCTATTGAGCATAGGCTTGCTCGAGCGCGGCGATATCGAATTTGGTCATGCTCAACATCGCCCGCGTGACGCGGGCCGCCTTGTCCTGGTCCGGGTCGGCGATCATCTCGAAGAACACCGTCGGAACGATCTGCCAGCACAGGCCGTACTTGTCCGTCAACCAGCCGCAGGCGACCTCCTGGCCGCCCTCGGTCAGGTGGCTCCAGTAGTAGTCGACGTCGGCCTGGTCCGCGCACGGGACCACGATCGAGACGGCCTCGTTGAACTTAAACTGCGAGCCGCCGTTGAGGCCGGAGAACTTCTGCCCGTTGAGCTCGAACTCGACGAGCACCACCGATCCGGCCGGCCGGGGCCCGCCTCGGTGTAACGGTGCACGCGACCCAGCTTGGAGTCCTTGAAGATGCCGGTGTAGAAGTTCGCGGCCTCTTCGGCCTCGGTGTCGAACCACAGGCACGTGATGAACGCCTGGTCACTCATTGCTCCTCCTCTGTTTCCTTTGTCCGCACTGTTGTGAGTATGTACCGGATACCGGGGCGCGAAGTCATCGGTCTTGCGTGGTACCACAGTCCGGTGGATATGAAACGGCAGATCATCAAGGCAATGGCCGTCATCAGGCGCCCGCGTGACGGGGCGTGGCTGGTGTCGCAGCACACGGACCCGGCCGAGCCGCCGTTTCAGCGGCCGCTCGGCGGCCACGTCGAGTTCGGGGAGTACGCGCTGGACACCATCCACCGGGAGTTTTGCGAGGAGATCGGCCAGCGGCTGACCGACGTAAAGCTGATCGGTGTGCTGGAGAACATCTTCGGCTGGCACGGGAGCACCGAGCACGAGGTGGTGTTCATCTTCGCCGCGGCCTTCGCGGATGCGGCGGCCTACGAGATCGAGGAGCAGACCATCCTGGATCAGTCAGGTACGCGTGTGCTCTGGCGCGCGGCGGACGCGGTCAGCCCGCCGTTGTATCCGGCTGGGCTGAAGGAGCTGATCGGGAGCGGCTGACTCCGGATTAAGGCCCGCCCGGCGGTCGATCCGGCTGAGGGCGGGCAGCGCCAGGACGCCGCAGACCAGGGCCGCTCCCCCGCCGATGACCAGCGACCAGCGCGCGCCCGCGGTCTGCCCGACCCAGCCGACGATGGGGCCGCCGACGGGGGTCGAGCCCAGCCAGGCCAGCGCCCACAGGGCCATGACCCGCCCGCGCATCTCGGGCTTGGCGGCCAGTTGAAGAGTGGTCTTGGCCAAAGAGTTGAAGGTAATGCTCCCGTAGCCGACGAAGACGAGCGCCGCCAGTTCGATGCTCAGGCTTGGCGCGGCCGCGGCGGCCAGGATGGCGAGGCCCCAGCCAACGGCGGCCAGGCATAGCGATCGGGCCCGCGGCCGCGGCCGCGCCAACGAGATCAGGCCGCCGGCGACCGCGCCGGCTCCCATCACCGACGCCATCACGCCGTAAGCGGCCGCCCCGCCGTGGAAGACCTTGCTGGCCATGAGCGGCACGGTCACGTTGAACTCCCATGCCAGCGTGCCGATCACCGCGATCATGAGCAGCGGGATGAGCAGCTCGGGGGTCGATCTCACGTAACGGAGGCCCTGCCGGACCTGCCGCCTTTCCCTGGGGATCCGCTTGGCCGGGAACAGTTCCGACCTGCGCATGGCCGCGAGCGAGATCAGCACGGCGCCGAACGACACCGCGTTCAAGGCAAAGCACAGCGCGAGGCCGAGGGCCGCGGCGATCACCCCGCCCAGCGCGGCGCCGAAGACGCGCGCCATGTTTATCGACACCGAGTTGAGCGTCACCGCGTTCGGGAGGTCTGATGCTGGCACCATCTCGGAGATGAAGCTCTGCCGCGCCGGGTTGTCGAAGACGTTGACGAAGCCCAGCGCCACGGCTAGCAGGTAGACGATCCACAGCCGGATGCTGTCGGTGGCCACAGTGACGGCGAAGGCCCCGGCCAGCAGGCCGGATAGCGCTTGGGTGACATACAGCACCCGCCGCTTGTCCATCCTGTCCGCGAACACGCCGCCCAGCGGGCCGAACAGGAGCATCGGCAGGAACCTGGCCGCGGTGGTCAAGCCGAGCTGGGTTCCGCTGTGGGTCAGATCCAGGACCACGAACGACTGCGCGACCGTCTGCATCCAGGTCCCGGCCACCGAGACGAGCTGGCCGAAGAAGAACAACCGGTAGTTCCGCTGCCGGAGCGAGGAGATCATCTGCCGTGGCTGGAACCCATGCCCCCGCCGCAGCCGGCCGTCCAGAGAGGCGAGATGCACTGGGTTCCCCATCGTCAGCGTTCAGTTCCGCTAACCAATATATCATTAGCTCTGCTAAGGAGTCTCCTGGACGGGCACGGGGCGGCGGGAGGCGCGCGGCGGGGGCGGGGAGGCGCGCGGCGGGGGGCGGGGAGGCGCGCGGCGGGGGGGCACGGGGCGGCAGGGCGCGGGGCACGGGGCGGCAGGGCGCGGGGCACGGGCGGGAGGCGCGCGGCGGCGGGAAGGGCGCCCGGCGCCCCCAGTGGTTCCTGGAGCGTCATGAAACCCCGGTTTCAGCACCTGGGAGCGTGCTGAAACCGGGGTTTCAGCACATTGCGAGCCCCGCAAACGGCCGGCGTGACGGCCATTCACGGGGCCCGTGTGGCTGCTGAGACGCAGGATGGGTAACGGTTCTCATCGCGGACAGTTAGCGCGCCGGATGAGGCGGGACGAGGAAAGCGCCGATACGCGATCGCGGGTCCGGACTGGTCTAGGCGGGTCCGGACTGGTCTAGGCGGGTCAGGTCGGCGGGGGTGAGGGTCAGGCCGGCCGCGCGGGCGGAGTCGGTGATGGACTCGGGGCGGCTGGCGCCGGGATCGAGATGACGACCGGGGCCTTGGCCAGCATCCAGGCCAGGGCGACCTGCTGGGATGAGACGCCGTAAGAGTCGGCTACCTGCCGGGCCGGTCCATTCGGTCGCCAGCTGGCCGAGGATCACCTCGTCGGCAAATGCCCCGTTGACCCAGGCGTGCCCGCGCAGGGTGCCCTCGAGCACGAAGCCGACCCGGGTAGCGGCGCCGATCATCGCGTGGTTGTCGGCGAGGGTGTCCACTTGCAGCCGGTGCAGCCCGCGGATCATGAAACCGTAGTGGCACAGCACGCGGACGACGTCGGTGCCCAGGCCCTTCCCGCGGAACGCGGGCCGCAGCGAGATCCCGAGGTGCGCGTAACGGTTGTGCAGGTCGATGCCCCATAGCAGCGCCTCGCCCGCCAGTTCGGAGGTGGCCAGCTCGACCGCGGCGAACTCGGCCACGTCAGCACGGTTATCAGCGGTCCGGTAAGGCGAGTGGGGGGAACCAGGCGCAACCGGCCGCCAGGGCCGGTTGTCGGCGCGCATCCACGTCTCGACGTCGTTCAGCAGCTCAGTCTCGAAGATCTCGATGTCGCTGTCTGCCTGGGCCCGCAGCCCGATGATCTCTCCGCGCAGCATCTGCTGTTCCTACCCGGCATGAGCCCGGGGCGCAACTCAGTTTCCGCGGCCGCACGCAGGCCGGCGGCGCTGGGCGGCCAGCCCGGTTAGTGAGACGGTCCGGATCGTTCGGCCAGAAAGGAATTGAAGATCTTGTTGAATTCAGCGGGTTGCTCGGCGAAACACAAATGCGAGGCGTCCTCGATGATCTCCAGCTGCGATCCGGGGATGCGGCGGTGCATTTCCGCCAGGTGGCCGGGGGTGCACTCGTCGTACCGGCCGCCGACCAGCAGGGTCGGCACGTGGATCTCGGGCAGGCGGTCCATAATGTCCCAGGTCTTCAGCGTGCCGGTGACAGTGAACTCGCTCGGGCCGTTCATCGTGTTGTAGACCGCGTAGCCCGCCTCGGCGAAGGAACGTTCCAGGCCGGCGGGCCACGGCCGCAGGCGGCACACGTGCTGCCGGTAGAAGCCGAGGATGGCGGCCTGGTACTCGGGGCAGGCGGTGAACCCGGCTGCCTCGTGTTCGCGGATGACCTGCCTGACCTCGGCGGGCTCGGCCGCCAGCAGTTCCTCGCAGTCGCTGACCCAGCGGATCATGCTGGCCGGGCTGCCGCACAGGGTCAGGCTAGCCAGCTCAGGGCGGCGGTCGAGGGTGTACTGCATGGCCAGCATGCCGCCCCAGGAACTGCCGAACAGGTGCAGGCGGTCCAGGTGCAGGGCGGCTCGGACCTGGGCGAGTTCCTCGACGAAGCGATCCACGGTCCACAGGCTCAGGTCATCGGGGCGATCGGAACGGCCGCAGCCCAGTTGGTCGTAGAAGATGACCCGGCGGTGTTCGGCGAGGGCCTCGAGCGGCTCGAGGTAGTAGTGGGTGAAACCGGGACCGCCGTGCAGGCACAGCAGCGGGGTGGCGCCGGTTTCGTCACCGACCGCGCGGTACCAAACCCGGCCGCCCGGGACCCCGATATAGCCCTCGTCGGCGTTCATTTGCTGGTCACGGTTCCGGTAGTGGCCATGGCGCCCTCCTCTGCCTGGTACTTACGGTGATAGACCGGCTCATTGGGATTTGCAAGGGACTGACGTGCCTGTTGTTGTGATCGAGATGATTCGCCGCCAGGCCGGCCCGGCGCGTCAGTGGCCGCGGGCGACTAGATTTGCTGCATAAGTTAGGTTCGGGGTTCGATCCTGCGTTTGGACCGTTCGTTGGTTCGTTGGTTCGTTGGCTCGCTTGGGCCGCTAGAAGATTCGCCGCCGTTGGCTCGCCTGGTCGGGCCGCCTGGTCACCGTTGACAAGGAGCAATCGACATGTCTCTCTTCCAAAGGGCCCACGACATCGTCGCGGCCAAGGCCAACAAGGCGCTCGACTCCGCCGAGAACCCCAACGAGATGCTTGATCTCTCGTACGAGCAGATGCTCGACCAGATCACCAAGGTCCGCCAGGCCCTAGTCACGATCGCCGCGTCACGCAAGCGGATCGAACTCCAGGAGCTGCAGCTCCAGCATTCGGTGGATCATCTCCAGGATCAGGCTAAGGCGGCGCTCGCCCAGGGCCGGGAAGACCTGGCCAGGGAAGCCCTCTCCCGGAAGGCGGCCGCCCAGGCCCAGATCGACGGGATGGAACCGCAGCACCAGCAGCTGACCGAGGAAGAGCAGAAGATGGAGCAGACGCTCCAGGTCCTGCAGGACCGGGTCAACAAGTTCCGGACGCAGAAGGAAACGCTGAAGGCCCAGTACACCGCGGCGTCGGCGATGAGCTCGGTGAACGAGAGCGTGGCCGGGATCTCGACCACGCTGGGTGATTCGGGAGCGGCGCTGCAGCGGGCGCAGGACAAGATCTCCACCATGCAGGCGCGCGCGGGCGCGCTGGACGAGCTGCTGCAGTCCGGGGTGCTCGAGGACGTCGGCGGCGACACCGACGACATCCAGAAGGAACTCGACGAAGCCGGGGCCGCCGCGGACGTCGACCGGGAACTCGCCGCTATGAAGACCCAGATCGGCCCGGGCAGCGCACCGCCTGAGCTGCCGTCGGGGAGCTAAGGACGCGGTCAGGCGGCTTGCGGCTGCTTCCCGCGCTGGCGGGCTTCTTCGTGGTACTTGGCGTTGGCGAAACTGGTGTAGATGGCGTAGTCGAGGTTGAGGCGCTCGCCGTACCAGGCTGGGATGATCGTCTCCGGGGTGATGACTACGTCGTGTCGGGGGCTGGGTTGAGAGGCCAGGGCCTTCGCCTGGCAGCCTTATATATCGAACATGCATTTGATATTAATCGCAGGCTATGACATTCCCGGGGGCCGATGCGCTCGGCCGCCCAGGCCCGGCGAGGTTCCGTCGGTAATGCACAAATTTGCGATGATATCGCCGCAGGTTTGCGGGTGGGCTCGGACGGAAGACACCACAAAGCCCACGAAACGTTTGCATACAGATCTTTTCTGGATCTTTCTGTTGGGTTACGCTCACCGGGAGTCGACTCGCGGCAAACCCTAGCTAGCCCGGCAACGGATACGGAATCTCCGAAGGGCAAGACCTGCCCAGGTCGGGCCGTGCTACCGAGAAACTAGGAGACTGAATGCTACGTCGATGGGCCATCGTCTTGGCCATGGGTGTGCTGGCGGCCGGAACCGCCGTCACCGCGAGCAGCGCGTCGGCCTCGACCGTCGCGGGAGGATTCACTCCGGGCGGCCCGATTCACCTGGTGGGCGCGGGCTCAGCTAGCGCACAGGCGCGCGCCGCCGGGATCAGCCACCAGGCGGAAAGCACGAACTGGTCCGGCTACGCGGCGACCACGGGCACCTACACGAGCGTGTCCGCGAGCTGGACCCAGCCGGCCGGCAAGTGCAGCCGGGGCGACCAGTACGCCGCCTTCTGGGTCGGCCTGGACGGCTACAGCAGCAGCTCGGTCGAGCAGACCGGCAGCGAGGTGGACTGCGTGGGGCGGACCGCCCAGTACTACGCGTGGTACGAGATGTACCCGGGGCCGTCGGAGAACTACTCCAACACGGTCCGGGCCGGCGACCACTTCAACGCGTCGGTGACCTACGAGGGCAACAACGAGTTCAGCCTCTACATCGCGGACACCACCCAGGGCTGGAGCCACACCACGGTGGCGAGCCTGGCCGGGGCGGCGCGCTCCTCCGCCGAGGTCATCGCCGAGGCGCCATGCTGCACCGCAGGCGGCGGCATCCTGCCGCTGACTGATTTCGGCACGGTGAGCATCACCGGCTCGATGGCGAACGGAGCCGCGCTCGGCAAGGCCGGCGGGGTGACCGAGATCACCATGATCGATAACCAGGGACGGGATAAGGACTCCGTGTCCTCGCTCAGCGGCGGCGAGAACTTCACCGCCACCTGGATACGCAGCAACTAGACAGCTCGATAGCTCGCTGGCCCGGCCGCCTTCCCGCGGCCGGGCCAGCGGGTATCGGGCCTGAGGACGCTCGTTGAACCGGTCCGACGCGGCCCCGGCCTAGGCTCGCAGCCACACCGCGGTATCGGGCGGCAGCAGGCTGCCGGTGAGCGGGCCGCTGGCCAGGAGCACGGCGGAGTGCGCGGGCAGGTCGACCGGGACGGCGGAAAGGTTGGCGACGCAGCAGACGGCGGGGCCGCGGGTGAAGGCGAGTACTCCGGCGGGGGCGGGGAGCCAGCTCATCGGTTCCCCCTGGGCCAGCTCGACGCGGCGGATCCGCAGCGCGTGACGGTAGAACTCGAGCATCGAGCCGGGGTGGCTGGTCTCGGCCTCGACGGTGAGCGTACGCCAGGCGGCCGGCTGCGGCAGCCACGGTGGCTTGGCGGCGTCGGGTGGGGAGAAGCCGAACGGCGGTTCGAGGCCGCTCCAGGGCAGCGGGACCCGGCTGCCGTCACGTCCGGGGTCGGCGCCGCCGCTACGATGCCAGATCGGGTCCTGGCGCAGCTCGCCGGGAAGATCCTCGACCTCCCACAGGCCGAGTTCCTCACCCTGGTAGAGGTACACCGACCCGGGCAGCGCCATCGTGAGAAGCGCCGCGGCCCGGGCGCGACGTGTGCCGAGGGCCAAGTCGACAGGCTGACTGTGATCGCGCCGGTCCAGCCCGAACGAGGTGTCGGCGCGGCCGTACCTGGAGACGTGCCGGTCCACGTCGTGATTGGAGAGCACCCAGGTAGCCGGCGCGCCCGCGGCCGCGTGGAACGCCAGCGTGTGGTCTATCACCTCGCGCAGCCGGGCGGCGTCCCAGGGGCAGCACAGGTACGGGAAGTTGAACACCGTGTGCAACTCGTCGGGACGCAGGTAGGTGGCCAGGCGATCCGCGTCGGGTAGCCAGATCTCGCCGATCAGGACCCGGCCCGGGTACTCCTCAGCCACAGTGCGCCAGGCCCGGTAGATGTCGTGCACGTCGTCCCGGTCGGCGTAGGGAGACGGGTCGCCCGGGTCGATCTCCGGCAGCCGCGGGTCCTTGGTCAGCATGGCCGCGGAGTCGATCCTGATGCCGTCGACGCCCCGGTCGAACCAGAACCGCAGGATGTCCCCGAACTCGGCGCGGACCTCGGCGTTGGCCCAGTTGAAGTCGGGCTGCTCGGGCGCGAACAGGTGGAGGTACCACTCGCCGGGCGTGCCGTCCGGGCTGGCCGTCCTGGTCCAGGCGGGACCGCCGAAGATGGACCGCCAGCCGTTCGGCGGGAGGTCACCGCCGGCGCCACGGCCGGGCCGGAACCAGAACCGGTCGCGCTCGGCCGACCCGGGCGGGGCGGTAAGCGCGGCCCGGAACCAGCGGTGCTGATCCGAGCAGTGGTTCGGGACGATGTCGATGATCGTCTTGATCCCGTGCGCGTGCCCTTTGGCGATCAGCGCGTCCGCGTCGGCGAGGGTGCCGAAGGCCGGGTCGATGGACCGGTAGTCGGCGACGTCGTAGCCCGCGTCGGACCTCGGCGACGGGTACCACGGGCTGAACCAGATCGCGTCGATGCCGAGGGCGGCCAGGTACGGCAGCCGGGCCCGGACCCCGGTCAGGTCGCCGATCCCGTCGCCGTCGCCGTCGGCAAAACTCTGGACGTATAGCTCGTAGATCGCGGCATCGCGCCACCAGGGGGAAAGGGTCATGGGGTCCTCAGTGTTCGCGGTCAGGCCTGCCAGGATATTGCGCTGGAAGACAGCCACGGGCGGCCTGACCGCGGCTCCGATCTGTGGTATGTGTAATTCCTGCGATTCGGTGCAAGCCAGCACGAGGTATGACAAGTGGGCGGGGGGGTGAGGCGTTGGCTGCGCTCCAGGCAGGCGATCCCGAGCGCATCGGCCCCTACGTGCTGCTCGGGAGGCTGGGCAGCGGCGGCATGGGCCGGGTCTACCTCGCCCGTTCGCCCGGCGGCCGGACGGTGGCGGTAAAAGTCATCCGGGCGCAGCTGGCCGAGGATGCTGGTTTCCGGGCCAGGTTCGCCCGTGAGGTTTCGGCTGCGAGCAAGGTGGGCGGCCTGTTCACGGCGCAGGTGGTCGACGCCGACCTGAACGGCCCGATTCCCTGGCTCGTCACCGCCTACGTGCCCGGCACGTCGCTGTCCGACGCGGTCGAGCAGCACGGACCGCTGCCCGCGCAGTCGGTGCTGGCGCTGGCGGCGGGGCTGGCCGAAGGGCTCAGCGCGATCCACGCGGCGGGTGTCATCCACCGTGACCTCAAGCCCTCCAACGTCTTGCTGGCCCAGGACGGACCGCGAATCATCGACTTCGGCATTTCTTCCGCCGCTGAGGCCACCGTGCTGACCGGCACCGGCTTCATGATCGGTTCGCCTGGGTTCATGTCACCTGAACAGGCCGAGGGGCTCACCGTCGGACCGGCCAGCGATATCTTCAGCCTGGCCGGCCTGCTCATTTACGCGGCCCGGGGCGAGGGTCCCTTCGGCAGCGGCGACACGGCCGCGCTGCTCTACCGCGTCGTGCACGGCAAGCCGAATATCGACCAGGTTCCCGGCGATCTACGACCGCTGATCAGGCGGAGCCTGTCCAGGGACCCTACTCGCCGGCCTACGGCGCCGGAGTTCCTCGCCGAACTGTCGGCGGTGTACCCGTCGGCCGCCGACCTGTCCGACTGGCTGCCGCCCACGGTCCTCGACGTGTCCGCTCGGCGAGACGCTGCGCAGCAGCCGTCCATCGCCGGAACGTTCGGCTCCGGGGCCGCCGCGTTCGAGGCGGGACCGGCCGCGTTCGGCGCCCCGGCGGGGAGAGCCGAGCATGCGATCGGCGGCGACACCTCGATTGATCCGCCCACGCAGACGTCGCTGGCGCGGCCGACCCCGCCGCCCACCCAGGTGCCGCGCGCCCCCGGAGCACCGCAGGGATTCGCCGGTTCCGCGGGTTATCCGGGCGGGCAGGGTTACCCCGCGCCGCAGGGTTATCAGGGCCAACCGCAATACCCGGCGCCTCAGGGGCACTCCCCTGGTCAGGGCGATCCGGTCGCTCCCGGCGGATCCGGGATCCAATCCCACCCGGGAGCGCAGGGCAGCCAGTGGTGGGGCGGCAGTCAGGCGCCGGGGGAGCCGTCGCCGGGTCAGCCGGACCAGTGGTACACCCCGCCGGTGCCGCCGGGGCCGCGGCGCAGCCGGCCGCGGTGGCTGCTGCCCGCGGGCGGCGCCGCCCTGGTCATGGTCGTCGTGGTCGCGCTGGTACTGGCGCTCGGCGGTAACTCGGGCAAGACGCCGACGGCCGGGCAGAGTTCGACGGCGGGCGCGTCGGCGAGCGCGACCCCGCACAGTTCGCCCGCGGCCAACCCGGCGCCGACCGTGGGGAACCTGGTGCTCGGCCAGCTTCGGGTCGGGGACTGCCTGACCGGACCGAATTTGGACCTCAACAAGAACACGCCGTGGCCGAAGCTGGCCCTGGCCGTGCCGTGCGGCCAGTCGCATACCGCGGAAGTGTTCTACGCCAACGCCCACTTCTGGCCTAAGGGCATGGCGTATCCGGGCCGCAGCGCTATCAACAGCCAGGCGACGAAGGGGTGCAACACCGCCTTCGCGGCGTACGACGGGATCACGTACTCCAAGTCCAAATACTCCTGGGCCGATATCATCCCGGTCACCTCGACATGGCCGAACGGGGACCGCGCGCTGCACTGCGTCGCCTACTACGCGCCGCCCAGCCAGCCAGCCGGCGCGCCCGTCACCGGATCGATCAGGGGCTCCGGCAAGTAGGATTTCCGGGTCCGGGCAGGCCGTCCCGTTCGGCCCGAAAAGGATTTTCACCCGGACGGAGGGGAACGGTCCGTGCGGCCGCCGCCGTAACGGTCCCGGAACGGTCCCGGCGTACAGTCGGCCCGTGAGCCGCTTCCGCCTGGCGCCCGTGACCGCGCTGGTCCTCGCCGGCCTGGTCGTGGCCGCGTCGATCGCCGACGTACCGCTGGCCCGGCTGGCCCACCAGAGCGTGTTCGCCAGCGGCGGCTCGCTGCCGGTGTGGGTTTCGGCCGGCTTCGGGGCGGTGGGGTTCGTGGTGGCGTGGCGCAAGCCGCGCAACCCGCTGGGCTGGGCTCTTCTCGCCATGGCGGTCTTCGGCGTGCTCAGCCAGGACGCCAGCTTCTTCAACCTGGCCGACTACCGGCTCCGGCACGGCGGGCTGCCGCTCGGCTGGGCGGCGCTGCTCCTGCAGCCGGGCTGGGCGCCGGCCCTGGTGCTGCTCGGGCTGATCTTTCTGCTGTTTCCCGACGGCCGGCCGCCGTCGCCGCGCTGGCGGTGGCTGCTGTGGGCCTCGGTCGCCGTGGGCGCGCTGTGGATCGCTAGCGCCTTCGGCCTGACGCTTCAGGCCATCATGGGCCACCACCTGCGGGTCGATTCCGGCGGGAACCTGGTGGCGCTGGATAACAACGCCGGGAATGCGGCGTGGTGGAACGCGATAACAGGCGTGGCCACCCTGGTACTTGCGGTGTGCTGGCTGGGATCGCTTGGGGCGCAGGCGCTCAGCTACTGGCGCTCATCCGGGGAGCGCCGCCAGCAGCTGAAGTGGCTGATGGCCGGTTCGGCGATCGCCGGCTTCTGCCTGTTCCTCGACTTCACGCAGGCGGGCGGCACCTCCTGGATCGCGCGGGTGCTGAGCGTCGTCGCCACGGTGGGATTGCTGGCGCTGCCGCTGAGCATAGGCGTCGCCATCTTGCGGTACCGGCTGTTCGATATCGACCGGATCATCTCCAGGACGCTGGGGTACGCGCTGGTCACGGGCTTGTTGGTGGGCGTCTACGCCGGGCTGGTCCTGCTGGCCACGCACGTGGTGTCGATCAGGACGCCGGTGGCGGTGGCCGCGGCGACGCTGGCGGCGGTGGCGCTGTTCAACCCGCTGCGGCGGCGGGTGCAGCGAGGGGTGGACCGGCGGTTTAACCGGGCCAGGTACGACGCCGACCGCACGGTGGCCGCGTTCGCGGCCCGGCTGAAAGACTCGGTGGACCCGGACGAGACCAGGGCCGACTTGGTGGACGTGGTGCACGCCTCACTCGAGCCCGCCCACGTCTCGGTCTGGATCAGGCCACGGGAGCGGGGCGACGCAGCCGGTCTGGGCTGATGTCGGGGGCCTCGCGGACGCCGAACATGTCACGCAGGGCAGTCAGCGCGGCGAGTTCGCCGCAGCGGCCGTGCACCCCGCCGGCCGGCGGGGTGGCGGAGGAGCACAGGTAGAGGCCGCGAATCGGCGTCCGGTAAGGATTCCAGCTAGCCACCGGGCGCAGCACGGTCTGCCGCAGGGTCTGCAGGCCCACGCCGATATCGCCGCCCACGTAGTTCGGGTTGCGTGCCTCCTCATCGGCAGCGGTGCGGACCGACCGGCCTAGCACGAGGTCGCGGAAGCCGGGGGCGAATCGTTCGATCTGCGCCTCGATCCGGTCGGTCATGTCCACGTCGGAGCCGGAGGGCACGTGACAGTAGGTCCACAGCGTCTGCCGGCCGGCCGGGGCGCGGGACGGATCGGCGACCCCGGGCTGGACGAGGAGCACGTACGGGTCCTGCGGGTGCTTACCCGCCGCCACCTCGGCTTCGGCCGCGGCGATCTGCTCGAAGGGGCCGCCCAGGTGCAGGGTGCCGGCCCGGCGGCAGGCCTCGTTGGTCCAGGGCACGGGGCCGGAAAGCGCGAAGTCCACCTTGCACACACCGGGCCCGTAGCGGAACCGGCGCAACGCGCCGCGGTACCTGACCGGGAGCCGGTCGCCGGCCAGCAGCGCGAGCGTCCGCGGCGAGACGTCGAGCAGGACGGCGGTCGCGGAGGGAAGTTCGGACAGCGAGCGCACCCACCGGCCGGTCTCGATGCTGCCGCCCGCCGCGAGCAGGGCGTCGGCCATCGCGTCCGTGATCCGGGCGCTGCCGCCCGCCACCACCGGCCAGCCCACCGAGTGGGCCAGCCCGGTCAGCAGCAGTCCGACGCCCGCGGTCGGAGGGGCGGTGAGCGGCATCATGGCGTGCACCGCAGTGCCGGCCAGGATCGCCCGGGCCTCCTGGGTGCGCCAGCGCATGGCCACGGCGGCGGCGGGCAGTACGGCGCGGCGGCCATAGTTAGCCAGGGTCAGCGGATGCGCTGGCGGCTTGCGCAGCGGCGCGAGGATGGCCTCGCAGATCTCCTCCATGTGCTCGGCCATCGGGCCGAGCAGGCGCCGGTAGGCGCGGCCGTCGCCGCCCAGGCGGGCGGCCGTCTCGGTGACCGAGCGGGACACGATCGCCGCCCGGCCGCCGTCCAGCGGATGAGCGAACTCCACCTCGGGCCAGGCCAGCGTGACCCCGCGCGCGGCCAGGTCGAAGCGCTGGAAGAACGGCGACGCGACCGCCAGCGGGTGCGCGGCCGAGCAGACGTCGTGCCAGAAGCCGGGCAACGTCACCTGTTCGGTCCGGCAGCCGCCGCCGATCGTCGGTGCGCCCTCGATGACCTGCACCTTCAGGCCCGCCGCGGCCAGCGTGACCGCGGCGGCCAGGCCGTTCGGACCGCTGCCGACGACCACGGCGTCTAGTTCTGCCCGCATCGAAGCTCCTGAGATGTCTGGCTAGGCGTGGCTCTTGGCGCCGTGGAGGAGACGCCCGAGGCCTTTCACCGGGGCCGTCATCGTCTGCAGCATGGTGCGGATCGCGGAGTTATGCCAGACGTTGCTGGCGTGCCGCCACTGCCGTTTGGAATCCACGCAGGTGCTACGCGTCTCCACCACGGGGTCGGGCACGCCGAGCCGGCGCCCGAGCGCGGTCAGCGTGGCCGTCCAGAACTTATCCTCCTTGCGGTGCCCGCCCAGGGTCATGCCGATCTCGTAGATCGGGTCATTCGCCCGCATCAGCACCTGCGCCTGCACAATGGTCACGTCACCCGCTCGCTCGGCGGAGAACGTGATCCACCCGGCGAACATATGACCCTGCGGCGTCATCAGCGTGAACGACTCGGCGTCGGCGTACAGGACGAAGACGCCGGTGGACAGCTTCACCCCGCCCCCGATGGACAGGTCAAGCAGGGCCACATCGCCCGGGTTGATGCCGGTCAGCGCGCCAGCGAAGCGATTGCCCTTGGGCCAGAACTCGGGGAAGTGCGCGCGCCACATGGCGATCGCCTCCTCCGGCTGGATCTGGGAGCCGGCGTCCATCCGATAGGTCTTCTGCCACATCTTGCCGAAGCCCTGGACCGGGCCGGTGAGCCGGCGGCCAGCCACGTTGGTGCCGCGGACCCCATCCCGGTGGTCGACCTGCAAGCGCTCAACCTTCCTGGCCCAGCTGGCCACGTCGTCCCGCGGCGGGGCGGCCTCGGCCTCGAGGGCGCTCAACCCGATCTGGTCGGCCGACCTTACCTTCTCCGGACCGGCTGTCCCGGCCATGGACTCATCTGTCCTGGCGTTCTCAGTCATGGCGGCTTCTCCTACCTCACGACGCCATCGAGCGCCGATTCCTCGTTGTCATAGATGGTGATGGCCTCGTCCAGCCGGGTCAGCTCGAAGATCTCGCGGTAGTGGTCGCTCAACCCGTAGGCGGCGAGCTGCTGGCGCTGCCGGTTGGCGCGGACCAGCAACGTCACGAGCATGCCGATGCCGCCGCTGTTCATGTACTCCAGTCCGCCGAAGTTCAGGACCAGCCTGCTCGTCGCGCTGCCGCCCGCGGCCTCATACGCCGACATCAGCACCGGCTCGCAGGCGGCGGTGACCTCTCCCCTGATATCGACGACGGCCGTGGCCTCGCCGACCCGCCGGACGTCCATCGTGATCGTGGGTACGTTCATCGGGTTTCCTCCCCATTTCGTTCCATGAAGTTGTGCGCCGCTAGGCGGCAGGTCCGGTCAGCTGGCTGACGGCGTGGTCGAGATCCGGGAAGAGCTCGATGAAGTCCGACAGCCTGGTGATGTCGAAGATCTCGCGGTAGTGGGCAGACAGCCCGCTGGCGACGACCTTCCTGCGTTCGGCCCGCGCGCGGGCCAGCACGCTGACGATCAGCGCGATGCCAGTGGAGTTGATGTAATCCACCGCCGCGAAGTCGAGCACGACCGTGCCCGGATCGGCGCCCGGGGTAGCCGGGAGGCGGTCGCCGGGCTGGACCGCGCGTTCGTAGGCGGCGGTCAGGACCGCGGCGGCCGACCCGTCGACCTCGCCGCGAAGTTCGATGACGGCGGCTCCGGGGACGGCCCGGGTCGTGGCCTCACACATGCTCGTCATGTGCAGCACCTCCAGTTCGCATGGTCAGCCAGATGGTGTGCCGCTGGCCGTCGGTTGTTATGTCCATCGCGTCGACCATGTTGCGGATGAGGAACAATCCCCAGCCGCGAGGGCTCTGCTCGCCGTCAAGCTTCTTGACGAGGTCGGGATCCTCCTGGTCGCCATCGGCCGGGTCGGCGTGAGTCTGGCCGCCCCGGTCGCTGATCGCGACGATGATCTCGTCGCCGTTCTGGGTCACCTCGACCTCGACGGGGATTTCCGGCCGGTTCCCGTTACCGTGCTCGATCGCGTTCATGGTGGCCTCGGCCACCGCCGTCTTGAGCCGCTCGAGGCGGGCGGCTTCCAGGCCGACATCCGCCACGCTGTCGGCGACCCGCGCCAGCGCGAGGCGCTCGTTACCTGGCTCACTGGCCAGGGTGAACGCGTCGAGCCTGCGCGGCGTAGGACGGACTGCATGAGTCATCGTTCGCCCCCGTGCTGAGGTTGCTGGTGTATTTGGTCCCCTCGCTGTTCCTGGTGCAGCTGGTCCGCCTGGTTCACCTGGTGCCAGGCTGATGGCGAGCGCTGGAGTGATACCAGCGTGATGTCGTCTTCCTGCTCGTGGTTCGGGCCGGTGAAGTTGCCCAGCTCCGTCAGGCACAGGTCGATCAGCGCCTCGCCCGACGGCCCCTTACCCACTAGCGCCGAGACCCGCGGGAAACCGAACATTTCCCGGTCCGGCGCGTGCGCCTCGGCGAGGCCGTCACTGTGCAGCAGGGCGCAGTCGCCCGGCTCGAACTGGAAGCGCATCTCCTCGTACGCCATGCCGGGCATCAGCCCGAGTGGCATGCCGCGGGCGCGCAGCTCGGCCACGCCGGCCTGGGTCCGGACGTACGGAACGTCGTGGCCGGCGTTGGCGAACTCCACCTCGCCGCTGACCGGGTTCAGCACTAGGGCCAGGCAGGTGACGAACATGTGAGCCGGGATGTCGACGCAGAGCATGTCGTTGACGTGGCCAAGGACGGCGCCCGGCGAGATGAGCCGGGGCGCGGCGTCGCGCAGCAGCGCGTGCGTGCTCGCCATGACCAGCGCGGCCGGGATGCCCTTATCGGTCACGTCACCGACCACGAACATCACCCGGCCATCCGGCAGCGGGATGAAGTCATAGAAGTCACCGCCGACCGTCCGGGCCGGGCGGTAGAACGCCGCCACGTGCCAGCTCGGCAGGTCAGGCAGTTGCTTGGGCAGGAACTGCTGCTGGATGATCTGCGCGATCTTCAGCTCCTGCTCGATTCGTTCCCGCTGCCTGGCCTCCGCCTGCTGCTGCCTGACCAGCTGGCCGACCCGCATCGCCGGAGCCGCGTAGCCGGCCAGCGAGTTGAGCAGGCGCAAGTCATCGGTCGAGTAGCCGCGTTCCGACCTTCTCGGGCCCAGGCTGAGCAGGCCGACGAGGCTGCCGGAGGAGATCAGCGGGACCACCAGCACCACGCCGGCGGCCTGCAGGGCCACTAGCGCCGGGGACTGCAGCTGCAAGCCGGTGATGTTGACCGCGCTGGCCGCGCTGAGCAGGTAGCCGACCAGCGGGTCATTGGAGGCCAGGTCCAGGTCGGGGCCGGCCTCGACCACGCTCGGCGCCGCCTGCGCGGCGTCGGCCCCGGCGGGCGCCGTGCGGCGAAGCCAGCCGCGGGTGCGGCCCAGGCCGGCCTTGACCGGCTCCGGGCTCGCAGCCGCCCCCGGCCCGGCGCCGTCGGCCGTGACCTGAAGGTGACCGTCTACCGGGTCGACGGGGGCGGGAGGCAGGCCTCCCGGGCCGGGCTCGGTAACCTCGGTCGCCCCCCCGGGCGCTACCGCTGTCTCAGGAGCCGCCGAAGCGGTCCCGCTGGTACTCCCCACTCGTTGCGCCATGTCACTCTCCGAGATTGCGGCCTGTTTTGCGACGCACCATCAGCATAGAAAGGAGGCGATACGAGATCGTTACGGCAGTCAAGCCTTCGGGGATGTTTTTTTACGGCGGTGCGTTACGGTGGCCAGGATGGCAACGACTGAGCTGAGCCTGGCGCTACTCGGACCACCGGTGGTCAGGCGCGACGGCACGCCGGTGACCTTCGACACGAGGAAGGCCACGGCCCTGCTCGCGCTGCTCGCGGTCACCGGCCGCGAGCACAGCCGCGAGCACCTGGCCGACCTGCTTTGGCCCGATGCCGACAGCGCCCGGGGGCGCGCTTCGCTGCGGCGTACGCTCTCGGTGACCGCAGCGGTCATGGGCGATGGGCTGGTGATCAGCCGGTCCGCCGTCACGCTCGCACCGGGGCTGGTCCAGGTCGACGTGCGCGACTTCGAGACCCTGACCGCCCAGCCAGACGCCGCGTCGCTCGAGCGGGCCGTGCAGTTGTACCGGGACGACTTCCTGGCCGGCTTTACCCTGCGCGACTGCCCGGATTTCGAGGAGTGGCAGGTGTCGGTGAGCGAGGAGCTCAGGCAGTCGCTCGCCCGCGCGCTGCAACGGCTGGTGACGGCCTATATCGCGGACGGCCAGCTCGAGCGGGCGGCCGGGCACGCGCGGCGCTGGCTGCAGCTCGACCCGCTGCACGAACCCGCCCACCAGGCCATCATCAGGCTGCACGGGTGGGCAGGCGAGAGGTCGGCGGCCATGCGCCAGTACCGGTCCCTGGTGCGGGTGCTCGACCGGGATCTGGCCGTGCGGCCGCTGCCCGAGACGACACAGCTCTACGACGACGTGCGCGCGGGGCGGCTCGAGGCGCCGCCATGCCCTGCGGCCGATCAACCTGAAGTGAGCGCGCTCCCGGCCCCGGTGACCTGGCCGCTGGTCGGACGGGACGCCGAACTGGCGGCGCTGCGCGCGACCTGGCAGGCCGCGGGGCCGGAAAGCGGCCGGGTGGTGGGCGTCACGGGCCAGGCCGGCAGCGGGAAGACCAGGCTCATCACCGAACTGCGTGACGAGGCGACCCGGGCGGGCGCGGTCGTGCTGGCGGCCCGCTGCCACGACGGCGAGACCGCGCTCCCGTTCGTACTGGCCGCCGACCTGCTGCGGACCGCGCTTGCGATCCGCCCTGACCTGCCCGATGTGCTTCCGGCTCAGACGGCCGCGATGGCGGGGCGCCTGGTCCCGGCGCTGGCCGCGGCGCACCCGGCGGAGGCCGCGCCCGCGCTGGACAGCCCGGTCGCGGTCACGCGGCTTTACGCCGCCATCGCGGACACGCTGCTAGCCGCGGCCGTTGATCAGGCCGCGGCTAGCAGCGCCGCTGCGCGCCCGGCCGGGATGGTCGTGGTGGAGGACGTGCAGTGGGCCGATAACTCCTCGCTCGGCTTGCTCGCCTATCTGGTCCGGCGGCTCGCCGACTGGCCGCTGCTGCTCGTGCTGAGCTGGCAGTCGGAGCAGGCCGGCCGACTGCGGGTGCTGCGGACCGCGCTGAGCGAGGCGGAGGGCCAATCGCTCGGTGAGACGGTGGAACCGGCCCTGCTCGGCCCGGCGGCGATCGGCGCCCTGCTCGACCTGGACGGGATGCCGCAGATCGACGTGGACCGGCTGCTGGCCGAGACGCGCGGGCTGCCCATGCTGGTCCGCGAGTACGTGGAGGCGCTGCGGTCGGCCGGGCCGGCTGACGGTAACGGACCGGGCGACTGGTGGCCACCGGCCAGCGTCAGGGATCTGCTGCGCCGCCGGCTGCAGGCGGTCAGTGAGCCGACCGGGCAGATGCTGACCGCGGCCGCCGTCCTGGGCAGTGACAACGACGCGGACCTGCTGCGGGCGGTCAGCGGGCGAGGCGAGGACGAGATCGTCGAGGCGATCGACGAGGCGCTGACGCGATCCCTGCTGACCGAGATCCCGCCGCCGACCGACAACGAGGCCCCGTCCTACGGTTTCCCCTACGAGGCGCTGCGCCGGACCGCCTACGAGTCGGCCACCCTGGCCCGCCGCAGGCTGCTGCACGGCCGCGCGGCCGACATCCTGACCCGCCGTTACGAGCGCGATCCGGCCACCACCCGCGCCGCGACCGTGGCCGACCACCTGCAGCGGGCGGGGCGGGACACCGAAGCCGCGCAGTGGTGGTGGCGAGCCGGCGAGACGGCGCGTGAGCTCTACGCGCACGCCGAGGCGCATACGCGGATGGTCCGGGCGCTGGCGCTCGGCTATCCGCAGCTACCCGGACGGATCGCCCTGGGTGAGGTGCTGGTCGTGCTCGGCCGGTACCGCGAGGCACTGGCCGAGTTCGAGACCGCCGCCGCCATCGCCGGCGGCGACGAATGCGACCGCACGACGCAGGCGGGAATCGAGCACAAGCTCGCCGACGTGCACCACCGGCTGGGCGACTGGGAGCTGGCCGAAGCCCATCTCGCCGTGGTGACCGAGCTAGTGGAGGACGCCGAGCCGGGACGGCTGGCGCGGGTGCAGGCCGACCGCGCCGTGGTCGCGTACCGGCGCGGCGACGCCGGCCAGGCGGCCGACTTCGGCCGGGCGGCGCTACGATCGGCCCGGGCCGCCGGCGACCCCGAGGCGACCGCCCAGGCCCTGGACGTGCTCGGCATGCTCGCGGCGCGGGCCGGGGACACCGGCGCGGCAGAGACTTACCTGCGAGAAAGCCTGGCCGAGGCCAGGAGCGGCGCCGAACCAGGGGCCGCCGTCGCGGCGCTGAACAACCTGGCTCGTCTGCTGGCCGAGACCGGCCGCGGCCGCGAGGCCCTGGCGGCCGCGGCCGAGGCGCTTGAACTCGGCAGCGAGCTAGGCGACCAGCACCGGGTGGCGGCGCTGCACACCAACCTGGCCGACCTGCTGCACGCCGACGGCCAGCACGACGCGGCGATGACCCACCTCAAGGAGGCGGCTAAGCGGTTCGCCTCCGTCGACGTCGGCGACGTGCCGCGACCGGAGATCTGGACGCTGGTCGAGTGGTAACGGTCGCTATCGGCGGCGGCTAGCGATCGGTGAGCCAGACCGAGACGTGGACGGGCTCGAAGGCCTGGTGGACGGCGGCCGTCAGTTCCCGCTCCATGGACGGCAGGTCCACCGACCCGCGGAGCCGGCCGGCGAAGGCCGCCACCGTCGCCTCGGCGTCGTAGTGCGCGCGGTTGAAGCGCCGGTCGACGATCCGCTGGATCCGCTTGCGCAGCGGGTTGAACAGCACCGCGGCGATCAGCGTCGAGGCCGCCACGCCGACGGACCCGGGGAACGGCAGGACCTTGGTGGCCAGCGTGACGACGCCGACGTACACTCCGATGATCAACCCTGTGACCAGAGCGTACGACACCGTGCGGCTGATGATCCGGTCGATCTCGTACAGCCGGAACTTCAAGATACCGATGCCGACCGCGAGCGGCAGGGCCGCCAGGCCGACCGCGGCCACCGTACTGATGACCCGCCACCCGGGCGAGGGCGAGTTCCCCTGCAGAAGCGTCACGGTCAGGCTGATGATAAAGACGACGATGCCGCTGTAGAGCCACTTGAATTGCAGGCGGCGCTCCGCATTCGATTTCCGGTACTTGGGGACCTGGACCACCAGCCATGCCACCCAGCTGATCAGCAGCGCGAAGAAGCCGATGTTGTCGAAAATGGCCCAGATAAGGAACGGTCCAGTCAGCTCGTCAAGTGCGGCTGGCGTTCCGTCCGCCGTTACGCTCAACGGCTGAGCGCAGGCAGCGATCACCGACGGCACGAACGCCAGAGCCGCGTACACCAGACCCGCCCAGAAAAGGGTTCCGCCGACTCGCCGCCAGCGCCCGGACGGGAGGTGACCATCGGGGAAGAGCCACAAAAAGCCAGTGAGCAGGACCAGACCGCCGGCCCAGGCTGGCTCGAGGGCGATAGCGACGCGACCGAGCGGCAGCGTGCCTTGGTGGAGCCGGTAGTCCAAGATGGAGTAAGCGACGGCACCATCGTTGACCGTGAAAAGCAGGCCCGCGCCGAGCATCAGCCAGCCGAGCGGGTTGCCGGGCCGTCGCGCCGCCACCAGCGTCCCGATCGCCGCCACGGGCAGCACGGTCATCAGTCCTATCAGCTGAGCTGCTGACTGGCCAGCCAGCGCGACCAGCACCAGGCTGACGATGATGAGCGCGAAGACCAGGATGCCGAGCGCGACGGCCAGCCGAAGGGAAAGCAGCCGCCGCGCCAGCCGTACACTGGCTCGCCGCACACTGGCTCGCCGCCCGCGGCCTGGCCGCCCGCGGCCTGGCCGCCCACCACCCATGCAGATCACGCTACCGGTCGAGCGTTCCGGCATCGTTACGGCTGACGGCTAGACTCCGACGCTGAGGACCACGGTGATCGTGTCTCCACCGGGATTGACGGTGAGCGTCCCGTCCAGAGCGACCAGGCTGGTCGAGGTCACGGTGATCGTCGCGCTCGCCCCGTTCGCCAGCGACCCCGACGACGGCGAGACCGTCAGCCGGCCCGCCAGCGCCGACCCGGCCGTGACCGAGTAGCTGCTGACCGGGCCGCCGTGGGCCGTGATCGTGAGCCGACCGGTGGCCGTGCCGCTGACCGTCACCAGATCCAGGGTCCCGGGCGATACCGTCACCGTGCCCGGGCTCACCGTCGCGGCCGGCGATGACGACGAACCCGCCGCCGGAGTCGCCGCGGCCGGCGAGGTGGACGAGGCCGGGCCGGGCGCCGCCGACGCGCCGGGCGCACCGGGCGCGGTCGCGCCGCCGGACCTCGCGACCACCGGCGTCAGCCTGCTAGCGGCACTCGCCGACGGGCCGCTGGCCGAAGACCCGCCACGCGCCGGGGTCGGCCCCCGGGCGCCGGCCGCCGCACCTTGGTTCCCCCCGCCCGGCGGGCCGGCGGCGGACGAGGGACCATGCGACGAGCCGCCCATGACGGCGGCCGCGATGACCCCGGCCACCACGACCGCCGTCGCGACGCCGGCAACGGCGGCGTGCTTATGGCCCAGCACGGCATGCACCGGACGCCCGGTGCCACGGCACTGGTCCCGGCGGCCGGCCGGGCCGCGGAAAGCCAGCCGGGCCGAACGGGCCAGCCCGGTTGGCCACGCCCAGCCGGTGCGCGAGCCCGGCCGGCGTGCGGTCGGCCATGACCCTCAGCACGTGGTCGCGGAACCCGGGGGTGAGCGCGGCGAGCGGCGCCAGGCCGGCCAGCAGCGCCGGGCTCAGCTCGCGGCGCTTGCGCTCACCGCAGATCCCACAGCGCTCGATGTGCCGGCTGATCCGCTTGCGCATCAGCACGGTCAGCTGACCGTCCCAACCCGTCAGAATCGCGGCCAGCTCGGGGCACGCGTCCCGGCCGGTCCGCGCCACCAGCAGGGCGCCGAGTGATCTTTCCAGCTGGCCGCGGGCCCGGGAAAGCAGGGCATGGGCGTGATTGCGGGACACCCCGAGCGCATCGGCGAGATCGTCACCCTCGAGTTCATGGCCCAGGCTCAGCTCGATGACGTCCCGCTCGGCCGGGTTCAGCCCGTCGATCGCGTCCCTGACCAGCTCCTGCAGGTCGGCTCGTTCCGCCTCGCTCCCCGGGCCGGCCGACTGGGCCGCCACGTCCGGGGCTTCCTCGAGCGCCGAGGTGGCATTCCCGGCACGCAGCCGC
Organism: uncultured Actinomycetes bacterium; assembly: GCA_963806335.1. Lineage (GTDB taxonomy): Bacteria > Actinomycetota > Actinomycetes > Streptosporangiales > Streptosporangiaceae > Palsa-504. The sequence goes on from CAWDXO010000015.1 coordinate 410,330, forward strand.
CTCAGGCACTCGTTGCGAGCGACCGCGTACAGCCAGGGCCGTAGCTTGCCCGGGTCGCGAAGCCCGCGCACCTTCGCCGCGGCGATGAGGAACGTGTCCTGCACCGCGTCGGCCGCGTCGGCGGGTTCACGGAGCATGGCACCGCAGTAAGCGTAGAGCGGCACGGCGTACCGGTCGTAGGCCGCCGCGAGCCCGGCGGGGTCGCCGGCCACGATGGCGGCGACAACGTCACGGTCCTCCATGCGGCAATACGCTAGTTCGCGCACCGCATTCGGGTCAGCAAGACCGCGATAACCAGATAGCGGGACATGGCGAGTTCAGCCGTAACAGGCCTGCGCCCACTCGGATATGAGCGTCACCAGGCCGAGCGTGACGCCTGGCGTCGAGCCGTCGCCGGCGGTCAGCCGGCGGATGCCCCCAAGGAGTATGCCGCACTCGTTCACGGTATCGGGGATCATCAGCGCGCGAGAACCGGTCACTTCAGGCCGGTTCCGGCCACGCCCTCGACGATCTGACGCTGCGCTAGCAAGAAGACGAAGACCAGGGGCAGGGCGCCGAGGACGGCCGAGGCCATCTGCAGGGCGTTGACGATACCGACCCCGCTGACGACGGTACCGAGGCCGACCGGGATGGTCATAATGGTCTGGCTCGTCGCAGCAAGGAACGGCCACAGGAAGCTGTTCCAGGTCCAGACGAAGGTGAAAATGGCGACGGCGGCGACGGCGGGCCGGGCTAGCGGCAAGGCGATCCGCCGGAAGGCCGTCCACCAGCCCGCCCCGTCGACCTCGGCGGCCTGCTCCAGGGAGATCGGCAACCCATCGAAGAACTTTTTGAAGATGAAGACCGCGATGGGGGCGGCACCTGCGGCAGCATCAGCGCCCAGTAGGTATTAATCAGGTGAGCTTCCTGGAACTCCCGGAAGAGCGGCACGATGAGCGCCTAGGCGGGATCATGATGCCGGCCAGGATGGCCGCGTAGAAAAAGGCCTTCCCCCTGAACCGGCGGCGGGACAGCGCGTAGCCGACCATGCTCGCGGTGATCACCGTCAGCGGGGTCACCGTGACGGCGACAATCGCCGAGTTGATATACCAGCGGCCCAGGTCGGTGGCGGAGAAGATGGCTCCGTAAGCCGACAGCGTGAACTTGGGAATGGCCCAGCTAGCCGGGATCGTGCCCGTCGCGTTTTCCGACTTGACCGACGTATCCAGGGTCCACGCGATAGGGATCAGCCAGACCAGGGCCAGCGCGATAACCACGCCGGTGACGACGGAGAAAGCCGCCGCTTTCACCAGTTGTATAGCACACTGAGCAATGCAACATGTACTTTTAGTGATGAATCGCCGGTCGTTCGCTCGGCTGATTACCGGCAAATACGGACCCTCACGAAATATCGCCTCAGCGGAATGCCGTGCAGTTCGCACCTATTGGGTAAAAGTGGCCGTATCGGTCGTTGTCGCCGCCATTGCGGCGGTGACCGCGTCCTTAAAGGACGGCCCGGCCGGGATCGGCGGACGTGCGGCGGACGGCGGCGGCTACGTCGGTCTCGTGGCCGGGCAGCTGCAGGGCGGAGCGGGTGAACTCGGCGGCTATCTCGTGCCACAGACTAGCCCGGCGAATCATCGGGTGGTCCCCGCCGCGTATCTCGATGGCCGCGACCTCGGTTACCGCACGCGCCCGTTCGGCGTAGGCCCAGGTGTCGTCCGGACGAGTGATACCGTCGGCGTTCCCGTGCACGAGTAGCACGCGCCTTCCGGCGAGCTGGTCAACCGGCTCGCCCGGCGGCAGCCAGGGCGCCAGGCCCGCGATGGCCGACACCGCCGGATGCCCGCCAGCGCGGAAGGCGGCGCGCGCTCCCATCGAGTGCCCGACCAGGACGAGGGGTACCGCGCCGAACTTGGCGCTGATCTCGTCGAGAATCCGGCTCAGGTCGGGGACGGGCGAGGCCTGGTCGCCGTTCCAGCCCCGGACCAGCAGGCGCGCCCTGAAGACGACCGCGCCGCTCCCCCGCAGCGTATGCCGGATCGCCTGGGCGACCGGGATCATGCGCAGCACGGCGAGCTGAAGGGCGCTGGTGGGCGAGGTGCTCACGGACTGTCCCCCGTGCACCACCACGACCACGCCGGTGACCCCGGCGGCCGGGCCGCCGCCTCTCGCGCGAGAAAGCGTCTCGCCGCTCGTCATTGTCCCTCCCGCCCGCGCCTAGGGTTCAGGCTAACAGGCCTCGGGGACCTGGACCGTGCGGCCGCCTAGGCGGCCCCCAGGCGGGGCCGGGATGGGTCCGGTGGGTTCGTGAGCCCGGGCTGGCGCGTGCGCTACCCGAACAACTAAGCTGTGACCATAACCTCTTCCCTTTCACCTCGTACTTGTGTTCTAATTAGTAGTGGGTCGATACGGCGAGGTGCGGGTGCGGCCGGGCGGTTCCGGTACCTCCGCAGCACGGCTGAGCCTCGCTATGGTCTGTGCCCGCACGTAGGTGAGCGCTTCGCAGGCCGGGTTCAACTCGCGGCCGTCTGCCCGGAGCTCAGGCCGCACGCTGGAGGCGAAGACGATGGATGACGATTTCGAAAGTTTTAACGATCGAGATGACGAGTGGCTCTCCGAGATAGAAACTAGAGCCATGGACCTGGAGAACGAGTTCTTCGACTGGCGCCAGTCTCGCACGCGCGAGATGGCCGAGGCACGGGCCCGGAAGCTGGCCGAGTCCCGCGCTCGCGAGCGGGCCGAGTCGGTATACCGCCGGGAAGCAGCACCCGGGTCGGCACGGACTGCTTTCCGTCACGGCAGCCACGATGCTGGCCCGGAAGTGGAGGACGAGCCTGTCGCCCCGGTCCACGCGGCGGCCTGGACGGCGAGCGAGGCCGACCGACCCGACCCAGACGTCCGTCCCTCACCGGCCGATGACCGCACCAGGGCCCTGATCGAACAGGGCCGGCGCAGCGTGGCTCGCGCCCGGGTGTCGCGGCGGCGCAAGATAACGATCGCCACGGCGGCAGCGGTGGCCCTCGTCACCGTCCTGGTGCTGATCGTCTTCAGGAAGGGCCCATCGTGGCCGCCCAGCGTAGCCACCGTGCAGAGCGAAATCACGACAGCGTGCCAGAATCCGAACGTCGCATCAGAACCGGGACAGGTGAACTTCGCCTGCGGTGAGACAACCCGTCAGGTCCTGTGGGTCTTCGCCCTGATGACGAGCAACGACAACGCGAACTACAGCGATCCCAAGAGCGGCCGGATGGGACTCGAGCCGATCACGGCGACGCAGGGCGGCGAGGTGGCCTGGTCGCTCAATCTTCATCACCCGTACAACCCGCAGGACCCGGTCGACAGCCTGACGGTAGCGGCACGCGCGATCAACAACATTGTCGCCGGGGCCACGCTGACCAACGCGAAGGGCACTCCGGCGGTCCAGCCTGGGCTAGAAAGCAGTCCGGCCAACTGCGACCGGTATACCGGCTCGGCCGCCGTCATCTCCCGCGCTGGTTTCCCTGATGTTTGCGCCCAGCCGGTAACCAGCCCGTCGGGCCAGGCAGCGCTGGTCGGCGATATCTATCGCGAATGGCTCGTGGGCGCCTCGGCGGCGGCCGCCAATAACGTCAGCATCCTGTTCGAGAACGCAAACAACCCCGGTGATGCGCAAGTCCAGGCCATCCTCAAAACGCTGCCCGGGGCAAATTAGGGACATCAGCCGCCCACATCCGGCATCTCCCTAAATAACGACGACTAAGTGGAATTGTGGAAGAAGGTGATTTCGTGCATCCCGCCAAGAAGGCGACCGCCCTGGTGAGCCTGAGTACATGCGGAGCGATGACCGGATTCTCCTTCGCCCACGGGACGGTGGCAGATATGACGTCGCCGACGCGTATGCCGGCTCACTTGCTTGAGTTCTCCAAACCTGCCCGGCCGGCATCGGGATCGGCATCAGCGGACGACGGTTCGCTGCGCTCAGCCATCATCAATGTCGCGAACTATTACCTCCGGATGGCGCAGACCAAGACCCCGGCCGAAATGGAAGCGCTGATCTGGCAGGGCGACAGTCTTGATGGCGTTGACCACGGCGAATCGTGCGCGGCCTTCGCTAGCCTGACCCTGGCGCTCGGGGCTCAGGCCGCGGGCCAGCAAAGCTGGGTGACCGGCGGCAGCAGCTACCCGTGGCCGCTGCATCAGTGGGCCGACGTCCGCGTTGACACGAACCCGGCGTCGCCCAACATCGTCTCTGTCCTGCAGGATGCGCAGACCCATGGCCGCTGGCACCCGCTCGGCGACGGCTACCTCCCGCAGCCAGGCGACTGGGTGTTGTTCGACGGCCACGTCGAGGTGGTCACCAAGTACGCCAACCGGGTGCTTTACACGATCGGTGCGGACTCGCTGCCTAACCTGACGGTCAATGCCCACCAGTTCAGCGCGCCGCTGGGCGCGCAGGGCGTGGTCGGATTCGTCAACAACGGCGAGTTGGCGAGCAACGGGAGCGCAGCCAGCACCGGGGCCAGCAATGGGAGCGCGGCCGGCAATGGGAGTGCTGGAGCGGCCGGTCCTGGGGGGCAGGCGGCGGCCAGCGCGGCGAACCTTCCCGGCACCGTGGACAGTTCGGTTCCGAGCCAGGCGAGCCAGGGGCAGGCGGCGATCCCGGGAACACTCCTCGCCGCGCTCAGCGAGACCAACGGGCAGCCAGGGGCGGCGGGTGCGGCGGGTGGCCAGCCCCGGCAGACGGTACCGGCCGAGCAGCCGGCCCAGGCCGCGGGCTCCTCCGCGGGCATGGCCGCGTCTCCGGGCACGGCCGCGATACCGGGAGCACAGGCGATCAGCACACCTGCTCCGGCGGCCTCAGCATCGGCTCCGGCACACGCTTACGCCCGCAGCAACCAGCCGGCCGCCACAGCGGGGGTCCCCGCTACGGCCATCCAGCAGGCGTTCATCAGCCAGGTCGCGCCCGGCGCCATGGCCGCGCAGGCCAGGTACGGGATTCCGGCCGCGGTGACCATTGCCCAGGCCATCGAGGAGTCCGGATGGGGCCAGAGCGCGCTCGCGGTCAGGGACCACAACCTCTTCGGCATCAAGGGCACCGGCCCGGCAGGCACCGATATTTTGCCGACGCAGGAGTACCAGGGCGGCGGCTATGTGACCGTCAGCGCGGGGTTCAAGGTCTATCACAACATCGCCGAGAGCATTGCCGATCACACCCAGCTACTCGCCACCGGCACCAGCTACCAGCAGGCGATGGCCGACCGGCATGTTCCTGACGCGTTCGCGGCCGACCTGACCGGCGTCTACGCGACCGATCCGAACTACGGCACGAACCTGATCGCGCTGATGCACCTCTACAACCTTTATCGCTACGGCAACGCGGCTTCGGCGGCGCCGCATGAGGTCAGCGCGAGCCCAGCCGCTGCCGCCAGCGTCGCGGCTGGCCAGACGGGTACCTCCAGCGTGACGGGCACGCCGGGCGTGACGGGAACTCCAGGCGTGGTAGCCACGCCGGGCGTGGTAGCCACGCCGGGCGTGACGGCCACTCCCGCAGGGACGGCCAGCCCTTCGGCTACGGCCAGCCCTTCGGCTACGGCCAGCCCGGCAGCCACGGTCAGCCCTTCGGCTACGGCCAGCCCTTCGGCTACGGCCAGCCCGGTAGCCACGCCCAGCCCGGCATCGACCGCCAGCCCGGGAGGGACGATTGGGCACGGCGGGACGATCGGCCAGGACGGCGGCGGGACGCCGGGCGGCGCTGGCCGCGATGGCGGGACGGCGACGATCGGGGACGCAAACATCCCGGGGATCCTCGACGCGTATGTCACCGCGCCGGTCACGGCGTCCCCCGGCGCGAAGGCGCCGGCCGCGAACGCAGCGCCCGGGCGGGCGGCTGGACCGGTCGGCCGGCCCCGAGAATCACGGCTCGCCGCACTCGCGGCAGCGTCGCCCGGTACGTATCGCAGGTTCCGCGCGCGGTCACCACTGACTTCATCCAGACCGCTAAGGCGCCGCTTGCCCGCGCCGAGCCGCTCTACCGGGATGTGGCCAACCGCAGTGGCATCCGCTGGGAACTGCTCGCCGCCTGCGACTGGATGCAGTGCAAGGCGCAGCCCCGCTTCTCGCCGGTGCTCGGCGAAAAGCTTGGCACGCATAACCCCGACGGAACGGTCTACCGGACTCGTTCGGCGGCGCTGACCCAGTGCGCTAATGACCTGGTCGAGCTGGCGATGGCGGTCTACTGGATTGACATCACGGCCCGGCGGCCGCTTTCTGTCCGCAAGCTGGCCAGCATATTCGCGGCATTCCGCTGGGGCGGCCTGCTCAAGCTGCATGATATATCGGCCATGGAATTCCCGTATTCGGTAGCAGGCCTGACGCCCGAACATCTGAAGATGCGGTGGCCCGACGTCAAAGAACCCAACGCTCCAGACAAGCCCGGCTCGCGATTTCGCCCCTCTTTCGGGGCGGTCCCGGTCGTCCTGAGCCTGGATTACCCGGCAGTGGATGAGTTATCCGCGGAAAGCAGATAAGGGATGAAGCACATATGATTCGCTTCTTGATTTTTCTGGCGGGAATGCTCACGACAAGCCGGCCCGGCGGCTCGCGTAGGGCCTCCTTCCTGGCTGAGGATCCGCACGACACAAGAGAACTGCCGGTAGCGGAGACGCCGCGCGGCTGGGACGCACCGTACCGTCCCGACGATGACTGGCCCAAGCCGCCCGGATGGCCGCCTGCGCGGCGGGACGACCGGCTGCGGGAGGCCGAGCCGGATCGTGACCGAAAAAACCGGATTAAGCGGAACGGCCGGCGGCGGCTCATTCCGCTTCGGCTCAAGTGGGCGGCCGTCATAGTGGTGCTCGGCCTGATATTCCGCAAGGCAATCGCGTGGGCAGCCTTGGTGGCGCTATCGACCGCCTTGCACGTCGTGGGCATTAACGTGCACCTGCCGCACGTCAGGCTCTCGTGGCCGTGGCAGTCGATCAGCGCGGGCACCACCACCAACATCGATCTAGGCCCGTGGGTGCTGCAGAAAATTGAGGGAATCTCAAGGCCGGCCCTGGGCACCGAGAATTTTAACTTCACCTTCACCCACAAGGTCTCGAAGAGCATCGGAATATGGCCGTGCTGGTACTCGAGTACCTTCGAAACTGTGGGTCACGCATCGGCTACGGTCGATCTCAATCCAGGTCCGGCCTGGTGGGCGCCTGCTGCCGGGCACTACCGCTTGCAGGTCCTCAGCCGCCCGGTCGGCGGCAAGCCGGGCAGGATCAGCGTCACGATGGTCCTGCCGCAACCCCAGCTTCCGCAGTCGGTTCACGACGTCACCGTCGACAACACGCTCTCGCACCCGATCGATACGCAGCACAGCTGGACCTACCCCGGCTTCGGATGCGGTGGCCTTATCCGGCCGCAGTTCTCGGAATCAGTCCTCTACGCCCAAGCCCAGAGCCTGGCGTTTCAGCAGGTCAGGACAAGTCCGCAGATCACCGGCCCGCTGATCAGCACTGCTGAGGCGCAGGCCAGGCAGATAATCGAAGACAACTTCATCCAGCCGACCGTGAACGCGCTCGGTTACGCGCTGGTTGACTTCTCCATCCGGTGGTCGGCGTCCTAGTCGTCCGGTAGCAGAGGTGGACGTCCGCGGTTGACTGGGGTCAGCGCCCGTCGAATTTGTCCGGGTCGGGTCCGGTTCGCTCGTTCCGATTCAGCGCGCTGATCGCCTCGACATCCTGGCCGGGCAGCTCGAAGTCGAAGATGTCGATGTTCTCCCTGATGCGGTCCGGGGTGACCGACTTGGGAAACACGATGTCGCCGCGCTCGATGTGCCAGCGCAGCACGACCTGGGCCGGTGTCTTTCCGGCCTGGCGAGCGATGGCGTCGATCGTAGGGTCGGAGAGGACATTGCCCTGGCCTAGCGGTGACCAGGCTTCGATGGCGATCTGGTGCTCGGCGCAGAATCCGCGCACGTCGTCCTGGGTCAGGTAGGGGTTAACTTCGATCTGGTTAACGGCCGGCGGTATCTCACATTCGGCGTGCAGCCGCCGCAGGTGGCGTGGCTGGAAGTTGGAGACGCCGATGGAGCGGGCCCGGCCATCCCGGTAGAACTCCTCCAGGGTCTGCCAGGTCGATATGTAGTCGCCGTCGTACCTGGTTGGCAGCGGCCAGTGGATAAGGAACAGGTCAAGGTAGTCGAAACCGAGCACCTTCAGTGACTCATCGAAAGCCCGGCGAGCGTCATCGGGCTGGTGAGCGTCGTTGGCGAGCTTGCTGGTCACGAATACCTCGCCACGGTCAAGGCCCGACCTGCTGATAGCTTCGCCGACCTCCTTCTCGTTGCCGTACATTTCGGCGGTGTCGATGTGCCGGTAGCCGGCGTGCAGGGCGGTGGTTACAGCGGCGACGGTGTCCTCCGGGTTGACCTGGAACACTCCGAAACCGAACTGCGGGATGTGCTGGCCGTTACTGAGCATAATGTCCGGTATGACGGTCACGACGGGCTTTCCTCCTGCGGGTTTCGATCACTGGCGTTGACTTTTGCCCTTCAGCACTGCCCGTTTCCGCGCGTCCTACACCGCGGGCCGAGGCGCAGGCCCGGGGCGGAGCGCAGGAATCAGGAGTAGTGCTCATCACCCGGCGATGACCGCACGCAGCTGGTGGCGGCCGCTCGCTAGGCGGACGAGAGGATCCGCGGCATCGGTGAGGAGTGCGCCACCGGCTGGTGGTGATCGTCGCTCTGGCGGTGTGCGGCGCTGCCTGTAACCGCCGGCTGAAAGTGATGTGGGTGACGCCGCTGGGGCTGTTCACGGCCTCAATCTGGAAGCGGTCCTCGAGCGCCTCTAGCCCATCCCAGAGCCGCTCCCCGCGGCCCAGGACGATGGGCACCACGACGATGTGCATGTAGTCGATCAGGCCGGCGGCCAGGAACTCGCGGATAGTGGACGGGCCGCCGCCGATGCGGATATCCCGGCCGGCGGCGACCTGGCGCGCCTGCGTAAGCGCCTGAGCGGGGCTGGCGTCAAGGAAATGAAATGTGGTGCCGCCGTCCAGCTGGACTTTAGGGCGGAGATGGCGGGTGAGAACAAAGACGGGGGTGTGGAACGGCGGGTTGTCTCCCCACCATCCGTTCCACTCCGTATCCGGCCAGGGGCCGTGGTGGGGACCGAACTTGCCCCGGCCCATGATCTCGGCGCCGATGCCCGGGCTCCAGGCGCTGGCAAAGGCGTCGTCGATGCCGGTGCTGCCGCCGGGTTGGCCTTGCATAGCGTGGAACGTGCGGGTCTGGAAGAGCCACTCATGCAGCCGGGTTCCCGCGTGCCCGTACGGGGCGTCCAGGCTTTGCCCCTCGCCGGTGCCGAACCCGTCCAGCGACATTGAGAAGTTGTGCACCCGGACTTGTGACACTGTGACCTCCTGGCACGTTGCTTCAGGGCGAGCGGGACCGTGCCGCGTGCCCGCCACCAGTGAGGACGATCCGCCGGGCCCGAAGTCATCGCCAGTGCCTGGCCGCTGAGCGTCATGCGCTCAAGGTCACCGGCGAGGATCGCGATGATCCGGCCGATCCCTCCGGACGATCATGAGTGCTAAGCGACTTTGCCGGGCTCTGACGTTACCCCCGCCCAGAACTCGGGTCATCGTGACCCTGACGGCTGGCAGATCTCTCAGATGGGGTAGCGGGTGGGTTCGGTGGTGCTGGTCCGGCCGGAGGGGGCGGTCCAGCGGAAGGTGGCCGGGGTGATCTGCTCGACCTTCCAGCGGGGGTGCTGTTTGAGCCGGTGGTCATGCCGGCACTTCGGACCGCCGTTACACAGGCAGGTCCGGCCGCCGGCCTCGTAGGGGATGTTGTGCTCGAAGTCGGCCTGGGTGGCGGGTCGCCGGCAGGCGGGGGCGGTGCAGGTCGCGTGCCGGATCTGGGCCAGGTGCCGCAGCTTGCGGCCGGGGTCATGCCCGGCCGCCTCGAACCGGTGATCACAGCTCCCGGTGGCGATCGGGTCCACCGCGAATGCCAGGTCCCGCTGCCCGGGAACCCCGGTGGTGAACCGCCAGGATCCGTACCCGCCCGGCGGCCCGTCCCGGCCGCCGGCGGTGACGGTGAACCCTGGGCCGTCCCGGCTGGCCGCGCCGGGCGGATCCGGCGGGCCGGGTCCGCCGGGCGGCCCGGTTTTCTGCTGGTCGCCCGGCCCTTTAGCGCGGTTTCCGGGGGCGGGCCGGGCGCAGCCGTGCCCGATCGCGTGGCCCTGCCCGTCGGTCACGGTCAGGCACCAGGTGGTCGTGGGGTTGGCGGCGGCGGCGCGGGCCAGGTCCCGGGCCAGCCACGGGTCGACCGGGCCCAGCCCCGGGATCTGCCCCGGCCGGTCCGCCAGCCCCAGCAACGTGGTCAGCGGGACGGTCAGGTGCAGCCGCCCCGACGAACCCCGACGGCCGCACCCCCGCCCCCGGCGCGGTCACCGGCGCGGCCGGATCCGCCGGGACCGGGGGCCCCGGGGGTCCTGACCCGCCGGTCCCCGGACCGCCTGCCGGACCGCCTGCCGCTGCCACCGCTCCCGCCGGTCTCGCCGGTCTCGCCGGTCTCACCGGGCTTGCCGGTCTCACCGGGCTTGCCGGTCTTACCGGTCTCACCGGTCTTACCGGTCTCACCGGGCTTGCCGGTCTCACCGGGCTTGCCGGTCTCACCGGTCTCACCGGGCTTGCCGGGCTCACCGGGCTTGCCGGGCTTGCCGGGCTTGCCGGTGGTGCCGTCACATGCGGGGGCGGGGGGAGCGGGGCGGGAGTCTTTGTCCAGCAGCAGGTCGAGGTAGGCGCGGGCGCGCAGCTCATCCATGCTGCCGGCCAGCCCGGCCTTGCGGAGCTGCCGGGCCCACCAGGAGATCCGCTGGTCCGCGGCCAGCACCTCGGCGGGGGGGAGTTCCCGGCCGGCCAGCGCCGCGTTCCCGCTGTCCTCGGCCCACCGCTGCACCCGGGCGTCCTTCGCGGCCTCCTCCCGCCGCTTCCGCGCCTTCTGCGGCGCGACGGCCATCACCGCCTGGGCGACCGCGGACCGCAGCCCGCCCGGCGTCAGCCGCCCGGCCCGCCCCAGCACCAGCTCCTCCGCCGCCCGGGCCTCCTCCGCATCCAGCAGGACGGTCGCCCAGGCGATGATCTGCGCCTTGGCATGCCGCACGGATCCCGGCGCGGAACGCCGCCCTGGTGCCGGGCAGCCTGACTTCCAGGTCCCGGGCCAGGTCCAGCATCCCCTCCGCGGTGCCGCGGCCCTCGGCCAGCAGCTGGGCGATCTCATCCCCGGCGAACTCCTCCCGCTCCGCCGGCATCCCTGCCGGGCCGTCGGGCGCGTGGCCGGGGGCGGGACGGCGGCGGGTGAACTCCGCCAGCGCGGCGTGCTTGAGGGAACACGCGGTGGCCTCGGCCCGGTCCAGCGCGCCGATGATCCCGGCCAGCTCATCATCACTGGCCCCGGCGAACCGGTCATTATCTCCGGCGGCATCCTCAGCGAACCCCAGCAGCACCCCGCCGCCGGGCGCCACATCCAGCGGCTGCCCGGTGCCGAACCCGCCGGCCGGGCCGGCGTACTCACCGGGGACCCGCCGCGCCGAGCCGGGCATCCCCGGCCCGCGGCGGCCCACCCTCACCCCAGCCTGCGGCACCCCGACGTCCGGGGGCAGCCCGGCCGCCCACTCGGCCTCGGCGGCCTGCTCCGCGGCCTGGGCGGCGGCGATCCGCCGGGACTCCGCCCGCAGCGTATCCAGGTCCACGTCATCGGGCAGCGCCGGATCGTCCGGATCCGGGCACCACCCCGGATCGGACTCCGGGTCCGGCGGCGGATCACCGCTGTCCGTCGCGGCCAGCCACGCCTCCCAGCGCTTCGGGTCGGCCAGCGGGTCGACGCCGGGCGGGAGCGGCCGCCACCCGCCGGCCTCATCGATGGGATGGCCGGCGACGTCCCACCCCCAGCTGGGATCGGGCTGCCCGGCCCGGGGCGCATGCGCGCCCGGGGCCCGGGTCTCGCCCGGCCCGCGGCCTGAAGGAGCTGGTCCCCGGGGCATGCACCACCACCCGTTCGGAAGAATGATCTTTATATAGAACATATTAGCGAAATTGGTTCCAACTTGCAACCTCATTAAGAACAGTCGTAGTAAATTTGCTTTTTGGGCGATAGTGTTCGGCGTACTCGCTATGTAGCGGGTGGGGCTCGCGTGGCGGTAGTGAGTGACGTGACTGGGGCGCCGGAGGTAGAAGTGAGGTCGGCGAGGGCGGCGAGCGGCTGCCGGGCCGACCTGGGATTTCTTCCTGGGTGCAGTGCCCGGCTCCGGAGATGGTGCCGAGATGGACGTGTGCCACGCCGGAGACCTGCAGGACGCTCACGTAGGACCGATGCCTGCTGGGTGCTGAGCGAAGCGGCGGGACAGTCGCGCGGGGTCGGATAACGGGCGCTTGGTTGGGTAGAGGCGGGGCGTGGCTTCGCGGTTGGCCACGACGCTGGATACCTGACCCTAAGGTGGCACCGAAGTGTGGGAACTGCTTGAACGCCGTGAGATCAAACGGCTGGCCCGTGCGCGCGCGGCCGCGGAGCCAGGTCCGCTGCCCCAGCCCTCGCGGTCGGCCGGGACTGACCTCCTGCCGCAGATAAAGCACATCGTCGTGCTGATGATGGAGAACCACTCCTACGACAACTACCTCGGCATGCTGCAGGGCCGTGGCGAAGGCTTCCCGCTTGGCCCGGATAACGAGCCCGAGGTCTTTAACAACGGGTCTAGTGGCGAGGTCGTCCGGGCTTTTCACATGCCCACCACCAGGCAGATTCGCGGCGTGCCGTCACAGAGCTGGCATGGGAGCCGCCAGCAGTGGGACGAGGGGAAGAACGACGGGTTCGTGACCAGCGCACAGGCCGCGCTGGCCGACGACGCTGATAAGGCAGCACGCACCGATATCGGGGTGGACCCGGTCGCGGTCGGCATGGGTTACTGGGCAGAAAGCGACCTGCCGTTTTACTACGGGCTGGCCCGGACTTTCCCGCTCGCCGATCGCTGGTTCAGTTCGTGCCTGGGTCCGACCTTTCCGAACCGCCGTTTTCTCATCGCCGGGACCGCGCACGGCCTTATCGACGACTCGCCCTACGATCTGCTCGACTATCCTCCGGCCGGGACCATCTTCGACCTGCTGACCAGGTACGGGATCTCCTGGGCCGACTATCATCCAGTGACGGGCGACGAGTCCAAGGTGAAGCATTACGTCCGGCACCGGCGGAAGATGGCCCGGCGCCGCCTGGGACGCGCTCTGCCGAACATGAACTCCGACGTGGAGAAGGATCTCAAATTCACGGCCGACATCTTCCCGCTCGGAATAGGCCGCTACATGCAGCACATCCGCAGCGTGGACCAGTTCTTCACGGACGCCGATAACGGTACGCTGCCGGCCTTCAGCATCGTGGACCCGGACTTCGATTCTTTCTCCGAGGAGAATCCGCAGGATATCCAGAAGGGCGAGAGCTACGCGGCGGAGGTCATCAACCGGGTCATGCACGGTAAAGGCTGGCCGCACACCTTGCTGATCTGGGTCTACGACGAACACGGCGGGTACTACGACCATGTGCCGCCGCCGCCCGCCATTCCGCCCGACGACGTCGAGGGAAAGAGCGTGATCGGCAACGCGACGCCGCTCGAGAAGCTTCTCCAGCCGGTTTTCCCGCGCCTGACTAGGATCAAGCGACACCAGACCGAGGGGCCGCACCGGTATGACCGTTACGGGTTCCGGGTCCCCGCCGTGATCGTCTCCCCGTACGCGCGGCCCGACTACGTGTGCTCCGAGGTTCTCGACCACACGTCCGTGCTCAGGCTCGTCGAGGAGAAATGGAATCTGCCGCCGCTGACGGCGCGGGATGCCGCGGCCAGCACGCCGCTGGGCGCGCTCGACCTCACCGGCACTCCCGCTTTCCTGACGCCGCCGTCACTACCCGAACCCCGCCTGAAATGGGGTTCTTGGTAAGGGCGAGCCAAACCGCGCGGTGTATGTTTCCCGGCCTTTATCGAAGGTAGATAGAAGCAGGTTTTCCGGTTTTTGGCCTTTATCGAAGGCGGACAGAAGCATGCAATCGACCTCTACCGTGCGCGTACGGAGCAAAGCCAGACGCGCTTCCGACAGTCCAGCGGCGCACGCTCTAGCCCGAGCCGGGCTCGCAGCGCGCGGGATCATCTACATCCTTATCGGCTGGGTCGCCGTGCTGGTCGCGCTCGGCCGTAGTGCGCAGGAAGCTGACCAGCAAGGCGCTATCCAGCTGCTCGCCGGCAAGCCCTACGGCCTGGTATCACTCTGGCTGCTCGGCATCGGGTTCGTGGGCTATGCGCTTTGGCGGCTGAGCGAAGCGGCGTTCGGCGTCACCGGAGAAGGCAACGGCGCTGGTCCGCGGCTGAAGTCGCTGGGCCGGGCGGTGATCTACGCCGGCTTCGCGGTCCTGACGTTCAAGGCGATCTCCGGCGCGCAGAGCAGCAGCCAGTCGCACCAGCAGCAGGACCTGACGGCCAGGGTCATGCAGTATCCCGCGGGCCGATGGGTCGTCGGCATTGTTGGCGTGGCCATCGTCATCGCGGGTCTGGTCCTTGTCATGGAGGGGTTCCGCCGCAAGTTCATGAAGTACCTTCAGACCGGTCAGATGAGGCCGCGGACGCGGCGCGTCGTCAGGCTGCTCGGCACGGTCGGAACCATCGCCCGGGGCGTGGTTTTCGCCCTCGTCGGTGTCCTGGTTATCGACGCGGCCATCACCCACAGCGCGTCGAAGTCGGGCGGCATCGACAAGGCGCTGCTGACGCTGCGAGACCAGCCGTTCGGCGTGGTCCTGATGCTAGCCGCCGCCCTCGGCCTGGTGATCTTCGGCGTTTACGGACTGTGCGAAGCCCGCTGGCGCAAGGTCTGACCGCATGACGTCTGGTACTGCCAACCGGCCGCGACACGAGCTCGCGCCGCTGATCACGGTGACCGTGGCGGCGCTAGTCTTCGTGATCCTGGTCATCCTGGTGCGCCTTCAGTGGACGCCGCTCGAGTCCGCCGACCACGGCGCCGCCGCCCGGCTGAACAACCTGATCGCCGGGCACCCGGCCGTGGTCAGCGTGGTCAAGGCGGTGACCTGGCTGGGAAGCACCGGCGTGCTCTGGGTGGTCATCGGGGTCTCGGCGGTCGTCCTGGCGATCCGCAAGCGGTGGCGGCTGGCGATTTACCTGGTCGTCACCGGGGCGGGCGCGCAGGTGCTGGATCCGATCCTGAAGTCCCTGATCGGCCGGCTGCGCCCGGTCGTGGCGCATCCCATTGCCTACGGCAAGGGAGACAGCTTCCCCAGCGGCCACTCGCTCGGCTCGATTATCTGCTACGGGGCGGTGTTCCTGGTCTTCCTGCCCGCGATGCGCGGGCGGTGGCGGCGCGTCTTTATCACCGTCATCGCCGCGCTCATCGTCCTCATCGGGATCAGCCGGATTCTGCTCGGCGTGCATTTCCTGTCCGATGTCCTAGGCGCGTGGGCGGTCGGAATCGTATGGCTTGGCGTCACCGCGACCGCCTTCGAGCTGACCAGATACGCCGCCGGGCGGCCGGTGAGCGATCCCGTAACCGAAGGACTGGAACCCGAGGCCGGAACAAACCCCCGGCCCCCTACGAAGGAGCCCGCTATGGGTGACAGACCCGCGAAGAACGACAGACCGGCCCGTCGTTACGGACGCATAGCCGCCGGAGTGCTAGTGGCCTGGGTGCTGATCCTGGGCATCATCGTCGGTATCGGCGAACTGATCACCAAAGACGGAAACGGCAACGTGCTCGGCGACAAGACGATCCCGCGCTGGTTCGCCGCGCACCGCACACCCAGCTGGACCCACTGGAGCCTGATCTTCACCACCCTCGGCGCCACCACGGCCATCCTCATCGTGTCCGTGGTCACCTGCGTCGTATTCCTCGCCGTGACCCGGCGCTGGCGACCGGTCGTCTTTCTCGCCGTTGTCATGTTCGGGGAACTCGCCGCGTTCCTCGCCGCTGCCGCCGTGGTAAAACGGCCTCGGCCGGACGTCACCCACATGGACACGCACCTGCCGACCTCGGCGTATCCGTCGGGTCACGTGGCCGCCACCACCTGTCTCTACGTCGCGATCGCCATCCTGGTCATCGGCCACGCCCGCGGCTGGTGGCGGTACCTGTTCCTGATCCCCGCGATCGCCATGCCGGTCCTGGTCGCGCTCTCCCGCATGTACCGGGGCGAGCATCACCCGACCGACGTCCTCGGCAGCCTGATTTTCACCGGGCTATGGCTGACCGCGACCACGCTGCTGATCAAGCCGAACGAGGATGCTGACCGGCGGGGGCATCTTGGCTGGCGCAAGCGGCACGAATCGAAGAGCGGGGTGCGCGCCTTCGGGAAGACCGTATCTGTCTCTAAGTTACGGACGGTCGCCGTTTGGGGCGTGAGCTTGCCGCGGCCAACAGGCCAGCAGCACCTGGCCGGAGCCTCCGGGCAAGGCCAGCTCGGGCTAAGTTAGGCGCGAAATTTCTGGTCACGTGCTCTTTCATGTGGGCAGCTGGCGAGTGGGCCGACGGCTCGTCGGAACGCTCCAGGCCTATTTCTCGGTCCGCGGCTGTGCACTTGCGTCACTTGATAGCGGGCCGGTGTCGATTTCGGCCTGCGCCGTTCGTGTGGGAAGTGAGAGGTGGATAACTGGTAGGCCGCAACCGATCGGCCGCGCAACCGTCGCCGCCATACGAGTCAAAGGAGGCCTGAAATGGGTCGAATCGTCGTCATGAACCATGTGACGCTTGACGGCGTGATGCAGGGACCTGGCCGCGCGGACGAGGACACCCGAGGCGGGTTCACGCAGGGCGGCTGGGGCTCCCGGTCCGTAATGCCCGGCGACGCCGCGAGCAACGCGATGGGCGAGAGGATGGCGGCCGGGGGCGGCTTGGCAGGATGGCTGTTCGGGCGGCGTACTTATGAGGAGCTGCTGGCCTTCTGGAACGCCCAGGGCGGCCCGTTCAAGGACGCGCTGAACAACTCGCCCAAGTACATTGCGTCGACCACTCTCGAGGAACCCCTGCCGTGGCCCAACTCGACGCTGCTGCGCGGCGATATCGTTGCCGCCCTGCGCTCGCTCAAGGAGCAATCCGGCGGCGTTCTGGCGATCATGGGCAGCGGCGTGCTGATCGGCTCGCTGATGGCTGCCGACCTGATCGACGAGTACTTGCTGATGATCCACCCGGTCGTGCTCGGCACCGGACGACGGCTGTTCCCAGCGGGTGTACACGCGCCGCTGCGGCTTACCGACAGCGCCACGACGGCCACCGGCGTGGTGATCGCCACTTATGAGCCGGCGAGGGACTAAACGTGGACGAGCCTTACCGGCCAGGCTTCGGGAAAGCCTCAGATATGCCGACGCGCACCGCCTGACCGGGCACGTCCGGAGACGATCTCGGCTGCCTACGAGTTTGACGTGCACCCTGAGCGGTTCATAGCCGAGATTGTCGGGCCCGAACGATAGGGTCCTGCTGGACGTCGCGAACCGTCCGGATTCAGTGGAGGCCTCCGGTTATGTTCCACGCTGACCTGCATGTGCACTCGAAGTTCTCGCGTGCCTGCAGCAAGGACTGCGATGTCGAGCATCTGTCCTGGTGGGCGCGGCGCAAGGGCCTGAGCGTGCTGGGAACCGGAGACTTCACGCACCCGGCCTGGGCTGCTGAGCTGAAGGAAACCCTCGTCCCGGCCGAACCGGGCCTGTTCCGGGTCCGGCCGGATCTGGAAAAGCGCATCGGCCGCGACTCCCCCGCCTCGTGCGACGGCACCGTGCGGTTCATGCTCTCGGTCGAGATATCCACCATCTACCGTCGCGACGAACGGACCAGGAAGGTTCATCACCTCCTCTACGCGCCGAGCTTCGAGGCCGCGGACCGGATCACCGCGGCCCTGGCCAAGATCGGCAACCTGGCCTCTGACGGCCGGCCGATCCTGGGCCTCGACTCTCGCGACCTGCTGGAAATCACGCTGTCGGCCGATCCGGGCTGCTTCCTCGTGCCTGCGCACGTCTGGACGCCGTGGTTCGCCGTCCTCGGCTCCCGATCCGGATTCGACGCCGTGCAGGAATGCTACGCGGACCTGGCCGGGCACATATTCGCGGTGGAGACGGGCCTGTCGTCGGATCCGGCGATGAACTGGACCTGTTCCTCACTCGATTCTTACCGGCTGGTCAGCAATTCCGACGCCCACTCACCGCCGATGCTGGGGCGCGAGGCGACGGTGTTCGGTACGGAGCTTGATTACTTCGCTATGGCAGCGGCGCTCCGGACCGGGAATGGCCTGGATGGCACGATCGAGTTCTTTCCCGAAGAGGGAAAGTACCACCTGGACGGGCATCGTAAATGCGGCGTTCGCATTGATCCGGCCCGGGCTGGCGAAGCGGACCGCGCCGGCGAAGCGGACGCGGCCGGCGGGGCGGACGGGGCCGGCTGGGCCGGCGAGGCGGACGGGGCCGGCGAGGCCGACACCATCTGCTCGAGATGCCGCAAACCCCTGACCATCGGCGTGCTACGCCGGGTGTCACAGTTGGCCGACCGGCCGCCGGGATTCCGGCCGCCGGGAGCCGCGGGATTCACCAGCCTGGTCCAGTTGCCCGAGATCATGAGCGAAATCCTGGCCACCGGGCCGAAAAGCAAGAAAGTGGTGGGCGAAGTCGGCCGGCTGGTCACCGCCCTCGGGCCCGAGCTGCGCATCTTGCGGGAAACGCCACTCGACGACATCGGCCGGTTCGGCGGATCACCGCTCAGCGAGGCCATCGCCAGGCTGCGCCGCGGGGAGGTGATCAGGGACGCGGGCTACGACGGGGAATACGGCACCATCCGGCTCTTCCAGCCGGGGGAGCTCGGCGGCGAGGCGCTGTTCGGCGTGACCGGCCTGCTCGCGCCGCCCGCGGCAGCCGCGGCGCCTGCCGATCGGATGGCGGCCGCCGACCGCACGAAAGGGACACGGGCGCGCCGGGGTCACGCCGCCGCGGATCGCGGGCCGGAAGCTGCGCAGGCCGGGCCGGACGCCGCGCAGGCCGGGCCGGACGCCGCGCAGGCCGGGCCGGACGCCGCGCAGGCCGGGCCGGGATCGCCGTTCGGCGGGCTCGATGGCGAGCTCGGAGGGCTGGATGACAAGCTCGGAGGGCTGGATGCGGAGCAGCGGGCCGCCACTATGGCTGCGGGGCCGCTGCTCATCGTGGCGGGTCCCGGGTCGGGAAAGACTCGTACGCTTACCCACCGCATCGCGCACCAGATCCTGGCGGGCGGCCTTCCGGCCGGACGGTTCCTGGCGATCACGTTCACCCGCCGGGCGGCCGATGAGATGAGGCAGCGGCTGGCCGTGCTCTGCCCGCCGAATCAGGGCCCGCCGAATCAGGGCCCGCCGAATCAGGGCCCGGCGGATCAGGGGCCGGCGGATCAGGGCTCGCCGGGCCGGGACGGGGAGATTACGGTAACCACGTTCCACGGCCTGGGCCTGCGCATCCTGCGCGAGCATCACGGGGCGGCGGGGCTGTCCGCGCAGTTCGAGGTGGCGGATGAGGCGGTCCGGCTCGGGGTGGCCACCGAGCTGACGGGATCCGAACGGGACGGGCGCAAGCTGCTGGCCGGCCTGGCCGATGATCCAGCCGGAAAGCTGGCGCTGCGCCGGGAACTGATAGCCCGGGATCTAGTTGACTTCGACGGACTGGTCGAGATGGCGGCCGCGCTGCTCGGTGAGCACCCGGCCATCGCCGCCGACCTGCACGCCAGGTGGTCGCATGTCAGCGTGGACGAGTATCAGGACATCGACGCGGCGCAGTACGACCTGCTCCGGCTGATCAGCGGCGACGGCGCGGGCCTGACCGCGATCGGGGATCCGGATCAGGCGATCTACGGTTTCCGCGGCGCTGACGTCGGCTTCTTCCTCCGGTTCGCGGCGGACTTCTCTGCCGCGACGACCGTGTCGCTGGCGCGGAACTACCGGTCGAGCCCGGCGATCGTGACCGCGGCGATGCAGGCTATCGCGCCTACGACGCTCGTCCCCGGCCGGAAGGCGCAGGCCATACGAGCGGATCTCGCGAGCCGCGCGCCCGGTGACTCGCCCGGCCCGGTCACCTTCCACGAGGCGGCGGACGAGTACGCCGAGGCAGCCTGGATCGCCGCGGCCATCGACCAGCTGCTGGGCGGGACGTCGTTCCACTCACTGGACAGCGGGCGGGCGGACGGGCATGACCACGGCAAGCTCGGGCTGGCGGATATCGCCGTCCTCTACCGCACCGATACCCAGGCCGGCCCGGTCGGCCAGGCGCTGACCCGCGCCGGGTTGCCGTTCCAGAAGGGCTCGCACGACCTTCTCGCACGTCGGACCGGGGTGGCGGAAATCATCCACGAGATGGGACTGGCCGGCTCCGGAGCCGGTCGGGACGCGGCAGGTACGGAGGGGGCCGGCGAGGACGTCAGCGGGCGGCTGAAGGCGGCCGTGCGCGCGTTGATCGCCGTCCGGGGCGAGCGGGACGGGACGGCGGTCGACCTGCGCGCCGCGGGCGAGCTGCTGACGCCGCTCGCCCGCCGGTGCGGCGCCGATCTCGAACGCTTCCGGACCGAGGTCGCGCTCGGCGGGGAGACGGACGCCCTTGACCCGCGAGCCGACGCGATCACCCTGCTGACCCATCACGGCGCCAAGGGCCTGGAGTTCGACGTGGTGTTCCTGGCCGGCTGCGAAAGCGGGCTCCTGCCGCTGCGGTTCCCCGGATCCGGACCCGGTATCCCGGCCGAGGTGGCGGAAGAGCGGCGGCTCCTGTTCGTCGGGATGACCAGGGCCCGCCGCAGGCTGCTGCTCAGCTGCGCCGCCCGGCGCACCAGGCACGGGGTTGAGACGGCGACCGGCCGGTCGCCGTTCCTGGCGGCGATTGATCCGGGGCTGCTCGGCCATTCCGGGCCGGAACGGCCGAGCAAGGCCAGCGCCCGGCAGCTGCGCCTGCTGTAGAAGCGGAGCAGCGCTGTACGCGCCGGCGTGACGTCGAGGGCGCTCCGCGAGCTCAAATGCGGGCCCGGCCGACCGGAAAGGGATAACCGGACGGCTCGTTCGGCATGATAATTGATCTTCTGCCGGGCTTAGTGACACTATGTCGGCAAGACCATGGGAGGGGAAAACCGATGAGCAGCACAGAGCCCGTTCACACAGAGTCCGAGACGCACGGTTGGACCATCGACGTCGGAGACCACCCGACGCGGTCCGACTCCCCGGAGTATGTCGCGGCGAAGAAGAAAATGACCGAAATCGCGACCGGGGCCACCGGGCTGATCTACGGGCAGCCGCCGTACCAGGATCATCATGGCAGCGCGCTATGGCTGCAAGACGCCCAGGGCTGGTTCCTGGTCCGCAATCTCGCGGGAATCGAGTGGTCGGCGCAGTTCTGCGCGGACCCGGCGAAGGTCGACATGTTGCGGCAGAATGCGAAGCGGCTGTATGACTTGCTCGCGCCGACTATTAAGCAGGAGCTCGATCCCGACGGCCTGCTGGATACGCCCATTCAGGACGCCGCCGGGGTGGCAAAGTGGACCGACTCGATTTTCAACGCCGGCGTGCCGCTGCAGCCAACCTTCCACATCGGCGTACTGCCCGGAGGCGGCGCGCGGAATTCTGCCGTCAGCCAGGATAACGGCGACGCGTCGAATTCTGCCGCGAACTCGGATCTCACCGGTACGCCGGATTCCAGCACGGCCCAGGCACCCGCCGCCGCGGACCAATTCCGGCGCAAGGCAGGCCCCCGCCGACGGGACCAATACCGGCGCGAGCCAGCCGTCCGCGGCCGCGGCTCAGACCACCGCCACACCGAGTCCTAGCGCGGTCCAGGAGCCGGGCGGGGTGCATCACTATCCCACGCCCATTGCCGACATTCAGCTCTTCAAGTATGACGATTTCCAGCTGTGGGTCACCGACGCGCAGGGCAACCCGGCCGCGGTGACACCCGTGGCACCGCGCGGCAGCGGAATCGCCTCGGTTCACGTTCAGTACGCCACGCCGGGGTCGCAGCTGGCCCAGCAAAAACAGACCGCGGAGAACGCGAATACCCCGCTGATCCTGCCGGCGGATCACCCGCTCGCGCAGCAGGCCTTCCAGAATCAGCAATAGGTGGCGGACGCCTCCCGGCGTACCTCGGACCGCGGGGCCTGACGGCTAGTGGCCGCGGGTCCGATTCGCCATGATGGTCAGGTGAAGATCGCAAGGGCTCGATGAGCGGCGGCGAGGCGGCCAGGACGGCCGACGCGGCCCCGGCCGCCGGGGTCGCCTTCCCGGTCTCGGCCGACGGCCGCCGGAGCAGCATGGCGCTAGGCCGGGCGGTGGTCGCGGACGCGCTGCGCCAGGTCGACCCGGCCGGCGCGCTCGGCGCGGAGCGGGAGACTAACTGGCGCGCGGGGTACCTGGCTCATTTCCGCAGGCTCATCGAAGCGGGGCTGGCCTCCCGCCAGGCCGCGCTAACGGTGGCCCGCGACGGGCTGGAGTCGCTGCACCGGCGGATGCGCGTGATCGACACCGGCGGTGAAGAGTCCGGACTCGGCGCGCTGGTGTCGGCGCCGTCTCGGAAAGGGGTGGCCCCTATCACGGTGTCGGGCGTCACGGTGGCGGGCACGGGGGTGGCCGACGCTGAGCTTTGCGTGCCCTACCGCGGTGAGCAGCTCCGCGGCGATGCCCTGGCGCGCAGGCTCCAGACGTGGGTCGGCGCCGGCGTCATCGAGCCATCGTGCGCCGACGCCGTCCGGATGGTCGCGGCGCATCCCGATTGGCTGGCCCTGCCTGGCCGCACGGTGGTGATGCTCGGGGCGGCCGCGGAAGTGGGCCCGCTGCCGGTGCTGCTGAGCTGGGGCGCCCGGGTCATCGCCGTCGACCTGCCCCGGCCTGGCCTCTGGGAGCGGGTGCTGGAGACCACCCGGCGCAGCGCGGGGACGCTGCTGGTTCCGGTGGCGGGAGCCGGCGACGGCGCTCTGGCGCAGCGCGCGGGCCTTGACCTGACCGGCGATATCTCCGCGGTCGCCGACTGGCTCGCCACCGTGGACGGGCCGCTGGTGCTCGGCAACTACATCTACGCCGACGGCGCGGATAACGTCCGCGTCTGCAGCGCCGTCGACGCGCTGACCGTACGCCTGCAGGCCGAGCGCCGCGATGTCGCGCTCGCGTTCCTCGCGACGCCGACCGACGTATTCGCCGTCCCGGCCGACGCGGTCGCCCAATCTGAACGGGCCTACGCGGCCCGGTCCCCCGCCGCCAGGGCGGCGCGCATGCTCTCCGGCGGACGGCTGCTGGGCCCGGCCTACTCCCCCGGCGCTGACCCGGGCATCAACGACACGCTCGTGCCGCAGCAAGGGCCCAACTACGCGCTGGCCAAGCGGCTGCAGCGGTGGCGGGCCGCGGTCGCCAGGGACGGCGGCGCCGTGGTGTCGCTGAACGTCGCCCCGCCGACGCGCACCCGGTCGGTGACCAAGAACCGGATCCTGGCGGCGGCGTACGGAGGCGCGCACCGGTTCGGCGTCGAGGTCTTCGAACCCGCCACCTGTAAGGCGCTGATGGCGGCGCTGCTCGTGCATGACCTGCACGCCGGCGGCGGCCCCGCCCAGGACCACCCCTGGCAAGACGAGGCCCACGCGGCCGCCCATGGCGGACTGTGGCGCATCGCCTACGCTCCCCGCAGCGCGCTCGGGATCGCGGCGCTGCTCGGCGCGCTCAGGCGGTGAACTACTTGACGTGGCCGGCTGGTGATACCGGCGTCCGTTCGGGATGAAAGTGATTTTTTTACCGAACGGACGGGGGTGCGTCGCGCCGGACCTCAGCCGGAGCGGCACAGGGTGAGGACCTGGGAGGTGAGCTGGCCCGCGCCGAGCATGGCGGCGATCCGGTCGCGCTGCTCGGTGGCCGTGGCCAGCTGCGGCGTGGACCCGAAGCGCCGCTGCAGCTCTCGTTCGACGGCGGCGGTACGGTCCTGCCAGTCCGGCGCGGGCGGCGGCATGGCCCCGGGATCGGCCTGCTGCCCTACCTCGAGGTCGGCGGCGTGGAGCAAGGTGCTCAGCTGGCTGGTCGTCGGGAAGTGATTGCCTTCCGGCGGATCGTCCAGGTGCCGCGTGGCGGCCAGGTAGACCAGCAGGCCGATCCGGCCGGCCTGCCGCACCACGCGGCGCAGCTCGCGGAGCATGGCGAGCTGCGTATCCTCGTCGCGGGCGGTGCACAGCACGCCGAGGCACCAGGCCAGGTCGGCCGAGGCGTCGGCCAGGGGCAGCGCGGTCGCGTCGGCCTGGACGACCGGCACCGCGAAGAGCCGGGTCGCCGCGCGGCAGGCGCCGGGCTCGGGTTCGGCCAGGACCGGCCGGACGCCGGTGTGCCCAGCCGCGTAGGCGGCCGGCCCGCCGACCCCGGCCCCGGCATCGATCAGCAGGTCCCCGGGCGATGGCCGCAGCCCGGCCAGCAGCCAGTCCAGGGCGGCGGGCTGCCCGCTGCCGCGGCAGGCCGCCGGGATGAAATACGCCGAGCCGAGGTCCGCGGCCACCTGCGCCGTCCACTCCGCCACGGTGTCGAACTCGGCCGCCATCGGATCATCGACGTCATTGGTCATGGTCACCCCCTGCCCTAACGCTCTTCCCTAATGCGCTGGGCCAGTTCCGCCTTGATCTGCGCGGCGAACTCATAGCCGCGGGCCGACGCCAGGCCGGAGAGGTTCACGCCCACCACCCCGGGGATGGCGAGCAGGGCCTGAGCCTCCCGCGCCGCGGCCGTGATCCCGGCGGCCACCGGGTCGGGATGGTCGAGCACGCGGCGTACCGCGGCCGGGTCGAGCTCCAGGCCGGGCAGTCCGGTCAGCACCGCCGCCGAAGGGCCGTCGGTGAAGACGGCGACCCCGGCGATGACCGGGATGGTCACGCCGGCCTGGGCGGCGGCCGCCATGAAACCGGTCACGGTGGCCACCGCGGCGTGGTTGAGCACGGCCGCCGCCGCGCCGGCCCGCTGCTTCTGGAGCAGGCGGAACGCTCGCAGCGGCCGCGGCGGCGCCGCGGGCGTCTCGGGGACGGCCGGGGGCATCCCGACCGAGGCGGCCAGCGCGGCCAGTCGCGGCCCGTCGAGGTCGAAGACCTGGGTAACGTCCGGCCGGACGTCGTAGGCACGCGCGTCGCCGGTCACGCACAAAACCGCGTCCACGCCCAGCTGACGCAGGCCCCGCAGTTCCTGCTCCAGGATGATCCGGTTCCGGTCCCGGCAGGCCAGCGTCATCCATGGCCGCACCCCGGCCTCGAGCAGCAGCGAAGCGTGCAGCACGGGCGGAAAGTCGGGCCGGTTCTGGTGCTCCCCCACCAGTACCGCGTCGCAGGACGGCGCGAGCGCGGCCGCCACCGACCTGAGCATCGGCACCGAATACGGCTCCGAGCTGAAATCGGCCAGGATCAGCGGCATCGCGGCCACGGGCAGCGGAACCCGCGGCACCGGGTCGTCCCAGACCGCGGGGACCTCAAACGCGCACGGCCGCGGGACGACCTCGCAGCGGCCGTCGGCTCGCACCCCACCGCATGGCCCCATCACCATGTGCTTCGGGCAGGAGTCAGCCGCTGCCGGAGGCACCTGCATCGCGCTAGGATCTCATGCCCGCGGCGGCCCAGCCAGAGCTGGTCGGTCGGAGGATGTCCGCCCGGATCGGCGATGACGAATAAAGCCCGGTCACGCCAGCGGCTGAGAACCTACCGCACGTTTAACCCTTTCCGACGGGCTCGCGGGTAAATCCACCAAATTGACGGCGGGGCGGCGGCGGCAACAAGAAAGCGGAGAACCCCTCGGTATTTTGGCGGGGGTTCTCCGCTTTGTCCTGATCGACAGCTATCGTGAAAGTACCTTGCTGGTCCGGTCACTTCCTGCCGAAGCTGTCAAATTCTCCGTTTCGTACGCCGCCGAGAAATGCGTGCCATTCGTCCGGGGTAAAGCGGAGAACCGGCCCCCCGGAATCCCGGCTGTTGCGGACACCGATCTCGTCATCAGGCAGGCTCGCCACCTCGACGCAGTTGCCGTTGGAGAAACTCAGCGAGCTCTTAACCCAGTAAGAACTCGAACCCGATTCGGGTAGGCTTTCGAACATAGGTCTTCCCACGTTATTACCTCACTGATTGTTGGCTGTTATCCGAAATGTGTAACCACGGACCGTAGTTACGACGCCACTGAAAGTAGCTGTACCACTTTAAGATTAGCAGACAACAGAGGTGTCGATGGGCTCTGTTTCGTCACAAGTGGCACTCCGGCCCGGTGAATGTCCGTCGTACCTACGGTGTACCGCACGCCTCAAACGGGCGCAGCCGGGGCTGCGGACGCCTGAGCCGGGCACCGGTGGCAGGTTCCGGTCAGAAGCCGCTGGCAGCAAGCCAGTACCAGCGCGATGGGAACAAGCAGTGGCGTCACTTACGCATCAGCGCGCGCGGGCACCGTCCAGTGGGACTCCGCCGTCTCGAGTATCAGCGCCCTGGACTCCGCCGGGTCGAGCGACGCTTCGGCGAGCATCTGAAAGGCGATCCGGTGCAAGTACGTCTCCCTCTCCCCCTCTACGGTGAAGCCGCTCTTCAGATGCTCAGTGCTCACTACTTCTTGCAGCATCGCGTCACTATCTGTCCCGAACCCGAATATAACAAAGGACTCCCCGAAGACCGTGTGCTGCGCGTCAAGAGGGAGAATCCGCAGCGTCAGATTTGGCCGGTCAGCCTCGCGCGCGAGATGCTGAAGCTGCTCATACATCACCGACTCATCACCGATCCGGCGCTTCAAGACCGATTCATCGAGCACAACCGATAGCTCAAGCCCTTCGCGATCCAGCACCTGCTGGCGTCGCATGCGAACCTTGACCAACCGCCCGATCATTCCCGGCGGGACTGGCTCGACCCGGCTGTAACTGCCAATGATATGCCTGGCATAAGCTTCTGTCTGGAGCAGGCCAGTTACGACGTCAACGTGCCATATGGCCATGGAAGTCGCCTCATGCTCGAGGCCGATGAATTGCTGATAGTCTTCGGAAAGGCTGTCGCCGAATTCCTCCCACCAGCCCTTCTGCGCCGCGTCCTCAGCGAGGGCGACCAGGAGCGCGCGGCGAGGCCCGGTGACCTGATAGTAGTCGAGCAACCTCTCGACTTCCCTTGGCCGCAAGCCGGTCCTGGCCCGCTCGTACCTGCTGATCTTGGAGGGCGACCATCTCAGCGCGGCGGCGACCGCTTCTCCGCTCTTGCCCTTGCTCTCCCTGATCCCGCGCAGTTCAGCGGCGAGCCGACGCCGCCGCACCGTGGGGCTTGCTGGCGCGATCATCGGGCGTCTACCCTCCTCCGTGCCGCGGGCGGACTAGTACGCCGGTCACGCAGATTTCACCGAAACCATTGGTGAAACCTTCGTACACCGTACACTCGCCCATCGCAAGCAAGGGCCCCGTGATCGGCGGTCTCGCCGTCGTCGGGTCGGCCGCTGGTACGGGCTCGCAACCCGGGCCGGCGTGGCTGGCCGATACCGGTCGCTGATACGCCACGTTCCGCCCGTCTTGGTGGCGCCTATCGCGGGGAATGCCCACCGCTGCGACTGCTGTACAGCTAAATGGCGGACGGGACGGTGGTGAAGAAATGTCCCTGGAGTTGCTGCTAAGCCGGAGCTCGCGACCAGACCCGTCCGTCAGCCAGGCTCGGCCAATAAACTTGCCGCGGCTGGCGGTAATCACACGATCGGCCTGCCGCAGATTACTCGAATCGGCAGCAGGCCGTTGGTCGTACGTCGGGGTCGCTTACCCCCAATAGTGAGTAGTGGGCGCCCCCCAATAGTGAGTACTGGGCACTGCGGACACTGCCAGGACATGGGCACTGGGCGCCTGCGCGGCCGCCGCAGGTACCGCTGAGCCAGCCAGGATTGATCCGGCTGCGCTTAGTGCTAGGATAGCTGGAATGATGATGGCTCGCCCTATGCGCATGATTCCTCCATGGAATCTCCAGAGGTCAGCGGCCTGCTACATGGCTCCGGCGGCACGTACGGCCAATCTGAGTCTTGCGGTTGTTATAGCCCGTATTTGGCTATTCCATACACAGCGTAAGCCATTACTTACACTTTTTCCAAATATTGAAAATTTTATCTTACTTTCAATATCCTGTGCCGGGTAATATGTATTTCCATTTGCAGGAAAGTGTTAGAAAATTAGGTATTGAAAAGTTCCGCGCAACTTGCACTGCATGGTGCGTAGATATCCTGCCTTTGGCGCCGAATTAATGTCCAAAAATGCGCCGCTTGTTCCGTAAATGTTCTGGTAGTAAAGTTCGTCCCATGCCCCCGGTGAACCCGGCCGGTGCGCTGGTCGGCCGCGATAGCGAGATGGCGCTCCTGAGCAGGCTGATAAAAGAGGTGGCTCGGAAGCGCGGCAGTGCGGTGCTCATCGAGGGCGAGCCGGGCATCGGCAAGTCCGCGCTGGTGCAGGCGGCGGTAGCGGAGACACCGGACGGCTGCCAAGTGTTCTGGGGCGCCGGTGACGAACTGGGCCAGGCGCTGCCACTGCTGCCGTTCCTCGACGGACTGCGAGTCCGCGAGCCTTCTGCCAATCCCCGGCGGAACACGATCGTCCGGCTCTTGCGTGGTGAGGTCACCGCGGACCGGGGCACAGACGTGCCGGCGGTGCTGGCGGAGCAGTTGCTCGCGCTGGTCGCCGAGCAGTGCGCGATGCGGCCGACCATCTTGGTCGTCGACGACCTGCAGTGGGCGGACCAGGCCAGCATCGCCTTGTGGGGACGGCTGGCGAGGTCGGCGCGGCAGGTGCCGCTGCTGCTGGTCGGGATCATGCGCCCGGTACCGCAGCGGGATGACCTGCTGGCGTTGCGGCGAGTAGCGGGCGATGCGGCCCGGCTCCAGCTCACCGGGCTGACCGGAACGGCCGTGTCCGACCTGGTGGCCGTGCTGGCGGGCGGCCGGCCTGACGGCAACCTGCTACGGCTGGCCGACGGGGCGGCGGGCAATCCGCTTTATCTCACCGAACTCGTGGCCGCGCTGGCCCGCAGCACTCGCCTGACCGTCACCGAGGCGGGAGCCGCCGAGGTGGCCAGCGGGTCCGCGCCAGGCTCCCTGTCCGCGGCCATCGCGGACCGTCTTGGCTTTGTGGCCGGACCGGTGCGTGAGGTCCTGCGGGCGGCGGCCCTGCTCGGCATGGACTTCGCGATCCCCGATCTGGCCATCGTGCTGCGCCGCGGCGTGGCGGACCTGATCCCGGCGGTCGAGGAGGCCTGTGCCGTCGGCGTGCTGGCCGAGTCCGGCCACGGCCTGGGGTTCCGGCATCCGCTGATCCGGGAGGCGCTATACGACGAGATGCCGGCGCCGGTGCGCGCCGCCTGGCACCGCGACGCGGGGCACGCCCTCGCGGAGGCGGGCGCGCCGCCGGACCGGGTGGCACGGCAGATGCTGCGGGCGGTCGGCGGACTTGGTAACGCGCCCGGACCAGTCGACGACGAGCCGATGGATGAGTGGATGCTGGACTGGCTGGGCCGCACCGCGGACACGCTGGTCGCCCAGGCACCCGGGGTCGCGGCCGAACTCCTCACCCGGGCGGTCGCCAGTGTCCCGGCCGACTCGGCCCGGTACGGCTGGCTGGCCAGCCGTCTTGCCGACGCTCTGTACCGTATCGGTGACCGGGCCGCGGCCGAGCAGGTGGCGAACCGCGCGCTTGAGCATGCCACCGAGCCCGACCTCCTCGCGGACCTGCACTGGACGCTGGCGCAGTGCCGCATGCTGGCCGGTGAGTCCGCGGAGTCGCTGGCCACGCTGGACCGGGCGCTGGCTTCGCCCGGGATCTCGGCCCGGCACCGCGCCAGGCTGCTGGTGGTCGCCGTGCGGACGCACGGCAACCTGGGCGAGGTCGAAACGGCTGGGCGGGTCGCCACCAGCGCGCTGGCGGCGGCGTCGGAGGCGGGCGACAACTGGGCCATGGGCTGGGCGCTGCTCATGATGGCGCTGGTGACCTCGCTGCGGGGACGGATGACCGACTCGCTGCCGCTGTTCGACCGGGCGCTGGCCGTGACCCAAGCCGATCCGGCGCTGGCCGATCTGCGGCTGCTGCTGCAGATCAACCAGGCTGTCACGCTCGGCAATCTCGACCGGTACGAGGAGGCACTGGCCGCGGCCGGACAGGCGCGCCACCTCGCGGACCAGGTCGGCACGACGTTCCGGCTGTCGCAGGCACACGGTGCCATGGGCCAGTTGCTCTTCCAGACGGGGCGATGGGACGATGCGCTGGCCGAGGTGGGGATCCTGCCCGAGGACCTGAAGGAACCCGGAGCGGCCTGCTGCGATCTCGGCATCGCCGCCGCGATCAGCTTCCATCGCGGCGAGGTCGGCGAGGCACGTCTCCGGCTGGAGGCGTCCGTCCCGCACGCCAACCGGCTCGGACACCGGCTCATCAGCTCATTGGCCCTCGCCCGCAGCCTGGACTGCGAGCATGGCGGCGCACTGCCTGAGGCGCTGGCCAGGCTGACGGAAGCGTTCGACGACAATACCGAAGAAGTCGAGGAGATCGAGGACCTGCTGGCCGACGCGGTCCGCCTTGCCGCCGAGACCGGCGACCTGGGCACCGCACAGGCCCTCGCGGGCCGGGCCGCCGAGCTCGCCGCCGGATCGGAGATCCCGCATCGGCAGGCGAACGCGCTCTACTGCCGCGGCGTGGTGGACCATGACGCCCCCCGGCTCCTCGCGGCCGCGGAGCGTTATGAGGACGCCGGCCGGCCGCTGCTGATGGCGAAGGCGCTGGAGGCCGCCGCCGGGCACTTCGTCGACACCGGCGACCGCGCCCGGGCGCGGGACGCATTCACCCGAGCCGTGGAGGTCTACACCTCGCTGGAGGCGGCCGCGGACGTCGCGCGCCTCCAGGCCACGTTCCGCGCCCACGGCATCCGGCGCGGGCCGCACGCCAAACACCGGCAGGCGCGCAGTGGCTGGGACAGCCTTACCGCGACCGAGATCAAGATCGCCGCATTCGTGGAGGAGGGATTGTCTAACCCGGAGATCGCGGCCAAGCTGCTGCTGTCCCGCCGGACCGTGGCGACCCACGTCTCCCACATCCTGAAGAAGCTTGACGTCCACTCACGGACCGATATTGCCCGTGAGGCGGCCCTGCGCGCCATCACGTCGAGGTGACCGCGCCGCGGCCCGCGGGGTCGTCTCCCCGGGCCGGCAGAGCGCAGGCGCGTTTGGCGGGGACGGTGAACCGCCGGGGGGGTTGCGGCTCACCGCCCCCACGTGCGAAACCCCGGCGGCAGCGCGTCCACCGCCCCCGGGACGATCGCGTCCGCTGCCCCCGGCCAGATCGGGCGTGAACGCGAGCGTGAAGTACACGGCCTTGCCCGCCGGGATGCGGTAAGAGCCCCAGTCCGCCGACAGGGTGGCCACCAGCATCAGGCCCCGTCCGGTCTCCGCTTCGGCGGGTGCGTCCACCACCACCGGCATGAAGCGGCACGTGTCGAAGACGTCGACGCGTAGCTGACCGCAGGAGCAGGTGATGGCGAGCGTAACGGTCGCGCTCGCCTCGTGCCTGATGGCATTGGTCACCAGCTCGCTGGTGAGCAGGACCGCGACGTCCGGGTCGACGGGGACATCCCAGGCACAGATGGCCGCCCGGACCTGGCGGCGGGCTTCACCCGCCGCGGCCGGTCCCGTGGCCAGCCGGACACGGCACCGGTGCAGTTCGGTCGGACGGGGCGGCGCCATCGCGTTCATCGGGTTCCTTAGCGGGCCGGTTTCGCTGGTCCGGGAGACTGCTGATTACTCTGCCCGGTTGCTTCGAGGATGGCCCGAGCGCGCTACTGATGGGCTCGGTACTCGTTGCAAGAAAAATGGTGCTGCAATTTGCAGTGGAAGACATCGGTCAGCTGACGGATTTTGCATCGCAGACCCGGGCCTGGCGAGATCGCGCTGCCGCGGGCCATGCCGCGCATGGCCGTGGTGCACCTCACCGGCAACTTCCAGGTGTCTGGAAGCTGACCGTGATTCGTTGACTAACGGCTGCGCTGGCCCGCATCCTTCGACTGAGGACGGATGGATCAGGACAGGTCAAGGACGGTGCCGATGTCTGAAGGCTGGGAAGCGGGACGCCGGCCAGCCCGCGTTCCGCTGCGGCGAAGGCGCGGGCGCAGGCGCTGGGTTATCGCGGGCGGCGCGGCGGCATGCTGGGTGGCGCTGGAGGTCGTGACGGGTTCTTTTCTCTCCGCTACCGTGGTGCTGGTGATCCTCGCGGCACTTGGCGCCGCGAGCGTGGCGGGCCTGCGGACTCTGGGCGTCACGCGAGATCATCCGTGGATACGGCAGATAGCCTCCCGCCCGTGGCGCGACGGACAGGACGTGCTGCAGATCGCGATGCGGCACCTGTCCGACGCGTTCGTGATCATGCCGAACGGGTCGCTGCTCGCGCCGAACGTCGTCGAACTGCAGCTGAATCCCGATGACTTCAGGTCGGTGTGCGAGCGGATGGAACCGGGTGTGATCGGCGCGAGCATGACCGAGGCCTACGAAGACCAGGTCGCGGCGCATGGAGCCCGCTTCGCCGGGCCTGACCGGGCCGACGTGTACATCATCGCCGACATGTCGGTTCCGCCGGGCCGCTACACCCTGCGCCAGGGGCATCCGGTGACCGTCGGCGGGCAGCCTGACTTGCCCGATGCCCAGTACACATACGCCGCGCCGGAGTTCGCGTATACCGCCTGGCAGCCTGAATACGCCGGGTCCAGTGGCCACGCCTGGCAGGAGCCCGGCCCGGGCCCGGCGGTTACCGGCGGTAAGACGGTGATGGAACAGAGCCTCCCTCCCGTCCCTGTGCTGCGGCTGATCACGGGCTCCTCGGTCGCGGAAACCCTGATCTCGGGCGCCCGTGCCGGGCGCGGGTCCGTTGAGCTGGTGCTCCCTGATGTGCCCACGGTGTCCAGGGAGCACGCGACGTTCACGTTCTGCGACGGCCGCTGGTGGATCACCAACCAGGGCATGAACGGGCTGACCCTCAATGGTGTTCCGGTCGCGGGAGAGCAGCCGCTCACCGACGGCGATGCGATCCGCTGGGGGACGAGGCCGGACGCGCTGCTATCCCGGGTCGAGATTGGCTGAGCACACCAGGTGCGCCACTTATCATCCAGACATGTTGAGACTAGATGACCCGTCCGCCGGCGCACTATCGCACAGGGGTTGCGGCTGAGTGGCGACGGCACGGCTTCTCCTGCGGTCAGGCGCGCGCGGGGAGTGGCGGAACTGTCCGCCCGACGAGATCGCCTGGCTGGACAGGAGCACGCTGAGCGACGACGCAGACCTTACGCTGCACCGTAATCCGCGTTGCGCTGGCTTCCGCTACGTCCACCACCGCTGGGAGCTGTTCAGCCGCGACACCACGTACCCCGTTTACCTGGCGCCGGACACCACCGGGACGACTCGCAGCGCGCCGGACGTCCAGCGGACGGCGTGCCGCGTCCTGCCGGTCGCCACGGCCAGCTACGAGCCCCTGCCGGTAACACTTGAGGAAGGCTCGTGGCTGGTCAGCGTGGGGGCCTGGGTGGTCGGGCTGCGGCTTGATATGCCAGTGCGCCCGCGCGCCGATCCGGCGGCCCCGCGCGGCGAGGTGGGACTTACTACCCGGGCCGGTGAGATCGTGCGGCGGGACGGCGGGCCCGGGCAGGACGCGGTGACCCGCGTCCGCGGTTACTTCCAGCGCAACGCCACCGCACGACTGACGATGGCTTATTACTACCAGGAGTACATCCTCGGGCTACCCGCCCCGCAGACGGTGCCGATGATGAACGTGGTCATCGCCCTGAACCTGAGCGGCGAAGGAGCGGTGTCCGACTACAAGAAGCTGCTTCAGGGACTCATCTGGTCCAAACGCGGTCACGCGCGTGACCTGGCCGGCTTCCTGCTCGCCAACGGCCTGCTGATCCAGGCCGATCTCGATGAGGCCAAGCAGGTCGTGGCGGACAACGAACGCCATGGCGTCTGCGAGATGGCGCGGCAGCGGCTTCAGTACCGTCCGAAAAGCACCGGCGGGTGACGTGCGCTCCAGCAGGACCAGCGAGCTTCGACCGACCGCCTGCCTGCCTTGGTCCGCCGCGCTCGGTTAATTGCTGGGCCGCGGGGTGGTGCAGTTGACCTTCGGGTTAGCACCCGCATAGTTGAGGGGACCCGCGAGGATGGTTACTACGGTCGTGCCGGCCTTGGTGCAACTGCCGGCCGGCTCGTGGTAATAGCCGCGCTGCCCGGCCGCGACGGCACCGATGATCAACCACATGACGAGAAGCGCTGATCCGATATGCATTTGAACCTCCATCACACCATCTTCTCAATGACGAAAAGACGGGCCAGCCGTAATTTCCGATCTCGCCTTCGACCTATGGCCGGATTTCACAGCAGCTCGTTGACCAGCGCCGATCCGTGGAATTTTCCCTTTGCCTGACAGCGCCGCCGCCTCGCTCTGTGAACATTTAAGTCGAGAGCATTTCAGTGGAATCATATCCGTAATGCGACGATGTCGACGTCAGCGTGACCCCATAACGGCGCCTTTCCAGAAACCTGGAAGTTGGTGCGGCGCATTACGTGAACCGCCGTGGCCGGTTCGTAAACATTCGCGTCTGGTCCGCGTTGCGGGGTTCCTGGCCCCGGGGGGCGGCGCCGCGGGTGGGCCCGGGCCGGCAGTGACGAGGGCCTGACCTGGAAATCCTCCGGTCAAATGGATACTCCGGAAAGATCTTTAGCCCAGCAGGCTGATCGACGCCGGCCGGTGCGGGTCGCCGTCGACGTCCACTCCGACACGCCAATGTTCCCGCCAGGCGCGCATGGCGAGTTCCGCGATATGAGGCTCGCGGCTTTCGAAATGCCTCACCTGACCGCTGTCGGATTCAACTGAGAAGGCCTCGAAGTCACCGAACCGGTCGTAGATGAGCCGTTCGACTTTGCCGACGAACTGAACCTCATAATGGTTATCCGGCTCATGGATGTGTACGGCGACGGGATCTGAAGGGATGCCGTTGGCGATGACTACCAGGTTCCAGTGGCCGGTGGCGAGATAGGACGGAACTTCGATGCGGCAGGAGTGAAGGTCGTGCGGCACGGCTGTGCCTGTCGCGACCCCCATGGTGGAGAAGTCGTAGCTGCGGACGTAGACCACTTGGCCGGTGGCGGGGTGGGTGAGCCGGACGATCGGGTAATTGGTGGCCATGCCGCCGTCGTCTCCGTAGCACACGGCCTGCGACAGCCCGTTGATCTGCGTGCCGCGGACGGTATAGCTGTGGCCCAGGGTCATGTCGGTGTC
The DNA here is from genome assembly GCA_963806335.1 of uncultured Actinomycetes bacterium. Classification (GTDB taxonomy): domain Bacteria; phylum Actinomycetota; class Actinomycetes; order Streptosporangiales; family Streptosporangiaceae; genus Palsa-504. Next base: position 445,588 of record CAWDXO010000015.1, read on the forward strand.
CACGGAGATGTGGGCCGGCTTCCACGCTGGGTTCGGCGCGCTGGTGGCCGGGTCCGGCGTGTAGAGGAAGAGCGTGTTGTCTTGCGCGCTGAGCAGCAGCTGGCCGGTTGGCAGCAGCAGGAAAAAACACTGCCAGGTGAACTTGCCGGCCGGAAGCGGCGGCTGGACATCGAGCGGTGGCAGCGTCGCCGCGGCGCTGCCGGGATCGAACTCCAGCAGGACGGGGTTCACGGGGTAGTACTCCTGGCCGTCCGGAATCGTGGTACCGCCCATGCAGACGACCCGGCCGTGCGGAAGCAGGCACGCAGGGGCGTCCAAGGCCGTCAGCGTGGGCCAGTTCGGGCTCGCGCTCGTGTCGGCCGGGAGGGACGGCCCCGTCGTCCACGAACCCGGGCCCGCCGGGCTCGAGGCCGGCGGCGGCGTATAGAGCGCGGTCAGGCCGGAGCCGCCGATGGCGAACGCTCGGCCGTCGGGCAGCAGGATCGTGGCTCCGGTCTCCTCCTCCAGGGTTCCGTTGATGGTGTCCACCGCGAGATTCACCGGAGAAGGGGCACAGTGTACCCACCGGTCCAGCCAGGGAAGGTAACGCTGTGCCTTCGGGGTGTCCCGGACGGCGGGCGCCAGGACACTGCCGTCGGGCAGCAGGCTAAAGGTTTCTTCCTCGAAGGGATCTTTCTTGGTCGTCGTGCCGACGGCGCCGAATTCCAGCCCGGCCTCAACCCACGTGTCGTGGTGGGGGTCCCAGATGGCGGTCCGACGGGACCAGGTGGACGGCGGCTCGGTGGTGCTGGCGCCGCCGAGCAGCACCCGGCCGTCGGCCAGAACGGAGCCGTTGCAATCGCCCCGCACGAACTCGAAGGCGGATGGCTTGCTGATGGGCGTCCAGGCGTTGGTCTGGGGATCGAAGGTCTCGCCGCTCCACGCGTCACTCGTGGCCGCCGGGTCGGTGCTGTACTCACCGCCGATGGCGAACACGCGCCCGTCGCGGAGCACGCCCGACGCGAACCACTGCCGGCCGTACTGCATGTTCAGCTCGCCCGACCAGGTTCCGGTTTCGTATTTGCCGCTCTGATCGGGTGTGATCCTAAGCCATTGGTTCGCGTTCGCCACCACGCCCGTATCCCCGTTGTGGACGAGCACCGAACCGTCGGTGAGCAAGAGCATGATGTCGGCGTTGAATGTGCCCGATGACGTGTCAGGGACGTTGAATGTGATCCACGAACCAGCCATAAGTCCTCCCCCGTAAGGCCGTTGATCTTGCTTGTACGGAGGAGGCCGACGACATTCTGATACATCATTCGAGCAGTCCTGGGGCGAGCCGGGCCGACGGGAACGCGCGGCTCGGCGGGCCTCGGGCTCGCGATAGCCGGTGCCCGACTGGAGACGACGCGACGTGTCAACGATCACGCCACGGATCCTCGCACGCGCGGCTGCTGGAACGGGCACCGACATCGGCGATTGCCGCCCATATCGGTGGCCGCAATCGCCGGATCCGTCCCCCTGACGGAGCGTCGCGAAGTCTGTGAGAACCTACCGGGCTTGCCGCCCGCGGGACCGCCGCATCCGCACAGCGCCAAGGAGCAAGGCGCCGAGGAAAATGACAATGCCGATGAACAGCAGGTACAGCAGGCCTTTGACGACCACGCCGACGATGCCAAGTACCATCGCCACTATTACCAGGAGCAGGAAAAAGGCAATCATCCGGTCCTCCGCTCAGTTGGGCTGCTCAGCGGCGGGCTAGGCGCCGCTCGCCGGAGGCGCCGGGCACGTATGTCAAGCCGTAGTGCGTGAAGATGGCCTCTTCCCCGGCCGCCGGCAGCTCGCCGTCGGTGTCGATCGAGGGGGCATCTTTCACCTGCTTCTTGTCGTAGGTCACCTTGAGGTACCCCGGGCCCACGGTCGCGTGGTCAAGAGGCACGAATACGAGCCGGTGCCGGGTCGGCATGCCGACCTTGACAGTGCCGAACGAGGGCAGGTCGGTGCCTGTGTCGACGTACACCGCCTCCAGTTCCCCGATCTTGTGATCCTGGGCGTCAACCACGTCGTGGCCACGCCATTCCCGGATGTTGGCCGCTTCGAACATGCTGGCCCTTCTTCCCGCAGCGCCGCAGTTGTCTACTGTTCTACCCTTGGACACGAATCACAGACAAGCTGGTCAGCGCTTGGCCGGCGTGTAGATCAGCTTCTTGTTCACGAACTCGTCGATGCCGTACGGGCCCAGCTCCCGGCCGACACCGGAGCGCTTGGTCCCGCCGAACGGCAGGTCGGCCATCGAGCCCTGCGGGCTGTTGATCCACACCATGCCGGTGTCGAGCAGGTCCGCGACTTCCTGGGCCCGGGCCGGGTCGGCGCTGTAGACGACGCCGCCGAGGCCGAACGGCGAGGAGTTGGCCAGCTCGACGGCTTCCGAGGGGCCGGCCACCCGGTAGATGACCGCCGCGGGACCGAACAGCTCCTCGTGATAGGCCCGCATCTCCGGGGTGACGTCGGTAAGGACAGTAGGCTCGACGAACGCGCCCGGCCGGTCGACCCGATGGCCGCCCGTACGCAGCGTGGCGCCTTTGTCCACAGCGTCGCTGATCTGGCCCATCAGGCGCTCGGCGGCTCCCTCGGAGGACAGCGGCCCGAGGTCGGAGGCGGGGTCGGTGGGATCGCCGGGGTGCAATGCGGCCATCGCGGCGGTGAACTGGTCGGCGAACTCGTCATAGAGATCGCCCACGACGATGATCCGCTTGGCGGCGTTGCACGCCTGGCCGGCATTGCCCATCCGCCCGGCCACCGCGGCCCGCACGGTCTTGGTGATGTCGTCGCTGTCGAGCACTATGAAGGGGTCCGATCCGCCGAGCTCGAGGACGACCTTCTTGAGGTTACGGCCCGCTACCTCAGCGACGGCCGCGCCGGCCCGCTCGCTGCCAGTCACCGACACGCCGGCCAGCCTCGGGTCGGCGATCATATCGGCGATCTGGCTATTGGTGGCGAACACGTTGATGTAGGCGTCCTCCGCCAGGCCCGCGTCGCGGAAGATCTGCTCCATCGCCAGGGCGGACTCCGGGCACTGCGGCGCGTGCTTCAAGATGATCGTGTTGCCGACCATCAGATTCGGGGCGGCGAACCGGGCCACCTGGTAATAGGGGAAGTTCCACGGCATGATGCCGAGCAGCGGGCCGACCGGCTCCTTGCGGACTAGCGCCGTTCCGCCGGCCCGCGGGCTGAGCGGGGTGTCCTCAAGGAACGCGGGCCCTTGCTCGGCGTAGTACCGGTAGATGCTGACCACCAGCAGGATCTCGCCCTTGGCTTCCCGGGTGGGCTTGCCCATCTCCCGGGTGATCAGCCCGGCCAGGTCGTCGATCCGTTCCTTGTACAGCTCGGCCACCCGCCGCAGCACCTTGCTCCGCTCGTCCTTCGCGGTGATCCGCCAAGACTGGTAGGCGCGAGCGGAACGCGCCAGCACCTGCTCGACCTCGGCATCGGTGGCGGCGGCGAACTCCCGCTCGGTCTGGTTCGTGGCCGGGTTGACGACCTTGAACTCGCTCACGGCTGATGTCCCTTCGGACTCGCTCACGGCTGACGTCTCTCGGCTTCGTGCGGCTGCTGCCCGCTCCCGAACCCGGGCTCGGTCTGCCTCTTCTCCAGTTGCCCACGATAGTCCCGGACCAGCCGCCAGGTAAGGGCGGGCCATCCGCGTCAGCCAGCGCGAACAGCGATGCCGGGATAATCAAGCAGCAGGCCGGATTCGTCGTAAACGAGACGGCACTCGAAATTGAAGGAGGGAGCGGAGTAGTCATAGCGTGCGCGGGAGCCTTCGTCATCTAGACGCGCGTAGGCCGCTCCTGCAGGCAGTGCTCTAAAGGGCATAAGTGACATCCCGTGCGGGCTGACGATTGCCGCTAACCTGACAGCGCCTCGCGGGCCGCCTTGATCGATGAGCGTTTCGCGGAGTCAAGGTACTCCTCGATCCTGGTGATGTGCCCGTCGCGGACCTGCAGGTACATCGCGGCGTGCAACTCAACCTCCGCACCGCTGGGCAGCCGGCCGCGCAGGACGTGCTGCTGCAGCACGCCATCGGTGGCCAGCGCGCGCCGGAGGACGTCGTATCGCAGGCCAGACACGGCCCGGTGCAGGCCTTGCAGCACCTTCAGGTTGTCCTCGACCGACTGCTCGATCAGGTCGTCGTTGTGCCAGATGACGGCGTCCGGAGCGTAGATCTCGCGCAGCGTATCGATGTCGCCGGCTTCCAGTGCGGCGAAAAAGCGGATAACAAGTTCCTCGCTGATGGCGGTGCCCTCCTTTATAGCCTGGGCGCATCTCGGCGTCCGTTCGTCCGTTCGTCCGTTCGTCCGTTCGTCCGGCCGGCCGCCGGTCAAGCCCTCGGCCCGGCGCGGCCCATTATGGCGATGGTCTGCTCGTAACCCCAGTCGCCCTCGACGGGCATCGGGAACAACAGCGGCAGGTTCACCCCGGCGGCCCGGTAATCCGCCAGCCGGGCGGCGCACTCCGCGGCGCTGCCCTGCGCCACGAAGCCGTCAGCCACCTGCTGCGGCACCTGAGCGGCCGCGCCGACCCGGTCGCCAGCCAGCACGCGCTCGCGCACACCCCGCAAGTCGACGCCGCCGTCGAGTTCGCCGAAGAGCCTCGGCACCGCGGGATGCAGCACGTAGCGGGGAACGACCGCACGCGCCGCGGCCGCGGCCGCGGCCGAGTCGTCAGACAGGCAGCAATGCACCACGCAGGCGATCTCGACCGACGCTGGATCCCGGCCGGCCGCCCGCGCGGCGGCCCGGACAGCGCCGGCCGCCTGGCCGGCCTGGGCCGGCGTCATCAGGTTGAGGATGACGCCGTCGGCGATCCGGCCCGCCAGCTCGAGCATCCGCGGTCCGAGCGCAGCCAGGTAGACCGGCAGGTCCGCACTCAGGGGCGGGCGGTCAAGCGGGACCATACCGGTGCGGAACACCCGGCCGTCATAGCCGGCGGCCTGACCTCCCAGAACCGCTCGGATGACGCCCACGTACTCCTCGATCATCGGCAGCGGCGCAAACGGCGCCATCCCGAACCTGGCGTTCATCACCGGGTTCGCCACCCCCAGGCCGAGGACGAACCGGCCGCAGGCCGCCTGGTCCAGCTGCGCCGCGGTCTTGGCGGCCAGCACCGGCGGCCGCAGGGCCGCGTTCGTGATCGCGGTCCCCACCCGCACCCGCTTAGTGGCGGCGATCACCGGATGGCACAGCGACAGCGCGTCGCCGTGGCCTTCGGCGACGAACACCGCGCTGAAGCCGGCCAGCTCGGCGGCGCCGGCCAGCGCGCCGACGCGGGCCGGCTCCAGGCCGCTATGCGAGGCAATCGACAGCCCGAGCTGATCGCTCGCCTCCGCGGGCCCCGCCGACCTGCCGATGCCCTCTTCACTGCGCTGCCTGCGCTCGTCGCTCGTTCCGCGCTCCTCCGTCCAGACTGGGCCGCGGCCTGGGCTCGCACGCGGAAGGAACCGCGCGCGCAGTTCCCGCTTGAGGACCTTGCCGGTGGTCGTCCGGGGCAGGGCGCTGGCGAATTCCACGGTCTTGGGGCACTTGAAGTGGGCGAGCTGGTCGCGGCACCAGGCGATGATCTCCTCCGCCGGGGGGGACTGGCCGGGCGCGGGGATGATGACGGCGTGCACGGCCTCGCCCCAGGTCGGATCCGGCCGCCCGAGAACCGCGACGTCGGCGACGGCCGGGTGACGGGCCAGCACGGCCTCGACTTCGGCGGGATAGATGTTCTCGCCACCGCTGATGATCATGTCCTTGGCCCGGTCGAGAATGTAGAGATAGCCATCGGCCGTCAGCCTGGCGATGTCGCCGGTCCGGTACCAGCCGCCCTCGGCGAAGGCCGCGGCGGTAGCCTCGGGATCCCGCCAGTACCCGGAAAACAGGCACTCCCCGCGGATAAGCAGCTCACCGGCTACATCAGGGGGAAGGTCGCGTCCGTCGGGGTCGACGATGCGGACCTCCCAGCCGAACGAGACACGTCCGGCGCTGTCCAGCCGCGGGTGACCGGGCTGATGATCCTCGGGCGCGAGCAGGCTGATCATGGACTGGCTTTCGGTGTTGCCGTAGATCTGCCGGAACCGGCAGCCGAACGCCGCCACGGCCGCGCTCAGCGAGGACGGGGTGATCGGCGCCGTGCCGTAGGCGATCTCGCGCAGGCTGCTCAGGTCGGCACGCTGCTGGCCGCCCTGGGCGCGGCGGCGGATCTCGGCCACCAGCATGTCGATCAGCGACGGACCGGCGGTGAAGAACTCGATCCGGTCGGCCTCGATGGCGTCGATGACCGCCGCCGGGTTGAAGGCCGTGTGGATGTAAACGGTCCCGGCCGTCAGGATCGCCTGCAGGCACTGGCCGAAACCCCCCAGGTGGAACAGGGGCAGGATCTGCAGGTGACGTGACCCGGCGACCTGGTCCCCGATCTCGATGGCGAAGTCGGCGACGCTCATCATCAGCGCGCCGTGCCGCAGCGGGATGGCCTTGGCCCGGCCCGTGGTGCCGCTGGTGTGCACCAGCGCCAGCACCGTATCGCCGGTCAGCGCGGGCCGCGGCGGAACCGGGCCGGCCAGCGCCGCGCCGTCCAGGCGGCAGGCCGGCACCGGGCCGCCGCCGATCGTCACCCGGCGGGTGCTCCGCGGCCAGGCGGCGTCAACCAGGGCGGCGTCGACCAGGGCGGCGTCGACCAGGGCGGTGAACTCGGCGTCTGCGGCGATCGCCTTCGGCTCGGCCAGGGTCAGCACCTCGGCGAGCTCGCGGGGCGATAGCCGCCAGTTGACGAACGCCGGCGTCACGCCCGCGCGCATCAGCGCGAACGCGTGGACGAGAAAATCGGCGCTGTTCTTCGCCACGATCGCGACGACGTCGGCCGGCCCCACCCCGAGCCCGGCCCAGCCGCCGGCCTTGCGTTCCACCTCGGCGCGCAGCTGGGAGTAGGTGTAGGCCGCTCCCCTGTCGTCGACGAGGGCCGTCACCCCGGGCCGCACGTTGGCGCGCCACTCGATGACATGGATCCAGCTCTGCATCCCGCGAGTACCTTTCGTTCGCAGTCGTATCGTGGCAGAAACGATCTTTGTAAGACAGACACCCGGGTGAAATTCGGCCGGGCCTGAGGAGATGAGCGCCATGCTCGACCTGGCCGCCGTGGTCGACCAGGTGCGGCGGGGCATGATCCCGGCGCATGTCTACGGCGACCCGGAGATCTTCGCGCTGGAACGCGACCGGCTGTTCGCCCGGTCGTGGGTGTTCCTGGCCCACGAGTCCGAGATCCCCGGTCCCGGCGACTACGTGGTCCGGCGGGTCCTGGCGGACTCGTTCATCGTGGTCAGGGACGAGTCTGGTGTCGTGCGTGTCCTGTTCAACATGTGCCTGCACCGCGGCATGCAGGTATGCCGCGCCGAGCTGGGCAACGCCTCGCACTTCCGGTGCCCGTACCACGCCTGGACCTACCGCAACGACGGCCAGCTGGCCGGCCTGCCCTTCCACGAGGAGGCCTACGGCGGCGAGGACGGCTTCGCCCGCCGCGGCCAGTCCCTGCTGCCGGCGCCGTCGATGGACACGCACAACGGGCTGATCTTCATCAGCCTCGACCCGGACGCTCCCGCGCTGCGCGACTACCTCGGCGACTTCGCCTTTTACCTGGACTTCTACACCCGCCAGAGCCCGGCGGGCGTCGAGCTGCGCGGGCCGCAGCGGTGGCGGATCAAGGCCAACTGGAAAATCGGCGCGGAGAACTTCGCCGGCGACAGCTACCACACGCCGCACACCCACGCCAGCGTGGTCGAGATCGGGCTGTTCCGCGAGCCGACGGCCAGCAAGCGCAAGGAAGGCGCCCTGTACACCGCCGGGCCCGGTGCGGGCACCACCTACAAGCTGCCGCCCGGCGGCGATTTCGCCGCATCGCTGCGGTACGTGGGCTACCCGGACACGATGATCCCGGCCATGGCGGCATCGTGGTCGGACCGCCAGCAGGCGCTCGTGGCCGACAGCGGCTTCATGGTGTCGGCGGCGACCCTGTTCCCCAACCTGAGCATGGTGCACAACTGGCCGCAGATCGACGAGCGCGGGACCGTCGTCCCGTTCATCTCGTTGCGCCAGTGGCAGCCGGTCAGCGAGCGGGAGACCGAAGTGCTCTCGTGGTTCGCGGTGGACGCGGCGGCGCCGGAGGAGTTCAAGCGGGATTCCTACCAGGCCTACCTGATGTGCTTCGGCAGCTCCGGCATGTTCGAGCAGGACGACGTGGAGAACTGGGTCTCCATCACCGATATGGCCACCGGGTCGATGGCGCGGCGACTGAACCTGAACAGCCGGATGGGGCTGACCTCGGAAGGCAAGCCGATCAAGCCGCCGCTCGCGGCCTTCGCCGGGCCCGGCGTGGCCTATCAGGGCTTCGGTGAATTCAACCAGCGACACTGGCTCGGCCAGTGGAGCGATTTCCTGGAGCGGGATACCCCGGCCCGTTCGGCCCAAAAAAAGGGCTCTGTCAACATTGGGAGGGCCCGGTGACGGCGGGCCAGCTTCGACCGCTCCGCTACGGTGACCCGGCGCACCAGGCCGCGCACCAGTTCCTGGTCGAGGAGGCGGCGCTGCTCGACGCGGCGGACTACGCAGGCTGGCTGAACCTGCTGTGCGAGGACATCCGCTACGTCATGCCGGTGCGGGTGACGACCGCGCGCGGCGCGGGCTTTGACTCCCTCGCCGACATGGGTCACTTCGACGAGGACATCTACGCGCTGCGCAAGCGCGTCCAGCGGCTGGCCACCGACCATGCCTGGACCGAAGACCCGCCGTCACGGACCCGGCACTTCGTCACCAACGTCAGGACGTTCCGGCACCAGGCGGACGAGCTGCGGGTGGAATCCGCCCTGCTGCTGTTCCGCAGCCGGGGCGACACCCGTGAACCCGACCTGTTGTCGGCCGGCCGCACCGACCTGCTCCGCGAGACCGGCGACGGGCTCCGGCTGGCGCGCCGGGAGATCAAGGTGGACGAGTCGGTGCTGCGCACCCAGAACCTGGCGGTATTCCTGTGAGCGGGCCGGACCCGGTGATCAGGCTGGGCAACGAGTTCGCCGAGGTGCTGGTGGAGCGGGTGCAGACCCGCAACGGCGCGCGGCTGCGCATCTCGGTACCCAGCTCGGGTCATCAGATCCTGCTCTGCCCGCTCGAGCTTGAGGCGCTGACCTGGCAGGACCACGAGTTGTTCGCCCGGCTGCTGCAGACGCCGAACGGCCCGCAGGCGCCGCCGGCGGAGGAGGGCGGCTGATGGGATGGCTGGACGGCAAGCGGGCGCTGGTCGTGGGCGCGGGTTCCGGGATCGGCCGGGCGGTGGTCACCGCCTTCCATGCCGAGGGCGCGCGGGTCGGCGCGCTGGAGCTCGACCGGGCCAAGGCTGGGCGGCTGGCGACCGAGATGCCCGACTGCGTGGTGAGCCGGGGCGACGCGACGTCGCTCGCGGACGCCCGCGCCGCGGTCCGGGTGGTCACCGCCGCGCTCGGCGGACTGGACGTGCTGGTCAACTGCGTGGGCATCTTCGACTTCTACCGCGGCCTGGCGGACATCGATGATGATCAGCTCGATGCCGCCTTCGACGAGATCTTCGCCGTCAACGTGAAGAGCCAGCTGGTCAGCGTCCGCGCCGCGCTGCCCGAACTGCGCCGGGCGGGCGGCTCGGTCGTGCTCACGGTGTCCACGTCCGGTTTCTATCCGGGCCGGGGCGGCGTGCTCTACGTGGCGTCGAAGTTCGCGGTCCGCGGCTGCGTGATCGCGCTGGCCCACGAGCTGGCCCCGGCGGTGCGAGTCAACGGCGTGGCGCCGGGCGGGACACTGGGCACCGAGCTGACCGGGGCGCGCAGCCTCGGCCTGGCCGACCGGGTGCTGGGCGCGGCGCCCGGCCGTGAGCAGGATCTGCGTCGTCGCACGCCCCTGCAGGTCGCGCTCACCGGCGAGGACCATGCGGGCAGCTACGTGTTCCTGGCCTCCGACCGCGCCCGCGGGATCACTGGCACCGTGGTGCACTCCGACGGCGGCGTCGGCATCGGCTAGCGGCTGGTCACGCAAAGCTGGCTCCGGGGTATGCACTTAGCCGGAGGGGGCCGAGCTGGGCGGTTTACCCGCGGGCGGCGCACCACCGGACACAGGTGCCCCGCCTCGCGCTGGCGCCCCAGCCGGCCGCGGCCGGGCCGCACCCGCAGCGATCAGCCAACCGGCCCGATGTTCCATCGAGCCGGTCCGGTGCGGCCCGATGTTCCATCGAGCCGGTTGCACGACGCCGCATCCCGGAACTTGCCGCCCGCCCGCTGTCCCGGCATCCCCGCCACCGGCAAGCCGCCGCAGCAACGAGGCACCGGCCACCCGCCCAGCCTGGACCGCCCCGCCGCGGCCCTGGCGAACCGCTGAAATGCAGCTTCCGTTTCCACTCCGCTTAACTGCATACCCCGGAGCTGGCTTTCCAGCCGGGCGGCGCGCTCGCTGTAGCTCGGCCTCGATAGTGCCCGCGACCTGGGGCAAGAACCATTTTTCTGTACAGCAGAACGATACGGCGGCACGTCAGGCTGGCCAGTGGCTGACGGACGCCAGGATGTCGTCGCTGACCGTGCTAGAGCACGTTCCGTGATTTGGTGGCTTGTTTCCGGGCGGTTTCCTTGCGGGCAGGATGCCGGCTGAGGCGGCACGTTAGTCTTGCCGTCCCGTCAGCCACTCGGGTCACAGGCCCGGCGGCTCACGATGATGACGCCAGGCGCTTCGCTGAAACAGGTGAGGCGGCAGCGGCCTGTGGTGCCAGGCCGAGCCGGGCCGGGCCGCCCGCGCCGGGCCGGGCGGCGCGGCCGCGGATGCCGGCAGGGTTGGGCCGGCCTGGCGCGATCCGCCACCATGGAGGCGCCCGCACAGGCGACCACGATCACCACGCGGTGGCCCTCGGCGGCGAGCCGGGCCAGCGTGCCGCCCAAACAGCACCTCGTCATCCGGGTGGGCATGGAAGGCCAGGATTCCGGCTACCCCGTTCACAGTCATCGAGCACCCGCTCGGGTCGCTGACCGTGGTCGTGCTTATCCATTCGGCAACAGGGAACGATGACGTTGCAAGGTCAGCGGGAGCCGGAGTGAAATGGGACAATGAGCGACGAACGGGCTGAAGTCCTCCGCTTCTGGCGCGCCACCGAGCTGTTCAGCCCGCAAGCCGTCCCCGAGATCAGCGCTGACAGGTACGTCGAAGACGTCGAGGAGACTGGTCTGTTGCCGTGGGAGGCCGGCCATCCGCTCGGCAATATCGAGCTTCGCGACAATCAGGTCTGGCGGCACACTGTCTATGGTGGCCTTTTCGACCTGGAGAAGGTCCGCAACTTGCTCGAAGACGCCTTCGGCAAGGACCCGGAGAGATTCGACGCCCGCAGGCTAGGCATCACGGCTTTGTTCGCCGCCACTTTCACTGACGAAGGCCGCCCGTTGCTCGGCACCGAGGAGTTCGCCAGTTGCGCGTGGGCGACCGGCCGTCTTATCGACCCCGGCCCGACGAAAACGGAGTGGCTGGATGGCTTCGAGGAGGCGCAGGCGGTCTGCCATGTGGAATTCCTGAGGACGGTGAGTCCCTCCGAACACGACACTAGGGCCGCGGAACTAAGCGCCCAGGGCTACGAGGTCGGTCGCCCGGTTGACACTCGCACCCTGTACGCATTAATCGACTACGTCATCGAGCAATTCAATATCCAGGCTGCGCTCGGCCCCAGCGGGCTACGGGTCAAGAGCGTCCTGATCGGCCGCAAGCGCGAATTCTCCGTGGACGGCTCGGGTTTCCTGAACAGCTTCTTTGCCACAGACCTGGCCAAGGTGGCTGACGCAGGCAGCCACGGCGCCGCTCTTACCGCATACCTGAATGGTCCGGCGAGCAGGGCTGATCGTGTCAACCTCCGCGCGCGCCCTGACGTCGTCGACCGCCATGTCGCCCCGGACCGCACCCCCAGCGGACGCTCGCCGGCGAATCCCGGCCAGCCCCTGGCGCTAAGCCAGCAGTTCGCGATCAACACCATCCTCGGCACGCTTGAGCAGCAGCCGGGACTGTTCGCGGTGAACGGCCCGCCCGGCACCGGGAAGACAACGATGCTGCGAGAGCTGATCGCGGCACTCGTGGTAAAACGGGCCATCCGCCTGGCGGAGCTCGATAAACCCGAAGATGCGTTCCGGACCTGCTATCACTGGAAGTCCGGGGATCATATGCGCACAATCTGGGGATGGGACCAGATGCTCACCGGATTCGAGATTGTCGTTGCCTCATCTAACAATGGCCCGGTCGAGAACATCTCTAAGGAAATCCCCGGCCGCGACGCGATCGACTGCGAAGACGCCAGCTATTATCCAGAGCTTGCGACGACAGTGCTTAACAGCGACAATGATCCGGCACAGAAAATCGCCGCCTGGGGCATGGTAGCGGCCCGTCTCGGACGGAAATCCAACCGGATCAAGTTTGCCAACGCATTCTGGTTTGGCGATAAGCGGGTGGGGGTCAAGGGCTTCCAGGACATCCTCAAGGGGTATGAGCGGGCGCCACTCAACGGCTGGCCGACCGCCGTGCAGGCCTTCCGCGCCGCACTACGCGATGAAAAAGACCTTCGCACGGAACGGGCTGCGGTGCATCAGATCATGACCGGACTCCCCGCATTGCGGGAGAACATCGAGGCCATCCGCGTCCAGCGGTCCGCCGCCGACTCCCGGAGCTCTGAGATCAATGCCGAACTCTGTACGGCTCGCGACCGACTCGCCCAGGACGAGCACGCCGCCGCCCAGGCCAAGGAGGCCGCGGATGCCCATCGGTTGCGCCGTCCGAGCTTCCTGGCGACCCTGCTGGGCCTGGGCTCGACCGCGCGAGGCTGGCGTGCGATGGATCGTGAGATCACCGCGGCTCGCGCCGTCGCACAGCAGTGCCTGGCCGATACCCACGCACAGGTCCGCCACCTGGAGGTTCAGCTAGGCGAGGAAGAAGAAGTCGCGAAACGGCTGGCGGCGACGCTGACCGACAGAACCAGGCGGCTCGGTGTCATGGAACACCAGGTCGCTGAAGCCGTCGGCCGCTGGGGGAATGCCGTGCCGACGCCCGGCGCTGATGCGGACCAGCGAGAGCGGTCCGGACCGTGGACCGACTCGGAATGGAACGCCGCACGGACCAAGGTCTTTCTTGCCGCCCTGCGGCTGCACCAGGCGTTCGCGGCTGCTGAGCCGAGACGAATGCAGCAGAGCCTCCGCGCCGCCGCCATGGATGTCCTGACCGGCAGCGTTCCGGCCGACGCCCCGGCGGCTGCCGTGCTAGCGGCATGGCAAAGCTTGTTCTTCGTCGTTCCGGTGATCTCGACGACGTTCGCTTCATTCCCTCGCGTCTTCTCCCGCCTCGGCCGCGAATCGCTCGGCTGGTTGTTCATCGACGAAGCAGGTCAGGCCGCCCCTCAAGCCGCCGCGGGTGCGATCTGGCGATGCAAGCGGCTCGTGGTCGTCGGCGACCCGAAGCAGATCGAACCGGTCGTGGGCCTCCCGTTCACCGCCCAGCAGGCGCTGCGTATCAACGCTAATATCGGCGAGTGGTGGCTGCCGGGCAGCACGTCAGCGCAGCGACTAGCGGATGAGGCCAACCAATACGGCACCTACCTGCCTGGCGACGATGGCGAGGTGTGGGTCGGTGCGCCGCTACGGGTCCACCGGCGTTGCGAGCGGCCGATGTTCGACGTGTCCAACACGATCGCCTATGGCGGCCTGATGGTGTACGGCACCTCAGGACAGCGCGAACCCCTGACCCTACCGCCGAGCGGATGGATAGACATTCCTGCCACCGGCGATGCTCGAGGACATTGGATTCCTGCTGAAGGCGAGCAGGCCCAGAAGATGCTCAGGGCGCTGCGGTCCAGGTATGGCGTCGACGCGAGACAGATCTTCGTGGTCTCTCCGTTCCGCGACGTCGCCGATGGCATCGAGAAGTTGCTTCGTGAATTCCCTGGTGTTCGCGGCGGCACCGTGCATACCGCTCAGGGCAAGGAGTCCGACGTGGTCCTGTTCATCCTCGGCGGGAACCCGGCCAAGCCGAGCGCGAAGCAGTGGGCCGCGCAGCGTCCCAACCTGATCAACGTCGCGGTCAGCCGCGCACGCCGCCGTCTCTATGTCATCGGCGACCACACAGTGTGGTCCAAGTACCGCCACTTCGACACGTTGGCCGGCTACTTGACGTCGGGGCTTGATGGGTGATCAGGCGAGAGAACCGGGTCTAGCTGCGGGTGGTGACCCAGGCGGAGATCAGGTCCGCGGCCTGCGTCCGCGCGCCCGTGGGCTCCTGCAGGTAATGATCGGCCTTGATGAACTCCAGGGTCTTGTCCGGCGCGGCGAGCGCGTCGTAAAGGTTACGGGCATCGCTTTCGTAGACGCACGCGTCCGCCGTGGCGTGCACCACGAGGGCCGGCAGGGTGATCCGGGCCAGGTGCGGCGCCGCGGTGCACTGCGAGGCGCGCAGGCTCCACATCGAGAGCCAGCTGCGCAGCGTGCTGACCGTGCCGACGCCGAACACCCCGTAGTTCGCCCGCATCGGATCGCCGAGGTAGCACCAGTTCGGCCGCCGGTCCGACGGCTCGATCGACGGGTCGATCATGCGCAGGTCAGCCCAGCTGCGCGAGACGGTGAACAGCCGGTCCCGGGCCCGCGTGCCGGCCAGCCGGTCCAGCTGATCCAGCGCCCAGCCGGTGATGCGCTCATTGCGCTCGCGCTGCGCCGCCCGGTAGCGGAGCTGGAAGTCAGCGCGGTAGGGCGGCCCGTTGCTGGTGTCATACGGGTCAAGATCCGGGTCGACGGACAGCGGATCGCTCTCGTCGGTCACGGACGGATCGAGCCAGGCCGTCAGGACCTCGGGGCGGCCGGAATGCGCGGCCAGCGCGACGTACAGGTCGCCGGCCGGCAGGTCCTCGGCGGCCGGCACCGGCCGCATCCCGGCGACCGGCCGGACGTTGGGCTCGGTGGCCTGGGACTGGTAGGCGGCCATCAGCGAGCCGCCGCCTGAGTTCCCCAGCAGGATTACTTGCTCGGCGCCGGCCTGCTCGCGCAGCCAGCGCACCCCGACGCCGATCTCGGCCAGCGCGTGGTCGAGCAGGAAATGCGCCTCGTTGCCGCGGAACCTGGTATTCCAGCCGAGGAATCCGAAGCCCCGTTCGGCCAGGAAGCTGGCCAGGTAGTGCTCGCTGAAGTCCACGTTGTAGTGCGTGGCGATGAACGCGGTCGACGGCGGGCGGCCGGCCGGGCGGTGGTAGATGCCCTGGCACGGATGACCGCCCGCGCCGGCCCGTCCCACCACCGGCGACGGCAGCCCGACGAATTCCCGCACGATCTCGGTCACCGGCCGCTCCGATCCGCTGCTGCCTGCCCCGCAGCCGGGTCGGTAAACCCCGGCTCCCGGCTGGCGCTGAACTGAAACTGAGTTTAGGTTTAGATCCGGAGGCCAGCCAGACCTTGGAGGAGTTCATGGAGTGGCGGAACGAGGAGTTCGATCTCGGCGGCGTCAATCACCTGGCGCTGGTCTGCTCGGACATGAAGCGGACCGTGGAGTTCTACACGCGGGTGCTCGGCATGCGGCTGATCAAGACGCTCGACCTGCCCGGCGGCGCGGGTCAGCACTTCTTCTTCGACATGGGCGGCGGCAACGCGCTGGCGTTCTTCTGGTTCCCGGACGCTCCTGACCCGGTCCCGGGCGTTTCCGCGCCAGTGACGGTGCCGGGCCTGGGGGAATGGACCAGCGCGGTCGGCTCGATGAACCACGTCGCGTTCAACGTCCCCGAGGAACGGTTCCTGGAGTACCGGGCCAAGCTGAAGGCCAAGGGCGTGCGGGTCAGCCCGATTATGGATCACGACGACAGCGAGTTCGGCGTGGCCAGGGAAATGCACCCGGGCGTCTTCGTCCGCTCGTATTACTTCCAGGACCCGGACGGCATCCTGCTGGAGTTCGCCTGCTGGCGGCGGGCCATGGGCCAGCCCGGCGACGTCCGGCACGAGCCGAAGACCGCGGCCGACCGGACCGGCATCCCGGTCTAGGCGTCACGGTGGTCCCGGAACTGCCGCGCAACGCGACCGGCAAGGTGCTGCGGGCCAGGCTGCGTGAGCCGTTCTGGGCCGGCCGGGACAGGTTCGTGTCATGACGGCGGTCCCCGGCACGGGCATGGCCCCGGCCCGGACGCGCAAGGGCCGGCAGACCGACGAGGCCTTCCGCGAGGCCGCGCGGCTTGTCTTCGCTCGCGACGGCTACCTCAACGCCAAGATCAGCGACATATCCGCCGCGGCCGGCCGGTCGGTCGCGTCCTTCTACAACTACTACGACACCAAGGCCGACCTGCTCATCGCGCTAGCCGAGGAGTTCCACGCCGAGGCCACCCAGCTGGCGGTGCTGCCCTACCGGGCCGGGCTGGCCGGCGAGGAGGCGCTGCGGGAGGCCGTGGCCGGGTTCTGGCGGACCTACGCCAAGCGGCGCGGCGAGCTGATCGGTATCTTCCAGGCCGCCATGGTCGAGGGACGATTCCGGGACCGGTGGCTCGAGCTGCGCGGCGAGGCCATCACCCGGATTGCGACCGCGATCCGGGCGGCGCAGTCGGACGGGTACTGCCCGGGCGTCGATCCGGTGCTGACCGCCTCGGCGCTGGCGGCCATGCTGGAGCACTTCTGTTACATCTGGCTCGGGCAAGGCGGCGAAAAGGACGTGCCGTTCGACAACCAGCAGGCGCTGGACGCACTGGCCACCATCTGGGTCAAAGCCATCTACTGGCGCGACGACGGCGGGTAAGGACCAGACGTAGCGGGCGGGTAAAACCAGCGGCCGTTCGGGATAATAAGAATTTTACTGAACGAACGGTGGCGCGCGCACCTGGCTATCACTCCCAGCTAGCCGTGAGGAGGACCGATGACAGGCCCGGAACACTACACCGAGGCCGAGCGCCTGCTGGCCCTGGCCGGCCGCCACAGCAGCGGCGCCACCTACGGCCCCGAATGGACCCTGACCCTGACCGCCGCGCAGGTCCATGCCACCCTCGCGCTCGCCGCCGCGACCGCGGTAGGCGCGGCCGGCCCGGACAGCCGTGAGTGGGCCGACGCCGCCGCCACCAGGCCCGGCACCGCCGAGCCCGAGGCCCCCAGGGCCAGCCCCCGCGGCCAGAACCCCCTGCCGCGGCGCCCGCCGCCCCTCTTCCCGCCTTCGGAGCCCGAACCGCCGTCTTAATGCGGGGCGGCCTCGCTCCGGAGGCCAGGAGGCGGATCTCGTTTCGGGTTTCCATGGCTACCACGGTCGTTCCGCCCGGGCCAGGAGATCGTTCGGGGCGATGCACGGCTCGTGTTCCCGTGCGGAGTGGTACCGGTGCGTACCGTGATACCTGAGTGTGCCCTGATATGCCCGCTCACTGCCACTCGCGGAAAGATCGTGGAAGATTCGGGTTACGTGGAGACTTTTGTGCACTATAGTACCCACAAATTTCCACTAAGCTCGAACCTTCCACGATAAGTGGAGACATCTTAGAATAGATGAGCGAGCAGGTACGAATGAGGTCGGGGGTACTGGTGCCTTCGAAGAGATTCGGAACCGGGCCTGGAGCCGCGAGACCCCGAATGTCGCTGATTTGCCCTACGGCGGCGCTTTGGATGAATCAGAAGCCGCTATTGACACCTTGCCCCGGACATGGCGGGGCGGAGAACGCTCCGCGAGGGCCCGCCCAGCCAACGCGGCCGTCCTTCAGCGCAGCCTTGTCACACATGCTGAAGGAGGCAAGATCGCCGAAGTCGGCCAGGGCGGGTAGCCGGGCCCCCACCGGGTCGTCTGCGGTGGACTCAGTCCTTCGCCGCTGGTTCCCGGAGCATCTGGGCTCGGATCTGGGCCGTCGCGGTAGCCACGGCCACGACGGCGCCTTCTTCGTCAAGGAGTTCCCCGGCGAGAAAGCCCACGTCTCGGCCGCGTCGGACCACTCGCCCTCGTCCTAGCAGGCGACCTGGTTTGACCGACCGCAGGAACGACCAGTTTCCAGCCGAGCGTGACCGCCGCTGCCGGGAGCGGAGCCCTCTGATCTCGCATGTCACGATGTCCCGGTGCCGGACCACGCACCCGGTCGGCCACTGCGCGGGCACGCTCACGGCGGGCTCGTCCATGGCGGTGATGCCCAGGTAATGGATGTAGTGCAGGCCGCCCTGCGAGACGTAAGCCTGCTCGGCCCGGGCCAGCACCTCATAGTCGATTACGCCGGGGCGCAGCGCGCCCGCCAGCGCCGCGATGGCGGCATCCTGAGGGCCGCCCCGCGCCGAAGGGCCGTCAGCTCCTCCCAGGACTTCACCAGCCGCAGCCCCGTGTAGGCGGCACCGAGATCCACCACCTAGCGGACCTGAAGGCTCACGTCGGGCCAGGGACACCCACTTGTACCCAGATACTCCTGAGGTCGCCGTTGAAGCACGCTACCTGTCCGTTGGTCCAGATCATGCAAGGAGTGTTCGCCCTTGCCTGGACACCGTCACCGTCCACCCAGGCGAAATTGTTACTGAGGAAGCTATGCTGGCCTCCCGTGAATTTGTATGGCGACTGCTTATATTGCTGGTTGCTGCAGGTGAAAGGCGGGCCGCCAAGGCAGTCTCTAAGGTACAGGCCACCGCCGATGTACACTTCCTTTAGGGTCCCAGAATTGATATCAAATGTAATCAGGGCCTGGGCAGCATGATCGGCCGTCACATCGTCCTCGTTAACGATCGCGCAGATCTGCCCTTGCCAGTTGTTCTGTGAATGGACTTTCACGCAGACCTGCCCCTCGTGCAACCGCGGTATCACACGGTTGCCTGGTGAGACGCTCGCCTGCGCCGATGACGCATAAGCGAGGGTCGCGAGAATTGAGAACAGCGTGGTCACCCAGATGGATCGTCGCATTTCCGCCTCCATGGTATGCGTGAACGTGCGTGGCCGTGCGCGACTGAATAACCTCCGATGCGGAGAGTACTCATACTTAGAGATCGTTCTGAGTGAGTTCGGCGTGTCGGCGATACCCAAATGACGTCGCTTCCCTGATGTATTGCGGGAACGCGGCAGGGCACATCATGATCATTTCCCGAGGACCTGGGGAAAAAGACCATTCGGGGAAACATTAGTCGACGAAGCCTGGGTTTCGCGAGATACCCAGGAACTCCTGTAAGCAAATTATCAGATGTGAATCATGGGACTGTCAAGGCCCGGTTCACATTGGTGTGGGTGATGTATCCCGGTGGGGGATTGCCGGCGGGCGGAAACCGCACCCCGGGGACAAGGTAGATGTAAGCGAGTTTCGGGCAGGCCCAGTACGTCGAGACCACACTCATTTGACGGTGGTGCCGGTGGTGCGGGAAATCGCGGTGTGTCCGGGTCAGCGCTCTAGCGGTCCGTCCCATGACCATCGCGGGATGCTCATGCCCTCGGGAACCTGGTCGGCAGAGTCGGGGTAGCGCGACAAAGTCGTCGTGGTGGCCCAGGCGAAGTAGTCGTGCAGCACCTGCCGGAGCGGGCCAGCCTCGGCCAGGCGGAGCAGGCCCTCACGGCCGCCCGCGGCCTCATATACGCTCTGCATGCCCCCACAATGCCAGCAAGGGGAAACTGCTGATGCACGCCGATTGCGGGGCACCATAAAGCAGGTGACCGATCGCGCAACGGTAAGCCGGTGGCTAGCCGGATACGAGGCCGCCTGGCGGGCGCCGGGCACTGAGACCTCGCGAGCCTGTTCACCAGCGACGCCGCCTACCTGCAGTCCCGCAGGCCCAGCTGGTGGTCCGTGGCCTAGTTGAGGGTTCCGTGCTGAGCAGTAACGTTCCCGGAACGATCCGGGCGTAGCGTTGCTCTTCGTGGGGGAGACGCAGCCAGCAGGCGGGCAGGCACCGGCGCCGGAAGGCGCACGTCGCGTCCGTTTGGCATCGGCTACGACGGCGGTTGTCCTGGGGGGGCTGGCGTTCGCGCTGGCGGTTCTGTATGTGCCGCTGGCCTACCCGGCCCGGGACCTTGCCGATGGCTGGCAGGCTCTCCTCGCCTTCCTGGCGTTCGCGCTGCCGGGAGTGGTAGTGGCCCGGCGCCAGCCGGGCAATCCCATCGGCTGGATCCTGATCGGCCTCGGGGTATACGGCTCCTTCCAGACCGACGCCGGGCGCTATGCCGTGTTCGACTACCACTTCCACCACGGGGGCCTGCCGTTGGGCCCGGCCGCGGCCCTGGTGGCCACGGGGCTGTGGACCATGCTGTTCCTGGTGCTGCCGCTGGTCATCTTGCTGTTCCCCGATGGCCGCCTGCCGCGGCGCTGGCGGTTGGTGCTGTGGGCCTATCTCGCCGATGCCACCGGCGTGGCCGCGTTCTTCCTTGGCACCGCCGCATGGAATATGGGCCATGAGCCGGTCGCAGTCGATGGGGCTGGCCAGCTGATCAAGCAGCCCAACCCGCCAGGGGTAATCACGGCGGTGGTGGTCGCCTGCGCCGTCGCCCTGCCCGTATTCTGGGTTTCGTTCGTGGCCCGTCAGGTCCTCAGCTGGCGCCGGGCCTCTGGCGAGCGCAGGCAGCAGCTCAAATGGCTGATGAGCGGGGCTGCGGTCACCGTGGCCGGCCTGGCCGGGATATTTGATTTTGGTTTCAGTTCCAACCCGGTCGTACTCACCTTGGAAATCGTCTCGTTCTTCGCGAGTTTCGCCCTGCCGGTGGCCATCACAGTCGGGATCTTGAAGTACCGGCTGTATGACATCGACCGGATCATCTCCCGGACCCTGGCGTACGCGATCGTGACGGGGCTGCTGGTCGGCGTCTACGTCGGCCTGGTGCTGCTGACCACCCAGGTGTTCCGGGTCCACACGCCGGTGGCGGTGGCCGCCTCCACGCTGGCGGCGGCGGCGTTGTTCAATCCGGTGCGCCGCCGGGTACAGAATGCCGTGGACCGGCGGTTCAACCGCGCCCGCTACGACGCCGACCAGACCGTGGCCGCGTTCGCGGCCCGGCTGACGGACGCCGTCAACCTGGACTCGGTCCGAGATGACCTGGCTAGTGTCGTGCAGCAGGCCCTGGAACCCGCCCACGTATCGGTGTGGATCAGCCGATGCGACTGATGCTGGCTTCCGCCGCCAGCTGTCATAGTCGTTGACCACGGCCCGATACGCGAGTGGAACATTCTCGGGACGGGAGGAATGCGGTTCATCCTGGCATACCCGGCGTGGACAGCATCGGGTGCCGGGCCGAGACTGTGCTGCCGTGCTGGCAGCCTCAGGCCGTACGCGGACAGCCGTTGAGATTGCGTCTTAGCCGAGGTTGAGGCCGCGTCGGCCGGTGGTGTTGAGTTCGGCCTCGGTGAAGCGGTTGATCCAGCTGCGTTCGTAGTGCTCTTCGGGAAAGTCGCTTGGGCTCGATCCGGTCTGGAATGCCTCCCTGACCGACGCGCTGTACTCCTCGTTGCGCGGGCACCACGGAGCCGCGGGGATGTACATGACATTGCCCCAGCCCTGCTGGTTTTCGACCGGCGCGACGGAGTGGATCATGTCGCAGTGCCACCAGACGGAGTCGCCGGCCCGGACGTCGGGAATCCCGCTGAGGGCCTCCAGCAGCAGCGGATGCCATCGGCGGTTAGCGGGGAACACCCGGTTGGCCGTGACGCCGCACATATCGCCGTCTGGCACGTCGGCGAGGAGCGGCCGCAGCATCAGGTAAGCCATCGCGCCGGGAATGGGGACGGTGTGCAGGACGCCCTGGTCGTGGGCCATGTCCGATAGGGCGGTCCAGCCCTGGAAGGTGCGGAAGGCGGAGCACATCGTCGATCCTGGGTACTGGGGTTCGGCCGTGCGGTAGGCGGCGTCCCACGGGTCGTACTGCTCGACGCTGCCGTCGAAGAGATGGCGGAAAGCTTTCTGGTAGGCCTGCGTCATC
This sequence comes from uncultured Actinomycetes bacterium, assembly GCA_963806335.1. GTDB lineage: Bacteria > Actinomycetota > Actinomycetes > Streptosporangiales > Streptosporangiaceae > Palsa-504. The sequence continues at coordinate 467,490 of CAWDXO010000015.1, forward strand.
CACAGGTCGAGGGTTCCCGGGTCCAGATGGGTGCCCAGGCCAGCCGAGCTGACGGCCGGCAGCAGGCGGCGGATGCGGTCGGGATACATCGAGTCCCGGGCTGGGTCGAACCAGCGGACGCCCTCGGAATCGTTCTTCCACTGGCTGTTGAGGAACGTCTGGACCCGCGCCATCCGGTCGCTCTGCCGCGCCTGCATCTGAGCGCGTGACCAGTAGATCGGGTAGATCTCCGGCTTAGAGCCCACGCTGCCGAAGAAGTCGTCGCCGGGGCCGCGGTAGTTCTCGAAGAACCTGTTGCTCTCGATGTACTGCACGATGTCACGGTCCCAGCCCAGGGCCTGTTCGCGGTCGAAGTGCCCGCGGACGACCAGGCATCCGCGTCGGCGCAGCTTCGCCACCGCGTCTGCGGGCACGGTGCCGTCGGCGATGTCGGCGTAGTCGATGACGGGCCAGACGGTCTCACCTCGCTCGCGCGCGGCCTTGATGTCGCCGACTTCGGCCTTGATCTGCTGCTCAGCGACCGCGAAGACCTCCTCGACCGCGCGGCCGGAGGCGGCGATGCGGGCCCGCAGCGCCGCCTTGATCTGCTTAATCGCGGCGGGAAGATCAGCCGGCGGCTGCTCCCAGTGAGGCAGGGCTGGCAGCCGAGTCGTGCCAAGGCTGAGCTGAGCGGGCATGGTACGCACTCCTTCTAGTCAGATCTCCTTACTTAGAAGACTGTAAGCGTTCGTCTCCTTCTAGGCAAGACTCCTGACTAGAATGAGCGAGTGGATTCTGTCAAGCCATCGCTCGGCCTGCTCCGTTCGCTAAGCGACGAGCACGTCCTGCGAGCGCTGATGAGTTCCCGGCGCCTGACCCGAGCCGACCTGGCGGCCCGGACGGGCCTGTCGAAGCCGACAGCAGGCGAAAGCGTGCGCCGGCTGGCCGAGGCCGGGCTGGTGGCGGACACCGGAGCACGCACTCCGGGCGGCCGCGGCCGCGGCCGGGTTGGCTCCTACTACGCTCTGGCTGACGACATCGGCGTTGCCCTCGTCCTCAGCATCGCCCCGGCCGGCGTGCTCGCTGAATGCGTCGATAGTTACGGCGACGTGGTCGCCCGCAGCGAGCATCGCATCGATCATCCAGCTCGTCCTCCGCAGGTAGTTGCCGCCGTCCAGGCCGCGACGAGGCAGGTACACGACGCCGTCCGAGCACCGTGCCGTATCGCCGTGGTGAGCGCAGCCGACCCGGTTGACCGCAGCAGTGGCCGGCTCGTTCACCTGCCCGACGCTCCCTTCCTCATCGGGGAGCTTTCCCCGGTGGAACTGCTCTCGCCGTACGTCTGCGGCCCGGTGATCGTCGACAACGACGTCAATTGGGCCGCGCAGGCCGAACGGGCGACGGACGCAGCCGCCGCCCTCGATAACTATGCCTACATCTACCTGGGTGAAGGCCTGGGCTGCGGCGTCGTCAGTGACGGTGAGGTCCTGCGCGGGCACGCAGGGCTCGCTGGCGAAATCGCCCACCTGGTCACTGTGGGCGTGACGGGCCAGGCAGTTCCCTTTACCGAAGTCTTTGCCGAGCTCGGCCTACGGCTCAGCGGATCTACAGCAGTCAACGTCAGCGCCCTCGCGGACGCCATCGCACCAGGAGGAACACGAGCGCGGGAGATAAGAACAGCTCTCGGCAAAGCGATCAGCGGTGTCCTGGCCGCGGTCGTCGCCCTCGTTGATCCCGAACTCATCGTCATCGGCGGCTCCTGGGGCAGCCAGCCCGCGGTGCTCGACGCGATCTCCGCCGAATTCCAGCGTCTCCCGCGCCACGTGCCGATCCGCGCGGCCAAGCTCGCGGACGAACCATCACTGGCGGGCGCCCGCGGTCATGCCCTTCGCGGCCTGCGCTCGGCTATCGTGGCCCTACCCCGGCAAGGAGCGATCCATTGAACGGCACGGCCCTGGTCCGCCGGCCTAGCAGCAGGCTGGCTGAAGGCATCGTCACCCACATCAGCCGGAGCCCGGTGGATGTGGCTCTAGCCCGGGCACAGCACGTGGCCTATGCCGACGCGCTGGCGGCCAGCGGCTGGTTGATCCGGGAGGCGCCTGCCGCTGATGACTGCCCGGACTCGGTCTTCATCGAGGACACCGTCGTGATCTGCGAGGACCTGGCGGTGCTGACCCGCCCGGGCGCGCCGGCCCGCCGGGCGGAGGTTGCCGGTGCCGCCCAGGCGGTTCGGTCGCTCGGGCTGCGCACGGCGCGTATCGAAGAGCCGGGGGTTCTGGACGGTGGCGATGTGCTGCAGGCCGGCCACACGGTCTATGTGGGGCGCGGCGGGCGGAGCAACGGCGAGGGCATCCGCCAGCTACGCTCGCTGCTCGCTCCGCTCGGCCGGACGGTGATCGCCGTCCCGCTGGGAAACGTGCTGCACCTGAAGTCCGCGGTGACGGCGCTGCCCGACGGCACGTTCCTGCTGCTGCCAGAGCTAGTGCCGGCCGGCCTGTTTCCCGCGGTGCGCCCGGTGCGGGAGGAGGGCGGCAGTCACGTCGTACCGCTCGGCGGCGACCGCGTGCTGATCGCCGCGTCCGCTCCCCGCACCGCCGGATTCCTTGACGACCTGGGCTTCACGCCGGTCGTCGTGGACATCAGCGAGTTCGAGAAACTCGAAGGCTGTGTCACCTGCCTCAGCGTGCTGTTGCCCGGCTGAGCTGAAACTGCCGTCGGCCAGCGAACTAACCGTCCTTAGTTCAAGCTCGCGCAGCCGGGTGCCGTCGCCCGCGAACCCCGCCGTCCGTTGTGCACACGGCGCAGGAGGTTGAGGGGCGCGGCGAATGAGTGCACCCGCCTGGCCACGGACGCGGCCAGCTTGCCGTTGCCCTCGTCGACCCGCCGTTGCTCGGCAGCGGTCCTGGAGCGCTCGGCCTGGTAGATCAGGTATCCCGGGTTCATCTCATCGCCTCCTTAAATGCGTGTACCGAGAAGGTAGGAAACGGGTGTTCCCGCGGTGTTCCCGCCGGATCCGCGCATACCAGACAATGGGAACGTGGCTGCGGAAAACGCGAAGGGCGCGCCGGAAGGCCAGACCATGCAGGTTCGACTGCTCGGCCCGTTCTCGGTGAGCTCGGCAGGCCGTACTGCTGGCCCCTGGCCGCGGCCGAGTGCCAGGCGGCTGTGCGAACTCGTACTGGTAAGTCCCGGGCGTCGAGTGAGCCGCGATCGCGCTTGCGAGGAGCTCTTCGGTGACCTGGACCCCCGCGCCGCCGCCCGCGCGGTCTCCAAGGCGTTGTCGATGGCCCGGGCCGCGCTTGCTGAGCTGGGCGAGCCAGCGATTTCCTTTCTCAAGGCCGACCTCAGCCACATCTGGGCCTCGCCGGCCGCCGAAGTCGATGCGGAAGAACATGAAGCAGCACTTCGCGCCGCGCTCTTGATAGACCCGGGACAGGACCGTGATGAGCGGCTCGTCGCCGCTCTCGCCGAGGAGCAGGAACTGCTCGCCGACGAGCCCTACGCCGATTGGGCAGTGCGCCCCAGAGAACGCCTAGCGGCTCTCCGCCAAGCGGCGCGCCTAGCGCTGGCCCGGGACCGATCGAAAGGAGCGGGCCAGTCCCAGCCGAAGACCGTGGTGGCGGCCTGGGAGGCTTGCTTCCGGCACGATCCTGCCTGCGAGGAAGCGGCCGCCGTATTGGTGCGGGCGTACTTCGCGCAACAGCGGCCCGAGCTTGCCGTGCACACCTACGAGCGCTGCAATGCCGCTCTGGAAGGGCTCGGCCTGAGAATATCCGCGCCGCTGGAGGAGGCCTACGCCACGGCGGCCTTCGAGGCCGGTCAGTATCGGTCCGCGGCTCCCCTCCCGCCGCCGGTCGCCACCGCGTCCCCGCGCGAGGAGGTCCGGACCGTAAGCGTGCTATGCGCCGAAGTAGCCGCACCGGCCGGGCTAGCCAGCCAGCTCGACCTGGAGGGCCTGCGCGATCTTGTGGGTCGCTCTATGGCCACGGTGATCGCCGAGGTGGAGGCGCTCGGCGGGACCATGATCTCGGTATCAGGCAGTGGCCTGCAAGCGATGTTCGGCGCGCCCGAGGCACACGAGGACGACCCAGAGCGGGCAATCAGGGCAGCGTTCCGCGCCCTGTCGGCCCCCGCGGCCGACGGATTGCCGATGCTGCGAATCGGGGTCGAGACCGGCCCGGCCGTGCTCGGTCCCATCGGCGGCGGGGGCACGATCGGATACGGGGCGGTAGGAGAGGTCGTCAGCACGGCTGCCGTGCTTCAGTCGCTGGCCAGACCCGGATCGGCCCTGGTAGGTCCGGTGACACGCGCCACCGCCGGCCACCTGTTCACCTGGGGTGCGAGCCAGGAGCTGGTGGTGGCCCCGGATACCAGGCCGCTGATCGCGACTGGCCTGGGCATGCCAAGGCCCCGGACGGTCAGCCGTCGCTCCAGGCTGGGCGGGAGCGGCCCGCTGGTAGGCCGCCAGGCCGAACTGGCCGCGCTCGATACGGCCATGCACGATGCAATGCACGGCCACGGCTCGGTCATAGTCGTGACAGGCGAGCCAGGGCTCGGCAAGACGCGGCTGGTGCAAGAGTGCCGAAAGCGCATAGCGGCGGGGAACGCCAAGCCGCCCCTCTGGCTGGTAGGCCGATGCGCCTCCTACACCTCGTCCACCCCTTACGGCCTCTACCAGCAGCTGCTAGCCAACTGGGCGGGGGTGACGCCCGACCAGCCCGAGGCTCGGGTTAGGCCCGCCCTCGAGCAAGCGCTCAGCGAAGTGACGGGAACCGAGGACCTGTTCCCGTGGCTGGCGCGGATGATGGGCCTGCCTGCCGGCGCGGCGCTGGGACGCATGACCCCCGAGGAACTCCAGCGAGCGACGTTCGCCGCATGGAGCTCGCTGGTGTCACGCCTGGAGGCGGCGGGTCCGACCGTCCTAGTCCTGGAGGACTTGCACTGGGCCGACCCGACCTCGCTTCATCTCACTCCCCACCTCGCCAGCCTGACCGCAGGCCGCCGCCTGCTCATACTGGCGACAAGCCGGCCCGGCGCCGGCCCGGAGGTCACCAGCCTCGAACGTTTCCTAGCCCCGGGCACCCCAGTGCAGCGGATTACCCTCAGCCGGCTGCCCGGGGCGGCTGAGCGGGCGCTGGCCAGCTCTCTACTTGGCGAGCACGCCGCCCAGGAGATCCTGGACGCCGTGCTGGCCAGCGTCGAAGGCAACCCTTTGTACCTGGAGGAGCGGTTGGCCTCGCTGCTGGAGACGAGGGCCCTGGTCCACGAGCAAGGCAGATGGCGGATGAACGAGACGGCGAGCCAGGAGGTGCCTCAGGCACTGGAGCGTCTCGTCCGGTCCCGGGTGGACCGGCTGAGCCCGGCCGCGCGGGAAGCCGTCCGTCTCGCGTCCGTGCTGGGCACCGAGTTCCCCCGCGCGCTGCTGACCGCGGTGCGCGGGACGGACGAGCCGCTGGGGCCGGCCCTGGACGAGCTGTGCGCGAAGGATCTACTGCAGGAGGCGGCCCGGCTCCCTGAGCCCGCCTTCCGGTTCCGCCATGCCCTCATCCAGGAGGCCGTTTACAACGGGCTGCTGCGGGCCGAACGCCGCCTGCTGCATGGCCGCGCCGCGTGGGCGCTGGAGGCCGCGTCGGATGGCCGGATGGAAGAGGTCGCCGCCGTGCTCGGCCGGCACTTCGCGGCGGCGGGAGAGTCGGACCGCGCCCTGCGATACCTCGAGATGGCAGGTGATCACGCCACTTCCGCTTTCGCCAACAACGAGGCGATCTCCTCGTTCGGCGCCGGGTTGGCACTCATTCACGACCAGCATGCGAGCACTCCGGCCATGGCAGACGCCGCCGTGGAACTGCGAGCCAAGCTCGCCAACGTACAGTGGCGCACCGGGCGACGTGGCCAGGCCCGGGAGGCGCTAAAGGAGGCACTGGATCTCGCGGGCAGCGGGCACACACTCCATAGCGCACATCTGCAGACCCGCCTGGGACGACTGGAGATGGCAGATCTTTGTTATGACGCCGCCGCGACCGCGTTCGACGAGGCCGAAGCGCTGCTAGGAGAAGACCCGGGCGAGAAAGACGCGGCAACCGCCGAGCAGTGGCTGGAATTGATGGTGGATGGCCGGGCCGGCCTGTACACCATGCGTGACGAGCCCGGGCGTGTCCTGGCCACCCTGGCCGCAGTCCGTCCACTGCTCGAGGCGAAGGGAACCCCCGCCCGGAAGTACAGCTTTTACATGCATCTTGCCTACGGGCAGGTCATGGCGAACCGGTACCGAGTCGACGAGGCGGATATCTCCAACATGAGAAAGGGCCTGACCGCGGCGGCCCAAGGAGGTGAGGAGAAAGACGTCGGCTATGGCACGTATTTCCTCGGCAGGCTCTTGTGGCTGCACGATGACCTGACCGCGGCTCAAGAGCATATGGAGCAGGCACTAGCCATGGCGGAACGGATTGGGGAGCGGCTCCTGCTCGGCCAGAGCTTGCTGGGACTCGCCTTGACCGCGCTGCGCCGTCACGACCCGGAGGGGGTCCGGACCTGGACCCCCAGGGCCTTGGCCGCGGCCGACGGCCTGGCCAGCTCGGAGTACCTAACCGGAGCCAAGGCGTGCCTCGCCTGGCTGGCCTGGCAGGACGGGCATCCGGAAGACGTGATCAAGCTGGCCAATGAGATCGCGGAGCTGAAGGTGACCGCTTTCGGCGCAGGCTCCCACAACAGCTGGGTGTACCTCTGGCCGCTACTTGCCGCCCACCTGGACGCCGGCCAGCTAGCAGACGCGATCGCAACCTGCCGTCAGCTGCTGCATCCCGCACAGCACCGTCTGCCCGATGACCTTGAGTCAACGGTCCACGCAGCCGCCATTGCCTGGGAACAGGACAACCCCGACCTGGCCACGCAAAAACTAGCCGCCGCGTTGTCGCTGGCACACGAGCTCCACTACTGCTGATCCTGGGTAGCAGGGTGGGCCTGGTGTCCCCGTATGTGAGGACGGTGAAGACCGGGGTCGGGTGCCGCGTTGGCCCGGGTCAGGTTATGAGCCCACCGTGTCGGGGAGCTTGCCTGTCGCCCCGAGCTTGTAGGCGATGATCATGTCCCGCTGCGTACTGGACAGCGCGGCGCCGGCGCCGGCGATGACGTAGTCGCCGTCGACGGCGACTGGCGCGTTGCTCCCGGCGGACAGCGGCGTCTTGAACAAGATGGCGCCGGTGGCCGCGTCGAGCGCGTACAGGTCGCCCTTGAAGGTGGTGGTGAACACGACGTCGTTGGTCACCGCCGCGGCGCCGTACGGCGAGGACGGAAGCGGGGTGTCCCAGATGATGGCGCCCGTGTCCTGGTTGACCGCGACCATCTCGCCGACGGCGTTCACGACAGCCCCGATGACGGTGGTCGCCGACCCGGTGTAGTCGACCGGGGTGGCCGGCAGCGCGAGGTCGTTGACGGCGGCGAAGGTGGTGGAGCCATTGCTGGCCAGCTGGGTCAAGATGCCGCCGTAAAGGCTCGGCTCGAGGCAGTACTTCGCGGGCAGCAGGCCGCGCGAGGCGGGCGTGGCGTGCTCGGTGAGCAGCCCGTCGTTCTCGTGCCCGTCGTGCCCGCCGACCGGGCGCTGCCAGAGCAGCTTGCCGGTCTGCGCGTCCAGTTCGATCATGATGCCGGCCTTGCCGCCGTCGATTACCACCGGCCGCCCGTGGACGGTGCTGAGCACCGGCGGATCCTGCAGGTCCCAGTCGTACAGGTCGTGCGGGGTGAGCTGGTAATACCACAGCAGCTTCCCGGCCGGGCTCAGCTTCACCACCGAGTCGGTGTACAGGTCCGGGCCTGGCCGGCTGCTCCCCAGCGGGTAGCTCTTGGTGCCGAAGAGCGGGGCGGGGTTCGCGACGCCCATGTAGATGTTGCCCTGGGCGTCGAACGACGGCGTGTACCACAGCCCGCCGCCGGAGTTGATGCCCGGGTTGCCCCACAGGTTCTGCACCTGGTTCCAGGACCACTCTGGCGCGCCGGTCTGGGCGTTCAGCGCCCACAAGATCCCCTCGCCGCCGGGCAGGTACTGACCCGTCACGTTGGCCGGCACGGTGGACACGTACACGGTGCCGTGATTGTAGCCGGGCGCCATGGCGATGCCCTCGTGGTCGTTGCCGATCAGCGTCCGGCTCCACAACTGCGCTCCGGTCGCGGCGTCCAGGGCCACCGCGGCGCTACTGGTGGCCGCGTACACGACCCCGCCGACCACGTTGACGCCGTCCGGCCCGCCATTGGGCGAGTTGTAGTCGTGCCTCCACAAGACCTTGCCGGTGGCCAGGCCGATCGCCATCACGTCGGACTCCAGGTCCTGGACGTACACCACCCCGTTCACGATCACCGGCGTGGTCGCGTAGGCCCCGTCGGTACGGGCCGTGGATATCGTCAGCGGCACGGTCCACGCCACCCCGAGCTTCGAGACGTCCGTGCTAGTGATCGCGCTGGCCACGTACCGGGTGTTCGCCAGATCGGCGCCCGGCTGTGCCCAGCCCGCCGCGGGCCGGCCCGTTGCCGCGGGGGCGCTCCCGGCGACCGCCGTGCCGCGCTTGGACGGGCACGCTAGCGTGCTTGAGCTGCTACCACTGCTGCTCGAGCAACCCCCGGCGATCAGGGCCGCCGCGAGCACGAGCGCCGCGCCCGCCACCGCAGGACGGCGGGTGCCGATCGTACTGGCTCCATTGCTCATGGCTCACTGCTCCCCGTGTTCTCGTCCTTGAATAGCTCAGTCATCAGGGTGGCACGGACGGCCTGGCCCGCGGTAGGAGCGGACCACCCACGCCACCGGATCGTCGCTGGCAGACGAGCTCACTATTTCTGACTGAGGACGCCAGGTCCTGGCGGCGGACTCCGCCGGACTCACCGGAACATGACTCAGCTGACGCAGAACTCGTTGCCCTCCGGGTCATGCATGACCACGTAGTAGACCGGGTCCTCGGGATCGTCCTCCCGGGTGCGCCGCTCCACGCTCGCCCCCAGCCCGGCGAGGTCGGCGACCTTCGCTTCGACGATCTCCACCCGTCGTCCGAGCGGCAGGGCGTCGTCGCGGCCAGTGGGATAGAGGTCCAGGTGGATCCGGTTCTTGCCCGCCTTGATCTCCGCTACCTGCTGGAACCAGATCGGCGGGCGAAGCCCGGCCGGGTCGAAGAGCCGGTCACCGAAGGCCGCCTCCTCGCCCAGCCGGGCGCGGTAGTGGCGGTGCCAGCTCGTCTCCGGCTCCCCCGGCGGCACCGGCTGGTAACCCAGCGCCTGCGCCCAGAATCGCGCCAGCAGGGCCGGATCGTTCGCGTCGATAGTCAGCTGCCAGAACACCATGCCCAAACGTTATATCCGGCCAGTGACAATCACCCGGCTCGAGGGAGCATGCCGCTGGCGGGACGCACCATGACCGGTCGATCTACGTGCGGTCGGGCGCCGAGTTAGTCAAGGAAGTCGTGCAGGGCGGCGGCAACCAGGTCTGGTGCTTCTTCTGGCAGGAAGTGGCCGGTAGGCAGTTCGTGGCCGCGGGTGTCGGTAGCGTACTGCTGCCAGACGTGCAGCGGCTCGTAGCCGCGGCCGACGAACCCCTGCACTCCCCATAGCGCCAGGAGCGGGCAGTCGATCTTCTGCCCGGCGGCGAAGGTCTGGTCGTCGTGCGCCAGGTCGGTGCTCGCGGCCGAGCGGTAGTCCGCGCAGGAGCCCGCGATCGTGCGCGGGTCGCGGAAGCAGCGGATATAGTCCTCCATCACCTCCGGGTCGATGCTGGCGCCTTCCCCCAGCAGCGGGCCGATCAGGGAGCGAACCCAGTAGCCAGGGTCGGCCCCGATCATGCGCTCGGGGATGCCATTCCCGGCGGCCAGGAAGAACCAGTGGTAATAGGCCGTGGCCATGGCCCGCGTCACGTTGCGCAGGACGTGCCGAGTCGGCACGATGTCCAAGACGGCGAGCCGGGTGACGGCGCCGGGGTGGTCCAGGACCAGCCGGTGCGCGACGCGGGCGCCACGGTCGTGGCCGGCCAGCTGGAACTGGCGGAAGCCGAGCTGGCGCATCAGCCCTGCCTGGTCACGCGCCATCGACCGCTTGGAGTAGACCAGTCCGGCGGCATCGGGAGCGGGCTTGCCGGAGTCGCCGTAGCCGCGCAGGTCAGCCACGACCACCGTGTGGTCCCGCGCCAGGTCGGGGGCAACGCGGCGCCACATTAGGTGGTTCTCCGGGTAACCGTGCAGCAGCAGCAGTGGCGGCCCCGACCCCCCGATCGCATAGTTGACCGTCACGCCCTCGACATCCATCCGCCGGTACTCAAAGCCAGGCAGTAGCACACGAGGGCCCGGCGTACTGACAGCTGGTGATGTCATGATGTTCGCTCCTCAGCAGGGGCACACCGTACCCGCACTATGGCGGTGCCACGCCCAGGGACACCTCCTCGTCCCGGTACGGGCATGGTAGCGATGGCTTCGCCGCCACGGTTGCCCGCCTCCGGCGAGGGTGATGATCAGAAGGGCAGCGCGGCAACATGCCTCCGGGCGCCGCCGAGCCCGGCTGCTGGTTAGATCTCCGTTGTCGTCACCTTTGCCGCCGCTCCGGTGTGCGTGCCAGGGTTACCGGGGCCGCCTGGGGCACCGGCGGGGCCGCTCCCGGCGGTCATCCCAGCGGCGTTGTTCTTGCCCGCGGAACCTGGCTGGCCGGGTGCTGCGCCGGTGCCGCCGAGGCCGGGATTGCCCGGCCCGCCGGGCGGGGCCGGGCTCGGCACCGGCTGGACCAGGCTCGTGACGCCTCCCGCGGGCACGACCTTCGTGCCCGTGGGGGGCACGAACACGGTGATGTTGCCGCCGGCGTCCACGCCGTTGCCGCCGTCGCCGGCCCGGGCGCCCGTGCCTCCCTGGCCGCCGGGCCCGGCAGCGCCGCCTCCGTTGCCCGTGCAGTCGCAGGTCGCGCCGTTGCCGCCGTTGCCGCCTTGCTGTCCGGGGCCGCCCTGGCCACCGTTGCCACCCTGGCCGCCGGAACCGGACTGGGTCGCCACCACCAGCAGTTTCTTGGTCGCGCGGTCCAACGCCAGGCTCTCCTTGATGGAGATGGTGGCGAGGGCGCTGGGGATGCCGTCTTTACCCGGCAGGCCCGCGGTGCCCGGCAGCCCCTGCTGTCCGGCCGCGCCGGGCCCGCCGCCCTCCCCGGCGATGCCGGCGGAGCTGCACTGCCCCGGTGCGCCGCCGGGCGCCTGGCCCGGCGCCGGCGGAGTCGGCGGGGTGGCCACCGGCGCTCCCGTGCTGCCGAGAATGTTGAAGTCGCCGCTGTACCCGGCCGGCGGGGCGCCGATGCGGGTGAGCGAGGAACAGCTGAAGTGAAGCGGCGTCGACCGCGCGACGATACAGCCTCCGTCCAGCAGTTCGATGCCGTTGGGCAGGTCGATCACCCTTATGCTGCCGTCCGGCGTCGAGACGTCCCACACGGAGTTCACCTGCATAGCCGCCGACTTCGGGGGCGGGCCGCCCGGCCCCGACTTCGGGGGCGGGCCGCCGACCAGGTTCTGGGCCGGCCCGCTGGGCACCTTCCCGCCGGAGCCGGCGGTCGGCGGCTGGGTGGTCACGTGGGCAGTGATCGGGAGCGCCTGGGTGGTCACGTGGGCGGTGATCGGGAGCGCCTGGGTGGTCACGTGGGCGGTGATCGGGAGCGCCTGGGCGAGCTGCGCGCGATCCTCCGCGCTCAGCTCGTCGTTCCCGACGACGTGCCTGATCAGGCGGTGCAGCAGCGGAACGCCGGGCTGGTCGGCAGGCGCCGTGATGCCGTCGAGCAGCGCGTCGGCATGGCGGGCGCGCTGCTCCGGCGACAGGCCAATGTCGAGCAGTTCCTTCAGCTGAGTCTCGTTGTGCAGGTTGATGCGCGTGTGGACGGTGCCGTCGCCGACGGCGCCCTCGGGCACGCCGAGGCTGCTGAGTACCTGGCTGACGCTCACTGGCTGGCCTTCTTTCCTTCGAATGGTTTCCCGTTGACGAACACCTGCGGCGCCGGCCGCCGTACTCCTTCGCGTCCGGGTTTTCCCGGTACCCCGTTGGCACCATCGGCGCCATCGCCGGCGGCGGTCACCGCCGGTTCACCGGCCTCCTTGCCGCCCTTTCCGCCCCGGCCCGGCTGGCCGCCGGCCCCGCCCTTGCCGCCCGGCGCGGGGTAGGCCACGACGCGCAGCTGCCCGGTCATCGGCTCCGGCAGCGTCACGAACACATTCGAGCTGATGCCCCCGTTCCCGCCGCGCCCGCCGTGGCCACCATCGCCGCCGCGTCCGCCCCGGCCGGGCCTGCCCGGACGGACCGATCCCGCCGTAGTCCGGAAACCCGGCGCCGCGTCGCCGCCGCCACCGCCCGCGCCGCCGTCACCGCCGTCACCTCCGTCTCCGCCGCGCCCGCCGGACACGGCGAGGGTGAGCGGGCCGGTCAGGCGGCCGATGGTGATCTCGGCAGTCTTGGCGGCGCCCCCGGTGCGCCCCGATTCGCCGTCGCCGCCCCGCGCGCCGTCAGAGCCGCCGGCACCGTTCATCCGGCCGCCCGGCGGCTCGCTCAGGGCAAAACCGATCATCGTCGGCACGCCGGCCGGGCAGGTCCCCGCCGCGCCGGGCCCTCCATGGCCGCCCGGCGCGCCCGCCTGGCCGTGCAGCGGGCCGGCCCGGCGGTCCACCGATCCCGGCGTCGGCAGCACGCCGAGCTGGTAGTCCCCGGCGTCCCGGCACGGTGCCGGGCCCCGCAGGTGCTGGCACCCGAGCACGAGCAGGTTGCCCTGCACGATGACGCGCCCGCCTGGCTCGATCATCAGCTCGCCGACGTTGACCACATTGAACAGGTCATCGCGCTCGTCGATGCCTAGCGCCCGGTGTTCCACCGTGAGATCCCAGACATCGCCGGCGGCCACGCGCCGGTACAGCACGCTCAGCAGCCGGACGGGAAACGGGAGATGAATAGCCAGCCGGGCCCGGTCGGCATCGTCGACGATCCCGTCGGCGAAGACATAGGCCTCGCACCGGTCGTGCACGCCCTGGCCGAGACGGCTCCTGATGGCGATGGCGGGATGGAAGAAGACCGCCTGGCGCGCCCGCCGCTCGGCCGGGCCGGCGTTGCTGAGCCGGCGGCCCTGCTCGATGGTGAGGATGGGCGTGAAGGTTTCAGTCACCTCGCCGGCGAGGAGCCGGCCGGGGTCGTGGCCGAGCCTGCGGGCGCGGGCCACGAAGGCACCGACCTCCCCGTCGGTCAGGTGATGGCGCCCCGCGGTGACGGGATCACCTACGGCACGCATGTCAGATCGCCGTCCGGGTGTGCGGGTCGGCTCCGCCTTCGGGGCAGCGAGCCGTCCGGTCACGCCCGGTCACGCCCGGCGAACCGCACCGGGATTCCCCTGCCGCAATCCAGTATCAGCCCGTGACGCCCTGATCCTGAGACGAAGGGATAACGCGTCAAGGTCGCATCGCGCCGGCTCGCGTCCAGGAAAATGATTTGAGCGTCATCAGTCCCCTCCCCAGGGCCGGGCATCGCCCAGGCGACTCCCCAATTGCCTCGGCCAAGCTCAAAACGTAGCAGGTCACCGCGGGCCCGCACAATATCTGAATTTGTGGCACGGCCTAAACTTCTTACCGCTGCCTTTTGTGTACAAAAGGCAGCTGCAGGCCCGATCACCCACGATCGCTGCTGATATGCATCGGCGCCGGGCACGGATCCCGCCGGGTCGGCATGATGATGACCGTCGCGCGAGGGCCACGGCCAGGTGCCTGGTGCGATGCCTGCTTCGTTATGACGCTTACCGGCGCAGATCAAATGGCAGTAACGAAGAGGTTCACATTCCAGTAGCCCGATTAGCTGCGGCGCGATCGCAGGGCTAATTGAGGACTTGCCCGGTGGGAGCGACGGGGTCGGGAATGGCGCTCTTCAGTGCTGGCCGGTTGACTTACGCGCTGGACGACGGGGATGCGGAGGGGCAGCTCGTGTTGACCGCGGCCAGGAGATCCTGCGCCGCCGTGTTGACCACGCCGAGGGCGGTCACCACGCCTGAGGCCGTGCTGACGCCGGGATGCGCGGCTAGGTCGCTGACCGACGTCTTGAGCTTGTCGAGCGCCGAATTCAGCGAGCTGGTCTGGGCCTGCCATTGACCCCGCGCATTGTTCGTGAACGTCGTCAGGGCTGTCTTGACGCCGTTGAGGTCAGCAGTGATCTCGGTCACCGTGCCTGCCCCCACCTTGACCTGCCTCAGCTTGTCCAGCGAGGCGCGCAAGGCGGCGGCGTCGGCGCACAGAACCGAGTTCGACGGTGAGGTTGCCGGGGAAGCTGTCGTAGACGACGAGGTTGCGGCGGAAGGCGTGCTTGAGCTGCTGCCGCCGGATCCGCATCCGGCCGCGAGCAGCGAGAGGCCACCCGCGATCATGACGAGCTTCCACCGGGTGGGCCCGGTCCCAGTTCCTGGTTTCATAGCCTGGCAGGCTCTCACACAACGAGATATCGCGCCTCATCCTCAACGGGTTATCTCGGGCGGACGGGCCGGGAGGCGGCCCGGCCCTTCCTCCCCACGACATCCTTTGTTATGAGCGTGCCGGGTTGGCTGAACGGTAACGTTGCCGGAACGATGCGGGCGTAGCGTGCCTTTTCGTGAGGAAGACGCGGTCGGCGGGTGCCGGGGCGGCATTGGCGGCGGGCTTGCTGACGGTGCTGCTCGCCGCGGCCCCTGGCGTACGCCATCGTCACCGGCCTGCTCATCGGGTTGTATGCGGGTCTGGTGCTGCTGGCCACGCGGGTCTGGTCGTTCCATACCCCGGTCGCCGTGGCCGCCTCCACGCTGGCCGCGGCGGCGCTGTTCAACCCGCTGCGGCGGCGGGTGCAGCAGGTGGTGGACCGGCGGTTCAACCGGGCCCGGTACGACGCCGATCAGACCGTGGCTGCGTTCGCGGCCCGCTTGAAAGACGCCGTGGACCTGGATTCGGTCCAAGACGACCTGGCCAGTGCCGTCCAGCATGCCCTTGAGCCCGCCCACGTATCGGTATGGGTCAGCCAGCGAAGCTGACTTCTCCACGACCGCGATGAGGTAACGAGGCTCGCACAGCTCGATCTCATCCATACGCGCGGGGTATGGACGGACGGTCGACGCGTCCTCCTGCTCGGGAGGATTTCGACCGCCTGGTTGCCGTCAAGGCCCGCGCTCCGTTCCTGATGATGCAGGCGGGGCGGACGTTTTCGACGTCTACATGACCAAACCCAGGTGAGCCCAGGTTTATGCGCTTCCAGCGGTCAGCGCGACGCACCTGGCCGGGCGCTACGACAGCTCGCGGGTCAGCTCCACGACGTCGGGCCGGATCAGCAGCTGGCCAGCGGGCGGAGCCGGGATGCCCTCGCGGAGGGTCCAGTGATCCAGGTAGACGCCGGCCGGGAGCCAGTATTCCTCAGCGGACAGGTTGCCGGTGACAACGATGCACCCGTGGTCGAGCCGGGGATTGTCGTGCCAGGGGTTGTCGTGGCGGGGACCCGGCGTGTCCGGGGAGGGCACCCAGAATGCTCGTCCGCCGCTGTGCGTGAGGAGAGCGGCGATGTCCACGATCTGACCCCGCTCGACGTAGTCCCACAGGCGCCCGTCGAGGGGGCTGACGGCGAACGGCGGCCAGTGCAGCAGGTTGCTGGTGCCGGCCAGCGGCATGACCTGGATCCCGGGACCGGGGACCGGGCCGTCCCAGGGCTCGGGTGGCCGGCAGTGCACCGTCAGCAGCGCGGTGACCTGGCTGTCGGTGAGCCAGCCGAGCAGCGCGCCGTCGCGAGGGACCGGTATGCCGTCGGCGACCAGCTGGCCGATGGCGGCGGAAACGGGTTCTCCCGACCAGATTCCCTGGTCAACCCCATCGCGGCGGTCCCAGGAGCGGATAACGAAAAGGTTGTCGCCGGTCTGGGTGATGACGAAGAAGGCGGGCGCCCCGGCCCTACGGTTCATCAGGACCATCGACCGGGGCCCGCCATCTACGGACCGCGGCGTGACCGCTAGCGGGTAGCGCCTGAACAACCGCGAGCATGCGGCCAGCGTTGCTGCGCCGGGTACGGCGTGAATGGTCACGGCCTGCTCCCTGGGGGGCGAGATCTTCTTGCTTCGGATAGCTGGGGCTGGGGCGCCGGTCCAAGCTGACGGTGACGTGCCCGGTGGCGGTTGCACGACAAATGGTGCTGCAAGTTGCAGCGAGAGACATCGGTCAGCTGACGGATTTCTAACTCAGGTTGTCAGGTCTCAGCTGACATGGCCGATTCTCAGGGTTGTGGCCAGCTTGATGGCCAGTCTCATTTGATGTGGCCAGCGGTGTCCGGTTTCGGCGACGACGTCTGGTGCTCGTGTCGGGTGTGGTGGGTGTGCCGGATTCTCGCTGGCGTTGGCGGCGTGGCCGCCGCTGTCCCGTGACAGTCAGTCTTCCTTTTTCCCAGTGAATCTGGCCGGCCCGGCGTGTCCTGCCGCCATAGTTTGCCCGGTTCAGGATCATTTTGCATGTGATGTCTGTTTCGGGCGCCGGCGAGCGGGTGGAGCCTGCTGGTTGCGGGACAGCTGCGGACAGCGGTTTTGGGGTGGTGTATGTGGCGGCCGACGGGACTGAGCGCCGCGGGGACCTGACGGCGCTGGCCGGGGTCCGTCTGGAAGACGGCCGCCCGGTGAGGTCGTTTCCGTCGTATCGCGGGCAGCGGAACTATCCGGGCTGGTACTGGTCAGCCACAATGGGCCGGCGGGTCGGATTCGAGTCGTGGGTCGAGCGTGATCACCTGGTAGCTCTCGACTTCGATCCGGCCGTGACCGCGGTGGCCTCGCAGCCGTTCTGGCTGCTGTGGCGGGCCGGGGGCAAAGTGCGCAGGCACGCGCCGGACTTCTTCGCCCGCCTGGCCGGCGGCGGGCTGGTGGTCGACTCGAGGCCGCTGGACCGGATCGGCGAGCGGGACCGTGAAGCATTCGCGGCGGCCGGGGAAGCGTGCGTCCGGCTGGGCTGGCGGTATGCGGTCTGGGGTTCGGCCGACCCGGTTCCGGCGGCTAACTTGCGGTGGCTGGCCGGATACCGGCATCCGCGGTGCCACGACGAGGCGGTGGCAGGCAGGCTGCGGGAGGCGTTCGCCCGGCCGCGGGCGCTGATGGACGGCGCCGCGATGGCCGGTGACCCGCTGGTCACGCTGCCGGTGCTGTTCCACCTGATGTGGCGTCATGAACTGGCCGCGGACCTGTCGCTGGTGCTCAGCGACCGCACTGTCGTCTGCGCGGCTGCGGCGGGCGGCGGGCGTGGCTGAGCGGCCGGGCGTGCTGCGGGCCGGGGACCGGGTGCTGTTCGGCGGCGGCGAGCATCAGGTGGTGGCGCTGGCCGGGACCGCGGTGCGGTTGCTGGCGGACTCGGGACAGGCCACGGTGGTAGCGCTGCCGCTCTTGCTGGCCGCGCCGGATTTCGCGATCGTGGGGACGGGGACGGCGGCTGCGGGCCTGGTGCCGCGGCTGGCGCCGCACGGGCTGCTGGAGGCACTGCCGGAGCATGTGGTCCGCGCGGCCCGTGACTGGGAGCGGCACCTGATCGAGGTCCTGACCGGCGTGCCGCCGGACGCCCCGCCCGGCGCGGTGCCGCGGCCGGAGTACGACCTGGCACGGCCGCTGGCCGAGCGGGAGCAGGCCAAGGCGGCCGAGCTGGCCGCGGCCGGTGTCAGGGCCAGCGCCCGGACGGTGCGGCGGATGCGTTACCGCTACCGGGAGCAGGGCCTATGGGGGCTGGTCGATGCCCGGCATGCCCCGGCGGCCCGGCCGGCCGGGAACGTGGACCCGCGGGTGGTGGAGGCCGCAGCGGCGGTGATCGACGCGCAGGCCGGCACGTCGACCGGCACCAGGTCCCGGGTTATCCGGCAGGTCAGGCAGCGGCTGGAGGACGAGCACGGGCCGGGCGTGGTGCCGGTGCCGTCGCGGGCGACGTTCTACCGGCTGCTAGCGGTGCTGTCGGCCGGGCGGCACACGTTCGGCTCGGCGGTTACCCGCCGCCAGACGGCGGCCCGCCCGGCCGGTGTGTTCACCGCGACGATCGCGGCCCGCCCCGGTGAGCAGGTCCAGGTGGACGGCACGCCGCTGGACGTGATGGCGGTGATGGACGACGGGGTGACCGGCCGTCCCGAGCTGGTCGCCGCGGTCGATGTCGCGACCCGCACCATCTGCGCTGCGGTGCTGCGGCCGGTCGGCGCCAAGGCGGTGGACGCCGCGCTGCTGCTGGCCCGGATGATGGTGCCCGAGCCGATGCGGCCCGGCTGGGACCAGGCCCTGGCGATGTCAGCGTCCCGGATCCCTTGCCGGCGGCTGGCTAGCATCGACGCCCGGCTGGAACTGGCTGCGGCCAAGCCCGTCATCGTCCCGGACACGGTGGTGATCGACCACGGGAAGGTGTTCTTGTCCGAGGTGTTCCTGCGCGCCGCCGATACCCTGGGCCTGTCGGTCCAGCCGGCCCATGAGCAGACCGGATCGGACAAGGCCGTCATGGAGCGGACTTTCGGGTCGATCAACACGCTGTTCTGCCAGCATGTGGCCGGCTACACCGGCCGGGACGTGACACGCCGCGGCACCGACGTCGCTGACCGGGCCGTCTGGTCGCTGGGTGACCTGCAAGAACTGCTGGATGAGTGGATTATCTGCGGGTGGCAGTCCCGGCCGCACGAGGGCCTGCGGCACCCCTTCACCCCGGACCGGGCAGCCTCGCCGAACGAGGCATACGCCGCGCTGGTCGCCGCCGCCGGGTATGTCCCGGTCACGCTGACCGGGGAAGACTACATCGAGCTGCTCCCCGCGCAGTGGCGCAGCATCGGTGATGGCGGGATCCAGATCGACTACCGCACCTACAACTGCGCCGAGCTGGCCCCCTACCGGCGCATGTCATCCGGGCTGGCCGCCCGGGACGGCCAGTGGGAGGTCCACTACGACCCTTACGACGTGACCCGGATCTGGGTGCGTAACCACCACCACGGCGGATGGGTCACCGTCCCGTGGACCCACCTGCCGATGGTGGCCCAGCCGTTCGCCGACTTCACCTGGCGGCACGCCCGCAAGATCGCCGCCCAGCGCGGCGTCGACGACGCCAACGAGACCGCGGTCGCCGTGGTGCTGGCCGGGCTGCTGCGCCGGGCCGGCCAGGGACCAGACACCCAGCGGACGCTGGCCCGGACCAAGGCGGCGGCCGCCCTGCCGGGCCTGCGCCCGGCGCTGCCCGCGCCGGAACCGGACCGCGAGCGCGATCCGCTGCCAGGACCCCTGGCAGGCCAGCCCGCAAGCCGGGAAGACACCGGGCCTGCCGACGCGGAGACCGCGGCGCTGGCCGGGTTCGGGCTGTTCGACCCGTTCGGCGACGATGACGGCGGGCAGCGGTGACCGGCAGCGGCGGTGATCTACGGCACCCGCTGACCACCAGGGAAGGCTGGGCAGCGTTCGTGTCCCGGACCCGCCCCGAACCGCCCCGCCTGCTGCCCGCCAGCGACCTGGAGCGGCTCACCGCGGCCGAGCGGGACATCTACGGCGAGGCCCGGCAGGACTACCACAGCGAGCTGCTGCTGGTCGCCACCCCGGACATCCGGCAGATCACCACGACCGGCTCCAAGCTGATCATCAACAACCGGGGCAAGCAGCTCGGCCGCCGCGGGCTGATCGTGTCCGGCCCCAGCGGCACCGGCAAGTCCACCTCCATCACCCAGCTCGGCAAGAAACACCAGATCGAGACCGAGCGGCGCCACCCGGGCCTGACCGGGCGGATCCCGGTCGCCTACATCATCGTGCCTCCCGCCGCGACCCCCAAAACGCTGGCCATCGAGCTCGCCGCGTTCCTCGGCCTGCCGGTCAGCAGCCGCGACAGCCAGCACTTCATCACCCACGCCGTCGCCGGGGTGCTGCGCCAGGTCGGCTGCAGCCTGGTCCTGGTCGACGAGGTGCACCGCCTGGACCTCCGCACCCGCAGCGGCGCCGAGGCCTCGGACCAGCTGAAGTACTTCTTCGATTCCATCAGCGCCACCTTCATCTACGCCGGGCTGGACCTGGAAGAAAACGGCATGTTCTCCGGCATGCGCGGCCGGCAGATCGCCGCCCGGTTCATCAGCGTGCGCACCTCAGCGTTCGGGCACGCCACCACCAGCCAGCGCACCGACTGGGCCAAGCTGATCGCCACCATGGAGCAGACGCTCCGGCTGCAGCACCACCAGCCCGGCACCCTGGTCGAGACGGCGCCCTACCTGCACCAGCGGACCGGCGGCATGATCGGCAGCCTCGACCAGCTGATCCACGAGGCCGCCAACGACGCGATCAGCGACGGCACCGAGAAGATCACCCGCAAGCACCTGGACGCCGTCATCCTCGACACCGCCGCCCAGGAGCAGTACCACGCCCCGGCACCCCGCCGGCCAGCCGCCGCCGGCCGCAGGGCCACGCCATGAAACGCTGGCAGCAACCCGCCCGCGCCCTGCCGGTGACGCTGCGCCCCCTCGGCGGGGAAACCGTCAACTCCTACACCTGGCGGCTCGCCGAAGCCAACGGCCTGGTCCCGACCGCCATCCTCCAGACGCTCGGCCAGCTCACCGAGGGCAGCGGCCACTACCTGCTCGACCGCGACGCCTGGCTCAACGACCAGGCCCTGACCCGGCTCGAGACCATCTCCGCGATCCCCCGGCCGCGGCTGCTGCGCGCACTGCCAGCCCTGCGGCTGGGACCGCCCTCCGCCCGGCTCGCGCCGCTGCCCGCAGACCTGCCCGCCCTGCACTGCTACCCTCCCCGGCCGCACGCCTGGCCAGCCTGCCGCGCATGCACGCTCCGCGTGTCCCTCGGGACCACCCCGCTTGCCCTGGTGCGCCCCCCGGCAGCCCCAATGCTCTGCCGCCGCCACCAGCGCTGGCTCGGAACTGCGGACGAACCCGCCCAGACCGACATCTCCGCCGTTCCCGAGATCCTCACCGCGCACCGCCGTCACCACCGGCTCCGTGCCCGCAGCGGCGACCCGGAATGGGTCACCGCCAACGTCCACACCGCCTGGCACATCACCCGGCACTGGGCGCAAGAACCACGCCACCGGCCCTGGCTCCGCGCCCGATGGCAGGCCCGCGCCAGCAGGCTCGGGCTAGCACCCGAACTCAGCCAGCCGGTAATCACCTTCCCCGAAGCTGTCGCACTCGCCGAGATCCTCACCGACCTGGACTGGCGCCGTCACCTGGCCATGGTCCCCGCCTGGCAGGCCGACCGGTTCTACCGGCGCATCGCCCGCCGGCTCGGCGAGCCGTCCTACCAGGCACCCTCCCGCCGCGACCCGATCCGCGCCTGGACCGAGCAGCACCGCAGCCGCTTCGAAGACATCCGCGACACATTCTGGAACAGGCCCCAGCTCGCCACAGCCTCCCCGGTCCCGTTCCCCGGAAAAGGCCAATTCAGATGAGACACCCACAAGGCGATCCGTCTCACCAGAACTGGCCAACCCGCAGGTCAGCGGCTGAAACCTGGCCAGATCGAACGAGAACCGACACAGGTTGTCCGGTCTCGGCGACGATGTCAGGCGCTCGTGTACTGTGGTGGATTTGCCGGGTTCTCACTGGGCGTTGGCGGCCTGGCATTTCTCACCTTCGCCTGCGGGTAGCTCTTACGCGGTGCGCGGAACTGCTACCGTCGCGGGCGGCGGGCGGCTCACGCTGGAGCGGTGGACGAAGATCTTGGCTTCGGCGGCGAGGTCGCGGGTTTCTATCACCAGTACCGGCGCGGGTACCCGCCGGCCGTGATCGACATGCTCACCGGTGCATTCGGCCTGACCAGCGACGACATCGTCATCGACCTTGGCTGCGGGACCGGCCAGCTCACCTTGCCGATCGCCCGCCGGGTGCATGCCATAGCCGGAGTGGATCCCGAGCCGGACATGCTCGCCTGTGCCCGGCGTGCCGCCGCTGAGCAGGGAGTCACGAACGCGAGCTGGGTTCTCGGGGCCGATACCGACATCCCCGCGCTGGCCGCGCTGCTCGGCGGCCGTCGCGCCGGCGCGGTCACCATTGGCCAGGCCCTGCACTGGATGGGGTACCGGGAGCTGATCCCCGCGCTGGTTCCCCTGCTCCGCCCGGGTGGCGGGATCGCGGTGATCACCAACGGCACGCCGATGTGGCTGCAGGACAGCCCGTGGTCACTGGCGCTGCGCGGCTTCCTCGGCCAGTGGTTCGGCACTAGGCCCGCCGGTGCCTGCGGCACCGACGATGCCAGCCAGCAGCGTTACCGCGACACGATGACCGAAGCCGGGCTCGGCGTGACCGAAACGAGCTACGTCTACACAGGCGAACTCGACCTCGATCATCTCGTCGGCGGCGTCTACTCGGCGCTTCCGGCGCAGAAGCTTCCCCCGCCGGATCAGCGAACAGCTTTCGCTGATCAGATCCGCCGCGCCGTCGCCCCGCACGCACCGTTCACCGAGCCCGTCCCGGTGAGGATGCTGCTCGGGCGACGGCCGCAGCCGTGATCGGCGGCACCTCTCCCGAAGCTGTCGCGCTCGCCGAGATCCTCACCGACCTGGACTGGCGCCGTCACGTGGCCACGGTCCCCGACTGGCAGGATCAGGGAGTTGCTGACACACAATGATGCCGGGAGCCGTCGGGCTGTGACGCGGGTGGCTGACGGGACCGGCAAGACTAACGTGCCGCTTCAGTCGGCATCCGCCCGCGAGGAAACCGCCGGGATCTACGGGACACGCTCTAACTGGCCGCGAGCGCCGCCTCGGGGTCGATGCCGAGTGCCCTGAAGCGCTTGGACAGGTCATCGACCCACGCGGTCGGCGTTCGGTGGTCCGCCAGCGGGATGCCGGCCTCGCTGCGCCACAGGGCGTCGCCGAGCGCGTTGCGCAGATGCCAGGCCATCACCCGGTCGGCCGAGAGCTGCCTGCCGGTGACCTGCTGGTAGTGACGCATGACAGCGGCCACCAGCTCAACGCCGGGACCCATCCCGGGACCGGGAAAGGTGCGCAGGTCGTACTCTGGCTCGGCGGCTCCGATGGTCTCGAAGTCCACCACCAGCCGGAGCGCGTCGCGATCCCACACCTGGTTGTCGCCATGCAGATCGCCGTGCACGAGCACGGCTGGACCGGGCGAGGCCAGCGCGGCGTCGGCCCAGTCGCACCAGCGCATGACGGTCTGGTGCTGATCCGGCCGGACCCACCTGCCGAACCGGTCGCGCAAGACCTTCGTGGTGGCTGGTGGTAGCTGCGCGCCAGAAAGCTGGCCGACAGCGACCTCGGCCCGCTCGCGCGCCGAGGGCTGGTGCAGGGCCGCCAGGAACCACGCGAGCTGCCGGCCGGCGCGGTCCCGGTCGATCGAGTCGACGACCTCGAACAGGGACTCCCCCGGCACGAGCCTGGTGATCAGGAGCAGGGGGTCCATGCTGCTGGCGACGACCTCGGGCAGGAACGGGACCCGCGGTTCGCGCGCGAGTGCGGTCAGGACGCCGATCTCATTCGCCAGGCGGAGCGCGGCGGGACGCGACCAGGCGAATTTCGCGATGAACCGGTCGCCGACGACCGCGCTGGACGACTGCCACAGCGGGTTGGCCTTGGCTACCGTCGGCTCGGGAACGGTGAGCGAACATCCGCTCAGCTCCGGCGCGACGACCCGCAGTGCCTCACGGAGCGCAGCGGCAGAGCACTCAGCCAGCCATTTCATCAGTGATATTCCATCACGGCAACCGCCGGCGGGGTTCGGCCGAGGTAGCAGCGCAGGGTGGGTCTTGGGTGTCGGTCCGGCAGCGATCTGGTTCCAGCGCGAACTAGCTGTTGTTCGCGTTGGTCACCGTGGCCCGGATCCGTTCCACGATCTGGTTCGCTTCGGCCTCGGTGATCTCGATGAACTCGTTTTGCAGGTCGCCGCGCTCGGCAGAGACTAGTGACGCACGCTGCGTTCCCAGACGAGATCTTGAGTGAATGCTTCATCCCGCCTGCCACCGGCCTCGAAGTAGATGCGTCGAAGACACCCAGCAGGCTGCTCACGGCTGCTCAGGTCATCCACAATCGCGTAGTACGTAACCTTATCTGGCATCTGCGCCTCTCTCCGGGTAGTCGGGAATGCCGTCGGCGCCGGGCGGAACCGGCACCTCGGCGGTGACTTTCCTCTGGAACGCCTCCAAGCACGAGCTCCTCGAACGCATCGGCCTGCTGGCTGCGGAGCCGTTCGTAGGCGCTATGCGTGAGCTGCTTGGCCTCGAAGCTGATGCGGGTATGAAACTGCACCTCGAACCGCTGTCCGGTATCCGGCGCGGTCCACTGGCTGTTGATGCCCTTGTACTGGTCATCCGACCAGGAATTCTTGAGTCTGTCCAGCTCAAAGCCCTGGTCTTTCAAGCGCTCGATATCTGTCCGGACGCCTTGGGTGTAGCGAGCCTCCTCGTACTGAAAGGTGTACCGGATCACGTCAGGAACAAGCGAAACAGCTTCTCTGGGGAGAAGCTTCAACTCATTGATGCATTCCGTAGACCTTCTCTTTGATGCGGTCGCGGCTTTTCAGGCGGTCGTCGAAGCCGACCAGGTGCCGGTTGGGATCCTGGCTTTCCGTGGCGCGCAGTGCGGGCGAGATTTCTTCTTCCTCCCGTTTGGCGATCCGGTCGCACGCCGCTTCAACTCGGGCGTTATCGGCGGGATTCAGGATCCTGTTGCCGTCCCCGCGCCAGGAACCCGGCGGATCGTCAGAACTATCCACCTGCTCGCGTTCCCCAGGCGGCCACTTCCGCTGATACTCCGCCCACATCCACCGGGACTCCTGTTCCGTCTCACCCCACTTCTCGGCGGCGGCCTGCTCCCTGGCCGCGGTCTGCGCGGTAACCGACTCCTCAGCGGACACCGCCACCCGCAGGTCGGCGTAATACTCCTGCCGATGGCGTGTCTCGGCCTGGATGCCACCGCCCCGGCCAGCCCGGCCGCCACCATCCTGGCCATCCCGATGATCCGCATTCTCGTCCGGCGGCACGTCTCCTTCCTCGGGCTCGTCGACTCCCATCCGACCTCACCGCCGCCCAGCGGGGCGATACGTCGCGCAAAGAAAGTAATTCATGACAATGAGTTGTATGCCGGGTCGAGCGTAGACAAGCGGGGAAGACATCCGGACCAAGGATCCAACCAACACTGTGTAAGACGATGCGAACCGCGGGCCGGTTCATTGGCGTGTATCAGTGAGATGACCTAGCTGGTACCAACCCTGAGTGCCGATGATCATGATCAGGGCCCGAACCGGGTCAGCACACCCCAGTCCGAACCCGGCAGGAAGGAGGCCGCCGCTGGCGCGACATTCCGCCGCTTACCTGCCTGTCGCGTACGCGTCGTGGTACTCGTCGTGGCGACGTACCCACGGCTGGGGCGGATCCCCCTCGTTGCGGCCGAGCGGGGCGCGGTCGAGGAAGCCGTAGAAGCCCATCATGAACTCCAGCCCGCGCGCGGTCGTGGAGTAGGTCAGGTAGACGGTTCCGTCTTCGAGCGCGTAGGTGCTTAGCACCGGCGCCTCGGAGAGATATGCGGCCGGCTCGGTCCCGCACTCCTGTGCGAGCTCAACGGCGATCCCGGGGACACCGCCGGCCAGGAACTCGCGTGTCGCCTCCACGGGGCGCGAGATCTCCAGGTCGAAGTTGTAGTCGCTGCCGTTGGATGAGGCCCACGGGAAGGTCCATCCCATCCGCCGCTTGTACTCCTGGAGCTTGTCCAAGGGCGCCTGCGAGATACAGGTGAATGTCACATCACGCGCGTTCAGGTGCGCTACGGCGCCGTTGAAGGTGTCGGCCGCCGACGAGCAGATCGGGCATCCCGCCGTGTAGGTCGGGCCGAACATGAAGTGATAGACGATCAGCTGCGAGCGCCCGTCGAAAAGGTCTCGCAGCGTCCTCGGGCCTCCGTCAGTGGCGAAGCTGTATTCCTTCTCGATCGGCACCCAGGGCAGCTCGCGCCGCTCCGCCGCGAGCTGGTCGGCGCGGCGGGTCAGCTCCTTTTCCCGCGCCAGCAGTTCGCCGCGAGCAGCCAGCCACTCCTCACGCGTTGCGACTTTGTGCTGATTCATCCCCAAGAACTCCTTCTCTTCGTTGTTATCGCGTCCTGGCGGCGCGGCAGGGTCGTCACCGGCCGTCTCCCGTCCAAGGCCAGTCTGGTCCAGGGTGGTGGCAAATAACATCGCAAGCGGACCGTCGCCGTTCTCGTTGGCCTGACCGGCGATGCGCGATGCCAGCCGCTGCCGTCAGCCGTGGGGAGTCCTGGGTCCACTTCAGGCAGCACGTGCCCGCCCATCCGGCGGCGTGGCTTGGGTGGGTTAGAGTCGTGCCGTGACAGACAGCGATGACTGGCGGGTTACCATCTCCCTGGCCGGCCAGGCACAAGTCGAACAGACGCAGCAGGCGTTGTCCGAGCATGAGGTGGAAGAAGACGTCCGCCGCCAGCTCGGGCGCTCCATCGCGGTCGGCGCGGGTGACTCGCAGATCTTCCTGTACGCAGGCACCGAGATCGCCGCCATGGAGGCTGAGCGGGTCGCCCGCGACGTGCTGGCCCAGCATGACATTCAGGCGGAGTTCGCGCTGCACCGATGGCATCCCATCGAGGAGCAGTGGGAGAGCCCGGACGTGGCGATGCCGCAGACCGAAGCCGAGCGGCAGGCGGAGCACCAGCGGCTCATCGACTCTGAAACCGCCGAGTCCCTGGCCGCCGGGATCGGCCGATGGCAGGCCCGGGTTGAGTTCCCGTCGCACCGCGAGGCGGTCGCGCTAGCGCACAAGCTGGAAGGTGAGGGCCTGCCGGTGGTGCGGCGCTGGAAGTTCCTGATCGTCGCCGCTGACAACGAGGACGACGTCCGGAAACTCGCCGGACAGATCAGGCGGGAGGCGCCGCCCGACGCCGTGGTCCGCGTCGAGGAACCCGGTGCAGTGGGCTGGGTGTTCATGCCGTCGTGACCGATCCTGACCGCCCGGACCTCGATCAGATGCGTGAGGACGGCCAGGCGGTCACCGGCGTCCTGACCGCCGAGGCCCGCGAGCTGATCGACGGCCAGTACGCCGACCGCCCGCACCTGCGGCCGGTCCTGGACGCCGTGCTGGCGGCGCTGCCCGGCCTCGGCCCGGTGACGGTACAGGCCCGCACGACCCTGGTCAGCCTGGTCACCCCCCGCCGCACCTTCGCCGTGGTGCAGGCGACGACCAAGAACCGGGTGGACCTCGGCCTGCGGCTGGACGACGTGCCGCCCGGTGGCCGCCTGCTCGCCGCCAGGGACGTCGGCGCAGCCACCGTGCGGATTGGCTTGTCCGCGCCCGGCGACCTCGACAAAGAGGCCCTCGGGTGGCTGCGGCGCGCCTACGAGGAGAACACCGCGCCGGCGCCGCCGCGGCGGCCCGCCCGTCGCCCGGCGCCGAAAGTGGGACAGCTCACCGTCGTAATCGAGGGTTTCGACCTGCCCGGCCTGACCTGCCGGCCGGAACCGGGCGGCGCGGGCCACCACCACGTTCACGTCGCCCTGACCGGGCCGCGCGAGGACGGGCCGACGCTCGTCGTGCCGGGAAGGCCGGGGCTGGCGTGGAGTCCGGTACCCGGCGACGCGCCGTCAGCCCGCTGGGAAGTCACCGTCACCGTGCGCCGTGACCAGGACGGCTTCGACTTCGGCGGGCCCTTCGTCCGCGGCGACCGCACGGACCGGCACCTCGGCCTGGCCTGGGGCGACGCGCCGGGTGACGGAACGCTGCAGTTGTTCCGCGGCGCCAAGCTAAGGCTCGCCGACGTCGAACCCCAGCTCATCGAAGAGGCCATGCGCCCCGGTCACCGGCTCCTCGCCCGGATCCGGCTGACCGACCCCCGGGGCAACCCGGTCTGTGCCCGGCTGCGCCCGCCCGCCATCACCTGGTCGGCCGGGCGGGGCTAATGCAGAAGCTCGACGTGCCCGTCTGCCTTCACCGCTAATCCTGGAGTAGACCGAGGGTATTGCCGTCAGGATCGTCGCCTGGCGCCGTGAGACCCAGCCTTTTCTCGTAAAAGTCCCTGGCGAGCTCCATGTCCGATACGGCGACGACTGCGCCGACCCGGTAGTTACTCAACGACATCGCGGAATCCTCCCCCCTCGGCTTATCCCTGGGCGAGGATCAGCAGCGTCTCGGGGCGGACGCCGTCGTACTTCATCGCTTCCGCTGCCCCCTCGCTCTGCATGAGCCGCTCGAAGACGGCGAAGTCGGGGATCTCGACGATCATGCCGACCCGGTTGGATCCGCTCGGGTCACGGAAGGTGCGCGTGGCCTGAACCTCGGCGTCGCTACTCCTCGTGCTGGCAGTGCTCGGCGGGCGGCAGGTCGAGAGCGGGATTGCCATCGAAGAAGCCGTCGGCCCGGAGCTTGAACCCGACCGTGGTGACCGGCATCACCGGCCAGTCCTCCGGCCGGACCACGTGGTGCGCGGTGAACGTGTGCCACAGCACGAGGTCGGTGTTCTCCAGCGGGCGGTCGGCGGCGGTCCACGCGGGCAGCCCGTCCCCGCCGGCGTGCTGGTTGGGGTACTCGCCCGCCGGGAAGCGCTGGTCGGGGTGGTACGCGGTGACCCACAGGTGCTTGGTGGCGAACTGGGCCCGCCGGATCACGTGGCTGTCGGGCTGGTGGAACGGCAGCACGCTGTCCCCCTGGGGCACGAGCTTGTAGGCCACCGGTTCACCCACGCCGTTCAGCCTATTGGGGTTGATGATTCGCCAGTGGCGAGCGGTCCGTCCGTCGGCCAGCCGCTTCGCCTCCGATTCCCTGGCCAGCGTGGTCTGCCGGACCACCCACGCGTTGCCGTGCGGGTTGTCCGGGCCGGGCGGCAGCGCCACCGAGTCGCATTCGACGACCGTGTTGCCCGGGCCGTCCACCATCATGTCCAGCCGCACGCAGAAGATGTGCTGGTGGTGCGGCCCGTAGACCTGCGGCGCGACCAGCGTGCCGTGGGCCGGACGCTGCCCCGGCGGCAGCGCCCCGTTGGAGATAACGCCGGTCAGCTTGACCTCGTACTCGATCGTGCCGTCCTGGTAGAGGT
The DNA here is from genome assembly GCA_963806335.1 of uncultured Actinomycetes bacterium. Taxonomy (GTDB): domain Bacteria; phylum Actinomycetota; class Actinomycetes; order Streptosporangiales; family Streptosporangiaceae; genus Palsa-504. The sequence goes on from CAWDXO010000015.1 coordinate 496,459, forward strand.
ACCAGAAGTAGCCGTACTCGTAGTTGCCGACGGTGGCGATCATCGAGATGACCAGCCGCCGGGAGCGCCGGACCTCGGTTTTCCCGGTCCGCCAGTCCATGTGCTTCCAGCTGATCCCGTGGTCTTCCTCGTGCAGGCAGATGGTGTTCGGCAGGACCTGGGCGTGGCCGTCGTTGTCGTTCAGCCAGGCGTCGAAGTAGCGGATCTCGCCCAGGCAGTCACAGCCCAGCTCCAGGCTGTTGGCCAGCACCCCGATGCCGTATTCGCCCATGTCGAAGACGTTCTTGCGGTAATGCGCGGGATTCGGGTCGCCGTAGGGGATGAACATCTCCGCCAGCGAGGCGCGGTAGAGGACCGGCCGGAGCGTGCCGTGGTCCTCGTACCGGAGCAGGTGCAGCACCAGCCCTTCGCGCGGGGTGAAGCCGACCCGGAATCGCCACTTCTGCCAGCGCACCTCGTGCCCGTCCACGGTGAAGCTGGTGCCTTCCGGCTGGGTGATACTCAGTGGTTTCACGTCCTGGCGGGGGCCGTCGGGGAAGTGCGGGACGTTGGCGGGGTCCTTGATGGCCTCCGCCGTGTAGTTGCCGCTGGCCGGGGGCAGCGGGACCACGCCGTGGTCCTCGATGTCCACCACTTCCATGCGGTCCAGGTCGAAGCGCACGATCAGGCCTTCCACCGGGCGGGCGTAGCCGTTGTCGTCCGGGTCGCCCTGGCGGACCCAGGTCAGGGGCCGGAGGAAGCGGCCCTGGTCCGCGCCGTCCTCGGGACCGTTGTACCCGACCGACCACGGGTCGATCATCACCATGTCGAAGTCGGTCACGCCGCGCCGGCGCATCGCCTGCTGCCAGCGGGGATCTTTGCGGACCGCCTCTTCGGTGGCCAGGAACTCCTCGAGCATGACGGCGGGCTGGACGC
>CAWDXO010000016.1:0-449659 GCA_963806335.1 uncultured Actinomycetes bacterium
GAGGTTTCATTGGCCCTAGCCAGCTCGCCGCCGACCTGGCCGGCTCGGCGATCAACGTCGTGAGCCTGGACTTCGGGGTCAGGTAACGGAGCGTGCCATCTGCGCGGTGGCCTGGTCGAGAATGCTGGTGCTTGTGGCGAAGTTCAGCCGGGCGTAACCGCTGCCGGCGGCGCCGAACCGCAGGCCGGGCTCGAGTGCGACGCGCCCCCGGGTCAGGAACAGGTCGCGGGCCTGGTCGGCCGGGCCGAGGGCCGAGCAATTGAGCCAGGCGAGGTAGGTGGCCTCCGGCGGGTGCCAGGTAAGCGTGGGAAGACGCCGGCGAAGCAGGTCCCCGAGCAGGGCACGGCGGCGGTCCAGGGTAGCCAGGAGCTGGTCGAGCCAGGGCTCGCCAGCGGTGAACGCGGCGACGGCGGCGATGACGCCGAAATGGCCGATGCGCCACCGCGAATCAGCGGGGAACCGGTCTATCACCGCGGCCATCCGCGGCGCGGCGGTGACCACGGCGGCGCACTTCAATCCGGCCAGGTTCCAGGCCTTGCTGGCCGACAGCACGCTGATGGCCACCTCGGCGGCGCCCGGTACGGTCAGCAGCGGGGTGAACCTGGCGCCGGGCAGCACTAGCGGGCCGTGGATTTCGTCGCTGATGATCGCCACCTGGTAAGTCCGCGCAAGGCGGACCAGCGCCGCCAGTTCGGCGGCATCATGTACCCGGCCGACCGGATTGTGCGGGTTACACAGCACGTAAGCGGCGGGACGGGCCGCGAACGCCTGCTCCAGCGCCGGCAGGTCCAGCCGCCACCCGGCAGGACCACGGGCCAGCGGCACCTCGACCAGCCGGGCCCCGGCTTCGGCGACCCAGTCGAAGAACGGCGGGTACACCGGCGGGCTGATCACCACCGCATCACCAGGGCGGGCCAGCACCCGCAGCAACTCCACGACACCGACCCCGACGTCGGTCACGGCGGTCACCGCCGCCGGGTCGGGGTTCCAGTTCCACCGGCGTGCCGCGAACCCCGCCAGGGCATGGCCCAGGTCGGGCACGGCCATCGCGTATCCGGCATCGGACCGGCCGACCGCCTCGCGCAGGGCCGCCGCAACGGGCCCGGCCAGGGCGAAATCCATCTCGGCCACCGTCAGCGGCAGCACGTCAGCCGGGTACGTCCGCCACTTGGCGCTCCGCCGCTGCCTCAGCGCCTCCAGCGGGTCCACCGGCAGGTCGGGGAGGTCACGGTCAGCCGGTTCCGGCAGCCGGGTACCCGGTGCCCGGCTCATTTCCCGCCTGGTTCGCGGCCGGCGATGGCGGAGCCGGCCATCGCGGCGTCAGGAAAGGCGCCCACCTAGGCGATCGTATCGCCGATGCACAGCGGCCACCCATGCAAGCAGGCCCGCGACCTGATCATGGACCTCGACGACCAGGTGCACGCACAAGACGACCAGGTGCACGCACAATAGGCATCGGGCTAGCGCAGGCCGTCAGGCGACGCGGAGCAGGAGGTCGCCGAAGTCGGCGATGACCTTCAGTTCCCCGCCGAGCGCCCGGATGTAGTCAGCCAGCGTTGCGAGTTCCGCCACGGCTCCACTTTCGATCGCGGAGACGCGCTGCTGGGACACCCCCATGGCATCGGCGGTCTCGGCCTGGGTCAAGCCCGCCTGCTTGCGCATCTCCGTCAGGTACTCGGCGCGCACCAGCGGCACCTGCGTCCGGCGCGCGTCCGCGTCGGCGGCGAATTCATCACCGATGCAGGTCTGCTCACTCATCGCCGCTCCTCCAGCTAACAAGATCGCCCGGGCGGCGCCATCTCGTTCCGACCCGTGTGTACGGCGCGGCGTTACCGCAGGCAACTCCACACCGGTAGCGGTGGTTGACGAAGGCCTCGCCAGTCAGCCACCCCGTACGGTTGGTGGTATTGGCCTCATTGGTTAATCTCCACAGAGATACTCCGGTTCTAGGCGGAAGTCAACGAATTCGAGGGCGATGTTTCCGGTTGTTTCTCCGAGAATGGGCTTAATGACCGCCGCCATCAGGGCCACGGGGCGGTATTCTGCCCCGCAGGGCCCGCTACGGCCCGGTGCTACCAGGTTGGGAGGCGTCGTAACCAGCGAACCGTTCAGCCTGCGTGACGAGGGCCGTCGCCGCGTCCTGCAGGCGCTGCATGATCACGGCGCCTGCCGCCGCAGCGAACTGGTCCGGCTGACCAGCCTGTCACGCTCGACCGTGTCCTCGCTCGTCGCCGAGCTGGCCGCGCGCGGGATCGTCGAGGAGCACCCCGGCAGCACCGGCGCCGACGGGCTGCGCAGCCTGGGCCGGCCCGCCGTCATGGTGTCGATGGCGCCGAACGCCCGCTACGCCGTGGGCGTCGACATCGGGCACGAGCACGTGCGGGTCGCGGTCTGCGGCCTGCTCGGCGGCATCGTCGCCGAGTCCGAAGCCAGGCGTGAGGTCGACCTCGCCCCGCACGAAACGCTTGACCTGGCCGCCGCCCGGGTCCGGCAAGCGCTGGCCGAGCACACCATCGACACGGCCGCGGTGATCGGGCTCGGCCTGGGTATCGCGGCGCCGGTGCACACCGGGTCAGGGCGGATCGAGGCGTCCGGCATCATGCCGGGCTGGGTGGGGATCAACCCGGTCCACGAGATGCACTCCCGCACCGGCTTGAACGTGCACGTGATCAACGACGCCGACGCGGGCGCCCTCGGCGAGCACAGCTACGGAGCCGGACGCGGCGTGGACGACCTGATCTACGTCCGCCTGTCGGCCGGCATCGGCGCCGGCGTCATCACCGGATGCCGGCCGCTGAGCGGCTCGGCCGGGATGGCCGGGGAGCTCGGCCATGTCCACGTCGTGGAGAACGGGCCGATCTGCCGGTGCGGGAACCGCGGCTGCCTGGAAACCGTCGCCAGCCCGGTGGCCATCGCCCACCTGCTGAGCCAGAGCTGGCACCGCCCGGTCACCAGCCAGGAACTCCTGCAGCTCGTCGAGGACGGCGACCCCGGCGCCTGCCGCGCCGTCGAGGACGCCGCCGCGCACGTCGGCCTGGCCATCGCCGCCGCCGTCAACCTGCTCAACCCCCGGCTCGTCGTCATCGGCGGCGACCTCGCCGGGCCGGCGAGCTACTGCTCGACCCGATCCGCACCGCCATCCGCCGCGCCGTGCTCCCGGCGACCGCCGCGCAGGTCAGCGTGGTGTGCGGGCAACTCGCCGAGCACGCGGAGGTGCTCGGCGCGGCCAGCCTGGCCCTCGCCGACGTCCCGCAGCGGCTCACCGAGCCGTCGGGAGCTCGCTAGCGTCCGCAAGGACGCCCGGACAGCGCGGCCGGTCAGAAGGAGGCGAGAGCCGACAGTCCAGCCTGGGCTACCTCCATGTCCTGGCTGTAATGGCCGCCGCTGACGCCGATCCCGCCGACCACCGCGGCCCCGGCCTTGATCGGATACCCGCCGCCGAACACGACCAGGCGATCAATCCCGGGAGCCGCGCCCATGGCAAGCGGCGGGTCGTCCTTGACGAAGTCGTGCCACGCGTCGGTGGCCATGCCGAAGCCGACCGCCGTGTAGGCCTTGTCCTGGGCCACCTGGACGGACAGCAGAGGCGCGCCATCCATGCGGCTGAACGCCTTCAGCACCCCGCTGTCGTCCACGATTGCGATCACGAAGGGCTGGCCCATCTCCGCCGCCTTGCGCTCTGCCGCCTCGATCATGGCCCGGGCCAGCTCCGCCGTCACGCTGGGCCGCTCAAATGTCGCTGCCATCCACATCTCCAGTCCCCGGCCCCGGCGCAGCAGCCTTGACCGCGTACCGCTGTTCGGCCTCGCGCACCTGGGGCAGCCCGATGAAATCCACGAACTCCGCGAACGTGGGCAACTCCTGCATCGCCGCGGCGGGCGTACCCGCCCGGGCGATCTCCTGCAGTATCCGCCGCATCGCCCCGGTCGCCGCCAGCAACGTGCTGATGGGGAAGATAACGATCCGGTATCCCAGCTCCACCAGGCGGTCCAGGCTGATCGGCGGGGTCTTGCCCCCTTCGGCCCAGTTGAACAGCAGCGGCACGCCGGGAAATGCCCGCACCGCCTCCTCGGCTTCCGCCTCACTGGTCAAAGCCTCGATGAACAGCACGTCGGCCCCGGCCGCACGGTACATCCGCCCCCGCTGGAGGGCTTGCTCCAGGCCCTCCACGGCCCGCGCGTCAGTCCGGGCGATGATCACGAACTCGGGTTCGGTGCGGGCCTCGACCGCCGCCCGGACCTTCGCTGCCATCTCCTCCGCCGGGATAACCAGCTTGCCCTCCAGGTGCCCGCACTTCTTCGGCGCCACCTGATCCTCGATGTGGATCCCGGCGACCCCGGCCGCCTCGTAGGCCCCGACCGTGCGGATCACGTTCAGCGGGTTCCCGTAGCCGGTATCCGCGTCGGCGATGACCGGGACATCCACGCATGCCGCGATCCGCCCGGCGTTGCCCGCCATCTCGGTCATGGTCAGCAGGCCCACGTCCGGCCGCCCGAGGAGCGCCGCCGAGGAGCCGAACCCGGTCATGTACACCGCCGGGAATCCGGCCTCCTCCACCAGCCGGGCGGACAGCGGATCGAACGCCCCGGGCGCCACGATGGTCTGACCGGAGTCCAGCAAGGCCCGCAGCCGGGCCGGCCCGCCGGGCCGCCGGGTAAGCCGGGCCGTCACCGGACGTCCCTCACTGGCCAGCCTCGCCCGCGATCCACGCCGAAGCGAGCCGCGTCTCCCGGTAGGCACCACACCGCGCACATGCGACCACGGCAGCACTCTACGCCTGCGGGGACGGTGAACCGGGGACCCTGACGGGTACGGTGGCTGGCGTTGACGGCCGGCCCAGGGCGATCGAGGATGACCAGATGAAGCGACGCGGCCTCCGCGCAATCACCACGATTGGCTTCGGCGCGGTGCTGCTGGCGGCGGCGGGCTGCACGTCGGGGACGACCGTTTCGAGCGCCACCGGCACCGGACAGGCGCCGTCCTCGCCCGCCGCCCCGTCATCCCTCAGCGCCACACCATCATCGGCCGGCCAGGCGGCGGACTGGCCGACCTACGATCGCACCGCGGATCGCAGCGGGGTCTCGGTCAGCTCACCGGCGCCCGGCGCGGTGCGGTCGTCGTGGACGGCGGCGGTCGACGGCGTCGTCTACGCTCAGCCTCTGGTCGTCGGCTCTGAGGTGATTGTCGCCACCGAGAACGACAGCGTCTACGCTCTCGACGCCTCCAGCGGCGCCGTGCGCTGGTCACGGCATCTGGCGGTCCCGGTCCCGGGTGGCCTCCCGTGCGGCAACATCGATCCGTCGGGCATCACGGGCACCCCCGTGGCCGACGTGGCGGCCGGGCGGCTTTGGGTCGTCACGTTCACCGCACAGCCCGCGTACCGGCACACCCTGTGGGAACTCGACCTGGCCACCGGGCAGACGGTGTCGCAGCGCCCGATCGACGTCAGCGGCAGCGATCCGCAGGCCCAGCAGGAGCGCGGGGCCCTGGTCTTGCTCGGCTCGCGGGTGTACGTCCCGTTCGGCGGCCTGTTCGGGGATTGCTCTGACTACAAGGGACGGGTGGTGGGAGCGCCCGTCTCGGGTTCGGGGCCGCTGGTCACGTTCACCACTGCCAACCAGCGCCAGGCGGGAATCTGGGCCCCGGCCGGCGAATCGGCACGCGACGACAGCCTCTACGTGGCCACCGGCAACGGCATGCCCTACGACCAGGTCGACGACTCCGACAGTGTCGTGCGGCTCAGCCCGGACCTGAAGGTCGAAGACCGTTTCACGCCCTCGAATTTCGAGTCACTGTCGGCCGATGACCAGGATCTCGGGTCGACGGCCCCGGCGCTGCTGCCGGGAGGCCTGATCTTCCAGGTGGGCAAGGAGGGTACCGGCTACGTGCTCGACGGCACCCGGCTGGGCGGAACCGGCGGGGAGCTGGCTTCCTCGAATGTTTGTGAGGGAGGCTTCGGCGGTGACGCGGTCGACGGCGACACCATCGTGTTCTCCTGCTACGACAGCCTGCGCGCTGTCGATGTCACGCCTGGCCAGGGCGGTGCCGCGGCCAAGCTCAGCCCGCGCTGGTCGGTGAGCGGCATCAGCCCGGGGCCTCCGATCATCGCCGGCGGCGTGGTCTGGGACGTCAACCGCAAAGGCGCACTGTCCGGCTACCGCCTCTCCGACGGGACATCGGTCTTCTCGGTGCCGACCGCACCCGTCGGCACCGACTTCCCGAGCCTGTCCGCTTCCGGGTCCCGGCTTGTCGTTCCCGAGGGAGATAAAGTCGTGTCCTACCTCGGGATCTGAAACCCAGGCTCCGGCGGAAAGGACTAGGCGGCAACGGTAACGATTGCGACATGGCTTGTGGCCGGCGACGAACCCGTCCCAAGCCCCGGCAAGATCGCCGTCCGGCACCGGCCGATGCCCTTCGCGGCGGCACCATCACCAGGTGTCCTTGTCTGTCCGGCGGATTGGGCGTAGCGTCCTGGTCAGGAACGTGTACCCGTCCATCCTGCGTGGGGACGACTCGGTTCCCTTTCCGGCTGCTCTGGACCTCGGTGGCGCCTTGCGCGCAGCCAAGCCGAGGGTGGCATATGGCGGCATCTGATCTCTTCCGTACCCGTGTTCCGTCAGCGACGCACGCCGTCTTGAGACGCGAGGTCATCGCGCACCGAAGTAACGATGCCATCCCGCGGCCTGCCGGCCCCGGTACGTCAAACGGGACATGGCCTGATTCCGGCGGCGGCTGCGATGCCTGACGGTGCACCGGAAATGAGGGCTGCCGAGGCCGCCGCCGCGCCGGTTCCGCCAGCGGGCGACGACAGGCTGCATGTGGTTTTCGGTGCGGGGCAGGTCGGCCGCGTGGTCGCGGCCCTGCTCGCGGAACGAGGCGACACGGTCCGGGTAGTGTCGCGGCGCAGGCCGGCTTGGCCGAAGGGACCGACTGGCGAGCGGCCGACGCGACCGATCTTGATGCGGCCAGCGATGCCGCGAAGGGCGCCACGGTCATCTACCAGTGCCTCAACGCTCCGTATGCCCAGTGGCCGGAGCTCTTCCCGCCGCTGCAGCGCGGCGTGCTGGCGGCCGCTGAGCGCACCGGCGCGCTACTGGTGAGCCTGGAGAACCTCTACGGCTACGGCCCGACCGCGGGCAGGCCGATGACCGAGGACCTGCCGCTGGCCGCCACGACCGTAAAGGGCCGGACCCGGGCGGCGATGACCGCCGAGCTGCTCGCCGCCGCCGAGGCCGGCCGGGTCCGCATCGCCATCGGGCGGGCCTCGGACTTCTTCGGCGCCGGCGTGACCCAGGGGTCAACGCTTGGCGAGCGGGTCTTCGGCAACGCCCTAGCCGGCCGGCGTGCCGACTTCATCGGCAACCCTGATCTGCCGCACACCTACAGCTACGTTCCCGATATTGCCGCCGGCCTGGTCACCCTCGGCACCGACGCCCGCGCGGCCGGGCAGATATGGCACCTGCCCGGCCCGCGGACCGTCACGACCCGGGCGCTGCTGGATCTGGTGGCCGTCCAGGTCGGGCATCCAGTCGGCGTTCGCGTGGTGCCCAAGCCGGTCTTGCGCGTCCTGGGGCTGATTAACCCGATGATGCGGGGGCTGGCCGAAATGTCCTACCAGTTTGACGAGCCTTTCGTCCTGGACACCAGCAGGTACGAGTCTGCCTTCGGAGCGGCCGGCACCCCGCTGGCCAACGCCATCGCCGCGACTGTCGCCTGGTACCGGACCCGGCCGGGCCCGCCATGACAACCAGCCGAAGGCGATGAACGCCATGACCTCCCCAGCTAGCCACGGGATGCCCGCTGGCCATTCTGTCTTCGAGCGGTGGGGGCGCACTGCCTACCGGCGCAGGCGGCTGATCTCGTGATCGCGCTGCTGGTCGCGGTGGTGGGCGGCGTGTGGGGGACGACCATCTTCGCCAAGGTACAGACCGCCGGCGGGTTCAATGCCCCGGACAGCCAGAGCCAGCATGAAGCGAACCTGGCCACGCAGGCGTTCGGCCGCGACGCCGGGGACGTGGTCGTGCTGTACTCCAGCCCGACCCTCACCACCGCTTCCCCGGCGTTCCGGTCCGCGGTGACTGCCGCGCTGGCCGCGCTGCCGCGCAGCCAGGCCGAGTCGTACGCCAGCTACTGGTCGACCGGGTCCCGGCAGTTCGTCAGCGCCAGCGGCCATCAGACCTACGCCGTCATCGAGCTGACCGGCGCCACCGACACCGCCCGGCAGGCTAGCTACGACGCGATCAAGACCCAGCTGAGCGCGCCCGGCCTGCGCAGCCAGGTCGGCGGGGTGGTCCCCACCAACGAGACGATTGACCAGCAGACCACCGCCAGCATCACCCGGGCTGAGGCCCTGTCCTTCCCGATCCTGCTCATCCTGCTGCTGATAATTTTCGGCAGCCTGACCGCGGCGTGCCTGCCGCTGGTGATCGGCGCCCTGGGGATCCTCGGCTCGTTCACCGCGCTGCGGCTGCTGACCATTTTTACCGGCGTGTCGGTGTTCTCCCTGAACATCACCACGATCCTGGGCCTGGGACTGGGCATCGACTACGGGCTGTTCCTCGTCGGCAGGTTCCGGGAGGAACTGCACCGGCGGGACTCGGTGGAAGACGCGGTGGCGCGGACGGTGGCCACCGCCGGCCGGACAGTAGCGGTCTCCGGGGTCACCGTCGCTATCGTCCTGGCCAGCTTGATGCTGTACCCCGAGCTCTTCCTGCGCTCGATGGGTTACGGCGGCGTCGCCACCGTACTGGTCGACATGCTCGCCGCGCTCATCGTGCTGCCCGCGCTGCTGGCCGTGCTCGGCCCGAAGGTGAACTCGCTGCGGATCCGCCGCTCAGTGCAGCGCCCGCCCGCTGCCGAGGGCAGCGGCGGCTGGTACCGGCTCGCGCACAGCGTGATGCGCCGCCCGGTCCTGTACGCGGTCCCGATCATCGTGGTGCTGCTCGCCCTCGCCTCGCCGTTCCTGGAGGTCGTCTGGGGCGGCGTCGATGCCACCGTACTGCCAGCCAGTGCCGCGCCCCGCGTCGTCACCGAGGCGCTGAACACCGACTTCCCCGGCAACCCGACCGCCCCGATCGAAGCCATCGTCCAGTTCGCCGGCCCGGTGGCCGGCTCGCCGGCTCGCACCGCCGGGCTCGCGTCGTACGTCAGCCGCCTGGACCACGTCCCCGGCGTCACCGGCGCGCAGCTAACGGGCATCCACGGCGACATCGCCCGGATCGACCTGACCTACGGCCCCGGACCTTTCACGCCGCAGGCCCGGGCCATCGCGGGGCACGTCCGCGACGTCGCCGCTCCCCCCGGCGCCACCGCCGCGGTGGGCGGGCAGACCGCCGCGCTGGCCGATGAGCTGTCCAGCCTCGGGCAGACCCTGCCGTGGATGGCGCTGGCCGTCGTCCTGGCCACGTTCCTGCTGATGTTCCTGGCGTTCGGGTCACTGGTCCTGCCCGTTGAGGCGATCGTGATGAACATCTTGTCGCTGGGGGCGATGTTCGGCGTCGTGACCTGGATCTTCCAGGACGGGCACCTGTCCGGGCTGCTGGGCTTCACCCCGAACGGCACCATCAGCCCCACCATCCCGATCCTGATGTTCGCGATCATGTTCGGGCTGTCCATGGACTATCAGGTGTTCCTGCTCTCGCGGATCCGCGAGAGCTACGACATCACCGGCGACAACACCAGGGCAATCGCGGCCGGCCTGCAGCGCACCGGCGGCGTGATCACCAGCGCCGCGCTGCTGCTGGTCATCGTGATCGGCCTGTTCTCCCTGTCCAGCATCACCTTCATCAAGATGCTGGGCGTCGGCATGATCGTCGCCCTGATCCTCGACGCCACCCTGGTCCGGCTCCTCCTCGTCCCCGCCGTCATGCGGCTGGCCGGCGACGCGAATTGGTGGGCACCCGCGCCGCTGCGCCGCTTCTACGCCCGGCATGGCCTCCACGAAGACGACGGTCCCGCGCCGGGCCCGGTCCAGGCACCCGCACCCGAGCCGGTCGGTACTTAGTGACGCGCCGACACAGCCGGGGCTGGCACGATCCCGCGCCGGCCCCGGGCCAACGGAAGGGATGGCTCGCATGAACGGCACAGACGGCAAGACCCGCCACGGCTCGCCGGGCTGAGGGCACGATGACCGGCTTCCGGCCCTTCTTTAACCGGGCCACTGGCGAGTGGATTGAGTTCACCGTGGTTGCCGAGGACAGCGACGGGCAGCTGGTCCGGTTCAGCTGGCGTAGCGTGCCCGGCGGGGTGATCACCGAGCACGTCCATCCCCGCCAGGAGGAACGTTTTATCATCACGGCCGGCCAGGCCCGGTTCACCCTCGATGGTGAGGAACTCCTGGCCAGGGCGGGCGACACGATCATCGTGCCCGCCGGAGTGCGCCATTCCGAGGGAAACCCCGGATCGGCCGAGATCCAGGCCGTGGTGGAGCTGCGGCCAGCGCTGCGGAGCAAGGAGTTCCATGAGGCCGTCGCGGGCCTGGCCGCTGATGGCAAGACCACCCCCAGGGGCGCGCCGCGTAACCCGCTCCAGCTGGGTGCCACCTTCTGGCATTTCCGCCACGAAAGCCGGGTCACCTCGCCGCCCATCGGCCTGCAGAACCTCATGCTCCCGCCGTTGTGGGCGGCGGCGAAGGCCTTCGGCGTGCGCCCTTACTACGCCCGGTGGGACAGCCGGATCCAGACCTCGACACTGGCGGGCGCGTAGCCGTGCCCGGCACGAAGACGGCGATCGATATGGAACAGGCCCGCAGCGCGCCGATGGCCGGCCGGACGGTGCTGGTCACCGGCGGCACCGGCGGCATCGGCGGGGCGACCGCCCTGGGCCTGGCCATGATGGGTGCGCGTGTCGCGATCACCGGCCGGGACCGCGGGCGCACCGAGGACGCGGCTGGCGATATCCGCGCCGCCGCCGGCGGGCAGGTGGACGCGTTCGCCGCGGACCTGTCTTCCCAGTCTCAGGTGCGGCGGCTGGCCGGCGAGGTACTCCAGCGCCTGCCCCGGATCGATGTCCTGGTCAACAACGCCGGGGGATACTGGGACACCCGGCACGTCACCGCCGACGGGCTCGAGCGCACCTTCGCCGTAAACCATCTGGCGCCCTTCCTGCTCACCGGACTGCTCCTGGAGCGGCTGAAGCAAAGTGCCCCGGCCCGCGTGGTCACGGTGTCCTCCAATGTGCAGGCCCGCGGGCGGATCGACTTCGATGACCTGCAGGGCGAACGGTCCTACTCCGGCGCGCGGGCCTACAGCCAGTCCAAGCTCGCCAATGTCCTGTTCACCTATGAGCTGGCCCGCAGGCTGGCAGGCACCTCCGTCACTGCCAACGCACTGCATCCCGGCGTGGTGCGCACCTCTTTGGGAGCCGAGGACCCCGGCGTCGTCCAGCGACTGTTCGTCCCGTTCACACGCCCCTTGATGAAGGACCCGGCCCGGGGCGCCGCCACGTCTATCCACCTTGCTTCCGCTCCCGGCCTCGAGCAGGTGACGGGGCGCTATTTCGCCGGCAGCAAACCCAGGAGGTCTTCTAAACGAAGCTACGACGAGGCCGCGGCGGCACGGCTCTGGCAGGTCAGCGCCGACCTGACCGCGGCCGGGGACCGCGACTAACTTGAGCGCGCCTTGGCCTGCCACCCTGGGTAGCGGAACGGGGCGGCCGGCCAGCCGTGGCAATGGCGGCTCGTATTAGCGGGCTTATCCTTGCCGAAGCACGTTTATATCGCCCTTAATAGACGCCGACCTATTTCTAATTGTCTATGGCACTCCCACGAAGATGCGGCGGGCCTTGTCTCGGCGTCTCAAAGTCACTTCCGGCTAACGGTGGCCAGTTCATGCCAAGGGGGTCGGTTTCCTGCACCTGCCGGAACACTGCCGAGGGACCAGGCCGTTGCGCGCTCATCCCCGATCCACCCCGCGATCGGCCAGGAATGCCCGCAAACACTTAGAAATAAATCAGCATCTATTGAAGTGCGATATGGCTCGATGTAGCGTGAGTGGTGGCACGATGGATATTCCCGTAGCCGTGTTGGTCTCTGCTTAAGGCAGTTTGAGCAGCGTCCGGGAGCGTTGCTCCGGACCCTGGTAGCGCTGGTTTAGCAGATTGATCCATGAGACGCCTGGTTCGGGCAGGACGACTACTTTGAGTTGTCCCCCCACGCAGGCCCGACGCCTCTTCTGAGCAATTCCGCGCGCGAGGAGGTATCGGGATGAGTATTGAGCTGATTATCGTGATCGTTGTGGTGCTCCTGGCGGTCGGGAACATCGCATGGCGCAGGGCGCGCACGGGCTCGTTCGCCCCCTGGTGGTGGCGCGGCAAAGGCAGCCGGAGTGAGTAAGAACCCCGGATCGCTGGCCAGGCCGACGGGCCGTGCCACGCAGACAGCCCGGGACGATGCGGAGCGTGCTGGGCCGCCAGAGCGCCAGGACCGCGCCGTGCCGCCGCTTGCCGTCGACCTGCAGGGCGTGCACAAGCACTTCGGCTCGGTGCAGGCCGTGCGGGGAGTCGCGCTGGCCGTCGGCTCCGGGGAGGTGATGGCCTTCCTGGGCCCCAACGGCGCCGGGAAGACCTCGACGATCGACATGATCCTGGGCCTGTCCCGCCCGGATGCCGGTGCGGTCGAGGTCTACGGCATGGCGCCGCGGCAGGCGGTCCGCAAGGGCCTGGTCTCCGCCGTCATGCAGGCGGGGGGCCTGCTCAAGGACCTCACGGTGGCGGAGACGGTCGAGTACACCGCCAGGCTATTCGCCGTCAGCCGCCCGGTCGGGGAGGTGCTGGAGCGGGCTGGCATCACCGCGATCGCGGGCCGCAGGGTCGGGAAGTGCTCGGGAGGAGAACAGCAGCGGCTGCGCTTCGCGATGGCGCTGATTCCTGACCCCGAGCTGCTCATCCTGGACGAGCCGACGCAGGGAATGGACGTGGAGGGCCGGCGCGGCTTCTGGAAGGCCATCCGCGAGGACGCCGCCCTGGGCCGGACGATCGTCTTTGCGACGCACTACCTGGAAGAGGCGGACGCATACGCCGACCGGATCGTCCTGATCAGCAAGGGCCGGATCGTGGCGGACGGGACCGCCGCCGAGGTCAAGGGCCTGGCCTCGGGCCGGACCATCCGGGCGACCCTGCCCGGCGCGGACGAGACGGCGCTGCGGGCCATGCCAGGCGTGGATGGCGTCGAAGTGCGCGGAGACACTGTCTTGATCCATTCCGGCGACACCGACACCATTGCCCGGCGGCTGCTGACCCAGACTCCGGCCCGTGATCTGGAGATCACCGCACGCGGGCTCGAAGATGCCTTCCTCGCCTTGACCGGCGACGGCCCGCCCGGCCCGGCCGGCCCGCCCGGCGCGCCCGGCCCGCCCGGCCCACCCGGCGAGAGCCAGGCCGCGACATGACCGCTCAATCCACCCTGACCGCCGCCCTGGAGCGCCAACCGCCCCCGGTGGGCGGCTTCAGCCCGGCGATCGTGCGGCTGGAGGTCCGCCGTCTGCTGCGCAACCGGCGGACCATGATCTTGGCGCTGTTGCTGCCGGTGCTCTTTTTCTGGGGTATCGGCCTGAACAACAGCTACGTGCACGAAAGAGCCGGGCACGGCAACGTGTCGGCCGTCGAGATGATCAGCATCGCCCTGTACGGCGCGGTGTCCGCCACCGCGACCTGCGGGGCGATGGTCTCCATCGAACGGGCAGCAGGCTGGAGCCGGCAGCTGCGCGTGACGCCGCTATCGCCCGCGGCCTACGTCGTGATCAAGATGCTGACCTCGCTGGTCCTGGCGGCCGGCGCGGTCGGCGCCGTCTACCTGGTGGGCGCGGTCACGAACAAGGTGTTGATGCCGGCGGATCTGTGGGTCATCACCGGGCTGTGCGTGTGGATCGGCTCCCTGCTGTTCGCCGCCTTCGGCCTGTTCACCGGCTATCTGCTGCCGTCGGAGAACGTCACCCAGGTCATCGCGCTCGCGCTGACGCTGTGCAGCTTCGCCGGCGGCCTGTTCATCCCGCTCAGCCAGTTCTCGCCAGCTTTGCAGACCTTTGCCAAGTTCACGCCGCTGTACGGGCTCAGCCAGCTCGTCCACTACCCGCTGATCGGCGGCACCCTGCAATGGGTCTGGATCTTGAACCTGGCCGTGTGGCTCGCGATCTTCGTGGCCGGCGCCGTCTGGAGCCTGCGCCGCGACACCGCCAGGGTGTGATCCCCGGCCTCGTGCGGGGCCGGGGCCCCGGGCGTCATACGTAGTCCTGTCGTTGCAGGAGCCGCCAGGCGGCCCAGCCGGGGATGACGGGCAGCCAGTAGGTGGCCAGCCGGTAGGTGAGGACCGCCGAGACCGCGGGCCCCGGGGGGACGCCGATGCCGGTCAGGCCCGCGACCAGGGCGGCCTCGATGGCTCCGAGGCCGCCGGGGGTGGGGGAGGCGGCGGCGATGGCGGCGGCACCGAGGTAGACCGCGCCGATCTCGACGATCCCGGCGCGGCCGCCGAACGCCTCCACCGAGGCGACGAGGCCGCCGATGTAGGCCAGGGTGATCAGCGCGGAACCGCCGACCAGGAGGGTCAGCTTGACCGGGCTGACCGCCACTGTCCGCAGGCTGACGGCGGCGGAGCGCAGGGCTGGCAGTAGCCGGGTCGCGGCGAGCCGCCTGCCCCGGCGGGTGGCCAGCACGATGCCGACGAGTGCGGCCAGTATGGCCAGGATCAGCAGCAGCTTGCTGGCCGGCGGCAGCTTGAAGGCATGCCCCAGCTGGTGGCCGGCCAGGGCGAAGAAGATGACCAGCAAGATCAGGTGAGCCACGGCTCCCATCAGGGCGTTGACTCCGACCGCCGCGACGCCGGCGCCGGGCGAGACGCCGCTTTTTTGCAGGAACCGGGTGTTCAGGGCCATGCCGCCGACGTTGGCGGGAGAGACCCGGTTGACGAAGGACGAGGCGACCTGGGTCAGGGTAGTGGGCCAGAAGGGCACCGGGCCGGGCACGGCGCCGATCAGCGCGGCGGCGCTGGCTAGATAGGTCACGGCGGAGGAGGCGATGATGACCGGCAGCCAGACCCAGTGCGCGGACTGCAGCGCGTGCCAGCTGCTGCTCACGTCCGCAAGCTGGGGCAAGACAAAGTAGAAGGCACCGGCCAAGGCGGTGATCGTCAGCAAGGTACGCGGCCGGACCCGCTGCAGGCGGGCCAGCGGCTGCCCGTTCATCCCGCTGGCCGCGGTGGCCGCGGACCTGGTGGCCGCGAGCAGGCCGTCCTCGCGGCCGATGGCGTGACGGGTGGCGGCCGACAGGGCCAGCGGCTGCAGCAACGGCACCGCGGCCGCCAGCTGCCGGGCGCCGATGACCCCGGCGGCGCTGGCGGAGGCCCGGTCCGCGCCGACCACGATGGCCAGCGACGCCAGCAGCTCGGCCAGGTCGAGGTCCTGTTGCCGCTGGGTGGCGGCCAGCTCGGAGAAGCTGAAGTCGGTCAGCCATGGCCGCCCGTCATCCCCGGCCATCACGTTCGCCGTCCGCAGGGACCGGTGGGCGATCCCGGCGCGGTGCAGCCGGTCGACGTCGGCCCACAGCCGCTGGAGGAGATCGTCGCTGATCCGCCCGGCGGGGAGCTGGCCGAGCGAGCTGCCGTCTACCCGGTCCATGACCAGCAGCGCGGTCCCGCCTCCGGCCTTGATCACCTGGTCGACGCGGGGGACGCGGACGCCGGCCCGCTCGGCCATCACACCGATGAGAGCCTGGTGCTCGACGGCCCGGATGACCGAGGCCGCGGGCCAGGTGTCGCCGACGTTGCGCAGCCGGGCGAACCGGTACGCCCGGTAGAGCAGGTCGGCATCTCGCTGATCGGAGCCAAGGGCCTTGATGAACAGCCCCCGCCCGTCATCGGTGACAGCCACGAACGGCCGGGAGCCCTTGGCCTGGACGCCGGCCGGCTCGACGGAGGCGACGGGCAGCCCGGCGGACCGCAGCGCGGCCGCGATCCCCGCTGATCCGATCCGCCGGTCGGGCACGCCGAAGGCGACGAGTACGGCTGCGCCGACGGTCACGCCGGAAGCGAACGCGAGAACCAGTTCGGCCGGCAGGATAGTACCGGTAACTAGCCGGGCCGCCCCCATGGCGGCCAGCGCGATCCATGCCGTCCGGCGCCAGGGACGGCTCAGCCACGGCGCTGCGGCCACGGTGACCGCCACCGCCGCGGCGAGCAGGGCCGGGCCGGGAAACGCGGTGCTGGCCAGCCAGGAGCTATGCCCGGCCGCCGCGGTTACCGCATGCGAGTGCTTGTCACCGACCAGATACAAGATGCCTGCCAGCGCGGCGCCGGCCGCGACGGCCCCAGCCACCAGGCCGAGCAGCAGGCGGAACCGGCGATGCCACAGGGCGGCGGCGACGGCCGTGGCGGCCGCGAGGACGAGTGCCACTTGCGCCAGGCCGGTCAGCAGCCGTCCGGCCGGGTCAGATCCGAGCCAGGTCACGGTGGCCGCGCCGGGGCCCGTCAGCCGACTGGGAGCCAGCGCGACGGCGACGAGCATCCCGATCAGGACCAGGCCGCTGCCGATCAGGCGGATGACATCGCCCGGATGACGGTAACGAGTCGACGGCAAAGACCACCCTGCATGCTTCGTGACCGGCGGCGGAGGACCGGGCGAAGGCTCCTCGGCGTCGGCCGGAGGGTCGCCGAGTCCGATTCCGCTGCGCTGGGTCCCGTCCATGTTCATGCCTTTCACCTGCTGCTCCCGGCGCGCCGGGGCGGCAGCACGCCCGCCTTCCGCGCGGGTCGCTGTCGCTGGTTGTGCCGTCGCTGGAACTGGTCGGCGACCAGGGCCGTCACCAGGGCGCAGGAGGTACCGAGCAGGATCCCGGCGGTGGCGTCGGAGAGCCAGTGGGCCGCGAGGTAGGCGCGGGAGAGCCCCATCACAATCGAGAACGCCACCGCGGCCGCGCCCCACAGGACACGCCGCCGTCCCGCGGGGACCAGGGCGATGACCGCCGCGACGACGGTGACCGACGCGGCGATCGCATGTCCGGACGGGAATGACGCGCCGCTCGTCGCGACCAGCGACCCGGGCGGCCTGGTCCGGTCGTAGAGCCCTTTCAGCGAGCCGATCAGCGCCTCCGACGCCGCGATGGCGGCGGCGAAAGCGGCCAGATGCCACCACCGGCGGCGCAGGGCCAGGAACCCGGCCAGGGCGATCCGGACCGGCAGCGTGACGTACACCAGCCCGAGGACGTTGAAGACCTTGGCGATCGCGATCAGCGGCGGCGCCCGCCCGGAGACCATCAGCCGCAGCCACGCGTCGTCAAGCCGCTGGATGCGGATCAGCGCGCCGTGGTCGGCGACCACGGCGAACACCACGGCCGTGACCGTCACCACCCCGGCGGTAAGGAGCGCGGCCAGCCGGGGACGGCCAAGCAGCGCGTCCTCCTCCCGCCGGGCCGGAGCCGGCCGGGTCACCCCGGGCATCCGGCGCCTCGCCCGCACAGGGCCAGGCCCTCGGTGCGCCGGACGTAGCCGACCAGCTCCGAGCGGGGGATGAACGCCACCGCGCTGCCGACGGTGGTGGCCAGGACCGGGGACGCGCCGGGCGCGAAGACGAACCCGTAGGTCACGCAGCCGCCGGCGAAGACGTCGTAGCGAACGTCGGAGTACCCGGGTCCCGGGCTCGGCGGCCGCTCGAACCGGCGCATGCCGGGCTGATCGAAAGGAATCTGCCGGGCGCCGGCAATGTCGCAGGTCGCCGTTAGGGTGATCGTCACCGTCTGCGGCTGCCCTGACTGACCGACCGTGATCCGGACGCCGGCGCCCCCGGCCGGGGAGCCGGAGTTCAGCACGAAGCTGGCCCGCCCGCTGGCGATCTCGGCGCCGGCCGTGGTCCAGCCCTGCGGGAGCGCGTTGATACAGGGCAGGAAGGCCGCCGAGGGAACCGCCTGAGCCGCCAGGATCATCGTGTGGCCCGTGCCGCAATTGGGCGCGTGTACCCCTGGGTTGCTGGCCGGCAACAGCAAGCCGATGCTGAAAACGGCGGGCACGACGAAGATGGCGAGCATCGCGGCGGCCAGGATGACCCGCCGGATGCCCCAGCGCTGCAGCACGATCGGGTCCCGGTGCGGGGCGAGCGCGCGGAACTCGGCGAGCAGGTCCCGGGGATCGCGTTTCATGAACGCGCGCAGTTGCGTCGGGCTGGCCACGCCGCGGGTGGCGGCGAAGGCCTCAGCCAGCTCGGCCTCGGTGAAATAGCCCAGTGCCTGCCGGTATACCCGCGCGGGGTCGGTGCGGACCGCCAGCACCAGCATCATGTTGCCCAGGTCGACGGCCTGCCGCCAGGGCGAGGGGCGTACCTGGGCGAAGGCCACGTCGATCAGCAGCAGCTCCCCGCCGCGGACCATCAGGTTGCCCGGCTTGATGTCGCGGTGGGCGATCCCCGCGTCCCACAGCGTGCGGATCAGCCGCAGCCCCTGATCGATCACCCGGTCGTCGATGTCGGCGCCGCCGATTTCCTCCGCGCCGTCGAAGTACTCGGTGACCAGCAGGTACTCCCGCTCAGGGGTGATCTCCACGATGCCGTAGGGCCTGGCCACGGTGATTCCGGCGTCTCGCAGCAGGCGCAGGGCATAGTCCTCGTACTCGGCCAGGCGCCGCACGGTCTGGAAGGGGTGCTCGTCCTCCAGCGAGCCGTACAAGATCGTCCGCCATATCTTGTACCAGCGGTCGGCGCGGAGGTGACCCTTGGTGTAGAGCTTGCCGAACAGGTACTCCTGCGGACCGCCCTCGACTCGCAGCCGCAGCGGGGTGGACCCGGCTGAGGACGCCAGCCCGACCGGCGTGATCTCGCTGACGGTGAGCCCGAGCTGGTCGCGGGTGCCCTGCCGGATCGCCTCGCCGCGCGCACCGGTGACATCCACGTGGGCGGTGTTGCCGCGCCGGTAGGCGACGGGGAACACTTCGTTCGGGGTGAAGAAACGGAACGCGCTGACCGGGATCGCGACGCCGAGCGCCACCCCTAGGAGCAGGTCATCGAGGTGGTCGACGGCCAGGTACAGGCAGCTCAGGCAGAACATGGTCACGATGACCGCGGCGGCCGCCTTGGCATAGGAGCGGGGCCGCCCCGGCACGACCAGGCAGTAAGCGATGCACATCAGCAGGAAGGTGAGGATCGCTACCGAGAGCGCCGGCGTGGCATACCCCGTCCAGCCAGCGATGATCAGCACGCCGTACGGCCGCGGCCGGGTCGTCCCCTCGGTGATGAGCTCCGTGGCGAGCTCGAGGAAGAACAGGCTGCACAGGAACACCAGCAGATGCCGCCAGCGCCGGAACACGATGATCAGTACCACCGCCGACAGCCCGATCACCGTGGCCCCCCAGCCCCAGCCGGCCGCGGAGATCCCGTTGGCCACGTCGGTCAGCCACGGCGTCCGGGCCCGCGCGAAAAGCCTGAGCACGGCCGAGTTGACGTGATCATCAAGCCGGAGCGACGGGGCCCGCACGGAGATCACGATCACGCTGGTCAGGACGACAACCGCGAGGACCAGCCAGGCGCTGGTGGTGACCGACACGGGGTGCGGCAGCGGCGGGGGCGCACCCGTCGGCCGGCGCCGGAGCGACGTCCGCCGCGCGGCGGGACCCGGCGGCAGGCTTGCGATGCCGGCCCGCGTGGTTACCGTCTCCGCCTTCTCGCTCAACGCGACGCCTCCGTCAAGGCCAGCCCCCGTGTCCGCAGCCACCCGCCCAAGAGAGTTCTTCAGCTCACCGTGCGGCCGGAATCGGGGCCGAAGCGTCCGATGCTGGTGCGAGGTCATCGGGTGCGGGGGCAGGCGCACCGGTCCCGCCCTGGTCCAGGCGGAACGGCGGGTAGGCGTCGGTCATCAACGCGGCGTACGCGATGACCCGCAGCACCCAGCGGTTCATGCCGACGACGAAGTCGTACAGCCCTCGCGGGTAGCGGCCCGCGACCAGCAGCGTGATCGCCGCGAAGCACACCAGCAGCCCGATCAGGCCGCCGGAAAGGGCATCGGCCTGCCACGTCTGCCCCCGGGCCCCGGTCCCGGTGTAGGCGGCGCCGCCGGCGAACACGGCGACGATGGCGTACTGCGGGATAGCCAGCAGCCACCACTTGACCAGGACCAGGCCGCGGGAGAGCCGCTCCGGGTAGGAAATGTCCAGCGTCGCGGGGTAGTCCGGCTCCTCAGCGAGGCTGAACGGCGGGTAGCGGTCGGTCCCCAGGGCACTGTAGGTGTAGTAGCCGACCCGCCACGACCAGCGCAGCACCCCCAGGTTGAAGCCGAACAGCGAGCGGGGGTAGCGCGCGGTGAACAAGATCGCGAAGAACGCGATGACGGTGACGACGGCGAACGCGATCCACAAGAAGAACAGCACGATGAAGTGCGGGATCGCCAGCAGCCACTTGACCAGCCACAGCCAGCGGCTCAACGGCTCGTCGAGGTGAGCTCGCACCTGCACGGGGTAGCTCTGGTTCATGGTTCCTCCTGGCCGGTGCCCGGGTGGTGCCACATCCATGAAAACGGGCACGCGATGCGCGAGCGGGGCGGATGATCCGGTCTGATTAGTCCCGGCTGATGCCGCGTGGCGGCGCCCAGCCGGGAGGGTAATTTGCGGAGGATTCGTGCTGGGCGCGGGCGAGGAATTGCCCGCCGCGCAAGTCCGCCTCCTGATCTTATAAGCAGCCGCTTACGGCCGTATAACTCAATTTCTGCTATATCGATCAGGATTTGAAATCGTATCGGGTCCTCCTGCTTGCTCCTGGTGTCCCGCGACCGGAATATTGCCCAACCGGGTGCCTACCGGTCGTTGAATACAGTGGTCACGGCGTTTCACCGCTAGCTGAGAAGGCGTCGAGCCCGTACGGGGCGACAGACCGGAGGCGGTCGTCCTGCCCGAACCAGGCGTCTCATGGGTCATCTGCTAAGCCAGCGCCACCCGGTTCGGAGCAACGCTCCCGGAGGCTGCTCAAACTGCCTTAAGCAGAAACCAACACGATTACGGGAATATCCATCGCGCCACCACTCACGCTACCTCAGGCCAAATCGCATTTCAATAGACGCTGACTTATTTCTAATTGCCCGCAGGCAGGCCGGCGAAGAGGCCCCGAGCAAAGCCCTAACGCCACGCGATATTAAAGAGCGGAGCAGCCACGCCGGAGGGCGGGCAGGCCGCCGTCATTCACGGTGGGTGTGACGGGTGATCTGCCCGGCGAGGAAGGCGCGCTCGGCTTCGTTGGCGGCCAGGCCGCTACCGGACACCAGGAACGCCCGGGCGATATCCCTCGCACCCCCAGACACCACCCTGCTTCTTCGCGCGCCGCTTGGCCGTGGTGGTGAGCCACGCCGCCGGGTTGTCCGGAACCCCTGCCGGGCCGTCCGGGCGCGCTAGAGGTAGTGACTCGCCAGCAGGTCCAGGTCGGCGGTCTCTGGTGAGATCCCGGGCGGAACATAGCCCGCACACGGGCAGCGGTTCTGCCATCTCACCGAACCAAGCCGGACCGCGCAGGACGCCGGCGAACGGTGAGATGCGGCGGTGTGCCCGCATCGGACGCACATTCCTGCCGCCGGCACAGACTCACAGTGCCATTCCCAGAGCATATTCGCGCCGATGGACAGCCAGAACGCGAAATAGGCGGATGCGACCAGCAGGGCCACCACCGCGTATCCGCCATCACCGCGCAGGGAAGAAACCACGAAAGCGGCGGCCAGCAGGGCGGGCGTAACAACCCCGGATGCGCCCCACCTGACCGCGTTGCTCGGCGCCCGCCGGGGTCGCTCCCGGGACGGCGGGACTGCGGCCAGCCCGGCCGGGATGTCGGCGGTGACCGTGGCCAGTTCCGCGTACCTACGGGCGGCGAACGTCTGCCCGAGTCGCGCGTCGAACTCGTCCTTCGTCAGCCGGCCCTGCACGAACGCGACCTTGAGCGCGTCGACCGCCTGCTCGCGGTCGGCGCGCGACGCCCGGACGCGGCCACGGCCCGCCGTAGCTGCTGTCTTTTCGTCTCCAGGCCCTGCCATCACGGCCCCTCCCGGCAGGAAGGTGAGACAACAGCGTAACCCGCCCGCCGGGGTGACCGGCCAGGGCTGATACCACTTCCCGTTCGGAAAAAAATTCAAATTATGCCGAACGGGCAGTGGTATCCCGGTCCGCAGCGGCCTGGCCCGCAGATCGCGCCAGTCGCACCGGGAAAAGAGATCTTGCGCCGCCCCGGGCGCTGGGGTTAGATTGCTCACTACCGCAGTAGGTTGCATCAAAACCCCAGGCCAGGTAGGGGGTTCCGTGATCGTCGATGCCTACGCACACGTGTGTATCCAGCCCCGGCACGGCCACTCCCGCTGCTGGCTGAAGAAGGATTACCGCAAGTTCTTTAACCCGAGCGAGTCCGGTACGGCTGTTACCACGAAGGGGTGGCCCGCGGTGAGACATCACGCCCTAAGACACAGACAATTCAGACCCCTCGCGCAATTCAGACCCCTCGCGGCGGCGGGGCGATGGGCGCCAGCGGCTGGCGTCCGCCCGCTGGCCGCCCGTCCTAGCCTGGCGCTCGCCGCCGGCCTCGCGGTGTCCCTGGTGCTCGCCGCCTGCAGCAGCAGCACGAGCGGCACGAGCGGCGCCGCCGGCGGCAGCACGAGCGGCGGCAGCGGGACGATCAATGTCGGCGTGATCGGGCCGATGACCGGGCCCGCCGCGGAGATCGGCAACCTCATGTCCGGCGCCTGCTACGCCGCCACGCTCGACGTGAACAAGGCAGGCGGCGTGCTCGGCCGCAAGACCAGCTGCGATCTGATCGACGACACCGGTGACCCCGCCGACGCGGTGCCGAACGTTTCCCGGGCCCTCGCCACCACCAGCAACCTCAACATGGCCGTCGGGCTCGAGTCCAACACCGCGGCCACCACCATCCCGGTCGTGAACAGCGCGCACATCCCCATGGTGTCCACCAACGGCCTGGTCGCCTACGACAAGACCAGCGACACCTATTTCTGGCGGATGACCCCCTCCGACGATCAGAACGGCGCTGCCTTCGTCGCCTGGGCGAACACCAAGGGCTACAAGCGGGTGGCCGTCGTCTTCCAGAACAACATCGGCGCGCAGGGCAACGAGCCGGGCGTCGTGGCCGGAGTGAACAAGATCGGCGGCACCATGACCGCCAACATCACGATCCCCGGGGACGCGTCGTCCTACTCCAGCGTGGTGGCCAGGGTGCTGGCAGGCAAGCCGCAGGCCCTGATCCTGGCGGGCGACCCGCAGACCTCGGCGACGTTCCTGTCCGAGTACCGCCAGCTCAGCGGAGGTAACGTGCCGGCCGTCATCACCTCCACCGACTCGATCACCCCGACGTACTTCTCGGCCGTGAGCAAGGTCATGGGCACGGCGTACGTGACTCACGACATGTACTTCATCGGCGGCTACGTGAGCCCGACCAGCAACGCGTTCGGCATCTACAAGACCGCCGTCGACGGCGCGTCCCAGATCAAGGACCCGGCCACGATCCTGGGGGTCGGCGTGATCGCCTCGATCTACGACGGGATCAACCTGATGGCGCTGGCGATGGAGATGGCGCACAGCACCAGCGGTCCGGCCTACAACGCCGACATCGCCAAGATCGCCGCGGGCACCGCGGGCGCCACCGTCGTGAACTCCTACGCCGCGGGCCTGGCCGCGCTGAAGGCCGGCCAGCAGATCCACTACGAGGGAGTCGGCGGGGCGATCCACTTCAACGCCTACCACAACTCGCCCGGCGACTTCTCCGCCTCCGGCATGGACACCAGCGGCAACCCCGTGCCCCTCGGCGTGATCGCAGGCACGGAGGTCCAGGGGCTGCTGTCGTAATGGATGTCTTCATCGAGGCGGTGGGCTTCGGCATCGCCGCCGGAGCGGTCATCGCGCTGGGCGCCGTGGGCTTCACGGTTCAGTTCGGGATCAGCAACGTGCTGAACATCACCTACGGCGCCCTGATGACCCTGGCCGCCTACCTGGGCTACGCGCTGCTCGCCGTGGGCCTGGGGATCTGGACCGCGCTGGTCACCGCCGCGATCGGGATCGCCCTGGCGTCTGTGCTGTTCAACCGGCTGCTCATCGCGCCGCTGCTGCGGCGCGGCAGCGGGTTCGTCGGCGTGGTGATCGTCACCGTCTCCGCCGGGATCATCATCCAGTACTGCATCGTCGCCATCGCCGGACCGGACACCGTCTCCTACGGCCAGCAGGGCGGCAGCACCGTCCGCGGCGCGGGGTTCGTGTTCACCACCACCCAGCTGATCATCATCGCGATGACCGTGGTGCTGATGGTCGTCCTGCATCTGCTGCTCACCCGGACTCAGCTGGGCCAGGCGATGCGGGCGACCTCGGCGAACCCGGTGGTCGCCCGCAGCTGCGGCATCCGCACCGACCGGATCATCGACCTGACCTGGCTGATCTCCGGCACGCTTTGCGGGGCCGCGGGTGTCGCACTGGCCATCACCACGGTCACGTTCGACTTCACCCTCGGGCCCACCTTCCTCATCTACATGATCGCCGCCGCGGTTCTCGGCGGCATCGGCCAGCCGTACGGAGCGATGCTCGGCGGGCTGGTGGTCGGGGTCGGCACCCAGGTCGCCGCCGCCTACACCAGCCCCGCCTACCAGGACGTTTACGCGTTCGGCCTGCTCATCCTGATGCTGCTGATCCGGCCCAGGGGGCTGTTCTCGGCCGGGACGGCCAGCGCCCGGCGGCTGGCCGGCTGAGGGCCGGCCGGAAGGAAAGGAGGAATCCGATCGGCGCGATCGCCTATTACATCGTGGTCCTGCTGGTGTACCTGGGCACCGACCTGCTGGCGGCCTGGGGGCTGAACCTGGAGTTCGGGGTGGCGGGCGTCGTCAACTTCGCGTACATCGTCCTGGTCGCGGCGGGCGCCTACTTCTACGCGGCGTTCACCCTCGGCCCTCCGGCGGCTTCCGGCGGGTTCCAGGACTACATCATCGGGGCGCGACTGCCGGTGGCGCTGGCCGTGGTGCTCACCGCCCTGATCTGCGGGGTTCTCGGCTGCGTGATCGGGATCACCGGGCTGAAGCGGCTCCGGGCCGACTACCAGGCCATGGTGATGCTGGTCATCTCGATCCTCGCCACCACCGTCGTCGGCGCCGACACCGGCCTGTTCAACGGCGACGCCGGGCTGAGCCTGATCCCGAACCCGATCGCCTCGGTGGACCCCTCGCATCGGGGCTGGTACTACGTCGCGCTCGTGGCGGTCATCTGCGTGCTGGCTTACTTGGTCCTGCGCCGGTTCACCACCGGGCCGTTCGGGCGCGTCCTGCGCGCGATGCGCGCGGACGAGGACGCCGCGACCGCGATCGGCAAGAACGTGGTGGGCCTGCGGCTGGCGGTCCAGGCGGTGGGCGGGATCTACGCCGGCCTGAGCGGGGCGCTGCTGGCCGGGTTCATCGGCGGCTGGTCCCCCTCTTCGTGGCAGTACGTGGAGACGCTGGCCCTGCTCACCGCCATCATCGTGGGCGGCCTGGGCAACGACGCCGGGGTGCTGCTCGGCACGGCCATCGTCCCGGTGCTGATCCTGCAGGGCGTGCAGTTCCTGCCGCAGATCAAGAGCTCGCCGCAGCTGACCGAGGACCTCGGCTGGATCATTCTCGGGGTGCTCACCATCGCCTTCGTGTTCAGCCGGCCGCAGGGGCTGATCCCGGAACGGCGCCCCAGGTACGCCGACCCCGGCCCTCGAGGCCTGGCCGCATGGGCGGCGTCGCGGCTGGGCCGGCCCAAGTCCCCGGTCCCTGCCCCGGCCCCGGCCCCGGCCGGGCTGGCCGCCCTGGTCACGATCCGCGCGAGCGCGCGGACGGCGGAAGCGGATCCGGCGGTCAACGGCGGCCACGCCGGCGGGCCGCCGATCCTCAGCGTCAACGACCTGGCCAGGAGCTTCGGCGGGGTGCACGCGGTCGACGGCGCGAGCTTCACCGTCGCGCCCGGCCAGATCACCGGGCTGATCGGCCCGAACGGGGCCGGCAAGTCCACGGTGCTCGGCCTCATCAGCGGCTTCATCCGGCTGGAGGCAGGCACGATCATTTTCGACGGCCGCGACATCGGTCACCTGGCCGCCCACCGGCGGGCCCGGCTGGGGATCGTGCGCACCTTCCAGCTGCCGCGCGAATTCGGCGCCCTGACCACCATCGAGAACCTGCTCGTCGCTCCGGCGCAGCGCGGCGAGTCCGCCGCCGGGGTGGCGGGCGGCCGCTGGCTGTGGGGCCGCGACGAGGACCTGCTGGTGGAGCGGGCCCGCGGCCTGCTGACGCTGTTCGGTATGGCCCAGGCGGCCGATCAGCGAGCCGGGCGCCTGAGCGGCGGCCAGAAGCGCATGCTCGAGGTGATGCGGGCGCTGATGACGGGACCGCGGCTGCTGCTGCTCGACGAGCCGATGGCCGGGCTCGCGCCGGCCCTGGCCGAGCGGCTGGAGGCGGCCTGCCTTGAGCTCGCCGACGGCGGGATGTCTATCCTGCTGGTCGAGCATGAGCTGCGGGCTGTCGAGCGGCTCTGCTCGCAGGTCGTGGTGATGGCGCAGGGCAAGGTCATCTCGGAGGGCCGGATGGCCGAGCTGCGGACCAGGAAGGAGGTCCAGGACGCCTATGTCATCGGCTGACCCGGTACCCGACGCGGTGCCGCCCCAGCCCCAGCCCCAGCCCGCGCCGGCGCTCGCCACCAGCCAGCTTGTCGCCGGCTACGGCGACATCCCGGTCATCCGGGGGATAGACCTCGAGGTCAGGACCGGCCAGCTGGTCGCGGTCGTCGGGCCGAACGGGGCCGGCAAGAGCACGCTGCTCAAGGCGATCCTCGGCCTGGCCCGGATCATGGACGGCCGGGTCCTCGCCGACGGCACCGACATCACCGGCCGGCCGCTTGACCAGCTGGCGCGGCACGGCATCGGCTACGTGCCGCAGGTGGACGACGTCTTCGACACGCTGAAGGTCAGCGAGAACCTGAACATGGGCGGCTACCTGCTGGGCAAGGCCGAGCGGGCGGCGCGGATGACCGAAGTGCTCGAGATCTTCCCGGCCCTGCGCGCCAAGCTGAACCGGTACGTCGGCACGATGAGCGGCGGCGAGCGGAAGATGACCGCGATCGCCCGTGCCCTCATGCTCAACCCGCGGGTCCTGATCCTGGACGAGCCGACGGCGGGGCTGTCCGCCGCGCTCACGGAGGCGGTGCTCAACGACCAGGTGCGCGCGCTGGCCGACCGCGGGCACGCCGTGCTGCTGGTGGAGCAGAAGGCGCAGGCCGCGCTGCGGCTGGCCGACACCGCGTCGGTGCTGGTGCAGGGGCGGGTCGTGATGTCCGCCCCGGCCGCCGAGGTGCTCGCGAGCGGCGAGATGGCCGAAGTGTTCCTCGGCGGGCACGTCAGCGTCAACGAGGCAAGCGTCGCAGAGGCAAGCGTCAAGGAGGCAAGCGTCAAGGAGGCAGAGGTGGCGGAGTCATGACCGGGTCGCGGACCGGGGCGGAAGTCTTCGTCGACGTGCTCACCCAGGCCGGGGTGGACACCGTCTTCGGGCTGCCCGGCTCGACCGAGGCGGCGCTGCTCGAGGCGCTGCGCGAGCGCGGTGCATCCGGCGGCCCGCGCTACGTGCTCGGCCTGCACGAGGGCGCGGTCGTCTCGATGGCGGACGGCTATGCCCGGGTCACCGGCCGGCCGGGCGTGGTCTGCCTGCATACCAGCGTCGGCACGCTGAACGGCGCCAGCCAGATCTACAACGCCCGCCGCGACGGCTCGCCCGTGGTGGTGACCGCCGGGCACAAGGACACCACGGTGCTGAGCGAAGACGGATTCTGCGCGCATCCGCACCTGCCGGAGGCGGTGCGGCCGTTCACCAAGTGGGCGCACCAGACGCTGAGCGCCGCCGAACTGGGCCACGACCTCTGGCGGGCGCTGCACGTCGCCATGACCGCCCCGGCGGGCCCGGCCTACCTGGCCGTACCGGAGGATTTCCTGCGCGGGCCGGTCCCGGACGGCGCCCCCGGGCCGCCGGTGGCCAACCAGGCGCTGTGGGCCGACGCCGGCCCGATCCCGGCTGAGGCGGCCTGTGCCGCCGTCGCGGCCGAACTCGCCGCCGCGCGCTGGCCGGTGATCGTGGTCGGCAGCGAGGCCCGCGACTGCGTGCCCGAGCTGCGGGCGCTCGCCGAGCGGCTGGCGGCGCCGCTGCTCGGCACGGACTTCACCGACCTGGCGGACCTGCCGTTCCCCACCGCGGATCCGCGGTTCCTGGGCCTGTACGGCGAGGACCCGGCGGTACTGGACGGCTGTGACCTGGTATTCGCGGTCGGCGCCCGGGTGTTCTTCCCGTTCTCGGCGGCCCGTCACCCGCGGCTGCCCGCCGGCGCCCGGCTGGTGCATATCCATCCCGACGCCGCGCAGGTGGGCCGGCGGGTGCCGACGGCGGCGGGGATCGTGGCGAGCCCGCGAGCGGCCCTGCGCGCCCTGGCCCCGCACCTGGACCGCGCCCTCGAGCGGTCCGCCGATCCGGCCGCGGCCGCGGCCCGTCCCGCCCGGCTCGCCCGCCTGCGATCTGACCGCGAGCACGCCCGGCACGCCGAACGGACCGCCGGCACCACGCCGCTGCCGGTGCCAGCGGTCGCCGCCGAGCTGAATCAGGTGCTGCCACCGGACGCGATCGTCGTCGACGAAGGGGTGCGCTCGTCCACCCGGCTGCTACGCCACCTGGACATCGGCGACGGGCAGACGCTGCTGCGCAGCTCGGGCGGCGCGCTCGGCTGGGGGGTCCCGGCGGCGGTCGGCGCCCGGCTGGGCCGCCCGGACCGGCCGGTGCTCGCCGTGGTCGGCGACGGCAGCTTCCATTTCTCAGTGCAGGCCATCTGGACGGCGGTACAGCAGCAGGCCCCGCTGGTGGTGGTCGTCCTGGACAACGGCGGTTACCTGGCCGTCAAACGAGCGATCGAGGGGTACCTCGGGGTCGGCCACGACCCGCGGGCCCACCCCGGCACCGAGTTGCCCGGGATCGACCATGCCGGGGTCGCGGCCGGCTACGGGGCCGCGGGGCTGCGGGCGGAGCACCGGGGCGAGGTCGCCGCCGCGGTGAAGGAGGCCCTCGACTCCGGCGGAGTGCGGGTCGTCGTGGTCCCGGTCGAACAGGTACGGCCCTGATGGTGTTCGGGCGCGACTGGGCCACGTCACCGCGGCGGTTCCGGGTGACCGTCGACCGTGACGTGCGCATCCCGCTGTCCGACGGCGCCGCTCTGGTGCCGGTGACCGAGGGCAACCTGCTCGGCACGTTCGTCTCCGGCGGGGTCCTGTCCACCGCCGCCGAGACCGTGCCCGCGGCGAAGATCGCCCGGCAGAAGGCGGGGCCGGCATGACCCTGCCCGGCGTGACCCCCTTCCCGCCCGAGTTCGCGGCGCGCTACCGTGCCCGCGGCTACTGGGAGGACCGCCCGCTCATCGCCCACTTCCTCGAGGTCTTCGACCGGTACGGGGACCGGGTCGCCGTCGTGGACGACGACGGGTCCTACACCTACGCCGAGCTGGCCGCCGCCTCGGAGCGGGTGGCGCTGAACCTGCTTGACCTGGGCCTCGAGCCAGCCGACCGGGTGGTGGTGCAGCTGCCCAACACCCGCTGGTTCGCCTCGCTGTACTTCGCGTTGCAGCGGATCGGCGCGATCCCGATCATGGCGCTGCCCTCGCACCGCTTCACCGAACTGCGCCAGTTCGTCGGGCTGTCCGGCGCGGTCGCGGCCGCCGCCCCGGCGGCGGCCAGGGACGCCGACTTCGCCGAACTGCACGAACGGGTCCGCGCGGAGCAGCCGCAGCTCCGGCTGAGCATCCTGCAGGGCGGCCGGAGCGACCCGGCGGCCGGCCGGGTCAGCCTGGCCGAACTGCACGAACGCAGACCCGCCCGGCACACGCCCGCCGACCTGGACGCCATCGTCGCCGGCCTCGACCCGTGCGACCCGGCGGTTTTCCAGCTGTCCGGCGGGACCACCGGGATCCCCAAGCTGATCCCGCGCACGCACAACGACTACGCCTTCAACTCCAAGCTGGCCACCTCCGTCTGCGACATCCGCGACGGCGACGTGTTGCTCGACGTGCTGCCGATCGCGCACAACTTGCCGCTGGCCTGCCCGGGCCTGCAGGGGTTCCTGCTGTCCGGCGCGACGGTGTGCCTGTCGGCGTCCACGCGGGCCCAGGCGGTGTTCGCGGCCATCGACCGCCACCGGGTCACGCACATTCACGTGGTGCCGGCGCTGCTCATCCGGTGGATCAACGATCCCGCGGCCGACCGCTATGACCTGGGCTCGGTGCGGGTCATCCAAAGCGGCGGCCAGCGGCTGCAGCCGGAGACCCGGCTGCGCACCGAACGGGTCTTCCGCCACGTCACCGTGCAGGAGAACTTCGGCATGGCCGAAGGCCTGCTCATGTTCGTCCGGCTGGATGACCCGCCCGAGGTCCGGTTGGAGACGGTGGGCCGGCCCGTCTGCCCCGACGACGAAGTGCGCCTGGTCGGGGAGGACGGGCTGGACGTCGCCGACGGCGAGATCGGGGAACTGCTGGCGCGCGGCCCGTACACGCTGCGCGGCTATTACAACGCCCCGCAGCACAACCAGCGGGCGTTCTCCGCGGACGGCTTCTACCGTTCCGGTGACCTGATGTGGCGGCACCCGAGCGGCAACTACGTGGTGGCCGGCCGGAGTAAGGACCTGATCAACCGGGGCGGGGAGAAGATCTCCGCGGAGGAGGTGGAGAACCTCATCCTCGCTCACCCGGCGGTGCTTAACGTGGCGTGCGTGCCGGTGCCCGATCCCGTGCTCGGCGAGCGGATGTGCGCCTGCGTGATCCTGCGGCCCGGCCGGACGCTGACCCTGCCGGAGCTGGCGGAGTTCCTCGCGGAGCAGGAGATCGCCCGGCACAAGCTGCCGGAAAGCCTGGCCGTCCTCGACCGCTTCCCGCTGTCCCCGGTCGGCAAGGTCGCCAAGAACGCCCTGGCCGCCATGCTTGCCCCAGATGTCGCGCTGGTGAACCGGGAGGACCGATGAGACGGGTAGACCTGCACGCCTACCCCGGCACGGCGGAGTGGATCGCGTCGCAAGGGCCGTACGTGGAGCCGCTGGGCCGGTACTGGAAGAAGCACTGGACGGCCAAGACCGAGGAGGAGGTCGTCGCGGACTTCGGCGCGCACGGCATCGAGGCGGTGCTGGTCGCGTTCGACATTGAATCGGTGACCGGAGCGCCGCCCTGCACGAGCGCTTACGTAGCCGGGATGCGGGACCGTCATCCCGGGACCTTCGTCGGCGCGTGGGGGACGGTGGACCCGCTGCGGGGCCCCGGCGCGGTCGCGGCGGCGGAACAGGCGGTGCGCGAGCACCGGGTGCTCGGCTTCCACTTCCATCCGATCATGGGCCGCTACTCGGTGGACGACCCGCAGTACCGGCCGCTGTTCGAGATGATCGACGCGCTCGGCGTCCCGGTGATGATCGATGTCGGCACGACCGGCATGGGCGCGGGCATGCCCGGCGGCGACGGCGCGGTGATCAGGCACGCCCACCCGCAGGCGATCGACGCGCTCGCGGCCACCTTCCCCGGGATGACCGTGATCGCCGCCCATCCCGGCTGGCCCTGGGTGGACGAGATGACCGCGGTCGCGCTGCACAAGGGCAACGTTTACTGGGAGCTGTCCGGCTGGGCGCCGAAGCACTTCCCGCCGGCCCTGAAGACCGACATCCGCGGCCGGCTCCGGGACAAGATCATGTTCGGTTCGGACTACCCCAGCCTGCCGCTCGACCGGCTGCTGCGAGAATGGGACGAACTGGGGTTCAGCGACGAGGTCATGCACAAGGTGTTCCACGCTAACGCCGAGCGGGTGCTCGCGCTGCCGGCGGCGGCGCCGGGCCGCCTCGGCGGAGCCGGAGCGCCGGCCGCGAGGAGGCAGCCATGACCGGGCGAAGGGGGCGGTGGTGAGCGGTCAGCCCAGCAGCCAGCAGGGGGCGGTGGGCCGCCTGATCGAGCTGGGGTTCTCCCAGTACGAGGCGCGGGCCTACGTGGGGCTGCTCGGCCGTGAGCCGCTCACCGGGTACGCGCTGGCCAACGTCACCGGGATCCCGCAGCCGAAGGTGTACGAGACGCTGCGCCGGCTGACCGCGAAGGGCGTGGTCGCGGCCATCGACTCCGAGCCGGCCAGGTTCGTGGCGGTGCCGGCCGACCAGCTCCTGGCTGACCTGGCGAATTCCTTCAAGGAACGGCTGGCCGGGGCCCAGCGCGAGCTCGCCAGCGCTGCTCAGCCGCCCGGCGTGAACGGCTACCGGGTGCTGCGTTCGTTCCCGAGCTGGCCGGCCATCGAGGAGCACACGGTCGAGCTGATCGACGGTTCCCGCCGGCACGTCTACGTGTCGGTGAACTGCCCGGACCCGGCGGTCATCGGCGCCGCCATCGACCGCGCCGACGCCCGCGGCGTGGTGTGCGACGTGCTGCATTTCGGCGCGCCGATCGTCGAGTTGCGCCACGGGCGGACGGTCAGCCACGACAGCACCCGGGGCGTGGTCTACCGCCGGCACCAGGCCCGCCACGTGGCGGTGGTCGCGGACAGCGCGGACGTGGTGTGGGCGGTGGCCGAGAACGGCGTGGACTGGCAGTCCCTGGTCGGCCGCGACCCGCTGCTGGCCGCGCTGGCCAAGGGGTACATCAGGCACGACATCTACGTCCAGCAGATCTGGAATGAGTTCCACGATGTGCTGCAGGAACGCTGGGGCCCGGGGATGCAGCAGCTGGTGGGCGAGCTGTCCGCCCACCCCGCGCCCGGCCCCCGCCCCGCCGCGCCCGGCCCGCGCCCCGCCGCGCCCGGCCCGCGCCCCGCCGCGCCCGGCCCGCGCCCCGCCGCGCCCGGCCCGCGCCCCGCCGCGCCCGGCCCGCGCCCCGCCGCGCCCGGCGGGCGCAGCCACTCCGCGTCATGACGGAGACCGCCGCGGGGCACGTCCGCTACCTGGAGCTGATCAACGAGGTGTCGCGGCCGCTGCCGCCGATGCCGGTCGCCGATCTCGGCGTCCCGGTTATGGCCCCGCTCACGGTGCCGCTGGCCCAAGCCCGGGTGATGCTGCTGAACAGCGCCGGGGTCCACCTCCGGGGCGACCCGGCGTTCGAACCGGTCAACGACCTCAGCTTCCGGCGCATCCCGGCCGCGACCGACCCCGGCCGGCTGCGGCCCTCGCACCCGACGCCGATGCGCCGGCCTGGGCTCCGCGACGTCAACGTCGTGTTCCCCTACCAGCGGCTGGCCGAGCTCGCCGCGGAGGGCGTCATCGGCGGGGTCACCGACACCCACCTCAGCATGCTCGGGGCGATCAAGCGGCTGCGGGCGCTAGCCGGCGACGTGGCGCCCGCGGTCGCCGCGGAAGCCCGCGCGCAGGGCGCGGACCTGCTGTTCGTGGTCCCTTTGTGCCCGGCCTGCCACCAGGCCATGGGCGTGCTGGCGCGGGCCGTGGAGCGGTGCGGGCTGCCGACCGTCTCGACCACGAACGCCCGCGACATCACCGAACTGGTGCGGCCGCCGCGCAGCGGGTTCCTCAACTTCCCGCTCGGCAACTGCGTCGGCCGCCCGCACCACGCGGACGAGCAGCGCGCGGTCTGCCGCGATGTGCTCGCCCTGGCCGGCCAGCCGGTACCCGCGGGAACGCTGGCGGACCTGCCCTACCAGTGGCCGGATCCCGGCTGGCCGGCTGAGGTGGCGGCCCAGTACCGGCTTGAGGCGGATGTGCTGCGCCGGCAGCGCGCCAGCGAGTTCCACGACGGCGTCCACTATGCCGTCGAGGAGGTGCGGGCGATCACCGGCCTCCTCTGAGCCGTCGGCCCCCGGCGGCCCCATCCGTACGTTTTTCGCTCACGAGTTCGAGATACCCGGTCTTATTGTGGAGGATTCTGGCTTCGTGGAGGATTTTAGGGACCGGGATCCCTGCAGATTTCCGCGAAGCGCGAAGTTTCCAAGATCTTTCCCGGTCAGGCGCATCAGGCTTCGCCCCGGCCTCATTACTCACGCTGGCACTACCGCAGCGGTCTAAGGTGCCGACCCGGGCCGGGAGCGACCTGCGCGGGTCAGGCGCTGAGCGCCTCGGGCGGTTCCTCGCAGTGCTGGACGATCTCCTCGAGCGAAAGGCCGAGGGCGGTGGCCAGGGCGGCGACGGTGAAGAAGGCGGGCGTGGCGATGCGGCCGGTCTCGATCTTGCGCAGCGTTTCCGCGGGAACGCCGGATGTCGCGGCGATCTCGGCCATGCTGCGCGGCCCGCGCGCCGCACGCAGCAGCATGCCCAGCCGTTCGCCGCGCTCGTGCTCGAGGTGGCTGAGCGGTGGTCGGACCATACCCGTGATATTAATACCGGTATAGTTATACCGCAAAGGGAGGTGCTGAGCCGTGGTCGAGATCAAGACAGCAGGAGAGGTCCAGGCGATGCGCGCCGCCGGGCAGGTCGTCGCGCAGATCCTGGCCGCCGTCCGGGACCAGGCCAAGGCGGGTATCCGGTTGACCGAGCTGGACGAGATCGCCCGCGACGTCCTTGCCGGGGCCGGGGCGACCTCGCCGTTCCTCGGCTACCATCCGGGCTTCGCGCCGGTGCCGTTCCCGGCGGTGATCTGCACCTCGGTCAATGACGCCGCGCTGCACGGCATCCCCACCCGGTACCAACTCGCCGCCGGCGACTTGCTCAGCGTGGACTGCGGCGCCGTGCTGGACGGCTGGGCGGGCGACGCCGCGATCTCCTTCACGATCGGGGCCCCGGACGCGGCCGACGCGCGCCTGATCGACACCACCAGCGACGCTCTGCGCGCGGGCATCGCCGCCGCGGTTCCCGGCGGGCGGATCGGCGACATCTCCGCGGCCATCGGCGCGGTCGGACGGGCGGGCGGCTACGGCATCTGCACCGATTTCGGCGGTCACGGCATCGGCCGGACGATGCACGAGGATCCCCATATCCCGAACGAGGGGCTGCCGCGCCGCGGCCGCAAGCTCGTCCCCGGGCTGGTCGTCGCGATCGAGCCGTGGTTCCTGGCCGGCGGCAAGGACAGCTACCGGATCGACGACGACGGCTGGACGATCCGCAGCGGCGACGGCAGCCGCGCGGCCCACGTCGAGCACACCGTCGCCATTACCGCCGGCGGCGCCGCGGTCCTGACCCTCCCCTGACCCGCCGCTCCGGCTGGCCTCCCCGTCTTTTTGGGCCGAACGGGCCGTGGTGCTCCACCCCGGATTACCTCAGCCATCGGGTCGCCGCGGTCACGCCGGCGAACCGGGTGCCGGCCCGCCGCGACCGGGATCGGGGGCGGCCCTGGCCTGCCCGCTTACCCTGGACCTGGTGACCAGCCGACGGCGCCCAGGACCAGCGCCCAGATGGCCGGGGTGGTGCCGGGGCCCAGCAGGTCGAAGCGGACTCCATCTACCCCGATGACCAGCACGTGACCAGGTGGCGATGCGCTCACGGCCGGAGCTCCGCCCCGGTCAGCTGCACCGAAGTTAGCTCGGCGCAGTAGCTGAGCAGCCGGTCCTGGACCGCGGGGTCGCGGGCGGCGGGATGGGCCTGCCTGGGCTGCTTGTGGTAGAAGTAGCCGCCGCTGACCATGGCCGCGGGATCATGGCTGACGGCCAGCCAGGCCTGCGTCACCGGGGCCAGGGACATGTCGCCCGGTGCGCCCGGACCGCCCATCTTGGTCGGCACCCAGCCTGGCTCGAGCGCGTTGGAGAGCACGCCAGGCCACCGGCGGGCGACGGCGAAGGCGAGGACGACGTCGGACAGCTTGCTGTCGGAATAGGCCTGGGCGCCGTTCCAGCGCCGCCGGGTCCACTGCGGGTCAGCCAGCTCGGCGTTACCGCCGCGGTGCATGCCCGAGCTCAGGTAGACGAGCCGGGCCGGCCGTTCGACCAGGGCCGTCAGCAGGTAAGGGGCGAGCACGTTGACCGCGAAGACCTGCGCGAGGCCGTCCTCGGTCTCGACCCGCCGCGGCTCGCGGTAGCCGATCCCGGCGTTGTGGATGACGGCGTCGAACCGACCCGCCGCGTTGGCCTGCCCGGCGACCTGCCGCATGCCGGCGATGCTGGACAGGTCCCCGATGACCACGCCGTCGGCCTGCGGCAGGGCCGCGCGCGTGTCGTCGGCCCGGCTGGCGTTGCGGGCGTGCAGCGTGACCGAATGGCCATCAGCGACC
The DNA here is from genome assembly GCA_963806335.1 of uncultured Actinomycetes bacterium. Lineage (GTDB taxonomy): Bacteria > Actinomycetota > Actinomycetes > Streptosporangiales > Streptosporangiaceae > Palsa-504. The sequence goes on from CAWDXO010000016.1 coordinate 36,125, forward strand.
AGCAGCCGCCCGGCCATCAGGCCCAGCCCGTCACTCGACCCGGTAATGAGCACGCGAGACACAAGACCCCCTTCGCTGTCCCGGCCTGGCCGGACGTAGGGTCAGGCCAGAAGGGAGCACGATGTCATCCTCGTCGGAGTCAGAGCACCTTGACAATCATCACCGGAACACCCTGCGTCAGATCTTCGCCCACCCAGCGAGCCATAACATCGAGTGGCGCGCGGTAACGTCCCTGCTGGAGGCCGTGGGCACGGTGGCCGTGCACCACGACGGCAAGCTCACCGTCACGATCGGATCCGAGACCGAGTTCTTCGACCCTCCCCCGGGCAAGGACATCGACGCCCAGATGGTGGTCGATCTGCGCCGGATGCTGAGCCAGGCGGGTTACCGGCCGTCCACCGAGGGCACCCCGTGATGCGAGTGGTCCTCGTCCGGCATCACGGCGTGGACTCGGCCGGCTTCATCGCCGCCGCGTTCGAGGCGCAGGGGGCCGAGCTGGCCGTCCACCTGTGGCCCGACGACGGGCCGCTGCCGGCGCTCGACAACGTTGATCACGTCGTGCTGCTCGGCGCCGTCAGCTCGGTCAACGATCCCGACCCGTGGATCGGCGAGGAACTGGCCTGGCTGCGCGGGGTGGACGAGGCGGGCGTGCCGGTGCTCGGCATCTGCTTCGGCGCCCAGGCGATCTGCGCCGCGTTCGGCGGGCGGGTCGAGGCGATGCCCCGCAAGGAGATCGGCTGGACGCTGGTCGAGTCGGTCGACCACGAGCTGATCCCGGCCGGCCCCTGGCTGGAGTTCCACGGCGACCGCTGCCTGCCCGCCGCGACCGCGACGGTGCTGGCCCGTAACGACGTGGGAGTACAGGCGTTCCGGATCGGCCGGCACCTGGCGGTCCAGTTCCATCCCGAGGTCGACGGCCCGCAGCTCAAGCTCTGGCTGGACGCCGGCGGAAACCAGGACGCGGAGCAGCTGGGGCTCGACCCCGGTCAGTTCCTGGCCGACACCATCCGCGAAGAGCCCGCCGCCCGGGAACGAGCCGGCCGCCTGGTGGCCGCCGCGCTGCGCATCGCCGCGGAGGCCAGCCTCTGCGAAACGTGACAATCGTTGACAGCGGCGGACACGTCGTGCCCGGTCGACACTGCCTGACGTTACGATAACGCTCTATGTCTTCCGAACTCGGCGCCTGGCTGCGCCGGCAGCGCGAGGACCGCGGCTGGACGCGGTCGGAGATGGCCCGCCAGCTCATCAAGGCGGCTAAGGCCAAGGGTGACACGTCGGTGCCGGCCGCCGACAACATCGGCCACAACATCTACCGCTGGGAACGCGGTGTCGTCGGCCCGGCCGAGCGTTACCAGCTCTACTATTGCGGCGCCTTCGGGATCCCGTTCAGCCAATTCGGCCGCGCGGCGGATGCGTCGCCGCGGCCGTCCGCCGACCCGCCGGGCATGGTCGACCCTGGCCCTGGGGGACCCGCTACCTCCGCCTACCGTGAGACGGCACCGCCCGAGACGGGCGCTTCCGCGATCAGGCGAGGGGTCCTTATGGCCGCGCATGAAGGCAGCGAGCATGCCGGGCGCGTCGAGCAGCGTGGTATCGGCGAGGCCACCCTGGAACAGTTCCGCGCCGACGTGACCGGCCTGTCCGTGCAGTACATGACGGGCGAGACCTTCGCCCTGTTCATGGACATGAGGCGGGTCAGGAACCGGGTCCTTGAGGCGCTGGACCGGCGCCAGTGGCCGCGCGACGCCGCTGAGCTCTACCTGCTGGCGGGCTGCCTGAGCGCGTTAATGGCCGCCGCGGCCGTCAGTCTCGGCTACCCGCAGGCCGCCGAGGAGCTGACCAGGGCCGGCTGGGCCTACGCGACGATCATCGATCACCGGCCGCTGATGGCCCGGCTGCGCCTGTGCGCGGCCTACGCGGCCTACTGGGGCGGGCATCCCCGCCAGGCCGCGAGCCTGGCGGGCAGCGGTCTTGAGTATGTCGCCGACGGGCAGAACGCGGCGCAGCTCCACCTGTACGGCGGCCTGGCCCGCGCCCGGCTGGGCGACGCCGCCAGCGCCGGCCTGGCGATCGGGGCCGCTCGCGACGCGAGGGAACGCGATCACCGCGACGAGTTGCTGGAGATCGGCGGCGAGTTCGGCTTCTCCCGCGCCGCCCAGTCCTACTACGCGGGCTTCATCCTCGCCGAGGCGGGCCGGGGGGCGGGATCAGGCGGGCAGGCGGTCGCCGAGCTGGAGTCCGCGACCAGCCTGTACGGCCGGGGACCGGACCCAGGGGAGCACCACAGCCGCAGGTGCCAGATGCTGGCCCACACCGACCTGGCCATCGTGCGGCTCCGGTCAGGCGCGCTCGACGCCGCGATCACGGCGCTGCACCCCGTGCTGACGCTGCGTCCGGGCGAGCGCACCGCCGTGCAGGCGCAGCGCCTGTCCGCGCTTCGGGCCGAGCTGGCCCAGCCGATCTTCCGCGGTTCGGCGCGGGCCAGGGAACTCGACGAGCAGGTGGCCGGATTCGCCCGCGGTGGAGCCGGGCAGCTTTCCGTGATCAGCCGCTGAGGCCCGGCCGGTCATACAGGGCGGTCATCGTGGCCTGCATGATCGCGAACGGGCGCTTGTCGTCGTCGGCGAACGCCTCGCCGCGGCAGACCACCAGGGTCCGCCCGGCCCTGACCACCTCGCCGGTGACCGCGAACCGCTGCCCGGCCGCGGGCGCGAGCAGGTTGACGGTAAAGGTCGCGGTCAGCACGGAGGCCTCCGGCGGCAGGACGCTGTACGCCGCGTACCCGCACGCGGTGTCCAGGACGGTGGTAATCGCGCCGGCGTGCAGGAACCCGTGCTGCTGGGTGAGCCCATCGTGGCGTCGCAGCGACATCTCTACCCGCCCGGGCTCGGCCGCCGTTACTTCCACGCCGAGCGTGGCCATCATGCCCTGCCGGCCGAAGCTGGCCCTGATCCGGGTCAGCATCGCCTCGGTGGACTCGGTGCGCGGCTTGCCGCCGCCTGGTTCGGTCACCCGCCGATTGTCTCAGCACGCGATACGGGCGCCTAAGCGTAGCGAGAGCAGCCGCTGACGGCCGGCCGCGGGCCCGGTTACCAGCCGCGGAACTGACCCTGAGTGGCCCAGAACGTGGCCAGCATCGTCCAGGCCACCAGGTACGCCCCGGCGGCCACCAGGCGGGCGGCGGGACGGCCGGCGGACCAGCGCAGCCCGACGGTGGCGAGCCGCCGCGCCAGCCCGGTCACGATGTACAGCGACCCGGCGAAGGACAGGGTCAGCAGGGCGACGCCGACCGAGCCGACCGCGGCGAGCGCGTAGTGGTGGCCGGTGACCGCGCTGGTCACCAGCTGCGCCTGCTGGCTCGCGGAGTGCCATAGCGACCGGTTGATCCGGGGGAGGTAAAGCAGCATGGACCCGATGGTGACCGCGAGCAGCGGGATGACGCACAGCACCCAGCCGGTCACCACGACCCGGGCGCCCCGCCGCAGGCCGGTGACGCGCGGGTCCGGGCGACCCCGGGAGACGACGCTTTTCAGGATCGGGGTGACGCGAGCGAACAGGTCCGGCACGCCGACGATGTCGCTGAGGATGAAGTAACCGTCGAAGCGGACGAACGGCAGCAACTGCTCCAGCATCTCCAGGTGCGTGAGGGCAATGACCAGGAGCAGGACCTCGGCCGAGGTCACCGCGTAGAGGCCGGCCAGGGCCAGCATGAAGGTCAGGTTGAAGTACAGGCCGCCGAGGTCGGTTCGCAGCCGCCCCGCACGGCTGAGCCGGTAAGAGTCGGTGACGTTGGTGAAGAACGCCGGCCAGACCAGGTAGATGCCGGCGCCGATCACGCCCGGCCGCGCGCCGCCATAGCGGCAGCCGGTCGCGTGCCCGCACTCGTGGAAGACGGCGGAGACCAGGGACAGGCCGAGCACGACGAGCAGGTCCACCGGGTCGTGCAGGACCTGCCGTACCCCCCCGCCCAGCCCGTGGACGGCGAACAGCCACCAGTCCACCACCAGGACGCTGCCGACCACGGCCATCACGACGGGCGCCCCGAACAGCGGCCGCAGGAGCGCGGCCGCGACGTTCGCGGCACGTTCGGTCAGCAGTGTCCCCCGCGCCCTGAGCGCGAACAGCGGATTGGCCTTCGGCGCGACGGGCGGGGCGCCTTCGGCGGCGACGACGCCGAGGGGCAGCAGCTTGGCCGTGATGAGGTGGCGGACCTGGCCGGCGTCCAGCGACCGGCCGAGCTCCGCACTGACCAGCTTCGCGATGGCGGCCGGGTCGCGGGAGCCGTCGATCCGGCAGGTCACCTGGTACAGCAGCGGGGACATCTGGATGACCTGGCCGTCGGCCCGCCGTACCAGCGACGGCGGCTGGCTGTAGCCGGAGTCCTGGTACTCGCCGAGCAACTCGACCCCGGCGGCCAGCCGGGGCACCCCGGCGGACCCGGCCGGGGGCGACACGGGTGCCGTGCGCTCGGTGCCGACGGGTCCTGCGGCCACGGTCATCGGTCTGCTCCTCCCGTTTCTTGCTCACCAGCGGACATCAGGAAGGCGGAGGGCCGCCCGCCGGCCAGGGCGGGCGGCCCTCCTGGCCTGCTGCCCATCCCCCTCGTAGGCAATGCGCAGCAGGCCGGCGGTGAGAACCGGACAGGTGCTACAGGAGGCCGCCGATGTTGTCGAAACTGCCGTTGAGGAGGCCGACGTTCACGTTCGGCGACAGGATGCCGCCGCCCACCTGAGTCACGTTGCCGTCCGACTGGCTGACAATGGTGGTGTTGCCGCCGTTCTGGTGCGGGGACCTCCAGACACAGAGGGTTTCCCGGCTCGGGAGCAGCTCAGCGGTCTCGAGCTCGAGCTCTTGCGTCGTCACAGGTACAGTGGACATGGAGACTCCTTTGTCGACGGCCTGCCGGGCCTGGCAGGCCAAGGCTTGCCCGTGTTCCCGGGGTGTACAGGGCCTTTGGGAACCGCTCGGCACCCTGGTGGCGCCGGGTCTCGGACTTGCTGTACGCTCTTTGCCGAACGTACTGTTCGGTGACCACCGTACAGCATCATCTTGTGATAAGGCAAGTACCGCGAAGCGAGACCCAAGCTCCGGACGAAGATGGCTAGGTTTTCTATGACGGTGCAGGCGAAGGGGGACGAGCGGGACTCCGCGGCCGAGCCGCCGCGCCCCGCCGCGGCCGCGGCCGAACTCGGGATCAATCCCCTTCAGCGCCTGATCCAGGAGCGCCTGCGCGACCAGGGCTGGTCCTACGGCGACGTCGCCCGGCGCGGCGGGTTGCCTCGTTCCACCGTCTACACCCTCGCGACCACGCGGAACCTGACCCGGCCGCCCCGCCCGGCCACGATCGATGCCCTGGCCAAGGGCCTCGACGTGCCGGTCTCCGCGGTCCGCTCGGCGGCCGCGGAGTCCACCGGGCTGCACTACTACGACGAGGTCCCGGCCGAGCGGGAGCAGTCAGGTGACCGGGAGAAGGAACTCCTGATCGCCAGCATCGACGAGCTGACACCCGAAGACCGGCGCCACGTCGCCGCCCTGGTCGAATCGCTGCGGAAGAGGGCCGCGGCCGAGCCGACCGACCGTTAGCCCCGGGGAGACCGATGCCGCAGAATAGCTGGTTTCGAATCTTCGTGTGTCATAACCCACCCGATAAGGGCACCCGGTAAGGGCAGGTAATGGCACACGATAACGATCGACATCCGGCGGCGGCCGGGGCGCCGCCGGCGATTATCGAGGATCTTTCCGGACAACGTCCCCGTATGGGCAACAGCCGCCCCTCCAGATCGGCACTGGTGGCCGCGTCGGCCGACGCCGATCCGGTGACACGCCTGGTGCTCGGCTGGCTCGCGGGGCAGCGGTCAGAGAGTACCCGCACCGGTTACGCCCGGGACATCGGGATCACGCCGCGGCGACGACCCAGCCGGGCGCCGTCATGGCTCACCTGGTGCCAGGAGCAGGAAGTGCACCCCGTCACCGGCGTCACCGGGCTGCACGTGGCCCGGTACGCCAGGCAGCTGGACCTCGCCGGACTCTCCCCGGCCAGCGCGGCCCGCAAACTCGCCGCCGTCTCGAGTTGGTACGCCTGGCTGGCCCGGCGCGGGCATATCACCGCCAGTCCAGCCGTCGGCGTCGCCCGGCCCCGGGCGGGTCCGGACACCGCGGCCAGGCCGGCCCTGACCCGGGAGCAGGTCCTGGCGCTCGTCCACGCCGCCGACACGGCGCGTGGCCCGCAGCGCGCCCGCACCGCCGCGCTGATCGCGGTCTTGCTGTTTACCGGCGTCCGGGTCTGTGAGGTCATCGGCGCCGACGTCGAGGACCTCGGCACCGACCGGGGGCACCGGGTGCTGTGGGTCACCCGCAAGAACGGCCGCCGCCTGGGTCTCACGCTGCCCGGCCCGGCGGCCGCCCGGATAGACGCCTACCTCGCCGGGCGGGCCGAGGACAAGCCCGTCCCGGTGCTGTTCGCCACCGGGACGGGGGGACGGCTGTTCGCCGCCGACGTGTGGCGGATCGTACACCGCCTCGCCGCGCGGGCCGGCCTGCCGATCGACCTGGTGGCCCACCTCGGGCCGAGCGCGATGCGCCGCTCCTTCGCGGCGCTGTACCTGGACACCGGCGGGTCGCTGCACGACCTGCAGAGCGCCCTGGGGCACGCGGACCCACGTACCACCGGGCGGTACCAGCGGGGCCGGCCTGCCCGCGGTCATTCAGCTGGCCCGGCCTCAGCCGCGGCGCGAGGCTACCCGTCAGCTTCCGCCTGCGCGCTGGGCCCGGCAGGCCGGAGCCGCGGCGGCAGCCCGACCCGGCGGCCTCATGAACGGCATTGACCGTCCCGCCCGGCCCGCCTGGGCCGCGCGTCCCGTGCTGAGACGGCGGCGCGGCGCTTCCCGCGCTAAACCTAGTCCGTAGCCGTCAGCTAACCGGAGGCGGATGTGGCGGATCAAGATGCGGCGCTGGTGGTGCGGGACGTGTCGGTGCGGCCGGTGGTGGTGCCGCTGCGCCGGCCGCTGGCCACCAAGGTCGGGGATTTCTCTCAGTGGCCGTTGCTCCTCATCGACGTGCTGACCGAGCAGGGCATTACCGGGCGGGGCTACCTGGCCCCTTACCTGAGCCGCGCGACCGCGGGGTTGCGGACCCTACTGGATGACCTCGGCGCCGGCTTGCGCGGCCAGCCGGTGGCGCCGGCCGCGGCCTTCGCCGCCGCCCGGGGCTGGCTCAGCCTGGCCGGCTACCAGGGCCTGGCCCTGGCCGCGGTGGCCGGGCTCGACATCGCGCTGTGGGACGCGCTGGCCCAGGCGGCCGGCCTGCCGCTGGCCGTCCTGCTGGGCGGCACGCTGGCCCCGGTGCCCGCGTACAACAGCAACGGCCTGGGGCTCATCCCGCCCGGGAACGTCGCCGCCGAGGCGCTGGAACTGCTCGAAGAGGGCGGGTTCACCGCGCTCAAGGTCCGGGTCGGGCGCGCGGACGCGGCCGACGACATCGCCGCGGTCCGCCGGGTCAGGGCCGCCGTCGGCGATCAGGTGACGCTGGTCGCGGACTATAACCAGGGCCTGGGGCTGGGTGAAGCGCTCGAGCGCTGTCGCGCGCTGGACGCCGAGGGCCTGGCGTGGATCGAGGAACCGCTGCGCTACGACGACCTGGACGGGCACGCCAGGCTCGCGGCCGACCTGGCCACCCCCGTCATGCTGGGGGAGAATTTCTACGGCCCGCGGGCGATGTACGACGCCATCCGCACCCGGGCCTGTGATCTGGTGATGCCGGACCTGATGCGGATCGGCGGCGTGACGGGCTGGCTGCAGGCGGCGGCGATCGCCGACGTGACGGGGCTGCCCATGTCCTCACACCTCTACCCGGAGGTCTCCGGGCACTTGCTCCGGGTCACGCCGACCCGGCAGTGGCTGGAGTGGCAGGACTGGGCCCACCCCGTGCTGGCCCGCCCCTTCGAAGTCCGCTCGGGCGAGTTGTACCTGCCCGACGTCCCCGGCAACGGCCTGGAATGGGACGAAAGCGCGGTCGCCCGCTACCGGGCTGACCTGTGACCCAGCTGCCGCCCCACCTCAACGCTTGACACCGCGCGCAGTTCCTGCCAGACCCGCTGGGGGGAGGCGGGCATGTCGATGTGCCGGACGCCGAGGTGCGCCAGCGCGTCCACGATCGCGTTCTGCACGGCCGGGGTCGAGCCGATGGTGCCGGCCTCCCCGATGCCCTTGGCCCCGAGCGGGTTATAGCTGGTCGGAGTCTCCATCCCGGCCAGCTCGAAGCTGGGGACCTCGGTCGCGGTCAGGAAGGCATAGTCCGCGAAGCTAGAAGTCAGCGGGTTGCCGTCGGTGTCGTAGACGACCTCCTCCAGGAGCGCCTGCGCCGCCCCCTGGGCGATGCCGCCGTGCCGCTGGCCCTCCGCGAGCAGCGGGTTGACGACGGTGCCCGCGTCGTCGACGGTCACCACCCGCCGCAGCACCGTCTTGCCGGTCTCGGTGTCCACGTCCACGACGGCCACGTGCGCCCCGAACGGGAAGGTCGCGCCTGGGGCGCTGAACACCGCCCGGACGAACAGCCGCTCATGCTCCGCCAGCCTGGCCAGCGGCACCGACGCGTCCGGGTCGCCGGCCACGGCGAACGCGCTGCGCGCGGGGTCGAAGACCAGGTCGGCCGGGTTGGCTTCCAGCTCGTCGGCCGCCCGCTGCCTGGCCACGTCGATGAGCTCCCGCGAGGCCTGCTGGACCGCCGCGCCCCCCTGCTGCAGGCTGCGGGAGCCGCCGGTGCCGCCGCCCTCGGGGATCAGGTCGGTGTCGCCCCATTTCAGCGTGATCTTGTCGATCGGGATGCCCAGCTCGTCGCTGGCGAGCATCGCCCACACGGTGGCGTGGCCCTGGCCGTGCGGCGACGTCCCGGTCAAGATGGTGGCGCTGCCGTCGGGGTGGACCTCGACGGTGGCGTTCTCGCTGGGGTTACCCGATTCGGCTCCGGCGCCGGTGATCTCCACGTAGCAGGACAGCCCGATGCCCAGCTGCACCGTGTCCTGGTCGGCCCGCCGTTTGGCCTGCTCTTTCCGCAGATCGTCGTAGTCCGCCGCGGCCAGCGCCACCTCAAGCGCGGCGGCGTAATCGCCGCTGTCGTACACGGCGCCGAAGGCGGTGGTGTGCGGCTCGGTGAACCTGGGCAGCAGGTTTATCCGGCGCACCTCGGCCGGGTCCCGGCCGATCTCGGCGGCGAACAGGTCGATGGCCCGCTCGACCGCGGCCGTGGCCTCCGGCCGGCCCGCGCCGCGGTAGGCGCCGACCGGCGTGGTGTTGGTCACCACCGACTTCGCCACCGCCTCGGCCCGGGGGATCGCGTACGGCCCGGGCGCCATCAAGATGGTCAGGAACGGCAGGAACGCGCCGAACCTCGGGTAGGCCCCGGAGTCCTGCAGGATCTCCAGCCGGTAGGCCGCGACCGTCCCGTCCCGGCTGCCGCCGATCGTGATCTTCTGCCGTTGCGCCCGGCCGTGGGTCATCCCGATCAGGTTCTCGTTGCGGGACTCGGTCCAGCGCGCGGGCCGGCCCAGCTGCCGGGCCACCCAGCAGACCACCGCGTGCTCCGGGTCCGCGCCGAACTTGGCGCCGAACGCGCCGCCCACGTCCGGCGTGATGACCCGCACCCCGGCCTGGTCGATCCCGAGCATGGCCGCCAGGGACGCGCGCGTCCCCTGCGCGCCCTGGTTCGGGATCCACGCCGTCAGCCGGCCGTCCGCCCCCCAGGCCGCGGCCGCGGCCCGGGTCTCCATCGGCGCGGGCGCCACCCGCTGGTTGACGATGGTGCGGGAGACCACCACCTCGCAGCCGTCGAACAGGCCGGCGGCCAGCGCGGCCGGGTCGCCGAAGGTAACGGCCACGTTGGTGCCCGCGGCCGGGAAGAGCACCGCGGCCTCGCTCGTGTCGGCGTCGGCCGCCTCGATGACCGGCGGCAGCGCGTCATAGTCGATATCCACCAGGTCGGCGGCATCCTCGCCCTGGTAACGGCCCTCGGTGACCACCACCGCCACCGGCTCGCCGACATACCGGACCACGTCGCGGGCGAGCAGCGCCTGGCCCATCTGCTCGTTGATGCCTGGCAGCGGTGCGCCGAGCAACGGGAGGTCGGCCAGGTCAGCGCCGGTGAACGCCGCGATTACGCCGGGCGCCTCGAGCGCGGCGCTGACGTCGACGGAGCGGATCCGCGCGTGTGCGAGGGCCGACCGGACGAAGTGCACGTGGCAGGCGCCGGCCAGTTGCTCATCCTCGACGTCGGCGGTGTAGACGCCGCCCGTGGTCAGGAATCGGGGGTCTTCGGTCCGGATTACCCTGGTGCCAAGGATGCTCATCCTCCCGATCTTGCCTGGTCGGCCGGCGCACGGTCAAAAGGGACGGCCAGCGCGGACAGCCAGCGCGGACAGCCAGCGCGGACAGCCAGCGCGGACAGCCAGCGCGGACAGCCAGAATCCGGGACGCCCGCGGCCGGAAGATCGGGTAACCTTTCTGCGTTAGCGATGGCGGAGTAGCTCAGTCAGGCAGAGCAAGCGGCTCATAATCGCTGTGTCGCCGGTTCAAGTCCGGCCTCCGCTACACTTTGTCAGTCCCTAAACGATGAGAAAGGCACTCCACCGTGGCTGCCACCGATATCCGGCCGAAGATCACGCTGGCTTGCCAGGAGTGCAAGCACAGGAACTACATCACCAGGAAGAACCGGCGTAACGACCCGGACCGGCTCGAGCTGAAGAAGTTCTGCCCGAACTGCCGCTGCCACCGGCCGCACCGCGAGACCCGGTAACAGGCCGCCTGGTAAAACCGATGGCGATTAACACCGATTACGTCGGCCGGACCTTCGAGCCGACTCCAGCCTACGAGGTCAGCCGGGTCAAGATCGCCGAGTTCGCCGACGCGATCGGCGAGCCGAGCCCGCTGTGCCGGGATGCCGCGGCCGCGCGCGCGGCCGGCTACCCGGACGTGATCGCGCCGCCCACGTTCGCGATCGTGGTCAGCTCGGCCAGCGGCGCGAGGGTGACGTCCGATCCCGGCCTCGGCGTGAACTACGCCATGATCGTGCACGGCGAGCAGAGCTTCACCCATGCTCGTCCGCTGCACGCGGGTGATGTCGTGGTGGCGCAGACCACGATCGAGTCGATCAGGGCCGTCCGCAACATGACCACGCTGGCGACCGTCACGCAGATCAGGACCATCGACGGCGAGCACGTCTGCACGGCGCGGTCAGTGCTCGTCGAACGCGGCGCATAGGGGGGAACGATGGCCAGCCCCAGTTACGACGACGTGCCGGCAGGCGCCGAGATCGGGCCGAGGCAGTACCCGGTGACCCGGCGTGACCTGGTGCGGTACGCGGGCGCTTCCGGTGACTTCAACGTGATCCACTGGAACGAGCGCATCGCGAAGTCGGTGGGCCTCCCGGACGTGATCGCGCACGGCATGCTCACGATGGCGCTGGCCGGCCGGTTCCTGACCGAGTGGGCCGGCGATCCGGGAGCGGTGACGGAGTTCGGCGTCAGGTTTTCCGCGCCGGTCGTCGTGCCCGATGACGACAAGGGTGCCCTGGTCGAGGTCAGCGGGGTGGTGACCGGCAAGCTCGACGACCGCCGGGTGAGCGTCGACGTCACCGCCAGGTCGGGCGACAACAAGGTGCTCACGCGCGCTCAGGCCGTCATACGCCTGGCGTGAGGCTAGCCGACTACACCACGATCGGCCTGGGCGGCCCGGCCCGCAGCTTCGTCCGGGCCGGCACCGACGCAGAACTGATCGAGGCGGTGCGGGCGGCCGACGCCAGCGGCGATCCGGTGCTGATCCTCGGCGGCGGCAGCAACCTGGTGGTAGCCGACGAGGGTTTCCGCGGCACCGTGGTCCAGGTGGCGACGCGCGGCTTCGACCGGGCCGGCGAACCCGGGCTGGTGACCGTCGCGGCGGGCGAAGAGTGGGACGCGGTCGTCGCCCGCACCCTCGCCGAGGGCCTGGCCGGCCTGGAGTGCCTGTCCGGCATCCCCGGTCTGACCGGCGCCACCCCGATCCAGAACGTCGGCGCCTACGGCCAGGAAGTCGCCGAGACCATCACGCAGGTGCGGGTCTTCGACCGCTCAACCGGGAAAATCCTGATTATTCCGAACGGGCAGTGCGGATTCGGGTACCGGACCAGTTTCTTCAAGACCGATGGCCATCGCCGGTTCGTGGTGCTCAGCGTGACCTTCAGGCTCGCGGTGCAGGCCCTGTCGGCGCCGGTCAGGTACGCCGAGCTGGCCGCCGCCCTGGGGGTCCGCGTGGGTGACCGGGTGGAAAGCACCGAGGCACGAATCGCGGTTATCGGGCTCAGGCGGCGTAAGGGCATGGTCATCGATGCAGCCGATCCCGATACTCGCAGCGTCGGCTCGTTTTTCGTCAACCCGGTGCTTGATGAGGCCACGCTGGCGGTCGTCGAGAAGGCGGCCCGGATCCGCTGCGGTGAGGATACCCGGGTGCCCAGGTTCGACGCCGGGGACGGGCGGGTGAAGGTGCCGGCGGCCTGGCTGATCGAGCGGGCCGGGTTCGGCAAGGGGTACAGCCCGGGCGATGGCGTCCGGATCTCGTCGAAACACACTCTTGCCCTGGTCAACACCGGATCGGCCAGCACGGCCGCACTGCTGGCGCTCGCGGCGGCGATCAGGGACGGGGTCCGCGACGCGTTCGGCGTATCGCTGGCGCCCGAGCCGGTGCTGGTCGGCCTCACGCTCTAGTCCCGCCTGGCGAGCGGGACCAGAGCGTGATGGCGCCTTAGACCCCAGAAGCCTCCTGGCTTGGCCTGGCCCGGCACCGGCTCGATGTTCCATCGTGCCGGTGGGGACCGGCTCGATGTTCCATCGTGCCGGTTCATGATCCGGGTGGCCGCGCGGCTCGGCTAGTGCAGCAGGTCCAGGGTGTTGGTCGCGTCGTCGACGAAGTAGACGGCGCGATGGAAGGGCTTGACCGCGAGGCCGAACAAGGCGCCCGCGCCCGGCGGGGAGCCGGACACGTCCAGCGCGCGGACCGCGATCTGCGCTCCCCAGGGAGTGGTCTCGACGAGGTTTCCGTCGCCGCTGTTGACGGTGAGGATGTCACCGCCCGGTGCCACCACCAGGCCGAGTGGGCCGTTCAGGTGGCCGTTCCTGGTGACGGTGAAGCCGCGGCCGGCGTCGGTCAGGCGGAACTTCGCGCCGGGAATGGCGGCGATCCTGTTCGCCACCGTGTCGGCCACGTACAGGGTGCCATTCGGGCCGAGTCCCACGCCGGTCGGGCCGATGACGAGCGCCGCCGGGTCCAGGTGCTCAGCGAACCCGGATCCGATCTGGTCGGTCCTGAATATGTAGGGCAGCCCGCCGGGCGGGATGATGAGGAAGATCCGCTGCACCGTGCCCCCGAAGACGGTGTGGCCATTCGCCGCCACCGTGCCGTTCAGCACGTTGGTGACGAACAGTTCCGCCGTTCCGCCGAAGTCAGCGGCGGTCATGTCCCACGGACCATTGATGCCGTGGCCGGAGAACGTCTCGCGGACGTGACCCCACCGGTTCAGGACGATCAGGCAGCCCGCGCCGGAGACATTGCCGTCCTTCGTGGGCAGCGAGCCGACGATCACCCAGCCGCTGCGCAGCACCGACAGCGCGGTGGTCAGGCCGACACCGCCCGGGCAGCCGAACAGGTTACGGTTGACCTTGGCGAACTGCGACACGTGCCCGGACGGGGTGACCTCGACGATCGTGGTACCCGTACCCTGCACGTTGGCCTTGTCGTTGAAGTTGCTGACCAGGACGTTGCCTTGCCGCAGGTCACCGGTGCTGCGCGGTACGACGGCCACGCCGTACGGGTTGACGTCGCCGTTGCGCGGCACCGTCGATGCGAGCGTCGTGACATGGTGCAACGGACCTACGAAGGCAGGAAAGCCTCCCGCGCTCGCGCTGCCTGCCGCCAGGCCCGTGCCGATCAGCAGGCCGGCCGTGGCGGTGACGGTCGCGGCGATGGCGGCCGCGTATCTTCGTGTTGCTTTCATTCCTATACCGCTCCCTTCCGGTGGAGAATGTCTCCCACCCATGGCACGTAGCCGGGAGCGATTCGGTTCGGGCATGACGGAATTCGCGGTGACCAGTGCCGCGGCCGCCAGCAGCGAAAGGACACGGCTCACCGGGCCCGTGACCGCCATGGGGAACGAGGTCAGCCGTCCCGGTGACCTTTCGCGGCGGCCGCGTGCACTGGCCACCAACCTCTGCTACGGACGGCAGGCGGCCACGGCTCGGCGGCCGGGCCGCGCGTAAGCCGCCGGTAATACCTGACGGCCGCGGGCTCGCGCCGTAATCGTCACGGTGCGGCCCGGCCCGTTCGGCCTGATGATCTGTTTTCGCGGCTGAGGGCGACCTTGACCGAACCGTCCCCGGCGGGCTGCGCGGCGGCCGTGATCTCGTCCGCCGGGCGGACCTCCAGGCTCACGGCCAGCGCCTGTTCGGCCACGAAACCGGCGTGCGTCCGGACCGCCGCGGCGACCGGGCCGTCGGCCCCGATGGTGAGCCGGATCCGGTCGGAGACGGCCAGGCCGGCGTCCCGGCGAGCCTGCTGCACGATCCGCACCACGTCGCGCGCGGTGCCTTCGGCCGCGAGCTCGGGGGTGACCCTGGTGTCCAGCGCGATCAGCCCGGCCTGGCCCGGCAGCGCCGCGGTCGAGCCGGGGTCGGCGGCGGCCAGCTTCAGCTCGTACTCGCCGGGGGCGAGCTCAACGCCCGCCGCGGTGATGCCGTCGCCGGACTGGGCCCAGGCGCCGGCCTTGACCGCCCTGATGACCTCCTGCACCTTCCCGCCGATCCGCGGCCCGAGCTGCCGGGGGTTCACCGCCAGCTCGAAGGTGCCCAGGCGCGCCGGGTCGCTGCACAGCTCGACCGTCTTGACGTTGACCTCGTCGGCGATCAGGTCGGTGAACGGCGCCAGCGACCCGGCGTCCGGGTGGGCGATGACCAGGGCGGCGAGCGGCAGCCGGACCCGGAGCTGGCCGGCCTTGCGCAGCCCGAGCGCGGTGCTGCAAGCGGCGCGGACCAGGTCCATCGCCCCGGTCAGCTTCTCGTCCGCGGGCCAGCTGATCACGTCGGGCCACGACGCCAGGTGCACGCTGGGCTCGCCGGTCAGGCCGCGCCAGATCACCTCCGTGGTCAGCGGCAGCAGCGGCGCGGCGGCCCGGCAGACCGTCTCGAGCACCGTCCACAGCGTGTCGAGCGCGGCCAGCTCGCCCGCCCAGAACCGGCTGCGCGACCGGCGGATGTACCAGTTGGTCAGCACCTCGAGGTGCTCCCGCAGCGCCTGGCACGCGGCGCCGACGTCGTAGCTGTCCAGCCGCCGCTCGATCTCGGTCACCGCGGCGCGGGTCTTGGCCAGGATGTAGCGGTCAAGCACGTGCTCGCTCGCGGTCGAGCGCCGCGCGGCGTAAGACTCGGCGTTGGCGTACAGGGCGAAGAAGTAGTAGCTGTTCCACAGCGGCAAGATGGCCTGCCGGACCGCGCCGGAGATGCCCGCCTCGGTCACGATCAGGTTCCCGCCGCGCAGCACCGGGCTCGCCATCAGGAACCACCGCATGGCATCGGAACCGAACTGGTCGAAGACCTCGTTCACGTCCGGGTAGTTGCGCAGGCTCTTGGACATCTTCTGCCCGTCGTTGCCGAGCACGATGCCGTGGCTGACGCAGGCGCGGAAGGCGGGCCGGTCGAACAGCGCGGTCGCCAGCACGTGCAGCGTGTAGAACCAGCCGCGGGTCTGGCCGATGTACTCCACGATGAAGTCGCCCGGGTAGTGACCGTCGAACCAGTCGCGGTTCTCGAACGGGTAGTGCACCTGGGCGAACGGCATCGATCCGGACTCGAACCAGCAGTCAAGCACCTCCGGGACCCGGCGCATCGTGGACCGGCCGGTCGGGTCGTCCGGGTTCGGCCGGGTGAGCTCGTCGATGCCGGGCCGGTGCAGGTCGGCGGGCCGGACACCGAAGTCGCGCTCGATCTCGTCCAGCGACCCGTACACGTCGGTGCGCGGGTAGTCCGGGTCGTCGCTCTGCCAGACCGGGATCGGCGAGCCCCAGAACCGGTTCCTGCTGATCGACCAGTCCCGCGCTCCGGCTAGCCACTTGCCGAACTGGCCGTCCTTGACGTGCCCGGGGACCCAGCTGATCTGCTCGTTCAGCTCGACCATCCGGCCGGAGAACGTGCTCACCGCGACGAACCAGCTCGACACCGCCTTATAGATCAGCGGGTTGCGGCACCGCCAGCAGTGCGGGTAGGAGTGCGTGTAGGTCTGGGCGCGCACCAGGCTGCCGTCGGCGCGCAGCCTGGCGGTGATCCCGGCGTTCGCGTCGAAGACGTGCTGGCCCTCGAAGTCGGGCACCACGGCGGTGAACCGGGCCTGGTCGTCGACGGTGAGCACGGTCGGGATGCCGGCCTCGTTACAGGCCAGGGCGTCGGCCTCGCCGTAGGCGGGGGCCATGTGCACCACCCCGGTGCCGTCCTCGGTCGTCACGTCGGCCGACAGGATGACCCGGAACGCGTTCTGCGTATCCGCCAGGTAGGGCAGCAGCGGCTGGTACCGGCGTCCGGCCAGCTCGGCCCCGGTCAAGGTGCCGACCACGGCGGCGCCCTCCAGCTCCCGCTCGTAGGCGGCCTGCCGGTCCCTGGCCAGGATGTACCGCTCACCATCCTTGGCCAGCACGACGTAGCTGATATCCGCGCCGACCGCGCAGGCCAGGTTGGACGGCAGCGTCCACGGCGTGGTGGTCCAGGCCAGCAGCCACTCCCCGGTCTCCAGCTTGAACCGGACCGTGACCGACGGGTCCTGCCGCTCGCGGTAGGTGTCCTCGTCCATCCGCAGCTCGTGGTTGGACAGCGGGGTCTCGCACCGCCAGCAGTAAGGCAGCACCTTGAAGCCCTGGTAGACCAGGCCCTTGTCCCACAGCTGCTTGAACGCCCACAGCACGCTCTCCATGTAGGGCGTATCCAGCGTCTTGTAGTCGTGGTCGAAGTCGACCCAGCGGGCCTGCCTGGTCACGTACTCGCGCCATTCGCGCGTGTAGCGCAGCACCGACTCGCGGCAGGCCTCGTTGAACTTCTCGATGCCCATGGCGAGGATGTCGGCCTTGCCGGAGATGCCGAGCAGGCGCTCCGCCTCCACCTCGGCGGGCAGGCCGTGGCAGTCCCAGCCGAACCGGCGCTCCACCCGGTTCCCCTGCATGGTCCGGAACCTGGGCACCAGGTCCTTGACGTAGCCGGTGATCAGGTGGCCGTAATGCGGCAGCCCGTTGGCGAACGGCGGGCCGTCGTAGAACACGAATTCGCGGTCCGCCGGGCGCTGCTCGACCGAGGCCCGGAAGGTGTCGTGCGCCCGCCAGTAGTCAAGGACGTCGCGCTCGAGCGCGGGAAAGTTCGGCTGGGCAGGTACCCCGGTGTCCCCGGAGCGTGGATAGACGTCCATCGGCTGGTCCTCGCGGTGCGGTGCTCGGCGTGCCGCGAGGACGACGCGCCCGCTCCCGCGCGGGCGTACCGCGGTACCACCTCGCTTGCCGCCGGATTCCGGCGACCGCTCATCAGCCGGCTGTGACGGGCCGGACCCGCCCGGATCTAGTCAGGCCTGCCGGCCCTTTCTTCCGGGGGCTCCCCGGTGATAGCCGGATCAACGCCATGTACGCAGGAAAGCTTATCCGCTGCCGTCAGTATTCCGCGTCGTTCTTTTCCGGCCGAACGGGACGTCCGATCAGCGTCCGGCCCGGCTTCTCCCGGCGCGGTGGCGAGCCAGCCGACGGTTCAGCGTCCGGCCCCGGCCCCGGCTTCTTCCGGTGCGGTGGCGAGCCAGCCGTCGATCCCGGCCAGCATCCGGGTTCGCAGCGGCGCCGGGGCGACCGAACCGAGCACGGACGAGCGGGCGAGTTCGGCGAGTTCGGCGTCGGTGAACCCGTGCGCGTGCCGGGCGATCTCGTACTGCGTGGCCAGCCGCGGGCCGAACAGCAGCGGATCATCGGCCCCGAGGGCGATCGGCACCCCGGCCTCGAACAGCCGGCGGAGGGGGACCTGCGCCGGCGTCGCCGCGATGCCGAGCGCGACGTTGGAGGACGGGCACACCTCGCAGGTGATGCCCTCGGCGGCCAGCCGCTTGATCAGGGCGGGGTCCTCGGCGGCCCGGATGCCGTGGCCGATGCGGTCCGCGTGCAGATCATCCAGGCAGGCCGCGACGCTGGCCGGGCCGGCCAGCTCACCGCCGTGCGGCACCAGGAGCAGCCCGGCCCGTTCGGCGATACCGAACGCGGCGGCGAAATCGCGCGCGGGTCCGCGCCGCTCGTCGTCGGACAGCCCGAACCCGGTCACGCCGCGGCCCGCGTACTGGGCGGCGAGCCGCGCCAGCGTCCTGGCCTCCAGCGGATGCTTGGTCCGGTTGGCCGCGACGATGACGCCGATCCCGACGCCGGCCGCGTCCGTCGCCGCGGCCGCCGCGTCGAGCACCAGCTCGGTCACCGCGGTGATCCCGCCGAACCGCCCGGCGAAACCGGACGGGTCGATCTGGATCTCCAGCCATCCCGAGCCGTCGGCCCGCTCGTCCTCGGCGGTCTCGATCAGCAGCCGCCGCACGTCGGCTGGCGTGCGCAGCACCGAACGCGCGGTGTCGTACAGCCGCTGGAACCGGAACCAGCCGCGCTCATCGGTCCCGGACAGCCGCGGCGGCCAGTCCTCGGTCAGCGCGGCCGGCAGCCGGATGCCCCGGTCGGCGGCCAGCTCGACCAGCGTCGAGTGCCGCATCGCGGCCGTGAAGTGCAGGTGCAGGTGCGCCTTGGGCAGTGCGGTGAGCGGCCTCAACATTCGGCCCAGTGTGCCGTGCCTAACTGGCGCCCGCGAGCAGCTTGGCCATCCGGGAGATGCCTTCTTCGAGATCGGCGTCGCCCAGAGCGTAGGAAAGCCGGAAATATCCGGGCGTACCGAACGCCTCGCCCGGCACCACGGCCACCTCCGCCTCATCCAGGATGAGCCCGGCCAGTTCGGCCGACGTCTGGGGCCTGCGCCCGGCGATCTCCCGGCCCAGCACCCCCTTGACGCTCGGGAAGCAGTAGAAGGCGCCCTGCGGCTCCGGGCAGATCACGCCGGGGATCTCGTTCAGCATCCTGGTCATGGTCTGCCTGCGCCGGTCGAACGCCGCGCGCATGGTGGCCACGGCGGACAGGTCCCCGGAGACGGCGGCGAGCGCGGCCGCCTGGGCCACGTTGCTGACGTTGGAGGTCGCGTGACTCTGCAGGTTGGCCGCGGCGCTGATCACGTCGCGCGGGCCGATCATCCAGCCGACCCGCCAGCCGGTCATGGCGTAGGTCTTGGCCACCCCGTTGACCACCACGCACGTGTCCGCGATTTCCGGCGTCTGGACCGGCATGGACGAGAACTTCGCGTCGCCGTAGACCAGGTGCTCGTAGATCTCGTCGGTGACCACCCACAGGTCGTTGGCCGCGGCCCACCGGCCGATCTCGGCGACCTGCTCCGGCGGGTACACCGCGCCGGTCGGGTTGGACGGCGACACGAACAGCAGCACCTTGGTCCGGGTGGTGCGGGCCGCCTCCAGGTCCTCGATGCTGGCCAGGTAGCCGGAGTGCTCATCGGTCAGCACCGGCCGGGTGACGCCGCCCGCGAGGGCGATGGACTCGGGGTAGGTGGTCCAGTAGGGGGCCGGCACCAGGACTTCGTCGCCCGGGTCGAGCAGGGCGGCGAACGTCTCGTACACGGCCTGCTTGCCGCCGTTGGTGACCAGGACCTGGCTGGGCTCGACGTGGTAGCCGGAATCTCTCGCGGTCTTGGCCGCGATCGCCGCCCGCAGCTCGGGCAGGCCGGCCGCGGGGGTGTACTTGTGGAACCGCGGGTCGGCGCACGCGCGCTGCGCGGCCTCGACGATGTAAGCAGGGGTCGGGAAGTCCGGTTCGCCGGCCCCGAAGCCGATGACCGGCCTGCCCGCCGCCTTCAGCGCCTTGGCCTTGGCGTCCACGGCCAGCGTGGCGGATTCGGAGATAGCGGAGACGCGTGCGGAGACTCTCGTAGACATGAGCTCCATTCTCCCACCGGCCGTCAGTGGGAAGTGCATCATTTACGGGCCGGCTCCGGAGGACGACCTCCCGGAGCCCCCGCCGGGTGCCCCGCGACCGGGCGAACCCATCCCTCGATCCTCTTTGGCCCGGAACGGTTCGACGGCGGGGCGGTTCAGACGTACACTGCATGGACCGACAACGGTGCTGTCGTTGCGGCAGCGTGCCCGTGTGCTTGCGGCGGGCGGTTGCGCAGCAGCGCAGTTGAAGCCCAGGGCAGTAGCTCAATTGGCCAGAGTCCCGGTCTCCAAAACCGGCGGTTGGGGGTTCGAGTCCCTCCTGCCCTGCGAGTGCGATCCGGCAAACCCGCCATAGCCGGCGGACTATAGGTGAGGATATGGCAACTCAGACACGCGGTGAGGCCGCGGAGAAACGGAGCGGAGCCGGGCGCGCCTCCAAGCGCAGCAACCGGACCACCCCCGCCTTGTTCTTCCGGCAGATAGTCGGCGAGCTTCGCAAGGTGATCTGGCCAACCCGTAAGGAGCTTGTCACCTACACGGTGGTCTGCCTGGCTTTCGTGCTGTTCATGGTCATCATCGTGACGAGCCTGGACTACGGGTTCACCAAGCTGGTGTTCGAGGTGTTCGGCTAGGCGGTGCCCCGGCGTCTCGCGGGGGCCCCGAGGGGGGTCCCAGGGGGATCTGGGGGATGGAGTCCCCCGGTCCGGGGGCTCCGGGGGGTCGTTCCCCCGGGCCAGCACAGCCCAGCACCACCATGGTCGCGGTAAATGATCATGGCTTGAGGAAAGAGAGAGTAATCGTGTCCGAGACCCAACTGGATTCCGCGGCGACGGGCGCGACAGAACCCGATGCGGACACCGGGGAGGCCGATGACGTGAGCGACTACAGCGAAGAAGCCGACGGGCTCGACCCTGCGGACGAGGCTGCGGAAGCTGCCGTCCCGGTCGACGACACACCGGGGGACTCCGCTGATGACGCGCAGGAGGAATCCCCCGACGGGGTGCGGGAAGAGTTCCAGCGTGAGCTCCGCATGCTGCCCGGCGAGTGGTACGTGGTGCACTCCTACGCCGGTTATGAGAACCGGGTGAAGACCAACCTGGAAAGCCGCATCTCCTCGCTCAACATGGAGGACTTCATCTACCAGATCGAGGTCCCCGTGCATATGGTGACCGAGATCAAGGGCGGGAAGCGGCAGCAGGTCTCGGAGAAGGTCCTGCCCGGCTACATCCTGGTCCGCATGGACCTGACCGACGAGTCGTGGGCCGTCGTCCGCAACACGCCGGGAGTGACCGGCTTCGTCGGCCTGTCCAGCCGGCCGTCGCCGCTGCAGCTCAGCGAGGTGGCCAGCTTGCTCGCGCCCGAGCCCGAGCCAGGGACCAAGCAAGCTGAGGCCGCGCGGACGTCCACGGTAGAATTCGAGGTCGGCGAGTCGGTTACCGTTATGGACGGCCCGTTCGCGACGCTTCCCGCTACCGTGAACGAGATCAACCCGGACACCCAGAAGCTCAAGGTGCTGGTCTCCATCTTCGGCCGCGAAACGCCGGTCGAACTTTCGTTCGACCAGGTCACCAAGATCTAGCAACTCAAGGCACAGGTAAGGAATACAGCAATGCCGCCAAGAAGGAAGAGGCTCGCTGCCGTCGTCAAGGTGCAGCTGCCGGCCGGCCAGGCCACCCCGGCGCCGCCCGTCGGCACCGCGCTGGGACCGCACGGCGTGAACATCATGGACTTCGTCCGGCAGTACAACGCGGCGACGGAAAGCCAGCGGGGCAACATCATCCCGGTCGAGATCTCGATCTACGAGGACCGGACGTTCACCTTCATCACCAAGACGCCGCCCGCCGCGGAGCTGATCAAGAAGGCCGCGAGCGTGGACAAGGGCAGCGCCGAGCCGCACAAGACCAAGGTCGGCAGCATCTCCGCCGCGCAGGTCCGCGACATCGCGCAGACCAAGATGCCCGACCTCAACGCGACCACGATCGAGGCGGCCGAGAAGATCATCGAGGGCACCGCCCGCTCGATGGGCATCAGGGTCCAGAACTAAACGCGGCTCGTTCGCTGTTTTACTGCACGTACCCAAGTGGCAGGGCCTCGCGCGGCCCGCTGACCACGAACTCCAGACCTAGGAGATAGCAATGAAGCGCAGCAAGTCCTACCGCCAGGCCGATGAACAGATCGACCACGAGCGGCTGTACAGCCCCGGCGAGGCGGTCACGATTGCCAAGTCGGGCCAGGTGACGAAGTTCGACCCGACCGTCGAGGTGGCCCTGCGGCTCGGCGTTGACCCGCGCAAGCAGGACCAGATGGTCCGCGGCACGGTCAACCTGCCGAACGGCACCGGCAAGACGGCCCGCGTGCTCGTCTTCGCGACCGGCGACCGGGCCGAGGATGCCCGCGCGGCCGGCGCCGACTACGTCGGCTCCGACGACCTGATCGAGCGCATCCAGGGTGGTTTCCTCGACTTCGACGCCGTAGTCGCGACCCCGGACCTGATGGGCAAGGTCGGCCGCCTGGGCCGCGTGCTCGGTCCGCGCGGCCTGATGCCGAACCCCAAGACCGGCACCGTGACCCCGGACGTGGCCCGCGCCGTGACCGAGATCAAGGGCGGCAAGATCGAGTTCCGGACGGACCGGCACGGCAACCTGCACTTCATCATCGGCAAGGCGTCGTTCCCGTCCAACGCGCTGCTGGAGAACTACGCCGCCGCCCTTGACGAGGTGATCAGGCTCAAGCCCGCCGCGGCCAAGGGCAGGTACCTGAGGAAGGTCACCTTCACCACCACGATGGGCCCCGGCATCCCGGTCGACCCGAACAAGACCCGCGGCTTCACCGACGAGCTCGCCGAAGCCACCGCCTGACGTCAATCCAGCTGTGGCGGGCACCCCTGCGCGGGTGCCCGCCACAGCTGCGTCTGCCCGCCCCCGCGCCCGTCGCGGCCGGGCTCCGCCCTCGCCCCCGCGCCCGCCCCGCCCGCCCCATAGGGGTCGATGGCACCGTGAGCCCCTAAAGTATCTTGCTGGCTATTTCCGCTGTCTCGTTCCGTGGCGTCACGATGCCAGCGTGAGTTATGGGGCCGGGGCGAAGCCTGATGCGCCGGGCCCCGAAAAAGATCTTGGAAACTTTGCGCTACGTGGAGATTCTTAGGGATCCCCGTCCCTAAAAGCCTCCACGAAACCAGAATCCTCCACGATAAGGGCGCCCGCGCCAGCCGCGATTTGGCCCGGGCGGGACCGGGCCGTAGACTCGGTGATGCCGAAGACCGCTGGATGCTGTCGCGCTCGCGCGGCGGCCGAAGGCTCCGGCCGGGATCACAAGGTCCCGGGCGGACATCCCGCGCAGGTTAACTGAGCCGTGTTACTCAGCCTTCAGGGTTGGGTCATGCCGCCCCGTGCGCCTCGCGCCGGGGCGTTTTTGCGTCTTCGGCGACTAACAAGTGCTTCTACGACAACGACAACGGAGAGGAGGCACATGGTTAACGCCGAGAAGGTAGCCGCGGTAGCTGAGCTCACCGACCGGTTCCGGGACTCGTCCGGCGCGGTACTGACCGAGTACCGCGGGCTCACCGTGGCCCAGCTCGCCGAGCTGCGCAGGTCGCTCGGGGACAACGCCACGTTCACCGTGGTGAAGAACACGCTGACCAAGATCGCGGTCACCGAGGCGGGGCTCGCCGACCAGCTGTCGTCGCTGCTCGCCGGTCCCTCAGCGATCGCGTTCGTCGACGGTGACGTGGTTGAGGCCGCCAAGGGCCTGCGCGACTTCACCAGGGCCAACCCGCTGCTGGTGATCAAGGGCGGGGTGCTCGACGGCAAAGCGATCACGCCGTCGGAAATCATCGAGCTGGCCGACCTGGAACCGCGTGAGGTTCTGCTGGCCAAGCTGGCCGGCGCCATGAAGGCCTCGCTGGCCGGCGCGGCCGCGACGTTCAACGCGCTGCCGGTGCAGATGGCCCAGCTCACCGAGGCGCTGCGCGTCAAGCGCGCGGCGGAGGCGGGCACCGCCGCCACGCCAGAGTCAGCCGACGCGCCAGAGTCACCCGCGACGCCAGAGTCACCCGCGACGCCAGAGTCAGCCGGCGCGCCAGAGTCACCCGCGACGCCAGAGTCAGGCGACGAGGGTTAAGACGAAGGCCAACCGGATCCCACACGCTAGGAATTTGAAGGAACGAGGAACACACCACCATGGCGAAGATGAGTACTGACGACCTGCTCGAGGCGTTCAAGGAGATGACCCTCCTGGAGCTGTCCGAGTTCGTGAAGCAGTTCGAGGATACGTTCGACGTAAAGGCGGCCGCCCCGGTGGCGGTGGCGGCCGCGACCACCGGCGGCGCCGGCGGCGCCGCCGCTGAGGAGGCCGAGGAGCAGGACGAGTTCGACGTCATCCTCGAGGCCGCGGGCGACAAGAAGATCCAGGTCATCAAGGAGGTGCGCAGTCTGACCAGCCTCGGCCTGAAGGAGGCCAAGGACCTGGTGGACGGCGCGCCCAAGACGGTGCTTGAGAAGGTCAACAAGGACAGCGCCGAAAAGGCGAAGGCGGCCCTGGAGGGCGCAGGCGCCAGCGTCACCGTCAAGTAGCCGAAGGCTACGCAGGTAGCCGGAAGGCGCTAGGCGGCCAGAGCACGGCGGGGCCCGGGCTTCGCGTCACCCAGGTGGCGTGAAGGCCGGGCCCTCGTGCGTACACCCTGAAGCGCCCCGGCGCGCCCGGCGCGCGCTCCGAAAGCCCCCCGAGGCTCCCCGGAGCGCCCTCCGAAGCCCTCCGGCGCGGCCCCGAAACCCAGAAACCCCGAAGCGCGCTAGAAGCCCCCGCAGCGCGCCCAAAGTTCCGCCCTCAGGGCAGGAATAACGTCATACCCTGCCTTGTTGCTGCATACACATAACACCGCATGTGGCATGCGTCACCCGGCAAACTGCCCCAACTGCCCCGTTTGGACTTGACTCTTGACCGCTGAAGAGCGATGCTGCGGAGCAACCGTGAATCTCATAGTGGCGTACAGTTGACCAGCGGTGTGGCCATCGGCTACACTGCTAGTTTGCGCTGCACTCTGACGTCCTCGGTTTCCCCCTCGCGTCTACGGGGTTTTGCCGCGGGGCGTTTGGCGTGCGTGCGGTGATATTTCCGTGACAAAGTTCGGAAGGACCCCTGTTGGCAGCATCGCGCAGCGCCTCCGCAACGACTACCTCCGCAACGAATTCTGGTTCACGCCGCGTGTCTTTCGCGCGTATCCAGGAGCCGCTCAAGGTACCCGACCTCCTCGCCCTGCAGACCGAGTCGTTCGACTGGCTGCTAGGTAACGAGAAGTGGCAGGCCCGCATCAAGGAAGCTAAGGAAGCCGGGCGCAAGGACTTGTCCGAGCAGTCCGGCCTCGAGGAGATCTTCGAAGAGATCAGCCCGATCGAGGACTTCTCAGGCACCATGTCGCTCTCGTTCCGTGATCACCGGTTCGAGCCGCCCAAGTACTCCGCGGAGGAGTGCAAGGACAAGGACATGACGTTCTCCGCCCCGATGTTCGTGACGGCGGAGTTCATCAACAACACCACTGGGGAGATCAAGAGCCAGACGGTGTTCATGGGCGACTTCCCGCTCATGTCGGCTAAGGGCACCTTCATCATCAACGGCACCGAGCGTGTCGTGGTCAGCCAGCTGGTGCGCTCGCCGGGCGTCTACTTCGACCGCCAGGTCGACAAGACGAGCGACAAGGACATCTACGCCTGCAAGGTCATCCCGTCCCGGGGGGCCTGGCTCGAGTTCGAGATCGACAAGCGCGACGCCGTCGGCGTCCGCATCGACCGCAAGCGCAAGCAGAGCGTGACCGTGCTGCTGAAGGCCCTGGGCTGGGACGACGCGAAGATCCTGGACCGGTTCGGTAATTACGAGTCCATGCGCGCGACGCTGGAGAAGGACCACACGGCCGGCCAGGACGAGGCGCTGCTCGACATCTACCGCAAGCTGCGGCCGGGCGAGCCGCCGACGCGTGAGTCGGCTCAGGCGCTGCTGGAGAACCTGTACTTCAACCCGAAGCGCTACGACCTGGCCAAGGTGGGCCGCTATAAGGTCAATCGGAAGCTCGGCCTGGCCCTGCCGATCCGGCAGGGCACGCTCAGCGAGAACGACATCGTCGCCACCATCGAGTACCTGGTCCGGCTGCACGCGGGCGAGGAGGAGATGATCGCGGGCGAGACCATCATCCCGCTCGAGACCGACGACATCGACCACTTCGGCAACCGGCGCCTGCGGACCGTGGGCGAGCTCATCCAGAATCAGGTCAGGCTCGGCCTGGCCCGGATGGAGCGCGTGGTCAGGGAGCGGATGACGACCCAGGACGTCGAGGCGATCACGCCGCAGACGCTGATCAACATCCGGCCCGTGGTGGCGTCGATCAAGGAGTTCTTCGGCACCAGCCAGCTGTCCCAGTTCATGGACCAGACCAACCCGCTGGCCGGCCTGACCCACAAGCGCCGCCTGAGCGCGCTGGGCCCCGGCGGCCTGAGCCGGGAGCGGGCGGGCTTCGAGGTCCGCGACGTGCACCCCAGCCACTACGGCCGGATGTGCCCGATCGAGACCCCTGAAGGGCCGAACATCGGCCTGATCGGCTCGCTGTCCAGCTACGCCCGGGTGAACGCGTTCGGCTTCGTCGAGACGCCGTACCGGAAGGTCACCGACGGCGTCGTGACCGACCAGATCGACTACCTGACCGCCGACGAGGAGGACAGGCACGTCATCGCCCAGGCGAACACGCCGCTGGACGCCGACGGCACCATGGCCGAGAACCGCGTGCTGGTCCGCCGCAAGGGCGGCGAGGTGGACTACATCCCGCCGGACGAGGTCGACTACATGGACGTGTCCGCGCGGCAGATGGTGTCCGTGGCCACCGCCATGATCCCGTTCCTCGAGCACGACGACGCCAACCGCGCGCTGATGGGTTCCAACATGCAGCGCCAGTCAGTCCCGCTGCTAAGAAGCGATGCGCCGCTGGTCGGCACCGGCATGGAGTACCGTGCCGCGACCGACGCCGGTGACGTCATCCTGGCCGAGAAGGCCGGCGTGGTCGAGGAGTCCAGCGCGGACTACGTGACCGTGATGAACGACGACGGCACCAGGACCACCTACCTGGTGCAGAAGTTCCACCGGTCCAACCAGGGCACCTGCTTCAACCAGAAGCCGATCGTCGAGGAAGGCGACCGGGTCGAGAAGGGCACCGTGCTGGCTGACGGCCCGTGCACCGACTTCGGTGAGATGGCGCTGGGCAAGAACCTGCTCGCGGCGTTCATGCCGTGGGAGGGCCACAACTACGAGGACGCGATCATCCTGTCTCAGCGCCTCGTCCAGGACGATGTGCTGTCCAGCATCCACATCGAAGAGCACGAGGTCGACGCCCGGGACACCAAGCTCGGTCCTGAGGAGATCACCAGGGACATCCCGAACGTCTCCGACGAGGTCCTCGCGGACCTCGACGAGCGCGGCATCATCAGGATCGGTGCCGAGGTGGTCAACGGCGACATCCTCGTCGGCAAGGTCACCCCGAAGGGCGAGACCGAGCTGACGCCGGAAGAGCGCCTGCTGCGCGCGATCTTCGGCGAGAAGGCCCGCGAGGTGCGGGACACCAGCCTGAAGGTCCCGCACGGCGAGGAGGGCAAGGTCATCGGCGTCCGCGTGTTCACCCGCGAGGACGGCGACGAGCTACCGCCCGGCGTCAACGAGCTCGTCCGGGTCTACGTGGCCCAGAAGCGCAAGATCACCGACGGTGACAAGCTGGCGGGTCGGCACGGTAACAAGGGCGTGATCGCGAAGATCCTCCCGGTGGAGGACATGCCGTTCCTCGAGGACGGCACCCCGGTGGATATCGTCCTCAACCCGCTCGGCGTGCCCGGCCGGATGAACGTCGGCCAGGTCCTTGAGACCCACCTCGGGTGGGTGGCCAAGACCGGCTGGCAGGTCGAGGGCGACGACGCCAGCTGGAAGGACCGGCTGCGCTCGGTCGGCGCCGACGCCGCTCCGTCGGGTACGCCCGTCGCGACCCCGGTCTTCGACGGCGCCCGGGAGGAAGAGATCACCGGCCTGCTCGGCAGCACGCTGCCGAACCGGGACGGCGTCCGGCTGGTCGGCTCGAGCGGCAAGGCGCGGCTGTTCGACGGCCGCACCGGCGAGCCGTTCAAGGACCCGATCGCGGTCGGCTACATCTACATCCTCAAGCTGCTCCACCTCGTGGACGACAAGATCCACGCCCGGAGCACCGGCCCGTACTCGATGATCACCCAGCAGCCGCTGGGCGGCAAGGCGCAGTTCGGCGGTCAGCGGTTCGGCGAGATGGAGGTCTGGGCCCTGGAGGCGTATGGCGCCGCCTACGCGCTGCAGGAACTGCTCACGATCAAGTCTGACGACGTGCTCGGCCGGGTCAAGGTGTACGAGGCCATCGTCAAGGGCGAAAACGTACCAGAACCGGGGATCCCGGAATCGTTCAAGGTGCTGATAAAGGAAATGCAGTCACTCTGTCTCAACGTCGAGGTGCTGTCCAGCGACGGCGCCGCGATCGAGATGCGCGACACCGACGAGGATGTGTTCCGCGCGGCCGAGGAGCTCGGCATCGACCTGTCCCGGCGTGAGCCGAGCAGCGTCGAAGAGGTCTGACCAAGAAGGGGATTACCACACATGCTAGATGTCAACTTCTTCGACGACCTCCGCATCGGCCTGGCCACCGCCGAGGACATCAGGCAGTGGTCCCACGGCGAAGTGAAGAAGCCGGAGACCATTAACTACCGCACGCTCAAGCCGGAAAAGGACGGGCTCTTCTGCGAGAAGATCTTCGGCCCGACCCGGGACTGGGAGTGCTACTGCGGCAAGTACAAGCGCGTCCGGTTCAAGGGCATCATCTGCGAGCGCTGCGGCGTGGAAGTCACCCGCGCCAAGGTGCGGCGCGAGCGGATGGGCCACATCGAGCTGGCCGCGCCGGTCACGCACATCTGGTACTTCAAGGGCGTGCCCAGCCGTCTCGGCTACCTGCTCGACCTGGCGCCGAAGGACCTGGAGAAGGTCATCTACTTCGCCGCCTACATGATCACCCACGTGGACGACGACGCGCGGGCCCGCGACCTGCCGTCCCTCGAGGCGAAGATAAGCGTCGAGCGCGGCCAGCTCGAGCAGCGCCGTGACGCCGATGTCGAGACTCGCCAGGCCAAGCTGGAGGCCGACCTGGCCGAGCTCGAGGCCGCGGGGGCCAAGAGCGACGCGAAGCGGAAGTTGCGCGAGAGCAGCGACCGTGAGTGCAAGCAGATCAGGGACCGCGCGGGCAAGGAGATCGACCGCCTCGATGAGGTCTGGAGCAGGTTCAAGAACCTGAAGGTCCAGGACCTCGAGGGCGACGAGCTCCTCTACCGCGAGATGCGGGACCGGTTCGGCCGGTACTTCCGCGGCGGCATGGGCGCGCAGGCGATCCAGGACCGGCTGGCCAGCTTCGACCTGGACGCGGAGGCGCTGAGCCTGCGCGAGACGATCCGCAGCGGCAAGGGCCAGAAGAAGGCCCGCGCGCTCAAGCGCCTCAAGGTCGTCAGCGCGTTCCTCAACACCACCAACAGCCCGATGGGCATGGTCCTGGACTGCATTCCGGTGATCCCGCCGGACCTGCGGCCGATGGTTCAGCTCGACGGCGGCCGGTTCGCCACCTCCGACCTGAACGACCTGTACCGCCGGGTCATCAACCGGAACAACCGGCTCAAGCGGCTGCTCGACCTGGGCGCACCCGAGATCATCGTGAACAACGAGAAGCGGATGCTCCAGGAGGCCGTGGACAGCCTGTTCGACAACGGCCGCCGCGGCCGTCCGGTCACCGGGCCCGGCAACCGGCCGCTCAAGTCGCTGTCCGACATGCTCAAGGGCAAGCAGGGCCGGTTCCGCCAGAACCTGCTCGGCAAGCGCGTCGACTACTCCGGCCGTAGCGTCATCGTGGTCGGCCCGCAGCTGAAGCTGCACCAGTGCGGCCTGCCCAAGCAGATGGCGCTTGAGCTGTTCAAGCCGTTCGTGATGAAGCGCCTGGTTGACCTCAACCACGCGCAGAACATCAAGTCGGCGAAGCGGATGGTGGAGCGGGCCCGCCCGGTCGTCTGGGATGTCCTCGAGGAGGTCATCACCGAGCACCCGGTGCTGCTGAACCGTGCTCCTACCCTGCACCGGCTCGGCATCCAGGCGTTCGAGCCGCAGCTGGTGGAAGGCAAGGCCATCCAGATCCACCCGCTGGTCTGCACCGCGTTCAACGCGGACTTCGACGGCGACCAGATGGCGGTGCACCTGCCGCTGTCGGCCGAGGCGCAGGCCGAGGCGCGGATCCTGATGCTGTCCACCAACAACATCCTCAAGCCTGCCGACGGCAAGCCGGTTACCATGCCCACCCAGGACATGGTGATCGGGCTGTACTGCCTGACCAGGGAGACGGCCGACGCGCCGGGCGCGGGCCGGATATTCGGCACGCTGTCCGAGGCGCTGATGGCCTACGACAACCACGAGCTCGACCTGCAGGCCCGGATCCAGATCCGGCTGCACGGCATCGTCCCGCCCGCCGACACCACGCTGCCGGAAGGCTGGGCCGAGGGTGACCCGATCCGGCTGACCACCACCCTGGGCCGCTGCATCTTCAACGAGACGCTGCCCGCGGATTTCCCGTTCGTCAACTTCGAGGTGGACAGGAAGCAGTTGACGGTCATCGTCAACTCGCTCGCCGAGACCTACCCGAAGGTCGAGGTGGCGGCGGCCCTTGACGCGCTCAAGGACGCCGGCTTCCACTGGGCCACCCGGGCGGGCGTGACGATCGGGATCGAGGATGTGGTCGCACCGCCGAACAAGGCGGCCATCCTGGAGAACTACGAGCGCCGGGCGGACAAGGTCCAGCGTGAGTACGAGCGCGGCCTGATCACCGACGAGGAGCGCCGTCAGGAGCTCATCGAGATCTGGACGCACGCGACCGCGGATGTGGCACAGGACATGGAGGCGGCCTTCCCCGAGACCAACTCGGTCTGGATGATGGTCAACTCCGGGGCCCGTGGTAACCCGATGCAGGTCCGGCAGATCGCCGGCATGCGCGGCCTGGTCTCCAACCCGAAGGGCGAGACGATCCCGCGGCCGATCAAGTCCAGCTTCCGCGAGGGCCTGTCGGTGCTTGAGTACTTCATCTCCACGCACGGCGCCCGCAAGGGCCTCGCTGACACCGCGCTCCGCACGGCGGACTCCGGGTACCTCACCCGCCGCCTGGTGGACGTGGCGCAGGACGTGATCGTGCGCGAGGAGGACTGCGGCACCGACCGCTCGCTGCCCATGCGGATCGCGGAGAAGAACGCCGAGGGGCAGCTGCGCAAGCTGCCGAACATCGAGAACACCGGCACCGGCCGGACCATCGCCGAGGACATCGAGGCCGAGGGCGTGATCCTGGCCAAGGTCGGCGACGACACGACCGAGGTGATGCTCGACCGCCTCGTCGAGGCCGGGGTGGAGACGATCCGCACGTCCAGCGTGCTGGTCTGCGAAGCCAAGATCGGTGTCTGCGGCAAGTGCTACGGGCGCTCGCTGGCCACTGGCAAGCGAGTGGACGTCGGCGAGGCCGTCGGCATCGTCGCCGCCCAGTCGATCGGCGAGCCCGGTACCCAGCTCACCATGCGGACCTTCCACACCGGCGGTGTGGCGGGCCAGGACATCACCCACGGCCTGCCGCGCATCCAGGAGCTCTTCGAGGCCCGCATCCCGAAGGGCATGGCGCCCATCAGCGAGTACTCGGGCCGGGTGAAGATCGAGGAGACCGAGAAGACGAGGAAGATCATCGTCATCCCGGACGACGGCTCGGAAGAGGCCGCCTACCAGGTCCCGATGCGGTCCAGGCTGCTGGTCGCCGACGGCGACCGCGTCGACGTGGGTCAGCAGCTCATCGCGGGCGCGGTGAACCCGCACGAGGTGCTGCGGATCCTCGGCGGGCGGGCGGTGCAGCTGCACCTCGTGCACGAGGTGCAGGAGGTGTACCGGTCGCAGGGTGTCTCGATCCACGACAAGCACATCGAGATCATCATCAGGCAGATGCTGAAGCGAGTGAACGTGCTCGAGTCAGGCGACACCGAGCTACTGCCCGGCGAGCTGGTCGAGCGGCCCCGATTCGAGGAAGTCAACCGCGCGGTGGTGGGTGACGGCGGCACGTCGGCCTCGGGCCGGGCCGTGCTGATGGGCATCACCAAGGCGTCGCTGGCGACCGAGTCCTGGCTGTCGGCGGCCTCCTTCCAGGAGACCACCCGGGTGCTCACCGACGCGGCGATCCACGCCAAGTCGGACTCGCTCCTCGGCCTCAAGGAGAACGTCATCATCGGCAAGCTCATCCCGGCCGGTACCGGCATGCCCGTGTACCGGAACATCCGGGTCGAGCCGACCGACGACGCCAGGTCCTCGGCCTTCCCGCCGGGTGCCTATCCCGAGACGGACGGCTACGAGTTCGGCCAGGGTTCGGGTGCGGCCGTGCCGCTCGAGGAGTACGACTTCGGCTCCTACAACAGGTAAGGCACGCCCTTAGGGCTAGTCACGGGCTGGCGGTCGGCTCCAAGCTGACCGCCAGCCCGTTCTTTATTTATTGGGTCGAACGGGCGCCGGTGCCTGCCCCAACCCCGGCCCCCGCCTCCGCCCCGGCCCCGCCCCGGCCCCCGCCGCGGCCCCCGCCGCGGCCCCCCGCCGCGGCCCCCCGCCGGCCCCGCCCCCGCGCGGGCGGCCAGGCTCAGCGGAATGAATCCGGGTTTTCACCACCCTCGGGCGTGCTGGAAACCGGGTTTCATTCCGCTGAAGCGCACACGAGCACCCAGCAGCGGGATTAAACGGCGGGCGGGGTGTGTTGGACAGATACGAGCAAAGTGGTGCGAGCATCCGCTGGCGCCCCCGGCGGGGGACCAGGCCAGTGGGCGCTCGATTTTGCTTGAGGCTAGGGTCATGGTAAGTTCTTCAATCGTGTCCGTGTTCGCATGGGCGCAAGCATGCCAGCTGACGGCCAGGCCAGGGACTGAGGTCTGCGGACCGGTTTCGGGTGGCTGACTGGCTGGTAGTGTGGATTTTCCTCCCTCCCAGTAGTCGGCTCGTACCGGGCCGTCGACTCCCGGTCAGGGCGACACGCCCGACCTCGGGGGTCGGCGGGGGGTAGGAAACCCCAGGCTAGGCGGTTGCGAGGGTCCCATTTTGGGGCTCAGGCCGCTTAGAAACCTCGCTAGCAAATGAACGTGACGGGGCTCGCGCGTGAGCGCGGGCCGGAACGACTGGAAAGACGGAGACGCGGTTGCCCACGATCCAGCAGCTGGTCCGCAAGGGCCGCCAGGACAAGGTAGCGAAGAACAAGACGCCGGCGCTCAAGGAGAGCCCGCAGCGCCGCGGCGTGTGCACGCGTGTCTACACGACCACGCCCAAAAAGCCGAACTCGGCACTGCGCAAGGTCGCCAGGGTCCGGCTGACCAGCCAGATAGAGGTCACCGCGTACATCCCCGGGGTCGGGCACAACCTGCAGGAGCACTCGATCGTGCTGGTGCGAGGCGGCCGGGTGCGTGACCTGCCTGGTGTCCGTTACAAGATCATCCGCGGTGCCCTGGACACCCAGGGCGTCCGCAACCGCAAGCAGGCGCGCAGTCGTTACGGAGCGAAGAAGGAGAAGAGCTGAGATGCCTCGCAAGGGACCCGCGACGAAGCGGCAGCTTGTCACCGATCCGGTCTACGGCTCGCCGCTTGTCACCGCGCTCGCCAACAAGGTGCTCAAGGAAGGCAAGCGGTCGCTCGCCGAGCACATCGTGTACGGGGCGCTCGAGGGCTGCCGGGACAAGACCGGCAACGACCCGGTCATCACCCTGAAGCGCGCGCTGGACAACGTCAAGCCGACGCTCGAGGTCCGCAGCCGCCGGGTCGGCGGCGCGACCTACCAGGTGCCGGTTGAGGTCCGCGCGTCACGGAGCACGACGCTCGCGCTGCGCTGGATCGTCTCCTACGCCAGGAACCGGCGGGAGAAGACGATGACGGAGCGGCTCATGAACGAGCTCCTCGACGCGAGCAACGGCCTCGGCGCCAGCGTGAAGCGGCGCGAGGACACCCACAAGATGGCGGAGTCCAACAAGGCCTTCGCCCACTACCGCTGGTAAACACAAGCCTTACCCAGACTTACGAGAACGAGGAAAAGTGGCCACCACGACCGCCGTAGACCTCGCCAAGGTCCGCAACATCGGGATCATGGCGCATATCGACGCGGGCAAAACCACGACCACCGAGCGGATCCTGTTCTACACCGGTATCAACTACAAGATCGGTGAGGTCCATGAGGGCGCCGCCACCATGGACTGGATGGAGCAGGAGCAGGAGCGCGGCATCACGATCACGTCCGCCGCGACCACGACGAGCTGGCTCGGCCACACCATCAACATCATCGACACGCCCGGGCACGTGGACTTCACCGTCGAGGTCGAGCGCTCGCTGCGCGTGCTCGACGGTGCGGTCGCGGTCTTCGACGCCGTGGCCGGCGTGGAGCCGCAGTCCGAGACCGTATGGCGGCAGGCGGACCGGTACGGCGTACCGCGGATCTGCTTCGTCAACAAGATGGACCGGGTCGGCGCCGAGTTCCACCGCTGCGTGGAGATGATCACCGACCGGCTCGGCGCGACACCGCTGGTCGTCCAGCTGCCCTGGGGCGTGGAGTCCGACTTCCGCGGCGTCATCGACCTGGTGCGGATGCGTGCCCTGCTCTGGCAGACCGAGGGCAAGGGCGACAAGTACGACGTGGTGGGGATTCCCGACGACCACGTCGACGCCGCGCGCGAATGGCGTGACCGGCTGCTCGAGACCATCGCCGAGAACGACGACGCGATGATGGAGCTGTACCTGGAGGGCACCGAGCCGTCCGAGGACCAGCTCGTCGCCGCGATCAGGCGCGCCACCATCGCCGGTACGGTTACCCCGGTGCTGTGCGGGACCGCGTTCAAGAACAAGGGCG
Organism: uncultured Actinomycetes bacterium; assembly: GCA_963806335.1. Taxonomy (GTDB): domain Bacteria; phylum Actinomycetota; class Actinomycetes; order Streptosporangiales; family Streptosporangiaceae; genus Palsa-504. The sequence continues at coordinate 71,147 of CAWDXO010000016.1, forward strand.
TCCAGCCCATGCTCGACGCGATCGTGGATTACCTGCCCAGTCCGGTCGATATCCCGGCCGTCCAGGGCCACGCGGTGGGCGATGAGACCACGGTGGTCGAGCGCAAGCCCGACCTGGAAGACCCGTTCGCCGCGCTCGCGTTCAAGATCATGTCGGACCAGCACCTGGGCAAGCTCACCTACATCCGCATCTACTCCGGCATCGTGGAGTCCGGCAGTACCGTGCTGAACTCCATCAAGGGCCGCCGGGAGCGGATCGGCAAGATCTACCAGATGCACGCGAACAAGCGCGAGGAGCGCCCGTTCGCGGTGGCCGGGCAGATCGTCGCGGTGATGGGCCTGAAGGACACCACCACGGGCGACACGCTGAGCGCGATGAACGCGCCGGTGATCCTGGAGTCGATGACGTTCCCGGCGCCGGTGATCAACGTGGCCATCGAGCCGAGGACCAAGAGCGACCAGGAGAAGCTGGGCACCGCCATCCAGCGGCTCGCCGAGGAGGACCCGACCTTCCAGGTCAGGACCGACGAGGAGACCGGGCAGACGATCATCTCCGGGATGGGTGAACTCCACCTCGAGGTGCTGGTCGACCGGATGCGCCGCGAGTTCAAGGTCGAGGCGAACATCGGCCGCCCGCAGGTCGCCTACCGCGAGACGATCAAGCGCAAGGTCGAGAAGGTCGAGTACACGCACAAGAAGCAGACCGGCGGCTCCGGCCAGTACGGTCGCGTCGTGATCAACCTCGAGCCGACCGGCGGCGACGGCGGCGGGTACGAGTTCGAGAACAAGGTGACCGGTGGCCGTATCCCGCGGGAGTACATTCCCTCGGTGGACGCCGGCTGCCAGGAGGCCGCCGAGTTCGGTGTGCTGGCTGGCTACCCGATGGTCGACGTGAAGGTGACGCTGACCGACGGCGCCTACCACGAGGTTGACTCGTCCGAGCTCGCCTTCAAGATCGCCGGCTCGATGGCCTTCAAGAAGGCCGCCGGGCAGGCGGAGCCCACGCTGCTCGAACCGATGATGGCCGTCGAGGTCAGGACCCCGGACGAGTACATGGGCGACGTCATCGGCGACCTGAATAGCCGCCGCGGCCAGATCAGGGAAATGGAAGAACGATCCGGCGCCCGGGTGATCAAGGCGGTTGTCCCGCTGTCGGAGATGTTCGGCTACGTGGGGGACCTGCGCAGCCGGACGCAGGGCAGGGCGGACTACAGCATGCAGTTCGATTCATACGCCGAGGTCCCGCCCAGTATTGCCAAGGAGATCATCGCCAAGGCGCGAGGCGAGTAGGCAGCAGTCAGTTCGGCCCCATCCCCGGCTTACCCCGGGGATGGATCGCAACCAACGAGGAGAAAACCAGTGGCGAAGGCCAAGTTCCAGCGGACTAAGCCGCACGTCAACATCGGCACCATTGGTCATATCGACCACGGCAAGACCACGCTGACCGCGGCTATTACCAAGGTGCTTCACGACAAGTTCCCCGACGTCAACCCCTTCACCCCCTTCGACCAGATCGACAACGCGAAGGAGGAGAAGGAGCGCGGGATCACCATCTCGATCTCCCATGTCGAGTACCAGACCGAGAAGCGGCACTACGCGCACGTGGACTGCCCCGGTCACGCGGACTACATCAAGAACATGATCACGGGTGCGGCGCAGATGGACGGCGCCATCCTCGTGGTCGCCGCGACCGACGGCCCGATGCCACAGACCCGTGAGCACGTGCTGCTCGCCCGCCAGGTTGGCGTGCCCTACATCGTGGTGGCGCTGAACAAGGCGGACATGGTCGACGACGAGGAGATCCTCGAGCTCGTCGAGCTCGAGGTCCGCGAGCTGCTTACCGAGTACGAGTTCCCCGGCGACGACGTGCCGGTCGTACGGGTGTCGGCGCTCAAGGCGCTCGAGGGCGACGCCGAATGGGGCGACAAGGTCCTGGAGCTCATGACCGCGTGCGACGACTCCATCCCGCAGCCGGTCCGTGAGGTGGACAAGCCGTTCCTGATGCCGGTCGAGGACGTCTTCTCGATCACCGGCCGCGGCACCGTGGTGACCGGCCGGATCGAGCGTGGCACCATCCACACCGGCGAGACCGTCGACATCATCGGGATCAAGGACAAGGCGCAGACCACGACCGTCACCGGCGTGGAGATGTTCCGCAAGATCCTCGACGACGGCCAGGCCGGCGACAACGTGGGCCTGCTGCTGCGCGGCATCAAGCGCGAGGAGGTGGAGCGCGGCCAGGTCATCATCAAGCCGGGCACCAACACCCCGCACACCGTGTTCGAGGGCCAGGTCTACATCCTGTCCAAGGACGAGGGCGGCCGCCACACGCCGTTCTTCAACAACTACCGTCCGCAGTTCTACTTCCGGACTACCGACGTGACCGGCGTGGTGAGCCTGCCTGAAGGCACCGAGATGGTCATGCCGGGCGACCGGACCGATATGCACATCGACTTGATCCAGCCGATCGCCATGGAGGAAGGCCTGCGCTTCGCGATCCGCGAGGGCGGCCGCACCGTCGGCGCCGGCCGGGTCACGAAGATCATCAAGTAAGAGGTCGCACTGCGGCGGCCGGGCTACCGGCCCGGCCGCCGCGGCGCGAGCAAAGCACGTACAGCGGCTGACACTAAAAGCGAAGGACACCGAGGCCACAATGGCGGGACAGAAGATCCGCATCCGGCTCAAGGCATATGACCACGAGGTCATCGACAGCTCGGCGCGGAAGATCGTCGACACCGTGACGCGTACCGGCGCGCGGGTGGCCGGCCCGGTGCCGCTGCCTACCGAGAAGAACGTGTACTGCGTCATCCGCTCTCCGCACAAGTACAAGGACTCGCGCGAGCACTTCGAGATGCGGACGCACAAGCGGCTGATCGACATCATCGACCCGACGCCGAAGACGGTGGACTCGCTGATGCGCCTCGACCTGCCGGCGGGCGTCGACATCGAGATCAAGCTCTGAGGAACGCACCGACATGGGCAAGCAGATCAAAGGGATCCTGGGCACCAAGCTTGGTATGACCCAGGTCTTCAACGAGGCCGGGCAGATCGTCCCGGTCACGGTGGTCCAGGCCGGGCCGTGCGTGGTGACCAGCGTGCGGACCCCGGACAAGGACGGCTATTCGGCCGTACAGCTCGGCTTTGGCGAGATCGACCCGCGCAAGGTGACCAAGCCGGTCAGCGGTCTGTTCGAGAAGGCCGGGCTGACCCCGCGCCGCTACCTGGCCGAGCTGCGGACCGATGACGCGTCGGAGTACACGCTCGGGCAGGAGCTCACCGCCGAGGTGTTCGCCACCGGGCAGTACGTCGACGTGACCGGTAAGAGCAAGGGCAAGGGCTTCGCGGGCGTCATGAAGCGGCACGGCTTCAAGGGGCTCAGCTCCTCGCACGGAACCCAGCGCAAGCACCGCTCGCCGGGCTCGATCGGCGCGTGCGCCACTCCGGGCCACGTGTTCAAGGGAGTCCGGATGGCGGGCCGGATGGGCGGCGTGCGGACCACCGTGCAGTCGCTCACGGTGCACGCCGTGGACGCCGAGCGCGGGCTGCTCCTGATCAAGGGCGCGGTGCCTGGCCCCCGGGGCCGCGTCGTGTTCGTGCGCAGCGCGGCCAGGAGCCAACGGGAGACTCAATTGACTGGAGAGGGCCGATGACCGCAGTCAGCGTCATCTCGCCGTCCGGGACGGCCGGCGAGACGATGGAGCTGCCCGAGGAGATCTTCGCGGCCAAGGTGAACGTGCCGCTGATCCACCAGGTCGTGGTGGCTCAGCAGGCGGCGGCCCGGCAGGGCACGCACGCCACGAAGACTCGCGGGCAGGTGCGAGGCGGCGGCAAGAAGCCCTATCGGCAGAAGGGCACCGGCCGGGCCCGCCAGGGTTCTCTTCGTGCGCCCCAGTACGCGGGCGGCGGCATCGTGCACGGCCCGGTACCCCGTTCTTACGTGCAGCGGACGCCGAAGAAGATGAAGACGGCCGCCCTGCGCGGCGCTCTGTCCGACCGGCTCAGCCACGGCCGGGTCCTGGTGGTCAGCGGGTTCGTCGAGGGCGACGCGCCGAGGACCAAGGACGCGGTGGCGGTGCTGGCCGGTGCGGTCGGCTCGCTGGCCCGGCCCGTTCTCGTCGTCACGCACCGCGACGACGACCTCACCTGGAAGTCGCTGCGCAACGTGCGTGGTGTCCACGTGCTCGCCGAGGACCAGCTCAACACCTACGACGTACTGGCCAGCGATCACGTGGTCTTCACCGAGCAGGCCATGACGGCGTTCGTCGCCAGGAGCAGCTCCTCCAAGGAGGCCGCGAAGTGAGCAGCAGGGATTACAACCCGAGGGACGTCCTGCTCCGGCCGGTGGTCTCGGAGAAGAGCTACGGGCTGCTAGACGAGGGCAAATACACCTTCGTCGTCGCCCCCGACGCCAACAAGACCCAGATCAGGATCGCGGTCGAGGCCGTCTTCGGGGTCAAGGTGACCGGGGTGAACACCCTGAACCGGCCGGGCAAGCGCAGGCGCACCCGGTTCGGCTGGGGGCAGCGCGCGGACACTAAGCGGGCGATCGTGACCCTCGCCGAGGGCGACAGGATCGACATATTCGGCGGCTCGGTCCGTTAAGGGAGATTCGACCAGACATGGCTATCCGTAAGTACAAGCCGACCACCCCGGGTCGGCGCGGCGCGAGCGGCTCGGATTTCTCCGAGGTCACCCGGGACGAGCCGGAGAAGTCGCTGGTGCGCCCGCTGCACTCGCAGGGCGGCCGGAACGTGCACGGCCGCGTCACCGCCCGGCACCAGGGCGGCGGCCACAAGCGGGCCTACCGCCTGATCGACTTCAGGCGGGCGGACAAGGACGGCGTGCCGGCCAAGGTCGCGCACATCGAGTACGACCCGAACCGCACCGCCCGGATCGCACTGCTGCACTACGTGGACGGCGAGAAGCGCTACATCATCTGCCCGCAGGGCCTCGCTGCGGGTGACCGGGTGGAGAGCGGCCCCGGGGCCGACATCAAGCCGGGTAACGCGCTGCCGCTGCGCAGCATCCCGACCGGCACCGTGGTGCACGCCATCGAGCTCCGGCCCGGTGGCGGCGCGAAGATCGCCAGGTCCGCGGGCTCGGGCGTCCAGCTCCTCGCCAAGGAGGGCGGCTACGCCCAGCTGCGGATGCCGTCCGGTGAGATCAGGCGGGTCGACGTGACCTGCCGGGCCACGGTCGGTGAGGTGGGTAACGCCGAGCAGGGCAACGTCAAGCTGGGCAAGGCCGGTCGCAACCGGTGGAAGGGCCGTCGTCCCTCGGTGCGCGGCGTGGCGATGAACCCCGTCGACCACCCGCTCGGCGGCGGTGAGGGCAAGAGCTCAGGCGGACGCCATCCGGTCAGCCCGTGGGGCAAGCCCGAGGGCCGGACCCGGCGGGCGCACAAGCCGAGTGACCGGCTGATCAGCCGTCGCCGCGGCAGGAACAAGCGGTAGGAGCAGCACGCGATGCCTCGTAGCCTAAAGAAGGGTCCCTTCGTGGACGACCACCTGATGAAAAAGGTGGACGTGCAGAACGAGAAGGGATCGAAGACCGTCATCCGGACATGGTCCAGGCGTTCCATGATCGTGCCGGCGATGCTCGGCCACACGATTGCCGTCCATGACGGCAGGAAGCACATCCCGGTCTTCATCACCGAATCGATGGTGGGCCACAAGCTCGGTGAGTTCGCACCTACGCGGACTTTCCGATCTCACGTCAAGGACGACCGGCGAAGCCGTCGCTAGCCGGACCCAGGAGGAATGATGGAAGCCAGGGCAATGGCGCGGTTTGTCCGCGTCACGCCGCGGAAGGCCCGCCGGGTGGTGGACCTGATCCGCGGACTGCCCGCCGACGAGGCGCAGGCCATGCTGGCCTTCGCGCCGCAGTCGGCCAGTGACCCTGTCGGCAAGGTGCTCGCCAGCGCGATCGCCAATGCGGACGCTCGCGGCGGACGCGGGGACCGGGACATGCTGTGGGTGCGCCGCGCCTGGGTTGACGAGGGGCCGACACTCAAGCGTTTCCGGCCGCGCGCCCAGGGCCGCGGTTACCGGATCTACAAGCGCACCAGCCACATCACGGTCATCGTCTCTGACGACGCCGAGGGAGGGACTCGCTAGTGGGGCAGAAGGTGAACCCGCACGGGTTCCGGCTTGGCATCACCACCGACTTTAAGAGCCGTTGGTACGCCGACAAGCTGTACAAGGAGTACGTGGCCGAGGACGTGGCCATCCGCCGGATGCTGCAGCGCGGCATGGAGCGGGCTGGCATCTCCAAGGTCGAGATCGAGCGGACCAGGGACCGGGTGCGGGTGGACATCCACACCGCCCGGCCGGGGATCGTCATCGGCCGCCGCGGCGCCGAGGCGGACCGTATCCGCGGCGACCTGGAGAAGCTGACCGCCAAGCAGATCCAGCTGAACATCCTCGAGGTGAAGAACCCGGAGATCGACGCTCAGCTGGTCGCTCAGGGCGTCGCCGAGCAGCTGTCCAGCCGGGTGTCGTTCCGGCGGGCCATGCGCAAGGCGATCCAGAGCGCGATGAAGGGCGGCGCCAAGGGGATCAGGGTCCAGTGCTCTGGTCGCCTCGGCGGCGCGGAGATGTCGCGCTCGGAGTTCTACCGCGAGGGCCGCGTCCCGCTGCACACGCTGCGGGCCGACATCGACTACGGGTTCTACGAGGCCCGCACCACCTTCGGCCGGATCGGCGTGAAGGTCTGGATCTACAAGGGCGAGGCGCCGACCAGCCGGGCTGGCCGCGAGGCGCAGCAGGCCGCGTTGCGGGCCGCGGCCCAGCAGCGGCCCCAGCGGCCGCGGGACGCGCAGCGTCCGCGGCGTCGTGCTCCTGAGGGCGCGTCCGCCGGCGAGGAGGGCTGAGTCATGCTCATTCCGCGTAGGGTCAAGCACCGCAAGCAGCACCGTCCGCACCGGACGGGTAACGCGACCGGCGGCACCCACGTGTCATTCGGCGAGTTCGGTATTCAGGCGCTTGAGCACGCGTACGTGACCAACCGGCAGATCGAGGCGGCTCGTATCGCCATGACGCGGCACATCCGCCGTGGCGGCAAGGTCTGGATCAACATCTACCCGGACCGGCCGCTGACGAAGAAGCCGGCCGAGACGCGCATGGGCTCGGGCAAGGGCTCACCGGAGTGGTGGATCGCCAACGTGAAGCCGGGCCGGGTCATGTTCGAGATGGCCGGGGTCAGCGAGCCAGTAGCCAGGGAGGCACTGCGCCGTGCGATCCACAAGCTGCCGATGAAGTGCAGAGTGGTCAAGCGAGAGATGAGCGAGGGCTGATGTCTAACGGCCTGACCGCGCAGCTGCGCGTCTCCACCGAAGAGGAACTGCACCACAAGCTGGCCGAGGCCAAGGAAGAGCTGTTCAACCTGCGCTTCCAGGGCGCCACCGGGCAGCTGGAAAGCCACGGCAGGCTCCATGCGGTGCGTAAGGAAATCGCCCGTATCTACACGGTGATGCGCGAGCGCGAGCTCGGGATCATCACCTTGATCGAGGACTCCGGCGAGCCGGACGACTCCGCTGAGAATGAAGTAGCCGAGGAGGCCAGCAAGTGAGCGAGAACGCCACGAGCGGCGCTGCGACGGCCAGTACGTCGACGGGCAGCGCTGCGGTAACCAGGGGTTACCGCAAGGGCCGCGAAGGCTTGGTGGTCAGCGACAAGATGGACAAGACCGTCGTCGTCGAGGTCGAGGACCGCGTGAAGCACCCCAAGTACGGCAAGGTACTGCGCCGTACCAAGAAGTATCAGGCGCACGACGCCACCAACGCCTGCGGCGTCGGTGACCGGGTGCTGCTGATGGAGACCCGGCCGCTGTCGGCGACTAAGCGCTGGCGGGTAACCGAGATCCTCGAGAAGGCCAAGTAACAGATCCGCCTGGCTCCGATGCCCGGCGTGAGATAGCAGGAGTTGACGTGATCCAGCAGGAGTCGCGGCTTAAGGTCGCCGACAACACAGGTGCGAAGGAGATCCTCTGCATCCGTGTGCTCGGCGGCAGCGGCCGGCGATACGCGGGCATCGGTGACGTCATCGTGGCGACGGTGAAGGATGCCCTTCCCGGCGCCGGCGTGAAAAAGGGTGATGTCGTCAAGGCGGTCGTGGTGCGCACCCGCAAGGAGCGCCGCCGCGGCGACGGCTCCTATATCCGGTTCGACGAGAACGCGGCGGTGCTGATCAGGGACGGCGGGGACCCGCGCGGTACCCGCATCTTCGGCCCGGTCGGCCGTGAGCTGCGCGAGAAGCGTTTCATGCGGATCATCTCGCTGGCGCCGGAGGTGCTCTAGATGAAGATCAGGAAGGGCGACCAGGTGGTCGTCGTCGCGGGCCGTGACAAGGGACGCAGCGGCCTGGTTATCGCGGCCTACCCGGACCGGGGCAAGGTGCTGGTCCAGGGCGTCAACGTGGTGAAGAAGAACAAGAAGGTCACCTACCAGGGCCAGCGCGGTGCCAAGGAAGGCGGCATCACGCACGAGGAAGCACCGATCGACGTGAGCAACGTCCAGCTGGCCGACCCGGACAGCAAGCAGCCCGCGCGGGTCGGCTACCGGGTGGACGAGGACGGTCGCAAGGTCCGCGTCGCCAGGCCAAGCGGGAAGGACATCTGATGGCCACAGAAGCCCCGGCCATACCGCGGCTCAAGGAGCGGTACCGGGCCGAGATCGCGCCAGCGCTCAAGGACGAGTTCAGCTACGGCAACGTGATGCAGATCCCCGGGCTGACCAAGATCGTCGTGAACATGGGCGTCGGCGAGGCGGCCAGGGACGCGAAGCTCATCGAGGGCGCCGTCCGTGACCTGTCCACCATCACCGGCCAGCGGCCGGCGGTCGCCAAGGCGAAGAAGTCGGTGGCCCAGTTCAAGCTCCGCGAGGGCATGCCCATCGGCGCGCACACCACGCTGCGCGGTGACCGGATGTGGGAATTCCTCGACCGGCTGCTGACCATCGCCCTGCCCCGTATCCGCGACTTCCGTGGCCTGTCCGACCGGCAGTTCGACGGGCACGGGAACTACACGTTCGGCCTGACCGAGCAGGTCATGTTCCATGAGATCGACCCCGACAAGGTCGACCGCCAGCGCGGGATGGACATCACCGTCGTGACCACAGCAACAAATGACGCCGAAGGCCGCTCCCTGCTGCGGCGGCTCGGCTTCCCCTTCAAGGAGGGCTGACAGTGGCGAAGAAGTCGCTGGTCGTCAAGGCGAACCGGAAGCCCAAGTTCCAGGTGCGCGGTTACACCCGCTGCACCCGCTGCGGACGGCCGCGGGCCGTATACAAGCGGTTCAGCCTGTGCCGGATCTGCTTCCGGATGATGGCGCACCGCGGTGAGCTGCCCGGCATCACCAAGTCCAGCTGGTAACGAACCAACCGAGCACACCGAAGGTCCCGAGGGAAACCGCGGTGAGGAAGGCCTCTAGGCCATGACGATGACCGATCCGATCGCGGACATGCTGACGCGACTGCGGAACGCGAATTCGGCGTACCACGACACGGTGGGCATGCCGTACTCCAAGATCAAGTCTCATATCGCGGAGATCCTCCAGCAGGAGGGTTACATCGCGTCCTGGCGGGTGGAGGACGCCGAGGTCGGCAAGAACCTCGTCGTCACCCTCAAGTACGGGAATACCCGCGAGCGCTCCATCGCCGGCATCAAGCGGGTATCAAAGCCCGGCCTGCGGGTGTACGCGAAGAAGGACAACTTGCCCCGGGTCCTGGGCGGCCTGGGCGTGGCGATCATCTCCACGTCCGGCGGCCTGCTCACCGATAAGCAAGCCAAGAAGCGGGGCGTGGGCGGGGAAGTCCTCGCCTACGTCTGGTAAGGAGGAGCTGCTATGTCAAGAATCGGGCGGCTCCCCGTGACCATCCCCAGCGGGGTAAAGGTCGACGTGGACGGGCGCGAGGTTACCGTGCAGGGGCCGAAGGGAACGCTGCACCATACCGTGGCCGACCCCATTGACGTCGTCCGCGAGGACGGCGTGATCAGGGTAACCAGGCCCAACGACGAGGGCTCGGTCCGCGCGCTGCACGGCCTGTCCCGCACGCTGATCGCCAACATGGTCACCGGCGTCACTGACGGCTACCGCAAGACGCTGGAGATCGTGGGCGTCGGCTACCGGGTGCAGGCCAGGGGAAGTAACCTGGAGTTCTCACTCGGCTTCAGCCACCCCGTGACCGTCACGCCACCGGAGGGCATCACCTTTCGGGTCGAGGCACCCACCAGGTTCGTCGTGGAGGGCATCGACAAGCAGGCGGTAGGCGAGATAGCTGCGCAAATCCGCAAGCTCCGCAAGCCCGACCCCTATAAGGGCAAGGGCGTGCGGTACCAGGGCGAGCAGATCCGCCGCAAGGTCGGGAAGGCTGGTAAGTAAGTCATGGCTGGCACCAGGACCAGATCATACGGACGCGCCACCGGGCGGGTGGGTCCGCACACGCAGCTTTCAGCGGCCGGGCGCGCCCGCCGGCACCTGCGGGTACGCAAGAAGGTCAGCGGCAGCACGAGCCGGCCCGGCTGGTGGTCAACCGGTCGGCGCGGCACATGTTCGCGCAGATCGTCGACGACAGTGCCGGGCGCACCCTGGCCGCCGCGTCCACCCTGGACGCGCCGATCAGGGGCAGCGAGGGCGACAAGACCGCCAAGGCGCGCCAAGTCGGCGAGCTGCTCGCGCGGCGCGCGCAGGAGGCCGGCATCGAGGCCGTGGTCTTCGACCGGGGTGGCTACCGCTACCACGGCCGGGTCGCGGCGCTGGCGGACGGCGCCCGCGAAGGCGGCCTGAAACTGTGAGCACTGAAGTTGTGAACGAGCAGAGCAATACAGAGATGAGGAAGGGCTAATGCCAGGAGCTCCGCGGCGCGGCAGCGGCGGCGAGCGGCGCGAGCGCCGTGACGACCGGCGCGGCGGCGCGGCCGATAAGCAAGCTGCCTACCTTGAGCACGTGGTCACGATCAACCGCGTGGCCAAGGTCGTCAAGGGCGGTCGGCGCTTCAGCTTCACCGCCCTGGTGGTGGTGGGCGACGGCAACGGGATGGTCGGCGTCGGATACGGCAAGGCCAAGGAGGTGCCGGCCGCTATTGCCAAGGGCGTGGAAGAAGCCAAGAAGAACTTCTTCCGCGTGCCCAGGATCGCCAGCACGATCCCGCACACCGTCCAGGGCGAGGCCGCGGCGGGCGTGGTCCTGCTGAAGCCGGCCAGCCCGGGTACCGGCGTCATCGCCGGCGGCCCGGTGCGAGCAGTGCTCGAGTGCGCCGGCATCCACGACGTACTGTCCCGTTCGCTCGGCTCGTCGAACCCGATCAACGTCGTGCACGCGACGGTCGCCGCGCTCAAGAGCCTGAACCGGCCCGAGGAGATCGCGGCCAAGCGGGGCCTGCCGATCGAGGACGTGGCCCCCGCGGCGATGCTGCGGGCCCGAGCGGCCGCGGCCGGGGCCTAGGGAGCAGAGATGGCACAGCTGAAGGTGACACAGATCAAGTCGAAGATCGGCGGGGACAGCGCGCAGCGGAACTCGCTGCGCTCGCTCGGGCTGCGCCGGATCGGCCAGGTGGTCGTCAAGCCGGATCGCCCGGAGTTCCGCGGCATGATCAAGACGGTGCGCCACCTGGTGACGGTGGAGGAAGTGGACTGACATGGCGGACGAAAAGAGCACCGCTGAGGGCGCGTCCGGACGCGGGCTCAAGCTGCACCACCTGCGGCCCGCGCCGGGAGCGCACAAGGCCAAGACGAGGGTCGGCCGCGGCGAGGGGTCCAAGGGCAAGACCGCGGGACGCGGCACCAAGGGCACCAAGGCGCGCAACACGGTCCGCATCGGCTTCGAGGGCGGCCAGATGCCGCTGCACCGCCGGGTGCCGAAGCTGAAGGGCTTCTCGAACGCGGGCTTCGGCACCACCTACCAGGTGGTTAACGTCGGCCGGCTGGCTGAGCTGTTCGCCGGCGGCGGCGACGTGACACCGGAGAACATGGTGGCCAGGGGCGCGGCCCGTAAGGGCGAGCTGATCAAGGTGCTCGGCACCGGTGACCTCTCGGTCGCGCTGCGGGTGACCGCGCACGCGTTCTCGGCTACCGCCATCGCCAAGATCGAGCAGGCCGGCGGTACGGTCACCGAGCTCTCCTGACCCCCGAGGGAAGGCGGGGCCTAAAAGCGCCCCGGAGGCGAGTGAGCGGAGAAAAAAAGTGACGCGCCGGGTAAGATACGTGGACTGCCCGATCAACCGAACCGAGGACTGCGCATGCTGACGGCCTTCGTGCGGGCGTTCCAGACGCCGGATCTTCGCAAGAAGATGCTGATCACGCTCGGCCTCATCGCCCTGTTCCGGTTCGGTGCCTCGATTCCGACGCCGGGCATCGACGAGAAGAACGTGGCTTTCTGCTCGAACGCCGCCACCGCGGCGGGCAGCCCCACGGCGGGCGTGCTCGCGATCGTCAACCTGCTCAGCGGGCAGGCGCTGCTGCGCCTGTCGGTGTTCGCGCTCGGCATCATGCCGTATATCACCGCCAGCATCATCCTGCAGTTGCTCACGGTCGTGATCCCGCGGCTGGAGACGCTGAAGCAGGAGGGCCAGGCCGGCCAGGCCAAGATCACCCAGTACACCAGGTACCTCACCGTGGGCCTGGCGGTCCTTCAGTCCACCGGGTACATCGAGCTGGCCAGGTCCGGCACGCTGTTCAACGGCTGCGGGGCCGCGGGCAGCGCCAACCCGCTGATCCCGAACAACTCCCCCTTCTCCATCGCCACGATGGTGATCACCATGGTGGCCGGCACCACCGTCATCATGTGGATGGGCGAGCTGATCACCGACCGCGGGGTCGGCAACGGCATGTCGGTGCTGATCTTCACCACGGTGATCTCGGTCATTCCCGGTGAGATCCTGGCCATCTACCGGGTCAAGAACGCGTTTTACGCCGCCGTCGCCATTGCCGTCGTGATCGCCATCGTGGCGTTCATCGTATTCATGGAGCAGGCGCAGCGCCGGATCCCGGTGCAGTACGCCAAGCGGATGGTGGGCCGCCGGATGTACGGCGGCACGTCGACCTACATCCCGATGAAGGTCAACCAGGCCGGCGTCATCCCCGTCATCTTCGCCTCGTCGCTGCTCTATATCCCGACCCTGGCCGCGCAGCTATTCGGCAAGAACAGCACCGCCGGCTGGGTGGGCTGGGTGGACCGCTACATCGAGACGAGCAGCTCGGCCTTTTACATGCTGGCCTTCTTCCTGCTCATCGTCGGGTTCACGTACTTTTACGTATCGATCACCTTCAACCCGACTGAAGTCTCCGACAACATGAAGAAGTACGGCGGGTTCATTCCCGGTATCCGGCCGGGCCGGCCGACCGCCGAGTACCTCAGCTACGTGCTCAGCAGGCTCACCGCGCCAGGGTCGGTCTACCTGGGCGTGATCGCGCTGTTCCCGCTGGTGGCGCTGGCCTCCATCGGGGTCGCCAACGAGTTCCCGTTCAGCGGCGTCAGCCTGCTGATCATGGTCGGCGTCGGACTGGACACGGTGAAGCAGATCGAGAGCCAGTTGCAGCAGCGCAACTATGAGGGTTTCTTGCGATAGTGCGCATAGTCCTCGTCGGGCCCCCCGGTGCGGGCAAGGGGACACAGGCCCAGTTCATAGCTTCGCACCTGGCGATCCCGAGGATCTCGACAGGTGATATCTTCCGGTACAACGTGACCAGCCATACCGAACTGGGCCGCAAGGCCAGGGAGTTCATGGAGCGCGGCGACCTGGTGCCCGACGAGGTGACGGTCGCGATGGTCCGGGACCGGCTGGCCGAGGACGACGCGCAGGAGGGTTTCCTCCTCGACGGCTTCCCGCGGAACGTCCCGCAGGCCGAGACCCTGAAGAAGATGCTCGCGGAGTTCGACGCGCGGCTGAGCGTCGTGCTCGAGCTGGTCGTGGACGAGGATGAAGTGGTCCGGCGCCTCTCCGGCCGCCGGACCTGCCGCCGGTGCGAACGGGTCTGGCACGTCCTGTACGACCCGCCCGCCCGCAACGGAATCTGCGACGATTGCGGCGGCGAGCTCTTCCAGCGCGATGACGACTCGGAGGACACCATCAGGCACCGGCTCGAGGTCTACGCCGAGCAGACCTCGCCGCTCGTCTCGTTCTACGCCGACGAGAACATCCTCATCGGCATCGACGCGACCGGCCCGGTGGAAGAGATCACCAGCCGGGCGCTGGCCGCGCTCCGCCCGTTCGTGCGTTGAGGGCGGCCAGGATGCGGCGCAGCGGCGGGCCGGTCATCGAGATCAAGACACCTGAGCAACTCACGATCATGCGCGAGGCCGGGCTGGTGGTCGCGCGCACGCTGCGAGCCGTGGCCGAGGCGGCGGGCCCGGGCGTCACCACCGCCGAGCTCGACGCGCTGGCCGAGCGCGAGATCCGCGCCGCCGGAGCCACCCCGTCATTCAAGGGCTACCACGGGTATCCCGCCACCATCTGCACGTCGGTGAACGACGAGATCGTGCACGGCATCCCGAACGCCGGCCGCCGGCTGCGGGACGGAGACATCATCTCCATCGACTGCGGCGCGATCGTGGGCGGGTGGCACGGGGACGCGGCCGTCACCGTCGGCGTGGGCACCATCAGCGCGGAGCATCGCCGCCTGCTCGAGGCGTGCGAGGCCGCGTTGTGGCGAGGGCTGGCGCAGGCGCAGGCCGGCCGCAGGCTCGGTGACATCTCGCACGCGGTGGAGGCCAGCGTCCGCGCCGCGGGCCGCTACGGCGTGGTCGAGGAGTACACCGGGCACGGCATCGGCAGCGCGATGCACATGGATCCCCCGGTACCGAACTACGGCCGCGCGGGCCGCGGGCCGCGCCTGGAGCCGGGGATGGCGCTGGCCATCGAGCCGATGGTGATGCTCGGCCAGGAAGAGACCGTGCTGCTCGATGACGGGTGGACCGTCATCACCGCCGACGGAAGCTGGGCCGCCCATTTCGAGCACACGGTCGCGATCATGCCCGACGGACCGTGGGTGCTCACCGCCGAGGATGGCGGGAAGTCAGGATTCGCAATGCTAGCCGGGGGGACGACCCCCCAAGACCCCCCCGCTCCTGGGGGGGACCCATCCCCCCAGACCCCCCTTGGGGGGGACCCATCCCCCCAGACCCCCCTTGGGGGGGACCCATCCCCCCGAACCCCCCGTGGCCGTCAGCGATACTAGGAAGACGGACTCTGCCAGCATTCCGCCGACCTAGGAAGGTGTCCCGGTGCCCGGTGACCCGCGGATCCGCGCCTCGGATGCGGATCGAGACCGCGTCACGGCGATGCTGCGCGAGCACCACGCCGCGGGCCGGCTGGACGCCGAGGAGTTCCACGACCGGATGAACAAGGCGCTTGACGCCAAGACGCTGGGCGAGCTCGACGAGCTGATGGCGGATCTGCCGGCCATTGACCTGTACCGGCTGCCCGACGCGTCACTGCGGCGGGCCCCGCCCCATCAGTCGCTGCTGCCGAGCGACCTGGGCGGCTCGCAGGACCCGGTCAGGTTCTCACCTGGTAGTGTGGCTATGGGAGCCTGGGCCGTAGTGACCTCGGCCCTCGTCGCTATCTGGGCGGTCATGGCCGTGGTCGGCAGCGGCACCTGGTTCCCATGGTGGGCGCTGATCGTGCTCCCGTGGATCTGGGTGCTGATCCGGCGCGCGCAGCACCCGCGGGAATAGCGCGGTGCCCGACATTGTCTTAATCCTGGGCGGTTCGCGTTGGAGCCGCGGGTCGAGTACACTCGTCACCGGCCCATCTGCTGGGTTTTCACCTGGCCGGCGTCCGGGGGTTTGCTGACGCGAGCACCGCACCGGTCCCTTCCCGGTTATCTCGTCCCGGCTGTCGCAAGCCAGCCCGGGCGTGAGCCAGGCGGGGCAGGCGTGCCGCCCAGGCTAGTACGGCCTACCAAGCCGCGCCAAGGCGCGGACCATCACCACATAGAGCGAAGCGCGGAGGACATGCCCAAGAAAGACGGCGCCATTGAGATTGAAGGCACGGTTGTCGAGTCACTCCCGAATGCCTTCTTCCGGGTGGAGCTGGACAACGGGCACAAGGTTCTCGCTCATATCAGCGGGAAAATGCGGATGCACTACATCCGCATCCTGCCTGACGACCGGGTCGTCGTGGAGCTCAGCCCCTACGACCTGAGTCGCGGGCGGATCGTGTACCGGTACAAGTGACACAAGTTAACAGCCAGCAATAAATAGTGGAGATAGCCCGATGAAGGTCAAGCCGAGCGTCAAGAAGATCTGCAGCAAGTGCCGGATCATCCGTCGGCACGGCCGCGTCATGGTCATCTGCACCGACCCGAGGCACAAGCAGCGGCAGGGCTGACGCCCCGCCGCTTTACCATAGACGCGCGCCGCAGCAGCCAGATCACGCTGTGACCCCCGGACGGAGGCCGGGGCCATGTCCGGGCAGGGCATGGGGCGGTGCGAAGGACCTCCGCGAGATGAAGGAGAACTGCCCGCATATGGCCAGGCTTTCTGGGGTGGACCTGCCCCGCGATAAGCGGCTTGAGGTCGCGCTCACCTATATCTACGGCATCGGCCGGACCAGGGCGCTGCAGACGCTGGAGGCTACCGGCGTCAGCGGCGACACCCGGGTTAACAGCCTCAGTGACGATGAGCTGATGAAGCTCCGGGACTGGATCGACGCGCACTACCAGGTCGAAGGCGACCTGCGCCGCGAGGTCCAGGCCGACATCAGGCGCAAGATCGAGATCGGCTGCTACCAGGGAATCCGGCACCGCCGCGGGCTCCCGGTGCACGGGCAGCGGACGCAGACCAACGCGCGCACCCGCAAGGGCAAGAAGAAGACGGTGGCCGGCAAGAAGAAGGCCGGGAAGAAGTAGTCCGCTCCGCAGGACCGATGACCTCGAAGGAAGCCAGAAAAAGAGATGCCTCCAGCAAAGAGCCGTAGCCAGGCCGCCAAGAAGGTGCGCCGCAAGGAGCGGAAGAACATCGCTCACGGGCACGCGCACATCAGGAGCACGTTCAACAACACGATCATCTCGATCACCGACCCGACAGGCAACGTCATCTCATGGGCGTCCGCCGGCCAGGTCGGATTCAAGGGATCCCGCAAGTCAACGCCGTACGCCGCCCAGATGGCGGCGGAGGCGGCCGCGCGACGCGCGATGGAACACGGCATGCGCAAGGTCGACGTTTTCGTCAAGGGCCCGGGCTCGGGCCGGGAGACCGCCATCAGGTCGCTGCAGGCGACCGGTCTTGAGGTCGGCTCGATCCAGGACATGACCCCCGTTCCGCACAATGGCTGCCGGCCGCCCAAGCGGCGCCGGGTCTGATTGGGCCACCCCGAGCCCACCCAAGGAGAAAGCGACAGATGGCTCGATACACAGGCCCGGACTGCAAGCTGTGCCGCCGGGAGAAGACCAAGCTCTTCCTGAAGGGCGCCAAGTGCGACTCGCCGAAGTGCCCGATCGAGATCCGGCCTTACCCGCCGGGCGAGCACGGCAGGAACCGTCCGAAGGAAGGCGACTACCTGCAGCAGATCAGGGAGAAGCAGAAGGCACGCCGGATCTACGGCATCCTGGAGCGCCAGTTCCACGGCTACTACGTGGAAGCGGCCAGCAAGCACGGCCGTACCGGCGAGGCCATGCTCCAGCTCCTTGAGCGCCGCCTCGACAACGTGGTCTTCCGCGCGGGCTTCGCCAAGAGCCGCGACATGGCCCGCCAGCTGGTGACCCACGGCCACTTCTTGGTGAACGGCAAGAAGGTCGACATCCCCTCCTACCGGGTCAGCGAGAGCGACATCGTCGAGGTCGCCCCCAAGTTCCTGGAGATGACGCCCTTCGTCGTCGCCCGCGCCGAAGCCGGCGAGCGCATCGTCCCCGCCTGGCTGGAAGTGGTGCCCGACCGGATGCGCATCCTGGTCCACTCCCTCCCCGTCCGCGCCCAGATCGACACCCAGGTCCAAGAGCAGCTAATCGTCGAGTACTACTCGAAGTAGGCAGTACGAGCAGTACCCGAAGTAACAAGCACCACCGGCAGTAACAGCACCAACAGCACCACAGCCCCAACAGCACCACCCCCCCACCCCCGGGGCCCGCAGGGCTCCCCAGGGGGTGTTAGGGGGGCCGGGCCCCCCTAAGCCGGGGGGTCCCCGGGGGGTCGGCCCCCGGGAGAAAACACGACGTCATATAGCGGGCGTCGCGGAAAGGAAGTTCCATGCTCATCGCTCAGCGCCCCTCGCTCGCCGAGGAGCAGGTAGACGAATACCGGTCCAGGTTCGTGATCGAGCCGCTCGAGCCGGGATTCGGTTACACGATCGGCAACTCGCTCCGGCGTACGCTGCTGTCCTCGATCCCGGGGGCGGCGGTCACGAGCATCAGGATCGAGGGTGTCCTGCACGAGTTCTCCACGGTCCCTGGCGTGAAGGAGGATGTCACCGACATCATCCTCAACCTCAAGGAACTCGTGGTGTCCTCCGAGCACGACGAGCCGGTCGTGATGTACCTGCGTAAGCAGGGTCCGGGCGAGGTGACCGCGGCCGATATCGCGCCGCCGGCCGGGGTCGAGGTGCACAACCCCGAGTTGCACGTCGCCACCCTGAACGCCAAGGGCAAGCTCGAGATGGAGCTGACCGTCGAGCGCGGTCGCGGCTACGTCTCGGCCACCCAGAACAAGCAGCCCGGCCAGGAGATCGGCCGGGTGCCAATCGACTCCATCTACTCGCCCGTGCTGCGGGTGACGTACAAGGTGGAAGCCACCCGTGTCGAGCAGCGGACCGACTTCGACCGGCTGATCCTCGACGTCGAGACCAAGCCGTGCATGCGCCCGCGGGACGCGGTGGCGAGTGCGGGCAAGACGCTGGTTGAGCTGTTCGGGCTGGCCAGGGAACTCAACGTGGACGCCGAGGGCATCGACATCGGCCCGTCGCCGACCGACGCCGCGCTGGCGGCGGACCTGGCCCTGCCGATCGAGGACCTCAACCTCACCGTCCGTTCCTACAACTGCCTGAAGCGCGAGGGCATCCACACGGTCGGCGAGCTGGTCGGCCGCAGCGAGCAGGATCTCCTCGACATCAGGAACTTCGGGGCCAAGTCGATCGAGGAAGTCAAGCAGAAGCTCGTCGACATGGGTCTCGCGCTGAAGGACTCGCCGCCCGGGTTCGACCCGAGCAGCGCGGTCGGCGCCTACAGCGACGATGACGACAGCTACGTGGAGACCGAGCAGTACTGACGTGGCCCGGCCACGGACAACGGGGCCACATACCACGCACACCGAGGAGAGGTCCGTATGCCCACGCCCACCAAGGGCCACCGTCTGGGCGGCAGCCCGGCTCATGAGCGGCACATCCTGGCGAATCTGGCGACCGCGCTGTTCCAGCACGGCCGGATCACCACCACCGAGGCCAAGGCCCGCAGGCTGCGCCCGGTAGCCGAGCGGCTGATTACCTTCGCCAAGCGGGGTGACCTGCATGCCCGCCGCCACGTGCTCACCGTGGTCACGGACAAGGGCGTGGTGCATCAGCTGTTCACCGAGATCGCGCCGGAGTTTTCCGAACGGGACGGCGGATACACCCGCATCACGAAGATCGGCCCGCGCAAGGGCGACAACGCGGCGATGGCGGTCATCGAGCTGGTCCGCGGCGAGCCCGTCGCGGCCCGGCCCCGTCGCCGCGCCCGGCGCGCCGCCCCGGAGGCCCCGGCCGCGGCGACCACGGCGGTCGCCGCTCCCGACGCTGACACCGGCGCTGACGAGGTGCCTGAGGTGTCTGCGGTGGACGAGACCGCCGAGGCGCAGGACAGCGCCGAGCTCGACGATGCGGCGGACGTCGACGACGAGCCGGCCGACGACGAGGCGGCCGACGACGAGGCCGCCGAGGTCGGCGAGGATGCGGCCGGCAATGACGAGGACAAGGACGCTTAGGCCCTGACCGGCTGACCCCTGACCGGGTGAGGTTGGCTTGGAAGAAGAACCACGGACCGTTCGGCTTCGGGTTGATCTTTCTTACGACGGGTCAGGGTTTTCCGGCTGGGCAGCGCAGCCCGGCAGGCGCACGGTGGAGGAAACGGCGGCCGCGGCGCTCGGCCGGGTGCTGCGGCTGCCCGGGCCACCGAAGCTGACGGTGGCCGGGCGTACCGACGCCGGGGTCCACGCGCGCGGCCAGGTCGTCCACGTGGACGTTCCCGCCGACGCGTGGACCGCGACGGCCGCCCGCGTGGTGGCCCGGCTGGCCGGAGTGCTGCCGGCGGATATCCGCGTCCGGGCCGCGGACCTCGCGCCCGCGGGGTTCGACGCGCGGTTCTCGGCCCTCTGGCGCCGTTACTCCTACCGGGTCTGTGACGACCCGGCCGCCGCCGACCCGCTGCGCAGGCACGAAACGCTGTGGTACTTCAGGCGGCTTGACCTCGCGGCCATGAACGAGGCGGCGCTGGCCTGCCTCGGCGAGCATGATTTCGCGGCCTTCTGCCGCCGCCGGGAAGGGGCCACCACCATCCGGGCGCTGCGAGCCCTGGCCTGGCATCGCGATGATGAGGGGGTCGGGGTCGCGACCGTGGTGGCGGACGCGTTCTGCCACAACATGGTGCGCTCCCTGGTCGGCGCGCTTGTCGCGGTCGGCGAGGGGCGTCGGCCGCCCCGCTGGCCCGCTGAGGTGCTCGCGGCCGCGGTCCGCGATCCCGCGGTCCGCGTCCTGCCGCCGCACGGGCTGTGCCTCGAGGAAGTCGGTTACCCTCCGGCCGCCGCCCTGGCGGCCCGCGCCGCCGAGGCCCGCACCCTCCGCGCCACCCCCCGCTAACCCCCCGTCCCGCCTCACCCGTCCCCCGCCCCGCTCGTCCCCCCCCGTCCCCCCGCCTTACCCGCCCCGCTCGTCCCCCCGGCGGGTCCCGCCGGACCGCCATGAAACCGGGTTTTCAGCACACAGGGGCGTGCTGAAACCGGGGTTTCATGACCCAGCCATCCACCCGCGCCCGGGACGCCATCCCACCTCCGGGGCTCCTGAGGCTGAGGAGCCAGCCGAGACGGCGCCGCGCGCCCGTATGGCTGCCAGCAGCCCAACCGCTGGCTAGGAGGAAGGCGCGGCGGTCGCTTTACCGCTCAGCATCCTGGTGCTGAGGTTGATGTTGGCCGTGCCGGTCACGAGGTTGGCGGCGAACTGCTCGAGCTGCTGCCTGGCGGCCGAGGTCGACGGTGACTTCAGGTTGGTGAACTGAGCCCAGATCAAGATCAGGTAGTGTCCCTTGATCTCGGCCTGGACGACCCCGGTCCCGCTGCCCAGCTTCTTGGTGAGGCCCTTCTGCGCGCTGAGCGGGGCGATGATCTCCTGCGGCCCGGTGACCTGCCCGGCCTTCTGCGCGGCGGCCGAGGTGCTCAGGTTCACCACGCCGACGGTGCCCATCATCTTGCTGTCGCCCGAGAGGTAGCTCGCCCGCGCCACCTGGGAGCAGTGGCCCGATTGCAGCGCCGCCTGCAGGTCGGCGCCGTACACCGCCAGCGAGCAGGTCTTGGTCACGCTGGCCGCCGTCCGGACGTACGAACTGCCGTCAAGCACGAACTGCGGCGGGTAAAGCCCCTCGATGGTCAGCGGGTCGGGATCCTCGGTCCTGGTCCCGATATGCTGCCACTTGCCTAGCGCCTGATCAAAGCCGGGAGACGCGGGGGCGCTTGTCGGCAGCCGCAGGGTCGGGGGCACCGGGGCGTTCACGCGCGGCTCGTAGAGGAACTTGTACCCGGTGAACCCGGCCGCCGCCAGGACCACGACGGCGGCCATGGCCAGCAGGGCGGTCCGGGAGCGCAGGCGGCCCCTCGGCGCCGCCTGGACGCCGCGCCGGCGGCCTGCGCCACCGGGGGGCGCCAGTGTGTCCGGCGGGGTTAGCCGGCCGAAGGGGGCCGTGCCGTCCGCCGGAACCGTGTTCTGGCCGGCTCCGTAACCGCCGTCGCCGGGCTCGTCGCCATCGCCGCTGCGCGGCCCCCGTGGCGCCGGCCAGGGGCCGGACCCGCCCTCGGGCGGCCCGGCCGGCCCGCGTCCCGGCGGGAAACCCCGGGCCGGAGTCCGGCCGGGAAGCCCCGAAGTTCCGCCCGACCCCGAACTTCCGCCCGACCCCGAAGTTCCCGGCGACCTCAGGCCGCCCGGCACCGGCTGAGCGCCGGTCCCCAGGGC
Source organism: uncultured Actinomycetes bacterium (assembly GCA_963806335.1). Taxonomy (GTDB): domain Bacteria; phylum Actinomycetota; class Actinomycetes; order Streptosporangiales; family Streptosporangiaceae; genus Palsa-504. The sequence continues at coordinate 93,263 of CAWDXO010000016.1, forward strand.
AGGCTGAGCGCCGGTCCCCAGGGCCGGCTGAGCGCCGGTCCCCAGGGTCGCGCGCGCTCCGCTGCCGGATCCGATGAGCCGCTGCGGGCCGGTCCCCGGGCCCAGGACCCGCTGGGCGCCGCTCCCGCGGCCGAGGACGGGCTGGGCGCCGCTGCCGCCGCCGAACGGCGGCTGGGCGGCGGGATCCACCGGGTCCGGCGCGTCATCGGTGCTCCCCAGCCACGGCCAGGGTGCCTGGCCGCGCGTGTCCGCGGCCGATCGGGTGCGTCCCGAGCCCTGGTGATCCATAACGTCGAGGGTAGCGTCCTGCTCAGTTCCGGTAAGGTTGTCGTAGAAGTTTCCGGCTCCGGTAATAAATCAGCGACGTGGCGTCGGGCCGCGCGGCTGGACTCCCCGGGCCGGAGAGCTTCGCGAGCGGCGCCGCTTTGGCATCACCGGGTGAACCGGAGTATGCTGCATTGGCGTCATGCGCTACGGGCATGCACGCGGTGTGCCTTTCGTACGCGCTTTCCAGCGCTGCGCGGTGCGCTAGCGGAGCGCCCAGGGCGGCCCTCACCAGCAGGTGCAGGCCGGAGAAGATCACGAGACATACGCGAAGGCTTAGGACTGTGCGCACATTCAGCCCCAAGGAAAGTGACATCACGCGGCAGTGGCATGTCGTCGATGCTTCAGACGTGGTGCTCGGCCGCCTGGCCAGCCACGTGGCTGTGCTGCTGCGGGGCAAGCACAAGCCGATCTTCGCACCGCACGTGGACACGGGCGATTTCGTGATCGTGGTCAACGCGGCGAAGGTTGCGCTCAGCGGCAACAAGCTGGAGCAGAAGCAGGCCTACCGGCACTCCGGTTACCCGGGCGGCCTGCGGGCGGTCTCGTACGCGACCCTGATGGCCAGCAACCCGGAGCGGGCCGTGGAAAAGGCCGTCCGGGGGATGCTGCCGAAGAACTCACTCGGCCGCAAGACGCTGAGCAAGCTCAAGGTGTACGCGGGTCCTGACCACCCGCACCAGGCGCAGCAGCCTCAGCCTTACGAGATCACGCAGATCGAGCAGTAGAAAACAGAGGGAAGAGATCGTGGCTGAGCCCACTGGCGTAACGACCGCGGGCGTCGAGGACGACGCCGAGTCGACCGACTTCGCCGACGACGAGTACAGCGCCGACGTGCCGTCGGAGTACACCACAGAAACCGCGCAGGACGCTCCGTCGCGCGCCGCCGCCCGCCGCCCGGTCGTCACCGGCAACGCGGCCGGCACCGGCCGCCGCAAGGAGGCCATCGCCAGGGTGCGCATCCTCCCCGGCTCGGGCCAGTGGCAGATCAACGGCCGGTCGCTCGATGTGTACTTCCCGAATAAGGTGCATCAGCAGCTGGTCAACGAGCCGTTCGTGACGCTCGGCGCGGAGAACCAGTTCGACGTGGTGGCCTTGATCACCGGTGGCGGCGTCACCGGGCAGGCGGGCGCGCTGCGCCTGGGCGTGACCCGTGCGCTCATCCTGGTCGACCCGGAGAATCGTCCGGCGCTGAAGAAGGCAGGCTTCCTGACCAGGGACGCCCGGGTCAAGGAGCGGAAGAAGTACGGCCTGAAGAAGGCCCGGAAGGCGCCGCAGTACTCCAAGCGGTAAGTGCCGCTCGCTCCGGGCCTGTGGAGCGCACATGAGCCCAATCGCACGGACAGAGCAACGGGCGGGAGCGAAATGGGTGCAGCGGGTCAGCGCAGTCGTCTGTTCGGTACGGACGGCGTCAGGGGTGTCGCTGGTCACGATTTGACCGCGCGTCTGGCTATGGATCTCAGCGTGGCCGCCGCTGCCGTTCTCGGTGGCGGCGGCCCGCGTTCTCACCGGCGCCCGGTGGCCGTCGTCGGTCGCGACCCGCGTGCCTCGGGCGAGTTCCTCGAGGCCGCGGTGGTCGCCGGCCTGGCCAGCGCGGGTATCGACGTGCTGCGACTGGGGGTCATTCCCACGCCGGGGGTGGCTTACCTCACCGGGTTCATGGATGCCGCCTTCGGCGTGGTCATCTCCGCGAGCCACAACCCGGCCCGGGATAACGGGATCAAGTTCTTCGGACGCGGCGGCGTGAAGCTGCCGGACGCGATGGAGGACGAGATCGAGGCCCAGCTGGGGTCGGCCCGGCCGGGTACCGAAGCGTTCGGCCGGGTCACTGACGCCGGCGCCGAGCAGGAGCGGTACCTGAACCACCTGCTGTCCACGCTGCCCGGCCAGCCGCAGCTGCCGCTGGCGGGCCTGCGGGTCGTGGCCGATTGCGCGAACGGAGCGGCGTACCGGATCGCCCCGGCCGTGCTGCGCCGGGCGGGCGCGGATGTCCGCACCATCGGAGTAGAGCCCGACGGGCTCAACATCAACGCCGGGTGCGGCTCCACCGCGCTGGACGCGCTGGTCGCGGCGGTCGTCGAGCACGGCGCGGACGCGGGCATCGCCTACGACGGTGACGCCGACCGGTGCCTCGCGGTGGACGCCGACGGGCAGCCGCTGGACGGGGACCAGATCCTGACCGTGCTGGCGACCGAGCTGAAGGAAGCGGGCCGGCTGGCCGGCGACGCGGTCGTGGTGACGGTGATGTCCAACCAGGGTTTCTACGTGGCGATGCGCGAGGCCGGCGTCGAGGTGATCGAGACGCCTGTGGGTGACAAGCACGTCTCCGCGGCCATGCGCGACGGCGGCTACGTGCTCGGCGGGGAACAGTCCGGGCACATCATCATGGGTGAGCACGCCACCACGGGCGACGGCGTGCTGACCAGCCTGCAGCTGCTCGCCGCGATCAACCGCCGCGGCGTGCCGATGGCGGCGGCGGCGAAGATGATGCCGAAGTACCCGCAGGTCCTCGTCAACGTGCCCGGCCACGCGTCCCGGCTCGGGCCGGAGGTCGCCGCCGCGGTCGCCCGGGCGGAGTCCGCCCTCGGCGGTAACGGGAAGGTGCTGGTGCGGCCGAGCGGTACCGAGCCTGCGATCCGGCTGATGATCCAGGCGAAGGACGCGAGCCTGGCCGAACGCGTCATCGGCCGGCTGGCGGACGAGGTCCGGCAGGCCCTGGCCTGACATTATTGACTCCTATGCGAGACGCCTACCAGGTCGCCGCGGTCCGCGCCGCCGAACGCGCGCTGATGGCGCTCGTCCCCGAGGGCATGCTGATGGGGCGGGCCGCCGCCGGGCTCGCGTCGGTGTGCGCCTCCCTGCTGGCCCGGCAGCCCGGCCAGGTGTACGGCGCCCGGGTCGTGGTGCTGGCGGGGAGCGGGGACAACGGCGGCGACGCCCTCTACGCGGGCGCCTGGCTGGCTCGCCGCGGCGCGGCCGTCACCGCGATCGCGCCGGGCTCCAGGACGCATCCGGGCGGGGCTGACGCGCTGCGGGCCGCGGGCGGCCGGCTAGCCGCCAGCGACGCGGCCCACGTGATCGGCGACGCCGACCTGATCATCGACGGCCTGCTCGGCATCGGCGGGCAGGGCGGCCTGCGGGAGCCGTTCGCCGGGCTGGCCCAGCGGGCGGAGCAGGCCCGTCAGGCGGGCGCGACGGTCGTGGCCGTCGACCTGCCGAGCGGCATCGACGCGGATACCGGGGCCGTCGATGGCCCGGCGGTGCGGGCGGATGTCACCGTGACGTTCGGCGTGATCAAGCCGGGGCTGCTGATCGACCCCGGCGCCCGGCATGCGGGCACGGTGGAGCTCGTCGATATCGGCCTGGGGCCCCACCTGAAGGAGCGGCCCATCGCGACCGCCCCGCAGCGGGATGACATCCTGGCGGTGCTGCCGCGTCCCGGACCGGAGTCGGACAAGTACCGCCGGGGCGTCCTCGGCTTGCTCGCGGGCAGTAACCGCTTCACCGGAGCCGCGCTGCTCGCCACCGGCGGGGCGGTGCACGGCGGGGCCGGCATGGTCCGGGTGGTGACCGCGCCCGTCGCCGCCGCCCTGGTGCGGCAGGCGTGGCCCGAGGTCGTGATCACCGAGCACCCTGAGGAAGGCGACTGGGACCTGATCGGTTCCGTCGGCCGGGTGCAGGCGTGGGTAGCCGGCCCGGGCATGGGCACCGACCGGGGTGCGGTCGCCCGGCTGACGGCGATCCTCGCTACTGACCTCCCGGTCCTGGTGGACGCCGATGGACTGACGATCCTGAGCCAGGCCGCCGGCTTGCTGCCGCGGGCGGCGCCCACGCTGATCACGCCGCACGCCGGCGAGCTGGCCCGGCTGCTGCGCACCGACCCGGAAAGCATCGAGGCGCGGCGGCTCGACCATGCCCGCCGGGCGGCCGCCGAGCTCGGCGTTACCGTGCTGCTGAAGGGATCCACCACGGTGCTCGCCTCGCCCGGTGACGAGCCGGTCCTGGTGAACCCCACCGGCACGTCATGGCTGGCCACCGCGGGCAGCGGGGACGTGCTGTCGGGCCTGGCCGGCGCGCTGCTCGCGCAGGGCCTGGAGCCCGCCTGGGCGGGCCTGGCCGGCGCGTACCTGCACGGCCTGGCCGCGCGGCTGGCGGCGGCCCCAGGCGGCTCGTACGGCCCGGAGCCGCCCGACGCGGCCGGCGAGGCCCCCATCGGGGCTTCGGATCTGGTCCGGGCGCTCCCGGACGCGTTCCGGAGCCTGTGAGCGTCATGGACCGGCAGGCCCTGGTCGATCTCGGCGCGATCGCCGGCAACGTCACGGCGCTGTGCGAGCGCGTGCGCGGCAGCGGCGTGATGGCCGTCGTGAAGGCCGACGGCTACGGCCACGGCATGATCCCGGCGGCCCGGGCGGCGCTGGCCGGCGGGGCCAGCTGGCTGGGCGTCGCCGACATCGCCGAGGCGCTCACGCTCCGCCGGGCCGGGATCACCGCCCCGGTGCTGTGCCTGATGGCCTTCGGTGATCCCGCGGACGCGATCACGCAGCACGTTGACCTCAGCGCCGGTTCCGCCGCGTTCGTCGCGAAGGTCGCCGCCGCGGCCGGCCGGGCCGGCCTCCCGGCCCGGCTGCACCTGGAGGCCGACACCGGCCTGAGCCGGGGCGGAGCCACCCAGGCGGACTGGCCGCACCTGGTCGACGCCGCCCTCAACGCCCAGGCCCGCGGCCTGCTGCGGCTCGTCGGCTTGTGGTCGCATTTCGCCTGCGCCGATATGCCGGGGCATCCCTCGGTCGCCGCGCAGCTCGCCGCGTTCGCGGCCGCGGTGGCGGAGGCGGAGAAGGCGGGCGTCACGCCGGAAGTCAGGCACATCGCCAACACCGCGGCCGGCCTGACCGTCCCGGAGTCCCGGTATGACCTGGTGCGGTTCGGCGGGGCCATCTACGGCCTGTCCACGCTGCCCGGCGGCGCGCCGGCCTGGCTGCGCCCGGTGATGACATTGCAAGCCCGGCTGGCCCTGGTCAAGCGGGTGCCGTCCGGTACCGGTGTATCGTACGGACACCGGTACGTCACTTCCCGCGAGACCACCCTCGGCCTGGTGCCGCTCGGCTACGCGGACGGCGTGCCGCGCGGTGCGGCGGGCCTGCCGCTGGTCAGCGCGCGTGGCCGCCGCTGGCCGATCGCGGGCACGGTCTGCATGGATCAGTTCGTCATCGACTTCGGTGACGAGCCGGTGGCGGCGGGCGATGAGGTGGTGCTGTTCGGCCCGGGGGATGGCGGCGAGCCGACCGCGCAGGAGTGGGGCGAGGCCCTCGGCACCATCTCCTATGACCTGGCCACGGGCATCGGCGCCCGGGTGCCGAGAATCTACTCAGGTGGTTCACAATGATTTTTCCGAACGGGCATCGGCACCTCCCGCCGGAAATGCGGATCGCGACCGACGGCGAGATGCGGGAGCTCGGGCGGCGGCTGGCCACGATCCTGCGGGCGGGCGACCTGGTGATCCTGGCCGGGCCGCTCGGGGCCGGGAAGACCACGCTGGTCCAGGGCATCGGCGAAGGGCTCCGGGTCCGCGGGCCGGTCACCTCGCCGACCTTCGTCATCGCGCGGGTCCATCCGCCCCTGTCCGGGTCCGGCCCCGCGCTGGTGCACGCGGACGCCTACCGGCTCGGCAGCATCAGCGAGGTGGATGACCTCGACCTGGATACCGATGCCGCGGCGGCCGTCACCGTGGTGGAGTGGGGCGCGGGTCTGGCCGAAGTCCTCGCCTCCGGCCGGCTCGAGATCACGATCCAGCCCGACTTGGCCGGTGATGTACGAACTGTCCAGCTAACTGGCCACGGCGCAAGGTGGAATGGCGTGCTTACCGGCGTGTAGATCGTTTATAGTTCCGCTGTACTTGATCCCCGGTTCGCGTATCGCGCCGTTACGTACTGTTTCCCGATCCCGGAGGGCGCCGCCGTGCCCGAGCAGGAATTCCCGCCGCCCCGCCCGTCGGCCGGGTCATACCGCCGCGACCGCGATGACCAGGACCCGCCGCCGTGGGCTGATCTGCCACCGGTTCGTCCCGTCCCGCCGCGCCGTTTGCCTGGCCGCGGAGATAACGCCGGTCCCGCCCGCCCGGCCGCCGGCGGCGGGCGCCCGCCCGGCCCCTCCTTCGTGGCGCCTCATCCGGCTGGTCTGCTGGATCCCCTGGACGCGGCCGTTCCGGGCGGCGGCAATCAGGTGCCGCCGTGGGCCGGACCGGAAGCCGACGATGGCGAGGATGCGCCGCGGGCTCAGCCGCGGGAGCCGGGCGGGCGCGCGATGCGGGCGGCGGCCCGCAGGCGGCGTCGCTGGTTCGTGGGCGCGGGCGGCCTGATCGTGGTGGCCGGGGCGGTGCTCGCGGTGGTGCTGCTGGCGGGCGGCGGCCCCGGGCCGGCCGCGGTCACGCCCGGCACGCTGATCACCACCTTCCAGCCGGGCGAGCTCCGGCAGGTGCCCGAGGCGTGCGGTGTCGTGCCCGTCGCCGCCGTGCAGCATTACCTGCCGGGGAAGGTCAAGGAGGCGTCCCCGCTGCCGGTCGACGGCGCGGCCGAATCCGCCTGTAACTGGACCATCGACCAGGCCCCCGTCTACCGGCTGATGGAACTCAACCTGCTCGCGTACGCGCCGAATGGCCTGGCCAGCGGGGACGGCAGCGCTACCTTTGCCGCGATCGATGGCTACGACTCGACGCTGCAGAACCTGCAGGCCCCGCCGAAGGACTCGCCGGCCCCGCGGGCCACGGTGACGATGCTGCCGGGCTTCGGGAATCAGGCGTTCAGCGCCCTGCAGGTGTTCCGCGCCGGCGGGGCCGTCACCGACGTGGCGACCGTCGTGGTGCGTTATCACAACGTGGTCGTGACGGCCACGCTGAACGGCCTCGAGCACGCCAACCGCGGTACCTACGGGCCGGTGTCGCCGCCGGCGCTGTCGGCGGCGGCCCTGGCCTTCGCCCAGGCGGCCGAGGCCTCCCTGCACTAGGGCCGGCTGGCCTGGCGTTGGCCGGGCTCGCGTTCGCTGGGCCGCGGTTTGGCTCGGCCGCGCCGCGCGCCCACTAGGCTGGTCGGCGTGTTGGTGGTGGGTTTTGATACGGCGACTCCCGCGGTGAGCGTGGCCCTGCACGACGGGGAGCGGGTGGTCGCGACAGCGTTCGCTGTTGACGCCAGGCGCCATGGCGAGCTGCTCGCGCCGATGATCGCGAAGGTCATGGCCGATGCCGGCGCGACCCGCGGCGATCTCACCGCGGTCGCGACCGGAGTGGGGCCCGGACCCTATACCGGGCTGCGCGTCGGCGTGGTGACCGCCCGGGTGCTCGGCGCCGTCCTCGGGATTCCCGTGCACGGCGTGTGCTCCCTGGACGTGATCGCCGCCGCAGCCGTGCCCGCAGCCGGGGGACGAGAGTTCCTGGTGGCGACCGACGCCCGCCGCAAGGAGGTCTACTGGGCTCGCTACGACGCCGCCGGACAGCGCCTGACGGGTCCGGAGGTCGGCGCGGCCGGCGCGATCCCCGGAGCCGCGGGCTTCCCGGTGGCGGGGACCGGCGGTCCGCTGTACCCGGAGGCGTTCGGCGAGGTGATCGAGCCTGCCTATCCCGAGGCCCGCGTGCTGTGCGAGGTCGTCGCGGGGCGGCTCACCGAGCAGGCCGGACCGGGCTCCCGGCCCGGCGCGGCCTGGCCGCCGCTGCTGGCGGCGGCGCCGCTGTACCTGCGGCGGCCGGACGCCAGGGAGCCGGGACCGCCGAAGCGGGTCACGCCGCCATGAAGGCACGGCAGAGCGATACCCGCGGGATGCGGTTGCGGGCAATGAGCAGGCGTGACATGCCCGGGATCATGGCACTGGAGCGGGAGCTTTTCCCCGAGGACGCGTGGACGCCGCAGATGTTCGCGGCGGAGTTCGCGCAGCCGGCCTCACGCCGGCTTTACCTGGTGGCTGAGGAGGGAAACGCGCTGATCGGGTACGCGGGAATGATGTTCACCGGCGGCCCGCAGGCCGATGTGGTGACGCTGGCGGTGGACCCGGCCCACTGGGGCAAGGGCACCGGCACGGCGCTGCTCACCACGCTGGTGGATGAGGCGCGCAAGCGCCGCTGCGCGGAGGTCCTGCTCGAGGTGCGCGAGGATAACCCCAGGGCCAGGCGGCTCTACCTGCGTCACGGCTTTACCGAGGTGGGCATCAGGCGCGGTTACTACCAGCCGTCCGGTGTCGACGCCGTGGTCATGCGCAAGGCGCTGGCGTGATGGCCGCCCCGCTGGTGCTCGGCATCGAGACCTCCTGCGACGAGACGGGCATCGGGCTGGTCCGCGGCCGCGAGCTGCTCGCCGACTCCGTCGCCTCCAGTGTCGAGGAGCACGCCCGGTTCGGCGGTGTCGTGCCCGAGGTGGCCAGCCGGGCGCACCTGGAGGCGATGATCCCGACCTTCGACCGCGCGCTCGCCACCGCGGGCGTCGGTGCGGGTGAGATCGACGCCGTGGCCGTCACCGCCGGGCCCGGGCTGGCCGGCGCCCTGCTCGTCGGCGTGGCGGCGGCCAAGGCGTACGCGTTCGCGCTGGGCAAGCCGTTGTACGGCGTCAACCACCTGGCCGCGCACATCGCCGTCGACCAGCTGGAACATGGCCCCCTCCCGTCGCCGGCGGTGGCCCTGCTGGTGTCCGGCGGGCACTCCTCGCTGCTGCTCGTCCCGGACGTGACGCAGGAGGTCGTGCCGCTCGGGGCCACCATCGATGACGCGGCCGGCGAGGCCTACGACAAGGTGGCCCGGGTGCTCGGCATGCCCTTTCCCGGCGGCCCGCCGATCGATAAGGCGGCCCGCGAAGGCGACGCCGGCGCGATCAGCTTCCCGCGCGGGAAGTACCACGACGGCACCTTCGACTTCTCGTTCGCGGGCCTGAAGACGGCGGTGGCGCGCTGGGTGGAGGCCCGGCGGGCGGCCGGCGAGCCGGTCCCGATCGCCGACGTGGCGGCCTCGTTCCAGGAGGCGGTGGCCGACGTGCTGACTCGCAAGGCCGTCCAGGCTTGCCTGCGGCACGATGTCAGCGACCTCATCATCGGCGGCGGCGTCGCGGCCAACTCGCGGCTGCGCTCGCTCGCCGCCGAGCGGTGCGAGGCGGCTGGCCTGCGACTGCGGGTGCCACGGCCCGGCCTGTGCACCGACAACGGGGCCATGGTCGCGGCCCTCGGCGCGGAGATCGTGTCCCGCGGCGTCTCGCCATCCCCGCTCGACCTGCCGGCCGACTCGTCGCTGCCCGTCACCGAGGTCGTCGTCCGGTTACCAGTGGCCGAAGTGGATTACGTCCCCGGCCGGGCGGCGGCGCGCCTTAAGGTCGCGCGGCGCCGGCTCGGCGTTGTGGCCGATAGCGATGGCGCCGATGGGCTCATGGTCATCGGGGACGCCGAACGCCTCCCGGAACGGCCCGACGGCTTCCGGGACGATGCCGAAGTACAGTGCGCCCAGGCCCTCGTCGACCACGGTCAGCAGGATGAGCAACGCGGCCATGCCCGTGTCGATGTGCCAGAACGGCACCGGCCACCGGCTCTCGTCCCGGTCCGTCCAGCCCTTGTCCGGCCGGGCGTAGCGGTCCAGGTAGACCCGCTTGGCCGACATGGGCACGATGACCAGGGGCGCTGCCATCACCGATGGGGCCGCGGCCGCCCCGGCCACCTCCCAGAAGCGCTTCAGGTCCTCGCCGGCCAGCACCAGGAACGACTGGCCCTGCGAGAACCCGGCGGACGGGCCCCGGACGGCGTTGCGGAGGATCCGGTCCAGGCTCTCCGGCGCGACCGGCTCCTCGCTGAACTGGCGCACCATGTGCCGGCGCTGTACGACTTCGGTGAAGTCCACGGCCCGCTACCCCTTCCGGCCGCGCTCACCGCGCCGCAGGAACCGCCGGCCGATCAGCGTGACGGCCACCACGGCCAGCACGACGGGCACGACCCGCTTGAGGATCGCGGGGCCGACCAGGCTGACCAGGTTGAGGGAGTCCTCGCCCTGGGCCGGCGGGCTCTGGGCAGGCAGGCTCTGCGTCGGCAGGCTCGGCGTGGCCGCGGCCGTGGCGGCCCCGGCCGGCTGACCGGCGGCCGGGGCCGCGGCGCCTGATCCGGCCTCCGCTACCGCGCTGAGGCGGCTGGCCCCGGCGTCCTGGACGGCGCCGTCGGGCGCCGCCCCGCTGGCCTCGGTGCTCGCGCTGGCTCCGTTGCCGCCGGAGATCAGCTGGCTAAGGTTCTCCGCGAACTTCTCCACCAGCTTCCCGCCCACCTCCACCATGACGCCGCGGCCGAACTGAGCCGGACGCCCGGTCACGTTCATCGTCGTGTGCATGACGACCTTGGTGGCCTCCCCGGACGGCTCGGGCTCGAGGGATGCCCGGACGGTCGCGGAGGCGGTGCCCGCCCCGCGTGTTTCCTTGCCGGAGGCTTCCACCACCACGAACCTGGCTTCCGGGTCCCGCTCGGTGAACTTCGCGGTGCCGCGGTAGGTCAGCGATACCGGGCCGACCTTGACCTTGATGCGGCCGGTGACCACCTCGCCGTCGAACTCGTCGACCGTCGCGCCGGGCATGCACGGCGCGATCCTTTCCACGTCAAGCAGCACGTCCCAGGCACGGTCGGGCGGAACGGGGACGGTGAAGGAGTTATCGAGCTCCATGCTCATCGGTGAGTCACTCTCTCTGGCCGGATTCAATCAGTGAATTATGCCCAGTATCGGCCCGCATCAGCAAAAGCACTAACGATACGGCCGGACCGGTCCGGGCCGCTGGAGCCAGGTAGGGCGCTCAGGCCGTCGCCAGGACCTGGAAGCTCTCGGCGAGCCGGCCGTCGGGCAGGCCGGCTTGCCGGGCCGCCTCGGCCAGCCGGCCCCGCAGCCGCTCGGCGAGGTCCTCCAGGCGGCTGATCTGGCTCTCGTGGGCGCGCAGGGCCGCGATCTTGCGCGGGAAGGTCTCGGTCACGTCGACGTAGTGGTCGGGCGGCGCGCCGCCGGGGATCCAGACCTCGCGGACGGTCCAGGCGGCCAGCGACTCCTGCTCGCGGAGTTCAGGGAACGCGAACGGGTTACGCGCGTCCGGGTAGACGGCGTCCAGGGCCGCGGAGCCGACGGCACGGTGATCCGGGTGGCCGATCCCGATCCGGGCGTAGTTCCGCTCGGGGCTCGGGCACACGACGCGGTCCGGGCGGACTTGCCTGATGACCCGGGCCAGGTCCCGGCGAAGGCCCAGGGTGGGCTCGACCCGGCCGTCCGGGTAGCCGAGGAACCGCACGTCGTGCACGCCGACGCACTTGGCCGCGGCGACCTGCTCGGCTCGGCGCAGGGCGGGCATCTCGGCCCGCGGGAAGCTCTCGTCGAAGCCGCCGGCGTCGCCGTCGGTCACCACGCAGTAGGTGACCTCGATCCCGGCCTCCGTCCAGCGGGCGATCGTACCCGCGACCGCGAAGTCAACGTCATCGGGGTGCGCGGTAATGCAAAGCACCCGGGCAATATCGGCGTCATCGAGCACGCCCGCCATCCTAGCCGGGGGCCGGCGTGATCAGGTCAGGTCAGCTCTCGTCGGGGACCAGGGTCGGGGTACCCCTGGTCAGGGTCTGCTTCTTGAAGAAGGCGGGCGCGGTCACCCGCATGAAGACGAACCCGAGCACGCCGACCAGCGCGGCCCCGAGGGCGATCAGGAAGATCCCGCCGACCTGCCATTGCAGGCCCGGGATGGTCCAGAAGGTGAGGCTGTTGGTCGCCACCCAGTCGCTCTGCAGGCTGTAAATGCCCGCCGCCCACATGATCAGCCAGCCCAGCGCGGGCAGAATGCCTTGCATCCACAGGTTGCGGGCGCTGCTGGTCAGCGTCTTGCGGTAATACCAGACGCAAGACAAGGCGGTCAGCCCGTAGTAGAAGGCGATGTAGAGCCCGATGGCCGTGACCGCGTCGCCGATCGGGTTGCCCCCGGCTATGTAGTTGAACGGGATGTAGAGGGCGATCGAGACGAGGCCCATGACGATGGTGGAGACGGTCGGCGTCAGGTACTTGGGGTGGATCTTGGCGAAGGCCGCGGGGATGGCCTTGTAGGCGGCCATCGACAGGGTGGTGCGGGCGGTCGGCAGGATCGTCGTCTGCGTCGAGGCCGAAGCCGAGGTCAGCACCATCAAGATGAGCAGCCGGGACAGGAACGTGCCGAACCCGCCGCCGCCGAAGATCGCCGTGCCCGCGACCGACAGCACGTCGAACTCGTGCGCCTGGTTGGCCAGCCCGATGCCCGTCGTGCCGGTCCCGGCGAACGACTGGATGCCGAAGATGACGATCACGTAGGTGATGAGCAGGATCACGGTGGAGATGATCGCCGCCCGGCCCGGCGTCTTGGCCTTGTCCTTCGTCTCCTCGTTGATCGAGACCGCGGTGTCCCAGCCCCAGTAGATGAACAGCATGAGGATGATCCCGGTGATGAAGGCGGACAAGCTCAGATGGGTCGGCACCAGCCAGCCGAGGCTCGGGCTGACCGACCCTTTGGGGTGGTTGACCTCGGTCTTGACCAGCGCGGTCACGGCCAGCACCAGGAGCATGATGATCTCGATGGTGAGCAGGATGCGCTGGAACCACGCGGAGACCTCGATGCCCCGGTAGCAGATATAGGTCATCGCGACAATCCAGGCGATGCCGGTCAGCAGCACCCAGGGGCTGGTGGCGTTCTGGCCGATGCCGTTCGCGCCGAAGAGCAGGAACATGTACTGTCCGGCCACCTGGGCCAGGCTGGCCATGACCAGGACGTCGGCGGCCACGATGGCCCAGCCGCCGAACCAGCCGGTCTTGGGGCCGAACGCCCGGGTGGCCCAGGTGAACGTGGTCCCGCAGTCGGGGTCGGCCTTGTTCATCTCGCTGTAGCCGATCGAGCAGAGCAGCATCGGGATGAAGGCCAGGAAGGCGACTGCGGGCGACTTGAGCCCCACCGCGGCGAACACGAAGAACAGGGTCGCCGCCAGGCTGTAGGCGGGAGCCGTCGAGGCGACGCCCATCACGATGCTTGAGACCAGGCCGAGGGCGCCGCCCTTCAGGCCCTTGTCTTTGTATTCTTCGACTGGCTGCAGCTCTGGCGTGGTGGTGCTGGCCATGCCTCACCCTCCTGGCTGTGACCCGTGGGACCGGGATCGGGATCGGGCACTCGGCCCGCCAAATCGGCCGGACTCGTTGCCACAAACTTATGTGACAGGTGTGACGGCGACGTCAACACTCCAACCATACGGTTCTAGCACAATTCATACGTCCCGGCAACGATATCCGTCGTAACAGCTAGGTATCACGGCTGGACTCGTCAGCTGGCCACCGGTGATGGTTACCATCACTCTCATGCGCATTCTCCTGGTGGGTGCGGGCGGCGTTGGTACGGCCTTCGCTCGCATCGCGGCCCGCCGCCGGTTCGCCGCCCTGGTCATCGCCGACTACGACCTGGCCCGCGCTCAGCGCGCGGCCGCGGCCCGGGACGGGTATGAGGCCGTTCAGCTCGACGCCAGGGACGAGCAGCCCGTCGCCGCGCTGCTCACGCAGCGCCGCTGCGATGTGCTCATGAACGCCGCCGACCCCCGCTTCGTGATGCCGCTGTTCCGCGCCGCGCTGCGAGCCGGTACCCACTAGCTGGACATGGCCATGTCCTTGTCCCAGCCGGACGCCGATGCCCCGTACCGGCGGACCGGCGTCAAGCTGGGTGACGATCAGTTCGCCCTGGCCGGGGAGTGGGAGCAGGCCGGGCGGCTCGCGCTGGTGGGGATGGGGGTGGAACCAGGGCTGTCCGACGTGTTCGCCCGGTATGCCGCGGACGAGCTGTTCAGCGAGATCGACGAGCTCGGCGTCCGGGACGGTGCGAACCTCGAGGTGGCGGGGCACGACTTCGCCCCCACGTTCTCCATCTGGACCACGATAGAGGAGTGCCTGAATCCCCCGGTGATCTGGGAACGCGGCCAGGGCTGGTACACCACCGAGCCGTTCAGCGAGCCCGAGGTCTTCACCTTCCCGGCCGGCATCGGCCCGGTCGAGTGCGTGAACGTGGAGCACGAAGAGGTGCTGCTGATGCCGCGCTGGGTGCAGGCGCGGCGAGTGACCTTCAAGTACGGCCTCGGTGCGGAGTTCATCGGCGTGCTGCGCACCCTGCACAAGCTCGGCCTGGACCGGACAGACCCGGTGCGAGTCGGCGCCGCTCAGGTGTCGCCGCGCGACGTGCTCGCCGCGTGCCTGCCGGACCCCGCCACGCTGGGGGACGCGATGAGCGGCTTGACCTGCGCGGGTACCTGGGTGACCGGAACCGGCACCGACGGCCGGCGGCGCGAGGTCTACCTGCACCACGTGGTCGACAACGCCTGGTCGATGGCCGAGTACGGGTCGCAGGCGGTCGTCTGGCAGACCGCGGTCAACCCCGTGGTGGCGTCGGAGCTGATCGAGGCGGGGGCCTGGTCCGGGGCCGGGGTGCTCGGCCCCGAGGCGCTACCCGCGCGCCCGTTCCTCGACCTGCTCGCGGCATACGGCACGCCGTGGGCCTGCGAGGAACGCACGCCCACGGCCGGGCCGGACTGAGGTCAGGTTTCGGCGAGGATCTGGCTGAGAACCTTGGTGGTGTTCGCGGCGGGCTCGGCCTGCAGGCAGAGCTGCTCCATGACCTCGAGGTAGCTGTCGACCTCGACAGGCTTGTCGAGGTAGAGCGCGCTGGTTAGCTGCTCGATGTACACGACATCGGCTAGGTCGGGCTCGGCGAACCGCAAGATGGTGAACGGGCCGCCCATGGCCGAATGCGCGCCCGCCTGGAACGGCAGGATCTGGAGGGTAACCGCCGGATGATCCGCTACCTCCATCAGGTACTGGAGTTGCTCGCGGACGACTTCCCGGCTGCCGACGGGACGGCGTAGCGCCCCCTCGTCGACGACGACCCACAGCTGCGGCGCGTCCGGCCTGCGAAGGATTTCCTGGCGGCTGACGCGGAGCTCGCCCCGTCGCGCGATTCCTTCTTCTGTGGTCGCGGCCCCCTGCCGGATCAGGGCGCGCGCATACCCCTCGGTCTGGAGCAGGCCGGGCACGAGCTGGATCTGGTAGGTCCGGATGACTGTCGCCGCCGCCTCTAGGCCCACGTACGGCTCCAGCCAGGTGGGCAGGATATCCGAGTACGCGTGCCACCAGCCAGGCGTGTTCGCCTCCCTGGCCAGATTCAGCAGCGCGGCGCGTTCTTCGCTGTCGGTCACGCCGTAGAGCGTGAGAAGATCGCCCACATCGCGCTCCTTGAAGCCGACCCTGCCGTGTTCCATCCGGCTGATCTTGGAGTGCGAACCCCTGATGGCCTCGGCGGCCTGCTCGGCGCTAATTCCGCGAGACTCGCGGAGCCGGTGCAGCTGGCTGCCGAGCACGAGGCGCTGGACGGTCGGGCCGCCCGCGCGCGTGCCGAAGATGCTGGGGGGAACATCCCAGGCCGAGTCTTCCGACGAGACCATCGGCACTCCTCGCATTGTCGCACCCTAGATCATCGTGGCGGGGTGTGGACCAGTCTCCCACGTGATCTCACGCTTGCGAAAGGGGGTTGTGTGACAATTCAACCGAAGTCCTGATCTCTCCGTGTTGTCGCAGGTCGTGAGGGTCTGGTTGGTCAGTCTATTAACGCCGTGTCGCCGGAAGTCAACCCGCAGCTCTGTTACTGACGAGTAAGCTGGCTGGCTTCGGCAAGTAGGTGATCAAATTCCCCATCCTTGGCTCCGGCCAGGAATGCGGTGATCTCTGCCTGAGTGTAGAGCAAGACAGGCCCAGTCGGGAAACGGGAGTTCCGCATCGCGATCTCGCCGCTAGGCAGCGCGGCCATCTCGACGCACTCGCCGTTCGGATTGCTGTGCCAGCTCTTCAGCCAGCTAACGTCTCCGAGTTCCCCAGCTGGCATTCCGTTGTAGGTAATGACCATTTCTTATCCCCTTCCGACAG
Organism: uncultured Actinomycetes bacterium; assembly: GCA_963806335.1. Lineage (GTDB taxonomy): Bacteria > Actinomycetota > Actinomycetes > Streptosporangiales > Streptosporangiaceae > Palsa-504. The sequence goes on from CAWDXO010000016.1 coordinate 109,527, forward strand.
GTGAACGCACGCCAGGCCCGAAAGGTTTACTTACTGTAATCACCAGTTAGCAACTGGTGAGCAAGCGGCCTGATGTGTTCTACCCGTCTGCTGCCCCCTGTGCGCCTATCCGGAGACCTGTGCACAAAGCGAATGAACGTGCATCTGGTCTTGCATTTGCACAATATATCAGGCAACATGTCTTTAAGCACGCAGTTAACACCGTGACGGGCAAGGGTTTTCGTGCCCCTTGACATGCAGGAAGCTGTTGCTTTGGCGTATCTCAGTGTGGCGGCCGGTGGCGAGGATGACGACGAAGAAATAAGCGTCCCCTGGCCGCCCGCCGCTAACGGCATGCCACGGCTGCTGCCCGTGCCAGCCGCCTGGTGGGAGACCCCGGCGGTTACCTCCCGTACGCTCAGCGCCCGGCCTGAAGAGGCGAGGACCGCCCGGCGCTTCGTCAGGGAGCTGCTCACCTGCTGGGGTCTGGAGGCGCTCGCGGACGACGCGGAGATGATCGTCGATGAACTCGTCGTCAACGCGGTCCTGCACGGCACCCGCGCCGGGCTGACCCGCGCTAATCCCGGCGCCGGCCTGACGGTGCTCAGGCTATGCATGCTCCGGAGAGCCGGCGAGGTCATGCTCGCCGTCGTTGATCCTGGTAACGAGACACCCGTGCCGAGGCAACCCGACTGGGGCGGGGAGAGCGGACGCGGCCTGCAGATCGTCGCCGCGCTTAGCCACGTATGGGGCTGGAGCCCCATCGCCGGGCACGGCAAGGCGGTCTGGGCCGTGCTACGCGATCCCTGAGACAGGCTGTTCCGAGGTGGTCTCGAGCACGTGCTCGACCAAAGTGATCAGTACCTCCTTAGCCGACTCCCTGCTGCGCGCGTCGCACATGATGATGGGCAGCTCCGGCTCGAGATCCAAGGCCATCCTGACGTCTTCTACGTCGTATCTGCGGGCGCCTTCGAAGCAGTTCAGCGCGACGATGAACGGTATCTTCCTGCGCTCGAAGTAGTCGATGGCGGGGAAACTGCCGGCCAGCCGCCGGGTATCGGCGAGGACGACGGCCCCTAGCGTGCCGATGGCGAGTTCGTCCCACATGAACCAGAAGCGCTCCTGGCCGGGGGTGCCGAAGAGATAGAGCACCAGATCGCGGCGCAGGCTGATCCGGCCGAAGTCCATCGCGACCGTGGTCGTCGTCTTTCCCTCGACTCCTTGGATGCTATCGGTGTGCAGGCTGCCCTCGGTGAGCGGTTCCTCGGTCCGCAGCGGCTTGATCTCACTCACGGCTCCGACGAGCGTGGTCTTACCCACGCCGAAGCCTCCGGCCAGCAGGATCTTTATGGCGCGGTGCTGGCCCGAGCTCCCGCCGGCGGGATCAGAGACCCCGTAGTCCATTGAGGACCTCCCTGAGAGTGTGCTGGTCGATCCGCTCCGCCAGGGCGACCGGGGTGCTGATCGCGACCAGCCCGAGTTCGCGGAGATCGGCGAGGATGATGCGGACGACGCCGAGCGGCAGATCCACGTCGGAGGCGATGTCCGCTACCGTGGTCGGCGCCCGGGCCAGCTGAAGCACGCCGATATGCTCGGGCGCCAGCGAAGCGGGATCGGCGATCAGAGCGTGCGTGGCCTGGACCGTGGCGACCAGGTCGAAGGAGTCGCCCGCGTGCCTCGTCCGGCCCTGGGTGAGGGCATAGGGCCGGACCACCGGCCCGGCCTCGGCGTCCAGCCACCGCTCGTCGTGGGATGGCATGGTGTCTCTCAAGCCCAGCCGCTGAGCGCGGACGTGCGGGCGTTGACCTGGATATGCTCTCCGGATCTTCTGACCAGAATGGCCATCTCGTAGGCGACCAGGCCGAGGTCGGCCGTCTGATCGGCGAGGACGGCGAGGCAGGTGCCACTGCCCGCGGCGGCCACGAGCAGGAACCCCGACTCCATCTCGATGATCGTCTGCCGGACCGGGCCGCCGCCGAAATGCTGGGCGGCGCCGCGAGCCAGCGACTGGAAGCCCGCGGCCAACGCGGCCAAGTGCTCCGCGTCATCGCGCTGGAGCGTGCCTGACGACCCTAGCGCGATGCCGTCCTGAGACAAGATCACGGCCTTGCCGATCGGGCCCACGCGTCGCACGAGATCATCAAGCAGCCAGTCGAGCTGGCCAGGGTGGCCTGCCGCGCCGGTATCAGGTTCCGTCGGATTGCCCACGTTGCTCCTCGCCCGCGGTTGAATCGTCGCCTCCGCCGGGACCAGCGGATGAGCCGGCGTCCGCGGACCGTCCGGCCTCGGCTGAGTCTGGAGTGCCCGCGGACGGCGGCCACGGCGGCTCGCCCGCGACCGGGTCAGGGGCCGGCTGGCTGCGGCCCTGCTCCCAGCCACGCTGAAGGGCCGACATGGTCCGGCGGATGTCCGCGGGCGAGGGCCCGCTCGACGGCCCGCTGCTGGCCACCGTGACCCGCCGCTGCGGCGGGTTAGCCCGGAGCTGGGGCGCCAGGCTCGCCTGCCTGATCCGGCGCGGAAGCCCCTTGATGTCGCCTTGCGCGGTCGGCTCGCCGGCCGTCGAGCCCGGGTCCTGGTCCGGGTCCTGGTCCTGGTCCGGGCCTGGGTCGGCCGGTGCCTCAGGGGGACTATCCGGCCGGGAAAGCGCCCACGGCGGAGCCGATCCCGCCTCGGGCGGCCCGGCGGCCTCCGGTGTCATCGGGGCGGCCGGCTCCGATGGCATCACGGGCCGACCCGGGGTATCCGCGGTAGCGCCGCCGGGCGAAAGGCTAGTCCAGCCGGGGAACGGTGCTGGTTCGTCCGGATAGGGCGGTGCGGCTGGCCCCGGGTAGGGCGCGGTCCCGGCGGTCGGCGCGGACATCATCGGTGCGAACGGCGCGGCGTCGGCCGGCGACGCGGCCGCCGCCGCCGGATCCGGGCCGAGCCCGGCATCGCCGGGAACGGCCGTCTCGCCCGTATCCTGCGCGCGCCGCCGCGGCGTGAACACGTCAAACGCCGACGGCGGGGTGCCGTCTGGCGCCGAGCCGACGCCGGCGAACGGTAGCTGCCCGGCACCGTTCTGCCGCCCGGCCGAATCGTGCCGCCTAGGCAGCTCGCCCGGCTCGGCCTGCGATCCCGGCCCGGCCTGCGATCCCGGCCCGGCCTGCGGGCCCGAGCCGCCGTTCACCGGACTAAGCGGCGCGGCGGCGTGCGCGCCGAGGCCAAGGTCTTCTGTGAAGCTCCCCTGGGAGTGGCGTAGCGCGCCCGAGATGCGGATGCCCGGAGCCTGCGGTGCCGCGGGCAGACCGCGGAATTCAGGAAACGCGGGGACGGCCGGCCGGCCGGGATCGTCCAGTTCCGCTGCGATGGCGTGGTACCCGTTGGTCACGAGCTCCGCGACGGCGACCGCCGCGGGCTCGCCGGGCAGTCCGGCCCGGAACGCGTCTTCCGTCACCACCAGATGCCGCGGGATCAGCACGACGGCCGCCGTGCCACCGTACGCGGACGCCTTGAGGGTCACCCGGATGCCGTGTCGCTTGGCCAGCTGGCTGACTACGAACAGGCCGAGCTGCTCGCTGTCGGAGGGGTTGAATTCGGGCGGGCTGGCCAGCCGGTCGTTGAGCTCGGCGAGCCGCTGCGGCCTTATCCCAAGCCCGCGGTCCTCGACCTCGATCGCGAACCCGCTGGCGACCGTGTCTCCCGACACTCGCACCGACGTGTACGGGGGGGAGAGCGTGGTGGCGTTCTCGATCAGCTCGGCCAGCAGGTGGATGACGTCGGCGACGGCGGAACCGGCCAGGGCGGCCTGGCTCCGGGTCGCGACCGAGACCCGCGCGTAGTCCTCGACTTCGGCGATGGCGCCGCGCATCACGTCGACCATCCGCACCGGGCTGCTCCAGCCGCGGCCGGGCGGCGCGCCGGCCAGGATGACCAGGCCTTCCGCGTGGCGGCGCATGCGCGTGGTCAGGTGGTCGAGGCGGAACAGGTCGTCGAGGGCCTCCGGGTCGCTGGCCCGGCGTTCCATCTGGTCGAGCAGGGTCAGCTGGCGGTGCAGCAGCGACTGGCTGCGCCGGGCCAGGCTGCGGAATACGTCGTTGAGTCCCTGCCTCAGCCTGGCCTCTTCCACGGCCGCCCGGACCGCGGTCTGCCGGACTAGGTCGAACGCCTGCCCGACCCGGCCGATCTCGTCGCGGCCGACCCGCAGCGGCGGCGCCTCGGCGTCGACGTCCACGTCCTCACCGCGCCTGAGCCTGGCCACGACGTCCGGCAGCTGAACCTCGGCGAGCTGCAGAGCCGTGCGCTCCAGGCCGGCCAGACGGCGGATGATGCCCCGCGCGACCAGGATGGTCACCAAGATGGTGAGCAGTAGCCCGGCCAGGCCGATGGCGCCGGTGATCACGACCCGGGTCTTGGCGGCATTGCTGATCTGGCGGTCGCTCACGAGCTGGGCGTTCGCGACGTTGACGCCGCCGGCGTAGTACTGGCCAAGCAGCTGGCCGGCCAGTCCTTGCCACTGATTCAGGGTGATCGGCAGCCGGGCGAGCGGAGTGCCTGCCGACACGGCCTCTTCGATCTGGACGAGCTGCGTTTGCCCGGTGTTGTTCACCTGCCCGTTGAAGATGGCCAGGTTGGCCGGATCCAGGAGGGAGTCCGCGTCGACCATGTCGCCCTGTCGCGTGGCGACCATCTCGGCGAAGGCGGCGCGGTCGGCCTGGGTCATCCGCTGCCCCGCGAGCACCCCGGACAGCAGCGCGTATTCCTGCGACAGCGCCTCCCTGGCCGACACCGTCGCGATCAGCCCGAGCGCCTGGTCGGCGGCGGTGGCGTTGGTCAGGCTGTCGGCCTCGGCCAGGAACAGCTTGAGTTCGTTCTGGATGCCGGTGCTGTATCCGCCAAGCGCCTGCAGCGGGGTCAGCGCCCGGCCGGTGACGCCGGCTGCGCAGCGCCGGCAACTGGCCGAGCCCGCTGATCAGGGTGTCGATGGCCTTCGCCTCGTCAGCCGTCTCGCTGCTCTTGGTGCCCGGCGAGCTCATCGCCGCCAGGAACGCCGGCTGGTCGGCATCGGTTGCCCTGGTGGCCGCGTCGTAGGCCGCCAGGTTGGCGGCGGTGGGCTGGAACAGGTAAACCACCGCGGCGGCGCGCTCGTCTTGCACCAACCTGGTGAACTGGGCCGTCGGCAGCGAGGTCGCGTGGATCAGGTTGGGCGCGCGGTCCAGGTTGATGGCGTTATTGATGGAGGTGCCGGCCACGTAGGCGAGCAACCCGACCATGGCGATGAGCGGGATCGCCACAAGAAAATATATTCGGAGCCTTATGGATCGACCAGCCGATCCCATGGCACCTCCACTACTGCGAGGCGTGGATGCGGGCTGCTCCCTGTCGCATCCAACTAATGGTCAAGACGGCCAGAATAGCCATAACGGGCATCGTCCGGAGCCAAAGAAGGATATATCCGTCGATACGACCGTCTGTCACCACAGGATCCGAATTGTGGCGTTTTCGCAGGTAGTGAGGAATGATGACTCGCGGTACCGGGGACGTGGCGGCTCGCCTGCCCTGCTTTTGTCGGGGCAACCGCCTACCCTAGGTGGGTGGCCGCCCTCGCGATAGACGCTCTCCTAGACGGACTCAATCCGGAGCAGCGCGCTGCCGTCGTGCACGAGGGCAGCCCGCTGCTCATCGTGGCGGGCGCGGGCTCGGGGAAGACCCGTGTGCTCACGCACAGGATCGCGTATCTGCTGGCCGCGCGAGACGTGGCGCCGCACGAGATCCTGGCTATCACCTTCACCAACAAGGCGGCCGGCGAGATGGCGGGCCGGGTGGCCGCCCTGATCGGCCCGCGGGCCAGGTCCATGTGGGTGATGACGTTCCACTCGGCCTGCGTGCGCATCCTGCGCCGGGAGGCCAGGCGGTTCGGCTACCCCTCGTCGTTTTCCATCTACGATCAGGCGGACTCGCAGCGCCTGATGGCGCTCGTCTGCCGCGAGCTCGAGCTCGACCCCAAGCAGTTCCCGCCGAAGGCGATGGCGGCCCAGATGTCGAACCTGAAGAACGAGCTGATCGACCACGAGACCTTCGCGGCCCGGGCCGGGACCGCCAGGGAAAAGGCTCTCGCCGAGGCATACGGCGAGTACCAGCGCCGCCTGTTCGAGGCCGGCGCGATGGACTTCGATGACCTGATCATGGTCACGGTCAACCTCCTCCAGGCGATCCCGGAAGTGGCCGACCAGTACCGTCGCAGGTTCCGGCACGTGCTGGTGGATGAGTACCAGGACACCAACCATGCCCAGTACATCCTGATCAGGGAGCTTGTGCTGGGCGGCACGCCGGCGTCAGACGGCGGGGAGCCGCTCCCGCCTGAGCTTTGCGTCGTGGGCGACGCGGACCAGTCGATCTACGCCTTCCGCGGGGCGACGATACGCAACATCGTCGAGTTCGAGCAGGACTACCCGGACGCCACCGTCATCCTGCTGGAGCAGAACTACCGCTCCACGCAGAACATCCTGGCCGCCGCCAACGCCGTGGTCTCGCAGAACCGGGGCAGGAAGCCGAAGAACCTGTGGTCTGATCAGGGCGCCGGGCCGCCGATCGTCGGCTACGTGGCTGACAACGAGCATGATGAGGCTGCGTTCGTGGCCGAGGAAGTGGACCGGCTCACCGACGCGGGCCAGGCGACCCCGGGCCAGGTCGCCGTCTTCTACCGGACAAACGCGCAGTCCCGTGTCTTCGAGGAAGTCTTCATCCGGGTCGGGCTGCCCTACCGGGTCGTCGGCGGGGTCCGGTTCTACGAGCGGCGCGAGGTCCGCGATCTGCTCGCCTACCTGCGGCTGATCGCCAACCCGGCCGATGAGGTGTCGCTGCGCCGGGTGCTGAATGTGCCCAAGCGCGGCATCGGCGACCGGGCCGAGGAGTACGTCGCCGCGTTCGCGCAGCGGGAGCGGATCACGTTCGCGCAGGCGCTCGCCCGCCCGGCCGACGTGCCCGGCCTAGCGGTCAGGTCCGCCAGCGCGATCGCGGGCTTCAACAGGCTGCTCGACGGGCTCAGGGAACTCTCCGAGGCCGTTCCCGTCGCGGAGCTTGCCGAGGCGGTACTCGACCGCACGGGATATCAGGAGTCGCTTGAGACATCTTCTGACCTGCAGGACGTCAGCCGGGTCGAGAACCTGAAAGAGCTGGTGTCGGTGGCGCGCGAGTTCGACGGCGCACATGAGGAAGGGACCCTGGCCGAATTCCTTGAGCAGGTCTCCCTGGTGGCCGACGCCGACGAGATCCCGGAGGGCGAAGAGCACGGCGGCCTGGTGACGATGATGACGCTGCACACCGCCAAGGGACTCGAGTTCCCCGTGGTGTTCCTCACCGGCATGGAAGAAGAGGTGTTCCCGCACCAGCGCTCCCTGGCTAACCCGACGGAGCTGGAAGAAGAGCGCAGGCTGGCCTACGTCGGCATTACCCGGGCCGAGCAGCGGCTCTACCTGACCAGGGCCATGTCCAGGAACTGGTGGGGCCGTCCGTCGTTTCACAAGCAGTCGAGGTTCCTCGCCGAGATCCCGGCCGACCTCATCGAGTGGCGCCGTGACGCGACGGCGGCGATGTCGGCGGTCATCCCCGCTCAGGAGCGGATGGCGCGGTTGCCTGGCACCCGGTCACCGGGGAACCGCCCGGTACCCTCGCTGTCGCCCGGAGACATGGTGACCCACGACAAGTTCGGCCTCGGCACCGTGGTGTCCACGGAAGGCTACGGCGACCAGGCCGAGGCCAAGATCGATTTCGGTGCCGACTACGGCGTCAAGCACCTGGTGCTCCGCTACGCTCCGCTGGAAAAGTTGTAGGGTCCAGATCCGGGCTGGCGGCCGGGGCGGCGGTCCTGGCGCGGGTTTCCGGCTCCGGGCCGCCGGGGATCGCTCCAGATCCTGGAACCCCTGCCGTCACTGGCTCGGCCGGGGTCGGTATAGCTCGGGTATGTGGCGTCGGCGAAGGCCTCCCGGCCCGTCGGCCCCCGGCCCGTCGGCCCCCGGCCCGCCGGCCCGGCCCGCCGGGGGCCGGGGCGCCCGGCCCGTGGCGGGCGGAGCCTGCCAGCCTGAGTCGCGTCCGGCGCCCCGGTGGCGGTGCCACAGGTACCAGCGGACGGTGACCAGCACGACAGCCAGGATGGTGGCCATCGCCATCGCGAGGAATCCGCTGGCCACCCACTGCGCCGCGCCGATCGCGAGCGCCGTCGTGGACGAGTCGGCGGAATGGTTGTAGATAATCCCGGTGAACAGCGCGGCCACCAGGTAGCACAGGACAGGGACCGGGAAGATCATCCGGCCGGCCTGGGGCCGGATCGTCAGCGCCGCCGCGACGGTGCCGATAACCACGAAGGCCCCGAGCAGGAAACCGGGTGCCCTCGCGGTGACCATGGTGGCGATCGCGCCGATGGCCGTGCTGGCCACGATGAGGCAGACCCCGAGGCCGCCCTGCAGCGATCCCCACCGTCCCCGCCGCCCTGACCCGGCCGGCCTTTCGGGTTTCCAGCCCTCACCGGAATTCTGCGCGCCGCTGGCCCCCTGCCTGCCTCGAGCGCCCGGCGCCGCGGCGCGCTGTGTACCGGCTTGCGCCCGCATCCCGGGCCCGGTATCGCCGGGCCGGGGCGTGGCTTGCGTCGCGTCGGGCAGCGGCGGCATCCTGCGCGTCTGTGCGCCCATCGCCGGGTCGCTACCGCGCGGGGCAAAGTTTCCCGGATCCCGCCGGTTACCGTCAGGCCCGAGCCCGCCGGGCTCACGACTGCCCAGCCGGGGATCGCGCCCCCGCGGGTCGACGCGGCCGGGATAACGCCCGTTCTCGCCCGGATCGCGCCCCGGTGAGCCGGGATCGCGCCGGGGTGCCCCCGGGGCGCCGGCGGGGGGCTTCGGGCCGGCCGCCGGGTTCCTTGGGTCGCCCGCCGGGGGCCTCGGACCATCGGCCGGGGGCCTCGGACCATCGGCCGGGGGCCTCGGGCCGGCCGCCGGGTTCCTTGGCCCGGCCGCCGGATTCCTCGGCCCGTCGGCCGGCATCCGCGTGTCGCGGCCGGGCGGCCTGGCTCCAGGTTCGGTGCCGTAAGGCCTGCTCGGGCGTGCGTCGCGCCATAGGGGGTCACTCATAGCTGATTCGGATGTTAGTCGTTGCGCACTGATGACAGGGACGCGACGGTAGGCTTCCTGGAATGGTAACGATCCAGAGCTGCGACTGCTGAGGAAAAATGCCATGGTTAGGCCGGGTCCGCCTGTCTCGGTGTGGGGTGCCGCCGGGAAGGCCGGATACGTTCTGAGTTGCGTCGCCGCGGCCTTGGTGCTGGCGATTAGCGGCTTTTCCTACTTTGTCGTAAAGAACGTGGACAGTATCGGCGGTTCGCACGCCATCACGTCCGGCCCGTCGATCGGTGCGCAGAACATCCTGCTGATGGGGCTCGAAAGCCGCACCGACTGGAACGGCAATATCTTGCCGAACGACATCCTCAATGCGCTGCACGCCGGAAGCAGGCTGGGCGTGGAAAACGGCGTCGGCGGCAACGCGACCAACACCCTGATCCTGCTTCACATCCCCGCGGGCGGCAAGAAGGCCGTGGGCTTCTCGATCCCGCGCGACGACTGGGTCAATTTCGCCGGCACGCTCGGGACCCAGCAGGTCGGCAAGATCGACCAGGCCTACGGCGTGTCTTTGGCCGCCGAGGAAGGCCAGCTCAGGCAGCAAGACCCCGGTATGAGCCAGAACCAGGTCGCCTTCGAGGGCAACGAGGCCGGCCGCAAGGCCACGGTGGCCACGGTGGAGCTGCTGACCGGGGTACACATCGATCACTTCGCCGAGATCAACCTGGACGGGTTCTACGAACTCGCCAAGGATCTTGGCGGCGTGGAAGTCTGCCTCAACCATCCGGTCCCGTTTGACGCCAACTCCGGCTTTTACGCCAGGAAGGCCGGCTACCAGCATCTTGACGCCAAGATGGCGCTGGCGTTCGTGCGCCAGCGGGACGGCCTGGCCAACGGCGACCTGGACCGCACCCACCGCCAGCAGGCGTTCCTCGACTCGGTGATGCAGCAGCTGCGCACCCAGGGGGTGCTCGGCGACCTGCCCAAGATCAACTCGCTGCTTTCGACGGCCAAGCAGTACGTGATCACCGACTCCGGCTGGAACCTGCTGGACTTCGCCAGCCAGATGCGCAGCCTGACCAGCGGCAACCTGACCTTCCACACGCTGCCGATCGTGGCTTACGAGACCATCGACGGCCAGGACGCCAACCAGGTCAACCCTGGCTACATCCAGCAGATCGTGCAGCAGACGTTCTACCCGCCCGCGGCCAGCTCGTCCACGTCGGCCTCACCGAAGCCCAGGCCCGCGCCCGCCGCCGACGCCGGTAAGACCACGGTGGACGTCTACAACGGCGGCAACACCGCGGGGCTGGCCGGGCAGGTCCAGGCCGCGCTGGTCAAGGACGGGTACAAGGCCGGGCTGCTCGGCAATACCGCTGCGCTGTCCACGACCGAGGTCCTCTACGGTACGGGCTCGGCCGCGAGCGCCGGCAAGATCGCGGCCCTGTTCAAGGTGTCCGCGACGGCGAGTACCACGGTGGCGGCGGGACACGTGCAGGTCCTGCTCGGCGCGGACGCCGCGCTGGCCGAGGTCTCCGGCACGCCCGCGCCGTCGAGCTCGGCCGTGGCCATCCCCACTACCGGCGCGCAAGGCGGTGCCGTCAACGCCAAGACCGGCATCCCGTGCGTCGACTGAGGTACGGGGGAGGCGTACCTGTGGTAAGGCAGCCGGGGTGTTCGGGCTAGGCTTGCGGTCATGAGCAAGATCCGGGTGATCGTGGCCAAGGTCGGCCTGGACGGTCATGACCGTGGCGCAAAGGTGGTGGCCCGGGCACTGCGCGACGCCGGGGTCGAGGTCATCTACACCGGGCTGCACCAGACGCCCGAGCAGATCGTGGCCGCCGCGATCCAGGAGGACGTGGATGCGGTCGGGCTGTCGATCCTTTCCGGCGCGCACATGACGCTGTTCAGCCGCGTCATCGAGCTGCTGAAGGAGCGGGACGCCGCCGACATCGTGGTCTTCGGTGGCGGCATCATCCCGGACGCGGATATCGAGGAACTATCCCGGATGGGCGTGGCCAGGATCTTCACGCCGGGCGCGTCGACGACGGAGATCGTGGCCTGGGTCCGCGCGGAATTCGGCTCCCAGGTCGCCGAGAACCAGGCCTAGGACGTTCTGGCGACCCGACGGGGATCCGGTGCGCCGCAATGACAGCTGTAAGCCAGCTCCGCAGTAGCTGAAGCAGCCCATGGGCCGTGCGGCTCTCGGAGCTTCTCAAGACGTTACCCAGGCCTTAATGGTCAGATATCGGGCTTATGGTGCCAGGCATGCACGAACCATCCAGCCGCTACAACGTCCCCATCACGGTTGCGCGCGAGGGCGGCTGGCTTCCCGATCCGGTTAGTTTCGCGGCGGCAGCCGACCGGGCGGCATGGCGCAGGTCCGCCAGCATCGTCACCGCGCACACGGCGGACCAGATCATCAGCGTGGTCACCGTCCATGCGCCCGGCTGGTACCCGGCCGTAGCTATTGCCCGCGCCGTCATATCCGACGCGCTCAAGCACCTGGTCCCGGCACCCAGCCGACAAGAAGGCGAAGCCCGCGGTGGTGCGGAGACCCCGCGAACGTCGGCCGCCTGAGCTGGTCGTGGCCTGTAGTCAAGGGATCGCGTGAGAATCCGGTGTTCGGCCGCGCGCCGCGAGCACCACCGGACACGGCGCTTACCGCCGGGCAACGTGAGGTTGGCCGGGCACGAGGCGGGACGCAGTGTTGCCGGGCGTTTCCGCGGAAACGCTCGCTGCCCCCGCTTGGGGGCGTATCGCACGCCGCGGAAATGTCAGACCGCAATGCTAACGTCAAATACATGTTCGAGCACAAGCAGCCGGGCGCCGGTCCCGGCACCACGGTCCCCGCCCCCCGCCCCGGCCTTGACCCCGGTTCGGCTGCTCCGGTGCCGCTGGAGCGGCTGGAGCGGCTGGAAGCGCAGATCTGCGAGCTGGCCGGGCACCTGGCCGCGGCTACCTGCCGGTTCCTGGTCCTGCTCGGCGACTTCGACGCTCGCCGCGGCTGGGCGAGCTGGGAGATGACTAGCTGCGCCGCGTGGCTGTCGTGGAAGTGCCAGCTGACCGCCGGGACCGCGCGGGAGCACGTCCGGGTCGCCCGGGCGCTGCGGGACCTGCCGGTGATCCGCGCGGAGTTCGCGGCCGGCCGGCTGTCCTACGCCAAGGTCCGGGCGCTGACCCGGATCGCCACCCCGGGCACCGACGCGGGCCTGGCCGAGATCGCCGGGCCGATGACCGGGAACCAGCTGGAGCGGTTCGCCCGGGCCCACCGGCAGGTCAGCCACGCCGATGACGATCAGGCGCGGGTCCGGCGGCGGCTGAGCTGGCGGCTGGAGGACGACGGATCCCTGGCCGGCACGTTCCGGCTGCCGCCGCTGGCCGGCGCGGTCCTGCTGCAGGCCCTCCGCGCCGCGGCCGGCGACCTGGACCACCCCCACGACGGGCACGACCGGGGCGTTTCCGCGGAAACCGCGCCCGCCGGGGAGCCTCCCGCGGTCTCCGCGGCGGCGCCTGTGACGGTGACGTCCTCTCACCTGGCCGACGCCCTGCTGGTTATCGCCGAGACGTTCCTGGCCGGCAAGGTGGCGGACGCCGAGAACCCCGGTGTGTACCAGGTGATCGTCCATGCCGGCATCGGAGCCCTGGCCGCAGCCGGCCCGGCTGACACCGATGAGGCTGGTACTGACGGCCAGCAGGACCAGACCGCGGCCGGCGTTTCCGCGGGAACGCGGGCGCCCGGCCGGACGCCCGGTCACCCCGCGGACCCGGCCCGCTGCCACGTCCAGGACGGTCCGGCGATCAGCGTCAGCACCGCGCAGATGATCGCCTGCACCGCCGCGCTGAGCTGGATGCTGCACGACCGCGACGGCTCCGTCCTGGACGCCGGCCGGCGCCGCCGGCGGCCGGGCGCCGCGCTGCGCCGGGCCGCCCGCGAACGCGACAGCTGCCGCTGCCGGTTCCCGGGCTGTGAGTCCCGCCGGGTCGACCTGCACCACATCCAGCACTGGATCAACGGCGGCCGGACCAGCCTGAAAAACCTGATCAGCTTGTGCAAGTACCATCACATGCTCATCCACCAGCGCGGATACCTCATCGCCTCCGCGCCTGGCGGCGCGTTCACCTTCCACCGGCCAGACGGCACCCTCCTCCCATCCAGCCCCGCCCCGCCCGGCCTAGACGGCACCATCAACGACTGCCACGACGCCGCCATCACCCCCGCCACCACCATCCCCGCCTGGTACGGCGAGCGCCTCGACCTGGACTACGCCATCCACGCCTGCTTCGCCCACGCCGACTACCAAGCGCGCCAGCGCGAGAAAGGACCGCGGGACGAGCACCCCGCCGCACCCGCGCCTGCACCGGAGGCGGGGGAGGAAGCCCGGCGGCCCATCGCCAGCGAGGTCGACGTGATGGCCGCCATCCGCCAGCAATGCCAGCAGTACGCCCTCAGCTGACCGAGACCGCAAAACCTGCATTTAAACGTTGAAGCGGAACTCCACGACCTCGCCGTCGCGCTGTTCCGCGTTCGTCCTGGGCGTGGCTGACGTGGCCGGGCCTAATGATCTAACCGAAGGTGAACGAATAGGCCTGGACCCCGGGATCGAGGAAGGTGATCTCGAAGGTGCGGTCGGTGATGGGGCCGGGCTGCCGGATGAGCTGGTGCAGCCGCTGTTCGGCCACCGTTCCGTGGCCTTGGTCGTCAACGTCGACCCCGTGCGCCGCACCCGGCGGCTGTCCGTCGATGAGCACCCGGAATCGCACCAACGTATCCCGTACGGCCGGGCCCATGACCAGGTGAAGATCGCGGCCGTGGAAGCGGTAGGCGATCTGCCCGCCGGCCTCGTTAGCTGTGGCGGCCTGTTCCTCCATCGTCCAGTCCCCGGACAGGGCCCAGTGATTGAGTCTCAGCTCCGCCGGGGCCGTGTAGGCGTGACGCTGACCCGGTACCGCGCCACCGGGGGAGGCGAAGTTCTCGGTGCGCTCGTAGCCGGTGTAATTCTCTGGTGATCGCAAGCTGGCCCAGTCCGCGGCCGTTTCCACGCCATGGGCATCGACTGAGACCAGCTCATGACCTGCGTCGGCGGACCCGGCTTCGGCCAGCAACTGCTGGATGACCATTTCCGACTGCTGGTATTCGCCTTCGCCGAAATGGTGATGCCGGATGCGTCCCTGCGCGTCGGCGAAGTACAGAGCCGGCCAGTAGTGGTTCCCGAAAGCATTCCATACCGCGTAGTCGTTATCGATCGCGACCGGGTAATCGATCCGCATGTCCCGCACGGCCAGGCGGACGTTATCTGCGTTGTGCTCGAACGCGAATTCCGGTGTGTGCACGCCGATCACGACCAGCCCGTGACCGGAGTATTTCCCGGCCCAGGCGCGGAGGTAGGGAAGCTGGCGCAGCCAGTTGATGCAGGTATAGGTCCAGAAGCCGGTCAGGACGACGTTCCCGCGCAGCCCGGCCGGCGTCAGCGGCGGCGAGTTGAGCCATCCGGTCGCGCCGCCGAAAGACGGCAGCTCACCCTCGACGGGCAGCCGGACCGAGGCCGTATGCAGTCCGGCGGGTGTGGGCCAGTGTGCTGTCATGACAGCTCCTTAGAGAACTCTTGTTGGCCGATCCGGGGGCCGTCGTAACCGAGCAGGCTGTCCTCGATGCCTCTCATCAGATTCGCGGCGTGAACAGGCCGGCCTTCAGCGGCGGAGGATGTCAAGATGTGCTGCTCCTTTCTGCCGTGAGGCTGTCCCGGTACGCGGGTCGCACCTGGGCGAGTCCCTGGCCAGTACCCTGGCCCGTGGACGTAGCTGGCGGCGCCGCCGCCCCGGCGGACGGCGCCATTGCTAGGTCGCTTAGGGCGTGACCGGGCATCGCGCCATATCAGCACCTATAGCTGGCCCTCGGGCACGTCGGCCGGGTTGCCGGCCCGCCCCGCCTTGCCCCCGGGCCGGGAAGGCTCATCGCGGCAACCCGGCCTGGCAGCCTTCCCGGTGCCCCTCGCTGACCACGGCACCGCAGTCAGGGCAGACCAGATGCGCCCAGCAGGCCGCATCACCCGTTCCTTCCGCCGCCGCTGCTTCACCCGCGACAAGCTCGGCGAGAACCGCCGCCTGACTATGACTCACCTCTGCGGTCGCGGTCAGCAGCGTCACCGGCCCGGCGGCCGCTAGCGTGTGCAGCCTACCCAGAGCGGCCCGCGGCGCGGGTGCGGCAAGTTCGGCGGTATAGCGGCGGCGAAACTCGGCGAACTTGGCCGGGTCGTGCCCGTACCAGACTCGCAGTTCACTGGACGGAGCGGCGTCACGAAGCCATTCGTCGAGGGCCGCGGCGTCCTTGCGCAGACCACGCGGCCACAACCGGTCGACGAGTACCCGGGAGCCATCCCCTGGCTGTGGATCGTCATAGACCCGGCGGACCCGGATCGCTGGTGCCATCGCTGCCTCCTTCCCTTGCCGCCATCGAAACCCAGCTCCCGGGCGCTTGGCAAGCGAAGTCGCCGGCAAGGTGGCCACGCGTACATGCCGAGGGGAGGGACCGCGGCACGGGCGGGCTTGGGCGCCAGCGCGTGCCACTGGGCAGCTACAGTCGCTGTATGTCGCACTACTTCGCCTTCGTTGCGCTCGTGGCGTTGCTCGTCTTGATACCCGGCCCTGCCGTCATCCTCGTCATGCAGAAGGCGATGACGATCGGGTATCCCTGTATTCCCTTGTTCTGGGCCGAGCCGGCGGCGTGATCCGGCGGCCGAGGCTGGCGCGCCGTCTCATGCGCGGGTCCGGCGGCGTCCTGGTCGGCTTCGGGGTCGCCCTCGCCGCCGAGCGGTGACGGCCATGACGCTGCCAGACCCCTTCGCATAGTGCACAGATTCGCTGTTCAGCAAGGAAGCGAGATCCATGAAAACAATGACATGTAAGCAACTGGGCGGGCCATGCGATCTCCCGCATCATGGAAATACCGCCGATGAGGTCATAAAGGCACAAGACAAGCATCTGAACGAAATCGTCTCAGCGGGCGACGAAGCGCACGAAGGTGCGCTGAAGGAGATGAAAGGTAGATGGAAGCATCCCATCTCAGGAATGGGCTGGTATAGGAAAGCCAAGCGCGATTTCGCTGCTCTTCCCGAAGATTGACCGGAATCGAACGGTGTAGCAGGCTCCGTTTGGGCCCCATGTCGGCTGATGATGGCTCCCAGTTGGCTCACAACCCGGGCCGGGCCTGCCTGTCATCGACGGTCGGCCGGGGCGGGAAGTCCGCCGGCCGCGGCGACGGCCAGGCCGGAGGTGGCGAGCAGGAGCAGTTGAGTGGGCGGTAGATGGCGTGGCGGGTGGCAGGCACGGTGTGCGCGCCACCCGCCTGTGGCCGGCTAGCGCAGTGACCGGAACGCCGCGCGCAGCTCAGCGGAGAACAGCGCCGGCTCCTGCCAGGCGGCGAAGTGGCAGCCCAGGTCGACCTCGTTGAAGTAGATGAGGTTGGGGTAGGCCCGCTCGGCCCAGCTGCGCGGGGCCTTGTAGATCTCCTTGGGGAAGACAGTGACGACGGCCGGGATGGCGACGTTCTTGACGCCGAAGAAGTCGTACGTGTTCTCCCAGTACAGCCGGGCCGAGGAGATCGCTGTGCCGGTGAGCCAGTAGAACGTGACGTTGTCCAGGACCTCGTCCCGGGTCAGGTTGCCGACGGGGTGCCCGGTGACGGCGTCGGCGATGTCGGCGTAGCTGGCCGCGTCGTGGTTGAGCATCCAGGCGGCCAGGCCGACGGGTGCGTCCGCGATCCCGTAGAGCGTTTGCGGCTGGGTGATCATTTCTATCCCGTAGCCGATGCCCTTGGTGTAGAAGAAGTTCAGCTGCTCGTACGTGCGCTGCTCTTCGGCGGACAGACCGGATGGCGGCGCGCCGCCGGCCCCCAGGACGTTGCGCGCGAGCGCCGTGGAGACCTCGGCTGGGACAACGCCGGCCATGTTGGTGTGCATGCCGAGCAGTTCCGGGGGGGCCTGCACGGCCATCAGGTCGGTGATGATCGCGCCCCAGTCGCCGCCTTGCGCCACGAACCGGGTGTGTAGCCCAGGCGCCTCATCAGCTCGGTCCAGGCGCTCGCGATGCGGTCCGGGCCCCAGCCGGTCTCGCGCGGCTTGCCGGAGTACCCGTAGCCCGGCATCGACGGGATTACCACCTCGAAGGCGTCGGCTGCGCTGCCGCCGTGTGCGGTGGGATTGGTGAGCGGGTCGATGATCGCCAGCAGCTCGATGACCGAGCCGGGCCAGCCGTGGGTGATGATGACCGGCAGCGCGTTGTCATGCTGCGAGCGGACGTGGATGAAGTGGATGTCCAGCCCGTCGATCTCGGTGATGAAGTGCGGCAGGGCGCTCAGCTTCGCCTCGCGCCGGCGCCAGTCGTACTCCGTCGCCCAGTAGCGGGCAAAGTTCCTGCATCACCGCCAGCTTCGGGCCCTGCGAATGATCTTTGACGAGTTCCTGGCCGGGCCAGCGGGTGGCCGCGACGCGTGCGCGCAGCGCCTCGATTTCCGCCTCGGTGGTGACCGGGACCGTGAACGGCCGGCGGTACTGCCTCACGATCGCGCAGCGGACGGGCGCATCGCGCCCGTGGACATCCGTGGCCGTAATCCCCGGTATGCACCCTGGCCGTTACCCCGGTCTGCGATAGGGCGGAGCCGAGGGGTGGCCCGCGAGACGGTCCCGGCTCCGGCGCGGACCGCACCGCAGGTCCCCGCCGTCTACCTGCCGCCCTTCTATCGGGCCGAACGGTCCGTGGCTCACGCCCTGCTCCGCCTGCTTGCCGCGCGGGTCCGAAGTCGTTTACGGAGTGTCTACTGGCCCGAGTCCGCTGCGGCGATGAGTTCCAGGATGCGAGCCGGGGGCAAGTGCTGCTCGTAGATCCGCACGCCGAAGGGTGAGAGTGCGTCCTCAATTGCGTTCACAACCGTGGGCGGCGCGACGATCATGCCGCCTTCGCCCACGCCACGGAAGTTGACGTCAGCGTCGAGCGGCACAGTCTGGAGGTGCTCTATCTCGATGCGGGGAACGTCACAGGCGGTCGGCAGCAGGTAATCCATGAAGGTGGCTGACTGGAAGTTGCCGTCCTCGCCGTACACCGATCGCTCGAGCAGCACCGCGCCAATGCCCTGCGCGACGCCGCCCCGGATCTGGCCCTCGACGACGGCGGGATTGATAAGTGCGCCGCAGTCCTCAACGGCGACGTATCGCTCGACCTTCACGATGCCGGTCTCGACATCGACTTCCACGATCGCGCCGTGAGTGCCGCCGGACCATCCGCCTTCGCCGCCGTCGAACGTGGCCTCCACCTCAAGGTTGGCGTCCACATCGGCATCGAACTGCCCTGCTGCCGCACGCCGCGCGACCTCGCTCACGGCGATCGCGCTCTCAGGGTCCCCACGTACCCAGACATTGCCGTCGGTGATCAGGAGGTCCTGCGCGCTCGCCTCCATGAGTTGCGCCGCGAAATCGAGCACCTTGGCCTTAAGCTGGCGGGCGCCATGGAGCGCCACGCCTCCGGTCATGGTGGCCGACCGGCTGCCGCCGGTCAGCCCGAACGGGACGACCTCGCTGTCGCCGACGACGACGCGAACCTGCTCGAACGGCACGCCGAACTCGTCGGCGGCGATCTGGGCCAGGGTCGTCTGGTGGCTCTGGCCGTGGGGCATCTGGCCGGTGAACAGCGCGACGATGCCGTCTTCGGTGAGCCGGAGGCGCATGGACTCATTGCCCAGGGCGCCGTCGGGCCCCTCCGGGCGCGGGCCCGGAGCGGCCTCGATGAACGTTGCCATCCCGATGCCGAGGTAGCGACCTCGCGCTCGTGCCTCGGCCTGCCGGCGCCGGAACGCGGG
The DNA here is from genome assembly GCA_963806335.1 of uncultured Actinomycetes bacterium. GTDB lineage: Bacteria > Actinomycetota > Actinomycetes > Streptosporangiales > Streptosporangiaceae > Palsa-504. The sequence goes on from CAWDXO010000016.1 coordinate 128,439, forward strand.
AAAGTCCACGAGCTGGGCGACCCGCTCCAGTGACTCCTTCGAAGTGACTCCCACCAGCGGACGCCCGGTAATCATCGAGGCCGGCGGGTCGGTGCGCGGGGCGACGTTACGCAGCCGGATCTCGACCGGATCGAGGCCGAGGTCGTTCGCGATGAGGTCCAGGACGCGTTCCCGCACGAACGTCTCGGACGCCCACGGCCCGCGATAGGCGACGTACGATGCCTTGTTCGTGATCGCCGCGGTTGACTCGAAACCCAGGGCCGCGAGCTTATACGGACCGGGCAGCATCGCCTGCATGATGTCCGGGACCATCGTGCCCAGCCCGGGGTACGCGCCGGTGTCGATGACCATCTTCACGTCCAGCCCGAGCAGGTCGCCGTCGTTGCTGACCGCGGCCCGGACGTCGAAGCTCTCCTCGCGCGCCTGTCCCGACGCGGTCAGGTTCTCGCCGCGGTCCTCGATCCACTTGACCGGCCGGCCGAGATGACGCGAGGCGGCGGCAACGGCGAGTTCTTCGCGCGATGCGCCGATCTTCAGGCCGAACGAGCCGCCGATATCCCCGGCCAGGACACGCACCTTGTCACCCTCGATGCCCAGGCGCGTGGCGACACCGTTCCTGGTGATGTGCACGCTTTGCGTGGCCGCGTAGACCGTCATGGCACCTAGGCCGGCATCCCAGCTCGCGACGCAGCCGCGTCCCTCCATGGGCACGTTCTGGTGCCGGTGCACCTCGATGTGGAAGTCGATAACGCGATCAGCATTGGCGAAAATACCGGTGACGTCGCCGAACTCGTTCCGCGAGTGCGGCCGGGCGATGTTGTCACCCAGATTCGCGAACAGCGGCGGGCTGCTCGGGTCGAGCGCGAAGGCGGCATTCACCACCGGAGGCAGATCGTCATACTCGACCTCCACCAGATCGCAGCCGTCCTCGGCCACGTAACGGCTCTCGGCGATGACGACCGCGACGGGATCGCCAACGAAGCGCACCTTGTCCGTCGCCAGCAGGGTGAACTCCGGGGTGGGCCCTGAGCCACCGAGAAGCGCCAGCAGCGGATCCGGTCCCGGGACCGTCATCGCTTCCAGGTCCGCCCCGGTGAGCACCGCGACCACTCCGGGCACCGCCCGCGCCGCCGAGACATCGACCGAGAGCACCCGAGCGTGAGCCAGCGGCGAACGGACGAACGCGGCGTGCAGCATGCCCGGCAGCTTGATGTCATCGACGTACCGGCCCGCGCCGGTAAGGATGCGCGGGTCCTCCGAACGCTTGATGCTGGCGCCGGTGTAGCGCTCAGCCGCAATTGCTGTCATGGTCTCCCTCGCTCAGGGCTCACGGTTGCGCTCGGCGGCCAGCAGGACGCCATCGATGATGCTCTGGTAGCCCGTGCACCGGCAGATGTTGCCGGACAGGGCTTCGCGGAGCTGCTGCTCGTCGGCGTCAGGGTGGTCGCTGAGGAACGCGGTAGCCGACATGACGAACCCCGGCGTGCAGAAACCGCACTGGAAGCTATGCGAATCCCACATCGCTTGCTGCAGTGTGCCCAGCTCGCCATCAGGGGCCAGCCCCTCGATGGTCGTTACCTCGCTGCCGGCCGCCTGGACCGCCAGCATCAGGCACGAGCGCACCGGCCGGCCGTCGACGATGACCGTGCACGCACCGCAGACCCCGTGCTCGCAGCCGACGTGGGTGCCGGTGAGATTGAGGTCATCCCGCAGGAAGTCCGCCAGCGTCTTGCGCGCCTCCAGCGAACCCGTGCACGTCGCACCGTTGACCCTCAGGGTGATGTCCACGATCAGTCACTGCCTCTTCCGGGCGTTGTCCGCAGCCGCTCGCAGGCCGCGGCGCACCAAGGTGGCCGCGACCGTTTTCCGGTAATCCGACGACCCGTTAAGGTCGGCCGGCGGGTCGACATCGTCGGTCGCACGGCGGGCCGCCTCATCGAAGAGCTCCGTCGACGGCCTCTCGCCGACCAGCAGGTCCTCGGCGGCGGCGGCCCGGACCGGCACATCAGACAGGCCGGCAAACGCCAGCCGGGCATCGCTGATCGCGCCGTCGGAAAGCGTTAGTGACACCGCCAGGCCGACAATGGCGAAGTCGCCGTGGCGGCGGGCGACCTCCTGGAAGCTGATCCCGGTGCCCCGTTTTGCGGTCGGGAAGCGCACCTCCACGAGGAGCTCGTCAGGACGGCGTGACGTCGTGAAGTAACCCTCGAACCACTCCGCCGCCTGGACCACCCGCTGGCCCGACTGGCCACACACCACGAACTCGGCGTCGAGCGCCCGGGCGACGGCCGGCAGCTCGGCAGCGGGATCGGCATGCGCCAGGCTGCCTCCTATCGTGCCGCGGCTGCGGATTGCTTCATGACCGATCAATGGCAGAGCAGCCGCCAGCAACGGCACGGAATCGGCGACGGCCTCGGAGTTCTCGGCAACGTACTCCCGCGTCATGGCGCCGATCGCCACCCAGCCGTTTGTCGCCGACACCCCGGACAGCCCATCTATGCCGTTGATGTCGATGAGCACCGCCGGGCGGGCCAGCCGCAGCGCCAGCAGCGGTATCAAGCTCTGGCCGCCGGCGAGCACGCTCGCCTCGTCAAGGTGCTCAGCCAGCAAATCGATAGCTTCAGCAACGGTCGTCGGCGCCTCGTACTCAACAGGAGGCAGCTTCATCGGCGCGGCCCTTCGATCGGGGGCAACTCTTCCCTAGCCCGCCACGGCTCATTAGCTACCCTAACAACCAGACTCAGCTCACACCGGTGGGCGGGCGGAGCCAGGAAAAGGCTAGGCTTCCCATGGGCCGCACCTGATGCGGCGGAACGAGATGAAACCCAGAACGGACCCCCCTGTGGACCTGTTTGAGTATCAGTCGATTCCGCAGGGTGGCTGGGCGGTGCTGGGCGTGTCTGGATGTGCCGTCTGAACAGGTGTTACGACGCCTGGTGTAGCTGGGTATGCCTGGGCGACGGTGGCCGTTGGCTGCCAGTTAGGCTCCCAGTTGGGCTTCCGGCCACTTGTGAGTGCGCCGGAGTGCAGGTTCTGGGCTGTGCGCTCACTTCCTTCGGGCTATCGGGGATCCGGGATTGCCGAGGGATGGGTGGCCAGCGGTGTCACCCGTATGTCGAGGTAGGGGAATAGCGGCAGTTCTGACAGGAGTTCGTGCAGCCGGTCGGTGGTATCTACGTCGAGGATGCTGATGTTGGCGTACCGTCCGGCGACGCGCCATAGGTGCCGCCATTCGCCGGATCGCTGCAGTTTTTGTGCGCGGGCCTTTTCTTCGGCTTGGAGCCGGGCGATTTGCTCGGGGTCCGCGTCATGGGGGATGCGGACTTCCATCTCGGCGAGGAACAACATGCGGTTCTCCTGTGCTGGCTGCTGGCTGCTGGTTCAGGTGCGGGTGAGGCGGCGGATCTTGTCCTCGTCCAGGGTGATGCCGAGACCGGGGCCGTGCGGCGGGTGCAGCTGGCCGTCGCGGTAGGTCAGCGGCTCGGTGAGCAGGTCCTCGGCCATGAGCAGGGGGCCGAACAGTTCGCTGCCGTAGGTCACGGCCGGCAAGGAGCAGTACAGGTGCGCGGCGGCTGCGGTGGCGATGGGGGACTCGATGGCGGTCCCGCCGTGGCAGGGGATCCCCGCTGCGTGCGCCACCGCGGCGATGCGCTGGGTGACCGTGAACCCGCCCGATTTGGTGATCTTCAACGAGAAGATGTCACCGGAGCGGGTCGTGGCCAGGCGCAGCGCGTCGTGTTCGCTGCGCAGGCTTTCGTCGGCCATGACGGGCATGTCCAGTCGCTGGCAGAGCCGGGCCATGCCGTCGGTGTTCCAGGCGGGCAGCGGTTGCTCGACCAGCGCGATGCCCGCGTCTTGCAGCCGGGGCAGGTACCGGGTGGCGGTGAGCTCGTCCCAGGCGGCGTTGAGGTCGATGCGCAGGCTGGCCCGGCCGGCCAGCGCGGCGGCTACTTTCTCGATCCGGCGGACGTCGTGGTCCGGGTCTTGTGAGCCCATCTTGAGCTTGAAGCTGGTGTGCTGTCCGGTGTCAAGTTTGGAGCTTGCCTCGGCGATGATCTCATCGGCGTCGGCCGCTCCGAGCGCCCAGGTGACACCGATGGCGGGCCGCACCAGGCCGCCGAGCAGGGCGTGCAGGGGCAAGCCGGCGGATTTGCCCCAGGCGTCGTACAGGGCGATCTCCACGGCGGCCTTGGCAAACCGGTTCTCGCTGACTTGCTGGTCCATGGTCGCGCGCAGTTGCTGGAGGTCTGCGACGTCGTGGCCGACGGCGATCGGCGCGAGGTACCGGTCGATGATCGGCTTCATCGTTTCTACGGATTCGCCACCCCACCACGGGCCGCCTGACACGATGCCCTCGCCTATTCCTTCGATCCCGTCGGTGGTACGGATGCGGACTAGGACGAGGCTCTGGTGATCGATTTGCAGGACGGAGAATTTGTGCGGGCGCCGAAGCGGAACGTCGATGATGGATGTGCTTACGGAGGCGATGCGCCCTGTGCTCACGATGGCTCCTTGGCCGGGCGCGCGGCGGCTGAGCCCGCGCGCCCGGTGTCGTGTTGTTCCCAGGTTGGCTAGGCGGGGTCCAGGACGAAGTCGTAGCGTGCGTGCCGTGTTCCGTCGGGCCCGGTTTCCGGGCGGAGGACCAGTTCTGGTTTCACGGCCTGCGCGACGTCGCTGTTCAGCCACTGGCCACCGTCGAAGTACAGCTGGGTGGTGAGCTCGCGGTAGCCGGGGACGCTGACAATCAGGTGGAGGTGGGCCGGGCGCCAGGCGTGCCAGCCGGCGGCGGCGGCCAGCTGACCGGTGGGGCCGTCCTTGGGGATCTCATAGGGGGCGGGCAGCATGGTGCGGATCTCGAAGCGTCCCGCCGTGTCGGCGGTGACGACGCCGCGCAGGTTCCCGGCGGGGATGCCGGGCGCGAAGCCGGAGTACAGCCCGTCCGCGTCGGCGTGCCAGATGTCAAGCTGGGCGCTGGCCAGAGGGCTTCCGCCGACCGCGCGCACCTGCCCGGTGAACAGCAGCGGCTCGCCTTTCTCGCCGGCCCGCATGGGCAGCGTCGCGGTGGCCGGGAGCGGCATCTGGCCGGGCAGGTAGTAGGGGCCCTCGATGGTGCCCTTGGAGCCGTGGCGGTCGCTGGTGGCGACCTCCTCGACGGCGTGCTCGATGAATACGTCGAGGAACAGCGGCCACTCCCCGCTCTGGCCGACCTCGATGAGCCACTGCTTGACGGCCTGGTACTCGGGGTAGGTCAGGTGATGCTCGCGGATCACGTCGTGGATGCGGCTCAGCAGGTCGCGGGCGAGGAGGCTGGTCCTGGCCGGGTCCGCGGCCGCCGTTTCCCGCCGGGTCACGCTCTCGCGGAACGCTTCGGTGGCGGCCGAGCCGGAGTGGGCCGCGGTTGCTGCGGCCTGGGTGGCGGTGGTCATGGGAGTACCTTTCTTTGCTCGGGGTGTGTGGTGGTTCTCATCCCAGGAATTCGCCGACGGCCTGGACGGTCTGGTCGTACTGCTCCACCTGGGGGATGTGGCCGCAGTCGTCGATGATGGCGACCTTGCTTCCGGGGATTGCGTCGGCGAACTGCCCGGCGTAGGCGACGTTGGCGAGCTTGTCCTGGCGGCCCCAGAGGATCAGGGTGCGGGCGCTGATCCGGTGCAGGCGGCCGCGCAGGCCCCGGTCGGGGATCGGCCAGGTGAATTTGCCGGTGCAGCCGAAGGCCCAGACCAGGCCGGCGATGGCGGCGCGCTGGCGCTCGGGGTCTTCGGGGAGCGCGAGCATGGCCTGGGCGGCGGGGCTGGCCGGGTTGTGGAACAGCAGGGCTGGCAGCTGGTCGGCGGGGGTGGAGATCCAGTTGGCGACCGGGTGCTCATCGAGCCACAGCCCGATCGGGTCGAGCGCGATGAGCGCCGAGGGCAGGCCGGGGAAGTGGGCCGCGAGCTCGCAGGCGATCATGCCGCCGAACGACTGGCCGATGATGACCGGCTTGACCAGCCCGAGCTTGTGTACCAGCTCCTCGTAGGCCAGGACGAGGTCGCCCAGGTCGTCGACCTGGTGGATGGCGTAGGGGTCGCCCACGCTGGTGCCGGGGAACTCCGGCGCGTAGACGGTGTACCGCTCGGCTAGGTGGCTGAGGAACGGGTCCCACGCCAGTCCGGCTGCGGGGTGCAGGTACAGCAGCGGGGAGCCGGCTCCGGCGACCTTGACGCGCATCGTGATCCGGCCGTCCCAGACTTCGACGGTCTGTTCGCTGATGGCTGGCTGGGTTGTCATCGTGCTACCGCCAATCCGGTGTTCGCGGGGACTTGCTGGATGCCGGGTGACCCGCCGAGGCGTTCGGGCCACCAGTGGTGCTGGTGCTCGGTATCGGTCCACAGGTCCCGTAGGTACGGCAGGACTTCCTCGGAGAACAGCTGGATGTTCTTCATCACCAGGTGCCGGGGCAGCGAGCCGAAGCTGAGCATGGCGTGCAGGTTGCCGATGCCGTAGTCCTGGCAGAACGTCCTGAGCTGCTCGCGCACGGTCGCCGGGCTGCCGGCGATGACCACGCCCGCGTCGACCAGGTCGCGGTAGGTGGAGGTCTTCATCTGGTAGTACAGCCCGAAGTCACCCGGGTCTTTGAGCAGGGCCTGGACGCCGCGGATGTCGATGCCGCCGGGCAGGCCGAGCTTTTCCATCGGAATCGAGCCGAGTCCCTTGCGGAAGCCGTACTCCAGGTGCTGGGCGTAGTCCCGTTCGGCTTGCTCGTCGGTCTCGGCGACTGCGATTGTCTGCAGGAAGCCGAGGCGGTAGGGGTTGCGGGGGACGCCGACCTGGTCGGCGATCTCCCAGAAGCGGTCGAAGATGCGCTTGCCGGTGAGCTTGGCGCCGAACCAGCTGAGGTAGGTGAACCCGAAGCCGCGTTCCAGGCACATCTTCATGGTGTTGGGGTTGCCGATGCCGGTGATCCAGGGCGCCAGGTCGGGCTGCAGCGGCCGGGGCCACATGTTGACCATGGGGTACTGGGAGAACTTGCCGTTCCACGCGAACGGCGTCTGCTCTTTCCAGGCGCGCAGCACCAGTTCGAGGTTCTCGTCGAAGCGCTTGCGCACCTCCATCGGCGGGACCCCGTTGTTGACGCTGGCATCGTATGACAGGCCGACGACCAGGCCGGGGATCAAGCGCCCGCCGCTCATCACGTCGATCATGGCGTACTCCTCGGCGGCCCGGAGCGGCTCCCGGGACTTGCCGAGCGAGCGGCCCATCGGGAAGATCCCCACGTCGATGCCCTCGGCCTCGGTCATGTAGGCCAGCGCGCTGGCGACCAGGTCGGGGTTGGGCACCATGTCGTAGCTGCTCTGCCCGTGCTCGGTGACGGCGACCGCGTCGAACCCGGACCGGGCGCCGAACATGAGCTCGTCCATGAAGTCGCGGACCGAGGAGTACACCCCCTCCCGCGTGGTCAGCGAGTACGGGACGCTGCACACCGACTCGTGGTGCTGCTCGAAGTCCTCGGGCAGGTAGCGGTACGGCGCCTGCGCGAACAACGAGATCTTCATGGTGTCCTCCTAGGGTGGGGTGGCCCGGGTCGTCGAGGGATGGTTCAGCTGGCCGCGGCCAGGTGATGGACGAGCTGGGAGCGGATGATGCCGCCGCCGATCACCGGATCGGACTCGATCACCCGGGGGTTGTCGAACAGCGACAGGCCGACCATGGCGAACCGGCCGCGGTCGAACAGCAGCGGCTCCTCCTCGCCGCTCACCTCGGCCTGGACCACCTGGCCGAGCTGCAGCACGTGGTCACCGCCGTCGTAGGCCTGCCAGGGGCGGCACCGGAATGTCGCCAGGGCGCCGGCCAGTACCGGGGCCAGTCCGTCGGCGGGGGCCTGCCAGGCCACCCGCAGGCCGTCCCGGGGCCGGCCGGCGAACTGCATGGCGATATCGAGCTGGGACGCCTTCAAGACGTTGATCGTGAACGGGACCGTCGACAGGTGAGCGACCGCATTGGCCGTCCGGGCCAGCGACACCAGGATCAGCGGCGGGTCCATCGACACGGAGGTGAACGAGTTCACCGTCACGCCGCGCGGCTCGCCGTCGGCGACGTAGCTGACCACGGCGACGCCGGTGACGAACCGCGACAGGCAGGACCTGAGGTGCCGGGGTTCGGGGCTGGTGGTGTTCATCGGTGTCTCCTTCGCGATGTGACGGCGGTCACTTCCTTCCGATGGCTTCACGCTAGGCTTCGCAGCATTGAGTAGTCCAACACCTAAAAGTTCAGTTATTCAGATGTTTTTAAGATCAATGCGAGGCCCGCATGGAACTACGGCACCTGGAGTACTTCGTGGCCGTCGCGGAGGAACTCAGCTTCACCCGGGCCGCCGAGCGGCTGATGATCGCGCAGTCGCCGGTGTCCCAGCAGATCAGGAAACTCGAACGAGAACTCGGAACCAACCTGTTCGACCGCACCACCCGGTCGGTGGAGCTGACCGACGCGGGCCGGATCCTGTACGCCGAGGCCATTGAGCTGCTGGCCGCCAGCCGCCGTGCCGCCGACAACGTCCGGCTGGCCGGGCAAGGACGCCTCGGCCGGCTGGCGCTGGCGTTCACCGGGTCGGCGACCTATGAGCTGATGCCGCTGCTCGTCCGGGCCTACGCGCAGCGGTTTCCCGACGTGGCGCTGGAGGTCCGCAGCGAAATGCTCACCCCGGCGCAGGTCGACGGCCTGCTCGAGGGCAGCATCTCGGTCGGCCTGCTCCGGCCGCCGGTGGCCGCCGACGGCCTCGTCGTCGAGGTTCTCCGGCACGAGCCGCTCGTCGCGCTGCTCCCGGTCATCCACCCGCGGGCCAGTCAGGTCAACCTCGAGCTGACCGACCTGCGGGACGAGCCGTTCATCGGCTACCCGAGCTCACCGCCCTCCTCGATCCACCAGGCCGTCATCAGCGCCTGCCGTCAGGCCGGATTCACCCCGCGGATCCGCCAGGAGGTCGGCGAGACCTCCAGCCTCGTGGCCCTGGTCGCTGCCGGGCTCGGAGTGGCGCTGGCACCGGCTTCGGTCAGGCATCTGCGCATCAGCGGAGTCACCCACCGGCCGCTCCGGGGACCGGCCCTGGCCACCGTCATGCTCGCCGTCGCCTACAAGAAAGGCCCGGTTACGCCCCTGATCCGCGGCTACCTCGAAACCACCCGCGCTGTCCTGAGAAGCCAGAAGCAGCCCTCGCCCGGCCCCTCGTTCAAACCTGAACAACCGGCACTACCCGAAAGCATCTGATACCGAGGGGTCTGTCAGCGGAAGGGCGGATCTCCCGGCGCCGTGACCAGGACAACGTCGACGCCGAGGTGGCCACGGACGGGATCTACGTCATCCGCCTTCCGTCCCCGCGGATACCCTCGATGCGGTGCGCGTCGCCGCCCGCAAGGACCTCATGCGCTTGAACGCGGCTCCCGGCACATCAAGGGCCGAGGAACCGGGCCTGCGGCCCATCTGTCACCGGCTCGGGGACTGGGTCTGCGGCCACGTGCTGATCTGGCAAGACCCGCGACACCCATCGTCGTCGGCAGCCAGCCCGTCGATAAGCTCACCGCCCCGACCCCACCCAGCGCTGCGCCTTCGACCTGATCGGTGCCCCCGTTACGCTAACCCTCACGTAGACACCAGCCATCCCCGCCAGACCATAAATTCGGCTAAGGGCCTAAGGCCATCTCCTGAGCATGGGTCACGGTCCTGCTCCTTGAGCAGTGCGTGTGCCCGCTCGAAAAAGATCCGGATAGTGGATCCATGAGGAGGCGACTCATCCGCACTCGGATGAGGGATAACGCGGATCTGCGTGCCGTACCTGGACGCGGCCACAAACACCACGGCAGGTACATCTGCCCGGCCCTTGGTCTCGACGAAGTCGACTTTGCCGATTTAGGCGCCCGGCGCCGGAAGCGCCAAGCGATGCTGGACCTCGACCAGCCACCGCCTCGGGGCCTCTACTCGCAGCTTGCCGCAGACAGAGATCGGCCGCCCTAGCAGCCGGACGGCCAGCTCCACTTCGCCGGCTTCCAACTCCTGGCGAATGCGAGTGGAAGACACCGGCTGGCCGAGGCCGGCGAGGAGGTCTAGGACGATGACGTCAGCTCCGTACATGCTGCTTAGCCGCGCGAGGGTCGTCGTGTCACCGGTGGCCCTGCGGCCGAACCGGAAATTAGCACCGACCACAATAGCCCGGCATTGGAGCGCGCCGATGAGGCCGGAGACGAACGCTTCGGCATCCATCGCGAAGAAATCGCGGGTGGCCTTTAGCAACAGCACCAAACCCATGCCGGCATCTGCGAACAGTTTGAGCCGGTCGGCCGGGGTGCTCAAGTAGCTGTGAGGAACTCGTTGCAAGACCTCTAGGGGATGGGTGTCGAAGGTGACAACCCCCGCTTGGACGTCCCGCTGCTGAGCCTCGGCGAGTGCCCGGCCGAGCAAGCGGCGATGGCCGAGATGCACTCCGTCGAACTTGCCGATCGCGACGACCGATGGCCCGCCGCCGCGGACCAGCCCATATCCGTCTGGGTCGGACGCGGTGTCCAGCGTTCCGTGAATGACGGTCATCCGCGTCTCTCCCCTCCACGACGACGGCCCGGGACGCGAGGCTAGGTCAGTAGGGAAACCCCAGCCTGTTCGCGGTAGCCGAGGCGGGGTCCAAGGAACTGACCGATATTGTTGTTACCCGGACTCTTGCAGGAACTCGCTAACAAGAGCGTAGGTGTTTGTCGAGCTGTCCCACCTGCGGGATGTGACCCCACTTCGGGATAACTCGACCCGGCTGCCGTTGATTCGCTGCGCCGGGCGCTCAACGGGATGGTGAACAGGCTGGGCGCCGGGATCATTCGGCCTCGGGCGGACTGCGTGTGGACGCGGCACACCTCGGTCAGGGCGTCAAAGGTGGTGGGCGCAGCTCACCGGCTGCGCCGGGTAGGCGAAGAACAATGCGAACGGGTACTGGCCGTCCAGCTGATCGGCGATCGTGACGCTCCGCAGATCCCGAGCCGACGTACTCCAGCAGAGTCCCGCACTGACATGACCGGGCTCCCCGGCTACCACCAGGACGCACTCGCCGAACTGCAACGCCTCGGATGTCCCGTCGACCCCTCACTCTTCGGTGAGCTCAAAGAGGCAGAGGCACGCCTCGGCCCACCTCAGCCTCTTAAAGATGCGTCCTCAAGCGTCGAGATAGCGCTGGGTGTCTCGGTAGAGATAAACACCGGCAGGCAGTCTCGCCGTCCCGGCTTCGAGATCCTCCGCGACATCATCACCCGTCATCGTAGGACATGGGCTAAGCAGTATCTCGACGCCTACTTCAGAGCCCGCTGGCAGGCCGAATTCCAGGAGGCAGCACGCCTGCACGCGCAGGCTATCGCGGAACGCGGAAAGCCGCCCACGGCCAAACAATTCGCAAGACACGCCGTCATCCCGGCCAACCACTGGCTCGGAGGCGACATGGCGGCTCTCTACGCTGCCATCGGCGAGAAGTCACCAATTCACCCCGAGCGGGTAGCGCTAATGCCAGCTGACAAGCACCGATTCGCCCTGCTCGTTTTCGAGCGTCTAGGCGGTCGCCCGTTCAAACGGAAAATAGTCGTCGGCAGCCGTGAAGAAGCTCTCGCCCAGGGAGCTGAACAAGATAGGTACACCAAGCTGAGCTGGCTCGCAGGGCAGAGCCTCCGCCTTATACAGCTCGAAGAAGCAACCGGCCGAGTCCCCGAACTCAAAGAGTTCGGGACCTCACCATTTGAATACCGCAGCGCAGTCCTAGCCGAAGACCCAGAACACGCATGGGAGCAATACGTCATAATCGTGCGTACCGCACAATCTGACTATTCCAGAACCTCAAACTCGACCACCGTCACGCGATCGTAGTATCCGGCAGCCCAGGACCCAAGACGAACTGCTCCAGGAGATGATGCGCGAAGTCGGCTTCCATCGTCGCAGCAAAAACGTGGTTACCCGGCTCACCGCCGCGATCGTCCGCTCAGCGGCAAGTTGGCCGGAAGTGTGATACTGGGTGCAATCCGTCACAGTTTGTTTGGCGCAGTGGCCACGGGTGCCTACGAGTTCCCAGAAATGGGATACAGCTACGGCGGCACCTCAGAGATCATGAAAACCATCATCGCCCGCGAGGTCACCGGCCTGCGCATCTAGACCTCTACGGATCCCGTGCATGCTAACTCTAACGAGATGTTAGATGAAATGTTAGAACTGAGGGCTTCCAGCGAATCCGTGTCGGGTGGTGGAGCGTCTTGGAGTGAGCTCTTCAGACCGGTGTGTCGGTACAGCACAGTCATGGCATGCTGGCGAGAGGGCAAGTTCGGCGGACTTGCGGATCCTGAAAAGCTAGGGCTATGAGCAGGTGGCGCCCCGCACTCGTGTCGTTGCAGCCCGGTGTGATCTGGCCAGGGCTCGTCACCCGGCCGGCAGCAGGTGTTCCTGGCGGCGAAGACGGCGATCGTCGCAGGGCTCGCCTGGGTGGCGGCCCTTGCAGCCGATCCGCACAGCCGACCGTACTTCGCGCCGGTTGCTGTACTCCTGGTGGTGCAGCCGACCGTATACGACTCCCTCTCGCGAGCCTTCCAGCGCGTGGCCGGGTAATGGTGGGCGTCGCTGCCGCGCTGGCGGTGAGCCACTTCCTTGCCCCGAGCGCCTGGAGCATCGGCATCATCATCTTCGCAGGCCTGCTCCTAGGCCGGACCGTTCGCCTGGGCCCGCAGGGCGCGGTGCAGGTACCGATCAGCGCCCTGCTGGTATTTCTGGTCGGGCGCGCTACTCCCGGTTACGGGGGCGAGCGCATTGTCGACACCTTGATCGGCGCCACGGTCGCCGTGATCGCCGTTCTGCTGAGCCCGTCCGCGCCCGGGCCCGACGCCGTCATGTCCAAGGCGCTCGGGCCGCTCCGCCGCTGTACCGAGATCCTGCGCGCTGTCAGCACGGGCATCGGCTCGCAGTGGACCACGGACCAGGCGGACTCATGGCGCCGGGACGCGATCACGCTGATCGACACCATCGCCACCGCCCGCCGTGAACACCAGGGCGATCGGCTGAATACCCGGTGGAACGCCCGGGCCCGCCGGGAACGAGCGGCGCTCGGCCGGGCGGAAGAGGCGCTCCTTTCGGGCGAGCGGGTAGCCATCTACACTCGGTCGATGGCCCGGGCGCTGGTAGACGGATCGGCCCATGCCCGTCCGATGCCGACCCTCAGCACGATGCTCGTGAAGACGGCATCAGCCACTGAGGCCCTACACCACCTGGGTGGCCTCAGCCGGCACGCCATCCGACCGCCGGCTTTTGGCGAGGGCAATTCACGCCGCAGACGACACCCTTGGCAGCGCGCTCGCCCGGGTCCAGGAACGATGGGGCAACGACCCCGCTCAATGGCTCACCTTCGGGATGACGCTGGCGATGGCCCAGCGGATCCTGGCCGAGATCGGCCGCCCGCTCGACCCAGCAGAACGCGAGCCTGCCTGACTGCCGGTACTAGTCGTCAGCGTACGGAGTACGAGAGCGGCTACGGCGACAACGAGCAGCGTTACGGCAGCATGACCTGCCATTTGCTCCGGGACGCCGGCTGGGAGCCCACACTCGCGAGGAATGGCGGCCGGAGTCCAGCGCCTCCAGCCACTCGCGCATCTCGGCCGGGTCAAGATCCCAGCATCAGCATCCCTTCCGCGGTAGGTCCAACAGTGAGTCAGGGCTCTGTAAGGCCATGGCTGCCGCGGCCGAGCAGGAAGTCGAGGTGGATCCGGTTGAAAGTCTCGGTGTCCTCGTACTGTGGCCAGTGACCGCAGTTCTCGATGACGGCGAGCCGGGCCTTCGGGATGAGGGAGGCGATGCGCCTGCCCTCGTCGACCGGCCCGGAGGGGTCCTTGGTCGTCCAGACCACGAGCGCCTCCGCTTGGATGGAGCGCAAGTCGTCGTCGGTGAGCATGTTGCGCTTGCGGATCTCGAGGTTCTGCAGAGCCATGTTCATTTCGCAGGCCTTCGGCCAGTCCGGCTGCTGGAAGATCATTTGCCGGGTCTTGATGAGGTCGTCACCCACCATGGCCGGGTCGGCCATGAGCCACTCCAGGCGGGCCTTGACCCGCTCCCAGGAAGGGTCCCGCGCGGCCTCCATGGACAGGGCGTAGAGCCGTTCCATCACCTTCGGGTTGGCCATGGTGCCGCCCATGGTGTTGAGTACGATCTTCTCGACCCGCTCCGGGTGGTCAATGGCGTAGCGGGCGGAGACCCAGCCGCCGAGGGACTCGCCGGTGAAGTAGGCCTTCTGCGCCCCCAGAGTGTCCATGACGTGGTTGATCTGGTCGATGTAGTGCGGGATCTCCAGGGGATGATCGGGCTTGCTGGAGTACCCATGGCCGATGAAGTCGATCGCCCAGCACGAGAAGTGCTCGGCGTGGGCGCGCAGGTTGCGCACGTAGGCCTCGGCGTGGCCGGTGATGCCGTGCAGCATCAGCAGCACCGGCTTGGACTCGTCACCGGCGTGCAGGTAGCGCGTCCGGTACGGTCCGGCCTGCAAAAATCCCTGGCAGAACTCCACCTGGGCCAGGTCGCTCCAGACGCTGGTGTAAGGGCGGGTGGTCATCGGTCTCCTCCTGATGGGGTCACGATCTCACCGGCGACCGGCTGGGTGGCTGGCACGGTGATGGCGACGGGCTGGGTGCTGTACTCGGGCTTTTCTGGGTGCGCGCCGGACTCCGTGTCGACGGGCTGGGCGAGAACCGCGGTGAGCGCCTCCTTGAGCTGGCCCAGCGCGTCGGCGTCGTCCCAGACGGGCGCTCTCTGGCGCCAGGCGACGTAGCCGTCGGGGCGGACCAGGATGGCCCCTGCCTCATGGACCTCCCGCGCGCCGCGCCAATAGCCGTAGGGATCGATGATGCCCGGCTCGCCGACCACGATGGTGCGCAGGAACGGCAGGTCCAGCTTGCGGGCGGCATGCTTCCACGCCTGCCCGGCCAGCCCGGTGAGCAGCGTCATCTCACCCTTGCCGACCACATCGAGGGTCGAAACCCGCGTGCCGTCCGCACCGACGAGCCAAGCGTGCGGCAGTTTGGCCCCAGGACGCGTCGTCGCCTGCAGGTATACCTCGCGGTGTCGCGGCCACTCCTCGGGGCCGACGCTGCGATCGGGGAGCACGGCACCGGACTCGTAGCGCTGGTTGAGCTCCACGCCGTGCGCGTTGAACTCGGTGTTCTTTAGCTCCAGCGCCTCATAGAGCCGCTCGCGCCGGGCGACTCCCTCCGGGCTGGCCTCCTTGAGCTTGACCAGGCCGTCGCGGACCGGGTCGTCGCTGTCCTGGGCGAACCACTCCCGCAACCCGGCGTAGTCCTTGCGGGACTGGTTGGCCCGGGCGACGATCTGCTCGCCGACCGGCGCCCGCTCGGGCGTGTACGAATCGAGCAGGCCCGGGCCGCCGTGGCCCTTGATCACGAAGGCGACCTTCCAGGCCAGGTTGAAGGCGTCCTGCATCGAGGTGTTCGAGCCCAAGCCGCTGCTCGGCGGGTGCCGGTGGACCGCGTCACCACCGCAGAAGACCCGCCCCACCTGGTAGTTGGTGGCGTGCTGCTGGTTGACGTACCACAGGAACTTCCGCACCAGCTCGACCTCAAGCTCAGGGTCACCAACCAGCATGCGGATCCGTCCAAGCACGACGTCGTCGGACAACTCGGGCTCGCCTTGGGCTATATCGAAGCCCCAGCCGGCGATCCACTGGCTCCAGGGCTTGATCGCGCGCAGCAGGCCCATGCCGATCTCCCCGAAGCCGGCCTTCGAATTGAAGATCCAGTGCAGGATGCTCGGCCGGTGAGCGACGTAGCGGCTGAGGTCGGCGTTGAACAGGATGTAGGCCGTGCCGGCCCGGGCGAGCTCGCCCTCGAACGGCAGCCCGATCTGCTCGGCAACCCGGGACCGGGCGCCGTCGAAGGCCAGCAGGTAACGCGCGCGCTGCTCGAACAGCTGACCGGTACGCAGGTCGCGGAATTGCACCCGCACGCCCTCGGCGTCCTGCTCGTGGGAAAGGTACTCGGTGTTCAAGCTCACGATCGCCCCCCGGTCGGCGGCGTTCTTGATCAGCAGCGGTTCCATCAGCGGCTGCGGGATGTCCAGCATCGTGCACGGGCTGCCCCGCAGGTAATCCCCGGCCCGCTGGTCGCCGGTGCCCCATGTCTGCAGCCGCACGATCTCCTCGCCGGCCAGGCTGGTGGTGAACAGGGTGTCGCCCATCTGGTCCCAGGGGGTGGCGTACTTGTTTGCCTCCTCCTCCACGCCGAGGTCGCGCAGCACCTCCACGGCCCGCTGGTTGGTGATGTGAGCGCGCGGTGAGTTCGCCACCCACGGGAACATCGTCACGGCATGCACCCGGACCCCGTAGGTCGCTAGAGCGAGTGCCGCCGTGCCGCCCGCTGGCCCCAAGCCGATGACGACGACATCGGTGTCGTACCCGTCGACGGAGCGAAACGGCACGAATTCGGGCGGAGGAAGCGTGGCTGTGTTCATGGCACCTTCTCGGAGCTGTCGGGAAAGGGATCTTGACCGCGGGAGACCATCGTTCAGGCCAGCTCGAATCGTGGGTACTCGGGTCGCCACATGGCCTGGTGCACCTGCTGGATCGGCTGGTCGATGATGGCCTCGGCGAGGCCTTCCTGCTGGGCCGCGAGGGCGACATTCACGGCGACCGCGGCTGAGACCATGCGCAGGCTTTCCACCGAGGGAAGCAGGGCCGCGCCGGGTTTGCCGGCCTCGGAGAGGTGCGCGACGGCGTCAGCTGCGGCAGCGATCATCCGGTCGGTGATGCGCCGGGCGCGCGAGACGGTGACGCCCAAGCCGAGTCCGGGGAACACCAGCGCGTTGTTGGCCTGGGCAATCTCGTACCGTCGGCCGGCGTAGTCCACCGGAGGGAACGGGCTGCCGGTGGCGACCAGCGCCCGACCGTCAGTCCAGTGAATGAGGTCTTCTGGTACCGCTTCGGCTTTCGAGGTGGGGTTGGACAGCGGCATGATGATGGGGTGGTCGACGGTCGCCGCCATCTGCCGGACAATCGTCTCGATGAACGCGCCGGCCTGGGTCGAGGTGCCGATCAGCATGGTGGGTCGCGCGTGGGCCACCGCGTCGGCAAGGCCGACACCGCCGCTGGGGTGGGTGCGTGACCAGTCGGCCACCTCGGTGGCGGGCCGGGCGTAGGACTGCTGAAAGTCATACATCGACCCCCGGGCGTCGGTAATCAGCCCCTCGCTGTCAAGCAGGTAGAACTGGCGAGTGGCCTCCTGTTGACCGAGTCCCTCTTGCACCATGACGGTACGCAGGATGTCCGCGATACCCACGCCCGCGGTACCGGCGCCGTGGATGACAACCTTCTGGTCGCGGATGCGGGTGCCGGCCGCGCGCACGGCGGCGAACGCGGCGGCGAGCACGACCGCGGAGGTGCCCTGCATGTCATCGTTGAAGGTGCAGACTCGGTCGGCGTACTTGTTGAGTATGCGCCGGGCGTTGCCGACGCCGAAGTCCTCCCAGTGCAGCATCGCGTGCGGGAACAGTTTGGTGGCGGCGGTGACGTAGGCGTCGACGAGATCGTCGTAGCGCTGGTCGCGGACTCTGGCATGCCGGACGCCGAGGTACATCTCGTCGTTGAGCAGCGCCAGGTTATCCGTCCCCGTGTCCAAGACCACCGGGATGACCCGGCGGGGGTGGATGCCGGCGGCCGCGGTGTAGACCGCGAGCTTACCGATGGCGATGTCGATCCCGCCCACCCCCTGGTCGCCGATGCCGAGGATGCCCTCGGAGTCGGTGGCTACCAGTAGATCCACATCCTCGGCGCCCATCCCGAAATTGGTCAGCGCCTCCTCTACTGCGTCTGGCTCATCCACCGACAGGTACACCCCGCGCGGCCGGCGGTATTCGTGGCTGAACCGCTCGATCGCCTGTCCCACCGTGGGGGTATAGACGATCGGCAGCATCTCCTGGATGTGCTCGGACAGCAGCCGGTAGAACAGCACCTCGTTGCGATCGCGCAAGTTGGCTAGGTAGACGTTCTTGGCCAGGTCAGTCGGTTGCCGCCGGTACTGGCTGTACACCCGCCGCAGCTGACCCTCTATGACGGAGACCCCGCTGGGCAGCAGGCCGGTCAGGCCCAGCGCGCGTCGCTCTTCGGGAGTGAACGCGGTGCCCCGGTTGAGCAGCGGATTGGACAGCACCTGAAGGCCCCGGGCACGGATCCGCAGGCGATATCCGTCCACGACCGAGCCCAGCTCGTAAGGCTTCTCGTACATCAGCCGCGCCACTTTCTCTTCGGCATGCATCGGTGGAGGCCGGTCGGGGTGACTCCCAGCTGGGGCGCGCGAGCGTTTTCGCGCAGTGATGTCTTCGTTCGCGGCACACCCGGGTTTCGTGCGGTCAGGGCTGGCAGATGAAGTTGGTGAAGCCGCCGTGGCGTTCGGGGATGTTGTCGAGTGCCTCGTTGACCTGGCTGAGGGGGAAGGTGTGGTGCTCGAGGCGGGAGAGGTCAAGGACGCCGGCGCCGGCCAAGGCGGCCATGTCCTGAGCTTCTCCCGTGGAGAACCAGAGGCTGCCGATGACGCTGATCTGGGAGCACATCATGGCGAACAGGTCCAGGCCAGGGCGTTCCATCATGCCGCCGATGTCCACGGCGGTACCGCCGCGGCGCAGGGTGGCGATCGCCTCGAGCATGGACTCGGCGGGCGCGCCGGGTCCGAGGGCGTCGATGAGGATGTCGACGCCCTCGCCGCCGGTCCGTTCGAGGGCCCATTCGCGCAGCGGCCGGGTCCCGGCGGGCAGGACGTCGATGCGGTCCGGGGCGATGGCCTTCACGTCGTCCAGCAGGGCGGCGTTGCGGCCGGTGCCGAGGATCCGGGTCACGCCGAGGCCGAGCGCGATGAGGCATCCGCCCAGGCCGAGGGTTCCGCTGATCCCGTCGATGAGGGCGGTACGGCCCGGGCCGGCGCCGGCCTTGCGCAGTGCTGAGAAGGCGGTGCCGAGGTAGCCGAAGCGGGCGCCCTGTTCGAAGCTGACGCTGTCGGGCAGGTTGACCAGGTTGCGCTGAGGTGCGGTGAGGTATTCGGCCAGCCCGCCGTAGGGGTAGGCGTCGAACAGCTGCTGGGCGTCGGGGCCGAATCCGAAGTAGCCCATGAACGTGTAAGCGGGGCAGTTCTGGTCCTCGCCCTGCCGGCAGGCGCGGCAGCCCCCGCAGGACAGGCCGGGGTTGACGTAGACCCGGTCGCCGACGTTGACGTCGGTGACCATGCTGCCCACCTGTGCGACGACTCCAGCCGAGTCCAGGCCGAAAATGGCCGGCAGCCGGGGTAGCGGCAGGTAGGGGAACCATTCGGCGTAGGTGGCGAGCACGTTTTTCAGGTTGGGTACCAGGTTGCAGGCCTTGACCTGCACGAGGACATCGGTGGGCCGCGGGGCCGGTACCGGTATCTGCTCGAGTTGCATCGGCTTACCGATCTCGTGCAGCCGGGCGGCGAGCATGGTCGTCATAGCCGGTTCTCCCGTCGCCGCATCTGGCGTTCTAGCATTCTAGTATTTCGGACAATAATAGGCGACGTTGTTCCTCGCATCAAGGGGCGCGCCGAAATTCACGGAAACGCCGCGTTAACCTGCGGTCAGGAGGAGGCGCGGCGTCGCTACGGCCGACCGAGGTATCGCGCAGAAGGCGAGTACCAGATCACCTCACCGGCACGGTGGCGATCATCAATACCCGAGCGCGGCCGTCCGCTGACGCGATCAGCTCACGCTCAGGGTGTCGCTGGCGGCAATCCCCATCCCAGTGATCCACTCGGTGACCGGCTCGTAGACGACTGTGGAAAGCGCTGTCCCGCTGGCGAAGGCCGCCGCGATCCAGGTGCGCACCTCCGCCCCTCCGGTCCCGGCCGGAGCGAGGTCCTCAGCAGTAAGGTCGGCCAGCCGGGTCCAGTCGGAGCTGGCGAGCGTGCCGAGGAAGTTCTGGTCCCAGGCCGGGTTGATAGCCTCCGCGGCCCGGGCGATGTTGTCGGTGATCAGCCGCTGCCGCTGTTCTTCGGTCAGGTCGCGGGCCCCAGGCACCAGCGATGGCGGCGCGTGGGAGATGCCGCCGGAGCCGATGACCAGCACACGTTCGTCGCCGGGAAGCTCGCAGCGGAGGAACTCGCCGACGGCACGGCCGAGCGCCGCGGTGCGGGCCGCCGTCGCGAGCGGGCGGTCGACGCAGTTGATGACGACCGGGATGAGCGGGACAGCCGACAGGGAACCGAAAAGTTCGGATGTGGACTGTCCGAAGCCGTGGTCCAGCCGCAGGTGCGGGGCGAGCGCGATGTCGATGCCGGCCCCGGACAGGTACTGTCCGAGGGCGATCGCGCGATCGCGCGGGACGCGGTAGTCCTCATGTGGCGTCCCCCAGTCGCCGTAACCGGTAGCGGACTCGACGACGGTGAAGCAGGGGGCTATGCCGGCCAGGGCCCGCATGTGGTCGGGTCCGAAGTAGGCGACGAGTGTCGGGTGGAAATCGGTGACGGCCTTGGCGACCCTGGCGAACCCTTCACGGAACCGGCTGCCTTGCCGGTGCTCGGCGTCCTGCGCCATCTGCGGGCTGTGGGACAGCGCCACCGCGGCGATCTGCGGTCCTTGAGCGCTCATGATGCCTCCAAATCAGAAAAGGGCCGGGACGGCCTCATCGCGTTCATGCCGGGCACCTGGTGAGGAAGTCGGTGATCAGCGCGTTCACCGTGCCGGCTCGTTCGATCTGCAGCCAGTGCCCGGTGCCGTCGAGAACGTGCAAGTCGGCGTGCGGCAGCAGGGCCGCCAGGCGGGCGCCGTCCCCGGACGGGACTATGCGGTCCTCCCGGCCGTGCAGGAGCATCGCCGGCGCGGTGACGCCGCTAAGGTCGCCTTCGACCGGCCCGGGCCCGCAGGCCGCGAGGCCTGCGAAAACGCGTTGCATGGCCTCGTGCGCTCCCGGCCGGGCGCTGGCCTCGTAGCGCATCCGGACGGTTTCGGGTGTTACCAGCGCAGGGTCGGTGACGAAGCACTCGCGCAGCAGGTTCTCCATCCCCTCGACGCTGGGGGTGTAGGCACGTAGCAGCGCCTGAGCCGCCGACGAGGTGGGAGTCACGCGCGTGCTCAGCAGGATCAGGCCCCGGATGCGGCCAGGCCGGGTGAGAGCCATGGTCAGGGCGACGCGTGCGCCCATCGAGTTCCCGACCACGGCGATCCGCTCGATCCCGCGGTCGTCGAGGATCTGCCAGGCTTGGCGGGACCACAGGTCCGGGCCGTAGTCCAGGTCGAGGGGCATCGGGCTCGCACCGAATCCGAGCAGATCCGGGGCGAGGACACGGTACTCCGCCAGCGCGGGGACGAGCAGGGAGAAGTTCCCGTCCGCCGTCGTGCCCGGAGCCGTGCCGTGAAGGAGCAGCACCGCCGGGCCGGCGCCGATATCCAGGACCGCGCTGTCGGGCAGGCGGCTGGCGACGTCCGGAGTCATCAGCGGACGCCGGATAGGGCGAGGCGCGCCATGACGCGCCGTTCGGCTGCGGTGCGGTTCCACTGCCGTCGTCCAGGCTCGGCCTGCAGGTGCTGCAGCGCCTCGGCGATCATGTCGTGCAACGGGAAGAACGGCTCGATGAGCCCGGCGGCGTCGGCCGCGGCCAGGCTCGCGATGGTGTTCTCGTTGCTGAACGGGAAGACGCAGTCCACTCCGTTAAAGACCGGCAGGTCTTCCCCGGTCGGGCCGCCGCCCACGGTCTGTATCCGGGGGGTTGTAGCGCTGACCTCGGCGCACACCTCCACAAAACCCTCAAGTGAGGTGTTGCACCGCCGGGAGGCGACGTTGAACGGGCGGAAGCCTGTAATGGCTAGTTCGAGTGCGCGAGCCAAGGCCTGCGCGGCGTGCCGGATCCACACGTACTGGTGGATTGCCTGGCCGTCGCCGGGCAGCAGGATCAGCTGGTTATCGAGCAGCCGGTTCAGGACGAATTCTTCCCGGGCGATGAAGTTGGCGGGGCCGAGGACCAGCGGGAACCGGATCGCCACGGTGCTCAGCGAGGGTGACCGCCGCTCCCGCAGCGCGAGCTCGCAGCCGATCTTCTCTGTCGCGTAGGAACCCCACAGCGGGTGCGGCCCGTAGGGCGTGTCCTCCGGCCACGGCAGCAGGGGCGACGGGCGGTAGACGTTGACGGTGGAGACGTGAACGAATCGCGGTATGTCCGGCATGGCGTCGAGCAGCAGCTCGGTGTCGCCGCGCGTGTAAGCGGACATGTCGAGGATGGCGTCGACCCCGAGCTCGGCCAGGCGGGCCAGGTCGGCCGGGACGGTGCGGTCGCCGAAGACCTGCTCGACCGGGCGAGTCCAGGCCGGGGCGCGGCTGCCGCGGTGGAAGATGGTGACGTCGTGGCCCGCGCGGAGCAACGCCTCGACCACCTCGATCCCGAGGAAACGCGTTCCTCCCATGACGAGCGTGCGCACGGCGGACCTTTCTGTGGCGGGCGGACAGTATCCAGCCAACCCCCGCGTCCGCCGTGGCGTCCAATACCAGTTTCGCGCGCCTTGATAGTGACTGCTTATCAGCTGGCTGGCGACGCGTGGGCCTGGCAAGAGGCGATGAAGGCGTCAAGCAGGGGAGAGCGGCGCTGCGGGTTCCAGGCCACGCCGAACGAGGCCATCAGGGCCGGGCGCGCGAACCGCCGCAGGACCACTCCGCGAGGCCGTAGCCTGGCCGCTCGGTGGCTGTCCATCACGCACAATCCGGCACCGGCGGCTACAGCAGCGAGCAGATGTTCGGGATCGGGTTCGGACGCCACCACCGAGGGTGGCTGATCCCCCCAGATCGCGGACTGGACGTGATCGAAGTAGCCGGGTGCCTGGTCCCGTGGCCAGGACACGATGCCGACGCCGCGCAGGTCGGCGAAGCGAAGGGTGCGGCGGCGGCCCAGGGGATGCGCGGCGGGCAGCGCGACTACCAGTTCGGTCTCGCCGAGCGTGAAGATGGCGAGGTCCTCAGCGCCGAGGAGCGGTAGCCGGACGAAGGCGGCATCGGCTTCTCCGGTCCGAAGCATGGCGACGTTGCGGGCGGTCCAGGCGCTCTCCACCCTGATGTCGGCGTCGGGATGCAGCTGCCTGAAGGTGCGGACCAGCTCGTCGGGCAGCCCGTCGGCCAGTGACCGGCTGTGCACGATGCGAAGCAGTCCGGTGCGTCCCTGGGCGGCGGCGCGGACCCGCTCGGTCACCCGGTCGGCCTCGCGCAGCAAAGGTACGCCTTCTTCGAGCAGCACCTGGCCGGCATCGGTCAGCCTGACCCCTGAGGTGCTGCGTTCGAACAAGGTGGCGCCGAGCTCGCGTTCGAGGACCCGGATCTGCTGGGTCAGGCCCGGCTGGGCGATGCGCAGGCGCTCCGCGGCCCGCCGGAAGTGCAGCTCCTCGGCGAGCACCGCGAAGTACGCAAGCCTGCGCAGCTCCACCCGGACCATGATAGCCAACGCTTATCAAGCATGCACAGAGCTGTATTGGACCGCGCGGCTCCCGGCGTTCCATGCTCGGGTAACGGGTCGGCTGAGGCCCGCTGGCAAGGAGGTCTGATGCACGAACGCACGGTAGCCGTGGCCCTGGCTCAGGCGCTGGCGCGTCACGGTGTCACCACTGTCTTCGGGCAGAGCCTGCCCTCGGCGTTGTTCCTGGCCACGCCCCAGGTAGGGATCCGCCAGATCGCTTATCGCACCGAGAATGCCGGCGGGGCTATGGCCGACGGCTTCGCCCGGATCTCTGGCCGGGTCGGGGTCGTGGCCGCTCAGAATGGGCCGGCCGCCACCCTGCTCGTGCCCCCGCTGGCGGAGGCACTCAAGGCGTCGCTGCCGGTGCTCGCCCTCGTCCAGGACGTGCCGACCGTCAACCGGGACCGCAACGCCTTCCAGGAGCTTGACCACCACGCACTGTTCACGTCGTGCACCAAGTGGGTGCGCTCGGTCGACGACCCGATGCGAGTCGATGAGTATCTCGACATGGCCCTGACGGTGGCCTGCTCCGGCCGGCCCGGGCCCGTGGCCTTGCTGCTGCCGCGCGATGTCCTCACGATGGCCGCGGCCGGCCAGCCGGCCCGCGGGGCACGACTCGGCCGGTACCCCTTGGACCGGACCAGCCCGGCGCAAGCTGCCGTGCAGCAGGCCGCCGAGCTCATCGCGGCCGCGCGCCATCCGATCCTCATCGCCGGCGGAGGGGTGCACCTTTCCGGTGCCTCGACGGTCATCGCCGAACTGCAGGAACGCGCGTCGCTGCCGGTCGGCACCACGACCATGGGCAAGGGAACGGTGGACGAGACGCACCCGCTATCCCTCGGCGTCGTCTCCAACTACATGGGGCGGACGTCGGCCAGCCACCACCTCCGCGAGTTCGTCCGCGACGCCGACGTCGTCGTTTTCATCGGCTCACGCACCAACGAAAACGGCACCGACGCCTGGCGGGCGTTCCCCAGCGATGCCGCGGTCGTTCAGATCGACGTCGACAGCGCCGAGATCGGCCGTAACTATGAAGTAACCGTCCGCCTGCCGGGCGACGCCCTGCTGACCTGCCAGGCTCTGCTCGGCGCGCTCGAGGCGCAAGATCTCAGCACGCGCCGCGCCGCGCGCCCTGATGTCGAGGCGCAGATCAGCGAGGCCATGGGCCGTCACCGGCTCGCCGTCGCCGCCCTGGTGGACAGCGACGCCCGGCCGATCCGGCCCGAGCGTGTCGCCGCCGAACTCGATGCGGCCCTGGCCGGCCGTCCGGCGGTGGTGGCCGCGGATGCCAGCTACTCGACCATCTGGATGGGCAACTACCTGCGGGCGCGCCGTCCCGGGCAGCGTTTCCTGTCACCGCGCGGCCTGGCGGGCCTCGGCTGGGGAGTCCCCTTGGCCCTTGGCGCCAAGGCCGCGCAGCCTGACGCTTCCGTGGTGGCGCTGGTCGGTGACGGCGGGTTCGGCCACGTGTGGTCCGAGCTTGAGACCGCCGTCCGGGAGCAGCTCCCCATCGTCGTGATCCTTCTCGACAACGGCATCCTCGGCTTCCAGAAGCACGTAGAGCTCGTGCAGTTCGGCGAGCACACCACCGCCACCGATTTCGCGCCGGTCGACCACGCGGCCGTCGCACGGGCCTGCGGTGCGGAGGCGGTGCGGATCGAAAACCCCGCCGACCTGGCCCCGGCGCTCGCCAAGGCCCTCGACAGCGAAAGCACCTGGCTGATCGACGTCCGCTGCGACCCTGACGCACGACCGCCGATCACCGCCTGGGACCCGCCCGCCTGACCTCCCGCCGAGGACGGTACCCGTTTATCATCCGCCAGGACCACAAGGACAAGTCATGGACTTCTGTATCGGCACGTGCGCCAAGATCGACCAGACAGCGCTCGTCAAGCAGGCCGAGGACGCCGGCGCCACGCATTTCGGCGTCGGCGAGGGACCGCTGCTCTTCAGTGACCCTTATCAGTTCCTCGCCCTTGCCGCCCGGGACACTTCCCGCATCAAGCTGGGCACGTGGGTCACCAACCCGCTCACCCGCATAACGCCGGTGACTGCCAACTCCATCGCCACGCTGAACTCCCTGGCGCCGGGCCGGGTATTCATGGGCATGGGAACCGCTAACAACGCGATGCGCTCGATGGGCCGGGACGTCGCCACGATGCGGGAGCTGGACGAGGCGCTCACGGTGATCCGCGGGCTGCTGGCCGGGAAGCAGGTCACCCATTCCTGGCATGGCGAGGACCGGGATATCCGGTTCCTGGACGCCGATGGCCACTGGTACAACTTCGCCGACCAGGTGGAGATCTGGATGGCGGCCGGCGGTCCCAGGAGCCTGGCTCTCGCCGCCCGGCACGCGGACCACGTGACGTACTGCCTCGGTCCGGACGCCGGCATGATCGGCCTCATCCGCCGGGAGCTGGACAAGGCGGTGGCCGACGCGGGCCGTCCGCCCGGCTCGGTCAAGCTGATCTCGAACACCTGGTTCTACCTGCTGCGCCACGGAGAGTCCTGGGAGGACGGCGTCGAGAACGGCTTCGGCTCCGGCCCGATCAGCTCGTGCATCGTCAACGCGCGGCTGATGAGCCAGCACATCGACACGCTCGGCGGCGGCATCGTCAGGTCGGTCGCCGAGGCGGCCACAGCGTACCTGGGCACCCCGGCGGCCCCTGACGCGCCGCACTACCTCGACATCTGGGCCAAATACCTGCGCGGTCTTGACCCGGTGCACAAGCCCCTGATCACCAAGGAGCTGGTGGACTACTGGTGCCTGTGCGGCACTCCCGACCAGTTGCAGGACCAAGCTCGCCTGATGCTTGATGCCGGGGTCGACATGATCGGTGTCATGCTCTCCAACCCGTCCACGGCCGAGCGCGATGTCGCCGACATCGGTTCGTCCCTCCTTGCGCCGGCCTGACCGGCGCCCCATGTATCTCCAGACGCGATCGCCGGGGACAGCGCGAGGCCGCAGCCGGTTATACAGCCCACCCGGCATGTAGGGTTACGCCATGACGTCGGCGGCCGGAGAAAGCTTGCCTGGCGCGGCAGACCCTGATATCCGGCAGGTCGCTGCCCTGTCGGGCCGGCGTCTCGCGCCGCTGGTCTATGACATGATCAAGGACGAACTGCTGAGCGGCGCGTACCGGGCCGGTGAGCGGGTCGCGGTCGAGGAACTGAAGGCCAGGCTCGGCGTGTCCAAACAGCCGATCATGGACGCGCTGCGCCGCCTGGCCTCCGACGGCTTGGTGGAGATCATTCCGCAGGTCGGATGCCGTATCCCCGTGTACGACGAGCGCGATGTCGCGGACTTCTTCACGATTTTCGGCGGCCTGGAGGGCGCAGTGGCCGGCGTGGCCGCGCAGCGTCACGCGCCCGGCCAGCTGGACCAGCTCATCGCGGTCAACGCCCGCATCGGTCAGCTGGCCGACGATACGGACCCGGCTGCGCGGGCTCGCGGGTACCAGGTCCTCAACCGCGAGTTTCACTCGATCGTGCACGAGATGGCGCACTCGCCGGTGGTGGCGGGGATCAGCCGGCGCATGTGGGACATGTCCGACCTGCTCATAAGCACCAGCGGCATCCGGCAGCCGCTTGCCTTCGCCGTGCCTGTTCGTCACGACGACCATGACCGCATCATCGCCGCGATCCGGGAGCGTGATCACGTGCGCGCCCGGGCCGAGATGGACGCGCACATCGTCGGCACCGTCCACTTGATCTACGCCGGATAGCGGCACCGGCAAACCAGCGGCAGGCGGTCGGCCTGAGGCCTGGACGTCGCTCACGGCTTCCCGTCACATGGTGGCTCCTTGTGCTTGCCGTCCGCCCCCTGGGTCAGCGAGGGAAGCCTCGGGCTGGGGGGCATTGACGGGCCGCACGAGGGGACCGTCGATCATGTAATCCGTGTCGAGGCCCGCGGAGTTCGTGATGTCCCTCAGGTAGGCGACGACGTCGTGGTACCGAGGGTCGGCTGGCGTCAGCGGTTCTGTCTGGGAGTTGTCATTGATCCAGCCCGGCAGGAAGGCGACGTCGTGGATGGCGCCGTCGCGGACGACGAGCCGCGCGATGATCGTCTTGCGGGAGTCGGGCGGAAAGTTGAACGTCGAGCTGAAGTTGGGAATCCACAACGGGTTGAGCTGCTGGATCTCACGGAACTCTGGTGATGCGGCGTGTTCTGGCGTGACGCGTGTGTCCATCGCGTAGTTGGCTAGGCTGTAGAAGATGGGCTTGCCGCGGTAGAGTTCCACTCCTTTGAGAATGTGCGCGTGGTGCCCGAGCACGGCGTCAGCGCCCGCATCGATCGCTGCGTGTCCCACGTCGCGCTGGTAGTCAGCGATGGCTGCGGGGATGAAGTGGATTCCCCAGTGCACCGAGACGATGACGATGTCCGCGGCGGCGCGCGCTCGCTTGACGTCCGCGCGCAGGGCCTGCAGGTCGTCGCGATGAGCGAAGGTGTGAACCCGGGGCGGCGTCCCCGGCTGATCGTGCTCGATCTGCTCGTAGAAGGTGAAGGCCCGCATCGGCGCGCATCCCGCCCGCTTGGCCGTCGCCCAGAATCCCTGCGGCAGCACCGAGCTGTAAGCAAGAAAGGCGACCCGGGTGCCGCGGACGTCCCGGATAACCGGCTGGCGAGCTTCCTCGATGTTGTCCCCGACTCCCACCACGGCCGCCCCGGCCTCGGTGAGGTGCCGCTTGGTGTCCCGCAGCGCCTCAGTGCCGAAGTCAAGGCAGTGGTTGCCGGCGAAGGAAACCACGTTGAACCCGGCCGACACCAAGGCCGGCGCCGCGCGAGGGTGAGCGCGGACCGTGTGGCGGACCTGCGGCAGCCGCTCACCCCGCTCCGACAGCACGAACTCCAGCTGGCAGAACGCGAGGTCAGCGCCGCCGATGAGGTCCTTGGTCGGCTCGAACAGCTCGCTGGGGTCGTCGCGGTCCGGGCCGATATCGCCGACGGCCATGATGACGACGTCATCCGCCTCCGTCTGCGGACTGGCACCCGTTGCCCAATCATCCGGCATCTTCATGCACTCCTTTCTCTGGCCACGTGGTGACATCGGAAATGCCGGTGCGGGGATCCAGATGCCGCACCTGTGGCGCTCCGGCGATCCGGAGGTGTTCCTCCAGCACGTCGTTGAACGCCGACCCCAGTCGCTGCGGCGAGTGCATCTCCCCTGGCAGGGTGACCAGGCGGCCCCCGATTCCATCGGCCAAGGACTGCGACATCAGGTCGAAGACCGGGTTGTGACCGCCAGATATGACCAGCTTCGGGTAGGTGTACGCCGCGATTTGAGCGGTCGGTATGCCAGCCGTCCAAGGCGGCCGCTGCCTCATGAGGAGAGGAGCGTTCTCGGCCAGAGCGGGTGGCAGCGGGTCGGGGAGGGATCCACCCGTTCCCGTGACGCCCCAGAACTGACGGAGAAAGCCTTCTGCGTCGCTGGGTTCTCCCGCAAACAGCGCTTCGAGGTCAGCCACCATCTCGGCCACGCGTGGGTCGTGGACGCAGAGGGCGAAAACCGGGGGCTCGATTACAGTCAGCGAGCGCACCAGCGCTGGCACGGTCGCTGCCGCTTTGAGCACGGCGATCGCGCCGTAGGAGTGCCCGACCATGTGGGCCGGACCATGGTCGCTCAGGACCGCCACGACGTCTTCCGTATCCCGGTCGTAGTCCTCCCGGCCCACCGGAGGGCTCGGGGCATAACCGCGCCGCTCCATCACGAGAAGCCGCCAGCGATCCGCGAGCGGGCGCTGCTTGCGCCAGGTCGCCTTCCCGCTGACCACGGTTCCGTGGACGAGCAGGACCGGTTCGCCAGCGCCGGCCTCGTCCACGGCTACCCCGGCGGCCATCTTCTCGGTCACGGGCACACACCTCGCCAGCGGACGCCCTCGACCCGGCCGTACGTCGTGACGGCAAGCGGGCCGGGGCCAGGGGTCCTGTTCACGGGGCGGGGTCACCCCGGCCGGCCTTGCGGGCACGGCTTCTCGGCAGCACCCGCTCCTCGATGAACTTGGAGGTCACCTCCCGCATCGCCGCTCCGTCCCACAGGCGTGCGTCTACGACGTTGGCCGTGAGCTCGAGGACCGGGACGCCGATGCGCTCCAGCTCCAGCCGGGTGAAGGCCGAGGCCGTGGACTGACCGCGGTCTCCTTCGGAGATGATGGTCACCGCCCCGTCGGCCCGGTGGAAGCGCGCCTGCTCGGCGACCCACGTGTTCATGTAGCCGGGGAGGTGGAGCTGTTCGTTGACCGTCAGGTGCCGGGCCGCGAGCGCGCGAAGGGGATCGTCGGTGAAGTAGCGCCGGTAGCCGTCAGCAAAGAAGTTCGTGTACATGGACCACGCGAAGACGGCGCCGTACTGCTCTTCGAAGGCGCGGTAGTACGCGGTGTCGTGCCACAGGCCGTTGTTGATCCAGATCAGGCGGGCTCGTTCGTCCTCACAGATCGCATATCCGGAGTCGATGCGGCCTTCCACCTCGCGCTGGTAGTCCTTCAGGTGCTGCACCGACCATTCCGAGCCGCGGTGCCAGGTCGGAGCCATCACGTTGTGCAGCTGGTCCGGGATGGCGACGGCGAGCCGGTCAGCCGTCGCGAGCCTGTCGGAGACCGCCTTGGTGATCTCGGCCGCCTCGTTGACCCGGTGCATCTGGACGGCGAACTCGTTGTAGTCGAAGGTGCGTCCGCTGAGGGTCTCCAGCACGCGGATGAGGCCTTCGAGCTGCTTGACCTGATGGTCGATGCGGTGGGTCTCGAAGAGCTCCTCCCATCCGTACTCGTTCCGTTCCCACCAGCGGTCGCCGATGTGCTCGACGGACGAGCAGTCGATGGCGAAGTGGGGCACGCCGTACGCGTCGGCCCATTGCTGGAAGATCCGCTGCGAGTAGTCCCCCCGAAGGCGGCTGAGGATCATCATCGGTTTCGGAAGGCCGCCGTAGGCGGCCGTCTCTGGATCGTTGTCGAGGGTGGAGAACAACGGCAGGCTGACGTACCGGGGAAGCCCTTGGTGGTAACCGAGCCGGTCCGCCAGGTCGAAGTAGCGAGGCGACAGCTTCTTCGCCGAGATGACGGCGGAGTACCACACGGTCGAGACGACTGGGATGTCCATCACGTGACATAGCTCCATGGGGGCCGCGCCGTCTGCGATGACGTACGGCTCACCGTTCTCGAGCGCCCGGCGCCGGAAATCGCTGAACCACTGCTTCTGGTAGTCCGAGGCGCTCTTTGTGCAGGCAAGGCGCTCCGAGTTGATCTTCTGCTCCGTCATGCGTGAGCACCCGCCTTGCTCGGGACGGACGCCTCGCCCAGCGCCGTCCGCTCGAGCCAGTCCCTGACGGTTTGCCGCTGCCGTTCGGCGTCGGCGTACCGGTATCTCTGGAACGGCATGAAGAGACTGGGAACGCCACGCTCGTCGAGCATCCGCTTCTGGGCGGGATAGTCCCAGCCGAGCGTGTCGTCGTTCTCCTCGAGGTAGAAGATGACGCCTTCCACCCGGCCGGCTTCGATGAGCGCCATGAATCTCCGGTCCTCTCTGTCCTGGGGGTAGAGCCTCGGGCTGACAGAAAACTGCTGGTACTTGGCTGTGAGGTACTCGAACTCGTCGGCGTACGCCGTGGAGTCCGGTGCGTCGAGCAGGCGTTCGCCCCATGGATGGTCGTCGGCGACGACGCGCGCGCCGCAGGCTTCGACCACTCGGTAGAACGCCGTGTTGTCGTGGCCGCTGCCCTTGATCATGATGCGCGGCCCGGATACGGGCGGCAGCTCGCCGGAGCTGTCGAGCACCTGGCTCACGAGGGCAGCGTGGTCCTCGGGGTCTATGAACATCGAGGTGGCGAAGGCGTGCAGGGCCTGTTCGCCGCTAACACGGCTGGGGTTGTCCCGGCGCAGGTCGTTGAGGCGCCGGAGCAGCGAGCGCGTCGTCGCGTCACGGTCGATTGCCCAGCGGATCGCCTCGCGGGACACCGGCGTGCCGGCGATGGTGGCCAGTCTCTGAGCGAGGACCTCCACGCGGCCGCGGTCGTAGCGGCTCGAGCTCCAGGTGGGCGTCTGGAGCAGATCGAAGAGCAGGATCTCCGGCAGCCGCTGCTGCGGCTCCCACTTCCTCACCTCCAGCAGGTAGTAGTACAGCTGGAGATATCCCTCGCTGGAGCGAGGGATGATGACGGCGTCGGCAAAGTCGAACTGCCCGGCCAGGAAGCGGTCGAACAGCGACCGTATATGGCCTTCGTGGAAGTCCTCCATGTACCGGTCTCCGGTCGGTGTCTCCCCCGGTATGCCGGTGAGTTGGACACCAAACGCTCCACTGGCCCAGATGAGCTCAGCGGGAACATTGTTCGACACGTACCCGATGACCTTCTGACCCCGTTGGCGGGCGGCCCGGGCCCATCGTTCCCTGTCGAGGTACGCGGCGGCCAGCTGTGCCAGAGGCCCGTTCCCGTCATCCATTACTTCTCCTTGCCCTTTGCTGTGCCGCAGTGAGGCGCCGGCGTTGTCATCTGATGTCGACCACGATCTTCCGGCCGTTGCTTTCCTGCAGGCGGTCCATCGCCGCCTGGGCATCCGACAGCGGGTACGCGTCGATCCCCGGGACGGGAAGGCTGCCTGCAGTGATCTCGCTGAAGGTGGTCGCGATCGACGTCCGCACGACGTCCGGCTCCATGGTCACGTGCCCGCCCCAGAAGACCCCCATGAGGTTCAGGTTCTTCACCAGGAGCAGGTTGAGAGGGACGCTGGGAACGCCGCCGCCGGCGAATCCCACGGTGAGGATCCGGCCGTTGAAGCCAGCTGTCCGCAGTGCCGTGCCGAAGCCAGGATCACCGACCGGGTCGACTACGACCTGGGCACCGCGGCCGCCGGTGGTGGCGAGGACCGCGTCGAGGAGCCGGGCGCTGCCGCTCTCAAAGCAGAGTTGCGCGCCTGCGGCGACGGCGCGCTCCCGGGCTTCTGCGCTCCGGGCTACAGCGATCACGGTCGCTCCCTTGGCGCGAGCCAGCGCAATCGTGGCTTGCCCCAGGACGCCGCCGGCGCCGAAGACGACGACGGTCTCATCCGGCTGGAGCCGGGCCCGGCGGGTCAGGGCGATGTCGGCGGTGCCGTAGGAAACCAAGACGGCGGCAGCCGTCATCGCGTCCATGGCGTCCGGCCGGGGGAAAGTGGATGTGGCGCGGGCGATCGCGTAGTCGGCGAGTCCGCCGCCGTCGACCGGCGCCACGACCGGGTCTCCTACTCCGAGCCCGTGTATTCCCGGACCGACGGCAGCGATCGCGCCGGCCACTTCCAGACCCGGCGTGAACGGCGGGGTCAGCCTCACCTGATAGCGCCCGGCTCTCATGAGGTCGTCTGCGACGTTCAGTCCGCACGCGTCGACCTGGATCAGGACCTCGCCTTCGCCCACCGTGGGAAGGGGCACCTGTTCATACGCCAGCGGCACGTCCCGTCCGTGCGCCACGCAGCGGGCGGCCCGCATGGTGCGAGGGAACGTCGCGGCCGGGCTCGTCATGCCGGTCTCACAGGATCCCTAGCCGATGGAGGTCCTCGACGCGGCCTTTGGAGTACCCGAGGAGGTCGTTCAGGACCCGGTCCGTGTCCTCGCCCAGGGCGGCCACGCCGCGGTCGAAGCCTGCCGGCGCATCCGAGAAGACGATCGGTATACCCGGTGCCGCCAATTCGGCCCCTCCGTGACGCGGGTGGCTCACGGACACGACCTCGCCACGGGCGCGGAGGATGGGGTCGCGCATGGCCTCGGCCGGGGACCGGATCTCGGCGGCGGGCGTGCCGTTGGCGGTGAGCAGCCGGATCGCCTGGTCGGTGCTGACAGAGCCTGTCCAGGCGCTGATGAGGTCATCCAGCGCGCCGGAGTTGCGGACTCGGGCGTCGCGAGTGGCGAAGCGGGGGTCGTCGATGAGCTCTGGCTGGCCCATGGCCCGGAACAGCCCGGCGGCGAACTCCTGCATCGGGCCGCAGAGGGCAATGAAGCCGTCTGTGGTTGCGAAGTTCCCGAAGGGTGCGAGGCGCGGGAGCCCCGCCCCGGTGCGGGTCGGCTGCCCGCAGGCCTCCAGGGCCTGCCATGGCTCGATGGCTACCAGCGAGCCGAGCGCTCCCAGCATGGAGACGTCGACGTGCTGACCCTCACCCGTCTGCCGGGCTCGGTGCAGTGCCGCCAAGGCGCCGATGACTCCGAAGAGCGGCGCGGACAGGTCGGCCACGGGCAGCCCGATCCGTACCGGCGCGTCCCCCTCGGCACCGGAGGTCAGCATGGCGCCGCTGAGGGCCTGGATAATGCTGTCCATGGCCTTCCTGCCGCCCTCTTCGGTGGTGTGCCCGGTCCCGAAGCCGCTGATCGAGCAGTAGACGATCGCCGGGTTCACGGCGCGGACGGACGTGTAACCCAAGCCGAGGCGGTCCATCGTTCCGCTGCTGAAGTTCTGGAAGAGCATGTCGGCTTTTCGGCAGAGGTCCAGGAACACCGCGCGGCCCTGGCTGGTCTTCAGGTTCAGCGTCACGCTCTCTTTGTTGCGCAGCCGGGCGAGGGCTCCGACCGACAGGTCATCCTCGCTCTCGCGGGAGAGCATGATCCCCTCCCGGCCGACGTAGGGAGCGTTGTTACGGGCCGGGTCGCCTCCCCACGGCGATTCGATATGAATCACCCGGGCTCCCAGGCCGGCGAGGAGCATCGTCGCGAACGGACCGGAGAGGGCGATCGTCGTGTCGATGACGACCACGTCGTCGAGAAGCTTCCTCGTCCCCCGGGCGCGGCCGGGTACGGGAGCAGCCGGCTGTTCGCTCGGCGCCTGAAGGTCCGGTTCGGTCACGAAAGCACCTCGTCAAGGAAAGAGATCAGCAGGTTCCAGGACCGATGGTCCGCAGTCGGTGAGTGCTCCACTCCGGCCACCCCGAGACGCTCGGCGTTGACGTCGGTGAAGGCGTGCTTGGCCCCTCCGAGCAGCACGAGCTGCCAGTCCGCCTGCGCTTCGTCCATCTCCTGGGCGAAGCGCTCGATCGTCGCGGCGGGGATCATCGGGTCTTGCGAGCCCATGACGACGAGGACCCTCGGGTGAAGTGGTGTGGTCCGGGCGCCGCCCAGTGGGCTCAGCCGGCCGTGGAAGCACACCACTGCCGCGACATCCTCGCCGCCTCTAGCCAGTTCCAGGGCGGCGGATCCGCCAAAGCAGTACCCGACGACGGCGACCCGATCGGCGGCGATCCCGGTCCGCTCGCGCACGGTCTCCAGCGCGCTCCGCAGCAATGCGATGATCTGTCCGGGCGACGCCAGCAGGGCCTCAACCTTCTCCCGGCCAGCTGCCAGGGCCAGTTCTGCCGGGCCCGCGCCGAACATGTCCGCAGCCAAGGCCGCGTAGCCCAGCTCGGCGAGCTGCTCTGCTCGCCTCTGCACGTGGGCGCCAAGGCCGCTGGCTTCGTGCACGAGGAGGACTCCGCCCGTAGCGCTGCCGGAGCTGGGGAGGGCCAGGATGCCGGTCAAGGGGAGCCGCCCGCACCGGTATTCGACTTTCTCGATCATTACGTTGCGCGGGGCTCGCGGAGAGCTGTCGACTTCGTTGCCGGTGAGTGCCGTGACTCGGTCTCTCCGGCTTCGGCCGCGGGCCGGTTCGGGAGGACCCTCTCCGGCGCCGGGGCTTCGCCGCTGCCTGCCGCTTCGGCCGGATGGCCTGCTGCCTGGTGCGCCCGCAGACGCAGGCTCTGCACCTCCGGGTCGGGGACAGGGGCAGCAGCCAGCAGCTTTCGGGTGTACTCGGCCTGGGGCGCGCTGCAGAGCTTCTTGGCGGGTGCCAGCTCGACTACCTTCCCGCCGTAGAGCACGAGGATCACGTGGGCCAGGTGCCGGACTACGGCGAGATCGTGGGAGATGAACACCATCGCCACGCCTGACTCTTCCTGGAGATCG
The DNA here is from genome assembly GCA_963806335.1 of uncultured Actinomycetes bacterium. GTDB lineage: Bacteria > Actinomycetota > Actinomycetes > Streptosporangiales > Streptosporangiaceae > Palsa-504. Next base: position 163,794 of record CAWDXO010000016.1, read on the forward strand.
CGCAGCAGGTTGATGATCTGCGCTTGAAAGGACAGGTCCAGCGAGCTCAGCGCCTCATCGACCACGATCAGGTCCGGCGAGGACATCAGTGCGCGGGCGATGGCGATCCTCTGCCGCTGCCCGCCGGAGAAGGCGCCGGGGTATCGGGACAGCGCGTCGGCCGGCAGTCCGACTTTCCCCAGCACCTCGCGAGCCCGGGCGGTGCGCTGGGCCGGGCGCAAGCCGGTGCTCAGGACCGACTCGATCAGGGTGTCGCCGATTGTGCGTGTCGAGTTGAGGGAGCTGTAAGGGTCCTGGAAGACGGCTTGGAGCTGGCCGCTAAGCGAGCGCCGAAGACGATGACTGGCGTGTGTGATGTCGTGGCCCTTGAAGATGATGGACCCGGCGCTGGCGGGGACGAGCCCGAGGATGGCCCGGCCGGTCGTCGATTTCCCGGCTCCGGATTCCCCGACGACGGCGACTGTCTCCCCGTGCGAGACGGAGAAGCTGACGCCGCTGACCACGTCGCGCTGGTGTCGTCCTCTTCCGTAGGAGACGCACAGGTCGCGCACCTCCAGCACGGCTGCTTCGTCGGCGAGCATGTCCCCTCCGCTCATGATCTGGCCTCCTCGCTGGCGATGAGGGTGTCCGTTCGGATGCACCGGCTCCGGTGCTCAGGCGCCACCTCGCGCAGCTCTATCGGTGCGAGGGTGCACTCCGGCACGGCAAGCGCGCAGCGGTTGCTGAACCGGCAGCCGGCCGGGAACTCGTCCGGGGTGGGGACGGCGCCCCGCAGAGCGGGAAGGCGACCTCCCACGGGCCCGAAGTGCGGGCTCGACGAGAGCAGCGCAGCCGTATAGGGATGGAGCTGGTGACCGAAGAGCGGCAGGAGCGGCGCGCTCTCGACGACCTGTCCGGCGTACATCATGATCGCCCGGTCAGCGACGGTCGCCACCACTCCCCAGTCATGGGTGATCAGGAGGATGGCGATGCCAGTGGCGGACTGCAGCGTGAAGAGCAGCTCAAGTATCTCGCTCTGGACCGTGACATCCAGCGCCGTCGTCGGTTCGTCGGCGATGAGGACTTCCGGGTTACCGGCAAGAGCACGTGCGATGGATACGCGCTGCGCCATCCCGCCCGACAGCTGATGGGGGAACCGGCGCATCACGGCGTCGGGGTCCTTGATACGCACCTGCTCCAGCAGCTCCACTGCCCGCTTCCTGGCGACGGCCCTGCTCACGTCGGCGTGCAGCCTGATCACGGCGCTGAGGGTCTGCCCGACCGTGCAGCACGGGTCGAGGCTGAGTATGGGGTCTTGTGAGATCAGCCCGATGCGGCTGCCCCTCACGTCGCGGAACTCTCGCTCCGTCAGCGCCAGGAGGTTCCGGTCGTGCAGGGCGGCCAGGCCGCTGACCTCTGCTCCTGCGGGCAGGAGTCCGAGTATCGCCCGGGCGGTCACCGACTTCCCGGATCCCGACTCTCCCACGAGCGCGAGCGTCTCGCCGGCCGCGACGCTGAAACTGACGTCCTGCACGACGTTCTGCCCGTTGTAAGCCCACGGGAACGACACGGTAAGACTCTCCACCCGCAGGACCGGCGGCACCTCGGGAACGTCGGCCGACGGCAGGGCGACCGTTATCCCGCCGACGTCCGGCGCCTTGCTCCGGCGCTTGGCTGCGGCCGGTCCCGACGTCGCCCACCTCGCTGCCACGGCGTCGCCGACGGCGTCGCCAAGCAGGCCGAAGGCGAGCACGGTCAGGGCGATGAGTCCGCCGCAGACGAGCAGGAACCCGGGCTGGGTCCCGTACACTTGCGCGGCCTCCGCCACCATTGACCCCCAGGAAGGCGCGGGCGGTCGGCTTCCCAGGCCGAGGAACCCCAGCGATGTGAGCGTGATCAGCGCCACGGCGGCGACCAGCGTGCTCTGGACGATGACCGGGCCCGCGACCCGGGGGAGGATGTGCCTCGTGATGATCCGCCGATCCGGCAGTCCCGCCACTTTGGCGGCGTCGATGTACAGCTCGTGCCGGGCGCCGATCGTCGCTGACCTCACGACCCTAGCGACCGGCGCCGACAGCAGGATGCCCAGCGGGATGACGGCCGGCGTCAGGCTGCCGGCGAAGATTGACAGCACCACGACGAGGATGACAACGATGGGCAGTGCCAGCAGGACGTTGACCCAGCCGCTGAGGACCCGGTCGGCTGATTTTTCCCAGAAGCCAGCGGCGACGCCGACGCTCACGCCGAGGGCCACCGCGATCACGACGACTTCGAAGGTCGCCAGAAGGACCGGTCGTCCACCGTACAGCAGCCTGCTCAGGACGTCCCTGCCGAGCTCGTCGGTGCCGAGCAGGTGGCTCAGCGACGGGCCCTTCAATATGGCGGTATAGTCGTTCGCCTCCGGGCTGTACGGGGCGGTCCAGTTCGCCAGGGCGCATGCGACCACCACGCCAGCGAGGAACAGGAACGACGCCACCCCCAGGGGCTTGCGTGCCACCCGCCGCGAGATGTTCACCACCGTGGAGCCGGCGCCGGTGGCGGTGCGGCCCTGGGCGGGGCGGGGCGGGGCGGATACGTTCGTCATCGGGCACGCACCTTGGGGTTGAGCCAGGCGTAGGAGAGGTCCACGATGAGGTTGACCACGACTACGATGACGGTGAAGTAGACGACCACGCCTTCCAGCACCGGCAGGTCGTGATCGGAAGCCGCCTGGACGGCGAGGCTACCGAGCCCTGGGAGGACGAACACCGCCTCGACGAGAATCGTCCCGCCGAGCAGGCCGACGAAGAACAAGCCACCGGCGGTGACGATGGGGAGGGACGCGTTGCGGAGGGCGTGGCGCAGCTGCGTCAGCTGGGAGAACCCGGCGGCGCGGAGGCTGTCGATGTACCCGGCACGCAGAGCGTCCCTCATCGAGTCGCGCGTCTGTTTGGCGACGCCTGTTATCCCGACGAGGCTCAGGGTGAAGACGGGCAGGATGAGTGACCGGAACCATTCCGAGGGGTTGGTGCCCAGCGGGACGTAACCGGTCGCCGGCAGGAGCTTCAGCTTCACCGCGAGCAGGAGAACGAGCACCAGGCCGAGCCAGTAGTTCGGGATGGCGAACCCTAGCCAGGACGTCGCGTTGATGGTGGCCCCTGCTTTCCTGCCGACCCGAGCACCGATGATGCCGAGCGGTATGCCGATGACCAGAGAGACGAGGGTCGCCCCGATCACGAGCGAAAGGGTCACGCCCAGCCGTTGGTTCAGGAGTCTCAGGACCGGCTCGCCCGTGAACAGCGAGCGCCCCAGGTTCCCTTGCAACGCGTTGGACAGCCAGTGTCCGTACTGGGTGAGGACCGGCGCCTTCAGTCCGAGGCTTTGGTCGAGCGCTGCGTACTGCTGTTGGGTGGCGCCCTCCCCGAGGATCCGGACGGCGGGATCGCCGGGGACAAGAGCGACGAGAATGAACGAGAGGATGCTCACGATGAACAGCGTCGGGACGATGAGCAGCGCCCTCGCTGAGACGTATCGGATCACAGGGTCCTTCTTTCTGCTGCGCTGGCCCGGGGCCTGTGCTCAGCCCCCGGGCCAGCGCGCTGCTATCCCTACGTGCTCGGGTACCAGCTCAGGCTGGCTGCGGGACCGATGGGATCGATGGCGTTGTCCTGAGGTCCTGCTGGCGAGACGTTCGCGACGGATTTGCTCGTGACGTAGGTCGTCGACGACGAGTACACCGGAACGAACCAGGCGTTCGTCACGAGGAACTGCGTCGCCTGCTCGTAGTACTGCTCGGCTGCGCTCGCCGAGCTCGCGCTGGCCGCCTTGGCCAGCAGGGACTGCAGCGTCGGGCTGGATGATCCGAACGCGTTGGAGAACGGGGACAAGGCGAAGGCGATGGAGTAGTAGTAGCCGGTGCCCTGAGACGCCAGGGGCCATACAACAGCCGGGTACTGCTTGCTTAGCGCCGCTGGGACGAACTGCGAGGGCGCCGGGACCGTGGTGAGGTTGACTTTGATGCCGATCTGCGCCAGCTCGCTCGCGATGGCCGAACCGAGCGCGCTGTTCGGATCTAGGGCGGCGCAGTCCAAGACGGGCAAGGAGAAGCCGTTTGGGTAGCCGGCCGCAGTGAGGAGCTGCTTTGCTTTGGTGAGGTTCATCGCGTAGTAACTGGCGAGGGAAGGGTCGTAGCCGGTCGACCCGGGAACCGCCGTCTCGTCCACCGGGACCGATCCCGGGCCGCCGATAGCGGCCGACAGCCCAGCACGGTCGATGGCGTAGTTGATCGCCTGCCGGACTTGCAGCTTGGCGAGCGGAGATGCTCCGGCCCGCTCCATCGGGATGAGCCCCTCAACGAATGTAGGCCCCGAGCTGACGCTGAGTCCTGCGTTCGTCGCTGACGTGCCGGTGGTGCGGGGAACCCCGGTCAGGTCGGCGGACTGCATCTGCCCGGACTCGACCGCGGAGACGGCGGATTGCCAATCGGTGAAGGCCTGCACGTCGATCTGCTTGTAGTGAATGGCCGAGGGGGCCCAGTAGTCCGAGCGGGCCGTGAACACGTACTTGCTGTTCGTTATCGTCGCCGCGGAATCGAGCGAGTACTCCCCGGCGCCGTCAGTGGTGGTGTTCAGGCTGGCGGGGTCGGCGAGGCCCTTCGGACCGATGATCGCACCGGCGGGTTGCTCTTGCGAGAAGACGAACGGCAGGTCCGGTGTCGGGGCGCTGAAGGTGAGCAGCACCGTGTCCGCCCCGCTCGCCGCAGCCGACTTCAGCGAGGCCAGGAGGAACGACTGGGGTCCGTGCGCCTTCGCGAAGTAGCTGATGGAGTTCGCCACCGCTTGCGGGGTCATGGCGGAGCCGTCACTGAACTTCACCCCCGGGCGCAGCGTGATCTGAAACTTCTCGTTGTTACTTCCTGCCAGGTAGGTCGCCGACGTGGCCAGATCGGGGACGAACGTGCCGTTCGGGAGCTCGTAGGTCAGCGACCCGTACGCCAGCGAGCCGTACAGCACCGCAGCGGTCGCCTGACCGTTCAGAGCGGGATTGAGGCTCAACGGCGGGCTGAAACCGATCGTCAACGTCTGGCCGACGATGCCGTTCGGCGCCTTCTCGGCGCTGGCGGCGCTGGCGGTGCTGGAGGAGCTGCTGGTCGTGCCGCCCCCGCCGCAGGCTGCCAGGGCGAGGGCAGCAGCGGAGACCGCAGCCACGGCTGCGGCGGCGCGACCAATCTTCCGGCGGCCGTTTCTCTCGGGGCCGACGGTCGCCCCAAGGGCGACCCGCGCGGGTCTTTCGTAGTTGCTCACAATGCCACCTCGGAGTTGTCGGGAGTTCTTTGGGAGTTCTTGGGTACCGGGCGCGCACAACGCGCCGGGTCATGGTCACGGAATCCGAGATAGCACCCGATCCCGGGTGGCCTCGATCGGCTTCCGGCTCTGCCAGTCGGAGTACTCGGGAGTCCCCTTGAGTACTAATGAAATTCTAGCATGCTAGCAGTTCTCTGGGAAGGCACAGAGGGTCGTGCGATTTAGTTAGATGCGGGCGGGGTTCACGCGAAGGGGCGTCGAAGCCGGGCCGAACTCGAGCCAGTCGGTCATCACTACGTCGCCGGCCAGCTCGAAGCGCTGGGTCTTCTCCAGGAGGGTGGTCGTGCCTACCTGCAGCTCCAACCGGGCGAGTGCTGCTGCCGGGCATCGGTGAGGACCGCGGCCGAACGCGATATGGCGGTTCGGGCGGTCGATGATGAAGTCGTCCGGACGGTCAAAGACGTCTTCATCGCGGTTGGCCGACGGGAAGTTCATGGTGATCGGGTCGCCTGCGGGGATGGTCCGGCCGCCGATCTCGACGCCGTGCACCGCCGTCCGGGCGAAGACACGGTAAGGGGAGTACAGCCTCAGGAACTCTTCCACGGCGGCAGGGACCAGCTCCGGGTTCTCTCGCAGCATGCCCTGGAGGTCCTGATCCCGGGCCAGGTGCACGGCGATGCTCCCCAGCACGGCCTGCGGCGCAGCCTGGGAAGCTGACAGGAACTGCCGCAGGGAGGCCACCACCATGTCGTCAGGGATGGGCTTGCCCCGCTCGCCGGCCAGCAAGAGAGCCGACACCAGGTCTAGTGACGGGTCCAGCAGGTTCGACTTGCGATCCTCGACGATCTCCCTGGCGATGTCGTAGAGCGCGTTGCTCGCCTCCATCACCCGCGCGCGGTCCATTGCGACCTGGGCCCGGTAGTACTGCACCTGCACCTCTCGCGCCCGCCGCATGGTCGCCGGCGGCAGGTTCAGGATCAGCCCGAAGCACCCGGCCGCGAAGTACTCGGCGAAGTCCTTCGTGTAGTCGAACTCCCCCTGGGCGACCAGCCGGCCCAGGAGGCCATCGGCCAGTTCCCGGACGCGACCCGTCAGCGCGGTCATCCGGCCCGTGCTGAACACCAGGTTGATCGGCCGCCTGAACATCGCGTGCTCGGGCGGGTCGAAGTGGAGCGGCGGCCGCCGACCCTGGTTCCGGGTCGCCGGCGGCACTACGTTCTTCTCCGACGTGATGAACGTTGCCGAGTCCTCGATCACGGCGACGACATCGTCGAACTTGAACAGCGCCCAGAAGCCGCCGAAGGCGGTGCTGTGCGCCACCGGGCACTCGTGGCGCATCTGCTTGTACAGCTCGTGCGAGTTATCGAATGTCTCCTCGTAGATCGGGTTGAACTCCGACCCCACTGAGACCGTCACGTCATCCACTGACCGTCCCCTTCGACTTCCTTGTTTCGCCAAGTGTCACGCTTTGGAGGACGATCGTCAAGATATGTGGGTAAATTTTCTTTGAGGGGCGCTCTGCAGCAGGCCCAGGCTCAGGCAGGCGTCAGCGAAGACGTGACGGCACCCCGGCCGACGTCGAGACAGATGGGGCCTGCGCGTCAGCCGCCCTCGCCGACGGCACCGCCCGTCGCTGGGGTTAGAAGTTGTTCGTCGTGAACGCCTCGAGCGTGATCCCGCTGCCGGGTGCAGCTCGCTCGAAGGCAGCTTGAACCTGGGCCTGCGCCGCGATCGCCAGCCCGTCGTAGATGTGGCAGAACAATTCCCGAGCCGCGGCCCGGGGCCAGTCGGCCGGAAGCAGGAGGTCTGGCACCAGACGGTCCCGGTCAGCGAGGAACCGCCAGGCCTCCAGCAGCTCGGTCCGAAGCGTTATCGCTTCGCCTTTGGCCAGGGCGCCTTTGGTGAGCTGCAGAGCTACGGGTTGATAGTCCTCAAGGAACCGCTCGTAGCTCGTCCGCCGCTCATCGAGCCGAAGCGCCAGGGCGAGTTCGCCCGACGACGTCACGCCGGTTGCGTCGTCGGTCCGGATGACGGTCGCCGCGGACACGCCCAAGCTGGCGAGGCCCTCCCGCGCCTCCTGGGTCTGATCTGAGGGGGAGACCCAGGCTCCGTCGTAGAGAAGCGAGAAGCCCATCGACGAGAGCTGCCTGCGTAGCACGTTGCGCAGCGACCTCTCCTCCTCCGGCACCGAGAACAGCACGATGGTCCACGTCCCGTCCCATTCGACAGGGGCGCTCCCAAAGGTAAGGAGGTGACTGATCCGGCGTTCATGCCGGAGCTTCGCCGCTGTCGAAACCTCGAACCACGATGACCGGCCGACGCGGGAGCTCACGAGGAAGCCACGGGCGACGAGCCGCGCAAGCGCATTTCTGACTGCTCGCTCCGTCGCCACAGAGGAGAACACGTCGATGAAGAAGGCAGCCGGATAGCGGGTCTCGGTGGAAAACTGCCCGATCAGCGTGACGATGGACCGCTGGGTGCCGTTCCCGGCGCTGCCTCGAGGGTTGAGCTGAGCGTCTTCCATCTCCAGCGTCTGGACGCTCACCGGTCCACCCTCCTAAGCACCGACATCGAGTTCGCGGACGGTCGGATCGTCCGATCCGTAAGATTAGGGGCGGCTCGGCACAGGGCGCATGGGCCGAAGGTCCCTGCGTTTACTCCCGGCACCGCCCGGGCTCCTTCCTAGTCCCCGGACCAGGTGTCGACCGGCGGGCCTTCTGAGCCGGTCCGCAGGCGGCGCGCACTCCTCGGACGGGCACGATGACGGTCCTCCTCGCTTCGGTCAGGTCGCTGCCGACTCCGGCAGCGCGGGCGCAGCCGGTCAGGCATGCCACGGTATAGGTCAGGTCTGTGTACCCGAAATCAAGGCAGTGACTCCCGGTGAACGAGAGGACATTAAGCCCCGCGTCCACCAGAGCCGATGCCGCCGCCGGGGCGGCCCGGACGGTGTGGCGGACCGGCGAGTGAGTGACGTCGACCACGGCAGCGATCCCCCTAGGAGTTGGTCCAGCCGTCATTGTCTCAGTTTTTCAGACGGTCGTTAATTGAAGCGCGAAATATTGCTGGCGCCGGAGCGAGAAAGCCGCTTTCGCCCAGGCGCGACGGTAGCCAGCGCTCGTCGGACGGGTCGACATCTCGGGCCAGTGAAGCAGTGGTCACGGCGAAGCCAGCAATCACCTCGGGGATCGGGACGCAGAAACTTCAGGTCAACTTGGCAGGGGCCGTAAGCGGCGAGCGCGGCATGAGCGGCGATCCATGCTCGTACCTCGCGGCGGAGTTCCCGAGGAGGAGGAGGAGGAGGAGGAGGCCGCCGCCAAGAAGTCGCTCTACGATCGCCGGCGTGGTCGGCGCGAGCGTCGGCAGCGGCGGATCATGCGAGAGGCCCGCCGGCTCGGCGGCACCTTGGCACTCGTCTGAGTCATCTTAACTAACCCTGGTATAACTGGCATGCTAGCATGAGAGAGTGCCAACGAAACGTAGGTCGACCGGAGCGGTAGGCCCGCGCGGTGACCTCCCTCGAATGAGCGCGTCGAAACAAGACCCCTGGGCGCGTTCAGCCGGCGGCACCGTCCGGCCCCTTGCTGTCGCCTCGGGCAAACGGCTCGGGCCGATCATCTACGAGCTCATCAAGAAGCGTCTACTTGAGGGGGGCTATGCCGCGGGCGAACGCATCGACATCGAGGCGCTGAGAGCGGAATTCGACGTCTCCAGGCAGCCAGTCATGGAAGCGATGCGGCGCCTGGCCAGCGAAGGCCTCGTCGAGATCGTCCCCCAGGTCGGCTGCCGGGTCCCGGTCTACACGGGCAGCGATGTCGAGGATTTCTTCACCATGTTCGCCGTCATGGAGGGGTCTGTCGCCGCTGTCGCTGCAGAACGTCATAGTGATACCGAACTCGGCGCGCTCGAGGACGCCAACCGGCAGATCGCCGACCTCGCCGCCGTCCCCGACCCCGCCCGGCGCTCTCACGGCTATCGAGTCCTCAACCGGGAGTTCCACGCCACCATCAACGGCATGGCGCACTCGGCCGTCATCGCCGACATCTCCCGGCGCATGTGGGATATGGCGGATCTGCTCATCAATACCGCCGGGGTCAGCCAGCCCCTCGCCGGCGCCATCCGCGGCCGCCACGAGGATCACGACCAGATCATCGTGCCCATTCGCAACCGTGACGCCGACGCCGCCCGGGCGGAGATGGAGCGGCACATCCACGGCACTATTGCCATCATCCGTTCCGAAGCCGCCTCCTGAGGCACCTGAAGTGATTGGCGATCGCTGGCCACCCGCGCGGCCGAGTTCCGATGACCCTGCTACGAACGATACGGAGGCATGAGGTGGAAGCAAGCAGCGCGCCCGCCGCGCCATCACCTGGCCTGACCCAGACGCTGGCCCGCTACGTTATCAGCACTACCTACCCGGACCTGCCTGACCGTGCGGTGGCGACGGCCAAGGCGTCGCTCCTCGACGCGGTGGGCGTGACCTTGGCGGCGAGCACGCTCAGCCCGGAATGCCGTCCCTTCGCCGCGCTGGCCCGCGGTTGCGGCCCGGCGGAGGCCAGCATCCTGGGATTCGGATACCGCTCCTCGGCCGCCGGGGCCGCCTTTGCCAACGGGGCCATGAGCCATGCGCTTGATTTCGAGGATGTCCACGAATCAGCGCCCGTCCACCCCAACACCGCCACGGTCGCCGCGGCTCTGGCCGTGGCCGAACGGGAAGCGGCCTCCGGACCCGAGCTGCTCACGGCCCTGGTGATCGGCTGCGATCTCGCGAGCCGTCTCGGGCTCGCCGCGGGAACCCGGATAGCCGACGCAGGCTGGTATCCGCCACCCCTGCTGTCTGTCCACGGCGCAGTGGCCGCGGCCGCGAGCCTTCTCGGCCTGGACGAGCAAGCTACCATCGACGCGTTCTCCCTCGGGATGTGCCAGGTGGCCTGCACCTTCGAGATCGTCAACGGGGAGCGCTCGGTGCTGCGGTCAGTTCGCGAAGCATTCTCCGCGCGGGCGGCTGTGACCGCCGTCGACCTTGCCGCCGCCGGAGTAGCCGGAAGCCCTGTCCCCTTCGAAGGGCCGCACGGCTTCTTCGCCACCTACTGTGGCGGCGGATTCGACATCGGCCCGCTACTGGACGGGCTCGGGCGCCGGTTCGAAACTGACGGCATCAGCTACAAGCCATGGCCAAGCTGCCGGGGCACGCACCCGTTCGTCGCCGGGCTACTCAAGATCTACGCCGAGCACGGTGTCCGCGCGGCGGACGTCCAGCGCGTCCAGCTTGTCGGCGGCCCGATCGCCCGCATGCTGGCTGAACCCAGGGAACGGAAGATCCGCCCGCAGACGGCCATCGACGCCAAGTTCAGCCTGCCGTTCACCGCAGCGACAGCTCTGCTCCACGGCGATGTGACGCTGGACAGCTACGCCAGGGAGGGCCTGTCCGACCGGGCCGTGCTTGCCCTATCCCAGCGCGTGCAGTGCGATATCGACCCCCGCCAGGCCGACAACACGGCCAGCGTGCTCGTGGAGACCAGGGCGGGGGCAGTGCACCGCGAATTCGTATCGCACACGCCCGGGGATCCCGGACAGCCCCTTGACTCCGGGGCGCTGGAACGCAAGTTCCGGCACTGTGCCACCTTGGCGGCCAGGCCGATATCGGCCAGCCAAACCGACCGCCTAGTACAGCTCGTCAGTGCCCTGGAACATGTCACCGATGTCAGCAGGGAGCTCTCACCCTTGTTCGCTGAGGCGGCGTGACCACTGCGATCCGCTCGTCGGCTTGGTCGTGGTTCTCCAGCAGGCGGTCCTTAAAGGTCATAGATCAGCGGCGCGGGGCGCTTGCCTGAGGACGCCGCGGCTGTGTGCACGCCGGGTGCTGGCGAGCCAGGCCTCGCAGGCAGCACATATCACCGTGCCAGCCTAGCTAGTGCACCCGACGTGGCGATTTTGCGACGCATCGCGCCTCACGTGACTCAGGGACCGACGGGCGAGGGACTGTTTCCCAAGGTTTCGAAGAAGTTTCAGCCGATCCCTTGAACTACAGTCATAGCTCGCTTACCATGGCTGGAATGCTAGCATGCTAGTCCGGTGGAGGACCGTGCAGCACAAGCGGACAGGAACAAAGCCCGTGCCTTCAGCTCTGGTCACGATGTCGCACTCACCGCTGATGGGTTTCACCGAGCCCGCACCGCAGGCCCGCAAGCGAGTCGATACCGTCCTGGACGGCGCGCGGGCGTTCATCGCCGACTTCGACCCGGAGCTAGTCGTGCTGTTCGGACCGGATCATTACAACGGGTTCTTCTACGACATGATGCCGTCGTTCTGCATCGGAGCCGCCGCCGAGTCGATCGGTGACTATGACACGAGCGCGGGCACCTTGCCGGTGGACCACGACGCGGCCCTGACGTTCGTGCGGACCGCGCTGGACGCCGAAATCGACGTGACCCTGTCCGAGCGGATGTACGTCGATCACGGGTTCGCGCAGCCGCTGGAGATCCTGTTCGGCGGCCTGGACCGGGTCCCGGTCGTGCCAGTCTTCATCAACTGCGTGGCGCAGCCGCTGGGGCCGGCGCGGCGAGCCCGCCTGCTCGGCGCGGCGATCGGCTCGGCCACGGCCGGCCTGGACCGCCGGGTGCTCTTCCTCGGCTCGGGCGGCCTGTCGCACGACCCGCCGGTACCGACTCTGGAGGGCGCCGCACCCGAGGTCGCGGCTCAGCTGATCTCCGAGGGGCGCCGCCTTACCCCGGAGCAGCGAGCCGCCCGGCAGGCCCGCGTGATCCAGGCGGGACGCGACTACGCGGCCGGCGAGTCAACCATGCAGCCGCTCAACCCCGAATGGGACCGCGCTTTCCTGGCCGTGCTCGCCTCAGGAGCCCTGGAGCAGATCGACGGATGGACCACCGACTGGTTCACCGAGCAGGCCGGCCACTCCGCGCACGAGACGCGCACCTCGATCGCGGCCTACGCCGCGCTCGCCGCGTCCGGCCCGTACTCGGTGACCGCATCGTTCTACGAACCGATCCCGGACTGGATCGCGGGCTTCGCCGTCACCACCGCGGTACCCGCCTCCCCGTCTGCCTGACCCCACACCCACCTATCCGGGTCCGGCCCGGGCGTATTAGGAGCGCGACAATGGACTTCTGCATCGGAACGTGCGCCAAGATCGACCAGGTCGGCCTGGTCAAGCAGGCCGAGGACCTCGGCGTCACCCACTTCGGCGTGGGCGAAGGCCCGCTGCTGTTCTCCGACCCCTACCAGCAGCTCGCGCTGGCGTCGCAGGTGACGTCCACCATCAACCTGGGCACGCTGGTCACCAACCCGCTGACCCGGATCGCGCCGGTGACCGCGAACTCCGTCGCCACCCTGAATCACCTGGCGCCAGGACGCACGTTCCTCGGCATCGGCACCGCTAACAACGCGCTGCGCTCGATGGGGAACCGCCCCGCCACGATAAGGGAACTCGTCCAGTCGGTGGAGGTATCACGCGGTCTGCTGCGCGGCGAACGCGTCACCCACCGCTGGCACGGCCAGGAAACCGAGATTGAATTCCTCGACCCGAACGGCCTGTGGTACGACATCAGGGACGTCCCGATCTGGATGGCCGCCGGCGGCCCGCGCGGACTCAAGGCAGCCGCCGCACTCGCTGACGCCGTCGTCTACTGCCTCGGCCCGCAGCCGGACATGATCGGCCTCGTCAGGCGCGAGCTCGACAAGGCCGTCGCCGACGCGGGCCGCCCGGAAGGCTCGGTCAAGCTCATCTCGCTCAGCTGGTTCTACCTGCTGCGCAACGGCGAGACGTGGGAAGACGCCATCACCCAGGGTTTCGGCTCCGGGCCGATCTCCTCGTGCCTCACCAACGCCGGGTTCATGAACGAGCACACCGGCGAGCTCGGCGAGCCGATCGTCCAGGCCTCGACCCAGGCCGCGATGGCCTACCTCGGCGACCCGAACTCGCCGGACCAGCCGCACTACCTCGAGACCTGGGCGAAGTACCTGCGCGGGCTGGACCCGGCGCATAAGCCGCTCATCACCAAGGACCTGGTCGACTACTGGTGCATGTACGGCGGCCCGGACGACGTCGCCGAGCAGACCCAGCTGATGCTGGACTCCGGCGTCGACCTGGTCAGCGTGTTCCTGTCCAACCCGTTCACCGCAGAACGTGATGTCAACGACATCGGCACATCGATTCTCGCCCGCAACTGACCAGCCCGCTGGTACGACCAAGGAGACCTCGTGGACCTAAATCCGTCCAGCACCGCTGTTATAGCGGTGCACATGCAGAAAGATATCGTCAGCGCCGACGGAGCACTCGGGGGCTTTTTCGCCGCCCAGGCCACCGAACGCGATGTCGTCGGCGTCACCGGCAAGCTGCTCGACGCTGCGCGTGCCGCCGGGGCCACGGTCATCTACACCCGTGTCGCCTGGCTGCCCGGCTACCCCGACCTCGTCGCCAACTCACCGCTGCTGGCCATGACCATGCAGGCCCAGGCCCTGATCGATGGCAGCGACAACGCCGAGATCGTCCCGCAGCTCACGCCGCAGGGCAGCGACATCGTCCTCACCCACAAACGAGTCGGCGGCTTCTCGGCCAGCCAGCTGGACGTCATCCTGCGCTCGCGCGGCATCGACACCGTGCTATTCGCCGGCGTCGCCACCAACGCCTCGGTGGAGGGCACCGCCCGCCAGGCCAGCGACCTCGGCTACCGGACCATCATTGCCGCTGACGCGTGCAGCGCCGCTGACCCCGGCGCCCACGACGCGGCCATCGCCTCGCTGGGCCTGCTGGCCGAGATCACCAGTACTGCCGAAGTCATAGACGCGCTGGCCCAGCAAGGGACGACCTCATGAGTGACGCTCCTGTCTGGGTCGCGCTCGGGAGCACTCCCCACACCGTCCGGTACGTGCAGGTCGGACCGTGGTCCACCCGCGTCCTGGAAGCGGGCGCGGGCGACCCGCTGATCCTGATGCCCGGCACCGGCGGCCACCTGGAGGCCTACGCCCACAACATCTCGGCGCTAGCCGAGCACTACCACGTCATCGCCTACGACTGGCCAGGCCACGGTTACACCACCCACGCCACCGCTGACCTCGAGCTGCCCGACTACGTCGAGCACCTGCTCGGGCTGATGGACACCCTGAACGTCGATGTGGCGCACCTGAACGGAGAGTCGCTCGGCGGCTGGGTCGCGGTGAAGTTCGCTGCGGCCTATCCCGAACGGACCGGCAAGCTTGTGCTCAACACCCCCGGCGGCACCATGGCCCGTCCCGAGGTCATGGAACGCATCCGCAGCCTGTCCCAGGGCGCCGCCGACGACCCCAGCGACGAGCGGATCCGCGCCCGGCTCGAATGGCTGATGGCTGACCCGGCGACCGTCACCGATGAACTCGTCGCCATCCGCAGGACCATCTACGCCCGCCCGGGCTTCTCCGAATCGATGCGGCACATCCTGTGCCTGCAGGACCCGGAGATACGGCGCCGCAACCTGATCACCGACGCCGAGCTCGCCGCCGTGCCGCACGGCGCGCTGGTGGTGTGGACCTCCAACGACCCGTCGGGCCCGCCGCAGCCGGAATGGCCATGGCCGCCAAGATCCCCGGCGGCCGGTTCGAGCACATCACCGGCGCCGGGCACTGGCCGCAGTGGGAGCAACGCGATGTCTTCAACAAGCTGATCCTGCTGTTCCTCAGCCAGGAACCGGCGTCCTGATTATCGGCCCGCACACCCCACCTGACTAGCCAGGGATCCGCGACATGACCGCCATCCAGACCGCCACCGCACGACTGGCTGATGCCGCCGCCCACCGCCGGCCCTGCCCGCCGGTACGGGACCTGCTGCCCGCCGGGGACATCGGCGCCGCCTACGCAGTGCAAACCGCGCTGATCAACGCCCGCATCAGCAATGGTGCCCAGGTCGTGGGCCGGAAGATCGGCCTGACCAACCCCAAGGTCCAAGCCCAGCTCGGAGTGGACCAGCCCGACTTCGGAATGCTGCTGGACGACATGGCCTGCCCGCAGGACATCCCGGTCGACCACACGCGGCTCCTGCAGCCCCGCATCGAAGCCGAGATCGCGTTCGTCCTCAACGGTGACCTCGGCCAGCCCGGCGGTATCAGCGTCGACGCGGTCCGCGCTGCCGTCGATTACGCCGTCCCGGCCCTGGAAATTGTTGACAGCCGCATCGCCGGCTGGGACATCGGCATCGTCGACACCGTCGCCGACAACGCCTCGTCCGGACTGTTCGTCTTGGGCGACACCCGCACGCCGCTTCACCGATTTGACCCTGTGACCGTGACGATGACCATGACCCGCGCAGGAAACGTCGTGTCCGCTGGAACCGGCGCGGAATGCCTCGGCGATCCCCTGGCCGCCGTCGCCTGGCTGGCCGCCACCGCCCGTGAATACGGCATGCCGCTCAGAGCAGGTGACGTAGTCCTGTCGGGTGCGCTCGGGCCCATGGTCCCGGTCGCACCCGGCGACACCTTTCGCGCAGAGGTGACCGGCCTCGGACCCGTGCACGCCAGCTTCAGCAACCAGACGCAGGAGGCGCTATGAGCACCCCGCACACCGGCCGCCAGGGCGTGGGCCAGCCAGCACCCGGTACCGCGAAAGCAACGATCGCCGGCTCCGGCAGTATCCGCACTGACTCGGTGGGCACGATCACCTGGCTCTCCAGTTGGGCGGAGGCTCCGGCATGACTAGCGGAGAGCCCGGCACCGGCCGTGACGCGGACGGATCCGGGGATGAAGCGTACGACGCCGACGTTCTGGTCGTGGGCACCGGTCCGACCGGCGCAACCTGCGCGCTCGCGCTGGCCACTTATGGCGTCCGGGTCCGGGTTGCGACCAAGTGGAACTGGCTGGCCAACACCCCGCGCGCTCACATCACCAACCAGCGCGCCCTCGAGGTGCTGCGCGACCTCGGCGTCGAGGAAGAGGTAACATCGGTCGGCTCACCATGGGACCTCATGGGCGACACCCTGTTCACGACAAGCCTGGCCGGGAAGGAAGTCGCGCGGCTGCGGACCTGGGGCACCGGCGCGAACCGGATCGGGGACTACCTGCAGGGCAGTCCATGCCCGCTGCTTGACATCCCGCAGCCATACCTGGAGCCAGTACTGGTGAAGAACGCCGCCGCCCGCGGCGCCCAGATCGCCTTCAACACCGAGTACCTGTCGCATGTCCAGGACGAAACCGGCGTGACATCCACCTTGCGGGACCGGCTGACCGGACACGAGTACACGATCCGGAGCCGTTTCCTCGTCGGCGCGGACGGCGCCCGCTCCCAGATCGTCGAGGAACTGGGCCTGCCGGTTGAAGGCACGATGGGTCGCGCCGGCACGATCTATACGCTGTTCCACGCCGACCTGGCCAGATACGTCGAGCGCCGGCCGAGCATCTTGCACTGGATCATGACGCCTGGTGCTGGTTACGGCGAGATCGGCATGGGCACATTCCGCGCCGTCCGCCCCTGGACCAAGTGGATCGCCGGCTGGGGCTACGACATCAACGGGCCCGAGCCCGACCTCCGGCCAGAGGCGGTCATGCCCCGGGTCCGCGAGATGATCGGCGATCCCGATGTCGAGGTGGAGATCGAGAGCGTCACCACCTGGCAGATCAACCAGGCCTGGGCGACCCGCTACTCCTCCGGGCGGGTGTTCTGCGGTGGTGACGCGGTGCACCGGCATCCGCCATCGAGCGGGCTCGGGTCGAACACGTCCATCCAGGATGCCTTCAACCTCGCGTGGAAGCTCGCCTACGTCGTCAAGGGATGGGCGGGCATGCCGCTGCTCGGCTCCTACTCCGACGAGCGTGCGCCGGTCGGGGCGCAGATAGTCGCCCGCGCCAACCAGTCCCGTGTCGACTACGGGCCGATCAACGAGGCGTTCCGGACCGTCGGCGAAGCCGACCCGGTGGCAGCAGGCCTGGCTAAGCTCGCCGACCCCAGCCCTGCCGGAGTTGCCGCGCGCGAGGCGCTGGTCAAGGCCGTCGAGTTGAAGAACACTGAGTTCAACGCGCAGGGCACGGAGCTGAACCAACGCTACGAGTCCTGCGCGGTGCTGCCCGATCCGGGCGCCGGCGAGGAGACCTGGGCACGAGACAGGGGCCTGTACCTGCAGGCCACGACGCGTCCCGGCGCCAAGCTGCCGCACGTATGGCTGGTAGACAGCGCGGGAGGCAAGACCTCAACCCTGGACGTCACCGGCAAGGGGACATTCTCCCTCCTCACCGGGCTAGCCGGCCGCGCGTGGACCACGGCCGCCGGCAAACTCGAGCTGCCTTACCTGCGCACCGTCGTCATAGGCGCTGAGGGCAGCGAAGACTCCTACCACGACTGGCATCGTGCCCGCGAAATCGAGGAAGCCGGCGCGCTGCTCGTCCGGCCCGACGGTTATGTCGCCTGGCGGCACGCGGGCTCGGTATGGGACGAGGAGGAAGCCGTCCATCTACTGCAGGCCGCCATCGCCGCTGTCCTCAGCAACGATGCTTAGGCGGTCGATTCCCCGACATGGGAGAGGAGGACAACATGGCCAACCCGCGTACGGGCACGCGCACCCGCAAGCCTAAGGCGGCGCCAGTCGAGCGAGATCTCGCCGTCCGGATGTTCGAGGTCATGGCGCTCATGCGCGCGGTCGAGGACCGGATGGTCACGATGTACAAGCAGGGTGAGCTGCTCGGGTCGCTGTACACCGGGCACTGGCACGAGGCGATCGCCGTCGGGACGGCCGCAGCCTTGCGCCCCGCTGACGTGGTGGCTCCGCTGCACCGCGACCTCGGCGTTCACCTGTGGCGGGGGATGGAGCCGTGGCAGGTGATGGCCAGTTTCATGGGCAAGGCGACATCGCCGACCGGCGGCCGGGACGGCACGCTGCACTACGGCCGCCTCGACCTCAACATCATCAACCCGGTCAGCCACATCCCCAACAACTACCCGGTCGCCACCGGGGCGGCGTTCGCGCTGAGGTACCGCGGCACGGACGGCGTGGCCATGGCCTACTGCGGGGATGGCTCGACCGGGCGCGGAGACTTCCACGAAGCCCTCAACATCGCCGGCGTGCAGCACCTGCCCTGCGTCTTCATCGTGGAGAACAACCAGTACTCCTACTCGACCCCGCTCACGCTCACCACCGCATCGGCTGACTTTGCCGGCAAGGCGGCAGCGTACGGGATCCCCGGCGAGAAGGTGGACGGTATCGACGTGTTCGCGGTGTACCAGGCCGCCGTCAAGGCGGTCGCCCGCGCCCGGGCCGGGGACGGGCCGTCGCTCATCGAGGCCGTCACGATGCGCATGCACGGGCACGCCGAGCATGACCCTGCCGACTACGTGCCGGCGGAGCTCACCCACCTGTGGGCCAAACGCGACCCCGTCGAGGAATGCGGCGCCCGCCTGATCGAGCAGGGTTTTCTTGATGAGGACGGCGTCGCGGCGGTGCGGGCGCAGGCACGCACCACGGCCTTGGAGCACAGGAACAAGGTTCTCGGCATGCCGATGCCCGAACCGAACGACGAGGAGGACCGCGTCTATGCCAGCTAAGACCGCGGCCGCGACCGTGAGCTACCTCGAGGCGATCGCCGACGCCTTGCGCAGCGAGATGGACGCCGACCCACACGTCTTCCTCATCGGCGAGGACGTCGGCCAGTTCGGCGGCGCGTTCAAGGTGACCAAGGGTTTCCTTGACCGGTTCGGCCCGGAGCGGGTCGTGGATACGCCCATCGCGGAGTCGGGTTTCACGGGGCTGGCCTGCGGCGCGGCCCTCATGGGCCTGCGGCCGGTGGTGGAATTCCAGTTCGCCGACTTCATCTCGTGCGCGTTCGACCAGATCATCAACAACTGCTCCCGCCATTACTACCGGACGGGCAATCCGATCCCGGTCACGTTCCGCGCGCCCTTCGGCGCGCGCCTGCGGGCGGGTCCGACGCACTCGCAGAGCATCGAGGCCTACTTCGCTCACGTTCCCGGCCTGAAGATCGTTGCGCCGGCCACGCCGGAAGACGCCGCCGGGCTGCTGATCAGCGCGATCCGCGACAACAACCCTGTGCTGTACCTGGAGAGCAAGTACCTGTACCGCCGGGTCGAAGCGACTGGGCCGCTCTCGCTGGATCCGGTGCCGATCGGGTCAGCGAAGGTCGTCCGTGAAGGCACCAGGGTCAGCCTGCTGACCTACTCGGTCGGCGTCCACCAGGGTCTCGAAGCCGCCGCGGAACTGGCCGAGGAAGGCATTTCGGTCGAGGTCGTCGACCTGCGCACCCTTGTCCCGCTCGACGTCGCGACGATCACCGCATCGGTGAACAAGACATCGCGTGCCGTGGTCCTGCATGAGGATGCCCGCCGTCACGGCTACGGCGCCGAGATCGCCGCGACCGTCCAGGAGGAGTGCTTCTGGCGACTGGACGGGCCGGTCGTCCGCATAGCCGGGAAGAACACGCCGATCCCGACCAGTCCTCCGCTCGAGGACGCGGCCGTGCCCCAGCTGCCCGAGATCATCAGCACGCTGCGGAGGGTGGCGACCACGTGAGCGCGCACGACGTCGTGGTGCTCGCGCTGACCGGCCGCTCCCTGCATAGCTAAGACTCCAGGAGAGACCCATGGCTGACGTCTTCAAGATGCCAAAGCTCGGCGAGAGCGTCACGACAGGTACGGTGTCGAGCTGGCTGAAAGCAGTGGGCGACACCGTCGACTTCGATGACCCCCTGCTAGAGGTATCCACCGACAAGGTCGACTCCGAGATTCCCAGCCCCTTCAGCGGCGTCCTGCTGGAGATCATGGTGCAAGAGGGGGAGACCGTCGACGTCGGTGCCGACCTTGCCCGCATCGGCGCGGCAGCCGGAGCCGACGGGACGGAGCCAGACGGTCAGGCGCCCGACGCCGGCCCGACCTCTGCCCCTTCCTCCGTCGCTCCGGCTCCGGCGGCCGTCCCGGCACCTGCCGCCCCGGCCGGGGCCGGCGGACGGGCGCTGCTTTCGCCGATCGTCAGGCAGCTAGCCGTCAAGCACGGCATCGACCTCGCCGCGGTCCAGGGCTCAGGCGCCACCGGGCGGATCATGCGCGAGGACGTCGAGGCCGCCATCGCACGTACGACCGCTTCCCAGCCCGCGACCGCGGCACCATCGGCTCAGCCCGTGACCACCCCGGTTGCGCCGCCGCCCCCGCCGACCGTCAGCCCGGTCGCCCCGCCTGCCGTAGCAGCCAGGCTCGGCTCCCGGGACGAAGCGGAACCGCTGTCGCGGATGCGGCTCGCGATCGGCGAGCGCATGACGGAGTCGCTACGGATCGCCCCGCACGTCTGGACGTCGGTCGAAGTGGATTTGCAGGCGGTCGAGGAGGTGCGGCGCCGCCACAAGGAGCGGTTCCGGCGCGAGGAGGGCGTGTCCCTGACCTACCTCACCTTCATCGCCAGGGCCACCTGCGATGCCCTGCGCGCGTTTCCCGCCGTCAACTCGTCCATCGATATGCAAGCCAAGACCCGCATTCTGCACCACTACGTCAACCTCGGGATCGCCGTGGACCTCAGCGAACAGGGCCTGGTAGCACCTGTGGTCAGGGACGCCGATGGTCTCAACCTGCGAGGGCTCGCCCGCGCGATCCGGGCCGGGGCGGACAAGGTCACGAGCGGCAGATTCACCAACGACGACCTGAGTGGCTCTACCTTCACGATCACGAACCCGGGCCCGTTCGGCGACTACGCGTCGGCGCCCATCATCAACCAGCCGAACTCCGCGATCCTGTCGACGAACATGGTGTCACGCCGGCCCACGGCCGTCGGTGACGCCGTGGCGGTCCACTACATGACCATCCTCGGATTCTCCTACGACCACCGGGCATTCGACGGGGTCACCGGATCCCGCTTTATCGCCCACATCCGCGACACCTTGCAGGACCGAGACTGGGAAGCCGAGCTCGGATAGCCCGCACAGATAGGCAGCCGCACAACGCCGTCGCGCGAGCAGCGCGAGCCGAAGGCCTAGCCGATACGCCGGTCGACAACCCCGCCCAGCAGGCGCGCGATGCAATGTGGACTCCCGCATACCCGAAGATCGAACCCGCCTGACGTGCCTCGTGATGCTTTTGAGTCGGGGTTCCCAAGGGGCCTGCGGCCTGCTCGGCGGGATGCAGAAATGAGCGGGCATGTGCTCACAGGCACCCGCGGCGACGGAGGCGGCGTTCCGCGACCGCTGGTTCGAACAGCTTCTGAGCCTTCGCCGCCGTTGCCGCACGTGGTTGATATGTCCGTTTAGTCAGTTTCCGTTTCTGATCTTGATCGCCCGTTTTGTCATTCTTGAAGGCATGAAGGTCGAGAGCGTCACACCCATGCACCATGTGATGAGCATGGGCAGTTCTGCCACCCGCGGGCCGCGGAAGCGCAGCGCGTAGTGGCAGTGGTGGCGACGCTGAGCAAGGGCTACAAGCTGGAGTACATCTGGCGGCAGGTCGACGCTAGCCCGGCCACGACGCGGTCGGGTAGTACATCCAGGCCAGCAAGCAGCCCCCAGCCGAGCGCGACGACTTCAGGCTCACCATGGAAAGGCCGCCCAGCGAGATGACCCAGTGGATCAAGGACCTGGCCGCCGCACACCGGACGTTCGCCGGTCAGCGCGTGAATGCAGGTAATAGGCTGTACCGCATAAGAGCTACACTGCGGTACAATTGGCGTGAAGGAATATAGGGAGGTAGACCGTGGCCCCAAGCACCTCGTTCCGGATCAGCGACGCAGCCCGGGCTCGCCTGGCATCGCGTGCCGCCCACGAGGGCGTGACCGCCACCGCGCTGCTGGATCAGCTCATCATCGAGGGGATCGACCAGCTCGATTACCCCGGGATCGTCTTCCGGGGCCCTGCGCACGACAGGCGCGCCGCGCTTGCTGCGGGCCCGGACGTCTGGGAAATTGTCGGGCGCCTGCAAGAGCTGGATGGCAGCGAGGAACGGCGAATCAGCCTCTTGGCCGCTGAGTCGGATCTGCACCCTCGGCTCATCCGCATCGCCCTGGATTACGCGGCGGAACACTCCGGAGAGATCGGCGAACGGATCGATCGCAACCGAGCCATGGGGGAACGGAGCCGCCACACGGCACGGCAGCGCGCAGCGCTCCTCGCGTGACCGCCTTCCTGATCGACGAGATGTTCCCGGTAGCTGCGGCCGAGCTCCTGCGCACCAGGCACGGCGGCGATGCTGTCCACGTCACTGAGGTGGGCCTGCGGGCAGCCGACGATACGCAGGTCGCGGCGGCCGCCCGGGCCGAAGGCCGGGCTGTCGTCACTGAGAACGTCGCGGATTTCGCCGCCGAGCGCGACCTGGTCTTGGTGTTCGTCCTGAAGAAGAACCTGCCAGCAGGAGGCGGGCAGGCTGCCGCGTTGGCCAGGACCTTGGACCGCTGGGACAGGGACCATCCCGATCCCTATCTCGGTCACCACTGGCCGGCGATGGACTAACAGTTGTATCGACGAAGGGCAGCTATGGCAGAGACCAAGCGTCGCGCCCGAGGCGAAGATTCGATCTACTTCGACCGGAGCCGGGACCGCTGGACCGGGACGATCACGGTCGGCTGGAAGGCAGACGGGCGCCGGGACCGCATCACCGTTCGCGGCAAGACCAAGACCGAGGTCAAAGACAAGCTGCGCGCCAGGCACACGGAACTTGCCGCAGGCGTCCGCACCCCGGCCAATTACACGGTCGGGCAGTGCCTGAAGGACTGGCCGGAGACCCTGAGCACGCAGGCAGAAAGCACGCTGACGGGCTACCGGATCATGGTCAGGCACCTGACCGGGCTTATCGGCACCATCAAGCTCGTCGAGCTGAAGGTGCGGGACGTCGACTTCGCGCTTGGCAAGCTGGCTAAGCGCCTGTCGACCAGGAGCGTTAGGCTGGCCCGGATGATCCTGATCCAGGCCATCCGGAACGCGATGGTCAATGACCTCGTGGTGCGGAATGTCGCGGATCTAACTGCCGTGCCCGCAGGGCAGCCGGGACGGCCTTCGAGGTCACTTGACCTCGAGCAGGCTCTTGCCGTGCTGGATGCAGCCAAGGGCGAGCGCCTGTGGCCGTACGTCGCCGTGAGCATGCTCGGCGGTATCCGCACCGAGGAAGCCCGCGCCCTGCGCTGGTCCGAAGTGGATCTCGAAGCCGGCACCGTGGCCGTTTACCGGTCGGTACGGCGCACCGGGGAGACTAAGACCGAGAAGTCGCGGCGCGTGTTCCAGATCCCCGAGATCGCCGTAGCGGCGCTGCGGGGGCTGGTCCTGAAGCAGGCGGCCGACAGGGCGAAGGCCGGGACGGCCTGGAAGGAGAACAACCTGGTGTTCTGCACGAGCCTCGGCGGCCCGATGTACGCGACCGACGTCCGGATGGAGTTCAAGCGGATCACCGAGAAGGCGGGCCTCGGCCGGGACTGGACGCCGCGCGAGCTGCGTCACACCTTTGTTTCACTCCTGTCGGATTCCGGCGTACCCATTGAGCAGATCGCGGACGCGGTGGGCCACTCCAGCACCCGGACGACCGAGGTCGTGTACCGGCACCAGCTCCGGCCGGTGACGCGCACCGCCGCCATCGCGTTGGGCCCGCTGTTCGAGAGCAAACGAAAGACAGACGGAGGCCAGAGCTGACCGTTAGGCTCCCAGTTAGGCTACCAATACCTTGATCGATCGGACGACTAGGCTTATGAGCAGCAGAAATAGTGGAGACTAAGAGTGGACCTGTTTGAGTATCAGGCGAAGGAACTGTTCGCCGAGTACGGCGTTCCGGTGCAGGCCGGCCAGGTCGCCCGGACCGCCGAGGAAGCGCGGGAGATCGCCGCGAAGTTCGCCGCCCAGGGCCACCCGCTTGTGGTGGTGAAGGCGCAGGTGAAGACAGGCGGCCGCGGCAAGGCCGGCGGCGTCAAGCTGGCGGACGGCCCGGACGAGGCCTACGCCAAGGCCGGCCAGATCCTCGGCATGGATATCAAGGGCCACACCGTGCACACGGTGCTCATCGCCCAGGCCGTCGACATCGCCGCCGAGTATTACCTGTCGTTCCTGCTGGACCGCTCCAACCGCACGTTCCTGTCGATCTGCTCGGTTCAGGGCGGCATGGAAATCGAAGAGGTCGCGCACAGCAGCCCGGAGGCGGTGGCCAGGATCTCGGTATCGCCGCTGGCCGGCGTGGACAGCGCCAAGGCGGCGGAGATCATCGCGGCCGGCCGCATCCCGGCGGAAGCCGCGGCCGGGGCCGCGCTGCTGGCCGAGCGGCTGTGGGCCATGTTCTCCGACGAGGACGCCACACTGGTCGAGGTCAACCCGATGGCGCTGACCGACGACGGCCAGGTCCTCGCGGTCGACGGCAAGGTGACGCTGGACGACAACGCCGCGTTCCGCCAGGAGCACGCCCGGTTCGACGACGTCAGCAACACCGATCCGATCGAGGCCAGGGCGAGGGAAAAGCACCTCAACTACGTCAAGCTCGACGGCGAGGTCGGCATCATCGGCAACGGCGCGGGCCTGGTGATGTCCACCCTGGACGTGGTGGCCTACGCGGGCGCCTCGCTCGGCGGGGTCAGGCCCGCGAACTTCCTCGACATCGGCGGCGGCGCGTCGGCCGAGGTGATGGCGAACGGCCTGGAGATCGTGCTGTCCGACCCGAGCGTGCGCAGTGTGTTCGTGAACGTCTTCGGCGGGATCACCTCCTGCGACGCGGTCGCCAACGGGATCGTCTCGGCGATCGGCATGCTCGCCGAGCGCGGGGAGCACGTCGACCGCCCGATCGTGGTCCGGCTCGACGGAAACAACGCCGCCGAGGGCAGGCGGATCCTGGATGAGGCGGCCATAGCAGTAGTCGAGCAGGTGGACACGATGGACGGCGCCGCCCGCCGGTCCGCCGAACTGGCCAGCGCGGCAAAGGGAGCATGAGAGATGGCTATCTTCCTGACCGGCCAGAGCCGGGTCATGATCCAGGGCATCACCGGGTCCGAGGGCCGCAGGCACGGCACCCGCATGCTCGCCGCGGGGACCAAGGTCGTCGGCGGCACCAACCCGCGTAAGGCGGGCCAGACCATCGAGCTGAACGGGACCGACGTCCCCGTCTTCGGCACGGTCGCCGACACCATGGCGGCCACCGGAGCCGACGTGTCCGTGGTGTTCGTGCCCGCGTCCGGTACCAAGGCCGCCGTGATCGAGGCCATCGAAGCGGAGATACCGCTGTGCATCGTGATCACCGAGGGCATCCCCGTGCACGACACCGCGGAGTTCTGGGCGCGGGCGAGCGCGGTGGGCAACCGCACCAGGATCGTCGGGCCCAACTGCCCGGGCGTCGCCTCTCCGGGCAAGTCCAACGCGGGCATCATCCCGGCCGACATCACCACCGCCGGGCGGATCGGCCTGGTCTCCAAGTCGGGCACGCTGACCTACCAGATGATGTACGAGCTGCGCGACATCGGCTTCTCCACGGCCGTCGGCATCGGCGGCGACCCGGTGATCGGGACCACCCACATCGACTGCCTGCAGGCCTTCGAGGAGGACCCGGAGACCGACGCGATCGTGATGATCGGCGAGATCGGCGGCGACGCCGAGGAGCGGGCCGGAGCCTATATCGAGCAGCACGTGACCAAGCCGGTCGCCGGCTACGTGGCCGGGTTCACCGCGCCCGAGGGCAAGACGATGGGGCATGCGGGCGCGATCATCTCCGGCTCCGCGGGCACCGCGCAGGCCAAGAAGGAGGCGCTGGAGAAGGCGGGCGTCCGGGTCGGCAAGACCCCGAGCGAGACCGCGGCCCTGGTTCGCGACATGATGCGCGCCCGCTAGAGCCCCGGCGCCGGCGTCCGCGGACCCGTCATTCGGGTTTTACGGGTCCCGGGCGGCGCGCCTGCTAGGGGCGGCGGGCGATCGTTGCCAGGATCGGCTTGTGAGTGTTTCCGCCGAAGCACCGCCGGTTCCCGACCCGGAACACCCCGGGCCGCAGGAGAGCCCGGGGGCCCCGCCCCGGGTGCAACCCGCCCGGCCGCTCGTCGTCACGGGAGGGATCGCCGCCTGCGCGGCCGCCGCCACCGGGCTCGCCGTGCTCACGACGCTGACCGCGATCGGCTGGATCACCGCGCCGCACGTCGGTATCGGCACCGGGCTGGGCGGGGTGCTGCGGACCGCGGCACTGCTGTGGCTCGTGGCGCACCATGTCGGCTTCACGGTCCGCGGTGCCGGGCGGATCGGCCTGCTCCCGCTCGGGCTGGTGCTGCTGCCCGGCGCGCTGCTCGCCATGGCCGGCCGGTGGGTGGTCCGGGTCGGCGGGGTCACCCGGCTGCGGCACGTCGGTTACGCCGCGGTCGCGCTGGCGCTTCCTTACGCTCTGCTGGCGGGGGCGCTGGCAGTGGCGAGCCGGACGGCGGCCGCGGCTCCCTCGTTGTGGCAGGCCGTGGTCGCGTCGTTCCTGCTGGCCCTGGTGGCGGGCGGGCTCGGTGCGGCCCGCGGCCTGGCGCCGTGGTCGCGGCTGACCAGCCTGCTGCCGGCCAGGCCCCGGTCGATCGTCATGGGCATGCTCGGCGCGGCCGCCATCTTGACCGCGGTCGGCGCGGTGCTGGCGGGCGCCTCGCTCGCGGTGCACCTGCCGGAGGTCAAGGCGGCCAACGACGCGCTCGCGCCCGGTGCGGGCGGCGCGGCGCTGCTGCTGCTCGCCCAGCTCGCCTACGCCCCGAACGCGATCATCTGGGCGGTGGCCTACACGCTCGGCCCCGGGTTCGCGTTCGGCGCGGGAACGGTCATCGCGCCCACCGGCTCGGTCCTCGGCGCGGTTCCGGCATTCCCGATGCTCGCGGCGCTCCCGTCCGGAGCCCAGCCGGGCGGTCCGGCCTGGGTGCCGGTTCTGGTCCTCGCGATGCCCTACCTAGCCGGGGTGTTCGCCGGAATCGTGACCGTGCGGATCGCGCCGACGCCGGTGATCGAGGCCGCCCCGCTCTGGGGCTTCACCGCGGGCGCGGCGGCAGGCGCGGCGGCCGGCCTGGCGGCGGCGTTCGCGGGCGGCCCGCTCGGTGACGGCCGCCTGGCCGCAGTCGGTCCGTCCGGCTTCCAGGTCGGGCTGGTCGCGATCCTCGAAGTCGGCATTACCGCCGCCCTGACCGCCGCCGCCGCCAACTGGCTTATCCTCCGCCGGGCCGCGAAATTCAGGACGCAGGACTACCGCACGCCGTCTGGCCCCGAACCCGCGGGCCCCGCGGGAGTACCACCGGGGGTAGTGGACGAGACCGACGACGCCGGCGGGCACCGGATCTACTTCAATCCCTGGGTCGCCGCCGGCGACGACGCCGGCGACGAGGCTTACCTCTGACTCGCGCTGGCCGGTTACTTGCCGCTCTGCAGGACGCTGAGCTCGCTGCCCACCGAGTTGCTGAGCTGGGTGTGGCAGGCCTGCTGGGTAGCGACCGTGTTCGCGCCGGCCATGCAGTTGTAATACGTGTTCAGCTGCGGCCAGAACACCGCCAGCACCAGCAGCCACAGCACGCTGAACGCGAAGCCGAGGCTGCCGAGCACGATGCCGCTGACCGCTCCGCGCGGCCGGGCCGTACCGCTGCGCCGCGCCCGGCGGTTCACGGCCGCACCGAGCCAGATCGCCGTCATCGCGAACAGCAGGGTCAGAACGGCGACGTAGATCCCCCGGTGCAAGTTGCCGAGCCCCAGGGCCAGGCCGATCAGGCTGAGGCCGCCCAGGACCAGCGCCGCCAGCCCGCGCTGGCGCGACTCGGGATCCGGGGGTGGCAACTGCCGGGGCGGCAGCATCCCTTTCGGTTGCGGTCCGCGCCCACCCGGCGGCTGGTATCTGGCCATCGGACACTATTCTGCCCTCTCCGGCGACCACGCCGTAACGTGCCTTAGGGTGGCCGCATGCGCGCGCGGCTGGTGGTGCTGGTCTCCGGGGAGGGGACCAACCTTCAGGCGTTGATCGACGCGTGCCGTGACCCGGACTACGGAGCGCAGGTCGTCGCGGTCGGCGCGGACCGGGCCGGTATCAACGGGCTCGCGCGGGCCGGGCTGGCCGGCATTCCCGCCTTCACCATCCGGCTGACCGACTACCCGGCCCGCGAGGATTGGGACGCGGCCCTCACCGCCGCGTGCGCCGGGTACGCGCCGGACCTGATCGTGCTGGCCGGCTTTATGAAGCTCGTCGGCAAGCCTTTCCTCGACTCGTTCGGCGGCCGGTGCCTGAACACTCACCCGGCGCTGCTACCGTCGTTTCCCGGAGCGCACGGCGTCCGTGACGCGCTGGCCCACGGGGTGAAGGTCACCGGCTGCACCGTCCTCATCATCGATGACGGCGTGGACGCGGGGCCGATCGTGGCGCAGGCCTGCGTCCCCGTGGCGGACGGCGATGACGAGGTCACGCTGCACGAGCGGATCAAGGTAGCCGAACGGGCGCTCCTCGTCGGCACGGTGGGCAGGATGGTCCGCGAAGGCTGGTCCGTCCAGGGCAGGAAGGTGAGGATCGGCAGTTGACCAGGATCCCGATCAGACGGGCGCTCATCAGCGTCTACGACAAGACCGGCCTGGAGGAGCTGGCGTCCGGGCTGCACGCGGCCGGCGTCGAGATCGTGTCCACCGGCAGCACCGCGGCCAGGATCAGCGCAGCCGGGGTGCCCGTCACGGCGGTGGAGGAGCTCACCGGGTTCCCCGAGTGCCTCGACGGCCGGGTGAAGACCCTGCACCCCCGGGTGCACGCGGGCCTGCTGGCGGACACCGCCAACGCCGAGCACGAAGCCCAGCTGGCGGAACTCGGCATCGAGCCCTTCCAGCTGCTGGTGTCGAACCTGTACCCGTTCACCGAGACCGTCGCCTCCGGCGCCGAAGCGCAGGAGTGCGTCGAGCAGATCGATATCGGCGGCCCCTCGATGGTCCGGGCCGCGGCCAAGAACCACGGCTCGGTGGCCGTCATCATCTCGCCGTCCAGGTACGCCGGCGTGCTCGTGGCGCTGGCCAAGGGCGGCTTCACGCTGGAGCAGCGCCGGCACCTCGCCGCCGAGGCCTTCGCGCACACTTCCGCCTACGATCTTGCCGTCGCGTCGTGGTTCGCCTCCGTCGGCGCCCCCGACGAGGTCGCGCGTGACACCGGCTGGCCCGAGGTGGCGGGGGCCCTGTGGCGGCGTGCCGACGTGCTGCGATACGGCGAGAACCCGCACCAGCGCGCGGCCCTGTATATAAACAATCTTTCTGCCGAACGAACCGGCGGTGCCAGCCCAGGCAATGGCATCGCGACTGCGGAGCTGCTGCACGGCAAGGCCATGTCGTACAACAACTACGTGGACGCGGACGCGGCCCGGCGGGCGGCGTACGACTTCGCCGGGCCGTGCGTGGCGATCATCAAGCACTCCAATCCGTGCGGGATCGCCGTCGGCACCGACCTGGCCGACGCGCACGCGAAGGCGAAC
This sequence comes from uncultured Actinomycetes bacterium, assembly GCA_963806335.1. GTDB lineage: Bacteria > Actinomycetota > Actinomycetes > Streptosporangiales > Streptosporangiaceae > Palsa-504. The sequence goes on from CAWDXO010000016.1 coordinate 193,407, forward strand.
GCCTGCGACCCGGTCTCGGCGTTCGGCGGGGTGATCGCGGCCAACGGCCCGGTGACCGCGGCGCTGGCCCGGCAGATCGCCGAGGTGTTCACCGAGGTCGTGATCGCGCCCGAGTTCGACGCCGAGGCCCTGGACATTCTTTCCGGGGCCAAGAACGTCCGCCTGCTGCGGTGTTTGCCCGGGGGGAACGATCCCCCCCAAACCCCCCCTGCTCCTGGGGGGACCCATCCCCCCAGACCCCCCTTGGGAGGGGCCTCCGGCCCTCCGGGGGTCCTGCTCGGTGCGGTGGAATGGCGGGAGATTAGTGGCGGGATGTTGATGCAGTCCGCGGACCGGGTGAACGAGCCCGGCGATGATCCGGCGAACTGGGAGCTCAAGGCCGGCGACCCGGCCAGCCCCGCGCAGCTGGCCGATCTGGCCTTCGCGTGGAAGGCATGCCGTTCAGTCAAATCAAATGCCATCCTGCTCGCGTCCGGCGGTGCCTCGGTCGGCGTCGGCATGGGCCAGGTCAACCGGGTGGACTCGGCCCGCCTGGCCGTGCTGCGCGCGGGGGAGCGGGCGGCGGGCTCGGTCGCGGCCAGCGACGCGTACTTCCCGTTCGCCGATGGTTTCGAGATCCTGGCCCAGGCCGGGGTGGCCGCGGTGGTGGAGCCCGGCGGTTCGATCCGTGATCGCCTGACCATTACCGCCGCCGCCGAAGCGGGCATCCCGCTCTACTTCACCGGCGTCCGCCACTTCTATCACTGAGGGGACAGACGTGAGCGCACAGGTACTGGACGGGAAAGCCCTCGCCGCGGACATCCGGGCCAGCCTGACCCAGCGGGTGGCCGCCTTGGCCGCCCGCGAAGTCGTACCCGGGCTTGGCACGGTACTGGTGGGGGATGATCCGGGCAGCCGCGCCTACGTGAACGGCAAGCACCGGGACTGCGCGCAGGTCGGGATCGCGTCGATCCGCCGGGACCTGCCGGCCGACGCCACCCAGGCGCAGGTCGAGGCGGTCGTCGACGAGCTCAACGCCGATCCGGCCTGCACCGGGTACATCGTCCAGCTGCCGCTGCCCGGCGGCCTGGACGCCCACGCGATCCTGAACCGGATGGACCCGGCCAAGGACGCGGACGGCCTGCACCCGGTCAACCTCGGCAAGCTGGTCCTGGGCGAGCCGGGCCCGCTGCCGTGCACGCCGCGTGGCATCACCGAACTGCTGCGTCACTACGGCGTGCCCATCGCCGGCGCCGACGTCACCGTCGTCGGCCGCGGGATCACGGTCGGCCGCGCGCTCGGCCTGCTGCTGACCAGGCGCACCGAGAACGCCACCGTGACGCTCTGCCACACGGGGACCAAGGATCTCGCCGCGCACACCAGGACCGCGGACATCGTGGTGATGGCCGCGGGGCGTCCCGGCCTGCTGACCGCGGACATGGTCAAGCCCGGCGCGGCCGTGGTCGACGTGGGCATCACCCGCACCGAGGCCGGGCTGGTCGGCGACGTGGCCGCGGACGTGGCGGACGTGGCCGGGTGGCTGGCTCCGATGCCGGGCGGCGTCGGCCCGATGACCCGCGCCATGCTGCTGGCCAACGTCGTCGAGCCAGCCCGAGGCGCCCCCTAAGACCAACTATTATTTTTAATTATAATCTAATAAAAAAAAAAAAAAAAAAAAAAAAAAAAAAAAAAAAAAATAAAAAAAATTTAATAAAAACACACTAATTTTAATAATCCTAAATAAAAAACTAATAATAAAAAAAAAAACAAACCCCCCACACATAAAATTAACCCTAATACCCTTAACTTCGGCTCAGGACGCGCACGGCCCAGCCCGCTAATACACACCCCATAACAAAAAAGAAAAAAGAGAAAAAGAAAAAAGACAACGCCACGACCCGCCCCCGCCCAAGAAAAAAATGACACGATCCCCACAAGAAGAGATACACCCCCCCCCTAAGAACACGACCGCCCCAAAACAAACCCCAAACACCAGCCCTAACACCCAATAAAAAAGAAAGACAAAAAGAAAGAAAAGAGCACCAACACGACCCCATAAAAACAACCACCCCCCCTAAAAAAAAGACACGACCCCCCCAAAAGACAACCCCCCCCCCTAAAAAACGAGACCGAGCACCCAAAAAGAAAGAAAGAGAGAGAGCCCGCCACCCCCCCCCGCCAAAAAACAACCCCCAAAAGAGACCCCCCCCCCCCCCCAAAAGAGAAAAAAAGAAAGAAAAAAGAGAACACGCCCACCCCCCCCCCAAAAGAGAAAGAAAAGAAAGAAAAAGAGAAAGCAACCACCGCCGCCCCAGAAAGAGCGACAAGAAACACAGAAGAACCAAGAAAAAAAAAAGAGAGAAAAGAAAAGAGAAAACACGACGGCGCAAAAAAAAAAGAAAAAAAAGGAAAAGACGAGGACGAACGCAAAAAAAACGCGACAAAAAAAACGCCCCCCCCCCCAAGCCCGCCCCCAAAAGACGGCCACCCGCCCAGAGAGCCCGCCCCCCCCAAAAGACCCACCCCAAAAAAAAGAACCCCCCCCCAAAGAACCAAAGAAGAGAAAGAAGCGAACGCCAAAGAGAAAGAAAAAAACAGAGAGACCCACCCGCAAGCCCCCCCGAAACCAAAAAACACGCCCCCCAAAAACGCCCCCAGACAAGAGAAAAAGAAAAAAGCACCCCCAGAAAAAAACAAAAAAAAAAAAAAAAAAAGAAAAAGAACAAGCACAGAAAAAAAAAAAAAGAGAAGCACAACGCGCCGCCCCGAGAAAAAGGACAAAGCACAGAAAGGAAAGGCACCCCAATCGCAAAAAGAAAAAAAAAAAAAAAAAAAAAGAACCTAAAAAAAAAAAAAGAAAAAAGCAAAAGAAAAGGAGAACCAAGAGCCTAGAACAGAGGAAAAAAAAAAAAAAAGAGAAAAAAAAAAAAAAAAAAAAAAAAAAAAAAAAAAAAAAAAAAAAAAAAAAAAAAAAAAAAAAAAAAAAAAAAAAAAGAGCGGCCGAGGCCGCCCCCTAAGCCCGGCTCAGGACGTGCACGGCCCAGCCCGCTCGGCGCCCCAGGGCACGTGACCCCTCCTCCCGCCGCTGCCTCCGGCACGGTCGCTCCACGGCCGCTGGCCGCGCTGCTGATCAGTTAAATAATAGCTGAAACAGTTGAATAGTTAATATAATTAAAATAGCCTTGTGTCCCGGGCAGGCCGCAGCCTGGCCGGCGGCCAGGCGCCGATGGTTGCTACCGATGAGTAACATAGCGGGTACGGACCCGCTGCCGAACGGCGCTTGGCCGTTTGGCAGTCTGTATGCCAGCAACGAAGGAGGTCGGTGTAGCCCATGAACATCGTCGTGTTGGTCAAGCAGGTGCCAGATACCTGGGCCGAACGCAAGCTCAAGCCCTCAGACGGCACGCTGGACCGGGCGTCGGTGGACGGGCTCATCAACGAGCTTGACGAGTACGCCATCGAGGAGGGCCTGCAGATCGCCGAGGCCCAGCGGGCGGCGGGCGCCGAGGCCGAGGTCACCATCATGACCATGGGCCCGGAGAAGGCGGCTGAATCGATCCGCAAGGCGCTGTCGATGGGCGCGGACAAGGCCGTGCACCTGCTGGACGACGGACTGGCCGGCTCCGACGCGCTGTCGACCTCGTACGCGCTCGCCCAGGTTCTGTCCGCGACCGGGTTCGACCTGGTGATCTGCGGGTCGGAGTCGACCGACGCCCGGATGGGCGTGATGGCCGCGATGCTGGCCGAGCGGCTCGGCGTGCCGCAGGTCTCGCTGGCCAGCAAGGTGGAGATCGACGGCTCGGCGATCCGCGTCCGCCGGGTCTCCGAGGACGGGTACTTCGAGGTGGAGTCCACGCTGCCGGCGGTGGTCAGCGTGGTCGAGAAGATCAACGAGCCGCGCTACCCGTCGTTCAAGGGCATCATGGCGGCCAAGAAGAAGCCCGTCCAGACGCTCAGCCTCGCGGACGCGGGCATCGACCCGGGCGCGGTCGGGCTCGGCGGCTCGGCCACCGAGGTGGTCGACCACACCCAGCGGCCGCCGCGACAGGCCGGCACGGTCGTCAAGGACGAAGGCGACGGCGGCGTCAAGGTCGCCGAGTTCCTCGCCGCGCAGAAGTTCATCTGAGGAGGCGGCATGGCTGAGATCCTGGTGCTCGCGGAGCATGTGGACGACGACGTCAAGAAGGTCACGCTCGAGCTGATCACGCTGGCCCGCCGGTTCGGCGAGCCGTCGGTGGTATGGACCGGGCCGGGCGCGGAAGCCGGCCAGGCGCGGTGCGCCGAGTACGGCGCGGCCCGGGTGTACGTGGCCGCGGATGAGGTCTTCGACCACTACGTAGTCGCGCCCGCCGCGGAGCTGCTGGCCCAGCTGGTGCGGGAGAAGTCCCCCGCGCTGGTGCTGCTGGCCGGCACGGCGCAGGGCAAGGAGGTCGCCGGGCGGCTCGCGGTCAAGATCGACTCCGGTGTGCTCACCGACGCGGTAGACCTGCAGCCCGGTGAGGGCGGCCCGGTCGCCGAGCAGTCGGTTTTCGGCGGCGCGACGATCGTGCACTCCCGGGTCCGGCGCGGCACCCCGATCGTGGCGATGCGGCCCAACGCGGTGGCGCCCGAGCCCGCGCCGGGCGCGGCGGAGCTTTCCCAGGTGTCGCTGGCCGGTGAGGCCACCGGCGCCCGGGTCACCAACCGGGTGGTGGCCGAGCGCGGCGAGCGCCCCGACCTGACCGAGGCGTCGATCGTGGTCTCCGGCGGGCGCGGTACCGGCGGGGCCGAGGGCTTCGGCGTCATAGAGCAGCTGGCGGACGCCCTCGGCGGCGCCGTCGGCGCGTCGCGCGCGGTGACCGATGCCGGGTGGTACCCGCACCAGTTCCAGGTCGGCCAGACCGGCAAGACCGTCTCGCCGCAGCTGTACATGGCGATCGGTATCTCCGGTGCGATCCAGCACCGGGCCGGCATGCAGACCTCGAAGACAATCATCGCCGTCAACAAGGACCCCGAGGCTCCGATCTTCGAGCTGGCCGACTTCGGGGTCGTCGGTGACCTGTTCAAGGTCGTCCCGCAGCTCCTGGAGGAGATCGGCAAGCGCGGGTAGCTCTGCATGCCGTTACGTGCCCAACAACCCAGCGGCGGCGGCTAGGCTGTAGGCAGTCTTGACATCCTCCATCGCCTGAAGGGCGAGGATTCGCCCACCATGCCGCTCGGTCCCGTTCCGGCCGGCCCCCCCCCCCCCCCCCCCCCGCAGCAGATCCGTATACCTGGATCACGCGGCGACGACGCCGATGCGGCCCGAGGCGATCGATGCGATGACCGAGGAGCTGGTCCGGCTCGGGAACCCGTCGTCGCTGCATACTGCGGGCAGGCGCGCCCGCCGGGTGGTGGAGGAGTCCAGGGAACAGCTCGCCGAGGTGTTCGGGGCGCGGCCCAGCGAGGTGGTGTTCACCAGTGGCGGGACCGAGGCGGACAACCTCGCCGTGAAGGGGCTGTACTGGGCGCGCCAGGACAGTCCCCGTCGACGCGTGCTGACGACTTCGGTCGAACACCACGCGGTGCTTGACTCGGTCCGCTGGCTGGAGGAGGCCCAGGGCGCCCAGGCGGTCTGGCTGGGCGTGGATCTCGAGGGCGCGGTGCGTTCCGAGGCGCTACGTGCCGCCATCTCACAGGCTGCCGATCAGGTGGCCATGATCAGCGTGATGTGGGCGAACAACGAGGTCGGCACAGTACAGCCGGTCAGCGAGCTCGCCGCGGTGGCGCATGAGTACGGCGTGCCGTTTCATACCGATGCGGTGCAGGCGGCCGCGCAGCTACCGGTGGACTTCGCGGCCAGCGGGGCGGACGCGCTCACGGTCACGGCGCATAAGCTCGGCGGCCCCGTCGGCGTCGGGGCCCTGATCCTGGCCCGTGGGGTCGGGCCGGTGCCCGTGCTGCACGGCGGCGGCCAGGAGCAGGACATCCGCTCCGGCACCCTGGACACCCCCGCCATCCGGGCCTTCGCGGTGGCCGCCGCGGTATGCGCCAAGCAGCGGGTGGACGAGGCCGCCCGGCTGGCCGAGCTGCGAGATGACCTGGTCCGCCAGGTACTGGCAGTCGTCCCCGACGCCGTGCTCAACGGGCCGCCGCCGGGACCCGGCCGGCTGCCGGGAAACGCGCACTTCTCCTTCCCCGGCTGCGAGGGAGACGCGCTGCTCATGCTGCTCGACGCGAACGGGATCGCCTGCTCCACCGGTTCGGCGTGTACCGCGGGCGTCGCCGAGCCCAGCCACGTCCTGCTGGCCATGGGCGCCGACGACTCCCGCGCCCGCGGCTCCCTCCGCTTCTCCCTCGGCCACACCTCCACCAAGCACGACGTCGACGCCCTGGCCGCCGTGATCGGCGAGGTCGTAGACCGCGCCCGCCGCGCCACCTCCCGCTAACCGCGCGGACTAGACGGCCCCCGCTGGCTCCCCCTCGCCCGCTCCCGTCCCCTTCCCGTCTCGCCGGCTCGGCCCGCTTCTGGCGCACCTGTCGACCCCTCGCGCCCCCGTCCGGGCGCCGCGCGTGCCCGGGCATCATGGTGCACACTGGCACCACCGCACAGCGAACGCAGAACGAACCTAAAGGGGCCTTGTGGCACCCCGACCCCCGGGCGTGCCGGAGCGGTGGCGGGCGGCACGTAACCTTTGAAGGCGTGAGTGGGATGAGGGTGCTGGCGGCGATGTCAGGCGGGGTGGATTCCGCGACGGCCGCGGCTCGTGCGGTGGACGCGGGTCACGACGTGACCGGCGTCCATCTGGCGCTGTCGTCGAACCCGTCGTCGTACCGGACCGGGGCCCGCGGCTGCTGCACGCTGGAGGACGCCCGGGACGCCCGGCGGGCCGCCGACGTGATCGGCATCCCGTTCTACGTCTGGGACATGGCCGAGCGTTTTCACCGCGACGTGGTCGAGGACTTCGTCGCCGAGTACGCCGTGGGCCGCACCCCGAACCCCTGCCTGCGCTGCAACGAGAAGATCAAGTTCGCCGCGGTTCTCGACCGCGCGCTGGCCCTCGGGTTCGACGCGGTCTGCACCGGCCACTACGCGCGCGTGTCGGACGGGATCCTGCGCCGGGCCGTGGACCCGGGCAAGGACCAGTCCTACGTGCTGGCCGTCCTGACCTCCGATCAGCTCAGCCACGCCATGTTCCCGTTGGGTGACACGCCGAAGGTCCAGGTCCGCGCCGAGGCGGCGCGACGCGGCCTAGCCGTGGCGGACAAACCGGATAGCCACGACGTGTGCTTCATCGCCGACGGCGACACGAAGGGCTTCCTGGCCCGCCACCTGGGCCCGGCTCCCGGCCGGATCGTCGACCAGGCTGGCGCGGTCCTCGGCGACCACGACGGCGCTTACGCGTTCACCGTAGGCCAGCGCAAGGGCCTGCGGGTGGGCACTCCCGCCAGTGACGGCAAGCCCCGCTACGTCCTCGACATCGAGCCGGTGACCAGGACGGTCACCGTGGGATCCGCCGAAGACCTCGACATCACCGAGATCACTGCGACGCGTCCCGTCTGGACGGGCTGGGCGCCGCCAGCCGAGCCGCTGGACTGCCTGGTCCAGCTCCGCGCGCACGGCGAGGTCCACGTCGGCACGGCCTGGCTCGACGGCGACGCGCTACGGATCCGGCTACACCATCCGGCCCGCGGCGTGGCCAGGGGTCAGGCCGCCGTCCTTTACTCCGAAGACTCCGTCCTCGGCAGCGCGACGATCAGCGCCACGTCGAACGTGGCTTCGCCGGTTCGCGTCCAGCCATCATCTGTCGGTGAACAACTTGTTGAAATCTGACCAGGCCGATGAGCACGCATGTCTCGTCCAGGTTGGCTGGCGCAGCCGGGCGAAGGGCAAATGGAAGCTGACCCATGCCTACAGTGTGGGCCCCATCAGCACGCCCGTCGGCCCTTGGGGGCCGTTAACACCTGGCCGAACAGATGCAGGTTGAGGTCCCGCGGGCGGGTCGATTCCGGGCACGACTCGGTGTAGAAGTTCATGACCGCGACGACGCGGTCGTCGCCGTTGGACCACAGGGCGCGGGCGTAGTGCGGGTAGGTCTTCCCGTCGAAGAAGATCAACTGGCCCGGCTGCGGACGGATGACCGAGCCATTCTCCTCCAGTGCGTCCACGCCGACCGCCTCCGGATCGTTCGCGACCACGAGTTCGCCTCCGCCGTCGGGGTGTTCGGTGAAGAAGAGCAGGCCCGTGACGGGATTTGAATCGACGTGGCATTCGAACCGCATCGTATTGCCTTGCTGTGCGTTTAGCACGACGCCGTAGCGATTATCACTGGCCGCCTTGATTGGTTCCCTCCAGGCCTGCTCGGCTAGGCCGAGGAACTCGCCGCGGTAGAGCTCATAGAGCCAGGGCAGACCTTGCTGGACCGCGTCGGCACGCACCCGGCCGCGGTTGATGTACTCGACGTTCGCTGCTTCGCGGGACAAGAAGGGTGTGCGCGGATAGTTACCGAAATGGGCCTCAGCGGAGATCTTTTTAACATCGGTCATCCAGTCCTGAGGAAGCAGATCGGTCACGTCGAACGCTGTCCAGCAGAAACGCTTCGCCATAGCAAGCCGTCCTAAATAGGGAAGGAGCTGCCTGCTGGCCAAGCCTGGCGTAATCGTCACGCTACGCGCCAGTTCCTAGCGACAGCAGACTGCTACCGAGTTATCTTAGGGCTGACGGCGACCTTGCGAAGTAACTTCTGCGCGTCTTGGCCCTCTTGCATTATGAACAATTTGGTAAAGTCCGACATCGGCACGTCCACCGTACGCTCGAAGAGCGCCTGGGACGGGTAGCCGCCAAGCCCCTGCGGATCCTGGCAGCGGGTAAAGTACCGGTTTTCGTAATATCGGTGCAGCTTCTCGTTGGTCGTCCACACGTCAATACGGATCAGCTTGGCGCGACGATGTTTCTTCGCCCAGTCGGCCGCCCAGTCCAGCAGGGCGGCACCCAGCTTGTGGCTGGCGTAGCGCCTGCTTACGACGAGCCGCCGCACGTACACCACCGCTTTAGGGCACTCGTCCGGCGGCCAGACGGGCCGCTCATCCAGGTCCAGGGGTTCATCATCGTCAACGGTGATGGTCGCGGCGATGGTCTCGCCGTCTCGCACCAGCCATGTCTTGCCCTTGAGCAGGTCGTTCAGGATGCGCTCTTGCTGCCCGGCTAGGTCCGGCCAGGGCTTTTGCCACTGGTCGGTGCCTATGGCCCCCAGCCATTTCGACGCGTCCCGGACAAGCCCGATTACATGATCCAAATCCCCCGGCGCGGCAGGGTATAGGACAAACGGATACCTTCCCACCGGTACATAGTCACCCGTATCCGGCACGCACGGTAGCTCTGAAGGCACAAATAAATCCCGCTCGATCGCAGCCATGCTGTGTCGGTCGAGCCTTAAAGCTCCGTTGGCCTGGTTAAACGCCACTCAGCCGAGGCATCGTACGATGCCAGGACTTCGGCGTTTCCGGACCCCGGCCGGGTGAAACTTTACCCGGAGGAATTACCCAGTGTGTCCCAGTAGCCTCCTACTTCCCTGCCTTGCCAGTGCTCACATTTGCGGTCGCATCTCACGGCCACCTCTGTGATCACATTTCTCGCGTGCGAGACAGGCCCGGTTTGGACGTGGCCGCCGGCGCTGCGCGTACTAGCCAGCGCCGACGGCTTTCGCACCCGGACCGACCCGGCTAAAAGCGGGGGTCGTAGTGCTCGTATCGATATTGGTTCGAGGGACGCGCATGCAGCTTCGCCATGGCGCTCGCCCCCTTTCTCTGATTCACCTCAGCCAGGGTGGCATTTGGTGGGCCTATCGAATTTACTTGTACCTACCTCGGCACGCAGGTTCGTCCACGTGCCCAGGGCCCGAACGCCCTGTCCGGTCGCCGCCTCACATGTCGGCGTCGACCGGAGCCTATGCGCGGCAATTATCCTGCTCGACCCGGATCGCTCCGGGGAACAGCAACCTGCCGTCCTTTTTGAAATACACTCGCGGCTACTGCTGTCTCTTATAACTCTAGCTAGAGCTATCTTCTGGCTCAAAGATAACGTTAATGATCAAGGCATTATTAAGCTTTGGTGTACCTGGCTGAGAGGGTCGCCTTCCCCGGGCTCTGGAACATCTCCGACGTTAACGATGAACTGATTCCGGTCGGTCGGGTATACCGTCACGGTCAGCCGCATCGGCGTCTCCGTCTGGTCGAAAGCGGTCCTGAATACCTCGAAAACCCCGGTTCGGCCGTCCTGGGGCAGGTTGAAGAATGTGATCTCGGTATTGTCTGCCGCCCGGACCGTGATCCAGTCGCGGTATCTGGTCTGCCTCAGGCCGAGGGTTTGCTCTAGGTATCTCATCGTGCCGATCGCGATATCGTCGGCCTGGATGAGCCGGTCGGCTCCCTTCACGACGAACCCCATGGGATAGAAAGATGTCTGCAGTGACCAGGGGGTTCCGTCGATATAACGCTTCTGGTGCCGGCTGATGATCTGTGAGCCCTCAGCCATCCCCAGCTGGTCGGCAACCCTGGCTGACGCCTTCTGGACCGTACCCTCCGCGATGTTCCTGGCGCTCCTGAGCCGCTCCGCGCCGCGGTCCGCAAACTCCGTCGGGTAGTACGAGGTCTGCATCGACCACGGGGTGCCGTCGATGAAGCGCCGTTCGTGGCGGCTGATGATTTCGACACCGGTGTTGATCCTGAGCGCGACAGACATCTCGTCCGAGGCTTCCTGGATCTCGACCTGTACCGGGCTGGTGGTCGCCGTCCTCTTGCTTTTCTCCACCTCGGACAAGAGGCGGGAGCCTTCGTCGCTGCCGAGCCCGGTCAGCGGATTGCCGGACAGCGTGGTGACGAAGGGGTCAATCTTCTGGACCACGAAGGTGCCCTGGCCTGGCTTCGTCTCGACTAGGCCGAGGTTGGTCAGCCACTTAATCGCGTCACGGACGGTGTTCCGCGACGCGTTATAGACCTCGCGCAGCTCGAGCTCGGTCCGCAGCTGCTGGCCCGGCTCGAGCTGACCAGACTCGATCTGCTCGCGAAGATCTTCGGCGATCTGCCGGTACATAGGGCTTCCCATCGGCCCTCCTCCCTGGTCGAGCGCCCGGCGATCGGGCTAGTCCTACTTGTCCCTACCACCCGGACCGTCGGCCTGAGCAGAATATTTGGGCTTGGCTGGTTTATACCCAACTTGAGCGTGGTAACACCTTAGCAGATGTTCCAGAGGTTGGGATGGCTCGGATGGCAGGAAACATAGGCGCAATTCTAGCAGTCGGACTGCTTGGATGTGCAGGAACCTGCCAGATGATTCTTGCAGTCGGGCTCAACCGGGCTTACGGGACAGCACGTACAAATCGTGGACAGACGGGACACCGTCGTCCGCGAGCACCAGGCCGGCGGGAACATCCCGCCCGGGCCGCGGTCGAAGGAAGCGGGACCTGCGGAACGAACTCCGCGGGACGGAAGTGCTGGAGGGCATCATGGCCGGTGTCGTAGTCGCAAGCGCGGTCTCTGTCTTTCTCGGGGGACTGGTAATAGGCGTCATCGTGGCCATCGCGATTGCCGTCCGCCGCGAGGACCGTTGCTACTCACTGGCCGGCGATGCACCCGACCGGCTCTCCAGGAACACCCGCCGGCTGGCCGGCGTCGGCCGCCGGGACCTGGATGCGGAATTTCTCCGGCCGGCGGGTGGGCTAGTCCGCTAACGTCCCTGGTCAGTGGCACGAACCCGAAACTCTTGCTTGCCACCGCGGGGCTCCCAGCCGCACCGGTTCGGAGCACCTGGTAGGGGCATGACGGCGATCGTTGAGCACTAGGGCCAGACCATACGGCGCTTTGCGCAGCCGTACGGACGGCCTTGCGCCAAGCGTTATACGCCCTCCCCGCCCTCGGCCCATCGAAGTCGGCATCTGCGAGGGGCGCCGCCATGCGCTGCGGCCTTCCGCACCTCCGGCAGCTCCCGGGAGTCACTGACCCGCGGGGATCTCGCCAGGCTCAAGCTCGAGCTCGAGCGACTGCGGTCGGCAGGCGTGCGGCCTAACTACCCCGTTAATACCAGAGATCCCAACCAGTGGGCTGGCTGGATTAAGAGGAATCATCCTTGCTGTCAGAATCTAAGGCGTTCTAGGCGGTTTGGCCGCTAGACGACGAGGGTATCCAGATTGCATGTACCAAACGTTGGGATGGCCGGTAATAGTCCAGCTGTTCCACTGCTTGGTCACAGGAGAACATGTCATACCACCCCTACCGGACCGATGGTTCTTATCAGCCCGGTGAAGTGGATGGTATGCCCCGCTTACGGGCTTACCGCAGGTCACGAGCCCGCCAGCGCTCAGGTCTTCAGAGTGGAGGGCCGCTAACAGCAAGACCCGGCATCTGAGGCCGGCGAGCAGTGTGGGGAGGCTGTCATGAGTGGCAGCGCAGCAGCGGTAGCGTACTTGATCCTCGCGGTATTTCTGGGTGGGATCGCGATCGGGGTGGTCGCGATGGTGGCGATAGCGGTACGGAAGGAGGATCAGCTCTATTCCCTCTCGGGCGCGGCGCCTGGCGCAGCGGCACGCGGCGCGAGACGGCTCACTGGCTTCGGCGGCGCAGGCTCTCACGTCCTGCCACGAGGCCGGGGGCGGTAGCCATGACCTCGGTAGCGGTCATCACCGGAATCTTCTTCATCATCGGAATCACGGTCGGGGTCATCAGCGTGATCGCGATGTCGGCTCTTCGCCGGGACAGGCGGGACGGACCGGGCGACTGGCCTGGGGATGGGCCTCATTGGCCTAACCGGCGGCCACCGGGCCTCGACTGGGACGGCCCCCGCACCGAACAGAATCAGTGGTGGCAGGCGCACGACAGCGAATGAGATCCGTCCCGGCCCGGCTGGCGCGAGTCGAGGTTTGTCACCAGGCAGTTCTAAGCTCGACGTGTGGCTAACGACGAGAACAAGCCGGGCTATCCGTGGCCAGCCGGAAGCGCTACCGGGATCGGATCCATGCCGGGGACTGATCCGGCGGAGGCGATGCGGATAGTTGCCGGCGAGCTGCCCGACTTCCCGTACCTGCCCGAGCTGCCCGACCGGGGACCGGGCGCGGACCTGATCGGACGGACCCTCGCGCTCCTGGTCGACCTGCCGGCCGAGGTCACGCCGCGCGGCTGGCGGCTGACCGACCGGCCTGGGCGGGACCTGACGCGAGCCAGATCCATGCTCTCCTCCGATCTGGACGTGCTCGAAGAGGTGCTCGACGGCTTCCACGGCCCTCTCAAGGTCCAGCTCTGCGGTCCGTGGACGCTCGCCGCCGCGCTGGAGCTGCCGCACTCGATGAACGTGGCCGTCGCCGATCCGGGGGCCGTCGGCGATCTCACCGCCTCGCTGGCGGAAGGCGCGGCCGCGCATGTCGCCGAACTCGCCAAGCGCGTTCCGGGGGCGCGGCTAATTGTCCAGTTCGACGAGCCCGCGCTGCCCGCGGTGGCCGGGGGCGCCGTGCCAACCGCGAGCGGCATGTCACGGCTCGCCGCTATCGAGCCCGACCCGCTGCGGGACGGGCTCGCCCAGGTGCTCGCGGCCACCCGGAGCTACACGGTCGTGCACTGCTGTGCCCAGGCCGTCCCGTTCGGGATCATCAGGGGCGCCGGGTCGGACGCCGTGGCCTTCGACCTCAGTCAGCTGCAGCGCGGCGACGAGCAGGGGGTGGGCGAGGCGGCGGAAGCGGGGATGGGGCTGCTGGCGGGCGCGATCCCGGCCGTGCCCGATGAAGCCGGGAACGACCGCGAGGCGAGCGGGCCTAGCCGCACGGGCGCGGCCAGGCGGCCTGGCGAGGCGAGCGGGGCTCGCGAGACGGCCGAACGGGTGATCCGGTTCTACCAGCGGCTGGGGCTGCCGCTGGCGACGTGCGCCGAGCAGACGGTGATCACGCCTGCCTGTGGCCTGGCCGGCGCGTCTTTGGCGCAGGCGCGCGCCGCGTTGACGCGGTGCCGGGAGGCCGGCAGCATGCTGCCTGAGCTGATCGAAGAAGCAGGGGGGTGAGGCCGGAGTGAGCGAGAACGAAACGGGCGGACCCGGGCCGGGCGAGGAGCCGGCCGAAGCGCCTGAGGCCGCGCCGGCGGAGGCTCGGCGCCGGCACGCGGACCTGAGCCTGGACATCACCGAGGCCGATCACCGGTACTACGTCCTCGACGCGCCGACCATCTCGGACATCGAGTACGACACCAAGATGCGCGAGCTGCGGGCCCTGGAAGAGCAGTACCCCGACCTGCGCACGCCGGACTCGCCGACGCAGACCGTGCACGGCTCCATCTCGACGCTGTTCACCCCGGTCGAGCACCTGGAGCGGCTGCTCAGCCTGGACAACGTCTTCACCGACGAGGACCTGGGCGGCTGGGCCGACCGCGCGACGAAGCTCGGCGGCGCGGGCCCGTATCTGTGCGAGCTGAAGATCGACGGGCTCGCGATCGACCTCGTGTACCGCGACGGCGCGCTGGTCAAGGCGGCGACCAGGGGCGACGGGCGGACCGGCGAGGACGTCACGCCGAACATCCGGACGATTGCCTCCATCCCCGCGCGGCTGACCGGTTCGGGGTATCCGGCGACGCTCGAGGTCAGGGGCGAGGTATTCCTGCCGGTCGAGGCGTTCGGGAAGCTGAACGAGAGCCTGCTCGACGCGGGCAGGCCCGCGTTCGCCAACCCGCGGAACTCCGCCGCCGGATCGCTGCGGCAGAAGGACCCGCGGGTCACCGCCAGCCGGCCGCTCGACGCCATCATCCACGGCATCGGCCGGGTCGAGGGCTACGCCGATGCCAGCGAACCCAGCGACCCGGCCATCAGCGGATCCGCGGCCGGCCCGGGCGAAGCCGGGCACCTTGAGGGAGCCCCCGATACGCAATCAGGCTGGTATGAGCAGTTGCGCGGCTGGGGCCTGCCGGTAAGCAGCTTGTACCAGGTCGTGCCGGACATGGCCGGGGTGCGCGAGTACATCGCCTACTACGCCGAGCACCGGCACGACCCGCCGTACGAGATCGACGGCGTGGTGGTGAAGATCGACCAGATCGCGCTGCAGCAGGCCCTCGGCTCGACCAGCCGGGCGCCGAGGTGGGCCATCGCCTTCAAGTACCCGCCGGAGGAGGTCACCACCAGGCTGCTCGAGATCAGGGTGAACGTCGGGCGCACCGGGCGGGTCACCCCGTTCGCGGTGATGGAGCCGGTCAAGGTCAGCGGATCGACGGTGGACAGGGCCACCTTGCACAATGCCGATGAGGTCAAGCGCAAGGGCGTGCTGGTCGGCGACATGGTGATCCTGCGTAAGGCCGGCGACGTGATCCCCGAGGTGCTAGGGCCGGTGGCCGACCTGCGCACCGGGGCGGAGACCGAGTTCGAGTTCCCCACCGTCTGCCCGGCGTGCGGCACCACCTTGGCCCGCGAGGAAGACGAGGTGGACTGGCGCTGCCCGAACACGCAGGGCTGCCCGGCCCAGCTCCGCGAGCGGCTCTTCCACGTGGCCGGCCGGGGCGCCTTCGACATCGAGGTGCTCGGCTACGAGGCGGTCAGCGCGCTGCTCGACTGCGGCCTGGTCGCCGACGAGGGCGACCTGTTCGCGCTCACCGCGGAGCGGCTGGAGACCTGCCCGTTCTTCGTGGTCAAGCAGGGCGCGCTGAGCGCCAACGCGACCAGGCTGCTGGCCAACCTGGCCGAGGCGCGGACCCGGCCGCTGTGGCGGATCCTGGTGGCGCTTTCGATCCGCCACGTCGGGCCGACCGCGGCCCGGGCGCTGGCGGCCGAGTTCGGCTCACTGGCGGCCATCGAGGCGGCGAGCGCCGACGCCCTGGCCGCGGTGGACGGGGTCGGGCCGACGATCGCCGCGTCGGTACATGACTGGTTCACCGTGGACTGGCACCGGGCCATCGTCGCGAAATGGCGGGAGGCCGGCGTACAGCTCGAGGACGCGGGGTTCGATCCGTCTCGCGCCGCGGCGCGCCTCCTCGCGGGCGTGTCGGTGGTGATCACCGGCACGCTGGCCGAGTTCAGCCGCGAGGAGGCCGCCGAGGCGGTCCGGCAGGCCGGCGGCAAGGTCACGTCCTCGGTGTCCAAGAAGACCGACTTCGTGGTCGCCGGCGAGAACGCCGGCTCCAAGTACGACAAGGCGGTCGAGCTAGGCGTCACGATCCTCGACGAGCCCGCCTTCCGCGTTCTCCTCGCCGACGGCCCCGATCCCCTCCGCCAAGCGCAGTGAGCCCCTCATCGTGGATCGCTACTACCCCCCTGCTGAGGGCAGCAGCGATCCACGATGATGATTGGCGCTTTCAGCGGACCATGAACCGTTCAGCTGGCCCGCCGTCGAGGCGGCCTGAAGGCAGCTTGCGGCCGCAGATCAGCAGGGCAAGATCCTGGGCGGACCCGGTGACGGGCGGGCCGGCGCCGAACGTCCAGCCGGTGTCGATCGCCCGCAGCTGCATCCCGGACAGGTCGGTGCCGAAGAACTTAAGGCTCTTCGGCGTCACCAGGTTCGGCAGGACGACGCCGAGCCGGTCGGACGGGACGCGCAGGCCGAGGTCCAGCGCTTCGGTGATGTCCAGGCCGTGGATCACGTCGTGGGTCAGCGCGCCGGCCTCGCCGCCGCCCGGGGGACGCCACGGATGGTTCGCGTTCGAGCTGAGCGCCTCGGTCAGCTCGTCCGGTGACATGACGGCGGCGTCGCGCCGGGCGCACCGGTCGGCCATCTCGTTGAACTTGCCTCGCGACTTCGCCAGCTCGAGCATGAACCGGCGGCCCGAATAGCGGAACGGCATCGTGATATGCGCCGCCACCTCCCGGACCCGCCAGCCGTCGCACAGCGTCGGCTCATCCCACCTCGCCGCGGGCAGCCCGGCCAGCACCTCCGCCAGCTCGGCTCGCTGGGCTGCGATCATGTCCCTGATACCGTCCATCGCGGTCACGTCTCCTTCACCATGAGGGCTTACGTGGACGCGACGAACGAGATCTCGCCGAGATGGACCTTTTGAAAGACCTAAATCTGCCGGCTGGTTTCCGCCAGCCTGCGGCTGAGGTAACGACGCTCCGCGTCGGTGCTGGTCAGCTCCAGCGCCTCGGCGTAGGCGGCCGCCGCCTCCGGGCTGCGGCCAAGGCGGCGCAGGAAGTCGGCCCTGGTCGCGGGCAGCAGGTGATAGCCGGCCAGCTTGCCCGCCGTCTCCAGGGCCTCGACCAGCGCCAGCCCGGCGGCCGGCCCCTGGGCCATCCCGACCGCGACCGCGTGGTTCAGCTCGACCACGGGGGTGGGCAGGTACTCGGCGAGCCGGCCGTACAGCGCGGCGATCTGCGGCCAGTCGGTGCTGTCCGCGGTCGGCGCGGTCGCGTGACAGGCGGCGATAGCCGCCTGGACCTGATAGGGACCTGGCCGCCCACGGCGCAGCGCCGCCTCCAGGAGAGCGACGCCCTCGGCGATCTTGGCGCCGTCCCACGACGAACGGTCCTGGTCCTCCAGGGTCACCAGGTCGCCGCGGGCGTCGAGGCGGGCTGTCCGGCGCGCGTCGTGCAGCAGCATCAGCGCCAGCAGCCCGGTGACCTCGGGTTCGTCGGGCATCAGCCGGGCCAGCACGCGGGCCAGCCGGATCGCCTCGGCGCTGAGGTTCTGCCGGACCAGGTCGGCGCCCGCCGTGGCCGAGTAGCCCTCGTTGAAGAGCAGATAGAGCACGCCAAGCACGGCTGACGTGCGTTCGGGCAGCAGGTGCGCCGGAGGTACCCGGTACGGGATGCCCGCGTGCTGGATCTTCTGCTTGGCCCGGGTTAGCCGCTTGGCCATCGTCGGCTCGCTGGCCAGGAACGCCCGGGCGATCTCGGCGGTGGTCAGGCCGGCCAGCGTGCGCAGCGTCAGCGCCACCCGGGCCTCGAGCGACAGCGCCGGGTGGCAGCAGGTGAACATCAGCCGCAGCCGGTCGTCGGGCACGCCGCTGTGGTCGGTCTCGGCGCCGTAGGCGGCGTGCGGGTCTGGCTCGTAGGACATGGCGGCGACCTCCCGGAGTTTGGCGGCTCCGACCGTTTTCCTGCGCAGCACGTCGATGGCGCGGTTACGGGCGGCCGTGGTCAGCCACGCGCCCGGCCGGCCGGGAATGCCGTCCTTCGGCCAGCGCTGCAGGGCCATCGCGAAGGCGTCCTGGGCGCATTCCTCCGCGAGGTCCCAGTCGCCGGTGGTCCGGATCAGCGTCGCGACGACCCGGCCCCACTCGTCCCGGAAGGCCGCGTCGACCGCCGCCTTGACGTCGGTGCTCATGGCCGCAACGGCCGGATCTCGATCGTCCCGTAACCCGCGGCCGGATGCCGGGCGGCGGCCTCGATCGCCTCCTCGAGGTCCGCGCACTCGATGACGCAGAATCCGGCGATCTGCTCCTTGGTCTCGGCGAAGGGACCGTCGGAAAGCAGCAGCTGGCGGCGGCGGACCCGGATGGTCTTCGCCTCGGCGGGCGGCCGTAGCCCGCCGGTGGCGGCCAGGGCCCCGCGTTCGGCCATCTCCTCCATCCAGCCACCGCAGCCGTCTTCCGCGTGCGTCGCAGCCGACTCGTCCCCGCAGATCAGCAACAGGTATTTCACGGGTCCTCCTCTTTCCTCACCATCAACGACGAACGGGCCAGCCGGAAAAGACCGCGTCAACACGGTAACGGCGTTATTGCTTACAGCCTGCCTCCGGGCGGCCCCTAGTATGGCGTGCATGCCGATTACCCGTGACGAGGTCGCGCACCTGGCGCGACTGGCCAGAATCGCGCTCAGTGACGCGGAACTAGACCATCTGGCGCCGCAGCTGGATCAGATCATCACGGCGGTCGCGCAGGTTCAGGAGGTCGCGGCCGAGGGCATCCCGCCGACCTCGCACGCGACTGGCCTGACCAACGTGTTCCGTGACGACGAGCCGCGCCCGTGCCTGACGCCGGAAGAAGCCCTCAGCCAGGCGCCCGCGGTGGAGCAGCAGCGTTTCAAGGTGCCCCGGATCCTAGGGGAGGACTGACCGCCATGGAACTCACCCGCATGACCGCCGCGGAGCTCAGCGCGGCCCTGGCCGCCGGAGACGTCTCCGCGACCGAGGTCACCCAGGCGCACCTGGCCCGCATCACCGCCGTGGACGACCGCGTGCACGCCTTCCTGCACATCGCGGCGGACAGCGCCCTCGCCCAGGCCGCAGACGTCGACAAAAGGCGTAAAACGGGCGAGCAGCTGGCCCCGCTGGCCGGCGTGCCGGTCGCGGTCAAGGACGTGTTCACCACCAAAGGCCTGCCGACCACCTGCGGCTCGCGCATCCTGGACGGCTGGCGGCCGCCGTACGACGCGACGATCACGCAGCGGCTGAAGCAGGCCGGCGCGATCATCCTCGGCAAGACCAACATGGACGAGTTCGCCATGGGCTCCTCCACCGAGAACTCCGCGTTCGGCCCCAGCCGCAATCCCTGGGACCTGGACAAGATCCCGGGCGGCTCGTCCGGCGGCTCGGCGGCCGCGGTGGCGGCATACGAGGCGCCGCTGGCCATCGGCACCGACACCGGCGGCTCGATCCGGCAGCCCGCGGCGGTCTGCGGCATCGTCGGCACCAAGCCGACCTACGGCGGCTCGTCCCGGTACGGGGTGGTGGCCTTTGCCTCGAGCCTGGACACGCCGGGGCCGTTCGGCCGGACGGTACTCGACGCGGCGTTGCTGCACGAGGCCATCTCCGGGCATGACCCGATGGATTCGACCTCGATCGACGCCCCGGTGCCGCCGGTGGTCGCCGCGGCGCGCGAGGCGGACGTGAGCGGCATGCGGATCGGCGTGGTCAGCGAGCTAAGCGGCGACGGTTACCAGCCGGGCGTGCTGTCCCGGTTCGCCGAGGCGGTCGAGCTGCTCGAGTCGCTGGGCGCCAAGGTGACCGAGGTGTCCTGCCCGCACTTCAAGTACGCGCTGCCCGCCTACTACCTGATCGCGCCCAGCGAGGCCTCGTCCAACCTGGCCCGCTTCGACGCGATGCGCTACGGCCTGCGGGTCGGCGACGACGGCACCAGGGACGCCGAAGAGGTCATGGCGCTGACCCGGGAAGCGGGCTTCGGCGCCGAGGTGAAGCGGCGCATCATCCTGGGCGCCTATGCGCTGTCCAGCGGCTATTACGACGCCTACTACGGCAAGGCCCAGCAGGTGCGCACGCTGATCATCAGGGACTTCGACGCGGCCTTCGGGCAGGTCGACGTGCTGATATCGCCGGCCACGCCGACCACCGCCTTCGGTATCGGCGAGCGGGCCGACGACCCGATGGCGATGTACCTGGCTGACCTGTGCACGATCCCCTCGGACCTGGCGGGCAACGCGGCGATCTCGGTCCCGTGCGGGCTGGCGCCGGAAGACGGGCTGCCGGTCGGGCTGCAGGTCATGGCGCCCGCGCTCGCTGACGACCGGCTGTACCGGGTGGCCGCCGCCGCCGAGGCGGCTTTGACCGGCCGCTGGGGCCAGCCGCTGCTCACTGAGGCGAAGGGGCTCGGATCATGACAGTGAACACCGACACGCTGGTGCCGTTCGCCGAGGCGATCGAGCGCTACGAACCAGTGATCGGCCTGGAGACCCACGTGGAGCTGGGGACCAGGACCAAGATGTTCTGCGGCTGCACCACCACCTTCGGGGCCCCGCCGAACAGCCAGGTGTGCCCGGTCTGCCTGGGCCTGCCCGGTTCGCTGCCGGTCGTCAACCGGATGGCGATCGAGTACGCGATCAGGATCGGCCTGGCCCTGAACTGCTCGATCGCGTCATGGTGCCGGTTCGCGCGGAAGAACTATTTCTACCCGGACATGCCCAAGAACTTCCAGATCTCCCAGTACGACGAACCGCTGTGCACCGACGGCTATCTGGACGTCGTGGTCGGGGACAGGACCGTGCGGGTGGGCATCGAGCGGGTCCACCTGGAGGAGGACACCGGCAAGTCGCTGCACGTGGGCGGGTCCACCGGCCGGATCCACGGCGCCGAGTATTCGCTGGTCGACTACAACCGGGCGGGCATCCCGCTGGTGGAGATCGTGACCAAGCCGATCGAGGGCACGGCGGCGGACGCGCCCGTCGCCGCGCGCACCTACGTCACCGAGCTGCGGGACCTGCTCCGGTCCCTCGGCGTCTCCGACGTGCGGATGGAGGAAGGCTCGCTGCGCTGCGACGTGAACGTCTCGCTGGCGCCGCGCGGGTCTGGCCGGTGGGGGACGCGAACGGAGACCAAGAACGTCAACTCGCTGCGCTCGGTAGAGCGCGCGGTCCATTTCGAGATCGAGCGGCAGGCCGCCGTGCTCGACGATGGCGGCCGGGTCATCCAGGAGACCAGGCACTTCCACGAGAACACGGGTACGACGACGCCCGGCCGGTCCAAGGAAGAGGCGCAGGACTACCGCTACTTCCCCGAACCCGACCTGGTGCCGGTCGCGCCGCCGGCCGAGTGGGTGGAACAGATCCGGGCCTGCCTGCCCGAGGTACCCTCCGCTCGCCGGGCGCGCCTGCAGCAGGAATGGGGCCTTTCCGATCTGGACATGACCGCGCTCGCCAACGCCGGCGCGCTCGACTCGGTGGCGGAGACGGTGGCGGCGGGCGCGGCGCCGGCCGACGCGCGCAAATGGTGGCTGGGTGAGCTCGCCCGCCGGGCCAACGACGAGGACGTGGAGGTCTCGGCGCTCGCGATCACTCCCGCTCAGGTGGCCCGCGTCGCCGTCCTGGTCGAGGCGGGCACGCTCAACGACCGTCTCGCCCGGGACGTGATCGACGGCGTACTAGCCGGAGAAGGCGACCCCGACGAGGTGGTGGCCGCCCGCGGGCTGGCCGTGGTCAGCGACGAAGGCGCCCTCATCGCGGCCGTCGACGCGGCGATCGCCGCTAACCCCGAGGTGGCCGCCAGGATCCGCGAAGGCAGGACCGCCGCGGCCGGAGTTCTGGTCGGCGCGGTCATGAAGGCCACCCGCGGCCAGGCCGACGCTGCCCGCGTCCGCGCGCTGATCCTTGAGCGCCTCACCTAGCGAGCCAAAGGGGCGCGGCGTCGCCTGGACTGAGGAGCGAGGTACGAGCGACGAGGGAAGGCGGCGCAGTGAAGGGGGAATGGGGAGGCGGGCGGGGCCCCGGAGGCGAGCGGGAGATAGAGCTAGCCGGGCAGGCCGGAACGGCGCCAGGCGTCCGGCCCCGGACGCAGCGGGCGGCGCAGCGTAGCCGAACGGCCGGCCCAGGCCGACCGGGCCGCCGGAGGCGCCGCCTCGTCATCGCCGGAGCGCGCCGACATCAGCACGGCGACCAGGGCGGCGATCTCCTCAGGCGACGCGTCGCCGCGAATCACCCGCAGCACAGGTTCCCCGGCGCGACGATCATCGTTTCCAGTCGCAGTTACCACAATCCGTTCAGTATAAAGCCCCCCGCCGAGACCGGCAGGTGCGCGCCAAAGGTGGTGAAACCGGGGTTTCAGCACGCCAGAGGGTGGTGGAACCGGGGTTTCACCACATGACGAAGCGAACCTCAGCCGCGTGACTTGCCGAGGCTGATGCCGAACTCCCGGTGCACGCGCTCCCAGAAGGCGTCGCGCAGCCACTCGCGGGCCTCCTGGTAGGGGCGCAGCGAAAGGCCGAGTTCTTTCTCGGCGTCGACCAGCAGCTCCTTGTCGATAACCGGCGGCAGGATCGGGCCCGGGAGGAGGTCCCGGATGTTATCCCGGCCGCGGGTCAGGATCCACTTCTGCGCGACGTGCTCGCCGGCTTCCTCGACCCGCAGCCGGTCCGGCCCGAGGCGGGGCATGGGACCGGTGTTGTTCATGGCCGGCCAGCCGCCGGTCCCGGTCCCGCCCGCGGGCATGACCGGGTGCGCACCGGTCCGGGAGATCGGCTGCGGCCGGGTGTGCCGCTCGCCGAACAACTGGGCCGGCGAGGGCACGGACGGGGCGTGCCCGATGCCCGCGTCGGACCTGACCTGCTCGACGGCGGCCGGATTCTTGCTGAAATAGGCCCGCAGGAACGAGGCGTCGAGGACGTCCACCGTGTCCGACTCCCAGACCAGGCGTTCGGCCTGGTTGGTGCCGTACGGCGGCTCGATGCCCCACAGGTGCACGCGTACCCCGTACGCCTGGGCCGCCTCTACGGCCGGCACCATGTCCTCGTCGCCGGCGATGAGGACCGCGTCGGTGATGGCGCGGTGCCGGGCGAGCGCCTCCATGTCGGCCCTGATCTGCGCGTCCACGCCTTTTTGCTGGCCGCGGGCGTTCAGGTTGCCGAGCCGGAGCTTGACCCAGGGCATCTGGGCGATGACCCGCTGGTCGATGGTCGGCACCCGGTCACGTGCCGCGTCGTACCAGTAGACGCGGAGCAGTTCGCCGCGGATCAGCTCGTCGGCATGCTTGGTGACCACCTGGATCAGCGGGACCGCGTCCACGCGGAAGTCCCGGCGGGAACTCGACCCGAACAGCAGTTCGCCTGCCGCGGCATAGATATAGCCGACGTCCACCATGACCGCGTAGCGGGCCAGGATGGGAAGCGGGGCGGCGAATTCGGTCATCACTATCGACTGTAGGCCAGCCGGGAGCGTGCGCGGGCCAGATGCGCCACTTTTGCCGACTGATCGGATCGGACTGACTGCGCTTCGTGATCAAATCCGCACTAGAGCGGAATGTTCCCGTGCTTTTTAGGCGGCAGGGTCTGGCGCTTGGTGCGCAGCGTACGCAGGGCCCGGGTGACCGCGAGCCTGGTTTCGGCCGGGCGGATGACCGCGTCGACGTAGCCGCGTTCGGCCGCGATATAGGGGTTCGCCAGCGTGTCCTCGTACTCGGTGATCCGCTGCGCGCGGACCGCGTCCGGGTCGTCGGCGGCGGCGATCTCGCGGCGGTACAGGATGTTCACCGCTCCCTGCGCGCCCATGACCGCGATCTGCGCGGTCGGCCAGGCCAGGTTGACGTCGGCGCGTAGATGCTTGGAGCCCATCACGTCGTAGGCGCCGCCGTAGGCCTTCCTGGTGATTACCGTCACCTTCGGCACCGTGGCCTCGGCGTAGGCGTAGATGAGCTTGGCGCCGCGCCGGATGATCCCCCGCCATTCCTGGCTGATGCCGGGCAGGAACCCCGGGACGTCGACGAAGGTCAGGATCGGGATGCTGAACGCGTCGCAGGTCCGGACGAACCGCGCCGCCTTCTCCGACGCGTCGATGTCGAGGCAGCCCGCGAGATGCATCGGCTGGTTCGCCACCACCCCCACGGACGAGCCTTCCACCCGGCCGAAGCCGACCACGATGTTCGGCGCGAAGCCGGCGTGCACCTCGAGGAACTCGCCGTCGTCGAGCACGTGCGCGATCACCTCGTGGATGTCATAGGGCTGGTTCGGGGAGTCGGGGATGAGCGTGTCGAGCTCGGCGTCGACCTCGGTCACGCCGTCCTCGGCGGCCAGGCCGTCAAGCGCCCGCGTCGGTGCCTCGTCCAGGTTGTTGGAGGGCAGGTAGGAGAGCAGATCCCGGGCGTAATCGATGCAGTCCTGCTCGTCGGAGGCCTGGTAGTGGGCGACGCCGGACTTGACGCCGTGCGCGTGGGCCCCGCCCAGGTCCTCGAAGCTGACGTCCTCGCCCGTCACCGTCTTGATCACGTCGGGACCGGTGATGAACATGTGCGAGGTGCCCTCGACCATCAAGGTGAAATCGGTGATCGCGGGGGAGTAGACGGCCCCGCCAGCGCACGGACCCATGATCAGGGAAATCTGCGGGATGACGCCGGAGGCCATCACGTTGCGGTAGAAGATCTCCGCGAACAGGCCGAGCGCCACCACCCCCTCCTGGATGCGGGCGCCGCCGCCGTCATTGATCCCGATGACCGGGCAGCCCGTCTTCAGCGCGTGATCCATGATCTTGACGATCTTCTCGCCGTAGACCTCGCCGAGCGATCCGCCGAACACGGTGAAATCCTGGCTGAACACGCAGACCGGGCGCCCGTCCACGGTGCCGTACCCGGTGACGACGCCATCGCCGTACGGTCGGGTCGCGGCGATGCCGAAGTCGGTGGCGCGATGCCGGGCCAGCTCGTCGAACTCGGTGAACGAGCTCGGGTCGCACAGCAATTCGATCCGCTCCCGCGCGGTCAGCTTGCCCCGGTCGTGCTGTTTCGCTACCGCCTGCTCCGAGCCGGCGTGCACGGCTTCGTGCCGTCGGCGCTCCAGATCGGCGATCTTGCCCGCGGTCGTGTGCGGGGCGGGAGCGGCTTCGTCGTCGGGTCCGGGGGCGGCGGCTTGCGTCATGGGGGACAGGTTATCGGCCAGGTCAGCCCGACCGATTACGCTCTGACCGTGAACAAGGACAGGGATAGGGATCGCGCCGCGCTGCCCGAGCCGATGCGGAACGATGTCCGGCTGCTCGGCGACATCCTCGGCGAGGTCATCCGCGACTCCGCCGGGCCGGACTTGCTCGCCGACGTGGAACGGCTGCGGCGCGCCGTCATTGCGGCCCGCGGTGAAGAGGGCGGGGGAGGCGGGCGGGCTGAAGGACAGGCGGACCAGATCGCGGAGCTGGTCGCGTCCTGGAGCCTGGCCGCGGCCGAACAGGTCGCCCAGGCCTTCACCGTCTACTTTCACCTGGTCAACCTGGCCGAAGAACATCAGCGCATCCGCAGTCTGCGGGAGCGCGATTCAGGGCAGCAGCCGATGCGCGAATCGCTCGCCGCTGCGGTCACCGAGATCGAGCAGGACACCAGCCGGGAGCACCTCGGCGAGCTGCTCGCGTCGCTGCGGGTCCACCTTGTGCTGACCGCGCATCCCACCGAGGCGCGGCGGCGCGCCGTGGTCGCGGCGCTGCGCCGGATCAGCGGCCAGCTCGGCGTGCTCGATGACCCGCGGGCCGGGGCCGCGGATCGCGCCGAGGCGCGGCGAGTGCTGCGCGAGGACATCGACCTGCTGTGGCGGACATCACAGCTGCGGGTCAAGGCGATGGACCCGATCGACGAGGTCCGCACGGTCATGACCGCGTTCGACGAGACGCTGTTCCGGGTGGTGCCCACCGTGTACCGGGAGCTTGACCGGGCGCTGGCCGGGCCGGACAGCGGGCAGGTGGCGTCGGGCGTGCCGGCCTTCCTGCGGTTCGGCAGCTGGGTGGGCGCGGACCGGGATGGCAACCCGTTCGTCACCGCGAACGTCACCCGCGAGGCGGCCGCCATCCAGGCCGACCACGTACTGCGCGCACTTGAGGCCACCACGACCAGGATCGGCCGGGCGCTGACCCTGCACGAGGCCACCACGCCGCCCGCGGCCGGGCTGCGCCGGGCGCTGGCCGCCGCCTCGGCCGCCCACCCGGAACTGCTGGCCGAGATCGCCGAACGATCCCCGCAGGAGCCGTACCGGACCTACCTGCTGTACGCGGCGCAGCGGCTGAACGCGACCCGCGTGCGCCACGCCGACCTCGCGTACCGGGGACCGGCGGAGTACCTGGCCGACCTGCGGGTGGTGCAGGAGTCGCTGGCCAAGGCGGGCGCGAGCCGGCAGGCGTTCGGTGAGCTGCAGCACCTCATCTGGCTGGCCGAGACGTTCGGGTTCCACCTGGCGGGCCTGGAGGTGCGGCAGCACAGCGAGGTGCACGCCCGGGCGCTGAGCGAGCTGCGGGCCGCGGGGCCGCCCGGCATCGATGACGGTGCCCGGCCAGGCGCCCCGGACGGCACGGGCTGGCCAGCCCAGACCTGGTCGGCCCAGACCTGGTCGGTCCAGACCTGGTCGGCCCAGACCTGGTCAGCGCAGACCGAGGAAGTGCTGGCCACGTTCCGCGCGGTGGCCTGGATCCAGGACCGGTTCGGCCCGGACGCCTGCCGGCGCTACGTGGTGAGCTTCACCCGCTCGGCCGACGACATCGCCGCGGTCTACGAGCTCGCCAGCTACGCCATGGCTGATGGCCGGACTCCCGAGCTCGACGTGGTGCCGTTGTTCGAGAGCGCGGTCGACCTGGAGAACGCGCCGGACGTGCTGACCGGAATGCTCGCGCTCCCCGAGGTCACGCAGCGGCTCGCCGCTAACGGCCGGGCCCTGGAGGCGATGCTCGGGTACTCCGACTCGGCCAAGGAACTCGGGCCCGCCAGCGCCACCCTGCGGCTATTCGATACCCAGGCCCGGCTGGCCGAATGGGCCGCGGCTCATGACATCCGGCTCACCTTGTTCCACGGCCGGGGCGGTGCGCTCGGCCGGGGCGGCGGCCCGGCCGGCCGCGCCGTGCTGGCCCAGGCCCCAGGTTCGGTCAACGGGTCCTTCAAGGTCACCGAGCAGGGCGAGGTCATCTTCGCCCGGTACGGTCAGCAGGCGATCGCCAAGCGGCACCTGGAGCAGGTCAGTTCCGCGGTGCTGCTCGCCTCGTCCGCGAAGATAGCCGACCGGAACGCGGCCGCCGCGGCCACTTACCGCGGCGTCGCCGACCGGATCGACGAGGCCGCGCGGGCCGCCTTCCGCGGGCTGGTCGCCGCGGAAGGCTTCGCCGACTGGTTCGCCCGGATCAGCCCGCTCGGTGAGATCGGCGGCCTGCGCATCGGCTCCCGGCCGGCCAAGCGCGGGCTGGCGCCGGGCCCGCCGGGTGCGGTAGCCACCATGGACCTGACCGACCTGCGCGCGATCCCCTGGGTCTTCGCCTGGTCGCAGACGCGGATGAACCTGCCGGGCTGGTACGGCCTGGGCAGCGGGCTAGCCGCCATCGCCGGCGCCGGCTTCGACGCCGGCGCCGGCTTCGACGCCTGGCTCCTGCTCCGGGGGCGACGGCACCGAGGGCATCGAGAGCGCCGAGGGCGTCGAGGTGCTGCGCCGCGCGTACCGCGAGTGGCCGCTGTTCGGTGTGCTGCTGGACAACGCGGCGATGAGCCTGGCCAAGACGGACCGGCTGATCGGCGCCCGTTACCTGGCGCTGGGCGGCCGGGATGACCTGACTGAGCGAGTGCTCGCCGAGTACGACCTGACCAGGCGGCTGGTACTCGCCGTCACCGGCCACGACCGGCTGCTGGCCGACCGGCACGTGCTGGCCCGCGCGGTCGCGCTGCGTGACCCCTACGTCGACGCGCTCTCTTACCTGCAACTGCGGGCGCTGGCTGCGCTGCGCGGGCTGCCCGGCGACACCCCGGACGACGAGCGCGAGCGCCTGGAACGGCTGCTGCTGCTCAGCGTCAACGGTGTCGCGGCCGGCCTGCAGAACACCGGATAGCCGGCGGTAGTCTGCCGCCATGAGTGAGACGCAGTGGCGCACGCACCGGCTCGAACTAGACGACCAGACCCTGCGCGAGTGGGACGCCCAGGTGCTCGCGGCCGGGGACGAGGGGATCGTCCTGGACCGGTCGGCCTTCTACCCGGGCGGCGGCGGCCAGCCGCCCGACCACGGTGTGCTGTTGTGGGGCGGCGTGCAGACCCGGATCGAGGGCGCGCGCAAGGGTGACGACCTCTACCTGATCCCGGCCGACGGCGACCCGTTGCCGCCGGCAGGCACCGCCGTCCGCGGCGCCCTCTCCGATGAGCGCCGGACCGCGCTGATGCGCACCCACTCCGGCCTGCACGTGCTGTGCGGGGTGGTGTTCCGCGACTTCGGGGCGCTGGTCACCGGCGGCAACATGGAACCGCTGACCGCCCGGATGGACTTCAACCTGCCCGACGTGCCGGACGGCTTCCGGGACGCGGTCGAGGCCGCGTGCAACGCCGAGGTCCAGGCCGACCGGCGCATCGACGTCCGCGTGCTGCCGCGGGACGAGGCGTTCGCGCTGCCCGACATCATCCGGACCGCCACCAACCTGGTGCCGCCCGAGGTCAAGGACGTGCGCGTCGTCGACATCGTGGGCCTGGACCAGCAGGCGGACGGCGGCACTCACGTCGCGTCGACCCGCCAGGTCGGCCGGATCGAGGTCGTCAAGATCGAGAGCAAGGGCAAGGGCTTCCGCCGCCTGCGCATCCGCGTCAGCGACTAAGCCGCCGCATCCGCATCCGCGTCAGTGACTAAGACGCCTCCGCCTCCTCGGGAGGCAGCTCCGCCGGGGGCAGCTCCGCCGCCGGCAGCTCGGCCGACGGCGCCGAGGGCGCCGAGGGAGCGGCCATCCGGCCGGCCGTCCCGGGCGCGGGCTTGCGTATGCACGCCAGGCCGAGCGCCAGGCAGGCGAACGGCACCGCGGACAGCGCGTACCTGTAGTCGGGTTCAACCGCCGCGATCGGCACCACGAGGTTAACCACCGCCACCCCCCAGGCGAGCGCGGCGCAGGCGCCCCAGCCGCGCCAGCGCTTGATCAGCAGGACCAGCCCGGCGGCCATCACCAAGAAGAAGACCCACCCGGGGAACCACACGGGCAGCTGGTAGACGAACATGAAGAACGCCCACGGCTGGACCACGTGCGTGTTCGACGTGGTGTGCGCGTACCTGGCCTCGTCGTGCTGCATGTACGGCGCGAGCGTCGTCACGTGCGGGGCCACGGTGAAGTGATCCGACAGGTAGCTCTCCGACCGGTCGGTGGCGAAGAAGGTCAGGAAGACGCCCGCGCCCACCGTCTTCAGGTAGTCCAGCGGCTGGGCCAGGATGGCCCGCTCCGCGAACTGGGTGGCGAGCTTGTTGTTGTACGCGTTGACGCCGGGATGGGCGTCGACCCGGTACCACGCGTCGGCCGCCCACAGGTAGTCGGCCGGGGTGCGCTCGTCCAGCAGCGCGGACAGGGACCACGGTGGGGTCGGCGAGGTCGGATGGCCGGGCTGCGCACCCGGGCACAGCGCGCGCAGGTCGGCCGGCGGCTTGATGATCGCGCAGTTGGCAAACGACATCGTCCGCGACCACAGGAACAGCCCGCTGCTGTTGGTGATGTTGAGCTGGCCGTACTCCGAGAAGAAGATCAGCGCGTACCCGGCCAGCGGGACCGCGAACGCCGCCAGGCACGCCGTGAGCACCCGCCAGCCGGCCCGCTGGATCGCCAGGTAGGCGAGGACGACGACGACGACCGGGGCGCCGTTACCGCGGATGATCGAGGCCCAGGCGACCAGCAGGCCGACGATCACGGCCTGCCAGATCGCGGGCCTGGGGCGGACGATGAGGATCGCGACCGCGATCATGAGCACAAGCGTGAACAGGGTGTCGGGCAGGATGGAGGATTCCAGCCAGATCTGCCGCGAGTCAAACAGCGTCGGCACGGCCGCGAGCGTCGCCCCCCAGGCCGGCAGCCCGCGGGTGCGCAGCACCCCGTAGATGATCGCGGCCAGCCCGATGCCCATCAGGTGCTGCAGCGTGGTTACCAGCAGCAGGCTGTGGAAAGGCTCGAGCACCCGCAGCAGGATGGGATACCCGGCCGGCCGGAGCTGACCGAGGTTGAAATGAGTGCCCTCCTGCATATACGAGAACGAGTCCTGGATGAACAGGGCGGGGGAGAACCCTAGCGCGGCGATGATCCGCGGGATCAGCGAAAGGCAGGCCGCGACGGTGAACAGCCGGTGGTTCCGCCACAGCGCGGCGGGGGCCAGGCTGGCCGCGACACCCCTGGCCCGGGCGGCCAGCGGGCCCGCGTCCCAGGAGATTTCCGGCGGCCACAGCCGCCAGTTACGCTGGCGTGGCGGCGCGCCGCCGTCCTCCGCGCTACGGCGGCGGTGGCTCGTCCCGAGACCGGTCAACGCTTTCCCTCCTCCTGAAACCTGAACAATAGTGGGTCCAGATGCGAACGGAGAATCACATGCCCAGGCCAGCCGGCTCAGCCGAGGCTAGGACGGGCCGCCGCGCCTTGGACGCCGGCGCCGTGCGGCAGGCCGTCATAACGCCAGGCGGCCTGTGGCAGACCGTCGAGGTCACCGCCGCGACCGGCTCGACCAACGCCGACCTGCTGGCCCGGGCGGCCGTCGGCGCGCCGGAGGGCGCGGTGCTGGCCGCCGAGGAGCAAAGCGCGGGCCGCGGTCGGCTGGGCCGCGCCTGGGTGTCCCCGCCGCGCGCGGCCCTGACGTTCTCGCTCCTGCTGCGGCCGCAGGGCGTCCCCCCCGCCCGCCGCGGCTGGCTGCCGCTGCTGGCCGGGGTGGCGGTCACCGCGGCGGTGCGTTCCGTAGCCGCGGTGGAAGCGCAGCTCAAATGGCCGAACGACGTCCTGGCAGGCCCGGCCAAGCTCGGCGGGATCCTGGCCGAGGCGGCCGGCGACGCGGTCGTCATCGGCATCGGCCTCAACGTGTCCACCGAGCCAGCCGAACTGCCGCCGCCCGGCCCGGGCGCCCTGCCCGCGACGTCCCTGCGGATCCTCGGCGTGTCCGGTCCGAGCCGGGAGCGCCTGCTCGCCGAGATCCTGGCGGGCTGTGAGCGCTGGTACCAGGCCTGGCGGCGGGCGGGCGGTGACCCGGAACGCTGCGGGCTGCGCGCGGAATACACCCGCATGAGCGGCACGATCGGCCGCCAGGTCCGGGTCGAACTGCCCGGCGGTCAGCTGTTCTCCGGGCTGGCCGTTGGCGTCGACCCGGACGGCAGGCTGCTCGTCCGCGACTCCCCGGGCGTCCGCGACTCCCCGGGCGTCCGCGACTCCCCGGGCTCCGAGCGGGCGGTGGCGGCCGGCGACGTGGTCCACCTGCGCTGACCCGCCCGGTCCGGACCGGGCGCGCACGCGAGGGCCGCCGCGAGGCAGGCGGCGGGCACGGCCGGCACCAGGTAGCGCAGGTCGAAGTCGACGATCGCGGGCGGCACGAGCAGGATCACCGCCGCGAACGCCCAGGGCAGCGCGGCGGCCCGCGGCCCGTCCGACCCGCGACGCCACCTGGCGATCATGACGGCCAGGCCGCCAAGCAGGATCACCCCGAGCAGCGTCCCGCGCAGGTAAACGTACCGCTGGTAGCTCACCAGCCACGAGGCGAAGGGCTGGACGGCCCGAGTCGGGGCAGGCAGGCCGGCGGTGTAGGCGGCCTGGTCCCCGGCGACCGTCCCGCCGCCGATGGCGCTCATGCTGGCCGGCACCCAGGCCGTGGTCGCGTCGGAGAACTGGTACCGGTCGACGATGCCGGCGTCCGGATGGACCGGCCGGTCCCAGTAGAAGCTCAGCGCGACGTCATGCCCGACCGCGGTCAGGTAGCCACCCGGCTGCGCGGCGATGGCCCGCAGCGCGAAGTCCCGCGCGAGCGCGTTGGTCCGCGCCGAGAACCGGCCGCCGGGCATCCGCAGCAGCGGCGAGTTCCCCGACCAGACATACAGCGACGACGCCATCCGTGGCCCGCCGGGCGGGCACAGTACCCGCTCGTCGGCCGGCGGCTTGATCACCGCGCAGTCCGCGAACGACATCGTCCGCGCCCACAGGAATACGCCATCCCCGCTGGTCAGGCTGAACTGATGCTCGTGCAGGCTGAACCAGGCGGCGTAGCCCGCGACGGGCACCGCCCCGGCCAGGACCGCGGCCGCGATGACCCGCACGCCCGCCCGCCGGAACACCAGCGCGACGAGCGCCACCGCGAGCAGCGCCAGCCCGACCGGCCAGATAATGGTCGCCACGCCGAGCAGGAAAGCGGCGGGGACCGCGCGGGTTAGCCGCCGTTCCCCCGGTGACCGCAGCAGCAGGTACAGGGCAATAAAGATGATGAGGCCGAACGGGACGTCGGGTACCGCGTCCGATTCCAGCTGAAGCTGATAGGCGTCGAAGAACACCGGGATGGTAGCCAGTGTCGCGGCCCAGGCCGGCAGCCCGTACCGGCGGGCCAGCAGGTAGATGAGCACGCCGATGGCCAGGCCCATGGCGTGCTGGACAGCGGCCACCGCCGCGAAGCTGTGCAGCGGCCGCAGCACCCAGAGCGCAACGGCATAGCCGCCGACCCGGCTAGGGTCGGGGACTAGCCGAAGCGCGGTCGCCAGGTAGGAGGCGGAGTCGCCGCCGAACCACATGATCGGGCGAAAGGCCAGCATGACCAGGACCCGCACCGCGATGGCGCCGGCCAGGGCGAGGCCGAACAGCCAATGCCGCCGTACGACGGCCGCCATTCGAACCCCATTCACGGGCTGACTCTATGCTTCTTTCGCCTCCGGGCCGCCTTTAGGCACCGCCTTCCCTCGTCGCTCGTTCTCTGTTGTCTCGCTCGCCTTCGGGGCGCTTTAAGGCACTGGCCTTCCCTCGTCGCTCCTTCGTCGCTCCTCAGTCCAGGCAGCGCCGCGCCCCTTCGGCTCGCGAGAGGGCTTCTCAGTCCAGGCGGTGCCGCGGCCCTTTGGCTCGCGAGGGCGTGCCAATATGTGCGGTATGGCGCGTGACCCTTCGCTTACCGGCGACGAGCGGCCGGTGCTGTTGCTGCACCCGCACTGGAAGACGCTGATCGGCCCGCTGCTCCTCGCGGTGATCGTGCTGGCGGCCGCGCTACTGGTGGAGGCGGTGATCCCGGCGGGTAAGGCGGCCGGGGTGGAGCGGCTGGTGGTGGCCGCGATCGCGATCCTCGCCCTGATGCTGTGGCTGATGGTGCCGGTATTGCGCTGGCGGACGACGACCTATGAGCTGACCACCCGGCGGCTGCGGGTGCGGGAAGGCGTTCTGACCAGGCGTGGCCGGGACATCCCGCTGGTCAGGATCAACGACGTGTCCTTCGCCAAGGGGCCGCTTGACCGCCTGCTGGGCAGCGGGCG
This sequence comes from uncultured Actinomycetes bacterium, assembly GCA_963806335.1. Classification (GTDB taxonomy): domain Bacteria; phylum Actinomycetota; class Actinomycetes; order Streptosporangiales; family Streptosporangiaceae; genus Palsa-504. Next base: position 226,885 of record CAWDXO010000016.1, read on the forward strand.
GCTGGTCGTCGAATCGGCCGGCGAGCACGGCCAGATCGTGCTGAAAGACATCCCGCGGGTGGAACTCGCGCAGGCCACGCTGTTCCGGCTGGTGGAGGACGAACAGCGCAGGCTCGAACGCGAGCAGCGGAACCAGCCGTTAGCCTCACCGGTATGGGAACGATCACGGTGTCGCGGCACCACGGCGGCGTGGTGGCCGAGATCATGCTCAGCCGCCCCGAGGCGATGAACGCGATCAGCACCGAGCTGGCCGGCGAGCTCGCCCGGGCCTGTGCCGAGACCGCCGCCGCACCCGAGGTCCGCGCGGTCGTGCTCAGTGCGGCCGGGGAACGCGCCTTTTGCGCCGGGGCGGACCTGAAGGAACGGTCCACCATGACCGACGCCGACATCCTGCGCCAGCGACCCGCGATGCGCGGCGTGTTCGGCGCCCTGCTGGCCCTGCCGCAGCCGGTCATCGCCGCGGTGCACGGTTTCGCTCTCGGCGGCGGCTGCGAGCTGGCCCTGGCCTGCGACCTGATCGTGGCGGACGACACGGCGGTGCTCGGATTGCCTGAGGTGACGGTCGGCCTCGTGCCCGGCGGCGGCGGTACGCAGCTGGTCGCGCGGCGGCTCGGCCCGGGCCGGGCCGCGGACCTGATCCTGACCGGCCGCCGGGTCGGCGTCGAGGAGGCGGAACGGCTCGGGCTCGTCGACCGGCGAGTGCCCGCCGGCCAGGACGGCCCCGCGGCCCTCGATCTCGCCGGGCAGATCGCCGCCAACTCCCCGGTAGCGGTCCGGGCGGCCAAGCGGGCCATCTGGCATGGCTGGGGGGTCTCGCTGGAAGCCGGGCTCGACGTCGAGGACGCGGCCTGGCGGACCGCCGCGCTGTCGGCCGACCGGCGGGAGGGCATCGCCGCCTTCGTCGAGAAGCGCCAGGCCTGGCCCGGTCAGTAGCCGCGGTCGCGACGCTTAGGCCCGGACCGTTACCATCCCGTCATGACGGACTTCGCCAAGCTGAGGGAAACCATCGAACGGGGCGGCGCGGCCCGTTACCACGAGACCGCGGCCGCGCGCGGCAAGCTGTTCGCCCGGGAGCGGATCGCGTTGCTCGCCGACGAGGGCAGCTTTAGCGAGGACGGCCGGTACGCGAACGCCCTGGCGGACGGGCTGCCCGCCGACGGGGTCATCACCGGAACCGCGACCATCGGGGGCCGGCCGGTCGCGCTGATGGCGAACGACTCCACGGTCAAGGCCGGGTCGTGGGGCGCGCGCACCGTCGAGAAGATCATCCGGATCATCGAGAAGGCCTACCAGGTCGCCATCCCGATGATCTATCTCGTCGACTCCGCGGGCGCCAGGATCACCGACCAGGTGGAGATGTTCCCCGGCCGCCGGGGCGCCGGCCGCATCTTCCGCACCCAGATCCGGGCCTCCGGCTCGATTCCCCAGATCTGCGCCCTGTTCGGGCCGTCGGCGGCCGGCGGCGCGTACATCCCGGCGTTCTGCGACTTCACCGCCATGGTGGACGGGAACGCCTCGATGTACCTGGGCAGCCCCCGGATGGTCGAGATGGTGGTCAGCGAGAAGACGACGCTGGAGGAGATGGGCGGCGCCCGGCTGCACTGCACGGTCTCGGGCAGCGGGCACTTCCTCGCGGCCACCGAGCAGGACGCGCTGGAGGCGGTCCGCGGGTACCTGTCGTACCTGCCCCAGAACTGGCAGCAGCCGCCGCCCGCCGCGGCGGCGCGGGCGCCGAAACCGGTTGACCTGCGCGCTCTGGTGCCTGCCCGCGAGCGGGAGGCGTTCGATATGCGCCGTTTCGTCCGCGGGCTGGTCGACGAGGACTCGTTCTTCGAGATCCACGCGCTGTGGGCCAGGGAAGTGCTCACCGGCTTCGCCCGGCTGGCCGGCCAGGTGATCGGGGTGATCGCGAACAATCCCATGTTCAAGGGCGGGGTGCTGTTCGTCGACTCGGCCGACAAGGCGGCCCGGTTCATCCAGGTGTGTGACGCGTTCGGGATCCCGCTGCTGTTCCTGGCGGACGTGCCCGGCTTCATGGTCGGCACCGCGGTCGAGCGGCAGGGGATCATCAGGCACGGCGCGAAGATGATCGCCGCGATGTCCGACGCGACCGTGCCGAAGATCTGCGTCGTGGTGCGCAAGGCCTACGGCGCCGGCCTGTACGCGATGGCGGGCCCCGGCTTCGATCCGGATGCGACGCTGGCGCTGCCGACCGCGAAGATCGCGGTGATGGGAGCGGAGGCCGCGGTGAACGCGGTCTACGCGGGCAAGCTCGAGCAGATCGCCGACGCCGACGCCCGCGCGGCCGAGACCGAGCGCCTGCGCCGCGACTACGAGCAGGACATCGACATCCTGCGGCTCGCCGCCGAACTAGTGGTCGACGATATCGTCGAACCGGAAGACCTGCGGGCGGAACTGGAGCGCCGGTTCGCCGCCGCCCGCGGCAGGGACCGGACGCCCCCGCGTCGTCGGCACGGGATCAGCCCGGCCTGAGTTTTACCGTGGCTTTACTATTTACGTATGACCCGCGTGCTGCTCGCCGAGGATGACATCTCGATTTCCGAACCGCTGTCCCGCGCGCTGCGCCGGGAGGGATACGAGGTGGACGTCACGGCGGACGGCCCGGCCACGCTCGACCGGGCCCTGAGCGACGGGGTCGACCTGATCCTGCTCGATATCGGCCTGCCCGAGCTCGACGGACTCGAGGTGTGCCGGCGGGTCAGGGCCGGCGGGTACGCCGTCCCTGTCTTGATCCTCACCGCCCGCGCCGATGAGGTGGATACCGTGGTCGGCCTCGACGCCGGCGCGGACGACTACGTCACCAAGCCGTTCCGGCTCGCCGAACTGCTGGCCCGGGTCCGCGCCCTGCTCCGCCGGGGCACGGCCGAAGGCTCGGCGGCGCTCGGCGTGCGAATCGACACCGACGCCCGCCGGGCCTGGCACGGCGACACCGAGCTCGACCTCACCACCAAGGAGTTCGACCTGCTCTGCATCCTGCTGCGGGAGGCGGGCAAGGTAGTCACCCGCGAGCAGATCATGCGCGAGGTATGGGACGCGAAGTGGTGGACGTCCACCAAGACGCTCGACATGCACATTTCCTGGCTGCGCCGCAAGCTCGGTGACGACGCGCACAGCCCTAGGTACATCACCACGGTCCGGGGCGTCGGGTTCCGCTTTGAGCGCGGCGACTGACCGCGGTGCACGTCGCGGACTGACTGATGCGCAAGAAGCTGTGGCTGTCTAGCCTGGCCGTGGCGGGCGTCGCCGTGCTGATCGTGGGCGTGCCCGCCCTGGTGATCGCGTCCGGCCGCGGCGCGGCCGCGGTGGCCGTGATCGGCGGACTGATGGTCGTCGCGGTGGGGCTGGCCGGCTGGCTGACCGCGGTGCTCGCCGGGCGGCTGACGCGGCCGGTAGAAGACCTAGCCGAGGCGGCCGGGCGGCTCGGGGCCGGCGACCCGCGCCCGCTGGGCCGCCGGTACGGCGATTCCGAGCTGGATCAGCTCGCCGACGGGCTCGATAGCTCCGCCCGCAGGCTGAGCAGCTTGCTGGCGGCCGACCGTGAGCTCGCGGTGGATGCCTCCCACCAGTTGCGGACACCGCTGACCGCCTTGTCGATGCGGCTGGAGGAGATGATCGCGGCGGCGGACGACCCGGACGTGGTCCGCGAGGAGGGCAGCGCCGCCCTCACCCAGGCCGAGCGGCTCGCGGACGTGGTGACCCAGCTGCTCAGCCCGGCCCGGCGGGCGACCGCGGCCTCGGCCGCGCTGACCGGCATCGACGAGATCGTCCAGCAGCAGGTCGTCGAGTGGGAACCCGCGTTCCGGCGGGCCCGGCGCAGGCTCGAGGTGATCGGCGTCCGCGGGCTGCAGGCGCACGTCACCCCGGGCGGCCTGGCCCAGGTCCTCGCCACGCTGCTGGACAACGCGCTGATGCACGGCGGCGGAACGGTGACCCTGCAGACGTCGCAGAGCGCGCGTTCGGTGGTGATCGAGGTCAGAGACGAGGGCGACGGCATCCCGCACGACCTGGTCCCCCGCATCTTCGAGCGGAGCGTCAGCGGCCGTCCCGAGGGGACCGGGCTAGGCCTGGCGCTGGCGCGGACGATGGCGGCGGCCGACGGCGGCCGCGTCGTGCTGGTCAAGCCCAAGCCGGCCACGTTCGCGGTCTTCCTGCCGCGGCACTCGCCCCGGCCCGGCACTGTCCCCGTCCGCGGCCCCGCCTGAGCCGCAGGTCGTCTCCCCTTGTCCCCGCGGCCGCCTGTCCCCGCGGCCGCGCTTTGCCTGCGTTTTCGGGTGCCATCACCCCCGAAAACGCAGACAATTCCTCATCTCGGCACGCGTCCCACCTCGCCAGCCAAGACGATCGGCCGGACCCGCCCGGAATCTAGCGACGCGGGGCCCGGGCCGGGGCGTCGGCGTCGGCGTCGGCGTCGGTTAGGATCTCCCAGGGCGGCCCGTAACGGTGTTTGCCTGGCTGGCCGTAGCCGTGGCCGTATTCCGCTCCGGTCAGCATGGCCCCCGCCGGGCTGGCCTCGGCCGGGTCGACAATCCCGGAAACGGCGGCTTCCCCGGCGGCCACGGCCGCGCCGGGGTCCCCGGCCAGGAAGACCCACTTCTTGTACGAGAAGTACCGGAATATCGTCCCGAGCCCCGTGCCGACCACACTGGCCGCGTTGTACGCCAGCGTGCTGTTCCTATCGAGCCCGTAGGTCGTGACCGCGATCACGATCTCGGCGATGGCGAGCCCGACGACGTTCAGCGCGACGAACAGCAGTCCCTCGCGGAGCAGGGCCTGGTTGACCCGGTGCCGGAAGGTCCAGAACCGGCTGCCGAGGTAGGTGAACGCGGTGGCCGCGCAGATGGAGATGCCCTTGGAGACCATGGGACCGACGCCGACTTTACCGTGCAGGTAGGCGGCACCGCCCAGGTCGATGATCGACCCGATAAGCCCGACGACACCGAACTTCGCCAGTTCAGGGATCAGCTCAGTGAAGCGTCGGCCAATGCTCACCATGAAGAGCGGTTCCTTTCGGCACGGCAGATTTCAGCGGCACGGTAACCAGGCGCCCGGGAAAAGCCCCCGTACCGGGTGCCCGGCAAGACGTGCACACTTTACCGGCCGTGGCTAAGTGCCGACTCATGCTTCCCTGACACGATGCGCTGAAACCGCCCAGAGTTCACCCGGCCGCGGCCGCGGCCAGCCCCGTCAGGTGGCGACCGCGTTCTCCCGCCCGGTCTTGGCGATGGCGTGCCAGGCCAGGTAGACCACGGCCGTGATCACGAACCCGGCCTCGAAGGTCAGGTCACCGATGGACGGGACGTGGGACGGCACGACTCCCACGTACTCGGTCTGGTTGGAGAACAGCCAGATCGAGATGCCCATCCCGGCCAGCATGGCCACCGGCCCGGCCCAGTTCTGGTGCCTGGTCGAGAACAGCATCCGCTCGTCCGGGTTGCGCCGCAGCAGCAGGTCACAGAAGTAGACGGCGAGCCAGGGCGCGATCCAGTACGCGATGATCAGCAGGAAGTTCTCGTACTTGGTGCCCGCGTTGGGCAGCGCGCTCCAGGCCAGGAAGAAGCCGATGGTGCCGAACCCGAGCGCCACGATCGCCCGCCGCAGTGACAGCGGGAGCTTGATGCCGAGCGCGGTGAACGACAGCGCGCCGGAGTAGATGTTGAGCACGTTCGCCGCGACGGCGCCGAGGGCGATCGCCAGCAGCGTCAGGTCGGCGAGGGCCTTGGGCAGTATGCCGGTGAACGCGCCGGTCGGGTTGGCGCCGAGCGCGTCGCCCGCGCTGACCACGGTGGCGGCCGCCCCGCCGACGATCTCGAGCAGCGCGCAGGACAGGAACAGGCCGAGCCCGGACCAGAGGGCGATGGCCCGCTTGTTCGTGTCCGGCTTGAAGTAGCGGGTGTAGTCGGACGCGTACGGGTTCCAGCCCACCGCGTACCCGAACGACGCCCCGAACGTCAGCAGGAACGCGCCGGGGATGGTGTGATGCGGCGCGCTCGGATGAGCCTTGCTCAAGATGACCCCGGCCGCGATCAGGAAGATGACGGCGAGGATGGGGAAGGCGTACCGCTCGAAGACCTGCACCAGGTTATGGCCGAAGAACGCCACCACCACCTGGACCGCCACGATGATGAGCAGGCAGAGCACCTTCGGCAGGTGGGTCAGCACGTTCAGCGCGAAGGCGCCGCTGACGCTGTTGACCGCGAACCAGCCGATGCCGGCCGTGACCGAATTCAGCCCGGCGGGCAGGACGTTGCCCCAGTAGCCGAACCCCAGCCGGCTCAGCACCATTTGCGGCACCCCGTACTTCGGCCCGCGCATGGACAAGATCCCCTGGGTGATACCGCCGATCAGGCTGCCCAGGGCGAGGGCCAGCGCCGCCGCCCAGAAGCCGAGGCCGAAGCCGGCCACCGCGAGCACGCCGACGAAGATCGTGGCGAACTCCATGTTCGGCGAGGTCCAGGTCCAGAAGAGCTGGAGGGGCCGGCCGTGCCGTTCGTTCAGCGGGATGAATTCCGACCCGCCCGGCTCGACCGCGATGACCTGAGTGCCGTAGCTGCCCTCGCGGACGAGAACGCCGGGACCTGCGCCTGCGTCGCTCACCGGGACATCCTGGTCGCGTGTCGCCATCAGCGTGCTCCTTCGGCCTGGTAGATGGCGTGATCATAGAGGTTTTTACCCAGCCGGATGTATCCCGAAAGTTAACTTATCTGCCGAGACCGGCGATAAAACCAAAATCATGAGGCCGAACGGTCCCGCCTGCGTGCGCTCGTCACCTGCGTGCCGCCGGTCGGTTAGGGTACGGTCCGTGACCGATTCCGCGCCGCGTTCCCTGCCGCCGGGCGCTCCCGTGGTGGGCATGGTGGGCGCCGGCCAGCTGGCCCGGATGACCGCCCAGGCCGCTATCGGCCTCGGTATCGGCTTCAGCATCCTGGCTGACTCTCCCGGCGACAGCGCCGCCCAGGTCTGGGCCGCAACGCAGGTAGGCGACTACCGCTCGCTCGATGACCTGCGCGCGTTCGCGGCCAGCTGCGACGTGCTCACCTTCGACCACGAGCATGTGCCAGGCGATCACCTGGCCGCGCTCGAGCAGACGGGCGTGGCCGTCCGGCCGGGTGGCGCGGCGCTGCGGCTGACTCAGGACAAGCTGGTGATGCGGGAGCGGCTGACCGGGCTCGGCGTCCCCTGCCCGCGCTTCGCGCCGGTCGCCGGCCTCGCCGACGTCGAGGAGTTCGCCGGGGGTTCCTGGCCGGTGGTGCTGAAATCGGTCCGCGGCGGCTACGACGGCAAGGGCGTGTGGGTGTGCGAGTCCCCGGCGCAGGCCGCCGAGGTGCTGGCGCTGCGCCGGGCGCCAGCCGGTGCGAGAGCGCCCGCGTTCCTGGCCGAGGAGTACGTCCCGTTCACCCGTGAGCTCGCCGCGCTCGCGGCCTGCTCGCCGCACCGCCAGGGCGCGGTGTACCCGGTGGTGCAGACGGTCCAGCGCGACGGCATCTGCCGCGAGGTCATCGCGCCGGCGCCGGGGCTGCCCCCCGGCCGGGCGGCGCAGGCGGAAGAACTCGCGCTGCGGCTCGCGGCCGAGCTCGGGGTGACCGGCCTGCTGGCCGTCGAGCTCTTCGAGACCGACGCCGGGCTGCTGGTCAACGAGCTCGCGATGCGCCCGCACAACTGCGGGCACTGGACCATCGAGGGGGCGCAGACCTCGCAGTTCGAGCAGCACCTGCGGGCCGTGCTCGACCTGCCGCTCGGCTCCCCCGCGCTGGCCGCCCCGGCCACCGCGATGGCGAACGTCCTCGGCGGCGACGACGGGGACATCTACGACAGGTACATCCACGTGATGGCCGGCGATCCCGGCGTGAAGGTGCACATGTACGGCAAGCCGGTGCGCCCCGGCCGTAAGATCGGCCACGTGACGGTAACTGGTCACTCCGACCCGGCCGGCCTCGCGGACCGCGCTCGCCGCGCCGCGAGCTACCTGCGATGGGGCACGGAGGACGGCGAGTGAGCGAGGCCCCCGTCCTCCCGGTCGTCGGAGTCGTCATGGGCTCCGACTCGGACTGGCCGGTCATGCGGGCGGCCGCCGAGGCGCTGGCCGAGTTCGGCGTTCCCTACGAAGCCGACGTGGTGTCCGCGCACCGGATGCCGCGCGAGATGATCGAGTACGGCTCGTCGGCCGAGAGCCGCGGGCTGCGTGTCATCATCGCCGGGGCCGGCGGCGCCGCGCACCTGCCCGGCATGCTGGCCTCGGTCACGCCGCTGCCGGTGATCGGCGTGCCGGTCCCGCTGAAGAACCTGGACGGCCTGGACTCGCTACTGTCGATCGTCCAGATGCCGGCCGGCATCCCGGTCGCGACCGTCGCGGTCGGCGGGGCCCGCAACGCGGGCCTGCTCGCGGTCCGCATCCTGGGCGCCGCCGACCCCGGACTGCGGGCCCGGCTGAACTCCTTCGCCGAACGCCTGGCCGGCCAGTCTCGCGCCAAGGGTGCCGCTCTCCGCGAATCTGGCGCCTCCTGAATCTCATCAGTCCCAGATCTGGCGTCCGCCTCTAGACGAAGAGACAGTTCTGGTTCATGGTTTTAGAGGCCGCAATCCTCCGAGGGCAAGGACATCGGTGATAGAAGAGAGCCACACCGTGAGCATCGGCGAGGTACTGGCTGACGCGCGGCACGAGTTGGGTTTCACCGTGGCCGAAGTCAGCCACCACACCCGCGTCAGGGAGTCAATCGTCCGCGCGATCGAGCGAGACGACTATGTGCTATCCGGCACCGACGCTCATGCTCGCCGCGACATCCGCGTTATCGCCCTCGCCCTTGGCGTTGACCCGGGCCCGTTGATCAGGGCATTCGACGCGACCTACCGGTCCTTGCCGGAACCGGTCCCGGTCCAGGCCATCCCGCCGGCCATCCCGTTCGGCCGGGTGGGCCGCGACGGTGCGTTCGCCAGGATCGAGCCGCGGCGGACCAGGTGGGTGCCGATCGTGGCCGCGCTGATCCTGGCCGCGGCAGGCTTCGCCATCTATCACTTCGTCTTCGCCGGCCCCGCGGGCCCGCCCCCCTCGGCATCGCTGGCCGCGCCGTCGCATTCGGCGGCCCCGGCCAGTCCTCTCCCGGCCGCCTCTGTCCCGGCCGCTGCTGGTCCCGCCGCCTCTGTCCCGGCCGCTGCTGGTCCCGTCGCCCTCGCCCCGGCCCGGGTCGTGGCGTTCGGCCCGCGCGGCACGGCCGATGGAGACAACCCGCAGCTCGTGCCGCTCACGGTCGATGGCAACCCGGCCACGGCCTGGACCACCGCCGGGTACGCCTCGCCGCGGTTCGCGAACGCTCAGCCCGGCACCGGCCTCCTGGTGGACATGGGCCAGGTGGTCACGATCACCGGCGCGGAAGTGACCCTCGGCTCCGTTCCCGGCGCGGACTTCCAGATGCGGGCCGGTAACACACCGTCGCTGGCGCAGCTGCCCCCGGTGGCGGTCGCGACGAACGCGAGCGGCGTCATGGCCGTACGGTTCACCGCCCCGGTCCGCGCCCGCTACGTGCTGATCTGGTTCACCAAGCTGCCGCCGGCCGCGTCCGGCTCCTTCCAGGCGAGCGTCTACACCGTCACCGTGCAGGGCAGCCGTCGCTGAGGTCATAACTTTCCGTGACCGGGGTCGCGCGTCAAACCACTCGCGGCGGGGAACCAATCCTCCATGTCCCCGCCGGGAAGGAACCCGCACCGTTGGTTAACGAGCATGACGCGAGGCAGCGAGCCGAGCGCGAGGCCGCCGCGGCGGAAGCCTTCGACCTGCCCAAGCCGGCCAGGAGGCGGGAACGTCGCCGGGTCAAGCTCACCGCGACGCTGGTCGTCCTGGTCCTGGCGGTCCTGGGGACGGCTACCTATGAGTTTGCCGCGAACGCGGGCCACGACCAGCGCGCCGCCGCCGCCGGTCACCCGCGCGCCACGGATACGGCCGGGCCGGTGGCCGCCTCCAGCGGCCTGCCGAGCCCGGCTGTGGCGAGCTCAGCCCCGGCGAGCACAGCCCCGGCGAGCACAGCCCCGGCCAGCACAGGCCCGGCTTCCCCGCCCTCCGCCAGCACCCCGCCCCCGCCCCCGCCGCCGTCGCGGGTCCTCACCGTGGCCAGCGTGGCGGCCTTCGGCCCGGGCGGCCTGGCCGACGGGCAGAACCCCCAGCACGCCACGCTCGCGGTGTCCGGCAACGCGGCTACGCCGTGGCTCAGCGACTGGTACGTCAGCGCGGACTTCTATGACCTGCCGGCCGGCACCGGCCTGCTGCTCGATATGGGCCGGACGGTGACCGTCACTTCGGTCCGGGTGTCCTTGAACAGCCACGGCGCCGATCTCGAGCTGCGTGCGGGCAGCAAGCCCGTTCCCGCCTGGCTGCCCGTAGTCGCTAGCGCCTCGAACGTCGGCGGCACAGTCCAGCTGTACCCGAGCGCCCCGCTGCACGTCCGCTACGTCCTGATCTGGTTCACCCACCTGCCCCCCGACACGGCCGGCACCTACCAGGCCAGTGTTTACCAGGTGATCGTCAAGGGTCAATCATAGATTTGTACCACGCTGCCGTGGTACAAATATGGCGTGAACGATTACGAGGTAATCGACCGGATCAACGAGCTACTCGACAGCACCGATCCGGAGACGGTCAATACGTCGATGCGCATACCAAGCGCGCTGAGGGAAGCGGCTGCACTGGCGGTCGGTGAACTCGACGTGGCCCCATCGACGACCGTCTTGACGGCGAATGCCCTGCGAGCCATGTTGGAGGCAGCCGTCATGCAGGCGGTGCTCGACCGTCACTTCGAGGAGTACCCAGAGGCCCGCCCCACCCTGGCCGACCTGGCCATTGCTGCCGCTGAAATCGATGGCCATCCGCTAGCCGATCAGCCTGAAGTTATTCGCCAGGCTGCCACCCAGGTGCAACAGCGACATCCGGGTGCCGGTCCGGAGGATGTGCTTCTATGGGCCGAGGCACGAGCCAGCGCTGCGGCATGAGCCGGACCATCCTGCTGGACAACGAGGCTGTCCAGGCTCTCGCCAACCCGGCGCATCCGAGGCATCGCCGCGTCGTCAGCCATGCCCTGATCGCAGTCAGCCGTAAAGCGCGGGCCACTTCGATCAGTGTCGCGGTGCCGTCCGCCGTCCGCGTCGAAGCGGGGTGGGATCGTACGGCGCCGGTTTGGGCGTTCGTTAACCGGCTGCGTATCACGGACATTCCCCTCGATGCGAGTCACGCCAATGCCGCGGCTGCCATCAGGAACCGAACCGGGGTTTCCGTCGCCGACGCCCACCTCGGAGCCGCGATGCTGGCCGGGGATGAGATCACCGTGGTGACCAGCGATCCCCGCGACATGCAAATAGTGGCTGAGGGAAAGCACATCGAGGTCGTCGCCCTCTGAGATCCACCTTGGCCAGCGGCTGAAAGGACTGATATTGGGCCGCTGACCTGCGGTTTTCGTGTAGTCTCGCGACGTGCTGGAGTGATTGCCGCGGCAACGTTAATGGGATCTGACTGGTATGATATTCCCATGGAAGCTGTTGTGGATCAGGCAGGCCGGATCGTGTTGCCCAAGCCCATCCGCGACGCGCTGGGTCTGCTCCCGGGTACCAAGGTGGACATCTCGCCTTACGGTGCTGGCGTGCAGGTCGTCCCCGCCGGCCGGACTGCGCGCCTAGTCGAGGAGGACGGCGTCCTCGTATCGGCCGGCGACACGCCTGTCGATGACGACATCCTCTTCGGCCTCATCGACGCGGGCCGCAAGTGACCATCGCGGTCGATACGAGTGTCGCCGTCCCCCTCTTGGTTCGCTCACATCAGCATCACGCGGAAGTGGTGCGATGGTGGGCCGGGCAAGAGCTCGCGCTGAGCGGGCATGCCCTGGCCGAGACCTACTCCGTGCTCACCAGGCTGCCAGGTGACGCCAGGCTGTCCGCAGCGGATGCCGCGCGTTTGCTCGACGCGCGGTTCACTACGCCGCTGACGTTGAGCGGCCCGCCTGCTCAGACGGTCCATGCCACCTTGAGCCGACTGGGTATTGCCGGGGGAGCCGTGTACGACGGACTGGTGGCCCTCGCCGCCAAGGAGCACAGCGTAGCCCTCGCAACGAGAGACGCACGCGCGCGCGGGACCTATGACGCGGTCGGAGTTAAGGTAGTCCTCGTAGCCTGAAGCGCGCGGCGCCCAATGCCGCGACCGAGGGTACCAGAGCAGGGTCATTGTCCTGAGTGCGTGCTGAATCCGTGCTGACATCTAGTCATCCCGTGCGGCCGGCGTTCAAGGCCATCGAAAGATCTTTGGACCGAACGGGCCGGGTGCCTGCTCCGCCGCCGCAGCCCTCGCCGCTGCCCGAGCGCCGCCGGTCAGCGGGCCTACATCGATGACCGGTAGCGTGGCTGAACCGCTCGAACCTGCCATGAATCCATTCTGCCCGACACCCACCCGTCGTCACGGGGGCGCTGGCCGATGCCATTCCCGCAACGCACGCCGGTAGCAGGCTGGCTCCCGCCAGCCAGGTGCTGGCAGAGGCTCTGGCACTGGTGCTCAGCAGTCGCCAGCCCCGGCCAGGGTAGCCGCGCCATCCGGACGAGGAAGGGCGGCAGCCCGAGCCTTATCAGGAGGCCGCGAGGCCGGGAGGCCGGGAGAGGACCGCGCCTTCCTGCGACCAGGACGCTCCGTCGGCCGAAGTGCTGCTCGATCTGGGCTCGGCACGGTCATGGTTGCCTCGCGGCCGAGTCGCAGACAATCGCGAGTTCTCCGTGCTGACAAGCGCGTGCTCCCATCGTGGTGGGAACGTAACGCCTAAGTAACGATCCAGAAATATGATATCTCAACTCTTGCAAACCCCTTCACCCCGCTGCGAGGATTCGCCGCACGGCCCTTCACAGGGAAGGAGGTCAGCCCTTGGGGCGTCTGCCCAGCACGAACTGGCCTCACCGGGCGCTGGCATCGCGGTGTGAGCAGGTGAGTCAGGGTCGAGTCTGTCGGCCAACCGGGCGCCACTGGCTACGACGCACTGACCCTGGATGGTGTATGAGATATGGAGAGGTTCATGAGAGTGGCTAGACGGAAGTACGCTGCCGTGGGGGCGGCGGTCGGACTGGCGCTCACGCTGGCGGCGTGCAGCAGCTCATCTGGTAGCTCGACGAGCTCGGGGAACTCGTCCGAGCCATACGCAGGAACGACGATCACCTACGAGACGTACACGGCAACACCAGAGTTCACCTACTACAAGACCCTGATGCCGCAGTTCACCGCCAAGACCGGCATCAAGGTGAACTTCGTCGAGCTGCCGGTCTCGTCCATCGACCAGACCCTCCAGTTGCAGCTGAAGTCCAAGGATACCGGGCTGGACGTCTTCTCCTACGGCACCGAGGACCTGCCGGGCTTCGTGGCCGCCGGAAGCGTGGCCCCGCTCGACTCTTACATCAACAACCCCGCGGACACCGCCGCCACCTACAACTTCTCCGATGTCGCGCCTGCGATCGAGGCATCCTGCCAGTCGGGTGGTAAGACGTACTGCGTCGCGAGTCACGCGGGCGGCGCACTGCTGTACTACAACACCGCGATGTTCAAGGCGGCGGGCATAACGTCTCCGCCGCAGAATCCCACGGAGCTCCTCGCTGACGCGAAGAAGCTGACGACGCCTGCCCATGCCGGCTTCTGCGTCCGCGGCGACAAGTCGCAGGCCCTCTACGACGCATTCCAGATGTGGAACTGGTTCATCCCCTACAACAACCCGCTCACCGGGACGTACTTCAACAAGAGCTGGAACTTCCTGATCGGCCAGGAGCCCAACGCCTCCGCGTTCGGCAGCTTCTACCGCGACATCCTGCAGAATGCCGCGCCCAAGGGAATCGCTACCTACCTCGTCGACAACTGCCTGCAGGACTTCCAGCAGGGACGAGTGGCGATGTGGCAGGATGACTCGGGCAGCATTCCGCTGGTGATCGACCCGACCCAGTCCAAGGTGGCGAACAGCGTTGCGTTCTGGGAACTGCCGTGCCAGGCGGTCAACCCCGATCACTGCGCCCTGGTGCAGCCGTTCGGCGTGTGGATGAACAACGCCTCTCTCCACAAGGGCGCCGCGTGGCAGCTCATCCAGTACCTGACCTCACCAGAGGTGCAGAAGAACGCCGCGCTCGCCAAGGACCTCCTGACACCTTCCCGAACATCTGTCCTCAACGACCCGGCGGTCGTGGCCGCGTTGCCGCCGACCTTCGATCAGGCTCTCAAGTACATCCTGGCGCACCCCGACGCGGTGCTCCTGCCCGGTATTCCCGAGGGCACCGAAATCATCCCGCCGATCGCGAACGGCCTATCAACCCTGGTCACTACGCAGCAATCGGTGGCATCGGTCATGGCCACGATGACGAGCGGTGTCAATGCCATCATGAAACAGGCTGGCTACCCCAAGCCGTTCCCATCGTCGTGATAATGCGGGAGAAATAGCTGCGTATGGCGACAGACGCTGCACCGGACGTGCGCGCCCGCAATGCGGGCGCGCACGTCCGTGCGTACATAGACCGGCATTTCCTGCTTTTCGCCTCGTGGCCGGGGCTCATCGTAATGCTGGCCGTGACGGCCGTCCCGTTCGTGGCCACGATCGGGATGGGCTTCACTAACTACAATCTTGTCCTGCCGGGCTGGCGTTTCATCGGGTTCGCGAATTTCGTCGAGTTGTGGCACGACCCGCAGACGCTGCCGATTATCTTCAACACGCTCTACATCGTGATCGGGCTCACCGTCTTGTCGACGGCGCTCGGCCTGCTGCTCGCTGTGCTGATGAGAACCGCCTTCCCGGGTATTCGTATCGTCCGCAGCCTGTACACGATTCCGATCATGACGGCGGGAATCGTCGTCGCCATCACGTGGCGCGCGATGTTCAACAACGAGTCGGGCTGGATCAACTATTTCCTGGGGTTGCTCCATCTGCCCCAGCCGCTATGGCTCGGCGACCCGCATCTGGCGATCCCGGTCGTGGTGATCGCGAGCCTGTGGACCGCGGTGCCGTTCCAGGCGATACTCCTGTTCGCCGGGTTGCTCACGGTCCCTCGTGAACTGCAGCAGGCCGCCGAGGTGGACGGTGCCGGCCCGTTCCGGGTGTTCTGGCACGTGACGCTGGTCCATATCAGGCCGGTGCTCTTCATCGTCGTCTTGCTGCGGCTTATCGACGGATTCAGGCTCTTTGAGCAGATCCAGGAGCTGACCACCGGCGGTCCGGGCATAGCGAGCACGCCACTCGGCCTGCAAATCTACAACACCGGCTTGCTCTACCAAAGGCTCGGTTATGCCGCCGCGATGGGCGTGGTCCTCGTGCTGCTCGTGGCGCTCACCGTGGGTATCACCTTCCTCGTCCTTCCGCGGCGAAGTTAGGTACGAGAATGAGACGTCGACGTAAAGGCATACTGGCACTCCGGATCCTGCTTCTTCTCATCGGGCTTGTGCTGATTGGGATCCCGTTCTTGTGGATCGTGCTGACCGCTTTCAAGGAGCCGGTGGCCGCGGATGCCTCCCCGCCGATTTTCATCAGCCCGCTGACGCTGAGCAACTTCCGCGCACTGTTCCAGGACAACTACGCGCAGTCGCTGCTCAACTCGGTCGTCATCACGGGGCTCGCTAGCGGATTCACCCTGATCTTCGGGATTCCTGCTGGCTACGCGTTCGCGCGCGGGAAGTTCCGCGGCAGGGGCTTCTTCGGCGCATTCCTGCTGTTCAGCAGGATGGTGCCGCCGGTGATCTACATCATCCCGCTCTTCCTCTTCTTCCACCTGCTGAACCTGATAGGTTCCTTCACCGGGCTGACGCTTGCGTACCTGACCGGCCTATTGCCGTTTACGGTCTGGATGTCGGCCTCTTACTTCCAGGGCGTGCCGGTCGAGCTCGAGGAGGCCGCACGGGTCGACGGGTGCAGCCGGTTCCGCATCTTCGTCAAGATTGCGCTGCCCCTGGCGCTTCCGGGAATCGTCTCGGTCGCCCTGCTGATCGGCATCGCAGCCTGGGGGGAGTACTTCATTCCGCTGCTCCTCGGGGGCTTCAGCACGTATCCAGCCACCGTCGGGATCGTGGACTTCGTCGGTATCGACGGGTCAAGCTGGGGACCCATGGCCGCGGGTGCCCTGTGCCTGATCGTTCCGGTCTTCCTGGCCACGCTCGTCGCGCAGCGATCGCTCATCGACGGCCTTACTGCTGGCGCCCTCAAGGGCTAGCGGGTCGGCCAGATCGCGATCGTCTGGACACTGGCGACTCGCATGTGAGATATCGAATATGAGAACCCGGCGCCTGGCGGGTTGAAGACCGACCGGACTCACGATCGTGCGCCCGGGAACCTCCTATCGGGGCGCCCGGGCCAGCAACTGGTTTCGGTTCACCACGGACGCGGGTTCGCGCCCCTGGAGTGCGTCAACCACGCTCTGGGCGACCGCTCGCCGCAGTTCGGCTCCCGCCTCGATCGACCAGCTGGCGATGTGCGGCGTCACGATGACGTTGTCGAGCTGCAGCAAGGGGTCCGCCGGGCCTGGTGGCTCCGTGCTGAGCACGTCGAGGGCAGCGCCCTGGATGACACCCATCCGGAGGGCCTCGGTCAGCGCGGCCTGGTCGACGACCGGACCGCGGGACAAGTTGAGCAGATAGGCGGAGGGTTTCATCTGGGCGAGCTCCGCCGCGCCGATCAGGCCTCTGGTGGCATCGGTGAGCGGGCAGTGCAGGGTGACGTAGTCCGATTGCGCGAGCAGCCGCGCGAGGGGTACGAAGCTGATTCCCGGGTACCGGTCGGGCACCGCGAACGGGTCGTGGGCCACGACCTCGAGCCCGAGGGCCCGCGCCTTGCGCGCGACCTCGGACCCGATGGCGCCGAAACCGACGACTCCGAGCAGCTGACCCCGCAACCGCGACGGCGGCGTGACCGGCGGGACCGTTCCCCAGCGACCCGCACGGACGTGAGCGGCGAGGGGCAGCGTGCGCCGGTTCAAGTCGAGCACGAAGCCGACGGTCTGCAGGCTCACCTCTTCGATGCAGTAGTGCGGAACGTTCGCCACGGGGATGCCCATGTCCGTAGCGGCATCGATATCGACCATGTCGACGCCCACCCCGTAACGTGCGATGACCCGGCAGGAGGTAAGCGTCTGGATCAGGGCCCGGTCGATCCTCGCGAACTGCACCATCAGCGCGTGTGCCCCGGCCGTCGCCGCGAGCAGTCCGGCGCGGCCGGTCTCCTCGGCCGTGACCAGGTCGATGGGGAGCCCGGAGCTGGCGAAGACCTCCGATTCGATGTCATGGCCTGACTCCGGGAAATCCGTCCCGACTACCCGATATCTCTGCACGTCATGTCCTTAGTGGCGCACGGGCCCGAATGCGGGCAGGCAGGCTGGCTGCGGCTGAGCAGGCGTTGACCGGTGTTGACCGCGGGCTGGCGTTAACGACGACGACGACGCGCGTTGACAGAGATCCAATTACCCACAAAGATGGTACATCGTATATCGACTGAGGCAGGAGTGTCTATGCGCACCGATCCGTC
The DNA here is from genome assembly GCA_963806335.1 of uncultured Actinomycetes bacterium. Lineage (GTDB taxonomy): Bacteria > Actinomycetota > Actinomycetes > Streptosporangiales > Streptosporangiaceae > Palsa-504. Next base: position 244,398 of record CAWDXO010000016.1, read on the forward strand.
AGGGCTGTTCGATCTAACCGGACGAAAGGCGGTCGTGACCGGCGGTGCAGGCGCGCTGGGCAGCCAGGCGGCCATGGCGCTCGCGAGCGCCGGCGCCTCGGTGGCCGTCGTCGATCTCGATGAAGTCCGGGTCGCCCAGGTCGCTCAGGAGATCCAGGACGGTGGCGGTTCGCCCGTCGGCATCGTCGCGGATCTCACCGAAGAGGCCGAGGTGGAGCGGGTCTTCGGGAAGGTGACGGATTCCCTTGGTGGTGTCGACATCCTCGTCAACGCCATCGCGGCCCCGGTGCCACGTGCGTCGCCCGAGCTGTTCTCCCTGGACGACTGGCAGGCTACCTTGGCCAGCGACCTCACCAGTTTCTTCTTGTGCTCCCGAGCGGCGGCGACCCGGATGATAGCGTCGCGGCGCGGCGGCAGCATAGTGAACTTCAGCTCGATCGCCGGCGTTAGCGCTCTAGGCCGCGGGAATATGGCTTACGCCGTGGCCAAGAGCGGAATCTGCCAGCTCACCCGCGAAATGGCCTTTGCCTGGGCGCCAGAGAACATAAGGGTCAACGCGATCTTGCCGTGCCAGTTCACCAACGCGTGGTGGGCCGGGATCGCAGCCGGTGGTGCGCATGAGCCGCTCATGGGGCGGGTCCTGGCCGGCATCCCCCTCGGCCGCCTCGGAGCACCCAGTGAGATCCGAGGTCCCGTGGTCTTCCTCGCGTCGGACGCCGCATCGATGGTGACCGGCGTCCTGCTTCCGGTCGACGGCGGGAACCTGGCGGCCAACGCCGGGGCCAGCCTCACGATGTAGCCGGCCTGCGGGACGCCGCCATGGCGTCCCAGCCCGGACTGCGGTTCAGGACGACGTCGTCAGGAGCAGGACTTCATCGATGACCATCTGCGCGGCCGGCATCATCGCCTTGATGAGCGGAGGGCTTTGCGGAACGGGGGAGTGGGCGGCGTGGATGCGGCCAACAGGTGCATCCAGGTAGTTGAATGCCGACCGCTGGATCGAGGCCGCGAGTTCGGCGCTGACCCCCCCGTATCCCGCGCTCTTGTCGACGATGACCGCCCGCCCCGTCTTGCGCACCGAGGCGCAGACCGTTTCCAGGTCGACCGGGTACAGCGTCCGCAGGTCGATGACCTCCGCCGAGATACCGCGTTCGTGGAGCATGTCGGCCGCCTGGTGGCACACTCGGACGCTTGCGGCGTAGCTGACCAGCGTCACGTCCTGGCCAGCTCGCACGACGTCGGCCCGGCCCAGCGGGATCAGATCCTCAGGCCCGCCGACCTCGCCCCGGATACCGGTCAGGGTCTTGTCCATGAGGAACAGGACCGGGTCGTCCAGACGTAGCGAGGACTTGATAAGCCCCTTTACGTCACGTGGGGTGGAAGGTACCGCGACGTTCAAGCCGGGCATCTCGGCGAACCACGAATCGATGACGTTATTGTGCTGAGCGCCGCCGTAGGCGACGCCGTTAGTGGCCCGCACGACGAGCGGGACCGGGATACCGAACATGTAGTGGATCTTCGCCGCCTGGTTGCAAAGCTCGTCCATGCAGCCGAATGAGAAGTCCAGGAAGTTGAGGTCCACGATCGGGCGCATCCCCTGAAGGGCGGCGCCGACGCCCGCCGCGACCATGGCTGCCTCCGAAATCGGGGCGTCCCTGATCCGCTCGACGCCGAACTGCTCGCCCAGACCCAGGACCTGAGCGAAGTGCCCGCCCCGCAGGAAGATATCGGTCCCCATCACGAAGATGGTGGCGTTCGCTGTCATCTCTTCGGTGAGGCCTGCTCGATAGGCCTGGGAATAGGTCAGCTTCTCGCTCATGCCGACGCTGCACTCACCGGTAGCGCCGGCCAGCTCCGCAGGACGTCTTTGGTGTCAGGCCACGCCGAAGCCTCGGCGAACGCGATCGCGTCGTCTACTGCCTCCCGGGCGCGCGCGACGGCGGCGTCATACCCGCCGGGGCCGAGCACTCCAGTTCCCTCCAGAAGCTGCCGCAGCCTGCCGACCGGGTCCCGATTCGCGCGCCAGTCCTCCACCTCGGCAAGCTTGCGGTAGTTCTGGACGTCGCCGACGTTGTGCCCCTCGTAGCGGTAGGTGCGCAATTCGAGGAACGTCGGACCGCCGCCCGCCACGGCGCGCTCCCGCGCCCGGCGAACTGCGTCGTAGACCGCAAGGACGTCCTGGCCGTCGACCGTCTCCGCCGGGAGACCGAAGCCCGTCGCACGGTCGGCGATGGAGGTGCCGGCCATCGAGTCGGAGATATGCGTCTCGACGGCGTAGAGGTTGTTCTCGCACACCACGATGAGCGGCAGTCCCCAGAGCGCGGCCAGGTTAACTGACTCCCAGACACGCCCGGTGTTGGCGCCGCCATCGCCGAAAAACCCGACGGCGACCAGGCGCTGGGATTGCAACTTCATGCCCAGGGCGGCGCCCATGGCGAGGCCCAGGCCGGCGCCCACGATACCGTTCGATCCGAGAAACCTGCGGCCGGCGTCGACGAGGTGCATGCTGCCGCCGCGGCCTCCGCTCACGCCGGTCGCCTTGCCGAACAACTCAGCCATGACCGGTCGAGGGCCGAGGCCCTTGGCCAGCGCGTGGTGGTGGCTGCGGTGAGTTCCCGAGGCGACGTCCTGGCCGTCGAGGGCCGCCATCGTGCCCACCGCGACGGCCTCCTGGCCCTCGGACGAGTGGATCCCGCCCGGTATCTTGCCTGCGAGGGACAACCGGACGGACTCGCTCTCGAAGTACCTGATCAGGAGCATGCCGTCGAGCCACTCCAGGAGATGCTCGCTGGTGACTCCTTCCGGCACGGACGGGAATGGTGTTGCCTCCCCGGAGGGGTCCGGCTCACGCATCAGGCTTCTCCCTATGTGCTGCCCAGGTGGTGGACTGATCCAGCGCGGACTGGAAGGCGGCCAGGATCCTGGCGGCGCTGTCTCCGTCGAAGTGGCGGTGGTCGACGTTGAGCGTGGCGGCAAAGGAAGGCCGCACGATCACCAGGCCGTCGACGACCACCGGTCGATCGGCGATCGTTCCCGTCGTGAGCAACAGCTTCTGCCCAGCCGGAATGATGCCGGTGAATGAGTCCACCCCACGGCCGCCGAGATTGGACAGGGAGGCAACCGGCCTGGCGGCCAGGTCGCTGGCCGACAACTGACCTTCCCGCGCCCGGGCGACCGCCGCCGCCCGGGCCGCGACGAGGGCCGCGGGACCGAGGCCAGGGACGCCGGTGACGACCGGGATGACGACGCCGTCGGGCGTCGCAACGGCCAGGCCGATATCGCCTGCGCCCTCCGCCGCTACCGCCAGCGCGAGGGCGCGGAGCAGGAGGTCCGTAACGGTGGCCGGCAGTCCGTTCCCCCGCATCGCGGCAAGCGACTCGTGAACGCTCCGCGCGTCGATCTGCCGGACGACGGCGAAGTGCGGGATCGTCCGCCACGACTCCGAGACGTGCTCGGCGATCGCGGCTCGAAAGCGCGGACCTCGCCGTCCGGATGCGGCCTGGGCCTGCGCATCGGCCTGCTCACGCAGTTCCCGGCGCTTGCGTGGCGAGAGGCTGTGCGGGACCCGGTCCTGCGGTCCGGTTCGCACCGTCTCATCGCGCGGGCCGGGTGCGGCCCCCCCGGCGCCGGCGGCCGTCTCAGCCGCCGCGTGCGGGCCGTCGTTGTCGTGCGGTTCGATCTCTCCCGGCTCGAGTACGCGGACGATGACCTGGCCCACCGGCACATTCGCGCCTGCTGACACCAGGTGCCGGCCGAGCACCCCGTCGCTCGGACTCTCGAGGTCGAGCGATGATTTATCGGTTTCTATCTCGGCTATCGCCTCGCCGACGATGACGCTATCGCCCGGGTTCTTCAACCACGAGTTGAGCACGGCTTCGGTCATTGCCATGCCGACCGATGGGATCGTCACCTCGCGCACGCAATTTCACCGTTTTCGGCGTCAACGTGGATAGTGGAACGATGATATACAAGATACCATCTGGCCGCAACCAGCCCAGCGGGGTGGGCGGCGCACCAGGCAGGGCGGCTCAAGGCGAAATCTCCCCACAAGCCCGCCCCACCTGAAGATCATCTCAGACCGTGTATGATATTCTAAAAGCATACGAAGCTGGGCCGCTCGGTTGTCATGCTGCCTGTCGAGTGCACGGTCGAGTGCATTGTGCGCCTCGATGTCCGTGGCGACTGTCCGTGGCGACGGCTGCACGGCAGGCCGGACGCCCGTAAGCTAGCATTATCAGCAGTTCAGTCGCCTGGAGCGCCGGCTGACCCGCATGGTCGCCGAGCCGACATGGCCGGCCCGGAAGGAGGCGGTCCTCGTTCTCCACCAGCCCGCGCCTCTGCCCGTTGCCACCTACAAGCAAGCGGCCTATACCTCTGTCCGCGAGATGATCGTCGAACTGGTGATCCCGCCCGGCACCCGTCTCGTCGAGAACGAGCTCGCCGCGATGCTGCAGGTGTCAAAGACGCCCGTGCGAGAGGCGCTCGCCCTGCTTGAGGCCGACGGTCTCGTGGATGTCACGCCCTACCGGGGCGCGACGGTGCGCTGGGTATCCCGGGTGGACATGGAGGAACAGGGCTTCCTCGTCAATGCCATCGAGCTCCCCGCGTTCCCGCGCCTGGTCGAGAAGATCACCACGGAAGAAATCACCGAGCTGGGCCAGATCGTCCGCGGCCTGAAGAAGGCGCGGACCGTCCGGGACGGGCGCACGTTCCGTCGCCTGACGGCGGAGAGCCACGAGCTTATGTTCCGGGCCGTTGGCTACCCCCGGCTGAACCGCTTTATCGTCATGCTGATGGGCCCGGTCGGGTTGCGTCTCGACCGGGTGTTCGTCGACAGCTTCCCGGATACCTGGGATCTCATGCTGGACCTGGCCGTCAGCCGCTACGACGCCATCAAGGCACGCGACGCGGACGCAGCCGTCACGACCATCCGTGAGCATCGCGAGATGATCGGCAAGCTGAATTTCTCTCGCATCGACCACGAGCTCGTCGCCCCGTACTTCGGCCCGCAATAGGCCCGAGACCGCTGCCTGCCTGCCCGTTCCCGTAGACCCTGATCCGCCCGGGTCGGCGACGCCAAGGTCGCTTGGTGTACGATATTCGAAGTTCTATAGCGCTTGGTCGCTACACCATCATGAGGGACGGCCGATGGGGTTCGCAGCAGTTGCTGGCTGAGTGAGTAGTAGTGATCAGTAGTGAGCAATAGAGCGCTACGGCGATTTGATGCTGTTGGGCTCCGGGCGCGGCGGTGGCCTGTCCAGCTGTCGGCGCTGGTCGGCTTTCATCCGCAGAACGGGTGTCCGGTGGTACCCGTGTCGCAGTTGGCCTGGCCGTGCTGGAGGCTGACCCGTCTTAGGTGGTTCCGTGACAAGCGGCAGCGAGGAGGAGGCAGTCGGTCAGCGGAGGCCACAGGTCCACTTGCCCGCCGTGGCGGCTATCGCTCCGCGGAAACAAAGAGGATGGAGAACGGGCTGGCTCAAGGCCCTGGGAATGTCGGACCCTGCTGCCATTATCAGGACATGGGTTCGGCGGGCGGCAGTGCGGGGCGCGGTGGGGTGAGGGTGATCCAGGCGTACCGGTTCGCCCTGGATCCCGCCCCGGGACAGGAGCGGATGCTGCGTTCGCAGGCCGGCGCGGCCCGGTTCGCCTGGAATTGGGGGCTGGCGCGGTGCCAGCAGCGCTACCAGGCCGGGGGCCGCTGGTATTCGGGCATGGAGCTGCACAAGCTGTGGAACGCGGCGAAGAAGGCCGATCCGGCGCTGGCCTGGTGGGCGGAGAACTCCAAATGCGTCTACCAGGAGGCGTTCCGGGACCTGGACCGGGCGCTGCGGGACTTCATCGCGTCGAAGAAGGGGCAGCGGAAGGGCAAGCGGCTGGGCTTCCCGCGGTTCAAGAAGCGCGGCAAGTGCAAGGACTCGTTCCGGTTCGGCACCGGCGCGATCGGCTGTGCCGGGACCACCGTGACGCTGCCGCGGCTGGGCACGATCCGCACCCATGAGTCCACTCGTAAGCTTGCGCGCAGGCTGGCGGCCGGGACGGCCCGCATCGTGTCGGCCACGGTGTCCCGGACCGCCGGGCGGTGGTTCGTGTCGTTCACCGTCGAGGTCGACCGGGCCATCCCGGGACGACACGCCCGGCCCCGGGTCGGCTATCGGAGTCGACCTGGGCGTGGCGACCCTGCTGACCGGCGTGGACGACCAGGGGACAGTCGTCACCGTGCCGGGGCCCAAAGCGCTGCGGTCCTCGCTGCGCCGGCTGCGCCGGGCCAGCCGCGCGCATTCCCGCAAGACCCCGGGGTCGGCGAACCGCCGCAAGTCCGCGGCCCGGCTCGCCCGGATCCACGCCCGGGTGGCCAATGTGCGCGCTGATGCCCTGCACCAGGCCACCAGCGGCCTGGCCGCCCGCTATGAGACGGTGGTGGCCGAGGATCTGAACGTGGCCGGGATGATCCGCAATCGCCGTCTGGCCCGTGCCCTCGCCGACCAGGGGTTCGGGCTGGCGCGGCGGATGCTCGGCTATAAGACCATCTGGAACGGCGGCCGGCTGGTCCTGGCCGGCCGCTGGTTCCCCTCGTCCAAGATGTGCTCGGGCTGCGGCGCGGTCAAAGCCACGCTGGCCCTGTCCGAGCGTATCTACCGCTGCGGCTGCGGCCTGGTCACCGGCCGAGACGTGAACGCCGCCGCCAACCTGCTCAACCTCGCCGCCAGTGGGGCGGAGAGCCTAAACGCCTGCGGAGGGACGGTAAGACCCGGCCTGGCCGGGCACGTCCCGGTGAACCAGGAACCCGGCGCTGCGCATGCAGATCAGACCGGGACCGCCAGCGGACAACCGCTGGCTGCGGAACAGGAGCTCACTCATGCTCACTGATCCGCAACGGTCTTTGAACTATCTTCCCGAGATTCCGGACCCGGCGCTGGCGCACTCGGTCCCGCTCGACAACCCGCTGCACGGGCCGCCGCCGGCGCGGTTCAAGGACGGTGAGGTCCTGGTCGTCCAGTACCAAACCTCGCCGGACGCGATCGCCGCCCTGGTCCCGAGCCCGCTCCAGCCCGTGGGGGACGTCGTGATGGTCCAGATTGCCCGCTGGGGAGATGTCGCCGGGCTCGGCCGGGATACGCACGAGGTTAACGTTATGGTCGCGGCCCGGCACTCCGGGCCGTCGGGCGAGGTCAGCGGCTCCTACTCGCCGTATTTCTTCGTCGACAGCGATCGCGCGATGGCGGGCGGCCGCGAGTTCCACGGCCAGCCCAAGCGGATCGGCGAGGTCTCGCTCGAGGTTCGTGGCGACCTGATCGTCGGGACGCTGCGGCGTAACGGTATCGACGTCTTCACCGCAACCCTCCCGTACAAGACACGGACGGCCGGCCTTGACGAGGTCCGGGCCAGGGTGGATTTTGTCACGAACCTCAACCTGAAGATCATCCCGCAGATCGACGGCAGCCCCGGGCTTCGCCAGATCACGGCCCGCGATCTGACCGATGTGACGTTGTTCGGATGCTGGTCAGGCCCGGGGACGGCGCGGATCGAGGAGAACGCGCAGGCGCCGCTTTACCGGCTCCCGGTGCTCAGGCACCTCGAGGGGTTCTACTGGCGCGGTGAATTCTCCCTCGTCGGGGGCGTCGTGCTGCATGAGTACTGAGGCATCAGCTGCCGGACAGCCACCGTCGCGGGTTGTCCACGACGATGCCTGAGATCACATCCGCGGGGATTCCGAGCTTTTCGAACCCGGGGATGACGACCTTCGAGATGAAGGTGAGCCCGTCCGGGTTCGACCGCAGGTGCCGCTCCTGATCCTGGTCTGTGAGCAGCCCGGCCCAGATCGGCTCGTCGTGCGAGAGCAGCACCTGGCCGGCGAAGCCCGACTCGATCAGCTTCCCGATCATCTCGATCCGGTCCTGGACCGTCTGGGCGCCGTATTCGGGCAGGCGGCCGTGCGGCAGCCGGTCCATGGAGATCCAGTAACCGCGCGACGCGAGACCGGTCAGGTACGCGAGGTCGTCGCTGTCGTCGCTATGACCGATGGCGACGCGGCGCGGATCGACGCCGAAAGACTCGAGGAGGGCCGCCTGCGCCTCGCCGCTGCGGTACCGCGCCGCCGTGTGCGTGATGATCGGCGCCGAGGTCTCGATCCCCGCGATTCCCGCTGCCTGGAGGATCTTCGCGTCATCCGGTCCGATGGCCTCCTCGGTCGCTATCTTGATGGCACCAGCCCGCACGCTGGTGCCATCCATACCTTCGAGGAGGTCATGGATGAACCAGTCCGCCAGTTGCCCGACCGTGCGCGCGCGAACGGTGACGGACGGGTCAAGCCACAGGCCTGAGCACGCGATTATCGCGACCCCCGAGGCACGGGAAACCTCAGCGAGGAGCCCCGCGTCGCGGCCGGCGTCGAAGGTGGTGCAGTCGACGATCGTGCGCACCCCGAACGCCCTGGCCTCCGCCAGCGCGGCCACGGCGGTCGCCACGAGTTTCTCCCGCCCGCCGCTGAGCCCGGGCCAGCTCCGGAGTATTCCGGGAGAGCTGGCGGCGACGTGCTCATGAACGAGCGTGAAGCCGAGCTCGGTGTCCTGCACCCATCCCGTGACGCTCTGAACGCCGCTCACGACCGACCCCCAATCGTAGAATATGAGACACAACATACGATAGAACCAACGGTAACGGCAGGAGGTCGATGAGCAATTCACGGCGGGTCATCTCCATCGACAATCTCAGCGAATTCTGCGTTGGCGCGCTCCGTAACTGCGGCGTGGGGGAGGCTGACTCGCGGGTCACCGCGGAGATCCTGGCCACGACCGATGCATGGGGGGTGTTCACGCACGGAACCAAGGCGCTCCGCGGCTACCTCCGGCGGCTCAGGAGCGGCGGTCTGGCACCGCACGGGGTACCGTCGGTCGCGACGGAAGGACCGGGCTGGGCGCTGGTAGATGGCGATTCCAGCCTCGGCATGGTGACCTCGACCTATGCGATGGACCTCGCGGTGGGCAAGGCCAGGCATACGGGTCTGGGGTACGTCGGGGTCCGCAACAGCTGTCATTTCGGAGCGGCCGGTGCCTATGCGGCCCAGGCGGCGCGGTCGGGGTTCATCGGGCTGGCCATGGCCAACGACATCCCGTCGGTCGCCTCACCCGGGTCGCGCGGCGCCGTGACCGGCAGCAACCCGCTGGCTTATGCGGTGCCGGCGCCGGCACCGCCCGCTCATGCTGGACATGTCGATCGCGACGGTCGCGGGCGGCAAGGTGTACGCGGCGCGCGAGCGCGGCGAGCCGATTCCGGCCACGTGGCTGATCGATGATCAGGGGCGGCCTACCGACGACCCGCAGGCGTACCCAGAGCACAGCACGCTCACGCCAGCCGCGGGCCACAAGGGATTCGGCCTCGCGCTGCTGATCGAGGCCCTGGCTGGAGCCCTGACCGGTGCTGCCATGACCGCGCGGGTCGGGAGCTGGCTGGCCGGCGATCCGGCGGCACCTACCCACCACGGTGCCGCGTTCCTGGCGCTGGATGTCGCGGCCATCGGCCCCGATCTGCCCCCGCGCATAGAGAGCCTCATCGACGAGATCCACGCTGCCCCCCGCGCGGCGGGGGCTGACCGGCTCTACGTTCCCGGTGAGAAGGAGTGGGAGAACCTCGATCGTTCGCTCCGGGACGGGATCGCGCTGCCGCCGGACGTCGTGGCCAGCCTGGGCGAAGCCGCCGCCATCAGCGACATGGACCTGGAGAGGTACCTGAAGAACCCATGAAGGTCACCGGACTGGAGACGGTACGCCTGGCCGGGCATCCGCAGATGCTATGGGTACAGGTCCACACCGACGAGGGCATCGTCGGGCTCGGCGAGACGTGCATCGGCCCCGCGACGGTGCAGGCGCACATCCACGAGACGATCGCGCCTTACCTGGTGGGGAAGGATCCGCTCCTGGTCAGCCAGCACTGGCACGAGCTTTCCGGGGCCTTTCTCGGTTATCAGGGGACGGGCGCCGAGACTCGCGGCCTGTCCGCCGTAGACCTGGCCCTGTGGGATATCCGCGGCCAGGCCCTGGACCGCCCTATTACCGACCTGCTCGGTGGCGCCACCCAGGAATCGGCGCGCATCTACAACACCTGCGCGGGACCCACCTACGGGCGCGGGACACGCGGCGCGCTCCGTGCTGCCGATCGCGGGACCGCCGCCCAGGACGGCCTTCTTGGGGCCGCCGGAACGACGGAGCCCTACGAAGACCTGCAGATGTCCATCGACAGGCCGGGCGAGCTCGCCCGGCAGCTGCTCGACCAGGGCATCAGCGCGATGAAGATCTGGCCGTTCGATCCCTACGCGGCGGCGTCCAAGGGGTATGACATCCGGCCCGCGGACCTCAGCGCCGGAGTCGCGGTGATCGCGCAGATCCGTGCGGCCGTCGGCGATGCGATGGACGTCATGCTGGAGATGCACGCGGTCTGGCACCTCGGCGCGGCGCTGAAGATCGCCAGGGCCGTCGAGCCGCTGGGCGTGTACTGGTTCGAGGACCCGGTCAAGGCTGACAACCTGGCGGCGGCGGCCACCTTCGCCGCCAGCACCCACATCCCGGTGGCCATGGGTGAGACCCTGGCCGGCCTGGCTTCGTTCCGGACGTTGCTCGAGACCGGCGCTGCTCAGGTCATCATGTTCGACCTCGGCTGGGTCGGCGGCCTCACCGAGGCCTGCCGGGTGGCATCGCTCGCGCAAGCGTACGACTTGGCTATCGCGCCCCACGACTGCACCGGGCCGGTGGTGCTGACTGCCTCCGCGCATCTGGTCAGCAACACACCCAACGCGCTGATGCAGGAAACTGTGCGCGCGTACTACGCCGGGTGGTACCGGGATATCGTCACCGAGATGCCGACGATCAGCGGCGGTCAGATCTCCCCGCCGTCCGGGCCCGGGCTCGGCACCAAGCTGCGCCCTGGCCTCACCACCGGTGATGATGCCATAACTGTGTTCACGGGCATCGACGACCTCTAGCACCTCATGGATCTCGGGTGCGGTCTCGGCCAGCGGCACCGTCGCCGGGCTTCCGCATTCCTAGCCGGAGGTTAGCCGTTGCGGTCCTTGCCGCCCTTGGCCAGTTCCCGCCAATCGGCCTCGGAGACTTCGATGTCGTAGCGTTTCGCAGCGGCCAGGATCCGCTTCCACGCCTTGTCCCGCTCGGCGTCGCTGACCCCTTCTACCTGGTCGAAACGCGCGATCGCGTTGCGCACGTGCCGGGCGTCGGTCAGCGGCTCCTTACGTTCCCCGGGGAACGCGAACTCCTGGTCGGCCAGCTTGTCCTTGTCCGCGGTGCTCATGCCCTCGCCGCTGCGGGGAACATCCTCGCCATGCGCCCGGGCGCTCTGCGCCTGCCGGGCCTTGCCGATGTTGCGCCGGGCGGCTTCCTTCTGCTTATCGGTGGCCATGACGCCTCCTCGGGGCCAGACTACCCATGATCCAAGGCGCTAATCTGCGGGCAGGTACCACCGTCCGTTCGGAAGAAAAAATCAGTGATCCCGAACGGGCAGTGGCACTACGGTCCGGCCGGCCCGGCGCCGGCGGTCCAGCCCGGCTAAGCGCGCTCCGCCTGACCACCCGCAATTTAGCCGTCCTACCGTGTGTCGTGGCAATGACGAAGGGTAGGACAGCGCTTCCGGCGGGACAGCCATCCCATCGCGCCGCGGCACCGCATGGCACCCGCAGGACAATCAGGTCACTGCCAGGCTGGAGGAATCATGGCCAGAACGGACGGCGCCCGTGACATCGGGCCATCCAGGATCAGCATGCTCGGCATCTACCTCAATGATCATCTCGCGGGGGCGACAGCAGGCACCCAGCTGGCGCACCGGATGGCGCGATCCCACGGCGAGGGAGAGGACAGCGGCACGCTCAGGCGCCTCGCGGCTGAGATCGCACAAGACCGCGCCGCCTTGCTGGACATCATGACCGCCCTCGGCATCAGGGTTCGCCGGTACAAGGTGGGTGCCGCCCGGATCGGGGAGAAGGCCGGGTGGCTGAAGTTCAACGGCCGTCTCTTCGCCCGGTCACCCCTTAGCAACCTGGAAGAACTGGAAATTCTGCGGCTCGGCGTGGAGGGCAAGGCCGCGGGCTGGCGCACCCTGCGGACCCTGGCGGACACGGACGCCCGCCTCGACCCCGCGCGCCTGGACGAGCTCATCTCCCGGGCCAGGCGGCAGGCGGACCTTCTCGAGGACCGCCGGGTCGGCGCCGCCGAGCAGGTACTCAGGGCACGATCGGCCTCAGCCGGCCAGCCTGACGGGTCCCTTCCGGCCTGCGCCGGCCAGCCTGACGGGTCCCTTCCGGCCTGCGCCGGCCAGCCTGACGGGTCCCTTCCGGCCTGCGCCGACCAGCCTGACGGGTCCCTTCCGGCCTGCGCCGACCAGCCTGACGGCTGCCTTCCGGCCTCGCCGGCCAGCCTGACGGGTCCCTTCCGGCCTGCGCCGCCGCGCACGTAGCCAGCATGGAATGTCGCCGGGCCGCGGCCAAGTCCTGGCTTTGGCCGCCGATCATGTCAAAGGCAGCCAGGCCGGCTCTCCGCTTGGCCGTCACGGCCGTGCGCGCGGGCCGCTACCCTGTGTCCATTCACGAATAGGGGAAGGATCACCGTGGCGGACTCTCAGCAGTTGCGGGAGCGCACGCTTGTCGTGCTGAAGCCGGATGCCGTTGTTCGCGGCCTAGCCGGACGTATCATCCAGCGGTTCGAAGATGCGTCGCTGAAGATCATCGGCATGAAAATGCGCGAGATCGACGCAGACTTCGCCCGCCAGCACTATTTCGACCTGGAAGAGCGACTGGGGCCGGGCGTCTACAACGCGACCGCGACGTTCATGCAGCGGGGCCCGGTCATCGCGTTCGTGCTCGAGGGCGAGGACGCGGTGGCTACGGTACGCAAGATGGTCGGGACCACTTACCCGAACGAGGCGCAGCCCGGGTCGATCAGGGGCGACTTCGCGCACCAGTCCAAGGCCGTCGCCACCACGACGGGCAAGGCCGTCGCCAACCTCGTACACGCTTCAGGCAACCGGGAAGAGGCGAAGTACGAGGTGGACCTGTGGTTTGACTCCTCCGAGCTGTTCGAGTACCGCAACATGGCCGAAGCGTTCGACTGGTTATCTCGCCGCCATGCCGATTTGCCTGCGGTGCCGGGTGCTATCACCCCCGCCACCGCAGCCGGATCTCCTTTCCGCCCCCGCGATCAGGAACGCCACCTCCCCTAGCTCCTCAGCTGTAACAGCAGCCCCGGAGGTGGTGTGGCGCGGCGGCCGCCGGCCCGCGGGGCGGATCGCTGTGTCATGGAATCCGGGTTTCAGCACGCTCCTGGGTGCTGAGAGCCCGGTTTCATTCCGTTCCGGCAGGACCAGCCGCGGCACCCGGCTGGGGCGGCGGGCTACTGCTGTGCCAGGTTGGGCGCTCCCTTGCGCAGGACGAACTTCTGGATCTTGCCAGTCGCCGTCTTAGGCAACTCGCCGACGAAGGTAACCGCTCGCGGGGCCTTAAAGCGGGCGACGCGCTCCCGCGCGAACGTGATGATCTCCGCTTCGGTGGCACTGGCGCCCTGACGGAGCACCACGAACGCGTGCGGGGTCTCGCCCCACTTCTCGTCCGGCAGGCCGACGATGGCGACTTCCTGGATGGCCGGGTGGCGGAGCAGCACTCCCTCCACCTCGACCGAGGAGATGTTCTCCCCGCCGCTGATGATGACGTCCTTGAGGCGGTCCCTGATCTCCGCGTAGCCGTCGGGATGGACCACGGCCGCGTCCCCGGTGTGGAACCAGCCGTCGCCCATGGCCCGCTCGGTCGCTTCCGGGTCGTGGTAGTAGCCGTCCATGACGACGTTGCCGCGGACGACGATCTCGCCCACGGTCTCCCCGTCGGCGGGTACCTCGCGGCCGTCGTTATCCACCACCCGCAGCTCGCCTGAGGTCAGCAGCTCGACCCCCTGCCGGGCCTTGATGACCGCGCGGTCCGCCGGGGCCAGGTCCTCATGTTCCGGCAGCGGGGCGCAGACCGTGATGAACGGGGCCGTCTCGGTCAGGCCGTAGGCCTGCGTGATCTCCCAGCCGAACTCTCCCTCCATCCGCTCGATCGTGGCCGCGGCCGGCGGCGCCCCGGCCGTCACGACGTGCACGCCGGCCGGGACCTCGCCCCGCACCGAGGCGGGCGCGTTGGCCAGCATGATCAGCACGGTCGGCGCGGCGCACAGCCAGCTCACCTTTTCGTCCCTGATCAGCGCGAAGATCATCGCCGGGTCGACTTTACGCAGGCAGATGTGGGTGCCCGCGGCCGCCGTCACTGTCCAGGTGTAGGTCCAGCCGTTGGCGTGGAACATCGGCAGCGTCCACAGGTACCGCTCGCCCACCGCGATCGGGAGGTGCAGCAGCGTGCCGATCGTGTTCATGGCGGCATTCCTGTGGGTGATCATCACGCCCTTGGGCCGTGCCGTCGTGCCGCTGGTGTAGTTGATCGAGAGCAGGTCGCGCTCGCCGACCTCGGGCCGGGTGAAGCCGGGGCCGGCGGCGGCGATGGCCGCCTCGTAGTCAAGCCAGCCGTCCCGGCCCCCCTCGGCGCCTTCGAAGGCCACGAAATGCTTGACGTCCGGCATCTGGTCGCGGACGTCGTCCACTGCCGCCAGGTAGTCGCTGTGCACGCAGACCACCGTGGCGCCGGAGTGGTTCACGATGTAGACGAAGTCCTCTGGGGTCAGCCGGTAGTTGACCGGCACCAGCACGGCACCCAGCTGCGGCACGGCGTAGAACGCCTCGAGCTGGGCGTGCGTATTGGGAGCGATCGTGGCCACCCGGTCGCCTTGTGTCACCCCCAGCCCCTGCAGGGCCGATGACCAGCGGTCACAGCGATCGAAGAACTGCTCATACGTCAGGCGGAGTTCACCGTCGACGACCGCCGCGCGGCTGCCGTGCAGGCGGCGGGTCCGGCGGGCGAAGTCAACGGGCGACAGAGGTGTTTCCATGCTCAGATTGTTACAGCCTGCCCCGCGCCTCGGTGGAAGCCCTGGTCAAATCCGGGCCCAACCGCAATCATCAGCCACTGCGCAGCGCCCGCGAGGCGAACGGCCTCCTGGTAGACCCGTGGCTGATTTTCTCGGCGAAGTGCTGCGCGGCGGTGGAGTCTTTCTGGCATTCTTGAGCGCCAGCGGTACTTGTGAGGCGGCCCAGGCGGCGCACCAGGTCAGGTGCAGCGGGCCGGCAGCACAGCATCGTTATCGCGTAGGCCCGCAGCCGGGAGCCATGACTTCTTTATTGTCGGCAGCTGGTGTCAGTCGGGCATGGCCGAACGAAAGGATTGCCTTGTCGCGACACCGGACTGGGGCTCGAAGCAGTCGGCGTAAGCGGGGCCTGATCCGACGTCTTGGCATTGTTTTCCCTGCTGCCGTCATCGCGGCGATCGTGGTGGTCGGGGTCGCGGTGGGTGCTTCGGTATTCGCCCCGGGCACGAGCGCCTTCAGCGCCGTTCAGGCCATCGAGGCGGTACCGGGAAGTCACACGATGGCCGCACTGGAAGTCAAGCGCGAGCAGCTGATCGCGATGACCGCCGCCGCGCGCACGCTGACCGTGGTGGCCAAGCCCAAACTGACCTCGCCTACACAGGTCGCCGCGGCCAACGTGGCCGCGGGCACCAGTACGAGTACGGGTACCGGCACGGGCGCCGGAGCAAGCGGCGGGGGAGTGGTCTACGTCACGTCCACGCCACCTGACCCGGGAACCGCGCAATCCACCGCCTACAACATGTTGGCCAGCTTCGGTTTCAGCCCGCAGACCTATTTCGGCTGCCTGGTGGACATCTGGAACCGGGAGAGCGGTTGGCGGTATGACGCCGAGAACGCCAGCGGCGCCTATGGCATCCCGCAAGCCCTGCCGGGCAGCAAGATGGCCAGCGCCGGAGCGGACTGGCAGACGGACCCGGCGACTCAGATCAGGTGGGGCCTGGGGTACATCAAGACAACGTACGGGAATCCCTGTAGCGCCTGGGCTTTCGAGGAAGCCAATGGGTATTACTGACCGGTCCGTTCGGGTGCGTCCGTTATTGCACTTAGTGGGAAGTTTAGGCGGCGGTGTGAGTTTCAGCATAGCGGTGAGCGGGCTGTTCACTGAGCGATAAATGCATAGGTAAACAGCCAATTGGCGGCGACCGAAACGCTGATTACCCGATTGCGGTGATCCACCTCACCTGAGATTCGCTCACGGAGCGGATTTTGTCGGGCACGGTAATAGCCGGCAGCACCCCGCCGGTGCGATGGCAACTTCGAGTGAGCCTGGCGCCCTGACCCGCGCCGCGTCCCACGGGCCGCTGCCTGTCGCCGAAGCGGCGGCCGTGCCGATCGCGGCTGAAGCGGAGACCACCGGCTGGTACTAGGGCCTGATCCGTAGATCTTGGCGGGTCGGTCCGCCTGGGCGCCCGGGCCGCCACTGGTCCCGCGCACGCGAGCGGATGCCCTGCCCCCGGGCCAGTCGTCTGCCACGCCAGAGGCTGACGGGGCGGCCGGGGATCCCGGTGCCCCGGCTGCGATCCCGTCCCCGTCCCCGTCCCCGTCCCCGTCCCCGTCCCCGTCCCCGTCCCCGTCCCTCGCCCCGGAAAGATCACGGAAAATCTGGCCTACGCGGAAGATCGGGTACCCCAGGTGAGAGTTCAAAGTTAGGTGTGTTTCCGGCGTGCCGCCAGTTCCGGATGTGGTTTACTGCCGTCCCGCGGCCGGGTGACCCGGCTGCACATGCCCGGAATCAGCTCAGCGGCCGACGATATGTTTACGGTTCCGGGTGTGGTAGCACCCGGAACCGTAAACATATGCGAACAGCGGTCTCCCCTGGATGGGACCGGAGGAGCACGGGGACCCTCGGATCCTCCGCAGAGGCCGGATCCTCCGCGGTAACCGGCGCGGCAGCGCCGGGGCGCTGGGACGCCAGCGACGGCAGCAGCCTGACGGGGCAGGACGGACCGGGGTGACACCTACCCGGGCCTGCTGCACCGGGATCACCCTTACCTGACCAGGCTTCAGCTGCCCGCGGCAAGATCTACTAACAGGCGCCGGCCCGGCCGTTCACCCCGGTCACGTTGCCGGGGCGAACGTCCTCATCTCCTCGTCGAACACCGACTTCACCTGGGGCTGGCTCCAGACGCTGGCCGGCGAGGTCATGAGCATGGCGTACGACTGCGGGCCGGCCGAGGTCGGCGCGACGTAGAGCAGGTCGATGACCTCCTGCTGGACGCCGTGATCATTCCAGGTGAACTTCCAGTAGGCCCCCGGCTGGCCTCGGATCTTCAGCCGGGCCAGCCCGAGCTGGTGGTAGCCGGGGAACCCGGGCAGCGAGTGATCCCTGATGTAGGTCGCTTCCTGCAGCATGTCGTTCATGAACGTATGCGGCGTGAGGTCGACGAGCAGGTATATGTTCGCCGCCGACGGGTCCGTCACGTGCGTCTGGAAGCCGTTAACGTACTTCCTCCAGGCGGACGGCGCGGCGAGGCTGAAGCCCGCCTTCTCGGTGCCCGCGGCCGCCTGGGAGTAGGTCGCGTAACCGGCCGGAAGCGAGCCCGGGGCCTGGTTGATCGCATCGACAATCTGCGGGGGCGAACTGCCGGGCGCGGGCGTCGATGTCGATGTCGACGTGCCGGCCCCCGCAGCGGAATTGTTGTGGTTCAGCAGCAAGACGGTGGCGACGCCCGCTCCCACGCCGATCAGGGCCAGCACCGCGATCGCGATCTTCCAGCCCAGGCCGGACGGCTGCCGCCGGGTCGGCGCGGACCCCGGGCCGGGTGGGGGGGACTGGTATCCGGAACCGGACGGGGGCCCGGGACCGTAGCCGGGCGGCGCCTGGTACTCCGAACCGGACTGGGGCCGGGGGCCGTAGCCCTGCGGCGCCGCGGGGCCCGACCGGGGCGACTGATCGTACCAGGACGAGAAATCGGGCGGCGGTACCTCGGGCCGGGGCGACGATTCGTATCCGGACGGCCCAGGGGAGTACCCGGCCGGCCACCCGGAAGACCCGCCCGGGACCGGCTGCGGCGCCGTGGGCGCCGTGGGCTCGGGGTTCGCCTGGCCGCCCGCCTGGCCGCCCGCCTGGCCGCCCGCCGGGCCGGTGATCGCCTGGCCGGCCGGGTCCCGCGAGATCGTCTTGTCCGCCGAGCCGAAGTCCAGTGCGGTCTGGCCGGGCTGCGGTGCCGGCGGCCGGGCCGGCTCCGGCGGCCGCAGCGGCGGCGACGCGGATATCGCGGTAGGGACGTAACCACCGGGCGAGCTCGCGGGCCGCTCGGTCAGCCGGGGCAGCACGTCGGTGATCATCCGGCCCGCCTCGGCCGCGTCCGGGCGGTCGGTCGGCTCGCGGCGCAGCAGCGCCG
Organism: uncultured Actinomycetes bacterium; assembly: GCA_963806335.1. Taxonomy (GTDB): domain Bacteria; phylum Actinomycetota; class Actinomycetes; order Streptosporangiales; family Streptosporangiaceae; genus Palsa-504. The sequence goes on from CAWDXO010000016.1 coordinate 262,747, forward strand.
CGATCACCGGGGCCAGCGCGCCCGCCGTCGGCGCCCCGGGCGCGTCTTCGTTGATGATGGCGGACATGGTCGTGACCGCTCCGCCGCGCTTCTCGAAGGGGCCGTGCCCTTCGATCGCCGCGAACAAGGTCGCGCCGAGCGACCACAGGTCGGAGGCAGGCGACGCATCCTCGCCGCGGATCCGCTCGGGGGCGGTGAATCCGGGCGAGCCCATCACCATGCCGGTCTGCGTGAGCTTGGGATCGCCCTGGAAGGTGGCGATGCCGAAGTCAGTCAGGACCGCCCGGTCGTCCTGGCCGAGCAGCACGTTGCTCGGCTTGACGTCCCGGTGCATCACCCCGGCGCTGTGCGCGACGCTCAGCGCGGAGAGCAGTTGCCGGCCCACCTCCGCGGCCCGCCGCGGCGACAGCGGACCCGAACTGGCGAGCACCTGGTCCAGGGACTGGGCGTTGACCAGCTGCATGACGATCCAGGGACGGCCTTCGTCCTCGGCTACGTCGTACACGGTCACGACGGCCGGGTGGTTGAGCCGGGCGGCGGTCTTGGCCTCGCGCAGCGTCCGCTGATACGCGTTGGCCCGCTCCTGATCGGTGAGCGTATCGGCGATCTTGACCTCCTTGACCGCCACATCACGGTCAAGGAGCTGATCGCGGGCACGCCAGACCACGCCCATGGCGCCGCGGCCGATGGGGGCCTGCAGGCGGTACCGCCCGGCGATCACCCGTCCGGTGTCCGCCAAAGGGTGCATAGGCGGACCCTACACGGTGTTCGCTGAAAGGTCTCTGGGGGGAGGCTAAGCATCGATTAAGTATCGGCAGACCGCGGCCGCTGACCGGTCATCGCGAGCACGTCGAGAGCGGCGTCTAGCTGGGCCTCGGTGATCTCGCCGCGGGAAACGTAGCCGCGCGATATCACGATCGAGCGGATCGTCTCACCGGTCTCCAGCGCCTCGTGGGCCACCTGCGCCGCGGCCTCGTAACCGATATACCTGTTCAGTGCGGTGACGATAACCGGCGACGACTCGGCCAGCTGACGCATCCGGCCGGCGGCCGCGGTGATCCCGCACACGCAGCGGTCGGCCAGCAGCGGGAGCACCGCGGTCAGCAGCCGGCCCGATGCCAGCAGGTTGCGCCCGATGACCGGCATCATCACGTTCAGCTCGAAATTCCCGGCCGCCGCGCCGAACGCCACCGCCGCGTCGTTCCCGATCACCTGCGTGCAGACCTGGCAGACCGCCTCGCAGATGACGGGGTTGACCTTGCCCGGCATGATCGAGGAACCCGGCTGCAGGTCGGGGATCATGATCTCGCCAAGTCCCGCCCGCGGCCCCGACCCCATCCAGCGCAGGTCGTTGCAGATCTTGTACAGGCTGACCGCGACCACCCGCAAAACCCCGCTGGCCTCCACCAGCGCGTCCCGCCCGCCCGCGACCTCGAAGTGATTCCGCGCCTCGGTCAGCGGCAGCTTCATCGACGATGCCAGCCGCGAGATGGCCCGCGAGGAAAACCCGGGCGGCGCGTTCAGTCCCGTCCCCACCGCCGTCCCGCCGAGCGGCAGTTCACCTAGCCGGGGTGCGATCGCGGCCGTCCGTTCGGCACAATGACGGACCGCCGCCGCGTATCCGCCGAACTCCTGGCCGAGAGTCACCGGCACCGCGTCCATCAGGTGGGTCCGGCCGACCTTGACGAAAGAAGCGAACTCCGCGGCCTTGGCCTCGAATGCCGCGGCCAGGTGGTCAAGCGCCGGGATCAGCTCGAGGACCAGCAGCCGGGTGGCGGCCAGCTGGATCGCGGAGGGAAAGACGTCATTGGAGGACTGGGACGCGTTCACGTGATCGTTCGGGTGCACGGCGCGGCCGAGCTTGCGCGCGGCCAGCGTCGCGATGACCTCGTTGGCGTTCATGTTGCTCGAGGTGCCCGAGCCGGTCTGGAACACGTCGACCGGGAACGCCTCGTCATGCTCGCCCCGCGCCACCGAGCCGGCGGCGTCATGGATCGCGTCCGCCATCTCGGCGTCGAGTATCCCCAGCTCCCCGTTGACCCGGGCGGCGACGCCCTTGATGCACCCCAGCGCGCCGATCATGTCCCGGCCGATCCGCTCCCCGGACACCGGGAAGTTGTCCACCGCCCGCTGCGTCTGCGCTCCCCACAGCGCGTCCGCTGGCACGAGTACCTCGCCCATCGAATCATGTTCAGTGCGAAAACCCGAGGTCACGGGTGGGCTCCGATGCTGAGTACCGGGCCGGACGGGTCGGCGAAGAAGTCGTTGCCCTTGTCATCGACCACGATGAACGCGGGGAAGTCGCGCACCTCGATCTGCCAGACCGCCTCCATGCCGAGCTCCTCGTACTCGAGCACGGAAACGCGGGTGATGCAGTCCTGGGCGAGCCGCGCCGCCGCGCCGCCGATCGAGCCGAGGTAGAACCCGCCGTGCTGCTTGCACGCGGCCGTCACGGCCGCCGACCTGTTCCCCTTGGCCAGCATGACCAGCGAGCCCCCGGCCGCCTGGAACGCCTCGACGTAGGAGTCCATCCGCCCGGCCGTCGTCGGTCCGAACGAGCCGGACGCGTACCCGTCCGGCGTCTTGGCGGGCCCGGCGTAGTATACGGGATGGTCACGCAGATACGAAGGCATCGGCTCGCCCGCGTCGAGGCGCTCGGCGATCTTGGCGTGCGCGATGTCCCGCGCCACCACCAGGGGCCCGGTCAGCGACACCCGGGTGCGCACCGGGTACCTGGTCAGCTGCGCCCTGATCGAGTCCATCGGCTGGTTCAGGTCGACCGCGACCACCTCGCCCTCATCTTCGAGCCCCGACGGGTCCGGCAGGTACTGCGCCGGGTCGGTCTCGAGCTGCTCGAGGAACACCCCGTCGGCGGTGATCTTCGCCAGGGCCTGCCGGTCCGCCGAGCACGACACCGCGATCGCGACCGGGCACGACGCCCCGTGCCTGGGCAGCCGGATCACCCGCACGTCGTGGCAGAAGTACTTGCCGCCGAACTGCGCGCCGATGCCAATCCGCCGGGTGATGCCGAGCACCTGCTCCTCGAGGTCGCGATCCCGGAACCCGTGCCCCGCGGCCGACCCGGCCGAAGGCAGCGCGTCCAGGTACTTCGCCGACGCGTACTTGGCGGTCTTCAGCGCGTACTCGGCGCTCGTCCCGCCGACCACGATGGCCAGGTGGTACGGCGGGCAGGCGGCGGTGCCCAGCGAGCGGATCTTCTCCTCGAGGAACGTGAGCATCCGGGCCGGGTTCAGCACGGCCTTGGTCTCCTGGTAAAGGAACGACTTGTTCGCCGAGCCGCCGCCCTTGGCCATGAACAGGAACTTGTATTCATCGCCGCCGGTGGCGTAGATCTCGACCTGCGCGGGCAGGTTGCTGCCCGTGTTCCGCTCGTCCCACATGCTCAGGGGCGCGAGCTGCGAATACCGTAGGTTCAGCGTGGTGTACGCGTCGTAGATGCCGCGCGAAATGTGCTCCTCGTCCCGGCCGTCGGTGAGCACGTGCTGGCCGCGCTTGCCCATCACGATGGCCGTGCCGGTGTCCTGGCACATCGGCAGCACGCCCCCGGCCGCGATGCACGCGTTCTTCAGCAGGTCGCGGGCGACGTACCGGTCGTTGGGGCTCGCTTCCGGGTCGTCCAGGATGGACCTTAGCTGGCGCAGGTGGGCGGGCCGCAGCAGGTGGGCGATGTCGTGCATGGCCGCGGCGGTCAGGTCGGTGAGCAGCTGCGGGTCCACTTCAATGAAATTATTTCGGCCGAACGAACCGGCGTGCCTGACTCCATCACCTGTCAGCCGCCGGTAGCTGGTGGCGTCTTGGCCGAGCGGCAGCAGGTCGGTATAGGTGAATTCGGGCACGCGTCTGCGCCTTTCTGGGTGGTCGTGGTCTCCCGCTAGCTTAAGCCCGGCCCGGGGCGCAACTGATTCCGTAGGTTGCGGGCGCAAACGGGCAGGAAACCGGTGGTGTTTCCGGTCAGGAGCGGGCGATCACGACTTGTACATGAATGAGGGAGCTTGTATCGTGACGCTATGCGGCGGCGCCGCGCCGCGCGGTGCCCCCGTCCGCGCGATGTTTGCTAAGCACGCGGTGCCCCCGTCCGCGTCCGGCTGAGCAGCGGCGCCGCCGCCGTACTTTCCCTGTCTTCCGCTCGCCTCCGGGGCGCCCTTAGGCGCCGCCTTCCCTCGTCGCTCGTTCTCTGTTGTCTCGCTCGCCTCCGGGCCGCCTTGAGGCGCCGCCTTCCCTCGTCGCTCGTTCTCTGTTGTCTCGCTCGCCTCCGGGCCGCCTTGAGGCGCCGCCTTCCCTCGTCGCTCGTTCCTCGCTCCTCAGTCCAGGCGATGCCGCGGCCCTTCGGCTCGCGAAGGGCTCCTCAGTCCAGGCGGCGCCGCGTCAGTCCAGGCGGCGCCGCGCCCCTTTGGCTCGGGGTTCTCAGGACGGATCTCGCTCGAGCTGGGCGGCGAAGCGCTGGAGGGCGGGCAGGGCGGCCGCGATGGCGTCCCGGTCGCCGGCGCTGAGCCGGTCCAGGGCCCGGGCGGCCAGTTCGGCGCGCAGGTCACGCCAGCTCGCGATCCGCTGCCTGGCCGCCTCGGTCACGCTGAGGCGCACCGAACGCCCGTCGGAGGGCGCCCGCGTCCGCTCCAGCAGGCCCGCGGCCGTCAGCCGCCCGACCAGCGTGCTCACCGTATTGGCGGCGAGCCGCAACTCGTGCGCCGCGTCGGCGACGCTGAGACCGGGCCGGGCCGCGGCCAGCCTGAGCAGCTCGGACTGGGCCGGAGGGAGCGGCTCGCCGGCGAAGGCCGGCCAGACCGCCCGCCGCGCGATCCGCCGGATCGAGCTGATCGCGGCCATCAGCCCGGCCGCTAGGTCCGGCGGGCCCGCCAACGGCGCAGGCCGCGTTCCCTTCTCAGTAATATCGTTCACAGAGCTAATGATAATACGGCTTTAAAGACGCGTTTCCTCCATGTTTCCTCGCCCAAGGCCGGGGTAGTCGCCCGGCACTTCGGGCACACGGAGGTAGCACGATGGCGTCAATATCGCAGACGGCAAGCAGCCCGCGGATTCGCAGCCTCATCCCGGCGCGGATCGACCGGCTTCCCTGGTCCAGGTTCCACACCCGCCTGGTGGTGGCGCTCGGCGTGGTCTGGGTCCTGGACGGCCTGGAGATCACGATCGCCAGCAACGTCGGCCCGTTCCTGACGCAGAAGACCACACTGAACCTGTCGACGGGCGCGGTCGCCGACATCGCCACCTGGTACCTGATCGGCGAGGTCTTCGGCGCGTTGTTCTTCGGCCGGCTGTCGGACAAGCTGGGACGGCGCAACCTGTTCATGGTGACCCTTGGGGTCTACCTGATCGGCAGCGGCATGACCGCGTTGACACCTGCGGGCGGCAAGTGGTTCCTGTTCCTGTACGCCACCCGGGTTATCGCGGGCGCCGGCATCGGCGGGGAGTACGCGGCCATCAACTCCGCGATCGACGAGCTGATCCCGGCCAGATACCGGGGCCGGGTGGACATCGCGGTCAACGGCACCTACTGGGGCGGCGCCATCCTGGGCGCCGTGGCCACGTTGTACCTGCTGAACCACCTCTCGCCCAACTGGGCCTGGCGACTGGCTTACATCGTCGGCCCGGTGCTCGCGCTGGTCATCATCTACGTCCGGAGAAACCTGCCGGAAAGCCCTCGCTGGCAGATCATGCACGGCCGGGAGGAGGCGGCCGAGGCGTCCATCGCCGCGATAGAAAGCGATGTGGCGGCGACCAAGGGCGAGCTCCCGTCGGTGGATTCGGGCCGGGAGATCGAGATCACGCCGACCGAGCAGATCGGCTATCTGGCCCTGCTCCGGGTGCTGTTCTCGCACTACCCGAGCCGCTCGGTGCTCGTCGCGGCGCTGATGATCACCCAGTCCTTCCTGTACAACGCGATCTTCTTCACCTACGGGCTGGTGCTTTTGAAGTTCTTCCACGTCCCAGCCACCGATACTGGCTACTATTTCATCGCGTTCGCGGCCGGTAACCTGGCCGGCCCGCTGACCCTCGGGCGGCTGTTCGACACGCTCGGCCGGAAGAAGATGATCGCGGGCACGTACATCGTCTCCGGCGTCCTGCTGATCATCAGCGCCCAGCTGTTCAAGAACGGCGCCCTCAACGCCACCACCCAGACGCTCTGCTGGACCGTGGTCTTCTTCTTCGCCTCGGCCGGCGCGAGCGCCGGTTACCTGACCGCCAGCGAGGTCTTCCCGCTGGAGGTGCGGGCCAAGGCCATCGCGGTGTTCTTCGCCATCGCCCAGCTCTTCGGCTCGCTCGGCTCGCACCTGTACGGTCACCTCATCGGCACCGGCAGCGACCCGAACAAGCTGTACTTCGGCTACCTCCTCGGCGCCGGGGCGATGATCGCCGGCGGCCTGGTGGCCGCGTTCCTGGCCGTCGACGCCGAGGGCAAGTCTCTCGAGGATGTCGCCAGACCGCTGTCCGTCATGGGCAAGCCCTCCGAAGCGATCTTCCGCACCGGCGCCCAGGAGACCTGAACCCCGCCGCCTAGTCAGATCCTGGTGAGGTGGTAGCCGTGCAGCTAGCAGGCCTACCTTTGCCTCTGGACAACCCGGCGGCCTGGGCCCCGACATGTGCTGGCGCGTCTCGGCTCGGCCTAGGGAGGCGGTGCCGCCTCGCGCGGGGCAAACGGGAAATACCTCGTCCACCGGCGGCTGCCGTCGAGAGCGATGATGAGCGCTTCGTAGCCGTCGAGCGCCTCGACCATGTCCAGGCCGGGTGCGCCGGCGACCGCGACGGCGGTGGCGAGCGCGTCGGCGAGGCCGAGGTCGGGTCCGGTCACGCTGGCCGAGGCGGCCCGCGCGATCGGCCGGCCCGTGTGCGGGTCGATCAGGTGGTTGCCGCGCTCGTAGGTACCCGAGGTGGCGATGGCGCCGGTCAGGTAAACGACCTCGGCGAGACGCCTAGGAGAAAAGGGGTCGGCGATGCCGATCCTGAAGGGCTGGCCGGGTCCCAGGCCGCCGAGGCTGGCGATGTCCCCGGCCGCGTTCACGATCGCGCCGCAGATGCCGCTCGCGCGGAACGCGCCGAGCGCCTTCTGCGCTGCCCACCCCTTCACGTACCCGGTCGGGTCGAGTCCCCCGGGCATGGCCCACGGGTCGAACCATCCGCCGGATAGCTCGCGCGCGATGGCGCATTGCTCGAGAACCTCGCAGACCTCGGCCGGTGCCTGGGCGCTGGTGATCTCGCCTCGCCGCAGCCGGCTGACCGGGCTGTGCGACTGCCACGTGCTGAACACCGCATCTGCGCGCTGCAGGATGGCCCGCGCCGTGGCCAGCTGCCGGGAGAGGTCGGTGCCCGCCACGGCGTCGGCGGTGTAGACGTCGATGGTCACGACCGTGCCCATCACGGTCTCGAGGTGATGAATCGCATGGGCAGGCGGCGCGGCCACGGGCTGACGGTCGGCCGTCACTTGAAGCCGAGGGTTTGCAGTGCGCCCTGGAGTGATTGCTGGAAGCCGGCGCTGGTGTAGCTGGCACCGGACACACCTTGGATGCTGGCGCTTTGCGCCTGCATGGCCTCCTGCTCCAGGAGCGGGATGGCCTGCTGGTCGATGAACTGGGAGCGCTGCATCCCTCCGTCGTCGATGGAGGCGATCCCGACCTTGGTTATCTTGCTGCCGGATACCGTCACCGAAACGGACAAGACGCCGTAGTTGTAGTTGACCGCGGGGCCGGTGGCGGTCCGGCTTCCCTCCGGCCGTGCGCGCGCCGTTCCGCTTGGTCGTGGGTGCGCCGCCGGACTAGACGGCGGCGGGGAACCTGAGCCGCTGGTCCCCTGGCCCAGCGGCGATCCGCCGGAACCTGCCGGCGCCGGGGTCCCGGAAACCCCGGGCAGTGTGCCCGCGCCGAGGCGCGCCGGGGTGGTGTGAAAGGCCAGCACGCCGACCAGGCCCGCCACGGTCGCCGTTACTACGATCGGGGCCCGTCTCATCAAGCTGATCCTCTGGCAGTGCTCACGTGATGTCCGCTCTCTTCGCGACCTAGAATCCGAATGCTTCCCGGTGGATCTGCTGTTCGGCGACGCCCAGCCGCGACGCGGCCCTGATGACATCCGCGCTGAACCGGTCGGGTCCGCAGATATACACGTCGCGCCCGGCCAGGTCGGGAACCAGTCGTCGCAGCACATGGGCGTCGAAACGGACCCTGCGCCGTGAGCCGACAATCTCGTGGAGCCGGCCGCCGCGCCGCCCGACCAGGGCGGCGACCTCGTCCCGGTGGATGAGATCCGTGGCGCTTGACGCCCGGACGATGACTACCACGTCGGTCCAGGCCGGCAGGTCCTCGAGCAGCGCTCGCAGGGGGGTAATGCCCACTCCGGCACCGATCAGCACCACGCGGTCGTAGATGCGCGCATGGTGGGTGAACGCCCCGTAGGGCCCCTCGATGGCCACGCGGGTGCCCGGCCGGAGCCGGTGCACCACGCGGCTCTGGTCCCCGAGCGCCTTGATCGTGACCCGGAGGTACGGGGGTTGCGGGAGCGCGGATAGCGAGTACGGGTGTGCCTGCCACCACAGGTCCCTGGTGAGGAAGCGCCACAGGAAGAACTGGCCTCCCGAAACCGCCAGCCGATCGAGCCGCCGGCCCCGGCAGATGACCGAGACCACCCCCGGCGCCTCGTCCCGGACCTCGACGACCCGCAGCTGATGCCGGACGCTCCGCCAGATCGGCTGGGCCACCCGGAACACGATGACCATCCCCGCGGTGCACGCCCACACCACGATCCAGACCGCCCGGGTGAGCGGGTGACCGATAAACGGAACCCCGGTGACGATCTGGTGGGCAAACGCGAGCGCTAGCCCCAGGTAGACGTAGAGGTGGACGACCCACCAGGTCTCATATTTGAGCCGGCGCCGGGCGAGCCTGATCGAGGTGACCCCGGCCATCACCAGCAGGCCAAAGCCGGCGACCGCCGCCAGCAGGTCCGGATAGGACGTGACGAATACCCACAACTGGCGCAGCACCCCGACCTGCGCGGCCCGGGCATAGCCGAGCGTGATCAGCACCACATGGGCGGCGATGAGGCCGAACGCCCACGGCGCGACCCGCCGGTGCCAGCTGATGAGCCGGTCCTGCCCGACCGAGGTCTCCAGCCACGGCAGGCGGGCGACCAGCACGACCATGATCAGCATCAGGTAGGCACCGGTGAAGCCAGCAAGCCTGCCCGCAGCGGTCAGCAGCCCTCCCGGCGCGGCCAGCGACCCGCGGGATTCGCCGATAATGACGGTGCCGACTACCGCACCAAACCCCAGACCGGCCAGAACAGCACACCCGGTAACGAAGCCAGGCCGGGGCGCAGGACCTGGCCTGCGCGTCCGCACGTATGCCGGTCTCGCACCGGCGCGGTTGGCATGGGTTACCGGCTGGCGTATCACCAGCCCATTGTGCCCGCCTGGCATGAAGGAATCGTGACTACGCCCTGGGCATGGCTTCTGAGCCGCCCTCCCGCCACGCATCCGGCGCCTCGCAGGTCATCGCAGGCATGAGCCGGCACTTCATTGTCGGTCCGGCAGACGGCAGGGACCCTGGCGCCGGGGTAGCGCCAGGGTCCCCTGAACCGGAGCCTGGCAGCGGCCGGGCCCTTCCTCTGCCCAAAGGGACCGGCGCTGGGAGCGGTGAGAAGGCGCGGGTCCCTTCCTGGGGCAGTTGGCTTAATGGTAATTCCGCCTCCATGACGGGTGCATGAAGCTCGCGCCCTCAGGATTGCTCTCGTCTTTCCCGCATATTGCTTAAACCTTGGTGAAGTGGTGGAAGCACTCGTAGTAGGGGTCGGTCGAGTGCGCGAAGTGGGCGGCCTCGGACCGCTTGACCGCTAGGTAGGCGGTGCTGCGCAGTGGTCCGAGGACATCCATCATCATCTCGTCCGTGCTCAGCGCGTCCAGCGCCGCGGCGAGCGAGGCGGGCAGCCGGTGGGCGCCGGCCGCTGCTCGCTCGCTGTCGGTCAAGGTGGCGGGGTCCACGTTCACCGCCTCGCCCGGGTCGAGCTTGCCGCGGATTCCGTCCAGCCCCGCGTAGATGAACGCGCCCAGCGCGAGGTACGGGTTCGCGCTCGAGTCGGATGGCTTCAGCTCCAGGTTGACCGAACTGCCCGGGTCGCCGCGCAGCGGCGAGCAGATCCGGATCGCGGCCTCCCGGTTGTCCATCCCGTAGCAGGTGTACGCGCTGGCCCACATCTGCGGCGCGAGCCGGCGGTAGCTGTTCACGCTGGCACAGCTCAACGCGACCAGGGCGGGCAGGTGGGCCAGCACGCCGCCGATGAAGTGGTAGCCGACCTGGGACAGGCCGTAGCGGTCGGCCGGGTCGGCGAACGCGTTGCGTCCGCCCGGCGCGCCGTCCGGCAGCAAGTCGGTGAGCGAGACGTGCAGGTGCGTGCCGTTGCCCGCCTGGTCGGGAATCGGCTTGGGGGCCAGGCTCGCCCACAGGCCGTGCCGGAACGCCACGCCGCGGACGGTTTCCCGGTACAGCACATGGTTGTCGGCGGCGCGCAGGGCGTCGGCGTGCCGGATGGAAAGCTCGTGCTGGCCGTGGCCGAGCTCGGGGTAGTAGTGCTCGACCTCCAGGCCCTGCGCCTCGAACGCGGCCACGAGTTCCATGGTGAAGTCATGCGCGAGGTGGAAGCCGGTGGCCGAGTAGCACAGGCTGTCGTCGATCGGAATGAGCCGGTCCGGGATAGAGGGGCCGCCGGGGGAGGACTCGCGGTGGCCGACCGTGAACTCGGGCTCGAAGGCAGCCTGTATCCCGTAACCCTCGCCGGCCAGGTCCGCGATGGCCTGCTTGAGGAACGTCCGCGGGCACGCCTCCCACGGCGATCCGTCCGGCTTGACGAGGTCCGCGAGCATCGCGCCTGAGCCAGGCGCATAGGGGAGCGTCACGAAGGTATCCGGATCGGGCAAGATCCTGATCTCGCCCACCGGACCCATTCCGGCTACCGGCTGCAGCTGGTCGAGCATGGACATCGCCATCATCGCGACCGTGTGCCCGATGCCGCTGGCCATGCGTTCCCGCAGCCGCGTCGTGCCCGCCGCCTTTCCGCGGATGATCCCGCCATGGTCGGCGTACAGGAAGCGGACCAGGCGGATGTCTTCATCGCTGGCCCGTCCCAGCACCGTTTCGATCGTTCCGTCTGTCATGAATCATGGGTAGCACGTCTACCCGCGTCGCGTACAGCGGTCGCCAACATGCCTGACCGGCCCCAGACGGGGTAGTTTCAGGGCCATGAGCCCACGGCAGGCGCCTCGTGACTTGCGTGCGTCCGACGCTGACCGAGACCGGGTTCTGGCCTTGCTCGCGGAGGCGATGAGCGACGGCCGTCTCACCGCCGAAGAACACGCCGACCGGGTTCAGCGCACCTTCTCAGCCCGGACGCTTGGCCAGCTCGCGGAGCTGACCGGGGACCTGGCGGTGCCGTCCGCGCAGCCGGTGCGCCTCGACGGCGGCCGGGTCGTGGCCGGCATCTTCGGCCCGGCCCGGCGCGACGGCCGCTGGGTGGTGCCGGAGAACCTCACCGTCACGGCCATGTTCGGCGAGGTGGAGGTGGACTTCACCCAGGCGATTCTGCAGACCAGCCGGGTGCAGCTGTACGCGACGGTGTTCGGGGGCCGGCTGCGGCTGATCGTGCCCGACGGGGTGTCCGTCATCGTGAGCGGGCACATGGTGCTCGGCCGTAAGCGCGGCGGCACGCCGCCCGCCGGGCCCGGCAGGCCGGTGATCGAGGTCAAGGCGCTGGTGCTCGGCGGTGAGCTGACCGTCCGCACGCCGCCCAAGAGCCGCCGTTTCCGCCTGTTCAGCCGAAATTGACCGACGAGTACGCGCGCAGCTTCCAGAGCTGATGCTCGCTCTTGATGCTGCGGATCGTCCCGGAGCGGGAGCGCATGACCAGGGAGTGCGTGGTCGCGTGGCCGCGGAGGTACCGTACCCCGTCGACCAGCTCACCGTCGGTGATCCCGGTCGCCGCGAAGAACACGTCATCGGACGTGACCAGGTCATCGGTGGTGAGCACCCGGTCCAGGTCGTGGCCGGCGTCGAGCGCGCGGCGCCGTTCTTCGTCGTCCCGGGGCGCGAGCTTGCCGAGAATGACCCCGCCGAGGCACTTCAGCGCGCACGCGGCGATGATGCCCTCCGGCGTCCCCCCGATGCCGAGCATGAGGTCGATCCCGGTGCCCTCGCGGGCGGCCATGATGGCGCCGGCCACGTCTCCGTCGGTGATCAGGTGGATCCGGGCCCCCGAAGCGCGGACTTCGGAGATCAGCTCGGCGTGCCGGGGCCGGTCCAGGATGACCACGGTGACGTCCTGCGGCGAGCAGCCCTTGGCCTTGGCCACGGCGGCGACGTTGGCGGCCGGCGGCGCGTCGATGTCCACCAGGCCGGCCGCCTCCGGGCCGGTGGCCAGCTTGGACATGTAGAACACGGCGGACGGGTCGTACATGGAGCCGCGGTTGGCCACCGCCAGGACCGAGATCGCGTTCGGCATGCCGTTGGCGCACAGCCGCGTGCCGTCGATCGGGTCGACCGCCACGTCACAGGCCGCGCCGCTGCCGTCGCCGACTTCCTCGCCGTTGAACAACATCGGCGCGTGGTCCTTCTCGCCTTCGCCGATGACCACCACGCCGCGCATCGACACCGAGTTGATCAGCATCCGCATCGCGTTCACGGCGGCCCCGTCGGCGCCGTTCTTGTCGCCCCGGCCGACCCACCGGGCGGCGGCCATGGCCGCGGCCTCGGTCACCCGGGCCAGTTCGAGGGCCAGGTTGCGGTCGGGGGCGTGACTGGCTGGCTCGTGCGCCTGCTGTTCCGCACTCATGGTGGCGTCCTTCCCGCTGGCCGTATCCCGATCCTACGGCTCGGCCCGCGGCGGTCAGGGAGCCGACGTCGGCGTCGGGTGCGCGGTCACGCTGCTGCCCGGCGGCGGCTGGGGGTGCCAGCTAACCAGGATTGAGTCGAAGAAGCCCGTACCGGGGATCGCGAGAGCCGCCGCGACGAGCAGCCCGGCCAGCACCCAGACCCAGCGGCCCGGCCCGGTTACCTGGCGCATGGCAGGTCCACGGTGATCAGGGTCGGTCCACCGGGCGGGCTGGCCACGTCGAAGGTCCCGTCGACCGACCCGGCCCGCTTGGCCAGCCCGGCTAGGCCGGTGCCGCGGGCCGGGTCGGCCCCGCCCACGCCGTCATCGCTGATGATGATGTGCAACCTGTCGCCTGCCCGCTGCACGAAGACCTCCGCCTGGCTCGCCTGGGCGTGCTTGGTGATGTTGGTGAGACCCTCGGAGACCACGAAGTAGGCGATCGCCTCGATGGTGGGCGAGGGCCGGCGCGGTACGTCCACCGTCAGCCGGACCGGGATGAGCATCCGCGCGGCGACGCCGGACAGCGCCGCGTCCAGGCCGCGGTCCTCGAGCACGGCCGGGTGCAGGCCGCGGACCAGGTTGCGGAGTTCGGCCAGGGCGGCCTTGGCCTCCTCGTGGGCCTCGGCGATGACCTGGTGCGCCTGCATGGCGTCGGCGGGGTTGGCCCGGGCCATGCCCAGCCGCATCGCGAGCGAGACCAGCCGCTGCTGGGTGCCGTCGTGCAAATCACGCTCCAGACGGCGCCGCTCGGCGTCGGCGGCGTCGACCACGCCGGCCCGGGTCTGGGTGAGCCGCTCGACCCGGTGCTCAAGCTCCTCGGCGCGGCTCGGGCCGAGCAGCGCCCGGGCGGCCCGGGTGTCGAGCGCCCCGATCACGGCGGTGAGCCACGGCGCGACGGCCAGCAGCACGATCCCGCCGGCGGTCAGCCACGCGTCCGCCGGGATGTGCAGCACCTGGAAGAGGTACCGGGCCGGCGGCCATGACTGGCCGCGATACAGGGCACTCCACGGGTGCAACGTCCACGCGTAGAGGTATACCAACGTGTACAGCACGCCCGCCAGCCACACCCCGAAAGCAGCGACCGCGGCCACCGCCACCGCCGGGCCGGCCAGCAGATGGTAGCCGAGCTGACGCCAGGTCGCCCCCGAGCGGGCGTAGGCGACCAGGCCCGCCACCCGCCACCGGCTCTCGATCCTCGGCTGAGGCGGTATCACCACTCCGGCGGTGACCCTCAGCCGATGGCGCTGGACCGCGGTGAGCGGCGGCACCGCGAGGAACACGACCACCAGGCCGAGGAGCGGCAGCGGCCACTTCGGCGTGACCATGAAGCCGACGACCACGACGAGCGGCGCGGCGAGCTGCGCCGGGATACATGGGGCCCTCCGGCAGCGGGAAGTCCACGCTGCTCAACCTGATCGCGGGCCTTGACCGGCCCACCTCAGGCGCGGTGACCGTGGCCGGACGCAGGATCGACACCCTAAGCGAGGGCGCGCTGGCGAGGTTCCGCGCCCGGCACGTCGGGATCATCTTCCAGTTCTTCAACCTGCTTGACGACCTGACGGTAGAGGACAACGTGCTGCTGCCCGCGCAGCTCGCCGGGGCGTCCCGGCGCGCGGCGCGAGCGCGGGCCGGCGAGCTGCTCGCCCGGCTGGGCCTGGAGCCGCACCGCCACGCCTACCCGGCGCGGCTGTCCGGCGGACAGCGGCAGCGGGTGGCGATCGCGCGGGCGCTGGTGAACTCGCCGGAGCTGCTGCTGGCCGACGAGCCGACCGGGGCGCTGGACACCGCCTCCGGGCAGGAGATAGGTCACCTCCTGCGCCAGCTCAACGATGGCGGCCAGACGCTGGTCCTGGTAACCCACGACCCGGCGCTGGCGCAGCGGTACGCGGCCCGCACGGTCCAGATCGTCGACGGTCAGGTCGCGGCGCCGGGAGTGCCAGCGGGTGTGCCGGCATGAGACCGGGCCTGAGCTGGCCGGGGGCGGTCCGCACCGCCACCGGTGGCCTGCTGCGGCACAAGGTGCAGGCGGTGGTGATCGGCATGGTCCTGCTGGTTTCCACCGCCTCGGCCACGCTCGGCCTCGCGCTGCTGGCCGCCAGCAACACGCCGTTCACCCACGCGTTCGTCGCCCAGCGCGGCGCGGACGTCACCGTCACCGTGACCGCGGCGCGCGCCAGCTCGGGCGGAGGCGGCCCGCAGCTGGGCAGCACCCTCACCCTCGCCGGCGGCCCGGGAACCTCGGTCCCCCTCACCGTCGTCGGTTTCGGCAACTCGATCACGAACACCGCCGACGGCTGGGTGACCCCCGGCGAGATCACCCGGCTGCCAGGCCAGGGCGGGCCCGAAAGCGCACAGATGCTGTACCGGTTCAGCCACGCGGCCAGCTACGCGCAGGTCCGCTCGGACGTGGCCGAGGTCGCCGGGGCGCTGCCGCCGGGCGCGGTGACCGGCGCGGCCCCCTGGCTGGCCGCGGCGGATCAGGCCGCGGGCCACGGGGCCATCATGGAGCCGTTCGTGGTGGCGTTCGCGTTGATCGGCCTGGCCATGGCCGTGCTCATCGTGGGCAACGTGATCAGCGGCTCGGTGGTCGCCGGGTACCAGCGGATCGGCGTGCTCAAGAGCATCGGTCTCAGCCCCGTCCAGGTCATGGTCGTCTACCTGAGCCGGGTCGGCTGGCCCGCCCTGGCCGGCTGCCTGGCCGGGGTGGTCGTCGGCAACCTGCTCGCCGTGCCGGTGCTGCACGGCTCGGCCGGTGCTTATGGCGTGGGCGCGCAGCACACGCCCTGGTGGGCGTCAGTCGTCGCGCCGGCCGGGCTGCTCGCGCTGACCGCTTTGGCCGCGTTCGGTCCGGCTCTGCGCGCCGGACGGCTGTCCGCCGCCGAGGCGATCGCGGCCGGCCGCGCCCCGCGGGCCGGCCGCGGGTACGCCGCGTACCGGCTCGCCGCCCGGCTGCGCCTACCCCGGGCGATGGCCATCGGACTCGCGGCGCCGGCCGCCCGGCCGGCCCGGGCCGTGGTGACGCTCGCCGCCATCGCGTTCGGGGCGACCGCGGTGATCTTCGCGTTCGGGCTGCACTCCTCGCTGAGCCGGGCCGCGCAGAGCCAGAGCCTGTCCGGCACGGTCCCGGTGCAGATCCAGCTGTTCGGCGCGGGATCCGGTCCGCAGCAGACGCCCGGCCTGACGCAGGACGCGGCGGTGACGGCCGCGCTGCGCGCCCAGCCGGGTACCGCGCACCAGGTGGCGGTGTACCAGAACCAGGTCAAGGTGCCCGGCATCGGGGGCAACGTCAGCGCCCAGGCGTTCGGCGGCGACGCCGCCTGGACCGGGTACGGCATGATCGCCGGCCGCTGGTACGACGCGCCGGGCGAAGTGGACGTCAACACCGCGTTTCTTACCCGCAGCGGCCTCGCCGTGGGCAGCGCCGCCACCGTGGACACCGGAACCGCGCAGGTCACCGTCCGCATCGTGGGAGAGGTGTTCCAGCCAGGCAACCAGCCACAGGTGTACGGCAGCGCGCGGACGCTGCCTGGCGTCGCCACGGCCGTGAACCTGAGCCAGTACGACGTGGGGCTGCGGCCCGGCACCAGCGCCGGCGGGTATGTCCGGGCGGTGAACGCGCGGCTGGGCGCGAGCAGCCCCTGGCAGGCCACCGCCCCGGATAGCGGCCCCTTCTACCGGATCGCCATCGGCCTGATCGGCCTGCTGGCGCTCATGGTCGCGGTCGCCGCGGCGCTCGGCGTGCTCAACACGGTCCTGATGACCACCCGCGACCGGGTGCACGACCTGGGCGTGTTCAAGGCGCTCGGGATGCGGCCCGGCCAGCTGCTCACCATGGTCGTGTGCTGGATCGCCGGCCCCGCCGTGCTGGCCGCGGCCATCGCCGCCCCCGCCGCCGTCGCGCTGAACACCGCCACCGTGCGGGCCATGGCCGCCACCGCGCACACCGGCCTGCCGGCCAGCTTCACCCAGGTGTTCCCGCCGTCCCGGCTGGCGCTGCTGTCGCTGGCCGCGGTCGTCATCGCGGTCGCCGGGGCCCTGCTGCCGGCCACCTGGGCCGCCCGGGCCCGCCCGGCCGTCGCGCTGCGCGCCGAGTAACGAGGTGAGCCGCGGTGCCGTAGCGTGGTGCCGGTGACAGGCGAGCCGGAGGCGGCCGGCCCGGGCCGCCTCCGGGTGGTGATCGCCGAGGACGCGGTGCTGTTGCTGGCCGGGCTGACCAAGCTGCTCGAAAGCGCCGGGTTCGAGGTCGCGGCCACCGCGGGTGATGCCGGCGGGCTGCTGGCCGCCGTGGAGCGCGAACGGCCCGACGTGGTGATCGCCGACGTCCGGATGCCGCCCAGCCACACCGACGAGGGCATCCGCGCCGCGCTGGTCATCCGCAGCCAGTGGCCCGACGTCGCGATCCTCGTGCTGTCGCAGTACGTCGAGGAACGGTACGCGGCCGACCTGCTGTCGGCTAACACCCGCGGCGTCGGTTACCTGCTCAAGGACCGGGTGGCTGACGTCGCCGAGTTCCTCGACGCGCTGCGCCGGGTGGCGGCGGGCGGCACCGCCCTGGACCCGGAGGTGGTGGCCCAGTTGCTGGTCCGCCGCGGCGGGGACCCGCTCGACGACCTGACCCAGCGCGAACGGGACGTGCTCGCGCTGATGGCCGAGGGCCGCTCCAACACCGAGATCGGCGCGGCCCTGATGATCACCGACAGTGCGGTGAGCAAGCACATCAATTCGATCTTCGCCAAGCTGGGGCTGTACCCGGGCGACGTCGGCCACCGGCGGGTGCTGGCGGTCCTGCGCTACCTCGGCGCGGCGGGTTAGCCTGAGCCGCGTCAAGGGCCCGGCTGCGTGCGCTCACCGCCTCACGGCGTCCCGTCGCCGCCTGAGCCGGCCTCGGCGCGCGGCTCGGGCACGCCCACGTCGGCCGGCGGCGCGACCTGGTCCGGGGTCTGCGGGGCGCTGGCCGGCCCTTCCGCGTCGGGCTCACGGTCGTCGAACGTCACCCGGACGTGCTGCTCGGGCCGGCGCTGGTTCTGCAGGGCCTGCAGCGCCATGCTGGTCCGGTCGGCCTCGGTGAGCGGCGGCTGGGTGATGGACCGCGGCCAGAGCCGCCGCGCCAGCACCACGTTGATCTCGGCGCTGTACACGGTGATCTCCACCGCGAGGTAGATCCAGGCCAGCAGGCCGAGCACGATGGCGAACACGCCGTAGAGGGAGTCGCTGTGCAGGAAGTGGTGCACCAGCCAGGTGCCGAGGATCTGCAGCACCGTCCAGCCGACGCCGCCCGTGATGGCCCCCGGTATCAGGTTATGGGTGGGCACCCCCTTCGGGGTGAGCACGCGGAAGGCGCCGATGTACATGCCGACGTTGAACGCCGCCGTCAGCACGTCGGTCAGGCCCACCAGCCAGAAGCCCCTGAGGCCGTAGGTGCTCAGGCTGGCGATCCCGGTCGTGACGATCACGCCCGCGCCGAGCAGGCCGAGGAAGAGCATGGCCCGCCCGAGCCGCTGCACGTAGCCGGGCCGGGACGGACCCGGCAGGTTCCACACCTGGTTCATCGTGAACAGGCCGGCCTGAGCCAGCCCGGTCGCGCCCCAGATCAGGCCGAGGATGCCCACGATCAGCCCGATCGTGCTCGAGCGCTTGAGCTCCTGCACATTACCGGTCAGCTGGTTGCCGATCAGCGGGACCTGCTTGGCTACCGCGTCAAGCACGTCGGTCCGCACCGACGAGTTAACCGCGGCGATCAGGCCGAGGATCGTCGTCAAGATGAGCAGCAGCGGGAAGATGGAGATGAAGGAGGAATACGCCAGGTTGGAGGCCAGGACGCCGCCGTTGTCGTCTCCGTACTTCTTCACCACCCCGAAGACGAAGGCTGCGGGCGTGAAACGCTGCTGCGCGGCGTCTACCTTCCTCAGCACTTGCTCGACTGGATTCATCCGCCGCCGCCTTGCTCTCGCCTGCCCGTGCCGTGCCCAGCCGGACGGCCGTCAAACGGCGCCCCGGGTCAGAAAGGTGCGTCGTCCTCGTCCGGCGACGCCGCCGGGTCGGAGTCGTCGCGCCTGGCCATGGCGGCGGCGAGCCTGGCGCGCGCGCCGTCCAGCCACTCGCCGCACACCGCCGCGAGCCGCTCGCCGCGCTCCCACAGCTCAAGCGACTGCTCCAGGGTCAGGCCGCCCGCCTCGAGCCGCTTGACCACCGCGGCCAGCTTGTCCCTGGCCTGCTCGTAGGAAAGCGGCTCCCGCGGGACCGCGTCGTTCCCGTTCCTGGGCCCGCCCTTCGCCGCGTCGGCACCGCTTTGCGTCACGTCCCCGACCCTATCGGTCATCGCCGTCACCGCCGGCCCGGACCGTGAGCTGATCGGCGGCGAACCGGACGGTCAGCGTCTCGCCCGGCTCGACCTCGGCCGCGCCGCGGACCACGCCGTCGCCGGCGTGCTGCACGATCGCGTAGCCGCGGCGCAGCGTCGAGGCGGGCGACAAGGCCAGCAGCCGGGCCCGGGTGTGAGCCACGTCGTCGCGGCCCCGGGTCAGGCTCGCGTCCAGCGACATCCTCGCCCGCTGCCGCAGCGCGTCGACCCGTTCGGCCTGGCGCTCGATTTCCCGTACCGGATCGGCCAGTGCGGGCCGGGACCTGACCGCCGCCAGCCAGGCGGTCTCCCGGTCAAGCCAGCCGGTCACGGACCGGCGGGCCCGGTCGCGCAGCTGGGTGATGAGCGCGAGCTGCTCGGCGACGTCCGGCACTACCCGCTTGGCCGCGTCGGTCGGCGTGGAGGCGCGGACATCGGCCACGTAGTCCAGCAGCGGCGTGTCCTGCTCGTGGCCGATCGCGCTCACCACCGGCTTCCGGCCGGCGGCGACCGTCCTGATCAGCGTCTCATCGGAGAACGGGAGCAGGTCCTCAAGCGAGCCGCCGCCGCGGGCGATCACGATCACGTCCACCTCGGCGTCCGCCTCGAGCCGCCCCAGCGCGTCGATCAGCTCTCCCGCCGCGTAGGGGCCCTGCACCGCCGTCTGCTCGACCCGGAACCGGACGGCCGGCCACCGCCGGCCCGCATTCTGCATGACGTCCCGCTGAGCCGCCGAATCGCGTCCGCAGATGAGCCCGATGACGTTTGGCAGGAAAGGAAGCACCCGCTTTCGTTCGGCAGAAAAAAGTCCTTCAGAAGCCAGCTGACGACGCAGTTTTTCCAGCCGGGCGAGCAGCTCGCCGACGCCGACGGCGCGGATCTCCAGCGCGGTCAGGGCGAACGAGCCCCGGTTGGCGTTGAAGTCGGGCCGGGCGAAGATGACCACCCGGGCGCCGTCGGCCGGCGTCGGCTCGGCGGCGTCGAACACCTGCCGCGAGCAGATGACCCGCACCGACACGGCCGCGATCGGGTCGCGCAGGGTCAGGAACACGGCGTTGCCGCGCACCGCGCACTCGGCGATCTGCCCTTCCACCCAGACCCGGCCCAGCCGGCCGATCCAGCCGCCGACCAGCTGAAGTACGGTGCGGACCGGAACGGGGGACTCAAAGGACGTCTCGAGCGACACTAAGCGTCGGCCTCCAGCTTGGCGGTCCGGCGCTCGAACATGGCGATCACGTCGGCGCGGGCCTCGTGCGCCCGCTCATACCCGGTCAGCTCCCGCAACTGCGCGACGTCGAGGTTCCGCAGCCGCGCGCGTAGCGACGCGATGGACAGCTCGTCGTAGTTCGGTAGTGGCGGCCCGGAATCCCCTGGCCGGCTCTCAGCCACCGCGGCTTCTTCGCTGCCGATCAGGCGGACGTTGCCTGTCTTGTCGAAATCCCTGGGCGTAGGCGCCTTCGGTGCCGCCGTCTTCGGTGCCTCGGCTTCGACTGGCTGGGCCTGCACTGGCTGGGCCTGCACTGGCTGGGCCTGCACTGGCTGGGTCCGGACCGGCTGGACCTGGACTGGCTGGACCTGGACCGGCTGGGCCTGGACCGGCTCGGCGGGGGCTGGTGCCACCGCCTCTTCCCGCGGGGCGGCCGTCGTGGCCGCCACCGTCTCCTTTTCCGGCGGCGCGGGCGGGCGGGTCCGTATCGGGCCGGCGTACGCGGGTGCCTTGTTCCTGATCTTGTCGGTGATGAGCAGCAGCTGGCCGATCCCGGCGAAAACGCCGCGCAGGGCCTGCGCGGGGGCTTCCTTGATGCGTTCGCTGACCTGCGGAACGCGCATGTCACACTCTCCCTCGAAGACGGGGGGTGCCTCTCGCGCGGGGCGGGGCACCTCTCGGCGCCCAGGCGGGCCTCCAGCGGCCCGTGGCGCCTAGGCATCGCACTGTTAGTCAGCGCGTGTTCCCTGACGGGTAATCTTCGCGCCTCCAGGTTAGGCACCGCAACACCCCAGGCACCGGCCGCGGATCGTTCGCCGCGTTCGCCGCGTTCGCCGCTATCGCCGCGTTCGCCGCTATCGCCGTGTCATGAAACCCCGGTTTCAGCACGCTCCAGTGTGCTGGAAGCCCGGTTTCATGACGTGCCCGGGACACCAGCCGGGCCGCCGCGGCATCCCGTTTGGCGCGCCTTTGCGGCTCGTACGTACCCTAGAGCTGTGACTAGTGCTGAGGTATCGATCTCCAGCCAGACGCCGCGACGGGTCCTGCTCGCCAAGCCCCGCGGCTACTGCGCCGGGGTGGACCGGGCCGTCCAAGCGGTCGAGATGGCGTTGGACAGATTCGGGCCGCCCGTCTACGTGCGCCGGCAGATCGTGCACAACACGCACGTCGTCAGCTCGCTGGAGCGGCGCGGCGCGATCTTCGTGACCGAGGTCGACGAGGTGCCGCCCGGCGCGGTGGTCGTGTTCTCCGCGCACGGCATCGCGCCCGAGGTACGCGTTGACGCCGAGCGCCGCGGGCTGCGGGCGATCGACGCGACGTGCCCGCTGGTGACCAAGGTGCACAACGAGGCACGCCGGTTCGCCGCCAGGGACTATGACATCCTGCTGGTCGGCCACGCGGGCCACGAGGAGGTAGTGGGGACCGCGGGGGAGGCTCCGGCCAGCGTCCGCCTGGTGGACGGCGCGGCCGGAGCGGCGGAGGTCGAGGTCAGGGACCCGTCCAAGGTGGTCTGGCTATCCCAGACGACCCTGTCGGTAGACGAGACCGTCGAGACGGTCAACGCCCTGCGCGAGCGGTTCCCGGCCCTGCTCGATCCGCCCAGCGACGACATCTGCTACGCCACCCAGAACCGCCAGGCCGCGGTCAAGGTCATCGCGACCCAGGCCGAACTCGTCATCGTCGTCGGCTCGCCCAACTCGTCGAACTCGGTCCGGCTGGTGGAGGTGGCCAAGGACTACGGCGCGGCCGCCGCCTACCTGGTCGACGACGCGGGCGAGGTCGAGGAGCAGTGGCTGGACGGGGTGACGACGGTCGGGGTGACCAGCGGAGCCTCGGTGCCGGAGGAACTGGTCGCCGCCGTGCTGGCCAAGCTGGCTGGCTTCGGCTTCGGCGCCGTGGAGGAGGTCGAGGCCGTCGAGGAGCACATGACGTTCGCGCTCCCGCGGGAGTTGCGGGCCTCCGCCGCGCCCGGGCCGGCCTGACGGCTAACGCCGGGCCTGCGCCCAGTGCTGCTCCAGATGCGGCACGAGATCGGCGGGGCGCTCATCCGGGAAGAACAGCCGGGCGCCGTCGACCGTGACCACGCGGGTGGTGCCGGGGATGGTATCCCGTAGCCAGTAGGCCCAGGACACGTCGAAGAACGTGTCCCCGGTCCCCCACACCAGGAGGGTGGGCACCGTCAGCTCCTTGAGCTGCGGCGTGACCGCCTGCAGATCGCGGGCGTCGAGGGCGGCCAGCAGCCGTTCGAACTGGCGGGCCCGCTCCAGGGTCCCGACACACGGTTCCAGGTAGGAGCGGATGACCTCCGGGTCGATCCGGTCCAGGTGCTCGTAGCCGGAGCCGAAGGCGAACTGCCCGGCCGCGCCGAGGTCGCCGAACAGCTCGAATGCCGACGGCGCGAGGTTCCCGGCCTTCGCGAGCTCGACCACGGGCTTGAAGTCCTCCGGCGGCAGGTTGTCGCCGGTGTCGCAGTTGGTGAGGGTGAGCGTGGTCAGCCGCCGCGGGTCGCAGGCGGCGAAGATCTGGGCGACGGCGCCGCCGGTGTCGTTCGCGACGAGATCGATGCCGGTGAGCCCGAGCGCGTCGCAGAAGTCGCCCAGGCCGGCCGCGAGCCCGGCGATGGACAGGTCCTGCTCCGCGATCACCGGGCTGCGGCCGTGCAGCGGGAGGTCGACGGCGATGCAGCGGCGCGGGGCGCTCAGCGCGCCGACGACGTTGCGCCACAGGTAGGCGTTGGTGCCGATGCCGTGCACGAACAGTGCTACCGGCCCCGTTCCGATATCGAGGTAGCTGATGTCGCCGGAGCTTGTCGCGGCGGTGTGCCGGTGGGCGTCGAGTTCCGCTAGCTGCATTACGCTCGCCTTCCTAGTAAACGTGCTAACCCCGTTAAACCGACTGTCGGTCCATATCAACAAACCGACAATCGGTCTGTCAAGATAATTACCCAGGAGTCGCGATGGAACGCCCGAACAAGAACGTCGCCCGCGGGGAGGCGACCCGGGGGCAGCTGATCGCGATCGCTACCCGCATGTTCGCCGAGCGCGGCTACGAGGACACCTCGATCGAGGCGGTGCTCCGCGAGGCGGGGGTCAGCCGGGGCTCGCTCTACCACCACTTCGCCAGCAAGGAGGCCCTGTTCGAGGCGGTAGCCGAGGAGGTCGAGACCAGCGTCGGCGCGCGGACGCTCGCGGCCGCGAGCGATTCCGGCGGGCCGGTGGCGGCGCTGCGCGCCGGGTTCCTGGCCTGGATCCGGCTGGCCGGCGACCCGGTGGTGCGGCGGATCCTGCTGATCGACGCCCCGTCGGTGTACGGCTGGGAGCGGTGGCGGTCCATGGAGGAGGACCACGCCCTCGGCCTGATCCGGACGGCCCTGCAGGTCATCGCCGAGCAAGGCGGCCTGCGGCCGGAGCTGGTGGGCACGATGGCCCACGTGCTGCTGGCCTCGGTCAACGAGGTCGCGCTGCTCGTCGCCCGCGCCGAGGACCAGCAGGCGGCGATGGCGGCAGGCGCCGACGCCATCGACGAGCTGCTAGGCCGTCTGTTCCCCGGGGAAGCGGCCTAACGCCGTCCGCCGTTACCGCCGCCGCACCCGCCCCGACCGGGACGGCCGGGCGTCCCGGACCGCCTCGATCAGGTCGGCGATGACCGGCATCTCGGTGAGCGCGGGCAGCTTCGGCCGGTAACCGCGGCCGAAGGCGATCACGATGACCAGGGCGGTCCCGGTGAACAGCCAGGGCGCCGAGGTCGCCAGCGTGACCAGGAGTCCGGTGGCGGCCGAGAAGGTGTCAGGCGCGGTGATCAGCTGAACGCAGACGGCCCCGGTGAAGAAGGCCAGCGGCGGGCTCACCATAACCGCCCGCAGCCCGCTGGGCCTGGTGTAGGACGCGACCAGGCCGCAGCTCATCACGAAAAACGCGCTGCCCAGGGCGCTCCAGCCGGTCCAGGACGCGATCAGCAGGCCGAACAGGCAGGCTGCGAACAGCGCCGCGACCGAGCCGCGCCCGGTGAGCCGCATGGTGCCCGGCGGCTCGAGGCGCAGCGGCGGCCGCGGGTCGGACTGGCGGGCCGCGTCCCGGGTCTGCGTCATCGAACGGCACGCACCAGGCCGGGCCCGATCTCGGCGGTCTC
The DNA here is from genome assembly GCA_963806335.1 of uncultured Actinomycetes bacterium. Taxonomy (GTDB): domain Bacteria; phylum Actinomycetota; class Actinomycetes; order Streptosporangiales; family Streptosporangiaceae; genus Palsa-504. The sequence goes on from CAWDXO010000016.1 coordinate 287,307, forward strand.
GTCGGCGACGAGCTCAGGCGCGGACAGGGCCCTGGTCGTCTCTTCCACCGGCGCGGGGGCGGCGAGTTCCCCGTCGACGACGCCGAGTTCGTTCAGCTTCCTGGCGCTGACCAGCACCCGGCCCTCCAGCGACCCGACGGTCTGGTTGTAGGTGGACACGGCCGTGGTCAGCGCGCGGCCCAGCCGGTCCACGTGCCGGCCGAGACCGCCGATCCGCTCGTAGAGCTCGCGGCCGAGGTCGAAGACCACGCGGGCGTTCTCGGCCAGCGCGGCCTGCTGCCAGGCGTAGTGCGCCGTGCGCAGCATCGTGACCAGCGTGGTGGGGGTGGCGATGTGGACCTTGCGGCCGAGCGCGTACTCCAGCAGTCCGGGGTCCCGCTCCAGCGCCGGGGCCAGGAACGCCTCACCAGGGATGAACAAGATCACGAATTCGGGGGAGGGGCTCAGCGCCGTCCAGTAAGCCTTGGCCGCTAGCCGGTCCACGTGCTCCCGCAGGTGCCGGGCGTGTGCGTCCATCCGGGCCGTGCGCACGTCATCGAGCTCGGTCTCCGCCGCTTCCAGGTAGGCGGCCAGCGAGACCTTCGAGTCCACGACGATGTTCTTGCCGCCGGACAGGCGCACCACCATATCCGGGCGCAGCGCACCGTCCGGGGAGGCCACCGCGACCTGCTCGTCGAAGTCGCAGCGCGCGCTCATCCCGGCGAGCTCGACCACGCGGCGCAGCTGCAGCTCGCCCCAGCGGCCCCGGGCCTCCGGCCGCCGCAGCGCGGTGACCAGCGCCTGCGTCTGGATCCGCAGCTGCTCGGAGGTCTGACGCGCGATGTGGACCTGCTCGGCGAGCGCGGCGTGCGATCGCGACCGGTCCTCGTCGGACGCCCGCAGCTGCGCCTCGACCCGGGCCAGGGTTTCCCGCAGGGGCCCGACGAGGTGCTCCACGGCCGCGCGGCGGGTCTCGAGCTCGGTGGTCGCGTTCGCGTTCGCCGCCTGCAGCCGTCCCTCCGCGACCTCGAGGAACCGCGAGGTGCTCGCGTCCATCGCCTGCGCGGACAGGACCTGGAACCGCTCGGCGAGCTGCCCCTCGATGAGCGCGGCCCGTTCCCCGGCGGCGCGCGCTCGTTCGTCCGCGGCGGCGAGCCGGCCGCGGGCGAACAGGTATCCGATCGCTGCCCCGATGAGGATCCCGAGCAGCAAGCCGACAAGCAGCGAGATCGCACTCATATGCACCGATGTTCTCACCGTGAGTGGCGAACCTCGCGGCGACACGCCCACCCGCGCCTCAAAACCGCGAACACCGGGCGGTGTCCCTTCTTTTTTTCCTGAACGGGCCGTGGTAGCAGCCGCAGGTCACCTGCTTGCACAATGGGGCGATGACACAAGCGTCCACGGCCGACTTGCTGGCCGGCTATGTCCACGCGGTCGGCGTTCGGCACATCTTCGGCTATCCGGGCGAGTCCGTCATCGACTTCATGGAGGCGGCGCGGCACCAGGGCATCGAGCTAGTGTCGGCGGTGCGGGAGGGGACGGCCGCCTTCATGGCCGAGGCGGCGGCGATGGTCACCGGCCGGCCCGGGGTGTGCCTGTCCACCCTCGGGCCTGGCTCGACGGCGGTGCTGAACGGCGTGGCCGCGGCGATGCTGGACCGGGTGCCTGTGCTGGCGGTCTCCGGCCAGATCGAGAGTTCCCGCGAGCAGTTCTTCACCCATCAGGTGGTCGATCACGGCCGGATGTTCGCGCCGGTGACGAAGCTGGCCCTGCGCCTGGACCCGGCCTCGGCCGACACGGTCATCCGCAAGGCACTGCGCACCGCGGTCGCCGAGCGCCCGGGAGCCGTCCACCTGACCGTGGCCGCGGACGCGTGGTCCGTACCCGCTCCTGGGCCGGCCGCAGTCGTCCCGCCCCCGCTGGCCCCGGCCGCGGGATCGGTCGACGTGTACGGCGACGGCGACCCGCTGCAGGTCCTGCACGCCGCGCGGCGCCCGGTACTCCTGGCCGGCCCGGCGGCGCTGCGCTGCGCGGCAGGCCCTGATCTGGTCCGCCTGGCCGAGCTGGCCGGCCTTCCGGTAGTGGTCTCGCCGATGGCCAAGGGCATCTTTCCCGAGGACCACCCGTACTTCGCCGGCGTCCTGGACATGGCGGGTCACCGGGTCGTCTGGGACCTGCTGGCCGGCGCCGACCTGATCGTGGCCGCCGGTTTCGACCCGGTGGAGCTGATCAGCCCGTGGTCGGTCGACGTGGCCGTCATGCACCTGGACACCACGCCGAACACCGACCAGGTCTACGCCAGCGCGCACGAGCTGGTCGGCCACGTCGGGGCCATCCTCGGCTGGATCGCGGCGCACTGGTCCGGGGCGCCGCGGTGGGCCGAAACCGAGGTAGCGGCGCACCGCGCCCGGTTGCGCGCGGCCTGGCTGGACGGCCGGGCCGAAGGCGCGCTCAACCCCAGCGACGTGGTCTCAATCGCCCGCGAGGCGGCCCCGCCAGACGCCATCGTGACCACTGACGTCGGCTCGCACAAGATCATGGCCGGCCAGGTATGGCAGGCGCGGGAGCCACGTTCGGTGCTGATCCCCAACGGCCTGTCGGCGATGGGGTTCGGCGTGCCCGCGGCGATCGCGGCTAAGCTCACCCGGCCCGGCCGGCCGGTGATCGCCCTAGTCGGTGACGGCGGGTTCGCGATGACCGCGACCGAGATGCGGATCGCCTCGGCGCTGGGGGTGCCGGTCACCGTGGTGGTCTTCGCCGACGGCAGCCTGAACCGGATCGAGCTGCGTCAGCAGGCCATGGGCTACCCGCCGACCGGCACCCGGATGGGCGGGACCGACCTGGCCGCGCTGGCCGAGGCGATGGACTGCGACGGCGTCCGGGTCGACACCGCGGCCGGCCTGGAGAAGGCTCTGGCCGGCCTGGGCTCCCGGTCGGCGGGTGCCCGGCCGCTTGTCATCGAGGCCCGTGTCGACCCGGCCCAGTACGAGGCTCAGTTCTAGCTCTGCGGCTCTCGCTCTGCGGCGCCACTAAACTCACGGGGTGAGTTTGTCTATTGGCATTGTCGGCCTGCCCAATGTTGGTAAGTCCACCCTGTTCAACGCGCTGACGCGGGCCAGTGCGCTCGCGTCCAACTACCCGTTCGCCACCATCGAGCCGAACGTCGGCGTAGTCGGCGTGCCTGACCCGCGGCTGGCCGAGCTGGCGAAGCTGTATGACTCCGCGCGCGTGGTGCCGGCCAGCGTGCGGTTCACCGACATCGCCGGGCTGGTCCGCGGCGCGTCGCAGGGCCAGGGGCTCGGCAACCAGTTCCTCGCCCACATTCGCGAGACCGACGCGATCTGCCAGGTGGTGCGCGTCTTCGCCGACCCGGACGTCAGCCACGTCGACGGCGATGTGTCGCCGGAGCGTGACATCGAGACGGTCGTCACCGAGTTGATCCTCGCCGACCTGCAGACGCTGGAGAAGGCGCTGCCCAGGCTGGCCAAGGAGACGAAGTTCGCCAAGGATCCCGCGCGCGCCCAGGTGGCGGCGGCCGCCGGCGCGGCGCAGAAGCTGCTTGATACGGGCATCCCGCTTTCCTCCGGCGCGGCGGCCGCGGGCATCAACCTGGCCGACCTGCGCGAACTGCAGCTGCTGACGGCCAAGCCGTTCCTTTACGTGTTCAACATGGACGTCTCCGAGCTCGCCGACGCTGGTCTGCGCAAACGGCTGTCCGCGCTGGTCGGTCCCGCCGAGGCGATCTTCCTCGACGCGAAGACCGAAGCCGACCTGGCCGAGCTGCCCGAGGACGAGGCCGCGGAACTGCTGTCCGAGGCCGGCCTCGGCGAGCCGGGCCTGGCCCAGCTGGCGCGGGCCGGGTTCCGAGCCCTGGGCCTGCAGACCTTCCTGACCGCGGGCCCGAAGGAGACCAGGGCCTGGGAGATCAAGGCCGGGGCGACGGCCCCCGAGGCGGCGGGTGTCATCCACACCGACTTCCAGCGCGGCTTCATCAAGGCCGAGGTGGTCTCGTTCGGCGACCTCATCGCGGCCGGCTCGCTGCCCGCGGCCCGGGCCGCGGGCAAGGCCCGGATCGAGGGCAAGGATTACGTGATGCGCGACGGCGACGTCGTGGAGTTCCGCTTCAACGTGTAAGCGCACGTTCCGGCCATGGCTGACAGATCACCCAGCAGGGATGATGCCGGGGCGGGCGTAGCGGCTCATGGTGGCAGTATGCCTACCTGGCAAAGGCCGACGCATCGGCCCGCAGGCGAGCTGGCGCCGGCCGCCGAACGGGGTGAGCACTGGTGGCCCGTCGCGACGGCGATCATCGTTGTCATTGGCCTTCATGTGGCTCTGCCGGCTCGCTACCGGGTTCAGCCCGCCTGGGTGGTCCCGGTGGTGCTGCTCGCGTTGCTGGTCGTGATGATCGCCGGGGATCCGGGCCGCATCGACCGGCAGCGAACCTGGCTGCGGATCGTCACCGGCATCGTTATCGCGTTCATCACGCTGACCAACCTGCTCGCCGCTGGCCGGCTCGTCGCCGAGATCCTCACCAACAACAAGCTCTTCGCGGATCACCCGGGCGGGTTGCTGGCCGCTGGCGGCATGGTCTGGGCGACCAACGTGATCGCGTTCGGGCTGTGGTACTGGGACCTTGACCGCGGCGGGGCCGCCGCCCGGGCCCATCACCCAGACCGGAACCCGGCGTTCGTCTTCCCGGAGATGCAACACAAGGAGTACGCGCCCGCCGACTGGGTGCCGCAGTTCGTCGACTACCTCTCGCTGGCCTTCTGGACCGCCACCGCGATCAGCCCCACCGACATTTCAGCGATCAGGCCGTGGGCCAAGCTCCTCATGATGCTCGAAGCGGCCTGCTCGATAGTCTTGGCCGCACTCGTCATCGCCCGTGCCATCAACGTCCTCTAGCATCCTGGCGTGCTGCGCGGCGTACGAAACGCCCCTAGGTGGGGCCGGCGGGCGTTTCCGCGGAAACGCCCGGCAACACTACGTCCCGCCCCGCGCGCGGCTAACCTCACCTTGCCCGGCGGAAAGCACCGCGTTCGGTGGTGCTTGCGGTACGCGGCCGAACACCGGATTCCCGCGGGACCCCTTTGACTGAGCAGCCGGTCAGCTGATAAGGGCTGCTGTCAGCGATCGATCCCGGGCAAGCGCCGGAGCGCGTGGATTCAGTCACCGCCGTCGAATGGCAGTTCTGTTACGGGGTCGAGATGACGAGATGAGATGAGGCCTGGTGAGCGGTCATCTACGCATCGGCGTCTGCCTGTCGCTTTCCGGCAGGTTCGCGCGGTTCGGCCGTCAGGCGGCTCAAGGGCTGGAAGCATGGCGGTCCCTAGACGGCGCCGTGGACATCCTGGTGGAAGACGACCGCAGTGACCGGCGGACGCTTGAGGCGGTCTTGCCGGGCCTGGCCGCGCGCTGCGACCTGTTGCTGGGGCCATACTCCACGCAGCTGATGCGCGTGGCCGGACGGATGGCCGCCGAATCGGGCTGGCTCGTCTGGAATCACGGCGGTTCCGGCGATGACGTCGAGATGGCCTCTCCCGGCCACGTCGTATCCGTTCTGACTCCGGCGAGCCAGTATGCGGAGCCATTCCTGCAGCGGCTCGCCCGCGAGCCGGGCGGACCGCGCGATCTGTGCCTGGTGCACGGGCCAGGCAGCTTCGGCCGCCAGGTGGCGAACGGGGCTGAGGCGATGGCGCGGCGGCTCGGTATCCGCACGAAACGCGTCGCCCCAGGTGATCAGATCCCGCCGCCTGGGGTGCCGGCGGAGTGGGATCTGTTCAGCGCGGGCGTCTTCGAGCAAGACGCCGAGACGGTCGGCCGCGCACTCCGGCTGCCGTGCCCGCCGCGGCTGGTCTGCGCGGTAGCGGCCGGGATACGTGACTTCCGCCACGCCGTGGCTGACCCTGACGGTGTCTTCGGCGTCGCTCAGTGGTTTCCCGGCGCCGGGCACGACGTCGTGCTTGGCCCCTCTGAGCAGGTATTTCTCCAGACCTATGCCGACAGTGCGGGCACCGAGCCGGATTACCCGGCGGTCCAGGCTGCCGCGGCAGCGATGATCGCGGTCTGCTGCGCGCGGCTGGCGGGTGGCAGGAGCCGTAACGGCCTATGGGCCGCCGCGGCCAACCTGGACACGACGACCGTCTTCGGCGGCTTCAGGATCGATCCTTCCCACGGAACCCAGGTCAGGCACCAGAGTGTCCTGGTGCGCTGGACAGCTGGTGAACCGCGCCGCAGCTGCTGATCGCAGCCGCGGCTCCCCCCGGGAAGAGCGTCGTAAGCAATCGCTAACATGTTGCGACCGCTAAACGAGGTGTACACTCGCTCAAGTAATTAAGCGAACAAATAAGCGAATATGCTTCTAACTAGGTCGGACTATAGATGGTTTCGTTCGAATGCGCCGTAACGCTGGCTCTGCCCGCCCGGTATCCGTTCACCTCCGGCTCCGTGAGCTGCGGTGATGCTGGTAAGCCTCGGCCCGTCCCCAGCGTGACGCCCGCACGTTCTTCGGTGCCGCCGAGTGCTTGGGCCCCTGACCCAACTCGAATACGGCCTGACTACTCTCTGGGCTTGATTGAACTCAGAGCGTGGCTGGTTCGTTTCACCGGTAGCTGGTCATTTGTCCACGTGTCGACGCAGATGTTCTCGGTGATCCGTTCGTTCCGGTTCCAAACCGAGGCGGCGAGGCGCACAATGGACCGCGAGACCGGCACGAAGGAACGGCCAAGCCTGTGTCCGCAGGCGCGGAAACGTGCGGAGGTGTAATGGTTCGCGGGCCGAAGTCCGGTAACGGAATGCGATCGTCCGTGTACTCCCTCGCAGCGCCGGATCTGAGCTCGCTGGATCTGGACTCGCTGGATCTGGACTCACCGGACCGGGGCTGGGCGCGCCCTCGGGCCCGTTCGCTCGATGAGGTCGGTCAGCTGGATGCCGGGTATCCCTCTCCTGCGTCTGGCAGCGCCTGGAACGGAGCCGGCGGCAGGTGGCTACTGTGGCTGCTCCGGGCGGTGCTTTGGGCAACGCTGCTGATCGTCGCGTTCCGGGGTCTGACCGCCATCATTTTCAATCAGCACGCCACGTCGTCAGCCGCCAGCACCGGGTCTGCGGTCGTGTCCGGCCGGCCGTTTCCTGTCAGCCTGGCCGAGGCCTACGCGGCGGAGTTCGGGCGGGTCTATCTCAACTTCAGCCCGCAGACGCAGGCCCAGCGCGAGCAGCAGCTCGCAGCGTTCCTGCCTGCTCGCCTTGCGGCTGCGGACCCGGACCTCGGCTGGAACGGCGCCGGGCAGCTGAGCCTGCAGTCTGAGCAGGTGGCGGGCATCGCGGTGCAAGGCCCGCAGCACGCGGTGGTCACCTTGCTCGCCCTGGTCAACGGGCAGCTCATGGAGCTCGGCGTGCCGGTGGCCGCCTCGGGGGCCGCGGTCGTGGTCTCGGGCGAGCCCGCCTTGTTGACTGCCCCCGCGCCGATTTCACTGCCGCCCGCGGCCGCCCAGGGTTCGGACCCGGTGGCGCAAAGCCAGCTGAACAATGAGCTGCCCGCCTTTTTCCAGGCTTACGCCAACGGCGATAGCGCCGCGCTGAACAGGTTCCTCGCGCCGGGCGTGTCGCTGACCGGGCTTGGTGGCACGGTGTCCTTTGACACCATCGCCGCCCTTCACGTGCCGCCCGGTGGTACCAGCCGGCAGATAACGGTAAGCGTGCTATGGCAGCTGGTCAGCCAGGGCGCTGTTACCGGCGCAGAACTCCGGGTAACATACCGCCTGTCGGTTGTGCAGCAAAGCGGCCTGAAATGGTATGTAAAAGAAATCGGTGCGTCGATCGAGGCGGTGGGAGCCCAATGACCAGGACGCAGACGGCCGACGCCGTCGTGTCCGCATGTGCTCGTACCGTTTCCGGTCGGTCCTCCGCCGACCGGCTTGTTTCCGGCGCAGTAGCCTGTATCGGGTGGGCTTCCCACCAGCCCGCCGCCCGATCGTGCCGGCCAGTGCCCGCTCATCGGCCGCTGCCACGGCAACGTGCCGCAGTTCCGTGCCCGCCGTGTCCGCCTGGGGTCGTGGCCCTGTATCCGCTTACTGTTACCCGTCTCGGTGGCCTGCCGCGACCCACTCAAGATGGTCATTTGATCCCGGAAGGGACTTTTTATGTTTACTAGTCTCACTACTGCAACGGCTCCAGTGGCCTTGAGTACGCAAGGTCTGGTTACGTACCTGCAGGGCCTGTTCGGGCCATTGTTCCTCGGCATCGTCGGGATCGTGGCGATCTTTTTCCTGTTTACCCGTGAGATCACGCGATTCGTGCAGTTCATAGTGCTTGCCGTGGCCATCGCGGTGGTTTTCTACACGCCAAGTATCGTGCATACGCTGGCTACTGGAATAGCGAATGCGCTCGGAGTCCACTAATCCCGTTCTGGCAGAAGGAGCGCGCATCTAGTGGATCTTCCCACTTATACGAATATCTGGCGTATCGAAAAGCGGCTTTATAAGCTGTATGATTTTCGTTTGCCAGCACCTTTGCCAATTACTTGGATTGGCGTATTTGTCGGGATCACCGTTCCCTATGTAGTTTTTCTCATTGCTATTGGGCTGCCGTTTAACCACAACTTGGTATGGCTTTACGTATTGCCGCCCGGAGTGCTCACCTGGCTGACGACCCGGCCGGTCATTGAAAGTAAACGATTGCCTGAACTGGTGAGCTCACAGCTCCGGTACGTCGCCGAGCCGCGGAGCTGGTGCCGGATGGCTCCGTTCGCGGAGAAGGACGACATCCTCGTCACGGCCCGGGTGTGGCACCGGCATCCGCCGAAGGCGCGGCCGAAGAGGGCCAGGAAGACCTTGATCGCGGCCAGGGCATCGGCCGCAGCTCCTGAGCAAGCCGAGAGCGCTCCGCAGGCGGCCGCGGCCCCCGAGGTGGCGGCGCCGGTTATCGTGGCACGATCGGTCAAGGCCCGGCGTGCCGCCGCACCGCCGCTGGAGTCGGCCCAGCCGTCGGTCTCACAGCCCGCCGTGGCACAGCCGTCCGCTACCCAGCTTGCCGTTTCTCAGCCCCCGGTTTCTCAGCCCCCGGTTTCTCAGCCCCCGGTTTCTGAGCCCCCGGTTTCTGAGCCCCCGGTCTCCCCGGCTACGCAACCGCCAGCTGCAAAGCCAGCCGCGGCCGCGCCAGCTGAGCCACGGTCCGTTCAGACCGCCGCGTCCCCGTCACCGCAGGCTTCTCCGAGACCTGTTCCACAGCGAGCGAAGGCCCGGGCAGAGTCTGGCGGAAGCAGGGTCAAGGGAACGTGGCCGCGCAGCCCGTGGGCTCGCGAATCCAAGCCCGAGGTACAGCCGGCGGCGCCAGGCGGCGATGAGCGCTCTGAGCCTGCCCAACGCCCCCAATGGTTTTCGCTGCGGCCCGCAAGTCAGGATGCCAGGGCCCTCGAGGTCTCGCACGACGCTGAACCGGGGGCGCGCGACCCCGGCGAGCCCCGTGTCAGGCAGCCGTTCACCTCAACGTCATGGCCATCGCTCGGGCCCGGTTCCTTCCCCATGCCCGGTCGCTTCCCCGAGGTCGGTGCCTTCCCCAAGGTCGGCCCGTTCCCCGAGGTCGGTGCCTTCCCCGAGGCCCGGCCCGCTCCCGAGGCCGAGCCCGCTCCTGAGGCCGGGGCCGCTGCCACCGAGCCCGCCGGCTCGGCCGAGACGGCGCCTGGCCTTGCTCAGCGGCCTCAGCCACCGTCGAGATCGTCCAAGTCCCGGGCCCGCTGGTTCCTGCGGGCTCAGCCCCCGCTGCCCGCCGCACCCACGCAGGCCTCCGCTGTCTCCGCCGCACCGGTAGGACCGGCCTCCGCCGGTCAGGCCGCCTCGGCCGCCCCGGCGGAATCCGCGTCGGCGCCGCGGAAAGCTGTGCCTCAGGTGCCCGCCCCACCGGCACGGAGTGGCGCCCGACCCCCTGTTTCCGCGCCTCCCGCACCCGAGTCCGCGGTACCTCCGCTGGTTACGCCGGCACCTGCGGCGCCTCCGCTGGTTACGCCGGCACCTGCGGCGCCTCCGCTGGTTACGCCCGCGCCTGCGTCGCCTCCGTCGCCTTCGTCGCCTGCGCCGGCTAAGCCAGCGTCGGTGACACGTTCGCAAGCCCCGTCCGTGCCCGCAGCGCCCTGGCGGCCCCCGTCCGCGCCGGTCACGCCCACCTCACCTGCGGGGCCCGTTTCACCTATGGCGTCGGCGCCCGCGGCCAGGTTCGCCGGCGTAGAACGGGAGCGGCCGCTGCCGACTATCGAGCGGGCGCTCAGCGGTCCCGGTAGCCGCAGTGATACTAGCTGGCGACGCCAGGTGAAGGTGGTCACCGGCGGTCAGGGACCGGGCCAGCGCGACCGGGAAACGCTGGACCGCGACCGTGCCAGGCTGCCGCTGACCGGCGCCCGCCGCATTGTGGTGCTCGGCTGTACCAGAGGCGCCGGGCAGACGGTCACCGCCCTGATGACCGGTCATATCCTGGCCGCGGCCCGTGGCGTTCCCGTGGCGGCGCTTGACCTGAACCCCGGCAGCAACTCGCTCGCCGCCCGCAGCACGCTGTCCGGTTCGATCACCGCGCTGCTCGCGGGAGCTGAGGCAGCCAAGGACCGGGATCCGGACAAGGACCAGCGGACCGGCACCAATACCGGGGCGCGAGAAACCGGGGCGAGACTCGACGTGATCGCCGATCCGCCGGCGGACAGCCGTGCCCGGCCCCTCGAGGGCGATGACTGCCAGCGCCTCGCCGATCTGCTGGCCGAACGGTATCCGCTGACCATGATCGACCCGGCGCCGACGGGGCTGACCCGGGTGCTTTCAATGGCTGACCAGCTGGTACTGGTGGCTCCGGCTAGCCCGGAAGCGGCGACCTCGCTGGCCAACACGCAGCAATGGCTGGCCGCACACGGGTACGGCGAGCTGACCGGCCAGGCCGTCACGGTCATCAACGGGGTGAGCAGGCGGACGATGGAGGACGTGCTCCGGGCCGAATCCGCGGCCAGGGGGCGCTGCCGGGCCATTGTCCGGGTGCCGTGGGACGATCTGCTGTCCAGCCGGCCACGCACGCCGTCCGTGCTGCATCCGCAGACGAGGCTGGCCTATACGGCCCTGGCCGGCGTGCTCGTCGCCGGTATGGCCGCGGACCCAGGGCACCCCGTTCCCGGAAGGAATCTTGGTGAGCACTCGGACTAAGGGGTCTAAGGGTTCTAGGGGCCGCGCCCGGCTGGGCATCAGGTATTTCGACGACTACGTCCTGCTCACCGACACCCACGCGTGGGCTTACTACCGGATCCCTTCTGTCTCGTATGAGTTCACGACGCCGGAGGAGCGGGAGGCGCTGGCGACGAACATCACCGTCGCCCTGGCCGCGATCAGGATGACCGATGCCGAGGTCCACCTGCGCATCGCGCACCGGTCTTACCCGGCGCATGCGTGGGCGACCGGGCTGGATGCGACTTCGGACGGGGGCCCGGGCTGGCGGGACTACCTGGAGCAGACCTACCAGCACGTCTGGTCGAAGGATTTCTGGGCCAAGGAGGTCTACCTCGGGGTCAGGCTCGGCCAGCGCGGGGTGCGCGCGCAGTTGTCCGGCGGCGTGCTGTCCCAGTTCCGCGGCGTTTACGCGCGGGGCGAGCATGGGCTGGGGCTCGACGATGAGGCGGTCGGCACACCGGAGATCGCCAAGTGGACGGAATCGGCCGAGCGGCTCGGCCGGGCGCTGAACGCGAGTGCGCTGGCCGCCCGGCACGCGACCTCCGCTGAGGTCGCCTGGCTGTTCAGGCACACGTTGATGGCGTCGGCTGATGAACCACTGCCGTCCGCGACCAAGCGCAGAAGATGGGGCTCCGGAGAGATCGACATGCTCTTCGAGGGGCAGATCCATAACGGGCGTACCTTGCTGTGCCTGGAGCATATGTCGGGGGAGTCGTATGCCGCTTTCATCTCTTTTGCGCGCTTCCCCGATGTAATGTCTTTTCCGGACGGCGAGCCTTGGCTGCATTTCGCTGATTCGCTGCCGTTCCCGGTCGAGATCAGCTCCCGGATGAAGCTCATTCCGCCTGCCAAGGCGAGCAAGGATGTCAGCCGCAGGCTGGCGCACGCGCGTGATATGGACGCGCATATCCGCGAGGCCGGCGCGGAGGCGCCCATTGCCCTGGCCGAGCAGATCGCCGCGGCCCGGATGCTCGAGCACGGCATCACCAAGGAACGCCTGCCGTTTGTCTACGGGTGGCACCGCTTGATTGTGGCGGCCCCGACGAGAGAGCTGTGCGTGCGCCGGGTGGAGGCGGTCGTCGAGCATTACCGCGATATCGGCATCGACGTAGTCAACTCGACGGGTGACCAATTCTCGCTGCTGTGCGAATCGCTGCCCGGTGAGCGGATCCGGCTGAACTCATACGTGCAGCGCCAGCCACTTTATACCATCGCGGGGGGAATGCCGACCGCGACCGTGGAACTCGGCGACCGGGTCGACGCGGGTGCCGGGTGGATCGGCCCCTACATCGGCGAGACTCTCGGCCGGGCGCGTTCTATCGTGCATTTCGATCCGCTGCTTCCTGCGGCGCGTAACCGCCCCACCGCCATCGCCATCACCGGCGAGCCCGGGGGCGGGAAGACGACCCTGGCGATGCTACTGATCTACCAGCTCGCGCTGCGCGGCGCGACCGTGGCGGTGATCGACCCGAAGGGCGACGCGGAGTCCCTGGTGGAGTACCTGCGACAGCAGGGTCGCAAGGCGCGGGTGCTGCCGCTCGGCGCGGCCGCGCCCGGGTTGCTTGACCCGTTCTCGTTCGGCGTCGACCTGGCCGTGAAGCGGACGATGGCCACCGAAACGCTCCGGCTGCTGCTGCCGCGGATGAGCGAGGAACGTGAGAGCGCCATGATCCAGGCGGTCGGCGCGGTAGCCGGGACTGAACGGCCCAGCCTGGGCAAGGTCATTACGCACCTGGAGGAGTCCGACGATCCCGCCTGGAAGAACACCGGCGCGGTCATGCGGTCGATTTCGGAGATGCGGCTGGCCCGGCTCTGCTTCGCCCCGTCGGTGGGCCAGCAGATCGACGCGGAAGGCTGGACCACGGTCTTCACGCTGGACGGGCTCACGCTGCCCGATACCACAACCAGCCGCGATGACTATTCCTACGAGCAGCGGCTATCGGTCGCCCTGCTGTACCTGGTGTCCCAGTTCGCCAGGAAGCTGCTGAACGGGATCGACCGGACCGCGCCCAAGGCCATCTTCCTGGACGAGGCGTGGGCGATCACGTCCACTCCCGAGGGCGCCAAGCTGGTGCCCGAGGTGTCACGGATGGGCCGGTCACGGAACACGGCGCTGATCCTGGTCTCGCAGAACGCCGGTGACCTGCTGAACGAGCAGGTCACCAACTGCCTGTCCTCGGTGTTCGCGTTCCGGTCGACCGAGCGCGGCGAGGTGGCGAACGTCATGTCGCTGCTCGGGGTGGCGCCCTCTGATGAGCACAAGGCCATGCTGCGTTCGCTCGGGAACGGCGAGTGCATTTTCCGGGATCTGGATGACCGGGCCGGGCGGATCGGGATCGATCTGGTCTCCGACGAGCTGAAGGACTGGATCGACACGAACCCGACCCGGGCCAGGAGTCAGCCGGCCCGCAGATCTCCCAGCGCGGACGCGCCGCTCCCGCCGGCCGAAGCGACCGAGGCGACCGAGGCGCCCGAAAGGCCCGACAGGCGCCCGAAGCGCCCGAAGCGCCCGAAGCGCCCGAAGCGCCCGAAGCGCCCGAAGGCCCGCCGTCGGCGGGCACGTCTGCGATCAGCCCGCGAACGGCCGAAGCGTCGTCTTAGCAGAGCAGAACCAGGAGCTCCCCCTGATGGCTATCTCGCTAGCCCCGCTTAAGCCTCGCCCGCGGGACCGTGCCGACGGCCGGCCGGTCGCGCGCTGGGTCATCCGGGTGCTCCTGCTCGTCGTGGCGTTGCTCACCATCGCCACCCCCGCCCTGGCGGCGACCCACGCGGCACCGGCCGCCAGGTCCGCGACCGCCCAGACGCCAGCAAAGGCCGCGACGCCAGCAAAGGCCGCGACGCCAGCAAAGGCCGCGACGCCAGCAAAGGCCATGACGCCAGCAAAGGCCACGACGCCAGCAAAGGCCACGACGCCAGCAAAGGCCACGACGACCGCTCTGGTCACGCCGGCCCTGCCCGGCGGGGTCTGCCAGGTGCCGGGAATCGGGGACATCGGCGGGCTCGTCGGGCTGTGCTCGGCGGGCTCGAGCGGGCTGGTCGGCGACCTGAACAACATCTGCGAACCGTCGCTGCCGCAGCCCGAGCAGGCGACCGGGGGCATCGACGCGATGATCGACCCGCCGTCCGCGGCGGCTGGCGGCAAGACACTGTACGACAACTACGGGATCGCCGGGCAGTTCTGGGCGGCGCATGGCCTGCAGTGTTCCGATATGACCTCGCTGATAGGCAACAACGTCGCCGGCATGGTCTTCGACGCGGCTAAGGCCATGGACCGGGTGACGATCACGGTCTACCAGTCGGCGGCCGGCAACAACATCCTCACCTGGCTGCAGAACGCCGCGGACCGCCTGATCAGCGCGCTCGGCAACGCCATCTACTTCCCCTACCTGGCCCCGGTCGTCATCCTGGGCGCGATCTGGCTGGCCTGGCAGGGACTGGTCCGCAAGCGCGCCTCCCGGACCATTGAAGGAACGCTGTGGATGGTGGTGGCCTGCGTGGCCGCCATCGCGCTGATCGGCAGGCCGGCGGCCTTCACCGGGGTCGGGACCACCGTCTCCAACGGCACGACCCAGGTGCTCAACACCGCGTTCTCCAAGCTACCCACCCCGGCCAGCAGCAACTGCCTGCCGGTGCAGGCGGGCGATCCGCAGAGCGTCACCGGCAACTATGCCTTCACCTCCGGCAACGGCCTGGTCGACCAGAACGCCAACGAACTGTGGTCGGTGCTGGTCTGCAAGCCCTGGCTGTACGGGGAACTCGGCACCACGACGTACAACCAGCCGGGTAGCGGCAACCCGACGATCGTCAACACCTACGGCAGGCAGCTGCTCTGGTCACAGGCGATCGCGGCCAACGAGACCCCCTCAAGCGCGCTGATCCAGGCCAAGCAGTCGACCTACACCGGCATCGCGAACTCCATCAAGCAGAACGAGCCCGCCGTGTACCCGCTGTTCCAGGGCAACCAGTGGACCACCCGGCTGGAGATCGCCTTCGCCGCGGTGTTCGCCGCGCTGGTGGCCGGCCTGCTCATCTTGCTGATCTCGCTGACGCTGATCGTGCTCAAGCTCGGCTTCCTGCTGCTGCTCATAGCCGGGCCGTTCTTCCTGATCATCGGGACGCATCCGGGGTTCGGCCGGGTCATCGCGATCCGCTGGTTCGAGATGCTGGTGGGCGTCCTGATGAAACAGGTCGCGATCGCGATCGTGCTGAGCGTGCTGCTCTACTGCTATGCGCTCATCATGGGGACCTCGGACACGGTGCTGCCCTGGGCGCTGAAGATCCTGATGATCGCGTTGGTCACGGCGGCCGTGTTCATCTACCGTAAGCCGTTCCAGCACCTGTTCTCCGCCGTCGGCTACGGCACGATCGGCTCGCAGGAGCGGGCCGAGTACAACCTGCGCGAGGCGGGCGCCACGTTCCGGCGGTCGACGCTGGACGCCGCGACCGTGGCCGTCCCGGGCGTGGCGGGCTACCGGGCCGCCCGGTGGGCCCGCCGCAACCCCGGACAGGCCGCCGCGGTCGCCGCGGGCGTGGCTAGCGGCGCGGGCGCCGCCGCGGGGGCGACGGCCGTCGCCGACGCCGCCACCGGAGCAGGCACCGTGCCGAGCGCGTCGAGCGACGCGTACGCGTCCCGGGCCCGGTCCGATGTCACGCCGTCGGCCGATGGCGAGGGCGAGGCCGCGTCGGGCTCCCGCCGGGTGGCCAACGGGCCGGCTCGGCGCGGACCAGGAACCTGTCGGAGGTGGACAGCGGCACCGGGCGCGTAGCCCCGCCGCTGGACCTGCCGCCGCGGTCCGGCGGACCAGGCGGATCGAGCGGAGCAAACGGATTGAGCGCATCGGCGGGTGCCGTCGGGTCGGCTTCCGGCTGGTCGCGGGGCGCCGGCCGCTCGGCGGCAGGCGGTCCCGCGGGTACGCGCAGCCGCGCCGCGGCCACTGGCCCCTCGGCACCAGCGGCGCCGCCGGTCCGCTCGGCGAGCAACGGATCACCGCCGCCGATCACCGGCAGCGGCTCCCGGCCGCAAGGCCCGGCCCGCGGACCGGCCAGTGGGCCGGCCAGTGGGCCGGCCCATGGGCCGGCCTGGCCGTCGAGCGGCTGGCCGGCCGCGGGTGCCCGGCAGCGTTCGACGGCGGGGCCGAAGCCGAACCCCGCGCCGCCGCCCGCCGCCCCCGCCAGGCCCGCGCCCGCCAGGCCCGCGCCCGCCAGGCCCGCGCCCGCCAGGCCCGCGCCCGCCAGGCCCGCGCCCACGCCCGGCGACCAGAGCGGTACGCCCGCCCGCGGACGGGATCTGGATGAACCGTCCGCGCGGCCGTTCTGGCTGCGTCCGGTCCGGCGGGACAAGTAGCGGCGGTCACGGTGGATCTCAGTCCTGGCCAGCAGAAGGCGGTCTTCGCCCTCATCGTGGTGGTATTGGCCGCGCTCGGCTACTGGCTCATCCTGCCGAAGGTGACCCACTCCCGTGGGTCCCCCCAGGCGGCCGCCTCGACCCCCGCCGCCTCGACCCCGGCGGCGAGCGCACCCGCCTCGACGCCGAGTGCGCCGAGCCCCCCAGCCCCCGCGGTGACCACCTCGCCCGGCGGCGTGAACATCTACTCCTGGCTGCCGTTTACCCAGCAGGACCTGGCCGACGCCGCCACCGTGACGGTGAAGTTCTGCGTGGCCTACAACACCTATACCTACACCGAGGACGCGGCCGCGTACGTGGCCTCGATGAACGGGCTGATCACCGGGCAGCTGGCCACGACCTTGCAGACCTCGTACTCGACGCCCGGGGTGGCCCAGCTGCGGACGAGCCAGAAGCAGGTCTCCACCGGAACCGCGGCGATCAACTCACTGCGGGCGTTCGGCGCCTCCAGCCTGACGTTCATCGTCAACACGGGGCAGCGGCTGGTCAGCTCGCGCGGCACCACCCACGGCACGGCCCAGTACGCGGTCACCGTCACCGGCTCCGGCAGCAGCTGGCAGGTGGACGATATCGAGCTGTCGAACGCCGGTAACTCATGACGAACCGGCTCCTGATCCGGTCCGACAACAAGCAGCCCATGGGCACCGGTAACGACCGCGGCCCTCGGATCCTGGTGTTGGGCGTCATCGGGCTGGTGGGCATCCTCGGGCTCGGCCTGCTGACCGTGCCCCTCATGATCGGCGCCAATAGCTTCTTCGCGGCCACGGCTGGCTGCTCGGGTCAGCAGACGGGCGCGGTCGGGCAGCCGACGGGCAGCGCCAAGGCCAAGTCGATCCCGGCCGACTACCTCAACTGGTACAAGAAGGTCGGGAACCAGTACGGCGTGCCGTGGACGATCCTGGCCGGGATCGGGACGGTGGAAAGCGACAACGGCCGGACCACGCTGCCCGGCGTGCACAGCGGGTCGAACGCCTTCGGCGCGGCCGGGCCGATGCAGATCGGCATCGGCGGCGCGGCCACGAATGTCTGGGGCGGCCTGCCGGTCCACCCGGCCGGCCAGGCGGTCAACGGGATCGCGACCGATGGGAACGGCGACGGGATCGCGAGCGTCTACGATCCCCCCGACGCGATCGCGGGTGCGGCGAAGTACCTGCTAGCGGCCGGGGTGCAGACCAACCCCTCGGCGGCCATCTTCGCCTACAACCACCTGCAGTCGTACGTGCAGACCGTGCTGTATTACGCCGGTGCCTACGCGGGCGGCAACTTCTCCGTGGTGTCCGCGCAGATGCCCTCGAGCAGCACGGTGGCCGGGTGCGCGACGTCGGCGGGTAATGTTGCCTTCGTCAATCCGCCGACCCAGGCCGTGGCCACCGCCATCGCCTATGCCGACCAGCAGATCGGCAAGCCGTACCTGTGGGGCGGCACCGGCCCGGACGCGTTCGACTGCTCCGGCCTGGTGATGATGGCCTACCGGGCGGCCGGGATCGACATCGCCCGGACCTCGGAGGCGCAGTGGGCCACCGAGCCGCATGTCCCTGCTTCGCAGGTGCGCCCGGGGGACCTGGTGTTCTTCGCCGGCTCGGACGGTACCGTCACCTCCCCCGGGCACGTCGGCCTGGTGATCGGGAACGGCAAGATGATCGAGGCCTACGCGACCGGCTTCCCGATCCGGGTCTCCACGTACGGAACCGCGTCCTCGGCGGGCGGCGACACCGCCGTGGTCGGCTTCACCAGCCCGTGGGCCAAGCCCGGCGCCGTCCCGCTAGCGAACGGATAGGTAGATCGCGCTGCCCAGGCCCACGACCAGGCAGTAGATCGCGAACGGCGTCAGCGTGCGGGAGGGGTCGCTGAAGTAACGGACCAGGAACCTGAGCGCGAGGTAGGCGCCGATCCCGGACAGCAGGCTGCCGAACAGCACCGGGCCGCGGATCCCGTGGCCGAGCGGCCCGGTCAGGTCATGCAGCTTGAACACTCCGGCCGCGAAGATGACGGGCGCCGACAGCAGGAACGAGAACCGTGCCGCGTCCTGCCTGGTCAGTCCCTTGAACATGCCGCTGACCATGACGATGCCGTCCCGGCTGATGCCCGGCAGCAGCGCGAGGATCTGACTCGAGCCGAGGAGAAGGCCGCCCCGGAAGCCGATCCCGGTCAGCCGCCGGTCCGCTTCCACCGCGAGATACGCCTCCTGCTGCCGGGCCGCGCGTGGCCCGGACGAATGCCGGCCGCTGCTGCCCGGCCCGCGCCCGCCTGCGCCGGGCGCGCCTGCGCCGGGCGCGCCTGCGCCGGGCGCGCCTGCGCCGACGACGGCCCGCTGCCGCTCCCCGGCCATCGCCGTGTCCGCGGCGATCTGCTCGGCCTCGGTCTGGGCGCCGCGCCGCCGCATCCGCTCGCCGCCCAGCAGGATAAGCCCGTTCACGAACAGGAAGCACGAGGTGAGCACCGGCCTACTGAACACGTGGGTGAACACGTGCTGCAGCGCGGCTCCGGCGATCGCGACCGGGATCGTGGCCAGGATGATCATCCAGGCGAGCATCTGGTCGGCGTTCTGCGGTTCCCACCGCCTGGTGCCCGGCTCGGGCCGCAGTACGTGCCCCACCGAGGCGAAGAACGCCGCGATGATCCGCGCCCAGTCCCGCCGGAAGAAGATGATCATGGCGATGGCCGTCGCGACGTGCAACCCGACGATGAAGGCCAGGTAGGGCGAGTTGGGCGCGGACACGTTCAGGTCCGCGGCCCACTGCCCGCCGGCCAACGCCGGGATGAGGATGCTGTGGCCCAGGCTGGAGATCGGGAAAAGCTCGGTGACTCCCTGGATCAGCCCGACGATGCCGGCCTCTGCGTACGTCAGATGGGACATGCCAACCCTTCGCTCCCGTGGCGCATCTCAGCAAAAGCACCATCAAAATCATGATTCCGAACGGGCGCCGGCCGCACTGCCCAGCCCAACACCCGCCGCTCCGGCCCGCCGAGCCGCCGGCGCATCCTCCCCGGACACCAGACACCGTAGCCGGGCGGAAAATGTGCCCGCGCCCGTTTCCGCACATTCCCGGGTGCTGGAAGCCCGGTGTCACGCCTTGCGGGTACCCGCGGCGGGCGTGTCCTTGGGGGAGCGGCGGGTGATTTTGGCGCCTAGCCAGACGAGGGGATCGTACTTGCGGTCGGCCACGCGCTCTTTCATCGGGATGAGGGCGTTGTCGGTGATCTTGATGTGTTCGGGGCACACCTCGGTGCAGCACTTGGTGATGTTGCAGTACCCGAGGCCGAAGTCGTCCTGGGCGATCTCGCGCCGGTTGGCGGTGTCGGCCGGGTGCATCTCCAGTTCGGCGATCCGCATCAGGAACCTAGGCCCGGCGAAAGCCGCCTCGTTTTCGTTGTGGTCACGGATCACATGGCAGGTGTTCTGGCACAAGAAGCACTCAATGCACTTCCGGAACTCCTGTGAACGGTTGACGTCCTCCTGCCGCATCCGGAACTCGCCCGGCTTGACGGAAGGCGACGGGGTGAACGACGGGATCTCCCGCGCCTTGGCGTAGTTGAAGGACACGTCGGTAACCAGGTCCCTGATCACCGGGAAGGTCCGCATCGGCGTGATCGTCAGGGTCTCTTCCGGCTCGAAGGTCGACATCCGCGTCATGCACGCCAGCCGGGGCCGCCCGTTGATCTCCATCGAGCACGACCCGCACTTGCCGGCCTTGCAGTTCCACCGGATGGCCAGGTCGCTGGCCTCGGTCGCCTGCAGCCGGTGCAGGACGTCGAGCACGACCTCGCCCTCGTTGACCTCGACCTGGTAGTCGGCGAGCGCGCCGGCGCCCGCGTCCCCGCGCCAGACCCGCAGCGCCGCCTTGTAACCCATCGCTCTATTTTCCTATCTTCCTCGCGGGCGCTTCGCTGGCTTCGGAAGGTTTCTCCTCCGCAACCTCAGCACCGGGCAGGCCGGCCAGTTCCTCATCGGTCATGTACTTGTGCAACTCGCTCACGTCGAACAGTTCGAGCAGGTCGGTCCGCATCGGTACCATCGGCTGCTGTCGCAGCTGCACGCTCCCGCTCGCGTCGAGAGAGCAGATCAGGTTTACCTTCCGCCATTCCGGTGACATGGCCGGGTAGTCGTCGCGGGTGTGACCCCCGCGGGACTCCTGCCGCTCGAGTGCGGCCTGTGCCACGCATTCCGCGACCAGCAGCATGTTCCGCAGGTCCAGGGCCAGGTGCCAGCCCGGGTTGTAGGCCCGGCCGCCGGCCGCCGAGACCTGCGCCTCCCTGGCCCGCAGCTTGTCCAGCTCGACCAGGGCGGTCTTCATCTCCGACTCCCGCCTGATCAGGCCGACCAGGTCGTTCATGATCGTCTGCAGCTCGGCGTGGATGGCGTAGGGGCTCTCGCCTTCGGCCCGCTCCAGCGGCTCGACCGCGATGGCCGCCGCCGACGCCAGCGCCGCCTCAGGCACGGCCGGCCTGGCCGTCAGCGCCGACACGTACTCGGCCGCACCGAGCCCCGACCGCCGGCCGAAGACGATCAGGTCGGAAAGGGAGTTGCCACCCAACCGGTTGGACCCGTGCATACCGCCGGACACCTCGCCCACCGCGAACAGGCCGGGCACCGAGGCGGCGCCGGTGTCCGGGTCCACTTCCACGCCGCCCATCACGTAGTGAGCGGTCGGCCCGACCTCCATCGGCTCCTTGGTGATGTCGACATCGGCCAGTTCCTTGAACTGATGGTGCATGGAGGGCAGCTTGCGCAGGATCTCCTCGGCCGGCAGCCGGGCCGATACGTCCAGGAAGACGCCGCCGTGCGGCGACCCGCGGCCCGCCTTGACCTCGGAGTTGATCGACCGGGCCACCTCGTCGCGGGGCAGCAGTTCCGGCGGGCGCCGGTTATTGGCCTGGTCGTTGTACCAGCGGTCCGCTTCTTCCTCGGTTTCCGCGTACATAGCACGGAACACGTCGGGCACGTAGTTGAACATGAACCGCTTGCCCTCGGAGTTGGTGAGCACCCCGCCGTCGCCGCGGACCGACTCGGTGACCAGCAGCCCGCGCACCGAGGGCGGCCACACCATTCCGGTCGGGTGCAGCTGGACGAACTCCATGTTCAGCAGGTTGGCCCCGGCGCGCAGCGCCAGCGCGTGCCCGTCGCCGGTGTACTCCCACGAGTTCGAGGTGACCTTGTAGGTCTTGCCGATGCCGCCGGTCGCGAGCACCACCGCCGGCGTCTCGAACACCGCGAACCGGCCGGTGTCCCTGAAGTACCCGAACGCACCGGCGATCCGGCCGTCGGCGTCCTTGATCAGCTCGGTGATCGTGGTCTCGGCGAAGACCTTGATCATCGCCTCCGGGTCGCCGAACTCGGCCGCGTCCTGCTGCTGCAGCGCGACGACCTCCTGCTGCAGGGTGCGGATCATCTCCAGGCCGGTCCGGTCGCCGACGTGCGCCAGCCGCGGGTACTCGTGGCCGCCGAAGTTCCGCTGGCTGATCTTGCCGTCCTTGGTCCGGTCGAACACCGCGCCCCACGCCTCGAGCTCCCAGACCCGGTCCGGGGCCTCCTTGGCGTGCAGTTCGGCCATCCGCCAGTTGTTGAGGAACTTGCCGCCGCGCATCGTGTCGCGGAAGTGGACCTGCCAGTTGTCCTTCGGGTTCACGTTGCCCATGGCGGCCGCGCAGCCGCCTTCGGCCATCACGGTGTGCGCCTTGCCGAACAGGGACTTGGAAATGATCGCGGTTTTCTTGCCGTGCAGCCGGGCCTCGATCGCCGCGCGCAATCCTGAGCCGCCCGCACCGACGACCACGACGTCGTAGGAATAACGGTCGATCTGGTTGTCACTCATAACCACTGCCCGTTCGGTTAATTAAAGATTCTTGGGTCTGAGAAAGCCCCGCTGGCCACCAGCATGATGTACAGGTCGGTCAGCATCAGGGTGCCGAGCGTGATCCAGGCGAACTTCATGTGCCGCGCGTTCAGCCAGGAGAACTTCGTCCACATCCAGTACCGGACCGGGTGGTCAGAGAAATTCTTCAGCCGGCCGGCGGTAATGTGCCGGCACGAGTGGCAGCCCAGCGTGTAGCACCAGAGCAGGATCACGTTGGCCAGCATGATCAGCGATCCCAGGCCGATCCCGAAGTTGCCGTGCAGGCCGCGGAACGCCTGCGCCACGTCGTAGGTGAGCAGGATCGCGATGAGGATGGCCAGGTAGAAGAAGTAGCGGTGCAGGTTCTGCGCGATCAGCGGCACCCGGCTCTCGCCGGTGTACTTGGCGTGCGGCTCGCGCACCGCGCAGGCCGTCGGCGCCCGCCAGAACGCCCGGTAGTACGCCCCCCGGTAGTAGTAGCAGGTGAACCGGAAGCCCAGCACGAACACCAGTGACACGAACGCGTACGGGATGATCGGCGGCACCGCCGGGATCCACTGCCCCAGGGCACTCGAGCCCGGCACGCATTCGCCGCTGACGCACGGCGAGTAGAACGGCGTCAGATAGTGGTACTGCGGCACGTAATACCAGTGGCCGGTGAACACGCGCACGGTGGCGTAGGCGATCCAGATGGTGAGCCCGGTCGCCACGATGCGCGGCGACTTCAACCACTGGTCGGTGCGGAACGTGCGCGCGGAAATCTGCGCCCGTGTTCTGGCCGGCGCTTCCGGTGCCTGCGTCATCTTCAGCGTCCTCGCTGGTTTCGATCCTAAATGTAACGCCACGCGCCGCCCGCCGGCACCAGCCGGCTTTTCGCGTGTCCGATGACCACGAACTTATTCCCTCCCGTCGGGTGAATGTAGTGACCGAGACCTCATCGTGCGTGTGACCCTGGCTACACTCGGCCGGAATGACGTTCATCTACCACATCGCCACCGCGGCGGACTGGGCGCGGGCGCGGCAGGACGGGCAGTACACGACCTCGACGCGCGGCCGGACCCTGGCCGAAGAGGGCTTCATCCACGCCTCGGCCGCCGGGCAGGTGGCGCTGGTGGCCAACGCGTTCTACCAGGGCGAAGCGAATCTCCTGCTGCTAGTCATCGACACCGATCGCGTCACCGCGGAGATCCGCTACGAGCATGTCCCCGGGCAGGTCCAGCCCTATCCGCACATCTACGGCCCGCTGAACGTCGACGCGGTGGTACAGGCCCGACCGTTCCGGCCGGGCCCCGACGGGCAGTTCTCCTTTACGGGGTGAGCTTTACGGGGTGAGCGCTCGGCGGAGGAAGTCGAGCTGGAGCAGGAGCAGGTTCTCCGCCACCGTCTCCTGCGACGCCATGTGGGTGATGCCGGACAGCGGCAGGACCGCATGCGGATAGCCGGCCGCCAGCAGCGCGGCGGACAGCCGCAGGGTATGGGCGACGACCACGTTGTCGTCAGCCAGCCCGTGGATCAGCATGAGCGGCCGGCGGGATGCGACGGACCGTTCGGCCGAAGAAATTAGCGAGCAGCGGTCGTAGGCGTCCTTGTCCCGGTCCGGATCACCCAGGTAACGCTCGGTGTAGTGGGTGTCATACAGCCGCCAGTCCGTGACCGGCGCGCCCGCGATCGCGGCGTGGAAGACGTCGGGGCGGCGCAGCACCGCCAGGGCGGCCAGGTAGCCGCCGAACGACCAGCCGCGGATCGCGACCCGGCCGGTGTCCAGGTCGGCGAACCGGTCGGCGGCGGCGCGCAGCGCGTCGACCTGGTCCTCAAGGACCGGGTCGGCTAGGTCGCCGGCGACGGCGCGCTCCCAGCCCGGGCCGCGGCCCGGCGTGCCCCGGCCGTCCGCGATCACGACCGCGAAGCCCTGCTCGGCGAACCACTGCGAGGTGAGGTAGGCGCTGCGGGTCTTGAGCACGCGCTGGGCGTGCGGGCCGCCGTACGGGTCGAGCAGAACCGGCAGCCGGCCCTGCCCGGGCCGGTGCCAGGACGGGAACAGCACCGCGGTGCGGATCTCCCGCGGTCCCGCACCGAACAGGTCCGGGTGGGGAGCGGGCAGCGCCGGGCGTTCGGCCAGCGAGGCCAGGGTGGCCACCGGCTGGGCATCGCGGTATACCCGGACCGTTACGCCGTCGTCGTCGAGCCCCCGGCCCGCGACGATCGTGATGCCGCCGGCGCGGAGACCCGAGTAGACGCCGGCGCCCTCGCTGACCTGGCTCAGCCCGTCCGGCCCGTAGGACCACAGCCCGATCTCGGTCGCCTCGGCGGACGCCTGGAACAAGACCGTGTCGCCGTCGATGCCGGTCACGTCGCGCACCTGCAGGCCTGGCGGGGTCACCAGGACGCCGTCCTGCCCGGGGGCGGCGATCACCAGGCGGCGGGTGTCACCGGCGTCCCTGGTCCAGACGATCCGCCCGTCCCGGGTCCAGGCGGGCACGCCGGGGACGATTTCCAGCCACTGCGGATCGGTATCCTCGCGCAGCACCCTGGTCCGGCCGGTCGCGGCGTCGACAGCCAGCAGCCGCGTCGCCCGCTGGTCCCGGCTCTGCACCACCACGAGCGGAGGATGCTGGCCCTCCCAGCTGGCCGTGACCAGGTATCCGAACGCGGCGCGTTCGGTGTCGACCGGCACGCTGGTGCCGTCCAGCCTGACCAGCAGGAGGGATACGTCGGCGTTCGGGGTGCCGGCGGCCGGGTAGGCCACCACCGCGGGTGCCCGCCCGGGGTTGGCCGGATCGGCGATGTGCCACCGGGTGACCGGCGTCTCGTCCACCCGCGCGACCAGCAGCGCCGAACCGTCGGGGGACCACCAGTAGCCGCGGTGGCGGTCCATCTCCTCCGCCGCGATGAACTCGGCCAGCCCGAACGTCACGCCCGCCGCGCCGTCCGGGTCCGCGAGTACCTGGTCTGGCCCGGTCCCGGAAAGCTCGGTGACCCGCAGCGCGCCGTCGCAGACGTACGCCAGCCGCCGCCCGGTGGGATCCGGGCGCGGATCCAGGGCCGGGGTCTGGGTCGGTACCTCCCGCGGCGAGGCGTCCTGGCCGGTCAGGCTGACCGCGTAGACGCGCCCCGACAGCGCGAAGACGGCCACCGTCACATCCGCGTCGGTCGCGTAGGCGACGATGCCGCCGGCCTGCTCCCTGGCCCGTTCCCGGCGGGCCCGCTCCTGCGGCGGCAGGTCACCGGAATCGCCGCCCAGCGTTCTCGGGTCGACGACCAGCCGTTCGGTCCCGCCGCCGACGTCCAGGACCCACAGGCAGGTCACCGGGTCGCTGCCGCCCTTGGTGCGGAGGTAGACGACCCGGGCGCCGTCGGGGGAGATGCGGAACGCTCGCGGCACGCCCAGCGTGAACCGTCTGGTCCTGGCTTCCTGGCGGGGGAAACTGTCGGTCATGTCAGCATCTTGCCAGTTCCGGCCGACCGGGGATCCGCCGGTAGGCTCGTTACCATGAGCTCGGCAACTCCCGCTGATCAGGCTGAGGGCCGGCGGCTGCTGCTCGTGCACGCGCACCCCGACGACGAGTCGATCGGCACCGGCGCGACGATGGCGAAGTACGCGGCCGAGGGCGCGCAGGTCACGCTGGTCACCTGCACGCTGGGGGAACTCGGGGAGGTCATCCCGCCGTCGCTGGCGCACCTGGCCGCCGGCAACGAAGACAGGCTCGGCGAGTACCGGATCGGTGAGCTGGCCGCCGCCTGCGCCGCGCTCGGCGTGACCGACCACCGGTTTCTCGGCGGCCCGGGCCGGTGGCGTGACTCGGGCATGGCGGGCACGGCGGGCAACGACGATCCGCGCTGCTTCTGGCAAGCCGACCTGGACGAGGCCGCGGACGCGCTGCTCGAGGTTATCCGCGAGGTCCGGCCGCAGGTCCTGGTGACCTACGACGCCAACGGCTTCTACGGGCATCCCGATCACATCCAGGCGCACCGGGTCGCCTGGCGCGCCTTCGAGCTGGCGGAGGCCCGGCGGCCGGTTAAATTCTACGCGACGGCGGCGCCGGAATCGGGCCAGGTCACCACCGAGGTTGACGCCTCGGCCTATCTGCAGCGCAAGCTCGCGGCGATGCGCGCGCACGCGACGCAGATCACCGTCTCGGCCCCGTTCTTCGCGTTGTCCAATAACGTCAAGGAGGAGGCGCTCGGGGTGGAGTATTTCACCCTGCTGGCCGGCCCGCGCGGCCCGGCTCGTGGTCCAGGGGGCCGCGAGACCGGCCTGTTTGCCCAGTAACCTGACTGTTTATGAACGTCACGACGGGAAAGCACGGGACGCAGTTGGTGCTTACCTTCGGCGTTTACGGGGTGCTCTTCGTGGTCGGTGCGGTGGAGGGCGTGATCGGCAGCTTCCAGTACAGCCGGACGGCCGGGTCGGTGCCGCTGGCCGCGATCGCGTTCTGCGCCGGGATCCTGGTGACCTGCCTGCTGGCGGCCTGGGGAATGCGTTCGGTCAGCGGGGCGCTGATGCCTGCCGCGGGTTGGGTCATCGCCTCGTTCGTGCTGTCCATGCCGGTCTCGAACGGCAGCGTCATCATTACGAATACGACGCCGGGCAAGTGGTACCTGTACGGCGGGCTGGTGTGCGTGATAGCGGGGGTGGCCGCCTCGTTCGGTAGCTGGATCAGGACTCAGCCTAGGTGAACGACGTCGACCAGGCTTCTTTCCGCCGGGCCGCGGGCCAGTTCGCTAGCGGGATCGTGGTCATCACCACCGCCGCGGGCCACGCCATGACCGTGAGCGCGTTCACGTCGGTGTCGCTGGAGCCGCCGCTCGTGCTGTTCTGCGCGGAGAAGGTCGCCCGTTTCCACGACGCGGTCCTGGAGGCCGGCTCGTGGGCGGTGTCCATCCTCGCCGATGACGCGGAGAAAACCGCGCGCTGGCTGGCCATCCGGGGCCGTCCGCTGGACGGGCAGCTGGACGGGGTGGCTTACCACCCGGGTCCCGCCACCGGCGCGCCGCTGCTGGACGGCGCGCTGGCCACGCTGGAGTGCGTGACCTCCGCCGTGCATGACGGCGGTGATCACAGCATCGTCGTCGGCCGGGTCGCCGCCGTGGACGGTCCGGAGGCCCCGCCGTCACGCGGCCCGCTGGTGCACTACGCCGGCGGCTACCGGCGCCTGCAGCGGTTAGCGGACCGCGGCCTCGATCTGGTCCAGCCCCCAGTCCAGGTCTGTCTCGCTGATGACGAGCGGGGGGGCCAGCCTGATCACCGTCCCGTGCGTCTCCTTGGCCAGGACGCCGTGGGCGGCGAGTCGTTCGCACACCTCGCGCCCCGGCAGGGAGGTGAACTCCAGGCCGGCCCAGAGCCCGCGGCCGCGGACCGTCCGCAGCACGTCAGGCGGGAGTCCGGCCAGCCGCGCGTGCATCCGCTGCCCCAGCGTCCGCGCCCGGGACTGGTACTCGCCCGTGCGCAGCATGGCGATCACTTCCCGGCCGACGGCGCAGGCCAGCGGGTTGCCGCCGAAGGTGGACCCGTGCTGGCCCGGCCGCAGCACGCCGAGTACCGGCCACGTCGACACCATCGCGGAGACCGGCACGATGCCGCCGCCGAGCGCCTTGCCGAGCAGGTAGGCGTCCGGCACGACGTTCTCGGCGGTGCAGGCGAACGTGAAGCCGGTGCGGCCGAGCCCGGACTGGATCTCGTCCGCGATCATCAAGATGCCGTTCGCGGTGCACAGCTCCCTGATGCCGGGCAGGAAGGCCTGGCGGCACGAGCACCCCGGCTTCTCCCTGGATCGGCTCGACCAGCACCGCGACCACGCGGTCGCCGAGCTCACCGACCGCCGCGGCCAGCGCGTCCAGGTCGCCGTACGGCACGATACGGAAACCCGGCGTGTACGGCCCGAAGTCGGCCCGCGCGTCCTCGTCGGTGGAGAAGCTCACGATCGTGGTGGTGCGCCCGTGGAAGTTCCCGCTGAACACGATGATCACGGCCTGGTCGGCGGGCACGCCCTTGACCGTATAGCCCCACTTGCGCGCGACCTTGATCGCGGTCTCGACCGCCTCGGCGCCGGTGTTCATCGGCAGCACGACGTCCATGTCGGCGAGCTCGGCCAGCTCGGCGCAGAACGGGCCGAACTGGTCGTGCTCGAACGCGCGGCTGACCAGCGTGAGGTGATCGAGCTGCCGTCGCGCGGCCGCGATCAGCCGCGGGTGCCGGTGGCCGAAGTTCAGCGCCGAGTACGCGGCGAGCATGTCCAGGTAACGGCGTCCGTCGACGTCGGTCACCCAGGCGCCCTCGGCCTCGGCCGCGACGACCGGCAGCGGGTGGTAGTTGTGCGCGCCGTACTCGCTCGCCAGCTTCCGCAGGCTCGTCATGGTTTCTGTCATCGTGGTCTCCAATCACGAAAGCCTTACCGGCGCAGCTCCAGCGTGCAGCACTTGGCGCCGCCGCCGCCCTTGAGCAGCTCGGACATGTCGACCCCGACCGGGCTGAACCCACGCTCGCTGAGCTGGGCGGCCAGACCGCGGGCCTGGACCGGCAAGACGACGTGCCGGCCGTCGCTGACCGCGTTCAGCCCCAGCACCTCGGCGTCTTCGTCCTTCGCCTCGATCAGCTCGGCGAAGTGCTCCGCGATGGCTGCCCGGCCCGCGTCGTCGAACGCGGCCGGGTAATACATGGCCGTGTCGCGGTCAAGTACGCACAGCGCGGTGTCCAGATGGTAGAAGCGCGAGTCGACGAGGCGCAGGCTCACCACGGGCCACCCGAAGGTGGCGGCGAGTTCCGCCGCGGTGCCGGAGTCGGTGCGGAAGCCGTGCCCGGCCAGCAGTACCCGCCCGGTGAACAAGACGTCGCCCTCGCCCTCGTGGACATGTTCGGGGGTCCGCACGTCGGCATAGCCGTGGTCCCGGAACCAGTCCAGGTACGCCACGGCCTCCCCGGCGCGCTGCGGATAACGGAACCGAGCCCCGAGCACCCTGCCGTCCACCACGGTGGCGCCATTGGCGGCGAACACCATGTCCGGCAGTCCGGCCACCGGTTCGATCGTCTGGACGTCGTGACCGAGGTCGAGGTAGACCTGCCGGAGCTCCGCCCACTGCCGCATGGCGCGGGCGGCGTCGGTGGGCTTGCCCGGCTCCATCCACGGATTGATGGCGTACGTGACGGCAAAGTGCACGGGTGGGCACATCAGGTATCCGCGTGCGGTCGCCTGCCGCCGCGGGCCGTCTGCGCTGCGCTCCCTGGGGGTCATGAGCCAAGGGTAGGGGCTAGCCGGACCGGAAAACATCCGTCGCTCATGCGTGTCAGCCAAGAATCGTTGCGTAATAATGCACTTAGACGGTGATTTATTGCGTGTTACGGTCTGATGAAGCGCAGGTTCCCTCAGGGTTTCCTGGCCACCCCGCAGTAGGCGGCCGCCTCGGGGCGGGCCGCTACCTCGGAGCGGGCGCTGCCTGGTCCGGCGCTGCCTGGTCCGGCGCTGCCTGGTCCGGCGCTGCCTGGTCCGGTGCTGGCCGCGTCCGGGCCGTCCGGCCGCCAGCGCGAGCACGGCACGACCCCGGGTTCGATCAGGTCGAGCCCGTCGAAAAAGCTGGCCAGCTCGTCCGGTCGGCGCAGGACGTACGGCGTCGGCCCGCTTTCGTTGTACCGCTGCTGGGCGCGGTCGGTGCGCTCGTCCCCGGCCACCCCGTCGGCGATCACGAGATAACTGCCGGCCGGCAGTGCGCCCACCAGCTGGCTGACGATCGAGCGCGCCGCGCCGAAATCGTCAAGGTAGCCCAGGACGCCGAGCATGATCAGGGCGACTGGCTTGGTCATGTCGAGGGTGCTGGCCGTGCCGGCCAGGACCGCCGCCACGTCGCGCAGGTCGGCGTCGATGTAGCTGACGGCTCCCGTCGGCGTGCTGGCCAGCATCGGCGCGGCGAGCAGGGCCTTGGCGTGCATGAGGATCACCGGGTCGTGGTCGGCGTAGACGATCCCGGATTCCGGCGCGATGCGCTGCGCGATCTCGTGGGTGTTTCCGCCGGCGGGCAGGCCAGCGCCGACGTCGAGGAACTGCCGTATCCGGGCCGGGCCGGCCAGCAGGCGCACCGCCCGGACGAGAAAGGCCCGCTCGGCCCGCGCGGTCTCGGGGAGGTGCGGGAACTCCAGGCCGATCGCCTCACCCGCGGCCCGGTCGGCGGCGAAGAATTCCCGGCCGCCGAGCCAGAAGTTCCATATCCGGCTCGGATGCGGCACGCTCACGTCGATTCCCGCCGCCGCGGCCCCGAAAGGCTCCGTGTCCCGCCTGGCCAGCTCCGGGTCATGGTCCGGATCACGCCCCGGGTCACGCTCCGGGTCACGCCCCGGGTCACGCTCCGGGTCACGCTCCGGGTCATGGCCCGGATGACGCGCCGGGTCATGGCCCGGGCCTCGGCCCGTCGGCTCGGGGCCAGCTGGACGGCCGGCCGCAGCCGGGGTTGGCTTTGCTCGGGGGGCGCGCCTGCGGAACATTTCTCAAATCCTGCCCGACCGCCTGCCCCTCATGAGGCCGTTTCCGGCGAGCCTGCAGGTTTCCGCGTTTGGCTGCGCGTCGCGGGGTAGAGGGAGAGCCAGCTTATCTGGGGAGGCGGGACTGGCCAGCGAACGTATTTCTTCGGGCCGGCTGCGGCGCAGCGACCTGACCGGACCGGGCATCAGGCGGGTCCGCGCCGGACGTGGCTTTCGTTACCTCGCCCCGGATGACCGGCCGGCCGCCGCCGATGAGCTCGCGCGCATCAAGGACCTGGTGATCCCGCCCGCCTGGAAACAGGTGTGGATCTGCCCGTGGCCGAACGGGCACATCCAGGCCGTCGGGTTCGACGCCGCCGGGCGCAGGCAGTACCTCTACCACCCGCGCTGGCGGGAGAAGCGGGATAAGCAAAAGCACGATCACGTGCTCGACTTCGCCGCCACGTTGCCCGAGCTGCGTGAGATCGTCTCCCGGGAACTGGCCGGACGGGGCCTGACCAGGGACAGGGTCCTCGCGGCCGCGGTGCGCCTGCTCGACCTCGGCTTCTTCCGAGTGGGCGGCGACCGGTACGCCGAGGACAACGGCACCTACGGCCTGGCCACCCTGCAGCGGGAGCACGTCAGTTTCTCCCACGGCGAGATCGTGTTCTGTTATCCGGCGAAAGGCGGCTTCGAACGGGTCCAGGCGGTGGGCGAGCCAGAGGTCGGCCGGGTGATCCGCGCGCTGAGGTCACGCCGGCCGGATGGCGGCGCCCTGCTGGCCTACTACCAGCACGGGTCCTGGCACCGGGTGCACAGCCCGGACATCAACGACTACCTCAGGGAGCTCACCGGCCTGGACGTCAGCGCCAAGGACTTCCGCACCTGGAACGCGACGGTGCTCGCCGCGGTGGGCCTGGCCGTGTCGCCGGTCCCGCGCACCTCGGTCAGCAGCCGCAAGCGCGCCGTGGCCCGTGTGGTCAAGGAGGTCTCCGGGTACCTCGGTAACACCCCCGCCGTCTGCCGCGCCTCCTACATCGACCCGCGGGTGATCGAGCGGTACCAGCGCGGCGAGACCATAGCCGGCGCTCTCGGCCGGCTAGGCGAGACCGAGTCCGGCTCCCTCGCCATCCAGGGCCCGATCGAGGAAGCCGTTCTCAACCTGCTCCGGCCCGGCCCGGCCGGAGCAGGCTGAGGCGAGCCTGGTCAGGTTACGGCAGGGACCACTGCTGGTTCTTGCCGCCATTCTGCGGATAGGTGATGACCGCGTTGCCGTTGACGGTGCTGAAGGCGCGCAGGTCCATCACGTAACCGTTCGCGGTGAACACGTAGTACGAGCCCTCCTTCTTGACCACCTGCTCGCCGGTGCCCGTGCAGATATTGATGGTCAGCCGGTCCCGGATGCCGCCCCCGGTAACGCACCACGGGATGTTGGACTTCTGGACCGGGGCGACGGCCTGCAGGACTGTGGCGCCGTTGTAGCTGGCCAGCCTGAAGGTCTGGTCGGCGCCGCCGACGGCACCGCACGTCCAGATCTGCTCCGGGTTGCCGTTAGCCCAGGTGAAGTTGCTGTTATCCAGGCAGGACCCGCTGTGGTTCACGAACGTGGAGACCAGGCCGGTCGCGCTCAGGCAGTGGCTGACCCCGGTGATGTCACCGTCGGCGGGCAGTGACCCGCTGCTGTTATTGATCGCGTCGAGCCAGTTCTCGCAGGTAGCTGGGCTGCTGTACGCCCAGCCCCAGCCGCTGAGAACGGGTCCGGCCCCGAACGTGGTGCCCGAGGGGAAGAACTGCTCGACCCAGTTGGTCGTGCTGACCCCGGCGCCGGTGACATTCGCCGGGACCCCGCTCGCGCTGGGCGTACCGGAACTGGCAAAGAACGTCACGGCCGAACCCCCGCTGAAGGTGCCGGACGGGGTTCCGGTCACCGTCACCCCCGCCTGCGGCGACTTCGCGCCGCTGATGACGGTGAAGGTGCCGCCGTCGCCGATCGTGCCGGTGTACTTGAAGCAGGTTTTGGCCGTGGCGCCACAGTCCGTCAGGGTCGAGTCGGCTCCGACCAGCGTGACGGTGGCGATCCGGGTGAAGTTGTCGTTGGCCCAGTTCCCGTGGTTACCGGAGTCAGGGTGGGCGGTGAAGTTGGTCGTCGCGCTGACGGTGGTGGCCGCGCTCGCCGTGCCCGGCACGGCGAAGCCGGCCACCGTCGCGCCCAGTACCGCGAGCCCGGCTATTCCGGCTCTCGTCCGCGCGGTCAGCCCGCGCGATGTCTTTATCGGAGCGTGCCCAGGCCAAACGCGCATGCGTTTTCTCCTTATCGCGGTGGCCGGGGCCGCCCCCCGGCACCCAGGGCGACCCTACAACCGGGGCAAAGGGTGAGGTATGAAACGAAACCGAACCGTTGCCTACGTTCGGACCCTGCTGGTGCCAGTGTGAGCCATGAGGCCCGAGCGAACTCTGATGCGTCCGGCCGAGGAAAAGATCTTGGAAATTTTGCGCTTCGGGGGAGTTCTTAAGATCCCAGTCCCCAAAATCCTCCACGAAACCAGAATCCTCCACGCAAAGGCCTGACACCTGCCACGCGTGAGCGGAAAACGCGCGGATGGGCCCAGAGAGGCCAGCGAGGCCGGCGAGACCAGCGGAGTTCGCTCAGGAAAGCTACGAAAGCGCGGCCATCCGGTCCGCGGCGGCGGCGATCCGCTCGTCGGTGGCGGTCAGCGCCACCCGGATGTGCCGGATTCCCGCGGCCCCGTACAGCTCGCCCGGGGCGACCAGGATGCCGCACTCGGCGGCCAGCAGTTCGGCCGCCGACCAGCAATCGCGGGCCGGGTGGGCGGCCCACAGGTAAAGCCCGGCCTCGGAGTGGTCGATACGCCAGCCGGCCTCGGTGAAGGCCGCGCGCAGCACCGAACGCCGGCCGTGATACCGCTCCCGCTGCTCACCAGCGTGCGTGTCGTCATCAAGCGCGGCCGCCATCGCGGCCTGCACCGGGCCCGGCATGATCATCCCGGCCTGCTTCCTGATCGCCAGCAGGTCCGCCACCAGCGCCGGGTCCCCGGTCACGAATCCGGCCCGGTAACCGGCCAGGTTGGACCGTTTGGACAGCGAATGAACGGCCAGCACGCCCGCTCGCGACGGGCCGCACACGTCGGGGTGCAGCACCGAGACGGGCGAGACTTCCCAGCTCAGCGAGATGTAGCACTCGTCGGACGCCACCACCGCCTCGCGCTGCCTCGCCCATTCCACCACCGCCCGCATTTCGGCCGGGCTCAGCACCCGCCCGGTCGGGTTGGACGGCGAGTTCACCCAGACGAGCTTGACCCGGCCCGGGCCGACGGACAGCGGGCTGTCAGACAGCGGGGTGTCGGAGGCGACGGCCGTCGCTCCGGCGAGCCGTGCGCCGATGTCGTAAGTCGGGTACGCGAGCTCGGGGTGGAGCATCACGTCGCCCGGCCCGAGTCCGAGCATGACCGGCAGCCAGGCGATGAACTCCTTGGTGCCGATAACCGGCAGCACGTCGTCTGGCGGCACGGACACCCCGTGCGCGCGCGTCAGCCACCCGGCGGCCGCGGCCCGCAGCCGCGGGGTGCCCCACGTGGCCGGGTAACCGGGCGAGTTCGAGGCCTCGGCCAGTGCCCCGCGGATCAGGTCCGGCACCGGATCGACGGGCGTGCCCATGGACAGGTCCACCGCGCCGTCCGGGTGCTGCTCCGCCTTTTCGCGCAGCGGCGCGATCCGGTCCCAGGTGAAAGCGGGAAGCCGGCCTGCGAGCGTCATTCCTCCGTGGCTTGCGGCGGCAGCGCGGCCACCAGCGGGTAGTCCTTGCCTATCTTGCCGGCCTTGGAAGCACCGCCCGGGGAGCCGAGGTCGGCGAAGAAGTCGACGTTGACCTTGTAATATTCCTTCCACTGCTCGGGCACGTCGTCTTCGTAGTAGATGGCCTCGACCGGGCAGACCGGCTCGCAAGCGCCGCAGTCCACGCACTCGTCGGGGTGGATATAGAGCATGCGCTCGCCCTCGTAGATGCAGTCAACGGGGCATTCCTCGATGCACGCCCGGTCAAGCACATCAACGCAGGGCTGCGCGATGATGTAGGTCACGGGTGAACTCCTGTCGTTGTCATGGTCCCTGCTATCACAGTATGGCGGCTCTCCGGCGAGTCCCGCCTCAGCCCGCGACAATACTGCCGCGCGGCGGATCCGGCTGCGCCGCCGGGGCGGACTCGCGCCGCCAGCCCATACTGCCATCCGCGGCTAGCCAGTCATAACCGGCATAGCGTACTTCGCGGAGGCCGTACTCCTGCGCGTTCGCGACCAGCCAGCCGGCCACCGTCCAGGCGGCGTCCCGCTGGGCCTGCACGACCGCGACGCTTTCCTCTTTCTTTTGGCCCGAACGGTCCGTCGTGATTCTCACCACAACGCCTCTTCGTCCCGGCGGCCCGAACGTCTGCGCGAGGTTCCGCGTCACGCCGGCCAGATTCGCGGTAGCGGGCGGGACGTACCAGCACGACACGCCGTGCGGCGACGTGCCGGTGAAGTACCCGGCGAGCTGGGCGGCCACGGCCGCCCATTGCTCGTAGGCGGACCCGTCCCCGCTGTGCTGGACGTCCTGGGCGGCCTGGTCGACGGGCATACGGGTGTAGCCGGGTACCCGGACCAGGGCGGCAAAGAACTTCGTCGTGGCGTAGACGGGGTCCTTGAGATCGGCCGCGGGGCCCCAGCCCTGCGAGGGCCGCTGCTGGAAGACGCCGACGGAGTCGCGGTCGCCGTAGTCCAGGTTCTGCATCTTCGATTCCTGCAGCGCGGCCGCGTAGGCGATGATGACCGCCTGCTTGGGCAGCCTGTGCCGGACCGCGACGCCCGCGATGGTGGCCGCTACGGCCGCCTGGCCGGGGTCGAGCGAGACGGCCTGCACGCCGACGCCCGCCTGGCAGCCGGGCGGGGGCGGGGGCGGGGCGACGGCCCGGAAGTGGGCGTAGACGCCGTACCCGGCTACGACCAGGACCGCAGCGACCGCGGCCCCGACGATGGCTCTGGCCCGGAGCCGAGCGGGATTGGGCGGCACACCATCAGACCGTACCGCTAAGCTCGCGCACCATGAGCGAAAAGGTGTTGGCCGGGGGGGCGACCCCCCAAGACCCCCCCGCGGTTCCTGTTCCTCCCGGGGGGACCCATCCCCCCGGACCCCCCTTGGGAGAGACGCATCCCCCAGGGCCCCCCTTGGGGGGGACGAAGCCCCCCATGGTCCTGCCTGAGGTGATCGACGAGCTGTGGGAGCGGCGGGCCGAGCTGACGCCCGCCGACGCGCAGGCCCGCGCGGCCGTGGTCAGCGCGGTGGACGCGGTCGACGCGGGGCAGGCGAGGGTCGCTTACGTCGATCCGGGGACCGATGAGGTCATCGTGGACGAGCGGGCCAAGCGAGCCATCCTGCTCGCGTTCCGGGTGCTGCCGATGGCCAGGTCCGAGGTGGGCGACTTCCGGTACCAGGACAGGGTGCCGCTGAAGACGCGGCTGGACGGCGTGCGCGTGCTGCCAGGGGCGATCGCGCGGTGGGGCTCCTACATCGCCCCGGGCACGGTGCTGATGCCGTCGTTCGTCAACATCGGGGCCTACGTGGACGGGGGCACGATGGTGGACACCTGGGCCACGGTCGGCTCCGGCGCCCAGATCGGCAAGAACGTGCACCTGTCCGGCGGGGTCGGGATCGGTGGCGTGCTCGAGCCGCCGAACGCGGTCCCGGTGGTGGTCGAGGACGAGGCGATGGTGGGGTCGCGCTGCATGGTTGTCGGCGGTGCCAGGGTCCGCCAGGGCGCCTTCCTCGGCGCCGGCGCCATCCTGACCCCCACCACGCACGTCATCGACGTGGAGACCGGCGCCGAACTGCCGCTCGGCGAGGCGCCGGCCTGGTCGGTCTGCGTGGGCGGGACCCGGCCGAGGAAGTTCCCTGGCGGCGAGTTCGGCATGGCGTGCCTGCTGGTGATCAAGCGCATGCCCGAGGGCTCCCGGCACGACAAGGCGGAGCTGAACGCCATCCTGCGTGACCACGGCGTAGACGCCTGAGCTGCCCGCGTGCCTGCGCGGAGTAGCCGGCCAGGTTGGTTACCTTAGGTACACGATGAACGGAAATTCAGAGCCGTACCGGCGGATCCGTCGCCAGGGACCCGTCACGCTGCGCGGCAAGCAGATACCAGCGACCACTACCGATCAGCGGTTGCTCGACCGGCGCGGGCCGGCGACTGGGTACACACCGATCCGTGGCGGGTGCTGCGGATCCAGGCCGAGTTCGTGGAGGGGTTCGGCCTGCTGGCCGAGCTCGGGCCGGCGGTCTCCATCTTCGGCTCGGCGCGGACCGCCCGGAGCAGCCAGCAGTACGAGACGGCCGAGCACATCGCGTCGGGCCTGGTCGCGGCCGGCTACGCGGTGATCACCGGCGGCGGCCCGGGGATCATGGAGGCGGCCAACCGGGGCGCGGTCAAGGCCGGCGGGGGCTCGGTGGGCCTGGGTATCGAGCTGCCTACCGAGATGGGCCTGAACGACTACGTGGAGGTGGGGCTCGAGTTCCGCTATTTCTTCGTCAGGAAGACGTGCTTCATCAAGTACTCGCAAGCGTTCGTGGTCCTGCCCGGCGGCTTCGGCACGATGGACGAGCTTTTCGAGGCGCTGACGCTGGTCGCCACCGGCAAGATCACCAAATTCCCGATCGTGCTCGTGGGCCGGGAGTACTGGTCCGGGCTGCTGTCCTGGCTTCGCGACACGATGCTCGCCGGGGGCAACATCGGCCCCGGCGAGTTCTCGCTGATCAAGGTGGCCGACGAGGCCGATGAGGTGGTCGCGATCATCCGCGAGGCCCACAAGGGCTCGGCCTGGGCGCCTGTCCCAGCGGGGGCCGAGGTCGACGACTGACGCGCCGTCGAAACGTGAGCTAGCCGCCCGATTCCGGCCGAGTTCTACCACGGAAGCGACATCGCGGGTTGAGCATGGCACGATTCGTATGTGCCTGTTGTATTCCTGATCGCGATCGTCGCCGTGCTCGTCGGCGTCTTCTTCGCCGCCACCGGACGGGGCGGCGAGCTGGCCATTGAGCAGGCCGACCACGCACCGCTGGATCTCGGCCCGGTATCGGCCGCGGACATCGCGTTGCTGCGCCCGCCCACCACTCTGTGGGGCTACAACATGCAGGTGACGGACGAGGCCCTGGACCACATCGCCCGCGCGATGCGCGACCGGGATGTCACGATCGCGCGCCTGCGGCAGCAGCTCGTCAACCGTGACCTCATGGAGCCCGTCGCCCGTCCGGTCGGCGCGCCCCCCACCCAAGCCGATGCCCGGCGCCCCCTCGAGGTCCCCAGTGACCTCACCGCACCTCAGCCCCTCGCGGCCTCCAGGGAACCCGGCGCTCCTCAGCCCCTCACCGCAACTACGGACACTGACGCCCCGCAGTCCCAGGCCGTCCCCAGCGACTCTGAGGACGCCCGGACTCTCAGCTTCCGCAAGCCTCCGGGAATCCTCGTCGCCTCACGATCCCAGGACGCCACGCTGCCCCGCCGGGCCGCTCAGCCCCCGGAGGTCACCCAGCCCAACGAGGTCACCCAGGCCCGCGAGGTCACCCAGCCCAACGAGGTCACCCAGCCCCGCGAGGTCACCCAGCCCCGCGAGGTCACCCAGCCCAACGAGGTCACCCAGCCCCGCCAGGTCACCCAGTCACCCCAGGTCACGGAGCCTCCCGAGGTCACGGAGCCTCCCGAGGTCACGCAGCCAACTGAGGCCATGCCGCCACCCCAAGCCACTCAACCAACTGAAATCAATCAGCCCTCCGACGTCACTCGGGGACCGCAGGGCTCGTATGACACGCATGACTGGTGGGCCGGGGAAGCCGGGGAAGGAGCCGCGCACCAAGACGCGAGGCGTCAGGCTGAGGCGCAGCCAGCTACCGAACCCCGGCCTGCGACACCAGATGACGCACCCGCCGCGGAGGAGCAGGGCTGGTGAGCGACCAGCCGGCCGCCGCGCCGGAGAACGGCGCGATCCAAGGCCCGGACGGTAAGCTGCGCTGTCCCTGGGGCCTGAGCGCGCCGGACTACCTCACGTACCACGATGAGGAG
The DNA here is from genome assembly GCA_963806335.1 of uncultured Actinomycetes bacterium. Lineage (GTDB taxonomy): Bacteria > Actinomycetota > Actinomycetes > Streptosporangiales > Streptosporangiaceae > Palsa-504. Next base: position 326,266 of record CAWDXO010000016.1, read on the forward strand.
TGGGGGCGCCCGGTCAGGGGCGACATGGCCATCTTCGAGCGGCTCTGCCTTGAGGGCTTCCAATCCGGGCTTTCCTGGCTGACGATCTTGCGCAAGCGGGAGAACTTCCGGGCCGCCTTCGCCGGATTCGACGCCCCGGAGGTCGCGGCCTTCGGTGAAAAGGACGTGGCTCGCCTGATGGCGGATGCGGGCATCGTGCGCAATCGGGCGAAGATCAACGCGGTGATTTCCAACGCGCGGGCCATGCTGGACCTGCCCGACGGCCTGAGCGCGCTGGTGTGGAAGTACGCGGCTGAGGAAGATCACGCGCCGCGGACGCTGGCCGAGGTACCGTCTTCCACGCCGGCCTCGAAGGCACTCAGCGCCGAGCTAAGGCGGCACGGCTTCATCTTCACCGGGCCGGTGACGGCGTACGCGACGATGCAGGCCTGCGGCATCGTCAACGACCATCTGGCCGCCTGCTTCTGCCGTGATCGCTAGCAGGGCACGAGTTCCGACGACCTGATGGCGAAGGACCCGCCCCGCGGCCGGGGTCCTTCGCTTATCCTCACGGCATGAGCGCGGACAAGGATCGCAGCGAGCCCGACGTATCCCGGCTGTTCGCGCCCATCGCGGTGGAAGAGACCTTCGGCGGAGTCCTGATCGAGGCCCGTGAGGTCCTGGGTCAGCTGGACGATCCGGTGGACGCGGAACTGTGGGTGTCTGACCTGATCGGGGCGCTCGCCTCGTCCGCGGTCGGGCAGGCCTCGCTGATGGATAGGCTCACCGGATCGCTCGTGCCGGCCGCGGAGGCGGCCTCGACCCCGGAGGCGCTGGCCCTGCTGCGGGCGTTCGCCGCGGTGGGCTCACCGGCCCTGCGCGCCGCCGCCGGGCAGGCGGCCGACCGGGTCCGCGCGCATGACGTGGCGGACCCGCCGTGGGCCGGAACGGTCGGCGTCCCCGTCGTCCTTGATTGCTGGCACTACGCCGATGTCGGCGGCCGCCAGGAGTCACTCACGCTGACCTTCGCTTATGGTGACAGGCAGCACTCGGTGAGCGTGCTGATTGACCATGGTCGCGGCGGCAAGATCAAGGACACCTGGGTCACCAAGGGCACCGGACTGCGCGCCGATACCGAGCGGGCGGCCTGGGATAACCCGCTGGTGGTATTCGAGGTGATCGACGCCGCCGATGCCCGCCTCCGGCTGGAGCGGGCCATGGCGGCGGGCGAGTGTCCCGAGCAGCCGGATCAGGTCGACGACGTGGTGGCCCACCGCGCTCTCCTGCGAGCCCGGCTTGACCTCCTGGCCGGGCGCGCGGCTCCCTAGCCAGCCTCGCGGAGGAACGCGCGGACCATCGGGAGCATCAGGTCGGCCCGTCGCATGACGCCCATGTGCGTGGTGCCGGGCAGCACCGCCAGCTGTGCGCCGGGGATCAGCCCGTGCATCTCCACCGCGTGCTCGAGGCGGATGAAGTCATGGTCGCCGAACACCAGCAGGGTCGGCGCGGTGATCGCGCCAAGCTCGCCGGCCGTCCAGCCCTTGAGATTCCCCGCGGCCTGGGTGGCTTTCGCCGCGAACGCGTCGAAGTGGCCGGGATCCGGCGCGACGCTGGCATAAGCGTCCCGCATCTGCTGGAAGTCCTCCGCGGTGGGCAGTCGCGTCGAGGTCGCATGCCGGGCCGGATCGGAGATCTCCTCGTGATACCCGCCGCCGGCGTAGCTGACCGACGCGACGATGAGCCGGCCCACCCGATCGGGCTGATCCACCGCCAGCTGCATCGCCACCCCGCCGCCGAGGCTGAAGCCGAAGACGTCCGCCCGGTCGACCGCGAGGTGGTCAAGCAGGGCGGCGATGTCGCCGGCGAGGTAGCGGAGGTCGATGTCACGGTCGATGTCCGCCGTGCGGCCGTGCCCTTGCAGTTCGGTGGCGATTACCTGCCGGCCGGCGGCCAGATCGGGCAGCAGCCGGCCGAAGGACTCCTCGATTGTCAGCAGCCCGCCGTGCAACAGCACCAGCGGCAGGCCCTCCCCGTGCACCTCGTAGTACATCCGTAGACCGTTGACCGGCGCGTATCCGGTGGTTACCTGGCTCATGCCGACTTCCTCCCGTAGGCGGCTCCCAGCCTAGACGGCCGCGGCCCGCCTGATTCACCGCCCGCGCTAGGGGGTGAGGGCGAGCGTCGCTCCGCCGGGATCGAGAAGGCGGTGCGGGCCGGCCGCGGCCGCCAGCCGGGCCAGGTCGCCCCGGACCCTGGCCCGCGGTCCCCGAGGTCCGGCCAGCGTCAGTCCGTCGGCTCCGACGGCGATGAGGTCACCGTCGTGGCGCAGCAGCACCGGGCCGTCGCGCTCGGCCGAGATGGCCACCCGGCCTGCCCGCAGGCCGTCGATGATGCCGCCAGGCTCGTCCCCCGCGCACTCCACCCAGGTGGTCGGGCGCCCAGGCGGGGCGTCGGACCCAGGCTGGTGCCAGTCGCTGCCGCCCACCGGGATCGCGGCGGCGTCCCACGCCAGCCACCAGGACAGCGGGGTGGTCCAGCGCGGGTCGAGCCAGCTCCAGTGCCAGACCTCGATCAGCGGCGGCCGGCGGCGCATGGGGCGCACCCAGCTGACGGGCCCGGCGAACGGGTGGTTGATCGACAGCAGGCCGCCGTCCGCCTCGGTGGCGTCCAGCCAGTCGTCGGGCTCCCGGCGGAAGTCGACCCACCCGATATCGCCGAGCGCTCCCGCGTGGCCGCCGTCCGTCGTCACCTCCTGCCCGGGGAGCAGGGTGATTCCGTACCGTCTGGCCGCCGCGGGCAGCTCGGCGTGGTGGCTGATCGTGTTGTGGTCGGTGACCGCGATGAAGTCGAGGCCACGTTTGGCCGCGAGCACGGCTAGCTCGGGGACGGTCAGCACGCCGTCAGAGTGCACGGTGTGCGTATGCAGGTCACCCGCGAGCCAGCGCCAGGCCCCGGCCGGCAAGACCCGGTGCGGCGGCCGGTCCGCCGGAGCGGGCGGGGCCGGCGGAACAGGCGACGGCCGCAGCTCCGCGCCACCCAGCCCGGCCTCGGCCGTCAGCCGGTAGGGCACGCCGCCGGGCGGGACGCGGTGCACGCCAATCATCACCTGCCACGTCCCGGTCTCGAGCTCGCCGGGCAGGTAACCGGGTGTGGCGGCGTCTGGAGCGATGATGAACGACTCCCGCGCGCCACCTGACCAGCCACGGAACCCCTGCGGTCCCAGGCAGCCGAGGTCGAGCACCGCTCCTTCGGCGCGCTCGTACTCCAGCTCGACCCGCAGCGCGGCGGTCCCGGGCCCTACCTCGACCGGTAGGTAGTGCCAGGGAGACAGGAAACGGTCCTCGAGAGCCCACCGTCCGGTGTGCCGCGTCCGATTGGTCATGCTCAGCTGGTGGCGGCGTAGCCGCCGTCGATGACGATGATCTCGCCAGTGACGAACGGGTTGGAAGTGATCAGCGAGAAGATCGTCTCGGCGACGTCATCCACGGTGACGTTCCGTTTCATCGGTGTCCAGCTGGCCCGGCGCTCCATCAGCCGCTCGTAGTTGTCGCCGAGCGTCCGCTCCATCCACTCGCCGGCGATCCAGCCCGGCGCGACGGCGTTGACCCGGACCTCGGGCGCCAGCACGCGGGACAGCGTCCGGGTGAGGCTGACCACTGCGGCCTTACTGGCCGCGTAGGCGAGCGGCTGAGGACCCGGGCGGAGCCCGACGATCGACGCCACGTTCACGACGCTGCCGCCCGCCGCCCGCAGCCAGGGCGCACAGGCCCGGGTGACCTGGAACAACCCGCGAACGTTGACCGCGAACACCCGGTCCCACTCGGCCAGGTCGACGCCATCGAGATCCTCGGGGGGTGACTGGCTCGTCATGCCCGCGTTATTGACCAGCGCGTCCAGCCGGCCGTACGTTTCGCCCACCGTCGCCACCAGCACGGCCACCGCGTCGTCGTCGCTGACGTCGGCTCGCAGCGCCAGGTGCTTGCCGCCCAGGCTCTCCAGCTCGCCGAGGGTGTGCCGCGCGGAATCCTGTGACCGGCTGTAGTTGATCGCGACGTCGTAACCGGCCCGGGCGAGCCGCAGCGCCGCGGCCCGTCCGATCCCGCTCGCCGATCCGGTCACCAGCGCGGCCGGCCTGTCCTGCGCCATGCCTCTCCTCTTCCGCTTCGATGGGTATGCCCGCCCCGGGCAGCTTAAACGATCACCGGCGAGCGTCCCAGGCCGGTACTCAGCGCGGCAGGCTGGGGGCCGGCTCCACCGGGTTGACCGGGGAGGCGAGTACCCAATCGGAGCCTTCGAGGCGGATAGCGCGCGCATCGTGAGTGCGCTGGCCGCCGTCGGCGCAACCGCGGGCGAGCCGGGCGCTGACGAATTCGCCCGGGCCCGGGCGGACCAGGCCGAGGGCCGACGCGAGGACCTGGTCGCCGGCGTAGTCCCCGAAGATCACGATGCCCTCGGCGCGCAGCTGGTCGCGCGCCCCGCCGCCGTCGCGGACGCGTTTCATGTAGTCGTCCTGCATGGCCACCGTGGCCACCACGGTGCGGCTGACCCGCATCCGCTGCGCCCGCCGGAACAGCTCGTTCACCCGCTGCTGTCCCGACGGCAGCGCGAAGACGGCCGCCACGTCGGGTTCGGGCAGCCTGATCAGGGCGTTCTCCTGTAGCCGGGCGCGGGCGTGCAGCCAGCTCACCGCCGCGCGGCCGCGATCGTTGAGGGCCCGCTTGAGGTCCCTGTTACCGGCCAGGCTCAGGTTCTGTTCGGCGGCCCGGAGCAGGCCGGCCGACCACGTGCCGTCTTCGTCGCTGGCCTGCACCAGGAGCATCAGCTTCCCGTCGGCTTCGGGCGGGATCATCCAGCCACCCAGCCGGTGCGAGAACTTGCAGTCCACGTCCACGCCCGCGATCGTGTAGTCCAGCGCCGTGCCGTCGGCCAGCCGCAGCGCGCGGGCCAGGGCGATCTCGACCAGCGTGCCGGCGTGCGTCTTCTCCGTTTTGTGCAGCTGGTCCCAGCGGTAACGCCCGGTGTGCTGGCCGTCGAGCAGCATGTCGAGCGCGCCGCGGATGGCGGCGGCCATCCGCGACCCGTCACTGTCGAGGGCGCGGAGCTCACCGGCCACCGCGGCCAGCTCGGGGTCCCCCGCCTGCGGGCCGCTGACTTCCGGGAACTCGAGGCCAGGCAGCGGGGCCTGGCCGTTCGCGGGCACCGCTGGCGACGGCATGCCGGGCAGGACGAGCTGGCCGGGGATCGGCGGGAAGTCACCGGACGGGGACACGCCCGGATTCATCCGGCCGACTCCGATGGCGGTAGCACCGCCGTGGTGCGCAGAACGTCCATGAGCAGGCTGACCGCGGGCGGGTCGGGCGGATCGCCGTACCGCACCGCGAAGACGTGCCGGTACGTTCCGGCCAGCGGGACGGTCCTGATCCCCGGATGGCGCGCGGCGCGCAGGGCCAGTCCAGGCAGCGTCGACACCCCCAGGTCGGCGGCGACCAGGGCCTGGACCGCGACATAGTCGTCGGTGGTGAACGCGATCTTCGGGGTGAACCCGGCCAGCGCGCACTGCCGGAGCAGGTTGGCGCGGCAGCGGTCGCAGCCCGCGATCCAGCGGTGGCGAGCGTACCTGGACAGCTCGGCCGTCGGCGGCTCCGGGTCGTGGGCCGAGGTCACCAGGTGCACTTCCTCATTGAGGATCAGCCGTTCACGCAGACCTTCGGTGATGTCGATGCCGCCCTCGTCTTCCTCGGCACCCGCCAGGGCAGCATCGCCGGTTCCCGGAGCATCCGGGGAATAGCGGAACACCAGCGCTACGTCGACGTAGCCGGCTCGGAGCATCCGCAGCGCCTCAGGCGGTTCCGCCTCCGTCAGCCGCAAGTCCACGCTGTGCTGGTGCCCGCGAAGCATCGCCGCCGCGGCCGGGACGATGGTACCGAGCGCCGAAGGGAACGCCGCGAGCCGCAGCCGGCCTGCCCGCAGCCCGGTGTAGGCGGCCAGTTCGTTCTCCGCGGCGTCCAGCCTGCCGATCACCTCGGCCGCGCGCTCGGCCAGGAGCCGGCCGGCGTCGGTGAGCCTGATGCCCCGGCCCGCCCGCTGGATCAGCTTGGTTCCGGTCTCCGCCTCGAGCCGCGCCAGGTGGTGGCTCACCGAAGGCTGCGCGTAGTTAAGAGCCCGAGCCGCGGCCGTGACGGAGCCGTACCTGGCCACGGCCACCAGTACGCGCAGCCTCGTCACGTCGAGCATGCACCGACTATAGATCCTGTCAATCGGTCCGCCCAGAGTCCTAAGCCAGGACTATTTCGGGTTAATCGGCCCAGTTCACTGACCGGGTGCGCTAGCGGCCTTCGAGGAGCGGCGCGTCCGGCCGCCGCGGCCGCTCGCCCGCCAGCTCCCGGCGCCGCCAGGCGATCCCCGACAGCGCCTCGAGCACCACCCGGTTGGCCAGGAACGCGGTCACCTCGGCATGGTCGTACGGCGGCGAGACCTCCACCACGTCGACGCCGGCTAGCGGTAGCGACATCGCGATCCGCCGCACCGCGTCGAGCAGCTGCCTGCCGGTGAGCCCGCCGGGTTCCGGCGTCCCGGTGCCGGGGGCCATGCCCGGATCGACCACGTCGACGTCGACAGACAGGAAGACGCCCTCGCATTCGTCGACGGCGATGCCGAACGCCTCGCCCAGGCATTCGTCAAGCCCGCGGGAGACGATCTCGCTCATCTCGTACGAGCGCATCCGCTGCTCAGCCATCCACGCCAGCGTGGGCGGCTCGGGCCAGTATCCGCGCAGCCCGATCTGCAGGAACCGGTCACCGCGGACCGCGCCCGACTCGATCAGCCGCCGCATCGGCGTGCCGTGCCCGTACAGCGACCCGAACTGGGTGTCGCCGGTGTCGGCGTGCGCGTCGAAATGGATCAGCGACACGCGGCCCCAGCCGATGTGCCTGGCTACCCCCGTGGCGTCGGGCAAGGTGATCGTGTGGTCGCCGCCCAGGATCACCGGTATCGCGCCGGCCGAGGCCACTGCCTGCACCACGCTCTCCAGCCGCCGCAGCGATTCCTCCGTCTCGCCCGGCGGCATGAGCACGTCGCCGACGTCGCCGACGCGCAGTTCGGCCAGCGGGTCCACGCCGAGGGCGAGGTGCGGCCTGGACCCATCGTGCGGCAGGTAGTCGGTGGCGCGGATGGCCTGCGGGCCGAACCTGGCCCCCGGCCGGTGCGAGGCGCCGCTGTCGAAGGGCGCGCCGACGAACACGACATCCAGCCCGTCCAGCGAGTCCAGTTCAGCCCGCGCCACGCCGAGGAAGGTGACATCGGGCCCGTACATACCGCGCACCGTAGTCTCGGGGTCGCTGTCCATATCGTTCTCCCACCTTGATCGCCGCACCGGCCGTTGCCTCGCACCATACCGGTGCGAGACCACGCCGGGCCGCCCCCTCAGCGGACCTTGGCTCGATCGGCCGCCGGCATTCCGGCCGGGCCTGCCCGGTGAGAGCGTGGTTTCCCGCGGCCGGCAGGAGCCAGGCCAGCCACCAGCTAGCCCGTCCAAGCAGTTCCATCACCCCAGGCACCATGACCAGCCGCCCGACCGTCGCGTCGAGCACGGCGGCGACGAGCCCGAGGCCGATCTGCGTTACCGAGACGCCGGGGTGAGATCCAAAGAGCTGGAGCAGTTCCTGCTGGATCGGGTCACGAAGCATGATTCGCCGCCGGTACTGTTCAGCCCGGCTGCCTGGCGCTCGCCGGGAAGGTCGCCTGCGCGCTGGCGCGCTGGTTGGTTACTTGGCGGCGACGCCCGCGGGGTCTATGCTCAGGGCTAGGTGCGCCGGGAAGCCTGGTCGGCACGACGTTCGCGACTTCCAAACTTCGCCTGCCAGGAGCGCCCGTGACCGTGCAGAACGCACCCGCCGACACCTCTCCCGCCGTGAGCATGAATAGGCTGGCTGCCGTCATCGGAGTGCTGATCCTGGTCGCGGGTATCGCGGGCGAGATCTTGCCCACTGGGCTGTTCTTCGTCCCGGCGTTGGGGATGCTGGCCGTTGGCGGCGTGAAGCTTTGGCGCGAGCAGTCCCGGGCCCTGGCGGGCGGCTAGATGGCCCGCCACCTGGTCAGGGACTGCATCGCGATCGTGGCTGCGCTGTCGGCGCCGCTGGCGGTAACGGCGGTTCTGATCGAGCTGCGCACCTTCGGTAACAGCCAGTCTTACGGCCGGTTCATGCTCAAGGCCAGGCCGGGCTCCACGCCCTCGCGGCAGGCGCGGGTGGTCGCCGTCACGCCGGCCGGTCATGACCGACGCGCGTTCGGTGCCAGCCAGACCGCGCGGAGCGAGCCCTGACGGACCAGCCAGCCGCCCCAAGGCGGCAGCGGGGTGTCTCATGGCGTCGCCCGGCGGCCGGACCGCGTGGCGTTACCGCACCGACTGGATTCATCCGGCCGCCCCCGGGCACCCGATGATGTCCTCGCCCGTGGCGGTGGCCGTATTCGTGGCAGCCGCCGCTCTCAGCCTCGGTGCCAGCGCCGTCCTCGTCGTCCGGCTGGAACGGCTGGGGGCCCGGCTGGGATTGTCCGAGGCGCTCCTGGGCCTGGTCGCGGCGCTGGCCGCGGACACCCCGGAGATCACCTCGGCGGTGACCGCGCTCGCACAGGGCCAGCATGATGTCGGCGTCGGCGTGGTCCTGGGCTCCAACGTGTTCAACCTGGCGGCCCTGATCGGGCTGGGCGCCGTTGTCGCCGGGGGCATCAAACTGCATCGCCGGGTCGTCATCTTCGAGGGCGCCGTGGCGCTATGGATCGCCGCCCTCACCGTCGCCGCCGTGACCGGCCTGATCACGGCAGTTGCCGCCCTGGTCCTCGCCCTGGCCGTGCTGGCACCGTATGTGTACGTGTCGGCCGTGCACCCCTCCGGCCGCTCCGCCCTGCCGCTCCCGCCCCGGCTGCGGTCCTGGCTCGCCGGGGCGGTCGCCGAGGAAGAACAAGAACTGGCCGACGCCATCCACCCCGGCAAGGGCGGCCCGCGAGACGCTGCCGTCGCCGTCCTCGCGCTTGTCGTCGTCGTCGCGGCCAGCGCGGCCATGGAGCGCACCGCATCGGCGCTCGGCGCCCGCTGGGCCGTGCCCGGCGTGATCACCGGCGCCATCGTCCTGGCCGCGGTGACCAGCATGCCCAACGCCGTCGCCGCCGTCTTCCTCGCCCGCCGGGGACGGGCCTCGGCCACGCTCAGCGAAGCCTTCAACAGCAACACCCTCAACGTCCTGGCCGGGCTGCTGATCCCCGCCGTGATCATCACCAGCCCTGGCCTCGGCGGCGCCCTGCCGGTTGCCATCTGGTACGGCGTCCTCACCGTCGCCACCATCGCCCTGGCCCTGGCCGGCCGCGGGATCAACCGCCGCAGCGGCGCCCTGATCATCGCCGCCTACCTCGTCTTCGCCATCACCGTCATTGTCAAGGCGATCCGGCCGGGTGCCTAGCAGTCCAACGTGCAGTAACTGATAGAGTCATTATACAATCATTGCACTATGCAAGTATATCGGGGTGCATCAGGCGTGCCGAAGCAGATGGCTGACGAGGCCGCGGTGGACGCGGTGCTGACCGCGAGCCGCACGCTGGTGGCGGTGGCTACTCAGTCGCTGGGCGCCGCGGCGGAGGACACCACCATCGCCCAGTACCGGGCCCTGGTGATGCTCGCCTCCCGGGGGCCGCAGCGGATGACCGGCCTGGCGGCGGCGCTGAGTGTCACGCCGTCCACCGCGGGCCGGATGTGTGACCGGCTGCTGCGAAAGGGCCTGATCCGCCGGCACCGCGCCCGCTCCGACCGCCGCGCGGTGCAGGTGTCCATCACCGCCGCCGGCCGGGAGATCGTGGACCAGGCGACCGCCCGCCGGCGGGCGCTGATCGCCGGCATCCTGGGCAGGCTCCCGGCCCGGCAGCAGTCGGCCGTGGCCAGGGCGCTCGCGGCGTTCGCGGCGGCGGCCGGGGAGATCCCCGACAGCCAGTGGCCGGCCGATCCCCCGCCAACTGCGCCTCCGGCCACGCCGCCGGCGGCGCCGGCCAGGATGAAACCGGAGCCAGCGCGCTCCGGCCGCACACCGGGACGATCATGACCGGCGGGGCGGCGGGCAGGCAGGCCGGAGCGGTGCCGTGGGCCGGCCGGGCGAGCGGCTGGCTGCGAGCCTCGCGGGGCGGGCTGTTCGCGGTCGCGCTGGTGGTGGGCGCCGGGTCGGGGCTGGGCGCGGTCGCGTTCCGGTACCTGATCTATTTCTTCACCTGGCTGGCCACCGGCCATGTCCAGTTCGGCCAGCAGGGCCGTGTCCCCAGCAATCACCTGCCGTGGCTGGGGCTGGCTTTCTTCGTGGTGATCCCGGTGATCGGCGGGCTGATCTACGGGCCGCTGATCTACCGGTACGCCCGGGAGGCCCGCGGGCACGGAGTGCCCGAGGTGATGATCGCGGTCGCAGAGGGCGGCGGCCGGATCCGGCCGCAGGTCGCCGCGGTCAAGTCGCTCGCCTCCGCACTGTGCATCGGGACGGGCGGGTCGGTCGGGCGGGAGGGCCCGATCGTGCAGATCGGCTCCGCGCTGGCCTCCAGCCTGGGCCAGTGGGTGAAGATGCCGGAGAGCCGGCTGCGGATCCTGGTCGCCTGCGGCGCGGCCGGCGGGATCGCCGCCACGTTCAACGCCCCGATCACCGGGGTGTTCTTCGGGGTCGAGATCATCTTGCGGGAGTTCTCCATCGAGGCGATCTTCACCGTGATGCTGTCCGCGATGATCGCCGACCTGCTCAGCCGCCAGTTTGCGGGCAGCGCCCCGTTCCTGTCCGGGCTGCCGCCCGGCATCGCGCTGCACCACCTGAGCAGCTACCTGCTCATCGCGGCCCTCGCGGTGATCGCGGCGCTGCTCGGGCTGGCGTTCGCGAAGATCCTGTACGCGACCGAGGACCTGTGCGACAAGGTGTGGGGGAACCGCCCGGAATGGGCCCGGCCCGCGGCCGGCGGGATCGCCCTGGGGCTGCTGCTGCTCGCCCTCCCGCAGATGTACGGCGTCGGCTACCCGGTCATGTACCAGGCGGTCGGCGGTAGCTACGCCCTGTGGTTCCTGATCGTGCTGGCGGCCGGGAAGATCATCGCATGCAGCCTGACCATCGGCATCGGCGGATCAGGCGGGGTGTTCGCCCCGTCGCTGTTCATCGGCGCCACCTCCGGCATGGCCTTCGGCGAGATCGCCGGCCACCTCATCGGCCCGGCCGCCGGGCAGCCCGCCCTGTACGCCGTCGTCGCCATGGGCGCGGTGTTCGCCTCCGCGGCCCGGGCCCCCCTCACCGCGGTAGCCAGCGTGGTGGAGATGACCGGCGACTACACGCTCACCCTGCCGGTCATGCTCGCCGTCGCCATCGCCACCGCCCTGTCCCGGGCACTGAGCTACGGCACCATCTACACCACCAAGCTGCTGCGCCGCGGCACCGACATCGACCACACCCCCGCCGCGGACCCATTCGAAGACCTCACCGCCGCCGACGCCATGCACCCCTTCCCGGCGCCGCTCGCCATCGCGCCCGGGGGGCCCGGGGCGCCCGGCAGACCCGGCCCGGACCGGGCTCCGCTACCCGGCCCCGTCACCCACAAGCACCACCCCCAGATGCTGTTCGCGAGTGAGTCCCTCACCCAGGCGCTGCGTCAGCTCGAACTCTACGGCCGTGACGGGCTGCCGGTGATCTCCGCCGACGGGCAGCAGCTGCAAGGCTGGATCACCAGCCAGAACGTGCTGCAGGCGGTCGCCCGCCAGATGCACGCCGCCCCCGCCGACCCGCCGGCATCCCGCGCCGCCGCACTAGCCGTCCCCGGTCCGCAGGCCGCGCCCGGCCAGCCGCCGGACCCGCTGCGCGGCTACCAGATCCTGGAGATCACCATCTCTGCCGGCTCACCCGCCAACGGCAAGACACTCGGCGACACCAGCTGGCCGCCCGGCTGGATCCCGGTCACGATCCTGGACAACCACACCCTCCGCGACCCCGACCCCGGCATCACCCTGGCCCCCGGCGACCGCATCAACCTGCTCGCCCGCGAACCACACAACCCGCAACCAGAACACCCCTACGACCAGCCTGCCAGCCAGCCAGACGGCCACCCCCCAGATCCGCGGCCAGCTACACCAACGGCGTGACGCAGCCTGATACGTTCAGGGTTCTCCTAGAACATGGCGCCTCGAGTGCCGCGCTCACTGCGTCCATCGGTGTCGCCGAGGCCGGAGCGTTCGCGATGTCGCGCGTGAGCAGGTCCTGCCCGCGACGAGAAAGAATTGCGAAGTCAGCCCCGATTGCGTCAACCAGGGCAGCAGGCTCCGCGTCTCACTTAGTGAGGCTCGGCGAAAGCGGGACGTCGAGCCTCTTCTTATGTCCTGGGGAGCACACGTTATGTCCTGGGGAGCACACGCCCAGTGCCATGATGGAGTGCTGTGGGACCTGCGGCGGTGAGGCGGATACGGGGCGCGGCCGGCATCGCCGTCGCCCTCGTGGCGACGCTGGGCGCCGCGGCGTGCAGCGCGGGCTCGCGGTCGGCCGCGCCCAGCCCTGTGACATCCGCGCCAGCCCACCGGGTGGCGGCACCGCCTTTCCCGGTGGCCGAGAACGAGCGGCCAGGCACGTCCGCCTGGCGGATCACCGACCTGGGACCCGCCGACGCGATCAACGGGTACGCGGATCAGCAAAGCGTCCTGCCCGGGCAGAGCTTCCGCCTGTACGTATCGACTACGGCGACGTCGTTCCGCGTGGACGCGTTCCGGTTCGGCTGGTATTCCGGCCACCAGGCGCGCCTGGTCTGGGCGTCGGCGCGGGTCCGCGGGCAACTGCAGACGGCGGTTGACATCGCGCCGGGCACCCACATGATGACCGCGCCGTGGCGGCCGTCGATGACGATCACCACCACGAACTGGCCGGCCTCCTACCTGCTGCGGCTGGACGCCTCCGATGGGGCGCAGCGGTACGTGCCGATCACGGTGCGGTCAGCCAGCACGGTTGGCGCGGTCGTCATCCTCGACGACAACACCACCTGGCAGGCGTACAACACCTGGGGCGGTTACAGCCTCTACCAGGGCCCGGACGGGCTGCGGTCCGACCGCGGCTACGCGGTGAGCTTCGACCGTCCTTACGACGGTGACGGCGCGGTGCGGTTCCTCGCCTTCGACGAGGCCGCCACCGCGCTGGCCGAACATACCGGGGTCCCGCTCGCGTACGAGACCGATGTGGACATCGACCAGCATCCTGGCCTGCTGGCGGGCGCCCGTGCGGTTATCTCCCTCGGCCATGACGAGTACTACTCGCAGGCGATGCGGAACGCGCTGACGGCCGCCAGAAACGCCGGAACGAACCTGGCCTTCCTCGGCGCGAACGCCCTCTACCGGCATATCAGGTTCGCGGACGGGGATCGCGTCATCATCTGTTACAAGGACGCCGCCATCGATCCGCTATACGGCCACGATGACGCGGAAACGACGCAGCAGTGGCGGGACCCGCCCGACCCGCGGCCGGAAAGCGTCCTGACCGGGGTGTTCTACGAGTGCAATCCGGTCAGCGCTCCTTACGTGGTCTATGACCCGTCGAGCTGGATCTTCGCCGGCACAGGCGCCTACAAGGGTGAGCGTTTCCCCGGCATGGTGGGACCCGAGTACGACCGGCTGAACCCGGCCGTCCCGTTCCCCAGGCCGATGCAGGTGCTCGCGCATTCACCGCTGACCTGTGACGGCTACGCCACCTTCTCCGATTCGGTGTACTACACCGTCGCCAGCGGGGCCGGAGTGTTCGCGTCAGGTACGATGCGCTGGGTGTGCGCGATGCGCGGCCCGTCGTGCGGACACGGGCTTACCCTTGCCGCCGAGCGGTTCGTCGATCGCGCGACGCAGAACCTGCTCCGGGCGTTCGCGGCCGGCCCCGCCGGGCGCGCGCGTCCGGCCCAGGACAATCTGGCCAAGGTGAAGCCGCCGGATATCGCGGCCCTTTACGACGGCGTCGACTGACGGACGGGGGGAAGCGTGGACGACATCGACGCGCGCATCGTCGCTTTCCTGATCAGGGACGCCCGGGCCAGCTACGCCGTGATCGGTAACGAGGTCGGGCTATCCGCTCCCGCGGTGAAGCGGCGCGTCGACCGGCTCAGGGCGGCCGGGGCGATCACGGGCTTCTCGGCCCGGGTGGATCCCGTGGCCATGGGCTGGACGACCGAGGCCTACGTGGAGCTGTTCTGCGGCGGCCGCACCTCTCCTGAGGAGATCGCCGCCGGGGTGCGGCGCTACCCCGAGGTGGTGGACGCCTGCACCGTCACCGGTGACGCCGATGCCCTGGTCCACATCAGGGCGGCCGACGTCAGGCACTTCGAAGAGGTGATGGAGCGCATCCGGGCCGAGCCATTCGTGGTCCGGACCAGGAGCGTGATCGTATTGTCCCGGCTTGTCGACCGGGACCCGGGCACCGACGCCCTGGTGCCGTTGCGGTGAGTGGTATCCTGCCCGTTTTCACCATCGAGACCAGGCCGACCAGCTACAGTCATGCTCATGTCGGAGTTCGAGCAGGATCCGAGTGCGAATACCGGACGTTTCCGGGCCTTTGTCGAACGCGGTGATGAAGACGCTCCCCGTGCCCGGCGTTCGGGCGTATCTCCGGCCGCGCTGGTCATCACGGGCGTGCTGGTCATCGCGATCGTGATCGTCATCGTGGCCGTGGCCTAGCAGGCCGCCACCTGCAGCGATTCGGCGAGAAGGACGGCCTGGTCGTTACCTAGAAGCCTGGCGTCCTACGCCTGGTCAGGCTCCCGTGCCCGGCACTAATCGTTACCGGTAACGGGCGCGATCGTCGTCCTGGTGGTACTTATCCCCGAGGTGCCGCCGCTTCCGTGTCCGCGGCGCATGCTGCTACGGAGGCTTCGCCACCGCCTGGGTAAGAGGTACGCGGCCTGCGACCCGCTGTTCCGCCTCGCCGGGCCTGGGACGGCGATTTGAGGCATTGAGGGTCAGGGCGGGGATCGGCGGATGGCAAGATGACAGCCATGAGAAACGTCGCGGTCATGGCGAGCGCCGGTGATGCGTGTGTACCCTGATCTGCCGGTAGCTGTGGTGACTGGCGGTAACCGCGGTGTCGGCCGTGAGGTATGCCGCCAGCTAGCCCTGCTCGGGTTCGCGGTGGTGCTCGGCTCCAGGGATCTGCGGAAAGGGGAGCTGGCCGCGAAAGAACTTGACCCGGAGGGTACCCGGATCGTCGCGTGCCAGCTCGAAGTAGACAACTCCAACAGCGTCGCCTCGATGGCCGAGTGGGTGAAGGGGCGCTTTGGCCGCACCGATGTGCTCGTGAACAACGCCTCGACCATCTATGACCGGTGGGCGACGGCGAGCAACGCTGAGCTAGGCGCCGTCGCGGAGGCCATTGACGTCAACCTGTTCGGTCCCTGGCGAGTGATTCACGCGCTGCTGCCGATGCTGCGCTCCAGCATGCGCCCGCGGATCGTCAACGTGAGCAGCGAAGGCGGCTCGATCGCCGTGATGACCGGTGGTTCACCCGCCTATGGTGTCTCCAAGGCTGGCCTCAACGCGCTCACCCGCCTGCTCGCGGCGGAGCTGGCCAGGGATGGCATCCTGGTGAACGCGGTCTGCCCGGGCTGGCCCGCCAGCGAGAGCCACCCGGATGGGCGGTCGCTGCCGCAGGCCGCGGCCAGCGTTATCTGGGCGGTCACGATCCCCAACGGCGGCCCGACCGGCACCCTCACCCGCGACGGCCAGCCTTACCCCTGGTAGCCGATCCGGTCAGGTCAGTTGGCGGCGGGGGACGTCTCCGGGGTCGGCTGGTAGCGGTAGCCCATGCCTGGTTCGGTGATCAGCCAGCGAGGCCGGGCCGGATTCGGCTCCAGCTTCCGGCGCAGCTGAGCCATATAAAGCCGCAGGTTACCCGTCGCGTCGGCGTAACCAGGCCCCCATACCTCGGTCAGTAGCTGGTTGCGGCTCAGCAGCTTGCCCGGATTGCGGAGCAGCACCTCGAGCAGGTGCCACTCGGTCGGGGTAAGCCTGATGTCGTCCGCCTGCGGCATGGCGCCGTCGCCTCCCGCCGGATGGCCGGCCTCCGCGGCGCCGCCACCGCCTCCTGCCGGGACGGCGGCGTGCCGGGTGACGCGCTTGGCGGCCAGGTCGACGATCAGGTGACCGAGCTGGATCCGGGGCAGGTCTTCGGGAGCTCCGGTCCGCCTAACCGCGGCGCGCATGCGGGCAAGCAGCTCCTCCACCCCGAACGGCTTGGTGATGTAGTCGTCCGCCCCCGCGTCGAGCGCCTCGACCTTGTCGGTGCTATCGGCTCGCCCGGACAGGACGATGATGGGTGCCTTCGTCCAGCCGCGCAGCCCATGAATAACCTCGACGCCGTCCAGGTCGGGCAGGCCGAGATCGAGGATCACCAGGTCGGGCGGATACCGGCTTGCCACCTCGAGCGCTTCGGCTCCGGTGGCGGCGACATGGACGTCGTAGTCGCGGACTCTCAGGTTGATCCGGAGCGCCCGGAGAATCTGCGGCTCGTCGTCCACGACGAGGACCCTTGTCACGGCGCGTTTCCTCCTGTCGCAGTGTCTTCCGCTCGCCTACGGGGCCCCACCCACCTCCCCGTTCCCCCTTCACTGTGCCGCCTTCCCTCGTCGCTCGTTCCTCGCTCCTCAGTCCAGACGGCACCGCGCCCCTCCAGCTCGCTCACCGCCTCGCGCTCCCGGTGGCCAGGCTCGTAACCGTAGTCCGATTCGGTGACGGCCGGCACCGACACCGTCATGGTCAGCCCGCCGCCCGGCGTGTCCTCTGCGCTGAGCGCCCCGCCCATCGCCTCGGTCAGGCCGCGCGACAAGGCGAGACCGAGGCCGACTCCGGTCGTGTTGTCGGTGTCGCCGAGGCGCTGGAACGGCACGAACATCCGGTCCCTGTCCTCCTCGGGTATGCCAGGACCGCGGTCCACCACCCGCAGCTCCACCCGGTCGCCGAGCGCGCTGGCCATCAGCAGCGGCGGTTTGCCCGGCGGTGAGTAGCGGAGCGCGTTTTCTGTCAGGTTCACGACGACACGTTCGAGGATGGCCGGGTCGACGTTGATCTCGGGCAGGGAGACCGGTATGTCGACCGTGATGCCCCGCGCCGCGGGATCCAGGTTATCGAGCGCCCGGGACACGATTTCGTCCAGGCCCGCCGGGCGCGGGAACAAGGACAGCGCGCCGGCTTGCAGCCTGCTCATGTCGAGCAGGTTGTCCACGAGGTGGGTGAGCCGGTCGAGCGACTCGTCCGCCGTCGCGAGCAGCTCGTCGTGATCTTCGGCGGCCCAGTCCACGTCCCTGGATCGCAGGCTGGTCACGGCCGCTTTCGCCGACGCCAGCGGCGTGCGCAGGTCATGGCTGACGGCGGCGAGTAGCGCCGTCCGCATCCGGTCCGCGGCCGCGATCGGCTTGGCCGCCTGAGCCTCGGCGGCCAGCCGCTGCTGGTCGAGGGCGACGGCTGCATAGGAGCCGAACGCCCCCAGCACGCGTCGGTCCGAGGCCGGCAGCGGCCGGCCCCGGAGGGCGAGGGAGAGGTTGGCAGCCACCGGCACCTCGACGTCCGCTTCTTCCGGCGTCGTGACGGGAGGCTCACCGCGGCTGGCGACGACCTGCCAGCTGCCCGACATGCTCCGCTTCCGGCCCGACGAGGCGTCCGGGGACTGCTGGCCACCCTGCTGGCCGTCGGCGGGCGTGCACTCAAGCAGAGTGACCGACTCCATGCCGAAGGCTTCCCGTATCCGGTCGAGCAGCGCGCTGAGCCCCTGCTGGCCGCGTAGCACGCTGCCGGCCGTGGTGGCGAGCAGCTCGGATTCCGCGTTTGCCCGTGCCGCCTGCTTGGTACGCCGGGCCGCGATGTCGACCACCGAGCTGACCAGCACCGCGACGGCGACGAAGACGCCGAGCGCGAGCGAGTTGTTCGCCTGCGCGATCGTCCACTGGTGGATGGGCGGGGTGAAGTAGTAGTTGAGCAGCAGCGAGCCGACGATGGCGGCCAGCACGGCGGGAGCGAATCCGCCGACTAGGGCGACCACGATCACCGCGACAAGGAACATAAGGACGTCGCTGGTCAGGTTGATCCCCTGACGCAGGTTCGCCAGGATCACGGTCAGCACCACCGACAGCACGGCGGCCAGCACGTACCCGGCGATCTTCCGGCGCAGGGTGATGGCGCCGCGCCGCCGCGGGACTAGCCCGCGGCCGCGGCCCATGTGCCCGTGGGTGACGATGTGCACGTCGATGTCGCCCGAACCGCGGATCGTCCTCGACCCGATGCCCGGGCCGGTGAGCGTGGCCAGCCACCACGACCGCCGGCTCGCGCCGAGCACGAGCTGGGTCGCGTTCTCCGCGCGGGCGAAGGTAAGCAGGGCTTCCGGGATGTCGTCGCCGACCACCTGGTGATAGCTGCCGCCCACCGATTCGACCAGCTGCCGCTGGCTGGCCAGCGCGGCCGGATCGGCGCCGGTCAGGCCGTCGGACTTGGTGACGTGGACCGCCAGCAGGTCGCCGCCGGACGAGCGGGCCGCGATTCTGGCGGCCCGCCTGATCAGCGTGCGGCCTTCCGGGCCGCCGGTGAGCGCGACGACCACCCGCTCCCTGGCCTCCCACGCACTCGTGATCTTGTGTTCGGTGCGGTACCGCTGCAGGCCCTCGTCGACCTTGTCGGCCAGCCAGAGCAGGGCGAGTTCACGCAGCGCGGAGAGGTTCCCGGAACGGAAATAGTTGGTGAGGGCCGCGTCGATCTTCTCGGGCGGGTAGATGTTCCCGTGCGCCATCCTGCGGCGCAGCGCCTCGGGGGTCATGTCGACCATCTCGACCTGGTCGGCCGCCCGTACGATCGCGTCGGGGACGGTTTCCCGTTGCGGCACGCCGGTGATCTTCTCGACCACGTCATTGAGCGATTCCAGGTGCTGGATGTTAACGGCGGAGATCACGTCAATCCCGGCGTCGAGAAGTTCCTCGACGTCCTGCCACCGCTTCTCATGCCGGGAACCAGGGACGTTGGTATGCGCGAATTCGTCTACCAGGGCGATTTCCGGGTGGCGGGCGAGCACCGCGTCCAGGTCCATCTCCTCGAAGGTCGATCCGCGGTATTCCAGCCGGGCCCGGGGAACGATTTCGAGGCCGTCGAGCAGGGCACTGGTATGCGGGCGCCCGTGCGCCTCCGCGAACCCCACCACGACGTCGGCGCCACGTTCGGCGCGGCGGTGCCCCTCACAGAGCATGGCGTAGGACTTGCCGACGCCCGCCGCGGATCCCAGGTAGATCCGCAGGTGCCCGCGTCCCGGGTGCCCGCCGGATACCGAGGTTGCGGCAGATACCGAGGGCGCGGCAGATACCGAGGGCGCGGCAGATACCGGCGGCTCGCCGGGGCCCGCGGCCCGTACCCCGTCGTGGTCCAGCCCGCCGGTCCTCGTCCGGCCGTTATTATCAGCCATTTCCGGCCTGTTCCTTATCCGCATGCCTAGCCAGCTTCTTCCCTTATCCCGCTGGCTCCCATTGTGAAGCACGCCCGCGGGACCAGGAATTCCGGCGGTCAGGATGGCCGGCCGGAGGCGATGGACGGTCATCCTCAGTGATGACGACAGGTCCTCACCAGGCCTGCGGGCGATCGGCGCCGAACGTTCGCGAGCCTGCCGTTTCCGGGCATGAGATCACGATGCCCCGCGTAGCGGCTCAACCGGCGTTTGCTAACGCCATCCATGCGCCCGCATACGGAATCAAAACGGAACGCATGCGGCCCGGCGCCGCGTCCTGGCTTTCCGCTGGGCCGGGTAGCGGCGGTGGCTATCGGCCGATTGAGGTCGGCGCCCGGAAAAACGCGCTGGACGGGTGCTGCCAGAGGAACACCACCGCGCCACCGGCGATCAGCCAGCTGATGGAAGTCAGCACCTCGGTCACGCTGCTGCCCGAATAGGAGTGGCCCAGGACGGCCAGCAGACCAAGCGTGTGAATGCCGAACAGCACCGTGCCGGTGACCCGGGCCCCGTTCCTCCTGTTCTTGCAGGCCCGCGCGATCCCGAGCCAGAGCGCGATCTCAATGAGGGATACCAGTACCGTCAGGACCACTACCGCGCCCAGGCCAGTGCGGGCCACGGTGTCGTAAGGGTGGTTCTTAATGATGCTGCTGGCGACCACGACGACGCCGATCGCGTAGATGAGCGTGTAGGCGGCCCCGGCATACATCAGCCTGACCGCGTTGACCATGCTGCTGGGCAGCGAGTAAATTGCCCCTCGCGATCCCGGCTGATAGGAGTGCGGGTAGCTCATCGGGCCAGCGCTCGCGGGAGGCTCGCCATTGGCGGGAAGGTAGCCGCGGGGCGGTGGCGGCAACGCCTGTGATGCCTGTGCCCCGGCGTAACCAGAGGGCTGGGGGTATCCCTGCGAACCGGAGTAACCCGGCGAGGCAGGGAAGCCCGGCGCCCCCTGATTGTTCTGCGGGATGGCGGCGCCGGCCTGCGATCCGGCGCTGGCCGGCGCGGCCTGCGGTCCCGGGCCGGGGTACGGCCACCGGGTTCCCAGGTCTGGCGGGGACGACTGCCGCCGGCTGTTTCCCGGGTCCGAGGGGGTGGTCCGCGGGTACCCCACCGAGGCCCAGGAAAAGGCCTCGGCTTCGGCGGGCGGCCCGCCGGTCCTCGTCTCCTGCTCGAGCCTGGCCTGATAGGCGCCGATGATCCCGGCGACTGACTGCGGCCAGAAGGCGACGGCGGAGGGACCGGTCGCGTGCATGCCGTTGGCGATCGCGGCGCCCAGGCCGCGCAGCTCGGGCCGGGCGGCCGGATCCTTCGCCAGGCAAGCGGAGACTATCTCCCTGAGCCGCGGTGGTATTCCGTCCAGGGCGGGCTCACCGTGGACGACCCGGTACAGCACGGCGGCCGCGGTGCCTGACCCGAACGGGCCCGTCCCAGTGGCCGCGTAACCGATCACGCAGCCGAGCGCGAACACGTCGCTCTCGGGCCCGGCGGCCTTGCCTTCGGCCTGTTCGGGTGACATGTATCCCGGCGTGCCGAACACCACTCCGGCCGCCGTCAGCGCGGTTCCGTCTGCGGCGCGCGATATGCCGAAGTCGATGACCCGGGGACCGTCGGCGGCCAGCAGCACGTTGGCGGGCTTGAGGTCGCGGTGCACCACCCGGCAGGCATGTATGGCCTGCAGCGCCTCGACCAGCCCGGCCAGCAGCGGCCAGAGGGCTGGCTCGGGCAACGGCCCGTGCTCGGTGACCACCTGCTCGAGCGAAGGGCCGGGCACGAACGCGGTCGCCAGCCAGGGCGGGCGCTCGTTCAGCCCGCTCGCCACGACCGGCGCGGTGTAGATCCCGCTGACGGCCCGCGCCGCGGCCACTTCCTGCTGGAACCTGCGCAGGAATTCGGTATCGCTGGCGAGGTCGGGATGGACCACCTTGATGGCCACGGCCCGGCCAGCGGGTGACAGCCCTAGGTAGACCCGGCCCATGCCGCCCGCACCTAGCTGTGCTCGCAACCGGTACTCGCCGATCACGCGCGGGTCGTCCATGGCCAGCGCCCTCATGTTTTGCCCCCTAGCCCGCACCGGATCAGGTAAACCCGCCGCAGCGTTGACCACAGCAGGTGCGCTTCACATTTTGCGGCATACCCGGCAGACGCCGTACTGCCGACGCGGGAATATCGCAAAACCCACAGGCCTGAGAAGCCCAGCTCCGGAGTGTTCGGCTGGCGATCATCACACGGACCGGCTCAAAGCCGATCCAGAGCCGCCTTCAGTATGAACGGCGCCATCGCTCGCTCTTCGCGGTGGCTTGAGGCGGGGCCGGCGGTTCGATCCGGCGCCCGGGCGCGGGATGTGTGGTTTGTCATGGCCGGGCCGGGCGGATGTCACCGGGACTGGTGATGGCGGGCACGGGCGGGAATCCTGGTTCGCCGCGATGCTGGACCTATGAGCCCGGGTTCATCCCGGGACGGGACTGAAAGGAGTCAGCCATGAAGAACTCGCAACGCGCTGGATCTCAGGATGATGGTGCCGGTACTGCCTGGATGCGCCGCTGGTCCGGGGAGAAGCTCAGCGTGCGCCTGTTTGCGGTGGCGTCCGTTCTTGTCCTGACCGGGGCGCTGGTGTGGGCGGGGTGGTTCGCGTCCGCTAGCCAGAATGCCACCTGGACCCCGGTGCTGGTGAGCATCGCCGTCGTCGCCGCAGTTGCCCCTGGGGCGCGGCGGTCCTGGATGGCACGATCTCGTTGACGGGATCGGCCGGCCTGGCCGCGGCGAGCCATCGCGCTCGCGCTCGCGCTCGCGATCGCGGGGGCGGGGGTCGCGGTCGCTGCGTCCGGCGATGGTTCCGCCTGCCCGTCCGTACCCGCTGATCGCGCCATTTCGGGAGCTGCGGGTGCTGGCACTGCTGGGAACGGCGGCGCTAGGTAGGCGTGACACCCTGGAGGGGTGACGGCGATGTGGCGGCGACGGAACGAGCGGCACAGCGACGCCACCGCCTGCACGATCGAGCTTCACCTCCAGGATTCCCCGGGCGCCGCCCGCGCGGTGACGCTCCGGATGGACAACGACCGCGTGCACACCCCGGACACCGGATCCGCCGGGAGCGGGCTGGCCGGGCTCGGCGAGCGGCTGGCCGGCCTGGGCGGCAGCATCACCACCGGGCAGCCCCGCACCGGCCACTTCCGGCTGGAGGCCCGCCTGCCCGCCTGCGGCGCCGCAGCGGCGCCGCCCGGCCCGGCCCAGGCCGGCACCGATCTCACCGCGAAGACGCCCGCGCCGTGATCCGGGTGCTGCTGGCCGACGACGAGAACCTCATCCGCACCGCGCTGGCCTCCCTGCTGGCGATCCAGGACGACCTGCAGGTCGTGGCCCAGGCCGCCTCCGGCGAGGAGGCCCTCGCGATGGCCCGCCGGCACCGCCCGGACGTGGCCGTACTGGACCTGCAGATGCCCGGCCTGGACGGGATCGCCGTCGCCGGGCAGCTGGTCACCGAGCTGCCCGCCTGCGGCAGCCTCATCCTGACCAGCTACGGACGGCCCGGGCACCTCAAACGGGCCCTCGCCGCCGGCGTCCGCGGGTTCCTGCCCAAGACCGTCTCAGCCCAGGTCCTGGCCGACGTGGTCCGCACCGTCCACCGCGGCGGCCGCTACGTCGACCCCGAACTCGCCGCCGACGCCATCAGCGCCGGCGACAGCCCGCTCACCCCCCGCGAAGCCGACGTCCTGGAACTCGCCGCAGGCGGCGCCCCCCTCGACGAAATCGCCAGCCGCGCCGCCCTGACCCCCGGCACCGTCCGCAACTACCTCTCCTCCGCCGCCGCCAAACTCGGCGCCGCCAACCGCCACGAAGCCGTCCAGCTCGCCCGCTCCCGCGGCTGGATCTGACCGCCCACCCGACCGCACCCCCCGCCCATGCCGCGGGGCCGAGTAGCAAACGGGAAAGTTTGGTCGAATCCCACTGAACCCAGGCCACAACGATGGAGCATCTCGTGCCGGGAGGCGCGGACGGCCACGCGCCGCGGGGCGCGGGCGGATCAGGGCTGGTAGCGGTAGCCCATGCCAGGCTCGGTGAGCAGATGGCGGGGCCGCGTCGGGTCTTCTTCCAGCTTGCGGCGCAGCCGGGCCATGTGGAAGCGGAGATAATTGGTGCGCTGCTGGAAACCGGGGCCCCAGACCCCGGTCAGGATCTGGGCCGACCTGACGAGCTGGCCGGGACGCCGCAGCAGGATCTCCAGAATCCGCCATTCGGTGGGCGTGAGCCGGAGCGTCACCGGCTCGCCGCCCATGCCGTCGGGCTCGCCGTCCATGCCGTCGGGCTCGCCGCCGCCCTTTCCGTCGGGGAACAGCGGTGAGCGCCTGACCTGGTGCGCGGTGAGGTCGATCAGCCAGCGGCCGATGCTGGCCTGGCGGGGCTGGTCCTGGTTCGTTTCTCGTTCATCGCGGCGCAGCGCGGCGCGTAGCCGGGCGAGCAGTTCGGCCATCGCGAACGGCTTTGTGACGTAGTCGTCGGCGCCGACGTCCAGGGCGCCGATCTTGTCTCCCGGGCTGGTCCGGCCGGACAACACGATGATCGGCGCCTTGCACCACCGGCGCAGCTCGACGATGACCTCGGTGCCGTCGATGTCGGGCAGGCCCAGGTCGAGGATGATCGCGTCCGGCGGCCGGCTCGCGGCCAGGGCCAGGGCCTCCCGGCCCGTCCGGGCGGTCAGTACCTCGTACTGCCTAGCCTGCAGGTTGATGCGCAGCGCGCGGACTAGCTCCGGCTGGTCCTCGACGACGAGAATCCCGCTCGGACGAACCCGCCGGGCCGCCCCGGCCCCGGCCGCGGGACCGAGACCAGCACCGGCGTCGGCCCCGGGAACGGAATCCGGGGAGCTACCCTGGGCCTCAGGCCCCGGCCGGGGAGTTCCCGGCCGGGGACCCGGGACCGCTGAGGTGAGCTCAGTCACGGCCGGCTCAGCCGCCTGACTTCGCGGACAGCTGGTCGAGGGCGATGTTCAGCTCGAGCACGTTCACCGTCGGCTCGCCCAGGAAGCCGAGCATCCGGCCCTGGGTATTCTTGGCCACCAGCGCCTGGACCTCCGACACCGGCAGGTGCCTGGCCGCGGCGACCCGGTCGACCTGGATGGCCGCGTTCGCGGGCGAGATGTCCGGGTCAAGCCCGGACCCGGACGCGGTTACCGCGTCCGCCGGGATCTCCGAGACCGGGACGTGGTCGAACGCGGCGATCTCCTGCTGCCGCTGCTTGATGTCCTGGACCAGGATCGGGTTGGTGGGCCCCAGGTTGGATGCCGACGAGTACGTGGGGTCACAGCCGTAGTCGCCCTTGGGGGTGGGGGACGGGATCGCGAACGACGGCCGCGGCTGGAAGTACTGCGGCAGCGGGTTGCCCTTGGCGTCCACGAACTCCTGGCACAGCAGGCTGGAGCCGACCACGTGGCCGTTGTAGCTCACCAGCGAGCCGTTGGCCTGGTTGTGGAAGGCCACCTGGGAGACGCCCAGCATGACAAGCGGGTAGACGAACCCGCAGATCACGGTGAACACCAGCAGGATGCGGAACCCCGCGATGTGCTGCCTGACGATGACGGGAAGGCGGTTCATGCCGATCACTTACCAAATCCGGGGATGAGCTGGACGATCAGGTCGATGGCCCAGATGCCGATGAACGGGATGATCAGCCCGCCGATGCCGTAGATCAGCAGGTTCCTCCGCAGCATCGACTGCGAGGAGGCCGGCTTGTACCGCACTCCGCGCAGCGCCAGCGGGATCAGCGCGACGATGATCAGCGCGTTGAAGATGATCGCCGAGGTGATCGCCGACTTCGGGCTGTACAGGTGCAGGATGTTGAGCTTGCCCAGGTCCGGGATCACGGACGAGAACATGGCCGGGATGATCGCGAAGTACTTCGCCACGTCGTTGGTGATGGAGAACGTGGTCAGCGCGCCCCGGGTGATCAGCAACTGCTTGCCGATCTCCACGATTTCGATGAGCTTGGTCGGGTTGGAGTCCAGGTCCACCATGTTCCCGGCCTCCTTGGCGGCCGAGGTGCCGGTGTTCATGGCCACGCCGACGTCGGCTTGCGCCAGCGCCGGCGCGTCGTTGGTGCCGTCGCCGGTCATCGCGACCAGCTTGCCGCCCGCCTGCTCCTTCTTGATCAGCGCCATCTTGTCTTCCGGCGTCGCCTCGGCCAGGAAGTCATCGACGCCAGACTCGTCCGCGATGGCCTTGGCGGTCAGCGGGTTATCGCCGGTGATCATGACGGTGCGGATGCCCATCGTGCGCATCTCGGCGAACCGCTCGGCGATGCCCTCCTTGACGATGTCCTTGAGCTGGATCACCCCGAGCGCCCGGGCCGGCCCGCCGGCCGGCTTCTCGGCCACCACCAGCGGGGTGCCGCCGGCCGCCGAGATGCCGTCCACCAGCGAACCGAGATCAGCTGGCACGGTTCCGCCGCCGGCCTGGATCCACTGCGCCACCGACGCGGCGGCGCCCTTGCGGACCTCGCGGCCGTCGGCCAGGTCGATGCCGCTCATCCTGGTCTGCGCGGTGAACTCGACGAACTCAGCGCCGGCCAGCTCGCCTTCGGCCCTCTCCCGCAGCCCGTACTGGTCCTTGGCGAGCACCACGATGGAGCGGCCCTCCGGGGTGTAGTCGGCCATCGACGACAGCTGCGCCGCGTCGGCCAGCTCGGCCGCTGTGGCCCCGCCGACCGGCAGGAACTCGGTGGCCTGCCGGTTGCCGATGGTGATCGTGCCGGTCTTGTCGAGCAGCAGCGTGTTCACGTCGCCGGCCGCCTCCACCGCGCGGCCGGACATGGCCAGCACGTTGCGCTGCACCAGCCGGTCCATGCCGGCGATGCCGATCGCGGACAGCAGGGCGCCGATCGTGGTCGGGATCAGCGCCACCAGCAGGGCCACCAGGATCACCAGCGTCTGCGGCGCCTTGGAGTAGAACGCCATCGGCTGCAGCGAGATCACCGCCAGCATGAAGATGATGGTCAGCGAGGCCAGCAGGATGTTCAGCGCGATCTCGTTCGGCGTCTTCTGCCGCTTCGCCCCCTCGACCAGGGCGATCATCCGGTCGATGAACGTCTCACCCGGCTTGGAGGTGATCTTCACCACGATCCGGTCCGACAGCACGGTGGTGCCGCCGGTCACCGCGGACCGGTCGCCGCCGGACTCGCGGATGACCGGCGCGGACTCGCCGGTGATCGCCGACTCGTCCACCGACGCCACGCCCTCGACCACGTCCCCGTCACCGGGGATGACCTGGCCGGCCTCGACCACCACGTAGTCGCCGAGGGTCAGGCCCGTTCCGGGCACGGACTCCTCGCGCAGGGCGGACGGCTCCATCCCGGCCTGCCAGTTGGTCAGCCGGCGCGCCATCGTCTCGCGCTTGGCCCGCCGCAGCGTCTCGGCCTGCGCCTTGCCGCGTCCCTCGGCTACCGCCTCAGCCAGGTTGGCGAAGACCACGGTCAGCCACAGCCAGACCACGATGGTCCAGTTGAACGCCGACGGGGTGCGGATCGCGGTGTACAGGGTCAGCAGGGCGCCGACCTCGACCACGAACATGACCGGGTTCCTGAGCTGGACCCGGGGGTCCAGCTTCTTGACCGCGTCAGGGGTGGACCTCCATAGCATCTTCGGGTCGAGGAAGCCGCCGCCGACCCGGCGCGGCTCGGTCCCCGCCTGCTTGCGGGCGGGCGGGGCGGCCGGGGTACCCGGGCTCTCAGTTGTCACAGACATCAGTGCAGTGCTCCTTCAGCACTCGGGCCATTCAGACCCCGATGTGGCTCTCTGCGTAGGTGGGTCACCGGCCGCTCGCAGCGGCCGCCGCGAAACCGGCGTCGGCCCCTGCTCTCTAGCCGGTACTGAATGGCCCTCAATGCAGGCCTTCCGCGAACACTCCCAGCGCGAGCGCGGGGAAGTAGGTCAGGCCGACGAGGATGAGGATCACGCCGACGAGCATGCCGACGAACAACGGCGTCCTCGTATCAAGCGTCCCGGCGCTGGCCGGTGTGGGCGCCTGTCTGGCCAGCGACCCGGCCAGGCCCAGGGCGAAGATCTCCGGCGCGAACCGGCCGAGCAGCATCGTGATGCCGCCGGTGATCTGGTAGAAGGGGGCTGCGGTGCCCAGGCCCGCGAAGGCCGACCCGTTGTTGTTGGCCTGGGAGGCGTACGCGTACACGATCTCGGTCAGCCCGTGCGGCCCGGGATTGAAGATCGCGCTCTGGCCCCAGTGCGTGCCGATCGCGATCGCCGACATGGTCAGGATCACCACCGGCAGCGTCAGGAAGTACAGCGACGCGTACTTCATCTCGCTGGGCCGGATCTTCTTGCCGATGTACTCCGGCGTCCGGCCGACCATCAGCCCGGCCACGAACACCGTGACCATAGCCAGGACCAGGATGCCGTACATGCCGGCCCCGATCCCGCCCGGCGCGACCTCGCCCAGCGCGATGTCGAACAGCGCGATGCCGCCGCCGAACGGCGTCAGCGAATCGTGGAAGCAGCTCACCGAGCCGGTCGAGGTCACCGTGGTGGACGCCGCGAACACCGAGCAGCCCGGCGTGCCGGTCCGTACCTCTACTCCTTCCATCGCCCCGTGCGCGGTTTGCGCCGCGATTCCGGCGGTGCCCACGTGGGCCTCGAAGAAGCTGATCCCGCCGACGGCGGCCGCCCAGATGATCACCATGGCCGCGACCAGCGCGTAGCCCTGCTTGTTGTCGCCGACCATCTTGCCGAACGCCCGCGGCGTGGCGAACGGGATCAGCAGCAGCATGAAGACGATGAAGATGTTCGTGAACGGGTTCGGGCTCTCGAACGGGTGGGCCGCGTTGGTGTTGAACCAGCCGCCGCCGTTGTTGCCCAGGTCCTTGATGGCTTCCTGCGACGCCACCGTGCCGCCGGGGATGGTCTGGTGGGCGCCGGACAGCGTGGTGATCGTGTGGTAGTTGGCCAGGTTCTCGATCCCCCCGCTGGCCACCAGGACCAGGCAGCCGATGACCGCCAGCGGGATCAGCAACCGGATAATCCCGCGGGTCACGTCGACCCAGAAGTTGCCGAGCCGGTCGGTCCGGGACCGGGTGAAGCCGCGGATCATCGCGATCGCGACCGCCAGGCCGACCGCGGCCGAAAAGAACTGCTGCACCATGAGCGCGCTCTGCTGGGTGAGGTAGCTCATAGTCGCTTCGCCGGCGTAGTTCTGCCAGTTGGTGTTCGTGGTGAACGAGACCGCGGTGTTCCATGCGGTGTCCGTCGGGACGTTCGCCATCCCGATTGACCAGAACAGCCAGTGCTGGGTCCGCTCGATCAGGTACACGAACAGCACCGCGACGAGCGAGAACGCCAGGATGGAGCGGACGTAGACGGTCCAGCGCATGTCGGCATCCGGGTCGATCCCGGTCAGCTTGTAGATGCCGCGCTCGATCCGCCAGTGCTTCTTGTCGGTGAAGATGTGCGCGATGTAGTTGCCGAGCGGCACGTAGCATGCCGCCAGAGCGGCGGCGAGCAGCAGGAACTGCAGCCAGCCTGCGGCTGTGCTATTCATCAGAACCTCTCGGGCAGTATCAGGGCCACGAACAGGTAGATCGTCAGCAGGACGCCACCTATCAGGCCGATCCAGTTCTCAGCGCTCAAAGGTCTCGATCCCCTTCAAGATGAGGAGGAGTACGGCGAAGACGACGATCGTCAGGCCGACATAGAACCAGTCCGTCAGGTACCACACGGTGACTCCTAGTGACGTGCCGCTAGTGGTTGAGCTCGCCCGCGCAGGCGCGAGCCCTTAGGCGAATCTCAGTAAAAGCTGTGGATTTCCCCGGATAAAGGGCCCTTGCGTGACCCATGCGCCCGCTATCTGGTTCCTAACGGAACCCATGCGGACCCCTCATCACCGCCAAGCCGCGGCCGGGCGTAGCTCAGCCGCCCGGCGTCAGGGCCGCGGCCAGGGCCCAGGCCGGGCTATGCGGCCCGCGCCTCAGGCGTCCGGGCTGTCGGGAATGAGCGCGTGCCTGCGCAGCGGCCAGGACCGCAGGCCGTGGCTCATCTCGTCCATCAGCGCCGAGGGCGGGATGGCAAGCACCGGGCACTTCGCGTGCGCCAGGCAGTAACGGCTCACCGAGCGGCGCAGCGCCCGCCCCAGGCCAGCCGCCGGCCGGTGCCGATGATCAGCAGGTCATCCGGCTGATCGGCGATATCCACCAGCACGGGACCGAACTCACCCCGCGCGACGTGCGGCTCGACGCGCAGGTCGGCGGGCACCCCGCCCAGGCCGGCGTCGAACGCGGCCCACAGCCGCTGCCAGGCGTCTTCCCGCCAGATCTTGCGCAGGTACGGCGAGGAATGCCGTCGCTCCGCTATGTCGCCCCCCGGCGGGACCCAGGCGGTGACGGGCAGCAGCGGCACGTTCCGCAGCCTGGCCTCGTCCGCCGCGTAGCGCAGCGCTTGCAGACTCCCTAGAGTCCCATGCACGCCAACGATGATCCGACGCACCGCAGGCACTCCAACTCGCCTCCCGACTAAACCACTGAACCAAGGGCGCCGGAAGCGGCGCCCCGTGACCGCCTACCCCTCCATATAACCTCTATCCGCGCGGTCATGCGGCCGTTCTCACGGCCCCCTAACAACGGCGGCCGGCGGCCGGATATAGGCGTTGACCTTGAGAACTGAGGTGCCGGTGATGCGATGCCAGGGCCAGTTCCTGGCGTAGGACGGCGGGGGCTCACGGGTCTGAATGAGCAGCGCGACGTGCTCGCCCGGCGCCGGATTCCCGGCGGACGCGCAACCTGCGTAGAAGGCGATGGGGATGTACTGCACCCCGGCGATCAGGCACGGCGGCCGGACGCCCCGGGCGGCCAGCGCGGCGGCGATCCGCGAGTAATCGTCATGGAACGTCACCGTCCCGCCGACCTCGTGGTCGAGCACGAGGTGCTGCGTGAAGAGCTGCACGACCAGGAAGCACGTCACGGTCGCGGCCATGGCCGGCCGCAGGTCCCGGCTGACCCCGGTGACCGCGAAGGCCAGCGCGTCGGCCACGGGGATGGCGAACAGCGCGTACGCGGGCAGCAGGAACCGGGGCGCCGCGTAGTTGATCATGAACAGGTACTGGGCGGCGAGGCAGAGCCCGCATACCGCGGGCAGCAGCGCGGTGCCGAGCTGACCAGCCCGCCGGGCCGCCAAGATCCCGATCGCGACGAGCACGGGCAGCACCAGCCACCACAGGTCGAGTTCGGGGTCCCGGAAGCCGATCACGCAGGGGCGGCACAAGGTCGGGCCGTTTAGCGCGCGCAGCTCGTCGGGCAGCGCGAAGTGCAGGCCGAACCCGTCCTGCTCGGCGGCTGCCGCGTGCAGCCGCGCGGCGATCCCGCCGAAGCGGGCGTAGGCCTCGGCGACCCATTCGGCGCCGCCGGCCACCAAACCACCAGCGATCACCGCGGCCGGCACCCAGCCCCGCCAGACGGAGCCCCGCCAGACGGCGATCGCGGCCACGATCAGCGGCGCGGCGAGGTACACCGCGTCCCCCGGCCGGACCAGCGTCACGAACGCCACGCTCGCCCCCAGCCCCGCCAGCGCCCGCTTCCCGGCCGCACCGTCCGCCCCGGCTACGCCGCCCGCGCCGCCCTGGTCGCGAACCCAGCGCAGGAAACACCCCACCGCGGCCAGCCCGCCGAACGCCGACCAGATATCCGGCATGGCCTGCGGCCCGTAATACTGCGTGACCCACAGCCCCCCGAACATCACCCCGGCCAGCCCCAGGACCCAGGCTGGCCGCAGCGTTCGCCACGCCCACAGTGCGAGCCCCAGGCCGAGGCCGGACGCCACCGCCAGGTAGACCCGCAGCGCCGCCACCGAGCTGGTCAGCCAGGCCACCGGCGCGACGAGCAGCGGGACGCCCCTGGCCCGCGGGGGGTCGAACCACGCGGCCGGCGCGTGCCCGCTCACCTGGCTGACGTACACCGATTCGTCCCAGCTCAGCCCCATCCGAGGCGAGACGAACAGCAGTTGCGCGACGGTAAAGGCCACTCCCGCCGCCACCAGCCACCACCCGCTGTCCGCCGCGGGGAGCACCCGGCCGTCCTTCAACGCTTCAGCTCTCTTCCCCGGTGGGACGACCCCCCCAGTCCCCCCCGCTCTGCCCAGTGCGGACGCCGAGCTCGTCGAGGCGGGCGAGCATCTCGGCCGGGTCGGCGTAGACCCGGTACGCGCCGGCCCGCTCGAGTTCCTCCCGCCCGTACCCGCCGGACATCAGCCCGACCCCGAGCGTGCCGGCCCGCCGCGCCGCGAGCAGGTCCCATACGCTGTCGCCGACGACCATCGCGTGCCTGGGCTCCACGCCGAGGACGGCGGCCGCGGCCAGGAAGAGGTCGGGGTCCGGCTTGGCGTGCCGGACCAGATCGCGGGTCACCATCGGAGTGTCTTCCGGCAGGCCGAGCAGGGCCAGCGCGGGCCGCGCGGTCGCCGCGTACCCGCTGGTCGCGATCGCCCACCGAACGCCCGTCTCGGTCAGCGTGCCCAGCAGCTCCCGCGCGCCGGGCAGCGCCGTGACCGAGTCCATCTGCGCACGGTACTCCGTCGCGTGCGCCTGCTGCAGCCGGTCGATGTCGGACACCGACAGCGACCGGCCCGTTTCCCGCAGCAGCGCGGACACGAACAGGCCGCCGCTCATCCCGATGCGCCGGTGGATCCGCCAGACGGAAAGGTCGATGCCGATACCGGAAAGCGCGTTGCGCCAGGCGATGACGTGCTGGTAGACGCTGTCGATCAGGGTCCCGTCCAGGTCGAAGAGGAACGAGGGAGTCGGTGACTCCAGATAGGTCAGTGCGGAGGCCATGGCCCAAGTCTGCCCGCCCCGCCGTAGGCCCGTGGCCCCGACGTACTTCGCGGTGAAAACCATTTGGGCCGAACGGGCATCGGTACCTCCGGCCGGAATACGCGGGCCGCGGAGGGGGG
Organism: uncultured Actinomycetes bacterium; assembly: GCA_963806335.1. GTDB lineage: Bacteria > Actinomycetota > Actinomycetes > Streptosporangiales > Streptosporangiaceae > Palsa-504. Next base: position 358,669 of record CAWDXO010000016.1, read on the forward strand.
ACGGCGTCGCCGTAACGATCCCGGAACGCCCGCGCGGGAGTATGCCTGTCATCACAGGTTTACGAGTGGGGGAGATGACCATGGCTACGAAGACGACTGAGGTTCCCGCCATCCAGCGGCGGCTGGGCGGTGCCAGGGGCGTGATCGACGTTATCTATACCTACCTGGCCGCCCTGTTCGTGCTCGGGGTGCTGGTCCAGGTCTACCTGGCGGGCCTGGGGATCTTCGGGATCAACGCCAGCAAGGTCGCCAACGCGAGCAGCTTCGACGCGCACCGTGCCTGGGGCGGCGTCCTGATGGTCGTAGCGATCGTGCTGCTGATCCTGGCTCTGGCCGCCCGGCCGTCACGCGCTACGGTGATCGGCGCCTTCGTGCTGGCCCTGCTGGTCACCGTCGCCCAGACGGCGCTGGCCGCCGCGGGCGACAGCAATAAGTGGGTCGGCGGACTACACGCCCTGGACGGCATGGTGATCCTGCTGCTGTCGGTATGGCTGGCGGTCACCGCGTGGCGGCGGACCCGGGCTCAGGGATGGCATCATGGAGGGAATGCGCAAACGTGACCCGGCGGGCGAAATCCGCACTTATGTGGCGATCGGCGACAGTTTTACCGAGGGGCTCCACGATCCGGGTCCCGGCGGCGGTTACCTCGGCTGGGCCGACCGGGTGGCCGGCGCCCTGTCGGCCCGGCGGCCCGGGTTCCGGTACGCCAACCTGGCCATCCGGGGCAAGCTGCTGGACCAGGTCATCGCCGAGCAGCTGCCGTCCGCCGTCGAGATGGCGCCGGACCTGGTGAGCCTGGCCGCGGGCGGCAACGACATCCTCAGCGGCGCCGACGTTGACCCGCTCGCGGCCCATTTCGAAACCGCCGTGGCCAGGCTCCAGGCCGCGGGCTGCCGGGTGCTCATCTTCACCGGTTTCGATCCGCGCAAGTTCCCGGTGATCAGGCTGCTGCGCGGCCGGATCGCCACGTACAACATGCACCTCCGCGGGATCGCGGACGAGGCCGGATGCGACCTAGTCGACCTATGGTCCATGCGGGCCCTGAACGACACGCGGGCCTGGAGCCCGGACCGGCTGCACCTCAGCGCGGAAGGCCACCGGCGGGTGGCCCTGCGGGCCTGCGAGGTCCTGGGCCTCCCGGTCACGCCGGACCGGCGGGTGCCGCCGCCTGACCCGGACGGCGCCGGCCGCCCGGACGGCGCGCGCTGGCTGGCCGCGCGCCGTCAGGACGCCCGCTGGGCCAGGCAGTACGCGATGCCGTGGGTCCGCCGCAGGCTGACCGGCGCGTCCAGCGGTGACGGTCTGCCGCCCAAGCGTCCCGACCTGCTGCCGCTCTCAGCTGAGGTCGGCCAGGACCTCGTCTAGCCGGGCGAGCGACGCGGCGATCCAGGGCAGCGAGCACGGATCGGCCGAGTTCAGCGCGGCGGTGCGCTGGGCGTCGGTGTCGCCGTAGAGCAGCGAGGTCGCCACCCGCAGCCGCAGCCGCCAGCCCTGGTCGCCGAACGCGCTGCCCGGCAGCGTTCCCACCCCGTACTGGCGCAGCAGCAGCGCCGCCAGGCCCTCGTCGCTGGTGATGCCATGCCGTTGCCGCAGCGCGCCGGCGAGCGGCGTGAAGTCCGGGTAGAGGTAGAACGCGGCCTGCGGGGCAGGTACCGACGCCCCGGCCGCGGCGAACCGCTGCGCCACCGCGCGGGCCACGGCGGCGTGCAGACGGCGGCTGAGCGCGATCCGCTCGATGATCGCGGGCGGTTCGCTGAACGCCAGGGCGGCCGCCTGCTGGACCGGCCCGGCCGGAGCGGACCAGATCTCGCTGCCGATCCCGAGCAGCCGGGTGCGCAGCTCGCGCCCGAGCCATCCCGCCGGCAGCCGGGCCACGCCCAGGCGCCAGCCGCCCAGGGCGAGGTTCTTGCTCAGGCCGGTGGTGACCACCGTTCGTTCGGGAGAAATTGACGCGGGACTCGCGAACGCGGTGTCGTCGCCGTACACGAGATCCCGGTAGATCTCGTCGGAGATAATGATCAGGTTATGGGCTTCCGCGACCGCGCATACGGCGCGGACGGCCGCGGGGGTGGCCAGCGTCCCGGTCGGGTTGTCGGGCAGCGTGAGGATGACGCTGCGGACCGGCCGGCCCGCGGCCCGGGCCGCCGACACCGTGCGGGCCAGCTGCCCCGCGTCCGGTACGCCGGATGCGCCGGGCACGAAATGCGGCCGCCCGCCGGCCAGGCTCGCCTGCGCGGCGTAGCTGACCCAGCTGGGGCGGGTCACGGCGACGTCGCCGCCGATGGCCGCGATCAGGCCGTAGAGCAGGGCTTTGCTGCCTGGCCCGCAGACCACGGCGTCCGCGTCGGTGGGCAGGCCGTGCCGGTCCCAGTACCAGGCCGCCGCTTCGCGCAGCAAGACGTGACCGGCGACGGGACCGTAGGAGTTGTACCCCGCGGCCCGGGCGAGCGCCTCGCGCAGCAGCCGGTGAGCGGGCAGTCCCGCCTCACCGAACGCCATCGGCAGCACCGGCTCGCCGCGCCCGCGCCGCGCGTCCATGATCTCGTTGGCGGCGAGGGTCGCGGAAACGGGGATGGTCGCGGGGCTAAGGAGGATGCGGGACGGGGACCGGAGGGGTGGCCACGGCGTGACGGTAAGAGCCATTGAGGCTGGAATTCCTAGCTGCGGGATGAGGAACTAATGACGGTGGCAACCCTGCGCACTTAGTCAAGTCTCCACTGAACAGACCATTAGAACAAGCGCTGATGTCTATCGCAGAGACTAAGCTTGCCTTATGCTCGATCTACACCGGCTCCGCCTGCTCCAGGAATTCGCTGCTCGCGGCAGCATTGCCCGCACCGCCGCCGTCCTGGGCTATACGCCGTCGGCCGTCTCACAGCAGCTCGCCGCGCTCGAGCGGGAGGCGGGCACGGCCCTGCTCGACCGGTCCGCCCGCCGGGCCGAACTCACCGACGCGGGCCGCCGCCTGGCCGGCCACGCCGAGCGCATCCTGGCCATGGTCGAGGAGGCCGAGACCGACTTGTCCGCCGGGGCCGCCGAGCCCTGGCCGGATCGTGGCGACCGCGTTCGCCTCGGCGGCGGTCGCGTTCGCGCCCGCGCTCGCTCGCAGCCTGCGCACCCACCCGAAGCTGGCGCTGGTGCTACGGCAGACGCAGGCCGGCGAGGGGCTGCGGCAGGTGCGGTCCGGCGCGGTGGACGTGGCGATCGTCGATGACTGGACCAGCCGGCTGGCCGAGGAGATCGAGACGGGCGGGTCCATCCTGACCTGCTACCACCTGGTCCGTGACCAGCTGGTGCTGGTGGTGCCCCGGGCGCACCCGGCGGCCGATCCGGACCGCCCGGTCGACCTGCGGGCGCTGCGGCACGAGCCCTGGCTGGCCGCGCCGGCCGCGGAACCGTCCCGCCAGGCCGTCGACCGGCTGCTCGCCGCGGTGGGCGTGGCGCCGCCGGTGCTGTCGGAGTTCGAGGGCATGTCCACGATGGTGAGCCTGGTGGCGCGGGGCATCGGCATCGCTATCCTGCCGCGGATGGCGGTCGCCGCGGCCGAGCGCCGGGTGGCGGTGCGGGACCTCCCGCACGGCCTCGACCTGGCCAGGGAAATCTACGCCGTGGCCCGCACGGCCAGCGTGCGCCGTCCCTCGGTGGCGGTCATCGTGACCGCCCTCCGCGACGCCGCCAAAGCCATGCCGGCCCGCCCCGGCTCTGGTCCCCCCGGAACGTCATGAAACCGGGCTTCCAGCACACCCCGGTGTGCTGGACCGGGGTTTCATGACACGGCGAGCCGCACCGGAGCCGCTGCGCAAGCCACCTGAGCCCTGGCCGGTGACCTAGGCTGGCCGGGTGAATCTCGAGCTCGATCCTGATGCCGACGGCGCGGCGCTGACGGCGCGGCTGGTGGACATCCCGTCGGTCAGCGGCGAGGAGGGACCGCTCGCGGACGCGGTCGAAGGCGTGCTGCGCTCCTGCCCGCACCTGGCCGTGCACCGGGACGGCAACGCGATCGTGGCCCGCACGATGCTCGGGCGGCCGGAACGGGTGGTCCTGGCCGGGCACCTCGACACCGTGCCGCTCGCGGATAACCTGCCCGCGCACGCCGAGGGATCCCGGCTGTACGGCTGCGGCACGACCGACATGAAAGCCGGGGTGGCGGTCCAGCTCAGGCTGGCCGCCGGGCTCACCGCCCCGGCCCGGGACATCACGTACGTGTTCTACGACGGTGAGGAGGTCGCCGCCGACCGTAACGGACTGCTGCGGCTGAGTCGCCGGAGCCCGGAACTCCTGGTCGGCGACTTCGCGGTCCTGATGGAGCCGAGTTCGGCGGAGATCGAAGGCGGCTGCCAGGGGACGCTGCGGGCCGAGATCACCGCGGCCGGGAAGCGGGCGCACACCGCGCGGTCCTGGATGGGGCGCAACGCGATCCACGAGGCGGGCGCCATCCTGGACGTATTGCGCGCGTACACCCCGCGAGAACCCGAGGTCGACGGGCTGCGGTATCACGAGGGCCTGAACGCCGTGGCCATCCGCGGCGGCGTCGCGGGGAACGTCGTACCCGACGCGTGCGCGGTCACGGTGAACTACCGGTTCGCGCCCGACCGCGACGAACGGGAGGCGGCCGAGTTCGTCCGGTCGATGTTCTCCGCGTGGCCGGTGACCGTGCTCGACGTCGCCGCGGGGGCCAGACCCGGCCTCGGGCACCCCGCCGCGGCCTCGTTCGTCGCGGCGGTCGGCGGGACGCCGCGGGCCAAGCTCGGCTGGACCGACGTGGCCAGGTTCGCCGCGCTCGGCATCCCGGCGGTGAACTACGGTCCGGGCATCTCGGAGATCGCGCACACCGCCGGCGAGTACGTGGAGATCGGCAAGATCGCCGAATGCGAGGCGCGCCTGCGGGCCTGGCTGGCCCGTTAGCCTGACCGTGGAGCCTGACCGGGGAGCCTGACCGGGGAGCCTGACCGGGGAGCCTGACCGGGGAGCCTTACCGGGCCGGGCCGCTGCCGAGCTTTACCGAGCTGGTGTGCTTGGCCCCGCCGATGGCTTCCCAGCCGACCGAGATGACCGCGCCCGCGTGGTACTTGGCGGTGATGCCGGTCAGCGAGCCGGGCGTGGTGACCGGATGGCCATTGACTGAGGTGATCACGTCGCCGGCGCCCAGCCCGTCCGATTGCGCCGCCGTACCGCACAGGACGCCGAGCACGAGAGCGCCCGTGCTGGCCGGGGCGATCTGGCCCCCGCCGTTGAACGGCTGGTTGCTGGATACGCAGCCCTGGCTGTTGCCGCCGGGGAGGGGCCGGCGTTCTGACCCGCCTGCTCGTCGGCGGCCTGCTGCTGCGGGTTCGGGCTGTTGCTCTGCGCGACCTCGACGCCGAGGAAACCAGGCAGGCCGATGTACACCGTTGAGCTGCTCTTGCCCCCGTCGATCTGCTTGGCGAGCGACAGGGCTCTGTTGATGGGGATGGCGAATCCGAGCGTTCCTCCGGACGCCCCGAACTGGTTCGACGCGGAGGTGTTCGCCGCGGTGATCATGCCGATGACCTGTCCCGCGTCATTCGCCAGCGCGCCGCCCGAGTCGCCCTGCTGGATCGGGGCGTTGGTCTGCAGCATGTGGTTCAGGTCTTCGGTGCTGTTCGATCCTTCGTCGTTGGCCTGGATGGACCGGTCGAGCGCGTTGATGATGCCGACGGCCGCCTTGGCCCCGCCCTGCCCCTCGGCATTGCCGAGCGCCAGCACCGGAGTACCCAGGCTGACCTGTGCGGAGTTTCCGAAGTTCACCGGGGTCAGCCCGGAGGCGCCCTCGATCTTCAGCAGCGCCACGTCGTCGGCGCTGTCATAGCCGACCACCCGCGCCGGGTACTTCCTGGCTGGATTGGTCACCAGCGAGACGGTCACGCTGGTGGCCCCGTCGATCACGTGATTGTTGGTCAGGACCAGGCCGCCTGCCGACAAGATCATGCCGGTGCCCTCGGCTGTCTCGTTGTTGTACCTGAGCGTGGAGGCGATGTCGACCAGGCCCGGCTTGACTCTCTTCTCGACCAGCGCCGAGTTGAGGGGCGCCCCCGAAGACCCGCTGCCCGACGCGTTGTTGTGCGGCGCGGGGACATCGCCGGAGGAAACCGCGGGCGCCGAAGCCGTGTTCTGGTTATCGAGGGCGACGGTCACCCCGGCGCCGATGCTCGCCGCGAGGGCCGCTATGGCTAGGTAGATGAGGAAACGCCCGCCTCGTCTCGGCCGTCCCGGTGGCGGGGAACCCGGCATCGCCCACCCGGCGGCGCCGAAGCCGCTGTTGTCCCCGTGACCACCAGACCCGCCCTGCCCATACCCGCCCTGCCCGTACCCGCCCTGCCCGTACCCGCCCTGCCCGTACCCGCCCTGCCCGTGCCCGCCCTGCCCGTACCCGCCCTGCCCGTACCCGCCCTGCCCGTAGCCCGGCTGGCTCCCGTACTCCGCCTGCCCGGACCCTGGCTGCATCCAGTACCCAGCCTGGTTTCCGGATCCGGCCGGCGGGCCGAGGGCACTGGTTTCCTGAGCGCCGTTCTCCGGCGCAGCCACGTCCGGGTCTGGTTCCGGGGGCCCGGCTGCTGGCGTCCCGGCGGCTGGAGCCTGGTCACGTGGTGCCCACGGGTTGACGTACTCGGGCGGCTGTTCCCCGCCGCCTCCGCTATCGCTCTCGTTCTCTCGCATTTTCCTCGCCCTCGACCAGACCAGAGTACGTCGCGATCGGTTATGCCGGTTCGCCAGATCCAGCGACAGACGCCTCCAGTTAGCCTCGCCAACCTGTGCCTAAGCTGAACGTGCGGTGGCTCCTAGCCAGCCGGCCCCACGTTCAGCGTCACCAGCGCGGCATGCGGCCGGCCGTCCGGGCTGACCCAGGCCAGCCGGACCTGGCGGCCCGGGCGGTAGCGGTCCAGGATGGCGGTCAGCGAGCCAGGCGTGGTCACGGCCCAGCCGCCGATGGATGTGATGACGTCCCCGGCGGCCAGGCCGGCCGACACGGCCACCGTGCCGCACAGCACCCCGTCGACCAGCGCGCCGGACCGCAGCGGCGCGATGCTCGCCGGGACCGCCGTGGTGTCACCGGTGGTGCAGGTCCTGCCTCGGCTGACTACGACGCCGGCTCGCTGTTTCTCCTGGCGGGCCTGCTGGCGAGGGTCGGCGCTGCTGCTATCGGGCACCAGGGCGCCGAGGAACCCGGGCAGGCCGATCTGGATGGACGGACTCGCCTGCCCGGCGAAAATCTGGTGGGCGATGATGAGGGCCGCCTTGATGGGGATGGCGTAGCCGGAGTAAACGGTGCTGCCGCCTGCGGCCGTGTCGATGCCTATGACCTGGCCGGCGGCGTTGGCCAGCGGGCCGCCGGAGTCGCCAGGCCGGATGTCGGCGTTGGTCTGGAGCATGCCGTGCAGGATCTCGTTCAGGCCAGAGCTCTGATCGGTGGCATCGATGGTGCGGTCGAGGCTGCTGATGACGCCGGGAGCGACTGTCGGCGAGCCGCCCTGTCCCGCCTCGTTGCCGATGGCGAGTACCGGAGTGCCGACGGCGAGGTGCGAGGAGTCGCCGATCGTGACGGCCCTGAGCCCGGTCACGTCCGGTAGCTGAAGCAGGGCCACGTCGTCGGACCGGTCGTAGCCGAGGACCTTGGCCTGGTAGCTCTTGCCCGACGCCACCGGTGTGACCGTCACGCTGGTGGCGCCGTCGATCACGTGATTGTTGGTCAGCACGAGCCCGGCGGCGGCGTCGATAACGAAGCCGGTGCCCTCGGCCGTCTCCTCGAGGTACTGCAGGTTAGCGTTCACATCAACGATGCCCGGCTCGACCTCGTTGTAGACGGTTTCGTCGTTCATCGCGGCGGGCCTGCCGGCCGCGGCGGCGTCGGCCGGCATCCGGGCGGTGCCGGACTTCGCCGGGCCCGCGTGTTGCACGGCGAGGGTGGCACCCACGCCCGCCGCCGCGGCTAGCATCGCCACGACCAGGCAAATCAGCAGCGCGCTGCCCCCGCGCCGCGGGTCGGCCGGCGGGCCTGCGGAAAGGGGCGACGATTCCGCGCTAGTAATGTCGCCCTCGTGCATCTCCCACAGCCTTTGCCCGGAATCTACCCTCGACAGTAGATTTCCCGTCTCGCGGGCCGGTCAAGCATGCCGAGTGAGCAAAACCATTACTTCACCTGGGAAACAGCGGGCCCTGCGTACCCCCGCGCCTCGCCGGAGGCCTCGCGCGTCGCGCGCGACGTACGCGTAATGTCGTGGTACTCTGCAGCCAAGACACGATATGACGTGAATATCGTGCTAGGGTTCGAAGGGCAGGAATTCATATGTCCACGCCGACTCGAAGCGATCAGGATCTGTCCCGGCGCGAGGAGCTGACGGTTTCCAGTGCGGTCATGTCGGGCGCGCCCTGGGCCGCCGCGACGGTGACCGGCGGGGTCGTGGCAGCCGGTGACCTCGGCCTGCACGTCATCGGCTCCGGCCTCGGCCTGGGGGCGCTGAGCGGCTCCGTGGCCATGGGCGCGGTGGCCTTTTTCGTGGTGGCCGCCGCCGGTGCGCTGTGGCGGGCCAAGCCGAGCCGCGCCATCCGCTGGGCCAGGAGCAACCCGTGGCGGTTCGCCATCCTGCCGGCGATCGCGTGCGCGGCGGTCGCCCTCGTGCTTTCCGTGGTCACCGGGGGCGGTCTCATTCACCCGATACTCAGTGGCCTGTGGCACGGCGGCATCGTGTACGGGCTGACCGGCGCGGCGGGCGCCGTCAGCAAGTCCAGGAAGCACCCGGCCTAGCCGTTCCCGGCAGGCTCTTACCCCGGCAGGTTGGGCAGCGCCGTCGGGTCGGAGAGCGTGTGCTCGGCGGACCGCAGGATCGTGTAGATCGTCGTCCGTTCCGCGTCGAGCTTGCGCAGGTCCTTCGCCAGGGTGGCGTTCGCCGCGGCGCGAGCGGTCGCGTTTGACGCCGTCATGACGCTGACCATGTCGGTCTGAGCCTGCATGGCATAAGGGAAGGCCCAGCTCACGAAGTCGTTGGTGCAGTCCACCAGGTTGAACTTGGCCAGTGACTCGGTCACCTGGTACTGCGTGAGGTCGGCCAGCGGCTCATTGTTAGCGGGCGAACAGTTCGCCGCGTTGTAGTTCACCAACCGGATCGCGGTCTGGAGATTGTCCCTGGCACCGGACTCGATGGCGCTGAGCGCCTGCTGCGATTCCGTGACGCCCCCGGCGCACGACTCGACCGCGGCGTTCATGTCCTTCATGTAGGCGTTGAGGTCGGTGGCCTGCTGCGCATGCGATGGCTTGTGCGACAGCGAGACGAGCACGGCCGCCCCGGCCAGCACGACCACCACGAGCAGAGCCCACATCGGGGTACGGCGGACCGGCCAGCCGCTGCGCCGTATCGGCACGTAGGGCGGGTCTGTGGTCGTCGGCGTGCTCAACTGATCAACTCCTCGTGGCGAGCGCGATGCCCCGGTTGAGGTCCGCCGTCGTCACCGCGCCGAAGATGCGGTCGACGATGCGGTGCTTGGCGTTGAGAAAGAACGTCTGCGGCAGGCCGTCGATGCCGTAGGCGGACGCGGCGTTGAACTGCGGGTCCCATCCCACCGGGTAGGTGACGCCCTCGGCGCGGGTGAACGACATCGCATGGGCCAGGACGTCGTTCTCGTCCAGGCCCACCAGCGCTACCCGGCCATGCTCGGACCGGTAGAACTTGGCCAGCAGCGGGGTCTCCTGCTGGCAGGGCGTGCACCACGACGCGAAGAAGTTCACGATGAGCGGCCGGCCAGCGTAGTGGCTGAGCGAGACCTGCTGGCCGGAATGGCCCAGGGCGGGCAGGCTGAACGTGGCTGCCGCTACCGCGGGCGGCGGCGCCGCCTGCGGTGAAGCCGAGCTGGCCAGGGCGATGCCGGCCAGGGATCCCGCGACGCAGAGCGCGATGATGCCGGAGAGGACCTTGTGCCGGAGCGCTGACCGCCAGGTATCGCGGATCGCGCCCGCCCACGTCTGTTGCCCCATGCTCCGTTTCACCTTGCTCCGTGTTGCCCTGGCGCTGGCCGGCCGGGTGGCGGACCGCTCCGTCACGGCTTCCCGGCCAGTCTGCCATCGGTCACGTCCGCTCCCGCCGGCGCCGCCGGCGGGAGGGCCAGCGGTCCCGGCGGACCGGGGAGCTGCAGTTCGAACTCGCTGCCCTGGCCGGGGCGGCTGCGTACCACGACCTCTCCGCCGTGGGCCCGCGCGACCGCGCGCACCAGCGCCAGTCCCAGCCCGGTGCCGTGCGGCTGCCCGCTGTCGCCGCTGCGGAACCTGTCGAAGATGTGCCCGAGCAGGTCGGCCGGAATGCCGTGGCCGGCGTCCGCGACGATCAGCCGGGCCGGCAGGCCGTATCCGGTCGCCACGACCGACAACTTTATGACACTTCCGTCGGCGGTGTGCCGGACGGCGTTCTCCAGGAGCGCGTCGATCGCCAGGCCGAGCCGCTCCCGGTCGGCCTGCACGGTGGCCTTATCGAGGCGGCCGAGCCGCCAGCGGCGGTCGGCGGTCGGCCGCCATCTGCGCAGGGTTTCCATGGTGAAGCTGTCCAGGGCGACCGGCTCGAGCTGCAGGAACTCAGGTCCCTCGGCGGCCGCGATGACCAGCAGCCGCTCGGCGATTCGCCGCAGCCGGTTCAGCTCGCCCAGTATCACCTGGATGTCGTGGCCCTCCTGGCGGCCGGTGAGGCCGCGAGCGAGCAGCTCCGCGTGCCCAAGCGCGATGGTGATCGGCGTGCGAAGCTGATGGGAGGCGTCCTGGAGGAACCTGCGCTGGGTGGCAAGCAGCCGCGCGTTCTCCTCACCGAACAGGCGCGACTCGTGCTCCGCGGCGAGCTTGCGCCTGGCGTGCCAGGCCATGGCGCAGAACATGGCCGCCATCAGCGGAACCTCGGTCAGTTCGGCGCCTGGCTCGGCGCCGCGCGCCACGTCCAGGCCGATCGCCGCGGCGGTCGTCGCCATGACCACGCCGAGCACCCACAGCGTGGGCTTGGCCGCCCAGGTGCGGAAGCCGTACACCAGCGTGAAGCTGATCCAGATGAAGTGGAAGGGGACGGTCTCCCAGCCGGCGAACGCGATGATGGCGACCAGGTTGAGGGCGGAGAAGACCGCCCACGCGGCGTCGAGCAGTACCGGCCGGAAGGGCCAGTCGAGCCTGATGGCGAACCGGCCGAGCCCGCTGAGCCGGACGGTGAACCGGCCGGCCCCGGACGGGCCGGGCTCGGCCGGGCTGGGCTCGGCCGGGCTGGGCTCGGCCGGGCTGGGCTCGGCCGGGCTGGGCTCGGCCGGGCTGGGCTCGGCCGGGCTGGGCTCGTCCGGCCCGGGCCCGTCCGGGTCGGCGTGGCCCGCGTCAGCGGCCGGCGAGCTGATAGCCTTCACCGCGCACCGTCTTGATCAGGTCGAACCCTAGCTTCGACCGCAGCCGCCGGACGCACACGTCGACGACGTTCGAGCCCGGGTCGAAGTCGTATCCCCACACGGTGGCCAGCAGCTGGCCCTTGGGTACCGACTGGCCGGCATGTTCCGCCAGTTCCCGCAACAGCAGGAATTCGAGCCTGGTCAGCGGCACCGGTCCGTCGCCGATGTCGGCGACCAGCCGCCCGACGTCCAGCGTGAGGCCGGCCGCCCGGACGATTTCCCCGGCCCGGTCATGCCCGCTCTCGCCGATCCCCCCGCGCAGCCGGACCCTGACCCGGGCCAGCAGCTCGGCCAGCGAGAACGGCTTGGTCAGGTAGTCCTGCGCCCCGCGCTCAAGGCACTCCACCTTGGAGGACACGTCCGCTAGGCACGACAGCACGAGCACGGCCTGATCCGGGCGTGCCGTCAGCAGGCGTTCGAGCACCACCTGGCCCGCCATGTCCGGCATGACCAGGTCCAAGATGACGAGGTCGTAATGCCGGGCGAGAGCCTGCCGCAGGGCTTCGGATCCGGTGGCGGCCAGATCGGCCGCATAGCCTGCCGCGTCGAGCGCGCGGCCGATAAACGCCCGGATTCCGGGCTCGTCATCGGCCACGAGGATCCTGGCGGCAACCGCATCGATCCTGGCGGCAGCCGCATCCGCTTGGTGAGTAAGGGTGGCCTGAGCAGCTTCTTGCGAAGTCATCGCCTCTCCGCCACTTGTGGTCGCTTGCCACCCCCCAAGGTGCCGGCCACCATGTCGCCCGGCGCCAGGCTCACGGTTGAACCTCGTCCCAAATAACCGATATGCCCTGCTGCAGATGTTTCTACTTCGGTCCGCCGCCGGTCAAGTGTCTGGTTAAGGTAAGCCCTCATCTGTTACACGTCTGTGTCACAAACGATTGCAACCGTTGGCTTCCCGCTTTCTGTCAGCGGACACGGATCGCTGACGTGCGGAGATAGCTGCGGTAGTGGTCCGCAGGCAGGCCCCGGCGAGGAATCCTATGGCTGCCTGATCACCGGGTGCACGCTGCCGTGTGTGCCTGCCGCGAACGGGAAACCGGGCCGCCAGGGCCTGCGCCGACGGCGCGGGCGCGGGCGCGGGCCGGGTCAAGGCGCGGGCGCCGCCGAGGTTCATGTGCAAGCGCATGACAATTTTGTCATTCAAGGCGCGCGATGTTGCGTCCCCATTCGTTTCACCGCCAACATCAGGTGCGTAGCTGGGCATCGTCTCTGCAGGCTTTCTGGACGGCGCTGCCCACTCGTCCCGGTCGCCGGGTGACAGCGGCGGCTAGGTCGCTGCAACCGTGTGCATCGGATGTCGCAACGAAACGAGGTGGTAACCGGTGTCACTGCGGGCCCGCGTGACGACGCTAGTGGGCGCGTTCGTCGTCGTAGTCGCGGCCATAGCCTTCGTCGCCGTCCATTTCATCCTCGCCTCTCCGCCGGTCGTGGATTACACGTCTTTCGCCAGCGGCGGTCAGGTGAATGTCGTGATGCAGACCGACCCGCAGAACACGGTGACCCAGCAACCGGACTGGGTCTCGTACTTCATCCAGAACCCGCAGAGCAAACAGTGGGTGCACACCACTTACTTCAAGGTGCCGGCCGGCACCAAGGTGAACATGACGATCTACGGCTACGACGGCTGTACCCCGCTGCGCAACCCGGTGTGGGGCCAGGTGACCGGCACCGCCGGCGGCGTGGCCTACAACAACGGCCTGCCGTATTCACTGCTCGACTCCTGGTCGGGGTGCAACGTCCAGCACACGTTCTCGATGGCGGGCCTCGGTATCAACGTCCCGATCGCCTCGCCGACGACGCTGAAGGCGAACAGCAACCTGTGCGGCACGTCGCCGTGCACCAGCGGCCCGCACCAGGTGATCACCTTCAGCTTCAGGACTCCGGCCCAGGGCGGGACCTTCCGCTGGCAGTGCATCGTCCCGTGCGGCCTGGGCTACGTGGACGGAAACGGCGGTCCGATGGCGACGCCTGGTTACATGAGCGGGCAGATGGAGGTGCAAGCCTGATGGCCGAGGAGTCCTCGAGCCCGGCCGCGGCCGCCGAACCGCGGCACGGGCTGCGGCTGCTGATCGCATGGGCGGTGGCCAGCGTCATCGGCTGCCTGCTTGTCTACTTCGTCTGGGGCCCGCACATGCCGCCCGGCGCGATGTCAAGCTCGGCGGCCAACCAGCAGTTCGACACCCGGGTCCTCGCCACGATCGCGACGCCCGTCGTGCTCGGCGTGCTGATCTACTTCGGCTACGCGCTGACGTTCTGGCGGGCGAAGGACGGCGACGAGACCGACGGGCCGCCGATCCACGGCAACACCCGGATCCAGCTGACCTGGATCTCGGTGACCTCGGCGATCGTGCTCGCCCTCGCCGTATTCGGCACCGTCGAGCTTTGGACCACGCAGGGGGCAGGCGCGGGCCAGGGCCCGCAGCCCATCTTCACGCCGGGTACCTCCGGCGTGCTAGAGGTGCAGGTCATCGGCCAGCAGTGGGCGTGGACCTACCGCTATCCGCAGTTCGGCGGTTTCGAGACGACGCAGCTCGAGATTCCGGCGGGCCAGCCGGTCCAGTTCAACGTCACCTCGCTGGACGTCATCCACAGCTTCTGGGCCTACGAGCTCGGGGTGAAGGCCGACGCCAACCCCGGGGTGAACAACGTCGCGTACACCACGCCTCAGCACACCGGCAGCTTTGTGGTCCGCTGCTCCGAGCTGTGCGGTCTGTGGCACGGTGCCATGTTCAACTACGGGAAGGTCGTCTCGCCGGCCGCCTTCGAGACGTGGGCGCGCCAGACCCAGATACGGCTGGCGTCGGTGACCAAGATCCTGCCGCCTTACTCGCTGACTTACGACCCCACCGTGGTTCCCAACTTCGGCAAGGTCCTCACCGAGCTGGGGCTCACCGGCGCAGGCGGCGGCTACTACAGCCCCAACGATCCTGAGCAGCCATGATTCGGCGGAGAGCGAGGTAACGCAGATGGCCATCGAAATCCAGCCGGAGAGCATGCAGGAACCTGGCGGACGTGAGCCAGTCGGCCTGCCCAAGGCCCGGCCCTGGTGGATGCGGCCGGCCGTCCATACCGCGCTGCTCGGGGCGGTCATCGGCTACGCGCTCGGACACTGGCTCGGCAACTTCGTCGCCAGCGGCTACCAGCAGATCGGCACCGCCGACGACAACGACTTCGCCATCGTCCTCGGCTATGCCTTCGGCGTGCTCGGCTGGGTGACCGGGCTCGGGATCTTCAACGACGTGATCCGGCAGATGCTCGGCCGCCCCGTCACCGGCACCGAGGACGTCGGGCCTGGCCTGGCGAAGTACTTCAGGTACACGCTGGACCACAAGGTGGTCGGCCTCCAGTACCTGGTCGCGATGATCGGCTACTTCCTGACCGGCGGCCTGTTCGCGATGGCGATCAGGGCCGAGCTGCTGTCGCCCACCTACCACCTGCTCACCCCCAGCGCTTACCTCGAGGTGGTCGGCGAGCACGGCACCATGATGATGATGATGATGACCTCGGTCGTCATGGGGCCGCTCGGCAACTACCTGGTGCCGCTGATGATCGGCTCCAAGCGGGTCGCGTACCCGCGGATCGAGGCGCTGTCGTTCTGGCTGACCCCGTGCGCGTTCGTCATCCTGCTCTCCAGCGTGCTGATGGGCGGCTTCCCGACCGGCTGGACCGGCTACGCGCCGCTGTCCGTCCAGGCCGGCTCGGGCATGGACGGCTACGCGGTCGCCTTCGGGCTGATGGGGATCTCGGCCATCCTGGCCGCGTTCAACATCGTGGTGACGATCATCTGCTACCGGGCGCCCGGCATGCGGTGGAGCCGGCTGCCGATGTTCGTGTGGGCCATGCTCACCACGGGATTCCTCCTGGTCCTGGCCGCGCCGGTGCTCGTCGGCGGGATGTACATGATCATTACCGACCGCACCGCGCAGACCGCGTTGTTCGTCAACCAGCTGGGCGGGAGCAGTTACCTGTACGAGGACCTGTTCTGGTTCTTCGGCCACCCCGAGGTGTACATCCTGGCGCTGCCCGGATTCGGCATCGTCTCGGAGATCATCCCGGTGTTCTGCCGCAAGCCGCTGTTCGGGTACAAGATCGCCGCGGCGGGCATGCTCGGCGTCGCCATCCTGTCCTTCTTCGTCTGGCAGCATCACCTGTTCATGTCCGGCATCAACCCGGACATGCGGCCGCTGTTCATGCTGACCACGGAGCTGATCTCCATCCCCACCGGCTTCATCTACCTAGTCGCCATGGGCACGTTCTGGAAGGCGAAGATCCGGCTGACGGTGCCGATGCTGTTCGCCATGGGCATGTACATCAACTTCCTGTTCGGCGGGATCTCCGGCGTGTTCCTTTCCGACGTGCCGGTCGATACCACCTCGCACGGCTCATTCTTCGTGATGGCGCACTTCCACTACACGATCATGGGCGGGCTGATCTTCGCGTTCATGGGCGGCATCTACTACTGGCTGCCCAAGATGATGGGGATCAGGCTGAACGAGCGGCTCGGGAAGATCCACTTCTGGACCATGTTCATCTTCTTCAACTCGACCTTCCTGCCGCTGTTCGCGGTTGGCCAGCTCGGCCAGCCGAGACGCGTGTTCGAGTATGCCCGCAACCTCCAGACGCTGAACGACTGGGTATCGATCTCGGCGTTCCTCCTCGGCGCGTCGATCCTGATCTTCCTGATCAACTTCGTCATGTCCACCTTGTTCTGGCGGGAACGAGAAGTCGGGAACCCGTGGCGGGCCCGCGGCCTGGAGTGGCAGGTGTCCTCGCCGCCGCCGCCGCACAACTTCGAGCACATCCCGGTGGTCCTGGCGGGCCCGTATGAATACGGTGACCCGAACGCGCTGCCGGTGGCGGACCTGAACCCGCCCGCCGGAGTGATCAGCGGCGCCCTCGCCGGATCGGAGGCCTGACCGTGACAGACGTAGCCCCGGCCGGCAGCGAGGAGACGGCCACCAGGGCCGTCGAGGAGCAGGCGTTCTACCACGAGGCCGCGCTGAACGCGGCGTGGACGGGCTCCCGGCTCGCCGTCGGCGGCCTGACGTTCCTGTTCGGCGCGTTCGCGTTCGCCTACTTCTACCTGCAGTCGGCGAACTCGCACGACAAGTGGCTGCCGAGTTCCACCACGCCCCCGCACCAGTGGTACGGGGCCGTGATCATGGGCCTGGTCGTCCTGAGCGCGATCGTGCAGACGCTGGGGCTCCAGCAGATCAAGGCCGGGCGCAAGGCCCCGTGGGCGCTGGCGGCCCTGGTCGCGCTGGTGCTCGGCCTGGCCGCGGTCGCGCTGCAGATCGTGGAGCTGCTCACGCTGCCGTTCCAGCCCGGCCAGTCCGGGTTCGCCAGCGTCTTCGTCGGGTTCTACCCGGTGGCGCTGATCGTCTGGCTCTGTGCCATGATCTGGCTGGAGATGCTGTACATGCGGGCGCGCTCGATCCCGGCGATCTCGTTCGTCGAGCAGCCGCCCACTTACAGTGAGGCGTTCAACGTCCAGCGGTTCGAGGCGTCGCTAAGCTCGTTCACCTTCGTCTGGAACTACCTGGCCGTGATTACGATCATCTTCTGGGTGCTTTTCTACATACGCTAAGACGGATGTCCTGCATGGCTGGAGGTTCGGTGACTGAACTGTTTCTCGCTGATGGCCCGACCAGGTACCTGGGCGGGTCGATCGAGTCGTTCGCGCTGCCCTACGGGGCCTTCATCGTCATCGCCGGCCTGCTCTATTTCATCTTCAAGCGGCCGCACAGCGTGCCCCGGATGAAGTACCTGCGACCGGCTCACCAGACCGCCACCGGCACCCGCGAACCCGGCACCGCCGGCGTGACCCGGGTGCACGGGCCCATCCCGGCTAGCGCGGCCGTGGCCGTGGCCGAGACACAGACCGGGGTGCCCGGTCTGCAGCCGCCGAACGCGTCGGAGACCCTCCAGCACCCTATCGTCATTCCCGAGACCGAGACCGAGACCGAGACCGAGACCGAGACCACGCCCCCCGCCGACGAGGCAGAAGGCGACGCGTGACACGGGTGCCTAACGCCTTTGCCGCTGCCGTGCCGGCCCCCGCGGGCACCGTTTCGCCGGGCACCGTCTCGCCGGGAGGCTTTCCGTCGAGGCGCTCGCCGCGGGTCATCGCCAGCGCGCTCGTCGCGCTGACCAAGCCGCGCATCATCGAACTGCTCCTGGTTACGACGGTCCCGACCATGCTGCTCGCCCAGCGCGGGATGCCGTCGATCCGGCTCGTCCTGGTGACGCTCATCGGTGGCACGCTGGCCGCGGGCAGCGCCAACACGATCAACTGTTATATCGACCGCGACATCGACGCGGTGATGAAGCGGACCTCCCGCCGCCCGCTGGTGGTCAACGGGCACGGCACGATCAAGCCGTGGGAGGCCCTGGCCTGGGGGATCTTGCTGGGTGCCGGGGCCACGCTGCTCCTCGGCCTGATGGCCAACTGGCTGGCGGCATCGCTGGCGGACGCGGCCATCCTGTTCTACGTCTTCGTGTACACGCTGCTGCTCAAGCGCCGCAGCCCGTCGAACATCGTGATCGGCGGCGCCGCGGGCTGCTTCCCTGTCCTGGTCGGCTGGGCGGCCGTGACCGGTACGGTGAGCCTGCCCGCCGTGGTGCTGTTCGCCGTCATCTTCTTGTGGACTCCGCCGCATTTCTGGGCGCTCGCCATGAAGTTCCGCAAGGACTACGCGGCGGCGAACGTGCCGATGCTGCCGGTGGTGGCGTCGCCCGCCGCGGTGGCGCGGAAGATCCTGTGGTACTCCTACGCCATGGTGGCCGCCACCCTCGCCCTGATCCCGTACGCCGGGTGGATCTACGGGGTCTTCGCCGCCGCCCTCGGCGTCTGGTTCCTGGCCGAGGCCCACCGGCTGCAGGGCAGGGTCGCGGCCGCCGCCGAGGGCTCATCCCCGGCTCCCATGCGGCTGTTCCACCTGTCCATCGCCTACCTGACGTTGCTGTTCGCCGCGGTCGCCGTCACGGCCCTGCTCCCCTGGGGGCACTGGTAGGCCACTGGCGCCGGATTACATCCAGGTGACCACGGTCCACCCGGGCCGGGTTCACGCGCCCGCGCGGGGTAATCTCATCGTGCATGGCGTCAGGACATTTCCCGCCGTTCCGGGTAGCCGGGCTGTGTAACCTTTGGGCAGACGGGGTGTGTAACCATTCCTTCATGTTGAACCGGTAGACCATCTACGGAACTTCCGAAGCAACAACCGAGGAGGTAGGCGAGTGCTACGACCGGCATCCCGTCGCGCTGCCCGGCAACAAGCCTCGCCGTACGGATCAGGATCGCCGTACCGGCCAGAGCCGTATGGCCCTGAATCGCCCCACGACCCCGGTTCGCCCTACGGATCCGAGCCCCCCCAGGGACAGGTCCCCCACGGGCCAGGCCCGCGCGGACAGGACTCCTCGTACCCGCAGGACCAGTCGTACCGGCCGGACCCCTCGTACGGGCCGGACTCCTCGTACGGGCCGGACTCCTCGTACGGGCCGGACTCCTCGTACGGGCCGGACGCGTACGCGCAGTACCCGTACGGACCAGAGCAGCCCTACGGCCAACAGCAGCCCTACGGCCGACAGCAGCCCTACGGCCAACAGCAGCCCTACGGCCAACAGCAGCCGTACGCCGAACCGCAGCCCTACGGCCAGCCGCAGCCCTACGGCGCCGGGCCGCAGGGGCCGGATGAGGACCGCAGGCCGCCGGGCGGCGACGGCCCGCCCCCGCCCGGAACCAAACGGCGCCGGCGCGGCCGCGGCCGGTTCCGCCGGGTGCTGAGGCTGCGCACGGTCCGCGTCATCCTGGCCATCTTCGCGGTTTTCCTCGTCTGGGTCGGCTTTTCCGTGGGCCAGGCGCTGGCCGCGCCCAACGGCGGCTCGATGTCCTCCAAGCTGGCCGAATGGGCCAGGGATCACTACCTGGGCCCCGTGGTGACCTTCGGGGAGTGGATCAGCTACTCCCCGCCCAAGGTCGGCGGCAAGCCCGGCTTCTCGCTCACCGCCCCGGGCGCCGCGCCGGTGAAGGTCAAGGCCAAGCACCACGGGTTCGTACCGAACATCCCGCTCAAGCTGAGTTCGCCGGCCGGGGCCCCGCTGCCGGGCGAAGGCGTCTGGCGCGTGCTGGAGACGATCAAGGGCGAGCCCGCCATTTTCGGCACCTTCTTGCGGCCCGACAGCACGCACACCTCTTACGTGGCCGGGATCGTCTCGATGGACCAGCGGCTGGTCAGCTTCCAGCTGCATCCTGGCGCCGAGGATCCCGGCCCGGGTAACTGGAAGTCCCAGCCGTATATCCCGCCGGGCTCGCGCACCGGCCTGGTCGCGACCTTCAACGGCGGGTTCAAGCTGGACACGGCGGGCGGCGGCTTCTACCTCAACGGCGTCACCAGGGGCGGCCTGGTGAACGGGGCGGCCTCGGTGGTCTACTACCGCAACGGCACCATCAAGATCGGTTCCTGGGGGTCGGAAGTGCGGATGACGCCGGACGTCGTCGGCGTCCGGCAGAACCTCAAGCTGATCGTCGATCACGGCGTGGTCCCCGCCAGCGTGAACCAGGACGTGCTGGGGAGCTGGGGCGCCACCCTGGGTGGCGGGTACTACGTCTGGCGCTCCGGGCTTGGCATCACCAAGGGGGGCCGGGTGATCTTCGTGTACGGACCGGCGCTCGACGTGCAGTCGCTGGCCAACCTGCTGCGCCGGGCGGGCGCGGTCGAGGGCCTGCAGCTGGACATCAACCCGTACTGGATGTCGTATGAGTACTACCACGCGGCCGGCCATCCCACCGACCCGACGCCGACCAACCTGCTGCCCACCCAGCAGCAGACCGCGTACCGGTACTACTCGGTCTACAGTCGCGACTTCACCGCAGTCTACTCACGGTGACTATTCAGTCACGCGCCAGCAGTGTGGCCCTGCCCAGGCATGCCCGCCGTCCCCGCTGGCCGGTGGCGGTGCTGCGGACGGCCCGGCCCCGGCAGTGGCCGAAAAACCTGCTCGTCTTCGCGGCACCGCTAGCCGGCGCGACGCTCGGCCGGCGGGACGGCCTGGCCTACGCCCTCGTGGCCGCGGCCGCCTTCGGCTTCGCCTCGGTCGCGGTGTACTTCATCAACGACGTGGCCGACGCCGAGCGCGACCGCAGCCATCCGCGCAAGCGGCACCGGCCCGTCGCGGCCGGCGACCTGCCGAAGTCACACGCCGTGGTGCTGGGCGTGGTGTGCGCCCTGGCCGGACTGGCAGGCGGCGTGGTCATCTCCGAGCCGCTGCTCACCGCGGCGGTAGGCGCCTACCTGGCCCTGTCGTTCATGTACTCCTGGGTGCTCAAGCACATCCCGGTGGTCGAGCTGCTCTTCGTGGCGTCCGGTTTCCTGCTGCGGGTGCTCGGCGGGGCCGCGGCGACGCACGTGCCGCCGTCCGGCTGGTTCCTGCTGGTGTGCAGCCTGGGCGCGTTCAGCGTCGCGATCGCCAAGCGGTACACCGAGCTGACCAGCCTCGGCCCCGAGGCCATCAGGCACCGGCCGGTGATGCGCTATTACCGGCCCGCGGCGCTGCGGCTGGGTCAGTTCGTCGTGGCCGGCCTGATGATCGCGGCCTACCTGGCCTGGGCGGCCGGGGAACGGCCGCAGGCCAGGATCTGGCACCTGCTGTCCGCTCTCCCGCTGGCCTTGGCCCTGACCCGGTTCGCCGTCCTCACCGGCCGGCAAACCGCCGCGCCGGTGGAAGACCTGCTGACCAGGGACCTTCCCATGCTGGCCTGCGAACTGGCGTGGCTGGCGTTGTTCACGGCGGGCCTGTACGGGCCTGCGCTGACCCCATGAGGGCGGATAGATGATCTTTTTCCCGAACGAACCGGGCTACCTGCCCCGGGTCATGCTGCTCGGCGGCACGAGCGAAATCGGCCTGGCCATCCTGGCCGCGCTGGATCTGCCCGCGGCGGCCGAGGTCATCCTGGCCGGCCGCGATGAGCAGCGGCTGGAGGCTGCGGGCAAGGAACTGCCTTACCGGGTGCGGTCCGTGCCCTACGACGCGGTCGAGGTCGGCCGTCATCAGGCGTTCGTCGACGGTATCTTGGCCGAAGGCCCCCTGGACCTGGTCATATCGGCGGCCGGCGTCCTGGTGCCGCAGGCGGATCTGGAACGTGACGTCAGCCGCGCCGCCGCGATGATCGACACCAACTTCACCGGGCACGTCACCACCCTGCTGGCGGTCGCCGCGCGGATGCGCGCCCGGGGCGAGGGCACGATCGTGGTGCTGTCCTCGATCGCCGCGGTACGCCCCCGCCGGGCCAACTTCGTGTATGGAGCGGCCAAGACCGGGTTGGACGCGTTCGCCCGCGGCCTGGCCGACTCGCTGCACGGCAGCGGGGTGCGGGTGGTCCTGATCCGGCCCGGATTCGTCACCGGCCGGATGACCGCGGGCATGCCACCCGCGCCGCTGGCCACGACACCGGAGAAGGTCGGTGCGGCCACCGCCGCCGCGCTGCGCCGTCGCAAGGCGGCCGTCTGGGTCCCGGCGCCGCTGGCCGGTTTGGCCTTCGGCCTGCGCCTCGTCCCCCGGCCGCTGTGGCGCCGCGTTTCGCGCTGAGGCGGTCGCAGCCCGCAGCCGGAGTAGATTCTGAACCTGTGAGGGTGCTGATCGCGGAGGACGACGAGAGTCTCGGTGAGGTCCTGGCCCGCGGGCTCAGGGAGCAGGGCTACGTCGTGGACCTGGTGGCCGACGGGGAGACGGCGGCCTCGTACCTGAGGTTCTACCCGTACGAGGTGGCGGTGGTTGACTGGCGCATGCCCAAGTTGTCCGGCCTTGACCTGGTCCGCGTCATCCGCCGCGGGGGCTCCACCGTCCCGGTGCTGATGCTGACCGCCCGCGATACGCCGGCGGACCGGATCGCCGGCCTCGACGCGGGCGCCGATGACTACCTGGTCAAACCGTTCGACTTCGGTGAGCTGCTGGCCCGGCTCCGGGCGCTGCAGCGCCGGCCCCCGGTCAGCCACCCGCCCCAGATGGTGATCGGGGAGCTGCAGTTCGACCCGGCGGCACGGGAGGTGCTGATAAAGGGCGAACGGCCGGCCCTCACCAGTACCGAACTCGGGATCCTGGAGATACTCATGCGGCGCTCGCCGGGCGTCGTCGACCGCCGCTCCATCGCCCAGCATGTCTGGGACAACGAGGCCGATGCCTTCGGCTCGAACACCATCGACGTCCACCTGGCCCGGCTGCGGTCCAAGCTCGCGGGGGCCGGGGTCAGGATCGAGACCGTTCGCGGCGTCGGTTACCGGATCATCCCGTCATGAAGCTCAGCCCGGCCACCAGGGTGGCTGCCATCGCGACCGGGGTCATCGCCGCGGTCTACGTCGTCAGCGCCATCGTGCTCAACCTGGCCGTATCGGCGCACCTGGCCGGCCAGAACGACGAACGGCTGGCCTCGCGCCTCGCGGCGGTCCGTCAGGATCCGGCGACGCTCAGCCAGCCCGTGATCAGGACGGGCCCGGCCGAGGGCTCAGGTCACGGCGACATCGACGCCGACGCCGCGCCGGTCTTCCTCTGGGCGATGAACGTGCGGGGCACGCTCACCGGGCAGAGCCCGGGTGCGCCCGCGCTGCCGGCCGGCCTGCTCGCCGGACACGCGCCCCGCGACGGGCTCGCGATCACCGCGAACCTGGGCTCGGTGGGGCCGTTCCGGCTGAAGATGACGCGGGACGGCAGCGGCTGGCTGATCGCGGGCCAGAGCCTGGCCGGTGACGCGCACACCGAGCGGCTGCTGCTGAACGGTGAGATTATCGCCGGGCCGTTCCTGCTGCTCGCCTTGTTCTTCGGCCTGCTGGTGGTCGGGCTGCGGGCACTGGCTCCGGTGGAGCAGTCCCGGCGCCGGCAGCTCGAGTTCACCGCCGACGCGTCACACGAGCTGCGCACTCCGCTCAGCGTCATCAGGGCCGAAGCCGACGTGGCCCTGTCCGCCTCGCGGGACGCGGCCGAGTACCGCGACGCACTGACTCGCATCCAGGGCGAGAGCGAGCGGCTGCGGCAGCTCGTGGACGACATGCTCTGGCTGGCCAGGTTCGATTCCCGGCCGCCGCCACCCCGCGACGAACCGGTAGACCTGGTCACGCTGGCGCAGGCCTGCGCGGACCGGTTCCGCGCGGTCGGTCCCGCCGTTACCGCAGAAACGGCGGCCGGCCCGGTGCTGATCAGCGCGCCGACGGAGTGGATCGACCGGCTGGCGGGCGTGCTGGTCGACAATGCCTGCCGGCACGCGGGTCCGGACGGACAGGTGCGGATCCAGGTCCGTGCCCAGGGCAGCCGGGTCAGCCTGATCGTCGAGGACAGCGGGCCCGGCATCCCGGAAGCCGACCGGCCGCGCCTGTTCGACCGCTTCCACCGGGCCACTGAGCAGGGGTCAGGCGCGGGGCTCGGGCTGGCTATCGGTGATTCGATCGTGCGCTCGACCGGGGGGCGCTGGCACATCGGTGACTCACCGCTGGGCGGGGCGCTGATCTCGGTGTCATGGAAGCACTCCCAGCCGCACCGGATGCCCGGGCCGCGCGTGACGGTGACCAGTTCCTAGACACTCGTCTATCTGTTCGTATTATATCTATCATCAGGTTATTACGCTTGCAATGTAGCAGTTTATTCGCTATCATGTTCTATAGAAGATCATTCCTCCGAACGGGTGGTGGTGCATGCCCCGAGGACCAGCTTCCCCCGACCCCACCCGGCACGCTCACGCTCCCGGCGCCCCCCAGCCGGATCCCACCTGGGGCTGGGACATCGCCGGTAATCCGATCGACGAGGCGGACGGCTGGCGGCCGGTCCCGGCCGGGACGGATCCGCTGGCTGACCCGGAGCAGTGGGAGGCGTGGCTGGCCGCGGCGGAGCCCGAGCTGGCGCCGCCGGACCCAGAAGGGGATCCTCGGTGGTGCCCGGATCCGGACGATCCGGCGCTGCCCGATGACGTGGACCTGGACGGGTTGCGGGCGGAGTCCCGGCGGATCGCCGCCGCCCAGGCCGCGGAGCAGGCCGCCGAGGCGGAGTGGGCCGCTCGAGCTGCCCCCGGATGCGGAGATACCCCAGGCCGGGGTGAGGGTGGGCCGCCGCGGGCCGGGGATGCCCGGCTCGGCGCGGCGGGTCCCCGGTGAGTACGCCGGCCCGGCCGGCGGGTTCGGCACCGGGCAGCCGCTGGATGTGGCGCCCGGCGGCGGGGTGCTGCTGGGGTTCGCTGAGGACGCCGCCGGGGCCGGGGACCGGTTCGCCGGGGCCAGTGATGATGAGCTGGCCGGGATCATCGGCGCGCTGGACCGGGCCGAGGCCACCGCGTGTTCCCTCAAGCATGCCGCGCTGGCGGAGTTCACCCGCCGCCGTCCCGCCCCCGGCCACCGGCTGGCGGGCCCGGCAGGGATGCCGGCGGAGCGGGAGGAGTTCGCCGGGGATGAGATCGCCCAGCTGCTGGCCGAGGGCCGCGGCACCGCGGAGGGGATGCTGGACCTGGCCCGGGACCTGGAAGTCAGGCTGCCCGGCACCAGGGCGGCGTTCCGCGCCGGGACCGTGCGGCATGCCAAGGCGCAGATCATCGCCTGGGCCACCGTCCTGCTGGATGCGGAGGAGGCCCGGGCGGCGGAGGAGCTGGTGCTGGGGCGGGCCGGGCGGCTGACGCCGGGCGGGCTGCGGTCCGCGATCGCCCAGGCGGTGATGGCCGTCGCGCCGCAGAAGGCGCGGAAGCGGCGGGAGGAGGCCGCGAAGGACGCCCGGGTGCAGCGGTGGGCCGAGGACAGCGGGAACGCGGCGCTGGCCGGCCGGGAACTCCCCCCCGCCGAGGTGCTGGCCGCGGACCAGTTGCCCTGTGGGGACCTCGCTGCGGACGTGGTGTTATGCGTAGTTCGGGGCGTGAACGTCGGCAGGCCGCGCCGGGATGACCGGCGGGGCCTGCCAGGCTGGTGCGGTGATCGGCGGCTAGCGGTGCGGGGGTCTTTGTCCCGCGGCGTGCCGGATGGCTGTGATCAGGAGTTGCAGGTTCCGGTTGTCCAGTCCGGGGAGGGTGTCGCGCAGGCAGACGGGGTAGCCGGCGGCGATGCTGGAGGCGAGTTTGAGGATGCGGCGTTCGCCGCCGCAGAGGGGTAGCTGGCCGTCGTGCAGGGCGGTGTGCACGGCGTCCCAGTTGATCTGGGCCATCGGGGTCACGCCGTCGCTGATGCTGGTGCCGGTGTGCACGAAGCTGGTGAAGTCGCTGCGGTGCAGGAACCCGCCGTGGCTGATGAGCAGTTCGACGGCGGCTTCGTCGGGGTAGAGGCCGGCGGCGCAGGCGCGCAGCGCGGCGGTGGTCGCGTCAGTCACCGGGTCTCCTGCGGCCCGGGGCCGGCGGCTGCGGGGTCGCTGGCTTGCTGCCGGGCCAGGATGGCCTGCAGGGCGTTGTGCTTGGCGGGGTCGTAGGCGGTGCCGGCCTGCCAGCAGCGCCAGATGACGTAGATCCAGGCGCGGGCCAGGATGCGGACGGCGTGGGGGTGGTCTTTGCCGCGCGCGCGGGCTGCGGCGTAGATGTCCGCGGCCCAGGCGCTGGCGTGCCGGGAGTCGTTCGCGAAGTCGCAGACGGCGTCGCGGAGCTGGCGGTTGACTGCCCACCGGAAGGCGTGGGAGAGGTGGGTGCCGGACTGGCGGGTGACCGGGGCGGCTCCGGCGAGGGCGGCGAGCGCCTGCGGGTCGGGGAACCGGGCCCGGCAGTCCCCGATCTCGGCCAGCAGCCGGGCGGCGCGCAGCGTGCCGGCACGGGGCAGGGAGGTGAAAATGTGCCTGTCGGGGTGGGCGGCCAGCTGGCTGCCGATCTCGGTCTCCAGGGCCTTGGCCTGCGCGGCGAGCATGGTCACCGTGGCGGTCAGGGCAGCGGTGATGGCGGCCTGGGCGGCCCCGTCCGGTCCGGTCGCGCCGCCGGGCGCGGCCCGCAGCCGGGCGCACAGCACGCTGACCGGGGCCGGGCGGCCCCGCACCGGGAGGGTCTTCAGCCAGGCGGCGATGGCCTGCTCATCGAGCTGCGCGGCGGCGTCCTGGCTGCCGAAGCGGGCCAGGAACGCCAGGCTGATCGGGCTGTCCAGGTCGCGGAACAGCCTGACTGCGGCGGGGAACGCCACGGCCAGGTGGGCACGCAGCTGGTTGCATGCCGCCACCCGGTGCGCGACGAGGTTCCTGCGGGCCCGGACCGCCGCCCGCAGCGTGATGGTCGCTGGCGCATCCGGGATCAGCGGCCGCAGCCGCGCCCGGTCGGTGCGCAGCGTGTCGGCCAGCACGAACGAATCGAACCGGTCGTCCTTGGCGCCCGCGGCGCCGTACCGGGACCGCAGGTTCTTCACCTGCCGGGAGGTGATCACCACGACTATCAGGCCCGCGGCCAGCAGCGCCTCGACCAGCACGCCGTCGCCCCGCTCGATCGCGACCTCGCTGACCCCGCCCCGGCGCAGCCGCGAGATCAGCGCATCGATGCCCGCCTTGTCATGACCGGCACTGAACCGGTCGATGACCCGCCCGGCCATGTCAGCCACGCACGCCACGTGATCAGCGGTGGCCCAGTCAATGCCGGCGAACACCTGGCCGGCCGGAACATCAGGCAGAACCTGAGTTAGGGCATACTTCATCACAGCCTCCTCGCTGCTTACTCAGTGGGGAGGCACCCTTATGGACGGAACCGGGACGCTGTCGTCAGCTCACTGTGCGGCGCTCGAAGCGCAAGGCCCTGTCGACGATCGTGCGACCCGGGCAACCGCCAGACCCGCAGAACTGGTCCTGGACCTCACTGAAGGGTCTCGCGGATCTAGGCGGTGACTGGCGGCACCTGGGGTGCATCGGTGATCATGCTCACCGACCCGCTAACTCTGGACCTCCGGCGCATCCCGCACAATGCACATCCCGCAACAACCAAGTCACATACCGATCACATCCGGCCAGATGACCGTTCCCCCAAACGCCATTTCAGCAGAGGTCCCCCAGTGAGCGGATCTCCTGGTGGGCCCGGCAGCTCCGCAAGGCCGGGCTGGCCGGCAGCATGGATGAGCTGCGCGCCCGCGCCTACCTCGACCTGCTGCTGGACAAAGACTCCCGCCCCGCCGCGCCCGCTGACGGCACCACGGACACCAGCGACACCACAGACACCAGCGGCACCACGGACGGCACCAGCGACACCACAGACACCAGCGGCACTACGGACGGCGGCGGCGGGAACAGCGGCGGCAGCGGCAGTGGCAATGGTAGCGGCGGCGAGAGCGGCAGTGGCGGTCCGGCAGGCGGTCCGCGGACTGGCGGGTCCGGGCCCCCGCCCCCGGTCCGGCCGGATCCGGCCGGGCCGGTGACTGCGCCGGGGGCGGGGGTGCGGCCGTCGGGGTTCGCGGGGCGGCTGCACCTGACCGTCCCGCTGACCACGTTGCTGGGGCTGGCGGACCGGCCCGGGGAGATCCCGGGACTCGGCCCGGTCGACCCGTGGCTGGCCCGGGACCTGGCCCGCGCCGCCGCCGCCAACCCGAAGACCACCTGGTGCCTGACCGTCACCGACGGGCAGGGCCACGCGATCGGGCACGGCTGCGCCCGGCCCGCACCCGGGAACCGCGCGACCGGCCGGCTGGCGGAGCAGACCCCGGGCCGCCCGGAGGCCGCGACCCGCCCGATCCGCCGGATCCGCCCGGCGCGGCCAGCCGGGACGGCCCGGGGTTCACCGTCACGTCCGCAGATCAAGCCGGGCCGCCGGGCGGATACGGATCCTGGCGGTTCACCACCGGGGTTCCCGGGCAGCGGGACCTGGCATTCGCGGTGGACCCGATCGCCACCGGGAGCTGTGATCACCGGTTCGAGGCGGCTGGGCATGACCCGGGCCGTAAGCTGCGGCACCTGGCCCAGATCCGGCACTCGACCTGCACCGCCCCCACCTGCCGGCGGCCCGCCGCCCAGGCCGACTTCGAGCACAACGTCGCGTACGAGGCGGGCGGCCGGACGTGCCTGTGTAATGGCGGTCCGCCGTGCAAGTGTTAATAACACACACTTGTCGCTCTCCGCGAATGTCAAAAGGTGATAGTCCGGCGGTTACGCTAGATGCGCGACGCGGTACTGATCCCAGATCTCGGGGCGAAGGCGGCCGCGGGCGGAGACGTCGAGACCGTTTTCCTTCGCCCACGTCCTGACTTCTGCTGCCGAGACGGCAGCGGGTTTGGATGGGTGCGCCGGCGCTGGGGCGGCCATTGCTGGGACGGCCATCTCGGTGCCGGGGAACAGCGGGATCTCACCAATCACCGGATTGGTGAAGCCGATCTTCTTGTAGGCGGTAAGCCTCTTCCCGTGCATGCGGGTCAGCATGGGCACTCTGGTGTCGGCGTAGTCGTGTACCTCAACCGTCGTTTTCCCCGGCAGATCACGCATGATCCGGCCGACGTTCTGCGTGATGATCGACTCCGAGGAGGACGGTGAGCACAGGAAAAGCGTGTCGAGCGCCGGGCAGTCGAAGCCTTCGCCAATGTAGCTGGCGGTTGCCGCCAGCAGCATTGGCTCGCGCGCGTGTCTCCCAGCTCAACGAGCTATATGGGAGTGCCAGCACAGTCCGCCGTGCAAACGATAATGACACACTTGTCGCACGGATCCAGGCCGTTCTGGCGCTGACCTTTTCTGGCACCTCGGCCCGGATCAAAGTTGCTCCTTTTGCTGGCCACGTGGCGGGCGCTACAACTCAGGCTCGGGCTGCGCACCAGTGACGTAGGCCGCTACCTGGCGCACGAATTCCTTAAGGTCGTCCAGGCTCTTCAGCCTGTTGACGACTATCGAGTCATCGACCTCGATGTAGTCATGCACGAGTACGTTGCGGAACCCGACAGCCCTGCGGATCGAGATAGCCAGCTCAGTTGTTAGCACTCCGTGCTCTCCCAGCAGCCGGACGGCGTCACCGTTGTCGGCCGGCGGCCCCCAGCCTTCCGTCGCGCAGATATGCTGCGCGACATCGATGCAGGCCTCGATGGCGGTAACAAAGGTGTACTTCACGCCGCGCAGCCAGATGGGATCCAGGCGGCGCTCCTCGCCAGCCGCGGCTTCCTGCCGCAAGACGGCAGTATCGTCGGCAACGCTCCGCAGCAGCCGCAGGACGCGATCTTCGTCTACCACGAGCTACCCGCTCCTGCCGGTGACACTGGCCGCGAACTCCCGGTGCGCGCGGGTAATGCGCGGGAGCTCGTCGAAGTAAATCTTTCTGGTGGTGGCCTCCCACCGGACCCGGCTGACGGGATCATCCTCGAAGAGGAGCCTGCCGCGGGCCGCTACCCGTCCGGCCAGTTCCAGCGGAGCATGGTCGAGGACCAGGAGGTCCACGCCAGGTGGCAGCAGGATGTCGAAGCCGTTCGGCGGCTGGCCGCCGAAGTACGCCGCGATGTCGATGTCCGAATCCGGACGGTATTGGCCAGAGGCGCGACTGCCATGCACGTAGGCGAACCGAGCCCCGGCCTTCCTGAGCACGGCAGCAGACTCCGCCATTACCTCTGCTGCCGTGGCTTCGTCCATGCTCCCAGTCTGGCAGATCATCGCGATACCTGTTTGCTGGCCGACGCCCGTGCCCTGATGGCCGGAACCGACGGTGAGTGCACCAACTTATCCCGGCGCTACGTGCCGGGCTCCTTGAACGAACCGGCATCTGAGTAACGGCAATGGGGGTGCCGAAGAGGGCGATCTGCGCTGTTCTTCCAGGTTATGGATGTATCTGCAGGTGCCTCAACAGTCCGAAGTGCCGGCATGACCACCGGCTCAAACAGCACCCCCGCTGGAAGGTCGAGCAGATCACCCCGGCCACCTTCCGCTGGACCGCCCCCTCCGGCCGGACCAGCACCACCGAACCCACCCGCTACCCGATCTGAGGGACGGTCGACGCCGGCCTGCGAGGGCGATCGGCCTGGACACTAGGCACTGGCGGCCAGCGGCAGGAGCACCTCGGCGCGCAGCCCGGGACCGGCGTCGGTGAGCGACACCGAACCGCCGTGGGCTTCCGCGGCGGCCCGGACGATCGCCAGGCCCAGGCCCGCCCCTGCCTCTCCTGTCCGGTGCCGCGCGCCGTCCAGCCGGGAAAACCGTCCGAAGGCCCGCTCGGTATCCTCGGCCGGGATGCCGGGTCCGTCATCGCTGACCGCGAGCAGCGCGCGTCCGGCTTCGCGCCGCACCGAGACGGTGACCTCGCTGGCCGCGTAGCGGACGGCGTTGTCGAGCAGGTTGACCAGCAGCCGGCTCAGCGCGTCCGGGTCGCCGACGACCACGCAACGTCCCGGCGCATCGACCCGGACCTTGACCCGGGCGGCGGCGTACCGCTCCGCGACCGATCCGGCCAGGCCGGAAACGTCGACGGGCTTCCCCGGCCGGGTCAGGCCCTGTTCATCCAGTCGCGCGAGCAGGAGCAGGTCCTCCGCCAGCCGCGCGAGTCGCAGCGTGTCCGCGTGCACGTCGCGGGCCGTCTCCAGCCAGTCCAGCCCGTCCGGGTGATCGAGCGCGACCTCGAGCTGGGTCCGGATCGAGGCGATCGGGCTGCGCAACTCGTGCGCGGTATCGGACACCAGGTCGCGCT
Organism: uncultured Actinomycetes bacterium; assembly: GCA_963806335.1. Classification (GTDB taxonomy): domain Bacteria; phylum Actinomycetota; class Actinomycetes; order Streptosporangiales; family Streptosporangiaceae; genus Palsa-504. The sequence goes on from CAWDXO010000016.1 coordinate 389,642, forward strand.
GGCGCTGCTGAGCGGCGGCGAGCCTGGACAGCATGTCGTTCAGCGTGACGGCGAGCGACCGCACCTCGTCGCGGGCCAGCGGCACCGGCAGGTCACGCGGCACGCCGGTCTGTGTCACTTCCGCGGCGCCGCGGCGCAGCTCGGCGATCGGCCGCAGCGTATACCCGGTGACCAGCCAGGTAGCCAGGGCCAGCAGGCCGAAAAGCAGCGGGGTGCCGATAGCCAGGGCCCGCGCGAGCGTGGTGACGCTGTCGGCGGCCTGGGCGTAGGAGACCGCCGCGATCACTATCTGGTGATCACCGGCGGGCACCGCCACCACTTGCAGCAGCGACGGCAGGCCGAGCGGCGGACCGGCCAGCGTGCGGGCCTGGGCGGTGCGCGCGGCCGCGGCCGCCTGGGCCCGCGGCAGCAGCGGCACCAGGCGATCCGCGCCCGGCGATACGTCGGTGATCCGCCCCTGGGCGTCGAGGACCTGGATGGTGACCGTCCCGGCGGCGACGGGAACGGGGTCTGGCAGCCGGTTCTGCTCCACCAGGGCCGCGACCTCGAGCGCACCTTGCCGGGCTGAGTCGTCGAGCCCGCGGACCAGGGACGCCTGCAGCGCGTTGACCAGCAGGATGGCCGCGGCACCCAGGGCCACCGCCAGCCCGGCCGCCGTGATCAGCGTCAGCCGTGCCCGCAGGCTGCGCCGCCGCCACCACCAGGCCGGCCCCGCCACCAGGCCGGCCCCATCCTCGCCGCCACCGCCCTCGCCGCCACCGCCCTCGCCGCCACCGCCCTTCCGCTATTTGGTCGACCATGGTCAACCACCATCAGCGGCGAGGCGGTAACCCGCGCCGCGCACGGTCTGCAGCGCGTTCCGGCCGAACGGCACGTCGATCTTGCGCCGGAGATACCCGGCATAGACCTCCACCACGTTCAGGTCGGCCACCGAGTCCTGTTCCCAGACGTGGTCCAGTAGCTCGGCCTTGGGCACCACCTGGTCCGGCCGCCGGATCAGGTACTCCAGCAGCGCGAACTCCCTCGGGGTCAGCTCGATGCCGACCTCGCCGCGGCGCACGGCGCGGCTCGCGGGGTCCAGGAACAGGTCGCCCGCCGCGAGCACCGCCGGGCGCGGCCGGGCGCCACGGCGCAGCAGTGCCCGCAGCCGGGCGGCGAGCACCACGTAGGAGAACGGCTTGGTCAGGTAATCGTCCGCGCCCAGGTCGAGCCCGTCGGCCTGGTCGTACTCGCCGTCCTTGGCGGACAAGATGAGCACGGGCACCCAGTTGCGTTCCGCCCGCAGCCGTTCGCACACCTTGTATCCGGACAGCCCGGGCAGCATCAGGTCGAGCACCACGGCGTCATAGCCGCCCTGCCGGGCCAGGTGCAGGCCGTCCACGCCGTCATGGGCCAGGTCAACCACGAAGCCCTCGGCGTTCAGGCCGCGGCGGACGGCCGCGGCCAGCCGCTGCTCGTCTTCGACCACTAGCACCCGCATAGTCCCAGTCTCACCTACCATGCCGGGTGCCAGGGCTCGCGTCTCAGGGTGTTCACAGCGACCGCGTGGCATGGTGGGTACCACCGGCCGGCACGGGGGAGCATCGCTGCCGGCCGGCGGGTACGCTCCGAATAACGGGTGAGGTGTCATGTTCGGTGTAGCTAAGCTGTCCAGGCGGGCACGATGGGCCGTTCCGGCCGGCGTGGCCGTCGTCGTAGGCGGGGTGCTGGCGGGGTCGCTGATCTCGGTGGCCCAGGCCGCCCCTGCGCTCCCGGCGCGGACCCCGGCCCAGGTGCTCGCCGAGGTCGCCGGCGAGACCTCGGTGCCGCCGCTGACCGGCACGGTGGTGGAGACGGCCTCGCTCGGCCTGCCCAGCCTGCCCGACATAGGCAGCTCCACCTCGATTACGTCCCTGCTCACCGGGTCGCACACGGTCATGGTCTGGTACGCGAGTCCCGAGCACTTCCGGCTGTCGATGCCCGCTTCGCTGACCGAGACCGACCTGATCCGCGACGGCAGCACGGCCTGGCTGTGGGACAGTTCGGCGAACACGGTGACCAAGTTCTCGCTGCCCGCGCACCCGGCGCAGACGGCCCCGGCCGCCACCGCACCGCTGACCCCTCAGCAGGCGGCCGATCAGGTGCTCGCCAAGGTGGGACCGACCACCGCGGTGAGCGTGGACAGCAACGTCACGGTGGCCGGTCAGGCGGCGTATGAGCTTGTCCTGGCGCCGAAGGACGCCCGGTCCCTGGTGGGGCAGGTCCGCATCGCCGTTGACGGGAGCAACGGCGTGCCGCTGCGGGTCCAGGTGCTGGCCCGTGGCGCTACCACCCCCGCGTTCCAAGTGGGTTATACCGCCATCCAGTTCGTCACCCCGGCGCCCGCTGACCTCAGCTTCACGCCGCCGCCCGGTGCGAAGGTCACCCAGTCCGACATGACCGGGGCCAGGGCGCAGCGCCAGGGGGCCTCGCCCGACGCCAGCTCGATCGGGTCAGGCTGGCTGACCGTCCTTGACCTGCCGTCCTCGGGCCTGATGCCGGCTCCGAAGGCAGCAGGCTCCGGCGGCCCGGTCTCGGTGAACGGAGGGAACGGAGGATCCGGTGAGAGCTCGGCGCTGATCGGTGCCCTGCTCGGGTCCGCCACCCGGGTAAGCGGATCGTGGGGCAGCGGCAGGCTGCTGCGCACCAGCCTGATCACGGTGCTGGTGACGGACAACGGCAGGTTGTTCATCGGGGCCGTGCAGCCCAGCGTGCTGTACGCGGCGGCCGGGTCGGCCAAGTGAGGGTGTCCGCAGGGTGGCGGTGACCGTACGGTGACGGCGATCTCCACCAGCGCGCTGACCAAGCGGTTCCGCGGCGGGCAGGTGGCCGTCGACCATCTCGACCTCGAGGTGCCGCGCGGCTCGGTGTACGGTTTCCTCGGCCCGAACGGCTCGGGCAAGACGACCACGATCCGGATGCTGCTCGGGCTGGCCTTCCCCACCAGCGGCAGCTCAGCGCTGCTCGGCGTGGACATGCCGGCCGGGGCGGTGCAGGTGCTGCACCGGGTCGGCTCGCTGGTGGAAGGGCCCGCCTTCTATCCGTTCCTCAGCGGCACCGCGAACCTGGCCCGCTACGACGCCGCGGACCGCCGGGCGGACCCGCGGACGGCGCAGGCCAGGGTCGATGCGGCGCTGGACCGGGTCGGCCTGCTCGCGGCCGCGAAGAAGCACTACCGCAACTATTCGCTCGGCATGAAGCAGCGGCTGGCCATCGCGGCCGGCCTGCTGCAGCCGCGGGAGCTGATCATCCTCGACGAGCCGACGAACGGGCTCGACCCGCAGGGAACCAGGGAAGTGCGCGGGCTGATCAGGCAGATCGCCGCGGAAGGCACCACCGTGTTCGTCTCCTCGCACCTGCTCGCCGAGGTCGAGCAGGTCTGCTCGCACGTGGGGGTGATGCGCACCGGGCGGCTGGTCTTCCAGGGCCCGCTGGCCGAGCTGCGCCGGACCGGCGACGCCCGGGTCACCGTGCAGACCGCGGAACCCGAAGCGGCGGCTAAGGTCCTCGCCGCGTTCGGGCTGACCGGGGCGCAGGCCGGTACGGCCGAGGCCTCGGCCGCGCTGGGCGGCGCCTCCCCGGAACGCGTCTGCGCGGAGCTGGTCAACCGCGGGATCGGCGTCCGTGGTTTCGCGGTCGCCGCGCCGAGCCTGGAAGACCTGTTCGTAGGCCTGACCGGGGAGGGCTTCGATGTCGACGAGTGAGGAAGCGGCGCCGCCCCTTTCCGCCAGCGTCGCGACGCCCGGCGATCTCGGTTCCCGGAGCGCCGCACCACTGCCCGTTCGGGCCTGGTTGAGATTTTTCTTTTCTGAGCTGCGGCTTGTTTTCCTGCGCAAGCGGAACTTGGTCCTGCTCGTGGTGACCGCGTTGTTTCCGCTGCTGATCGGGATCGCCCTGCGGGTGGCGGCCCCGCATTCTGGCGGCGGCTCGGGCAACGGCCCGGTGGGGTCGTTCTTCAACCAGCTGGCGGGCAACGGCGTGTTCCTCGCCTTCATCGCGCTGAGCAGCCTGCTCATCCTGGTGCTGCCGGTCGTAGTCTCGGTGGTCGCGGGGGATTCCGTGGCCGGGGAGGCCGGGGCAGGGACGCTGCGCTACCTGCTCGCGGTGCCGGCCGGCCGGACCCGGCTGCTCGCGGTGAAGTTGCTCGTGATCGTGACGTTCGGGCTGTGCGCGACGTTCATCGTGTCCGCGACGGCGCTGATCGTCGGCGCCGTGTTCTTCCCGATCGGGCCGGTGACGCTGCTGTCGGGGACTACGGTGTCGCTGGCTGACGGGCTGCTCCGGCTGTTCTTCGTCACCTTGTATGTCGGCGCCGCGATGGCCGCGCTGGGCGCTATCGGGCTGGCCATCTCCACCATGACCGAGCACCCGATCGGCGCGATCGCGGCCGTCATGATCCTCGTGGTCACCAGCGAGGTCGCCGACAGCGTGCCGCAGCTCGCCGCCGTCGGACCTTACCTGCCGACGCACTGGTGGCTTGGCTTCGATTCCGTGCTGCGCGCGCCCGTGGACACCTACACGCTGCTCCACGGGCTGCTCTCCTTCGGCGTTTACCTGGTGCTTTTCGGCTCGATCGCCTGGGCCCGCTTCACCTCGGCCGACGTCACCAGCTGAGCCCGGCGGGATAGGTTTTCCCGCCCGCCCGCCCGCCCGCCCGCCCGCCCGGCCTGCCCAGATGCACCTTGGCCGTACTTGCAAGTAATTCGCATCTAAAATATCGTGTGGCTCAGGTGACATCGGGTGTTCGGCGAGCGGAGGGGGACGGTGCCCGAATTGACCACGCAGGCATCTGGCGGCCTGGGCCAACTGATCCGGCAGTCGTTCAGCACGATGACCCCCGCCGAACGCACCCGGCTGACGGCGATGTACGGCGTGATCGCGGCCCTGCACGTGGTGGGGTTCTTCGTCCTGTTCGCGTTCGTGGTCCCGTCTCACTACCGAGGGCTGGGGATCGGGGTGTCCATCCTGGCGTACACGCTGGGCCTGCGGCACGCGTTCGACGCCGACCATATCTCCGCGATCGACAACACCACCCGCAAGGTGCTGGGGGAACGGCAGGGCACCGGAGCGCCGCGCCCGTTCGGCTTCGGGTTCTTCTTCTCGCTCGGCCACTCCAGCGTGGTGGTCGCGATCGGGGCCGGGATCATCGTGGCGGAGAAGACCGTCTTCGCCGCGGTATCGAACAGCGGGTCGAGCCTGGAGCGGTTCGGGGGCCTGTTCGGCACCATCGTGTCGGCCTCGTTCCTGTTCCTGATCGGCCTGCTGAACCTGGTGATCCTGGCCGGGATCGTGCGGATTTTTACCTCGATGCGCCGCGGCGAGTACGACGAGGCCGAGCTGGAGCGCCAGCTGGCCAACCGCGGGTTCTTCTACCGGTTCTTCGGCCGCTGGATGAAGGCCATCACCAAGGAGTGGCAGCTGTACCCGGTCGGGGTGCTGTTCGGCCTGGGCTTCGACACCGCCACCGAGGTCGCGCTGCTGGCCACGACCGCGCTGCTGGCCTCCCAGCACATCCCCTGGTACGCCGTCGTCTGCCTGCCGGTCCTGTTCACCGCCGGGATGACGCTGATGGACACCACCGACGGGCTGTTCATGAACCTGGCCTACGGCTGGGCGTTCTTCAACCCGGTCCGCAAGGTGTACTACAACCTGGCCATTACCGGGCTGTCCGTGGCCATCTGCTTCTTCATCGGCGGGATCGAGACCCTCAGCCTGTTCCCGGCCGAGATCAAGGGCCTCAGCCACGACCACGGCTTCTGGGCCCTGGTCGCCCGCTTCAACCTGAACACGGCCGGCTTCGTCATCGTCGGGATGTTCCTGGTCACCTGGCTGGCCGCCCTGCTCATCTGGCGCTACGCCCGGATCGAGGAAAAGTGGGGCGCCCGCCTGCAGCCCGCCCCTTCCGATGCTCGCGACACCCCCTGACCCGGCAGGCCCCTGGCCCCGTTTTCAGCGTATGGATGTGGCAGCCTGCACATAAGAGTGTGCAGGCTGCCACAACCATACCCAGAGGGGCTGTCACGTGAGTGGCTGGCGGAAGACTTGTCACCAGGTGAAGTCCTCTTCCCAGAACTCGGTGACGCCGCGGACCGGGTCCTGGCGCGACCTCTCCTGTTCGCGGAGCTCCACCCGGCGGATCTTGCCGGAAATCGTCTTCGGCAGGTCCGCGAACTCCAGGCGCCGGATCCGCTTGTACGGCGCGACCCGCTCGCGGCAGAACGCCATGATGGACCGCGCCAGCTCCGGTGACGGCTCGCTCGCCGCGGCGAGCAGGACGTAGGCCTTCGGCACCGCGAGCCGGACCGGGTCCGGCGACGGCACCACCGCGGCCTCGGCCACCGCCTCGTGCTCGATCAGGACGCTCTCGAGCTCGAACGGCGAGATCCGGTAGTCCGACGCCTTGAAGACATCGTCGGTGCGGCCGACGTAGGTGATGTAGCCGTCCTCGTCGGAAGTGGCGACGTCCCCGGTGTGGTAGTAGCCGCCGCGCATGGCCTCGGCGTTCAGCTCCGGGTCGTCCAGGTAACCGGTCATCAGCCCCAGCGGCCGGTCCGAAAGGTCCAGGCATATCTCGCCGTCGCGGCCGGGCTCGCCGGTCAGCGGATCCACCAGCGCCACCGGGTAGCCAGGCAGCGGGCGGCCCATCGAACCCGCGCGTACCTGCTGCCCCGGCGTGTTGCCGACCTGCGCAGTCGTCTCGGTCTGGCCGAAGCCGTCACGTACCGTGATCCCCCAGGCCTTACGTACCTGCTCGATCACTTCCGGGTTGAGCGGCTCGCCCGCGGCCACGCACTCGCGCAGCCCCGCGATGTCCGCCGCGGCCAGGTCGGACTGGATGAGCATCCGCCATACCGTCGGCGGCGCGCAGAACGTGGTCACCCCGCACCGGCCGAGCGCGCCGAGCAGCGCCGGCGCCGAGAACCGCTGGTAGTTCAGGACGAGGACGGTTGCCCCGGCGTTCCACGGCGCGAACACGTTGCTCCACGCGTGCTTCGCCCAGCCAGGGGAGGACAGGTTCAGGTGCACGTCGCCCGGCTGGATGCCGACCCAGTACATGGTCGACAGATGCCCCACAGGGTAGCTGGCGTGCGTGTGCGCGACGAGCTTCGGCTGCGCGGTGGTGCCCGAGGTGAAGTAGAGCAGCAGCGGGTCGCCGGCCCTGGTGACGCCGCCGGGCCTGAACTCAGCCGGCCCGGCGAACGCGTCCGCGTACGAGTGCCACCCAGCCACCGCCCCCTCCGGCGCCCTCTCCGGCGCCCTCTCCGGCGCCCTCTCCGGCGCCCTCTCCGGCGCCCTCTCCGGCGCCCTCTCCGGCGCCCTCTCCGGCGCCCCCTCCGGCGCCCTCTCCGGCGCCCCCTCCGGCGCCCTCTCCGCGGCCCTCTCCGGCGCCCCCTCCGCGCCGACCGCGATCCGGGTCCACTCGCCCGGCACCGCGCCGAACTTCGCCAGCTGGGACGTGTCGGTGATGACGTGCCTGACCTGGCCGCGCGCGATGCGGTCGACGAGGTCAGCCGCCTGCAGCAGCGTCGACGCCGGGATGATCACCGCCCCGAGCTTCATCGCGGCCAGGATGACTTCCCACAGCGGCACCACGTTGCCGAGCATCAGCAGCACCCGGTCTCCCCGCCGGACCCCGAGGCCACGCAGCCAGTTGGCCGCCTGCCCCGACCGGGTCGCCAGCTCGGCAAAGGACAAGCTGGCATCGTCCCCGTCGTCGGCGACGATCCGCAGCGCGGTCCGGTCCGGGTGCTCGGCGGCGATCACGTCGAACCAGTCGAGCGCCCAGTTGAACTCGTCAAGCTCCGGCCAGGCGAACTCCCGCCGGGCGGATTCGTAGTCGTCCCGGTAGCCAAGCAGCAGGTCCCGCGCGGCCCGGAAGGCGGCCGTCGGTGTGGCAGAGTCGGTCATTTTCCCATCGTGGCAGCTCCGCGACGGGAACGGGAGACCGTCTTGGTAGCTCATAATTGTTGCTGCGGCGGGTGAAGGCGGGTGAAGGCGGGTGAAGTGGCACCCGGTAACGGCAGGTGGTGATCGGTGACCGAGCTCAAGGTGGAAGTGGACGCGGCCGAGGCGGGCCTGGACGCCGAACGGCTGTCGCGTATCGACGCGCACTTCGCCCGTTACGTGGCCGACGGCCGCCTGCCGGGATGGCTGCTCACGGTGCGCAGAGGTGGCCGCCTGGCGCACGTGGCCCGGTGCGGGTCACGTGACCTCGAGGCCGGGCTGCCGGTGACGGATGACACGCTGTGGCGCATTTACTCGATGACCAAGCCGATCACCTCGGTCGCCGCGATGATCCTGTACGAGGAGGGCAAGCTCGCCCTCACCGATCCGGTAAGCGGGTTCATCCCCTCCTTCGGCGAGACCTGCGTCTACACCGGCGGCTCGGACCTGCGGCCGGTGACGGTCCCGGCCGTGGAGCCGGTGCGGGTCTGGCACTTGCTGACGCACACCGCCGGGCTCACCTACGGTTTCCACCGGGCGCACCCGGTCGATGCCATGTACCGGGCGGCCGGGTTTGAGTGGTCCACGCCCGCAGGAATGGACCTGGCGCAGGCCTGCGACGCCTGGGCCGGGCTCCCGCTGCTGTTCCAGCCGGGGACGGAGTGGAACTACTCGGTGGCCACCGACGTCCTCGGCCGGGTCGTGGAGGTCGCCTCCGGCCAGCGCCTCGACGAGTTCTTCGCCACCCGGATCCTGGGTCCGCTCGGCATGACCGACACCACCTTCTGGGCCGGCCCCGAGGCCGCGCCGCGGCTGGCCGCGCTCTACGCGCCGGGCCGGGGCGGCACGGCGACCAGGTTCGACGCCTTCGGTCAGGCGGCGCTGGCCCGACCGCGCATGATCAGCGGGGGAGGCGGCCTGGTGTCCACGGCGGCGGACTACGACCGGTTCACCCAGATGCTGCTGCCCCGGCCCGGCAGCCCGGCGGGGGAACTGGACGGCGTCCGGCTGCTGAGCCCGCGCACGGTCGGCTACATGACCCGCAATCACCTGCCCGGCGGCCTGGACCTGGAGACCTTCGGCCGGCCGCTGTACGCCGAGTCCCCGTTCCGCGGGGTGGGCTTCGGTCTCGGCTTCGCCGTCGTGATCGACCCGCTGCCGGGCAAGGTGGTCTGTTCCGCGGGCGAGATCTCCTGGGGCGGGGCCGCGAGTACCACGTTCTGGGTCGATGCCGGCGCCGACCTGGCCGTCTCGTTCTTTACCCAGCTGCTCCCCTCCAGCACCTACCCGATCCGCCCGCAGCTGCGCCAGCTCGTCTACCAGGCCCTGGTCCGCTGATCCGCAAGATCAAAACCCTTTTTATGCCGAACGGTCCGTCCTGCCTGCCCCAGGTCACGCCGGCGCCGCGGCTCAGCGGAGCGCCGCGCAGCGGATGCAGGTCAGCGCGGTGGGACGGGCCGCCAGCCGGTCGGAGCCGATGGGCTGCCCGCATCGTTCGCACTGGCCGTAGCGGCCGGCCGCGAGCCTGCCCAGCGCCGCGTCGATCGCCGCGAGCTGCTCCCGCGCCGCCTCGAGCAGCGCGGCGGCATGCTGGCGCTCGAACGCCAGCGTGGCGCCCTCGGGATCGTGCTCGTCGTCGGTCCCGGCCGAACTGGCCGCCTCGGCCAGGCCGGCGAACTCCCGCTCGAGCGCGGCCGCCCGCTCCCGGGTGCGCCGCTGCTCGGCCAGCAGGAGCTCGCGTGCGGTCGCCATGCCGTCGACCCTAGCCGCCGCGCCCTGATCCTGGCATTTGACTTCAAGTCCGGTTGAGGTTGCAAGATCGGCAGGGTGACAAGCGATCCGCGTCCGGGCCCGCCGGAGGCTGACCCGGCCCGGGTGTCCCGGCTGGCCGCGCGGGCCCGCGCGTCGCCCTACTATCCGGCTCTCAGCCACCCGGTGCTGCGCCGGATCCTGCCCGGTGCGGCCGCCTCCGCGCTGGGCGACGGGATGAGCGCGGTGGCGATCGCCTGGCTGGCGTTGCAGCTGGCGCCGCCGGGCAGCGCCGGCTTGTGGGTCGGCGCGGCGGTGGCCGCTTACTCACTGCCGGGCGCGATCGGGGCGGTGGCGCTGCGGCGCTGGCTGCGCGGCCGCCGCGGGGAGCGGCTGGTGCTCGTGAACGCCGTCCTGCGGGCGGCGGCCCTGGGCCTGATCGGCGGTCTCGCCCTCGCCGGGCGGCTCGATCCGGTCGGATACGTCGCCCTGCTCGGCGTGTCGTCGCTGCTCAGCGCCTGGGGTGTGGCGGGCAAGTACACGCTGGTCGCGGAGCTGCTTCCGGCCGAGCAGCGGATCGCGGGGAACTCCGTGTTCGGCCTGGCGGACCAGCTGAGCCTGATGATCGGCCCCGCCCTGGCCGGGGTGGTGACCGCGCTGACGGGCCCGGCCGTCGTCATCACCCTGGACGCCGCGAGCTGGGTCGTGCTCGCGATCAGCTACGCCCGGATCGCTCCGCTGGCCGCGCGCCTGGCGCCGATCGCCCGGCCGGCCCAGAGACGGCCCGAGCGGCGGCCTCGTCGGCTCGAGCGCCGGCCGCCGGGGCCTGGACGATCATCTCCTCCAGTCCGGTGCTGCCGGGGCTGATGGCCCTGTCGTTCGTGTTCTACCTGCTCTACGGGCCGATCGAGGTGGCGTTGCCGGTGCACGTGGCGTCGGACCTGCACGGGTCGGCGGCGCTGCTCGGCCTGTTCTGGGCGGTGTTCGGCGTGGGAGCGCTGATCGGCGAACTCGCCGCGCCGTTCCTGCGGCGCTGGCCGGTCTGGCCGACCATGACCGGGATCGTGATCGGCTGGGGCCTGGCGATCGTGCCGCTCGGGCTGCCCGCGCCGCTGTGGGCCGCGCTCGCGGCCTTCTTCGCCGGCGCCGTCATCTGGGGCCCGTGGATGTCGCTGTCGATGGCGGTGCTGCAGGACGCCAGCCCGCCGGGCGCGCTGGCGCAGGTCATCGCGGCCCGCAGCTCGCTGCTCATCCTGGCCGCGCCGCTGGGCACGGCGCTCGGCGGGCCGATCGTGGCTGCCCTGGGCGCGCGCGGCACCCTGCTCGCCTCCGGCCTCGCGACGATCGCGCTCGGCCTCATCACCACCGCGGTGCTCATCCGCGCCCGCGCTCGCGCCACAAAAACAGCCGGATAAACCCACATAACCGCACCTCACGGTGGGGACAACGCCTTCAGGAGTCCTTCATGTTCGGTGGGTAGCCTCGATCCGGGGCAGGGCAGCGAACCGATCGGCTCATAGCTAACCGAGAAGTTTCGTGCAGGGAGTTCCGAGTACCCGACTGCAGAATGGGATACATGAGCAGCGCACACCGTGACGGGATCCGCCGGGCCATCGCCGACCGCGAACAAGGCCGGAACAAGGTCCGCTCCACCACCACCGCGGTCACCATGGCCAGCGTAGTGACGGCAGGCGCGCTAGCCCTGGTCCTGCCCGGGTCCACGCACAAGACCGACACGTCGACCTCGGCCGGCTCGTCCTCCTCGAGTTCCGGCTCCTCGGGCTCCACTAGTTCCGGTTCCACTAGCTCCGGCTCCTCCGGCTCGACCAGTTCCGGCTCCGGCTCGACCGGCTCCGGCTCCGCCTCCTCCGGCTCCTCGAACTCTAACAACTCGGGCTCGTCCTCTTCCTCGAGCGGCCTCAGTTCCGGTTCCAGTCCCACCTCGAGCTCGGGCAACAGCCAGGCCACCTCCGGCGGCTCCTAGTGCTCCGCGAGGCCGGCTCCTGTCCCGCTGAGACCTCGGCGAGCTGGCGGGCCCTCGGCACGCTGGTCCAGCTGGTCGTCACCGACCCGCGCTGCCTCCCGGAAGCCCGGCGGCTGCTGGCCGCCGAACTCGACGCGGTGGACGCGGCCTGCAGCCGGTTCCGCCCGGACTCCGAGATCTGCTCGCTCCGGACGACCCTGGACCGCACCGCCCCGGGCCGTCCGGTCCAGGTCAGCCCGCTGCTCGCCGAGGCCATCGCGGTCGCGCTCCGGGCGGCCCGGCTGACCGACGGCGATGTGGACCCGACGGTAGGCGGGGCCATGTCCGCCGTCGGCTACGACCGCGACTTCGACCGTGTCCCGCGCACCGGACCGCCGCTGGCGGTGACGGCCCGGACCGTGCCCGGCTGGCGTGCGGTCCATCTGGAGGGCCGGCAGCTGGCCATGCCGCCCGGGGTCCAGCTTGACCTCGGGGCGACCGCGAAGGCGTGGGCCGCCGACCGGGCCGCGGCCCGGATCGGATCCGAGCTCGGCTGCGGGGTGCTGGTCAGCCTGGGCGGCGACATCGCGGTCGCCGGTCCCGCCCCGGCGGGCGGCTGGCGGGTCAGGGTGCAGGACGTGACCGGTTCACCCGATGACCCGCCCGTCGGCCCGTACGCGCTGATCGCCATCCGCGACGGCGGGCTGGCCACCTCCAGCACCGCCGCGCGGCGCTGGCAGCGCGGCGGCGACGTGCTGCACCACATCCTCGACCCGCGTACCGGGTGGCCTGCCGAAGCGGTCTGGCGCACGGTCTCGGTAACGGCCGGCACCTGCGCGGACGCCAACACGGCGAGCACGGCCGCGGTGATCCGCGGCCGGGCCGCCCTCGGCTGGCTGGCCAAGCTCGGAATGCCGGCCCGGCTCGTCGACTCGACCGGCGTGGTGTTCACGGTCGCCGGCTGGCCCGACGAAGGACAATCAGAAGAAGCGCAGAAGTAACGTGCAGCCTCCGCATATCGCGGCCGGCGAATATGAAGACGTGAACGAGAAGAAGAAACGACGGAACGGGAAGCACTGACATGAGCGGGTCCACCGTGTTCTGGTACGCCAGCCGCGCCACCGGAATCGTGGCGCTGCTGCTGCTGACGGCCGTGCTCGTGCTCGGCATCCTGGTCAACCGGCAGGGCCGGCTGCCCGGCCTGCCGAGGTTCGCGGTGACGAGTCTGCACCGGAACCTCTCGCTGCTGTCCGTGGTGTTCATCGCCGTGCACGTGTTCGCGGCGGTGCTTGATACGTTCGTCAGCATCCCGCTCGCGGCCGGGGTCATCCCGTTCGCGTCCGGCTACGAGCGGTTCTGGCTCGGCCTGGGCGCGATCTCGGTGGACCTGATGATCGCGATGATCGTGACCAGCCTGCTCCGCGGTCACCTCAACCGGATCCTGTGGCGGGCCATCCACCTGCTCGCCTACGTCAGCTGGCCGGTCGCGTTCGCGCACAGCATCGGCTCGAGCAAGGATCTCCAGCATGGCCTGCTGCTTGACCTCGCCATCGCCTGTGCCCTGATCGTCGTCGCCGCGGTGATCTACCGGCTGGCCCACGCGGCACGGCAAGTGCCCAGGGCCGCGCGGGTCGCCGCCGTGTTCGCCCAGCACACCGCCGGGGCGGCCAGGCACCCCCGGCAAAGCCGAGAGACGGTGTCCCGATGAGCACGATCCCGATGACCATGCCCATGAACCCATCGACGTCTGTCCGGCCGCCGGCCGGCCTGCCCCGCCTGCTGCCGCCCGCCCCGGAAGACCTCCGCGGCCACCTGGCCCGCCTCGGCCCCGCGCCCTACCGCGGCCGGGCCGGCCTGCTGATCGGTGACGTCGAAACCTCGGGCCTGACCGGCCGCGGCGGCGCGGCCTTCCCGGTCTACCGGAAGATGGCCATCGTCGCCCAGGCTCGCGGCCGGAAGGTGATGGTCGCGAACGGCGCGGAGAGCGAGCCGGCCAGCCGCAAGGACGAGCTGCTGCTGCGGATCGCGCCGAACCTCGTCCTGGACGGCCTGCAGCTGGCCGCCGAGGCGATCGGCGCCAGCGAGGCCCACCTGTACCTGCACTCCGGGGCGACGCCGGCGATCGTCAGGGCGCTGGCCGACCGGGCCGCCGCGGGCCTGGACCCGATACCGGTCACGATCACGCAGGCCCCGCCGCGGTTCCTGGCCGGCCAGGAGACCGCGCTGGTGAACCGGCTCGGTGGCGGCCCGGCGCTGCCGACGTTCCAGCCGCCGCGGGTGACAGAACGCGGACTGGGCGGCGCGCCGACCCTGGTGCAGAACGTCGAGACGCTCGCGCACCTCGCGCTCATCGCGCGTTACGGCCCGCGCTGGTTCCGCGCCGCCGGCACCGCGGCCGAACCTGGCAGCATGCTCACCAGCATTTACTCACCCGACGGCAAGTGCCAGGTGGTCGAGACGGAGATCGGCGCGCCGCTGCGGACCCTGCTCAGCAGCGGACCGGAGACGCAGGCCTGGCTGGTCGGCGGCTATCACGGCAGCTGGCTGCCGGTGGCGCAGGCGGCCGGGCTCGCCCTGGACAATGACTCGCTGCGCCGGTACGGCGCCACCGTCGGCGCGGGCGTGCTCGTGGCCCTTCCGTCGGACCGGTGCGGCCTGACCGAGGCGGCGCGGGTGACCGGCTACCTGGCCGCGGAGTCGGCCGGCCAGTGCGGCCCGTGCCTGAACGGGCTGCCGCGCATCGCCGCCGGACTCGCCGAACTGGCCGGCCGCGGACACCGCAGGCAGGTCCGCGCCGACCTCGAGCGCTGGGCGGGCCTGGTCACCGGGCGCGGCGCCTGCAACCACCCGGACGGCACCGTGCGGTTCGTCCGCAGCGCCTTGCAGGTGTTCGCGCCGGAGATCAGCCTGCACGGCCGCGGGCACTGCTCGGCCACCAACCGCCGGCCGTTCCTGCCGCTGCCGGACGGCATGCCCACCAGCGAGGAAGACTGGACCTGACCATGGCCGATACGCTGCGGGTGAACCCGATCAACTGCACCGGGCACGGCGTGTGCGCCGAGCTCCTGCCCGAGCTCGTCTCCCTCGACGAGTGGGGCTACCCCATCATCGACCCCCGCCCGGTCCCGCCGGTCCTCGACAAGGAAGCGCGCCGGGCGGTAGCCGCCTGCCCCGCCCTGGCGCTCAAGCTCATGCGCAAGTGAGCGAGCTTCGTGGCCCAGGGCACGCACCGGTGCCCGTTCGGCCCAAAAGAACGTCGCGCCCGGCCTAGCGGTAGGCCGGGAACGGCTCGTCGGACGGAACTATCCGGACCCCAAGCGGCAGCAGAGAGATCGGGATGATCTTGAAGTTGGCCAGCCCGAGCGGGATGCCGATGATCGTCACGCACAGCAGGACCCCGGTCACCAGGTGGGCCAGGGCCAGCTCCCAGCCGAACAGGATGACCCAGATGATGTTGCCGATCACGGCGCCGACGCCCAGCCCCCCCTCGCGCGGGGCGATGGTCCGGCCGAACGGCCACAGCACGTAGTTCGAGATCCGGAACGCGGCGATCCCGAACGGGATCGTGACGACCAGGAAGAACAGGGCGAAGCAGAGCAGCCCGACCAGCGCGTAGGCGATCGCCATCCAGATGCCGCACAGCAGGAGCCAGATCACGTTAAGGATGGTTCTCATCGCGCCGCCGCCCAGAGTTGTCCCCCGATTACCTGCTGGTCCAGGTTACCAAGACGATGATCCGCGAGCCGTCGCCCGAAGCCAGCCCGATTCGGGACTGAGCGGGCGCTGAGGTGGGTACGGCCTGATTCATCGCGGCTCGCAGTGGCACGGGGGTGCGGGATGATCAAAGTAGTGCGGGGGTAAGCGGCCGTCGTGGACCTGACCCGAGGGCTGGAAGACCTGGTGGCGGTGGCGCTGGTGGCCGCGCTGGCGCCGCTGGTGGTGGCGGTCCTGCCGGGCCCGCGCATTCCGCAGGTGGTCATTTTCCTGGTCGGCGGCATCATTATCGGCCCGCATGTGCTGGGCGTGGCGGAGACGTCCAATATCCAGCTGCTGGCCAATATCGGGCTGGGCTTCTTGTTCCTGCTGGCCGGCTACGAGCTGGATCCGTTGCTACTGCGGCAGCGGCCGGGCGAGCTGGCCATCGCGGGCTGGCTGATCTCGGCCGTGATCGCGGTCGGGGTGGCGGCGGTGCTGGCCGGCGCCGGCTACATCAAGGACTATGTGCCGGTCGGGCTGGCCCTGACATGCACGGCGCTGGGCACGCTGCTGCCTATCCTGCGGGACAACGACATGCTGGGCGGCCAGTTCGGCCAGCACGTGTACGCCGCGGGTGCCGTCGGGGAACTGTTCCCCATCCTGATCATCGCGGTCTTCCTGACCCAGCGAGGCCATTTCGTGGCGCTGGCCTCGGTCGCCCTGGTCGGGGTGCTCGCCATCGCGTTGTCCGCCGCGCCGTGGCTGACCCGCAGCGCCACGGTACGGCGGATCATCCGGGAGGGTCAGGAGGCGACCGGGCAGACCACCTTGCGCTGGGCTGTGGTGCTGCTGTTCGCGCTGCTGGCCTTCGCCAGCCGGTTCGGCCTGGACGTGGTGCTCGGCGCCATGCTGGCCGGGATCGTGCTGCGCGGCTGGACCCGCCGGTTCAGTATTGACACCACCAGCCTGGAGCACAAGTTCGACGCGGTCGGCTACGGGATCTTCATCCCGATCTTCTTCATCTCCTCGGGGATGACCCTCGACGTGAAGGCCATCAGCCAGGACCCGCTGCGGCTGCTCATCTTCTTCTTGCTGATGCTGATCGTCCGGGGCCTGCCGTCCCTGCTGGTCTACCGGCGTGCGCTCCCGTTCCGGCAGCGGATCGAGATGACGTTCATCACGGCGACCTCCCTGCCGCTGCTGATCGCCCTAGCCGAGATCGGCCAGCAGGACGGGGTCATGCTCCCCGCCACCGCGGCCGCCCTGGTCGGCGCCGGCGTGCTGTCGGTGCTGGTCTATCCCCTGATCGCGGTCGGGCTGCACCGGTCGGCGCCGCTCACGCCCTCGGCGGCCGGGATAACCACGGCGGAGGCGGCCGTCACGGCCAGCGCGCCGCCGGAGAACCCCGCTCGCCTTGACCAGCCGCCCGGCTGACGACGGCGCCGCTTACCGGACGTCGTGGCCGGGGTGCGGCTCGACCGGCACGGCCGGGATGCTGCCCAGGCGGCCGGCCTGGTAGTCCTCGAAGGCCTGGACCAGTTCGGCGCGGGTATTCATGACGAACGGCCCGTACGCGGCGACCGGCTCCCCGATCGGCTGCCCGCCGAGCAGCAGGATGTCCAGGTCCTGCTTCGGGTCCGCCGCGACCGTCATCGCGTCGCCGGCCCC
The DNA here is from genome assembly GCA_963806335.1 of uncultured Actinomycetes bacterium. Lineage (GTDB taxonomy): Bacteria > Actinomycetota > Actinomycetes > Streptosporangiales > Streptosporangiaceae > Palsa-504. The sequence continues at coordinate 406,680 of CAWDXO010000016.1, forward strand.
GAAGGTCGCCAGCTGTCCCATCTGCACCGGCCGCTTCTCCGCTCCCACGGTCCCGCGGCCGGCCAGCACGTACGCGAGCGCGTTGAAGTCCGCCCGCCACGGCAGCCGGACCTGGGCGCCCGCGGCGACGGTGGCGTGTACCAGGGTGATCGGCGTGTGCGTGATACCGGGGCCGCTGTGCTGGCCCTGGGGGACGACCCCCCAGACCCCCCCGCGGAGGCATGGCCCGGGGGGACGACCCCCCCAGCGACGGCACCGCCAAGCGAACCCGCGATAACCCGCAGCAGCGCGCCGCCGTCCGCCGAGGAAGCCAACGCGACCTGGCCGGCCCGGATGTCCTGGTAGCGCGGCGGGGTCATCTTCAGGCTGGCGGGCAGGTTGACCCACAGCTGGAAGCCGTGGAACAGGCCGCCGCTGACCACCAGTTCCTCCGGCGGCTCCTCGATGTGCAGGACGCCGCCGCCCGCGGTCATCCACTGGGTGTCGCCGTTGGTGATCAGGCCGCCGCCGCCGTTGGAGTCCTGGTGGCGGAACGTGCCGTCGATGATGTAGGTGACGGTCTCGAACCCGCGGTGCGGGTGCCACGCGGTGCCCTTGGGCTCACCCGGCGCGTAGTCGACCTCGCCCATCTGGTCCATGTGGATGAAGGGGTCGAGCCGCGCCAGGTCTACCCCGGCGAACGCGCGCCGGACCGGGAAGCCCTCGCCTTCGAAGCCGCTCGGGGCCGTGGTGACCGAGGTGACCTTCCGCTCGGCCTGCGTTACGTCGGGCTCGCTGACCCGGGGCAGTACGAGGATGTCGTCAACGGTGATTGCTGGCATGGGTTCCTCCTCCGTCAGGTGCCAGCATAACGATAGTTGAAAGATCAATTATTCCGAACGGGCCGTCGTGCATGCCCCCGCCATCCGCTCGTTACCATGGGCAGTCGCCGACCGAATGTGAGCGAGCTGGAATGGACACCGACCCGACCCCTTCCTCGTACGCGAGCGCGGGCGTGGACGAGGAGCACGAGCAGGACGTCTTCGCCCGGGCGATGCGCCCGTGGCTGGCCCGCACCAAGGTCAGGTCCCCGCTGGTGTCCGACATCACCGGCCTGGCCAGCGGCTACTTCGCCACCATGATGCACCTGCCGCCCGGGCCGGCGCTGGCGCTTACCACCGACGGCGTGGGCACCAAGATCCTGCTGGCCCGGCAGGCGAACCGGTGGGAGCCCATCGGCATCGACTGCGTGGCCAACAACGTCAACGACGTGATCTGCGTCGGCGCCGTGCCGCTCGCGCTGCTGGATTACCTCGCCACCGACCGGATCGACGAGGGCGTGCTCACCGAACTCGCCCGCGGCCTGTACCTGGGCGCCGCCGAGGCCGGGATCGCCATTCCCGGCGGCGAGATCGCCCAGATCGGCGCCATGCTCGCCGATGCCGCGGGCGGTCCGCCCATGCTCGACCTGGTCGGCACCGCAATCGGCGCGCTGCCCCCGGGACGGGACCCGGTGGACGGCTCGCGGGTCAGCGCCGGTGACGTGATCCTGGCGCTGCCCAGCTCGGGCCTGCACAGCAACGGCTATTCGCTGGCCCGCCAGGCCCTGTTCGAGGTGGCCGGGCTGACCCTGGCCGACCAGGTGCCCGGCACCGGCCAGCGGCTGGACGACGCGCTGCTGGCGCCGACCCGGGTGTACGTGCGGGCCGCGGAGGCGCTGTGGGAGGCGGGCGTCACCCCGAACGGCCTGGTGCACATCTCCGGCGGCGGCCTGCTCAACCTGGCCAGGCTGGCCGCCGACGTGTCCTACGACCTGGACGCGCTGCCGCCGCCGCCGGCCATCTTCGCGCTCATCGCCGCGGCGGGCCGGGTCCCGGCCGCGACCATGTACGCGACCTTCAACATGGGCACCGGCTTCTGCGTGGTCGTTTCCGCCGACGAGGCGCAGGCGGCGACCGATGCGCTGAGGGCCGCGGGCGAGGAACCGGTCCGCATCGGCTCGGTCACCGGCCGCCCCGGCCGCGGCGTGTCCATACCAGCCGCCGGCCTCCTGGGCCACGGCGACACCTTCCACCTAACGGACTAACGTGCACGCATTTGTCTGCGCTTTCGGGGGCTATGACACCCGCAAGCGCAGACAAAGACCGGACGATCACCTGGGATACGGTTTAGGTATGGATGTCCGTGCTTATGTCGAGTCCCACGCGAGCGAGTTCATCGACGACCTGAAGCAGTGGCTGGCGATACCCTCCATCTCCGCCGATCCGGACCGGCACCCCGACGTGCGGCGCAGCGCCGAATGGCTCGCCGGGCACCTGCGCGCGGCCGGCTTCCCGGTCGCCGAGGTCTGGGAGTCCGCGCCGGACGGGCTGCCCGCCGTGTTCGCCGAGTGGCCCGCCGCTGACCCGGCTGCCCCCACGGTGCTGGTCTACGGGCACCACGACGTCCAGCCGGTCGAGCCGCTCGAGGAGTGGGACAGCCCGCCGTTCGAGGCCGCCGAACGCGATGGCCTGCTGCTGGCCCGGGGCGCCTCCGACGACAAGGGCCAGGTGCTCTTCCATTCCCTCGGCGTCCGGGCCGGCCTGGCCTCGCGGGGCGCCGCGGCGCCGCCGGTCACGATCAAGCTGATCGTCGAGGGCGAGGAGGAGTCTGGCTCCGAGCACTTCGCCGGCCTGCTCCGGCGTGAGCGGGAGCGGCTGGCCTGCGACGTGATCGTGATCAGCGATACCACCATGTGGGCCGCTGACGTGCCGTCCATGTGCACCGGCATGCGCGGGCTGGCCTCGGTCGAGGTGACGCTGACCGGGCCGAGCCGGGACCTGCACTCCGGCTCGTTCGGGGGCGGCGTGCCGAATCCGCTGCACGCGATGGCGAGCCTGCTGGCCGGCCTGCACGACGACGACGGCCGGGTCACCCTGCCCCGGTTCTACGACCGCGTGCTGCCGCTGTCGGAGCAGGAACGGGAACTGCTCGCCCGGCTGCCGTTCGACGCTAAGCAGTGGCTCGCGGAGGCCGGTGACAGCGGGGCCGCGAGCGGCGAGCGGGGCTTCTCTACCCTGGAGCGGATCTGGGCCCGGCCCACCGCGGAGGTCAACGGGATGTGGGGCGGTCACACCGGGCCGGGCGGCAAGACCATCATCCCGAAGGCCGCGTACGCCAAGATCACCTTCCGCCTGGTCGCCGACCAGGACCCCGGCGAGGTAGGCGAGGCCTTCCGCGAGTACGTGCGCGCCCGCGTCCCGGCCGGCCTGGAGGCCGAGGTGACGGTGCAACCGGGCGTCCGGCCCTGTCACTCGCCGATCACCTCGCCGGCCGTGCTCGCCGGGCGCCGTGCGATGCAGCGGGCGTTCGGCCGCGAGGTGCTGTTCACCAAGGAAGGCGGCAGCGGCCCGGAAGCGGACCTGGCCGAGATCCTCGGGGCGCCGCTGGTGTTCGTCGCGGTCGGGCTGGATTCGGACCGGATCCACGCGCCGAACGAATCGGTGGATATCTCGCTGCTGCTGCGCGGCGCGCAGGCGTCGGCGTACCTCTGGGAAGAGCTAGCCGCCGCGGACCTCGGGTGAAGGCGGAGCCGCTGGCCGCGCTCGCCCTAGCCCGGGGAACGGTGGACCGGCTCACCGAGAAGCGCAGTGACCAGCAGTGGCTCGACGCGGCCTGGCAGGATCCGCGCACCCGCGTGCTCGTGGTCTCGGCCGGGCGGGCGCTGGTGCGGCTGGATAACGAGCACGCCGAGCTGATCTTCGCGTCGCCGGCGCAGGCGCCTCCGGGCATCCGGATGCTGCTCGGCCGGGACGGGGACGGGGTCATCTACTTCGGGGTGAACGGGGTGCTGCCCCCGGCCGGGGACGGCGTGTCAGCGGCCTCGCTGCGTGAGGTGGGGACGCTGCTCGGGGACCGCGACGCGGGGTTGTTCACCCACGCGGTGGCCCTGGCCAACTGGCACGACACCCACACGCGCTGCCCGCTGGACGGCACGCCCACGGTGCCCGCAGCGGCCGGGCACTCCGCGATCTGCCCTCAAGACGGCAGCGAGCACTTTCCGCGGACCGACCCGGCGGTCATCATGCTGGTGACCGATCCCGATGACCGGTGCCTGCTGGCCAGGAATGCGGCCTGGCCGGGACGCCGGGTGTCGATCCTGGCCGGGTTCGTGGACCCGGGCGAGTCGGCCGAGCAGGCCGTGGTCCGCGAGGTCGCCGAGGAAACCGGGATCAAGGTAACCAACGTCCGCTACCTCGGCAGCCAGCCCTGGCCGATGCCGCGCAGCCTGATGCTCGGCTTCTGCGCCGACGCCCCGGCCGGCCAGGAGATCACCGTCGATCATGACGAGCTGGCCGAGGCGCACTGGTTCGGCCGCGACGAGCTGCTCGCCGCGATCAAGGCGCGGGAGATCGCCCTGCCGCCGCCGGTGTCGATCGCCCGGCACATCATCGAGGCCTGGTTCGGCGCCCCGCTTCCGTCGACCTGGGCCGAGCCGCTCCCGCCCGGCTGACCCTGCCCGGCTGATCCCGCCGGGCGACCCTGCCCGGCTGATCCCGCCGGACGACCCTGCCCGGCTGATCCCGCCGGACGACCCTGCCCGGCTGATCCCGCCGGGCGACCCTGCCCGGCTGACATGGCGCTGGCCGCCCCGCCCGGGATCGGCCCGGGCGGGACGGCCAGTAGCTAACTGGATCGGCTGGGGTTACCGGTGCGGGGTGGCGATGAACCCGTCGGTGTTGCCGTTGCCGTCGACGTAGAAGCCGACCAGCTGACCGTGGTCGTTCACGCCGTTGACGGTGGTCGTGCCGATGCCGTGCGGGTCATCGACCGTGCTGAAGCCGTGCTGCGGGGTCCAGGTGAAGCCGTGCATCGTGGCCGTGCTGCCCGAGCCGACCATGTACACGCCCACGACCTCGTCGAAGGCGTTGACGCCGGTCGCCGTGGTGGAAGACGCGCCGGGAACCGCCAGGCCGATGAACCGCCCGTGGTGCGTCTTGAGGAAACCGTCGGTGGTGCCGGCGGAGTTGGTGTAGAAGCCGGCTACGTCGCCCTCGTCGTTGATGGCGGCCGCGGTCAGGCTGGCGCCGGGCAGGTTCGGGTCGGTGACGGTGCTGTACCGGTGGTGTCCGATGTTGTACTCGTAGCCGTGGTTGGTGCCGTTGGCGTCGGTGTAGAAGCCCACCGCGACGTCACTGTCGTTGACGCCGAGGAGCTGGTCGACCGGCGGGTTGGCCGGGCTGCCGGTCGGGAAGTCGGCGGTGCGGAAGTGGCCGTTGGCCTCGACGAAGCCGAAGTTGTTGTTGACCATGTTGGCGTTGTTCATGCTGGACCAGAAGCCGACGGTGACGCCGCGGTTGTTCAGGCCGGTGACCTGGGTCTGGACCGAGTGCGGGAAGTTCTCGTTGAGGTAGCTGTGCGAGCCGTGGGGCGGCAGCAGCAGGTAGCCCTTGTTCGGGTGGCCCTGCGCGCCGGAGCCGAAGTAGCCCGCGATCACGCCGCTGTCGTTGATGCCAAGCAGCTGGTTGAACGTCACGTCCCTGGCGTTGTCGCGCGTCTGGAAGCTGTAGGAGGTGCCGCTGTGGGCGCTCAACGTGGCGGCGCTAGCCGACGTCGCCGCGAGGCCCAGGGCCCCGGCGGCCAGCAGGCCCGACGCAGCGGTGGCAATGGCAACCCGCCGGGCGTTCCTCTTGGCTGACTTCTTCGCTGACTTCATCGTGGTGCCCTTCTCAGTGATTTAGACAATCGGTTGTCCGGTCGCCATCAGCATTCGTGGCGGCTCGGGGCGATTTGCCGGGGGGCCGGGGGGAAACTCGGGGACGGCCGATCCGGCGCTGGCTGACGGGTGGCCAGCGCCACCGGGGGATCCGCAGGGGGGTGCGGGGAAACGAGGGGGACGCCGTAAGGTGTCGAGCGTGAACGTGGACCTGCCGGGACGACCCCGAACGAACTGGGCGGGCAACATCGCCTACCGGGCTCCGGACCTCTACCGGCCGGCGACCGTCAGCCAGTTGCGGGCCGTCGTCGCGCGGCCGGGTCAGCTCCGGGTGCTGGCCACCGGCCATTCGTTCAACGACATGGCTGACTCGCCCGGCGCCCAGGTCAGCCTGGCTGACCTCCCCGCTGAGGTGGAGCTCGATTCAGCGGCCGGCCTGGTCAGGGTCACCGCGGGCGTGAGCTACGCGGCGCTGGCCTGGCCTGGACCGGCAGGGCTTCGCGCTGCGCAACCTGGCGTCGCTGCCGCATATCTCGGTGGCCGGAGCCTGCGCGACCGCGACCCACGGGTCGGGTCCGGCCAACCAGAACCTCGCCGCGTGCGTCACCGGCATGGAGCTGGTCACCGCGGCAGGCGACCTGGTGGAACTTGGCCCGGGTGAAGATTCCTTCGCCGGCGCCGTGGTCCACCTGGGCGCGCTCGGCGTGGTCGCCCGCCTGATCCTGGCCGTGGTGCCGTCCTTCGAAGTCAGCCAGTGGGTGTACGAGGACCTTCCCCTCGAGGTCCTCGACGATCACTTCGCGGACATCATGTCCAGCGGCTACAGCGTGAGCATGTTCACCGACTGGCGCGCCCCCCGGCTGACCCAGATCTGGGTCAAGCAGCGGGTCGAGGATCCCGCGTACCCGCCGCCGCCCGCCTCGCTGGCCGAGGCGCCGTGGTTCACCGCGACACCCGCCCCCGCGGGGCGGAACCCGGTGCCGGGCGGGTCGCCGGAGGCCTGCACCGAGCAGCTGGGCGTCCCCGGCCCGTGGCATCAGCGGCTGCCTCACTTCCGGCCCGAGTTCACCCCGAGCGCGGGCGACGAACTGCAGTCGGAATACCTCATGCCGGCCGAATACGCGGTGTCCGCCGTGCACGCGCTGAACCAGATCAGGGACCGGCTGGCCGCGGTGCTGCAGGTCTGCGAGTTCCGCGTCGTCGCCGCGGATGAGCTCTGGCTGAGCATGGCCTACCGGCGGGACAGCGTGGCGTTCCACTTCACCTGGATCCCCGACCTGGCCGCGGTGCTCCCCGTGGTGAAGCTGCTGGAAGAGCAGCTGACCGCGTTCGAGGCCCGGCCGCACTGGGGCAAGGTCTTCACCGCCACGCCGGAAGACTTCTACGCCAGCTACGAGCGGCTGCCTGACTTCCTGAACCTGACGCGCCACTACGACCCCGCGGGCAAGTTCCGCAACGCCTATACCGCCCGCTACCTTGGCCGTTAGCCCGTAGGCGTGAGGAGCCGTCATGAAGCTGGTGATCTTGCAGGTGCCGGACTGCCCCAACGCGGCCGTCCTGGAGACCAGGCTGGCTCCGCTGCTCGCGGACCGTGCCGATATCGCCCTCACCCGTCAGGTCGTGACCGGCCAGGCCGACGCCGAACGGCTCGGCATGACCGGCTCGCCCACGCTGCTCGCGGACGGCGTGGACCCCTTCGCCGCTCCCGGCCAGCCCCCCTCCCTTTCCTGCCGCCTCTACCGCGACGAGCACGGCCGCCCCGCCCCCGTCCCCTCTCCATCCCAGCTCCGCGCCGCCCTGCGGCTGTGACCCGGCCCAGCGCACCCCCTTGGGATACCGGTGCGCCACCGATCCCCTTCGAGGGGCGCTGGGGCGTGCCGGTTAACGGGACGGCTGCTTATGAGGGCGTGGCGGATTTGCCGCCGCCGGTGGATCGTGCGGTAAGCCTGGCCAGGCGGGAGGGCTTCGGTAACTCCGGCCGGCCGGAACAGGGCCGGCTGCTATTCGCGCTGACGGCTACGCGCCGCTTCCCGCCCGGGCCGCAGCCGGCGCCCGCTTAGCTGCCGTCGCGGAGGTTCGCCGGGGCGCCGGCCCGGAACGTGATGTGGTCGAACGTGGCCGAGCAGCCCTCACCCGCCGGCGACTGGGTCATGAAGCCGACCCGGACCAGCTCGGCGGCGTCCCCGCTGAGCGCGAAATAGCGCAGCAGCCGCCACCAGGTCCCGTCGGCGGACGCGTGGAAGGCCCACGCCCCGCCGGTCCGGGTGATCCGCAGCCACAAGGTGCTGCTGTCTACCTCGAAGGAGTTGCAGTCATCGGACAGTCCCCTGGTCACGACGGTGACCGCGGTCGGCCGGAGCTGCGGAGAGTACTCCAGGCAGAGCTTGGCCCAGTGCCGTTCGCGGGCGTGCAGCAGCAGCACGCCCGCGTCGTACATGCCGCCGAACTTCACGCTGACCTGGGCCGCGAGCGTGAAGTCACCCGCCGGGGGCAGGCCCGTGAAGCGGCCCGCGTCGGGGGGGTGCTCCAGGTCGGTCCCGGCCGGGTCGATAAACAGGTCGGTATTGGCCGCGGCGGTCAGGCTCAGCACGCCGTGCTGCACCCGGCAGCGGGCCGGCGGGCTGCCCTCGGGCTCGAGCGGGAACGGCAAGCTGGGCAATTTCAATGCGGCCACCCGGGTAGTTTGCCACGACATGCGAGCCTGACTCGCCCGCGGGCTGGCCCTCCCGCGGGGCGGCCGGCAGTCGTAGCCCGTTGCTCGGCTCCGTCTGTGCCGGATCCGCTGCCGAGGCGCCGCCGCTAGGGCGCCGCCGCCAGCGCTCCGGGCCGGCGGCTAACGTTCTCCGCCTGGCCTTAATCCGAACGGGCCTGACCCGGGCGGCCCTGACCCGGGCGGCCCTCACCCGGGCGGTACTGACCCGGGCGGCACCTACCCGGGCGGCCGTCCGCCGGGCCCGGCCGCGCCAGCCGGCGCGGTTTGCGCGGCCGCGCCGCGCTACCTTGCCCGGCTCCCGGCGCCGATCGCGAAGCACCGCCCGCAACGGCGGCTTGACCTGGGCCTGCTCCGGCAGGTGCCCTGGCTGGAGCTCGGCGCGCAGCCGATCCACGTGCGCCAGGATCTCGCCGCGCAGCGGCCAGCCCTCGGGCCGTTCCGCGGGATCGGTGCGCAGCAGGTCGGCCAGGCGGTCCTGCTGGCGCTGGGCCTCCTCCAGGTGGTCCTCGAGCGCCTCCGCGATCGGCTCAGGCGAGGGACCAGGCCGGCCGACGTGGCCGGGGATGTCGGCGCCCACCGCCTCGGCCTCCAGGATCTGGCCGTATGCGCGGAGCGCGGCGGACAGCTCGGCCAGCATGGCGGCCAGCCGGGCGCGGGTCTCCGCTTCCCTGACCGGACTGTGCTCGCTGTCGATGCGCGTGCTGTCGACGACCGAACGGGCCAGCACCCGCATATCGGTAGCGGCCCGCTCGAGCGTGTCCACGCCGTCGCGCAGGCCGGCCGCCGGGTTGGTGTGCCTGAGCCGCCTGGGGTTCAGCCGGACGCTTTCCTCGGCCTGGCTCAGCGCGTCATCGAGCCGCTCGATCTCGCCGCGCAGCGCCCGGGTGCGGTCCAGCCATTCGGCCGCGCGCCGCTGGTCGGGTGCTTCGGCCAGGCCGTCCGCCATCTGGCCGAGGAGGTCGGCCATCTGCCGGCTCACGTCGCCGACGGCGTCCTTGGCCGGCTGCACCCGCAACGGCGCCAGGACCAGGCCCGCCGCCAGTCCGGCCGCGGCGCCGACGAGCGTTTCGGTGATGCGGCTGGTAGCCGCCGCGTGCGAGTCCACCGAGAAGATCAGCATCGCGCTGATCGGCACCTCCAGGATGTCCTCGCGGAGGCGGAGGACAAGGCCGAGTCCGAGCGTGGCCGCGATGAGCAAGCCGAGTACCCACCAGCTGAACGGGACGTACGCGGCGACCGCGACAGCGGCGAGCACCCCCGCGGTGACGCCCACGACCCGCTGGATAGCGCTGCGGATCGTGTGGAACAGGGTTGCCTGCACCACGAGCAGCGCGGTCAGCGGCGCCAGCACGGACCGGGTTGACCCGCCGGGCAACTGCAGCGCGAGCAGGTACGCGAACACCGCGGTGGCGGTCAGCCGGACGATGTACACCGCGGTCGGCTGGGCGCGCCGCCGCACCAGCGTGAGCTGTTCGGCCTGGCGCCTGGCCGCGGCCATGGCGGCCTCGCCGACCTTCTCGCCGGGAACCTGGCGGACTGGAAAACCTTTCATGAGCGGCACAACCATGGAACTAGTAGGGTGGGATACGAGGCATAGCTTTAGCCCAGAGCAAAACCCTTCCGCTACTCCAACGCGCGCCCCGGTGAGCTATTCCCGGCCAGCGCGGTCGTGGCCGAGTGCACGCCCGGGTAAATCGGTTGCCCGTCGGCCGATGGCCGGCTGTACTGCTGGCTAACCGGGGCTAGGGCCGGACGAGGGAGAAGCGATGCGCACGGCGTTCATGTCAGCTCAGCAAGGATTTACCGCCTATGCAGAGGACATGACCCTCCGTGCGAACGCTCAACCTGGGGATCCTGGCGCATGTTGACGCCGGCAAGACGAGCCTGACCGAGCGGCTGCTCTTTGCCGCCGGCGTCATCGGCGAGATCGGCAGCGTCGATGACGGCAGCACCCAGACCGACACCCTGGCGCTGGAGCGCCAGCGCGGCATCACGATCAAGGCCGCGGTCGTCTCCTTCGCCCTGGATGACGTCACGGTCAACCTGATCGACACTCCAGGTCACCCTGATTTCATCGCCGAGGTGGACCGGGCGCTGAGCGTGCTCGACGGCGCCGTGCTGGTCATCTCGGCCGTCGAGGGCGTGCAGCCGCAGACTCGCGTGCTGATGCGGGCGCTGCGGCGGCTGCGGATTCCCGCACTCATCTTCGTGAACAAGATCGACCGGGCCGGCGCGGCTTACGAGCCCGTGCTGCGGAGCATCTCGGCCCGGCTGACCCCGGCCATCACGCCGATGGGCACGGTGCGCGGGCTCGGCACGGCGGACGCCGAATTCCTGCCGTCCGGCGCCGCGGACCCGGCGTTTACCGCCCGGCTGGCTGACCTGCTCGCCGAGCGCGATGACGCGCTGCTGGCCGCGTATGTCGACGACGAGACGGCGGTCTCCTACGCCCGGCTGCGCGCGGGGTTGGCGGCCCAGAGCGGACAAGCGCTGGTGCATCCGGTGTTCTTCGGATCGGCGATCACCGGTGCGGGCGTGAGTTCACTGCTGGCCGGCCTCACCGAACTCCTGCCCGCGGTCGATAGCGACCGCCGCGGCCCGCCGTCCGGCACGGTCTTCAAGGTCGACCGCGGCCCGGCCGGTGAGAAGGTCGCCTACGTCCGCATGTTCTCCGGCACGGTGCGGGTCCGGGACCGGCTGCCGATCCGCGGTGAGCAGACCGTCACCGCCGTCAGGGTCTTCGATCGCGGGTCGGCCGTTCGCTGCGAGTCGGTGACCGCGGGGCAGATCGCCCAGCTGCGGGGCCTGTCCGGCGTGCGGATCGGCGACGTGATCGGGATGGCGCCGTCCCCGGGAGGTGGCCAGTTTCCCCCGCCGGCGCTGGAGACGGTCGTGGTGCCCCGCCGCCGGGCCGACCAGGGCGCGCTGCACGCTGCTCTCACGCAGCTGGCTGAGCAGGATCCGCTGATCAATCTCCGGCAGGACGACGTCCGCCGGGAGATATCCGTCTCGCTCTACGGCGAGGTGCAGAAGGAGGTCATCCAGGCCACGCTGGCCGAGGAGTTCGGTATTGCCGTCGGGTTCCGCGAGACCACGATCATCTGCATCGAACGGCCGGCCGGCGCGGTGCCGCCCTGGACAGGATCGGCACCCCGGAGAATCCGTTTCTCGCCACCGTCGGGCTGCGCATTGATCCGGCACCGGCCGGTTCCGGGGTGACGTTCGGCCTGGAGATCGAGCTCGGCGCGCTGCCGCTCGCGTTCCTGCGGGCCGTCGAGGACACCGTGCGCGCGACGCTGCACCAGGGGATCCACGGCTGGCAGGTCGCCGACGGTACGGTCACCATGACGCATTCTGGCTACTACCCGCGGCAGAGTCATGCCCACGCCCACTTCGACAAGAGCATGTCGAGCACGGGCGCGGACTTCCGCGGCCTCACACCGCTGGTCGTGATGAGCGCGCTGAGGCGGGCAGGCACCCACGTGTACGAGCCGGTCCAGCGCTTCCGCCTGGAGGTGCCCGCGGACCTCCTCGGGCTGGTCCTGCCCGCGCTGGCCCGGCTGCGCGCCGTACCCGAGGCGCCCGTGATCCACGGCTCGGTGGGCGTGCTCGAAGGCGAGATCCGGGCGGCCCGGGTGCGTGAGCTCGAACAGCAGCTGCCCGGCCTGACCCAGGGCGAGGGCGGGCTCGAGTGCGTCTTCGACCACTACGAGCGGGTCCGCGGCCAGGTGCCTAGCCGGCCCCGGTCGGATCACAATCCGCTCGATCGCCAGGAGTACCTCAGGCACGTCACTCGCTAGGCTCGCTCGCGGTGGCCGCGGGTCCGGCCGTCGCGCTGACGGCCAGGATCACCACCGGGACGACCGCCAGCCCGGCTAGCGCCCAGGGCAGTCCGAACTCCTTCGCGACCAGCCCCACGGCCAGCGGCCCGAGACCGCCGGCCAGCCCAGCGGCACTGCTCAGCGTCACCGCCACCGGGCTGCGGCCCGGCAGGCTGCCGTACAGGCGGGCCTGTAGCAGCGGATACCACGGCGCCGTCACGGCGCTCAGCGCGGCCAGGATCACCAGCTTGGGCACGACTCCGGGGGTGAGCAGGAAGCCCGGGTAGAGCAGCGCGGCGGCGACGGCGGTGGCGCGCAGCACGGTCAGGTCCGCGGCCCGCTCGAGGACGACGACGAGCGCGGCGCCCCCGCCCAGCGCGGCGCCGAGCCTGATCGCGATGGCCAGCGCCGCGATGGCGGGCCTCAGGTGCCCGACGTCGACCAGGTAGAGGGCGAGGAATCCGGTGAAGACGTCTACGAGCAGGTCGGCAACCTGGAGCAGGATCAGCCAGCGCAGCGTGTCCCGGTTCCGCAGCGCGGCGAGGACCTCGCGCGCCCGGGCCATCCGCGGGCCGCGGTCAGCTACCCCGGCCGCCTCGGGGTCCGGTGCGACCGCCGGACCCGGCCTCGGCCCCCGCACGCAGCTGGCGAGCCACGTGATGGCGGCGAGTACGGCTAGGACCAGGTAGACGTCCCGCCAGCCGCCTCCGGCGGCGAGCACCGCCGTGAGCAGCAGCGGTCCGGCCACCGCGCCGATCGATCCGGCCATCTCCCAGCGGGCCATCACCTGGGCGTGCCGATCCGGCCAGGTGTCCATGAGCTCGGCCTGGGTCAGCGACACGAACGCGCCGGAAGCCGGGTAGAAGGCGACGGAGGCGCAGAGCAGAACGGCGAAGGACCGGGCCGAGGCCACCGCGAGCAGCGTGAGCACGAAGATGACGCCGCCGCCGAGCACGGCCAGCCGACGTCGCCTTCCCTCGCCGGCGAGGACCCCAAGCGGCAGCTCAAGCAGGCCGCCGGCTAGCAGCGGCACGGAGACCAGCAAGCCGACCTGCCCGTAGCTCAGTCCCAGGTTATGCCGGATGAGCGGGAGCGCGGCACCCTTGGCGCCGTCAACTAGCTCGTCGGCTAGTTCGACCGCGAGCCCGACCGCAAGTACGGAAAGCGCAGGCTTTCAGCGTCAAGTGAAACCCATGCTGGCCATGCTACGGCGAATCCGCCGCCTGGTCGATGATCGCGTCGACCATCGGTTCAGCGCCGGTTCCCGGTACGCCAGACCACGCGCAGCCCGGACCAGTTGTCATCGATGGCGGCTACCTTGACGTCGACGAGCCCGATCGGCAGCGCGTGCTCGCGGATCACCTGGTCGGTGATGTCGCTGCGGTGGCCCGCGGCGCGGCGGGGCCAGGCGATCCAGAGCGCTCCCGCGGGATAGATGCGCTGCCCGAGGTCGCCGATCTGCCCGGCGAGTTGGTCCGCGCTGGTGAAGAAGGCGATGATCACGTCGGCGCGGCCGTCCGCATCCGGGCCGGTCAGGCCGGGCGGCGGGTCGGTCAGGGCCCAGCCGGGCGGCGGATGGTAAAGATGAACCCGCTGTTCGGGCTTGAGGCCGAGCTTGGCCGACTGAGGCCGGCCCGAGTAACCCGCCGTCACGAAGGCCCCGTCGTGGTCAAAGGCCCGGTCGTGGTCAAAGGCCCCGTCCCGGCCGATGGGTTCGCGGTCGCGGATACGTCTGTCCCATGAATCGACATCACGGACAGGAGCATGGCATGTTCGAGAACACCAAGGCGTTCAGCGGGTTTGCGGTCGATGACCTCGAGGCGGCGAAGAAGTTCTACGGCGAGACGCTCGGGCTGAAAACCTCCGAGCACTACGGCCTGCTGACGCTGCACCTGGCCGGCGGCCGGGACACGCTCGTCTACCCCAAGCCCGATCACGTCCCGGCGACTTACACGATCCTCAATTTCGCCGTCGACGACATCGACGCGGCCGTCGACGAACTGATCAGCCGCGGCGTCCAGCCGGAGAGATATGACGGCCTGGGCCAGGATGACAAGGGCATCAACCGCGCCGGGGGACCCTACATCGCCTGGTTCAAGGACCCGGCCGGGAACGTCCTGGCCGTCCTCCAGGAGCGCTAGGCGCAGTTATCCGGCGCCGCCGCCCGTATCCGGCGCGGCCGCCCGTATCCGGCGCGGCCGCCCGTATCCGGCGCGGCCGCCCGCCATCGCCCGGCGGCGGCTGGAATGAGTGCACGCACCAGGGCCCGTTCGGACCCTTGCGGCTTATTTTGCTGTCCTGCTCCGTGGTTTGATGGTGCCAGTGTGAGCTACGAGGCGCAGGTGAAGCCTGATGCGCCCGGTCGGCAAAAGATCTTGGAAGTTATTCGCTTCGTGGAAATTCCTAGGGACTGGGATCCCTACGATCCTCCACGAAACCAGAATCCTCCACGATAAAGCTGGGCATCTCGCACGGCTGAGGCGAAAGCGCGCGAAAGCAACCAGCGGGACCAGTTCGGCAGCGCCGGACGCCGGACGCCGGCCGCTGGCCGCTGGCCGCTGGCCGCCGGACGCCGGACGCCGGACGCCGGCCGCGAGCCCAGCCCGGCCGTAGGTCGGCCGTCAGGCATCCGGGCCCCACCGGCGGTCCCGCGGAATAAGCCAACCAGGGTCCGTTCGCGGAAGGGAAAGCTCTTTACTGGCGAAGCCCGGGTGCGGCGTGCCTGCTATTGTCCTTGCCGGCGTCCTTACGCTCGAGCATCTCCGCCGCGCCGCGGATCACGCACCGCAGCGGGTCCTCGACCAGGACCGTGCCGATGCCGGCCACGGTCTCGATCCGGCTGGCCAGGCCGGGCAGCAGCGAGCCGCCGCCGGCCAGCCGGACCTTGCCGCGGACCACGTCTTCGGCCAGGCCGGCCGGGATCTCGGACAGCATCTCGTGCACCGCGCCCGTGATCGCCGAGACGATCGGCTCGAGCGCGGTCGCCACCAGGCCGCCGGGCACGGACTCCGACCGCGGGGTCCGGTGGGCAAGGTCGAGGCCGACGACCTCGGCCCAGCCCTCGGCCCCGCCGGTGACCCCCAGCGTCGTCTTGAGGTGCCGGGCGGCCCGCTGGCTGATCATCAGGCCGAGCTCGCTCCGGGCGGCCTGCACGATCGCCTCGTCCATCGCGTTGCCCGCCTTGCGCAGCGATCGCGACTTGACCACGCGCCAGCCCGCCACCGCGGCGACCTCGGTGGTTCCGCCGCCGATGTCGACCACGAAACCGCCGGCCCCGCCGGTCAGGTCGAATCCGGCGCCGGCCGCCGCCGCCACCGGCTCGTCGATTAGCCGCACGTGGTACCGGGGGCGCCGGACGCTCAGCGCGGCGATGATCGATCGCCGCTCGACCGCGGTGGCGCCGCTGGGCACGCACACCAGGGCACTGGGCCGCAGCAGGCTGCCGGGCCGGCGGGCCCGTCGCAGGAACGCGTGCAACATGGCGGCGGTTGCGTCCAGGTCCGCGATAACCCCGTCCCGCAGCGGGTGGATGACCTGGATGTCCTGTGGCTCCTTGTCGGCTAGGGCGTCCGCCGCCTCGCCGACCGCGGCCACCTTGCCGACCGCGGTGTCGATGGCGATCGCGGTGGGCTCTTCGAGCACGATGCCTCGCCCGGCCACCCAGACCAGCGTGTTTACCGTGCCGAGGTCAATCGCCACGCTACTGCGGAAGCGCATAGTGCCCCCCTCTGCCCAACGTGACGCCTGTCAATTCCAGTGCGGCGCGGCCCGCCACGTGACGGTCGTTAAGCGTACAGCCGGTATTCTGCGCAGGCGAGCTGATGGATCCTGGTGTCTGGTTGTGATTTTTTGCGCCGTATACGAGTGTTATGGTCATCGGGCCGGTGAAGGGAGTCCTCGATGCGGGTGCCGAGGCTGGTTGTAGTGGTGGTCGGTGCTTGCGGGCTCACCGCCGCTGCGGTAGCAGCTGGCGGTCCCGGCTCGGGAATATCCAGTTCGGTGGCCGCGCGCCCCGCGGCTACGGGTTCGGTTTCGGGTGCCCCGGGCTCTTCGGGCTCGGCCCTGGCCGACGTAAGTGTCTCGCCCGGCGTGATCCATGTCGGCCGCGCGCAGTCCGGGCCCCCTACCACCGCTGATTGCGAGAAATCTTACAAGGTCGCGTGCTACGAACCGGCCCAAATCCAGCAGGCGTATAACCTGCCTGCGGTGTACGCCAGCGGCGTGACCGGCAAGGGCGCCACGATCGTCATCGTGGATTCATACGGCTCGCCAACGATCAAGAACGACCTGAGCGTGTTCGACAAGACTTTTGGCCTGCCGGCCCCGCCGTCGTTCCGCATCATCCACCCCGCGGGCGCAATCCCCGCCTACAACCCCGACAACTCCGACATGGTCGGCTGGGCCGGGGAGACCACGCTGGACGTGGAGTACGCGCACACGGTCGCGCCGGGTGCGAACCTGCTGCTGGTCGAGACCCCGGTCTCGGAAACCGAAGGCACGCACGGCTTCCCGCAGATCGTCACGGCCGAGGAGTACGTGCTCAAGCATCATCTCGGCGACGTGATCAGCCAGAGCTTCAGCGCCACCGAGGAGACCTTCCCGAGCAAGGCCTCCATCCAGGCGCTGCGCGGCGCCTATGAGCTGGCCGGCCAGGACCACGTCACGGTGCTCGCCGCCGCGGGCGACTCGGGCGCCGCCGACGTCGGCCTCGACGAGAGCACCTACTACCTGTTCCCGGTGACCTCCTGGCCGGACAGCGATCCGCTCGTGACCGGGGTCGGCGGGACGCAGCTGCATTTCAACGCCCGCGGCCGCCCCACCGCGCCCACCGTGTGGAACGACACCTACAATCAGGCGGCCACTGAGTTCGCGGCCGGTAACGCGGGCCACGATCCGCTCGCGGGCGGCGGTGGCAAGTCCATCGAGTTCAGCCGCCCGGCGTACCAGAATGGCGTCAAGGCTGTCGTTGGCGACCAGCGCGGCGTGCCCGACATCTCGATGAGCGCCGCCTGCAACGGGTCGGTGGACACCTACGGCACCTTCGGCGGCGCGCCTGGCCTGGTCCCCGGCCTGCGGCACCAGCGAGGCCACGCCGCTGTTCGCGGGCATCGTCGCGCTCGCAGACCAGTGGGCCGGGCATTCCCTCGGGCTGATCAACCCGGCTCTGTACAAGATGGCGGCCCAGGGCGCCAAGGGTATCGTCGACGTCACCTCGGGCAATAACACGGTCTCGTTCCGCCAGGGCGGCAAGGAGCACACGGTCCGCGGCTTCAGCGCCCGGCCCGGCTACGACCTCGCCTCCGGCCTTGGCACGGTGAACGCCGCGCTGTTCGTCCGCGAACTCGCCGCCGCCGCCGGGCATTAAACCTTAAATTTTCCGAACGGACGGTCAGGTTTCCCGCGTACGGCCATGAACGGCCGGACCAGCTCCTTATGAGAATGCTAATAAGGCCAGCTAGGCATATCTTTAATTACATGCGGTCACCGTTCCTTCACTGAAGCTCGTCAGCCGGCCGGAGCTGCGGCGGACCTGGCGGCCGTCGGCGTCCTGGTGCCGCGGGCTGGCTCCCGAGGCTTCACGTCCGCGGCGGCTCGAGGCCGCGAATTCCTGCCCGGATTTCGTCACACGCAACACAGCTGACTAGAAAAACCTCACGATGTCTTTTCCTCCGATGACCATCAGCCAAAGGTGCCCAGCATCAGCGCTCCGCACGGCTATGATCTGGCGTCAGGCGTGGTACGCCGACGCCGCGTACTCCGTGTGGCACACCTTGTGACCTCGCGTTTCTCGGTGGAACCACGCGCACCACACTCGGTCTGCGGCGGTTAGTCCCAACGGCCGGGGGAAGTGGGCCCCCACCCGTAAACGGTGGCAGGGCAGACAGGAGAGGAAGGGACATGGAGGACATGTTCGAAGTCCTGGCCGAGGACCATGAAGAGATCAGGCAGGTGCTGTCGGAGCTCGAGAAGGGCCCGACCGCGGCCACCGGCGCCACCGAGGATCAGCTGATGCTCCGCAAGATCATGACCGAAGAGCTGATCATCGAGGAAGCCAAGCACTCCGAAGTCGAGCGGATGTACCTCTGGCCCGCCGTTCGTGAGCATGTCACCGGTGGCGTCCGGCTCGCCGACCGGGCCATCTGCCAGCAGCTGGAGATCGGCGAGATGCTGGCCGAGCTGAACCAGCGGGACGCGAGCGATCCGGAGTTCGAGCACCTGCTCCGTCAGTTCACCCAGGCCGGCCTGGTGCACTTCGACTTCGAGGAGCGGCACGTGTGGCCGAGGCTGCGCGCGGCCCTGACGGCGAAAGCGGCCGCCGAGCTGGGCCGCAAGATAGAGGCGAAAAAGAAGGTCGCATTGCTCCTGCCCTATCCGCGGGCCTCCGCCTCGCCGGGCGGTAACGCCCGCCACGGTTCGTTCGGCTGACCCGGGCGGTCGGGGTCGGCGGGAATCTGCAGCGGGTCTTCAGCTATCCATCAGGTTCATGGTGCTCAATGGAAAGAGCGACCCGGACGCCCGACCTAAGGCGTGATAAAGATGCAGGACTATAGCGGCTACGGTCAGCCGCCTGCCGGACCCGGCGGGTTCGGCGGACCCACCTCGCCCATGCCTCCCGTGCCGCCGCGGCCGCCTAGGCGCCGCATCGGCCTGCTGAGTTACGCGGCCGTGGCGCTGGCGGCAGGTGCCCTCGGGGCCGGTACGGTCGTGGCCCTCTACCATCCGACGGCTAACTCCTCGGCGGCTCCGGCGCCCAGGAGCAGCGCCGCGGCCCCGGCTCCCGCGCCCAGCAGCCCGGCGCCGGCGCCGTCGCCGACTTACGCCGGGCCCGGGATCAGCGCGAGCGAGGCGGCGATCCTGAAAAAGGTCGCGCCGAGCCTGGTCATCATCAACACCACGCTGCAGTACAGCGCCGAGCAGGCGGCCGGCACCGGCATGGTGATCAGCGCGGGCGGCCGGGTGCTGACCAACAACCACGTCATCGAGAACGCCACCAAGATCAGCGCGACGGTGCTGGCGACCGGGCACACCTACCCGGTTAAGGTCGTCGGCTACGACGTGACCGGGGATATCGCCCTGCTGCAGATGCAGGGCGTCTCCGGCCTGCACCCGGTGCCGACCGGGGATTCCACCCAGGTCAAGACCGGTGACCAGGTGGTGGCCATGGGCAACGCCCAGGGGCAGAGCGAGATCGTTCCCGCCGCCGGGCAGGTCACCGGCGTGAACCAGACCATCACCGCGAATGACCAGGGCGGCACGATCAGCACCGAGACTTTGCACGGCATGATCGAGACGAACGCGAATGTCGTTTCCGGCGATTCCGGCGGCCCGCTGGCCAACTCCGCGGGCGAGGTCATCGGGATGGACACCGCGGGCAACGATGTGGGCTTCTCACAGCAGCAAACGGCCACCGGGTTCGCGATCCCGATCAACACGGCCCTGGCCATCGCCCATCAGATCGCCGCGGGGCAGGCTAGTTCCGCCATCACGATCGGTTACCCGCCCTTCATCGGGATCTACATCGGCAAGGGGTCGAGCAGCAGCCCGCAGGCTCAGGCCGCGCAGGAGCGGCAGAACACGAACGGCGGGTTCGGCAACTTCCCCGGTTCCGGTAACCCGGGCAACGGCTCAGGCACCGGGGGCTCAGGCACCGGGGGCGGCAACGCCAGCTGCTACACCAGCGACGCCAACCTGGCCGCACCGTCCTCGATCGCCTCGGTGAGCTCGGGGACCCTCGTCCTCGGCACGATCTGCGGCAGCCCCGCCGCCGCCGCGGGCCTGACCGCCGGGTCGGTCATCACCGGGGTGAACGGGCAGGCGGTCGGCTCACCGAATGACCTGACCGGCATTGTCTCGAAGTACCGGCCCGGCACCACCATCTCCGTCACCTGGGTCACCCCGTCGGGCCAGCACGAGACCGGCACCGTGGCCCTGACTGCGGGCCCGCCCCTGTAGGGGTCCCCCCGCCCGGGACGCGGGCCGTTGCCTCCCCCGAGGGGAGGCAACGGCCCCGTCGTTTCCGGCTCAGGCCGCGATCGGGCTCTGCTCCTGCTGCCGCTCGAAGACCCTGACGATCTCCTCGACCGGCAGGTTCTTGGTCTCGGGCAGGAACTTCCAGATGAACACGATGGCCAGCGCGCACAAGCCGGCGAAGACCACCAGGACGCCGGCCAGGCTGATGGCGTTCTGCGTCACCGGGAACACCTCGATGAGAGCGAAGTTGGCCAGCCAGTCGATCATCGCGGCGAACGCGGCGGCCTGGCCGCGGACCGCGGTGGGGAACACCTCGCCCTGCAGGGTCCAGCCCACGCCGCCGACGCCGATCGCGAACGAGGCGATGAAGAAGTCCAGGCCGATCATGATGACCACCAGCCGTGCCGTCCCGGACATGAAGGCCAGCCCGGCCGCCGCGACCAGCGCGAAGACGATCATCCCGGTGTAGCCGCCCATCGAGAGCAGCTTGCGGCCGTACTTGTCGATCCAGCGGAAGCCCAGGTAGGTCGAGGCCACGTTGACGGCCGTCATGATCGCGGTGACCTCCACGCCGGCCACGGTGGTCGCCACCAGCGAGGCGTGGCTACCCGCGAAGATCGGCCCGAGCAGGTGCGGCCCGTAGTACAGCGGCACGTTGATCCCGGTGATCTGCTGGAAGATGAAGAACACGCACACCACGACCAGCGCCCGTCGCACCCCGGGAGTCCAGGCCCGGCGCCGCTGCTCGCGGCTTCCGCCTTCGACCCGCTCTACGGTCTGCGCGGCCCGCCGGACATCGTCCTCGCTAACCTCCCCGGCGCCGAGCGTGGCCATCGCCTTGCGCACGTCGTCGTAGCGGCCGTGCCGGAGCAGCCACCGGGGCGACTCCGGCATCCTGGTACGGAAACCCAGCCCGACCAGGGCGGGCACCGCACCCAGGCCCAGGACCAGCCGCCAGCCGACCGTGGCCGCGCTGGCCGGGAACGCGCTGAAGATAACCAGCGCCACGATGTAGGAGACGAGGATGCCGACGGTGATCATCCACTGCTGCAGCATGGTCAGCGACCCGCGGCGGTCCTTCGGCGCGTACTCGGCGATGTAGGCGGTCGCGATCGCGGAGTCCGCGCCGATCGCCAGCCCGATCAGGGTCCGCGCGACGAGCAGGACCGCGGCGTTCGGGGTGACGGCGGACATGATGGCGCCGACGGCGTAGATGCCCGCGTCCACGACCAGCAGCGGCTTGCGGCCGAAGTGGTCCGAGGCCGGGCCGCCGAGGATCGCCCCCGCCGCCGCGCCCAGCGAGGCCCCCGACACCAGGTAGCCCAGCGCGAGGCCGTGCAGATTGTAGGGGACGAAGTTCAGTGCCGAGCCGATGTTGGAGGTGTCGTAGCCGAACAGGAAGCCGCCCAGGGTCGCCAGCAGCGTCAGCTGCCAGTAGAAAGCCGTGGGCGCCCGTTCGTCCAGGGTGGTGAGGACGTTGCTGTTAGTAGCCGGCTGAGCCATCGGGCGCTCCTTTGCTGCCATCGAGATCGCCCACCACTTCCCCGGCGTCGGCGAAATGAACATCGCGGAGCAGCAAAGACGCCGCCAGGGGTTCAAAAGGCGGCCCGCGGTCGTCACACTGGAGCATGTGTACGACTTCGACGTGCTGGTGATCGGCTCAGGGCCGGGTGGCCAGAAAGCCGCCATCGCCGCGGCGAAACTCGAGCGGCGGGTGGCGATCGTCGAGCGCAAGGACATGATCGGCGGGGTGTGCCTGAACACCGGGACGATCCCGTCGAAGACCCTGCGCGAGGCCATCTTGTACCTGACCGGCCTGGATCAGCGGGAGATGTACGGGCAGGCGTACCGGGTCAAGGACGAGATCACCATCGCCGACCTGGCCGCCCGCACCAGCCACGTGGTCGGCCGCGAGATGGACGTGGTGCGCAGCCAGCTGTCCCGTAACCGGGTCACGATCATGACCGGCACGGGCGATTTCGCCGACCCGCACACGGTCGAGATCGATGACGGCGCCGGGCGCGTCCGCCGGGCCAGCGCGGACAAGATCGTGATCGCCACCGGTACCCGCCCGGCCCGGCCCCCCAGCGTCGAGTTCGACGAACGCACCGTGATCGATTCCGACGGGATCGTGCACCTGAAGAAGGTGCCCCGCTCGATGGTGGTCGCGGGCGCCGGCGTGATCGGGATCGAGTACGCGTCCATGTTCGCGGCCCTGGGCACCAAGGTCACCGTGGTGGAACAGCGCGACCGGATGCTGGAATTCTGCGACGCCGAGGTGGTCGAGGCGCTCAAGTACCACCTGCGCGATCTCGCGGTCACCTTCCGGTTCGGCGAGACGGTGTCCTCGGTCGAGGCGCGGCCAGAAGGCGCGATCGCGACGCTGGCGAGCGGGAAGAAGATTCCCGCCGACACCGTCCTGTACTCGGCCGGCCAGGAGGGCGAGCGACGACCTCGAGCTCGACACGGCGGGCCTGACCGCCGATAAGCGCGGCCGGATCGTGGTGGATGAGTTCTTCCGGACCTCGGTCCCGCACATCTACGCGGTCGGCGACGTGATCGGTTTCCCCGCCCTGGCGGCCACGTCGATGGAGCAGGGCAGGCTCGCGGCGCTGCACGCGTGCGGCGAGCCGCTGCACGCGCTCGGGCAGATCCAGCCGATCGGCATCTACAGCATTCCCGAGATCAGCTACGTCGGGCGGACGGAGGAGCAGCTCACCAAGGACAGCGTGCCGTTCGAGGTAGGGGTCTCCCGTTACCGGGAGCTGGCCCGCGGGCAGATCATCGGTGATTCCTACGGCATGCTGAAGCTGCTGGTCTCACTCGACCACCACACGCTGCTCGGCGTCCACGTCTTCGGCACCGGCGCTACCGAGCTCGTCCACATCGGCCAGGCCGTCATGGGCTGCGGCGGGACCGTCGACTACCTCGTCGACGCCGTCTTCAATTACCCCACCCTGTCCGAGGCCTATAAGGTCGCCGCCCTGGACGCGATGAACAAGATGCGCCAGATCGAGCGGTTCTCCTAGCGAACACGCAGGAAACAAACGGAAACATCGCTGTGATCTGCGGTAAAACCGGCACTGCTACGCTCCAGTTGTGGCGGACATTTTCGATGGCTACCGGCTTGCCGACGCCTGGGACGAGATGTTCGCGGCGCCGGGCAAGCCCCGCACGCCCTATGACGCGGTGGTGTCCGTGCTGCAGCCGATGGACCCCGCCGAGCTGCGGTTTCGCGCCGACCAGCTCGCGCGGGTTTTCACCGACAGGGGAGTGACATACGACTTCGCCGGCGAGGAGCGGCCGTTCCCGCTCGACCTGATCCCGCGGGTCATCGACGCGGTCGAGTGGGACCTGGTGGCGCGCGGCGTCCGGCAGCGGGTCCGCGCGCTCGAGGCGTTCCTGGCCGACGTCTACGGTCCCGGCCGGGTCTTCGATGACGGCGTGGTGCCCTGGCAGCTGGTGTATACCTCACCCCGGTTCCGCCGGGAAGTAGCCGACTTCGCCCCGCCGAACGGCGTCCGTGTCCACGTCGCAGGCATTGACCTCGTCCGCGACGAGGGCGGCAGGTTCCGGGTCCTGGAGGACAACATCCGGGTGCCGTCCGGCGTGAGCTACGTGATCGAGAACCGGCTGGCCATGACGAGGACCTTCCCCGCCCTGTTCGCCGAGCAGAGCGTGCACCGGGTGGACGACTACCCGTCCCGGCTGCTGGCCGCGCTCCGCGCCGCCGCGCCGCGCGGGGCTGCCGACCCGTGCGTGGTCGTGCTGACCCCCGGCGTGCACAACGCCGCGTACTTCGAGCACACCCTGCTCGCGCGGCTGATGGGGGTGGAGCTGGTCGAGGGCCGGGACCTGTTCTGCGCCCGCAACCGGGTCTTCGTCCACACCACCCGCGGCCGCCGCCCGGTCGACGTCATCTACCGCCGGGTCGACGACGCCTTCCTCGATCCGCTGCACTTCCGGCCCGACTCGCTGATCGGCTGCCCGGGCGTCATCAACGCCGCGCGGGCGGGGAACGTCACGATCGCCAACGCGGTCGGCAACGGGGTGGCCGACGACAAGCTCACCTACACCTACATCCCCGATCTCATCCGGTATTACCTGCGCGAGGAACCGCTGCTCGAGAACGTGGAGTCCTACCGGCTCGACGACCCGGACGTGCTGGGCTGGGCGCTGGACACGCTGGACGAGCTGGTGGTGAAGCCGGTGGACGGGGCCGGCGGCGCCGGTATCGTAATCGGCCCGCAAGCGTCAAAAACCGACCTCGCCACGCTGCGCAAGAAAGTCGCGGCCGACCCGCGCGGCTGGATGGCCCAGCGGCCGGTGGCGCTGTCCACCTCGCCGGTGCTGATCGGCGAGGGCCTCGCGCCGCGGCACATCGACCTGCGGCCGTTCGCCGTCAACGACGGCGAGGACGTGTGGCTGCTGCCCGGCGGCCTCACCCGGGTCGCGCTGCCGGAAGGCGAGCTGGTGGTGAACTCCAGCCAGGGCGGCGGATCGAAGGACACCTGGATCCTGGCCGGACCCCAGCAGGCCGGACCCGAACCCGTGAAGCCCGCGTCCGCCCTGCCGCTGATGGCCACCAGGCAGGTCAGGCCGCAGACGGCGACCGTGAGCCGGCAGAGCGGTCCGGATCAGTGAACGACGAGCTGCTCAGCCGGATGGCGGAAACCCTGTTCTGGACCGGCCGTTACGTGGAGCGGGCCGATGACACCGCCCGGCTCGTCGACGTCTACGTGCACCGGCTGCTCGGCGACCCGGGCGCCGGGTCGGCCGCGGATTGCGGTCCGCTGTTCGGCATCCTCGGGGTGGAGCCCGGCCAGGACGTACCGGCCGACGTCGGGCTGGCCCTGTCGAGCCTGGCGTATGACAGCAAGAGCCCGAGCGCCATCGCCGGCTCGGTCCTCGCCGCGCGGGCCGGCGCCCGCGGCATCCGCGAGGTGATCTCCAGCGAGATGTGGGAGTGTCTCAACGTGGCCGGGCACGGGCTGGCCGGCCAGCGCCGGGCCGCCGACCGGCTGGGGCCGCACGTGTTCCTCCGGTTCATCAGGGAGCGGGCGGCGCTGTTCTTCGGGCTCGCCGACTCGACCATGAGCCACGACGACGCCTGGCAGTTCCTGGTCCTCGGACGGTCCCTGGAGCGCGCCGACATGACGGCCCGGCTGCTGCTCGCGCGCATGCCGGGGCCGCAGGAACTCGGCTGGCCGCTGCTGCTGCACGCCTGCGGCGCCTACGAGTCGTTCATCCGGACGCACGGCTGGGCCGCCGAGCCGACCCGGGTGGCCGAATTCCTGCTGCTCGACCGCCTGTTCCCGCGGTCGGTCCTGCATTCGCTGGTGACCGCGGAGAATTGCCTGATTGCCCTGAACCCCGGCCCGGTCCGCATCGGCATGGACGATCCGGCCCGGCGCCCGATCGGCCAGCTGCGGACCAGGCTGGAGTACGCCGACCCGGAACAGCTCCCCGATGAGCTTCCCGAGCTGCTTGACACCCTGCAGCAGGCCTGCGCCGAGGCGTGCGAGGCGGTCACCCAGCGGTATTTCCAGTACGAGGCGCCGGTCGCCTGGGCCAGGGACGGCTGAGGTGGGCTGGCGGCTGCGGGTGGCGCACACGACCCGGGTCAGCTACTCCGGTCCGGTCCGGGCCTCGTTCAACGAGGTCCGGATGACGCCGCTGACCCTGCCAGCCCAGGTCACGCTGGAGAGCCGGGTCACGGCCGGCCCCGGGATCCCGGTCTGGACCTACGCCGACTACTGGGGCACGTACGTCAGCGTCTTCGACATCTCAGAACCGCACCAGGCGCTCACGATCCACGCGCACGCCACGGTCGAGACCGGCCAGCGGCTCACCGATAAGGTGCCGGACCCGTCTTCCTGGGCGGATCTTGAGGCGCGGACCGCCAACAGCCGCCTGCTGGAGTTCCTGCTACCGACGCCGCTGACCACCGTGACCCCGGCGGTGGCGGACACGGTCACCGCCGCGGTGCGCGGGGCGGACCCGGTCGAGGCGGCGGAGGAGATCGCCGCCCGCGTCCGTGCCCAGGTCAGCTATATCGCCGGCGCCACCGGGGTGCGGACCAACGCTCAGGAGGCCTGGGATCAGGGTCAGGGCGTCTGCCAGGACATGGCTCAGGTCACGGTCGCGCTGCTGCGCGCGACCGGGCTGCCCGCGAAGTACGTGTCCGGCTACTTGCACGCCGACCCGTCGGCCGAACCGGGCCAGACTGTGGTGGGGGAGAGCCACGCCTGGGTGGAGTACTGGGCGGGTTCCTGGCGGCCGCTGGATCCGACCAGCGGCGCGGCGGTCCGCGAACGGCACGTGGTAGTGGCCCGCGGCCGCGACTACGCGGACATCCCGCCGCTCAAGGGCATTTACCACGGCGCCCCGACCAGCGCGCTCGACGTGACCGTCGAGGTTACCCGGCTGGCCTGAGGCCGTAACCCCGATAAACCATTTTTGGCCGAACGAACAATGGTTACCCCGTATGCCCCGCTCTATCGCCGTCTGCGGCCCGGAGTGGGAGCCGACTGCTAGCTTAGAGGGCCGTGGGGCGGTGCCGCGAGGGGGTTGTCATGACCGGTTTTGTTTATCCATATTCCTTAATTCCGCTTCCCGGGCATCGCCATGGCCAGGTGTCCGGCTCGGGGTTCCGGAGGCGTGATGGGCGATGAGAGGCCCGCAGCCGTCGGGTTCGGTGACGGGCCCGCAGGCAGTGCTGTGTCGCCGGGCTGATGCCGGTGCGATGCCAGGGGCTGGCGGGGCGGCCGGGGTCCCGGTGACCCGTTCGCGGTCCCGCGGCCTCTGCCCCGCGGCCTCTGCCCCGCGGCCTCTGCCCCGCCCCGGCCCCGGGAAAAGATCGTGGAGGATCCGGCTTACATGGAGGATCAGGTGCCCGATAGTCGCCCAAAAACTCCGTATAGGCCGGATCTTCCGCATTAACCGGCGCGGGAGCGCCAGGTCCTGGGACGGCAGCGACGGCAGTAGCCTGACGGCGCAGGACGGGCCGGAGTGACACCCGCCGGGCCGGCCGGCAGCGGCATCACCCGCACTGACCAGGCTCCAGCCGCCGGCCGCAAGATCTAAGGGACGTCCTAGGCGTCTCGGACGAACTGGTAGGTGAGGAAGGCGAGGCCGTCACCGATGGTCTTGGTATCGACGAGGCGCATGGGCTTGCGTCGCGTGGTCTCGCCGAAGAGGCGCTCGCCGGCCCCGAGCACGACCGGGCAGACGACCAGCCGCAGCTCGTCGACGAGGTCGTGCTCGATCAGCGTGCGCCCGAGCTGATAGCTAGCAGGGACGACGATTTCTCCGGCTAGCTCCTGCTTCAGCTTCGACACCTCGGTCACCACATCACCCCTTAGGACCGTCGAGTTGTTCCAGTCGGGATCTTCGAGGGTCGAGGACACGACGTACTTCGGCAGGCTGTTCAACCTGTCCGCCAGGGCGCCACTCCGGGGTCGCCACCGCGCCCCGAAGAACTCGTAGCTCCGCCGGCCCAGCAGCCATGCCTCGGCGCCCAGCGCCTCGTCGAGCGCGACCTTAGCCCACTCTTCGAGGTCCTTGCCCCCAAACTGGTTGAACCAGCCGCCGAGCCTGAAGCCCTCCGCACCGTCCGGGTCCTGGACCACTCCATCGAGTGAGACGTTCTGCGGACCGCCCATCACGATCTTTCCCATTTCGGTTCTCCTTTTCGTTGGCGTTGTCAGAAGCCACTGATGTAGGCGCCGCGGCATCGGGAAACTGGCCGCCCGCCAACCGGCCAGTTCGCTCCTCGGCTGGCGCCTATACAAGATGGAAGTGCGCTAAAGCTGCGGGAAGAAGGTGACGCGAGGGTGGTGACAGCCGACTTGATCTCCAGGGCGCGGGCTGGGGACGGCGACGCGTTCCGGGAGCTGACCGAGCCGTACCTGCGAGAGCTGCAGGTGCACTGCTACCGGGTGCTCGGATCCTTCGCCGATGCCGAGGACGCCCTCCAGAACACGCTGCTGGCCGCCTGGCAAAGCCTTGGCGGGTTCGAGGGACGCGCCTCGCTGCGCACCTGGCTGTACCGGATCGCCACCAACCGGTGCCTCGACGCGCGCCGCGCGGCCAGCCGGCGCCCGGCGAAGGAGTGGGACGTGCCTGGGGTTGAACGGCCCGAGCCGACGCGGCTCGGCGAGGTCGTATGGCTACAGCCGTTTCCCGACGCCCTCCTGGAGGGGGCGATCGAGGTGCCGCTCGGCCCCGAGGCCCGCTACGAGCAGACCGAGGCCATCTCGCTGGCCTTCATGACCGCCCTGCAGGTCCTGCCGCCTCGCCAGCTCGCCGTGCTCATCTTGCGCGACGTCCTCGGATTCCACGCCAGCGAGGTGGCCGGCATGCTGGACACGACCGTCGAATCGGTCAACGGCGCCCTCAAACGGGCCCGCGCCAGCCTGCAGCGCCAGCAGCCGGCCGCCGGCCGCGAACCGCCTCCCGCCGCCGGGTCACCGCCCGAGGATGCGCTCGTGGCGAAGTTCGTCAGCGCATGGGAGTCCGCCGATCTCGGTGCGCTTGTCGCTCTGCTGACCGACGACGTCTTCATGTCTATGCCGCCGATGCCCTTCGAATACGAAGGCCCGGACGTCGTGGCCCGCTTCTGCGCCAGCCTGTTCGGCGCGGGCCGCAGGTTCGACCTCGTGCCGACGCGAGCCAACGGCCAGCCGGCGTTCGGGGCCTACTTGCGCGCGCCGACCGGCATCCGCTACGGGACCGGCCTCTACGTCCTCACCCTCACCGGCGACCGGATCTGCGCCATGACCCGCTTCGAGAACAGCGTGCTCCCGTGGTTCGGGCTGCCGCGATCGCTGCCGAGCCGGTAGCCCGGCCGGACACGCCGTGACCGGTGGCCACGGACCGGGCCTCAGTACCGTCCGACGGCCGTAAACCGGCCATTGTCGGCGGTCGTCCGTTGACCGCCGAGGATGTTACGCAGCTCGTCCGTCACGGGGTCCGGGTACCGGTCGAGAGTCGCTTCAAGGTCGCGGCGCTGGGCCGGAGTGGAGTAGGCGGCCAGCTCCCGCTCGAGCTCGGCGCGCCGGGTGCGGTCCGCCTCCGGACAAGGCGGGATGAGCAGGGCGTACACCAGGGACATGAGCCCGGGCAGCAAGGCTATGCCGCCCGGGCCGCTGCGCAGCACGACACCGACCACCGTGAGCACCACCCCGGTCAGCAAGGGCCGCCACCGCGGCCGCACGGCGCTGGCCACGCGGATCATGCCGAGAACGGTGAGCAGCGCACCGATGCGGATCCACCTCTGGATCCGTCTGGAGCGTGCGGGCCGGGAGAATACCGGGTCGGCCGACCCGGCGGAGCTCCATACCACCAGGTTCCGGCGATGCGGTCGTAGCCTCATCGCGGCCTCCTCACCGGGGTGCGGCTCTGCGTGTCCACTATGGTACGCTCCCGCACTCTTCAGGAGGATGCCGCGCGCTGGCCAGGTACAGCCAGCGCTCCTCGACAGCTGTCCACCGTCTAGTTACCGTAGACAGATGGACGGCAACCTGCTCGCCGAGGCCAGGCGAGCCCAGGAACGGCTGGTCGATGCCGAGCGTGACGCGGAGATCGCCCGGGCCGAATTCAACCGGGCGGTGCGCCGCCTGCACCTGCAGGGCTCGTCGCTGCGTGAGCTCGCCGCCACGCTCGGGCTCAGCCACCAGCGGGTACACCAGATCGTGGCGGAGGCCGGCGGGTCCCGCCGCTGGGCACGTCGCCGCGACACCCGTCCCGATCCGCTGCTGGCCTGCACCTTCTGCGGCAGCCCGCAGAACAAGGTCAGAAAACTCATCGCCGGTCCCGGCGCGTACATCTGCGACGGGTGCGTCGAGGCGGCCGAGACCGTGATCGGCTCAGGCCAAGCCGCCAGCACACAGGCCGGCCTGATAACCGCAGTACCCGGGCAGGAGAAACAGGCGCGGTGCAGCTTCTGCGGCAAGTACCGTCCCACCGTGGCCGGCCTGGCCAAGGTATCGGCCGAGAACATGGACCAGGCCCCGGCGAGCGCCACGATCTGCACCGAGTGCCTGGAGCTTTGCGATGAGATCAACCGGGAGGAGTTGCTGCCTGGCTGACCTTCGGGTCAGCGCCCGTGGCCGCCGCTTCGGTGGCCGTGGCACCCGAGGTACGGCGCAGGTCCAGCCGTTATGGCGGAACAAACCCTGGCCTTCTCTTGTTCGTGCCGTGCATCGGCGCGAGACTTAAGCAAAGTTCAGACGACCAGGGAGAAAACAGTGCACACTACGCTGCGTCCTGCCCCGGCTCTGAGCGAGTGATCAGATGCGGCTCCTGCTTATCGGCGCCCCTGGCGCAGGCAAGGGAACACAGGCCGAGCTGCTCGCCGAGCGGTTCGGCCTAGCCCACATCTCCAGCGGCGACCTGCTGCGGCAGCACGTCAGGGAGCAAACGGCGCTGGGACGCAAGATCAAGTCCTACGTCGATCACGGCGACCTGGTCCCGGACGGCCTGGTCATGGACATGCTGCGGAAGCCGGTCGTGGCCGCGTCCGAGGCCAACGGCTACGTCCTCGACGGATTCCCGCGTACCGTCGACCAGGCCAAGGCGGCCTTTACCGTGGCTCAGGCCCTCGGGGCCGAGGTGCAGGCCGCGGTGCACCTCGACGTGCCCCGCGAGGAACTCATCCGCCGGCTGCTGTCCCGCGGCCGCGGCAGCGACGACACCGAAGACGTCATAGACCACCGCCTGCAGGTCTACCAGGAGATGACGATTCCCTTGCTCGACTACTACGCGGGCCGGGAGTGGATGTTCGCCGTGGACGGGACCCAGCCGGCCCACGACGTGCACGAGGACATCGTCGGTCGCCTCAAGAAGCTCGCCGCCTTCTCCCCGTGGCGCTAGCTCACGTCCGCGCGTGTTACCCGCTGGCTGCGGCAGCGCCGCCCGGCCCCCGCGGTATCCAGCGGCGGACCGTGCCGAGGTAAGCCTCGTACGGCGCACCGAACCGGGCGCGGAGCCTCGGTTCCTCGTAGCAGGTGACGAGCAGGTGGAACGAGATCGCGAGCCCGGCGGCGTAGACCGCCAGGGCCGCCGAACCGAACAGCCAGGCCTCGCCCGACACGATCACCACGGCGGCGATGTAGATCGGGTTCCGGACCCAGCGGTACGGCCCAGCCGCGACCACCCGCCGCGGCGCGTCCCAGACTCCCGGTGTGCCCCGGCCGACTGTCGCGAAGACCCACACGCACGACAGGTACAGCAGCACGCCGACGGCGATGACCGCGGCGGCGTACCAGGCCACCGGGGGTCGGCAAGGCGCCGTGGCGGGTGAGGATCAGCCAGGGAACGTACCCGCCCCCCGCACCCGGCACCACGATGGTGAACAGCAGATTGCGCAGCGCGAGGCGGCCAGCCTGACCCGGCTGCCCCTCGCCGCCCGCGCGGCGCACCGCTGCCTGGCCACCCGCGCCGCGCTCTAGACCGCCGCGGGGATTGACCCACGGATCCGGGCCTGCCGTAGACCGACGGCCAAGGTGCGCCCGCTCCCGAACGAAGCGCGTACGTCAACTGTCTCCCGTGCTGACCAGCGCGGCGAACTGCTGGGCGTTGACGTGGGCGTAGTCGCGGTAGCAGTTGTTGAACAGCACCTGGGTGGTGTCGGCTTCGGCGGCCAGGCCGCGGACCTTGGGGGCCCATTCGCTGAGCTCGTCCTCGCTGTAACGGTAGCGAAATCTCTCCGAGATGTCCTTGCTGGTCCATTTGTCGGAGTGGCCGTGCATGCGGACCACGGCCAGGTCGCTGGTGGCGGCCAGGACCGGGGGGATCGAGCTTGGGTAACCCTGCGGCTCGTCCACGCACACGTACGGCAGCTGGTGGGCGGCCAGGAACTCCAGGGTTTCCTTCCTGTTGTCTTCGGTCATCCAGGTGCGGTTGCGGAACTCCACGCATACCCGACGTGGCGCGGCCCGCTGTGCGCAGGACAGAATGTAGTCCTTATTGGCCCTGGAGATCGGGAACCAGGGCGGGAACTGCAGCAAGATCGCGCCGAGCTTCCCCGCGCGGTGCAGCGGCTCCAGCGCGGCCAGGAACCGGTCCCACGCCTGGTCGGTCACGGCCGGGTCGACGTCCTTGAGGTACACCCGGTCCTTCCCGCTCGGGCTCGCGGCCTCGCGTAGGTCAGTGGGCAGCGCCGCCACCCGGGTGGGATGCTGGGTGAACAAGCTGAACGCCTTGATGTTGAAGGTGAACCCGGCCGGGGTCCGCTCGGCCCAGGTCTCGGCGGTTCGTTCCGCGGGCAGCGCGTAGTAGGTGGCGTCGACCTCCACCAGCGGGAACTGGCGGGCGTAATACCGCAACCGTCCCTCCGGCGACCTGGCCTCGGGCGGATACCAACCGGAGGCGATCAGCGTCCGGTCCGTCCATCCTGCCGTGCCCACCTGAATCTGGCTCATGTCCTCAGCGTAGGAGAGGCGCCCGGCTGCGCCTGGCCACCGGTCACAGGCCGGTATCGGCCCGGCCCGCCATGGCCGCGTCCAGGTCGGGATAGGTATCGATCACGCGGTCGATCCCGGTCAGCTCGAGTACCCGCCACACCGCGCTGCTGTTAACCGCGACCCGCAGCCCGGCACCGACGGCCGCGGCCCGGTGCTGAGCGTGTACCAGCGTGCGAATCCCGGCCGAGTCGCAGAACACCGTCGCGGTCATGTCCACGACCAGCGTCGCCGCGCCCTCGTCCAGGATCCGCAACAGCTCGCTGCCCACCTGGTCAGCATTGCCCATGTCGATCTCGACGGGCAGCTTGATCACGGTCTGGCTGCCTGCCTGCCGCACGAGGCACACGTCTACGGCCACAACTTCCTCCGGACCCCTGAGACCAAGCTGCCCAGCCGCCCAGACCAGTTACATCCCCTGGTCAGTTAATTCCCCTCTCACCCTAGTACCTGCCCCGGCCGCGCTCCGGCTATGACGTATCCCCGTGCAGGCCAGCCGCTACGTTGAGTGACCCCCATAAGGCGTAATCCTGGCTGGCAGTCAAGCAGGACCACCGTTTGTATGCACGGGAGTTCCTGGGCTGGCGTAATCTCCTTCACAGGCGCCAGACCAGCCAACATGGTCTTAAAAGCGGCCGCCGTTATTATCCGGATCGGCTGGACATTCGCCGCCTGATGCCGCAGTGTTTATCGTGTCGTGAGAAAAAGAGCGCTGCCCCAGACCCGGGCAGTGACAGAAACCTACCGCTGCGGCGGTGAGTCAAGTGACTGGCGGTAAGCAAAAGTGAGCAGTCCCCGGCCCTTTCCCCGCTCGGCCGTCCGTCCAGACGCATTCCCCTCGACGATGCCGGACGAACGCCGTGACCCGTGGCTGCGTATCGGCGCCCAGGTCTTCCTGACGTTTCCGCTGCCCGGTCAGCCCGGGCACGGCAGGACGGCCTTCTTGCGGCGACAGGTGGTCCGCATCGTAGACGGCCGGGCAGAAGGCGGCTACACCAACTCGTTTGAGCTCATCTGTCCCGGCTGCGGGGATCATCCGGGCGTGGATTTCCTGGAGGTCCCACCGCGGCTTCAGCGGCTCCGCGGGCCGTGGACGCTGCCGGCGGCCCTGGCCGCGTATGACGAGCACCTGGGGTATGTCGTTCCCCGACCGGGGACAGCTCCGGAAGCTTAGTCCAAGTCTATTGGCACGCTCCGGAATCCGGTCGGGATGAGCCGCGATTGCTCGCCATTTCGTGCTAGCCGCGAGAAACTCGAGCCTTTGCTGAACGCGGGCACCGCGCGTTCCCGCCCCCCCAAACTCGGGTCTTCTCCCACGCAAGAGCTGGGTTTGCACCCGGAAACGCACGGCGCCCGCCATCAGCTGGTCAACTTCGGGAGACCAGCCGATTGCTTGCTGTCACGGATGCGGATGATCACGGCTCATCAGCCCGTGGCCAGCGGGTTTGCCGCTGCCGGGGTCTGGAGCAGCACGACGAGACAGATAGTAGCAAGCTAATTCCCGGTCAACCACCCCGGTGCCTCTACTCGTCGTGGTCGTAGCCTGCTCGGCGTTGGCGTCAGGCGCCGTGACAGAATCTGGGGACGAGTTAGGCGCGCCGTTCCTGCTCGGCTGGACCAGCGCTCCGGAGGCTTCGAACACCCCGATCTGGGACGCGCTGAACCCGAGTTCTTTGAGTATCTCGGCGTTGTGCTCGCCCTGACGGGCCGCCAGCTGACCTTCGTCGGCCGTCGGCTGGTCCGCGAAGTGCCACGGACGGCCGGGGACCTTGATCTCGCCGCCCGACCGGTCGGACACGGTCCGCACCGCATGCCACTGGCATGCCCAGTGGCTGTCTGCGAACTCCCTGACGCTGCGGACCCGTCCGGTAGCGATCTTGGCCTCGTCCAGCTGAGCGTCGAGCGACGCCATGTCACCAAACGTCCAGATCCACTCCTGGACGATGCCGTGCAGTGCCTTCAGGTTGCGAAGGCGCAGCTCAGGTGTCAGGAATCGCGGGTCCTTGCCGAGATCCGGCCGGCGCATAGCGGCCAGGTAGAAGGGAAAGGACATGCTGCCGACGAGACTCATGGGACTCGCGAATCGTTCACCGTCAGGTCCGACGAAGAACGGGCCGTCAGTCGCACCGAGGATCGGCCGCTCGGCACCGAGGTCGGAATCAGAAAGGTCGACGTGCACACGCTCGTTGATGGAGAGCATCACGGCCGCCATGGCCACGTCGATGTACTGGCCCTTGCCAGTGCGCTCACGCTCGGTGAGGCAGGCCAGGATGGCGATGGCAGCGTGCAGGCCTGAGTACACGTCGGCGTGGGAGAGTGAATCGCTGCGCTGCTCGCCGGTTCGCTCGAAATGATCGGCCGTCATGGCGGTGATTCCCGTCTCAGCCTGGATCGTCGGCGCATAAGCCATTCGCGAGCGAAACGGACCGTGCTGGCCGTAGCCGCTGATGGAGGCGTAGACGACACCGGGATTGCGGGCCGAGACCGACTCATAATCCAGCCCGAAGGCGGCGAGGGCGCCGGGCCTGAAGTTCTCTACGATCACGTCGGCGGTGTCGCAGAGACGAAGAGCGACATCGCGGGCGCCCGGCACGTTGAGGTCGATGCTCAGGTTGCGCTTACCTGCGTTCTGCTGAGAGTAGTACCCCGAGATCTCGCCGTGGCGGGGGAACGCCTTCCGGGACAGGTCGCCACCCGGAGGCTCGAGCTTGATGACTTCGGCACCCAGGTCGAGCAGCGTCTTGGCGCAGTGGGGGCCAGCGAGCACGCGGGAGAAATCAACAATGCGGATGCCTTCGAGCGGAAGCGGCATGCCGCTCACCTGCCCTCGAACTCGGCCATGCCGATGCCATTCTCGCGGTACGACCTGACGGCGGCACGGAAGTCGGCGGAACGGATGATTGGTCGCTGAATCTCCGCCATGGCCTCATCGGCGGCCGCGATCCCCTCGTTGACGGTGACGGAGACCAGGCGCTTGGTGGCAGTGTGCGCGATCGATGGTCCGTGAGCGAGCTCTTGGGCGATAATCATCGTGGCGCTGTCGAGCTGCTCATCGGCCACGACCCAGTTGATGATGTTCCAGCGCTCCAGGGTGGCGGCCGGGTAGCGCCGGCCGAGCAACGCCATCTCCTTGGCCCTGGCCGCACCAGCCCGCTGCGTGAGCCGTTGCACCGCGCCCATCAGGGGGTGGAGGCCGACCGTTACCTCGACCGAACCAATCTTGGCCGACTCGGCCGCGACGATGAGGTCACACGCCAGCGCGAGCTCGAAGCCGCCGCCGACGCAGACTCCCTGGATACTGGCAATTATGGGGGCAGGGTGCTCATTGAAGGCTCGCAGCGTCTCGGCAAAGCCCCAGTCGAGGACGTCGGCTTTGGCTGCATCGGCGATCATCGCGTCGAGGTCGGCTCCGGCCGAGAAGTGCCGGAGGGAGCTGCGCAGGACGATGGCTCGCGCCCCTTGCCGCTGGGCCCATTCGAGCCCCTTGATGAGCTCGCGGTTCAGAGCGCGATCCATCAGGTTGTAGGGAGCCAGTCCCATGGACAAGACGGCGACTGCTCCGTCCATGACCGTGGTCAGCGGTGGGCTGCCGGCGGCTGCCGGGACTGGCAGTTCTGAAGTGTTCGACACGACGATTTCCAATGTTTGCTGGTTTCGCGGCAAGTACGCTGCTAGCGGGGTGGCAGCCGGAGGAGGGCGGCAGTCTCGTCAACTGAGGCGGCCGGGCGATCCAGGGCGGCCGCGAGCGCCACGGCCCGCTGGACCAGGGGCAGGTTGCCGGGGCTCTGCTCGCCCTTGCGGAGATAAAGGGTGTCCTCAAGCCCGGCGCGCGCGTTACCGCCTAGGGCGAGGCCGACGGCGGTCAACTCCAGGTTGGCCCGGCCGATGGCGATCACCTGCCAGACACAGTCCGGCGGGAGGCGGCGCACCATGGTGATCAGATTGTCCGCGGTTGCCGCCATCCCGCCCTTGACCCCGAGCACGATCGAGAACGCCAGCGGCCAATCGGGCCGGAGCTCACTCCCCAGTGGTGCCCGGGGCGAGGGCCAGGTTGACGGGGAGCTTCTCCGCCTGGGAGTAGGGAGTCGCCTTGTTCTCCTGGATCCAGCGCTTCTCGGCCACGGACTCGAACGGCGGCGGGATCTCGCCCTGCAACGACCACAGGTCGGCCGGCGGTTCGGTGATGGTGAACTCCCAGTCGTAGCCACGGTCCCTGACCCAGGGTGCGATGACCTGGTCGAGGTTCCTGACCCACCATTCCCGGATGACCGGGCCGGGCAGGGTCCGCGCCATCTGGTCGATCTGGAGCCGGACGAACCTGTCATGGGACTCGCCGCCCACGTAGAACGAGTCGGCCGCGACCTCTTCGAAGATGACGACGACGTAGAACCTGGCGATCGGGACGGCTTCGTAGACCCGTGTGATCGCCTCGGCGAACTCCTTCTTGTCCTCGGGCGTGTAGGCGCCGACCGGGTGGTGGATCTTCCAGAGGGGCATTTCAGTTCCTCACTTGTCCGTAGTGCGGGCGTCGAGACGGTGACGTTCTTGCGGAGGGGCCCGAACCCATCGGGCATCCGCTCGTGGTAGCGGGCCGGTGTCTCGGGTCACGTTGCGCACTCCCAAATAGATCACAGATCGAGTATCGATACAAGACTTAGTTGCAAAAAAAGATCAACTTGTCCTGGACCTTCACTCAGATCGCGGCGGACCCGGGATGCTGAGCATGGGAAGAAGCCAACGTCGCTCCCACGTAGCGCGATGCGATTCACCGGTCGCCAAGGGAGCCTGGCTAGATCCGCCCGCCGAGGCGAAGCGGATATCCGTGCGCGGCACAGGGGCAAGGCGCAGCGCCGGCGGACACCGGATTCGCGCCTGCCGGAGAAGGCTGCGGTTCAGCTGACGCGGCTACTGGGCTGGGCCGGGCGCGTCCGCTTCGCGGTGGCCCGCTTGCCGGGGTTCACCCCGTCATCACTCGGCCGCGTATCCGTACCCTCACGCTTCGCGGCGCTCGAACCTCGCCGCGTCGAACCCCTCGGCGCCTTCGCGGCTGTCTTGGGAGGGGCTTTAGTGCCGCGACCCGCCGACTGAACTGGAGCCGGTGCTAGCCGACCGCGGATATCGAGCTCAGGGCGGACATCGTCGGGGTACCCGGGACCGACACAGAACTGGATGTCGGCGTGCTCGACGGGCTCGCCGCACTCGACGCAGATGACCTGGCTGGCGATCTTGTGCCCGGGTTCGCGGTGGTGCAAGGTAACGGGCGCGCCGCCGCCGTCGTCGAGCCATTTGTCTCCCCAGGCGAGCATGCTCGCGAGGACCGGGAAGAAGTCGCGGCCCATTTCGGTGAGCAGGTACTCATAGCGTGGGGGGTTGTCCTGGTAGAACCGCTTGGTCATGACCCCCGCGTCCACGAGCTTGCCGAGCCGGTCGGACAGCGTGTTGCGGGCCACGTTCAGGGAGCGCTGGAACTCGTCGAAGCGCGTTAGTCCCTGCAGTGCGTCGCGGACTATGAGCAGCGTCCAGGAATCACCGAAGACATCGACGGCACGAGCCAGGGAACATGGCCACTCGGAGAACTCGCGCTTCATGAGTCCAGTTTAGCAACTGAGTTGCGAGGTACGAACGGACGGTCCCGCAAGGCCGGCGCTGTCCGGCGGTCAGAGGGTATGTCCCATGCTTGCGTTTCGGCGCAGGCTGGTATCCGCGCGGTTACCTCATCGACGATGCGCATGATTTCGATCCACGGGCATGCTCCGCTCGGATGGCATCAGCCGGTCAGCGCGGCCCGAGCCCGGTCTGGCCGTCGAGGAGTTCCCGGGCGATGTCCAGGTGACCGGCATGTCGCGCGGTCTCCTCGATCATGTGCAGCACGACCCAGCGCACATCCGGCGGTTCGTTTTGCCCGGGGACACCGTGCCTGCCGCGCGGCCGCGCCGATAGCGATGTCACCGCCAGCACCGCATCCGAGCTTGCGCACTGGTCGCGGTAAAAATTGATAATCTCCGCGGAGGGCTGGTCACAGACGAATGCTGCCGTCGGATCATAGGGAGTCTGGTCCTCATCCCCAGGCGCTGGCTCGGGGTGCTTGCCGGCCACGACCCCCTGGAACCAGTGCCACTCTGCCCCGCCCAGGTGCTCGACCAGCCCGGCCGGCGTCCAGCCCGACGGCACAACCGGGCGGTGCCACGAGTCCTCGTCCAGCTGCGCCACGATGGACAGCACCGCGTTACGCTGGGCGGCGAGGAAGGCCAGCAGCGCCTGGTCCCCGGCGTCCTCATTCCGATTACTAGTCATGGCCACCTTCCGGGGATTTCTCGTGGTACGGCAACTTGACGTACTTGTGCAAGCGCTCAGTGCCGTCAGCGATCTGCCATAGAGCGCGTACCGCCTCCTCCTCGGTGGCCTGCAGCTCCTTGCACGCGGGCACCCACTCGCAGGCCGAGACAACTCGCGGACTCAAGGCAACCTCCTAGGCCTAGGGGTGGGCGATGCTCCCCAGACGCTGATCAGGATCGGTACGGTATTGGAGCCTAGTACGGCAGCAGCGGGCCCACTTACCGTGCTGCCCTGGTCCATCGTTCTCGCCGGCGCCAACCCCAATTGGGCTGGTCAGGATGGGCGCCCCCAGCAGGATTCGAACCTGCGCACACGGCTCCGGAGGCCGCCAACCCTATCTCGCGAATTTGTGCGGTCTACCTGCCTGCGCCCGCTTGCTGCCGCTCGGCGCGGTCAAGATCATTCCGCGTATATTCCGGATCATGGTCGGCGGCGCCTGCTGTCACCGTTGCTGCGACTCTTGCCGTCGCGTCCGCGCGTCGTCGTACCCAAGCACATCGTCCACACCGGTTGCGAGCTGACCGGACTTGGTCCGCTATCCCTCGACGTCAGCGTGTGCTCTCCTGCTCGCGCTGGTAGCGGATCCGGCAGTTCGCGATGGCTTCGGTGTACCAGGCGCGCAGCCAGTCATCCTCCATGCCCGCGGCCAGGAGTACCGCAGTGCCGGGGGGCTCGATTGTGAACAGGATGCGGGTATCGGCCGACTCGGGTGCGCCCGGCCGCAGTTCGCTGAGCGGCAGCGAGGGCCGGGCCGGGTCAGGCGACTCTGCGTTCACCGCGTCGTCTGCGGCAGAACCCGCGCCTTCGGCATCGGCATCGGTATTGGCGTCGTCGATGACCGCCTCCGCCCATGCGGCCTCGGCCACAGCCTGCGCCGCCGCGTGGGCAGCCTTGATGACCTCCTTGCGCGTTCGGAAGGCGTCCACCTTGGCCTGCAGGCGCTGGCTGGCCACGGTGAGGCGCTCTTCCTCGGCCTGCATGTCGGCATACTGGCGCTGCAGGTCGGCCAGCTGTTCCTGTGCGGCGCCCCGGCGCGCCCCGGCCTCCTCGGCCAGGTCGCCCCGGCCCACCTCCATCGCCTTGCGGCTCTGCTCGTCGAGCTTGCCGATCTGCTGTTCCAGCTGATTAGCCTGCAGTTCCAGCCGCTTGCGCGACGTGGCCACCTCGGCGACAGCCCTGCGCACCCGGGTCATCGTCTCGAGCTGCCGCTGATAGGACACTTCCAGATCCGGCCGCGCGCTCAGGGGCGGACCATCAAGCGGGACCACGAGCGGCGGCCCCACGCTCCCTCCACCGGCGCGCAAAGCGGCTACCGCCTCATCGATAAGATCAGCGGCGGCGGGATCGCGGTCCCGGACAGCGGCCAGCCACTGTTCGACCTCGGGAACCATCCGGATCAGGTAGCCCATGCCCGCCTCCACGACGTAGGCTGCAACACGTACTATCGCATGTTAGCCAGACCGGGCACAATCGTGCTCCGGCCTTCGCAGGCACTGGTCCGGGTGATCTGGGAGCGGAGCCCAGGGCGTATCGAACAGGCACTGTCAGCTTGGGAACTCTATGGCGCTGCTCGCCTGCCACCTGGCGATTCCACAACCTGCGGGGATATCGGTGGTCTGACCGTGGGCGACCGTGACTACCCGCAGGCACTCCTCCTATCGGGCACGCAGCGGGCACGGCAGCCTCTTCGTCCCGAACTAGCGGCGCCGCTGGGCTTTTGGCCGTTGTCCCAGCTAGCTGAGTGTGCTGCCGGTCGGCGCTGCTGGCGGCTGTGCAGGGACGTTGCTGTACTTCCGTGCTGCACGGTGTCGCAGCGGGGAACTCATCGTCAGCTTCTGAGGCAAGATGGCACGGTGGCCCAGCGTCCCATCCGCCTGGTCGGTGATCCAGTGCTTCGTACCCGCTGCGATGCCGTTGACAAGTTCGATAGGGCGCTCATCGGCCTGGTGGCCGACCTCGAGGAGACCGTTTCCGCGCCGGGTCGTGCAGGCCTGGCCGCCAATCAGATCGGGGTGAGCCGCCGCGTCTTTGCCTACAACGTCGATGGCCGGGTCGGGCATCTTGTGAACCCCGTGATTGAGGCTGTCGAGGGTGAGCAGGAAGAGGATGAGGGATGCCTCTCCCTCCCGGGGCTGTGGTATCCGGTCCGGAGGGCTCAGTACGCCAGAGTAACGGGCGTCGATCGGCTGGGTCAGCCCGTCGTGGTCGAGGGCGAGGGCCTGCTGGCACGCTGCATCCAGCACGAGGTGGATCACCTGAATGGCCAGTTGTTCGTTGACCGTCTCTCGGGGAGCGTGCGGAAGCAGGCAATGCGTGACCTGCGAGAAATGTACATAGAATGAGAGTCTCTAGTTGCGCGGGTGCCGGAGAGCAGAATTCGCATGACCAGCTTGGAAGGTGTATGGCGCACAGCCGTCAGGGCCGCTGAGGGCGCCGATCCCGTCTCGCGAATTGTGCTTCTGACCTCACTATCCATGGTGATAGCCAATGCTCAGGCACAACATTGTTCCGCCTATATTCCGGATCATGGCAAGGACGGCTGGCCGTTACCTCTGAGCTAGCGCACTGGCGATCGGTGGCGGGGGGCACAGTCAGGACGACGGTCCTGCAAGCTGATCTGGAGGGCACTGTGCTACCCGATGACTACCTGACCGCTGCTGATGAGATGCTCTCCGACGCACAGACACCAAGGTCACCCCGTGTATATCCCGCAGGGACAACGAGTGGATGCTGTCGTGCCGCGTTTGGTTGGCGACACTTGATGGCGAGTGCGTTGGCGTTCGAGGAGGGCCTTGATGGACGACATGTTTGACTACGAGAAACTGTGGCACGAAGCGGGCGAGCTCGTGGACCAGGCGTGGGAGGAGGCCGCCGGGCGGGCCTCGCCAGAGGAACAAGTCAGGCTCCGAGGGGTGGCGTACAGCCTGGTAGCCAGGCTCTTCATCTCTGGGCTGATCGCTGCGCGGCCAAAGCTGGAGGTTCTTGAGCGGATCATCAGCGACGGCATGGAACGCGGCGCCGAGGCTAGCACCATCGCCAGGGCGGTGCTCGATCTGGTCGAGGGGCCGAAATGGAAAGGCGGCCGTCACGGGGACAGCGGCGACAGCCGGAACCAAACGGAGGAGTCTTGACCTACGCATTAAACGAGGGTGTTCCCGTGCGTTGCTCGCGGGTTCAAAGGCCGCCCTAGCTTCATGTTCGCAGGTTGCTGCTGGTGGCGATCGTTGGCTGTTGATGGCAGTTCGGGGGCATCTCGGGGGCACGCGTCCGTATTGCGAGGCAGCAATGTCCTGCGAGGGCGGCGCGAAGAATTCCAACGCGATGTTGTCCGGGTCACGGAAGGACAGCCCAGAACCGTAGGAAGCATCGACGACACCGCCATTGACGATACCGAGTTCGTCTAGCCGGGCTTCCCATGCTTCAACTTCACTTCGGCTACTACAGGCAAAGGCCAGGTGGTCCAGGCCAACTCGACGCTCATTGAAGGAAAGAGTGTCAGCCGGGTCGGGAAACTGGTGAAGTCCCACGAGGGTCTGACCTCCGACGACCCAGACAGCGCGCCGAAATGGACCGGGCTCTTCGTCCAGGACCAGCTTGGTGTCGAAGACTCGCTCGTACCACGGGACACTGCGGTCGAGATCGCTGACTGTCAGAGTCACATGGGGCGATTGTCAGGAATTCGGGCATGTAAGCCTCCCATTCAGGCCCGGCGCGCGACGACCGTAATGCACGCATAGCGTACCGGTGCCGATCAGCCTGTTCCGATCGGGTGGCAACCCCTGCGTGTCCGGTCCTACTCGTCTGCCCGGGTCTTCCTCGCAGGCGCGAATCCCCTCGGGGAGGTCTTCAATGGGGACATGGAGTCCCCTGACCTGCTGAACACAAACTAGCCCTCATAGAGGTCGGTGAGAGTCGTTAGGCAGGTCAGGGCCATAGAACAGGTCGGCCAGGTTAGGTATAGGCCGAAGTTGGCGCGGATCGTGCGAGCTTTTTGCGATGTG
>CAWDXO010000017.1:0-71450 GCA_963806335.1 uncultured Actinomycetes bacterium
CGCGTGCCCGAGTTCTCCGCCCCGCCCTGGGCACCAGGCCCAACGTGGTCGCCATCGACGCGGTCATCCCCGAGCACGCCAACGGCGTGCTGTACAAGCTGGGCGGGTTCCCCGGCGGCGTCACGTGCTTCGCCGAGGACGGCATAACTTAGCATGCGCACCGGATCGTCAGACGCCTTCGAGGGCTTCCAGCCGCCCGGATCGGACGGCCGTGGCGAAGTCCTGGTAGTCGCGCTCGTTCTGGTCGGCGTAGCGCAGTGAGAAGTCGGTGATCGACTTGTCGAATGCGTCGCTGTCGCCGAGGTAGCCGGCGATGGCGACCGGGTCGCCGGACCGGGCGTGCGCCCGTGCCAGCGTCCACCCGCAGATCCGGGCGTAGAAGGTGAGCCCGAGCGGTGTCATCAGCTCGACCAGCGCCGAGCCTTTCATGTCGCGGAGCTGGCGCCAGTAGAAGTGGCGGTTCACATCCAGCCCCTTGGTCCAGCCCAGGTAGATGTCGCTGGCGGCCTGCATCATCCGCTGTCCGTGCACCACCCGCGCCCCGTGCTGCCGGTAGCGGCTCTTGGGCAGGTAGCCCTCCAGCACCGAGGCCGTCGCCTCCTTGATCTGCAGGAACAGCGGGTCCTGGGCGTCGCGTCCCTGCAGCAGGACGATGAACGCCCGGGTCCCGACGCTGCCAACCCCCACCACCTTGCGGGCCGCATCCACGATCTCGAACCGCTCCAGCAGGTGGCGCCGGTCGGGTTGCAAGGTGGCCCGGTAGGCGCGGAACTGGCCGTGGATCAGCGGCATGACCTCCTCCGGGGACAGGCCGTAGGTGGCGGCCAGGTCGCGGGCCGGGACGATGACCGGCGGCTGGCTGACGATGCGGTAGGTCCCGCCGGCCAGTTCGCCGAGCTTGGACAGCGCCTGCAGGCTGTCCCGCGTGTGCGCTTTGGCGGCATTCTTTTCCGCCCGCTTCGCCGCTATCTTGGCCAGCTTCTGCTGCTCGCCCTTCTTCCCCTTCGCCACCGCCTTGGCTTGTTTCTTCGTCTGGGCCACCGTGCTGCGGATCGCGCCCCTCAGGTCGTCCTCATCCAGGTGGGCGTACCAGACGTCCATTGTCGGCATCTGCGCGAACGCGGCCATGGCCTCCCGGTAGGCCGTCACCGACGCCTGCGTCGCCGCGCGCGCGTCGGCCGTGGAGAACCCGTTGTTGCGGGCCGCGATCAGGAAACTCGCCGCCATCCGCTTCACGTCGTACTCGAACGGCCCCGGCAGCGTCTCGTCGAAGTCGTTCAGGTCGAACAGCAGCCGCCGTTCGGGCGAGGCGAACAGGCCGAAGTTCGACAGGTGGGCGTCGCCGCACAGCTGGGCACCCAGGCCGGCCACCGGGGTGTCCTTCAGGTCCGCCGCCATGATCGTGGCCGCGCCCCGGTAGAAGGTAAACGGCGAGACCATCATCCGGCCATGCCGGACCGGCACCAGATCCGGCTCCCGGGT
Organism: uncultured Actinomycetes bacterium; assembly: GCA_963806335.1. Taxonomy (GTDB): domain Bacteria; phylum Actinomycetota; class Actinomycetes; order Streptosporangiales; family Streptosporangiaceae; genus Palsa-504. The sequence continues at coordinate 1,483 of CAWDXO010000017.1, forward strand.
CAGGTTCTGCGCCTCCAGCAGCGCAACCGGGTCAGGGCGGCCGGCGGCCGGGCGCCAGCCCGCATGACTCGACGGAGGCGTCTGCTCGCGGGTCTGCGTGCCAGCGGCCCGGCGCTCCTCGATGCTCGGATGCGCGATCGCTTGCACCGCCATCCCGCTCACCTCCCGTTCCGGCCGGGCCAGCCGGCCCCGATGGCCAGGCCTTGAACGCCGGACCTGCCCGCGCCAACCGTAAAACGGCCGCGGAGACATATTTCCTGGCTCTCCAGCTCCTCTGGCTTGTATCCTGCCGCGCCGCGGCCCGGTGCGCATCGCCCGGCAGGATGATCCCTGCACCGCTCGCGCCCTCCGGCGCCAGGAAGGCCCCCGCCGCGAGCTGCGCCGTCCGGCTGCATGAACGGTTCCGGAGCCGCCAGCAGGCGGGGCCGAAGACCTCCCAGGGACACACTGATGATCATGGCGGCTCAGGTGACGTAGCGAAGGCCCTGCTTCGCGCGCTACCCCCTCCCGTAAGTCGTCGCCGCACAGGCCGCTATCCGCAGCGGATTGCCAGCGTGTACGGGTCATGCGCCGGTGCCTGTGATCAGCCGGCAGGCTCGTCCTCGGGTTGCGCGGACGGCTGCCGGACCGGGATCCGGCGGCTGAAGGGCACCGCGAGAAGGGCGATGACCGCGAGCACCGACAGTGATGCGCGCAGCCCGTCGATGCGGGCGGTTGCGTTCTCCTGGACGACCGCGTCGGCCGTCTGCGGAGGCACGCCTGCCTTATCCAGCTGGGTCTTCAGGTCCTGGTCGGACAGGAACGGGACACCCCCTGCCAGCTGGACCTGCGCCTTCGAAGCCAGATCCTTGGGGACGGCGGGGTTGTTCTGCACGCCGCTGAGGAACGACGCGGACAGCGCCGAGATGAGCACCGCGCCGGCCAGCGCGGTCCCGATCGACGCGCCGAGGTTGGTGACCGTGTTCTGCACGCCGCCGACCTCGCCGCTTTGCGTGTCGGGCACCGAGGACACGGTCACGGCCCCGAGCTGGGAGGCCAGCGCGCCGACCCCGAGGCCCGCGAGCAGCATCGGCCAGGTCACGATCTCCGGCCCGGCGCCCGCATCGAGCGCGGCCAGCATGACCACGATGCCCGCGAACAGGCACAGGAACCCGATCTGGACCACCCGGCGCGGGGAAGCGTGCGGGAAGACCCGGGGAACGCCCGCGGCGGCCAGCAGCAGCGTCAGGGACAGCGGCAGCAGCCGGACACCGGTCGCGACCGCGGACAGCCCGAGCGCCACCGAGAGGAACAACGGCACGACGAAGAACAGGCCCGCCTGCAGGAAGTACTGGAAGAAGAACGCTATCAGGCCGCCGCGCAGCGTCCGGTTCCGCAGCAGCGCCGGATCCAGCAGCACGGCGCGGCCGCGCGCGAGACGGTGGTTCTCCCACCAGAAGAAGAGCACGAGCACGACCCCGCCCGCCAGGATCAGCCAGATCACCGGCGAGAGCCCCAGCCACGCGGGCTGGCCGGGCTTAGGCAGGACGAAACCCCACGTCCCCGAGCGCAAGATGCCATATACGACCAGGCCTAGGCCCAGCGCGGACAACACGGTCCCCCCGACATCGAGCCGGGTGCCCTGCTCGGCCGGGGTGTCGGCCATCCGGCGGGCCAGCCCCAGAACGATGAGGACGATGAGGACTTCCCCGACGAACACCCACCGCCAGGACAGGTACGTGGTGACCAAACCGCCGATCAGGGGGCCGGCCGCCACCGCGATCGCGCCTGCCGAGGCGACGAGCCCGTACGCGCGCGGGCGCTGATCGCGCGCGAAGTTGGACGCGACCAGCGCGACGATGGCCGGCAAGATCAGCGCGGCCCCGGCCCCTTCCAGGACCGACCATCCCACGATCAGCACGGTGAGGTTCCCCGCGAGCGCGGTGGTCAGCGACCCGCACCCGTAGATCACGCACCCGATCGCGAAGGCGCGCTTGCGGCCGAGGATCTGGCCGAGCTTGCCGCCGGTGATCATCAGCGACGCCATCACCAGCGTGTAGAAGGTAATCGCGGTCTGGATCCCGGTCACCGTCGTGCCGACGTCCTTGGCCACGGTCGCGATCGACACGTTCATGACCGAGCTGTCCAGCGTCATCAGGAACTGCGCCGAGGCCAGCGTCAGCAGCACGATCCCGCTCGCCGCATGAGCGCGCCCCGTGGCGCTGCCCGCCACAGCCTCACGACTTACCTCCATGCAGCCAGCCCTCTCCAGGCGACGGACACCAGGCGCACCATCGCACGCCACGGGCGGCCGGACATCACCCCTCGCGGATGATCACAGGTCCGCTGCGACCTAAGCATCCTTGGAAGGTGGACGAGACATCGATCACTGCTGCTGGCGTGATCGACACGTTCCTGGTGCTGCTGATCGGTATCGGGCCGAAGATCGCGCTGGTCCCGTTCGTGGAAATGACGGCTTCCCTTGGCCCGGCCGCCAAGCAGCAGGTACTGCGCAAGATGCTGACCACGGCGGCAACAGTGGCCGTGCTGCTGATGGTGCTGGGCGAGCTGCTGCGGGTACTGCTGCACTTCACGATCGGATCATTGTCGATCGCCGGCGGCGTGATCTTGCTGGTGGTGGCGGTGTGGATGGTGCTCGCGCCAGCCACCGGCAGCAGCCACCGCACCGAAGGTAAAGACCCGATGCAGCTGGCCCAGTTCCCGCTGGCCGTGCCCTACCTGCTCAACCCGGTCGGCATCGTGGGCCTGATGACCATCTCCGCTGAGGCGAAGTCGCTCAGCGTGTTCGCCGTGGAGTTCGGCATCCTGGTGCTCGTCCTGCTCATCGACGTGCTGGTGTTCCGCTGGGCGAACCGGGTCAGCGAGAAGCTCGACGAAGGCCGCATGCTGGTCACCGAGAAGGTCTTCGGGTTCCTGATCGCCGCGATCGCCGTGCAACTGGTGCTCGACGGCCTGGCCATGGTCGGGGTCATCGGGCCGGTCCCGCACTGAGCCCACGGCCAGCCCGGCTGCGCCGGCTGCCGGGCTCCAACGGGGACCGAAAGAAGACGGCCGTGTATGCACCCAGTCTGCGTGACGTGAGAGCCGCCATGATCTAGGTACCGTGCGGCCCGGCACGCGGTCCAGAACTAGCTGATATGCGTGCGCCACGAGGCGCACTGCTATATAGCCCGCATAGCGGGCATGGACTGGAGGAGGTGTCTTTGGATCTGATGGCTGACCCGTGATCCGAAAGGAAAGATCGGGGACAATAGCATGCCAGGAAACCGGCAGCCGTTGCCGATGCGTACGGGACGGCGTGCCGGGGGATCCGCGCGATATGGCGAAAGCCGCATTGCCTGAAGCCTAGTCTCCAGAAGGCAAGAAGCCGAGCCTGCCGGAAAGACGCATGAAACCGGTACCGGCCCCTGCCGCAGGGTGCGCAGATACCTGCGGTAATCCTCCGGGGCGCAGGAGCGATGCCCGGTCAGGGCATTGAAGGAGACGGACGGGACGCCTAAGTCGCGCTAGTACGTATAGCAGTTGTGAACGTGGGATCGCCTAAGGGACGCGAGTCCTATGGCGACGGAGTGCCTGTAGTAGTCGCCGGGGTAACGTCCGGCCAATCTGGAGACCGCTAATGACGGTCCACAGGGCGAAGGGGCACAGGCGATGAATAGCACCAGGCCAGGAGGCATGCGCAATGCAGGAAGCCGCAGTGGTACTGAGCGTTCTCCGCGAGCGCGGCAGGAAGGGCCTGCCGCTCACGCAGCTGTACCGGCAGATGTTCAGCAAGAACCTGTACTTGCTGGCGTACGGCAACATCTACTCCAACCAGGGGGCGATGACGCCGGGCGCCAGCGAGGAAACCGCCGATGGCATGACCGAGGGCAAGATCGACCAGATCATCGAGCTGATGCGGTACGAGCGGTACCGGTTCTCCCCGGCCCGCCGCATTTATATCCCGAAAAAGAACGGGAAGCTCCGTCCTCTGGGACTGCCGTCGTGGTCCGGTAAACTGGTCGGCGAAGTGGTGCGCCTGCTCTTGGAGGCGTATTATGAGCCGCGGTTCTCGGACCAGTCCCACGGGTTCCGGAAAGGCCGCGGATGCCACACCGCGCTGCGGGAAATCCGCAATACCTGGGTCGGGACCACGTGGTTTATCGAGGGAGACATCTCCGACTGCTTCGGGTCTTTGGACCACGAGATAATGGCCGGGATCCTAGCGGAGAAAATCCACGATCAGCGGTTTCTCCGGCTGATCCGTCACATGCTCAAAGCCGGGTACCTGGAGGACTGGGAATACCATGACACGCTCAGCGGGGTACCGCAAGGCGGTCAGGTGTCACCCGTCCTCAGTAACATCTACCTGAATAAGCTCGACGAGTTCGTCGAGAGGGACCTGATCCCGCGATACACGCGGGGAGCCAGCCGGGCACGCAACCCCGAGTACATGAGGATGCGAGCCCGGCGGGACAGCGCGCGGCGGCGCGGGGACCGGGCCGCGGCCCGGGACCTGACACGCCAGATGCGCACGCTCCCCTCCGTGAACCCGATGGACCCCGGATACCGGCGGCTGCGGTACATAATACCAATGACCACATCCTGGGGTTCATCGGGCCGAAGGCCGAAGCCGAGCAGATCAAGGCCGAACTGGCAGCGTTCCTCCGGGAGACCCTCGGGCTGGAACTCAGCCAGGACAAGACCCTGATCAGCCACGCCCGCACCCAGCCGGCGCGGTTCCTCGGCTACCACATCATCGTCCAGCACTGCGACACCCGGATCACCTACGGCCGCCGGCCGGCCAACGGGAGGATCGCGCTGCGCGTGCCGCCGGATGTGATCAAGGCCAAGATCGCCCCCTGCCGGCACCGGGGCAAACCCTGGCACCGGAACAGGCTGCAGAACCTGGACGACTACGACATCGTCCGGATCTACGGCGCCGAATACCGGGGCATCGTGAACTACTACCTGCTCGCCCAGGACGTCTGGCGGCTCAGCGTACTGTGCTGGTACGCCCAGACATCGATGCTGAAAACCCTGGCCGCCAAGCACAAGTCCTCCGTGACCAAGATGGCCGCCCGCTACAAGGCGAAAGTTATCACCGGCCACGGCCCCAGGACCTGCTTCGAAGCCAGACGGCACCGCGAGGGCAAGAAGGACCTGGTAGCACGGTTCGGCGGGATCCCCCTCAAGCACGACAGGCGCGCGGTCATCCATGACCCCGCCCCGGCCCGGATCGGCCACCCCCGCAAGGAGCTGATCCACCGGCTCCTCAAGCGGGTATGCGAGCTGTGCGAGCACGGCACCACGGTGGCAGTCCACCAGGTAACCGCGCTCAGCCAGCTCGGCAAGCCCGGGCCGGGCCAGCCCGCGTGGGCCGCCCTCATGGCGAAGATGCGGCGCAAGACCCTCATCGTCTGCGCCGACTGCCATGGCTGGATCCACGCGAACCCCGTCGCGCACGCGGCATAAATCGCCGGAGAGCCCGGTGCATTGAAAGGTGCATGCCGGGTTCGGAGGGAGGCTGCCCGGAAAAGGCCCAGGTTCATACAGCATGAACCCGGGACCTCGCCGGGCAGCCCACCCTACGTGTCGCAGCGCGCATGCCCCGGCACTGCTTCCAACCACGCCGATTCGGCAGGGAACGGTTTGGCAGCAGTCGGGCCAACAGGGTAGTAACGCTCGGTGAGAGGCAAGCCGCGCAAACAACGCTGCCGTTGATCATGGTCCTGTGTGCAGATAAACAGGCCGCTAACAAGTGCCAGGCTGGATGCGGTGAGTTCAGGATGTCTGGGCATGGCGGCTATCCTGGTGGGCCGCGCCTGCTGCGATTTCCCGGTGTTCTCTTATCGCGGTGGCCGCTGCGGGCCTGCTGTTACCGGAGGGGTTCAGCCGATGCCGCTCGCAGCCGGGCCACAGATCCGGCTGCGAGCAGGGCGGAGCCAGCGGCCATCCTCGGCCTGCGCCGCTGCACGGCCCGGGCCGCCCGCAGGACGCTATACACAGCGTTCGGGGCTTCCGCGACGACCAGCGAGCACCGTCAGCCGCCGCGGGTGGCGCAGGCGCCACGGCACGCCGATGACCATCCACGCTACCGGGGAAACAAGTTCCCACCGGCGGAAGAACCGCGATAGCCGGCGGGCTGCGGGTGTTTCCGTCCCGGCGGTAGCCGGGGCCTCTGCGGCAAGCTTGCGCAACAGATCCCTTCGCTGCCCTTCCAACCCGGCCAGGGCCGCGATGTTCTCTAGCACCTCGGCCCCGGTTGGCGCTTTCGTGCCAAGGCCCCACGCCACCAGTCCGAAGCCAGCAGCGCCTGGCCACTCAGCCAGGGCCCGCTGCCGGCGGCCAGCGGCCCAGTGCCCGGCCCCGGCGCCGGCCTGGGTAACAACGGGAGCGACAGGGGACACCCATCCGCGCGGCCCGGAGGGCCTGGCCCGTCCAGAAGGGGCATAAAGGCCAGCCGCAGCCACGACGGGGCCTTGCTGTCACCACTGGCCATCCCGTCATTGTCGCCCTGGCGGCGCGTGTGTGCCAATACGCGCCGCGGGCGCGAGGCCCGTTCACCTGAATAAAGGTCGCGAGTCGGAGGAGCGGAAGAAAGTCCCCGTGACCGAAGGCAGTCACGGGACGGTCTGGCTGTGCTTGGATGCCCTGCTCTTGGCTCAGCGGGGCAGTCGGCGAGCGAGCTAGAGGCGCTGCATCCCGTCGCGTCCGTGCTCGAAGATCTCCTGACCGTGACATGTTCGAGCACGCGCGCCAGGTTACAGCGTCGGCGCCAGCCCGAGGGCCGCGAACGGCTCCGCGTTGAACGTCGTGATCTCCACGATCACGCCTGCCTCGATGCGCATGACGTCCAGCTTGAAGGCACGGAACTGGGTATCGCCCGGACGGCGCAGGTAGCTCGCGGCGGCTGGCATCCGGTTGGCTCCCACCGGGACCAGGCGCCAGTCCCCCATCGACCTCGCGTTGGCCATGAGCGGCATGATCGCATCCGGCCCGTCGAAGCGCCACGGGAAGGGCGGCATGGTGATCCGGACGTCCTGGGCCGCGATAGCGACGACGGCTTCGGTGTCCAGGCGCTCGTGCGCCTCGATGAACCGCTCGAGCAGCTCGCGTTCCACGGCGGTCGGCTCCCGCGCGGACCACTCGGCGCGGCGTGCGGGCAGGTGCGCTTGCATCGTCGCACGGGCTCGCTGCAGCGCGCTGTTCGCCGCGGCGACACTGGTGCCGAGCGCCGAGGCGGTCTCGCTAGCCGGCCAGCCGAGTACGTCACGGGCGATCAGCGCCGCGCGCTGCCTCGGCGGCAGGACCTGCAAGGCGGCCAGGAATGCCAGCGAGATCGTCTCCCGCTCGATGACCAGGGCCTCAGGCTGCTGGTCGCTCGGCGCGGCCTGGTCGAGCAGCTGATCAGGGTACGGCTGGAGCCACGGCACCTCGGCGAACGAGCTGCCGGCGGTCCGCCGCGAGTTGTGTCGCAGCATGTCCAGGCAGACATTCGTGGCGATCCGGTACAGCCATGCGCGGAATTGGGTGTCGCCCGCGAAACCGGACCGGCCGCGCCAGGCCTTCAGGAAGGTCTCCTGCACCGCGTCCTCGGCCTCGTCGAACGAGGCGAGCATCCGGTAGCAGTGGACATGCAGTTCGCGCCGATGCCGTTCGGTGAGGGCGGAGAACGCGGGCTCATCCCCCGCGATCGCCGCCGTCACGGTCTCATCAGTACGGTTCATCGTCAGCCCTTGCTGCGGTCGACCTCTTGCAACAACCAGATGTTGCCGTCCGGGTCGCTGAAGTCGGCGAACGACTGATAGTTCCCCCGCTCAGGGTGCGGGCCGTCGACCCATCCTCCGGACGCGATGTGCCGCACCGGGCCCACCGCCACGCCGCGCTCGGTCAGCTCGGCCCGCGCCGCGAGGATGTCGGATACGACCAGGTGCAGGCCTTGCGCGGAGCCCGGCGCGGCCGAGGTGAGCCCGGTGCCGAACCCGATCGCGCACTCCGAGCCGGGCGGGACGACCTGGACCACCCGCTGGCCGCCCCCGGTCGGGGTGTCGGCGATCAAGACGAAGCCCGCGTTCTCGAGGTAGAACTTCTTCGCGCGGTCCACGTCTGAGACGGGGATCAGTACCAGTTCCAGCTTGTAGTCCATGTCGCAGCCTCCGTAGCCGAAATCAGCCGGTCGCCGATTCTTGCCCGTATAACGACGCTCCGCGCGAAAACTCATCGGTGCCGCGATGACCTGCGGTCACGGTTCCCCGGGTGGCAGACTATCCGGCGCGCTTCGGTCACAGACCGAACTGCAGGCGACGGTCTTCCGGGACCAGGCCGGCGTACTCGCGGTGCCCGGTGATCCAGCTCTTCACGAACGGGCAGTAGGGCAGGACCGCTAGGTGACGGTCTCGCGCCTCGTCCAGCGCCGCCTGGACGAGACGCCCCCCTAGGCCATGACCGCGGAATCGGTCATCGGTCTGCGTGTGCGTAAAGGCGATCTCGTTGTCGCCCAGCTGGTACTGGGCGAACCCGGCCAGTTCGCCGTCCGCGCGGATCTCGAATCTGGCCTTGTCCGGATTGTCGGCCACCTGCAGGTCCATGGCACCTCCGGGCTCCAGCATAGTTATCCGCCCGTGCCGACCGAGACGGAGCTGATCTGCAGCATCTGCACGGCCCGGGAACAGGCGGTCGTGCCGTAGGGCAGCTGCACCTCGCCCGCTTCGTTCGGCCGGTAGATGATCAGGTACCGCGCCGGGACGGGACCGCATCTGGCGGTCGGGTAGTCGTGCGCGTCGGTGATCTGCAGCAGCGCGTTGGCCACCGCGCCGGGCTGGAGGATAATCTCCTTGGCCTGGGCGAAGGCGGTGTGCGCGGCGGGGAGGCCGATCGGGGCGACCGGCGTACCGCCCGCGAGGTTAACCCCCGGGTAGCCGTCGAGGATACAGCTGGCGTGGCTGCGGTTCGTGAAATCAATCACCTGGTAGGTGGTATCCGAGGTGCCCTGGGCGAGTCCGAGCCGGACCTGAAGGTCGGGGCAGGGGGCGTAGCCGGACCACGACCCCCCGACCGAGACGCCGGCCGGAAGGCTGCTGGCACCGGTCGCGGGCCCGGCCGGGCTGGCCGGCGTCCCGGGAGCGGAACTCGCCGCGCCCGCTGAGCTCGGGCCTACGGAGCCCGGGGAGGCTGAGGTCGGGGAGGCTGAGGTCGCCGGGGAGTTTGAGCCGCCGGAGGCGGCGGACGAGCCAGACGACGCGGTGCAGGCGGCGAGCACCGTCACGCACGCCAGCACGGCCCCGGCCACGACGAGCCGGCTCCCGGTCATCCGCGCCACAGAAGTAGTCAAGGCCTTCCTTTCGCCTCATCCGACTCAGCGATTCGCGCCACAGATATTACGCTCGCCGGCCTATCGAGGTGACCGGCATCGACAAGAGGGCGAACGCGGTAGCGGATGAAAGCGGGGAAGACGAGGGCGATCAGGCTGGCGACGGGGTCTACGGGGTTGCCCGGGCTGTCCAGGGCTGTCCGGGGCTGTCCGGGGATTAGCTGGCCGCCCTCACTCCGGGCGCCAAGCGGATAAATTCTTGCCAGCTACCGGACATTCGGGCGGGAGATCCGCAAGCCCGTTATGGCCGGACAGGCTCGGCGGCTGGCTGGCTGGGAGGGGGGGCCAGCCAGCCAGCCGGCTCGCCCCAGCGGAAGCGCATCGGCGAGCGGTGACCCCGGCGGGGTCGGTGTGCCCCCGGTCCCCGTCTCAGGGAACCGGGGGCGGCGCCGATCGCCGCACGCGCTACGCGGCTGAGGCCGAGCGGGCGAACTCCAGGGCCTCGACCGCCAGCGGCGGCCAGGCGAGGGCAGATTCCGGGTCCAGGCTGAACCATTCCTTCATCGGCGTGCCCTTGTTGGCGTCGAACCGGATGCCGTGGCCGTCCGCGACGAGCTCGTCGACACGCTGCCTGGGCAGCTTCAGCACCAGCTGGCCGCGGACGAACATGGCGAAGATCTTCCGCCGATAGCAAAGTGCGCCGCGGCCGAACCCGCTGCCGCCCTGGGGAGGCGTCACCCCGTCCGCCATGACGAGCTCATCGACCAGTTCCTCGTACCGCTCCTCCGGCGTCATGCCCTTAGCTTCTCATCAGCGCGGCCGCTAGCCCCGGATCGGCTTCGCCGGCCTGCGTGGCGTAGACGACGATATTGCTCAGGTAGTGGCCGGTCGCGGAATCGAAGGCCCCGCCGCAGGTAATGAGGCGAAGCTCCGCATCCGGGGTAGGGCCGTACACGGCCTGCGTCGGAAATTCGTCCTTCAGGTACTCCTGAACCGTGGTCACCCGGAACATGACCGTGGTTCCGTCGGCTCGCCGGACGTAGACGTCGTCACCCCGGCGCAGCTCGCGCAGCCGGAAAAACACCCCGAGGGTGTTCGTGGAGTCAATGTGGCCCACGATGATGGCCGAGCCGATAGCGCCGGGCCGGGGGCTTCCGGTGTACCAGCCCGCGACGGAAGCCGTGGGCGGCACCTGCAGGGCGCCGCTGGCGGTAAGGCCGAGGGTGATCAGGCTGGTCTTGACGCCGATCAGCGGAATGGTGAGCGAGACCGGGCGGGCGACCGGAGGCGGATCCGCCGACTGCGGCGGGGCCACGATCGGGCCGGTCGGCGCGGGCAGCGCCCCCACCCCGGCCGCGACCGGGCGCATGGCCGGGGTGGAATGACGCGTCAGCAGCAAACCAAGCGTCCCGGCCACGATCACGGCCAGGCCGGCCGCGAAAATGATCGCGGCCGGCCTGCGCAGGCGCATCCTTAGAACCCCGGGCGCGGCAGACTACGGAGCCCGCTGCGGCGTAGCCGCAGGCCACCGGTCAGGGCGAGCAGGGCCCCGGCTCCGATGAGCGCTACCCACGGCAGCGGTGAACCCGGCCCATGGGCCGCGGTACCGCCGAACCCGGTCGTGACACCGCCCACGGGGGGCTTGCCGCTGCCGGCCGCGTCCTCCAGGCTGATCATTTCAAGGCCGTTAGCGCCGTCGAGGACCACCAGCGTATGGACGGTCCCCGCGGGCAGCGTGAAGCGCTGCGTCGCGGTGTCGCCGGAGCCGATCGCGGCCATGGTCCAGGTACCCGGCGGGATGGTCACGTAGGAGGTCACGGAACCGAACGTCGCCTTGGGCACGATGGTCTGCCCGCCGCACGTCACCTTGACCGTCTGCTCCTTCAGCGAGGCCTGAATCACCCGCACCAGCGTCTTGCCCGGCGGCGTGGTCAGCGTATCCTCCATGACCTGAAGCCGCAGACCCGACTCCGGTCCCATGCCTGCCACCGTGTAAGCATGATCGGCCTTGATCGTCACGCTCGTGGACAGCACAGGCTGGCTCGTCGCGGACGCGCCCGCCGCGCGCATGGCGACGCTGTAATCGCCTGCGGTTACCGCCTCGTACGGCGAGACCGTGCCGTAGGCGACATGATGGAGCACGATCTGCGCGTCGGAATTGCCGAACGAATACAGGTATACGTCCACGGCGGGCGTGTTCGGCGATAGGTGAGCGAGCCTGATCCATCCGGTCCCCGTGGTAGCCGAGGACGCGTGCGCCGCGGCGGCCGGTATACCAAGCAGCAGGGCCGAGGCGGCCACCAGCATGGTGATACGTCTAGTAATTCCCCGGAATTTCATAACATCCCTCCCCAAGCTGTTAATCTATGAGCTTCCCACGCCCATGGGACTGGGGGCGTCGTACCGTACGGTGACCACGGACTGACCGCTTGCTATCCGGGTGATTGCGTTCTGCGCGGGGGCGTAGGTGGTTTGCTGTGCCTTCAGGAATGCGAGCATCGTCGGCAGGCCAGCCGCCGCCGCGCCGATTTCGGCGCCGCGGAGCGGAACGGCCGCAGGCGCGCCTGGTGACGAGTCATCGAACGCTACCAGCCGTAGGGGTATTTTGCTTGCTAGTGCCGAAAGCGTTATAAGCAAGCGCGGATCCACCTGACCAGCCAGAAGTAGGGCGCGGGTGGCCGGGCCGGCCTGGACGTTCTTATTGCCCAAAAGCTGCTCGCCGGCGGCAATGCGGGCCTTGCGATCAGCCGCGAGCTGAGCGTTGAACGCCGCGGCTCCGTCCGGCGGGACATAGCGGATGTCAACCTGCTCAGCGCCCGTCCCGAAGCTCGCGATCACCAGCGGCGCGTAGACACTGGCCAGCCGAACGCCGAACTGATTCTGGATGGCCGACGTCGCGATCACCAGCGTGCCGCCCAGCGGGTCCGGCGCGGTCGGCTGCAACACGTTCAGCTGACCGGCGGGAAATCCGCTCTGCTGCACCTCCCCGCACATCTCGGGGTCACAGGACACGTACACGTTCCTGCCGACCTGTGCCGCGACCCACACCGCCGCGGCGTGACGATTGGCCGCGGCCACCTGCAGCGGAGTTCTGGCCTGGCCCGGACTGCCCGGCTTGGTCCCGGAGGAGCCCGGCTGGCTGGTCGCGGTAAAGGCGAGCGTTACGCCGGCGCCAAACGCCATGGCCACGAGCGCGCTGAGCACGACGATCATCCGGCGCCGACGGACGGCTGGGCGCTTATCGATGACGTGGTGCCGTTCCAGCCAGAGACGCACCGTGGTCCCGGCCACCGCCCCCCAGGATGGTTCTGGCTGACGACTGAGAGTTCCCGGTGTACGTCGTTGAATCTCCTGACCCATTTTCGCTCCCCCATACAGTCCCGACTGGAACGGGACTGCCTGTCAAAGCTGTTCGATCCTACGCCGTTGTCCGATTTCATCCAATACAAGCATTTATTAGGCACTACGTCTTGATGTTCGCGATCCTCATCATGCATGGCCACGGTTTGATTTTCCGCCTCATATACGGCGCTACCGCTGATCAGATCGCAGTATGCAACGGTGCCGGGACGCCCTAACCGGAGCCGGCGGGCAGGACCTCGTCCCGGATCGCGGCCCACTGGAGGGAATGGCGGATGCCCTCGGTGAGGTCGTACTGCGGCCGCCAGCTCAGCAGGCGCTCCGCCCGGTCGACGCGGGTGTAGGCGCCGGCGGTGTCGCCCGGGCGCCGTGCGGCGTCACGCGCCCGGACCGGGCGACCGACCGCACGGTTAAAGGCCTCCAGCAGTTCCCGGACGGTGGTCCCCGTGCCGGTACCCAGGTTGACGACCGTGGTCGGCCCGGGCAGGGCGTCGAATCGGCCGAGCGCGGCCACGTGCGCCGCGGCCAGGTCCCAGACGTGAACGTAATCCCGGATGCCCGACCCGTCCCTGGTCGGCCAGTCCGTTCCGGTGATCGCGAACGGGACGTCCTCCTCGGCGGCCTGGATCAGCTTGCCCAGGGCGTGGGTCGGCCGTCGCAGCTGCAGGCCGGTGCGCATCTTGGGGTCCGCGCCGATCGGGTTGAAGTATCGCAGCGACAGTACGCGGAGGGGGCGGGCCGCGGCGATGTCCGCGAACATCGCCTCGCACACCGCCTTGGTCCGCGCGTACGGGCTCTGCGGATCGATCGGTGATTCTTCGTCCACGGTGAGGTCTTCGCTGGCGCGGTAGATGGCGGCCGAGGAACTGAAGATCAGCCTGCCACAGCGGTTGCGCAGCAGGTGGGAGGCGAAATCCAGGCTCTTGGCCACGTTCGCCCGGTAGTACCCGACCGGGTCAGCGACCGAGTCCGGGACCACGATCAGGGCCGCGCAGTGGATGACGGCGCCGATGTCCGGGTGCTCGGCGAAGACACGGTCCACCAGCGAGCCATCCGCGATATCGCCCTGGTAGAAATCCCGGCCCGCCGCGAACTCGCGCCGGCCCGTGACCAGGCTGTCCAGGATCACCGGAATTATGCCCGCGTCAGAGCAGGCCAACGCGATCGTGCTGCCGATGTAGCCGGCCCCGCCGGCGATCAGGACCTTCACCGTCCGTACCTTAGCCCAGTTCGCGGAGCGGTTCGCCCGGCCGCGCTAACCGGCGTCGAGGCCGAGGATCTCCACCGCGCGCTCCCGCATCTCCACCTTGCGCACCTTGCCGGTTACCGTCATCGGGAACTCGTCGACGATGTGCACGTACCTCGGGACCTTGTAGTGCGCGAGTTGCCCGCGGCAGAACTCCCGCAACGACTCGGCGGTCAGGGCCTCGGCGCCGGGCCGCAGGCGCACCCAGACCATCAGCTCTTCACCGTATTTGGCGTCCGGAACGCCGATGACCTGGGCATCGAGAATGTCCGGGTGAGTGTAGAGGAACTCCTCGATTTCCCGCGGGTAGATGTTCTCGCCGCCGCGGATCACCATGTCCTTAATCCGTCCGGTAATAGCCAGATACCCATCGGCATCCATGACCGCGAGGTCGCCGGTGTGCATCCAGTGCGCGGCGTCGACCGCCGCCGCGGTCTTATCGGGCTGTTCCCAGTAGCCAAGCATCACTGAATAGCCCCTGGTGCACAGCTCACCCGGGGTGCCGCGCGGCACCATCCGGCCCGTTTCCGGGTCGATGACCTTTACCTCGAGATGCGGCCCCACCCGGCCGACGGTCGACACGCGGCGGTCCAGGGAGTCGTCGGCGCGGGTCTGCGTGGATACCGGCGAGGTTTCGGTCATGCCGTAGCAGATGGACACCTCGGTCATCGACATCCGCTCGATGACCTGCTTCATCACCTCGACGGGGCACGGCGAGCCCGCCATGATGCCGGTGCGCAGGCTGGATAGGTCGTAGCCGGCGAAGCCGGGGGTGGACAACTCCGCGATGAACATCGTGGGCACACCGTAAAGGGAGGTGCAGCGTTCGGCCTGGACAGCTTGCAGGGTCGCGACGGCGTCGAAGGTCGGCGAGGGAATGACCATGCAGGCGCCGTGACTGGTCGCCGCGAGGTTGCCCATCACCATGCCGAAGCAGTGGTAGAACGGCACCGGGATGCAGATCTTGTCGGCTTCGGTGTAATTGCACAGCTCACCCACGAAAAATCCGTTGTTGAGGATGTTGTGGTGGGAGAGTGTCGCGCCTTTCGGGAAACCTGTGGTGCCTGAGGTGTACTGGATGTTGATGGGGTCGTCGGTGTCCAGCTCAATGCGGTCCAGCGCCCCGCGATCCAGGCCGCGCCCCTGGTCCAGCAGCGACTGCCATTCCGGGCTGCCGAGCAGGACGATCTCCGTCAGCGCCGGGCAGTTCGGCCGTACCTCAGCGATCATCCCGGCGTAGTCGGAGGTCTTCACCTTCTCGGCCGCGACCAGCAGCCTGGTCCCCGACTGGTTGAGCACGAACTCAAGCTCACGAGTGCGGTACGCGGGGTTGATGTTCACCAGTATCGCGCCGATCATGGCGGTGGCGTACTGCGTGAGGGTCCATTCGGCGCAGTTCGGTGCCCAGATGCCGACCCGGTCTCCCTTGACCACGCCCATCTCGAGGAGCCCGAGCGCGAGCGCGTCGACATCCGCCGCGAGTTCCGCATAGGTCCATCGCTGTCCCGTTGACCGGTCCACCAGCGCCTCACGATCGGCGAACATGCGCACCGTGGCACAGAAGTTAGCGCCGATCGTGTCGCCAAGCAGCGCCGTCGCGGATTCCCCTGACGAGTAACTAAGGGTTATAGTCATGATCCACTCACCTCCGAGCCTGGTTTTACCTGGCATTGGCGTCACAGTCCAGCATGGCACGGTTTTCCGAATCGTCTTTATCTGGGACTTGACATCATGCGATCAACATGTCGGCGGATAATAGGATTCACACATGGGCGGCCCGGCCATAACCGCCGGGACCGTGGAGGGTGAACATGCAGCTTCGGCTACTTAACGTTCCGGTCGATGGCGGGGACCTGCGCGTGCTTGCCTGGGGGAAAGGGAAGCGCGTCGCAGTGGCGGTCCACGGGATAACCGCCTCGGCTATGTCATGGCAGGCGGTCGCGCGGCACATGCCGCCTGACTGGACGCTGGCCGCTCCCGACCTGCGCGGCCGCGGCTACAGCCGCGACCTGCCGGGACCCTATGGCCTGGACCGGCACGCCCGCGACGTAACGGCGGTGCTGAAGCACTTCGGCGGCCGCCCGGTGCTCGCCGGGCATTCGATGGGGGCCTACATCGCGTTGCTGACCCGCGACGCGCACCCGGAACTGGTGCGCCGGCTCGTCCTGGTGGAGGGCGGGCTGCCGCTGCCGGTCCCGGAGAGCGCGGATCTGGACGCCCTGCTTGACGCGACTCTAGGCCCGGCCATCGCCCGGCTGGGACAGACCTTCCCCACGACCGAGGCCTACCTGGAATTCTGGCGCGCGCATCCGGCGCTGAAGGACCACTGGACCGCCGACGTCGAGGCGTATGTCCGCTACGACCTCATCGGCGAACCTGGTCAGCTGCGATCACGCTGCGTCGCGGACGCGATCCGCACCGACGGCCGCGAGGTGCTGGCAGAAAAGCCGTTCGCGGACGCCCTCGGCCGCCTGACGAAGCCGACGCCGCTGCTGACCGCGCCGGCCGGGATGTTCGGCCAGTCGCCGGGACTGTTCCCGCCCGAGGTGGTCGCGACATGGCACGAACGCGTCCCGCAGTTGCGGCCGCAGCTCGTGCCCGGCGCGAATCATTACACGATCATGTTCGAGCGGGAGGCCGCGGCGGCCGTATCGCAAGCGATCAGGGCGGCGGCGCTTTAATAGACGACCGCCCGCGACCCGCCCGCAGCGTCGCGTAAGGCACCATAGAACCGTGGGCCACATGACCGAGGCGAGGATATCCGGATCGCTGCGAATCCTGGTTGATGTGGTCGCCTCCGGTGACGTGGTCATCCTGAGCGGAGCGGGACTGTCCACCGAGTCCGGCATCCCGGATTACCGCGGGCCGACCGGCCTGGCCCGGCGGGCTACGCCGATGACCTACCAGACCTTCACCGGGAGCGCCGCCGCCAGGCGCAGGTACTGGGCCCGTAGCTACCTCGGCTGGCGGCGCATCGCCCGGGCGGTCCCGAACGATGGTCACCTGGCCGTGGCCGAGCTCAGCCGCCGCGGGCTGCTGACCGGGATCATCACCCAGAACGTCGATGGCCTGCACCAGGCGGCGGGCGCGTCCGAGGTGACCGAACTGCACGGCAGCCTGCACCGGGTCATCTGCCTGTCGTGCGGGCAGCGGACCTCGCGCGCCGAGCTTGACCGGCGCCTCGAGGCCGCCAATCCGGGATGGGATACGGAGGCGGCGGCGTCGATCAACCCGGACGGAGACGTCGCTGTAGATGACGAAGCCACCGCGTCGTTCCGGGTCGCCGACTGCGTGGCATGCCAGGGCGCGCTTAAGCCAGACGTGGTGTTCTTCGGCGAGAACGTGCCCGGGCTCCGGGCGCAAGCGTGCTACGACCTCGTGGAAAGTGCTGACGCGCTGGTCGTTCTCGGTTCTTCGCTGACCGTCATGTCGGGGTTTCGCTACGTTCGGCACGCTGCCAGGTGCGGGATCCCCGTCGTGATCGTCAACCAGGGAGCCACCCGCGGCGACCCGTACGCGACCGCGACCCTCGACGCCCCGCTCGGCCCGACCCTCAGCGCCCTCGTGGACCACCTCGGCGAGCGGCGATGACCGGTGGACACCCTGGGGCGCGTCTACGCCAACGAGCTCACCCGTCACTTCAGCTAAACAAAGATCATTTTGACCGAACGGGCCCCGGTGCACGCTCCAGGCAAGCTCCTAGAGTTCGACGGTGCCGCTGACGCAGGTGACGGTGGCGCCGCCGACCCACACCTGGCCGTCGTCGTCGCGGGAGACGTGCACCCGGCCGCGGCGGCCCAGCGCGGTGCCCTGGCTGGCTACATACGGTGCAACGACCCGGCCGGCCGCGAGTAGCCACTGTCCGAGCGAGGCGTTCAGGCTGCCCGTGACCGGGTCCTCGCTCGAACTGATCTGCGGCGTGAACGCGCGTACCTCCAGCGCCGCGGGCGAGCCCTCCGGGTACGGGCCGGCGACGCCGATGTCCATGTCCACCAGCCCCGGCCGGAGCGCGAGTACGGCTTCGGCGCTGGCCAGCAGGACCCCCACCCAGCCGGGCCCGTTATCGGCCCACTGGATGTCCACGATGTCGTCCCGCTTGATGTTCAGCACCGCGGCCACGTGCGCGGCGACCGGCTCGTCTACCGGCCCGCCGCGCACCAGCGGCGGGGCCGCGAACGCCAGGCCCGTCTCGGTCTGCCGGAGCGGGATCAGCCCGGCGCCGCATTCCTGCACGACGGTGCCGCCGACGGCCGGGCGGCCGCCGGCTTCCAGCCAGGCGTGGCAGGTACCCAGGGTCGGGTGCCCGGCGAACGGCAGCTCGCCGCTCGGCGTGAAGATCCGGACCAGGTAGTCGGCCCCGTCCGCCCGCGGGACCAGCACGAACGTCGTCTCCGACAGGTTCGTCCAGCGTGCGAACAACTGCATCTGCTCATCAGTCAGGCCGTCGGCGCCCAGCACGACCGCGAGGGGGTTACCGAGGTACGGAGTGTCGGTAAAGACATCTACCTGACGAAACTGTCGTGTCACAGGCCCGAGTGTAGGAGCCCACCTTCCCCGGCGGCAGGGCCAATCCCGTGGTCGCTGGCCAGATTTCGGTGGGCAGTTCCGGGAGGTACGGGTCTGGCGGCGTTACCGGCCGGATCATCCGGCCGGTAACGCCGCCGGTAAGTGCGGTCCTTAGCTCTCGGCCTCGAGTTCCGCCTCGAGCTCAGCTGCGGCCAGGGCGATCACGAACCCTAGTCCCTGGGCGATGTTCGCCGTCGCCGAGACGACGCGGGTCGTGCCCACAATGGGCGCCACCGCGACGAGAACATCTTCGACGTCATCGAGGGTGATGCTTGATTCGGCCGCCGGCAGGGCGTTGAGCGCGTAGGAAGTGGCGGGTGCGTCTACCGCGACCAGGGCGGCGATCCGGGCGATCATGAGCTCGCGAGGGCTAAGGTCGCTGTTTTCTAGCGATATGACGGTCATCGCCAGAAGCGTGTCGCTGACGGGCGTGGGACTTTCGGTTTCGTTTTCAGACATGGCGGTTCTCCTTTTTTGAAAAGTTCTGAAGCTTGCGCCCCGTCAATCACGGTGGCCTTGGTTCACGCTACTCTCGCCAGATCCGCCAAGAGCAACTGGCCGGTTGGATCCCTCGTCGCGGCTAACCGAGGGCGCGGGGGTGGGAGGAGGCGTAGACCTCGCGGAGCCTGTCCACCGTGATCAGGGTGTAGACCTGGGTAGTGGTGACCGAGGCGTGGCCGAGCAGTTCCTGGACGACCCGGATGTCGGCGCCGCCGTCCAGCAGATGGGTGGCGAACGAGTGCCGCAGCGTGTGAGGGGACACGTCGGCCAGGCCCGCGCGGCCGGCGGCGGCGTGCAGCACGCCCCAGGCGCCCTGCCTGGTGAGGCGCCCGCCGCGGGCGTTCAGGAAGACCGCCGGGCTGCCGCGCAGGGACGCCGCGGCGAGCGCGGGCCTAGCCTGGACCAGGTACGCCTCGAGCGCGCGCACGGCGTAGCTGCCGACGGGGACCACCCGGTGCTTGCTCCCCTTGCCGACCAGCCGGACCATCGGGTCGGCGTCCAGGTGCAGCTCGTCGAGGTCGAGCCCGGTCACCTCGGAGATCCGGGCCCCGGTGCCGTAGAGGAACTCGAGCAGCGCCCGGTCCCGCAGGAGGCGAGGGTCAATCCCGGCCGGGGGCCCGGACCGATTCCCCGGTCCGGGGCCGGACGCGGCTAGCAGGCGTTCTACCTCGGCGAGGGTGATCGCCTTAGGCAGCCGCCTGGGCGGCGACGGCGGCGGCACCTCACGGGCCGGGTCCGTCTCGGCGAGACCTTCGGCGACCGCGAACGCGTGCAGGCCGCGGACCGCGATCACAGCCCGCGCCGCCGAACTGACCGCCTGCGCCGCGTGCTCGTCGTCGCCCTCCCGCAGCAAGGCGAGGAACTCCGACACGTCGGCGGCGGTGACCTCGCCCAGCCGGGTCTTGCCCCGGCCGGCCAGCACGGACTCATACCGGCGCAGGTCCCGCCGGTAGGACTCGACCGTGTTCGGCGCCAGCCCGCGCTCCACGACCAGGTACTGCAGATAGCCGCGGAGTGCTTCGGCCAGCGCCAGTGTCATCGATACCGGGGCATCCGCTAGTTGAGCACCTCGCTGAGCGGGGTGTACGGCAGCCCGTGGGCTTCAGCGACCGGCTCGCAGTTCAGCGTGCCCGCGTGCGTGGAAAGGCCCAGGGCCAGGGCCGGATCGGCGCGGAGCGCGTCGCGCCAGCCCCGGTTCGCCATCTCGACCACGAACGGCAGCGTGACGTTGGTCAGCGCGTAGGTCGACGTGTGCGGGACGGCGCCCGGCATGTTCGCCACGCAGTAGAACAGGGCGTCGTGAACCCGGTAGGTCGGGTCCGCGTGCGTGGTAGGCCGTGACCCCTCGAAGCAGCCGCCCTGGTCGATGGCAATGTCGACCAGGACCG
This sequence comes from uncultured Actinomycetes bacterium, assembly GCA_963806335.1. Lineage (GTDB taxonomy): Bacteria > Actinomycetota > Actinomycetes > Streptosporangiales > Streptosporangiaceae > Palsa-504. Next base: position 21,836 of record CAWDXO010000017.1, read on the forward strand.
CGCCCGGCTTCATCCGCGACACCAGCTCGTCGCTGACGAGCTTCGGCGCTTTGGCGCCAGGCACGAGCACGGCGCCGATTACCAGATCGGCGTCGATCACCGCGCGCTCGATCTCGTAGGCGTTGGACGCGACCGTCTGGCAGTGCCCCTGGTAGATGGCGTCGGCCGAGCGGAGCCTGGCGATGTTCCGGTCCACCAGCAGCACCTCGGCCTGCATGCCAAGCGCGATCGCGGCCGCGTTCATGCCGGAGACACCCGCTCCGAGCACGACCACCTTGGCCGCGTACACGCCGGACACTCCGCCCATCAGCACCCCGCGCCCGCCGCCGTCACGCTGCAGATGGTGCGCGCCGACCTGCGGCGCCATCCGGCCCGCCACCTCCGACATCGGGGCGAGCAGCGGCAGCGAACCGTCGGGCAGCTGGACGGTCTCGTACGCGATCGATGTGGTCCCCGAGCTGAGCAGCGCGTCGGTGCAGGCCTTCGAAGCGGCCAGGTGCAGGTACGTGAACAGCACCTGGTCCGCGCGCATGCGGTGGTACTCCTCCGCGATCGGCTCCTTGACCTTGAGGATCATGTCCCCTTCGGCCCAGACGTCATCCGCGGTGGGCAGGACCTTCGCGCCGGCCGTGATGAAGTCCTCGTCGGGAATGACCGAGCCCTCCCCCGCTCCCGCCTCTATCACGACCTGATGACCGTTGCGAACCAGCTCATGAACGCCGGAAGGCGTAATTGCCACCCGGTATTCGTGGTTCTTGATTTCCCGGGGTACTCCAACCTTCATGGCGGTCCTTCCAGACTGGGAGCGTCATTGCTCCTCGGGTGAATCGGCCGGCCGGAGCCGGTCATATCCCTGCGACCTGGCAGCATACGCCGCCAAGATACCCAGGGCCGCGACCCCGTTGTGCAGGTCGCCAGCGAAAACCTTGCCCACCGCCTCGTCCAGCGGGAGCCAGCCGACGAGCAGGCTCGCCTCCTCGGCTTCGGGCACGAAGTGGCGCTCGGCTTCGGGGATAAGTTCCAGGTCACGGGCCAGGAAAACGCGCAGGCGCTCGGTGCTGTAGCCAGGTGAGGAAAAGTAATCGGCGAGTACCCGCCAGTCTCGCGCCCGGTAGCCTGCCTCCTCCGCTAGCTCCCGCGGCGCCGTGACCCATGACGGTTCCCCGTCGACGTCACGCAGGCCGGCCGGGATCTCCCACAGCAGGCGGCCGACCGGGTGCCGGTACTGCCGGATCATCAGAACCCGCTCCGCGTCATCCAAGGCCAGCACGGCGACGGCTCCGGGGTGTGTGACCACCTCTCGTTCGGCCAATTGATTGTCGGGCATGCGGACCTTATCGGTCCGTACGGTGACCAGCCGGCCGCCGAAGGGCTCGGCCGAGGAGACCACGGGCCAGTGCTCGACGACGTCCTTTATATTCATGCGCTGGCAACGGCCCTGGGGCCGGCCGCCGTGCTGGCGGCCTTGGAGTGCGCAAGGGCGGCCGCGATCAGCCCGCTGAACAGCGGATGCGGCCGGGTCGGGCGCGACAGGAACTCCGGATGCGCCTGCGTGCCGACGAAGAACGGGTGGTCGCTCAGCTCAGCGAACTCCACCAGGTGCCCGTCCGGTGACAGTCCGGAGAAGACCAGCCCGGCCTGCTCGAGTACGGCACGGTACGCGTTGTTGACCTCGTACCTGTGCCGGTGCCGCTCTTCCACCAGGTCGCTGCCGTACAGGTCGCCGACCCGGGTGCCGGGCCGGAGCACGGCGGGATACAGGCCGAGCCGCATGGTGCCGCCCATGTCCCGCTCCCCCGCCACCACGTCCTCCTGATCGGCCATGGTGGCGATCACCGGGTCGGGCGTGACCGGGTTGAACTCGGCGCTGTCCGCTTCGGCCAGTCCGGCCAGGTCGCGCGCCACCTCGATGACCATGCACTGCAGGCCGAGGCAGAGCCCGAGGATGGGGATGCCGTGCTCGCGCGCGTACCGGATCGCGCCAATCTTGCCCTCGATGCCGCGGACCCCGAACCCGCCCGGGATCAGCACCCCGTCGACCCCTTCGAGCTCGCTGGCGGCGCCGTCCGGGTCCTCGCAGGCATCGCTGATCACCCAGCGGATGTTCACCTGCGCGTCGTTGGCGAAGCCGCCCGCCTTCAGCGCCTCGGCGGGCGACAGGTACGCGTCAGGCAGGTCCACGTACTTCCCGACCAGGGCGATCGTGATGCTGTGCGCGGGGCGGTGCACCCGGCGCAGCAGGTCATCCCACTCCTGCCAGTCGACGTCACGGAACGGCAGGCCGAGCCGCATGACCACGTAGGCGTCCAGGCCCTCGGCGTGCAGCACCTTGGGGATGTCGTAGATGGACGGCGCGTCGGGCGCGGAGACCACGGCCTCCTCGTCCACGTCGCACATCAGGCTTATCTTGCGCTTCAGGTTGGCGTTGATCGGGCGGTCGGAGCGGGCCACGATCGCGTCCGGCTGGATGCCGATGCTGCGCAGCGCGGCCACCGAGTGCTGGGTCGGCTTGGTCTTCAGCTCACCCGAAGGGCCGATATACGGCAGCAGGCTGACGTGCAGGAAGAAACAGCGGTCCCGCCCTATCTCGTGCCTGATCTGGCGGATGGCCTCGAGGAACGGCTGTGACTCGATGTCACCAACCGTCCCGCCCACCTCGGTGATCACGACGTCGACGTCGTCGCCGGCCATCTGCAAGATCCGCGACTTGATCTCGTTGGTGATGTGCGGGATCACCTGCACGGTGTCGCCGAGGTACGCGCCGCGCCGCTCGTTCGCGATCACCGTGGAGTAGATCTGGCCGGTCGTGACGTTCGCCTCGCCCTGGAGTTTGGTGTCGAGGAAGCGCTCGTAATGCCCGACGTCGAGGTCGGTTTCCGTGCCGTCGTCGGTCACGAACACCTCGCCGTGCTGGAAGGGGTTCATCGTGCCCGGGTCGACGTTGAGATAGGGGTCGAGTTTCTGCATCGTCACCCGCAGGCCCCTGAGCTTGAGCAGGCGGCCGAGGCTCGATGCGGTCAGTCCCTTGCCGAGGCTGGAGGCGACGCCTCCGGTGACAAAGAGATGTCTGGTTTGCGCAGGCCGTGGGTGAAATGATTGTGCGGCCACTATGAGGCTCCCGTGGTGTCCGGTACGGCAAGGAAAAACTGCAGGTCCACGGACCACCAGAATAACAGGCCACAGGCGGCTGGCCCGGCATTTGCCTGCCGATGTGCCACCGCGTCGGCTCTCGCCACGTCTTCTGTGTGGTGGGCCTCGCCGAATCTGGCCAGCATGACCGCGGAGGCGACGGCCAGGAAGAACCCGCCCCAGGCGACTGCGGCAAGCCCGGGACGCGTCTGGTCGCCGAGGAAAATGACGCCGATGACGGCCGGCGGGATGGTCTCGCTGAGCACCACGGCCGCCGTGGCGACCGTCACGCTGCCGCTTTCGAGGGCGGTCGCATAGAACATGAACGAGATGATGCCGGCCGCGGCGACCGCGTAAGCGGCCGGGTCACGGGCCAGTTCGAGCGGAGAGAAGCCGGTCAGGACGCGGGCGGCGATGCTGAGCACTCCATACCCGAAGCCTGCCGTCATGCCGAGCGCGACGGTGCGGTACGGCTCGTTGAGCTTGGCCGCGGCCAGGCCGAGCAGGGCCAGGCCCGCCACCGCCACGATAAGCGCGAGCTTGAATACCGCGCCTACCTGCGCGGCGCCCTCGGCGCCCGCCGATGAACCGAGCAGCCCGACGCCTGCCACCACCCCCAGGACGGCGGCCCACTCCCGCCAGGACAGGGCCACGCCGATCACCCACGAGGCCAGCACCGCGGTCACCGCGAGGTTCGAGGCCACGAAAGCCTGGACCGCGAAGAGCGGGAGCCGCTGCAAGGCGATGAGCTGTGCGATGAAGCCGAGCGCGTCCAGGCCGATGCTCACCACGAAACGCCACTGGTGCAGCATCCGCACCAGCAGACCCGGATCGAGGCCCCCGGCCGCGTCGACCGCCGGCTTATGGCTGGCCGCGCGTACCGCGATCGCCTGCATCACCGAGGCAACGCCATAAAGCACTGCCGCGACGATGGCCGCGATCAGGCTGACTAGCACTACAACACCTCCCCCGGCATGTTGCTAGTCGGCTGCCCGTGCCCGTTTTACCTACGTTCCCGCTGTCGGGTAGCCATAACTTCTAAGAGTCCTCTTCTGAAGCAACCATGAGAAGAAGCTCAGCATTCCGGTGAGGTCATGCACTATTATGCCATCCCTCCCAATTCGGCGGAGGGCGGCGTTACCGGAGGGCGGCGGCCGGCCGGGCGTCCCAGGCCGTCCATAGCGGCCGGTACCCCATGCGGTTCCAGAACGGCGCCGACACCGGGTTCACCTGGGAGTGGTGCAGCAGCGTTACCTCGACCCCCTGCACGTCGAGTTCGTGGTGGGCCCGCTTGACTAGCGCCGCGCCGACCCCGCCGGCCCGCTCCTGCGGCCGTACGAACAGGGTCGCCAGGTAGGCCGGCCCGGCGGCGTTCGTCATGCCCGCGATCCAGGCCGCCTCCGCCGGCCGCTGGACGACCACCAGGCCCACCGGCTGCCCGTCCCGCTCCGCCAGCCAGATCCACGGCGACGGCCGGGCCAGGCTGGCCGCGGCGTCACGGCGGATCAGCTCCTCGGTAGCAGGGCGGACGATTCCCACGCCGAACTGCGCGTCCCACTCGATTACGCCGAGCTCGAATTCGGTCACGGCGTCGAGGTCGTCTTCGGTGGCCGTCCGGATGACCAGTCCCGGCGGGTCGCCAGGGCCGGGCCTGCGGCCGGGGCCGGGCGGAATCTCGCGCCGCGCGGGGCGCACCGCGGTCACCGTCATGGGTTGCAGCCCGTGCCGCACCAGCGCCCGCACCCCGGCGACGTCGCGGCAGGGCCAGGTGATCATGGCCGTGGTGTCCTCGTCGCATGCCGCGGGAATCCCGGCGAGATGCTCCCGCCATCGGTTCAGTAGCTCGTCCGCGGCGCCTAGAAGGTCAGGTCCGCGCAGCCGCACGGTGAGCACGTACTGGTTCGCCGGACTCCAGGTCTGCTGCAGCGAGTCGGCCGGGACATGCCGGTGTGAGCAGACCCCGAGGGCCGCCGGGCGGCCGTTCTCCCCGGTCACGACCAGCGGCGCCATGCACCCTTCGGGCAGGTCACCGGGCTCGGGCAGGAGGGGGTCGAGACTGTGCCAGCGCCTGCCCACGGCCTTATTGATGTCGTTCACCGCGTCGCGAACCACCCAGGGCACTCGTCTCGCCTCCGTCGCCTCGAGATCGGCCGCTACGTACGCCCGTCGCCTCGCGACGGTCCCCCATCCGTCACGCACTATACCCCGCCGATAAATGGTGATTAAAGGAATTTCCGGGAATAGCGAGAGCGGCGATAGGTTAATTCAGAGATCCCTTTTTGAATGAACAATGGCGAGCTAGCGCTCTATCGCCATTACCGGAACCTCGGGAAGTTAGTTGCAGGCGCGGTTGCGCCTAGCCAGACGTGTGATGTAGCCAGGCCGGCGGCGATCTGGGCCTGGCGACGCGACGGCGACGGCAGGGCGCCGACCTTCGGCTAGACGTTCGGGTAGGCGGGAGCTAGACGCCGGCCGCGTGCATGCCGCGCAGCTCGGCCTTGAGCTCCCTGATCTCGTCGCGGAGCCGGGCCGCGACCTCGAACTGGAGCTCCGCGGCGGCGGCGTGCATCTGCTCGGTCAGCTCGGTGATCAGGCCGACGAGCTCGCCGCGCGCGGCGCTGGCGTCCTGGATCCCGCCCGGCGCGGCGCGGCCGGCGGCCACCTGGGCGGCCGCGGCGCGGGCCCGCGAGGACAGGCCGGGCACCGGCGCCTTCCCGCGGGACTGCTGCCGGCCACCGCCGCCGATCAGCTGCTCGGTGTCGGCGTCCTCCCGGACGATCTGGTCCAGAATGTCGGCGATCCGCTTGCGCAGCGGCTGCGGGTCGATGCCGTGGGCCTCGTTGTAGGCGATCTGCTTATCCCGCCGCCGGTCGGTCTCCTCGATCGCCCGCTGCATGGACGGGGTGACCCTGTCGGCGTACATGTGGACCTCGCCCGACACGTTCCTGGCGGCGCGGCCAATGGTCTGGATCAGCGAGGTGCCCGAGCGCAGGAAGCCTTCCTTGTCCGCGTCGAGGATGGCCACCAGCGACACCTCCGGCAGGTCGAGACCCTCGCGGAGCAGGTTGATGCCGACCAGGACGTCGAACTCGCCCATCCTCAGCTCGCGCAGGAGCTCCACCCGGCGCAGCGTGTCCACCTCGCTGTGCAGGTACCTAGCCCGGATTCCGTTCTCCAGCAGGTAATCGGTCAGGTCCTCGGCCATCCGCTTGGTGAGCGTAGTGACGAGCACCCGCTCGTCCCGCTCGGCGCGCAGCCTGATCTCGTGCAGCAGGTCGTCGATCTGGCCCTTGGTGGGCTTGATGACGATCCCGGGGTCGACCAGGCCGGTCGGCCGGATCACCTGCTCCACCACGTCGCCGCCGACGCGCTGCAGCTCATACGGCCCGGGCGTGGCCGACAGGTAAATGGTCTGCCCGATCCGGTCGAGGAACTCATCCCAGGTCAGCGGCCGGTTGTCGATCGCGCTTGGCAGCCGGAAACCGTGCTCGACCAGGACCCGCTTGCGGGACACGTCCCCCTCGTACATCGCGCCGATCTGCGGGACGGTGTTGTGCGACTCGTCGATGACCAGGAGGAAGTCCTCGGGGAAGTAGTCGAGCAGCGTGTTCGGCGGGCTGCCCGCCTCACGGCCGTCGATGTGCCTGGAGTAGTTCTCGATCCCCGAGCAGCTGCCGACCTGCCGCATCATCTCGATGTCGTAGGTGGTGCGCATCCGCAGCCGCTGCGCCTCGAGCAGCTTGCCGCCGCGCTCGAGTTCGCCGAGCCGCTGGGCCAGCTCGGCCTCGATACCGTTGATGGCACGCTCCATCCGCTCCGGGCCGGCCACGTAATGGGAGGCGGGGAACACGTAGAGCTCGGAGTCCTCGCTGATCACCTCGCCGGTGAGCGGGTGCAGCGTCATCAGCCGCTCGATCTCGTCGCCGAACATCTCGATCCGGACGGCGAGTTCCTCGTACATCGGGATGATCTCGATGGTGTCGCCGCGCACCCGGAAGGTACCGCGGGTGAACGCCAGATCGTTCCGCGCGTACTGCATGCCCACTAGCTTGCGCAGCAGTGCGTCCCGCTCAATGGTGTCGCCGAGCTTGACCTTGAGCATCCGGTCCACGTACTCCTGCGGCGTGCCCAGACCGTAAATGCAGGAAACGGACGACACGACGATAGTGTCCCGCCTGGTGAGCAGCGAATTAGTCGCCGAGTGCCTGAGCCGCTCCACCTCCTGGTTGATCGAGGAGTCCTTCTCGATGTAGGTGTCGGTCTGCGGGACGTACGCTTCCGGCTGGTAATAGTCGTAATAGGAGACGAAGTACTCGATGGCGTTGTGCGGCAGCATCTCGCGCAGTTCGTTGGCGAACTGGGCGGCGAGCGTCTTATTCGGCAGCATCACCAGCATCGGGCGCTGCAGCCGCTCCGCGATCCAGGCGACCGAGGCGGTCTTGCCGGTCCCGGTCGCGCCGAGCAGCACGGTGTCCTGGTCCCCGGCCCGGATGCGCTTCTCGATGCTGGCTATCGCCTGCGGCTGATCGCCGGCCGGGACCATATCCGTGACGACCTCGAACGGCGCTACCTTCCGCTGCAAATCGGTAACCGGACGCAAGACCCCAACTTTCCTAGACTTCCCAGAGTTTCAACTCTAGGGCGGGGGTCTGACATTCCTGGTGGGCTTGGCGGGCTGGATGAGCTCAGCAGGCCGCTTACGGCCCCAGGCCACCACGAGCAGGTGTGAAAATAGACCTGGTCGGCGACGAGATCGCCGGGGCCTCGGTGCAGATCACCGACCGGATCGCACGGATCGCGCAGCCCGCGGAGATACTGTTCTCGCGAACGGTCAAGGACCTCGTCACCGGCACCGGCCTTTTCTTCACCGAGCGCGGCCGTCACGAGCTGACCGGCCTGCCGGACGAATGGCCGCTGTTCGCCGTGGCGCCGGGGGATCAGGCGGTCAGGCCGGCTCGGCGCCGAAGGTCAGCCCAGACCTCGCCGACGCGGCGGTCGAGGTCGTCCAGCGAACCCGAATTGTCGATCACGATGTCGGCTATCTCGAGGCGCTGCTCGCGGCTGGCCTGCGCCGCCATCCGCGCCCGGGCCTGCTCCGGCGTCAGGCCGCGCTGGCTGACCAGCCGCTCGACCTGTACCTCGGGCGGCACGTCCACCACGATGACCAGGTCAAAGCCGCCCTTACCCCGGCTCTCGGCCAGCAGCGGCACATCGTGCACAAGGATCGGGCCGGGAGGTTCGCCCGTCTGCACCGCGGTGCGCTCGGCCGCGAGCATCCACTGGCGGACCAGCGGGTGAACGATCTCGTTCAGCTCCTCCCGCCGGCTGGGATCGGCGAAGACGATCTCCCCCAGCCGTACCCGGTCCAGCGAGCCATCCGGACGCAGTACCTTCTCGCCGAAGGCCGCGGCGATCCGGGCGAGCCCGGGCGAACCGGGGACTACCACCTGCCGGGCCGCAATGTCCGCGTCGATGATCACGGCGCCGCGCGCCGCCAGCCGCCGGGATACCTCGCTCTTGCCCGACCCGATGCCCCCGGTCAGCCCCGCTCGCAGCACAGCGACCCCTCCGTCCCTTGATCAGGGGCTCCGGTCACGCAGCATACTGGGGCGGGTCGCCGCATTAGACGCGGGTGTACCCGGCCAACTGGGGACTTGACCATGGGCCGAGGTCGCGGTGAACGGGACGCTCTGGGTGAAGGGGTTGCCCGGTCACGCAAAAACGGCACCCACACGAGGTGGGTGCCGTTTCTGGTATTGGTCAGGGCTAGCTCTGGCCGCCGGAAAGCTTCTCGCGGAGAGCGGCCAGGGCCTCGTCCGAGGCCAGGGTGCCGGTGGCCGCGGCCCCCGGTGTCGAGCTTGAGGTAACCGCGCCCGGCGTGCCCGCGCCGGCGCCCGGCCGGGCCCCGCCCGAACGGGTTCCGCGCGCACCCCGGGGAGCGCCCGCCGCCGCGCCGTTGGCGTCGCCGGCCTCGCCGCCGACCGTCGCGGTCGCTTCCTCCTCGTCCGAAGCCTTGCGGGATTCCTCGACCTGACGGCGATGCGCCTCGAACCTGGCGCGCGCCTCGGCGTACTGGTGCTCCCACTCCTCGCGCTGCTTCTCATACCCCGGCAGCCACTCGCCGGTCTCGGGGTCGAAGCCATCGGGGTACTCGTAGTTGCCCTGCTCGTCGTAGGAGGCGGGCATGCCGTACAGGGTCGGGTCGAAGTCGTCGCCGACGGCCTCGCCGATGGTGCCCTCGTTCGCCTGCTTCAGCGACAGGCTGATCCGGCGCCGGTCCAGGTCGATGTCGATGATCTTGACGAAGATCTCGTCGCCCACCTGCACGACCTGCTCCGGGATTTCCACGTGCCGGTCGGCCAGCTCGGAGATGTGCACCAGGCCCTCGATGCCCTCCTCGACCCGGACGAACGCGCCGAACGGGACGAGCTTGGTCACCCGGCCCGGCACGACCTGGCCGATCTGGTGGGTCCGCGCGAACTGCTGCCACGGGTCTTCCTGCGTGGACTTCAGCGACAGCGAGACGCGCTCGCGGTCCATGTCCACGTCGAGGACCTCGACGGTGACCTCCTGGCCCACCTCGACGACCTCACCGGGGTGGTCGATGTGCTTCCAGGACAGCTCGGACACGTGCACGAGGCCGTCCACGCCGCCCAGGTCGACGAACGCGCCGAAGTTGACGATCGAGGACACGACGCCCTTGCGGATCTGCCCCTTGGACAGGGTGTTGAGGAAGGTGTGACGGACCTCGGACTGGGTCTGCTCGAGCCACGCACGCCGGGACAGCACCACATTGTTGCGGTTCTTGTCCAGCTCGATGATCTTGGCCTCGATCTCCTTGCCCACGTAGGGCTGCAGGTCGCGGACGCGTCGCATCTCTACGAGGGAGGCAGGCAGGAAGCCGCGCAGCCCGATGTCGAGGATCAGGCCGCCCTTGACGACCTCGATCACCGTGCCGGTGACCACGCCGTCCTCTTCCTTGATTTTCTCGATCGTGCCCCAGGCGCGCTCGTACTGAGCCCGCTTCTTGGACAGGATGAGACGGCCTTCCTTATCCTCCTTCTGCAGGACAAGGGCCTCGATGTGCTCGCCGGTCTTAACGACGTCGTGAGGGTCGACATCATGCTTGATCGACAGTTCGCGGGAGGGAATCACGCCTTCTGTCTTGTAGCCGATGTCGAGCAGTACCTCGTCTCGGTCGACCTTGACGACTGTGCCTTCAACGATGTCACCGTCGTTGAAATACTTGATGGTTTCGTCGATCGCGGCGAGGAATGCCTCCTCGGACCCGATGTCGTTGACCGCCACCTTGGGGGTCGAGTTGGCTTGCGTGGTGCTCGTCATGTGTGGGTTGGCTCCGGATGCGGACAGGGAAGTTATGGACGCGCCGAAGAACCGTGCACCCCAGGATGACCAGAATTCGCAGGACCTACCGGAACCAGCAAGTGCCGACCACGGCACGCCCGGCGGCCGCCAGTCAGGTCAGCTGACGTGCTGTCAGGTGACCACGACGGAACGCACGACGACACGGCGCAGGGTTCAGAATATGAGAGTAAACCCCTAGGGTCAATTGAGACCGGCCACAATACGGCCTCAATTCACTGCAAGCAGAAACCCCGAGGTCGGAACGATTATTCCTTGCTAGCCCGGGGGGTGACCCCCCGGAACCCCCCGGCCATGGGGGATCCTTCCCCCCGTGCCCCCTTGGGGGCAAGCTCCCGGCCTGGCCCGGGCCAGCCTGGGTCAGAGACCTATTCCAAGGGTCCGATCCAGCGTTTGCGCCCGTTTGGGCCGGCTCGGCGCCGAACCCAACGCCGAGCCGGGAATCACCTGCTTGAGAGCGCTCCGGAACGCGCGCCGTGGCAGTCGGCGGCTCGGTGCGCGCATCCGGCCGCGCAAGGTCTGCCTTGCCCGAGGCGTGGTATGCCGAGTATTATGCCCGACATGATGCTTGACATAGTGATCTCATGAGTATCCCGCACTTCCTCCTGGCGCTGCTGGCCGAAGGACCCAAGTACGGGCTGCAGCTGCGGGAGGAATTCGAAGCCGGGAGCGGTGAGGTATGGCCGCTGAACGTTGGTCAGGTGTACAAGACCCTGGGCCGGCTGGAACGTGACGGGCTGGCTGAATCCGACGGTACCGGGCAAGACGGACCGCAGAAGCGGTTCCGGATCACGCCCAGCGGTGAGGAGGCGCTGGCCGCCTGGCTGCGCACGCCGCCGGACCTGACCTCGCCGCCCCGCGACGAGCTGGTGATGAAGGTGCTGGTGGCCGCGCGGGTGCCCGGCACCGACGCGCATGAGGTGCTCCAGGCGCACCGCCTGTACCTGCTGGAGCTGATGCAGCAGTGGACGAGGCTGAAGGAGGGCGAGGCCCGGGATGATCTGGGCCTGGCGCTGGTGGTGGATGCCGAGCTGTTCCGGCTGGACGCGGTGATCCGGTGGCTGGATGCCGCCGATGCGCGGCTCAAACGGGCCGCTGCCAAACCGTCCCGGCCTGCCCCCGTCCCCGCTCCGGTTCCGCAGCTTCGCCGGCTGGGGGCACGGCGGTGAGCCGGCCGGGACTGAGCGTGGAAGGCGGGAGCGCGGCGATGAGCGTGCTGCAGCTGCGCGGCGTGTCCAAGACCTACGGTCAGGAGCCGGACAAGGTGCGCGCGCTTAGCGGGGTGGACCTGTCGGTTCAGGCCGGGGAGATGGTGGCGGTGATGGGGCCCAGCGGGTCGGGCAAGTCCACGCTGCTGACCATCGCCGGGAGCCTGGAGGAACCCACCAGCGGGGACGTGCTGGTCTGCGGCATGGCACTGGCGGGGATGCCGCGAGGCCGCAAGGTCCGGCTGCGGCGCCGGGTGATCGGGTACGTGTTCCAGGATTTCAACTTGCTGCCCGGGCTGACCGCCGTCGAGAACGTCGCCTTGCCGCTGGAACTGGACGGCGTCGCGGTGCCGAAGGCGCGCGCGGCCGGGCTGGCCGCGCTGGAAGCGCTCGGCGTGGCTGACCGGGCCGGCCGGTTCCCCGATCAGCTGTCCGGCGGCGAGCGGCAGCGGGTCGCCATCGCCCGCGCGGTGGTGGGGGACCGCCGCCTGCTGCTGGCCGACGAGCCGTCCGGCGCCCTGGACTCGGTGAACGCGGACGAGGTGATGCGGCTGCTGCACGAGGCATGCCAGCGGGGCGTGGCAGCGGTAGTGGTGACCCACGACGCGCAGCTGGCCGCCTGGGCCGACCGCGTGGTAGTCCTGCGCGACGGGCGGGTGACCGGCCAGACCACCCAGCCGCCCGGCCCCGAATCCCTCCTCACGCCTGGGAAGATCCGGTGAGCATCGCGCTGCGCGAACCCCCCGACCTGGCCGCCGACGCGGGATCCGGCATCGTCGCCCGCCGGGCGGTGGCCCGCTGGGGCTGGCGGCTGTTCCGCCGCGAATGGCGCCAGCAGCTGCTCGTGCTCGGCCTGCTCACCGTGGCGGTCGCGGCAACGATCTGGGCTGCCAGCGTCGTCACGAACGTGCAGCTCCCGAACCCCGGCTACGTCACGTTCGGCACCGCTGCCGCACAGGTCACGCTGCCCGGCACCGATCCGCACCTGGCCGCCGACATCGCCACCATCCAGGGCCGCTGGGGTCCGGCTGACGTCATTGAGAATCGGGACATCGCTAATGGCACCACCCAGCCTGTGCAACTCCGTGCCGAGAATCCGCGCGGACACTACAACTCTCCGCTGGTCAGCCTGGTCAGCGGCACGTACCCGGCCGGGCCCGGCCAGGTCGCGCTGACCAGCCAGGTCGCGGACCAGTACGGCACGCACGTGGGCGGCACCTGGCGGGCCGCCGGCACGACCTGGCGGGTGACCGGCATCGTGCGGGACCCGAGCAACCTGGCGGACGAGTTCGCGCTGGTCGCCCCGGGCCAGGTCACGCACCCCAGCCAGGTGATCATGCTGCTCGGCTCCCCCGCCGTCCAGCAAGCGATCAGCAACGGCAACGCGACGCTGCCCGGTATCCCGGCAGCGGCGACGGTCACACCCCCTAACGCTATGTCGGGCGGGATCTCGCCGGCGACGGGCATCCTGGTGGTGGAGGCACTCGGGCTGGTGTTCATCGGCCTGGTGTCGGTAGCCGGTTTCTCCGTGATGGCCCAGCGCAGGCTCCGTGCCCTCGGCATACTCAGTGCGATCGGCGCGACCGAACGCAACCTGCGCCTGGTCATGATCGTCAACGGCCTGGCCGTCGGCGTGGCCGCCGCGCTTGCCGGGGCGGTGCTTGGCTTCGCCGCCTGGTTCGCTTACGTGCCGACGCTGCAGCGGGCCACCGGCCACGTGGTCGATGCGGCGAACCTGCCGTGGTGGGCGTTCGCCATCGGGGTCGTCTTCGCGATCGCGACGTCGGTGCTGGCGTCCCGGCGCCCGGCTAAGACCATGGCCGCGGTGCCGGTAGTGGCCGCGCTTTCCGGCCGCCCCGCGCCGCCGAAGCCAGTGCACCGCTCCGTCCTGCCCGGCGTCATCGTGTTCGCGGTCGGCATCGCATGCCTGGCGTTCGCCGGCGGCCTGGCCGGGGTGCAGGGCAGTCCCAAGCACGCGCCGTTCCTGCTCGCCGGCCTGATCGCCACGACCGTCGGCGTCGTACTGCTCGCCCCGCTGGCCATCGGCGTGCTGGCAGCCGGGGCGGGACCGCGGCTGCCGGTCGCGATCCGGATCGCGCTGCGCGACCTGGTCCGCTACCGCGCCCGGTCCGGCGCCGCGCTGGCGGCGACCACGTTCGCCGTGTTCCTGGCCATGGGGATCTGCCTCGTCGCCAGCATCAAGTTCGACAATCCGCTCTACTGGATCGGCCCTAACCTGTCCGGCAGCCAGCTGATCGTCTACACGCAGCAGAGCCCGGCACCCGGCATGATGACGCAGCTCAGCGACGCCCAGGCGGCCCGCCTGGGCGGGCAGGTGGACAGCCTCGCGGCCAGCCTGCACGCGCGGTCCGCGGTGCCGCTGGAAGAAGCCGCGGCCTCGCTGTACCAGGTAGGCGCGCAGAGCCACGGCCCGTCCAATTTCACCGGCACCGTGTACGTGGCCACCCCGCGGCTGCTCGCCACGTACGGGATCAAGGCCAGCCAGATCGCTCCCGGCACCGACATCCTCACCATGCGGCCCGGGCTGGCGGGCCTGCCGCACATGGAGATGATCTGGGGCACCGCGACGTCCTGCTCCGGGTTCTGCAACAGCAACAGAAACCCGCCCGGTGCTGACGGCAGTCCGCCCTGCACGCTGAGCAACGACTGCCTGGCCAACCCCGCGATACAGACGGTCAGTAACCTGCCCGGCGGCACCTCCGCGCCGAACACGGTGCTCACCGAGTACGCGGTGAGCAAGTACCACCAGCAGCCCAGCCTGAACGGCTGGCTGATCCAGGCACCGGCCCCGCTTACCGCCACGCAGATCAGCGCGGCCAAGCGACTCGCGCTCGCCTACGGGGTGACGATCGAGACCAAGTCCGATAACCCGGATGCCGGTGAGTTCACCTACGGCGCCACCGCGCTGGGCATCGTCATCGCGCTCGGCGTGCTGGCTGCCTCCGTCGGCCTGATCCGCAGCGAGACCGCGCGGGACCTGCGCACGCTCACCGCGGCCGGCGCCAGCGCCGCGACCCGGCGGATGATCACCGCGGCGACCGCCGCCGCACTGGGCCTGCTCGGCGCGATCCTCGGCATGACCGGCGCGGTGATCGCCGTACTGGCCTGGGAGCACAGCAGCCTGTCCGCCGTGTTCGGTGATGTGCCGCTGACTGACGTGCTGATCTTGCTGATCGGGCTGCCGCTGATGGCCGCCGTCGCCGGCTGGCTGCTGGCCGGCCGCGAGCCGCCGCTGATCGCCAGGCAGCCGATTGAGTGAGGCCCGCGGGCGGACTGAGGTGGCATGATCACGTCGCTGACATGTGCGGGACATTAAAAGCGCGCAGCTGATCCGAATGCTTGCCTGCGACACGAGCCTGTCTAGTGGGCGGCTTCGGCCCAGCTTCGGCCGGTCCCGACCGATACCTCGAGCGGCACTCGCAGGGACGCGGCGCCCTCCATCGCGGCGCAGATCAGATCCCGTACTTGCGCCAGCTCGCCGGGCGCGACCTCGATGATGAGCTCGTCGTGCACCTGGAGCAGCATCCGGGAGCGCAGCCCGGCCGCGGCCAGCGAGCTGTCCACGGCCAGCATGGCCACCTTGATCACGTCCGCGGCGGATCCCTGGATGGGAGCGTTCAGCGCCATCCGTTCGGCCATCTCCCGGCGCTGCCGGTTGTCGGAGGTCAGGTCGGGCAGGTACCTGCGCCGGCCCATCATGGTGGCGGTATAGCCGTCGATCCGGGCCCGGGACACCGCGTCCTGGAGGTAGTCCCTGACCCCGCCGAATTCCTTGAAGTACTCGTCCATCAGCCCGCGCGCTTCGTCGGCCGTGATCCGCAACTGCTGGCCGAGCCCGTAGGCGGAAAGACCGTAAGCCAGGCCGTAGTTCATCGCCTTGATCTTGGCGCGCAGCTCCGGGCTCACCTGCTCGGGTGGCACCCCGAACACCCGGGACGCCGTGGCCGCGTGGAAGTCGTGCCCGGACTCGAACGCCGCGGTCAGCGCCTCGTCTTCGGACAGGTGCGCCATGATCCGCAGCTCGATCTGGCTGTAGTCGGCGGTGAGCAGGCACTCGAAGCCCTCGCCCACGACGAAGCCCTCCCTGATGCGGCGGCCCAGGTCGCTGCGGATGGGGATGTTTTGCAGGTTCGGATCGGTAGAGGACAGCCGCCCGGTAGCCGCGACCGTCTGGTTGAACGTGGTGTGGATCCGGTTGTTCTCCCCGGCCATGGGGATCAGCGAGTCCACGATAGACATCAGCTTAGCCACGTCACGATGCCGCAGCAGGTGCTCGAGGACCGGATGGCCAGTCTGGGCGAGCAGGCTGGTGAGGGCCTCGGAGTCGGTGGTGTACCCGGTCTTGATCCGCTTGGTCTTCGGCAGGCCAAGCTCGGTGAACAGCAACTCCTGCAGCTGCTTGGGCGAGCCGAGGTTGAACTCGTGCCCGGCCACCGCGTACGCGGCCTGCTCGGCCGCCTTCGCCTCGCCGTGCAGCATCGCGGACATGGCCGCGAAGTGGTCTACGTCGGCGGCGATGCCGGTGTGCTCCATCCGGGCCAGCACGGACACCAGCGGCAGCTCGAGCTCGCGCAGCAGCGCGACGGAATCGCGCCGGTCCAGATCGGCCTCGAGCGCCCCGGCCAGCTCGAGCGTGGCCTGGGCGCGCAGCACCAGGCCGGCCGCGGCGTCGCGCTCGTCCGAGCCGTCCAGCGTCAGCTGCCCGCTCTCGGGCTCCTGGCTCAGCTCCTTGCCCAGGTAGCGCAGGGAG
The DNA here is from genome assembly GCA_963806335.1 of uncultured Actinomycetes bacterium. Classification (GTDB taxonomy): domain Bacteria; phylum Actinomycetota; class Actinomycetes; order Streptosporangiales; family Streptosporangiaceae; genus Palsa-504. The sequence continues at coordinate 38,327 of CAWDXO010000017.1, forward strand.
AGGTCGGCCAGGTCGAACGTGCGCTGCCCGGGCAGCGCGAGGTAGGCGGCCAGCGCCGTGTCGCTGGCCAGGCCGGCCAGCGGCAGGCCACGGGCCGCGAGTGCGTGCATCGGGCCCTTGGCGTCGTGCAGCACCTTCGGGTGGGTCTCGTCGGCCAGCCAGGCGGCCAGAGCCTGCTCGTCGGACTCGGCGAGCGCGACCGGGTCGATGTAGGCGCCGTGCCCGTCCGGGGCGGCGATCGCCAGCCCGGTCACGTTCCCCGTGCCGCGTCCCCATGTTCCGGTCAGGGATACCCCGGCCCGTTCGGCCGAAGAATGGGCGGCCAGCCAGGACGCCACCTGATCCGGTCCGAGCAGGTCGGTCACCACTTCGAACGCCGCTCTTAGCTGGCTCGGTCCCGCGGTGCCGGGCGACGGCAGGTCCGGGTCCGTCCCGACCGCGCTGATGAGGCCGTGCGGCAGCGTCTGGTACAGGCGTTCGCGGAGCACCCGGAACTGGAGAGTGTCGAAGAGCTGGTGGATCTTCTCCCGATCCCAGGCCACCGGCAGCAGGTCACGCGGCACGGCGCCGATACTCTCCGCCGACATGTCGGTGATCAGCGCGGTGAGCTGCCGGTTGCGCAGCACGCTGCCGAGGTGCTCGCGCAGCGCGTCGCCGGCCTTGCCCTTGACCTCGTCCACCCGGTCGACCAGCGCGGCCAGCGAGCCGAACTCGGCGACCCACTTGGTCGCGGTCTTCTCCCCCACCCCAGGGATGCCGGGCAGGTTGTCGCTCGGGTCACCCCGGAGCGCGGCGAAGTCGGGGTACTGCGCCGGAGAGAGCCCGTACTTCTCCTGGACCGTCGCCGGGGTGAAGCGGGTCATCTCGGTGATGCCGCGGCGGGTCATCAGCACCGTCACCCGGTCGGAGACCAGCTGCAGCGCGTCACGATCGCCGGTCACTATCAGGACGTCCATGTCCTCGGCCTGGGCCTGGGTGGCCAGCGTGGCGATGACGTCGTCGGCCTCGTAGCCCGGCACCGACAGCCGCCTGATGCCGAGCGTGTCGAGCACCTCGAAGATCAGGCTGAGCTGGCTGCGGAAGTCCTCGGGCGTCTCCCGCCGGTTGGCCTTGTACTCGACGTACTGCTCGTGCCTGAACGTCGGCTCGCCCCGGTCGAACGCCACCGCGACGTGCGTCGGCCGCTCGTCCCGCAGCACGTTGATCAGCATCGCGGTGAACCCGTAGACCGCGTTGGTCGGCTGCCCGGTCGTGGTGGAGAAATTCTCGATCGGCAGGGCGAAGAAAGCCCGGTAGGCCAGCGAATGGCCGTCAAGCAGCAGCAACCGGTCTCGGTTTGGTTCTGGTGTCGCCACGTTCCGATCCTATGGTCCGAACGGGCCGTGGTGTCCCCGTCCGCCATCTGCGTGGCGCGAAATGGCGGACGGGGACGTTGCGGGCGGGTGTTACGAGGAGAAGGCGAAGATGGTGGTCGACTGTACGGTCTGACCTGCCTTCAGTTCGGTGGAGGGGAAGTTGGGCTGGTTGGGCGAGTTCGGGAAGTGCTGGGTCTCGAACGTGTAGCCCGCGCCCTGGCGGTACGCGTGGCCGCTGATGCCGACCAGCGTTCCGTTCAGGAAGTTGCTCGTGTAAACCTGGACACCTGGCTGGTCCGTCCAGACGGTGAGCAGGCGGCCGCTTACCGGGTCGTAGGCGCGGGCGGCGAGGTCCAGCCCGAGCGGGCCGTAGTGGCCAGGGTTCAGCACCCAGTTGTGGTCGTAGCCCTGGGCGATGAGCAGCTGGTTGTAGCCGGGGGAGTTGAAGTTGGCGCTGTAGTCGTCGATCCTCGACCCGATGGTGTGCGGGCGGGTGAAGTCGAACGGGGTGCCGAACACGCTGGCCAGGTAGCCGAGCGGGATCTGGGTGGTGTCGGTCGGCGTGTACTTGTTGGCGTTGATCTGCAGGTACTGCCCGTAGGCCGAGCCGGCCGGGGAGGCCTCGCCCTGCAGGTTGAAGTAGCTGTGGTTGGTCAGGTTGATGACCGTGTTGAGGTTCTTGGACAAGTCGGTGGTCTTGTAGTGGATAGCGAGCTGGTTGGCGTTGTTCAGGGTGTAGGTCACGACGACCTTGATCGTGCCGGGATAGCCGGTGCACCCATTCGGGCAGCCGGGAGACCCAGCGGCCCCGCTGGCGTCACCGTTGGGACTGACCAGCGTGAGCTGCACGCCGACGAAGCCACGGCCAGCCACCGGCTTGTCGGCCCAGATGTGGTTACCGAAGCCGACGAGGCCGCCGTGCAGGCTGTTCACCCCGTTGTTGATCGGCAGCGTGTACTTGACCGGCCCGGCCCCGGGCTGGTTCAGGGTGAAGGTGCCCTTGGCGATCCGGTTGCCGTACCGCCCGATCAGCTCGCCGAAGTAGGGGCCGCCGTTCGCGGTCACCGGCGGGCTGTCCTCGGTGACGTAGTCCTGCAGGGTCTTGAAGCCGAGCACCACGTCGGTCTTGCTGCCGTACCTGGACGGCACGTTGATCGCCTGGACGATACCGCCGTAGGTCAGGATCTTCACGCTCATCCCGTTGCCGTTGCTGAGCGTGTACCGGTATACGTTCGTTTCCTTGCCCGTGTAGGGCTCTACGGTCTGCCCGAAGAACTGCTTGCTAACTGACAGGCCGCCGCCGTTCCCGGCCCGGGCGGTGGACGTAACGGGGGCCGCCTGGGCCTGAGTGGCCGCCAGTGCTCCGCCGACGGCGATCGCCACCATGGCAGCCAGCCCGATGCTCACAGGCCGGCGGAGACGTCGCTGTCTTCCGATTTTGCGCATGACACGCTCCCTTCAGTGACAGGTTCCAAGGAAATTGTGAGCGCTAACAAGAGCTAAGTCACGCCTTATCCCACAAAAATTTGACGGATTTTGGGGGTTGTTGGATCGGCCCAGCGTAGGGGCGCGGGCGGCGTTTGCCTCTGGGGCTTGCTGTCGCGTTGGCCGAGGTTGGTTTTCGTTGGCCGAGGCCGGGTCTTTGCGTTGGCCGCGCGGGTCTTTGCGTTGGCCGCGGGTGGGTCTTTGCGTTGGCCGTGGGTGGGTCTTTGCGTTGGCCGCGGCTGGGCTTCGGCGGGCGCCGCGGCTGCCCTGCGCGGGCCTGTGGGAACCTTTAGCTGGGCCAAGCGATGCGGAGGTACGGATGGACCAGGAGATCCTGGACAAGATGGTGTCGACGACGATCGCCGACGGCACGCTCGCCTGCAGCATGGGCATCAAGATCTTGTCGGCATCCGCTGGCGAGGTCGTGGCGACGATGCCGGTGGCCGGCAACATCCAGCCGTACGGCCTGCTGCACGGCGGCGCGTCCTGCGTGCTGGCCGAGACCATCGGGTCGCTCGGCGCGGCCCTGCACGCGGGCCCGGGCCGGGTGGTGGTCGGCATCGAGATCAACGCGACGCACCACCGCGGGGCCCGGGAGGGAGAGGTCACCGCGGTGGCCACCCTGGCGCACGGAGGCCGGACGCTGGCCACGTACGACATCGTTATCTTGGATCCGGGCGGCCGCCGAGTGTGCACGTCCCGGCTTACTTGCCTGATCAGGGACCAGGTACCAGGCGACGGCGCCAACGGCCTCGTTGACCTTGGTGAACAGCGCGTAACCGGCACCTGATCATGCGGTTACCCGCCGGGCACATCGCCTTTGCGCCACCGGGCGGCGGGTCGCTAACGTGGTGGTGGCGGGTCCCGGGGGGTTCAAGTAGACAACGTGTCGGCCGGGGAAGGCGGACACGGCACCAACGGCCCCCCGGGTTCCTGCTCTGGCTGGACCCGGGGTTCCCTGGTCCGGGAGCGCTAGGGCTGAGGTGTTTCCGCGGGAACGGCCATGCTGCCCTCGATCACCGCTTCGGCGACCTTGCGCATGGTGAGGCGGCGGTCCATCGACGTTTTCTGAATCCAGCGGAAAGCATCGGGCTCGCTCAGCCCGTGCTCGGACTGGAGCAGCCCCTTGGCCCGGTCAAGCAGTTTGCGAACCTCGAGCCGCTCGCGAAGCGTGCCGATCTCGGTGTCGAGCGCGCGGATCTCGGCGAACCGGCTGACCGCCATCTCGATGGCGGGCACCAGGTCAGCCTTGGTGAACGGCTTGACCAGGTAAGCCATCGCCCCCGCGTCACGGGCCCGCTCCACCAGCTCACGCTGCGAAAAGGCGGTCAAGATGACGATAGGCGCGATTCGCTCGGCGGCGATCCTCTCGGCGGCGGAGATCCCGTCGAGGACCGGCATCTTGATGTCCAGGATGACCAGATCCGGGCGCAACGTCGTAACGTGCTCGATGGCCGACTCCCCGTCGCCCGCTTCGGCGATGACCGAGTAGCCCTCTTCTTCCAGCATCTCCTTGAGGTCAAGGCGGATCAGGGCTTCGTCTTCAGCGATAACGACACGCAGCGGGTTCTGGCTCACGCTGACGAGCCTACCGTCATCAGGTAGATTCGTGCTGCTCCCCCCGCTGTGGTGAGCTACGGCCCCGGTACTCCAACTGGTAGAGAGAGCGGCCTCAAACACCGCAAAGTGTGGGTTCGAATCCCACCCGGGGCACCACTAGGAACCAGCACGCGCGGGACCTAGCTTTGTCAGTGTCCCCTGCCACACTGTTGCTATGTACAGCTCTGATATGCGCCGTCAGGCAGTGGCCCTGATGGGACGAGGGCTTAGTCTCCGCAGTATTAGCATTTCGACGGGAGTTTCACGGGCGACATTGCATGAGTGGCGGGAGCACCCGGAAATGCGGGCTGGACCGCGCTTTACCTGTCCTAGGTGCGCTGTCCCGCCTACGCTGCCTGAGCCGCGCGGTGACTATGCGTATCTGCTTGGTCTCTACCTCGGAGATGGCTGCATAAGCAGGGCCGGCGCCAGAGATAAGCAGGTGTGGAAACTGCGCATCATGTGCGCAGACGCTTGGCCTGGTCTCATCCAGGAGTGCAGACGGGCCATGAGCGCGGTTCGACCGGGCAATAAGGTCAGCACACAGCAGAAAGTCGGCTGCGCCGAGGTGATCAGTTGCTCCCGGCACTGGCCGTGCCTTTTCCCGCAGCATGGACCAGGCAGAAGGCACCTGCGCAACATCGAGCTGCAACCGTGGCAGCGCATCATCGTGACGCAGCATCCTGGCCCAATTGCCCGAGGGCTGTTCCACTCAGACGGTTATCGCGGGATTAACCGAGTACGGGCACAGCTCGCGGAGGGCGATCGCTGATATGAGTACCCGCGATATCTGTTTACCAACGAATCCGAAGACATTCTCCGGTTGTGCGGCGAGACTCTGGATCGGCTTGGGGTGGCCTGGCGCTTCTCCAGGCGGAACGCGATATCCGTGGCTCGCCGTGAAGCGGTGGCGAGGCTCGACGAGTTCGTCGGCCCCAAGTACTGAGGGTTGTCAGGACGTTTCTGGGGCGTGGTACGGAATCAGGACCGCGGTGATGTTATCGGCACCGCCCGCGTCCACCGCGAACTTCACCATGTCCACAGCGGCGCCGAGCGGATCGTCAAGCGCCTTGGGCAGGGCCAGATTGGCCAGCTCCGCCGCCTCGGTCAGGTAGTTCCACAGGCCGTCGGAGCACACGAGCAGGACCCCGGCGCCAGGCGGCGTGAATCGCTCGATGTGCGGGGCACGGTCGGGGTCGTTGGCGAGATCAGCGGCTTCTCCGCCCAGCCAGCGGGTCAGCACGTGCGCGTGCGGCGAGGCCATTGCCTCGGCCTCGTTCGCCAGGCCGGCCGCGACCATCCCGCCGGCCACCGAGTCGTCCAGCGTGAGCAGGCGGGACTCGGTCTCCGGCTGAGCCAGCCAGTAGGCGCGGCTGTCACCTAGCCAGCACAAGGTCACCTCGTAGCCGCTCGCCACCACCGAGACGAACGTGCTCGCCGATGTCTCGCCGGTGGATCCCTGCAGGTCCGCGACCGCCTGACGGGCAGCCATGACCGAGCCGAGCGACGCGGCGGCCAGATCTCCCCCGGCCTGGACCGCGGCCGCCAGCACCGGCAGCGCGGCCTGTACGGCCGCCAGCGATGCCTCGTCGGGCCGGGCCGAGGAGGACACGCCATCACAGACCACGGCCACCACCATGGGACCGTTCGGTGATTGCTCGGCGGTCAGGGCCATGGCGTCCTCGTTGCGCTGATGCCGCAGGCCCCGGTCGCTGACGCCAGCCGCGGGACCAAGATCGATCTCGGTATGGTCGCGCGACGGCGGGTTGTTGATCATGTGCATACGTTAGTGCCTAGGGACGTTCGCCGTTACAGGCCGAGGCCCATACCTGGCGATATACCGGAATTTTCTTAACCGGGAGCGCTGGCCCGTCCACGGTCTTCCTCCCTAATCCCGGTGCACGGTGATAGCGGTCCAGGCGCCGAGGTTGATGCGGTCGCCGTCGCGGAGCGGGATCTGGTCTCCGATCGCTATCTCGGTGCCATTGAGAAGCGTGCCGTTGGCCGACCCTGGATCGAGCACCGCCCAGCTGCCGTCGGGTACCGCGATCAGCACCGCGTGCAACCGGCTGATCCCCGGGTCGGCGGGCGGCCCGGTCAAGTCGATCTCCGGCGCGAGGCCACGCGACACGCTGCGCCGTCCAATCCGCACCTGGTTCCCGAGCAGCTGGAACCGCCGTTCGGTATAGGCGGAGGGGAACGTCACGGCGGCGCCTTCCGGGCCGGTGACCGCTTGCACCTTCTCGTAGTAGGCGCGGTCCGCGCCGACTTCGGCGGTCCACGTGGTCTGGGGGTAGGGGAACGACGACGGTGCTGGGGCGGCGGGGGCTAGCGGGGGCGGCGGCCCGGATGAGAAGGAGGGCGCGGGCCGGGGGCCGGCGAATTTAAAGCCGCACGACTCGCAGAACTGGCCGACTCGAAGGGTGCCGCACCTGGGGCACAGCTCACCCAGGCCCGCCTCCGGGGTGGGCCGGAACCCTCCGGACGACGGCGCGCCTACCGCGCCTACCGCGGCGGCCGGGGCGGTCGCGGGGTTCGCACGGTTCCCGCCGACGCGCATGCCGCACACGTCGCAGAAGTCATCGCTGGCCGAGTCGTGGCCGTTGGGACATACCGCCATCGCCGTCTCCTCCCGCGCTTCGTGTTACACGTGCTCTTGCTTCACCCGGACCGTCTTAGCCGACCTGGTGCCTTGGCTGGTTTCGGCGTGTTCGCCCTAGCCGGTGTAGTGGGCGACCCGGGAGATGTCTACCGTACATGGCGAGATTCTCCTCGGTTACGTCGCGGACCGCACGAGCGGGAAAGGTGCCAGTACCACGGTGATGTTGTCCATGCCGCCGGCCTCCAGCGCGAACGTCAGCAACGTGCTCGCCGCGCCGAGCGGGTCGGTGAGCGCGGCTGGGAGCGCGAGCTTGGCTAGGCCCGCTGCATCGGGCCGGTAGTTCCACAGCCCGTCCGAGCAGACCAGCACGACACCAGGTCCCGGCGGCTCGAACCGCACGACATGCGGCTCCGGGCGGGTGACGTCGGCGCCCAGCCAGCGGGTGATCACATGCGCCTGCGGGGACGCCATGGCCTCGGCCTCGGTGAGCTCACCTCGGGCGACCATCTCTTCGGCGAGCGAGTCGTCGGTGGTCAGCCGGATGCCGCGAGCGTCCGCCGCGAGCCAGTAGGCACGACTGTCACCGAGCCAGCACACGGTTACCGCATCATCGCTGATAGTGGCCGATATATACGTCGCGGACGGGGCCATGTCCGGCGAGCCTAGGCTGGTCAGGGCCAGGTGGGCCTGGCGGACCGCAGCCAGGGACGCCTCCTGTGGGTCGTCGCCGCTGCGCACCGAGGTCAGCAGCATCCGCACCGCCGCCTGTGTCCCGGCTAGCGACGCCTCGTCCGGACGAGGTGAGGTCGACACGCCGTCGCAGACCACGGCGACCGCGACCGGGCCGGCCGGAGTCTCCGCGGTCGCGAGCGCCATCGCGTCCTCGTTGCGCGGGTGCCGCAGGCCGCGATCGGTCACCCCGGCCAGCCACCCGAGGTCGAGCTCGGCATGATCGCGGCCAGAAGGCACCTTGCGGCCGCACGATTCGCAGTAGCCTTCCGCGTTGATCGCACCAGGCGTGGCCGAGGGATCCACGGAGCACACCGGGCATTGCCCCACGTACCCCGGTGGGCCTGCGCTAGCCCCGAGGGCGCCGTCCAGCGGGCCGGCGGTCATGTCAGCGTCCCGGGCCGGATCGCGTTGGCCATGTCGACGAACTCGATCCGGCCGACCTCATCGGGGGTCAGCCGGGCCAGCACCCGCATCAGCCGCAGCTTACCGGGCGTAGCTGAAGGCCGCGGAAGCCTGATCCTGTAGCTGGCCGCGGTACCCCCGCTAACCACGGCCCCACCAGCGCTTCCGGTAGTCGTCGCTGTCACTGCCGACCCGCCATGCCCGCTCCCCGTCATCGGAATCCACGAACCATGACGTCTCTATTTTGCCCGCAGATACGAACTGCTTTGGGTAAACGGCGACCAGCGGGCCGGGGATCACACTAGCGGACGGCCCCCGGTACCCCTAACCGCGGTGTACCGTAATCGCGGTCCATGCGCCCAGGTTGATCCGATCGCCCTCATGCAAGGTGACCAGGTCGCCCTTGTCGATCTTGCGGCCATTGAGGAATGTACCGTTGGCCGAGCCTGAGTCGAGGACGGCCCAGCTGCCGTCCGCGGCGGCGATCAGGACCGCGTGCAGCCGGCTGACGCCCGGGTCAGCGGGCGGGCCGGCGATGTCGATCTCCGGGTTCACTTCGCGGACCGGGCTTCGCCGCCCGACGCGCATTTGCTTCCCGGCGAGCGGAATTCGCCGTTCGGCGGTATGCGCCGGAAAGGCGATACCCGCGCCGTAGAGGTCTCTCACCTCTCGCATTTTTTCGTAGTAGTCGCGGTCCGAGGTAACCAGGACCGTCCAGGTGGTCGGCGTGAACGACGGCGTGGGCGTGGTCGGCGGGGCTGCAGGTACGGACGGGGCTGGCGAGGCGGGTGGTTCGGGCTGCGGCACCGGCGTGGGTGCCGATACGGGCCGGGGAGCGGGCGCGGCGGGCGCTGCGGGTGCCTGGGCCGGCGATGACCCGGACCGGGTCGGAGGGGCCGGGGGCGATACAGGCCCGGGGGCGGGCGCGGCGGGCGCCTGGGCTGGCGATGACCCGGACCGGGCCGGGGGGGCCGGGGGCGCTACCGGCCAGGCGGCGGGGGGCGGGGGCGTTACCGGCGGGGCGGCGGGAGCCGGGGCGGGCGATGGCCCCGGTTGGGCCGCGGGATCCGGTGGCGCTACCGGCCGGGCCGCGGGAGCCGGTGGCGCTACCGGCCGGGTGGCGGGCGGCGGGGGCGTTAGCGGCCGGGTGGCAGGCGGCGGGGGCGTTAGCGGCCGGGTGGCAGGCGGCGGGGGCGTTACCGGCCGGGCGGCGGGAGCCGGGGCGGGCGATGGCCCCGGCTGGGCCGCGGGGGCCGGGGCCGCTACCGGCCGGGCGGCGGGCGGCGGGGGCGCTACCGGCCGCGCGGCGGGGGCCGGGGGCGCTACCGGCCAGGCGGCGGGCGGCGGGGCGGGCTCGAAAAGCGATGCCAAGGCATCCGAGAGCCCCGATTCGTCTGAGGATCCGGATCCGGGCTGATCCGGCGAGCCGGGCCGGTCCCAGGGGGAAGACGGCTCGAGCCGGGTCATTCGCGGGGACGGGGGAAGGGCGAGGCCGGCGGCTCGGGGCGGCTTGAGGCCGAGGGCCCTGGGTCGGGCCGGGCCCAGGGCGAGGGCGGCGGCTCGGGACTGGACAACGACGGGAACAGCGATTCCGGCGGCCTCGAGGAAGGGAACGGGCCGGGGGCCGGCGCGGATGCCCCGGGCGGAGTAGCGGCCGGGGCAGCAGAATAAGAATCCACGGGCGGCGTCAAGGGAGCGAACGGCCTGCGCGTCCTGACATTGAAGCCGCAGGCCGCGCAGAACTGGCCGGGCGCGGCCGTTCCGCACCTCGGACAGGATCCGGTGCCGTTGCCTGTCGCGCCCGGCCGGTCAGCGTGGTGCCTGCCCACCGCGCTGGCGACACGCGTACCGCAGACGTCACAAAAGTCGTCGCTCGCCGAGTCGTGACCGTTCGGACACACTGCCATCGTCATACCCGCCCCTCAGACCCGTGGATCCCTTTAGGCCCCTTTGGTCCGTAGGATATGTGCCGTTCGCGTGTTACACCTGCTGTTCTTCACCCCCGGTAGCCATTGGCTTCACCGGGCCAGGTTGTCGTGAAGTTCAGGTCAGCGAGCGGGTGGTAGGCAGTATCGGCGCGGGCAGGGCCGCGTCTTCCCGGTAATCCGGGGACCCCGGATCACCCGACAGGTAGCGGTCGGCAGCCGCGGCGGCGCTGCGGCCCTCGGCGATGGCCCAGACGATCAGCGACTGGCCGCGGCCCATGTCGCCGGCCGCGAACACGCCGGGCACCGACGTGGCGTACGAGCCGTCGCGGGCGACATTGCCCCGCTGGTCGAAGTCGACACCGAGATCAGTGAGCAGCCCGGGACGCTCGGCTCCGGTGAAGCCCATCGCCAGCAGGACCATGTCGCAGGGCAGCTCGCGCTCGGTCCCCGGGACCGGGTCGAAGCCGTTGGCGTCGGCGAGTTGCAGCGCGCGCAGGCGGTCAAGGTGATCACCGAGGAACCTCAGGGTCGACACCGCGTAGGCGCGCTCGCCGCCTTCCTCGTGCGCGCTGGACACCCGGTAGATCATCGGGTAGGTCGGCCAGGGCTGATGGCCAGGCCGCGCCTGAGGCGGCCGGGGCAAGATCTCCAGCTGGGTCACCGACGCCGCGCCCTGCCGGTGCGAGGTACCGAGGCAGTCCGCGCCGGTGTCACCGCCGCCGATGATGACCACGTGCCGCCCGCGGGCGCTGATCACCGGATCCGCTGGAGCCACCGGGCCATGGGCGGCTACGGTCCGGTTGGCCGGCGGCAGGTACTCCATCGCCTGGTAGATCCCGTCCAGCTCTCGTCCGGGCAGCGGCAGGTCGCGCGGGACCCGCGCGCCGCCGCACAGGACCACCGCGTCAAAGGCGGCCCGCAGTTCCCCGGCCGTGACGTCGACGCCGGCCTCGACGCCGCACCGGAATTCGGTGCCCTCGGCCCGCATCTGGTCCAGCCGCCGGTCCAGGTGCCGCTTCTCCATCTTGAACTCGGGGATGCCGTACCTGAGCAGGCCGCCCGGCGCGTCGTCGCGCTCGAAGACCGTGACCGCGTGCCCGGCGCGCGTCAGCTGCTGAGCCGCCGCCAGGCCAGCCGGACCCGAGCCGATGACCGCGACGGTCCGGCCGGTCAGCGCGGCCGGCGGCAGCGGCACGACCCAGCCCTCGGCGAAGGCCCGGTCGATGATCTCCACCTCGACCTGCTTGATCGTGACGGGATCCGCGTTAATCCCGAGCACGCAGGCGGCTTCGCACGGCGCTGGGCAAAGCCGCCCGGTGAACTCGGGGAAGTTGTTGGTGGCGTGCAACCGGTCGGCGGCGTCTTGCCAGTCGTGCCGCCAGACTAGGTCGTTCCACTCGGGGATCAGGTTGCCCAGCGGGCAGCCGTTGTGGCAGAACGGGATGCCGCAGTCCATGCAGCGGCCCGCCTGCCGTTCCAGCCGACTGGCGGGGAACGGCTCGTATACCTCGTGCCAGTCCCGCAGTCGCAGGTCCACCGGGCGCCGGGTCGGAATCTCCCTGGGCGTGGTGAGGAAACCCTTCGGATCAGCCATTGACCGCTCCCCTTACCCGTGCGCCGCAGCCATGACGGCCTCGTTGACGTCACGGCCCTCGCGTTCGGCCTGCGACGCGGCGGACAGCACCCGTTTGTAGTCCTTCGGCATGACCTTGGTGAACCGGCTGGCGTCCCAGTCGGAAAGCAGCCGGGCCGCGACAGCCGAGGCCGTCTCGGTGTAATGCCGCTCCACCACGCCGCGCAGGAACTTCGCGTCCTCCTCGGTGTCCACCGGATCCAGGTCGACCATCTCGGCGTTCACCCGGTGCCGCTTGAGGTCGAGAACGTAGGCGATGCCGCCGGACATGCCGGCCGCGAAGTTCCGGCCGACGGGGCCGAGGATTACCACCCGGCCGCCGGTCATGTACTCGCAGCCGTGGTCCCCGGTGCCTTCTGTGACCGCGAGGGCACCGGAGTTCCGCACGCAGAACCGCTCGCCCACCAGGCCGCGCAGGAAGATCTCACCGCTGGTGGCGCCGTAGCCGATCACGTTGCCCGCGATGACCTGCTCATCGGCGGCGAACGTAGCCTCCGCGGGCGGCCTGACCACCACCCGGCCGCCGGACAGCCCCTTGGCCACGTAGTCGTTGGCGTCGCCTTCCAGCCGCAGCGTGATGCCGCGCGGCAGGAACGCGCCGAACGACTGGCCGGCCGACCCGCGGAACGAGATGTCGATCGTGTCGTCGGGCAGCCCCTCACCGCCCCAGCGCTTGGTCACCTCGTAGCCGAGCATGGTGCCCACGGTCCGGTTCACGTTCCTGATCGGCAGCTCAAGCCGGACCGCGCGGCCTTCCTCGAGCGCTCCCTCGGCAAGCTGGATGAGCGTGTTGTCCAGGGCCCTGTCCAGACCATGGTCCTGGCTGGTTACGCAGCGCGGCACCGCGCCCTCGGGGAGCGGCGGCTGGTAGAGCACGGGCGCCAGGTCGAGCCCGGAGGCCTTCCAGTGCTCCACCGCCAGCGCCGCGTCCAGGAGGTCCACCCGGCCGATGATCTCCTCCAGGGTCCGGAACCCGAGCCGGGCCAGGTACTCCCTGACCTCTGCGGCGATGAACTCGAAGAAGTTCACCACGAACTCCGGCTTGCCGCTGAACCGCGCGCGCAGCTCGGGGTTCTGGGTGGCCACGCCGACCGGGCAGGTATCCAGGTGGCAGACGCGCATCATGATGCAGCCCGACACCACGAGCGGGGCGCTGGCGAAGCCGAACTCCTCCGCGCCGAGCAACGCGGCGATGATCACGTCCCGGCCGGTCTTCAGCTGGCCGTCCGCCTGCACGACGATCCGGTCGCGGAGCTTGTTGCGCAGCAGCGTCTGCTGGGTCTCGGCCAGCCCGAGCTCCCAAGGCGCGCCCGCGTGCTTGAGCGAGGTGAGCGGCGCGGCGCCGGTGCCGCCGTCATGCCCGCTGATCAGCACCACGTCGGCGTGCGCCTTGGAGACCCCGGCGGCCACCGTGCCCACCCCGACCTCCGACACCAGCTTGACGTGCACCCGGGCGGCGGGGTTGGCGTTCTTCAGGTCGTGGATCAGCTGGGCCAGGTCCTCGATCGAGTAGATGTCGTGGTGCGGCGGCGGTGAGATCAAGCCCACCCCCGGGGTGGAGTACCGCGTCTTGGCGATCCACGGGTAGATCTTGTTCCCTGGCAGCTGGCCGCCTTCCCCAGGCTTGGCGCCCTGGGCCATCTTGATCTGCAGGTCGTCGGCGTTGACCAGGTATTCGCTGGTGACGCCGAACCGGCCGCTCGCCACCTGCTTGACCGCGGACCGCCGCAGGTCGCCGTTGGCGTCGGGCAGGAACCGGTCGGGGTCCTCGCCGCCTTCGCCGGTGTTCGACCGGCCGCCCAGCCGGTTCATGGCGATCGCGAGGGTCTGGTGGGCCTCGGCCGAGATCGACCCGTAGGACATGGCCCCGGTGGCGAACCTGCGCACGATGCTCGCGACAGACTCAACATCATCAGCCTGAACGGGCCGGGGTGCGTCTTCGGCGTCACTGGCCTCGGTCCCGGGGTCGACGCCGCGGATGCGCAGCAGGCCGCGCAGCGTCATCAGCTGCCGTGACTGGTCGTCGACCAGCGCCGTGTACTCCTTGAAGATCTCGTACCTGCGGCTGCGGGTGGCGTGCTGCAGCTTGAACACCGTCTCGGGGCTGAACAGGTGCGGCTCCCCGTCACGCCGCCACTGGTATTCACCGCCGCCCTCGAGCCGCCGGTAGGCCATGCCTGCCGGGGCCGAGAGGGCGTGGTGGGTCCGCAGGTGGATCTCCTCGGCGAGGGCATCGAAGCCCACACCGGACAGGCGGGAGGTGGTGCCCGCGAAGCAGGTGCCGATCACCTCGGGCCCCAGGCCGATCGCCTCGAAGATCTGCGCGCCGGTGTAGGAGGCGACGGTGGACACGCCCATCTTGGACATGATCTTCAGCAGGCCCTTGCCGAGGGCCTTGAGCAGGTTAGCCTCGGCCTTCTTCTCCGTCAGCTTCGGGTCCCCGGCGATGACATTACGCCGCACCAGGTCACGGACCGACTCGATGGCCAGGTAGGGGTTGACGGCAGCGGCACCGTAGCCGATGAGCAGCGCGATGTGGTGGCACTCGCGTACGTCCCCCGCCTCGACGATCAGGCCGGCCCGCGTCCGCGACTTCTGCTTGATCAGATGGTGGTGTACCGCCCCGGTCAGCAGCAGCGACGGGATCGGAACTCTATAGTCCTGGGGGGACGACCCCCCTGGACCCCCCCGATCCTGGGGGGACCCATCCCCCCAGACCCCCCTTGGGGGGAACCTTCCCCCCAGTCCCCCCTTGGGCCCCCTTGGGGGGCCTCTTCGGGGGCCGCTGGCCGCATGCGGTCGCTGAGGATGATCAGGCGGGCGCCGGCGGCGATCGCGCCGGAGACCTCGGCGCAGATCGCGGCCAGCCGGGCGCGCAGACCCGGGCCGCCGCCGCGGGGGTCGTAGCGGCCGTCCACCACGTGCGAAGCGAAACCGGGCAGGTTGCCCTCGTCATTGATGTGCACGATCTTGGCCAGGTCGTTGTCGCTGATCACCGGGAACGGCAACACGATCTGGCGGCAGGAGGCCGGGACCGGCTCCAGCAGGTTCTGCTCTGGCCCGGTGACGGTGCCGAGCGAGGTGACGAGCTCTTCCCTGATCGCGTCCAGCGGCGGGTTGGTCACCTGGGCGAACAGCTGGGTGAAGTAGTCGAAGACCAGCCGGGGCCGGTCTGACAGCACAGCCACCGGGGTGTCGGTGCCCATCGACCCGATCGGCTCCAACCCGGACTTGGCCATCGGGCCTAGGATGACCCGCAATTCCTCTTCGGTATAGCCGTGCAGCCGCTGCAGCGTCACTAGATTTTCCCCCGGGGGGCGACCCCCCGGTGACCCCCCGCCTGGGGGGACTACCCGTCCCCCCAGACCCCCCTGGCCCCCCGAACCCCCCTGGGGAGTATCCGGCAGGTCGTCGAGATGGACGAGGCCGGCGTGCAGCCAGTCCTCGTACGGGTGCTCTGCGGCCAGGGCCGCCTTGACCTCCTCGTCCTCCACCAGCCGTCCGGCCGCGGTGTCGACCAGGAAGACCCGGCCCGGCTGCAGGCGGCCCTTCCTGATCACGGTGGCGGGGTCGATGTCAAGCACGCCCACCTCGCTGGCCAGTACGACCAGGCCGTCACTGGTGACCCAGTACCGGCCGGGCCGCAGGCCGTTGCGGTCGAGGACCGCACCGATGACCGAGCCGTCGGTGAACGCGATCAGCGCCGGGCCGTCCCACGGTTCCATCAGCGTGGAGTGGAACTGGTAGAAGGCGCGGCGCTGCGGGCTCATCTCCGTGTGGTTCTCCCACGGTTCGGGGATCATCATGAGCACCGCGTGCGGCAGCGACCGGCCGCCCATGTGCAGCAGTTCCAGGCATTCGTCAAAGCTGGCCGAGTCGCTGCCTTCCTCGTTGAGCACGGGAAACAGCCGCTCGATCCCCCGGCCGTCCGCCGAACGGGGAATGAGGTCGCTGGCCAGCATGGCCTCCCTGGCCCGCATCCAGTTGCGGTTACCCCGGACCGTGTTGATCTCGCCGTTGTGGGCCACGTACCGGTAGGGATGGGCGAGCGGCCAGGACGGGAACGTGTTGGTGGAGAACCTGGAGTGCACCAGCGCGAGGGCCGAGCCGTACCCGGGATCGGACAGGTCCGGGTAGAACGGCTCGAGCTGCGGCGCGGACAGCATGCCCTTGTACACGATCGTCCGGGTCGACATGCTGGCGAAGTACACGCCGATCTCGTGCTCGGCGCGCTTGCGCAGGCAGAACGCCATCCGCTCGAGTTCCATGCCACGCTGGCCGGCGGCGCCCGCCACGAACAGCTGGAGCACATCGGGAAGCACCGCCCGCGCGCCGTTCCCGCAGGCGGTGATGTCGAACGGAACCTCACGCCAGCCGAGGATCGTCAAGCCCTCGGCGGCGGCGAGCCGTTCCAGAGCCGGTGTTACCACCCATCGTTCGGCAGAAAAAAAGGCCATGCCCGCCGCGTACGAACCCGCTTCCGGCAAGTCGAAGCCACACGAGGCGCGGAAGAACTCGTCAGGAATCTGGGTCAGGATCCCTGCCCCGTCGCCAGTGCCCGGGTCGCCGCCCTGGGCGCCCCGGTGCTCCAGATTGCGCAGTACCCGCAGGGCCTTGGCCACCACATCGTGACCGCCGCGGCCAGATAGATCCGCGACGAAACCGACGCCACACGCGTCGTGCTCAAACTGGGGGTCGTAAAGGCCAGCGGACGCCGCCATGCGCTCTCCTGTCGTCTCTCGGAAACGCCACTTCAGTGCGCTGGGACGACACTGGCCCTGTTACAACGACATTACATCATCGGAAGAATCCTCTACCAGGGCTCGCTTTACCTGCGCGCGTGCCGGCGTTTTGCGCCTGGGTCTGAACAGGTACATGCCCGCGACGGCGAGGAGAAAAACCGCGATATCGCCAAGTTCACCGTAACGTATGCCCAGCACCTGCGGCAGCGCGCCGATACGCACCGACTCGACCGCGAAGCCGCCGGCCGCGTAGCCCGCCGTGCACAGCATGAGCGTGCGCTCGCCGCTCAGCGCGAACCTCCGCGCGGCCCAGATCACCGCGAAGCCAAGCGCGATATCCCACAGTGACTGGTACAAGAAGGCGGGCTGGAACGTGGCGTAATTCTCGTAACCAGGCACCCGGTGCTCCGGCGAGATCTGCACCGCCCACCACCAGGCCGACGGGCGGCCGTAGAACTGCTCGGCCCACCAGTTGCCAAGACCGCCGATGGCCAGCCCGAACGCGATGGCGGGTGCGGCCGCGCCCGCGACGGGCCCGAGCCGCAGGCCGCTCGCCGGCAGGCGATCCACGCCCCGACCGCGCCGAGTGCCACCGCGCCCGGCACGCCGATGGCGGCCACCCCCACGGTCGCGGCGTGCCAGAGCCGGTACGTGCCGGTGAAGTCATGCCTGGCGTCGATGAGGACGGCGTGCACCAGGGCGCCGGCCAGGCCGAAGGGAATCGCCCAGGCCGCCACGTCGAGGATGACGCCGGCCCGGCCGCCCGCGCGGCGGTACCTGTGACTCGCCACCACGATCGCGACGAGAATCCCTACGATGACGCACAGTGCGTAGGCGCGGACCGGGAGCGGTCCTAGCCGCCAGGCCGCACGGCCCGGACTCGGGATCGACGCGAGCGCCATCTTTGGACAGTACTCCGCTAGCCTGGTCCGGCTGTCGCCAGGACAGCTAAGCAGACGCTGTGCGACGTGCCCCCGAGGCAAGCTCCGTGGTGAGCTCCGTGATCGCGTCCATCCCGGCGGCCTGCGAGGCGGCTTCGAGCAGGCGGCGGACGAAGGCTGAGCCGACGATGACCCCGTCGGCGAAGGCCGCGACCTGCGCCGCCTGGGTACCGTTGCTCACGCCGAGACCTACCGCGACCGGCAGGTCGGTGTGCTCGCGGATCCGCTTGACCAGGCCGGCCGCGTCGCTGCTGACCGCATCCCTGGTGCCGGTGATGCCCATCAGCGAGACCGCGTAGACGAAGCCGCGACAGGCCGCCGCAATCTTGGCCACCCGCTGGTCGGTGGAACTCGGCGCGATCAGGAACACCCGGTCCAGGTCGTACTCGTCGGAGGCTTCGAGCCATGCGCCGGCCTCTTCCACGGTGAGGTCGGGGGTGATAAGCCCCGAGCCCCCCGCCGCGGCCAGATCGCGGGCGAAGGCCCGCACCCCGTACCGGTCGACCGGATTCCAGTAGGTCATGACCAGGGCGGGAATGCCCTGCGCGGTGACCGCCTCGACGGTATGCAGCACGTCGGCGACCCGCGTCCCGCCGACCAGAGCGCGATGCACCGCATCGGCGATCACCGGGCCGTCCATCACCGGGTCGGAGTACGGCAGGCCGATCTCGATGACGTCGGCTCCGGCGTGCGCCATGGCCTTCGCGGCCTCGATGGCGCCGCTGACGGTGGGGAAGCCGGCGGGCAGGTAACCGACAAGGGCCGCCCGGTTGTCCGCGCTCGCCTTGCCGAAGGCCGTGGTGACGGCGCTGTTCACGCGCGTCATGCCCGTCACACCCCAAACCACTTCGAGGCCGTGTCCACGTCCTTGTCGCCCCGCCCGGAGAGGTTGACCACGATCAGGCCGTCCGGGCCGAGCTCGCGGCCGACATCGAGCGCGCCAGCCAGCGCGTGCGCGGACTCGATGGCCGGGATGATGCCCTCGGTGCGGCACAGCACGCTGAACGCGTTCATGGCTGCGGCGTCGGTCACGGCGCGGTACTCGGCCCGCCCGGTTTCCATCAGCCAGACATGCTCCGGGCCCACGCCGGGGTAGTCCAGGCCAGCCGAGATGGAGTGCGTGGTGAGCGTCTGGCCTTCCTCGTCCTGCAGCACGAAGGTGCGCATGCCGTGCAGTACGCCCGCCGAACCGCCGGTCAGGGTGGCGGCGTGGCGGCCGTCGCCGGGGCCGTCGCCGCCCGCCTCGCAGCCGATCAGGCGGACACGCGTATCGGGGATGAAAGCGTGAAACAGGCCGATGGCGTTCGAGCCGCCGCCGACGCACGCGATCAGCGCGTCCGGCAGCCTGCCGGTCGTCTCGAGCACCTGCTCCCGCGCCTCCAGGCCGATCACCCGCTGGAAGTCCCTGACCATCATCGGGAACGGGTGCGGGCCGCCAACCGAGCCGATGCAGTAGTGCGTGTACTCGACCGTCGTCACCCAGTCGCGGAAGGCCTCGTTCATGGCGTCCTTGAGCGTGCGGGTACCCGCCGTGACCGGTATGACCTCGGCCCCGAGCATGCGCATCCGGGACACGTTCAGGGCCTGCCTGCGGGTGTCCTCCTCGCCCATGTAGACGGCACATTCCAGGCCGAGCAGCGCGCACGCGGTGGCGGTGGCCACGCCGTGCTGGCCGGCCCCGGTTTCCGCGATCACCCGGGTCTTGCCCATCCGCCGGGCCAGCAGCACCTGGCCGAGCACGTTATTGATCTTGTGCGACCCGGTGTGGGTGAGGTCCTCGCGCTTGAGCAGCACCGTGCAGCCGCCGGCCTGCTGGCCGAACCGCTTCGCCTCGGTGAGTAGCGTCGGCCGTCCGGCGTAGCCGCGGAGCAGGCCGTCGAGTTCGGCCCGGAAGACGGGATCCCTGCGCGCCTGCTCGTAGGCGGTGGCCAGCTCGTCCAGGGCCGCCATCAGCGATTCGGGGGCGAACCGCCCGCCGTAAGCGACGCCCGGCGCCGCCGAGGCGCCTCCGGCGTGCGCGCCGCCGACCGCTTCGACCGCCCCGACGACGAAATGCCCGGAAATATCGGGAACTGGGGCGATATCGGGTTCGGCCGGCCCGGCGTGCTTGGCGTGCCCGGGGTCCTGGGCGTGCCCGGCTGAGCCGCCGGGGCCGGACGGTGCTCCGGCCACCGCGGTGGCGGTCTGATTCATCGTCTTTCCCCTCGCAGCGCGGGGTGCGAGCCCGCGGTCACCAGGTCGGCGACGGCACAGCGCGGGTCCTTCTCAGTGACCAGGCTCTCGCCGACGAGCACGGCGTCGGCGCCGGAAGCGGCGTAGGCGAGCAGATCGCGCGGGCCGCGGACACCAGACTCAGCCACCTTAACGATGCCTTCGGGTATTCGGCCCGCTATCCGGCCGAAAATCCCGCGATCCACCTTGAGCGTGGCCAGGTTGCGCGCGTTGACGCCGATGACGGTCGCGCCCGCCTCGAGCGCCCGGTCCAGTTCGGGCTCGGCGTGGACCTCCACCAGCGGCAGCATGCCGATCGAGACGGCCCGCTCGACCAGCGAGACCAGCGCGCTCTGCTCGAGGGCGGCCACGATGAGCAGCACCACGTCGGCGCCGTGGGCACGTGCTTCCCAGAGCTGGTAGGAGCTGACCACGAAGTCTTTGCGCAGCACCGGAACCTGCACGGCCCGCCGTACCGCGTCCAGGTCATCCAGCGATCCGCCGAACCGCCGCCCTTCGGTCAGCACGCTGATCACCTTCGCGCCGCCGGCTTCATAGTCCGCGGCCAGCGCAGCCGGGTCGGCGATGGTCGCCATCTGCCCCCGGGACGGGCTGGCCCGCTTGACTTCGGCGATCACGCTGACGCCTTCTGCCTTCAGCCCGGCCATGGCATCCCGCGGAGACGGCGCGGCCCGCGCCATCTCCTTCAGATGATCCAGAGAGACGTGCCGCTGCCGTTCGGCGAGATCGGCACGCACACCGTCGAGGATCTCGTCGAGCACACTCACGCGGTTCGCTGGTCCCCTCAAATCGGAACTGTTGCGCACCGATCGTAGCCCGGCCGCCCTTGTGCCGTTGTTACTGACCCCCCTGTAGGGGGTCCAGCGCGTAGCCGGCGCCGCGGACGGTCCTGATCCTCGCGGCCGACCCGATCTTGCCCCTGAGCTGGGCTACATACACATCGGCGGCCCGGTCGCCCGCAGTCTCGCGGCCCGCGGCGGCCAGCAGCTGCCGCCGGGAAAGCACCCGGCCGGAGTGGTCCATCAGCGCCCCGAGCAACGCGAACTCAGTCGCTGTCAGCGACACCGGCTGACCATCGGTGATCGCGGTCCGGCTTCGGCCCTCCAGGCGCAGCCTGCCCACGCTCCGTTCGGCGCGGCCCGGGGCGGCGCGGTCATGGGCGCCGTGGCCGGGGGCAGCGCGGTCTTGGGCGCCGTGGCCGGGGGCGCCGTGGCCGGGGGCGCCGTGGCCGGGGGCGCCGTGACCCGGGGCGGGAGACGTGTCGGCCAGCACGTCGCGGACCAGTGACACCAGCTGCCGGGGGCTGAAGGGACGGGTGAGCCAGCGCCGCGTGCCCGCCGGGCCTAGGCCGCGTGGCCTCGGGCCGGCCACCAGCAAGATGACCGGTGTCCGCAGGGCGCGGCGGATGCGCCTCGGGTCCAGGCCGGGCATGGTGAGGTCGAGCACGGCCGCCGCATCGGGACCGCTGGTCAGCTCGGCCAGCGCCAGCTCCGGCGTGGTCACCAGCCGGACCCGCAGGCCGTCCCGGCGCAGGTAGCGAGCCGACATCTCAGCCACTTCCGGCTCGTGCTCGGCCAGCAGTACCGATACCGGCCCGGCGACGTCGGCCGGCCCGGCGTCAGGTACGGGTGCCGCCATCGAGCTGGTCCGCCCTGGTTTGCGGGTCCGGCAGGCCCGCCTCGCCTTCGAGCGTCGGGTCGATGTCCCGGCTCAGCGACTCCCACATCGTCGCTGAGTCGGCTCGTTTCCGCGCCCGGCTGGCCTGCTGCTGGCCGGCGCGGTCGAATCTGGCCGACATGACGGGCCAGCGCGGGCCCCGCCACACGGTGGCCAGCCCGGCCAGGATGATCATGACGGCGCCGAGCACGGCCACCGCGCGCCAGGGCTCGCCGGCTATGACCGCGTGGCCAGATGAACCCGCGATGACGATCGCGTGCGTGGCGTTCCCGGGTGAGTTACCGCTGGTCGTCGACCCGCCGAGAGCGCCGGCCGAGGCACCTGTCCTGGCTGCGGAGAGCACGGCCGAGGCACGCACCCCGGTAGTCGTGGCGGCCGCCGAGCCCGCGCCGAGGACGGCCAGCAGGACGCCGCAGGCGCGCCTGGCCACGCCCCGGGTGGCGATCACGGCGGCCAGGCAGGCCAGCGCCGCGAGCGCCAGGGCACTCGCCAGCGGGACAAGCGCTTGGCCGGTGACGGAAAAATCCTGCGCGGGCAGCGGCCTCGGCGCGGTGAAGATGGCATGCGCCCACGGCTGCCGCAAGGCGAGCACGACCAGCCCGGCTCCCGCCGCGCCAGCCAGCAGCACCAGCACGAATTCCCTGCGCATCACGGACATCTCAGTTCACGGCCTGGGCCGGTTTGCCCGTCACCACCTCGAGAACGCCAGCGTCGAAGCACGTCCGGTCGCCAGTGTGACAGGCCGCGCCGACCTGGTCGACCTTGACCACCAGGGCATCGCCATCGCAGTCAAGCGCCACCGATTTCACCCACTGCTGATGCCCGGACGTGTCGCCCTTCGCCCAGTACTCCTGACGGCTGCGTGACCAGTACGTGCACCGGCCGCTGGTGAGGGTTCGATGCAGGGCCTCGTCGTCCATCCAGCCGAGCATCAGCACTTCGCCGGTGTCGTACTGCTGGGCGATCGCCGCGATCAGGCCGGCGGCGTCCCGCTTCAGCCGGGCGGCGATGGCAGGGTCGAGCATGGTTCCTCCTCGGGGGTTCCGGGGGTCACCCCGGGTTAACACTGCCGCCGGGGCCGGAGTCGGGGCCGACCCGCGGGTTAGCGCTGCCTCGTGACTTCAGCCAGAGTAGCAATCACGCCTACCATCAGCGGGTGAGCTACTCCCGAGAAGAGCGCCTCGCGCTATGCGCGCTGCTGGAGCAGACAGGTCCGGATGCCCCGACGCTATGTGCAGGCTGGGACACCGGCGACCTCGCCGCGCACCTGGTGCTGCGCGAGCGCCGGCCCGACGCGGCCGGCGGCATCCTCGGCGGCCCGCTGGCCGGGTACACGGCCCGGGTCCAGCACCGGATCAGGGCGCGGACGTCATATGCTGACCTGGTGCGGGCCATCCGGTCGGGGCCGCCGCTCCTGTCGGTGATGGCCATCCCCGGCGTGGACGAACGCGCCAACGGGGTGGAGTTCTTCGTGCATCGTGAGGACATCCGGCGCGCCGCGCCCGGCTGGGTGCCGCGGGAGATCAGCCACGGGGAATCCGACATGCTGTGGCACCGGCTGCGGATGGCAAAGTTCATGCTCCGCAAGGCCCCGGTCGGGGTGGAACTGGCGCGAGAGGGTGGCGGCGCGGGCGAGGTGAGCCCGGACGGCCCGGCCTATCGCATCACGGCGAAAAACGCGACTCCCGCGGTCACGGTGATCGGCAGCCCGGCCGAACTCACCATGTGGGTGATGGGCCGGACGACGGCGGCGAAGGTGCGCTTCGATGGAATCGAGGCAGCCGTCAGCAAGCTGGCCGAGGCCAACTGGCGATAAGGCTCAGGCGCCCATCTCTCGCTTCATCCTGGCCAGCTCGTCGTCGATGTCTTGCGGGTCCGGCCTGGCCGGCTGGGACGGGTAGGAGGTCGCAGCCGGGTACGAGGTGGGAACATGCTCGACATCGGCCCGGGGCAGCGGCTTGGTGTATTCAGGCTCGTTGACCTCGCGTTCGGCGCGCTTGCGGGACACCTGCTTGCCTGAGCGGGCCACCTTGATAGCGACGGCGACCCCGCCGACCACGAGCGCGGCGATGACCAGGTACGTCACCAGGTGCAAGATGAAGCCCACCACGGAGCCGACGACCAAGAACGCGATCAGTATGCCGACCGCGATGGCGGCCACCTTGATCCAGCGCATCCGCCGCTTCCTCTCTCGACAAGGAGCCGAGACGGCTCCAGTCCCCCGAGTTCTAGCATTCGAGGTTTTGGCCTCAGACACGATATTACCCGACTGCACTCCTCGCGCCGAGCGGCGCGAGCGGCCCGAGCGGCAGATTAAGGGTGACCATTACGCTAGGGGCATGCAAGCACTCGGCATCGACATCGGCGGCACAGGCATCAAGGGCGCACCCGTGGACGTGGCCGCGGGCAAGCTCCTCGCGGAACGGCGGAAGATCCCCACCCCGCGCCCGGCCGCGCCCGACGCGGTCGCGGACGTGGTAAAGCAGCTGACCACCTCGTTCAAGTGGTCCGGGCCGGTCGGTATCACCTTCCCCGGCGTGGTCACCGACGGCCTGATCAGGACGGCCGCCAACCTCGACCCGGCCTGGATCGGAATCGACGCGGGCGAGCTGTTCGGCAAGGCGACCGACAACCCGGTCCGGGTACTCAACGACGCCGACGCGGCCGGCGTGGCCGAGATGACGTTCGGCGCGGGGGTCGGCGAGAAGGGCACCGTGCTGATGCTGACCTTCGGCACCGGGATCGGCAGCGCCCTGTTCAGCAAGGGCGTGCTGGTCCCGAACACCGAGTTCGGGCACATCGAGGTCCACGGTCACGACGCCGAGACGCGCGCGTCCGAGCACGCCAAGGTCTTGCACGACCTGAGCTGGGGCAAGTGGGCTGGCCGGGTGGATGATTACCTCCAGCACGTGGAGGCGCTGGTCTCGCCGAACCTGTTCATCATCGGCGGCGGCATCAGCAAGGAGGCAGGCAAGTTCGTGCCCCGGCTGACCGGCATCCGCGCCCGCATCGTGCCCGCCGCCATGCTCAACGACGCCGGCATCGTAGGCGCCGCGATGTCCACCTCGAGCGAGGCGGTCCCCGATACCTCCGGCGCTACCGGCACGGGCCACTAAAGCCCGGGTAGCCCTCATAATCGCCGACCGAGTCGGCCCGGAAACCGGGCACGTGGTGGCCCTCTACAACGGCCAGGTCTACCTGGGTAACCCGCGCGACATCCCGCTCACCGCGCACGCCCAGATCCAGCTCATGGTGGATACCCCGCTCATCGCCCCGCAGCAGATCAGCTGGCCGTCCGGCTTGTGACCCGGCCAGGCCGGCCCGGGTCAGCGAACCGGGTGGCCCGCGCCGCGGAGGGCGCTCTTGACCTGGCCGATGCGCAGCGTGCCGAAGTGAAAGACGCTGGCGGCCAGCACTGCGTCCGCTCCGGCGTCAACGGCCGGGGCGAAGTGAGCGAGCGTGCCCGCGCCGCCGCTCGCGATCACCGGGACGGTGACGGCGTCCCGCACGGCCCGGATCAGCTCCAGGTCGAAACCGACGGTGGTGCCGTCCGCGTCCATCGAGTTCAGCAGGATCTCGCCCGCGCCGAGTTCGGTGGCGCGCCGGGCCCAGTCGACCGCGTCGATGCCGGTGCCGACCCGGCCGCCATGCGTGGTCACCTCGAAACCACTCAGCGGGGCAGGGGTTAGCCCGGCGGGAACACGCCGAGCGTCCACCGACAGCACCACGCACTGGGATCCGAACCGCTCCGCCGCCTCGGCGAGCAGTTCCGGCCGGGCGATCGCGGCGGTATTGAGCGAGACCTTGTCCGCCCCGGCCCGTAGCAGCCGGTCTACGTCGGCCACACTGCGCACGCCGCCGCCCACGGTCAGCGGGATGAACACCTGCTCGGCGGTACGCCGCACCACGTCGTACATGGTGTCCCGGCCGCCGCTTGACGCGGTGATGTCCAGGAAAGTCAGCTCGTCGGCGCCCTCGGCGTCATAGAAGGCGGCCAGCTCCACCGGGTCCCCCGCGTCGCGCAGCTCACGGAAGTTCACCCCTTTGACCACCCGGCCGCCATCGACGTCCAGGCACGGGATGACCCGGACCGCGACGGTCATGGGGACGCCACCTCGGCCAGGGCTTCCTCGAGGGTGAACGCGCCTTCGTAGAGCGCGGTGCCGACGATGGCGGCTTCCACGCCGAGCGGGACGAGGGAGGCGATCGCGCGCAGGTCGGCGAGGCTGGACACTCCCCCGCTCGCCACCACCGGCGCGGACGTGCGCGCGCACACGTCGCGGAGCAGGGCCAGGTTGGGACCGCGGAGCATGCCGTCCTTGAGCACATCCGTCACCACGTACCTGGCGCAGCCTTCGGCGTTCAGCCGGCCGAGGGTCTCGAAGAGCTCACCGCCCTCTGCGGTCCAGCCACGGGCCGCCAGCCGGGTCCCCCGGACGTCAAGGCCGATCGCGACCCGCTCCCCGTGGCGGGCGATGACCGAGCGAACCCAGTCCGGGTTCTCCAGCGCCGCCGTGCCGATGTTGACCCGGGCGCAGCCGGTGCCGAGCGCCCGGGCCAGGGAGTCCTCGTCCCTGATGCCGCCGGACATCTCCACGTTGACCTCGACCCGGCGCACCACCTCCGCGAGCAGGCCCGCGTTCGATCCCCGGCCGAACGCCGCGTCCAGGTCCACCAGGTGAATCCACGAGGCCCCGGCCCGCTGCCAGGCGAGTGCCGCCTCCATCGGGTCACCGTAGCTGGCGCCGCTGCCCGCCACGCCCTGGACGAGCTGGACCGCGTGCCCGGCGGTGACGTCGACCGCGGGCAGCAGGGTCAGCGAGTTCAGGTCAGTCATAGGGCCTCCAGCCAGGTCATAGGGCCTCCAGCCAGTTGGAAAGCAGCGCGGCGCCGGCGTCGCCTGACTTCTCCGGGTGGAACTGAGTCGCGGCCAGGACGCCCTGCTCGGCCGCGGCGGCGAATGGCTCGCCGTGCTCGGTCCACGAGATGCGGGCGCCCGCACTCGCGAGCTCGGTGGCGGCCGGCGACCGCAGCGCGTAGGAGTGCACGAAGTAGAACCGCGTCCCTGGCGAGATGCCGGCGAAAAGGACCGAACCCGGGGCTTGTGCCACGGTGTTCCAGCCCATGTGCGGCAGCACGCCGGCGTCGAGGCGCTCCACCGTTCCGGGCCAGGCCCCGCAGCCTTCGGTCCAGACCCCGTGCTCCACCCCGGCGGCGAACAGGACCTGCATGCCCACGCAGATGCCGAGCACCGGACGGCCGAGCTCGAGGCGGCGCGCGATCAGCTTGTCGCCGGCGACCGCCCGCAGCCCGGCCATGCAGGCTGCGAACGCGCCGACGCCGGGCACTGCGAGCCCGTCGCAGTCCAGCGCGGCGTCCGGGTCGGCGGTCACCTCGACGTCGGCGCCGACCCGCTCGAGCGCGCGCTGCGCGGAGCGCAGGTTCCCAGACCCGTAGTCGAGCACGACTATTTTGTTGCTCGCTCGCCTCCGGCGCCCCACCCCCCTCCCCATTCCCCCTTCACTGCGCTGCCTTGCTTGCCTGGCCGCCTGCGGCGGGCCCTCGTCGCTCGTTCCTCGCTGCTGCGTCCAGGCAGCGCCGCGCGCCTTTGGCTCGCTCACGCCAGGATGCCCTTGGTGCTCGGGATGCCGCCGGCCCGCGGGTCAGGCGCCGCCGCCGTGCGCAGCGCCCGGGCGACCGCCTTGAACTGGGCCTCCACGATGTGATGCGGATTCCGGCCCTCGATGACCCGCACGTGCAGGCAGATCCCGGCGGAAAACGCGAGCGATTCGAAGATGTGCCTGGTCAGCGTGGTGTCGTAGCTGCCGATGAGCGGAGCCATGCCGTCTGGCTCGTGGTGGATCACGTACGGCCGCCCGGACAGGTCCACGGCCGCCTGCACCAGCGTCTCGTCCAGCGGGACCAGGGCGTCACCGAACCGGGTGATGCCGGTTTTGTCGCCCAGCGCTTCCCGCAGCGCCTGGCCGAGGGTGATGGAGGTGTCCTCCACGGTGTGGTGCGAGTCGATCTCGGTATCGCCCTTAGCCCGCACGGTCAGGTCCAGGCCGCCGTGCTTGCCCAGCTGGGCCAGCATGTGGTCGAAGAACGGGACCCCGGTGCTGACGTCGACCACGCCGATGCCGTCCAGGCCGAGCTCGACCGTGATCTGCGACTCGTGGGTGAGCCGCTCCACCCGCGCCACCCGGTTCATCGGCTGAGTACCTCATCCAGGGCCGAACGGAACGCCGCCATCTCGCCGGGCGTCCCCACCGTGACCCGCAGCCACCGCGGCGGCCCGACCTCGCGGACCAGCACGCCGCGGTCGAGCAGCCCCTGCCAGACCCCGTGCCGCGAGGCGAACTGGCCGAACAGCACGAAGTTCGCGTCGGAATCCGCCACGACCAGACCGCGGTGGCGCAGCCATCCGACCAGTGCGTCCCGCTCGGCGCGCAGCGCGGCCACGGTAGCCAGCGGCTCCTCGGCCAGGGCCAGCGCGGCCCGCGCGACCGCCTGGGTGACGGCGGACAGATGATAAGGCAGCCGCACCACGAGCAACTTCTCGACCAACTCGGGTGCGGCGGCCAGGTACCCGATCCTGGCCCCCGCCATGGCGAACGCCTTGGACATCGTGCGGGTGACCACGAGTCCCGGGTAACGCGGCAGCAGGCTCAGCGCGCTGGGCGTGCCCTGCCGGACGAACTCCGCGTAAGCCTCGTCGATCACCACGATGCCGGGGGCCGCGTCGCAGATCGCCTCGATCACCTCCAACGGGGCGGCCGTGCCGGTCGGGTTGTTCGGTGAGGTCAGGAAGACCAGGCTCGGCTGGGCGTCGCGGACCGCGCGGGCGGCGCGGTCCGGGTCCAGGCCGAAGTCCGCGTCCCGGTCTACCGACACCCATTCGGTGCAGGTCACCCTGGCGATCAGGGAGTGCATGGAGTAGCCGGGATCGAAACCGAGGGCCCGCCGGCCCGGCCCGCCGAAGGCCTGCAGCAGCTGCTGGATGACCTCGTTCGACCCGTTGGCCGCCCACGTCTGGCTGGCGGTCAGGCCGCCCCCGAGGTAGTCGGCCAGGTCCTTGCGCAGTTCCACCGCGTCCCGGTCCGGGTACCTGTTCAGGGTCGCGGCGGCCGCCGCGACCGCGTCGGCGACCGCCCGCACCAGGCGGGGACTGGGCGGGTAGGGATTCTCATTGGTGTTCAGGCGGATCGGCACGTCGATCTGCGGCGCGCCGTACGGATGCAGGTCTTTCAGGTCATCCCGAACGGACAGCGGTGCTTGCATCAGGACCCGCCATTCTCGCGGGGGACCCGGACGCGCACGGCCGCCACGTGCGCGGCTAGGTCTTCGGCGCCGCCTAGCGCGTCGATCAGCGGCGCGGTCGTGGCGAGGGCCTCGCGATCGCACTCCACCACGTTCACTAGCCGCAGGAACGGGAACACGGAAAGCCCGCTGGTGTGCCTGGCCGTCCCGCCCGTCGGCAGCACGTGGTTGGAACCGGCCAGGTAGTCCCCGAGCGAGACCGGCGAGTACGGGCCGGCGAAGACCACGCCCGCATTAGTGACCCGGCCCGCCAGCTTGCCCGCGTCACGGGTCTGGATTTCCAGGTGCTCGGGCGCCCACGCGTCACTCACGGCGAGCGCCGCGTCCAGGTCGTCGACGATCACGCACGCGGACTGGCCCGCGAGCGCCTTTCCCACCCGCTCGGCGTGCCTGGTGTCCGGCACCTGCCGGCCGAGCTCGGCGTCAACGTGCCCGGGCAGGTCAGCGTCTGAAGTGATAAGCAGGCAAGCCGCGAGCTCGTCGTGCTCGGCCTGCGCGATCAGGTCGGCCGCGACGTGGACGGGGTTCGCGGTGTCATCGGCGATGATCGCCACCTCGGTGGGGCCGGCCTCCCCGTCGGTGCCGACGACGCCGCGCAGCACCCGCTTGGCGGCGGCCACATAGACGTTGCCCGGCCCGGTGATGACGTCCGCTGGCGCGCAGTCCGAGGTGCCGTAGGCGAACATCGCCAGCGCCTGCGCGCCCCCGGCCGCGTGCACCTCGGTCACGCCGAGCAACGCGCAGGCGGCGAGCACCGACGGGTGTGGCAGCCCGCCACGGGCGGCCTGCGGCGGCGAGGCCACCGCGATCGCGCCCACGCCCGCGACCTGGGCCGGGACGATGTTCATCACCACCGAGGAGGGGTAGGCCACCAGGCCGCCGGGCACGTACACCCCGGCCCGGCCGACCGGGACGAACCGGCCGGTGACGGTGAGGCCGTCGGTGACCTGGGTGAAGACCTCGCCGGGCAGCTGGGCGCCGTGTACTGCCCTGGTGCGCCTGACGGCCTCTTCGAGCGCGGCCCTGACCGCCGGGTCAAGGCCGGCCAGCGCCGCGTCCAGGGCCGCCCGGGGTACCCGGGTCGTGGCCAGATCCACGCCGTCGAAACGCGCGGTGTATTCGCGGACGGCCTCGGCGCCGCGACGCCGGACGTCGTCGCAGACGGGGCGGATCTGCGCGACAGCGCCCTCGACGTCGGTCGCGGCGCGCGGCAGAACGCCGGCCAAGGTGGTTCGATTCAGGCTGCCCGGTCCGCGCCCGCGCAGGTCGATACGGGAAATCACGCGCCTAGTCTACGGAGACCCACCCACCTTTTCCGTGCACGGGGGGCTCCCGCCCCCCGTTCCCCCTGGCCCATCCCCCTTCATCTTGCCGGTCCGCCTGTCCACATGCCGGACGCCTCGGGATCATCCGGCCCGGCCGCGGTGGACCGGCGGGTCCCGCTCTCGGCCAGCAGGATGGTGACGCAGGTGAGCAGCGGCCAGAACGCGAGCGCGCTTTTGGCCCCGAGCGCGAGCGAGGCGTGGAAGAAGGTGCCGTTCCGGCTCGCCGCGAGCAGGTGGTTATAGGTTCCCAGTCCGATGTTCTCGCCGATCCACAGGGCGAGCAGGGCCGCGGCGATCGCGCCGAGGACCAGGCCGGCCGCCGCGATCCAGCCGGCCCGGCGGACGAGGAAACGGTAGCCGAGGATCCCGGTGATCACTCCCCCGGCCGCGGCGATCAGGCAGAACCAGACGTCGGCGACGATAAACGCGCTGCTCTCCGCGTTCACGACGACGGCCTCGCCGCTTGCCACCTCCTGCAGCTGCGCCCGGGGCGCCACCGCCGCCCAGATGAGCCCGGCGGCGATGCCGAGCACCGCGCTACCGGCCAGCGCCGCGGCAAACGCGGCAAGTCGCTCCTTCGTCCGTCCTCCTCTATCGCCGGATCGCTCCGCACGATCGTACCGGCCAGACCTCTGCGGTCCGCCGGGCCTGGCACCTCAGGAACGCGGCTCGATGGCGTGGATCTCGGGCAGGATCGACATGATCGCCTCGAGGGTGGCCAGGTCCCAGGACTGGCGCGGCGAGACCAGCACGTGACCGATGCCGACCGCGGCGAGCTCGCGCAGGTGATCGAGCAGGTCCGCCAGGCCCGCCTGCCGGTCCTCGCCCAGGTCGAAGCTACTTGTCACGGTCTTCTCGATCTTGCGCCGCCTGTGGGCCGAGGACGGGCTGACCCCCGGTGAGATCGCCCGGCGGCTTGGGCTGGCTACGCCGACGGTGACCAGGGCCGCCACCAGGATGGAGGCGGCTGGCCTGCTTCGCCGCGAGCCGCACCCGGGCGATCGCCGGCTGGTCCGGCTGCTGCTCACCGAACGCGGTCGTTCGCTGCGCGACGTAATCGACGCCGAGACGGACAAGGTCACCGAGCGGGCGCTGGCGTCGTTTACGCCGGCCGAACGCGAAATGGTCATCCGCGCGCTGCAGGACATCCGCCGCAACCTCACCGCGGACTGAGGCGCCGACATGACCGCGAGACCATAAACCCGTCGGAATAAGGGTTATCGGCGGTTTAGGCCCTCCTGATGAGGAAAGTCGGAAGGACGGTTCTGACACCTCACGGAGGTAATCATGTCGACCGGAGCGCTAATAGGGATCGTCATCGTCGTCATCGTCGTAGTGGCGGCGATAGTGGTCGCCTCGGCCGAACTAAGGCGGGCACGGATGCGCCGTCAGTTCGGCCCGGAATATGACCGCCTGGCCCAGGAGCTAGGCAGCAAGAAGAAGGCCGACGCCGAGCTGGCCGCCCGGCAGCGGCGCGTCCAGGCCCTTAACATCCACGAGCTCTCGCCCCAGCAGCAGGCCAGCTACAGCGGCGACTGGACCGCGGTGCAGGAACGGTTCGTCGACACCCCGGCCGAGGCGGTGTCCGCCGCGGGCACGCTGATCCGGGATGTCATGCGAGACCGCGGCTACCCCGCGGACGACAGGAACGCCAGCCTGGAGGCCCTTTCCTTCTACCATGCCCGGTCGCTTGACGGTTACCGGCAGGTGCAAGGCCTGCGAACCGAGACGGCCACCACGGAGGAACTCAGGGCCGCCATGATCCGTTACCGCGCCCTGTTCGAGGACCTTACTGGTCTCCGGAACGGCACCGGACAGCCAGAGCGCGATCGCGTCGCGGAGATCCGCGAACGCTCCGTTGAGACAAGCGAAGTAACCACAGGGAACCGCGATCTTCTCGAGGAAAACGGCGACCCGCCCGCAGGGAACCGCGGCCTGGCCGCGGAGAACAGCGACCGTACCGCGGATACGCCGCGATAGCACTCAGCAGGAAAGGTGATTCCTATGACGCAGGATCAGTACGGCCAGGCGCGGGATTCCGGTCCTGTCCGCGGCCAAGTGGTCGAGGGTGACGAGACCGAAGAATTCTCCGATGACCAGGACAAGAAGATGACCACCTTCCAGAAGGTAGCCTCGGCTCTCCGCGGGGACCGGTTGGACCGGGACGAGCAGGACCAGGGTCAGGTCCCCCCGGACCAGATGGGCACAGCCGCACCGACGACCACCGACCCGGACGTCCTGGCCCCAGGCCAGACCGCCCAGCCAGGAACCACGCCCTACCCGACGCCACGGGACGACGCAGCGGCGGCGGATACCGGGGAGGCTCTAGACGCCCAGGACGCCACCGCAAATGCCCAGGGCCCTAACGGGACTTACCCGAACGGAACGATCACGGCTACGGGTTCCGGTGCGCAGCGGCGCGACTACTGGGACGCCCCGGAGACGAGGGGGACGGGCGAGGCTGAGATCGCCGCCGTGACCAGCCCGGACGTGCCGGTTACGGACACCGACGCGGATCCGCTGGCCCGCCAGGACATCGCTGTGGCCCATGACACCGCCATGGCCCATGACACCGCCGTCGGCCAGGACACCGCGATGGGCCAGGACACCGCGATGGGCCAGGACACCGCGATGGGCCAGGACACCGCGATGGGCCAGGACACCGCGATGGGCCAGGACACCGCGATGGGCCATGGCACCGGAGGCGGGCAGGATCCGATGGTGACTGAGCCGGACATGTCCGGCACGCAGGCCGCGACCACCGGCACCGAGCCCGGTTACCAGGGCCAGGCCGCCCCCGAGACGATCCCGGATGTGCCGGTTACCCAGACGCCCGAAGACGCCGCCGTGGTGGACGCAGCCGGTGCCGCGGGACGGCACGCCGCTCAGGAACAGGAACTCCGCCCGGGCGAGGCCACCGACTCACTGGATGATCTCGGTGACTTGGCCTACGGGAACCTCATCCCGGACGCAGCCGATTTCACCGTGCAATGGGAACAGATCCAGTTCAAGTTCGTCGATGACCCGCATGCGTCCGTGACGGAGGCAGCCGAGATCGTGGCGCAGGTCACGGCCAGGATGGAAGCAGCGATCCAGGAACGTCAGCGTGCCATCCAGGCCAGGCAGCAGGCCATCCAGGAGCGCCAGCAAT
>CAWDXO010000018.1:0-448190 GCA_963806335.1 uncultured Actinomycetes bacterium
AGGTTCTGCGAGTGACAGGACGCAAGACATCCGGTTCGGCGCGGCACGAGTCAGCGGTCTGGGTAACCAGGTTGCCGAGCATATCGGCGGCTCGGTGAGCGTTCTCCCTGACCTTCCCCGTTACTCAGTGTGATATCGAGGTCGGTATGCCTCTGGGGTAACGTCAGGACGGTTCGGTGTGACGGGTCCACTCGGGGCCTCCGCTGGCCGTTGCCCGAGGTGCTCGTCGATGCTGTGGGGTGCCAGAAGTCCGCGTGCCCTGTGACCTGCGGCGCGGCCAATGGCAGCCGTACGGCATCATGATCATCCGTATCCCTCCGCCTGCTCTATCTCATCTTCGTCCGGCTCTGCGGCTGGCTCGTCCTGCTCGGCCGGTCATCAGCTTCGAAGGATGCGGAGTTGCTGGTGCTGCGGCACGAGGTCGCCGTGCTGCGCCGCACTAATCCGCGGCCACGGCTCGACTGGGCAGACCGGGCGGTCCTCGCCGCGCTGATCCGGCTGCTGCCGCCACGGCTGCGGATGCACCGGCTGGTTACTCCCGGCACTGTCCTGCGGTGGCACCGCCGCCTGGTCACCCGCCGCTGGACCTACCCGCACCGGACAGGACGGCCTCCGGTCAGCACCGAGATCACCGCGCTGATCGAGCGGCTCGCTACCGAGAACAACGGCTGGGGATACCAGAGGATCCGAGGCGAGCTGCTCAAACTCGGCTACCGGGTCAGCGCATCAACGATCCGCCGGGTCCTCAAGGCGCTGAAGATCCCTCCGGCGCCGCAACGGAACACCGATACGACGTGGCGGAAGTTCCTGCACACCCAGGCAGCCACGATGCTCGCCACGGACTTCTTCCACGTCGACTGCGCGGTGACCCTCCAGCGCCTGTACTGCCTGTTCGTCATGGAGGTCGGTAGCCGCTACGTACACATCCTCGGGATCACCGCGAACCCGGACGGCCTGTGGACCGTGCAGCAGATCCGCAACCTGCTGATGGATCTGGGTGAGCGCGCCGACGGCTTCCGGTTCCTGGTCCGGGACCGTGCCGGGCAGTTCACCGCATCGTTTGACGCGGTCCTGGCCGACGCTGGCATCCAGGTCGCGAAGATTCCGCCCCGGAGCCCGCGCGCGAACTGTTATGCGGAACGGTTCGTGCTCACCGCACGGACAGAGGTCACTGACCGGATGCTGATCTTCGGCCAGCGGCACCCTGCAGACGATCCTGACCCAGTACCAAGCCCACTACAACGGACGGCGACCCCACCGCAGCCGAGAGCTCCGCCCGCCCCGGCCCGACTACCCCCCCGCCGACCTCTCCCAGGAGCGGCTCAGGCGCCAGCCCATCCTCGGCGGCCTCATCAATGAGTACGAGCGGGCCGCATAAAAGCCCAGGTCAAGACCAGTGGCAGAGTTCTGAAACCCCACAGGGTCCCTGGGTTCGGCAAGCAGCCGCCCAGGGACTGTCAACCCCGGCAGATCCGGGGAACGAGTGCCTGACGACACTGACGGCTCTGCCGGGGCCCTGTAACTATACCAAGCTTTGCATAGCACTAACAAGCTTGGCAATCGAATACGCAGGTCAGCGTTGCTTTACCATGATCAACTGTGCCTGATATGCCCGACTTCAGCGTCGACAGTCCGACGCCCGTGTACGTGCGGGTCGCCGACTGGATCGAGTCGCGCATCAAATCGGGGGAGCTCAAGCCGGGCGCGCGCTTGCCTCCCGAGCGCGCGCTAGCCCGCGACTGCGGGGTGGCCTACGACACTGTGCGCCGGGCCGCAGTGCTGCTCCGCGAGCGCGGCCTGATTGTCACGGTCCACGGGCGGGGCACCTATGTGGCGTAGCTGTCGGCGCAGACCTCGGGTCCGGAGAAGCGGCGCGAGTGCTCTCTGTGGTTGATCACTAGAAGATCTGATCCATGACCTCGGCCCCCTTAACCAGGACCGGACGGAGTTCCATTAACGGCACAGTCAGATATCAGAACTGTCTGAGTGCCTCGGCCGGGACGGGCTATCCCCAGAAGATCGCGATCGGGTCGCGGTCGATCTCGGTCAGGAGATCGTCGATGTGCGGCGATGGCTCGAGCTGGTCGTAGCGGTGGAAGCGGAGATTGCGGTCGCGCCAGTACAACGTCCACGTCTTGGTGGCCTGCGTGTAGCGGAGCCGGGCGATGGGGAACCGTGTCCATTGCGGGCCGATGCCCTCGCGCCACGGCGGCCTGCACTCCACGATCGTCAGCTGCCGGGGGGCAGTGTCGTACTCGACACGGACCTGGTCCCTGGCATGCGCGGGGACGCGTTCTTCGCACCAGCGGCGGACGCGGGCTATGTCCAGCTCGGGCAACTCGGCCATCGGGATCAGTCTTCCTGTCGGCGGCGGCTGACGTCGGCGGCGTAGGCCATCCAGTCGCCTGCGGAGGCGTGCTGCCAGGCGACGGCGACGTCGATGTGGATGCCGAGCATGCGGGCGAGCAGGGCGGCGGGCAGCTCGGTGGCGAGCTGGAACAGGGCGGTGGAGCGTGCCTGGCCGGGCTGGATGCCGAGGTCTTTGAGGCGTTGCCCGAGGTGGGTGGCGCTGATCGGGCGGCCGGGCTGTCCGCCGGGGAACAGCCAG
The DNA here is from genome assembly GCA_963806335.1 of uncultured Actinomycetes bacterium. Taxonomy (GTDB): domain Bacteria; phylum Actinomycetota; class Actinomycetes; order Streptosporangiales; family Streptosporangiaceae; genus Palsa-504. The sequence continues at coordinate 2,609 of CAWDXO010000018.1, forward strand.
GGTGAGGGGTTCCCGGCGCCGGTGGTGGCGTGCCCGCGTTTGCCGTCAAGGAGCTGGCGGGTGAGGCCGGCGACCGGGCCGGGCAAGGTGATGGGCGCTGGTCCGAGGCGGATCCGCAGGGTCGTGCCGTCGGTGGTGACGTGGCCGGTGGTGAGCCTGCTGATCCGGGCGACGGGCTGGGCGTAGAGCAGGACGAGCAGGCCGGCGAGCCGGTCTCGTGCGTTCAGCGTGTCGTCGTGCAGCAGGCGGCGGGCGGCGTCCCAGCGAGCCTGGTCATCCAGTGCCCGCATCGGGCCGTGCCAGCGGGTGGCGGGGAAGGACAGCGTGGCGAGGCGGTTGCGGGTGGCCCAGCGGACGAAGTGCCCGGCGTGGTAGCGGTGGGATGCTTCGCTGCCGGCCAGCCACCGTTCGAGGTCGGCCTGGCGGCAGGTGGCCAGGCTCAGGTGCTGGGCGGTGACCCAGTCGAGCAGGACGACGGCGGCGCGGACGTGCTGGTGCACGACGGCGTACTGCTGGATCGTGGCGGCCTGGCCGTTGTTCCGGCTCCGCAGCCGGCGCAGCAGGTGCCAGTTGGCATACCGGTGCAGGATCTGGCGCTGGTCCGGGTCGATGCGGGTGGCGAGGGTGCCGCTGACGAACCGTTCGAGACGGGCCATCTGCTCATCGCGTGGCGGCAGTGTCCCGGTGGCGACCAGTACGCTGCGCAGGTGCGCGAGGATCGGGGTCTGCTCCAGGCCGTCCAGTTCGCCATGGGTGAGCCGGCGGCGGCCCGCGGCGATCCCGGCCAGCACCGCCGCGACGGGCTGTCTGGCGAGCCAGCGCAGTGCCGTGCCGGGCGGGTCAGTAGCCGTCAGGGCGGCCTTCAGCGTGCCAAGCGACGGGCAGATGCCGCCGTCCGGGCTGGTCAGCAGTTCCCGCAGCCGCAGCTCCAGGCGGCAGCCGGGGCACTGGCCCGGCCGCGGGAGGGCATCGCAGGCCGGGCAGTGGGGGAAGGCCGGGACAGTGCAGTCGCGGCAGCGCGGCTCATCGAGCGTGCCGGATGCGATGGGCTTGACCTGGCCGCAGCTCCCGCATCGTGCTGGCCGGTCCTGGCAGGGCGGGCACCACGGCAGCGCGGTCAGCCGGGAGGTCCCGCAGGGCCGGCGCTCGCCGCAGACTGAGCAGGTCAGTGCCGGCAGCGGCGGGCAGCCGGGGCACAGCGGCCCGTGCGGGCTGCGGGTGTTCACGACGCGGCGGCGGCCGCAGTTCACGCAGATTTCAAGGTTGGCTGGGTCGCTGACCAGGCAGTTCGCGCATACCGGCATCCCGTGGGCGTCGCGGGCGGCGGGCTCGCTGGCCCTGCCGCACCTCGAGCAGGGCCGGGCGCGGGACCTGGCCACGCAGGTCCGGCACAGCCAGCGCCCGTCGATCGGCCGGTGCAAGGCGATGACCCGGCCGCACTGCGGGCACGGCGGGCGGATGATCCTGGTGGCGCCCGCGTCGCAGAGCCTGCCGATCAGCCGCAGCACCGACGGGACGGGCGTCTCGGCTCCCGCCCCGGTGAGCAGGGCGGGCCGGTCCTGCAGCGCCCAGGCCAGCTGGTGGCGTTTGCCTGCCTGGGAGGCCGCGGCTTTCACCGCCGCGGCGACGATCCCGGGCGGCAGAGCCGGTTCGATGGCCGCGACGATCCTGGCCACGGTCTCCACCGGGTCAGGGCCGCCGGGCCCGCACCGGGTGCACCGGGGATGCCCGTCCCGGTCCCGCGAATGCACCCGGCCGATGTTGCCGCAGCCGGCGCAGGGCAGCCGGACCGGGCCGCAGACGCCGCAGTACCAGTTCTCGCCGCGGCGCTGCTGGGTCCGCAGGGTCTTGCCGCACTCGGCGCATACCGGGGGCGAGATCGCCGTCGCTCCCGCCTTGACCAGCGCGATGAGCAGATCCCCCACCACTCGCGGAGCCGGTGACCGGCCATCGGTGAGGACCTCGGGCCGCCCTGCCAGGGCCTGGGCGAGCTTGCGGCGCTTGGCCCGCCCGCCGGCGACCGTGGTCACCACGGCCTCGACCGCGCTGCGGTCCAGGCCAGGCTCGATGCCGGTGATCAGGCCGGCCGTGACGCCGACCGGGTCACGGATGGCCTCGGCGATGCCCGTGGGCTCAGTCACCGGCCCGGGTGATCCGGGCCCGTTTCGGCCGCAGCTCACCGACCCCGGCTTCAGCGCCAGCCACGCTGGCCTTCTTCTTCCCCTGACCGGCGGCGGGCACCGGTTCGATCAGATCAGCCATCGTGCAGTCCAGGATGTCCAGCAATGCCATCAAGATCTTCAGGCTCAGCCGCTCCGGGCGCTCAACGACCAGCCGGTAGACCTGCGAGGAGGACAGCCTGATCCCGCGCTCGCCCAGCGGCTCGATCAGGTCCGTCGTGGCGAACATGCCCCGGCCGGCCATCACCTGCCGCAGGTGCCACCGGTAGTCCAGCCTGGCCGCCATCAGCCCTCCTTCCCGGGCCCGGCCCCCAGCGCGGGAGCCAGGGCCTTGCGCAGCGCGGTGTTCATGAAGTCGTCGCTGACGTGGGTGTAGATCGCCGTGGAGCTATCGGCCTCGTGACCGACATTGACCTGGATGAACCGGCGGTCAACGCCATCTTCGGTCAGATGGCTGACATACGAATGCCTGATCGAATGAGGGACCAGGGCCTGCGGCAGGCCCAGCGCGTCCCGGTAGGCGACGAACCGGGCGTTGATCTCCGCCGGCTTCACCCGGCCGCCCCGCTCGGTCACCCACAGCGCCGGATGATCCGCGCAGCCGAACCTTGGCCGCACGTTCTCCACGTAGTCACCCACGGCCTCCACCGCCCAGGCCATCACCGAGGCGACGTTCCGCCGCCGCGGCGGCTGCCCCCGCTTGGCCTTGCCATACCGGACGTTGAGCATGCCGTACCGGCCGAACTCCGGAGCCGCCGGGTTCCGGCCCCAGTCCGCCAGATCCAGCCTGGAGGTCTCGGTCCGCCGCAGCCCCCACCCGTACATGACCTTGAACAGCGTCGCGTCCCGGTAGGCTGCCAGCGCTCCCTTGCGCCTGGCCCGGACTGCGCGGTCCACCTGCTCATCGGCGTAGTCCAAGAACCGCTGCATCTCCTGGCGGGTGAACGGCCGGGCCTCGGGATCGCCTTCGTAGTCGTTGAGATGGGCGACCGTGTTCCACTCATGGCAGATCGCCACCGGATGGCTCCCCGGACCGAACTCCCGCTCACACGCCACTGCCCATCCGTAGCGGGCGTCGGCCAAGAACTCGCTGAACTGGCGGAGGCTGCCCTGATACGCCCGGATCGTCGAGGGCGCCAGATGCCGCTCGGACCTCAGATGCAGCGACCACTCATCCAGGTGCCCCGCCGACCACGCCCACGGGTACTCGTTGGTGAACTCGCCGAACCGGCGGACCAGCCGCTCCCTCGGCACGATCGTGTCTTCCCGCAGCCCCCTGGCCGTCTGCTGAGCACGCCATCCGCGCAACATCGCCTCGAACATCGCATCCTCCGGCCGCAGCTGCACCACCCCGGACACCAGCTCCAGGTGCGCCGCACCAGCCAGACCACCTCGCCCCAACCCGCCCTCCAGCCCCAGAAACCGCAACCGTTTCAAGGCAGGATCATGCACCCAGCGGGACCATCACGCAACCAGCGAGGTCAGGCGGCATCGCTCCTCAACGGCACACAGCTATTGCAAGGCCCCGCCCATCAGGCGACCTGCGATTTCTCGCCCGTCTGATGCAATTCCCGAGAGTTGCGGTAGATGACCTCCGTCGTGCGCGAGCTCGAGTGGCCGACCAGCCGCGCGATCTCTTCCACCGGCACGCCCGAGGCCGATAGCAAGCTGACGAAACTATGCCGCAGTTCCCGGGGAGTCCAGTCCTCCCCGATACCGGCGGCCTTGCAGATACCCCTGAAATACCGCCGGACGTTTGCCGCATCCAGCTCAGTGCCGACCGTGGTCGTGAAGACCAGGTCGTGATCCCTCCAGAGTTCCCCTGCGGCCACCTTCTCTTCGTCTTGCCGAACGCGATGTTCCCGCAGCGCCTCCACTACCGCCCGAGGCAATCCGAGGGTCCGTCGAGACTTAGAGGTCTTGGTGTCACCTCCGAGACGCACCGACCGCCACACCGCGATGCTCGCGGCGTCCAGGTCCACATGATCCCAGCGAAGCGCCCGGGCCTCCTCGGTACGGATACCGGTCATCAGGCACAAGACCACGTAGGCACTGAGCCTGGAACCCTCGGCAGCCATCAGCACAGTGGCGGCCTGCTCGGCGGTCAGCGCCTTACTCGGCCTGCCGGGCTGGCCCTTCGGGGTGTCCACCAGCGCGGCCACGTTGTGCGCGATATGACGGCTGGCCTCGGCGTGGCGCAGTGCCCGGGTCAGCGCGTTGTGCGCGAGCGTCACTGTCCGGCTGGAATTGCCCGCCGCCACCTGCACCAGGGCCCGGCGCACATCGTGCGCGGTCAGCATCCGCAGCTCGATGCCGCCGATAACCGCGGTGACCAGCTTGAGGACATCATGGTTGAGCCTCACCGTCCTGGCCGACCGGCCGTCCAGCCCCTCGGCAAGCCAGTCATCCACGGCCCGCTGGATCGTGTAGGCACGCTCGGGCTGCACGCCGGAGTCCCGCTCGGCCTGGAGCGCCTCGAGCTTCTCGGCGACCTCGGCCCTGGTGCGGCCGGAGACCTTGTGCCGCCGCCACGTCTTCCCATCCGGGCCGTAGCCGAAAGAAACCGCACCGTACCAGCGGCCCTTGGCCTCGTCCTTGTATATCGATCCTTCGTTGTGCCCGCGACGCCGGGCGCCAGCGGCATGACCACCCATGACTAAAGGATAGCGAGCGTCTTGCTCCCCGTTTTGCTCCCGGATGATCTTGATCCGATCTCAACAAGCCTCTGACCTGGTGGAGCTAAGGGGATTCGAACCCCTGACCTTCTGCATGCCATGCAGACGCGCTACCAGCTGCGCCATAGCCCCTGATGCACGCCGCTGGGGAGGTCTGCCATGGAGGAGGTCGTACCAGCGCCGCAGGGAGAGTTTAGCACCCGGACCACTCCGACTTGGTAATGACCTCATAGTCCGTCGCCCGGCGCACGCCCTTTCGCCTGGTTATTCTTGGCTGGCTCGACGCGCGGGTACGCCGAAGTGTGCGGGCCGACGTCCCTGCGCAGGGACCAACTGCGTGCCGACCTGACCCGGCGGGCGCTTGACGGGATCGGCGCCGAGGGCTAAAAGGTACTACAACTAAGAAAGCTAGGGCCTTGGAAGGCTGGGCCTCGGATAGCTAGGGAGCCGTCGTGCCTGAGGCCTTTGTGCTCGAAACCCTGCGCGCCGCGCGGACAGGCGTCGCGGCGCGGCGGCGGCGCCGGGATCTCGCCGGTGGACTGCTGGTCAGCCTGCAGCGCGAGCTCGTTGCCGACGTGGCCTGGTCGAGCTCGTCGAGCGCGTCGCATCGTGAGCGCCCCGCCGCACAGCGGCCAGAGAGCAGGGCCGCTGGCGGGGCGGGTGGCGGTCGTCTCCGGCGGCGGGCGGGGCCTCGGCCGGTCCTTCTGCCTGGCGCTGGCCCGGCAGGGCGCGAAGGTCGTCGTCAACAACCGCAACCGGGTGGTCGACGCGGACGGCCGCGGCCCGGCCGATCATGTCGCGGCCGAGATCGTGGCGGCGGACGGTGAGGCGGTGGCCGAGTACTCGGACGCGGCCGCTCCGGACAGCGGGGAAGCCATGGTCGCGACGGCCCTGGAGCGCTGGGGACGGCTGGACATCTGCGTGGTCAACGCGGCCATCGGCGTCGGCGGGATGTTCCACCGGCAGCCCGCCGAGCAGTTCGAACGAGGTCCTCGACGTCAACCTGCGCGGCAGCATCAGGCTGGCCCGGGCCGCGGTGAGGGTCATGCGCCCGGCGGGTTACGGCCGGATCATCCTGGTCGCCTCCACCGGCGGCCTGCACGGCGACATCGGCTTGTCCGCCTACGCCGCCAGCAAGGGCGCCCTGCTGGCCTTCGGCCGGTCGCTGGCGGCGGAGGGCGCGGCCCGGGGCGTGCTGACCAATATGCTGCTGCCCTACGCGCTGACCCAGATGACCGCCGACGGCATGCCGCCGGCGGCCAGGGCGCGGATGGAACCGGACGCGGTGGCGCCGGTGCTGACCGCGCTGGCCAGCGAGCGATGCCTGCTGAACGGGGAGTACGTCGTCACCGGCGGCGGCCGGCTGCGGCGGGCGTCGGTGGTGGAGTGGGGCACGGTGGAGCTGCCGGCCGGAGCTGACCTGGGCCCGGAGCAGCTGGAAGAGCTGCTGGGACGGAGCCATCAAGGTGAACCACGGGAGTTCGGGGTCTCTATCGACGCGTTCACTGACCTGATGTCCGCCTCCGGCCAGCCGGCCTCCGGGCGCCCCGGGTGAGCTGGGTTCCGCTGCTGGTCAACCTGGTGGTCACGGCCGCGGTGGTGGCGGTCCTGATGCTGGCGACCTTCCTTTACGCCATGCGCACCCGGGTGCAGGCGATCATGGACACGATCTGGCCGCTTGGTTTCGTGATCATCGCGGCCGTCTCGTTCGGGCTGTCGGCGGGGCAGGGGTCCACGGGACGCCGCGTTCTGGTGCTGGTGCTCACCGCTATCTGGGGCCTGCGCCTAGGCGTCCACATCTTCGCGCGCAACTTCGGCCGGGGCGAGGACAAGCGGTATGCCTCGCTGCTGCGGCGCAACACCGGCAGCCTGGCCAAGTTCGTGCTGCGTCACATCTACTGGGCCCAGGGCCGGGTCATGTGGTTCGTGTCGCTGCCGCTGCAGGTCGCGATGTACGAGCGCGCTTCGCTGTCCTGGGTCAGCTGGCTGGGCGTGGCCGTTTGGGCGGTCGGGTTCGGCTTCGAGACGGTCGGTGATGAGCAGCTGCGGCGGTTCCGGGCGGATCCGGCTCAGGCGGGCCGGGTCCTGGACCGCGGTCTGTGGCGGTACACGCGGCATCCGAACTACTTCGGCGACGCCGTGGTGTGGTTCGGGCTGTGGCTGCTGGCGTGCTCGCACTGGCTCGGGGTGCTGACCGTGGCCGCCCCGGTGTACATGACGAACATGCTGGTCCGGCATACCGGCAAGAAACTGCTCGAGAAGCACATGGCGCGCTCCAAGGGCGCCGCGTACGCCGACTACGTCAGCCGCACGAGCGGGTTCGTCGCGTTCCCCGCGTTCCCCGCGCGAGCCGGGGCCATGGAAAGATTCCCGGGCCGCGAGAGCTACTCGGTGAGCGCCGGTGCGGCGTAGGCCGGGGCCAAGGTGGCCCGGTTAACGACCCGCCAGGTGGTGGCCGACACGATGACCGCGGCCACGAACCGGTCCAGTAGGGCGCGGTGATCCCGAACCTGGCCGCGATCACTCCGCCGACGCAGTTGCCCCCGGCCGCGATGAACAGGCTCGTGCTGCCGACCCGAGCAGAGCCCCGACCGCCTCGCAGGCGAACAGCGTGCCGTAGCCTACGGCGCCGAGGTTCAGCCGCTCCTTGACCAGCAGCACCAGCACCGCGGTCGCGGCGGTGAGCGTGAGGTTCAGCAGCCCGATCAAGACCGTCATCGTGCGCAGAACCCGCTGCTGGGCCAGCCACCGGAAGCCTTCAACCAGTTCGGCCCGGATCGGGTGCGCGGGCCGCGATCCGCGGTCCCCGGCCGGGCGCGAGGCCGCCCTGTATGTCCCGGCCACCAGGCCGAACAGGACCGCGCTGACCGCGTACGTGCCCGCGTTGACGCCGAACGGGACCCACGCGGCCAGCACGAACAGGAATCCGCCGAGCGGCCCGGCGATCATCTGCTGCGTCACCGTGGTCCCGCCGACCAGCCAGCCGTTCGCCCGCTCCAGCCGCGCTCGCGGCACGACGGCGGGAATCATCGCCTGGCTGGCCGAACGGAAGATCACCTCGCCCGCGTTGATAACGAACAGTGCGGCGTCCAGCAACGCGATCCCGGCCCGCCCGGCTAGCCTCGCGATGGTCCTGACACCCATGGCGGCGATCCGGGCCCAGTCGATCGTGACCATCAGCCGCCGTCGGTCGACCTGGTCGACCAGCACGCCGCCGGGTAGCGCGAACAGCAGCCACGGCAGCCACGCCACGGCGAACGTAGCCGACACGACAGCGGGTTCTTGATGTGCGCCGCGACAAAGAGCGGCGCCGCGATCGTGGCCAGGCCGCTGCCCAGCGCCGACGCCGTGCTGGCCGTCCACAGCTTCGCGAACCGCAAGCCTAGTGGTTCCGCCACGTTCAGCGACGCTACCGCAGGGCGCGGATCACCACGGAATCGCTGCTAACGTTGCGCTTCGGTTACGACCCCTTGACCGTCGCCTGGGCGACGGACAGTCTTCCACTGTTCACGCTGCCCTTAGGGCTATCGGGCCTTGGGCGGGTCGCCGCCGACCTGAATCTTCGAGCCGTGCAGCTCGCGCTGGCAGACCGAGCAGTGCAGGACCGGCGCGAACGTGCCGCCGCAGGCGGTGTGGGTGAGCAGGGTGGCAGGACCTTCGGGGGCACGGAACCACCGGTCGCCCCAGTCCAGCATCACCATGACGTGCGGGAAGAACGCGCGTCCCTTGTCGGTCAGCCGGTACTCGACCCGGCCCGAGTTCGCCTTGACGGCGACGGTCTGCAGCACGCCCATCTGGCAGAACGTCCGCAGCCGGTCCGAGACGATGGTCGGCGGCGCGCCCATCATCTGCAGCATGTCGGTGAACCGGCGGGCGCCGAGGAACGCGGCGGCCAGGGCAGAGGCCGACCAGCGGTTACCGATCAGCTCGATCGTCTGCGGGACCAGGCCGGGCCCGGGCGAGCCGCCCGTGGACCGGCGCCGCGTCGTGGCCTGCGGCACCGACCGGGCAAAACCGCCGCTCGGCCCGAACGTGCCGCGGACGTCGCGCAGGCCGGCGGGCTGCCCGCAGGACCGGCAGTGCATGACCGGGGAGAACTCCTCGCCGCACTCGGTGTGGTACATCGGCGGCAGCGGCTCGATGTGCTCGGTCACCCAGACGGCCTCCCACGACCAGATGGTCAGCAGGACCTGCCACAGGTCGCGGCCGCAGTCGGTGAGCACGTACTCGTAGCGCCGCGGCGCCTGCGAGTACTGGGACATGGTGAACACGCCGGCCTCGGTGAGGCGGCGCAGCCGTACGGTCAGGACCGAGTTGGCGATGCCCAGCCGGTCGCGGAAGTCCTTGTACCGGCGCAGGCCTTCCATGATGGCCAGCTTGACGATGGACAGGTTCCACTCATCGCCGATCAGCCCGAGGACGATGGCGTTGGAGTTCTCGGTGACCTGAGCCCGGGCTTGCCTGCCCTCGAGATCTGCGGACTCAGGAGTATGGGACTCGGGAATAACTCAGCCAATCTCGCGGTCGCCCGCGGGTCACCAGCCCGCGATGGACTCGCCGGGCGCCCAGCAGCTGTGCGTGCCACTGGCGATCCGCTCGGGCAGCCGAGCTCGCGCGATCGGGCCGCGGCCGACGTCGCCGGCCCGGAACACGACGCACTCGGAAGCGTCCCGGTTCATGTCTACCGTGAGCGTGACCAGGTACGCGTCGTCCTCCTCGGTACCGCCGACGCGCGGGGCCACGCCGACCTCGCTGCAGAACACGCCCGGCTCGAACTGGTACTGCTCCTCGCGGCCGGTCAGGGTGTCGTGCTTGACCAGCCCGTTGAACAGGAACCAGCCTGGCTCGTTGGTGGCGGCATAATTGTACCGACAGGGCCGCCCGCCGAAGCCGTTGTGGATCGTGCCGAACTCGGTACAGCTGTCGGACAGGTCTTCCTCGCTGGTGGCCCCGGTGACCAGGTTCATCCGCCACCGGTGCAGCCGGGTCTGCATGATGTCGGCGGCCAGGAACCGGAACATCTTCTCTTTCGGGCCGTTAGGCCCGGCGCTGGCCGGCTCCGGGCAGCCCTGGAAGAAACCCTCGACGATGATCTCGTCGCCTGCCTCGTAGGCGTTCGTCCAGTGCAGCACATAGGTCGGCTCGAACTCGAACCAGCGGATGTCGCCGGGGGCGCCGCGGCGCGGGATGACGCCGAGCCGGGACGGGATGTCCGGGTGGAAGCGCGACGCGTACAGGCCGCGGGCCAGCAGTTCGGGCTCCCAGAACAGCGGCATGTCGTTGAGGATCGCGTAGTGCTCGGTGTAGGCCATGTCGTGCGGCAGCCGTGGTCCGGGCAGGTCGATCGGCACGTAATGGACCAGCCGGTGGCTGGCGTCGACGACGCCGTAGTGCAGGTAAGGGGCGGTCGTTCCGTAATTAAAGAAAAGCAGTTCACCGGTATGGGCATCGACCTTGGTGTGAGCCGAGACGCCGAGGTCGCCAGGGAAGGACCCGCCCCAGGTGCACTTGCCCAGGTCATCCAGGGTCAGCGGGTCGAGCTGATACAGGTCGCCGCACTGCCAGAAGCTCGCCACCGCCACGCCGGCGTGTACGACGACGTCGGTCGAGGCGGCGTCCTTCATCCGGCCGCGGGCGCCCCAGCCGTCCGGGCGGGTGGACACGTTCGGGTTCTCGGCGATCCCGGCCCACAGCGATCCCCCGGCCTCTTGCTCGGCGAGCAGGCCGTCGGTCCGGACGAAGCGGTTCCGGTAGGACACCTGGCCGTCGCGGAACGAGACCTTGTGGATCATCGCGTCGCCGTCGAAGGGGTGGTACCTGACGATGGCGGGGTGCAGCGGGTTCTCGGTGTTGCGCAGGTAGACGCCGTACAAGTCGTCGGGAAGCTCGCCCACCACGTCGAGGCCGGTCGCGTCGTACTCGGTGCTCTGCGGGCGCCAAGGACCCGACCGGTAGGGGTGGTCATCGTCATCCGGCAGCGTGCTCAGCATCTTGCCGTAGACCTCGACGTCAACCATGATCCGTTCCTCGCTACTCGCCGCTAACCACGAAACTGACCGTGGTGGTGAGGCTGCCGCCGATATTCAGGGTGGCAAAGATCCTGGCCCCGTCGACCTGCGCGGCCCCGGCCTGGCCGGTCACCTGCCGGGCGGCGTCGTGCAGCATCCGCACGCCGGTGGCGCCGACCGGGTGCCCCACGCCGATCAGGCCGCCGCTGGGGTTGACCGGGATCGCGCCGTCCCGCTCGAGCTCGCCGTTCTCGACCGCCTTCCAGCTCTCCCCCGGCTCGGTGATCCCGAAGTGGTCGACGGCCATGTATTCCGACATGGAGAAGCAGTCGTGCGTCTCGATGCCGTCCAGCGCGTGGACGTCAGGTATCCCGGCCCGCCGGAAGGCGTCGGTGACCACCTGGCGGACGTGCGGGAAGACGTACGGCTGACCCTGACTGCGGTCGAACTTCGGCTGCAGCGCCAGGCCAGCGGTGCCGTGGCCCCAGCCGGCGATGCGGGCCGCGGGGCGGGGGCCTCGCCGGTCGGCCAGGAACCGGTCGGAGACCAGGAGCACGCCGGCCACGCCGTCGGTGACCTGGGCGCAGTCCGTGCGCCGCAGCCGGCCTTCGACGACCGGGTTGTCCTGGTCGTCGTCGGCGAAGCTGCCCGGGCGGTGCGACCAGCCCCGGGTCTGGGCCAGCGGGTTGGCCTTCGCGTTCCGCATGTTGAGCTCGGCGATGGCGTGCAGGTGCGCATCGTTCAGGCCGTAGCGGCGGTCGTACTCATCGGCCAGCTGGCTGAACATGTACGGCCACATGTACTTGGCGTCCTGGCCCTCGTGACCGATCCACGCGGCCGCGCCGAGGTAGCCGGGCGCGGCGTCCCCCGGCACGTTCCGCTCCTGCTCGACGGCGATCACCAGCACGCAGTCGTAGCGGCCGGCCTCGATGTCGGCCATGGCCGCCAGCACGGCCACGCTGCCCGACGCGCAGGCCGCCTCGTGCCGGGCGGCCGGCTTGCCCCACAGGTCCGGCTCGACGGTGGCGGGCATCGCCCCGAGCTGTCCCTGCCCGGTGAAGAGCTGGCCGAACGCGTTCCCGACGTGAACGGCTTCGACATCCCGCGGGCCGGCACCGGCCCCGGCCAGCGTCCCCGCGACCGCCTCGGCGACCATGTCGGAGATCTCCAGGCCCTCGCGCGCGTAGTTGCGCGCGAAGTCGCTCTGGTAGCTGCCAGCGATCCAGACGTTCCGGCTGCCCATGTCTCCGCCCTTTGCGTGCCGCTTCTCCGCATACTACAACAGAAGGAGTGACCCAGCCAGGGCGGCCGGACGGAGGCCAGGCACGCCGTTCACCCCGGCGCACCGGGGCGCGGTCCGTTTATCGTGGAGTCATGCTGTCGGTGCCCGACGCCGTACCAGCGTGTAAATGCGTCATCAGTCACACCAGCATCAGCCGCACCTATTTACGGGTCAGGATCTGGCCTGCGTGGAGACTTTGGTACCCCAGGATCGCCCCAGGAACTTCCGCATAGCTCGGATCCTCCACGATAAACGGAGGCGAACTCCGGAATGTTGCCCGTTTTATACCGGTATGACCGTCCGGTGGACGCTGGCCAAGGCGGTTGGCGCACGGTTGTGCGCTCTACGGAATGGAATCCAGGCGTGGTGAGCACCTGCCGGGGCGCGTCGTGTTCCAGTCCCTGATGAGCTGGCGGTGCGCGATGCCCAGGCTCGCTCATGGAGTGACATTACAACTAGCGGAGTGATAGAACGAGGCCGTGAATGCTGAGGCCCGATGAACAGTGAGCCGGGGCGCAGGCCCGCTGTTTCTGTCTCGCTGGGGCTCTGGCAGGACCGGCCGCCCGCCGAGGTGGTATGCACGGCCCAGGTCGCCGACTCACTCGGCTACCCGGAGATCTGGATCGGCGAGATGGCCACCTTCGATGCCTTCGCGCTCGGCGCGGTGGTCGCGGAGCGGACCGAGCGTGCCGCGCTCACCATCGGACCGCTGGCCGTCGCGGTCCGCGATCCGGTCATGATCGCGATGGGGGCCGGCTCGCTGGCCGAGCTGACCGGCCGGACGGTGAACGTGGCGCTCGGCTCCTCCAGCCCGGTCGTGGTCCAGCAGTGGCACGGCCGCCGCCAGGAGCGCACCGCGCTCGCGCTCGAGGAATCGGCGACCGCCGTCCGGGCCCTGCTCGACGGGGGCAAGGCCGACGTCCAGGGGCAGGTCATCAGGACGAGGGGCTACCGGCTGCGGACCCGGGCACCGGGCACGCCGCTGACCATCGCGGCGTTCGGGCGCGGCGCCGTGCGGGTAGCGGCCCGGCGGGCCGACCGGATGGTCATCAACCTGGTGACGCCGAAGTCGGCGGCCCGGCTGGTGCAGCTGCTGCACGACGAATGCCGCGCGGCCGGGCGGCCGATTCCCCCGGTCGCGGCCTGGGTCGCGGCCTGCGTCGATCCTTCGCCGACGGGGATCGAGCAGCTGCGGCGGGGGCTGGTCGCGTACATGCCGGCGCCCGGGTACGGCGAGATGTTCGCCGAGGCCGGCTTCGCGGACGTGGTGCGCTTCGCCCGCACCTCGCCGCACCCGGCCGAGCTGCTGGCGGCGATCCCGCCGGATATCGTCGGCTGCGTGTCACTGGTGGGCGACGCGCAGGCGCTGCGGGCCCGGCTGGCCGAGTACGCCGAGGCCGGCGTGGACGAGATCGCGCTCGTGCCCGGGTCCAGCGCGGCGGATCCGGCCGGGGTGGCGACGCTGACGGCGCTGGCGCCGGTCTAGGGAGGACACTGTGGGGCTTCATCCGGCAACGCGAATCCGGGAGTACCGGGACGCGGGCTACTGGAACGACGACATGATCGACGCGCTGCTGCGCGAGCGCGTCGAGCGCGACGGCGACATCCCCGCGATCGTCGACCCGCTGAACCGGGACACGCTGATGGACGGCCCGTTTCGCGAGCTGACCTGGCCCCAGCTGGACGAGCAGGTGTCCCGGCTGGCGCAGGTGCTGCTGGACGAGGGCGTCACGACCGGGGACGTGGTCGGCGTCCAGCTGCCCAACACGGTCGAGATCGCCGTGGCCTTCCTGGCCATCGTCCGGATCGGCGCGATCGTGGCCCCGTTCCCGGTGCAGTACCGGGCCTACGAGCTCACCCACCTATCCCACGTCGCCGGGGCGAAGCTGTTCATCACGGCCGGCCGCATCGCCCACCGGCAGGCCGCCGCGGAGATCGCCGGGCTGCGGGACAGCATCCCGTCGCTGCGCGTCGTGGCCGCGTTCGGCACGGCCGTCCCGGACGGGGTCGTCGGGCTCGATGAGCGCATCACGGCGGCCGACGACCGCCGCGGGCTGGCCGCTTACCTGCAGGGCTGGTCGCCGGACCCGAACGACTGCGTCACGATCTGCTGGACCTCGGGCACCGAGAGCACGCCCAAGGGCGTCCAGCGGACCCACTACGACTGGATGGCCATGTGCACCGGCACGGTGGAGGGTCCGAACCTGACCCGCGACGACGTGCTGCTCAACCCGTTCCCGATGGTCAACATGGCCGGCATCAACGGGATGTTCCTGCCCTGGCTGAAGGTGGGCGGGCTGTTGGTGCAGCACCACCCGTTCGACCTGGCCACGTTCCTACGGCAGATCGAGCAGCACCGCGCCACCTACACGGTCGCGCCGCCCGCGCTGCTCACCACGCTGCTGCATAACGAGGTACTGCTGGCCCAGACCGACATCTCGAGCTTGCGGATACTCGGCTCCGGCTCCACGCCGCTGGCGCCCAGCCTGCTGCAGGGCTGGCACGACAAGTACGGCATCGAGATCATCAACTTCTACGGCTCCAACGAGGGCATCGCGCTGCTCGGCACGCCCAAGGACATCCCCGACCCCGGGGTGCGGGCGCTGTACTTCCCGCGGTACGCCGTCCGGGACTGGTCCATCACCATGTCGCGCTCGACGCTGGCGCGGATCGTGGACCCGGCCACGGGCCAGGAGATCACCGAGGCGGGCGTGCCCGGCGAGCTGCGGATCAAGGGCCCTGGCGTGTTCCCCGGGTACCTGCCCGCCAGCAGGGTGCCCGAGCCGTTCGATGAGGACGGCTACCTGAGGACCGGAGACATCCTCGAGATCGCCGGGGACGAATTGCAGTACCTGCATTACGTCGACCGGTCCAAAGACATGGTCGTACGCGGCGGCATGAAAATATCGGCGGCCGAACTCGAGGGCTTCATTTCTGACCACCCCAAGGTCGCCGACGTGGCCGTGGTGGCCTATCCGGATGAGGTGCTCGGCGAACGCGCCTGCGCCGTGGTGGTGCCCCGTCCGGGCGAGACCGTAACGCTGGCCGAGATTACCCGCTACCTGGGCGGCCTCGGCATCGCCACCTTTAAGCTGCCCGAACGTCTCGAGGTCCGGGAAGAGCTGCCTCGCAACCCGCTGGGCAAGGTCCTCAAGCGAGAGCTGCGCGACGAGCTGCGGGCGTGACGCGCCGGGCGTGACGCGCCGGGCGTGACGCGCCGGGCGTGACGCGCCCCGCGTGCGGCTACCCCGGACCGTGAACCGGCACGATGGAGCTTCGAGCCGGTTCCCAGCGGCTCGATGGAACATCGAGCCGGTTGCCGGGCACGCAGGGGACGGGGGCAGGCAGGGATGCCCGTTCGGCCTAAAAGGGGTTTGAATTTTGCTGGTCAGCCGGGGGAGCAGTGACGGGCCGGGGGCGGCACATCCAGGGTGGGGTTGCGGTCGAAGAAACCAGTCGGCTTGAGCACGAAGCCGCAGCGGGCGACCGGCATCACCGGCCAGTCCTCCGGGCGCGGGACGTGGGTGGGGCCGAACGTGTGCCACAGGACGATGTCGGCGCCGTCGATGTCCCGGTCCGCCGCGCTGAAGGCCGGGAGCCCGGCGCCGCCGGGATGCTGGTTCACGAAGTCACCGGCCGGATAGCGCTCGTCCGGGTCGTACCTGGTGACCCAGAGGTGGTTGGTCGCGAACGCGGCCCGCTTCGCTACGGGCGAGTCCGGGTCGGCCAGCAGCAACGGCGCGGATTCCGGGTAGAGGGTGTAGCTGGTCGGACGGCCGAACCTGTTGGTGCGCTCGGTGCTGATAACCCGCCAGGTCCGGCCCCGGGCCCCGTCCGCGCGGCGGGCCGCCTCGGACTCACGGGTCAGCCGGGTCACTTCCTGCGCGATCGCGTTGCCGTGCGGGTTGCCCGGGCCAGCCGGGCGGCCGGTGACGTCGACCTCCTCCACCGCGTTGGCCAGGCCGTCCACGGTCATGTCCAGCCGGGCGCTGAACAGGTGCTGGTGCACCGCCCCGGCCAGGCCGGGGGCGACCTGCGTCGAGTACGGGTCATCTGCTGGGTAGGCCGAGGTGAACAGCACGCCGGTCGCCTTGATCTCGCACTCGATCGTGCCGTCCAGGTAGAAGTACCAGTAGAAGCCGTAGTCGTAGTTGCCGACCGTGCTGAAGTAGGAGACCACCAGCCTGCGCTGGCGGCGCGACTGAGCCGAGCCGTTGAAGATGTCGGTGTGCTTCCACAAGATGCCGAAGTCTTCCTCGTGGACGCAGATCGCGTTCTTGATCGTACGCGGCTGGCCGGCGTCGTCGGTCACGGTCGCGTCCAGGTAGGCGATCTCGCCCAGGCAGTCGCAGCCGAGCTCGAGCGAGTTGGCCCACTTCCCGACCAGGTACTCGCCGGTGTCGAAGTACGCCTGCCAGTAGCGGAATCCCGGATCGCCGTAGGGTACGACCATCTCGGGAATCGACGCCCGGTAGATCACGGGCCGCTCGCGGCCGCCGGCGTGCAGGCCGATCTGGTGCAGGGTCAGCCCCTCGCGGGCGTCGAAGCCGATCCGCATCGACCAGTCCTGCCAGCGCAGCGCGTGCCCGTCGAGGGTGAAGCTCGGCCCTTCCGGCTGGGTGATCTCGATGGGCTTGAGCGTGGTCCGGTGCGGGCCGCGCACCGCCTCGTCGTCGTAGTCACCGGACTCTTCCGGCACCGGGAGCTCGAACTCGTCGGTGACCTTGAAGACCTTCTTCTCGATCAGGTCGACGTGGGCGGCGATCCCGTCGACCGGGTGCGCCCAGGCCAGGTCATGCTCGCTTGCCTGGATGAACGCGAGCACGCGCACCATCCGGCGGCGGTCGTCGTCGGGGGGCCCGAACGCGCCCGCGGTGAGCGGGCAGGTCCGGATCTGGCTGAGGTCGTGGTAGCCCCGGCGGGCCATGGCCGCGCGCCAGTCCGGGTCGGCCTTGACGATCTCGTCGACGATGGCGAAGTCGCCCTCGAGGATCGGCAGCTGGCCGTCCTGGCCCCGGTCCAGGGTGCGGGCGCTGACGACTTGCTGACGGGTCAGCGACACCACGACGTCGGTGGATTCGCCGGTGCCGGTGTTGAGCAGGAAGGCACGCAGCCGCCGGTCCGCCGCCGGGCCCGTGCCCGTCAGCCCCGTTCCCCAGCACTGTGTCCGCCAGCACTGTGTCCTTTGGCGGTTCCTCCAGGCCGTAGTACGCGAACCGGACCGGGTCGGCCAGCAGCCCGGCCGCCGCCATGATGTCCCGGCCCGCCAGGTACTCGGCCGCGGTGGCCGGGTCGAGCGGGTGCGCGGGGTTCGCGCCGGCCGTCTCGTCCGCCTGTACGGCGGTGTCGGTCATGAGGGATCTCCCGGTTTACTCGTCGGCGATGATCGAGCCGACCCGGTCGCCCAGGCCCGGGTCGCGCCTGACCAGCCAGATCGAGTAGAGGATGAACACCACGATGAGGCCCACGGCGACCCACGGGAACCAGTCGTACGGCTGGGGCTGCGGCGGCTTGAACAGGTAGTAGATGGGGACGGCGATCGCGACCATGCCGAGGAATGGCAGCACGATGTGCTTGATGATGCTGAACTCGGTCGGGCGGTACTTGCGGTAGTAGAACGGCAGGGCCACGTTGGCCGTGAAGTACACGAACAGGATCAAGATCGTGCCCATCGTGCTGGACTCGAAGAAGAAGGTCAGCGCGTCCAGGCTGTTGCCGGTCCCGCCGATCCAGTGGCCGATCGCCCAGCCCAGCGTGATGGCCCCGGCGAAGCCGACGAAGGTGATGATGGCGTTGACCGGCGTCCGGCGGACCGGGTGGACCCGGCCGATCCAGCGCGGCAGCAGGCCCTCGCGCCCGGCGTTGAAGATCAGCCGGCACTGGGAGTTCACCGCGGCGATCAGCACGCCCAGGGTGGAGGTCAGCCCGGCGAGGTACGCGACGAAGGCTAGCCAGGCCGCCACGCTGTGGGCGACGGCGATGAACGGGATGAGGGGGGCCGTGAGCGCCGTGACGCTGTAATGGAAGCCGGACACGGTGGAGTAGGAAAGCAGCAGGTACGTGAACGCCATGAGGGCGATCGACAGGAACACGGCCCGGGGCACGTTGCGCCGGGGGCTGGTGGTCTCCTCGGCCAGCGCCGCCGAGTTCTCCCAGCCGATGAACAGGTAGATGGCCAGCGGGAAGGCGAGGGCCAGGCCGCTGAAGTGGTTGGTGAGGTGGCTGGGCTGGAACGGCACGGTGCTGAGGTGGCCGCCGTTCTTGATCAGCACGGCGATCGACACGACGAGCAGCACGATCAGCTCGAAGGCGAAGAAGAAGCCGGCCAGCTTGGTCGACACGGCTACGCCGCGGAACATCATGAACATGGCACCGGCGGTGAATACGGCCGAGAAGATGATCCAGGGGATGTTCACGCCCGTATAGAACTGGATCATGATCGACAGGAACCCGCCGGAGATGACCAGCACCGACGAGATCGCGATGATATAGCCGGCGCCGCACACCAGCGCGGTGGTCACGGCGCTGGTGCCGCCGAACGTCTTGCCCACGAAGGTGATGAAGCCGCCGGTCGACGGGTGGGCCCGGGAGAACTGCGACAGCGTGTTGCCGAGCAGCGCGATGGCGACGATGGCCACGACGATGACCAGCGGCGACGCGATGCCAGCCGCGATCACGATCCCCGCGAAGCCGAAGTAGAAGCTGTAGGCCGGGCCGATATTCGCCATCGTCGAGGCGGAGATGTCGACCAGGCCCAGCGCCCCGCGGTGCAGGCGCTCGGCGGATTCAGGTGCCTTCGTTTCCGTGAACGGAACGCGTGCCGCTTCGCTCATGTGCTCACTCCCTTGACGGGCTGGCTGGGCCGCTGCTACTGAGTTAGTACGGATCATGCGCGGGGCCGGGGCCGATGGTCAACCACGATGTCGGCAAGCGCTTTCCAATTGGTGCGAAACGTACCTGATGCGCAGTCAGGTGCGCAAGGGTCAGCTGACCGGAGGACGCGGAAGAGTGCTTTCCCGCAGAATGACCTCGCCGGGCACCGGGATGACCCGGGGTTGCTGAGCAGCGGCCAGGTCGGCGCCCGTGTCGGCGCCCGTGTCGGCGGCCTCGGCCAGGATCAGGCCGGCCGCCATCTCCCCCATGCGCTTGAGCGGCAGCCGCACCGTGGTCAGCGGCGGGTAGACGTCCCGGAGGGTGAGGATGTCGTCGAACCCGGCCAGCGCCATGTCGGCGGGCACCTGCAGGCCGCCGGCCCGCAGCCGGGCCAGCGCGCCCATGGCCATCACGTCGGTGACCGCGAACACGCAGTCCGGCCGCGGCCCGGGCGCGGCCAGCACGGCGCTCATCGCCTCGTAGCCGCCGTCCCTGGTGAACAGGCCGTGGACGACCTGGGTCGCCTCCAGCGGCACCGACCAGGCGGCGAGGCCGGCCCGGAACCCGTCCAGCCGGTCCCGCGCCGTCAGCAGGCCGCGCGGCCCAGCCAGCACCGCGAAGCGGCGGTGCCCGAGCGCGACCATCGCCTGGGCTAGGGCCTGGGCGCCCGCGGCGTTCTCCGGCCGGATCGTGTCCACGCCGAGCAGATCCTGGCCTACGCAGACGGCTCGGCCGCCCGAACGGGTGAAGGCGGCGATCTCCGCGCGCAGTTCGGCGCGGGCCGTGGCATCGTCGGACCGGCTGCCGATCAGGATCACCGCGCGGGCCCGCTGGGCGCGCATCAGCGCGACGTACTCACGCTCGGCCGCCTCAGAGGCTGACGCCGGCGACAGGCAGACCAGCAGCCGCCTGGCGTCGGCGACCTCGATGAGGCCGGCCGCGATCGAGGAGAAATACGGGTCGGCGATGTCGTGGACGACCACGCCCACCATCGTGCTCTGCCCGGTGGCGACGGCGCGGGCCTGCAGGTTGGCCGTGTAGCCGAGCTCGGCGACCGCCTGGTGGACGCGCTGAGCGAGGGACGCCCCGACGCGCCGCGCGCCTTCGTTCACCACCCGGGAGGCGGTGGTCAGCGAGACGCCGGCCCGGTCGGCGACGTCCTGCAGCGTGACCCTGGAGCGCGGCTGCGTCGCGGCCTGCTGGGCGGCCGGCTGCGGGTGGGCCTGGTTCGCGGCCGGGTGGTTCGCGGCCGGGTGCGGGCGGGCCTGGCTCACCGACCCTCCTGTTCGCGACGGGCGCTTGACCGGGTATCCGGGCCAGCCTAATCTGGGAAAGCACTTTCCCAGTTAGTCAGGTTAGCATCGCACTTGTCGCCGACCGAAGGCTGGACCATGACGCGCAAGGTCATTCACGTCGCCCTGAACGGGGTCACCGGCCGGATGGGATACCGCCAGCACCTGGTCCGGTCCCTGCTGAGCATCCGCGAGCAGGGCGGCGTCCGACTGGAAGACGGCACGATGGTCTACCCCGAGCCGATCCTGGTCGGGCGCAACGAGGAACGGCTGCGCGCCATCGCCGGACGGCACGGCCTGGATCGCTGGACCACTCATGTGGACGAGGTGCTGGCCGATCCCGAGGTCGATGTCTACTTCGACACGCAGGTCACCAGCGCGCGTGAGGCCGCCTTGGCGAAGGCGATCGAGGCGGGCAAGCACGTGTACACGGAGAAGCCGGTGGCGGGGTCGCTGGCCGGCGCGGTCCGGCTGGCCCGCGCCGCCAAGGCCGCGGGCGTCACCCACGGCGTGGTGCACGACAAGCTGTTCCTGCCCGGCGTGATGAAGCTGAACCGGCTGCTCACCGAGGGCTTCTTCGGACGCGTGCTCTCGGTCAGGCTCGAATTCGGCTACTGGGTGTTCGAGGGCGACGGGATCCCGGCCCAGCGCCCCTCGTGGAACTACCGCGCCGAGGGCGGCGGCGGGATCGTGCTCGACATGTTCCCGCACTGGCAGTACCTGCTCACCGACCTGTTCGGCCCGATCACCGCGCTCTACGCGCGGACCGCCACGCACATCCCGCGGCGGTGGGACGAGTCCGGCATCCCGTACGACGCCACCGCCGACGACGCCGCCTACGCGGTCCTCGAGTTCGCCAGCGGAGCGTTCGCCTCGGTGAACTCGTCCTGGGCGGTCCGGGTCAACCGGCGCGAGCTGCTCGAGCTCCAGGTGGACGGCACGGTCGCCAGCGCGGTGGCCGGCCTGCGCGACTGCGCGGTGCAGCACCGGGTGTCCACGCCGATGCCGATCTGGAACCCCGATCTGCCCGATCCCATCGACTACCAGGAGCAGTGGTCCGACGTGCCGGACAACATGACCTTCGACAACGGGTTCAAGGTGGAATGGGAGCTGTTCCTGAAGTGCGCCGCGGACGGCAGGCCATTCGCCTGGGACCTGACCGAGGGCGCCAAGGGCGTGCAGCTGGCTGAACTCGCGCTGCGGTCCTCGACCGAAGGCCGGCGCCTCGAAGTGCCGCCGCTGGCCATCTGAGGTGGTCACCGGGATCCGGCTGCCCGGCCGGGATGAGCCGCTGGTGATCCCCGAGCCCGGCTGGGCGGCCAGCTACCCACCGCCTGCCAGCCGGCGGGTGTTCGCCGCCGCGCACGTCGCCGCGCGGCCTGCCGTCGGTACGCGGGCCGGCGCCGGTCCTTCGGCTGGCGCCGGCCCTTCGGCTGGCGCCGGCCCTTCGGCGGGCGCCGGCCCTTCGGCGGGCGCCGGGGAGAAGGCGGATCCGCGGGATCCGGGGGCTGTTGTCATCGACTGGGAGTCCACGATCGGCTTCCGTGATCACCTGTGGGCCTACGGGTTCGGGGTGGCCGAGGCGATGGATACCTCGCAGCGCGGCATGGGGCTGTCCTGGGCGCAGGCCAGGGAGCTGATCGCCAGGTCGGCGGCCCGGGCCGCCGAGCGCCGCGCGGCGGGATCCGCCGCCGCCCTGGCCTGCGGGGCCGGCACCGACCAGCTGGCCGACGGCCAGCGTTATCCGGTCGCCGAGATCATCGGCGCCTACGCCGAGCAGATGGCGTTCGTGCAGGCGGCGGGGGCGCAGGTGATCCTGATGGCGAGCCGCGCCCTGGCCGCAAGCGCCCGCGGCGCCCGGGATTACCTCGAGGTGTACGGCGAGCTGCTGAGGCAGGCGGACCGGCCGGTGATCCTGCACTGGCTGGGCGAGGCCTTCGACCCGGCGCTGCGCGGCTACTGGGGCAGCGACGACTTCGACGCGGCCGCGGCCACGGTGGCGGAGCTGATCGGGCGGGCCGAAGGGAAGGTCGACGGCATCAAGCTGTCGGTGCTCCAGGCCGGCCGCGAGGTGGCGCTGCGGCGCCGGCTGCCCGCGAGCGTGCGGCTCTACACCGGGGACGACTTCAACTACGCCGAGCTGATCCGGGGCGACGCGGCTGGGCACAGCGACGCGCTGCTGGGCGCGTTCGCCGCGGTCACCGCCCCGGCCGCCGCGGCGCTGCACGCGCTTGACCGGGACGATCTGGCCAGCTATGACGCGGCGATGGGGCCGACGGTCCCGCTCAGCCGGTGCATTTTCGAGCCGCCCACCTACCACTACAAGGTCGGCGTGGCCTTCCTGGCCTGGCTGAACGGCCTGCAGCCGCACTTCGCGATGCTGGACGGCCTGCAGCGGCGGCGGCCGGCCAGGCACCTGATCCGGGTGTTCGAGCTCGCGGCGGCCGCCCGGGCGCTGACCGACCCGGAACTGGCCGCCGAGCGGATGAACGCGCTGCTGGCCACGGTGGCGGGGCCGGAACGTATATGACTGATTCTGCCGCGGCGATCGGCCTGGACCGCCTCTCACTGAACCAGGCCACGGTCAAGCACCTCGGCCTGGCCGACGCGGTGGCCCTGTGCGTGCGACACGACATCCCGGCCATCGGGCTGTGGCGGGACCGGGTCGCGGAAACCGGGCTGGCGCGGGCCGCGGCGGTGGTCCGCGCGGCCGGACTGCACGTGTCCAGCCTGTGCCGGGGCGGCTTCTTCACCAGGGCCGACCCCGACGGACGGCAGGCCGCGCTAGCGGACAACCGGGCGGCGATCGCCGAGGCGGCCGAACTCGGCGCGGACACGCTGGTCCTGGTGTGCGGGGGGCTGGTCCCCGGCTGCCGGGACCTGGGCCTGGCCAGGCGCATGATCGCGGACGCGATCGGCGAGCTCGTACCGGACGCCCAGCGGCTTGGCGTGCGGCTCGGCATCGAGGCACTGCACCCGATGTTCTGCGCGGACCGGTGCGTGATCTCCGGACTCGGCGAAGCGCTGGACCTGGCCTTGCGGTTCCCGGCCCGCGCCGTCGGCGTGGTGGTGGACACTTATCACGTCTGGTGGGATGCCCGGCTGCCGGACGAGATCGCCCGGGCCGGCTCGCGGATCTTCAGCTACCAGGTGTGCGACTGGGTGCTGCCGCTGCCGCAGGACACCCTGCTCGGCCGCGGCCACCTCGGCGACGGCGTCATCGACTTCGGGCCCATCTCGGCGAGCGTGGCCGCGGCGGGCTACGACGGCTACGTCGAGGTCGAGATCTTCAATTCCGACGTCTGGGACGCGCCCGCCGACCGGACCGCCGCGACGGTCCGGGAGCGCTTCGCCGCCGTCCTCGGCGCCGCCCCCTGACGCAGATGCGCAAAGATCTCGGGTTGAATCGTGGCATGGATGAACTGCTGCCGCCGCAGGACGACCTGGACATCCCGGCATTCTGCCAGGCCCTCGGCGTGCCCGGGCTGGCCGATATCCACACTCATTTCCTGCCGCCGCGGATGCTGCGCAAGGTCTGGAGTTACTTCGACCAGGCCGGCCCGCTGGTCGGCGTCAGCTGGCCGATCCGCTACAAGTGGAGCGACGAGGAGCGGGTGGCGCACCTGCGGGCCATGGGGGTACGGATGTTCAGCGCGCTGGCCTACGCGCACCGGCCGGAGATGGCGGCCGACCTGAACGCGTGGACGCTGGCGTTCGCGCGGGCCACGCCGGGGTGCCTGCCGTCGGCGACGTTTTACCCGGAGCCGGGGGTGGCGGATTACGTGCGCCAGGCGCTGGGCGCGGGCGCGCGCATCTTCAAGATCCACCTCCAGGTCGGCGGCTTCCCGCCCGATGATCCGCTGCTCGAGCCGGTATGGGGTCAGCTGGCCGAGGCCCGGGTGCCGGTGGTCGTGCACGCTGGGCACGCGCCGGCCGGCACCAGCCACACCGGCCCCGGGCCGTTCGGCTCGCTGCTGGCGCGGCATCCGGGCCTGACCGCCATCGTCGCGCACATGGGCGCGCCCGACTACGCGGCGTTCCTGCGACTGGCCGCCGACTACGAGCGGGTGGCGCTGGACACCACCATGATCTTCACCGACTTCTTCGACAAGCTGGCCCCGTTCCCGGCCAGCGCGCTGCCGCTGGCGCGCGAGCTCGGGCTGGCCGGCAAGGTCCTGCTCGGCAGCGACTTCCCCAACATCCCCTACCCCTACGCGCGGCAGATCGCGGGGCTGGTCAGGCTGGGGTTCGGCGACGCGTGGCTGCGCGCCGTCTGCTGGGAGAATCCCGTGGCGATGTTCGGCGGTACCGGTGACGACCTTCGATCGGGGCGGAGCTTACCGGCGGTGGGTGTCGCGGACGGTGCGGACCACGCGCGCGTGCTCCCGCATGGTCTCGGTGCCAGCCGCTCCCGTTCGTAGCCGACCCACGCCGCCCGGGGACCGGTCTCGCCGTCTGGCAGCGCGAACACCAGGTCACCGAAGAAGCCGGCCGCGGCGCGCAGCGCCGAATCAGCCGAGTCCGCCGGCAGGCTCCCCACCAGCAACAGCTCACTGTTCACCCGCGGCGCCACGGCGCCTCCTTCCTCGCGATCGCCAGCTAGCTGAGGATGCTCTAGGCGGCGGGGTTAAGAAGCCGCGGGATTCTCGGCCGCGTCAGCTTGCTGCGCCTCGGGGGCGAGCGTGACGCCTTCCTCGCGGTAGAACAGCCGGTGGAGCACGGCGGCGAGCGCGCCGCCGACCAGGGGCGCCACGATGAAGAGCCAGACCTGGCTGAGGGCCGTGCCGCCGACGACGAGGGCCGGGCCGAGGCTGCGGGCCGGGTTCACCGAGGTGCCGGTGATCGGAATGCCGACGAGATGGACCACGGTCAGGGTCAGGCCGATGGCGATGGCCGCCGTCGCCGCGTTGCCCGTCGCCGAGGTCACCCGGAGGATGACGAAGACGAAGATAGCCGTCAAGATCATCTCGAAGACGAAGGCCCCGCCCGCGCCGATGTGGATCATCGATGCCTTGCCCCAGCCGTCGGTTCCCAGCCCGGTGACGGACCGGCTGTACAGAGGCGAGGTGGTGAACGTTCCCCACAGCACGAGCGCGCCGACGATCCCGCCGGCGAACTGGGCGATCCAGTAGCCGACGGCTTCGGTCAGCGGGAGCCGGCGCGCGAGCAGCGCCCCCATCGTCACCGCCGGGTTGACATGGCAGCCAGATATCGGCCCGATCATGTACACCAGCGCCAGCAGGGTCAGGCCGAAGGCCAGCGCGGTGGCTACCACCCCGGCCGCCACGCTGCCGCCGTCGAACTTGAAGCCGAACATCAGCGTGGCCACGCCGACGGCGAAAAACACCAGGATCGCCGTGCCCAGGAACTCAGCAGCGAGCTTTCGTATCATTGGCACCCCTCCGTTTGCGTATTAACGATTACGACGCTACGGGATGCTCTGCCCCCGGTGCAGGACGGGGCGGCGGGCTGCGGGCCGGGAGGTCAACGCACGTGCCGAACAGGGAAAGCACCTGTGCGCCTAGGTACCACTGGTACTCCGGACTCGCGACGCCCCCGCGCTTTATCCCGGCCACCCGGTTAATTAATTGCTTTATAGTCGCAATTGCAAGTTAGTTGCAATAATTTGCCGGAGGGCATAAGCTAGTAATTGATAGGAACGGGGATTGGTGATTACGGTACGGCTGAGCGCCTAGCCGTGAAGGACCCGGAGCTAGGGCAGGGCGAGGGCGAGGGTCCTGGCCCGCGGCGGGACCAGCACGGCGGTGCTGGCGCCGTACTGGTGCACCAGCGTGGTGAAGTGGCCGGGATCCCCGGTGTTGTGCTCGATCGCCTCGTAGTGCATGGGGATGACGTACGAGGGCTCCACCTGCGAGCAAAGCCAGGCCGCCTCGGTCTCGTTCATGTTGCCGACCAGTCCGGCCGCTTCCCGCATGTGGTCACGGCCGTTGATGGGCACCATCAGCACATCGGGCGCCAGCGCGCTCACCTAGGCACGGGCCGAGCATCCTTGGCTGGCCGCCGGCTCCCAGACCGTCCAGCAGCAAGCCCTGCGCGACTTCGCCCAGGCCATGGCCGCGTTCTTCGACCCAGCCAACCCGGCCCGGCGGCCGTCGTGGTGCAAGGCCGGCCGACACGAGGGCTTCCGCATCGTCGGGCGCGGCAGGCAGTGGGACGTGCACCGCGTGTCCCGGAAGGACGGCCAGGTCTGGGTGCCCAAAGCCGGATGGGTGCGATTCCGCTGGTCCCGCGCCGTGCCCGCGAGCGTGAAGTCCTACCGGGTCACGATGGACTGCGCCGGGCGCTGGCATGTCGCCTTCGCGGTGATCCCCGAGCCGATCCCGGCACCCAGTAACGGCCAGGCCGTGGGCATTGACCGGGGGGTGGTAGTGTCCGCGGCGCTGTCCACCGGCGAGCTGCTGCATTGCCCCGATCTGACCAGGCGGGAGCGGATCAGGCTGGGGCGGCTGCGGCGCAGATTGGCCCGCGCGAAGCGGGGCTCGAACCGCCGCGGCCGGGTCAAGCACGCGATCGCCCGGCTGCGCGCCCGGGAGACCGACCGGCGCAAGGACTGGGCCGAGAAGGTGTCCACGGACATCGCGCGGCGGTTCGAGGTGATCCGGGTCGAGGACCTGCAGATCGGTAACATGACCCGGTCCGCGAGGGGTACGCGGGACAATCCCGGCCGGAACGTCCGGGCGAAGGCGGGGTTGAACCGGGGCATCTTGGGGTCGGGGTGGGGGTTGCGGTGCGCCGGCTGGCGGAGAAGGCGCCGGGCCGGGTGGAGAAGGTCAAGCCGCATTACACGAGTCAGCGGTGCTCGGCGTGCGGGCAGGTGGACCGGGACTCGCGTGAGAGCCAAGCCCTCTTCCGGTGCACTGCCTGCGGTTTCGCCGGCCACGCGGACGTGAACGCGGCCATCAAGATCGCGGCGGGGCACGCCGTGACTGCGCAGGGAGGCTTCCGGGATGCCGGGCCGGTGAACCGCGAACCTCACCTGCTGCTCCCATCGGCGTAGTGGCTGGAATCCCCCGCCCTCGCGCGAGGGAGGATGTCAAGTTTTGACTTAACGGTCGTCGCTCAGAATGGGCTCGGGCAAGGTGCCCGCGTTGTGCTCGAGCAGCCGCCAGCGGTCGTGGCGCCGGCCGACAACCGACCACGAGCAGTTGGATAGCGGGCCGAGCGCGCCGAACACCTCCGGCGGCATGCCGAGCAGCCGGGACATTCCGAGCCGGAGCGCGGCGCCGTGGCTGACCACCACGGCGAGGCCGGTGTCGCTGAGCGCGGTGGCGGTGCGCTGCAGCGCGGCGCAGACCCGGTCCGCGACCACGAGGGTGGGCTCGCCGTCGGGCGGGTTCCACCTCGCGTGTTCGGCCGGGTACCTGGCGCGGATCTCGGTGTCGGTCAGGCCCTCCCAGCAGCCGCCGTGCCGCTCGCGCAGGTCCTTGTCGAGGATCACGTCGAGGCCGGTCAGGCGGGCCAGCGGGGCGGCGGTATTCGTCGCGCGGCTCAGGTCAGAGGAGACGATCATGTCCGGACGCAGCCCGGCCAGCAGCCGGGCGGCCCGCTCGGCCTGCGCCTGCCCGGTCTGGTCAAGCGGGATGTCGCTTTGCCCCTGGAACCGGCGTTCGGCGTTCCATGCCGTCTGGCCGTGCCGCCACAGCACGAGCCGCACCGGGTCGCTCAGCTTGTGCTCCCCGGGTTAACGACGAGTTCGGGCAGCGGGATCGGCGGGCAGTCCTTCCAGATCCGCTCGAGGGAGTAGTACGTGCGCTCTTCGGAGTGCTGCACGTGGATCACCACGTCGAGGTAGTCGAGCAGGACCCAGCGGCCCTCCCGCTCGCCCTCGCGGCGGACGAGCCCGGCGCCCGCCTGGCGCATCCGCAGTTCGATCTCGTCGACGATGGACCGGACCTGCCGGTCGTTGGACGCCGAGCAGATGACGAACGCGTCGGTGATGACTAGCTGGTCGCTCACGTCGTAAGCGATTATGCCGTCGGCCAGCTTGTCCGCCGCGGCCAGCGCCGCGGTCTCCACAAGCTCGACGGCCCTTGGTGTGGCAGTCACGAGTGCTTGCCGGCCTCCTTCAGTAGGCTCGCTGTCTTTCTACCCTCTCACGGAGGATGTCCCGTTCCTATGTCCTGCCCGCGGCGACTCAGGAGGGGGCGGCACTTGCCTCCGTGCCTTCGCGTACCTGTGCCTTCGCGTACAGCCCGCGCTTGGCGATGTACTGCACGACTCCGTCCGGCACCAGGTACCAGACCGGCTGGCCCGTCTCCACCCGGGCCCGGCACTCGGTCGAGGAAATGGCCAGCGCCGGGATCTCCACCAGGCTCACCTTCCCATCGGGCAGCCCCGCCCCCGACAGCCGGTGACCCGGCCTGGTGCAACCGACAAAGTGCGCGAGGCTGAACAGCTCGTCCACATCGTGCCAGGTCAGCATCTTCGCCAGCGCGTCCGCGCCGGTAATGAAGAACAGCTCGTCATCCGGCCCGGCGGCGGCGCGTATTTCGCGCAGCGTGTCGATGGTGTAAGTCGGCCCCGGCCGGTCGATGTCCACCCGGCTGACGTTGAACTTGGGATTCGACGCGGTCGCGATCACCGTCATCAGGTACCGGTCCTCGGCGGGCGAGACGGCGCGGTACTCCTTCTGGTAGGGCTGGCCGGTCGGCACGAACTTGACCTCGTCCAGCGCGAAGTCGTGGCCGACCTCGCTGGCGGCGACCAGGTGGCCGTGGTGAACGGGGTCGAACGTGCCGCCCATCACACCGATCCGTCGCATCGCTAATGCCCTCTCATGAGGTCGTATCGTACCGGCCCAATTGCCCGGCAGTCGGGGTACTATTCGAGATATGACTTCAGTGCCAGATCGCGCCCGAGTCCGGCTCACCGGCATCTCGTCTCGCGCCTACGAGCATCCCGCCGACCGTTCGGCGCTGGTGGCGCTGCGTAAGCTCACCGGCTTCGACACCCTGCTTAAGCTGCTCAATGGCCTGTTCAACGAACGGGCCATGCGGCTTAATTTCCTTGCCAGCGGAGTAAAGGTCTCCGAGCGGCAGTTCCCGCATATCCACGAGATGCTGCGCGACGGCGCCTACGTCCTCGACATGGACACGGTACCCGAGCTGTTCGTCACGCAGACTCCCCTGGTGAACGCGATGGCGCTCGGTACCAACAACCCGTTCATCGTGCTCAACTCGGGCCTGGTCGACCTGCTGGACGCCGAGGAGCTCCGCGCGGTCATCGGGCACGAGCTCGGCCACGTGCTGTCCGGGCACGCCGTCTACCGCACCATGCTGTTCAACCTGATCATTCTGGCCACGCGGATCGCCTGGATGCCGATCGGCTACATCGGGCTGCGGGCCATCATCTGGGGCCTGGAGGAGTGGTACCGCAAGTCCGAGCTGTCCTGCGACCGGGCCGGGCTGCTGGCCGGGCAGGACGTCGAGGCGTCGCGGCGGGTCCTGATGAAGCTGGCCGGCGGGTCGCGGCTGGCGGAGATGAACGCGGACGCCTTCCACGAGCAGGCCCGCGAGTACGACGCGGCGCCGGACCTGCGGGACAGCATCCTGAAGCTGCTCCAGCTGCAGGGCAACACGCACCCGTTCGCCGTGGTCCGGTTCGCCGAGCTCGACCACTGGGTGGCCAGCGGCGAGTACGAGCGCATCCTGGCCGGCGACTACACGCGCCGGGACGGTGACCGTACCGCGTCGGTGGGCGAGGAAATGCGGAACGCCGCGAAGGCCTACCAGGAGTCATGGAGCCGGTCCGAAGACCCGCTCATCGGCATGGTCAGGGGCGCGGCGGACACGCTGGCCCGGGCCGGCGGCGGGCTGTTCGACCGGTTCCAGAACCCGAACCGCGGCGGCGGTAACGGCGGCAACGGTGGCAACAACGACGACAACTAGGGCGCTGGCTGGAGCGCTGGAGCGCTCGCGAGAGCGCTCCAGCGCATTAACGCTCCAGCGTCAGAGGATGACGAGGTCGTCGCGGTGCACGACCTCACGCTCGTACTCCTGGCCTAGCTTGCTCGCCAGCCACCGGGTGGACCGGCCCATCAGGCCGGGGATCTCGGCCGCGTCGTAGTTGACCAGGCCGCGGGCGACGATGTTGTCATTGTCATCACGCAGGTTGACCGGATCACCCGCGTCGAACACGCCGTCCACGCCGGTGATGCCGGCCGGCAGCAGGCTGGCGTTCCTGTTGACGATGGCTTCGACCGCGCCCTGGTCGAGCTTCAGGCTGCCGCGGGCCACCGCGGCGTGCTTCAGCCAGAGCAGCCTGGTGGCGGGCCTGCGGCCGCTGGCGGCGGCGAAATAGGTACCGGTCGGGGCGCCCGCCAGCGCGGCCGGGGCGCTCGCCGCGTCGGCGACCACGGCCGGGATGCCGGCCGCGGACGCGATCATTGCTGCTTCCACCTTCGTCGCCATTCCGCCGATTCCTGGTGCGTGGCTTCCCTGGGTCCCCTGGCCTGCCTTGATGCCCCGGCCCAAGGTGATCCCGTCCAGGTCAGACTTGTCGCGTACCTCGGCGATCCGCTGAGCGTCGCCGTGGCGGGGGTCGCCGTCGTAGAGGCCGTCCACATCGGAGAGCAGGATGAGTGCCGTGGCCCGCGTGACGTGCGCGACCAGGGCGGCCAGCCGGTCGTTGTCACCGAACCTGATCTCGTCGGTGGCGACCGTATCGTTCTCGTTGACCACCGGCAGCACGCCGAGCTCGAGCAGGCGGTCCAGGGTGCGCTGCGCGTTGCGGTAGTGGGTCCGGCGCATCAGGTCATCGGCGGACAGCAGCACCTGGCCGGTGCGGATGCCGTGCCTGGCGAAGGCGGTGGCGTACCTGGCGATGAGCAGTCCCTGGCCCACGCTGGCCGCCGCCTGCTGAGTGGCCAGGTCGCTGGGCCGCCGGGACAGCCCCAGGGGGGCCAGGCCGGACGCGATCGCCCCCGACGACACCAGCACAAGCTGCGTGCCTGTGCTGGCGCGGGCCGCCAGGGCATCGGCCAGGGCCACGATCGCCTCGTCGGCGATCTCGCCGTCCGCTGTGGTCAGCGACGAGGAGCCGACCTTGACCACGACCCGGACCGCCGCGGCGATGTCCGCCCGGTAGGCGGGCGCCTGCGCGTCGCGGCTGGTCGCCTGCGCGTCGCGGCTGGTCGCCTGCGCGTCGCGGCTGGTCGCCTGCGCGTCGCGGCTGGTCGTCTTCGTGTCCTGGCCGGTGGTCATGGGGACAGCCGGGAATCGGTGCCGCGCGGGCCGAGGTGCGGGTCACCTCCGGCCCGGGCGCCGTGGCCCCGACGGCGGCCGGGCCCGGATCTGGCGCCGCTGGCCATGGGAACGGCCGGGTCCCAGTCGAACACCACCGCGTCGTCCATCTCGCCGATCAGGACCTCCGCGCCGGGCTCGGCGCCCGCCTCAGCCAGCGCCTCCTCCACGCCCAGGCGGGCCAGCCGGTCCGCCAGGTAACCGACCGCCTCATCATTGCTGAAATCGGTCTGCCTGACCCACCGCTGAGGCTTCTCGCCCCGGACGAGGAAGCTCTCCCCGATCCGCACGACCTCGAAGCCCGGCTCGTCGGTCGCCTTGACCTTGACCCTGACCCGGACCAGCTCGGCGGGCTCTTCGGCCGGCCGTGCCGCCCGGTCCGCGGCGACCAGCGCCGCCATCGCGAAGCCTAGCTGGCGCAGTCCCTCCCCGGTGGCAGCCGATATCTCGAAGACCTGATAGCCGCGCTTCTCGAACTCCGGTTTTACCTGGTCGGCTTGCTCGCGCGCGGCCGGGACGTCGATCTTGTTGAGCGCGATCAGCCGGGGCCTGGTGACCAGTTCGACGCCGGTCGCGTCGCCGTAGGCGGCTAGTTCTTTTTCGATCGCGGCCAAGTCCGCGGCCGGGCTGCGCCCGGGCTCCTCGGTGGCGCAGTCGAGCACGTGGACCAGGATGGAGCAGCGCTCCACGTGCCGCAGGAAATCGTGGCCCAGGCCCTTGCCCTGGCTGGCGCCCGGAATCAGCCCGGGGACGTCCGCGACGACGAACTGGACGTCGCCTGCTTCCACCACGCCCAGGTTCGGGATCAAGGTGGTGAACGGGTAATCGGCGATCTTCGGCCGGGCCGCCGACATCGCCGCGATCATGGAGGACTTCCCGGCGTTGGGAAAGCCGACCAGCCCGACGTCGGCGACCGTCTTCAGCTCCAGGATGAGATCACGCTGCGCGCCCGGCTCGCCCTTGAGGGCGAACCCGGGTGCCTTGCGGCGGGGCGAGGCCAGCGCGGCGTTGCCGAGCCCGCCCCGGCCGCCCGCGGCGGCCACGAACCTGGTACCGGTGCCGATGAGGTCGGCGAGCACCTCACCGTCCGCGGTCTTGACCTCGGTCCCGTTCGGCACCGGGATGACGAGATCGGTGCCGTCGGCTCCGGTCCGGTTCGAGCCCTCGCCCTGCCGGCCGTTACCCGCCCGGCGGACCGGACGGCGGTGGAAGTCGAGCAGGGTCGCCGAGCTCGCGTCGACCACGAGGATGACGTCACCGCCGCGCCCGCCGTTGCCCCCGTCCGGGCCGCCCAGCGGCTTGAACTTCTCCCTGTGGACCGAGGCGCAGCCGTTGCCACCGTGGCCAGCCTGCACCTTCAGCGTGACCCGGTCGGCGAACTCCGCCACGGTACCCATCTCCCTAATGTGCCTTCGTGCCTTCGTGCCTTCATGCCTTCATGCATGAGAAAGGCGGGCCGGGTTGCCCGGGCCCGCCTTCTGCCTAGTCCTGCCTGTCCTGCGGCGGCCCTACGCCGGAGGCTCGGCCGGGACGATGCTCACGGCCCGACGGCCGCGGTACCTGCCGAACTCCACCGCTCCACCGACCAGCGCGAACAGCGTGTCGTCGCTGCCCCTGCCGACACCTTCGCCCGGGTGGAAGTGCGTGCCGCGCTGGCGGATGATGATCTCGCCCGCGTTTACCACCTGACCGCCGAAACGCTTGACGCCGAGGCGCTGAGCATTCGAGTCACGGCCGTTGCGGCTGGATGACGCGCCCTTCTTGTGTGCCATCTCAGTCTTCCTCCGCCTTAGCCTTGCTCTGCGACTTGGACTTGGCCTGAGCCTTGCCCTCGGCGCCGATGCTAGTGATCCGTACCTGGGTGTACCGCTGCCGGTGGCCGAGACGGCGCCGGTATCCGGTCTTGTTCCGGTATTGGATCATGTTGATCTTGGGGCCTGCCGCGTCACCAACGATGTCCGCCGTGACCTGGTAGCGCCCAACCTCGGCTGGGTCGCTGATGACCCGCTCACCGTCCACCACTAGCAAGGCCGGCAGCGTGATGCTCGAGCCGGCTTGGCCTGGAAGCTTGTCGACGGTGACAACATCGTCCAGCGCGACCTTTTCCTGCCGGCCGCCGCAGCGCACAATCGCGTACACCCGAGAACTCTCTCTTTCCTTGCGCTTTCCTAGCATGCCCCGGCACACCGGTGTCACCACGGCGGGCTCGCTTGAACTTGCACACGGGGTCCCGCGCAGCGGGCGACTCCCGACCGCTAAGGCTACCAGACCTAAGCGTGTTCACGAACCAGCTCGGGCGGAGCCGCGCGCCTATCCGGGTGAGCCCTGGCCCGGCCTCGAGAGCGGCCAACCGTTCGGGACGGCCGGACACTGAGGAGATTAAGGCGTCTCCTGGGACGTAAGCACTGATTGTGCGTGGAGGGTTTGGTTCCGCGGGGAGTTTAGGGACTGGGATCCTCCCTAAACTCTCCGCGAAGGGCAAACCTTCCATGATCTTTTCACGCTCCCGTGAAGCGGGTCAACGCGTGGGGTGGGAGTGTGCTGAGAGGACGGCGGTCCTGATCCAAGAACCGGCTCGATGGAACATCGAGCCGGTTCTGACCGGCTCGATGGAACATCGGGCCGGTCAGCGGCTACGGCTCGCGGGCCAGTCGGGTCAGGCGGCGCCGTCGTGGGCCTGCTGGCGTTCTGGCGCGGGTGCGGCGCCGGCCGCCGGTGCGGCGCCGGCCGCCGGTGCGGCTGCGGTCGCTGGGCTTGCTGGGGCAGCTGGGTCGGGGGCGGTCACCGTGGCTGGGGTCGCGGCTGAGGTAGCGGAGGCAGCTGCGGCTGCGGCGGTCGCGGCGGCGGGCTTGCGCCTGCGGCGGCGGCCGTTGCCGGAGCGGCCAGGCTCACCCGGGCCGGCGGCCGACTGGCCGACGCCAACGCCTGCGGTAGTGCCCGAGCCGGCACCCGAGCCGGCGCCCGCGGCGGCGCCCGAGCCGGGGGCCTGAGTGGCGTCGGCCGTGACGGCTGGGCCGTCGGTCAGCTGCCCGTTGTCGCCGGGCCCGTTTCCGGGCTGGGCGGCCACGGCCTGGTCGCGGGCGGCGTACGCGCCGTCGGCCGAGGGCGCGCCCGGCGCCTGGCCGTCGTCCGGCTGGGTGTCAGTCAGACGGGCGCGGGCGGCCACCGAGGCCGGGGTGGCGGCCCTGGCTCCGTTGCCCCCGCCGTTGCCGCTGTTGCCGCGGGCATGCGCATGGGCCGCCACGTGGCCGTCGGCGTCGGGGTCGAAGTTGAGGATCACGCCGCGGCCGTTGCAGCACTCACACGGCGTGGAGAAGGCCTCGAGCAGGCCCGCGCCCACCCGCTTCCTGGTCATCTGGACCAGGCCGAGCGAGGTCACCTCGGCCACCTGGTGCTTCGTCCGGTCCCGCGCCAGGCATTCGAGGAGCCTGCGGAGCACCAGTTCCCTGTTGCTCTCGAGCACCATGTCGATGAAGTCGATGACGATGATGCCGCCCACGTCACGCAGCCGGAGCTGGCGGACGATCTCCTCGGCGGCCTCGAGGTTGTTGCGGGTAACGGTCTCCTCCAGGTTCCCGCCCTGCCCGGTGAACTTGCCCGTGTTCACGTCGACGACCGTCATCGCCTCGGTCTTGTCGATGACGAGCGATCCGCCGCTCGGCAGCCATACCTTTCGCTCGAGGGCCTTGGCCAGCTGCTCGTCGATCCGGAAGTCGGCGAACGCATCCCGGCTGCCCTCCCAGCGGCTGATCCGGTCGGCTAGGTGCGGAGCGACGTACTTCACGTACTCGTCGACCACATCCCAGGCCTCGTCACCCGACACGACCATCTTGGCGAAGTCTTCATTGAACACGTCCCTGATCACGCGGATGGTCAGGTCAGGCTCGCTGTAGAGCAGCGCGGGCGCGTTGGCCGTCTTGGCTTTCTTCTCGATCGTCTCCCACTGGGTGGCGAGCCGGGAGACGTCCCGTGACAGCTCCTCCTCCGCGGCTCCCTCCGCCGCGGTCCGGACGATGACGCCGGCGTTCTCCGGCATGACCCGCTTCAGAATGGCCTTGAGCCGGTTCCGCTCGGTGTCGGGCAGCTTGCGGCTGATGCCGGTCATGGACGCGCCTGGCACGTACACCAGGTAGCGGCCGGGCAGGCTGACCTGGCTGGTCAGCCGGGCCCCCTTGTGCCCGACCGGGTCCTTGGTGACCTGCACGATCACCGACTGGCCCGACTTCAGCGCCGATTCGATCCGCTTGGGCTGGCCTTCGAGTCCGCTGACGTCGAAGTTGACCTCGCCCGCGTACAGCACCGCGTTGCGGCCCTTGCCGATATCGACGAAGGCGGCCTCCATCGACGGCAGGACGTTCTGGACCTTGCCCAGGTAGACGTTGCCGACGTAGGACTGGTGGCTGGACCGGCTCACGTAGTGCTCGACCAGCACGCCGTCTTCGAGCACCGCGATCTGGGTGCGGTCCTTGCGCTGACGCACCACCATCGTCCGCTCGACCGACTCGCGGCGGGCGAGGAA
This sequence comes from uncultured Actinomycetes bacterium, assembly GCA_963806335.1. Taxonomy (GTDB): domain Bacteria; phylum Actinomycetota; class Actinomycetes; order Streptosporangiales; family Streptosporangiaceae; genus Palsa-504. The sequence continues at coordinate 38,699 of CAWDXO010000018.1, forward strand.
CTCGGACTCGGTGACGATCGGCGGCCGGCGGCGGCCGGTTTCCCGGCCTTCGCGGCGCCGCTGCTTCTTGGCCTCGAGCCTGGTCGAGCCCTTCACCGACCGCACGTCGTCGTTGCTAGTCGGCTCCCGGACGTGCACAACGGTGTCCGGCGGGTCATCGGGGGTAAGTGACTCCGATCCCGCCGGGCTCTCGGCCGAACCGCGGCGGCGCTTGCGCCTGCGCCTGCGCGCGCTGCTGCTGGTGGAATCGCCGTCGTCCTCGGCGTCATCCGGATCGCCGGCCTCCGCCGGCCCACTGGCCTGCGCCGATCCCGCGGCGGCAGGCTCGGCGCCGGCGGCCGGGTCGGTGGCCTCTGCCCTGGCCGCGCTCCCCCGCCGGCTGCGCGTGCGGGACGATGGCCTGCGCCCCTCGGGCTGGGCCGCGCCATTTCCGCTATCGGCCGCCGGTCCCTGGGTCCCTTGGGTCCCGTGGGGTTCCTCGGCGCCCTGGCTCTCGGGCTGGGCGTCACCGGCTTCCGCCGCGGCATCGGCGTCACCTGACCTGCCCCGGCCACGGCTCGGCCTGCGCCTGCGTCTGCGGCCCGGGCCGTCGTCGTCACCGGAAGTCCCGGCGTCGGCGCTGTCGTTCGCGTCGGCAGGCGTCCCGGGGTCGGTTCCGGCCGGTCCCGAGGATCCGGGCGCCCGCTCGGGCTCCGGACGTACCATCGGCGGCTGGAACACCACCTGCGGCGGCTGGAATACCGCGGCAGGCACGCTCGGGGTCAACTCGCCAGCATCACGCCCGTCCGTCGCCTTGTCATTGAATTCTCTGTCGTGCAGCTCGCTCTCGAGCATTCGGGCAATCTCCAGTCAGGCTCCCGGGCGCGCGGTATCGCGACGTTCCGCTCAATAGCGGCGTACCACGACGCACCCGCACACCACACGGGAGCACGTTGTAAACGTAGGCCCGGGCGGAGCCGCACTGGCGGCCCCTGCCCTGACGGCACTGAGCTCGCGCGGATACCGCGGGAGCTCGACAGCACCGAGCCCTGTAACTTATTCCGGTCTTCACGGGTACGGCTCCCGGGCACGACCGCGGCGCCGTCATGACCCATCCCCGGCCAACAGGGTTTTCCCGGTCAGCAGAGCTGTTGAACCCTGCGACAGCCGGGTGGTCAGTGGCGGCGACGACGGCATAATGCCTTCCCTATCGCGCAGCGCGGTCAAGACATCCTCGGGCCGCACGGCAGGGGCCGTATGTAGAACAACCATTCGAAGAATGGCACAATCTTCATGACCTGTCACGGCGGCACGATGGCCGCCATCAGGATCGGCCGTGATCTCATCCGGTTCGAGTACGTTCATCTCGACCACGGCCGCGCGAGCATCCAAACGCCGGACGCCCTTGTCCGTGAGGCGCTCCACCGGCGCCTCGCCGAGGGCAAGGAAGCTCGCGACAGCTCGCTCAGCCGCCACAGAACTCACGCCCGGCAAAACCATCCGCCACACAGACGCCTCCAGGCGGCCGAAGGAGTTGTCCCGGCGGGACGATCCTCCAGGCCCTCCCTGGGCATCCTCGGTGACGTCGATCACATCAATCCCATCAGGCAGTGCCGCGCCCAGTCGCTGGCACACTTCCGCCGCCGCCTGCCGGGCCGTCAGCGCGAGGCTCAGGTACTCAGCCTCGCTTGCCACACCGGTCGGAGCGCCGCCCGCATAGGAAATCTTCGGGTGCGGCGAGAACCCGGCCGAGTAAGCGATCGGAAGACCTGCCCTGCGCACTCCCCGCTCGAAGGCACGCGCCACGTCCCTGTGGCTGGCAAAACGCATCTTTCCTCGCTTAGCATACCGGACCACCAGATGCTGCACCGCAGGCGTCTGGGGCGCCGGCTCCGCCACGCTACCTCCCGACCACTACGGGAAGCAGCCGCCTCCCGTCGAGGCGGTCCCCGGTCGGGCCTACCTGGATCTCGGTACCCATGGCCGGGCAGACCCCACACTCATAACACGGAGTCCAGCGACAATCTTCCACCTCGGCCGCGCCCTCAGGAGCGATGGAGTCCTGCCAGTCCTGCCAAAGCCAGTCGCGGTCAAGGCCCGCGTCCAGGTGGTCCCAGGGGAGCACCTCACTGTAATCACGTTCGCGCGTAGTGTACCATGCGAGGTCCACCGGCTCGCCGGCCAGCGCTGATTCCGCCGCGCGCTGCCACCGCTCGAACGAGAAGTACTCGCTCCACCCGTCGAACCGCGCGCCGTCCCGCCACGCCGCCAGGATCACGCCGCCGACGCGGCGGTCACCGCGGGAGAGCAGGCCTTCGATCAGGCCCGGCTGCCCGTCGTGGTAGCGGTACCCGATGGCCTTGCCGTAGGCGCGGTCGGCGCGCAGCGCGCCGCCGAGCCCCCGCAGCCGGTCGTCTACGACGTCCGGCGGGCACTGGGCGGCCCACTGGAACGGCGTGTGCGGCTTGGGCACGAACCCGCCGATCGATACCGTGCACCTGATGTCGCGCCGGCCGGTCGCCTCCCGGCCCGCCGCGATGACCTTGCGCGCCAGCTGCGCGATCGCCAGCACATCGGCGTCGGTCTCGGTCGGCAACCCGCACATGAAGTACAGCTTGACCTGCCGCCAGCCGCTGGCGTAGGCCGTGGTGACGGTGCGGATCAGGTCCTCTTCCGTGACCATTTTGTTGATCACCTTGCGGAGCCGCTCGGACCCGCCCTCCGGGGCGAACGTCAGCCCGGACCGGCGGCCGTTCCTGCTGAGCTCGTCGGCGAGCGTCACGTTGAAGGCGTCCACCCGGGTAGAGGGCAGCGACAACCCGATGTTGGTGCCCTCATAGCAGTCGGCCAGGTCGACGGCGATCTCGTTGATCTCGCTGTGGTCCGCGCTTGACAGCGAAAGCAGCCCGACCTCGTCGAACCCGGTGGCCGCCACGCCGCCCTTGACCATGGAGCCGATCGTGGTGATGGACCGCTCCCGGACCGGGCGGGTGATCATCCCGGCCTGGCAGAACCGGCAGCCGCGGGTGCAGCCGCGGAAGATCTCCACGCTGTACCGCTCATGCACGGTCTCGGCGACGGGGACGATGGGCGCGCGCGGATACGGCCAGGCGTCCAGGTCCATCACGGTATATTTCGAAACTGTGGACGGCACGCCGGGGTGATTCGGCATTATTTTTGAAATCTTGCCATCAGGGTGGTATGCTACGTCGTAGAAGCGAGGCACGTAAGCTACCGCCGCGAGCCGCAGCAGCAAACCGTCCCGCCCGCCGGGCTGCCCGGCCCGCTTCCAGTCACGAATCAGGTCCGTGATCGCGAGCACGGCCTGTTCGCCATCGCCGAGGACTACTACGTCGAGGAAATCTGCCACCGGCTCCGGGTTGAAGGCCGCGTGGCCCCCGGCGATGATCAGCGGGTGCACGACGGACCGTTCGGAGGAAAAAAGAGGAATACCGGCGAGGTCGAGAACCGTGAGGAGGTTCGTATACGCCATCTCCGAGGCGAAACTGACGCCGAGCGCATCGAAGGCGCTGACCGGACGGTGCGCCTCCAGCGTGAACTGGGGCACACCTTCGGCGCGCATTAGCTTCTCGAGGTCGGGCCAGACGTTGTAGGTCCGTTCCGCGAGCACGCCATCGCGCTCGTTCAGCACCTCGTAGAGGATCTGGATGCCCTGGTTGGGCAGCCCGACTTCGTAGGCGTCCGGGTAGCACAGCGCCCACCGGACATCGGTGGCGTCCCAGTCCTTAACGACCGAACCGACTTCACCGCCGACGTACTGGATCGGCTTACGCACGCGGGGCAGCAGCGGCTCAAGAGCGGGATACACCGATTCGAGGGGCATCACAACAGGTTATCCGAACGGGCAGTGGTGACAGCGCTGCGGAACGCCAGCGATGCCCCTGGTGCAGCGGGCGCGGACGAGAAGCGTCACTCGAAGATGATGCGGCGGCGGTGGACGGACTGAAGCAGGCCGATGGCGATCATGTCGGCGAAGACCGCCGAGCCGCCGTAGGAGACGAAGGGCAGCGGGAGGCCGGTGATCGGCATGATGCCGATCGTCATGCCGATGTTGACGAACGACTGGAACGCGAACCACATCGCGATGCCGGACGCGACCAGCAGGCCGAACAGGTCGTCGGCCCGGCTGGCGATCCGCAGCGCGCGGATGATCACGACGCCGAGCAGGAAGACGATCACGCTGGTGCCGACGAAGCCGAGTTCCTCGCCGGCCACGGTGAAGATGAAGTCGGTCTGCTGTGACGGGACGAAGTTGCCCGCGATCAGCTGGCCGTGGAACAGGCCCTGACCGAACATTCCGCCTGACCCGATCGCGATCTTGGCCTGGGCCGCGTTGTAGCCGGCCCCGGCCAGGTCGGCGGACGGATGCAGGAAGGAGGTGAACCGGGTCAGCTGGTAGGACTTCAGCAGGTGCAGGCCGCCCGCCGCGGCGATGCCCGCGGCCACGATGCCCGCGAGCGCGGCGATGAGGCGCAGCCGTAGCCCGGACAGCACGATCATGGTGGCGGTCACGGCGACGAGTACCAGCGCCACGCCCAGGGCCGGCTCGATCACCACCAGGGCCATCAGCGGCGCCGCGCAGGCCAGCGCGATCAGCAGGGCACGGATGCCCGGCCGGTCACCGCGGGCCCCGGCGAAGATCGTGGCGGTCATCAGGATCAGCGCGACCTTGGCGAACTCGGACGGCTCGACCTGGAATCCGCCGGGCAGGGAGATCCACGCGTGGGCGCCGTTGATCTCGGAACCGACCGGGCTGAGCACGGCCAGCAGGCCGAGCAGGGTCGCGCCGTAGAAGAACGGCACCCAGGTCCGCAGCTGCCTGGTGTCGACCAGGCTCACCCCGACCATCAGGACCAGCCCGATGACCACGTTGAGCAGTTGCTTCTTCAGGTACGTGCGCGGGTCGTCCCCGGCCGCGAGGAGGCTGGGCTGAGTGGCCGACCAGACGAGCACGGTGCCGATCCCGCACAGCCCGAGGACGACCACGATCAGGATCCAGTCCATGTGCCTGAGCACGGAGTTCCGGGCGAACGCGCGGGCCAGCAGGGATCGCGGGCGGCCGGAGAACACCCCGGGCCGCGGCGTGGTGAGCCCGCGCGCGGTGTAGCTCGTCGATCGGCCCAGCATCACTTCCTCCTGGCGGAGCTGGACGGAGCTGGGGCGTAGCCAGGCGGTGCCTTGATCGCCCCGGCCGAGGTAATGCTCGGCGGCGCCGACGGCACCTGGCCGCCAGGAACCGCGGCCTTGTGTCCTTCCAGGCCGTAGATGCCGTCCCATATCTGGCGTACCGCGGGCGCCGCCACGTCGGCGCCGTAACCGGAGTCCGGGACCATGACGATGACCACGTACTTCGGGTCGTTACACGGCGCGAACGAGGCGAACACCGAGGTCGCGTTCTTGCCGAAGAGCTGGGCGGTACCGGTCTTGCCCGCTACGCAGACCTGGTTCAGCGGGAAGCCGCTGAACGCCCCGGCCGCGGTGCCCTGGGTGACGACACCAGCCAGTGCGCTGCGGATATAGGACAGCGTGTAGCCCGACACCGGCAGGTGGCGGACGACGGGCGGGTTGATCCGCTGCACCACCTGGCCCGTGACCGGCGAGACCAGCGCCTCGCCGATGCGCGGGCTGTACAGCGTCCCGCCGTTGGCCAGCGCTACGTACGCGTCGGCTAGCTGGACCGGGGTGACGGTCACGTAGCCCTGGCCGATCGCGGCGATGGCGGCCTGGCCGGGCTCCCACTGCCAGCCGCTCTGGCAGTCCTGCCACTCGATCTGCTGCACGTACGTGCCGTACTCGCGGCCGTTCTTGCACCAGTTCTGGCCGGTGTGGGCGTTGTCCTTCCACAGGTAGTACAGCCACTGCCTGGTCGGGATCGTGCCGGGCGACTCGGCGGGCAGGTCGATGCCGGTGTCCTTCCCGAAGCCCCAGTCCAGCTCCATCTGCTGCATCTTCTGCACCGGCGCCTTCGGCGACGCCTTGAGGTTGGCCTTCGTGTCGTCGCTGAGGTACATGTCGTAGCCGAGGTTGTAGTAGACGGTGTCGCAGGACTGGATGAGCGCCTCGGCGAAGGTCATCTCGCCGAGGCCGGGCTCGCCGTCGTTGCCGAAGGTCTGGCTGCCGATGCTGACCGAGGCGGGGCAGTTGTACAGGCCGTTCAGCGGGTACCCGTCGGACACCGCGGCGGCGGTCGAGGTGACCTTGAAGGTCGAGCCGGGGGCGTACTGGCCCTGGGTGGTCCAGTTGATGATCGGCTGCCCGCCGGCGGTGCCGAATAGCGCGTTGAACTCCTGCTGGGAGATGCCGCCGGTCCACACGCTCGGGTTATAGTCCGGGTAGCTGGCCATCGCCACCACCCGGCCGGCCGTCGTCATCACGATCGCCGCGCCCTGGTTGGCGGCGTTGCCCGCGGCCCGTGACCGGGCGATCGCACCGTCGAGCGCGTTGGTAGCGTCGGTCTGTATCTGCGCGTTGAGGCTGGTCACGAGGTCATCGCCGTTGACGGGCGGGGTCTGGCCTGCGGTCCCTGTGACATCTCCCGCGGCGTTGACCGACACGGTCTGAGTGCCGGCGCGGCCGCGGAGCTGGCTGTCGTACTGGGCCTCGAGGCCGGCCTGGCCCACCAGGTCCACGCCGGAGAATCCGGTCACCGGCAGGTGCCGGCTGGCGATCTCCTGCGGGGTGATCGGCTGCAGGTAGCCAAGGACCTGGGCCGGATTGGCCCCGTCCGGCTGCGGGTAGTCGATGACCGGCTGGACCTGCGCCGTCACCCCGGGGAACTGCTTCTGCTCCTCCAGGACCTGCAGCGCCACCCGGTCGGAGACGTTCTGGGCCACCGGGATGGGTTGATAGGGCGAGCCCGTCCAGCAGGGTGGCGAGACCCCGGCCGTGCATAGTCGCGTCTTCTCGGTCAGCAGCGTGTCGGACATGCCAAGCAACGCGGCGAGCCGCCGCAGCACCGGGGCGGCGCCGCCCGGCTGCTGGGACAGGGTCATCATGTCCACCGAGACGACCAGCGCCGTCTGATTGGTGACCAGCCGGTTGCCGACATCGTCGAGGATCTGGCCGCGGACCGCGGGCACGATCACGTTCCTGGTCTGGTTCGCGGCGGCGAGCTTGGTGAACGAGGCGGTGTTGATCACCTGCAGGTAATAGAGCCGGCCGCCCAGCGAGACCAGCATGGCGGCGGCGATCACGTAGAGCACCAGCAGCCGGCGGCGCGAGGCCGTATTCACCGGTAACCTCCTGTCCGCCATCTTCTCCTGGCCTTCGGCCGGGGCATGTGCAGCCGCGCCGGACCTGACCGCCCGGACCGCAGCCGGGGCTGGCGGGCGCTCAGGCCGCCGCTCCCCCGGCCGAAGATGCTATGGCCGAAGACGCCGCGGCCGAAGGATCCGCGGCCCATGGTGCGGCGGGTCAGGGAGCTACCGCCGCCGGGCTGGCGCAGCCAGCCCGGGCCCGGCGACTTCGGCCGGGCGGACCCGCGCAGCGGACCGGCCAGCCGGCCGAGGGTCCCACCGCGGGAACCGCCGCGGACGCCACTCCGGGCGCCGTTCCGGGAGCCGTTCGGGGAAAAGCGGGGCGTGCGGCGGCCCAGGCCGCCTGGCGTCCGCATCAGGTTGCCCCGGTGCCGGAGCGGGGAGGACCGGCCCAGGGACGCCGTTCGGCTGAAGACCGAGGACCGGCCCAGGGACGCCGTTCGGCTGAAGACCGAGGACCGGCCGTGCGGGGAAGTCAGGTGAGACGAAGACGGAGCGCGGCTGAAGAGCGAGCCGCCCAGCCAGGACCGGCCCAGGCTGGAGCGGCCGAACCGGAGCTTGGCCGGGCCGCCCCCGAGGCTGCCCGTCGCGAAGGCCGTGCCGACGCCATCCCGCAAACCTGTCAACGAGCCGGCCCGCATCGCGGGACGGGCCGAGCCAGCCCGGCCCAGGTTGAGCCGGGGCTCGCGTTTCGCGGCCGGCCGGCCGACGGCCGACCGGACCGTGCCCAGGCCCAGGCCCGCTGCGGGCACCGCCGTTCCTGCCCGCGCGGCCGACCACCCCGGCCGACGGGCCTGGCCCCGCGCCCCGGCCAGGCGCCACGCGGCCGCGACGGCGTAGAGCATGAACGGGGCGAGCAGCACGTCATACACCACCGCGGCCGGGAGCACGCGGGTGATGGCCGGCCAGGTGACCCGGGGATCGCTGAGCATGACGCCGAGCAAGGCGCCCAGGGCTTCGCCGCAGATCGCGCCCGCCGCCACCACCACGATCTCGAAGAGCGCCGTGTGCCCGGATTCGGTAGCGCCGTCACCGGAGGAGTCGTCGGCCAGCAGCCCGCAGGCGTAGCCGATCAGGCAGAACACCAGCGCGTCCTGGCCGACGAAGTGGCTGCCGGGCGGGGCGACATCGAGCGCGAGGCCGGCCCAGAACCCGATCAGCGCGCCTGCCATCGGCCCGCTGGCCAGGGCGAGCGCCGCCACGGCGAGCAGCACCAGGTCGGGTCCCGCGCCGCCGGGAAACGCGATCCGGTCCAGCACGGTCAGCTGGACCACGACCGCGACGGCGACGAACACGAAGGAGATCAGCGCTCGCACGTCAGCCCCCGCCCGTGGGAGAGGCCGTAGCGGACGGGGCCGGGGACACCGCGACTCCCCCGGACGGCGAGGTGTAGGGCGCGCTGGACGCGGTCGCGCTCGGGGTGACGGTGACGGTAACGGTCGGCGCGGGCCGCGGCAGTATCGAGACCCGGGGATTATGCCGCGGCACCTGTACCACGACACCGACGACACCGAGCGTGGTGAAGTTGACGAACGGCCGGACCATCGCGGTCTGGGTGAGCGCCCCCGCGCCGCCGCTGACCGACACGACCGTGCCGACGGGCACGCCGGGCACCTCCGGCTGGTCACCGACGGAGGCGTACGTGACGACCTGCTCCCCGGGGGCCAGCATCGCGTTGGCGGCGAACAGGCTCAGCCGCAGCAGGCCGGATCCGGACAGGGACTTGCCGGTTCCTGCGACCTCGCCGATCTGGCCGCCACCCGCCATCTGCACGCCCACCACCGAGGACGCGTCGTTGGCCAGCAACACGGTCGAGGTGTCCGCGCTGACCTGGGTGACGGTGCCGACGAAGCCGGAGCCGGACAGGACCGTCTCGTTCTGCTTGATCCCGTCCCGGCTGCCCGCGTCCAGCGTGACCGTGTCGGAGTAGTCCCCTCCGGCCGCGATGACGTTCGCGGGCACGATCCGGTAGCCGCCGGCATCGAGCTGCAGCAGCTGTGCCAGCTGCTTCCTGGCGGCCTGGCTCAGCTGCGCGTGGCTGAGCTCGGCGCGGAGCTCGGTGTTCTCCCGCTGCAGGCTGGCGATCGTGCCCTGCGCCGACGGCCCGCCGGTGATCGAGTCGAACAGGCTGGCCACCGGATCGGTCACGTCGTGCGTGACCCGCTCGACCGGGCCGAAGATGTCCGCGCCCACATTCCTGGCCGGCGACGCGCCGCCGTCCCTGAAGTCCAGCGTGATCAGCACGATCGCGATGATCAGGAGCAGGCCAAGAACCAGGCGGGTACGCCGGTTGTCGTGCACAGCAGCTCCTCGTCCGCCCGCCACGGCCGCCGCGGCGGGGCGGCACCGTCAGTCAGCGCCTGGTGTCGGGCACCAGGACCTGACGCAGGGTGTCGAAGTCCTCGACACATTTCCCGGTGCCGAGCACCACGGAGTCAAGCGGGTTGTCCGCGACCTGCACGGGCATTCCTGTCTCCTCCCGGATTCGTGACTCTAGCCCGCGCAGCAGGGCGCCGCCGCCCGTCAGCGCGATTCCCCGGTCCATGACGTCGCCGGCCAACTCGGGCGGGCACTTGTCCAGCGTGTTCTTGACCGCGTCGATGACCAGGTTGACCGGTTCCTCGATTGCGCGCCGCACCTCGGCGGCGGAGATCACCACCGTCTTCGGCAGCCCGCTGACCAGATCCCGGCCGCGGATCTCGGCGTGCGGCTCGTCCGCCGCAGGGAACGCGGAGCCGAGGGCGATCTTGAGTTCCTCGGCGGTCCGCTCGCCGAGCATCAGCGAGTACTCCTTCTTCGCGAACGTGATGATCGCCTGGTCGAGCTCGTCGCCGCCGACCCTGATGGACTGCGAGGTGACGATACCGCCCAGCGAGATGACCGCCACCTCGGTCGTGCCGCCGCCGATGTCGACCACCATGTTGCCGGTCGGCTCGTGGATCGGCAGCCCCGCGCCGATCGCCGCCGCCATCGGCTCCTCGATGATGTAGACGCGGCGCGCGCCGGCCTGATGGCCGGCTTCCTTCACCGCGCTTTGCTCCACGCCGGTGATCCCGCTCGGCACGGCCACCACCAGCCTCGGTTTCGCGAAGTGGGCGCGCCGGTGAACTTTCTGGATGAAGTAGCGCAGCATGCGCTCGGTCACGTCGAAGTCGGCGATGACGCCGTCCTTCAGCGGGCGCACGGCCACGATGTTGCCCGGGGTGCGGCCGATCATGCGTTTGGCTTCGACGCCCACCGCGACGATATGGCCGTTATTGGTATTGAGCGCCACCACCGACGGCTCATTCAGCACGATGCCGCGGCCACGCACGTAAACCAGCGTGTTCGCGGTGCCGAGGTCGACCGCCATGTCGCGGCCGAGGAACGTCAGCACGTTGCTCATCAGGAACGGGAACCTTCCGATCCGGGCTTTGATCTTCGGGACTATCGATTATCTGTGCGATTACCGATATGAGTTCTCAGACCGCTCCGATGGAACGGCTTTGGTATTTGACGACGTCGGCTACGCGAGTTCGGAGGAAAGCTGGACCTCTCCCCGGACCTGTTTACCCCGCAATATCGGCGCGTCGGGTCTTATCAGGACGAAGCTATGTTCTGACAACGACGCTCCTTCACCGGGGCCCAGAGAGCTTGCCGCGGATCGATGACGCGATTCGCTACACCCGCCAGCTTACTCATGGGCGGGCGTGCGGCCAGCGCCGGGGAGCGGCGAGCCGGCCGCGATCTGGCCGGATTCAGAGCCGGGTTCCCTGGCCACCGCAGGACCGGATCGGCGTCCTGATCGCCGGCCGCCGGAGCGCGGGCCCGCGGCAGGCACCGCCCGGCCCGCCAGCCCCGGGCCGGCCAGTGCCTGCACGACGACGGCGGTAACCGCCGCCGCGACCGGCGCCCAGCGCCCGGCCGCCAGGACGGGGGCGTGATGCACCGCCTGCCCCGTCCCCGCGCCCGTGGCCGCCGCGCCGTCCGCTGCTCCGCGACGGCCGCGACCACGGGGACCATCGCGATCCCGGCGCCCAGCCCGTGCAGGGCCCGGTCCACGCCGCGGTTTCGGGTGCAATAGCAGACGCTCCCTGGTCTGAAAACATTCGCGAATCGTGCAGCCTGACCATAGAAGTCACGATTCAGCTATGACCCTGCCAACGGTAGTACCGCTTCCCCGTCGCTGAGCGGGGAAGCGGTTCTGCCGTCCCGTCTCGTGCCGCGCCGCGCCCCCGCAGTGCGTCGCGCGCCCCGTCCGGCCCCTGAACGCTGACCCCGTGAGCCGCCCGGCTTGTCGCTCCACGTCCCACTCCGGACAGCACACCCGCGGCCAGCCTGACTGCCTTTCGAGTTCCCTCGATGTCCCGGCGATCCTGCTGCCGGACCACCCGGGCGATCATCCGCGGATGATCCGCGAGTACGGGCATCGTCGCCCTGGCGGGCGTCTGACCAGGCTCAGGTCCGGGCGGGTGCGGAGCGGGCGATAGTGAGGTACCAGTAGCCGCCCGCGAAATTCAGCGCCGCAATAACCAGGAAGAAGGCGGCCCATCCGTAGACGCCGTACGAGAGGCACACGACGCCGGCGGCGGCCGCGACACCGCCACCGGCGATGCGCGTGATCCCGAAGCCGCGGAGGTGGCGGTAGTCGAATGGGCTGATCAGGCGTTGCAGGCCGGGTCGCGGGGGAGTTAGCCACCACCTGCGCAGGCGTTTCGCAAGGGTGTTGTCGTTGGGTGCGTTCATCGGGATGCCTCCTGTGGGCTGTGGTGTCGGTCACCCGATCACTTAATAATGTGATATCACGTTGATAGCTGGTTCGTCAATGGCGGCAGTCCTAACGGCCGACTGGGGATGCCGGGCCGGTTCCCCGCGCGGGGGCAGGCGTGCGTCGCGGTGGTTGGGCATGCTTGCCGACCTGCTAGCGTTCCCTGGCGGCCTCGTTGATTTTCGATCCCGAACATCGGATCGACATCACCTTGTCCTGGCAGCGGTGGCGCCTTCGCACCACAGTCCTTGATCGTGTTAGCGAGGCCGACTGCCACCGGGTAGCCGGCTTTCGCCAGCCAGGCGTGCGCCCGCGACATCGACTGCCTGTACCGGCAAGACAAGGGACGGGTCACCATCTGGGCCACCATCACCGACACCACCCTCGGCATCATCCGCGCCCTGGTTACCAACCCCCGCGTCAACGGCGACACCGCCGGAAGTGGATTTGCTGCTCCGGGTATCCATTGACCGGAGGATTCCAGGTCAGGGCCCTCGCCACGGGCGGCCGGCCGACGGGCGCTGCAGGCTGGGCGGGCGCCCGCGGTCAGGTGCCGGAGCGGTGCGGGCCCGCAGCCGGGGCCGCAGGCGGGTCCGGCCAGGGCCCACCCGCGGCGCCGCCCCCGGGCCAGGAACCCACCAGCAACATGTATCCCCGCAACTTCCACAGTCCCAAAGATCGCGGAAGATCCGGCCTACGTGGGATATCCGGTACCCGGGCGGGCCCCGATCCTCCACGCAGGCCGGATCCTCCGTGTTAATCACCGCTCCGCCGCGGGAGACGGGACGGGCAGGGGCAACGCGGCCTGCCGGACGGGCCCGGCGCCGTCCCATCCGCGCCGGCCGGGCCACCAGGCCGGGAACTCACCCGCCGGCCATCGGTAGCGAACGCAGGCCTGCGGGTAATCCACTACTCCGGTCAAAGGGACACCCCAATTGCTGCTATCGGACCTTGCCAGCCAGTGTCGCGACGTGGAAGTGCTCGGTGAAATGATCGTGCGGTGCGAGGGCGGCATGCACCTGCTCGGCGAAGCTGACCCGCTGATCTGGAGCGGGCAGCCGGGTCACCCCAGTGCCGGGTAGACGTCGCCGACAAGCTGGTCGAGGTCCAGGTCGGCGACGTAATCGACAGTTCAGCTCACGGCGTGCTGGATCCTGGATAGTGGCTGGTAGGCGCTCGGGTGTTTGCAAACTAGGAGGCGGGTGTCCCTGAGGTCGGTGTGGCAGGCGTCCCCGAGCTTCTCGAGTCCGGGCCGACGGCATTGGGGGCCTCGTACCGCCGGGCGAGCCAGATTCCGGTCACCCAGAGCGCGGCGAAGATCACGCCGAGGACGTACATGGCCGGCACGACGATTCCCGCCGCGATGACCAGGACCTGCAGGACGGTGCCCGCCTTGAGCGCCCAGCCCATACCTGGCCGCCCGACCAGCCCGCTGAGCAGCAGGGCGCACACCGCCAGGGTGCCGCCGATGCCGCCCGCCAGCGGGCGGTTCGCATGTTCAAGAACGATGGCGGGCAGGATGGCAAGCCCGAGGACGATCGCCTCCATGATCAGCACGGTGCCGCACAGCCGCCTTATCCCATTCATCCCAGGCGCCTCCTCAGGAGAGTTCCGCGGCCGTGAACGGGTGGCGCGAGGGCTGGCTGGCCGTCGGCTCGGGCGGCAGTTCGCCGCCATTAGGCCCGAGCAGCTTGCGGGCGTCGCCCGCGGTGATGACCGATCCGGTGACGAGCACGCCGCCGCTGCCCGGCGGGCCCGCGACTGCGGCCTCGTCGGCCAGCGTGACCGCGGCCTCTATCGCGTCGTCCAGCCGGTCGGCGGCGGCAACCCGATCCTCGCCGAAGATCTCGGCGGCGAGCTCCGCGACCTCACCGGGCGGCATCGACCGGTCGGAAGAATTGCCGGTCACCACGATCTCATCGAGCAGCGGCTCAAGTTCCGCGAGCATGCCCGCGACGTCCTTGTCCCCGCTGGCCGCGAAGACCCCGGCCAGGTGGGTAAAGGTGAACGCCTCCTGCACGGCGGCCACAGTCGCTGCCACGCCCGCCGGGTTGTGCGACGCGTCGATGATGATGGTGGGACTGCGCCTGATCACTTCCAGCCGTCCGGGCGAGCTGACCTTGGCGAACGCCTCCCGGACCAGGTCCGGATCAAGTGCCTCGCCCGCGTCATCGCCGACTCCGGCGAACGCCTCGACCGCTGCCAGCGCACAGGCCGCGTTTCCCGCCTGATAACTGCCGTACAGCGGCAGGAAGACATCCTCATAGGTGCCGCGCAGGCCGCGGAGCGTGAGCAGCTGACCGCCTACCGCCTGCTCGTGGCTCAGCACGCCGAACTCGACGCCTTCCCTGGCCACCGTGGCGCCTACCTCGGCGGTGCGCCGGACCAGCACCTCGGCCGCCGGGAGCGGCTGCTGCGCGAGCACCGCGACCGCCCCGGGCTTGATGATGCCGGCCTTCTCCCCCGCGATCTCCTCGATCGTGTTGCCGAGCAGCCTGGTGTGATCGATCGCGATCGGGGTGATCACCGGCACCACGCCATCCGCCACGTTGGTGCAGTCGAGCCTGCCGCCCACGCCGACCTCGAGGACCATCACGTCAACGGGCGTATCGGCGAAGATCGCGAAGGCCATCCCGGTCAGGACCTCGAAGAAGGACATCGGGACCGGATGCCGGTCATCGACGAGCTGGACGTACGGGAGGATCTCCTCGTAAGCCTCGACGAACCGCTCGGCGGACACCGCCGCGCCGTCTACGCAGATCCTCTCCCTGATCGAGACCAGGTGCGGGCTGGTGAACCGGCCGGTCCGCAGCCCGCGGCTGCGCAGCAGAGCGTCGATCATCCGGGCGGTCGACGTCTTGCCGTTGGTGCCGGTGATATGGATGACGGGACAGGCACGCTCCGGATGCCCGAGCAGTTCGACGAGGTCGGCCATCCGGTCTAGAGCCAGATCAACGGAGTGTTCGGGCCTGCGGGCGATAATCTCCCGCTCGACCTCGCGCATCCGCGCCTCGATGTCCATAACGCCAGCCTACGCGCTGGGCCCGGGGGGTATGGGGGGCGGGCAGCCCTCCCAGGAGCGGGGGAGTCTTGGGGGGTCGTCCCCCCCAAGGGGGGTCTTGGGGCCGGGGGGGTCCGGGGGGGAAGGTTCTCCCCCAGGATCGGGGGGGTCCCGGGGGGTCGTCCCCCCGGGGAAGCAGCGTCCCCCCGAGGCAATAGAGCCAGGCGCTGCTCCAGGCGGCTGATGTCCGCCTGCGCCGCGTCCAGGCGCTGACGGGTCTTCGCGACCACCGCGGCGGGCGCCCTCGCGGTGAAGTCGGCATTGTCCAGCTTCCGCGCCGCCTGCTCCGCCTCGCTCCTGGCCGCCGCGAGATCCTTCTCCATCCGGCGGCGCTCAGCCGCGACGTCGATGGCCCCGGCCACGTCGAGCTCGACCATAAGGCCCTCGACCGCGAGCGACGCGGACGCGGTGAAACCGTCCGCGGGCGGGGTGAGCCGCAGCAGCGAGCGGATCCGCTCCTCGTGCCCGGCCAGCGGCGTGGCTGCGATGCCCACCAGCCGGGCCGCGACGCGCTGGCCTGGCCGCAGCCCCTGGTCCGAGCGGAACCGGCGGATCTCCGTCACCAGCCGCATCACCGACGAGATCTCCGCCTCGGCGGCCTGGTCCTGATAGGAGAACGCCGGCCAGGCGGACACCATGACCGACTCCTCACCGGTCAGCGCGGTCCACAGCTCCTCGGTGACGAACGGCATGACCGGATGCAGCAGCCGGAGCAGCTGGTCGAGCACGAAGCCGAGCACCTGCCTGGTGGTCTCGGCAGCCCGCGGGTCCGCGGCAGTCAGCGGCACCTTAGCCAGCTCCAGGTACCAGTCGCAGACCTCATCCCACGCGAAGTGGTAGAGCACATCGCAGACCTTGCCGAATTCGAACGCCTCGAACAGCTCGTCCACGTCTGCGATCACGGCGGACAGCCGGGACAGGATCCACCGGTCCGGCACCGAGTACCGGGCCGAATCTAGCTGGGCCGAATCTAGCTGGGCCGAATCTAGCTGGGCCGAATCTAGCTGGGCCGAATCTAGCTGGGCCGAATCTAGCTGGGCCGGGTCCGGCGGGGGCGACGGCACATGCGCGCCGTTGAGCAGGGCGAAGCGGACGGCGTTCCACAGCTTGTTGCAGAAGTTGCGCGAGCCTGCGGCCCACTCCTCGCTGATGGCGATGTCACCGCCCGGATTGGCCCCGCGGGCCAGGGTGAACCTGGTCGCGTCGGCGCCGAACCGGTCCACCCAGTCCAGCGGGTCCACGGTGTTCCCGCGCGACTTGGACATCTTCTTACCGAACTGGTCCCGGACCAGGCCATGCAGGGCCACGGTGCGGAACGGCACCGCGTCGGCCGGCTCCGCCTCTCGCATCGCGTACAGGCCGAACATCATCATCCGCGCCACCCAGAAGAACAGGATGTCGTACCCGGTGACCAGCACGCTGGTCGGGTAGAACGTGCGCAGGTCAGGAGTGTCGTCGGGCCAGCCGAGGGTAGAGAACGGCCACAGCGCCGAGGAGAACCAGGTGTCGAGCACGTCGGGGTCCTGGCGCCAGCCACCGGGGGCTTGCTCGTCCGGGCCAACGCACACCACCTCGCCGTTCGGTCCATAAAAAACTGGAATACGGTGGCCCCACCACAGCTGACGGCTGATGCACCAGTCGTGCATGTCATCCACCCAGCCGAAGTACCGCGCGTTCATCTCCGGCGGGTGCAGCCGGACGCGGCCGTCGCGGACCGCGTCGCCGGCCGCCTGGGCGAGCGGGCCGACGCGGACGAACCACTGCAGTGACTGGCGCGGCTCGACCGTGGTGCCGCAGCGGCTGCAGTGACCGACCGAGTGCACGTACGGGCGGACCTCGGCCACGATCCGGCCGTCTTCGCGCAACGCGGCCACCACCGCGGGCCTGGCCTCGAAGCGGTCCAGGCCCTGGAACGGGCCGTGCGCGGTGACCACGCCGTGCTCGTCGAGGACGGTCAGGCTGGGCAGGCCGTGCCGACGGCCGATCTCAAAGTCGTTCGGGTCGTGCGCCGGGGTCACCTTGACCGCGCCGGTGCCGAACGCCGGGTCGACGTGGTCGTCAGCGACGATCGGGATGCGCCGGCCGGTCAGCGGCAGCGCCACGGTCCGGCCGACCAGGTGGGCGTAGCGCTCGTCGTCGGGGTGCACCGCGACGGCGGTGTCGCCGAGCATGGTCTCGGCCCGGGTGGTGGCGACCACGATGGAGTCGTCGTTGTCGCCGTAGCGGATCGAGATGAGCTCGCCGTCGTCGTCGCTGTGCTCGACCTCGATATCGGACAGCGCCGTGAGGCAGCGCGGGCACCAGTTGATGATGCGTTCGGCCCGGTAGATCAGGCCGTCGTCGAAGAGCCGCTTGAAGATCGTCTGAACGGCGCGGGACAGGCCCGCGTCCATCGTGAACCGCTCACGGGACCAATCCACGCTGTCGCCTAGACGGCGCATCTGCCCGAGGATCTTGCCGCCGGACTCGGCCTTCCACTGCCAGACCCGCTCGACAAAGGCCTCGCGCCCCAGATCGTGACGGCTCAGGCCCTCCTTGGCGAGCTCACGCTCCACTACATTCTGGGTGGCGATGCCCGCATGGTCCATGCCGGGCAGCCACAGAGCGTTGTAGCCCTGCATCCGGCGCCGCCTGACCAGCGCGTCCATCAGCGTGTGGTCGAGCGCATGGCCGATGTGCAGGGAGCCGGTGACGTTCGGCGGCGGGATGACGATGGAGTACGCGGGCGCGTCCGAATGCGCGTCCGCGGTAAAGTAACCTGCCTTCTCCCAGCGTTCGTAGCGCGGGCCTTCCACCTCGGCCGGCGCGTACTGAGAGGGCAGCTCGATCGGCTCGGGTCTGCTCACGACAGGTGAGTCTACGGCCTGCGGAGCGCTTGACTCGCCGGGTTCCCGGGCTGGCCCGCAGGCCGGCGCTGGCCAGCGCCGGTCAGGAGGACCGGACCTCGACCGAGTTCCTGACCTGGAGGGCGAGCGCGGCGGCACCCGGGTACCTCACCGGAATCGCGCCCGAGGTGTATTCGACCTCGCCGAAGGTGGTCTTGGTGACCCACGCGCACTCGCTGGCCGCTGATCCGCTCGAGGTGTTGTAGCCACACAGCATGGCCCCGCCGTGCGGACCCGCCGGCACCGTGCGCGAAGACTTGAGCTTGGCCTGCTCGAGCTTGATCACGGCGGCCGGGTTGAACGTGCCGTCATACGCGACGACCACCATGCCCTTGTACCCCGTCGAGGTGATGGACGAGACGGACGTCAGGTTGTAGATGCCGACCACGTCTTTACCCGGCTGGCCAGCTCCCTGAGCCTTTATCTTCGCCACGATGGGAGCCGACTGATGCAGGGCGCCGGCGGTGTATTGCGTGGTCGCGGCCTTGTTCAGCGGATACGGACCGACGCTGGCCGCCTGGGTGACGACAAAGCCCGAGACGGGTACGTTCGCCGAGGCCGTCGTGCCCGTGCTCGGCGTCGACGCGCCGCCGGCCGCGCTGTTCGGGCTGCTCTTCGTCAGGTGGATGACGAGGTACACGATCACCACGACGCCGACGACCGCCGCGGCCAGGTAGAGGGCCATCCGGACCCCGCCAATCTGCCGGGGCGGCCGCCGACCTGAACGCGGCCCGCCGGAACGTGGCGGCCGGCCGGGTGAGGCAACGTCGTCATCGCCGTAGCCCGGCGCCCCCGGCGGCTGGAAACCCGGCTGGACGTAGGCGTCCGGGGAGTAGCCGTCCGGGGGATAGCTGTCCTGGCGGCCGCCCGGCGGACCGAAGCCGGCGGCCGGCCCGTAGCCGTTCTGGTCATGGGCCGTCTGGCCGTACCCATCCTGACCGTAACCGGCTTGCGGGTAGGCGCCTGGGCTTGCCGCGCTGAAGCTGTCCTGCGCCCGAGGGCCCGTTCCGGCTTCGTCGCCGAAGCCAGCCGGCGCCTCGGATCCCGGCCGCGGGTACGCCTCGGTCTGGTAATCCTGGGCGGGGTAGGACGGACCGGCGCTGCCGCGCCCGAAACCGTTCTCGGGGTAAGCGGGCGGCTCGAAGCCGGGCCGCGGGTACGCCTCGGTCTGATAATCCACATCCGGCTGGGCCTGATCCGGCTGGCCGGCCCCGCCGGACAGGTAACTGTCCTGCGCTGGTGGCTGCCCGCCGTAGCCCGGCTGACCGTAGTCGCGCCGGACCGGATCTGCCGGGCCGAAGCCGTTCTGGCCCGAATCGCCGAACCCCCGGGGCGCCGGGGACGGCGCACCGTAGCCCGGTTCGCCGCCAGAGCCCTCGGGGCCGTATCCCGCCCGGGTGCCGTAGCCCTGGTCGGTGCCGTAGCCCTGGTCGGTGCCGTAGCCCTGGTCGCTCCCGTAAGCCTGGTCGACGCTGTAGCCCTGGTCGGGGTAGCTCTGCTGGCTGCCGTAACCGGGCGGGGTCCCGTAGCCCGGCTGATCGCCGGGAACTGGACTGGACTGACGGATGGGTTCGGCCGGAGCGTATCCGGGGAATCCGCCGGCCGCGGTCTCGCCGTAGCCGACGGCTGCCCGCTGACCGGAGGCGAGAGCGGCTCGCGGCACCGGCGGACTCTGCGGGCCGGAGCCGATCGCGCGCGGAGGAACCGAGTTGGCCGGCTGGTTGGGACCGGAGCCGAAGGTGCGCTGGGGGCCCGTGCCGGCCGGGCTCTGGGCCTGCGGGCCGGTATCCGGACCCGGCCCGTAGCCTGGCGGCTGTCCGTAACCCGGTCCTGGCCCGTAGCCGGAGCCCTGATCGTAGCCGGAGCCCTGATCGTAGCCGGAGCCCTGATCGTAGCCGCCCGCCTGGTCGTAAGACTGCGCCTGGTCGTGGGACTGCGCCTGGTCGTAACCTGGCAGGCTCCGTCGCCCCCCGCGCAGCCTGCTCTCGCCGCCTCTCACGGTGCGGTAGCCGCCGGTCGGCTCCTGCTGATAGCCCTGGTCGTCCGGCCCGCCGGATTCCTCAGGCTCCTCGCGCGCGTCCCAGCTGCCCGTAGGGGCATCCCAACCACTCATCTGTGCTCAATTCCCCGTCGCTGTGGAAGACGGCTGCTTTGTCAGCGTCCGAGATCCTGGCGTGAGCGGGAACCCCGCCAGACTTAACGGCAATACGCAGGAGGCTACACATCAATAACGATGCCGATGGGCAATACCCCCAAAGTCGACATCAGGCCGACAGCATCTTCACTGCACAGAACCAAACGTCAACTTACGGTGTCCGAACACCTGTGCAGCACGCTAACTTCGGACCCGCAGACGGGATCCGCGGCGTCCCGCCGCACCCGAGGGCCCGCGAGCGGACCCGGTCAGGCTGATTTCTCGCGGGGGGTCCGCCGTGTGACATCCCTCGGAACGATGGTCGGATTGACGTTCTCAAGCACGGCTTCGCGCGTGATCACCACGCGCTCCACGTCCTTGCGGCTCGGTACCTCGTACATTACCGACTGCAGGACCTCTTCCATGATCGCGCGCAGGCCACGCGCGCCGGTGCCACGCAGGTTCGCCTGGTCGGCGATGGCCTCCAGCGAGTCTGGAGTGAATTCCAGGTCCACGCCGTCAAGCTCGAACAGGCGCCGGTACTGCTTCACCAGGGCATTGCGCGGCTCGGTCAGGATCTGGATGAGCGCTTCCCTGTCCAGGTTGTGCACGCTGGTGATAACCGGCAGCCGCCCGACGAACTCGGGAATCATCCCGAACTTCAGCAGGTCTTCCGGCATCACGTCGCCAAACTGGTCAGTGTTCGCGTTCCTGACCCGGAGCTTGGCGTTGAATCCCATGCCGTTGTGCCCGGAGCGCTGCTCGATGATCTTCTCGAGTCCCGCGAATGCCCCGCCGCAGATGAACAGCACGTTGGTCGTGTCGATCTGGATGAACTCCTGGTGCGGGTGCTTGCGTCCGCCCTGCGGCGGCACCGAAGCCGTCGTGCCCTCGAGGATCTTCAGCAGCGCCTGCTGTACGCCTTCGCCGGACACGTCACGGGTGATCGACGGGTTCTCGCTCTTGCGCGCGATCTTGTCGATCTCATCGATGTAGATGATGCCGGTCTCGGCCTTCTTGACGTCGTAATCCGCCGCCTGAATCAGCTTGAGCAGGATGTTCTCGACATCTTCGCCGACGTAGCCGGCCTCGGTGAGGGCGGTCGCGTCGGCGATCGCGAATGGCACGTTGAGCAGCCGGGCCAGCGTCTGGGCGAGCAACGTCTTGCCTGAGCCGGTCGGGCCGAGCAGCAGGATGTTGGACTTGGCCAGCTCGACGCCCTCGTCGCCGGGCCGGTCCTCCCCCGACTGGACGCGCTTGTAGTGGTTGTACACGGCCACGGACAGGGCCTTCTTGGCCGCGTCCTGGCCGATCACGTACGCGTCGAGGAACTCGTAGATCTCCCGCGGCTTAGGCAGGCTGTCCCACTTGAACTCGGTGGGCTCGGCGAGCTCTTCCTCGATGATCTCGTTGCAGAGGTCGATGCACTCGTCGCATATGTACACGCCAGGGCCGGCGATGAGCTTCTTGACCTGCTTCTGGCTCTTACCGCAGAACGAGCACTTCAGCAGGTCCCCACCGTCACCGATGCGTGCCACCCAGATACTCCTTTACATGGTGCCGTGGCGACGGCCGTCAGGCCGCCTCCAGCGGACATGTCCCGCGAGGCCCTCTAGAGCTTGCATACCGACGGTACCGCCTCCTGGGGTCCGATGGACACCATCAAACCCCTTCAGCGGCCTAAGAGGGAAGAGCTGAATCCTCCTGGTTATAACGACACTACCTCGGCAGTGCGCTCGCTGCCCCTCTTGATCATGGTCAGGACGTCATCGATGAGGCCGTATTCCTTGGCTTCCTCGGCGGTGAGGAACTTGTCCCGCTCGATGTCCCGGCGGACGACCTCCTCGGCCTTGCCGGTGTGCCGGGCCAGGATGACCTCCATCGCGGACCGCATCCGCAGGATCTCCCTGGCCTGGATCTCCATGTCACTGGACTGGCCGTAGCCACCCTCGGTGGCCGGCTGGTGGATGAGGATCCTGGAGTTGGGCAGGGCCATCCGCTTGCCCTTGGTACCCGCGGCGAGAATCACCGCGGCCGCCGAGGCCGCCTGCCCGATGCAGCAGATCTGGATGTCGGGCTGGATGAACTGCATCGTGTCGTAGATCGCCATCATCGACGTCATCGACCCGCCGGGCGAGTTGATGTAGATCGTGATGTCGCGATCGGGGTCGATGGCCTCCAGCGTCAGCAACTGGGCCATGACGTCGTTCGCCGAGGCGTCGTCGATCTGGACGCCGAGGAAAATGATCCGCTCCTCGAAGAGCTTGTTGTACGGGTTCATCTCCTTGATCCCGTACGAGGTCCGCTCGACGAAGGACGGGAGCACGTACCTGGACTGCGGGGTCAGCAGCGCTGACTGAGGGCTCCGCAAGCTGTTGTCGCTCACGTTCGGCTCCTTTGGGTTGATCATGACACCACGCCCTCAGTGGGTACCTCGACGGCACTGCGGATCACCTGGTCGACGAAGCCGTACTCCTTGGCTTCCTCCGCGGTGAACCAGCGGTCGCGGTCGGCGTCCTTCTCGATCTGCTCGATCGGCTGCCCGGTGTGGAAGGCGGTGCGCTCGAACAGCGTCCGCTTGACGTACAGCATCTGCTCGGCCTGGATCCTGATGTCGGAGGCGGTACCGCCGATGCCCCCGGACGGCTGGTGCATGAGAATCTGCGCGTGCGGCAGGGCGTACCGCTTGCCCGGCGCGCCCGCCGTCAGCAGGAACTGTCCCATCGACGCGGCCATTCCCATCGCGTACGTGACGATGTCATTCGGGACGTACTGCATAACATCGTAGATGGCCATCCCGGCGTATACCGAGCCGCCAGGAGAGTTGATGTAGATGCTGATATCACGCCTCGGGTCCTCGGACGCGAGTAGCACGATCTCGCCGCAGATACGGTTCGCGATCTCGTCGTCGACCTGCTGCCCGAGCATGATGATGCGATGCCGCAGCAGCCGCTGCAACAGCGGCTCACTGAACGGCAGGACAGGGCCCTCCCCGGCCGCCACGATCGACGGCGGCGCTGGGCTCCACAGGGGCTGAGTCACGCTTACTCACCTGCTCCAGTCACGTCTAGTGTCATTGATGCGACCATAACGCCGGCGCGCAACCCGATCGTCCCGCACCGCCCCCTTGTTCGCTCCTGGCGCACCGGGCCGCGGTGGGCGGCCGACCGCGAGAGCGGAGGCAGGCAGCCGGACGCTGCCGCCTGAATGAGGGCGAACCGGACGTCAGGCCCGGTGTGCTGGCTCGACGGAACTAGCCAGAGTCCCCTGTGCGGAGGGCCGCCGGCGCTCCGGCGTCGGCTTACGCTTCGGCGTCTTCGGTGTCGTCGTCGGCCGGGCTGGCCTCGGCGTCTTCGGTGTCGTCGGCCGGGCTGGCTTCGGCGTCCGTCTCGGCCATCACTTCGGCGTCGTCGTCCGCCGCGACCGCGCTCTCGGCGGTACCCGCGGGCTGCAGGGGGGCGTTCAGGACGGCCTTGATGTCAACCTCGTGACCGGACTCGTCCGTTACCTTGACGCGCTCAGCGATCAGGTTCATCGCCTTGCCGCGCAGGACCTCGGCCGCCGCGAAGCTGAGCTGGCCGCTCTCGGCGAGCTGCTGCGCCAGGCGCTCGGGGGGGACGCCCATCTGCTCGGCCTGCCGGGTCACGTAGGCGGAAAGCTCGGCCTGATCGACCCCGAGCTCCTCCTCCCGGGCCAGCTGGTCCAGGACCAGGCTGACCTTGACCGCACGGCGGGCCCGCTGGTCGACGTCCGCCTCGAACTGCTCCTCGGTCTGGTTCGACATCTCCAGGTAGCCCTCAAGGGTGGCGCCAGCGCGCTCGAGCTGCTGCAGGACCGCGTCCCGGCTGTGGCCGGCCTCGTCTACCACCACGCTTTCCGGCAGCGGGATGTCGATCGTGTCGAGCAGGGCGTCCAGGGCCCGATCGCGCGCCTGGACGACCTGCTGCGTGGTCTTCATCCGCTCCAGCTGCGCGCGCGTGTCGGCGCGAAGCTCGCCCAGCGTGTCGAACTCGCTGGCCAGCTGGGCGAACTCGTCGTCCAGGCCGGGGACTTCCTTGACCTTGACGCTATGGACGGTCACCGTCACGTCGGCTTCGCGGCCGGCGTACTCTCCGCCCGCCAGTTCGGTGCGGAAGGTGGCCGAGTCTCCGGCCGCCATCCCGGTCAGCGCGGTGTCCAGCCCGTCCAGCAGAGACTCGCTCCCGACCTGGTAGGACAGGCCGCTGGCCTGAGCGTCCTCGACCGGCTTGCCGTCCACCGTGGCGGACAGGTCGATAGAGACGTAATCATCGGGCTGGACCGATCGCTGCACGGCCTTGAGCGAGGCGAACCGCTCCTGCAGCGAGCCGAGGTACTCCGCCACCTCGTCCGGGGTGACGATCGTGTCATCGACCGTGACCGACAGGGCGGAGAGGTCCGGCAGCTCGAACTTCGGCCGGATGTCGACCTCGACGGTGAACGTCAGCTCCTTGCCGTCGTCGAGGCTGGTGATCTCGACTTCGGGCTGGCCGAGCGCGAAGACGTCGCCCTCGGCCACCGCCTTTGCGTAGAGATCGGGTATCGCGTCGTTGACGGCCTGGCTGAGCACGACATCGCGGCCCACCCTGCGGTCGATGACGGGCGGCGGCACGCGGCCGGGCCGGAAGCCCGGGATGCGGACCTGCCGGCCGACTTCGCGATAGGCCTTGTCGAGGCTGGGCTTCAGCTCATCGAACGGCACCTCGACGCTGAGCCGGACACGGGTCGGGCTCAGCTCTTCGACGTCAGTCTTCACGTCCGCGTCACTCCGGGATTGAGGATGGTAACTCAGCGCTGGATCGCTGAGAAGTCTAAGCCGACAGTCTAGGGGCTAACGCACTCTGACCACGCGGACCGGCGGCGGCTCATCGTTCTCAGGGCGGTTATCCCCAATCACGAGATGGAGCAGCCAGCTCACCAGCCCCACGATGATGGCGCCCCAGAAGGCGGCCCAGAACCCGGTCACGTGGAACGGCAGCGTCAGGTCGCCCGCGATGACGCTGGTCAGCCAGAGGAGCAGGCCGTTGACGACCAGCGCGGCCAGGCCGAGCGTAAGCACGTAGAACGCGCAGCCGACGACCTTGATCAGCGGCTTGAGCGTGGCGTTGATAAGGCCGAAGATCAGGGCCACGGCGAGCAGCGTGCCCAGTTTCGACCAGCCGCTCCCGGCGAGGAGCTCAATCCCGGGTACCGCGGCGGTGGCGACACCCAGGGCGACGGCGGAGACCGCCACCCGAAGCAGGAACCTCATAAACCAGATATTACTCGAGTCTGCGGGGTTTGGCCCGGCTCGAGTGAGCGGGTTTGGCCCGGGCTCGAGTGCCGGGGTGCCGGTCCAGCCTCGAGTACGGGCGGATATTACCTATCCGGCGAGATGACCGGGCGGATCGCCGCGGAAGAGGTGCCGGTACGCGTTGGGAGTGGTGCCGCACCAGGCGCGGAAGTGATGGCGCAAGACGGTCGCGTTACCGAAGCCGGCCGCCTCCGCGACGGCGTCTACGGTCTCGTCACTCTCCTCGAGCAGCTGCTGAGCCAGCAAGATGCGCTGCCCGGTGAGCCAGCGCTGCGGCGTCGTGCCCGTGTCCTGGACGAAACGCCGGGCGAAGGTGCGCTCGGACATGTTCGCGCGAGCGGCCAGGTGCCGGACGGCGAGTGGCTGGTCGAGGTGGCCGCGCAGCCATTCGAGCAGGTCACGGAGCGCGCCGTCACACGAGGGCGCAACGGGCTGCACGACGTACTGAGCCTGGCCGCCGTCGCGGTGCGGCGGCACCACCATCCGCCGGGCGATGCCGTTGGCGACCCGGGAGCCCTGTTCCTTCCTGACCAGGTACAGGCAGGCGTCGATGCCGGCCGCCGTGCCCGCGCTGGTGATCACCGGATCGTCATCGACGTAAAGGACGTCCGGATCGACCTTGGCCGCTGGGTAACGGCGGGCCAGCTCGGCCGCATTCCGCCAGTGCGTGGTGCAGCGGCGGCCGTCAAGCAAGCCGGCCTCGCCCAGGATGAAGGCTCCGCTACACACACTCAGCACCCGCGCGCCGCGCTCCACCGCGCGGCGCAGGGCCGCGAGCAGCTCGTCGGGAAAAGCCCGGGGGGCTTCCGGCCCGGCAGGCGACATC
Source organism: uncultured Actinomycetes bacterium (assembly GCA_963806335.1). GTDB lineage: Bacteria > Actinomycetota > Actinomycetes > Streptosporangiales > Streptosporangiaceae > Palsa-504. The sequence goes on from CAWDXO010000018.1 coordinate 64,919, forward strand.
GGCCGGCCGACGCACAGGCTGAGACGGTTGTCGCCGACCGCCGGCAGGGCGATCAGGTCCGCTTCCTCGAGCCGATCCAGGCCGGAGGAGGGCTGGATGGTGAAGTCGTTGTACGCCCGCAGCGGCGCGGGCTCGCCGGCGACCACCGCAAAATCGTAAGACGGCAACCCGTCATCTGCCCGGTCGACGCCGAATACCTCACATATGGTGCCGAACTCGAACGGGAGGAAACCGTTGACGACCACTACGGCCACCCTATTGAGCACGCCAGCTCCACCGCGACGCATGTATCCAGTCACTAACCGTCATGACCTGAAGTATGACAGAGGCGCTGGCAGGATGTCACCCGACATTGGCGTTACTGCCATTTGCTGGCCCCCGTCACCCATGGCAGGCTGGAGATATGGACGCTTACAGTTCCTGGGTCGTCCGCCTGGCCCGCCAGATCCGGCACGCCGCCCTCGAGTTCTACCGTGCCACCAAGGTTGCCAACGAGCTGCTGTTCAGCTACGGCCTGCCCGAGACGAACCAGCCCCCTGAGACATACGCCGAGTTCCGGCTCCGGACGCCGGCCTCGTCAGTGCATGAACCGCCGGCCAGCAGCCGGGCGGCCGGCCAGCAGGTCAGGTAGCCAGCCCAGGCGAGGTCGCCGGCCAGGCGGCCGCCCTCCGGCTGGGCGAATCTCCCGGCCAGGCCGCCGGGCACGCCAGGAACCTGGAAGCGTCCATGCCGGTAATCTGCCGAGCTACGGCGGCATTCAACCGGGTCGCCGGGGTACAGCGGCAGGCTGGAGGCAGGCCCAGGGCTGGTACGACGCCCGTTCGGGAGAAGATAGGGAGCTGTGAGGCGGCGGCAAAGCGGGAGCCGGGCCCTGATCAGGACCCAGGCCGCGGCGATGCGGGCCGCGGTGGTCCCCGACTGGCTCGCCGAGGTGGTACGGCCGCGGCCGGCGCCGCTGCCGTGGCCGGCGATGATCCGTGCGATGCTCGCGGTCAGCGTGCCGCTCGCGGTGGCCCTAGCGGTGGGGCAGAAGGAGCTCGGGGTGCTGCCCGCCATGGGGGGGCTGCTTGGCGCCCTGGCCGACACCGGCGGCCCTTACCTGACCCGGGTAAAGCGGGTGGCCAGCGCGGCGGTGTTCGGCGGCGCGGCTGGTCTCGCGATCGGATCCGCCATCCATGGCCGCGGCTGGATCGCCGTGCTGGCCCTGGTCGTGGTGGCCGGCGTGTCGGGCGTGATCAGCGCCATCGGTGACATCGGCTCCGCGACCGGACTGCAGCTTCTGGTCTACACCTCGCTCGGCGCCGGGCCGGTCGGTGCGCTGCGGCCGGCCTGGCACACCGTCGTCGGTTTCCTGATCGGCGTGATCTGGGCGCTCATCCTGATCGTTCCCGGCTGGCTGCTATCCCCGCACGGCAAGGAACAGCGCGACGTAGCCGCCGTCTACTCCGCCCTGGCGGGGGTGTTGCGCGCGATCGGCACCGATGATTTCGCCGCCCGGCGGCAGCAGTTGATCGCGGCGCTCAACACCGCCTATGACGAACTGCTCACGGCCCGGTCCACCGCCATCGGCCGGAACAGGCGGACCGCGCGACTGATCGCCGCGCTGAACGCGAGCAACCTGATGGCCGAGGCGACGGCGGCGCTCGCCGTGGCAGACACCCAGCCTCCGCCGCTGGTCGTCGAGACGGTGGAACGACTGGCGGATTCGATCAGGAACGAGACCTCGCCGCCGATGATCCCGCCGCCCTGGGATGACAGCCCGGGCATGCTGGCGCTGCGCGACGCCATGGCCGGAGCCGCCCGGGCGCTGTCGAGGGACTGGTCACCCGAAGATCACACCCGGTCGGGGTTGCGCGACCTGTGGTCTTTGGGACGGTTGAAGTCCTTGACGTCCTCGGGGTCAGGGCGGCTGGCGGGACTGGCTGACCGGCTGATCGACGAGTTCGGCGGTGGCCGCATCGGCCGGATATTCACCCTCCGGCTGATGGCCTGCATGGGCGTGGCCGGGCTGATGACCGAGGTACTACCGGTGCAGCGGTCCTACTGGGTGCCGCTCACCGTGGCCATCGTGCTCAAGCCGGACTACGGTTCGGTGTTCGCCCGGGCCCTGCAGCGGGGCATCGGGACCATCGTCGGCGCGGTCGCGGGGGCGGTGCTGCTCGTCGCCGTGCACGGCCTGTGGCTGCTGATCCCGTTCTCGATACTGGCCGCGCTGCTGCCGTACGGCCGCAGCCGGAACTACGGGCTGCTCGCGACGTTCCTGACCCCGCTGGTGGTCGTGCTCATCGACCTGCTCGCCCCGGCGGGCTGGCGGCTGGCGGAGGAACGCTTGGTCGACACGCTGATCGGCTGCGCGATCGTGCTGCTTATCGGGTTCGCGCCGTGGCCGATGGCCTGGTACGCGCACCTGCCCCGGCAGTTCGCGGAGACCACGCAGGACGTGATCCGGTACATGGAGGAGGCGCTGCTGGGTTCGGGCTCGCCGGGGGCGGATGCGGTGGCGGGCGACGGCGCTGGGGCTGATATGACGCGGCCGCCGGCTCGTTCGCGGATGCGGCGGTCGACCTACCATGCCCTGGCTGACCTGCGGGCGGAGTTTCAGCGCACCATGTCCGAGCCGCCCTCGATCAGCCGTAGCGCGAGCGCCTGGTGGCCCGCGGTGGTCGGCCTGGAACAAGTGATGGACGCGGTCACCTCGACCGCGCTTGCGGTCAGCCGCGGCGCTCGTGTACCGGCGTCCGGCGTCCGCCAGCTGGCCGCGGCGCTGCAGACGGTGAGCGAGGCGGCTTCGAAGGAAACGCCGCTGGAGACGGTGCCTGAGCTGCCAGACGATGAGACCCTCAAGCCGGTAACCGAGGCCGTTCGGGCGCTGCTCGGCGTGCTCGGCGTGCTCGGAAGCGGCCAGCACCTCAGGGCCCGCGGGTAACGCCCTCGGCGGTGGCGTTAACTTAGTCGGGCTGGCCGGATTCGAACCGGCGGCCTCCGCGACCCAAACGCGGCGCGCTAGCCAAGCTGCGCTACAGCCCGTACCTGTGCTGAGTGTAGCGGCTAGCGCCGACCTGCCCGCCCGTGCGGCCTTTGCTCGAGGCGGGGAGGCGCCGGATTTCATTTTCGTGTGCATCTAACCCCCTTATTGTTATTGGGGAGTTAAATGCACGCGATCTTTTGTGTTGGTTATGAAATCTCCTGTTCGATGAGGTCGGGCTCGCCCTTCCGCCGCCGGTCGAACCAGGTCACCGCCAGCAGCGCGGCGACGAACACGAAGATCATCGCGATCAGCAGGGCCAGTTGCGGCGTCGGAACGGTCGCCGTCCCGCTGAGGTCAACGAGGATTTTCCTTATCACGGCCACCAGGCCGACGATGATGAACGGCTGGGCGACCAGATGATGAGCACGCAACGACAGCACCACGGTGTGCACGATCTCGACCAGGATCAGCACTAGGAGAACCCGGTCCAGCAAATTGATGCCCGCTGTTTCAATGGAGGTCTTGGGCATGCCGGAGAAGAAGTCGACCACGCCGGAGACGAGTTCGGCCGCCGCCAGCACAATCAGCACCATGCCGACGATGACCGACACCAGGTCCTGCGCATGTTCTAGCAGCCAGGCGCTCGCGGCGACGGCGCGAGCCAGGGGTTCTTCATCTTTGTCAGCTGGCATGACGGCTCCTTAGCCCGCGAAACACGGGAGACCAGTACACCGAACCAGCATGGCCTGGCGCAACCGTTTGCAGGGGCGAGGCGGGCGGACGGGTGCTGGGTCCGGGATTCCTCGGGTGTGCGAGTCCGCCGCCCCCTATCCTTGTTCAGTGCTTTGCAGGCCGGAAACTTCGCGGCGCCTACTTCACAGAGCGGGGCAAGCTGCGCTGGCCGGCCGCGGCGAGCTCACCTCGACAGCGGAACTACTGTCGTTCACCAGGGGTTGAGCGGGTATGGCACAGCCGCATCTGACGCTCACCGGGACGAACATCGATGCCCCGGACGCCAACGCGCTCGCGGACTTCTACCGGCGACTGCTCGGCTGGACGACGAGCACGGAGGAACCCGGCTGGGTGGTCCTCAGGCCTGGATGGGCATCCGTTCTGCCTGTACTTGGACTGAGGAAGCGTCGAGCGTGGCCGCGGGCGGGGAACCGGGGCCCGTTCGGGAAAAATCAGAGATTTAACGAGTTACTTCTGAACGGTCCTGTGCCCACAGAGTATGGAAGGTGCCCTCGCGGTCGGTCCGGCGGTAAGTGTGCGCACCGAAGAAATCGCGTAGCCCCTGGATGAGCGCGGCGGGCAGACGCTCGGCCCGCAGCGCGTCGTAGTAGGCCAGGGCGGCGGAGAAGCCGGGGACGGGGATGCCGAGCCGCGCGGCGGTGGCGACCACGTTGCGCCAGGCATCCTGGGCGGCGGCGAGATCCTTGCCGAACTCGTCGTCGGCCAGCAGCGTCGGCAGCTCCGCGTTGTTCGCGTAGGCGGCCCGGATCCGGTCCAGGAACGCGGCTCGGATGATGCAGCCGCCGCGCCAGATCATCGCGATCCGGCCGAGATCGATGCCCCAGTCGTACTCGCGGCTGCCGACGTCCATCATGTTCCAGCCCTGCGCGTAGGACACCAGCTTGGAAGCGTACAGCGCCTGTTCCACCTGGTCGGCGAACTCGGCGGCCTCGGTGCCGGTGCGGGCCGGGCCGGGCAGGTGGCGGGCGGCCTGGCGCAGGTCGGCGTGGCCGGACAGCGAGCGGGCGAAGACCGCCTCGGCGATGCCGCTGACCGGCACGCCCAGATCGAGCGCGTCCTGGACGGTCCAGCGGCCAGTTCCCTTCTGTTCGGCCTGATCGAGCACGATGTCGACGAAGGGCTTGCCGGTCGCCGCGTCGGTGTGGGCCAGGACTTCGGCGGTGATCTCGATCAGGTACGAGTCGAGCCGGCCGGTGTTCCAGGTGCGGAAGGTCTCGGCGATCTGGGCGGGCTCGAAGCCGACGCCGTGCCTGAGCAGGTCGTACGCCTCGGCGATGAGCTGCATGTCGGCGTACTCGATACCGTTGTGCACCATCTTCACGAAATGGCCGGCCCCATCCGGGCCGATGTGCGTGCAGCACGGGGTTCCGTCGACGTGCGCGCTGATCGTCTCGAGCATCGGGCCGAGGGCCTGGTAGGACTCTTCCGAGCCGCCCGGCATGATCGACGGGCCGTTCAGCGCGCCCTCCTCGCCGCCGGACACGCCCATGCCGACGAAGTGCAGGCCCTGCTCGCGGAGCGCGGCCTCGCGGCGGCGGGTGTCCTTGAAGTGCGCGTTGCCGCCGTCGACGATCATGTCGCCTGCTTCGAGCAGCGGGGCGAACTCGTCGATCACGGCGTCGGTGGCCGGGCCGGCGTTCACCATGATGACCAGGCGGCGGGGCCGCTCAAGCGCCTGCACGAACTCCTGCGCGGACTGGGCCGGGACGAAGGTGCCCTCGTCGCCGAACTGGGAGACCATATCGGTGGTACGGGAGGCCGTTCGGTTGTGCAGGGCGACGGTGTAGCCGTGGCGGGCGAAGTTGCGGGCCAGGTTACGGCCCATCACGCCGAGCCCGGTGACGCCTATCTGCGCTGATGCTTGCGCCATGTGCTGCGTTTCTCCTTCGCGTGTGCTCCCGTTGTCCGGTAACGATCACTATGCCACTTAGGGCGGCGGCCAATCCCGCCGCGGATGCAATCGGCCGGGCGGGTGATCGTGCGTGAGGGGCGGTGACAGCGGCCGGGTGAACCACGGCGGGAGCGGAAGACGGTACGCTACCGGTGTCAGCCGCGTCGTTCGGCGCGGCTGCTGCGGGCGTAGCTCAATGGTAGAGCTCCAGCCTTCCAAGCTGGTCATGCGGGTTCGATTCCCGTCGCCCGCTCTCTTGGTTCCGGCCCAGGTCAGGGGCAGGAAACTCGCCTGTTGCTTGATCTCCGCTCTGTAGTTGTTGATCTTCCGGGCCATTAGCCCGCTGGTACCAGCGCACCGGCCGGCCCGTCGTCATCATCCCGCCTGCCCTGTTCGGCTTCGCGTTACGCACTTCGGTGCAGCTCGCCAGACGATCTTCTGTGCCATCGACACGAGGAGGCGAACAACCCTGGTGCCGATGAGCTGTAGTTTTGCCGTCCGCGACCCACTAACGTTGGCCCTGGCGAGGCGTGCCCCCTCTAGCCGGGCAGACCTGAGCGGAAGTTCGTCCTCCAACTGGCACACGACGGGCAGTCCGGGCCCGGGAACCCCAGATCACGGCCAGCCGCCGCGTACGCATCGACCGCAAGCGGGCACGGCCATACGATGGCCACGGGCGACACCGCCCCGGATCCCTTCCCGCGGCCGGCGCAAGACGGGCGTACCCGGCCCGGGATGTGCCGCCAGCGGTGGCGACGACCGGCACCACGCCGGCTTGCTGCCCCGGGCCGGCGGCACGTTGCGTTCGCCGCCGGGCAGCCAGGCAAGCGCCGTTCAGAAACAAGAGGAGATCAGCAAATGCCGGCGACGCTGAAGGTGACGCATAAGGCAATCGGAGCGGAGGTCCGTCGTGGCACCTACGATGTCGTGGTCGACGGTGAGCGGGCCGGGTCGGTTGAAATGAACCACACGATCGAGATACCAGTCGAGCCCGGACGTCACACCCTGCAAGTTCGCAATGGACGAAACTCGAGCAGCACTCAGACCTTCGACGCCGCCGATGAAGAGATCGTCGCCTTCCGATGCACCGGAAAGAGGCTCTTGCCGATCTTTCTCGCATCCTTCGCCGTGCCCAGGCTGGCACTGAAACTCGTTCGCGATTGAGCCGGCGTCGCCGTCGTGGCGCTCGCCAGCACGTCGTTACCACCGGCCGGCGGTGTCGCTCCCGGCCCGGGACAAAACGCTAGCCGGAAGGGGTCAGGCCCCCCTTACGTCCTCCCCCGGTACGACCGGTTCCACCGCGTGATCGCCGGGGCGAAGGCGAGGAGGGGATCCCCCACGTGCAACGGGACACCACGATCCTGACCCGCCCGCAGCAGGCCGGGAGAGCGACATCGTCAAGGAACACGGCCGGGCACCCGCCCCGGACGCTCAGATAGTCAGGACGATCAGATAGTCAGGCCGTCAACACCGTCCTGGACTCCAGGTGACGGTACTCGAATACCGGGTGCCCTCACGCCATTAGCTTGTCCAGCCGAGGCCTGGTGCCCGCCGGGGAAATGTGAGACGCGCGAACCATCCTCATCCCTTCCTCAGGTCCCGCGCCTGTAAGCGGCGGACGCTTGACCTCATCACCCGTAAGTCCACCTACCTGTTCGGCGCCCGCGTGAGAATGACGGTGAAGGTCCCGGATAGGTGGCAAGTGCGGACCTTACTGAATAAGGCGCCCGTTTCAATGATCGGCCGGCACGGGAATTACCCCGGATAGCCTTTCTCCTTTAGCTCGTCGAAGAACGTTTTGAATGAATGCGTCGACCGCACGGACGAGAAATCTGGGTCTTTGTCAATCCAGTCCGATGGCCGCCCCATCTCACAGTGGCGGTCATTAATGGCGCGTCTAAGGCTGGTAACTACCCGCTGAGCCATCGTGTTCCTATCATACTGACCGTCATGCTCACCCGCCAGCGCGGCGTACAGGCATGCCGTATTATATGCGGCCTGCCAGGATGATGTGCTGTGCTGCCAGGGCACCCGGCGCGTTCTCCGCGCATGTGGGCGCGGCTGCGGATTCTCGTCAGGCAGGTACTTACCCGTGGATTTAAAAACCGCATTGATCGTGCCACTGTCACCTGTTACGGCGGACGCTATCCACCTGGCTCTCGCCAGGGTATATCTATCCATAACTCTTCTCAAATGATAGCTGACTTTGCGGTCACGGCCGCCCTTGTGCTGCTCCTGCCGGGCGCCGGACTGTTCATGGTGCGGGCTGTCCGACGGGCCATGGCCGGAGCCGGACCTGGAGTTGCCGGGTCCTTCGTTTTCAATCAACTTCTGACGAACGGCAACAAGCAGCTCGGCGACGCGCGCACCGTCATGAAAGCGCTGGCGATCGGCGAGCCGCCAGTAGTGCTTCCATATCGCCCGCTCATCACGGTGCACGAACGCTGCCCAGGTGATGCGCCAGGGGGTCAGTTGCCGCCGGACTGCGCGCAGCTCGTCCTGCGCGGCCGCCAGAAGCTCCATCCTTAGCGGACGCGGCAATGGCTCCCAAAGCCCTATGTAGTAGTCCCTGACTTCGGGACCGCACGTTACGCGGCACCGGTCGAGGACGCTCAGGCACCTGGAGAGAGTTTCCTTACGATTTCTGACATCTAGCTTGAATTCGCGATTTGCGATCATTTCAAGAGACATGCCGAGCCGGTACCGGCCGCGCCAGAAGAGAGGATAATCCTCCCGGTTGGCCGCGTGCAGCCGCAGCGCCTCTACATGAAAACCTTCGATATCGCGGAGCTGGGCAAGCTCATATCTGGTGACACCAGCGCAGACGCTACCGGATACTCCCCTTTCGAGAATGTGCATTTGCCTGTACCTGGCCTTGCTGATGTCATCCGGGGACGTACGGTATACCCGGTCCTGCCACGCGCTCAGCAGGGCGGCGAGATCGCTGCCATCGAACGAGCCATAACACCAGGGTGGTGCAGTGGGATCCTCGCTGAAGATTTGCTGGGCGACATAGCCCGCGACCACGCAGCCGGCTTCATCCAATTGGCCCGCGGCCAAGGTTTTAGTCGCGACGCTCTCCCCGGTCCGGGAGTTCTCGAGGTCGATCGTCACTTTCACGCTATCGGTGGCTTGGTGCTCGTTACCACAGGGCTCGACCCGGACCCGGATCTGGTATTCCCGCGGGTTCGGCCACAGCGTCCCGACAAAATCGATGATCGCACCGGCGAGGCCGCCGGCACTGTTGCCGGTACTCTCGGCGATGGAAACGAGTCCGGCTACCCCGGTGCCGCCGGGCAGGATCGCCGGCGCTCGCACCGCGACCGCAGGAAGCCGGAATCTGAGTTGGCTTGCAACTGCGTTATGACGCTGCTGATCTGTCGCGGCTTTGCCCTGTTCGCCTGACGAAGTGCCGTTTTGCGCGTGCGGCTTGTCAGCGCTAAGAGTGGACAGATCTAGGGTGGGCGGCTGCCAGGACATCGCCCAGACCTCAAGTTCTCGGTACCCGAAAACGAGCAGGCCAATGATGACGAGCCATCCGAGCCGCCCAGGTATGGGATTATTGTGACCGAACAGTGGCTGGAAGAAGGCGTTGCTGAGGGCATCAAACCCTCGTGTGAACGAGTTCACAAGGTCGGCGTGCGCCCCGGCGCTTTGGTGCGCTACGCCATATCGGGTGACGACCACCACTACAGCAAGCGCGAAGAGCGTCGTCACGAACCGCAGCGTGTGCACAGCGAAGTGGTAGCCGATAAAACCCAGCAATAGACAAGCGATCGCGAATATTAGCCATACGAGCCAGGAATGCATGCTGTCCCCCTCCGAACCAGCCCTCCCCTTCGCGTCCCGCGTAGACCCGGGTCAGCTGGTCACAGGCGAGTCCAGTGGCCGGACAATTATCGGAAGCAGGGATTCGGGCAACACGTAATTCTTACGGCAAGGTAGCTGGCTGCGCCGGATCAGGACGCTGCCGCCCTGATCAAGCCGGAATGCGACAAGGCGCTTCATCGGCACCCCGGCTAACTTTTGCCACTGTTACGTTGACGCTCCGTGGCCCGATTGTCAAGGATCACTCTCGATCCCGGACCCTGCGGCCGGCTTGCGGCACCCTGCCGTCCCACCCAGAACTGCCCGGCAAACCCGTTTCCATGCGGGCACGCCAGCCGAAGCGCCGTTATTCCCTCTGAGCAGAAGCACACCTCCGCGTCATCGCCACCGAGTGGGAAGCTGAACCGGCCCAGTCATTGTGCAGATCCGTGACATCGCAAGCGCGATTACCAAGACCGCCTCACTAACGATTTTTTAAGGCGGAGGTTACAGCTCCGGTGACGGCTTGCGCGGTGCGGTTAGCTAACCGGGCTGTAGGCGGGTTCCGCCGGCTTGCGAGCGGCGGGTGGGATCTGGCCGGGTGTTCAGGCCGCGCCGAGGTCACGGCTGTCAGCATATATTGACACGAAGACGGGCGTCAGCATATGTTGACGTGCATGGAACCTGCACTCGATATCGCCCAGAGCGCCGCCAGCACCGATCCTGATGTCGGGCTCCGCGCCGTGGCGTCCCTGCGAGCGCTCACCGAGCGGCTGGAGATCGTCCAGGTCGAGAACGCGCGGAAGCTCGGGTGGTCCTGGCAGGACATCGCCGGGCGGCTCGGCGTCACCAGGCAGACCGTGCACCGCAAGCACGGCAAGCGGATCGGGAGCCGGTAATGCCCGGGCCCCTGACCCGGGACACCCGCACCTCTGCCGCCCGCGGCCTGGGACGCGCAGGCAGCCTCGTCCGTCGCTACGTCAGCGGCGAGCATCTCATGACCATCCTCGTCTGTGCTCTTCACCCAGGACAGGACCCGCGGCCGGCGCGCGCCGTCCTGCACTCCTGCGGTGCCACGCTGGAAGACGTCGAGGCGGAGATCGCCCGTCGTGCCGGGCCGGGAGCGGTCCTGTTCGGCGGCCTGGACCGGGACGCGCTGGCCGCTATCGGGATCGACCTGGACGCCGTGCACGCCAGGATCGGGTCGTCCTTCGGGCCGGAAGCCCTTGCGCAGGTCGTCCACCTGGAGCCTCGCCCGTCCGGGCTGAAAGGCGGCGCAAGCAGGCTGGTGCTGCTCCGGCGCGCTTACCCGGACATCTTCGAGGATGCGCTACGGGCAGTGATCAATAAGGCGAAGCAGCGGAACGCCGCCGAGGCCGGCTAACGATCTCAATCGCGGAGGATGCACGCGGTAGATCAGCCGGGGCCGCTGCCCGGATTTGCCGATGAGCGGGCCATAAACTGCGTTGATGCCGAGCCGAGCCGAGATCGCGTCGTTCGACGACTCCGCGCCACCTCCCGGAGCCGATCCATGGGTGCCCGGCGCCGCCCCGGCGATCGGCATCGAGGTAACCGATCCCGACCCCGCCTGGCCGCGGCAGTACGACCACCTGGCGGACCGGATCCGGCAGGCCCTGGGCTGGCGGGTGCTGCAGCTTGAACACGTGGGCTCCACTTCGGTCCCGGGGCTGGCGGCCAAGCCCGTCATCGACATCGACCTGACGGTCGCTGATCCTGCCCGTGAACAGGACTACGTACCGGCGCTGGAGCTGATCGGGTTCCGGCTGACGATCCGCGAGCCCTGGTGGTACGGCCACCGGGCGCTGGTGACCGACGAGCCGCGCTGCAATCTGCATGTCTTCGGGTTCGATAGCCCCGAGCTGGTGAAGCACCGGATCTTCCGTGACTGGCTGCGGGGCAACCCCGGGGATCGCGACCGCTACGCCGCCGCCAAGCGCCGGGCCGCATCCGAGGCCAACGCGGCTGGAGAGCACGTCATGCAGTACAACGCCCGCAAGCAGCAGGTCATCAGGGAGATCTACCACAGGGCGTTCGTCGCCGCCGGCCTGCTCGAGGAGTGAGCCCGGAGTCCGGGTACGTTTCAGTCAGCGAGCAGGGCCTCGTCAGTGACTGACGCCGGCCGCTAAGCGCCGCAACCCGCCGCTTCAGGGGAGAGTCGCCAACTGGCGCGCGTCAGGAGATCGCGGCCGTCACCAGCCCGGCGACCTTCTCCTCCACTATGGAGCTCCACTTCTTCAGTGCGTACGACACCGGCCACACGTCGCCGTCGTCGAGGTTCGCCGCGTCCTGGAAGCCCAGGGTCGAGTAGCGGTAGCTGAACTTGCCCGCGTTCTGGAAGAAGACGACGATCTTGCCGTCCGCGTTCGCGTAGGCGGGCATCCCGTACCAGGTCCTCGGCGACAACCCAGGGGCGGTAGCGGTCACCGTCACATGCACGCGCTCGGCTAGCGCACGATCCTCCGGTGCCATCTCCGCGATGCTGTCGAGGACCGCCTGCAGGCCGTCGGCCTTCTTGGCGCCCTTCTTGCCCTCGGCACGCAACTCGGCGGCGCGCATCTTCATCGCGGCACGCTCCTCGGCGCTGAAGCCGCCGGACTCGGTCTTGGCATCCTTCGCGGGCATTTGTCGGGCTTCCTTTCCTGACGCTCAGCGGCTCGGTGCCATGCTGGCCTCCCACCGCAAGGCTAAGCCCCGCCACACCGTGGCGCTTCTCGATTCCTGACCGGATCGGAGCCCAGCCGAGGCGCTCGAAGGCTCACCCGGCACGCATGCCGTTCGTTAGCGCTGCCGTTGCCCCCGCGCTTCCATGGTTTTAACTCCAACGCGCCGTGGCCAGGGCGCTCCCCGCGGTCGCGTCGCGGGCGATCGGCTTGGCTGACCCGGCCATCGGTTCTGAGAGCCGGCCCGCAGGGCAGACATCGCGGGCTCCGCCTGTTGACACGCGGTTGGCCGACGCAGAAACATGCCGCGCATGAACCGGCGGCCTGTCCACCAAAAATCCTCCTTGCTGCCTGTATCAAAATCCAGCGGCACGCCTCCGGCTCATCGAAGACGTGGGCATGTGCAAACCCACCCTTCTGCGCACCAGGGAGCCAGGTACGACGGAGGTGCTTGCGTTCTTGAGTTAGGCCGGCCCAGTAGGCCGCGATCCTCATCAACGACGCCTCGGCGGGGCCCCTTTGACGCGCAGTCCGATCGATTCCCGCAAGGGGGGAAACTCATGGCAGCGACGGACACCTCGTCATCCAATCCGCCATCGGCTCCGCCAGTAGGTGCGCCATCTGATTCGGGATCCAATCAGCCACCCGTGCCGCCGAAGATCGCGGCTCTGCTGGCTGGGCTTACCGCACTGACCGGGGCCGTGATCGGTCTCATGACCAGCTTCAACGCCGTGCACTGGACGTCGGCGCAGACCACGCTGGTGGCGACCGAGGTCGCTGCGTTCTGGGTGCTCGCAGGCGCGGTAACCGCTCATCTATGGCCGCAGACCAAGAAGCAGCCCGTCGCGGTAGCGGGCACGGTTACGGCCTTCGTATCGGCCACGCTGTCCTTGGGTATCGGATTCGCCTGGTGGCAGCTATCGCAGTCGCAAAACGCGTCCCTGATCGGCCTGGTCACAGCCATCGTCGCCGTGGTCTCGGCGCTGGCGGCGCGGAGCACTGTTACGGCCGGCACGACGCCACCCCGCTGAGGCCAGCAGGGCCCCTAGGGCCCAGCAGTGATCTTGCGGTAGGTCAGGTAGAAGTCGACGACGAAGTCGCCGCCGTCTTCGGCCTTGTCCCAGCGACCTGTGATGGTCCGGGCGTCGTCGCTTATCTTTCCCGTAAAGCGCTGCGCAAAGGGATCGCCGTCACGCTGGAGGATCCACTCGCTGCCGTCGATGCGCATCGAGTAGATGCGGCAGACCCCCCGCTCATCGCTGTACAGCTGGACGAAGCTCCCGCTGGCGGCGTCGCAGCCGATGATCGAGATGCTGTCCGGAGCGCCCGGCACATCGGTTGTGGTGCGCTGGACCAGGTGCGCCCCTGACGGATGCCACTGGAAGCTAGCCCGGCCTTGACCAGGCCAGGCCTGCCCATCCGGCCCCTTCGCTTCGACGGTCCAGTCACCCGCCAAAGTCTCCAGCGCCCGGACCGCCGGTGCTGCGGCTGGCTGCTCCACCCACTCGTCCTTCCGTTGAATCCGATCCGGCCCGTACCGGGCTCACGGTAAGAGACGAACCAGTGCAGGCCGTTCCCCGCCCGGCAAACCGCTGCCGCACAGAACGATCCTTCACATGCCGCCCAGGGCCGTCAATCGGAGCAGCTGACCTCAGCGGCCTACGGGACAGGGACAGGGAGAACCTCGAACGCCGGGTGTTTAGGCGCGATGGCACGGATCTGCTCATCGCTCGAGTCCGGGCCGGTGCCCTCGAAGAAGATCCCGACCTCTGCCTTCCACCTCTTGAGGTAGGCGCGCAGGACCGGGACCTTCTCGTCATCGCTGAGTTCCCTGCCGCGGAAGCTCTCGGCCCGCCTGCCCAGCCGCAGTTCGCCGGTGCCTGCCGCCCGCAGGTTGCGCACCCACTGGGTTTCGCCGCGGGGTGCGACGAGGTAACGGCGGCCATCGTGGGTGAGCAGGTTCACCGGCGTGGTACGCCAGTCGCCACTTGTCCGGCCCTTCACCGCCAGGACTCGCGAGCCGAGAACGCTGATGCCCTGCCTGGTCAGGAGCGCCACCAGCTGATTGAAAACGTTACGCGTGAACCAGCCCGGCGCGCGGTATTGATCGGTCACGCTGACCAGCGTAGCTAGAGGGCCGCTGAGGGCGGTAAAACTGACGCACGGTCATGCCGCCGGCAGGGCGGTGATTTGCTCGGACCTGTATCGGCATCCGGGCGACGAAGGTCCTGTGACGCGCAATCTTCCGCTGGGCGCCGCGGCCCGCGTCTCGCAGGCATCAATGCCTGAGCTGGCATCAGGGGGTCTCCGCGGTCCACACTGTTCGGATGAAGAGTCGGCTGGATGAGCTGCGTTCTCTTGAGCTGTTCGGGGGTTTGACCGACCAGCAGCTTTCAGAGCTGCTGGCAGGCAGCACCGAGATTTCCGTTCAGCCAGGGCTGGAATTGTTCCGCGAGGGCGAGCATGCCGACTTCTGGTGGGTGCTCCTTGACGGCGTAGTCGACCTGGTCCGCCGTGTCGGCTGGGAGGAGACTGTTGTCGCGAAGATGGATGTGCCCGGCCGGTGGGCCGGCGGATTGCGGGCCTGGGATGACCAGGGTGTCTACCTTGCCACCGGCCGGGCCGCGACTACCGGGCGGCTGCTGCGGATACCGGCCGAGGTGCTGCGTGACCGGGTGAGCGCCTGGTTCCCGCTCGGCGGGCATCTCATCGAGGGGCTCTACCGGACCGCGCGTTCCATCGAGGCGACTGCACGGCAGCGCCAGTCCCTTGTCACCCTCGGCACGCTCGCCGCCGGCCTGGCACATGAGATCAACAACCCGGCCGCGGCCGCCGTTCGCGCGGTCGATGCCCTGGAGGATGCCTGCCAGGCGCTCCTCGCATCCGTGAGTCAGCTTGCTGCTCAGCAGGTCTCGGCCCAGCAGCTCGGCGCGCTCGACATGCTGCGCCAGGAGGTCACCCGGCCAGCGGTCGCGCTGGACGCGCTGGCGCTGGCCGACCAGGAGGAAACCCTGGCGTCGTGGCTCAGCCGCCATGGTGTCGGCCACGAATGGGTGATCGCGCCGTCGCTCGCCGCTGCCGGGGCCGACCTCGGCTGGTGCGAGCGGGCGGCCAGTATCTTGGCTGGACCAGCGCTGGAGCCGGGCCTGGAGTGGGTGGCAAGTGCCTTGTCGGTCGCCCCGTTGCTGGCGGAGATGAAGGAGTCAAGCCGGCGTATCTCAGCGCTGATCGCCGCGGTCAAGTCCTACTCGCAGATGGACCGTGCTTCGATGCAGCGCACCGACGTCACCGAGGGCCTCGAGAACACCCTGGTCATGCTCAGCCATAAGCTAGGCGACGGCGTCACGGTTGTACGCGACTACGCGGCCGGCCTCCCGCCGATCCAGGCCCACGTCGGCGAGCTCAACCAGGTATGGACCAACCTCATCGACAACGCCGTCGAAGCGATGGACGGCAAAGGTGTGCTCGAATTGTCCACCCGCGCCGAGCAGGACGATGTCGTCATCCACGTCGGCGACACCGGCCCGGGAATGCCGCCGGACGTGGCTTCCCGCGCATTCGAGGCCTTTTTCACAACCAAGGAGGCTGGGAAGGGCACCGGCCTCGGCCTGGACATCGCACACCGCATCATCACAGAGCGCCACGGCGGCACTATTACCATCGATTCGCGACCAGGCCGGACAATACTCCGGGTCCGGATTCCCGTCCGGCCGCCGAAACCAGCAACATAAGGCTTCCATGTCCTGCCCCTAGAGCAGTCCGGGTTGCAGCGCGACAGCTAACAGGCCAGACCGAAATGGTCATGCATTGCCGCCGCAGGTGAAGAATGCCGGGTTCTGCCGCCGACAGCGGGATCTAAACGACGTTTGCTACCCGTCCCGGCTGGTGATCCGGAGGTAGTATCCGGCGGGATCGACGATCCGGAAATCCGTCAGGCCCCGGGCCCGATCCTGGAGATCCTGCTCAAGCGGCCACCCTGCCGCCACCACCAGATCGCGTTCACCGGCGACATCGTCAACCTCGAGCACGAGCTCAGCACCTGTGGGTGGCAGCCGCGCCGGGAGGGCGTCCGGGCCGGCCCGCCGCGCTGCCCCCACCCTTACCGCGCCACGCTGCATCGATACGTACGCGTTCGGGTGATGGCGCTGATCCTTTGTCACAGTAAAGCGCAGTACCCGGGTGTAAAAGCCGACGGCCGCATCAAGGTCGGACGGAAAGATTTCACACCGCAGTGTCATCTCCATCTCCGGATCGTCGCACAGCCTGCCTTATCCGCTGCTGCCGCCGGGGGTGCGGGTGTGTCACCACTACGGCCGCGGGCGCAACGATCGCCTTAGCGGTTAAGGACCTGATCAACCAGGGATGCGTCGAGGGTTGCGAGGCTGGTGAGCCGGCGTGCTTCGCCCGGCGCGGCAGCCGGGCCTTCAGCTGAGACCGCGGTGGGCGGCCCACAGCGCGCTGGCGCGGCTGGCAGCTCTGGCGACTAGGGTCGCCAGCTCGGGCCTGCTGGGCACGGGAAACGAGACGTAGGTGCCGCGGCCGCCGCCAGCCAGGCCATAGGCCTTCGCCGCGAGGCGCCCATCCCGGAGGAGCCGGACGTTCAGCGTGGTCAGCGTGAATTCCTCGCCGCGTCGCGTGTCGGTCCAGCGGAGCTCCGCCGGGATCGTGACGTTGATCGCCAAGGCGCTCACGTCGGGAGTGACGTCGCTGCTCATGGACGCATCTTCGCACGTGAGCCGATGCCCTACATGCCGCGGGCAGGATGCGGACCTCGCGTTCACGGAACCTGCTACCTCAGCCTTAACGTTTCCGCGGAAGCGCTTTGTGCACGTATTCACAAGCCGCTTCCGCGGAAACTACGCGCTCCTTTGTCGCTGATCGCCAAATGGTGCTCACGTTGAGGGAGAGCACTGGACTGAGGCCGCCGCCGATGAGCTCCTTCTGGATCGCTTTGGCGTCCTGCAGCCACTCCCGCAAGACCGGCTTGCCCACTGCCTGGCCAGGTCGCGGCAAATTGTCAGACTCGGGTGTGAAGATGGTGACGGGTATAGAACCGGCCGGGTGAAGGGAGCGGGGCTCGTGACCGAGGATTCCAGCCGCGCCGCGTGGCTAGAGCAAGCGCGCTCCTACCTTCGGAACGCCGACCCCGTGCTGGCGCGGCTCATCGACGACCGGCCGGCCTTCGACCCCCGGGCGTGGATGGCCCGGCTACCGCCGATGGACCTGTACGGTGCCCTGCTGTTCCAGGTCACCGGCCAGCAGCTCTCCGTCGCGGCGACCCGCCGGATCCTGGCCCGCATCGAGGCACTTTTCGACGGCCATCTCCCCTCACCCGGCGAGCTACTGGGAGTCGATCCCGGCAAGCTCCGCGAGGCCGGGCTCTCGTGGCGGAAGATCGGCACACTCCGCGACCTCGCCGAACGGCTTTCGGACGGCCGGCTGAACCCGGAGGTCTTGAGCGGGCTGCCAGACGACGAGCTCATGGCGGAGCTCACCGCGATTCCGGGGATCGGTCCCTGGACCGTGCAGGGCGCCCTCCTCATCGCGCTGCAGCGAGAAGACGTCGTGCTGCCGGGCGACCTCGCGCTCCGCAAGGCCGTCCGGGCCGCCTATCAGCTCGACCACCTCCCCGCCCAGCAGGAGGTCGTCGCCATCGCCGAGAAATGGCGGCCCTACCGCAGCCTGGCGACCAGCTACCTGTTTTCCGCCGCATTCGAACCAACCGAGACACCGCCGGTCGCCCCGCGCGAGGCGTAGCTTCGTGTCGTCTCGCACTGACCTGGCGATCATGTCCTGGCGATTGTCATCTGCAGGCGTCCGCGCCCGAATCCGCCAACGGCACAGGCCAAGTGCACAGTCTCGACAGCTACCGGACGGCATCACCCTGCCTGGTTGATCCCTAGCGCTAGGCGGCCTGGCATCGTGCAAGGAACCAGCCAACTGGCTGCCCGCACCCAAGGCCCGCTCGGCGTCACGATGCGGCTGTACGCCCCGAAAGCAGCTGTGCTCAACGGCACGTCGGCGCCACCGCCTGTCCGCCGCGGCTAGTCATCGCTGGGCAATACGGTCGCTGACCTCGACTCCGGCCGCTTCGGTGTCTTCCTGGACGCCGCGCTTGAGGCCGCGCAGGGCTATGAGTGCGGCGACGGCCATGATGGCGGCCATCGAGTAGAGGACGTCGCGGGTGGCGCCGGCGAAGTCGGCGCGGATGAATTGCGGGATGGCGGCGACGTTGCCGTTGCCGCCCTGCAACTGGGCGATCTTGGCTGCCTCGGCGGATGCGGCCGGGCCGGGCAGGCCCTGGGCGGTGAGCGAGGCGGTGATCTTGGACCGGAATTCGGTGATCAGGACCGTGCCGAGGATGGCGAAGCCGAGGCTGGCGCCGTAGTTGCGGACGGTCTGGGTGATGCCGGTGGCCTCGCCGTAGGAGTACCGGGAGGCCCGGTTGATCGCGTCGGTGTTGGCCTGGCCGAGCATCAGCCCCATGCCCGCCCCGGCCATGACGATATAGATCACCTGGGTGCCGACGTGCAGGCTGGTGGCCTTCCCGGCCCACAGCGCGAACCCCACGGCCGCCAGGGCGCAGCCGAGCACCACCGGGCGCTTGGCCCCGATCCGGTCCAGCAGCCGGCCGCCGATCTGCGCGCAGACCACGAAGCCGAGGAAGAAGTACAAGATCAGCAGGCTGGAGGTGGTCGCCTTCTCCGCCAGGGCGACCTGCCCGTAGACGCTGGCGAAGAAGAACACCGGGATGAACGCCATCATGGCGATACCGAGGATGACGTTCTCCACGGCGAACGCCCGGTTCGCGAAGATATTCACGTTCATCAGCGGGGACTCGGTCCGGCGCTCCACCGCGACGAACACGGCGAGGATCAGGATGCCCGCGACGATGCATATCTCGATGGCCGGGTTGCCCCAGCCCCAGAGGGCCGACTGCTGCAGGCCGAACACGCTCAGGCCGACGCCCGCGACGATCAGGGCCAGGCCGCGGTAGTCCATCGGCGCGGGGCGGTGGTCGGTGACCGGCTTGGAGATGGCGATCAGCGCCAGGGCGATGAGGGCGACGGGGATATTGATCCAGAAGATCGCCCGCCAGGTCCACTCGATCAGGTAGCCGCCCGCGATCGGGCCGATCGCGGTCAGGGCGCCGGCGATGCCGAAGAACAGCGCCAGCGCGCGGCCGCGCGAGCGCAGATCGAACGTTCCCACCACGATGGCGATCGCGGCCGGGAACATGATCGCCCCGCCCAGGCCCTGCACGGCGCGGAACGCCACCAGCCACGCCTCCGCCGCGCCGCCGCGGGGAGTCAGGCCGCACAACGCCGACGCCCCGGCGAAGATGATCACCCCGAGCACCACCATCTTGCGGTGCCCGGCCGTGTCGGCCAGACGGCCGCCGAAGGCGAAGAAGGCGGCCAGCGCCAGCAGGTACGCGTTGATCGCCCACTGCATCCCGCTGCTGGACAGGCCCAGGTCGTGCTGGATCGTCGGCGCGGCGATCGACACGATCGTCTGGTCGATGAACGTCATCGCCACCGCGAAGATCATCGCGGTCAGGATCAGGCCCTTGGACCGGCCGCCGGTTCCGGGGGTACTGGTGATGCTCATCCTGCTCTCCTAGCTCGGCGTGTGATGATGTCAGGCTGACACGGCACCAGGAACGAAAAAGGAGCAGCTCGCTCAGACAGTCTTCGGCGCGGCCGAACAATGTCAGGGCGGACAGGACCTCTTCCTGCGGGTATGCCAAGGCTCTCACGATACGGTCAGCCTGTGGAGCTACGGGAGCTGGAAGCGTTCGTGGCGGTGGCCGCCGAACTTCGCTGGCACACCCAGCCCGATCACCTGAACCACCGCGAGTAAGAACCGCCGGCCCAACTGGGCTCGGCCAGCAGCGACCCGACGGCGGTCGAGACCGCAGACCGGGGGCAGCCGCCGCGGGTGCAGGGCCAGCGATCTTCCCGTCAGAGGTAGCTCCCGCCGCCTTCACTTTCCCTGGCGACCCACTCGACGGCCAGTACCAGGATCGGGTCGAATACGTCCCACCCGTCACCGTGCGAGGTCTCGACGAGCCCATCGGGGCGGAGCCGCACGCTGAGCAGCGGATGTTTCTCGTCATGCAGGGCCAGCCGTGCTCCCCCCTGAAACAGCAGCCTGACCTGTCCTGGCTTGCCGACAACGGGCTCCAGCAGATCGGTGATTACCTTGCCGTCCACAGCGCCGCCTCAATGGCCGGTCTACAGGCTCCGGCCGGATCGCTTGTCATCACCATCTAGTCTGCCCTGAGCCGGGCGGGAAGGCATCGGCGGCTCGGCGAGAGCACTCGTGTCCTGGTTGGACCGCGAGCCGTGCGCGCTTCAGAAGACGACTGGCGACACGGACAAAAATAACAACACCAAGAAAACGCGTCTCTGTAATATCATGTCGCCACATCAAGGCACGCTGGTAAAACGTAAGCCGCTGTCGCTGTCGCTATCGTTTTAATTGCCTCGTTCAACAATGTTTAAGCTTGTGGAATGTGATTCAGGCCGTTAGAGTCGGAATGTCAAATTAGCGTGGGATGCCTACCTGGGGGGATCCGCTTTCCTGCTCTCGAGGCATTCCTCGGAGCAGGGGGTTGAGTATGCGCCGATTCGTCATAGCAGCATGCGCGGCTGCGCTAGGTATTGCGCTCACTTCGGGCACGGCCGCGTCCGCCTGGACCTCGAAAACGATTGTGGTAGGCCCAGGTCAGTCGATTCAGGCCGCGATCAACGAGGCTAGTCCCGGTGACACGGTGCTGATCAAGCGCGGGGTTTACCACCAGAGTGTCCAGATCCGCACGGATGGGATTACCCTGCGCGGGTCAGGCGATTCCCGCTGGGGGACGGTTCTCGTGCCACCGAAGTCGTTCCCGAAAACGCTGTGTAATATCGCTATGGGCCCGACGGGCGTGTGCATCCTGGCCAAGAACGTCAATACCAGTAGCGGCGCGGTGATCACGCCCGTCAACGACGACACCGTGACCGGCATGCTGGTCACCAATTTCCCCGCCAACGGCGTGTTCGGCTACGGGACCAACGGCCTGAAGGTGACTAGGGTGACGGCGATCGATGATGGCGGCTACGGCATCTCACGCTTTGTCTCCTCCAGAACGCTGTTCGCGGACGACGTCGCGATCGGCAACGACGAGGCCGGGTTCTACGTCGGGGACTCCCCGCAGGCCGACACGGTGGTGCGGGACGACCGAGCCTACGGAAACCAGTTCGGGATCTTCATCCGGCACGCCCGGCATGTCCTGGTCACGGACAACTATGTCAGCGGGAACTGCCAGGGCATCCTGGTCCTGGACGACGGCCAGGCGGGAGGCGCGGGCAACGCCAATATCTTCCATAATGGCGTTTTCAACAACAACAAGTTCTGCGCGAAGAGCGAGGACACGCCGGTGAGCACGCAAGGCGGCGGCATCCTGCTGCTGGGCGCGACCCGCACGCTGGTGGCGCGCAACACCGTGGCTGGTAACACCGGCAAGCAGTTCAACTCCGGCGGCATCGTCGTGTTGAGCGCCAAGGCGATCAGCAAGGGGAGCAATCCCAACTTCGACACGATCGCAAACAACACCGCCTTCCATAACCACCCCGCGGACCTGATCTGGGACGGCACCGGAATCGGCGTGCGGTTCAAGGGCAACCGCTGCCAGACGTCCACGCCATCAGGACTCTGTCACTAGCGTCATAGGCCACGTCAGCGCCCGGATATCGTCCTCGTCGGGCGCTGACGTGAACCCTTTACGCAAGGGGCTGGCTTCACCGCGAGGTAGCGGCGCGCGCCCTCATCCGGGAAGCCTGCCAGCAGCACCCCCGGCCCTCTGGCATCATCGATGCGTGACCAGTGCTGACATCGACCGCCTCGCGCGCACTGCGTACGAAGCCCACCGCGCCGCCCACGCGGGACCTCTTCCATCGTGGCAAGACACCACCGAGCAGGAGAAACAAGCCTGGAAGGCTGCCGTGTCGGCCGTCACCGGGCCGACCGACGCCACCCTCACCGAGGGCATCTCCGCCCAGTCGCTCGTCCTGCAGGCCGGAGACCAGACCCACGTCTTCCGCACCGACTTCACCGCCGGCCGCCAGGGCACGCTGCCCCTCAGCGACGAGCTGGCCTCCGGCCACCACGCGCTCTTCCAGTTCGCCCACAGCTTCTGGTTCGTCCAGGACCTCAACTCAACCAACGGGACCTGGCTGAACGGGCGCCGTATCTTCGCGGCTCAGCGGCTGAAGAAGGGCGACAAGATCAGGATGGGGCACACCACCATGGTGGTGGTGTCGGCCTGAGCGGGCTTCCCGCCGCGCAGGTCAGGATGGCGGCTGGGTGGCGGCCTGGGGGTCGGTCCGCGCCAGGATCTGCTCGTTGGCGTGGCGGAGCTGGCGCAGCTGCGCCGGGGACAGGGCATCTATCACGAGCGCGCGGACGGCGGCGACGTGCCCGGGGGCGGCCCGGCGGACCTTGGCCAGGCCTTCCTCGGCGAGGATGGCGTTGGTGCACCGGCCATCGCTCGGATCCGGTTCCCGGCGGATGAGCCCACGGCCCTCAAGGCGCTTGGCCACGTGCGACAGCCGTGACAGCGAGGCGTTGGTGAGGGCGGCCAGCGCGCTCATCCGCAGCACCAGGTCCGGCTGCTCGGACAACATGGCCAGCACCATGTACTCGAAGTAGTTCAGGTCCTCATCGCGCTCGAGCTGGACGTCCAGCGCGGCGGGCAGCGTCGCCGCGACCCTGACGATGCTCAGCCAGGCCGCACGCTCCTCATCGTCGAGCCAGCGCGGCGCGCGCTCGTCCGGGACGCCGGCGGCGGCAGCGGATTGCGTGACGGCCATGCACCCAGTCTAGTCACTTGACAGTTCAACCAAGCATGCTAGATTTGGTTGACACTTCAAGTCAACCCGGGAAGGCCGCCATCATGAGCTCCCCGCTTCACCCCGCCCGCGCCGGAGCGGCGTTCGACGCGTTCCTGCGCGACGCGGCGCCAGCCAGCCGCGGCCAGCGGACGTGGGCGCCGTCCGACGGCCCCATGCCGGCCCTGTACCTCAGCCACGGCGCCCCGCCGCTGTTCGATGACCCGCTGTGGATCAGCCAGCTGTTCGGCTGGTCCCAGGCGCTACCCAAGCCGACGGCGATCCTGATCGTGAGCGCGCACTGGGAGTCCGCGCCGGTCAGCCTGTCCGCGAGCGCCCCGGCCACGCCCCTGGTGTACGACTTCGGCGGGTTCGACGCCCGCTACTTCCAGATGACGTACGGCACCCCCGACGCCAGCGCGCTGGCCGCGCGGGTCGCCGCCGCGCTGCCCGGCCGCGAGCAGGTACACCAGCACGCCAGCCGCGGGCTCGACCATGGTGCCTGGGTCCCGCTGAAGGTCATGTACCCGTACGCCGACGTCCCGGTCCTGCAGCTGAGCATGCCCACCCACGACCCGGCGCGGCTCCTCGACATCGGCCGCCGCCTGCGGCCGCTGCGCGAGGAGGGCGTCCTGGTCATCGGGTCGGGCTTCATGACCCACGGCCTGCGTTTCCTCACCCGTGAAGCCTTCGCGGGCAACGTCGTGCCTTCCTGGTCAGCCGACTTCGACCACTGGGCCGCCGACGCGCTGGCCCGCGGCGACGTCGACACCCTGGCCGCCTACCGCGACAAGGCCCCGGGGATGCCCTACGCCCACCCGACCGTCGAGCACTACACGCCGCTGTTCATCACGCTAGGCGCGGCCACCGCCGCCGAAGAGCCGGTCCAGATCACGGTGGACGGCTACCAGTTCGGCCTGTCCAAGCGGTCCTTCCAGGTCAGCTAGGGTGAGCCGGTGAGCGTGACCCGTGCCCCGCGGGTCGAGATCGACGGCCGCCCGGCTCGGGTCGAAGACATCTGGGCGATGGACCTGAGCCACCCGAGCCACTTCACCGCCATGCAGGTCGCCGGCGGCAAGACGGCCGGCCTGGACTTTCATCTGGCCCGTCTGGACGCCGCCACCCGGGAGCTGTTCGGCGTCGGCCTGGACGCGGGACGGGTCCGCGGCGCGATCAGGCACGCGCTCGCGGACGATACGGCGGACGCGTCGGTCCGGGTGCACGTGTTCCGTCCCGGCACCGCCGGCGACGTTTCCGTCGTGGTCACCGTGCGGCCGCCCGCGCCGGCGCCGTCGCAGGCCCAGCGCCTGCAGACGGTGGAATACCAGCGGCCGCTCGCGCACATTAAGCATGACGGCGGGTTCGGGCAGGCTTACTACCAGAGCCTGGCGCACGGCAACGGCTTCGATGAAGCGCTGTTCGCCGGACCGGACGGGAGTATCTGCGAGGGTTCGATCACGAACATCGGCTTCATCGACGGCGACACGATCATCTGGCCGGACGCGCCCGCGCTGCGCGGAGTCATGATGTCGGTACTCCAGCGAGAACTAAGCAGCGCGCGGATGTCCTGGCGGCACGCCGAGGTACGCCGAGCTGACCTGGCGTCGTTCGACGGCGCGTTCGTGACGAACGCCCGCGGCCTGGCCACGGTCGCGCGGATCGACGATCTTCGGCTGCCGGTCGACGCACCCCTGATGCGCACCGCGGTCAAGCTACTGGCGGCCGCCCGGCGCGACCCGGTCTGATGCCACCGCCCGCGGTTGAGGGTTGGCGCGGGCTGAAACCGATGCCCGTTCGGTATAAAAAGGGTTTTTATGATCGGGCGATTGCACCACGTGATCCTGGACTGCCCCGACCCGCTGGCGCTCGCGGGCTTCTACGCTGAGCTGCTGGGCGAGCCGATAACCTACCGGAGCGAGGATTTCGTCGTGGTCGCGGCCAGCGACACGTCGTCTGGGCTGGCCTTTCAGCTCGCGCCGGGCCACCGGCCGCCGACCTGGCCGGACCCCGCCGTGCCGCAGCAGGTGCACCTCGACGTGATGGTGGAGGACGTGACGGTCGCCGGCCCGCTCGTCCTGGCGCTGGGCGCCAGGAAGCTCGACGGCGACGGCGTCTACGCGGACCCGGCCGGTCACCCGTTCTGCCTGATCCGGCGGCCGGGCTGGGCCCCGCCGATCCCCCGGAGCAAGCCTGAGGTCATTCTCCCGCAGAGCCGTCCAGGCCCTCCCTGAGCAGGTCCGCGTGCCCGTTGTGGCGGGCATGTGCGTCAGCCCGGGCCGTTGACGAAGGCCACGATCTCGCTGAGGCCCGGGCGGTAGCCGTCGGTGGTGTCTACCTCGAGCGACGGCGCCGCCACCGACACCCGGTTGAAGGCGTGATGCCTGCGGCGCTGCTCGGCGGCGCCGCCCGGCCCGGGGTCGGCGTGCGCGCGCCGCAGCGGATCGTCGTGCCCGCGCCGCACCGCCCGTGCGAACGCCATGTCGGCGTCCGCCACGCAGTGCACGATGCGGATCCGGGCCACGCCCCGCAGCGATTCCAGCCGGGGACGCCAGAACGTGGTCCTGAAAGGCCGCCTCCGCCACGGTGGTCACGCCAGCAGCCAGCAGCAGCTCGAGCACGCCGAAGAAGACCGGCAGGGTTCTCATCGTCAGTTCATCGCCCGGGGCCGGGACGAAACCGGGGGTGGCGTGCACCATCCCCTCCTTGATCTCGTCCCGGCAGATGGCCGGGCAGCCCAGCGCGGCCGCGATCTGGTGAGCCAGCATCGTCTTGCCCGTGCCCGGCGGCCCGCTGACGACCACGAGCGTAGGAAGAGAGGAAGCCGGCACGCCCATGACGCTAGCCTTTCCGCGGCACGTTCGAAAACGTCCCCCGCAGCGCTGAACCGTAACGTTCTCGGAGCGTTTCGTACTTACCGTGTTGGCCTGGCCCCGCGGCGGTTAGGTCCGTTATCTGGCGGGCAGCAAGTCGCCGGTTTCGAGCAGGGTCTTGAGGTCGGCCAGGATGCGCGGCCAGCCTTCGGTGATGCCGGGCAGTACCGCGCTGCCGGAATCGAAGTCGTCGTGGATCACGGTCAGCTTGACCATCTCCCCGAGCGGTTCGATATCAAAGGTCACCTTGGAACGGCGCTCGCTGGCGACGCGGGCCAGGTGTTCCTCGCTGACGTCATAGGCGGCCGCCCACTCGGGCGTGAAGGTGTGCCAGGTATAGGACAGCCGCCGGTACGGCTCCGATTCGAGCACGACCTGAGCCGGATCGGCGATTCGCACCCCGTCCTTCACGATTTCCAGGGCCACGGCCGAGCCCGGCTTCCAGTCCGACTCCCAGGCGATACCCCAGTAGCGTTTGGTGAAGGCAGGATCCGTCAGCCCCTGCCAGAGGCGCTCCGGCGTGGTGCGGATATAGGTGATGTAAACAAACTCCGGCTTGTTCACCGTCGTGTTCGTCGTCGTGTTCATTGTCGTGCCCTCCAGGGCCTTCTTCAGGTCGGACAACGCGCGCACGCGTTCGGCGTCGTATTGGTTGATCCAGCGTTCGGCGATTTCGCCGATTGGAGCCGCGTTGAGGTAATGGAGCTTTTCCCGGCCCCGCCAGACCGTGGTCACCAGGCCGGCCTCGGCCAGGATGGCCAGGTGCTTGCTGACGGACTGCCTGGCCATGTCCAGCCCGGCGCACAGCTCCCGCAGGCTCTGCCCGTTGCGGCGGTTCAGGCTGTCGAGCAGCCGACGGCGGCTCGGGTCGGACAGTGCCCTGAATACCTCATCCACTCTCGTTAGCCCCAGCTGCTGATCTTCATGTCCTCGGGATAGGGCGTGGCCACGCCACCCTCGAGCCCGGCGCGCAGGCCGAGCAGGAAGTACGCCCATTTGGTGCTGCAGTGATACATGAAGTCGATCGGTTCGCGCCAGTCGGCCTGGGTGAACAGCAACGCGGTCTCGCCGGCCGAGGAGGTCAGGTCGAAGATGAGGCTGGTGCCGACCCACTCATCGGGTCCCTGCACGCAGCTCCAGGCCACGCGACGGTCAGGCACCAGGTCGGTGACCTCCATCACCGCGGCCGGCTGCGGGTAGCCGAAGTAAAACTCCAGCTTCCCGCCCATCTTGTCCTCCCCGCGGACGTCGCGCGTCCACCATCCTGACAGGCCCTCCTTGGTGGCCAGCGCCTGGTAGACGTGTCCGGCCGGCGCGGTGATGCCTACGCGATGCCTGATGTCGGGCATGTGATGCTCCTGGAGTTCCGGGCCGGCCTCTTGTCTTCGGCCGACGGGAAAATACGCAGCCATTTGGCTGCTCTTTGAGCATAGGCAGCCTTTAGGCTGCATGTCAACTACGCGGGACGGGAGCATCATCTACGCGGGACCGGAGCATCATCTACGCGGGACCGGAGCATCATCTACGCGGGACGGGAGCATCATCTACGCGGGACGGGAGCATCATTTACGCGGGACCGAACATCATCGGGGCGTGGAACGGGCCGCTGATGCTCGATCTTCTCCGCGACTCCGCGTGCACCCTGGGCCCGGGTGTACGCCGCGGGCCACGGCGACTACCGGGGACCGGCGGCGGACTGAATCGGGCGCAATCTTGATGTCGGCCGCCGCGCGCTGTTCGGAAAGGTCCGCGATTAATTGACACCGAAATGTTACGGGCTAGCCATTGTTATAGTTTTTATTTTGTGCTACAATGCCAAGTAGTTAATTGTAATCTGGTCCGCGTGATAGCGAATGGACAGCCGAGCCTGACCGCCTTGATCGCGGCCGCCGCGCGCGCGGCCCACCTGATCGTCGATGACGATCCCCCGATCTTCGCCGACACCCTGGCCGAGACCATGCTTGGCGAGCGGGCCGAAGAACTCATCGGCTACCACCGGGCCCACGGCACCCACCCGGTACTGGCCGGTGCCCGGGCGCAGGTGACCTGCCGGAGCCGCTATGCCGAGGACAGCCTGGCCCGCGGCGTCCGCCGTGGAATCAGCCAGTACGTCATTCTCGGCGCGGGCCTGGATTCATTCGCGCGCCGCTGCCCGCAGGCCCGGCACGTGCGTATCTTCGAAATCGACCATCCGGCCACGCAGGAATGGAAACGGCAGGTCCAGCCCGCCCCGGCCGGCGTCACGTTTGTACCGGTGGATTTCACCCGGGACTCACTCGGCGACCGTCTCGGTCAGGCCCGGTTCGACTTTGCCGAGCCGGCCTTGGTGAGCTGGCTCGGCGTCACCATGTACCTGGACCGGAACGCCATCGGGTCGACCCTGGCCGTCGTCGGCGGCTTCGCGGCGGGCTCCGAGATCATCGTCGACTACATGCTTCCGGCCGGCCTGCGGGACGCCGCGGGCGACAGCTACGCCGAACAGGTCGGGCAGGCGTCCGCCGAGCTGGGCGAGCCCTGGCTCTCGTGCTTCGGGTCCGGCGATATGGCGGCCCTGCTGAGCGGGCACGGCTTCCGGGCGATCCGGGACGTCGCCCAGCGGGACATGGTCCCCGCGGCGGCCTGGGACCGGTCCGACTCGCTGCGCCCGATCGACCTGTCCCGCATCGCCCACGCCACGATTCCCGCGTGCCGGAGCCGCCATTAACGTGGAAGATCCGGCCTATACGGAGTTTTTGGGCGACTATGTGAGCATCCCAAATCAACCTGAGTTTGCGGCGTAGTAATAGGACAACGCGCTAGAGGCCGTTGTTCAGCAGGGATGTGGTTGATGCAGGAACGTCCTCCTGGTGCGGTAGTACGGGCTTGGTGTCCCAAACGCAGCGAGGAGGACGTCCTGTGGGCAAGGGTAGCGGCAACGGCACGACACGGGGAGACCGGAAGCGGAACGCGCGGCGGGAGCGGCTGCGCGGGCTGCTGCCGCGTGATGGCGCGGTGATCGGGATCGACCTGGCCGAGGACAAGCAGGCGCTGGCGGTGATCGATCATGATGTGCGGGTGCTGGCCCGCAAGACGGTGAAGGTGAAGGCGTTCCGGCTGGGTGAGGCGCTGGACTGGGCGGTGGCGCAGGCGCGGGCGAAGGGATTTGACCGGGTGGCGGTGGCGTGCGAGCCGACCGGGGCGCGGTGGATGCAGGTGCAGCGGCTGTGCCGGGAGCGGGGCTTGCCGCTAGTGTGCATCCAGCCGCTGGTGAGCCATATCGCCCGGGAGCAGCAGGACTATACGACCCATAAGACCGATGAGTCCGATTGCGTGATGATCGCCCGGCTGGCTGTTGAGCTGCACTGCTATGTCCCGGAGGAGCTGGATGAGACGTGGGGGTACCTGCGGCAGCTGGGGCGGCGCCGGGAGCAGCTGATCACCGCGGAGACGGCGTCGATGCACCGGATCCGCGAGTTCTTGTCCGTCGCCTGGCCTGCCGTGCTGGAAACCTGCGCCGTGCCGCTGAAGTCGGTGACCTGGCTGACGGCGGTGCAGTTGGTCACCCAGCAGTGCGGCGGGCAGCCGGCCCGGCTGGCCGCGATGGGCTGGCAGGCGTTCACCGCCGCTGTCCGTGCCGCGGTACCGGACTGGGGCGGCAAGAGGGCCTGGAGGCCGATCGCCGTCCGGGTCTTCGACGCGCTGACCGACACTGAGGGCGTGGTCGCCTGGTCCCGCCGCGGCCTGCTGCGCCGGGTCGCCGATGAGCTCGCCGACCTGCAGCGCATCCGCGCCCAGCTGCGCGCCGCCGAGGCGGACATGGCCGCGGCGCTCGATGAGCTCGGCCTGTCCCGGCTGGGCCAGATCCCGGCCCTGTCCGCGGTCGGCGCGGCGGCGATCTTGGCCGAGACCGGGGACCTGCACCGCTATGACAGCTCCTCCTCCGTGGTCAAGCACGCCGGGATGTCCCCGTCCGATAACGCTTCGGGCGCCTTCCTCGGCGACGCGCACATCACCCGCCGCGGCCGTCCCGGGCTGCGGCTGGCCGTATGGCGCGCGGTCTGGCCGATGCTGCAGTTCAACCCCGTGATGGCCGCCAGGTACCAGGCACTGACCCAGGCCGCGGACGCCGCGGAACAGCAAGCCACCGCAACCGCCCCGCAGGCCAGCGCGGCGGCCGCCGCGGCCCGGGCGCGGCGCGCCAGGGCCCGCGTCGCGTGCGCCGCCTCCCTGCTGCGCTGGCTCTACTCCATGGTCGTCCACGGCACCAGCTGGGACGCCGCGGCCGCCGCCGGCGAGACCTGCCTGCCCGCCGCCCGCAGCAGTCAGGCGGAGGCTGCCTGACCAGCGCTTACGTCCCGCACCCGCTGCGGGTGCCCGAGACCTTCCTCCCCGATGAGGGGGAGAGCGAGCCCGTCCCGGCGTCGGGGACCACCCCGTGCGACACCCTGGGCAGCTCTCCCCCGGTCGCCTGGAGCTTCTCACCAGCCCGGTTGAACGCTGTAGGAGCAGGCCTGCCCGGCCTCAGCATGGGCAGGCCGAGCCCGCTTGCACTACGTAGAGCGAGAAGATCCAGGTGACGGGCACCCGGACCGCGCAGCACCACGGCTAATCACGCTGACGCGGAACTCTGGCAATGCCCTCATGCACACCCCCAGAGCCCGCGCCAGCCTCACTCCGTGCACGACTACCTTCACCCGTAGCAAGAACCCCAGCTACGACCATCACCACGATCAACGCGAAAAGCTCTCCGTACCACTTGACAACTTCTTCTTACGCTGGTGCCGCGGGCGGATGCCGGTTTTGTTCCGATTTCTGCCCCGGTGCGGCATCCGGTACCCGCAGAGCAGCGGCCCGGGCAGGCCCGCCGCCCGCATTTGTCTGCAGTCCCGGGTGCCCTGACCCCCGAAACCGCAGACAAATCGCCTGCCCTCGCCGCCAGGACGGGCACCGCGGGCAGCTGGACAGACTCCGGCCGGGCGGACAGCGCAGTAAACCACATCACGGGCACCCGACACGCCTGATACCCACCTTGTTTCGGAACGCTTACATCGGGCACCCGATCTTCCACGTAAGCCCGATCCTCCATGATCTTTTCTGGCGGCGAGGGAGCTGTGGTTTGCGTTGGAGGAGGGGGCTGTGATGCGGCCATTTCTCGTGGTCAGGCGCGCGGGTGACAGTAGGAGGAGCCCGCGGGCGGAGTTGGGAGCGGCGGACGGATTGAGAGCGGCGGACGCGCGGGGTTAGGGGCCGCGGGCGGGCTAGGGGCGGAGTTGGGAGCGGCGGACGGATTGAGAGCGGCGGACGCGCGGGGTTAGGGGCCGCGGGCGGGCTAGGGGCGGAGGGCGGGCTAGGGGCCGCGGGCGGGCTAGGGGCGGAGGGCGGGCTAGGGACGGCGGCGGGCCAGGCGGCGGAGGCGGGTGAGGAGGGTTCTCGCGTCGCCGGCGTCTAGGAGGAACGCGACGATGCCGAATGCGATGACCGCGGCGCTGGCGGCCAGCACGGCTAGCCCCACGGCCAGCAGCCGGCCGGTCAGGGGCACGGCCAGGCTGACGGCCACGCCGACGGCGGCGCCTGCGGCGCCGGCGGCCAGCCCGGCCAGGGCCGCGCGGCCGACGCCTTGGACCGCGGCCGGGCCGCAGATGCGGCGGGTCACCAGGATCAGCGGGATGGCCACGACGGTCTGGCCGATGGTGTTCCCCAGCGCGAGCGCGGCTACCACCAGGCGGGCCGGGGCGAGTTCGACCAGCACCACGTCGGCCGCGATTACCAGCAGCCAGCTTCCGGCCAGCGCCACGGCCGCGACCTTGAGCCGCCCGATCGCGAACATCACCCGGGACAGGTTCGCGATCACGGCGATACCCGCCACGCCGGGAGCGAACAGGGCAAACGCCTGGATAAGCTCAGCTATCTGGTTCGGCTGCCGGGTCAGGACGTGCGCGGCGGGCATGGCGACGGCCGCGATCACGGCGGTGCCGAGCCAGGACATCAGCAGGACCGCTCGCGTCGATCCGGCGCAGGTCTGGTCGAACTCCGGCCCGTCGCGCGCGGCCAGGACCGGGAACGCGCTGATCACGATCGACATGGCCAGCACGCCGAACACCGAGCTGTACACCTGCCAGCCGTAGTTGTACAGGACGATCGCGCCGGTCTCGCCGCGGCCGTTGGCCAACGCGATGGCCACCACGGCGGACAGGTCGCTGGCGATGAGGTCGATCACCCCGACGATCGCCAGGCCGCCCGCCCGGCGCGCGATCCCGGGCGGGAACCGCAGGGCCGGCCGCAGCCTCAGGTGCAGCCGCCAGGTCGGCACCACGGCCACCAGGACCAGGGTGGCCACGCCCAGCGTGGTCCCCACCGACAGGACGAGCTCGGCTGACAGCGGCAGCCGGGCCAGCGGAAGCCCCTGGTCCAGCGGCACGAAGGCGAGGTACGCGGCGATGACGACCAGGCTGGAGATCGCGGGTCCCACGGCCGGGGCGCTGAACCGGCGGTACGCCTGCAGCAGGCCGTAGAGCACGACCGAGAGCCCGTACAGGAGGGCCTGCGGGGCGAACGCCACGAGCATGTTGCCGGTGGCGTTGACGACGTCGGCGTGGACGCACTGCGCGTGCGCGTTGACCGGGCTGAGCAGGCTGGCGATCGGCCTGGCGACCGCGGCGATGGCCAGGGTCAGCGGCACCAAGATGATCATGGACCAGGTCAGCAGCGCCGAGGTGATCTGGCCGACGCGGGCCTTCTCGGCCGGATCCGCGGCGGCCCGTTCGGCCGACCGGGCCAGTACCGGGACCATCGCGCTGGTCAGCGCGCCGCCCAGGACCAGCTCGTAGATGAGGTTGGGCACCTGGTTCGCGGTGACGTAAGCCGCGCCCAGGCAGCTCGCGCCGATACTCTGCGAGAACACCAGCGTCCGGACGAGCCCGAGCAGCCGGGACAGCACGGTGAGGCCGGCGATGAGCGCCGCGCCGCGGGCGATGCCCGCGGCGGGCCCCGGCGCCGGAACCGATCCGGCCAGGTCCGGCTGGGCGCGGTCGGGCTGGGCGGGGCCGGGCTGGGGCCGGCCGGGCAGGGCCCGGTCCGGGCCCGCGGGCCGGCTAGGCTCCCACCCGCATTGGTCCGTACATGCAGCTCCTGGTTTCTCGGCCCACCCGACCGCTACCGCGGAAATTCGGGATAAGCACATGTAACCAGGACGCGCGGTCCTCCCGCTGGGAGTACTGACCGAGTAAACGGGTCCGCGGATCCGACGGTACCGGGCGGATGCCTGGAGCACCCGCCCGGTACCGGGTCGGCGGCCGGGTCAGCCGTGCAGCAAGGGCTTGCCGAGCGGCAGGCCCTTCCCACCAGTTCCCGCGTCGGCGGCGCCGAAGAAGAGGTACACGCCAACCGCGGAGAAGACCAGCACGACGTAGCCGGCCGTCTTGATCAGGCCGGACGATGGCACGCCGAGCGGCGAGGCCCCTTCATAGGCCAGCAGGAGCAGCAGCAGCGCGAGGTCGACGAGCACGAAGATGACGCTGAAAGCCGATGGCAGCCGCAGCGTGGCCAGGGTCAGCATCACGATGGCGACCAGCCAGGCGATCAGGAACAGCTTCACTGTGGCCAGCACCGCGGCGACGGTGATGGCGAACCAGTTATGGTCCAAGCCGACCACGAGCACCGCGTAGCTGAGCCAGAAGGTGCCGAAGATGCCGAAGACGGCCGCTACCGCGCTCTGGCCGACGGCCGCGGCCCAGACCGTGGCCATGAGAAGGCCCAGGGCCGTGGCGGCCAGGATGATCGCCAGGGGGGCGCCGAGGACGCCGGCCGGCACGACGCCGACCAGCGCCAGGCCGAGTGCCACGGAGCCGACGATGAAGCTTCCTAGGCCCAGCATGGACGGGTCGCCAGCCATCGGCCCAACCACAGGCGCCGCGGCCGCGGGTGCCTCCTCGGCACGGGCGGCGGGCCGGCCGATTCGTCGGCGGGTCTATCGACAGTGGTCATGTTCGCTCCTTCATCGGCGTCTCTAGAGCGCCCCGCGTATGCGGGGTTAATGCATCCGTACGTCCGCGATGGCCCTCGTGTGTTCTCACTTTGAACCAGCGTCCTGTTTCCCGGCGGTAACAGCGCAAGGCAAAGGAGACATTTTGGGATTTATGTGGCTTTTGGGGCCTGTTGGCCGTCAGCTCGCGGAGATAACGATCCCGTACTCGTGGATCTTGCGGTAGATCGTGGCCCGGGACATGCCCAGGGCCTCGGCCGCCCGGACCTTGTTGCCCTCGTGGTCGAGCAGGCTCTGCACGATCGCGTCCCGCTCGATGGACTCCAGCGGGGACAGTAGCCTGCGGCTTACCGTCCAGCACTCCGGCGGCAGGTCCCGCGGCATGATCACGCCGGCCCGGCGGCGCTGCACGACCTGCTTGAGAACCTGCCACAGCTGTTCGGAGTTGCCCGGCCAGTTGTGCCGCAGCAGCAGTTGCATCGCCTCCGGCGAGCAGGTCAGGCGGCCCTGCTGGCTCAGCCGGGCCAGGAAGAAGGGCACCAGCTCGTGCAGGTCCTCGATGTGGTGCCGCAGCGGCGGAAGCTCCACGGTGCCCTGGAAGAACCGCAGCAGCCGGGTCAGGTCCGCGCTGGCCTGCTTGCGGTTCAGTGTCACCGCGACCCGGAGCTCGGTCTGCCGCTCGGCGGTCCTGGCCTCCTGCAGCGCGCTGGCCAGCGAATGCATCTGCTTGGGGGTCAGCGCGTCGGCGTGCCGGATCACCAGCATGCCGGTGCCCTCGAGCAGCTCACGGCGGGTCTTGGTTAGCCATTCCTGGTCGGCGGCTTCCGCGTCGAGCACGTGGAACGCCGCGGCCGGGTTGCGGCGCTGGTGCACGGCGCGGGCCAGGGCCAGCTTGCCGACGCCGCCCTCGCCCTCCAGCGTCATCCAGTCGGACGCGTCGTACATGGCCTCCGCCTCGCGGCACGCGCGCAGCCACAGCACCCCGCTGCCGACCAGGCCCGGCAGGTACATCGCGGCCCGCGGCGCGGACACCTCGGGCACCACGGCGGCGGCCGCCACCAGTTTCACGTGGACCACGCCGTCGGGATAAGGGCTGCCGCTCGAGATCCGCCGGCAGAACATCCGCGCGGTCACGCCGCTGGGCAGGTCGACCGTGACCGCGCCCGGATTCTGCCGGGCCAGGGCCTCGGTGGCGTGGCCGATCAGGGCGGACTGGTCGCCGGGGTCCAGGACACGGCGGGCGTGGTCGTTCAGCATGACAACGTCGTTGCCGAGAGCCAGCACGATGCCGCCGGTCCGCCGGCAGGCCCGCACGTATTCCTGGAGCAGGTGCAGGTCCCGGCTGCTGCCCGCGGCCAGCAGGGCCTGGGTGATCTGGTCGGCGGTGGACTTGACCAGGGAGACCAGCAGTGGGTCGGCGTTCTTACGCCAGCAGGTGAGGTCGATCACGCCCACGGTCTTGCCCGAGACCGGGTCGTGAATCGGCACCCCGGCGCAGCCGAAGCTCTCAAGGGACTCGGCGTAGTGCTCGTGGCCGAAGACGTGGGCCGGGCCGCCGGATTCCAGCGCGGTGCCGATGCCGTTGGTGCCGACGCGTTCCTCGGCGTAGCTGAAGCCGGGCGCCAGCTTGATGCCGTCGAGGGCGCGCTCGAGGTCGTGGTCCGCGGTCAGCCTGGTCAGCACCATGCCCGCGGCGTCGGTCAGGATGATGCTGATCGGCTGGCCGTCCAGCTGCTCGTGCAGGTGCCGCAGCACTGGATCGGCCGTCCGGGCCAGCGTCGTTTCCAGGTCCGGCTCGTGCAGGTAGCTCAGGTCGATGTGATCGGCGGCGACATTCCACTGCCGGGACCGCCACCACGATGCCAGGATGGGTTTGCGCACGGCAGCCTGGTCGACCGGCTCGGCCGCGAGGAAGCGGTCCCTGGCCTCGGCCAGCCGGTCCTTCGCTGCGTGCAGCGACACTGATGCACGTGTCATAAAGCCTCCCCCACCACATATCTCCCGGCTGGAGGCTCAGCCCGGCGCGGAATCGGATTCGGGTTACCCGCTCATTACAAAGTAAACCCCAGGTGTCCGGGCACTGTCTCAAGTTGAGACCGCCAATCTGCTCACGCGGACGTCTTCTCGGGCGCATGGACGCCCACGGTGAGAGCGGCAGCGAAGAGACATTCAACCCCTGGAGCATCGTCAACCTTGTCTTTAACCACCTGGCTGAAGAAGGACTGCACCCCATCCTCGGTGACGCCGGGGACCGGGCCGGCCCGCGGCCGACCTGCTGCGCGCGCTGGGCATCAGGCCCGCCGCGGAAGGAAACCGGCAGGCTTCCGAACAAGTAAAGGAGCGTCTCGCCGAACTGCGCGCCGCGTTCGACGTGTCTCATGTTGAGAGCTCATGACCTTGGCTTTCGGGATGTGATGCAGCACACAAGGACTTTCGGGGCCGTCGGCAGCCCAAGCCGCCGCAAGGCGGCCTAGCCCGGGGAGGACAACCCCAAGTGCCTCCCGGGGGGGTGACCCCGGACCCTGGAAACCCGCCGAGAAAGGGGTGACGATGAGTCGCCAGAGTGTGGCCAAGGCTCACCAGAAAATCCAGGAGCTGTCCTGGGAGCCTCAGTACCACGAGCCTGTGTCGCAGTACGGGACGGACTACACGTTCCACAAGGCACAGAAGAAGGACCCGCTGAAGCAGGTCCTCCGGTCCTACTTCCCGATGCAGGAAGAGAAGGACAACCGCGTCTACGGTGCGCAAGACGGCGCCATCCGCGGCAACATGTTCCGTCAGGTCCAGGAGCGGTGGCTGGAATGGCAGAAGCTGTTCCTGTCCATCATCCCGTTGCCGGAAATCTCAGCGGCGCGCGCCATGCCGCTGCTGTTCCGCACGGTCCCGAACCCGGAACTCCACAACGGCCAGGCGATCCAGATGATCGACGAGGTACGTCACTCGACGATCCAGCAGAACCTGAAGCGCCTGTACATGAACAACTACATCGACCCGGCCGGCTTCAACAACAGCCTCCGCAACTTCCAGAACGACTACTGCGGGACTATCGGCCGGCAGTTCGCCGAGGGCTTCATCACCGGTGACGCCATCACCGCGGCGAGCATCTACCTCACGATCGTGGCCGAGACGGCGTTCACTAACACCCTGTTCGTGGCCATGCCGGCCGAAGCCGCGGCCAACGGCGACTTCCTGCTGCCGACCGTGTTCCACTCGGTCCAGTCGGATGAGTCGCGGCACATTTCCAACGGCTACGCCACGCTGCTGATGGCGCTTTCTGACGAGAGCAACCACCAGCTGCTCGAGCGCGACCTGCGCTACGCGTGGTGGAACAACCACCGCGTGGTGGACGCCGCCATCGGCACGTTCATCGAGTACGGCACCAAGGACCGCCGCAAGGACCGCGAGTCCTACGCCGAGATGTGGCGCCGGTGGATCTACGACGACTACTACCGCAGCTATCTCGTGCCACTGGAGAAGTACGGCCTGGTCATTCCGCACGACCTCATCGAGGAAGCGTGGAACCAGATCTGGAACAAGGGCTACGTGCACGAAGTCGCCCAGTTCTTCGCCACCGGCTGGCTCGCCAACTACTGGCGGATCGACCCGATGACGGACAAGGACTTCGAGTGGTTCGAGTACAAGTACCCGGGCTGGTATGACAAGTACGGCAAGTGGTGGGAGAACTACAACCGCCTGTCCATGCCGAACGGGCACAACCCGATCGTGGCCGAGAGCGTCGACTACGTGTACCCGCACCGGTGCTGGACCTGCATGGTCCCGTGCCTGGTCCGCGAGGACATGGTCATGGCCGAGGTCGACGGGCAGTGGCGGACCTACTGCCACGAAGAATGCCGGTGGACGGACGCCGAGGCGTTCCGGCCGACCTACCAGGGCCGGGAGACGCCCAACATGGGTCAGCTCATCGGCAAGCGCGAGTGGGAGACGCTGTACCACGGCTGGAACTGGGCCGACGTCGTTTCCGACATGGGCTACGTGCGCGACGACGGCAAGACGATGGTCGCGCAGCCGCACCTCAACCTGGATCCCAAGAAGATGTGGACCCTGGACCACCTGCGCAGGATGGGACCGGTGCTGAGCCCGAACGTACTGCTCAACGAGATGACGCCCGAGCAGCGCGACGCGTTCCACGCCGATTACATCAAGCAGGGCCCGGCGGGCCGTCCGGCTCCGGCGGAAAGCTAAGAAAGGGCATGGAGGGGGCCACCGGGATTCCGGGGCCCCCTCCGGTCCGCCTGGAATAAGCCCGTTCCACCGCATCCCGCGAGGGGGTCATGGCAGAAAAGCATCTCGTGCGCTTCGAGCCGGTCGGCATCGAGATCGAGGTATCCGAGGATCAGAACATCTTGCGGGCCGCGGCCGAGCAGGGAGTCATGCTCATGCACGGCTGCAAGGAGGGGCAGTGTGCCTCCTGCAAGTCGTTCGTCCTCGACGGCGACGAGATCGAGCTCGACAGGTACTCCACGTTCGCCTTGCCCGATTACGAGCTCGAGGAAGGCTACACGCTGCTGTGCCGGGCGCACGCCTACGAAGACCTCACGATCGAGTTGCTCAACTACGACGAGGAGATGATCCGCTCCGGCCTGCCCATCCAGCAGGGCGTGGCGGAGGTGGTGTCCAAGGACGCGGTCACCCACGACATGCGACACCTGATACTGCGGCTGCTCGAGCCGGACGAGATCAAGTTCTTCCCCGGCCAGTACATGGACATCGCCATCCCGGGCACCGACGCGGTGCGTTCCTTCTCGATGGCCAATACCTCCAGCCGGGAGAGCGGGCTGCTGGAGTTCGTCATCAAGGTCTACCCGGACGGGCACTTCTCCAAGTTCCTCGCGGAGAAGCTGGCCGAGGGCGACCGGCTTGACCTGTCCGGGCCGTTCGGCGTCTTCACCCTCCGCGAGGGAGACAACGACCTGGTGTTCGTCGGCGGCGGCGCGGGCATGGCGCCCATCCTTTCGCTGCTGCGTGCGATGGCCGAGCGCGGCCTAACGCGCAAGGCCACCTTCTTCTACGGCGCCCGGACCAAGAAAGATCTCTGCTTCGAGGCCGAGCTGCACGAACTGGAGGAGACGCTGCCGGACTTCAGGTACATCCCGGCTCTGTCCGAGCCGGGCAACGACGAGGAATGGGACGGCGAGACCGGCCTGATCACCGATGTGGTCAAGCGGCACGCCAGCGACCTGCGCGGGGCACACGCCTACGTCTGCGGGCCGCCGCCCATGGTGGAGGCGGCGCTCCCGCTGCTCGCCACGCTGGGCGTAGAGGAAAAGCGCATTTACTACGACAAGTTCACCACCACTGGTAACCCGCAGGAGTGAGATCATGACTGAGACGCAGGAGAACCAGGAGCGCAGTGTTCCCAAGCCGGTCTTCACCGACGCGGAGGCAGGCGCCAGGACGTTCCCGGACTCCACCAAACGAGACTTCAACTACTACACGCCGGCCAAGCGCAAGCAGACCCGGTACGAGGACGTCACCGTCGAGGTCCAGCCCGACCCCCGCCACTACCTGGCCCAGGGTTGGCTGTACGGATTCTCCGACGGGCGCGGCGGCTATCCGCTGGACTGGACGGCCCTGAAGGCCTGGGGCTCGGACCGCCCCGAGCCCGAGCGCTTCCCCGGCTCCGGCGGCAAGGGCTACGACTGGCCCGCGACCGGCTGGCACGAGTTCCGCGACCCGAACGAGGAGTGGGAGCTCACCTTCTACCGGTACAACTCGAACGTGGTCCGGCAGCTCAACCAGAACGTCGACGTGGCCAGGCAGTCCAAGGCGTTCGACCAGTGGAACCGGAACTGGGTCCGTTTCGTGGAGTCGAACGTCGGCGCGTGGATGCACGTGGACCACGGCCTCGGCCTCTACCTGTACGCCAACGCCAACCGGCGCGCGCCCACCAACATGCACAACAACGCGATCTCGGTGAACAGCATGCACCGGATCCGCTCGGCCCAGGACCTGGCGCTGTACAACCTGACCCTGACCGAAGAGATCGACGGCTTCGACGGGTCCGCGCACCTGACCGCGTGGAACAGCGAGCCGACGTGGCAGGGCGTGCGTGAGGTGGCCGAGCAGCTGACCGCGATCGACGACTGGTGCGAGGCCATCTTCGCGGCCAACGTCGTGTTCGAGCCGCTGGTCGGCGAGCTGTTCCGGAGCCAGCTGGTGATGCACGCGGCGCCGCGCAACGGCGACTTTGTCACCCCCACGGTCATCGGCGCGGAAGAGTACGACTTCGCCGAGCGGGACCTGCGCTACACGATCCCGATGTTCCACCTGCTCACCAACGACCGGGAGTTCGCCGACCACAACAAGGGACTGCTGAACGACTGGCTGTCGACGTGGACCGCCCGCGCGATCGCCGCCGCCCGGACGATGCAGCCGATGTGGTCGCAGCCCGAATTCAAGCCGCCGCGCTTCGAGGACGGGCTGGACGCCGCCAAGAGCCGTTTCGCCGGCATCGTCTCCGACCTGAACCTGGACACCCCGAAGGAGCTTGGCCAGTGACCACCTTCCAGCACCCCGAGAGCCCGTACAAGTCCAACAACACGGCCTCGCACATGGCCGGGTACACCCTGATGAACAACCAGATCGGGGCGGTCGTCGCCCAGGTCCTGGCCAAGAAGCCCAACGTGAAGGTCACGTACCTGCCGTCGATGATCCGCATCGACGGCGAGGGCCGGTTCGACTTGGACTACGACGAGGTCTCCGAGGCGCTTGGCGAGGAGCCCGGCTACTTCGACGCCGCCCAGTTCGAGGAGAACATGTCGACGCACTACGGCCGGATGATCCACACCGACACCGAGACGATCATGTTCGCTGACCCCGAGGACGCGGCCGATTACCTGGGCTTCGACCTCACCGCCCGGAGCTAGGTCGCAGGCCCCGAGAGCCCCTGCGCGGCGCGGGCAGCCCTTAGCCCCGCGCCGCGCGGGCACAAACGAATGTTTCGTATTTACAGGAGGCATGTTGTGGCACTGAGGCGGTTATAACCGGCTCAGTGCCACAGCCGCTCACTGAAGGAGGCGCTTTGTACGAGCACAACGGCGAGAAGTACTTCATCGTCGACTCGCATATGCACTACTGGAACGCCGCTCCGGACAACTGGGTCCCGGGCGCCGAGCAGTACGCCAAGGGCTGGATCGAGTGCTTCCACGCCTACCAGGGGCTCGGGCCGCCCGAGACGCACTGGCCGATAGAGCACTTCCAGAAGTACTCGGAAGACGACCTGATGAAGGACGTCTTCGAGGACGGGCACGTGGACGTGGCCATCTTCCAGCCGACGTACCTGAAGGAGTGGTACAAGGAGGGCTTCAACACCACCGAGCGCAACGCGCTGATGGGCGAGAAGCACCCGGGCAAGTTCGTCTACAACACCAGGTTCGACCCCCGTGACGGCGACCCCGGCCTCGAGGAACTCAGGCGCAACGTGGAGCGGTTCGGCTCCAAGGGCGTCAAGCTCTACACCGCCGAGTGGAACAACGGCTCGCGCGGGTACAAGCTGAGCGACCCGGGCGCGTACCGCTTCCTGGAAGCCGCGCAGAACCTCGGTATCAAGAACATCCACGTGCACAAGGGCCCGACGATCTGGCCGCTGGACAAGGACGCCTTCGACGTCTCCGACATCGATC
The DNA here is from genome assembly GCA_963806335.1 of uncultured Actinomycetes bacterium. Taxonomy (GTDB): domain Bacteria; phylum Actinomycetota; class Actinomycetes; order Streptosporangiales; family Streptosporangiaceae; genus Palsa-504. The sequence continues at coordinate 106,366 of CAWDXO010000018.1, forward strand.
ACTGCGCGACCGACTTCCCCGAGCTCAACTTCATCGTCGAGCACGTGGGGCTGCCGCGGATCGAGGACTTCTGCTTCATGGCCACGCAGGAGCCGAACGTGTACGCCGGCCTTTCCGTGGTCATCGGCGGCCTGATGCACGCGCTGCCGAACTTCTTCGCCAAGGTCATGGGCGAGCTGCTGTTCTGGGTCGGCGAAGACAAGATGACGTTCGGCAGCGACTACGGCATCTGGGAGCCGAAGTGGCAGGTCGAGGGCTTCGTGAACTGGGAGATGCCGGACCGTGAGGCGTTCTCCGACTACCCGAGGCTCGGCACCGCGGGCAAGAAGAAGATCCTCGGCCTGAACGCGGCCAAGCTCTACGGCATCGAGGTGCCCAAGGAGTACCAGCTGGACACCGCGGGAGGCACCCCGGCCGCTCAGGACGACGCGCAGCTGGTCGCGGGGGCATGAGCGAGCTGATAACCGCCGGCCTCGGGGGCTCAGGGGCGTCGGACCCTGAGCCCCCGGGGGCTCAGCCACCGGAGGCACTCCTCCGGGCGCTGGAGACGGTGCGCGACCCCGAGCTCGACGAGCCGATCACCTCGCTCGGTTTCGTCGCGTCGTGCACCCTCTCCGTGGACGGGGACGCGCAGGTCCGGCTGCGGCTGCCCACCTATTTCTGCGCGCCCAACTTCGCCTACTTGATGGTCGCCGACGCCTACGACGCGGTGTCGGCGCTGCCCGGGGTGCGCCGCGCCGAGGTGGTCCTCGAGGACCACTTCGCGTCCGACGCGATCAACGGCGGCGTGGCCGCCCAGGCCGGCTTCGCCCGGTCTTTCGACGGCGAGGCGGTGGGCGAGCTGCACCAGCTGCGCGCCGACTTCCTGCGCAAGGCGGTGATGGCAGGCACTGATCAGGTATGCAGGCCGCTGCTCGCGGCAGGCACCGACCCGGCGGCATTGCTCGCGATGACCCTTGGCGAGCTGCCGCCTTCTCGTGCGCTGGAGCGACTGCGGCAGCGCCGGGCCGACCTGGGGCTGCCCGCCGGTGATGGTGCCCCGCTGCTCATCGACCCGTCGACCGGCGAAACCGTGGGTTCCGCGGCCTTGCCGCTGCACCTGCGGAAGGCCCAGGTCACCCGGGTGAGCATCGAGGCGAATTCCGGAATTTGCCGTGGCATGCTGCGGCACCGATACGACTCACCAGGACAGGGCGAGGAGGACCAATGAAGGCCGTCCGGTTGCACAAATTCCACACTCAGCCAGTCATCGACGAGGTGCCTGAGCCGAAGATCAGCGGACCGCTCGACGTCATCGTGAAGATCGGTGGCGCCGGCGTCTGCCGTACCGACCTGCACATCATCGAGGGCCAGTGGGACGCGGCGATGGGCACCCCGCTGCCCTACATTCTCGGCCACGAGAACGCGGGCTGGGTGCACGAGATCGGCTCGGCCGTCACCAACGTGGCCGTCGGCGACACCGTCATCCTGCACCCGCTGACGACCTGCGGGCTATGCCACGCCTGCCGGGCCGGCGACGACATGCACTGCATCAACAGCACGTTCCCCGGCCTGAGCACCGACGGCGGGATGGCCGAGTACCTGCTCACCTCGGCCCGCGCCTGCATCAAGCTCAACCCGGAAACGCGCCCGCAGGACGTGGCCGCGCTCGCCGACGCCGGCATCACCGCCTACCATGCCGTACGCAAGGCCATCCCGCTGCTCTACCCCGGCACCACCTGCGTGGTCATCGGCGCGGGCGGGCTCGGTCATATCGGCATTCAGTGCCTGGCCACCCTCACCGCCACCACGATCGTCGTGGTGGACCGCAATCCGGACGCGCTGAAACTGGCCGAGCAGCTCGGCGCCCAGCACACCGTGGTGGCCGACGGCCACCACGTCGACGCGGTGAAAGACCTCACCGGCGGCAATGGCGCCCAGGTGGTGCTCGACTTCGTGGCCGAACAGGGCGCCGAGATGGACGGCTGGAACATGACCGCGCCGGCCGGCTCGTACTTCGTGATCGGCTACGGCGGAACGCTGGAAATCCCGACATTGGACATCATCTCCACCGAGCGCAACATCATCGGCAACATCGTCGGCACCTACAACGAGCTGGCCGAGCTGATGGCGCTCGCGCAGGCGGGCAAGGTTACGCTGCACACCAAGGCCTACCCGCTGGAGGCCGCGCCCGACGCTCTCGCCGACCTCGACGCGGGCCGGGTACGCGGCCGCGCCATCCTCGTCCCCTAAGGAGCACCTCATGGCCAAGGAACTGCGCTTCGGCGCTGACGCTCGCGGCCTCCTGCTGGCTGGCGTCGACCAGCTGGCCGAAGCCGTGAAATCGACTCTCGGCCCCAAGGGGCGCAACGTCATCCTGGAGAAGATCACCGGCTCGCCCGTGGTGACGAACGACGGCGTCACCATCGCGCGGGAGATCCACCTGAAGAACCAGTTCGAGAACATGGGCGCGCAGCTGGTCAAGGAAGCCGCGATCAAGACCAACGACATCGTCGGCGACGGCACCACCACCGCCACCGTGCTCGCCCAGGCCATCATCCACGAGGGCATGGAGGCCATCGGCGAAGGCGCCAATCCCGTGCTGGTCAAGCGGGGCATCGACCTGGCCGTCGGTCACCTGGTCGATTACCTGCAGAAGGTGGCGCATCCCATCAACACCGAGCAGGACTACACCCGGGTCGCGGCGATCTCGGCCAACGACGACGACACGGTGGGTGCGGTCATCGCCAAGGCGCTGCATACGGTGGGCGACGGCGGCATCGTCACGGTGGAAGACGCGCCGCTGCCCGGGATGGCCGTCGACTTCGTCGAGGGCTTCGAGTTCGACAACGGGTTCCTGTCGCCGTACATGGTGACCCGGCCGGCCAGCCTGGACTCCGTCGTCGACGACCCGTACATCCTGCTGTGCAGCGAAAAGATCACCAAAGTCCAGCAGCTGATGCCGCTGCTTGACAAGATCATGCGGGCGCCGCGCCCGCTGATCATCATCGCCGAGAACGTCGAGGGCACCGCGCTTTCCATGCTGGTGCACAACCACGTGAACGGCATCTTCCAGTGCGTCGCGGTGCGGGCGCCCGGATTCGGCGACCGCAGGCTGCACAAACTGGAAGACATCGCCACGCTGACCGGCGGCGCCGTCTACAGCAAGCACTCCGGGTTCACCCTGGAGACGATGACCGCCGAGCAGCTAGGCCGGGCCCGGCAGGTACGGGTGACCGCGGATCACACGACCATCATCGGCGGCCACGGTTCATCCGATGCGATCACGTTCCGGGTCGACCAGCTGCGGGCCGAGCGTGAGCGGGCGCAGTTCGGCATCGACGAGGACGTGCTGACCGAGCGGATCGGCTCGCTGTCCGGCAAGGTCGCCGTGATCAGGGTCGGCGCCGCGACCAACGCCGAGCTGAGTGAGCTGCGGCACCGGGTCGAGGACGCCCTGTCCGCCACCAGGGCCGCCATGGCCGAGGGCATCGTCGCCGGCGGCGGCGCTACCCTGCTGCACGCCGTGAGCGCGCTCGATGACCTGCAGGTCACCGGCGACTACGCCATCGGCGCGGGCATCGTCAGGCGCGCGCTGAGCGAGCCCGCGCATCTCATCGCGGCCAACGCGGGCTATGACGCCAACGAGGTGGTGGCCCGGACCATCCCGCTGGGCGTGGACGAGGGGTTCGACGCCCTGCAGGGCCGGCACGGCAACATGATCGAGATGGGCATCATCGACCCGCTGCGCGTGGTCCGCTCGGCGCTGCAGAACGGCGCGTCGGTGGCGGGCCTGCTGCTCACGACCAACACCCTCGTCGCGGAGGAGCAGACGCCGTGGGGCGGCAGCGCGGCGCTGATGACCGAGTACGGCTCGCTCGACGAGGGCCTGAACCAGCCGTCTCCCGACTCGAGCACGCCGCAGTCCCTGGGGCTCGGGCCGTCGGTTGGCTGATCGCGGGGCTTCCCCCGAGTCTTCGGTGAGGTCTCCCGTTGGCTGACACGGTTCCGCTCACCCGGCAGGTGGTCGTCGACGACGACGCCCTGTCCGGGGAAACCCGCGTCGCAGACGCGGCCGAGCGGGCCCTATCCGGTGAAAGACGCGGGGTCCGGGCGGTCCTGCCGTTCCTGGGCCCCGCGTTCATCGCCGCGGTGGCCTACGTCGACCCGGGCAACTTCGCCACCAACATGGCGGGCGGCTCCGAGTTCGGCTACACGCTGCTCTGGGTAGTCCTGGCGGCGAACCTGATGGCCATGCTCGTCCAGTCGATGAGCGCCAAGCTAGGCATCGCGACCGGCCGCAGCCTGCCCGAGGTCTGCCGGGACCGGTTTTCCTTCCGGGTCGTGGTGCTGCTCTGGCTGCAGGCCGAGGCGATCGCGATGGCCACCGACCTGGCGGAATTCGTCGGCGCCGCCCTCGGCCTGCACCTGGTGTTCGGGCTGTCGCTGTGGGTCTCCGCGATCTTGACCGGCCTCACCGTGTTCACCATCCTCGGCTTGCAGGTGTGGGGCTTCCGCAGGCTGGAGGCGGCGATCACCGGGTTCGTCGCAGTGATCGTGCTGGCGTTCGGCCTGGAGCTGCTGAAAAGCAGCCCATCGGCGGCCGGGGTCGCGCACGGCCTGTTCGTGCCGCAGTTCTCCGGCCACGGCTCGGCCCTGCTCGCGGTCAGCATCGTCGGCGCCACCGTGATGCCGCACGTGATCTACCTGCATTCCTCGCTCACCCAGAAGCGGATCGTCGGCGCCAACGCCGCTGTCCGGCGCAAGATCTTCCGTTTCGAGATCGTCGACATCACGATCGCGATGGGCACCGCCGGGATCATCAACCTGGCCATGCTGGCCACGGCGGCCGCCGTCTTCCACTCCCGCGGGCTGTTCGGCGCGGGTAACAACCTAGGCGTGGTGTTCGCCGGCCTCAACCACTACGTCGGCGCGCACGCCGGGACGTTCTTCGGCGTCGCCCTGCTCGCCTCGGGGATCGCGTCCTCCTGCGTCGGCACCATGTCAGGTCAGGTCGTGATGCAGGGCTTCCTGCACCGCCAGATCCCGATCTTCGCGCGCCGGGCCATCACGATGATCCCGGCCCTGATCGTGATCGGCATCGGCTTCAACCCCACCCGGGCGCTGATCCTCAGCCAGGTTTTCCTCTCCTTCGGCATCCCGTTCGCGCTGGTCCCGCTGTTTTTCTTCACCGGCAACCGCGAGCTCATGGGGACGCTGGTGAACCGGCGCCCGACCGTGCTGGCGGCCGGGCTGGTGACGGTCGTGATCATCGCGCTGAACGTATACCTGCTCGCCACCGTATAGCCGCGCCGGACGGCGTAATCTGCTGGGGTGAGTCCGATTTCGCGCGGCTTCCACCGCAAGCGCCAGGAGGCTCCGGCGGGCCGGGTTCCCCCTGGACAGTACGTCACCGGCGATTTCCCGGTGCTGTCCGCCGGCCCGACGCCGCACACGCCGCTGCCGAGATGGACGTTCTCGATCGAAGGCGGCCGCGAGCCCAAGAGCTGGACGTGGGAGGAGTTCCGCGCGCTGCCCGCCGAGACCCTGACCACGGACATTCACTGCGTGACCCGTTGGTCCAAGCTGGACACGGCCTGGGAGGGCGTGTCCCTCGACGTGCTGCTCGCGGCGGTCGAGTACGACGCGCCGTACGTGCTGGCCTTCTGCGACGGCGGCTACACCACCAACTTGCCGGTGGCCGACCTGACCGGGGGGCAGGCCTGGGTGGCGTTCGGCTACGGCGGCAGCCCGCTCGGGGCGGAGCACGGCGGCCCGGCCCGGCTCCTCGTCCCGCACCTGTACTTCTGGAAGAGCGCCAAGTGGGTGCGCGGGCTGCGGCTGCGCGACACCGACGAGCCCGGTTTCTGGGAAAACTACGGCTACCACATGTACGGAGATCCATGGCGGGAACAGCGGTACGCGGGCGACTGACCTGGCAGGCCGCCACCGTCAGCTCGGTCACCGACGAGACGCCCCAGGTGCGCACCATCTTGCTCGACGTGCCCGGCTGGCCCGGCCACCGGGCCGGGCAGCACGTGGACGTCAGGCTCACCGCCGACGACGGCTACCAGGCCGAACGGGCCTACTCGATCGCCGCGGCTCCCGGCGAGCCGCTCGCGATCACGGTCGAGCGGCTGGACGACGGCGAGGTCTCCCCCTACCTGACCGAGGAACTGCGACCCGGGGACACTATCGAGGTACGCGGGCCCATCGGCGGCTACTTCGTCTGGGCACCGCCCGACGGCGGCCCGCTCATGCTGCTGGCCGGCGGCTCCGGGGTCGTCCCGCTGCGAGCCATCCTGCGGTACCGCGGACTGGTCGGCAGTTCGGTCCCGACGCGGCTGTTGTACTCCTCGCGCAGCTGGGAGGACGTGATCTACCGCGGCGAACTCGAGGCGGCCTCGGACGGGATAGCGGTGACCTACACGCTGACCAGGAAGCAGCCGCCGGGCTGGACGGGCTACGCCCGGCGACCCGACGAGCAGATGCTGGCCGCGGTGGCGTGGCCCGCGGCGGAGCTGCCGCTGGCCTACGTCTGCGGTCCGACGCCGTTCGTGGAGACGGTCGCGGCCGGGCTGGTCGGACTCGGTTATCCGCCGGAGCGGGTCAGAACCGAGCGCTTCGGGGCGAGCGGGCAGTGATACCGGGCAGCGACTGAGTGGGAGGCCGGTTATGGGATCGCCTGACGAGTTCGCCCTGGACGGGAACGCGATCGGGGGCCTGCTGATGGAGGTCTTCGGTACTGAGATGACCACCGCCACGGGCACCTGCGGTAACTGCGGGGCCACGAGGGAGGTGGCCGAGCTCCCGGTCTACCTGCCCAGGCTGGGCACCGTGGTCCGCTGCCGCAGCTGCGACGGCGTGCTGATGGTCTTCGTCCAGATCCGCGGCGTCACCTGCGTTGACCTGCACGGCCTGGCCAGCCTGACGCCGGGTTAGCGGGATGCGCCGGGGTGGCTCGTCACCCCCCGGCGGCGCGGGGCGTGTCTGGGCGGAGGAACCAAGGACCGTTCGGCCCCATGATTTTGATCTTCTGTTTTAGAGTGATCGTCATGCCGGAACGGTTCGCGGCCATCGAGCCCTATGACGCGGGAATGCTGGACGTGGGGACCGGGCAGCTCGTGTACTGGGAGGTCAGCGGCAATCCTGACGGCAAGCCGGCCGTCGCGCTGCACGGCGGGCCGGGGAGCGGCCTTTCCCCGGGGCGGCGGCGGTCGTTCGACCCGGACGCGTACCGTTTTGTCCAGTTCGACCAGCGGGGCTGCGGGCGGAGCACGCCGCCGGTCGCGGACCTGAGCACCAGCCTGGACACCAACACCACCGAGCACCTGATCGGTGACATCGAGCAGCTGCGCGAGAACCTGGGCATCGACCGGTGGCTGGTCTGGGGCGGCTCGTGGGGCGTGACGCTGGGGCTCGCGTACGCCCAGCGCTACCCGGAGCGGGTAACGGAGATGGTGCTGGTGTCCTGCACCATGACCCGTCCCTCCGACGTGCACTGGCTCTACCACGAGGCGGGCCGGTTCTTCCCGGCGGAATGGCGGCGGTACGCCGACGGCGGCGGGAACGCCGAGGACCTGGTCGCGGCGTACGACCGGCTGCTCAACGCCGATCCTGATCCCGCCGTCCGGGCCCGCGCGGCGAGGGACTGGTGTGACTGGGAGGACGCGGTCGTCTCCCTGGAGGAGGGCTGGACCCCGAGCGAACGGTATGCCGATCCCCGCTTCCGGATGACGTTCGCCCGGCTGTGCGCGCACTACTTCTCGCACGCGGCGTGGCTGGAAGACGGGCAACTGCTGCGCGACGCCCACCGCCTGGCCAGCGTTCCCGGCGTGATGATCCACGGCCGCTTCGACATCCAGGGACCGCCGGACGTGCCGTGGCTGCTTCACCAGGTGTGGCCGGGCTCCGAACTGCACCTGGTCCGGACCGGGCACCAGGGCGGCGACGAGATGACCGCGCCCATGATGGCCGCGCTGAACCGCTTCGCCAGGACGTAACGGCCGCCGAGCCCGGCACCTCTCGTATCGAGGCGCCGGGCCCGGCGGAAGGCGAACGGTCAGGCCTTGGCCTGCATACTCGTCCGGGCGGGGTTGTGCTGCCCGGCGGCCTTGGGGTCCTTGCCGCCCTGCTTGGCGCGGACACCGGACTCGATCTTGTCGCCGACGTTCTTGTCCACGTTGTGCCAGTACTCGAAGGCACGCTGCAGGACCGGCTCGGTCACGCCGTTGAGCAGGTGACCCACCACGTTGCTGACCAGGCGCTCGCGGGCCGCGTCGTCGAGGACGTCGCGGACCATCGTGCCCGCCTGGCCCCAGTCGTCGTCCTGCGCGTGCGGGACGTAGGGCGAACGGACCATGTCCCCGTCGGAGTGCCAGCCGACCGGGCGGTAGTGCTCGCTGTCAGCCCGCGGGCCGCCCTTGGAGTTCGGGGCGTACACCGGATCGTGGACGTTGACGACGCGCATCGCGCCGTCCTTGGAGTAGCTGTTGACGGGTACCTTGGGCGCGTTAACCGGGATCTGCTTGTAGTTCACGCCGAGCCGGGCGCGGTGGGCGTCGGAGTAGGAGAACCCGCGGGCCAGCAGCATCTTGTCCGGGCTCAGCGTGATGCCGGGCACCAGATTGTTCGGCTCGAACGCCGCCTGCTCCATCTCGGTGTGGTAATCGGTCAGGTTGCGGTCCAGGGTCAGCCGGCCGACCTCGATCAGCGGGTAGTCGCTGTGCGGCCACACCTTGGTCAGGTCGAACGGGTTGAACCGGTAGTTCTCGGCGTCGGCGAACGGCATGATCTGCATCTTCAGCGTCCAGCTCGGGAACTCCCCGCGGCCGATCGCGTCATACAGGTCCCGCTGGTGGTAGTCGGTATCCGCCGACGCCATCTGGTCGGCCTCGTCCTGGGTGAAGAACTCGATGCCCTGGTCGGTCTTGAAGTGGTACTTGACCCAGAATTTCTCGCCGGCGGCGTTGATCCACAGGTAGGTGTGGGAGCTGTAGCCGTTCATGTGCCGCCAGGTGCGCGGGATGCCGCGATCGCCCATCAGCCAGGTCACCTGGTGCGCCGACTCCGGGGAAAGGGTCCAGAAGTCCCACTGCATGTCGTGGTCGCGCAGGTTGTTGTCCGCGCGGCGCTTCTGGGAGCGGATGAAGTGCTGGAACTTCATCGGGTCGCGGATGAAGAAGACCGGGGTGTTGTTCCCGACCATGTCGTAGTTGCCCTCGGACGTATAGAACTTCAGCGCGAAGCCGCGCGGGTCACGCCAGGTGTCGGGGCTGCCCCGCTCGCCGGCCACGGTGGAGAACCGGATCAGCGTGTCCGTCTTGGTGCCGGGTGAGAACACCGCGGCCCTGGTGTAGCCGCTGACGTCGTTCGTCACCTCGAAATGCCCGAAAGCGCCGCCGCCCTTGGCGTGCGGCTGACGCTCGGGGATGCGCTCGCGGTTGAAGTTCGCCATCTGCTCGATCAGGTAGTGATCCTGGAGCAGGACCGGGCCGGCCGGGCCGACGGTGAGCGAATACTCGTCACTTTCGACCGGCGTGCCGGCATCGGTGGTCGTCGGCTTGACTTCTGTCACTGCCATTCCTCCTCGAGATATTGCCTTCCGGTTCCCGGGCCCCCCGCTGCTCTGGACGCTCCGGCCGCTCCGGTCACTCCGGCCGCTCCGGCCGCTCCGGCCGCCGCACAGGCTGGGCATAGGCCCCAGAAGACCACTTCCGCCTCATCGATCGTGTAGCCGTGCTCATCGGCCGGCTCAAGGCACGGCCGTTCCCCCACCACGCAGTCGACATCCTCGGTCCGGCCGCACCGGCGGCAGACGAGATGGTGATGGTTGTCCCCGACCCGCCGCTCGAAACGAGCGGGATGCCCGGCGGGCTCGATCCGCCGCAGCAGTCCCGCGGCGGTGCACGCCGCCAGCACGCCGTAGATGGCCTGCAGCGACAGCGCGCCGTACTGCTCCCGGACACCCTCGGCGATCGCGTCGGCGGTGGAGTGAGGGTGCACCGTCAGCCAGGTCAGCACGGCCTGCCGCGCCATCGTGACGCGCAGCCCCGCCGCGCGCAGTTCCTGCACTACGGCATCGTCTTGACGGTCAGGATCTTGGCGGTCAGGATCTTGGCCGTCAGGATCTTGGCGGTCAGGAGCGGCAACCATGGTGTGGTCATCTTCCCGCCCTTCCTGGAATCAATCAAAAATTTGAGGAACTGTCTTCGCGGCCGTCATGAGGCTGGGCCCTGGGCGGCCTGACCTGCGGCCTGAGGTGCGGCCTGACCGGCGCCTGCTGATATCAGGACGCGTGCCCGGCTATCAGGACGCGTGCCCGGCTATCAGGACGCGTGCCCGGCCTATCAGGACGCGTGCCCGGCGAGGGCTCAGGTAAACATGCCGCCGGGTAGTGGCATCTCGGCTGCGTCCTGGCCGAGGCCTACGCCACGCGCATAGCGCGGTCCTAGGATCGACTCAACAATCGAACCGGAAGGGGCACGGGATGCCGACGGTGCAGGCGAACGGGATCGATATCAACTATGAGGTGCAGGGCGACGGCGAGCCGATGGTCCTCATCCCCTACCTGGCCGCCGACCAGGCGTGTTACGCGTTCCAGGTGGCCGAGTACGCCAAGCACTACACCTGCTTCAGCGTAGACCTGCGCGGCGCGGGCTTGTCCGGCAAGCCGGACGGCATCTACACCACCGAACTGTTCGCCGATGACATGGCCGCATTCATGCAGGCCGCCGGGATCGGGCAGGCGCACATCTTCGGGCTGTCCCTCGGCGCAGCCACCGGCATCTGGCTCGCCGCCAAGCACCCGGAGCGAGTGAAGTCGCTGTCGCTGCACAGCGCCTGGCCCGCCAGCGACCTGTTCCTCCGCGCCGTCGTCGAAGGCTGGCAGATCATCGCCCAGGCCCTGGCCAGCGTGCCTGAGATGATCGTCCAGGGGATCTTCCCCTGGTGTTTCACCCCGGAGATGTACGCCGCGCGCCCTGAGTACGTCGACTCCCTGGCCGAATTCGTCCGCAGCCGCCCGATGCCGCCGGTGGACGCGTTCATCCGCCAGTCCGGGGCCGTACTGGCGCACGACGCGACCTCGGCGCTCGGCTCGGTCCAGGCGCCGACCCTGATCACGTTCGGGCGCCATGACATGGTGACCTCGACCCGCTTCGCCGCCCCGCTCAGCGAGGGCATCGCCGACTCCGAGGTCCTCGTGTTCGAGGACTGCGCGCATGCCCCGATCTACGAGGACGTCGAGGGATTCAACGCCCAGACGCTGGCCTTCCTGCAGCGGCACTGAGGGCGCGGCACCCGGGCTCGATCCCGTTGGCCGAGTTCGCCGCCCCGCTGGCTTATTGTCGCTGCCTTGTTCCGTGGTGCGATGGTGCTCGGGTGAGCTATGAGGCCCGGGCGAACCCTGATGCGTCCGGCCCGGGAAAGATACTTCGCGCTTCGCGGAAATCTGTGGGGATTCCCGTCCCTACGATCCTCCACGTAGCGAGAATCCTCCACGGTAACGGCCGGGCATCTGTCACGCGTGAGGGGAAACACACGGCTGGGGCCAGCGGGGCAAGGGACCGGTTCGGCAGCGTCGTCGCGGCGGCCGCCGGCGCCGCGAGCCTCGCCGGGCCGTCGGCCGGCTGCCAGCCAGCCGGGACGATACGCGGCGTCCCGCGGAAGCGGGTAAGGCGAGGGCTTCCGCACGGTATGCGCGGCCGGGTTCGGCGAGGTGCTGCGCGGTGTCTCGTTCACCCCGGGCACCAGGGGCCGATAGAACGGGCCACAATGGGCGGCATGGATGAATCGACCCATGCCGCCCAGACGAAGCTGAGCCGGCCGGAGGCTTCGGCCGCCGTCAGCGGAATCGGATGGCGGCTCATACTCGGCGAGTTCAGGACCGAGGTGCTGACCGGATCGCTGCCGCTCGCGGCGGACGTCGCGGCGCGGGCGGCCGCCGTGGCCGGGGCCGAGGGGCACCTGCGGATGGACGTCCGGGCGGACCGGCTGGTGCTGTCCCTGCAGGCCGCGGCGGTCGGCTGGGTAACGCTGCACGACGTCGAACTGGCTCACCGGATCTCGGCGGTGGTCGGCGAGTTCCGGCTGACAACGCAAACCGGCATCGGCGGGGACACCAGGTCGGTGCAGGTGCTCGAGATCGGCATCGATGCCCTCGACGCCGCCGCGATCAGGCCGTTCTGGCAGGCGGTGCTGGGCTACGCCGACGAACCGGGCCGATCCGGGCCGCAGGACGCACTGGTCGACCCGGTGGGCCAGGGCCCGGCGATCTGGTTCCAGCAAATGGACGCGCCGCGGCCGCAGCGCAACCGGATCCACTTCGACGTGTCCGTGCCGCACGACGAGGCGCATCAGCGCATCCAGGCTACGATCGCGGCCGGCGGAACCCTGGTCTACGACGCCGAAGCCCCGGCGTTCTGGGTGCTGGCCGACCCCGAAGGTAACGAGGCGTGCATCACCACCTGGCAGGGCCGGGATGGCTAGGGACGAGCCTGCCGGTGGCAGACTCAAGCGGTATGGGGTCAGCTGAGCCGGTTTACGCCGCGGCCCAGTGGTCTTGTTCGGCGGCACCGACCGGGACTTGAACACGTCGTGGTGGCTGCACGACTACTTCCCGGCCACCCGCACGCTCGTCATCGTGGCCGGCCAGCCGGGCCTCGTTTCCAGCGCATGAATGTGGCAGCCTGCCCACAAGAGGGGGCAGGGTGCCACATTCATGCCTATAGGCGGGACGCCGGCGTGAGGGGCGGGTGGCTGGCGGAGACTGTGTTGCAGGTGGGGTCTGCTGGCGGTACCAGTAGCCCCGGACGGACTCGCCGCACCGGGCCCGAACGGGGCGGGGGGTGCGTGCTACCGGATTTCGGACCACAGGGCGCGGTAGGCGCGGGCGGCCTGACTGCGCGGGGCGAACGCGGTGACCGGGGCGCGCTCCACCGCCATCCGCTCGATCATGGATAGAGCTGGGATGACGGCCTGAGTCACCACGGTCCGTTCGGCCAAAAGATCTTTAATGGTCTCGGTGTGCAGCTTCTTACGGCGGTCGACCATGGAAAAGAACGCGCGGACGGCGGGGCGGTAGCCGTTGAAGCCGGCCACGAAGTCGGTGAGCTGGTTCAGCGTGCGTACCGACAGGGTGGTCGGGATCAGCGGGACCAGGAGCACGTCGGCCGCGTGCATGACGTTTTCTGAGACCAGCGAGATGCCGGGCGGGCAGTCGAGGAAGACCGCGTCGTAGTCGGCGGCGAGCGGCTCGAGCAGCTGGCCGAGCCTGCGGGTCGGTTTCCTGGCCGCGCCGTCCAGGATGAGGTCCATGTTGCGGTAGGTGAAATCGGCGGGGATCAGGTCCAGGTCGTCGAAGTCGGTACCCTTGATGGCGCCTTCCAGGGTCTTCGTGCCGCGGATCAGCGCCCGGCCGCCGCCCTTGACCCGGGGCTTGATCCGGAACAGGAAGCTGGCGGCGCCCTGCGGGTCGAGGTCCCACAGCAGGGTGCGGGCGCCGTCTGCGGCGGACAGGTAGGCGAGGTTGACCGCGGCGGTGGTCTTCCCGACGCCGCCCTTGATGTTGTAGGTGGCGTAGATCTTCACTGGCTAGCCGCCAGGAGCTTGAGAGGCGGGGCGGGTTCGGCGGGCGCGGTCAGCAGGACCCAGACGCGATCTTGCGCCTCGGGGCCCGCGAACCTGGCGAACCGCCTGCTGAAATCCGCGCGGGCTTCGGCCTGGCTGACCGCGAGCCGGGCCGCGATTTCGCCCATGGCCAGCAGCGTCGCGGCGGGGGCCGCGCGCTCGGCCAGCATGGCGTCGGCCAGCACGTGGATCTCCTCGCGCTGGACCTGGCTGTCCTGGAAGTCGCCAAGGCAGTCCTGCAGCTGCTTCAGGTCGCCTACGACCTTGCGGTAGGCCACCGGATCGTGCAGCGGGGCGAAGAACTCCAGCAGGTAACGCAGTTCCTTGCAGCGTTTTCGCAGGTCGTGCAGGGACTCGGGGGGCGAGTCCGGGGTGATCGCGGCCCCGTGCGCGGCGATCCGGCGGAACGCGCGGCCGGTGGTGCTGATCGCCAGCTCGGCCGCGGTCGGCTCCCGGCGCCGCCGGCGCTTGCCCTGGGTGCCCCCGTCGCGGATCACGAGCAGCGCCTTGCGCCAGTCGTCGGTGATCGCCCGGAACCGCGGCGAGCGCAGCGCCGCGGCCAGCCGGCGGAACTCCCGGGCCCGGCGCCGGGCCAGGAAGACGCGGAACGGCTCGAGGTCGGCCGGCGTGGCGGCGAGCAGCTGCTCGGTCAGCGCATCGAAACCGAGCAGGTGAACGTCGAGGTCCCGGACCGGCGTGGTCATGTCGCCCAGCCACTTGAATTCGGCGCCGTACTGCTCGGCGAGGCCGGCCGGCAGCGCCGACCGGAGCAGCTTGATGGCCGACCGGGTCCGGCGGACCGCGACGCGCAGGTCATGCAGGAACTCGATGTCGATGTCGCGGAGCACGCCGTCGACGTTGAGCTCCAAGGTATCGAGCAGCCGGAGCAGCAGGCGGGCCACCGCGACGGACGCGGGCATCCGCGGGGTGATTTCCGCGTCCACGCCGCTGGTGTAATCCGCCGGGTGACGGCCCAGCGCGTAAAGGGCCGCGGCGAAGACGGACTGGCTGTCGTGGGAGGCGCCGGGAACGCCGGCCAGCAGGGCCGCCGCCCGGCGCGCCTGGCCGGGGTAGCCGCGGACTTCGCTAATGGCGAGGCGCAGCGGCAGTTCGGCGGTGGTGACGGCCGCGGCCCCGTTCACCGGGTCCGCGGTCACGGGGGCGGCCGTCACGGTGGAACGGTCCGCGACGAGCCGGGCGACGGTCTTGCCGTCCGCGTTGAGCAGCCGCGTGACGCTGACCGTACTGACCGCCTTGACCACCGGCAGCAGCGCCCTCGGCTGGGTCAGCGCCATGATCCGGTCTCGCACCGGGCCGGCGGGCAGGTCCGCGGCCAGGCCGGGACGCCGCGGCGGCCAGCCGGTCACCGGCTGCTCGGCCTGCGGGGTACCGTCCGCCTTGGTCAGCAGTAGGCGGCCGCGCCGGCGGCCGTGCTCGAGCTCGAGCACGAGGCCGGCCCGGTACAGGCGCCAGTCGAAGGTGTCCAGCCAGGTATGCCGGCGGGCGCCGCTGCCCCGCGCGCCGTGCTCCGCGACGAGGGTGAACCCCGCCTCGAGCGCGGCGCGGGCAGCGGGCAGCAGATCCTGAGCGGCGTCAGCGGCGGACGCCTCCGGATCCACGACAAATCCCCGCAGGCCAGGCGTTATCACGTCAAATTCTCCTTCGGGCCATGCTACGCCCGGCCCGTTACTTTTCGTATACGCCCGTGGTCGCGGCCGGCCCAGGGACTTAGTCCCCGTTGTGCCTTGACCTGCACGCTTTGAGCGGCGAGCTTGAGCGCTGCTAACACGTCGTCGCCTTGACGTTACTTTACGCCACGGGCCAGGTTGAGCCTGTGGCGGCCAGGATGTCGGCGGGACGCGGCATCCCGGCTTGGGCGCCGGGGCGGGTGGCGGCCGTGGCGCCCGCGGCCGCCGCCGCGCGGACCGCCTCGGGCGCCGGGACGCCTGCCGCCAAGGCGACCGCGAGCGCACCGACGAAAGTGTCCCCGGCCCCGACGGTATCGACCGCCTTGACCTGGAATGCCGGGAATGATGGTACCTCATCGGGGGCAGTGTCCTGGCCAGCGAGAGCGACGCCGTGCGCGCCCGCGGTGACCACGGCGTAGCGCGCCCCCGCGGCCACGAGCCCGGCGGCGGCCTGGCGCGCGCCGGCCAGGCCGCCCACCGGCTGGCCGAGGATGGCGGCCGCTTCTGACTCGTTGACCACCAGCCAGTCCACGCCGTCCGCGACGATGCCGGGCGCCTCGGCCGGGGCCGGGGCGAGGTTGAGCACGCACCGGGTTCCGCGCGCCCGGTCCAGCGCCAGCCTGATCGCGGGCAGCGGGATCTCGGCGCTGACGACCAGGACGTCACGCGGGCCGCGGACCGCCGTGGCCACATCCGGCTCGGCGATCTCGTGGTTGGCGCCGGGCGCGACCGTGATGATGTTCTCGCCCTCGTGGTCGACCGAGATCATGGCCAGCCCCGTCGGGACGCCGGCCGCGACGCGTACGTTCCCGGCGTCCACGCCCTCGTTTTCGAGCGCGGCCAGCAGCTGGCGGCCGAAGTCGTCGTCGCCGACGCAGCCCGCCATCCGGACCTGGGCGCCGAGCCGGGCCGCCGCCACCGCCTGGTTGGCACCCTTGCCGCCCGGCGTGAAGGTCGCCGCCGAGCCGAGCACGGTCGCGCCCGGCGGCGGCAGCCGGGGCACGGTCACGGAGATATCCATGTTCAGGCTGCCCAGCACGGTCACCTGTGGTCGTTTCGCCATCCCCGCACGGTAGCGCGTACGCGGGCGTTAGGGCCCATGGTCACCAGCTGGCGTGTCTTATGGCCCTGGCCGTCTGGTTCCGGCCGGCGCACGATGGCGGCGGCAGAGAACAGGTGAGCCCCATGAGTGAAGAACCCATCCCCGGGACGGTGCCGATCCCGGCCGGCCAGGCCGGCTATCTGATCGCCACCGCGGGCCGCGCCCCGTCGGTGCACAACACCCAGCCGTGGCGGTTCCGGGTCGGGACGTATGCGATCGAGCTTTACGCCGACCCGAAACGCAAGCTCCGGGTGGACCCGGCGGGCCGGGAGATGCTCATCAGCTGCGGCGCCGCCCTGTTCGGGCTGCGGCTCGGAATCCGGTCGCTCGGCTACCTGCCCGTCGTCGACCTGCTCCCCGACCCGGCCCGGCTGCGCCTGCTGGCGCGGGTAAGGCTGGGTGCGGAGGAGCCGGTGACCGCCTGGGAGCGCCAGCTGCTGGCGGCCGTGCCGCACCGGCACACGCACCGCGGCCCGTTCTGCCCCGACCCGCTGCCGGCCGGGTTGCTGGCCGGGCTCCAGCACGACGCGCTGGCCGAGGGAGCCACGCTGGTGCTCGTCAACCGGGCCCTGGCCTACCAGCGGCTGGCGGATATCGTCGGCGCGGCCCGCCGCAAGCTGGATCTCGATCCGGCCGCCCGGGCCGATATACGCCGCTGGAGCCGGGAGGAGGGCAGCCTGGCGCGTGACGGCGTCCCGGCGCACGCGTTCGCCGCCCGGGGCAGCGCCCGGCGGGGGCGGCTGCCGCAGCGCGACTTCGACCTGGACCGGGCGTTCGGACAGCTCGATGCCGACGGCCCGCCGCCCGCCGCCACCGCGGTGCTGCTGACCACCGGCGATGGCCGGGCCGACTGGCTGCGCGCGGGCCAGGCGCTGCACCGGATGCTGGCGCACGCGGCGAGCCGGTGGGTATTCGCGAGCATCCACACCCAGCCGCTCGAGGACACCGCGATCCGGGCCCTGATCCGGGACCGCCTGGCGCTGCCTGGGGCACCGCAGCTGGTCCTGCAGTTCGGTCTGGCCGACACCACTCACCCCACCGGGCGGCGCCCTCCGGCGGACCTCATCGAGCCATGACGGGCTGTCCGCCGGCCATCGAGGCCGGCTGTCCATCGTGGGGGGGCGCCGTTCGACTATAGGTAGACGTCCGGGGCCGGATCCGGGCGGCGAGAATGTAGGTGGGGAAGGTGGGGTTGCGATGAAGTACCTGTTCCTGCTCAACCGGGCCGCGGATGAGGAACTGCCCGAGTTCGGCACGCCGGAGGCGGCGGCCATGTTCGGTGCCTGGCAGGCGGCCAACGAGGCGATGGCCGAGGCCGGAGTGCTGATCGACTGCGCGCCGCTGGAGTCGGTGACGGCGGCGACCACGGTGCGGGTCCGCGGCGGCGAGACCCTGCTGACCGACGGCCCCGCCGCCGAGCTCAAGGAGCAGATCGGCGGCTACACCCTGGTCGAGTGCGCGGATCTCGACGAGGCCATCAGGTGGGCCGGCACGCTGCCGGCCGCCAGGGACGCCTCGATCGAGATCCGTCCCGTGGCCGAGGTCAGGATGCCGGGCTGAACGAGGAGCTGTTCCGGGCCCACTGGTGGGCCGCGGTAGCGACGGTCACTGGCCTGGTCGGCGACCTCGACATCGCCGAGGACGCGGTCCAGGACGCGTGCGCCCTCGCCATCGAGCGCTGGCCCGCGGACGGGACGCCGGCCAACCCGCGGGCGTGGCTGATCGGCGTGGCCCGGCACAAGGCGATCGACCGGATCCGCCGGGAGGCCCGGCGACCGGCGAAGGAGGCCCCGGCTGGCCGTGAGCTCGGCCACGGTTCGCCGTCGCGGTCGGAGCCTGGACCATCGGCGGAACCTGGGTCGCGGGAGGCGGAGCTGATGGGCGACGACGAACTTGCGCTGATCTTCACCTGCTGTCATCCCGCGCTCGACCGCGAGGTGCGGATGGCCCTGACGCTTCGCGCGGTGGCCGGGCTGAGCACGGCCGAGATCGCGGCGGCGTTCCTGGTGCCGGTACCGACGATGGCCAAGCGCCTGGTCCGGGCCAAGCACAAGATCCGCCGGGCAGGCATCGTGTTCCGCGTCCCCGCGGCACCGGACCGGCCCGGGCGGCTGGCCGACGTGCTACGGGTCCTCTACCTGATCTTCACCGCGGGTCACCGGGCCACCTCCGGGCCGGAGCTGGTCCGGGGTGAGCTGTGTGACACCGCGATCCGGCTCGCCCGGCACCTGGCCGGGCTACTGCCAGGCGAGCCGGAGGTGACCGGGTTGCTCGCGCTGCTGCTGCTCACCGACGCCCGCCGGGCGGCTCGGGTCAGCGCCGCCGGGGAGCTGGTCTTGCTCGAGGACCAGGACCGCGGCTTGTGGGACCGGGCGCTGATCTCCGAGGGCGAGCAACTGCTGCTGGCGGCGCTGGCGGCGGGCCGGGCCGGCCCGTACCAGCTGTGGGCGGCGATCGCGGCCTGCCACTCCACCGCTCCCGCCGCCCGGGACACCGACTGGCGGCAGATCGCCGCGCTGTACGGGGAGCTGATCCGTTACGAGCCCACGGCCGTGACCGAGGCGAACCGGGCCATCGCGGTGGCCATGGCCGAAGGACCCGCGGCTGGGCTCGTCATCCTGGACACCATCAGCGCCCACCCGCAGCTGAGCCGGTGGCCGCCGCTGCACATGGCCCGGGCCGACCTGCTGCGCCGTCTGGACCGCCGGATCGAAGCCGCGGCCGCCTACCACACCGCGCTCGAGCTGGAACCGGCCCCGGCCGAACAGGCCTTCATCCAGGCCCGGCTGAGTTCGCTCGCCCGCGGGTTAGGTGGCAGGCGTTACGGCATACCCCTTACGGCGGGGTATGCGTAACCTGAACGGCTAACGAGAGAAGCGGTGAGGATCATGCCCGACGGGGTCCAGGTTCCGGCGAATCTCGCGCAGGCCGCGGGCGAGCACCGGATCGCCTACGCCGATCTGTTCGAGGCCGAGGTACGCCCGCATACCGAGCGATTCCGGGCTGCGGCCGACGTCCGCTTTCGCGACCGCGTGCTCGATATCGGCTGCGGTATCGGGGCGTCCACCCGGGACGCCGCCCGTGCCGCCGCGGCGGGCAGCGTTCTAGGCGTGGACATCTCCGCACCGGTGCTGGAGCACGCCCGCCGGCTCAGCCGCCAGGAGGGCCTGCGTAACGTCACCTACGAGCAGGCCGACGCCCAGGTGCACCGCTTCCGGCCAGCCTACTTCGATCTGTGCATCAGTCAGTTCGGGGTAATGTTCTTCGCCGATCCAAGGGCCGCGTTCGCTAACATCGGGCGCGCCCTGCGCCCGGGAGGACGGCTGGCGCTGCTGGTCTGGCAGGGGCAAGACCGCAATGAGTGGTCATCCGCGGTCCGCCGGGCGCTGGCCGGCGAGGGTCTGCCGGACCCCGCCGGGGACGGCCAGCTTCCGTTCTCACTCGCGGACCCGGCCCGCACGGAGCACATCCTGACCGCGGCCGGCTTCGCCGAGGTCGGGTTCGCCGACGTGCACGAGCCCGTCTACTACGGCCCGGACAGCGCCACCGCCTACGACTTCACGCTCGGCCTGCGCAACCCCGGGAACCTGCTCGCCCGGCTGGACGCCGCCACGGCTGAGGCCGCCCGCCAGCGGCTACGCGCCACCCTCGCCGCGCACGACACCGGCCACGGCGTGTTCTTCGAGGCCCGGACCTGGATCATCACCGCCCGCCGCCCATGACCTCGGGGGGCAGGGTCTTCTCGAACCAGTGATGGGCGTAGGGCTCGTCGTTGAATGGGGCGACCTCGCGGTAGCCAGCCGCACGGTACAAGGCGATCGCCTCCGCCAGGGCCTGGTTGGTTTCCAGCCGGAGGGTGCTGACGCCGTGAGCCGCGGCGCGGGCCTCTAGCCCGGCCAGGATCCGGCGGCCCAGGCCGAGCCCGCGGGCCGCGGGAGCAACCCACATCCGCTTGATCTCAGCCGGCGCGTCGCGGTGGAATTTCAGCGCGCCGCACCCGGCCGGCTCGGCGTACAGGGTCGCGACGACGAACAGGCCCGCGGGCGGGCGTAGTTCCGGATCGGCCGCGGAGATACTCTGCGCCGGGTCGAAGCCGCCGTCGAAGCGGCTGGCCAGCTCGGCGAAGTAGGCCCGCAGGCAGTACCGGGCGTCGGGGTGGGCGGGGTCGCACTCCCTGATCCGGACCGTGGCCGGCATCAGCGGGCGAGCTCAGCCGGTGAGGATGCGCAGCGCGAGCTTGCGGTTCCCGCCGCGGGCCTGGACGAGGGCGAACCACAGCGGCAGCAGCCCGTCGACGACCGGAGTCTGGCTGGCGTCCCCGACGTAGGCCGGCTCCAGCCCGATCGCCGCGATGAGTTCCTCGGCGGCCGCGCGGGCCTCTGGATCCGCGGCGTAGAACAAATTCGCGCCGGGAATCGGGGCGGCGAAGTTCTCCCAGCCCAGCGAGTTGAACGCGCGCACGTACCGGGCGTCAGGCACCGCGGCGGCGATCAGCGCCCGGCTGTCGAACTCCGGCTCGCCGATCCGGTTCACGGCGTCGATCACGATCTTGCCCGCCAGCGCCGCACGGTGCGTGCTGAGCACGTCCGGCACGGCCCGGCCCGGCACGGCCAGCAGTACCACGTCGGCGCCGCTCAGCGCGTCGCCGGCCGCCAGCACCGGTGCCCCGCCCGGCCCGTCGTCGCGGGGATGACTGGCTCCGAAAGCGACGTCATATCCGGCCGCACGGAACCTGGTTCCGAGCGTTCCGCCGATATTACCTGTCCCGATTATCGCAATCTTCATGCCGCCCGCAACCGATGTGACGGCCGTCTCATTCCCGTGCCGAGCGAGCTGGGAGAAACGCCGGGAACGCGAGGTCCTCGGCCCGCTGGCCGAGGGGGCGCACTGACCGGGGCGGGCTACGGAGGCTGATCCGGGGGGCGGCGGTTCCGGGGACGGCGGCGGGCGGGGCGCTCGGGAGCGGGCTCGGCCGGGAGAAGCGGCAGCCGGGACGGGGGCTTGACCTCGGCCAGCCGCAGGTAGGTCACCAGGCGCTGCCCGCCGCGGGTGGAGAGGCTGGCGAGTACCTCTTGCAGTTCGGCCACGCTGCGGGTCACGACGGACATGAGATAGTCCATTTCGCCCGCCACGTTATCCGCGGAGATGACCTGCGGCAGGGCCCGGATCAGGTCGTCGAAGACGCGGGTGGATCGCGGGTCGTGACGGGCCAGGGTGGCCGCCACGTAGACCTGCAGCGGGAAGCCGACCGCGGCCGGGTCCAGTTGGGCGCTGATGATCCGGATGACGCCCGACTCCTTCAGCCGCCGCACCCGGTACAGAGTCGCCGCAGGTGACAGCCCGACCACGCGCGCCAGTTCGACATTGGTCCGGTCCGCGTCGATCTGCAGCTCGTTGAGCAGCTGTATGTCAACATCATCAAGCTGAACTGCCATAGTGCTGAATAATATTCAGCTAAAGCCTCTAGGCAACGAATTCTGCGCGTCCATCGGCGAAAATTACTACATGAACATCAGCCGCCGTAACGCCGTCGCAGCCCTCACCGCGGCCGGGCTGCTGTGGGGCACTACCGTTCCGCTTTCCAAGCTGGCCCTGCAGTGGCTGCCGCCGGGCTGGCTCACCGCTGCCCGCTTCGGCCTGGCCGCCGCGGTCCTGCTGGCCGTGGCGGCCAGGGGCCGGCTCGGGCTGCGGGCCGCGTTCACCCCGCAGATCCTGATCTCCGGGGCCATCGGGTACGGCGGGTCCGTCGTCGTGCAGAACGCCGGCATCACCCGGACCAGCGTCACCCACGCCGCCCTGCTGATCGGGGCCGTGCCTATGCTGGTCGCGGTCATCGCCGCGCTATGGCACCGCACCGTGGCCCGGCCGGTGGCCTGGGCGGGATTCGTGGTGTCGCTGATCGGCGTCGGCCTCATCGCCGGCGGCGGAGGCGGCGGCGCGACGCCGCTCGGCGACGAGCTGGTGCTGGCCTCGCTGCTCATCTCGGCCACCGTCACCGTCGCGCAGGGCCGGCTGTACATCGGTCGCGACCCGGCCGCGGTCACCGCGGTGCAGTTCCTCGGCGCCGCGCTCGCCGCGCTGGTGTTCGCTGTCTGGACCGAAGGCGCCCCCGCCGTCCCGGCCGGCCCCGGCCCGGTGCTGGCTGTGGTCGCGCTGGCGGTCGGCGGCACGCTGCTGCCCTTCACGCTGTTCGCCTTCGGGCAGAGCCGGGTGTCGTCCGAGGTCGCCGGCGCGTTCCTCAACCTCGAACCGCTGGTGGGCGCGATCGCGGGCGTGGTCGTCTTCAGTAACCCGTTCGGTCCCGGGCAGCTGGCCGGGGGCGCGGCCATCATGGCCGGCATCGCGCTGAGCAGCCTGCCGCTGCTGGCGGCCGGCCGTTCCGGGCCGGCGGCGGGAGCGGCTGCCGCTTCCGTGGAGGCGGTGCCCGCCGTGGGAGCGCTGGCCGCCGCGGGAGCGCTGGCCGCCGCGGGAGCGCTGGCCGCCGCGTGGCCGACGGTCAGCGCCGGAGCCGCGGCCGGGCCCGCGGCAGACGCGGCGGCCGGGCATCGTGGTGGCAGCCTGCGGGTAAGGGTGTGGAGGCCGCCGCCACCATCCGGTACGGCTGCGTACTGGTGCGTGGCGTGGGGTTTACGGGGCGGTTTACAGGTACGGGGCCAGGAGGGTCAGGTCGGCCGGGGACAGGCGATCCCTGGCCGTCTTGGCCTGGTGCCAGTAGGGGTAGAGCAGCGGCGGCGCGCTGACCTTGTCGAGCTCGGCTCGTTCGGCCTCGGTGAGGCTGAGCGAGGCGGCCGCCAGGTTGTCGGCCAGCTGCTCGCTGGTGCGGGCGCCGATGACCAGCGAGGTGACGGCCGGCTTGGCCAGCAGGTAGGCCAGGGCCACCTGGGCGGCCGACACGCCGCGCTGCTGCCCGATGCTGACCAGGACCTCGACGGTGTCGTACAGGCGCTCTTGGTCGTAGACCGGCGGCTCGCCCCAGTCGGTGAGCTGGCGCGAACCCGCCGGGGCCTCGTGGTCCCTGCGGTACTTGCCCGATAGCAGCCCGCCGGCCAGCGGGCTCCAGACCAGCACGCCGAGCCCCTGGTCCACCGCGAGCGGGATCAGCTCGTACTCCGCATCCCGGGCCTGCAGCGAGTAGTAGATCTGCTGGCTGACGAACGGCGGCAGGTCCAGGCGCCCGGCAGTGCCCAGCGCCTTCATCAGCTGCCACGCGGTGTAGTTCGAGGCGCCGAGGTAACGGACCTTGCCCGAGCGCACCAGATGGTCCAGCGCGTGCAGCGTCTCCTCGACCGGAGTCTGGCCATCCCACTCGTGCACCTGGTACAGGTCGATGTGGTCCGTGCCGAGACGGCGCAGGCTGGCCTCGCAGCCGGAGATGATGTGCTGCCGCGACAGGCCGGCGTCGTTCGGGCCGTCGCCCATGGGCATTCGCACCTTGGTCGCCACCAGCACCTCGTCCCGGCGGCCGCGCAGCACCTCACCCACGATTTCCTCGGCCTGGCCGCCCGAGTAGACGTCCGCGGTATCGATGAGGTTGATCCCGGCCGCCAGGCACATGTCCACCTGCCGGGCCGCCTCGGCCACGTCGGTAGCGCCCACTTTCTTGAAGGAACCGCGGCCGCCGAACGTCATCGTGCCCATGGTGAGCACGGAGATCCGCAAGCCCGACCGGCCCAGTGCGCGATATTCCATACGCCGAGCATTACCCGCCAGAGTCCCGCTCATTCCACCACGCCCGGCGCATATCGTGGGCTCCGTGACAGACATGGTGATCACCGGGGGTGGCGGCTTTCTTGGATCGCGGCTGGCCCGGGAACTGCTGGCGGCGGGATCGCTGGACGTGGCGGGCGGCGGGGCGCGTCCGCTGAGCCGGGTAACGCTGATCGACCGGGCGCCGGTCCCGGCTGACCTCGCCGCCGACGAGCGGGTGACCGCCATCAGCGGCGAACTCGACGCACTGCTCGATCCCGCGGCCGCCGAAACCGGCCCGCTGGCCGGAGCCGAGGTGATCTTCCATCTGGCCGCGGCCGTCAGCGGGGAATGCGAGGCCGACTTCGATCTGGGCCTGCGGGCGAACCTGCGTTCCACCGAGGCGCTGCTCGCGTCCTGTCGCGCGCTGGGCACCGGCCCGGTCGTGGTATTCGCCAGTTCGCTGGCCGTCTTCGGGGCCAGCCAGGAGCATCCGCTCCCGCCGGTCGTCGACGATCACACCCTGCCCACCCCGCAGACCAGCTACGGCACGCAGAAGCTGATCAGCGAGCAACTGCTGGCCGACTACACCAGGAAGGGCTTCCTGAACGGGCGGGCCGTGCGGCTGATGACGGTCAGCGTGCGCCCGGGACGGCCCAACGCCGCGGCGACCGGCTTCCTGTCGGGCATCATCAGGGAGCCGCTGGCCGGCCAGCGCGCCATCTGCCCGGTCGACGCGGGCACCGAGGTCGCGCTCGCCTCGCCGCCCAAGGCCATCGCCGCGCTGCGGTGCGCGGCCACATCCGCCGACCTGGCCTGGGGCGGCCGCACCGCGCTCACCATGCCCGCGCTCACCGTGACGGTCGCGGACATGGCCGCCGCGCTGACCCGGATCGCCGGCCCGGAGGTCAGCGCGCTGATCGACTGGATCCCCGACCCGGAGGTGGCCCGGATGGTGTCGAGCTGGCCCGCCCGGATCAGCGCGGACCGGGCCACCCGGCTGGGCCTGGCCCCGGACCGGGACTTCGACTCGGTCATCAGGACGTACCTGGCCGAGTCCCGGCCCGGCGCGGTCTCCGGGTGAACCGCTACGCCTGCGGCGACATAATGTCGACCAGCCACGGGACGCCGAACTTGTCGACGCACATGCCGAACTCGTCGCCCCAGGCCTGCTTGTCCAGCGGCATGGTCGTGGTGCCGCTGGCGGACAGCTTCTCCCAGTAGCCGCGTAGGGCCTCGTCAGCACCGCTGAGGCTCATCGAGAACCCGGCCGGCGCGTGGTACTCCATGTCGCTGGTCACATCGGCCGCCATGATCGTGTAACCCGCGGGAGTCTCGAGCGCCCCGTGCATGATCCGGTCGGCGTCGGGTGAGTCCTTCGCGCCGAAGTCGGCGAAGGTACTGAGGGTCGGGGTGCCGCCGAACACGCTGGCATAGAACTCCAGCGCCTGCCGGGCGTTGCCGTTGAAGTTGAGGTACGGGTTCAGTCGGGAGGCCATGGTTCTCTCCTGTGATGTTGCGAGCTTGTGTGCACGGAGTTGTGCGACGGACTCTTGTAAGCGAGATCTGGGCGCGCCTGCTTGCGCGAGCGGGAGCCCCCTGGTCCCTCACCCGACGTTACCAGCCGGGTCGGCCGGCCAGGGGGTGACAGGCCGGGTCCCGGCGGCATGACGGCGGGCCAGGTCGCGGTAGATGCCGGGATTGGCCTGCACCCACTGCTTCGCTCCCCCGGTGACCTCCCGGACGACCCGGGCCGGGACGCCCGCGGCGAGCATGCCGTCAGGGATAGTCAGGCCTGGCGGCACCGTCGCGCCCGCCGCGACCAGCGCGCGGCGGCCGACGGTGACGCCGTCCAGCACCGTAGCGCCGTTGCCGATCAGCGCTTCCGCGCCGATGACCGCGCCATGCACCACGCACAGGTGGCCCACGGTCGCGCCCGCGCCGACCTCGGTCACCGGGTCGTCGCCGCCGTGCAGGACCGACCCGTCCTGGATGTTCGCTCCCCGGCGCACGATGATCGGCCCGAAGTCGGCGCGGAGCACGGCCCCGTACCAGACCGATGCCTCGGCCTCCACCCGTACGTCCCCGACCAGGGTGGCCGTGGGCGCGATCCACGCTTCGGGGCTGACCTGCGGCTCGCGGCCTTCAAAGGCGAATAGTGGCACTAGCCAATAATGCACCGGCGGTGCGGGCCGGGGGTGGTCAGGCGTTAAGCGCGCCGATCAGGGCCTTGGTGACATCTTCGGTGGAGGCGGAGCCGCCCAGGTCACGGGTGAGGAGGCCGGCTCCCGTCGTGGTCTCGATGGCCGTCTGCAGCCGGGCAGCCTGGTCGGGCAGGCCCAGGTGGCCCAGCATCAACGCGGCGCTGCCGACAGCACCGATCGGGTTGGCCAGCCCCTGTCCGGCGATATCAGGAGCGGAGCCATGCACGGGCTCGAACATGCTAGGAAAGCGCCGCTCCGGGTTGAGGTTCGCGCTGGCGGCCAGGCCGAGGCTGCCGGCCAGGGCGCTGCCAAGATCGGAGAGGATGTCGGCGTGCAGGTTGGAGGCGACCACGACGGACAGGTCCTCGGGATGGAGGACGAACTTAGCGGACATCGCGTCGACGAGAACGCTTTCTGTCTCCACGTCCGGGTAGTCCCGGGCGACACGCTTGAAGACGTCGTCCCACAAGACCATGCCGTACTGCTGGGCGTTGCTCTTGGTGACGCTGGATACCTTGCGCCGGTCGCGGGTGCGGGCCAGGTCGAAGGCGAAGCGCATGATGCGGTCGCAGCCGGTCTCGGTGAACAGGGCGGACTGGACAGCGACTTCGCCGCCGCGCCCTCGGCTGGAGAGGTTGCGCCCGCCGAAGCCGACGTATTCGCCTTCGCTGTTCTCGCGGACGACGACCCAGTTCAGTTCGGTGTCGTCGGCCTTGCGCAGCGGGCTGCGCACGCCGGGCAGGAAGTGCACGGGGCGGACGTTGGCCCACTGGTCGAAGCCCTGGCAGATAGCCAGCCGCAGGCCCCACAGGCTGACGTGGTCGGGCACGCCGGGCCAGCCGACCGCGCCGAAGTAGATGGCGTCGAAAGCCAGTAGCTGGTCTAGGCCGTCCGCGGCCATCATCCGGCCGGTGCGCGCGTAGTACTCGCAGCCCCAGTCGAACTCTTGCCAGTCGAACTCGAACGCTCCAGCGCTGCCGGCGGCCAGCGCGTCGAGCACCTCCCGCCCGGCGGCCACCACCTCCCGGCCGACGCCGTCCGCGGGGATCGCCGCGATCCGCAGCATGCGGGGTGTGCTCACCGTGTATCCCTTCGTCCTGTCCACTATTCTGCCCGGCCGGCGTCATCCCCCGGGGGGACGCACGGGACGCGGGAGTGGTAGGAGGTCTCGTTCGGGATAAAAGAATTTCCTTACCAGTGCGGGACGTTCAGCCGGTTGTGCGGGCGCGCGCCGACAGCGGGTGGGCGGCGTGCCAGGCGACGGCGGTGGCGGCCAGCGCGGCCACCGCGGCGGCCAGCATCGCCACGCGGTCGCCGGATACCCCGATCCCGCCGCTGACACCCAGGGCCACGGCCGGCAGCAGAGCGGCGCCCACCGCGGCGCCGATCTGACGGCTGGTGTTGATCACGCCGCCGACCAGGCCCTGATCAGCGTTCGCCACGCTCCGGCTGGCGAGCACGGTCGAACCGAGCGCGGTGCCCGCCGTACCGAAGCCGATCAGCGTGACTGCGAAGAGGTCCGGGCTGTAGCCGGCCGCGGGCAAGCGCGTCAGGAGGAGGAAGCCGATCGCGGCCGCGGCGGCGGTCACCACGAGCAGCCGCCTGATCCCGATCCGTCCAGCCAGCCTGGGGCCGAGCATGCCCATGCCGAACCCGACCACACCCTGCGGGGCGATGACCAGGCCGGTGAACAGCGGCGACTCGTGCAGGACCTGCTGCAGGTAGAGCGAGAGGACGAGCATCTCGCCGCCGTTCCACAGGCCGAGCAGGAACGCCAGCGTGGCCCCGTCCCGCAACCCCCGGCGGTGCAGCAGGGACAGCCGGACGAGCGGTTCCGGGTGCCGGGCCTCCGCCCTGGCGAAGCCGGCCGTGGCGGCGGCCGCGACCACGATGGCCGCGAGGACCAGCGGCGAGGTCCAGCCGAGCACGACCCCCTGGGACACGGCGAACACGATCAGCGTGACCGCACTGGTGATCAGCAGCGCGCCGCGCACGTCCAGGTGGTGGCCTACCTTAGGGGTCTTGGCGTTCTTGGCGTTCTTGGCGGTCTTCGTGGCGCCGAGGATGGCCGGGGACAGGGCTGCGGCGACCAGGCCGACCGGGACGTTGACCAGGAAAACCGCGCGCCAGCTAGTGAACTGCACCAGCACGCCGCCGAGAACCTGGCCGGCGACGAAACCGACCGAGGAAACCGCGCCGTAGAGTCCGATAGCACGAGTACGTTCGGGGCCTTCTGGGAAGCCGGTGGTAATGAGAGAGAGCGCGGCGGGGGCGACGATCGCCGCACCCGCGCCCTGCACCACCCGGGCGGCGATCAGCAGCACCGGGTCCTGCGCCAGCCCGCCCGCCAGGCTGGCCAGCGAGAACGCGATCAGGCCCGCGACGAACATGCGCCGCCGGCCAAACAGGTCAGCCGCCCGGCCACCGAGAATGAGCAGTCCGCCGAACGCGATGGCGTATCCCGTCACCACCCACTGCACCGCGTCGGGGGCCATGCCGAGTTCGCGCTCAATCGAGGGCAGGGCCACGTTCACGATGCTGAAATCGAGGACCACCATGAAGGCGGCGACGAGAATCAGGGCGAGCTGGAGCGGATGGCGGCGGGTGGCGCTTGCAGGGACGGCTGCGCTTGCAGGGACGGCTGCGGTTGCGGAGACGGCTGCGGGGCGGGGCGGGGCGGTGGTTTCGGGCGAAGCGGCGGTTTCGGGCGGAGCGGCGGAGCTGGTGACTGGCATGGACGTACTACGGTCGAAGGGCGCGGTGGCTGGCATGATACCAATCAGATACGTAACGGATCGTTTCGGAATTCCAGGGGGTAGAACCCGGCGGTGAATCGCGATATTCCTGAGCCGGAGCCGGAATCCGCGGGAACCGGTCCGAGCGGCGTGCAGCGGGGGCGGCCGCGCAGTCTGGAGGCGGACCGCGCCATCCTGGCGGCGGCCGCGGCACTGCTCGCCGACCGGGGGCTGGCCGCCATGTCTATCGAGGAGGTGGCCGCGCGGGCCGGGGTGGGCAAGACCACGATCTACCGGCGCTGGCCGTCCAAGGGGCTGCTCGCGCTGGATGCGTTCGTGGCGTCGTTCCGCGAGGAGCAGCCGCTGCCCGACACCGGGACGCTGCGCGACGACCTGCTCGCCGCGTTGCACGCGTGGGTGCGCGCGGTGACGCAGACCCCGATGGGATCGATGCTCACCGGCTTGATCGCCGAGGCCCAGCATGACCCGGAGCTGCGCGGGGCCTGGCGGGATCGCGTGATCGAGCCGCTGCGCGGCCAGCATCGGATCATGCTCGACCGGGCCATCGCCCGTGGCGAGATACCGGCCTCCATCGACCAGGAGGTCGTCCTCGACTTGTTCTTCGGCGCCGCCGAGCACCGGCTGCTGCTCAGGCACCTGCCGATGACGGACGACTTCATCGACCAGGTCGTGGACGTGATTCTGGCCGGCATCCAGCCCGGGGGATCCATGCTTGAACGGGGCGGCCAAGCTTAGATCCTTCTCGTGATCGCCCCGGATCCGGCGCGTGCCGCGATGGCGTCTCCCAGGCCCCATTAGACCCAGAAAACCGCCGCGTCCCAGTGCTTACTGTCCTGACGCCAACGCTAACCGGCTCGATGCTCCATCGTGCCGGTTGTATGCGGCTCGATGCTCCATCGTGCCGGTTAGTGGTCGGAGCATTCGGGACGCTTGCTGGCAATAGCCAGTGCTCTCGGCGCTCTCGGCACCTCAATTGCCTCTGGGACACCACGCGGATGATCTGCCTATCACGCGCACGGTAGCCACCTACGACCATTAATCAGCTGAGCCGGTACTCCCAGCCCGGTTGCCACGCGAAGTCCTGTGCGGCGAGGCTTTCCAGCGGGATGCCGTTGATCAGGTGGTCTAGGCCCCACCTGGTGGCGACGTGGCCGATGACGAGGACTCGCTGGCCGTTCCAGCGCAGGGGCAGGTCGGCGAGGAACCGGCCAACGCGCCCGACCGCCTGCCGCCAGCTCTCCCCGCCCGGATAAGGCTCGTCCAGATGCTGACGGCGGCCGGCGTGCAGTTCGGCCACTGGCATGCCGTTGCGCTGGCCGTAGTCGCATTCGCGCAGCCGCCAGTCATACAGCACCGGGATCGCGGACGCGCCGAAGGCGACGGATACGGTCTCGGCGGCGCGGGTCAGGTCGGAACTGAACACCGCGGTGATGCCGTTATCGCGGCGGCGGCGCCCCAGGTCCTGCGCCTGAACCCGGCCCTGCGCCGACAGGCGGCCGGGACGCCAGCCGGTGGCGCGGCCCTGCTCGTTGTCCTCGGTGGTGGAGTGGGTCTCAAAGACCAGCTCGATAGCCACGGGCCAACCCTACGGAGGGAGCGCCGGGATTACGCCGGGCGGCCCAGGAAGACGGCCAGCCGGTCCGCCGGGGAGGCGGAGGCGAGCGCATCGACAGGCAGGCCCGAAGAAGGCCACGCCATCGGGTCCGCGATAAGCGTCGGTAATCTCAGTACGGGCCAGGATGAGGAGTTCGCCCGCGAGTTCGGGTCCAGGTCAGTGTGGTGCCCGATGGCGCGGGCCGGCGTGGGCGCGGGTCGATGCTGACGCGAATTGGCCCGACTGAGCATCACGTTATATCGTGTTGTTGGACATTAGCGCGAAGGAGAGTCCGCCATGGCCGATTTTGAACAGCAGCTTCGGGGTTTCTGGTCCAAGTTTATGGCGTGGCTGCATGGCGGCCAGCGTGCGGACGCGACGGAAAAGGCGAAGGCCACCCTGCAGGACATGCGCACCAGCGATGCCGGCCGCAGGGCCGAGGCGGCCTTCCGGGACCTGCGCGAAGGTGAAGTCGGGCGTAAGGCCGAGGCAGCGCTGCGTGACCTGCGCGAAGGCGAGACCGGTCGCAAGGCCAAGGAGGCGCTGCGGGATCTGCGCGAGAGCGAAGTGATGGGCAAGGCCCGCGACACGGCACGTGACGCGCTGCGCGACCTGCGGGCGGCCGAAGCCGGGCGCAAGGCCAAGGCCGCCAGCCGGGACCTGCGGGACGGCTCTGGGACCAGCGACAAGTCCTGATCTGCCGCTGATCTGCTCCCGACCCGCGGGGGCCCGGCTGAGCGGCGGGCTACCGTGGCCGCCCCGGGGCGGCTACGCTGAGAGAACGAAAACCCCAGGCGCGCAGACATCACGGCCGGGGGTCCTGTAGTGATCGCACCGCCATTTGACCTGCACGGATGTTAGCGCTAACGTCAGCCCCGGCTGACCGCATAGCTACCCAGCGCGCGGCCGAGGGAGGCACGACGTGACGCCGTCACCGGGTGACCAGGCCAGCAGCCGGGTGCACAGGTCAGTCGTACCGGACGCGGGCAATCTCTCCCGGCCACCCGTCATGGCGGACGTAGCCCGGCTGGCTGGCGTGTCTCACCAGACCGTGTCGCGGGTCCTGAACGAGCACCCGAATGTCCGCCCGCTGACACGGGACAAGGTGCTCGCCGCCATCCGCGAGCTTGCCTACCGGCCCAACGCCGCGGCCCGGACGCTGGTTACCCGGCGCACCCACACCCTGGGCGTGATCAGCTTCGACACCATGCTCTACGGTCCGGCGTCCATGCTCTACGGCTTCGAGCGGGCGGCCCACGACGCCTACTTCGTCTCCATCGCCAGCCTGCCCGCGCTGGACCGCCGGTCCATGCTGGACGCGGTAGAGCGGTTCCTCGGCCAGGGCATCGAGGGCATCATCGTCATCGCGACGCAGGACACCGCCGTGGCCGCCCTGGCGCACGTGCCGCCTGAAGTGCCGCTGGTCGCGGTGGGCTGCGGTACCCGCGCATCCGTCACGTCGGTGGCGATCGACAACGCGGCCGGCGCCGCCGCCGCGACCCGCTACCTGCTCGGCCTTGGCCACCAGACCGTCTACCACGTGGCCGGCCAGGCCTCCTGCCTCGACGCGCAGGAGCGCATCGACGGCTGGCGGCAGGCCCTGCGCGAGGCGGGGATCGCCGAGCCTGAAGTGCTCGCGGGCGACTGGTCGTCGGCCTCCGGTTACGAGCTGGGATGCCAGCTGGCCACCGATCCGTCGGTCACCGCGATCTTCTGCGGCAACGACCCGATGGCGCTCGGCGTCATGCGGGCCCTGGCCGAACGCGGGCTGCGGGTGCCCGATGACGTGAGCATCGTCGGTTTCGACGACGTGCCCGAGGCTGGCTACTACTTGCCGCCGCTGACCACGGTGCGGCAGGATTTCGGCCAAGTCGGGAGGCAAGCGCTCAGCGCGCTGGTGGACCGGATGTCCGGCGCCATCCCGGCCGGGCCGCGGGTCCGGGTGGCGCCTGAACTGATCGTCCGGGCGAGCGCGGCGGGGCCGCGCAACCGCTGACCCCGTGGATTAGGCAGCGACCGGACGGCAAGAATGCACGGAAAGGATACGTACCATAAGGCGGACAGATGGATGTTAGCGCTAACAAAGACGTCAGCGGTGACGATTTCGTCGTCGGCGTGGACTTCGGCACGCTGTCGGCCCGGGCCCTGGTGGTCCGGGTCCGTGACGGGGCCGAGGTCGGCACCGCAGTCAGTGAGTACGCGCACGGCGTGATCGACCGCGAGCTGCCCGAGGGCGGGGTCGAGCTGCCGCCGGACTGGGCGCTGCAGGACCCAGGCGACTACACCGCCGCGCTCGCGGCCGCCGTCCCGGCTGCGCTGCGGGAGGGCGGCGTTGACCCGGCCCGGGTGATCGGCATCGCCACCGACTTCACCGCGTCCACCTGCATGCCGGTGCGGGCCGACGGGACGCCGCTGTGCCAGCTGCCCGGCCTGGCCACGCGCCCGCACGCCTATCCCAAGCTGTGGAAGCACCATGCCGCCCAGTCGCACGCGGACCGGATCAACGCCGCCGCCCACCAGCGCAGCGAGAAGTGGATCAACCGCTACGGGGGGAAGATCTCCTCGGAGTGGCAGTTCGCCAAGGCGCTTCAGCTGCTGGCGGAGGACTTCGAGCTTTACCAGCGCGCCGACCGGTGGATCGAGGCGGCGGACTGGATCATCTGGCAGCTCTGCGGGTCCGAGACCAGGAACGCGTGCACGGCCGGGTACAAGGGCATTTTCCAGGACGGGCATTACCCGTCGCGGGACTTCCTCGCGGCGCTCGACCCGAGGTTCGCCGGCTTCGCCGACGACAAGCTGGCCCATCCCATTTCGCCGCTCGGCGCGCTGGCTGGCCGGCTGACTCCGGCCGCGGCCGGCCTCACCGGGCTGCCTGCCGACATTGCGGTCGCGGTCGGCAACGTGGACGC
The DNA here is from genome assembly GCA_963806335.1 of uncultured Actinomycetes bacterium. Lineage (GTDB taxonomy): Bacteria > Actinomycetota > Actinomycetes > Streptosporangiales > Streptosporangiaceae > Palsa-504. The sequence continues at coordinate 139,913 of CAWDXO010000018.1, forward strand.
GCACGTCACGGTGCCAGCGGCCGGCCCGGTGGCGGCCGGCAAGATGGTGGCGATCATGGGCACCTCCACCTGTCACGTGATGAACGGCGCTGAGCTCGCCGAGGTCCCCGGCATGTGCGGCGCGGTCGACGGGGGTATCGTCGCCGGGCTGTGGGGATATGAGGCGGGGCAAAGCGGGGTCGGCGACATCTTCGCCTGGTTCACCAGGAACGGGGTCCCCGGCGAGTTCGCCGAGCAGGCCCGGCGGCGGGGAGTGTCGCTGCAGCGGCTGCTTGACGAACAGGCGGGCGCGGAGCCGCCCGGCGCGCACGGGCTGATCGCGCTGGACTGGGAGGGCGGTAATCGTTCCGTGCTGGTGGACGGGCGCCTGTCCGGTGCCATCGTCGGGCTGACGCTCGCGACCACGGCGCCGGAGATCTACCGGGCGCTGCTCGAGTCGACCGCGTTCGGCACCAGGATGATCATCGAGACGTTCGGCGCCTCGGGCGTGCCGGTCACCGAGTTCGTGGTGGCGGGCGGCCTGACCAAGAGCGCCCCGCTCATGCAGATCTACTCCGACATCACCCGGCGTCCGCTGTCCGTGATCGGGTCCGAGCAGGGCCGGCCCTGGGTTCGGCCATCCATGCCGCCGTCGCCGCGGGGGCTTATCCGGACGTGCCGGCCGCGGCCACCGCCATGGGCCGGCTGGACCGGGACGTCTACCACCCGGACGCGGCCCGCGCCGACGTCTACGACGAGCTGTACGCCGAGTATGTGCGCCTGCACGACTACTTCGGCCGGGGCGAGAACGAGGTCATGCACCGGCTGCGCGCCGTCCGCGACCGGGTCAGGAAGGCGGCCGCTGAGTCTGGCGAAGCGGCCGCGAGGGAGACAGGGGAATGAACGAGCCAAAGGGGCGCGGCGGCACCTGGACGCAGCAGCCCCCTAGCGAGCCAAAGGGGCGCGGCGCTGCCTGGACGCAGCAGCGAGGAACGAGCGACGAGGGAAGGCAGTGCCTTAAAGCGGCCCGGAGGCGAGCGAGACAACACAGAACGAGCGACGAGGGAAGGCAGTGCCTTAAAGCGGCCCGGAGGCGAGCGAGACAACACAGAACGAGCGACGAGGGAAGGCGGCGCAGTGAAGGGGGAATGGGGAGGCGGGCGGGGCCCCGGAGGCGAGCGGGAGGTGGAGCATGAGCACCACGGAAAGCCGTGAGGTCGCCGCGTTGCGGGAGACGGTCTGCGCGCTGCACGCCGAACTGGTACGCAACAACCTGGTCGCCTGGACCTCGGGCAACGTGTCCGCGCGGCTTCCGGGCTCGGATCTGATGGTGATCAAGCCGAGCGGCGTGTCCTACGACGACCTGACGCCGGAGTCGATGGTGGTCTGCGACCTGGATGGCGAGGCCGTGTCGGCGAACGGGCTCAGCGCGTCCAGTGACACCGCCACGCACGCCTACATCTACCGGCACATGCCCGGCGTGGGCGGGGTGGTGCACACGCACTCCACTTACGCGACCGCGTGGGCCGCCCGCGGCGAGGCCATCCCGTGCGTGATCACCGCGATGGCGGACGAGTTCGGCGGCGAGGTTCCGGTCGGCCCGTTCGCGCTGATCGGGAGCGACGAGATCGGCCGCGGCGTGGTCGGCACGCTGACCGGGCACCGCTCCCCCGCCGTGCTGATGCGCAGCCACGGCGTCTTCGCCGTCGGCGGCACCGGCCGCGACGCGGTGAAGGCCGCCGTGATGTGCGAAGACGTGGCGCGCACCGTTCACCTGGCCCGCGCCTACGGCGAGCTGACGCCGCTGCCCGCCGACCAGGTGGACGCGCTGCACGCCCGTTACAAGAACCACTACGGCCAGCGTTGACCGTCACAAGGAGAGCTGAAGCCATGACAAGTCCAGTGGGGCGCAAGCCACGTATCGGCATTCTCGGGATCATGCAGGACCTGTACGACGACATGGTGCCCGGCATCGCGCAGCGGCAGGAGGGGTACGCCGCTGAACTCGCCGCGCACCTGTCCGACATCGGGGAGTTCACGCCGAGCAAGGCCATCAAGTACCGCGAGGACGCCGAACGCGCCATGCGCGAATTCGAGGACGCGGACCTGGACGGCGTGCTCGTGGTGATGCTCACCTACGCGCCGGCCATGCGGGTGGCACGGCTGCTCTCGGAGTCCCGGCTGCCGGTCTGCCTGGCCAACATCCAGCCGGAACCCAACGTGACGCCGGCCTGGGATATGGCCGACATGACCTACAACCAGGGCGTGCACGGCGCGCAGGACACGGCGAACGCCATGGTCCGGGCCGGGAAGCGGTTCGCGGTATTCACCGATGACTGGAAGAGCGCGTCGTTCCGCGCCGACGTAGGCCGCTGGGCCCGCGCGTCGGCCGCGGCGGCCGCGTGGAAGCGGCTCAAGGTCGCGATCTTCGGCTACGCGATGAACGAGATGGGTGACATCCGCGTCGACGAGAGCGCACTGGTCAGGAGCCTGGGCCCGGCGATCATCTCGGTCGCGCAGGGCGACATGTGGCGTGGCATGCAGGAGGCGAGCGCCGAGGCGGTGGCCGCTGTTACCGGGTTCGAGGACGAGAACTTCGAGATCGACCCGCGGCTTTCCGCCGAGGAGCGCACCGACCACGCCCGGATGCAGGTGGCGATCGAGCAGATCCTCAACGAGCGGGGGTTCGGCGCCTACACGGCGCACTTCGACGCGATCGGCGAGGATGGCCGGTTCAGCCGGCTGCCGCTGGCCGCGGCGTCGTCCCTGCTGGCCAAGGGCTACGGCTACGCCGCCGAGGGCGACGTGCTCACCGCGTGCCTGGTCTACGCCGGCCACATCCTGATCGGCGACGCGCACTTCACCGAGATGTACGCGATGGACTTCCCCTCGGACTCGATCCTGCAGAGCCACATGGGCGAGGGCAACTGGAAGATCGCCCGGACCGACCGCCCGGTGAAGCTGATCAAGCGGCCCCTCGGCATCGGCCGGCTGGCCGACCCGCCGACCTTCCTGTTCCAGTACCAGCCGGGCCCCGCCACCCTGGCCGCCCTGGTCTCGCTGGAGGGAGAGCGCTTCCGGCTGGTGGTCGCCGAAGGCGAGAACCTGGACAGCCAGGTACTGCCGGCCCTGGAGATGCCGTACGGGCAGTTCCGGCCCGCGTCCGGGCTGCGCAAGTGCCTGAACGGCTGGCTCTCGCATGGCGGCCCGCACCACGAAGTGATGAACCTGGGCCACCACGCCGCTGACTGGAAGGCGTTCTGCGGGGTCACCGGAATCGAGTTCGTCCAGGTGTAGGGGCGGCGAGGCGCGGGCCGGGCGCGGGCCAGGCCCGGATCAGGTCGGCGGGACCATAGCGGGCGTCGACGGCCGTGGCATCGATGCCGCTTCTTGACACGGCCACTAGCGGGATGGGGTCATCGGTGAGCTGGGCGCGCTGCCGCATGAGGCTGGCTTCCTCGTGCCGGTCGAAGGGCGCATGGTCGTGCCACTTGATGGAGCCGACGAACGCCAGGCGGCTGGCGACAGGCGAACGGTCGGCTCCCACCACGTCGATTTCCACTTCGTTGGTCCGGGTCCAGTAGCCCCCGACAACCGGCGCGGCCGGAAGCTGGCCGTCGGGGAGGAGCCGGGCGAGCGCCTCGCGGATCACCGGCTCGACGGCCCGGCCCCGGTAGGCACTCCAGCCGGACTGGACGCGGCGAAGCGTGATGTCGCCGCGCCTACGCTCGATTTCGGCCATGTGCGGCTCGAGGAAACGCAGCCAGAACCTCAGGTAGGAGTCGCTGATCCGGTAGCGCCGCTCCCTGGAGGGCAGCAGGCTGACCGGCAGCTCGGCGGCCACCATGCCCTTCGCGGTCAGCCGGTCGAGCGCGCGCGTCAAGGACGTGCCGTTGATGCCCCCGGCGGCACGGGCGATGCTGGTAAAGGTCCTTTCCCCCGAGCCGATCGCGCGCAGGACGTCCCGCGCCTGCACCTCCGTGGGGAACTCCGCGGCCAGCGATCTTTCGCCGGAGACAAGGAGCGCCGATACCGGGTTACCCACGGCCTGTTCCAGGTACTCCCAGGTAGACGCGCCGCGGGGCCACTCGCCGCAGATCAGCGGAAGCCCGCCGGTGACCAGCGCCGCGTCGAAGGCCGACGCTGCGTCCAGGCCGAGCATCGAGCCGATCTCGGCCGGGTTGAGCGGGCCGATCACCATCTCCGTGCCGCGCTGGTGGAATGGCCTGTCGTAGCTGTTCAGCGCGGTCATCATGGACAGATCCGAACCGATGAGGATCAGCAACACCGGCTTGCGGCACAGGAACCTGTCCCAGGCGCGCTGGAGCAGCCCTTCGAAGCCTTCGACCTTGTCCATGAGATACGGAACCTCGTCGATGACGACCAGCGAGGGCGCATCCTCGGGCAGGGCATCGGCCAGCACCTGCAGCGCGCCGTTCCATCCCGCGGGCGTAATCTCGGCGAGCAGCGCCCGGCCGGGCAGCGACGAGCCCGCCACGTCGTCGAGGAACTGCGCGAGCTCGGCATCGGCCGGACCGCCCGCGGCGGCGTAGAAGAGCGAGGGGACACCCGAGCGCAGGACGAACTCCTCGGCGAGGGCCGACTTGCCGATGCGCCGCCGTCCGCGCATGAGCAGGCAGCGTCCGGGCCTCGCCGTGCCTGCTCCGGCGCCGACCTGGTGGAGCAGCTGGGTCAGGACCGCGATCTCATGCTCCCGCCCGACGAAGTCGCTCATGACCGCCTCCCGCAATTTGTATCATCAATGATACTAATATTCATGATACTAACGTCCGCCGCTTTGGCTTGGAGGGCGACCAGGGGAGGCACCACGGCCCGTTCGGCCGGAACAGAAGGGCGCGGCCGGTTAGAGGGCACCTTCCTCGGATGCCGGCCGGGTTACCTCAGCCGGGCCAGTCGATCTGGGCTTCCGGGACGCCTGCGAACCGGGCGTATTCCTCGGCGTCGGCGCGGGCGGCGCGGTCACCGCGCGGGTAGCGGAAGATCTTTCCGCTGAACACGACGAACACCTCGTCGGCCGAGCGGAAATCGCAATACCAGCCGCCTTCGCTGCGGAGCAGCCGGCTCAGGGTTTCCGCCAGCGCGGCGGCGTGATCCGCGGGCAGCTCGAATTCGATGATCGTCCAGAGCTCCGGCTGGCCGGCCTCGGCCAGGCCGAGCGCCGCGCGGTAGATCTTCGTGACCGTCAGCGGGATGCCTGCCAGGACGGCGTCGGGCCGGAGGCTTTCGCCCAGCAGGGCTCCGGAGAAGTTGCTCATAGGCGGAGTATGGCGCAGCCGGCCTGAAAACCAGTTGCACCGGCCGGGAACCGTGTGGCAACCTGCAGCGAGTTCGGGCCGGCGTGGCCGGCTGAGCGGAGGGAGGCGCCAGATGTATACGCCTGTCGCGGGTGCGCTGCCGCCTGCCCCATTGACCGCTCAGCTGAGGAGCACCACCCTTGCACGACTTTTCCTCCGCATCCGACGGAGAGTTCAACTCCCGCCGCGGTAAGCGGCGTTTTGACGACGACGAGCCGACTACGTCCAAGCGCGTCAGGCGACGCCGGGCACTGCCGCCCATCGAGAAGTTCGACGCGATCGACGGGCTGCCCGAAGGAGATCGCTGGTCCACCTGGGACCAGACGAAAATGTTTATTTCCAACGATCTATCTTGATGGCAATATCCGCCAATAGCGTCAACTGGGTGCGATCAGTTATATTTCGACCACAGGGTGTTAGAGCAGCCTAGGCGGTCTACGGCCCGCGTCGTGCGTTCGGTCGGCGCTGCCGCCCTCGGTGGACGGAGCATCAGGATGACTAGGTCGCCTGAAGACTGGGTGTATCACGGTGTTGTCAATCAGCTCAGCCAGGAACAGCCGCGGATCTTCGTAGAAGAAGTGGCCTTCGGCCCAACGGAGCGACAGAGCGTGTCCGTGCTCCGGGAGCTGATTCCGCCGCCTTACGGTGGCTTCCTTTGGGGTTACACCGGCGGCAGCCCCGCGCGGGCGGCGGAGGCGCTGCTGACAGATGCCCTCGCGCTGCCCACCCTCGATGCTCTCGACAAGACCGGCCCCACAATGGGGCATGACACGTTGTCGGTGCGACTCCGTAATGACTTCACGTTCGATGTGATGTCACAGCTGGGAGACGAGTGGCGCCTTCGTCGTGGTGCGGTGCTTCGCTGGGTGCGCGGGTGGTACGTGGAGCATGACCTTGACCGCCCGCCCAGGACTGTCCTGAGCCCTCCTGACATTTCCCCCTACGAGTAGCCGCTGCATAATGCCAAACGGGCCTCCTTCGCCAGCAGGTCCGCCAGTAGCTCAGGGTTTGCATCGGGGTGGCCAGCCCTTACAAACCAGGTAGCGACGTTCCTGGCATCGCGCTCCAGGTAGCCGCGACCGCTCGGGTTCGCGACGACGTCGACCACCTGGGGCAGGTCGATCATCACCAGTCGGCCGTCGTGCACGAGCAGGTTGTACGGGGACAGGTCGCCGTGTGCGTAGCCAGCGCCCGCCAGTGTCGCCATGGCCTCGATAAGCTGATTCCAGAGGCTGGCAAGCGGGGCCGCGTCGGGGCGCGTCTCGGCGAGGCGGGGCGCGCCGGTGCCGTCAGGATCACCGATGAACTCGAGCAAGAGCTCCGTCCCCAAGATCTGTACCGGATAGGGGACAGGCACGCGGGCGTTGTAGAGCTGGACGAGAGCGTGGAACTCCGCGTTCGCCCACTGGCCGGCGATTGCCTCTCGGCCGAAACTGCTACGGTTCGCGACGGCCCGGTTGATCCGGCTTTCGCGGACCCGACGGCCTTCCAGATACCCGGCGCCCCGGTGGAACTGCCGGTGGGTCGCATCCCGGTATCGCTTGGCGGCAAGCAGGCAAGACCTATCTGTTCCGGGCACGCCACGGCGGACGAGAAATACATCAGCTTCTTTTCCGGTCTTGAGAACGCCAAGCTCGTAGTCAACCGCCGCGAGGTCGGTTACCAGCCACTTCGGGTGTGGCTTGGGACCACGTTCAGTTGGCGTTGATTGATCCCAGGTCGACCACCTGTCGCCCTCGGAAAGGCCGTCGGTGTCGTCGTGGGCGTCTTCCGCTGCGAGCTTGGGCTGATACCGGTTGCGCTTCTCGTAGGTGGCCTCGTCGTAGCGGAACTTGCCGCGCTTCTTACCGCGGCGGGCGACTCCGTAGTCGTCGGAGTCTGCGCTGTCGCGCATGGGTGGTGCTCCTCAGGTGGGGTGTGGTCAGGGCAGGGCTGAAGAAGCCCGCAACGGGCGCTGGCATCACAGACGCCTCCCTTCCACACGGCCGCCTCCCGGTGGCTCCGAACCTGATTCGACCGCACTATCGCATCCGAAGGCAGCCGCGAGCAACCGAATATCGGTGCACCTGACGCAGTTCTAACCGTGCAGGTAGCCCCACGCCTCGCGGCCAGGCAACTAGTCGTCCTCGGCGCCTTGGTCGGCGATCACCGAAAGCAGGTCGGACGAGTCTCGGGGATCGTTGTTCCAGCCTTCCGGGTACGTGGCGCGGGGAGCGCTGATGCCTTCGAGCACCTGGCTCACATCCCCGCCGTCGCTTGCCAGGACTTGGAGGATGGCCGCCCGGAGATCTCCGGCAGACTGCGTGTTAAGCACCGGCTCCCGCCGAGCGGCCCAGCTCACCGCACCGGCCCGGTACACGTACCAGATGCGCCAGCCTGGGAACTCGCTCTGAAGCTCCGCTTGGGTCTCGTCAAGTTCCGCGAGCACGCTCATTGCGGCAGGGACTACGCCAGTCTTCACAACCTGATCTCCGTTATCGCTTCGATGGGCTTACCTAAGAAAGACGGGTGCCCGCAGCACGGGGACCCCGGCCCTTCCCCGCCTGCCCGGCACAGCACCTGACAGGCACTTCGCTAATGCTATTCATTTTCTCGACCGTAGATTCGTCTGTTTCCAGCGCGATTTCTCTGGTTTCGATAGGAGTTCCGTTGATGGTTTCAGCGATGCGAGTGGTGAAAGCACCCCGGTTAAGGGGCCCCGCCTCCCTGATGAGCGCGGCTCTTCCAGGCCTGCGATCCTCACCGTCCTTTCCCGGGTCGAGATGACCACCCGCATCGCCCCGTCCGCGTGCACCAGCAGGAAATCCGGCACATGACGGCGGGCGCGCCCGTCCAGCCGGGCCTGCAGCAGGAACGGCTGCGCGGCGATCGCCGTCACGCCAGAGTCGAAATCGGCCAGCAGCAGCCGGGCAAGCTCCAGGCGGCTCTCGCAGATCACGTGCGCGCCCATGGTCGCGGACCAGTAATGGCCGGGTAGTGGGCCTGCCCCCGGGCGCTGCGCGTCGTCCGCCACGGTGCCGCAGTGACGATCTCGCTGGCCGTCACGTGCCGCAGCGGGCGATCCGGCACCGTCTGCCCGCTGTGCAGGCGGACTGACACCGATGGCTCGCGCAGCCGCTCGCCGTCTGCGTCCTGAGTGCCTGGAACATGGTTCGTGCGAAATCGCCTCAAAACCCGACGCTATCCCCGCCGGACACCGGCGGCGGGGAACGACACGCCGGGGACTTGCCGACGGGTACCGCGCCTGGCATGCGGCCGCCAACGATAGCAACCTGGGTTGACTAATTCGTTTTGTCAACTAGAGTTGCTTGTATGGAAGTGACAGAGATCCGGCCGGACGCCGATCCGGCTGACGTGCTGGCCGCGGTGGCGGCGCTGCGGCGGCTGGCGGACCAGCTGGAGGACGTGGCGGTGGAGCGGGCGATGCGGGCCGGCTGGGGCTGGCCGCAGGTCGCTGAGGCGCTCGGCGTCACCCGGCAGGCGGTTCACAAGAAGCACGCCGCGCGGCTGATCGCCGCGGGCGTCACGCTGAGGAGGCGGTAATGGCCATACGTTTCGTCGTGCAGGCCCGCGCGATCGTCCGGCAGGCGGAGAAAGAAGCAGCGGAGGCCGGCTCCCCGGCGATCGAGGCCGAGCACATGCTGCTAGCGATGGCCGGCGAGCACGGGATCGAGGCGCGGGAGGTGCTCGCCTCGGCCGGCCTCGACCGGGACGCGATCCGCGCGGCCCTGGACGGCGAGTTCCGGCAGAGCCTGGCCGCCGCCGGGGTCACGCTGGCACCCGGCGGGCTGCCGCCGGCCAGCCGCGACCCAAACCGCCGGGCGCGCATGGCGGCATCGGGCAAGCTGGTGCTGGAACGGGCGCTGAAGGCCGCCGCCGGGCGGGGCCAGATCCAGCCCGGTCACCTGCTGCTCGGCGTGCTCGCCGCCCAGGTCGGCACCGTGCCCCGGGCCCTGGCGCTGGCCGGGGTGGACCAGGGCGACCTGGCCGCCCGGACGAGGCAGGCGCTTGCGCGGAGCCAGTCATGACCCCCGCCGCGGCGACCGCACCCGGCCCCGCGATTCCCCCGGCCGGCCCGGCCGACGTCGCGGTGCTCACCGAGAGCCTCGGCAAGACGTATCCCGGCGGAACGGTCGCGGTGGACGGCCTGAACCTGGCGGTGCGCCGCGGCGAGGTGCTCGCCCTGCTCGGCCCCAACGGCGCCGGCAAGTCGACCACCGCCGGGATCCTGACCACGACCGTGCGGCCGACCGCGGGCCGGGCCTGGGTGGCCGGAGTCGATGTCGCCGCGGCCCCGGCCCGGGTGCACCGGCACATCGGCGTGGTCCCGCAGCGCAACACCCTGGACCGCCGCCTGAGCGTCCGCGACAACCTCGTCTTCCACGGCCGGTACTTCGGGATGCGGCCCGCCGCCGCCCGCGCCGCCGCCGACCGGCTGCTCGAGCGGGTGAGCCTGGCAGACGCCGCGGGCAGGCGGGTCGACGAGCTGTCCGGCGGGATGGCGCAGCGGCTGATGATCGCCCGGGCCATCATGCACCAGCCGGAAGTCCTGTTCCTCGACGAGCCCACCACCGGCCTGGACCCCCAGAGCCGCCTGGCCGTCCACGACATCGTCACCAGCCTGCAGGCCGCCGGGCAGACGATCCTGCTCATCACCCACGACATGGCCGAGGCCGACGCGCTCGCCGACCGCGTCGCGATCATCGACCACGGCCGGCTGCTCGCCCTCGACACCCCGGCCGGGCTCAAGCGACTGGTCCGCGGCGGCACCGTCGTCACCGTCACCGCCGACGGCACCGGACCGGCCGAACTGGCCGCCGCACTCGTGGCCGGCGTGCCCGGCGCCCGTGGCGCCCGCCCGCTCGGCGATGCCGTCCTGCTCACCGTCGAGGGCGGCCAGCCGGTCCTTCCCGCCGTCCTCGCCGCCGCCGAAGCCTGCCATGCCCGGCTGCGCGAGGTCCGCGTCGACCCCCCGACCCTCGAAACCGTCTTCATCCAGCTGACCGGCAAGGAACTCCGCGAGTCATGACCACTGCGACCATTCCCGCACCCGCGACCCGGCGGCCGGCCGCCGCCGCGGCCCTGGCCGCGTTCACCGCGCTGCTCGCCCGCGACCTGACCGTGCTACGCAAGCAGCCCGCCGAGTTCATCACCCGCACCATCGTCCAGCCTGTGCTGTTCGTCTTCGTCCTCGGCTACATCAGCCCGCGGATAGGGCAGCCAGCGGCGGGCAGTGCCGCCCAGACAGCTACCACCCTGCTGGCGGGCATGATGGCGATCGTGATCCTCTTCCAGGGGCTGTTCGCCGTGGCCCTGCCGCTCGTGGCGGACTTCGGCTACACCCGCGAGATCGACGACCGGCTGCTGGCCCCGCTGCCCGCATGGGCCGTCGCCGTCGAGAAGATAACACTCGGGACCATCCAGGGCCTGCTCGCCGCCCTGGTCATCTTCCCCCTGGCGATCTGGATCCCGGCCGCGCCCCCGGCCCTGCACATCCACTGGGCCGTACTGCTCACCCTCGCGCCGCTGGCCGCCCTGATGTGCTCCAGCCTCGGGCTCTTCCTCGGCACCGCGATGGACCCCCGGCTGACCATGGCCCTGTTCGCCGTGCTGATCACCCCGCTGATGTGGCTCGGCTGCACCCTCTTCCCGTGGAGCGCCCTGCACGTCATCCCCTGGGTCCAGGGCCTCGCCCTCGCCGACCCCCTCACCTACGCCAGCGAAGGACTCCGCGCCGCCGTCACCAGCCAGCCCCACCTCAGCCTGCTGGTCGTCTACCCCGTCCTCGCCGCCGCCACCGGCTTCCTGCTCTGGCAGTCCACCCGGCTGTTCACCCGCCGCGTCATCAGCTGACCGCCCGACATCTCCTGCCAGCAGCACCAACCGCCGGACCGGGCGTTGCCCAGTCCGGCGAACCATTTCCCGAATCATGCGGCTGCAGCGACTTGGCCCGACGGGCATCCGGCGAACGCCCTGCGAGAGGGCGCACGGCGATGACTCTTTCAACCACGTCCCCTGAGCCCTTCGCCCATGCCCGGCGAAGTTACTCATAGTAAAGCCCGACGCGTCAGTGCTAAGGTACCCGGACCACTGCTCACGCAATGCTCAAGTACGAAGTCGAGTGCTCATGTAGGGATCAGGTCTACTCGGCCACTTTGCGGCTACTTGGCCACATTGGTGTGCCAGGTTCGGTGGGTTGTGACAAATTGGGTGCGCCGTGCAGAGGGCTCGTGCTGCTCGGCCATCCTTCTGGCCGCGTGACTTATGAGTGAGGATCAGCGTCGATTTCAGGCTGGCCGTCTTCGGCCGCGCCGGCGGTCATTCGTTTCTCGCGGCCTCGGGTCCGGTGATGCGGGTCAGCAGCGGGAAGGTGGCCGCGATGATGGCCAGGGAGAGGATGATCCCGCCGGCCGTCAGCAGGTAGTACGCCGCGCCGGGCGCCACCATCGAGCGGTTCTGCGACATGGGGGCGTACATCGCCGCGCCGGCGAAGCCGGTGCCGATAGCGACCGCGGCGGCGGCGAGCAGCGGGACGGCGCCTTCAAGCACGACGACGCGGCGGAGCGTGGCGAGCCGGGCGCCGGTCAGCCGCAGCAGACTGAACGGCCGCTTGCGGTCCGCGAGCCCGGCCGCGATGCCCATAACGAGCGTGCAGCCCGCGATCGGCAGGCTGACCAGGATCACCACGTTGGCGAGCTGCTGGTAGCCGCTGTTTTTGGCATTGTCCCGCTTGACGACGTCGCCGATGGTGGTCGGCGCGTTGAGGACGGGATAGGCCTCCGCGTTCTCGAGCAGGGTCCTCGCCTGCTCGACCGCCGCCGTGGCGCCGTCCGTCGCTACTGTGATGGCGTCCACGCCGAGGGCGTCCAGCCGCGAGGCCGGGACGTTCGCGGCCGGCCAGGTTACCCCGGCGGTATCCGTGAGGCCTAGCACGCCGTTAGGGCCGAACGCGCCGGCCGGGAACGCCACCGCTGTCGCCCCGGCCGGGCAGCGGCCCATGACGGGGACGGCCGCGAGCTGCGCGCACGAGACCGCACCCGCGGGGACCGGGTTGGACGGGCCGAAGGCGTTGATGTTGAGGCCGTCGAACGTCGCGGGGATGGTCAGGCCCGGGACCGCCCGGACCACGGCCACCCCCTGGACGCCGGGAACCGCGCGCAGCTGTGCGGTGAGTGGCGCGGCAGGCGCGGCGGGCCCCGCGCCTGACACCGTGCCGGGCGACTCATGCGCGATCTGGTCAGTCAGCATGCCTGAGTCCGCCACGCTGCCGGACCGGGTGACGTCCTTGGCGTTCTGCGTGGTAATGGCGACCACGGCAACCGTGGTGACGAACAGCGCGAGCACCAGGCCGCTGACGGCGCGGAAGGAAGCCCGGGGGTTGTCGGCGAGGCGGCGGGCGGCGATCAGCGTGCCGGGGCGGCTGGTCCATCGGGCCATGGCCCGAGCCGCGGCCATGGTCAGCCACGGGCCGGCGATGAACAGGCCGATCATGATGAGCCCGAAGCTGGAGGTGAACGCCTGGATCTGCCCGGGGATCGTGGCCGGATGGCCGTGCACGGTCCAGAAGCCGAGCTCGGCCAGGCCGGCCAGCAGCGGCACCGCCCGCCAGGCGCGCGGCGGCTGCGGCGTGGCCCGGCGGGCGACGCCGAGCGGGGAGATGTTCACCCGCCGCAGCGCCAGCCGGGCCGCTATGGCGGCGAAGACGGGCACGCCGATCGCGACCAGGAGGATGTCCGGCAGGCTGAGCGTCAGCTCGGCGGTGAAGAACGGCTGGCCGATGAACGGGATGCCCGCGACCGGCGCGCGCAGCAGGAAAAAGAGCCCGAAGCCGACGATCACCCCCGTGGTCCCGGCCGTGGTCGACTCGACCGCGGCGAGCAGGGAGACCTGCTCGCGGGTCGCGCCGACCAGGCGCATCGCCGCGAACCGTTCCTCCCGCCGGGCGGCCGACAGACGGGTCGCGGTGGCGATGAAGATCAGCACGGGGGTCAGGATGGCCAGCGCCACAACCGACAGGATGAGGTCGATGGAGTTCGCCCCGCCTCCCGAGTCGTTCGGGAAGTACGGCAGTCCGTTGGGGTTCGCCGACGGCGGACAGCCCGAGCCGAAACACTGTGGCACGAAGCGGCCCGGCATCACGTCGTTGACGGACGTCACCTGCACGGTGTCCGGCGTGTGCGCCAGCTGAGTCGGCGCGCGCCCGACGACGATGACCAGCGAGTTCGGCGACGGCAGCGCGGCGTCGCCGATCGTGCCTGCCAGGTGGCCGGGGTAGCGGTCGGTGAGCTGGCTCGCGGGCGTGCTGCGCATCAGCGCGGCCAGCGCGGGCGAGGCGTAGTACGTGCCCGGGGCCGGGTCGCGGGGAAGGCCGGGCGGCACCGGGGACGTGGGGCCGGTGGCGGCCACGTCGAAGCGCTCGATCTGCTGGCCGTCGAAGAAGTCGCCGACTGGGTGCCACCACAAGGGCGCGGTGCCGGCCGCTGCGGTCCCCGGCGCTACGGTCGAGGTGCCGGTCCAGAACCAGGCGTGGCGGTTGTTCCAGGTGACGGCCGCGTTGGTCGCGGCCAGGGCGGTCAGCAGCAGGCCGACGCCGAGGCCGACCGCGACCGTGAGGATCACCAGGCGGGCGACCGCCTCCCGGCCCCCGTTGACCACCAGCCGCAGGCCGAGGCCGATCATGGCTGGGTCCCGGTGAGCGTGCTGACCGTGCCGTCGCGGACGACGACCTCGCGGTCGGCGTAGGCGGCGACCCGGGCGTCGTGGGTGACCAGGACCACGGTCGCGCCGTGCTCGCGGGCGGCGGCGGTCAGCAGGTCCATCACCAGCTCCCCTGACACCGAGTCAAGCGCCCCGGTCGGCTCGTCGGCGAACAGCACCTCCGGCCCGGCGACCAGCCCGCGGACCAGCGCGACCCGCTGCGCCTGCCCGCCGGACAGCTCCCCGGACCTGCGGCCCTCAAGCCCGTCCAGGCCGAGCGCCGGAAACCACTTCCTGGCCGCCGCCATCGCCGGGCCGCGCCGGGTACCGGACAGCAGCAGCGGCAGTGCCACGTTCTCCTCGGCGGTCAGCTCGGGCACGAGCTGACCGGACTGGAACACGAACCCGAACCGGTCCCGGCGCAGCGCGCTGCGCCGCTCGTCGCTGAGGGCGTCAAGCCGCTGCCCTTCGAACCAGACCTCGCCCCGGTCAGGGACCAGGATGCCCGCCAGGCAGTGCAGCAAGGTGGACTTGCCCGACCCGCTCGGCCCCATGACCGCGACGATCTCCCCCCGCCGGACCGTGAGCGACGCGCCGCGCAGCGCCGGGGTAGTGCCGAACGAGAGGTGAAGGTCCCGCGCCGCGACGACACTCGCGGTCCCCAGGGCAGCCCCGGCAGGGAGGCCCGCGCTCATCACTGCACCGCCCGGGCGAGCAGGTCCAGCCGGGCCGCGGTGTGGTCGATCCATCGAAGATCCGCCTCCAGACGGTATAGCGCGTGGTCGGCGAGCAGCACGCCGACCTGATCGGACTCACGCTTGAGCTCGGTGAGCTCACGCATCCGCTGCAGGTGCGCCGCCCGCTGGGCGTCCAGGTAGCGGCCGGCCTGGCGGCCGAGCATCAGGGCGAGCACGACCTTGGCGAACAGCTCGCTGGTCAGGTCCGGCTCCGGCGGGGCAGGCTCGGCCAGCCACCGCTCCACCTCCGCGATCCCCGCCTCGGTGATGACGTACCGGCGCCGTTCCGGCCCGGCCCCCTGCTCGGCCGGCCCGGGGACCGCCTTCCCGTCCCGAGCCAGCCGAGACAGAGTCGCGTACACCTGGCTGTAGCGCAGCGGCCTGCCCCGGCCGAAGAACGCGTCGTAGTCCCGTTTCAGGTCGTACCCGTGGCTTGGCCCCCGCTCCAGCAGGCCAAGCAGCGTCAGAGGAACACTCATAACCGAGAGAATACCCTAAGAGTATTCTCCCGATAAATAGCCTTCCGAGTGAACCCGCGTGGGCCATGCGGAACTGCACCATCAGGGCGCTGCGGCCGGGACAGGAGAAGACCAGCAAGGTCCTGCACCTGATGAGGCTGCCTCTTCCCCGTCCTCGCTCCCGCGGCCCGGGTTCGGCCTCGCGATCGTCCGGGCCCATCGCCGACGCCGCACCGCCCCGGTCACTGGTCGCGAGCTGGCGGACCTGGCTGGTGAGGATGGCCTTCCTGATGCCGAGCTGGCGGGCTGCGCGGTTGAGGCCGGGATGCCCCGGTGAGGGTGAGCCAACCCGCCCGCTGCCGGGCGGCCTCGACACGCAGCCACAGGCCCGTACCATTGCGGCGCGGGGGGACGCGGGGATCGGCGCCCTGCACCCGGCTGACCAGCGCGATCGCCGCGAATGGCCAACTACCCGGAGAGTGGCCAGGTAGTGGCCAGATATCCCGGCGAGTGGCCAAGTTCGCGCGATCCCTACAGCTCATCTAAGCCTGATCCCTACAGGACCAGTCGCCATTCCGTGCTGTCAGCTGATCCGTCAGCTAATCCGTACTCCTGCTGACGGCGGAACCCGCTTTCAGCGGCGGACGTGCAGGACACAGCGAAAATAGACCTTCCGGTGCACTTCCAGACTTTATATACAGGTCAAGCCTGTAAAACAATAATCCATGGCGCGGCAGAAATGCATGACAAGCACTTAATCCTTCATTTCCTGCCCGTGCCCCCCAGGGATGCGGCAAAGTCGTGAAATGAGGCTGTGAGCTGCTGTTTCATAGCGGCGGGTGATGTGTCCGGTGTGTCTGCGGACGGCAGGCGGGCCCGGGCGGAACGATGGAAGTTCTCACGCTAACGTCGCCTGCCTCGAGGGACCCGCCCGCCGATGCCATCTTCGCCTATCCCGGCTGCCCGCTGCTACTACCTTCTTGATCTCCTTGCCCAGGTCCCGGACCCGCGTAAGAGACGCGGGCGCCGGCATCCGCTGGCCGGGCTGCTGGCGGTGGGAATCGCGGCGGTGATCGCGGGGTCGAGGTCGTTCGCCGCGATCGGGCAGTGGGCCGCCGATGCCGGCCCGGAGGCCCTGGCGGTGCTGGGCGCGGCGCGCGGGCCGGCGGAGGAGTCCACGTTCCGCCGCGCGTTCGCCCTGGTCAGCGCCGACGTTCTCGACCGGGTCCTCGGTGCCTGGCTCTGGACCAGGGCCGTGCAGGCCGGCGGCCGGCTGGTCATCGCTATCGACGGCAAGACCGTCCGCGGCGCGAGGAACAAGACCGGGAAGGCCCCGCACCTGGTCGCGGCCCTCGCGCACGGGATCGGCGCGGTCCTCGGCCAGGTCGCCGTGGACGAGAAATCAAATGAGATCCCCGCGGTACGAGAGCTGCTGAAGGCGTTCACCGACCTGACCGGGGCAGTCGTCACGATCGACGCATTATGCGGACGTCCGCATAATGCGTCTTCGGGCTCTCCATTTAGCCGGAGTTAAGCTGAGACCGTGGCTGAGGTCCGTGGCGGGCTGCACTACCCGCGCTCGATCGGCGAGTTCCAGACCTGGTTCCGCACCGATGCCGACTGCCTGGACTACCTGGAGTGGCTGCGCTGGCCACACGGGTTCGAGTGCGCCAAGTGCGGCGGCGTGGGAGGCTGGCGGACGGGTGATCGCCGGATCATGTGCGCCGCCTGCGGGCACCGGACCTCGGTGACGGCCGGCACGATCTTCGACAAGACGCGCACACCGCTGACCGTGTGGTTCACGGCCTGCTGGTCGTTCGCCACGGCTAAGGACGGGATCTCGGCGCTCAGCTTGCAGCGGTCGCTGGAGATCGGCTCCTACCAGACGGCGTGGGCGATGCTGGCCCGGTTCCGCTCGGTGCTGGTCCACCCGGGCCGCGAGCGGCTGAACGGCACGGTGGAAGTCGATGAAACCTACATCGGCGGCGAAGAGCCTGGGCTGGCTGGCGGGCGTGCTCAGGGCAAGAAGGTCCTGACCGGCATCGCGGTCGAAGTCCGCGAGCCCAAGGGGATCGGCCGGTGCCGGATGGCGCTGCTTGAGGACGGGTCGGCCGCGTCATTGCTTCCCTTCGTCAGTGATCATGTCGCCCCGGCAGCGACAGTGATCACCGATGCCTGGATGGGGTATCACGGGCTCGCCAAGCTCGGCTACGCCCATCGGCGGCGCAGCCAGCGGGCTGCGCGGGCCCGTGGCGAGGACCCGGCCACGCTGCTGCCGGCCGTGCACCGCGTCGCTTCGCTGGCTAAGCGGTGGCTGCTGAGCACTCACCAGGGGGCGGTCGAGCCCGCCCACCTGCAGAGCTACCTCGATGAGTTCGTGTTCCGCTTCAACCGCCGGCGCTCGCGCAGCCGCGGCATGGTCTTCTACCGTGTGCTCGAGCTTGCGGCCGGTCACGAGCCGGTGCGCTACCGCAACATCACTGCCGGGAACAAGCCACGGAAGACCTCACCAGTGCCGCCTGCTACGCGCGGGCATCCGCCGAGCCTGGACCGAGTCACCGCCGGGCGTCCGTGGCGCGCTGCGTATCTGCCATACTCCGGCTAAATGGAGAGCCCGAATGCGTCTTATGCCGGCACCTTCGTTATGCCGACCTGCGTCGGGACATGCCGGCGGTTTGCCTGGTAGCCGGTCACGAGATCGACATAATCATCGCCTTCAAGGATGAAGGGGATGAATAGTGATCAATCCTGATCTAGTCCGCGTTACCGGGCCGCTGTCGCCGTTGCGGCAGGGCTTCGATGACCGGCTCGAGATGTCTGGCTACTCCAGGCGGATGCGCACGGTCCACCTGCGGCTGATGGCTGACCTCAGCAACTGGCTGGGCGAGCGCGGGGAGACGGCCGCGGGCCTTGATACGCCGGTGCTGGCAAAGTTCATCGCCGACCGGCGCGCAGCCGGGCACGGTACCGGGCGGTCGATGCTGGCCCTGCGCCCCATGCTGGAGCACCTCCGGTCAACCGGGGCCGTGCCGCCGGAGACGCCGACCCGCCCGTCCGGGCCCGTGGAAGAGGCGATCGCCGAGTACGCCTCTTACCTTCATACTGAGCGCGGGCTCGCCGCGGAGACCATCGAGCACCAGGCCGTCCTGGTCAGGCCGTTCCTGACCGGGCGGATCCGGGACGACGGCTTCGGGGACCTGAAATCGCTGACCGCGGCTGACGTGCAGGCATTCGTCCTGGACCGTGCCCGCAGTTCCTCGCCGGCGCAGGTCCAGAACACCGGGACGGCGCTGCGTTCGCTGCTGCGGTTCCTGCACCTGCGCGGCATTATCTCGTCGCCGCTGGCGAGCGCCGTCCCGGCTGCGGCCGGCTGGAAACTGGCAGGCCTTCCCCGGCACCTGGCGCAGGGCGAAGCGGCCCGCATGGTGGCGTCATGCGACCTGGCCACCGTCACCGGGCGCCGTGACCGGGCCGTCCTGCTGCTGCTCGCCCGCATGGGGCTGCGGGCGAGCGAGGCCGCCGGGCTGCGGCTGGATGACATCGACTGGCGCGCCGGCGAGATTACCGTGCGCGGCAAGGGAAGCCGGCACGAGCGGCTGCCCCTGCCGCCCGACGTCGGAGAAGCCCTGGCCACCTATCTGCGCGATGGCCGCCTGGAGCGGGCCCAGGGCCGCGAAGTGTTCGCCGGGGTCCGGGCCCCGCACCGGCCGCTGACCCGCGGGGCAGTGACGCAGATCGCGGCCCGCGCCTCGCGGCGCTGCGGCCTGGGAACCGTCTTCGCGCACCGCCTGCGTCACACAGCCGCCGCGGGCATGCTCCGCGGCGGCGCCTCGCTGGAGGAAATCGGCCAGGTCCTGCGCCACCGCCGGACGCTCACGACCGCCATCTACGCCAAGGTCGACTACGACGGGCTGCGCGGCATCGCGCGCCCCTGGCCTGGTGACGCGGCATGAGCAGCCTGCACGGCAAGCTGGAGGAATACCTCGCCGTCCGCCGGGCGATGGGGTTCAAGATGGAACGGCACGAGAAACTGCTCGGCCAGTACGCCGGCTTCCTCGCCGCGAACGGGGAGACCGTCGTCACCACCGAGAACGCGGTCGCCTGGGCGGCGCTGCCCGCGGAGGCACGGACCCGGTGGCACGCGCTGCGGCTGTCCATGGTCCGCGGGTTCGCCGCCTGGCTGAACGCGGCCGACCCGGCGCACCAGGTGCCGCCCGGCAGGCTGATCCGCTACGGCGGGCGCGGCATCGTCCCCTACCTCTACACCGACGAGGAGATCGCGGCCCTGGCCCGGGAAGCCGGGCGGCTGTCCGGCCGGCTGCGGGCCGCCACCTTCGCGACGCTGGTCCGGCTGCTGGCCGTCACGGGCATGCGGGTCGGCGAGGCGATCCGCCTCGACCGCGGCGACTACGACCCCGCGGTCGGCGTGCTGACCGTCCGCGACACCAAGTTCGGCAAGTCCCGGCACCTCCCGCTGCACCCGACCGCCGTCAGCGGACTGGACGAGTACCTGCGGCTCCGCGACGAGATCATGCCCCGCCCGCAGTCGCCGGCCCTGCTGCTGACCGCCCGCGGATGCCGCCTGCGCTACGAGCGGACCTGGGAGACGTTCCACGCCGTGACCCTCAGCGCCGGCCTGAAGCCGCGCTCGGCTGCATGCCGTCCCAGGATCCACGATCTTCGTCACTCCATGGCGGTCGCCACGCTGCTCGGCTGGCACCGGTCCGGGGCCGACGTCCAGGCCATGATGCCGCGGCTGTCGGCCTACCTCGGCCACGCCGACCCCCGCCACACCTATGCGTACATGTCCGCCGCGCCGGAACTGCTCGCCCTGGCCGCCGGCAGGCTCCAGGCATTCCAGGAAGAAGAATCACCGTGACCACGCTCGCGTCCACCATCCAGGCGTTCTTCACCGACTGCCTGGCCCGCCAGCGCAGGGCCAGCCCGCACACCGTCGCCGCCTACCGGGATTCAATCCGGCTGCTCCTGGCCTTCGCCGCCCGCCAGACCGGAAAACAGCCCTCCCGCCTGGAGATCACCGACCTCGACGCCCCGCTGGTCGGCGCGTTCCTCGACCACCTGGAGAACGAGCGCGGCAACAGCATCCGCACCCGCAATGCCCGCCTTGCCGCGATCCACGCCCTGTTCAGCTACGCGGCCCTGCGCCACCTTGAGTGCGCAGCCGTCATCCAGCGGGTCACGGCCATCCCGCCCAAGCGGTTCGACCGCAAGCTCGTCACCTACCTCACCGAGCCCGAAGCCGCCGCACTGCTCGCCGCCCCGGACACCGACACCAGGACCGGGCGGCGCGACCGCGCGCTGCTGACGCTCGCCATCCAGGCCGGACTGCGGGTCTCCGAGCTCACCTCCCTCACCCGTGCCGACGTATTCCTCAGCACCGGAGCCCACGTCACCTGCACGGGGAAGGGCAGGAAACAGCGGATAACCCCGCTCACCCCGGCCACCGCAAAGGTCCTCGCCGCCTGGCTCGCCGAGCACCCCGGGAACCCGGACGACCCCCTGTTCCCCAGCAGGCCGGGAACCCCGATGAGCCGTGACGCAGTCGAACGGCGCCTCGCGAAACACGCCGCCGCTGCCGCTGTCGCCCAGCCGACCCTGAAGGGGAAGAAAATATCGCCTCATGTCATGAGGCACACCGCGGCCATGAGACTGCTGGCAGCTGGGATCGACACGACTGTCATCGCCTTGTGGCTAGGGCACGAGTCAGTCGCCACGACCCAGATTTACATTCATGCCGACCTCGCCATCAAGGAAAAGGCACTCGCCCGGACAGCGCCCCCCGACGTCCAGGCCGGACGCTACCAGCCCCCGGACGCTCTCGTGGCGTTCCTTGAATCACTGTGATTATGCCGCCGCCGTCCGGACCGGCGCTACTGCCGACACGGCACCGGGCGGCGGCATCGGCATAACGAAGGTGCCGGCATAAGACGCAATGCACACGCAGCATGACACCGCACAGGCCATCCTCAGCCGGGACGCCGGGTACGTGATGACCGTCAAGGCCAACATGCCCACCCTGTACCGGCAGCTCAAGAAGCTGCCCTGGACCGCGGTCCCCGCTGTCTCGGCCGTGAGCACCGACCACGGCCGCCGCGCCCGCCGCACCATCAAGGCAGTGCTGGCGCCGGCCTGGATCGGGTTCGCCGGAGCCGCCCAGGTCGCGCAGCTCAGACGCACGGTCACGAGGAACGGCAGGAAGACCGTCGAGGTCGTCTACCTCATTACCAGCGACCGCGACGCCGATCCGCCCACCCTGGCCGCCTGGGTCCGCAGCCACTGGGAGATAGAAAACTGTCTTCACTGGGTGAGGGACGTGACTTACCAGGAGGACAAATCGCTGGTCAGGACGGGAAATGCGCCTCGTGTAATGGCATCGCTGCGCAGTCTGGCCATCAGCCTCCTGCGCCTGGACGGCCACGTCAACATCGCCGCCGCCAACCGCCACCACGCCCGCGACCCGCAACGGACGCTCAAGCTGCTTCAGACCGCATGAACGACTTTGCCGGGTCCCTGCCGTGCCCCCCCGTATCCGTACGTTGACCTGTACCGGCTCGACCAGGTCGGCAAGCCCATGCCTGCCCGCTGCCACATGAACGCGTGGCCAGGTGAGAGTAGCCGCACGAGGTTCGGAGGCGGCGCTTGAAGGCGCGGAGAAGGCGGCAGGCGGCAACCTGGAGGAGAAAGGCGCAGGGACGGACGATAATCACAGCCACAGCGATGAGTGAAGAACTGCGCGGAAAACGGCACCGGAATTGACTAATTCGAGGCGGAGAAGCGCTGACCGCATCGGGAATGCCCCGACCTTGCCCCTGCTGCAGCCCGCAGCGCCGCCGACACCGCCTCGACTCCTGTCTCCGAGCCCCCGTTCCCCTGCTGCGGGCCACAGCCTCGCAGTGGCCGTCTTGGCCGCCTTGTGGGCCAAGCTAGCCGGGAGAGCGTCGCAATGACCGCAGGGCACATCGGAGTAGCGTGTCCGCCGCGCGCCGGGCCCTGCTCTCGCATGAGAAGGCCGACACCGAGACCGGGTCAAGGACTGTCGGACCAGTGCCCCGATACCTTGAAGACCGCTGCTGGCAGTACCGTCAAAGGCTGGGAAGCCCGGTACCGAGCCGAGGCCGCCGCGAACGTCCTCGCTGGCGGCCAGGCCGCCGACGAGGTAGCCAAGGTTCTCGACGCCGGGGACCTGAACGTCACGCGTGCCCCTCGCGGCTCGCACAGCAGCTCGCCGCGTCGGCCAGGTATATCAGAGCGCTGACCTGCGTCGTTCCTTTCAGGTACAAGTAAGGACCCTCGGAGGTACATGGAACCTCCTGCAACAACCGTGTTGGCCTGCCCCTCCAACACCGATTTCCTGGCGGAAAGTGAAAAAGACCCCCGGAAGCCCGATTTATGTAGTGTCAGCGCAAGAAGCGGCGGCGCACGGGACAGCCGCTTATGGCAGGTTCGGCGATCAGAATGACGCGCTGCCCGAGGGCAGCCGAGCCCGTAGGCCGTGCCGACTTGACGCGCTGGGCAGAGCCGCGGGTGGATGCCAGCGATCCCAGGCGGAAGGCCAGCCTGGCCCGTCGGTCGGCCAGCGGCCTTGCCGCCGTCAGCAGGCCCGACTGGGCCGTGCCGTCGGTCACCGTCTGGGCCACCCACCGCGCGACTTCCACGCATCAACACGGCCTGCAGCCCGGCGTCACAAGACCTGACGGTATCTCTGGCAATGCCCCGGAGGCTCGATGACCGCCCGCGCGCCCCGTGGCGCTACGGGCAAGGCAAGGGTGCGGGTGTTCATCTGCCACAAGTGCAGAACCCCTGAACGAGTGCCGTGGTGCGGCCAGCGGCCCAACTGCGGCCACCCTGACTGCATCGCCGCCCTAGAGGAGTGCGCTTCCACCCATCGCGACCCCTCGGACCCCCAGAGGTTCCACGGGCCAGTGACTTTGGCGCAGATCGATGAAGTCCTCTATTCGGTGACCGACGAGGCACGGTGAAGTTGCTCGTCCAGGGTGCCGAGGGAGAGGTTCATGACGAACCGCACTGGCTTAGGCCCGCTCGGCCTCTCGTGCCGTCCCTCGAACTCCTTGATGACGTTGGTCGGAATGTCTAGTACCAAGTCGTCGGCCGTGTCCGTGGCACGGTCGAACCGCACCACCTGCTGGTAATCCTCGGCGCGCACGATCAGGGCACTAACCCCGGCCGCCTTCAGGTATGAATGCCGCTGCTCGTCGTCAGACTCGGTCCACCACTGACGGAACGACTTGCCGGTACCGACGCGGCGCACCTTCGGCTCCTCGGCGGGCAGGTCGCTGATTCTCTCGTGCTCGGCCTCGAGCTCGGCCATCCTGGCATGGAAGTCATCGACCCCGCCGTGCACGTAGTGCTGAGTGGTCAGATCCGCGATCTGCATGCCGATACGCATCAAAGTCTGGGTATGGTCGTCGCCCGCCAGGATTCGTTTAGCGGTCAGCTCGCAGTCGCCCACCGCGTCGAGCAATGCGTCTCCGACTACCTCATTGAGGATTTCCCGACGAACCGAGGCGGTCGGCTTGCATTGCGGGCAATAGTAGTAGTAGTTGTACCCTTGGCCGTCTGACCGGGTGGCCGAGTTTCCGTAGAGCGGGTTACCGCAGTACCCGCAGAATGCGATCTGCAGCAGCATCGAGCCCATGGACCTGACGCCAGACCGTGGCTTGCTACTGGCGTCCAGCGCGGCCTGGACCCTGAACCACAGCTCGTCATCGACCAGCGGCTCGCGGCGCACCCACTCTCCTCGGTCGTCCACGACCCGGATCGGCGGGTCGCTGGACCCGTTGACGTAGTGAAGCACGTACCCGCGAATGAGGTCGGATCTCAGAACATCGATGACGGTCTTCAGGGACCACTCGTAGCCCTTTGTCGGGCGTCCGAAGAAAGCATTCTGGATGTCCCTGGCGGTCGGGATCTTCCGCTCGTTCAGCATCTTGGCGACACCACCCGGCGAACTGCCCGCGACAACCTTCTCCGCCATCCAAACGACCTCTTTGCGGTACACGGGATGCGGGCGGAGGTACCAGCCCTTGCCGTCCTGGTAAGGCTCGTACCCGAACGAGAAGCTGCCGCCGTTCCAGCGGGCTGCCTTCCGGATGACCGCCGCCGCTGCCGCCCGCCGCTGGCTCATCTCTTCGAGTTCCCACTCAGCGAACTGCACCAAGTCGGAGGCGAACCGCTTCCCCATGCGCGTGGTCATGTCGATGTCTTGGGCGACGCAGACAATCGCCTTGCCGTGCACGGTGCAGAACTCGTGGTAGAAGAGCAGGAAGTCTAGGTGGTTCCGGAAGCCCCGGTCGAGTTTATAGAAGATGAGGACGTCCCACTCATCGAGGTGATCGGGCGTGAGCCACGGCCCGATCCCTGGGCGCTCTTTGATCGGCTTGCCGCCGGATACGTCCAGGTCCTCGGTCTCGGCCACGACGAGGATGTTCTTCCGTTGGCAGTACTCCTCGATGGATTCAGACTCCGTATCGAGGTGCGTCGTGACGTCCGTAAGATGCGAAAGCCTCTTCGCTACAATGCCTCTGAGCTGTGGCGTTGTATCCATAGACGCTAGTCTAACATATCGTTGGAAAATCGGATATGTGACCAGTCCATCCCGACCGAACGCGGCCCTAGACCCTATCCGGACTGGCTGGTGACCGAGCTGGCCGCCGTCGATACCGAACTCGGCATCCTGAAGACCGGCAAGGAAGCCGACGTCTTCCTGCTCCGCCGAGGCGTCCCGCAGACGGCAAGGTCCTGCCTGCTGGCGGCCAAGCGATACCGGTCCGCCGAGCACCGGATGTTCCACCGGGACAGCGGCTACCTGGAGGGCCGCCGGACCAGGGAGTCCAGGGTCAACCGGGCCGTGTCGAGCCGGAGCGCGTTCGGGCGGCAGGCCATCGCCGGCCAGTGGGCAGCCGCCGAGTTCAGCGCGCTGGCCCGGCTGTACGCGGCCGGGGTGCCGGTCCCCTACCCGGCGCAGATCCTCGGCACCGAGCTGCTGCTTGAGTTCATCGGCTCGGCCGACGGGATCGCGGCGCCGCGGCTGGCCGAAACCAGGCCGGGTCCGGCCGAACTGGCCGCCCAGTGGGAACAGCTGGTGCAGGCGCTCGTTGTCCTGGCCAGGGACGGCCTCGCGCACGGCGACCTGTCCGCGTACAACCTGCTGGTGCACGACGGGCGGATCGTGCTGATTGACCTGCCCCAGGTGGTCGACGTGATCGCGAATCCGCGCGGCGCCTTCTTCCTCAACCGCGACGCGGAGAACATCGGCCGCTGGTTCGCCGCGCACGGCCTGACCGGCGCCCGGCCGGAACCGGGGGATCTCGGCGCGCTGCTCTGCCGGGAGGCGATGCTCGACCAGTAGCGGGTCATTGCGGGCTGAACGCGGGAATGCCGGTGATGGCCCGGCCCATGATCAGGGTGTGGATCTCGTCGGTGCCCTCGTAGGTCCGCACGCTCTCGAGGTTGTTCGCGTGCCGCAGCGGCGAGTAGTCCAGCGTGATGCCGTTGCCGCCCAGGATCGTGCGGGCCTGCCGGCAGATGGCGATCGCCTCGCGGACGTTGTTCAGCTTGCCGAGGGAGATCTGCTCGGGCCGCAGCGTGCCCGCGTCCTTGAGCCGTCCGGTCTGCAGCGCGACGAGCACGCCCTTGGTGATCTCGAGCACCATGTCGGCGAGCTTGGCCTGGGTGAGCTGGAACGACGCAATCGGCTGGCCGAACTGGCGGCGCTGCAGCGCGTAGGCCAGCGCGACCTCGTAGGCGTCACGGGCCGCGCCCATCGCTCCCCACATGATCCCGTAACGAGCCTCGTTGAGGCATGCGAACGGCCCCTTCAACCCCGACGCGCCGGGCAGGACGGCGCCGGCGGGCAGCCGGACGCCGGCCAGGCTGATGTCGCACTGGATCGAGGCCCGCATGCCCAGCTTGGGCTCGATCGGCGTGGCGGTGAAGCCGGGGGTCGCGGCCGGCACCACGAATCCCCGGATGCCCTGGTCGGTCTTGGCCCAGATAACGGCGACGTCGGCGATCGAGGCCAGGCCGATCCAGCGCTTAGCGCCGTTGATCACCCAGTCGTCGCCGTCTCGCACCGCGCTGGTCACCATGCTGCCGGGGTCGCTGCCGGCGTCCGGCTCGGTGAGGCCGAAGCAGCCGATGAGCTCCCCGGCGGCCATGCCCGGCAGCCATTGCTGCTTCTGCTGCGGCGAACCGAACTTATGGATCGCGCTCATCGCCAGCGACCCCTGGACGCTGACGAACGTGCGCAGGCCGGAGTCGCCCGCCTCGAGCTCCATGGCGGCCAGGCCGTATTCCACGGCACTGCGGCCCGGGCAGCCGTACCCGTGCAGGTGCATCCCGAGCAGCCCGAGAGCGCCCATCTCGGTGGCGATCTCCCGCGGGAAGTGGGCGGTCTCGTACCACCGCTTGATGTTCGGGGTGATCCGGTCGCGGACGAACCCGCGGACGCGGTCGCGCAGCTCGATCTCCTGCGCAGACAGCAGGCTGTCCAGGTCCAGGTAGTCGTGCGCCAGGTCAGTCATCATGCGCTCCGAGTCACTTAGTGGGAGATCACGTGCCGGGCAAAGTCGGGCTTGCGCTTCTCGGCGAAGGCCGCGGCGCCTTCGAGCCCCTCCGGGGACGCGGTGAACAGGTCCAGCGCGGACATCGCCAGGTTGGACAGGCCAGCCTGATGATCGGTGTCGGCGTTGAACGACTGCTTGAGGAACCGGATGGCGGTCGGACTCTTCTCGGCGATCCCGGCGGCCCAGGCCTTGGCCTCCTCGAGCAGCCGATCCGCGGGCACGACCGCGTTGACCAGGCCCCAGCGCTCCGCGGTCGCGGCGTCGTAGAGCCGGCACAGGTACCACATCTCCCTGGCCCGCTTCTCCCCGACGACGCGGGCCAGGTAGGCCGAGCCGAAGCCGGCGTCGAACGAGCCGACCCGCGGGCCGGCCTGCCCGAACCGCGCGGTCTCCGAGGCGATGGACAGGTCGCAGAGCACGTGCAGGACGTGGCCGCCGCCGACCGCGACCCCGTTTACCGCGGCGATGACCGGCTTGGGGATGTCGCGGATCAGCTTGTGCAGGTTGCCGATCTCGAACATGCCGCTCTCGGTCGGGCCGTAGTCGCCGGTCTCGGCTCGCTGCTTCACGTCGCCGCCGGTGCAGAACGCCTTCTCCCCCGCGCCGGTCAAGATGACCGCCTGGACGGCCTTGTCCGCCCAGGCGGCACGGAACGCGGCGATGAGTTCCTCTACCGTCTTCCCGCGGAAGGCGTTGTAGCGCTCCGGCCGGCTGATCGTGATGACCGCGATCGGTCCGTCGATCTCGTACCTGATGTCCTCGTAACCCTGTGCCATCGCTGCTGACTCCTTGGTCGCTCTCGCACCCTTGTTTCAGCCACCATGCCAAAAACTGGCGACGTGAGCCACAGCGAGACGCGGGCCGGCCCGGCCGCGATCGGGAGGGAGATCGCAGTACGGGCCGGCCCACGGGCGGAAGGGGCGGTGGGCTAGTCGGGAAAAGAGACGGAATCGGCGGGGGGCTGATCGCCGGTCTTGGCGCGAGACGCCTGCGGGGAAGCCTTCTGCTTGAAGGTGAGGTGGCCGTTCTTCATTACGCCGATGCGCTGGGCGCGGCGGGCGACCGTGCTGTCGTGGGTGACGACCACCATGGTCAGGCCGCGCTCGCGCCACATGGTCTCGAGCAGGCCGATGATCTCGTCCCTGGTGTCCTCGTCGAGGTTGCCGGTCGGTTCGTCGGCCAGCAGGACCTTGGGTTCCTTGACCAGGGCCCGCGCGATCGCGACCCGCTGCTGCTGGCCGCCGGACAACTCGCCGGGTACGTGCCGGAGCCGGTCGGCGAGGCCGACGGTCTCCAGCGCGGCCGCGGCCCGCTGCCGCCGGGCCGCGGCGGACACGCGCAGCGGGACCAGCGCGGCTTCGACGTTCTCCTGCGCGGACAGCGTGGGGATCAGGTTGAAGGTCTGGAACACGAAACCCATCGACTCGGCCCGCACCCGGGTCACCTCGGCCTCGCGCAGCTGGGCGAGGTCATGTCCTTCGAAGTCGATGACGCCACCTGATGGCCGGTCCAGGCCGCCGAGCATCTGCAGCAGCGTCGACTTGCCCTGCCCCGTCGGTCCCTGGATGGCCAGCCATTCGCCGTCCTCCACCACGAGGTCCACCCCGCGCAACGCGGCGACGTTATCGCGGCCCTTGACGTAATTCTTGGTCACTCCGGTGAGCTTGTACATCTGGCTTTCCTCCTGTTACCGTCAGGCCACCTTGCGCAGGGCGGCCGCCGGGCGCAGCCGAGCGGCCCGCCACCCGCCGAATATCCCGGCGATGAGGCCTCCCGCCACCGCCAGCAGGACCGCGAGCAGGATGACATTCGTGCTTACCGAGGCGCTGAGGTGAACGGCGACCGTGTGGTTGGCGGCCGCCGCGGCGCGGTTAAAGAACCCGCCGCCGCCACCGGTACCGCCGGTACCGCCACCGCCGGTACCGGCACCGAAACCGCCGCCGGTGCTGCCGCCGAAGCCGAACTGCCTCGCGCCGCCCGGCGTGGCCGTGCCCGTGGTCTGGCCGACCGTGGCGAACAGCTTGGGCGACATCTTGGACACCAGCTCCGCGCCGGCCAAGCCCAGCCCGACGCCGACGACGCCGCCGATGATGCCCATGGTGACCGCCTCACCCATCACCTGGCCGATGATGCGGCGGCTCTTCCAGCCGATCGCCTTCAGCGTGCCGAACTCAGGCGTCCGGCGCGAGACCGCTGCCATCGTCAGCAGGATGGCCAGGCCGAACGCGGCGATCAGGACGGCGATCGCGAGCCACTTGCCGAGGTTGTTGGCCAGGCTCGAGGCGTTGGACAGCGAGCCAGTGACCTCGCTGGCGAGGTCACTCGA
Source organism: uncultured Actinomycetes bacterium (assembly GCA_963806335.1). Classification (GTDB taxonomy): domain Bacteria; phylum Actinomycetota; class Actinomycetes; order Streptosporangiales; family Streptosporangiaceae; genus Palsa-504. The sequence goes on from CAWDXO010000018.1 coordinate 169,031, forward strand.
GGTGGTCACGGTGGCCGTCGGCATCGCCGTCTTAATCTCATCCTGGACGCCGGGGATGGCCGAGGAGCTGGTGGCCGTGACGTAGATGGTGTTCACGTTGTTCTTCATGTTCGCCAGCGACTGCGCGACACCCAGCGGGATGTAGACATCCGAGGGGTTGTCGCCGGCCGGCTCACTGACGATACCGATGACCTTGAAGCCGGTCGCGGTGCCCTTGCTGTTCCCGACGGCGATCGAAGACCCGACAGACAGCTTGTTCTGCGCAGCGTAGGACGAATCCACCACCGCGACGTCGGCGCTGGCGTCCGCAGCCGTGAAAGTGCGACCCGCGCTGAGCTGGCCGGAGCTGAGCGGGCCGAGTTCGCCCGCAGTCAGGTCTACGCCATCGACGCCGAAGGAGTTGGTGGTGAAGGCCGCGCGGAACTGCTGGAACCCGGAACTGCCCGAACCACCGCTTCCCGCACCGCCGCTTCCCGCACCGCCGCTCCCGGAGCCGCCGCTCCCGGAGCCGCCGCTCCCGGAGCCGCCGCTCCCGGAGCCGCCGCCGAAGCCGCCACCGCCACCGCCACCGCTGCCGTTGAAGTTGACGGCCGGCACGGTGCCGGTGATCGTCCGGTTGTTCAGGGTCAGCCCGCCGGCCGCCGCCGCCACGTCGTGCAGGCCGGAGACGGTGCTGACCGAGGACGAGCTGATCGAGGCGAGCGTGGCGACACCGCCGAGCGTATTGTCGTTGATCTTGGTGCCGGCCGCGGGCCGTTTAGTGGTGCCAGCCTGGAACCCGAAACCGAAGGAGCCCGGCGTAAACGACCCGGCGGCCGGCGTCTTGGTGACGGTGACGTCCGTGCCCACGCCGTACAGCGCGTGGAGCACCGTGCCCTGGGCGTTCTTGACCCCGGCTGACGCCGCCGTGACGGTGATGACCAAGCCGATGCCGAGGGCGAGGCCGAGCGCGATGAAGACAGCCTGGCGCATGCGGCGGCGAAGCTCACGCCGCAAATAGGTGAAAAACATCCACAGCTCTCCTCAGCGGCACCGCGCCAGGAAGCCAACCGTGGCGCGACGTGTTTTGGGATGGGATTTGCCCGGCAGCTAAAGGGCAGGGCATAGCTAAAGGGGCGGGGCATATGGCGGCGCGGTGACCGCCCCGGGAGCGAAACGCCGCGCCGATTCAGAGCATGGCCGCGTCAGCTGAACGGACGCTGAAGGAAAGCTACGGGGTTTCCGTAACCTGCGAACGCGAGAGGGGCTTCTCGCGGCTGATGCCGCGAGAAGCCCCTCTCGGTGAAGGCTCTTAGCTGCCGCCAGGCCAGCTAAGGCTCTCGTCAGATGCCGCGCACGGCCCTGATCGACTCGCGCAGCGAGCTGGTCGTGGCCAGCACGGCCGAAGGCTCGTACCCGCAGTGCGCCATGCAGTTGGCGCACCTGGGGTCCTTGCCCCGTCCGTAGGAGTCCCAGTCGGTGGTCTCGATGAGCTCCTTGTAGGTCTTCACATACCCGTCCGACATCAGGTAGCACGGCTTCTGCCAGCCGAGCAGCGAGTAGGACGGGATGCCCCACGCGGTGCAGCCGAAGTCCGTCTTGCCCTCGAGGAAGTCCAGGAACAGCGGCGTGTGGTTCAGCCGCCACTTCTTGCGCCGCCCGTCCGCGAACGCCTTGCGGAACAGCTCACGGGTTTCCCCGACGCCGAGGAAGTGCTCCTGGTCCGGCGCCTTCTCGTAGGCGTACGCGGGCGAGATCTGCATCTCGTCGACTTCGAGGTCGTCGTTCAGGTAGCTCAGCACGTCGATGATCGTCTGCGGGGTGTCGGTGTTGAAGAACGTGGTGTTCGTGTTCACCTTGAACCCGCGCGACTTGGCGAGCTTGATCGCCGCGACGGCCTCATCGAACACGCCTTCCTTGCAGACCGACTCGTCGTGCCGTTCCTTCAGCCCGTCGATGTGCACCACCCAGGAGAAGTACGGGGACGGCTTGAACTTGTCCAGCTTCTTGGGCAGCAGCAGCGCGTTCGTGCACAGGAAGACGAACTTCTTCTTCTTGAGCAGTTCGGCGACGATCACGTCGATCTGCGGGTGCATCAGCGGCTCGCCGCCGGCGATGGACACCATCGGCGCGCCGCACTCCTCGACCGCGGCCAGGGCCTGCTCGACCGGCATCCGCTGCTTCAGGACGGTGTGCGGCTGCTGGATCTTGCCGCAGCCCGCGCACTTGAGGTTGCAGGCGAAAAGCGGTTCCAGCTCGACGATCAGCGGAAACTTTTTATTGCCAGCCAGCTTCTGGCGCATCAGGTAGGACCCGACGCGGATGGACTGGCGGATGGGCATGGACATTATTGCCTTACCTCCTTGGGCAGGCCGAACCGGATTGATTCCGTGGTCGTCACTCGCTCGGAAACCGACAGGGGACCAAGCCCTGAAAGCGCCGAAATGATCTCCTCCACCACGGCGGGAGGGGCGGAGGCTCCGGCGGTCAGGCCGATCGTAGAAACCCCCGTGAGCCAGCCGAGCTCGATGTCGGCCGCGCTGTCTATCAGGTGGGCGGGTGTACCGGCGCGCTCGCAGGTCTCCACCAGCCGGACCGAGTTGGACGAGTTCGCCGAACCCGCCACCAGCACCAGGTCGGATCCGGCCGCGACCGCCCGCACCGCGGCCTGGCGGTTGGTGGTCGCGTAGCAGATGTCGTCGCTGCCGGGCGCGCGTACCGCGGGGAACCGCTCCCGCAGCGCGCCCGACACCTCGGCCGCCTCGTCGACCGACAGCGTGGTCTGCATCAGGTAAGCGACGCGCTCGCCGTCGCGCGGCCGCAGCGCGGCCACGTCCTGCGCCGTCTGGACCAGCACGGTCGAGTCCGGTGCCTCGCCGAGCGTGCCCTCGACCTCCTCGTGCCCGGCATGCCCGATCAGCGCGACCGTGTAGCCGTCGGCGGCGAACCGCCGGGCCTCGGCGTGCACCTTGGACACCAGCGGGCAGGTCGCGTCGATCACCGCGAGCCCGCGCCGGGACGCCTCGGCGCGGACCGCGGGCGACACGCCGTGGGCCGAGAAGACGACGGTAGCGCCGTCGGGCACTTCGTCGAGTTCGTCCACGAACACCGCGCCGCGGCTCTCCAGGTCACCCACCACCCGGGTGTTGTGCACGATCTGCTTGCGCACGTAGACCGGCGGGCCCTGGCGTTCCAGGGCACGTTCGACGATCTCGATGGCCCGATCCACGCCGGCGCAGAACGAGCGCGGGCCGGCCAGCAGCACCTGGCGCGTCCCGCACGCGGCGGCCCACCGCTCGACCACCGGCGCGGCCGCGCGCAGCGACCGCAGCGCGGCCAGGCCGCCGGAGACGATGCCCGCCACCGGGCGGTCCGGGGTGTCGGAGATGGCCCGGATCACGGCCACCGGGCGGCCTCCCGCCGCGGCGGCCAGCGGCGCCGACTCCATGTCGGCGGCCAGCATGCTCCTCGCGGCCAGCGCGGCGCGTTCGTTCCGCCGGACCAGGTGGTCCACCGTAGTGATCGGGCCGGCCTGCGCCCGCAGCCCGGCGCGCGCCAGCTCGGCGGCCAGCAGGGGCGCCGAGGCGCAGCTGACCGCGCCCACTTCGGTGCCGACGACCAGGTCGCCCGGGCGCAGGTCCGCGGTCAGGCCGGCCCCGACACCCATAATGACCATTTGGCCGAACGGACGTTGGTTCAACTCCCCGGCCGCCTGCACCGCGCGGGTGGTGCCATAGCCCGTGTGGAGCACGCGGGCAGGATGGGTGACACCGCCGCGGCCCAGGCCTTGCCGGACAGCACGGGCCTCGATCCGCAGCGGCGCGCAGATGAGCAGCGGGTCCGGTCTGGTCGCGTCGCTGACCGGGCCCGGGTCAGCGGCATCGCCGCGCGGACGCGGGATCGTCTCCGTCATGCGCTGCCTCCCAAGGAGGGGCCGGGGGGAATGGTCCCGCCCAAGGGGGGTCCGGGGGACGGATCCCCCCCCAAGGGGGTCTGGGGGGATGGAATCCCCCCCAAGGGGGGTCTGGGGGGATGGGTCCCCCCAGGAGCGGGGGGGTCTGGGGGGGTCGTCCCCCCGGCTAGCGGAGCGGGGGGGTCTTGGGGGGTCGTCCCCCCGGCTGACAGAGCTACATAGCGGCCGAGCGCGCTGACCGGGAAGGCCAGGCGGTACAGGTGATAGTTGATGTAGAAGTCACCGGGGAAGCCGGTGCCGGTGTACTGCGGCTCGTCCCAGGACCCGTCGGCCCGCTGCGTCTGGGCCAGCCAGCGGACGCCGCGCCCGGCGGCCTCACCGTCCCGTTCGCCGGCGGCGAGCAGGGCCAGCAGCGCCCAGGCGGTCTGCGAAGCGGTCGAGGTGCCGCGCCCGGCTAGCGCCGGGTCGTCGTAGGACCGCAGGTCCTCACCCCAGCCGCCGTCGTCGTTCTGGTGGGCTTCCAGCCAGGCCACAGCCCGGCGGATGGCGGGCTTGGACGGCTTGACGCCGGCCGCGATCAGCGCGGGTACCACCGCGCCGGTGCCGTAGACGTAGTTGGCGCCCCATCGGCCGAACCAGGACCCGTCCGGTTCCTGGTGGCGCAGCAGCCAGACCACGCCCCGGCGGACCACCGGGTCCTCGGCGCGTCCTTCGGCGGCGAACGCCTCGACGATGTGCGCGGTCACGTCGGCCGACGGCGGGTCGATGACCGCGCCGAAGTCACAGAACGGCAGCTTGTTGACGAGCTGGCGGGTATTGTCCGCGTCGAACGCGCCCCAGCCGCCGTCCTTGGACTGCATCCCGGCCAGCCAGCGCAGCCCGCGGTCGATGGCGGCCTGACTCCGGCCCGGAACCCCCTGGCCCGCGATCGGGTGGACCCGGCGCAGCGCGAGGACGACCTCGGCGGTGTCGTCGGTGTCGGGGTAGACGTCGTTGTCGAACTCGAACGACCAGCCGCCTGGCGCGGTGTCCGGGCGGCGGACCTGCCAGTCACCTGGCCCCCGTATCTCCTCGCCGAGGACCCACCGCGCGGCGCTGACCAGAGCCGGGTGATCACCAGGCAGGCCCGCGTCGGCGAGCGCGATCATGACAAGCACGGTGTCCCAGACCGGTGACTGACAGGCCTCGAGGCGGCGCACCGGGCCTCCGGGTGAGTCCTCGGTGATCGTGAACCGGTCCAGGCCCGCCAGCCCGCGCGCCATGATCGGGTGGTCCAGGGAGTAGCCGAGCAGGTTCAGCGCCATCAGCGAGTACACCCAGGGCGGCTGGATGCCGCCCCAGCAGCCGTCGCGCTCCTGCCGGGCGATAATCCAGTCCGCGCACTGGCGCAGCGCCGCCCGCCGCACCGAACCGAGCAGCCGCGCGCGCCGGCCCACCCGCGCTTTGTTTACGGTTTCGGGGGTAATAGCACCCGAAACCGCAGACATATCCGGGGCCGCGACGCGGTGGAGCAGCCTGTCGAGGCCGTTGAAGGCGCGCGCCCAGGGATCGTTGGCGGGCTTGCCTGGCGTTATGCCGGTGCGGAGCTCGTCGATGGTGAACGGGAGCGGGCGGGACGGGCGGAACGACTGGACGACGGCGAGGGCGACGATGGTCTGGCGGGCCCAGCAGCCCCAGTCGTAGATGTTGAGCGGGAACCAGGCCGGCAGGTAGATCAGCTCGGGCGGGATGACGGGCAGCTCGTCCCAGGACCACTGCCCGGACAAGGCCAGCCAGATCCGGGTGAACACGCGGGTGGCCTCGACGCCGCCCTGCTCGAGGATCCAGCTGCTGGCCTGCTTCATGTGCAGCGCGTCCGGCTGATCGCCGGCCAGCCGCAGGGCCAGGTACGCCTCGACCGTGGTGGACAGGTCGCCCGGGCCGCCGTAGAAGTTAGCCCAGGTGCCGTCGTCCCGCTGCTTGGACCGGATCCAGCGGGCCGCCGCCGCGATGACCGCGTCGTCGTGCAGGCCGAGGAACTCGCGCAGCAGCAAGTCCTCGGCGTCCATGGTGACGTTGGTCTCAAGCTCGCCCTGCCACCATCCTTGCCGTTGCTGCAGGCCGAGCACGTGATCGCGGGCTCTGTCCAGGGCCTCGCGAGCGAGGTCAGCTACCACTGGCGGGCCGTGATGAACTCGGCGATCGCGGTCAGTTCGGCCCGGATGCCGGCGGCCAGATCGATGTCCGACAGGCTCGCGTTAGCCGCGGCGAGCTGCACGTCGGCCTCGTTCTCGGCCCAGTCCTTGCCGCCGGCCGCGACCACCAGGTCCGCCGCGCGGACCAGCTCGTCCTCGGTCAGCGGCCGGGGATCGGCGAGAAGGGTCCGCAGTTCGGCGGCCTGCGGTGTGTGGCTGTTCAGCGCGGCCACCACCGGCAGCGACTTCTTGCGGGCGCGCAGGTCGGCGCGCACCGGCTTGCCGGTGACCTCGGGCGCTCCCCAGATGCCGAGCAGGTCGTCGGTGAGCTGGAAGGCCAGCCCGACGTGGGCGCCGAACCCCGCCAGGGCCATGGCCAGCGTGGGCGGCGCGCCGAGGTGCACCGCGCCGATGCTGCAGGCGCACGCCATCAGCGCGGCGGTCTTGTCGCCGGCCATCTCCAGGCACTCGGCCAGGGTCACGTCATCGCGCTTTTCGAAGGCGAGGTCGCTGCCCTGGCCGCCGATCAGCCGCTGCACCGCGGCGGACAGGCACCGGGCCGCCCACGCGCCCTGCGGGCTGCCGTCCTCGAGCAGCAGGTCCTGGGCCAGGGCGAGCAGCGCGTCACCGGCCAGGATCGCCGGGCCGATGCCGAACACGGTCCAGGCCGTGGGCTTGTGCCTGCGCTCGGTGTCGTTGTCCATGATGTCGTCGTGCAGCAAGGAGAAATTATGGACGAGCTCAACCGCGACCGCGGCGGGCACGCCGCGCTCGGGTGCCGCGCCGGCCGCGCGGGCCGACAGCAGCGCGAGCGCGGGCCGCAGCGCCTTGCCGCTGCCGTTCCTGGTCGGCTGGCCCGCGGCGTCCGCGAAGCCGAGATGGTAGGCCGCAACGGCCCGCACCTCCGGCGTCAGCCGGGCGATCGCGGACTCCATCGCCGGCCCGACCAAGTCCCTGGCCTGGGCCACACCCTCAGGCATCACAGCAGTCACTGACTTACCCCTATCGTTGAGGCAGAAGCATTCGGTTCGGAAAATGCGGTTGGCTCAGGCATTGAGTTCAGCACGGTCCGGCGTAGCTCGATGGCCGCGGTCAGGCCGCTGCGCACCGCGCCTTCCATCGTGTCCGGCCATCCGGTCTGGGTCCATGCCCCGGCGAGCACCAGGCCGGGGAGCTGGGTCGCGGCGGGCGGGCGCAGCGCGCCGCTGCCCGGCGCCTGGCGGAAAGTCGCCCGCCGTTCGCGGGTCACGAAGAACTCGCTGACCTGGGCGTCGCGGGCCGCGGGGAACAGCTCGGCCAGCGCGGGCACGAACCGATCACGCAGCGCGGACGCTGGCACGTCAGCATACTCATCGGCCGCCGACAGCGAGATGGCCAGGTACTGCTGACCCGGCGAGCGCCGGTCAAGTCCGGAGATGCGGGTGCGATCGAAGACCCACTGGACCGGGGAGTCGACCGCGGCGGCGAACGGCAGGTCCGTCACCGGCCGGTCGTAGATCACGTGCACGTTGACGATCGGCGAGGCGCCCAGCCCGGCCCAGGACGCGACCGTCCTGGCCGGCAGCGCGCCCGCCGGGACCAGCGCCGCGGCCTTCTCGTGCGGCACGGCCAGCACCACCGCGTCCGCGGCGATCTCGGTGGTCGCTCTCGCTTCGGCGGACCGGCCCACGTGGACGCGGAACCGGGCGGCGGGATCTTCGCTGACTTCGATGGCCCCGACTTCGATGGCCCCGACTTCGATGGCCCCGACTTCGATGGCCCCGACTTCGATGGCAGAGACCTTGGTGCTCAGGGCGACCTGGGCGCCCAGCCGGGCCAGCCGGGCCGCGCCCGCGTCGCCGTGCAGCTCGCCCAGCGGCCGGGCCGGGACGCCGATGTCGGCCGCGTTGTTCTTGCCCAGCAGGCCGGTCTGCACCACGGTGGCGGCCAGCGCCAGGGAGGCGTCATCGCCGGCGATGTTCAGGGCCGAGACGGTGAACAGGTCCCACAGGACCCGGCGGGCGTGCTCGCTCTGCCCTCTGGCGGCGAGCCAGTCACCGAACCGCTGTGCATCCACCGCCGGATCGGCCGGGTCCAGGCGGCGCATCGCGAGGGCGGGGCGGGAAACCAATGCCCGTTCGGCCCAAGAAAGAAAGGGATACCGGCCGAGGGCCGGCAGCATATGCAGGGGGCCGGGCAGCGCGGTCCGGCGGAGCCTGCCGGTGCGGCCCCCCGGGGCGAGCACGGTCACGTCGAAGCGGTCCTGCACCGGGGCGCTCGCCGTCATGCCGAGCTGGGCCAGCAGGCCGCGGTAGGCCGTACAGCAGCCGAGGAAGACGTGCTGGCCGGTGTCGACGACCAGGCCGTCGCGGGTAAACGAGCAGGTCGCCCCGCCGAGCCTGGGCCTGGCCTCGAGCAGGGTGACGGCGGCGCCCGCCTCGGCGAGCGCGATCGCGGCGGTGATCCCGGCCAGTCCGCCGCCGATCACCGCGACCCGTTGGCTCATCCGAGCCTCCCGGCCAGCGCCTTGACCGCGACCACGGCCTTCTCCCCCGCCGACAGCGACACCCGGCCGCGCAGCACCGCGGTGGGCTGCGTCGCGATCTGGTCGAGCAGCCGGCGGTAGATGCCGGCCATCGCGCCGGTGCAGGCCGCGCTGCGCCGGTCGAGCATCGGCAGCAGGCCCATGCCGATGGCGTACCAGTCGCGGGCTCGCTCGACCTCGAAGTCCATCAGGCGGGTGAACTCGGGGCTAGGGGGGCTTGTCTCCCCCAAGGGGGGTCTGGGGGGAAGGTTCTCCCCAGGAGCAGGGGGGGTCTGGGGGGGGTCGTCCCCCCCGAGGCAAACACTGAACTTAGCCAGATCTTCCGCGGGCAGGTAGACACGCCCGCTGGCGTAGTCCTCGCGGACATCGCGCAGGATGTTCGTCAGCTGCAGGGCGACACCGAGGGAGTCGGCCAGCCGGGCGGCTTGCTCGGCGTCGCCGCGGGTACCGAAGACGCCGAGCGACAGGCGGCCGATCGAGCCCGCCACGCAGCGGCAGTAGTACAGCAGATCCTCGAAGCTCTGGTAGCTGGTGCCACGCACGTCGGCCACGCACCCGTCGATCAGCTCACCGAACGCGGCGATGGGCACCGGGAAGTTGCGCTCCACGTCGGCCAGCGCGAGCAGGACCGGGTCATCGGGGCGGGGACTGGTGAGGTCTAGGACGGCCCGGCGGGCGTCCTCGAGGGCCGCGATCTTCTCCTCCGGCGGCAGCGTGCCGTCGCCGATGTCGTCGATCCGGCGGGCGAACGCGTAGATGACGGCGAGCCCGCGCCGCTTGCCGGCCGGCAGCAGCCTGATGCCGTACGCGAAGTTCCGCGCCTGAGTCCACGTGATCCGCTCGCATTCGCGGTACGCGTCGATGAGTTCCACTAGCGCCTGCTCACCTCCCTCTCACGTACGCCTGGACCAGTTCCGCGGCCAGCTTTTGCTTGCGTGGCCGCGGGGTTCCGGTCAGCACGTCGTAGTGCTGCGCCCGGATCGCGGCCAGCGCGGCCCGGCCGCCGGCCAGGTAGCCCGCGACCGCCAGCCTGGCCGCCCCGCGCAGCGTGCCGACCAGCGGCGCGCCTTGATTCAGTAGTTCCGCGGCCCGGCTGACCTCGAAGGCGATCAGCTCGCGGACGGCGGGGCCCGCCGTGGGTTCGGCCAGGTCCGCTTCCGTGCAGCCGTAGCGTTTCATGTCCTCGGCGGGTAGGTAGATCCGCCCGTTACCCAGGTCCTCGGCCACGTCCTGCCAGTGCTCAGCCAGCTGCAGAGCCGTGCAGATGCTATCGGAGAGCGCGATGCGTCCGGGAGTAGCGACACCGAATATGTAGAGCACGATTTGGCCAACGGGGTTGGCGGACAGCTCGCAGTACCAGGCGAGTTCGGTATAGGTGTCGTAGCGGGTGACCAGCTGGTCCTGGCGGTTGGCCTGGATCAGCTCGCGCAGCGGCTGGGCCGGCACGTGGCACTCGCTGACGGTTTCCGCCATCGCGCGCATCACGGGGGACTGCGGGGTGCCGCCGTCGTAGATGCGGTCGACGTCGGCGGCTAGCTCATCGAGCAATTTGAGGCGCAGCTCGGTGTCGCCGGTTTTCGGGTCGTCGCCGGTTTTCGGGTCGTCGCTGGTGCCGGCGCGTGCTTCGTCGCCGAGGTCATCGGTCAGGCGGGCGAAGAAGTACAGGTTGGCCAGGTGCCGCCGGTGCCGGGCGGGCAGCATGCGGAGAGCGACGGGGAAGTTCTCCCCGGACGCGTTAGCCATCACATCTTCGGCGCGTGTCACCGACGGACGGACATGCTCCCGCACACCCGTCCGTTCCGCACCGCGACTTCCCCGAGTCACCCGGCTATTTTCCAGGGAATGCGCAATTAATTGCAAACAATGACGTGAGCGTCACATGACGGAGGCGTCGGCTTACATCGGTCCGGAACCTCGCTGCGCAACGCGCTCACTACCGTTCGCGCAGGTTAGACGGGTGACAAATAGTTTGCCTTAGCGAACAACGTTATGCTATGTAATACGCCTGACACATACGTCAGTTTCGTCGAAGTAACGCGGAAATATCATTCGGGGCACGGCCGGCAGGCAGCGATTTAGGGGTACTGGGGTGCGGGGGTGCGTAGGGTCAGGTGTCGGGCGCTGCGTCTGGTCGCCGCCGCGCGGGAAGCCGGGATCGCGGCGCCCGGGCGACAGCCTGCTGGATCAGGCCGGGGCGCTGGCCGCCGGGTGAGCGGTGGCGCTCGGGTCAGGTCCGCCAGATCAGGACCAGGGCGCAGTCGTCTGAACTGCCGATCTCCCGCTGCATGGCAGCGACCAGGGCCGGGGCGCCGGCCTTGAAGCCGCCGGACAGCAGGCGTTCGGCCTCGCCGAGCAGGCGGTCGGTGCCCGCGTCGATGTCACGCCCGGGCGATTCGACCATCCCGTCGGTATAGAGCATCAGCGCATCGCCGCGCTGGAGCACGCCGCGCTCGGACTCGCTGGCCGCGCCGTGCAGGTCCGCCACCACGCCGAGCACGATGCCATGGGCGCGGGTGATACCCCAGCGGCCCGCCGCCGCATCGTAGTGCACGGCCGGGGGATGCCCGGCCGAGGAGATCACGTACTCCCCCGACGTCAGGTCAAGCCAGAGGTGCACGGCGGTGACGAAGCCTTCGGTGGTCGGGCCGCGGCGCATATAGGCATTGCAGGCGGGGAGGAAGTCCTCCCGCGCCACGGAACCGAGCAGCCCGCCGAAGGCCCCGGATAGCAGCAGCGCCCTGGTCCCGGCGTCGATCCCCTTGCCCGACACATCCACCAGCGCCACTTCGAGTATCTTGCCGTCGCTGTACGACACGACGAAGTCGCCGCCGAACGACGACCCGCCGGCCGGCTTGAGCACCAGCGAGGATCCCCACCCCTCGCCGAGCTCGGGGAGCTTGCCCTGGGCCCGGATGCGGTCCCGGAGCTCGAGCAGCATCCGGTCCCCGCGCAGGCCCTGGACGCCGAGCTTCTCCCTGGTCCGCGACAGCACGTCGGCGAAAAGGGCGGTCAGCACGATGGTGGCGACGATGCCGGCCCCGGCCTTGCCGGCCACCACGTCGTAGATGAGCGCCACCGCGGCGAAGCCGAAATAAATGCGCAGCGCCCGGGGCCAGAGCAGCAGCCCGCCCGCCAGGATCGGCAAGATCATGACGCCAGGCGAGAACCACCATTCGGAGATGTGCACGGCGGCCACCGCGATGGCGATCGTAACGGCCGAGAGCACGAAGGCCATCCGGCGGTTCCTGGTTATGAACTGCCTGGTCAGCTGGGTCCGGAAGGACCGCAGGGTGCGAAGCACCCGCCGTCGGCCAGCGCCGGGCCGCGCCGTAGGCGGACCGGCAGGTCCCTTCGGCGCAGGCACGGCCGGCGGTGGCGCGGAAACCATGATGGGCGCACTGTAGTCGATGCCGGCCGCCCGGCTAAACCACTCGCGTCGGAGCGCGGGGCGCGGTACGAAGGCAGGTATGACAGAGTCTGCGCGCAGCGGCGCCGATAGCCCATATCCGATCCGGCCGATCGGCCCGGATGAATTCGACCGCTTCCACCTCGTCGACCAGCACGGCTTCAACTCCGGGCCGATGTCAGAAAACGACCGGCAGCTGGTCCAGACGCGATTCGAGTGGGACCGCAGCCTGGCGGCCTTCGACGGCGATGCGCCCGTCGGCATCGCCGGGGCCTACAGCTTCCAGATGTGCGTACCGGGCCAGGAGCTACTCCCCGCGGCCGGGGTGACCTGGGTGTCCGTGCTGCCGACCTACCGGCGCCGTGGCGTGCTGACTCACATCATGCGCCGCCAGCTCGCCGACATCCGCGACGGCGGCGAGCCGTTCGCGGTGCTCTGGGCGTCGGAGTCGGCGATCTACTCACGGTTCGGCTATGGCCGCGCGACCTGGCACCTCGCCTTCACGATCAGGCGCGGCGAAGGCGCGATGGCCAAGACGGTGCGGGCCGACGACGGCCTGTCATTGCGGCTCGCCGACCCCGCGGCCGCCCTGCCCGAGCTGGCCAAGGTCTTTGACACCGTACTGCCGTCCCGCCCCGGCCTCTTCGCCCGCAGCGAGCAATGGTGGCAGCGGGTGATTTACGATGCCGCCGATGACCGGCACGGGGCGAGTCCGCTGCGCTGCCTGCTCGCCGAGGACGGCAGCGGGCCGCGCGGCTACGCGCTCTACGCTGGCCACGGGCGTCCGGATGACATGTTCCTCCCCAATGACCTGATCACCGTCCGGGAGCTGATGGCCGCCGATGCCCAGGCCAGCGCCGCGCTCTGGACCGATCTGCTCAGCCGGGACCTGACCAGCGAGTTCCGTGCCAGCAAGCGCCCGGTCGATGATCCGCTGCTCTACCAGCTGGCCGACCCGCGACGGGCCCGGCCGCAGCTGATGGACGGGCTGTGGGTCCGGATCATCGACTTGCCGGCGGCGCTGGCCAGGCGGAGGTACTCCGGTCCGGTCGACGCGGTGATCGAGGTGCGGGACGACATCCTGCCATCCAACGCGGGGCGGTGGCGGCTGACGGCCGACCGGGATGGTGTCGCGACGTGCGTTCCGGCGGCCGAGGGCTCGGCGGCCGACGTGGCGCTGGATGTCACTCAGCTTGGCGCGGCTTACCTGGGCGGCACCAGGCTCGGGGCGCTCGCCGGGGCCGGGCTAGTCACCGAGCTGCGGCCCGGCGCCGTGCGGCAGCTCTCCGCCGCCATGTCCTGGGATCCCGCTCCCTGGTGCCCGACCATCTTCTAGGCCGCCGCTCGGACGGACGTCGGCCTGCGGGGCGTCCGCCCGCGGGACGTCGGCCCGCGGGACGTCGGCACGCGGGACGTCGCGCATGCGGCGGAGGGGGGAGAAGAACACCCACCAGCCGCCCGCCCAGCTCCCGGCGAACGCGATCCACAACGTGGGGCGCACGCCCAGCAGGCTGCCGAGCGCGCCGCCGAGCAGCGCGCCGAGGGGGATCGTGCCCCAGACCACCCACCGGACCGCGGCGTTCATCCGGCCCAGCAGCTGCGGCGGGCAGATCGCCTGCCGGTAACTGAGCTGCGCCACGTTGTAGACCACCGCGCCGAAGAGGAAGGCCATCAGGCCGAGCGGGAAGGCGATGACGCGCCAGCCCGGCTCGGCGAGCGGGCAGAGCAGGGCCGGGAAACCGAGGACGAGCATCGAGAACCAGATGATGCGCGCCGAGCCGATGCGACGCGCCAGGCGGCCGGACAGGACTCCCCCGGCGACCCCGCCCAGGCTGGCCACGGCAATCAGCAGCCCCGTGCCCGCGGGCCTGACGTGCAGGATGCGGACCAGGAAGATGATCTGCAGGGCGAGGGCCATGGCGCCGAATAGGTTCGAGGTGGCGGTGCAGGCCACGATCTTGCGCAGGATCGGGTGCCGCAGTACGAACGAGAGTCCTTCGCCGATCTCGGCGCGCAGACTGCGTGTTCGTGGTCTCGGCGGTGGTTCATCGCGGATGCGGATAGCGAGCAGGGAGGTCACCGAGACGGCGTAGGAGATCGCGTCCGCCGCCATGGCCGTGGCCGCGCCCACCAGGCCGACCAGGCCGCCGCCGAGGCCAGGGCCGACGACCTGCGCGAACGACTGGGTGGAGGCTAGCTTGCCGTTGCCGTCCGGCAGGTGCTCCGTCGATATCAGCGCCGGCACGTAGCTCTGATAAGAAACGTCGAAGAACACGGTGGCGACGCCCGCGGTGATCGCGACCGCGTAGAGCTGTCCCAGGGTGAGCGCGTGGAACGCCGCCGCCAGCGGGACGGATCCGATGATCAGCATTCGCGCTAGGTCGCACCAGATCATCAGGCGCCGTTTGGGCCACCGGTCGACGAGGGCGCCGGCGGGGAGGGCGATGAGCGCGAACGCGGCGGTCGCGGCCGAGGTGAGCAGGCCCACCTGGAACGTGGTCGCGCCGAGCACCACCACGGCGGTCAGCGGAAGGGCGAGCTGGGTGACGGCGGAGCCCATCTCGCTGACGGTCTGGCCGCTCCAGAGGAGCAAGAAGTTACGGTGCCGCCAGAGGGAGCTGGGCTGTTCGGGAGTCGGCTGCCGCGGTTCCTGGGCCGGCTGCTCGGGGGTCGGCTGCCGCGGTTCGCGGGCCGGCTGCTCTGGAGTCGGCTGCCGCGTTTCCGGGGTCCGCGGATCGGGGGTCGGCTGCGGGATACCTTCTGTCCCTGGCACCGCCCCACTGTGCCGCAGCGCGGCTCGGCTTGTCGAGCGAGAGGGCCAGGAACCGGCGGCCCCGTCTGGCGGCTGATCGCGCTGTAACCGACCGCCGCCGGGCGTTCGCCGTCTCTCTCGCTTACGCTAAGAGACGGCGCTGGGGCCAGGGCTGTCGGACAGGATGCGCCCATGACCCGACATTGTGTGCCGAAAGCGGCAAGGGGTGATGAACGTGAATGCGGTCGAGTTTCCGGTTCCCCAGCCAGTGGCAGGGCGCGGCGCGGTGTTCGTGGAGCACCGGCTGAAGATCCCGCAGGTATCGGAGTCGGCTTACATCGCGCCGACGGCGGTCCTCGCTGGCGATGTCACCGTGGGCCCGCACAGCCGGGTGCTGTTCGGCGCCGTGATCACCGCCGAGGGCGGCCCGGTGGAGATCGGGAGGAACTGCGTGATTATGGAGAGCGCGGTCATCCGGGGCGTGCCGGGTCAGGTAACCCGCGTTGGCGACGAGGTACTCGTCGGCCCGCACGTTCACCTCACTGGCTGCGTGATCGAGGGCGGCTCCCGGATCGCGACCGGCGCCATGGTGTTCAACGGAGCCCGCATCGAAACGGGCGCAGAGGTCGAGTTCAATGCGGTGGTTTACGTCAATACGGTCGTCCCGGCCGGTACGGCGGTGCCGATGGGCTGGTTTGCCGGCGGACAGCCCGCCCAACTCGTGCCACCGCAAGACTGGGACCGCATCCGCGCCATCATGGGACCGCTGGATTATCCAGGCACGGTCTTCGGGGTCGGCACCAGCGACGCCGACTCCCTGATGTCCGACGTCGCCCGGCGCTACGCTCGAGGGCTAGCCCTCCACCACCGAGACCACATTGTCCCCGACGAGCGCCACATGCTCGCCCAGGAAGACTCGCGCTAAGGCGCTTCACGCAGATTTTGGTGGGTCGATCCGCCTGGGGCCGCTGCTTCCGGGCCGGTGCCATGTCGCCGGGCCGATGCCCGGTGCGATCCCAGGGGGCTGATGGGGCGCCTACGAGCTCCTGATGCAACACTTTAGGTAGGCCTGAGGTAGCACGGGTCTACTAAGTATCAGTCGGAAATACGATGGGCACCTTCAATGTCCCTTGTGGCCGCCGAAAAGCGGCGCGGGCATCTTCAATGTTCCCCCGCTCCTGAAGCAAACGACCGAAAGAGATCAGCGCGTCGGTGTCCCGGAATCGGCGGCCTGCTGATAGGCGGCGCGGACACCCTTCAATGTCTCCCTGCTCCCAGCCCGCCGGTTGGCCAGGGGGCTACGGTAAACGTGTGATCGCGTTTGGGCTGCGCCGTCATCGAAGCGACGATGCGACTTTGGTTACTCGCCAGGGGTAACGTCGTTGCCCGCAGCCGGGCGGGAAAGCGATCGCGAGGAGGTGGCCGCAGCCGATCCGGTTTCTGTGAGGAAACTAAATAGGTACAACCCTGTTGAGCCGCCGAGGACGAGCGCGTCAGAACCAAGCCATGCGCAATCACTGACGACGTCGTCGGTGCGCATCATGGCCAGAGTGTGCCACGTAACCGTATCCCAGATCCGTACCGTCCCGTCATCTCCGGCGGAAGCTAGCCAGCTGCCATCGGGCGCCACCGCGACCGCACGCACCCAGGCGGTATGGCCGGTCAGCACGGCCCGCTGATGGCCGGTGGCCACATCCCAGATCCGCACCGCCTTGTCCCGGCCGCCGGAGGCCAGCCAGCTGCCATCCGGCGCTATCGCCACCGTCCACACCCAGGTGTGCCCGATCAGGACAGCCTGCTGCTGGCCGGTGGCCGCATCCCAGATCCGGACCGTCCCGTCATCCCCGCCGGAGGCCAGCCAGCTGCCATCGAGCGCCACCGCCACCGCGCGCACACAGTCGGTATGGCCGGTCAACACGGCCCGCTGCCGACCGGTGGCCGCATCCCAGATCCGAAGCGTCCCGCCATGTCCGCCGGGGTCTCGCCCGTCCCGGTCGGCGGAGACAAGCCAGCTGCCATCCGGCGCCACCGCCACCGTCGTCACCATACCGGTGTGCCCTGTCAGCACGGCCTGCTGCTGGCCGGTGGCCGCATCCCAGATCTGCACCGTTCCGTCATCCCCGCCGGAGGCCAGCCAGCTGCCATCCGCTGCCACCGCCACCGCGCGCACCCAGTCGGTATGGCCGGTCAGCACGGCGCGCTGCCGACGGGTGGCCATATCCCAGATCCGCACCGTGTCGTCCTGGCCGCCGGAGGCCAGCCAGCTGCCATCCGGCGCCACCGCCACCGCCATCACCCCGTCGGTATGGCCGGTCAGGACGGCCTGCCGCTGGCCGGTGGCCACATCCCAGATCTGCACCGTTCCGTCATCCCCGCCGGAGGCCAGCCAGCTGCCATCCGCTGCCACCGCCACCGCCTCCACCGAGCCGCTGTGGCTGGTCAGCACGGCACGTTGCTGGCCGGTGGCCGCATCCCAGATCCGCACCGTCTCGTCCTGCCCGCCGGCTGAAGCCAGCCAGCTGCCATCCGGCGCCACCGCCACCGCGTCGACATCGTGGGTGTGTCCGGTCAGTACGCGCCGCAGCGCGGGATCAGCCAGATCGGGCAGCGGCCACCGGTTGACCAGCCGCGGCCTGCGGCAAAAGTCAGCTAGGGCAGCTACTTGTGGGCCCCAGTCCGGGTCCCCGGCAACCCGGCTATGCAACACATCAACCACACATCTGGCCGGCTCGGTCGGGGCCAGCAGGTGCGCTGTGCGTACCAGCACGGCCCGCAGCCGGGAAGCAGGCGGCGTCCCGGCTGCAGCCAGGTCAGCAACCGGGGCGGCAGGCCCGAACCGCTCCAGCCGTGCTCCCACCCAGCGCAGATCGCATGCGACGGCTTCCGCCTCACCGGTGCGCTGCGCCTCACGCAAGTGCTCGATGAGGTGATCCCACACGTACCGGTCCTGCTGTCCCAGCTCCCACCAGGCCACCCGCACCGGGCACTCATCATTATCGAGCGGGGCCGCAGCGGGCAGGCCCGCCGAGACCGCATCTAGCAGCACGCCGTTCAGCCCGGCCAGCCGCGGCTGACCGAGCTCGCTGCGCAGGAAGTCACGGATCACGTCATGCAGGGCGAAACCGCCGGCTGGCGCGGGAGCTTGCGTGACCAAGGCGAGCTGGGCCAGCCTCCGGCACACCTGCGCCGCCTGCAGCTCATCCAGCCCAGCCGTCGCCCGCCACAGCTGGGCCGCCAAGCCGAACGGGACGGCCTCATCTTCGGCGAACACGCCCAGCTCAGCCAGACGCTCTGCATCATCTCCGCTCAGCAGGCCGGTACTGGCCTCGATCGTTGCTCGCACCGCCCGCTCCCGCTGGCCAGGCTGGCCTACATCCAGCGCTCGGCCGTCCTCACCCAGCACTTCATCCACCACTGCCGGGCCACCAGCGGCCAGCCGCTCCACCAGCACCGCCCCCGGCGTGTCGACCTCTGCTGCCACCTGCGCGTAATCAGCCAGGATCTTGTTCACCAGCCGCAGAAGCAGCGGCCACCGCCCGGTCACCGCCAGCAGGCCCGCTACTATCGCCTCATCCAACGGCGGCAGCCCATCTGTCAGCAGGTCTCGCGCCTGAGCCTCCGACATCTGATCCACCCGCACCGGCAGGCCCCGCCCGGCCAGCAGTTCCGGCACCCGTGTAGTGACCAGCCTCGCGCACTGCCTGCCGCCCAGGGTGAACGGCGCCAACTGCTCCGGCTCCCAGACATCATCGAGGACCAGCAGCCTCCGCGGCCCGGCATCCAGCACCGACCCCAGATGCTGCCCGGCCAGCTGCGGATCAGTGAAGGAGGCATCCTCACCGGTCACCAGCTTGATCACGTCGTTGACCTTGAGCGCGATATCCGCCGCCCCCCGCACATCCCGGCCCACCGTCACCAGGTACACCCGGCCCCCAAACCACCGCCGCACCCGCCGGTCAGCACACGCCATGAGCGCAAGCGTCGTCTTGCCGAACCCGCCCGCCCCGTACAGCCCTGTCGTGATCCCCACCGTCCCGGGCACGGCATCCACCAGCGCCCTGACGACCGCGGCCAGCTCCGCCGGACGATCCACCACCCACCCTGGCACCTGCAGCTCCGGCGGCAACGCCACCTCCCGCCGCGCAGGCATCACAGCCCACACCGCCGCAACCGCAGCCACGATGCCAGCTAGCGCCGCCAGCGGGCCTGCCCACGCACCCGCTTGGCCCAGACCCTGTTCGGCCATCACCACGACGAGAAACACGAACGCCGCCGCGCCCACCGCGGCGACGGCGCACAGCACCATCTTCCGGCTCACAGCACATAGCTAACACCCGGTGACAGCACGAGGTGACAAGCTCCGCATAGGTAAAGCATCCTTCTATGACTTGAGCCGGTCGTCGATGCCCGGCCGGTAACCATTGTGGGTCGAGTCCATATCCGAGGTACAGGCACTTATGATGACTAATAACTAGAAAATGTCCGCAAGCATTTAAAACTACAAGCACAAAAATAAATAAATAACCGTATTTGTTTAAAAAACAAGATCTTTATACACAATAAAAAGGACAAACGGCACGACTTTCGAAAAAAAAATATACCTAAAATATCATTTGTTTTTCTATATTTCCACTGAACTAAGTAAGGTCATACTTCAATACACACCAAGCATTGTAGACCTATTTGAGCTCTTCACCTTACCCCAGTAGCAATTTGAGCCATATTTGAATAATTCCGCATCAGATGGTCAATATACTATGAAAGATCTTCCCCTATATACTTACATCATCAGACAATATCTCGAGACCTAAGTAGACTAGCACGTACAACCTTACCAGCTCCAATTCAATTCCTCCATTTCCAGCAGCCAGTACTCGAGCCTTACACATCACTGTGTCCCCCCACATACCCTACCACTCTTACTCGTGCGAGACGTCCAAGCCCAACCCCAGATAGATGGACAAACCGAACATTCTCACGATCTCAATTTTGGCGGGGGCAAAGATAACCGAGTATCCGCGTGACACCCCCTGTGTCATTCCGTCGATCCGATCTTTTCGGTACTCTCTAGTCGTGTGCTCCGGCGGGGCTCCATATTTTTTGGTGACGGTGTGGCGATCTGTGCCGGTACCCTTGGCGACAGTGATGTCAATCGAGGTATTCGTGAGGGGCTTCTGCCACTACAGCCTGATCGTCGCCTCAATGGTCAAGCGGCGGCGGATACTTTCGCACTTGGCATACGGCTCTGGGGAGAACCGAGACGGAAAACGCTGTTCGGACAGTGTGTGTCTGGTGTGCGGCTAATGCGCGGTGGTCTGGGCCGTAGGGCCAGGTCCCGCTCGCTTTTCCGCGCGCCTGCGGGGGCGTGGCGTAGGCGGCGTATGCAGTGGTCGGGCCGGGCCGTAACGTTTCCGGAACGGTTTGGGCGTACCGTGGCGTTCTGTGGGTGGGACGCAGCCCGTGGGCGGGCGGGCACCGGTGACCGCGGGCCCGGCTGGGCGCGGTTCCCGGATGACGGCGCCTGGGGTGGCCGCGTGGTCGCTGGGTGTGCTGATTGTCCTGTTCTTCGCTGCGCTGGTGCTGCTGGCTTTCGCGGCCCGGGAGGCGGAATCCGACATCGCGATCTTCGGCTTCGCGCCGTTGCTGGCACCCGTCGGGTTCGTCGTGGCGCGGCGCCAGCCCGGTAATCCGCTGGGTTGGATGTTTCTCGCGCTGGCCGCGCTATCAGTCCTTGGCCCTGCGGCCGGGGCCTACGCGGTGCTTAGCTACCGGCTCGGTCATCACCTTCCGCTGGGCGTGGCGGCGGTGTTCCTTGCGCTGTGGTGGGTCCCGCTGATCGCCATGTTCCCGTTGGTGATCTTGCTCTTCCCGGACGGTCGGCTGCCCTCGCGCCGGTGGCGGCCGGTGCTGTGGGGCTACCTGGCGGTCGCCGCGTGCTGGCCGGTGAGCGTCTACGCGGTGGCAATCAACACGGTCGCCGCGGGCGATATTCAGATCATTCCCGGCGGTGACCTGCGGGCCGTGGATTACCCGGCGGGCAGCTCGGCCTGGCTGGGCTCGGTCGAGGCGGTCATCTTGCCGGTGCTGGCGGTGTTCTGGCTGGTGTTCGTCGCCCGCCAGGTGCTGTCCTGGCGCCGCGCGGACGGCGAGCGCCGGCAGCAGCTGAAGTGGCTGATGAGCGGTGCGGCCGTGTGCATGGCCGCGACGGCGTTCGTCGCCGTCGCGGGGACCCTTGCCGCTTCGGCGTCACCCGCCTTCCAGGCGGTGCTCAACGTCGTAGTCGTCGGCATCGGCGCGCTGCCGGTGTCCATCGGGGTGGCGATCCTGAAGTACCGGCTGTATGACATCGACCGGATCATCTCCCGGACCCTGGCCTACGCGATCGTGACCGGGCTGCTGGTCGGGGTGTACGCGGGCCTGGTGCTGCTGGCCACCCAGGTGCTGGGACACCACCACAGTTCTGTGGCGGTGGCCGCGGCCACGCTAGCCGCCGCGGCGCTGTTCAACCCGGTGCGGCGGCGGGTGCAGCGGGCGGTGGACCGGCGGTTCAACCGGGCCCGGTACGACGCCGACCGGACCGTGGCCCTGTTCGCGGCCCGGCTGAAGGACGCGGTGGACCTGGACTCGGTCCGGGACGACCTGGCCGGGGTCGTGCAGAAGGCCCTGGAGCCCGCCCACGTCTCGGTGTGGATGAACGAACGCGGGTGAAACCCGCTTGGCAGCAAGCAGCTCGGGCCGCGCTGGCCTAGGGCCAGTTGGAGATCAGGCCCACCACGGCAGGCCGCTCCCGACAGCTATTGCCGGGCTCTCAGAGCTGCACCGTCGCCTCGATGGCGAGCCGGCGCGCGGGGCGGGCTGTTTCAGAGTTGGAACGTGGGCCTGGAGTCCCTAAAAACCTCCACGTAACGCAAATCTTCCATGATCTTCCGGGCGGGGTCCCGGTGACCCGTTCGCGGTTCCGCGCTGACCGGCTGGAGCCGGCCGGGGTGCTGGCCTCAGCGGAGGTGACGAGGGATGGGTGCGTCGTTGAGCTGCTGGTCGATGTCGACGAGAATGGCGTCGTCTTCGATCTTGCAGGCATAAACAGGGATAGGACCGCAGGCAAACACGCCGACGGCCTCGCCGGTGGTCAGGTTGTAACGTGAGGCGTGGGAGGCACAGACGAGCGTGTCATCCTCCTGGAGGGAGCCCTCGTGAAGGGGTTGCTGCTGATGGGTGCAGGTGTTGTGGATCGCCCTGACGTCGTCGTCATCGAGGCGGATGAGACAGACCGGTTCGCGCAGCTCGTCTACGAGCATGGTGTCACCGACCTCTAGATCATCGAGGTTCGCGACGACTACGAACGTCATGGCTGTGTCCTTCCAGTTGCGGGCCGCCGGGGTGCCGGCAGGCTGCCGCGCACCTCTATCCAGCCGTTGCGGATCCGGGTAGGTAGCACGGGTTGCGGCTGGCTGGCCGGGCCGCGGCGGACGCAGCCGTCGGCGAGCGCGAAGCGGGACCCGTGCAGCGGGCAGGTCACGGTCAGATCCTCGACCGGGCCACGGCTGAGCAGGCCACCGGCATGGCTGCAGATGTTGTCGATGGCGTAGAGGTGGCCGCCGTGGCGGTACAGCATGACCTGCCGGCCCTCGGCCTCGACGGCGGTTGGCGAGTCGTCGGGCAAGTCGGCCTCCTGCAGCGCGCGGGTCCACCGCCGCGGCCCGATGGCCCATGCCACCCGGCTGACCATTACACCTTTGGTGAATACGAGATGACCGCCGAGGTAACCGGCCGCGGCGGTGACCGTGAGGCTGGCCGCGCCCAGCGCGCGTGCCGTGCCGCGGTGGCCGGCCAGCCTGGTGCCCAGGGAGGCACCCTGCAACCCAAGGGCCACTGTGTTGAGGAGGCCGTGGAAGAGCCCGATGCGGCGGTCCTGATCGTCGCTGACGGTCCAGTCGCTGAGACCGGTAAGGGCGGTCGCGCCCGCGGCGAGGATGCCGGCCGCGCTGAGCATGCCGGCGGCGTCGATTCCGCGCCGAGGAGCTGGGTCATGGTCCATAACGTCCAGCACCATAACGCCGGTCCACAGGCCGATGGGCAGGTCGCTCAGCGCGGGGTGCAGCGGGTGGCCGACCCACCGGCCGCCGTGCAGCAGCTCAAGGACAAGATTGTCCTGGTATCGCTCGCGGGCGGGCACCAGCACGGCGGTCAGCTGGTCGCTCAGATTCCGGAGCCAGCCGAGCCGGTCGAGCCAGGCCACGAGATCGCCGTGCCAGGAGACCAACCCGGTGGCGGCGAACGGGGAGCCGATCGCCGGGCCGGGCTTCTGATCGGCTGCTGGCGGATCGTCGGCCCGGTCGCTGCCTGGTCGCATGAGGTTCCTCCACGGTGGCGTCAGCTGGTGGCTCTTCGCTCATTCTGACCGTCCGTCACCTCGTCGCACATATCGAAATGAGAATCGCCCTCGTCAAAGGTTTGGTGTGACACTGGAGTGGGAGGATGACGCCGTGGCAGCGATGAAGGTGACCGTGAGCGCCGCGATGCGGGCTAGGGACGTGTCCCGGCCACGGGCCGATCAGCTGGACGAGGCTGAAGCGGCTGAAGCCAGCATGCCGAGCGGACCGCGGGCGAATGCGACCGCGGCGGGCGCCGCGCGGGGGACCGAGGCGCGGAGGGCCGAGGCTCGGGGGACCGAGGCTCGGGACGCTGCGCAGGTAAGCGCCGGAAGGCGGAATGCCGCGCGGGACGACGAGTGGGGTGCGTGGGCCAGCGAGCCGGAGAAGGGCGGGCGTGCGGCGGCGGCACCGGGTGACCGGGAGGGGCGGGCAGGGGGGCGGCCAGAGGGGACGCGCAAGAAAAGGATGCCCCGGGACTCGCCGCGGCGGGGGTCGGCCGGGCGCTGAGAGGAGTCAGGAAGCGCGGACGGCGGGGAGGGGCGGGAGTACGCCGGTCTTTTCGTACTCGGCGATCTCGGCTAGGCGGCGGGCGTGGCGGGGCTCGCCGGAGAACGGGGTGGCCACGAAGACCTTGGCGAAGCCGACGGCTTCGTCGGTGGTGTACATGCGGGCGCCGAGGCTGAGGACGTTGGCGTCGTTGTGCTGGCGGGCCAGCTGAGCCGTCTCGTCGGTCCAGGCCACGGCGGCCCGGATGCCAGGGATCTTGTTGGCGGCGATCTGCTCGCCGTTGCCGGAGCCGCCGATCACGATGCCGAGGCTGCCCGGGTCGCCCATCACGCCGTGGGCAGCCCGCATCACGTAGGGCGGGTAGTCGTCATCCGGAGAATACGCGGGGGGGCCGCAGTCCACCGGCTCGTGTCCGGCCTCGGTCAGCCACTCGATGAGGCGGGTCTTCAGCTCGAAACCCGCGTGATCTGATCCCAGGTATACGCGCACAGGCCCAGTGTGCCAGACCCGGGCGCCGGCCGGGTGGCGGTGGCCACCACGGCCGGCGGTCTGCCCGTCGGCCGGCGGGGGTAGCCAGCGAGTCAGTCGAAGATGGGGTCGCGGGTGCGCGAGCGCTTCAGCTCGAAGAAACCATCGGTACCCGCGATCAGCAGGACACCATCCCACAGCTTGGCCGCCGCTTCGCCACGCGGGATCGGCGAGACGACCGGGCCGAAGACCGACGTGCCGTTCACGGAGATGACGGGGGTGCCCACGTCGTAGCCGACCCGGTCGATGCCCTCGGCGTGGGAGGCGCGGACCGCGTCGTCGTAGGAGGTGGAGTCCATCGCGTCGGCGAGGTCGGTGGGCAGGCCCGCCTCGGCCAGCGCGGCCTCGATGGTCGCCCGCTCCCTCGGTGCCTTCTCGTGGTGGAAGCGGGTGCCGAGCGCGGTGTACAGCGGGCCGAGCACCTCGGGGCCGTACTTCTGCTGCGCCGCGATCAGGACCCGGACGGGGCCCCAGCCGCTCTGCATCAGTTCCTGGTACCGCTCGGGCATATCCTCCTTGCCCTCGTTCAGCACCGACAGGCTCATCACATGCCAGGCCACCTCGACGGGGCGGACCTTCTCCACCTCAAGGATCCAGCGCGAGGTGATCCACGCCCACGGGCAGATAGGGTCAAACCAGAAGTCGACACGTGTGGGCTCCTGCTGGGTCATGCGCACTCCTCACCAGAGTAAATTCTCGCTTGGCCGCGATAACGGTCTCGGCAGCGACAACCCCGCCGCACGACGGCGAATTCCGTACCGAAGGGATCACCCGGTGACATCCAACCTGACGCGCGACGAGGCAATGACGCGCTCGGCGCTCCTCCAGGTCACCTCCTACGAGGTAGACCTCGACCTGACCGCCGGCGACACCACGTTCGTCTCGGTCAGCGAGCTCAGGTTCGGCTGCGGCGCGCCGGGCTCATCGAGCTTCATCGACCTGTCCGCCCCCGCGGTACGCGAGATCACCCTGAACGGGGAAACTGTCGGCCTGGACGCGTTCGACGGGGACCGGATCGCGGTGACCGACCTGCTGGCCGATAACGTGCTCCGGGTCGTGGCCGAGTGCGCCTACTCGCGCAGCGGCGAAGGGCTGCACCGGTTCACCGACCCGACCGACGGCCGGGTCTACCTGTATTCGGACCTGGAGACCTTCGACGCGCACCGGGTCTACGCCTGCTTCGACCAGCCGGACATGAAGGCCAGCTACGAACTGTCCGTCACCGCCCCGGCGGACTGGCTGGTCGTGTCGAACATGGCGCCGGAGTCCACCATGACCGCGGAGTCATCCGGCGGACCCGGCGAGGCGCTGCGCTGGCATTTCCCGCCGACGCCGGTCATACCGACTTACATCACGGCCGTCGCGGCCGGCCCGTACCACGTGGTCAGGGACTCCCATGACGGCATCCCGCTCGGCGTGTACTGCCGTCAGTCGCTCGCCGAGTACCTCGACTCCGATGAAATCTTCGAGGTGACGCGCCAGGGCTTCGATTTCTACCACAGCTCGTTCGGCATCAAGTATCCGTTCGGCAAGTACGACCAGCTGTTCGTGCCGGAATTCAAAGAAGGCGCGATGGAAAACGCGGGCTGCGTCACCTTCGTGGAGGCCTATATTTTCCGGTCACGGGTCACCGATTTCGCCCGGGAGGCGCGCGCCGAGACCATCCTGCACGAGATGGCTCACATGTGGTTCGGCGACCTGGTCACGATGCGCTGGTGGGACGACCTGTGGCTGAACGAGTCCTTCGCCACCTGGGCCGGCACGCTCGCACAGGCCGAGGCCACCAGGTGGACGTCGGCGTGGACCACCTTCGCGCAGCTATACAAGGCGTGGGCGTACCGCCAGGACCAGCTGCCTTCCACTCACCCGATCGCGGCCGACATCCCCGACATCGCGGCGGTGGAGGTGAACTTCGACGGGATCACCTACGCCAAGGGCGCGGCCGTGCTCAAGCAGCTGGTGGCCTACGTCGGGCGGGAGAACTTCATGGAGGGTGTAAGGAAGTATTTCGCCGGGCACGCGTTCGGCAACGCGACGCTGGCGGACCTGCTGTCCGCACTCGAGGACACCTCAGGCCGCGACCTGGCCTCCTGGTCCCGCGAATGGCTCCAGACCGCGGGCGTGAACACCCTGCGGCCGTCCTACTCGGTCGACGAAGACGGCCGGTTCACCGAGTTCGCGGTGGAACAGGAAGCTGCCGCCAGCCACCCTGTGCTGCGCTCGCACCGCATCGCCATCGGGCTGTACGACCGGACCGAGGCCGGCCTCACCCGCCGGCATCGCATCGAGACCGACGTGACCGGCCCGCGCACGGTGATAACGGAACTCGCCGGCCAGCCGCGCCCGGACCTGGTGCTGGTCAACGACGAGGACCTGACCTACGCCAAGACCCGGCTCGACCAGCACTCGCTAGCCACCCTCATCGGCTCGGGGGGTTCTGGCGGGTCCAAGGGGGGTCCGGGGGGATGGGTCCCCCCGGTCGCGGGAGGTTCCGGGCCATCGGGGTCTGGGCCACGGGGGTCCGGGAGTGTCCCCCGGGACTCCGCCGTCCCGGGGGACACCGTGTCCCCCCGGGCTAGCGGCGGCATCGGGACGTTCACGGACTCGCTCGCGGCGGTGCTGTGCTGGTCCGCGGCCTGGGACATGACCCGCGACGGTGAGATGGCGGCGCGCGACTACGTCTGGCTGGTGCTGTCCGGCCTGTCCTCAGTGGCCGACATCAGCGTGGTGCAGACCCTGCTGCTGCAAGCGAGCCAGGCGGTGCGGCGGTTCGCCGCCCCCAGCTGGCGCGAAACCGGGCTGGCCCTGATCGCCGGAACGCTGCGCGACCTGCTCCAGGCGGCTCCGGCGGGCTCGGATACCCAGCTCGCCTACGCCCGCGCGTTCGCCGGCGTGGCCACCTCCGACGACGACCTGGCCCTGCTGGCCGGCCTGCTCGACGGGTCGGTGACGCTCGACGGCCTGTCCATCGACACCGACCTGCGCTGGTCGCTGCTGCGGCGGCTGGTCAGCCGCAGCACGCCTGGCAGCCGGTGGAGCTTCGGTGCGGCGGAAATCGACGCGGAGCTGGCGCGGGACGCGACCGACGCGGGCGAGCGGCACGCCGCCGCGTGCCGCGCCGCGATCCCGACGGCCGAGGCCAAGCAGGCGGCGTGGGACGCGATGACCGACGGCGAGCGGACCATCGCGATGTTCCGCGCCATGCTGTCCGGCTTCGCTGACCCGGACCAGCCGAAGCTGGTCGAGCGGTACCGGGACAAGTACTTCGGCGTCGTCGGGGGCGTGTGGCGGCAGTGGCCGTCGGCGATGGCGCAGGACTTCGTCAGCGGCGCCTACACAGTGGGCGCGATCTCGCTGGAGACGGTCGAGGCGACGGACGCCTACATCGAGGCCGCGCAGCCGCCGGCCCCGCTGCTGCGGCTACTCACCGAGGGCCGCGACGACGTGCTCCGCGCGCTGCGCTGCCAGGAACGCGACCGTCAGGAGGGATAGCACCCCGCGAGCCGAAGGGCGCCGGCCCTGCCTGGACTGAGGAGCGAGGAGCCTGCGACGAGCGACGAGGGAAGGCGGGGCCTTAAAAGGCGCCCGGAGGCGAGCGGGATAGCACAGCCCTACAGCAGGATGCAGGGGATGTCGGTGTTCTCGTCGATCCAGTAGCTCGCGCAGACCCGGTGGTAGCCATCCGCGACGATCAGCGGGTGATCATCGGTGCCGCGCAGCAGCAGGATCAGCGACAGGTAGTCCTCGGCGGCCTGGTAGTCGTGCTTCTCCGGCTTCGGCAACCACTTCACCGCGGCGGTCACGGCAGGCTCAGCGCGGGTCTGCGATGGCCTGGGCGACGGCCTCCTGTACGTGCTTGGCCAGCTCGTCTAGGGGGACGTGGACGGTGGAGCCGGTCGCGCGGTCGGTCAGCTCCGCGGTCCCGGACGCGAGGCCGCGCTTGCCTATCGTGACCCGGAACGGGATGCCGACCAGTTCGGCGTCGCTGAACTTGACCCCGGCGCGGACCGGCCGGTCGTCCACGATGACCTCGACGCCCGCGTCGAGCAGCGCCTGGTACACCCGCTCCCCCGCGGCGGCCACGCCCGCGTCGTCCTGCTGGGCGATCACCACGTCGACCTCGAACGGCGCCACCGCGGCCGGCCAGACGATGCCCTTGGCGTCGTGATGGACCTCGACGATCGTGGCCATCGCCCGCTCGATGCCGATGCCGTAGCAGCCCATGATCGGCCGGACGGGCTTGCCGTCCGGGCCGGACACGCTGACCCCGAGGGCGTCGCTGAACTTATAGCCGAGCTTGAAGATATGGCCGACCTCGATGCCCCGCTCCACCTCCAGCCCGTGACCGCAGTTGACGCACGCCTCGCCCGCGGCGACCTCGCGCAGGTCGGCCCACTGGCCGACGGCGATGTCCCGCTCGACGTCGACGCCGCGCAGGTGGGTGTCGTCGACGTTGGCGCCGGTGTACATGCCGCGCCGGCCGCGCAGCGCCTCATCCGCGATCACCGGGTGATCAGTGACGCCGACCGCGCCCAGGCTGCCCGGCAGCGCGCCGAGCGCGCCGCGGATCTCGTCGGCCTGCGCCGGGCGGACCGACACCGCCCCGGTCGCGTCGACGAGCTTCTGCTCGTGCAGCGCGTGGTCGCCGCGCAGCAGGACCAGGGTGAGCGTGCCGTCCAGGAAGTACACCAGGGTCTTGATCTGGCGGTCGGCCGGTGCACCGTAGCCGGACGCAAGATCCTCGATCGTGCGCACACCCGGGGTCGCGAAGGGCTCGGGCGCGGCGAGTGCCGATGTCCGTTCGGAAGAATCCTCAATATTTACCAAACGAGACGTGGCCATTTCTATGTTGGCCGCATAACCGCACTCCGGGCAGAGAAGTATGAGGTCTTCACCGCTCGGGGACGGGCAGATGAACTCGATGGAGTCCGAGCCGCCCATCGTGCCATTGGACGCCAGCGCCGGGATGGCCGGGATGGCCAGGCGGCGGAACGACCGCGCGTACGCGTCGCGATGGGCGTTGAAGGCCACGTCGAGCTCGGCCGGGCCCAGGTCGAAGCTGTAGGAGTCCTTCATGGTGAACTCGCGGGTACGCATCAGGCCGGCCTTCGGGCGCGGCTCGTCGCGCAGCTTGGTCTGGAACTGGTACCACACCTGCGGCAGCTCGCGGTAGGACTCGAGCTCGGTGGCGAGGGTCGAGATGATCTCCTCGTGGGTCATGCCCAGGGCCAGGTCGGCGCCCCGGCGGTCCTTGAGGCGGAACATCTCGTCGCCCATCAGCTCCCAGCGGCCGCTGGTGCGCCAGAGCTCGGCCGGGTGCATGACCGGCATCAGGATCTCCTGGCCGCCGATCCCGTTCATCTCCTCGCGGATGATCTCGATGACCTTCAGCCGGACCCGCTGGGCCAGCGGCAGCAGCGAGTAGTGCCCGGCCATCAGCTGGCGAATGTATCCCGCGCGCAGCAGCAGGCGGTGGCTCGGCGCGCCGGCGTCCGCCGGGTCGTCGCGCAGCGTCGGGATGTGCATCTTGGACCAGCGCATGTTCTGCGATTCTCACTTTCAGGCCGTGGCCGCGATGAGCCCGTAGTCTATCCCCGGCGGAGGGTGAGCAGCGATGCGGATAACGGGCTCTTAGTACAGGTTACGGGCCGTCAGGCGCCGATCAGGGCGGGCAGGTCAGCCAGGTGGCGCAGGTGCGGATGGCCGGCCGGGGACGGGCAGAATCCGTAGGGGTCCATGTGCACCGGCTGCAGGCCGGCGGCCAGGGCGCCGGCCACGTCGTACCGCAGGCTGTCCCCGACGTGCAGGACGGTTCCGCCCGGCGGCACGCCCAGGAGATTCAGCGCCATCTGGAAGATGGCCGGGTCGGGCTTGGCCACGCCGACCACCTCGGAATCGATCACGACGCCTACCGGGACACCCGCTTCCGGCACGGTGGGCGCGTTGGTTTCCGGCGACTCGGCAACCGGCACGTAGCAGATACCGAGCCGGCGCAGGTCGGCCTCGACCGAGCCGTCGGAGTTGGAGACCACGCCGAGGGGCAGGCCGAGCGCGGCCACGGCCCGCAGGCCGTCCAGCACCCCGAGTCCGGCGTGTGCCCAGCTGCCGCTGCGGTCCTGGGCCATCTCAAGGACGAGTTTCTCGCACCGGTCCTCGGCCACGCCGCAGGCCACGACGTAGGTGCGGAGGTAGTCATGCCACCAGGTGTCCCGGACCGGCGCCGTGGCGGCCGCGTCCTGGACCGCCATGGCCCGGTAGTGCGCTTTCTCGAGGGTCGCCAGGTCGGGCGTGACGCCCGCCGCGTTCAGCGGGGGCAGCACGAGATCTGGTTCGGGGAAGACCAGGACGCCGCCGGCGTCGAGCAGGATCGCGCTGACCGGTGCCTGGGAAGTACCGCCGCTGGAATTCACATGCGCACTATATGCACGCTCCGGTGACCGGGGCGCATCAGGTCATCCGGTCCAGGATCTCGCGGACCAGGTCCATGGAGGTGCGCGGGTGCAGGAACGCGAACCGGGCCACGGTCTCCCCTTCCCAGGCGGACGGCGGGATGAAGGCCACCTGGTCCCGCAGCAGGCGGTCGGCCCATTCGGTGTACTGGGCGGGTGTCCAGCCGCGGCGGCGGAAAAGCACGACGCCGAGATCGGGCTCGCGGATGAGTTCCAGCTGGTCCCGGGACTTGATCTCGGCCGCGGTCTGGCGGGCTAGCTCGAGGGCGGCCTCGATGGCCTCGGCGTAGGCGGTGACCCCGTACACCGCCAGCGAGAACCAAAGCGGCAGGCCGCGGGCTCGCCGGGTGAGGTGGTAGGCGTAATCGGTCGGGTTCCACTCCCCTGGCGTGTCGTGGATGACGTCGAGGTAGGAGGCGTCCTGCCGGTGCACCGACCGGGCAATAGACGGCTCCCGGTACAGCAGGGCCGCGCAGTCGAACGGGGCGAACAGCCACTTGTGCGGATCCACGATGAACGAGTCGGCGTGCTGGATCCCGTCGTAGGCGGATCTGACGCTGGGCGCGAACAGGCCGGCGCCGCCGTAGGCGCCGTCCACGTGGAACCACAGCTGGTACTCCCGCGCGACGGCGGCCACGCCGGCCAGGTCGTCGATGATGCCGGCGTTGGTGGTGCCCGAGGTGGCCACGACCGCGGCGAGCGTTTCGGGGTGACCGTCTTCGCCGATGGCTTCGCGGAGTTTTGTCCCGGTCAGCCGATGATCGTCGGCGGGTACGAGCAGCGGGTCCATTTCGCAGATCCGCAGCGCGTTGACGATGGAGGAATGGGCGTCCTCGCTGACCGCTACCCGCCATCGCCGGCTGGCTTCCGGGCCGGTTGTCTTTGGGCTTGTCCCTGGGCTTGTCTTTGGGCTTGGCCCTGGGCTTGTCCCTGGGCTTGTCCTTGGGCCGGCTTTGCGCTTGGCGACCTCGCGCGCCACCACCAGGGCGGACAGGTTGCCGGCCGAGCCGCCGGAGACAAAACAGCCGCCCGCGGTGGACGGCAGGCCGGCCTGGTCGGCGATCAGCCGCAGCACCTGGTTCTCGGCGTGGATCGCGCCGGCCGCCTCCAGCCAGGAGATGCCCTGGATCGAGGCGCAGGAGATCAGCATGTCGAACAGGAGCGCGGCCTTGGTCGGCGCGGCCGGGATGAACCCGAGGAAACGCGGGCTGTCCGCCGAGATCACCGCGGGCGCCACCACCGAGGTGTAGACGCCGAGCACCTGGTCGGGGTTGTGCGGCTCGGGACCGAGCAGCCCCTCCAGCGCCGCCTCGAGCTCGCCCGGGTCCCGCGAGCCCTGGTCCAGCGGCACCGGGTCCAGCCGCAGCCGGTTCTCCGCGTACGCCAGCACCGACCTGATCATCGACTCCGTCGTCGGATCCACACTGTGCATGGGCGAAACGTAGAGCGTGCGGCGGGTGCGCCGCAAGGGCCCTTTTGGTTTGGCCGGGTCGCCGCCTGCCCTGGCCTGGCCGACGATTATCGGCCAGGATTGGCTTGCTGCCGCCGTTCGATGGGAGACGTCCGTGACCGCTGATGTGAGTTTCGACCATCCGCTGGATCCGCTGACGGCCGCGGAGGTCAGCCGGGTGGCGCAGATCGTGCGGCGCGACCGCGGTACCGGCGACAGCTGGCGGTTCGCCTCGATCGAGCTGAGGGAGCCCGCCAAGGATCTGCTGGCGTCCGGCCAGGTGGCCGGGCGGGAGGCGAGCGCGGTGGGCTGGCACCGCGCCGACGGGCAGGCCTACCGGGCGGTGGTGTCGCTGACCGGGGACGCGGTCACTTCGTGGGAGCACCTGCCGGGCCGGCAGCCGAACATGACGGTGGACGAGTGGCACGAGTGCGACCAGATGCTGCGCGAGCATCCCGCGCTGACCAAGGCGCTGGCGCGGCGCGGGATCGCCGACATGAGCAGGGTGCTGACCGACATGTGGGCCTACGGGGCCGCGCTGGTCCCCGAACGCTACCGGGGGCTGCGGCTCGGCTGGTCAGACGTGTGGTACCGGGGCAGTGAGCTGGGCAACCCGTACGCCCATCACGTCACCGGGCTGCATCCGGTCGTCGACCTGAACACGATGACGCTGCTGGAGCTCGAGGACAGCCTGGACGAGGCGGCCGACTCCGCGCAGCCCCCCGATGTGATGGGCGAGTACCTGCCGCGTCTCATCCCGATGCCGCTGCGCTCGGTCAAGCCCCTGGAGGTCAGCCAGCCTTCCGGCGTCGACTTCACCCTGGAGGGCCGGCTGCTCCGCTGGCAGGACTGGGAGCTGCGGCTGGGGTTCAACCACCGCGAGGGCCTGGTGCTGCACCAGGTGGGATTCCGCGACGGCGGGCGGCTGCGGCCGGTGGCGAACCGGCTCTCGTTCGCCGAGATGGTCGTGCCGTACCGCGACGCCAGCCCCGACCACTACCGCCGGACCGCGTTCGACATCGGCGAATGGGGCCTGGGCTTCATGACCACCTCGCTGCAACTCGGCTGCGACTGCCTGGGCGAGATCACCTACCTGGACGCGGTGGTGCACGACTCCCGCGGCGAGCCCCGCACGATCGCGAACGCGATCTGCATCCACGAGGAGGACAGCGGGGTGCTGTGGAAGCACGTCGACGAGCGGGCCGGGGCGGAGGTGCGGCGGGCGCGGCGGCTGGTGGTGTCCTTCCACGTCACCGTGGCCAACTACGAGTACCTGGTGTACTGGCGGTTCTACCAGGACGGGAACATCGAGTGCGAGGTCCGCGCCACCGGGATCCTGGTGACCTCCCACGTCGGCGCTTCCGGCCCGCCGGGTACCGGGACGCTGGTCGACCAGCGGACGTACGCCCCGTTCCACCAGCACTTCATCGTGGCGCGGCTCGACCTCGACGTGGACGGCCGCGATAACACGGTCTACATGACCGAGTCGGTGCCGGCGCGGGCAGGCGCTGACGACCCGTACGGCTTGGGGCTCTCGGTCGCCAGTACCCCGCTTTTGCGTGAGGCGCAGGGGAAGCAGGACTACGACTGGCGCACCCAGCGCGGCTGGAAGGTGGTGAACGACAATGTGCGGAACGGGCTGGGCACCCCGGTCGGGTACAAGCTGGTGCCCTCGGCCGCGTTCCCGGCACTGCTCGACGAGGCCTCGCCGGCCTTCCGGCGGGCCGAGGTGATCGGGCACACGCTGTGGGTCACGCCGTACCGGCCCGACGAGCGCTGGCCCTGCGGCGACTTCCCGAACCTGAGCGAGCGCGACGAAGGCCTGCCGGCCTGGACCGCGGCGGACCGCTCGATAGAGAACACCGACGTGGTGCTGTGGTACGTGTTCGGCATCCATCACCTGACCCGGCCGGAGGACTGGCCGGTGATGCCGTCGGACATCGTCTCGTTCTGGCTCAAGCCGTTCGGGTTCTTCGACCGCAACCCGGCGCTGGACGTGCCGCCCAGCCCGCATGAATGCGAGACTTCGTGAGTTCGCGCTGGCTGCTGGGTTTTACCTGGGTTTTACCCCCAGAGCGGCGGGTGCCGGTCCTGCCACGGGCGGGCTTGTTCGAGCTGCGCGGACAGGGAAATCAGCGTCCCCTCGTCACCCATCCGCCCCGCCAGCATGACGCCGATCGGGAGGCCGTCGGCGGTCCAGTGCAGCGGCACGTTGACGGCCGGCTGGCCAGACACGTTGTAGAGCGCGGTGAACGGGGTGAACTGCTTCTGCCGCTCGAAGTTCTGGGCCGGGGGCACCTCGTCGAACCAGCCGACGGGCCTCGGCGGCAGGGCCAGGGTCGGGCTGAGGATGGCGTCGTAAGCGTTCATCGCGGTGACCGCCGCGCGCGTAACGGCCTGCAGGTAGGCCTGGGCGAAGATGAGCTCGGGGGCGCTGATGGCCAGGCCGCGGCCGCGCAGGTAGCGGGTCAGCGGGAGCAGCACCTCCTCCTGCCCCGGCTGGAGCGGGGCCAGCGTGGCGTGCGCGTACCACAGGACCTCGAAGTACGGCACTACGTCGGGGCCGAACGGCATGGCGATGTCCTCGACCTCATGCCCGAGGCTGGCCAGCAGCGTGCTGGCTTCCTCGTAGGCCATGACGCAGTCCGGATGCACGTCGGCGCCCTCGACCGGGTTCTGCATGGTCCGGCCGATCCGCAGCTGGCCGGGCGGACGGCTGGCGTAGCCGAGGAAGGACTCGCCCGGCGGCAGCGGCGGCTGGGTGTACATGTCGCCCGGGTAGTTCCCCGCCATCACGTCGAGCAGCAGCGCGGCGTCCGCCACGGTGCGGGCGAGGGGCCCGTTGACGCCCAGGCCGGTCAGGTCGGGCACGAGCGGGCCCTCCGAGACCCGGCCGCGGGACGGCTTGATCCCGAACAGCCCGCACACGCTGGACGGGATGCGGATGCTCCCGCCACCGTCGCTGCCCTGAGCGGCAGGCGCCAGGCCCGCCGCCACCGCGGCGGCCGCGCCGCCGCTCGACCCGCCCGCGGACCTGGACAGGTCCCACGGCGTCCGGGCCGGCGGCCCTATCTTGGTCTCGGTGTAGCAGGGCAGCCCGAACTCCGGGGTCGCCGTCTTGCCGGTGATGACCGCGCCGGCCTTCCTGATCGCGGCCACCACATAGTCATCAGCGTGCGGGACGTTGGACTCGAACGCCAGCGAGCCGAGCGTCTGCCGGACGCCCGCGACCATGTTCAGGTCCTTGATCGGGATGGGCACGCCGGTAAGCGGCGGCAGCGCGGCCACGTCTTCCGCCGCCGTCACGGCTTTCTCGGCGGCCAGGGCCTGCTCGGCCGCGAGTTCGGCGGTGATGGTGAAGAAAGCCCCCACCTGATCGTTGAGCTCCTGCGTGCGGCGCAGATAATGGTCGGTGACGGCAACCGGGGATAGCTCACGCGCACGGATCGCCGTGGCCAGCTCGATCATGGTGAGCTCATGGATCTGGGTCATGTTGCCTCATCGTAGGGTACGCACTGGTCTAGACGTCTGGCCGGTTTCGGGCCCGATGTCTTGCTATAAAACAAGCCGTTGCCGGGCACACTCGTGGTGGGTAACGGTGCTAAGCGCTTAGTCCTAAGGCAGTTACGCTGAGGTGGTGGGTGAGTACCGGATGGCGTGGCCGAAGCTGAGAACTCCGAAGTCTGCTGATCAGCTGGAGACAAAAAGCAACCACAGCGGGGCAGCACCGGACGGAGCACGGCCGCATGACGCGGCGTCGGACCGGGCTGCGGGCAGCCCGGCGGCCGGGTCGGCGGGCGGGCCGGCTCTGAGTGGCCCAGCGGGCGGCGACCCGTCCGGCAGGGACCCGGTGGGCAATGGCCCGGTGGGCAATGGCCCGGTGGGCAATGGCCCGGTGGGCTGGGCGGACGGTGAGGTAACCGCGGACGAGAGTCAGGCTGACGCGCCCGAGACCCCGACCGATACGGGCGACGTGCCGTTCTGGGACTGGGCCGGGACCGATGGTCCGGCCGAGCTCGACGACCCCGGGGACGTGTCCTCGCGGGACGACGCCAGGGCCCGGGGCACCGCGGCGACCGCGGATCCGCCCAGGTCCGTGCCGAGGCTCGTGATCACCCCGGTCGAGGTGGCCGACGAACAGCCGCGGCCGGCCGGGATCGGCCAGCGCCGCGGTGACCTCGCGCACCTTTCCGCCAACCCGCGGATGCGGATGTGGCAGCGGCGGATCGTCATCGCGATCATCGTCGGGGTGCTGTTCGCGATCGTGTTCTCCTGGCGGCTCGGGCTCACGCTCGCCATCATCGCCGCCATTACGGACACCGTCTACCAGTCCAGAAGGGGCGTGCCCGGCCCGCGGGTCAAGATGACCAGGGCCCAGCGGCAGACCCGCAGGCAGCTGGGCAAACTCAGGCGAGCGGGCTACCGCGCCATCAACGGGAACCTCATCCCGCATAGCCAGGAGCAGATCGACCACCTGGTCGTCGGGCCCGCGGGCGTGTTCGCCATCGACTCAGAGGCCTGGGACAAGCGGCTGCCGGTGCGCACGATGAATGCCCGGCAGCTGTACCACGGCCCGTTCAGCATGAAGGAGCGGCTCGAGCATGCCCGGTGGGAGTCGGAGCAAGCCGCTGAGCTGCTGTCCGGCGCGGCGGGGAGCCCGGTCACGGTCCGCCCGGCGATGGCCGTCTACGGGCCGAAGATCCGCTGGGATGTGGTGACCATCAGGGACGTCGACGTCTTCAGCGGCCCCCGGCTGCGCAAGTACCTCAGGCGCCGGGCGCGGGAGAACGGCGTGCGCCGACTGCCCCCGGCTGAGGTCGAGCGCATCTACCAGGCCGCGAACCAGGCGTTCCCGCACCTGAACACCGGAGCCACGACGACCTGACCCGTTGCGCTGACCTCGGCCGGGGGTTACCCGCTGTCCCGGTACGCTTGTGGTTCTATAACACAAGCTGAGGGGAGATCGGGATGCCGCCGCTTCGGTCCCGGACGGTCACGCACGGCAGGAACATGGCGGGTGCGCGCGCCCTGCTGCGCGCCACCGGGGTAGCCAGGGAGGACATCGGCAAGCCGATCATCGCGGTGGCGAACAGCTTCACCGAGTTCGTCCCCGGGCACGTGCACCTGCGCGAGGTCGGCCAGGTGGTGGCAGACGCGATCCGCGCGGCCGGGGCGATCCCGCGCGAGTTCAACACGATCGCGGTGGACGACGGCATCGCCATGGGTCACGGCGGCATGCTGTACTCGCTGCCGAGCCGGGAACTGATCGCCGACTCGGTCGAGTACATGGTGAACGCGCACTGCGCCGACGCCATGATCTGCATATCGAACTGCGACAAGATCACGCCCGGCATGCTGATCGCCACTATGCGGCTGAACATCCCGACCGTGTTCGTGTCCGGCGGCCCGATGGAGGCCGGCGCGCCCGCCGGGCTTTCCGGCGCCGCCGCGGGGCGCAAGCTGGACCTGATCGACTCGATGGTCGCCTCCGCTGACCCCTCGGTCTCCGACGAGCAGCTACTGGCCATGGAGGAGTCCGCCTGCCCGACCTGCGGCTCCTGCTCTGGCATGTTCACCGCCAATTCGATGAACTGCCTGACTGAGGCGATCGGCCTGGCGCTGCCGGGTAACGGGACGACGCTGGCCACCCATGCGGACCGGCGCGGGCTGTTCGAGCGGGCGGGCCGCGTGATCGCCGAGATCACCAGGCAGTACTACGCCGACGGGGACGAGTCAGTGCTGCCCCGCTCGATCGCCGGCCGGGACGCGTTCGAGAACGCGATGGCCCTCGACGTGGCCATGGGCGGCTCGACCAACACGATCCTGCACCTGCTCGCCGCGGCGCACGAGGGAGACGTTAACTTCGGGCTGAAGGAGATCGACGAGCTCTCCCGCCGGGTGCCCTGCCTGTGCAAGGTCGCGCCGAGCAGCGCCTATCACGTGGAGGACGTGCACCGGGCCGGCGGCATCCCGTCCATCCTCGGCGAGCTCGACCGGGTCGGCCTGCTCAACCGCGAGGTGCGCACGGTGCACAGCCGCTCGCTGCGGGAGTTCCTCGACGCCTGGGATCTCGGGTCTTCCTCGGTCAGCGAGGAGGCAGTCGAGCTTTACCACGGCGCGCCGGGCGGGGTGCGTACCACCAGGCCGTACTCACAGTCGGCCCGCTGGGACACGCTGGACACCGACCGGGAGGCCGGCTGCATCCGGGATGCGGCGCACGCCTACAGCGCCGACGGCGGCCTGGCCGTGCTCTACGGCAACCTCGCACCGGACGGCGCGATCGTCAAGACCGCCGGGGTGCCGGAGGAGATCTGGCAGTTCTCCGGACCGGCCGTGGTGTTCGAGAGCCAGGAAGACGCGGTCGCGGGCATCCTCGGCGGCGCGGTTGGCGCGGGTGACGTGGTGATTATTCGCTACGAGGGACCGCGCGGCGGGCCCGGTATGCAGGAGATGCTGTACCCGACTAGTTTCCTGAAGGGCAAGGGACTCGGCCGGGCCTGTGCGCTGATCACGGACGGACGGTTCTCCGGCGGAACTTCCGGTTTGTCCATCTGCCATGTCGCGCCGGAGGCGGCCGCGGGCGGCGTGATCGCCCTGGTCGAGACCGGCGACACCGTGGTGATCGACATTCCGCGCCGCGAACTCAGGCTGGACGTGATCGGCGACGAGCTCGCTTCTCGCCGGGAGCGCGTGCTGGCCTCCCTCGGCTCGTATCGGCCGGCCTGCTGGCAGCGCCCGGTCAGCACGGCCTTGCAGGTCTACGCCGCGATGGCCACCTCGGCCTCCACCGGCGCCGCCCGTGACATCACCCTCATCGCTCATCCGGACAAGTGAGCCCGAACGGGCTGGATGAGCATGGCTTTCCCGGCGAGCAGGACGTTACCGGCGAGCACGGGCCCGCGGGGCGGGGGACCGCCGGTTTCGTGCGCCCGGCCCGGGCCGCCGACGCCGAGAGCCTCGCCGAGATCCAGGTCGCGAGCTGGCGCCGGGTTTTCGGCGGTATCGTGCCGGACGCCATGCTCGCAGAGCTGACCGGCGACGAGGCGACGCTCGTGTGGCGCGACCGGTGGCGGGAGGCGATCACCAACCCGCCGACGAGCAGGCACCGGGTACTGGCCGCCGTGGCGGACGTCCCGGCCCGCGAGGTCGTCGGGTTCGTCTCCGCCGGGCCTGCCACCGATACCGACCGCTGGCCGGGCACCGACGGCGAACTGTACGAGCTGCGGGTCGCGCCAACGCGGACGGGGCACGGTCACGGCGGCAGGCTGCTGCACGCGGCCGTGGACACGCTCGCGCAGGACGGCTTCCACACCCTGTACACGTGGGCGCTGGAAGCCGATACGGCCCTGCGCGGATTCCTGGAGTCGTCGGGCTGGGCTGCCGACGGCGCCCGGGGCGAACTCGACGTCGGTACGGCCGTCCAGGTTGTGCGCCTGCATACCACCATCAGCGAGTAACTCGGTTGCCTTAGGATCTGTGCGTGGCTGATGCTCGGGAATGGCTCGCCGGCACGCGGCCGAGAACGCTTCCGGCGGCCGTCGTCCCGGTGCTCATCGGCTCGGGCGTGGCCTTTGGTTACGGCAGATTCTCCTGGTGGCGCGCGCTACTCGCGCTCGTGGTCGCGCTCGCGCTGCAAGTAGGCGTCAACTTCGCCAACGACTACAGCGACGGGGTACGCGGCTCAGACGAGCGGCGGGTCGGGCCGGTCCGGCTCGTCGCCTCCGGGCTCGCGCCGCCGAAGCAGGTGCTGGCCGCCGCGGTCGCCTGTTTTCTCGTGGCCGGTCTGGCCGGGCTCGCGCTGGCCGCCGTCACGTCCTGGTGGCTGCTGGCGGTGGGCGCCGCCAGCATCGCCGCGGCCTGGTTTTATACCGGGGGCCCGAAACCATACGGGTACAGCGGGCTTGGCGAGGTCTTCGTGTTCGCGTTCTTCGGCGTGGTCGCGGTCGCTGGTACCGCATACGTTCAGATGAACGCGCTCAGCTGGCTCGGGCTAGCCGCGTCGGCGCCAGCCGGCCTGCTGGCATGTGCCCTGCTGATGGTCAACAACCTGCGCGACATCGCTACTGACACGCTGGCGGGCAAGCGCACGCTCGCCGTCATGCTCGGTGACGCGCGCAGTCGCCTTGCCTACACGCTGTCGCTGCTGCTGCCGTTCGGCTTCGCCGCGCTGCTCGCTTTCTACCGGCCGCTTACGCTGATCACCCTGCTCGTTCTCCCGCTGGCACAGGTGCCCATAAGGTCCGTGCGAGCCGGGGCATCTGGCCCGGCCCTGATCAAGGCGCTGGGCGAGACCGGGCGGTTGCAGCTGGCGTTCGGGATCGCGTTCACGATCGGCCTGGCCATCCACGTCTAAGCCAGCGCCTTGGGCCGGCCTGGAGCGGGCTGGGTGCCGGGCTCCGGAGATCGGAAATTCGTGTTCCGGCCGCTGGAACGGGAGCAGCGCGGCGAAAGGGGCTCAGACCGAGCCGGCGGCTCCGAACAAACCGGTGGCTCCGAAGAAAGAAGCAGGGACACACGACCATGGGTGACGAAACGGGACATCCATGACGCGGGAGGACGAGAAGGACGCGCAGGACATGTAGCACCGATGCGGCGCCCCGGCGAGCGTCTCAGGCACGACATTGAGCCAGGATGCGCGATTCTGGCCCGATCGCAGGCCTGGTGAGGGACACTTGACAGGAAATGCGCGGTATCAGCGACATAGCGGCTGCGGGCGCGGTAACCTGCCCGATAATCCCAGGTGATGAGGTGCGGGCGCGGGTAGTGCCTAAGCCTATGCGTATCCAACGGGAAGGGCGCCGAGTTGCAAATCCGGGGAATGTGGTCGGCCGGAGCAGGCGACGATCAGGCACGCTTTCTTGCTGACCTTCGTGCGCTGCGCGACCTGGCCGCCATCGGATATGACGAACTCTCCGCCCGGGCCCATTACCCGAGCGACGTCCTGAAGGAAGCGGAAAACGGGCCTCTTCTGCCTGGCCTGCCCGTCCTCACCGCCTACGTCCGTGCCTGCGAAGGTGATGTCCTCGACTGGGAGGAGCGCTGGCGCCGCCTGGCTGAGGTACCCGCGGATCCCAATCTCCCGGTCCGGCCTGCCGGGGCCAGTCCCGCGGCCGCCGCTGGAGCCCGCGCAGGAGTCAGCGTGGCACCACCGGACGTATATGACCCGGAACGGATCAGGGCGGCACTGAGGGGCGTCCAAGGACGTTCGGCGCACGGTGCCCGCAGAACCAGCGACCCGGCCATCTCGGCTCCGACCCGGGGCTATGAGTTCTCGGATCGAAGCCCGGCAGGATGGGGCGCCGGCACCAGCCAGGATGGCAGCGGGCTGGACACGGGCGCGAACCTGGATGCGGGTATGGGCCTGGATGCGGGTATGAGCCCGGGGGCTGGCTCAGGCTGGGATTCCGGCCCGAGCTGGGACGCGGCGGCCGACCAGATCATCACGACGGCCAACGGCAACCACTCTGTCGATCACCAGGGCCGGGGCCCATTCGACGCCGCAGTCGTCGAGATGCCTGATTCGGCCGAGCGTACGAAGCAAAACGATCAGTTCCGCTGGATGCCAGACGGCACACCGGCATCGCAGGCGGCCGACAGCGAATTCACCTGGTCTGACCAGCCCGGCACAGGGCAGGTCGGCCCCGACCAGGCGGAGATGGGGTCGGCGGGCACCGGGCAGGCGGCAGCGCCACCGGACGTAGACACCCTGTCGGCTGAGCCGGCCGCGGGCGAATGGGCGCCGCCGCCGCAGGAAGACGTACCTACGCCGTCGGAGCGGACGGATTTCTGGGCGACCTCGGTGACGGCCACCTCCGGCGGCCTTAAGTCGCCCGCCGCTCCCCTGGACTGGACCGAGGAGCCGGAGGCCGCGCCCGCGCTCACCGAGACCGCAGCAACCTCAGCCGCCCCCGCCACCTCCGAACTCGCTCAGCGGCTCGCGACTGCCGCCGCACCAAGCGCCGTCTCCGCCACGGCATCGCCACAGGTCTCGGCCGAGCCAGCTAGGTTCGCGAGCGCCGCCGGATTCGGGACCGCGCAGCCGACCTCGCCCAAGCCTGCCAACCACGGGAAGGACCGGTTCTTCCCGGCACGATTGCTGGTGATCATCGTCATCGCCGCGCTTATCGGCAGCGCCCTGGTCCTGCTGCTCAAGTAGCCCGGCCGGTCGGGTACTGCTTACCCCGCGGCTTCGGTGCCGTTGGCCATTGGCAGGTCAACATCCCTGGTTCCAGCGGACATGTCTTCGGCAGCGGGCGCGGGATCGACAGAACCCAGCGGATCACCGAAGTTGCCCCCCGGGATCGCCGCGGCGAGCATGGCACTCACCGCGTCGGTCACGTCGGGGACGACACCGGGACCGGCGGCTGGCCCGCTTGCTTCATCCTCGCTGTCTCCATTTGTCCCGGCGGGGATCGCGGGCACGGTAGCGGCCGGCGATGCGTCTATCGCGGCTGCGCGGTCGGCGGCGGGAATGGCCGACGCCGAACGCTTGGGCCGGCTCGGTTCGGCAGCCGGTCCAGGCGGCGTGTCCCCGCCGCCGAAGGCGCTGGCCACGGATCGGAGCGCCGACGTCACCTCGCTCGGAATGACCCAGAACGTATTGCCCGCGCCTTGCGCGAGTTGCGGCAGCGTCTGCAGGTACTGGTAGGCGAGCAGCTTGGGGTCCGGGTCGTTTTCGTGCACGGACTGGAAGACCGCGGAAATGGCCTGCGCCTCGCCTTCGGCGGTGAGGATCTTGGCCTGCTTCACACCTTCCGCGGTGAGGATAGCGCTCTGCTTCTCCCCTTCGGCGGTGAGGATCTTGGATGCCCTGACACCCTCGGCGGTCAGGATCGCGGCGCGCTTTTCCCGCTCGGCGCGCATCTGCTTCTCCATCGCGTCCTTGACCGACTTCGGCGGGTCGATGGCCTTGATCTCCACTCGGGTGACCCGGATGCCCCACTTGCCCGAGGCGTCATCGAGCACGCCGCGGAGCATGTTGTTGATGTGGTCGCGCGAGGTCAGCGTCTTCTCCAGGTCCATCGACCCGATCACGCTGCGCAGCATCGTCGCGGTGATCTGCTCGATCGCCTGGATGTAGTTGACGATCTCGTAGTCGGCGGCCCGCGGGTCTGTCACCTGGAAGAACAGCACCGTGTCTATGAGAACGCTCAGGTTGTCGGCGGTGATCACCGGGGCTCCCATGAACGAGACCACCTGCTCGCGCAGGTCGATCTCCTTCTTGACCCGGTCGATGCCCGGGATGATGAAGTTCATCCCGGGCTCCAGCGTCTTGCGGTATCGCCCGAACCGCTCCACGTTGCGGGCGCGCGCCTGCGGGATGATCCGCACCGAACGCAGCACGGTGACTATGACAAGCAGCGCGACTACCGCCACGATAATGACTTCCGGCAAGAACATGGCTACTCCCGGGGATAGACAAGGGCGTTGGCCCCGTCGATCTGCATGACGTCAACTTTGGTACCGACCGGAATCACCAGCGACTCGTCGTAGGGACGCGAGGACCACTCCTCGCCGCCGATGCGAACGCGCCCGCTGTGCTCGGTGACCTCCTCGAGGACGATCGCCGAGCGGCCGACGAGTGCTTGCACTCCGGTGCGCAAGGCCGGCGGCTGCTTGATGTGGCGGATCGCGATCGGGCGCACGAAGCCGAGCCCGGCCCCCGCGGCGACGATGAACGCGGCGAGTTGTATGGGCAAGCCGAGATCGAACGCGCCCACCACGGCCGCCACCACTGCCGCTACCGCGATGAGGCCAAACGCCAGC
This sequence comes from uncultured Actinomycetes bacterium, assembly GCA_963806335.1. GTDB lineage: Bacteria > Actinomycetota > Actinomycetes > Streptosporangiales > Streptosporangiaceae > Palsa-504. Next base: position 212,854 of record CAWDXO010000018.1, read on the forward strand.
GTCGTGGTGAGTAGCTCGGCTACGCCGAGCACGGCTGCCACGATCAGCCATACGATCCAGGACATCATGGCCGCTCCGCGGAATGCTCTTGATTTGACTGTAACCCCGGCGGCAAGCCCCCGTGTCACAAGCCCAGGGGTTAGAAACCAGGTTACGAACTTGATACCTGATGTAATCGGTCAAACACTGCCCGATTGTGTGCAATTGGTGACAATTAGCCGTCTAGGTCCTACAGGGGATTTCCGGCGACCTACACTCGTGAGACAAGGGCAACCGTCCCGCGGCACGGCTGGACACAAAGTCCAGGAGGAATCTGGTGGAAGGTGGCGACACCGGCCTCGGCCGTGGCGCGTACGGCCCGCCTAGGCGCGAGCGGAGCCGCCATGCCCAGGGACCTGACGCCCCCCTATCGCCTGATGGCGTATACCCGCCTCCCTTCCCCGACGACGAGCAGGCCGAAGGGACCGGAGCGGGCAGGCCGGCCGAGGCCGAGGACGACTACGGCCAGTTGCTGCGGCGCCCCGGCGAGATATCACCGCGTCAACAGCGGCTACGCGAGCCGGCCAACGCGCCGGTGCCGGTACGTCCGCCAGGCCAATTCACCCCGAACCTCAGCCCCACCCTGAGCCCGGTCTACGGCGGCCCGGCTAACGGTGGCTTCGCTAGCCGAGGCCCGGCAGATGGCGGCCCGCCTAACACCGGTACGGGGAACGGCAGTGCGGGCAACGGCGGTCTACCCCATGGTGGCCCGCCCCATGGTGGCCCGCCCCATGGGGGGCCGCCCGATGGGGGGGCGCCCGATGGCGGGCCGAACGGCGAGGTGCCTAACGGCGATTACGGGTCAGGACGCCAGTACCGACTGCCGAACGGCCGCCGGATTCCAGGCCGCGCGGACGGCTTCTACCCCCGCCCGCCAGGCCCGGCGAGCGAGGCTCGGGGCAGACATCACAGCCCTCCCCCGGCGTCGCCCGCCGAGGACTCTCTCGACGGCAACTGGAGACGGGTGTCGTCGGCTCCGGGCGCACCGACACCGGGTCCTTCGACTCCAGGGAACCCGGTCCCAAGCGGTGCTCCGGGTGGTCCGCAAGGATACGGAACTCCAGGAGCCGAGGGAGTCCAAGGACCGCATGGAGGACCCGGCCCGCATGCGGCCGCGGGGAGTCATGGAGGACCTGGTGGGGCACCCGGACCGCACGGAGTACCTGGCCCTCAGGGAACCGCAGGACCGTACGCAGGTCCCGGATCGCATGCAGCAGGCGGCCCTCAGGGCCCCCCGGGGCCGCACCCGACTGTGGGCCCCCCAGGAGCCTCAGGAGCGCCGGGAGGCCCGGGAACGGCCGGAGCCTATGGCCCCGGACCGTTCAGAGGGCCCGGATCATACGGAGCCGCAGGAACCCGTAGCGTCCCAGGACCGCATGGTCCCCCAGGGCCCCACTCGACCCCGGGACCGCAGAGCGCCCCAGGACCATACCTAGCCCCAGGACCACAGGGAGGCCCAGGACGGCACACAGTCGCCGGGCCGCAGGGTGTCCCGGGACCGCACCCCGGCCCGGGGCCGCAGGGAGGTCAGGGAGGTCCGGGACCGCACCCCGGCCGGGGGCCGCACGGAGGTCCGGGACCACACCCCGGCCCGGGGTCACACGGAGGTCAGGGACCACACCCCGGCCCGGGGTCACACGGAGGTCAGGGACCACACCCGGCTCCAGGGCCGCAGGGTGGTCCAGGGTCGTACGGAGCTCCCGGGCCCGGTGTAGCTGCGTTCGGGGCGCCGGGGCCGTACGGGACGCCCCGCTCGCAGGGAGGCCTGGGACCACAGGGAGCGTACGGACCGCAGGGATTGCTGGGACCGCACGGAGCTGCCGGGGCATCCGCGGCGGCGGCAGGGACAGCTGCGGCGGCGGCAGGGACAGCTGGAATCACCGGGGCACCCGGGGCGGCGGGGACATCTGGGGTCGCTGCCGGAGGATCCGGGGCGCCGGGGGTACACGGCACTGCAGGGGCGCAGGGCGTAAATGCGGCTCAGGGGGCTCAGGCGGCGCCGGAACCGCCCGGTCCGGTGATCCGCCAGCGGGAGACTGCGGTCCCCGAGGAGCGGACGGCCGCGGCGTCGCAGCCGCTGGCCAGCATCGCGCCTGACGGGCCGGAGGCTTTCGCCAGGGACCTGCGCACGCTGCGCGCGCAGGCCGACCTTGACTATCCCGAGATGGCCGAGACCTCGCACTACGAGATGAAGACGCTGGCCTCGGCGGCCGGCGGCCTCCGGCTGCCTACGCTTCCCGTCACCGTCGCCTACGTGCGCGCCTGCGGCGGGAATGTGGCCGAGTGGGAAGAGCGCTGGCAGAAGCTGGCCACGAAGATCACCGCCGACGCGGCGAAAAAGCGCAGGCTCGACGGCGAAGAGGATTCCGAACCGCTGGAACCCGCGGCGCTCCCGGCCATCGGCGAGCCGCCGGCGATCGCGTCCTCCGCTGCGCAGGCTCCGGATCCCGACTCCGACGAGGTCTACGTCATCACCTCAGCCAAGCCGCGACAGCCGGACTGGTTACGGCCGGCCTGGTAACGCGAGTAACCCCCGCGCCCAGCGTGCCGACCTGGCCGCATGACACAATTGGTACCGTGCTGCCGCCCGACAACCACGTTCATACCGAATGGTCGTGGGACACTCCCGGCGAGGCGTCGATGGCGCGCAGCTGCGAGCAGGCCCTGGCGGTCGGCGTACCCAGCGTGGCGTTTACCGACCACCTCGACTTCACTACCTGGACTGACGGGGACCGGATCGGCACCGAGAACCTCGATCCGCACCGGTACTCGCGGATGCACCTGCTTGATGTGGACGGCTACCTGGCGACCATCGAGGACTGCCGCCAGCGGTATCCGGACCTGCGGATTTTTTCCGGGGTCGAGATCGGCGAAGCCCATATGTGGGCCGCGAGCGCGCGCGCCCTGGTAGCCGGGGCCGAGTTCGAGCGGATTCTCGGTTCGCTGCACGCGATCCCGTTCGACGGGCGGCTGACGGCTGCCGACGACCTGTTCCGGCAACTGCCCGCCGACGAGGTGATGCGCCGGTACCTCGGCGAGGTCGTCCAATTGGTCGAGGGCAGCGACCTGTTTCAGGTGCTGGCGCACCTGGACTTTCCCCGGCGGATGTGGCCGTGGACGGCCGATCCGTATGAGGAGCGGACCTTCGAGGCCGAGTACCGGGCCATCCTGCGCGCTCTAGCCGCCACCGACCGGGTGCTCGAGGTCAACACCAAGAGCCCGCTGGTTTCGACCGAACTCGTGCGCTGGTGGCGGGAGGCAGGCGGCCGCGCGGTGTCCTTCGGGAGCGACGCGCACCAGCCCTGGCGGGTCGGTGACAAGTTCAAGCTGGCGGTCGACATAGTGGAGGCGGCGGGCTTCAGGCCGGGCCGTGACCGCTTCGACTTCTGGCGGGTCTAGGCGACGAGACCGGCGGCGGCCCCGGACACCCGAGCGCCGGAGGAAGGGTCCGGGGCCGCCGCCGGCGGACTGTCAGGTCCAGGTGTCGCCGAAGCGCGCGATCATCTCGTCCCAGCTTTCCCCGTCGGTAGGACCCGTCGCGCCGCGCTGGATCCAGGTGCCGGATCCCAGGTCGTCGAAGGCCGCTCGCGGAGCGGGGATGGACCGGCTCTGGCAATGGACAGCGAGACGTAGCTCTGCGTAGTAGGTCTCACGGTCACGGACTTCGGCGCGTGCTTCGGCGCAGGCCTGCTGGCCGGGACCGCCGGCGCGGAACGGGAGCCGGACGGCCTCGTCCCCGCCCTCACTCGCGGGTAGGCCTTCGTCTGGGTAGTTGCTGGCCACGACACACCTCTATACGCATCTGAGCTGGGGCGGTGCCTCACCAGCTAACGCAGACCGTGGACGGTGCATCGCCCTTGAAACACGGTGCGAAGTTGTTTCGCTACCATTCGTAGTGTAACTATACGTGCTGTATCAAATGCAACGGGTAACAAGGTAATAGTTACCTATCTCCCCGGCCAGCGTCTACGGAGGGTGACCAACTCAGTCCTGGAGAGAGGCCCGGGACGCAGGAGACCCGCGTGAACGCGGTGACGTTATCTCAGGACAGGTAGGACGGATCGTTCGGCATAGAAATAATGACCGGCCGTCACCATCCGCGCATGATGTTGCCGGTAATGCCGCCGATCGCGCCCGCCTCGGTCGTCTGCGGGACCTCGGGGACCGGCATCGTGGTGCCCTTGATCTCGGCCGGCCTGCCCAGGAGCCTACCCTGTCCGATTTCCGCTAGTGTTGGGCCTCGCGGGCTGGCATGGTGGAGGGCGTGACGAAGAATATCGCGGCGGCGCCCGATGGCGGGGGGACGGCGACCGACGACAGCGGGACGGCGACCGACGACAGCGGGACGGCGACCGACGGCGGGGGGACGGCCCTCGACGACAACCGGTATCAGGCGGCGGTCAGCAAGGATCCGCGCTTCGACGGCGTGTTCTTTATCGCGGTCACCTCGACGGGCATCTACTGCCGCCCGTCGTGCCCGGCGATCACGCCGAAACGCGCCAACATGCGCTTCTACCGCAGCGCCGCCGCGGCCCAGGAGGCCGGCTTCCGGGCCTGCAAGCGGTGCCGCCCGGACGCCTCCCCCGGCTCACCGGAATGGAACATCAGGGCCAACGTGGTCGGGCGCGCGATGCGGCTCATCGCCGACGGCATCGTCGACCGCGGCGGCGTCGAGGGACTGGCCGCCCGCCTCGGCTACGAGCAGCGCCAGGTACGCCGCCTGGTCACCGCCGAGCTCGGGGCGGGCCCGCTCGCCATCGCCCGCGCGCAGCGAGCCCAGACGGCCCGCATCCTCACCGAGACGACCGCGCTGCCGCTGTCCGAGATCGCCTTCGCGGCCGGCTTCGCCAGCATCAGGCAGTTCAACGCGACCATGCGCGAGGTTTTCGCCGCGACGCCCACGCAGCTGCGCGAGACCCGAGGCAGGCGGGCCCGGGCCCCGCGGTCGCGCCGGCTGGGGGTGCCGCCCGGCCCTGACCCGGCGGCTCCAGGCGTGATCAGGCTGCGGCTGGCGTACCGGGCGCCGATCGATGCGAACCGGATGTTCGGCTTCCTGGCGGCACGGGCGATTCCCGGGGTCGAATCGGCCGAAGGGGGCGGCTACGCGCGGACAATCCGGCTACCGAACGGCACCGGAACCCTGTCGCTCGTCTCGCCGGCCGGCGGGGACGCTGGCTATCTCGACTGCGAGCTCCAGCTCGAGGATCTTCGCGACCTGACCGCCGCGGTCCAGCGCTGCCGCCGCCTGCTCGATCTGGACGCCGACCCCGAGGCGGTCACTGGCAACCTGGCCGCCGACCCGGTGCTCGGACCGCTGGCCCGCGCCCATCCCGGACGGCGATCGCCCGGCCACGTGGACGGCCACGAGCTCGCGCTGCGGGCAGTGCTCGGCCAGCAGGTGTCCATCGCCGCCGCCCGGCGGCTGGGGGCGCGGCTTGTCGCCGCCTACGGCAAGCCGCTAGAGCGGCCGGACGGCTCGCTGACGCATTGCTTCCCGACGGCGGAGACGCTCGCCGGCGTCGATCCGGCCACGCTGCCGATGCCGCGCGCCCGCGGCCGCGCGCTGACCGGGCTCGCCACCGCGCTCGCGTCCGGCGAGCTGTGCCTGGACCCCGGCGCGGAACGGGATCGCGCTGCGGCCCAGCTGCTCGCGATGCCGGGGATCGGGCCGTGGACCGTGTCCTACATCCGGATGCGCGCCCTGTCCGACCCCGACGCGTTTCTGCCCGCCGACACGGGCGTGCTCGACGCGCTCGCGCGGCTCGGCGCGGTGCCCGCGGGCCGCGCGGTGCCCGCGGGCCGCGGGGCGGCCGCGGGCCGCGGGGCGGCCGTTAGGGGCCGGGCCGTGGCGGCGGCGGCGCTGGCCGAGCGCTGGCGGCCGTGGCGCTCTTACGCCGTGCATCACCTGTGGGCCCACCTTGACGGCCTCGACCAGAAAGGTCCATCATGACCAGCCCGTTCGCGGCGCCGGACGGCCGCGCGCCGCGCCTTTCCCACGTGGTCGACTCCCCCATCGGCAGGCTGCTGCTGACCGGCGACGGGCATGCCCTGACCGGGCTGTGGATGATCGACGCCAGCCGGCACGAGACCAAGGGCGGCTGGGAGCTCACGCCGAGCCCGGCGGCGTTCCGCGAGGTCGCGGCGCAGCTCGAGGCGTACTTCAGCGGTGACCTCAAGGAGTTCTGCGTGCCGCTGGCGCCAAGCGGGACTCCGTTCCAGCTCGCGGTCTGGACCGAGCTGACCAAGATCCCGTACGGGAGCACGGTCAGCTACGGCGACATCGCCAGCGCGCTCGGCAAGAGGCTGGTCGCCTCGCGGGCGGTCGGCCTGGCCAACGGGGCCAACCCGATCTCGGTCATCGTGCCGTGCCACCGGGTGATCGGCAGCGACGGCAGCCTCACCGGATACGGCGGCGGCCTTGACCGCAAGGAGTGGCTGCTGCGCCTGGAAGGGTCCGCCCCGCACACCCTGTGGTAGGGGGTTGCCGCCTGGGTAGCGTGGCGGGTGTGCTCGCGCTCCTGCTCCTCGCCGTCGCCCTTGGCCTGTCCAACTTCGCGGCCGCGATCGGCATCGGTGTCAGCGGGGTAAGCAGGGACGTCCGGGTGCGGGTCGCGGTGGTGTTCGGCCTGTTCGAGGCGGGTATGCCGGTGGTCGGGCTGGTCCTGGGGGAGAGCCTGGCCTCCGGCCTGGGTCAGGCCGCGCGCGGGCTGGGCGCGGCGGCGCTGATCGTCGTGGGCGCGGTCAGCCTGTGGCAGGCCTGGCGGAGCCGTGGCACCGACCGGGAAGCACCGTCGTGGCGGACGGGGCGGGTCCTGATCAGCGGGCTGGCGCTGAGCCTCGACAATCTCGCGGCCGGATTCGCCCTCGGCGCCTACCACACTCAACTGGCCCTGGCCGCGGTGGTGTTCGGCCTGGTCAGCGTGGTGATGTCGCTAGCCGGCCTGGAGCTGGGCGCGCGGATCGGGATCGCCGCCGGCGAGCGGAGCGAGCTGATAGCCAGCGTGATCCTGATCGCGGTTGGCGCCGCGATAGCGGCGGGCGCGTTCTGAGACGCACGTGGATACGCGATGGAACGGATCACGCACGGGGTGCGTCAAAGGACCATGATGCCTCCACGCCAAGTTCGCGGAATCGTTGTCGCGGGACTGCTATGCGCGGCGGTGGCCGGGTGCGGCACTGAAGTGTCGGGCAGCGTGGACGCGGCGCAGCCGGCGCCGTCGGCCGCGGCGGTGGGCTGTGCCAGCGTGAACCAGGCGACCATGGTCACCGTCCGCCGGACCATGCACCCCGTGGAACCGGTCCGGGTGGGCGCGGTCGTCACGACGCAGCGCAAGCCGGCCCTCGTGCGTGCGCTGTTCGGCGACTTCTGCAAGGTGGTCGCCCACCCCTACACACCGAAGACGCTGGTCCATTGCCCGGCCGCCTTCGACGTCAATTACACGGGCACGTTCTACGATGGCCACCGGGAACTCGCCACGTTCGTCTACGGGGCGAGCGGCTGCCAGACCGTGGAAGTCACCGCGGCGGGCAAGTCCAGGCATTCACTGGTGATGGGACCGGCCGCCAACGCGGCGCCGCAGCTGGCCACCGACCTGGCCGCGGTGACCGGGATGCCGAGGTCGGCTATGTCCGGCCCCGGGCCGGACATCAACCCGGGCGGCCCGAACAAGCCGGCCAAGTCGTTACGGTAGGTTGCCCGACTCGTCGAGGTCGAACTCGCCGTCCTTGACGCCTAGCACGAACGCGTCCCACTCCGCCTCGGTGAAGTAGAGCTTATCGCCGTCGGGATCAGCGGCGTCGTACATGACGTAAAGCTTGGCTTCATCGGCCTTGTGCGGCGCGCCCGAGGTGTCGGTAGTGACGTATACCTCGACCCGGCTTTCCTCGGTATCGACCGTTGAAGCGTCGTCACCCGGTGTGTGCATGCGCTTAGGCTACCGGCACGGCGGCCTCGCGTGTCACCAACCCGGATAGGGTCATGTCCGTGCCAGACAGCCCGGACCCAGCTCGCCCGGTTCCCGCCCGCATCACCTATTCGACGGCCGCCGACGTGGCGTGGTACGCCACGCTGCCGACCATGTTCGGCGCCGCGGCCGCGATCTTCACCGACCCGGCCGGGCGGGTCCTGCTGGTCAAGCCGAACTACCGGGAGCACTGGTCGCTGCCGGGCGGGATAATCGACGAGGCTGAGCCGCCGCACGAATGCTGCCGGCGCGAGGTCGAGGAGGAAATCGGCCTCCAGATCACCCCGGGCCCGCTGCTGGTCATCGACTGGTCGCCACCGGACGGGGTCCGGCCCCGGCCGCTGTTGCACTTTATCTTCGACGGCGGCGAACTCGACGACGGCGTCCCGATCCGGCTGCAGGAGTCCGAACTCGACGATTACCGGTTCGTGGAACCCGGCGAGGTCGACCGGTACCTGCCGCTGCGGCTGGCGGCCCGGGTCGCCGCCGCGCTGCGCAGCCGGGTGACCGGCGGAGCGGTTTACCTGCCGCAGGCCGAGCCGGAGGGACAGTCGTGAGCCTGGCGCTGACCGGGGCGGACGTCCGGCATCTCGCGGTGGCGGCAGGAAACCCGCGACCCTGATGGCCCGGGTCAGTCCGGGGGATCCGTAACCCGCGGCGTCTATTTGGCTGACGCTGGCGACCTGACCTGCAGCTGGCCGAGCAGCGTGGCCGTGGCGACGGCGACGGCATCGACCGCTTGGCCGAATGCCTCGGCGTTGTGCCCGGCGGGCGTGCGGAAACCGCTGATCTTCCGCACGTACTGCAGCGCGGCGGCGCGGATGTCGTCGTCGGTCACCTGCTCGGCGAAGGGCGGGCGAAGGGTCTTGATGCTTCGGCACATGCTTCGACCGTACGCCTACTCCAGTCCGAGCAGCACCTCCAGGCCCACGGTGAGGCCGGCCGGGAGGGAGCCGATGCGCCGGATCGCAACCAGCACGCCGGGCATGAACGACGCGCGGTCCAGTGAGTCGTGCCTGATCGTCAGCGTTTCGCCGTGCCCGCCGAGCAGCACCTCCTGGTGCGCGACCAGTCCCGCGACCCGCACCGAGTGCACGTGCACGTCGTCGACGACGGCGCCGCGCGCTCCCGGCAGGGACGACGCGGTGGCGTCCGGCGGCGGGCCGAGGCCGGCCCCGCCCGGGCGGCGCTGATCAGCGACGCGGTACGCAGCGCCGTGCCGGACGGCGCGTCGGCCTTGCCGGCGTGGTGCAGTTCGATTACCTCGGCCGAATCAAAGAACCGCGCGGCCTGGGCGGCGAAGCGCATCATCAAGATGGCGCCGACGGAGAAGTTCGGCACGATGAGGACACGCACGTCCGGGTGATCGGCCAGCCAGCCGCGGACCTCGTCCAGGCGGCCCTCGATGAACCCTGATGTCCCCACGATCACGTCCAGGTCGTGCTCCACGCACCAGCGCAGGTTGTCCATGACCACGCCGGGATGGGTGAAGTCCACTATCACGCTGCTCTTGAGGAGCGCGTCGCGGTTGTCGCCCTGGTCAACCTCGGCCACGACCTCCAGGTCCGGCGCCTCGGTGACCACCCGGACCACCTCACGCCCCATCCGGCCCTGCGCCCCCAGCACCCCGACCTTGACCATCGCCGCCCTCCCGCCGAGCTTCGATGACTGCGGATCGCCGCTCCCCCTATCGGGGTGTCGGCGATCCGCAATCTTGCCGTCCTGCCGTCCGTTGGCGCCGCCCGGGGGCCGTGGGGCCCCGCTGGGGCGAGCGCCGGTGATCGTGTGCGGTTACCCCCGCGGCGGGGGGTAACTGCACACGATACTGCCCGGGGTTAGTTCTGGAAGGCGCTGGCGTCGTCGAAGGGGCCGACGACGGCCAGGGTCTTCGGGCGGGTGAGGATGTCGGCGGCGATCGCGCGGATGTCGTCGTGGGTGACGGCGTCGATCGAGGCGAGCACCTCGTCGACCGGCTCGAGCCTCGGGTACACGAGCTCGGACTTGCCGAGGCGGCTCATCCGCGACGACGGGTCCTCCAGGCCCAGCACGATCGACCCGCGAACCTGGCCCTTGCCGCGCGCGAGTTCGGCGTCGGTCAGGCCGTCCTCGACCACCTTGGTGATCTCCTCGGCGCAGATGGCGAGCACCTCGTCGGCCTTGGACGGCAGGCAGCCGACGTAGACGCCCCACATGCCGGTGTCGGCGTGCTGCCCGGCGAAGCTGTACACCGAGTACGCCAGGCCGCGCTTTTCCCTGACCTCCTGGAACAGCCGGGACGACATGCCGCCGCCGAACGCGGCGTTCAGCACGCCGAGCGCGAACCTGCGCTGGTCGGTCCGGGCCAGCGCCTCGCAGCCGAGGACCAGGTTGGCCTGCTCGATGCCGCGGGAGACCAGCGTGGTGCCGACGCCGGCCGCGTGGCCGTGCTGGTCTCCGGCCAGGCGGGGCCGGGCAGGCTCGGCCGCCCGGTCCAGGGCCGCGCCGAACGACTGCCTGACCAGTCCCACCACCGTGTCGTGGTCGAGGTTGCCCGCCGCGGCCACCACCAGGTGCTCCGAGGTATACCTGGCCTGGTAGTGCTCGAAGATCTGTTCCCTGCTGATCGCGTTGATGGAGTCGACCGTGCCCAGGATCGGCCGGCCGAGGGGGGTATTGCCGAACAGCCTCTCGGTGAACGCCTCGTGCACGGTGTCGGTGGGATCGTCATCGTTCATCGCGATCTCTTCGAGCACCACGTTGCGCTCGGCGTCCACGTCCTTCGGCGTGATCAGCGAGCCGGTCACCATGTCCGACAGCACGTCCACGGCCAGCGGCAAGTCCGCGTCGAGCACCCGCGCGTAGTAGCACGTGTACTCCTTCGCGGTGAACGCGTTCATCTCGCCGCCGACCGCGTCCATCTCCGAGGAGATTTCCAGCGCGGTGCGCCGCTTCGTGCCCTTGAACAGCAGGTGCTCGAGGTAATGGGTCGCGCCCGCGTGGGCCATATCCTCGTCCCGGGACCCGACGCCCACCCAGATGCCGAGCGCGACCGACCGGACCGCGGGCAGGTGCTCGGTAATGACCCGAAGACCGCCCGGAAGAACAGTGCGACTGACACCTGGGACTGGTTCGGTAGCCATCTACTCGTGATGCCCGCGGGTACGGTGCCGGGTCCGGCGCTGTCCGTCCCCGTCGCGGTCACCGCGGTCGCCGGCCCGGTCCCTGGGACCGCTGGAGTCCCTCGGGCGCTCCGGGCGCGAATCGCCGCCCGACAGGTCCTCGCCGGCCGCCTCGCGCTCCACCACCTCGACGGGGACGAGCGACAGCTTGCCGCGGTCGTCCACCTCGCGGATCTCGACCTGGATCTTGTCGCCGATGTGCACCACGTCGTCGATGTTCTCGATCCGCTTGCCGCCGTGCAGCTTGCGGATCTGGGTGATGTGCAGCAGGCCGTCCTTGCCTGGCAGCAGCGACACGAACGCGCCGAACGTGGTGGTCTTCACGACCGTGCCGAGGAACCGCTCGCCGACCTCGGGCATGTGCGGGTTGGCGATCGCGTTGATCGCGGCCCGCGCCGCCTCGGCCGACGGGCCGTCGGTGGCCCCGACGTAGATCGTGCCGTCGTCCTCGATCGTGATCTCGGCGCCGGTGTCGTCCTGGATCGAGTTGATCATCTTGCCCTTCGGGCCGATGACCTCTCCGATCTTGTCCACCGGGACCTTGATCGTGATGATCCGCGGCGCGTAGGGAGACATCTCGCCTGGCTCGCGGATCGTGCCGCGCATGACCTCAAGAACGGTCATCCGGGCACCCCGGGCCTGCTTCAGCGCGGCCGCGAGCACCGAGGCGGGAATGCCGTCGAGCTTGGTGTCGAGCTGCAGCGCGGTGATCACCTGCTCGGTACCGGCCACCTTGAAGTCCATGTCGCCGAACGCGTCCTCGGCGCCGAGGATGTCGGTGAGCGTCACGTACTGACCGCCCTCATGGATCAGGCCCATCGCGATGCCGGACACCATGTCCTTCAGCGGCACGCCGGCGTCCAGCAGCGACATCGTCGAGGCGCACACCGAGCCCATCGAGGTCGACCCGTTGGAGCCGAGCGCCTCGGACACCTGCCGGATCGCGTAGGGGAACTCCTCACGGGCGGGCAGCACCGGGATCAGCGCCCGCTCGGCGAGCGCGCCGTGGCCGATCTCGCGCCGCTTCGGCGAGCCGACCCGGCCCGTCTCCCCGGTCGAGTACGGCGGGAAGTTGTAGTTGTGCATGTAGCGCTTGGTGCGCTCCGGGTTGAGCGTGTCGATCATCTGCTCCATCCGGAGCATGTTCAGCGTGGTCACGCCCAGGATCTGGGTCTCGCCTCGCTCGAACAGCGCGGACCCGTGGACCCGGGGCAGCACGTGCACTTGGGCGGACAGCGGCCGGATGTCGGTCAGGCCGCGGCCGTCGATGCGCAGCCCGTCCCTGATGACCCGCTCCCGGACCAGCTTCTTGGTCAGCGAGCGGAACGCGGCACTGATCTCCTTCTCGCGGCCCTCGAACTGCTCGCCGAGCTTCTCGATGGCGAGGGCCTTGACCCGGTCGGTCTCCGCCTCGCGCTCGTGCTTGCCCGCGATCGTCAGCGCCTGCGCGAGCTCGCCGGAGACCTCACGCGCGACGGCCTCGTACACGTCCTCGGTGTAGTCGACGAAGATCGGGTACTCCGCTGACGGCCCGGTGGCGCCCGCGGCCTCGGCGAGCTGCTGCTGCGCCTGGCACAGCACCCGGATGAACGGCTTGGCCGCCTCGAGACCCTCGGGCACGGTGTCCTCGGTCGGCGCGACGGCGCCGCTGTCGGTGTCGGCGATCAGCTTGAGCGTCTCCGGGGTGGACTCGGCCTCGACCATCATGATGGCCACGTCGCCGTCCGCCAGGACCCGTCCCGCGACGACCATGTCGAAGGTGGCGTGCGCCAGCTGCTCATGCGTCGGGAAGGCCACCCACTGACCCTTGATCAGCGCGACCCGGACCCCGCCGATGGGGCCGGAGAACGGCAGGCCCGCCAGCTGAGTGGACATCGACGCGGCGTTGATCGCCACCACGTCGTACAGGTGCTGCGGGTCGAGCGAGAGTATGGTGGCGACGATCTGGATCTCGTTACGCAGGCCCTTGACGAACGACGGGCGCAGCGGCCGGTCGATGAGCCGGCAGGTCAGGATGGCGTCCTCGGACGGACGGCCCTCCCGGCGGAAGAACGAGCCGGGGATCCGGCCCACCGCGTACATCCGCTCCTCCACGTCCACCGTGAGCGGGAAGAAGTCCAGGTTCTCCTTCGGATGCTTGGACACCGTGGTCGCGGAAAGCACCACGGTCTCCTCGTCCAGGGTGACCACGGCGGAGCCGGCGGCCTGCTGGGCCAGTCGGCCCGCCTCGAACCTGATCGTATGTACGCCAAATTCGCCGTTGTCGATAACGGCTTCGGCACTAAGGGCACCCTCCACGGGTGAGACCTCCTTGCGGTAGATCCCGCACCCACCCGCCGCCGTGCCGCATGTGGCCTGGCTGGCCTGTCAGCGTTAGCCGAATACGCGTTAGCTGAATGCAGGGCAGCCGGCCGGTCTTCGATCGAAGCCCTCGGGTTCTGGGTTGGCTGGCTTGGCGAGTCAGTGCTTTCGCGAGCCAATGCCGACCCGGGGACCACTACCGAGGACCGGCCCTGGTGCTCGGGGCCGGGGGCTACGGGATGTCAGTGTTGTCGTTGTTCAGTTATTGGGGGCCAGGACGCAGACGCCCGGGACGGCCGGGGGCTTAGCGGCGGATGCCGAGCCGCTCCCTGATCGCGCGGTAGCGATTGATGTCCTTCTTGGCCAGGTACTTGAGCAGCCTGCGGCGGCGGCCGACCAGTAGCAGCAGCCCACGGCGGCTGTGGTGGTCGTGCTTGTGCACCTTCAGGTGCTCCGTCAGGTGGTTGATCCTCCTGGTCAGCAGCGCGACCTGGACCTCCGGCGAACCGGTGTCACCCTCACTGGTCGCATACTCCGCCAGGATCTCCTGCTTGGCGGCGGTGTCGAGCGGCACGTGACTCCTTAGGATTTGACACGGAAACGGGTTTCAAGGGCTGATTCCCCGCGAGGCCGCCGCATGAGGGTGCAGCAAACCTCTATCTGTCCTGGCTAGTCGCCAGACAGCGTTTCACACTACCACGCGCGGCGTGGCGGTCGCGCCGCGTCTTGACGAGGGCTTCGGCACCGACGCGAGCGCTATTCTCCAGACGTTCTCTAGACTTGAAAAATGCCCGATCTGAGCAGTGTGCGCCGTTTCCCCGCGATCCGCCCGCCGGGCAGCGCTTCCCCGTCGGCCGCGCCTGCCGCCCAGGGGTCCAGGCCGGCTTGGCTGCCGGTGTGGTCGGTACCGGCTGCGCTGCGGACGCTGCGCGCGGTGCTCGTGATCCCCTCGCTGTTCGCCATCACCTACGAGGGTTTCGGCAACCTGCAGATGGCCCTGTTCGCCGCGTTCGGCGGATTCGCGAACCTGATCTTCGCCTCGTTCGGCGGCACCAGGCGGGACAAGGTCACGGCGCATCTCGGACTGGCCGTGACCGGGACCATCGTGCTGATCATCGGCACGGCGGTCAGCGGGATCACCTGGCTGGCGGTGCTGGTCACGATCCCGGTGGCGTTCGGCATCTTCTTCGCCGGCGTGTCCGGGCCCAACGCGGCCTCCGGCGTCACCGCCGCGCTGCTCCCCTTCGTCCTTTCTGTCGCCACGCCGGGCACAATGGGCATGATCCCGGACCGGCTGGCGGGCTGGTGGCTGGCCTCGGTCGCCTCCACGGCAGCGGTCCTGCTGCTCTCGCCGCCGTCGCCGGGGGGCCGGCTGCGCGCGGCCGCGGCGGCCTCGGCCCGCGCGCTGGCCGAGCACCTGGACGCGGCCGTGCACGGTACCGCCACGACCGCTCAGCGAGACAACTGCCGGGCCGCCAAGCGCGAGCTGATGAGCGCGTTCGCCAGCACGCCGTACCGGCCGACCGGCCTGGCCACGGCCGACCAGGGCCTGGCCAGCGTGGTTCAGCTGCTCGAGTGGTGCACGGCCTTGATCGTCGACGCGACCGACGGGCACCCGAACCTGGACCGGGCCGACCAGTGCGACCGCGACCTGCTCGGCCGGACCGCCGCGGTCCTCGGCCAGGTCGGCGACCTGCTGGCCGGCTCAGACCAGGACACGCTGCTGCCCGATCCGGATGATTTGGAGCGGCAGCGCGAGGTCTGCACGGCTTACCACCAGGCCGCGGTGGGCGGGGACTATGACTCGGTGGAGGTGGTCGCCAGGCACGCCTTCCACGCGCAGGCGATTTCCATCGCCGTGCAGGCCATCGCGGCCGACGCCCTGATCGCCACCAGGCGCGCCGATCCCGAGACGATCGCCGCCCGGCGCCGCGGCTGGTACGGGGCCCAGCCCGAGGGCACGATGGCCGAACGGAGGGTGGCGGCCCTATCCGGCGCGCTCGGCGTCATCGCCAGGCACGCGAGCTTCCGCTCGGTCTGGATGCAGAACAGCCTGCGGGGCTCGCTGGCCCTGGCCGCGGCGGTCCTGGTGGCCGACCTGTCCGGCGTGCAGCACGGGTTCTGGGTCGTGCTGGGCACCTTGTCGGTGCTGCGCACCAACGCGGCTTCCACCGAGTCCACCGCGGTGCGTGCGCTCGGCGGCACCGTGGCCGGTTTCGTCCTCGGCGCGCTGCTGCTGCTCGGCATCGGAACCAGCACCCCGGCCCTGTGGGCGGCGTTCCCCGTCGCGCTCGCCATCGCCGCCTACGCGCCAGGCACGCTGCCTTTCGCCTTCGGCCAGGCGGCGTTCACGGTCGTCGTGGTGGTCTTGTTCAACCTGCTCGTCCCGGCGGGCTGGAGGGTGGGCCTGCTGCGTATCGAGGACGTGGCCATCGGCTGCCTGGTGAGCCTGGTGGTGGGTGTGCTGTTCTGGCCGCGGGGAGCCGGCGCGGTGGTCGGGAACGATCTGGCCGATTCGTTCCGGCGGGGCGCCGCGTACCTGACCCAGGCGGTGGACTGGGCCCTCGGCACCCGGCAGGCCCCGCCGGACGCGGGCGCCGCGGCGGTCACCGCGTCGATCCGGCTCGACGAGGCGCTGCGCGGTTTCCTCGCCGAACAGGGCACGAAGCGACTGTCAAAAGAGGAGCTCTGGATGCTGGTGATGGCGGCCAGCCGGCTCAGGCTCACCGCCCTCTCGCTGACCGGCATGGTGGCCCCGGATCCCGTCCCGCACCATCTGCACCGCGGGACGGCTTACGCGCGGGCCACCCTGACCCGGGCGACCGCCGACCTCACCGGCTTTTACGAGCGGATTGCCGCCCTGGTGGGGCGGCCCGTCGCTCATCAGGTGCTGCTGCCGGTCAGCCCCCCGGCGTTCGTCGGTCTCGACGGGTACCCGGCGGGCGGGGCGCGTCCGGCCGACGGGCCGGAGGATACGGGTGTGACGGTCATGGCCGGAGGGACGAGAGCGGCGGACATGAGGAGCGGCGCTGGCGGGAGTGGTGCGGCCGACGGGACGGGCGGAAGGAGCGGTGGGGACGTTCCTGATCTGGTTCGCGTGATTACGACGCCGCATCATCCGCATCTGCTGTGGGTTCAGGAGCATCTGCAGCACCTGAGCTCGCACGCGGGAGCGATCACCGAGCCAGCCGCGCACGTCGCCGAGCAGCGCCGCCTGCCCTGGTGGCGTTAGCCGCCGCCGGCGCTGGGATGGTCCGGCCGAATGAGTTAGAGTGCGCTCTAACGCAAATGTTGTTGTTCTAGCTGGCTGAGGCGCCGCCGAAGGTGACGGCCACGTGGGAGAAGCCGAGCGAGGTCAGCATGCCGTCGAGCATCCCCTCGGTGTTCTTCTGCGCCTCGGCCAGCAGCGGGCTCTGCCGGGCCGCGGTCTCTATCTTCTGCTGGGCCAGGATATAGACCTGCTGCTGGCTGTTCGGGTTGCCGGAGAAGAAATTGCCAATCCGGTTGAACAGGCCCTGCTGCTGGGCGTACACGTACGACTGGGACACGTTGAGCACGGCCGGCTCGAGCTGCGCCTTGGGCAGGGTGACCGTGACGTCGGTACGGTTCGCGTTCAGCGTGATCGCCTGGTTCTTCAGCCGGGAGAAATCGACGTAGGCGATGTCGGTGCCCTGACCGATGAACAGCGTCTCGCTGCCGGCGAGGAACGACGGGATGAGCGATGTGCGCTTGGTGAGGTCGACCACCACCTCGAACGAGCCGCTCGCCGCCTCGTAGCGGCTGAGCTCGGTGATCGACTTCAGGATGACGGGCTGGCTGCGGACGGTGGTGCTCTGCGCGAACGGGTTCCGCAGCTGCGGCAGCAGGTGGATCGCGGACAGCACCACGATCAGCACCAGCACCGCCGCGATCGCGCCCACCAGCCCGGCCAGCGATCCTATTCTCGGCATGCGCGCCATGGTCTTCCTCACGTCGTTTTGCGAGGGTATTGAGTTTTACCGGCATGAGCTACCCCGGCCGGTGCAGATAATTCGGCGGGCGCGGCATATTGCGGTGTGCGCGGGCATATCCAGACTCATGTACAGATCCCGGTTGGGCCGGCGCGCCCGGCGCGTTCGGCCCGAGGAGTACGAGTACGGGCCGCGCCGTCGGTGGCGGCCCCGATCCAGGGCCGGCGGCTGCCTGCTGTGGGTGGTGCTGCTGATCTTGGTCCTGATCGTGATCTCGGTGATGTTCGGCGGTTTCCAGAAAGGCACGAAGGCCGGCCGCCTCCCCCATTCGGTACCGGCCGCCCCGATAGCGGCGGGGGCAACGGCGGCTGGATGGGCCGGTCAATGATCGTGCGACGCTAACCCCGCTATCGGGGGGTTCCGCTATCGGGGGGTTCCTGACGCACGATGCCGGGAACACGCTACCGGCGCTGGCGGGGTCACAGCCGGGGGTCGACCGGCTCGGACTCCAGGGCCAGGACGGCGAAGACGCATTCGTGGACCCGCCACAGCGGCTCGCCGCGGGCCACCCGGTCCAGGGCTTCCAGGCCCAGGGCGTACTCGCGCAGCGCGAGCGAGCGCTTGTGGCCGACCGCCCGCTGGCGCAGCCGGGCCAGGTTGGCCGGCTCGGTGTAGTCAGGGCCGTAGATGAGGCGCAGGTACTCCCGGCCGCGCACCTTCAGGCCGGGCTGGACCAGGCCGGGCCGGAGCCCGCTGGGCTGGGCCGGGTCCGGCTGGACCGGGCCGGGCTGTACCGGGCCGGGCTGGACCGGGGCGGGCTGTACCGGGCCGGGCTGGACCGGGGCGGGCTGGACCGGGGCGGGCTGGACCGGGGCGGTGTCAGGGTCGCGGGGCAGGTTGGCGGCGGGCTTGACGACCATGCCCTCTCCCCCGGCGGCGGTCAGGTCCTCCCACCACCGGGTCGCCGCGGCGACCGAGGCGGGGTCACCGACCTCGACCGCGATGCGGCGCGTGGTCGTGACCAGGCCGGGGCGGGCGGCGGCGAGCCGGTCGGCGACGCCGAGGTGCCACAGGTGCGGGCGATCGTGGTAGACGGCGTCTTCGGAGGCGAGCAGCTGGAACGGGGCGAGGCCCACGCCATACAGGCCGTCGGTGGTCCAGCAGTAGCGCAGGTAAGCCTCGGTGAACGCGGCCGCGTTGGCGGCCCGGGCCCGGGTCCTGGCGAGCAGGGCGTCGAGCCGGCCGGCTTCGGCGGGCAGGTCGCGACGACCGGCCTGCTCGAGGACCGCGGCGGCGGCCGGCAGCGAGGCCAGGGCGGCCGCGCCGACCCCGGCGTACTGATCGCGCAGCAGCGGGCCGGCCTTGACGTTCCAGGGCAGCAGTTCGGCGTCGAGGAGCAGCCAAGACGTGCCGAGCTCGTCGAACAGCCCGGCTTCGGCGGCCGCCGCGCGGAGCTGGTCAAGCAGCGAGGCGGTCAGCGGCGGGGAGAAGAACGGCCGGCCGGTCCGGGTCCAGACCGCGCCGGCGCTGGCCACGCCGAACCGGGCCGCCGCGACGTCGGGCGACGCGCATACCAGCACCACCGCCCGCGAGCCCATGTGCTTCTCCTCGCACAGCACGGACGCCACCCCGTCCGAACGGTACGCCGTGAAGGCCTGCTCGGGATGCTCGAGCAGGCCGGGGCGCGGCGAGGTGCCGACCGGGCTCATGGTCGGCGGCAGGTACAGCAGCCAGCGGGGGTCGACCGCGAACCGGCTCATCACCTCCAGCGCGGCCGCGGCGTGGTCCGCGCGCACGCCCACCCGCGGCAGGTACGCCGTCTCGATCACCCGCGATCCGGTGACGTCGCCGATGTCGAGCACGGCCGGCTCGCGCCCGCCGGCGACCGAGCCCGGGCCGGCCGGGGAAGCCGCCGGGAAAGGCCTCGCCGCGGCGTAGTAAACGCGAGCCGCGGGGACTGAGACCACCGACCGTTCGGGATAATTAAGAGCCGTCAGACGGCCACCGAAGACACAGCCCGTATCCAGGCACAGGGTGTTGTTCAGCCATTCGGGCCGGGGTACCGGGGTGTGCCCGTACAGCACCATGGCGCGGCCGCGGTACTCCTGCGCCCACGGGTAGCGGACGGGCAGGCCGTACTCGTCGGTCTCGCCGGTCGTCTGCCCGTACAGGCAGAACTCGCGGACCCGGCCGGACGCGCGGCCGTGGTAAGCCTCGATCAGGCCCGCGTGGGCGACCACCAGGCGGCCGCCGTCCAGCACGTAGTGGCTGATCAGGCCGTCGATGAACCGCTCCACCTCGGCCCGGAACTCATCGGTCTCGCGGGCCAGCTGATCCAGGGACTCGGCCAGGCCGTGGTTGACCTTTACATTCCTGCCGCGCAGCGCGCGGAGCAGCTTGGCCTCGTGGTTGCCCGGCACGCAGAACGCGGTGCCGGCCGCCACCATGCCCATGACCAGCCGCAGCACGCCGGGGGTGTCGGGGCCCCGGTCGACGAGGTCACCGACGAAGACCGCGCGCCGGCTGGCGTGACGCGCGCCGGCGGGGCGGCCCTCGGCGTCGCGTTCGAGCTCGTAGCCGAGCGTCGTGAGCAGCTGTTCCAGCTCGGCCAGGCAGCCGTGCACGTCGCCGATGACATCGAACGGGCCCGCTTCGTGGCGCAGGTCGTTGTACAGCGGTGCGCGGGTGATCGTGGCCGCGGCGACCTCGTCGGGGCTGCGCAGCACGTGCACGGTGCGAAAACCCTCGCGCTGGAGGCTCTTGAGGTTCCTGCGCAGCTGGCCGCGCTGGCGGCGGATCACGTGCGGGCCGAAGTCGCGGTCGGGCCAGGCTCGCGTTCCGCTCGGCGCACAGCTTCTCCGGCAGGTCCAGCACTATCGCCGCCGGGAGCACGTCGTGGTCGCGGGCCAGCAGGACCAGCTCGCGGCGGTCTTGAGGCTGCACGTTGGTGGCGTCCACGACGGTGAGGCGGCCTGCTTCGAGGCGTTTTCCGACGATGTACTTGAGCAGGTCAAACGCGGCCGGGGTGGCGGCCTGGTCGTTCTCGTCGTCGGCCACCAGGCCGCGGCAGAAGTCCGAGGAGATCACCTCGGTCGGCTTGAAGTGGGCGCGGGCGAACGTCGACTTGCCCGACCCGGTGATGCCGACCAGGAGGACCAGGCTCAGTTCGGGGATGGTCAGTTCCATGGTGCCTGGCTCTTGGTAAAGACGGCCAGCTGGGTCGGCGGGCCGGTCGTCGCGTGGTCGGGGCCGACGGGCAGGACGCGGATCTGGTAGCCGTATTCGGCCGCCACCCGGCCGGCCCAGGCGGCGAACTCGGCGCGGGTCCACTCGAACCGGTGGTCCCGGTGCCGCATCGCGCCGGGTGCCAGGGCCTCGAAGTGCACGTTGTATTCGGCGTTCGGCGTGGTCACGAGCACGGCGGCGGGCGCGGCGAAGCCGAACACGGCCCGCTCAAGCGCGGCCAGCCGCCCGGGATCGACGTGCTCGATCACTTCCATCAGCACCGCGGCGTCGAGCCCGGCCAGCCGCTGGTCGCGGTAGAGCAGCGAGGACTGGAAGATCTTCAGCCGGTCGCGCTGCGCCTCCGGCAGCCGGTCGAGGCGGAGGTGGCGGGCGGCCAGCTGCAGCGCGCGGGCGGATACGTCGGCCGCGACGACTCGTTCGACGTTTTTGCCGGCTAGCAGATCCTTGGTGAGGACACCCGCGCCGCAGCCGAAGTCGCCGATCCGCCGGGCGCCGAGCTCGCGCAGCACGGCCAGGATGGCCTCGCGGCGCTGTACCGCCAGCGGCGTGGGCCTGTCCTCTTCTGTGACCGCGTTGTCGAGCTCGTCGGGGTCGGTGTCGTCGGTGTCGGCCAGCCGGGCCAGGGCGGAGGCGGTGAGCTTGCGCTGGTGCGACAGGTAGCGCCGGGTGATGAGCTCCTTCTCCGGGTGACCGGCCAGCCAGTCGCCGCCCGCCCGCACCAGCTTGTCGACCTCGTCGGTGGACACCCAGTAGTGCTTGGCGTCGTCGAGCACCGGCAGCAGCACGTACAGCTGGTTGAGCGCGTCCGCCAGCCGCAGCTCGCCGGTCAGGCGCAGGTCCGCATACGGCGAGTCGCCCCATTCGGCGGGCTGCAGCGGCTGGCTTCGTGCGCCGACGCTCCAGCCGAGGGGCGTGAAGATCCGGTGCGCGAGGGCGGCGCCGCCGCGGGCGCGCAGCGCGGGCACGTGGATGGTGAGCGGGATGCGGGCCGCGGCGAGCTCCGGCCGCGCGTCGCAGCGGCCGGTAAGCGCGGTGCGGAAGGCTTCCTTGATCGCCACCGCGAGCAGGCTGGAGGCGGCGTAGGGCCGGTCGTTGACGTACTGGCCGAGTTCGGCGCCGGGGTGCTTGTTTTGCGGGCCACGGACGAGCGCCACCGGATCCACTTCGAGCAGCAGCGCGGCCGTGCACCGCTCCGGGGTCGCCTCCGGGTAGAAGACGTGCGCCTCACCGCAGGAAACGGTGAAGGACTGCAGCCGGTCAGGGTGCTTGTGCAGCAGGTAGCCCAGATCGGTCGCTGGTGCGCGCGTGGTGGTGATGGTCAGCAGCACACTGCATTGTCTCGGAGGTCACGCCAGATCAAAACCATTTATCCCGAACGGGGCGTCGTGCCTGCGCCGGGTCATCCGGGTGCGTGTGCCGGGTCAGACGTG
Source organism: uncultured Actinomycetes bacterium (assembly GCA_963806335.1). Taxonomy (GTDB): domain Bacteria; phylum Actinomycetota; class Actinomycetes; order Streptosporangiales; family Streptosporangiaceae; genus Palsa-504. Next base: position 234,942 of record CAWDXO010000018.1, read on the forward strand.
CTCGGTGGCCAGCTTGGGGGTATGAGTGGGGGGTGACGCGGTGGGTGCTGCATGTGGACCTAGACCAGTTCATCGCGGCGGTCGAGGTGCTTCGGCATCCTGAGCTGCGCGGCCGGGCGGTGGTGGTAGGCGGGGACGGGGACCCGACTAAGCGCGGAGTGGTGAGCACGGCGTCTTATGAGGCTCGCGAGCACGGGGTGCACTCCGGGCTGCCGCTGCGGACGGCGGCGCGGCGGCTGCCCGACGCCGTGTTTCTGCCGGTGGACCGGGGCGCCTACGACGAGGCCTCGGAGGCGGTGATGGCCGTGCTGCGGGCATCGGGCGCGGTGGTGGAGGTGCTCGGCTGGGACGAGGCGTTCCTCGGCGTGGAGGTTGATGACCCTGAAGGGTTCGCGCGGTCGCTGGCGGCCGGCGTGCGGGAGGCGACGAAGCTGGACTGTTCGGTGGGGATCGGCGAGAACAAGCTGCAGGCCAAGATCGCGACCGGGTTCGGCAAGCCGGCCGGGGTGTTCCGGCTGACGCACGAGAACTGGTTCGAGGTCCTCGGCCACCGGCCGACCGACGCGCTGTGGGGCATCGGCGCCAAGACGGCCAAGAAGCTCGCCGCTCTCGGCATCGGCACGGTCAGCGACCTGGCGGCGGCCGATCCGGACGCGCTGGCGGCGGAGTTCGGCCCGATGACGGGGCCGTGGCTGGTGCTGCTCGGCCGCGGCCGCGGCGACGCCGATGTGGACGACAGCCCCTACGTGGCCCGCGGCCACGGGCGGGAGGAGACCTTCCAGCAGAACATCGCCGACTGGGCCCAGGTCCAGGCCGAGGTGGCGCGGATCGCCGGCCTGCTGGCGCTGGACCTGGCGCGCGAGCCGAGGCCGGCGATGCGGGTCGTCGTGAAGGTGCGCTACGCGCCGTTCATTACCGAGACGCACGGGGTGACGCTGCCGTCGCCCAGCTCCGACGCGGCGGTGATCTCGCAGGCCGCGTCCGACGCTCTCGGCCGGTTCACCGGGCGGCGGCCGGTGCGGCTGCTGGGGGTGCGGGCGGAGTTCGGGCCCTAGGGGCGGTGTTACAGGGAGCGGGTCATGGCGACTTCGCCGACGGCCGGGTTGGACGGCAGCGGCTGACGTTCGCCAGTGAGCGAGAAGCCGCAGCGCTCGTAGAGCAGGCGGGCGGGCTTGTTGGTTTCTGTCACCCACAGGTGGACCGACGCCGCGTTCCTGGCGCGGGCCCAGTCGAGCACCGCGGCGATGAGCGCCTCGCCGACACCGCGGCCGCGCGCTCGGGGCCGGACGAACATGGAGATCAGCCCTACCGTGCCTGGGCCCTGCTCGTAGCCGCCGACCAGCCCCACGGGCTCGGACGCGCTTACCTCGGGGACGAAGGCCAGGAAGGTGCCGCCGCGGGCGATCCGCTGCCGCCAGTCCGCTTCTTCGAAGGCGGCCTGCTCTGCGTACGTCGAGGCGAAGGCGTCCGGGGCGTCCCGCAGCGCCGCCAGCCGGATATCGCGCAACGCAGGCCAGTCATCCATCACCGTCTCGCGCACCAAGACCATGTCCCATGGTCCCGTCGTCACCGCCCGTCACACAACCAGTTTTGCGCCGGGGCCGGCTCACCACAGCGATGCTCCATCGTCGTGGCCCTGGGCACAGCGATGCTCCATCGTCGTGGTGGACGTTCGCGGGTGCGGGCGGCGTGGGGGACGTGCTGGCGGGCGGGCACGGCGGAGGGTTAGCCGAAACGGCGGGCGGTCGGGTAGATCTGGCCGCCGTCTACGACGACGTTCGCGCCGGTGACCCACGAGGCCCGGGCGGATAGCAGGAAGGCGACCACGTCGGCGACCTCCTGCGGGGTCCCGAGGCGGCCATGAGGGAACTGACCGGCCAGGAAGGCGGCGAAGTCGTCGGGATGCTCGTGGGCGAAGGTGTCCCATCCGCCGCCGGGGAACATGATCGATCCGGGGCTGACCGCGTTCACGCGGATACGGGCCGGCGCTAGTTCCTGGGCGGCGGTCGCGGCGAGGTGGATCTCCGCGGCCTTGGCGGCCGCGTAGGCGGTGCGCGGCGCCGGCCGCAGGCCGGTGATCGAGGAGATGAGCACCACCGCGCCGCCGCCCGCGGCGCGCAGGTGGGGCAGGCCGGCCCGCATCAGTTCCGCGGCGTGTCCCGCGTTAAGCGCGAACGTCGCGGTGAACTCGCTAGGGGCCGAGCTGGTCAGGTTGCCGGAGCCGACCGTTCCGCCTGCGTTGGCGACCAGGTGATCAAGGCCGCCGAGCTCGGTCGCGATCTCGTTCACCGCGCGGTCCAGCGCGGCCGGGTCGGTGACGTCGGCCGCCGCGGTCGTCACCGGCACGTCCCAGCCGGCCAGCCGCTCGGCCGCGACGGCGAGGCCCGAGACGTCACGGGCGATGAGCCCGACAGAAACTCCCTCCGCGGCGAGCGCCTCGGCGATCGCGAAGCCGATGCCCTTGCTTCCTCCGGTGATCAGCGCGCGGCTGCCGTCCAGGCCAAGGTCCATGGGCACGATTATCCTCGTGAACCGTCCCGGGCGGCCATGATGCGTACGATGCGGTGGTGACGATACGACTGGCCAGCGACGACCCGCAGACCGTGGCGGCGGCCACCATCGGCGCGGCGTGGCTCGCGGTGGCCCGGCGAATCCTGGCCGACGGCATCGCATCGACTTCGGCGCCAAGGGATACGGCAACCTGGTCGAGCTCGCCGCCCTGCAGCAGCAGGTGGCCGGCCAGCTCGGGCGGCCAGGCCGGCTGCTGATGATCGTCAAGTCGGCGCACGTGTACGAGACCGAGCTCCGCTATCTCCTTGGCGTGCTGGCCGCCGAAGATGGCGACGGCTAGCCGCGGGCGTAGTTACTCGCGCCGTACCAGTCCACCACGACGACTGGCTCATCGCCCACCACCCAGGCGTCATGACCCTGCGGCAGGGCGGTGACGTCTCCGGGCCCGGCATCGAACTCGGCGCCGTCGGCCATCACGATGTGCAGCGTGCCCTGCACGTGGTACTGGAAGTGCGGCGCCTCGCAGAGTTCGGTGCCCGCGAGCGGCTTGACGTGGTCGGACCAGCGCCAGCCGGGCTGCAGAGTGAGCCGGCCGATCTCGGCTCCGCCGATCTGCAGCAGGTCCAGCGCGCCGTAGTCGAAGGTCCGGGTTTCGTCGGGGGCCTGGAAGGTCTTCTGCTCCGCTTTTCCGGTCATGACCGTCTCCTTTGGTCGAGGTAACGTTGCGACTAGCGTGGCTCGCGGCGGTTGCAGCCACCTTGCACTGACCTGGCTCCCGGCGGCCCGGACAGGATTTAATACCTGCATGAAGTCGCTGGCTGTGCGGGTGCTCAGCGATTTCGCCGTGGACGGGATCGAGCCGCAGGCGCTGGGCAGCAAGAAGGCCCGGCTGGCGCTGCAGTTGCTCGCGCTGGCCGAGGGGCAGGCCGTGTCGTCGGACGTGCTCATCGACACCTTGTGGCCCGGCACCCCGCCCGCGCGACCCGAGGATCAGCTGGCCGTGCTGATGAGCCGGCTGCGTTCGGTGCTCGGGCGCGACCGGATCGAGCATCGTGATCAGGGCTACTGGCTGCGCTGCGACTGGCTCGACGCGACCGAGCTGGCCGTGCTCGGCCAGGAGGTGGAAGCGCGGCGGGAGGCGGGCCACGCGATGGGGGCGGTCGCCGCGGCCCGGGTCGCGCTCTCGCTGATCCGGGGCGAGGGCCCGCCGCCGCTGCCCGGCGAGTGGGCCCAGCTGAAACAGGCCGAGCTCGAGCGGCTGATCGGCCGGACCCGGCTGGTCGCGGCCACGGCCCTGCTCGAGGCGGGCGACTGGATGGCCGCCGCCGACGCCGCGTCGGCCGCGCTGGAACGCGATCCCTACGACGAGGCCGCGCTGCGCGTCCTGCTGCGCGCCTACGTCATGGGCGGCCGGGTGGCCGGGGCGCTGGCCGCCTACGCCAGCGCCCGCGAGCGGATGGTCGATGAGCTGGGCACCGATCCTTCGCCGGAAACCGCCGCGCTTTACACCGCGATCTTGCGCGGCGACCTGGTGGCGCCCGCCCGGCCGTCCGCCCAGCCGTCCGCGGGCGCCGCGTTGGGCCTGGTCGGCCGGGACGACGAGCTCGCCTACCTCGAGGCGGTGGCGGCCCGGGCCCGCGGCGGCTCGGTCGAGGTGGTCGTCGTGGACGGGGAGGCCGGCATCGGGAAGACGACGCTACTGCGCGCCTGGGCCGGACGGCGGGCCGCCGCCGGGGACACCGTGCTCAGCGCCGCGTGCGGGCCGCTGGACCGGGCTCTGCCGCTCGACGCGGTGGGGACCGCGCTGGCCGCGCGGCTGCGCGAGCTCGGGCCCGAGCTGACCGCCGACCTGCTGGACGCCGACGCGGCGATCCTGGCCCCGTTGCTCAACGTGGCGCCCGGCCCGCGGCCGTTGCCGATGCTGGCCGACAGCATGCTCGGCCCGGCGGTGCTTTACGCGGCGCTGGCCCGCGTCCTGGGGCGCCTCGCGGAGCGGGCCCCGCTGCTGGCGGTGGTGGACGACGCGCACCTGGCCGGGCCCGCGCTGGCGGACTGGCTGCGCTTCCTGCAGCGCGAGCAGGTGGCGGTGACCGTCGTGGCCGCGAAACGGCCCGGCGAAGGAGAACCGCTGCCCGCGACGGCGTTCATCCATCTCGAGGCGCTCGACCGGGACGCGGCGGCCGAGCTGGTCGGGCCGGGCCGGGTCGATGAGCTGTACGCGCGCTCCAAGGGGCACCCGCTGTTCCTGACCGAGCTGGCCCAGCAGGCGGCGGGCGCGGAGCTGCCGGCCTCGCTGGTCAAGTCGGTGTCCGCGCGGTGCGACGAGCTGGGTGCGGCGGGGCTGCTGCTGCGCACCGCGGCCGTCATCGGCCCGGAACTCGACGTCGACCTGCTCGCGGCCGTGCTCGGCTGTCCCGTCATCACGCTGCTTGACGACGCCGAACGGGCCGTCGGCCAGCAGTTCCTGGTCGAAGACGGCGGGATCTTCCGGTTCCGCCATGAACTGCTCCGGGAGGCGCTGGCGGCGAGCGCGACCGCGGGACGGGCCGCGCTGCTGCACCGGCAGGCCGGCCGCGTGCTCGACCGGCGGCCCGGCGCCGACCCGCTGACCGTCGCCAATCACGCGCGGCTGGGCGGCGACCTCATGCTGGCCGCCCGTGCGCTCCGCGACGCGTCGGCCCAGGCCGCGGAACGCTTCGATCACGCGGCGGCGGAGGCGCTGCTGGATGACGCGCTGCAGCTGCATCCCGATCAGGACGGGTGGCTGGCTCGGGCCCGGGTCCGCACCCTGCGCAGGCGTTACCCCGAGGCGCTGCAGGACGTCGAGCGGGCCGCGACCGCTGGCGCGGCCGCCCTGGAGGTCGGCGCCTGGGCGTCTTATTTCGGCCGCGACTTCGCTCAGGCCGCCCAGTTCGCCGAGGACGGCGCGCTCGCCGCGGCGGACGCGGCCACCCGGGCCCGGTGCCTGGCGGTCGGCGGCCGCACCCAGCACGCCGCCGGCGACCTGGCCCGGGCCGAGCTGCTCCTCAGTGAGGCGTTCGCCCTGGCCGAGGGGACGGACCGGGTAACCGCCGCCGGGTGGCTGGGGGTGCTGCGAGCCCATCAGAGCCGGGTCGCCGAGGCGCTGGCCCTGCTGCGCCCGGCGGCCCGCGGGCAGGTCGGGGTGGAGCATACGGCGGCCACCCTGCATTCGCTCCTGTTCACCGGGCACGCGCACGCGCTGGCCGGCCGCCCGGCCGAGGCGCTGGCCGCGTTCACCCGGTACACCACCGAGGTGGAACGGCGCCAGGTCCCGCGGTTCGCCGGCCGGGCGGTCAACTTCGCCGGCTGGGTGCTGCGCAACGTGGGCGCCTGGCCGGAAGCGCTCGACCACCATTACGAGGCGCTCGAGGTCGGGCAGCGCCAGGGAACCCCGGACGTCACTATCGCCGCGCTGGAGGATCTCGCCGAGCAGCAGCTGGAAACCGGCGATCCGGACGGCGCCCAGGCCCGGCTAGACCAGGCCGCGGCGCTGCTGCGCGGTGACCTGGTTTTCGGGTGGCGGCTGCGGCTCAAGCACCAGCTCATCACGGGGCGCCTGGCGATGGCGCGGGGCGACCCGGAACGGGCGCTCGAGGAGGCCAGCCAGCTCGAGTCACGGGCGACAGCGCTCGGCGTGCCCCGTTACACCAGCGTCGCCCGGCTGCTCGCGCACCGGGCGAACCACGCTCTCGGCCTGCCCGTGGACCCCGGCGCGGTCGCCGCCGACCTCGATCTGCTCGACCGCTGCGTGGCTATCGAGGCGTGGCGGTGGACCTGGGACGTCGCCGCCGACTTCGGCAACCGCGCCTGGCTGGACCGGGCCGCGGACCGCGCCGCCCGGCTGGCCAGGGAGGCCGGCCCCTACGCCGACGGGTTGCGGCGGGAGGCAGACCAGCGGTTTGGCCGGCCGGCTAGGCGCCCCGGCTAACGGGCCCGGCTAGCGGGCCGTGAGCACCGTCATGGCCACCACCAGGGGGCCGGTGCCGGCCACGGCGCGCTCGGCCGTCCGCCGGAGCGCGGCGGCGTCCGGGGGGTCCAGCTCGCGGACGAACGGGGCCGCGTGTGCCATGCCGAGCCGCCATGACACCAGGTCGGCGGGGGTGTTCAGCCCGGTGGGGACCACGATCGTGTGCACCTGTACCTGAGTGAAGCCGACGGCGGCCGCGCCCTCGGCGAGCTCGGCCGGGTCGCTGGCCCGTGACCCAGGGCTGAGCGCGGCGTACCAGGCCGGCGGCTGGTAGCCGAACGAGCGGAGGGCGGCGTCCACCGCGTCCTTGGCGGGATGGGTCCAGCCGGGCGCGAACATGCTGGCGGCGAGCGCGCCGCCGACCCGCCGGGCCTCGGACAGGCCCGCCGCCAGGTGCGCCAGGTGGTTAAAGCAGAACGCGGCCAGCACGAGGTCGAAGCTGTGGTCCTGGAACGGCAGCGCAGCCGCGTCGGCGGCCACCGGACGGGCACCCGCCGGATCCTGGGCCGCGCGGCCGCGGCGCAGCATGTCGACCGACAGGTCGGCCCCCACCACCTGGCGTGCCCCCGCGGCCAGCGCGGCCTGGCCCGCCACGCCAGGCCCCGCGCCCAGGTCCAGCACCAGGCGGCCGGCCAGCGGCACCGGCGCGGCCGCCACCAGCACCCCGGCCAGCCGCGCGTACATCAGCCCGGGACCGTCGGCCCACGCCGGCGCCGCGGCGTCATACCCGGCCCGCAGGCCCGCGGTCAGCTCAGCAGCGCGGCCGCCGGCACGGCGTGCGTCTCCCACCATGCGAGTTCCTCGTCGTAGCCACCGAATGCCTTCTCCCAGCCGAACTGGACCAGGGCGCCGAGCAGGCACAGGGCCAGCTGCCGGTCCCACCAGGGTTCGGTGTCGATGCCGCAGGCCTCGAGCTCCCGCCGGTAGGCCGCGATCGAGTCCTCCTTGGACTGCGGCAGCCGGCGGCAGTTGATCGCCAGGTACCAGGCCAGATCGCTGAGCGGTGCGCCGTGCCCGGGCTGTTCCCAGTCGAGGACCACCGTCCGCCCGGCGTCGTCGGTGCCGAGGTTGTCGAGCTTCCAGTTGCTGTGCACGAACGTGTGCGGCGTCGCGGCCAGGGCTTCCACCAGCGGACCGGGGTCGCGCGCCAGCGGGGTGACCACCGCGGCCGCGGCCGGCGCGACCTCGGCCAGCAGCGGCCAGCCCTTGCCGACCAGCTGCGGCACCAGATGCGCCGAGCCCACAGCCGTCTCCGCCGTCGCCGTCCACGGGGAAAGCTCCAGGTACCGGTGCATGGCCGGGACGACGTCGAACTCGGGGCCGCAGGCCCAGAACTCCGCGTGGAGCACGGCCATGTGCCGCAGGAAGCGCTCATGCTGGGCCGATGCGATCGGTTGGTCGGTGGCGGGGACCAGCCACGGCGTAACGTCGTGCATCAGCAGGGCACAGCCGCCTCCCCGAGTGCCCGGGCGCTCTTCCGGGGCGGCGCCCACGATCGGCTGGTTGAAGCACCCGGGCAGGCGGGTCAGGATGCCGCGCTCCCAGAGCACGAGCGGCGCGCCGCGCAGGCAGCCCGATGCCCGCATGGTCCAGTCCTCGGCCAGGTCGAGGTGTTTGAGCACGTAGCCCTGGCCGCCGATCACCACCCGCTCCAGCGTGGCCCCGGACTTGCCTGGTACCTCCGCCAGGGCCGCCCGCTCCGTCGCGCCGTCCAGCAGCTCGGCCACGTCACGGTACGGGCGCCACCTCCCGGCGGACCGCGGATCAGGCATCAGCCGCCTCCATTTCGGCCAGCAGCGAGGCCGGCCAACGGCCGCCGCACAAGACCGTGTCGGCGACGATGCGATCATCGCGCACCGTCAGCAGGTGCATGTGATGCGCGGCGTGCGGGACGCCGTTCTCCGACCAGCTGAGCGTGTACTCGACCACTTCGGCCTCCCCGCCATGGACGCTATAACGGCGCAGTTCGTCGAAGTGACCTGGGTCAGCGAACCAGCGCGCGTACTCGGCGCGGATCGCGTCGGCTCCGCTGGCGCGAAACCGCCAGTTCGGCACCGTCGCGTCGAGTGTCGCGTCCGCGCTCCAGACATCGCAGCCAGGGATCGTCGCACTCTCGATCGCATGCAGGAACTTGTCAATCACTGGTGAGCTTGCCATGGTTTCCTCCTGACGGGGCCGGGGTTAGTAGCCATCGTGGCCGCCCGGGTTTGCAGTCAGGTTGCAGTGCCGCTACTCCGGGACCGGCAGCTCGCCGCGGTCGGCGAGCTTGGCCAGGCGGCGGGCTTTGCTCAGCGACTGACCGCGAGCCTGCGGCGGGAGCCGGTAGATCGTCGCCCCGCCCATCAGGTTGTAGATGCGGATCCGCACCACCGGTGCGCCCGGGCGCGTGCTGCGCTGGCTGCCGACCTCCTCGTGGCCGCCCATCAGCGAGAAGCCGCCGACCTCGACCTCGACCGAGTCGGGCAGGTAGACGTTCGCGCCGCCCATGATCGCGACCAGGTTAAGGGTCAGCTCGCCGCCCTCGATCTCGGCCTCGCGCAGGTCGATCTCGTCGCCGCCCATGATCGCGACAGCGTTGATGCTGCCGACCGCGCGGAACCGGCCGCGCCGGTGCGAACCGCTCATGATGGCGACCATCCAGCGCACCGGCTTACGGGGCCGGCCCGGGAGCTGGCTCTGGCCCGGGTCCGCGGGCAGGTCGCTGGTCAGGGTGGCGAGCTCACCGCGCGTCTTGGCGGTCAGCGCCCGGCCCGACCGGTCCTCCAGCTCGTCCAGCGTGAGCCGCCCGACGGCGGCATGGTCGCCGAGGGTCCGCAGCGTGACGTCACGCTCGGCGTCCGAGACGCGGAGGGATTCGTTAGGTTCGCTCACCGCATGCCCCTTGCTGAGTCGGCCTACCGCGCAGTAAGAGTACGCCCGGTCCGCACCGCGATCCAAGCCACCTCACCGGCGGCGCGGACCTGGCGGACCGCGGATACTTTGTCGTCGATTTTAAGGACGAGAGCAGTTCTCGGTGAGCCAGGTGCGGAGAGGCATGCTCGTTCGGAAAAATTCAAGGAGCCGGTCCTTGGCCGCCGCTGTTTCCAGCCAGGGTTCTACGGGCCATTGCCGCCACGCCGTCAGGCCCTTGTTCCTGAGCAGGCCGATGCGGGGGTGGTCGGCGGGGTAGCCGCGGGGCGCGGACTTGAGCACGCCGTGCCCCTGGACGGTGACGCCGGCCTTCTCGAGCTCGGCGGCGACCCGCTCGAGCTCGGGACCGGTGCGGTCGCTGGCCACCGCCGCGCGGTATCGGGTCAACTGATCCGGGTCCAGCTGCCACATCCCGGCGCCCGCCGCCAGGCCCTCGGCGGAGAGCTGGACGTACCCGGCGCCGCCGATGACCGCCCCGATGTGCGTCTTGTACGGCGTCTTGTCGGCACTGAACCTGACGTCCCGGTAGGGCCGGAAGATCTTCGGCTCACCGAACTCCGCGGCCAGCTCCTCGGTGAGCTCGGTCATCGGGCCCAGGATCTTCTCGGTGTAAACGGCCTTGTGCTGCGTCCAGTAGGTCTTGGTGTTGTCGGCCGCCAGCCCGTCGTAAAAATCCAGCGCTTCCTCCGGCCAGCCGCTGAACGCCATCGCCCGGCTCCTTTCCTCGTTACGGCCTGATAAGACCTATTTTCCCGAACGGGCAGTGGTGTTTGTCCGCCGAACCGTGTATACGGGAGCCTTGACATCCTCCCCTGCCTGATGCTGATGGCGGGGGATTCCAGCTACTACGCCGATGGGAGCAGCAGTTGAGGTTCGCGGTTCGCAGGCCCGGAATCCCGGAAGCCTCCCCGCGCAGTCACGGCGTGCCCTGCCGCGATGTTGATAGCCGCGTTCACGTCAGCGTGGCAGGCGAAACTGCAGGCCGTGCAGGCGAAGCGCGCTTGGCTCTCGCGCGACTTCGGATCCACGTGCCCGCACGCCGAGCACCGCTGGCTCGTGAACGCGGGGCTGATCTTCTCGACCCTTCCGGGTGCCTTGTCCTGCAGTCGGCGCACCAGCAGCCCCCAGCCGGACCGCAGGATTTCCCGGTTGAGCGCGGACTTGGCGTGGACGTTGCGGCCCGGCTCCCGGGCGGTCCCCCTGGCCGACCGCGTCATGTTCTTGATCTGCAGGTCTTCCACCCGGAGGATGTCGAATCTGCACGCCAGGCCGGTGGAGACCTTCTCGGCCCAGTCCCTGCGCCGGTCCGTCTCCCGGGCTCGCAGCCGGGCCATCGCGCGCTTGAGCCGACCGCGGCGGTTCGAGCCTTGCTGGGCGCGGGCGAGCTTGCGCTGCATTCGCCGCAGCCCGATCCGCTCCTGCCCGGTCAGGCCGGGGCAATGCAGCATCTCCCCGGTGGACAGGGCCGCGGAGACCGTCACGCCCCGGTCGATGCCCACGGTCCGGCCGTTATCCGGTGCCGGGACCGGCTCGGGAACGGCGGTGAAGGCGATGTGCCAGCGCCCGGCGCAGTCCATCGTGACCCGGTAGGACTTCACACCCGGCGGCACCGCACAGGACCAGCGGAACCGGACCCACCCGGCCTTCGGTATCCACGCTTGGCCGACGTGGCGGGACAGGCGGCGCACGTCCCACTGGCGCCCGCGCCGCCCCGTGATGCGGAACCCCTCGTGCCGCCCGGCCTTACGCCACGACGGCCGCCCGGCCGGATTCGCCGGGTCGTAGAACGCTGTCATCGCCTGGGCGAAGTCCCGCAGCGCCTGCTGCTGCACGGTCTGGGAGCCAGCGGCCAGCCACGGGTACTCCGCCCGCGCCTGGGTGAGCTGCCGGCACTGTTCCAGGTAGCCGGGCGCGCTCTTGCGGCCCGGGTGCCAGTGGGCGTGCTGCTCGACGGCCAGGTTCCACACGTACCGGGCGTGGCCGCAGTGGTCCCGCAGCGCGACTTCCTGGGCGGGTGTGGGGAGCAGCCGGTATCGGGACATGCGAATACACTATCGGGCACCACCGACATTTCCGGGGAGGTGAAGCGGCGTTCCCTCCCCGCCCTGAAGGACTCTGAAGGGCTGGGCTCCACGCCGCGATCATGATGACGACGCCGGTATCGCTCACGCATCTGGATCAGCCGCTGTTCGACGGCGCGGGCGCGACCAAGCGGGACCTGGTGGATTACCTGGAGGCCGTCTCCAGGCTCATCCTGCCAGAGCTTAGCGGACGGCCACTGTCGGTGATCAGGGTGCGGGCCGGCCAGCAGCCGTTCATGCAGAAGAACGTGCCGGACTACGCACCGGAGTGGATACGCACCGTGACGCTGTGGGCCGAGTCGTCCCGGCGCGAGGTGCGTTACGCGCTATGCGATGACTGGCCCACCCTGCTGTGGTTCGCCAACCAGCGCGCGGTGGAGTACCACCCGACGCTGGCCCGGGCCGGCCAGCCGGACCGGCCCACGTACCTGATCCTCGACATCGACCCGCCGGCCGGCGGCCCGTTCGGGCAGGCGGTGGCGGCCGCCCGGCTGGTCCGGGAGGCGCTGGCCGGCGCGGGGTTGGCCGGGGCGGTCAAGACCAGCGGCTCGAAGGGGCTGCACGTGTACGTGCCGGTCGACGCGAGCGTCGAGGAGACCGCGGCGGCGACCCGGGCGCTGGCCGCACGGGCCGCGCGGCTGGATCCGGCGCTGGCCACGACCGCGTTTATCCGCGAGGACCGGGAGGGCAAGGTCTTCCTCGACTCCACCCGGGCCGGCGGCGCGACGGTGGCGGCGGCGTACAGCCCGCGGATCCGGCCGGGGGTGCCGGTGTCGTTCCCGGTGCGCTGGGACGACCTCGGCGGCGTGGCGCCGGGCGACTTCACCGTGCACACCGTGCCGGCGCTGCTTGACGGGCATGCGGCGTGGGCAGGCGAACTGCCGGGGCCGCAGGTGCTGCCCGCCGAGCTGGTCGAGGAGGGCCGGGCGATCCCGATCGCCCGGGTGCAGGCCATGCACGAGGGCAAGCGGCGCGCCCGGGCCCGGCGCGAGCCTTAGCGGACGGGCTAGCGGAGCGAGGTCAGGGTGTCGGCGAGGGCGGCAGTGAGCTGGTCGACGTGCTCGGGGGCGAACGGCAGCGGCGGGCGGATCTTCAGGGTGTGGCCGTACGGGCCGGTGGCGCTGATGAGCACGCGGCGTTCGCGCAGGGCGTTGACTACGCCGATGGCCGTGTCGCCGTCGGGCTCGCCGGTGCCGGGGCGGATGAAGTCCACCGCGGCGTACAGGCCGGCGCCGCGCACGGCAGCGATGCGGGGCGTGGCGGCCGCGATGTCCGACAGTGTGTCCAGCAGGTAGCGGCCGACGGCGCGGGCGTTTTCTTGCAGGCCCTCGGCTTCGATGACGTCGAGGACGGCGGCCGCGGCCGCGACGCAGACGGAGTTGCCGCCGAAGGTATTGAAGTACCTGATCTTGTTGCCGAACTCCTCCAGAAGCTCGGGACGAGCGGCGACGCCGGCGATCGGCAGGCCGTTGCCCATCGGCTTGCCCATGACGGCGAGGTCGGGCACGATGCCGTGGCGCTGGAAGCCCCACATGGCCTCGCCGGTGCGGGCGAAACCGGGCTGGACCTCGTCGGCGAGGTAGAGCCCGCCGGCGTCGTGCACGGCGTCGGTCACCGGTCGCAGGAATCCGGCCGGCCCGGGCCGCAGGCCGTCCGAGGAGAACACGCTGTCGGCGATGAAGGCCGCGAGCCGGATTCCGTGCCTGGTCATGTCGGCGATCGCGGCCCTGACCCGGGCGGCGAACGCCTGGCCGGCGTCGGTGCCGTCGATGTCGGGGGGCGCGACCGTCCAGACCGCCCGGCCCAGCGGGACGGCCGGGCCGAGGCTCGGCGATATCTCGGCGGCGGCGGTGGTGACGCCGTGGTAGGCGTTGGCGGTGATGATCGTGCCCTCGCCGCCGGTGTGGAAGCGCGCGATGCGCAGGGCGAGATCGACCGCCTCGCTGCCGGTGCAGGTGAACATGACGTGGCCGATCTCGGCCGGATAGGTCGCGAGCAGCCGCTCGGCGTAGTCGAGGATGAGGTCGCTGGCGTAGCGGGTGTGGGTGTTGAGGGTGGCCGCCTGGCGGGCGATCGCCTCGACGACCCGCGGATGGCAGTGCCCAACCGACGGCACGTTGTTGTACGCGTCGAGGTAGGCCAGGCCGTCGGCGTCGTAGAGGTGCACGCCCGCGGCGCGTACGATCCGCACCGGGCTGCGGTAGAAAAGCTTGTAGGCCGGGCCGAGGAGGGTCGCCCGCCGCTTGACGATCCGGCGCAGTTCGGGATCGAGGGTGTCCGCGGTCTCGATGTCGAAACCGTTGACCATGGTCGCGGTGTCAGGCATGGCTCGCCTCCGGGCGGCACGCATCGTGAATACGCGCGGTTATCTCGTCAACTTCGATGGTGCGCAGGCGGCTGAGGTGCGCCCGCGCCTGGGGGGTGTTACGCAGGATGTAGGCACGGTTCTCCGGGAACCGGGCAGCCCGCCATTCGCTGATGACGAGCCTGGCCAGGATGCGGGCCAGCATCAGTTCCGGCAGGAGATCGAGTTCGCCGGCGGTGAGCGGGGTCGTGACGTGGTAGCCGCTGATCAGGTCCAATGCGGGCCGGAAGAAGTCGGCCTCGGCGGACAGGAGGTTGGCGGCGGCCACGGCGACGTCGTTCACCAGAGCGGTCACGGTCAGGTCGCCGAAATCGATGATCCCGCAGACGCGGCTTCCGTCGGCCGAGATCAGCACGTTGTCCGGGCTGAAGTCGTTGTGCACCAGCTGGGTGCGCTGAGCCGCCAGCCGGGGCGCCACCTGGGCGGTAAACCGGCTGATCAGCTCGTCGAGCCGGCTGGCGTCCGGCCCGGGCGGCAGCTCAGCGACCAGCGGGCGCAGCCGCGGCAGCTGCGCGATGTCCCACAGCAGCGGCCGGTGAACCAGCGGGTCTTCGAACGCGCGCAGGGCCACGCCGAGCGAGGCGAGGGTCGCCCCCACCCGGTGCCGCAGGGCAGCCGACGCTGGCACGGAACGGAGCAGCTGGCCGTCCAGGTAGGTGATGACGTGCACGAGCCGTCCCCGCAGCGGGCCGTCCGCGACCACGGCCCACGGCGGCCCGGCCACGCTGGGCACGACGCGGGGCACCGGAAGCTCGGGGGCCACGGACTCGAGATGCCGCAGCACCCGAACCTGAGCGCCGACCACCCTCGGGTTGGCCTGCAGATGCGCGATCTTGACCACGTAGCGCCGTCCGTCGCCAGCCCGGAGCACGAAGTTGTCGTCGGCTTCGCCCGGGAGGTGGTCGAGCTCGCCGGTCAGCCCGAAGCTGTTCCTGACGGCTGCGGCGGCGTCGGCCGTGGTCACCGGGACGGACGGCGTCAGCCGGATCACGTCCGAGCTGGGATCGCCGGAGCCGTCATGCACATAACGCACTTTACGAGGCCGGGGATGACCGCGAGAACTACGCGGTCTGGAAGTAGACCGTGTAGTACTCGTGGGCGGCGCGGCTCACCGGGATCAGCCGGACCGGTTTGCCGCCGGGCTTGCGGCTGGTGGCCTCGAACGCCATCGGCTGGGCGGCGGTCCGCTGGACCGAGGCGGTGTCGAGCGCCGGGGTCAGGTCACCGGGGTTGGCGGGGTAGACGCCGCTCAGCACGACCGGCCCGTAGGTCACGGCCTGCACGGACGGATAGTCCGGGGTGGGCTCGAAGGCCAGCTGCATCGGCAGGGTGACCTCGAGCAGGTCGCCGGCCTGCCACCGCCGCCGGAGCACGACCCACCCGCCCGGCTGCGTGCCTGGCAGGCCCGGCGCGCCCGGGACGACCGCGGTGGCCGGGATCGGCGTGCCGTTGAGCTGGATCAGGGGTGGTCCCGCCACCCACTTGGGCACCCGCACCCGGAGCGTCATCGTGGCCGCGCCGGAGACCACCGACAGGCGCGTCACGGGATCATCGGGGAACATGGTCGCCTGCCGGATGGTGAGTCCGTTCAGGCGCACCTGCGACGGGATGAACAGGTTGACGTAGAGGCCGTCCGCGTCGCGGGTGTAGATGGTGTCGGCGAATTTGGCCTGCGTTTCCAGCCCGCTGGCGGTGTCGCAGGTAAAGGTGTCCCAGTCGGTGGCGTAGATGTCCGGGTCGCCACCGGGGAAGTAGTTGAGCGGCTGGCGCTTGAACGCGCCCGCCGACAGGCCGGTGTAGTAGCAGTTGAAGCCGTGCGGCGAGGTCGGGTCCTGCTCCCCCAGCATCTGGTTGAACAGCGTGCGCTCGTAGTAGTCGATCATGTCCAGCCGCGTCAGCTGGTGGAAGTGCAGCAGCCTGGTCAGCTTGAGCATGTTGTAGCTGGCGCAGTTCTCGCAGGTGAAGTTGGATAGCTGCGCGGCCACGGTGTCGGCCGCCTGGAAATGCTCGTAGTTGCCCACGCCGCCGATGACGTAGACGTGATGCCCGGTCACGATGTCCCAGAAGTTCTGGGCGATGTCGTGATACTTCTGGCTGCCGGTCTCCTCCCACATCCGGACGCAGGCGACGATCTTCGGCGTGGTCACGTTCGCCTGCAGCCCGGGCAGCGCGTCCACCCCGTCCGCCAGCGGATCAAGCACCTGCGCGTGGTAGAACCGCTGCGCGGTCGCCAGGTACCGTTCGGCGCCGGTGATCGTGTACAAGTTGGCCAGGGCTTCGGGCATGCCGCCGAATTCGGTCCCGAGGACCACCTGCATATGCGCGTACGTCAGCCGCGAGGTGCGCCAATCCACCCAGTCGGCCAGCTTCATGGCCACATCGAGGGCCTGGTCATCGCCTGCCAGCTGGTACTGGTCGATCATCCCGGCTAGGTACTTGTGGATCATGTAATACGGCGACCAGACCGGCAGGCCATTTTCCAGCCGGTCGAAGTAGCCCTCGGGAAACGCCGACAGGTAGCCGGGGTGAAGCCGGCCTGGGCGGCCCGGGCCTGCAGCGTCGCCAGCTGGCTGACCAGGTAGCGGCTGCGGGTCAGCGCCGCGTCGTTCCGGGTGCTGGCGTAGGTGAGCGCGAGCGCGGACAGCAGGTGCCCGGTGGTGTGGCCGCGTATCAGCGACGCGGGCCGCTCCCAGCCGCCGATCGGCTCGGCGGCCGACGGCTGGCCGTAGTTCAGCCGGAAGGAACGCAACATGCGTTCGGGATCAAGGAACAGCAGGTACGCCGTGTTCCTGGCCTGGTTAGCCAGGAACGGGCTGCCGAGTAGTTCCACCGTGTCCAGCGGCAGGGCCGCCGTGCGCCCCGCCGTGCCGTCCGGCGCGTAGCCGTCCGGCGCCGGCGCCAGGTTGGCCGGCGTGATGTTTGGCGTGGCGTTGCCCGCTGGGATCCCGTCGGCGACCAGCGCCTGCTCGGCGATCAGGGCCGCGGCGCCGACGCCGAAGATCGTCAGCGCCTTCCGCCTGCTCAGACCGCCCGGACCGCCCGGACCGCCCGGATGGCTTGGACGGCCTGGATCGCTGCCCGCCTCGTTCACATGCAGATCCTTTGCCCGCCCGGAGTCTCGGGCAAGAGCGTACCCAGCGATCCGGCCCGGATAGCAGCGGCCGCCGAGGGCGTAAGGCTTTTCGGAGGAAAGTCTTACGCACTGCTTACGTGGGCGCCGGACGTTGAGCCGGAGCAGGCGGCCGCACGTAGTCGTGGGTAGTGGTCAGTGCACACGGCAGCCAGGTCATGAGCCATCGATCCGAACGCTCCCCCCTCGGCTCATGACTGCCGTCTCCCCCCTATCCGTGCGGGCGGCCGGGTGCACTGGCCATTTCGGCGTGTTCGGCTCGTTCAGCTCGTTCAGCCGGGCAGGACCAGGGCGGCCAGGGCGGCCAGGGCCACGGTGAGCGCGGCGGCGCCGCCGTGCACGGCGATGAGGCGGCCGCTGAACGACGGCCCCGGCTCGTCCCGGAGCTTGGCGGCCCGCGCGTTCGCGGCGAACCAGGTCAGGCCCAGGCTGGCGGTGAGCGCGGCCAGCCCGAACGCGATCCAGCCCAGCGTGCGGTAGTGCACGAACGTGAAGCCCAGCCAGAATCCCACGCCGATGATCCCGCACGCTGGATGGGCGAACTCCAGCAGCGAGCGCGCCCCCGGCACCAGCGGCGCGTTCCTCGCCGCGACCAGCGAAGGCGGATCGAACCGTTTTCGTGCGGCCCGTTTCATCTCCCGGCGTGAGGCGGGCTCCGTGGTGGAGGCCGGCGGTGCGGCGGGCGCGGTGTAGCCGGATGGTGCGGTGGAGGCGGCCGGGGCGGGACGGGCGGCCGGGGCGGCGTGGGCGGCCGGGGCGGGGTGGGCGGTGACTGAGGCGGGGGCGGGGTGGGCGGCGGCGGGGCGAGTGCGGGCGAGGTTGCTGGTCAACAGCAGGTAGATCCCGGCGCCCGCGGTGAACAGCCACAGCACCAGCACCACGAGGGCCATCCTCACTCCTTTCCGCAGGCCCGAATGTACCCGAGCAACCTGGACGGCCCGCGGCTGGAGCGGGGCTGGTCCCGGCGGAACGCGATGAAACCCCGGTTTCAGCACGCTCTGGCGTGCTGAAACCGGGGTTTCATGACACGGCGACGTAACCGCGGCCGCCACGCCGCCTCACCGCCGGGGCTCCTGTTACGGCTGAGGAGCCAGGTGAGGCGGTTCCTACTCGGTTGGGGAGCTGGACTGTGCGGGGCGGCGCTCGAGGACGTGGATGACGGCGAGGACCACGCCTACGACCGCCAGGGCGGCCAGGGCCAGGAAAGTCACCGCTTCGGCGTGCGCGGACACGTGCCGGAACGCCCCGAGGGCCGCATGGGCGGGCAGCCGGCCCGCCAGGTTGAGGTAGAGCGTGCCGAATGTCGCCACGCCGACCAGCAACCCGAGCTGGTTGACCGTCACGACGACCCCGGTCGCATCCGCGGCCAGCTCGACCGGTACGCGGAGCAGCACGCGGGTCATCAGCGGACCGAACGCGGCCGCCATCCCGGCACCCGCCAGCGCACCGATCAGGTAGAGGGCGGCGCCCCCGCTGCCGCCCTCACGCAACACCTCGGCCTGGCCGGCCATCGCCGCGCCGAACGCCACGAAGCCGCCGACGATGAGGGCGCCGTGCCAGCTCGCGGGCGCCCGCCGCCAGTTGAGGCTGACCAGGGCGAAGGCGGCCGCGGCCGGCGCGAACGTCAGGCCGGCCCGCAGCGGGGAGTAGCCCAGGCCATCCTGCAGGTGCAGGGCGAGGGTGAAGAAGAACCCGCTGAAGATGGTCATCACCGTGAACAGGCCGGCGATCGCGACTGGCACCCCGGGCACCCGCAGCACCCGGCCGGGGATCAGCGGGGTTCCGCCCGTCGCGGCCGCCCGCCGCTCGGCCCGGACGAACGCGGCGACCAGGGGCACGCTGGCGGCCATCAGGACCCAGCCCCACAGCGGCCAGTGCTCGGGCTGGCCCAGCACGAGCGGAAGCACGAATGCGAGCACGGCCGGGGTGAGCAGCGCCAGGCCGGCCACGTCGAGGGTCCGGCCTGGTTCGCCCTTACCGTGCGGCAGCGTCCGCGCCCCGGCCACCAGCAGCGCCACGCCGATGGGCACGTTGACGAGGAAGACGGGCCGCCAGCCCGAGCCGAACAGGTTGGCACTGATCAGCAGGCCTCCGACCAGCTGCCCGACCACCGCGCCGCCGGCCAGCACAGCCGAGTACCTGCTCATGGCGCGGGCGCGGGCCGGGCCCGCGTGAGTGCGCTGGATCAGGCTGAGTACCTGCGGGATCATCACGGCCGCACCGGCTCCCTGAACGAATCGCAGGGCGATCAGGAACCCGGCCGTGCTGGCCAGCCCGCAGCCGAGCGAGGCTAGCGTGAACAGGACCAGGCCGGCCATGAACATCCGCCGGTGACCGAGGATGTCGCCGAGCCGGGCCCCGGTCACCAGCAGCACCGCGTAGGTGATCGTGTACCCGGCCACGACGAGCTGCAGGCCCGCGCCCGAGGCGTGCAGGCTGGCATGAATCGACGGGGCGGCGACGTTGACGATAGAGGCGTCAAGCACGGCCATGAACTGGCCGATCAGGACGATGGCCAGGATGAGGCCGGGGCGTACCGGACGCTCGCGGCGGGCCGCCCCGACGCTAGCATCACGGGTCAGGATGTTGGTCATGTCACAAGCCTGGCGGCATCCTTATCCAGGTACCAAGAGCCTGGTTATCCTGGTACTAGAAGCACCTGGCAAACCGCAAACACATAGGCCACGATGGAAACGTGAACGAGCCAAAATGGCGTGGCCCAGCGTGGACTACCCCCCGCGAGCTGAAGGGCCGCGACGCCGCCTGGACCCCCCGCGAGCCAAAGGGGCGCGGCGCGGCCAGGACTGAGGAGCGAGGAACGAGCGACGAGGGAAGGCGGCGCCTAGAAGGCGGCCCGGAGGCGAGCGGGACAACAGAGCGGCGTGGTGAGCTGGCGGCCTTTCTGCGCAGCCGACGGGAACGGATCACGCCCGAGGACGTCGGGCTGCCGGGCGGGCACCGGCGCCGGACGGCGGGACTGCGGCGCGAGGAGGTAGCCCAGCTGGCCGGGGTCGGCGTGACCTGGTACACCTGGCTCGAGCAGGGCCGTCCGATCCGCGCGAGCGTCCAGGTGCTAGAGGCGGTGGCCAGGACACTGCGGCTCGACACGGTCGAACGCCAGCACCTGTTCCGGCTGGCCGAGGCCCCCGACACGGCGGCACCGCACGGGGAAGGCCAGCTGCTGCGCCCGGAAATCCAGGTCATCCTCGATGGGCTGACCCCGATGCCCGCCAGCGTGGTGACCGAGCGGTTCGACATCCTGGCCTGGAATGCCGCGTACACGGTGCTGTTCCCGCGTACCGCCGAGGTCGCGCCCCGCGATCGCAACACGCTGCTCTACTGCTTTACCCGGCCGGATTGCTGCAGCGCGATCGAGAACCGCTCCGGCCAGCGGGCCACGCTGGTCGCGCAGCTGCGCGCGGCCTACGGTCATCATGTCGGTGACCCCGCGTGGACCAGCTTCATCCGGCGGCTGGAGGCGGCCAGCCCGGAGTTCGCCGCCATGTGGGCGACCCAGGACGTGGCCCATCCCGCCCATTACGCCAAGGTGTTCCGGCATCCGCTCTACCCGCGCCTGGAGATGACCTCCACCAGCTTCGCCGTCCAGGCGGCGCCCGGCACCCGGATGGTGGTGTACACCCCGGTCAACGACGCCACCCGCGCGGCCATGGAGCGGCTGGTCGCGGCCGACCCGTCGGAGCACTATTTCCCGTGCTGGCCCGCCCACGTCGCCCGCGCCCGCGACCTGGTGCCGCTGCCGGGCTGATTCCGCCGCCGAGACGGCCATCGAGGCTAACGGTCTGCGAACGTAACCCGGACTAAGGGTCCCGGGCCGGAACGGATCATCCTAAGCTGGCTCAAAATACGCTGCGTTACCGTTTTGGCCGTTCGTCCGCGAAGGGACGATCGCCGTTATACAATTACTGAACCCGCCAGCGCGGGATGTGACCTAAATACTGTTCCAAAACACCGGACGAACCTGGCTTCCAGCGTCACCGCCTGCCGCCCCGCTCACCACGCGAAGCGCGAACACAGATGGTGACAGGGACGACGGTCCGTTCTGAATGATCGAGGTTTTCTCGGGTAGCGGGGGCTACGGAGTTCTCTTCAAAGGGGCACTATGACGCCGGTCATTGGCATAACCACATATGACGATCACGCTTCCTGGCGCAATTGGTCGGCTCGCGCGGCCCTGCTGCCATGGGTATATGTCGACGCGGTCCGGCGCAACGGCGGACGGCCGGTGCTGCTCCCGCCGGGCGGGGACGACGAGGAGGCCAGCGCCACCGTCGCGGGCCTGGACGGCCTGGTCGTGACGGGCGGGCCGGACGTCGACCCGGGCAGGTACGGCGCGGCCCGGCACCCGGAGACTCAGGACCCCGTGCCGTTGCGGGACGCGTGGG
Source organism: uncultured Actinomycetes bacterium (assembly GCA_963806335.1). Classification (GTDB taxonomy): domain Bacteria; phylum Actinomycetota; class Actinomycetes; order Streptosporangiales; family Streptosporangiaceae; genus Palsa-504. The sequence continues at coordinate 256,330 of CAWDXO010000018.1, forward strand.
ACTTCGCCGTGACCAGCCACGCCCTGCGGCTCGGCGTGCCGCTGCTGGCCATCTGCCGCGGCATGCAGGTACTGAACATCTGCCGCGGCGGGACCCTGCACCAGCACCTGCCTGAGCTGGTCGGGAATACCAGGCACAACGGAGCGCCGGGCGGGTTCGGCCTGCACAAGGTGCGGGTCAGCCCGGGCAGCGCGCTAGCCGGAATCTTGCCCGAGGACGGGTACTTCGAGGTGCCCACCCGCCACCATCAGGCTGTCGACCTGCTCGGCGACGGGCTCAAGGCGGTGGCGTGGGAAGAGGACGGCACGATCGAGGCCGTGGAAGCCGGCCCGTCGGCGCTCGACGGCCTTCCCGGCTTCGTGCTCGCCGTTCAGTGGCACCCTGAGCAGGGCAGCGACCCGCGTTTGTGCACCGCGCTGGTCAGCGCGGCCACCGAGCGGGCCTGCGCGCGGACGACGCAACTTGCGCCCATGATCTAGTCTTTCTCCGACAGTATTGTCTCGCCAGCATCGGCGATCAGGAGACAAGACCATGCCAGGAGGCTCGCCCGCCATCACCGCCGCGGTCTTCCGCGCGGTACGGACGGGAAACGCCTTCGAGGAGACCGTCGAGCGGCTGCTCGAGGGAGTCAAGCTCGGCGTGTACGCGCCGGGCGACCGGCTGCCGCCGGAAAGGGAGCTGACCCGCAGGCTCGGGATCAGCCGCATCACGCTTCGCGAGGCGCTGCGCGAGCTGGCCGCGGCCGGGTACGTCGAGACCAAGCGGGGCAGGTTCGGCGGGACGTTCGTCATCCGGCCGCCCGAACCCATGGTGCCGGACGAGCTCAGCCGGACCGCGCGGGACATGGGCAGCCAGCTCGACGACGCACTGACGTTCCGCCGGGTGGTCGAGAGCGGCGCGGCCGAAATGGCGGCCCGGGCCAGCCTGACCATGCAGCAGCGGGAGAACCTGGCCGAGTGCCTGGCCGCGGTGCACGCGTGCGGCGCTTCGGATTACCGGCAGGCGGACACGCGGCTGCACCTGGCGATCGCCGACGCGGCCGGCTCGCCGCTGCTGACCGCGAGCGTCGTCGAGGCCCGGGTCCGGCTGGTGGACCTGCTCAACGCGATCCCCATGCTCGGGCCCAACCTCGAGCACGCGAACCTCCAGCACGCGAGCGTCGTGCGGGCGATTCTGGCCGGCGATCCCGACCGGGCCAGGCGCGCGATGGAAGAGCATGTAGCGGGGACCGCGGCGCTGCTGCGCGGCTTCCTCGGCGATTCCTGAGGCGCTTTGGCCCGCAGGGCGCGGCTCCAGGCGGCCCCCGGCCCAGACGGCCCGGTCACCCCCCTTGACACACTCCCCGGCGCAGTGGGTCAATACCTTCATTCAATGGATCAACTCCAGCCATATATGTTGCTTCTCCCAGGGAGATCGCATGGCCGACGACATCGCCGCGGTCCACGCAGCCGGCTCGGATGAGCAGCGGCTGCACGAACTTGGCTATGCCCAGGAGCTTCGCCGGCGGATGTCGGGGTTCTCGAACTTCGCCGTGTCGTTCACGATCATCTCGATCCTGTCCGGCTGCCTGACCCTGTACGGGTACGGCATGAACACCGGCGGCCCCGCCATCATCGTCTGGGGGTGGCCGATTGTCGGGCTCATGACCCTGCTCGTCGGGCTGTCCATGGCCGAGGTCTGCTCCAGCTTCCCCACGGCGGGCGGCCTGTACTACTGGTCGGCCAAGCTGGCCAGCAAGAACGGGCCCGCCTGGTCCTGGTTCACCGGCTGGTTCAACTTCCTCGGCCAGGTCGCGGTCACCGCGGGCATCGACTTCGGCGCCGCGTTCTTCATCAACGCGCTGCTCAACCTGGTGTGGGGGGTCAGCACGGCGCACTGGGTCACGATCCTGATCTTCGCGATCGTGCTGTTCGTGCACGGCGTGATGAACCAGTTCGGCATCCGGCTGGTCGCGCTGCTGAATGACATTAGCGTCTGGTGGCACATTCTCGGCGTGCTGATCATCGTGGCGGTGCTCGCCTTCGTGCCCTCGCACCACGCGTCGGCCGGCTACGTGTTCACCAATATCGTCAACAACACCGGGTGGCACAGCACGTTCTACGTGCTGCTGCTCGGCCTGCTGCTGGCCCAGTACACGTTCACCGGGTACGACGCGTCGGCCCACATGACCGAGGAGACCCACAACGCCGCGCGCAGCGGCCCGCGCGGCATCGTGATGTCGATCGTGGTGTCGCTGATCGCCGGCTGGGTGCTGCTGATCGGGATCACCTTCGCGATCCAGAAGACGCACTACACCCTCTACACCAGCGCGCTGGTACCGCCGGCCCAGATCTGGGTCACCGCGATCGGGGACACCGGCGCCAAGCTGCTGCTGCTCGTGGTCATCGGCGCCCAGCTGTTCTGCGGGATGTCCTCGGTCACCGCGAACTCGCGGATGATCTACGCGTTCTCCCGGGACGGGGCGCTGCCCGGCTCGAATATCTGGCACCAGGTGAACAAGCGGACCAGGACGCCGACCAACGCGATCTGGCTGGCGGCGGCCGGGGCGTTCATCCTGGGCCTGCCGTACCTGTGGAACAGCGCGGCCTACGCCGCGGTCACCTCGATCGCGGTCATCGGCCTGTACATCGCCTACGTCATACCAACTTACCTGCGGCTGCGACAGGGCGAGAGCTTCAAGCGCGGACCCTGGCACCTGGGCCGGTGGAGCTACCTGGTCGGCACCCTCGCGGTCATCTGGGTGGTCTTCATTACCATCTTGTTCATGCTGCCCACCGCGAGCCCGATCGGCTGGGTCAACTTCAACTACACCGTCGTGGCCGTAGTCGTGGTGCTCGGCTTCGCCGGCGTCTACTGGCTGGTCTCGGCGAAGAACTGGTTCAAGGGACCCAAGGTGCAGGGCACGGCTGAGGAACTGGCCGCGATCGAGCGGGAGCTCTCGACCTGATGCCTGCCGACCTGGGGCACGGTCCCGGTTCACTGCGGCACGGCATGCTGACCCTGGAGCAGCTGCGCGTCGCGATCGGTGAGGGCGAGATCGACACGGTAGTGCTCGCCTTCACCGACATGCAGGGCCGGCTGCAGGGCAAGCGGCTTTCCGCGGAGTTCTTCCTGGAGGAGGTCGCGGAGCACTACTCCGAGGGCTGCAACTACCTGCTCGCCGTCGACGTGGACATGAACACGGTCGACGGGTACGCGATGTCGTCCTGGGACCGTGGCTACGGCGACTTCGTACTCAGGCCCGACATGGCCACCTTGCGCCGCGTCCCCTGGCAGCCCGGCACGGCCCTGGTGATCGCCGACCTGACCTGGCTGGATGACGCTCCGGTGGTGGCGTCGCCGCGGCAGATACTGGCGGCGCAGACCGCGCGGCTGGCCGAACGCGGGCTGGTGGCGCTGGCCGGGACCGAGCTGGAGTTCGTCGTCTACCGGGACACCTACGAGCAGGCGGCGGCCAAGGACTACCGCGATCTGGTGCCCGCCAACACCTACAACGTGGACTACTCGATCCTGGGGACGGCGCGGATCGAGCCGCTGCTGCGCCGGATCCGCAACGAGATGGCCGGGGCCGGCCTGTACGTGGAGTCGGCCAAGGGCGAATGCAACCTCGGCCAGCATGAGATCGCGTTCCGGTACGCCGAGGCGGTCTCTACCTGCGACAACCACTCGATCTACAAGACCGGGGCCAAGGAGATCGCCGCCCAGGAGGGCATGAGCATTACCTTCATGGCCAAACCGAACGCCCGTGAAGGTAACTCCTGCCACATTCATCTCTCGCTGCGCGGAGCTGCGGACGGGGCTCCCGTACTGGCCGGTGACGAGCCGTACGGTTTGTCCAAGCTCGGCGGGCACTTCCTGGCCGGCCTGCTCGCCTCGATGCGGGAGCTGACGTTGTGCTACGCGCCCAACGTCAACTCCTATAAGCGCTATGTCCCGGGCAGCTTCGCGCCCACCTCGATACGCTGGGGCCCCGACAACCGGACCTGCGCGCTGCGCCTGGTCGGGCACGGCCCGTCGCTTCGGGTCGAGAACCGGACGCCGGGCGGCGACGTGAACCCGTATCTGGCCGTGGCCGCGATGATCGCGGCCGGGCTGCACGGCATCGACCACGAGCTGGCCCTCGAGCCCCCGCTGACCGGCAACGCCTACGCCGACACGACCGCCCGGGTCCCGCATACCCTGCGGGACGCGCTGGAGGAGTGGGAAAAGAGCGAGCTGGCGCGGGAGTCGTTCGGCGCGGAGGTGGTCGAGCATTACGCCAACTACGCCCGGGTGGAGTTGTCCGCCTACGAGGCCGCGGTGACCGACTGGGAACTGCGGCGCTGCTTCGAGCGCCTGTAGTCCGGGTGCCCGCGGTTCGAGGGCCCGTCGTTCGAGGACCCGTGGTCAGAGGACCCGTGATCAGAGGATCCGCCGGTCAATCAAGTGCCTGTCAGGGGGAAACCCGCGCATGTCCCAGTTCACCGTGCTGAATCCCGCGACCGAGGAACCGGTCACCACCGTGACCCAGGTCTCGGCGGAGCAGGCCGACGCGGCGATCGAGGCGGCCGCGGCCGCCCAGGCCGCCTGGCGTGACGTCGCGCCCGGTGACCGCGCCCGGCTGCTGCGTGCCTTCGCCGCCGCCGTGGACGCACACGTCGAGGAGCTCGCCGCCCTGGAGGTGGCGGGCTCGGGCCACCCGGCCGGGCAGGCCCGCTGGGAGGCCGGGCATGTCCGCGACGTACTGCTCTACTACTCGGCGGCGCCGGAGCGATTGTGCGGCCGGCAGATCCCGGTACCCGGCGGACTGAACGTCACCTTCCATGAGCCGGTCGGCGTGGTCGGCCTGATCGTCCCGTGGAACTTCCCGATGCCCATCCTGGCCTGGGGCCTAGCCCCCGCCCTGGCCGCGGGGAACACGGTGGTGGCCAAGCCCGCCGAGGCCACTCCGCTGACCGCGATGCGGATCGGCGAGCTCGCGCTGGAGGCAGGCCTGCCTGAGGGAGTGTTCCAGGTGCTGGCGGGCAAGGGCAGCGTCGTCGGGCAGCGGCTCGTCGACCATCCCGCGGTCCGGAAGATAGTCTTCACCGGGTCCACCGAAGTGGGCCAGCAGATCATGGCCGGCTGCGCGCGCCAGATCAAGCGGCTCACGCTGGAACTCGGCGGCAAGAGCGCCAACATCGTGTTCGCCGATGCCGACCTGGAGCGGGCCGCGGCGACCGCGCCCTACGCGGTATTCGACAACGCGGGGCAGGACTGTTGCGCGCGGTCCCGGATCCTGGTACAGCGCAGCGCCCTTGACCGGTTCATGGAGCTGTTCGAGCCCGCGGTGAAGGGCGTTGCGGTCGGCGATCCCGCGGCGGCCGGGACGGAGATGGGACCGCTGATCTCGGCGGCGCACCGGGCGCATGTCGCCTCCTACGTGCCGGACGACGCGCCGGTGGCCTTCCGCGGCCACGCGCCGGACGGGCCGGGGTTCTGGTTCCCGCCGACCGTGCTCGCGCCGGTGCGCCTTGATGACCGGGCCTATACCGAGGAGGTGTTCGGCCCGGTGGTGACCGTGACGCCGTTCGAGGACGAGGCGGACGCGGTGGCGATCGCCAACGACACGCCCTACGGCCTGTCCGGCTCGATCTGGACCTCGGACGTGGGCCGCGCGATCCGGGTGGCCCGCGCGGTGGACAGCGGCAACCTCTCGGTGAACTCGCATTCCTCGGTGCGGTACTGGACGCCGTTCGGCGGCTTCAAGCAATCCGGTCTCGGTCGCGAACTCGGCCCGGACGCCCCGGACGCGTTCACCGAGACCAAGAACGTGTTCATCTCGACCGAGTGAGCGAGCCAAAGGGGCGCCGGCGCCGACTGGACTGAGGAGCCTCCTCGCGAGCCGAAGGGCGCGGCGCTGCCTGGACTGAGGAGCGAGGAACGAGCGACGAGGGCCCGCCGCCGCAGGCGGCCACGCAAGCAAGGCGGCGCCTAAAGGCGCCCGGAGGCGAGCGAGAGAACAGAGCGAACGGGAGCTGAAAAATATGAGGTTCGAGGGAAGAACTGTCGTGATCACCGGGGCGGGCAGCGGGATCGGGCTGGCCGCCGCGCGGCGGTTCGCGGCGGACGGCGCCAACGTGGTCGCGGTCGACGTCGACGACGACGCCGGGGAGAAGGCCGCCGCGGAGGTCAGCGGGCTGTTCGTGCACGCCGACGTGACCTCGCCCGACGACGTGGCCGCGGCGTTCCGCGCGGCCCAGGAGACCTACGGCTCGGTGGACGTCGCGTTCAACAACGCCGGCATCTCCCCGCCCGAGGACGACTCGATCCTTTCCACGCCCCTGGAGGCCTGGCGCCGGGTCCAGGAGGTCAACCTGACCTCGGTGTACCTGTGCTGCAAGGAAGCGATCGGCTACATGCGGGCGCAGGGCAAGGGCGCCATCGTGAACACCGCCTCGTTCGTCGCGGTGCTGGGCTCGGCCACCTCCCAGATCTCCTACACCGCGTCCAAGGGCGGCGTGCTCGCCCTGTCCCGCGAGCTGGGCGTGCAGTTCGCGCGGGAGGGCATCCGGGTCAACGCGCTGTGCCCGGGACCGGTGAACACGCCGCTGCTGCGCGAGCTGTTCGCGGCCGACCCGGAGCGGGCCGCGCGCCGGCTCGTGCACGTGCCGATAGGCCGGTTCGCCGAAGCCGAGGAGATCGCCGCGGCGGTGGCGTTCCTGGCCAGCGACGACGCCTCGTTCATCACCGCCTCGACGTTCCTGGTCGACGGCGGCATCTCCGGCGCGTACGTGACGCCGCTGTGAGGTCTCCCGCTGATCGCGTGCTTCAGGGGGAGCACAGGGTGCGCAGGCTGATGGTGACCGGCATCGCGCGGAGCTCGGCGAGCACGTCCTCGCTGTACTCGGAGCCGATGTCGGTCAGCACGTAGCCGAACTCGTCCTTAGTGCGCAGGAGCTGCCCTTCGACGTTCACGCCGTGTTCGGCCAGCACCCGGTTGATCGAGGCCAGCACGCCGGGCACGTTGCGGTGCAGGTGTACCAGACGGTGCGTGCCGCTCACCACGGGCAGCGTGACACCCGGCAGGTTCACGCTGAGCGAGGTGGCGCCGGAGGCCATGTAATCGGCCAGCTTGCCCGCGACGAACTCGCCGATGTCTTGCTGGGCCTCCTCGGTCGAGCCGCCGATGTGCGGGGTGAGGATAACGTTCGGCAGCCCGCGCAGCTCGGAGACGAACTCATCGCCGGCGCCTTTCGGCTCGTCAGGGAAGACGTCGATGGCCGCCCCGGCGATGTGCCCGGACTCGATATTGCGGCGCAGCGCCGCGTGGTCCACCACGAACCCGCGGGACAGGTTGAGGAACAGCGAGCGCGGCCGCATCGCGGCGAACTCGGCCGCGCCGAAGAAGCCGCGGTTGCCGTCGCGCCCGTCGACGTGCAGGGTCACGGTCTCCACCGACTCCAGCAGCTCGGCCAGGGTGGAGCAACGGCGGGCGTTGCCGATCGCCAGCTTGTCGGCCACGTCGTAGAAATAGACGGACATGCCCAGGTTTTCCGCCAGCACGGATAGCTGGGTACCGATATTGCCGTAGCCGACGATGCCGAGGCGGCGGCCGCGCACCTCATGGCTTCCGGTCGCCGATTTGTCCCATTCGCCGGCGTGCATCTTCATGGTCTTCTCCGGCAGCCGGCGCGCCATGGAGATTATCTCGGCCAGCGCGAGTTCGACCACGCTGCGGGTGTTGGAGAACGGCGCGTTGAAGACCGCTACTCCGCGCCTGCTCGCGGCGGCCAGGTCGATCTGGTTGACGCCGATGCAGAACGCGCCGACCGCGACCAGCCGCGGCGCGGCCGCCAGGACCCGCTCAGTCACCTGCGTCCCCGACCTGATCCCGAGCAGGCTCACGTCGCCGATGGCCTCGACGAGCTCGTCCTCGCCGAGCGCGCGCGGCAGCGTGTCGACCTGGTAACCCTCTTTGGCCAGCCGCGCCGACGCGTCGGGATGGACGTTCTCGAGCAGCAGCACCCTCGTGGTCACCAGCGTCTGTACCTTTCGCGCGATTCGAAGGGCGTTGAGCCAGCCCCGTAGACCCGCTTCCTTTATACCTAACGAGCCGCGGTGGCTGCCCCCGGTCAGGTGACCGGCTCCGCGGGGCCGGCGCTAGCCGGGGAGGCCCGCAGCAGCGGGGACCTGGCCGCCGCCTTCGGCCTCCGAGCCCAGGGCGCCGAGCTTGGCCCGGACCTCGTCCGCCAGCGGGTGCGGCAGGCTTTCGAGGATCACCACGGCCGCACGCCACGCCGTCCCGGCGGCGGCGGGGTCGCCCTCGGCCAGTAGCGCGTCGCCCAGGCTGGCCAGCGAGTTGGCTTCGCCGTACGGGGAGCCGATCTCGCGGTAGGCCTCGATGGCCTTGGCGTAACTGGCCTTGGCCTGCGCCATGTCGCCCAGGCGCAGGTAGACGTAGCCGAGACTGTCCATGGTATCGGCGGTGCCGCCGCGGTAGCCGGATTCCCGGTGCAGGCTCAGCGCCCGCTGGCAGTGGGTCAGGGCCTGGTCGTACTGACCCAGGTGGGCGTAAAGCCAGCCGACCCCGTTCTCCAGGTTGCCCTGCGACCACCAGTGCCCGGCGGCCTTGAGCATCCGCAGCGCGTCCAGCGCGACAGCCAGCGCCTCCGGGTAGCGCTCCTGATCCTCAAGCATGCTGGCCAGGCCGTTCAGCACCATGCCCTCGTTAGCCCGGTCGCCGAGTTCGCGGAACAGGTCGAGCGACCGCCGGATGTTCGGGCTGGCCGCCTCATAATCACCCATGTGAGCCTGGGCGTTGCCGAGCAGGTAGTGCGTGTGCGCCAGGGCGACGGTATCGCCGAGGCGCTGCGCGGCGGCCAGCGCGGCGCCCTGGGTGGCCGCGTAGTCGCGCCACCGGCCGCGCCGGTTGAAGAACGGGCCGAGGGTCCAGGAGATCTGCCAGGCGTAGTCGTCAAAGCCGTTGGCATCGGCGTAGCCGACCAGCGCGAGCAGCACCGGGACCTCGGCGTCGAACCAGGACATGGCCTGCTCCTTGCCGGCCACGTCGGCCGGCACCACGTCCGGCTGCACCGGGGCCAGCCGCAGCGGCGACCGGAACGGGCTGAACCGCTGCGAGGCGGCCATCGCCGTATGCAGGTAGTGGTCGAGCACCCGGTGCACGGCCGCGTGGCGTTCCTGCGTTGCCTCATGCCGCTCGGCCTGATCGGCGGCGTAAAAGCGGAGCAGGTCATGGAACGTGAACCGGCCGGGCTGGTGCTCGGCGACCATATGGGTCCGGGTCAGCTCGCGGAGCGCGGTGCCCGCCTTGGCCCGGGGAATCCCCGCCAGGCTGGCCGCCGCGGACAGCGAGATATCGGGCCCCGGATGCAGGCCGAGCAGGCGGAACATCTGAGCCGCGCCCTCGCTGAGCTGGTCGTAGGACCAGGACAGCACGGCCCGCACGTCCGTCGCCGCGTCGTCCGCCTCAAGTGCGTCCAGCCGGCCCCGGGCGTCGCGCAGTTCGGCGGCTAGTTCCGCCAGCGGCCGCTTGGGCCGGCCGGCGGCGCGGCCGACGGCGATGCTGAGCGCCAGCGGCAGGTGCGCGCACTCCTCGATGATCTCCTCCGCCGCCTCGGGTTCGGCCGCGGCCCGGTCCTGCCCCAGCCGGCGAGACAGCATCTCGTGGGCTTCCGCGGAGCTGAGCACGTCGAGCGTGAGCGGCACCGCCCCCTCGGCGGCGACTAGGCCGGTCATCTCGTTCCGGCTGGTGACCACGACCAGGCAGCCGGGCGAACCCGGCAGCAGCGGGCGCACCTGGGCCGCGTTGCGCGCGTTGTCGAGCACGATCAGCATGCGCTTGCCGTCGAGCAGGCTGCGGTAAAGCGCCGCCCGTCCCTCGGTGTCGGCCGGAATCCGGTGCGGGGGCAGTCCCAGGGCGTCCAGGAAGGACCGCAGCACCTCGCCCGGTTCCACCGGCGGCGTGGCCGGACCCAGGCCGCGCAGGTGAGCGTACAGCTGGCCGTCGGGGAAGCGCTTGGCGACCTGGCGGCCGAAGCGGATGGCGAGCGCGGTCTTGCCGATCCCCGCCGTGCCGGAGATAACGACCACCGGCACCGGCTCGTCGGACCCGGCGGATCTAGCGGGCAGCACCGCCTGCAGCAGGCTGAGCTCGTCATGGCGACCGGAGAAGCCGGGTGCCTCGAACGGCAGCTGGGCCGGCACCGGAATGAACACGCCCGGCTCGGCCGGGGCCGGGTCGGACGCCGGGCCCGTCGCTTGCCCGGCGGATACTGCCGCGGCGACCGTCCCCCAGGTGCGGGCGGCCTCGTTCGGACTCGTCAGCCGGGCCGCGCCCGCTTCGTCGGAGGAGAGGTTCAGCGCGGGATCGGAGGTAAGGATCTGCTGGTGGACGCGGGACAGCTCACTGCCAGGATCGATGCCGAGTTCCTCGGCCAGTACGTGCCTGCCCTCTTGGAAAACCCGCAGCGATTCGGCGTGCCGCCCGCAGCGGTACAGCGCGATCATCAGCAGGCCGCGCATCCGCTCCCGGAGCGGGTGATCCGCGACCATGACGGTCAGGTCGGGCACCACTTCCTCGTGCCGGCCGAGCGTGAGCAGGACGTCGGCCCGTTCTTCCGCGGCCGCGGAGCGCAGCTCGCCGAGCCGTACCCGCTCGGTCTCCGCGAACGGCCCGGGCACTCCGGCGAACGCGATACCTCGCCACAGCCCGAGCGCGGAGTTAAGCGCGGCCACCGCCCCGGCCGGGTCTCCACTCTTGCGCAGCTGACGGGCCCGGCCCAGATGCTGCTCGAAGGAAACGGCGTCCGGCTGGCCAGGCACCAGGTGAAGCACGTAGCCGGCCCCGGCGGAGACCAGGACCCGGCCCGGCCCGCGCAACGACCGGTTTGGTTCGATGATGCGGCGCAGGCCGGCCACGTAGGTATAGATACCGCCCTCGGCGCTGGCCGGCGGATCCTGTCCCCAGACCGCATCGACCAGTTCACCGCGGGAGATCACCCGGTTCGCACGCATCGCGAGAATGCCGAGGACAGCTTGCTGCCTCGGCTGGCCAACCGACAGCTCTTGGTCGCCATACCAGGCCGTCACGGCACCAAGTACGCCGACGCGCAACACCACGGCTTCGCCGACCTTCCGCTCGCGAGACCCACCCCAAGATTCGCCCCCCACCAGGGCGGAGCGCCTTTTCCGAGGTTACAGCGATTTGTGCCACTCATCCAGAAAAAATCTAGATCACATGGAGAACGCCAATTAATAGTAGGTCGGGTGCCTAGGGGCGTCGGCAGGCGGGGCTGGTCGCGTACACCCTCGGCCGGCCGGCGCGGCGGATGCCCGGCTTCACGGGAGGGGGCGGCGGACCCTGACTGACCGCTGGGCTGTTTCGTACCACCGCGCCAACGGCGCAGGCGGCACCTAGCCGACCGAAGCCTCCGGGCGCCCCGGAGCCGCCGGCCCTCACGGCACCCCCCCTCACTACCTGCCGTGAGGGCCGGCCCCTCGGTCCGTGACGAGCTGGCCCGGACCTTCGGCGCCGGAATCCGGGACCTTTGGCACCTAGCGCGCCCCTTCCGGCCTTGATTTAACTGGTGAGATGTTCATCGGCTCCGAGGTGCTCGTGGATGTGAGCTTCGGCGTGGCCTGCGCACGCGTGGCGGCACTGGCCCACGGTGGCTGGCTGGGGGACGCGTCGGGCGACGCGTACCGTGAGTGGGGCACCGGCCTGGCCCGGGTGGGGCCGCTCGATTCGGTGCCAGGGGTGTCCCGGCTGGTGGAGGTGCGCTTCCGTGATCTCGTCACGCGTGGTGAATCGGCGGTGCTGGCGCTGCGGTGGGAGGCGGCCGGCCCGGGCGGCGGCTTGCTCCCGGTGCTGGATGCCGACCTCACCCTGGCGCCGGTCGCGGAGTCCGTGACGACGCTGCAATTGGCCGGATCGTACCGGCCACCGCTCGGCAAGGTGGGCGCCATGCTGGACCGGGTGGTCTTGCGCCGGGTCGCGGTCGCGACCATCCGGGGTTTCCTGGAGCGGGTCGGGGATGCCGTGGTGAATCCGGCGGGCGCGGCCGTGTGGGCGGAACAGAGCGAAGAAAGCAGCGCGTTCGGGGCGTTGGCGGCGCCGGCGTTCCCGCCCGCGCCCGAGACGACATAACACCGGGAAGACCTCGCATCGGGCGATTCCGGGCCGTCGTGGCGGGGCGGGGCGGCCCGGACGGCCGCGCCGGTCTTGCGGAGCGCCTACCATAGAGCGCGGTATCCGGGACAACGGACTACTCCTGCGCGCCAACGCAGGCATGGAACCAGCAGTGGTGCGGCCGGATCGCTGGCTGGCTGAGGCAAGGGTTGGACGAACCGATCATGGGCAAGGCAAGCAGAACCAAGGTCGATTACAGCCGCAGGGAGAAGATCGCGGCCCAGCGGGCGGCGGAGCACCGAGCCGAGCAGCGCAGGCGCATCCTCATCGCCTCGGGCAGCATCCTCGCCGTGATCGCGGTCGTGGTGGCCTTCATCGTGTTCAAGGCCACCTCCAAGCCCTCGACGCCGACGGCCTCGTCGGGGAGTACCATCACGGGCTCAGCGCTGAACGACGTGGTGTCGACGGTCACCAGCGTGCCGGCGAGCACTCTGGACACGGTGGGCAACGGCGGCAGCGCGGTGACCGCCAAACCCATCCCGGTCAAGGGGACTCCGGCCGCGCTGACCAGCGGCGGTAAGCCCGAGATGCTTTACGAGGGCGCCGAGTACTGCCCCTACTGCGCCGCGGAGCGCTGGTCGATGATCGTGGCGCTGAGCCGGTTCGGCACCTTCTCGGGGCTGCAGACCATCCGCTCGGCCACCCGGAACGGGGGCGGCACGGCAGAGCCCTACCCGGCCACGCCGACGTGGACGTTCGCCAACGCCACCTACACCAGCAAGTACCTGACGTTCACGCCGGTCGAGGCTTACACCAACATCCCGGACACCTCGACGGGCTTCTACACCACGCTGCAGAAGCCCACCGCGGCGCAGACGGCGCTCCTTACCAAGTACGACGCCCCGCCCTACGTCAGCTCCGCTGACGCCGGCTCCATCCCCTTCGTCGACTTCGGCAACAAGTCCCTGATCATCGGGGCGAGTTACAACCCGGGGATCCTCAGCGGCCTCAGCTGGAGCCAGATTGCGGCGGACCTGAGCAACCCGAGCAGTCCGGTGGCCAAGAGCATCGATGGCGTGGCGAACTACATGACGGCCGCCATCTGCAAGATGACAGGCAACCAGCCCGCCAGCGCCTGCACCCCGGCCGTCCAGTCGCTGGAAGGCAGCGTGTGACCGCTCAGCTAATCGCTAGCTGACTCTAAGGCCGCGAGTGGTCACCGGCGGGGTACAATCTGGCGTCACGTGCCGGTCGCAGCCAAGGCCAGGGACCGCGCGCACAACGGCCGTGAAACCACCGGAGGCGAAGCTCGGATGACCGCTTCGAAGTCAAATCGCGCCCGGAACGCGCGCAACGGCGCCCAGGCCGGCCCGGCCAGGAACGGCAACGCGGCCAGAAACGGCGGAACGGCCGTCAAGACCGGGACGACCGCGAAGCCGGCCAGTACGGGCAGGAACGGCAACGCGGCCAGGAACGGTGCCGTGACACCGAAGGCCGGCGCGGCCAGGAGCGGCCAGGCTCGCGGCAGTGCACGAGGGCGGGCGACCGCGGACGACCTCAGCGCCCGCCCGGCGGCACCCGGGCCGGCTGTCTGGCTGCAGATCACCACGTTCGCGGTGGCGCTGGCCGGGCTGGGCGTGTCGATCTACCTGACCATCGCTCACTTCACCGAGTCGACGCTGGCCGGATGCTCGGAGTCGGGCCTGGTGAACTGCACCAAGGTGACCACCAGCCCGCAGTCATACGTGTTCGGCATCCCGGTCGCCGTCCTCGGGCTGGCGTTCTACGTGTTCGCGGTGGCGATCATGAGCCCGTGGGCCTGGCGGGCGACCAGGCGTGAGGTCCACCTGCTCCGGATCGCGTCGCTCGTGGTCGGCATCGGCTTCGTGCTCTACCTGATCTACGCGGAGCTCTTCATCATCGGGAGCATCTGCCTGTACTGCACCAGCGTTCACGCCCTCACGTTCATACTGTTCGTGCTGACGATGGTCGCGGTCGCGGTGTGGGGACTGAAGCCCGGTGCGGCGTGGCCCGAGCGGCTCAAGCTGAAGGCTCGCGCGGCCGGCTAGCAGCTCGCCGCGGGCGTGCGGGGACCTGCAGCACGTTGTTACCTTAAGAGCGATGGCTCCTTATCGGTACGGCCGCATCCTGGCCATCATCGGCTCAGGTGAGACCAGCCCCACCATGGTCACCGTGCACCGGGATCTCGTGTCGCGGCTCGGCCCGGGCCGTCCGGAGGCGATCCTGCTCGCGACGCCATACGCGTTCCAGGAGAACGCCGCGGACGTCTCAGCCCGCGCGCGGCGCTATTTCGCGGACAGCGTCGGCCTGCGCGTCCGCATCATGCCAGGCACCAGCCATGACCTCGACCCGGCCATGGCCGCGCCCATGGTCAGCGGGATCGCGGAGGACCGCGGGGCGGCCGGGCTTGAGTCGGCGGACTGGGTTTTCGCCGGGCCAGGGAGCCCGTCGTACGCGCTCGCGCACTGGCAGGCCGGCCTGGTCGCGGCCGCGTTGCGGGAGCGCGTGCTGGCCGGCCACGGAGTGACCGTACTGGCCTCGGCGGCCGCGGTCACGGTCGGAGCGTTCGCCCTGCCGGTGTACGAGATCTACAAGGCGGGCGGGGCGCTGCACTGGCTGGCCGGGCTTGACCTGCTCGGCGCGCTCGGGCTCGAGGTCGCGGTCATCCCCCATTACGACAACGCCGAAGGCGGCCACTACGACACCAGGCACTGCTACCTCGGCGCGCGCCGCCTGACGGTCATGGAGCGCGAACTTCCGGCTGACGCGGCCGTCCTGGGCGTGGACGAGCACACGGCCGTCCTGATCGACTTGCGGACCGAGGCCGCCGAGGTCCGCGGCCGCGGCGGTGTCACCGTACGCCGCGCCGGGAACAGCACGATCCTGCCGTCCGGCACGACTCTGGCCTTGGCCGATCTGCGGGCCCTCGTCCGCGGCGCGGGGAACGCAAGAGGAGCGGCGGGCAGCAGGGCCGCGGCGGCGACAGGGGCCGTCTCGGGTGAGGCCGGGGAAGCGGGGGATGCCGGGCCCTTGCCGCTGCCTGAGGTCATGGCGGACGCGCAGCTGGGATTCGGGATAGCGGCGGCCGACCGGGACGCCGCCGCGATGGTCGAGGCGATCCTGGGACTGGAGAACGCGATCAGGCAGTGGGAAGCCGACACCGACGAAGACCAGGGCACCGAGCAGGCGCGAGCGCTGCTGGGCAGCCTCATCGGCCGGCTGGGACGGGCGGCCCAGCCGGGGCTGGCCGACCCCAGGGACCGGCTGCGGCCCGCGGTCGAGCCGCTCCTGCAACTGCGGAGCGCGCTGCGCGGCCAGGGTAACTTCGCCGCCGCCGACGCGATAAGGAATGCCCTGGCGGCGGCCGGCCTGGACATCAGCGACACGCCGGACGGCACGGCCTGGCAGTTCGCGGAGACGAGTTAGCCCGGCGGTGACGCACCGGGCCATTACATAATCATCATGTTGCCGCCCGCGCCGGTCCCGCCGGGTGAGTACGCATTACCCTGAGCACACTAGGCCTGGCCGCCCGGGGACCCGTCACGCCCGGAACGAGAGGAGCGGATCCGTGCCCGGCATGAACTCAGGCCTGAGTCCCGGTGACCCGACCATGGTCGCCGCGTTCAGGTCTGCGCTGTTCCATCAAGGCGCGATCGCCCTCCTCCTGGTCGCGTTCGTCTGGCTCGTCTGGGCGACGGCACGGACCTGGCCGTTCGCCGCGTCAGGGGTGCGACCGCGGGCCGGCGGCGCCAGTGCGGGCGGAGCGGCGGCTGGGGCTGCGGCCGGGACGCGGGAAGCCCGGGGACGGTGGCTGCTCCGGATCGGGTTCGGGACGCTCTGGATCCTGGACGGGATCTTGCAGGCGCAGCCCAAGATGGCGGCCGGGCTGCCCTCGCTGGTCATCCAGCCGACCGCGGCCAGCTCGCCTGCCTGGGTGCAGCACCTGGTCAACTGGGGCGGGACCGCCTGGTCCTACCACCCCGTGCAGGCCGGCGCCGCGTCGGTGTGGATCCAGCTTGGCCTCGGCGCCTGGCTGATCGCCGCGGCGCGCGGGCGGTGGTCCCGGCTGGCCGGGCTGGCCAGCGTGGCGTGGGGCCTCACCGTCTGGGTGTTCGGCGAGTCGTTCGGCGGGATATTCGCGCCGGGCCTGAGCTGGCTGACCGGCGCGCCGGGAGCGGTCCTGCTCTACGTGATCGCCGGCGCGCTCATCGCGCTGCCGGAAGGCAGCTGGCGCAGCCCACGGGTCGGGCGGCTGCTGCTGGCCGGCCTGGGGACCTTCTTCATCGGCATGGCCGTGCTGCAAGCCTGGCCCGGCCGCGGCTTCTGGCAGGGCACGGCCGGCGGCCAGCCGGGAACCCTGGCCGGCATGGTCCAGTCGATGTCCTCGACCTCCCAGCCGCATTTCCTGTCCGCGCTGCTGGCCCGGTTCGGCTCGTTCACCGCGAGCGACGGCCTCGCGGTGAACCTCGCCGCCGTGATCGTGCTCGCCGCGCTGGGCGGCATCTTCCTGACCGGCCGGTCCCGCCTGGTCAGGTACGGGCTGTGGTTCGCTGTCGCGTTCTGCCTGGCGGACTGGGTGCTGGTCCAGGATCTCGGCTTCCTGGGCGGGATCGGGACCGACCCCAACAGCATGATCCCCACCCTGCTGCTGCTGACGGCCGGCTATCTCGCGCTCACGCCCGCGCCGCAGGAGGTGCTGGTGGCTGAGGAGGCTCCAGCGGAGGCTGGGGCTAGCGAGGTAGTAGTTGGGGCTGGCGGGACGGTTGAGGGTGAGGGCACGGCTGGGGGCGGGGGGACTGCTGGGGGCAGGGGAACGGCTGGGGGCGGAGGGACGGCCGGGGGCGAGGGGACGGGCAGGTGGCGCCGGCTACGGCCCCGGGCGGTGAGCGGGATGCTCGCGACCGCCAGCGCGCGGTCGGTGGCGGCGGTCGCCGCGCTGGCCGTCATCGTGCTCGGGGCGGCGCCGATGGCCTCGGCGGCGGTCAACCGGACCGCGGATCCGATCCTGGCCCTGTCCATCGCGGGCGGCAGCACCAACCTCGACCTGCCGGCCCCCGGGTTCCAGCTCACCGACCAGAACGGCCAGCCGGTCACGCTGGCCAGCCTGCGCGGCAAGGTCGTGCTCATGACCTTCCTCGACCCCGTGTGCACCACCGACTGCCCGATCATCGCGCAAGAGCTCAAGCAGGCTGGCGTGCTGCTCGGCACGCGGGACAAGGACGTCATGCTGGTGGCCGTCGTGGCCAACCCCACCTATCTGTCTACCGCGTTCACCCAGGCCTTCGACCGGCAGGAAGGGCTGGCCGCGGTGCCGAACTGGCTGTACCTGACCGGCTCGCTGAGCCAGCTGAGCGCGGTCTGGCGGCAGTACGGCGTCACCGTCGAGAACCTGCCGGCCGGGGCGATGGCCGCGCACAACGACCTGGCCGTGGTCATCGACCGGTCCGGCGTCATCCGCGAGGAGGTGGGCGCCGACCCGGGGCCCGGTACCAGCAGCACCAAGTCCTCGTTCTCCGTGCTGCTCAGCCAGTACGCCCGGCAGGCCCTGGGCTCCTCGTGAGCAACAGATGGGCCGGGACTGGCCTGGCCGCGGTGCTCTGCGCGGGCCTCGCGGCTGGCTGCGGCACGCAGACGGCCGCGGTCACCACGCCCGGGCCGACGGCGGCCCGGGCGCCGCTCAGCACCTCGCTGGTCACCGCGCAGGGCACCTGGGCCATCGCCGTGCTGGGCGGGCCGGCCGGGTCGGACAATGCCTTCTGGCAGCTCTTCGTGCGGCCGGCCGGTGCCAGTACGTGGTCCCTGGTCACGCCCGCGGGCGTGGCCGACAACGGCGGCCTGGTGGCCGCGGGCACGGCCGCGTCTGTGCTCGTGGGGGTCCGGCCCAGCCACAACCTGGCCTTCTCGCCGCTGGCGGCGAGCACCGACGCGGGTCAGCACTGGGCGCCGGGCCTGCTCGACGCCGACCTGGCCGATGCCCCCGACGCCCTCGCCGCCGCCCCGTCCGGACCCGAACTCGCCTTGCTGCAAGACGGGGACATCAAGCAGGCGCCCACCGCGAGCGCGGCGGCCGCCGGACAGTGGTCGTCGCTGACCACGCGGTCCGCCCTGGCCGCGTCCGCCCCGGGTCGCAGTTGCGGTCTGGTGGCGGTGGAGGACGTCTCGTTCGGCCCAAATAAGACTCCGATGGCGGCGGGAAGCTGCGTGCGGCGGGGTGTGGCCGGGGTTTTCACCGAGACGGGCGGTACGTGGCGGTCGGCGGGGCTGGCGCTGCCCGCCGAGTTCGGCGGCGATCAGGTGCAGGTGCTCGGGCTGGCCAGCACGGTGCTGGCCGGTAAGGGCGCCGGCAACGTGGCCCTGCTGCTCGCCGGGGACAGCCTGCTCGTCGCCTGGTCGAACGGGACGCGCTGGACCGTCTCCGGGCGGGTCGCCGCGGACCAGGTGCGCGCGTCCGGGTTCGGGACCGGCGGGAGCGCGTGGTTGCTGCTGAGCGGCGGCCGCGCGGAGACCATCGGCGGTCCGGGCGGCGCGTGGCAGGCGCTGCCGGCCGTCCCGGCCGGGACGGCGACGCTCGCGCCGGGGCCCGGGCCTGGATCGTACGAGGCGCTGGCCGCCTCCGGGTCCAGGCTGACCGTCTGGCGGCTCGCCCAGGGGGCCTGGGCCAAGGCACAGGTGATCAACGTACCGGTCCAGTACGAATCCTCGAGCTAGGACGGCCGATGAGCTATCTCGCGGACCACTGGTCCTTCGACCCGTTTCTCATCGTGGCGCTCGTCGTCGCGGGGTGGCACGAGGTCGGGCTCTGGCGGCTGGCGCAGCGATCTCGGCCGGAACGCACGCGGCAGCGGCGGCTGAGGTCGCTGTGGTTCTACGCCGGACTGGTGGTGCTCCTGCTGGCCGTGGAGTCGCCGATTGACTACTGGGCCGATGATTATTTCTTCGTGCACATGGTCCAGCACCTGCTGCTGATGTTCGCGGCCCCGTCGCTGATCGTCGCGGGCGCGCCGTGGCAGCCACTGCTCGACGCGCTGCCCGGCCGGTCCGGCCGCAGCGTGACCCGCGGCGTGCTGGCCGGCCGCTGGTCGCGGCCGCTGCGCGCGCTGGGCGCACTGGTGCTGCGGCCGTGGGTGTCGGTCGGGCTGTTCAACGCCGTGATGATCTTCTGGCACCTGCCCGGACCATTTGACCTGGCCGAACGGAACGCAGCGGTACACATCTGGCTGATGCACGGCAGCTTCTTCGCGGCCGGGGTGCTGTTCTGGCTGCAGTTCATCCCGTCGCCGCCGTTCATCCGGCGGATGCCGCTGCTCAGCCAGGCCGGCGCGCTGCTGATGACCAACGTGATCATGATCGGCCTGGCGATGTCGCTGAGCGTCCTCGCTTCGGGCCCGGTGTACTCGGTCTACAACCACATTCCCGGCGTCACGCTGGCGCCGTTCGCCGACCAGCAGATCGGCGCGGCCATCTTGTGGGTCTGCGGGGATTTCTGGGCCATGCCGGCGATGATCGCGATCGTCCGGCAGATGATCGCCGTCGACGGAAGCGTGACCGGCGCGCTGGACAGGATGCTGAACCGGGGCGCGGCGCGCCCGGGCTGGGGATCCCGGGGTGGGGCCCGGAGCGACTGGGGGCGGCCGCGGTCAGACGTGCTCGCCGAGGTGCGGGCTCAGCCGCCTTCCTCACCGGACGGGGGGCCGTGAAGGTGGCGCCGGTACGCGCGGGCCGCCCGCGGTTCCTGCGCGACCGGTACCCGGTCGGGTGAGGTTCCGTTATGGTCGGGCTGGGCGGCGGGATTCGGCGCCTTAGCCAGCCGGGCCGCCTTACCCTGGGTGGCCGTCTTACCCGGCGTGGCCGGGTTCGCGTGACTGACCGGATGGCTCGCGGAATCCGGCCGGATAGCGTCGGTCAGCTTGTGCAGGCCGCCGAAGGCACTCGAGCTAGCCACCATGATCACGCCGACGATGAGCGCGGCGATCCCGCCGGCCTCGATCGCTAGCTGCGCGGGCGAAACCTGGATCCGGTCGCCGAACACCACGATGCCGAGCACGATGCCTGCCACCGGCTCGCCGGCCGCGATCGTGGGCAGCGAGGCATGCAGCGGACCCGCGCTGAACGCATTCTGCATCAGCCACAGGCCGACGATCCCGGTGGCGACTAGGCAGTACGGCGCCCACGCGTGGAACAGCGCGGTATACGACTGTCCCTGCACGATCTCCAGCGTCTGCCTGGTCAGCGCGTCCTGGATGCCGAAGACCAGGCCCGCTCCCAGGCCGGTCAGGGTGGCCCGCAGCGGTCCGCCCCGGCTCTGCCCGATCTGTACGGCGACGAACGCGATGGCGGCGATGACCGCGGCCGCGGGCCAGTTGGAGAAGGAGCCGAACGACAGGCCGATGGGCTTGGTGGACCGGGAAACCGACAGCAGCGCCACCCCGGCGCACAAGATCAGGGCGCCGGTTACCTCGGTCCACTTGACCGCCTGCTTGGACATCGGGACGGCCAGGAGCAGCGCGAACACCAGGTAGGTGGTCAGCAGGGGCTCGACCAGCGTCAGCTCGAGATTACCTATCGACCACGCCGCGAGCAGCTGACCGACGACCATGCACCCGATGCCGAGCAGCCACCGGGGTTTGCGCAGCAGGTCGGTCAGGATGCGCAGCCTCAGGAAACGGGACTCCGGCTCCTGGCTGGCCGCGTACTGCTGCAGGACGAAGCCGATCCCGAGCAGCACAGCCGCAGCAAGCGTGGTCGCGTAGGCCACATCCAGGTCCAGTTTCACAGTGGTCTGTCTTTGTCAGGGAAAAGGTGTGCAGGTATCAATGACAACGCGCACACCCGGTGGCTAGTTTCGGCCCGGCAGCGTGACGCACTGGTGCGGCGGCAGCAACTCGATCGTACGTCAGCGGCCTGGTTCACCGGGGCCGCCGCGCCTGGCGATTGAACGTCATAGCGCCTCACTAGACGTGATTGGGCACTCAACTGTTATCTGCCCGGGGCTACCCAGGTAAACGCTCTCCATGCTGCTATCTGGCCACTCGTACTACCATGAAGCTGTCGGCAGGCGTGATTGCCATGGGAAAGGGTGCTGACATGGGGGTCGGGAAAAAGACGTCTCGGAAGCGGGCCGTGGGTACGCGCGAGCACATCGTCGCGTACCTCGCGGAGGCCCGCGAGCTCTTCGACGCCAACGGGATGGCCAGCACGCAGCTCGCCGCCGCGGTCGGCTACCCGGGCTCGAGCGTGGCGTTTGCCCAGCTGCTGTCGGGGATGGAACGTTCGGGGCTCATCGAGCGCGAAGTGCGCGGCAAGCGGACGTACCGGATCAGCCTGGGAGCTGCGCACACCCGCGGGGCTGTTGCTCCTGGGCCGGCCGGCGGGCCGGGCGGCGCATTTGGTGGGTCGGCTGGCGCATTCGGTGGGTCGGCTGGCGCATTCGGTGGGTCGGCCGGGATTGCTGGGGCATTCGGTGCTGATGGGCCTGGCGGGTCGGCGGGGGTGGCCGGGGTCCATGGTTCTAATGGGGCTAATGCGGCTATTGGGAGCGGGGCGGCGGGTTTTGACTACGACGAGCTGGCCCGCCGCCTGCTGGTACAGGTGGTCCGCCGGCTGGCCGTAACCGAAACGGGCGCCGAGCAGGCGGACCCCTCGGTCCTGCAGGAGACGGTCACCGGGTTGGAGTATGAACTGGCCAGCGCCTGGACCAAGCACGGCAAACTGGCCGAGGAGAACGTCAGGCTGCGGGAGCAGCTCAAGGCCGCGCAGCATTCGCTGGCCCTGGCCCGGGAGCGGGTCCGCAAGCTGCCCATCACCACCGATCTCGACAGCAGCGAGGTCGTGCTGCTGCAGCAACTGCTCTCCCCCGGCGGAGCAGGCGGTTCCATCGGTCCAGGCGGTTCCGGAAGCGACGCGGAAGGCCTCGAGGACGTGCGGAGCCTGCTCAGCTAGGGCGTCGGAGCCGGGGCGGCCCCGCCGGAACGGAATGAAACCAGGTTTTCAGCACCCTGGAGTGTGCTGGAACCGGGATTTCATGACGAGCGATCTGCGCGCCCCCCGTCGCGCCACATCACCTCCGGGTCCCTTGGTGCGGCTGGGGAGCCTGGTGAGGCGGCAGCGCTGCTCGCGGGCATCCCCTAATCCCGATCCGGAGGAAGGGCGTCATCCGGGCGCGGCCGACGGCCGGGATCACGGGTCGCTGCGGGGCGGGTGATTTATGACGTGCCGCCGAGGTACACGCGGGAGGCGTTACCGCTGAGCACATCGCCAAGGACGTCACCGGGAAGCCCGAGCGCGGCCACCGCGCGCACGTTCCTGGCCACCCCGGGGACACCCGGCCAGTCGGTCCCGAAGATCCACTTTCTGGCCAGGCGGGCCAGGTCGAACCCGGCGTAGTAGTCGGGCAGCCGTCTGGGCGGGAGCCCGGCCAGGTCAAGCCAGACGTTGCCGCAGCCGAGCGCCATCCGGGCGGCGTCGGCGTACCACTGGCCCCGGCCGCCGTGGGCCAGCACGAACTGGACCCCGGGGAAGTCGGCGATGGCCTGGCTCATTAGCGCGGGATCGCCCGCTTCGGGACACGAGCCGGGAAAGATGCTCCCGCCAGTGTGCACGACCACCGGCACATCCCGTTCTGCGCACAACTCGTAGACCTCGTACAAGTCGTCGCGATCGGGACGGAAGCCGCCGTGCACCGGATGCACCTTGACGGCGACCGCGCCCAGGTCGAGCTGGCGCATCGCTTCGGTGACCGGGGACCGGTGCAGCTCCGGGTTGACGTTGGCCACGAGGCGGAACCGGGCCGGATGGTGCGCGATGATCGGGAGCAAGTCCTCGACCGGCTGAATCCCGGTGGCTCGCGGGCTGTACTCGGCGAACAGCAGGGCTACGTCCACGCCTTCGGCGTCGAGCAGCGCCTCCAGCCGGGCCGGAACCGGATCGCCATCCGCGTCGAACACGCTCTGCCACTTCGAATCCCGGCCGAAATCGGCGGCCCACTGTCGCCAGGCGGGCGTGACCGTGCTGAGCCTCGGCACGTGCATGTGGGCGTCAACGACCGTCCTGCCGTCGATCATCGGCGGGTGCTACCGGTCAAGCCGCCGCAGCCCGTTCCGGTAGGTCCGGGCGGACTCGACGTAGGTCTTCACCGCGCCGTTGACCCAGCTGGGCGACACCCCGGTCTTCTTGATCTTCGCGGGCACCCCGGCCACCAGGGCGCCCGGCGGCACCTCGAAGCCCTCGGGTACCAGGCAGGAGGCCGCCACGATCGCCCCGGCCCCTACCGTGACCCGGTGGAGGGTTACCGACCCCGAGCCGATCAAGCACCTGTCCGCTACGGCGCAGCCTTCCAGGTGCGCGTTGTGGCCGACCACGCACTCGGTCCCGATGGTCGTCGGCCAGTCGTGGGTGCAGTGGATCACGGTGCCGTCCTGGATCGACGTCCGTGACCCGATCTCGATCTGGCCGTGGTCACCGCGCAGCACGGCGCAGGGCCATACGGACGCCTCGGGGCCGATCCGGACCCGGCCGATGACGACCGCGTCGGGGTGGACGAAGGCAAACGGGTGAATTTCCGGCTCGTAATCACCCAGCGCGTATATCGGCACTATCAGACCTTTCCCTGCGGCTAGGCCATGAGACTATCGCTCACGCCAGGTCAGCCGCAGGCTCCGCCACAGGCTCCGGGTCGGCGTCGGCCCTAGGCTCGGGGGCGGGCTGGGGGTCAGGGATCAGGTCAAGTGCGCCGAAACGGTGCTGGTCCCACAGGTGCAGGGACGCCGTCTCCGGGTACGGGGCCACGTCGGGCGGGTCGTCGAAGATGCGCGTCATCCGGCGGCCGGGCGCGTAAGGCGGCCAGCCGGGATCGCCGTCCGCGGCGAACGCCGCCCACTGGCGGCGCATCAGGTCGCCGAGCCGGATCGCGCTGGCCGGCGGCTCCGGCCCGAACAGCATCTGCCCTAGCCCCCGGTATACGCCGAACACCAGCGGCACGTCGAGCGCGTGGCAGGCGCCCAGGCCAGCGGCCGGATAGCTGAACTCGTACAGGAACGTACGTCCGCCGGCCGCGGCGTGCGCCTGCGCGAAGTGCAGCGTGGGCATCCGGAACAGCCAGTCCGACTGGACCAGCTCGAACAGCGTCTCGGCGTCGGCGTCCGGATAGGCCTCGTGGTATGCCGCCTCGCCGTCCTCGCCGTCCTCGCCGTCGGAGGCCGTTGGGGCCAGGCTCCGCAGCGCGTGGCTGGCCTCCGCCCCGGTGATCTGCCCGCGCCGCCCGGACAGCTCGGTGAACAGCCGGAACTCGTCGCGGTTATGGCCGGTGATCAAGTCGATGGACCGGCCGGCCCCGGCGGCCACCGCGCGCCACGGCGCGACGGGCAGTACCTCGCCGTCCACGACCGGCGAGAACGGTGTGTCGGTGTAGGCGGCCGTCCCCCATCGGCTGGCGTGGTCGCCGGGGCGCACCGCGTCGGCGGCCGCGACCAGGCGGGCCGGCTTGGCGGCCGCGAACGCTTCCGCGGTGGCCGGGAGCCCGGCTTCTTCGGCGATGGCCGCCGTGACCTCGGCGGCCAGCCCGGGCGAGAAGAAGGTACCGGGAATGCTCTGCGCGATCGCCCGGCGGAACAGGCCGGCCGCGGCGGGCATGACGAACAGTGCCGCGATCGCGCCCGCCCCGGCGGATTCCCCGAACACCGTCACCCGGTCCGGGTCGCCGCCGAAGGCGGCGATGTTCTCCCGGACCCAGTGCAGCGCCGCGACCTGATCGAGCAGGGCGCGGTTGGCGGGAACGCCGGGCAGGTAGGCGTATCCCTCCACGCCGACCCGGTGGTTGAAGGTGACCACGACGACGTGCTGCCGGGCGAGCGCGCTTCCGTCGTAGCCGAGCTGGCTGGAGGCACCGAAGCGGTAGGCGCCGCCGTAGATCCAGACCAGCACCGGGAGCCCGGCCGCGCCCAGATCGGGCGAGAACACGTTGACCGTGAGCCAGTTGTCGGGATCGGCGCCCGGCGGGGGCGGCGCCAGCGGGGTGAGCTGCCGCCCGGACTGCGGCGGGGGCGGGCCGAACGCCACCGCTTCGCGCACGCCGTCCCAGGGCTCAGCCGGGCGAGGGGCGGCGAACCGCAGGTCACCCACTGGCGGCCGGGCGAACGGAATGCCGCGGAACACGGCCAGCCCGTCGCCTGGTTCCGCGGCCCGTTGACCGCGAACCAGGCCACCGGCCGTACGGACCACGGGTTCGGTCGCGTCCATGAGCGGCACCCCACCCTCGCCGGCTGGCCTCGGGGTTCCGGCCTTTACATCCGTGGCGGGATATCCGGATGTGAAGGCTTATGGCCGCCAGGAGTGAGGTTACGCCACGGGGTCGAGGAGCACGACGGGAATCTGGCGGGGCGCGGCGTTCGTCTCGTACTCGGCGAAGCCCGGGTAGGTTTCCTTCTGCTTCTTCCAGATCGGCTCGCGCTCGTCCGGGTTCGCGACTCGCACCCTGACCTTGATCGTTTTGGTGCCCAGTTCGATGGTGGTGTCCGGGTGGGCGGCCAGGTTGTAGTACCAGTCCGGGTTGCCCGGCGCGCCGCCCTTGGAGGCGAATATCGCGTAGCTGTCGCCTACCTGCTGGTACATCAGCGGATTGACCCGCTCGGTGCCGGTCTTCGCGCCCGTGTGGTGCAGGAGCAGCACGGGAGCTCCCTGGAACGGCCCGCCCACCTTCCCGCCGTTCGCGCGGAATTCGTTGATGATCTTGGTATTGAAGTCCTCACCGTCGGCCATGGCTGGCTCCTTCTCTCGTGATCCCGGGTCCTGGCTCAGTCAGCAGGATCATAGGTGAGCGACGGGCCGGGACGTCACTCGGCCTAACTGGCGGCTGCACGCCGATCACCGGTACTACGACCCCCTCGGACTCCCGCTGCCCTCCGGGCGCTTTCACCATC
The DNA here is from genome assembly GCA_963806335.1 of uncultured Actinomycetes bacterium. Lineage (GTDB taxonomy): Bacteria > Actinomycetota > Actinomycetes > Streptosporangiales > Streptosporangiaceae > Palsa-504. The sequence goes on from CAWDXO010000018.1 coordinate 282,373, forward strand.
GGCTTATACCCCTGGTCTTTGCCCGACGAAGGCCAGGCAGACGGGCCTCTCCTGTTCCGGCCCAGACTGTGCGCGCGTGCCGCTCTCCATACCCCGGGAGGACCCGGCAGGCTGACCCCGGAACAGGGCCTGGCAGGCATGGCCTTCGCCGTGACATGAGCGGCTCGGCTCCCCCATCGTGAATGTGACGAGGCTGCAAGGTTCGCTTGACGCTAAGGCCCGCGTGCTTGCTCCCTCCGAAGAGGCTCTTGACGCCCCGCTCAGCCCGCCGCCTCTCAACGACGAACCGGCGCCTGCTACCGGGCACTCCGGTGCCTACCCGGACAGGACTCTGACCTGTAAGCCTGGACCAGCTTTCAGGACGCAACATGCGGTGCACGCTGGCGCCGGCCAGGCTATCGGCGGTCCGGGCGGTCCGGGCGGTCCCGGAAAATGGTCGGGGCTGGCCCTGATGCCAGCGGCTTTATCCGGTAGGTCCGCGCGGCTACAGTCGGTCCATGGCTGGCCCTGGAGATGAGTCGCTCACCCGGCACGAGGGTGATCTGGAACCGGACGAGGAGTACGACGGGTTCCTGTTCGCCGATGTCTCGTTCGACGACGCCGCCGCCGGGAACTGCCACTTCCTCGACTGCGCGTTCGGCAACGTTTCCTTCAACGGCGGCAGGCTGAGGAAAACCAGGTTCACCGACGTGACCATGCAGGACACCAGGTTCGTCTCCAGCGACCTGGCAGAAACCGGCTGGCTAGACACCACCCTGGCCGGCTGCGCCCTGGCCGGGGTGCAGGCGTTCTCCGCCGGGCTGCGCCGCGTCACGTTCCGCGACTGCAAGCTCGACTCGGTGAACTTCCGCAGCGGCGCGCTCACCGACGTGAGGTTCGAGAACTGCCTGCTGCGCGACGCGGAGTTCGGCGGGGCCACGCTGCTGCGGGTCAGCTTCGGCGGCTGCACCATGACCCGAGCGGATTTCGCCAAGGTGACCTGCACCGACGTGGACCTACGCGGCGCCTCGCTCGGTATCTCCGCCGGGTACGAGTCGCTGCGCGGCGCCACTATCGACAGCGTGCAGCTGGTGGCCCTGGCGCCGCTGCTGGCCCGCCATCTGGGCATCACCGTCGCCGATTGAGGGGTCATGCACTGCTACCGCTATGCCCCCGGCATCCTGGAGCTCCTCGGCGGTCCCGGTCACGAAATCGCGTGTACGGCGCGGGCGAACGCTTCGCCCCGGTCGCGGTAGTCCCGGAACTGGCCGAAGCTCGGCGCGGCCGGGGACAGCAGCACCACCCCATCGGGTCGCGCCCACCGGAATCCCGCCGCCACGGCGGCCGCCAGGTCCGGGCAGTCGGTCACGCCCGCGAAGGCGGCTGACTCACCGTGCTCTTGCTTGACGATCTCCGCGGCGATACGGGGACCGCTGTCCGGGAGGGTCAGGACCAAAGTGGGCGCCGGGCGCGCCAGCACCCCGGCGGCCAGCGGCGCGTAGTCGATGCCGCGGTCGTGGCCGCCCGCGATGAGCGCGATCCGGCGGCCGGGGAACGAATCCAGGGCGGCCAGCGTGGGCAGCACGTTGGTGGACAGGCTGTCGTCGACGAAGGTGACGCCGCCGATCGTGCCGACCGGGGTGAGCCAGGCTCGGCAGGGGCTGATAGCCCGCGGCCGCCGCGCGCAGCCGGGCGTCATCGCCCGCGCCGGGCACCCCGAGTGCGACCAGGCAGCGGCGGGCGATAAGCGCGTTGCGCCGGTTGTGGCGGCCGAGCAACCCGAGTGGCTCCATCCAGTCCGCACCCGGGTCATCGTCCACGCAGACCCACTCCACCCGCGGCCCGAGCAGGACCGCACGCTCCCTGAGCAGGTCACTGTCGCCGTTCGCCACGGTGAGCTCGGCGCCTGGCTGGGAACACGCGGACAGCTTGTCCCGGTAGTACTGCTCCACTCCGCCGTGCCAGTCGAGGTGGTCGGGGTGCAGCGAGGTCACGGCGACCACGGGCGGCGAGTACGGCAGGTCAGTGGCCTGGTAACTGGACACCTCGATGACCCAGTAGTCGAAGTCACCCGCCTCGGCGGGATCGTAGGGCGAGGCGCCGATGTTGCCGCCGATCATGCACCGGTGACCCAGCCGCGTCAGCAGGTGCCCGGTAACCGACGACGTGGTGCTTTTGCCCTTGGTCCCGGTCACGCACAGGACGCGCCGCAGGTCGGCCTCTGCGAGCCACAGGCCGAGGCCGCCCACCACCGGGATGCCGAGCCCGGACAGCCGCATTACCTCGGGCCGGTACCGGCTCAGACCGGGCGTCTTCACCACCACGTCGCACCGTTCCAGGGCGGCGAGCCCGGTCTCGCCGGTGGCGAGCACGGGCAGCACTCCGCCCGGCACCGGGACCGGACCGGGCGGCACGTCATCGACGAGAACCGGCTCCACGCCGAGGATGAGCAGCTTGCGCAGGTTCGCGTGGCCTTCGCGGCCCAGACCCCAGACGCCGACCCGGGCTCCGGCCAGGTCGGACCAGGAGAGCTTGGCCCGGGCCCCGGTCATCGGTATCCGGCCGGGATGAAGTTCTCGCCGACGGGCGCCAGCATGGCGACGGCGGCCGCGGCGGACGGCGCGTCTGGCCAGCTGGCGACCTCCAGGGCCAGTTCCTGGAGCAGGACGGAGCCGGCCCGGTCGTCTCGCGCCGCGGCCAGCTGGACCGCGGCCCGGCACTCGTTGACCTCGCCGACGCACTCGAACGGCTTGGCGCCGGCGCCGAGCAGGGCCCGGAACTTCCCGCCGAGCGCCGGATCATCGAGCGGCTCGCCCGTCACCGCAAAGATCCGGCGCAGCGCCGCGGCCGGCATGAACGGCGCGAGGATCAAGTCGATGAAGCAGCATTTATCGCACTGCCCGCACCAGTGATCAAGCCGCCGGGCTCGGTCGCTGTAAAACGCCTTATTACAGCTCCGGAACGAGCCGTGGTACTGCTCGAGGGCCGCGAACTCCTGGCCGACCCACAGCTCGGTCCGGTCCCTGAGCCAGGAGAAGTACTCAGGCAGCCACCGCCCGCCGCCCGCCAGGACGCCGCGGAAAGACGCCTCGAACACGTCGCTCTTGGAGAACTGGTGGTTCACCGGCCACCCCCAGTACTCCAGCGTGGGGATCGACGCCGACCATTCGTTGGACATGACCACCGCGTCGCGATCCTCGAGCACCGCCGCCAGCACCGCGATCGCGGAAAGGATCCCGGTCACCGGCACGTGCCCGTTCAGGAAGCCCAGTTCGGCGGAGCGCAGCAGCTGCGGATCGATCTCCCGTTCGGCCCGCACGATGGGCAGGCCGGTCACCGCGGCCGGCGCCTCGATGGCGGCGAACCGGTCAGCCGGCCGGTTCACGATGAACAGCGAGGCGCCGGCGAGCCGCCGCACCCGTTCCACTACGACGATCGAGTCGATCCCGCCACCGAACGGCACCAGGGCCCGCCGACCCAAGGGGGGTCCGGGGGCCGGGGGGGTCTGGGGGGGAAGGTTCTCCCCCAGGATCGGGGGGGTCCCGGGGGGTCGCCCCCCCGGGGAAGCAGCGTCCCCCCCGTGGCCAGCACTGCGCCCTTCGATGCGCAGCGACGTGAGGTCCAGGGCGTTGCGGTAGGCGAACTCGCCCAGGCCGTGGAGGTAGAACTCGCGCAGGAAGGCCAGTTCCGCCTCGGTCACCGCGGTGTCGCCGAGCTCGATGACCGGCGGTGCGGCGGTCTTGTAGTAGGAGACGCCCGCCAGCAGGAACACCAGGCGTGCCGCCGCCTGGGCCGCCTCGGTGCGCCAGCGGGGCCCGGGTGGCAGCGTGACGCGTTCGGTGAACTCGCGCCCGTCCAGCCAGTAGTGGCACGTCAGCAGCCCGTCATCCGGGTCCGTCGTGAAGGACTCGTACCGGAACACCCGGCCTCGAGGGGATGGTTGTGGCAACGTACCCAAAAGAGTGTGCAGGTTGCCACAACCATCCCCAGCCGGGAGCTCCTGGTTCACCGCTTACCTCCGGTTCGCAGGCGGGCGACCAGGGCGAGCCGACCGCAGGGGCGGACTGAGCGGTCACTGAAAAAGTGGCCGGGGTGGGTGAGGCCGGCAGGATCTGCGGGGTTTGAGGGGCCGGGGTGGGCTGCGGGGTTTGAGGGGCCGGGGTGGGTGAGGCCGGCAGGATCTGCGGGGCTTGAGGGGCCGGGGTGGGCTGCGGGGCTTGAGGGGCCGGGGTGGGCTGCGGGGCTTGACGGGGTGGTGAGGTCGGCGGGGCTTGACGGGGTGGTGAGGTCGGCGGGGGTGACGGGGGTGACGGGGGTGACGGGGCCGGTGGGGAGGGTTGTTATGTGGATCTGGGGGTCGGGGACGCCGGCTTCGCGGAGGGCGAGGCGGTTGGCGGCCCATAGGTCGAGGCGCCAGCGGCCGGGGACCGAATCCGGGCGCATGACAGCGGCCGCGGCGGAGCCGAAGGCCTGCGTGACGGCCTGGTAGACGTCGGGGCCGACCTGGTAGCGGGCCGGGGCGATGGCGGGACCGATTCCGGCGATCACATCCGAGGGACGGGAGCCGAGAGCCCGCATCGCGGCGACGGCAGCCGCGGCCACGCCGGCGGCGGTGCCGCGCCAGCCCGCGTGCACGCAGGCGAGCACGCCGGCCACCGGGTCATGCAGCACGATCGGCACGCAGTCCGCGGTCAGGATGGCGAGCACCACCGCGGCAGAGGTGGTGACCAGCACGTCGGTGCCCGGGATGGCGTCCTCGAGCGAGAACGCGCCCCTCCCCCGGTCCGGCTCGCCGACGACGCGGACCGCGGCCTGGTGGACCTGGCCGGCGAACACGAAGTCCGCCGGGCTCGCGCCGAAACTGGCCGCCAGCCGGCGCCGGTTCTCCAGCACGCATCGGGGATCGTCGCCGACGCTCAGGCTCAGGTTCAGCGAGGCGTAGGGTCCGGAGGAGACCCCGCCGGAGCGGGCCGTGACCGCCGCGGCCGCGCCCGATGCGTCCAGCGCCGGCCACGTCAGCAGGCTGAGAGGGCCGGCCTCACGCAGCACGGTAGGGCCGGCGGGAACCGCGTCCGCCGGCCGCGACGGGGGGTGGGAGATCATCGGGTCCGAGCTTAGCGGGGCAGGCGGCCCGAGGCGGCCAGCCCGGCGAAGGACTCGGCGGCGCGCAGGGCACGCAGCAGGTTGCCTCCGGCCAGGGCGGCACAGTCGGATTCGGTCCAGCCGCGGGCCAGGAGCTCGGCGAACAGGGCGGGGTAGGTGGAGACGTCTGCTAGGCCGACCGTGACGTCGGAGGTGCCGTCGAAGTCGCCGCCGAGGCCGACGTGCGCGACGCCTGCGACCTTGCGGACGTGGTCGATATGGTCGGCGACCTGGGCCAGCGTGGCCTGGGGCATCGGGTGGGTGAGTTCCCGCTCCGGCTTGAGGCTGAACAGCTGGTCGAGGTTCCTCGGGTCCAGGCCGCGACGTCCGGCGTCGGCCTTGAGGTCAGCCAGCCAGTCGGCGCACTCCTGGGAGACGAAGGCGGGCACGAACGTCACCATGCACACGCCGCCGTTGCCGGCCAACCGGGCGAGCACGTCGTCGGGCACATTGCGCGGGGCATCACACAGCGCGAGGGCCGAGGAATGGGAGAAGATCACCGGCGCGGCGGCGATGTCGAGGGTGTCCCGCATGGTGTCCGGGGACACATGCGACAGGTCGACGAGCATGCCCATCCGCTGCATCTCGCGGACTACGTCCCGGCCGAAATCGGTCAGCCCGCCGGCCGCCGCCTCGTCGGTGGCCGAATCGGCCCAGCCGACGTTGACGTTGTGGGTCAGCGTCAGGTACCTGACGCCGAGCGCGTACAGCATGCGCAGCACGCCCAGCGAGCCCGCGATCGCGTGGCCGCCCTCCGCGCCGAGCAGCGACGCCACCCGGCCGGCCGCGAAGATGCGCTCCACGTCGCCCGCGGTCAGCGCGAGCTCGAGCGCAGCCGGGTAGCGCGCGATCATCCGGTGCGCCAGGTCGATCTGCTCGAGCACGGCGGCGACCGCGCCGTCACCGGCGAGCGAGGCCGGCACGTAGACGGACCAGAACTGCGCGCCCACTACGCCGGCCGCCAGCCGGGGCAGGTCGGTGTGGGTACCCGCCACCGGAGCGGCCAGGTTGACCGCGGCAGGGTCGTCAGGGTCACCGGGCGCGTCTGGCGCGAGCAGGCGGATCTGGCTCACGTCACCGGCGGCCCGCTCCCGCAGCGCCCACGGCAGGTCGTTGTGCCCGTCAATCAGCGGGAACCGGCGGAGCAGCTCCCGCGCTCGCCGCTCAAGCTCTGTCACGGGCGCCAGCTTATGTCCCGCCGGCCGGCGGGAGGGGTGGCGAGGGCAGGCACCAGTGTCCGTTCGGCAGAAAAAGAGGTCTTGACCTTAGATTGCGGGCATTCACGCTGGTTAGAGCGCGTGCCGGAGTTACGCTTATGGTGGGCGGGGGACGTTAGGCGGTGCGTGATGGGCCTGGTCCGATGACACCAGAGCCAGCACCGTCGCGTCTGGTGGTGCTCGATGGCGCGGTGAACGTGCGGGACATCGGCGGCTACCGCAGCGTCCACGGGCTGGGGGTCACGCGCGGGCGGCTGTTCCGCGGCGACTCGCTCAGCCAGCTCACCCCCGCGGATACCGCCCGGCTCGATCAGCTCGGGCTGCGCACCGTCATCGACTTCAGGACGCCGGGCGAGGTCCTGCTTGGCGGCCCGGACCGGCTACCCTACGGGGTCGAATGCGCGCACCTGCCCGTCAGCGGCGGCGACCTCGAGTCGGTCTACGACCTCATCGCCAGCGGCGACCACGAACGGCAGCGCGCCGAACTCGGCGACGGGCGGGCCGCCTCGTTCATGGCCCAGCTGAACCGCGCGTTCGTGACCGACACGCGGCAGCGACTGGCGTTCGGCGCCGCGCTGCGGCTAGTCTGCGCGTCCGGCCGGCTGCCGCTGCTCTACCACTGCACGAGCGGCAAGGACCGATCCGGCTGGATGACCGCCATCGTGCTGACCGCCCTGGGCGTGCCGCGCGAACTCGTGCTGCGCGACTACCTGCTGTCCAACGACCTGCACCGCACCGGGTACACCAAGCTCCGGTTCGACCTGGTCAAGACCGGGATGGTGCGGGACCCCGAGCTGCTGCGGCCTATTCTGGAGCAAAGCGCCACCTACCTGGGCGCGGCGTTCGAGGAGGCGGACCGCAGGTACGGATCGTTCAGCACGTTCCTCACCCGCGGGCTTGACGTCAGTGACGCCATGCTGGCCGAGCTGCGGCACGGGCTGCTCGGCGACCTGGTGCCGCCTGGGCTGGTGTCGTTACCCGTGGCGGGGGTCAGCCCTTGCGGCGGCGCGGGGCCAGCCGGCGCATCTGGAGCCAGGCGACCAGGGTGAAGACCACCCCGAGCGCGATCAGCATGCCCATGTCGTGCAGCCAGTTGCCGGCCGACTGCGCCCACAGCGGGTCCGTGCTGCCGGGCGCCGATACGCCGATGACGTTGAGGTTCACCGTGGAGGCCACCGCACCGAAACCCCAGCGGGACGGGGCGATATAGGCCAGCTGCTCCAGTCCCGGCTTGCCGACCAGCGACACCACGCCGCCGGACAGGATGACCTGGGCCATGGTCAGCAGCACGAGGAAGGGCATCGCCTTCTCCGACGTGCTCACCAGCGCCGACACGAGCAGGCCTAGGCACATGGAGGCCAGCGAGAGCGCCGCGATGGCGATCAGGATTTCCAGCAGCGGCGGCACACCGGGCAACGCTCCCTTGGGCGGCATCTTCTGGCCGAACAAGCCGATCAGCACGAGCAGCGCGGATTGCACGATGCTGATGACGCCGAGCACGATGAGCTTGGAGGACAGGTAGGCGCCGGACGAGAGCCCGGCCGCCCGTTCCCTGATGTAGATCGGGCGTTCCTTGACCAGCTCCCTGACCGAGCTCGCGGCCCCGGACAGGCAGGCGCAGATGGTCAGCATCAGCAGCAGTTCTTCCGCGTTCTGGTTGGTATGCGGCGGGCCCGTCAGGCCGGCGCTTGACCCGACGAAATGGATCAGCGTGCCGAGGATGATGGGCAGCAGCCCCATGAACAGCAGGTAGCCGCGATCCGCCGCGATCACCCGTACGTACCGGCGGGTCAGCGTGGTCATCTGCTTCACCGCGCCACGCCGCTGCGGCGGCGGGGCGGCCGGCACCTCCTGGCCGTTGGCCTGGGGAGGTGGCTTCGGGCGCTGGCCGAGCACGTACTGCGCGTAGGCGGGCGAGGCCGCGAACTCGGCCGCCCAGTCGCGGTCCGGGTAGGCCTCGAACGCCTGGAACACCTCGGCCCAGCCAGGGAGCCGGAAGTAGTCGAGCCCCTCGTCAGGCGGCCCGTAGAAGGCGATCCTCCCGCCCGGCACCAGCACGAGCAGCCGGTCGCAGGTGTCAAGGTTGGCCACGCTGTGCGTGACGACGATGACCGTCCGGCCGTCGTGCGCTAGGTCCCGCATCTGCTCCATGACCGACTTATCCAGGCCCGGGTCCAGGCCCGAGGTCGGCTCGTCCAGGAACAGCAGCGACGGTTTGGTCAGCAGTTCCTGCGCGACGTTGACCCGCTTGAGCTGGCCGCCGGACAGGCGGTCCGCCCGGGTCTTCGCGTGCTTGGTCAGGCCGAGCTCGCCCATCACCTCATCGACCCGGACGTCCCGCTCGGCAGACGTGGTGTCCGCCGGGAAGCGGAGCTCGCCGGAGTACTGCAGCGCGCGGCGCGCGGTCAGCTGGGTGTGCAGGACGCTTTCCTGCGGGACCAGGCCGATACGGTACCGCAGCTCGGCGTAGTCCCGATACAGGTCGCGGTTGTCGTAGAGCACCGTGCCGGTGTCGGCCGGGCGCATCCCGGTCAGCGCGCCGAGCAGCGTCGACTTGCCCGCGCCGCTGGGCCCGATGACGCCGACCAGGCTTTTCTCCGGGATCGGGAACGTCACGTGGTCCAGCAGCACCTTGCCGCCCGACACCTTCACGACCAGGTCCTGGGCCGTGAAGGTGACCTGCCCGTCGTCGACGAACTGGACCAGCTCGCCGCCTTTGAGGCGGAAGGTGGAGTGCCCGATGCTGACCAGGTCTTGTTCGGTCAGCTGTCTGGTGGTGACCTTCTGGCCGTTGACATAGGTGCCGTTATAGCTGTTCAGGTCGACGATCTCGTAGCTGCCGGTGGGCGACTTGCGCAATTCGGCGTGGTGCTTTGATACGTCAAGGTCGGGCAGCACCAGGTCGTTATGGGTGTCACGGCCGATGCGCATGGCCTTGGCGGGCAACGGCATCCGCGCGGTGGGGCGCCGGTCGACGCTCGGCAGCAGTTCGGGCCGGGCCGGCACGCCGCCGCCCGCAGGCGCCGGGGAGGGATCGGGTTTGGCGGCGACGCCTGCCCACGAAGGGGCGTCCGGCGCGGGCCGCCCGAGGTAGGCGACGGGAAACTCGGCCGACCGGATGGGATCGGGCGCCGGAAAGGGCTGAGCTGAAGGAATGGGCTCGTAACGCGGCGCAGGTTCGTGGCGCGGGGAGGGCTCGCGGCGCGGGGAGGGCTCGGCCGGCGGGGCCGGCGGCGCGGGCGCGGCGTGGCGCGGCCGGACTGGCTCGGCCGGGGCCACGGGAGCGGCGGGCGCGGGGGCGGCAGGCGCCGGGACCGCGGGCGCTGGGGCCGGGGGCGCCGGGGCGGCCGATGCTGGGGCGGCGGGCGCCGGGGCGGGCGCGGCTGGGGCCTGGAGCGTACAGCGCAGGATCGGGCCGTCGTCCGGGTTGCCCAGGTGCACGACGCAGTCGTTGCTGATCTCGGCCCGGTCGACCCGCTGCATGCCGAGGAACGTGCCGTTGGTGCTGCCGAGATCCTCAAAAACCCACGCGTCACCGTCCGTCCGCAGCACACCATGGCGCCACGAGACACGCGAGTCGGTCATGACGATGTCGGAGTCCGGGTCCCGGCCGATGCGGCACGTGGCGCCGGGCTGGAACTGGTGCACCGAGCGGCGAGTCCGCACCACCAGATCGGGCCTAACCGCGGCGCCGGGCGCGGCGGCTCCGGCCGGGGGTGGCGCGGCCTCGGCGAGCCCGGCTGGCGCGAGCCCGACCTGGGGAGGAGCGGCCTGCGGCGCATGCCGGTCAGACCAGTCGAAACGCTCGGGTGGCATGCTTACAAAGTGTAGGGCCGCGGACCCTAAACGGGAATCGGGAGAACCATTCGGGTTGACCGTGCGTTTTGACATATTGGGTGGCGGACAGCCTGATACTGGAACGTCCGGCGCTTCGTCAAATACCTGAGCCGCACCTACGCTGAACGTACCTGAGCCGCACCTACGCTGAACGCCACATGTGACTCAACGCTATTCCCCGTAACTAAGCGATACCGCAGGGTGGGAAATGATGACCAAGGATACGAATTGCGGGGATATGGCCTCCATGTCCGGTGTGCTGATACCCATATCCGGCGTGCCGGGACTCATGTCATGAGCTCCGATCCGACCCGCCCCAATCCAGAGTGGTGGAACTCGCAAGATCCTCAAGCCCCCCAGCGGAACCAGGGATACCAAGCGGGGCAGGGCCATCAGGCCAACCAGGGATCTCAGGCAGACCAGGGGTATCAGGACTCTCAGCCGACTCAGAGGCTTCCTGTGAACCAGGGGTATCAAGCGCCCCAGGACTACCGGGGACCGGCTCCCCGAACCCGTCGCCGGAGGCGCCGCAGATGGCCGTGGATCAGCCTCATCGCGATCATCGTCATCCTCGTTGCCGTCGACCGGGTGGGCGTGGTGATCGCCGAGAATCAGATGGCCAGCCAGATCCAGAAGCAAGGCTTCCCGACGAAGCCGAACGTGACGATCCAGGGCTTCCCGTTCCTGACCCAGCTGGCCGCCAAGGACTTCAAGACGGTCGTGATATCGGCGTCGAACGTGACCGAGGGGCCGCTCGAAATCGCCAGCCTCAACGCCACCATCCACGGCATGCACATCAACTCCAGTTTCAGCGGGGCCACGCTCGATTCGATCAACGGCTCCGCGCTGATCAAGTTCACCGCCCTCGCGCACGCCGGCGGCATTCCGCAGGGGATCATGCTCTCGGCCGACGGCCCCGACCAGATCAAGGCGACCCTCAATACGCCCATCGGCGACCTGAGTGTGGTGGCGCAGGTGACCAAGACTGGTCCGGACACCCTCAACGTGAAGGTCACCCAGTTCGGCGACGTGCCGCCGTCGCTCCTCGGTAACTTGGCGGACTTCAACGTCACCGTGCCGAAGTCGGCCCTGCCCGCGGGATTGACGATCCAGAGCGTCAGCGTCACCCAGCAAGGAGTGCTGATCACTATCGTCGGCCATGACACCACCCTGAGCCAGTAACCGGGCCGATGCTTTAGCCGCCCCGCCGTGAGCGGCTGCCGCGTCCCCGATGGACGAGGCTCGCGGGACGGCCGCGATATGCTCACGGCTGATGCCAGCAACGTGTGCCTTCTGCGCCATCATCAGCGGCGAGACGGAGGCGGTGATCATCCTCCAGACCGAACGGCTGATCGCCTTCCTCGATCACCGGCCGCTGTTCCGCGGCCATACCCTGCTCGTGCCGAAGCTGCATGTGCGCTTGCTCAGCGACCTACCCGCCGCAAGGGCGGCGGAGTTCATCACCACGGCGCAGCGGCTAGAGCGCGCGGTGGAAGACGGCCTCGGCGCCGACGGCTCGATGATCCTCGTCAACAACGTGGTCAGCCAGTCGGTCCCTCATCTGCACCTGCACGTCATCCCCAGGAATTTCAAAGACGGCCTGCGGTTCTGGCTCGGCCCGCGGCATCCGTACGACGCCGCGCACCCGGCCGAGGCGTTCGCGGAGAAGATCCGGGCCGCCCTGCCGGAAGCGACCGCGCCGCCGCCGTGAGCTTCCGCGCTGCCCTGAGCCGCCGCACCCCGTGCTTTCGCGCGGCCGGGGCAGCTTCCGCGGCGCGAGATTTTGCGGCCGGGCTGGCGTGGAGACGCCGGTACGTAACCGGAAATTCGCATTGAGTTAACTAATTTGCCCGGGGTGGCCCCCCGAACCGGGATGATCCGCATTCCAGCCGAATCTCGCAGTCACTCCAGCCCCACTTCTCTCCCAGAATTACGCCATTGGTGTATAAATGGTACTTTCCGGGATAAAGGTGAGTCATCGGAACTCCTGTCTGAACGTGCGGTCCGTGGCCCATAATTGACAGGAGCACAGCCTGCGATGCCATCAGGAGACAGCACGTGACATCCGGCATGTCGGCGAAGGGCAGTGCTCTCGGGGCCAGCGTTCCCGAGAGCGGTGCCCGGTCGAGCCGTGCCCCGGCCCCCCGGACGTCCGGTGTCGAGGGCAACGGGGCCGGGCCGAGCCATGGATCCGAGGCCGGCCACGACCCCCAGGAGGCCGGGATCAGCCAAACCACGGCGACCCCCGCCGGCAGCATCGCCGACGGCCCTCACCCGGCTCTGGCGTCGTCCGTACGGACCCTGATCCTGGGGATCGACTACGACGGACGCATCGTGCAGCACGACAGGAACGCGCCGCAGATCCTCGGGCGCGCGCCGGACGAACTGCTCGGCGCTCAGCTCAGTGACCTGACCGCCCGCGCGGCCCAGAGCGATTCCGGGCAAGAAAACCCCCACGCGGCCCGGTCGGCCGACGGTCTCGCCGCGGTCAGCGGCCTGCTCGAAGCGATCCGCTCCGATCGCGAGGGCAGCACGATGCTCACCATCTCAACCCGCGACGGCTTCCAGGCCGAGGCGGTGGTGACCGTGCATCCGATGCGCGCGAGCGGGACCAGCCTGGCCGCACTCGCCCTGCTCCGCATCCCCGCGCCCAGGGCGGAACGGTTCGTCGACCCCGCCCTCATGCGCCGCCAGATGCTCGACAACACCTTCACCAGGATCGGCGACACGCTCGACATCGATCACCTGGCGCGCGAACTGATTGACGCGCTCGTGCCGCACTTCTGCAATGCCGGTGACCTGCTGCTGCTGGAGAGCCTGATCGGCGACGACGAGCTTCCTTCCAGCGGCCTCGACGGGTCACTGCCGCTGCGCCGGATCGCGCTCCTGCACGACAGGAAGGATCCCGCCTGGGAGGCGGCGTTCCCTACCGGTGAGATCCTCCGCTTCCCGTCACCCTCGCCGTACTTCCGGTGCATGGACACCGGCGCACCGGTGCTCGAGACGACAATCAGCGAGAGCCAGGCCGGCAAGATCGCCAAGGCCTGGCGGCGCCGGCCGGTCGCCAAGTTGCTGTCGAGTGCGTCGATGCTGATGCTGCCGCTTATCGCACGCGGCACCATGCTCGGTTTCTTCGCCTGTACCCGGGAGGAGGGGTTCCGCCGGTTCGACGCGTACGACGTCGAAATCGGCATGGACTTCGCGTCCCGCGCGGCCGTCTTCATTGACAACGCCCGCCGCTACAGCCGGGAACACGCGACCGCGCTGACCCTGCAGCGGAGCATGCTGCCGACCGGGCTGTCCTACCCGTCCTCGGTCGAGGTCAAGCACCGCTACCTGCCGGGCAGCAAGCTCATCGAGGTCGGCGGCGACTGGTATGAGTCCATCGCGCTGCCCGGAGGCCGGGTCGCGCTCGTGGTCGGTGATGTGGCCGGGCACGGCGTACGCGCCGCCGTCACCATGGGCCGGCTGCGCACCGCCATCCATACCCTGGCCATGCTCGAGCTAGCGCCAGCCGAATCGCTGCAGCAGCTTGACGAGCTCATGCACACGCTGGGCGAGCGCGAGCCGCACTTCGCGACCTGCGCGTACGCGGTCTACGACGCGGTGAGCGGCGAGTGCGAGGTCGCCGTGGCCGGCCACCTGCCGCCGCTGCTCGTGCATCCGGACGGCAGCAACGAGCTGCTCGACGTGCCGCCCGCGCCCCCGCTCGGCATCGGTGACGGTGAGGTGACCAGCCGTCAGTTCAAGATCGAGGACGGCAGCCTGTTCGTCCTGTACACCGACGGCCTGGTGGAGAACAAGGGCCAGGACATCAGCGACGGACTCGCCCGGCTGCAGGGCATCTTCGGCCCCGGCTCGCCGACGCGGCCCCTGGAAGACCTGTGCAAGGCGACGCTGGACGGGGTGTACTCCGATCATCAGCGCGACGACATCGCGGTGCTCATCGCCCGGCTGAGGCGGCTGTCCGAGGACAGTTACGCCTCGTGGACCCTGACTCCCAAGCTGACCTCGGTCCGCGAGGCACGCGCGGTAATCGCCGAGCCGATGAAGCGCTGGGAGCTGGAAGACCTGATCCCGACGACCGAGCTGCTCGTCTCGGAGCTGGTGACCAACGCGGTTAAGTACTCACGCGGCGACATCACGCTCCGGCTCGTCAACGAGAGGGCCCTGGTCTGCGAGGTCCTGGACAACTCGGGCGCGTTGCCGAGGCTGCGCCAGGCCAGCAGCGACGACGAGAACGGCCGCGGCCTTCAGGTCGTCAGGCAGCTCTCCCAGCGCTGGGGCGCCCGCCGGACCGTGACCGGCAAGGTCGTCTGGTGCGAGCAGCCGCTACCCGGCGGCGCCGCTTTTGATGAGATCCCGCCCCTGCACTAACCGGCACCGCACTAACCGGCACCGCACTAACCGGCACCGCACTAACCGGCACCGCACTAACCGGCATCGCAGTGACCGGGTTGGCCCGGGGAAGAATGGGCACCCTTCTTTAGCGCTTAAGCGCGCCGCAATTCCTGGGCCGGGAAAGCCAGGCTCATAACGCCGGCGGGTAATCGCAGTGATGAATCCGGAATATCTACGGCTCCTGGTGCCTGCCTGGCGCTTGGGACAATCTGCGTCAGCGGCACGTTAGCGGTAGCTAGGTGAGTCTTGTTACGACCGTTTTGCTTGGCGTAGTAAAGGGCTGCGTCGGCGGCGGCCAGCAGGTCGGTCAGTTCGCCCCCGGCCGCATCTAGCGCGGCGACGCCGACCGAGACGGTCAGCTGGACGCAGGCGCCCGACCTGGCGTCGTCGTTAATGGGGATGGACATCCCGGCGATATACGTGCGCAACCGCTCCGCGATGCTCAGCGTATTCGTCTCGTCCGTCTGGGGCAGCAAGACGACGAACTCCTCACCCCCGAATCGGCCGGCCAGGTCATAATCGCGCAGTTGCTCGCGCAGTGCGCCACCCAGCGCACGCAGCACCTTGTCCCCGACCAGGTGACCGTAGGTGTCATTGACGGCCTTGAAGTGGTCGATGTCCATCAGGGCCACCGACAGCGGGCTGCGGGTCCTGATGGCCCGGGAGATCTCCGCCGCCGCCTCGCTTTCCCAGGTGCCCGCATTGAGCAACCCGGTCTTGGTATCGATCCGGGACTTGGCGAGAAGCTGCGCGTGCATCATGAACCGGCGGGCCAGCAGCACGGTGGGGACGGCGAAAATGGCCAGCACCGGCTGGACGGCCACGACGACGGTAATCAGGATGCCCAGGTCGATCTGGACGAAGTCGGCTTGCAACGCCTCGCGGTTCAGCGCCACTTCGGTCAGGCGCGCCGCGGGATCAGAAAGCTTCACCGCAATGGCCAGCAGCACCCGGTGCAGGCCGCCCACGATATCGCAGGCCGCGACGGCCGCCGTCCAGGTGAGCGCGTGCACGCCCACCCCGATCACGCTCCCGGCGAAGGATGCGGGGATGGCCCGGAACACGAGCGACGCCGCGCCGTACATCAGGCCGATCGCCGCGGCGGTGAACACCCGGCGGTAGACGACACCCTGACCCACTCTCCAATGGGTCAGCAGCAGCAGCGGAATGGGCGTGATCATGGCATAGAACGGCGGGAGCAGGATCGCGACGGGCAGCACCCACACCGGGAGGAAATCCTGCACCATGGTGCCGCGGCCGTACGTCATCCGCGGCGTCGCCACGACCGAGATCATGCCGCAGCTCAGCAGCAGGAGGAACTTCGCCAGGTCGCCGAGGCGCCATGACGTCTGCGACGCCGCCACGCCGATCAGTACCACCGTGACCGCGGGGACGGCACCGACGTAGGCCCGCAGCAACCCGCTAAGCCGCCACCACTCCCAGTCCCGGACATCCGCGCCCGCAAGCAGGCGGCGTGTGACGGACGAGGCTCGCATGTAACACCGTTCCGGACGAGACGCGACGAGTCTATAGATGGCAGAAGCTAATCGTAAAGGACTAGTTCCACATAGCTACCTTAACTCATCGATGCCTATTCAGTTAGCCATTACGGCAGATTTCGCTACATTGCGGCCCGCGGCGGCGCTAAATGGTAACTGACTAGCCGCGATTACACGGCGTGCTTATGCTCAAAGGCTGCCACCCACGGCACGCTGGCGTGAGAGGAGTAGCAACCCATGCGGACCACCTGGAGCTGAGCTCAATAAATACCGATAGCATGGTCATGGCGGGAAGCTCATCAAGCGCATCCTCCCGACTCAAGCAGAGTCCGTAATAGAGGCGATTCGCAGACCCGCAGCGGAGCCCCCGTTATGCGCAAAATGGCAGCCGTGAACGCGGCGCCGCTGCTGGCCCGCCCGGGTTTCTGACGCGCCAGGGGTTTCTGACGCGCCAGGGGTTTCTGGTCCGCCAGGGGTTTCTGGTCCGCCAGGGGTTTCTGGTCCGCCCGGGGCTTCTGGTCCGCCCAGGGCTTCTGGTCTGCCCGGGGCTTCTGGTCCGCCCGGGGCTTCTGGACTGCCCGGGGTTTGGGGCGACTCGCGCCACCCGCCCGGCCGGGGCGCGGCCAGGGCCTGCCGCGCCCGGCTTGGCGCTACTCGACGGTCACGCTCTTGGCCAGGTTGCGGGGCTTGTCTATATCCCGGTCCAGCTTGGCCGCGACATGGTAGGCCAGCAGCTGCAGCGGGACGTTCAGCAGCAGGGGCTCAAGCTCAGGTTCGGCGCGGGGAACGCGGATGACCGCGTCGGCCAGGCCGGCGGCAGGCCGGCGCTCGTGACCGCGATGACGGGGCCGCCGCGGGCCTTGATCTGCTCGATCGTGGAGATGTTCTTCGCCAGCAGCTCGTCGGAGGGAATGATGACCACGCTCGGCATGGACTGGTTGATCAGCGCCAGCGGGCCATGCTTGAGCTCGCCGGCCTGGTAGGCCTCGGCGTGGACGTAGGACACCTCCTTCAGCTTCTGCGCGCCCTCGCGCGCCACCGGCCAGCCCCGGACGCGGCCGATGAAGAACATGTGCTCAGCGGCGGCGAAGCGGCGCGCGGTCTCGGCGATCTCCTCCTCGGCGGCCAGGATCTGCTCGATCTGGGCGGGCAGCGTGCGCAGGCCGGCCACGATCCGCTGGCCGGAGGCCGAGGACAGGTCGCGGACCCGGCCGAGGAGCAGGGCGAGCATGGCGAACGAAGCCGCCATGTTGGTCAGCGCCTTGGTGGACGCGACCGCGATCTCCGGCCCGGCGTGCAGGAAGACGCCGCTGCCGCACTCGCGGCCGATCGCGCTGCCCACCACGTTGACCGCGCCGATGACCTGGCCGCCCTTGCGGAGCAGCTCCTGAACGGCCATCAGCGTGTCCAGGGTCTCGCCGGACTGGCTGACCGCCACGTAGAGCGTGTCGGGGTCCACCACCGGGTTGCGGTACCTGAACTCCGAGGCTGGCTCGGCGTCGGAGGGGATGCGGGCCAGTTCCTCGGTCAGGACCGCGCCCATCTGCCCGGCATAGTAAGCCGAGCCGCAGCCGAGGAACTTCACCTGCCTGATGGACCTGAGCTGGCGCGCGTCCAGGTTGATCCCGCCCAGTTTCGCCGTCGAGAACCGGTCATCGAGCCGGCCGCGCAGAGCCCGGCGCAGCGCCTCCGGCTGCTCGTGGATCTCCTTGCGCATGAAATCCTCATACAGGCCCAGCTCGTAGTCGCCGGCGTCGGCCTCCACGGTGGTGGGCACCTTGCTGGCGCCCGGCCCGCTGCGGTCCCTGTCGTCCAGCGACGACGTGCGGTAGTCGGCGGCGCGCACCGTCGCGACTTCGGCGTCGTCCAGGTAGACGACCTGCTTGGTGTAGCGCACGAGCGCGGCCACATCGGAGGCGACGAACATCTCGGACTCGCCGATGCCCAGCACGATGGGGCTGCCGTTGCGGGCCACCACGAGCTCGTCCGGGTACCTGACGTCGAGTACCACCAGGCCGTACGTGCCTTCGACCCGGCGCAGCACCCGGCGGACGGCATCCTCCAGGCCCGCCGGGCCGGCGGTCTCGTCTACCTCGGCGGCGATCAGGTGGGCCAGCGCCTCGGTGTCGGTGTCGCTGACCAGCGTGACGCCCCGGGCCGTCAGGGCGTCCCTGAGCTGCTCGGCGTTCTCGATGATGCCGTTGTGGACGACCGCGATCCGGCCCTGGGTATCGGTATGGGGATGGGCGTTGACGTCGTTCGGCTCACCGTGGGTGGCCCACCTGGTGTGCCCGATGCCGACCGTCGCCCTGGTCCGGTCGCTGACCCTTTCCCTGAGGTCCTGGACACGGCCCGCGGTCTTGGTGACCTGCAGCTTGTTTCGGTGGATGACCGCGAGACCGGCCGAGTCGTAGCCCCGGTACTCCAGGCTCCGCAGGCCCTCGAGCAGGACCGGGACGGCGTCCCTGCGGCCGATGTACCCCACGATTCCGCACACGTAAAGGTCTCCTCTGCGCTTGGCTTTCGCTTCTTCGCTACCCGTAGACGATGCGCCGGAGCTGGCGCTCCGACAGCCCGGGCGCCGCAAACCTGCGCTGCCCGAGCTCGGCCGCGATCACCGGCCAGATCTCGTCGTTCTTGCGCTGACGTTGCTGCAGTTCGCCGTGACGCCTGCGGACGAACTCCTCGACGGTTTCGTTGAAGTACGTCGCGATGTCGGCGATGACCCGGACCGCGGTGGGCTGCGGCAGGCCCGTGGAGGCCGCCAGGTAGCCCGCGAGGTCCTGCGGGAAAGGGTCCGGCATGGATAATTCTTACTAGCTTACGGCGGTTAAGGCAAGAATCCTGCCCGGTTCCGGGCAGGATTCTGCTCGCTTTTCGAGGATTAGGAACAATTAGGCCCGGGCGCTCGCGGTTATCACGTGCGTCCGGTTGCGGCCCGCTTCCTTGGCGTGGTACAGCGCCCTGTCGGCGGCGGCCATCATCTCGGTGAGCTCGCGGCTGGCACCGTCCAGGGCGGCCACGCCGACCGAGATCGTCAGCTTGACGGACGGTCCTGACGGGTTGGCGTCGTCCACGGGGATGGACATCGCGGCGACGTGCGCGCGGAGCCGCTCGGCGACGCTGAGCGCGTCCGCCTCCCGGGCGTGCGGCAGCAGGACGGTGAATTCCTCACCGCCGAATCGCCCGGCGAGATCGTAGTTGCGGAGCTGACTGCGCAGTCCATCGGTCACCGCGCGCAGCGCTTTGTCGCCCACCAGGTGACCATGGGTGTCGTTGACCGTCTTGAAGTGATCGATGTCGATCAGCGCGAGGGCCAGCGGGCTGTCCGTCCGGACGGCGCGAGCGATCTCGATGGCCGCCTCTCGTTCCCAGGTCGAGGCGTTGAGCAGCCCGGTCTTGGTATCAATCCTGGACTGGGCGACGAGCTGCGCGTGCATCATGAACCGCCGGGCCAGCAAGACGGTGGGCACCGCGAAAATCGCCAGGATGGGGCTGACCGCGACGACCACGGTGATCAGGACGCCGAGGTCGAACTCGGCGAAGTCACCCAGCAGCGCCTCGCGGCTGAGCTCCTGTTCCGCCAGCTTGATCGTGGGATCAGAGAGCTTGATCGCGACCGCGATCAGGAGGTTGTGCCCCCGGCCGCCTACTATCTCGGCGACGGCGACGGCCACAGCCCAGGTCAGGGCGTGCAACCCGGTGCCGATCGAACTGCCGGCGAAGGACGCGGGGAAGGCACGGAACACGACGGACGCCGCGCCGTAACACAGGCCCATCGCGGCGACGGTGAACACCCTGCGGTGGACTATGCCCCGGTACACGTGCCATTGCGTGAGCATGTAGAGCGGGATCGGCGTCACCATGGCGTAGAAGGGCGGCAGCAAGATCGCGATCGGCAGCACCCATACCGTGATGAAATCCCTGGTCATCCCGCCCTGGAGGTAGGCGATCCGCGGCGTGGCCGCGACCGAGGCCAGGCCGCAGCCGAGCAGCAGGGCGAACTTCCACACATCCGCGCCGGACCAGGTCGTCTGGGAGGCCGCGAAGCAGGTCGCCGCGAGGGCCACGAGCGGCACCGCACCGACATAGCACCGCAGCGGCCACGGAAGCTGCCACCAGGCCCAGTCCCAGATGACCGCGCGCGCCAGCAGGCGGCGCGTTAGGGACGAGGCTTCCATGCTCCACCGTTCCAGATGGGACGCGACAGACTCCTGTCTAGTCGGCAGCTCACCGTAAAGGACTAGCTCCGTATAGCTACCTTAACCCACGTGTAGCCATCTTGGACACTATTAGGGCTGATTCGCCTACATCGCGCTATTAAGGGGCGCTAAATAGTGATTGACGTGACCCGATTACCCGACGGGCGGGCATTAAAAGGCTTTGTCCACGCTTCATTACGCGGCCGGAGGGAGGGCAGAACATGCGTGTCGCCTGGACCTGAGCACCGCGCTTCCGGCCGCAAGTACGACCCGAGAGGGAACCCGCAATGCGCGATACGTGGACCTGAGCTCCAGGCCAGCGCCGCTGCTACCCCGGCCCGCGCAGCGGTACCGAACTGCTGGCGGCGGCGTGACCGGGTCTGCGGCCCGCCGCATGACGCCCGCCGGGTGGTGATAGCCGCCGCCACCTGAGCGTCAGGGCAACGGCGACCACCGCGCCGGCTCCGCCCCAGATGGCGATCACCACCGCCGGGGCCATGAACTCCGCCACGGCGCCAGCCGCGATAAAAGCGGCTCCCTGGCCGACGATTACCCCCATGTTGGCGATGCCGAAGGCCTGAGCGCGCCGTTCGTTCGGCACCCTGACGACGAAGGCGGTGTTCGCCGCGATCTGGTAAGTACCGAACGCGGCCGACAGCGAGAAGATCATCAGCGAGACGGCAAGACCCGGGCGCAGGGCCGTCAGGACCAGGGTCGCGCAGGTAAGGGTGGCCAGCGGCCCCATCAGGTCGGTTCGCCGGCGGGGGCGGACGAACCGGGTGAACAAGGGCGTGGCGATCATCGTGCTGAACGCCGTGGACGCCAGCACCAGGCCGGTCGCGACGGCCCCGCCGCCAAGTGCGGCCGCGTACGGGGCGGCGATTCCCTCCGGAACTGTGTAGAAGGCCACCAGCCAGCCGAACAGCAGCAGGGTGCGCAGCGCCTGGTCACCGAAGACCAGCGCAAAGCCGGCCCGCGTCCGGACCCAGGGCGACATCCGGCCAGTTTCCGGTTGCGCGGCCGCCGGCCTGGCCCTCGTGCCCAGCAGGATTAACAAGCCGGAGAGCACGAACGTGCCGGCGTCAATGGCGAGCGCGGGCCGCACGTGAATCAGCGCGACCGCCACTCCCCCGGCGACCGCGCCAATCACCTGGCCCGCCAGAAAGGTGGTCTGGGTCACCGCCGCCCCCAGGGGGTACAGGTCGCCGGGCAGGATATCGGGGGTGATGGCGGCCCGGGCCGACTCAAATGGGGGCGCGAACATGGTGGCCGCGAACAGCAGCGCGACCAGGGCCAGGATGGGCAGTTGCGGTATCACCATGGCGGCGACCAGGACGGTGCGGACCAGATCGCAGACGACCATCACCGAGCGCCGCGGGTACCGGTCGGCCAGGTCGGCCAGGAACAACC
Organism: uncultured Actinomycetes bacterium; assembly: GCA_963806335.1. Lineage (GTDB taxonomy): Bacteria > Actinomycetota > Actinomycetes > Streptosporangiales > Streptosporangiaceae > Palsa-504. The sequence goes on from CAWDXO010000018.1 coordinate 304,060, forward strand.
CGCCGATCACCCACGGCAGGTACCCGCTCGCATACACCAGGGCGGTGAGCAGCGGCGACTGCGTCCGCTGGTATACCAGCAGGGTCAGGGCGACCAGGGCGAGGCGGTCGCCCGCCACGGACAGGACCTCGGAAAGCCACAGGGCCCGGAATTCGCGTACCGCGAACACGTCACGGAAAGTGGCGCGCGGCGGCACAGCAGTTGTCACTGTGACCCTTCTACCCAGGCCTCGATGCGCGCGGTCCGTCATGGTCACTCCGTTTTCATCATGACCCAGCGCGGGCATAAATCGCAACAAGCAGTGCGGAATCGGTCACCCATGGTTCCCGGCTCCCTGCGCGCCTGACCGGAACGGCCCACGCGCTTGCCATGCGCCGTTCGCCGGCATATACAAGCCCTGTGAGCAAGCAGTCCATGCAGGAGCCGACGTTCCTGATCATGACCGCGCTGGCGGCGGGCGCCCAGCATGGCTACGGGATCATGACCGACGTGACGCGGATCTCCGACGGGCGGGTCAGGCTCCGGGCCGGCACCTTGTACGCGGCGCTGGACCGGCTGAAGGCGGACGGCCTGGTGACCACCGACCGGGAAGAGGTCGTCGACGGGCGGCTGCGCCGCTACTATCGCATCACCGAGGAAGGGACTGAGCTGCTGACCGCCGAGGTGCGACGACTGCGGGCCAACGCCGCCGCCGCGGCCCTCCGGCTGGGCCTGGCCGGAGGCGCGGCATGACCGGAGCCGAAGCCAGGGACAGCCGGTGCGAGCGGCACGCGCGGCTCCGCCTCGAACACCGGCGCAGTCGCCTGGAGCGGCGGTACCGGCGGCTGCTGGCCCTCTACCCCAAAGATCACCGGCGCGAGCACGCGGAGGAGATGGTCGGCGTGCTGCTGGCCGCCGCCGCGCCCGACGGCGAGCTCGGGATAACGGCACTCGCGGCCCGGGCCCGGCGCGGCGGCCAGCACGTGGCCGACTGCGCCGACCTGGTAACCGGCGCGCTGCGAATCCGCGGCCGGATGGCGTTGAACTGGATCCGGCGGGTCCGCTGGTTCAGCGTCGTGGTGCGCGACCCGCGCTGGAGCGACGCCCTCGCCGTGGTGAGCGTGGTCGCGCCGCTGCTGCTGCTGGTGGCCGCGCTGGCCGAGTTCGACATCCCGCAGGCCACGGCGAGCGGCATGACCGGCCATCCGTACTGGCCGCTCGGCAACGGCGGCTACGTCTCCGACCTGCCCCTGACCCTCGGCGCGGCGGCGGTGGTCATCCTGGCGGTGCTGCGGCGCAGGTGGATGGCGGGGGTCGCTGTGCTGGCCGCCGGGATCAGCCAGGTCGTCGTCGGGGCCGCTTCGGTTTCCGGCGGCCAGGCGAGCCCGGCCATCGCGTTCACGGTCCTGCTCGCCGGCACGGCCGCGGCGGCGTTGCTGCTCTCGCCCGGGCCCGCGCGCGGACTGACGCTGCTGACGTGGTGGCGCGCCGCGCTGGTCGGCACGGGCGCCCTGATCCTGGGCGGGTTCAGCGTGGGCAGCAATGTGTGGTTCGGGTACGCCCCGCTGTCGCCGGCCGGATTGACCGCCTTCCGCAGCGAGGTGGCCGGACTGCCGGCCGACCTGCTGATCGCCGGCGTCCTGGTCGCCGTCGCGTCGGCTTGCCTGCGTACCGCCGTGAGCCGCAGGGTGCTCGCCTTGCTCGCCATCCCGGTCATCCCTTACGCGATCTTGTGGCAAGAGAAGCTGGCCGGCGATCTAGTCGGTCCGTTCGGCGGCGGTCCGGCCGTCATCCCGTCCTCGGCCGTGCTGCTCTACCTGCCGCCGCTGCTGCTGGCGGCCCTCATCGTCGCGGGGACCAGGCTGGCCCGCCGCCGGGCCAGCGGGCGGGCCCGCCGGGTCAGCTCCCCGCGCTCAGCCGGGGGACCGCCGGGAGCCGTGCGCGCCTAGGACCCCCTATCGTGGTGGTGGCGCCGGCCACCGCCGTCGCTGGCGCCACCACCACCCCCAGACGAGCCGGGAGACCGGGTGACCCATCCCCTACCGCCGCCGCTGGAAGAGCGGCTGCGCGCGCTGCGCGAGCGGCCCATCGAGCCGGCCGAGAAGGGCGCCGGCTCGCTGGCTCCCGGCGCCGGCGCGACCAGCCCTGGCGCGACCAGCCCTGGCGCGACCAGCCCTGGCGCGACCAGCCCTGGCGCGACCAGCCCTGGCGCGACCGGCGCCGGCGCGACCGGCGCTGGCCTGGCCGCCGCCCGGCCAGCACTGCACGCGGCGGGATTCACCTACCCGCTGCTCACGCTGCGCGAGACGGCGCTCGCGGGCAACCTCGAGGCGATGGCCGCTTACTGCGCCCGGGCAGGCGTGGCCCTGGCCCCGCACGGCAAGACCGCCATGTCACCCGAACTCGGCGCCCGTCAGCTGGCCCACGGCGCCTGGGGCATCACCGTGGCCACCATCGGCCAGCTGCGCACTTACCGGGCCTTCGGCTTCCCCCGCCTGCTGCTGGCCAACGAGCTCGTAGACGAGGCAGGCATCGCCTGGCTGGCCGCCGAACTGGCCGCCGATCCCGGCTTCGAGGCCTACTGCTACGTCGATAGCCGGGACGGCGTGGCCATCCTTGACCGGGTGCTCACCGCTTCCCCGGCCGGCCGCCGCCTGCCCGTCCTGGTGGAGATCGGCCACGCGCAAGGGCGAACCGGCTGCCGAACCGACGAGCAGGCGCTCGACGTAGCGAAGGCCGCGGCCGCGGCCGGCACGCTGCAGGTAGCGGGCGTGGCCGGGTACGAGGGGAGCATCGGCGCCAGCGATGAGGCGCAGCGGCTCGGCCTGATCACGGCGTTCTGCCGACGGCTCCGGGCCCTGGCCGACCGGCTCGAGGACGTCGGCGAGGAGCCCATCGTCACGGCCGGCGGCAGCGCGTTCTTCGACGTGGTCACGGCCGAGCTGACCGCCGGCGGGCACGGGCCGAAGGTGATCCTGCGCAGCGGCGCCTACCTCACCCATGATCACGGGTTCTACGGCACCCTCTCCCCCGCCTCGCGCGGCTCGGCGGACGCGCCGGCGCTGCGGCCGGCCCTCGAGCTGTGGGCCCAGGTGCTGTCCTGTCCCGAGCCCGGCCTGGCGCTGCTCGGCGCCGGCCGCCGCGACGTCGGCTTCGACCAGGGCCTGCCGGTGCCATTGCGAGTCATCCGGCGGCCCGCGGGGCGTGCGGGCGGGCCAGACCTAACCAGCGCAGACCTAACCGGCAGTCAGGTGACGGAGCTCAATGACCAGCATGCGTACCTGAGGCTGGGCGAGGGCGCCGTGCTCGCGCCAGGTGACCTGGTGGGCCTGGGCATCTCGCACCCTTGCACCACCTTCGACAAGTGGCGCGTGATTCCCGTAGTAGACGACGAGGACCGGGTAACCGATATAGTGCACGCCTTTTTCTGAGTTGTCCTATTTTGCCGGAAAGTACACCATCCGTGAGTTTTAATATGGCAAGGGCTGCTACCACGTCCGTTCAGATAAAATGATTTTATTCAGAACGGGCGGCGGCTCTTCAGCTGAGCCGGGCAGAATCCGCCCGGGGGGTCAATTCCCTGCTGTCCCTGGCACCTACCCGAGCGGGAGCACGCGATGTCCGATGAACCCATGGTGCAACTGGCTGGCAGCGCGCGCGCGCCGCTGGCGAATATCGAGCCGGCCGGCCAGCTGAACACCTCCGAGCGAGCGGAACTGACGCTGGTGCTGCGGCGCCGGGCCGGCCTGCCCGCCGAGATCGTGGCCGGCCCTACCGTCCTGACCAACGCCGAGCTGGCGGAGCGGTACGGCGCCGACCCGGCCGACGTCGATCTCGTCCGGCAGACCCTCACTGGCCGCGGGCTGGAGATAACCGCCGTCCACGCGGGTTCCCGCCGGGTGAAGGTGACGGGCACCCTGGGCGATCTGGCCAGTGCGTTCGGTACCAGGCTGGAGCTGGTCAGGAGCCTGAACCTGGGCGGCCGGATGGTCACGCACCGCTACCGCGAGGGCCCGCTTTTCGTCTCCGCCGCGCTGGCCGGCATCGTGCTCGCCGTCCTCGGCCTCGATACCCGCCCGCAGGCCCGGGCGCACTTCCGGCCCAGGGCCGCCGCGGCGTCCCAGGGCACGACGTACCCGCCGAACCAGGTGGCCGACATCTACCAGTTCCCCGCCGGGACTACCGGCGCCGGCCAGACGATCGCGGTCATCGAGCTTGGCGGCGGCTTCTCGACCAGCGACCTGGACAGCTACTTCGGCGGCCTGGGCCTCGCGGTGCCCTCGATCACCGCGGTGGGCGTGGACGGGGCGGCTAACGCCCCCGGCTCGGATCCGACCGGGGCCGACGTCGAGGTGGCGCTGGACATCGACGTCATCGGCGCCGCCGCGCCCGGCGCGGCGCAGGTGGTGTACTTCGCGCCCAACAACGGCGACCGGGGTTTCGTCGACGCGGTCTCCGACGCGGCGCACGCGAGCCCGGCGCCCGTCGTCATCTCGATCAGCTGGGGCCAGTCGGAGGACTCCTGGACGGCGCAGGGCCGGGCGGCGATGAACGCGGCGTTGGCCGACGCGGCGGCGCTCGGCATCAGCGTGTGCGTGGCCGCCGGCGATAACGGCAGCGGCGACGGCGTCACCGACGGCCGGGTCCACGTTGACTTCCCCGCCTCCAGCCCGAACGCGCTGGCCTGCGGCGGGACCAAGCTCGTCGCGGACCCGTCCACCGGCGTGATCAGCTCGGAGGTGGTCTGGAACGAGACGGCGGCGAACGAGGGGCCGGCGGCGGGGGGGTCAGCGACCAGTTCGCCCTCCCGTCCTTCCAGGCCACGGCCGGGGTCCCGGCCCGGGTCGGGGGGTCCGGTTCGGGTGGTGCTGGCGGGCGCGGCGTGCCTGACGTGGCGGGCAACGCGGACCCGGCGACCGGGTACCAGATCCGCTCCGGCGGCCAGGCTCAGGTCGTGGGCGGGACCAGCGCGGTCGCTCCGTTGTGGGCGGCGCTGATCAGCCGGCTCGCGCAGGCGACCGGCCAGCGGTTCGGCCTGCTCCAGCCGGTCCTGTACGCGGGCGTGACACCGGGCACCGACGTGGCCGGCTTCCGCGACATCACCAGCGGAAACAACGGCGCCTACGCGGCCGGGCCGGGCTGGGACGCCTGCACCGGCCTGGGCAGCCCGGATGGCACGGCGCTGCTGAAGCGGCTCCCGTCCTGAGCTAGGCCGCGCTCGGCGTCCGGCGTGAGGCGTCAGGCGTCAGGCGTCCGGCGTGAGGCGTCAGGCGTCAGGCGTCAGGCGTCAGGCGTCAGGCGTCATGAAACCGGGGTTTCAGCACGCGCTGGGGTGCTGAAACCCCGGTTTCATTGCATTAGGGGGCCACGGCTGGCGGCTGGCGGCCGGCGGCGGAGAAGACGGTTGACACTGCCAGATGACGGACGCATACTTTTGATAGTGACAATCATTTAGGTGTCGCTGTCGAAGGGATGTGAGCGTCATGGCGGAGGACTCGGCTCGGAAGTGGTGGGCGCTGATCGCGATCGCCGCGAGCGTGCTCGTCGTCGGGCTCGACCTGACCGTGCTCAACTTGGCGCTGCCCACGATCGCCGCTGACCTGCACGCCTCAACCAGCGACCTGCAGTGGGTCTCGGACGCGTACAGCCTGGTGCTAGCGGCCGCGATCCTGCCCGCAGGCCTACTCGGGGACAGGTTCGGGCGCAAGAAGGTGCTGCTGATCGCGCTGGTGCTGTTCGGGATCAGTTCGGCGGCGTGCGCGTACGCGACCAGCACGGGTGAGCTGATCGCCGCCCGGGCGGTGCTCGGTCTCGGCGCGGCCGCCATCTTCCCCCTCTCGCTGTCGGTGATCCCGGTGCTGTTCGCGCCCGAGGAACGGCAGAAGGCCATCGCAGTGATGGCGTCGGCGACCTTCATCAGCTTCCCGATCGGCCCGATCGTGGGCGGCTACCTGCTCGACCACTTCTGGTGGGGCTCGGTGTTCCTGATTAACGTGCCGGTCGTCGTGCTGGCCCTGATCGCCGTCGCGTGGCTGCTGCCGGAGTCGCGCAGCGAGCAGCGGGCGCGGTTTGACATCGGCGGGGTGATCTTGTCCAGCGCCGGGCTGGCCGCGCTGACCTACGGATTCATCAAGGCCGGCCAGAACGGCTGGACGGACGCCACGGCGCTCGGCACCATCGCGGCCGGGGCCGCGGTGCTCGCCGCCTTCGTGGCGTGGGAACGCAGGCTCACCCGGCGCGCCCGGGCAGGCGCGGGCGGATCGGGAGGGACCCTCGACGGGGGCGCGTCCCTCGCGATCCGGCCGCTGATCGAGCTGCGGCTGTTCCGGTCGGCCAGCTTCACCTGGGGCACGATCCTGGCCACGCTCGTGTCGTTCGCGATGTTCGGAATCTTCTTCGCGATGCCGCTGTACTTCCAGGAGGTCCGCGGCGTGAACGCCATGGGCAGCGGACTGCGGCTGCTGCCCATGATCGGCGGCATGATCGTCGGCATGATCGTCGGCACCCGGCTGGCCTCGCCGCGAAAGACCGCGGACGGATCGCGCCCGCCGCGGGCCACCGCGAAGGCACTGGTCACGATCGGCTTCACCCTCATGGCCGTCACGCTCGCGGCAGGCGCCACGACCAAGACCAGCAGCGGCACCGGGTTCGCCGCGGCCTGGTTCGCCTTGTTCGGCCTGGGCCTCGGCCTCGCGATGCCGCAGACGATGAACGCCGCCCTGTCCGCCCTGTCGGCCGAGCGCAGCGGCTCGGGCTCGGCCCTGATCTCCGCGCTGCGCCAGGTCGGCGCCACCCTCGGGGTCGCGGTGCTGGGCACCGTGCTGGCCTCGGTGTACCGGAGTCACCTCACCGTCACCGGCTTGCCCGCGGCGGCCGCGGCGACGGCCAGGAGCAGCGTGGTGGCCGGCGTGCAGGTCGCGCACGCCGCGGGCTCGGCGGCGCTGCTGGAGTCCGCCCGCAGCGCATTCGTACAGGGCCTGGACACGATGCTCTGGGTCTGCGGCGGCATCGCGCTGGTCAGCGCCATCCTGGCGGCCATCTTCCTGCCGCGCCAGGCCGACGGGATGCCCGCCGGGCCGGCCCGGCCCGGCGCTACCGGTGAAAGCGACGCGATGCGGGCACAATTGGAGGTATGACGGCGATGCTCGGCAGCGAGGGGCAGCAATCCGGCCTGCGCGAGCGGAAAAAGGCCAGGACGCGTGCTTCCATCCGGGAGCACGCGCTGAGGCTGTTCCGCGAGCAGGGTTACCACGCCACCACGGTCGAGCAGATCGCGGCCGCGGCCGAGGTGTCGCCCAGCACGTTCTTCCGGTACTTCCCGACCAAGGAAGACGTCGTCCTGCAGGACGACATGGACACCCGCATGGTCGAGGCGCTCGAGCGGCAGCCGGCCGGGCTCGGTCCGGTCACCGCGGTCCGCGCGGCCACCCGGGAGGTGTTCGCCTCCTACAGCGCGGCCGACCTCGACCTGATCCAGCAGAACGCGGCCCTCACCGTGAGCGTGCCCGAGGTCCGGGCCCGGGCCCTGGACGAGTTCGCCCGCACCATCGCGGTCACCAGCGAAGCGCTGGCCAAGCGCGCCGGGCGCCCAGCCGACGACCTGGCCGTCCGGACCATCGCCGGGGCCATCATCGGCGTCATCATGTCGATCACGATGCCGTGGGACGGCTGGTCGGACCGGCAGACCATCGCCGAAACGTTCGCCCGCATCGACCAGGCGCTGGCCCTGCTCGAGGCCGGCCTGCCGCTCTGACGCGGGGCATACGCGGCTCCGGCACGTGGCTAACGTGCGGCTGCGGACCGCGAGCGGCATAATGGGCCCTGGTTATAAAGGTGAGCCGGGAAGTCTGGTCGGCGTGATCGAACTCGGGAGCCGGCCATGTACCGCGGCGTTTTCTCAGAGGCACTAGCCTCGCACTGGCGCCGGGAAGTCCTGCGCACCAGCTTGTGGTTCGTCCCGGCCATCGAAGTCGCGGTCGCCGTCGTGCTGTTCCTCGGCACGCTCACCGCGGACCGCGCCGCCTACCGCGGCGATTTCGCCCTCCCGGGCTGGGTGATCAGCGGAAGCGCGGACGCGGCCAGGCAGATCCTCACCACGATCGCCGCCGCCATCATCACCGTGGTCGGCGTGGTCTTCTCGATCATCCTGGTCACCCTGACGCTCGCGTCGACCCAGTTCGGGCCCCGGATGTTGCGGAACTTTATCCGCGACCGCGGCACTCAGCTGACCCTCGGCACGTTCGTGGCGACCTTCGTCTACGCGGTGCTCGTGCTGGTCTCGATCGGCACGGGATCGCACGGGGACTTCGTGCCGCACATCGGGGTGACGGTCACGCTCGGACTGATGGTGGCCGACCTGGGCGTGCTTATCTACTTCATCCACCACACGGCCTTCTCGATCCAGCTGCCCCAGGTGATCGCCGGTATCGCCGGTGATCTGGCCGGGGCGATAAAGGAGCAGGGCAGCGAGAATGCCGAGCCGCAGCACATGAGCGGCCCGACCGCGATCGAGCTGCTGAGCCGCGCCGAGGCTGGCGGGGGCGTGGTGCTCGCGCCGGCCAGCGGGTACGTGCAGTTCATTCAGCACCGGAAACTGGTCCGGTTGGCGACGCAAGCCGACGCGGTGATAAGCCTGGAGCACCGGCCTGGCCACTTCGTCGTGCGCGGGCACCGGTTCGCGACGGTCTGGCCACCGGAGGCGGCGCCGCTGGTGAGCCAGGCGCTGGGACGCGCGCACATCGTCGGCCCGTACCGGACGCTCAGCCAGGACGTGTCGTTCGGCGTCGATCAGCTGGTGGAGATCGGGCTACGTGCGCTTTCCGCGGCGGTGAACGACACCTTCACGGCGCTGACCTGCATCGACTGGCTCGGGGAGAACCTGTGCAAGATCGTCACCGGGTGGCATCCCGCCCGGGTGCACCGGGACGGCCAGGGGTTCATCAGGGTCATCGCGGCTGAGCCCGCCTACGACCGCCTGGTCCAGCGTTCCTTCGAGAAGATCAGGCAATCCAGCCTCGGCATGCCGGCGGTGATGATCCGGATGCTGGAGGCGCTGGGCAGGATCCTGGCCGAGACCACGAGCGAGGGGCAGCGCCGGGTGCTGCTCGACCAGGCCGCCATGATCGACCGGGCCAGCGAGCGCTCGGTGCCGGAAGCCGCCGACCGGGCGGATATCCGGCGGCGTTACGAAGTCATCTTGACCATGGACGCGAGGCTGGCCGAGGAGTCACGGGAGGCCCTGGAGTCCAGGCCGACCGAGCGGTCCTGAGCAGAACGGGGAGCGGATCTGTCGGAAACGCCGCCGCCCCGTTCGTGGAAGTGATGGGACGGCGTCACCGTGGCGCTGGCCGAATGATGGAGGCGACAGTGAAATACGTCATCTTGCTGCTGGACACCGAGGCGGCCAAGAACATGTCCGAGGCGGAGGGCCAGGCGTGGTATGCCGAGATCGGGGCCTGGTACGAGAAGGGCGGCGGCGGGACAGGCAAGCTGGTCGAAGGCGGCCATCAGCTCCAGCCGCCGGCCACCGCCAAGACGGTGCGCGCGAGCGGCGTCACCGACGGCCCGTTCATGGAGACCAAGGAGGCGCTTGGCGGCTACTCGGTTATCGAGGCCGACACCATCGACGAGGCCGTCGAGGTCGCGAAGACCTGGCCAGGAGTGGACCGGGGCTGGATGACGGTCGAGGTCCGGCCCGTCGTGGAGATGTGACGTCCGCGGTCTGCCGGTAGCGGGTCGTCAGAAGGACAGGCGGCGGGCGAGCAGCTCGCGTTCGGCCGGGTTTCCGGCCAGCGCGAGCGCCCGCTCGCTGGCGGCCCGGGCCTCGTCGTCGCGGCCGAGCCCGGCGAGCAGGCCGGCCCGCAGCGCGTGGAAGAGCCGGTAGGTGTCCAGTTCTTCGGCGAGCGGCGCGATCTCGGCCAGCGCGGCCTCGGGGCCGACGACGTAGCGGGTGGCGACGGCCCGGTTGAGCAGGACCACCGGCGACGGCGCCATGGCCTGGAGCCGGTCGTAGAGCAGGCGGATCTGGGCCCAGTCGGTGCGGGTGTAGTCGGGTGCCGCGGCGTGCAACGCGGCGATGGCCGCCTGGACCTGGTAGGGACCGGGCCCGCGCAGCGCGAGCGCGCGGTCGAGCAGCCCGGTGGCCTCGGCGATCAGCGCGCGGTTCCAGCGGGCACGGTCCTGGTCCGCCAGCCGGACCAGCCGCCCCCACCCGTCGAACCGGGTCGCGGCCCGGGACTCGTGCAGCAGGAGCAAGGCGAGCAGGCCGAGGACCTCGGGCTCGCGCGGCATCAGCCGGTGCAGCAGCCGGGTCAGCGCTACGGCCTGTGCCGCCAGGTCCCGCCGGGCGGGCTGCCGGCCCGCGCTGGCCAGGTAGCCCTCGTTGAAGACCAGGTACACCACGGCCAGCACCTCGGCCAGCCGGTCCGCGAGCTGGTCAGGGTCGGGCACGCGCAGGTCCGCGTGCGCCCCGTCTCCCCCGGCAGAGCGCAGCGCCTTGCGCGCCCGCAGCAGCCGCTGAGTCATCGCGGACTCGGCGACCAGGAAGGCGGCGGCGATCTCGGCGGTGGTCAGTCCGCAGACGGCGCGGAGCGTGAGCGCGATCTGCGACTCGCGGGGCAGCGCGGGATGGCAGCAGGCGAAGATCATGCCGAGGAGCTCGTCGTCGGCCGCCTCGGCGCCGTCTTCCTGGCCGGCGTCGGTGGCGGTCGCCGCGAGCAGGGCGAGCTTCTGCTGGCCCGCCCGGGCCCGGCGCAGCCGGTCGATCGCCTTGCGGCGGGCCGTGGTAGCCAGCCAGCCAGCGGGGTTGGGCGGCACCTCGCCGCCGCGCCAGTGCTCGATAGCCTCGACAAACGCGTCCTGCACGGCGTCAGCGGCCAGGCCCACGTCGCCGATCCGCGCGGCCAGGGCGGCCGTGATCTGCGCCGCCTCTTGCCGGTAGACCCGCTCGAGCTGAGCTGCGTCCAAAATGGCCGCTGGGATCAGGCGCCGCTGAACCGGGGCGGGCGCTTCTCGGCGAACGCCGCGAGGCCCTCGGCGAAGTCGCCGGAGGCGGCCATCTCGCGCTGGATCCTGGCCTCGAACTCCAGCTGCGCGTCCATCTGCTGGTACAGCCACTGGTTCAGCTGGCGCTTGGTACCCGCGTAGGATTTCGTGGCGCCCGAGGCGAGCCGGTCAAGCAGTGCGGCGGTACGGTCCGCGAATTCGGCGTCCGGGTACACCTGGTTGATCAGGCCCCAGTCGAGGGCCTTGCGGGCGTCGAGCCGCTCGCCCAGCAGGGCCAGCTCAGCCGCCCGGGCGAAGCCGACCCGGGATGGCACCAACAGGGACGAGCCCCCGTCGGGCACCAGCCCGATGTTGACGAACGCGAGCTGGAAGTACGCCGACTCGGCCGCGACGACCAGGTCGCAGGCCAGCGCGAGGGAGAGCCCGATCCCGGCGGCCGGGCCGTTGACCGCGGCGATGACCGGCTTGGGCATCTGCCGGACGCCGGTGATCAGCGGGTGGTAACGCTCGGTCAGGATCTTGTACACGTCGACCGTGCCACCTCCCGCCAGCTCGGCGGCCTCCTTCAGGTCGGCGCCGCTGGAGAAGGCCCGCCCGGCGCCGGTGACGACGACGGCCCGGACCCCGGGGTCGTCGCCGACCTCCCGGATCGCCGCGAGCAGGTCCAGGGAGAACTGATTGCTCCAGGCGTTCATCCGCTCGGGACGGTTCAGCTCGAGCTTCGCACCCGCCCCCCGGCGGTACAGGTTGATCGTCTCGTACTGGCGGTAAAGCTCATCGTCGCTCACGCCGGCCATGCTATCGCGAGGGGGTTCCGGGGGGCCGTCCGCCGGGCCCGGCACGGCGGACAGCGGCGTGACGACCAAGCCCGGTTGCGAAATAGTTGCGAAATATCGGTCGAGATCTTCCCATTTTGCGCAACAGGTTGTGTCGAGCTGACTACACTCGATCGTGTTCCCGCGGGAGAATCCATATGACCTTTCCGGCCTCGGTACATGTCGGTCGGCTGTCTGTCGAATCGCGTCACCTGCCCGCGGCGCAGGGCGGGGGCGGCGATTTTCACGACGTGATGGCCACGCCGTTCGGAATCCGGCTGCTCATCGGCGATGTGATGGGAACCGGCCTGCTCGCGAACCGGACTGGCCTGTCCGTGCTGGACGCGTGGCGCGAGCTGGCCGGTACCGAGCCCACCCTGGCGGACATCGGGGCCCGGCTGCACGCCCTGATCGCCCGCCGCGATCCGGACCGGTTCGTCACCGCGCTCATGGTGAACTTCCCGGGCCCGGGGGATCTCGGCAGGACCGGGGCGGCGGGCCGGACCCGTGGTTCGCGGGCCGAGCTTGTCTGTTGCGGGCATCCGCCGCCGCTGCTGCTGCGCGATGGGTCGGCGGTGTTCATCGAGCCGTCCGCGGCGCCGCCGCTCGGGCTGCTCGACCTGGCCGAGGGCTGGTGCCAGGCGAGCACGCTCCCCCTCGGCCAGGGTGACCAGCTCCTGCTCTACACCGACGGCCTGTCCGAGGCCCGTGACGGCACGGGCCGGTTCTTCCCGCTGGCCGAGCACACGGCGAAGGCGCTGACGGCGGGCGAGCCCGCGGCAGCCAGTCCGCACCTGCTCGACGCGCTCGTCGCGAGCGTGCTTGACCACGTGGGCGACCGCGCCGCCGACGATATCCTGCTGCTGCTCGTCACCCTAAAGTTACTCGCGAAGACGCGCCGGCCTGGGTGCAGGGCCATTACCGGGGAGTTCGGGCATTGTTATCGCCGGGCCGGGGGCGGACCCGGTGACGGGCATGAAACTATGCCGTGGGGAGGCACGACGACGCGAGGAGGCAGGACGTGGCGATCGCACCGTTGCCGGAGCGCAAGGCGTGGCAGGCGCTCAAGCGGCACTACGAGGAGATAGCCGGCCTGCACCTGCGTGAGCTGTTCGCCGGGGACGCCGGGCGGGGTGAGCGATTGGCCACGGAGGCGGCCGGGCTCTACCTGGACTACTCCAAGAACCGCGTCACCGACGAGACCATGCGGCTGCTCGTGGCGCTGGCCGAGGAGTCCGGCGTGCCGGAGAAGCGGGCGGCGATGTTCCGCGGCGAGCACATCAATGTGTCCGAGGACCGCCCGGTGCTGCACGTGGCGCTGCGCATGCCCCCCACCGAGCACCTGATCGTGGACGGCGCCGATGTCGTGGCGCAGGTGCACGAAGTGCTCGGCCGGATGGCGGACTTCGCCAACCGGGTCAGGTCGGGCGAGTGGAAGGGCTACACCGGCAAGCCGATCAGGAACGTCGTCAACGTCGGCATCGGCGGCTCCGACCTGGGCCCGGTAATGGCGTACGAAGCCCTCCGGCATTACGCCACCCGGGAGATCACTTTCCGGTTCGTGTCCAACGTGGACTCCACTGATTTCGCCGAGGCGACCCGCGACCTGGATCCTGAGCAGACGCTGTTCATCATCTCGTCCAAGACGTTCGGCACGCTGGAGACACTGACCAACGCCACGTCGGCGCGGGACTGGATCGTCGGCGCGCTCGGCTCGGAAGAGGCCGTGGCCAAGCATTTCGTGGCGGTATCCACCAACGCGGAACGAGTCAAGAAGTTCGGCATCGACGTGGCCAACATGTTCGAGTTCTGGGACTGGGTCGGCGGCCGGTACTCGATGGAATCGGCGATCGGCCTGTCCACGATGGTCGCGATCGGGCCCGAGGGCTTCGGTGAGATGCTGGCCGGCTTCCACGAGATGGACGAGCACTTCCGCACCGCCCCGCTGCAGCAGAACCTGCCCGTGCTGATGGGCCTGCTCGCACTCTGGTACCGGGACTTCTTCGGCGCCCAGACGTACGGCGTCATGCCCTACGAGCAGTACCTGAAGCGGTTCCCGGCCTACCTGCAGCAGCTCACGATGGAATCCAACGGCAAGCACGTCACGCTGACCGGGCAGCGGGTCAGCTACGACACCGGCGCGGTCTTCTGGGGCGAGCCGGGCACCAACGGCCAGCACAGCTTCTACCAGCTCATCCACCAGGGGACCACGCTCATCCCGGTGGATCTGATCGGGTTCGGCAAGACGCTGAACCCGCTGCGTGACCATCACGACATCCTGTCCTCCAACGTATTCGCGCAGGCGCAGGCGCTGGCGTTCGGCAAGACCGAGGAGGAGGTCAGGGCCGAGGGCACGCCCGAGCACGTGGTTCCGCACCGGGTGATGGAAGGCAACCGGCCGAGCAACGTGCTGCTCGCCGAGATCCTCACCCCCCGGATCCTCGGCGCGCTGGTCGCCCTGTACGAGCACAGCGTGTTCACGCAGGGAGCGATCTGGGACATCGACTCGTTCGACCAGTGGGGCGTCGAGCTCGGCAAGGTGCTCGCGGTCAAGATCATCCCCGAGCTGACCAGCGAGACCGAGCCGGCGCCTGACCACGACTCGTCGACCAACACGCTCATCCGCCGGTACCGCGCGCTCAAGGCCCGCTGACAACACGTAAGGACACCAGCCATGCCAACTGATACACCGATGCAGCTCGGGATGATCGGGCTCGGCCGGATGGGCGCCAACCTCGTCCGCCGGCTGATGCGCGACGGCCACCGCTGCGTGGCTTACGACAGGAATCCGGACGCGGTCAAGTCGCTGGCGGCCGAGGGCGCTGCCGGCTCGGAGAGCCTGGCCGACTTCGTCGCCAAGCTGGACAAGCCGCGGGCCATCTGGATCATGGTGCCGGCCGGCGTTGTCGAGGGGACCCTCAGCCAGCTGCGCCCCCTGCTTGAGCCCGGCGACATGGTGATCGACGGCGGGAACTCCTACTACCTGGACGACATCACCCGGGCCAAGGATCTCAAGCGGGCCGGCATCCACTACATCGACTGCGGCACGAGCGGCGGCGTCTGGGGCCTGGACCGCGGTTACTGCCTGATGATCGGCGGCGAGGACGAGCCGATACAGCACCTGGACCCGATATTCAAGACCATCGCGCCGGGCAAGGGCAACGCCGAGCCCACCCCCGGGCGGACCAAGCACACCACCGCCGACCAAGGGTACTTGCGCTGCGGCCAGAACGGCGCCGGGCATTTCGTCAAGATGGTGCACAACGGCATCGAATACGGCATGATGGCCGCGATCGCCGAGGGCCTGTCGATCATCAAGCACGCCGACGCGGGCCTGCACCAGGACGAGATCGACGCGGAGACCGCACCGCTGCGCAACCCCGAGGCTTACCAGTACACGATCGACGCCGGCGAGGTCGCCGAGGTGTGGCGCCGCGGCTCGGTGATCAGCTCCTGGCTGATCGACCTGACCGCCGCCGCCTTCGCCAAGTCCCCCGACCTGGACATGTTCAGCGGCCGGGTGTCCGATTCCGGCGAGGGCCGGTGGACCGTGCAGGCCGCGGTAGACACCGGCGTGCCCGCATCGGTCATCGCCGCCTCGCTGTACGAGAGGTTCGAGTCCAGGGACAACGGCGCGTTCACCGGGAAGATCTTGTCGGCGATGCGCTCGGAGTTCGGCGGGCACATGGAAAAGAAGGCCTGAGCCTCACATGAGCAAGAACGGGTCACCCCGCCCGGACGACCATGTCATCGTGCTGTTCGGCGCCACCGGCGACCTGGCCAAGCGCAAGCTGCTGCCCGGGGCCTTCCACCTGCACGCGGCCGGGCTGCTGCCGCGCGAGTACCGCGTCATCGGTTCGTCGCCGCATGACAGCGCGCTGACCGACGAGCAGTTCCGGGAGCGCGCGGAGCAGGCCTGCGCCGACTTCTGCATCACCAAGCCGAGCGATCCGTCCTGGCCCTCCTTTGCCGAGCGCCTGTCGTTCGCGGCGGCTGAACCAGGGAACACTTCAGACCTCGAAGCGGCGATCCAGCGGGCGGAGAAGGAGATCGGCGGGTCACCCCGGCGGCTGTTCCACCTGGCCGTGCCGCCCGCCGCGTTCACCTCGGTCGTCGGCATGCTCGGCGACGCGGGCCTGGCCACCAGCGAAACCCGGGTGATCATCGAGAAGCCGTTCGGCACCGACCTGGACTCGGCGCGCGCGCTGAACCAGGCGGTGCACGCGGTCTTCGACGAGTCGCAGGTCTTCCGCATCGACCACTTCCTCGGCAAGGAGTCGGTCGACAACATCCTCGCGTTCCGGTTCGCGAACGGGCTGTTCGAGCCGATCTGGAACCGCTCGCACATCCGTTACGTGCAGATCGACGTGCCGGAAACGCTGACGATCGAGGGCCGGGCCGCGTTTTACGACGCCACCGGCGCCTACCGGGACATGATCGTCACCCACCTGTTCCAGGTGATGGGGTTCGTGGCCATGGAGCCTCCGCTCTCGCTGTCCGCCAAGCACTTGCGGGACGAGAAGGAGAAGGTGTTCGAGGCGCTGCGGCCGATCGACACCAGGCACGTGGTCCGCGGCCAGTACAAGGGGTATACCTCCGAACCAGGCGTGCCGGCCGGCTCGGACACGGAAACGGTGGTGGCGCTGCGGGCCGAGGTGGAGAACTGGCGCTGGCACGGCGTGCCGTTCTACCTTCGCTCGGGCAAGGCCATGGGCGCCGGGCGCCAGGTCGTGACGCTCGGCTTCCACGAGCCGCCGCTGCGCATGTTCCGCGCGCACCGGCAGGACATCCCCACCGGGCGGCTGAACGAGATCGTCATCGACTTCGCCGACCCGGGTTCGATTACCACTCAGTTCCTGGCCAAGGTGCCCGGGCCAGAACTGAGCCTGGGCCACTCGACGATGACGTTCAGCTATAAGGACTCGTTCGCCATCTCGCACGCGCTCGAGGGCTACGAACGGCTCATCCTGCTGGCGATGATCGGCGACCAGTCGCTGTTCACCAGGTCCGACGGGATCGAGCGGCTGTGGGAGATCTCCACGCCGCTGCTGGAGAACCCGCCGCCGGCCGAGCCCTACGACATCGGCTCTTGGGGTCCGCCTTCAGTCGACAAGCTGATCGCCCCGTACCACTGGCACCTGCCCGAGTATGAGGCCAGCGAGCGAGGCCCGCAGCTTTAGGCGGCGGCCTCACCCAGGTTTAGTGCAGGTAAACCAGATCCGATTCCCGCTATCACTGAGGGCGCCATCGCTTTCGATGACCTCTATATTGACGAATCTTTCGGTGAGCTCCGCCCATATCTTTTCGGGCGGGAATGAAGCTGTCCTGATGACTTCTGTGAGCAATTCGCGCCTGCCGTTCGCCAGGAGCTCTAGCTCGATGTTCCAGTCGAACACCGCGTCGGCGCCTTCTCGCACCCTTATGCGGAGGTAGTTCTCACCGAATTGCTGGACTGTCTCCGGGAGACTGGCGATAGTCCTGAGGTCATCTACGGTGACGGTGTCGAAGGTAAGCACGCCGCCATCGTTCAACTGGTTAGACACGCAGCCGAAGAAACTCTTCCAGTCGGCGAACCTGAGCAGGTGGTTGATGCCGTGGTAGACGCAGATCACAGCGTCAAATTTCGCATCCAGCTTGAAATCGCTCATGTCGGCCAGGTGCAGCGGGATGCCCGTGGGCAGTTTCTTGCGGGCAACAGCCAGCATTCCCGGAGATATGTCGAGACCGGCCACCTGGTATCTGCCGGCGAGAGCAGCAATAATCTCGCCGGTCCCGCAGGCAACCTCAAGCAGCGTCATAGGCTGGGGGTGAGCACGCTTGACAATACTGTCGATAAACGCGGCCTCGGTAGCGGAGTCACCCGTCACGGCATCATAATGCGGAGCGAACAAATCATAAATCGCCACAATTAAATCTTATGCGGCAGGCAGAACTCGCGCAATCACCCGAACGCGCCGGGAACGCGACTCGACCGCCCAGGCTGGCCTCGGGAGCGCCGGGGAACGCTCCGGAAATGTCAGACCCGTGGCGTATACCAGGACTGTTACCAGTCAAGGAGGCTCATGATGCGGCCACAGACTCACGACCTCACCATCAGCACCGGCCGGGCCAACGCGCTGTTCGCATCGGCACTGCAGCGTTCCGACCGACCCAGCCCGGCGCAGGTCCATCAGGCCATCGCGGCGGCCATCCGCGCGTACGGCAGCCAGGGCTGTGCGGCACGGGTAGCGCAGGCCTACGGCGACCACCCGGAGACCGCACTGCTGCGGATGCGCTGGGCCCGCGCAACGGTCAGCGATGCTTCCGGCGGCGCTCATCCCCGGATGGCATACGTCCCCGGCGCCCGGCCGTCGCACTGGGCAGGCATCTGCCGCGCGGCATGAGCCGCGCCGGCGCGCGCGGCGGCGCGGGCGGCGGCGGCGCGGGCGGCGTGACGGGGGCACGCAGGAGGCCCGTTCGGCAAAAAGATCGTTGCCCCAGGCCGCCACAGGCGGGGTCCCATGCGGTTGAATACCTTGTGTGCCGATGCGCGCGCCGCTGATCCTGGCCTTCGTCTCCCGCGCATCCGGGCGGGCGGCCAAGCTGGCGCATGACCTGCCGCGCGGCGCGGACGTCGAGCGATCCCGAGACACGTGAGGCCTTCGTGATCTGATTGGCTCTGGATGACGAGGGCCATCAGGCCGGGCTGGGCGTGGTGCTGCGGGAGTGGGGGCGAATCGGCGTCACGGGATTCGGCGGCCCGCCGGCCCACATCGCGCTTTTGCGGCGGCTGTGCGTGGACCGGGAGGGCTGGCTCGACGCGGCCGAGTTCGAGGACGCGATCGCCACCTGCAACCTGCTGCCGGGACCGGCGTCGACCGAGCTCGCGATCTTCTGCGCCTGGCGGGTGCGCGGCCGGCTCGGCGCGCTGGTGGGGGGCCTGGCGTTCATCGTGCCCGGCCTGATCGTCATCCTGGTGCTCTCGGCGCTGTTCCTGGCGGGCGCGCCGCCGGTCTGGGTCCGGGGGGTGGGAGCGGGAGCAGGCGGCGCGGTCGCGGCGGTCGCGGTCGCGGCCGGATGGGCGCTGCTGACGCCCAGTTGGAAACGAGCCTCCGCCCGGGACGGCGCGGGGGTTGCTTCCAGGGGCGCCGCGGAGGGTTCGTCGGGTACCCCGGCGGGTTCGGGGGGTGCCTCGGAGGGCTCGTCAGGTGCCTCGGAGGGTTCGTCAGGTGCCCCGGAGGGTTCGGGGGGTGCCCCGGCGGGCTCGTCAGGTGCCTCGGGGGGTTCGGAGGGTGCGTCGGGCGCTGAGGGTTCGGGGAAGCGCGGCCGGGCGGCGCGGCTGCGGTGGGCGGTTTACCTGCTGGCCGGCGGGGCGGCCTCGCCCACGATCGGGCCCTGGCTGGTGCTGGTGCTGCTCGGCTGCGGCGGATTCGAACTCGCCCTGCGGCACCGGCGTGACCATGCGGTCGCTCCGGCTCTCGTGCTGCCTTTCCTGGCGCCGGCGTTGGCCCCGCTATTTCCGGCGGCGGTCGGCGCCGGGGTGCTGGCGTCGGTCGCCTGGGTGGCGTTCAAGGTCGGGGCGCTGTCGTTCGGCGGCGGCTTCGTGATCATTCCGCTGATGCAGGCCGACGCGGTGGGACGGCACTGGATGACCGGCGGCCAGTTCCTGAACGCCGTCGCCCTCGGCCAGATCACCCCCGGCCCGGTCGTGCAGACGGTCTCCGCGGTCGGCTACGCCGCCGCGGGACTACCCGGCGGGCTGCTGGCCGCCTTCGTCGCCTTCACGCCATCGTTCGTCTTCGTTCTCGGCGGCGGACGGTACTTCGACCGGCTGCGAGGCAACCCGCTGGCGCAGTCGTTCCTGGACGGCGCGGGTCCGGCGGCCATCGGCGCGATCTTCGGCTCGGCGATCCTGCTGGCCCGGGAGCTGAGTGTGGGCTGGCAGTTCGGGGTGCTGGGCGGGGCGGCGGTGCTGCTGCTTGTCCTGCGCCGCGGCGTCGTGCTGACCTTGCTCACCGCCGCCGCGACAGGACTGATCATCGCGCTGGCAGGTGGGCCGCTGCCTATGTAGCGGTGACGGCGGCTTCGATGCCGGCCGCGCGGAGCCGCAGGGCGTTCTGCTCGTCGAGGACGGTGTAGGCGCGGACCTCGTCGCGCGTGAACTCGCGCTCGGCGGAAACTGGCAGGCCCCGGGCCAGCGCGCCGGGATCGACCTCGGCTCGGTAGACGAAGGTGGCATTGCCCTCCAAGACCGGGTGCCACTGCTCCTCGCGGACCCGCAGCGACACCGTGGCCATCCCGCCGGCGTTGCGGACCACGACCTTGCGCTCGGGGTCGATCCGGCTGATGCGAGAGTAGACCGCGCGGGACGCGGCCATACCGGAACCGCACGAGGCGGTGAGCCCGGCGCCGCGCTCAAACGTGCGGACGAAAACCTCATCCGGTTTAAGCGGGAGCAGCACCGACAGGTTGGCACCGGCCGGGAACACGTCCCGGCGGGCCGCCACCCGCTCCCCCATCGCGATCAGGTCGGATTCGACGTACTTGTCGACCAGCGCGACCAGATGGGGGTTCGGGATCGTGACGGCACTGAATTCGAGCACCGAGTCGAGTTCGGGCAGGCGGGCGCTGATCAGCGGGTTCCGGCCGGCCACCACGGGGGTCCGCGGGCTGAAGTCGACCGCCGGGTGCTCGAGGCCGATCTGGCGCACGCCCTCCGGGGTGGTCACGCCGCGGCGCACCGTGTACTCGGCCGGGCCGCTGCGGATGGTGGCCGCGTCGGCCCCGCGCAGGTCGAGGATGACCCGGCCCAGGCAACGCATGCCGTTTCCGCAGAATTCGGCGGCCGAACCGTCCGGATTGAAGAACCAGGCCTCGGGTACCCGCGGGCCCGCGTCGTAGAAGTAGACGCCGTCGCCGCCGAACGGGCCGCCGCGGTCGCACAGGTGCGTGACGAAGGCCTGCACGTCCGCCTCGGACGCGAAGTCGCGCGGCCTCATCGCGGCCACGAAGATATCGTTCTTCGAACCGTGCGCGTTCAGGATCTCCGCCATCCCGGCCAGCCTATCCGCACCCGCACCGGGGCAGGCGCTGCTTTCTTATCAGGGGCAGGCGCTGCTTCGTACCCGGGTCAGGCGCTGAAGGCGTCCTGCCAGGGGGCCGTGGCGGCGCTCGCCAGCGCGTGGCCGCCGATCCCGCCGAGGCCTGCCGGGCCGAATGCGGGGTAGGTGGAAAAGCGCATCCCCTCCGCGTAGTTCCGCAGCGCCACCCGGGAGCGGTCGAGCATGTTGGTGGGCAGCTGACCCAGGCCGAACCACCGCACGTCGGACGAGATGTGCTCGCCCTCCCAGCCGGACACGGTGAGAAAGAAGGCGATGCGCCCGCTGCCGGAAACGTCCTGCATGACGTGGGCGAGCGACACATTCCCGGCACTGATCGCCACCCCGGCCTCGGCGGCGGCGACCCGGACCGCCGTTTCGACGATCGTCTCCCTGGCGGCCAACTGGCCCGTCGGCGGCTCGTAGGCGCCGTCTCCGTAGCCGGTATTGGACCGCTCCCGCAACAAGATCCGCCCATTCCTCATTAGCAAGAGGATGACGTCCACGGTAACCCTGCGACGTTGATGAACGTCTACAGCGACCGCGATGTCGCCCGCTATGCCCATAGTGACCGCCTTGCGCCCCTACCCGCCCCTACCTGAACCCCTGCCCGGCGCATATCGGTTTCATACGCACTGCCCAGGAAAGAGCACGCTACCTCCGGCCGACTGTGGATCGCCATGTGCACAAGGCCGGTCAACCTGTGGACGAGCACGCGGAAAAGACGAGCGGGCTGTGGATACAATCACACGTGAGCCTTGGCCGGCAGGCCACGCAGGCTGTGGAGAACGCAATGCACATGTGGACGAGCGCCGGGCGAGAATAGTTGAAAAACTTCCGACAGTAACATTACGGCTTGTTACTCCCCGTAAACGACTGAGCGGGTACCAAACTTACGCGGGTAGCCCGAACCGGGACAGGAGCGGGCCAAGCGGCCTGGGCCGCGCGGCGGTCTGCGCGCGCGCCGGCAGCGGATTAGGCCTCGGGGTGACCGCGGCGGCGCAGGGACCAGAGCTGGGCCCCCCGCTCCACCTCCAGGGCCGCCGTCCACGGCAGCCGAGGCGGTCCGAGCTCGGTCCGCAGGCTGGCCGTGGCCTTGCGGGCCAGCTCCGGGTCCCGCGCGGGCCTTCGGGCCAGTTCGGCGGCTCGCTCCTCCACCTGGCCGGACGGCAGGGCCTCCCAGGCCAGGCCGAGCTGGACGGCCCGCAGGCCTGATATCTCCTCGCCGAACAGGCCCGCCGCCGCCGCGGTCTCGGCACCCGCCCGCCCGGCGAGCAACCCGAAGTGCCCACCACCCGGGTGCAGGCCGATCCGCAGGAAGCCGCTGATCAGGCGGGCGTCATCGGCCACGATCCGCAGGTCGGTGGCGAGCATCAGGTTTATCCCGGCGCCGACCGCGGCGCCGCGGACCGCGGCTATGGCCGGCACCGCCAGCTGGCCGACCCGGGTGAAGGCCCGGTAGATGCCGCTGAGAGACGCGTACCGCCCTTCCTCGGCCGGGTCGCGGCCGACCTCCTCCAGGTGACCACGCTCGGCGCCCGAGCAGAACGTGCCGCCGGCGCCCTTGATGACGGCGGCGCCGACGGCGGGATCGTGGTCCGCCGCGTCACACGCCGCGACGAGCTGGTCCGCCAGCTCATTGTTGAGGGCGTTCCTGGTCGCGGGCGCGTTCACCGTGATGAACGCGACGCCTTCGCTGATCTCAAAGTCGATCATGACCTCAGTACCTTAGGCGCTGGCGACGGGGGCAGGATCGCCGGGGAGCGGCCATGCTCGCGATGACGTCGGCGGGCGCCCCGAGCAGGGCCCGCGCCTTGTCTGTCCGCATCTCGGCCTAGGGTGAGCGCCATGGCTGATGTTGACTGGAACTTCCAGCTGGCTGAGCAGCTGGACCGGCACTGGCGGGACCCGCTGCGGCCGCGGCTGGACGGGATGACCGACGCGGGGCTGGCCCGGCCCCGCGGCGCGGCCGAGGGCCCGTGGTCGGAGTCGTCCATGGCGGAGCTTGTCCTGCACATCAACCGGGAGATGCTGCACCATGGCGCCGAGATCGCGCTGCTGCGCGACCTGTACCTGTGGCGCTACGACGGTGCCGCGCCATCATGATCGCTAGAGAACCCGGCCGTTTCCTGACCACTGGAGCGTGATCATGTACACCAAGATCCAGATCGTCTTCGACGCCTCGGACCCGGAAAAGCTGGCCGAATTCTGGGAACTGGCGCTCGGCTACGTTCCCGAGCCGCCGCCGGAGGGCTTCGGCAGCTGGGAGGACTTCGGCCGGTCGATCGGCTTGCCCGAATCGGAGTTCGGGGCCCAGGCGTCGCGGATCGACCCGGCAGGCGCGGGTCCCCGGCTGTATTTCCAGCGGGTCCCCGAGGGCAAGACCGCGAAGAACCGGGTCCACCTCGACGTCGGCGTGGCCGGGCGCGGCGTCCGCGGCGAGGCCCGCAAACGGCTGGTCAGCGAGCACGTGGAGCGGCTGGTCCAGGCCGGCGCGAGCATCGCCTGGGAAACCAGCGACGTCCGCGGCGACGCCATCGTCATGCGCGACCCGGAAGGTAACGAGTTCTGCGTGACCTGACCGCCGCCGCCCCCGGCCGGCGCGAGCTGGAGTAGCCGGATCGTTCGTCAGTTTTAGCTGCTCTGACGACCAAAACTGACGAACGATCTTCGACAGCGGCCTCTGGCCATGCGGTGCAGGCCACACCGCGGGCGTACCTTGCGATGGACCCGGATCAGGCGCTGCCGCGGTAGCCGTAACAAACGGGGAGGATCGGACCGGGCTTTGAGCAGCCAAAACGGTCGATTGCGATCCTTATTCAGGTCCTTATCTCAACTTCTCGCAACACATAGCCAGTCATGCGGATCACCACTAACATGCCCTTACATCGGGCTGTGATGCACGTGCAGACTGGTGGCCGCCGCGACCTGGCATGCGCTCGGCCGGAGCAGTAAGTATCGGCCGAGCGGGATCGCCCGCCGGCCACGGGGCAATGCGGGAGAGGCTGTCTAAAGTGGTCGCGCAGCGTGCCGGAACGCCGCCGCCGTCTCCGGTCCTGCTAGCCGGGATCGTCCCGCCGCTCGCGGACGCCTACTACCAGCGCCCGGAAACCGGGCTCGCCCTCAGGAACGGCCTGTATCCCGGCGACACCGTCGTGCTGACCCACGGCGAACAGACCGCTCTCGCGCCCGCGGCGCAGGGCGGCACCGGCAAGACGCAGCTCGCGGTGGCGTACACGCACGCGCTGTGGAGCATCCGGGCCGTCGAGGTCCTCGTCTGGGTCACCGCGACGAGCCGGGACGCGATCGTCACCGGGTACGCGGAGGCGGCCGGCGTGATCGGCGGGGCCGATCACGGCTCGGGCGCCGAGGCGGCCGCGGACCGCTTCGTCGCCTGGATGGCGCGGACCAGGCACCCGTGGGCACTGGTCCTGGACGACCTGACCGATCCGGATGACCTGGCGGACCTGTGGCCGGCGGGCGCGGCCGGCCAGGTGGTGATCACGACGCGGCTGCCCGGGAACGCGCTGACGGCAGCCGCCGTCCCCAGTCTGCGGATCGCGCCGGTCGACACGTTCAACCGGCGCGAGGCCCTGTCCTACCTCACCGCCCGGCTCACCGACTATCCCGACCAGCGGATGGAGGCGCTCGAGCTCGGGGAGGACCTCGGGGGACTGCCCCTCAGCCTGGCCCAGGCGGCCGCCGCGATGAAGGTGACCGGGCTGAGCTGCCGGGAGTACCGGGTGCAGCTCGCCGAGCGGCGCGAGCACATGTCCGGCGTGCCGGTCGAGGGCGTCTCGGCGGCCGTGCTTGCCACCTGGTCGCTGGCGGCCGAATGCGCGCACCGGCTGCCGCCCACGGGGCTGGCCTGGCCGGCCCTCGCGCTGGCCGCGATGCTCGACTCGCACGGGATCCCCGGAGCCGTGCTGACCAGCCCGGCCGCCTGCGGCTACATCATGGGACGGCCGAGCGCGGCCGGACGGGCCGACCGGGACGCGGTCCGCGCCGCCGTCACCAACCTGGCCCGGGCCGGCCTGGTCAGCATCGACCCGGCTAGCCCGGTCCGCACGGTGCGGATGCACCCGAGCATCCAGGCCGCCGTCCGTGCCTACCTGCCGCCGGCCGACCACGAGCAGGCCGTGCTCGCGGCGGCCGACGCCCTGATCCAGGCGTGGCCGGAATCCGGCGGCGGCGCGCAGCTGGATCAGGCGCTCCGTGACGGCACGAGCGCGCTGTGGCGGCCGGGGGACCGCGCGCCGCGGCACGCGGCCGGCCGCGGCTCGCAGCATCCGCTCTGGCAGCCGGAGGCTCACCCGCTGCTGTTCCGCCAGGGCATGAGCCTGGAAGACAGCGGGCTATCCTCCGCCGCCATCACGTACTGGCAGGCCATGTTCATGACCAGCACCCGGCGGCTCGGTGCCGGGCACGCCAACGCGGTGGTGGCCAGGGACAGGCTCGCCGCCGCGTACGAATCGGCCGGACGATTCGTGGACGCCATAACCACCTTCCAGCAGGGGATAGCGGACCGGGAACGTAGCCTGGGCCCGGAGCACCCGGACACGATCAGGGCGCGTGGGCACCTGGCCCACGCCTACTTCAGCGCCGGCCGCCCGGCGGAGGCGGTCGCGCTTTACGAGCAGATGATCGCGGACGCCAGCAGGCGGCTCGGCCCCGGGCATCCGGTGACGCTGACCGCCCGGTCGGGCCTGGCGGCGGCCTACCTGGCGGCCGGCCGGGCCCAGGCCTCGCGGACCTGCTACCAGATGCTGCTGAGCGACGCGGAACGGATCCTGGGCGACAGCCATCCGACCACGCTGGCCGCGCGGGACAACCTGGCCGGCGCCCTGCTGGGAGGCGGGCAGGCCGCCGACGCGCTCGAGCAATACGAACGGCTGCTGGCCGGCACCGAGGCGGTGAGCGGGCCGGATCATCCTGACTCGATCACCGCGCGCGCCAAGCTGGCCGCGGCTTACCAGCAGACAGGCCAGCCAGGCGCTATCCAGCAGTACGAGAAGGCGCTGGCGGACGGCGAGCGCTACCTCGGCCCCGACCATCCGGTGACCAGGACGGTCCGCGAGAACCTCCGCGCCGCCCGGTCCTGAATGAGGCAGATCGTGCTAAAACCGGAAAGAGCTCGCTTGCGCGCCATAGAATTTCGGCGCGGTATCGAGGAGCATGTGATTCGGGCGGGGGGGGGGAGAAAGCAGGCGAGAGACTTTCCATCATGTCCGCGCAGCAAGACGGAACACTGCCGCCGGGAATGCTGCTTTCCGGGACCGTGCCACCGCTCGCCGACGTCTATGATCCGCGCCCGGAGACCGGGCCCGACCTGGCGAGCAGGCTGCGGCCCGGGGAGACCGTGGTGCTGGTGCCCGGGGACGAGGCCGACGCGGCCCCGGCCGCCCAGGGCGGCACCGGCAAGACGCAGCTCGCCGTGGCGTTCGCCCACGCGATGTGGAACAGCCGGGCGGCCGAGGTCCTGGTGTGGGTGAACGCGGCCCGCCAGGAGTCGGTCATCACCGGCTTCGCGCAGGCGGCGAACACCGTGGACGCCGGGGATCCGGCCGAGGACGCAGAGGTCGCCGCGGCCCGCTTCGTCTCCTGGCTGGCCCACACCAGGCGCGCCTGGGCGCTGGTGCTGGACGACCTGGCCGAGGTTACCGATCTGGACGGGCTGTGGCCGGGCGGCCCGAGCGGCCGGGTCGTGATCACCACCAGGTGCCCGGCCGCCGCGTTCGGCGACCGGGACATCACGGTGATCCCGGTGGGCGGGCTGAGCCGCCGCGAGGCGCTCGGCTATCTCGGCGCCCGCCTCACCGACTATCCCGACCAGCGGATCGAGGCGCTCGACCTCGGCGTGGACCTCGGCGGCCTGCCCGTCGGGCTGGCCCAGGCCACCGCGGTGATGAGCGCGCGCGGGCAGGGCTGCCGGGAGTACCGCGCGCAGCTGGCCGAACGGCGCCCGCACATGCCCGCCGTGCCGGGCGTGCCAGCGGCGGTCCTGGCCACCTGGTCGATCGCCGCGGAATGCGCCCACGAGCTGCCGCCCGCCGGACTGGCCTGGCCGACGCTGGTACTGACGGCCATGCTCGATCATCACGGCGTGCCCGGTACCGTGCTGACCAGCCCGGTCGCCTGCAGCTACATCGCGGGCCGCCCGAGCACCGCGGGCCAGGTCGATCAGGCCATGGTGCGCGCCGCGATCAACAACCTGGCGCAGGCCGGGCTGGTCACCATCGCCGAGGTCAGCCCGGCGCGCACGGTGCAGATGCACGCCAGCGTGCAGGCCGCCGTGCTGGCCTACCTGCCGCCGGAGGAACTGCAGCAGGCCGTACTGGCCGCCGCGGACGCGCTCCTCGACGCCTGGCCCGAAGACGGCGACGGCGGGTCCGATCTTGAGCAGGCGCTGCGGGACTGTGCCGCGACGCTGCGGACGCAGGACGGCGGGGCGCTGTGGCGCCCCGAGGCTCACCGGCTGCTGTTCCGCGCCGGGCGCTCGCTCGAGCACGGCAGGCTGGCCGGGCCGGCCATCGCGTACTGGAAGTCGATGGTGGCCACGAGCACCCGGCTGCTCGGGCCGGCCCATCCGAACGCCGTGGGCGCCAGGGAACGGCTCGCGGCGGCCTACGAGGCGGCCGGGCAGTCCGCCGACGCCATCGCCACCTTCGCCGCCGCGCTGGCCGACAAGGAGCGGACCCTCGGACCCGAGCACGCCGAGACCGTCGCGGCCCGCGGACGGCTGGCCCACGCCTACTCCAGCGCCGGACGGCACGGCGACTCCGTGCTGCTCTACGAGCGCACCGTAGCCGACTCCGAACGGCTGCTGGGATCCGGCCACCCGGTCACGCTGGACGCGCAGGCCCGGCTGGCCGAGGCCTACCAGGTAGCGGGAAACGCGCGGGAGGCGCTCGACGCCTACGAGGTGCTGCTGGCCGGCGCTCAGCGCCACCTCGGCGTCGGCCACCCGGTCACGCTGGACGCGCGGGCCCGCCTCGGGGCCGCTTACGCGGCGAGCGGCCGGCCCAGGGACGCCATCAGGCAGTACGAGCAGACGCTGGCCGACCAGGAGCGGATGCACGGCCGCGACCATCCGGACACGATCGCGGCCCGGGCGACCCTGGCGTCGGCGTTCCGCGCCGCGGGCAAGGGCAAGGACGCCATCGCGCAGTATGAACGGGTGCTGACCGGCCGCGAGCGGGTCCAGGGCGCCGACCATCCGGACACCATCGCGGCCCGCGCGAACCTCGCCTACGCCTACCGCAGCGCGGGACGGCTCAAGGACGCGCTGCCCCTTTACGAGCGCACGCTAGAAGACCGGATCCGCATCCAGGGGCTCGACCACCGGGACACTCTCACCGCGCGCTCCAACCTGGCCGCCTGCTACCAGCAGGCCCGCCGACTCGCCGAGGCCATCCCGCAGTACGAGCGCGCGGTGGCCGACAGTGAGCGGATGCTCGGGGCGGGCGACGAGGAAACCCTGACCACCCGCTGCAACCTCGCCAGCGCCTACTACACGGCCGGCCTGCTCAGCGACGTGGTCATGATCTTGCAAAGAGCCCTCACCGACTGCGAGAAATATCTAGGACCGGATCACCAGATGACCCAGACCGTGCGCGAGAACCTCGACGCCGCGACCCAGGCCTGACACCCTTGAGCGAGCCAAAGGGCGCGGCGCCGCCTGGACCGAGGAGTCCCCTCGCGAGCCAAAGGGCGCGGCGCCGCCTGGACCGAGGAGCGAGGAACGAGCGACGAGGGAAGGCGGCGCCTAAAGGCGCCCGGAGGCGAGCGAGACAACAGAGCGCCCCGGAGGCAAGCGAGAGGACATAAAAATGGCACCCTATGATTTCGTGATCGTCGGCGGCGGATCCGCGGGCAGCGCGCTGGCGAACCGGCTTTCTGCCGACCCGGGCAGCCGCGTCCTGCTGCTCGAGGCGGGCCGGCCCGACTACATCTGGGACCCGTTCATCCACATGCCCGCCGCGCTCACCTTCCCGATCGGCAGCCGGTTCTACGACTGGAAATACGAAAGCGAACCCGAGCCGCGGCTGAACGGCCGGCGTATCTACCACGCCAGGGGCAAGGTCCTCGGCGGGTCGAGCAGCATCAACGGGATGATCTTCCAGCGCGGCAACCCGCTGGATTACGAGCGCTGGGCGGCCGACGACGGCATGGGGAGCTGGGACTACGCGCACTGCCTGCCGTACTTCAAGCGGATGGAGAACTGCCTGGCCGCCGCCGACGACGACCCGTTCCGCGGGCACAGCGGGCCGCTGGTGCTCGAGCGCGGCCCGGCCGACGGCCCGCTGTTCAAGGCGTTCTTCGCCGCGGTGCGCCAGGCCGGCTACCACCTCACCGACGACGTGAACGGCTACCGGCAGGAGGGCTTCGCCGCCTTCGACCGGAATATCCACCGCGGCCGGCGGCTCTCGGCCGCGCGCGCCTACCTGTATCCGGTGATGAGCCGGCCCAACCTCACCGTGGCTACCCGCGCCTTCGTCACGAAGATCGTCTTCGACGGCCGGCGCGCGGTCGGCGTGGAGTTCCGGCACGAGGGCAAGGCCAAGCGGGTCCGCTCCGCCGAGCTCATCCTGTCCGGCGGGGCGATCAACTCCCCGCAACTGCTCCAGCTCTCCGGGGTCGGCAATGCGCAGGACCTGGCTGGCCTGGACATCGACGTGGTCGCCGACCTGCCCGGCGTCGGCGAGAACCTGCAGGACCACCTGGAGGTATACGTCCAGTACGGCTCCAAGCTGCCGGTCTCGGTCGCGCCGGCGCTCAAGTGGCGCAACCGGCCCATGGTCGGGGCCAAATGGCTGTTCGGCCGGACCGGCCCCGGCGCCACCAACCACTTCGAGGGCGGCGGCTTCGCCCGCAGCAACGACGACGTGATCTACCCGAACCTGATGTTTCACTTCCTGCCGATCGCGATCCGCTACGACGGCTCCTCCCCCGCGGGCGGGCACGGCTACCAGGTGCACATCGGCCCGATGTACTCCGACTCGCGCGGCACCTGCAAAATCACCTCGCGCGATCCGAAGGTGCATCCCGCGCTGCGGTTCAACTACCTGTCCACACAAACCGACCAGCGGGAATGGGTGGAGGCGATCCAGATCGCCCGGCAGATCCTGACCCAGCCGGCCTTCGACGACTACAACGCCGGCGAGCTGTCGCCCGGGCCTTCGGTCCAGACCGACGAGGAGATCCTGGCCTGGGTGGCCAGGGACGCCGAGACGGCATTGCACCCGTCCTGCACGGCCAAGATGGGCACCGATGCCATGGCCGTGACCGACCCGGCGTCGCTGCGCGTGCACGGCCTGGACGGATTGCGGGTCGTGGACGCCTCGGTCATGCCGTATGTCACCAACGGCAACATCTACGCGCCGGTCATGATGACCGCCGAAAAGGCCGCCGATCTGATCCTCGGCAATACGCCGCTGGCCGCCGAGCCGGTCGAGTTCTACCGCCGCGACCGGGCACCGGTTCCGGCAAGTGACACGGAGGTCCGTTCGGAAGATTAAAAAGATTTTTATGGCCGAACGGGCGGTGGTGCCTGTCTCCCCCACAACGTGGGATTTTCCGCCGGAAACTAGACAGATCGGCTATCGCGTCACCATCATCGAACTGCACGCAGACCGAGGAGCGAGAAGGGTATGACCATACCAAACGAGCCTGCCGCGGACTTCGGGGCGGGCGCCGCGGACGACCCGCTGCCCGAGGCGGTCGCGCTGGTTCAGGGCGCCGGCGGGGCGGGTCACCAGGTCAAGATCCTCGGCGGCCTCGCGGTCAGGGTGCTGTGCCCCGATTTCCCGCCCCGGCTGCGCCCGGGCCAGGACATCGACCTGGCCTGCCTGGGCAAGACGCGCCGCCAGGTGGCCAGCCATCTCGAACAAGCAGGCTGCGAGCCTGACCGCCGGTTCAACAACCTGAACGGGGACCGGCAGATGTACTTCACCGCCCCGTCCGGGCGGCCCATCGACGTCATGGTGGACCGGCTGTCAATGTGCCACACGCTGGATTTCCGCCCGTCGTTCGGCTCCGCGTCGTCGAACCTGCCGACCCTTGACCCGGCTGACCTGCTGCTGTCCAAGCTGCAGATCGTGGAGCTCAACGCGAAGGACGCGCACGACATCTTCCACCTGCTGTCCGGGGTGCGGGTCGGCCGGGACTCCGCCCGCCCGACGATCGACCCCGAACGCTTCGGGGCCGTGCTCGCCGCCGACTGGGGCTGGTGGCGGACCGTGACGGGCAATCTGGCCAAGCTGCCCGACCTGCTGGCCTCCCAGCCAGGCCTGGCGCCGCCTTATCCGCGGTTCGACGCCCTGACGCAGACGAAGCAACTGCAAGAGGTCGCCGAAACGGTGCCGAAGGGGTTCAAGTGGAAGCTGAGAGCCAACGTGGGCGATCGGGTCCGCTGGTACGAACTACCCGAGGAAGTGGATCACTGATTTCTGTCGCGACAAGGAAGGCGGCACCGCAATGAAGGTGTTCTTCGCCACCGACATCCATGGCTCCGAGATCTGCTGGCGAAAGTTCCTCAATGCCGCCGCCTTCTACAAGGCCGACATGGTCGTGCTCGGCGGGGACGTAACCGGCAAGGTCATGGTGCCGATCCTGGCCATGTCCGGTTACTGGGAGGTGACGTTCGGCGGCCAGCGCATCCGGCTGGACACCAGAACCGAACTCGACGAGATCCAGCGCAAGATCCGGGACCGCGGCTCCTACCCCGCCGTGATGGTGCCGGACGAGCTCGACGCCCTGAGCGAGGAGGACGGCTCGGTCGACCGCCGGTTCACCCAGGAGATGACCCGCGGCCTGGACCGGTGGCTCGACATGGCCGACGGCAAGCTGCGCGGCGGCGAGATCCCCTGCATCCTGAACGGCGGGAACGACGACATCTGGGAGATCGACGACATCATCGAGGCCTCTCCCTGCGTCAGCTTCGCC
Organism: uncultured Actinomycetes bacterium; assembly: GCA_963806335.1. GTDB lineage: Bacteria > Actinomycetota > Actinomycetes > Streptosporangiales > Streptosporangiaceae > Palsa-504. Next base: position 335,879 of record CAWDXO010000018.1, read on the forward strand.
GAGAGCAAGGTGCTCGACCTCGGCGGTTTCTACCTCGCCTCGATGGGCTGGACCAACCCGACCCCGTGGAACACCTTCCGGGAGGCGCCCGAGGACGTGCTCGCCACCAAGATCGACGCGGTGGTCGCCCAGATCCCCGACATGGGCCGGGCCGTGTTCAACTTCCACGCGCCGCCCTACGGAACCGGGCTCGACGAGGCGCCCGCCCTCGACGAGAACATGCGGCCGACACACGGCGGCGCGGTGATGAAGCCGGTGGGCTCTAAGGCGGTCCGGGAGGCCATCTTGAAGTACCAGCCCGTGCTTTCCGTGCACGGGCACATTCACGAGAGCCGGGGCACCACCAAGCTCGGCCGGACCCTGTCGATGAACCCCGGCAGCTCCTACACCGACGGTGTGCTGCAAGGCGCCGTGCTGGACCTGAACGAGAAGAAAGGAAAGATCAACCGGTACCTCATGGTCAACGGCTGAGCCAATCGGCAGAACTTAAGGCCTCAACTTCGCAAATCCGCACTACCCCCAGGTAACCAGGCCCTATATTAACGCGGCATAAGTGCATAAGCACCATACGTAACTCTATAGCTCTGCTTAAACGGATGAATCCCGATTAATCAGTAGAACTGGAGGAACCCATGGCGACCGGAGCAATCGGGGAAGAGAGACCGACTCTCTTCCTCCGCAAGGCGACGGGCCTCGTCCGCGGCTGGTCGGTCAGGGACTCGCTGATCTACGCGTGCCTGGCGACCAACTTCGTGACTCTCGGCATCTACGAGTTCACCTTTGCCGGGCCTGCGTTCCCGAAGGGCCAGCTCATAACGGCGGTGATCATCGGGGGAATCTGGGTTTCGTTCCTGGTCATCGCCTATTCCGGGCTAGTGGTCACCATCCCGCGGGCCGGCGGCGACTACGTCTGGCAGACCCGGATCCTGGGCAGCGGCATCGGCTTCGTGATGGCCGCGACCGGCTGGTGGTTCATTCTCTGGCTGTGGGCGCCCATCTACGGAAACATCTTGGCAGTGCAGCTGTTCCAGCCGCTGTGGGCGACGCTCGGGTGGACCTGGCCTGGCGGTGGCTACGCGTGGTTCGGCACGCACACCGGGGTCTTCATCGTGACGCTGATCACGATCGCGGTGGCCGGCCTCCTGGTCTCCATCGGCATGGCCGGTTACGCGAAGGTCCAGCGCTGGTGCTTCATCGGCGGCGTGATCGGCTTCGCCGTCGTGGTGATCCTGCTGCTGGTCAACTCGCACGCCAGCTTCGTCAGCTCGTTCAACCTCGAGGCGCACAAGTACTTCGGCGTTAACAACGCCTACGCGGCCACCAACAAGGCGGCCGTCAAGGCCGGCTACACCACCTCATCGCTCGGCTTCGGCCCGCTCGGGCCGACGATGCTGCTCGTCCCGGCGTTGATGTTCTTCCTGCTGTGGCCGAACTGGGGCACCACCCTGTACGGGGAGGTCCGCGGCGCGAGCGACTTCAAACGGGTGTTCATGGGCATGTTCTTCGGTCTGTGGCTTACGGTCGCCTTCACGATCATCTTCCTGCTGGTGATGGCCAAGACCGTCGGCTGGGGCTTCTACCAGAACCTCAACTCGCTGGACTACAACGCGACGCCGCAGTTCGGCATCTGGCCGTACCCGTTCATGTTCGCGGGCTGGCTGGTGCACAACACCGCGTTCCAGGTGGTGCTGATCCTGGTGCTCAGCCTGTGGTTCTTCGGCTGGGTGGGAACCCTGTTCCTGTCCTCGACCCGGGTCATCTTCGCGGCGGCGTTCGACCGGGTGCTCCCCGACCGGGCGGCCGAGGTCTCGGAGAAGCGCCGGGTGCCGTTCTATTCGCTGATCTTGATGCTGCTGCCCGCCGTCGGGCTGGCGGCGCTATACGCGTACAACACCAACTTCCACACCTACACCCTGGACGCCACGCTGGTCATCGCGGTGACGTACCTGTTCAGCGCGATCGCGGTGGTCATCTTGCCGCTACGCAAGCCGGAGCTGTGGTTCGCTTCGCCGGCCAGCAAGATCAAGCTGTTCGGCGTGCCCATCGTGCCGGTGGCCGGGGTGGTGACGATCGCGCTGCTCGTGTACTGCCTCATCGAGTGGCTGTCGAACAGCCTGTACTTCGTGAACAACACATCCTCCCTCGTCTACATGGGCGCGAACTACGTGCTGGCCATCGTCATCTTCGTGGGCGCCCGCATCATCAGGAACCGGCAGGGCATCGACCTGTCCCTGATCAACAAGGAAATCCCGGTCGAGTAGTTTTCTGCGGTTTCCTCGATCGCGAAGGGCTCTGCTACTCAGAGCTCTTCGCGATCATCGTTTCTGGGCGCGTCGGGAGCGGCGGATGGATGCGGGTGCGGGGCGGACGTTCCTGGTGACGGGGGCGAATACCGGAATCGGGCGGGCGACGGCGGCCGGGCTGGCGGCGGGGGGCGGGCGCGTCTGGATCACGGCCAGGTCCGCGGCCAAGGGCGAGGCGGCGGTGGCCGGGATCAAGGCGGCGACGGGGAACGAGTCGGTGTTCTTGCTGCCGCTTGACCTGGCCGACCTGGACTCGGTGCGGGCGTGCGCGTCGTCCTTCCTGGCCCTGGGCGAGCCGCTGCACGGGCTGGTGAACAACGCCGGGGTGGCGGGGCGGCGCGGGCTGACCAGGCAGGGTTTTGAGCTGACGTTCGGGGTCAACCATCTGGGGCACTTCGCGCTGACCGGCGCGCTGCTCGGCCTGCTGGCGGACAGCGCACCATCGCGGGTGGTGACCGTGTCCAGCGACGCGCACTACTCGGCGCCCGGCATCGACTTCGAGGCGCTGCGCCAGGCCCTGCGGCCTCACCGGGATGCGCGAGTACGCGGTCTCGAAACTGGCCAACGTGCTGTTCACGCAGGAACTGGCCCGCCGGGTGGCGGGCACCGGGGTCACCACTTACGCGCTGCACCCGGGCGTGGTGGCGTCGGACATCTGGCGGCGGGTGCCGTGGCCGGTGCGCCCGCTCATCACCCGGCGCCTGCTGACGGTCGACCAGGGCGCCGCCACGTCGCTGTACTGCGCGTGGTCGCCGGAGGTGGCGCAGGCGAGCGGGCGGTTCTACGACAGGTGCGCGGAACGCGCACCCAGCGCGGTCGCGACCCCGGAGCTGGGCGGCGTGGCGTGGGAGCGCAGCGAGTCCTGGATCTCTGCAGCTTACGGTAGGGGCAGCTTAGGGTGGGGGCATGGATCTTCCTGTCAACCCGCCGGTGGCACCGATGCTGGCCAAGCCAGCCGGCGCCATCCCGAGCGGCGATTACGTGTTCGAGCCGAAATGGGACGGCTTCCGGTCGATCGTGTTCCGGGACGGCGACGAGGTCGAGATCGGCAGCAGGAACGAGCGGCCGATGACGCGCTACTTCCCCGAGCTGGTGGCCGCGATCAAGGCCGAGCTGCCGGAGCGCTGCGTGATCGACGGGGAGATCGTGATCCCCGACGCCGAGGGCAGGCGGCTGGACTTCGACTCGCTGCAACTGCGCATCCACCCGGCGGCCAGCCGGGTCGAGCTGCTCTCCACCCAGACACCCGGGCACTTCATCGCCTTCGACCTGCTCGCGTTGGGGGACTGCGACTACATGGAACGGCCGTTCGCCGAGCGCCGGGCCGCGCTGGAGGGCGCGCTCGCCGCGGCGGGCTCGTCCGTGCACCTGACCCCGACGACCACTGACCGGGAGGTCGCCAGCGGCTGGTTCAGCCAGTTCGAGGGGGCAGGGCTGGACGGGCTGATCGCCAAGCCGGCGCGGGGGATCTACGAACCGGACAAGCGGGTGATGAAGAAGATCAAGCACGAGCGCACCGCGGACTGCGTGGTGGCCGGCTACCGGGTCCACAAGAGCGGGGCGGACCGCATCGGGTCGATCCTGCTCGGCCTCTACCAAGACGACGGGAAGCTGGCCAGCGTCGGCGTGATCGGCGCGTTTGGCATGGAGAAGCGCAAGGAACTGTTCGGCGAGCTGCAGCCGCTTGTCACCACGTTCGACCAGCACCCGTGGAACTGGGCGGAGCACCTGGCCGGCCAGCGGACACCGCGGGCGGCCATGGCCAGCCGGTGGAACGCGGACAAGGACCTGTCGTTCATCCCGCTGCGCCCGGAGCGCGTGGTCGAGGTCCGCTACGACCACATGGAGGGCGCACGGTTCCGGCACACGGCGCAGTTCGTCCGCTGGCGGCCGGACCGCGAGCCGCGCTCGTGCACCTACGCCCAGCTGGAGGAGCCGGTCAGCTTCGACCTCGCCGAGATCCTGTCTTCGGGTGGCCGCCATGGCTGAGCCGAAGGTGGTGCTGGAGCTGGCCGGCCACGAGGTCGCGATCAGCAACCCGAGCAAGGTGTTCTTCCCCCAAGCCGGGGTCACCAAGCTGGACATGGTCCGCTACTACCTGGCGGTGGCGCCGGGGGCGCTGGCCGGCGTCCGCGGGCGGCCGATGGCGCTGAAGCGGTTCGTGAACGGCGCGGAAGGCGAGCCGTTCTTCCAGAAGCGGGCGCCGGACAAGCGGCCGGACTGGATCGGTACCGTCGAGCTCCGGTTCCCCTCCGGGCGCACCGCGGACGAGGTGGTGCTCACGGACGAGGCCGGGCTGGCCTGGGTAATCAACCTCGGCTGCATCGACCTGAACCCGCACCCGGTCCGGACCTCCGACCTGGACCACCCGGACGAGCTCCGGGTCGACCTAGATCCCGTGCCCGGGGTGGAATGGCCGCAGATCAGGGATGTGGCCATGGTGGCCGCCGGCGTGCTGGCGGATTTCGGGCTGACCGGCTGGCCGAAAACCTCGGGGTCGCGCGGCATGCACGTGTACGCCCGGATCGAGCCGCGCTGGCCGTTCGGCGACGTGCGCCGGGCGGCCGTGGCGGTGGCGCGGGAGATCGAGCGGCGGGCGCCCGATCTGGCCACGTCCAAGTGGTGGAAGGAAGAGCGGCACGGCGTCTTCGTGGATTACAACCAGAACGCCAAGGACCGCACCGTCGCGTCCGCCTACTCCATCCGCCCGGTACCGGACGCCCGGGTGTCTACGCCGCTGACCTGGGCCGAGGTGCCGTCGTGCGAGCCGGCGCAGTACACCATCGGCACCGTCCCGGCGCGGTTCGCGGCGATCGGCGATCCCTGGGCGGAGATGGACGAGGCGGCCGGGTCCCTGGACGGGCTGCTCGAGCTGGCGGCCAGGGACGAGGCGGCGGGGGTGCCCGACGCGCCGTGGCCGCCGCACTACGAGAAGCAGTCCGGCGAGGCGCCCCGGGTGCAGCCGTCCAAGCGGCGTACCGGCTCGGGCTCCGGGTCGGCGGGCTCCCGGTCCGCGGGCTCCGGGTCCGCGGGCTCCGGGTCGGCGGGCTCCGGGTCCGCGGGCTCCGGGTCCGCGGGCTCCGGGTCGACGGGGCCGGCGGCAGAGCACCATGCCGCTGATCGAGGTCGCGCGCGCCGCCACCAAGGACGAGGCGATGGCGGGCCTGGAAAGGTGGAAGGCGAGGCACCCGTCGGTGTGGTCCCGCCTCGAGCCGGCCGACGTACTAGTCGACGCGATGCGCGGCCGCAGCTCCGTCTGGTACCGGATCCGGCTGAACCTGCGGCACGTCCCGGAGGCGGACCGCCCGCCGCAGGGGCCGCTGGAAATCGACTATGACCCCTGGCAGGGTCTGCGCCCTAGCTGACGTCCGATAATGGGCCGGCGGCAGCTGAGCCCGGGAAAGATCTTGGAAACTTCGCGCTTCGCGGAAATCTGTGGGGATTCCCGTCCCTACGATCCTCCACGTAGCGAGAATCCTCCACGGTAACGGCCGGGCATCTGTCACGCGTGAGGGGAAACAGACGGCTGGGGCCAGCGGGGCAAGGGACCGGTTCGGCAGCGTCGTCGCGGCGGCCGCTGGCGCCGCGAGCCTCGCCGGGTCGTCGGCCGACGGCCAGCCAGCCGGGGCGATACGCGGCGTCCCGCGGAATAAGCCGGAGACCGCCTGGCTGGCGGTCAAGTGCTCATATCCCGGACGACGCGGCAGTCCTCCATCAGGCCAACTGCTCAGACGCCGATCAACCAGAGGCTTACTAAGCTGACATCCACCCAGTCGAGGGTGCGCTGGACGGCCTTGCGCCAGCCGGCGTAGCCGCCTGCCCGCTGCTCGTCGGTCCAGGACGGTGACCAGCGTCTGGACTCGTGCCAGTTGGCCCGCAGCTCGTCGGTATCCCGCCAGAACCCGGTGGCCAGCCCGGCCGCGTACGCGGCGCCGAGCGCGGTGGTTTCGGCCACGACCGGGCGGCTGACCGGCACGCCCAGGATGTCGGCCTGCAGCTGCATGCACAGGTCGTTGGCGGTGACCCCGCCGTCCACCTTGAGCGTCTCGAGGCGGACACCCGAGTCGGCCTCCATCGCCTGGACCACGTCCCTGGTCTGGTAGCCGATGGCCTCCAGGGTGGCCCGGGCCAGGTGCGCGCTGGTGTGGAACCGGGACAGCCCGACGATCGCGCCGCGCGCGTCGGCCCGCCAGTAAGGCGCGAACAGCCCGGAGAACGCCGGCACGAAGTAGAGGCCCGCGGTGTCGGTGACCTGCGCCGCCAGCGCCTCGCTGGCCGCCGCGCCGCTGATGATGCCGAGCTGGTCACGTAGCCACTGCACCGCGGCGCCGGTTACCGCGATCGACCCTTCGAGCGCGAAGACGGCCGGCTGGTCGCCGAACTTGAAGCAGACGGTGGTGAGCAGGCCGCTCTTCGAGCGGACCAGCTCGGTCCCGGTATTCAGCAGCAGGAAGTTGCCCGTGCCGTAGGTGTTCTTGGCCTCGCCCGGGGCAAAGCAGACCTGCCCGACGGTGGCGGCCTGCTGGTCGCCCAGGGCGCCGGTGATAGGCAGCTCGCCCTCGAACGGGCCACCGGGCGACGTCACGCCGAACGGCTCCGGCGCCGACGAGGGCATGATGCGCGGCAGCATCTGGGGCGGGACGGTGAAGAACCCGAGCAGCTCCTCGTCCCAGTCCAGGGTCTGCAGGTTCATCAGCATGGTGCGGCTGGCGTTGGTGACGTCGGTGACGTGCACGCCGCCCGCGGGGCCGCCGGTGAGGTTCCACAGCAGCCAGGTATCGACGGTGCCGAAGAGGGCGTCGCCTCGCTCGGCGTCCGCCCGCAGGCCGTCCACGTGGTCCAGCATCCAGCGCAGCTTGCCGCCGGCGAAATAAGTGGCGGGCGGCAGGCCGGCCTTGTGCCTGATCACGTCGCCGCGGCCGTCCTTGTCCAGGGCGGCGGCGATGTGGTCGGTCCTGGTGTCCTGCCACACGATCGCGTTGCCGTACGGGCGTCCAGATGCCCGGTGCCACACCACCGTAGTCTCCCGCTGGTTGGTGAGGCCGAGCGCGGCGAGATCGGACACCTGGAGGTTCCGCTCGTTCAGCACGGTCTTGATGACGGCGCTGGTCCGCTCCCAGATCTCGATCGGGTTGTGCTCCACCCAGCCCGGGCGGGGCAGGATCTGGGTGTGCTCAAGCTGATGCCTGGCTACCTCGGCGCCGGAGTGATCGAAGACCATGAACCTGGTACTGGTGGTGCCCTGGTCAACGCTTGCGACAAAATCCGCCACCGTTTCTCCCTCTTACCCGTTATCTTCCCAACCTGTCATCGCCGGGCCAACGGCAGTTAACCGTTATGTCGGGGTTTGCGACTAGGTTGACGATGTACATACTCTAGAGGGGGAGGGATGATCCGAAGGAAGGCAACGCCTTATGGGGGAGTGGTGATGGCGAGCAACGGCGCTCTCGACGCCCGCGACCGCGACGCGACGCTCGGCCGGCTGGCGGCCGAACGGTTCGACGTACTGGTCATCGGCGGCGGCATCACCGGCACGGGGGCCGCGCTCGACGCCGCCTCGCGGGGCCTGCGGGTCGCCTTGGTCGAGGCTCGTGACCTGGCCTCTGGCACCTCGAGCCGGTCAAGCAAACTCATCCACGGCGGCTTGAGGTACCTGGAGCAGTTCGACTTCAAGCTGGTCTACGAGGCACTCCGCGAGCGCGACCTGCTCGTCTCCAAGCTCGCCCCGCACCTGGTTAAGCCGGTCTCCTTCCTGTACCCGCTGTACAAGAAGGTGGTGGAGCGGCCGTACGTCGGCGCCGGCCTGGTCCTGTACGACGCCATGGAAGGCCACCGCAGACCGGTCCCCCACCACCGGCACCTGTCCGCGCGCGGCGCCCTGCGGCGGGCCCCGGCCTTGTCTCCGGAGCGGCTGGCCGGCGCCATGCTTTACTACGACGCGCAGGTCGACGACGCGCGGCACACGCTCACCGTGGCCCGCACGGCGGCCGCGCACAGCGCCGTGGTGGCGACCCGGATCAGCGCGGTCGGCCTGCTGCGCGGCGCCGACGGGATCAGGGTCACCGGCGCCCGGGTCCGGGATGAGGAGACCGGCCGCGAGGTCACCGTGACCGCGGACGTCGTGGTGGTCTGCGCCGGGGTGTGGACCGACCTGGTGCACGAACTGGCCGGCGTGCAGGCGGGCTACCGGGTCCGGATGTCCAAGGGCGTGCACATCGTGGTGCCGCGGGCGGCGGTGCAGGCGGACACCGGGATGATCCTGCGCACCGACAAGAGCGTGCTGTTCTTCATCCCGTGGGGCGAGCGCTGGATCGTCGGCACGACCGACACCGACTTCTCCGGTGACCGCGACGAGCCGGTCGCGACCGAGGAAGACGTCGAGTACATCCTGTCGGCGGCGAACCGGGTCCTGGCCCGCCCGCTGACGCGGGCCGACGTCATCGCCGTGTACGCGGGCCTGCGGCCACTGGTCACCGCCGTCGAAGGCAACGGGGCAAAGCCCACCACCAAGCTGTCCCGGGAGCACGTGGTCGACGTCCCGGTGCCCGGCCTGGCCAGCGTCGCGGGCGGCAAGTTCACCACCTACCGGCTGATGGCGCGCGACGTGGTGGACGCCGCCGTGGCGGACCTCGGCCGGGAGGTGCCCGCGTCGGTCACCGACCGGGTGCCGCTGCTGGGCGCGGACGGCCTGGCCGCGGTCCAGCCCGCGGCGGGACGGCTGGCCGAGGACTACGGAGTGTCCCGCGGATGCGTGGAGCACCTGCTCGGCCGGTACGGGAGCCTGGCCGAAGAAGTCCTCGGCCTGACCCGCGCCGACCCCGGGCTGGCCCGCCCGCTGGCGGAGGGGCACCCGTATCTGCGCGCCGAGGTCGCCTACGCGGTCACCCACGAGGACGCGCTGCACGTCGAGGACGTCCTGATGCGGCGCACGCGCCTGTACATCGAGTCGGCCGACTCCGGGACCGGGGCGGCGGCCGACGTGAGCGTGATCATGGGCCGCCTGCTCGGCTGGAGCCGGCGCAGGCGGGCCGCCGAGACCCGCCGTTACATGGAACTGGTGGCAGCCGACCAGACGCTGGTCGCGATCGAGGCCGCCCCGGTACCCGAGGCGGCCCTCGCCGCGAGCGCTTCCGCGGGATGAGCGGAAAGGCCCAGAAGATCCCCGCCAGCCCCCGGGGATCGGGCTCCCGGGGATCGGCGGGCCAGCGGCTGCTGCTGACGTTCCGGCTGGACCAGGAGCAGCGGCAGCGGATCAGGGCCAGGCTGGCCCGTGAGGGCCGGACCATGTCCGAGGTGGTGACGCACGGACTGCGTCAGTACGTACAGCACGCGCGGCCCGGCTCGGCTGGCTCGCCCGGCGCGAAGGTCGCGTCGGATCCCCGGGCTCTGGCCGGCAAGCTGGTGCTGCCGGAGCGTATCGCCGCCCGGCTGCGCGAGCTGCGGGCAGGCGGGCGAAGCGAGGTGCTGTCGGCGACGCTGGCGGCGCTGCACGAGGCGGGCTGGCCGCTGCGCCCGCTCGCGGATGCGCTCGGCATCAGCAAGCAGGCCGTGCAGGCCCGGGTGCGCCGACGCCCGCCCGCGGAACTGCGCGACCAGGTGCTGAACTGCGACCCTCCGCCGCCCTTCCCGCACCGCCGGGTGGCCAGCGCGGCCGGCCTGCGCCCGCACCTGACGATCAAGATCGACCATGCGCTGCGCACGTCCGCCCACCGGGCGGCGGCCGACGAGGGCGACTCGCTGACCCAGGTGATCGAGGCCATCCTGGACCGTTACCTCAAGCACGGCCTGACTGACGCGGATCAGGTGCCGCGGCCCGCCCGCCGTTCACGGTAGGCGGCCACGTGCTGGCGGTTCCCGCAGTTGCCCGTGTCGCAGTAGCGGCGGGAACGGTTCTTCGACAGATCGACGAGGACCGCATCGCAGTCCGGCGCCTCGCAGCACCGTAGCCTGCCCGCCTCGCCCAGCCGGACGAGGTCGGCGAAGGCGAAGCCGGCCTGGGCGGCGATCCGGTGCTCGAGGGCGGCATCGCGACCGGTGACGTGCAGGTGCCAGCCCCAGCCGCCACCGTGATCCGTCAGCCTGGGCCGGGCGCCCGAGTCGCTGAGCAGCTCGTTGATCCGTTCCGCGAGAGCCTCGGTGTCCGTGGTCTGCCAGACGGCCCGGAGCGTCGGCCGCAGGTCGCGCACCGCGGTCAGGTCGGCCGACGTGGCTGGCCGCCGCGGCTCGACCAGGTGCTTGCCGAGGAATGCCTCGAGGGCGGCGACGTCGGTGAGCTCATCGGAGTTGACTAGATCCGCGGCGAGCACCAGGGCAGCCGTCGTGTCATGAGCAAAAACCACGTTGACTCCTGACCAGGCCCAAGACTACTGTCATTACCATAACTAATTTTCGGTCATGACATTCCGACCGACACTCCAGCGAAGGACCGCCGCCGGTGCCAGCAGAGACGATGCCCGCTACGGCGACGCGACCGGTAGCCGCGGCCGTCGCCGGAGCGGTCTGCATCTCCAGCTCGGCCGTGCTGATGCGGCTGGCGTCGACCTCGGCCAGCATCACGGCGCTGGGCCGGTGCGCGTTCGCTCTCCCGGTGCTCGGCGCCCTGGCGCTGCTCGAACGCAGGGGCGGCGCGCCGCGCCTGTCGTCTCGGAGCCGCTGGCTGGCCCGGCTCGCGGGCGTGTTCCTGGCCGGTGATCTCATCTTGTGGAGCCATGCGATCACCGCGATAGGCGCCGGGCTCGGCACCGTGGTCACCAATCTCCAGGTGCTCATCATCTCGCTGCTGGCCTGGCTGATCCTCGGCGAGCGCCCGCGCCGCTCGCTCGTGCTGGCCTCCCCCGTCATGCTGGCGGGGCTGGCCCTGGTGGGCGGGCTCGCCGGGGCGGGCGAGGTACATGCCTACGGAACCGATCCCGGGCTCGGCGTGGTCGACGGCGTGGGCGTGGCGGTCCTGTACGCGATCTACATCCTGATGCTGCGCCAGGCCACCTCGCCGCGGGCCGGCCACAGGCTCCGGGATGGTACCCGGGCGCCCATCGCCGGAGTGCTCTTCGAGGCCACGGCCGGCGGATGCGCCGGGTCGGTGGCGCTCGGGTTCGCCCTGCACGATTTCCACCTCGGGCCTTCCCCCTCGCTGTGGCCGGCGCTCGGCTGGCTCGCGCTGCTCGCCCTGACGTCACAGGTCCTCGGGTGGCTCCTGATCACCGTATCCATGCCGCGCCTGCCCGCCGCCATGATCGGCGCCTTGCTGCTGGTGCAGCCCGCCGGGTCGGTCGCGCTCAGCTACGTGATCCTGGGCGAACGGCCGTCCGCCCTGCAGTTGCTCGGCGTCGCCCTGGTGCTGACCGGCGTGCTGGTCGCGGTGAGCGGAGCCGGAGCCGGAGCCGGAGCCGCCAAGCCGGAGCCGGCCGCCGGGGCGGATTACTCGCGGCGCAGCACGAGGATCATGCGCCAGGCCTCCGGCGCGTCGACGGGCAGGTCGTCGTCGAAGTCCCCGTAGCTGGCGACCTGGGTGAACCCGCCCGCGAGCCGGATCGCGGCGGCCAGCTCGGTGGCGGTCCAGAACCGGTTCGGTACCACGTCGGTGACCGTGCGCACCGGCCCGCCCCGCTTGAGGTAGGTGACGCTGACGTGCTCCCTGGTGATCTGCGTGACCGGGTCGATCCGGTCCTGCGCGCCCCAGCGCACGCTGACCGTGCCATCGCCGACTTCGGTGCTCCACTCGCTGCTGGTCCGGCGCTCGGCCGCGAAGAAGTCGGCCGGGTGCGCAAGCTCCATGATGTACAGGCCGCCTTGGCTGAGGTGAGCACCCACGGTGGCCAGATGGCGCAGCATGTCGTCGAGTGACATCAGGTGGCACAGCGAGTTGAGCATCGTGATAGCGAGGTCGAACTGGCCCGGGAGGCTGAAGTCCCGCATGTCCGCCTCGACGACGGTCAGGCTGACCCCGCTCCCCTTGGCCAGCTCCCTGGCCCGCGCGCACATCGCCGGGTTGAGGTCGAGCGCGGTGGCGTCAAGCCCGCGCCGCGCCAGGTCACGAGCGTGCTCCGCCGGGCCGGCGGCGAGCTCGAGCACCGAGCGCGGCGGCCCGGCGTCCGGGCCGCGGTGCGTGCCGGACCACCGCACCAGGGCATCCACCTCGGAGGCAACGTCGCGGTAGGCGCAAGCGGCCGCATAGAACTCCGGCTCATCGTAGATTCCAGGCACCCGACCATGATGCCCGACGCAATTGCCGGGCGGTACAAAGTAACGTGCACTAGCCTCGCGCATCGGCCTGCGGCAGACTGTCCGCATGATGACAGAGAGCCAGGCGCTGGAGACCCTGACACGGGAAGACCCCGAGGCGGCTGGCGACGCGAAGGCCGCTCTAGCCTGGCTGTCCGGCGACGAGGGACTGGAGGCTATATCCCTGCTGCGTCTGCAGGAGTTCCTCTGGTACGCGCTCCCGGTCAAGTGGCCGATGTCCACGCCCGGCCGGGTCGGGGTGGCGAAGGCGCTCGGCCGCCTGTTCACGCTGGCGGGCCTGGACCGTTACGCGGGAGTGTGTTCCTCGACCGGTACCGAGAAGATCATCAACGCCTACGCGGACGGGCATGAGGAAGGTATCGCGGCCTACACCGAGGCCATCGAGGAATCGAACGCGGCCCCGCCCGACACCGGACTGCTGGCCTGGGGGTCGGTGATGGGGGCGCAGGAGCGCGCGGCCTACGACGCCTGCGCGGCCGCCCTGGAACTGGCCTTCGCCTCGGGTGAGTTGTGCGTAGGCGCGCGCGGCTGGCGCACCAATCGGGTGGACATCGTCAACCGCTGGCTAACCGGGCAGTGTTTTCCTGGGGGGACGAGTTTCCCCGGGGGGACGACCCCCCCAGCCCCCCCCGCGACTGGGGGGATGCCATCCCCCCAGACCCACCTGGCCCCCCAGGCCCCCCTGACCCCGGACGCGCTGGGCACCGACACCTGGCTGGGCCGCATCAGCGCCGAGCGCATCGACGCGTGGGCGCACGGGCGCCCGGGCGAGCGGTCGCGGCTGGCCCGCGGGCTCATTCCGCGCCTGCTCGAGCCGCCCGCCCTCCCCGATGACCCGCTGCCCACGCTGCACTGGCTGCTCAGCCACGCGGATGAGGGGCTGAGGCTCACCGCCCGCCATTACATCGCGCCCGCCCTTGTCACCGAGGCGGTGGACACGTTCGGCTGGCGGGATCAGCTCGTCGGCACGCTGCGCCAGGAACTTGACGTCTTCCCGCTGCACACGCTGCGCGGCATGGCCCAAAGCGAGATGGGGGCCGTCCGCCGCATCCACACCAACCTCGTGCTCACCAAGACGGGCAAGCTCATGACGGCTGACGCCGCGGCCAGGTGGCACATCGGGACGGCCGCGTTGATCGGACCCGACGACGGCCCGCAGCCGGACTTCTCGGTCGCGGTGCGGGAGGCCGCGCTGATGGTCATCCTGACGAGCGGCCCGACCGGTTACGACGAGCTGACCAGGTTGCTGACCGACATCCACGGCGTGGAGGGCTGGGCCTCCGCGGGCAGCACCGGCCTGGCCAGCGCGGTGCGCACCGAGCTTTACACCCTGAGGCACCGGCTGTGGGCATTGCATCTGCTCGGCGCCGAGCGCAACTTCACCGCGCCGCTCTCGCTCACCGACACCGGGGTGGCCGCGGCGCTGTCCGCGTTGCTCGCCCGGGCCTTGCGGCCGCGGCATCACCTAGGCCCGGGATAACCCGGGTTTTACCAGGTAAGAGGGAAGTAGCCGGTGTAGTTCTCAGCCAGCGTGGTCGCGGCCGCGCGAGATGAGATGACGTAGCGCAGCTGGGAAAGCTGCAGCGTGGCCCCGAACTGGTCCGCGTCCGGGTCGACGTGCAGCATGGAGGTCATCCACCAGGAGAAATGGGTGGCCCGCCAGACCCGGCGCAGGCAGGTGTCCGAATACGCGTGGGCCAGGTCTGCGTTCCCGTCGCGCAGCAGGTGAGTGAGCGCGGTGGCCAGCGCGGTCACGTCGGCGATGGCCAGGTTGAGCCCCTTGGCCCCGGTGGGGGGCACGATGTGCGCGGCGTCACCGGCGAGGAACAGCCGCCGGTAGCTCATCGGTGAGGCGACGAAGCTGCGCATCGGGGAGATGGCCTTCTCCGTGATAGGGCCTTCCTTCAGGTCCCACCCGGGGATGCCCAGCCGGTGCCTCAGCTCGTTCCAGATCCGGTCATCGGGCCACTGCCCGATGACTTCATCGGCGGGTACCTGCAGGTAGAGCCGGCTCACCTGCGGCGTGCGCATGGTATGCAGCGCGAAGCCGTCCTCGTGACGGGCGTAGATGAGCTCGTCGGTGGAGGGCGGGACCGTGGCCAGGATGCCGAGCCACGAATACGGGTACAGGCGTTCGGCCACCGTCACCAGGCCTGGCGGCATGGCATCCCGGCAGATGCCGTGGAATCCGTCGCAGCCGGCGATCGCGTCGCAGCTGACCTCGTGCCGTACCCCGGCGGCGTCGGTGAAGCGCAGGACGGGCTGATCCGCCTCGAACTCGCCCACCTCGGTGCCGGAGACCTCGAACTCAATCCTGGCGCCGGCCGCGAGCCGGGCCTTGATCAGATCCTTGACGATCTCGGTCTGGGCGTAAATCGTCACCCAGCGACCGCCGGTCAGGTCACGGAAATCGAGGTGGTGCCGCTCCCCCTCGAACTGCAGGTAGATACCGCCGTGCTCGAGACCTTCGGCGTCCATCCTCGTGCCGAGGCCGATCGCGCGGAGCAACTCGACCGTCCCGGCTTCGAGCAGCCCGGCCCGCTGTCGCGCCTCGCAGTAGGCCCGGCTGCGATTCTCGACCACGATCGAGTCGATGCCGCGCAGCGCGAGCAGATGGGAAAGGAGCAGGCCGGCCGGACCGGCTCCGACGATACCGACCTGGGTACGTGAGGTAACTGTCATCTCGAGTGGCGCGTACCTGACTAGAACGGATAGGGGGCGATGTCGCCGCGGATCGTCACCCAGCGGGTGTCCGTGAACGCTTCCAGGTTAGCCGTCCCGCCGAATCGGGCCCCCGTGCCTGAGGCGCCGAGTCCGCCGAACGGGATGCTGGGCTCGTCGTCGACGGTCTGCTCGTTCAATAAAAAAAAAAAAAAAAAAAAGATCTCCTCGCCGGTCGCGGGCTCGATAACCGCGGCCTCACCGCCCGCCCCGTTCGTCCAGCCGCCGGAGTAGGCCCTGCCGCGCCAAACGCCCTCGTCCATGATGGCCATGACCCGCTCCTCGAGCTCATGTGTACGTAAGACGAACGATAGTTCAGAAAGCGAACACGCGCTGCCCCGGTCTATGATGTCATCGACCGAGCCGGGAGGTCCTCATTTGACTGACAGCCAGGAGCAGGGGCACGACGGGGATTTCGTCCAGTCGCTTGAGCGCGGCCTGTCGGTGATCCGTGCCTTCGACGCGGACCATCCTGCGCTGACCCTGAGCGAAGTGGCCGCAAGCACCGGCCTGAGCCGGGCCGCCGCCCGCCGGTTCCTTCGCACGCTGGTCCAGCTCGGTTACATGCGCAGCGACGGGAACAGGTTCGCGCTCCGGCCCAAGGTCCTGGAACTCGGCTACGCCTACCTGTCCAGCCTGACCCTGCCCGAGGTGGCGATGCCGCACTTGGAGCAGCTGGTTGAGCAGGTCCACGAGTCGTCCTCGGTCTGCGAGCTTGACGGCGACGACGTGATCTACATCGCCCGCGTCCCGACCAAGCGGATCATGACCGTGACGATCAGCGTCGGGACGAGATTCCCCGCCTACGCGACCTCGATGGGCCGGGTGCTGCTGGCCGCACAGCCCGACGAATGGCTCGACGAGTACCTGGGTTCCGTCAGCCTGCGGGGCCTGACCGGGCATACGATCACCAGCGCGGCTGCCCTGCGCCGCGAGCTGCGCAAGATACGGGCCCAGGGTTGGGCCCTCGTCGATCAGGAACTCGAAGAGGGGCTGCGGTCCATCGCCGCCCCGATCCGGGACGCCGATGGCCGGGTCATCGCGGCCGTCAACGTCTCCACCCACGCCGGTCGGCGGACCCTCACCAGCATCGTGGAAGAGCTCCTGCAGCCCCTGCTCGCCACCGCGCGCCGCATTGAGCTAGATCTGGCCCGCTCCCGCGCCTCGGTCCGCGCCCGGCCCAACGGCTGACGTATCTCGCTCCCCGGTCCCGGTCACTCCCGGGCCACGGATGATGGCACACCAGTAGCCCCGGCGGGACTCGCCTGCCACACTTGCTTGCTATGCGTACGCTCGTCGTCGACCATCCCCTGGTCACCCACAAGCTCACCGCGCTGCGCGACGCCGCCAGCGACACCGCCACCTTCCGCAGCCTGACGGCCGAGCTGGTGACGTTGCTCGCCTACGAGGCGACCCGCGAGGTGCGGGTGCAGCCGGTCTCCGTCACCACGCCGGTCGGCGTGGCCAGCGGCGTCAAGCTGGCCCGGCCGGTGCCGCTGATCGTGCCCGTGCTGCGGGCCGGCATCGGCATGCTGGAGGGCATGACCCGGCTGCTGCCGATGGCCGATGTCGGCTTCGTCGGGCTGCGCCGGGATGAGGAGTCCCTGGTCGCGTCGACCTACGCTGACCGGCTGCCGACCGATCTCACCGGACGGGACACGTTCGTCCTTGATCCCATGCTGGCTACCGGCGGAACCCTCGCCACCGTCATCCGGATGCTGGTCGAACGCGGCGCCGCGTCGGTGACCGCGATCTGCCTGCTGGCCGCGCCCGAAGGCCTGCGCCATGTCGAGCAGGCCTTCGCCGCGGACGATGCCGATCAGTGGGTGCGGGTCGTGACCGCCGCGGTCGATGAGCGGCTGAACGAGCGGGGCTACATCGTGCCCGGGCTCGGCGACGCGGGCGACCGCCTGTTCGGAAAGATCTGACGGACGCGGTACGGGCAGGGCGCTGGGCTCTGCTGCGGTGACATCATGACACCGCCCAGTCCGGGATTGGCCCCCCCGCACCCACGGTGGGCGATGCCCCACCACAGAGCCCAACACCCTGCCACTTGCAGCTAATCAGGACCTTGGGCCGCTGGATATCCCCGATTCCGGGGTTCCGCCGCTACGCCAGCGGCCGGCAATCCGGCCTACACTTACCAAATCACGCTCCGTCAGGGAGAAACCCGATGTCGTTCCGAATTCCCTGGACCTCGTTATGCCACTGAATGCGCACGTCAGCACGGAAGCAGGCCGGAAGATGACGGTCGCCGAGGGGAGGCGGCTTGTCTTCGGCCGCGGTCCAGGGGTTGACCTGGCCGTCGCGGCCGGACGAGGGCTTTCCCGGCGGGCCGGCGTGGTGACCGCGATGACGGCGGGGGTGTGGATCGCCAACATCAGCCGCACCCATGCGCTGTACGTCGAGGGCGACGGGTACCGCATCAGGTTGCCGCGGATGGAGCATGACGGCGAGCCCGCCGACGGCTGGTTTGTGCACACCGGCACGGTCTACGTCGGCTCCAGGGCCATGCTCGACGAACAGCAGCCGCTGGCCGTGACCGTCACCGGCCAGTTCGAGGGCTGGTCCGGCGGGGCGCCACAGGCGGACCGAGCCGTACCCGCCGCCGAGGCCGGGTCGACGCACCGGGCCTGGCCAGCCGGCCCGACCGGGCTAACGGACGGGACGGCCCTGGCCGGCGGGACGGGGCTCACTGACGTGCCGCGCCTGACCAACGGGGCCGGGCCGGCCAGCGGGGCGAACGGGGCGAACAAGGTAGGAGTGGCGCGGGCGGGCGGGTCTGGGCAGGCCAGCGGAACCGGGGAGAACGGCGGAACCGGGGAGGAAGGCGGGACCGGGCGGGACGGCGGGACCGGGCGGGACGGCGGGACCGGGCGGGACGGCGGGACCGGGCGGGACGGCGGGACCGGGCGGGACGGCGGGACCGGGCGGGACGGCGGGACCGGGCGGGACGGCGAGACGGCGACGGCCGGCGGGACCGGGGCAGCCGGGACTGACCCGGCCGGCGGGACCGGATCAACCGACAGGACCGCGCTCGACGACAGGACCGCGCTCGCAAACGGGGCCAAGCCCGACGACGGGACCGCGCCAGCCGGGGGCACCGGACCAGCCGGGGGGCCCGCGCTCGAGGTGGGGCCAGGCTGGGCCGGCCGGACCGGGGAGGCCGGGCTGTACGGCGAGGCTGAACGCGGGAGCGGAGAGGGGACGCTACTGCCGTTCTACATCGACCCGATGACCAAGCTTTTCCTCGTCGCCCTGATCTGGTGCCGTCCGTGGCTGCTTGATCAGAGCGCTACCAGGCCACTGCCGCGGACGCCGGAAATCGCCCGGGGAGCCCTGGAGGTCACCGGCGCATACCACGAACTAGAACGGTTCAATTCGGACTCGGAGTTCCGCGACCTGCTATCGGCGCGGGTGGCCGAGCACATCAAGGTGCTGCGTCGGAAGATTACCGATCACGGCCTGGCCGGGACGGATGTGCGGCTCTCCGATGAGGTAGCCGTCCGGATCCTGATCGATCACGGCATCATCACCACCGCCGACCTGGGCCGGGTGAACGATCCGGCCTGGCGGTCCCGGCAGGAAGATCTCTGGTGGACCCAGGGCTGAGGCCTAGGTCGGCGACGCGGTCTCCGGCAGCACGATGAACTGAGTGCTGCTCTTATGGCCGTCGGGCGCGGTGACCACGACGTTGTATTGCCCGAGCGGCAGCGAACCGGAGGAGAACTGGTTGACCGTGAACCGGAACGTCCCGTTCCGGCTGACGACCGGCTTGATCGCGGACGTGCGGTGGAAACTCTGGTTCAGCTGTGGCGGGCTTTGCCAGTCGAGTGAGACGGCGAGAGACGTCTGCGGGGCGAAGCCGCTCCCGTGGACGGAGAAGGTGTCGTCGATATCACCGGAAGACATGTTCATGCACAGGGCGGGGCCGCGGCTGGGCTTGGCCACGCTGCATTCGGTGTTGGGGATGGCCGGCGGGATGGCGGGCGGCGGCGCGTTCTGCGGCAGGGTGCCCGAACCTGACCTAGAGCCCGTCGCCGGCGGGGCGCTTGAACTGCTGAGCGTCGCGCCGAGAATGACGCCGACCACGATCAGGACCGCTCCGGCGGAGGCCCAGCCGGCCCAGGCCAGGTGAGTCCCGAGCCAGTGCCGCCAGCGCGGCCCCGCGGGGCGCGGCCGGCCATGCTCCTCGCGGCGCCGGGGGATCGGCTTGTAGGCGGCGGCAGCGGGAAGCTCGGTGTACGAGGCGGCCGTGGCGTCGTCGGCTGGTTCCTCAGCCTGGGTGAGGGCCGTCTGCTGCGGACTGCGCTGATACTCCGCGATCAAGGCCATCGCCGGTTCCGGCAGGTAGGCGTGTTCTTCGGCGGGCCCGGCCTGGGCCTCGGTGAACTGCCCGAGCTGGGCGAGGATCGCCGACGACGTCGGGCGCGCCCGGGGCACCCGCGCCATGCAGGCCGTGATGAGGCCGGTCAGTTCGGCGGGCAGGCCGGACAAATCGGGTTCCTCGGTGGCCAGCCGGGCCAGCACGTCCATCACCGAGGCGCCGCGGAAGGGGGGATGCCCGGTGGACGCGAACAGCAGCGTCGCGCCGAGCGAGTACACGTCGCTCGCCACCGAGGCCTGCCGGGGATCCCTGGCCTGCTCCGGTGCCATGTACGCGGGGGTGCCGACGGTCCCGCGCGACACGGTGACCTCCATCCGCTCGGCGGCCCGGGCCACGCCGAAGTCGATCACCCGCGGCCCGTCCGGGGCGACCAGCACGTTCGACGGTTTCAGGTCCCGGTGGACCAGGCCGGCCCCGTGGATCGACTCAAGCGCCTCGGCGCATCCGGCCGCGAGCCACCTGACCGCGGCGACCGGCATCGGGCCGCAGGCACCGATCATCCGGCTCAGCGAAGGGGCCGGCACGAAAGCCGTGGCCAGCCACGGCAGGTCGGCGTCCGGGTCGGCTTCGACGACCGCGGCGGTGAAGACCCCGCTCACCTTCCTGGCCGCCGCCACCTCCTGCGCGAAGCGGGTGCGGAAGCCGGCTTCCTCGGCCAGCTCCACCTTGATCGTCTTGACCGCGACCAGCCGTCCGGCCGTCGACCGGCCCAGGTACACCTGACCCATCGACCCGGCCCCGAGGCGGCCGAGTACCACGTACGGCCCGATCATTTCCGGGTCCCATCGGCGCAGCTCACGCTCCGACTGCGACACCTTTGCTGGCCTCCCTGACCCTGTCCCGCCCCTCCAGAACCAGTGGCCAGCTTCCATCATGCCGAATGCTCGCGCCATTGGGCATTGCATTCGCCGGGACTGTTGCACGTGGTTCTAAGAGGAACGACGGTCCGTTCGGAATATAAAGAATTTACCCGGTGGAACGGGCACCGAGTACGCCGACCGGAACCACGGCATCGCTCATCGCGCGGGCGGTGGCAAATCCCGGTTTTATGATCGTGTTGATAAGGCGCAGCCGCTCGTCAAAGCCCGCGAACGCGCTCTTCATCGCGTTTATCGTCAGCCATTCGACGTCGGACCAGCCATAGCCGAATTCCGTCGCCAGCCGGTGAAACTCGGAGCTCAGCGTGACCTGGCTCATCAGCCGGTTGTCGG
This sequence comes from uncultured Actinomycetes bacterium, assembly GCA_963806335.1. Taxonomy (GTDB): domain Bacteria; phylum Actinomycetota; class Actinomycetes; order Streptosporangiales; family Streptosporangiaceae; genus Palsa-504. The sequence goes on from CAWDXO010000018.1 coordinate 356,743, forward strand.
TGTTCACCGTCACCCGGAACTGCAGCTGGCGCAGCAGCCGGATCGGGTGCATGGCGATCGAGGGCACCGCGCCGGTCTGGACGTTGGAGGTCGGGCACATCTCCAGCGGGATCCGGCGGTCGCGGATGTAAGCGGCCAGGCGCCCCAGCCTGACATTTCCCTCCTGGCTGATCTGGATATCATCGACGATGCGGACCCCGTGGCCGAGCCGCTCGGTGCCGCAGTACTGCACGGCCTCCCAGATCGACGGCAGCCCGAACGCCTCACCCGCGTGGATCGTGATGTGGAAGTTCTCCCGCTTGACGTACTGGAAGGCGTCCAGGTGCCGGCTCGGCGGCCAGCCCGCCTCGGCGCCTGCGATGTCGAACCCGACGACGCCCTCGTCCCGGTAGCGAACCGCCAGCTCGGCTATCTCCAGTGACCTCGCCGCCGTCCGCATGGCCGTGAGCAGGGCGTAGACCCTGATCCCCCGCCCTGGCCCGCCCTGGACGGCACCGGCCTGGACCGCGCTGCTGCCCTGGCGGAAACCCTCGAGGACCGCCTCGACCACTTCGTCGAGGCTGAGGCCGCCCTCGGTGTGCAGCTCCGGCGCGAACCTGACTTCCGCGTACACCACGCCGTCGGCCGCCAGGTCCTCGGCGCACTCGGCGGCCACCCGGCGCAGCGCCTCGGGGGTCTGCATGACCGCGACCGTATGCCGGAACGCGTCCAGGTAGATCTCGAGGTGACCGCGGTGGGCGCCTTCGGTCAGCTTTCTGGTCAGGTCTGCCACGTTGTCGCCGGGCAGGTCGGTGTACCCGATCTCGCTGGCCAGCTCGAGGACGGTCTGCGGGCGCAAACCGCCATCCAGGTGATCGTGCAGCAGAACCTTCGGGACGGCCTGGATCTCGGCGAGAGTAAGCATCCCCCTATTGTGCTACCGCGCGGCCGCGCCCGGCCGGCGAGCCGGGTCAGGCTGGCGGGCCGATGTGCTCGATGACCGGCGAGACCGCGGGCGGCGGCCCGGCGTCGCTGATCGTGACGGCGCCGGCCAGGGCGGCGAGGGCGGGGGCGAAACGCTCCTCGTCGTCGGCGCGCAGTTCGAGCACCGGCTGGCCCGCGCGCACCTCCTCCCCCGGCTTGGCCAGGCAGATGACGCCCGCGGCGGCGCTGACCTGGTCTTCCTTGCGGGCGCGACCCGCCCCCAGCCGCCAAGCCGCAGTGCCCACCTGGAGGGCGTCCAGGTGGGTGACCCAGCCAGTCCCGGCGGCGGCCAGCACCCGGGTATGCGCCGCCTGCGGCAGCGGGGCGTCCGGATCGCCGCCTTGCGCGGTGACCATGGCGCGGTAGGCGGCCAGCGCCCGGCCGTCCTCGATGGCGGCGGCGGGATCGGCGTCCAGGCCGGCCAGGGCCAGCATCTCCCGGGCCAGGGCGAGGGTCACCGCCATCAGGTCGGCCGGGCCGTCGCCCTGCAGGGCCCGGACGGACTCTGCCACCTCCACGGCGTTGCCTACCGCGCGGCCTAGCGGGGTGTCCATCCGCGTCAGCAGGGCTCTGGTGCGCACCCGGTTTTCCTCGCCGAGGGCGACCATGGTCTCGGCGAGCTCGCGGGCCCGGTCCAGGTCCGTCATGAACGCGCCGGTACCGACCTTGACGTCAAGGACGAGCGCGCTCGTCCCCTCGGCGATCTTCTTCGACATGATCGAGCTGGCGATGAGCGGGATGGACTCGACCGTCCCGGTGACGTCCCGCAGCGCGTAGAGCCTGCGGTCGGCGGGCGCGAGCCCGGAGCCGGCGGCGCAGATGACGCAGCCGGCGCGGGCCAGGACGGCGAGCGTCTCCGCCTGGGTCAGCCCGGTGCGGAAACCCGGGATCGACTCGAGCTTGTCCAGGGTTCCGCCGGTGTGGCCGAGCCCGCGTCCGGACAGCTGCGGGACGGCGGCCCCGCAGCTCGCCACCAGGGGCGCGAGGATCAGGCTGACCTTGTCTCCCACCCCGCCGGTCGAGTGCTTGTCCACGGTCGGCCGGCGAAGCGCGGACAGGTCAAGGCGGTCGCCCGAGGCGATCATCGCCGCGGTCCAGGTTCGGAGCTCCGCGCCGTCGAGACCGCGGAAATAGATCGCCATCAGCAGCGCGGACATCTGCTCGTCCGCCACCTCGCCGCGTGCGTACGCCTCGAACAGCCACCTGATGTCGTCATCGGCGAGACGGTGCCCGTCCCGCTTGGCCCTGATCAGCGTGGCCGCGTCGGTCACGGCAGGGTCTCCCGGCGCTGAGCTAGGTCCGTCCCGGTGAAGGCGGCGGGGAGCAGGTTGGTTAGCTCGATCGGGCCGGCCCCGGTGTCGACGAGCAGCTCACCGCCGCCGGCCTCGAGCAGGAGCTGCCGGCAGCGGCCGCAGGGAAGCAGGGGCTCCCCGTCGCCCGCGACGACGGCGACGGCGAGCAGTCGCGGCGTCGTGCCCGGTGCGGCGCCCGATGCGGCGCCTGGTGCCGTGGTGCTGGCCGCGTGCAGGGCGGAAACCAGGCCGCACTCGGCGCACAGGGTCAGGCCGTAAGAGGCGTTCTCCACGTTGCAGCCCAGCACGACCTGCCCGTCGGCGGTCTGCCCGGCCGCACCCACCCGCAGTCCTGAGTATGGCGCGTACGCCCGTCCCGCGGCGGTGATGGCGGCCGCACGCAGACGTGGCCAGTCAATAATCACCTGATGACTCTAAGGGCTGAGCAGCTGAAGAGGGAGTCCTCGGAGGCTGTCCCGCGAGACTTGGGGTCCGTATGGACGAGGCTGCAGGGTGGCCTCGTCCATACGGACCCGCTACATGTCCTGCGCGGCCGCGGCAGGAAGGCTGACCGCGCGAGAGCAAGGAACTCTGATAGAAATCATGCCCAACCACTTGCTAAGGACCCGCCCTGGAAGAGTTCAGGTTTGGTTAAGATCTGCGTCCGGTTAGGTCAGTACCCGTTTCGTGCCTAACGTGGAGCCCGTGAACGCACGCCTTGGCCGGGTCCTCGTGGTGGAAGACGACCCTGGCATCGCCACCCAGCTGGTCCGCGGGCTGACCCGGGCCGGTTACGAAACGGGCAGCGTCACCACCGGGAAGGCGGCGCTCGACTGGCCGGTACCCGACGTGGTGCTGCTTGACCTCGGGCTGCCCGACATCGACGGCGTGGAGGTCTGCCGGCGGCTCCGCCAGGCCTGCGACGCGGCCATCATCATCGTGACCGCGCGAGGCGAGGAATCCGACCGGGTGCTGGCCCTCGACGAAGGGGCAGACGATTACCTGATCAAGCCGTTCGGGTTGCAGGAGCTGCTGGCCCGGATCAGGGCGGTGCTGCGCCGCAGCCGCCAGCCCGCCGGCCAGGTGCTGCAGCACGGCCCGCTCACCGTCGACCTGCGCACGCACAAAGTCACCGTCGGCGGCAACCACATCGCGGTGACGCCCAAGGAGTTCGCCATCCTGGAATGCCTGGCCAGCGACCCGGGCCGGGTGGTCACCCGCCAGGAGATGCTGGAGCGCGCCTGGGATGAGCACTGGTACGGCCCCACCAAGGTGCTCGACGTGCACATGGCGGCCCTGCGGAAGAAGCTCGGCGACCCCGGGCTGATCGAGACCGTCTACGGCCACGGCTTCCGGCTCGCGGACCAGGGCAGCCAGCCATGACCCGGCGGATCCTGCTGGTCCTGCTGGCCTTCACCGCCGTCGTCATCGCCGGCGCGATGGTCCCGCTGGCGCTGATCTCCATCAAACACGACCAGAACTCGTTTGTTCAGGCCACTGAGGGCATGGTGCGAACTGACGCCGCGGTCGCCCAGACTAGCCTGGACGGTTCGCCCGACCAGCCGCTGCTCTACCTCCTCAACGAGGTACAGCAGGCCGGTGACGGCCTGCTGATCCTGAAGAGCAAGCGCGTCCCGAACTCCGCGGGTCAGACCCAGATCGAGGAAGCCCGGCTGAGTGAAAAGGGCAGCATGCCGGTCCCGAACCTGTTCCAGCTCGCCCTTGAGGCGGACGAGCCGCCCCAGGTCACGACCGAAGCACACCAGACGGCCCAGCCGGTTACCGAGACGACGGGATCGGTAGTGGTCGCGGCGATACCCGTCTACGAGCGCGGCAAAGGCCCGCTGGTGGGCACGGTGATCCTGGCCAGGTCCTCAGCGTCGCTCGACCAATCCATTTTCAACCTCTGGATCATCATGGGAACGATCGCCCTCGTCGCCCTGCTGGCTGCGGCGGTGCTGGCGTTCGCGCTGGCCAGATGGGTGAGCAGGCCGCTGGCCGGGCTGGACAACGCGGCCCGCAGGCTCGCGGACGGCGATCTGGCGATCAGGGCCGTGGTCGGCTCGGGGCCACCGGAGCTGCGCCGGCTAGCCGGGACGTTCAACACCATGGCCGGGCGGCTGGAGGCCCTGGTGCACGGGAACCGGGCCGTGATCGCGGACGTGTCGCACCAGCTGCGCACTCCGCTGGCCGCCCTGCGGCTCCGGCTGGACCTGCTCGCCGCGGACACGGCTCAGTCGGACCCGGATACCGCTCACGAACTGGCCGGCGCGCTGGAGGAACTGGCCCGGCTGTCCAGGCTCGTCGACGGCCTGCTCGCGGTGGCGCGCGCGGAGAACGTGGTGCCGGTGCCTGGCCCGGTGGACGTGGCCGAGGTGGCGGCGGAGCGCATGGCGGCGTGGCACCCGGTGGCCGATGACCGGGGCATCGCGCTCGAGACCGCAGACGGGGAAAGGGCAGCCGGGTGGGGGGCGAACAGCGGGCCCGCGGTGGCCTGGATCGGTGCGGGGCACCTGGAGCAGATCCTCGACAACCTGATCGCCAATGCGCTCGAGGCGGTGAGCGCGGGGAACCACGTCCTGGTGACCACGGCGAGCACTCCGTCCGGCGTGCAGGTCATCGTCAAGGACGACGGCCCGGGTATGAGCGCCGAGGACCGCGAGCGCGCTTTCCTTCGTTTCAGCACCTCCAACCCCAACGGCACCGGGCTCGGCCTGGCCATCGTGCACCGGCTGGTCACGTCGAACGGCGGCACCGCCAGCCTGGCCCAGACCCCAGGCGGCGGCCTGACGGTCACCCTTGACTTCCCCGGGGTCCCGGCGCCTACTGGCAGCGGCGCTAGTGCCGGTGGCCCGGCGGCGTCCGGTCATGCCTCCTCCGCGCAGGACGTTCTCAGCATGTAGGAACACACCAAGACCACCGGCGCGAGCCCCGGATATCTGTCTTGGCGGCCAGGAATGCGATCATGATCGGGTTCCGATTCGGCAACGAGCAGGCCAGAGGGGCGCGTGTCCCCTTCACAGCGGGCATCACCAGGCATAGCCTGCGGGACAACCCAGGACGAATGCGAGGCCAGGCGCTGTAGCGCGCTGGGCCAGTGGAGGTAAGCGTGAAACACAGCGCATGGGCCACGGCGGCGCTGGCCGTGTCGGCAACGCTGGTTATCGCCGCGTGCGGCAGCAGCACTAGTTCGGCCCCGTCAGGCACCAGCACATCCGGTACGCCGACCAGCAGCTCGTCGGGCACCTCGGCAGCGACTTCGGCCAAGTTCCTCGGCTGCATGGTCACCGACACCGGCGGCATCGACGACAGGTCGTTCAACGCCTCGTCGTGGGCGGGCATGCAGGCGGCCGCGGCCGCCAACAGCAACGTCACCGTGAAGTACCTGCAGTCGACGACGCAAAGCGACTACATACCGAACATCAACACGTTCCTCAGCGAAAAGTGCGGCATCATCGTGACCGTCGGCTTCCTGATGGGCCCCGCGACGGAGGCCGCGGCCAAGGCGCACCCGAGCCAGAAGTTCGCGATCGTCGACTGCTCGTACGCGTCGGGGTGCCTGACCGGCACCAAGGAACCCAACATCGACCAATTGGTATTCAACACCGTGCAGGACGGTTTCCTCGGCGGGTACCTGGCCGCGGGCATGACGAAGACCGGCAAGGTCGCCACGTTCGGCGGGGAGGACTTCGGGACCGTCACGATCTACATGGACGGTTTCTGGGACGGCGTGCAGTACTACAACTCCAAGCACGGCACGCACGTGCAGGTGCTCGGCTGGAACGAGCAGACCCAGAAGGGTTCCTTCACCGGTGACTTCACCAACCAGACCAAGGGCCAGACGCTGACTCAGACGTTCATCAGCGAGGGCGCCGACATCATCTTCCCGGTGGCCGGCAACGTCGGCCTCGGCGCCGCGAAGGCGGTCCAGGACGCCGACGCCGCGGCTGGCAGCCAGAAGGTGAACATGTTCTGGGTGGACGTCGACGGCTGCGTCAGCGCGACTCAGTACTGCAAGTACTTCATCACTAGCGTGGAGAAGGGCATCGTGCCCGCGGTGAAGGTTTCGGTGCTGAGCGCGGCCAGCGGCGCGTTCAAGGGCGGCACGTACGTCGGCACCCTGGCCAATGGCGGGGCCGTGCTCGCTCCGTTCCACCTGTTCACCACTAAGGTCCCGACCGCACTGAAGACCGAACTGGTCCAGGTGGGGACGGGCATCGCGAGCGGCACGATCCAGACGCCGACCAAGAGCCCGGTGTAAGAGCCTGGCCGCGGTGTAAGAGCCTGACAGCACGGAACGACGGATGTGGCAGCGGTGCGGCGTAATGCGCATCGCTGCCACATCGGCGTGCGGCCGACGGGGTTCCGCGAGGGGAGGAACCGTGCCGAAAATGGAGGCCACGAGCATGATGGTGCGGACACGGGACTGAAGGGCGGACGTGGAACTTGAGCTGACGGGCATCACCAAGCGTTTCGGTTCGCTGGTGGCCAACGACCGGATCGACCTGTCGGTCGCCCCAGGTCAGGTGCACGCCCTGCTCGGCGAGAACGGCGCCGGCAAGACGACCCTGATGAACGTTCTTTACGGTCTTATGCAGCCCGACGAGGGCGAGATCTTGATCGACGGGAAGGCGGTGCAGTTCCACTCTCCCGGGGACGCCATCGCGGCCGGCATCGGGATGGTGCACCAGCACTTCATGCTCGTACCCGTGTTCACCGTCGCGGAGAACGTGACTCTCGGCATCGAGGAGACCCGCCGTTCCGGCCTGCTCGACCGGCGCAAAACGCGGCAGGATGTGCGTGAGCTCTCCCGCCGCTACGGCCTGGAGGTCGACCCGGACGCACTGGTGGAGAACCTGCCGGTCGGCATCCAGCAGCGGGTGGAGATCGTCAAGGCACTGGTCAGGGAGGCGACCGTGCTGATCCTCGATGAGCCCACCGCGGTGCTCACCCCGGCCGAGACCGAGGACCTATTCCGGATCATCAGGCAGCTGAAGGACGGCGGCAGGTCCATCGTCTTCATCTCGCACAAGCTCAAGGAAGTCCAGGCGATCGCCGACACGATCACCGTGCTGCGCCGGGGAAAGGTCGTCGGCCAGCGGCCCCCCGGCAGCACAGAGGACGAGCTCGCCTCGCTCATGGTCGGCCGGGACGTGCAGCTGCGGGTCAGCAAGGAGGCCGCAAAACCGGGCGACGTCGTACTTGACGTGGCCGACTTGACCGTCGCCGACGAGTCGGGCCGGATCTGGGTCAACGGAGTGTCGTTCCAGGTCCGGGCGGGCGAGATCCTCGGCATGGCCGGGGTTCAGGGCAACGGGCAGACCGAGCTTTGCGAGGCTCTGATGGGGCTGCGGCCGACGGCCTCGGGGCAGGTGACGCTGCACGGCCGCGACCTCACTCACGCCACGCCACGGCAGCGGCTGCACGCGGGCGTCGCCTACGTCCCCGAGGACCGCCAGGAAGACGGGCTGATCGGTGATTTCTCGGTGGCGAACAACATGGTCCTTGACACGTATGACAGGCCGCCGTACGCCTCCGGCATCAGGCTCAACCTGGACGCCATCGCCAGCAACGCGGCCGAGCGGGTGACGGAGTTCGACGTCCGCACCACCTCGGTGGACGCGTCCGTGGGCACGTTGTCCGGCGGCAACCAGCAGAAGGTCATCCTGGCCAGGGAACTCGGGCGCGAGCACAAGGTGCTCGTGGCCAGCCAGCCCACCCGCGGGCTGGACGTGGGCTCGATCGAGTTCGTGCATCGTCGCATCGTCGAGCAGCGGGATAAGGGCCTGGCCGTGCTCATCGTCTCCGCCGAACTCGACGAGATCTACGCCCTCGCGGACCGGATCGCGGTCATGTACGAGGGCAAGATCACCGGTTTCCGTCCGCCGACGGTGCCGGCCGAAGAACTGGGGATGCTGATGGCAGGGGCAACTGACCAAGACCCGGGGCCGGAACCCACGTCGAGCGCGCCGACGGCTATCCCGGGGGCGGGACAATGAGCGATCAGGCGGGTTCGCCGGGTCCAGCCACGGCGGCGAAGAAGGAAGACGAGCAGGAGCCGCACGCCTCGTTCGGCCAAGTCCTGAAGGATACGATCCTCGAAGGTCATACGGTCACCATCATTATCCTGGCTATCTTCACCGGGTTCGTGGTAGGCGGGCTGCTGAACGCCTTCACCAACACGGCCGTGCTGCACGCCTGGGGCAACTTCTTCTCGGCTCCCGGCCATGCGATCGCGGCCGCCTGGGATACCGCGGTGGGCGCCTACGTGGCGATGTTCGAGGGATCGATCTTCAACCCGCACACGGTCGCCGCACTGTTCCACCAGGCGTCGTTCGCCACGGCTGTGCACGACGGCTACCTGTCCGCCGTGTTCGCCCCGCTGTCGGAGACCTGCGTCCAGGCCACCCCGCTGATCCTGGCCGGGCTGGCGGTCGCGCTGCCCTATCAGGCGGGCCTGTTCAACATCGGCGCGGAGAGCCAGCTCATCGGCGGCATGATCCTGGCCACCTACCTCGGCTACGGGGTCAGCCTGCCGTTCTTCGTGCACGTCGTGGTCTGCGTGATCGGCGGTTTCGTTGGCGGCGCGGCGCTCGGCTGGCTGGTCGGCGAGCTCAAGGCGCGGACGGGCGCGCACGAGGTGATCACCACGATCATGCTCAACTACATCATGATTTACTTCCTCACCTACCTGCTGTCCTTCGGCTACCTGATGCAGGCGCCCCACGCGACGAACCCGATTAGCCCGGCCATCGCCGGCAACGCTCACCTGCCGTTGCTGTTCGGCTCGCACCTGCGGATCAACGTGGGCTTCCTCATCGCGCTGGCCTGTGCGGCGGGCATCTGGTGGCTGCTGAACCGGACTACCACCGGCTTCGAGTTCCGCAGCATCGGCAAGAACCCCAGCGCCGCGCGGGTGGCGGGCATGAATGTGGAACGGAACTGGGTGCTGGTGATGCTGATTGCCGGGGGACTGGCCGGGCTGAGCGGAGCCACGGTCGTCCAGGGCACCGACTTCACCCTTAACTTCCAGAGCTACGGAACCTACGGCATCGATGCCATCACGGTCGCGCTGCTCGGCCTGGGCAGGCCGCTCGGGGTCGTGCTCGCGGGACTGCTCTTCGGCGCGCTGCGCGCCGGGGCGCCGCTCATGCAGGTCGCCACCGGCACCCCCGTGGACATGGTGCAGGTCCTGGAAGCGGTGATCGTCCTGTTCGTCGCGGCGCCGCCGCTGATCCGGGCCATGTACCGGCTGCGTGCCGCTAGAGCCGCCGGCGTGGGCGGGGTTGTGTCCAAGGGGTGGAACGCATGACGGTAGAAGACCGCGTGCCGCCGGTGGATCTGGACCTGGCGGCCCGCCCCCCGAGCAGCGCCTTCCGGCGCTGGCTGGCGCCGACCGCGTTTGCCGTATTCGGGCTGGTCGACATCTTCGTGCTGGGGCTGAACGCGCACCACGGGGACGCGACCTTCGCGTTCTCCCAGCCGTTCGCCAAGGTGACCGTGCCGAACCTTTCCCTGCCTGCCGCCATCACCTGTTACGTGTGCGGCGCGATCACCCTGGTGATGGCGGCGCTACGTGCTTTCCTGCCGCTCGGCACGGCACTGAAGCGGGTGACCATCGCGGTCGTCATCTTCCTGTTCGTGCTCGCCCTGCTGTGCTGGGCCGACGCCGGCCAGGCCACGTCGTTCAACGTGGTGAACCTGCTGCAGGGCACGTTCAACGATTCGATCCCGATCATGCTAGGGGCGCTGACCGGGGTCGTGTGCTCCCGTTCCGGGGTGATCAACGTCGGCATCGAGGGCCAGCTGCTGCTCGGCGCGTTCACCGCCGCCATCGTGGCCAGCGGCACCGGCTCGCTGTGGCTGGGACTTGTGTGCGGGGCGCTGGCTGGCTCACTGGTCGGGGTGCTGCTCGCCGTCTTCGCCATCGGCTACCGGGTGGACCAGGTCATCCTCGGCGTGGTGCTGAACACGCTGATCCTCGGCCTGACCGGGTACCTGTATGACGACCTCATGGTGCCGTACGCCAACACGCTGAACTCGCCGGCCACGTTCTCCGCGATCAAGATCCCGCTGTTCGGCGACATCCCGATCATCGGCCCGGTCTTCTTCGACTCCACCATCTTCCTGTACCTCACCTACATCGCGCTGGCCGGCCTCCAGGTGGGCCTGTTCTCCACCCGGTGGGGGCTGCGCACCCGGGCCATCGGCGAGCACCCGGTCGCGGCCGACACCGTGGGCATCCCGGTGATCGCGATGAGGTACCGCAACGTCATCGTGGCCGGGCTGATCGCAGGCATCGGCGGCGCCTACTTCACGATCGGCTCGGTCGGCTCGTTCGGCAAGGACATGACCTCCGGCGAGGGATACATCGCGCTCGCCGCGATGATCTTCGGGCGGTATACGCCGTTCGGCGCGATCGCGGCGGCGCTGCTGTTCGGGTTCACGACGCAACTGCAGTCCATCCTGTCCACCCTCAACACGCCGATCCAGTCGAACCTGCTGCTGATGACCCCGTACATTGTCACGATCGTCGTGCTCGCCGGGCTCGTCGGCAAGGTCCGCGGTCCCAGGGCCGAGGGCATCCCCTACGTGAAGGCGTAGCTTCGTGGTTTTCGTGGTTCGTGGTTTTCGTGGTTCGTGGTTTTCGTGGTGTTTTGCGGTGGGGCACTGCTTGGCGCTCTTGGCGCTCTTGGCGCTCTTGTCGCTCTTGTCGCTCTTGTCGCTCTTGTCGGCTACCGGGATATGAGCGACATATCCTGTTTGTCGCGTTTGTTTGGCACGCTGGGCCCATCGGCGAGCCGAACTCGCTGATTTGCGTGGAGGATTTTCGCTAAGTGGAGAGTTTTGGGTACTGGAGTCCCTAAAACCTTCCACGAAGCGCGAAATATCCAAGATCTTTTGGTACGTGGGCGGCATGTGGGGGCTTGGGCTGTGGATGTGACGGTTGAGGCTGGGTTGCGCGCCGCGGTCGAGGTCTGGATCGCGGATGATCCCGACGACGGCGACCGGGCCGAGCTGCGGGCGCTGCTCGGGTACGCGCTGACCGATGCGGGGGCGGCCGGCGCGGGGGCGGCTGCCGAATTGCGGGATCGGTTCGCGGGGCGGCTCAGGTTCGGGACCGCCGGGCTGCGCGGGGCGGTCGCGGCCGGGCCGAACCGGATGAACCGCGCGGTGGTCAGGGCCGCGACCGCGGCGGTGGCGGGCTGGCTCGCGGGGTCGGGTGCCGGACCGCAGAGCGCCGACGCCGGCGTGGTGGTGGGTTGCGATGCGCGGCACCGGTCGGCGGACTTCGCCGACGAGGCCGCCCGGGTCCTGGCCGGCGCGGATGTCACGGTACACGTGCTTCCGCTGCCCTGCCCCACTCCCCTGCTCGCCTTCGCGGTCCGTCACCTAGCCGCAGACGCGGGCGTGATGATCACCGCGAGCCATAACCCAGCCGCTGACAACGGGTACAAGCTCTACCTGAGCGATGGCGCCCAGGTCATCCCGCCGGTGGACGCCGAGGTCGAGCGGCGGATCGCCGAGCTCGGGCCGCTGACCCTGATTCCGGTCGCCGACGCCGCGAGCCCGCTGATCATCCGGCACGGCGACGAGGTGGCTCAGGCCTACCTCGACGCGGTGATCGCCAGCGCCGCGGCAGGCGGCCCTGTCCCCCGGCCCAGGCTGAACGTCGTCTACACGCCGATGCACGGGGTGGCCGGGAACCTCATGCTGCGGGCCATCCGGCAGGCGGGTTTCACGCCGCCGCACGTGGTGGCGGCGCAGGCGGAACCCGACCCCGACTTCCCGACGGTCGCTTTCCCCAACCCGGAGGAACCGGGCGCGCTCGACCTGGCGCTGGCCGACGCGCGAAGCCTCGGTGCCGAGCTGGTCGTGGCCAGCGACCCGGACGGGGACCGGCTCGCCGTGGCCGTGCCTGAACCGGCGGACGGGTGGCGGGTGCTGACCGGGGATCAGCTGGGCGCGCTGCTCGGGGCGAGCCTGCTCGAGCGAACGGCGACCGAAGGCGCGGCGGAAGCGCGGCTCGTGGCGTCGACTATCGTCTCCTCCACGCTGCTGGCCAAGATCGCGGCGACCGCTGGCGCCCGGTACGCCGAGACCCTAACCGGGTTCAAGTGGATCGCCCGCGCGGCGGACGGCGTGCCCGGGGCGCGCTTCATCTTCGGTTACGAGGAGGCCCTCGGCTACGAAGTCGGCGACATGGTGCGCGACAAGGACGGCATCGGGGCTGCGCTGGCGATGCTCTGGCTGGTGAGCAGCGCTAAGGCGGCCGGCCGTTCGGTGCTTGAGGTATACGACGAACTTGAGATGGCCCACGGCGTGCACCTGACGTCCCAGCTCACGCTGCGAACCGCCGAACCGGCGCACATCATGAGCAGGCTGCGGGCCCATCCCCCCGCGGAGTTCGGCGGGCAGCTGGTGTCGCGCATCGTCGACCTCGCCGAGGGTAAGGCGACGACCGGGGCGCCCCGGGCCGCCAGCCCGTCCGGCGCCGCCAGCCCGTCCGGCGCCGCCAGCCCGTCCGGCGCCGCCAGCCCGTCTGGTGCGGCGAGCCTGCCGGTGCCGCGAGCGGATGTAGTGATCTTCCAGCTCCCCGGGGCCCGGGTCGTGCTCCGTCCGAGCGGTACCGAACCGAAGATCAAGTGCTACATCGAGATCGTCGAGCCGGTCGCGGGCCGCCGCCTGGCTGAGGCGCGCGCAACTGCCGCCAGGCGGCTGGCTCCGCTGAGATCCGCCCTAGAAGCGGTGCTGGCGGACGCATAAGCTCTCCCGAGTTCAGATTGAGACGAGGGACTTCAGCACGGCGTGGTACGTAGGAACCGCCACGGCGCGAACCACTGGTAAACGCGCGGCTTACTCAATGAGGAGGAGACGAGGCATGAGCGCAGCCATCGACGGGACGGCCATCGACAAGGTACTGCGGGATGCGGTGGACTCCGGCGGGGTGCCGCACGTGGCCGCGATCGCCGCCAGCCGCGACGGGGTGATCTACCAGGGCGCGGCGGGCCTGCGGGCGGCCGGCGAGAGCGACCCGGTCACCGTCGACACGCTGTTCCGGATCATGTCGATGACCAAGATGCCGTGCACCGTGGCCGCGCTTCAGCAGATGGAGCAGGGCAACCTGGACCTGGACGCGCCCGTCGCCGACTACTGCCCCGAGTTCGCCGAGGTCCAGGTCATGACCGGCTTCGACGGAGAGGCGCCGGTGCTGCGGCCCCCGGCCCGGCCGGCCACGGTGCGGAACCTGATCACGCACACCTCCGGCCTGGGCTACTGGTTCTGGAGCGACCGCCTGGTCCGCTGGGAGAAGGTGACCGGGGTCCCGAACGTCGTCGCGGGGTCCGGGGCGTCCTTCAGCGCTCCAATGCTGACTGACCCTGGCGAGGAGTTCATCTACGGCATCAACATCGACTGGCTCGGCAAGGTCGTCGAGGCGGTCACCAGCGTCGGCCTCGACGTCGCCATCAAGCAGGGCATTACCGGCCCGCTCGGCATGGACCAGACCACCTTCCTGATGAACGATGACCAGCGGCCGAACTCGACCCCGGTCCATGTCAAGGGCGAGGACGGCACCTGGGTGTCTATCGGCGAGGTGCTGAACCAGGCGCCGGACTGGTGGGCCGGCGGGCACGGCCTCTACGGGCCGCCGAGCGACTACATCAAGTTCCAGCGGGCGCTACTGCGCGGCGGCGAACTGGATGGCACCCGGATCTTGCGGCAGTCCACGGTGGACGAGGCCTTCCGCAACCAGATTGGCGACCTGGACTTCCCCGCGGAACTCCCGACCGCGGACCCGGCATCGACCTGCACCTTCCGGGCTGGCCAGGGCTACAAATGGGGTTACGGCCTGCTGCTCAACACCGCGGACATCCCGGGCATGCGACGGGCGTGGTCCGGGGCCTGGGCCGGGCTGTGCAACACCCAGTTCTGGGTGGATCGCACGGCCGGCGTCTGCGGCTCCATCTACAGCAACTTCCTGCCGTTCGTGACGCCCGAGGCGGTCGCGATGTACAACGACTTCGAACGGGCGCTCTACGCGTCGCTGTGACCAGGGCCGGGGCCCGGCCTAGTGGCCTACGTTCGGCGCGGCGGCGAGCCAGGGCCCGACCCGGCTGAGCAGCAGGAAGCCGAGCAGGGCGCCGACCGCCAGGCTGGCGGCGATCAGCCACTGCCGGAGGCCGGCCCCGCTGACCTCGCCGCGGGTGCGGCGCAGCCAGTCACGCGGGGCCAGCCTGAGCACCTCGCCCAGGTGGCCGAGCACGTGGATCGTGGTGGCGGCGAACCACAAGATGAAACTGGCTTTGTGCACCTTGATCAGCAGCGGCAGCCAGGACCGGCTCGCCAGGAGCAGCGCTACGCCGCTGGCCAGCAGGATCAGGGTGAGGATCACCACGACCGGGCCAAGCAGGCGCAGCAAGGCCGACGGCGGTCCCTTGCGCCGGTAGGCGGGCGCACCCTGGTAATAACGGGCAAAGCGCCAGGTCGTGCTGCCCACCTTGACCAGGACGGGCGGTATGAGCACCATGCCGATGAATACGTGCAGCGAGATCAGCTGGCGGACGCGCAAGATCGTGACGCCCTCGGCCGCCAGCAGGACGAGCAGGACGGCGGCGTTGGCCGCGGTCAGGCGAGCATTGCCTTGCACGCCGGCCTCGGCCCGGCGATCCGCCCGGCTCGGCCCGCCGGAGCTGGCCGGTCCGCCGGGACCGGCCGGCCCGCGGGGCGGCCGGATGGCGTCCCGATCGTAAACTCCCACATGCGAACGGTACGAAAGAATCGTGACGACCACATGAAGGGGGTTATGCGGCGGTGACGGCGCGGGCCTGGCTCACGTCTACGTGCATCTGGGTGACGAGGGCCTCGACGGAGTCGAACCTTTCCGTGCCGCGCAGCCGGGCGGCGAAGTCGATTGCGGCGTGGGTGCCGTAGAGGTCCAGGTCGTCACGGTCGAGCGCGTACGCTTCCACGGTCCGGTCGCCGGCGCCGAAGGTCGGGTTGGTGCCGACCGAGATCGCCGCGGGCCAGCGGCTGATCTCGGCCCCGTCCAGGTCCAGGCTGGTCAGCCAGCCCGCATAGACGCCGTCGGCGGGCGTAGCCGTGTGCGGTGGGGTCTCGAGGTTCGCGGTCGGGAAACCCAGCCCCCGGCCGCGCATATGACCGCGGACGACGACACCCTCCACCCGGTGCGGGCGCCCCAGGGCCTGGGCGGCCGCGGCTACGTCACCGGCAGCCAGGCGCTCCCTGATATACGACGAGGAAATCGTCACCCCGTCGGCGACCAGCAGCGGGACACCCTCCGCGGTGAAGTCGTACTTCTCGCCCAGCTGCCCGAGCAGCGGCACGTCGCCAACGGCTTTATGACCGAACCGGAAGTTCTCGCCCACCACCACGGCCCCGGCGTGCAGCCGTTCCGACAGGACGACCCGGACGAACTCATCCGGGCTCAGCCGGGAGAAGTCCACGTTGAACGGGAGCACGCACAGTGCGTCGGCACCGAGGCCGGCCAGCAGTTCCGCCTGCCGCCGCGACGTGGTGAGCAACGGAGGATGCGATCCCGGCCGGACAACCTCATCCGGGTGCGGGTCGAAGGTGATCACCACGACCGGCAGGTTCCCCGTCCGCGCGATCTCGCCGGCTCGTCCGATGATGCGCTGGTGGCCGCGATGCACGCCGTCGAACACGCCGATCGTCGCGACGCTCGCACCCCAGTCGGGAGGCACCTCGGCCAAGCCGTACCAGCGGTACACGATCCCCGTTCCTCCTTCGTCTGGAGACCACAAGCCTAGCCACGCCGGGCGACGGGCCGC
Organism: uncultured Actinomycetes bacterium; assembly: GCA_963806335.1. Taxonomy (GTDB): domain Bacteria; phylum Actinomycetota; class Actinomycetes; order Streptosporangiales; family Streptosporangiaceae; genus Palsa-504. The sequence goes on from CAWDXO010000018.1 coordinate 372,809, forward strand.
GATCAGGTTACGACGGACACGTTAACGGCGCGTGACCAGCCCATCCGGGCCGGCCTCATGCGAAGACTACGAGCGGCCGGGCCTGCCCCGACTCTTCCGTAACCAAGGCGACCAGCGTGCCGTCGGGTGCATAGGCGGCCATCGGGGCCCGCGAGTCAGTGACGCCGCCCGCCGCGCGGCCGCCCGCCGCGCGGCCGCCCGCCGCGCGGCCGCCCGCCGCGTCGCCGCCCGCGGCGTCGCCGGCCAGGGGCAGGCGGCCGCCGTGGGCCAGCCGCCGGGCCTCGTCCGCGGTCAGGTTCCGGCCAGGGAACGCCGCCGAGGCGGCCTGGGCGAGCGGCAGCACCTCGAAGCGTTCGGCCAGCTGGTCCAGGGTGCGGGCCTGCTCGAGGTCATACCCGCCCACTCGGGTGCGACGCAGGCGGGTCAGGTGCCCGCCGGTGCCTAGAGCGGCCCCCAGATCACGAGCCAGGGCCCTGATGTACGTGCCGCTCGAGCAGCGGATGGTCGCGTCGAGGTCCAGTAGCCCGTCCCCTTTCGTGCGACGCAGTCCCGTGACGGCGAACTCGTAGACCGTCACCGGCCTGGGTTTCAGCTCGGGGGCCGCGCCCGCCCGGGTCAGCCGGTAGGCGCGCTGGCCCGCGACCTTGATCGCGCTGACCGCGGGGGGCACCTGCTGGATTTCGCCGGTGAGGGCGGTGACCGCCCCGGTGAGCTGGTCTTCAGTGAGCTCGGCCGCGGAACCGCCGGCGGTCGCGGTGATCTCACCCTCGGCGTCATCGGTGCTTGATGACTGGCCGAGCCTGATCGTGGCGGCGTATTCCTTCTCGGTCAGAGTCAGGTAGCCGAGCAGCCGGGTGGCCTTCTCCACGCCTACCACCAGGACACCCGTCGCCATCGGATCCAGGGTGCCCGCATGCCCGACCCGCCTGGTACCGGCCAGCCGACGGATCCGCGCCACCACATCGTGGGACGTCAGGCCGGCGGGTTTGTCCACGATGACCAGGCCGCTGGGGACGGTCATTCCTCGTCGTCGTCCTCTTCCTCGGCGGGCTTGCGGTACGGGTCGGGATCGCCGGCGTGCTGAGCGCCCTCGCGGCCGCGGGCGAGTTCCGCGTCGGCGTGCTTGGCCTGGGCTACCAGTTCCTCGATCCGCTTGGCGCTATCCGGGAGCACGTCGGCCACGAACTCCAGCGACGGGGTATGACGCAGGCCGAGTTGCCTGCCCACCTCGGTCCGGATGATACCCGTCGCGCTCTGCAGGGCCACCGCCGTGTCGGCCCGCTCCTGGTCGGTGCCGTACACCGTGTAAAACACGGTGGCCTCGCGCAGGTCGTTGGTCAGCCGGGCTTCGGTGACGGTGGCGAAGCCGAGCCTGGGGTCCTTGATCCGCCGCTCGAGCATTTCCGCGACGATCTGGCTGATCCGGTCGGCGAGCTTTCGCGCCCTCGCGGCGTCCATGCCGTCATTCCTCCTCGTTGAACAGCCGCTGTCGCGCCGACAGCAGCTCGATCTCAGGATGCCCGGCCACTAGCCGCTCGCACTCGCAGAGCACGCTCATCGCGTTGGCGGCGGTCGCGGAGACCACGGCCACGCCTATCTCGGCCCGCCGGTGCAGATCCAGGTGCCCGGTCTCGGCGACCGCGACACCCGGATAGCACCGGCGTAGCTCGGCGACCAGCGGCCGGACGACGCCCCGCTTGGCCTTGAGCGAGTGCACGTCGCCAAGCAGCACGTCTAGCGTCAGCGCGGCGACGTACACCGCATCACTCCGCTCCTGCCCGAGTGTCCGTAGTCCGGCGGGTGCCGGGTCAGGTCCTCGGCTTTTCCCTCATCTCGAAGGTCTCGATCGTGTCGGCGATCCGGACATCGTTGTAGCCGATGCCGATACCGCACTCGTAGCCTTCGCGAACCTCGGTGGCGTCCTCCTTGAACCTGCGCAGCGAGTCCACCGTCAGGTTGTCGGAGATCACCACGCCGTCCCGGATCAGCCGGGCCTTGCTGCCGCGGTGGATCGTGCCGCTGCGCACGATGCACCCGGCGACGTTGCCGACCCTCGGCACCCGGAAGACCTCCCTGATCTCCGCCGTACCGAGCTGGGCCTCCTCGAACTCGGGCTTGAGCATGCCCTTGAGCGCGGCCTCGACCTCCTCGATCGCCTGGTAGATGATCGAGTAGTAGCGGATGTCCACGCCCTCGCGCTGAGCCAGCTCGCCCGCACGGCCCGCGGGCCGGACGTTGAAGCCGATGATCACCGCGTCCGAGGCGATGGCGAGGTTGACGTCATCCTGAGTGATCGCGCCGACGCCGCGGCCGATCACCCGCAGGCTGACCTCTTCACCGACATCCAGCTGGAGGAGAGCGTCTTCGAGGGCCTCGACCGAGCCGGACACGTCGCCCTTGATGATGAGCAGCAGTTCCTCGCGCTCACCGGCCTTGAACGCCGACTCCAGGTCCTCGAGCGTGACCCGCCGGCGTCCCTGCGCAAACTGGGCGATGCGCTCGCGAGCCTCGCGGCGCTCGGCAATCTGCCTGGCCATCCGGTCGTCGGAGACGACAAGGAAATTGTCGCCCGCGCCGGGGACGGCGGTCAGGCCGAGCACCTGCACCGGCCGGGACGGCGCCGCCTCGGGAATGGGATCGCCGTTCTCGTTGAGCATGGCCCGGACCCGTCCGAACGCCTCACCACACACGATCGAGTCGCCGACGTGCAGCGTGCCGCGCTGCACCAGCACGGTCGCCACCGGGCCGCGGCCCTTGTCCAGGTGAGCCTCGATGGCGACGCCTTGCCCGTCCTGGTGCGGGTTGGCCCGCAGGTCAAGCGAGGCGTCGGCGGTCAGGATGACCGCCTCGAGGAGTTCGGGTATGCCGATCCGCTTGGTGGCCGACACATCCACGAACTGCGTATCGCCGCCGAACTCCTCCGCGACGAGCCCGTACTCGGTCAGTTGCGCGCGCACCCGCGCCGGGTCCGCACCCTCCTTGTCGACCTTGTTCACGGCCACCACGATGGGAACGCCAGCAGCCTGCGCGTGGTTCAGCGCCTCCGTGGTCTGCGGCTTCACGCCGTCATCGGCGGCCACGACGAGGACCACCAGGTCGGTGGTCTCGGCGCCGCGAGCACGCATGGCCGTAAAGGCCTCGTGACCGGGGGTGTCGATGAAGGTGATCTTGCGCTCTTCGCCGTCCACCTCGGTAATCACCTGGTAGGCGCCGATGTGCTGGGTGATGCCGCCGGCCTCGCGCGCGACCATGTTGGTGTGCCTGATCGCGTCGAGCAGCTTGGTCTTGCCGTGGTCGACATGACCCATCACCGTGACGACCGGCGGCCGGGGCACCAGATCGGTCTCGTCGCCCTCGTCCTCGCCGAACTCGATGTCGAACGACTCGAGCAGTTCCCGGTCCTCTTCCTCGGGCGAGACGACCTGAATGCTGTAATTCAGCTCCGCCCCGAGAACCTGAAGCGTCTCGTCGTTGACCGACTGGGTGGCCGTGACCATCTCGCCGAGATGGAGCATGACCTGAACCAGCGACGCGGGGTTCGCGCCGATCTTGTCGGCGAAGTCGCTCAGCGACGCGCCCCGGGACAGCCGGACCACCTGGCCGGTGCCGTGCGGAACCTGCACGCCGCCGATCGACGGCGCCTGCATGTTGTCGAATTCCTGACGCCGCTGCTTCTTCGACTTCCGGCCGCGCGACGGACGCCCGCCGGGCCGCCCGAAGGCACCCGCGGTACCGCTCCGGCCGCGGCCGCCGCCTGGGCGAGGCGGACCGCCACCGACGCCAGCCCGGGGGGCACCTGCACCTGGCCCGCCGCCGCCGGTCCGGGGACCGCCCGCGCCGGGACCACGACCGCCACCACCACCGCCGCCGCCGGGCCGGGTACCGGCCCCGGCGCCAGGACCGCCGCGGCCTGCGCCGCCGGGACCGCCACGGCCGGTGCCTGACGGCGCGGGCCGAGACGGCATGTTCATCGGGCTTGGCCTGGGGCCGCCCGGACGAGGACCGCCCGGACGGGGCCCGCCATCGGACATGCCGGGCCGTCCGGGGCCGCGTCCGGCCGGGCGAGGACCGCCGGGACCACCGGTGGCGCCGGGTGCGCCCGCCGGCTGTCCCGGACGCCCGGAACTGGGCTGGCCGGGCGCACCAGGTGCCTGGGGCCGGGCCGGAGGCGCAGACCCCATGCCAGTCGCGGTCGAGCTGAACGGGTTATTGCCTGGCCTGGGGCCGGGACGCGGACCACCAGGCCGGGGACCGGATCCGGCTGGCCTGGGCGCACCCGGCCTGGGCGCGCCCGGACCCGAGGGCCGCGGGGTGGCCGGCCGGGCCCCGGCTCCCTGGGCCTGCTGGTCAGGCCGGCCTGCGGGGCCGCCTGGACGCTGACCCCCCGGACCCGCTGGGCCGCCGGGCCGCGGGGCAGCCGGGCGGGTCTGGCCGGCCGCGGGGCCCCTGAAGTCCGCCGGGGTGACCGGAGCCTTCGGCGGCCCGGGCACCCGCGGAGCGCCAGGACCGCCCGGCGCCTCCTGAGTCCTGGAGTCGTCCGGGCCGGGCCGAGAGGCTGGTGACGGCGGAACCGGCGGCAGCCGAAGCGCCGCGTCGTCCCCGCCCCCGGACCCACCGGAGGTACCTTCAGCGACCGCGCCATCGGGAACGGCCGCGCTGGACCGGCCCGCCGAGCCATTGGCCGCTTCTGGCACGGTCCTGGGTACGGACGGGACGGCTGGCGCCGCTCCGGCGGCCGCGGCCGCCGCGCGATCATCGCGGGACGCCGTGCCCGCACCGATGTCAGTTCGCGGTCCGGCGTCGGGACGGACGCCGTCCCCGGGCCGGCCGAATCCGCCCGGCCCGCCGAGGCAGCGGGTGCCGTTGAACCCACGGATGCTCCTCCGCCACGCGACGCCGATGGTGCCGCTGGCCGGGGCCTGGACCCCTGGGCCGATTGATCAGCTCCCTTGGAGGCGAATGCCTCCTTGAGCCGCCTAACTACGGGCGCCTCAATCGTCGAGGACGCCGACCGCACGAACTCGCCCATTTCTTTGAGCTGGTCCATGACGGCCTTGCTCTCGACACCGAACTCCTTCGCGAGTTCGTAAACCCGGACCTTCGCCACTACGCTCCTTCTCGGCCCGTTTCCCGGACCTTTTACCGGACCCAGGCCCGGACAGAGCGTGCTGCCGGGCTGGCCTCAGCCTATGGTGATCATCGCCGCGTGCTCATCGAGCGCTCATCAGCTTCTCGACCTGCTTTCCGACAGGTGTTCCTTCATGCCTTTAACTAACCTGCTGCCCAGCCAGACTGTTCCGCCGCCGTAATGCTACGCCGGGGAATGCACGCCGCAAAGATACTCAGCCACTGAGTCAGAGCTGAGCGATCCCGCGACACGCAAGGCCCGGGGGAACGCCCGGCGCCGCCGCGCAAGCTCAAAGCACGCCAGACTGGGGTGCAGGTACGCACCCCGGCCAGGCAGCCGGGCTTGCGGATCGGGCCGGATGACGTCCCCAGCCGCTACGAGGCGAAGCAGGCTGGACTTGACCGCACGCTCCTTGCAGCCTACACAGGTACGCATCACGGGCATACCCGAGGCATGCTGCTCAGCTTGTGCGGTCATCCCAGTTGCAAGTCTACCGCGTCCGCACGTCCCCGCTGTCGGGAGAGAACCGTGCTGACGGGTCTGGTGAGGCGGATGCGGCGGATGTGGCGGAAAGGAAAAGGCGGACCGGCCGACTTACGGGCCTGCCGGTGCCTCCGATACTCCCGATCCCCCCGAAACGCCCGGTGCCGCGAGGGCACCCCGAGGACTGCCGGGATCTTCCGCGCCACCGCGACTGCCGGGATCTTCCGCGCCACCGCGATTGCCGGGATCGCCAGGCGGCGACGGCTCGGCGGGCTGCCCTGATGCCGGACCCGATGCCGGGGGCGCGGCGTCGGACCGGATATCGATCCGCCAGCCGGTGAGCCTGGCGGCCAGCCTGGCGTTCTGCCCCTCCTTGCCGATCGCCAGGGACAACTGGTAGTCGGGCACGATGACCTGTGCCTCCCTGGCCGCGAGATCGACGACGTGCACGCGGCTCACCCGGGCAGGCGACAGGGCGTTAGCCACGAAGCCGGCCGGATCATCGGAGTAGTCGACGATGTCGATCTTCTCGCCGTGCAGTTCGCTCATCACGTTCCGCACCCTGCTGCCCATAGGGCCGATGCAGGCGCCCTTGGCGTTGACACCCGGCTGGTGGGACCGAACCGCGATCTTGGTACGGTGACCTGCTTCGCGGGCGATCGCGACGATCTCCACCGCGCCCGCCGCGATCTCGGGGACTTCCAGCGCGAACAGCTTCTTGACCAGGCCGGGGTGAGTGCGCGACAAGGTGACCGAAGGCCCGCGGTGCCCCTTGCGGACATGCAGTACGTAGCAGCGGATCCGCTCACCGTGAATGTACCGCTCGCCAGGAACCTGCTCCGCGGGCGGCAGCACGGCCTCCAGCTTGCCCAGGTCGACCAGCACGGTCCTCGGGTCCCTGCCCTGCTGGATCACCCCAGCCACGATGTCGCCCTCGCGGCCCGCGTACTCGCCGAAGGTCAGCTCATCTTCGACGTCGCGGAGGCGCTGCAGGATCACGTTCCTGGCCGTAGTCGCCGCGATCCGGCCGAACCCGGCCGGGGTGTCGTCGTACTCCCGTACGGTCGTGCCGTCCGGGCTGGCCGATGAGGCCCAGACCGTGACGTGCCCGCTCTTGCGGTCCACTTCGACGCGCGCGGATACCGACGCGCCTTCTGACTTGTGGTAGGCGACGAGCAGGGCGTCCTCGATGGCCTTGATGGCGAGGTCAAGCGAGATGTCTTTCTCGCTCTCCAGGCTCCGCAGCACGCTTAGGTCAATGTCCATCGCCAGTCGCTCCCAGCTCCGTTTGCGGGTGCCCGAACTCCACCTGGATGGCGCCCGCGCCCAGCCCGGCGTAACCGAAGCGGAGGCGCTCCCCCTCGACGTCCAGGGTCACTCCTTCCGGGTCGGCCGACACGATCCGGCCGGACACGGGACCCGAATCGGCGACCGTGGTCCGGACCAGGCGCCCGACCGCTCGCCGCCAGTGTCTCGGCTCGGTCAGCGGGCGATCAACCCCGGGCGAGGAGACCTCGAGCGTATAGGGAAAGTCGCCCATGACCGCCATCGTGTCGAGCGCGGCGGACAGCTGACGGCTGATCGCCGCGGCATCATCCAGGCTCACGCCGCCGTCGCCGTCCACCACCACGCGCAGCAGCCTTCGCCGGCCCGCGGCGGTCACCCGCACCGACTCCAGATCCAGGCCGGCGGCGGTGACCACGGGCCGGATGGCATCCGCGATCCGGCCCTCGTCGACTGACCCGCCGGCCTCGGCCTGGCGCGGCTTCGGCGCGTGACGCGAACCTCCCGGCATCACGACCTCCTCGTCCACGACCTGCGGGATTGAGATCTAGCCTATCTGGCTGGCGGCCCTTACGCGGATAGGACCGGCCGGCCGCGCATGGTAGCTTGCCGGTGTGCCCGACATCCTGCCGAGGCGCCGGATGCTGCTCGCCTCGGCGACCATGCTGCCGCTGCTGCTCGCGGCGGCCGGCTGCCGTTCCTCGGACGCGTTCGCCGGACCCGATCCGCTCGCGGGCCGGCCCCGCCCCGCGCCTGATGTGGTTACCCTCCAGGCGGTGATCGCCGCGGAGGAAAACCTGATCCTCCTGTACCGGGCGGCCATCTCCGGCGATTCCCGGACGGCTAGGGCGCAGGAGCTCAAGCCCCTGCTCACCCAGCACGAACAGCACCTCACCCAGCTGAAGGCCCGGCTCATCCAGCCCGCGGGGACCGCGAGCGCGCAGGCGTCACCGAGCGCGACAGGCCCGGCCCCGGGCCGCATCACGATCGCCCGGCTGCGCACGGCGGAACGCGCCTCCGCCGCAGGCCTGGTACGACGGCTGGCCACCGTCGAGCCCGCTCTCGCGCAGCTGTTCGCGAGCATCGCCGCCGCGGACGCCACCCACGTGACCGCGCTCGGCGGCTAGGGCACGGGTGATGAAGGGTAACTACGTCGGGCCGGTACCCGCGCTGCAGGCCGCGCTCGCGGCCGAAGACGCGGCCGTCTTCGGTTACGGGGTGGCAGGTGCCCACCTGTCCGGGAGCAGGCTCGCTGCGGCCGTACGGTACTGGATCGGGCACAATGAGGCCCGTGATGCCCTCGCCGCCATGATCTCCAGGCTGGGCGCGGCGCCGGTGGCGGCCCAGGCCTTCTACCAGCTTCCCTTCGCGGTGCACGACGCGACAAGCGCGATGGCGCTCGCGGCCTACCTCGAGGACCGTGTGACCCGTTCCTACCTCGGCATCGTGGCGGTCAGCGATCCCAGGCTGCGCGCCTTCGGCGCCCTGGCCATGCAGGGCCCGGCGGAGCGCGCGGCGTACTGGCGCGGCGGGCGCACCCAGGCCTTCCCTGGCCTGGCCGTCGGCGCCCTGTTGCCCTGACCTGGGCTGCTTACCCTGACCTGGGCTGCACCGACCTGGGTCGCCCTGGCCCCTGCTTATCCGGTTAGCTCCATGACGGCGGCCGCGATCTCGAGCAGCCGCCGGTCGCCGCCGTAACGGCCGACCAGCTGGAGGCCGACGGGCAGGCCGGAGTCCGTCCGGCCGGCCGGCACCGACACGGCCGGGTGCGCGCTCACCGTGATGCGGGAGCAGGAACGCATCCACTCCAGGTAGGTAGACATCGGCTGGCCGTCGATCTCCGTCACCCATTCCTGCTCGACCGGGAACGGGACGACCTGGACCGTGGGCAGTGCGAGCACGTCGTAGCGGCCGTCAGCCAGGAAGGACTTGACCCGGCCGAAGATCTCGGCGCGGGCGAGCCGGGCCGCGGCGATCTGCTCGCCGGTCAGCGCGAGGCCCTGCTCGATGTTCCAGACCAGGGTGTCCTTCAGCTGGCCAGGATGGTCGCGCAGCAGCGGCGCCAGACCGGCCATGCCGGCCGCCCGGAGCACCTCGAAGACCTCGTCCGCGTCGGACAGGCCGGGTGCGGCGTCGAAGACCGAGCACCCGGCGCCGACCAGCGAGTCCCGCCGGGAACCGAGCACGGTCCGGACCTCAGCGGCCACCGGCAGGTCACCCAGGTCGGACGTCCACGCCACGCGCAGCCCGTGCAGTGACGTCGGCCGCAGGTCAAGGAAGTCAGCGGGACGATCGGGGCGGGCCAGCGGCAGCCCTGGATCCGTGCCGCACATCCCGGCCAGCAGCAGCGCAGCGTCCGGCGCGGTGCGGGCGATCGGGCCGATCACGGCCAGCGGATCAAACGCGTCGGACGGCACCAGCCCGGGCGTGGTCCGCAGTCCGACCAGCCCGCAGAAGGACGCCGGGTTCCTGACGCTGGCGGCGAGGTCGGACCCGTCCGCGAACGGGATCAGGCCGGCCGCGACGGCCGCCGCGGCGCCGCCGCTGCTGCCGCCGGGAGTGAGCCGGGTGTCATAGGGATTCCTGGTCGGCCCGAACACCGGGTTGAACGTCTGCGCTCCGGCCCCGAACTCCGGTGCGTTCGTCTTGCCGATCACCACCGCGCCGGCTCGCTTGAGCAGCGTCACATGCGGTGCGTCGGCCGCCGGCACGTAGGAGGCGAATATCGGCGATCCGAAAGTCGTCCTGATGCCGGCCGTCTCGGCCAGGTCCTTGATCGCGATCGGCAGGCCGTGCAGCGGGCCGGCGAACTCGCCGTGGGCTGCCCGCGCATCCAGGTCCGCCGCCACGAGGTGAGCCTGCTCGGCGGCCAGCGTCACGATCGCGTTGAGCGCCGGGTTCACGGCCTCGATCCTGGCCAGCACGGCGGTGAGAAGTTCGGCGGCGGACAGCTCACGGGACCTGATGAGCCGGGCGAGTTCGGTCGCCGGGGCGGTGCATAGGTCCACCGTGAAGCGGCCCGGTCAGTCCTGGTGGCGCAGGGACGCCAGCACCCGCACGATCGTGGTCGCGGCTAGGTCAACGTCATCGGCGACGGCGATCCGCTCCGCCCATGACCACCAGAACCACCACAGGCCATCCTTACCGCAACCGACGTACACATTCTCCTCGAGCGCCCGCGCCCCTGGGTTTACCACGTAGAGGCTGGGGACGCGCCCTGGCGGCGCCATCAGCCACGCCTCCAGCCCGCGATGGGACAACTCGTCGGCTAGCTTCTCCAGATAAACAGCCTGAATCTGGTCGGGCTCCCGGGCCCCTTTGGCTTCCACCTTTATCACCATAGTAACTTTTAGGAGTCAGTCGAGAACTTATTGTCGCTGCCTCTTCCAGGATGCCGCCGCCACGGCGTCCGCGCAACGCACATCGGGAAATTCGCAGCTAAGGAAATCGGCGGACATGGCCCCGCACTTCCCCCTACCCAGACAGACGCACCGGGCCAGGCATCGGTTCACGACAGGCGGATCCGACCGGAGGTGACTACTCACGATCGCAGCGGTGCTGGCAACGGTTCAGTGTACAAGACGGTCAGCCGCGACACGGCCCGGGTGAACGCCACGTAAAGCCGCTGCAGGCCCCTGGCCTCGGCGCTAGCGATCCGCGCGGGCTCTACCACAATGACGTGGTCGTACTCGAGGCCCTTGGCCAGCGTCACGGGTACCAGCGTCAGCCGGGAGTCGGAGCCCGGGACGCCGTGGGCCACGCGCGCGCCGTCCAGGGCGCTCGCCAGGGCGCGAACCTGCGGGTCCGCGGCGATGACGGCGACCGAGCCGGGCCGGGCGCAGGCCTGCTCGCAGGCCCGCACCAGGGCCGGGCCCAGCGCGGAAGCGGGCACCCGAACCAGGTCGAGGGCCCCGGGATCGGTCCGCAGCGAGGACGCCGGCCTCAGCTCAGGAGCGATCACGGCGAGCAGCACCGACGCGAAGTCCAGGATCTGCCTGGGCACGCGGTAGCCCACGGACAGTTCCCTTACTTCGGTGTCCGGCTTACCCAGGTTCGAAAGCAGCGATTCCCAGGAGGGCGCCGCCCACGGCGTGGTGCCCTGCGCGAGATCACCGAGAACGGTGGCCGCGCCGGTAGAACACCGGCGGCCCAGCGCACGGCACTCCATCGGCGAGAGGTCCTGCGCCTCGTCGACGACCACGTGGGCCAGGCTGGGCGTCCGGGTGATCAGGTCGCGCGCCTCATCGATGAGCACGGTGTCCGCCGCGGACCAGCGCGCCGACCCGGGCGAGCGAGGCACCGCGGACCATACGATCTTGGCCTGTTCCGCGGCGGTGAGGATGCCCTCGGCCGCCGCCGCGAGCGAGGGCGGCGACGACAGTAGCCCGAACACCAGCCGGACCGGGTCCACCTTCGGCCAGATCGCGTCCACGGCGGAACGCACCGGCCGGGACCGCCGCACCGCCTCGTGCGTCCGGTCGTCGCAGGCCTCCCCCGCGGCCTCCATCTGGGTCAGGATCACGTGTGCGATCCGGTGCTCGAGCAGCTCGCGGGCCGCACCGTACCTGACACCGCGATGGCGCAGCTCATGGGTGAGCTCCTCGAGCTCGTAAGCGGCCACCCGCCAGCGCCGCGACCCGCGCGGCAGCACCACGGGTTCCGAGGGCCGCCGGACCGACGCCCACACCGCCCGCCGAAGCACCTCGGCCATCCGCGCGTCCCCCTTGACGATCGCGGCAGCCTCGGCGTCGGTCCCGCGGACGGGAACGGACCCGACCAGGTCGCCGACGGTCGTCTGGGTGACGTCAAGCTCGCCGAGCGCGGGCAGGACATTACGGATATACGAGAGGAAGGCCCGGTTCGGCCCGACCATGACGACGCCGCGCCTGCGCACCTGCTCCCGGTACGCGTACAGCAGGTAGGCGACGCGGTGCAGCCCGACGGCGGTCTTCCCGGTACCCGGAGCGCCCTGCACACAGACCGTCCGCGCGGCTCCGGCCCGGACGATATCGTCCTGGTCGGGCTGGATGGTCGCGACGATATCGCGCATCGGCCCCGACCGCGGCCGCTCGATCTCGTCGATGAGAATCTGGCTCGGCCCGGGTTCGTTTCTGTCCTCTGCCGAAGGCTCCGCCGCGAAAAGCTCGTCCTCAAAGGCAGTCAGCTCACCGCCGGAGAAGCCGAAGCGCCGCCGCCGGGCGAGGTTCATCGGATCGGCGCGGCTGGCCCGGTAGAACGGCCGCGACACCGGGGCCCGCCAGTCGATCACCGCGGGCGTGCCGTCCGGGGCGTGCACGTGCCTGCGGCCGATGTGGAAGCAGTGCCCGGCGACGCCGTCCTCGATCTCCGCGGGCTGGTCGGCGTAGTCGAGCCGGCCGAAGAACAGCGGAGCGTCCGGGATATCTTTCAGCGCCTCGGCCCGGTGGTAGAGGTCGGCCTTGAGGAATTCCTCGGAGAGCGGGTCACCGCCCATGGCCTTGAGGGACAGCACGTCTTCGCGCATCAGGCGGAGGTATTCCCTGGAGCGGCGAAGCTGCTCGCGCTCCGACGCCAGAACGAAGTCACCGACGGCCCGTTCGGAATCATCGGATTTTGAATGTTCCGCAGCCACGAGGACGGGAACTTACCAGCTAACCGTCCGTAAGTCACGTGGTTTTCTGGGCGGCCAGGTGCCGAGGCCGCGCGGGGTGAGGAAGGCGTCGAAGACGAGCTCGGCCGCACCGGTCAGCGCGCCCAGATCGCCCAGCGTCGAGGGCCGCAGGGCAGGCGGCTGCGACCGGCGGAACCGCATCAGCGCGGCGAGGTAGGCCGCGGTGACCGCGGCGGGCGCGGCCTCGTACACCTCGGCGGCTAGCCCGGACAAGCCCACCGTCTCCGGATCCTGCGCGTTGACGAGGGCGCCGATGCCGCGGCCGAGGGCCCCGGCCACCTCTGTCAGGGCCTGCCCGCAGTCAGGATCGGTCCGGGCCGCGGCGATGACCTCCTCGGCCTGGAGCATCCGGTCGCCCTGCTCGCCCAGCCCGGCCGCGCGGAGCAGGCCGCGCGCCCCGGCGTCGAGCTCCCAGCAGCCTGTCGAACCGCATCGGCAGGGTTCATCGCCGCCGGCCAGCGGCATGTGGCCGAACTCGCCCGCCGAGCCGTGCGCGCCGGTCACCGGCAGGCCCCCGGATAGCAGCACCCCGCCGATGCCGGTCGCGACGTGCAGGTGCAACGCGACTGAGACCCCCCGCAGCACCCCCCGGCGGGCCTCGGCGAGCCCGGCCAGCGTGGCGTCGTTGCCCGCCAGGACCGGGCCCATCTCGTCCGCCTCGCCGCCATCGCTGTCGCCGTCGGCCCCGAGGCCGAACAGGACGCGCGCCACGTCGACGCCCTGCCAATCGGGCAGGGTCGGCTGCACCATCTTGCCCCCGCTGACCGGGGAAGGGACCGCGACGCCGATGCCGACCACTCGGTCGCCGAACTGGCGGCGGCGGATCTTCAGCCGGGCCGAGACCTCAGCCAGCACCCCGGTCCCCGAGCTAGCGCCTCGTTCCTGGCGGTCAAGTACGGTGCAGCGTCCGGTGAGCTCGAAGGCGGCCACGGTAAAAGAATCGTCGCGCAGGTCGATGGCGAGGGCGACCGGCCCGCGCGGATGCGCCGAGGGCACGCCGGTCGGCCGGCCACGGGCGCGCTGCAGGCTCGCGTCGGCCGGACTGCTCAGCTCTTCGATGAGCTCGCGTCCGGCGAGGTCCCTGACCAGCACCGTAGCGGTTCCCCGGGCCAGGCTGAGCTGCCTGGTGAGTTCGGCGCGGGTGAGCTGACCGGCACCATCGTGGACCGCGCGGAGCAGCCGCGCGAGGTTATGCGCGCGCAGCTCGGCACTAGTGGTCGCCGCGCCCTCGTCCTTCCGCACCATCCGATCGTGCCATGCCCGGCCCGCTCCGGCGCGCGGTGGTCGCCCGGGGAGACCGGTCACGCCGCCGGGCCAGGACAGGCGGGCCAGCGCCTCGAGTACCGTACAGCGGATACGCCGTACGGAATCCTCCCGTAATTACCCGACAAAAAGATCCGGCCGGCCAAGAGTCTTCCTTCCCAAGATCAAGGAAAAGAGAGCTACCAGTCCCAGTGAAAGCCGACGGCCGTCTTCTCGGCGAGGCGCAGATAACGATGGACGGCGAATTGGCTATCGAGGGCAACGTGCTCGCGAGCCACGATAGGGCCGTCCATCCCGTCCCACACGGCCCATACCACTTCGCTCGGCAGCTTGTCCGGATGAAACTCCACGCGTATATCGAGGTTCTCGACGAAATACTGCACGACGCGCCGGAACTCGCGAGGCGGCGGCAGCGGGTAATGAAAACTCGTCGAGTACTCAAGGGTGGCCGTTTCGCCGGCCGCGAGGGGCTTGGCGAGCAGCATGTCGACGACGAACAGTTCGGTAATCGGCTGATAGAAGGGGCCCGCGAGGCCGCTGAATCCCTGTCCGACTTCAATGGTCAGGGCATTAGTGTCGGCCCGGCAGGGTACCCGGTCCAGCCCGTCGACGAGCGCTTCGATGACGTGGATCACGCGGTGGCGCACCGGCAGGCCATCGGGGCCGAGATAGTGATGATCATGCAGCGAGAGGGTCTTGAGCCGCGGGCTGCCGAGCGCGCCCGCCTGGTCGTCGCGGATCGCGCGCGGGCCGGAAAGCACCCGGACATGAGCGGAGCCTTCCCATAGCTTCAGCAACTGCTCCCGCTCCAGCGGGCCGAACCCGAACGCCTCCATGAAAAGAGTAAGCGTGGCCTTACTGAGGAGCCTGCCGGAAAGCGCGCGCGAGGTGGTGTCCTTCAGCTGCCTGGGCAGGACGTCGGTGTCGCCGGTGGCCCTCGGGTGCTCCCACAGGTAATGGGCGAGCACTTCGGCGACAGCGAGCTGGTTCACCTGCCCGAGCCTGCTGCGTTCGGCGTATTGCTCCCATTTGCGCCGGTATCGGCCTGGGCGAAGCAGCAGCTCGCACATATAGGCGGCGGCCGCCTGCGGGCCAGTGGGGCTAGCGGAATCTCCTGGCGTCACGTGGGCCACGGTCTCCTCGGTGTTGATCCACGCGGGTTGTTTCCTGGTCGATTCACTGCGTCGTTTGGCTGGGGCTGAGAACTAAGCGCGACATTTGTCAGCTATCGTATGCCTGTTCGCGCGGCGGGGGCGAGATCGGCATCGTAGGCGCATTAATGACGCACGTCAGGCGGATGAAGGGGACATCTAGACAGCCAGAAGGGCCGCCATGACAATGCAGGACAGTTTGTGGGGTGGGACCGCGGCTCAGCAGCGGCATGACAAGGCCTACTTCCTCGACTTGCTCGGCGATAGTCATCATGGCCTGGGCCGCCACGAGGCGGCCATCGAGGCCTACCAGCAAGCGTCGCAGGCCTTCAGCGCGCAGGGAGCACATTGCTCGTCGGCACTGTGCCTACTCAAGATAGCGGAGAGCCATCTTTGCCTGGATGAGCCCTGGCACGCCGTCGGTTACCTTGAGGCCTGCCTGCCGTTGTTGCGCGACTTGGGCCTGGTCAGGCACATGGCTCTGGCCCAGCTTCGGCTGGACGCGTGCCAGGCCGAACTGGCCGAGGCGCGCTTACGTGGGGAGGAGCGGGTCGGGTTGCGATCGGCGGAAACCGCCGCCGTCCCGCCCGGCCAGTGCAAACACTGTCGCCCCAGCGAGGCGACAAGGGTAGATTCTTGGTATGCCGGGGACAAAAGGTGAGCCACGCTGGCTGAGCCAGGACGAACAGCAGGCATGGCGTGCGACCGTTCACCTGTCCCAGCTGCTCATGCGCCAGCTCGATCGCGATCTGAACGCCCACGGGCTCGGCGGCCGCGACTACGAGATCTTGGTGGAGCTGTCCGAGGCGCCGGATAACCGGCTGCGAATGACCGAACTCGCCGATGCCACCAGCCAGTCACGGAGCCGGCTGTCACATCAGATATCGCGGATGGAAAATCGCGGCCTCGTCCGTCGTGACAACTGCGAGGGCGATAAGCGCGGCACGTTCGCGGTGCTGACCGAGCAGGGCGAACTAGCCATTAAGCGGGTCGCGCCGCACCACGTGGAAAACGTCCGGCGTCATTTCATCGACCGCCTGACGCCGCGCCAGCTCGAGGAAGTTGCGGACGTGTTCGGCCCGATCGTCGACTACCTGCGCAAGATCCGCGACCGCGACTAGCCCCCCGGGCTAAAACAGCACGGACATGAGACGGCCGGTCTCGGCGAAGCCGACCCGCCGGTACGCCGCGCGGGCGGGCTCATTGAAGTCGTTGACGTACAGCGACACCAGCGGCGAGATCGACCGCGCCGCCGTCTCGACGACCGCGGCCATGCCCGGCGCGGCCAGGCCCCGACCGCGGCATTCGGGGCGCACCCACACCCCCTGCACCTGGCACACCTGCGGCGTGACGGCCCCGATCTCAGCTTTGAAGATGACCCGGCCGTCCTGGATCCTGGCGAACGCCCGGCCGCCGCGGATGAGCTGTTCCAGCCGGGCACGGTAGGAGGCACCGCCGTCTCCGGCGACCGGTGAGACGCCTACTTCCTCGGTGAACATGGCGACGCAGGCCGGCCACAGGATGTCGATCTCGTCCGGCCGCACGCGACGCACCTGCGGATCGGGCGGCACCAGTGGCGGCCCCGGCATGACCATCACGGGCTGCACGGGACGGACCTCCCGGGCCGGTCCCCAGTGCGGCCGCAGCAAGGCCCACAGCGCCTGGACTTCGGCGGCCGCCCCCACCACGGACGAGCAGCGCCGTCCTTGCCGCAGCGCCCGGTCCGCGAACGCCACGACCGCGTCCGGCGTGGCGGCGACGGGGACCAGGTTGGCGCCGGAGTAGCACAGCGACGCCAGCCGACCTCCGGGCGCGTGTCCCCAGAGCTGAGCGCCCAGCCGGCCGGGCTCGAGGCCCAGAGCCCGCACCCGGGAACTCACGAATACGTTCGTCACCGGATCGCGGTCGCAGATCGCCAGCACGGCAGCGCGGTCACGCTCATCGAGCTGCCGCACCGAGGCGGACCACGGCGGCTTTACCCGCAACATAGCCCCAGCGTACACGGGACAATAACGTAGAAATTTCTCATCCTGAACATGCCTGCGTGATTTTAATCCGCGGCCCGGTCTGGTCACCCATTCGCGGTCCCCGGCGTGGGATCCGGCACCGCCGGGCAGCTGGCATTGGCCAGCCCCGGCGCTCCCGGCAGGGCTCCGGTGGCCAGATAGGCGTTCAGGTAGCCCTGGACGCAGGTGTCCGACGGCTGCTCGAGCGATTGCCCGTGGTTGCCGCCGCCTTCGACTACGACCATCCGCGCCGATGGCAGCAGCTTGTGCGCGTCCTGGGCTCCCGGATACGGGGTGGCCGGGTCCAGGGTGCCTTGCAGCATCAAGATGCCAGGCAGGCCGGCGCCCTTGATCTGCAGCGGCTTGGCTGGCCCCTTCACGGGCCAGAACGCGCAGGCGGCGTTGAACCAGGCGTTGTCCCACGCCTGGAAGGGAGCCTTCTTGTAGACCATCTCCGTGTCCGAGGTCCAGTAGGCCCAGCTGCGCGGCCAGTTCACGTCCGAGCACTGCACGGCGTTGTAGACGGCGAACTCGTTCTCGCTCTGGACTCCGTTCCCCTCGTACTGGGTGATCAGGTCGGCGGTCTGCCCGGAGTTCAGGTAAGCCGAGAGCGCTTGCGCGAGGCCCGGCCAGAGCGCGTCCAGGTAGCCGCCTTGCAAATAGGTGTCGTCGAAGTCGTCGGCGCCGATCATCCCGTTGACCGGGTGCGCGAGCAGTTGGTTGCGCGCCTTGTACCAGGAGGCTTGCACCTGCGCAGCCGTGCTGCCGAGATGGTAGGTGGCGTCGTATTGAGCGATCCAGGCGAAGAATGCCTCGAAGCGACCCTGGAAGGCATAATCCTGGCCGATGTTGTCGGCATACCAGACCCCGGTGGGATCGACGGTGCTGTCCAGGACCATGCGGCGGACCCGGCTGGGGAAAAGAGTGGCGTAAACCTGGCCGATATACGTGCCGTAAGAGAACGCATAGTAATTAATTTTCGACACGCCGAACGCCGCGCGGATCGAGTCCATGTCGCGGGCCACGTCCTGAGTCGTCATGTAGGGCAGCAACCAGCCGAACTTCTGCTCGCAATCGCCTGCGTACATTTTCGCCCGGTTGATGAGCACTTGCTCGGCCGCGGCATTGGCCGGGATGTAGTTCGGCCGTACGCCGGAGAGAAAGCCAGGATCGCAGCTTAGCGCGGGCACGGAAGATCCCACGCCGCGCGGGTCGAAGCCGACGATGTCGTAGTCGGCGGCCACGTTCGGTCTGAGTCCCTGCGCCACGGCCGGGGCCAGCGAGAGCCCGCTGCCGCCGGGCCCGCCGGGATTGACCAGCATGATCCCTTGCTGCTGGCTGCGCGGCGCGGCAGCGGGGATCATGTCCAGGGCCAGGCTGATATGCCTGCCGCTGGGATCGGCGTAGTTGAGCGGGACGCTCAGCATGGTGCAGTCGGGCACGCCGTCTTGAGCCAGCTGCCCGGAGCAGGCATGCCAGTGCAGCGCGGTGTGCGCCGGGATGATCGAGCCAGCTTGCGGCGCCGCGCTGCTGGCCGGCGCGCTCGCGGTGGGCGGGTTCGACGGCTGGACGGCGGCGGAACCGGACGTGCAGGCAGTGACCCCGGCTAGTGCGGCCAGGGTGACAGTTAGCGCCGCCACGCCACCCCGCGACCGCCCGCACAGGCGTGACATCGACATGGCCCCCATCATGCCCGAACCGCCGCGGTGCCTCGTCCTGGCGCGGCGAATAAGTAACGTTTCGTAACGGTTACGATGCGGCGGTGCGGTGGCGCTCCTCCAGGGCCTTGCGGTACTCGGCGACGACAATCTCGGTCAGTTCCTCGACCGAGGTGTCCCGGCTGTACTTGTCGAAGGTGATCTTGCCGCCCTGCAGCAGGTTCACCCGGTCGACCACGGGGAACACCTGGCCGTAGTTGTGCGCGATGATGACGATCGACATGCCCTGCTCCTTGAGATCGCGCACCAGGTCGAGGATCATCGCGCCTTCCTTGACGCCCATGGCGGCCAGCGGCTCGTCGAGCAGCAGGACCTTGGCGTCGGAGAACACCGAGCGGGCCACCGCGATGGCCTGCCGCTGGCCGCCGGACAGGCTGGCCACCTCGAGGTCCACCGACTTCAGCGTCTTTATCCCCATGGAGTCCAGGTGCTCCTGGGCCTCCTTGCGCATGGCCCTATTGCGTAGCAGCGGCCAGCGCACCATCTCGCGGTTGAGGAACATGTTGTGGTACACGGTGAGCTGGGGGACCAGCGCGAGGTCCTGGTAGACGATGTCGATGCCGGCCGAGCGGGCTTGCGTCACCGAGGTGAAGTGCACCTCCTCGCCGTTGAGCAGGATCCGCCCGCTGGTCGGCGGCTGGAAGCCGCAGATGATCTTCAGCAGGGTGGACTTGCCCGCGCCGTTGTCGCCGACCAGGGCGAGCACCTCGCCGCGCTCCAGCCGCAGGCTCACGTCGACCAGCGCCGTCACCGCGCCGTAACGCTTGGAGATGTGCTCCACCCGCAGGATGTCGTCGCCGGCCGACGTCGGGTCGCTGCCGGTTTCCTGTGTGCTCACTTCGCTGCCTCCGTGCTGGCTCTGACGCGCTGCTTCACGACTTGGGCTGCAGCCGGCCCGCGCCCCGGAGCCGGGTGAGATAGGTGTTGGCGATCATCGCGAGCAGGATCGCCGCGCCCAGGATGATCAGGTACTTGTTCGAGCTGATGCCGCGCAGGTTAAACCCGTCCTCCAGGATGCCGAGCACCAGCATGCCCAGCCACAGCCCGATCATCGTGCCGGAGCCGCCCAGCATGGCCGTGCCGCCGATGACCACCCCGGCCAGGGCGACGAGCACCACGTTGAGCTGGCCGGCGCTCGGGTCGATGATGTCGTTCTTAAAGGCTTCCAGGATCCCGGCCAGCGCGCCGAGCCCGGAGCACATCATGAAGTTGCCGATCTTGATCCGGTTGACCCTGATCCCGGATTCCCTCGCGCCGAGCAGGTTGCCGCCGACGGCGACCGTGTACAGGCCCCACCGGGTCCTGGTCAGGATGACCTGGAAGATGACGACCAGGACGGTGGCCCAGATGAACTCCGACCACGCCTCGGAGCCGAACCAGTGACCGAGCCCCAGCGACTGGGTCGGCAGGTTTATCTGCTGCGCGGCGGAGACCGTCAGCGCGTAACCGAAGATGATGTAGCCGGTGCCGAGCGTGGTGATCAGCGAGGGGACGCCGAAGATAGTCGTGACGACGCCGTTGACCCCCCCGACGACGACCGCCAGCACCAGTATCGCGAGCAAGATGGCGAGGAAGGTGGGGACGCCGGAGTCGATGAAGAAGTGCATGGTGTACGGCGACAGCGTCCAGACGAACCCGACCGACAGGTCGATCTCGCCGCAGACCATCAGCAGCACCAGGCCGATGCCGATGATCGTGTACGGAGCCATGTACTGGGCGATGTTGACGAAGCTGCCGTGACTGAAGAACGCGTGAGTGGTCACCGAGAAGTAGATAAACAGCACCACGGCGATGGCCAGGACGCTGGCCTCGCGCTGCTTCAGGAAGAGAGTGGCGGCACGGCTGAGGATGCTTGGACCTTTTCGCCGGTCAGGCGCGGCGCCGATGGTCTCCGGGCTGCGCTCAGCAGTGTCACTCACGTCGCTCATCCCAATCCTGCTCTTGGCCCGATGCCTGTGTTGATGTCATACCCAGGCGCCGCGGCGATTCACCTGGGCTTCGTGCCTAGGTGAATCGCCGCAAGCGTGCTATCTCAAGCCTGCCACGTCCGGTCAGACGGTGATCGCGCCGGTGTGCTTGATGTACTTCTGCGCCGAGGTGGAGCCTTCGAACCGGGTCGGCGTCGCGGTGTAGGCGCCCGCGTTGCTCTTGGTCACGAACTTCAGGCCGGTATCCGTGGTCGCCGGCGCCACCAGGCCGCCGGAGAGCTGGAAGAGGTACATGTACAGCGTGGGCAGGAAGCCCTGCAGGTACGGCGACTGGTCGATGGTGAAATTGATCTGGCCGGCGGTGATCGCGGTCAGGGTCTGCGGCTCCAGGTCGAAGCCGCCTGCCGCCACCTTGCCGACCAGGCCGTACTTCTGCAGCGAGGTACCGAGCAGGGCGGTGTCGCCGCCGTCGACCGCGAAGGCGCCCTGGATGCTGGACCCGTGCGACTGGAGGAACTGGGGCAGCACCTGGGCCTCCTGCGTGGCCGAGGCGCCCGTGTCGACACCCTTGTTGCCGAACATGACCTTCATGCCGGCGGCCTCCAGGGCCTGCGTCGCGCCGTCCATGCGGGGCTGGATGTTCAGCGAACCGGGCTGGGCGATGAAGCCGACCGCCGTATCGCCGGACTTCATCAGCGAGGCGAGCCGCTTGCCGACCTCCTGACCCGACACGTACAGGTCCTGGCCTATGTAGGCCATGCCGTTGGTGGGGCTGGCGGTGGAGCCGTTCGCGTTGTACGTGGTCACCGGGATGCCCGCGGCCAGGGCGCTGTCGATGGGGGCGATGAACGAGGTGGCCGAGACCACGGTGGTCGCGATGCCCGGGGAACCGGCCGTGACGGCGGCCTGGAAGGCCGACAGCATGGTGGGCACCGTGGACTGAGTAGACAGCGCCCCGGTCCAGGCCGGCGTGGGCAGGCCGAGCAGCGCGGCGCAGTCCTGGAAGCCGTACTGGGTCGGGGTGAAGAAGGAGTTGTCCGTGACGTGGTTGACGAACGTGAACTTCCACTTGGGCGTGGTGGGGAAGTTGCCCGCCGCCGCCGCCGCCGTCGACGACGTCGAATTCGGGGCGGCGCTGCTTGAGCTCGATGAGCTGCACGCCGCGATAAGCGCCGAGGCGGCCGCCGTCGCGCTGAACAGGCCGGCCCCTCAAGCAACCGACGGCGAGAGGGCCCGTCCTTCATGTTCAGGGTCTCAATCGCTTCGTCGACTACTGGGTCGATCTTTTTCCTCATCTAAAGACCTCCATGGAATTTTTCCCTGGACGGGGATACTCTCCCGAGCCAAGCCCGCAGCGTGCGCGGCGAGTCCCGTCGGCTTCGTCGCGAGAGAGACAATGCAAAAGACACCTTTTCCGATATCTGCCTCGGCAGTTTGCCCGGCGTAACCGCATGGTGGTCAAAATGCGACCTGATATCCCGGCTAACCGCCGATGACGCTAAGTCTTTTCGTGATCAGCTGTCAAGGCACCACGCAAGCTTCATAATCAAACGAATCCGTCTTGATATCAGCCTCGGCACGAGCACATACCTGCCCGTTTAGCGAAACTGGCTACCGCTGGCATGAGTCTCGTGCCGCATCCCCCCTCGCCGTCCAGCCGGACGGTCCGGTCCGGCCATCGACATGGCCGTGCCAGTCCTTGCCTCCCAGGTTCTTGCCTCCCAGGTAACTCAACGAAACCAGCACCTCACTCACACCACGGTGATTAACTCATCGCAGACAAGAACGTGTGCGACGATGTTAGCGCTAACAAGTCACTAAATGGCAACGAACGCGAAACACCCTCGATACGCTACCCCGCCGGTCAGCCCGACGCGAGAGCCGACCCGAGGGCCGGCTCGAGAGCCTGCTTGCCGACTGCCCTGCGGTCGGTCCGAGGCCCGCTCGGGGCGGCCGACTCGGGGCGCGCTCTCCGGCCGGGGCGCGCTCTCCGGCCGGGGGCCCGCTCTCCAGCCGGGGGCCCGCTCTCCAGCCGGGGGCCCGCTCTCCAGCCGGGGGCCCGCTCTCCAGCCGGGGGCCCGCTCGCCGGCCGGCCGAGGGCCAGGCCCAGGGCTGGGTCCACTGTTCAGGCCGGCCCTGGGACCGGCCTGAAACTGACTCGTGTGAGGGCTCACGGGCTCACCGGAGTCAGAACGCGTGAGATGCGAGGGTTCGGCGACAGATAGGGCGTCTGGCCGGACCTCACGCCCCGCGACGGCCCGCCCCGAATACCCCGCGCGCATCACAGGGCCCACGCCACCCGTTGTCCCCGTCCTAAAGATCAGCCTGAACCGGCTCAATGCTCCATCGAGCCGGTCAGAACCGGCTCAATGCTCCATCGAGCCGGTGAGAACAGGGCGGCTGGGAGGTCGGCCCTCGGGGGCTTTGCTAATGGTTGGGTATTTTGCGCACTTTGGGGCCTAGCGCACGGCGTAGCGGCCCTTGCTGGCGCCGACCGATCGTAGGCCGCGATGTTCCGCAGGCGGCAATGTGCGGTCCGGGGCGCCGGGGGGATGCGGCCAGGGACGCCGGATAGCGCGGCCAGGGGGCCGGGGGATGCGGCCAGGGGGCCGGGGGATGCGGCCAGGGGGGCCGGGGGATGCGGCCAGGGGGGCCGGGGGATGCGGCCAGGGGGGCCGGGGGATGCGGCCAGGGGGGCCGGATGGCGCGGTCCGGGGCGCCGGGGGGCGGGGGCTGGGAGCCTCGGCTGGCTGGTGGGGTTCGGGGGTAACGGGGTGTCCCGGGGGCGGGAGCGGGGAAAATACGGTTGTTTCCGACATGGGGGCGCGGAACCCAACACGCTCGGCAAACGTCTCACCTTGTACGGATGGTGTAAACCAGGGCCGACCGCCCGGCCCCGGCATCATCCGGTGACAAGGAGGGGAAGCACGGATGCTAGCTAGACACCGCCAGTCGCTCATCCTGCAGACCGTGAGGAACGATGGCAGCGCCCGGGTCAGTGATCTCACCCAGCGCCTCGGCGTTTCTGACATGACCATCCGCCGGGACCTCGAGGTGCTGGCCCGGGATGGCCTGATCGAGAAGGTCCACGGCGGCGCGGTGCTGCCGGGCACGCCCGCTATCCACGAGCCGGGCTTCGAGGCCAAGCTGGTGCTCGAGCAGCCGGAGAAGACCGCTATCGCGCGCGCCGCCGCGAACCTGGTCACGCCGGGGACCGCGATCGCGGTGGCCGGAGGCACGACCACGTTCGCGTTGGCCCAGTACCTGCTCGACGTGCCCGGGCTGACGATCGTCACGAATT
This sequence comes from uncultured Actinomycetes bacterium, assembly GCA_963806335.1. Lineage (GTDB taxonomy): Bacteria > Actinomycetota > Actinomycetes > Streptosporangiales > Streptosporangiaceae > Palsa-504. The sequence goes on from CAWDXO010000018.1 coordinate 396,721, forward strand.
CGCTGCGGGTGACCAACGTGTTCAACGGAATCCGCGGCGTGGACGGCACGACCGACTCGCTGGTGCTGACCGGGGGCGTCCGCACGCCCTCCGATGCGCTGGTCGGCCCGGTCGCCGACCTGACTATCCGGTCCCTCCACTTCGACCTGCTCTTCCTCGGCTGCTACGGCTTCGACGCCGAGGCCGGGCTGACCACGCCCAACCTGGCCGAGGCCGAGACCAACCGGACCTTCATGCGGGTCGCGCGGCGCGTCGTCGTGCTGGCCGACCACACCAAGTGGGGCCTGGTCAGCCTGAGCTCGTTCGCCCGCCTGAACGAGGTGGACGTGCTGATCACCGACGACATGCTGCCGCTCGACGCACGGGCCCAGATGGCCGATCAGGTCGGCGAGCTCATCCTGGCCGAGAGCACCACGCCCGTGCTGAGGAAAACGGGGTGAGGAAAAACGGTACGGAAGCAGGGTGAACAGTAGAAAACAGCGTGATCAGTAGGTCGTGACGACGTGATCAGTAGGTCGTGACGACGTGATCAGTAGGTCGTGACGACGGGCTGACCCGGTTCGCCGTCGGCGACGGCGCCCATCTGCTCGGCCAGGCGCATGGCCTCCTCGATCAGCGTCTCTACGATCTGGGACTCGGGCACGGTGGCGATCACCTTGCCGCGGACGAAGATCTGGCCCTTGCCGTTGCCCGAGGCGACGCCTAGGTCCGCTTCGCGGGCCTCGCCCGGGCCGTTGACCACGCAGCCCATGACCGCGACGCGCAGCGGGACCTCCATGCCCTCCAGGCCGGCGGTCACCTCCTCGGCCAGCTTGTACACGTCGACCTGGGCCCGGCCGCAGGACGGGCAGGACACGATCTCCAGGCGCCGCTGCCGCATGCCGAGCGATTCCAGGATCGAGATGCCGACCTTGACTTCCTCCACCGGCGGCGCGGACAGGGAGACCCGGATCGTGTCGCCGATGCCCTCGGCCAGCAGGGCGCCGAACGCGACCGCGGACTTGACCGTGCCCTGGAAGGTGGGGCCTGCCTCGGTCACGCCCAGGTGCAGCGGGTAGTCGCACTGGCGGGCGAGCAGGCGGTAGGCGTTGATCATCACCACCGGGTCGTGGTGCTTCACCGAGATCTTGATGTCGCGGAAGCCGTGCTCCTCGAACAGGGAGCACTCCCAGAGCGCCGATTCGACGAGCGCCTCGGGGGTGGCCTTGCCGTACTTGGCCAGCAGCCGCTTGTCCAGCGAGCCCGCGTTGACCCCGATCCGGATCGGGATCCCGGCGTCGCTGGCGGCACGGGCGATCTCGGCCACCTTGTCGTCGAACTGCTTGATGTTGCCCGGGTTCACCCGGACCGCGGCGCAGCCGGCGTCGATGGCCGCGAACACGTACTTCGGCTGGAAGTGGATGTCGGCGATGACCGGGATCTGGGACTTCTTCGCGATCGCGGGCAGCGCGTCGGCGTCGTCCTGGGACGGGACCGCCACCCGGACGATCTGGCAGCCCGAGGCGGTCAGCTCGGCGATCTGCTGCAGCGTGGCGTTCACGTTGGCGGTCAGCGTGGTCGTCATCGACTGGACCGATACGGGCGCTCCCCCGCCGACCGGCACCGAACCCACCATGATCTGGCGGGACAGTCTGCGCTCGGCCAGCGGCGCCGGCGGCGCCGACGGCATCCCCAGGTCAGTACTCATAGCCCCCATCCGTTTCGGTAGGCAGATCCCCGATCTTCTACCCCGCCATTGAACCATCCCCCGGCGACGGCCGGGACCAGACGCTGACGGGCGCGTCGGGTAACGCCCCCGTTGTTAACCTGCGATATTCACCGGGTTCACGATGTCGGCCAGGATCAGCGCCAGGCTGAAGAACATCAGGACCACGAAGATGCTGAAGCTGACCGGCAGCAGCTTGGTCATGTCGACCAGGCCGGGGTCGGGACGCCCGCGCAGCCGCGCGAACCACGCCCGGATCCGCTCCCAGATGACCACGGCGATATGGCCGCCGTCCAGCGGCAGCAGCGGCAGCAGGTTGAACACACCGACGAAAATATTCAGCGACGCGATCAGCAGCAGCACGAAGCTGACCTTGTACTGCCAGCCGACGTTGGCGGCGACCGCGGTCCCGGTGGCCTCGGCCGCGCCGACCACGCTGCTGACCTGCCCGCCCGCAGTGTTCGCCCGGTCCTTGCTGAATAGCTTCGGCAGCGCCGCGGGCAGCGCCGCCACCGCCTTGGCCGAGCCGGCAATCACCTGCCCGAACGCCGAGCCCGCGTAGGTCACGGCGCGGACCGGGCTGGCCGGTGAGAACACCACGGCGGGCGCGATGCCCAGGTAGGCGCCGCTGCGGCCGGGGATGGCGGCCAGCGTGGTGTGCAGCGTCACCGGCTGGCCGTCGCGCCGCACGGTGATGGTCGCGGGCGACCCGGGCCGGGCGTCGCGGATCGCGTTGCCGAGCTGCGTCCAGTTGCTCACCGGGTGGCCGTCGAAGGCGATCACCTGGTCCCCGGGCCGCAGCCCGGCCCGCTTGGCCGGGGATGGCTGGTCGGAGGAAGCGCAGGTGCCGTTGTTCAGCTGGGTGACGGTCAGCGCCACGCAGGAACTGACCGTGCCCAGCTGGGTGGTGTTCTCGTTCTCGATGCCGACGCCGAGCGCCAGGCCGAAGATCAGTAGGAAGGCCAGCAGGAAGTGCATGAACGACCCGGCCGCGAGCACGACGATCCGCTGCCAGGCCGGGTGCCGGCGGAACGACCTCGGCTCGTCCTCCGGGTCCACCTCATCGAGCGAGGTCATGCCGACGATCTTGACGAAACCGCCGAACGGCAGCGCCTTGATCCCGTACTCGGTCTCGCCCCGCCAGGTGGACCACAGGGTCGGCCCGAAGCCGACGAAGTACCTGGTGACCTTCATGCCGAACTTCTTCGCCGTGACGAAGTGCCCGGTCTCGTGCAGCATGACGGAGAAGAGCAGGGCGACGATGAAGATGACCCAGCCGAGCAGGTCCATCCCGCCGTCCTTCCCTCAGGAGTTAAGTTCACGGGCCCGCCGCCGGGCCCAGCTGTCAACAGCCAGCACGTCCGCCACCGTGGTGACGTCCGCGCGGGCGACGTCATGTTCTGAGAGTATCCGGGCCACGGTGTCAACTATGCGGGGGAAGCTGATCTGGCCGGTGAGGAAGCCGGCCACGCACGCCTCATTGGCCGCGTTGTACACCGCGGGCGCGGTACCCCCGGCGGCGGCCGCCTCGCGGGCCAGCGCGACCGCGGGGAAGGCCTCGTCGTCGAGCGGCTCGAACGTCCACGAGGTCGCCGCCGACCAGTCGAGCCCGGGCGCGGCGTCGGGCACCCGGTCCGGCCAGGCCAGGCCGAGCGAGATCGGCAGCCGCATATCAGGCGGGGAGGCCTGGATGATCGTGGCGCCGTCGGCGAACTCCACCATGGAGTGCACGATCGACTGCGGGTGCACCACCACGTCGATCCGGTCCAGGGAAAAGCCGAACAGCAGGTGGGCCTCGATCACCTCGAGGCCCTTGTTCACCAGCGTCGCGGAATTGATCGTGACCAGCGGGCCCATGGTCCAGGTGGGGTGCGCGAGGGCCTGGCTCGGCGTGACGTCCGCCAGCCGGTCGCGGCTCCAGCCGCGGAACGGGCCGCCGCTCGCGGTCAGCACCAGCCGGCGCACCTCGGACTCGCGCCCGGCCCGCAGGCACTGCGCGATCGTAGAGTGCTCGGAGTCCACCGGCACGATCTGGCCTGGCTTGGCGCGGCTGGTCACCAGCGGGCCGCCGATGATCAGCGACTCCTTGTTGGCCAGGGCCAGCACGCGCCCGGCGTCCAGAGCCGCGAGCGTGGCCCGCAGGCCGGCCGCCCCGGTGACGCCGTTCAGCACGACGTCGCACGGCCAGGCCGCTAGCTCGCAGACCGCGCCGGGTCCGGCGAGGACCGCGGGGAAGGGGGCCGGGGCGGGGGTGCCGGCGTCCGTTCGGCCAAAATAATCTGCCAGTGCGGCCTGCACGTCAGCTACGGCGGCCGGGTTGGCCACCGCCACGGCCGCCACGCCGAACTCGGCCGCCTGCTTGGCTAGGACCGCTGGGTTGCCGCCGCCGGCCGCCAGCGCCACGACGCGGAAGCGGTCGGCGTTGCGCCTGATGATGTCGAGCGCCTGGATGCCGATCGAGCCGGTCGAGCCGAGGAGCACGACCTCGCGGGGGCCGGTGTCGCGGGCTGTATTACGGGCGGGCGCCTGGGATTCCACTGGTCCATTGTCCGCTACCCGACGCATGCCGCGGGCCGTTACCCCGGTACGTGGGGGTAACGGCCCGCGGCCGGGTTGGTCAGAGGTGGTGCGCCAGCACTCCGGCGGAAGCGATCACCGCCTGGCAGGCGAAGGTCTGGCCGATGGCGCCGTAGATCGGCTTGTCACCGAACGCGGCCGCTTCGAGCTGGCCCTTGATCCGCAGCGCCAGCGCGTCACGCACCCTCTCCAGCCCGGACAGCGCGGCGTTGACTTGGGTGAATTCGGAGTCGCTCGGGGTATTCGACTCGGCCGCGGCGGTCGCGGCCCGCAGGGTGTAGTTGCCGAACTGGCCGACGCTGGCGTTGAGCTGCTTGTAGCAGGCTCCCAGCTGGGCCACCCCCGGACCGCGGAGCGCGCGGTTCGGGTCGGCCAGGATCTGGGTGACGACCCGGCCGTCGTGCTCGTAGTCATCCTTCAGGCCGGTGAGGTAGATCAGCGTCGGCCGGATGTCGGTCTCGTCCATCCAGGTGCCGGTGGTGCCGCTGGTGGCGACGACCGTCTGGCCGCTGTCCGGGCCGGCCGAGTTCGGGCCGGTGTTGGGCGCCTGCCCGTCCAGGCCGAGGTGCTTGACGCCGGGGCCGGCGAAGGCGGCGTAGTTCGTGTTGATCTCCGCCGCGTAGTCGCCGTGGTCCCAGGCGAACCCGCTGTTGACGGTGACGCACGACCCGGTGCAGGTGGTGCCGCCGGTGGACAGGTAGTAGTCCGGCTTGGCGAACAGCGCGAACGTCGGCGTCCGGGCCGGGTCGGCGTTGACCATGTGCAGGATCGCCTCTTCGGTCGGGTCCGCGATGTAGTTCGCGATCTTCTGGGTGCCGCCGGCGTACGGGTTGTCCGCGGTCAGGTTGGACACGTCGCGTTCCAGCGTGCGGACGACGGGCGCGTTAGCCGCCGGGTCGCCGGTGACGTAGAACTCCGGCGCCGTGTCGGCCTCCAGGCTGAACGGCGTGGTGTTGTGCGCCTGCGTGGCGAGCAGGCCGGTGATGTTGCCGTCCAGCTCGCCGAACGACCCCGCCGGGTAGGTGCAGGCCACGGTCACGCCGTTGCAGGTGGCCGGCGTGGGCTGGATGGCCCGGCCGACGTTCGCGCCGGCCTCGTGGTCGCCCTCGTCCGAGCTCAGCACGAACAGCGTGTTCGAGGTGTTGATGCCGTCGGCCGCGAGCCGCTTGAAGAAGGTGCCGAACGCGGCGTTGTAGTACTGCGCCTGCGCGGTGTAGCACGCGGTGCCGCTGCCAAGCGCCGCGGACGCGCCGGCGCACGCCGACAGGCCCGGGATGTCCTCGTTCCCGTGGATGTCGGAGATGTAGCCGTTCACGACCGGGACGTTGGCCTCAAGCGCGTCGGCCATGTAGGCGAGCGTCTGCGACGCGTTGATGGAGCCGAAGCCGGGGAAGCCCGGATGGTTGGTCAGGAACGCGCCGTTGATCTGGTTGCCGTTCTCGTCGACCAGGTTCCCGGCCGCGTTCGTGACCTGGTACCCGTTACGGGTCAGGCTGGGCGTGCCCGCGCCCAGCTGCGGCGCGACGTACCGGTGCCCGAACAGGGCCTGGAACCCGGTGTACCCGCCCGGCTCGTCCGGCAGCACGTCGGCCACCGCGGTCGGCGACGGGGTGGTCTGGTTGCCCCGGTCCGCCTTGGCGGTGGAACAGAACGCGTTGCCCTGGGCGCAGTGCACGGCGACGCCGACGTAGTCCGCGGTCTCCGGGTCCTTGAACGAGTCCGGGTCGGCGGCCAGCTGCTGGGCTTCGGGAGAGTTGGCGCCGAACGCGTCGGCGATGTCCGGCGTGGTGTTCTCGAGTTCCTGATTCACCGTGGCGATGTCGGCCACGTCACAGCCGGCCCGGGTGAACGGCACCCAGGGCGCCGGGGTGTTGGTGTCCGGCGCTACCGGCTGGGCCGCGGTGGCCGGCGGCACCGGCGAGTAGACCAGGTTCGGGTTGGTGTCGTGGGCCGCGTTCGGCGTCTTGGCCGTGTCATCGACCGCGTCGGTCCAGTACGCGAACGAGCTGGCCGGGTCGGTCGTGTTGAAGCTGCCGTTCGGGCCGTCCTTGTTGTACGCCTGGTAGCTGTTGGAGACCGGCATCCCCTGCCGGTCTCCGTACAGGCCGGTGAAGGTGGTCAGGAGGTCATCGGCGGTGTGCGCGATCAGCGGGGTGTGGTTGTTGGACAGGAACGTGCCATTGTCTTCGAAGAAGTTGAGCAGGTTGGGCATCTGTTCGAGATCGGACGGGACGTTCGGGTTGTCGCGGAAGTAGTGCACGTTGTCGAAGGTGAGCTCCACCACGTGCTTGACCCCGTTACCCAGGTGGCACGACGACGCGGCGTCCCCGGCCACCTTGGCCTTCGCCGCGGCCTGGCCGGCGTGCGCGGCTTCGCTGGTGGCCGCCATCGCGGTCCCCGCCAGGCCCAGTGTGCCGAGCAGGGCGGCCGAGCTGGCCGCCGCGGTGACGCGGACCCAGCTCGCGCGGGCGCGCTGTCGGCGCGCGTCCCGTCGTCTGTCCATGAGCTTTCCTCTCGAGGTGATATGCGGCCACCACGCCTGGGGTCGCGGCAGCCTACGATGCCACGCTTTCAGCCGCCTCAGAAGAGTTTTGGAGGTGTCTTTTTGTGCAAATTTGGTGAAACAGCCGCCGCCTGATGAGGGGCCCGGTGTCTTAGCTGAGGGCTGAGATCTGGCGGGCCAGGGCGAAGTCGGCGGCGGTCAGGCCGCCGGCCGAATGGGTACTCAGCGTCAGCGTCACCTTGTTCCAGCTGATCGCGACGTCGGGGTGGTGGTTGGCGCTTTCGGCCAGGTAGGCGACGGCGCCGAGGTAGAGCAGGGCATCGCGGAAGTCGGCCCGCTCGGTGACCGTCGTGATCTCCTCCCCCGCCCGGGTCCAGGCGGGCAAGGTGGAGAGTTCGGCATTGATCTGGGGCTCGGTGAGAAGGTCCATGATTCCGGCATACCATTCGCACGTGACATCGTCAGAGGAACGGCCGAGGCAGACCCCGCTGGCCGCGGTCCACGAGCGGCTCGGCGCGACCATGACGTCCTTCGCCGGATGGCAGATGCCGCTGCGTTATGCCAGCGAGACGGCCGAGCACCAGGCGGTGCGGCGGGCGGCCGGGCTGTTTGACCTCTCGCACATGGGCGAGATCCTGGTGACCGGGCCGGACGCCGGGGCGGCGCTGGACTACGCGCTCACCGGGCACCTGTCCGCCGTCCCGCCGGGTCGCGCCAGGTACACGATGATGTGCGCGCCGGACGGCGGCGTGCTCGACGACCTGGTCGTGTACCGGCAGGGTGAAAGTGAGTTCCTGGTCATCGCCAACGCGTCCAACACCGGGGTGGTCCTCGCCCAGCTGGCCGAGCGGGCGTCCGGGCATGACGCCAAGGTCGCCGACGCGACCGCTGATTACGCGCTGGTCGCCGTGCAGGGGCCCGCGGCGGCCGGGATCCTGGCGCCGTTGGCCGGCGGCCTGGACCTGGGCGCGATGAAGTACTACGCCGGGGCGTTCGGTACGGTCGCGGGCCGGGCGGCCTGGGTGGCACGCACCGGGTACACCGGCGAGGACGGCTTCGAGCTGTACTGCCGCCCGGAGGACGCTTCGCACGTCTGGGAAGCGCTCGCCTCGGGCGGCGCTGAGGCCGGCCTGGTCCCGGCCGGCCTGGCGGCCCGCGATACGCTCCGGCTTGAGGCCGGCATGCCGCTGTACGGCAACGAGCTCGGCCCGGATGTGACACCGTTCGAAGCGGGCCTGGGGCGGGTGGTGAAGTTCGACAAGCCGGGGGAGTTCGTCGGCCGTGCGGCCCTGGCCGCCCGCGCCGCGGCCGGACCCGTCAAGCGGCTGGTCGGGGTGACCATCCAGTCCCGCCGGATAGCCAGGCACGGCTACCCCGTCCTCGCGGACGGCCAGGAGGTCGGTACTGTCACGAGCGGCGCCCCGTCCCCCACGCTGGGTGTACCGATCGCCATGGCGTACCTGAACCTGGGCGACGGCGAGCACGTACTTACTGTCGGCATCAGAGGCGAAGCTGTCCCCGCGCACCTGACGGACCTGCCGTTTTACCGGAGGAGACAATAAAGATGAGTGTTCCAGCCGAACTGCACTACACCCCCGAGCACGAGTGGGTGTCAGTCGAGGGCACTTCGGCGTCGATCGGCATCACCGATTACGCGGCCCAGCAACTCGGCGACGTGGTCTACATCTCGCTGCCCGCCCCCGGCGCTACCGTCGTGGCCGGCGAGCCGTGCGGCGAGGTCGAGTCGGTCAAGTCCGTCAGCGACCTCTACTCCCCCGTGGACGGCGAGGTCATCGAGGTCAATACCGAGCTGGAAGGCGACCCGTCGCTGGTCAACGCCGAGCCCTACACGGCCGGCTGGATGTTCCGGGTGCGCGTGGCCGAGGATGGCAACGGTGACGCGGCGCTGCCGACCGACCTGCTGTCCGCGGCGGAGTACGAAGAGCTGACCAAGAGCGCGGGGTAACGCCCTGCGGATCTGGCCAGGAGGGCCGGCCGGAGGCTCAGACTTCCAGCCCGGCGGCCAGGTCGTCGTCCACGATGAGGACGATCTTGCCCCGGGTGTGGCCGTTGGCGACCTTGCGCTGCGCCTGGGCCGCGTCCTGCCAGTAGGACCGGCCCGACACCTCAACCGACAGCGTCCCGTCGTCGAACCAGGGGGCCATCCGGATCAGCCGGCTGCCGCGCGGCCGGCCGTTATACGGCCGCCAGCGGACCCGCTGCGCGTCGGGATACTCGGCGTGCACGGGCGTCGCGATGACCGCGCCGTCCCGGGCCGCGCGGGCGGCTCCGGCCAGGGTGGGGCCCGCACAGGCGAGCACCTTGGCCGGTCCGCCCGGGATCGCCTCGCGGACCTGCTCGGGCCAGTCGGGCGCGTTGTGGTCGACCACGACCGCCGCCCCGGACTTGTGCACGAACTCGTGGTGCCTCGGGCTGGCCGTGGCCACCACGACCGCGCCGAGCGCCCGGGCGATCTGGACGGCGAAGTGCCCGAGGCCGCCCGCGGCGGCCGTGATGAGCAGGAGGTCGTCGCGGCCGACGCCCAGCTCATCGGTCAGCCCCTGTTCGGCGGTCAGGCCGTCGACCGGCACTCCGGCCGCGTCGGTGAGCGGCAGCCCCGCGGGAAGCGGCGCGAGCTGCTCGACCTGGCACGTCACGTACTGGGCGTAACACCCGGTCAGGCCCGGATAGCCGTAGACCGGGTCGCCGTCACGAAAGCCGGCGAAGCCGCCGGTCTCGCCCACCACCAGGCCGGAGAACTCCCCGCCAGGGGTATAGGGAAGCGGGCCGGTATACCCGCCCTCGCGCAGGGACACGTCCCACGGGCCGACGCCCGCGGCCATGACCTGCACGAGAACCTCACCTTCCCCCGGCATCGGGATGTCCACCTCTTCGACCTGCATGACCTCAGGACCGCCGAATTCGTGGACTCTAATCGCCAGCATGGTCCCTCCCGAGGTTTGTTTCCGAGGATCTTCGCGGCTATCCGCGAGTCTTTCATCACGCAGTCGGCTAGTCCTCCCCTACCTCCCGGTACCTACCCGAACAGGCGATGTGCAGCGCGCCGGTCCTCTGCTAGCGTCGGATTTGTCACCCGATGGGAGCCGCGATGGGTGCGCGCGACTGGATTGAGCTCTGGCCGGCCTGGCGCCAGCTGACCGGGCCGGACCGGCTCGGCCTGGGCGCGGCGGTGAAGAGCAAACGGACCAGCGTCCTGCGGCCACGGGTCGCCGTCGCCGACCGAGTCGCGAAGTCGGTCTGCCCGTACTGCGCGGTGGGCTGCGGGCAGACCGTCTACGTGCAGGACGGCCGGGTGACCCAGATCGAGGGCGACCCGGATTCTCCGGTCAGCCGCGGGCGGCTGTGCCCGAAGGGCTCGGCGAGCCTGCAGCTGACCACCGGCGACGCCCGCGAGTACCGGGTGAGGTACCGGCGGCCGTTCGGCACCGAGTGGGAGGACCTGGACCTCGAGGTCGCCATGGACATGATCGCCGACCGGGTCATCGCGGCCCGGCGGACCGGCTGGCAGTGGGAGGTGGACGGGGCCCGGACGCGCCGGACGATGGGTTTCGCCGCCCTGGGCGGAGCCACCCTGGACAATGAGGAAAACTACCTGATCAAGAAGCTGTTCACGGCGCTGGGCGCGATCCAGATCGAGAACCAGGCACGGATATGACACTCCGCCACCGTCCCCGGTCTGGGGACCAGCTTCGGGCGCGGCGGGGCCACCAACTTCCCCCGCGACCTGATCAACTCTGACTGCATCCTCATTGAGGGCTCGAACATGGCCGAGTGCCATCCGGTGGGCTTCCAGTGGGTGATGGAGGCCAAGGCCCGGGGGGCCACGCTGATCCATGTCGATCCGCGGTTCACCCGGACCAGCGCGCGCAGCGACCTGTACGTGCCCATCCGGGCCGGGGCCGACATCGCGTTCGTCGGCGGGCTGATCAACTACGTGCTGCAGAACGAGAAGTACTTCACCGAGTACATGCTGGCGTACACGAACGCGGCCACGATCTTGACCGAGGATTACGCCGACACCGAGGACCTGGACGGGGTGTTCTCCGGACTGAACGCCGAGCACCGGTTCTATGAGTTCGAGACCTGGCGCTATCAGGGCGAGGAGGTCAAGCCCGCCAGCGGAGCGCGCCAGGATCCCGAGGCCGCCGACCCGCGGCACCGACGGGATCTGCGGCGCGCCGGGCGCGGCGAGGCGCACGGCTCCGGCGGCGCCCCCGCCCACCCCACCCCGGACACCGACCCCACGCTGCAGCATCCGCGCTGCGTGTTCCAGGTGCTGAAGCGGCACTTCGCCCGCTACACCCCGGAGATCGTCGAGCAGGTCAGCGGCGTGCCCCCGGACCAGTTCGCCCGGGTCTGCCGGCTCGTGACCGAGAACTCCGGCCGCGACCGCACCACCGCGTTCGTCTACAGCCTCGGCTGGACGCAGCACACCGTCGGCGCGCAAACCATCCGCACCGCCGCGATCCTGCAGGCCCTGCTCGGGAACATAGGACGGCCCGGCGGCGGGATCCTGGCCCTGCGCGGGCACGCCTCGATTCAGGGGTCGACGGACATCCCGACGCTGTTCGACCTGCTGCCCGGCTACCTGCCGATGCCGTTCGCCTACGGGAACGCCGATCTGGACGCCTACGCCCGGGCGGAGTCGGTGCAGACGGGTTTCTGGGCCAACACCAGGGAGTACATGGTCAGCCTGCTGAAGGCCTGGTGGGGCGACGCCGCCACGGCCGAGAACGAGTTCTGCTACGACTACCTGCCGCGGCTGACCGGCAGCCACAGCACCTACGAGACCGTCCTGGCGCAGCTGGACGGCACGTGCCGTGGCTACTTCCTGTTCGGCCAGAACCCCGCGGTCGGCTCGGCCAACGCGCGTATGCAGCGGCTGGGCATGGCCAAGCTGGACTGGCTGGTGGTCCGCGACATGGTGATGATCGAGAGCGCCACCTGGTGGAAGAACGGCCCGGAGACCGAGAGCGGGCCGGGGAACGAGCCTGCGGAGATGCACGCCGAGGAGATCGGCACCGAGGTGTTCTTCCTGCCGGCCGCCGCGCACACCGAGAAGGCGGGCAGCTTCACCAATACCCAGCGGCTGCTGCAGTGGCGCCAGCAGGCCGTCGAGCCGGCCGGTGATGCCCGCAGCGACCTGTGGTTCACCTACCACCTCGGGCGGGCCATCCGGGCGAAACTGGCCGCCTCCGACGACGAGGCGGACCGGCCGATCCTGGACCTCACCTGGGATTACCCGGTGCAGGGCGCGCAGCACGATCCGGACTCCGAGGCGGTGCTGGCCGAGATCAACGGCTGGGGTCCTGGCGGGCGGCCGCTGTCGTCCTATACCCAGCTCACCGCCGACGGCTCGACGCCGTGCGGCTGCTGGATCTACTGCGGCGTCCGCGCCGACGGGGTGAACCAGGCCGCGCGCCGCGTGCCCTGGACCCAGCAGAACTGGGTGGCGCCGGACTGGGGCTGGGCCTGGCCAGCCAACCGGCGCGTGCTTTACAACCGGGCCTCGGCCGACCCGGACGGCCGGCCGTGGAGCGAGCGCAAGGCGCTGGTCTGGTGGGACGCGGAGCGGATGCGATGGGTGGGGCACGACGTGCCGGATTACATCGCCGACCGGCCCCCGTCCTACCGGCCGTCCCCCGGGGCGACCGGAGTAGACGCGATCTCCGGCGCCGATCCGTTCATCATGCAGGCCGACGGCAAGGCGTGGCTGTTCGCCCCGGCCGGGATGGTCGACGGCCCGCTGCCCACGCACTACGAGCCGCAGGAATCGCCCTTCCGGAACGTGCTCTACGGCCAGCAGCACAATCCGGTCCGGCAGATCCTCCGGCATCCGGAGAACCGCTATCAGCCGAGCGGCGACGAGCCGGGCTCGGAGGTGTTCCCCTACGTGACCACCACCTATCGGCTCACTGAGCATCACACGGCCGGCGGCATGTCGCGGTTCCTGCCCTACCTGTCCGAACTGCAGCCCGCGTTCTTCTGCGAGGTCTCGCCGCAGCTCGCCGCCGAACGCGGCCTGGACCACCTCGGCTGGGCCACGATCATCACCGCACGCAACGCGATCGAGGCCCGGGTGCTGGTCACCGAGCGGATTACGCCGCTTCGGGTGGCCGGCCGGACGCTGCATCAGGTGGGGCTGCCCTGGCACTGGGGCCCGAACGGGTACACCACCGGGGACGCCGCCAACGAGCTGGCCCACCTGGCGCTCGACCCCAACGTGCACATCCAGGAGGTCAAGGCCATGGCCTGCGACATCCGGCCTGGCCGACGGCCCCGCGGGGCGGACCTGCGGGAACTTGTGCGGAGCTATGCCGAGCGCGCCGGGATAACCGACAAGACCGGGACGGAGATGTAAATGCCGAACGGACCAGCACCGCATGAGCATCAGGGCCTCGACCCGGCCGCGCGGGCCGGGCATCTCGATCACCCGCCGCGGATGGGATTCTTCACCGACACCTCGGTGTGCATCGGCTGCAAGGCCTGCGAGGTGGCGTGCAAGGAGTGGAACGCCGTGCCCGAGGACGGGCTGCTGCTTACCGGCATGTCGTACGACAACACCGGGGGGCTGGACGCCTCGACCTGGCGGCACGTGGCCTTCATCGAGCAGCCCGTCCGCCGCCCGGCGGACGCCGACGGGGTGCGCTGGCTGATGTCCAGCAATGTGTGCAAGCACTGCACCGAGTCGGCCTGCCTGGATGTCTGCCCGACCGGCGCGCTGATGCGCACCGAGTTCGGCACGGTCGTGGTCCAGGACGATGTCTGCAACGGGTGCGGCTACTGCGTGTCGGCGTGCCCGTTCGGCGTGATCGGCCGGCGCCAATCGGATGGCGGGGCGCACAAGTGCACGCTGTGCTACGACCGGCTGGGTGACGGCCTGATGCCGGCCTGCGCGAAGGCCTGCCCGACCGAGTCCATCCAGTTCGGGCCGCTGGAGGAGCTGCGGGAGCGGGCCCAGCTGCGGGTCGGCGAGCTACACGAGGCCGGCGAGGCGGACGCGCGGCTGTACCTGGACGGCCCTGAGGACGGCATCGGCGGCGGCGGGGCGTTCTTCCTGCTGCTCGACGAGCCCGAGGTATACGGCTTGCCGCCTGATCCGGTGGTCACCACCCGTGACCTGCCCCGGATGTGGCGGCACGCGGCCACGGCCGCGGCCGGCCTGCTGGCCGCGGCCGTGGCCGCTTGCGTGGCAGGCCGGTTATGCCTCGCGGCGAGAAGTCGATGGTGCCGGCGGCCGAGTTCGGCTCCTACTACGGCCGGCCGGTGGTGAAGGAGACGGTGTGGGGACCGGACATCCCGACCTACCTGTTCCTGGGAGGACTGGCCGGTGCCTCCTCGGCGCTCGCCGCGAGCGCCCAGCTCTCCGGTCATCCGGAGCTGGCCCGGACGGCGAAGGCCGGGGCGGCCGGGGCGATCAGCGCCTCGATGGCGGCGCTCGTGCACGACCTCGGCCGGCCCACCCGGTTCGTCAACATGCTGCGGGTGCTCAAGGTGACCTCACCGATGAGCGTCGGCACCTGGATCCTGTCCGGCTACACCCCCATGGCCCTGGCGTCGGCCGCCTGCGCGGTCACAGGCAAACTGCCGCGGGCGGGCCTGGCCGCCACCCTCGCGGCCGCCACGCTCGGTCCCGCGGTGGCCGCCTACACCTCGGTGCTGCTCGGCGACACCGCCGCGCCCGCCTGGCACGAGGCGCACCGCGAGCTGCCCTACCTGTTCGTCGGCTCGGCCGCCACCGCGGCCGGCGGCCTGGGCCTGCTCGCGGTCACGCCCGGGCGGGCGGGCCCCGCGGCGCGGCTGGCCGTCCTCGGGGCCGCGACGGAACTGACCGCCGAATGGCTGCTCGGCCGGCGTCTCGGCCCGGTGGCGGAGCCCTACCGGACCGGGAAATCCGGGGCCCTGATGCGAGCCGGGCAGATCCTGGCCGCCGGCGGCACGGCCGCGGCGCTGCTGGGCCGCCGCCACCGTCCCATCTCCGCGCTGGCCGGGGCCGCGCTGCTGGCCGGGTCGGCGGTGACCAGGTTCGGCGTCTTCGAGGCTGGCCGAGCCTCCGCCCGGGACCCGAAGTACACCGTGGTACCCCAGCGGGATCGCCTGACCCAGCGAGCGGCCGCCGAGGTGTCCAGGGAATCCCAGGCCTCCCCGCTTGGTTGAAACTTTTAGTTCTTTATCCGTGGCTGACCGTCTTGGCTGACCGTCTTGGCTGGCGCTGCCCGCCACGTTGATCCGATGCCTGGAGAAAAGTGGCTGATCGTCTTGTCGTTCGCGGCGCCCGCGAGCATAACTTGAAGGATGTCTCGCTGGATTTGCCGCGGGACGCGATGATCGTGTTTACCGGGTTGTCGGGGTCGGGGAAGTCGAGCCTGGCGTTTGACACGATTTTCGCGGAGGGGCAGCGGCGGTACGTGGAGTCGCTGTCGGCGTATGCGCGGCAGTTCCTGGGGCAGATGGATAAGCCGGATGTGGATTTCATTGACGGGCTGTCGCCGGCGGTGTCGATTGACCAGAAGTCGGCGAGCCGTAATCCGCGGTCGACGGTGGGGACGATCACGGAGGTGTATGACTACCTGCGGTTGCTGTTCGCGCGGATCGGGCGGCCGCATTGCCCGTTGTGCGGGCGGCCGATCGCGCGGCAGGCGCCGCAGCAGATCGTGGACCGGGTGCTGGAGCTGGCGGAGGGGATGCGGTTCCAGGTGCTGGCGCCGGTGGTGCGGGGGCGGAAGGGGGAGTACGGGGAGCTGCTGCGGGAGCTGCAGGCCAAGGGCTACTCCCGGGCCCGCGTCGACGGCACCATCGTGCGCCTGGACGACGCCCTGGCCGGGGAGCTGCCGGCGCTGAAGAAATACGAGAAGCACGACATCGAAGTGATCGTCGACCGGCTGGCGGTGAAGGAGACCGCGCGGCGCAGGCTGACCGACTCGGTGGAGACCGCGCTGCGGCTGGCCGGCGGCCTGGTCGTGCTCGAGTTCGTCGACCTCCCCGAGAATGACCCGCACCGGGAGCGGATGTACTCCGAGCACCTGGCGTGCCTTTATGACGACCTGTCGTTCGATGAGCTGGAGCCGAGGTCGTTCTCGTTCAGCTCCCCGTGGGGAGCCTGCCCGGACTGCACCGGGCTCGGGAGCCAAGCTCGGAGGTCGACCCGGAGCTGATCGTCCCGGACGAGTCCAAGTCGCTCGCGGACGGCGCGATCGCGCCGTGGAGCGGCGGCGGGACGGGCGACTATTTCCTCCGGCTGATCGAGTCGCTGGGCCGCAAGCTCGGCTTCGGCACCGGCACGCCCTGGTCCGAGCTGCCCGCGGCTGCCCGGCACGCGCTGCTGCACGGGTCAGGCGAACAGGTCCACGTCCGGTACACCAACCGGCACGGCCGGGAGCGGTCGTATTACACGAACTTCGAGGGTGTCATCCCGTGGGTCGAGCGGCGGCACGCCGAGGCGGAGTCGGACTCGAGCCGGGAGAAGTTCGCCGGGTACATGCGCGAGGTGCCGTGCCCGTCCTGCCACGGGGCCCGGCTCAAGCCGGTGTCGCTGGCGGTCACCGTGGACGGCCAGTCCATCGCGGAGTACTGCGCGCTGCCGATCGGCGAGCTCGCCAAGCGGCTGCTCGAGCTGGAGCTCTCCGACACCGACCGCCAGATCGCGGCCCGGATCCTCGCCGAGGTCGGCACCCGGCTCGGCTTCTTGCTTGACGTCGGGCTGGACTACCTGACCCTGGACCGGGCATCGGCCACGCTGGCCGGCGGGGAGGCCCAGCGGATCCGGCTGGCCACCCAGATCGGCTCGGGCCTGACCGGGGTGCTGTACGTCCTCGACGAGCCGTCCGCCGGGCTGCACCAGCGGGACAACCAGCGGCTGCTCGAGACGCTGCGGCGGCTTCGGGACCTGGGCAATACCGTGATCGTCGTCGAGCATGACGAGGAGACCATCCGGGCGGCCGACTGGATCGTCGACATCGGCCCGCGCGCCGGCGAGCGCGGCGGCCAGATCGTGGTCTCCGGCCCGCTGCCGGAATTGCTCGGGTCTACCGAGTCGCTGACCGGTGCCTACCTGAGCGGCCGGAGGGCGATTCCCCGTCCCGCCCAGCGCCGGACACCGACCCCGGGCCGGGAGGTCACGGTCAAGGGCGCGGCTGAGCATAACCTGCGGGGGGTGGACGTGGCGTTCCCGCTTGGCTGCCTGGTCGCGGTCACCGGGGTGTCGGGGTCGGGTAAGTCCACGCTGGTCAACGACATCTTGTACAAGGCGCTGGCCCGTGAGCTGAACGGCGCGCGGACGGTCCCGGGCCGGCACGCCCGGATCACCGGCAGCCAGCACCTGGACAAGGTGGTGCACGTCGACCAGGGCCCGATCGGGCGGACCCCGCGGTCCAACCCGGCCACCTACACCGGCGTGTTCGACCACGTCCGGAAGCTGTTCGCGGCCACCACCGAGGCGAAGGTCCGCGGCTACCAGCCGGGCCGGTTCTCCTTCAACGTCAAGGGCGGCCGGTGCGAGGCCTGCTCCGGCGATGGCACCCTGAAGATCGAGATGCAGTTCCTGCCCGACGTCTACGTGCCCTGCGAGGTCTGCCACGGCGCCCGGTACAACACCGACACCCTGGCCGTGCACTACAAGGGCAAGACCATCGCCGAAGTCCTCGGCATGCCGATCGAGGAGGCGGCGGACTTCTTCGCCCCCGTCCCCGCCATCCACCGGCACCTCAGGACGCTGGTCGACGTCGGCCTCGGCTACGTCCGCCTCGGCCAGCCCGCGCCAACCCTGTCCGGCGGTGAGGCCCAGCGGGTCAAACTCGCCGCCGAACTGCAGCGCCGGGCCACCGGCCAGACGATGTACGTGCTGGACGAGCCGACTACCGGGCTGCACTTCGAGGACATCCGCAGGGTCCTCGGCGCACTGCGGCGGCTGGTGGACGGCGGCAACACGGTCATCGTGATCGAGCACAACCTGGACGTGATCAAGACCGCGGACTGGGTCATCGACCTGGGCCCCGAGGGCGGGCCCCGGGGCGGGTCGGTGATCGCCGCCGGCCCGCCGGAGCAGATCGCCGCCGTGCCGGAGAGCCACACCGGCCAGTTCCTGCGCGAGGCGCTGGACGGCTGACCTCGTCGGCCGATGATTTTCGCCGGCGCCGCCCGTCATCTCCAGCGGAAACACCACGCTGGGAGGCACGGGATGCGGAAATTGAGCTTGCAGCAGTTCGCGGTCTCGCTAGACGGCTACATCTGCCAGGACGGCACCGAGTTCTACCGGTGGTGGGAGGGCCTGGTCGACGAGGAGTTCGACCGGTACTTCGTCGAAACCCTGCGCCGCGCGGACACCCACATCATGGGCCGGCAGACCTACCTGGATATGGGAGCGTACTGGCCCAAAGCCACCGACTCCGCCGATTGGTCCGAGGCCGAGATCGCGGCCATTATGAACGACCGGCCTAAGGTCGTCTTCTCCAAGACCTTGAAGACGGCCGACTGGCCGCAGGCGCGGATTGCCGCTGGCGACACGGCCGACGAGATCGCCCGGCTGAAGCAGGAACCGGGCGGCGAGATAGTCGCTCACGGCGGCGCCACGTTCGTCAAGTCCCTAGCCCGGCTCGAGGTCGTTGACGAGTACCGGCTGTACCTGATGCCGTTCGCCGCCGGGAGCGGGACATCGCTGTTCGGAGACCTCGAACACGGTCAGGCTCTGCGCCTGGTGTCAAGCAGAGCGTTTCCCTCTGGCGTGATCGAACTCGTCTACGAGCGGGCCGGCTAGCCCCGGCGCGGAGTCGTGGCACATTGAGCACCAAAGAACGGTACCGGTGGCACGCCGACACCCTCCGGGGGGCGGGCGGTTAGCGACGGCGGCGACGGCGGATTAGGAGCAGGGCGGTGAGACCGAGGCCGAGGGCCACGGCGGCGACGGCGGCGCCGGGGATGACCGGGTCGATCTGGCTGGCACGCTGGCGGACCTGCTCCATTGCCCGGTCGATGTTCCTCCTGGGGCTCACCCGTTCGGATATGGCGTCGATCGTGCGCGCCAGTTCCGCGCGGGTGCGGTCGATGTCCGCGATCAGCGCGCCCTGATTGGCGGGCTTGGGTTCGATTTCCGCGTCAGCCATTTACGTGCTCCGTTTCCTGGCCGGGCCGTAAACCTGGCCTGGCGCTCTCACCACTGCCCGTTCGGGATAGAGGGGTTTATTTTGTCAGGTCCACAGTTACCTTTACATCATCCGGGTTCCTGGTAAGCCCGTGTTGCCATGATGACAGTGGGACACGGCGGCTGATCAGCCCGCCGAGCCAGGCCGGGTCGGCCCGGGCCAGCGCCACGACGGCCTGCTCGTAGTGCCAGGCGCGCCGCGCTTACCGTACCGAAGATCACCGAGTTCTCCAGCACCATCGAGGCGTGCACCGCATTGACGTCCACCAGCAGGCGGCGCTGCTCCGAGGAGATGCCGATCAGGCAGATCACGCCCGCCTGGGTCACCCGGCGGGCCAGTTCCATGACCAGTTCGCCGACCCCGGCACACTCGAGGACGACGTCCGGCCGCAGGCCGAGGTTCTCGATCGGGCCGTGATGGTAGGTCGCACCGAGCGCCGCCACCAGACCCGGCTTCGGCCCGTCCTCGACCTGGTCGAATACGTGCACCTGGTAGCCGCGCTGGACGCCGAGCAGCGCGGCCAGCATGCCGATCGGCCCCGCCCCCACCACCAGCGCGACCAGGCCCGGCCGGGGACCGCGGGCCGCGACGGCCTCGATCTGCTCCCAGGCCTTCGCCACGATGCTGCCCGGCTCGGTGAACACGCCGAGGTCACCGAGTTGGTCCGGGACCTTGATGGCGAACCCCGGGTCGACCCGCCACCGGGTAGCCCCATAGCCGTGCAGGCCCTTGATGCCCCGCTCGGTGTACTGCCCGTTGGCGCAGAAGTCCCACCGGCCGGCCGCGCAGGCCGGGCAGGGTACCGGGTCCGGGCGGCGGACCACGCCGACCACCAGGTCGCCGGGCTGTACCGGGGCGTCCGGCGGGGCCGCAATTACCCGGCCGAGGGACTCGTGACCGAGCACCAGGCGCTGGTCCCCGTCCGGCGGCTGCCCGTGGCCGCGGAGCACCTCGCCGTCGGTCCCGCAGATGCCGACCAGCAGGCCCTCGGCGAGGACGGATCCCTCGGCGGGCGGCGGATCGGGCAACTCAGCGGTCAGCCCCGAGTGCATCAGGCCAGGGATGACGCTCATCGCCCTCATGGGGACAGAACTTATCCTCCCCGCAGCGGCCCGGCGCGCACCGGGATGCTGCGGTCTAAGTGCTCGAGATCGCATCAGCCGTCGCTTCATGTCCCTCAGGATGCTTCTTGTAAGCGCAGTTGCGCCTTGTCCTGTGCGATCGTCCGCTGTCACACCCTAAGTCTGACTTCACGCAAATCCGCGAATGGATCATTGTCGCTTCCTTATGGCGGCCCAGGGACTACGGGTGGGGGCACACGACAGGCAGCTAGGCCCGCGCCCGGGCTGGACCCGCCCTGGTGGCCGGGCAGCCCGGAGCATGATCATCGCGGCGAGCAGGCCCGCGGCGGACAGGGCGGCCAGCCAGCACGCGGCCACGGACATGGCCCCGGAATCGGCACCCGGGGCGGCAGCCACCCGGGACAGGTAGACCGAGCCGATCACCGTCACCCCCAGCAGCTGACCCAGCTGCACCGTGGTGGTGAGCAGGCCGGACGCGTCGGCGGCCCGGGCAGCGGGCACGTGTACCAGGGACTGGGTGAGCAGCGGGCTGACCGACAGGCCCAGACCGGTGCCGACGACGGCCGGCCAGGCCCACGCCTGCCCTGGGACGCCGCCGCGCAGGCTAGCCGCGAGCCCCAGGTAGCCGACCGCGCTCACGGTCAGGCCGACCGGGATGACTATGCGGCGCGTCCTGGCCGGCAGCCGCCGCCAGTAGAAGCCGGCCAGGCCGAACGCCGCCGCCATCGGCAGGTAGGTCAGGCCGGCCCGCAGCGCGCTCTGCCCCAGGCCCAGCTGAAGGTAGAGGGTGAAGGCGAACAGCAGCCCGCCGTATGCGACCTGGGTGAGGGCCAGCGCGGCGAGCCCGGACGGCAGAGCCGGGGCGCGTAGCACGTCCAGGTTCAGCAGCGGATCGCCGCCGCGGGCAGCCACCCGCCGCTCGGCGAGCACGAAGACCACGGCGAGGACGCCGCCCGTCGCGAGGGCGGCGAAGCACCAGGCCGGCCAGCCCGCCTCGCGGCCGAGCACCAGCGGAAGCACGATCAGCAGCACCGCAGGCATCGCGATCATCAGGCCGGCCAGATCGATGCGGCCCGGCCGGCGCGCGCCGCGTGGCTCCGTCGCGCGCCACTGGTCAGTTGCGCGCCGCTGGTCGGTTGCGCGCCGCTGGTCGGTCGCGCGCCGCTGGTCAGTTGCGCGCCGCTGGTCGGTCGCGCGCCGCTGGTCGGCGGGAACCAGGCGGGGCACCAGGACGGCCAGGAGGATCCCGGCCGGCACGTTGATGGCGAAGACCGGGCGCCAGCTCGCCCCGAACAGGTCCGCGGTCACGACCACGCCGCCGAGGACCAGCCCGGCCACCGCGCCGGCCGAGAGCACGGCCGCGTAGGCGGACAGCGCCTTGGCCCGTGCCTGACCGGTAAAGGTCAGCTGGATGATGCTGAAGACCTGCGGGACGATCGCCGCCGCCCCGGCCCCCTGGATGAACCGGAACGCGACCAGGACCTGGCTGTCCGGGGCCAGCGCGCACGCCAGCGAGGCGGCGGTGAAGATGATCACCCCGGCCAGGTAGGTCCGCCGCCGGCCGAAGCGGTCACCCAGCCGGGCGCCCGTGATCAGCAGCATCGCATAGGCGATCGTGTATCCGCCCACGACCAGCTGGAGCGAGGCACCGGAGGCGTGCAGGTGCGCAGCGATCGACGGCATGGCCACGTTGACCACGAAGACGTCGGTGATGCACATGAACTGGCCGAGCAGCAGCACGGCCAGCATTAGCCAGCTCCGTCGAGTGAGCGGTGGGGTTCGGAGATCGCGGGGAGCCTGGGTGGCTTGGGCGGGCAGAACCATCACTCCTCCTTCTGTTGCCAACACGACGAGCGGAAGGCGCGGAAGGGGACAGTGAGGTCAGGATTCGGCGATGCGCCGTTCGAGGAACCGGCGTTCGGGGACCGTGCGCGCGAGGTCAAGGGCGCGCCGGTAGGCGGCGCGGGCTTCATCGGTACGGCCGAGACGCCGCAGGAGTTCGGCCCGGGTTGAGTGCCAGTATTGATAGCCCGGCAGGTCCAGGCCGTCCACTGCCACCAGCGCCGCGCCGGGGCCCTCGGCCTCCGCGATCGCCACCGCCCGGTTCAGCCGGACCACGTCCGAGCCGGTCAGGTCGGCGAGCTCGCCGTAGAGCGCGGCGATCTGGGGCCAGTCGAGCTGCTCTTCGGCTTGCAAGGAGGCGATAGCCGCCTGGATAGCGTATGGGCCGCGACGCGAAGCCATGGGAGGCAGGGCCTGGTCGAGCAGGACGCGGCCCTCCGCGATCTGACGCCAGTCCCACCGCGACCGGTCCTGGTCCGCGAGCAGGACGAGGTCCTGGCCGGCGAACCTCGCCTCGCGGCGCGCGTCGTGCAGCAGCATCAGGGCGAGCAGGCCGAGTACTTCCGGCTCGGCGGGCAGCAAGCCCGCCAGCACGCGGCCCAGCCGGATCGCCTCGGCCGCGAGCCCGGACCGGTCCTCATGGTCGCCGTATCCCTGGTTGAAGATGAGGTACACGACGGCCAGGATCGCGGCGAGCCGCTCGGGCAGCCGCGGGCCGGCCGGCACGGCGAACGGGATGCCCGCCACGTTGATCTTGGACTTCGCGCGGGTCAGGCGCCTTTTCATCGTTTCGGCCGGGACCAGGAAGGCCCGGGCGATCTCTTCCGTGCTCAGCCCGCCGACGGCCCGCAGCGTCAGCGCGACCTGCGCCTCGATGGCGAGCGCGGGATGGCAGCACATGAAGACGAGCTCAAGGCGCTCGTCCGGAATGAACGGCTCGGCCACGTCTTCCTCCCCGACTCCTGCCCAGTTAGTCTCCGGCGCGAGCAGCCGGAGCTTGGCGGCCAGCACTCGATCGCGGCGCAGCCGGTCGATGGCCCGGTGCCGCGCCGTCGTGACGAGCCAGGCGCCGGGCTGGTCCGGCAGGCCGTGGGACGGCCAGCGCTGCGCCGCGATCGCGAACGCGTCCGCAGCGGCTTCCTCGGCAAGATCGAAATCACCGAAGTAGCCGATCAAGCTGGCCAGCACCCGGCCCCACTCGTCGCGGAAAACCTGCTCGATCAGGACTAACCCCTCGGCACTTGCTCTGTAAGGACCGGCGGCTCAGGACCGGTCGGTTACGACCGGGCGGATTTCTACCGCGCCGCCGAGGCGGCCGGCGGGAATCCGGGCCGCGAGCTCGGTCGCCTGATCCAGATCATCGGCTTCGACCAGGTAGAAGCCGGCGAAGATCTCCTTGGTGTCCGCGAACGGGCCGTCGGTGACGAGCATCTGCCCGTCCTGGACCCGGACCGTGGTCGCGGTCTCGACTGGATGCAGGGCGGCGCCACCCACAATCCCCGGCGCCTGCTTGATGTCCATGTACTCGCGATGGATGGCTTCCTGCTCAGCATCGCCGAGCGCCTCCGCGGCCCCAGGCTGGCTGTAGATCAACAAGGCGTACTGCATCTCCGGCTCCTTCCCCTCGATGGTCCATCTTCTCGTGCCCATGACGAACGAGGTCCGCTCAGGGGGACAGGGACCGGGGCACGCGAATAAATCGTGACCCACCGAGGCATGATCCGGCACTATCAGCTGGCCGTGGGTGGCGTTGACTGGCCAGAGACCAACAAGGTCAACTGGGACGAAAGCGTGCCCGTTCACCTCGCCCGCGCCTTCTATGACATCAAGGGGTCCCAGGCCAGGTGCAGCAGCCTGCCCGTCGCTCATATGTCACTCGAGCGGCCAACTCCAGCCTTCCGCCGTTAGATCGGGTAGCGGGTCGCTTCGGTGGTGCTGGTCCGGCCGGAGGGGGCGGTCCAGCGGAAGGTGGCCGGGGTGACCTGCTCCACTTTCCAGCGGGGGTGCTGTTTGAGCCGGTGGTCATGCCGGCACTTCGGACCGCCATTACACAGGCAGGTCCGGCCGCCCGCCTCGTAGGGGATGCTGTGCTCGAAGTCGGCCTGGGTGGCGGGTCTTCGGCAGGCGGGGGCGGTGCAGGTCGCGTGCCGGATCTGGGCCAGGTGCCGCAGCTTGCGGCCCGGGTCATGCCCGGCCGCCTCGAACCGGTGATCACAGCTCCCGGTGGCGATCGGGTCCACCGCGAATGCCAGGTCCCGCTGCCCGGGAACCCCGGTGGTGAACCGCCAGGATCCGTACCCGCCCGGCGGCCCGTCCCGGCCGCCGGGGGTGACGGTGAACCCCGGGCCGTCCCGGCTGGCCGCGCCGGGCGGATCCGGCGGGCCGGGTCCGCCGGGCGGGCCGGGGCCGCCGGGCGGGCCGGGGTCTGCTCCCCCAGCCGGCCGGTCGCGCTGGTTCCCGGGTGCGGGCCGGGCGCAGCCGTGCCCGATCGCGTGGCCCTGCCCGTCGGTCACGGTCAGGCACCAGGTGGTCGTGGGGTTGGCGGCGGCGGCGCGGGCCAGGTCCCGGGCCAGCCACGGGTCGACCGGGCCCAGCCCCGGGATCTCCCCGGGCCGGTCCGCCAGCCCCAGCAACGTGGTCAGCGGGACGGTCAGGTGCAGCCGCCCCACAAACCCCGACGGCCGCACCCCCGCCCCCGGCGCGGTCACCGGCGCGGCCGGATCCGCCGGGACCGGGGGCCCCGGGGGCCCTGACCCGCCGGTCCCCGGACCGCCTGCCGGACCGCCGCTGCCGCTCTCGCCGCCGCTACCACTGCCGCTGCCGCCGCTGTTCCCGCTCCCGCCGGTCTCACCGGTCTCACCGGGCTTGCCGGTCTCGCCGGTCTCACCGGTCTCACCGGTCTCACCGGTCTCACCGGGCTTGCCGGTCTCACCGGGCTTGCCGGGCTCGCCGGGCTGTGCCGGTCTTGCCGGTCTTGCCGGTGGTGCCGTCACATGCGGGGGCGGGGGAGCGGGGCGGGAGTCCTTGTCCAGCAGCAGGTCGAGGTAGGCGCGGGCGCGCAGCTCATCCATGCTGCCGGCCAGCCCGGCCTTGCGGAGCTGCCGGGCCCACCAGGAGATCCGCTGGTCCGCGGCCAGCACCTCGGCCGGGGGGAGTTCCCGGCCGGCCAGCGCCGCGTTCCCGCTGTCCTCGGCCCACCGCTGCACCCGGGCGTCCTTCGCGGCCTCCTCCCGCCGCTTCCGCGCCTTCTGCGGCGCGACGGCCATCACCGCCTGGGCGATCGCGGACCGCAGCCCGCCCGGCGTCAGCCGCCCGGCCCGCCCCAGCACCAGCTCCTCCGCCGCCCGGGCCTCCTCCGCATCCAGCAGGACGGTCGCCCAGGCGATGATCTGCGCCTTGGCATGCCGCAGGACCCCGGCGCGGAACGCCGCCCTGGTGCCGGGCAGCCTGACTTCCAGGTCCCGGGCCAGGTCCAGCATCCCCTCCGCGGTGCCGCGGCCCTCGGCCAGCAGCTGGGCGATCTCATCCCCGGCGAACTCCTCCCGCTCCGCCGGCATCCCTGCCGGGCCGTCAGGCGCGTGGCCGGGGGCGGGACGGCGGCGGGTGAACTCCGCCAGCGCGGCGTGCTTGAGGGAACACGCGGTGGCCTCGGCCCGGTCCAGCGCGCCGATGATCCCGGCCAGCTCATCATCACTGGCCCCGGCGAACCGGTCATTATCTCCGGCGGCGTCCTCAGCGAACCCCAGCAGCACCCCGCCGCCGGGCGCCACATCCAGCGGCTGCCCGGTGCCGAACCCGCCGGCCGGGCCGGCGTACTCACCGGGGACCCGCCGCGCTGAGCCGGGCATCCCCGGCCCGCGGCGGCCCACCCTCACCCCGGCCTGGGGTATCTCCGCATCCGGGGGCAGCTGAGCGGCCCACTCGGCCTCGGCGGCCTGCTCCGCGGCCTTGGCGGCGGCGATCCGCCGCGACTCGGCCCGCAACCCGTCCAGGTCCACGTCATCCGGCAGCGCCTGGTCCTCCGGATCCGGGCACCACTGGGGATCCTGCTCAGGGTCCGGCGGGGCCCCATCGGAGCCGCTGGAGGCCAGCCACGCTTCCCACCGCGCCGGGTCGGCCATCGGGTCGACGCCGGGCGGGACGGGCCGCCAGCCGTCGGCCTCGTCGATGGGATTGCCGGCGATGTCCCAGCCCCAGGTCGGATCGGGCTGCCCGGCACCGGGCGCATGCGCCCCCCGGGCCAAGGCCTCGCCCGGCCCGCGGCCTGAAGGAGCTGGTCCTCGGGGCATGTGCCACCGCCCGTTCGGAAGGATGATCTCTCTATAGAACATGATAGCGAATTAGTTACTGAACTGCAAGCCTATGGGAGATTTTTCGAATAAAAAATTCTACGCTAACAAGTATGACCGAGGGGAAGGTTTTTAGTGCGGGGGGATTGAACTCCCCGAAGCCAGGTACATGCGGGGGTCATCGCCGGAAATGCATCACCGTCATGACCTGCGCTCTTAGCCGTAGTGCATGTCCTGCCGAGCACTCGCCCCTCCGTCACGGAAGGCGACGCTATGAACGGCCCTGGGACGGTTACGACGACGCGGTCGCCGCGATCCCCTAGTCCCGGTCCGTCAGCCTGGCCAGCCGGCCTGCACCCGCCGCCGATATGGCGCAGCGCGACGGTTGCACCTGAAGGTCCTTGAGCGTAGATTCGGCGGGCGCTGGGCAGCGGTGAGGTAAGCCGGGGCGCGACGGCCGGCCTCGCCGTGTCACAGCCGTATACCATGGCCGTAGCCGGTCGTGGTCAACTCGTCGTTCCCGGGATTCCCCGTTTCCTCGGCCGGTCTCTTCCTGACGGCGGTGCGCGTGCTGATCAGCGGCCATGCGCCATCCCGGCTGCCGGCTTCGGGGACGGCCGGGTGAGCCGCTACCATGGCCGGCCATGACATGTGCCCGTCCACGGCAGCGGCGTTCCCGGAGGTGGCCATGGTCTTGGTAGCCGCGGTAAGCCCCCGGGCCGGCGCAGCGGCGCCCCGGCGGCGCCGGGGCCACCCGGCCGGCGCGCCGGCTGGCTGGTCCCGATGATCTCGCCCGCATCGTGGTGGTGGCCGAACCGCCCGGCCCGGGTTCCGAAGCCAGGGGCCGCCGGGCTGCTGGCCGGTCTGGGGGTGGTGCTTTTCTGCGCTTCGGCGCTGCTGGTGAAGGAGAAAGCGGCCGGCTGGGATGCGCGCCTGTTCCGGATCCTCAACCAGGTGCCGCCGGCTGCCGCCCCGGTGCTGACGCCGCTGTCGCACCTGTTCGGGCCGGCGGGCATCATCGCCGTCGTCCTGCTCACCGTCGTCTACGTCGTGGCCAGGAACCACAGCGTCCTGCCGGTAGCCGCCACGGCCGTAGCGGCCGGCGCCGCATGGGCGCTGGCGAACGCCGCGAAGGTCATCGCCGACCGCCCCCGGCCCTACCAGGTAATGGCCGGCGCGGTGCTGCGCCAGCAGCCTGCGCACGGCACGAGCTTTCCCTCCAGCCACACCGCCGTCACCCTGGCGGTCGTCATCGCGCTGGTGCCGTTCCTGGCCCGGCCGCTAGCCGCCGCGGGGACCGGCTACGCCGGCCTGGTGGGCTGGTCCCGGGTCTACCTAGGCGTCCACTATCCCCTGGACGTCCTGGCCGGAGCCGGTATCGGGATGACAGTCGGAGGCGTGATCCTGCTGGCCCTCCAGGCAACGCTCCGCCGCGCAGGCCAGGCAGCGCCCGCCCACCACGCCCCGGCCGATACCCGGCCCCCCACCGCCGGCCCCGGACCCAACGGTGAGCCATAAGACCAGCGGACCAGCGCCAGGCAGGCGTTTCGGCAATGACGCTGGCCGGCTGGCGGCTGGGATGGCCGCGTTAGCCTGGACCATCGTCGGCTGGCGGGGAAACCACCCGGTGCCGGCGGGGAGCCCTGCGCTGCGAGGTGGGACTCAACGCGGGCGGCGGGGATGCGTTCCTGCTCGCGGGCCAGCAGGGCCAGCACCCGTGACAGGACCGCCACGCCGAGCAGTGGCAGCGGGAAGATGCTCAGGAATCCGTAGCAGGTGATGAGCGCCGCCCTGCCGCCCGCCCTCTCATCGTCGCCGTACTTCTTCACCACCGTGTAGGGGAACCCCAGCACGCCATGCCTGCGCTGCAGGCGGTCCGCCCACCTGATGATCCGGTTCACCAGGCCGCTCACGCCGTCGCTCATAGGTCCATCCTGCCGGCACCGGCCGGGCAGGCCATCATTCCCCGGAATCGGCAGTCGCCCGGCCGTTGGCCGACCGCATCGCTGGGCCCCGCCAGCGGAGCATGCTCATACGTATTCGCGGCGGCGCATCCAGGCCAGGGTCGCCCATCCCCACACCGGGGGCAGGTAGGAGGTGAAGAACCGCTGGATGAGCACGGCCGCGACGGCCTGATCCTGGGGGATGCCCGCGGCGGTCAGCCCGGCGATCAGGCCGGCCTCCACGACGCCGAGGCCGCCGGGGATGGGGACGGCGCCGCCGATGATGCCTGCAAACGTGTTGACGGTGATCAGCGTCGCGATGCTGGCGTGCTGCCCGACCGCGTGCAGCGACGTGCCGAGAGCCAGAATGACCAGGAGCTGGGCCAGGGTCGAGCCGACCAGCACGTAAACGAGCTTGCGCGGCTCGGTGGCGATGGTCTTGACGTTGGCCCAGATGTTCAGCAAGTGCGGGCGGATCCGCCTGCTGGCCAGCCGCCGCAGCCGTGGCACCAGGGCGATCAGGGCGGCGGCGATCCCCGCCACGAGGATGACCGCGAGGATGACCCAGACCGCGGCCTGGTGGCCGCCAGAACTCGACGGAACCTGGAAGGACCCAGCGGCGAAGGGCAAGGCGATAAGAAATAGCAGGCCTTTGACGGTCCAGCTGGCCGTGGTCGCGATGGCGCCCGCGCTGACCGCGGCCGCGGCGTCATACCCCTGCCGCTGGAAGAACCTGACCCGGACGGCAAAGACGGCGACGTCGCCGCCGACCAGCGCGGTGAAGGTGTTGGAGGTCTCCAGCGCGACGCAGCGGCCGAACGGGAGCTGGCCGGTGGCGGCGCCGAGCAGCGCCCAGCATTCGGCGACCACCGGGAGTTCGGCCAAGACGAACGTCAGCGCCACCCATCCCCAGCTCGCGCCCTTGATGGCCGCCAGGGAGTCTCCGGCGCCGGACAGCACCCCGATAATCGCCCAGATCCCGATCAGCGAGCCGACGGCGAACAGCAGGTTGGCCCAGCTGACCCGTTTGACCTCCGCGAGCTTGGGCACCTCGATGCCTGCCCCGCTGGCCACCGCTTCCCGCAGCCGGGGCAGCAGGTCCTTGTGATCCTTGAGCGCGGCCACGGTGCCCGGGTCCAGCGCCGAGCGCTGCAGGTGTACCAGGGCGCCGCGGGCGGTGTCCGCGTCGAGGGTCCGGGTGGCCGCCGCGGCCGCGCGCTCGGCGCCCGCCCGCACCGCCACGGCGGCCAGCGCGGCCGCCAGGTCGGTGTCAAGGCGGCCGGCCGGAGCCGAGGCGGACGCGCGACGGAAGTTCCGGATACAGCCGCCCTGACCGGACACGATGATGGTATCGCCGCCGAGCGTCCCGTGTGCGATCCCGGCTTCGCGCAGCCGCAGCACGGCCAGCAGGATCTCATCCAGGGTGCCGTCGGTGAGGGCTGCACCGTCGGCCTGGGCCAAGGCCGGGCCGTCGGGCACCCTGGTGACCAGCGCCGCATCGCTGCTGGGCCCGAATCGGCCGGCGGCGAGCACGTCGGGTACCAGCACCCCGGCGCGCTCGGCCATCAAGGTGAGGTAGGCCTCGTGCTCGACCTGTTGCAGGCGATCCATGATGAGGGTGGCACCCGAATCCCGGTACACGCAGAACCGCCACAGTTTCGCTAGCACCCCGGCGTCGGAAGCGTCACGGCCGTAGACCGACAGCTCGATCGCCTTGCCTGCTGGGTCACGGCCGGTGAACTGCTCCACCCCCCAGACCTGCCGGTCCACCCCCCAGACCTGCCGGGGCACCCTTGCTACATCCGCCACTGCCACATGCAGGTCCGCGATCCACTCTGTGACCTCCGCCGCCGACGGTAGGCCCGATGGCGGGCTCCGGGAAGACCCACGCTGGTCGCTGTGGCCATCAGGCTCCTCCTCCGCGGCCTCGCCCGGTGTCCAGCCATCCATTGGGCGGATGCCACGGGCGCGGTACCAAGGAGGTCGTAACCCGGCGCTGCTGCCGCCGCTAACGTCAGCTAACAATACTTAGGACAGTCCCGGAAATCCCGCCATCGCGCTCTCCAGGACCAGCGGCGCCGCGGGTGGTCGAGGCGGCCCTATTCGTCCCGAAGCCAACTCGCGATGTCTTGTGTTTTGGCAATGCATGGCATCATGCGGCCCCGCAGACCTTCGCATCTCGCTGCCGTTCTCTTTTACGCAACCAGTTAGCCACTTAAATTTCATGTGCGTTTGGACCGGGCATTCTGCTTCGCACTGCACAATGGCCTCATGGCGATCCGTCACGGCGTCCCCGAGCACGATAACGGCGCGGCGATTCTCCGGGCGCAGCCCGTCCGCATGGTCGACGGCCATGTTGATGGCGGCTACACGGGCCAGTATGAGGTCATCTGCCCGGCTTGCGGCGACGACCCGAACCTGAGCTATTACCAGGTGCCCCGCGACCTCCAGAAGCTTCGCGGGCCGAGTGAGTCGCTAGCCAGCGGGCTGGCAGCGTTCGAGCTGCACATCGGGCTCGTGGACGCCGCGCCAGCAACCGGGGCACTAACGTAATTGAGCGTGCGCTCCGTGCGGGAAGACCACGAGGTCGCTCCAGGCAGCGGCACGACTCCCGAGAAGCGGTACTGCGATCCCTCGCGCGTTCTGGCGCTGACCTACCGGGTTTCGCCATAATCAGCACGCTGCTCGTGCTCGGCATTTCAGCTCGCGCCAGCGCGGAGCGCATACCGGCCGGCGATCGCTTGCCTGGGGGTGCAGGGCATCGGCGGGGCCGGTGGTGTCGTTGCTGCCCGCTGGCGCGAGGCTTACATCGTCCCGAGTGGCCGGGGCAGGTTCTCCTGCGGTGGCCGCGCGGCGGCCGGGGCAAGGACCGCGGGCAGGAATAGCGAGGCCACCAGGCCGACCAAGCCGACCACTGCCAAAGCGATCATCGCGAGCCCGTAGGAGCGTTCCGGCGTCGAGGTGATGCCCGCGACCAGGATAGTTCCGGCGATCGCGGTACCGAGGCAGGAGCCGAGGTTGGACACGCTGCGGGACAGGCCGGAGATCTCGCCCTGCTGCTCCTCGGCGAAGCTGGATTGCACGATGTTGACCGATGGGGTCAGCATGGCGCCCAGGCCCAGCCCGATCAGGAGGAGCCCGGGCGCGAAGACCCAGGCTTTGGGAGAGTTGATGCCGATCACCAGGGCCAGCAGGACGCCGACGCCCGCGATGGTGACGATGAAGCCGACCAGGATGAGGGTTCGCTGGGCGTACCGCTTGGCGAGGCGCGCGGCGGCGAGCGAGGACGCCAGCAGGCCGACCGTGGCGGCGGTGAAGATCACCCCGGTCTGGATGGCGTCGTAGTGCCGCACGACCTGCAGGTAGCCCGAGACAACGAACGACACGCCCATCAGGATCAGCCACTGGCTGCCCTGGGTGACCAGGCCGAGGTTGGAAATGCGGTTGCGGAACAGGTCCGTCGACAGCAGCGGCTCCTTGCCCGCCCGCTCCTTGCCGCGTACCCAGGCGAAGAACCACACCAGGACCAGGGCACCGGCGACGAGAAGGGCGAGCATCAGCCAGAGGTTGTTGTCGGCCGCCAGGATGCCCGTCACCACCAGGATGAGGCCGACGGCGGACAGGATTGCTCCGCCGGTGTCGAAGGAGCGCGTCGGATCCGGCGGCAGGGGATCATGGATCTGGCGGCTCAGCACGACGATCAGCGCGATGATCAGGGCCTGGAAGATAAATGCTGCCCGCCAGCTGATCGCGGAGGTGATCAGACCGCCGAGCAGCGGCCCGGCCGCGGCGCCGATGCCGCCCATCGCGCTGATCGCGCCGAACGCACGGGCACGCGCGGCGACCCCGGTGAACAGCAGTGTCGCGAGGATGTAGACGGGCGGGATCAGCAGCGCCGTGCCGACACCCTCCAGGATCGAGTTGCCGATGATCAGGACACCCAGGCCGGGGGCGGCCGCGCTTAGCAGGGCGCCGATGCCGTAGATGACCAGGCCGGCGGTGAAGCACCGCTTCCGGCCATAGCGGTCGGTCAGCTTGCCGCCGGGGATCATCAGCGCCGCCATCACCAGCAGGAAGACCGTGATCGCGATCTGCACGCCCTGCACCGTGGTGTCCAGGTCCTTGCTGATGTCGTTGATCATCACGTTCATGTTCGACCCGGCAAAGCTGCAGATGAACTGGGCGAGGGCCAGAGGCACCAGCGCCCTTCGCAACGCGCTCGACGGTCGTCCCGCCGTACCAGGCTGAGCCATCCGGACCTGCCCTCCGGTCGAAGCTCTGGCATTATCCCTCGGCCCCCGCAGATAACCGAGGTGCCTGCGCGCCGGATAAGGTCCGGCTTGCGGAAGCCTATGCTGCCTGGCCCGCCGCGTCAGCCGCGCGGGACGGACGTCCCGCGCAGGTACCGGGCGTCTGCTTCGTGCCGGCGCCCTCGTCTTCCCCGCCAGATGGCCGGAGCATCATGATCACCAGGCGGAGAGCGAAGGCCGGGACGCCGACGCTGACCGGATCGGCGTGTACCCAGCTGGCGCGCTCGCGGGCCCGTCGGCTGCCTCGCCCGCTTCGAGGCGTTCCCGGAGTCGCCGCATAGCGAGACAGGCCAGGTCGGCGAGGCCGGGCACGCGGGGTCCCCACATAGCCGCGAGGTGCTGATTGGAGTGCGGGCGGGGGGATTCGAACCCCCACGGTGTCGCCACCAACAGGACCTAAACCTGCCGCGTATGCCATTTCGCCACGCCCGCGCGGGCCTGGCTGCAGGACCAGGCCGCTAGTAAAGGTACCGCTTAGGCGCCGACTTCGGTTCGCAGGCGGGCCACGTGACCGGTCGCCTTGACGCCGTACATGGCCTTCTCGATCTTGCCGTCGGCGTCGATTACGAACGTGGACCTGATCACGCCGACGGTGGTCTTGCCGTAGAGCTTCTTCTCGCCGAACGCGCCGTAGGCCTCGAGCACGGCGTGGTCAGGGTCGGAGAGCAGCGGGAAGGTCAGACCCTCCTTATCCCGGAACTTGGCCAGCTTGGACGGCTGATCCGGGGAGATGCCGAGGACCGTAAGGCCGGCGCCGTTCAGGTCGGCGAGGCTGTCGCGGAAGTCGCAGGCTTGCTTGGTGCAGCCGGGAGTCATCGCCGCCGGGTAGAAGTAGACGATCACCCGCTGGCCGCGGTATGACGACAGCGAAACCGGGTGGCCGTCCGCATCCGGCAGGGTGAAGTCCGGGGCCGGGTCACCGGGTTCGAGTCGCTTGTCCGTCATGGGTCCTCCCTGGTCTTAGGGGTGGGATAAGGCGTCTTAGGGACGAGGGTAAGGATGAACGGGGTCAGGGCGCGGAAGGCGCGGCCGCGGTGGCTGATCGCATCCTTGGCTTCCGCCGTCATCTCGGCCGTGGTCTGCTCGAAGCCGTCAGGCACGAAGATCGGGTCGTAGCCGAAGCCGCCGGTGCCGCGCGGAACCCGGATCAGGCGGCCGTCGACCTGGCCGGTTACCACCCACTCGCGCGGATTCCCGTCCTCCGCGGACGCGACCAGCGCGGCGGCGCAGACGAACCGGGCGCCGAGGCGGGCGTCAGGCACGTCGGCTACCTGGGCCAGGACCAGATTCAGGTTGGCCTCGTCATCGCCGTGCCCGCCCGCCCAGCGGGCGGAGAAAACGCCGGGCATGCCGTTGAGCGCGTCCACGCACAGCCCGGAATCGTCGGCGACGGCGGGCAAGCCCGTGCAGGCCGCGATCGCGCGCGCCTTCAGCAGCGCGTTCGCCTCGAACGTGGCGCCCGTCTCCGGCACGTCGGGCGCGTCGGGAAACGAGTCGAGACCGGCCAGGCGGATCTGACCATCGGGGTCTTCCCCGGTCAGGATCCGTGCCAGCTCGCGCAGCTTGGCGGCGTTCCTGGTCGCGAGGACCAGCATGTTACCGGCCACGGCGGACTCCGGGGTCACATGCGCGTCTGGTGGTCGTCGGACGGTAAGGAGAGGGCTTCATGCTGCAGCCTGGTCAGCTCCCCGCAGCCCGCCACGGCGAGGTCAAGCAGCTGGCCGAGCAGGTCGCGGCTGAACGGCTCACGCTCGGCGGTGCCCTGGATCTCGACGAAGTCGCCGCTGGCGGTGCACACGACGTTCATGTCGGTCTGCGCGGCCACGTCTTCCTCGTAGCACAGGTCAAGCCGGGGCTCGCCGTCGACGATGCCGACGCTGACCGCGGCCACCGATGTGAGCAGTGGATCGCCCTTGGTCCGCTTCCGGGTCTTGAGCCAGGCGACCGCGTCGGCCAGCGCGACGTAGCCACCGGTCACCGCGGCGGTGCGGGTGCCCCCGTCGGCCTGCAGTACGTCGCAGTCGATGACGATGGTGTTCTCGCCGAGCGCCTTGTAGTCGACGCAGGCCCGGAGCGAGCGGCCGACCAGCCGGGATATTTCCTGGGTCCGGCCGCCCAGGCGGCCCTTGACAGACTCGCGGTCACCGCGGGTGTTCGTCGCCCGCGGCAGCATCGCGTACTCGGCGGTGACCCAGCCGAGCCCGCTGCCGCGCCGCCAGCGCGGCACATCCTCGGTGACGCTCGCCGCGCACAGCACCCGGGTTCGGCCGAACTCGACCAGCACCGATCCCTCCGCGTGGTCAAGCCAGCCCCGGGTCATCTTCACCGGCCGCAGTTCGGTGACGGATCGTCCGTCGGGTCGTGACATGACGCCCAGCCTATCGGGCGGCGGGTGCTAGGTTTCCTGGTCCGAGGACGAGACCACTGGTGGCCAGCGTGAGCGGGCCGCGATAAACCCCGGACGCCTCGGCCAGAGACCGCTCCCGGTCGTTCCAGGGCACCAGGTGGGTGAGCACCAGCTGGCCGACCCCGGCCCGGACCGCGTGCTCGGCCGCCTGCCGCGCCGTCAGGTGCAGGCCCGGCCGGTTGTCCGGCCGGTCAAGGAACGACGCCTCGCACAGCAGCACGTCCGTGCCCTCGGCCAGCCGGACCAGGGCGTCGGACTCCCCCGTATCGGCCGAGTAGGCCAGCTGCCAGCCGTTGTGCTCGACGCGGAACCCGAACGTCTCCACCGGATGGTTCACCCGGTCGGTGGTGATCCGGAACGGGCCAATCTCCACCGGCCCGGGCTCGAGCCGGCGAAAGGCGAACCGGGCCTGGACCGCCAACAGGCCCTCGCCGCCGAAGCCCGCCACCCGCTCCGCGGTCCCGTGCGGCCCGTACACCGGGATGGACGGCCTGGGCCCGTCGGTGGTGTACTGCCGCGCCACCCAGTAGGCGCCCATGTCAACACAGTGGTCGGCGTGCAGGTGGCTCAGGCAGATCGCGTCGACCCCGAACAGCTCCGCGTACCGCTGCAGCACCCCGAGCGAGCCGTTGCCGAAGTCCATGACCAGCCGGAAGCCCTCCGCCTCCAGCAGATAGCAAGACGCCGGGCTATCCGGCCCCGGGAAACTCCCCGCACATCCGATCACCGTCACACGCATGGCTGCCATTATGTCGTGAAAATCAAGCCCAGAGCTGGCCTTCGAGGCGCGCTTCGGCTTCCTCCAGGGTGCCGGAGTAGGCGCCGGTGGACAGGTACTTCCAGCCGCCGTCGGCGACCAGGACCACGATGTCGGCGGGCTCGCCGTCGGCGACCGCCTTCGCCGCCATGCCCAGGCCGGCGTGCAGGGCAGCGCCCGCGGAGATGCCCGCGAAGATGCCCTCCGTCTCGACCAGCTCCCTGGTCCGGCGCAGGGCGTCGTCCGACGGCACCGAGAACCTGGTCGTCAGCACGGACTCGTCGTAGAGTTCGGGGACGAAACCCTCGTCTACATTGCGCAGCCCGTACACGAGCTCGCCGTACCGCGGCTCGGCCGCGACAACCTTGACGTCCGGCTTGTGCTCGCGCAGGA
The DNA here is from genome assembly GCA_963806335.1 of uncultured Actinomycetes bacterium. Lineage (GTDB taxonomy): Bacteria > Actinomycetota > Actinomycetes > Streptosporangiales > Streptosporangiaceae > Palsa-504. The sequence continues at coordinate 432,687 of CAWDXO010000018.1, forward strand.
AGCGACCCACGCCCATTAGCGTCCCGGTGGTGCCCAGGCCCGCGACGAAGTGGGTGATCTCGGGCAGGTCGGCGAGGATCTCCGGCCCGGTCCCCTCGTAGTGCGCGCGGATGTTCGCCTCATTGCCGTACTGGTAGAGCATGACCCAGTCCGGGTGCTCGGCGGCAATGCGCTTGGCCACCCGCACCGCCTCGTTGGAGCCGCCCGCGGCCGGTGAGCCGATTATCTCCGCGCCGTACATCCGCAGCAGCAGCCGGCGTTCCTCGCTGGTGTTCTCCGGCATGACCACGATCAGCCGGTAACCGCGCAGCTTGGCCACCATGGCCAGGGAAATGCCAGTGTTCCCCGAGGTGGGCTCCAGGATCGTCGATCCCGGCTGGAGCAGTCCGTCCTTCTCCGCCTGGGCGACCATGAAGAACGCGGCGCGGTCCTTGACCGACCCCGTCGGGTTCCTGTCCTCCAGCTTCGCCCACAGCCGCACGTCAGCCGAGGGCGACAGACGGGGTAGCCCGACCAACGGGGTATGGCCGAGGGAGTCAAGCAGGTTCTCGTAGCGCATGTACCCCGGTCCGTTCGGGAAAAAAGAAAGTCCTCAGCCGGCTACGGCGCCGCCAGCTACCGCGGGCAGTACGGTCACGGTGTCGCCGTCCTTAACCGGGGTCTCCAGGCCAGCCAGGAAGCGGACATCCTCGTCGTTCAGGTACACGTTGACGAAGCGCCGCAGGCTGCCATTCTCAACGAGGCGGTCCTGCAGGCCGCCGTGCCTTTTCTCCAGGTCGGTGAATAGCTCGCCGAGCGTGGATCCGCTCCCCTCGACTTGCTTGGCACCGTCGGTGTACGTACGCAGGATCGTCGGAATGCGTACCTCAATCGCCATGAACAACGCTCCACTGGTATCTAGTAAGTCCTTGCCGTCCAACCCGTCCGCAGGCTGAATCATTCCACCACTGTGACGGGTTCCTCGCTGACCTCGCCGTCGACGATCCGGAACGAACGGAACTCCGTCTGCTGCTCATCCCGGGTCGAGACCAGCACGTAGTGCGCGTTCGGCTCGCTGGCGTAGGTGATGTCGGTCCGGCTCGGGTACGCCTGGGTGGCGGTGTGCGAGTGGTAGATAACGACGGGTTCCTCGTCATTGTCGTCCATCTCCTGCCACACCCGGAACTGCTCGGCCGAGTCGAAGCGGTAGAAGGTCGGCGATCGTTCGGCGTTAGTCATCGCGATGAACCGTTCCGGGCGGTCGCTCCCGGCCGGCCCGGCCAGCACGCCGCAGGCCTCGTCCGGGTGGTCGGCGCGGGCATGGGCCACGATCTGGTCGTAAAGCTCGCGCGGGATCGTCAGCATGGTGTACGAGATTACGGGCTCAGGCGAGGGCCTGCACCAGCGACTCCTGCACGGCGCCGAGCCAAGCGTAGACCTCGAACGCGCTCCACTGCGGGTCGTCAGGTTTCAGCCGCCCCCACTGCTCCTCGAAGTCCTCAGTGACGCCGAGACGGACTCCGAGGGCCAGCCGGACGTCGTTCAGGGCCTTGAGCCACGCCAGGGCCTGGTCGCCGGTCAGCTGGATACGGCCGCCCGACTCCGGCAGCGAGTCCAGCATGGTCTGGGCCGCTTGGTGCTTGGCGCTACGCAAGGAGGGCTCGGTGTACTTGCGGAACTCCCCTGCCGCCTCCGGGTCATCACGGTAGCCGTCGGGCAGCAGCCGGGCCAGCACCGGATCCTCCGGCGCCAACGGTGAGCCGGGCTCGTGCAGCATGGCCTCCAGCGCGGCCAGCGTCTCGTCACGCGGATCGCTGGGGTGGCCCTCGTCGGCACTGCCCTCGTCGGCACTGCCCTCGTCGACCCTGCCCTCGTCGGCGCTGCCCTCGTCGACCAGGGCCATTATCTGACCGACCAGGTTACGCAGCAGGCTTGCTTCGGCCGCGGCGAGCCAGGCGCGCGCGCCGCCGCCGCGTACCGACCGGAAGGGTTCCATGGGCGAGAGTCAGCCTCGTGCAGATCAGCCGCGTGATCGGCTATTTGTCATGGGTCACGGTGGCCCACAGGCCGTAGCCGTGCAATATCTCGACGTTGTGCTCCATCGCTTCTCTGGCTCCGGCGGCGACGACCGCCTTGCCCTTGTGGTGTACGTCGAGCATCAGCTTGGTGGCTTTCTTCTTCGGGTAACCGAAGACGTGCTGGAACACGTAGGTCACGTAGGACATCAGGTTGACCGGGTCGTTCCAGACGATCGTGACCCATGGCCGGTCAGAGACTGGTTTGTCTGCGGATCGTGGAAGATCCACCTCAGCGGGCGCCGCGCTCACAACTAGCCACCTCCCACTCCGTAGTCTTCCACTTGTGACCGATCCCGTGAACCAGCAGCCCCCGCCCGGTGACGGTACCGCGCTGCTCACCGACCACTACGAGCTCACCATGCTGCAGGCGTCGCTGCGTAGCGGCGCGGCCAACCGCAGAGCCGTATTCGAGGTATTCGCCAGGCACCTGCCGCACGGCCGCAGGTACGGCGTCGTGGCGGGTACCGGACGACTGCTCGACGCTCTAGAGCGGTTCCGCTTCGGTCCGGCCGACCTGGAGTTCCTGGGCGACGCGGGCATCGCGGACGAGCCGACGCTGGCTTTCCTCGAATCGTACCGTTTCAGCGGGAACATCTGGGGATACTCCGAGGGGGATTGTTACTTCCCCGGCTCGCCGATCCTCGTCGTGGAGGGGACGTTCGCCGAGGCGGTCCTGCTGGAAACCGTCAGCCTATCCATCCTCAACCACGACTGCGCGATCGCGTCCGCCGCGTCCCGGATGGTGACGGCGGCGGGCGACCGGCCGCTGATCGAGATGGGCTCACGGCGCACTCATGAGCGGGCCGCGGTGGCCAGCGCGCGGGCGGCTTACATCACGGGCTTCGCGTCCACGTCGAACCTGCGAGCCAGGCGCGAATACGGGATCCCGAGCGCGGGGACCAGCGCGCACGCGTTCACGCTGGTCCATGACAGTGAGCGGCATGCGTTCTCCAGCCAGTTGGAGGCGCTCGGCAAGAGCACGACGCTGCTGGTGGATACCTACGACGTGCCGCGGGCGGTCCGGACGGCGGTGGAGGTGGCGGGCCCCGAGCTCGGCGCGATCCGGATCGACAGCGGTGACCTGCCGGTGCTCGCCCGCCAGGTCCGAGCGCTGCTCGACGAACTGGGCGCGGTCCACACGCGGATCATCCTGACCGGGGACCTGGACGAGTACTCGATCGCGGCGCTGGGCGCGGTCCCGGTGGACGGCTACGGGGTCGGCACCTCGCTGGTCACCGGGTCCGGCGCGCCGACGGCGGCACTGGTCTACAAGCTGGTGGCGCGGGCTCCGTCCGCCGATGACGACAGCGAGCTGGTTCCGGTGGCCAAGCGCTCGGTGGGCAAGCCGGGCCGGGGCGGGCGCAAGTGGGCGGTGCGGCACCGCGACGAGCACGGCGTCGCGCTGGCCGAGCGTATCAGCCTCATCCCGCCGGATCCCGGGCCGCTGGACCGGGAACTGCTGAGGCCACTGGTGGTGACGGGTGAGGTCGTGGGACGCGAGGTGGTTCGCGAGAAGGTTCACGAGGAGGTTCGCGAGAAGGTTCACGAGGAGGTTCGCGAGGGGATTCGTGCGGGGGTTCGCGAGGGGATTCGTGCGGGGGTGGAGGCGGCGCGGGCGATGCACCGGGAGGCGCTCGCCGAGCTGCCGCCCTACGCGCTGCAGCTGTCCCGCGGCTACCCTGCCATCCCCACCGTCTTCGAGTCCAACGGCGACGAGGTGTGATTGGTCGCGCCCCTTGGAGCGTGGTCTGCGGCGCCTCAGCTGTCCTGGTAGCCCCAACGCGCGTGAAATTCGCTCACGCGTACGAACGAATCCGGCATGCTCGCATACGCGACGAACAACAGCGGGTTCGAGACCGTGTCGCTGGCGACGGGCACGGGCCGGTCGTGGCCGCCGGTCGACAGCGGGACGGTGGGTCCGGACAGCCTCTCGTGGGCGGGCGGCAGTCCAGCCACCCTGCACCTGCATATGAACGGCACGGACATCCTCCCCTTCGCCTGGTAATGCCGCGGGCACGGGTGAGACTCCTACTGCTACCGGTCGTAAACGGTTCGCCGGGGCCGCGCCGGCGCCGCTAGCCTGCTTGGCATGCCAGTTGACTTCTCCCGGTTCGCGGCCGTGCTGCAAGAGCTTGGCGTGCGCGGCGAGGTGCGGGAGCTGCCGGAAAGCGCGCCGACGGCCGCCCGCGCGGCCGCGCAGCTCGGCTGCGAGGTGGGCGCGATCGCAAACAGCCTCGTGTTCAGCGCGGACGGGGCGCCGCTACTCGTCATGACCAGCGGCGCCCACCGCGTGGAGGTGGCCAAGGTGGCCGCGTTGACCGGTGTCACCACCGTGACGAGGGCGGACGCGGGTTCGGTCCGGACCTGGACCGGCCAGGCCATCGGCGGCGTCGGCCCAGTCGGCCACCCCGCGCCGATCCGCACTCTGGTCGACACCTGGCTGGAGAAATACGACGTGATCTGGGCGGCGGCCGGCCACCCGCACACCGTGTTCCCCACGTCGTACGCCGAACTCATCCGCATCACCAGCGGCACTCCCGCGGACGTCGGGGAGTAGGGGGTCGGCCGTCCCGGCGGAACCGCGGCCGGGCGGAGCCGCGGCCGGGCGGAGCCGCGGCCAGGCGGAGCCGCGGCCAGGATGACCGGCTGGTAGTGGACGTTGTGATTCCAGCCGGAGGATACCGTTGGCCTCATGCGTGCGCTCATTATCGTCGACGTGCAGAACGACTTCTGTGAGGGCGGCTCGCTGGCCGTGGCCGGCGGCGCGGCCGTCGCCCGTGCGATCAGCGAGCACGTGGCGAGCGGACCTGGCTACGGGCACGTGGTGGCCACTAAGGACTTTCACGTCGACCCGGGCACTCACTTCTCCGGCCATCCGGACTTCGTGGTCTCCTGGCCGCCGCACTGCGTGGCGGGGACGCCCGGGGCGGACTTCCATCCGGATCTGGACACCGCGGCGGTCGAGGCGGTTTTCGCCAAGGGCCAGCACTCGGCCGCGTACAGCGGGTTCGAGGGCGCCGACGAGGCCGGAACGCCGCTGGCCGACTGGCTGCGGACGCGCGGGGTCGACGCGGTGGACGTGGTGGGCATCGCCACCGACTACTGCGTGCACGCGACCGCCGCGGACGCGGCGCGGGCCGGCTTCGCGACCAGGGTCCTGCTCGGCCTCACCGCGGGCGTCGCCCCGGAATCCACCGCGAAGGCCATTGAGGACCTGCGCGCCGCCGGCGTGGAACTCACCGGCACTCCGGCCGACGGCAGCTAGCTCTACGGCGGACGTTGCTTCCGGAGGGGCGGGGCCGCCGGCGCCCCGACAATTCTGTCCGGTCCAGGTATTAAAACCCCTTGACAACTCCTCCGTATACCAGGCCAGCTGCAATTCGGGGCCGGTCATTATCGTCTGACACGAGGAGCCGACATGGACGACCGCGATCCGACCACCCTCATGGTCGCCGCGGCCGCAGCTGGTGACGAGTACGCATGGCACGAGATCGTGGATCGCCACGCCGGTGCGCCGGCGAGACACCGCGAACTCCTGCGCCTGCTCATGGCGGACCCGCCGCTGCGCGACGCCCAGATCAGCCGGCACCCGGGGATCCTTGCCGATCAAGCGCGACAGATATGGGGGGCGTGATGCCGCACCGGTGGGACGACGATCAGCACCTCCTGGACGATCTGGGGGACGCGGTCCGCGAAGCCACGCGAGCCGGCCCTCTCACGGAGCTAGCCAAGGGTGCCTACAGCTGGCGAACCGTCGAGGCGGACCTGCTGCTGGCCTCCCTCGATTTCGACTCGTCGCTAGAGCGCGTCCAGGGCTGGCGGTCCGAAGCCGCCGAGACGCGTGTTCTGGTGTTCACGGCGCCGCCGCTGTCGGTGGAGCTGGAGGTGATGGACGACAGTGCCGTCGGCCAGATCGTCCCGCCGGGGCCCGGGGAGATCTGGGTGGAGTCCACTGACATGGCCACATTCCGCGTCGAGGCCGATAGCGCCGGCTTCTTCAGGCTGCCTGACACGCCGCGCGGACTGGTCCGGCTGCGCTGCGACACTCCGGCCGGGCGGCTTGTCACCGACTGGGTGCGGCTGTGATCAGCGAAGGTGTCCGATCAGCCTCACGTCCCGAGCGCGATGAAAGAGTGGGCCGTCGCCTGGGCCACGGAATCGCGGCCGACCGCGTGCCGGGCGAGGGTGAGAGCCCCGGCGAGGCCGGATCCGCCGAGCAGACGGTCGTGAAGAGCGAGCATGAGGGGCACGGTGGCGGGGTCGTTGACGGGGACCACGCTGGCCACCACCCCGGCGGAGCCGAGCGAGATCAAGGCGCTGACCAGCCCCAGGAGCTCATCGGCGCCGACCGCTTCGCCGACCGCCGAATTGCAGCTCGACAAGACGACACGGTACGGGGCCCGCTTCAGCCGCTCCAGGTCATATACCGTCAGCGGCCCGTCGTCCAGCTCGATCGCGGAGAACAGCGGGCTGTCGGCCCGGAACGTGCCGTGCGCCGCGATGTGCACCAGCCAGGCGCCGTCCATGGCGGCCATCACCCGCTCGGCCACCGCGCTGCCCCCGGCCAGGACGACCGCGTCGGGATACTGCGCGGCCAGATGCCGGACCTCCGCGTCGCCAGTGACCAGCCGCGGACCGCCGACCAGGACAACTCGACGTTCGGCTGGCTGGGCGGCGCGGCGCGCCCGCAGCCACGCGGACGCCGACGGCGCCACCGACGTGGCCCGCTCCCGCAAGGAGGGCAGCAGGCCCCAGGGGACCGCGTGCAGTCTTCCGGTCGGCACCACGACTACCGGGCCGCCGCGAAGCAGCCGCCCCGACTCGCCGAGCAGGTTCAGCTCCAGGCGACGGCCGATTTCGGCCAGGTCGAGCCGGTAGGTCCCGCGGCCGACGACCTCACGTCTCAGCGCGAACAAGGCATGAGCCAGCGAGTGCATGGCCTCCTGAGTCGGGCCCACGTGTTCCAGGTGCAGCCGCCCTCCGCTGGCCACGACGGCGTACAGCTGGCCGCCGACGTCGGTGAGCTCCAGCAGGTCGGTCTCGCCCAGCTGTTCCAGCAGATCCGTGAGGACGAAGGGCTCGGCATCGCCGGTCGCCACCGCCGGGGTGTGCAGGACGCGCTGGCGCACGGCGGTCTCGAGCCGACTACGGTCCCGCTGCAGCGTGGTGGCCGCACCGCGGCTGTCCGGGATGCGGTCCAGGCGGGCGGCGACATTGCGCAGGGCGGCGAGGTCAGCCACCAGCTCGCTGTCGGCGGACGGGCGCACCGGGCTTATGCGGAGCACCGTGGCCCGCCAGCGTTCGCTCCATTTCAGGAACAGCCGGGCGTCGCCCCGGCGGACCGCGTGACGCAACACGATGCCCGCCAGCTCCGCGCCCTGGGCGGTAGCCAGCGTGCGCAGCTCGGTGGCGCCCAGCGTCCGCAGGTGCAGGTCGAGCAGGGCCAGGCCGCGGTCGCACGCGGCCAGCATGCCCCGCTCGCGGCCTTCCGCCTCGGACCAGATCGCCTGGGCCAGCCAGCCGGTACTGCGAGTGCGCGGCGGGCCGCGGTGCCGGGCCACCGCGGCGGCCCGCAGGTGCCGGCCGGCCTCATCGTGCCGTCCCTGAGCCAGCGCCAGCCGGCCGGTGAGCAGGTGGGCGTCGACGGCGCGCGCGGCATCCAGCTCGTCCAGGCGCGCGGTCACCCGCCGGGCTGCTGGCAGCAGGGAGGCCGGCCGGTCCTCACCCCCCGCGAACCGGCAGAGCAGCAGGACCAGCTCCGCTCGCGCCGCCCACCACGGGCGCTGCTGGCGGCGGAACAGCCGCAGGGCTTCGGCGCTGCGACTCTGCGCGAGGCTGAAATCGCCCGTCGCGGCGGCGGCGAGGGCGGCGGAATACAGCAGCTCGGCGTGCCTCGCGGCCGAGCCGTGGTTCCTCTCGATGGTAGACACCGCCGCCTCGACCTCGCGCAGGGCGTCCCGGGCCAGGCCTGCGGCGAGCAGCACCGTGCACTTGTCGACGACCAGTTCGGCCTCAAAGACCCCCAGTTGATCGAAAAGGCCTTGCGCCTGATCGAGGTGGGCGAGCGCGGTGGGGAGATCGCCGCGGGCGTGCGCCGCTACGCCGCGTTCCTGGCGTGCGGTCGCGTACTCCATATGCTGGCCACACGTGACCCACAACGTCTCGACCCGGGCGTAGTCCCGGTCGGCCCGCTCGATGTCACCCGAGGCGAGATACGCCCACGCTCGGTAGTGCAGGGCCCGCGCTTGCCAGACCGGGTCGCCGGTACCGGACAGCAGATCGACGGCGGCCTGGGCATCCCGCATGACCTCGGCATTGCGGCCCAGGATCCACATGGCGCCGGCCCTGCGGATCAGGATTTTGCCGGCCAGCGGGCCGTGGCTGCGCTGCACCAGGGCGTCCAGGACCGACAGGCCGCGCCGCGTCTGCCCGGCCAGAACCCACGCGGCACCCAGGCTGGCCAGGACATCGGACTCTTGATCGGTATTTCCGGCCTGGCGCGCGAACCGGCGCGCCTTCTTAAACTCCTCGATCGCTTCACCGATATCGCCGTGGTTCCGCAGGACCAGGGCGATGGCCTGGTGTGCGACCGCGGCCTGCGACGCCGACGGGTGCTTAGCCAGTACCTCACGGGCGGCCGCGAGGGCTTCCGATGGCCGCGATAGCGCCAGGGCGAGCAGCTTGTCGGGCTCCCAGGCCGCCGGAACGCCGTGCGAGCCGGCTGACACCGACACGCGACAAATGGTATTTAACACACCAGCATTTCGTCGAGCTAATGACCTGAGCGAAGGAGACACCAATGCCTATAGATGTTCGTATAAGGAACCAGATCGCGCTGGTCCTGGACAACCTTCCTGGCGCGGCCGCGTACCCCGCCTCCGATCGGTTTGACGAGATCGAGGACGTGGATTACCTCTACCGTGAGTACACGATTCTTGCCCGGGAACAGGATGCGGCCCGCGTCGCCGACGCGATTACCAGGATCCTCGACCGGGAGGGTTACGGAGATGTCCCCGAGGGCGATGCGCGGCAGATCCGGCGCGAGCAGGTCCGCGCCACTAGAGGGGTTGTCCGCTTCACGGTGCCGTCCACCCCGACGCTGGTACCAGCCCTGCTCGACCGCCTCGACGAGGAACTCGGGGCGGGAGTAGCCACGCCAGACCACATACTCTACGTGTGCCCGCAGATCTGCCCCGCGACCGAGCCGATCCAGGTGCCGCCAGGCACCGTGGACCCCGTCCCGCCCCCCGGCTTGAACGCACACGGCAGTCATCGCTGCCGCGGCGTCCCCCGACCCGAATGCGACGGTGACGGCGTATTCATCAGCATCGTGGATACCGGCCTGATGCCAGACGCCGCCGCCGGTCACCCCTGGCTCACCGGGGTGCAGGGCGCACCGGAGAACCCGTACACCACCCTGGGCGACGGCAGCACGATCATCGTTCCCTACGCCGGCCACGGAACGTTCGTCGCCGGCGTCGCCCGCTGCATGGCCCCCAAGGCATCGGCCTACGTCGAGCGGGCCTTCGACATCGCGGGCGCCGACTACGAGACGATGCTCCCGGCCAGCCTGGACGACGCGCTCAACCGCAACCCGGACATCCTGGTGTTCACCTTCTGCACGACGACTCGCCTCGATCAGTCCCTGATCACCTTCGACGAGTTCTTCGACACGCGCATCCGTTACCTCAAGGGCCTCGTCGTGCTGGCGCCCGCCGGCAACGACGGGCGGCACCGCCGGGTGTGGCCGGCCGCCTACCGCGAGGTGCTCTCGGTGGGAGCCCTGTCCGCGAACGGGCGGGATCGGGCGTACTTCAGCAACTACGGCAAGTGGGTCGATGTCTTCGCGCCGGGCCAGGACCTCATCAACGCCTTCCCGTTGGGCACCTACGTGTGCACCGAGCCTCCCGTCGGGCAGCACCGGACGTTCCACGGGATGGCCAAGTGGAACGGGACGTCGTTCTCCACCCCCGTCGTCGCCGGCTTGATCGCGGCCCGGATGTCCTCGACGGGGGAGAACGCGCGGCAGGCGGCGGACTCGCTGCTGCGGCTGGCCGGCAGCCAGGCGATCCCCGGAGTCGGCGCGGTGCTCTACCCCGGCCAGGCCTGCTGCGAGGTCTGCGACTGCGGGCGCTTAGCGCTCAGGGGCAGGCAGGACGCTTCGTTCGGCAGAAAGATTTTGATTTTTAGCGGCCGGAGACGGCCCAGCGGCGGATCGCGTCGATGCGGGCCTGGATCTGGTCCGCGGTGGCTTGCGGCAGCTGAGGGCCGCCGCAGGTCCGGCGCAGTTCGGCGTGGATGACGCCGTGCGACTGGCCGGTGCGGTGGCTCCAGGCGCCCACCAGGCCGTTGAGTTCCTTGCGCAGCGCGGCCAGGGCCTGGCGGCTCACCGCAGGCGCGGCGGCGGGGGCGGGAGCCTGCGGGGCGGAAGCAGCGCGGGAGCGGGCGGCGACCTGGGCGTTCTGACGGGACCGGAGCAGGGCCCGGACCTGGTCGGGGTCCAGCAGGCCGGGCAGGCCGAGGAAGTCCTCTTCCTCGGGCGAGCCCGCCGAGGCGGCGGTGCCGAACTCGCCGCCGTCGTACAGCACCCGGTCGAAATGCGCCGACGCGTTGAGGGCCTGGAAAGCGGGCTCGTCGAACGCATCGGGGGTATCGCGCTGCCGCTGCGCCTCAGCGAGCGCGAGTTCGTCCTCGGGCGTCTGGCCGAGCGGGGAGCGGAGTACGTGGTCTCGTTCGGCCTCGAGTTCGGCGGCGTAGGCCAGCAGCACGGGCACCGACGGGAGGAACACCGAGGCGGTCTCGCCCCGCTGCCGGGCGCGGACGAACCGGCCGACCGCCTGGGCGAAGAACAGCGCGGTAGACACGCTGGTCGCGTAGACGCCGACGGCCAGCCGCGGGATGTCCACCCCCTCCGACACCATCCGCACCGCGACCATCCAGCGGTCTCCCGAGGTCGCGAACGCGGAGATCTTCCTGCTCGCGGTCTTATCATCAGACAGCACCACCACCGGGCGCTGGCCGGTCAGACCGCGCAGCAGGGCGGCGTAGGCCCGGGCGTCCTCGTGATCACCCGCGATGACCAGGCCGCCCGCGTCGGGCATCCCCCGGCGGACCTCGGTCAGCCGCTTATCGGCGGCCTCGAGCACCCGGCTGACCCACTCCCCCGCCGGATCAAGCGCCGTCCGCCAGGCCTGCGCGATCTGGTCCTTGGTCATCGGCGTGCCGAGGGTAGCCGTGATCTCGTCTCCGGCCCGGGTGCGCCAGTGCATCTCACCGGAATAGGCCAGGAAGATCACCGGCCGGACCACGTTGTCCTCCAGCGCGGGCCCGTAGCCGTAGACGTAGTCCGAGGCGCTGCGTTTCCCGCCGCCCGGTTCGTCGGCATAGGTCACGAACGGGATCGGGTTGGCGTCAGTGCGGAACGGCGTGCCGGTCAGCCCGAGCCTGCGCCGGGCCGGGTCGAACGCCTCCTTGACCGCGTCGCCCCAGGACAGCGCGTCCCCGGCGTGGTGGATCTCGTCGAAGATGACCAGCATGCGCCGGTTCTCGGTGCGCTGCCTGTGCAGCGCGGGGTGCGCGGCGACCTGGGCGTAGGTGACCGCCACGCCGGCGAAATCGGCGCCGGCCCGGCCCTGGGCGTTGCGGTAGGCGGGATCGATCGCCAGGCCGAACCGGGCGGCCGCCTCCGCCCACTGGTGCTTGAGGTGCTCGGTCGGCGTGACGATCGTCAGCGCGGCCACCTCGCGCCGGGCCAGCAGCTCGGCCGCGACGGTGAGCGCGTAGGCGGTCTTGCCCGCGCCCGGCGTGGCGACCAGCAGGAAGTCACGCCGCGGCCGCCTGAAGTACTCGTGATAAGCGTCCTTCTGCCAGCCGCGCAGCCCCGGCAGTAGATCGTCTCGGAGAGGTTCGGTGCCGGAACCTGGCCGTTCCGATGCAGGGGAGCTCACGAGGCCGAAATGTTACCGGGGCGCCGCGCAGCATGCCCGCCAGGCACGCCGCGTTTCAGCATTCGCCCCCGTCTCAGTGTTGGCCCCCGCCTCAGTCGTCCCGCTCGCCTCAGTCGTTGCCCTCGCCTGGGGGGAGCTGCTCGTAGATCTCCTTGCAGGTGGGACAGACCGGATACCGCTTCGGGTCCCGGCTCGGCACCCATACCTTGCCGCAAAGCGCCGTGACGGGGGTTCCTGTGACCATGCTGTCGACGATCTTGCTCTTGTCGACGTAGTGCGCGAACCGCTCGTGATCACCGTCACCGTGCGACGTATCAGGCCGGACATCCTCCTGGATGCGCGTGTCCTGCTCGGGGAGAACCTCAGTCTCGCTCACATCTCGTGAGTCTACGTGGTCCGGGTGTCACGCGTCCGTGCAGGCGCGGACTAATTCAGGCTCGGATCGTCCGGGTAGGTGGCCACGTAGGCGAGTTCGCCGCCCTGTCGGCGCAGCACGGCAGGCCACAGCCGTTCCGGCTCGGCGCAGAACGCGTCGGACGGCTGGGCGGGCACCACGTACCACGCGCCCTCGTCGATCTCGGCCTCGAGCTGGCCGGCGCTCCAGCCCGCGTAGCCCGCGTACACCCGCAGCGAGACGATCGCGGCGGCCAGCAGCCCCGGCGGGGCGTCCAGGTCGACGAGGCCGAGCCGGGCCACGGCGGGTGCGCCGTCCAGCGGGTGCCAGCCGACCGGCTCGTCGGTACCGGGCACGTGCGCGAGCGCGAGAGCGCTATCCGGCGCGACGGGACCGCCGCTGAACACGACGGACGGGTCGGTCGCCAGGTCCGTCCACGGCTCGAGAACCTGGCCGACCGGGACCTTCGTCGGCCGGTTCAGCACGACACCGAGACTGCCCTGCTCGGACTCGTGCTCCACGACCAGGACGACGGTCCGGCGGAAATTGGGATCCCCCAGCACCGGGGTGGCGACGAGCAGCCGGCCCGCCAGAGCTTCTTCGTCCATCTACCTATCATCGGCCAGGATCTTGGGTGGCGGCGTCCCGGACTGCGACCGCCACCGACGATGCTACGTCGGGGTGGAACACCGAGGGAATGATGTAATGCGGCCCGATCTCGTCCGGGGAGACCACGTCCGCGAGCGCCTGCGCGGCGGCGATCAGCATCTCGTCGGTGACCAGCCGGCTCTGCGCGTCCAGCAGCCCGCGGAACACGCCCGGGAAGGCCAGCACGTTGTTGATCTGGTTGGGGTAGTCGCTGCGGCCGGTGGCCACCACGGCCGCGTGCTCCATGGCCACGTCCGGGTCCACCTCGGGATCGGGGTTGGCGAGGGCGAACACGACGGCGTTCGGGGCCATGGCGGCGATATCGGCGCCGGACAGGATGCCGGGCGCCGACAGCCCGATGAACACGTCCGCGCCCCGCATCGCCCCGGCCAGGTCGCCCGCGTAACCGTCGCGGTTGGTGTGCTCGGCGATCCATTCCAGGCTCTCGTCCAGGCCTGGTCTCCGTTGGTGGACGGCGCCTTGGTCGTCGCAGACCACGACGTTCGTGGCGGTCGCGCCAGCGCCGAGGAGCAGCTTGAGGACGGCGGTGCCCGCGGCGCCGGCGCTGGCCATGGTGATGCGCACGTCGGCCAGCTTCTTGCCGACCACGCGCAGCGCGTTGGTCAGCGCGGCCAGCACCACGATCGCGGTGCCGTGCTGATCGTCGTGGAACACCGGGATGTCGAGCAGGCCGCGCAGCCTGCGCTCGACCTCGAAGCACCGGGGCGCGCTGATGTCCTCCAGGTTGATGCCGCCGAACCCGGGCGCGATGAGCTGCACCGCCCGCACGATCTCGTCGGTGTCCTGGCTGTCCAGGCAGATCGGCCAGGCATCGATGCCAGCGAAGCGCTTGAACAGGGCCGCCTTGCCTTCCATCACGGGCAGGGCGGCGTAGGGCCCGATGTTGCCCAGGCCGAGCACGGCCGAGCCGTCGGTCACGACCGCGACGGAGTTCCGCTTGATGGTGAGCCTGCGCGCATCGTCGGGGTTCGCGGCGATCGCCAGCGCGACCCGGCCCACGCCGGGGGTATAGGCCATGGACAGGTCGTCCCGGTTGCGCAACGGCACCTTCGAGCGCATCTCGATCTTCCCGCCGAGATGCAGGAGGAACGTTCGGTCGCTGACCTTGTGCACGGTGACGTCGGGGATGGCGCTGAGCGCGGACACGATGGCATCCGCGTGCGCGGTGTCCCTGGCCGCGCAGGTTACGTCCACCCGCAACCGGCAGGCCCGGCCCGCGGTCACGTCCAGCGCGGTCACCACACCGCCGGCCTGCTCCACGGCCCGGGTGATCTCGCTCACCGCGCGCCCGCGGGACGCCACCTCGAGCCGCACGGTAATCGAATAGGAGACGCTGGGCGCCATGGCCACGTCGGTTCCCGCCTTCCGCTTTTCGCCGGCCGCTTTTCGCCGGTCTCCAGGGTAAGGCGCGCACCGCGTACCCTGAGGACGTGAGCACGGAATCGGCGCTCAGCGCGGCACCTGATGAGGCGGACGGCACCCCGAAACTGACGCTTGCGGCCGGCGCGGGCGATCCTGTTGCGGCCGGCGCGGGCGGCCCTATCGCCGGCGGCGCGGGCGGATCTGTCGCTGCCGGCGCGGGCGGATCTGTCGCTGCCGGCGCGGGCGGATCTGTCGCTGGCGCGGGCGGCCCTGTCGCCGGCGCGGACGGCCCTGTCGCCGGCGCGGACGGCCCTGTCGCCGGCGCGGACGGCCCTGTCGCCGGCGCGGACGGCCCTGTCGCCGGCTTGGGCGGCCCTGTCGCTGACGCGGGCGGTCCGGAGATTGACGTGACCCGGCTGCGGGTCGCGCTGGCGCGGCTGTCCCGGCGGCTACGCCGGCATGAGCTGGCCGGCCTGACCCCCACGCAGCTCGCGGCGCTCGCCACGGTCGGGCACTCCGGGCCGATCCGGCTCGGGGACCTGGCGGCCATCGAGGGGATCGCGCCGTCTACGCTCACCCGGCTGGTGACGGCGCTAGAGGACAGCGGCTACGTCCGCCGGGACGCCGACCCGAATGACGCCCGCGCGAGCACCCTGGCTATTACGCCGCGGGGTCAGGACGTGCTGGAACGCATCCGCATCGAGAGCACACTGGTGCTGGCCGCGAGCCTGCAGCTGCTGACACCTGCGCAACGTTCGGCACTCGCGGACGCGTTGCCCGTCCTCGAGCAGCTCGCGGAGGCAGATCCGGGCGAGGCGCGGGCGCGCTGACCGGAGTACTTAGCCGCCGGATGGCTGGCAGCCGGCCTACGGCCCGGCTAGGCTCGCGCCGCCGGCGGCCGCCGCGACGCCGCTGGCCGGTCCCGCTGGTTTCGCTGGCCCCATCCGTGTGCTTCCCCTCACGCGTGACAGATGCCCGGCCTTACCGTGGAGGATTCTGGCTACGTGGAGAGTTTTAGGGATCGCGGTCCCTACAGATTTCCGTGAAGCGCAAAGTTTCCAAGATCTTTCCCGGG
>CAWDXO010000019.1:0-29233 GCA_963806335.1 uncultured Actinomycetes bacterium
CACAGAACAACCGGTTATGTGCCGGGCGGCGCACCCCTGGGCCGACTCGCTCGGGTCCGGTGACGTAACGTCGTTGGGGTCACCTCTCCAACCCGAGGAGAACCCCATGCCTGGTCCCACCGTCGTCCTCGTCCACGGCGCCTTCGCCGACGCGTCCGGGTTCGCGGGAGTGATCCGCGAGCTCGAGAGCGCCGGCCACACGGTGCTCGCCCCGCCGAACCCGTTGCGAGGGGTCGCTTTCGACGCCAGCGTCGTCGGCGACGTGGTCAAGGCCATCGAAGGCCCGGTCGTGCTGGTCGGGCATTCTTACGGAGGCGCCGTGATCGGCCAGGCGTCGGCCGGCCTGGAGAACGTGACCGGCCTGGTCTTTCTCGCGGCGTTCGGGCTGGAGGTGGGCGAGAGCTGCGCGAGCGTGCAGCAGCCGTTCCCGCCGCCCCTGCTCGCCAAGACGGCCGCCCCGACCCCCTACGACGCGCCCGGCGCCGCGGGCGGTCCCGACCTGTACGTCCAGAAGGACGGGTTCCGGGAGACGTTCTGCGCCGACGTGCCGGTGGACATGGCCGACGTCATGTTCGCGACCCAGCGCCCGCTCTCGGCCGCGGCGCTCAACGAGAACGCCACCGCGGCGGGCTGGAAGAGCAAGCCGTCCTGGTTCCTGGTCTCCGAGCACGACAACGCGATCTCGCCGGACGCGGAACGGTTCATGGCGCAGCGGATGGGCGCCACGACCGACACCATTGACGGCTCGCACACCGCGTTCATCGCGAAGCCGGTCGCCGTGGCCACGTTCATCCGGCAGGCGGTGCGGTGACCTCGTAGACCGAGATGTGGTCCTGGCTCTCCCCGGTGAACGGGCCGCGGTCCCAGTCCTGGTAGCGCTCCCGCGGCCGCAGGCTGCGGGAGCTCCAGCTTGACCCCTCCAGCACGGCGACGTGAACCAGGCAGCTGCGAAGAAGATCCCAGAAGAACAGTCAGGCATAGCCTGGCGACACTGTCAAAAGCCACCGGGCCAATGACCCACGCCCTCTTGACACCACTGGCCCTTATAGGTGCCGCGGCCGGCGCGATTCCCGATTCCGTGACTGAACATTCACGTATCGTGAGATGGTCCCCTGTTGCCCGTAAGGGGTGAGGCTGAGGCTGCGGGGTCCTCCTCGCTGGGGGTTCATCTCGGCAGCTGGAGGTTCATCTGGGTAGACGTCGTCGGACCCTGCTGGCGGCCGCCGGGCCGTTATGTCGCCCTCGCCAGGCATCACTTCCCGCGACCTCACGTCCCGGGGATTGCCCGGCTGCATGATCTTGCCGCAGGCTGGATACCTGGCCGGGCAAAGCCAGCCGGCCCTTGGCTGCCGGGAAGGGGAGGGAGCATGACGCGTATCGCCGCGCTGCCGGGAGGGCGGAGCGCAAGCTATGAAATTATCGGGACCGGCAGGCCAGCGCTGATGTTCGCCGGAGGTCCCGGATTTTCAGCCGCCTACATGAACGGTGATGCGGGACTGTTGTCGGACGTGCTGTGTTCCTACCTGATCGATCCTCACGGTTCAGGCTCATCCACGCCCCCGGTTAGTCCCGCCGGATACTCCCCCGAAGGGCACGCCCGGTTCTACGAGGAGGTGCGCCAGGCGCTGGCGCTGGCGGAGGTCGTGGTGCTGGGCCACTCTTTCGGGGCGACCACGGCCCTGACTTACGCCGCGCTGTACCCGCAGAGCACGGCGAGCTGCGTGGCCGTTGCGGCCTTCGGTATCGGGCTCGGCGCCGGTGCTCAAGACGGAGGTGACGCCGAGGCCGAGGCCGAGGCCCTGCTAGAGCGGCACGCCAGCTCGCCGTGGTATGCCGAAGCGCGGCCCGTCATGGACTCCTGGACCGAGCGCCTGCTCGCCGCCACTGATGCGGCCGAAATGGAACAGATGATGGCCACGGTCCTGCCCTTCTACCTCGCCGAACCAGATAAGCCCGAGGTGGCGGCACGGCTCGCCGGGATGAGCCGGGTCATGAGGGCAAACCTGGCCGCCGGCAAAGCCTGGGAGGGCGGCCTGTACCAGTCCGTTGACCTGCGTCCCCTGCTGGGCCGCATCATCAGCGCGACCCTGATCGTGGCCGGCGAGCTCGACTTCATCTGCGGTCCCGCCCAGGCCCAGCCGATTGCCGCCGCCGTCACCGGATCCCAGCTCGTCATGCTCGCAGGCTGCGGCCACATACCCAGCGTCGAGGCGCCCCAGGAGTACCGCCAGGCCGTCGCTGATTTCCTCCGCCGCTAATCCGCACAGCAATTTTTCGCTCACTTTCAGCACATCTCGACGGTGGCGCGGATCAGCCGCGGCGGGCCGGCGTAGCGGGTCAGGTCCTCCCCGCCGACCGGGATCTGGTGCAGCACCGAGATCGCGTTGTAGCAGTCGGTGAGCCGGTTCACCCGGGGCAGCCCGGAGGGCGCCCGGCGCAGCAGCGCCTCCAGGCTGTTACGGGTGCGCTGCGGCTTGGCCCCGAACGCCCGGTAGGCCTCCCGCCACGCCGCCACGTGCGGAACCTGCTCGGCCGGGCCGTCGCGCTGCGCCTTGCGGGCGGTAGCCTCCGCCGCGGCCGGCAGCGCGTCGCTGGCCTGGTCGCCCGGGCCCGGGACGAGCCCGTCGACAGCCAGCAGCACGACGCGGTAGTCGGCTGCCGGTAGGAAGCTGTCACCAGCCGCAAACCCGGTCGGGATCGCCGCCGGCCAGTCTTTCCGCGTTCAGCTTGTACCTGCGTGACCAGCTCGCTGCCTCCTCCGGCCGGCAGGTCGTGCCGGTGCGGGGTGCCGGCCAGTGCGGGCAGACGGTATAAGGATCGACAGTACGCCCAAGGCGTCGCAGGTCAGACGCCATGAAACAGCTTCGGCACCCTACGGGGCCAGGCCCCCAGCGGGCCGGTAGCATGCAGGTACGGGAGGTGCGGAGGTTGCCCGGGCCGGCTGATCGCCAACGGTTGCCGCTACTGGAGGATGAGGATCTGACCGGTGAGGCGGTCATCGAGCCGAGTCGGCTGATCCGTCCGGTCGACGCGCCGGCGGTCGCTGTGGCGTGCTTCTTCCGGGACGTCGTCGAGGAACTGTCCAGCCGGGCCGACGCCAGGCCAGTGTGCCGCCTGCACAGCGAGATGGGCCCGGCATCGTTGTGGGAGATCGAGCATCGCGGTGTACGGCTGGGTGTGTTCCATCCCGGAGTCGGGGCGCCGCTGGCCGGCGCGATGCTCGAGCAGGTCATTGCCCGCGGGGTTCGCGGAGTCATCGCCTGCGGCGGGGCAGGGGCGCTGGTACCGGAGCTGGTGATGGGGCACGCGGTGGTCTTGACCGGCGCTGTGCGCGACGAGGGCACGTCCTTTCACTACCTGCCGGCCGGCCGGGTCGTCCCGGCTGACCCGGGTCCGGCCGAGATCCTGGCCGGCGCGCTCAGCGCCGGCGGCGTGGAATCGGTGCACGGCCTGAGCTGGTCGATGGACGCCATCTACCGCGAGACCCGGGCCAGGGTCTCGCGCCGGGTGGAGGAAGGGTGCCTGGTCGTCGAGATGGAAGCGTCGGCGCTGATGGCGATCGCCCGCTACCGCTCCATCCCGTTCGGCGAGGTGGTGATGGCCGGAGACTCGCTGGCCGGCCGGGAGTGGGAGCACCGCGGGTGGATGACGGCCGAGCTTGCGCGCCGGCAGTTGTTCGCCTCGGCCGCAGACGCCGCGGTCGCGCTGACGGAGTGACCACGGGCCCGGGATGCGAGGTGTGCTGCCGGAGTCCGACGCGCACGAGGTGCCGTGCCCCCATAGCGAGACATCCCGGGCGGCCAGGGTCTCGTTGACAATGCGGCGGATCGCGCCGCGGAGGTGGTCCCGGTTGATGAACAGTCGCCGCACCCGGCGCAGCGCCGCCTCGCTGTCCGCCGTGCCGCCATCACCGCTGGCGGAGGCGGCGCCGTCGGCGACCCGCTTGATGCCCATGTTGGTGCCCAGCCCGAACAGCACCAGAAGCAGCCGGCGGCGCAGCGTCTCAGGGTCGGTGAACTGCCGGGAGGCGACCGACGTGAACTCGGCGGTGAATCCGGTCACGTGGTCGGCATCCTTGATCAGGTTGAGCAGGTCGATGATGCCTCACCGGGGGGCGATCTCCTCCTT
The DNA here is from genome assembly GCA_963806335.1 of uncultured Actinomycetes bacterium. Lineage (GTDB taxonomy): Bacteria > Actinomycetota > Actinomycetes > Streptosporangiales > Streptosporangiaceae > Palsa-504. The sequence goes on from CAWDXO010000019.1 coordinate 4,129, forward strand.
TAGCGCCTTCAGGTTGGCCGGCTCGGGCTGGCGCGGGATATGCGGAACGCTGATCCAGTGGTACCACGTCGCCCGCCGCGTAGGACTTCTCAGCCGAACCGTCGTAGCGCTCCGGCAGGTCCAGCGCGTCCATCACCGGCTTATGCGCGGTGTTGTTACACCGGAAACGCAGCGCCTTCAGCAGTTTCGGCAGGCCGCGCCGGTAGTGGTGAGATTAGGAGGACCGCAGCTGCACCCGGACCCGGGTGCTGAACGCGCGCTCGTCTGCCCGCGCCTCGGCCACCAGGTCCCGCAGCGTCGCCTCGCCGACCACTGGGTACAGCGCGGTGCGCACGAGCTCGTCGGGATGGTCCGCGCTCGCGGCCGCGAGCTTGAACAAGATGCCCTGCTTGCCGTGCACCCGCTAGAACTCGCTGCTGAGCTCGTTCTCGACCTTCCGCTCAGCCCGCACGCTGATCCGGTGCACCAGCTCGATCAGCAGGCCGGGCAGGCCGTCGGTCAGCTCGGCCAGGCGGACATGGCACAGCGCGGCCAGCAGCGTCAGCTTCACCGGATCCGGGGCCTTGGCGAAGTCCGAGGGGTACATCCGGGCCGGCCCGCTGCCCTTGGAGGGACTGCGCGAGCGGTTCTTGCCCGAGTTCGCCTTCCGCGGCCGGCAAAACAAGAAGCTCCAGTACGCGGTGCTGGCCGCGGCGGCCCTTCAGGGCGGGACCGAACCGGACTTGCTGGATGAGGTCGCCTGGTGGCAGACCGACGACTTCTGGCAGTACGCCCTGTTCGCGGCGGTCGCTTACATCCCGCGGCTGCCAGCCGGGCGGGCGTGCCGGTGCGCCAGGCATGCCAGGACCCTGGCCTAGCGCTCTGACCACCTAGCGCCATAACGACTAGTTCGGGAGGCCGTGGGAGCGTTCACCTGACGGTGGTGCGGCCGATCATAACGACGATTGCGTGTTCGATCACCGGCCAGCCGGCCAAGGGCTCGAGGTTGGCTGGCATCCTGGCGGGCTTCGGGTTCTCCTTGACTGGCAGGGCTACCGTCGTTTTACCCTGGTGTCGACTCCGTGCGGAGGGGCGGTGGGCGCCGAGAGGGGCACGCGTTGGATGTCGTCATTGCCGGGGGCAGCGCCGCGGGCCTGTTCGCCGGGCTGCTGCTGGCCCGGGCCGGGCACCAGGTCCTGGTCTTCGAGCGGGACTGCCTCCAGCCTGCCCCGGACGTGGAATCCGCCGCCGCGGCGGCGTTTCGTCCTGCGGCGCCGCAGATCGTCCAGCCGCATATCGTCATGGCCCGGTGCCGTCAGCTTCTCATCGAGCACCTGCCCGACGTGTATGCGGGGCTGCTGGCCGCCGGGGTGGCCGAAGCTCCGCTGCGGACGCAGATGCCAGACTCGCTGCCGGACACCGCGGCCCGCCCGGGGGATGAGGAGCTTACCCCGATGATGACCAGGCGGTCCACCGTCGACTGGGTGCTGCAGCGGGCCGCGGCGGCCGAGCCGCGGGTCACGGTGCGGTGCGGGGTGAAAGTCACCGGGCTGCTCACCGCCCGCGGCCGGCCCGGTGGCCGGCCGCCGCATGTGACCGGCGTGCGCACCGACCGCGGTGACCTGGCTGCCGACCTGGTCATCGACGCCACCGGCCGCCGCTCGCCGGTCGATGACTGGCTGACGCAGATCGGCGCCCGGACCAGCGCCACCTGGCGGGCCGAGTGCGGGATCGCCTATTTCAGCCGCCACTACCGGGTACGCCCGGGCGCCGGGCTGCCCGCCCCGCTGGTCACCCGGATCGTCGTGGCCCTCGATGAGTTCCTGGCCGGGAAGTGGGGCGGTGACAACGGCGCCGTGCAGCTGGTGGTGGCGCCGCTGGCCGCCGACCACCGGTTCCGCACGGCGCGGGACCCGCAGGTGTTCACCGCCGTACTGCGGACCATCCCCGCCTACCGGGCCTGGCTGGATGTGATGGACCCGATCACCGGCGTGTTCCCGATGGCCGGGCTGCACAACACCCTGCGCCGCCTGGTGGCAGGCGGGACTCCCGTCGCCACCGGCCTGCACGCGATCGGCGACTCGGTCTGCACCACCAACCCGACCCTCGGTCGCGGCCTGGCCCTGGCCCTGACCGGCGCCGCCGACCTGGCCGATACCATCAGCGAGCACGCCGCCGATCCCGCCGCGCAGGCGCTCGCCCTGGACCGCCTCGTCGGCGCGCACGTGGTGCCGTTCTACCACGATCAGGCCGTGATCGACGCCGCGCGGCTGGCGATGATGCGGCATACCATCTTCGGCGCCCCACCGCCCCGGCCGTCCCAGACTCCCGGCCGGGTCACCTATTCCCAGCTGCGCGCGGCCGCGTCCTGGGACCCGACCGCCTTCCGCGCGTTCTGGAAGATCAACGGGATGATCTGCCCGCCCGGCGAGGTCTACACCGACCCGGATGTCGTAGCGCGCACGCAGGAAACTCTCAGGCGGCACGGCGGCGCGCCGCCAGTCGCCCAGCCGACCCGGGAGCAGCTCCTCACCGCCCTCACCCGGTAGAGGCCTCCATGCTCCCTCGCTCACCCAGCCGCAGCCGCCTGGCAACGGTGCAACCTTCCTTCCCAGCCACGGTTTAAGGCCAATTGGCGATTGCCCAGACGCGAACAGAACGTCCGCATCTGTGCCCCGGTCGTCCGCCCTGGTCGCATCTACGAAACCGCACCGAACGGCGGTTCCCGCTCGCTACCTGAATCACGCGTCGTCACTCTGCGCTGCCGCCCGGCGGTGGTCCAGTGTGTACGTCTCCCTGGTCAGGAGTGGAAGGGGCCCGATAACGGCCCCGGCAATGACGAGATCCCCGAACCGCCCGCCCTGATCGAGCAAGCCTTCGACGCGTCGCCAGCCCCAGTATCGATGTGCCCTTGCGAGAATGTCCGCATGGACGGACTCGCCTGCCCCTGCGGCCTCGGAGACGACTATGAGTCGTGCTGCGGGCGACTCCACGCCGGCGCGCCGGCGCCGACCGCCGAGTCGCTGATGCGCTCCCGTTACAGCGCATTCGCCGTCGGGGACGCCAGTTACCTCCTGCGTACCTGGCACCTGTCCGGCCGTCCGCGCACCTTCAGCCTCGACCCGGCCCTCCGGTGGACCCGCCTCGCCATCCTGGAAACGCGCGATGGCGGACTCTTCGACGCCACCGGCACGGTGCGGTTCCGTGCCGTGTACGTCCAGCAGGGCAAGCGTGGCGTCCTCGCGGAGACAAGCAAGTTCGTCCGGCAAGACAGACACTGGACTTACCTCGGTCCCATTGGCTGAAGGACGCCTTCCTTATCGCGCCATCACCCTTAAAGGGGCGCCATGTCAGACCACCCAGAAAACCGCTCTGGATCGCCGAATACGAGCCGAAGCCGAACAGCAGCCACAGGGCCACGGGCGCGCGCAGATTATCCGATTCGGCGTATCAGAATCTGCGGCGTGGGAGCGCATCCTCGCGGTCCTAGCTGGCCAGTGTCACCGGGCTACGGCCAGGGGACGTGGCTGGCGAGCCGACGGAGGGCTTCCTGGGCCTGCTCCCAGAGGTCGCGGACGAGGTCCGCGGCGGGAGCCGTGGACGTCAGCGGGTAGGCCTGCCCGGCCCACAGGTTCACGTAGTCGGCAAGGCCAGCCTGGCGGGCGGCCTTCCGCATCGGCGATGTGAGGTGGTGCACCTCGGGGTAGGCCGCCGGAGCGGATTCGGAGTGGGCGCGCAGGAAGCCGTTCTCGATCCCGCGCGCAGTCCGGCCGCTGAACGCCCGGGTGAGCCTCGTCGGGGCGTCATCGTGCAGCGCGGACCGGTGCACGGGTGCGGTCGCCGCCTCCGGGCAGTCGAGGAACGCCGTTCCGAGAGCGGCGGCCCGGGCACCCAGGCACAGCACCGCGGCGATCGCCCTGCCCGTCGCGATGCCGCCGGCAGCCACCACGGGCGTGGCCAGGCGCGCGGTGATGAGCTGCAGCAACGCGATGAGCCCGGTCCCCTCGCCGGGGGCGTCGCTCGTCCCGCCCCGGTGCCCGCCCGCCTCATACCCCTGGACGATCAGCAGGTCCGCGCCTGCCGCAGCCGCGCGGCGTGCCTCGTCCGGGCTGGTGACCGTCACCCAGACTTCGGTTCCCCTGGCGCGCAGCCCGGCAATGACATCCTCGCCCGGGATCCCGAACGTGAACGACACTACATCTGCCCGGGCGCCCATCAGGTAACCGATCTTGGCGTCCCAGTCGTCATCGTCGTGCCGCGGCTCGCCCAGCCGCGCGCCGGCCCGGGACACATCGGACTCGATTTCCGCCGCGAACTTACGCACCCGGGCGAGGTCCCCGGCCGGTCCGGGAACGAACAGGTTCACGCCGAACGGCCGGCCGGTCAGCTCGTCCAGCCGACGGCGCCGGTCCGCCAGCTCTGCGGCGGACAGGTAGCCGGAGGCGAGGAAGCCCAGCCCGCCCGCGTTGCTCACCGCAGCGGCCAGCTCTGGCGTGGACGGTCCGCCCGCCAGCGGGGCCAGCACTACCGGGATGTCACAGCTGTCGAGGATCATGCACCTATCCTCCACCAGCAGAACAGCCGCGCATCGTGGCGTTGATCGCCCGGCCAGCTGGACCTGCCGGGCTTCGCGCCGTCAGCGGCCATCGCGGCGGCGGCGAGATGCGGGCGTGTTGTTACGGGCGCCCGGGCATCACCTGGGGGGTGAGCTGTTCGATGTCATGGCGGGCGCGCAGCTCGGCGATCGCCGCGTCAAGCGGGCCTGCCGCGCTGGCGACCAGCTCGGCGAGCTCCCTTTGGTAGTGCTCGTGGCCGGAGGGGGAAACCAGGAAGATCATCCGGGCCGGGCCGGGACCCGGATTGGCGAATGCGTGCGGGCAGCCGCGCGGGACATACATCATGCTGCCTGGCCCACCGCGGGCCACCGTGGCCCCGGTGCGCGACTCCCAGCCCTGCCAGTGGCCCGGAGTCCGGACCCGCGGTTCGAAGGCGAGCAGGTCGAGCTGGCCCTCCAGGACATAGAACAGCTCTTCGGCGTTGCGGTGCAGGTGAGCGCCGACGTCAAAGCCCGGCCCGATGTCCACCACCTCAAACATCGACCAGGCCTGCGAGTTCTTGTCGCCCACCTTGAGCGTCATGGCCGGCGAGACCCGTTGGCCCTCGCCGGGGCCCCTCACGAAACCATCTGTCATGAACGGATGATCCCACCGGACCAGCCCACGTCAAGCTGCAGCCGTCTGCAACGCGGTTGCACGATCCTGCTATGTCTTGCTGCGGCTGGTGAAGCGGGCCAGCAGAGGGACAAGCACCTGCGCGTCGGGGCTGCCCAGCCCGTCACGGGGTCCCATCCGGGAGCGGCCTGGTAACCGGTGATCGTGACGGAGCCCGCGTGCACAGTGTTGTTGCCGGTAGTGACATCGTGGAATGCCTGGTGGTAGCTGGTGCTGCGGGCGATGCGGTAGATGGCAGGGTTGACGAAGCCGAGGTCGTGGTGGGCGTACTGGTCGGCCAGCGCCATGAGCCCGCCCCACAGCGGCGCGGAGTCGCTGACGCCGCCGAACGCGAGGTTCCACGTCTTGCCACCGCCGGCGAAGACGAACGGGATGATCCACTGGCCAGCACCGGCCACATCGGGCACGTCCCTCGCCGCTGAGATCCCGGGAACGCCATTTTGGTAGGCGGGGCGGGTGTACAGGTGGCTGAAGCCACCGCCCGATCCTCCGCCAGCCGGGCCGCCCATGGCGGTCTCGCTGATGTAGAGGCCCGTCGAGGAGTTCGCGGTGAGCCGGGTGCCGCCGACGGCCAGCACGAGCGGGTCGGAGGCCGGCAGGCTGACCTCCTTGTCAGGCGTGCCCAGCCGGGGGTCGCTGGACGCGCCGAAGTCGCCGGAGCCGGCATCCACGGTGACGTGGCGGGCGGCCGCCCCTTGCAGGATGGAGTGCATCTCGGCCAGTGCTGTGGTGTGGGAGTGCTACCCCTGGCCCCAGTTGATCGAGGCCACGTCGGTGCCGGAGACGGCGAGTCGTAGCGGCGAGCATGTCCGCGGTCGCGGTCGCGGCGTTTTTCTGGGACATAGTCATCCGATGCGCGCATCCGGATGCCTCCTGTGACCTGTGGTGCAGCCATCTTCTTACTCCCGATTGGCCCGCTCGTGGCCGCTGAGTCTAGGCCGCCCGGCCAAGACGTCGCTTCGCGATGGCTTGCACCAGCCTAGACCCAGCGGTCTGCTCCCGCGGATCTTGGCGCCTGCGAGAAGACCGAGGAAGATCAGCAACCGGAACCCCAGCCGAAGGGCGAGGCTTCTGTGCCAGCAAGAGCCTGCCAGCTCGTCTAGCACCGCCAGACCAGTGCGAGCAGGGGCGCGGCTCACGGCCGAGCAAAACGGCGGATCAGGCCCACGTCCCCTCAGCACGTTGCTACCTGGCCAGGCGGGGCAGTTTGCCGGGCGCCCGGATCAGGTCCAGGCGGGTTACCCGGCCGGCGGCCGCTGTCACGGAGACGATCGTGACTAGGTGGCCTTGCTGGTAGACGGCGAACCCCAGTGCCCCGTTGACGACGACGCGGTCGATCACGTCGCCTGGTTGTTCCCTGGCGAGGATGCCGAGCAGGAAGCGAGCGACCCGGTCTGCGCCGAGGACGGGCCTGCGGGCGGAGGTGACCAGGCCGCCGCCGTCGCTGACCAGGACCACGTCCGGGTCGAGCACGCGGATCAGCGCAGCCAGGTCGCCTGACGCCGCGGCTGAGGCGAAGGCCTCCACCACGCGCCGGTGCTCGGCTGCACCGGCAGCTGGACAGGGGGATTGCCCGCGGACGTGCCGCCTGGCGCGGGAGGCGAGCTGCCGGACGGCCGCCGGGGTCCGGCCCACGATCGCCGCTATCTCATCGAAGCTCACGCCGAACAGGTCGTGCAGGACGAACGCGGTCCGCTCCGCCGGCGACAGCGTCTCCATCACCACCAGGAGCGCGTAGCTGACCTCGTCGTCAAGCGTCACCTGGTCCGCCGGGTCCGCGGCCGTCTGACCGGGTGAGGCGACCACCGGCTCGGGCAGCCACGGGCCGACGTAGCGTTCCCGCCGGACCCGGGCGGACCGCAGCACGTCAAGCGCCATCCGCGACACGGCCACGACCGCCCAGGCCTCCACATCGCGCACTGGCTCGTCCTGGTCGGCGGCAGCCAGCCGGAACCAGCAGTCCGCGACGACGTCCTCGGCCTCGCTATGGCTGCCGATGATCGCGTACGCCACCCGGACCAGCCTCGGCCGCGCCTGGCTGAAGGCAGCGGCCAGCAGGTCGGTGCCGGTGCTCACAGTGTGTCCCGCGCCCGCTGCTCGGTTACCCAGTCCGTGAAGGTCTGCGTCCCGCGCAGCCCCGGCCTTCCGGACAGGCCGCCGCCCGCCGCCAGGGCTTTGCCCGCTGCGCCGGGCACCCGGACCGAGACGACTAGGCGCCTGTCTCCGCGCGCGCGGACGACCTGGCGGATCATGTCCGCCATTATCTCCTCCCGCGGGCCCGCCAGCTCAGACATGGCCACCGGATCGCCGACGGCGATCTGGGCGAGCGCCGCGCCGACCTCGCGGGCCGCGACCGGCTGGTTACGCCAGCGGGGGACGATCACGACCGGCCCGGGCACCTTGGCCAGGTACTGTCCAGCGAACTCGTGGAACTGCGCCGCCCGCAGGATGCTCACCGGCATAGGCGAGTCCTGGAGGACCTGTTCCTGACGCAGCTTGCCCTGGTAGTAGCCATACGGCACCCGGTCGATCCCGACGATCGACAGCGCGACGATATGCCGCATGCCCGCCGTGGCGGCCGTGCGCATCAGCGTCCGCGCCGTGGCCTCGAAGAACTCGCTGCTAACCCGCTTGCCTGTCGACGCGACGTTGGTCGCGTCGATCACCGCGTCCACGCCCGCGAGCGCGGCCTCAAGGCCCTCACCCGTGACCAGGTCAGCACCGGTCGAACGGGCGATTACGACCGCCTCGTGACCACCGGCGCGCAACGCATCCACCGTCCAGCGCCCGGCAACGCCCGTCCCGCCTGCCACCGCGATTTTCATCCGTCTCACCCCTGCCACCACGATTTGCTGCTGACGGACAAGGACGAGACAAGGCCCGTGGAGTGTGACATCACGGCTTCCTGATGGATCTGCCATAGTGCGGCGGGCTACACGGTCGAGAAGGCCGTGGCCGACTGGCTAGCCGAGGGAATGCCTAGCCAAGGGAATGCTCACGAGTTCGCCCCGCGATTGAGACGGGGGTGAAGCGAGCGATGGTGTGGTGCCAGCCCGCCTGATCGCCGTCCTGGCAAGATAGCGGCATGGAACGTGTGCTTGGAATCGGCGGGTACTTCATGCGGGCCGCCGACCCGGCGGCCCTGGGCGCGTGGTATCGCGAGTGCCTGGGCCTGGACGTCGATGAGAACGGCCTGTGGCGTCAGGGAGCCGGGCCGACGGTGTTCGCGACGTTCGAGTCCGAGACCGGCTACTTCGGGTCCCGCGCCCAGCAGAGCATGCTCAACTTCCGGGTCCGCGACCTGGATGCGATGCTCGCGCAGTTGCGCGCCAAGGGAGCGGACGCAGCTGAAGAGACGCAGGACATGGAGGGTGTCGGCCGGTTCGGCTGGGTCACCGATCCCGAGGGCAACCGGGTCGAGCTGTGGCAGCCCGCCTGACCGCGTCTTCACTCAGGCGGTGACGTGCTGGCGGCCCGCTAGGTGCATGCGGTCCGTCCTGGGACTCTCGCCGGATGGCGAGCGGAAACTGAGATGATGCGCTGGGGTTGTGCGGGCCCGCACATCTGGGCTGGTTGGAGGCTAGTCTCGGCCTGGGACTGCGCGGTCGGCTCGAGGGCGGGGATAGGAGTTCGCCCGGTGGACGGCGGTGGCGGAGGTGAGATGTCCGGCGATGGCCTGGTCGTTCGGGACAGCGAGGCGGGGAGGAACAGGCGCGGCTGATTTCATTCGCGTCGGCTGGTCCACACCGAGACATAGGAGGGTTCCAGTGCCGCCTGTACGACGCGGGCCAGGTCCTCGCAGACGGTGTCCAGGTCGACGGCGTCCTTCAGCCGGGCCGCGAATGCGGCCACGGTCTGGTCGGCGTCGTACCTGGCCCGGTTGAACCGCCGGTCCACCCGCTGCTGCACCCGGCGCCGCACCGGGCTGAACAGGGCCGCCGCGGCCAGGGTAGCGGCGGCCACCGCCACCGGGGCGTGCACGCGGAACACCTGGGTGGCCAGCAGCACCAGCCCGGCGTAGACCCCGGCCAGCACGCCGGTGACGATCGCGTAGGCCAGCGTCCGGGAAATGACCCGGTCGATGTCATACAGCCGGTACTTCAAGACCGCGAGCGCCTGCGATCCAGCCTGGTGACCGTAACGAATCCGTACCGCTGCGTTTTTACGATGGCGGAATCTGGGATCGCGTGGTCCTGGGAGCGCGGGATGAGACGACAGGCAAATACCGGGAAGCGCCGGGACAGGGCGACTGGGCCGGCCGTCTTGGGCGGCCGCCAGGACCGTTCACCGGGGAAGGGCGTTACGGGCATGGGGCCGAAGATTGCCATTATCGGCGGCGGCATCGGGGGGCTGACGGCCGCCATCGCCTTCGCCCGCAGGGGCGTGGCCGCCGAGGTCTATGAGCAGGCACCGGTGCTGGCAGAGGTCGGGGCGGGGGTGGGCCTGTGGCCGAACGCCATGAGAGCCCTTGAGCCGATCGGCCTGGCCGGCAAGGTGGCGCAGCTGGCGGTGACGGTCGCCGGGCAGGGCCTCAAGCGGCCCGATGGCACGTGGTTGACGTGCATCCCCGGGGAGCTTATGGCACAGCGCTGGGGTGCCGGGTTCGTCCTGGTCCACCGAGCCGAGCTGCAGCAGCTCCTGGTCGCAGAACACGGGTAATGCTCGACCCCGCGGTCATCCATCTCGGTGCCCGCTGCACTGGTTTCAAGGACAGCACCCAGGGCGTAACCGCGCGCTTCGCGGACGGGCGGCAGGTCCAGGCTGATGTCCTCATCGGCGCCGACGGAGTGCACTCGGCCGTGCGAGCCGCCTTGTCCGGGCCTGCTCCGCTCCGGTACCGCGGCTACACCGCCGTACGGTCGGTCACGCCCGCGGGATCAGTTCCGCTTCCCCGCGATGGCACCGAGACCTGGGGCCGGGGCGCGCGCTTCGGCCTGGGCCCCACCAGCGGCGAACGGATCATCTGGTACGCGACATGGAATGCCGCGGCGGGAGGGCAGCACGACGGGGACACCGCAGCGTCCTTGCGCAAGGTCTTCGGCGCCTGGCATGATCCCATACCCGCCATCATCGAAGCCACCCCGCAGACCGCCGTGATCCGGAACGACATCTACGACGGGCGCCCGGCCCGGACCTGGAGCCGGGGACGGGTTGCGCTGGCCGGTGATGCCATCCACCCGATGACCCCGGACCTCGCCCAGGGCGCATGCCAGGCGATCATCGACGCGACCACGCTGGCCAGCTGCCTCGCAGGCTCGCGCGACACCCGGGCGGCACTGCGGGACTACCAGCAGCGCCGGTGGCGCAACGCCGCCACCACCACGCTGATCGCGCGGAACACGGGCCTCCCATGGGCGCATCACCTGCGCCGCGCGTGATGCCCTGATGCGGGCAGTGCCATTGTCGCTGCAGCTTCGCCAGTTCGACCTCATCCTCGGCGCCGCACGGCAGCCAAGCCGGCAGCGCAGAACCTCCCGTTCTGCGCGCCTTAGCTGACGGACGCCGAGGTCCCCGCGCAGCCGCCTGCACCGAGCAGGACTGAGCGGCTCGTGCTCCGCGAGCTACATGTTCCTGCCGGAGGCGTGGGGATGCGGGTACGCCGCCGAGGCATGCGCAGCGGCACTCGACTGGTCCGCGGCCCGATCACAGTTCGTCATCGAGCAGGGAGAAGACTGCCAGGTCGTGCAGCCCGTCGTCTTCCAGCCCGGCGCGGCGGAGGGTCCCTTCCCGGCGGAAGCCCGCTTTCTCCGCTACCCGTACCGACGCCACGTTGTCCGTGTTCGCCGTCAGCCAGGCCCGCTGGATGCCGCCATCGGTGAGTGCCCACCTGGCGATCGCGCCGAGCGCCTCCGAAGCGTACCCCTTGCCGCGTTCGTCGGCGCGGACGCCGTAGCCGATCTCCGCCGAACGGACCTCCCAGTCGGCGTGGAACAGGCCGATGGACCCGACGATCTTGCCGGCCGCGCGGTCAAGCATCATCACGTGGACGCCCGTTCCCTCGCGCTGCGGCCGGTGCACAACGTCGGTAAGCCACCCTGCCACCTCGGCCGGGTCTGACGGCGCGCCCGGCGGCAGCGCCTCGCGCTCGCCGCCGGCCAGGAGCCCCCGGACGAGCCCGGCATCACCAGCACCGTATTCGCGTAGGTCCAGCCGCACCGAACGGATGACAGGGGACGGGAAAGGGCTCACGGATCCTCACCGTACCGCCTAGGAGTCCAGCCTGGTCGTGCTGCGAAAGCGTCAGTAAGCGGACCGGTTGCCGTCAATCGGCGGCTTGTCTAGCGCGCTAAGCGTGATGGTGGGTGCGAGCCGGGCTCACATTCTCGATCTCGAGGCTGTGTCGGTCGCTCTGGGAATGACTTTCCGGACATGCGGCTGGGCTCGCGGGTCGCGGGAAGATGACGCTCACGGAGAGGCCGCCGCCGGGTATGGGGTGGGTGGTGATGGCGGCGTCGTGTCCGGTCGCGATGGCTCGGACGATAGAAAGCCCGAGCCCGTGCCCGTCCCTGTGATGTGCCCGGCGCGAATCGAGGCGCTGGAAGGGCTGGAAGAGGCGGTCGACTTCCGCTGGCGGGATGAGCGGTCCGGTGTTGGTCACCGATAGGACAGCATGGCCTTCATCGGGGTTCCCCGTCGCCGAGCAGTACTTCGGCTTCGGCGGCTACCCCACCGGCCTCTTCCTGCCCAGCCTGCCCAGCCAGGTCACCGACGTCGCCGCCGTCCTGCCCGCCACAGTCAGCCCGGCCAACCCCTCCATCGTGGCGGTCAGCTATCCGTCGGACACCTTGAGAGCCGCGGTGGCCGCCAAGGGGGCGTACAACGGGCACCGCTTCTTCGTGCCGCGCCGGCTGGATAAGCCATCCTCGCGGCTTCGGCACTGCCACGCGTCGAAATGGCCCGTCCGGGCTGTCACTGGCGGGCAACGATGGTGCCGTTATCTCCCACCGCGTAGCAGATGGCCGCATCGGCACAAGTGATGTCGTACAGGTCGCGAGAGGTAGGGCGGCCGTCGGCCACGAAGGCGGTCCCGTTCACCGTCCGGGTGATCGTCCCCTGGCTCCCGGCCGTGTAGCAGATCCGCGCGGCGGGGCAGGCGATGGCGTTGCGTACGCTGCCGGCCCCGCTTGGCCCGAACCGCCAGAGTGCCCCGCCATCGGTCGACCAGTCGACGCCGTTGCCGGGATCGAACGGACTCGTGCTGAAGACGCCGTAGCAGCGACCGGCCGTGGGGCAGACGCCCGCGTCGGGCGCGAACGGCGAGCCGCGAGCAGACTTGATCGTGCGCGAGCACGGATAGGGCGGCTGGGGACACGTGAGCATCGTCCAGGGCGCGCCGGGACGGGTCACCGCGACGACGGCGTACACATCGCCGCAAGCCCCGCAGCCGCCGAAGAATCCCCCGCCGGCCCGGCACAGCCCGCTGCCAAGGCACGAGATCCATTCCAGGGGATAACTAAAGAGCGCGGTCCCGCAGTCACCCTCCGTGCACCCTACGCCCGAGGGAACGGACTGCCGGGCCCAGCTTGTTCCCCCGTCACTGGTCATCCAGATGGCATTCGACGACCCGGCCCAGCTCGGGGCGGGAATCGGCCCGTAATAGTACCCGGCCGGCCCGGTGGCCACGGCGTAGCAGATGCGGGCGCTGACGCAGGCGATGTCCAGCAGGCCCAGCTGGCACAGCGCGGGCCGCCCGCGAATGTCAGCGCCGGTACCCGCCAGGCACCCCTGGCTGGTAAGGCTCGCGCCGACCCCGGCCAGGGGAAGCACATGGCTGCTCCAGCTGCCGCCGCCGTCGTGCGTCACCAGGATGGTGTCCGGCCTGGCGATGACGTAGCAGGAGCTGGGCGCCACGCAGGCGATCCGGTAAAGGATCTTCGAGGAGCCCCGCAGCGGGTTGGCCTGTGCCCGCCAGGTAGCGCCGGCGTCCCCGGTGGAAACGATGGTGCCTGCCGCCCCGACCGCCTCGCACCGTAGCGCGCTGAGGCAGGCCACCGCGTACAACCGCTGGTCCGTGCCGCTAGCATCCGCCCGCCACGCACCAGAGGTCACCCCGGAGCCGCCCGCACCCGGCCTGGCCCCGCCCGGACTACCACAGCCGGCCAGCAGGGCGGCGCACAGCCAGACCACCGCCGCCCTGGCCAGGTGCACCCGCCAGCGGCGGCTACATACCAGGCGAGCGCGCATCATGGCCACCCTAGACGGGATCGAGAGGGCCGATGCTCGACCATCGTCCCGTTGTTTCTCCCGCGCGGCGCAGCGCAGCCGAACAACTCACGAAGAAGACTATCTGCAATTCGCGCAGGCTCTGGCGAATGCAACAGTGCAAGGCCGCCCACATGAATGCCGCCCGGCCCACGGCCACGAGGTACGACAAGCGAGCTCACTGGCCATACGATCGCGTTGTTGAGGGCTTAACGAAACCCGCCGGGCAGAGCCCGGAGAGGGAGGACCTGGTGGCGGCAGAGTCGGAGCGTCAGTTGGCTGACCCGCCGGCCACCTGGCAGGAGCACTGGTTCGACCACCGCCAGTTGCTCCGGCTTTACCACAGCGACGAGCACTGCGCGATCTACGTGGACCCCGGCGTGCGCTGGGCCGAGGTCCGGTGGCTGCCCCGGTTCATCAATGTGACCTGGCAGTACTCCAAGGCTAGCTACGGCGACGCGTTCGGGTTCGACCCGCGCATCTACTCCATCCACCACGCCGGGCGGCACGGCGGCGGCCACGCGGGCTACTACGTCAGCCCGGTCCACGACTACCACAACGTCAGCGACTGCGGGCTGGACACCTGGCGGGAGGGCAATACCCTCGCTCGCGAGCTGCCCGCTCATGAGATCGGGCATTCCGTGGAGAGCGCCAACAACGGCGTCCACGGCTCACCGGCGTATGAGATCTGGGGCGACAGCAAGTGGGCCGAGTTCTACATCTATGACCTCTACACAGCGCTGGGCATGGATCGCGAGGCCAAGGGTGTCTACCGCCGGTTCACCGGCAACACCGACGATTTCCCTCGCCGGGGAACCCGCTGGTTCCGCGACTGGTTCTACCCGCTATGGCGGGACTGCGGGCGGGCAGAGGTCATGAACAGGTTCTTCCGGGAGCTGGCCCGGCACTTCCCGCGCGACTCCGGCGGCACCTACACGCGGCGGATGAACTGGGGCGAGTACGTCCACTTCACCAGCGGTGCCGCGGCCGCCGACATGAGCGGCCAGGCCGCCCGCGCTTTCGGCTGGCCCCGCGAGTGGGCCGGCCAACTGGAGCGCGCCCGCGAGCAGTTCCCCGGCATCACGTACTGAAATACCGGGCCGTGGCCAATCCAGAGAGTTAGCCGGGTGGCGCGGTTTCGTCCGGGCGGCAGACGGATTATCGCCGGGAGCGGCGCGGCGGAACTTGATCCAGGCCACGATGGCCCTCGCTCAGTAAGTGACGGTGATCCGGCGGGCGGGGCCGTCGACCCGGACCATGCCGCCGTAGGGGATGACCAGCTGCGGGTCGGTGTGCCCGAGGTCAACGTCGAAGACCGCCATTGTCTGCGGCGCGTACTGCGCCAGCGCGCGCAGCACCGCGGCCCGCTGGCCGGCCTGGTAGGTGTCGCGCTCAATCGGCGGGGCCGGGTGGCCGGGCGACCACGCCTTTGCCCGCCCGAGCAGAACCGCGCCGAACTGGCCGAGCAGATCCCGCTCGCCATGCAGCGCAGAATCCGGTAGACCTCCGTGGCTGATGGCATCTCCTCCGAGGTTTCCAGGAACAGCACGCCGCCCGCATACTCCGCTGCCGGCGCGATGCACTGGCTAGCGCGGGCCAGCGTCGATCACGGTCCGCACACCCGCCTCGGTGGGCTGCAGGCCGAACAACGTGACCGCCCAGGTCAGGCCCGCCCGCTCCCACGGCCCGAGATCGGTATCCGGGGGAAGCTCGGTGATCAGGTCGAACACGCCACCGTCGGGGCGGGCAGCGCGGATCTCCGCTGCCAGTTCGGCCAGCGCCGCGGGGCCGGGCAGGCCGATGGGGAAAAGGCCGTCCCAGCGTAGTGCCCGCTGCACCGGCCGGCGGTGCGGCCATTCCCCCGCCACCCACACCGGGGGCCTGGGCCGCTGCACCGGGACCGGCTCGAACTCCCCAGCCCAGTACCTGGCCAGGGCGTCCAGCCCCTGATCCAGCAAGCGGGCACGCTCGCGCGGATCGGTAACCTCTCCGAACGGCTCCAGCTCGTTGTTCCGCGCGCTGCCGAGCCCAGCCCCGAAAATGAGCCGGCCGGAGCTGAGCAGGTCCAGCGTGGCGGTCTCCCTCGCCACCTTCTGCACCCGGCGACGGGACAGCGGGGTGACCAGCGCGCCGATCCGCACCCGGGACGTGGCGCAGGCCACCGCGGCCAAGGCCACCCACGGGTCGGCCACCGCCCGCACCGGCGCACGGTAGGCGATGTGATCCCAGACGAAAAAGCCGTCCCAGCCCCGCTCCTCGGCTCGGGCAGCCAGGCGGGCCACCACCCGTGGGTCGGCTAGCTCACCGAACAGCCCCACATCGATCGCACGCTTCACGACGGCGATCTTAACTGCCTACCGGGAACCTGAGGCCCGGCCGCGCTCAGATTGCCTGGTTCTGGTCCGGGGCACGGCTGGTTGACACGGCGTGCGCGGCGGCGGTGTACTGCCCTGCATGACGGATATGACGAGTAGGGCAGGCACCCCGGAGTCCACGGCTGCTGCTTTTCCTGTCACCACTGCGTTCGAGCTGCCGGGCAAGGTGGTGGAACGGAATCTCGGCATCACGTTTGGTCTGGTGGTGCGGGCGATGGGCTTCAGCAAGACGGTCGCCGGCGGGATTTCGTCGCTGCGCCAGGGCGAGGTTTCGCAGTTCACGGTGGTTCTCGAAGACGCCCGCAGGCATGCGATCGACCGGATGATCGAGAACGCGAAGCTGCTCGGTGCCAACGCGGTGATCGCGATGCGCTTCGACTCCTCCGAGATCGGCAAGGCACGCGCCGAAGTCGTCGCCTACGGCAGCGCGGTGGTCGTCACGCCGTCGGCATGAGCGAGCCCGGGGGCGGTGAGCCGCCCGGACGGCGCTCGCTGCTCGGGGATGCCGACCGCGAGCGCCTAATCGCGCTGCTGCGCGAGCACTACGCCGCGGGTCGGCTGGAGCTGGACGACCTGCGCCACCGGGTCGGTGTCGTGCTGGCCGCCGCCTATGCCGAGGAGGCCGCGGTGCCCCTGGCCGACCTCCCGCCCGCCGGTGTCCCCGGCACGCCGGGCGCCGGGCGCGGCGGGGGTTCCCGCGGGCGGCACGCCCAGACGCGCAAGCCTGAGCCGGGCTGGGTGCCGACGGCTGAGCGATTCCGCGATCCGTCCAGCGGCGTGATCATGCGGGTCTGGATCGACCCGTCAGACGAGAGCCGCCACTACGTACCGGACGACGCCCCTACCCCTGGGTGAGCTGGTCGAAGAACGCCCGGTACCGGCGGAACGCGGTGCCCGGCAGCGGCCCGGTGGCCCCGGCTGGGCGCTCGGCGCGGGTGACGTCCCGGCCAAGCGGGTACCTGGCAGCGCCCCGGTTAAGCATCTAATTTCCTAAGGACTGACCGGAAGAGCCGACCGTACCTTGCAGGCCAGGAGCAGCTGCTCCATGAAGGGGTGGCCAGGTGCTGCCGGACTGTAGCTTGCGCCGCACAACACGCTCTGGCGCTGAGAGTTCATCGGCAGTCGAGCCCTTTGGTGATCACCTCATGAGGTGAAGAACTCCACCAGGACCGGGGCGAGCACCCCCTGGTTCACCTCGTGCGCCTGACCCGCCAGCAGCCAGCTGGATGCGCGCATCGGCGGGCGGTGTGTGCATCGAGAATCAGTGTGGGCGCGCCTTGCCACCCGCATGACGTCTAACCGGGACCCGATCTCACCTGTTGTCGTCCGCCCCCGGCGTGGTGCGGGTGTCCTCCCCGGCCGCGGCGAGCAGGCTGAGGAACGGGCCGACCCGCTGTCCTTCCTGGGCGGGATGCCGGAACAGGCTGTCGCGGTTGACGGAGTACTGGGTGCGCCGCCCGGTGCGCATGCGGGTGAGGTAACCGGCGGCCTCCAGGTCGGCCACGATCGCCTGGACGGTGCGCTCGGTTAGTCCCACGGCGGCGCTGATGTCCCGGATCCGGGCGCCGGGGTCGCGGCCGATCTCCACCAGCACGCGCCCGTGCCCGGTCAGCAGCGTCCAGCTGCCGCCGCTCCGGTCAGAGTCGCTCATACCTCCCGAGTATATAACTCGCGAGAGGAAAAACGCGATATTTTTCTCGTGTTTCTCTTGACAGGGCTCTGGCGGGAGGCCGATGCTGGTGGTGTCCTGATCAGGTCACCGCCCCATCCCCGGCCACGCGCGGCACGGGCGCAGCGGCGCCCGCCAGCAGCGCAGCCGTGCCCCCGGCCCAGGAGGTGACACAGATGCATGACGGCAGGTTCCTCGTTGAGATGGTCAGCGGCGTGCCGGTCGTGACGGCACCCGAGGAGATCGACATCACCAGCGCCCCCGATCTGCGGTCGGCCCTGGTGGATGCGGCCGCGCACGCGCACGGGACGCTCGTGGTCGACATGACCCGGACCCAGTTTTGTGATTCGTCCGGGCTTCATACCCTGCTGGCGGCGCACAGGCGCGCCCAGGCGGAAGGCGGCGCGCTGATACTGGTCATCTCCGCCAGTCCCGTCCTCCGCATTTTCGCGGTCACCGGCATTGACCGCATGATCCCCAGCTTCACGAGCCTGGACCAGGCCCTCGCGCAAACGTCCGCCGACCGGTCAAACGGCCGTCGGCGAGCTGACGGCGCACCTGAGGGCGGCGAACAGAACGCGCTCTTCGCGCACCGCGGCGTT
The DNA here is from genome assembly GCA_963806335.1 of uncultured Actinomycetes bacterium. Classification (GTDB taxonomy): domain Bacteria; phylum Actinomycetota; class Actinomycetes; order Streptosporangiales; family Streptosporangiaceae; genus Palsa-504. The sequence goes on from CAWDXO010000019.1 coordinate 22,187, forward strand.
AGCGAGCTCGACGGCGAAACTTCTGATCACGACCGGCGCGATCCTGGCCCCGCGTGCGCCCGGCGGGCATCCCGAGGCTGAGCCAGGGCTGGCGCCAGTGCGGGCGGTCACAGGCTGTGCGCCGGGCTTATTCTGCCCCGGGCGGTCCGCCGATCACCTGCGTGTGGACGCTGCACACCTCGGCCAAGGCGTCATGGTGGTGGGCGCAGCTCACCGGCTGTGCCGGGTAGGCGCAGAGCAAGGCGAACGGGTACTGGCCGGCCAGCTCGTTCCACATCGCCTCGACCTCGATGGCGGCGTCGATCAGGCCGGCATCCCACAGCAGCGAGACCATCTCGCCGAAGACGCGAACCGGCTGCCCGGCCTTGGCCGCCTGCCGGAGCAGCGGGCTGATCGCCTGCCAGAAACCACCGGGGTCGGGCCAGCCGGCGACCATGAAGCCGCGCATCGTCTCGCGGGCGTCGGGCGCCAAGTACAAGCCGCGTGCGCGGGCTGCGGCCACATCGACGCCAGCGCCGGCCAGGTGTCTCTCGAAGGATCGGCGGTGATCTGGCGTCGCGACCACGATCGCCACGCCACCGTCTTGGACGGCGGGGAGGAGGTACTCGCTCACCCGCTCGGTGAGTTCCTGCTCGTCCCGGTAAAACAGGACGACATGGTCACGGTGCCCGGCATTGAGGACGTCGGTCCCGGTAGCCACGGCGTCTCCCGTCCAGATGCGGCCAGAATTCTGCTCCTATGTTACGCGGCCAGCTGCGATGGTGACCGGATAGACCGTCACCTCGGCATGCAGTAACATCGCCGCACCGGTTGAGAAGCCAGCCGACCCGGCCGTGCCGGACTGCTGCCTGTCTCCCATCTCACGCAGACCGCCCGGGTATTGCGGCACGGCTCCCTTATCCTCGCTGGAAGGTTGGCAGATGCCTGAGGTCAGCTATCCCCTCGATCAAGCCGGGCTCCGGGTCATCGACGTGCTGCTGGTCGAGGACGACCCGGGGGACGTGCTGATGACCAGGGAAGCCTTCGAGTTGTCCCCGGCGCCCAGCACGCTGCACGTGGTGGGCGATGGCGAGCAGGCAATGCACTTCCTCCGCCGGACCGGTGAGTTCACCGGCGCGCCCAGGCCCGGCCTGATCTTGCTCGATCTCAACCTGCCGCGCCGCAACGGCCTGGAGGTGCTGGCCGAGCTGAAAGCCGATCATGACCTGCTGACGATCCCCGTGGTGATGTTGACCACCTCCCAGGCGCAGGCGGACATCCTGGCTAGCTATCAGCTGCACGCCAACGCCTACATCACCAAGCCGGTGAGCTTCGATCTGTTCACTGAAGCGATCCGGCAGGTTGATGACTTCTTCCTCACCCTCGCGAAGCTCCCTGACTTAGGACACGGGGCTTACCTTTGTCTTGCGGCCTTCGAGGCCGCGTGCCCGGGCGGGCAAATGCGTGGCGGCGACCGTAACACCGCCGCCCGTTCGGTATTAGAAAATATTTTTTACCGAACGATCGGTGGTGCCTGGCCACGGATGCCACCAGCGAGGATGATCTGCTGGCCGAGGAGCAGGACAGGCGGCGCGCCGCGAACCGGGCGCGGCGCACTTGAGCACGCGTGGCCACCAGGTCCCGGCCCGCGACCAGGGTCACCGGCGCACGGCCAGGTAGCGCGCGAGGTGACCGATCACCTCGCGCGCGTCGTCCTCGATCCCGGAAATGAACGTGGACCTGCGCCGCCGCAGCACGGGCAGCCCCAGCGCGTACAGTCCCGGGCTGTCGACCACGCCGCCCTCGTGGCGCAGCTGGCCCTTCGCGTCGACCACGGGCACGTCGAGCCACCCGTAGCCGGGCCGGAAACCGGTCGCCCACACGATCGCGCGGATCTCGCCGCTTCGCAGGTCAAGCTGCAACCGCGACGCCTGCGGCACGCGGGTCGGCGCGAGGCGCCCGGGAGGATCGGCACCACCGTCGTACCCGTCCATCCGAGCCCATTCGTCGAACGAGTCCAGCAGCCGCTCCATCTTGAGGTCCGCGAGCGAGAACACGTTGCGCAGGCCGCCGGAGAACAGCGCGCGGCCGTCACGTACCGTCGCCCAGCGGCCCACCAGCTCGACGCCCAGCGAGGCGAGCGCGTTGAGATCGAGCGTCGTCCGCTCGGGAGTCCCGACGAGCTGGGGCGACGGCAGCCGCCGGGCCCGGGTGAGATCCTCGACCTCGTCGTATCGCTGGTCCCACACCCCTGAGGTATCCATCCACCACAGCACATCGCGGCCCCGGTACGTGCGCGGCAGCCGTACGTGCTCCCCCACCGACAGGGTCACCGGCCGTCCCGACCGCTGCAGCTCGGCGGCCAGCTGCACGCCGGTCGCCGACGCTCCCACGACGAGCACACCGCCGTCGGGGAGCTTGGCGGGGTCACGGTAGTCGAACGGCGTCAGCTGCTCGACGGACGCCGGCACCGCGTCGCTGAACCGCGGCACCGATGGCCGATTGCAGGCCCCGCTCGCGATGACCACGGTCCGGCAGCGAATCTCGCCGTGGCTTGTCGTCACGTGGTATCCATCGTCGGTGCGTCGCACCGACGTGACGTTCACGCCAGTCCGGACGGGAGCGCGCGAGAGGATGGCGAAGCGCTCGATGAACTCGGTCACTTCGCCCGCCGTCAGGTAGCCGTCGGGATCCGGGCCTTCATAGCGAAGCCCCGGCAGGCGGTTCTGCCAGTTGGGCGTGAGCAGCCGCAGGGAGTCCCAGCGTTCGCGCCGCCAGGAGTTGGCTACCTCGCCGCGCTCAAGAACGACGTGGTCGATCGACTGGTCGCCGAGGAAGGAGCTGGCGGCCAGGCCTGCGTGCCCCGCGCCGATGACGACCGCGGGGATGTGCTCGATGGCCCGGCCCTCAGGCGACTTCGACGGTGACGTTCGTCGGGTTGGTGAGAGCGTCGTACACGGCGGAGCGCTTCTGGGACTGGGCGACCAGCGCCTCGATCTCCTGCCTCGACGCGTCCGCGTCGATGGTGAACGTCACCTTGATGTCGTTGTAGCCGTTGCGGACGTCGCTGTCGGCACCGAGGATCCCGCGGATGTCGTGCCCGCCCTCGACCACGGACTCGACGGAGCGCAGCTGGATGCCACGATTCTCCGCGACGGACGCAATACCCCCCGTCAGGCAGCTCGCCAGGCCGACGAGGAGGTACTCGATCGGCGTGATGCCGTTGTCCTCCGCCGCGAAGACCTCGGGGTGGTCGGCGTCGAACGTCCACTCTTCCTTGTGGTTCTGCTCCTCGCCGAGGCCGAAGTAGCTCTGCACCTTGATCGTGCTGTGGACGCCGCCCTCCCACTTGGCGGATGCCCGCCAGGTGAACTGGGCGGCCTCGGGCGCACCCTTCAGTACTTCGCGCGCGTCGAGCAGTGCCTGCACGTTGACGCCATTGGTGACGGTAGTCATGTCCGTGATACCCCTCTCCTTGGTTCTCCATAATACTGATGGAGATGCTTGAAAATATACCGGCCGAGACCAGCTAAGATAGCCCCCATGGCGGAGCCAGCCTCGAAGCTCGCGGCCGGCCCCGCCGGCAGTGTCGGCAGTGCCGGCACGGTCGAGACACAGTACCTTGACCTGCCGGAGCCGGTGCGGCTGGACTGCGGGCGGGACCTGCACCCGATCCGGGTGGCATACGAGACCTACGGCGCCCTCTCGCCCCGCCGCGACAACGTCATCCTGGTGTGCCACGCGCTCAGCGGCGACGCCCACGCGGCGGGCTTCGCGAAGACGCCGTCGGAGCAGAGCACGCGCGACGGGTTCGGCGCCGAGGATCGCGACGGCGCGGCCGGCAAGTCGCTGGGCTGGTGGGACGGGATGATCGGCCCCGGCAAAGCGTTCGACACCGACCGCTTCTTCGTCGTTTCCACGAACCTGCTCGGCGGCTGCCGCGGGACGACGGGGCCGTCGTCGACCGACCCGGCGACCGGCAGGCCGTACGGCGCGGACTTCCCTGTGATCACCGTCGCGGACATGGTGCGGACCGAGCGCGCGTTCCTGACCGAACTCGGTATCGAGCGGCTCGCGGCGGTAACGGGCGGCTCGCTGGGCGGGATGCAGGCGTTCGAGTGGGCCATCCTGTTTCCCGATCAGGTCGACGCCGTCGTCGCGATCGCCAGCACGCACGCCCTCCACCCGCAGGGCATGGCCTGGAACGCGATCGCGCGCAACGCGATCATGCGCGACCCGGCCTGGCAAGGCGGCCACTACTACGGCACGGGCGCCGCGCCCAAGGCCGGCCTGGGGGTGGCACGGATGGTCGGCCACGTCACGTACCTGTCCGCGGCGGCGCTGAGCGACAAGTTCGGCCGACGGCTGCAGTTCGCCGACGACATCCGCTACACGATCACCGAACCGGAGTTCGAGGTCGAGAGCTACCTGCGCCACCAGGCCGACACGTTCGTCAGGCGCTTCGACGCCAACACCTACCTCTACACCTCGCGCGCGCTGACGTATTTCGACCTCGCGCGGCAATACGGCGGCGGGTCGCTCGCGCGGGCACTCGAAAGCGTCTCGGCGCGGACGCAGCTGATCGCGTTCAGCTCCGACTGGCTGTACCCGCCGTCCGGGTCGGGCGAGATCGCCGACGCTCTCCGTGCTCTCGGCAAGCCGGTAGAGTTCGAGGTGATCGAGGCGCCGTACGGCCACGACTGCTTCCTGCTCGAGGAAGCGCGGCAGACGCCCATCATCCGCCAGTTCTTGAGCAAACACGGCCTGGCCGAAGGCGGAGCCGGCGGGTCTTACGGGATGACGTCGAGGAAGAGGTCCTGGTGACCGACATGCCCTCGCGGGCCGAGGAAGCTCGCGCGTTCGGATTCGAGACGCGGCAGCTGCACGCCGGGCAACGGCCCGACCCCAACACGGGCGCGCGTGCGGTGCCGATCTTCCAGACGACCAGCTACGTGTTCGAGGACCCGGAATCGGCGGCGGCGTACTTCAACCTGCAGGAGTACGGGAACACGTACTCGCGCATCATGAACCCGACCGTCGCGGTGTTCGAGGAGCGAGTCGCGAACCTCGAGGGCGGCGCCGGCGCGGTGGCGTTCGCGAGCGGGCTCGCCGCGCAGGCGGCGGCGCTGTTCACGCTGCTGGAGCCGGGCGATCACGTGGTCTCGTCCTCGGCGCTCTACGGCGGGACGGTGAACCAGTTCAAGCACGTGCTGCGCAAGATGAACGTGGAGCTGACCTGGGTCGATCCCGACGATCCGGACGCGTGGCGAAAAGAGGTCCGCGCGAACACCAAGGCGTTCTTCGGCGAGACGATCGGCAACCCGGGCGGAAACGTGCTGGACATCGAGGCCGTAGCGGCCATCGCGCATGAGCACGAACTGCCGCTGATCGTAGACAACACGTTCGCGTCGCCCTACCTGTGCCGCCCGATCGAATGGGGCGCCGACATCGTGATCCACTCGGCGACCAAGTTCATCGGCGGCCACGGCACGAGCATCGGCGGCGTCGTCGTCGAGGCCGGCACGTTCGACTGGTCCAACGGGCGGTTTCCCGTGGTCGCGGATCCGTCGCCTGCCTATCACGGCTTGCAGTTCCACGAGACGTTCGGGCTGTACGGCTACCTGATGAAGCTCCGGGCCGAGACGCTGCGCGATCTGGGCGGGGCACTCTCGCCGTTTAACGCCTTCCTGTTCCTGCAGGGGCTTGAGACGCTGTCGCTGCGGATGGAACGCCACGTCGAGAACGCGCGGGCGGTCGCGGCGTTCCTCCAGGCGCACGAGCTGGCCTCGAACGTGACCTACCCCGGGCTGCCGGAGAGCAAGTACCGGCCGCTGGTGGAGAAGTACCTGCCGCGCGGGCCCGGCGCGGTGTTCTCGTTCGACTGCGCGGGCGGCCGGGCCGGCGGCCAGGACCTGATCCGCGGCGTGTCGCTGTGGTCCCACCTGGCAAACGTCGGCGACGCGAAGAGCCTGATCATCCACCCCGCCAGCACGACGCACCGGCAGCTAAGCGACGACGAGCTGCGGGCGGCGGGCGTCGGGCCGGGGACGGTGCGGCTGTCGGTCGGCACCGAGTCCGTCGCGGACCTGATCTGGGATCTGGAGCAGGGTTTCGCGCTCGTCGCCGCCTCCCGCGAGCCAAAGGGCGCGCCCCTGTTTTCGGACTGAGGAGCGAGGGAGCGAGGAACGAGCGACTGAGTGACGAGGGAGAAAATAGGGGGTCCCGAGCGCCCGGAGGCGAGCGGGACAAGCACAGCGGGAAAGAAGGTGGCGACCACATGATCGATCTCGGGCAGTACCAGGACCCGTTGACGATCCAGCGCGTGCTGCACACGGCCAAGACGATCGCGGTCGTGGGCCTGTCGGCTAACGAGCTGCGGGCCAGCTACTTCGTGGCCTACTACCTCAAGCGGCACGGCTACCGCGTGATCCCGGTGAATCCCCGCGAGAGCGAGATCCTCGGCGAGACGTGCTACCCGAGCCTGCTGGACGTACCCGTGCCGGTGGACGTCGTTAACGTCTTCCGCGTGCCGGACGCGCTGCCGGGGATCGCGCGCGAGGCGGTGGCGATCGAAGCCGGCGCCCTGTGGTGCCAGTTCGGCGTGATCAACGCCGAGGGCGCGCGGATCGCCTCCGACGGCGGCGTGACGGTGATCATGGACCGCTGCCTCAAGGTTGAGCACGCGCGTTACGCGGGCCGGATGCACTGGCTCGGCTTCAACACGCAGCGCATCACGTCCGTCCGCACCGGGCTCCAGTAGCTGACGCTTTCCCGGCCATGTGACACCACTGCCCGTTCGGGATAAAAGAGAATTTTACCGAACGGACGGTGGTTCGACGGCGCCGATGCTAGGCAGGCTCACTGGGGGGCCGGGCTGGAGGCGGGCGCCCCAGCGGCCGCTCTCCGCGCAGCTGATGCAGCCCGGCGAACGCCAGCTCCATCTCCGACTGCACACCCGCCGCCCGGGCCACCGGCCGGAAAACCATGATCGGCCGGTCGTCCGCTATGGCGTTTGAGCGTGCGACGGGGGATGCCGGGAATGGTCTGGCCACGATCACGAACTACCCG
>CAWDXO010000020.1:0-21289 GCA_963806335.1 uncultured Actinomycetes bacterium
CAGGCCCGTCGGCCGGGGTGGTCGGCCGCGCGGGCAGGAACGGCGGTGCCCGCAGCGGGCCTGGGCCTGGGCACGGTCCGGTCGGCCGTCGGCCGGCCGGCCGCGAAACGCGAGCCCCGGCTCAACCTGGGCCGGGCTGGCTCGGCCCGTCCCGCGATGCGGGCCGGCTCGTTGACAGGTTTGCGGGATGGCGTCGGCACGGCCTTCGCGACGGGCAGCCTCGGGGGCGGCCCGGCCAAGCTCCGGTTCGGCCGCTCCAGCCTGGGCCGGTCCTGGCTGGGCGGCTCGCTCTTCAGCCGCGCTCCGTCTTCGTCTCACCTGACTTCCCCGCACGGCCGGTCCTCGGTCTTCAGCCGAACGGCGTCCCTGGGCCGGTCCTCGGTCTTCAGCCGAACGGCGTCCCTGGGCCGGTCCTCGGTCTTCAGCCGAACGGCGTCCCTGGGCCGGTCCTCCCCGCTCCGGCACCGGGGCAACCTGATGCGGACGCCAGGCGGCCTGGGCCGCCGCACGCCCCGCTTTTCCCCGAACGGCTCCCGGAACGGCGCCCGGAGTGGCGTCCGCGGCGGTTCCCGCGGTGGGACCCTCGGCCGGCTGGCCGGTCCGCTGCGCGGGTCCGCCCGGCCGAAGTCGCCGGGCCCGGGCTGGCTGCGCCAGCCCGGCGGCGGTAGCTCCCTGACCCGCCGCACCATGGGCCGCGGATCCTTCGGCCGCGGCGTCTTCGGCCATAGCATCTTCGGCCGGGGGAGCGGCGGCCTGAGCGCCCGCCAGCCCCGGCTGCGGTCCGGGCGGTCAGGTCCGGCGCGGCTGCACATGCCCCGGCCGAAGGCCAGGAGAAGATGGCGGACAGGAGGTTACCGGTGAATACGGCCTCGCGCCGCCGGCTGCTGGTGCTCTACGTGATCGCCGCCGCCATGCTGGTCTCGCTGGGCGGCCGGCTCTATTACCTGCAGGTGATCAACACCGCCTCGTTCACCAAGCTCGCCGCCGCGAACCAGACCAGGAACGTGATCGTGCCCGCGGTCCGCGGCCAGATCCTCGACGATGTCGGCAACCGGCTGGTCACCAATCAGACGGCGCTGGTCGTCTCGGTGGACATGATGACCCTGTCCCAGCAGCCGGGCGGCGCCGCCCCGGTGCTGCGGCGGCTCGCCGCGTTGCTTGGCATGTCCGACACGCTGCTGACCGAGAAGACGCGACTATGCACGGCCGGGGTCTCGCCACCCTGCTGGACGGGCTCGCCCTATCAACCCATCCCGGTGGCCCAGAACGTCTCCGACCGGGTGGCGCTGCAGGTCCTGGAGGAGCAGAAGCAGTTCCCCGGGGTGACGGCGCAGGTCCAGCCGGTCATCGACTACCCGCAGCCGGACGGGGCCAATCCGGCCCAGGTCCTTGGCTACCTGCAGCCGATCACCCCGCAGGAGATCGCCAGCCGGCACCTGCCGGTGACCGGATTCTCCGGCGTGGACCTGGTGGGCCAGGCCGGCCTCGAGGCCCAGTACGACAGCCAGCTCCGCGGCCGCGCCGGCACTCAAACCGTGTCGGTCAACGCCGCGGGAGATGTCACAGGGACCGCAGGCCAGACCCCGCCCGTCAACGGCGATGACCTCGTGACCAGCCTCAACGCGCAGATACAGACCGACGCTACCAACGCGCTCGACGGTGCGATCGCCCGGTCACGGGCCGCGGGCAACGCCGCCAACCAGGGCGCGGCGATCGTGATGACGACGGCCGGCCGGGTGGTGGCGATGGCCAGCTACCCGGACTATAACCCGAGCGTGTGGACCGGCGGCATCTCCCAGCAGGAGTTCAACGCGCTATTCGGCACCGCCGGCGGGCAGCCGATCATCAACTGGACCACCCAGGGCCAGTACGCCCCCGGCTCGACCTTCAAGGTCACCTCGACCGCCGCCGCGGTGTCCGACGGGTACCCGCTGAACGGCCTGTACAACTGCCCCGCCTCGGTCAGCATCGGCAGCCAGACCTTCGGCAACGACGGCGAGCCCGGCCTCGGCGAGATGACCTTCGCCGAGGCGCTCATCCAGTCCTGCGACACCGTCTACTACAACCTCGGCTACGACATGTACCTCAGCGACGACACGAAGGCCAACCTCAAGGCGTCGCCGAAGGCGCCGGTGCAGAAGATGCAGCAGATGGAGCTGGACTGGGGCTTCGGGAAGGACACCGGCATCGACCTGCCCGCCGAGTCGCCCGGCACGATCCCGACCAGGCAGTGGCTGTACTACCTGTGGAAGGACAACGCCCACACCGGCCAGAACTGGTGCAAGAACGGCCGCGAGTACGGCACGTACGTGCAGCAGATCGAGTGGCAGGACTGCCAGAGCGGCTGGCAGTGGGAGCCCGGCCAGGCCGCCATCGCCGCGATCGGCCAGGGCTACGTGACCGTCACCCCGGTCCAGCTAGCCGACGCGTACGTAGCGCTGGCCAACGGCGGGACGCTGTACAGCCCGCGCATCGGCGAGGCGCTGGTCTCGCCGGTCACGGGCCAGGTGGTGCAGCGGATCAACCCGCCCGTCGTCCGCCACCTGCCGGTGTCGGGCTACACGCTGTCCTATATCCGCAGCGCACTGGCTGGTGTCGTCACCCAGGGCACCGCGGCCGGGGCGTTCAGCGGCTTCCCGCTGAACCAGGTCTGCGTAGCGGGCAAGACCGGTACCGCCCAGCTCTTCGGCAAGAACGCGACCTCGGTGTTCGCCTCGTTCGCGCCGTGTAACGACCCGAAGTACGTGGTCATCGTCATGGTCCCGGACTCCGGTTACGGCGCCGACGTGGCGGCGCCCGCGGTACGCCAGATATGGGACGGCATCTACGGCCTGGAAGGACACAAGGCCGCGGTTCCTGGCGGCCAGGTGCCGTCGGCGCCGCCGAGCATTACCTCGGCCGGGGCGATCAAGGCACCGCCTGGCTACGCCCCAGCTCCGTCCAGCTCCGCCAGGAGGAAGTGATGCTGGGCCGATCGACGAGCTACACCGCGCGCGGGCTCACCACGCCGCGGCCCGGGGTGTTCTCCGGCCGCCCGCGATCCCTGCTGGCCCGCGCGTTCGCCCGGAACTCCGTGCTCAGGCACATGGACTGGATCCTGATCGTGGTCGTCCTCGGGCTGTGCGGGATCGGCACCGTGCTCGTCTGGTCGGCCACTCAGCCCAGCCTCCTCGCGGCCGGGGACGACCCGCGCACGTACCTGAAGAAGCAACTGCTCAACGTGGTCATCGGGCTGGTCCTGATGGTCGGGGTGAGCCTGGTCGACACCAGGCAGCTGCGGACCTGGGTGCCGTTCTTCTACGGCGCGACCCTGCTCGGCCTGCTGGCCGTGCTCAGCCCGGTCGGTTCCGAGATCAACGGCGCCCACGCGTGGATCTCCCTGCCCGGCGGATTCCAGGTCGAGCCGTCCGAGTTCGCCAAGGTCGCGCTGATCCTGATGACCGCCACGATCTTCGCCGGGGCCCGCGGTGACCGGCCGGGCATCCGTGCCCTGCTGATCGCGCTGGCCTGCGCGGCGCCGCTGATGGCCCTGGTGGTGATCGAGCCGGCCCTGGGCGTGGCGCTGGTACTCGTCGCCGTGACCGCCACCATGATCGTGCTGTCCGGGCTACGGCTGCGCCTCATCGCCGCGCTCGCGGGCATCGTGGCCGCGGGCATCGCCGCGGCGGGCGGCCTGCACCTGCTGAAGTCCTACCAGCTGACCCGGTTCACCTCCTTCCTGCATCCGTCCGCCGACCTGGCCGGGGCCGGCTACAACGCGGCCCAGGCCAAGATCGCGATCGGGTCAGGCGGAATGTTCGGTCAGGGCCTGTTCCACGGCCAGCTGATCGCGGGCAACTTCGTCCCGTCACAGCAGACCGACTTCATCTTCACCGTGGCCGGCGAGGAACTCGGCTTCGTCGGCACCAGCGTGATCGTCTTCCTGCTCGGCGTCGTGATCATCCGCGCGCTGCGGATCGCCAGCCGGGCCGACGACCTGTTCGGCCTGCTGGTCGCGTCCGGCATCGCGATGTGGTTCGCGTTCCAGTCGTTCGTCAACATCGGCATGACGATCGGCATCATGCCGATCACCGGCCTCCCGCTGCCCTTCGTCTCCTACGGCGGCTCGGCGGTCTTCGCCGACATGATCGCCATCGGCCTGCTTCAGTCCGTCCACCGCCGCCGCATCATCTTCGAGTGACGCTTCTCGTCCGCGCCCGCTGCACCAGGGGCATCGCTGGCGTTCCGCAGCGCTGTCACCACTGCCCGTTCGGATAACCTGTTGTGATGCCCCTCGAATCGGTGTATCCCGCTCTTGAGCCGCTGCTGCCCCGCGTGCGTAAGCCGATCCAGTACGTCGGCGGTGAAGTCGGTTCGGTCGTTAAGGACTGGGACGCCACCGATGTCCGGTGGGCGCTGTGCTACCCGGACGCCTACGAAGTCGGGCTGCCCAACCAGGGCATCCAGATCCTCTACGAGGTGCTGAACGAGCGCGATGGCGTGCTCGCGGAACGGACCTACAACGTCTGGCCCGACCTCGAGAAGCTAATGCGCGCCGAAGGTGTGCCCCAGTTCACGCTGGAGGCGCACCGTCCGGTCAGCGCCTTCGATGCGCTCGGCGTCAGTTTCGCCTCGGAGATGGCGTATACGAACCTCCTCACGGTTCTCGACCTCGCCGGTATTCCTCTTTTTTCCTCCGAACGGTCCGTCGTGCACCCGCTGATCATCGCCGGGGGCCACGCGGCCTTCAACCCGGAGCCGGTGGCAGATTTCCTCGACGTAGTAGTCCTCGGCGATGGCGAACAGGCCGTGCTCGCGATCACGGACCTGATTCGTGACTGGAAGCGGGCCGGGCAGCCCGGCGGGCGGGACGGTTTGCTGCTGCGGCTCGCGGCGGTAGCTTACGTGCCTCGCTTCTACGACGTAGCATACCACCCTGATGGCAAGATTTCAAAAATAATGCCGAATCACCCCGGCGTGCCGTCCACAGTTTCGAAATATACCGTGATGGACCTGGACGCCTGGCCGTATCCGCGCGCGCCCATCGTCCCCGTCGCCGAGACCGTGCATGAGCGGTACAGCGTGGAGATCTTCCGCGGCTGCACCCGCGGCTGCCGGTTCTGCCAGGCCGGGATGATCACCCGCCCGGTCCGGGAGCGGTCCATCACCACGATCGGCTCCATGGTCAAGGGCGGCGTGGCGGCCACCGGGTTCGACGAGGTCGGGCTGCTTTCGCTGTCAAGCGCGGACCACAGCGAGATCAACGAGATCGCCGTCGACCTGGCCGACTGCTATGAGGGCACCAACATCGGGTTGTCGCTGCCCTCTACCCGGGTGGACGCCTTCAACGTGACGCTCGCCGACGAGCTCAGCAGGAACGGCCGCCGGTCCGGGCTGACGTTCGCCCCGGAGGGCGGGTCCGAGCGGCTCCGCAAGGTGATCAACAAAATGGTCACGGAAGAGGACCTGATCCGCACCGTCACCACGGCCTACGCCAGCGGCTGGCGGCAGGTCAAGCTGTACTTCATGTGCGGGTTGCCGACCGAGACCGACGCCGATGTGCTGGCGATCGCGCAGCTGGCGCGCAAGGTCATCGCGGCGGGCCGGGAGGCGACCGGCCGGCGCGACATCAGGTGCACGGTATCGATCGGCGGGTTCGTGCCCAAGCCGCACACGCCGTTCCAGTGGGCCGCCCAGTGCCCGCCGGACGTCGTAGACGACCGGCTGCGGGGGCTCGGCGGCGCGCTGCGCGCCGACCGCGCCTACGGCAAGGCCATCGGGTACCGCTACCACGACGGGCAGCCGGGCCTGATCGAAGGCCTGCTCTCCCGCGGTGACCGCCGCGTCGGCGGCGTGATCCTGGCGGCGTGGCGGGACGGCGCGCGGTTCGACGGGTGGAGCGAGTACTTCTCGTTCGAGCGGTGGCAGCGCGCGGCGGAATCAGCGCTGGCCGGCGAGCCGGTGGACCTCGCATGGTACACTACGCGCGAACGTGATTACAGTGAGGTGCTCCCCTGGGACCACCTGGACGCGGGCCTTGACCGCGACTGGCTTTGGCAGGACTGGCAGGACTCCATCGCTCCTGAGGGCGCGGCCGAGGTGGAAGATTGTCGCTGGACTCCGTGTTATGAGTGTGGGGTCTGCCCGGCCATGGGTACCGAGATCCAGGTAGGCCCGACCGGGGACCGCCTCGACGGGAGGCGGCTGCTTCCCGTAGTGGTCGGGAGGTAGCGTGGCGGAGCCGGCGCCCCAGACGCCTGCGGTGCAGCATCTGGTGGTCCGGTATGCTAAGCGAGGAAAGATGCGTTTTGCCAGCCACAGGGACGTGGCGCGTGCCTTCGAGCGGGGAGTGCGCAGGGCAGGTCTTCCGATCGCTTACTCGGCCGGGTTCTCGCCGCACCCGAAGATTTCCTATGCGGGCGGCGCTCCGACCGGTGTGGCAAGCGAGGCTGAGTACCTGAGCCTCGCGCTGACGGCCCGGCAGGCGGCGGCGGAAGTGTGCCAGCGACTGGGCGCGGCACTGCCTGATGGGATTGATGTGATCGACGTCACCGAGGATGCCCAGGGAGGGCCTGGAGGATCGTCCCGCCGGGACAACTCCTTCGGCCGCCTGGAGGCGTCTGTGTGGCGGATGGTTTTGCCGGGCGTGAGTTCTGTGGCGGCTGAGCGAGCTGTCGCGAGCTTCCTTGCCCTCGGCGAGGCGCCGGTGGAGCGCCTCACGGACAAGGGCGTCCGGCGTTTGGATGCTCGCGCGGCCGTGGTCGAGATGAACGTACTCGAACCGGATGAGATCACGGCCGATCCTGATGGCGGCCATCGTGCCGCCGTGACAGGTCATGAAGATTGTGCCATTCTTCGAATGGTTGTTCTACATACGGCCCCTGCCGTGCGGCCCGAGGATGTCTTGACCGCGCTGCGCGATAGGGAAGGCATTATGCCGTCGTCGCCGCCACTGACCACCCGGCTGTCGCAGGGTTCAACAGCTCTGCTGACCGGGAAAACCCTGTTGGCCGGGGATGGGTCATGACGGCGCCGCGGTCGTGCCCGGGAGCCGTACCCGTGAAGACCGGAATAAGTTACAGGGCTCGGTGCTGTCGAGCTCCCGCGGTATCCGCGCGAGCTCAGTGCCGTCAGGGCAGGGGCCGCCAGTGCGGCTCCGCCCGGGCCTACGTTTACAACGTGCTCCCGTGTGGTGTGCGGGTGCGTCGTGGTACGCCGCTATTGAGCGGAACGTCGCGATACCGCGCGCCCGGGAGCCTGACTGGAGATTGCCCGAATGCTCGAGAGCGAGCTGCACGACAGAGAATTCAATGACAAGGCGACGGACGGGCGTGATGCTGGCGAGTTGACCCCGAGCGTGCCTGCCGCGGTATTCCAGCCGCCGCAGGTGGTGTTCCAGCCGCCGATGGTACGTCCGGAGCCCGAGCGGGCGCCCGGATCCTCGGGACCGGCCGGAACCGACCCCGGGACGCCTGCCGACGCGAACGACAGCGCCGACGCCGGGACTTCCGGTGACGACGACGGCCCGGGCCGCAGACGCAGGCGCAGGCCGAGCCGTGGCCGGGGCAGGTCAGGTGACGCCGATGCCGCGGCGGAAGCCGGTGACGCCCAGCCCGAGAGCCAGGGCGCCGAGGAACCCCACGGGACCCAAGGGACCCAGGGACCGGCGGCCGATAGCGGAAATGGCGCGGCCCAGCCCGAGGGGCGCAGGCCATCGTCCCGCACGCGCAGCCGGCGGGGGAGCGCGGCCAGGGCAGAGGCCACCGACCCGGCCGCCGGCGCCGAGCCTGCCGCCGCGGGATCGGCGCAGGCCAGTGGGCCGGCGGAGGCCGGCGATCCGGATGACGCCGAGGACGACGGCGATTCCACCAGCAGCAGCGCGCGCAGGCGCAGGCGCAAGCGCCGCCGCGGTTCGGCCGAGAGCCCGGCGGGATCGGAGTCACTTACCCCCGATGACCCGCCGGACACCGTCGTGCACGTCCGGGAGCCGACTAGCAACGACGACGTGCGGTCGGTGAAGGGCTCGACCAGGCTCGAGGCCAAGAAGCAGCGGCGCCGCGAAGGCCGGGAAACCGGCCGCCGCCGGCCGCCGATCGTCACCGAGTCCGAGTTCCTCGCCCGCCGCGAGTCGGTCGAGCGGACGATGGTGGTGCGTCAGCGCAAGGACCGCACCCAGATCGCGGTGCTCGAAGACGGCGTGCTGGTCGAGCACTACGTGAGCCGGTCCAGCCACCAGTCCTACGTCGGCAACGTCTACCTGGGCAAGGTCCAGAACGTCCTGCCGTCGATGGAGGCCGCCTTCGTCGATATCGGCAAGGGCCGCAACGCGGTGCTGTACGCGGGCGAGGTCAACTTCGACGTCAGCGGACTCGAAGGCCAGCCCAAGCGGATCGAATCTGCGCTGAAGTCGGGCCAGTCGGTGATCGTGCAGGTCACCAAGGACCCGGTCGGGCACAAGGGGGCCCGGCTGACCAGCCAGGTCAGCCTGCCCGGCCGCTACCTGGTGTACGTGCCAGGCGCGTCCATGACCGGCATCAGCCGCAAGCTGCCCGACACCGAGCGGAACCGGCTCAAGGCCATTCTGAAGCGGGTCATGCCGGAGAACGCCGGCGTCATCGTCCGGACCGCGGCGGAGGGAGCCGCGGAGGAGGAGCTGTCACGGGACGTCTCCCGGCTCGCCACCCAGTGGGAGACGATCGAGAAGAAAGCCAAGACGGCCAACGCGCCCGCGCTGCTCTACAGCGAGCCTGACCTGACCATCCGCGTGATCAGGGACGTGTTCAATGAAGACTTCGCCAAGATGGTCGTGTCGGGTGACGAGGCCTGGGATGTGGTCGACGAGTACGTGAAGTACGTCGCTCCGCACCTAGCCGACCGGATCAGCCGCTGGGAGGGCAGCCGGGATGCGTTCGCCGACTTCCGGATCGACGAGCAGCTGGCCAAGGCCCTCGAGCGAAAGGTATGGCTGCCGAGCGGCGGATCGCTCGTCATCGACAAGACCGAGGCGATGACGGTCGTCGACGTGAACACGGGCAAGTTCACCGGGCAGGGCGGGAACCTGGAGGAGACCGTTACCCGCAACAACCTCGAGGCCGCCGAGGAGATCGTCCGCCAGCTCCGGCTGCGTGACGTGGGCGGCATCATCGTCATCGACTTCATCGACATGGTGCTCGAGAGCAACAGGGAACTGGTGCTCCGCAGGCTCCTCGAATGCCTGGCGCGGGACCGGACGAAGCACCAGGTGGCCGAGGTGACCTCGCTCGGCCTGGTCCAGATGACCAGGAAGCGGGTGGGCGCGGGCCTGCTCGAGGCCTTCTCCACGCCGTGTGAGTGCTGCAACGGCCGCGGCGTGATCCTCAACTTCGACCCCGACGCCGACGGCCACGTGGCGGCCCATGCGCATGCCCGCGGCAACAGCGGCAACGGCGGGGGCAACGGAGCCAGGGCCGCCACCCCGGCCTCGGTGGCCGCCCGCGCCCGTCTGACTGACACCCAGCCGGACGACGGCCAGGCGCCGGGCGCGCCCTCGGCCGACGGCGCGTACGCCGCCCGCGACCAGGCCGTGGCCGCCCAGCCCGGAAACGGGCCCGGCGACAACGGGCAGCTGACCGACGGCCCAGCCGTCACGGCCGACGCCACTCAGGCCCCCGGCTCGGGCGCCGCCGCGGGCGCCGGCTCGGGTGCCGGCTCGGGCACTACCGCAGGCGTTGGCGTCGGCCAGTCGGCCGCCGGCCCGGGTGAGCCTGGCCGCTCCGGCAACGGCCGCCGCCGCAGGCGCAAGCCCGCCGCCGCGACCGCCGCAGCCGCAGCTGCCTCCGCTACCTCAGCCGCGACCCCAGCCACGGTGACCGCCCCCGACCCAGCTGCCCCAGCAAGCCCAGCGACCGCAGCCGCACCGGCGGCCGGCGCCGCACCGGCGGCCGGCGCCGCACCCGCGCCAGAACGCCAGCAGGCCCACGACGGCGCCGCCTGACCCGACTGGCCCGCGAGCCGTAGCCGCTGACCGGCCCGATGTTCCATCGAGCCGGTTCTTGGATCAGGACCGCCGTCCTCTCAGCACACTCCCACCCCACGCGTTGACCCGCTTCACGGGAGCGTGAAAAGATCATGGAAGGTTTGCCCTTCGCGGAGAGTTTAGGGAGGATCCCAGTCCCTAAACTCCCCGCGGAACCAAACCCTCCACGCACAATCAGTGCTTACGTCCCAGGAGACGCCTTAATCTCCTCAGTGTCCGGCCGTCCCGAACGGTTGGCCGCTCTCGAGGCCGGGCCAGGGCTCACCCGGATAGGCGCGCGGCTCCGCCCGAGCTGGTTCGTGAACACGCTTAGGTCTGGTAGCCTTAGCGGTCGGGAGTCGCCCGCTGCGCGGGACCCCGTGTGCAAGTTCAAGCGAGCCCGCCGTGGTGACACCGGTGTGCCGGGGCATGCTAGGAAAGCGCAAGGAAAGAGAGAGTTCTCGGGTGTACGCGATTGTGCGCTGCGGCGGCCGGCAGGAAAAGGTCGCGCTGGACGATGTCGTCACCGTCGACAAGCTTCCAGGCCAAGCCGGCTCGAGCATCACGCTGCCGGCCTTGCTAGTGGTGGACGGTGAGCGGGTCATCAGCGACCCAGCCGAGGTTGGGCGCTACCAGGTCACGGCGGACATCGTCGGTGACGCGGCAGGCCCCAAGATCAACATGATCCAATACCGGAACAAGACCGGATACCGGCGCCGTCTCGGCCACCGGCAGCGGTACACCCAGGTACGGATCACTAGCATCGGCGCCGAGGGCAAGGCTCAGGCCAAGTCCAAGTCGCAGAGCAAGGCTAAGGCGGAGGAAGACTGAGATGGCACACAAGAAGGGCGCGTCATCCAGCCGCAACGGCCGTGACTCGAATGCTCAGCGCCTCGGCGTCAAGCGTTTCGGCGGTCAGGTGGTAAACGCGGGCGAGATCATCATCCGCCAGCGCGGCACGCACTTCCACCCGGGCGAAGGTGTCGGCAGGGGCAGCGACGACACGCTGTTCGCGCTGGTCGGTGGAGCGGTGGAGTTCGGCAGGTACCGCGGCCGTCGGGCCGTGAGCATCGTCCCGGCCGAGCCTCCGGCGTAGGGCCGCCGCAGGACAGGCAGGACTAGGCAGAAGGCGGGCCCGGGCAACCCGGCCCGCCTTTCTCATGCATGAAGGCATGAAGGCACGAAGGCACGAAGGCACATTAGGGAGATGGGTACCGTGGCGGAGTTCGCCGACCGGGTCACGCTGAAGGTGCAGGCTGGCCACGGTGGCAACGGCTGCGCCTCGGTCCACAGGGAGAAGTTCAAGCCGCTGGGCGGCCCGGACGGGGGCAACGGCGGGCGCGGCGGTGACGTCATCCTCGTGGTCGACGCGAGCTCGGCGACCCTGCTCGACTTCCACCGCCGTCCGGTCCGCCGGGCGGGTAACGGCCGGCAGGGCGAGGGCTCGAACCGGACCGGAGCCGACGGCACCGATCTCGTCATCCCGGTGCCGAACGGGACCGAGGTCAAGACCGCGGACGGTGAGGTGCTCGCCGACCTCATCGGCACCGGTACCAGGTTCGTGGCCGCCGCGGGCGGCCGGGGCGGGCTCGGCAACGCCGCGCTGGCCTCGCCCCGCCGCAAGGCACCCGGGTTCGCCCTCAAGGGCGAGCCGGGCGCGCAGCGTGATCTCATCCTGGAGCTGAAGACGGTCGCCGACGTCGGGCTGGTCGGCTTTCCCAACGCCGGGAAGTCCTCCATGATCGCGGCGATGTCGGCGGCCCGGCCGAAGATCGCCGATTACCCGTTCACCACCTTGATCCCGAACCTGGGCGTGGTGGAAGCAGGCGACGTCCAGTTCGTCGTCGCGGACGTCCCCGGGCTGATTCCGGGCGCCAGCCAGGGCAAGGGCCTGGGCCACGATTTCCTGCGGCACGTGGAGCGCTGCTCCATCCTGGTCCACGTGCTCGACTGCGCCACCGAGGAGCCCGGGCGCAGCCCGGCCGCGGACTTGGCCGCGATCGAAAAAGAACTAGCCGCCTACGGCGACGCGACCGGCGTCGAACTGGTCACCAGGCCCCGGCTGATCGCGCTCAACAAGATCGACGTCCCGGCCGCGCGCGAGCAAGCCGACCAGGTAAAACCGGAGTTCGAGAAGCGCGGCTATCAGGTCTTCGAGATATCGGCTGCCACCGGGGAGGGACTGCGCCAGCTAGGCTTCGCGATGGCGGCGCTGGTCGCCGCGGACCGGGCGGCACGGCCGGCCGAAGAGCCCGCCGAGCTGGTCCGGGTCAGGGTCAAGGTCAAGGCGACCGACGAGCCGGGCTTCGAGGTCGTGCGGATCGGGGAGAGCTTCCTCGTCCGGGGCGAGAAGCCTCAGCGGTGGGTCAGGCAGACCGATTTCAGCAATGATGAGGCGGTCGGTTACCTGGCGGACCGGCTGGCCCGCCTGGGCGTGGAGGAGGCGCTGGCTGAGGCGGGCGCCGAGCCCGGCGCGGAGGTCCTGATCGGCGAGATGGACGACGCGGTGGTGTTCGACTGGGACCCGGCCGTTCCCATGGCCAGCGGCGCCAGATCCGGGCCCGGCCGCCGTCGGGGCCACGGCGCCCGGGCCGGAGGTGACCCGCACCTCGGCCCGCGCGGCACCGATTCCCGGCTGTCCCCATGACCACCGGCCAGGACACGAAGACACCACCGCACGGCAGGCGACCAGCCGCGACGCGCAGGCGACCAGCCGCGACGCGCAGGCGACCAGCCGCGACGCGCAGGCGACCAGCCGCGACGCGCAGGCGCCCGCCTACCGGGCGGACATCGCCGCGGCGGTCCGGGTCGTGGTCAAGGTCGGCTCCTCGTCGCTGACCACAGCGGACGGCGAGATCGCCGACGAGGCGATCGTGGCCCTGGCCGATGCCCTGGCGGCCCGCGCCAGCACAGGCACGCAGCTTGTGCTGGTGTCGTCGGGGGCGATCGCGTCCGGCCTGGCCCCCCTGGGGCTGTCCCGGCGGCCCAGCGACCTGGCCACTCAGCAGGCGGCGGCCAGCGTGGGCCAGGGACTGCTCATCGCCAGGTACGCCACCGCCTTCGCCAGGCACGGCATCCGCACCGGCCAGGTGCTGCTGTCCGCCGATGACCTGATGCGCCGGACCCACTACCGCAACGCGCAGCGCACCCTGGACCGCCTGCTCGAGCTCGGCGTGCTGCCGGTGGTCAACGAGAACGATACGGTCGCCACCGACGAGATCAGGTTCGGTGACAACGACCGGCTGGCCGCCCTGGTCGCGCACGTCACGCGGGCCACGGCACTCATCCTGCTCTCCGATGTGGACGGCCTCTACGACGGCGACCCCCGCCACGGCGACGCTCAGCGGATCGCCGAGGTACGCGACAAGTCTGACCTGGACGGGATCACCTTGGGCCGGGGCATCAAGGCAGGCCAGGGGACCCAGGGAAGCCACGCACCAGGAATCGGCGGAATGGCGACGAAGGTGGAAGCAGCAATGATCGCGTCCGCGGCCGGCATCCCGGCCGTGGTCGCCGACGCGGCGAGCGCCCCGGCCGCGCTGGCGGGCGCCCCGACCGGTACCTATTTCGCCGCCGCCAGCGGCCGCAGGCCCGCCACCAGGCTGCTCTGGCTGAAGCACGCCGCGGTGGCCCGCGGCAGCCTGAAGCTCGACCAGGGCGCGGTCGAAGCCATCGTCAACAGGAACGCCAGCCTGCTGCCGGCCGGCATCACCGGCGTGGACGGCGTGTTCGACGCGGGTGATCCGGTCAACCTGCGTGATGACAATGACAACATCGTCGCCCGCGGCCTGGTCAACTACGACGCGGCCGAGATCCCCGGCCTGATGGGCCGGTCCACCCGGTGGCTGGCGAGCAAGCTAGGCCAGGAGTACGAGCGTGAGGTCGTGCACCGCGACGACCTCGTCATCCTCTGACGCTGGAGCGTTAATGCGCTGGAGCGCTCTCGCGAGCGCTCCAGCGCTCCAGCCAGCGCCCTAGTTGTCGTCGTTGTTGCCACCGTTGCCGCCGTTACCGCCGCCGCGGTTCGGGTTCTGGAACCGGTCGAACAGCCCGCCGCCGGCCCGGGCCAGCGTGTCCGCCGCTCCCCTGACCATGCCGATGAGCGGGTCTTCGGACCGGCTCCATGACTCCTGGTAGGCCTTCGCGGCGTTCCGCATTTCCTCGCCCACCGACGCGGTACGGTCACCGTCCCGGCGCGTGTAGTCGCCGGCCAGGATGCGCTCGTACTCGCCGCTGGCCACCCAGTGGTCGAGCTCGGCGAACCGGACCACGGCGAACGGGTGCGTGTTGCCCTGCAGCTGGAGCAGCTTCAGGATGCTGTCCCGCAGGTCCGGCGCCGCGTCGTACTCGCGGGCCTGCTCGTGGAAGGCGTCCGCGTTCATCTCCGCCAGCCGCGACCCGCCGGCCAGCTTCATCAGGACCCGCCGCGACGCCTCGACGTCCTGCCCGGCCAGCAGCCCGGCCCGGTCGCAGGACAGCTCGGACTTGCGGTACCACTCCTCCAGGCCCCAGATGATGGCCCGCAGCCCGATGTAGCCGATCGGCATCCAGGCGATCCGCGTGGCCAGAATGATCAGGTTGAACAGCATGGTGCGGTAGACGGCGTGCCCGGACAGCACGTGGCCGAGCTCGTGCCCGATGACCGCGCGGAGCTCCTCGGCGTCCAGCAGGTCGACCAGGCCCGAGTTGAGCACGATGAACGGGTTGTTGGTACCGAGCGCCATCGCGTTCACCAGGGGAGTCTGCGTGACGAACAGCTCGGGTACCGTGTCCATGTCGAGGACGTAGGCGCCGTCGCGCAGCATCTCGTGGATATGCGGGAACTGCCGCTCGGAGACCTTTACTCCGCTGGCAAGGAAATTAAGCCGCATGGCCCGTTCGTTGAACAGGCCATTGAGCAGCTTAAGCAGGGTGTCGAAGCCGGTGAGCTTACGCAGCGCCACCAGCGCCGAACGGTCGGCGGGATGCTCGTAGGCGCGAGACGAGATGCCGGTGAGCCGGACTCGGGCGCGATCTGGCACTGAAGTCATATCTCGAATAGTACCCCGACTGCCGGGCAATTGGGCCGGTACGATACGACCTCATGAGAGGGCATTAGCGATGCGACGGATCGGTGTGATGGGCGGCACGTTCGACCCCGTTCACCACGGCCACCTGGTCGCCGCCAGCGAGGTCGGCCACGACTTCGCGCTGGACGAGGTCAAGTTCGTGCCGACCGGCCAGCCCTACCAGAAGGAGTACCGCGCCGTCTCGCCCGCCGAGGACCGGTACCTGATGACGGTGATCGCGACCGCGTCGAATCCCAAGTTCAACGTCAGCCGGGTGGACATCGACCGGCCGGGGCCGACTTACACCATCGACACGCTGCGCGAAATACGCGCCGCCGCCGGGCCGGATGACGAGCTGTTCTTCATTACCGGCGCGGACGCGCTGGCGAAGATGCTGACCTGGCACGATGTGGACGAGCTGTTCAGCCTCGCGCACTTTGTCGGTTGCACCAGGCCGGGTCACCGGCTGTCGGGGGCGGGGCTGCCCGATGGGAAGGTGAGCCTGGTGGAGATCCCGGCGCTGGCCATTTCCTCGACCGAGTGCCGGGCCCGGGTGGAGACGGGCCAGCCGGTCTGGTACCTGGTGCCGGACGGAGTCGTGCAGTACATCGCCAAGCGCGGGCTGTACGCGAAGGCACAGGTACGCGAAGGCACGGAGGCAAGTGCCGCCCCCTCCTGAGTCGCCGCGGGCAGGACATAGGAACGGGACATCCTCCGTGAGAGGGTAGAAAGACAGCGAGCCTACTGAAGGAGGCCGGCAAGCACTCGTGACTGCCACACCAAGGGCCGTCGAGCTTGTGGAGACCGCGGCGCTGGCCGCGGCGGACAAGCTGGCCGACGGCATAATCGCTTACGACGTGAGCGACCAGCTAGTCATCACCGACGCGTTCGTCATCTGCTCGGCGTCCAACGACCGGCAGGTCCGGTCCATCGTCGACGAGATCGAACTGCGGATGCGCCAGGCGGGCGCCGGGCTCGTCCGCCGCGAGGGCGAGCGGGAGGGCCGCTGGGTCCTGCTCGACTACCTCGACGTGGTGATCCACGTGCAGCACTCCGAAGAGCGCACGTACTACTCCCTCGAGCGGATCTGGAAGGACTGCCCGCCGATCCCGCTGCCCGAACTCGTCGTTAACCCGGGGAGCACAAGCTGAGCGACCCGGTGCGGCTCGTGCTGTGGCGGCACGGCCAGACGGCATGGAACGCCGAACGCCGGTTCCAGGGGCAAAGCGACATCCCGCTTGACCAGACCGGGCAGGCGCAGGCCGAGCGGGCCGCCCGGCTGCTGGCCGGGCTGCGTCCGGACATGATCGTCTCCTCTGACCTGAGCCGCGCGACGAATACCGCCGCCCCGCTGGCCCGCCTGACCGGCCTCGACGTGATCCTCGACAAGGACCTGCGCGAGCGGCACGGCGGCTGCTGGGAGGGCCTGACCGACACCGAGATCCGCGCCAGGTACCCGGCCGAACACGCGAGGTGGAACCCGCCCGACGGCGAGCCCACCCTCGTGGTCGCGGACCGGGTCTGCGCCGCGCTGCAGCGCACCGCCACCGCGCTCAGCGACACCGGCCTCGCCGTGGTGGTCAGCCACGGCGCCGCGCTCCGGCTCGGAATGTCCCGGCTGCTCGGCATGCCGCCGGAGGTGTTCGGCGCGCTCGGCCCGCTATCCAACTGCTCGTGGTCGGTTGTCGGCCGGCGCCACGACCGCTGGCGGCTGCTCGAGCACAACGCGGGCACCTTGCCCGAGCCCATTCTGAGCGACGACCGTTAAGTCAAAAAATATGAAAACCCATTATTCCGAACGGGCGCCCCGTTCAGCCGCCGTCACCTGGTACGGGCAGTCGGGTTTCCGCATCGCGGCGGCGGACAGCCGCGTGCTGATCGATCCCTTCCTGAGCCATCGACCCGACCGGCGCTACCCGCCGCCCGCCACGGCGGCGGACTTCGCCGACATCACCCTCGTGCTGTGCACGCACGAGCACGTGGATCACCTGGACCTGCCGTTCCTGCGCGAGTTCTGCTCGGTCAACGCGGATGCCCCGATCGTGGTGCCCGCCCCGGTCATCCAGGTCGCGGTCGGCGGCGGCCTGGACCGGGCGCGCCTGGTCGGCGCGGTCCCGGGGGAGGAACTGCGCGCGGCGGGCGTGACCGTGTATCCGGTGCCCGCTTTGCACGGGCTGGGCGGTG
Organism: uncultured Actinomycetes bacterium; assembly: GCA_963806335.1. Taxonomy (GTDB): domain Bacteria; phylum Actinomycetota; class Actinomycetes; order Streptosporangiales; family Streptosporangiaceae; genus Palsa-504. The sequence continues at coordinate 17,206 of CAWDXO010000020.1, forward strand.
ACCAGCCCGTCGTATACGAGTTCGCCCCGGGCGAGGGGCCGGTGCGGTTCCTGGGCTACGTGGCGGATATCGGCGGTATCCGTTTCTTCCACTCCGGCGACGGCCTGGTGTATCCGGAACTGGCCAAGACCCTGTCCGCGCTGGCGCCCGATGTGCTGATGGTGCCCATCAACGGCCGCGACCACATGCGGGAAGCGGCCGGACTGGTCGGCAACATGAACGAGACCGAGGCGGCCTGGCTTTGCTCGCAGGTGGAGCCCTCGTACGTCATCCCCATGCACTACGAGGCGATCGAGCACAACACCGGGGACCCCGGCCACTTCACCACGCTGGTGCACCAGTACGGCGCTAGCACCGCTGTGCTGGTCCCGCCGCGGGCCAGGACCCTCGCCCTGGCCCTGCCCTAGCCGCGCTTACCCGCAAGTCCGGCCGGCCGCGTGGACATGGCGATGCGCGGCTAGACGTGCGGCGGTACCGGGAATCACCCATCCCGTTCCCCGAAGCACCGATCCCCGTTCCCTATCAATTATTAGCTTAAGCCCTCCGGCAAATTATTGCAATTAACTTGCAATTGCGACTATAAAGCAATTAATTTAACCGGGTGGCCGGGATAAAGCGCGGGGGCGTCGCGAGTCCGGAGTACCAGTGGTACCTGGGCGCACAGGTGCTTTCGCTGTTCGGCACGATGATGAGCTACACGGCGCTGTTCTGGCTCGTGCTGCATATCAGGCACGGGGGCGCCGCGGCCCTGGCCGCGGTCGACGCGGCTCAGTGCCTGCCGATGCTGCTGTTCAGCCGCCGGGCCGGGACCATCGTGGCCAGGCACCGGGCGGCCCGGGTCGCGATGATCACCCAGGGCCTGCAGGCCGCCGGGGCGCTGGCGATCGGGATTCCGCTGCTCGCGGGTGAGGTGACGCTGGCGTACCTGGTGCCGCTTTCGTTCGTTATCGGCTGCGTCCAGTGCGTTGACCTCCCGGCCCGCCAGACGTTCATGCTCGACCTGGTCGGCCCGGACCAGCTGCGCCGCGGCGGCTCTCTGTTCGCCACCGTCACCGGCCTGGCCAAGATCGCGGGCCCGGGCGTGGCCGGGATCGTCATCGCGGTCAGCGGCGAGACGGTGGTGTTCTTCGTCGACGCCGCCTCGTTCGCCGGCGTGATCGCGGTCCTCGCCTGGCTGTCCCGGCGGGTCGGGTCCGCGGTGGCGCCCCACCGGGAGGCGGGGGCGGCCCGGCGCTTCCGCTGGCTGCTCGACCTGCCCCCTGGCGTCCAGGCTGCGGCCGCGATGGCCCTGCTCGTCGGCGGCTTCGGGCTCCAGTTCGCGGTGACCAATCCGCTGATGGCCAGCCGGGTCTTCCACCTCGGTTCGGTCGGCTTCGGGCTGTTCGGCACGTTCATCGCGGTCGGCGGGATCGCCGGGAACTTCTACTCCATGCGCCGCCGCGATCCCGGCCCGCTGGAGTTCCTGGCCTGGGCCCTGGTGTTCGGCGTCGCGGAGTGCCTGGCCGCGGTCATGCCCGTGGTGTGGGCCTACGACGTGGCCCTGGTCGTGCTCGGCGCGGCCACCCAGCTGTTCGCGGTCAGCGCGACCGTCTACCTGCAGCAGGCCACGCCGCCCGCCCAGCGGGGCCACGCGCTGAGCGCCTACAACGCGGGTTTCATCGGTTTCGTGCCTGCCGGGGCGTTCGCCGTCGCCGCGATCGCCTCGGCCGCCGGTACCCGCTGGGCCCTGATCGGGCCCGGCCTGGCCATCGTCGCCTGCGGGGCCGCCCTCACCGTTCGGCAAACCCGGGCGATCCGCCGGGCCTAACCTGAGGAACATGCCAGCCCTCCAGGACCGAACCCCGCCGGACCGAACGCCGGGCGGCCAGCCGCGGGCCCGCGCGCTCGGGCTGCCGTTCGGGGGCCGTCCCGGGCCGTGGAACGCCATCACCGATGTGCCCGGCGTCGAGGTCGGGTACGTCACGCTGATCGAGGGCGACCGGGTGCGGACCGGGGTCACGGCCATCCATCCCCGCGGTCCGGCCGGGACCGGTGACCCGGTGGCGGCCGGCTTCCACGCCCAGAACGGCAACGGCGAGATGACCGGGATCTCCTGGATCGCCGAATCCGGCACGTTCACCGGGCCGATCGCGATCACCAACACTCACGCGGTCGGCGTCGCGCACGCCGGGATCGTGGCCTGGACGATCAGCCACTACCCCGAAGTGGCGGACAACTGGCTGCTCCCGGTGGCCGCCGAGACCTGGGACGGCTACCTGAACGACATCAACGGGCACCACGTCACCGAGGAGATCGTGGTCGCGGCGCTCGACGCCACCCAGTCCGGGCCGGTCGAGGAGGGCTCGGTCGGCGGCGGCACCGGGATGAACTGCTATCAGTTCAAGGGCGGGTCAGGGACGGCCTCGCGGCTGGTCGCCCCGGCCGGCCGCGAGTACGCGGTCGGCGTGTTCGTGCAGGCGAACTTCGGCGCCCGCCGGGAGCTGGTGCTGGCCGGGGTGCCGCTCGGCGCCGAACTGGCCGGCGACAACCCGATGCTCGATTTCCGCCTCGCGCCGCCGGGCGCCGGTTCGGTCATCGCCGTGGTGGCGACCGACGCGCCGCTGTTCGGCCACCAGTGCCAGGCGCTCGCCCGCCGGGTCACGGCCGGGCTGGCCCGGACCGGGACGAGCGGGTCGCATTTCTCCGGCGACCTGTTCCTCGCCTTCTCCACCGCGAACCCCGGTGCCTTCCGGCCCGGCCCCCCGCAGGTGCGCCAGCTGGACTTTATCCCCTGGGAGAACCTCGACCCGTTCTTCGAAGCCGTCGTCCAGGCCACCGAAGAAGCCGTGGTCAACGCGCTGGTCGCCAACGAGGACATGACCGGCCGCGACGGTCACCGCACCCCGGCCCTGCCGCGCGACCGGGTCGTCGAACTGCTCTCCGCCCGCCGCCCCGTCCTGCACCGGGGGCAGAGCATCCCGTAGCGTCGTAATCGTTAATACGCAAACGGAGGGGTGCCAATGATACGAAAGCTCGCTGCTGAGTTCCTGGGCACGGCGATCCTGGTGTTTTTCGCCGTCGGCGTGGCCACGCTGATGTTCGGCTTCAAGTTCGACGGCGGCAGCGTGGCGGCCGGGGTGGTAGCCACCGCGCTGGCCTTCGGCCTGACCCTGCTGGCGCTGGTGTACATGATCGGGCCGATATCTGGCTGCCATGTCAACCCGGCGGTGACGATGGGGGCGCTGCTCGCGCGCCGGCTCCCGCTGACCGAAGCCGTCGGCTACTGGATCGCCCAGTTCGCCGGCGGGATCGTCGGCGCGCTCGTGCTGTGGGGAACGTTCACCACCTCGCCTCTGTACAGCCGGTCCGTCACCGGGCTGGGAACCGACGGCTGGGGCAAGGCATCGATGATCCACATCGGCGCGGGCGGGGCCTTCGTCTTCGAGATGATCTTGACGGCTATCTTCGTCTTCGTCATCCTCCGGGTGACCTCGGCGACGGGCAACGCGGCGACGGCGGCCATCGCCATCGGCCTGACCCTGACCGTGGTCCATCTCGTCGGCATTCCGATCACCGGCACCTCGGTGAACCCGGCCCGCAGCCTCGGCCCGGCCCTCGTCGTCGGCGGCACGGCCCTCAGCCAGGTCTGGCTCTTCATCGTGGCGCCCCTGGTCGGCGGCGCGCTCGCCGCCGTGCTCCACCGGCTGTTCTACCGCGAGGAAGGCGTCACGCTCGCCCCCGAGGCGCAGCAAGCTGACGCGGCCGAGAATCCCGCGGCTTCTTAACCCCGCCGCCTAGAGCATCCTCAGCTAGCTGGCGATCGCGAGGAAGGAGGCGCCGTGGCGCCGCGGGTGAACAGTGAGCTGTTGCTGGTGGGGAGCCTGCCGGCGGACTCGGCTGATTCGGCGCTGCGCGCCGCGGCCGGCTTCTTCGGTGACCTGGTGTTCGCGCTGCCAGACGGCGAGACCGGTCCCCGGGCGGCGTGGGTCGGCTACGAACGGGAGCGGCTGGCACCGAGACCATGCGGGAGCACGCGCGCGTGGTCCGCACCGTCCGCGACACCCACCGCCGGTAAGCTCCGCCCCGATCGAAGGTCGTCACCGGT
>CAWDXO010000021.1:0-158690 GCA_963806335.1 uncultured Actinomycetes bacterium
GTGCCCTGCGAGGTCTGCCACGGCGCCCGGTACAACACCGACACCCTGGCCGTGCACTACAAGGGCAAGACCATCGCCGAGGTCCTCGGCATGCCGATCGAGGAGGCGGCGGAGTTCTTCGCTCCGGTCCCCGCCATCCACCGGCACCTGAAGACCCTCGTCGACGTGGGCCTGGGCTACGTCCGGCTCGGCCAGCCCGCGCCGACCTTGTCGGGCGGGGAGGCCCAGCGGGTCAAGCTCGCCGCCGAACTGCAGCGCCGGGCCACCGGCCGGACCATCTACGTGCTGGACGAGCCGACCACCGGGCTGCACTTCGAGGACATCCGCAAGCTCCTCGGCGTGCTGAGCCGCCTGGTCGAGACCGGCAACACGGTCATCGTGATCGAGCACAACCTGGACGTGATCAAGACCGCCGACTGGGTCATCGACCTAGGCCCCGAGGGCGGCCCCCGGGGCGGGTCGGTGATCGCCTCAGGCCCGCCCGAGCAGGTCGCCGCCGTGCCGGAGAGCCACACCGGCCAGTTCCTGCGCGAGACGCTGGCCGGCCGACCGCGACACGATGCGGAGCCGGTGGCGCATTGAGCACCAAAGAACGTTACCGGTGGCGCACCGACACCCTTCGGGGGCGTGCCGACTAGCGACGGCGGCGGCGGCGGATCAGGAGCAGGGCGGTGAGGCCGAGGCCGAGGGCGACGGCGGCGACGGCGGCGCCGGGGATGACCGGGTCGATCTGGCTGGCGCGCTGGCGGAACTGCTCCATCGCCCGGTCGACGTTCCTCTTGGGGCTCACCCGTTCGGAGATGGCGTCGATCGTGCGCGCCAGCTCCGCGCGGGTGCGGTCGATGCCTGCGACCAGCTCCTTCTGATTGGCGGGCTTGGGTTCGATTTCCGCGTCAGCCATTTACGTGCTCCGTTTCCTGGCCGGGCCGTAAACCTGGCCTGGCGCTCTTACCACTGCCCGTTCGGGATAGAGGGGTTTATTTTGTCAGGTCCACGGTTACCTTTACATCATCTGGGTTCCTGGTAAGCCCGTGTTGCCATGATGACAGTGGGACGCGGCGGCTGATCAGCCCGCCGAGCCAGGCCGGGTCGGCCCGGGCCAGCGCCACGACGGCCTGCTCGTAGTGGCGCCGCGCCGCGCTTACCGTGCCGAAGATCACCGAATTCTCCAGCACCATCGAGGCGTGCACGGCATTGACGTCCACTAGCAGGCGGCGCTGCTCCGAGGAGATGCCGATCAGGCAGATCACGCCCCCCTGGGTCACCCGGTGGGCTAGTTCCATGACCAGTTCGCCGGCCCCGACACACTCGAGGACGACGTCCGGCCGCAGGCCGAGGTCCTCGATCGGGCCGTGATGGTAGGTCGCACCGAGCGCTGCCACCAGACTCGGCTTCGGCCCGTCCTCGACCTGGTCGAATACGTGCACCTGGTAGCCGCGCTGGACGCCGAGCAGCGCCGCCAGCATGCCGATCGGCCCCGCCCCGACCACCAGCGCGACCTTGCCCGGCCGGGGACCGCGGGCCGAGACGGCCTCGACCTGTTCCCAGGCCTTCGCCACGATGCTGCCCGGCTCGGTGAACACGCCGAGGTCACCGAGCTGGCCCGGGACCTTGATGGCGAACCCCGGGTCGACCCGCCACCGGGTGGCCCCATAGCCGTGCAGGCCCTTGATGCCCCGCTCGGTGTACTGCCCGTTGGCGCAGAAGTCCCACCGGCCGGCCGCGCAGGCCGGGCACGGCACTGGGTCCGGGCGGCGGACCACGCCGACCACCAGGTCGCCGGGCTGTACCGGGGCGTCCGGCGGGGCCGCAAGCACCCGGCCGAGGGACTCGTGACCCAGCACCAGGCGCCGGTCCCCGTCCGGCGGCTGCCCGTGGCCACGCAGCACCTCGTCGTCGGTCCCGCAGATGCCGACCAGCAGGCCCTTGGCGAGAACGGATCCCTCGGCTGGCGGCGGATCGGGCAACTCAGCGGTCAGCCCCGAGTTCATCCGGCCAGGGATGACGCTCATCGCCCTCATGGGGACAGAACTTATCCTCCCCGGCCTGCCCCGGCGCGCGGCGGCCCCGCGCCGCGATGCTAGTAGCGGCCGCGACGGTGATGCTGGCCGCCCGCTGCTCGGCCGGCGGGGGGAACGGCGATCGCCCAGCAGGTGCAGGGGACCTACGACATCACCGGCGGCCAACTACCTATCTATATCTAGGCGCAGCAGGCGGGTAAGGCCAACCTGGATATCTTCGCCGAGAGCTCGGTGATGGACCCGTGCGCGCAGAGCCCGTACACGATGGCTCGATGCTGATGAACGGCGGCTGAGCTGGCCGAGCAGCAGCACGGCCAGCATCAGCCAGTTCCGTCGAGTGAGCGGTGGGGTTCGGAGATCGCGGGGGGCCTGGGTGGCTTGGGCGGGCAGAACCATCACTCCTCCTTCTGTTGCCGACTCGACGAGCGGCAGGTGCGGAAGGGGACAGCGAGGTCAGGATTCGGCGATGCGCCGCTCGAGGAACCGGCGTTCGGGGACAGTGCGCGCGAGGTCAAGGGCGCGCCGGTATGCGGTCCGGGCTTCGTCGGCACGGCCGAGACGCCGCAGGAGTTCGGCCCGGGTTGAGTGCCAGTATTGATAGCCCGGCAGGTCCAGGCCGTCTACCACCACCAGCGCCGCGCCGGGGCCCTCGGCCTCCGCGATCGCCACCGCCCGGTTCAGCCGGACCACGTCCGAGCCGGTCAGGTCGGCGAGCTCGCCGTAGAGCGCGGCGATCTGGGGCCAGTCGAGCTGCTCTTCGGCCTGCAAGGAGGCGATCGCCGCCTGGATAGCGTACGGGCCGCGGCGCGGAGCCATGGGAAGCAGGGCCTGGTCGAGCAGGGCGCGGCCCTCCCCGATCTGACGCCAGTCCCACCGCGACCGGTCCTGGTCCGCGAGCAGGACGAGGTCCTGACCGGCGAACCTCGCCTCTCGGCGCGCGTCATGCAGCAGCATCAGGGCCAGCAGGCCGAGTACCTCCGGCTCGGCCGGCAGCAGCCCCGCTAGCACGCGGCCCAGCCGGATCGCCTCGGCCGCGAGCCCGGACCGGTCCTCGTGGTCGCCGTACCCCTGGTTGAAGATGAGGTACACGACGGCCAGGATCGCGGCGAGCCGTTCGGGGAGCCGCGGGCCGACCGGCACCGCGAACGGGATGCCCGCCACCTTGATCTTGGACTTCACGCGGGTCAGGCGCCTCTTCATCGTCTCGGCCGGGACCAGGAAGGCCCGGGCGATCTCTTCCGTGCTCAGCCCGCCGACGGCCCGCAGCGTCAGCGCGACCTGCGCCTCGATGGCGAGCGCGGGATGGCAGCACATGAAGACGAGCTCAAGCCGCTCGTCCGGAATGACCGGCTCGCCCACGTCTTCCTCCACGGTTCCCGTCCAGCCAGTCTCTGGCGCGAGCAGCCGGAGCTTGGCGGCCAGCACGCGATCGCGGCGCAGCCGGTCGATGGCCCGGTGGCGCGCCGTTGTGACGAGCCAGGCGCCGGGCTGATCCGGCAGGCCGTGGGACGGCCAGCGCTGCGCCGCGATCGCGAACGCGTCCGCAGCGGCTTCCTCGGCAAGATCGAAATCACCGAAGTAGCCGATCAAGCTGGCCAGCACCCGGCCCCACTCGTCGCGGAAAACCTGCTCGATCAGGACTAACCCCTCGGCACTTGTTTCATAAGGACTGGCGGCTCAGGGCCGGTCGGTCACGACCGGGCGGATTTCTATCGCGCCGCCGAGGCGGACGGCGGGAATCCGGGCCGCGAGCTCGGTCGCCTGATCGAGGTCATCGGCCTCGAGCAGGTAGAAGCCGGCGAAGATCTCCTTGGTGTCCGCGAACGGGCCGTCGGTGACGAGCATCTGCCCGTCCTGGACCCGGACCGTGGTCGCGGTCTCGACTGGATGCAGGGCAGCGCCGCCCACTATCCCCGGCACCTGCTTGATGTCCATGTACTCGCGATGGATGGCTTCCTGCTCAGTGTGGCCGAGCGCCTCCGTGGCCCCAGGCTGGCTGTAGATCAGCAAGGCGTACTGCATCTCCGGCTCCTTCCTCTTGGTGGTCCATCTTCTCGTGCCCATGACGAACGAGGCCCGCTCAGGGGGACAGCGGCCGGCAAATTAGCGGAGCGCGCCCGCTGGCGTATCGGGGTGGGGTGGGGAAGCCGTTTTACCTATGCTCAATCCCGGTGACGTGCGGCAGGATCGGGCCCATATCGGGTGTGCGGTCCGGCTGTCAGCACGGGCCGATCTTCCTCACCTCCCATGCGCCGAAGGCGATAGACCCAGTAGCCTCTCTGCCGCGTCAACGGCCCTGGTGAGCGGCTCGGGACCGGCCGCCAGCCCGGAAACAACCGCGTCGACGGGCCGAAGCCCTGCCCGGTCGAGCAGTGTCTTCTCGTTGGTGATCCATTCACCACGCCCGGCCAGCACAGCGTGCGCAGCCTGCGCCCCGGCGGTGGCGATGGCTGTCCGGCCGGCTGGCGCTTGCCCGGGAGCCGCCGAGGGATACGGCCAGCACGCCAGGCAGGCCAGCTGCAGCCTGTCCGGCGCTCATATGTCACTCGAGCGGCCAGCTCCAGCCTTTAGATGGGGTAGCGGGTGGGTTCGGTGGTGCAGGTCCGGCCGGAGGGGGCGGTCCACCGGAAGGTGGCCGGGGTGATCTGCTCGACCTTCCAGTCGGGGTGCTGCTTGAGCCGGTGGTCGTGGCGGCACTTCGGGCCGCCGTTGCACAAGCATGTCCGGCCACCGGCCTCGTACGGGACATTGTGCTCGAAGTCGGCTTGGGTGGCGGGTCGCCGGCAGGCCGGGGCGGTGCAGGTGGCGTGCCGGATCTGGGCCAGGTGCCGCAGCGTGCGGCCGGGGTCATGCCCGGCGGCCTCGAACCGGTGATCGCAGGTCCCGGTCGCGATCGGGTCCACCGCGACCACCCAGTCCCGCTGCCCGGGAACCCCGGTGGCGAACCGCCAGGCACCGTACCCGCCGGGCGGCCCGTCCCGGCCGCCGCCGGCGCCGAAAGTGAATCCTGGGCCGTCCCGGCTGGCCGCGCCGGGCGGGTCCGGCGGGCCGGGTCCGCCGGGTGCCCCGCGGTTTCCTCCTCCGGACGCGCGGTTGCGCTGGTTCTTCGGCGTCAGCCGGGCGCAGCCGTGCCCGATGGCGTGGCCCTGCGCATCGGTCACCGACAGGCACCAGGTGGTCTTGGGGTTCGCGGCGGCGGCGCGGGCCAGGTCCCGGGCCAGCCACGGGTCGACCGGGCCCAGCCCCGGGATCTCCCCCGGCCGGTCCGCCAGCCCCAGCAAGGTCACCAGCGGCACGGTCAGGTGCAGCCGCCCCACGAACCCCGATGGCCGCACCCCCGCCCCCGGCGCCGTCATCGGCGCGGCCGGATCCGGCGACCGGGACCCGCCGGCCCCCGGACCCCCTGCCGGACCGCCGCCGCCGGTCCCGCCGCCGCCGGTCCCGCCGCTGGTGTCACTGGTGTCCGTGGTGCCGTTCCCGCCGGTCCCGCCGCTGGTGTCGCTGGTGCCGCTGCCCGTGGTGTCGCTGCCCGTGGTGCCGGTGGTGCGGTCAGGGGGCGCGGCGGGGCGGGAGTCCTTGTCCAGCAACAAGTCGAGGTAGGCGCGGGCGCGCAGCTCATCCATGCTGCCTTCCAGGCCGGCCTTGCGGAGCTGCCGCGCCCACCAGGAGATCCGCTGGTCGGCGGCGAGGACCTCGTCCGGGGGGAGGTCCCGGCCGGCCAGCGCGGCGTTCCCGGAGTCTTCGGCCCACCGCTGCACCCGGGCGTCCTTCGCCGCGTCCTCCCGCCGCTTCCGGGCCTTCTCCGGGGCGACCTGCATCACCGCCCGGGCGATCGCGGACCGCAGCCCGCCCGGGGTCAGCCGCCCGGCCCGGCCCAGCACCAGCTCCTCCGCCGCCCGGGCCTCGCCGGGGTCCAGCATCGCGGTGGCCCACGCGATGACCTGCGCCTTGGCGTGCCGCACGATCCCGGCCCGGAACGCCGCCCGGGTACCGGGCAGCTTCACCTCCAGGTCCCAGGCCAGGTCCAGCATCCCCTCCGCGGCGCCGCGGCCTTCGGCGAGCAGCTGGGCGATCTCATCGCCGGCGAACTCCGCCCGCTCCGCCGGCATCCCCGCCGCCCCCTCCGGCCCGTGACCGGGGGCGGGGCGGCGGCGGGTGAACTCCGCCAGCGCGGCGTGCTTGAGGGAACACGCGGCGGCCTCGGCCCGGTCCAGCGCCCCGATCATCCCGGCCAGCTCATCATCCGACGCGCCGGCGAACCGGTCATCATCCCCGGCGGCGTCCTCGGCGAACCCCAGCAGCACCCCGCCGCCCGGGGCGACGTCGAGCGGCTGCCCGGTCCCGAACCCGCCGGCCGGGCCGGCGTACTCACCGGGGACCCGCCGCGCCGACCCGGGCATCCCCGGCCCCCGCCGACCCGCCCTCACCCCGGCCTGCGGTATCTCCGCGTCCCGGGGCAGCCCCGCCGCCCACTCCGCCTCGGCCGCCTGCTCCGCGGCTCTCCCGGCGGCGATCCGCCGCGACTCCGCCCGCAACCCGTCCAGGTCCACATCATCGGGCAGCGCCGGATCCTCCGGATCCGGGCACCACCCGGGATCCTGCTCGGGGTCCGGCGGCGCCTCCCCGCTGTCCGCTGCGGCTAGCCAGGCTTCCCACCGATCCGGGTCGGCCAGCGGGTCGACGCCGGGCGGGACGGGCCGCCAGCCGTCGGCCTCGTCGATAGGCTCACCGGCGATGTCCCAGCCCCAGCTGGGGTCGGGCTGGGAGGCTGCGGGCGCATGCGCGGCCCAGGTCGGGGTCTTGCCCGGCCCGCGGCCTGACGGAGCTGGTCCTCGGGGCATGCGCCACCGCCCGTTCGGAAGAATAGTCTTTCTATAGAACAGGATAGCGAATTACTTACCCGATCGCAAGCTTATACAAACTTTTCGAATAAAAAGTCTAAAGTGGCGAGTGTGACGGGGGACGGTACGGTGGAGGCCTCGTGAGGCGGGGTGTTTGGTGCGGGCGGGGTTTAATGCGGCCTTGATCAGCGACCTGCGGAGCCCTCGCCCTCAGTCACGGAAGGCGAGGCCATGAACGGGCCCCAGGACGATTACGACGACGCGGTCGCCGCGATCCCCTAGTCCCGGTCCCTCAGCCTGGCCGTCCGGTCTGCACCCGAATGGCTGATATTTGCGCAGCGCGACAGTTGCACCTGAGAGTCCTTGAGCGTTGATTCGGCAGGCGCTGGCAGCGGCGGAGGCCGACCAGGGCGCGACGGCCTGCCTCGCCGTGTCACAGCCGTATACTATGGCCGTAGCCGGTCGTGGTCAACTCGTCGTTCCCGGATCCCCCGCTTCCTTGGCCGCTCCCTTCCTGACGGCGGTGCGCATGCTGATCGGCGGCCATGTGCAATCCCGCCCGCCAGCTTCGGGGACGGTCGCGTGGGTCGCTACAGTGGCGGGCCATGACACTTGCCCGTCCACGGCAGCGGCGTTCCTGGCGGAGGTGGCCATGGTCCTCGTATCCGCGATTAGCCCTCGGGCCGATGGAGCGGCCAGCCGGCGGCGCCGGGGACACCTGGCCGGCGCGCCGGTTACTTTGTCCCGGTGATCTCGCCCGGATCGTGGTGGTGGCCGAACCGCTCGGCCCGGGTTCCGAAGACATGGGCCGCCGGGCTGCTGGCCGGTCTTGGGGTGGCGCTCTTCGCTGCTTCGGCGCTGTCGGTCAAGGCGGGAGCGACCAGCTGGGATGCGCGCCTGTTCCGGATTCTCAACCAGGTGCCGCCGGCCGCCGCCTCGGTGCTGACGCCGTTGTCGCATCTGTTCGGGCCGGTGGGCATCATCGCCGTCGTCCTGCTCACCGTCGTCTACGTCGTGGCCAGAAACCACAGCGTCCTGCCGGTAGCCGCCGCGGCCGTGGCGGCCGGCGCCGCATGGGTGCTGGCGAACGTGGCGAAGGTCATCGCCGACCGCCCTAGGCCTTACCAGGTGATGGCCGGTGCGGTGCTGCGCCAGCACCCTGCGCACGGCACGAGCTTTCCCTCCAGCCACACCGCCGTCGCCCTGGCGGTAGTCGTCGCGCTCGTCCCGTTCCTGGCCCGGCCGCTGGCTGCCGCGGGAATCGCCTACGCCGGCCTGGTGGGCTGGTCCCGGGTCTACCTAGGGGTGCACTATCCCCTGGACGTCTTGGCCGGAGTTGGTATCGGGATGGCAGTGGGAGGCGTGATCTTGCTGGCCCTCCAGGCGCTGCTCCGCCGCGCAGGCCGGGCAGCGGACGGCCACCACGCCCCGGCGGATTCCCGGACCCCCGAGGCCGGCCCCGGGTCCAACGGTGAGCCATGAGACCTGCCCGCTTCTGGGAGCTGTGATGTCAACGTGACACCGTATGCTGCCCGATCATGATCGGGCAGCTCAGCAGTGCCGGGAGCCCGCCCGGCGTTGCGGCAATGACGCTGGCCGGCTCGCGGCTGGGGTGACCGCGTTAGCCTGGGCCATCGCTGGCTGGCGGGGAACCACCCGGTACCGGCGGGGAGCCCCGCGCTGCGAGGTGGAACTCAACGCGGGCGGCGGGGATGCGTTCCTCCTCGCGGGCCAGCAGGGTCAGTGCGCGGGCATCGGCCGCGGTGGGATGGTTCGGGTCGAGGGCGCGTGGCCACAGCCGGGCATAGCGGACGGCTGCCACCTCGGCCGCATACACCAGCGCCCGGCCGACCAGGTACAGCAGGGCGAACATGCCTGCCACGGTGGCGAAGCTGCCGTAGACGGGCCCGGCCTTGGCCACCAGCCTGGCCAGCAACGGCGCCCCGGCGTTGAGCACCACCGTCACCGCCGCCGCGGCGAGGATGGCCCCCGGCCACAGCGCCCGGACCGGAGCGGGCCGCGCCAGCAGCACCTTGGCGCCAAACAGCACCACCGCGAAGACGACCAGCGCCGACCCGAGCACCGCGGCCACCCGTCCCGCACCGGACTGGCCGGGCAGCGCGGTGGCCACCACCGTGAGCGCCCCGGTCGCCAGCGCCCCGGCCATCAGCATCGCCAGCACCGCGAACACCCGGACATACCGTGAGACGAAACCGGCCCGGAGACGATACCGGACCGCGGCGACATGGTTCAGCGTCTGGTAGGCCGAGAACACCACACCGGTCCCGGACAGCAGCAAGCCGGCCAGGCCGGCGATGAACGGGATGGCCGAGGTCGGCAAGGTGGCCAGCGAGTGCTCGACCGTGGGCCGCAGCGCCGGCGGCACGATCTCGGCGGTCAGGCGCTGACGCAGGTCCGGGTGACCGGCCAGCACCCGGGAAAGGACCGCCACGCCGAGCAGCAGCAGCGGGAAGATGCTCAGGAATCCGTAGTAGGTGATCAGCGCCGCCTGCCGCCCGCCCTCATCGTCGCCGTACTTCTTCACCACCGCGTACGGGAACCCCAGCACGCCATGCTTGCGCTGCAGGCCGTCCGCCCACGCGATGATCCGGTTCCCCAGGCCGCTCACGCCGTCGCTCATGGGTCCAGCCTGCCCGGCAGCGGCCGGGCCGGTCATCATTCCCCGGAATTGGCGGCCGGGCCGTTGGCTGGCCGCATCGCCGGGCCGCGGGCCGGTGGAGGATGCTTACACGTATTCGCGACGGCGCATCCAGGCCAGGGTCGCCCATCCCCACACCGGGGGCGCCACCCATCCCCAGCTCGCGCCCTTGATGGCCGCCAGGGAGGCTCCGGCGCCGGACAGCACCCCGATGATCGCCCAGATCCCGATCAGCGAGCCAACGGCGAACAGCAGGTTGGCCCAGCTGACCCGTTTGACCTCCGCGAGCTTGGGCACCTCGATGCCTGCCCCACTGGCCACCGCTTCCCGCAGCCGGGGCAGCAGGTCCTTGTGATCCTTGAGCGCGGCTACGGTGCCCGGGTCCAGCGCCGAGCGCTGCAGGTGCACCAGGGCGCCGCGGGCGGTGTCCGCGTCGAGGGTCCGGGTGGCCGCCGCGGGCGGTGTCCGCGTCGAGGGTCCGGGTGGCCGCCGCGGCCGCGCGCTCGGCGCCCGCCCGTACCGCCACGGCGGCCAGCGCGGCCGCCAGGTCGGTATCAAAGCGGCTGGCCGGAGCCGAGGCGGACGCGCGACGGAAGTTCCGGATACAGCCGCCCTGACCGGACACGATGATGGTGTCGCCGCCGAGCGTGCCGTGTGCGATGCCGGCTTCGCGCAGGCGCAGCACGGCTAGCAGGATCTCATCCAGGGTGCCGTCGGTGAGGGCCGCACCGTCGGTCTGGGCCAAGACCGGGCCGTCGGGCACCTGGTGACCAGCGCCGCATCGCTGCTCGGCCCGAACCGGCCGGCGGCGAGCACGTCGGGTACCAGCACCCCGGCGCGCTCGGCCATCAAGGTGAGGTAGGCGCTTCCCCGCCGCAGACCGCGGCAAGCACAGCCACGGCGACCAGGAACCACACCAGCCGGTGCACCGGACGGCTCAAATAGGGCAGCGCGGTCGCCGCCACGGCGATCGCCACCGCGACCTGCGTGACCGGATAGCCGACGTTCACCCGGCAAGCTCGCTGACCGGCGGGCGCCCGGCCGCCGGCCCGAGCAATTCGCCGAGCAGGATGCACACGATCCAGGTCAGCACGGCGGCCACCGCTGCCCGCCGGACCGCGGTCAACCGCGGGACCAGCAGCCCGACGACCACCAGCAGCACGCTGACCCCGGCCGAACCGAGCCAGAAGACCAAGGTGACTAGCCAGCTGATCGCCGCGGGCGGCGGGTGCACGGCGCGCACAATGCTCAGCTCGGCCGCCGAGTTGGAGTGCGGGCGGGGGGATTCGAACCCCCACGGTGTCGCCACCAACAGGACCTAAACCTGCCGCGTATGCCATTTCGCCACGCCCGCGCGGGCCTGGCTGCAGGACCAGGCCGCTAGTAAAGGTACCGCTTAGGCGCCGACTTCGGTTCGCAGGCGGGCCACGTGACCGGTCGCCTTGACGCCGTACATGGCCTTCTCGATCTTGCCGTCGGCGTCGATTACGAACGTGGACCTGATCACGCCGACGGTGGTCTTGCCGTAGAGCTTCTTCTCGCCGAACGCGCCGTAGGCCTCGAGCACGGCGTGGTCAGGGTCGGAGAGCAGCGGGAAGGTCAGACCCTCCTTATCCCGGAACTTGGCCAGCTTGGACGGCTGATCCGGGGAGATGCCGAGGACCGTAAGGCCGGCGCCGTTCAGGTCGGCGAGGCTGTCGCGGAAGTCGCAGGCTTGCTTGGTGCAGCCGGGAGTCATCGCCGCCGGGTAGAAGTAGACGATCACCCGCTGGCCGCGGTATGACGACAGCGAAACCGGGTGGCCGTCCGCATCCGGCAGGGTGAAGTCCGGGGCCGGGTCACCGGGTTCGAGTCGCTTGTCCGTCATGGGTCCTCCCTGGTCTTAGGGGTGGGATAAGGCGTCTTAGGGACGAGGGTAAGGATGAACGGGGTCAGGGCGCGGAAGGCGCGGCCGCGGTGGCTGATCGCATCCTTGGCTTCCGCCGTCATCTCGGCCGTGGTCTGCTCGAAGCCGTCAGGCACGAAGATCGGGTCGTAGCCGAAGCCGCCGGTGCCGCGCGGAACCCGGATCAGGCGGCCGTCGACCTGGCCGGTTACCACCCACTCGCGCGGATTCCCGTCCTCCGCGGACGCGACCAGCGCGGCGGCGCAGACGAACCGGGCGCCGAGGCGGGCGTCAGGCACGTCGGCTACCTGGGCCAGGACCAGATTCAGGTTGGCCTCGTCATCGCCGTGCCCGCCCGCCCAGCGGGCGGAGAAAACGCCGGGCATGCCGTTGAGCGCGTCCACGCACAGCCCGGAATCGTCGGCGACGGCGGGCAAGCCCGTGCAGGCCGCGATCGCGCGCGCCTTCAGCAGCGCGTTCGCCTCGAACGTGGCGCCCGTCTCCGGCACGTCGGGCGCGTCGGGAAACGAGTCGAGACCGGCCAGGCGGATCTGACCATCGGGGTCTTCCCCGGTCAGGATCCGTGCCAGCTCGCGCAGCTTGGCGGCGTTCCTGGTCGCGAGGACCAGCATGTTACCGGCCACGGCGGACTCCGGGGTCACATGCGCGTCTGGTGGTCGTCGGACGGTAAGGAGAGGGCTTCATGCTGCAGCCTGGTCAGCTCCCCGCAGCCCGCCACGGCGAGGTCAAGCAGCTGGCCGAGCAGGTCGCGGCTGAACGGCTCACGCTCGGCGGTGCCCTGGATCTCGACGAAGTCGCCGCTGGCGGTGCACACGACGTTCATGTCGGTCTGCGCGGCCACGTCTTCCTCGTAGCACAGGTCAAGCCGGGGCTCGCCGTCGACGATGCCGACGCTGACCGCGGCCACCGATGTGAGCAGTGGATCGCCCTTGGTCCGCTTCCGGGTCTTGAGCCAGGCGACCGCGTCGGCCAGCGCGACGTAGCCACCGGTCACCGCGGCGGTGCGGGTGCCCCCGTCGGCCTGCAGTACGTCGCAGTCGATGACGATGGTGTTCTCGCCGAGCGCCTTGTAGTCGACGCAGGCCCGGAGCGAGCGGCCGACCAGCCGGGATATTTCCTGGGTCCGGCCGCCCAGGCGGCCCTTGACAGACTCGCGGTCACCGCGGGTGTTCGTCGCCCGCGGCAGCATCGCGTACTCGGCGGTGACCCAGCCGAGCCCGCTGCCGCGCCGCCAGCGCGGCACATCCTCGGTGACGCTCGCCGCGCACAGCACCCGGGTTCGGCCGAACTCGACCAGCACCGATCCCTCCGCGTGGTCAAGCCAGCCCCGGGTCATCTTCACCGGCCGCAGTTCGGTGACGGATCGTCCGTCGGGTCGTGACATGACGCCCAGCCTATCGGGCGGCGGGTGCTAGGTTTCCTGGTCCGAGGACGAGACCACTGGTGGCCAGCGTGAGCGGGCCGCGATAAACCCCGGACGCCTCGGCCAGAGACCGCTCCCGGTCGTTCCAGGGCACCAGGTGGGTGAGCACCAGCTGGCCGACCCCGGCCCGGACCGCGTGCTCGGCCGCCTGCCGCGCCGTCAGGTGCAGGCCCGGCCGGTTGTCCGGCCGGTCAAGGAACGACGCCTCGCACAGCAGCACGTCCGTGCCCTCGGCCAGCCGGACCAGGGCGTCGGACTCCCCCGTATCGGCCGAGTAGGCCAGCTGCCAGCCGTTGTGCTCGACGCGGAACCCGAACGTCTCCACCGGATGGTTCACCCGGTCGGTGGTGATCCGGAACGGGCCAATCTCCACCGGCCCGGGCTCGAGCCGGCGAAAGGCGAACCGGGCCTGGACCGCCAACAGGCCCTCGCCGCCGAAGCCCGCCACCCGCTCCGCGGTCCCGTGCGGCCCGTACACCGGGATGGACGGCCTGGGCCCGTCGGTGGTGTACTGCCGCGCCACCCAGTAGGCGCCCATGTCAACACAGTGGTCGGCGTGCAGGTGGCTCAGGCAGATCGCGTCGACCCCGAACAGCTCCGCGTACCGCTGCAGCACCCCGAGCGAGCCGTTGCCGAAGTCCATGACCAGCCGGAAGCCCTCCGCCTCCAGCAGATAGCAAGACGCCGGGCTATCCGGCCCCGGGAAACTCCCCGCACATCCGATCACCGTCACACGCATGGCTGCCATTATGTCGTGAAAATCAAGCCCAGAGCTGGCCTTCGAGGCGCGCTTCGGCTTCCTCCAGGGTGCCGGAGTAGGCGCCGGTGGACAGGTACTTCCAGCCGCCGTCGGCGACCAGGACCACGATGTCGGCGGGCTCGCCGTCGGCGACCGCCTTCGCCGCCATGCCCAGGCCGGCGTGCAGGGCAGCGCCCGCGGAGATGCCCGCGAAGATGCCCTCCGTCTCGACCAGCTCCCTGGTCCGGCGCAGGGCGTCGTCCGACGGCACCGAGAACCTGGTCGTCAGCACGGACTCGTCGTAGAGTTCGGGGACGAAACCCTCGTCTACATTGCGCAGCCCGTACACGAGCTCGCCGTACCGCGGCTCGGCCGCGACAACCTTGACGTCCGGCTTGTGCTCGCGCAGGAAGCGACCCACGCCCATTAGCGTCCCGGTGGTGCCCAGGCCCGCGACGAAGTGGGTGATCTCGGGCAGGTCGGCGAGGATCTCCGGCCCGGTCCCCTCGTAGTGCGCGCGGATGTTCGCCTCATTGCCGTACTGGTAGAGCATGACCCAGTCCGGGTGCTCGGCGGCAATGCGCTTGGCCACCCGCACCGCCTCGTTGGAGCCGCCCGCGGCCGGTGAGCCGATTATCTCCGCGCCGTACATCCGCAGCAGCAGCCGGCGTTCCTCGCTGGTGTTCTCCGGCATGACCACGATCAGCCGGTAACCGCGCAGCTTGGCCACCATGGCCAGGGAAATGCCAGTGTTCCCCGAGGTGGGCTCCAGGATCGTCGATCCCGGCTGGAGCAGTCCGTCCTTCTCCGCCTGGGCGACCATGAAGAACGCGGCGCGGTCCTTGACCGACCCCGTCGGGTTCCTGTCCTCCAGCTTCGCCCACAGCCGCACGTCAGCCGAGGGCGACAGACGGGGTAGCCCGACCAACGGGGTATGGCCGAGGGAGTCAAGCAGGTTCTCGTAGCGCATGTACCCCGGTCCGTTCGGGAAAAAAGAAAGTCCTCAGCCGGCTACGGCGCCGCCAGCTACCGCGGGCAGTACGGTCACGGTGTCGCCGTCCTTAACCGGGGTCTCCAGGCCAGCCAGGAAGCGGACATCCTCGTCGTTCAGGTACACGTTGACGAAGCGCCGCAGGCTGCCATTCTCAACGAGGCGGTCCTGCAGGCCGCCGTGCCTTTTCTCCAGGTCGGTGAATAGCTCGCCGAGCGTGGATCCGCTCCCCTCGACTTGCTTGGCACCGTCGGTGTACGTACGCAGGATCGTCGGAATGCGTACCTCAATCGCCATGAACAACGCTCCACTGGTATCTAGTAAGTCCTTGCCGTCCAACCCGTCCGCAGGCTGAATCATTCCACCACTGTGACGGGTTCCTCGCTGACCTCGCCGTCGACGATCCGGAACGAACGGAACTCCGTCTGCTGCTCATCCCGGGTCGAGACCAGCACGTAGTGCGCGTTCGGCTCGCTGGCGTAGGTGATGTCGGTCCGGCTCGGGTACGCCTGGGTGGCGGTGTGCGAGTGGTAGATAACGACGGGTTCCTCGTCATTGTCGTCCATCTCCTGCCACACCCGGAACTGCTCGGCCGAGTCGAAGCGGTAGAAGGTCGGCGATCGTTCGGCGTTAGTCATCGCGATGAACCGTTCCGGGCGGTCGCTCCCGGCCGGCCCGGCCAGCACGCCGCAGGCCTCGTCCGGGTGGTCGGCGCGGGCATGGGCCACGATCTGGTCGTAAAGCTCGCGCGGGATCGTCAGCATGGTGTACGAGATTACGGGCTCAGGCGAGGGCCTGCACCAGCGACTCCTGCACGGCGCCGAGCCAAGCGTAGACCTCGAACGCGCTCCACTGCGGGTCGTCAGGTTTCAGCCGCCCCCACTGCTCCTCGAAGTCCTCAGTGACGCCGAGACGGACTCCGAGGGCCAGCCGGACGTCGTTCAGGGCCTTGAGCCACGCCAGGGCCTGGTCGCCGGTCAGCTGGATACGGCCGCCCGACTCCGGCAGCGAGTCCAGCATGGTCTGGGCCGCTTGGTGCTTGGCGCTACGCAAGGAGGGCTCGGTGTACTTGCGGAACTCCCCTGCCGCCTCCGGGTCATCACGGTAGCCGTCGGGCAGCAGCCGGGCCAGCACCGGATCCTCCGGCGCCAACGGTGAGCCGGGCTCGTGCAGCATGGCCTCCAGCGCGGCCAGCGTCTCGTCACGCGGATCGCTGGGGTGGCCCTCGTCGGCACTGCCCTCGTCGGCACTGCCCTCGTCGACCCTGCCCTCGTCGGCGCTGCCCTCGTCGACCAGGGCCATTATCTGACCGACCAGGTTACGCAGCAGGCTTGCTTCGGCCGCGGCGAGCCAGGCGCGCGCGCCGCCGCCGCGTACCGACCGGAAGGGTTCCATGGGCGAGAGTCAGCCTCGTGCAGATCAGCCGCGTGATCGGCTATTTGTCATGGGTCACGGTGGCCCACAGGCCGTAGCCGTGCAATATCTCGACGTTGTGCTCCATCGCTTCTCTGGCTCCGGCGGCGACGACCGCCTTGCCCTTGTGGTGTACGTCGAGCATCAGCTTGGTGGCTTTCTTCTTCGGGTAACCGAAGACGTGCTGGAACACGTAGGTCACGTAGGACATCAGGTTGACCGGGTCGTTCCAGACGATCGTGACCCATGGCCGGTCAGAGACTGGTTTGTCTGCGGATCGTGGAAGATCCACCTCAGCGGGCGCCGCGCTCACAACTAGCCACCTCCCACTCCGTAGTCTTCCACTTGTGACCGATCCCGTGAACCAGCAGCCCCCGCCCGGTGACGGTACCGCGCTGCTCACCGACCACTACGAGCTCACCATGCTGCAGGCGTCGCTGCGTAGCGGCGCGGCCAACCGCAGAGCCGTATTCGAGGTATTCGCCAGGCACCTGCCGCACGGCCGCAGGTACGGCGTCGTGGCGGGTACCGGACGACTGCTCGACGCTCTAGAGCGGTTCCGCTTCGGTCCGGCCGACCTGGAGTTCCTGGGCGACGCGGGCATCGCGGACGAGCCGACGCTGGCTTTCCTCGAATCGTACCGTTTCAGCGGGAACATCTGGGGATACTCCGAGGGGGATTGTTACTTCCCCGGCTCGCCGATCCTCGTCGTGGAGGGGACGTTCGCCGAGGCGGTCCTGCTGGAAACCGTCAGCCTATCCATCCTCAACCACGACTGCGCGATCGCGTCCGCCGCGTCCCGGATGGTGACGGCGGCGGGCGACCGGCCGCTGATCGAGATGGGCTCACGGCGCACTCATGAGCGGGCCGCGGTGGCCAGCGCGCGGGCGGCTTACATCACGGGCTTCGCGTCCACGTCGAACCTGCGAGCCAGGCGCGAATACGGGATCCCGAGCGCGGGGACCAGCGCGCACGCGTTCACGCTGGTCCATGACAGTGAGCGGCATGCGTTCTCCAGCCAGTTGGAGGCGCTCGGCAAGAGCACGACGCTGCTGGTGGATACCTACGACGTGCCGCGGGCGGTCCGGACGGCGGTGGAGGTGGCGGGCCCCGAGCTCGGCGCGATCCGGATCGACAGCGGTGACCTGCCGGTGCTCGCCCGCCAGGTCCGAGCGCTGCTCGACGAACTGGGCGCGGTCCACACGCGGATCATCCTGACCGGGGACCTGGACGAGTACTCGATCGCGGCGCTGGGCGCGGTCCCGGTGGACGGCTACGGGGTCGGCACCTCGCTGGTCACCGGGTCCGGCGCGCCGACGGCGGCACTGGTCTACAAGCTGGTGGCGCGGGCTCCGTCCGCCGATGACGACAGCGAGCTGGTTCCGGTCGCCAAGCGCTCGGTGGGCAAGCCGGGCCGGGGCGGGCGCAAGTGGGCGGTGCGGCACCGCGACGAGCACGGCGTCGCGCTGGCCGAGCGTATCAGCCTCATCCCGCCGGATCCCGGGCCGCTGGACCGGGAACTGCTGAGGCCACTGGTGGTGACGGGTGAGGTCGTGGGACGCGAGGTGGTTCGCGAGAAGGTTCACGAGGAGGTTCGCGAGAAGGTTCACGAGGAGGTTCGCGAGGGGATTCGTGCGGGGGTTCGCGAGGGGATTCGTGCGGGGGTGGAGGCGGCGCGGGCGATGCACCGGGAGGCGCTCGCCGAGCTGCCGCCCTACGCGCTGCAGCTGTCCCGCGGCTACCCTGCCATCCCCACCGTCTTCGAGTCCAACGGCGACGAGGTGTGATTGGTCGCGCCCCTTGGAGCGTGGTCTGCGGCGCCTCAGCTGTCCTGGTAGCCCCAACGCGCGTGAAATTCGCTCACGCGTACGAACGAATCCGGCATGCTCGCATACGCGACGAACAACAGCGGGTTCGAGACCGTGTTGCTGGCGACGGGCACGGGCCGGTCGTGGCCGCCGGTCGACAGCGGGACGGTGGGTCCGGACAGCCTCTCGTGGGCGGGCGGCAGTCCAGCCACCCTGCACCTGCATATGAACGGCACGGACATCCTCCCCTTCGCCTGGTAATGCCGCGGGCACGGGTGAGACTCCTACTGCTACCGGTCGTAAACGGTTCGCCGGGGCCGCGCCGGCGCCGCTAGCCTGCTTGGCATGCCAGTTGACTTCTCCCGGTTCGCGGCCGTGCTGCAAGAGCTTGGCGTGCGCGGCGAGGTGCGGGAGCTGCCGGAAAGCGCGCGACGGCGCGCGCAGAAAAAAAAGGGACCGGGCAGTAAGAAGATGGCTGACGACTCGAGAATAAAACACATTGACTTTATAGATAATAGGGCTACATTAGTGAAATGGGTCACCCGAGCAGCTAGAGAGAGAATGTACAAGGATCTGGGTCGGCAATAGAGAGACACCTGTCGGAAGTCTTGCACAGATCAGCGCTGAGCGGCGCAAGCCCAGGAAAGACGCTAGATTAATAAGGCATCGCGGGCGTAAGAAAAAGGGTTTAGAAGATTAGGGCCTAGAGCACGCCCGGAAGAGGAAATAACAAGGTTAGCTATAGCAGAAGGTAGGTATATGATTGAAAAAGCAGAGAAGAGAGTTAAAGTGAGAGATTAGGTAGAACTAACCACTCCTGTCGCGATGGTCAGCGGCGGGGCGGGGAGGCGGCGAGATCAAAGGAAAGGCGAAATCGCAACTGGTATAGCATGGTCAGCTCGGTAGTAGTGGTAGCTCTCTGGCAGGCGGACAGCAGCACCGGGATCCTAGAGGACAGCAAGCTGGACTCCCCCGCCTCGATGAGCATAAGACGTACAGCCTGATAGTCAATAACTCGCAGACCTACGGGACGCTGCAGGAATCACTGATAGTTTACTGAGAGCGCTGGGCGGTCGGGTTTTACATCGGCATCACCGCGCGGTCCTGCTCGCGATCGTTACCGGGCTCAGCCGCATCGGCGAGGCGATAGCAGACTAGATACTGCAGGCACTGCGCAGCATCTAGCTGCTCGGGCTGATCCCGTAGTACATAGTCTGGTTCGGCATCGGGAGCTACAGAAGGTGCTCTTAGTCATGCTGTAGGCTCTGTTCCCGATGTATCTCAACACGTCGCCGCATCCGCGGCGTCGACAGCAAGCTCGGCGAGCTCGGCCACGTCCTCAGACTGCGCAAGAGCGAATGATAAGGCACATAGTGCTGCTAGGCGCGCTTCACAGGCGCTGAAAGAGCTGCAGCTGAGAGTGGTAGCCTCGTTGCTCGCGCTGTAGTAGGAGAGCAGATCAACGCGACAAGCGCCTCGGCTCATGATTACACAGGCACAGCAGTTACTGGACAACAGCGTGATCATAATGCACTCATAGTCTACGCGATACTCGGCCTGCTCGCCAACGGAGCGGTGCGCCGATAGAAAGGAAGGCACTGGCATGGCGCCGCGACTTAGGGCAGTAAAAGAGAGGGAGAATTCAGCAGAACGGGCAGTGGTATCTGCTCCTGGTCGCTCAAAGACGGCCACGGCGGCATAGGTACGGGGCTGAACCGCAAGTTCGCGACCGGATTGTTCTCGACGGGCTCAACCTCGACATCGCTCTCGGTGAGTTCATCGCGCTGATAGGGCGCAGCGGCTAGGGCAAGTACACACTGCTGAGCGCGCTCGCGGGACTGGACCGGGAAGTGAAAGGACAGCTCTCGGTGACGGGCCCGGTATAGGTCGCGTTACAGGAACTACGGCTCGTGCCGTGGAAGAAAGTGCTGGCGAACGTCGCCCTGGGACTGAGGGCCGCAGATCCGCAGGACAGCGCCCGCACCGCGCTGGAAGAGGTAGGGCTGGCAGAGCGCTCTTCCGCCTGGCCCGACACGCTGTCCGGAGGAGAGGCGCAGCGCGCGTAGCTGGCAAGGGCGCTGGTCTGAGAGCCACGCCTGCTGCTGCTCGAAGAACCGTTCAGCGCGCTCGACGCGCTCACCAGGATCACCATGCACAGGCTCGTGCTGAGCCTTTGGAGGAAGGCATCAGCAGGCGGTGCTGCTCGTCACGCACGATGTGGATGAGGCGCTTGCGCTCGCTGATCGTGTCCTAGTTCTCGGCCAGGGGCGGATAAGCCACTCCTAGCCTATCACCGTGCACAGGCCACGGGACAGTGACGATCCCGACCTGCCCGCGCTGCGGCTCCGGCTGCTGACCGAACTCGGCGTATCCGCCGGGGAAACCGACTGAACATTTCCGAGGAATCACATGGTAAACAGACTAAAGCTCTATGCCCTCACCACGGTGCTCGCACTGAACGGGACTCGCCGCCGCGGGCTGCTCGTAGTAGTCGTCATAGTCATCGTAGAACACAGGAACTTACGCAGTGAGCAACAGCAGCCCGTCGGCCTACAGTTCGGTGAAACTGTCCTCGGTGACGCTGAACATCGGCGATCAGAAGGGGACAGGGGCCGAGGCGGTGCTGACCGCGGCAGGCCTGCTGAGCACGCTGCCGTTCCACGTCAACTGGTAAGACTTCACGTCCGGGCCGCCGATGCTGGAGGCCATGGCCTCGCGTTAAGTAGATATCGGCGGCGTCGGCGACGCACCGCCCGTCTTCGCCGCGTCCGACGGCGAGCAGGTAGAGATCGTCGGCGCCCGCGAGACCAACGGGGACCAGGACGCGGTCGTCGTGCAGAAGAACTCGCCGATCACCTAGATACAGCAGCTGAAGGGCAAGAAGATCGCCTACGGGTCGGGCAGCTCAGACAACTACAACCTGCTGACCGTGCTGACCAAGGCGGGGCTGACCACCAAGGATGTAAGACTGGTGAACCTGCAGAAAGCCGAGGCACTCGACGAGTTCACTTAAGGCGACGTGGCAGCCTGGGACATCTGGCCGCCCTACGTACAGCAGGTTGTCGCTCAGGACGGCGCCCGAGTGCTGGCCACCGGGTACACCTACGGCAGCACGTACTAGTTCGAGGTGGCCTCGAAGGCCGCAGTGTCCAACACGGACAAGGCCGCCGCGATCAAGGTCTACCTGGCCACACTGGATAAGGCCTACACCTGGACGGCGACCCATCCGTCGGCATGGGCCACGGCCTGGGGCAAGGCGGCCGGGCTGCAGGGCAGCGTCATGGACGTGGCCGCGAAGAAAGACGACACCACACCCGTCGAAGATCACCAGCGCCACCGTCTAGTCCGAGCAGAACCTGGTCAAACAGTTCTACGTGTCCGGGCTCATACCGACGAAGGTAAACATCTCGAGTTACATCACGAGCGAGTTCAACAGCACGGTCGGCGGATAGTAGTTAAAGATAAGGGGTACAGTATCTCTTTGGCCGGCGCGTCCGGCGCGCAACGGCCACCTGAACTCGATTACCTGGGCCAGGTGGCCAGGTCGGCGCAGCAGGTCGGATTCTCCGCGGTGCTCACCCCGACCGGAACCTGGTGCGAGGACGCCTGGCTGGCCACCGCCGCGCTGATCGGGCAGACCTCGCTTTATGTATTACCAGGTGACCGGGGCCACGGTGATGAGTCCGCCGGAGCCGGTGCCCGGCGTCTACTTCGGCGGCTCCTCGGCGGGTACCGTGCTGGTGGGCAGCCACGAGCAGGTGGCGAACCTGATTGAGGAGTACGCCGCGGTTGGTATCAGTGAGTTCATCCTGTCTGGATATCCGCACCTGGAAGAGGTGTACTGTTTCGGTGAGGGCGTGCTGCCTGAGCTGTGCAGGTACGTGGTGTGGGCGCCGCCGGGAACGGCGCTGGAAGTTTCAGGTGCGTACGGTTTGCGTGAGCTTTTGGTTAAAGAATAAGAAAAAAACGGTTCGCCGGGGCCGCGCCGGCGCCGCTAGCCTGCTTGGCATGCCAGTTGACTTCTCCCGGTTCGCGGCCGTGCTGCAAGAGCTTGGCGTGCGCGGCGAGGTGCGGGAGCTGCCGGAAAGCGCGCCGACGGCCGCCCGCGCGGCCGCGCAGCTCGGCTGCGAGGTGGGCGCGATCGCAAACAGCCTCGTGTTCAGCGCGGACGGGGCGCCGCTACTCGTCATGACCAGCGGCGCCCACCGCGTGGAGGTGGCCAAGGTGGCCGCGTTGACCGGTGTCACCACCGTGACGAGGGCGGACGCGGGTTCGGTCCGGACCTGGACCGGCCAGGCCATCGGCGGCGTCGGCCCAGTCGGCCACCCCGCGCCGATCCGCACTCTGGTCGACACCTGGCTGGAGAAATACGACGTGATCTGGGCGGCGGCCGGCCACCCGCACACCGTGTTCCCCACGTCGTACGCCGAACTCATCCGCATCACCAGCGGCACTCCCGCGGACGTCGGGGAGTAGGGGGTCGGCCGTCCCGGCGGAACCGCGGCCGGGCGGAGCCGCGGCCGGGCGGAGCCGCGGCCAGGCGGAGCCGCGGCCAGGATGACCGGCTGGTAGTGGACGTTGTGATTCCAGCCGGAGGATACCGTTGGCCTCATGCGTGCGCTCATTATCGTCGACGTGCAGAACGACTTCTGTGAGGGCGGCTCGCTGGCCGTGGCCGGCGGCGCGGCCGTCGCCCGTGCGATCAGCGAGCACGTGGCGAGCGGACCTGGCTACGGGCACGTGGTGGCCACTAAGGACTTTCACGTCGACCCGGGCACTCACTTCTCCGGCCATCCGGACTTCGTGGTCTCCTGGCCGCCGCACTGCGTGGCGGGGACGCCCGGGGCGGACTTCCATCCGGATCTGGACACCGCGGCGGTCGAGGCGGTTTTCGCCAAGGGCCAGCACTCGGCCGCGTACAGCGGGTTCGAGGGCGCCGACGAGGCCGGAACGCCGCTGGCCGACTGGCTGCGGACGCGCGGGGTCGACGCGGTGGACGTGGTGGGCATCGCCACCGACTACTGCGTGCACGCGACCGCCGCGGACGCGGCGCGGGCCGGCTTCGCGACCAGGGTCCTGCTCGGCCTCACCGCGGGCGTCGCCCCGGAATCCACCGCGAAGGCCATTGAGGACCTGCGCGCCGCCGGCGTGGAACTCACCGGCACTCCGGCCGACGGCAGCTAGCTCTACGGCGGACGTTGCTTCCGGAGGGGCGGGGCCGCCGGCGCCCCGACAATTCTGTCCGGTCCAGGTATTAAAACCCCTTGACAACTCCTCCGTATACCAGGCCAGCTGCAATTCGGGGCCGGTCATTATCGTCTGACACGAGGAGCCGACATGGACGACCGCGATCCGACCACCCTCATGGTCGCCGCGGCCGCAGCTGGTGACGAGTACGCATGGCACGAGATCGTGGATCGCCACGCCGGTGCGCCGGCGAGACACCGCGAACTCCTGCGCCTGCTCATGGCGGACCCGCCGCTGCGCGACGCCCAGATCAGCCGGCACCCGGGGATCCTTGCCGATCAAGCGCGACAGATATGGGGGGCGTGATGCCGCACCGGTGGGACGACGATCAGCACCTCCTGGACGATCTGGGGGACGCGGTCCGCGAAGCCACGCGAGCCGGCCCTCTCACGGAGCTAGCCAAGGGTGCCTACAGCTGGCGAACCGTCGAGGCGGACCTGCTGCTGGCCTCCCTCGATTTCGACTCGTCGCTAGAGCGCGTCCAGGGCTGGCGGTCCGAAGCCGCCGAGACGCGTGTTCTGGTGTTCACGGCGCCGCCGCTGTCGGTGGAGCTGGAGGTGATGGACGACAGTGCCGTCGGCCAGATCGTCCCGCCGGGGCCCGGGGAGATCTGGGTGGAGTCCACTGACATGGCCACATTCCGCGTCGAGGCCGATAGCGCCGGCTTCTTCAGGCTGCCTGACACGCCGCGCGGACTGGTCCGGCTGCGCTGCGACACTCCGGCCGGGCGGCTTGTCACCGACTGGGTGCGGCTGTGATCAGCGAAGGTGTCCGATCAGCCTCACGTCCCGAGCGCGATGAAAGAGTGGGCCGTCGCCTGGGCCACGGAATCGCGGCCGACCGCGTGCCGGGCGAGGGTGAGAGCCCCGGCGAGGCCGGATCCGCCGAGCAGACGGTCGTGAAGAGCGAGCATGAGGGGCACGGTGGCGGGGTCGTTGACGGGGACCACGCTGGCCACCACCCCGGCGGAGCCGAGCGAGATCAAGGCGCTGACCAGCCCCAGGAGCTCATCGGCGCCGACCGCTTCGCCGACCGCCGAATTGCAGCTCGACAAGACGACACGGTACGGGGCCCGCTTCAGCCGCTCCAGGTCATATACCGTCAGCGGCCCGTCGTCCAGCTCGATCGCGGAGAACAGCGGGCTGTCGGCCCGGAACGTGCCGTGCGCCGCGATGTGCACCAGCCAGGCGCCGTCCATGGCGGCCATCACCCGCTCGGCCACCGCGCTGCCCCCGGCCAGGACGACCGCGTCGGGATACTGCGCGGCCAGATGCCGGACCTCCGCGTCGCCAGTGACCAGCCGCGGACCGCCGACCAGGACAACTCGACGTTCGGCTGGCTGGGCGGCGCGGCGCGCCCGCAGCCACGCGGACGCCGACGGCGCCACCGACGTGGCCCGCTCCCGCAAGGAGGGCAGCAGGCCCCAGGGGACCGCGTGCAGTCTTCCGGTCGGCACCACGACTACCGGGCCGCCGCGAAGCAGCCGCCCCGACTCGCCGAGCAGGTTCAGCTCCAGGCGACGGCCGATTTCGGCCAGGTCGAGCCGGTAGGTCCCGCGGCCGACGACCTCACGTCTCAGCGCGAACAAGGCATGAGCCAGCGAGTGCATGGCCTCCTGAGTCGGGCCCACGTGTTCCAGGTGCAGCCGCCCTCCGCTGGCCACGACGGCGTACAGCTGGCCGCCGACGTCGGTGAGCTCCAGCAGGTCGGTCTCGCCCAGCTGTTCCAGCAGATCCGTGAGGACGAAGGGCTCGGCATCGCCGGTCGCCACCGCCGGGGTGTGCAGGACGCGCTGGCGCACGGCGGTCTCGAGCCGACTACGGTCCCGCTGCAGCGTGGTGGCCGCACCGCGGCTGTCCGGGATGCGGTCCAGGCGGGCGGCGACATTGCGCAGGGCGGCGAGGTCAGCCACCAGCTCGCTGTCGGCGGACGGGCGCACCGGGCTTATGCGGAGCACCGTGGCCCGCCAGCGTTCGCTCCATTTCAGGAACAGCCGGGCGTCGCCCCGGCGGACCGCGTGACGCAACACGATGCCCGCCAGCTCCGCGCCCTGGGCGGTAGCCAGCGTGCGCAGCTCGGTGGCGCCCAGCGTCCGCAGGTGCAGGTCGAGCAGGGCCAGGCCGCGGTCGCACGCGGCCAGCATGCCCCGCTCGCGGCCTTCCGCCTCGGACCAGATCGCCTGGGCCAGCCAGCCGGTACTGCGACTGCGCGGCGGGCCGCGGTGCCGGGCCACCGCGGCGGCCCGCAGGTGCAGGCCGGCCTCATCGTGCCGTCCCTGAGCCAGCGCCAGCCGGCCGGTGAGCAGGTGGGCGTCGACGGCGCGCGCGGCATCCAGCTCGTCCAGGCGCGCGGTCACCCGCCGGGCTGCTGGCAGCAGGGAGGCCGGCCGGTCCTCACCCCCCGCGAACCGGCAGAGCAGCAGGACCAGCTCCGCTCGCGCCGCCCACCACGGGCGCTGCTGGCGGCGGAACAGCCGCAGGGCTTCGGCGCTGCGACTCTGCGCGAGGCTGAAATCGCCCGTCGCGGCGGCGGCGAGGGCGGCGGAATACAGCAGCTCGGCGTGCCTCGCGGCCGAGCCGTGGTTCCTCTCGATGGTAGACACCGCCGCCTCGACCTCGCGCAGGGCGTCCCGGGCCAGGCCTGCGGCGAGCAGCACCGTGCACTTGTCGACGACCAGTTCGGCCTCAAAGACCCCCAGTTGATCGAAAAGGCCTTGCGCCTGATCGAGGTGGGCGAGCGCGGTGGGGAGATCGCCGCGGGCGTGCGCCGCTACGCCGCGTTCCTGGCGTGCGGTCGCGTACTCCATATGCTGGCCACACGTGACCCACAACGTCTCGACCCGGGCGTAGTCCCGGTCGGCCCGCTCGATGTCACCCGAGGCGAGATACGCCCACGCTCGGTAGTGCAGGGCCCGCGCTTGCCAGACCGGGTCGCCGGTACCGGACAGCAGATCGACGGCGGCCTGGGCATCCCGCATGACCTCGGCATTGCGGCCCAGGATCCACATGGCGCCGGCCCTGCGGATCAGGATTTTGCCGGCCAGCGGGCCGTGGCTGCGCTGCACCAGGGCGTCCAGGACCGACAGGCCGCGCCGCGTCTGCCCGGCCAGAACCCACGCGGCACCCAGGCTGGCCAGGACATCGGACTCTTGATCGGTATTTCCGGCCTGGCGCGCGAACCGGCGCGCCTTCTTAAACTCCTCGATCGCTTCACCGATATCGCCGTGGTTCCGCAGGACCAGGGCGATGGCCTGGTGTGCGACCGCGGCCTGCGACGCCGACGGGTGCTTAGCCAGTACCTCACGGGCGGCCGCGAGGGCTTCCGATGGCCGCGATAGCGCCAGGGCGAGCAGCTTGTCGGGCTCCCAGGCCGCCGGAACGCCGTGCGAGCCGGCTGACACCGACACGCGACAAATGGTATTTAACACACCAGCATTTCGTCGAGCTAATGACCTGAGCGAAGGAGACACCAATGCCTATAGATGTTCGTATAAGGAACCAGATCGCGCTGGTCCTGGACAACCTTCCTGGCGCGGCCGCGTACCCCGCCTCCGATCGGTTTGACGAGATCGAGGACGTGGATTACCTCTACCGTGAGTACACGATTCTTGCCCGGGAACAGGATGCGGCCCGCGTCGCCGACGCGATTACCAGGATCCTCGACCGGGAGGGTTACGGAGATGTCCCCGAGGGCGATGCGCGGCAGATCCGGCGCGAGCAGGTCCGCGCCACTAGAGGGGTTGTCCGCTTCACGGTGCCGTCCACCCCGACGCTGGTACCAGCCCTGCTCGACCGCCTCGACGAGGAACTCGGGGCGGGAGTAGCCACGCCAGACCACATACTCTACGTGTGCCCGCAGATCTGCCCCGCGACCGAGCCGATCCAGGTGCCGCCAGGCACCGTGGACCCCGTCCCGCCCCCCGGCTTGAACGCACACGGCAGTCATCGCTGCCGCGGCGTCCCCCGACCCGAATGCGACGGTGACGGCGTATTCATCAGCATCGTGGATACCGGCCTGATGCCAGACGCCGCCGCCGGTCACCCCTGGCTCACCGGGGTGCAGGGCGCACCGGAGAACCCGTACACCACCCTGGGCGACGGCAGCACGATCATCGTTCCCTACGCCGGCCACGGAACGTTCGTCGCCGGCGTCGCCCGCTGCATGGCCCCCAAGGCATCGGCCTACGTCGAGCGGGCCTTCGACATCGCGGGCGCCGACTACGAGACGATGCTCCCGGCCAGCCTGGACGACGCGCTCAACCGCAACCCGGACATCCTGGTGTTCACCTTCTGCACGACGACTCGCCTCGATCAGTCCCTGATCACCTTCGACGAGTTCTTCGACACGCGCATCCGTTACCTCAAGGGCCTCGTCGTGCTGGCGCCCGCCGGCAACGACGGGCGGCACCGCCGGGTGTGGCCGGCCGCCTACCGCGAGGTGCTCTCGGTGGGAGCCCTGTCCGCGAACGGGCGGGATCGGGCGTACTTCAGCAACTACGGCAAGTGGGTCGATGTCTTCGCGCCGGGCCAGGACCTCATCAACGCCTTCCCGTTGGGCACCTACGTGTGCACCGAGCCTCCCGTCGGGCAGCACCGGACGTTCCACGGGATGGCCAAGTGGAACGGGACGTCGTTCTCCACCCCCGTCGTCGCCGGCTTGATCGCGGCCCGGATGTCCTCGACGGGGGAGAACGCGCGGCAGGCGGCGGACTCGCTGCTGCGGCTGGCCGGCAGCCAGGCGATCCCCGGAGTCGGCGCGGTGCTCTACCCCGGCCAGGCCTGCTGCGAGGTCTGCGACTGCGGGCGCTTAGCGCTCAGGGGCAGGCAGGACGCTTCGTTCGGCAGAAAGATTTTGATTTTTAGCGGCCGGAGACGGCCCAGCGGCGGATCGCGTCGATGCGGGCCTGGATCTGGTCCGCGGTGGCTTGCGGCAGCTGAGGGCCGCCGCAGGTCCGGCGCAGTTCGGCGTGGATGACGCCGTGCGACTGGCCGGTGCGGTGGCTCCAGGCGCCCACCAGGCCGTTGAGTTCCTTGCGCAGCGCGGCCAGGGCCTGGCGGCTCACCGCAGGCGCGGCGGCGGGGGCGGGAGCCTGCGGGGCGGAAGCAGCGCGGGAGCGGGCGGCGACCTGGGCGTTCTGACGGGACCGGAGCAGGGCCCGGACCTGGTCGGGGTCCAGCAGGCCGGGCAGGCCGAGGAAGTCCTCTTCCTCGGGCGAGCCCGCCGGGGCGGCGGTGCCGAACTCGCCGCCGTCGTACAGCACCCGGTCGAAATGCGCCGACGCGTTGAGGGCCTGGAAAGCGGGCTCGTCGAACGCATCGGGGGTATCGCGCTGCCGCTGCGCCTCAGCGAGCGCGAGTTCGTCCTCGGGCGTCTGGCCGAGCGGGGAGCGGAGTACGTGGTCTCGTTCGGCCTCGAGTTCGGCGGCGTAGGCCAGCAGCACGGGCACCGACGGGAGGAACACCGAGGCGGTCTCGCCCCGCTGCCGGGCGCGGACGAACCGGCCGACCGCCTGGGCGAAGAACAGCGCGGTAGACACGCTGGTCGCGTAGACGCCGACGGCCAGCCGCGGGATGTCCACCCCCTCCGACACCATCCGCACCGCGACCATCCAGCGGTCTCCCGAGGTCGCGAACGCGGAGATCTTCCTGCTCGCGGTCTTATCATCAGACAGCACCACCACCGGGCGCTGGCCGGTCAGACCGCGCAGCAGGGCGGCGTAGGCCCGGGCGTCCTCGTGATCACCCGCGATGACCAGGCCGCCCGCGTCGGGCATCCCCCGGCGGACCTCGGTCAGCCGCTTATCGGCGGCCTCGAGCACCCGGCTGACCCACTCCCCCGCCGGATCAAGCGCCGTCCGCCAGGCCTGCGCGATCTGGTCCTTGGTCATCGGCGTGCCGAGGGTAGCCGTGATCTCGTCTCCGGCCCGGGTGCGCCAGTGCATCTCACCGGAATAGGCCAGGAAGATCACCGGCCGGACCACGTTGTCCTCCAGCGCGGGCCCGTAGCCGTAGACGTAGTCCGAGGCGCTGCGTTTCCCGCCGCCCGGTTCGTCGGCATAGGTCACGAACGGGATCGGGTTGGCGTCAGTGCGGAACGGCGTGCCGGTCAGCCCGAGCCTGCGCCGGGCCGGGTCGAACGCCTCCTTGACCGCGTCGCCCCAGGACAGCGCGTCCCCGGCGTGGTGGATCTCGTCGAAGATGACCAGCATGCGCCGGTTCTCGGTGCGCTGCCTGTGCAGCGCGGGGTGCGCGGCGACCTGGGCGTAGGTGACCGCCACGCCGGCGAAATCGGCGCCGGCCCGGCCCTGGGCGTTGCGGTAGGCGGGATCGATCGCCAGGCCGAACCGGGCGGCCGCCTCCGCCCACTGGTGCTTGAGGTGCTCGGTCGGCGTGACGATCGTCAGCGCGGCCACCTCGCGCCGGGCCAGCAGCTCGGCCGCGACGGTGAGCGCGTAGGCGGTCTTGCCCGCGCCCGGCGTGGCGACCAGCAGGAAGTCACGCCGCGGCCGCCTGAAGTACTCGTGATAAGCGTCCTTCTGCCAGCCGCGCAGCCCCGGCAGTAGATCGTCTCGGAGAGGTTCGGTGCCGGAACCTGGCCGTTCCGATGCAGGGGAGCTCACGAGGCCGAAATGTTACCGGGGCGCCGCGCAGCATGCCCGCCAGGCACGCCGCGTTTCAGCATTCGCCCCCGTCTCAGTGTTGGCCCCCGCCTCAGTCGTCCCGCTCGCCTCAGTCGTTGCCCTCGCCTGGGGGGAGCTGCTCGTAGATCTCCTTGCAGGTGGGACAGACCGGATACCGCTTCGGGTCCCGGCTCGGCACCCATACCTTGCCGCAAAGCGCCGTGACGGGGGTTCCTGTGACCATGCTGTCGACGATCTTGCTCTTGTCGACGTAGTGCGCGAACCGCTCGTGATCACCGTCACCGTGCGACGTATCAGGCCGGACATCCTCCTGGATGCGCGTGTCCTGCTCGGGGAGAACCTCAGTCTCGCTCACATCTCGTGAGTCTACGTGGTCCGGGTGTCACGCGTCCGTGCAGGCGCGGACTAATTCAGGCTCGGATCGTCCGGGTAGGTGGCCACGTAGGCGAGTTCGCCGCCCTGTCGGCGCAGCACGGCAGGCCACAGCCGTTCCGGCTCGGCGCAGAACGCGTCGGACGGCTGGGCGGGCACCACGTACCACGCGCCCTCGTCGATCTCGGCCTCGAGCTGGCCGGCGCTCCAGCCCGCGTAGCCCGCGTACACCCGCAGCGAGACGATCGCGGCGGCCAGCAGCCCCGGCGGGGCGTCCAGGTCGACGAGGCCGAGCCGGGCCACGGCGGGTGCGCCGTCCAGCGGGTGCCAGCCGACCGGCTCGTCGGTACCGGGCACGTGCGCGAGCGCGAGAGCGCTATCCGGCGCGACGGGACCGCCGCTGAACACGACGGACGGGTCGGTCGCCAGGTCCGTCCACGGCTCGAGAACCTGGCCGACCGGGACCTTCGTCGGCCGGTTCAGCACGACACCGAGACTGCCCTGCTCGGACTCGTGCTCCACGACCAGGACGACGGTCCGGCGGAAATTGGGATCCCCCAGCACCGGGGTGGCGACGAGCAGCCGGCCCGCCAGAGCTTCTTCGTCCATCTACCTATCATCGGCCAGGATCTTGGGTGGCGGCGTCCCGGACTGCGACCGCCACCGACGATGCTACGTCGGGGTGGAACACCGAGGGAATGATGTAATGCGGCCCGATCTCGTCCGGGGAGACCACGTCCGCGAGCGCCTGCGCGGCGGCGATCAGCATCTCGTCGGTGACCAGCCGGCTCTGCGCGTCCAGCAGCCCGCGGAACACGCCCGGGAAGGCCAGCACGTTGTTGATCTGGTTGGGGTAGTCGCTGCGGCCGGTGGCCACCACGGCCGCGTGCTCCATGGCCACGTCCGGGTCCACCTCGGGATCGGGGTTGGCGAGGGCGAACACGACGGCGTTCGGGGCCATGGCGGCGATATCGGCGCCGGACAGGATGCCGGGCGCCGACAGCCCGATGAACACGTCCGCGCCCCGCATCGCCCCGGCCAGGTCGCCCGCGTAACCGTCGCGGTTGGTGTGCTCGGCGATCCATTCCAGGCTCTCGTCCAGGCCTGGTCTCCGTTGGTGGACGGCGCCTTGGTCGTCGCAGACCACGACGTTCGTGGCGGTCGCGCCAGCGCCGAGGAGCAGCTTGAGGACGGCGGTGCCCGCGGCGCCGGCGCCGGCCATGGTGATGCGCACGTCGGCCAGCTTCTTGCCGACCACGCGCAGCGCGTTGGTCAGCGCGGCCAGCACCACGATCGCGGTGCCGTGCTGATCGTCGTGGAACACCGGGATGTCGAGCAGGCCGCGCAGCCTGCGCTCGACCTCGAAGCACCGGGGCGCGCTGATGTCCTCCAGGTTGATGCCGCCGAACCCGGGCGCGATGAGCTGCACCGCCCGCACGATCTCGTCGGTGTCCTGGCTGTCCAGGCAGATCGGCCAGGCATCGATGCCAGCGAAGCGCTTGAACAGGGCCGCCTTGCCTTCCATCACGGGCAGGGCGGCGTAGGGCCCGATGTTGCCCAGGCCGAGCACGGCCGAGCCGTCGGTCACGACCGCGACGGAGTTCCGCTTGATGGTGAGCCTGCGCGCATCGTCGGGGTTCGCGGCGATCGCCAGCGCGACCCGGCCCACGCCGGGGGTGTAGGCCATGGACAGGTCGTCCCGGTTGCGCAACGGCACCTTCGAGCGCATCTCGATCTTCCCGCCGAGATGCAGGAGGAACGTTCGGTCGCTGACCTTGTGCACGGTGACGTCGGGGATGGCGCTGAGCGCGGACACGATGGCATCCGCGTGCGCGGTGTCCCTGGCCGCGCAGGTTACGTCCACCCGCAACCGGCCGGCCCGGCCCGCGGTCACGTCCAGCGCGGTCACCACACCGCCGGCCTGCTCCACGGCCCGGGTGATCTCGCTCACCGCGCGCCCGCGGGACGCCACCTCGAGCCGCACGGTAATCGAATAGGAGACGCTGGGCGCCATGGCCACGTCGGTTCCCGCCTTCCGCTTTTCGCCGGCCGCTTTTCGCCGGTCTCCAGGGTAAGGCGCGCACCGCGTACCCTGAGGACGTGAGCACGGAATCGGCGCTCAGCGCGGCACCTGATGAGGCGGACGGCACCCCGAAACTGACGCTTGCGGCCGGCGCGGGCGATCCTGTTGCGGCCGGCGCGGGCGGCCCTGTCGCCGGCGGCGCGGGCGGATCTGTCGCTGCCGGCGCGGGCGGATCTGTCGCTGCCGGCGCGGGCGGATCTGTCGCTGGCGCGGGCGGCCCTGTCGCCGGCGCGGACGGCCCTGTCGCCGGCGCGGACGGCCCTGTCGCCGGCGCGGGCGGCCCTGTCGCCGGCGCGGACGGCCCTGTCGCCGGCTTGGGCGGCCCTGTCGCTGACGCGGGCGGTCCGGAGATTGACGTGACCCGGCTGCGGGTCGCGCTGGCGCGGCTGTCCCGGCGGCTACGCCGGCATGAGCTGGCCGGCCTGACCCCCACGCAGCTCGCGGCGCTCGCCACGGTCGGGCACTCCGGGCCGATCCGGCTCGGGGACCTGGCGGCCATCGAGGGGATCGCGCCGTCTACGCTCACCCGGCTGGTGACGGCGCTAGAGGACAGCGGCTACGTCCGCCGGGACGCCGACCCGAATGACGCCCGCGCGAGCACCCTGGCTATTACGCCGCGGGGTCAGGACGTGCTGGAACGCATCCGCATCGAGAGCACACTGGTGCTGGCCGCGAGCCTGCAGCTGCTGACACCTGCGCAACGTTCGGCACTCGCGGACGCGTTGCCCGTCCTCGAGCAGCTCGCGGAGGCAGATCCGGGCGAGGCGCGGGCGCGCTGACCGGAGTACTTAGCCGCCGGATGGCTGGCAGCCGGCCTACGGCCCGGCTAGGCTCGCGCCGCCGGCGGCCGCCGCGACGCCGCTGGCCGGTCCCGCTGGTTTCGCTGGCCCCATCCGTGTGCTTCCCCTCACGCGTGACAGATGCCCGGCCTTACCGTGGAGGATTCTGGCTACGTGGAGAGTTTTAGGGATCGCGGTCCCTACAGATTTCCGTGAAGCGCAAAGTTTCCAAGATCTTTCCCGGGCCGGGCGCATCAGGGTTCGCCCGGGCCTCCTGGCTCACACTGGCACCACCGCACCACGGCACAAGACAGCGACAATAAGCCAGCAGGATCCGCAGGGGCGGAGATATTCGCCAGAGCCCCTGGCAGGGGCACCGATCTTCCGCGAAGGCGGGATCTTCTACGTTGCCGCGGCGACCGCGCGCACCACCGGACACTCATGCACCACGCGCACCGGTATCACCGTACCGATCAGCCCTCCCCGCGCGGACGACGCCCGGAAGACGTCAGAAGAGGAGGGCGGACAGGGCGGAACGGGCCCTGTTCACGTGCGGATCGCGCGGCGGGAGAATCTCGAACAGGCTGACCAGGTGCGCGCGCGCCTGATCCCTTTCCTCGCCTGAGGTCCGCCGGACCACCCCGAGCAGCCGGTCAAACGCCTCATCGACCCGTCCCGTGGCCAGGTCGATGTCGGCGACCCGAGCCTGAGCCGCGACGTCATCGGGGTGCTCGGCCGCTTCCCTGCGGGATTGGGCCTGATCGTAAGAGCTGACCCGGCGGATCAAGTTGACCTGAGCCAGCCCGGTCTTAGCGACCGGATCGCCGGGTGATTCCTTCAGCTCCTGCTCGAACGCCTGCGCGGCGGCATCGAGATCGCCCCGCTCCATGGCGGCGCGCGCTTCGGCGTAGGCCGGCGGCATCGGCGCACCACCCGCACCACCCGGACCGCCCGGGCCGTATCCGCCCGCCGCTGACGCGCCCTGACCCGGGGCTCCGGGGCGGTTGGGGATACCGCTGTCGCGGGCGTCGCCGCCGGACGCTTCCTCGTCGGCTTCGTCATCCACGTCAGCGGCCGACCCTTCGGCCAGCTGCATGCCCGCCTTCTCCGCCACCGCCAGGACCTGGCTGATCCACTGGCGGACTTGGGCCTCTGGCATCGCGCCGAGGAAGCCGTCCACCAGCTGGCCGCCGATGACCGCGACCACCATGGGGATGCTCTGCACCTGAAGGGCCGCACTGAGCTGGGGGTTGGCATCGACGTCGACCTTGGCCAGGATCCACTGGCCGGCTGCCTCGTTAGCCAGCTTCTCCAGCACCGGCGAGAGCTGCTTGCACGGCCCGCACCACTCCGCCCACAGGTCCATGATCACGGGCGTGGTCCGGGAACGCTCGACGACGTCGGTGTTGAAGGTCTCCTCGGTGACCTCGATAACGGTCCCGCCGCTAGCTGGGGCGGAGCCGGGCTGAGCCGCCTGCTGCCTGCGCTGCGCGGCTGACTGCCGCGCGCCCAGATCGACGGCACCGTAAAGCGAAAAATCTCGCGGCTGCATAATTCCATCCTGCCGTATCGGGCCACTAACTCATCCGGGGGGCTCCCCATTGGCCCGCAGGGATAACCGGAAGCCGCCGGTTCTTATGCCGGTACCGCGAGTCAGCGCCGGTACCGCGAGCCAGCGCCGGTACCGCGAGCCAGCGCCGGTACCGCGAGCCAGCGCCGGTACCGCGAGCCAGCGCCGGTGCTCGAGGAGTACACGCCGGTGCTCGAGAAGTGCACGCCGGTGGTCGAGGAGTGCACGCCGCTGCCCTATGAGGGTGCGGCCGGTGCCCTAGGAGTGTGCGGCGGTGCTCCAGGAGTGCGCACCGGCGCTATGAGCCGGTGACCGGGAGCTTGCGGCCGAGGTAGACGACCGGGCCCGGATCCTCGACGTCAAGCGGCCCGAAGCCGAGGCGGCGGTAGAAGCCGGTGGCCCGGACGTTGGCCGCGACCACGGTCACGTGCACCCCCGCGGCGCCGGCTCGCGCCACCGCGCCGCAGAACGCCGCCATCAGCCTGCGGCCGTGGCCAGCCCCCTGGAAGTCCGGTAGCAGGTCGATGTGCAGGTGAGCCGGGTATTCCTGCAGGCCGGGCCACAGCAGGCGCTCCGGCCAGTGGTGCAGGGCGATCATCTGCTCATCGGGAGTGACCGGCGGGACCGGCGGGACCGGGTATCGGCCGGCCAGGCGGGGAATCCACCGTCCCCGGTATTCGCGCGCGAACGCGGCCGTGTCCGGGGTCCCGACGACGTAGCCGACGGCCTGCTGCCCGTCGTCGAGCACGAAGGCGAAGTCCGGCTCCAGGAACACATAGGGGCCGGCGAACAAATCGGGCATCAGGTCGTCGCTGTGGTACTTGCCTCGCGCGTCCCCGCCGCCGTCGGCCGTCCGCACGCAGATGTCGTAGAGCGCGCCGAGATCGCCTTCGCGATAACGGCGAACGGCCGGGGGCCTGTCACCGCCTTTTCGGTCGGCTGCCACCCCAGCATGATGCTCCACGGACGGCACGACGGGAACACCGGGGCGGCGAGCCGCCCGATGATTTCCGGCCGGTCTGGTCGTCGCTACTATGCACGCCGAATACCGAACCCGGAGATGGTTATGGCAGGAACTACTGACCGGCATGAGCACGGGCACGCTGGCCATAATGCCCCCATGGATGAAGCGGTCCGAAGTTACATCGACGGCGTCGACCCCATGCATCGCCCCCTGTTCGACCGGGTGCACCGGCTGATCCTCGCCGGGCACCCCGAAGCGGCCGTGGTCATCTCTTATCGGATACCCACTTATAAGATCGGCCGTCGCCGCTTGTATGTCGGTGCGTGGAAGCACGGCATATCGATTTACGGCTGGCCGCAGGACCGCGACGGCGGTTTCACCGAACGCCATCCCGAGCTCAGGACGAGCAAGGGCACCATCAGGCTGCGGCCGGAAGACGCGGCCAGCATCGGTGATGACGAGTTTCTCGGCCTGATCAGCGCGGCCCTGGAAGCCTGATCCAGACGGCGCGCGTCCTCGTGCATGCCCAGCCATGAGGTAACCCGACCGCGGGTATAGCGTCGGCCGGGAGGAGTTCACTGAAGGGGGCGCACGATGGCTGATCTGCCGCACCTCATCCGGCCGATGCTGGTGAGCTTGCGCCACGAGCTGCCTGAGGACGAGGACAGGTACGGGTGGGAACTCAAATGGGACGGGCTACGCGCGATCGCCTACATCAGCGAGGGCAAGGTCCGGCTCGTCTCGCGCAATGACAAGGACATGGCGCCCAGCTACCCCGAGCTCGGGGTGCTCGCCGAACGTGTCCGCACCCCGGTGATCCTGGACGGGGAGATCGTAGTGCTGCGCGCGGGGCGTCCGAACTTCGGGTTGCTGCAGTCACGCATGCACGTCCAGCATCCGGACGACAAGCTGATCCGGGCCGCGCCGGTGCAGTACTACGTGTTCGACTTGCTGCACGAAGGCCAGGAGTCGCTGCTCGAACAGCCCTATACCGAGCGCCGGGCCCGGCTGGAGGCGCTCGGCCTGGCCGCCGACCCGGTTCGCACCCCGCCGTGGCACCGTGGCGGCGCGGCCCAGGTGCTGGCCGACAGTATTGCGAAGGGCCTGGAAGGAGTAGTCGGCAAGCCGCTGACCTCCACCTACCACCCGGGCCAGCGCCGGGATTGGATCAAGGTCAAGAACGTACGGCAGCAGGAGGTCATCGTCGGCGGCTGGAAACCGGGGGCGGGCCGCCGCGCGGGCATGATCGGCTCCCTGCTGCTCGGCGTCTACGACGACGGCAAGCTGCGGTACGTGGGCCACGTCGGCACCGGCTTCACCCAGGACATGCTGACCGAGCTGATGCGCGAGCTAGAGCCGCTGGGCCGCGACAGGACTCCGTTCGACACCCCGGTACCGGCCGAACATGTCCGCGATGCCCGCTGGGTCGAACCTCAGCTGGTCGGCGAGGTCGCGTTCAGCGAGTGGACCACCGACGAGATCCTGCGCCAGCCCAGCTGGCGGGGAATCCGGATCGACAAGAACCCCGGCGAGGTCCACCGCGAGGACTAACGCCCGGTTACCAACGGGAATCCGGCCGCGGGGCCGCCGGGCCCGTCTGGCCGGGCGGATCGGCGTAGCCGTGGTCGAAGGCGTAGCGCATGGCCTGGGTGCGGTCGCGCGATCCTGTCTTGGCGAAGATCCGGTTGACGTGCGTCTTGACCGTTGCCTCGCTGACGAAGAGCGCCCGCGCGATCTCCCGGTTGGACTTGCCCGCCGCGATGAGGCGGAGCACCTCGGATTCGCGCGGCGTGAGGTCGTCCTCGCCCTGGGCCTCCGACGCGGCGGCGGGCGCGCGGACGGCGGCCGACAGCAGCCGCTGCTGTATCTCGGGATCGAGGACGGCCTGGCCCGCCGCGGCGGCCAGCACGGCCCGGCCGATCTCGGCCCGGGTGGCGTCCTTGGTCAGGTAGCCGAGCGCACCGGCCTGCAGGGCGCCGATGATCGATTCGTCGTCGGAGTAGGTGGTCAGCACGACTACCTGGGTTTGCGGATGACTGGCCCGGATGCGGCGGGTTGCCTCCACCCCGTCACAGCGCGGCATGTTCAGGTCCATGAGCACGACCCGGGGGTTCCTGGCCGCGACGACGTCGACCGCGACCTCGCCGTCCTCCGCCTCGCCGGTCA
Source organism: uncultured Actinomycetes bacterium (assembly GCA_963806335.1). Taxonomy (GTDB): domain Bacteria; phylum Actinomycetota; class Actinomycetes; order Streptosporangiales; family Streptosporangiaceae; genus Palsa-504. The sequence goes on from CAWDXO010000021.1 coordinate 37,623, forward strand.
CCGCGATCCCGGGCAAGGTGCCGAGCAGCAGCACCAGGCCCTCGCGGACGGCGGACTGGTCGTCGGCGACGACGACGGTCACCGGCTCGGGATTCTGCGTCATGCAGGAATCCTCAGCCATACCCGCCAGGTCCCATCGGCCGGCCCCGCCTCGAGCGTGCCGCCGGCCAGCTCGGCGCGCTCCCGCAGGCCGGTGAGGCCGTCGCCGGCCCCCACGGCGGCGAGCGGGCCCTGGCCGCCCGCCGGCGGCAGCGGGTTGGCGACGCCGACCGCAATCTCGGCGTCCTCGAAGCCCAGGCTCACCGTGACGGGCTGGCCGGGCGCGTGCTTGCGCGCGTTGGTCATCGCCTCCTGCGCGGTCCGGAACGCGACCAGGCTGACCTCCGCGGAAAGCGGTCGGGCGGTGCCGCTGACGGTGAAGTCCACGGCCAGGTCGCCGGTCGCGCGGTACTCATCTACCAGCGAGGACAGTTGATCGGGCAGCGGGGCCGCCTCGTCGCGCAAGGCCAGGATGGCCCGGCGGGCGGTCGCCAGGCCTTCCCGGGTCAGTGTGCCAGCCCGGTCGATGCACTCGATCGCCTTGGTGAGCTCTGGGTTATCGGCGGGCAGCGAATCCGCGGTCAGCAGCCCCTCGGCCGCCTGCAGGTTAACGGAAACGGCGGCGAGTGAATGGGCGAGCACGTCGTGGATCTCACGGGCGATTCTGGCCCGCTCGGCGAGCGCGGCCGCCTGGGTCTCGGCCTCCCGCGCCCGGCGCGTCTCCGCCAGCATGCGCTCAGCCTGCTCGGCCCGGACGAGGAACTCACGACGGGTCAGGCTCACGCTCCACAGGCCGGCAATGGCGAACGAATAACCGAGCAGCATCCCGGCCGGAGCCCCGACCGCCAGCCCCGCCACCAGGAAACAGGCCACGGTCTCGGCCATGATGGCCAGCGATACCTCGGGCCGCAGCCGGGCGCCAGCGCCGAACGCCGCCGCACAGCCAATGGCCACGGCCGGGCTGTTCGGTGACAGCCCGGCCAGCACGCCGCCTGCCGCCCCCATGACGGCGAGGCTCACGGTCGTCATCCGGGGCCTGCTCGTGGTCGACATCCAGACGATCCACGCGGCGGCGGACAAGCCAAGGGTGACGGCGATCGCCAGGCCACGGACGGTGTCGGTGCCGGGCCGCGGGCGGGCCAGGGAAACGGTGATGATCACCACGACGAGGCCGAGGGCCCGGATGGCGTCGATCACCCAGGGGACGTCGACCACGCGGGCGCCCGTCACCGGATCCTGCCGTGTCGCGAAACCGAACACGCCTTACTCCTACCTGACCGGGCCCGTTACGGACCAGCGGTGTCCGCCGCCGCGGGCGGGCGAACTTCCGGTGGCCCGATATCAACGTAGCTCGCGGCGGTATACGGGCGCGCCGGCGGCTGGGTTGACCCGGTTTGACTCCGGGTGGACGCGGCCGCCTCCACCCGGCCCCGATCCCGGTAAACCCCCGATCAAGCCGCCGGCCGATGCGGCTCCAACCGGTCAGTTCCTACCGTGAAGGCATCAGCGCAACCCCGCTGAAAGCCTCAATAAGGAGTTACCGTGGACGCCAGCGTCTGGATCCTCAACCTCGTCATCTTGGCCACCGTGCTGTTCAGCGACCTAGGCCAGCGCAAGGTCGGCCGGCTGCGGCTGCTGCGCCCGTTCATCACCGCGGCCGTCATCGTCCCGTTCTTCATCAAGGGCGGCGCCACCTCGGGTAACGGTCTGCTCCTCGAGATCGCGGGCGTGGCGGCCGGCCTGGCCCTCGGGGCCCTCGCCGCCGCTTTCATCCGGGTCCGCTACGACGCGCAGACCGGGGTGCCCGTCTCCCGGGCGGGCCTGGCGTACGCACTGGTATGGGTCGTGGTGGTAGCCGCGCGCCTGTTCTTCACCTACGGCGCCAACCACCTGTTCGCCGCTCCGCTCGGCCACTGGATGGTGACCTCGCAGATCACGGTCGGCGCCCTCACCGACGGCCTGATCTTCCTGGCCATCGCGATGCTGCTGGCCCGGACCGGGATCCTGGCCGTCAAGGCCCGCACCGCTACCACCCAGGCCCGGCAGGCCGGAATCACCGCCGGCCCGACCGCGGCCAGTCACGCGGTCAGCGCCCGCTGACCGGATGGCCCGCATCAATACGCGCCGTGCCCCGCAGGCAGCCTGCGGGGCACGGCGTTTCCCGGGCCGGGCGCCGGCGACGGGGCAGGCCCCTTGGGTAGCCTTGGTGCGCCCTGGCATCCGGGTCAGGCGCTGCGACGGGACACAAGATGGCATCGCTACCGCTGAGGTTCGGCCTGGTCGGCACCGGCTACTGGGCGCGTACCGCGCACGCGCCCGCGCTCGCTGCCACCGAAGGCATCGAGTTCGCCGGGGTGTGGGGCCGGGACCGGGCGGCCGCGACCGAGCTCGCGGCCGGATATGGCGCCCGGCCCTACGACGACATAGACGCGTTCCTGGCCGAAGTCGACGGCGTCGCGTTCGCGGTCCCGCCGGACGTGCAGGCGCCCATCGCTGTGCGCGCCGCCCGGGCCGGGAAGCACCTGCTACTGGAAAAGCCCATCGCTTTGTCCGAGGCCGAGGCGGACGCCCTGGTCGAGGCGGTCGAAGCGGGACACGTCGCGTCGGTCGTCTTCTTCGCCCTGAGGTTCCGGCCCGAGATACGGGCGTGGCTGGCCGATGTGACCGCCCGCGGCGGGTGGGCCGGAGGGGTGTCGTCCTGGTTCGGGTCGTCGCTGCTCGAGTCGAGCCCGTTCAACACCCCGTGGCGGCGGGACAAGGGCGCGCTGTGGGATCTCGGCCCGCACCTGGTCTCGGTATTGTGGGCCGGCCTCGGACCGGTGACGTCGGTCACCGCTGACGCGGGCCTGGCGGACGTCAGCTACCTGATCCTGCACCACCAGGACGGGACGACCAGCACGGTGACCGTCAGCCAGAGCGGCGGTGAGGACGCCGCGGGCTTCGACGCGTACGTATGGGGATCCGCTGGCCGGTCCGCTGTGCCGGCCGGGCCCGACGATCCGGCCGCGCCGCTGCGGACCGCGCTCACCGAACTCGCGGACAACGCCCGCTCCGGGCGGACCGGGCACCCGTGCGACGTCCGGTTCGGCCGGGAGGTGGTACGCGTCCTCGCGGACGCGCAACGCCAGATCGACGGACGCGACCGGCGCTGACCCAGAAATCTCAGCCGTCTCGGTAGCATCTCTTGTGCTACATTGACACGATGAGTGACACGCCGGAGGAGGAGCAGGACCCGCTGCCGGTGAGCGCGGAGCGCCGCGCGGCGGAAGCGGAGCGCCGCGCGCAGGAAAAAGGCAGCCGGCCCGGCCGCCCGGCGTCGCGCGCGAAGGCCACCCAGCGGCCTGGTGCCCGGCAGCGGATAGGGATCAGGGAACTGCGCCAGCACGCGAGCGTCTACGTTGACCTCGCGGAGCGGGGCTATACGGTCGATATCACCAACCGTGGCCGGCTGGTCGCTCAGCTGGTTCCGGTGCGGGAGCCGGGCAGCCCGCTGGAACGCCTCATCGCGGCCGGGATCCTCGAGGCCGCCGAGGAGCCGGGCGGCGTCGGCGACATCGAGCCCTATCCGTTCCCCGCCGCCGGGGGGACGGCCAGCGAGGTCCTCGGCCAGGCGCGGCCGCGGCCGGACGAGCCGCAGCAGGGTGAGCGCCGGTGATCTACCTCCACTCCTCCGCGCTAGTCAAGCTGGCCCAGACCGAACCCGAATCGGCGGCGCTGGCGCGCTGGCTCGCGGAGCGCGCCGACCAGCCGCTGGTGTCGAGCGCGCTGCACCGGGCCGAGGTACCGCGAGCGGTCTGGCGGGCCGAGCCCGGGGCGCTGCCGCGCAGCTACCGCCTGATCAAGCGCATCGCGCGGGTCGCGCTGACCGCCGACGTGCTCGACCACTCGGCCACGGTGCCGCCGCAGGGACTGAGCCCGGCGCAGGCTATCCACCTGTCCTCCGCGCTGATCCTCAAGCGGGACCTGACCGCGTTCGTGACGTACGACGAGTCGCTGCTCGCCGCGGCCAGGGACGCCGGCCTGCCGGTCGCTTCCCCAGGCTCGCGCTAGCCGCTTCACCTCGCGGAGATGACAGCAAGCGCGGCACGCTCCGCGGGCTCGGCGTCACCCTGCGCGCTGCCGGCGGCACCCTGCGCGCTGCCGGCGTCAGCCTGCGCCGCGGCGGCGAGGCGTTCGCCCTCGCGCCTGGACCGGCGGCCGTAGGCGGTCATCCAGCCGACGAGAGCAGCGGCGACAGCATAGGGCATCACCTTGGAAACCGTCAGCGCGGTCGCCGTCGAGGTCATCTCGACGATAACCACCCTGGCCGCCGCTTCGGCCAGGTACGCCACTCCCCAGACCACGGTGAAGAGCCGGAAGGCATGACGGAAGCCGGGATAGCGCCACAGGCCATCGAAGTCCCGGCCCCGCGGCGTGTCGGCGCCCATGAACTCGAGGGCGAAACGGAAAATCAGCGGCCGATGCGACCGTAGCGAGCCCAGGCAAAGCAGCCCGAACACCGCGGTGGGCACCGAGCCCTCAACCAGCACGAGGCGAGCGTTGCCGCTGACCAGCCCCAAGACGGTGCCGACGGCGATCCCGGCCAGCACCAGGACCCCCACGATGTCCAGGTGCCGGTGACGAATCAGCCCGGCGATCACCCCTACGGCGGGCAGGGCGCCGCTCAGGACGAGGGCCGGCACCGCGCCTTGCCCAGCCGAGCGCAGCAGTGCGTAAGCCACCAGCGGGCCCGCGATGTCGAACACCGCGATTTTCGCTGCCGACCACAGCCGGTTGCGGTCGCGGACCGGGACTACGTGCTGGTCGTTGTTCGTCATGTCCGAAACGCTACGAGTGCGGCGGCGCCCGGCCCAGTGCGACAGATCCTGATTCCGGCATGACGGATGTCACGCCTGTCTTGCCCGCGGGCCGGCCCTCGCCGCGCAGTTCCTTGCCTGCGGGGGCCGCCCATGCGACAGTGGCGTTGTTCAGTGCTCGCGTGTCTGGGTGCGCTCGGGTGCGGTGCCAGAGCCGCGACGAGCTGGATTGGTCATATCCAGCTGGGAGGTCGGGTTGTCCGGCGAACTTGCCGTCGAAGCGCGTGGTGCCAGCAAGCGGTTCGGCCCCGACGTGGTCGCGGTAGACGGCCTGGATCTCGCCATCAGGGCCGGCGAGACCTACGGGCTGATCGGCCCGAACGGGGCCGGGAAGACAACCACACTGCGCATGCTGCTCGGGCTGGTCCGGCCCACCTCCGGGCTGATCCGGGTGCTTGGCCTGGCGCCAGGCGACCCGGCCTGCCTGCGCCGCCTCGGCGCGATGGGCGAGACCGCGTTCTACCCGTTCCTGTCCGGCCGGGACAACGCCCGCGCGGTGGCCAGGCGCTGCGGTGTGGCCGACTCGCGGGTCGACGCGGTGCTGGCCGAGACCGGGCTGACCGAGCGCGCCCGCGATGCGGTCGGCGGGTACAGCTTCGGCATGCAGCAGCGGCTGGGCGTGGCCGTGGCGCTGCTCAAGGATCCGCCGCTGCTGATCCTGGACGAGCCCGCCAACGGCCTGGACCCGGCCGGTCAGCTGGACATGCGGCGGCTGATCAGGACACTCGGCGGCGGCGGCCGCACCATCATTCTCAGCAGCCACGACATGGACGAGGTCGAGCAGCTGTGCGGGCGGGTCGGCATCATCAGCGGCGGCGCTCTGCTGGCCGAAGGGGCGCCGGCCGAGCTGCGCGGCCAGGCACGGCTGGCCGTACGGGCCGCGCCGGCCGGCGAGGCCGCGCGGCTGGCGGCCACGCTCACCGAGGTCGACCGGGCCGAGCTGACGGGCGAGTCGGTGACCCTGACCCTGCGGGACGACACCCCCGCGTCGGCCGCCGCCGTCAACCGCCAGCTTGTCGCGGGCGGACTCGAAGTGAGCGAGCTGCGGGCCAGCCGACGCTCGCTGCAGGAGGTGTTCCTCGACCTGACCGGGGGCCGCACCGGCGGAAGCGACTCCCTGCGCGGCCCGCGCGCCGGGGGAGGCGGCCAGCCGCGCCGGCGTCACCAGCGGCTGACCCGGCGCTGACGAGATGCTCGCGGCGGCGCGTGCCGAGCTGCTGGTCCTGCGCAAATGGCCGACGGCCTGGGCGCTGCTGCTGGTGACGCCCGTGCTCATGCTGGCCGTCGACTACTTCGCCGAGTTCGTCCTGTACCTGACGCTCACCCCGGCTGAGTACGGCTCGTTCGGCACACCCGCCCAGAACCTGCCGTCGATGCTGCCGAGCCAGTTCTCGATCATCGCGGTGTCCCAGTTCACGTTCAGCGCCCAGGTGCCGTTGATTGTGCTCGGCGCGCTCATGGCTGGCGGCGACTGGACCCGCGGGACGCTGCGCACCACGCTGCTGCAAGATTGCGGCCGGACCCGTGCGTATCTCGGTCAGCTGGCCGCGCTGAGCGTGGCCGCCATCGCCAGCACGGTGCTGACCTTCGCGGTCGCGGCCGGGGCGAGCCTGGCCGTGCGCGCGCTGGAGCCGGCCGCGGCTAGCTCCTATACCGGGGCCATACCGCCGACCCCGGCGATCGCCGGGGCGCTGGGGGCCGCGGTGCTGATCGCACTGGCTTACGCGGCGCTCGGGCTCGCGCTGGGCACGATCTGCCGCAGCGCGGTGGTCGCGATGAGCCTCGCGCTGGTCTGGACGATGATCATCGACAGCACCCTGTATCAGCTGGCGATCACCGCCGGCGGGCCGCTGCGCACGATCAGCGACCTGGCTCCTGGGCCGAGCGCGGTCACGCTGTCCGGCTTGTTCGGCACGCCCGGCGGCGGCGCTACGTCGCAGAACTACCTGCCGGTCAGCACGCCCGAGGCGGTGTGGACGCTGTCCGGCTACGCGGTGGGGGCTATCGCGGTGGCCATCGTCCTGCTGCGCCGCCGGGATATCGCTGCGGACCGCGGGCCCCGGCGGGAGCGGCGGACCCCCGTGCCCACCCCGGTGCAGACGCGGGGCGAACCTCCCGGACCGCGGGTCGCCCGAGCCCCGGCCGGGCTGCTCGCGGCGGTGCGGGCCGAGCTGCTGATCATGCGGCGCCGCCCCGCGATCTGGGCGCTCGTGCTGATCCTGCCGGCCGACATGCTGATCGACTACTACCTGACCCAGTACGTGGAATACCTGACCGCCGCTAGCCCCACCGGCCAGGTGTGGGGCCTGAACCCCCAGCAGCTGCTGACCGCCATGACCCCCGGCCAGTACCTCACCGGCGCGCTGAGCGGCTTCGGCTCGACCTCCAGCATCTACGGAGCCGCGGTGTTCATGCTGATCGGCGCGCTGATCGGCGGCAGCGACTGGGGCCGGGGGACGATCAAGACCGCGCTGCTGCAGAGCCCGGGGCGGCTGCGGACCGCGCTCGGCCAGTACGTGGCCATCATGATCGCGCTCGCCGCCAGCGTCCTCATCACCTTCGCGGCGGCCGCCGTCGCCAGTGTGATCGTCACGGCCGGTCAGGCCGGCTCGCTGTCCGCGCTGACCGGCTTCCCCAAGCCGGGTCAGCTCGCGGGCGCGCTGGCCGCCGGGATCCTGGTGGGCCTGGCCTACGGGGCGATCGGGCTGACGTTCGGCGTCTGGTTCCGCAGCGCCGCCGCGGGCATCGGCGCGGTGCTGCTGTGGGCCGTGGTGGTCGACCCTGCCCTGCAGTACATCTCCACCCAGCTGCACGGTGCGCTGCTGCGGCTCTATCAGATATTGCCGGACGCGAGCACCAACACGCTGCTCAACTTGCCCAACCACACCGGTCTGCTGCTCGGCCTACCGCTGCACCAGATGCAGGTCGCTCCGGCCACGGCGTTCGTGACCCTCGGCCTGTACGCCGCGGCGTTTCTCACCATCCCGGCCATCGTGACCTGGCACCGGGACATCCTGTAACCACGGGCCGCAGGCACCTGACCGGGCCGTGGTACCACTGCCCGTTCGGGATAAATTGAAATTTCTTTTTTCCGAACGGACGGTGGTATCTGTCCGGGTCATCAGCAACCGCACCGGAGCGGGGTCAGAACACGGCGGGCTCGGCGTAGGCGCCCCACTCGGCGCGCAGGACGCCGCAGATCTCGCCGAGGGTGGCCTCGGCCCGGGCGGCGGCCAGCATCGGCGGGACCAGATTCTCGTCGGTGCGGGCCGCCGCGACCAGCGCGGCCAGGGCGGCGTCGACCGCGGGCTGGTCGCGCTCGGCGCGGCGGCGGGCGAGCAGTTTCACCTGCTCGCGCTCGACCTCCGGGCTGATCCGCAGGATCTCGAGCGGTTCCGCGACCGTACCGGTGTGGCAGTTCACGCCGACGATCTTCTTCTCGCCCTTCTCCAGCTTCTGCTGGTAGGAGAACGAGGCCTCGGCGATCTCGCCGATGAACCAGCCGTTCTCGATGCCCGCCAGGATGCCGCCGGTCATGGAGTCGTCCGGGCTCATCGCGCGGATCCGGGCGAAGGTCGCCTCCGCTTCGGCCTCCAGCCGGTCGGTCAGCGCCTCCACGTACCAGGACCCGCCGAGCGGGTCGGACACGTTGGTCACACCGGACTCTTCCATGATCACCTGCTGGGTGCGCAGCGCGGTCTCGGCGGCGGCCTCGCCCGGCAGGGCGAGCACCTCGTCCAGGGCGTTGGTGTGCAGCGAGTTGGTCCCGCCCAGCACCGCCGCCAGCGCCTCGATCGCGGTGCGGACGATGTTGTTGTCCGGCTGCTGCGCGGTCAGCGAGACGCCCGCCGTCTGGGTGTGAAAACGCAGCCACTGCGCCCGGTCGCTGCGGGCGCCGTAGACGTCGCGCAGCCACCTGGCCCAGATCCGCCGGGCGGCGCGGAACTTCGCGATCTCCTCGAAGAAGTCGAGGTGCGCGTCGAAGAAGAACGACAGGCCGGGCGCGAACTCCTCGACATCCAGGCCGCGGGACAGGCCTAGCTCCACGTAGCCGAACCCGTCGGCGAGCGTGAAGGCCAGTTCCTGCGCGGCCGTCGAGCCCGCCTCCCTGATGTGGTAGCCGGACACCGACAGCGGCTTGTACCTGGGGATGTTCTCGCCGCAGTACTGCATCAGGTCACCGATGAGCCGCAGGTGCGGGCGCGGCTCGAATAGCCACTCCTTCTGCGCGATGTACTCCTTGAAGATGTCGGTCTGCAGGGTGCCATCGAGCCGGGATGAGTCTGCGCCCTGCCGTTCGGCCGCTACCAGGTACATGCAGAACAGCGGCACGGCGGGGCCGCTGATCGTCATCGACGTGGTGGTATCGGCCAGCGAGATGCCCTCGAACAGCACCTCCATGTCGGCCGCCGAGTCGATCGCCACGCCGCAGTGCCCGACCTCGCCCAGCGACCGGGGGTCGTCGGAGTCGCGGCCCATCAGGGTGGGCATGTCGAAGGCCACCGAAAGGCCCGCGCCGCCGGCCCGCAGCAGCATCTTGTACCGCTCGTTCGTCTGGCGCGCGCTGCCGAAGCCGGAGAACTGGCGGATCGTCCACGGCTTGCCGCGGTACCCGGTGGCGTGGATGCCGCGGGTAAAGGGGAACTCCCCCGGCCAGCCGATACGCTCGCCGCCCGGCACTACCGCCCCGGGCGGCGGCCCGTACACCGGGTCGACCTCGAGCCCGGACAGCGTGGTGAAGTCCGCGTCCCGCTTGGCGGCCCGGTCGAACCGGCGCTGCCAGCGGTCCCGGCCTGCGTCCTGGTCGGCCGGAGCTGAGCCGGCCCCCGCTGAGTTCGCCTCAGCATCCATAATCTGCCTCCATACGGAGTAGCCCTAACCAGATAGTAGGACGTCCTACTAGTTTTTAATAGTAGGACGTCCTACTAAATTCCGGCGAGGGGAGGGGTTCCGGGGGCACGAGGACAGCGGAGCGCGCATCGCCCCGGGGCTATGAGGCGGGGCAGCGGGCACGCAGGACGCCCCGTTCGGAAAAAAAAGAATTTTCTGTGCAACCGATGAGGGCGTTACGTCGTCTCTTAAGAGCGCAAGGCCACAACTGGCCTGAGCGCGCAGCGGTGGCCCGGACGTCACGGGGGCGCGCCCGGGCCAGACCTCTAGGACCCCGAGGAACCCTAGAAACCCACTGGAACCTGCGACTCCGGTCGCCGGTCAGAAATGTGGTAGATGTTGCCGTATCACACGGGTGTTCTTGAGAATGCCCCGACCGGCCCCGACATGGTGCTCATGCCGGGCGGCGGACGCGCGGGGCGTGAGGCGGCGCCGTTCCGGTCGCCTGCCGGGAACGTCACTAAGGGAGATCCGGTGGGCACCGCCTCTGGTGAGGTCGACGCCGACGCCGCCGAAGAGCTGTTCAAGGGCGTTTACCCTAAGCTCGCCGGCTGGGTCAGGCGGCTGGTCGATGACGACGAGACCGCGCACGAGATCGCATCCGAGGCGTTCGTCCGGCTGCTATCCCGCTGGACCAAAGTGGAAAGCCCGCAGAGCTACCTTTACATGATCGCCACCAACCTGATCCGCGACCACTGGCGCAAGACCGAGCGGGAACGGCGGGCCATCCGCAAAGTCACCGCGGGCGCGGCCCTGGACCCGGTGGCCTACCCGGCGCAGGATGTGGACGTCCGGAACCTCATCGCCTCCCTGCCGCCGCGGCTGCGCGACCCGTTCCTGCTGCACTACTACGGCGGCTTCGGGATCCGCGAGGTCGCCTTGCTGCTGAAACGGCCGGAAGGCACCATCAAGGCGGACCTGTTCGCGGCGCGCGCCAAGCTGAAGACGGCGTTGGGGGAACGCGATGGCTGACCGCCGCGACGACCTGGACTCCTGGCTGAGCGAGCGGATCGACCCGCTGCCGCCGCCGTCCGGCACCTTCGAGCTGATCAAGCGGCGCGCGCGGCGCCGCAAGTACCGCAGGCTGGCCATCACCGCCACCTCGGCGGCCATAATCGTGGCCGCGGCGGTGACCGTTCCGCAGGTCGTCAACCTGCACGTGCTGAACCCTTCGTCCGGCCCGGCCGCGGTGGCCGGGCGCACTTCCTCCGCGACGTCGACCGGCGGCGGCCGCGCCGAGTCCTCAGCGTCCGCGCGCCCGTCGCCGTCCGCGACCCCCTCGTCGGCGCCCGCGGATGCGGCGGGCGTACCCGCTAACTTTCGTCCCACCTCGGTTACCTTCGTCGGCGCCGGCACGGGCTGGGTGATCGGCCAGGCCGGCATCCCGGGTCAGTGCGCCACGCAGTACTGCACCTCGGTGGCGCGTACCGACGACGCGGGCAAAACCTGGAGCGGCGTGCCCGCGCCGGTCACCGGCCCGCCGGACGGCGGCACCGGGGTCAGCCAGATCCGCTTCCTCAACCTGAACGACGGATGGGCGTTCGGGCCCGGGCTGTGGGCGACCCATAACGGCGGCCAGACCTGGACCCGGGTCGGCACCGACGGGCTGCGGGTTACCGACCTGGAGACCGTGGGCGGCCGGGTGTTCGCGCTGTTCGCGTCCTGCACCGGCAGCGGGGCGGCCTTCGCCGCCGGCTGCACGAGCTTCACGCTTTACTCCGCCCCCGCCTCGGGCGGCGGTAACTGGGCGCCGGTCGGCGCCTCGACGTCGGGGCTGACCGACGGCGCCGCCCACGAGGCCGCCGCCCTGGTGCTCACCGGCAGCCGCGGCTTCCTGCTCGCGCCCGGCCGGGAACTGTACTCAGGTCCTGTCGACGGCAGCGGGGCGTGGACCTTGGTGAACTCGATCACTCCCTCGTGTCCCGTCGGGGCGGCGCAGGCGGACGGGCAGCCCGCGGGGGCGCTGTTCGGCGCGGTGAATACGAGAGAACTGATCCTGGCCTGCGCCGCGTCCGGCGCGTCCGGGTCCGGGTCCGGGTCCGGGGCCGGGGCCGGGGGCTCCGGCGGCGCGAGCGGCGCCAGCGGGCAGCGGAAGCTGATTTACTCCTCGCTGAACGGCGGGGCCAGCTGGATAGAGATCGCCCAGGCGCCCACCGCGGGGATCGCCACGTCGGTGGCCGCCAGCCCGACCGAGACCATCGTGCTCGGCACGAACCAGGGCATTGACGTGCTGCCCGCCGGCGACATCGCCTGGCAGGCGGCGACCCTGAGCGCGTCCGCACCCCCCGGCGGGTTCAGCTACGTCGGCATGACCACCGACTCCCAGGGCATCGCGCTGCCCGCCAGCCCGGCGTCAGGCACCGTCTGGTTCACCTTCAACGGCGGGCTGACCTGGCGGCCAGCACAGCTCAATGGCTCCTAGGAGTCCGGACCCCCAGGAGTGCAGGGCTTCTCGGGGTCCGGGCTGCTAGGTACTTTTCGCGACGCCGGGCGCGGGAGCGGCGGGCGCGGGCACGGGAGCGGCGGGCGCGGGCACGGGAGCGGCGGGCGCGGGAGCGGCGGGCGCGGGAGCGGCGGGCGCGGGCACGGGAGCGGCGGGCGCGGGCACGGGAGCGGCGGCCGGTTCGGGGATTTCGGGGATTTCGGGGATGAAGTCGCCGGCCGTCAGCCGCAGCTCGCGGAACAGGTCGAAGATCTCCTTCAGCTGAGCCTCCGCGAAACCGCCCAGCCCGAACTCCGCGGCCATCAGGTCCGCGGTGGCCTGCTTCACCACCGCGCGGCCGGCGTCGGTGATCTCGGCGAGCGTGCCGCGGCCGTCGGCCGGGTTCGGCCTGCGGATCACCATGCTCTGGCGCTCCAGGCGGCCGATGATGTTCGTGACGCTGGTGGGATGCACCATGAGCCGCTCGCCGATCACCCCGAGCGGCAGCGCGCCGCGGCGGCTGAAGGTGAGCAGGACCAGCGCCTCGTACCGGGCGAAGGTCAGGTCATACGGCCGCAGCAGCGCGTCCAGCTCACCGAGCAGGATCTGCTGCGCGCGCATGATCGAGGTGACCGCGGCCATCGACGGCGAGGGACCGAACCGGCGGGCCCAGATCTGCGCCGCCCGGTCAATCGGATCAAACGGCAACTCAAGCGGCTTACCCACGGGCCCACCGTATTCCGTCTGTCAGCCCGCGTGCTGGCTAAGCAGCTCGTCGGCGGCCTGGAACGGGTCGAGCGAGCCGTCAGCGACCCGGCGGGCCAGCGCGTCCAGGCCGCTCGCCGCCAGCCGGCCGCGCAGCGCGGCGAAGGCCAGCGCGGCGATCTCCTCACGCGCCCGGGCCTGCCGCCTTAGTTCCAGGCGCCCGCCGGAGCCGAGCCAGGCCCAGTGTGCGTCGAGGCCGCTGACCAGCTCGTCGATCCCCTCGCCCTTCATCGCGACCGTCGTCAAGATGGGCGGCTTCCAGTCCCCGGGCTCGCGCTGCGCCAGCGCGATCATGTTGCGCAGGTCGCGTACCACCTGCTGGCTGTCTGGTTTGTCGGCCTTGTTCACCACGAACAAGTCGGCGACCTCGAGGATGCCGGCCTTGGCCGCCTGGATCGCGTCGCCCATCCCCGGCGCGAGCAGCACCACCACGGAATCCGCGAGCGAGGCGACCGCGACCTCGGCCTGCCCCACCCCGACCGTCTCGATGATGATCGGGTCGAATCCGGCCGCGTCCAGCACCCGGATGGCCTGCGGCGTCGAGGCGGCCAGGCCGCCCAGGTGCCCCCGGCTGGCCATCGACCGGATAAACACCTGATCGTCGATGGCGTGGTCCTGCATCCGCACCCGGTCACCGAGCAGGGCGCCGCCGGTGAACGGCGAGGTGGGATCGACCGCCAGTACGGCGACACGGCACCGCTGCGCCCGGTAGGCGGCTATGAGCGCGCCGGTCACGGTGGACTTGCCCACTCCGGGCGAGCCCGTGAGCCCGATGATCCGGGCCCCGCCCGTGCCGGGCAAGATTTCCTTTATCACCGAACGGACCGAGGGTGACTCGTCCTCGATCAGCGACAGCAGCCGGGCCAGCGCGCGGATGTCCCCGGCGCGGACCCGGTCAAGCTCACCTCCGGCGCCCGGGCCTTCGCTCCGGGCCGGCCCGGCCTGGGTGGTAGGCGCCACCGGCCGGTTAGCCGCGCACCCGGAACAGCAGCGCCTCGCCCTGGCCGCCGCCGCCGCAAAGCCCGGCGGCGCCCAGGCCGCCGCCCCGCCGGCCCAGCTCGTAGATCAGGTGCAGCGCGATCCTGGCGCCGGACGCGCCGACCGGATGGCCGATCGCGATCGCCCCGCCGTTGACGTTCACGATCTCCGGGCTGACGCCCAGGTCCCGGATGGACTGGATCGCCACGATCGCGAACGCCTCGTTGATCTCGATCAGGTCCAGGTCGGACACGGTCAGCCCGGCCTTGGCCAGGGCCTGGGAGATGGCGTGGGACGGCTGGGAGTGCAGCGAGTTGTCCGGCCCGGCGACGTTTCCGTGCGCGCCGATCTCGGCCAGCACCGTCAGGCCGGCGCGTTCGGCGGCCTCGGCCGACATCACCACGACGGCGGCGGCGCCGTCGGAGATCTGCGACGCGGTTCCGGCGGTGATCGTGCCGTCCGCGGCGAACGCGGGCCGGAGCTTGGCCAGCGATTCGGCGGTCGTGTTCGGCCGGATGCCCTCGTCTTCGGTCACCAGCACCGCCTCGCCGCCCCGCTGCGGGATGGGCACGCCGACGATCTCGGCGGCGAACAGCCCGTCCTTGACCGCCGCGGCCGCGCGCTGGTGGCTCGCGGCCGCGAACTCGTCCTGCTCGGCCCGCGTGATGCCGAGCTTGCGCCCGCTGTTCTCGGTGGACTCGCCCATGGACAGGTGATCGAACGCGTCGGTCAGGGCATCGAGGGCCATCGAGTCGAGGACCTCGAAGGGGCCGTATTTGTAGCCGGCCCGGGAGTTCGGCAGGAGGTGCGGGGTCCGGGTCATGGACTCCATGCCTCCGGCCACGACCACGTCGTGCTCACCCAGCCTGATCGCCTGCGCGGCGAGCGCGATCGCGTCCAGGCCGGACAGGCAGACCTTGTTGACCGTCAGTGCCGGGACGGTCATCGGGATGCCCGCCGCCACGGCCGCCTGCCGCGCCGGGATCTGGCCCGCGCCGGCCTGCAGGACCTGCCCCATGATCACGTAGCCGACCTGATCGGGGCGCACGCCCGCGCGCTCCAGGGCAGCGGCGATCGCGACACCGCCTAGCTCGCTGGCAGACTTGCTGGCGAGGGACCCGAGCAGGCGGCCTACCGGAGTCCTCGCGCCACCGACAATGACCGGCTGACGTGGTTCGCTCATATTGGTAACGATACCTATTCGGATCAGGAAGGAAATATGGTGCTACCACTGCTTACCCGCATCGATCACGTCGGCGTCGCCTGCCGCGACCTGGACCAGGCGATCGGGCTGTACCAGGCGACGTTCGGGCTCGAGGTGGCGAGCCTGGAGGTGAACGAGGCCCAGGGCGTGCGGGAGGCGATGCTGCGGGTCGGGGCGGGCGGTTCGGCGGCTGGCCCGGGGTACGTTCAGCTGCTCGAGCCGCTGGCGCCGGACACGCCCGTCGGCAAGTTCCTGGCCCGGCGCGGCGAGGGCATTCACCACGTCGGATACGGCGTCACCGACATCAGCGCGGCGATGTCCGCGATCGCCGCTACTGGCGTCCGGCTGCTCGATGAGCGGCCGCGGCACGGGTCGATGGGCGCCTCCATCGCCTTCCTGCACCCGGCCGATCTGGGCGGCGTACTGACCGAACTTGTTCAGTCGATTAACCCCGTACGGGAGTGAAACGGCTTGACCGCGGCGCATAGGATGGAGAACTCCGAAGCGCCCGCCAAAGGACCCGAGGGAGAGTAGTCTGCCTGTCACCGGGCGAGAGTCGCACCCGCATGGCTGACACCCGCCGTTGAAAATCCGCCGCCTTCACGTCTAGCCAGGATTAGGCCATATGCAATCGGACATTGACGCCCAGCTGACCAATTTCTTCGAAGAGGCCCCACCACGCGAGTTCGCGACGGTGATGCGGGGTTATGACCGCCACCAGGTCGATGAGCACATCAGGACGATCGAAACCGAAGCACGCACGCATCGCGAGCAAGCTCAGACCTTGAAGCGGGAGCTGTCCGACGCGCACCGCCAGATCCAGGAGCAGGAGCGCCCGACGTACTCGGGGCTTGGCGCGCGTATCGAGCAACTGCTCAGGCTGGCTGAGGAACAGGCCACTGAGCTGGTCCAGGCGGCTAGGTCGGAAGCGAACGAGATCAAGGCCGCCGCCAAGGTTGATGCCGCCGAGCTCCGGGCCGCCGCCGAGAACGAGGCGTCCGAGCTGCGTGCGAACGCCAAGCGCGAGACCGACGATCTGCGCGGCGCGGCTGAGCGTGAGGCCGACTCGATCCGGACCACCGCCCGGCGCGAGGCCGACGAGCTGACCTCCACCACCGAGCGTGAGGTGGCCAAGCTCCGGGCCACGGCCGACCACGAGGTGGCGGAGAAGCGGGCCGCCGCCGAGCGCGACATCGCCAAGCTGCGCACCAGCACCGAGCGTGAGGTCGCCCAGCTCAAGGCCACCGCCAAGCGCGAGCGCGACGAGATCCTCACCACCTCCAAACGCCAGGCCGACGAGATGCGCAGCCAGGCGCAGCGGATCCTGGAAGAGAGCGAAGCCCAGCGGGCCCAGGCCGAAGCCGAGTTCGAGATCCAGCTCGCGGCGCGCCGGGAAGAGGCCGAGCGCCAGGAAGCCGAGCGCCTGTCCGCCGCCCAGTCCGCCACCCAGAAGCTGGTGTCCGAGGCCGAGCAGCGGGCATCCACCGCCGAGCAGCGGGCGGCCAAGGCCAGCGCCCAGGCCGACCAGACCCGGCGGGACGCCGACTCGCACGCCAGGCAGCTGGTCAGCAACGCGAAGAAGAACGCGGACCAGATCGTCGGCCAGGCCAAGTCCCAGGCCGAGCAGATGCTCGCCGAGACCAAGGCGGACGCCGAACGCCGCCGCGTGGCCGCGCAGCGCGAGGTCGACGAGCTCACCAGGCAGAAGGACAGCATCGCCAGCCACCTGGCGCAGGTGCGGCAGCTGCTCGGCGGGCAGATGCCCGACATGGGCGCCGCCATGCAGGCCATGCAGCCCAAGCCAGCCATCGCCGCCGACCCGGCTCCGGCGCCCCCGTCCGCGGCGCCGTCCCCGGCCCCGTCCCCGGCTCCGGCGCCGCGCAATGGAACCTCGGGCGGGGCGGCGCCGACCACCGTGCAGCCGGTTCCGCCCGCGGGTGGCCACCAGGCCACCGCGGTGTCGCCGGCGGCCACGCAGGTGCAGCGGACGGCTTCCGCCGGGGCCACCAACGGCGGTTCTGCCGCCACGGCCCAGGCCACCAAGCAGGCGGCCAACGGCAAGGAAGACGACGAAGACTGGTGGACCGAATAGCAGCGCAGGCGCGCTGATGGAGACGTGGGAGGCCATCAGATCCCGGCGGAACGTCAGGTCATTCGAAGATCGGGCTCTTCCTGAGGATCACCTCAACGAGATCCTCGAAGCGGGCAGGCGGGCACCGTCGTCTCAGAACTGGCAGCCGTGGGATTTTGTCGTCATCACCGACCGTGAGCAGCTCATCAAGCTCTCGCAGACGTGGCAGGGTGCGGGGCACGTAGCCCACTCGGCGGCGACGGTGGCCCTGGTCGCGTCGCCGCCCGAGCAGGAGCGGCGGCGCGGCACCCTGTATTACGACCTGGGGCAGGCCACGGTGAGCATGATGCTCGCCGCGGCCAGCCTCCGGATCGGCAGCTGCCACTCCTCGGTCGGGGATCAGGACCTAGCCCGCGAGGTGCTCGGTTTCCCGGCCGGTAAGTTCTGCGCCTACATGATCTCGTTCGGATACCCGGCGGACCGGCCGCTGTCATTGATCCGGCGCCCCGACCGCCGCCCCTTCGACGAGGTCGTCCACCGCGGCCACTGGTAAGGGCGGTTGCCGGCGGCTGGTCGCGCCGGAGCGGAAGCGGAATGAAACCTGGTTTTCAGCACGCCCGGGCTGAAAACCAGGTCTGGGGTATCCACTTAGCCGGAGGGGGCTGAGCTGGGCGGTTTACCCGCGGGCGGCGCACCACCGGACACAGGTGCCCTGCCTCGCACTGGCGCCCCAGCCGGCAGCGGCCGGGCCGCACCCGCAGCGTTCAGCCAACCGGCCCGATGTTCCATCGAGCCGGTCCTATGCGGCCCGATGTTCCATCGAGCCGGTTGCACCCCGGAACCGGGTTTCATGACACGCCGATCGATGGCCGCCGCGCCCGGGGCGCTAGGTCACGGGCACGATGCGGGCTTCGGCCACGCGGCCGGAGTCGATCCGCAGCAGTCCGAGCGTCCCGTGCGGCTGGCGCCTGCGGTCCGTCGGCGAACCCGGATTGAAAATCCGCAGGTCACCGGCTGACTCGTCGAGCGGTATGTGGGAATGCCCGAACACCACCAGGGCCGCGCCAGGGAACTTGCGGCGCATCCGGCTTAGCCGCCCGGTGGCGGGCCCGCTGTCGTGCACCATGGCCACGGCGAGCCCGTCCAGGTCCAGTTCGGCTGTCTCGGGCGCCCCCCACCCGGCTACGTCGGGACCGTCATTGTTCCCGAGGACGGCGACGACGGGCGCGTACTCCGTTAGTTCGGTGAGGACCGACGCGGTGCAGACGTCGCCGGCGTGCAGGATGAGGTCCGCCCGGCGCAGGTGCCCGGCGACGCGCGGCGGGCACGCCCGCCACCGCCGGGGGGCATGAGTATCGGCCATGACCACGACCCGCACGGCAGCATCCTCCCCCGCGGCCCAGGGCCTGCTAGGGGCGGCCCGGTGTGCCGTCGGGCCGGAGGACGGGCTGGCCGACCACGCGCGTGTCGATGTCGTGGATGGTCGGCATCACCGAGGTGAGGGCACCGCTGGCTTCGGACGCTGCCGTTCGCTGTCTGTGCTTGGCCTCGGCCACGGCCGCGGCGGCGACGAGCCGCCGGTTGGCCTCTCTGCGGCGCCGAACGCGCTTGACCGCCTTGACCGTGCGATCGGCGGCGAACAGCAGGCCGACCAGCAGGACAATCGCGACAGCGACGGACACAGCCACAGGCATCCTCCGTTTCGGCGTTCGGAGACCGTCCGGGTACCTAGTAAAGCCGGTGTTCACAGGATTTTCCAAACCACACTTATGTGACTAACTCGGGCGAGCGGGCCTTTCCGACTGTTACGATGCTCGCTCTGGCGCCTCGGGGCGCCGGGCGAGAAGGGGAAGTGGGGCCGCCCGGTTGAACGGGCCGGGTGGCCCGATACCCCCGGCCTGCGGCCGCGGCTAGCTCACGGCCGTAGCAGGCCAAGCAGCCAGCCGGGTCCGAGGATTGTCGCGCCGGCCGCCACGCATCGCGCACGCAGCTCACGATCGGCGGTCACGACCACGCGGGGCCCGGACAGCGCCCGGACCACGGCCACGATTGCGTCGTCCCCCGACCCGCGCGCCAGCACGACCCTCACCTCACCGGGCCGCACCTCGACCGGCGCGGCGGAATCGCCCGCCACCGCCTGCGGGGCAGCGGATGAGATGCGGGCGGCCGCGGCCTTGGCGGCGCCCTCGAGGACCATGACGAACCCCGGCGGCCCGCCCTCGGGCGGATCGCCCGCGCCGGGCGGATCGCCCGCGCCGGGCGGCACCGCGCTGGGCGGCACCGCGCCGGGGGGCAGCGCCTCGGGCGGCAGGATCACGCGGCCGCTCGCGGCGAGGTCGGCCACCTCCGCGTAGAGCCGGACCGCCGCTCCGGCCCGGTCGCGCCACCAGCCGTCCGGACGCGAACCCATCACATTGGCGACGTCCACGACGATTGTGACGTAATGCTGGCAGATCGCGATCTCCTTCGCCCCGTAAGCTGACCGCATGGCAGACGCGAAACTCGCCTGGCAACTCACCGAACAGGTCTCCAGGCTACGGCAGCGCCAGACAGCGCCGCTGATCCTCGAACTCGACCTGACCGACGGCCTGCCCGAGGGGCCGGTGACGGATCCATTGTCGGCGATCTTGTCCCGGCGCAAGGTCAGACTGCCCGATGTTATCGAGGGCCTGCGGCGCGCGCGGCAGGACGACCGGGTCCGGGCGCTCGTGGTCAAGGTGGGCGGCGGCCAGATCGGGCTGGCCCGGATGCAGGAAATACGCGAGGCGGTGGCCAGCTTCCGCGAGTCGGGCAAGCTCGCCGTGGCGTGGGCCGAGACCTTCGGCGAGTTCACCCACGGCAACGTGCCGTACTACCTGGCGACCGCGTTCGACCGGATCTACCTGCAGCCGTCGGGCTCCGTCGGGCTCACCGGTATTGCGGTCGAGCAGCTGTTCCTGCACGACGCGCTGGCCAAGATCGGCGTCGCCTTCCAGTCCGCGAAACGGTACGAGTACAAGTCAGCCGCCGACCCCCTCACCGAACGCGGCTTCACCCCCGCCACCCGCGAGGCGACCGAACGGCTGGCGGTCTCGGTCGCCGAGCAGATCAGCGCCGCCATCGCCGAACGCCGCGGCATGACCGTCGAGGACGCTCGCGCGCTGCTCGACCGGGGCCCGTTCCTGGCCGCCGACGCGCTGGCCGAAGGCCTGGTAGACGCGCTCGGCTACCGGGACGAGGTGTACGCGGATGTGCGCAAGGAGGCGGGGGCCGACGCGGTCCTGCAGTACGTCGTCCGCTACCAGCGGGCTCACATACTGGCCCAGCGGGCGCGCCAGCTGTCTAAGCAGCGAGACCGGTTCGTCGCGGTGATCTACGCGTCCGGCCCGA
This sequence comes from uncultured Actinomycetes bacterium, assembly GCA_963806335.1. Classification (GTDB taxonomy): domain Bacteria; phylum Actinomycetota; class Actinomycetes; order Streptosporangiales; family Streptosporangiaceae; genus Palsa-504. Next base: position 58,217 of record CAWDXO010000021.1, read on the forward strand.
TCAAGTCCGGACGCAGCACCCGGAGCCCGCTGGGCGGCGGCGCGATGGGCTCGGACACGGTGTCGGCCGCGCTGCGGTCGGCCCTGCACGACGAGCGGGTGCGGGCCGTGGTCCTCCGGGTCAACAGCCCCGGCGGGTCCGCCGTGGCGTCCGACACGATCTGGCGCGAGGTGGTCAGGATCCGGGCGGCCGGCAAGCCCGTGGTGGTGTCGATGGGCGACGTGGCCGCCTCGGGCGGGTACTACATCTCGATGGCGGCCGACGTCATCGTGGCCCAGCCCGGCACGCTCACCGGGTCGATCGGCGTGATCCTGGGCAAGCCCGTGCTCGCCGACGCGCTGGAGCGGGCCGGGGTCACCACCGATTCGGTCTCCGTCGGGACCGGGGCGACCATGTTCGCGCCCACGCACCCGTTCACCGACGAGGAGTGGCAGCGGATCAACACGTGGCTGGACGCGGTCTACCGTGACTTCACCGAGAAGGTGGCCGCCGGTCGCCGGATGCCGGTGGACCGGGTGGACCAGGTCGCCAGGGGCCGGGTCTGGACCGGGGCCGACGCGGCGGGGAACGGGCTCGTCGACGAGCTCGGCGGGCTGCAGGCCGCGGCCGAGATCGCCCGCCGCCGGGCCGGCCTGCCCGCCGACGCTCCGCTGCGCATATACCCCAGGCTCACCCCGCTGGACCAGCTCCGCCCGCCGGAGTCGAGCGAGTCGCGCCCCGCGGCGGCCGCCGCGCTCGAGCTCGGTTTCGCCGACGCCTGGGGCCCGGCGTGGCGGCTCGCGGCCCGCGCCGGCCTCCCGCCGTACGGACCGCTGATGCTCCCGGGCAAGTGGACAATCACTTGACCGAACGATCCGTCGTTCCCGCGTCCGGCCCGGCGGAAGCGGACCTGGCGGCGGAAGCCCGGGCGGCCTGGGCGGCGGCGGTCACGCTGCTGACGGCGGCCGACGGGCGCGATGACGTCGGGGCGACGGTCAGCGCGTTCTGCCCGGTGTCGGCGGATCCGCCGCTCGTGCTGGTGTCGCTGATGTCCGGATCGTATCCGGCCGAGCTGTTCGGCCGGGCGGAGGAGCCCGTCACGCGGTTCGCCGTCACGTTGCTGTCGGCGGGCCAGCGGATGCTGGCCGGGCGGTTCGCCGCTTCCGGGCGACCCGGCGCGCGGCTGGCGCTCGACGACGTGCCGCACCGGCGCGGTCCGGGTTCCGGCGCGCTGATCGCCGACGGCGGGCTGGCCGCGCTGGAGTGCGCCGTGGCGCAGGTCATCCCGGCCGGCGATCACCTGCTGGTCATCGCCCGGGTTACCGGCGTGCCCTACGTCAGCGACTCCGGTAACCCCCTGATCCGGTTCCGCGGCCATTACCTCCGCTAGGAGACCGAGCCGGAAGCGCCCAGCCCGCGGCCCCGCCCTAGCCCCCCGCCGCGCCAGCGGCCAGCGGACTCGCGCCCGCGACGAGGCGGCCCGCCTGCCAGACGGCGGCGATCAGCGGGACACCGGGGCGGTAGGCGAGGTACGCGTGCGACGGCGCGTCGAGCAGGATCAGGTCGGCGCGGGCCCCCACGGCCAGCTGGCCGACATCGCCGCGGCGCAGCGCCCTGGCGCCGCCCGCGGTGGCGGCCCAGACCGCCTCTTCGGTGGTCATCCGCATGTCGCGGACGGCGAGCGCGATGCAGAACGGCATGCTGCTTGTGAAGGAGGAGCCCGGGTTGCAGTCGGTGGCCAGGGCCACCGTGGCCCCCGCGTCCAGCAGGCGGCGCGCGTCGGGGAACGGCTGCCTGGTGCCGAACTCCGCGCCCGGCAGCAAGGTGGCGACGACCGGCGTCGAGGCCAGCGCGTCCACGTCGGCGTCGGTGAGGAAGGTGCAGTGGTCGGCCGAGGCGGCCCCCGCCTCGGCCGCGACCCGGACGCCGGGGCCCGGACCGAGCTGGTTCGCGTGCACCCGGGCGGCCAGGCCCGCGGCCTGGCCCGCCGCGAGCACCGCGGCGGCCTCGCCGGCGCCGAACGCCCCGTCCTCGCAGAACACGTCGACCCACCGGGCGTGCGGCGCGCAGGCCGCCAGCATCGGGCCGCACACCAGGTCCACGTAACCGGCCGGGTCGGCCGCGAACTCGGGCGGCACCACGTGCGCGCCCAGGTAGGTGACCTCCGGGGTGACCTCGGCCGCCAGCGCGAGCCCGCGCGCCTCGTCCGGCACGGTGAGGCCGTACCCGGACTTGCATTCGAAGGTCGTGGTCCCCTGGCCGAGCATCTCGGCCGCCAGCCGCCGCACGTTCGCGCGGAGCGCCTCATCGGAGGCCGCGCGGGTCGCCTCGACGGTGACCAGGATGCCGCCCGCGCGGTACGGCCGCCCGGCCATCCGCGCCGCGAACTCCGCGCTGCGCTCCCCCGCGAAGACGAGGTGGGCGTGAGAGTCGACGAACCCGGGCAGCACCGCGCGGCCGCCCGCATCCACCACCGCATCGGCGGCCGGCGCCCGGGACGCGGGTCCGGTCCAGGCCACCCGGCCATCGGCGATGACCAGCGCCGCGTCATTGAGGGCGGCGAAAGCGCCCCCGTCGTTGCTGACCAGTTCGCTGATGCCCGTGATGAGCGTGCTCTCCGGCTTCTCCACCACCCCAGCCTCCCCCATCTGCTCGCCGGCTCCCCCGCAGAGCGTAATGAAACCGGGCTTCCAGCACACTGGAGCGTGCTGAATCCGGGGTTTCATGACACGTCAAGCGGCCGAATCGGCTAGCCCGGTCCCGCAGAGCGTAATGAAACCGGGCTTCCAGCACACTGGAGCGTGCTGAATCCGGGGTTTCATGACACGTCAAGCGGCCGACGGGAGGTCACCGCGGGTTATCAGGTCTATGAGGGGTTCCAGGTCGGCCGGGAACGTGCCGTCGGCCTGCGTGAACGGCACCAGCTCCCGGATCATCCGGTACGCCCGGCCGGTCCCGAGGCCGAGCGGGCCCGGCGCCCGCAGGTCGATGGCCTGGGCCGCCACTACCAGCTCGATCGCGGCCACCCGGGCGCACAGCTGGGTCATGTCGGCCAGGCGGCGCGCCGACAGCGGCGCCATCGTCGCCCGGTCCTCGATGCCCTCGCCCTTCACCGAGCTGGCCAGTTCGTAGGAGACGGGATGGGCCAGCGTGCGGGCCTCCACGGCGATCGCCTGGCCGGCCACCGCCAGCTCGGACAGCGCGTCGTCGGGCGAGCCCGCGACCGCCGCCAGGCCGGCCGCCAGCCCGGAAAAGGGAGCCTGCAGCAGCTTGACCGCCCGTTCGTTGGCGCTGGTCACCACCGGGGCCAGCGCGATCCGGGCGAAGTCGAGGGCGGCGGCGAGGGGGCCGATGTCGAAGTTCCCGACCGAGACGATCCGCCGCTCGGACACCACCACGACCGGGTTGGACTGGGAGGAGTTGAGCTCGAGCTGCAAGATCGTCCCGGCGTACGCCAGCGCGTCCCGGGCCGCGCCGTGAATATGCGGGAGGCAGCGGAAGGTCAGCGGGTCCTGCAGGAACCTGGCCGCGCCCGGCCGCCACAGGTAGCTGCCCGCGAGCAGGATCCGCAACTGGTCCAGCGTGGCGGCCAAGCCGGGGAAGGGCCGGGTCTGCTCGATGATCGGGTGCAAGCAGGTCAGATTGGCCCCGAAGGCCTCCAGGTCCAGGGCCCCGGCGACGTCGAACACCGACATCAGGGCGTCCGCGTCGGCGATGGCGATGGCGGCCCAGGCCGTGGTGAAGGCGTTGCTGCTGACCAGGGCGAGCCCCTCGTTCTCGGCCACCTCGAAGCCGCTGCGGGTGATGAGCCCGTGCGCGAGGTCGGCCATCGGGCCCAGGTCCCCCTGGCCGATCGAGCCGAGCCTGCGGACCGGTGGCGCGAAGCCCTCGTTCAGCAACGTGATAATCATCTTGGCCAGCTCGGGGCGGACGCCGGTCACGCCCTTGGCGTAGCTGTTGGCCAGGCAGAGCATCGCGCCGCGGACCACGTCGGCCGGGGCCACGTCGCCCTGGGCGATCCGGTGGTTGAGGACCAGCCGATGGTTAAACCGCTGGCGTTCGGCCGGGTCAAGCAGGAATGACTTGCGTTCGCCGACCCCGGTGGTGAGACCATAAACCGCCTCGTCGCCATTAAGCACTTCTTCCACCACCGCGCGCGATTGGCGCATCGCGGCAATCGCCGCAGGCTCAAGCGCAACGGCTTCTCCGTGCCGGGCAGCGGCGACGACCTGCGTAACAGTCAGGTTACTTCCATTGAGCATGATCGTCATTAATTGCTCACCCATCTATAACTGAGCTAGGCTGTGCCGTTCTGGAACGTTCCGCACGAGGCGGCCCGGCATGGAGGAGGCCAGCGATGGCAACGTTCCTATTGAAACGCCTAGGGCTGATGGTCCTCACGTTGTGGATCCTCACCGTGATGATATTCTTCGCCGGCCAGGTCCTCCCGGGTGATCCCGGCCGCGCCAGGCTTGGCAACCTCGCGTCGCAAAGCGCCGTGCAGGCGCTGGACCAGCAACTCGGGGTCAACAAGCCGCTCATCACCAGGTACCTGAGCTGGCTCGGCGGGCTGCTGCACGGCAACCTGGGCCAGTCCTACACTTACTCCTCGGCGGTGGAGCCTTTCATCCGGGCCGCGCTGTTCAATTCGATCAAGCTGGCCGCGCTCGCCTTCGTGATCGTGGTGCCGCTCGGCATCATCGGCGGCGTGATCGCCGCGCTCTACGCGGGTCGCGGCACGGACCGCGTCATCTCGGTGACCGGGCTTTCGCTGTCCACCGTGCCCGAGTTCGTCTCCGGCATCGTGCTCATCGTGGTGTTCGGCGTCGAGCTGAAGTGGCTGCCGGTCACCGCCTCGGCCGGGGCGGGCGCCTCGCCCCTGGAGCAGCTGAAGCACCTGATTTTGCCGGCTATACCGCTCGTTTTTGTGCTATTCGGCTACATTGCCCGTATGGCCAGGGCAGGGACCATCGAGGCGCTGAACTCCGACTACACGCGGACCGCGGTGCTGAAGGGGCTGCCGCGTGCGACCGTGATCCGCCGGCACGTGCTGCGGAACTCGCTGCTGCCGACCATCACCGTGATCGCGACCCAGACCGGGTACCTGATCGGCGGGCTGGTCGTGGTGGAAACGCTCTTCAACTACCAGGGCCTCGGGAACCTGATCTACAAGGCCGCGGTGGCCCACGACTTCCCGATGCTGGAAGCCGGGGTCCTGGTTATCGGCGTGGTCTACGTGCTGGCCACGCTGGTCGCGGACCTGCTGATAACGTTGCTCAATCCGCGGCTGCGCATCGGGGGCACGCAATGAGCGGCTATATCTCGCAGCCGGCCGAGCCGGGCGTTCCGTCGCCGACCGATCCGGTCGCGCCGCTCGACCGGACCGGCGGGTACCTCGGGCCGACCGGGCAGGCCGCGGTGACGGCCGCGAGCCGGGCCGCGCCGGCCAGATGGCAGCTGCTGCTGCGCAAGCCGATGTTCTTCGTCGGCGCGGGCATCTTGCTGTTCTGGGTGGTCTGCGCCCTCTTCGGGCACCTGATCGCGCCGTACAACCCGCTGGCCCAGAACCTGCTCTTCAATAACGCGGCCCCGTCGGGGGCGCACTGGTTCGGCACCGACCCCCTCGGCCGGGACGTGCTGTCCCGGGTCATCGTCGGCGCCAGGGACATCCTGATCATCACCCCGCTGGCCACCGTGATCGGCACCATCCTCGGCACCGCCCTCGGGCTGGCCATGGGCTACCTGGGCGGCGCCTTCGACCTGGTGGCCGGGCGGATCGTGGAGGCCGTCCTCGCGCTGCCCTTCGTGATCATCGCGTTCCTGTTCGTCGTGGCCATCGGCCCGTCCGTGGCGGCGATTACCATCATCATCGGCCTGGTCTTCACGCCGCTGATCGCGCGCACGGTCCGGGCGGCGGTGCAGGTTGAGCGCAGTCAGGATTACGTACCGTCCGCCCGGCTGCTCGGCGAGAACGCGGCCCGGGTCATGTTCGGCGAGATCCTGCCCAACGTCATGCCCGCCATCGTGGTCGAGTTCACGGTCCGGCTGGGCTACGCGGTCTTCGCGGTAGCCACGCTGTCCTTCCTCGGCTTCGGCATCCAGCCGCCCACCCCCGACTGGGGGGCGGACATCGCGGCCAACTACGTCAACCTGGTCTCCGGTTACTGGTGGCAGACGCTGTTCCCGGCGTTCGCCATCGCCTCGCTGGTGACCGCGGTCATCTTCATCGCGGACTCGATCGAACAGGTGCTCGCGGCATGAGCGCGCCTGAAGGCCCCCCGGAGGCGAGCGGGAGACCACGCATGACCACCGAACCGTTGCCCGATCTGGCCGGCACCGCCGCGGCGTCTTCGGGGCCTTCGGGTTCTTCGGCGTCTTCAGATCCGGCCCTGGCGGTCTCGCGCCTGGACATCACTTACCGGGTCCGCGGCCAGGACCGCCTCGCGGTGTCTGACGTGTCATTCTCCATCGGCCGCGGCGAGTCCTACGGGCTAGTGGGCGAGTCCGGGTCCGGCAAGTCCACGGTCGCGCTCGCGCTGGTGCGTTACCTGCCCAGCAACGGCCGGGTGAGCGCCGGGACGATCAGCATCGACGGGCGTGACCCGCTGTCGATGCGGTCGGCGGAGCTGCGTGACCTGCGGGCCCGCACCGTCTCGATGGTGTACCAGGAGCCGGGGCGGGCGCTCAACCCGTCGCTCCGGGTCGGGGAACAGATCGCCGAGGTGTTCCGGATCGCCGGCGAATCTCGGGACTCGGCGATGCGGTCGGCCGAGGAGATGCTGCGCAAGGTCCAGATATCGGACCCGGACCGGGTGATGCGGCGGTACCCGCACGAGCTGTCCGGCGGGATGGCACAGCGGGCGGTCATCGCGATCGCGCTGGCGGTCTCGCCGTCGCTGCTGATCCTGGACGAGCCGACCACCGCGCTCGACGCGACCGTCGAGGCCGAAGTGCTCGACCTGGTCGCGGCCCTGCGCCAGGAGTTCGACACCACGGTCCTGTTCATCAGCCACAACCTGGCGGTGATCGCCAAGATGTGCGACCGGGTCGGCGTGCTCTACGCGGGCGAGCTAGTCGAGGAGGGTCCCGCCCGGCAGGTGTTCGACGATCCGCGGCACCCGTACACGGTCGGGTTGCTGCGCTGCATCCCGCGGCGCGGGCAGCGCAAGGACAGCGACCGGCTGGACACCATCCCCGGCTTCCTGCCGACACCCGGTCACGCGATGACCGGGTGCATCTTCGCACCGCGGTGCGCGCTCGTGCAGGATCGCTGCCGGGAGTCAGAACCACCGCTCCTCCCCGTCGACGCCGTCCGGACCTCGCGCTGCTACTTCCAAGAGCAAGCCCCCGGGCTGCCCCGCGCCACCCCCGCCTCGGTGCCCCAGCTCGCGGGAAACGGGGCCGACGAGACCGATGGCCCGCTGGTAGCGGTCGAGGGCCTGTCGAAGACCTTCGGGGGAAACATCCGGGCCCTGGCCGGAGTGGACCTGTCCATCGAGCGAGGCGAGACCCTCGGGCTGGTCGGCGAGTCGGGGAGCGGCAAGACGACGCTCGCGCGCGTCCTGCTCGGGCTCATCACGCCGGACGAGGGCTCGGTCGTCACCCTGCACGGCACGCCGCTCAGCCCGGACGTGCGCCGGCGGCCGCGGGAGATCCTGCGCGCGCTGCAGATCGTATTCCAGAACCCGGACTCGGCGCTCAACCGGCGCCACACGGTGCAGGCGCTGATCAGCCGTCCGCTGACCCGGCTGGCCGGGCTCTCCGGTTCGCGGCTGCGTGACCGGCTGGAAGAGCTGATCGCCTCGGTGCGGCTGGAGGACCGGCACCTGCCGCTGCGCCCGAGCCAGCTTTCCGGCGGGCTCAAGCAGCGGGTCGCGATCGCGCGCGCCTTCGGCGCCGGGCCCGAGGTGGTGGTCTGCGACGAACCGACGTCGGCGCTCGACGTCTCGGTCCAGGCGGCCATCCTCAACCTGCTCGCGGACCTGCAGAAAACGGAACGGGCCACCTACCTGTTCATCTCCCACGACCTGGGCCTGGTCAGGTACCTTTCGGACCGCATCGTGGTGCTGTACCTCGGCCGGGTGATGGAGGTCGGGCCGGCCGAGACGGTCTTCGCCGGACCGCACCACCCCTACACCGAGGCGCTGTTCTCGGCCGTGCCGACGCTGGACGGCCAGCGCCCCGCCCGGATCAGGCTGACCGGTGAGATCCCGTCCGCGGCCAACCCGCCGAGCGGCTGCGTGTTCCATACCCGCTGCCCGCGCAAGCTGACCACCGGCGTCTGCGAATCGACCGAACCGCCGCTCCTCGAAGAAGAGCCGGGTCATCAGATCCGCTGTCACATCCCGATCGCCGAACTGCGAGAACTCCAGCGCAACCAATCCGCCCCATCCAGGGAGGCTCCTCAGTGACCAGGAATATCGACCACAGCCGGCTCGGGCGCTTGCGCCAGGGCCAGGGTGAGATCGCTAATCACGTTATCGACGAGTTCGCCGCGGGACGGCTGTCCCGCCGCGACTTCATCCGCCGCGGCACGGTAGTCGGCATCTCGGTGCCGCTGCTCGGGTCGATACTCGCGGCCTGCAGCTCGTCGAGCTCGTCGAGCCCGGCGGCGACGGGCTCGTCTTCGTCGGCCGCCGCCGGGGCGGCCGGCGCGGTGATCAAGGCCGGCATCGTCACGCCGACCGGGGCCATCAACCCGGTGACCGTGCCCGATCAGGGCGGCCTCGACATGCTCGCGCAGACCGGCGAGTACCTGTGCCTGTCCACGCAGACCCTGACCCTGAAGCCGGTGCTGGCGACCAGCTGGTCGGCCAACTCCGCCGCCGACGTCTGGACGTTCAAGATCCGCCAGGGCGTCAAGTTCCACAACGGCGCCACGCTGACCGCCGACGACGTGGTGTACACCTACAAGCTGCAGACGAACACCAAGAACGCGTCGAACGCGCTGTCGGTGTTCGCCGGGGTGCTCTCGCCCTCCGGCGTGGTGAAGGTCGACGACTACACGGTCGCCTTCCACCTGGAGGCCCCGAACGGGAACTTCCCGTACCTGACCTCGTCCGACAACTACAACATGATCATCATCCCGAATAACTACGACCCGGCCAGCTGGCAGAGCTCGTTCATCGGCACCGGCCCGTTCGTGCTCGGCTCGTACACGCCGAAGGTGGGCGCCACGTTCACCCGCAACGAGTCCTACTGGGGCACCAAGGCGCTGCCGTCGCAGACCCAGTTCACGTTCTACGACACCCCGTCCGCCTCGATCCTCGCGCTGACCGGCGGGACCATCGACGTCCTCGGGCAGTTCACGGTGACCGGCGGGGAGGCACTGCTCAACGGCAGCTACAACATCATCAAGCTGAAGTCGAGCGCGCACCGCGAGCTGTCGATGCGCAACGACCAGGCGCCGTTCACCGACCCGCGGGTGCGTCAGGCGATCGCGCTCACCCTCAACCGGCCGCAGATCGTCAGCGCGCTGTTCAAGGGCTACGCCGACGTCGGGAACGACAGCCCGTTCGCGCCCGTCTTCCCGTCCACCAACACCAGCATCCCCCAGCGCATGCAGAACCTCAGCCAGGCTAAGTCGCTGCTCGCCGCGGCGGGGCACAGCTCGGGATTCTCTACCCAGCTCATCACCGAGAACTTCCTCGAGATCCCCGACTACGCCCAGATCGTGGTGCAAGAGGCGGCGGCCATCGGCGTGAAGATCAACCTGAAGGTCGAGAGCTCGTCCACCTACTACGGGAAGGCCACATTCGGGAACTCCGACTGGCTGGACGCGACCATGAGCCTGGTCGACTACGGGCACCGCAGCGTCCCGAACGTGTTCCTGACCGCCCCGCTGCAGACGATCAACACCAAGACCGGGACCGGGCCGTGGAACGCCGCCCACTTCAGCAACTCCCAGTACGACAAGCTGGTCGCGCAGTACATCGCGGCCGTCGATCTGTCCACCCAGAAGAGCCTCGCCGGGCAGATCGAGACGCTGCTGCTGGCCCAGACGCCGGTCATCTTCGGGTACTTCTACAACTACCTGACGGCCACCGCCAAGGGCGTCAGCGGGGTGTACCCGACCGCGATCGGACACCTGTTCCTGTACGACGCGGCTAAGAGCTAGCCGGCGTCGCCTTGGGCCGTGTGCCGCGCCGGTGTTCTCGTTCCCGGCGCGGCGCACGGTACAGGAATGCCCGGGCCGGTGAGCGTGCTGACATAGGGGATCGGCTGGCCTGAGAATGCGCCGGCCTGGCGGCATGCGCTGGCTCAGGGAGGGAAGGCAGCCGGGATGGCGACTGACAACCGGACCCGGGCCGGTGCCCACGGGCATGACCACGGGCATCATCACCGGGACGTGTCCGGTGGCTGGCTGCGTCCGGCCGTGTTCGGCGCCATGGACGGGCTGGTGACCAACGTGTCGCTGATCGCGGGGGTAGGCGGCGGCGGCGCGTCCGCGCACACCATCGTCCTTACCGGCCTGGCCGGCCTGGCCGCGGGCGCCTTCTCGATGGCGGCCGGGGAGTACGTCTCGGTTTCCTCCCAGAACGAGCTCATCTACGCCGAGGTCGACAAGGAGCGGCTCGAGCTCGAGAACAACGCCGTCGCCGAGCAGGCCGAGCTGGCAGGCATGCTACGGGCCCGCGGGGTCAGCCCGGCCACGGCACGGCAGGCCGCGGCCGAGATCTCCGCGCACCCGGAAAAGGCCCTCGCCGTGCATACCCTCGAAGAACTCGGCGTGGATTCCAACGAGCTGCCCTCGCCGTTGGTGGCCGCGGGCGCCTCACTGGCCTCGTTCGCGGTCGGGGCCCTCATCCCGTTGTTCCCCTACCTTGTCGGAGTGCCCCTGCTCGGCGTCGCGCTCGGCCTCGCCGCGGTCGCCTCGGTGGTGGGCGGCGGCATCGTCGCCCGGCTGACCGACCGGCCGTTCTGGCGGGGCGCGCTGCGCCAGCTGCTGCTCGGGGCCGCCGCCGCCGGCCTCACCTACCTGATCGGCACCCTGGTCGGTCACGTCTCCTGACCCGCTCGGCTCGGTCAAGGGGCCGGGTTGGTGAGGGCCTGGCCGGCTACCGGGACGCCCTGCTGCAGGACGAGCCAGATGCGGGCCGGGTCGCTGAGCAGGTGCGGTTCGGTCAGCGGGTCGCCGTCGATGATCGCCAGGTCGGCCAGCTTCCCCTGCGTCACCGTGCCGACGTGCTCGTCCAGGTCAAGCGCCTCGGCCGCGGTCTTAGTCGCGGCCACGAGGGCCTGGCTCGGGGTCAGCCCGTGGTGGACCATCCGCTGGATCTCCAGCCCGGTGGCCAGGCTCATATCGCTGCCGAGCGCGATCTTGACCCCGGCCTGCCGGGCGGCCCGCATGCTGGCCGCGCCCTCCCGCAGGTTGTGCTGGGCTAGTTCCGCCAGCACCGGCGGCATCTCGGGATCGGCGTGCGCCGTCGCCGGGTCGACCACCTCGCCCAGGCCCGCCATCCAGTAGTAACCCGACAGGGTAGGGACCAGGACCTGCCCGGAGGCGGCCATGGCCTCGAGCAGGTCCGGCCGCCGGTGCAGGTACATACCGTGCTCGATCGTGTCGGCACCGTGCCCGATGGCGGCCGCGCACCCGGCCAGCCCCTCGGCGTGCGCGGCGACCCGGTACCCCAGCCGGTGCGCCTCGTCGGTGACGGCCGCCAGTTCCGGCTCGGTGAGCTGGAGCGGCTCGGGATCCTCAAGCTCGTTGGAGCGGGCCCCGGTCGTCATCACCTTGACGAAGTCCGCGCCGGCCCGGATCTGCTCCCTGACCGCCCGCCTGACGTCATCGGGGCCGTCGGCTTCGCGGTACATATCACCGTAGAACCGTCCGCCCGGCGCCGTCGCCGAGACGATCTTCCCGCAGGTCAGCAGCCGGGGGCCACGGAACGCGCCGTACCGCATGGCCTGCCGGGCCTGCTGCGGCGCATCGCCTTGCGATCCGCACACCCGGATGGTAGTAACGCCGAAGCGCAGGTAGTCGCGGAGCTCGGCCTGCAGGAAATGCGCCGCGACACCCGGCAGCGGCGCCTCGGCCCCCTTCGCGACTTCGGGTACGCGGCCGGACGCGTGGGTGTGCGCGTCGGTCAGTCCCGGCATCAGCACCCGCTCGCCGACGTCCACGAGGCGCGCGCCGTCCGGGCATGGCTCGCGGGCGTCCGTGACCCGGCCGATGATGCCGTCCTCGACCAAGATTGCCGTGTTGTCGCGCAGCGGCGCGCCGGTGCCGTCGAATAGCCGGGCCCTGGTCAGCCAGAGCCGTCCTTGCGCCGCGGCCGGAGCCGCGATCAGGGCCGGAAACCTGTGCGCCACCTCGCTACCACCTCCAACATGCGTTGACTTCCGAGTCCGTTGTAACGCAAGCGGGACCTAATCCCAAACGCCGGCTCCCTGGCCGCCGATGGAGTCACCCGGTTACTCCGGTCCGCTCGGGGCCCTAGGGACTACCGGGTGGTAAGGTGCCCCGTGGTTATCTTGAACCGCCCGCTGCGGATTGCGCTGCTGTCCTATCGCAGCAAACCGCACTGCGGTGGGCAGGGCGTTTACGTGCGCCACCTGAGCCGGGAACTCGACGCGCTCGGCCATCACGTCGAGGTGTTCTCGGGCCAGCCGTATCCGGACCTCGATCCGGGCCCGCGGCTGAGCGAGCTGCCCAGCCTGGACTTGTACCGCGACGAGGACCCGTTCCGTACCCCGCGCTGGCCCGAGTACCGGGACTGGGCGGACGTCGTGGAGACCGCCATGATGTGGGGCGGCTCCTTCCCCGAGCCGCTGACCTTCAGCATCAGGGCGCTGCGCACGCTGCGGGCGCGGGCGGCGGACTTCGACGTGGTTCACGATAACCAGGGGCTGGGTTACGGGATGCTCGGCGTGCGGCGGCTCGGGCTGCCGCTGGTGACCAGCATCCATCATCCGATCAGCGTCGACAGGCGCATCGACCTGGCGTCGTCCGGCTGGCTCAGCGGCCTGTCCAAGCGCCGTTGGTACGGGTTCGTCCGGATGCAGGCCCGGGTGGCGCGCCGGGTCGCCGGGCCAGGATCGCTGATCACCGTATCGGAATCGTCCAAGCGCGACATCTGCCGCGACTTCAGGGTTCCGCCGGACCGGGTGCGCATCATCCCGCTCGGCGTGGACACGCGGATGTTCCGCCCGCGTGAGGCCGCGCGGGTGCCCGGGCGCATTATCGCGGTGGCGAGCGCCGACTCCGCGATCAAGGGACTGGCCACCCTGCTCCGCGCGGTGGGCAAGCTGGTCACGGACCGGGACGTGCACCTGGTCATCGTCGGCAAGCCCGCGCCCGCTACCGAGCGGCTCGCCGCCCAGCTGTCCCTCTCCGACCGGATCACGTTCACCCACGGGCTCGACGACGAGGCGTTCTCCGCGCTGCTCGCCAGCGCCGAGACCGCCGTCGTGCCGTCGCTGTATGAGGGGTTCTCGCTGCCCGCGGTGGAGCACCTGGCGTCGGGTACCCCGCTGGTGGCCAGCCGCACCGGTGCGCTGCCGGAGGTGACGGGGGACGCTGCCGTCCTGGTCACGCCGGGCGACGACGAGGAACTGGCCGCCGTGCTGCGGCGGCTGCACGACTCGCCGGCCGAGCGTGCCGCGCTCGCGGACCGGGCGCTGGACCGGGTGGGCGAGCGGTTCGCCTGGTCCGCGGTGGCCCGGGCGACCGTCGAGCAGTATCTGGCCGCGATGGAGCCAGCGTGCTGACCGTTGATTTCGGGCGGTTCCCGGTCCGGCCGGGCCACCGCGTGCTCGACCTGGGCTGCGGCGGCGGGCGGCACGCGTTCGAGGTCTACCGGCGCGGCGGACGCGTGGTCGCGTTCGACCTGGACCCGGCCGAGCTCGCCCCGGTGCGGAGCATGTTCGGCGCGATGCGCGAGGCCGGCGAGGCCGGCTGGCAGGCCGGCGCGACGGCGGTTTCCGGTGACGCCGGCGCGATGCCGTTCGGCGACGGCACGTTCGACCGGGTCATCGCGGCCGAGGTGCTGGAGCACGTCCTCGATGATCAGCGGGCGATGAACGAACTCGCGCGGGTGCTGCGGCCGGGCGGGCTCGCGGCGATCACCGTGCCTAGCTGGCTGCCGGAACGAATCTGCTGGGCCCTGTCAACGGAGTATCACGAGGTTCCCGGGGGGCATGTGCGTATCTACACGCGGGTCGAGCTCGAAGCCAAGCTCGCCAGGGCGGGGCTGAACGTCGGGTGGCATCACCACGCGCACGGGCTGCACGCACCGTACTGGTGGCTGAAATGCGCCGTCGGCGTGCACAACGACAAGCACCGGCTGGCTAGCGCCTACCACCGCATGCTGGTCTGGGACATCATGCGCAAGCCGGCCGCGACCCGGCTCGCCGAGCAGGCGCTCAACCCCCTGATCGGGAAGAGCCTCGTGGTGTACGCGGTCAAGGCCCGGGGCCCAGGGGGCCAGGGGGGTACGGGGGGGCGGGGAGCCCCCTCGTGAGCGGGGGGGGTTTGGGGGGGGTCGTCCCCCCCGGGCTAAAACCGCCTGAGGTGCTCGCGACCGGGGAGTCCATCGCACGGCTGCAGGAGCCCTCCGGGGCGATCCCCTGGCCGGACGGCCACGTCGACGTGTGGGATCACATCGAGTGCGCGATGGCCCTGAGCGCCTGCGGGCTGCGCGAGCCGGCGAGGCGGGCCTACCGGTGGCTGCGGGAGACGCAGCGCACCGACGGGTCCTGGCCCCGGTCCCTGACCGGCGGCCGGGTGACCGACCGGGCGGCGGAAAGCCACCACGCGGCGTACATCGCCGTCGGAGTCTGGCACGAGTACCTGGTGACCGGCGACGAGAAGCACTGCCTGACCATGTGGCCGGCGGTCCGCCGCGCGGTGGACTGGGTGCTCGGCCTGCGCGCGCCGCGGGGCGAAGTGATGTGGGAACGCGACGCCGCCGGGCAGCCGGGAACCTACGCGCTGCTTTCCGGCTGCTCCAGCATCCACCAGAGCCTGCGCTGCGCGATCGAGGTGGCCAAGCTGGCCGACGACCCGGAGCCCGACTGGGAGCTGGCCGCCGACCAGCTGGCGCACCTGGTGGCCGCGCACCCGGAGGCGTTCGCGGACAAGAGCCGGTTCGCCATGGACTGGTACTACCCGGTGCTCGGCGGCGCCGTCCACGGCGTGGACGGCGCCCGCCGCCTGGCGGGGTCCTGGGACCGGTTCGTGGTGCCGGACCTCGGCGTCCGCTGCGTCAGCGACCAGCCGTGGGTGACCGGCGCCGAGACCTGCGAGCTCGTCATCGCCCTGGACGCCTGCGGGATGCGCGCCGAAGCGCTCGAGGTGTTCGCGAGCGCCCAGCACCTGCGCCACCGGGACGGCTCCTACTGGACCGGCTGGCAGTTCGCCGACCAGGCGCCGTTCCCGCGGGAACGGTCCAGCTGGACGGCGGCCGCGGTGGTCCTGGCCGCCGACGCGCTGACCGGCTTCAGCCGCGGCGCCGCAGTGTTCCGGGACGCCACCGGACCGGCGGCCGCGGGCCCGTACGCCTGCGGGTCCGCGGCGGACCCGCACGCCGGCGCCGGCGTCGGCGCCTCAGCCGATCCCGGCGCCTCAGCCGATCCCGGCGCCTCAGCCGATCCCGGCGCCTCAGCCGATCCCGGCGCCTCAGCCGATCCCGGCGCCTCAGCCGATCCCGGCGCCTCAGCCGATCCCGGCGCCTTAGCCGATTCCGGGGCTGGTCCGCTCGAGCAGCCGGAGCGAGCCTTCGGCGCGGACCTCGGTGAACGCGCCTGACTTCAGGGCGCGCTGGTAGATCAGGTAGGGCGCCTGGCCGCCGTCGGCCGGGTCGGGGAAGACGTCGTGGATCGCCAGCACGCCGCCCGGCGCCACCCACGGCGCCCAGCCCTCGTAGTCCGTCACCGCGGCCTGCTCGGTGTGGCCGCCGTCGATGAAGACCATGCCGAGCGGTGCGCGCCAGAGCCCGGCCACGTCGGCGGACCGGCCCACCACGACCACCACGTGATCTTCGACCCCGGCCGCCGCCAGCGTGGCCCGCAGCCTGGGCAGCGTGTCCAGGCGGCCGGTCGCGGCGTCGACGAGCCCGGGATCGTGATACTCCCAGCCCGGCTGGTGCTCTTCCGAGCCGCGATGGTGGTCGACGGTCACGACCAGCTGGCCAGCTGCGCTGGCCGCCGCGGCCAGGTAGATGGTGGACTTGCCGCAGTAGCTGCCGATCTCCAGGACCGGCCCGCGGCGGCAGTACTCCGCGGCGGCGTCGTACAGGGCCCGGCCCTCGGCGGCGGGCATGAACCCCTCGGCTGCTTCCGCCGCCCGCATCAGCCGGTCACTCATGTCACTCATCCGCGCTCCCGTCGGCAACTAAGGTAGGCGACCGCCATGGCTTGTGACCACCGCGGCGGTGGCCTAGGCCCCCCGAGGAGAAAGCCGGGACAGCCGCGACAGCGCCTCGGTCAGTACCTCGGGGCGCTTGCAGAAGGCGAACCGGACCTGGGTGCGGGCGGCTTCCTTGTCGTCGCAGAAGACAGCGGAGGGGATGGCCACCACGCCGGCGCGGTCGGGCAGGGTCCGGCAGAACTCGACGCCGTCCTGCTCGCCCAGGGGCCCGACGTCCGTGGTGACGAAGTAGGTGCCGGCCGGCTCGTATACCTCGAAGCCGATGTCACTCAGGCCCGTGACCAGCAGGTCCCGCTTGGCCTTCAGGTCATCACGCAACGCGGTGAAGTATTCCCCGGGCAGGGCGAGCGCCTCGGCCACCGCGTACTGGAAGGGGCCGCCGCTCACGAAGGTCATGAACTGCTTGGTGGTCTTGACCGCGGCTACGAGCTCCGGGGCGGCCTTGACCCAGCCGATCTTCCAGCCGGTGAAGGAGAAGGTCTTGCCCGCCGAGCTGACCGACACCGTGCGCTCGCGCATCCCGGGGAAGCCCGCGATCGGCACGTGCTCACCGCGGAACACCAGGTGCTCGTACACCTCGTCGGAGACCACCAGCAGGTCGCGTTCGACGGCCAGCGCGGCGATGGCGGCCAGCTCGTCCCTGGTGAAGACCGAACCGGTGGGGTTGTGCGGGCTGTTAAGCAAGATGAGCCTGGTCCGGCCGGTCACCGCCCGGGCAAGTTCGGCGAGGTCGGGACGGAAGTCCGGCGGCCGCAGCGTGACCGGGACGCGGACGCCGCCCGCCATCGCGATGTTCGCGGCGTAGGAGTCGTAGTACGGCTCGAACGCGATGACTTCGTCGCCCGGCTCGACCAGCGCGAGCAGGGCGGCGGCCACCGCCTCGGTGGCGCCCGCGGTGACGAGGACCTCATCGGCCGGGTCGTAACGCAGTCCCCAGAACCGCTCGTCGTGCGAGGCGATCGCCTGCCGCAGCTCCGGGATACCCAGGCCCGGCGGGTACTGGTTCCCGCGGCCGGCCAGGATGGCGTCCGCCGCGATCTGGGCGATCGCGATCGGCCCGTCCTGGTCGGGGAAGCCCTGGCCCAGGTTGATGGATCCGGTCGCGACCGCCCGCGCGGACATTTCGGCGAAGATCGTCGTCCCGAGGCCCTCGAGGCGCCGGCTGAGTAGTGGTCTTTTCTGCACCTGCCTATGACATCACGCCGGGTTAGGCTGCGGGGTATGCGTATCGCGTTGTGCCAGATCCCGGTCAGCTCACGGCCCGAGGTCAACTCCGGGCGGGTCAGGGACGCCCTGGCCGAGGCCGCGGACGGGGGCGCCGACCTGGCGGTGTTCCCCGAGGCGACCCAGATCAGGTTCGGTTCGGACCTGCGGGCCGCCGCCGAGCCGCTAGACGGGCCGTTCTGCACCGGGCTCGCCGGCGCGGCCAAGGAAACCGGGGTCGCGCTCGTGGCCGGCGTCTTCGAACCGGCCCCGGACGGCCGCGTGTACAACACCGCCGTGGCCTACGACGGGGCCGGCGAGCTGGTCGCCTCCTACCGCAAGCTGCACCTGTTCGACGCGTTCGGGCAGCGAGAATCCGACCTGGTCGCGCCGGGATCCGCCCCGGTCATCTGCACGCTGGCCGGGATGCGCGCCGGCCTGGAGATCTGCTACGACGTGCGGTTCGGCGAGCTGTCCCGGGCGCTGGCGGCAGGCGGGGCCGCGCTGCTCGTGCTGCCCGCGGCCTGGGCCGCGGGGCTGTTCAAGGAGGAGCACTGGGTCACGCTGGTCCGGGCGCGGGCCATCGAGAACACCGTCTGGGTCGCCGCCGTCGGCCAGGTCCCCGACCCGGACGAGCCGTTCACCCGGGCGGCGACCGGGGTCGGGCGCAGTATGCTCGTCGACCCGCTCGGCGTCGTGCGGGCCGACCTCGGGCCGGGGCCTGGGGTGGTGGTCGCCGAGGTCGACGCCGACCTGATCGGGACCGTCCGGGCCAGCCTGCCGAGCTTGGCGAACCGCAGAGACGACGTGTTCGGTCCGCCCGTGGTCCCTGCTCAATAAGGGGGCCAATAGGGGATCAGCGGATCGGGGACTGCCAGAAGACCGGCGCCTCGCTGGTCGGCGAGGCGCTGAAGCCGACGCCGGTCAGCGTGTTGCCCGTCGCGGTGAGCCCGGTGATGGCCTGGATGCCCGGGCCGGTCAGGCCCTGCCCGGCCGGCGTGACCGCCTTCCAGGTCGTCCCGTTCGCCGACGTCCAGACCACCACGTCCTGATGGCCCGGGGTGGCGCCGAACATCCCGGCCGCGGTGAAGGCGCCGCCCGCCGCGGCCAGTGCCGTGACCGAAGCGTGCCCGGCGGGCATCGGCAGCGCGGATTCGGTCCAGGTGGCGCCGCCGTCGGCGGAGCTGGCCGCGAACGGCACCTGCTGGCCCGTGGTGGTCAGCGCGGTGCCCACGGCGACTACGATCCGGCCCCGGCTCGCGACGTGCTGCAGCACCGTCCTGGTGGAGCCCATCGGCACGGGCAGGCTGGCCTGGCGCCAGGTCCGGCCGTCCGGCGAGGTCCACGCCGCGGCCTGGTCACCGGCCGAGCCGACCGCGACGAATCCCGCCGCGACGGCGGTGACGGCCAGCATCTGCTTGCTGACGCCCGCCCCGTCAAGCGCGCCAGGCGCCGCGTCCCCGGCCCGCTGCCAGCCGGTCACTCCCGCCGACCACCAGGCCGCGGCGACGCGCCGCTCCGGGCCAGCCTGGCCGCCAGGGGACCGCGGGATGTCCTGATAGCCGACGATGACGTAGCCGCCGGCCCCGGCCGCGGCCTGATCGGTGGACAGGCCGCGGCCGCCGAACGCCCCTTCGGTGTCGGCTGCTTGCCAGTGGCCGCCGTCGGCCGAGGAAACGACGACCGGGTGCGGCGCGGCGCCCGCCACCACCCCCCCGACGGCCAGCCAGCCGGCCGCGCCGTGGGTGACGCTGGTCAGCTGCTGCACCCCGGGCCGGCCGAACACCGTCGGGGTCACGCCGAGGGCGCGCGTCCACGAGCTGCCGCCATCGGCGGAAGTCCAGGCGGCCGGGTATCCGTTGGCGCTGCCCGCCACGACCTGCATACCGCCGTTCGCCGCGACGGCGTCGACGGCGAGCTGCGGGTCGAACGCGCCAGGGATCTTCGCCACGTCGACCTGGTCCGCGGTCGTGCCCGCGGCCAGCATCGTCAGGACGGGCTGGCGGGTAGCCGCGGCCGCGGTCGTCCCGGTCACCACGGCCCCGCGCGGCGTCATGGCCACACCCGACAGCGTTTCCGACGCGGCGCGGCCGAAGACTCCGGTCGGCTGCCAGGAAACGCCGTTCGGTGAGACGAAGGCGGTCAGGGCCTGGCCGGTCTGCCCGGTGATCACGGCGCCGTCCGGGCCGCCGCTGACCAGGCCGGTCACCAGGCCAGCGGGCGTGCTGAGGGTGGCCGAATGCGTCCACGCCGTGCCGTTGGCCGAGCGGTAAACGTCCAGAGCCTGTCTCGCGCCCACCGTCGCCGGGCTGACCAGCACGAACCCGTCGCCGGCCGCGGCCGCGCCGGTAATCTGCGGCGGCGCGCCTGCCCCGGCCGACGGGGCGGCCGCCGCCCAGGCCGAGCCCCCGTCGCTGCTCAGCCAGGCACCGCCGGCCTGAATGCTCACGGTGTGCCTGGGCTTGCCGACCAGTTCGGTGGTGGCGACTTCC
The DNA here is from genome assembly GCA_963806335.1 of uncultured Actinomycetes bacterium. GTDB lineage: Bacteria > Actinomycetota > Actinomycetes > Streptosporangiales > Streptosporangiaceae > Palsa-504. The sequence continues at coordinate 78,260 of CAWDXO010000021.1, forward strand.
CCCGCGATCAGGATCGCTTTCCCCGCCGCGGCCACGTACCTGAGGTCCAGCACGCGGCCGGTGCCCCCGGGCAGCCCGAGCTGCCCGGCGTCCAGCCGCCGCCAGCTGATCCCGTCGGCCGACAGGAAGATCACCGGGCTGGCGTTCGCCTGGTCGCCGCCCGGGACGTTCGCCCCGACCGCGATGAAGCCGGCGGCCGTCCGGGCCAGCTCGCTGATCTGGTCGCCGGGTCGCAGCGGCATCCCGGCCGAGACCGTCAGGGTCCAGGTCCGGCCGTCGGGGCTGGTCCAGATCGAGCCGGGCCCTACCGCCACCCACTTGCCCTGGCCACCGGCCACGTAACGCGCCGCGTGTCCCGGCGGCGGCACTCCCCCGGACGGGGTTCGCACCGATCCCATGACCCAGGAACGACCGTCGTTCGGTGAAAAAAAGAATTGAGCCCGCGGGATGCGCGCGCCGGTCTGCGAGCCCACCGCCACAATGTCGGCGCCGTCACTGGCCACCCGGCCCAGATTCTGGCTGATGCCGCGGCCGCCGGGCGCCGCCGTGAAATCGCTGCCCGCGAGGGTCGCGGGCGGGAACCCCAGGGCCGTCGCGGGGGGCGCCGGACCGGCGTTGCCGCTGTTCGCGCCCGCGATAACCACGACGGCGACGCCGAACACGATCATGGCGAGGATCGGCACCGCCACCCGCATCGCCCAGCCACGGAACTCCAGGCCGGCCAGGAACTCCCGGGACCAGGTGGGCCGGGTCGGCTGCGGCAGCAGCGAGCGCAGCAGGTTCGCCCACTCGGCGCCGGCCGCCCTGGAGTCGGACCGGGCCGTGGCCTGCTGGTTCGCCGGCCCCGGGCGGACGCCCGCGTCGCGCCGGGGGCCCGGGCGGGGCGGATCGGTGCCCAGCGGCCGGGCCTGCGGGGCAGCGTCGTCGAACTCGAAGCCGGCCCGCTCCTGGGGCGGGCTGGCGGCGGGCCACGCCGGGGGCGGCCCGGGCATCGGCTGGCTCACCGTCGGGGTATACCTGAACCGCCGCGGCTCACCCCTCGCCGGCCCGGGTTCCGGGCGTTCCTTCCCGGCCGGGCCCTGGCCGGCCCGGCGGTACTCCTCGCCCTGGCCGGTTCGCGCCGACGTGGCGGCTCGCGCCGCCCGCGGCCGCCGGCCTTCGAATTCGTACCCGGGGACGCTCCCAGCCTCGCCTTCCGGTGGTGCGAGCCCGAGCGGGAACCTCGAGGCCGCGGGCTGCGGGCCAGTGGCCCGGGGGCCGGGGGCCGGGACACGCGGCGACGCGGGGCCGGTGCCGGGCCGCGGCGACCGGCGGCGCCGGGGACCCAGCGGGCCCCGGGCATCGTCAGCGTCGGGGGGGCTGGTCGGGTCCCTGGTCACCTGTGCCTTGCCGTGGAGAGAGGGGGGCGGGAGGGGCGGAGAAGGACGGGATAGCCCCAGTTGGCCCTAATGCCATTCCCGCTGATCGTACCGGCCGGACCCCGGACGTGACGGGGACTTCGCCGCACGCCGTTGCCGTTAGTGGGCGGCCGTCGGCGAGGAGTGATTCAGGCCACATGCCCGCCGAAGCCTTCAGGTCCTGTCCCGGATGGCGCCAGGTAGCCTTGATCAGAAGGCCAAAAACGTCAATACACATTTCGGAAGAGGGCGATGTCCGCCGTGTCTTCTGGGTCACCGCAGGGTAGCGCGGAAGTCCGCCAGCCCGTAGCGTCACGAGAGCCCGGGCCAGATCATCAGCCAGCCAGCGCGCCGCAGCAGGGAGCCGGACACGATCCGGGCGCGGACTTCGGCGCCAACGAGTGGCTGGTGGAGGAGCTCTATCAGCGCTATCTGGCTGACCCGGGTTCGGTGGACCGCGCCTGGTGGAGCTTCTTCGCTGACTACTCACCTGCGCTGTCCAACGGAACCGGGCCCCAGCCCGTCCTCAACGTGACCGCGACCGACCGGGCGGCAGTCCGCGAGATCCGGCCAGCGCCAGGACCCCGGGGGGTCGCGCAGGCCCCGGCCCCGCGAGCCCCGGCCCCGGCCCCGCAAGCCCCGGCCCCGCAAGCCCCGGCCCCGCAAGCCCCGGCCGCGGCCCCGGCTACCCCGCCTGCGGCGCCCGCCTCGCAGACGCCGGCCCCGCCGCCTTCCGCGCCCCCGGCCGCACCGGCGGCCCCGGCTCCGGCGCCCCCCGCCGCGCCGCCCGCTCCCCCGGTCGCACCGGGAGCGGAGGTCAGCAGGCTGCGCGGCGCCGCCGCCCGCACCGCCACCAACATGACGGCCAGCCTCGGCGTGCCCACCGCCACCAGCGTCCGCGCGGTACCCGCCAAGCTGCTCGTCGATAACAGGATCGTCATCAACAACCACCTGCGGCGCGGCCGGGGCGGCAAGGTGTCGTTCACGCACCTGATCGCCTACGCGGTCGTCGCCGCGCTGAAGACCATGCCGGAGATGAACGAGTCCTACGCCGAGGAGAACGGCAAGCCCGCGATCGCCGCGCCTGATCACGTCAACCTGGGCCTGGCCATCGACGTGCGCGGCGCCGACGGCGCCCGGCAGCTGCTCGTGCCGAACATCAAGGCCGCCGAGCAGATGGACTTCCGCCTGTTCTGGACGAGCTACGAAGACATCGTGCGGAAGGCGCGCTCGGGCAAGCTCACGGTCGCCGACTTCCAGGGGACCACGGTGAGCATCACCAACCCCGGCACCATCGGCACCGTGCACTCGGTGCCGAGGCTGATGCCGGGCCAGGGCTGCATCATCGGGGTCGGGGCGATGGAGTACCCGGCCGCCTACGCCGGGGCCTCCGAGGAAACCCTGGCCAAGCTGGCGATCAGCAAGTCGGTCACGCTCACCTCGACCTACGACCACCGGATCATCCAGGGCGCGCAGTCCGGGGAGTTCCTGCAGAAGATCCACCAGCTGCTGCTCGGCGAGGACGGGTTCTATGACGACATCTTCGCCGCGCTGCGCATCCCGTACGAGCCGGTCCGCTGGGTCAGGGACTTCCCCTTCGGGCACGAGGACGACGTGGCCAGGTCCGCCCGGGTGCAGGAGCTGATCCACGCCTACCGGGTGCGCGGGCACCTGATGGCCGACACCAACCCGCTCGAAGTCACCCAGCGCAAGCACCCTGACCTGGACATCAACCTGCACGGCCTGACCCTCTGGGACCTGGAGCGCGAGTTTCCCACCGGCGGCTTCGGCGGCCGCCCGCTGATGAAGCTGCGGGACATCCTGGGCGTGCTGCGTGACTCGTACTGCCGCACGGTCGGCACCGAGTACATGCACATCCAGGATCCGGAAGAACGGCACTGGCTGCAGGAGCGGATCGAGGTCCCGCACGCCCGGGCCGAACACGACGAGCAGATCCGCATCCTGTCCCGGCTCAACGTGGCCGAGGCATTCGAGATGTTCCTGCAGACGAAGTTCGTCGGCCAGCGCCGGTTCTCGCTGGAGGGCGCCGAATCCCTCATCCCGCTCGTCGACGCCGTACTCGCCGAGGCGGCGCAGGCCGACCTGGAAGAGGCGGTCATCGGCATGGCCCACCGCGGCCGGCTGAACGTCCTGGCGAACATCGTCGGCAAGTCCTACGCGCAGATCTTCAAGGAGTTCGAGGGCAACCTGGACCCGCGCAGCGCGCAGGGCTCCGGCGACGTCAAGTATCACCTCGGTGCGGAGGGAACCTTCCGGGTGCCCGACGGACGGGCGATCAAGACCTCGCTGGTGGCCAACCCGAGCCACCTGGAAGCGGTGGACCCGGTCCTTGAGGGCGTGGTGCGGGCCAAGCAGGACGTGATCGACAAGGGCGAGCCCGGCTTCACCGTGCTGCCGGTGCTCATCCACGGCGATGCCGCGTTCGCCGGCCAGGGCGTGGTGGCGGAGACGCTGAACTTGTCCCTGCTGCGCGGCTACCGTACCGGCGGCACCGTGCACATCATCGTGAACAACCAGGTGGGCTTCACCACCGCTCCTGAGTACTCGCGGTCGAGCGTGTACGCCACCGACGTCGCCCGGATGATCCAGGCGCCGATCTTCCACGTCAACGGCGACGACCCCGAGGCGGTCGTCCGGATCGCGCGGCTGGCGTTCGCCTACCGGCAGGCGTTCAAGAAGGACGTCGTCATCGACATGATGTGCTACCGCAAGCGGGGGCACAACGAGACCGACAACCCGTCGTTCACCCAGCCGCTCATGTACGACCTGGTCGAGGCCAAGCGTTCCACCAGGAAGGTGTACACCGAGTCGCTGATCGCCCGCGGCGACATCACCATGGAGGAGGCCGAGGCGGCGCTGCGTGACTACCAGCAGCAGCTCGAGCGGGTCTTCACCGAGACCAGGGACGCGGCGAACCGCCCCGCCGAGCCGGGCACCGTACTCAAGCCCGAGCCGGAAGACCGCCCGGTCAACCACGAGGCCGTGCCGACCGCGGTGTCCGCCGAGGTCGTCAAGCGGATCATCGACACCCAGGTCAACCTGCCCGCGGATTTCACCCCGCACCCCCGGCTGAAGCCGCTGCTCGACCGGCGCGCCACCATGGCCGCGGAGGACGCCATCGACTGGGCGACCGGCGAGCTGCTGGCGTTCGGCGCGCTGGTCATCGACGGGCACCCGGTCCGGCTGGTCGGCCAGGACAGCAGGCGCGGCACGTTCGGGCAGCGGCACGCGGTGCTGGTGGACCGGCACACCGGCGCCGAGTACACGCCGCTCAAGCAGCTCGATTCCGGCGCCGCGAAGCTCTTCGTGCACGACTCCCTGCTGTCTGAGTTCGCCGCGGTGGGCTTCGAATACGGCTACTCCGTGGCCCGTCCGGAAGCCCTGGTGTGCTGGGAGGCCCAGTTCGGCGACTTCGTCAACGGCGCGCAGACGATCGTGGACGAGTTCATCAGCTCCGGTGAGCAGAAGTGGGGTCAGTGCTCAGGCGTCGTGCTGCTGCTGCCACACGGCTACGACGGGCAGGGACCCGACCACTCCTCCGCCCGGGTGGAGCGCTTCCTTTCCCTATGCGCCCAGGGCAACATGACCGTGGCGATGCCCACCACGCCGGGCAACTACTTCCACCTGCTGCGCTGGCAGGGGCTTTCCGGCCGGCACAAGCCGCTCATCGTCTTTACCCCGAAGTCGATGCTCCGGCTGAAGGCGGCCACCTCGGCCGTCAGCGAGTTCACCACTGGGTCGTTCCGCCCGCTGATCGGCGCCCCGGCTGGCGCGGACGCCGATATCCGCCGGGTGGTGCTGTGCGCGGGCAAGGTGTACTACGACCTCGCCGCGCGGCAGCGGGACATAAACGCCACCGACACCGCGATCGTCCGGGTCGAGCGGCTCTACCCGCTGCCGGTCTCGGAGCTCTGTGCCGAACTCGCCCGTTACCCCCACCTCGAATCGGTGACCTGGGTGCAGGAGGAACCGGCCAACATGGGAGCCTGGCCCACCATGGCGCTGAAGCTCCCCCGCGTCCTGAGCCGCGAGGTCGGCGTTATCTCGCTGCCCGCGAGTTCGGCGCCGGCCGCGGGCTCGGCGGCCAAGCACGCCGCCACCCACCGGGAGATCATCGAGACGGCCATCCCTTCGGCCTGACCCTTCGGCCGGCCTGACCCTAGGACAGACGGATGTACTTCACCGACCGCGGCATCGAGGAACTCGAGGAACGGCGCGGCGAGGACCAGGTCACCATGGCCTGGCTCGCCGAACGCCTGCGCGACTTCACCGATCTCAACCCCGACTTCGAAGTCGCCATCGACCGGCTGGCCGTGTGGCTGGCTCGGCTCGATGACGAAGACGACGACTTGTAAGTATTTTTCGGAACGGACGGTGGTGCGCGCGGCCGGAGGGATGGGGCGGCGCACGGCCGGAGGGATGTATGCCGTCCGGCGGACCGAACGCCGGGCGGCACACATCCCCGGGCCGCGCTTTCGCACCGGGGGTTCCCGCTATACCCCGGGCGCCGCGGCGCGGTCTCGCTCGCGGGGCACCTGGGGTGCTCGCCGTAAGTGGGGTGCTCGCCGTAGGTGGATCCGCCGTAGCCGTTCCCCGCTTGACGCGATATGTCTTGACTTTGCGGGGATGAGATATATCGTTATGGGTGATGGGTGGACCGAAGGGAAGGACGAGCGGAATGGCGCAGTGGACCATCGAGGCTCCGACGAGCCTGGACTTTGACGACGTGACCGGCCTCCGGGTCAGGCTCATCGCCGGGTCGGTGGCAGTGCTCGCCACCGACGGTAAGCCCTCGCTCGACGTGGCCGACATCACGGGCGATCCGCTCAGCGTAACTTATGAGGACGGGCTGCTGACCATCAGTCACGAGAACCTCACCTGGGAAGGGCTGCTGAAGTGGCTGCGGCCGCAGCGGCATTCAGCGGCGGTCACTGTGACCGTACCCCGGAAGTGCCAGACGCAGGTAGGCGTGGTCAGCGCGTCCGCGGTGATGTCGGGCATCAGGGCCAGAGCCTCGGTCAAGAGCGTTTCCGGCGGGATAACGCTGGATGGGCTCACCGGCGACGTGGACGCCAACACCGTGTCGGGGGCGCTCGAGGCGCAGGGAATGAACGGCAAGCTCAACTTCACCACCGTGTCCGGTGACCTCACGCTGGCCGACGGCTGGCTGGAGCGCCTGGACGCGAACGGGGTGAGCGGCGACGTCACCGCCGACATCGACCTCGATCCGCTGGGTGGCATGCACGTCTACACCGTGTCGGGAGAGGTCACGCTCCGGCTCCCGGCCGAGGCCGACGCCCAGGTGAACCTGCACTCGCTTTCGGGCGACGTGCGCAGCGAATTCGCGGAGCTAAGGCGCTCCAGCGCACCTGCGTCCCATAGCGTTAGCGGTAGCCTCGGCGCCGGCTCAGGGCAGGTGTCTGTCACCACCATGTCTGGCCGGGTCATGCTGCTACGACGGGCCGGGCGCGGCACGGCGTCGCGAGGTGCCCAGCCCGATAACACTGGCTCAGGTAACGCTAGGCCAGAGAATGAGAATGAGATGGAAGGCGAAACCAGTTGAGCCCGGTATTCCGCCACGGCAGCCTCCGGCTGTACCTGCTCAGGCTGCTCGACGAGGAGCCCAGGCACGGCTATGAGGTCATCCGGCTGCTGCGCGACCGGTTCATGGGGGTGTACTCACCCTCACCAGGTACGATCTACCCGCGGCTGGCCCGGCTCGAGGAAGAGGGCCTGGTCACTCACGACGAGGTAGAAGGCCGCAAGGTCTACCGGATCACCGAGCTTGGCCGCGAGGAACTGCGCAGCCGCAGCGATGAGCTGGACGAGCTTGAAGAAGAACTGTCCGCGTCGGTGAGCAACATCGTCCGCGAGGTCAGGGAAGACGTCAGGGAGACGGTGCGCAGCCTGCGCGAGGAACTGACCTGGGCCGCCCGTGAGTCCCGCCGGGCGAGCAAGGACGCGGGCACTGACGCCCGCGATCAGGCCAGGCAGGCCAAGGAAGAGGCACGCAGCGAGGCCAGGCGGATTCGCGACGAGGTGCGCGAGCAGGCCAGGCAGGCGAAGGAAGAGGCACGCGGGCAGGGCCGGCAGGCGCGCGAGGACGTGTGGGAGCAGGCCGGGCGATCCGGCGGCGCGGGTCCCGGCTCCAACGCCACCCGCCGGGTACACGAGCAGGCGCAACGACTCCGCGAGGAAGCCCAGCGGGCCCGCGAAGAGGCGATGGGGGCGGCGGCCGGCCCGGGCGGCCGGATGCACGAGGAAGCGGCGGGCGCACGGTTCGGTCCGGGCGAGCAGGACTGGGACACGCCTCCGGGCGGCCCGGGCTGGGCGGCATGGACGGACCGGCCCGGCCGTCGCGGCTGGGAAGACTGGTCGCGGATGCGAGGCCGGCCCGGCCGGAGCGGGCCCCTCGATTTCGGCACGTTCCGCGACCTGGAGCGGCTGGCGGTCCAGTTCACCTCCGACCTGAGGAAACTGGCCTTGCAGTCGTCTAGCTCCGGCGAGAACGTCATCTCCGACCTGCGGTCAATCCTGGAAGAGGCGCTGGAGCGGATCAAGAGCGAGATCTTCGGGCCCGGGCACGCCCCCGGCCCTGATGACGAGCCGGCCCACGATGCCCCGGCTCCCGGCGCGGCGGCGGCCGGCGTCCCGGACCAGCCGGCCGACTCCGCTGAGGACTCCCCCAAGCAGGACTAAGGAGAATCACCCGGGGCGGGCTAGATCGTTGATCGGGAAATGCAGGACCTGCGCCACGGCCAGGCAGGCGAGCTCGGCGTCGGTGACTTCCGGCGGCCTTCCCGGCCCGCGGCGGCCGGGCCCGCGCAACGGGATGATCGGGTCGGTCAGTTCGACGTAGAGTGCGGTCAGGAGGGTGTCCAGGTCGGCGGTCATGACGGGCTCCAGGGTCCGGACGTGTGGCTTTGTTCGCGTGCAGCGATCGCCCTTGTCCGTGGCGGGCGGCCGCGCCCGCGATCCGGCAAAGCCGGTGTTCGCCGGTTCTGACCGCGCCGGACTACTGCCGGCGCGGGTCAGCGTTCGTTGCCCGCCCTGAGCCAGGCGATGTAGCCGGCGGCCGCGCGCACGGTGTCGTACTGCGGCTCGAACCCGGTGTCCTGGCGGAGCCGGGTGATGTCAAGAGCGGCGCCTGGCCGGCCGGTGCCGGCCGGGAGGCCGGGTTCGGCTTCGGGCACGGCCTCGCGGATCGCTGCGATCACCTGGGCGTTCGTGGTCACCCGCCCGGACGCGATGTTGTAGGTGCGGTGCTGGAGATGCCCGGCGAGCTGGATCAGGGCTATCGCGCGGCCGGTGTCCTTGACGTAGCACAGGTCGAGCCCGTCCCCCATGTGCGGCGGGATGAGCAGACCGGACAGGTCCGGGGGCTTGCCGCTGGCGGCCGCGTGGATGAGCGCGGGCGCGGCGAAGAACGGGTCCTCGTGGCCGAGGGGGCCCCAGGTGCCGGAAATCCGGAGGCTGACGATCTCCGTGCCGGTCGCCTCCGCGAGCTGCTCCCCGAGAAGCTCGGCGATCTTCTTCGACCGCGGGATCGGGTGCGGGGCGGTCAGGAGCACCGGCAGGTCCTCCGTCAGCGGGCCGCTGTGCGCGATGCCGCCGTAGACCCCGAGCGTGCTGGCCAGGCTCACCCGGCGCACGCCCCATTCCGCGGCGACGCGGGCGATGTTGAGGAGCCCGTCGAGCAGGCCCTGGGTGGCCTCGATGCCCCCGGCCGTGCCCCGCGGCGCGGGGTAGCCCGCGAGGTGCACGATGCCGGTGATCTCGTGGCGCCCGCCGATCGCCCGCAGTGCGCCCAGGTCGGCGACGTCGGCCTGCTCCGCGACGACGGGCAGGTCCGCGAGTTGCGGGGGGACCTGGCCGCTGCGGCGCTGCATCACGACGCTCGGCTCGCCGAGGCCGTGCAGCGCGCGCACGGTGTGGGAGCCGATGAACCCGGACCCCCCGGTGACGAGAATCATCGCGTTCCTTTCGTCAGTGTAACGAATCATCAGTAGAACTGACGATCAGTCTACTGCTATTATCCGGGTGTGCCGGGGCCGGGTTCTGACGCAGCGGGCCAGGTCCGCGCGCGTGACGACGTGCTCGGTTATCTCCTCAAGCACGCGCACCTCGCGCTGGAGCACCGGGCGCAGGCCGCGCTCGCCGACGTGGGGGTGACCGTTCGCGACCTCGGCGTGCTCAGGGTCATCGCAAGCGGGGAGGCGCAGTCACAGCAGGAAGCCGCGGCCGTGCTGGGCGTCGACCGCACCTCGATGGTCGCGCTCCTCGACGCACTCGAACGCCAGGGAATCGTCGCGCGCAGGCCCTCAGAACAAGACCGGCGGCGCAACGTCATCGCGCTCACCGACCACGGCTGGGAGGTATTCCGGCAGGCAGAGAGCCGGTACTCCGAGACCGAGCGGGACTTCACGGCGACGCTAGGCGACGCTGGAGCGGCCGGACTCCGGCAAGCGCTGCGGACCGTGCTCAGCGAGAACGGCCACGCCTGAGCAGGCGCCCGGTCAAGTCTTCATCAAGAAGCAGCAGGTCACGCACCCCTTACGGAGTATCGCCGCACGACCCTCCCACCAGCCACGAAATACCGATCAACGATCTAGACGGCGAAGACGACCTTGCCGAACAGATCGCCAGAGATCATGGCCGCAAAGCCTTCGCGCGCCTGCGTCAGCGGCAGGCCCCGGTCGATCACCGGGCGGACTCCGGTCTGCTCGCAGAATCTGGCCAGACGGGCCAGCTGATCGCGGGAGCCCATGGTGGATCCGGTCACCGTCAGCTGGGTGAAGAAGATTCTTGTCAGCTCGGCTTGCGGAGCATCACCGCTGGTCGCGCCCGAGATGACGATCCGGCCGCCCGGCTTGAGCGACCGCACGGAGTGCGCCCAGGTGGCCTGGCCCACGGTCTCAAGCACCACGTCGACTCGCTCCGGCAGCCGGGCGCCAGCCGGGAATACCTGGTCGGCCCCGAGCTTGAGGGCGCGCTCGCGCTTGGCCTCGCTCCGGCTGGTGGCCCACATCCGGTAGCCGGCCGCCCGGCCGATCACGATGAGCGCGGTCGCCACCCCGCCGCCCGCACCCTGCACGAGCATGGTCGCGCCCGGCTGGACGCCGGACTTCTCGAACAGCATCTTGTACGCGGTCAGGTAAGCCGTCGGCAGGCAGGCGGCCTCCTCGAACGACAACGCGGGCGGCTTCGGGATCAGGTTGCGGCGCGGCACGGTGACCTGCTCGGCGAAGACACCATCGTGGCGTTCGGACAGCAGCGAGCGGCGCGGATCGAGGGTCTCGTCGCCGCCGCCCGCATCCGGATCGGCTATCACCGCGTGCACGATGACCTCGTTACCTTCGGGATCGATCCCGGCCGCGTCGCAGCCGAGCACGATCGGCAGCCGGTCCGCCGAAATGCCGACCCCGCGCAGTGTCCAGACGTCGTGATGATTCAACGCGGCGGCCTTGACCCGCACCGTCACCCATCCGTCGGGCGCCACCGGATCCGGCCGCTCGCCTAGCTCAAGCCCGGCCAGCGGATCATCAGCGTCGATACGCGCAGCAGTCACGGCAAACATGAACCACACCCTACAGAACCCGGAAATCGCGGTTTGCGGGGCGGCAGCCAGAATCGGGTGCCTAGGAGGCGGAGCGAGGCGAGCGCGGGGCGGAGCGAGGCGAGCGCGGGGCGGAGCGAGGCGAGCGCGGGGCGGGGCAGTGCGGACGCGGGGCGGGGCAGTGCGGACGCGGGGCGGGGCAGTGCGGACGCGGGGCAGTGCGTACGCGAGGCGGGCAGGTAGGGGCGGACGCGGCACGGACAGGGAACGAGGGCGGCGGGTCCGGTCGGCTGCACTGGCGTAACAGAGCCCCCGCCAGCCATCTGAGCCGCACGCTGCGTCCTCACCCATACACATGGATGTGGCACCCTACCCGCTCTAGGGGAGTTGATCACGCGCTGCGCGGCGGGTGTGCGGTCACTGTGCGGGGATTTTGGGGTGAGGTTCCCGGCTAAGCGGTAACGTTCCCGGAACGGTGCGGGCATAGCGTTGCAGTCGTGGGTGGGATGCAGCCTGCGGGCGGACGGAGTGCGCTGGCGGCGGAGAGTGCGGGCCGCCGGTTCTTCCGGGCCTCGCCGGCGGCCTGGGCGGCAGTGTTCGGCGGGCTGCTGGCGGTGTCGACGGTGGCCATGCTCCCGCTGACCCTGCTGGCGAACCAGGTGTTCGACGGGCTGGTGGCGCTGGTCATCGGCGTTCCGTGTGCGGGGGTCGGGGTGGTCGTCGCCCGGCGTCAGCCGCGCAACCCGATAGGGTGGCTCTTCCTGGTGATCGCTGCCTGCCTCATCCTGGGCACCGATGGGTCGGACTACGCCCTCGTCGCCTACCGGCCCGGCCGCCACCTTCCGCTCGGCCCGGCAGCGGCGGTGCTGGGTGAGCTGTGGGGTCAGGGCCTTGAGCTGTTGATTGTGGTGATCCTGCTGTTCCCCGATGGCAGGCTGCTTTCGCGGCCCTGGCGCTGGGCCCTACGAGCTTACTTCGTGGTGTATACGGGGCTGCTCGCGGCGCTTGCCGTAGCGACAGCGGGCGCCGTGACCGCGCACTCGGTCCGCGTCGACGGCACGGGCGGGTTGTCTGTCGTTGACAACCCGGCGGGCTGGTACCACGCCGTCAAGTCCCCGGCCGTCATTGTGCTCGTGGTGCTCTCGTTGTGCTTTATCGGCCGCCAGGTGGTGAGCTGGCGGCGCTCGTCCAGTGACCGGCGGCAGCAGCTGAAGTGGATGGCCTGCGGGGCGGCCGTCACCGCGGTCTGCGCGTTCCTCGCTGTGTCCGTCGGCTCGTCGGGCGCGACGCTGCTGGATCTGGTCGCCGGCCTGGCCTGGTTCGGCTTCGCGGCCCTGCCGGTGAGCATCGGGGTGGGGATCCTGCGCTACCGGCTGTATGACATCGACCGGATCATCAGCCGCACCCTGGCCTATGCGATCGTCACCGGGCTGCTGGTCGGCGTGTATGCCGGGCTGGTGCTGCTGGCGACGCGGGTGATGTCGTTTTCCTCGCCGGTGGCGGTGGCCGCCTCCACGCTGGCGGCGGCGGCGTTGTTCAGCCCGGTGCGACGGCGAGTGCAGCGGGTAGTGGACCGGCGGTTCAACCGGATCCGCTATGACGCTGACCAGACCATTGCCGCGTTCGCGGCCGAGCTGAAGGACGCAGTCGACCTGGATGCGGTCCGCGGTTACCTGGCCGGTGTCGTGCAGCGGTCCCTGGAGCCAGCCCACGTCTCGGTCTGGATGCGGCCGCCGGACTGAGGCAAACCCGCCCCGGGGTTTGCGGAACGAGTGCGTCAGCGCCCGTTTCGACGACACGGCCGGCGAAATCGCTGCCCTGGCCGGACGGGAAGGTGGCCGGGAACATCGCTTCCATCGCGCCGTTGCGGATAGCGATCTCGCCTGGATTGATGCCGACGGCGGCGACCTCGACGAGGACCTGCCCCTCGCCCGCCGACGGTCGCGGGACCTCGGCGACGTGAAGGACATCGACCGGGCCGTACCGGTCGAACTGAACCCGGCGGCTCATGCGGGTTCGCCCGGCGCAGGGGGCAGCCCGCTCGTCTCGGCCGCGGCGCTGCCCGCCGCGGCCAGCTCGGTTATCAGGATGGCGGTCACTGCCACGATCCGCTAGCCGTGGCCGGGCGGTGGCAGCAGCTCGGTCTTGTACTGCGGGGCGAGCTTCATGGACTTCGCGATGAACGCGGCCTGCGCCTCGGCGTCCAGCGGCGGCGGCGGCTCGGTCCGGGTGGCCACCGGGAGGCCGACCAGGGTGAAGAACTCTTCCTGCCCGGCCGGCGAGCACAGGCACAGCAACCGCACGGGTGCCTGTCCGGCGTTGGTGAAGGCATGCGGCGCATTGGCCGGCACGTTGATGGTCTGGCCGGCCCGGGCGACGATGGTCTCGCCGCGGAACGTCACCTGGACCTCCCCGTCCAGGACGGTGAACATTTCCTCGAAGTCGTGCCGGTGCGGTGGCGGCCCTCCGCCCGGCGGGACGTGCATGTCGATGAGGGTGTACCGGCCGGCGGTGTCGTGGCCGGTGACCAGGATGGTGTAGGTGTCTCCGACGAGCCCGATGTGCGACAGGCTCTGATCTTCGTCTGGCCGTGCGACGGTGAGCCGGCGCGACGGGTCGTCGGGCGGGATCGGAGCAGGCTGAGACGGCATGCTGCCTCCTTGCGGCTTCGATGGCGGTGGCGGTAAGCGGATGAGCTCGGCCGGGAAGCCGGCGAAATCCGGAGGATTTCGTCCGTTTGAGTGTAACGCACGTACCGGTGGCGGAAGCGAGAGGTTCAATAAACACATGGCCGCCATGCGCAGTTCACGCGAACCGCGCAGCGACGCGGCCCGTAACCACGAGGCCCTCGTCCGGGCCGCGACCGGGGCCGTGCACCGGGAGGGCCCGCGGGTGCCCATGGCCACGATCGCGGCCGAGGCCGGAGTCGGTATCGGAACTCTCTACCGGCACTTCCCCAGCCGGGAAGACCTGCTTGACTACCTCACCCACGTGTCGTTCGAGCAGGTGCTGGCCAACGCCCAGGCCGCCGAGCGCGGCGCCACGACCGCGGCCGAAGCGCTGCGGCGATTCATCGAGGCGGCGATCAGCCAGCGCAACGAGCTCGTGCTGCCGCTGCACGGCGGACCGCCGTTGAGGTCGCCGAAGACCCGTGCCATTCGCGAGCAGATCCACCAGATCCTGCGGCAGATCATCGACCGCGGGCGGGCAGACGGCACCATCAGGCAGGATGTGACCCCGCGTGAGATCGTCGTATTCGGTGCGATGCTCGCCCAGCCGCGAGGGCCGGATCCGGGCTGGGATATGACGTGCCGCCGCCTGCTCGCCACCTACCTGGCCGGCCTGGGCACCCCTACCTCGCCATAACCACATCGACCACCCTGCCCCCGTCCCGGCACCTGCCCCCTGCGCCCCAGGCCGGACAGGCATGGACGCGCGGTTCGCGGTCCATCGCGGCTCCCACCTCGACGTTCAGCATCTCGACCCGCGTTGTCCAGATCATCCCGGGTCATCCCGTGCTTGCGGCAGTAAGCGGACGGCTCGCACCAACCAAAGATTCGTGTCCTATGCCCGGCCATCTGGGGCACTCCGGTGTGGCGATCTGCTGTGTCAGTTTAGATTGACAAATTAAGGATGTCAGTCCAAACTGACAGGCATGGACATCGAAAAGCTCAGCACGGATGTCTCGTCGGATGACCCGGCAATTGGGCTTCGCGCCTCGTTGGCGCTCCATCGCCTGGCTGAACGGGTCGAAGCGAACCACGTCGCGTCCGCCCGGGAAAAAGGCTGGTCGTGGCAGCAGATCGGAGACGCTTTGGGCATCACCCGCCAATCCGTGCACACCAAATACAACAAGGAGTCATCATGACCACCGAATCCGCAGCGCCAGAGGTGCTTTACGCCTGGGCCATCTATCTGCGGGCCAGTGAGGAGGCTCGTCGTCGAGGTGATCGCCGAACTGGCACCGATCACGTCTTGCTCGCCTTGCTGGAAAATCCCCCGATCGAGGTCGTGTTGGGCGTGAGCCTGCAGCAAGCTCGCCAGGCCCTTGAGTCGCTCGATCAGGAAGCCCTAGGCGCCCTGGGCCTGGGGTCCGGCACCGAGGCTCCCCCACTGCCCATGCGCGCCGTGCCGAACAAGCCGACGATCAGAGACGTCATGAAAAGAGATCGCCTCCGCATGACACCCGCGGCAAAGAAAGTGCTTGAGGAAGCGGTCAAGCCCAATCGCCGGAAGACCCAGGTCACGGCGCAGCAGGTGCTGGCCCAGATCCTCACTCTCCAACCACCAGATCCTGCCGCGGTGCTACTGGACGCTCTCGGCGTGAACACGTCGGAGGTTCGGCGCCGATTTGGTGCGGTCACGCACGGCTAGAGTCAAACTCTGTAGGTGGCCTCGATTACGAGACGGCGCGCTGAGCTGGCCTGACCGATGGGGATTTATCAAAGACCCCTCTAGGCGAGGCTAGCCGTCCGAGACCGTCATGGAGGATGCGCTAGGCATACGCCGCTACCGGTAGCCGCGCGTATTCGATGGTGGCGGGTTCGTAACCCGGGTATTGCGCAGGTGGACGCGGTGCAGGCTGGCGACGTCGAAGGCATAGGCCACGACCAGCCCAGTCGCTTCGGTACCGTAGCCACGCCCGAACACGTGAGGGCCAGCGAGACAGATCCGGAAGTTTGCGGAGGCGTTTGTGCTCGTCGGATTGGGCTGGTCGGCTCACGATTGTTGGAACCGTTTTCTCACGGTAGTTGGTATCAGGTGATGTTCTCAGGCATTCTCCCATCGGTTCTGGGGATCGACGGACGGGGGTGGCGTGAGTGCCGGCCCCTGTGATCGATGGCGGGGATCCGGCATCCGAGGGCTGGTTACTGCCCTAGCGTTGCCCTCATGAGCGCGCGCCCGTTCGAGATCATCTGCGAGATCGAGCCTCCCGTCCGCCCTGACCTCACGCACGCCCGCCACCAGATCGGGGTGCTCACTGCGGTGTCCAGCACCTTCCTGATCCCCGATAACCACATCGGCCGTGCCACCGTCTCCAGCATCGCGGTCGCGCACGAGGTGCAGGCCATGGGCGGCCACAGCATCGCCTGCGTCAACTCCCGCGACCGCAACCTGCTCGGCTTCCGCCGCGACCTGCTCACCGCCGCCGCCTATGGCGTCAGCCAGTTCCTGTTCGTCTACGGCGACAAGCCGGGCACGGGCGGGCGGACCAGCGATCTGACGGTCCGCTCCATGATCGAGGAGGCACGCTCCCGCACGGCCATGGATCCGGCGTTCGCCGGGGTCGCGCCCTGGCGGATCGGCGTCGCCGCCGGCCTGAAGCCGCTGCCCCGGTGGAAGCACGCCGCCGACTTCATCTTCAGCCAGGTCAGCTACTCAGTCGACGCCCAGCTGCGGTGGCGCGACGCCAACCCGGCCGGCGTCCCCGTCTACGCTGGCGTCATGGTCCTGGCCAGCACCGCCATGGCCCGCCGGCTGGCCGCCACCATCCCCGACATCGAGATCCCCGCCTCGCTCGTCGACCAGGTCGCCCGCGACAAGATGGCCGGCGTCGAGGCCGCCTGCCAGCAGATCACCCGGCTCCGCGACAGCGGCGCCTTCGCCGGCGTCCACCTGGTGCCCGTCAACCGCTACCGGGAAATCTCCGCACGCCTGGAAGCATTCACCTGATAAGGCACGGCTAGCGATGGCCCGGGCCAGATGGGCGGTCACCGTGCCAGGCACGATGCCGAGCACCTCTGCTGTGCATATGAGCATTGAGCCACAGATAGCCGGCGCGCTGCTAGCGGCGGCCCGGGCGATGGTGTAATACTCGATACCGGCAACAGACCATTACATCGTCAACCTCCCCGTAACCCGGGGAGGGCAGCTAGGGAACGCTGCAGTGGACCTGAACTCCTACGCTGAACTCGCGATACGGCTCGTCAACACGGCCGGTGCTGGGGGCGAAGACGGTGACCGGCTGGTCAACCTGACCGGGTTGCGCGAGCTGGTCGCCGACCGGGAGCACCTCAACACCGGCGGGACCCGCAACGATCTCGATGCGCTGCGGGAACTCCGCGGCGAGCTGCGTGACTTCTTTGTCTCGTGCGCCGAGGGCGACGGCGAGGAAGCCGCCGCGCGGCTGAACGCGCTGCTCATCCAGCACCCGGTCCACCCGCAGCTGTCCGGGCACGACGGCCAGCCGTGGCACGTGCACTATACCGACCGCGGCTCGGTCGCCGACATGTACGCGGCCGGGGCCGTGATGGGCCTGGCCGTCCGGCTCCGCGACGTCGGCATCGAACGGTTCGGCGTCTGCCAGGCGCCCGGCTGCCAGGGCGTGTTCATCGACACCAGCAGCAGTAACACCAGGCGCTATTGTTCCGAGCGCTGCACCAATCGTGCCAACGTGTCCGCGTTCCGTGCTCGCAAGCGCGGTGAAGACGACGGGGAAGCCACGGCCCCGACGGCCACCGCCTAGCGTCGCGGCCCGCTATCGGTGTTCAGGCTGGGCGGGGCGAGGCAGGACGGCTCGTTCGGCCAAAATAAAGAGCGCGGAGCCGCAGCTGGAACGGGCCTCAGCCGGCCCGGGGGCGCCAGTAGCGGCCGAGCACGCGGCCCTCGATGAGGGCGGCGGGGACGACCCCGAAACGGCGGCTGTCCACGGCTCCGGCGGCTGGGTTGTCCGATTCGAGCCACCAGCCGCCTTCGGCGCGGCGGGCGGCGCGCTTGACCAGGAGCAGGCCCGGCTCGGCCGGGTGCCAGGCGAGCACGATCTGACCTGGGCGGATGCGGCGGGTCCGGCAGGCCAGCAGCCAGTCACCCGGGCGGAGAGCAGGCTCCATGGACCGTTCGGCGACTTTGACCCGAAGTAGGGGCCAGTGCATCCATCCCTCCCGGTGTCAGCCCAGGCGAGCGGGGTAGTGTCGGGTCTGCAAGTCAACGAGTCGGAGAAAGGGAATCGATGAGGCTGCTCAACCGCCTGCTCGAGCCGAAGGCCGTCGCTCACGCCCACTGCGACCTGCCCTGCGGAGTCTATGACCCGGCGCAGGCCAGGATCGAGGCGGAATCGGTCAAGGCGATCGACGAGAAGTACCAGCAGAACACGGACCCTGAGTTCCGGGCCCGCTGCCTGATCATCAAGGAACAGCGTTCGGAGCTGGTCAAGCACCACCTATGGGTGCTGTGGACTGACTACTTCAAGCCGCCGCACTTCGAGAAGTACCCGCAGCTGCACGCGCTGTTCAACGAGGCCACCAAGCTGGCCGGCGCGGCCGGCACCAAGGGCAGCACGGACACCTCCAAGGCGGACGAGCTGCTGGCCAAGATCGAGGAGATCAACAAGATCTTCTGGGAGACCAAGCAGGGCTAGTCCCCCGGCTGCGGCGAAACCCGGGTTTCCGCGACGTTACGGTCCCGCGAAACCCGGGTTTCGCGGGGTTCAGACCTTCGGCTGCTACCCGAAATCAGGAGCTGAGCTGGGGTTTTAACCGGGCTGCGGGTTGGAGGCGGCGCGGCGCGTTTCTCGTCATGGCCCGTGGGCGGTAGGTTGCTTGCAGTGGGCGGCGACCAGTAACCGGCCCGGAGGAGAGACGTGACCGAAGACACCGCCGCGACGACAGCCGTACCGGGCCAACGGGACCCGGACGCGGCGGAGGCGGACCGCGTGACGACGCAAGATCACGTGAAGGTGTGCCTGCCCGCCGAGGGCGCATACCTTTCCGTGCTGCGGACGGCGACCGCAGGCCTGGCGGCGAGGCTCGACTTTACCCTGGACGAGATCGAGGACCTGCGCATCGCCGTGGATGAGGCCTGCGCGATGCTCCTCGCCCAGGCGATACCAGGCACCAACCTGGAGTGCGCCTTCGACCTCGGCGTGGATGAGATGACGATCACCGTATCGGTGATCGCCGCGGAACCGCGGATCCCGGCCCGCGACACCTTCGCCTGGACCGTGCTTTCTGCCCTGGCCGGGACGGTCGACTCCGGGCTCGGCGCCGATGACCAGGTGTCCATCGTGCTGCGCAAGCACCGGGAAATACCGCAATCCGGAGTGGCCGGGACGAGGTCCGGGTGAGCAGCGAGTTCGAGGTCCAGGTGACCGAGGAGTTCGAGGTCGCCCAGGTCACCGAGGAAGTGGTGCGGGTCGAGCGCGGATCGCCCGATCGGGCCCGGGCCCGGGAACTATTCGAGCGGCTCGCGGTGCTGCCGCCCGACGACCCGGAACGGGCCAGGATCAGGGGACACCTAGTCGAGCTGCACCTGCCGTTGGTGGAATACCTGGCGCGCCGGTTCCGCAACCGCGGCGAGTGGCTGGACGACCTGACCCAGGTCGCGACGATCGGCCTGATCAAGTCCATCGACCGGTTCGATCTCGAGCGCGGGGTGGAATTCTCCACCTACGCCACGCCCACCATCGTGGGCGAGATCAAGCGGCACTTCAGGGACAAGGGCTGGGCGGTCCGGGTTCCGCGCCGCCTGCAGGAACTCAAGCTCTCCCTGACCAAGGCCATCGGCGATCTAGCCCAGCGCGAGGGACGCGCCCCCACGGTGAGCGAGCTCGCCGCGCACCTGCAGATGAGCGAGGAAGAGGTCCTGGAGGGCCTCGAGTCGGCCAACGCCTACTCCACCGTGTCGCTTGACGCCCCCGATTCGGGCGACGAGGACGCGCCCGCGGTCTCTGACTCGCTCGGCATGGTCGACGACGCGCTGGAGGGCGTCGAGTACCGGGAGTCCCTCAAGCCCCTGCTCGAGCAGCTGCCGCCACGCGAGAAGAAGATCCTGCTGCTCAGGTTCTTCGGCAACATGACCCAGTCCCAGATCGCTACCGAACTCGGTATCTCCCAGATGCACGTGTCCCGGCTGCTGGCCCGGACGCTCGCTCAGCTCAGGGAGGGGCTGACCAGCGAAGACTGACGGGCCGACGAGCTGTTAGCGGGTTGCCTTCCTGGCGGGCCGGCCAGCGGCGGCCTGGCCCGGAGCGGGCGGCGCGGTGACGGGCGGCGCGGTGACGGGCGGCCGGTTCAGGGCCCGCAGGCTGGCCGGGGTGAACAGGCCGGCCAGGCAGACGGCCGCGAGGGCCAGGGCGGGCACCCCCCACTCCGGCCGGTGACCGTCTAGCAGGGTAAACCCCGCGATGATCACGAACAGCTGTGTCATCACCACCGGGATCCGGCTCCAGGACCGGGCGCGGGCCAGCCCCACCGCGAGGGCAGCGAGCCCGGCGGCGGTGGCGAAGACGATCAGCGTCAACGCGATCCCGCTGGCCTGCTGGTAGGACTGGCCGTCGGCGGTGGCCACGGCGGCGAACAAGCCCGCCACGACCAGCCCGACCGCCTCGGCCGCCTGCGCGGCCGCAGCCAGGCGGAGCCCTACCGGACGAGCGCCAGTGGTTTGGGTAGGCATTACCTCACACCCCTCCGTCCGTGATCCGGGGGCCGCACATGTTCCCAGCTTAAGCGGCGACTAACCTGGGCGAGTGCGCGGCATCCTGATCGTTAACCCGCATGCGACGTCGATAACGGGGACCATCATCGACTTCGCGATCGACTCCCTGGCCGGACTCGTCGACCTTGACGTCGAACGTACCAAGTACCGCGGCCATGCGCGTGAACTGGCCGCGGCGGCGCCCGGTGAACTCATCGTCGTACTCGGCGGCGACGGCTCAATTAACGAGGTCGTGAACGGGGTGATGAGCCGGGAGACGGACGCCGGGCCTGGTGAGCGGCCGCTGCCGCTGATCGCGGTCATTCCCGGCGGCGGGGGCAACGTGTTCGCGCGGGCGCTCGGGCTGCCGCCTGATGCCGCGCAGGCGATCCGCAGGGTCAGGGACATCATCGCGGCAGGCCGCTACCGGACGATAGGCCTAGGCCTGGCCGGCGACCGGTATTTCACCTTCAGCGCTGGCCTCGGTATGGACGCCGAGGT
This sequence comes from uncultured Actinomycetes bacterium, assembly GCA_963806335.1. GTDB lineage: Bacteria > Actinomycetota > Actinomycetes > Streptosporangiales > Streptosporangiaceae > Palsa-504. The sequence goes on from CAWDXO010000021.1 coordinate 99,146, forward strand.
GGTGTACGAAGTGGAACGGCTGCGCGCCTCGGGCCGGACGGAGAGCACGTCGCTGTTCTTGCGGACGATGCTGCGTCAGCTCTATCGCGGAACCGACCGGCGGACGCCGGCCCTGACGCTGGAACGCGACGGGCAGCCGCCGATCTCCGGCCTGTTCCTGACCATCATCACGAACCGCTCGCCGTGGACCTACTACCGCGGCCGCGCGGTGCTGCCGGTGCCTAATCCGGATTTCAATTCCGGCCTCGACTTGCTGGCCTTGCGCAAGGTCAGCCTGATCAGCATCTACAACGTGGTCATCCAGATGCTGCTGATCAGGCGCCGCCCGCCGCGCGGCCGGGAACTGATGACCGTGCACGGCGCGGAATCGCTCACTGTCCGCTCGGCGCGCCCGATCGCTTTTCAGGTGGACGGCGAATATCTCGGTGTAGTCGAGACGATTGATTTTCAGTTCGTCCCGAATGCGCTTCGCGTCGTGGCGTGACGCTAAGTGCCCAGCTGAAAGTGGGCTGCCGGGGGCGGCTGCGGGTGGCTGAGGACACTAGTGACGCGGCGCGAGCAAAATGTGATCGATCTGACATTAAAATTCAGCTGGCGGTTAGCCGTGGCCCCTTGCGCTTGTCAACCGACGTTGAGAGGCTTGACGTGATGCCTGGCGCGGGGGCGCCTCGGCCGTGTCATCAGTACAGATGACAGGTAAGTCGCCTTCGGAAGCACGTTCGGCCGGATGGCGGCCGCGCGGGTTTCCTGCCCGGGCGTCATGAGCGGCCCTGGGAGACTTGGGTCGGCTGAGGCAGTATGGCAAGGCTAGTGAAATGATTCACAAGCTAGAAATAGACGCGCATACCGGACGCAGTCTCTTGCGGTCGGCCGCCGAGAAGGAGTGGACATCGTGGACTGGCGTCACGAAGCCGCCTGCCGTGAGGTGGACCCTGAGCTGTTCTTCCCGATCGGGAACAGCGGTCCCGCGCTACTCCAGATAGAGGAAGCCAAACAGGTGTGCCGCCGCTGCACGGTGATGGACGAGTGCCTGCGCTGGGCGATCGACTCCGGGCAGGACGCCGGGGTCTGGGGTGGCACGAGCGAGGACGAGAGGCGGGCCCTCAAGCGCCGCACCATCAGGCTCCGCGCTCGCGCGCACGTGTGAGCGGCTGGCGGTTACCGGCCTTCCGGCTCTGGCCGGGATGACTCGTACCCCACCGGGAGGTCTACCACCGCCTCGGTGCCGCCGCCTGGCCTCGGCGTTATCCGCAGCCGTCCGCCGAGCTCGCTCACGACCAGCGTGCGGACGATCTGCAGGCCCAGGCTCGTGGTCGAGTCCAGCTCGAAATTATCGGGCAGGCCGACTCCGCTGTCCGTCACGGTGACGGTCAGCCGCTCCGGCTGGCGGACCGCGGCGACCTCCAGCAGGCCGTCGTCCTGCCCGGGGTACGGGAAACCGTGCTGCAGCGCGTTCTGCAGCAGCTCAGTCAAGACCATGGCCAGCGGGGTCGCGACCGAGGACGAGAGCAGCCCGAACGACCCGGTGAGCTTCGGCACTACCCTGATCTCGGCGGCCGACACCTCGCCCGCCATCATCGCCACCCGGTCCGCGATATCATCGAAGTCGACGATTTCCTCTGGCGCGTGCGACAGCGTCTCGTGCACCACCGCGATCGAACCCACCCGGCGGACCGCCTCGTCCAGCGCGGCGCGGGCCTCGGGCGCGTGCAGCCGCCGCGCCTGCAGCCGCAGCAGCGCGGCGACGGTCTGCAGGTTGTTCTTGACCCGGTGATGGATCTCCCTGATCGTCGCGTCCTTGGTCATCAGCTCCCGCTCACGGCGGCGCAGCTCGGTGACATCCCGCACCAGGACCAGGGCGCCGGTCCGGTTCCCGCCGACGATCAGCGGAATCGAGCGGAGCTGGACCACCGAGCCCTTCCCGTCTACCTCCGCCACCCGCGGCGCGCGGCCCGCGGCCACCACCATCAGCGACTCATCCAGCGGCTCATCGGACGCGCAGAGCCCGGCCGTCACCACGCTGAGCTCCGATCCGACCAGGTCAGCGGCCAGGCCTAGGCGGCGGTACGCCGACTGGGCGTTCGGGCTCGCGTAGGTGACCCGTCCCGCCTTACCCAGCCGGAGCAGCCCGTCACCGACCCGCGGCGACCTGACCAGCATCGCGTCGGCGCCGGGGAAGGGAAACGTCCCTTCCGCCACCATCCGGGCCAGATCGTCGGCGCCCTGCACGTAGGTGAGCTCAAGGCGGCTCGGGGTGCGGGCCGAGTTCAGGTTGGTGCACCGCTCGATGACGGCGATCACCCGGTTGGCCCGCGTCACCGGAATGCCCTCGGTACGGACCGGCACGCCGGTCGTCCAGTCCGGATCGCTCTCCCGCCAGATCCGCCGCTCGTTCCTGGCCGCGTCGAGCAGCCGCTGGTCCTCCGGACCGGCGAACGTCCCGACCACATCATCCTGGAGCGACGTGGGGCCGGTGGTCGGCCGCATCTGGGCGATCGCCAGCCAGCCGGTGCCGTCACTGGCCGGCGCCCACAGGATCAGGTCGGCAAAGGACAGGTCGGCGAGCAGCTGCCAGTCCGATACCAGCGAGTGCAGCCACTCCACGTCGGCGTCACCGAGGCTGGTATGGCTTCTAGCCAGGTCATTCAGCGTGGGCACAGCACCATCATCGCATCCGGGCCGTAAATCATTCCCGGTAGGCGATCGATCACATCTCCCCTCCTGGCCCGGTGAGCGACCATAGGGTGGGTTGACGTTCACCCTTTTTTAAGGCAATGATTCCGGATGACCGCTTCTCTGCTGCCGGCTGACGATCCTCCCGGCGAGCCCTCCGCGGGCGCCGGTCCGAAGCTGCCCAAGTACTACCAGGTGAAGCGACAGCTACTCGAGCTCACCGCCACCCTGGACGCCGGCAGCCCGGTCCCGCCGGAGCGGGAGCTCGCCCGCTCGTACGGGACCTCGAGGACCACGGTGCGGCAGGCGCTGGCCGAACTCGTCATCGAGGGCCGCCTGCTGCGGATGCAGGGAAAGGGCACCTTCGTGGCCAAGCCCAAGGTGGCCCAGCTGCTCGAGCTCGCCAGCTACACCGAGGGCATGCGCGCGCACGGCCTGCATCCACGGACCAAGATCCTCGACATCGGATACGTCACGACGGACGAGCAGCTCGCGGCGCTGCTCGGCATCCGGGCCGGCGGCCGGGCGCTGCGCATCCACCGGCTGCGGCTCGCCGACGGCGAGCCGATGTCGATCGACACCTCGCACCTGCCCGCCCGTCGTTTCCCCGGCCTGCGCAAGCTGCTGGACCGGGACACGTCGTTGTACGAGACGCTGCGCGCCGGTTACGGCATCCAGTTGGCCGAGGCGGAGGAGACGATCGAGACGGTGCTCGCCGACCCGCACGACGCGCAGCTGCTCGAGGTGGACGCGGGGCTGCCGCTGCTGCTGCTTTCCAGGCACGCGTTCGACATCACCGGCGAGCCAGTCGAATGGGCGCAGTCCTGGTACCGGGGTGACCGGTACAAATTCGTCACCCGGCTGCGCCGGTGAGGCGCGGCGCCTTGCGGCCGCATGATTAGTACCTCATTAGGTGAGAATAGCCGCTCGCCCTTCAAGTCGTGGATTGCATATGGCGTGAGCAGTGTAGATGTCTATTATTAGCTGGCGATAATAGGCCACCGGCTAGCCAAATAATTTTCTTATAATGCCCGGAGGGCATTGCCGGCACTCGTCATCGGGCGGACCATGAATGCAACCCGTGTGACACCCGCACAGGAGAGGCTGTCCCCGACGAGAGGGTAACCATGTCCCGGCCGCCTGACATACCGAGGAGTTCCGGAGGATCTCGGTCCGCAGTAGCCGCCCACCCGGTCACCTCGGCGACCATCGCCATCCTGATAATCGCCTCGATCTTCTTCTCGCTATATGTACCGCTCTACGCCAGCGCCACCCCGAAGGTAGGCGCCTTCCCCTTCTTCTACTTCTACCTGCTCGCCTATATGCCGGTAGTGGGGATCGTGCTCTGGTTCGTCCTCCTGCTGCAAAAGAGACTGCGGCCGTCAGCGGGGCCTGAGAGCCCGGCTGCTGCGAGCCCGGAGGAGGTGACAAGGTGAGCAACGTCAATTACGTCACGTTCACTATCGTGGTCGTCCTTTTCCTTGTCGTCACGCTGACCGGCTTCGCCGCAGCGCGATGGCGCCGGGCGGAAGACCCGATGCACTTGAACGAGTGGGCACTAGGCGGGCGCGGCTTCGGCACCTTCGTCGGCTGGTTCCTGATCGGCGGTGACCTTTATACCGCGTACACGTTCATCGCCGTGCCCGCGGCGGTGTTCGGCGCTGGCGCGGTGACGGGCTTCTTCGCCGTGTCGTACACCATCATCGTGTTCCCGATCGCTCTTATCTTCCTGCCCCGGCTGTGGTCGGTCGCCCGCGCGCATAACTACGTCACGCCAGCCGACTTCGTCCGCGGCCGGTACGGGTCACGCGGCCTGTCGCTCGCCATGGCCTTTACCGGCATCCTCGCGCTGCTGCCCTACATCGCCCTGCAGCTAGTGGGCATCCAGGCCGTCCTCACCGTGATGGGCGTCGGCACCTCCTCGACCAGCACATTCATCAAGGACCTGCCGCTGTTCATCGCGTTCCTCGTACTCGCGATCTTCACCTACGTGTCCGGGCTCCGGGCACCCGCGCTGATCGCGTTTATCAAGGACACCCTGGTATACCTCATGGTTATCGTGGCCGTGCTCTACATCCCGTCCAGGGTCGGCGGCTGGGGACACGTCTTCGCGGTCGCCCAGACACACCTGAAGGCCATCAATCCGACCACGCACAAGCCAAACGGCGTGTTCATCCCCACCACGAGCAATAGCCAGCTCGCATTCTCCACCCTGGCCCTCGGCTCGGCGCTGGCCCTGATGATCTACCCGCACTCGGTCACCGGCGTCCTGTCTACCAAACGGCGCGACATCATCAAGCGCAACATGGCGCTGCTGCCGATCTACTCCATCATGCTTGGCTTCATCGCCCTGCTCGGTTATGTGGCGCTAGCCGATAAGAGGACGGTCGCGGACGTCAAGAAGGCGGACAACGCGCAGCTTGCGGTGCCGTACCTGTTCCAGCACATATTCCCCAGCTGGTTCACCGGGATCGCTTTCTCGGCTATCATCATCGGCGCGCTGGTCCCGGCCGCGATCATGGCCATCGCCGCCGCCAACCTATTCACACGCAACATCTTCAAGGAATTCTTGAAGCCTGACGCCAGTCCCAAGCTCGAGACGAGGGTCTCACAGTGGGGCTCGTTCGTGGTTAAGTTCGGAGCGCTGCTATTCGCGGTCTCACTGCCGCACACCTTCTCCATCAACTTGCAGTTGCTCGGCGGCATCTGGATCTTGCAGACCTTCCCGTCGCTGGTCTTCGGCCTGTTCACCCGATGGTTCCACCGCTATGCCCTGCTCCTAGGCTGGCTGGCCGGCATGGTCTTCGGCACGATCGCCGCTTACAAGGTGGCGACTCCGACCGCGTCCCACTGGGCTGGGTCCGTAGACATCGAGTTCGGCCATACCGTCTACATCGGCCTGTCCGCGATCATCATCAACATCGCGATCTCGGTGATCCTGACCCTCATCTTCAAGGCGGCGAGGGTTCCCGAGGGCCACGACGAGACCCGGCCCCACCAGTACACAGCCGACGCGGCCGAAGCCCCCGCCGCCGTGCCCTCCGGCGTCAGCGTAGGCAGCACGGGAGCGGCCGCGGATTTACCTTCTGACTGGCGATTATCCCGAGTCCGCTCCCTCCGAAGATGTCCCAGGCTCAAGGCGCGTGAGGTCGTCTTTGCTCCGGGTGCTCCCGTTCGCTGCGGACGATGCGGGCATTGGCGAATCGCAACTGCCCGCATAATGAAATGGAAGGCAGCCAGAACAGGTCGGGCAAGCATCTCGGCCAGCTCCCGGCCGGATGTGACCTACTGGCTGGTAACCTACCTTCTGTGGTGCGGATATCCGGGCATGGCGGCCTGCACGCCATCGAGGTCGCACGGCGGTTTGGCGTGACGACGCTGTTCACGCTGTCCGGCGGGCACGTGTTCCCGCTCTACGACGCGGCGGTCAAGACCGACCCGCCGCTGCGCCTGGTGGACGTGCGGCACGAGCAGACCGCGGTGTTCGCGGCCGAGGCGACCGCGCGGCTGACCAGGACGGCCGGGCTGGCCGCGGTGACCGCGGGCCCGGGCGTCACCAACTCGGTCAGCGCGGTCACGACCGCCTGGTTCAACGGAGCGCCGGTCGTGCTGCTGGCCGGCCGCGCGTCTGACTCCCGCTGGGGCGCGGGCAGCCTGCAGGAGATCGACCATCCGCCGCTGCTCGCGCCGGTCACCAAGGCCGCGTTCACCGAGCACGAGACGGCGAAGGTCGCGGGATCGGTGGCGGAGGCTTTCCGGCTGGCGCTGAGCCCGCACCGCGGGCCGGTGTTCCTCGATATCTCGCTCGAGGCGATCTACGGGCAGGCCGAGGCGGACCGGCCAGCCGACGAAGCCCTGGACGTCCTGATCCCGGACGCGGCGGACGTCGAGCGGATCGCCGCGCTGCTGCGGGCGGCGCGGCGGCCGGTCCTCGTCCTGGGCTCCGACGTCTGGCTCGGCGGCGCCGAGGACGCGGCGCGGCAGGCCGCCGAGGAACTGCGCCTGCCCGTGATCGCCAACGGCCAGGCTCGCGGGGTGCTGCCCGCCGGCCATGAGCTGCTGGTCACCCGGGCCAGGTCAGCGGCGCTGCGGGAGGCTGACCTGGTCATCGTGGCGGGCACACCGCTGGACTTCCGGCTCGGGTACGGCTCGTTCGGCCCGAAGGAGGCGCCCGCGCAGGTAGTGCACGTGGCGGACGCGCCAGCCGGGATCGCGACGCACGCGCCGCTGGCGGCGTCGGCCGCGGGTGAAATGTCGGCGTTCTTTGCTCACCTGACGGCCGCGACCCCGGTGACCGGGGCCGACCCGGGCTGGGGACCGCGGCTGGCCGAAGCGGTCCGCGCCGTGCAGGCGGCCGATGCTCCGCTGCTGGCCAGCGACGCTGAGCCGGTGCATCCCGCCCGCATCTACGGCGAGTTGCTCAAGGTCCTCGACGACGACGCGGTCGTCATCGGCGACGGCGGCGATTTCGTCTCGTTCGCCGGAAAGTACGTCGAGCCCAGACGCCCCGGCGGCTGGCTCGATCCCGGGCCGTTCGGGTGCCTGGGCACCGGCCTCGGCTACGCGATCGCGGCCCGGATCGCTCGGCCATCCGCGCAGGTCGTCCTGCTGCTCGGCGACGGGGCGGCCGGCTTGTCGCTGATGGACGCCGACACGCTGGTCCGGCACCGGCTGCCGGTGGTCATCGTCTGCGGGAACAACGCCGGCTGGGGCCTGGAGCGGCACCCGATGCGTGCCCTCTACGGTTACGACGTCGCCGCCGACCTGCAGCCGGGCTGCCGATACGACGAGGTGGTCCGCGCCCTCGGCGGCGCGGGCGAACTCGTCACCGCGCCCGCCGCGATCGGCCCGGCCCTGCGCCGCGCCTTCGCCGCGAACACTCCCTACCTGGTCAACGTGGTCACCGATGCCGAGATCGCTTACCCGAGGTCAACCGCCGGGCTCTAGCGGGTGCCGGTCAGGAGATGACGGCGATCAGGTCGCCCTCCTGGACCACATCGCCCTCGGCGACGTGCATCTTGGCGACCACGCCCGGCCCTTCGGCCAGGACCGGGATCTCCATCTTCATCGACTCGAGGATCACCAGGGTGTCACCGTCGTCGACGTGATCGCCTTCCGCCGCGACGACCTTCCACACGTTCGCGACCATCTCCGCGCGGACCTCAGCCACCGGTGACTCCTTCTTCTTCGGGCACCAGCTACGCGTGACGCAGCTTGCTTACCAGGGACGTATCGTAGTCCCCCCGGATGAACTCCGGGCTGGCCAGCAGTTCGGCGTGAAAGGGCAGGTTATTCTTCGGGCCCGCGATACGGAAGGCGGCGACCGCCTGCCTGGCCCGCTCGAGAGCCTGATCACGGTCGGCGCCGTAGACGCAGAGCTTGGCCAGCAGCGGGTCGTAGAACGGCGTGACAGTGTTGCCCGCCCGATAGCCGGAGTCCACCCGCACCCCCTCCCCCGAGGGTTCGTCCCAGGCACTTATCCGGCCCGGTCCGGGCAGGAACCGGACCGGGTCCTCGGCGTAGACCCGCAACTCGAGCGCGTGCCCGGACGAGCGGACGGAATCCGGGTGGGCGGCGTCGAAGGAGGGCGGCTCGCCCGCGGCGATGAGGAACTGCTGCTCGACCAGATCGATGCCGGTGACAAGCTCGGTCACGGGGTGCTCGACCTGCAGCCGGGTGTTCATCTCGAGAAAGACGAAGGAGCCGGCGTCGGCATCCACCAGGCACTCGACCGTCCCGGCTCCCTGATACCCCACCGCCTGCCCGGCCCGGACGGCCGCCGCGAGCATCCGCTCGCGCAGCCCGGCGGAAACACCCGGGGAAGGCGTCTCCTCCGCGACCTTCTGGTGCCGCCGCTGCACCGAGCAGTCACGTTCGCCGAGCGCGAGCACGCGGCCGTCCGCCAGCCCGAGGATCTGCACCTCGACGTGACGAGCGTGCTCGACGTAGCGCTCGATCAGGATCTCCGGCGAGCCGAAGAACCGCTCCGCGCGCGACCTAGCCGTCTCGAAGGCCGCCCGGAGGTCGGCGGGGCCTGCGGCCACGCCCATGCCGATCCCGCCGCCGCCGGCCGACGCCTTGACCATGACGGGATAGCCGATCCGCTCCGCCTCGGCGAGCGCCGCGATCACGTCGGTGACGGGCTCCCGGCTGCCCGGCGACACCGGGACCCCGGCCGCCTCCATCAGGTTCCTGGCCCGGATCTTGTCACCCATCTGCTCGATCGCGGCGGGATCCGGCCCCACCCAGGTCAGGCCCGCGCCGATGACCTGGCGGGCGAAGTCCGCGTTCTCGGCGAGGAAACCGTAACCCGGATGCACCGCCGCGGCTCCGGTCTTGCGGGCGGCGCCGATGATGGCCGCGACGTCCAGGTAGCTGCGGGCGGGCGGGGCCGGGCCGAGGTGCACCGCGTCATCCGCCTCGCTGACGTACGGCAGGTCCGCGTCCGCGTCGGAGTACACCGCGATGGCCCGGATGCCCATCCGGCGGGCCGTCCGTATCACCCGCCTGGCGATCTCGGCACGGTTGGCGACAAGCACCGAATCGAACATCAGGCCAGCCTATCCCCCCTTCACATCTGCATGACCGACCTGCGGTTCACGACCCGGCTGAGGGCCTCGACCGCGTTCGGATCGTACTCACTGGCGGTGTCCAGCCGGAGCTGCTGCACCGCCGCCGCCGCCCGGCCGGGATCCAGCGAGCTGCCCACAATGTCGTCGAAGGCATTGGCCGCCTTGATGATACGGCTGCTCATGGGCGGCCCGGACGGCACGGCGGGGCGGACATGAGGGGCGGGGGCGTGAGAGCGGGGGGCGTGCGGCACGTAACCATCGGGCCCGCCGTTGACGTCACGGTACGGCTCGTTCTGCCGGCGCACGATCTCGGCGACGGCGCCGAGGACCTGCGCCTGCTGGATCACCTCGGCGCCAAGCTCGGCGATGCGCTGCTGATCCTGGCAGGAGACGAAGATGGTAGCCCCGCCCGAGATCGGGTCGTGCAGCGAGAGCTGCCCGATGTCGTGCATGAGCGCCGCGTATTCCAGCTCGAGCAGCTGCGGCTCATGGATACCGAGCTCCCGGCCGATGGCGACGGCGAGCTTGGCGACCCGTTCGGAATGGCCGGGTTCCACGTAGCCGCCGATCTCGGTGACCCGGGCCAGCGCCCGTACGGTCTGCAGGTAGGTCGCCCGGATCCCGGCGTACCGGCGGAACGCGACCTGGGTGACGAGCAGCGGGGCGGTGAACACGGCCAGCGCCGCCAGCCCCATCACCTCCGCGGCGAACGCGATGAGCAGGGCCGAGGCCGCGACCGCGGCGCCCAGCGGGAGCTGAACGCGCATCTCGTCGACTAGCGCCACGTCGAACCGGGCCCGCTGCTCGTCCACCCGCAGCAGGGCGGTGAGCACCGCCTCGAGCAGCACCGCGACGATAGCCAGGGAGGTCATCAGCGAAAAGGCGAGGCCCCAGTGCCTGACGACGGCGGCGTTCCCGGCTAGCGGGCGGAATATGTAGGCGACACACGCGACGCAGAGCAGCCGCGAGGCCATGCCGCTCACCCGGGCGGGCCGGCCGACGGCCAGGTGCGGCAGCGCACCGATGATCATCGCGATCGTGGTGACCGTGACCACCTGCTGCGCGCTGTACACACCCGGATGCGTGCCGACCCGGATGAGCAGGGCGTAGGCGAGGGCTCCGGCGAACCCGATCGGGGCCGACTCGCGGTCGCCCGGCAGGTTCAGCCGCAGGACCTCGCCGAACGCGATCAGAACGCCGAACGCGACCGCGGTGCGGACATCGCGCAGGCCCGCCGCCGCGGTCTGCGCCACCGAGGCCACGAGCCACACGCCGGCCGCCACCACGAGCAGCAGCTGCCCGGAATCCCGCACCTGCCAGGGATACCTGCGCAGCTCGTGTCGTCGTTCGGTCATCACGGTCTCAGCGGCTATCGCTCACCCGCAGTGGCGCGCCGGGGTCATCGTGATCCCGCGCCGGTACGGCCAGCTCGTCGGCCACCAGGACGGGCGGCTCGGGACGCAGCCAGCCGTCACGTTTGAGCGCGGCCACGAAAGCGTCGACGAAGGCCGGGTCGAACTGCGTGCCCGACCATTTCCTCAGCTCGGCGAGCGCCTCGTCGACCGGGCGTGCCCCGCGGTAGGAGCGGGTGGAGGTCATCGAATCGAAGGCGTCGGCGACCGCGAGCACCCGGGCGAACTCGGGGATCTCGTCGCCGGCCAGCCCCATCGGATAGCCGCGGCCGTCGATCCGCTCGTGATGATGCATGATCCCGGCCAGGGCCTCGTCCAGGAAGCCGATCTCCCGGACGATATCCAGCCCGCGTATCGGATGCAGCTGGATGGCCGCATACTCCTCCTCGGTCAGTTTCCCCGTCTTCTGCAGTACCTTGGTCGGCACGCCGAGCTTGCCGACGTCATGCAGCATGCCCGCGTACCTGATCGCCTCCACGCGGTCGCCCCGCATGCCGATCTCGCGGGCGATCATGACCGACCCGCGGGATACCCGGTCGCTGTGGCCGCGGGTATAGAAGTCTTTGGTCTCGACCGCCTGGCACAGCGCGCCCACCGTGGCTTCGTAGGCCCGTTGCTGCTCCGCGAACTGCGCGACCGCCCAGCGCGCAACGAACAGCGGGATCAGGACCAGCAGCGGCGCGAACACCCCGACCACGCTCCACAGCGCGGCGATGAGCAGGCCGAACGCCCCGTAACCCAGGTCGGAGAACAGCAATCGCGCCACCTCCGCGTAGGAGGCCCGCGCCATGCCCTCGGCCTTGCGCGCGAGCCAGAGCACGCCGCCGAGCAGGCCGTGATTGACCACGACGTGGACGACCGCGGCGACGGCGAACGGCCAGATGATCTCCGGGAACGAACTCGCGGTCAGCGGGCCGACATTTCCGTGCAGCGCGACGAAGACCCAGCCGGCCACGTAGGCGGTGAGGGCCATCATGCCGGTGTTGAACGCGCGCTGGGCCGGGGAGGGCCCGCGCCGCAGGCTGAACACGGTACAGGCGCCGACCAGGCCGGCGCCCACGGGCCCGACCAAGACGGCCGCGGCCAGCGTCGCGGTGGTATTAGCGGACCAGGAAAGATTTCCCGGTGACAAACGAGTCGCCGTCGACTCAGAAATGACGAGCAGCAAACCCAGGACAGCGATTTCGCGCCATGAATTCGCGGAGAACGTGAACGGACCTCGCGCGATAAGAACAACTGCTGCTACCACCACCGTGACGATGTAGAGCCGCGCGGCCCATGAGAGTCTAGCCAAGCTACCCCCTCGCGGTCAGGGGTGTGCGACAAAAGCTATAAATCGGCGCAGTTACCCCCAGACAGTTCCCAAAGCGACAAGCGCGCATATGGAATCCGGCGCGGCCGCACACCGCGTAGATGTGACCTCACTACCTGGACGCATGACATCGACCTCCAAGTCACGACCGCCTCGTGCTCCCGGCAATCGTCCAAGGTCAAGGATAACGTGGCCACAACACTTCTCGCAGGCCCAAATCTCACCGTGAAGTACTCGCGGGCGTGATTGTCACCATGGCGAATCCGGGCGAAACTTGCAACGCAATTGTCACAGTCCGGGAGAATGAGGCAACCGCCTGCTACTCAGCGAACTCGATAGTCGCGCGGACTTCCCTGATCCTGACGAGAATCTTCGCGCGCAGCTCGGCGGGCGCCGGGTCGCAGCCGCAGTGCTTTTGCACCACGCGTTTGACCACCTCTTCCAGGCCGTACTCGCGCAGGCAGGGACCGCACTCAGCCAGGTGCTGGCGGATCTTCGCGCAGTCCATGTCCGCCAGCTCGCCGTCGAGGTAGCCGTAGACCCGGTCCAGTACTTCTGCGCACGGCGTCTCGTGCGGGTTTCCGCAACTCATCGCCCATCCTCCCCGGACCCAGAGGCATCGGAACCGGTTCTCGCCAGCCCGCGGTCCGCCGCGTAATCCTGGAGCAGTTCCCGGAGCTGACGACGACCGCGGTGCAAGCGCGACATCACGGTTCCGATCGGCGTTTCCATGATGTCGGCGATTTCCTTGTACGCGAATCCTTCGACGTCGGCGAGGTAGACCGCGATCCTGAACTCCTCGGGCAGCGCCTGGAGCGCTTCCTTGATGTCAGAATCGGGCAGCCGTTCCAGCGCCTCCGCTTCGGCCGACTTCAGGCCGCCAGAGGTATGCGACGCCGCCCGGGCCAGCTGCCAGTCCTCGACCTCCTCGGCACCGGACCGCTGCGGCTCGCGCTGCCGTTTGCGGTAGGTGTTGATAAAGGTATTGGTCAGGATCCGGAAGAGCCACGCCTTGAGGTTGGTGCCCTGCTGGAACTGGTGGAAGGAGGCATAGGCCTTGGCGAACGTCTCCTGCACCAGGTCTTCCGCATCCGCCGGGTTGCGGGTCATCCGAAGCCCTGCGGAGTACAGCTGATCCAGGTAGGGCAACACCTCCTGCTCGAAGCGCTCGCCGCGTTCTTCGAGAGTCTCCGGAACGGGACCCACCCCCTCTAGGTAGTACGAGGCCGGGCTGCTGGCATGCAGACCGTATGAGCGGGAGGATACCGTGCCGGAGCCAGAAGCTTCCGTCAGCATGCCACGTGGTGGCGAGGCTACTGCCATGCCGCTTGCAACAAGGCCGTGCATCCGGTCATTCCTGAACCGCTCAGGCGGTCAACTCCGCGCGGCCGGGAGGTGACAAAGACGCCCAGCCGGGAAGATAAGACATAGGCGCCGGAGGATGCAACGACGCCGAGTCAGGAGTTCAGGGCCCGTGCCACATGCGGCCAGCGCGATTACCGCGCCCGACACTGATCATCTCCCGGTCTACTGGCAGTTCCACGAGGCCGTGACGCGGGCTCAGCTGGCGTCATGGCTGCCGTCAGGGCGTCGTACTCTCGTCGACGTCTCGGGACCGCGAGCCTCCGGCGCGGAACTCGCGGCCGCAGCCGGCCACACCGTGCTCCGCGTGATCGATGGTGCGGGCCCCGCCCGGGGAGGCCGGGGAGGCCTTAATGAAAAGGTTTTCCCCCAGAATGGGGAGCGGGAACGGGAGCAGAATCGGGAACGGGAACGGGCACGGGAGCAGAATCGGGAACGGGAGCAGAATCGGGAACGGGAGCAGAATCGGGAACGGGAGCAGAATCGGGAACGGGAGCAGAATCGGGAACGGGAACGGGCACGGGAACGGGCACGGGAACGGGCACGGGAACGGGCACGGGAGCGGGAACGGGAACGGGCACGGGAGCGGGGGGATAAACACGGCAACATCGTCCCGCTGATCGCGGATGCCTCCCGGCTGTCCTTCTTGCGCGACGGCTGCGCGGATGGCGTGATCGCAGAGGACCGGGCGCTGTCGATGCAGCTGGCCGCCGAGAACATGATCGCGGACATCGCGCGGATCCTGCGCCCGGGCGGGCGGGTACTCGCCTGCGTGGACTCGCTGGTGCTCGGCATGGCCGTGCTGGCCGACCAGCATCACTGGGCGCAGCTGGTCGACCTGCCGCACGCCGAGGTGGTGCTCGTGCCCTGGCCGGACGGCACGATCACCCGATGCTACGGCCCCGACCAGGCCCGCGAGCTGTTCACCGGGGCCGGGCTGAGAGTGGACTGGATCCGGCCGCGGACCGTGTTCTCCGAGTCGATGGTGACGCACCTGCTGCGCCGTGACCCGCGGGGCCTGCCCAAGCTCGTGCAGGCCGAGCTGGCCGCCGCCGCCGACGAGTCACTCGGGGCCCAGCTGGTGATATCGGCCGCCAAACCGCGTACGCGGCCGCGGTAGCCGAAGCGGGCGGCGGCCGTGGACGGCTACCGCCGGCGCTTGGCGTACGCGGACTGGCAGCTCACACAGCGGGACGCTTCTGGCCGTGCGTCGAGCCTGCCCGCCGGAATCTGCTGCCCGCAGTCCACGCACTGCCCGTAGGTGTTTTTCTCGACGCGGGCGAGCGCGGCGAGCACCTCTTCTCGCTGGGCACGGGCGGAGATCAGGACCGCCTCCGTCCGGTCGGCCTCCGACAGCGAGGCTCCCGCGTCGGCCGAGTCCTGGGGATACCCCACCCCGGCCTGCGGTCCCGGATGCTCACCGTGCAGGATGGATATCGACCGGTCCAGCTCGTGGCGCATCTCCTCCAGGCGCTTACGGGCAACGGTAATCTCCACTGGTGTCCTCGCCTCCCGTCCGCGGGCGAAGCGCAGCCCAGGCTCGTGTGAAGCCCGGCTGCGGGCCGCGGACTTAGAACAACTCGCCGGGCGGCCGCTCCTTGCCGGCGGAAGCCGGAGCTGACTCGTCAGCACCCCCGGGGAGGGCCTCGATGAGCTCCGGTCCGTTATTCCGGACAAAATTGACGGCCGTTGATACAGGATGCGACGTCAGGCCGCCCGCCATCGCGGGCAGCATCGCCGCTTGAAGCTGGCCAGGGTCGGTGTTGCCCGGGTCGAGCCAGTCCGCCCAGTGGTCAGGGGAAATCACCATGGGCATGCGATCGTGGATCTGACCGACATCGTCGGTCGCCTGGGTCGTGATAATCGCGGCCGTCCACAGCCAGGCGCGTTCGTGATCCTCCGGCAGCGCCTCGTCCCGCCAGAGGTCGTAGATTCCGGCGAATGCGAGGGCGCCACCGTCCGTTCGGTAGATAAAAAAAGGTTGTTTCTGCTTTTTGCCCTCGGTCGAGACGGCTTGCCACTCGTAGTAGCCGTCGGCGGGAAGGATGCACCGGCGCTTGGCGAAGGCACGTCTGAAGGCCGGCTTGACCGCCACCGTCTCGGCCCTGGCGTTGATCAGCCGCCCGCCGCCCGAGGCGTCCTTCGCCCAGAAGGGGACCAGGCCCCACCGCACCACGCGTAGCTCACGGGCCTGTGGCTGCTCGTCGCGGGCCGGTCTTTCCAGAACCGCGTAGACCCGCTTGGTCGGGGCCACGTTGTAGTCAGGGTCAGGCTCCGGGTCGGGCGAGGAGGCCACGCGGTCACGCTCGACGCCGAACTCCTCGAGGAGTTCCAGGCGCTTGCGCGCCGACACAAAACGACCGCACATACGATCTTCCTCAGCTGAATTCGGTCCGGACACGTCCCGGAAAGCGTGGATTGGCCTTTCATAGCCAGAATCGGAGCCCGCCAAACCCCGGCGGACGGGCGCACGACGATACGCTCAACGGTATGCACCCGGAAGACCACCACCACCGGCCCTGGTCCACCCCGGCGGCCGCCGGGCCGGTCAGCGCCCGCGTGCGGCTGCCGGCGTCGAAGTCCATTACCAACCGTGCCCTGGTTCTGGCCGCCCTCAGCGATGGCCCCGCCTCGATCGCGAACCCGCTGCACGCCAGGGACACCTTGCTCGCCGCCACCGCGCTGCGCGCACTGGGGACGCAGATCACCGAAACCGCCTCCCCGCTGGCCTGGCACCTCACGCCGGGCCAGCCGCCAGCGGGCGCCGAGGTCAGCGTGAACGTGGGCAACGCCGGGACCGTCATGCGGTTCCTGCCCGGGGTCGCGGCGCTGACCTTTGCCGCGGTCCGCTTCGACGGAGACGCTCGGGCCAGGCAGCGGCCGGTCGGCCCGATTCTGGCGGCACTGCGGCAACTCGGCGCGGACATCGATGACGGCGGCCGCGCCGCGGTGCCGTTCACCGTGCACGGGCGCGGTACCATCCGCGGCGGCACCGTCACCCTCGATGCGTCCGGGTCCTCGCAGCTGGTCTCGGGCCTGCTGCTGACGGCGCCCCGGTCCGAGGAGGGCGTCGAGATCCGGCACGAGGGGCCGCCGGTCCCCTCGGCCCCGCATATCGCCATGACGGTCCGCATGCTCCGCGCCGCCGGCGCCGAGGTGACGGAGTTGGCCGGCGCCGGCGCGGGGGCCGGCCGGATGCCTGGCGGGTCGGCCCCGGACGGTTGAACCTCGGGGCCATCACGGTGGAACCCGACCTGTCGAACGCGGGCCCGTTCCTGGCCGCGGCGCTCGTGACCGGCGGCACCATCACGGTGCCCGACTGGCCCGGGGACAGCCTGCAGGCGGCCGGGGCGATCCTGGACGCGCTGGCGTCCATGGGGGCACGGTACGAGGTCGGCTCCGACGGGCTGAGCATCACCGGGACCGGCCGGGTCCGCGGCATCACCGCCGACCTGCGTGACGTCAACGAGCTCGCGCCGGTGCTCACGGCGGCGGCGGCGCTGGCGGACTCTCCCTCGGTCTTCACCGGGCTCGCGCATACCCGCGGCCACGAGACCGACCGGCTGGCCGCCCTGGCCAAGGAGATCAACGCGCTCGGCGGCGACATCACCGAACTGCCCGACGGATTGCAGATCAGGCCGCGTCCGCTGCGGGCCGGGGCGGCGGGCACGCCGTTCGGGAGCTACGACGATCACCGGATGGTGATGGCCGCGGCCGTGCTCGGCCTGGCCGTGCCCGGCATCAGTGTCGATAACGCGCAGACCGTGGCCAAGACCTTCCCCGGATTCACCGATGTCTGGGCGGAGATGCTAGGACTACGCCCCTGAGCCCGCGGGAGCTCGACGAGGACGACGTCCGGGTTCGCCCCGGCCGCGGCTCCCGGCCGCGCACCAGGCGGCGCCCCGCGCACGAAAGCGCGATACAGGGCTTCGTGACCAGCGTGGACCGGGGCAGGTACGGCTGCATGACCGACGACGGGCTGGTCGTCGCCATGAAGGCCCGCGAACTCGGCAAGGGTTCGGTGGTGGTGGGTGACCGGGTCGCGCTGGCCGGCGACGCCTCAGGGGCCGAGGGCTCGCTGGCACGGATCGTCCGGGTCGAGCCGCGGACCAGCGCGCTGCGGCGCTCCGCGGACGATACCGACCCGCAAGAACGGATCATCGTGGCGAACGCCGACCAGATGGTGGTCGTCAGCGCGCTGGCCGAGCCAGCGCCCAACCTCCGCTTCATCGACCGCTGCCTCGTCGCCGCGTACGACGCCGGGCTCGACCCGCTGCTTGTGCTGACCAAGGCCGACCTGGCGTCGCCGCGCCAGGTGCGCGCCTTCTACACCCCGCTCGGCCTGCCGATGCTGACCACCAGGCGGCCGCTGCCGCCGCGCACGCTATCCCGGCTGCGCGCCACCGTCGACGGCCGGATCAGCGTGTTCATCGGGCCGTCCGGCGTCGGCAAGTCCACGCTGGTGAACACGCTGATCCCGGCGGCGGCCCGGACGACCGGGATAGTCAACCCGGTGACCGGCCGGGGCAGGCACACCTCGTCTTCGGTGGTGGCGCTGCCCCTGGGTGACGGGTGGCTCATCGACACGCCGGGGCTACGCGGGTTCGGGCTGGGCCACGTGAGCCCCGAGCGGGTCGTCGAGGCGTTCGGGGACCTGGCCGAGGGCGCGGCCTTGTGCCCGCCGGGCTGCGACCACCTCTCCCCCGGCTGCGCGCTGGACGAGTGGGCCCGCGAGCACCACGCCGAGGCCAGGCTCGACTCGCTCCGCCGCGTGCTGCGCAGCCGCGAAGGCGCCCCCGACTAGTCCGAGGGGGCGCGCGGCCCGGTGGCCGGCAGAATCCGGCCGCCCAACTAACCCACCAGCCACATGCTTCTCGCCACCTTTGGCCTCGTGCGGCGTGGAGCGAGATTTGCGTGGAGGATTTTGGCGTCGTGGAGATTTGTAGGGCCTGGAGTCCCTAAGAATTTCCACGTAGCGAGTATTTTCCAAGATCTTCTAGCGACTGGGCGCTTGAGGGACTGGGCGCTTGAGGGACTGGGCGCTTGAGGGACTGGGCGCTTGAGGGACTGGGCGCTAGGCGACGGTGCCGCCGGCGCGCCAGTAGAGGCCGGAGGCGTTCCTGGACATGAAGGCCTCGTCGACCAGGTAACGGCGCAGGGCGCAATGGTCATCGAACACCGACTTGAGGATCTCGTTGACGACGGCTTCCGGGTATTTGCGGCCTGGCTCGAACGCCTGCGCTACCTGGTCCAGCAGCAGCCTGCGCCGGGTTCGGTTGGCCGGAACAACCGTGATCCTGCCATCGCGGATGAAGGCCCGCAGCTTTTCCGGCGGGTCGGCGAGCAGACCGTCAGCGTGATGACCCATCCCGTTAATTATGGCGCCGCTGTGCCCTGGCTGGCCAGTGTGATGTCCTAGGCGGTACCGTTTCGCGGGTGGCACGACACGACGACGACCTGCGTTTCGCGCACGTCCTCGCGGACAACGCCGACGACATCACCACCAGGCGGTTCCGGGCCCTCGACCTACGGGTCGACACCAAGCCCGACCTCACGCCGGTCAGCGATGCCGATCACGCCGCCGAGGAGTCGCTTCGTAACGTGCTGCGCCGGTCACGGCCACGCGACGCGGTGCTCGGCGAGGAACTCGGCCGGTCCGGCTCGGGGCCGCGCTGCTGGGTCATCGACCCGATCGACGGGACGAAGAACTACGTGCGCGGGGTGCCGGTCTGGGCCACGCTGATCGGGCTGATGGACGGCCCGGATGTCGTGGTCGGGGTGGTGTCGGCGCCCGCCCTCGGCCGCCGCTGGTGGGGCGCGCTCGGCGGCGGCGCGTGGACCGGACGAAGCCTCACCAAGGCCTCGCCCTGCCGTGTCTCCGGAGTGACCAAGCTCGGCGACGCGTCGCTGTCGTACTCCGGCCTGGGCGGCTGGGCCGAGCGCGGGCTGCTCGACAACTTCCTCGGCCTGAGCCGGTCGGTGTGGAGAACCCGCGCGTTCGGGGACTTCTGGTCGCACATGCTGGTCGCGGAGGGGGCCTGCGACGTCTCGGCGGAACCGGAGGTGTCGCTGTGGGACGTCGCCGCGCTCCAGATCATCGTGACCGAGGCCGGGGGCCGGTTCAGCACGCTCGAGGGAGAGGCCACGCCGGACGGCGGCAGCGTGGTCTGCACCAACGGTCACCTGCACGACGAGGTGCTGGCCCAGCTCGGCCAGCCCCGCTTTAAATCCGGGTAACCAGGGGCTTGCCCTCGGGGGTTAATTAACCGATGCTGGGGGAACGTCACAAATGCACAAGCGCCGCAACCAGGGGGTGTTACTTGTGAAGGTACGAGACGGCATGTCCCACCTTGTTCTCACGATCGGGCCCGCGCATACGCTGCGGCAGGCGGCGCGGATGATGTCCGCGCGCCACATCGGAGCCGCGGTCGTGATCGACCCGGAGCATGCGGGCATCGGCATCCTGACCGAACGTGACATCCTCAACTCGGTGGCCGCGGGCGAAGATCCCGACGCCGAGCTCGCCGCGCAGCACCGCACGGAGGAGCTGACCTACGCCTCGCCCGACTGGACCCTCGAGGACGCCGCCGCGGCGATGGTCAAGGGCGGGTTCCGTCACCTCATCGTGGTCGAGGGCAATGACGTGGCCGGACTGCTTTCCATGCGCGACATCGTCCGCTGCTGGACTGGCACCCCGGTCGCCCGGCCGGAGCCCGCGGTCACGTCCGCCTGACCCACCAGCGGGCCGAGGAGGGCCGTTCGGCGCGGGAAAGGGCCAGCCGGGCGCACACTGAGGAACATGAACCGCGAGGGCGCGGAAACCTACCTGCGCGTGCTGGCCGAAGCCGAGATGCGCGGCCCGATGCTGCCCGCGCCGCTGCCGTCCTGGCCGGGCGGCCGGAGGGGTACCGCGCGGATGGCGGCGGTAGCCGAAGCGCTGACCGCCGTATCCGCGCTCGACGCGGCCACGGCCGCGGACATCATGGCCGACTTCGACCTCGCCGCGGCCGTACGGCAAGACCCGGGCCTGCCGGGCCGGCCGCGGGCGGCTGGACGGGCTGGACCAGTTCGGCGGGACCGCGGCCCGGCCGGTACCGGTCGGCCGGCACCGGCCCGATGATCCCGGCCGGCGCGCTGGCGCGCAGCATGCCGCCGCCGGGTCCGCTCCCGCCGGCCTCGTTCGTCGCGGCGAGCCCCGGGCCGCGATCGCCGCGACCGGAACGCCCGGACCAGCCGGACTTCCACGGACCTGACCGTTTCCTGCCGGTCGGGCGGGCGGTCCCGTTCCATGCCGAGGGCACCAGCGGTGAGATATTCCTGCTGTCGTACGCGCACACCGCCGCCGGTGCCCGGTTCACCATGGTGTGGCGGATTCTCGGCCCGCACCAGACGCCAGTGGCCCAGCCTGGCCTGCTCTTCGGGCTGCTCACGGTCACCGACGACCGGGGCGGCCACTACGCGCTTGACTTCACCAGCAGCAGCGGACCCGACTGGACCGGCCAGCTCAGCCTCGGCCCGGCGCCGCCGGCCGGCATCCGCTGGCTTGACATCGCGGGCCCGGGCCAGGCCGCCGTCCGGGTGAGCCTCGAGGCGGGGAACGGCGCCAGCACCGGGCCGGAAACCACCGGCAGGACGGTCAGCGCCGGCGAGCACCTGCTGACCAGGCTGGCGGAACGGCTGCTGGTGATCGCGGCGGAGTTCCCGGCCGACGTCCGGCCGCGGCTGACCGCGCTGACGCCCGGACCGTTCGACAGCCTGGCCACCGGACTCGGCGACGTGATCGCCGCGCTGGCGGCCGCCGAGGTCCTTTCCCCGCTCAGCCCGGTCCCGGGCCAGCTGGCCGCGCTGTGCGCCAGCCTGCGCATCAGCGGGCACCGTATCACCGTGCCGCCCGCGGCGGAGCTGCCGGAACCCTGGGTTAGCCTGCTGGCTCACTACCAGCGTAGGAAGCCGGACCCCGCGCTGCCGCGGGACGGCCACGCGGCGGTGGCGGCCGCGCTGCCCGAGCTGGACGGGGTCCGGCTAGCCCTGCTCGACCTGCACAATTTCGACGGGGTGACCTTCCTGCAGATCCTGGCGAAGGGCCTGGCGCCGGAGGAACACCATGGACCATTCGGTTTTGACCTGTACTTCCCGCTGTCGGTCTGGGTCCGCGACAGCGGCGGCCGGTGGCACGCGACCCGCCCGTCGGGCTGGCACCGCACGGACGGCGAATACGCGCTGCGGCTGCAGCTCCTGCCGCCGCTGCCCCGGTCCGCGGAGTGGATCGAGGTCCAGGCCGCCGGGCAGTCGGCACAGGCCCGCGCCAGGCTGCCGCTCCGCTGGGGTACCGGCCGGTGATTAATATGCCGAACGATCCGTGGTTCAACTGCCTGCCAGGCTGCGAGACCCAGGTCCCGTGCGGCCGGGGCACGCACGCGTTTCGCTGGGAAGCCGGATCGCTTCGCCTGCCGGAGCATCCCGACGCCGAGGGCGAGCTCGTGCTCGCGGCGCTCGGCGGGGAGAAAGCCCGGTGTATCGAGCTAGCACAGGCGTGGGGACGGCACACCGAGGACCTGTCGGTGCTGGCCATCGGCCCGCGCGGGCCCGCCGACCAGATCCCGGTCAGCTGGGACGACGTCGAGTCGGCCGCGCAGGTCAATCCGCCGGGCCTAGCGGGTCACAAAGGCGGGGGCCGGGTCTCCCGGCGGCCCGCCGCCCTCCGGCAGCTGGCCAGCCCGCCGCCGGCAGGCACCGCCGGGGTGAGCGCCCGGCAGCAGCGGGAGCAGGAGGAGGCGCAACGCGCCCGGCTGCGCCGCAGCGACATGCTGTCCCTGCTCGCGCTGGGCTACGGGTTCCAGGTGCGGCTGGCGGGCCAGGTGGCCGCGGCGCACGCGGACCGGCCGGACGACCGGGCCCGGCCCGCGCTGGTGGCCGCGATGACCGGCCGGCTGGCGCTGGCCGCGGAGAACTGGCTCGGGATCGACCCCGATCAGGTGACGGTGTCACTGCACACCGGGCCCGGCTGGGGCGCGACCGAGCTGACCGGGCGGGGCGAGCAGCGACGGCTGCGGGTCAGCCTGCCCGCCGGGTGGCTCGCCCGGGTGTGGGCCTGCGGCCTGACCCTGACCGGCGGGCACCTGGTCGTCGCGGTGGAGGCGGCCGGCTGGCCGGACGCGCGGGTCCTCGGCCTGCGCGTACCTGGCGCCGAGCCGGTGCCGCTCGACGTGCACGCCAGCGCACCCGGCCCGGAATCTGGCGGCAGGGGGTCCAGCGGGGGGAGCGGGCCCGCGACGGTCTAGCCGGCGCCGGAGATGCCCCACACTGGGAGATGTGAGCGTACAGCCTCGTGGCTCGAACCCGGCGGTCGAGGCGCTCGGAGTCGCGGTCGCGGCCCGGGTGCCGGTGCTGCTCTGGGGCGCCCCCGGCACCGGCAAGACCTCCGCGATCCGCGCGATGGCCCAGACCATGGGCCTGCCATGCGAAACCGTCATCGCCTCGATCAGGGAGCCTTCCGACTTCGCCGGGCTGCCCATCGTGGTCGGTGACGAGGTCAGGTTCGCGCCGCCCGCGTGGGCCCGGCGGCTGGCCGAGGCCGGGCACGGACTGCTGTTCCTCGACGAGCTGTCCACCGCGCCGCCCGCCGTGCAGGCCGCTTTGCTGCGGGTCGTGCTCGAACGAGCCGTGGGCGACCTCACGCTGCCCGACGACGTCGCCGTGGTGGCGGCGGCTAACCCGCCCGAGCAGGCCGCGGACGGCTGGGACCTGTCCGCGCCGCTGGCGAACCGGCTGTGTCACCTGGCCTGGCAGACCGACCCGCGGGCGGTGGCCGACGGGCTGGCCGGCGGCTGGGCGCCCCCGGTGGTGCCCGTGCTGCCCGAGGGGTGGCAGGCCGAGGAGATCCTCTCCCGCGGCCTGGTAGCCGCGTTCCTGCACGTCAGGCCCGCCCTCGCGTGCGCACCTCCGGCCGACGCGGCGGCCGCGGGGCAGGGCTGGCCGTCGCCGCGGACCTGGGAGATGGCGGCCCGGCTGATGGCGGCCGCGGGCGCGTCCGGCACCGCGGACGAGGCTCGTTCGGCCCTGATCAGGGGCGCCGTCGGCGAGGGGGCCGGGGTGGAGTTCCTCGCCTGGCTGGCGGAGATGGACCTGCCCGATCCGGAGCGGGTGCTGGCCGACCCGGCCTCGTTCCGGCTACCGGAACGAGGGGACCGGGCCTACGCCGCGCTCGCCGCGATCGCGGCCGCGGTCGCCTCGGATCCCACCCCGGAACGCTGGACGGCCGGCTGGCAGGTACTCGGGCTGGCCGCGGACGCCGCGCCGGACGTGGCCGCCGTGGCCGCCCGGATCCTGGCCCGGTGCCGCCCCGAGGGCGCGGCGCTGCCCGCCGAGATCCACCTATTCGCCCCCGTCCTGCGCGACGCGGGCCTGCTGGGCAGCCCCCCGTGAGCGGGGGGCCAGGGGGTACGGGGGGGCGGGTAGCCCCCCTGTGAGCGGGGGGCCAGGGGGGTCTGGGGGGGTGGATCCCCCCCAGGAGCGGGGGGGTCTTGGGGGGTCGTCCCCCCGGCTAGTACAGCTCCCGGCGGCCAGGCTGTGGGCCGCCACGTGGTTTCCCTACCTGGCCACCGCGGTGTTCGGGGCGCAGGTGATCGCGGCCCCGGGCAGCGGCACGGTCAGCGTGGACGAGAGCTGGCGGATGCGCGCGGATCCCGGCCTGGCCGCGGAATGGACCCCGGCGCAGCTGGGCAGCGTCCTCATCCACCACGTCTGCCACCTGCTGCGGACCCACGCCGAACGGGCCCAGGCGGTGGGCGCCGGGCCCGCCGAGGCGCGCACCTGGGTACGCGCCGCCGACGCCGAGATCAACGACGACCTGGTGCCGGCCGGACTCCAGCTGCCCGGCCGGCCCGTCCTCCCGCACGACCTGCGGGCCCGGGACGGCCTGCTGGCGGAGCAGTACTTCGATCACATCCGCGCCCGGGAAGCGTCGGCCCGGGGAGCGGGCGGGGAGACGGGGGCGGGAACGCAGGACCGTTCGGCCCCATCTGAATCGGGGGAAACGGCGGGTCCCTGGCTTGACTGCGGAAGCGGCGCCGACGGGGTGCCACGGCCCGGGGACGGCCCGGGCGGGCTGCCGGAGTGGCAGGCCGACCTGCTCAGGCGGCAGGTCGCGCAGGACATCATCGCCCACGCCAAGCAGGCCGGGACCGTGCCGGCCGGGCTGCTGCGCTGGGCGGAGGAAACGCTGCGTCCGAAGGTCGACTGGCGCCGGCTGCTCGCGGCCGAGCTGCGGCGGGCCGTGGCGCAGGTGGCCGGGGCCGTGGACTACTCCTACCGGCGGCCGTCCCGGCGTTCGGCCGTGGCGGGCCCGGTCGTGCTCCCCGCGCTGCGGCGGCCGGTGCCCGAGGTCGCCGTAGTCTGTGACACCTCGGGCAGCATGACCGAGGACCTGCTCGCGATGGTGCTGGCCGAGGTGGAAGGGCTGCTGCGCGCCCTCGGGCTGGCCCGGCAGGTCCGCGTGCTGGCCTGCGACACCGCGGTGGCACCGGCCCAGCGGGTCACGTCCGCCCGGCAGGTGCAGCTGGTCGGCGGCGGCGGCACCAACATGGGCACGGGCATCGCCGCGGCGGTCGCGCTGCGGCCCAGGCCGGCCGTCACGGTCGTGCTCACCGACGGGTACACGCCGTGGCCCGCCGACGCCCCCAAGGGGACGCGGGTCGTCGTCGGGCTACTCGGCGCGGAGGCGCCGGAGGCGCCCGGGTGGGCGCGTGCGGTCCGGGTGGAACCCGACTGAGGCGGTTCGCTTGCCTGGCGTGGCTGAAGGTGATCTCCTAGCGGGCCATGAGCGACAGTCCAAGCGAGCAAATCAAGACGCTGATCGCGATCGCGCTCACGTTCGTCTCGGGAGCGATGGACGTGGCCAGCTTCACCCGGCTGGGCAATGTCTTCTCCAGCGTGATGACGGGCAACATCGTGCTGCTTGGCCTGGCCGTGGCGCGCGGGTCGCTGACGCTGGCCAGCCATACCGTCGTGTCGATCGCGGGCTACGTAACGGGCGTGGCCGCGGGCACCTGGGTCGCCGACGGCTTCAAGGCCCGAGCCGCGAAAGCCGGCGCCGGAGGCGACGAGGCGCGGGCCAGCGGGGTGCCGGCTTACGCAGCCTGGGCCCTGCTCGCCGAACTCATCCTGCTGGCCGGGTTCACCGCCGGCTGGGAGGCCAGCGGGACCCAGCCGGCCGGGTGGGCCCAGTTCTGCGTGCTCGCGGTGGCGGCGGCCGCGATGGGCGTGCAGTCGTCCACGGTCAGGTACATGGGCCTGTCCGAAGTATCGACCACCTACCTCACCGGGACGCTGACCGGGCTGGTCAGCTCCCTGGTCAGCCCCGGCCAGGACACGCCGCATGGGCTGCGGCGGTTCGGTGTGCTGATCGGACTCGCGGCGGGCGCCAGCCTGAGCGGGCTGCTCGTCGCGGTCGGGGCGGCGGGCGTTCCGGCCCTGCCGCTGGCCGGGCTCGTCACCGCGCTCGTGCTGGCGGCCGCGCCGAAGCGCTGGCTGCGGTCCAACGGCCGGGGACAAAGCGGCCGGTAGCCCCGGGGGCCTGTCTGCGGTAGCGGTTCGTGAGGACATCCTGAGCGCTCCCGGCGGGTTCAGCTGATGTTCGCGCAGCCGGGCGTGAGTGAGCAGGCGGATAAAGGCATGAGACCGGCGAAACTCGCCGACGCCGCGCCTGGCGCGGAACTTTCCGAATGGAGAACATCATGTCTGAAGTAGTCGCAGAAGCCGTGATCGTAGGAGTCGAGCCGTGTGTTCTCGAGCCGCGGCCCCACATCTGGGATCTGGGCGGGACGATGACCGCTACCTTCGCCGACAAGTCGAACCCGGACGAGCCCGTCGGGTTCATCAATGCCGACCAGGTGCTGGAGGTCACGGTCACCGTGTCGCTGACCGGCAAGGTCCTGAACTACCTGTGTAACACCCAGCTGTGTGTGTGCCTCGCGTTCGAGGCCTGCGGGCGCGGCTCGGTCGGGGACATCTGCAAGTGGATCGAGCTGACGGGCGACTACAGCCCGTGCTACACGCATGTGTGGAGGTTCGTGATCGACGTGCCCGCCAACACGTTCGACCCGGGCGAGTGCGGACGGGAGTACCACCTCTGCATCACCCTGGGCTCGAAGGACTGCTGCGGCCATGTCGGGTTCGTCTACGGCAGTTGCGACGCGTACCAGCTCACCGTGGTGCCAGCCCAGGCGGACTGACCGCGCCGGGGTCTCCGGGCCGGGTGAGCTGCGCCGGCGGGCCCGGGTGTATCACGAGGAGACCGGGGACGAGACCACATTCCCGAGCGGTTCCGCGGCCCGGATCTCGTCGTAGGCGCGGCTGGTCTGCGGGGCGGGTGTCATCCCGAACTCGCAGGCCAGAGCCTCGGCGCAAGAGCGGTAGGCGG
The DNA here is from genome assembly GCA_963806335.1 of uncultured Actinomycetes bacterium. Taxonomy (GTDB): domain Bacteria; phylum Actinomycetota; class Actinomycetes; order Streptosporangiales; family Streptosporangiaceae; genus Palsa-504. The sequence goes on from CAWDXO010000021.1 coordinate 125,897, forward strand.
CGGCCGCCAGGGAGCGGGCGCCGCCGTGGGCGTGACAGCGCATCTTGATCACCGTGGCCTCCTCGTTCCACGGCTCCATGCTCAGCACCGGGTCGACCACAGCAAGCGCCGCGGCGTGGTCGCCACGCCTGGCGAGTAGTTCACCCAGGTGAACGCCGAGTTGCACGAAGCGGGCCCGAAGCCGGTCGCGTTCCGCCGTAGTCCAGTCCGCGCCGGTGGCCTGACACAGGAAGTCGCCGCGGTAGAGCGTCAGGGCCTGCTGGCCCAGTTCGATCGCCTCATCGGACCGCTGCGCCGCGAAGCAGCGTGACGCGGCCGAGGCGAGATCGCCGAATTCCTCGACGTCGACCCAGATGGGTACCTCGTCATCGAGTCGGTATCCGCCGTCGACGCAGACGACGGGAGAACGGCGCGGGTCGGCGGCGTGCAGGGTACGGCGTAGTTCATAGACGGCCTGGTGCAGCCGGTGACGCCCGCCATCTTCGTCGGCGTCTGGCCACACCGCCGTGACCAGTTCGTCTCGCGGGACGCTGCGACGACGGTGAGCGGTCAGGAATTGCATTAGCGATTGGGTCCGCTGCCCGCGCCAGTCCGTAACGCGCCGGCCGTCGATCGAGAGTTCAAAGGCTCCCAGCATGCACACGGCCAGAATGCCGGGGGCGTCACCGCCGGGGCTAGGTCGTGGCGACGGTATGAGCCCACCCGTTACAGGCCGATCCGAACGGGCCGGCGCGGAGGCCGATCGCGCGGGCTTGACGAACTTGTCCAGCAGGTCCAGCACGTCCTGCAGCCGGGCCCGTGCCCTCGACGCGCTCAGGGCCAGGCGGGCGTACTCGCCTTCCAGGCTCCGCAGCCGGCCGGCCTGGTCTTGCCACTCCGCTAGGGCCTTGCGGCCGGTGAGCACTGCGCTGGTCAGCGTCTCGTCACTGGCCGCCGCCGCGCGCTCCGCCAGCTGGCCGAGCATGCGGTCAATCGCCTGCGGGGTGATCCGGTCGCGTGCGGGGCCGGTCTTCTCCGACCTGCCACCGCTCGACATGTCATTCCCCCCTGCAGTCGTCCTTTTTCTGTTCCTTCTCCATCCCTTGCCGATCGAGACGGGTGCTGTCTCGCTGAATTCTCATCCCTAATAGGCGGAGTCGCCGTACAACACTGTGATACGCGGTGGCAAGCACTTCGTCTAGGCCTTTGCGATACCGAAATTCGCTCACCTTCCACGGCACGGCCCGCCGTCGATGACGTCGCGGTCGAGGAGTGGTCGAGTGCACGCTCCCGCGCGCTGTTCGGATACCTGCTGAGGCACCGGGAGCCCCGGTCCCGGCCCGCGAGGCGCTGATCGAGGCGTTCCGGCCCCGAATCCTCACCAGATACCTCAAGAAACAGCTTGAACATCGCAATTCACTGCGTTCGGCGGACGCTTCACCGTAACCGATATACCCATTCCTAGCGTGAACGATTAAGCCCGCCCGCGGCCGAAAGAACGCGAGAAAGGCCCGGTTATGCGGGATGACCTGAAACCCTTCCGGCTAGACCGCGTTGGTGGCTTGTTTCCGGCGGTTTCCCCCTCGCGGGCGTGAGGCCGACGCGAAATGTCACAGGCTGCTGTCAGCATGTCACCATGAGACCAGCATTGAAGGCCGGACTGCTGCCGCTGTGGCGGGACCGTGACACGATTCAGTTCGGGGTGGATCCGCGCCGGGCCGTGGCGCTCAGCGGGCTAGGTCAGGCCGCGGCCGTGATCAGCCTGCTGGACGGGAGCCGGGACCGCGAGACCCTGATCGGCACCGCGCAGGCCTACGGGGTCCCGCCGGCGGCCGCCAACCAGGTGCTCGCGATGCTCGCGGCCGCGGGCGTGCTCGACGATTTCCCGGCCCGGCTGCACGCCGCGCTTCCGGATCAGCTACGGTCCCGGCTGGCGCCGGAACTGGCCACCGCGTCGCTGGCCTACGCGGACGCGGACGGCGGGGCCCGCACGCTGACCCGCAGGCGGGCCGCCTTCGTCCGGGTGCACGGCGCGGGGCGGACCGGCGCGTGCGTGGCCAGCTTGCTCGCGGCCTCCGGCGTCGGGCACGTTACCTGCACCGACCCGGAGGCCGCCGAACCCGCTGATCTCGCCCCCGCCGGGCTGATCCTCGCCGATCTGGGCGAGCCCCGGCAGGAGGGAGCGGCCCGCGCGATCGGGCGGGCCGCCCCCGAGGTCAGCACCCGCGACGACGGCGCAGTACCCGACCTCGTAATACTCACCGGGCTGACGTCGCCCGACCTGATCGAGGAACTGATGCGGGATCGCGTGCCCCATCTGGCGCTGCGGGCCGGCGAGGCGATCGGCGTGGCCGGGCCGCTGGTCCAGCCCGCCGCTTCGGCCTGCCTGCGCTGCGTGGACTTGCGGAAGGCCGAAGGCGACGAGCAATGGCCGAAGATCCTCGCCCAGGCCACGGTCACCCGCGCGCAGCCGCAGGCGTGCGACACCGTGCTCGCCGCCATGACGGCCGCCGTCACGTCCGCGCAGGCGCTGGCCTACATCGACGGCGCCGGACCGGGGCCGGCGACCGCGAACGGGACGCTGGAAGTGGTCCTGCCGGACTGGCGGTGGCGACGGCGGACCTGGCGGCCGCATCCGGCGTGCGGGTGCGGCGCCGTCACGGCCATGGCCGGTATAAAGCGCTCCTCATTATGCGGAACAATGTCAGGGTGAGCGACGTGCCGAAGAACCCCGTGACCCGGGCCGCGAAGATGGCCAGGTTGCCGATTGGGCTGGCGGGCCGCACGGCCATCGGGATGGGGAAGCGGATCGGCGGACGGCCAGCCGAGATCGTGGCCCAGGAGATACAGCAGCGCACCGCCGACCAGATCTTCCGGGTGCTCGGCGAACTCAAGGGCGGCGCCATGAAGCTCGGCCAGGCGCTGTCGATCTTCGAGGCGGCGCTGCCGCCCGAGTTCGCCGGGCCCTACCGCGCCACCCTGACCAGGCTGCAGGAATCCGCGCCGCCGCTGCCCGCCCGCACCGTGCACCAGGTGCTGGCCACCGACCTGGGCGAGGACTGGCGCGACAACTTCGCCGAGTTCAGCGATATCCCCGCCGCCGCGGCGTCCATCGGGCAGGTCCACCAGGCCGTCTGGCATGACGGCCGCCGGGTCGCGGTGAAGATCCAGTACCCGGGGGCGGGACGGGCGCTGATCGGTGACTTCAACCAGCTGAGCCGGGCGGGCCGGCTGTTCGGCCTGCTGATGCCCGGGCTCGAGGTCAAGCCGCTGCTCGACGAGCTGCGCGACCGGGTCACCGAAGAGCTCAACTACACCCTCGAGGCCGCTTCCCAGCAGGCCTTCGCCGACGCGTACGCCGGTGACCCCGACTTCTACGTGCCCAACGTCGTGATGGGCACCGACCACGTCCTGGTCAGCGACTGGATGGACGGCACGCCGCTGGCCAGGATCATCAGCGACGGCAGCAAGGAGGAACGGGACCGGGCCGGCATCCTGCTGGTGCGGTTCCTGTTCTCGGGCCCGGCGCGAGCCGGGCTGCTGCACGCCGATCCGCACCCAGGGAACTTCCGGCTGCTCGACGACGGCCGGCTCGGCGTGCTCGACTTCGGCGCGGTGGACCGGCTGCCGGACGGGTTGCCGCCGTTCTTCGGCCGGCTGCTGCGCATCATGCACGACGACGACGCCGACATTGAGGCCGTGGAGCGGGAGCTGCGCGCGCACGGGTTCCTTCGGCCCGGCATCGACGTGGACCTGGACGCGCTGCGCGACTTCCTGGCGCCGCTGGCCGAGCCGTCGAAGGTGGAGTGCTTCAAGTTCAGCCGCGAGTGGCTGCGCGGCGAGGCTAGCCGCGTCACCAACGCGAGCGCGAGCAACATCACGCGCCGGTTCAACCTGCCGCCCTCCTACGTGCTGATCCACCGCGTGTCCACGGCGGGCATCGGCGTGCTGTGCCAGCTGGAGTGCGAGGGTGAGTTCCGGGCCGAGGTGCTCAGGTGGGTGCCCGGCTACTTCGATCCCGCCGTGACGGAGGCCGCGGATCTGGCGGCGGCCGAAGACCTGGCGAAGGTCGCGGACCTGGCGGAGGCCGCGGGCGCGGCCGGTGCTGAGGACCCGGGGCCGCGGCCGTGAACCGCTTCGGGGCGGCGATGGTCGCGGGCGACATGACCGCGGTGTCCGCCTTGTTGCACCCGGACGTCACCTTCGCCAGCCCCGCCGTCTTCCAGCCGTACCGCGGCCGGGCCGCGACCCTGCAGGTGCTCGCGGCGGCGGCCCAGACGTTCGAGGACTTCGCTTACACCGGTGAGACGCACGGGCCGGGCGTGGACGTGCTGCGGTTCCGCGGCCGGGTGGGACGCTACCAGCTCGAGGGCGTCGACATCCTGAGCACCGACGACGACGGCCAGATCACCGACGTCACCGTGATGGTCCGGCCGCTGCGCGCGCTCGAGGCGCTGGTCGCCGCCATGCAGCAGACCCTGGCCCGGCAAGCGGCGGCCGCCGCCGGAACGGAGTGAAACCCCGGTTCCAGCACGCGCTAGTGTGCTGGAACCGGGGTTTCATACCCACCGGGACCGGTCACCGTGAGGGTCGGGAGCCACGGGCCTAGATCTGCCCATCCGGTACCTCGCGGCCCATGGCCAGGCGCTGGGCGGCCTGCTCCTTGCGGATGACGTGCATGACGGCGTTGATCAGGGCCAGGTGCGTGAAGGCCTGCGGGAAGTTGCCCAGATGCCGACCCGACCGCGGGTCGATCTCCTCGCCGTAGAGCAGCAGCGGGCTGGCGTAGGACAGGACCTTCTCGCAGATGTCGCGGGCCCGCTGGTGCTCGCCGATCTCGGTCAGCGCCGAGACCAGCCAGAACGAGCAAATGGTGAACGTGCCCTCCGCACCGGACAGCCCGTCGTCGGTCTCGTCCACCTGGTAGCGCAGCACGAGTCCGTCCTGCGTCAGTTCGTCGGCGATCGCCAGCACGGTGGCGCGGATCCGCGGGTCATCCGGCGGCAGGAACCGCAACAGCGGCATCAGCAGCAGCGACGCGTCCAGGGCCTTGGTGTCATAGTGCTGGCAGAACACGCCGCGGTCATCGAGCGCGTTCGCGCAGATGTCGGCGTGGATCTCGTCCGCGGCCTTGCGCCAGGTACGGGCCAGGTCCTTGTCCTCGCGGAGCGTGGCCAGTCGCGCCCCCCGGTCGGCCGCGACCCAGCACATCATCTTCGAGGAGGTGAAGTGCCTGGGCTCGCCGCGGACCTCCCAGATGCCCCGGTCCGGCTCACGCCAGCGTTCCAGGGCGCGCTCCACCTGCTGGCGGGCCAGCTTCCAGACCCGGTCGTCGAGCCGGTCGCGTGACTTGGTGTGCAGGTAGATCGAATCCAGCACGACTCCCCAGACGTCGTGCTGGGCCTGCTGGTAGGCGGCGTTGCCGATGCGCACCGGCCGGGCGCCCTGATAGCCGTTCAGGTGGTCGAGCACGTGCTCGTCCAGCTCGCGCCGACCGTCGATGCCGTAGACGATCTGCAGGTCGCCCCGGTCACGTTCGACCAGGTCGCAGAGGAAGGCGAAATAGTCGCTGGCTTCCCACTCGAAGCCGAGGGTGTACAGGCCCCACAGCGCGAAGGTCCCGTCGCGCATCCAGGTGAAGCGGTAATCCCAGTTCCGCTCGCCGCCCGGCGTCTCGGGCAGCGAGGTCGTCGCCGCGGCGGCGATCGCGCCGGTCGGCGCGAACGTCAGGCCCTTGAGGGTAAGCGCGCTGCGGGCCAGGTGGCCGCGCCAGCGGTGGTCGGGGAAGCGGCCGTGAGCCAGCCAGTGCTGCCAGTGGTGCGCGGTCCACACCAGCCGCCGGTATGCGTCCTGATAACTTTCCGGCACTTGGCGGCCCCAGGACAGCGCGCAGAAGCGGGTATCGCCTTCCTTCAGCAGCGTCCGGCCGCGGGCACCCGGCCCCTCCAGGCCGAGGCGGATATCGGAGGTCAGGGTGAGGCTCAGGTCCAAGCCCGGCGGCTCGATGACCGCCTCGGTGTAGCCGCGGTCGGTGTGCTGCCACCGTGCCTGCTGGCGCCCGTAGTCAAAGGCCGGCACGCAGTCCAGGGTGAGCTGCGCCTGGCCGTCCACGCAGCGCACCGTCCGCAGCAGCATGTGCTCGGCGTCGTAGTCCGTGGGCGGCCTCAGATGGGTGCTGCCATCGGGATGGTCATGCCGCCACGGCCCCATGACCAGGCACTCCCGTACGACGAGCCAGCCCTGGCCGCAATCCCAGCTGGTCTCGAGCACCATGGTCCCGGGCAGGTAGCGCCGGTCGGCCGGCACGTCCACGTCATCGGGACCGAACCGGAACCAGCCGGCGTCCCGGTCTAGCATCGCGCCGAAAACGCTGGGGCCGTCCATCTCCGGCAAGCACATCCACTCGATCGTTCCGCTCGGCGCCACCAGCGCGGTGACCTCGCAGTCAGAAAGGAACGCGTAGTCCGCGATGGGCGGGTAGGGCGAGAACTGGTCAACGCGGCCGGCCTGCCGCTGGCGGGAACTATCCGACAGCGCCTCAAGCGGCATGGCGTCCTCTGCGGCCACGGTCGTCACCTCTCGTCTCGCGAACTACTGATCCGGGCGCGAGTAACGCCTGCGCTCAGGCAAATCGTAAGCTGATTAAAAGATTTAAAACCAGAGGGAAACCCGCGGGTAACAGATCACGAACGACTGGTGGCTGCTAGCGGCCCTCGAAGGTGGCCCGGCGGGGGCCTTGCTCGAGCAGCGAGGTCAGCCCGGCGGCCAGGTCGCGGGTGGCGAAGATCTGGCCGGTCTCCCGCGGGGTGATGGCGTCGGCGGCGGCCACGCCGTGGTCGCGGGCGGCCTGCAGCAGGCGCTTGCCGACCGCGGTGGCGGCGGTCGGGCCCGCGGCGAGCCGGGCCGCGAAGCTGCGGGCCTGCTCGAGCAGGACGGCGGGGGCCAGGACGCGGTTCACCACCCCCCAGCGGTACATCTCGGCGGCCGGGTAGATGTCGCCGGTCATGACCAGCTCGGCGGCCCGCGCCGGGCCGGCCCTGGCGACCAGCCGCTGCGTCCCGCCGCCGCCCGGGGTCAGGCCGACGGTCGCCTCGACCAGGCCGAACGAGGCGTCCTCGGCGGCCCACATCAGGTCGCACCCCAGGCTGAACTCGAACCCGATGGTGAGGTTCAGCGCGTGCACGACCGCGAGCGTGGGCACCGGCAGCCGCTCCAGCGTCTGCACCAGCGTCAGGAAGCGGGCCATCAGGACCGCGCCCTGGGCTGGGCCGAGGCCCTGGAATTCGTGCACGTCCACGCCAGCGCAGAACACCTGGCCCTCGGCGCGGAGCAGCACCGCGCGGGCCGCCCCGTCGCGGGTGAGCGCGGCCACCTCGTCCAGGGCGGCTTCCAGGTCGGCGGCCAGCCGGCCGTCGAACAAGTTGAGCGGGGGCGCCGAGATGACCAGCTCGGCGACGTCACCGACTCGTTCGGCGGATACCTTCGGCATGTCGGCTCCTTCGTCTCGCTGAGTTTTCCGGCTCGCCGAAACTACCCCCCGCGACCCGGCGGGTCGCGGGGGGCTGGAGCGGACGGGGATACCGCCGCTCGTTCGGCCTAAATGGTCTTGATCTTCCCGGTGTCCTGGTCAGGCGGGGTCCTCGTACTTGAAGGAGAGCCGCAGCTTGGTCCGGAAGACGATGCCGCCGCCGTCATCGATGTTCAGGTCCTGCTCCACGACCTCGGCGACCCTCAGGTCACGGAGTGACTTGCGCGCGGTGTTCACCGCGGTGACCGCGGCGTCTTCCCACGACTGAGAGCTCGTCCCGATCACGTCGATTACCCGGTACACGCTCACGGCATCCTCCTTGATTCCGGGCCTGGGCCCGGCCGCCGTTCCGGGCTCTCAGGTGAGCGATCTGCTCGTAGCGTTAGGCTCATTCCCCCGCCTGGAGCCGGTATGCGCGTTATCGCGCCGCAACTGCTTCATCGAACGGCGCGGCTGAGCCTGGTCACGACGTCGACGACACCATCGACGTCCCCGATCAGCCGTACCGCGCGCGGCGGGATGAGTTCGCGGGTATGCCGGGCCCCGTACGGCCGGCCTGCAGCGGGCTTGACGGTTCCGGCGATGGTCACTACGCCATGGCGCACCGTGACGATGACGGAGGCGGTGCCGGCGAGTGGCAGGTCACCGAGGACCTGCCGGACATCGCGGGCAATGTCGGTATCCGGCCGCAGGAAGAGGCTCAGTACGTCACGACGGCTCACGATGCCGATCAGCTGACGGTCGGCGCCGGTCACCGGCAGCCGCCTGACATGGTGCTTGGTCATCGTCCGCACCGCGGCCGCGATGGTCGCGTCCGGGCGGATGAGAATAGGCGGGGCTGTCATCAGTTCACCGGCGGTCAGGCTTGGCTGCCGGGGCTCGCCAACCTGCCAGAGCCGGCGGCCAGGCTTGGTCCGGGCTAGCCGGGCCGCCTTGTCCTGGGCCGCGAGCAGATCGGTTTCTGATACCACGCCGGCCACCTGCCAGCCGTCAAGCAGCACGGGCAGGCCGCTGATCTGGTGCTCAGCCAGTAGCCGGGCGATCTCCTTGTACGGCGTGAGCCGGTCGGCGGTCACGACCGATGTCGCCATCACGTCTTCGACCGTACGACGGTGCCGAGGCCAGACCCCGTGGTCGTTACCGGAGGGCACCATCGCGTCCACTGCCTTACTCGTTAGCCGGAACGGTCCTCCGGCCGGCGCGGTGAGCGCTGGCCGGAGGACACCGGTTGTGCTGTGGTTATGTGCTGTTGTCCGGGTTCGGCTGCCGGTGGGGTCATGCGACCGTGACGGGGGTCTTGCCGGTCTGCCGGAGGGGCTCGGCCGGGGTCTGGTTCTTGCGTCCGAGGACCAGCGCGAGGCCGGTGCCGATCGCGGTGAGGCCGCCGAGGGCGAAGCAGGTCAGGGAGATGATGTAGGTGATCTGGGAGACCTTCCACCAGCCGTAGGCGTTCAGCAGCATGCTGCGCAGCGTCTCGCCCTTGAACACGGTGGCGACCTGGCCGGCCAGCACGGTGTTCTTCGGCTGGGCCAGCGATGCGGCCGACAGCTGGGAGTAGGTCTTGCCGCCGCCGATCTCGGCGATGTGCACGGCGATGAAGTGGTCGGCGTAAGCCTCGGCCTGCTGCCCGGTCAGCAGCTGCTGCCCGGCGTACTGGGAGACCAGCGGGATCATGCTGGGGGTGATCTCGCCGCCGGCCGTGGGGTGGGCGAACGCGGCCTGCGGCGGGAAGGTGATCTGCTGTGAGGCGAGCTGGCTCTGCACGGTGTTGTGCACGTAGGTCGACCCCCACAGCAGCAGTCCGCCTGCTACCAGCAGGATCGCTGCGGCGGCGAAGCCGACAATGGCGGTGAGACGAGAATTGCGGCGCATCGTAATGCCTCCTTGTCACGGCGGGCCGGTGGTGACCGGGCCGCGTGCTGAGCTGATACCAGGAGTCTGGCGCCGCTCCCGCCACCGCCGTCACGGCCAGATGTCACCGAACGGCTGGGACCTCCGTCCCGGGGTGAGATGGCCTACGGCTGATGCGGCCCGCCGAGGTGCGGCGCGAGTTCGCCGGGCAGCCTGGTGTCGTCGATCGCGTAGCTGAGCTGGCCCTCGACGTCGATGACACCGTCGACGGCGCGGGTCATCGGCAAGACGAGGGACAGCACGCTCTTGCGCTCAACCTCGCCGGTCAGCCGTACCACGCCGTCGGTGACATCCACCCGAACCAGGGCGGGATTGGTGCCGAGGTAACCGGTCAGGACCTCGCTGATGATCTCCGCCTTGATCTCCTCATCCGGCCGGAGGAAAACGCGAAGCAGGTCCCGCGGCCTGACCAGGCCGAGCAGCTTGCCGTTATCGTCGATCACCAGCAGGCAGCTGACCTGCTGCCGGTCCATCACCCGGGCCGCCTCCGCCACGGTCGCGTCAGCCCGCACCGTGGCCGGGTGCGTGTTCATGATCTCCCTGGCGTTCTCGGCGGTGGCGATGGCGCGCCGGATCTGGTAGGTCAGGTGCGTCGAGTGCAGGCCTTCCGGGTCCCGCTTGAGCTCCTCTTTGCGCAGCAGCTCGGTCTCGGTGACGACGCCGGCCACGGTGCCCTGCCAGGTGAGTACCGGCAGCGCACCGACCCGCTGCCGGACCAGGATGTCGGCCAGGTCCTTCACCGGGGTGGACGGGGTGACGGTCACCGGATCGGCCGTCATGACATCTGCTACCAGATAGTGACGCATCATCCGCTCCTTCCGGGGCCGAGTTCAGCTGGTCGAGGGCCGCCGGGACTCAGACGCCGTTCAGTTAGTCCGCAACTTCAGGACAGCGGTCACGGCGAAGCCGCGGTAGAGGCGGAGTTCCCTTTCCGCCAGCCAAATGGCCTTGTCCTCCGGCGCAGATGGCCTGCTGCACCGTCCAGATCGCGGCGGTCAGCGCATCGAACCGGTGCCGGCCGGGCTGGCGGGGCTTGGGGTCAAGTCAGGTCCGCCAGCCGGTCGAAAGCCTCCTCCATGCCCTGCCGGATTTCCGTGGCGGCGGCGTCAGGGGACGGGCCCAACCGGTCATGGGGAACGTCGACGTGAAGGTGCAGCTCGGATCCTGATGGCCGGTCGACGACCTGAAGCCAGCCGCTATACCCCTCGTCCGTGAGGGCACCCCAGCGCAAGCGCCGGTCACCCTCATCGATCCGCAGCGAGCTGTCCAACGAGTAACGGTGGCCATGGGACTCACCCTCAAGGTGGACTTCCGCGTCACCCGATGATTGGGCCCGCCGCATTGTCGGCACCCAATCCGCCAGGCGAGCCGGGTCAGCCACCACGGTCCACAGCGCATCGCCGGTTATGCCGAAACTCCGGGATCCTTCGACTTGTGTCATCCGCCACCGTCCTCATCGACTTGCCACGAAGCCTAGCCCTCGGGGCATCAACCCGTTCATTGCTAAGACACCTCCGGGGTATGCGGTTAAGCGCGGGACTGCGTCGTGCGACCGGCTCGATGGAACATCGGGCCGCACCGGACCGGCTCGATGGAGCATCGGGCCGGCTGGCTGATCGCTGCGGGTGCGGCCCGGCCGCTGCCGGCTGGGCCGCCAGCGCGAGGCGGGGCACCTGTGCCCGGTGGTGCGCCGCCCGCGGGTAGACCGCCCAGCTCGGGCCCTCTCCGGCTGAGTGCATACCCCGGAGACAGCTTTTCCGGCCGCCGGACAACGCGACGCCATGCGTCCCTGCTGGCGTGTCCCAGCCCTGCGGCAAGCGGTCTAACGGCCCGCCGTTACGGGCCATAAGGCCCTAATGCCAGGGACCAAGAGGGGGTCCGCGTTATTACAGCGTGATCTAGCGTGACACACCTCAGCTAGGGAGTTACGCCGATGCCCACACCTTCGCTCCAGAGAAGAGCGTCTTGAGCGGCTGCGCCGGGCGATCATGCGCAGGCTGCCGCGCGACATCGCGGAGGGCCGCAATCCCGGCGACGCCACCACCCGACGCGTCCGCTTACATCACCGGGCAGATCTGGGCCGTCAACCGCGGCCTGGACATATAAGGAGAAGGTCATGCCACAAGACAGGAACATCCTGGTGCTATCTGCCGTCCGGACCGCGATCGGCAAGTACGGGGGCGGCCTGGCCGCCGTCCCGCCTTGCGATCTCGCCGCGACGGTCGTGCGCGAGGCGGTCGGGCGATCCGGCGTAGACCCGGAGCACGTCGGTCACGCGGTCTTCGGCCACGTGATTCACACCGAGCCCCGCGATATGTACCTCAGCCGGGTCGCCGCGGTCAACGGCGGACTCCGTGTCGAGACGCCGGCCTTCACCGTCAACCGGCTGTGCGGCAGCGGGCTGCAGGCGATCGTTTCCGCGGCCCAGGCGATCCGGCTTGGCGACTGCGACGTAGCCGTGGCCGGCGGCGCCGAGTCGATGAGCCGCGGGCAGTACTGGCTGCCCGCGATGCGATGGGGTCAGCGGATGGGTGACGGCACCGTCGTCGACGCCATGGTCGGCGCGCTGACCGACCCGTTCGACGGCTGCCACATGGGCGTGACCGCCGAGAACGTCGCGGCCGACTATCACGTGTCCAGGGACGATCAAGATGCCCTCGCCGCTGAAAGCCACCGGCGCGCCGCCGCCGCGGTCGAGGCGGGATACTTCACCGAGCAGATCACGCCGATCGAGGTGCCCGGCCGCAAGGGCACCACGACCGTCGATACCGATGAGCACATCCGGCCCGGAGTGACCGCGGCCGATCTGGCCAGGCTCAAGCCCGCCTTCGACCGGCAGGGCACGGTCACCGCGGGCAACGCCTCGGGCGTCAACGACGCTGCGGCGGCCGTGATCCTGGCCGATGAGGATTATGCCGAACGGCACGCAGGCGAACCGCTCGGCAGGCTCGTCGCCTACGCTCACGCCGGCGTCGAGCCGCGGGTGATGGGCATCGGTCCGGTACCCGCGGTGCGCAAGGTCCTGGAACGGGCCGACCTCAAGGTCGAGGACATCGACCTGTTCGAGGTCAACGAGGCCTTCGCCGCCCAGGCGCTCGCCGTGGCCAGGGAACTGGACCTGCCGCCGGACCGGACCAACCCGAATGGCAGCGGCATCTCCCTCGGCCACCCGATCGCCGCCACCGGCGCCATCCTCACCGTCAAGGCCCTGTACGAGCTGCGCAGGACCGGCGGCAGGTACGCCCTCGTGACGATGTGCATCGGCGGCGGTCAGGGCATCGCCGCGATCTTCGAACGGATCTGACCGGGGCAGGAAGCTCCCTTCGCCGGGCGAGGCGATCACCGGTCCCGGTAAGGCGCGCCACGGCCCGTTCGGGAAAATTGAAGTTCTTAATATTCCGAACGGGCGGTGGTGCCTGTCGCGGGCCTGCCTTCCCCGCCCACCGGCCTGCTCACATCCGCCTCGGACGGACGGGTTCGCAGCGCCAGCGGGCGGATCATTTCACGACGAAGTAGTCGCCGTCCGGTCCTGGTTGCGCGATGCTCGATGGCGTGGATGTCGATGAACTGCAGCACGCGCTGGGCGGTGTCGTCCTGGCGGCGGCTTATCTGGAACGAGTGCTGCGTGCGGCATTCAGCGCGCTGGTCGGCAGCAAGTACGCGGCCGCAGTCAATGGCCATCTGACGACGTCTGCGTTGATTGAGGACTGCGAGAGGATCACCAGGTATCACACCGGCATTCCGGAGCCGGCGAAGGTTGCGTTGCGGGCGGCGCTACGCGCATGCCACGAGGCGAACAGGGAACGCAACCGGGTGATCCACGACACCTGGGCAACTCAGCCGGGCAGCGTAATGGTCACGCTGCCCGGCGGCCGGGGGTCTCGTGACGTGACGGTCACGGCGCGGACGCTGGCGGAGGTCCGCCAGGTTGCCGGTCAAGTGGCCGATGCCGCCGACGAATTGAAAGCCGCCATGACCACCGCTCTCGGCTCCGGTTGGGCGCTGGTTGAGGATCAGCTACGTCAGGAGTTCGGCCACGACATCAGCGCCGATCCAGGCAGCTAGCCGATTGGGCTGCGCGGCCAGGACTCACCGGTCCGGCGCCTGGTTAGCGCGCACTGTGAAAGTGGTTCCGCGGGTACGGCTTGTGAAAATCTGCACAAGACGTTTCCGCGGAAACGTCCTGGACGTGGCGGCTACCGCGGGGAGGACGGCCGCCCGACGCCGCGTGCACGGGCGGCCTTCTACCTGGCCGCGTCCGCGGGAAGCAACGGCCGCATGAAGGTCCGTTCGTAACGGAGCACGCATCCGCTGTCGTCCCTGATGCGGTCCGCTTCAATGAAATCCGGGTCGGTGCCGAACAGGGCACGGTATTGCTCGTAGGCAGCGAGACTGGGGAAGCTGAACAGCGCCAGGGCCTTATCGCTTGCGCCTTCGGCCGGCAGGAAGTAGCCGTGGTGCATGCCGCCGTGCGAATCGACCAGTTCGATCCACCGGCGGGCGAAGCGTTCGAAGGCGTCGATCTTCGCCGGAACGATTACGTACTCAACCACGCAAGTGATCATGCCCCAGGCTAGCGATGCCAGCCTCCGGCAGAGGCGCACCAGCGGCAGATGACCGCGCTGTCCGCAGCAGATGAAGATGGCTGAAATCGCTGGACCTGCTTTGGCACAGCGTCGCGGTACTGCTGGTGCGAGGCCGGGTGGTCAGGTTGCGCTGTTTAGCGATCCGGGCTCGGGTTTATGCCTTTTGCCGTATCTTCGGGGAGGTCCGCGTATGGGTGTGCCGGGCACGTCGTGTTGCCCATCAAGATCGCGAAGACGATCCCGGCTCCCTGAGGCCTCGCCGCGCCGCGGGCATCTAACTCGCCGCGCCGCGGGCATCTAAAGGGCGGTGGATAAGGGCGCTGTGACCATTCTCGCGAGGTGCCGGGGTGAGATGGCAGGTGTGACGGGCAGCCGCCTGCTGATGGCGTGCGACCTGTGCCGGGGGGCATCGTGAGCGGCGCCGGAGCAGATGGGGCGGCGCAGGGCCTGAACCGTGGCGCTGAGCCCGGTCCGGGCCCGCCCCGCCGCCGGCTGCTGCTTGCCGGGGCGGGCTTGTTGTCCGCGGCAGGGCTGGGCGCTGTCGTGTGGGAGGCCAGCCGCCCGGCTGCGGGCCGGCTGCTGGCGGCGGCCACGCGGGAACCGCCGGCCCGGCGTGCGGCGATCTGGCAGGCCAGGGTATCTGTTCCCCGGCCCCAGGTGATGGCCGCGGCGGGCGGGCTGGTCTGCGTTGCCGGGGATGAGGGGGTGTATCTCAACCCGAGTACCGCGCGCGACATGGTGCAGGTGCTGAACGCCCGCGACGGCAGCCACAAGTGGACGTTCAGCGTCCGTACTGGGCTTCGCAACGAGGGCGTTGTCGATCCGCCGGGTCTGGCTGCAGGCCAGGGGTACGTCTATGTGGCTGTCGATCGCCTGTACTGCCTGCGGGCTGGCGACGGCGCCAAGGTGTGGAGCGACCCTGTCCCGCTGACCACTGCCCTGGCGGCCGGGCCAGATACCGTCTATGCCGTCCAGGAAACGCTGTTCGCGCTGAGCAGCCGCGACGGAACCCGGCTGTGGTCCTTTGCTGCCAATGCCGGCTCCATGCCCGCCCCGGTCCTGGCTGACGGCGTCATCTACATGCTTGGACTCAGCACGCAGGGTAACCCGCTCGTGGTGGCCATCCGGGCCAGCGACGGCGCCAGACTGTGGGACTCACCGGGCCCGGGCGGCGGCTGGCTGGCCTGTGACGGGAAGACCGTCTGCGCCGTGTCCGGCGTCGGCCCCGACGTCCAGATTCAGGGAAACGCCGGGCCGCTGCCGACCCAGATGTGGACCTACCGGGCGAGCGACGGCACGCGGCTGTACCGATCAGCTGCTAACGCCGGGTACAGCTCGTCACCAGCCATGACGGCAGGCATGGCCTTCACCCTGACCGCCGGAAACGGGCACACCCTCTCGAAGCTGCACGCAGTGGACCCCGGCGACGGGCGGACAGTATGGAGTTATCCGGGGGCATCAGCCGCGCCCGCAGCAGCCCACGGCAGGATCTACACCGCTAGCCCGGCCGGCGATCTGATAGCGCTGAACGCCAGCGACGGCACCCCGGTATGGCAGTGCCCGATCCGTTTCACACTCGGGCCCCTTGTCGCCGGCTACACCGTCTACGTCTGCGACAACACCACGGTCTACGCCGTCCGGGCCTGAATCCGCCGATCCGCACGATCACAGGCTGGCCGTGTCAACCTGATGCGAAGGCTCGCGCTGACCCGCCGTTCGGCGCGGACACCGGTGCTGGTGAGGAACAGCCGGCGGCGGCCTTCGCCCACGCCGGCGTCCGGGGCGAGGAGGAGGTCAAGGGCCCGGGCCGCGTTACCCGGCTCATAGCTCGCAGCTACTGTGAGCGGGGCGCGCCTAGGTCGGCAAGCAGATTTTTGTCCCAGATCATGATGGTGTAGTCACGGAAGTGATAGATCCGAACCGGCCGTCCGAAATCTGCCACCGCGATCGGATACGGGACCCACGGGGTCCCACCGTCCACCACGGCCGAGACGACGAAGTTTGCGTAGTGCAGCCGCCGCTTGTACCACGAGGCCTTCGACTGGTAGGCGTCCGGGGCCGCTCCGGACCACCCGAAGTGCGTGACCAGGAGCTGAACGTGCTCGCCGGTCTCGAGCGTGATGGCGTTCGCAACCCCGCTGGTAAGACCTGTTTTCAGGTGGTGGGTGACAAGCCAGTCGGCGAGAGGCTGATCTGTGGCGGGAACGGCTGGCTGCGCGACACCGTATCCGAGGGCCGCCACATAGCAGGCCAGGATCACGCTCAGCGCTGGCACCAGCCTCAGCCTCATAACCGGGCGGGACAGCAGCCGGCCGGCGAGGACCGCACCCAGAGGCAACACGGCGGCGATCTGCCGGAAAGAGTACGTACTTCCCGGCAGCGTGCTGAACACGAAGGCGGCCAAGTCGATGATGATCGCAACGGCCAGCACCTGAACAACGAGATCATCGAGCCGGAAGAAGCGCCAGATCGCGAGCCCGAGCGCCCATCCGGCCAGAGCGAGGCCGACCAGATGTACCACCGCGAAGGCCGCTGCCACTCCCGGATGCAGACCGGAGAAGTCGGCGCCGTACATTACGAGCACGCCATCGGCCGTGAGCCTTAGGTGTGCAGGGATTGTCCTCAGGGCACCAAGGGCTATAGGCAGCGGGCTGACCGCGTAACCGCCGAGCCGGTCGATCACGCGGACGGCGAGCCAAGCTGCGCCCACCGAGGCGACGGCCGCCAGCGCGAGCGACACCTCGTACCATCGCGAGGTCAGCGGCTCGCGGCGCACCAGCCCCCGGCAGATGCGCAAACCGCACACCAGCGCCAGTGGCACGACCGCAACGATCACGGTGATCCTGTCACCGATCTGTACCCACGTCAGCATCACCGCGATGATCAGCGGCACGTACCAGCGCCGCGGCGCCCGGTCCAGCACCAGCCACGTCACCAGCAATGGCACCTGCGTGCCGACGTGATCCGGCGACAGGAGCAGGATGAATGTCCCAGGCCACAACTGGGGCGCAATCATGATCCCGGACGCGATCAAGACGCGGACCAGCGCCTCCCGGCCTTTCGCCCGCCCCTTGGCCAGCAGGCCCGCGAGCAGCACCAGCAGCGTATAGGTGAACGCCGCCGCCACGTGAAGCACGTCAGGCCTGAGCCCGCGGATCAGCTCCACGCCCATGTACTCGGGCAGTTCAGTGGTATAGAAGGACACATCCGACACCGTCCAGCCGCGCAGCAGCAGGTTGCCGTGCAGCATGTCCCACGCCTGCAGCGCGTTCGCCGCGCCGTCGGACGAAATCGGTCGCGTCCCGGACAACCGCCAGTAGCAGAAGACCAGCGTGACCCCTGCCACCAAATAGGAGGCAACCCATGCCCACCAGGCAAGCTTCCGCCAAGACCGCGCCGGCGGCGCTTCTGCGGTGCCCGCCTCGCCCGCCACTTCCGCTGCCGGCTGCCCCATACGGCCCCCGTCAATGATTCCGGTTAGCCATCCGTCATGGTGCCACTACGAAGTGGTCACAGGCCGTTAATCATGGTAACGAACCCTACTGCTGACAGGGCCCGCTGCGCGCAAACCGGTGGATAACTTGCGCAAATCCCCGCTAGGCCTGTCTGGTGGGTGATCGTTGCGGATTTGCGCACGCAGCTGGGTCGCCGGGCCCGTCCGGCGAGCACTCAGCCGATGGTGGTGCCGCCCAGCAAGCCCTTCGGGATGGCCGAGTCGTTCTTCAGCGCGTTGAACAGCTCGGTCGCCTGGGTCTTGTTCCACAGCACAGAGTCGCCGGCGTTCGTGTAGTAGTTGCTGCTGGCGATCGGCACCGTGCCCGTCTCCGGGTTGCGCAGCGCGGACGCCGCGTGCACCAGGTCGAGCAGGCTCGTGTCCTTGTCGACAGACATCGAGCTCGCGGCGGTCGAACCGAACGGCAGCGCGGTGAACGGGTTCAGGTATACGCCGGGCGAGGTGGCCTTCTTCAGCAGGGCTGATATGAATGCGCGCTGGTCCTGGATCCGCTGCAGGTCCTCGGTAGCGAACGAGTGCCGGTCCCGGACGAAGGCGAGGGCCTGGTCCCCGTTGAGGTCATGGCACCCGGCGGACAGGTTCACCCCGGAGTAGGAGTCGTTGACCGCGGTCTTGAGGCAGATCCGCACGCCGCCGATCTTGTTCACCACGGCGACCAGGCCGCCGAAGCCGATGCCCATGTAATGGTCGATTTTCAGTCCGGTGGCGTCTTCGACCGTCTGGATCAGCAGGTTCGCCCCGCCGTAGGCCAGCGCCGCGTTGATCTTGTTATAGCCGTGACCGGGAATGTTCACGTAGGAGTCACGCGGGATGCTGATCAGCACCGGACGGCCGCTGCCCATGTGTAGCAGCATGATGGAGTCCGAGTTCAGCGTGCCTTCGTCGAACCCGACGTGCAAGGCGCCGATCTCGGCGCGGGACAGTCCGGCCCTGCTGTCCGAGCCGGTGATCAGCCAGTTCGTCCCCGCCGAGGTCAGCGAGGTCGCCGGCAGCGTGACGGGCTTGTTCAGCTTGCCGTTCAGCCAGGAGTAGGTTCCGGCGACGCCGGCGATCAGCACGACCACGGCCGTGCCGAGGATCAGCGCGATCCGCCGGCCGCGCCGCCCCGGCCGCCCCCAGAACCGCCAGCGGCGCCCACCGCCACCGCCTAGGTCCCGCCGTCCTGGTTCGCCCCGGCCTGGTATGGACCGGGTCGGCGGCTGGCCCGGCCACGCCCCGGCCCGGTTCGCGGCGGCCCGGCCTGCCCCGCCGGCTCCGCCACCCTGGTAAGCCCCGGCCGGCTGATAGCCGGACCCGGGCTTGTTCTGGTACCAGCCACGCCAATCGTCACTCATCGACCCTGGCACCCTCACGTAGAGATAATCGCCATGACGACCTCACGATAGGTGGTCCTGCCCCGCTCCAGCGCATCCGAGAGGGATCTTCCAGAAACCTGGAAGGCAGGGCACGGGCACGCGCTAGCCGATGCCGCGGGCGAGGCGGTAGCAAGCGGCGTTCCAGTCGAGTCCGCGGGTGAGGCTCCGCGAGCAGGAGGCTCACTGAGCTGACTAACGGCGGCCGCAACAGCGCCGGGCCGGCGTGGTCCGGGCCGACCTGGAACCAGGCCTGCGCGGCGCGCATAATTGCACCTCGTACCCGGTACGCTCCGGGCGCGCGCTGAGGGGAATGGGAGAGTATCGGTGAGCGGCTATCTGGATTATTCCGGCCGGGATGACGTGCTGAGCGGGGTCTTCATCCACGTCGGGCTGTCCCGCAGCCGCGCGGAATCGGCGCTCGGCGCTCCCCAGATGCGAATCACAATGCTGAATTGACGGTCGTCGCGACCGTTAGTGTCATGCAGTCCGGCGCATAAGTATACGGACTCGAAACACCCTCAATTCGGCATGTGCGATCAGCCACGCCGTGTCGGCGAGAGCGTGGCATGCCAGATCAGCCTCGTTCTGCGCGGCTCAACTCGTGGTCGCCGAGGGGGCCTCAGCCGTGCCGATCGGCGGTTACACGCGGCGGCCGTGGGTTCAAATATTTACGGCTATGCCGTGGTCATGTCCTGTGTCAGGCTACAGGCATGGACGATTTCTACCGTGACCTAGCGCATGACTATGAGTGGTTGTTCCCAGATGAAACTGTCGGCAGGCTAGGCGGACTCGGCCGCACTTCGCCGGGGAGTCAAGCCCTCCTTGAGGAAGCGGTCAAGGCCCTCGGCCCGGGAAATCCAGTGCTCGATTGTGCCTGTGGCATCGGCTCAGATGCGATGGCGCTTGCCCGTAAGGGCTTGGTGGTCACTGCCTGTGATGGAAGCCAGGCTATGGTCGCCGAAACCCGCCGACGGTCGGAACGGTACGGCATTTCAATGACAGTATCCCAGTCACAATGGCAAGACCTGCCGAATCGGGTCCCCGGTCCATTCGAACTAGTACTCTGTCTTGGCAATTCCATCGTGCACGCGGAAACTAGAATTAATAGGGCCGCAGCTCTTGAGGGCATGAAGAAGGTACTCTCCCCGGCAGCGACGCTAATCGTCGACTCCAGGAATTGGGAGCTGTTGTATAAATCCCGACCACGAATTGTTCCTGCGCGGCAGGTGATTGAGCGAGAAGGACTGCGTTGCAGCTCCCTTTACATTTGGACGATTCCGGAGGATTTCGGATCACCATGCACTGCGGAGATCGTGCTGCTCTTCGAAGACGCTGCGGGCCGAACTAGTTATCGTCGGCACGTAATCAACTTTGTTCCTTTCCATCATGACGACCTGGCCGATGATATTCGCGCGGCGGGTTTCACTATTCGAGGCGACTCTTACCAGACAGACAGCAATTTCTATGCAATCGTCGCAGCTGTCACCTAGGTCAGATCCGCTGCCGCAAACACGAACAGTGCAGCAAGCAACGTTCCAGATTCGACAGGGAGGTTCCTTTGGGATCCGTAGCAAGGCTGCGCGGCAATAGCTTGTGCTGTTTCGGTGTCGTGAGGAACTCGGCGCCTCGCGCGCTCCACTCCGCATGCGCAGCTTGGATGTCCGAGACCCGGATGCTGAGGAAGCTGCTGGCCAGGTCCGGATCGCGCGGTGTCTCGAGTGTGAGTGCCGGCTTGTCGTCGGTCGGGCCGCCACCGACATTGATGATGATCCAGCTGTTGGCGAGCGCCACGTACGTCGGCTCACCCGAGCGGATGGTTTTGCCGCCGAGCACCTCCGTATAGAAGCGACGGGAGCGCTCCACGTCGTCAGAAACGATGAAGTGGGCCAGTGCGATCTCATATGCGGGCTGGCTGCCCTCAGGCATCTTCTACCTCCATGGTCCGGGTAGCGGCATGAGCTCCCGGCTGCATGCCGCCTCCCTGGGTCAGTTCCGTTACTCTGGGTATCGGCCCGATGCTTCTGGCTGCAAAGGGAATGTTGTGACACAGTTGACAATGGCACGATGCAGGTTGGGCATTCGAGGCGATGAGAGGCAGTCATCCGATGCGTCCTGACATCAGACCTGGCGGCATCTTCCCTGATTATGGCCTTCCAGATCACACCGGCACGGTGCGTACGCTCAGCGAGCTTCAGGGCCGCGATCCGCTGATCCTCACCCTGGCGCGCGGCAACTACTGCCCCAAAGAGCACCAGCAGCACCTCGAGTTGGCGGCCAATTACTCGAAGGTCGCGGTCGCCTACACCCAGATCGCCACCATCGCCACCGACGACCATCACACCCTGCAAGAATTCCGCGCGTCGGTGGGTGCCCAGTGGACCTTCCTGTCCGATCCCGGCCGGACCGTCCAGCAGGACCTCGACATCGCCGAGTACACCGACCCCGAGCACAACCCCATGATCCCGCACACGCTGGTGCTCAAGCCGGGGCTGGTCATTCACAGTGTCTATAACGGCTACTGGTTCTGGGGCCGCCCGTCGTTCTACGACCTGTGGCATGACCTGCGTGCCGCCACTAGCGAGATCCGCCCGGACTGGGATCTGAGCACCCCGGGCCTCCACGAGGCGTGGGACGCAGGCGACTTTTCGAAGTTTCACGGCTGGGACCGGCGGTCCCCTAAGTCGACGCCGACATCGTATACGTGACAGAGCGACGATTGTTGCTGCACTTCGTGGCCCGGGTGACTCCTCAGGCCGGCGACCGAACAAGTCGCGTCGCCGCTCTTTGTGCTGCCCGCCGCGCGGTGGCCGCGGTGATGACCCGGGTGGGCCAGGTGACGCACGCTCACCGGGTTTGTTTTGCGGCGCTTGGCTAAGTCGCGGCGAGATATGCGAGGCGGGTCACCTGGTGGCCAGCAAAGAATCACGGAAGGGGCGAAGGCAGTGACCACGCCGGTATGCGAGATGCTCGGGATTGAGCAACCAATCGTCCAGGCACCCATGGCTGCGATTCCCCGGCTGGCCGCGGCGGTCTCGAATGCCGGCGCGCTCGGCATGGTGACGCTCACGTGGTCAGCAGACACCGGAGCCGTCGTTCGTGAGACGGCGGCGCTGACCGCGCGGCCGTTCGGCGGCAACTTCGTCCTCACCGAAGATCACCACCGTCCCCTTGACCAGGCCCTCGAGGCCGGCTTGCGGATCGTCTCGTTTATGTGGGGGGATCCCAGCGGCTACATCAAGCGTGTGCACGACGCCGGGGGAGTCGTTATGCACACGGTCGGCAGTGCCGAGGAGGCACGGCGGGCAGTCGGCTCCGGCGTGGACGTGGTCGTCGCGCAGGGCTGGGAGGCCGGCGGGCACGTGTGGGGTACCGTCGCGACACTGCCATTGGTGCCCGCCGTGGTGGACGCGGTGGCGCCGGTGCCGGTGATCGCGGCGGGCGGGATCGGTGACGCTCGCGGAGTCGCGGCGGTGCTCGCCTTGGGTGCCCAGGCCGCCTGGCTGGGCACGCGGTTCCTGCTGGCCGAGGAGATGCCGATCCACGAGGACTACCGGCGCCGGCTGGTAGCCGCGGCCGAGACCGATCCGCAGTTGTACGCCAACCTCTACGAGGTCGGGTGGCCCGATTCTCCCCACCGCGCGCTCCGCAACTCAACGGCCAGGGCGTGGGAAGCCGCGGGCCGCCCCCCACTGGCGCAGCGGCCAGGACAGGGCGAGGTGATCGCGCACTTCGCCTCCGGCGAAGCAATCGTTCGTTACGAGCCAGCGCCGCCGATGGTCGGGACCACCGGTGAGATCGAAGCGCTCTCGATGTGGGCCGGACAGAGCGTCGCCCTCGCGAGCCAGCCACAGTCAGCGGCGGACATCGTGACCGAGCTCACCTCCCGTCTGTAACCGGCCGGAGGCGAACAGCTAAACCCGGCTGACCTCGGCTGCACCCCAGCCGCGCGCCGGCCACAGCATCATCCCCGATACCCGTCGGCAGCCGCCACCATCACTGAGAAACGCCAGGTTGCCGGCGGTGACCGGGGCCCCGCCAAGGACGCGGCCAGCTACTACATCCAGGCCAGCGAGAGCGGGGGGAGCCCGGCGTGAGGCGTGACATAGGACGGGCCGGCTCAGGCCTGGGGTGACCGGGATCTGGGCTGAGGGTTCCGTGCTGAGCGGTAACGTTCCCGGAACGGTCCGGGCGTAGCGTCGCGTTCGTGAGGCATAGCGGTCGGTGCCGGGTACGCGTGGCTACCTGGTTGCTGGCTGGGTTCACGGCACTTGCGCTGGTGACGGCACTGGTGCTGCTGGGGCTCGACGCGAGTCAGACGGACCGGTACCGGATCGCCATTTACGTCTTCAGTGCGGTCGCGGTCGTCGTGTACGCCGGCACCGGCCACGTTATCGCCAGCCGCGTTCCGCGCAATGCCATTGGCTGGGTTTTGTGCCTGGTGGGGCTGTCACTGGCGGTCACCATGATGACGGAACAGTACGCGCTGCGGGGGCTGGTGGCGGCCCCGGGGTCGCTGCCCGCGGCCCGCCTGGCCGGGTGGCTGTCGGAGGTCATGTTCGTACTCACGTTTGCCCCGATGTTCTTCCTGGTCTTGCTGTTCCCTGATGGCCGGCTGCCGTCCCGGCGGTGGCGGCCGGTGCTCTGGGCGTTGTTCGCGGTCGCCGCCGGCTGGGAGGCGCAGCAACTGCAGGCCGGCACGACCATCGTCGGCGGGTTCACCAATATCCTCGTGGCGCCGAAGGCTACCTACCCCAACCCGCTGGGAGTGTTCCCGCGGCATGGCTGGTTCAGCGGCTTCCTGCTGGTGACTCTCTTTTTTGGCCTGGTCACGTTGGTATTGGTGGTCGCGTCGGTGTTCGCCCGGAGGCGTGCCGCGAGCGCCGAGCTGAGAAAGCAGCTGGCGTGGCTGGGTTACGTCGGTTGGCTGATCGTCGTCTCCGTCGTGGCCTTTTTCTCCTACGTCGTGATCACGCACGGCCGCGTCAATTCCCTTGCGGGCGCCCTATTCTGGGCATTCCTCCTTGTCGGCCCGGCGATCGGCATTCCGCTGGCGTGTGCGGTGGCGGTGCTGAAGTACCGGCTGTATGAGATCGACCGGCTGATCTCCCGGACGGTGGCCTACGCGATCGTGACCGGGCTGCTGGTCGGCGTCTACGCCGGGCTGGTGCTGCTGACAACCCAGGTGTTCCGGTTCCACACGTCGGTCGCGGTGGCCGCCTCCACGCTGGCGGCGGCGGCACTGTTCAATCCGGTGCGCCGGCGGGTGCAGCAGATGGTGGACCGGCGGTTCAACCGGGCCCGCTACGACGCGGACCAGACCATTGCCGCGTTCGCGGCCCGGCTGAAGGACGCCGTCGACCTGGACTCGGTACGAGATGACCTGGCCGGTGTCGTGCACCAGGCCCTGGAACCCGCCCACGTATCGGTATGGATCAGCCAACACCACTGAGGCTGGCTCCCGCGTCACGTACGATGCCGTTCAATATCAGGTGCGGCATGGATACGTGGTGTGAAGAGCGATGAGCGAGAAGCGGATGCTGCGCTTGCCGACCGGTGAGCTCATTTCCATCATCCACACCGGACTCGAGACTGAGGGCGAGGTGTTTGAGTTCGAAGCCGTCCTGCCATCAGGGCTGTCCGGACCGCCCGCCCACTGGCACCGGGTCGAGCAGGAGACATTCGAAGTTATCGAGGGCACGCTACGCGTGCGGGTTGGGCACGTCGTACGCCATCTCGGACCAGGAGAATCGGTAGTTGTGCCGCCCGGCATCGTGCACGCTTTCTCCAATCCGGCCGACGAGCCTGCACGTGTGATCACTCGCGAAACGCCGGCCGGACAGCTCGAAGCGCAGCTACGCGTAATGGCGTCGGCCGGTCGCATGCCGCCGTTGCTCCAGTTGGCCGAAGTCAACGCCAGGAATGGTTTCTCGTTCTTTTTGGCTGGCGTGCCCGAGTTTCCGCAGCGCCTGCTATGGCAAGGTCTCGCCAGGCTGGCGCGTCTGCGGATACTCCGGCGACCATCTTCGCGGGAAGACGCGGCACGTGTCGCAGAAGGGGATCCTTGACCGGGCGGCACGCCTGTCGCCCCGGAGTGCGATCCCTCCGCGCACGACCAGCCAGTTCGCGTCAAGTCGCATGGTGCGGAGGCGGCGGAAGCCACGGATCACCACCTGATGCCGACCGCATAAGCACGCAGCGCGCATACGTGGCTGATATGCGCCCGTACGGCAGGCTCAACCATCTGCGCGCCGTCCTCGGTGCCAGAGGCTCGTGGTGATCAGCTGTGATGAGCCGACCACCGATCTCCGCCATCGGCGTCGGTGCCGCCCGGCCGCCATGATGGCCCGGCGCTGCTCACCCGTCGGGGGTGATGCGGCCGGAGCAGCGGGTGGACTGCTGGTATATCCAGCGGGCCAGTAGCTACGCGTTCCGCAGTAACGCGAGGGGAGGATTTAATGACTGACGAAACGCCCGTCCTCGACACACTCGCCGACATCACCGCCGCGTCGGTCGAGCACAACTCTCTTACCGCGCGCGAGCTCATGCTCGTGAGGCTGGCCGCCCTGATCGCGGTGGGCGCGCCGCCTGCCTCCTGCCTCGCCAACGCCGGGGCCGCCGCGGACAGGGGGGTCACCGCCGATGACATCCAGGGAGTAATGATCGGGGTGCCCCGGCTGTGGGCACGGCGCGGGTGGTCTCGGCAGGCGGGAAGATCCTCAGGGCCCTGGGCTTCGCGGTCGTTGTGGCCGACTCCGAGATGGCCGACGACGGCGACGCCGGGCAGTAGCGGCAACCAGGCCCCCACCCGTGAGGCGCCAGCGGATCGGAGGGTGGGCGCTGGGCAATTGTGTGCCGGATAACGCCGACGGGAATTCCCGAGGTGGCCCGGCGATTCGGAGGCGGTGGCTGTGTTGCCGCCCGGGCCGGGGCCTGGACGGCCGCCGTGAGGCGGCTGCAGCGTGCGGAAGGGAGTTGTGATGGCTGCAGCGGAGGAAACTCGCGAGCGTTCAGCCTCTGCCGGTGAGCGCTGGTATGCGCTCGATCCGGCGGACGTCGCGGGCAGGCTCAGGGTTGTCCCTGACTCCGGCCTTTCTGCGGATGAGGCCGCGGAGCGGCTCAGGCGCGACGGCCCGAACGCGCTGCCGGTGGAGCAGCCGCCGTCGACGACCCGTCGGCTCCTGGCCGAGTACACGAGCTACATGCAGCTCATCCTGGTCGGGGCGGCGATCGTCTCGCTCGTGATCCAGCAGTGGGCCACGGCCATCGTGTTGTTCGTGATCACGCTGTTCAACGCCCTGGTCGGGCTGCGCCAGGCGGGCAAGGCGGAGAGCGCGATGAACGCGCTGCAGTCGATGATGAAGGCCACCGCGCGGGTGCGGCGCGACGGCACGGAGGCCGAGATCGGCGCCGAGCAGCTCGTGGTCGGCGACGTCGTGCTGATCGCGGCCGGCGACGAGGTGCCCGCCGACGGGCGGATCGTGACCTCGAGTGCGCTGCAGATCGACGAGTCGGCGCTGACAGGGGAGAGCGTCCCGGCGCCGAAGGACGCCGAAACACTGCCCGACGGCGAGATCGGGCCCGGTGAGCAGTCGAACATGGCGTTCATGCACACCCCGGTCACGCACGGCAGCGCCGTGGTGGTCGTCACCGGGACGGGGAGCGGCACGCAGGTCGGGAAGATCGCGCACATGCTGTCGGCGACGGCGAAGGAGGAGACGCCGCTCACGAGGCAGATGAACACGCTGACGCTGTGGATCGTCGGCGCGGCGGGATTCACGATGGTGGTGATGTTCGCGCTCGGCCTCAGCCGCGGGCAGGGGTGGAAGATGCTGTTCGACACCGCGGTGGCGCTCGCGATCGCGGCGATCCCGCTGGCCCTGCCGATGGTCGTCCAGGTCGTCCTCTCGCTGGGCAGCGTCGAGCTGGCCAAGGAGAAGGCGATTGTCAAGGACCTGCCGTCGGTCGAGACGCTCGGGTTCACCTCGGCGATCAACTCGGACAAGACCGGGACGCTGACGATGAACCAGATGACGGCGGTCGAGGTCGTCGACCCGACCGACCGTTATGCGATCACGGGCACCGGCTACAGCCTGGACGGAAAGATCAGCCACCCGGCCGGCAAGACCGACACCATCGACGCCGCGATCCTGCCGTACGTGGTCGCGAGCGACACCAAGCTCGTCGACGGCAAAGTGGTCGGCGATCCGACCGAGGGCGCCCTGCTCGTGCTGGCGCACAAGGCGGGCCTGTACATCGACGGCACGCGGGAGCAGCTGCCCCGCCTGGCGACGCTGCCGTTCGACCCCAGCTACAAGCTGATGGCCACGTTCAACCAGGCCACGGACGCGTCGGGGCGCGACGTCGTGCGCTGCTTCGTCAAGGGGGCGGCGCCGGCCGTGCTGGCCCGGGCGGCGACCGCCCTCGCCAACGGCACCAGCGTCCCCTGGGACGACGCCCTCAGGCAGCGCGCCGAGCAGCACGTGCAGCGGATGGGGAAGGCGGGCCTGCGGGTGATGGCCGGCGCCTTCCGCGATCTCGATCCGGCCAGCTTCGACCCCGGCGGCGATCTGCTCGGCTACGTCCAGGACCTGGAGATGACCAGCCTGGTCGGGATGGTCGACCCGCCGCGCGAGGAGTCCAGGGCCGCGGTCGCCGATGCCCAGGCGGCGCACATCCGGGTGCGGATGGTGACCGGCGACGACGTCGTCACCGGCGCCGCGATCGCCGAGCAGCTCGGCATAGGGGGCGAGGCGATCCTCGGCGCCGAGTTCGCGGCGCTGCCCGAGGCCGAGCGGCTCGACCGGATCGACCGCATCGGCGTCGTCGGCCGGGTCGCGCCCGAGCACAAGGTGCTGCTCGCCGAGACGCTCAAGAACAAGGGCCACGTCGTCGCGATGACAGGCGACGGCGTCAACGACGCGCCCGCCATCAAGGCCGCCGACATCGGCGTAGCCATGGGCAGCGGCACCGAGGTCGCCAAGAACGCCGGCCGGATGATCTTGTCCGACGACAACTTCGCGACGATCGTCTACGCGGTCGAGCAGGGCCGCAAGCTGTATGACAACCTCAGCAAGTACATCCGCTTCGTCCTGCTCGAGCTGGTCGCCTTCGTCCTCACCTTCCTCGGCGCGACCCTGTTCGACCTCGCCGCCGGCCAGCCGTTCACCCCGGTGCAGATCCTGTGGATCAACTTCCTGGTCAACGCCCCGTTCGGGGTCGCGCTCGGCTTCGACAAGCAGACGCCCGGCTTGATGGACCGTTATCCCCGGCCGCGCGGGGAATCGATCCTGACCCGCGGCGTGATGATCACCTGCGGCCTGGTCGGGCTGTTCATCGCCGTCGCCAACCTGGCGCTGATCGCGACCGGGAAGAACCACTACGGCTCCGTCAAGACCGGCCAGTCGATGGGCCTGGTCGCCTTCTCCCTGATGCTCGTGGTCGCCGCTTTCGAGGCCCGCAACGAGACCGCGACCGCCTTCGACACCGACATCTTCAACAGCTCCAAGATGAACCTGATCGCGGCGGCCGAGGTAGCCGGAGCGTTCCTCATCACGCAAGCAGACTTCATGAACCGGCTGCTCGGGACGGCTCGGCTGACCGCCGCGCAGTGGGGGTTCGCGTTTCTCGCCGCCGTGGTGCTGCTCGTCGGCTGGGAGGCCGGCAAGTGGATCGCGCGCCGAACGATCCGGGCCAAGCGTACGACCGTGCCGGCCCGATGACCAAGGTGGGGCTGGTGCCGGTCCTCCGGTCCCGGGGAGGTTATCCGTCAAGACACGCCGGTGCAGGGACGTCGCAGTCACGTCACTACACCCATCGGAGGTAGCCGACATGGGCAAGAAGAAGAAGAAGGACAAGCAGAAGCAACACGAGGCGGAGGCCCAGGCGTCGTCGGCGGTAGCGCGGCAGGAAGCCGAGGCCGGGCCGCCTCCGAAGATGAAGCGCAAGGAGTATGAGCGGGAGATGAGAGTCCTGCACGGTGAGCTGGTCGCCATGCAGGAGTGGGTCAAGGAGACCGGGGCCAAGATCTGCATCGTGTTCGAGGGACGGGACACCGCCGGGAAGGGAGGCACGATCAAGCGGATCACCGAGCGGGTCAGCCCGCGGGTGTTCCGGGTCGTTGCCCTGCCCGCACCGACCGAGCGGGAGAAGTCGCAGATGTACATCCAGCGGTACGTCACCCACTTCCCGGCCGCCGGCGAGGTGGTGATCTTCGACCGCAGCTGGTACAACCGGGCCGGCGTCGAGCCGGTGATGGGCTTTTGCACCCCGGCCGAGACCGAGCGGTTCCTGGAGCTGGTGCCGGGCGTCGAGAAGGCCATGGGCGACAACGCGATCCTGGTGCTGAAGTACTGGCTCGAGGTCAGCGCTGGCGAGCAGACCCGGCGGCTGGAGGCCCGCATCCACGACCCGCGGAAGATCTGGAAGCTGTCGGACCTGGACTTGAAGTCCTACAGCCGCTGGTATGACTACTCCCGGGCCCGCGACGCGATGTTCGCCGCCACCGACACCGCGTGGGCACCCTGGTACGTCGCATACACCGACGACAAGAAGCGCGGCCGGCTCAACATCATCAGCCACCTGCTCAGCCAGGTCCCCTACAAGCCGCTCGCGCACCGGGACGTCACGCTGCCCAAGCGGCAGCGGCCCGGCGGCTACGCCGAGCCGGGCCTGCCGCTGCGGTACATCCCGACACCGTTCTAGACAGCCAAGCCAAGCCGAGAAGAATTCCTGGCAGCCGCCCTCGCAGGGCCGCCTGCCTGTCGGCCGAAGCACTGATCGTGCGCCTGACCCGCGCTCTCCTGGCCACGTACAGTGCTGCGGGGGCCCTAGGGTCCCCGCAGCACCCGGGCGGTGATCCCGGTGATGCCGCGCCGACCGGGCTTGACGACGGCGGCAGAAGCCAGCCTCAGTCGCGCTGGCTGATCCACACCGAGACATGGGCGGGTTCCAGAGCCCGCTGCACGACACTGGCCAGGTCATCTCGGACCGAATCTAGGTTTACGGCGTCCTTCAAGTGGGCCGCGAACAACGCTACTGTCATGTCGGCGTCATACCGGGCTCGGTTGAACCGCCGGTCCACCACCCGCTGCACCCGGCGCCGCACCGGGCTGAACAGTGCCGCTGCTGCGAGCGTGGCGGCGGCCACCGCCACCGGGGAGGAAAACGACAATACGTGCGTGGCCAGCAGGACCAGGCCCGCATACAGCCCGATCAGCAGGCCGGTGACGATCGCGTAGGCGAGCGTCCGGCTGATGATCCGGTCGATCTCATACAGCCGGTACTTGAGGACCGCGGTGGCGATGGCCGTCCACAGGCACAAGAACGCCACGCTTTGAAGCACATTCACGGCCGCCGAGTTCACCCAGATCGATGCGACAAATACGACGACCAGCACCAGCGCGGCCGCCGCGCACCACTTCAGCTGCAACCGCTCCTCACCCGAGGACTTGGCGAACCTGACAACGAGCGCCGCCACGCTGACCAGCAGCGCGGCACTGATCAGGAAGGCAGCCGTCAGGAAGAACAACGTGGTCAGACCGCCCGGGCTGCCCGGGCCGGACAAGGTGAACGGGTTAGCCCACTCGGTGCTGGCGCCGATCGCCGTGCATACTGTGGTGAGCGCGAATGCGCCGCCTACAAACCACGCGGCCCGGCGCCACCGCCGTGAGCGCAGCTGCCCGGTCGGAAACAACAAGAACAAGAAGGCGAGCGCAGCGACTGCGATCACCCAGGTCCAATTGGACAGCCAGGCAAACACCTGGCCCGCCGGAAAGGACCCCCGGTCCGCGACCAGTGCGTGCAGCGCGTACTGGTTCGAGAAGCCGCTCAGGCCCAGCGCCAGCCCCGCTACCAGGAACAGCCAGCCAATCCGGTTCTCCGGCCGCCTGGACGCGAGGACAAAGCCCGTCACCGGGACGGCCATGTTCACTACCTGCGCGGAGATGTTGGAGACGGTCCAGCCAGTCAGGCTGGCGGGCACCAGCTGCCGGTCCACGTAGGCCAGCGCCAGCCCGCCGCCGAGCAGCCCGAGCGATCCTGCCGCGGCGCACCGGGGCACCCACCGGGCCGTCCGGGCTCTCATCTGGATTGCCCGCCGCCGATCAAGGCCGCTGGCTGTACCCCACCCACGAACCGGACGCTACGCCCGCACCGTTCCGGGAACGTTACGGCTCATCACCGGAACCCTCCACCAGGCCACAGATTCACCAACTGAGCGTGCCGCTGCGGGTGTTGCCGAATCGGCAGGGAGGATACTGGCGCTCTGAAACGCAAGTCGCGCTCAGTGACGATCGCTGGTCGCGGCCGCCGCGCCGGATCCGCCCTTCTGTCGCGGACTCTGCTTCCCCGATCGAGCTGTCAGGAGCGCGCAGATCGGGTTGTTCTGCAAGCTGCTGGCCCGGGGTGTTCCTTCACTGTCGGCGTGGTCGCGAGCTGCTGGAAGGTGGCCAGCCTTGAACTCGCGTTCGCCTCGGTGGCTGGGTGCCGGAGCCGGATGACAGCGCACCTGCGAAGGTCCGGAACGCGGCAACGCTCACCGGCCCGGCGCAGCGCCGCGGGCTACGGCTGCGGAATCGTGATCCGCGAACGGCCCCTTCGGCAGCCTTCAGCTGAGCTGCTCGGCCAGTGCGACGATGATGCCCTCGGGGCCGCGGACATAACACAGCCGGTAGCGAGCTGCTGCTGAACAGGGCACGGGAAACCCTTGGGATCTGTCGCGCATAGATTGTTCTGTTAAGCGTCGGCACTAGCGGAGGAGCGATGCCAGAGGAGCGCCAGTTTCTCCAGGGAAGCCGGGTGGACGACCTTGATCTGTCGGGGGTACACCTGCACGGCACCAACCTCGAAGGTGCCAGGCTGACCGAGACCTATCTCATGGACGCCGACATCTCTGGAGATATCGAGGGACTGAGGCTGAATGGAGTCGAGGTTGAGCCTCTGGTCCGGGCTGAGCTCGACCGCCTGTACCCGGATCGGGTGAAGCTCCGCGCAAGCGATGTCGCCGGGCTGCGCGAGGCGTGGTCGATGGTCGAGCGGCTCTGGGCCGCGACGACCGAGCGGGCGATGCGTCTGCCCGAGGCCGTCCAACGCGAGCGGGTCGGTGGCGAGTGGAGCATCGTCGAGACGCTGCGGCACCTCGTCTTCGCGACCGACTGCTGGCTGTTCCGGGCGATCAGGCTCGAACCGAGTCCGTACCAGCCATGGGGCCTGCCCTGGTCGGGTGCCGGCCCGGAGTTCACCCATGCGGTGGGCGTGGACACATCGGCCTCGCCGGGCCTCGAGGAGGTCATGCCGGTACGGCGCCACCACCAGCAGGCTGTGCGTGAGACGCTCGAGAATCTCACGGATGCTGGGCTCGCCGAGGTCCGCGCGGCCCCTGACTCTCCCGGCCACCCCACTGGCGAGCACTCTGTTCTCCAGTGCCTCCACGTCCTCCTAAACGAGGAGTGGGAACACCATCGCTACACCGTGCGCGACCTCGACGTCCTCGACCCGGCCGAGGCCTCGGGTTCCTGACTGACGACCCTCACGGCTACACGCCGGGACGATCGGGGTGCCGTTGATTTCCGGCCCTTGATGTTCCGCGGGAGCGCGGATCCGGCGATCGCGGTAGCGGGCCAGACCGGATTCAAATCACGCTCAGTCATTGGTGGCCATACGCTGCGAGCGAAGAGCCGCCGTTCGGTATGCGACTGACACAGAGGGAAATAACGACGTCGTTAACGGCCGACAGGGCCAGCCATGCCAGCGCGACAGGACTATCCCGTCCCGCTCCGGTAGGACACGATCTCCCAGATTCCTCCCAATATGCCGACATCTCCCATCCTGCGGGTAGGATGAGAGCTGTAGGTGAGCCTCTGACCTGCTATTTCTCGGTGGAGCTGAGGGGATTTGAACCCCTGACCCCCTCGATGCGAACGAG
>CAWDXO010000022.1:0-100000 GCA_963806335.1 uncultured Actinomycetes bacterium
TTACGCCTCGTCACCGTCACGGCTGCCTGGGCGGCGTCTCGGACTCCAGCGCGCTAGCCGAGGCCCGGCGGATCGTCCCCGCGCCGCCGATCAGGGCCCGCCGCCACGGCGCAACGCCCTCGATCTCGGTTTCTAGCGAGAAGCTCAGGAATGTCCTGATCACCACGATCAGCCCGAGCTGGAGGACATTGTTGAGGGTAGGCGCGACCGCGATAGTGCGAATCAGGTCGGCGGCGACGAGTATTTCCAGTCCGAGCAGCAGAGTCCCGCCGAATGCCTGGCGCAGCACCAGGTAGGCTTTTGCCGACCAGCCGGATCGCCGCACGGCCACTGCGGCGAGCACGAACGACCAGATCACGCCGACGACCAGGATCGTGGCTCCCAGCACCTCGAAACCCTGGGCAACGTGATCCATCAGCTCAGTGAACGTCTCAGCCGACGTCCCGGCAGCACCCGCCGCGAGGATCATGTACCCTTGCCCCGCATGCCGTCTCCTCAGCTGGCCGGCGTAGTCAGGCTGATCATCATCGGAATGCTGATCACCTGGCCGCTGGCCGCGGCGGTGGCAGCGCTACTACTAGGCATGTCACCAGGCGCAGCGGTGATGATCGCAGTAATCCTCACCGTCTCCGGGCCGACGGTGGTAGGTCCGTTGCAGGGCTTTCTCCGCCCGACCGAACGGCTGCAGCGAGTCCTGGTCTGGAGGGGTCACTGACCGACCCGGTCGGCGGCATCCTGGTGTCCCACGGCGTCATACACCCACGGCCACCTGGGTTGCAAGCTCGCGCAATTCGCGGTCAGCGTCGTGATCGGCTTGGCCGGCGGTACGGCATTGCTGTGGCTGCTGTTGCGCACGCTGCGGCTCGGCATGGCGTCTCCTTTCCGCCGGTGAGGGTTGCCGGCAGCGGCTGGCTAACGGGTCCTGCGCCCAGCGCACGCCCAGCATCCGTCCAGGGACGTATCAGCGGCATCACCCTGCACGGGTAAGATGCATAATCTCCAGCCCCCGCCAGCCAACAAGTCCAGTGGGCCGAGCGCAACGGGCAGGCCTTCGCCTGGGTGTCGGTCGACGAAGCGGACAATGATCCGAAGGTCCTGCTCACCTATGTCGCGAAAGCGCTCGATGCGGTGGAGCCGGTCGGCGAGCGGGTATTCGATACTCTCGCTTCCCCCGGTAGCTCAGTGCCCGGCTCAGTCATCCCGCGGCTCGGCTCAGCTTTCTCATCGATGGCCTCGCCCGTGGCGCTTGTCCTGGATGACGTGCACGTACTGCACAACTCCCAATGCCGGGCCGCGCTGTCCATGCTGGCCGATCATGTGCCGGGCGGTTCCCGGCCGGTGCTTGCCGCCCGGGCCGAGCCGCCGCTGCCGATCGCGCGGCTGCGCGCCGAGGGCAAGATCCTGGAGGTCGGGCCGGATGACCTGTCGCTCACCTGGGAGGAGGCGGCGCCGGGTACTACGCCGACCTGCTGGTGATGGGTTCGCGGGGTGGCGGCGGTCTCGGCGAGCTGGGGGTGGGCTCGGTGAGCAGCCTGGTGGCCTGTGACGCTCCCTGCCCGGTGGTCGTCATCTTCCAGCCGTGAGCGGCCGGCCAGGCAGGTATGCCGGGGCGCCGCCCGGTCCCCGTCAGCCGGGGCTCCCCGGGGGGATGACGGCCTGTCTTTTTACTCCGGCAGGGGGATGGAACCCGCCCCGGGTCCGAGGTGGAATGGCGCTCGATGGCGAGGGAGACCTATGAGCCCGACGGCGAGATACCAGGAAACACTGCGCAGGCTGGCGATGATCGACGAGGGCTTCGTCGAAGACGAGGCCGGGCTGGGGCTTGCCCTGGCCGGGACCTCGGCCCTGGAACCTAAAATCGCGGCGTTGCTTCAACTCGGGATATTGGTGGCCAGCGGGTCACCAGCGGTCTGCCTGGAATGGGGCACCGCCCGGGCGCTCGCGGCAGGCGCGACGCAGGACGAGATCGCCGATGTGCTGCTCGCGATCGCCCCGGTGACCGGG
This sequence comes from uncultured Actinomycetes bacterium, assembly GCA_963806335.1. Lineage (GTDB taxonomy): Bacteria > Actinomycetota > Actinomycetes > Streptosporangiales > Streptosporangiaceae > Palsa-504. Next base: position 2,005 of record CAWDXO010000022.1, read on the forward strand.
CTCGGCCGGGTCGTCTGCGCCGCTCCCGACGTAGCGACCGCCCTCGGATATGACATCGAAGCCGCACTGGAGCAACTAGACGATCCGTAACAACAGGCAACCGGTGACACCCAACCGGCAACGCGCGTCGCACCCGCTCTGGCCGGTTCCGAGTCGCAGCACGATGCTGAACCTCCCGCAAGGAGTCGGGGCTGTCCCTCCGCAGGCCGACATTACCCGGCGCCGGTAAGCCGCAGCCGTTGCCGGACCTCATACCGGAGACGGCGGCCACCGGAGCCGTGAGTGTGCCCCGCTGCGCTGGAATGAGGAACCCGCTGAGCCGCGGAAGGACCAAGACGGCGCGCGGCGGATCGCTGGCGCCGACCGACTGGGTTACCTCATTGTCGATCGTTGTCCGGTTTTCCGTGTCATCCCAACGGCCTAGCCTGCTAAGCGAGGTGCGGCCTGCATGCCAGCCTGGGCGCTTATGACGCGCTGAGGTCGGCTGACAGTTCCTCCATCGCGGCGACAGCGGCGGGTCCTGCCCTGCGTTCCCAGTAGACGCCCATCACGGCAGCGATCCAGACCCAGAACGAGGCGATAATGCCAACGAACGCGACCAGCGCCAGGCTGACGCCGAAGCCGCCATAGGCATGGCCGTACTCGCCGAACCAGTTGCGCAGGAACAACGCCGCTACGGTGTGCACGACGGTGGCCGCCGCCGTGCACACGGCCGCGCCAGGGACCAGATCACGCCACTTGAACGGCAGATCAAGCAGCAACCGGGGAGTGACCAGGAAAAACCCGAACTCGAGCACGAGCAGCACGGCGCCGGCCGCCAGGGCGAACCCGAGCGGATGGTGGGTGGCCAGGGACCGCAGCGTCAGGGCGGCGCCGGTGTCCGCGAGCAGCAAGATCAGCCAGGCGGCGCCGCGCAGGTACTTCTGGACGCCGTGCAGCGGGGTCATAGTGAAGGCCCGGGCGTAGGCGATCTGCGCGGTGGCGCTCACGTCCAGGCCGGTGATCAGCAGCGAGATCAGACTGATGCTCAGCGCCACGCTCTCGCCCGAGCTGGCGTTGCTGAATGTGTCCTTGACGATCTGCGCGGTGCTCCCGGTCAGATGCAGGTTCCCGACGAGCAGGTTACCGATGTCGCGCCGCGGGTTGAACGCCTCGATGAACGCGTAGCCGATGATCATCAGGGGGATCACCGCGACAAACAGGTTCAGGGTGATCACCAGGGCAAGGTGCTTGCCCTCGATCTTGTTGAACCGCCGGAAGGATTCCAGCGGAAACGCGATCCACGGGCGCCGCGCGAGCTTGTCTTGATACCGTTCTCGATGCTGCCTTGCGTTCGCGATCCACCCCGGGAACTTCCTGGCTTCACTGTCGGCCCGTTTGCTCACCGCGCCTCCCTAGGCTTAGTTCAATGGAGATCTGTGGTGCCTCAGGCTGTTGGCGATGAGCCAGAAGCAAGCTCCCCGAGATGATCACCTGGTCGGTGTGGGTGTCGATCCAGGTCCGGAACCTGACCAGGAGCGTGCATCTCCTCCCCTCCGCGCGTTCCGGCATGCTGACGGGTCTGCGGAGCCCCGCCTCAGCAAATGCGCACCCCGCATACCGCGGCGGTGTGCAGGTGCCATGCGTCCGCTACCCCTTTGCATTACTGTGCGCCACGTCGACGGCGACCTCTACATCCCGATGGCATTAAAACGCCGCCCGGATGACCTTCCGCCATGTCACCTCGCAGTGCCGCGGGCGATGTGCCGGACCGCGATCGCGTCTTCAGTGATCTCGCGGTACCGGCCTACCCGCAGGCGCCGCAGGTCAGGCGACCGTACGGGAACGACCCAGCGGGGCGAGGATCCTCAGCCAGCCGATCGATCGCGTCCAGCACCGCACGGATGCCCCCCGGGTCGTCGAGGAACGCGGCCGCCTGGCTGACCGCCCGTTCGTCATAGTCGACCCGCAGGCTCACCGGGGCATGCCCAGCCGGCGCCTTGCTTCGCCGGCGGACACGAACGTCGTCTGCCCGGCGGCATCCCGGGTCTTCCACTCCAGCACCGCGGCGGTGTCCTCGGCGTCCTCGAGATGCGCCTATGGTTATGCCGGCGCTATACGTCGCCCTCGCGTGGGTGCTTACCGCCGAAGCCGGTCTCCTTATCCCCTAGGTGAATCCCGCCGGTAGGTGATGACGGATCGCCTGCCTAGGTGTGAGCGTGGTGGTCATCGTGGGGCAGTGCCAGCGCAATCGGCGTCGGCGAATATCTTTGAGGCGGATGGCATGAATTGCATAAGAAGGCTCGTGTGGCTCGGTGCCGTGATCCTGGTCGCCGGGTGCGCGTCCTCTGCTAGCACCACAGCCGCTCCTGGCTCATCTGCCGCGAGCAGCACCCCGGCCGCGTCGGCTACTTCTGCCGCGAGCAGCACCCCGGCCGCGTCGGCTACGTCGTCCACCTGCGCCGAGGCCGCTGCCGTGCTCACGTCGCTGAAGCAGCTCGAACAGGTCAAGGTGAGCAAGGGAGAGGTCAGCGTGCTGACCACCGACGTGAAGAACACCCAAATGTCACTGATGACCCTCGGCAACAATGCTCCCGGCCAGTGGACCACCCAGATCAGCGGCCTGAAGACGGCGCTGAGTCAACTCCATAGCAAGGTGACAACCTTGGCCAGCAATCCGAGCGTGACCGCTGTGGCGAGCGTCACCGCCGCGGTCGGCGCCGTCAAGACAGCTGGCACCGCTTTCGTCGACACGGCGAAAGCGAACTGCCCGAACATCGGCGGTTAGTACGTCAGCCGGAGCCCCGCACCGACCTCGGCACCACTTTCATGCAGGTGCTACGCCGCTACGCTAAAGGCCTGAAGGCGCGGTCACCGGCATCGCTGCCTTCGGGTTGCCGTTCGCTGCAGCGGCGGCGCTGGCCAGCCCAGATTCCACCACTGCTCTGGCGACGGGCAACCATGCGCGATGGACGTTCGGCGGGACTTTCGGCCCTGGGCGGTGCGGATATGTCAGAGACATTGTCAAAAGGGAGCGAGAACGTCCTGCAAGGAGGACCGAAATGTTGTGGATCATTACCGCCGGTATCATCTACCTGATACTCATGATTACTCTTGGCGTTATGTCGATCAGGAAGGGTCATTGGGTGATGTTCATCATCGGGTTCTTCTTGCCATTCTTCTGGCTCATCGGCGCGCTGATGCCTTCGCGGCGGCTCGCCTACTAGGCGAGTCAGCTCCGGGGAGAGCGTGGCACGGGGGCGAGTATGACGAACCAGCACTTCCAGGCCCTGCCGGCGGCGAAGCGACGGCGGCTCATCTTCCGGGCGGTCCTGCGCAGCGTCCTCGTCGCGGTGGTACTGGTCGTTCTGTACTACGTGCTTCCGCTGGACCGGCGATGGGATTCCGGCACGGCGGTGCGTCTGCTGATCGGCATCGTGGTCTTTGCGGGTGTCATGGTGTGGGAGGTCAGGGCCGTCGCCGGCGCGCGCTACCCGGGTCTGCGGGCGGCCGAGACGCTGGGGTTGATCCTTCCCTTGTTCCTGGTGCTGTTCGCCTCGACCTACTTTGTGATGGAGCGGGCCTCGGCGGCGAGCTTCACCGAGCCGCTGACCCGCACGGACGCGTTGTACTTCACGGTGACGGTGTTCTCCACGGTGGGTTTCGGGGACATCACCGCCAAGTCCGAGGCCGCCCGGGTGGTGCTCATCTTCCAGATGCTCGCCGACCTCGCATTTCTGGGCGCCGGTATACGAGTGCTCGTGGGGGCGGTGCAACGCGGCCGGGGACAAAGCCCGGGTACAGGCGGTGGCACCGGGCCGGCCGCCGGGTAGCGGCCTGCCCGGCGCTTGGTACCGCGTCGCATCACTGTTCGCGAAGGGCTCGCAGTGGCCATAGACGGGAACGCACGGGAACAGTCGGCGGCCTTGCCTGCTGGCGGCGATGTATCTGGCGATCCCCCGCGGCCGGGAACCAGTGGCCTGGCGCCCGAGCCGCGCCCGGCCGCCTGGCGGGCCAGGGCCGGGAGGCTGATCCGCGCCGTCCGCGACGGTGACGATGCGGCCGTGGAGCAGGCGGTTCTCCAGCTGAGCCGGTCCCGGCGGCTGTTCGCTCCGCTCGCTCTTGGCGTCGGCGCCGTGGTGACGCTGTTCGGCGGGGTGAAGCTGCTGGCCACCAACTGGCGGCTCACCCTGGTCCAGGTCCTCCCGGCGATGTGGATCTGGCTGGCCATGCTCGATCTGAAGGCCCATCTGCTTCGCGGGAAGTCCTTCCATGTGGTGCACGGGCCGGTCGTGATCCTGCTCGTGCTCGCTGTTGCTGCGATCACCGCCGCGTGCTTCTTCCTGAACGCCGTCTTCGCCTTTGCCATCGCCAGGCCGGGACCGCCGGTGATCCGGCCGGCGTTCACCCGGGCCCGGTTCTGCCTCGCTGTGGTGCTGGGATGGGGAACCGCGGTCGGCCTTTGCCTCGGCGTGTCCACGGTGGTGTTTCCCCGCTGGGGGTCGTGGTGGTTCGCCATCTCGCTGAGCATCGTCATTGCCGTGATGATGGTCTGCTATGTCGCCGTGCCGGCCCGTCTTATCGGCGTGAGGACCACCCATTCCAAACGGGACAAGCTCACCCTTACCGCCGTGGGCGGCGCGATCAGCGCGGTGGTCTGCACCCCGCCCTATGCCCTGGGCCGGATCGGGCTGCTCATGCTCGGCTCCCGGGCGCTGTTTATCCCGGGCATCATCGTCATGGCTCTCGGCGCGACCTTGGAGGCCGGCGCCACAGGCGCGGTCAAGGCGGTCAAGATGAGCGCCAAGCTCCTCCCCGGCCATCAGCAGGCCCCCGGCGATCAGGCGCTGCCTGGCGATGCCTCCTACCGCGAAGATGGCCCGCGCTGTCCTGAACAGAGGTAAGCGAGCCGGCCCGGCTCGTTGCGGACGTGCCGATGAGCCATCATGACCGGCCGGGTTCCATCCCGGGACCTGCTGCAGCGCTATCCGTTTGCCTAGTCCGGGTTGACGGATACGAGCTCAACGCCCAGCTCCTGGATTTGCTCGATGAGGCCGAGCAGGTGCGCCTGATCGGTCACAGGGCCGGTCAGCACCGTCATGCCCGCAAGCCGCTGCAGGCGCATGCCCTCAAACAGGAAACCGAACGAATCGCCAAGCTCCCCGCGAAGGACGAGCCGGTACCTGCGGCCTGGCCCCCAGTTGCTGTCCATGTCTACTCAGCCTCACCCTCAGGCAGGCGATTCGTCATCACCTACTGGCTTGAATCCCCTAGGGGAATTGCTGCCAGCCCAGACCCGGCCGCTATATCCGTCCGGGCATGGACCAGTCACGCACAACACGGCAGTTAGACCTGGACGGCGTCGCCGGCCGACGGCGCCCGGCGTCCCCTGGGATGCTCGCTAGAGGAGGCCGAGTTCGCGGCCACGTTGGAGCGCGCCGGCCCGCGAGGACACCGCGAGCTTGCGGTAGATCGCCCGGACATGAGTGTGGACCGTGCTGTGGGTCACGTACAGCTCCCGGCCGATATCCCGCTCGGACAGCTCGCCGTGCAGCAGCTTGAGCACCCGGAGCTCCCGCTGCGTCAGCTCCTGATCTGCGGACCGGTCGCGGCGGATGTGCGGTGTCCGGCCGAGGGCAGCTAGCCTCCTGGCCAAGATCCCCGGATCCGGGCAGGACTCGAGGATGGATCTCGTCTCGGCTACCGTGTCGGCGGCACGCGTGTGCTCGCCTAGGGCCCGAAGGGCCGGCGCCTGGCTGAGCAGCGCATTCGCCAGCTGGAGGGGCTGGCCGAAGGTCCGCGAGAAGGCGATGCCGCGTTCGATCAGCGGCAGTGCCTCCTCGGGCCTGCCGCGCGCCGCAAGCGATACCCCGACCGCCAGCGAGGCCGGGCCGATGACCTTTCCGGTGCCGTGCTCTCGCGTGAATTCGGCTGCCGCCTCAGCCAGCACCCGCTGTTCCTCATGACAGCCCCGCTCGCCGGCGATCCACGATCGGTAGGCCAGCGACGCCTCGCCCGCCAGCCACTGCGCGTTCGCGGGCGCTAGCGCCGCCGATTCCGCGAACCACCGGTCGGCCTCCTCAGGCTTGCCCCGGAAGTACAGACCTGTGCCAACCGCCCAGCACGCCAATGACCGCCAAGGCGATCCGGGGCCCTCAAGCTCGGCCGCCCGGCGGGCGTTTTTCAGCTGGACGCCGACATCACCCCACGGGAAGCAGGCCCGTAGCATCGTCAGGCTCGCCTCGCCCGAGCTGAAACCGTCCGGCAGGGGCCTCGCGCCCAGATCGCCCAGCCGTTCGACCGCTGCGACGGCCTGTGCCGCCTCCTCCCGCCGGGCGGACAGCGAGAGCACCCATGCCTTGACTAGGAGCAGCTGTACGTCGCCGTTCAGGACCTCGTCGGGGAGCCGCCGGAGCCAGGCCAGCACGGTGTCGTACCGGCACGTGTTGGCGTAGCTGATCCAGAGGCCTTGGATCAGCTCGGCGGCCTCGGCGTAAGCCCCGGCTGCTATCGCGTGCTGGATCGCCTCGTCGGTCGTCCCGTGATCGCGATGCCAGGCGTACGCGCGGCGGTGCAGCGCCGGGGCCAGGCCCGGCTCGCGCCGCTCGAGCTCCACCCGGAGCAGCTGGGTGAAGAGGTGGTGGAAGCGGTACCACCTGCCCTCGTCGTCGAGCGGGACGAGGAACAGGTTGCTCCGCGACAGCGCGTCGAGCATCGCGGCCGAGCCCTGCTGCTCCAGCACCGCATCGCAGAGGGGGCCGGACAGCCGCTCGAGAACCGACGTGCGGAGCATCAGCGCCTGCGCCGGCGGGTCATGCGCCTGCAGTACCTCCGTCACCAGGAAATCCACCACGTGACGGTTCGAGCCGCCGAATCTGTGCACCAAAGCGTGGCGGTCGGCAGCGTGCTGCAGTGAGAGCGCGGCGAGGTAGAGCCCGGCTGGCCATCCCTCCGTCTTCTCCATCAGAGCTTCGACATCGTCGGGCGTGAGGCCGAGCCCGAGGCGGCCGTTCAGGAAGGCGTCCGCCTCCTCGCAGGTGAACCGCAGGTCGCCGGCCCGCAGCTCGAGCAGCTCACCGTGGGCGCGCAGCGCACCCACCGGCAGGTTGGGCTCTGTCCTGCTCGCGAGCACGAGCTGGAAGCCGGGCGGCGCATGGTCGATGAACCACCGGACGCTGGCGCGGGCCGGGACGCTCGACAGCCGGTGGAAGTCATCCAGGATGAGCGTGATCTCACCCTGGCCGTCCAGCTCGTTGACCAGGCGCGGCAGGACCACCTCCACGACCGGTGCCACGACCGTATCCACGGGCGCCGACCTGGCGACGGCGGGGCTGGCGCGGCGGAGCGCCTCGATCACATAGGACCAGAGCACCACGGGGTCGTTGTCGCCCTCGTCCAGCGTCAGCCACGCTACGGGTTTGCGCGCGGCCTCGGCCTCGCGCCACGCCGCCAGCAGGGTAGACTTCCCGAAGCCCGCAGGGCAGGCGATGAGAGTGAGGCTGCGGTCCGACCCGCTTCGAAGGCGTTCCAGGAGGCGCTCCCGCGGAATCGTCAGCTCGCGTACCGACGGCGGATGCAGCTTCGTGCCGACCAGGATCGGCTGCTCCGCAGCCTGCCGCACCCCGTCGCCCGCGACCGAGCCTGACCGTTCAGCGGTGCCCTCGCGAGCCTCCGACACGACCTGACGGCGCGACAGACTCGGTGCCCGCCCGCCGCCGGATACCTCCTGCCCAGGGCCCATAGCGCCTAGCCTGCCTGATGCGGATCCATGGAGCCATAGGCCGAAAGTCCCTACTTGCGTCAGCCCCGCCCGCCAGCGTGCGAGCACTGGCCTCAGGACAGCGGGACTGCTCGGCCCGGATGTTCAGCGCAACCTCAACCCCGGATGTCACCCATGGTGGCGGCCTGCGATCTGTTCGTGGCACATCAGATGTGTTCGAGCGCGCCGGGGCGCTGCGCCAGCTGGTCCTCGGCGTGGGCGACTATCGGCATGCCGCCGCTACCCACGGCAAGCGGCGTGCGGTGGTAGCCGTGGTAGGTCATCATCCCGCCGGCCAGGAACGCCACCTGGTCCCACCCGTCCTGCCTCAGGACGCAGTAGGCGATGTAGCTGCGGAAACCCGACCGGCAGTAGGTATACACGGGCTTGTCCCGGGGCACCTCATCCAGCCTGTGGCGCAGCTCGGTGTACGGCAGCAGGACCGCCCCGGGGATGTGCCATGCCTCGTATTCGGCCGGGGTGCGCACATCCAGGATCGTCACCCGCCCGGCGCAGCCCGGGTAGTCCTCGGGGTACCACAGGTGGATGTCGCCGCGGAGCAGGTTGGAGCCCAGGAAGCCGGCCATGTTGACCGGGTCCTTCGCCGCCCCGTAGGGCGGCGCGTAGGCGAGCTCCAGGTGCTCCAGGTCGAACACGGTCATCCCGGCGCGGATCGCGACCGCGAGGACGTCGATGCGCTTGTCGACACCGTCCCAGCCGAGCACCTGCGCGCCCAGCAGCTTGCCCCCGGCCGGGTCGAACAGCACCTTCAGGAACAGCGGCGCGGTGCCAGGATAGTAGGCGGCATGGCCGTTCTGGTGGGTGTACACCTTGCGGTAGTCCAGGCCGGCCGCGGCCAGCTCGGCCTCGGTCAGGCCGGTGCCCCCGGCGGTCATCTCGAACACCTTGACCACGGCGGTCCCCTGGGTACCCCGGTAGCCGCCGACATCCTCGCGGCCCGCGATCGTGTCGGCGGCGATCCGGCCTTCCCGGTTCGCCGGCCCGGCCAGCATCGACAGCACCGGCTCCCCGGTCAGCAAATGAGCGGTCTCCACCGCGTCACCCGCCGCGAGGATGTCCGGTGCCGACGTGCGCATCTGCGCATCGACCACGATGCCGCCGCGCGGCCCGATCTCCAGGTCCGCATCACGGGCCAGGCCGACGTTGGGACGCGCCCCGGCCGCCATCACGACGACGTCAGCCTCCACGGATGTGCCGTCGGACAGATCGACTACGAGCCTGCCGTCCTCCCCGTGACGGACGGCCGTGGCGGACGTGCCGAGCCGCAGGTCCACCTCGTGGGTGGCGACGTGGTAGTCCAGGATCCGGGTCATCTCCGGGTCCAGCCACGGCATCAGCCGTTCGGTCCGCTCGACTACGGTCGTTGCCAGTCCGCGGTCCCGGAACGCCTCGGTGAGCTCCAGGCCGATGTAGCTGCCGCCGACGATGACCGCACTGGTGGCGTCCTTGTCCAGCTGGGTGATGATCCGGTCCATGTCGGGGATGTTGCGCAGCACGTCCACCCGCGGGTCATCCGCCCCCGGGATCGGGGGCCGGACCGGCTCGGCTCCGAGGCACAGCACGAGCTTGTCGTAGGACTCCCGGTACGTCCGCCCTTGGGCGAGGTCGCGCACCTCGACTTCCCTGGCATCACGGTCGATGCGGATCACGTCTTGCCCGGTCCGCACATCCAGCGCCAGGCTCTTGGCCAGGCTTTCCGGGGTCTGCAGCAGCAGACTGTCCCGGTCCGGGATAACCCCGCCGATGTGATACGGCAAGCCGCAGTTCGCGAACGAGACGTAATGATCCCGCTCAAGCACGACGATCTCAGCCGACTCATCCAGCCGCCGCAGCCGCGCCCCCGTCGAGGCACCAGCCGCAACCCCACCCACGATCACCGTCTTCATCTCGCCACCTCTCTGCCAGGCAGCGGCCCGCCACCTCGTTGATAGTTTCGTGGCCTGCGTCGGCTAGGACGGCCGACCGGGGGTTACATCTCGTTGACCGCTTGCTGCAGGGCCTTGTCGATGTCCTTCGGGTCCACGCCAAGCTCCTGGGCGGTCTGCTTCTCCGCCCTGGTCACCGAGTTCTTGATCGCGTCCTCGACCTTGCTCTCGCCGACCACCACGAGCCCGGCCTGGCCCGGGTCGATGAAGTCCCCCAGCTGCTTGGCCTGCGCCCGCGACATGCCCTTGGACAGGTGCCCGGTGACCCCGCCGACCACGCCGCCGACCGCGGCCGCGCCCAGCACCGCCGGCGGGAAGATGACCCCGATCGCCGCCCCGGCCGCAACGCCCCACCAGGCACCATGGCGGGTGGCCGTCTCGTCCTTATTCTCATGGACCTTGCCGCTGGCATCCTTGGTGACCACGGCCGCATCGTAGGAACCCACCAGGCCCGCCGCGTGAGCGTCCTTGACGACCTGGTAGTCATCCCGTGCAGTGGCCTCATCCGGATACGTTGCCACCAGGATGAACGTGCTATCGGACCCGGACATGGCGACCTCCTCCAGTTCCGCTGGCACCTGTTGCCAGCCGGTTCAGCCGGTCCGCCGCAGCCGTTACCCGGCCGCGGCATCACAGCCTCAGGCTCACACCCGGGCAGGTGACCCCGCATCCCCTGCCAGCCGAATTCCCCTAGGGGAGAAGCCCCGGCCAGCACACACCGCACCCCACCGCCCGTCCCGGGAACACACCCGCCACATGGCACGACCGCTGCCGCCCGGCAGCCCACGGCGGACGGGGTGCGGCCCCCGGTCCCGCGATCAGCCCCGCGCCGGGTCCGCCAGGTAGGCGGCGATCGCCGGCTGCCGGCGCCGGATCAGCCACGTGTCGGCGCGACGTCCGAGCACCCAGACCACGACCGCGACCCCGCAAGTCAGCGCGACGGCAGCGGCAAACATGCCGCCCGATAGCGGGTGGCCGGGGCCGGACAGCGCCAGGCCGAACGGCTTGCCCTCGGCATCGACGAAACTGATCACGTGGTTGTTAGCGCTATGGGTGAGCACGAGCAGGATGACGGCTGGGACGGTCATCAGCACGCACAGGGCGGGCACAAGGACGTATGGGACGACCGCGAGGATCAGCCAGCGGACGATCATCCGGCGCAGCGGGACGCGGTGGTCCCAGCGGTAATGCAGCTGCAGCGGGTGGTAGGGCCAGCGGATGCCGACCAGCGCCGCGACTGGCAGGCAGGCGACGGGGACGACGCAGATCGCGATGATCTCTGCGCCGATGAGCAGCGCGGCATGGTGCGCCAGCCCGACAACAAGGGCCAGCACCGCGCACAGCGGGGCCACGAAAACCCAGAGCACCGCGGTCTTGGCCAGCAGCAGCCGGCTGACCATGGTGCCGTCGCCCAGGGCCGCCAGGACACGGACCCGGTCCGGGGCGAGCACGTTCGTCGCCGGGACGTCAGCGTACATCCAGCTGGACAGGACGACGGGAAAGGCGAGCGCGCTCTGCAGCGTGAACAGCCAGCCGCGCGGCAGCAGGAACCACGCGCCGGCCATCAGCAGCCCGTTGACCGCGACCACGATGGGCACCTGGTAGGGCGGGCTGAACGCCTGTCCCATCTCGGCGGCGACCGCGGCCCGGAAGGTGCCGGGCATGACCGCGCCCCGGTCCCGCTCGCGCTCCCTGAACCGTGCCAGCGACGCCCGCCCGCCGCGCGCCGACGTTCCGCGGACTGGCGTCCCTGCCATGGCCACCCCCGAGTCCGCGGGCCGCTCCGGCCACGCCACTGCCCCACTGGCGGGGCCTTGCGGCGATTCATCCGGCTCGCGGCACGACACCTGCAGTGTAGCGGCCGGCCAGAACGCCCTGGTACTCGCTGACCCGCGGGCCAGCAAGTACCAGGGATCGGTGCGGTGACGTCGAACCCTCCAACCCATGCCAGCCGCGCCCCGCGCACACAGGAGCCGGGCATGGGCGCGGTTGGCGGGTTCCCTGCGACTCGGCGATCACCCCGGGCTCAGGTCGGCACTGCTGCGGGATCACGATTGGTCCGGGGCGCCGGTCGCTCGTGCGGCAGCTCTCTGGTGAACCCGAGCGAGATGAGGGCGAGGAGGGCGGCAGCCAGGAGCCCGGTCTTGAGCGACCGGAGTTGTGCCGACTCGTAGTCATCGACGAGTGCTGCTGTAGTCGTGGCGTCCAGATCAGCCTTTTTCGCCGCGGCGTCGATCTGCGTGGCGGAGACGAAGTTGGTGCTGGCGCCCGCCGCCACTCCTACCTGGGCGGACACGTCGGCGCTGATCCGGGGGTCGTGCTCGACGTTTGAGATGAAGGTGCTGGTCAGGCCGATCAGCACGATGGCCCCGATGAGCGCCACCCCGAGCGACGAGCCGAGCTGTTGCCCGGTGTACTGGAGCCCTCCGGCCTCGCTGCGGCCCGACCCCTCGACCGAGGACTGAACCACGTTGCCCAGCTGGGAGATCATCAAGCCCAGCTTCCCCTAGGTGAATCCCGGCGCTAGGTGATGCAGGGTCATCTGCCTGGGTGTGAACCTTAAACCGTGACGCAGCGGCCGGGTAACGGCTGCGGCGGATCGGCTGAACCGCCTGGCAAAGGATGCCAGCGAAACTGGAGGAGGGCCCCATGACCGCCGATACACCTGTCCTTGACACACTCGCCGACATTACCGTGGCGTCGGTCAAGCACAATTCTCTTGCCCCTCGCGAGCTAATGCTCGCGAGGATCGCTGCGCTGATCGCGGTGGACGCGCCGCCTGCCTCCTACCTCGCCAACGCCAGGGCCGCCGACGACAGCGGGGTCACCGCCGACGATCTTCAGGGAATCATGATCGCGGTTGCCCCGGTAGTGGGCACGGCCCGGGTGGTCTCGGCAGGCGGAAAGATCCTCCGGGCGCTGGGCATCGCGATCGCTGTGGCCGAGGCCGAGATGGCCGACGATAGCGACGCCGGGCAGTAGAGCAACCCAGGCCCGCCACTGACCACGCCAGCAGATCGGATCCCAGGCACTGGACAACTGCGTGCCCGGTGGCACCGGCAGGGACCCTGTCACGGCGGCGCGGCGTGCTCATTCTCAGGAACTTGAGTCGGCGTGGCCCTGCTCAATGCCTACTGGGATCACCTAGGGGAATTCGGCCGGCAGGGGATGCAGCGTCACCTACCCGAGTGCGAGCCTGCTGGGTGACGGACCTTCGCCCCTAGCGGGAACGGCTGGCCCGCTTGTCGGGTGGAGGAATGCCGGATTTGCTCCGCCCCCAGGTAAAGCTCGCGGGCTTGCCCCGCCGTTGGTGGCTGAGCGATTCTCGGTCCGTGCGGTCGTCCGGTGCCGCCGCGGGAGGACTGCTGCGCGGGTCCCAGGCCAAGGTGCTGAGAGGTGAGTCGTGAGTCAGGTGTCGAAGATATTCCAGCTCAACCGGCAGGGATTCAACCTGCGCAGAGGCGCCATCTTCGCGGTCGTCATGGGGCTGCTGATCATCGTGGGCGTGCTCCCAGCGGAGCGGAGGTACTTCCTCACTGCGATCTTCGGGGCGCTGTGCCTGGCCGTGAGCGACCCCGGCGGGAAATACGGCTACCGGGTGCCCCGGATGGCCGTGGTCGCCGGGGCCGGTGCGCTGCTGACGGCCCTGGGATTCGGTATCGGCGGCGGGGCCTGGGGGTTCGTGGTGCTGGCCGCTTTCGTGGCCACCTTGCTGGGCGGGCTGGCGGTGACATACGGCCTGCACCGATTCGTGGCGGCCTATCTGCTCAACATCTGGTTCATTATCGCCCTCGGCCTGCCCACTCTTTTCTCGTACAGCCTGCCGGGTCTGTTCGGCTCCGGCCTGATCCACACCGAACCGTGGAAGCAGGCGCTGGCCTGGCTGGTCGGGTCGGCCCTGTGGATCGCTTGCACCTTCATCATGTGGCTGGCCCGGGGGCGGGTCACCGAGCCTCAGCCTGTCGCCGAGATCCCGGGCGATATCTCGCCGCGGCCGCTGACCCGGCCACTGGTCCTGTTCGCGATGATCCGGGCCGCCGCCCTGGCGGTCGCCGTCGCGATCTCCTTCGGGCTGAAGCTGCCGCACGCCTACTGGATGCCCGTCGCCGCCATCATTGCCATGAAGCCCAGCCTGCAGCAATCCGCCCTCGTCGCCGAGCGGCGCATCGCCGGGACGGTCGTGGGCGCCGCGGTGGCGGCCCTCGTCCTGCTGGCCGTCGACAACAGGACCGCACTCGAGGTGATCATCGTCGTCCTCTTCGCGGTGGCCGGGTCGATCCACTCCGTGAACTACGCCTGGTACACCGCAGCTATGGCCGCGGCCATCCTGATCGCCATGGACGTACCCCAGCCGTCCAACCTTGCTGACGAGGGATGGCGGATCCTGTTCACATTCGCCGGCGTCGGGATCGCCGTCATCGTCATGTTCCTGGCGGACCGGCTGCAAAAGCACACCGCCAAAGCGGCACCACAGGCATCTGCTCACCCGGCCCCGGCGACCTGAGCGGCCAGGGCACCGTCCCGACCCTAGCCACGCGACTGCGGCCGCGACAAATATGAAGATAACGAACGCCAGGCGGCGTAAGAGAAAAAAGGAGGAGCCACGATGAGTGAGGTCACCGAGCAGCAGCTTGAGGACATGGAAGCACTGTTCGTCCAGACCGCGGCGAGCATGACCAGCGGCCAGGGAACCATCACGTTGCATGGCCTGTCGCCGTCGACGCTGTACTTCGCCGACCGCCCCAAGCGCGACGTCGGGCACATGACCTCTGATCACTTCGTCGCCAACTGGGCGGCAGGGGACAACAGCTTCGCGGACAACCCCCCGAACGCCGTCCTGTCGTTCGCGGAGCCGGGCGACAGGCTTCCCGAGGACGCGGTCGTGGTCATCCAGGATCCGCACCTGGACGGAGACGCGCTCACCTACAGCATCAAGCTCCTCGACGGCACCGTGCCGGCCGCCACCGGGCCCTGCGCGCTGTTCATCGACCCCCTCGGGCGTCCGTTGTCGCCGGTCTCCCTAGCTGGGATGCACCGCCGTGAGCGTCGCCGGAGGCGCTGAGAGCCCGAAGGCGGGCAGCGGTTCGTGAATTGAACGCGATCCGTGGGAACGGCTGGCTGCTGCTCCGCCACACATTCCCGAAGAACCGGCAGGGACCTCGCTGCGCTTCGCGTCGTCGTTAAACGTGGCTTCACACACGATATGGCGACCAACTCCTCTACGACCTCGAACGCCTGCTCCTGCGGCTAGAGAAACAGCAGGCCCCGGTAATCGACCAGGCGACATGCACCCGCTTCCACCATTAGCGACCGCAGCACGAAAGGCCATGCACATGGACCCGTTTGGACGACGGCGCTCGGTGGGGGACCGGGTGGTCCCGCGCGTGGAGGCGCTGGCCCAGGTCGTCGCGGAGCGGGCGGTCGAGCTTGCGGTTTCCGCGCTGGATATGAATGCGCTGCTGGACCGGGTCGATCTCAACGCCCTGCTTGACCGGATCGACCTGAACCGCCAGCTCGCGCGGGTGAATGTGGAAACCGTGGTCGACCGGGTGGACGTGAATGCCGTGGTCGACGGGGTGGACGTGGAAGCCGTGGTCGACCGGGTAGACGTGAATGCCGTGGTCAACCGGGTGGACGTGAATGCCGTGGTCGACGGGGTGGACGTGGAAGCCGTGGTCAACCGGGTAGACATGAATGCCGTGGTCGACCGGGTAGACATGAATGCCGTGGTCGACCGGGTAGACGTGAATGCCATCATCGAGCGCATCGACATCGACGAGCTGATCGAGCAGACCGACCTCGGTGCCGTCATCGCCGCATCCTCCAGCGGGGCCGCGAGCGATATGCTCGACGCGGTCCGCAGCCAGAGTGTCGGGCTCGACGAGTTCATCGCCCGCTGGATAGGGCGTCTTCGCCGCCGCCCATATACCGGCCCACCCGGCCCGACCGACGGGCTGCCGGCCAAGGCAGGATCATGACTGCGCGCGCGGGCGATGCCGCGCCCTCCGGGCCCGCCGTCATCCAGGAGGACCTGCAAGGCAAGTGCGCGGGTTTCGCATCGCGCTTTACCGCCTTCGCCGTGGACGTGGGGGTAAGTCTCGGGGTGTTCATGCTCGCCCTTGCCGCCATCTCGTTCGCGGCGAGGGTGCTGACGGGCAAGGACATCGCCTGGAATAGGGGGGACGTCTGGGTGATCGTTGCGTATGCGGTCTGGGGGTTCATCTACTTCGCCTATTCCTGGGCCGCGAGCGGCAGGACCGCCGGCATGGCGCTGTTCGGCGTACGGGTGGTGCGAGACGACGGCACCGACGCGAGCGGGCGCCGGGCGGTCATGCGCACGCTGGCATTCCCGTTGAGCTTCCTGTTTCTGGGGCTGGGGTTCGCGGGCATCCTCGTGGGTGGCCGGCGCCGGGCGCTGCACGACGTCATCGCCGGGACGGCGGTCATCTACTCCTGGGACGCGAAGGCGGCGCGGCTGCGGTTCCTGTCCCGGAGCTGATCGTGCAACAGCATCCCGCCGCAGCCGATGACAGCCAACAGCGGCTCGTCCATGCGCAGCGTAACCCGCTGCCCCGAGGACCCTTGCCGGTTCGGCAGCGGTCGTGCCATGTGGCGGGTGTGTTCCCGGGACGGGCGGTGGGGTGCGGTGTGTGCTGGCCGGGGCTTCTCCCCTAGGGGAATTCGGCTGGCAGGGGATGCGGGGTCACCTGCCCGGGTGTGAGCCTGAGGCTGTGATGCCGCGGCCGGGTAACGGCTGCGGCGGACCGGCTGAACCGGCTGGCAACAGGTGCCAGCGGAACTGGAGGAGGTCGCCATGTCCGGGTCCGATAGCACGTTCATCCTGGTGGCAACGTATCCGGATGAGGCCACTGCACGGGATGACTACCAGGTCGTCAAGGACGCTCACGCGGCGGGCCTGGTGGGTTCCTACGATGCGGCCGTGGTCACCAAGGATGCCAGCGGCAAGGTCCATGAGAATAAGGACGAGACGGCCACCCGCCATGGTGCCTGGTGGGGCGTTGCGGCCGGGGCGGCGATCGGGGTCATCTTCCCGCCGGCGGTGCTGGGCGCGGCCGCGGTCGGCGGCGTGGTCGGCGGGGTCACCGGGCACCTGTCCAAGGGCATGTCGCGGGCGCAGGCCAAGCAGCTGGGGGACTTCATCGACCCGGGCCAGGCCGGGCTCGTGGTGGTCGGCGAGAGCAAGGTCGAGGACGCGATCAAGAACTCGGTGACCAGGGCGGAGAAGCAGACCGCCCAGGAGCTTGGCGTGGACCCGAAGGACATCGACAAGGCCCTGCAGCAAGCGGTCAACGAGATGTAACCCCCGGCCACCTACCGGCCGGGCACGCGCACAGGGACAGCCGCGGAAGTCAGCCAACCCGCCAGCCCCCGCCGGACCCGGTCGTTCCGCCCGCAGGCCGCAACGCCAGCACCCCCGGGCTGTCCGGCGCGGAGTCGCGATCAAATCCCCGAAGAGCCAGCCTTCCCCTAACCGAGGCCTCGGCGGTCGCGTCCTCGGTCACGCAAGTGAAGAGCTCGGCCAGCGCGCTGCAAAGCGCCGCATCAGGCAAATGCTAGCGAACAAGGGCCCGGCCAGTGCGCTGGGCAGCAGAGAGGAGCCGATGATGAGTGTGCTGACGGCCGGGGGTCCGCCCCGGCAGGCGCTGCGGTACCAGCTCGATTCCGGGGTGGGGCTACTCACCCCGGCGGAGCGCGCAGCCCGTGGTAAGGAAGCGCGGGCGGCGGTGCCGCGAGACAGCCATGCGGTGTTCGACCCGCCGCCGGACCGGCCCGACCCGGTTACCCTGCTGGAGAAGCAGGCGGCAACCCGGGTGCCGGAGCTGGTGCCGGTGCGGCGGGGCCGGATGATGGTCTCCCCGTTCACCTACTACCGCGGGGCGGCGCTGCCGATGGCCAGCGATCTTTCCCATACCCCGGTGTCCGGGCTGGCGGTGCAGGCCTGCGGGGATGCGCACCTGTCGAACTTCGGCATCTTCGGCTCCGCGGAGCGGCGGCTGGTCTTCGACGTCAACGATTTCGATGAGACCCTGCCCGGCCCGTGGGAGTGGGATGTCAAGCGGCTGGCGGCCAGCATGGAGGTGGCCGGGCGCGGCAACGGGTTCGGCGGCAAGGACCGCCATGAGATCGTCACGGCCACGGTGGCCAGCTACCGCCGGGCGATGCGCGGCTTTGCCGGGATGACCAACCTGGAGGTCTGGTACGCGCACGCGGACCTGGACCAGCTGCGGGCGGAGTTTAACTCGCAGCTGGAGAAGCGGCAGCGCAAGATGGTGGATAAGGGCATGGCCAAGGCGCGGACCCGGGACAGCATGCAGGAAGTGGCCAAGCTGACCCGCCTGGTCGATGGCCGGCCGCGGATCATTGCCGACCCGCCGCTGATCGTCCCGGTCACGGACCTGCTGCCCAGGCAGATGGACCAGGAGGCCTTCGAGGCGCAGATCAAGGACCTGCTCGGCAAGTACCGGCGGACGCTGGAAACCGACCGCCGGTACCTGCTGGAGCAGTACGAGTTCGCCGATATGGCCCGCAAGGTCGTCGGGGTCGGCAGCGTCGGGACCCGCTGCTGGATCGTGCTGATGCTCGGCCGCGATGAGTCCGATCCGCTGTTCCTGCAGATCAAGGAGGCAGACAAGTCGGTGCTGGCCGAATTCGTCGGCGCCAGCAAGTACGCCAACCAGGGCCAGCGGGTCGTCGCGGGGCAGCGGCTGATGCAGGCATCCAGCGACATCTTCCTGGGCTGGCAGCGGATCGAGGCCGGCCTGGACGGCCAGCAGCGCGACTTTTACGTCCGCCAGCTGCGGGACTGGAAGTACTCCATCGTCGTCGAGGCCCTGCTGCCGCGCGGCCTGCGGGTCTACGGGGAGATCTGCGGGTGGTCGCTGGCGCGGGCGCACGCCCGGTCCGGGGACCGGATCGCGATCGCCGCTTACCTGGGCAGCTCGGACGTGTTCGACCAGGCGATCACCCGGTTCGCCGCCGCGTACGCCGACCAGAACGAACGCGACCACCAATCACTCGTCGACGCCGTCGCATCAGGACGGATCACCGCCGATCAGGGCCTGTGAGATCACGGCCGCCGCCGCGCCGATGCAAAGAATTCCTGGCTGTCGTCCTGGCGAGGGCTGCCTGCCTGCTGGCCGGTGCACTAATGGTGCGCCTGACCCGCGCTTTCCGCTATGCCGTGCCCGACGCGGCCATAGGGCCCGCGCAGCAGCCGGCTGGCCGGGCGCAGGGCAGGCATGCGGCAGCAGTGCCCAGGGCCAGCCGGTCAGTGTCAAGGAGTATGTGATGATGACGGCTGAACCGCCTGGAAGCCCGGTCACCGAAGGAGTCCGCAGCCTGGAGGTGCGCTGGATCTTCCCGGGCCAGCTGGAGCCCGCGGTGGCCGGATGGTTCGCGCGCTTCCCGGCCGAGATGGAGTCACGCGAGGACACCTACCTGCTGGATCCACAGTTGCCTGGGCTGTCGGTGAAGGTCCGCGGGGGCGGCGCGCTGGAGGTGAAGGCCTACCGCGGGAGCCCGGGGATCCTGGAGGTGGCCGGACGCGCCCGCGGACGCCTAGAGGCCTGGCAGAAGTGGTCGTTTCCCTTCAGCCCGCCCAGCGGAGACAGCGGCGACCCGGCCGGCTGGAGGCCGGTACACAAGAGACGGCGGATCTGCCGGTTCTCACTGGCCAGCGCGCAGATCGTGGCGCACGCCGCGGGGCTGGGCCAGCGCCGGGGGTGCGAGGTGGAACTCACCGAGGTCCGTACCCGTGGCCAGGACTGGTGGACCCTGGGATTCGAGGCGACCGGCCCCGCCAGCCTGCTCCGCAGCGCACTCGAGGCCACCGCCGCGCTCGTGTTCTCCCACGCCCTGCCCGGAGGCGTGGAACCCGGCCCGGTTCAATCCAGGTCCTATTCGGAATGGGTGTGCCAGCGGCCAGGAGCCGCCAGGGACGCGAATCCCCGGTCGTCCGGCGGCCAAAGGAGAGGCACCTACCGAGGAGATGCGGTGAGTGCTTGCCGGGCCGTTGACGCCCGGAAGCCGGGAGGGTCTGACTGTGACTGCCGTTGATGCGCCGTCTGCGCCGACGCCGCCCAAGCCGCTGGATCTTGTCAAGAGCAAGCAGTACGTCGTGCTGTTGCTGTTCGGCGCCCTTGTCGGCGTCCCGGTGGCGGCTATCGCCTACTACTACCTGAAGCTGGTCACCCAGGGCCAGAAGTATTTCTTCACGACGCTTCCCGGCGAGCTTGGCTTTCATGGTGCGCCCGTGTGGTGGCCGCTTCCCATGCTGGCCCTGTGCGGATTGATCGTCGGCGTGACGCTGCGCTGCCTGCCCGGGACGGGAGGCCACAATCCCGCCGACGGCTTCGCGATGGGAGGGGACTTCACCGCGAAGGACCTGCCCAGCGTCCTCGTCGCCTCGCTCGCCACGCTCATCTTTGGCGGGGTGCTGGGGCCGGAGATGCCGCTGGTCGTGATCGGCATGGTCGTCGCCACCACGATCGTGCGCTTGATCAAGAAGGACGCGCCCAAGCAGGCCGTCGTGATCATCGGCGCAGCCGGAAGCTTCGCGGCCATCTCGACCTTGCTGGGGTCACCGGTCGTCGGTGCCTTCTTGCTTTTGGAGGCAGCCGGGGTCGGCGGCGGCCTGATCAGCGTGATCCTGCTGCCCGGCCTCGTGGCTTCGGGCGTCGGCGCGCTTGTCTTCGTTGCCCTCAGTCATGCGACCGGTACGGGCGTCGCGACGTTGGCGGTGCCGCATCTCCCGGCCATCGGCTATCCGACGGGAAGCCAGTTCGGCTGGGCGATCGGCATCGGCCTGCTGGCGGCACCCGCCGGCACCGCCATCCGGCGGCTGGCCTTTCAGATCCAGCCTTTCGTAGCACGCCACAAGGTGCTCGTGACTCCGGTGGCCGGCCTGGCCATCGGCGGTCTGGCTGTTCTGTTCGCCGAGGAGACAGGAAAAAGCTCGCACTTCGTCCTGTTCTCCGGCCAATCGGACCTCGCCCCCCTCATCCAGCACGCGGCGACCTGGTCGGCCGGAGCCCTGGTCTTGCTCATCGTCTGCAAGGGGCTCGCCTTCGGCGTATCCATGGGCAGCTTCAAAGGCGGCCCGGCCTTCCCCGGCATGTTTCTCGGCGCCGCGATCGGCATCGCCCTGTCCCACCTTCCCGGCCTGCCGCTGGTCGACGGCGTGGCCATGGGAATCGGGGCGATGACCGTGGTTGCGGTCGGCGGTCTCCCGCTATCATCCGTGGTCCTGACGCTGGTCTTCATTCAATCCGATGCCTTCGAAGTGATATCGGTGGTGATCATTGCCGTCGCCGTGGCGTTCGTCGCTTCCGCATGGCTCGAGCGGTGGCTGAAACCAGCATCCACCTCACCTGAACCTGCTTAGGGTCCCAGCTGCGGCGTCTTGCCATAGCCCCGGAGACGCCACCGCCTCCGACCGAGGCGAGGCCATTGATCGTGTCTTAACAAGGCCTGCTGAACAGGCCGAATGCCGGCCAGCGGCATTGGAAGTGGCGTGAGTGACTTGCCTACAGGTCATCGGGGCAGGCCGGAACTGTTCGGCATCTGGAGGTCATCATCGCCGGCGAGTCACCCGCCGGCGGCCAGGCGCTCGGCGGCACGCCCGGCCGCCAGGCTGCATCCCAGTCTCGGTCCTGGACGACCACACCCTCCGCGACCCCGGCCCCGGCATCACCCTCCGCCCTGGTGACCGGATCAACCTGCTCGCCCCCGCGCTAGGAGCGTCTCGCCTCGGCAGCGGGCGTAAAGTCGCCTGCGTCGCGCGGCGGGCGGCGAGGCCCTGATCGTGCACTGGAACGGCGCTGCCTGGAAGTGACCAGCCTATGGGACCACAGACTGTCACCGCCTGTAACGAATCGCGAGTAAGCGGGGCGGCCAGGTTAGGGGTCTAGGGGACCGATCGCGGCCCACCTGAGCCGTGATGCCGAACGTTGGCCACGGCCCCGCCCGGTTCATCCGCCGCGTCCCGCCGGCCCAGTTCAGTCCTGGCCCGAGCCCGCTGCGCGGGACCGGCGTCACCTGGTCCTGCGCTGGCCGGGCCTGGCCGGGAGCTGACCGCGCAGAGCCTCTCTCTGCCGCCTGTCCCAGGCGATCAGCCGCGCCAGGATCTGATCCTGGTTTTCGCGGGCCATGAACGTGCCGGCCGGGACAAAGCTGAACCGCGGAAGGATCAAGACAGAGCGCGCCATCCTTGTCGTACTTGGTCGGCATCGTGACATCTTCCTACCCAACGAAGGAGGTGTGCACGAAACCCGGGATGGTTCAGACTGACACACGCGCCCGCAGCAGCAACGGGGGTACCCGACACAGGCTCCAGCAACCAATCTGATACCCGGCCACGAACGGACCATTGGTGACGACAGGCGACGCGCCTGCCCCAGCCTGCCCGTCCGCGCGGCCGACGTCAGCTAATCCCCTACGCAAACCACGACACCGCCTGCGACCTCAGCCAGCCAGCAGAGCTCAGGGCCCCGTTTCGTCCCCACGGGAGCGCCGCGAAGCGGCGCATATTTCCTAATACGAGGCGCTGCTAGCCGCTGGCTGCTGGCCGGCCAGGCGGCGGGAGCCTGCTTCGCCGGAAGGAGCCGGCGCGCGCTAGCAGCCGTCGCTACAGTCAGGGCATGGCGCAAAGCATTCAGGACTGGCTAGCGGGGTTCGCTGCCGAAATCGGCACCGTCCCGCCGACCCGCGAAGAGCTGGACATGCTGCTCGAACTCGCCGGGATCGCCGCGCACGCCGCGGAGCGGCCTGCCGCGCCGATCACCTGCTGGCTGGTCGGCCGGGCAGGCCTGGCTCCCCGGGCCGCGCTCGCAGCCGGCAAACGGCTTGCCGCGGGCAGCGAGGCGAACGGCAGCTGACGTCAGCCGCCAGGCTGTGTCGCTGCGGCCATGCGCTAGCACCCCCTTGACGTGATCATCGCGGCCAGCGTCGGCGGGCGCGGACCTTGGACTAAGTCTGCCAAGGACCTTGTGCCCTGGTGATCCGGCTGCGGTTGCACGGAATCTCTACGGGTGACCACATTGATCCCGGTTGCTGAGGTGCGTCGTCTTGTCCTGGCCGCGATCACGCCGCTGGCGCCGCGCCGCGTCGCCATCGGCAATGCGCTTGGGCATGTCCTGGCCGAGGCGGTGCAGGCCACTGAGCCCGTGCCTCGCTTCGCCAATGCCGCGATGGACGGTTATGCCATAAGGGCCGCTGATGTGGCTGCCGCCCCGGTTCGCCTGCGAGTGACCGGGACGGTGGCGGCCGGCGACGGGCCGAAGGCCGCCGTTTCGCGCGGCGAGGCAGTCCGGATAATGACTGGTGCGCTGATGCCGCCAGGTGCCGACGCAGTGTGCATGGTGGAGCGCACGAGGGCGGAGGACGGCGGGCTGGCCGTGGTCGTTGAGGAATCAGTGAGCCCCGGCACGAATGTGCGGGAGCCTGGCGGGGACATTGAGGCCGGTACCGAGGTCTTTGGGCCGGAACGCAGCTCAGGGCCGCCCACGTCGGGGTACTCGCGAGCCTCGGCATCCAGGCGCTGCTCGTCTATCCGCGCCCGGCGGTCGGCGTCCTGTCCACCGGCGACGAGCTCGCGGCTCCCGGTGCTGCCCTGATGCCGGGAAAGATCCGCGACGCCAACCGTCCGGCATTGCTGGCCCAGCTCAGATCGGACGGATTCCGTCCGGTCGATCTCGGCATTGGCGGAGACGACCAAGACATCCTGGCGGATTGCCTGCGGACAGGCGGGTCGCGGTGCGATGCCATCATCGCCACGGGAGGGGTGAGCGTGGGGGACCATGACGTGCTGAAGGTTGCCCTGGAGAAGCTGGGCGGCACTGCGGTGCACTCCCTGACGGTCGCCGTGAAGCCCGGCAAGCACGTCGCCGTCGCGTCGCTCGGCGAGCAGCACATACCGGCCTTCGGGCTGCCGGGGAACCCGGTGGCCGCTCTTGTCACCTACGAGCTGTTCGTCCGGCCCGCGCTACGGGCCATGGCCGGCTGCCCGGTGCTCGACCGGCCGCGGGTTGCCGCGATAGCGGAAACTGACCTGGCTCGCCGGCCGGGGCCCAAGCTCCACCTGGTGCGGGTGACGGCACGGACCGGGACAGACGGGGCGCTGCGGGTACGGCCATCGGGCGGCCAGGAATCGCACATGCTGATGGCCATGGCCCAGGCCAATGCCCTCGCACTGCTGCCGGACGGCGACGGCGTCCGGGCCGGCGGCCGCGTCGAGGTGCTGCTACTCGACACCGACGGGCTGTAGCTCACCGGCTACGGGTGGCCTTCGTCCACGGCGCGGCTCAGCTTTTTCACCTAGGGGATGAAGACTGGCAGGGGATGACAGGTCACCTGCGGCCGTTGGACCATCGATTGGGCGCTAAGGGCCGAAGGACCCTGTTACGTGTCGCCGGGTGGCGGGACGTTGACCTTGGCAGCGGGCGACGTGCGTCGGCTGGCTAAGACGGGTGGAATGAGGTTGTGATGAGTTCTGTGATGGCGCCGAACGTGGGTGGTGTGGGCGTCCCGGGCCGGCGCACTGTTTACAGCATGTGCGGGATGTGCGCGGTGCGTTGCCCGATGGAGGTGACGGTCGAGGACGGCCGGGTGACCTGGCTGCAGGGCAATACGCACGACCAGGCCCTCGGCGCCAGCCTGTGCGCGAAGGGCGCGGCCGGCCTGTTTCTGGAGTCTGACGACGAGCGGCCGCAGACGCCGCTGATCCGGGCTGGCGAGCGGGGCGGCGGCCAGTGGCGGCGGGCGTCCTGGGACGAGGCCCTGGATTACATCGCGGGGAAGCTGACGGAGACGATCGATGTCTTCGGCGGGCGCGGTATCGCGCTTTCCGATCGTGGCGGCCCCTTTACTGACCTGACCCAGACCTTCGTCCGGGCGCTCGGCTCGCCGAACTACTTCGATCACGATGCCGCCTGCGCCGGCAATGTCCATAACGCCACGCGTTCGCTGTACGGCGTCGGCGCCGCGGGGCTCTTGTTCGACTACCAGCATTGCAAGCATCTGGTGCTCTACGGCCGCAACATCGTCGAATCGCTGGCGGTCAAGGAGGCTAAGGCGTTCATGGCCGCGGTGGCGAGGGGGATGCGCTGCACCTACATCGATCCGCGCGCCACGATCACGGCGTCCAAGGCCACCCGCTACTGGCAGGTCCGGCCGAAGAGCGACTACGCGCTGAACCTCGCCATCATCCATGAGGTCCTGGAGCAGGATGCCTACGACAAGGACTTCGTCGCCCGCTTCGTCTCCGGCCTGGACTACCTGCGGGAGGCGGTCAAGGACACGACGCCGGAGTGGCAGGAGCCGCACACCGGCGTTCCCGCTGCGGAGCTTCGCGCGTTCGTGACCGAGATCGCCGCGGACGCGCCACATGTGATCTTCCATCCGGGGTGGATGTCAGCTCGTCACAGGCAGTCGTTTTACGTGAGCCGCTCGGCGCTGATCCTGAACGCGCTGATGGGCAATATCGAGGTTCCGGGCGGGTGCGTGCTGGCGAAGCCGCCCGAGCACTACGGCCGCAAGGGCCTGAATCATCTGACGGATCGCGTGCCGGCGGTCAAGGAGCCGCGTGTGGATGGTGCTGGCGGCAAGCGGCCGCAGTGGGATCCGGCGATCGGCATGCTGCATCAGGCCTTCGCCGCGATGGAGACGGGGCAGCCGTACGGGATCGGCGCCTACTTCGCCTACCGCCACGACCCGTTCACCGGCATGCCCGACCCGGAGGCGACGCAACGCGCGATCGAGAAGCTGAAGCTGCTCGTCTCGATCGACGTGCGCTACTCCGAACTGGGCTGGTTCGCCGACGTCATCCTCCCCGAGTCGACCTACCTGGAGCGCGCGAACATCCTCGGCCAGATGAACGGCCCGGTGCCGGTCTTCACCATGCGCGACCAGGCGATCGCGCCGCGCTTCGACAGCCGCCCGGCGTGGTGGATCTTCCGCGAGATCCTGCACCGGATGGGCATCAAGCAGGCGCTTGACTTCGAGACCATCGAGGAGCTGTGGAACTACCAGCTCGACGGCACCGGCGTCACTGTCGCGGAGATGCGCGAGGCCGGGATCGTTCCTCTCGCCGGCGCGCCCCGGCTGATCCCGCGCGAGGAGCTCACGTTCCCGACCCCGTCGGGGACGGTCGAGATCGACAGCGAGGTCCTCAAGCAGGCCGGGCTTGAGAGCCTGCCGGCGTATGTTCCCAAGGAGGCGCCGGCGGGCGAGGAGTTCACGCTGCTGTTCGCGAAGACGGCGACGCTCGCGCAGGGCCAGTCGCTCAACAATCCCCTGCTGAAGGAGAGAGCGCCCAGACAGGTGCTGTGGATCCACCCCGACCGTGCCGCGGCGCTCGGGATCGCTGACGGCGACGAGGTGGAGGTCAGCGGCGGTGGCCGCTACACCGGCTGCCTGCCGGCGAAGGTCACGCGCTGGATCCATCCCGACGCGGTGTTCATGTTGCACGGCTACGGCGCCACGGTGCCGCTGGCCACGCGCGCCCGCGGCCTCGGCGTCGCCGACCAGCGCCTGCAGCACGGCAAGCTCTACGATTTCGATCCCGCCGGCGGTGGCAATGCGCTGACCGAGACGGTCGTGCAGGTGAAGCGCCGGACACCGGAAGGAGTAGCAGGATGAGCAAATACGAGCTTCGCCACGACGAGGCCAACTGCATCGGCTGCCTGGCCTGCGAAGTCCATTGCAAGACCAACAAGCAGCTTGGTCCCGGTCCCGATCCGTGCCGGGTTATCGCCCTGGAGCCGGTCGAGGTCGACGGACTGCCCCGGTCCCGCTTCGTGTTCATGCCGTGCTTCCACTGCGAGGACCCCTGGTGTGTCCGGGCGTGCCCGACCGGCGCGATGCAAAAGCGTGAGAAGGACGGCATCGTGTTTGTGGAGGACAGCCTCTGCATCGGCTGCAAGAGCTGTATCGCGGCCTGCCCGTGGGGCACTCCGCAGTGGGACCCTGCCACGAACAAGGTCGTCAAGTGCGATTACTGCATGGACCGGATCGACGTTGGGCTGCAGCCCGCCTGCGTCACCAAGTGCGTGACCGGCTGCCTGTCCTTCGGCGAGGCTAACGAGGTGCCGGACCCGCGCCGCGAGCGCTACGCCCGTCACATCCTCGGCGAGCCGGGCGGCGAGGACACCTCGCCATGAGCGCGGTCCAGACGCTGCCGCGCTGGCTTGACCAGGACGCCGCCGCCCTGGCCGGTCCCATGCCGCCGGCGGCCACGCTCGACCGGCGCGTTGCCGGGCCTGGCTCAGGCGCGGGAACTGACGCCGTTGCAGCGGTTGCAGCGCGTGCAGGACTCGGGCCTCGCGGAGAGCAGCGGTGCGGGCGAACCGGTCTCTGTGGCCTGGCGCCGGTTTCTGCGCGGCGCCGGCCCCACGGTGCTGGTGATCGATGCCACCGGCCTTGATGTGCGCGCCCGCGGCACCGCCGCGGTCCTCGACGGCGCTCCGCGGCTGCTGGCCGAGGGGGTGCTGATCGCCGCTGGCCTGCGCGGCAGCCGCGAGGTCCAGCTGCGCCTCCCGGCCGAGCTGAACGGTCACGAAGCCGCCCTGCTGAACGCCGTCGACGCGATCCGTACGCTCGCCCACGTCACCACGCCCCGCATGCAGCTGCAGGTGCAGCGCGACAGCCACCCCGGCCCGTGGGCGGAGGGGGCGCCCGGCGGCGCCTCACGGCTCATCCACACCCCTGAGACCTGGTGCCGGATCGCCCTCCTGTTCGCCGGCGCGCCGGGCCTCGGAGGCGTCGCTGCTGACACTGCGGCGCGGCATCAAGCAGCGCGGCCTGGTCGAGCTCGCCCAGTCACAGAGCCTGCGGTCGCAGATCGACGCCTGGGGTGGTGGCGTTGAGGTGGCAGGCCAGGACCCGGTGCTCGTCTTCGACGACGGCCTGGGCGGCTTCCTGCCGCTGTCCGCGGCCGGCGTATCGTGCCGGCCGCTGTCGCTTGCCTCGGCCGGCGTCGTGCCCGTGCCGTCCACGCTGATGGTGATGGCCGAGGGCGCGTGCCTGCTGCGCCAGACGCGCCGCGCGCTTTACCGGCATTGGCAGCTCGCCGACAACGCCGAAGGCGATCCGGTGCGCCCCCTGCTCGCTCGGGCCGGCCGCCTGGTGGCCGAGCTGACGCTCGGCCGCGGGGACGCCGCCCACCTCCGGGCCCTCGACGAAGTCGCGCTCAAGCTGGGCGTGCAGGGGCTGGCGGCCGCCTGGCCGCTGGGCAGCTCGCTGCGCTACTACCGCGAGCAGTGGGAGCAGCACGCCCGGCGCGAGTCCTGCCCGGAGGGGCTGTGCTTCGAGCACCAGGCCGCGCCGTGCCACGGCACGTGCCCGGCCAACATCGACATCCCGAGCTTCATCGCTCACATCGGCCATGGCGACTACCGGGCGGCGGTCGAGGTCATCAGGCGTGATAACCCGCTGCCGCTGACCTGTGGCCTGGTCTGCCCCGCGCCGTGCGAATCGGCCTGCGTCCGCGGCGGCAGCAACGGCGCCGTGTTCATCCGGCCGATGAAGGCCAAGGCGGCCGAGCACTGCCTCGCCGACGGCGGCTACCCCAAACCCGAGATCGCGCCGGACAGCGGCAAGCGGATCGGCATCGCCGGCTCCGGCCCGGCCGGTCTCACCGCCGCCTACTACCTGCGCACCTTCGGTCACGATGTCGAGATCCTGGAGGAGCAGGAGAAGGCCGGCGGAATGCTGCGCTACGGCATCCCGGCGTACCGCCTGCCGCCCGACCTCCTGGACCAGGAGCTCGACCAGATCCGGGCGCTCGGGATCGCGATCCGCACCAGCGCCGAGGTCGGCAGCCTGGATGCGTTCCGCAAGAACTACGACGCCGTGTTCCTCGGCCTGGGCACCCAGCGCTCGCGCCCGATCCCGATCGACGGTGTCCATCAGTCCTTCGTGCTCGGCGGCATCGATTTCCTGCGGGACGTGCGCAGCGGCGAGCCGGTCCGGGTGGGGCCGCGGGTGATCGTCGTCGGCGGCGGCAACGTCGCGATCGACGTCGCCCTGACCGCTCTGCGCCAAGGCGCCACCCACGTCGACATGGTCTCCCTTGAGACACGCCGCGAGATGCCGGCCAGCGCCCACGAGATCGAGAACGCGGTCGGGGAAGGCGTGCGGCTGCACCCCGGCTGGGGCCCGGTCCGGATCGGGGCGGACGGCGAGACCACCTTCCAGTTCTGCGAGCAGGTCCGCGACGAGACCGGGAAGTTCGATCCGAAGTTCGACGCCGCCCGCCTGCTGACGCTCGAGGGCGACCAGGTGATCCTCGCCACCGGTCAGGGCACCGACCTGACGATGCTGGACGGCAGCTCGGTCGAGACCACCCACGGCTTCATCCTCACCGACCCGAAGACCCTGATGACCAAGGTGCCAGGCGTGTTCGCCGGGGGCGACGTCGAGCACGGCCCGCGGACGGTGGTGGAGGCCATCCGCTCCGGGAAGATCGCCGCGAACGCGATCGATGCCTGGCTGCGCGGGCAGCCGATGGACAACGCCGCCGGCACGGCGGTGCGCCGAGCCGACGTGCTTCCCCTGACCGTCGCGGCGGATGAGCGCACGCATCTCCCGCGTGCCGTGATGCCCGAACGGACCGTCGAAGAAGTCGTCGGCCTCGGCAACTACGTCCAGATCGAGGAGGGCCTGACCGACGCGATGGCCCACGACGAGGCGCGCCGCTGCCTGCGCTGCGACGTCTGCATCGGCTGCGGCCTGTGCATGGCAGCCTGCAGCGAGATGGGCGTCGACGCGCTGCGGATGGCCGACACCGACGCCGGCCGGCTCGCCTACTTCGACTTCACCCGCCCCGCCGAGCGGTGCATCGGCTGCGGCGCCTGCAGCCAGGTATGCCCGACCGGCGCGATCCGGATCGCGGATGAGGTCGGCCTGTCCGCCGGCGGCGGCACGCCGGGCCTCGTGCGCCGCACGATCATCACGGGAACCACGGTGTGCGAGCAGCCGCTACTGAGGTGCAGCGAATGCGGCGCGCCGACGCAGACGCCTGCGCACCGGGAATTCATCCGCGATCGCCTGCCGGATCACATGGCGGCCCTGCTGGACCGTGAGCTCTGCCCGTCATGTGCGCGGCTGCGGGCCGATCGTCCCGCCGGGCGAGGGGCAGCGCCGGCTCTCCCGCGATCCAGAGCTCAACTCCCGGTCATTGCGATCACGTCTGCGGGCCAGCGGAACAGGCTATCCGGGGAGCAGTCATGAAGGCCGTCACGGTGCAGCCGGGGGTAGCGGGGTCGGTCCGGTTCGGGGAGGTCCCCGAACCGGACCAGAGCACCGGCTCGATCCTGGTCCAGGCGATGGCCGTCGGCATCTGCGGAACGGACGTCGAGATCACCTCGGGCGCCTACGGCTGGGCGCCCCCCGGGCGGGACCGGCTCATCCTCGGCCACGAGTCGCTCGGCCGCGTCGTGGATCCCGGGCCGGGCAGCGGCCTGCAGGCCGGCGACCTCATCGCCGGGATCGTCCGCCGCCCCGACCCGGTGCCCTGCCCCAACTGTGCGGTCGGTGAGTGGGACATGTGCCGCAACGGGCAGTACACCGAGCGGGGCATCAAGCAGATCGACGGGTTCATGTCCGAACGCTGGCGGATCGAACCCGGGTACTTCACCAAGCTCGACTCCTCCCTCGGCGTTCTCGGAGTGCTGCTCGAGCCGGCCACCGTGGTGGCCAAGGCCTGGGAACTGGTCGCGGCCATGCGAGCGCGGGCCTTCTGGGAACCCCGGCACGCGCTGGTCACCGGTGCCGGCCCGATCGGCATGCTCGCCGCCCTGATCGGCGTCCAGCACGGGCTCGACGTCCACGTCCTGGACCAGGTCACCGAGGGCGCCAAGCCTCAGCTCGTCGCCGACCTCGGTGCCACCTACCATGCCGGGGCCATTGGCGCCCTGGGCCTCGAACCCGATGTCGTGATCGAGTGCACCGGGGTGGGTTCGGTGATCATCGACTCGATCCGCCACGTCGGCGCCGGCGGGGTGGTCTGCCTCACCGGAGTGGGCAGCGGCGGGCCGCCGAGCGGGCTATCTCCGGCCGACGTCGCCAAAGATGTCGTCCTGCAGAACAACGTGGTCCTCGGCTCAGTCAACGCCAACCGGCGGCACTTCTACCGGGCCGCCGAGGCCCTGGCCGCCGCCGACCGGGCCTGGCTAGCCCGGCTGATCTCCCGCCGGGTCCCGCCCCAGAACATCGCCGACGCCCTGCAACGCGGCCCAGACGACATCAAGGTCGTCGTCGACTTCGGAGGCTGACATGGCAAAGGTGCCCGAGCGAGACGTGCAGGCAGTCGCCTGCAATACCGAGCAGACCCAGCTCGGTGAGGGCATTCGGTGGGACGGCCGCCGCGGCGAGCTGCTGGCAGTCGACATCCTGGCCGGGCGGGTCGCCCGGGGCCTGCTCCGCGACGACGGCCTGATCGAGCGCGTCGGGGTCTACCAGCTGCCTGTAACGGTCGGGATGATCGCTCCCATCCAGGGGGACGACGGCTGGGTACTCGGGGCCGGGCGCGGCTTCGTCCACCTCGCGCTTGACGGCACCCAGCGCACCATCGCCCAGGTGGCGCCGGCCGGGACCCGCATGAACGACGGCGCCTGCGATCCCCAGGGCAGGTTCTGGGGCGGGACCCTGGCCGAGGACCACCACCCCGGCGGGGGCGCGCTCTACCGGCTGGACCGGGAAGGGCGGACCGAGGTGGCGCTCGAGGGCCTGACGATCTCCAACGGAATCGGCTGGAGCCCCGACGGCCGGACCATGTACCTGGTGGACAGCGGCCCGCGGGTGGTCCACGCGTTCACGTTCGACGGTGATCGCGGCACCATCTCCGCCGGGCGGGTCCTGGTCACCGTGCCCGAAGACATCGGAGCACCAGACGGGATGACGGTGGACGCCGCGGGTGACCTCTGGGTGGCGATCTACGGCGGCGGGCGGGTCAACCGCTACGCACCCGACGGCTCGCTGCGCGAGGTGTACCCCATCCCGGCCCGGGAGTGCACGTGCTGTGCCTTCGGCGGCCCCGGCCTGCACCGGCTCTTCGTCACCACAGCCACAGAAGGCTGGACCGACAAGCAGCGCCGCTCCGATCTGGCCGCCGGCCTGGTCTACCGGATGGACACAGACGCCACCGGCCGGCCGGCAGCGCCGTACCGCCCGGATCCGGCGTGGTGGGAAAGCTTCACCCGGTGAAGGAGAACAACCAACTCCGAGGCCAGCAGGCACCGAGGCGAGGACACCGGACGGAATGACCGTCCCTACCGCCCGTGGCCCCTAGATGGCGACCTGTGGCGGCGGATACGTCCGCCGTTACACCCCTGACGGCCAGCTGCGCCGAGTACTGCCCAGGACAAGTCGACGGATCAAACAGAGCAAGAGAGTGACCGTGTTGGGGGATCCTCGCGGACGCTTGCTAAAGGAGGACGCGTGATCGTCGCTCTCATCACCATCGCCGTGATCCTCATCCTGTACAGTGCGGTCTCCAAACCGCTCGATGCGCGAGGCATCACGTCCGCCATGATCTTCACGACGGCCGGCCTCTGCGTCGGGACGTCCGCTCTCAAGCTCGTGAATATCCACCTCGAGAGCAGAACCGCGGAGCGGTTCTGTGAGCTCGCCCTCGTCTTTCTCCTGTTCAGCGACTCGACGCGGATCGACCTCGCGGGCCTGCGCCGACATCTGAGCTGGCCCAGCCGGCTTCTGCTCATCGGCCTGCCGCTGACGATACTGGCCGGCCTGGGCGCCGGCCTCCTGGTCTTTCCCGGCATAGCGCTGGCCAGCGCCTTCGTTCTGTCGACGATGGTCTGCTCGACCGACGCGGCGCTCGGGCAGCGTGTCGTCTCGGACACGTCAGTGCCGCCCCGCGTGCGCCAGGCGCTAGACGTCGAAAGCGGACTCAACGACGGCCTCGGCGTACCGTTCTTCCTGGTAGCTGTCGACCTCTCGCTGGCCCAGCTGTCGACCGGCGTCACGGCTGCCGTCGTGCGCAACATGGCGGAGCAGATCGGCTGGGGCCTCGTCGCCGGTATCGGAGCGGGCACGCTGGCAGGCCTGTTGCTCCGCGTGGCGGATGACCGCGGGTGGCTGGAGGGACAATGGCGGCAGATCCTCC
This sequence comes from uncultured Actinomycetes bacterium, assembly GCA_963806335.1. Classification (GTDB taxonomy): domain Bacteria; phylum Actinomycetota; class Actinomycetes; order Streptosporangiales; family Streptosporangiaceae; genus Palsa-504. Next base: position 34,829 of record CAWDXO010000022.1, read on the forward strand.
CCCTTGTGGCGGCGCTGCTTGCCTACCTGGCCGCCCTGCGGCTGGGCGGCAGCGGCTTCATCGCGGCCTTCACCGGAGGAATGACGTTCGGCTACTTCTCCAAGCGCCACGATCTGCCCGTGACCAGCCTTAACGAGGGAGTCGGAGGGACCCTCGCGGGCGCCACGTGGGTCGGCTTCGGGGCACTCGCCGTCGGCATGATGCTGCCGCACGTCACCTGGCAGATCGTCGCCTATGCGGTGCTCAGCCTGACCCTCATCCGCATGATTCCGGTGGCGATCGCCATGCTCGGGACCGGAGCGCAGCTCCCGACCGTCGCCTTCATCGGATGGTTCGGTCCTCGCGGCCTGGCCTCCATCGTATTCGCACTGATCGCTCTCGAGAATGACATCCCCGACAAGCAAACGCTGCTCACCACGGTGATGCTGATCATCCTGCTGAGCGTCTTCCTGCACGGCCTGTCCTCGGTACCGCTGGTAGCGGCCTACAGCCACTGGTACGCGGCACACGTGGCGGAACACCCGAGTGCTTCCGAGGCGAAGCCGACGATCATGTCCCGGCTGCGGCATCACCCGACGCCGGAGGAGATTGAACCGGAGGAGACTGAACCGGTGACCGCCTAACAACGCCCATCGCAATGATCGGCGCGCCTACCCGCAGCCGCCGCAGGTCAGGCGACCCGTACGAGAACGACCCAGCTGGTGGAGTAAGGGATTCACAAGGCCACTGTTCATGCTCCTGACCCACCCGTTCCCCGGTGTCGGACATCCCGTGTCGGCGTGTCGGCTTCCCGCGCAGCCTGCCTGGCTCCACTAGATCCGTGACATGTCCTAGACGGATTCTTTAACGTCGAGGCCTCCTGGCAATCGCCTGGAAGCGCGGGGACTTCCTGGTGGCGGATTTATCTGTCCTCCCTGGCGTCCGGATGTTCTTGTGGCCTCCGTCAGCCGCCAAGCTCGCCGAAAGCGATCCTGACGGGAAACGGGTCCTCAAGGATCAGCTCGTCCATATGCGTATGGGCCAGTTGGTACGTCCGGCTGGGCCAGTCAAGCCGGTACTCCTGGATCATCTTCAGGTAGGGATCGCCTCCCAGGAACGCCAGCAGGTAAAGAGGTATCCCCTCGTAGGCGTATTCCGCGAGCTTGTCGACGGTGTCGGTGTAGCCAGAGGCCGGTGTGACGACCTCCACGACCATGAGCGCATCCCGTGCGAAGAGCTTGGCGTCCTTCTCCGCGCACCGGTACACCGAGATATCCGGGCGCCTGAAGGAAAGCGTGCCGTCGCTGCGCCTGCGCTTGACGAAATGCACATCGACGCCGGTGGAGACCCGCGTGGACGGCTGGGCTGGCCGAGCTCCGTCTAGCCGAATGGCCAGCGTACGGGTCACGTCACCGTGTTCGGGCGTGTCGCTCGGGCAGAAGATGACGTTCCCGTCGATGACCTCGATCAGCTTGCGGGCTTGCCGGTGTCGTGCCAGGCTGCGGGCTGGCCGGCGGGCGCGCTGCCGATGTCCGGGCCGGGCGGTGTCGGGCGTACGGCGGCGATGGCCAGCAGGGCGTGGGCGCACATGGACAGCACGGTGTGCCGGTGGAAGGACTGCCAGGTCCGGACTTGGTGCTGGGGTTCGATGAGGCGGTGGATACGGTGGAGGTCATGATGTCGGAACCTCGAAGCGAGGAAGAAGCCCTGCGGAGCAAGTTCATGTTGATCTTTCGCGGGGGCGCTGTCTCGCGGCACGATCTGTCGCCCTCGGAGCTTCAGGCCCACGTCGAGAAGTGGTATCGCTGGTCCGATGAGCTGGCCCGGCGGGGTCGGGCGCGTAACAATGGAACCGCACTCGACGACCTGGGGGCCACGGTCCGGGGCCACGAGCGCGTGGTCACCGACGGCCCCTACGCTGAGTCGAAGGATCTGGTGACCGGCAGCATGATCATCGAGGCCGCCTCCCTGGAAGACGCCGTCGACGTGGCGCGCACCTGCCCGACATACGAGTTCGGCGGTTCCGTCGAGGTGCGGCCGGTCCAGGACTTATCGGATCTGACGCTCGTGGACGAAACGCCCGCCGCCGTTTCATCTACGGAGCTGGTCGAGGACCTGTTCCGGAAGGAGTACGCGCACCTGGTCAGCGCGCTGACCCGGGTCCTGGGCCCGTCGAACATCCCGCTGGCCGAGGACGTCGTGCATGACGCGCTGGTGAGTGCCATGCACGCCTGGCGCTTCGGGTTGCCGCAGGACCCGAAGGCGTGGATCGTCCGGACCGCACACAACCGGGCGATCGACATCATCCGCCGGGAACAGCGCCACCGCTCGTTCCTGCCCGAGCTGGCGACGACGACGGCGCTGACCGACACGATCGAGACGGCATTGGCCCCGGCCGCCGAGGGCGCCAGCCAGCTGGCGATGATGTTCGCGGTTTGCGATCCCGGCCTGAACCGCGAGACGCACGTGACACTGATCCTGCGGTGGCTGTGTGGTCTGTCTCCCAAGGAGATCGGTCAGGCGTTCCTGGTCGACACCCAGACCATCGACCGGCGCCTGCACCGGGGTCGCGGCCGTCTGCGTGAGCTGGGCCGGCTGCCCGACGTGGACGACTTGCCTGACATCAACACCCGGCGGGATTCCGTGCTGCGAGCGCTTTATCTGCTGTTCAGCGAGGGCTACCACGGCAGCAACCCGCACGATCCGGTACGTCCGTTCCTGTGCGAGGACGCGCTGCGTCTCACCGAGCTGCTGCTCGACGCCAAGGCGACTGCGCATCCGGACGCGCACGCCCTGGCCGCCTTGTTCTGCTTCGACGCCGCCCGCCTGCCTGCCCGCCGCGACGAGTACGGTGTGTTCGTCCCCCTCGAGGACCAGGACCGGAGCCGCTGGGACCGGGCGCGCATCGAGCGCGGTCTGATGCGCCTCGCCCGCTCGGCTACCGGGGATCACATGTCCCGCTGGCATCTGGAGGCCGGCATCGCCTGCGAGCACGCGATAGCGCCGTCGATCCAGCAGACCGACTGGGACCGGATCGTCGGCTTCTACCAGGTCCTCGCCCAGCAGTCCTGGAGCCCGGTCGTGGCGCTGAACCGCGCGCTGGCCCTGGCCGAACGGGACGGCCTCGACGCGGGCCGCCGCGAGCTCATCGCCTTGGCCGGGGAGCGGAAGCTGTCCCGGTATCCCTTCTACTGGGCGGCCCGGGCCGACCTGGAACGGCGGGCCGGCCGCCACGCCGCGGCCCGGGAGTACTACGAACAGGCCATTGCGCTGGCCCGGAGCCCGGCCGAGCGCGTGTCCTACGAGCGGCGGATCGAGAGCATGGAAATTTCCTAGGGCGCGTCCGGTTTCGGCCGGTCCTGTTCGTCCTCCTGATGTAGCTCACAAACGACATAGGAGGAGCACCGCGATGCGCAAGATCATCAATTCAGCCTTCGTCTCGCTCGACGGCGTCACCGCAGACCCAAGCTCCTGGGCGATCTTCGACCCGGGCGCAGCGGAGGAAGCCGTTCAGGCGCTACACGCTCTCGGCGGCATGCTCATGGGACGAGGCACCTACGAGTACTTCGCCGATGTCATGCCCAAACAGACCGGGCCATACGCAGACGCGATCAACGCGATTCGCAAGTACGTGTTCTCCTCGACGCTGGAGAACGCTGACTGGAACAACTCCACCCTCATTCGCGACGACGCCGTCACCGCCGTGACCGAGCTCAAGCAAGAGGATGGCGGCGATCTCATGATGTACGGATACGGCCGACTTAGCCAAACCCTGCTCGCCCACCACCTGGTCGATGAAATCCGGTTCTCGATCCACCCGGTGCTGGTCGGCGGGGAAACGGCTGGCGGTGGCAACGGCAAGACGCTCCCGCTGAAGCTTCTCAGCGCAACCCCAGCGCCGACCGGCGTCGTCGCGCTCACCTACCAGCCTGCCTCCAGCTGAGCGGTAAGGCCCGGTGTGGCCACAAGCCCGCCGGGCCTCAACCACATCCGCGCACGACTGATCTCCGTGCGCCTGCCCTGTCTTGCAGGAGACCGGCCGACGCACATGACTATCGGCAGATCTTGACGGCGAAACGTGACCGTTAGATCGCTTTCTGTCGTTATCGATGCAGCCAGGTGCCCGGCAAGAGGAAGACTGGCCGCGTCGCCGGGAAGGCGCGGACGACGCATCCGCTTGAGGTGACGCCCGGTCAGCAGACACCGCCTTGCTCCGTGGCCAGGAGAGTCGCTTGGCCCGAGGACTGCGCTCAGGTCGGCCGGTGACCGTGATTTTCCGCACTTTTGTCAGGGAGTGGTTTAACGCATACACCCGCGCCCGGTCCTGAGACCAGCTACGAAGCGGGCCTGGCGGAGATGTTTAGTCCGCAGCGAAAGGGTAGGAAAAGCTGTCTGAAAATAAGCGCGAGGATGCGCAGGGCGCGTATCAGCTGATGGGTGTGATGATGGCCAACAGCCTAGAAAACGAAGCTAGAGCAGATCTGAAAGAACTTCAAGATGCATTGCTCAGCACCGAGACCGTAGAACAGTTCCTGCACGAGATGGCCGTGCTGGCGGCGAGCCTGGTGCGTGGGGGGCTTTCCTGTGGGATGACGATGCAGCCCAAGGGGCAGCCCGTGACCGTGGCGTGCAGTGATCCGGTCGCCGCGCAGGTGGACGAGGCGCAGTACGAACTTGACGATGGCCCTTGCCTGCACGCGATGCGCGATGGCCATATGGTGGATATCAAGGACACCTCGGAAAAGGCGCTCTGGCCCGAGTTCGAGTCCAGGGCGGCCTCCCAGGGAGTCCGGTCTTGCCTGGCGCTGCCGCTGAACGCCGACGGCAAGCCGGTCGGCGCGCTTAACTTGTACGCGCGCACGCCGTCCGCGTTCGGCGCGGCCGAGGTGCGGCGCGCCGAGAATTTCGCGGAATATGCTTCCGGCGCGCTGACACTAGCCAGGCGAATGGCGTCTCGCACTGCTCTTATTGAGCAGCTGCGCTCGTCAATTACCTCGCGGACCGTTATTGATCATGCGCTCGGGATAATTATGGCTAGGGAACACTGCACGCAGGCCCGCGCCTTCGATATCCTGCGATCCGCGTCCCAGAAAAGCAATGTGAAGCTCCGCGACATAGCCGCCGCAATCGTGACCAGCGTGACCGGCGAGGCTCCTCAATCCCCGCACCCGTTCGAGGAGGAGTAACGGCTGGTCGAGCCGCCGCAGTGCCGGGCTAGCGGGCGCCGAGGCTAGGCGGCGCCTCCGTCCGTGTCAACCGTGGCCGTGGCGTTCTCCGAGGTCGGCCTATCGCCCTTACTGACCTGATCGTACGGGCCTGCCAGGGAGGCGGCGACGCTAGGAAATATATCCAGTAGGCGGTCGACCCCGGTGATGGAAAGAACCCGCTGAACGGCCGGCGTGCTCACGACCAGTCGCATTCCGCTGGCGCTGGCTGCGGCTCGCCTGAACGTACGCACGAGCGCGCTCACTCCGGCAGAATCACAAAATGTCGTCTTGCTCAGGTCCGCTACCAGCAGTACGGCGCCGCGGTTCAGGACGGCAAGCAGGTCCTCCCGTATCACGTCGGCATTGGTTACGTCTATCTCCACGGGCAGTGTAACCACGGCGACCTGGCCGATCCACAACACCGGATAGCGCTCTTGAGACACGTATCACCACCATCTGTGGAAGCTGAGGGAGTGGGCCGCGTCTCCGGACCCTGAAGGCGGCTAACCTCCGGTCGCGCCGCGCACGCGACATTATCCACGTCGGGCCGGCCGCGATGCAAGGCTAGGCCTCGTCACCGTCCCTGCGTCAGACCAAAGCCTGCGTCAGACCAGCGATTGCAGCGTCGCTCGTGCTCCGCGCTGGTGCAGCGAGTCCAGTGCGGACAGGTAGGCGGCGGCGAAACGCTTGTCCTCCGCCAGGTCCCCGAACAAGCTGCGGTTGGCAATGAACGCGCCGGGTTCGGTGCGCTCACGGCGGGCGAGCTGAGTGAGGCCGTCCGCGAACCGGTCGACCACCTCGAACGGCTCGCCCCGCTCATCGACACCCTCCGCGTAACGCGCCCAGCTCGCCACCACCGCGGCCGAACGCCGGATCTCGCCGCCGACTGTGAGCTGCTCGCGGATCACCGGCAGCAGCCACTTCGGGATCCGGTCCGAGCTTTGCGCGCACAGCCGGGCGATAGTGTCGCGGACCTGGGGGTTGGAGAACCGCTCGATCAGCGTGTGCTTGTACCCCTCAAGGTCCACCCCCGGCACGGGCGGAAGGGTCGGCGTCGCCTCTTCGTCCATGTAACCCAGGAGGAAGGCCCGGAACAATGGATCCTGGGCGGCCTCGTGGACCAGCCGGTACCCGGCCAGGTAGGCGAAGTAGCACAAGGCCTGGTGGCCCCCGTTGAGCAGCCGCAACTTCATCAGCTCATAGGGCTCGACCTGGTCGACGACCTGCACCCCGACCTTTTCGTACGCTGGCGGGCCAGCCGTGAAGGTGTCCTCGAGCACCCACTGGGTGTAGGGCTCGCAGACGACCGGCCAAAGATCGTCGATCCCGAACCGCTCCCGGACCTCGGCCCGGTCGGCATCGGTGGTCACCGGGGTGATGCGGTCGACCATGGAGGCGGGAAAGCGCGTCTCGCGTTCGACCCAGTCGCCCAGTTCCGGATCCCGCAGCCGGGCGAAGGTGGTGAAAACCTTCCTGGACAAGTGACCGTTGCCCTGCAGGTTGTCACACGACATGACCGTGAACGGCGCCAGCCCGAGCTGGCGGCGGCGCCGTAGCGCCTCGGTGATCAGGCCGAACGTGGTCCGCGGAACCGCGCCCGGCTCGAGATCAGCGATCACGTCCGGTTTGGTCATGTCGAATTCGCCGGTGACATCGCTGATGTTGTAGCCGCCCTCGGTGATCGTCAGCGACACGATCCGGGTCGAAGGCGCGGCCATCTTCTCGATGACCGCGTCGGGATCGTCGGGGGCGAACAGGTACTCCACGATCGATCCGATCACCCGCGGCTCGTATGTCCCGTCGCTGTGCTTGAGTACCAGCGTGTAGAGGCCGTCCTGCGCGTCCAGCGCCTGTCGCATCCTCTGGTCGGCCGCCATCACCCCGACGCCGCAGATGCCCCAGTCCAGCGCCGTGCCCTGGTTCAGCAGGCGGTCGTGGTACATCGCCTGGTGCGCGCGGTGGAAACCGCCGACGCCGAAGTGGACGACACCCGGCGTGACCAGGTCCCGGTCGTAGGCCGGCACCGGCAGCCGGTCGCGAAAGTACGCCAGCGTCCGCGCGTTGAGCGGTTGCGGTTTAACCCGCAACGCGAGCTCCTGGCACCGGATGGAACGCGAAGATGTCACTTGGCTGGACGTGGCAGGTGACCTTTTGTCCTGGAGACAGAGTCATCCTCCCTTCGGTGCGCGGCGCGATGACCCATATACACCAGCGAGCGACCACCGTAGGCTGTGTGGCCGTGCTCAATAGTTTCCCACCCCAGGTCGGCTCGTGACTGATCAGGGCCAGCGCATGGTCACCGTCGCGGGTGAGGCCCTGATCGACCTGATCGTGGATTCCGACGGCCGCCTTGATCCCCGGCTGGGGGGCGGCCCGTTCAACGTCGCCCGCGCCGTCGCCCGGCTCGGCCAGCCCGCAGCCTTCCTCGGACGGCTGTCCCAGGACCGGTTCGGCCGGTTGCAGCGAGCCGACCTTGACCGTCACGGCGTCCTGGTCCCGCTTGAATCCGCCGCCGACGCGCCCACCACGCTGGCGGTCGTGGACGTCGATGCGGCGGGCGTGCCCGGCTACCGCTTCTACCTGACCGGGACGGCGGCAGCGGCGATCGAACCCGGCCAGGCCATCCTGCCCTCGGCCACCGAGGCTCTGCACGTCGGCACGCTCGGCCTGGTCATGGAGCCGATCGCCACCAGCATGGAACAGCTAGTGACCGCGCTGCCCGCGGGCATCACGGTCATGCTAGACCCGAACTGCCGCCCTGGCGTGATCGCGTCGCGGCCGGCCTACCTGGACCGGCTCGGCCGTTTCGTGCGACGGGCTGACCTGGTCAAGATGAGCGCCGAAGACCTCGCTTACCTGTATCCCGCCGCCGGCGCCGCCGACGCCGCCGCGGACCTGCTCGGCCAGGGGCCCGCCTGCGTGGTGATCACCGACGGCGCGGCCCCCGTCCGCGCGTTCACCGCAGGCCAGGAGATCCGAGTCGAGGTCCCGCCCGTTGAGGTCGTCGACACCGTAGGGGCCGGCGACGCGTTCGGCGGCGCGTTTCTGACCTGGTGGATGGGCAACGGCCTCGGCCGGGCCGAGATGGGCGAGCCATCGGCCGTGCGCCGCGCGACGCAGGCGGCGGTCTACGCGTCGGCGGTCACCTGCACCCGCCGCGGCGCCGAACCGCCGTGGGCTTACGAGCTGGCCGGCCACGAAGGCTGGGACTGGCTGCCGCCGGCCAGCAGGCCAGCCGCTGGCCAACCCAGCCAGGCCGACCGCGTCTGACCGCCAGCCCGCCGCTGGTTGACTAGGCGTGGTGTTCCGGTCTTACTGGCGGAGCAGGATGCCGCGGATGAACTCGGCCTGCCCCGCGTGCTGCAGGCAGTCGGAGATCACGCTGACGATCCGCACGCTCAGCGTCACCGGCGGGTCCCAGGCCTCGTCCACCACCCGGGATAGGTCCGCGTCGGTGATCCCCGAGACCAGCCGGATGGTCTGCTCGTGCACCGCGTCCTGGTACCCGGTGAGCAGGTCGCCGGAGAGGACCGTGACCTGGGCGACCTGCTCGGAGCTGTGCCCGTAACCGATGTCGGACGCCGCAAACGGCAGCTCGAACCGCTTGCCGTACTCGGTCCACACCTGCGCCACCCCGAACGCCCCGGCCACGTGATCGTCCTGCACCCGGGTCAAATGCCAGCACAGCCAGGCGATCGAGTTCGCGTCGCGGTCGAGCCGGGCGGCCAGCTGGCTGCTGGTCAGGCCCCGGACCGCCTCATGGACTGTCTCCTGGATCCGGCCGAAGGCATCCGCCAGAAGCTCCGCGCTTGTCATTTCCTCATTTCCTTTCGGTCAAAAGCAAAATTTATCCGAACGGGCGCCCGTGACACGCCCGGCTACCTGGTCTCACGCCGCACGTGGTCCCCGCTGACAGTGGCGCGAGGTACCGTTCCGACGTGCCCGCAGCTCGCAGCCGGAAGTCAGCTCCGAAACCCAAGTCACCCGCCAGACCCAGTGCCCCCGCCAGTCCCGATATGCCCCCCAATCCCGACGTTAACGCCGCTCCCGGGATCCCCCCCACTCGCACCGTCACCCGGGCCGTGCCGGACGTCACCGAACTGCTCGCCGCCGCCGTCAGCGGCATCGGCGGCGCGGAACGGCCAGGGCAGGTCACGATGGCCGAGGCGGTAAGGCACGCTATCGAGAGCGGCGAGCACCTGGCCGTCCAGGCGGGCACCGGCACCGGGAAGTCGCTGGCCTATCTGGTCCCGGCCGTCCGGCACGCGATGACGACGGGCCACACGGTCGTGGTGGCGACAGCCACCATCGCGCTGCAGCGCCAGCTGATCGACCGTGACCTGCCTCGCCTGGCCGCGGCACTGGCGCCGCTGCTGGGCCGGGAGCCGACCTTCGCGATCCTGAAGGGCAGGCGCAACTACCTGTGCTTGCACCGGCAGCGCGGCGGCGTTGCGGAAGACCCGCAGGACGCGTTGTTCGACCCGGTCGCCCTATCCGATCAGCAGGGCGGCCCTGCCTCGCCGCTGGGCCGCCAGGTGAAGCGGCTGCACGAATGGGCCGAGGACACGGCGGCCGGCGACCGGGACGAGCTGGTCCCCGGCGTGCCGGAAGCGGCCTGGCGCCAGGTCTCGGTCAGCGCGCAGGAGTGCATCGGCGCGCAGCGCTGCCCGTTCGGCTCGCGGTGCTTCGCCGAGCGGGCGCGGGACGCCGCGGCCAAGGCAGACATCGTGGTGACCAATCACGCGCTGCTCGCGATCGACGCGACGTCCGACATCGGCGTGCTGCCCGAGCACGACGTGGTGATCGTCGATGAGGCGCACGACCTGGTGGACCGCGTCACCTCGGCCACCGCGGGGGAACTGTCGGGACCCGCGGTCGACGCGGCCGCCCGCCGCGCCGGGCGCCTGACCGAGTCCGCCGCCGCCGAGGGCGGCGCGACGGCCGTGGCCGAGCGGCTGCGCGAGGCGGCGGCCGCGCTCACGGTGGATCTCGGCGACGCGTCGGGCGGCCGGATGGACTCGCTCGCCGACACGCTGGCCGCCACGCTGACCGCGGTACAAGATGCCGCAGTCGCGTGCGCGGACGCGATCCGGGTCAGCGCGACCGGCCAGGAGGAAGAAGACCCGGCGCGGATGGCGGCGGCCCGGGTGACCCTGGCTTCGCTGGATGAGCTGCAGCGCACCGCCAGCAGGATCCTGGACGCGTTCGGCCAGCAGATCACCGAACGCGACGAGGTGGTCTGGCTCGACCGGCCCCTGGTCGAGGACGGGCGCCGGGCGCCCACGCTGCGGGTAGCGCCCTTGGAGGTCGGCCGGGTGCTGCGGACCCGCCTGTTCGGTGAGCGCACGGTGGCGCTTACCTCGGCGACGCTGGCCCTCGGCGGCTCGTTCACGCCGCTGGCGATCCAGTGGGGGCTCTGCTTGCCCGGGGGGGACGACCCCCCCCAAACCCCCCCCGATCCTGGGGGGAACCGTCCCCCCAGACCCCCCTTGGGGGGGACCTTCGGCCCCCCCGGGCCCCCCGGGCCCGCTGGACGCCCCTTGGGGGGGACCCATCCCCCCAGACCCCCCTTGGAACCTCTCGCGTGGGCTGGTATCGACGTCGGCTCGCCGTTCGACCATCCGCGCAGCGGCATTTTGTACGTGGCCAGGCACCTGCCGCCGCCAGGCCGGGACCAGCTGCCCGAGGCGTACCTGACCGAGCTCGAGGAGCTGATCGACGCCGCGGGCGGCCGCACGCTTGGGTTGTTCTCCTCGATGCGGGCGGCCAGGGAAGCCGCTGGGGCGCTGCGCGAGCGGATCAAGCAGCCGCTCCTGTGCCAGGGCGACGACGTCACGGCCCAGCTGGTCAGGCAGTTCGCCGAGGACGAGCCGACCTGCCTGTTCGGCACCCTATCGCTGTGGCAGGGCGTAGACGTGCCGGGCAACTCGCTACAGCTCGTGGTCATCGACCGGATCCCGTTCCCCCGCCCCGATGACCCGCTCGCCTCGGCCCGCCAGCGCGCGGTGGCCGCGCGCGGCGGTAACGGGTTCATGACGGTCGCGGCGTCGCAGGCCGCGCTGCTGCTGGCCCAGGGGGCGGGCCGCCTGCTGCGGACCATGACCGACCGCGGAGTGGTCGCCGTGCTCGATCCCCGCCTGATGACGGCCCGTTATGGCGATTTCCTCCGCGCGTCGCTGCCGCCGTTCTGGCCCACCGCCGATCCTGCCCTGGTCCGCGCCGCCCTCCGCCGCCTGGCGGCGGCCGCGTCCCCCGGGCCGGCCGCGTCCCCCGGGCCGGCCGCGTCCCCCGGGCCGGCCGCGTCCCCCGGGCCGGCTGCGTCCCCCGGGCCGGCTGCGTCCCCCCGATCCGCTCACACTGCGGGTATTTGACCCTTACGGGCAGGTTACGACGACCCTGATACGGATGAAACGCGGGTTGCTGGGTAACATTTTGGGAACTACGGACTTTGGGCATCCGTTGTGCGGGACGACTGGTCGCCCAGTCGCGACAGGAGGCCGCGCATGCGGGAACGGCCGCGCACCGGCAAGCGGCACGTGCTCCGCTGGGTTGCCGTCGCGGCGGTCGTCATCGTCGCCGCGGGGACGCTGACCGCGTACCTGAAGTACCGGGCCATCTACGACAGCATCACCCGCGTTACGGTGCCTGGGCCGGCCCTGGGCCACCGGCCACCGGTGTACAGCACCAACTCGATGAACATCCTGGTGTACGGGTCCGATAGCCGCAAGGGCCTGACCCCGCATGAGCAGTACATCTTGCACACCGGCAGCGACCAGACCGATAACACCGACACGATCATGCTCGTCCACATCTCGCCGGGCCGGAACCGGGTCACGGTGATGAGCATCCCGCGCGACACCATGGTGCCGGTGTACGAGTGCGACAGCGGGCCCGGCTACTCCGGCCAGCAGGCCGATCCCAACGGCGCGGTGCAGATCAACTCGCTGCTCCAGGCGGGCGGCCCGACCTGCTTGTGGAAGACGGTCGAGCAGGCTACCGGCATCCGCATCGACCACTTCATCGGGATCGGCATGCTCGGCTTCGTCAAGGTCATCAACGACCTGGGCGGCGTGAAAGTCTGCGTGCCATTCAACGTGAACGACCCCGTGTCCGGACTGGACCTCAAGGCGGGGGAGCAGCACATCAACGGCATCCAGTCGCTGGCCTTCTGGCGCACCCGCGAAGACCTCGGGACCGGCTCTGACCTGGAGCGGATCCAGCGCGACCAGTTCATGTCCGCGCAGGTGGTGAAGGGCGTGCTGGGCAGCGACCTGCTGTCGAACCCGATCCGGCTGCTCACGGTGATCAGTGACGCCGCCGCCGCGATGACGACGGACAGCGGCATGACCGTGTCGGATCTGATGCAGATCGCGGAGAGCTTCCACCGCCTGTCGAGCCAGAACGTGCAGTTCATCACGGCGCCGAACCAGCCGTGGACCGGTAACCCCAACCGGGTCCAGTTCGAGCAGCCGCAGGCCAGCCAGGTGTTCTCCGCCATCGCGCACGACATAACCGTGCCTAAGGTCTCCACCCGGACGGCGCCCGCTTCGGGCGGTGCGCAGGTACTCACCATCAGCCCGTCCAAGGTCAAAGTCGAGGTGCTCAACGGCTCCGGCGCCACAAGCGCCGCCGGCCAGGCGGCCGTCGGCCTGACCAGCCGTGGTTTCGACGTGACCGGCACCGGCGACGCCGCGAGCTTCGCCTACACCAAGTCGGTGATCGAGTACGCGTCCACCGCCGACCTGGCCGCGGTGAACACGCTCAAAAAGCAGCTGACTAACGTCACCGACCTGAAGGTCACCAGCCTCACGCCGGGAACCGTCGAGCTCATCCTCGGCTCGGACTTCACCGGCCTGAAGCCCCAGTCGCCCCCGACGCAGACGTCCCAGGCGTCGGCGGCTGCCTCGGCCTCCGCTAGCCCGTCCGCCTCCGCCTCCGCCTCCGCCTCCGCCTCCGCCTCCGCCTCCGCCTCCGCCTCCGCCTCCGCCTCCGCCTCCGCCTCCGCCAGCGGCGTTGCGAGCCTGGCCCAGTCCAACGGCGGTATCACCGCGGCTGCCGCCTGCGCCAGTGACAGCTCCGCCTTCGCCGGCCCGAACAGTCCCTGACCGCCGGATCCGGACCGGGGCCACTCGGTCTCCCCGGCCCGAAGCACTCGCCCAGTCAGGAATAAACCCACCTCGGCTCCCCGCGCCCGGGCATGTCTCCTCCCAGGCTCCTAGAGACTCTCAAACCCCTGGCGTCACAGCGCTTACCTCTCTGATCTCACCGCCAACCGGCCTGATGCTCCATCGAGCCGGTCCTAACCGGCTCGATGTTCCATCGAGCCGGTTAGCTGGCGGAGCATCCCGGACCGGGATCACCTGGGCAGGATCGCGCTGACGTCGCTGACCGCTTCCGGGAGCCTGCGCATGCTGGTGACGCGCCGGTCCGCGAGCTTGGCGGGATGCCCGGTCAGATCACGGTCCACCCACACCGAACGCAGTCCCATCCGGGCCGCGGGCAGCATGTCGTGCACCCAGCTGTTGGCCACGTGGATCCAGTTCTCGTTCGTGGCCCCGGTCTTCTCCGCGAACATCCTGAAATGCGAGAGGTCCGGCTTATAGCTACGCACTTCCTCCGCGGTCACCCAGAGGTCGAACGGCGCTGGCAGCCGCTTCCTCGTGGTGGCAAAGAGGTCCTCGTCGCAATTCGTGAGAAACGCCAGCCGCCAGCCGCGCTCCCGCAGCGCGGTCAGGGCGGTACCGGTGTCCTCGAATACCGCCATGTCCGGCCAGGCCCGGACGAATGCTTCCTCCCCGCCCCGTGGCAGCGTGATGTGCTCACGTCCGGCCGCCCGCGCCAGCCCGGCGGTGAGGATCTCCCGGTAGGGTCTCCAGCCGGCGTCCGCCTCGAGCTCGAGCTCCGCCTGGTGGTAAGCGGTCAGCAGTCGGCCGGCATCCGGCCCGGTAACCCCGGCCACAGTCTCAAGCGCCCCGCTCATACAGGCATTCCAGTCCGCGACCGTTCCGTAGCAGTCGAACGTCAGCCAGTTATCCGCCACAGGTAACCTCCCCTTGCCCGTCGATCCCAGCATCCCACGGGCCTCGACCATGATTGTGGTGGGCGGCGATCCACGAGAACGCGGGGGGCCGATACTGGAGGCGTGCGCGACCCGGTGGTGGAGGCGCTGCGGGAGGTCACTCCGGTGACCCGGGGCCAGGCCGATGTCGGCGGGCGGATGCTGCGCTGGGTGGAGTCAGGGCCGGACCCCGGTGGCCGGGTCGTGATCCTGGTCGCGGGCCGGGCACGCCGTGCACCAGCACAGCCCCGTCCCGGTCGCCGCTGCGATCCTCGCGTGCGGTAGTGGTTTCATGGGGTGTGAACAGGCCTAAGGAGGCAGTCATGGTCGACGTCGCCGTCCGGCAGCACGTGACAACCGGCAACGAGACGGACGAGTACACCTACCAGCGCGGGTTCGGGAACGAGTTCGCGAGCGAGGCGGTGTCCGGCGCGCTGCCGGCGGGCCGCAACTCACCGCAGCGCGCCCCGCTCGGCTTGTTCGCGGAGCAGCTCAGCGGAACGGCGTTCACCCAGCCCCGCGCGGTTAACCGGCGGACCTGGGTGTACCGGATCATGCCGTCGGCGGCGCATCCGAAGTTCGCCCGCATCGGCAACGGGACGCTGCGCGGTACCCCATTCGACGAGATCGAGCCTGACCCGAACCGGCTGCGCTGGGATCCGCTCCCGATACCCGGGGGCGGCACCGACTTCGTTGACGGGCTGTACACGGTGGCCGGGAACGGTGACATCAGGACACGCAACGGGATCGCCGTGCACCTGTACGCGGCCACCCGCTCCATGACCGACAGGTATTTCGTTGACTCAGACGGCGAGCTGCTCTTCGTGCCCCAGCAGGGCGTGGTCCTGCTGCACACCGAGCTCGGGCCGCTGGCGGCGGCACCGGGTGAGATCGCGGTGATTCCTCGCGGTATCAGGTTCCGGGTGGAACTGCCGTCCGGCCCCGCTCGCGGTTACCTGTGCGAGAACTTCGGCGCCGCGTTCACGCTGCCCGAGCGCGGGCCGATTGGGGCGAACGGACTGGCCAACGAGCGCGACTTCCTCGCGCCCGCCGCGGCCTACGAGGACGGGGCGACGGCCGTCCAGGTGGTGCAGAAGTTCGGCGGGAACCTGTGGGCCGCCGACTACGACCACTCGCCGCTGGATGTGGTCGGCTGGCACGGGAACTACGCACCGTACAAGTACGACACCGCGAACTTCATGGTCATCGGCACGATCAGCTTCGACCACCCGGACCCGTCCATCTTCACCGTGCTCACCTCACCGAGCGAACTGCCCGGGCTCGCCAACGCGGACTTCGTGATCTTCCCGCCGCGCTGGCTGGTCGGCGAGGACACGTTCCGTCCGCCCTGGTACCACCGCAACGTCATGTCCGAGTTCATGGGCCTTGTCCACGGCGTCTACGACGCCAAGGCCGAGGGTTTCGTTCCCGGCGGGGCCAGCCTGCATAACACCTTCACCTCGCATGGCCCGGACGCGGAGACATTCGCCCGGGCTAGCACCGCCGAACTGCGGCCGCAGAAGGTGGACGGCACGCTGGCGTTCATGTTCGAGAGCCGCTGGATGATGATCCCGACCAGGCAGGCGATGGAGGCGGGGCACCGCCAGGACGACTACGACGCCGTCTGGGGCGGCCTGACGCGCTCCTTCCGCGGGTTAGCCTGGAGGAATGTACATTCCCGCCCATTTCGCGGCCGACGAGGCGGCGGTGCGCGACCTGCTGGCCAAGCACGGCGCGGCCGACCTGATCACGCTCACCGCCGACGGCCTGCTGGCCACGATGCTGCCGTTCGCCTACGAGCCCGCGGCGGGCGAGCGGGGCGCCCTGTACGGTCACGTAGCCCGTAACAACGATCAATGGCGCCGGCCTGCGCTCGGCGAATCGCTGGCCATCGTCCGCGGGCCGGACGCCTACGTGTCCCCGTCCTGGTACGCCGCTAAGGCCGAGCACGGCCGCGTGGTCCCGACCTGGAACTACGTCACGGCGCACGTCTACGGCCGGCTGCTCGTGCACGACGACCCGGCCTGGGTGGAGGACGTGGTCCGGCGCCTGACGGCTAAACACGAGGCGGCCAGGCTGACCGCACCGGACCAGCCGCCCGCCTGGTCGGTGGACGACGCGCCGCGGGCGTTCATCGAGGGACAGCTGCGCGCTATCGTCGGCCTGGAGCTGCAGATCACCCGGATCGAGGCCAAGGCCAAGCTGAGCCAGAACCGCCCGGTCGGGGACGTCGCCGGCATCGTCGCCGGCTTGTCCGCACGCGAGGACCGGCGTAGCGCCGCGGCCGTCGAGAGCGCAAACGAAAAGCGTGTCGGTGAGCATGAGGCCAGGGAAGGCGCGACAGCCTAGCCCGACCGCGCCGCCCCCGGACCCGCACCGCCCCGGGACGCGCGCCGCTTCGCCGGTGGGATACCGGGGCTCGTTCGGCAGAAATTAAAGACTGGATACGGCGGGAATCACGTCGGTGGCGAGCACCTCAAGCGGGGTGACCTGCCAGACGTTGGCCACCGCTCCCATCGCCACCTGGAAGCCCATCTCGGCTAGGCGGCCGAGCTGGTCGATCACCTCGGCGGTCTTCTCGCCCTTCACCCCGGGATCGAAGATGAAGTAGCACGTCTTGGTGATGTCGTCGTAGTCGCGGCCCTCGGCGACGCAGTGCGCGCGCAGCACGTCCAGCTTGCGGGCCAGGTCCGGACCGGGGAACAGGTTGCACGCATCGGCGTACTTGGCTACGAAGCGAAGGGTCTTCTTCTCCCCGCCGCCCCCGATCATGATCGGGGGATGCGGCCTGGTCAGGGACTGCGGCGAGTTCAGCGGCCGCTCGAGTGAGTAGTGTTCGCCCCGGTACGGGCTCTCGTCGCCGCGCCACATCTGCAGGCATATCTGCAGGGTCTCCTCGAGCCGCTCGAACCGCTCGGCGACCGGCGGGAACGGGATGCCGAGACCACGCGACTCCTCTTCGTTCCATGCGGCTCCGATGCCGAGCCAGGCGCGCCCGCCGGACAGCACGTCGAGCGTGGTCACGATCTTCGCCAGGATGCCGGGGTACCGGTAAATGGCGCCCGTGACCAGGGTGACGAGCTTGGCCCGTGACGTGCAGGCCGCGAGGTAGCCCAGCGTCGTGTAAGCCTCGAGCATCTCGTGTTCGGCTGGCCCGATCGCGGCGATCTGGAAGAAATGGTCCATGACCGCGATGAACTCAAAGCCGCCCTCGTCCGCGGTCCGGGCGACGGTGGCCAGGTCCGCGCCGAGACGTGACGGGCCGTCCGGCGTGGTGAAGTCGGGGATCTGCAGGCCAATCTTCACAGTGTTTCCTCCCGCACCAACCCTCTCACGGCATTCCGCTGGCTTTCGTACAGGGCCTTCAGTGATCGCAGGAACACCTCCCGGTCGGCTGGCGGCAGCACGGCGAGCACCTCTTCCTCGCCGCGCCGGATCGCGGCCTCCACGGACCGGCGCAGCCGGTCGCCCGCCGGGGTGAGCGAGAGCAGATGCACCCGCCGGTCGGCCGTATCGGCCCGCCGCTCGATCAGCCCGCGCTGCTGCAGGTCATCCAGGATGCCGATGATGCGGCTCTTGTCCGCGTTGATGGCCTGCGCGAGGGCGGCCTGGGTCCGCACCGGCTGCTCGACGAGCCCGGTCAGCACGATGTAGCCCCACATCGAGATGTCGTGGGCGCGCAGGACCGGCTCCTCGCGCGCGATCAATGCCCTGGACAGAGGCGCGAACATGGCGGCCAGGTCCCGCCGGTCATCCGGGAAGGAACTCATCGTGGCGGCAGGGTAACAGGCTTCCTCATATAATAAGTCCACGTATATTGTATGTTAATGCTTACTAATAATGACGCGGGCTTACCGGTCGCGACCACTGAGGACGAGGCGATCGTCGTGGTCCTCGGCCGGCGTCGCGGCTGGCCGGAGTTACCTTTGGCGCATGCGTACTGAACGGGCCGACGTGGTCATCATCGGGGCCGGGCTGGCCGGGTCGGCCGCCGCGTGGGCGCTGGCCTGCCGAGGGCGTTCGGTGGCGGTCATCGAGGCATTCCAGTCGGGGCACCGGCATGGCAGCTCGCATGGCAGCGCCCGGATTTTCCGGCGTGCCTACCCAGACCCGCTCTACGTGCGCCTGACCGGCCAGGCCCAGCGACTGTGGCGACAACTGAGCGACGAGGCCGGCGAGGAATTCATCCTCACCACCGGCGCCGTCGACTTCGGGCCCGCCCGCGAGCAGGAAAAGATGTACGACATCCTGACCGCGCTCGGGGTGCCCGCGGACCTGATCCCGGCCGCAGCCGCGGCCGAGCGCTGGCCCGGCATGTCGTTCGGGACCGATCCGGTCATGTTCCACCCGGATGGCGGGGTGATCGACCCGGAGCGCGCGATGGCGGCAATGCGCGCGATCGCCGTCGCCCGCGGCGCGCAGATGTCCTACGGCTCGCCGGTCCTGGGCCTCGAGCCGTCCCCGGCGGGCGCGGTCGTACGTACCGCGGACCGCACGTGGCACGCGCCGACGGTGATCGTCGCGGCCGGGTCGTGGCTGGGGCCGCTGCTGGGCGGCCAGGTCGGCCTGCCGCCCCTGGTCGTGACGCAGCAGGAGGCCTTCCACTTCGCCCCGGCCGAGCCGAGGGTCCAGGCCGAGCCCTGGCCGGCGTTCATCTACCACGACGATGTCGTCCGGTACGGCCTTCCAGCCGGGCGAGACGGCGAAGTCCCGGGCGCCGTCAAGATCGGCGAACACAGACACGGCACGGTTACCACCGGCGATCACCGTGACGGGATCGTCAGCCCGGCCGCCAGGGACCGGGTCCGCGCGTTCGTCCGGGAGTGGTGCGGCGGCCTGGACCCCGCGCCCGTGGGCGAGGTGACCTGCCTCTACACGTCGACCGCGAGCGAGGACTTCATATTGGACCGGCAGGGACCGTTCGTCATCTGCTCGCCCTGCTCGGGCCACGGCGCCAAGTTCGCGCCGCTAGTGGGCGAGGTCGCCGCCGACCTAGCCTGCGGCGGAGCCTCCCCGGACCGGCGGTTCACACTCGCGGCTCACCGCGGCTAGATCCGGTCGCCGGAGACTTTGCACGAACGGTGCAGCCAACGGGGCCTCTGATGCGTCTGAGATGTATCTGCACGATGTCATCCGCCTCTAATCTTCTTGACAGCGGGATGCCACGCGGGGCTGGAGTCCTATGGAGCCGTTGCGCTTGACCGGTAGACGTCGGCTGGGTGCTGCACCTAGCCGGCTCGCACCCAGGGTTCCGGGCGTCGAGCTGCTTGACCACCATTTTGGCGGCGATCAGGCCCGGGTCACCGAGCACGCCAGCAGCAGCCCGATGGAGGAGAGCATTCCGGCAGCCAGGTCGATGCCGGAGAGCACCCGAGCAGCGGGACCGGACCATCCCGCTGCCCCGGGGCCCGCGCCCTGGTGGGAGAACGCCGAGTCGGTTCCCCCGCCGAGCCACTCCCATTAAGGCGTTTGAATACTCCGCTATGCGACCGCCGGTCCTGGCTGCCAGCGCCCGGCGCCCGGCTGCCAGCGCCCGGGTGCAGTGAGCGCCGGGTCCGGGTTCAAGGTCCCCAGACGGGAGCGTGCCGTGATGCGCGAGCGTGCCGTGATGCGCGCCGCCGCCGAAAAGATCGTGGAGGATTCTGGCTTCGTGGAGGATCGTAGGGACCCCAGTACCCATAATCTTCCACGTAGCCAGGATCTTCCGTGCTAATTTTCGACTGCCACGCACGAGGCGGTGATGGCGGGGTATGTAGGGTTAACGGGACCTGCGAGGGAATTCTGGGACGCGCTTGCCGGCCGCCCGCGCGCGACTCCCCAGCAAGGCCCGGACCCCGCGACCGATTGGCCCGCGACCGACCGGACCCGCGACCGACCGGGCCCGCGACCAGTCGGGCCCGCGACGACCCGGACCCGCGACCGGCCGGACCCGCGAGAACCGCCAGGCCGGCGAAGGCAGCCGGCGGATACGGATACGGATACGGGGGCCCAACGGCGAGCCTCCTTGCCGGCGCCCGGCCCAGGCCCTAGAGTCCAAGCCAGGTTCCGTGGGCACGATCGCGGCCTTAGCACGGAGGTTCAGCACTGGTGGCAGCATCCCGATTGACACAGCCCCAGGCAGGTGAGTTGGGTCCGACCGGACGGCCGATGTCCGGCTTTCCCGATCCCGAGCCACTCGAGGAACATGGCCCCGCACGCATCGTAGCAGTCTGTAACCAAAAGGGTGGCGTCGGTAAGACAACCACCACGATCAACCTCGGCGCCGCCCTGGCCGAGCAGGGCCGTCGCGTGCTCCTGGTCGACTTCGACCCGCAGGGAGCGCTCTCGGTCGGGCTCGGCATCCAGCCGCACGACATCGACAGCACGGTCTACAACCTGCTGATGGAGCGCGACATCACAGTGCAAGACGTGCTGCATAAGACGAACGTCGACGGCATGGACTTGCTGCCCAGCAACATTGACCTTTCCGGCGCCGAAGTCCAGCTCGTGCACGAGGTCGGCCGCGAGTACGTGCTCGGCGGGGTGCTGCAGCCGATGATGGCTGAGTACGACATGATCATGATCGACTGCCAGCCGTCCCTGGGCTTGCTGACGATCAACGCGCTCGCCTGCGCGGACAGCGTGATCATCCCGTTGGAGTGCGAGTACTTCGCCATGCGCGGCGTGGCCCTGCTGATGGAAACGATCGACAAGGTTTCGCGTCGGCTGAACACCAAGCTAACGATCGACGGCTTGCTCGCCACCATGTACGACTCGCGGACGCTTCATACCCGTGAGGTCCTGGCCAGCATGGTCAATGGTTTCGGCGACAAGGTATTTCATACCGTAATCAACCGCACGGTGAGGTTCCCGGACGCTACGGTGGCCGGAGAGCCTATTACCAGCTTCGATTCGGGATCATCGGGGGCGAACTCCTACCGGGAGCTGGCCAAGGAGGTACTGGACCGGTGGCGGCAGGCAGGGGACGGTCACGGAGGGTAAGCCTGCCTGGGGTCGCTGAACTCTTGCGCCCCGCTGCTCGCGGTCCGGACGGAGGCGACCAGCGCCGGGCCAGCGGGCGGGAAAAACACACCCAGAAGATCACTGTCTACCTGTCCGCCGAGGAACTACTTGACCTGGAACGTGCCCGGCTCGCCCTGCTGCGCTACGGCGCGGCGGCCGACCGGGGCCGGATCGTCCGCGAGGCGATCGCGGTGCTGCTCGCCGACCTCGACGCGGCGGGCCAGGAGAGCCTGCTGGCCCGCCGCATCGCCAGCGGGATCACCGCCGGCGCCAACGGCACCAGTGAGGCCAACGGTACCAGCGAGAAAGCTCAGGGCACCCTACCAGCAAGCACACCGGACGCGACGAGCTCATCCGGGTCATAGCAGGCCCAGAACCTCGCTACCGTCGTGAGCGTGAGCGTGGACGATACCGACCTGACGGGCGATCGGGACGACACGGCGCGGGCCGCGGCGTCCTCCAGCGCTTTCGAGGTGCACCTCGACGTGTTCGAGGGCCCGTTCGACCTGCTGCTCGCGCTGATCTCCAAGCACAAGCTGGACATCACCGAAGTCGCTCTGTCCCAGGTCACCGACGAGTTCATCGCCTACATCTCGCAGCGCTCCGACGGCTGGGACCTAGACCAGGTGAGCTATTTCCTGGTGGTCGCGGCCACGCTGCTCGACCTCAAGGCGGCTCGCCTGCTGCCTTCCGGCGAAGTGGAGGACGAGGAGGACCTCGCCCTGCTCGAAGCGCGGGACCTGCTGTTCGCCCGGCTGCTGCAGTACCGCGCGTATAAGGAAGCCGCGGCCGCCTTCGCGGCCCGGATGACCGCGTCGGCCCGCCGCTTCCCGCGCCGGGTGCCGCTCGAGCCGCGCTTCGCCGAGCTGCTCCCCGAGGTACTGCTGGGCCTAGGCCCGGCCGAGTTCGCCCGGCTCGCGGCGCTGGCGCTCACGCCCAAGGTGCCGCCGAAGGTATCGACCGACCACATTCACGCGCCGGTGATCAACATTAGGGAGCAGGCCAAGCTCATCGCGGCCCTGCTGGCCGAACTCGGACGGGCCAGCTTCCGGCAGCTGACGGCGCAGGCGGCGGGGAGCTATGAGGTGGTGGCCTCGTTCCTGGCCCTGCTCGAGCTGTACCGAGAGGACGCGGTGTCCTTCGAGCAGATCGCGCCACTCGGCGAGCTCTACGTGACCTGGACGGGAACCAGAGCCCTGGACACCGCGGACACTGATAGCGTCAATAAGCTGACCGAAAGCGACGACTGACGAGATGACCAGCGAACACCAGACCCCAGAGCCCCAGGAAGAGCCCCCGGAGGCGACCCAGGAAGGTCCCGGCCTGCGAGCCAGCCTGGAGGCGATCCTCCTGGTGGCCGACGAGCCGGTGCCGGTGGTCATGCTGGCCCAGGTGATCGAGCGCCCGAGGAACGAGGTGGCCGCCGAACTGCGCGAGCTGGCCGCCTCCTACACAGCCGAGGGCCGGGGTTTCGAGCTGCGCGAGATAGCCGGCGGCTGGCGGTTCTACACCCGCGAGGATTGCGCGCCGCTGGTCGAGCGTTTCGTCAGTGACGGGCAGGAGGTCCGCCTCACCCAGGCGGCCCTGGAGACCCTGGCCGTGGTGGCCTACCGCCAGCCGGTGAGCCGGGCCCGGGTGTCGGCCGTGCGCGGGGTCAACTGCGACGGGGTCATGCGTACGCTCGTGCTACGCGGCCTCACCGAGGAGGCGGGCACGGATCCGGAGACCGGCGCCATCCTTTACCGAACCACCCGGTACTTCCTGGAACGGCTAGGCCTGGCGAGCCTGGAGGACCTCCCGGATCTCGCGCCGTTCCTGCCGGAGAACATTGAGGACATCGAGGATGAGAACGCCCGAACGTAACCCCAGAGACAACTTTCGCGACGACGACGATGACGACTTCGGTGACGAGGGTGAGCGGGATTCGCTGATCGACGTGCCCGGCGGCGTGAGGCTGCAGAAGGTCCTGGCCGAGGCGGGTATCGGCAGCCGCAGGTACTGCGAGGAGCTCATCGGCGCGGGCCGGATCGAGGTCGACGGCGAGACCGTCCGCCGGTTCGGCGCCCGGGTCGACCCCGACCACCAGGTGATCAGGGTGGACGGCAGGCGCATCCCGGCCAAGCCGGGGCGGGTCTACATCGCGTTCAACAAGCCGCCCAAGGTGCTGACCGCGATGTCGGACCCGCGCGGCCGGAAGACCGTGGCTGACTTCCTCGGCGACCGGTCCGAGCGGCTCTTCCACATCGGCAGGCTGGACTATGACACCGAGGGCCTGATGCTGCTCACCAACGACGGCGAGCTCGCGCACCGGCTCGCCCACCCCAGCTTCGAGGTGGCCAAGACCTACCTGGCCGACGTGACCGGCCCGGTGCCGCGCGATCTCGGCCGCCGCCT
Source organism: uncultured Actinomycetes bacterium (assembly GCA_963806335.1). Taxonomy (GTDB): domain Bacteria; phylum Actinomycetota; class Actinomycetes; order Streptosporangiales; family Streptosporangiaceae; genus Palsa-504. The sequence goes on from CAWDXO010000022.1 coordinate 58,469, forward strand.
GATGGCCGGCGTCGAACTCGACGACGGCGTGGCTACCGCGGACAGCTTCCGGGTGATCGACCGGTCCGGCGGGCGCGCGCTGGTGGAGATTACCCTGCACGAGGGGCGCAAGCACGTGGTGCGGCGGATGCTGGCCGCCACCGGGCATCCGGTTACCCGGCTGGTCCGTACCGATGTCGGCCCGATCAGGCTCGGTAACCTCAAGCCGGGTACCTCGCGCCAGCTGACCACGAGAGAAATGGGCGAGCTTTACGCGGCCGTCGGCCTTTAGGCCCCGGTAGCCTGGGGCGATGGGAGGAACTGGCAGATGACAGTCCGGGCCGTGCGTGGTGCGGTGCAGGTCGATTCGGCCGACAGGGACGCGATACTCGAGGCGACGGCCGAACTGGTCACCGAGGTGATGACCCGCAATGAGCTCAGCACCGATGACGTCATCAGCGTCCTGTTCACGGCGACGCCCGACCTGACCGCCGAGTTTCCCGCGCTGGCCGCGCGGAAGATCGGCTTCCACGACGTGCCGCTCATCTGCGCCTCCGAGATCGCCGTACCCGGTGCCATGCCCCGGGTGGTGCGGCTGATGGCGCACGTGGAGACCGACCGGCCGCGTTCCGCGATCCAGCACGTGTACCTGCGCGGTGCCGCCGCGCTCCGCCTGGACATCGCCCAGTAAGGGCAGCCCAGTAAGGGCAACACAGTAAGGGCAACACAGTAAGGGCAACACAGTAAGGACGGGCACAAGTGCGGGTCGCGGTCATCGGGACGGGGCTGATCGGCACGTCCATCGCGCTCGCCCTACGCGAGCACGGCTCCGGCGTCTGGCTCGCCGATTCCGACGTCGCGGCCGCCAGGCTGGCGGCCGATCTGGGTGCGGGCGATCTGCTGCCCGACGTGCTCCCCGGACCCGTCGACGTGGCGGTGATCGCCGTGCCCCCGGTCGTGGTGGCGGCCACGCTGGCCGCCGCGCAGGCTCGCGGCCTGGCCCGCTGCTACACCGACGTGGCCAGCGTGAAGCAGCTGCCGGTCGCGCAGGCCCGGGCCCGCGGCTGCGACATGACCAGCTACGTGCCCGGGCACCCGCTGGCCGGACGGGAGAAGCACGGGGCGGCCGCGGGCCGGGCCGACCTGTTCCTCGGCCGGACCTGGGCGCTGTGCCCGGGACCCGAAACCGCCGAGGAGGCCATCGAGACCGTCACGTCACTGATCCGGGCGTGCGGTGCGGTACCCATGCGCACCGACGCGGCGGCCCACGACCGCTGGGTCGCGCTTATCTCTCATGCCCCGCACCTGGTGGCGGCCGCGATGGCGGCCCGCCTCGAGCAGGCCCCGCCCGAGGCGCTCGACCTGGCCGGGCAGGGTCTGCGCGACGTGACCAGGATCGCGGCCGGCGACACCGGCCTGTGGACGCAGATCCTGTCCGCCAACGCCGCGCCGGTCGCCGAGGTGCTGACCGCGGTGGCCGCCGACCTGGCCGAGGCCGCCCGGATGCTCGCCGAGGGCGATCCGAAATCGGTGGCGACGCTGCTCGACCACGGCCATGCGGGCGTGGCCAGGATTCCCGGCAAGCACGGCGGCGAGCCCGGCGAGTTCACCGTGGTCCAGGTCGTCATCCCCGACCAGCCCGGCGAGCTGGCCCGGCTGTTCGAGGCCTCGGGCGCGGCCGGGGTCAACGTCGAGGACGTCAGGATCGAGCACTCGCCCGGGCTGCCGGTCGGCGTGGCCGAGCTGTCCGTGCGACCCGCCGAGGCGGAGACGCTGCTCGATGCCCTGGAGCGGGGTGGCTGGCCGGTCCGCAGGTAACTGGAAAAATCATTTTTATACCGAACGGACCGGGGTGCCCGCTTCAGTGACGTGCGTGCGGGCCGGGCGATCGCAGCGACCGGTACCATCGCACGGGTGAAGACTTCAGCAGACCTGGACAGTGACCTGGAGGACGGGACGGGCGGCGGATTCAGTCTCGTTGTCGCGGTCGACGGGCCCTCGGGCGCGGGCAAGTCGAGCGCTTCGCGCGGCGCGGCCATCGCGCTCGGTCTGCGTTACCTGGACACCGGGGCCATGTACCGGGCCCTGACCTGGTGGCTGCTTGACCGGGGCGTCGACACCGGTGACGCAACGGCGGTGGCGGCGGTGGCCGCCGAGCCGGTCATCGAGGTCAGCACCGACCCGCGGGCGCCGTGGACCCGGGTCGACGGTACGGACGTGTCCCAGGCGATCAGGAGCCGCGAGGTCACCGGCGCGGTCAGCGCCGTCGCGGCCGTCCCCCAGGTCCGCGCGCACCTGATCGCCCAGCAGCGGGAGATCATCGCGGACGCGGACGGGATCGTCGCCGAGGGCCGGGACATCGGCACGGTGGTCGCGCCGGACGCGCCCGTAAAGGTGTTCCTGACCGCCGACGGCGCGGCCCGGGCCGGGCGCCGTGCCGCCGAGGCAAGCTGGTCGACGGCCACCACCCGGGCCGAACAGGACCGGCGTGACCGCCTCGACGCGGCGCAGAGCGGTAAGGCCGCCGACGCGGTCGAGATAGACTCCACCGGGCTAGGCCTTGATCAGGTGGTCGACACCATCGTCCGGCTAGCCTGTGAGCACGCGGGGGTACCTTTCCCGCGCCAGAAGAGCAGGTAACAGGTAATGATGCCGAACGAGGCCGATCACCAGCCCGACCCGAGTCCCGCCGCCGTTCCGGTGGTCGCCGTGGTCGGCCGTCCCAACGTGGGCAAGTCCACGCTGGTGAACCGGATCCTCGGCAGCAGGCAGGCGGTCGTGGAGGATACGCCCGGCGTGACCAGGGACCGGGTCACCTACGACGCCTTGTGGAGCGGCCGGGAGTTCACGCTGGTCGACACCGGCGGCTGGGAGCCCGCGATCGAGGGCACGGAAAGCCTGGCCGCCCGGGTCGCCGCCCAGGCCAGGGTGGCGGTGGACGCCGCCGATGCGGTGCTGTTCGTGGTCGACGCCACGGTAGGGGTGACTGACGCGGACGAGGCGGTGGCCAACGTGCTGCGCCGGTCGGGCAAACCGGTTGTGGTCGCGGCCAACAAGGTCGACGACACCAAGGCCGAATCTGAGGTCGCCGCGCTATGGTCGCTGGGCCTCGGCGAGCCGGCCCCGGTCAGCGCGCTGCACGGACGTGGCAGCGGCGACCTGCTGGATCTCGTGCTCAACGCGCTGCCCGACGCACCGGAAAATACCGACGACACCGAGGGCGGACCCCGCCGGGTGGCCCTTATCGGCCGCCCCAACGTCGGCAAGTCCAGCCTGCTGAACAAGCTGGCTGGCCACCAGCGGGCTCTCGTCGACCCGGTAGCGGGCACCACCAGGGACCCGGTAGACGAGCTCATCGAGCTCGGCGGCAAAACCTGGCGGTTCGTGGACACGGCCGGCATCAGGCGCCGCTTCCGCGAGAACCAGGGCGCGGACTACTACGCGGCGCTGCGCACCGCGGGCGCGCTCGAGGTGGCCGAGGTGGCCGTGGTGCTGATCGACGCGAGCGAGCCGCTGACCGAGCAGGACCTGCGGATCGTCTCCATGGTCATCGAGGCAGGCCGGGCCCTGGTCATCGCCTACAACAAGTGGGACGTGATCGACGAGGAGCGGCAGCATTACCTGGAGCGCGAGATCGACCGGCAGCTGCACACGGCCCGCTGGGCGCCGCGGGTAAACATTTCCGCCGCCACCGGCCGGCACACCGACCGGCTGGTGCCCGCGCTTGAGCAGGCGCTCGAGGGGTGGGAGACCCGGGTGCCGACCGGCAGGCTCAACGCCTGGATCAGCGGACTGGTCGCGGCGACCCCGCCGCCGGTCCGCGGCGGCAAGCAGCCGAAGATCCTCTTCGCCACCCAGGCCGGCGTCCGCCCGCCGCATTTCGTCCTGTTCGCGTCGGGCTTCCTGGAGGCCGGTTACCGCCGGTTCGTGGAACGGCGGCTGCGGGAGGAGTTCGGCTTCGAGGGCAGCCCGGTGCAGGTTTCCGTCCGGGTCAGGGCCAAGCGGGAAGGCCGCGGCGGCCGCCGCCCGGCCAAGCCCGCCCGGGCCGACCGCCGCCGCTAGCCCCTCCGAGGCGACGCCGGCTCAGGACGCGAACGCCCCGGGCGGGGCGGCGGGCGAGGGGCGGGCGTCCGCGTCAGTCACCGGTTTGGCGCCCGCGGCGAAGCGCGTGAGGTCGTGGCCGTGCAGCACGCGTCCCGGCATCGGGTCCGACGCGGCCAGCCGGGTGAGCGTGTCCACCGGAAGCTCGCGGGAACTGGCGGCCAGCACCAGATTGCCGAACCTGCGCCCGCGCAGGACCGCCGCGTCCGCGATCAGGCAGGCGTGCGGGAAGACGGCACGCGCCGTCGCAACCTGCGCGCGGGCGTGCGTGAGCGGCGCGCCGTCAGCCACGTTGGCGGCGAAGACCCCGCCCTCGCGCAGCGCCCGGCGGGCGGCCGCCATGAACTCCGCCGAAGTCAGGTGGGCCGGGGTGCGCCCGCCCGCGAATACGTCCGCGACCACCACGTCGAAGGAGGCCGCCGGCCGCTGCTCGAGCACCGCCCTGGCGTCGCCGACGCGAACCCGGATACGCCCGCCTTGACGGGCCCGCGGGAGCGGCAGCCTGAGCCGCAGGAAATCCATCAGGGCGGCGTCTAGGTCGACGGCTACCTGCTGGGCGGCAGGCCGGATCGCGGCCACGTAGCGGGCCAGGGTGAGCGCCCCGGCGCCCAGGTGCAGGACGCGCAGCGGCTGCTCCGCGGTCGCCTCCATGTCAATCAGGTACGTGTCGATCAGGTGTCCCAGCCGCCTGACGTACTCGAAGTCGAGGTATCCGGGGTCGTCGAGGTCGACGTGCGACTGGGGGACGCCGTCGATCAGGAGCATCCAGGCGGCCGGCCGGTCGGCGTCCCGCAGCAGCTCGGCGTGGCCCAGGCCGGTATCCACCTGGTTGCTGGTCTCCCCGGGCGCCTGCCGCCGTTGGCTCATGGCTGTAATTATCGGTTCGAACAACCGGGCCTGTATGTGCGAGGCTGTGTTACGTACCTTTCCCGTCGCAGGAGGCCCGCATGGCTGTCGACCAACCAAAGCCCGCTGATGCCGCGCGTCCGGCGGATGACGGGCCATCGGAGGTTGCTTCCGAAACCGCGAAGCCCGGCACCCCCGCGAAGCCCGGCGCCTCCGCGAAGCCTGACCTGGACGACATGAAGCGGAAGTTCCGTGAGGCGCTGGACCGCAAGCACGGCTCGCACTCGGCCGCGAACGCGGAGGGCGCGCAGGATACCGGCAAGGTGCACGGCGCTCACGGCCCGGCGGCCAGCCGCCGTTCGTTCCGCCGCAAGAGCGGCGGCTAGCCCGCTCAGGCGGGTACCGCGCGGAACCATGCGTGGTCGTCGGTGAGGTAGCGATCCAGGCGCAGGGCCGCGTCGGCGAGCACGGCCGGCAGCTCGGCTTCGTCCAGGCGCATCGACGTGAATGTCTGCGTCCAGCGCTGGTCGCCCGCCACGTACTCCACCGTGGCCGAAACCATGTTCGGCGCGGGCCGTGATATGTCGCGCATCCGGAAGATGATCCCGTCGCGCGTCGCCTCCGAGTCGGCCACGGCAGAAAACCACCCGGGCGGGTGCTGCTGGATGATGACACAGCCGTGCTCGGCGACGTGACGGCAGCAGGCGGTCAGGAATGCGGTCCTGGTCACCGTATCCGCGTTGATCAGGTGTGATGCGAGCAGGACCACGTCGAAACAACGGCCGAGGGCGAGGTTCTCGATGCGCGCGCATACCGTTTCCGCGTCGCGTACGTACGCCAGCATGTCCGGTGACTCATCGACCGCGACGACCGGATGGCCGAGCGCGACCAGCGGATGGGTAATCCGCCCCGTGCCGCAGCCCAGTTCGAGAATGGACGCACCACGTCCGGCGGCGTCGTGCACGATGGCTGGCTCGCCCATTTCGGTCATCCGCGCGTAGAACTCCACGGAACAGCCGTCCGGCGTGATCACCCCGGGGCCGGTCCCGGAGGCCCGTGATGCCTCAGTCATGCCCTTATTGTGCCCGGCCCGGCTCTTCTGCCCGGACGGCCCGGCTCTTCTGCCCGGACGGCCCAGCTTTCTGTCCGGACGGCCCAGCTTTTGCGCTTGCACGCAAGTGCGTGAAGCAAATTCCCGCGATGAAATCCCGGATGGGATTTCATCTTGGGGGTTGGTGCTGTATCGTGCTGCTTGTCAGGGGCGGTGTGGAGTGTTCCGGTTACTCTCTGATTCTAAAATGAGTCTCATCGTTTCCCGGTCCGGTTTCGCATCATCCTGAGCGCTAACACTCTGCTCCACGAGGAGGCGAGCTTCTCGTGCCCCTTGGACCGACCGTCCGCAGGCGCAGGCTCGGTGCCGAGCTCCGCCGTCTACGGGAAGTCCATTCACTTAAGCTCGAGGAAGTGGCCGAGAAACTCGGCCTGGCTCCTTCGACGCTCTCGCGCATCGAGACAGGTAAGGCACCGACCAAGTCGGCGTACCTGACCGCCATGCTCGCGATGTACGAAGTCGAGGACCCGGGCGCGCGGAAGGTCCTGGTCGATATGGCCCGCGAGGGGCACCGCAAGGGCTGGTGGTCGATCTACGACGATGTGCTGCCCAGCGGTTTCGACATCTACGTCGGCCTGGAAGCGGAGGCTTCCGGCCTGCGGAGTTACGAGTCCGACGTGGTCCACGGACTGCTGCAGACTACCGACTACGCCCTGGCGGTGCTGCGCGAGCTGCGGCCGAGGGACAGCGCGGAACAGGTCGAGCGGGTGGTGGACCTGCGCATGCAGCGGCAGCGATTGCTGGACCAGGATCCTCCGCTTGACGCCTGGATCATCCTCGATGAGGGTGCGATCAGGCGCAAAGTCGGCGGTGCCGCGGTCATGCGGCACCAGCTTGAGCACCTCATCCGGGCCAGCCGCTGGCCCAACGTGACCCTGCAGGTTCTTGCTTTCGAATCGGGCGCGCACGCCGGGCTGACCGGCCCGTTCGCCATCCTGGAGTTTCCCGAGCGGACGGATCCTGACGTCGCCTACACCGAATCCCTCGGCGGCATGATCTACCTGGAAAAAGACCGGGAGGTTCGCGCTCGCGCCGAGGCCTTCGACCGGATGCGTGCGGCGGCGCTTTCACCGGCCGCGTCGGTCGAACTGATTCAGCAGGTCGCCCGAGAGCTCGGCTGATTAGCACTTACCCCAGAAATTAAACGCCGCATATCAATGAAGGGAGAGGCGGATGGACTCCGACCTCACTGGCCTGCGCTGGTTCAAGAGCAGCGCAAGCAGCGCCGCGGGCTGTGTCGAAATAGCGCACCTCCCCGAGGGGGGCGTCGCGGTTCGCGACTCAAAGGACCGGGGCAAGAAGCCCCACGTCTTCAACCGCCACGAATGGGAGTGCTTCCTCATCGGGGCCAAGAACGGAGAATTCGACCTTCCAGTCACCTGAGCTTTCCGCGGCACAGGATGGTTTAGGGGGAGGAGCAGAGGGCGGTGGTCCTGGCGGGTCCACCGCCCTCCACGCGCCTGCCCACCGGTCGGGAGGGCTTCCCCCGGTCGGGCGTCAGTCGAACTCCCCGTCCTTCGCGCCGCCCACGAAGGCGGCCCACTCACCCGGGGTGAACACCAGGGCGGCCCCGGCCGGATGCCTAGAGTTGCGGATCGCGACCTGACCGTCCGGCAGGGTCGCGATCTCCACGCAATTGCCTCCCTGGGGCCCGCTCCGGCGGCTCTTGCGCCACGTCACCGCGGGCAGGTCAGCGGCACGCATTCCATTGCGGATGCTCATTGACTAATCCTTCAGCTCGTTGATGATCGTGGTGAGAATGTGTGGTGTCTCGCTGGGCTTGGCGCTTACGATGCTGAGCCGTTCCATGGCCAGCAGGTAGCGGTCCACGTCGGCATTCTTGTCGAAGTAGAGAGCACTGGTGAGGTGTTCCAGGTACGCGATGTCCGGCAGGTCCGGCTCGTTGAATCGCAAGATGGTGAACCCGCTGGGGGCCGCGTGGCCGCCCATGCCGAACGGCGTGATCTGCAGCGTCAGGTTCGGCCTGCTGCTGAGGCTGAGCAGGTACTGGAGCTGGTCGCGCAGGATCTCGGTGCTCCCGATCGGCCGGCGCAGCGCGGTCTCCTCCACGATCGCCCAGAGCCTGAGCCGTCCCTCGGTGAACCGGCGCTGCCGTTCCTTGCGCAGGATGACATGTCGCTCCGCCTCGCTGATGGGGATGTCGCCCACGGCGAGGACCGCGGCAGCATACTGGTGTGTCTGCAGCAGGCCCGGTATGAACTGCGGCTCGTAGATGCGGATTGACGCCGCGGCCTCTTCCATCCCGACATAGGACTGGAACCAGTCGGGCAGGATGTCGTTATACCTGTGCCACCAGCCCGGGCGGTTGGCCTGCTCGGCCAGGTTCAGCAGCTGCTCCCGCTCCACCGGGTCGACGCCGTAGTAGGTCAGCAGGTCGAGCACGTCGATCTCGCGGATCGCGTTCCGGCCGAGCTCGATGCGGCTGATCTTGGACTCCGACCCGCGGATCGCCCGGGCCGCGGCCCGCGCGCTGATGCCGCGGCTTTCCCTCAGTCGCCGCAGCTGGGTGCCGAGCAGGATGCGGAGCACAGTTGGCCCCTCTGTCGGCTCTGGCATGCCGCCTCCTGGGTTTCCGCCGTGCCACGGAATTGTCTCGCGCAATTGCGTGGCAATGCGTTGCCATCTAGCTTTCGTAATCGTCATGGTATCGCATATGGGATTGCATGCCACCTCCCAGTATTGGCGGCTCGCCCATCCCAGCTAGGACACTTCTGTCTCGGACACTTCTGTCCGGCAGGGATCATAAATGACCGTTACCCTGGTCGTGATTGGTGCCGGTCCTCGGGTCCGGCGGCCCGGACGCGGCGTCGGCGTCCAGGCCGCTACTACCGTGTGGCCTCTGGGCCCAGCGCGCATTTACAATTACCTGCTGGACGGGAAGGACAATTACCCGGCCGACCGGCGGACCGGAGATAAAATTGCGACGCACCTGCCGAATATCCGCCAGGCATTCGGCTGGAACCGCACCTTCTTGCGGCGCGCCGTGCGGTTTCTTGTGGCCGAGGCAGGAATTCGCCAGCTTATCGATATCGGCACCGGGCTCCCGGCCGCGGGTAACGTGCACGACGTGCCGGCGCAGGCCGACCCGGCGACGCTTCATCTCCCGGCCCGCGGACGGCTCATAGGATGTGATCATGCACTATAGGTCACTCGGAGCGTCCGGGCTGCTGGTGTCGGTGGTCGGGCTGGGCTGCAACAACTTCGGCGGCCGGCTCGACGTGGACGGGACACGCGCGGTGGTGGACGCGGCCATCGATGCCGGTATCACGCTGTTCGACACGTCGGACACTTATGGCGGCGGCGGAGGTTCGGAGCGGGCGCTCGGCGAGGTCCTCGGCTCGCGCCGCGACCAGGTCGTGCTGGCCACCAAGTTCGGCCATCAGAAGGCCGACATGGGGTACGGGCCTGCCGCCGGCGCGAAGGGCGGACGCGCCTACATCAGGCGCGCGGTGACCGAATCGCTGCGCCGGCTGCGTACTGACTACATCGACCTGTACCAGTTGCACACCCCGGACCCGGTGACCCCGGTCGAGGAAACGATCGCCGCGCTGCACGAGCTGGTGGCCGAGGGCAAGGTCAGGTACGTGGGCCACTCGAACTTCTCCGGCTGGCAGCTGGCCGACGCGGCGCACTTGGCGGCGAGGAACGGCCACACCCCATTCATCTGCGCCCAGAATCACTGGTCGCTGCTGGAGCGTGCGGCCGAGACGGATGTCGTCCCCGCGGCCAGGCACTTCGGCGTCGGCGTGCTGCCGTACTTTCCGCTCGCCAACGGCCTGCTCACCGGCAAGGTCCGGCGAGGCCAGGCGATCCCGGCTGGCAGCAGGCTGGCCGGGCGTGAAGGCTACGTCACGCCGGAGAAGCTGGCATACGTCGAGGCGCTCATTTCCTGGGCGCAGGCACACGGCGTCACGATCCTGGACGTGGCCATCGGTGCCCTCGCCGCGCAGCCCGGTTGTTCCTCGGTGATCGCGGGAGCGATGACGACCGAGCAGGTCAAGGCCAATGCGGCCGCCGCCGATTGGATCCCGGCCGCCGACGAACTCGCCGAGATTGACCGCATCGTCCCGCCGCCGGCGCCGCCCGCCTAACGCTGTGCCGTCCTGACGCCGGATCAGCCGCCGGATCAGCCGCCGGCCTCGGCCGTCCGGTAGAGGGCCGCCACATTGGCGCCGAACACCGCCGAGTACGAGACCTGGGGAGTATCGCCGCCTTGCTCGTATCCGCCGATGACCCCGATCACCGTGCCCTGCCCGGTCGCCGGGTCAACCTTGCTGAGGAACGGCCCGCCGCTTGTCCCGTCCGTATAGCCGCCGCAGTCGAACTCGAGCTGATCCGTCATCGGCTCCTTGAGCCCGTTCTGGCAGGTGATCGGCTGGTTCGTGCCGTTCGGATAACCGATGACCTGGACCAGCTCGCGGGTCGCCGGCGCGCCGATGCCGAGCTGTTCCGCGCCGGTCACATCCTCGATCGGCACGCTGGAGCCGGACTGGTGGACCTGGAGGATAGCCACGTCGTCGTCCTGGTTGGCGGATGAACTCCATGCGTGGTCAACGTAGACCTTGGTGACGGTCCATACCCCATAGGGGATCGCCCCGCCGTTATAGCCAGGAACGAAGGCGACGGTGCCGGAAGTACCGGTGACGCAGTGCGCGGCGGTGATGGCGAGATCTCCGTCCGGGCTGTTGATCACGCTCGCAGTGCAGAAGTGCTGGCTCAGTTTGCCCGCGGAGGTGGCGAACAAGGCCCCCACCGCCGCGGTGCCGCCGAACGCCTGACCGTTGCGCGACGGTGACTCGAGCTGGCGCATGGCCCGGGCGAAGCCGGTCGCGATGTCGCCGGCGGCGCCGCTGGCTGGGGTCACCGTGACCACCGCGACGATCGCGAGCACGGTGAGGAGGGCGGCGCGGACGGGGGATCGGAGAAACCAGCCTGCCCGTCCGCGCGGGTCGGTATCGCCTGCAGGCTCCTGGTCGTCACAGACGCCGGGGTGAGGTCGGCTTCGCGGCCTCGCTCGTTTCAGCACCTGTGCCGGTCACCCGCCTTGTTTGGCCATCTTTTGTTGCTTTGAGTTCAACTTCGATACTCAATTGTGATGGACAAGGCGTGACTGCACCAGAGGGAAACGCTCCCAAGTTGGTCTCCAGCTCACCATCGGTCGTGTACGCCGGCGCGGAAGTACTTGTCGTACAGGGTCTCGATCGCGTCGAGCTCCGCCTGCGAAAGCGGCGGCAGGCCCGAGGCCTCGGCGTTCTGCCGGGCTTGATCGGTGCTGCGGGCACCGGGAATCACGGTGGTCACTCCCGGCTGCTGGATGACCCAGCGAAGGGCCCACTGGGCCGGGGAGCCGCCGGGCTGGGCGCCGGTGATGGCCGCGAACTCCCTGGCGGCCTCGACACCGGCCTCGAAGTCGACGCCCGAGAAGGTTTCTCCCACGTCGAACGCCTCGCCGCGGGCGTTGTAGTGGCGATGGTCGTCGGCGGCGAACGTCGTCTGGCGCGTGTACCGGCCGGAAAGCAGCCCGGACGCGAGCGGGACCCGGGCGATGATGCCCACTCCGGCCGCCGTGGCCGCGGGCAGCACCTGGTCGAGCGGCTTGCGCCGGAAGGCGTTGAGGATGATCTGCACGCTCGCCACCCCCGGACGCGCGATCGCGGCCAGCGCCTGCGCGCAGGTCTCGACGCTCACCCCGTATGCGGCGATCCGCTCCTCCGCGACCAGTGTGTCGAGCGCGTCGTAAACCGCGTCGGAGGAGAAGACGGATGTCGGCGGGCAGTGCAGCTGCACCAGGTCAAGCCGGTCGGTGCCGAGGTTGACCCGCGACCGGTCGGTCCAGGCGCGGAAGTTCTCCAGCGTGTAGTTCTCTTCGGTCTGCGCGACCCGGCGACCCATCTTGGTCGCGACCGTGATCCCCTGACCCGCGTTGCCGGCCAGGAAGCGCCCGATGATCCGCTCGCTGCGCCCGTCGCCGTAGACGTCAGCCGTGTCGAAGAACGTAACCCCTGACTCCACCGCGGCCCGCAGCACCGCCATCGCGTCGGCCTCGGACACGTCGCCCCAGTCCGCGCCGAGCTGCCATGTGCCAAGCCCGATGACCGATACCGGCCTGCCTGTCCTGCCGAGGACCCGCTGTTCCATGCTTCGCGATACTACTAAGCCCGCGCCCCTGCGGACGGTCGTGCGCGCCGTCGCCCGCCGCCGACCTTGGGAGCTAATCTGCATCCATGAAAGCAGCCTTGTACTCCAGCACCGGTCCCGCGGCTGAGGTCCTCCGCGTAGCGGAGGTCGACCGACCCGAGCCAGGCCCGGGCGAGGTCTTGGTCCGGGTGTACGCCTCCGGGATCAACCCCACCGACCTGAAAGCTCGTTCTGGTGCGGTCCCGCGCCCGATCGACGGCTTCCAGATCCCGCACCACGATGGCGCCGGGGTCATCGAGGCGGTTGGTCCGGGAGTGAACCCCGCGCGAGTCGGCGATCGGGTCTGGGTGTGGCTCGCGGCGGCGGGCCAGCGGTGGGGGACCGCCGCCGAGTGGACCGTGGTGCCCGAGCGCCAGGCGACGCCGTTGCCCGACGGCGTCTCGTTCGAGCTCGGGGCCTCGCTGGGCGTGCCGGCCATGACCGCTCATTACTGCCTGTTCTCGGACGGATCAGTGAAGGCCCAGACCGTACTGGTGGCCGGAGGTGCCGGGGCGGTCGGTCACTTTGCTATTGAATTGGCCAAACGGGACGGGGCGCGTGTCGTCACCACCGTAAGCAACGCGGAGAAGGCGGCGCTCGCGGAGAAGACGGGCGCGGACCTCGTGGTCAATTACCGCTCGCCGGACGTGGTCCAGCAGATCAAGGCGTTTACCTCGTCGGTCGACCGGGTGATCGAGGTGGCGCTAGGGGCCAACCTCGCTCTCGATCTGGCCGTCGTCAGGCCACTGGCGACGATCGTGACCTACGCGGCCGAGGCCGCCAATCCCGAGCTGCCGGTGCGGGTCCTCATGTCGGCCAACCTCATCCTGAGGTTCGTCCTGCTGTACGGGGTCCCGGCGGCGGCGCTCGACCAGGCGGCCCGCGACATCACCGCGGCGCTCGCGGCGGGAGACCTGACCGGCCTGCCCGTGCACAAGTTCCCGCTGGATGACATCGCCGCCGCCCATGAAGCAGCCGAGCGCGGTGTGGTCGGCAAGGTCCTCGTTATCCCTTAGCCGCCCGGGCAGAGGTCATCGGCCTGAATCGCGCGCCGGAGCCTACGGGGTATCACTGGCCTCAGCGGTATGCGCTAATACCAAACTTCACCGCGAGCCCGATGCCGCAAAGGCTGACGAAGACACGGAACGGCCCAGCGGGCACCCGGCGGGCAATCTTGGGTCCGATCCAGCCGCCAATCAGAAAACCCGCTGCCAGCGGAGCGACAAAGGTCCACCTGACATCACCGAACAACGCGAAGCAGGCGGCGGCCATGGCGTTCGCCATCCCGGAGACGGCATTCTTTACCGCGTTGACCTTGACCAGCGATTCGTTAATCATCGTGCCTAGCACCACCAGCAGCATGACACCCGCGGCCGCGCCGAAATAGCCGACGTACATCGCGACCACGACGAGCGCGACTAGGTAAACCAGGCGCGGCTTCTCGTCCGCCGCCGGTGCCAGCTGCTTGATCTTGGGCTGGACGAGGAGGACAAGAGAGGCGAGGCCAATCAGCCACGGTACGACGACCGTGAAGGTACTGGCCGGAGTGACCAGCAGGACCGCCGCCCCGGCCGCGCCGCCGAGCGCTGTAAGGGCCCCCAAGCGGAGCACCCGCCGCCCCTGTCCGGCCAGTTCGGGTCGGGAACCGGCGACAGAACCCGCCCCGGTGAGGACAAGCGAGACAGTGTTGGTCATGTTGGCGCTGAGCGGCGGCACCCCAAGCGCGAGTAGCACCGGGTAGCTGACCAACGAGGCGAGGCTTACCACCGTGCTGAGGATGCCGCCCAGTGTTCCGGCCGCCAGCAGCACGAGCACCTCAGAGAATTTCATCCGAAGTCAGGATCGCGCAGCTAAGCAGCCTTCGCATACCCGGGCACCCTCCAGCTGGTGTGATCCCTATCGCATCCCGGCCCAGGGGCGTGCCACTCAGCGAGCCGATCCCCTCCGTCTCTCGTAACCCATATTCCTCAGCATCGCCCCGGAGAGCGTGTTCACGGAGCGCGAAAGTAATTTGAGGTCAAATGATTTGACATGGAAATAACTGAGGTTAAGACTAGCCGCGTGGACGACGCGGGCACGGCGCAGCCAGCGAAAGCGGCGCAGCCGGGGGAAGATGCACCGCCACGGGACGAGGCGCTCGGGGCAAACGGAGCCCGGCACGGGGCGGCCGGGCCGGATAGTGGGCCCGCGCGAGGCGAGGCCGGAGGAATAGAGGCCGGAGGAATAGAGGCCGGAGGAATAGAGGCCGGAGGAATAGAGTGCGGGCCGGGACTCGAGCGTGGCAGTGCGGGGTGGTGGTTCTGGGGTGACCCGGAGGACGGGATCCCCGCGGATGCGCCCCTGCACGCACTGCTGCTGGCCGCGTCCAGGATCATGGGGGCGTTCTATGCCGGGACGCTGACCCAGGCCGGGCTGCGGATCAGCCCGGCTGGCCTGGGCGTGCTGCGGGTCCTGCTCACCGGAGACGGGCTCAAGTCAAGCGACGTCGCGGCCCGGGGATGGTCGTCGCCTGGGACGTTGACATCGGTGGTGAACACGCTGGTACGCGAGGGCTACGTCGAACGGCGTAGCGATGCCGGTGACCGGCGGGTGGTCAGGCTGTTCGTTACCGATAAGGGACGTCGCATCTGCGAGGACTACTACTCGCTGGCCGGTCCGTACTGGCGTGACGCGTTCGATTTCGTCAGCTCGGAGGACGAGCCGGTCATCCGCAAGTTTTTCGTCGACATGATCGAACAATTCGGTGAGCTGATACGGAAGGAGCGCGGCAAGTGACGCGGGACGTCGGGTTGTCGTGGCACAGAAAGCGGGTGTGTCAACCAACGTTGACAAAACCAATCCGTCAACATAGGTTGACATTATGACCGATGCGGCCGGGCTTGCGATACGCACCGAAGATTTGCGCAAGACGTACAAGTCATCTCGCGGAGATGTGCCGGCGGTCCGCGGGATCGACCTCAGGGTCGGGTCCGGTCAGTTCTTCGGGCTGCTCGGACCGAACGGCGCGGGCAAGTCCACCACCATCGGCATGCTCACCACGCTGGTCCTGCCCACCGGCGGCCATGCGTGGGTGGCTGGCATGGATGTAGTCGCCGACCCGGTCGGGGTGAAGCGCAGGATCGGCGTGGTGACGCAGAACAACACGCTCGACATGCAGCTGACCGTGGCGGAGAACCTGGAGTTCCGGAGCCGGTTCTTCGGTCTCGGGCTGCGCGAGGCATCGCGCCGCGCCGCCCAGCTGCTTGAGGTGTTCGGGCTTGCGGACCGGCGCAAGGCGATGTCCACGGACTTGTCAGGCGGCCAGGCGAAACGGCTCCTGATCGCGCGTGCCCTCGTGCACCGGCCGGACGTGCTGTTCCTCGACGAGCCGACCGCCGGACTTGACCCGCAGACCAGGGTCAACCTGTGGGACATCCTGCGCGTGCTGCACGCCCAAGGACAGACGATCCTGCTGACCACGCATTACATGGAAGAAGCCGAGGCGCTGTGCGAACAGGTCGCCGTGATCGACCACGGCGAAGTCCTCGCCTCGGGCACCGTTAACGAGTTGAAGGACGGCGCGGGCGCGGAGACGGTGATCACGGTCAGGTATGAGGACCGGGTCCCCGATGGCATCGCGGTGCGGGCCGGACTGGCCGATCGCCCTGGCGTCAGCAAGGTAGAAACCGACGACGACTACATCCGGGTGTTTACCCGCGAACCCGAAGGCGTACTCGGCGAGCTCGTGACCGTGGGGTCGGCCGCCGGATTGACCGTACGTGACGCGACCCAGCTCAAGCCCAGCCTGGAGACTGTGTTCCTTACCCTGACCGGACGGGAGTACCGCGAATGACCACGACTACGAGGCCAAGGGGGGTCTGGGGGGATGGGTCCCCCCAGGAGCGGGGGGATCTCGGGGGGTCGTCCCCCCGGGTCGACGCAGCCGCCTTGATCGCCGAGGCCCCGGAACCGCGGCCCACCCTGATCAAGACGTTCAACGCCATGATGGCCCGGGAGTTCCGGGTCCTGCGGCGTAACGCCGTCGCCACCTTTACCCGGGCCGTCATGCAGCCGCTGTTGTTCGTCTTTGTCTTCGCCTACGTGTTCCCGAAGATCGGCGGCGGCTTCCAACTCGGCGGGGGAGCGGGAGCGGCCGGTGCGGCCCACGCCACGGGCAGCACCAACTTTGCCACCATCCTCGTGCCTGGCCTGATGGCCTCCATGCTGCTCATGCAGGGCATCATGGCCGTGACGTTCCCGCTGGTGATGGAGTTCTCCTGGCAGCGCACGATCGAGGACCGGGCGCTGGCCCCGGTGCCGATCCAGGTGCTGGCCATCCAGAAGATCGTGGCGGGGGCGGTTCAGGCGTTCCTCGGCGCGTGTATCGTCTTCCCGATCGTGCTGCTCGTGCACGCGCCGGGTCAGGCTCCGCATGTGCACGTGACCAACTGGGCCTTGTTCATCTTCATCCTGGCCACGGCGTCGCTGCTTACCTCCTCACTCGGGCTGCTGCTCGGCACGATCATGGATCCGCGCAAGATGCAGATGCTGTTCGCAGTGATCCTGCTGCCCGCCACCATGCTCGGCTGCGTTTACTATCCCTGGGCGGCGCTGCATAACATCCGCTGGCTGCAGATCGCGATCCTCATCAACCCCATGGTGTACATGTCCGAGGGCCTGCGCGCCGTGCTCACCCCTACCCTCGGGCATATGCCGATGTGGGCCGTCCTGCTCGCGCTTGTCGGCGGCACTGTCATCTTCAGCTACTTGGGCACCCGCACCTTCACCAGGCGGGTCCTCAACTAGGAACGGGCTCCGGGCGCCAGCGCCGATCGCGGGCCGAGAGGGCTACGGGGGCCCTTTTCGGCCCGCGGTCACGTCCGTCAGGACATGGCGCCCAGCCGCGGCGACTAGCGCTCGCCGGGATTAGCCCGTCCTGTCCCGGCCGGGGAATACCGCTTTAGGGTCCGGTGCTGTTAATGTTGGTTGCCAACAGCCCGGTGATTTACTGCCGGGCGCGCGAAGCGGAGGACCACCTCCCACCCAGTCAGCCGGGGAGACCTAGGCAGGCGGGTCTGGCCAGACGTTCTGGCCCTAGTACGTGCGTGAGCGCGTCTGCGGGCCGGAGTCAGCTGGCACGGCGCAATCCCGTGGCTATTTGCGGGACGGTGCCGTTGTTGTGGTTGCCCCGCGGAGCGCATGGCTCGCGGGGCTTTTCTCGTGCGCGGTGCCCGCCTCTCCGGGCTGACCCCGCTGCGAAGGCTCCCGAGCATGTGGCACATGCCGCTGCCGGAAACGCCGGCGGAGGTGAGGCTCAAGGAGGTCACATCAGCACCGAAGCACGTATCAACGAGCGCATCCGTTCTCCCGAAGTCCGGCTGGTCGGGCCGAAGGGGGAACAGATCGGGATCGTCTCGGTCAACGACGCACTCAAGCTGGCTCAGGAAGCCGATCTCGACCTAGTCGAGGTCGCACCGACTGCGCGGCCACCGGTCTGCAAGCTTATGGACTACGGGAAGTTCAAGTACGAGTCCGCGGTCAAGGCCCGGGAGTCACGCAAGAATCAGACCCAAACGATCGTCAAGGAGATCAAGCTCCGTCCGAAGATCGATCCGCATGACTATGGCACCAAGAAGGGCCACGTCGAGCGGTTCCTCAAGGCGGGCGACAAGGTCAAGGTGACGATCATGTTCAGGGGACGTGAGCAGTCACGACCCGAACTAGGCTTCCGTTTGCTACAGCGTCTCGCCGGGGACGTCGAAGAGCTCGGCTTCGTGGAGTCGCAGCCCAAGCAGGACGGGCGGAACATGATCATGGTGATCGGACCGCACCGGAAGAAGAGCGAAACAAGGGCGCACACGGCGCCGCCGCCGCAGAACCGGTCGGTGCCGAGCCCGCGCACGGCAGCAGCGCCCCAGGGGGACACAGCACCCCAGGGAGCTGCGGCAGCTGAGAGCGAGCCCGCCGCTGACGGTGCCGCAGTACCGGGTCCGGCCTAGCCGGTAGCATCACCCGGTGGCAATAATCCCCGGCCGTAGGCGCCGGGGACGGTTGCCGCTGCGCTCCGGGGGGCTCAGGGCCGGCGCCAGAAGAGGGACCGTCGTGGCAAGGCGCCATGGCGAAGCAGGAACAGATGCCGTCCGTACCGGACGGCAGGTACACGAATGGAGACGACGGCGACCATGCCGAAGTTCAAACCACACAGCGGCACCGCGAAGCGGTTCCGGGTTACCGGCACAGGCAAGGTCATGCGCCGCCGCGCCAACCGAGGCCATTTGTTCGAGCACAAGTCGTCCCGCGTGACGCGACGGCTTTACGCAGAAGTACCGGTCGCGCCCAGTGACCGCAAGGAGATCAAGAAGCTGCTGGGCATTTAGCCCGGCTCGCGCGAGGGAGACAGAACAATGGCACGCGTGAAGCGGGCGACCAACGCCCACAAGAAGCGCAAGGTTGTCCTCGAACGGGCCAGCGGCTACCGCGGACAGCGGTCACGGCTCTACCGCAAGGCCAAGGAGCAGGTCCTCCACTCGATGACCTACGCCTACCGCGACCGCAAGGACCGCAAGGGCAACTTCCGGCGGCTCTGGATTCAGCGGATTAACGCCGCGGCCCGGGCCAACGGCATGACTTACAACCGTTTCGTTCAGGGCCTGCGGGTGGCTGGCGTCGAGGTCGACCGGCGGATGCTCGCCGAGCTCGCCGTCTCGGACGAGGCGGCCTTCTCGGCTCTGGTCGAGGTGGCGAAGAAGGCGCTCCCCGACGCCTCAGGGTCGGCGGCCGCCTAGGACGACTGATGGCCGGACGGGTGACCGCGTCACCTGAGATCGGTTATGCGGGCGCCACTTATGCGGGCGCCCATTCACCGCGGCTCAAGGCCGCGCGGCGCCTGACCAAACGCGCCTTCCGCCAGCGTGAGCGGGCCTTCCTCGCCGAGGGCCCGCAAGCGGTGGCGGAGGCTTACCGCTGCGGAGCTCACGTCACCGACCTGTTCGTGACCGCCGCCGCACGGAGTCGGCACGCCGATCTCGTCACCGAGATCGCCGCCGCCGGCATCCCCGTTCA
Organism: uncultured Actinomycetes bacterium; assembly: GCA_963806335.1. Taxonomy (GTDB): domain Bacteria; phylum Actinomycetota; class Actinomycetes; order Streptosporangiales; family Streptosporangiaceae; genus Palsa-504. The sequence goes on from CAWDXO010000022.1 coordinate 77,745, forward strand.
CCTGGTCAGCGGCGAGATCATGGACGAGCTGGCGCAGACCGTGACGCCGCAGGGACTGCTGGCGGTCTGCGGCTTCATCGATGTCCCGCTCACAGAAGTGGCCGGGCCGGCCGAGGGCACCAAACCCTCGCTAGTCGCGCTGCTGGCCAATGTCCGCGACCCAGGCAACGCGGGCACCGTGCTACGGACCGCCGACGCCGCGGGTGCGCACGCGGTCGTCTTCGCCGACGCGTCCGTCGACCCCTACAACGGCAAGTGCGTGCGTGCGTCAGCGGGCAGCCTGTTTCACCTGCCGGTGGTAGCCGGAGCCAGGCTCGAGGACGCCGTTACGACGATGCGTGAGGCCGGCCTGCGGATCGTGGCGGCGGACGGGCGAACGGGACGATCCCTGGACGATCCAGACGTGCAAGCCCGCCTCGCCGAACCGACGGCGTGGATGTTCGGCAACGAGGCCTGGGGACTGCCGCCGGAACTCGTCGCGCTGGCCGACGAACCCATCGCGGTGCCCATCTACGGACAGGCGGAAAGCCTCAACCTGGCTGCTGCGGCGGCGGTATGCCTCTACGCGTCCGCGCGTGCGCAGCGAGAGCACAGTGAAGGTGGGGGACAAACTGTACGGAAGTAATCGTTGATGACATAGAGTATTTGAGCGACAACATTGAGAATTCACGTCTCAGGACTGTCACAATGACGGTATTCGCGCTAGAGTCTGATCACAATCCGTCACCCAATACGTGACCACTTCCGGCCGCCGGACGATGGCAGTGCGGCCCCGCCGGACGGAGGCTTCGCTGCAGTGGATGAGCTCATAGCGAGCCAGGCGCCCTCGGTCCCCCCAGCGGCCCAGACGCCCAGAGGCCGCGAGACCGCGAAGGGACACGGCTCCGGCGTAAGTCCGCTAGCTGAAGAATCCGTCCCGATCGGGAGTCTGGTCTTTGCCGACGAGCTACCGGATGGGGTGGTGATCGCCGACGAAGCCGGCCGCATCGTGGTGTTCAACCGGGTCGCGGCCCGCCTGACCGGCCTGGACCCGCAGGAAGTCATCGGCAAGTTCGTGTTTGACGTGCTGCCGCTCCGCGACGCCGACGACCGCGACTGGTGGGTGTGCACCGACCCGTACCACGGCCTGCCGACCCGCACCCGTCACCCCGAGCGCTCGCTGTACCTATCCGACGGCACCGAGGTCCTGGTATCCGTCGCCTACGTCCGCGCCAGCGGGGCCAGCGGGGCCAGCGGGGCCAGGGGGGTACGGGGGGGCGGGGAGCCCCCCCGTGAGCGGGGGGGGTCTGAGGGGGGTCGTCCCCCCCGAGACAACAGAGTCCGCCGGCTCGTCATCAGCCTGCGCGGGGCCGAGCAGCGCGAGCGGCTCGAGCGCAGCCGCGCCGAACTCGTGTCGACCGTCGCGCACGAGCTGCGTTCCCCGCTCACCAGCGTCAAGGGTTTCACCGCCACGCTCCTGGCCAAGTGGAACAGGTTCACCGACGACCAGAAGCGCGTCATGCTGGAAACGGTGAACGCCGACGCCGACCGCGTGACCAGGCTCATTACCGAGCTGCTCGACGTTTCCCGGATCGAGTCCGGCCGGATGGAGGTCCACCGTCAGCTGGTGGACCTGCCCGACCGGGCGAGGAAGATCATCGCGGGCCGCGTCGCCTGCGGCGACGCCGAGGACCGGTTCCGGCTGGAGGTCCGCAACGGCCTGCCGGAGACCTGGCTGGACGCCGACAAGATCGACCAGGTCCTCGGCAACCTGGTGGAAAACGCCGTTAGGCACGGAGCTGGTATCGTCACCATCGTGGTGGAACCCGCATACCTGGACGACGCTGGGCACCTGGACGATACGGGCGCGAAAGCGCCTCTCGGCCTGCCTAACGCGGCCGCCGTCTCAGTACGCGACCAGGGCGAGGGCATCGCACCCGACGTAGCGCCCCGCGTGTTCCGCCAGTTCTGGCGGGGCAAGCGCCGCGGCGGAACCGGACTTGGCCTGTACATCGTCAAGGGCCTCGTCGAGGCACACGGCGGCACCATCGGCGTGTGCCGCGCGCCAGGCGGAGGCGCCGAGTTCCGATTTATCGTGCCCGTAGGGGCTCCTGCCGCCTGAGAGCGTCAGCCAAAGACAGCACCGTCTGACGGCATCGCGTAAAGGCTCGGTAAGGTAATGTCCCTTCGGGCTATCCAGCACAGCGATCGGCGGGCGCTGACGTCCTGGGCGATAACCGCTTAGGCCGGGGGAGCACGGAGGCCGACGCTAACCGGGTGGCGCACCGCACTGACGCGGGGCGTGTCGCCACGGCCCGTTCGGCATAAATAAGTGCCGGAATCCCCGCAGACCTCAAGCTACGTATGGCCCGCAGGAAGCAGGACCCATGTCCGCACCAAACAAGAGTTACGACCCAAGGATGGTGGCGTCGTTGGCGCCGGACGAGGTAGCGCGCATGCTCGACGAGGCGCTCGCCGCCGTCGCCGCCGCCGGGACGCTCGACGAACTGAAGGCGGCGCGGATCGCGCACGAGGGTGACCGGGCCCCGCTGTCGCTGGCCAGCGGGGAAATCGGCGCGCTGCCCCCCGAGGCCCGCGCCGAAGCGGGACGGCGGGTGGGCGCGGCCCGCAGACGGCTCCGCGCGGCGCTTCAGGAACGCCAGGACCAGCTGGAGACCGAACGTGACCGCCAGGTGCTGATCACCGAGGCGGTCGACGTCACGCTGCCCGCCGGCCGGACCCCGCCTGGTGCGCGGCATCCCGTCACGATGCTCTCAGACCGGCTGTCGGACGTGTTCGTCGCGATGGGCTACGAGGTCGCGGAGGGACCAGAGGCCGAGGCCGAATGGTACAACTTCGACGCGCTGAACATCCCGCCCGATCATCCCGCCCGGGAAATGCAGGACACGATCTTCATCGCCCCCGCCGGCAGGCCGGCCCGCAGAGCCGGGATGGGTCCAAGTCGGGCATGGTGCTGCGGACACACACCTCGCCGGTGCAGATCAGGTCCATGCTTACTCGCCCGCTGCCGCTTTACGTGGTCAGCCCGGGGCGCTGCTACCGGCACGACCCGCTCGATGCCACCCACAGCCCGGTGTTCCACCAGATCGAGGGGCTGGCCGTCGACGAGGGGCTGACCATGGCCGACCTGCGCGGGGCGATCCAGTCGTTCGTGGACGCGATGTTCGGCGTCGGGCTGCGCACCCGGTTCCGGCCCGACTACTTCCCCTTCACCGAGCCGTCAGGCGACGTGTCGATGGAATGCCACATCTGCCGCGGCGCGTCGGCCGAACCCGGCGGCGAACCGTGCCGGGTGTGCCGGTCGCAGGGCTGGATCGAGATCGCGGGCTGCGGCATGGTGAATCCCCGGGTACTGGTGTCGTGCGGCATCGACCCCGACCGGTACAGCGGGTTCGCGTTCGGGCTGGGCATCGAGCGCAGCCTGGTCATCGCGCACGGGCTGGCCGAGATCAGGGACGCGGTGGAAGGCGACGTGCGGTTCAGCCGGGCGTTCGGGATGGAGATCTGAGATGCTAGTGCCGCTTTCCTGGGTACGTGAGTACGCGCCGCTGCCCGAGCCTGTGGACGCCACCGAAGTGGCGCGACGGCTGACCGCGGCTGGGCTCGAGGTTGAGTCGCATGAGTCGGTCGGGCACGACATCCGTGGCGTCGTGGTCGCCCAGGTGCTTTCCATCGAGGAGCTGACCGGCCTGAAGAAGCCGATCAGGTACTGCCGGGTCGCTGTCTCGGAGGCCCAGCTGACCGCTCCGCCCGACGAGGCGTCCGGAGTGATCTGCGGCGCGACCAACTTCGCGGCCGGCGACCGGGTCGCGCTCGCGCTGCCCGGCGCGGCGCTGCCCGGCGGGTTCGAGATCGGCGCGCGCAAGACCTACGGCCACATCTCCGAGGGCATGATCTGCTCGGTCAGGGAACTGGGCATCGGCGAGGATCACACCGGCATCCTCGTGCTGGCCGCCGACGCGCCGCTCGGTGCGGATTTCGTGTCGTACGCAGGGCTGCGCGACGAGGTGTTTGAGATCGCGGTGACACCCGACCGCGGTTACGCCGTGTCGGTGCGGGGAATCGCGCGTGAGCTCGCGAGCTCGTTCGAGGTGCCGTTCACCGATCCCGCCTCCACCGGACTGCCGCCCGCTGATGTACTCGGCGGCGAACTTGACACCGTGGGCCCTGACGTCTACCCGGCTCGCATCGACGACCCCACCGCCTGCGACAGGTTCGTGCTCCGCGAGGTGCGCGATTTCTCCCCGTCGGCCCGGACCCCGCTGCGGATGCGGGTACGGCTGGCCAGGTCCGGGGTCAGGTCCGTGTCGCTCGCGGTCGACGTGACCAACTACCTGATGCTGGAACTCGGGCAGCCGCTGCACGCGTTCGACCGGTCCAAGCTGCACGGCGAGATCGTGGTCCGCCGGGCGCAGCCGGGGGAGAAACTCGAGACGCTGGACCACGTGATCCGGACCCTGAACCCGGACGACATCTTGATCACCGACGCGTCGGGGCCGATCTCCCTGGCCGGCACCATGGGCGGCCTGTCTACCGAGATCGACCCGGAGTCAACCGACCTGGTGATCGAGGCCGCGCATTTCGACGCCGTCGGAACGGCCAAGATGGCCAGGCGGCACAAGCTGTACAGCGAGGCGTCCTACCGGTTCGAGCGCGGCGTGGACCGCGAACTTCCGCTGCCCGCCAGCGCGAAGGCGGTGGCCCTGCTGTCCGCGCTGGGCGGCGGCCGGGTGGTGCCCGGCTGCACGCACGCGTCGTTCGACGTGGAGCCGACCGTGATCTCGATGGCGGCGGACTACCCGGACCGGGTCGCCGGGGTGGTCTACGGCCGGGACATCGTGGTCCGGCGGCTGCACGAGGTGGGGTGCACGGTGCGGGAGACCCGCGCGGCACCGCCCACCATCGCACCCTGGCGCGCCGAGCCTAAAGAGCCAGGTCAGACCGTCCCGTCCGTCATGGTGCCCGTGCTCGAGGTCACGCCCCCGTCCTGGCGTCCCGACCTCACTGATCCCGCCGACCTGGCCGAGGAAGTCATCCGGCTGGAAGGGTACGAAAACGTCCCCGCCCGGATGCCCCGCGCGCTGGCCGGGCACGGGCTGACGCCGCGGCAGCGGCTCCGCCGTTCCGTCGGCCGGACCCTGGCCGAGTCTGGCTACGTCGAGGTGCTGTCGTCACCGTTCGCGTCCCGGGCCGACGCTGACCTGCTAGGGCTGCCGCCCGAGGACATGCGCCGTCCCGCGGTCCTGATAGCGAATCCGCTCAGCGAGGACGAGCCGCTGCTGCGTACCACGTTGCTGCCCGGCTTGTTCCGGGTCCTGACCAGGAACATCGGCCGCGGCTTCGCCGACACGGCGCTGTTCGAGATCGGCCTGGTCTTCCGGCCGCGGCCGGGGGCGCCGGCCTCGGCGCCCATCCTCGCGACCGACCGCGGGCCCTCAGCGTCGGAACTCGCCGAACTGGAGGCCGCGCTGCCTGACCAGCCACTGTGGCTGGCAGGGGTACTCGCTGGCGCGCGCGAGCTTGACGGCTGGTGGGGCCCGGGCCGCCAGGCCTCGTGGGCGGACGCGATCGAGGCGGCGCGCGCGGTGGGCCGGATCTGCCGGGTGCCACTCGACGTGCGCGCCGACTCCTGCGCGCCGTGGCATCCGGGGCGCTGCGCGGCCATCTACGCGCGGGTGGCTCCGGACGACACCGCCGGGCAGCCCGGCGAGCCCGGCGAGCAGGGTGAGCCCGGCGGGGAGTGGCTGGCCGGGCATGCGGGTGAGTTGCACCCGCGAGTGATAAAGGCATTCGGCCTGCCGGACAGGACCTGCGCCATGGAGCTTGACCTGTCGGTCTTGTTCGCGGCGGCCGAGGGCCGGGGTACGGTGCAGGCGCCGCAGCTGTCGGCCTACCCGCCGGCGACACAGGACGTGGCGCTGATCGTGGACGCGGCCGTGCCCGCCGCCGAGGTAGAAGCGGCGCTGGTGGCTGGTGCCCCCCAGGACCTGCTCGAGGACGTGCGGCTGTTCGACGTCTACGCCGGAGCCCAGGTCGGTGAGGGGCGCAAGTCCCTGGCCTACACGCTCAGGTTCCGTGCCCCTGACCGGACGCTCACCGCGGCGGAGGTCACGGCCGCCCGCGACGCGGCGGTCGCCGAAGCCAGCCGCCGGGTCGGCGCCGTCCTGCGCGGCGGCTAAGAGCCCGCGGTTGGCCTCGCAGCGCGGCGCCGAACCGGGTGGTTTATCTGTTCTTCCTCGGGTAGCGGCTTCTCGGACACTAGCCCGGCCTGTGCTGATCTGTTGCTAAAGGAGGCAACTGTCAGTCAGGATGTGATCACCGAAGACCACAGCAAACGCTGAGCCGGAGGAAAATATAGGTAGGCACGCGACGGCCCCGGGGGATGCGATCGAGCAGGCCGCGAGGACGACGTTCCGCGACGTGTTCGCGGTGGCCGAATTCCGAGCGCTATGGTTGGCGCAGCTCCTGTCGGTGGTCGGCGATCAACTCGCCCGGGTCGCGCTCACCATACTGGTGTACAGCAAGACCGGGTCTGCGCTGCTTGCAGCGATCACATTCGTGGTCAGCATCGTCCCCATTTTCATTGGCGGCGTGACCCTAGCGTGGCTTGCCGACAGGTACCCGCGCCGCCTGGTGATGATCGCTTGCGACCTGATCCGAGCCGCGCTCGTCCTCGTGATGGCGATCCCTGATACGCCGCTCCCTGTCAGGGTGTTGTTGCTCTTCTTGGTCACGCTGGCCGGGGCACCGTTCACGTCCGCGCGTGCGGCGGTCTACCCCGATGTGCTCACCGGTGACAAGTACGTAGTGGGTACCGCGATAACGCTCACCACGAACCAGTTCGCGCAGGTCATCGGGTTTGTGGCCGGCGGCGCGATGGTCGGGTTTTTCGGCACGAGAACGTCGCTGCTCGTTGACGCGGCGACGTTTGCCGTCTCGGCCGCAATCATCCGGGTGTGGGTAGTCGCCCGGCCCGCGGCAGGGAATGAGTCGAGCAGTAACCGGGGCTCATCTCGGCTTTCCGGCGTCATCGCGGGCTCACGGCTGGTCTTCGCGAGCCCTACGATGCGGACGTCCATGCTGCTCGGCTGGCTTGCCGCCTTCTACGATGCGCCTGAAGGCGTGGCCGCACCGCTTAGCCACTCCCTTGGCGGCGGCTCCGTCACCGTCGGGCTGCTGCTGGCGATTGAAGTCCTCGGATCGGCAATCGGATCGCTAGCATTCGGCCGGGCGGTAAGTCCCTCTCAGCGGCTGCGCCTGATGGGGCCGCTCGCCATCGCTTCTTGCGCTGTGCTCACGCTCTTCGCTTTTTCGCGGTCTCTTCTTCCCGATCTGATGATTCTGGGCGTGTCGGGACTGTTCACCTGCTACCAGCTGGCGGCCAACGCCGCCTTTGTCCGCGCCGCGCCGCTGGATCAGCGGAGCCAGGCGTTCGGCTTGGCCGTGGGCGGAATGAGCCTTGGCCAAGGCACGGCGATGATCCTGGCCGGCGCGGCGGCCGGGCACTTTGCTCCCTCAGCCGCCATTGCGGTATCCGGTGCTTTGGGCACGATCGCAGCGACACTGCTGACGATCAGCTGGCGTGACGCAGGCCGTCGACGCGATCGACAGTGACGCGTCAGCACCGCAGTTAACAAATACGGAATTCGTGGTTCAGGTCCAGTTGCCGGTGCGCATGTGGCGGTCCTTTCGGGTGGGGGGCGGGGGCTGGGTGGTCAGCTCAGGTCCAGTTGCCGGTGCGCATGTGGCGGTCCTTTCGGGTGGGGGGCGGGGGCTGGGTGGTCAGCTCAGGTCCAGTTGCCGGTGCGCATGTGGCGGTCCTTTCGGGTGGGGGGCTGGCGGGATGGAAGTTGCTCGCGATGACCCTTCGCAGCACGCCTAGCCTGCTACGGTTCGTACCTATATGAACGCTAAACGTGCACGCCCCGTTCGGCCAGACTCTCTGGGTAGCTGTATCTTTACGTACAGCGCCATATATCATTGCGAAACGGAGCAACAGCCGTGCGTCACGTTGTTGACTTTGGAAACTGCCGACTGGTTCCGCCAAGGAGATGCTGGTGCACCCCACGAGCTGGACACGTCGACGGCTCGTAGCCGTCCGGGTCTGGCCGGTCTGGGAGCTCCCCCGCTGGCTGATCGCGCTCATCGTAGTCGTGGTGGCAGCCGACATAGGTTTGCTAGCCGCGGCAATGAGCACCGTATCCATTCGAACACACGATCTTGAGCTATTCGCCGCCCTACTGGCCTGCAGTGCGGCAACTGTGGAACTTACCAGGCGGGCGAGCGAAAACAAGGGGTTCGCCAAGGACGTTCACGCCGTCTGGGAACTGCCGGTCGCTATCCTACTGCCGATGGCATTTGTCCCGATTGCTCCTGCTATCAGAACAGCCCTGACTCAGTGGCGAGTCCGCCGCGCGCCTTTGTACCGGCGCGTTTTCACCTCGGCGGCTATCGGTCTGAGCTACTTCGCGGCTGCCATCGCCTTTCGCGTTCTCGCCCACAGCCTGCAAGCGTCGACCGGCAAACCCGCGGCGCATGCCCTGGCCTGGATGCTGATCGTCGCGGCCAGCGCGGCGGTGCAGTGGGCGGTCAATCAAACGCTGGTGCTGACCGCGGTCAAAGGCTCGGACCCGACGGCCAAGCTTCGTGAGGTGCAGTTCTCCAGGGAGCCGATGTACAACGACGTGACCGAACTCTGCGTCGCCGTCCTGGTGACGTTCTGCATCGCGAATAACATGATCGCCCTGGCCTTCGCGTTCCCGTTCGTCTCGCTGCTGCAACGGTCGTTCCGGCATGCTCAGCTGGTCCAAGATTCACGGGCTGATTCCAAGACGGGCCTGCTGAACGCGGCGACCTGGGAGCGCGAGGCGACAGTGGAGATCACCCGCGCGATACGGACCAGCACCCCGATGGCGGTGGCGCTGCTGGACATCGACAGGTTCAAGATCATCAACGATACCTATGGTCACCTGGTCGGCGATCAGGTCATCAAGGAGATCGCGCACACGCTCGATGGCTTGCTGCGTGATTACGATCATGCCGGGCGGTTCGGCGGCGAGGAGTTCTCGCTACTGCTGCCGCAGACCCGTGCGGTGGACGCCTTCCGGATCGCGGAGCGTGTGCGCGCTAATATCGCGAACTTGAGCATCATCGCTCCGGGGGCGACCGGTGGCGAGCGGGTGCAGGTCACGGTGTCAATCGGGGTGGCGGCGCTGGACAGCGGAAGTAAGCGGGAGTACACCGAGCTGATGGCGGCGGCGGACGCGGCGCTGTACCGGGCGAAGGCTGGCGGCCGCGATCAGGTGCAGATGATCAGCACGACCAGGGGCCTGAGCGCCATCAGCGGCGGGGGCCGCGGCCAAGGTGGCGCCAACGGCCGTACGGATGCGCCGAGCGCATTTCGCCGCGCTCAGAATTCATAGTCCAGGAGCGCGGTCAGTCTAGGATCCGCTGCGACATCGCGCATCCAGCCGCAAGGGCATAAGCAGGCACGGCGCACAGCAAGTCACTGCGGATAGCTGAAGTCAACGGTCAGGCCATGCCGGGCACCGTCCCTGTGCGGGATGGCCTAGGCATGCCTCGACGTACGGGTTCAGGTCCAGGAGATGGTGCGCATGGCGTGTCTCCTTCCGGGGGGCCGGGATGGGGCGGGCTGGGTTCAGGTCCAGGAGATGGTGCGCATGGCGTGTCTCCTTCCGGGGGGCCGGGATGGGGCGGGCTGGGCTCAGGTCCAGGAGATGGTGCGCATAGCGTGTCTCCTTTCTTGGGAACGTGCTGCTACCCGGGAAGGCTCATCGGGCTTCTGCGCCGCACGCAGCTTGCCCGAAACGCTCAAATTTACGTCGATCGGTCCACTCATCTCATACCCATGAGTAACTGTCCAGCCACGCACGGACCGGCATGTACGCAGAAGACGCAGTCGCTGTCGGTGAGTAGTGGCATATTGAGAGCAAGCTCGCTTGTGCTGTGACAAGGTGGGACCTGAGTCGCACTTTGCGTTGCTGAGGTCGGCTCGGACGCGGATACCGGAGCCCACGGAGGCACCTGTGGATGCCACCTATCGGCGCCCTCGACGTGAGGGCATGCTCAACGTTCGGGCGTGGCCGATCTGGGGCCTCCCGCGATCCCTGACGGTCTTCATCGTGGCAGTGATCACGGCCGATGTCGCCGCAATTGCGCTAAATGCCGCAATTTTGTCGCTGCATGCTCACGACCTGATAATTTTCGGCGCCCTGCTCGCCTGCGATGCGGCCACGGTTGAACTTACCCGGCGGGCGAGCGAGCCAGTGGGGGGAGCGGTCAGGGACGTCTACGCGATCTGGGAACTGCCGGCCGTGATCTTGCTCCCGCCGGCGTATGCCCTGATCATTCCGGTTATCCGCTTCGGTCTCATTCAATGGCGGGTCAAGCGTGCACCCGTCTACCGGCGGGTCTTCAGTGCAGCGGCCGTCAGCCTGGGGTATGGCGCCGCTTCCCTGACCTTCAGGTCTGGTGCGCATCTCGTGCTCGGCGGCCAGCGGGTTCCGCTGCATCATGTCAGCGTCTGGATCGTGCTGGTAGCGGTGTGCGGCATCGTCCAGTGGGCGGTCAATCAGGCTCTGGTCGTGACCGCGATCAAGGCTTCGGCGCCCGAAACGAAGCTACGGGAGGTGCTGTTCGGCGGCGAGTCGCTGCACAACGACGTCACCGAACTGTGCGTGGCGGTCCTCGCCACGCTGGCGATCGCCATGAGCTTGCTTTCTGTGGTGATCGCCCTGCCGCTAGTCACGATGCTGCAGCGGTCCTTCCGGCATGCGCAGCTGCTCAAGGATGCGCGGAGTGACTCCAAGACGGGCTTGCTCAACGCGGCGACCTGGGAACGGGAGGCGAAGGCAGAGGTCGCCCGCGCGGTGCGGACCCGGACGCCGCTGGCGGTGGCGCTGATCGACATCGACAGGTTCAAGGCCGTCAATGACACCTACGGTCACATGGTGGGCGATCAGGTGATCAAGGAGATCGCCCGCACGCTGGACCACCTGCTGCGTGACTACGACCTGGCCGGGCGGTTCGGCGGGGAGGAGTTCTCACTGCTGCTCCCGCATACCCGGGCGGTGGACGCGCTACGTATAGCCGAACGCGTCCGGGCTCACATCGCCGGCCTGTGCATCATCGCCCCCGGGGCGTCCGGCGGGGAACGTGTGCACGTCACGGTGTCGATCGGGGTGGCGGCGCTGGACAGCGGCAGCCAGCGGGAACTCCCGGACCTGATGGCGGCGGCCGACGCGGCGATGTACCGGGCTAAGGCCGACGGCCGGGATCAGGTGCAGATGATCAGCACGACCAGGGGCCTGAGCGCGGTCAGCAGCACCTCGCGCGGGATCAACGGCGTAGTCGCAGAAGGCCATCAGGACGTGCCGAGCGCGTTCCGGCGTCCGGCCTCCCGCGCCGTGAGCTCGTGATCACTACACCGTGATCACTACAAGGCTAGGCGGCCGTACCTGACGGGGTGGGAACGGGCAGCACCGCGAGAATGGCCGCCGTCCCGGTGTGGCACTGCGACGCGTTGCCGGTACTGAGAACTTCCGGGGTGTTGTAGCCCTGGCAGGTCCAGCCGCTCACCACGACCGGCGCGCCACCGCCGTTGCCCTGCACCTGCCCACTCCGGACCTTGGCCGCGTACTCATTCTCGACTTGCATTGCCGTGCCGCAGTTCACGCTGCCTTTGGCCACCTTGATGAGAACCGGCACGTTCGCCGCGGTCCGGGTGGTGCCGCAGGTCGTCCCGGCCCGGGCGACTGGCGGCGCGGACGAGCAGCCCGCCACCAGGGCGGCGCAGCAGGCCAGCCCGGCGCAACAGGCCAGCAGTCGCATGCCATCGCGCTCCACCTTCTAACCTTAGGGCCGTCCCCCTTTGCATATTCATGCGTTATGATGAATACTCTTCCAAGGCAGCGCGCGGGGTCCGGGCGAAAAAAGGCAGGCAGCGACAAATGGGTGCGAGGGTGGCGGTAGCGGGGGCCAGTGGTTACGCCGGAGGCGAACTGCTGCGCCTGCTGGCCGGGCACCCGGACCTCGAGATCGGTCCGCTGGCCGCGGGCAACAGCGCCGGGACGCTGGTGACCACGGTGCACCCCTCGCTGACCGGCCACCCTGGGCTGGACGACCGCGTGTTCGTCCCCACTGACCCGGAACTGCTCGGCGCCGCCGATCTGCTCTTCACTGCGCTCCCGCACGGGGAGTCCGCGCAGCTGGCCGCCAGGCTTCCGGCCGACCTCAAGGTTATCGACCTGGGCGCCGACTTCAGGCTCGCTGACCCGGAGGCCTGGACGCGGTATTACCCGACGTCCTACGCGGGCCAGTGGACCTACGGCCTGCCCGAGTTGCCCGGGGCCCGCGACGCCATTAAGGCCTCGACCACGGTGGCCGCGCCAGGCTGCTACGCCACCGCCTCGATCCTGGCCCTCGCCCCGCTGCTGGCCGCGGGCCTGGCCGAGCCGGCCGACATCGTGATCGTGGCCGCCTCAGGCACGTCGGGCGCGGGCCGCTCGCCCCGCCCGGACCTGCTCGGCAGCGAGGTGATGGGGTCGATGTCCGCGTATCAGGTCGGGGGCATGCACCGGCATACGCCAGAAATTGAACAAGCTCTTTTTACCGAACGGGCCGTCGCTCCAAGCTCCAGCCAAGTAACCCTCTCGTTCACCCCGACGCTTGCCCCGATGTCACGCGGCATCCTGGCTACATGCACCGCCCGGTCAGCCGCCGCGGTGACCGACTTGCGGGCCGCGCTCTCCGCGGCTTACGCGTCGGAGCCCTTCGTCCACTTGCTGCCCGAGGGCCGGTGGCCTGCCACCGCGGCGACATTCGGGTCCAACGCCGCTCACCTGCAAGTAGCGGCCGACCCGCACGCCGGCCGCGCCATCGTCGTCGCCGCCCTGGACAACCTGGTCAAAGGTGCGGCCGGCCAGGCCATCCAGATTGCCAACCTCATGCTCGACCTGCCGGAGACCGCCGGCCTGACTGCACACGGAGTAGCGCCTTGAGCGTGACCGCCCCACAGGGTTTCCGGGCCGCCGGAATAGCGGCCGGACTGAAGTCGTCCGGCGATCCGGACGTCGCCGTGGTCCTGAACGAAGGGCCTTCACGGTCCGCCGCCGCCGTGTTCACGACCAACCGGGTCCAGGCCGCGCCGGTGACCTGGACCCGCCAGGTGGTGCAGGGCGGCCGGGTCCAGGCCGTGGTGCTCAACTCCGGCGGGGCCAACGCCTGTACCGGCCCGGCCGGCTTCCAGGACACCCACGCCACCGCCGAGCACCTGGCCGCCGCGATCGGCGGGGACGCCAGCCCGGGGGAGATGGCCGTCTGCTCGACCGGCCTGATCGGCGAGCGGCTGCCGATGGACAAGCTGCTGCCCGGGGTCGACGCCGCCGTCGCGGAAGCGTCGCGGGCAGGCGGCCTGGCCGCCGCCGACGCGATCAGGACCACCGACAAGGTGGTCAAGATTGCCTTCCGCCGCGGTGAGAGCGGTTACACCATCGGCGGGATGGCCAAGGGCGCCGGGATGCTCGCGCCGGCGCTGGCGACCATGTTGTGCGTGCTCACGACCGACGCCGACGTTCCGCCGGCCGAGCTTGACGCCGCGCTGCGGTCGGCGACCGCGATGACGTTCGACCGGCTGGACACCGACGGCTGCATGTCCACCAACGACACGGTGCTGCTGATGGCCAGCGGGGCGGCGGGCGTCACTCCCGATCGCCGCGACTTCACTCTTGATCTGACCGAGGTGTGTGCGGACCTGGCCCGGCAGCTCCAGCTCGACGCCGAGGGCGCCCAGAAGATGATCACGATCGAGGTGGTCGGGGCCGCCTCGGAGTCGGACGCGGTGCAGGTGGGGCGCGCCGTCGCGCGGAACAACCTGCTCAAGTGCGCCATCGGCGGCGAGGACCCCAATTGGGGGCGGGTGCTGGCCGCGGTAGGGACCACCGAAGCCGCCTTCGCGCCTGAGCGGCTGAACGTCGCGATCAACGGGATCTGGGTCTGCCGCCACGGCGCCCCCGGCGATGACCGCTCGAAGGTGGACCTGAAGCCGAAGGACGTGACGATCACCGTGGACCTGTCGGTGGGCCCGCACTCGGCCACGATCCTGACCACCGACCTGACGGCCGCTTACGTCTATGAGAATTCGGCGTACCCGACGTGAGCGTTACCACTGTCAATAGTGATGGCGCCAATGGCGATGGGCACCATTCCCCGGCCGAGGCGGCACGGCTCGCGGACGACGCGTCCGCCAAGGCGTCGACCCTGATGGAGGCACTGCCCTGGCTGGCCAGGTTTCACGGCCGGACGGTAGTGATCAAGTACGGCGGGCACGCGATGACCGAGGACGCGCTGCGGCTGGCCTTCGCCGAGGATCTGGTCTTCCTCCGCTACGCCGGGCTGCGCCCGGTCGTCGTGCACGGCGGAGGCCCGCAGATCACCGAGGAGCTCGACCGGCAAGGAGTCGAGTCCACCTTCACCGCCGGGCTGCGGGTCACCACGCCGGAAACCATGCAGATCGTCCGGATGGTCCTGTCCGGCAAGGTGAACAAGGACCTGGTGGGGCTCATCAACCGGCACGGCCCGTTCGCCCTGGGCATGTCGGGCGAAGACGCCGGCACGTTCACCGCGGTCCGGAAGGCGGCGATCGTCGACGGTGCACCGGTGGACATCGGCATGGTCGGAGAGATCGCGGCCACCGACTGCGGTGCCATCGAGGCGCTGCTGGCCGACGGCCGGATTCCGGTCGTCTCCAGCGTAGCCGCAGGTCACGACGGCGAGGTCTACAACGTGAACGCGGATACCGCGGCGGCCGCGCTCGCGGTGGCGCTCGGCGCGGCCAAGCTGGTGATGCTCACCGACGTGGCCGGCCTGTACCGGGACTGGCCGTCGTCGAGCGAGGTGATCAGCCAGCTCACCGCGCCGGAACTGGAGCGGCTGCTGCCCGGGCTCTCGGCCGGGATGATCCCCAAGATGGAGGCCTGCCTGACCGCGGTGCGCGGCGGCGTACCGCAGGCTCACGTCCTCGACGGCCGCCTCAGCCACGCCGTCCTGCTCGAGATCTTCACCGATTCCGGCATCGGCACCATGGTTGTCCCCGAGGAAAGGGTCGTCCCGGCGGAAGGAGTCCAGGAGTGAGCGAGACAGAAGCGCTGCAGAAGCGGTTCGCGGCGGCGATCATGCCGAACTACGGCGTGCCCCCGGTGGCGATCAGCCGCGGGGCGGGGTGCCTGGTGTGGGACCTGGACGGGCGCGAGTACCTGGACCTGATTGCCGGGATCGCGGTGAGCTCGCTCGGGCACGCCCATCCGGCGATTGTCGAGGCGGTCAGCCGCCAGGTCGCCGCGGTCGCCCACACCTCCAACCTGTTCCTGCACGAGCGCGAGGTCGAGCTGGCCGAGCGCCTGCTGTGCCTTCTCGGGGGGAGCGATCCCCCCCAGCCCCCCCCTGCTGTTTCTCCCGGGGGGACCCATCCCCCCGGACCCCCCTTGGGAGAGACCCATCCCCCCAGACCCCCCTTGGGGCGGGTCTTCTTCGCGAACTCGGGCACCGAGGCCAATGAGGCGGCGATCAAGCTCGTGCGGCGCTGCCAGGGACCCGGACGGCCGGTGATGGTGGCCGCCGACCGCGGCTTCCACGGCCGGACGATGGGAGCGCTTGCGCTGACCGGCAAGGAGTCCATCCGCGCGCCATTCGGCCCGTTCGGCCTGACGGTCAGGTTCGTCCCGTACGGCGACGCCGCCGCGCTGAGCGCTGCCGTCGATGCTGATGTCGCGGCCGTTTTCCTCGAGCCCGGCCTGGGCGAGAGCGGTGTCGTGCCCGCCCCCGAGGGTTACCTGCGTGCCGCGCGGGAGGCCTGTGACCAGGCCGGAGCGCTGCTCGTGCTCGACGAGATCCAGAGCGCCATCGGCCGGACCGGAGCCTGGTTCGCGCACCAGACCCAGGGTGTGCGGCCCGATGTGCTGACGCTGGCCAAGGGGCTGGGCGGCGGGCTGCCTATCGGGGCCTGCATCGGCCTCGGCGCCAGCGGCGCGGGCTTCGCCAAGGGTGACCACGGTTCGACGTTCGGCGGCAACCCGGTGGCTTGCGCCGCGGCTCTGGCCGTGCTCGAGGTAATCGAGCGTGACGGGCTGCTGGCTCAGGTCACAGAGGTCGGCCGTCACCTGGTGTCCGGGATCGAGGCGGTCAGCCACCCCCTGGTCGCCGGCGTGCGTGGCGGCGGGCTCTGGCTGGCCATCGCGCTGACGGCCCCGGCGGCCGCCGATGTGGAGGCGGCCGCCCGGCAGGCCGGGTTCCTGGTCAACGCGGTCCAGCCGGATGCGGTCCGGCTGGCTCCGCCGCTGATCCTGTCCGCCGCCCAGGCCAGCCGGTTTACCGCCGCGCTGCCGGGGATACTCGACGGGGGGGCAAACTGATGGCCAGGCACTTCCTGCGCGACGACGACCTGACGCCAGCCGAGCAGGCCGCGGTCCTCGACCTGGCCGATGAGATGAAGAAGGACAGGTTCGGGTGGCATCCGCTCGCCGGGCCGCGTGCGGTCGCCGTGCTCTTCGACAAGCAGTCCCTGCGGACCCGCGTTTCGTTCACGGTCGGCATCGCCGAACTGGGTGGCCACCCGGTCGTCATCGACACCGCGACCACCCACCTGGGCCGGGGCGAGCCGCTCGAGGACGTCGCCCGGGTCCTGTCGCCGCAGGTCGCGGCCATCGCCTGGCGGACATCAGGGCAGCAGCGCATCGACGCGCTGGCCGGTGCCGCGACCGTGCCCGTGATCAACGCGCTGACCGACCAGTTCCACCCCTGCCAGGTCCTCGCTGACCTGCAGACCATCCGGGCGCACTACGGCTCGCTGGCCGGGCGCACGCTGACCTTCCTCGGCGACGGCTCGAGCAACATGGCGCACTCCTACCTGCTCGGCGGGACGACCGCCGGGATGCGCGTGCGCATCGGCTCCCCCGAGGCCTACCGCCCCGACCTCGCGGTCATCGCCGCCGCGGAGCGGATCGCCGCGCAGACTTCAGGCGGGGTGGAGCTCTACTGCGACCCCAGGACGGCGTGCGACGGAGCCGATGTGATCGCCACCGATGTGTGGACCTCCATGGGCCAGGACAGCGAGCGGGCGCAGCGGGTCGCCGTCCTCGGCTCCTATGGCCCCGATGACTCCTACCAGCTGGACGACCCCAAGCTTGCCCTGGCCCAGCCCGGCGCTCCGGTGCTGCATTGCCTGCCCGCCCATCGCGGCGAGGAGATCAGTGCCGACGTGATCGACGGCCCGAACAGCGTCGTGTGGGAGCAGGCGGAGAACCGGCTGCACGCGCAGAAGGCGCTGCTCACCTGGCTGGTGGAGCGGGCATGAACCCGACGGCCCCGGTGACCAAGACGGCCAGGCAGGCGCGCATCGCGGCCATCCTCGCCCGTGAGCAGGTCCGGTCCCAGGAAGAGCTCGCCGAGCTGCTCGAGCGGTACGCGAGCGTGCACGTGACGCAGGCGACCCTGTCCCGTGACCTCGACGAACTCGGCGTGGTCAGGCTTCGCGCCAACAGCGGCGCGCTCGTCTACGCCCTGCCGGAAGAACCAGGCGGGCCGGGCTCACGGCCCGGCGGCGCCATCGCGCCCGGCAGCCCCGATACCTCAGCCAGCCCCGTTACCCAGGGCAGGAGAGCCGTCTTCGACTCTTCCACCGCCCCAGCCAACTCCGCTGCCCCGGACCTTCCCGTCACCACCGCCAGCCCCGGCGCCCCCGCCAGGCACGGAAAACCTGGCGGGGCGGAGCCGGGGGCCAAGGCGACCGGGCATGAGTCGCCACATGACACGCGGTTGGCGCGTTATCTGGGCGAGCTGATGACCTCGGCCGAGGCGAGCGCGAACCTCGTGGTACTCAGGACGCCGGCAGGCGCGGCGCAGTTCCTCGCCTCCGTCATCGACCACGCGGCCCTATCCCCGGTTCTCGGCACCGTCGCCGGCGACGACACCGTCCTGATCATCACGCGCGACCCGGCGGGCGGCGACGTCGTAGCCGCCGATTTCCTGCGCCGGTCGCAGCGCCGACGATGATCCGGTCCGGCAGCTAGCCCCGGCCGGCGGCCAGGTGCGACAAAACTGAGGCGTTAGTGCGATAGAAAGAAGAACTGTGGAAGTAGCGGACCAGGCTGCAGCAGATTCAGGTGACCCGGAAGAAGCCACGCGGCTGTGGGGCGGGCGGTTCGCCGCCGGACCGGCCGACGCGCTGGCCCGGCTGTCGGTCAGCGTTCAGTTCGACTGGCGGCTGGCCAGGTACGACCTGCGCGCTTCCCGCGCGCACGCTCGCGTGCTGCACCGGGCCGGCCTGCTGACCGACGACGAGCTCACCGCCATGCTCAAGGCCCTCGATGATCTGGACCGGGCCTGCGCGAACGGGTCGTTCCGGCCGACCGTCGCCGATGAGGACGTGCACACCGCGCTCGAGCGCGGGCTGCTCGAACGGCTCGGCGCGCTCGGCGGCAAGCTGCGGGCCGGGCGCAGCCGCAACGACCAAGTCGCCACCGACCTGCGGCTGTACCTCCGGGACAATGTCCGGCTGATCGTGAGCAGGCTCGCCGAGCTGGAGAGTGCGCTGGTCGACCAGGCGGTCGCGAGCGGTGACCTGCCCGCGCCCGGCATGACGCACCTGCAGCACGCCCAGCCGGTGCTCTTCGGTCACCAGCTGCTCGCGCACGTCCAGGCGTTCGTCCGCGACGTCGGGCGCCTGCGGGACTGGGACAAGCGCGCCGCGGTCAGCCCGCTTGGCGCCGGCGCGCTAGCCGGGTCATCGCTGCCCGTCGATCCGGAGGTACTGGCGGCCGAGCTCGGTTTCGACTCGGCCGCGCCGAACTCCATGGACGCGGTCAGCGACCGTGACTTCGCGGCCGAGTTCTGCTTCGCCGCGGCGCTGATCGGAGTGCACCTGTCCCGGCTCGGCGAGGAGATTGTGCTGTGGTCCTCGCAGGAGTTCGGCTGGATCGAGATCGACGATGCCTACGCGACCGGTTCCTCGATCATGCCGCAGAAGAAGAACCCGGACGTGGCCGAGCTGGCCCGCGGTAAGGCGGGCCGCCTGATCGGCGGCCTGACCGGCCTGCTCACCACGCTGAAGGGCCTGCCGCTGACCTATAACCGGGATCTGCAGGAGGACAAGGAACCGGTCTTCGATGCGGTCGACACCCTGCTGCTCGTGTTGCCGGCCATGGCCGGCCTGATCGCCACGCTCAGGGTCAATCCGGACCGGCTGCGCCGCGGTTCCTCGGTCGGGTTCACCCTCGCCACCGACCTGGCCGAGTACCTGGTGCGGCGGGGCGTACCGTTCCGCGAGGCGCACGAGGTCGTCGGCCACCTCGTGGTGTGGTGCCAGGTGCACGACTGTGACTTGGACGAGGTGAGCGACGCTGACCTGGCTAAGGTCTCCGGGCACCTGACGCCCGACGTGCGGCAGGTGCTGACGGTCTCCGGGGCTCTCGCGGCCCGCAAAGGCTACGGCGGGACGGCGCCGGAACGGGTCGCCGAGCAGGTCACCGCGCTGCGGACGATGATCCACAGTCACGCCGCATGGGCGGCCGGGGATGTGAATTAGGCGGGTGCCGATCTCGCGGGAGTTCTTTTCCCGGCCCGCGGTCGAGGTCGCGCCGGAGCTGCTCGGCCTCGTCCTCGAGCACGAGACCCCGGCCGGCCCGGTCGCGGTCGCGCTCACGGAGGTGGAGGCGTACGCGGGACGCAGCGATCCCGCCTCGCACGCCTACCGGGGCCAGACCCGGCGCAACGCCGTGATGTTCGGCCCGCCCGGCCACGCGTACGTGTACTTCACTTATGGCATGCATTTCTGCGTCAACCTGGTCTGCCTGAGGGAGGACGACAGCGCGTCGGCGGTCCTGCTGCGGGCGGGCGCGATCGTCGAGGGGGAGGATCTGGCCCGCGCGCGCCGGTCGAGGCGCAAGCCAGGCGCGGATGAAGTCTGGGTCGCATCTCGTGACCTGGCCCGCGGTCCGGCCCGGCTCTGCCAGGCGCTCGATATCGACAGGTCCATGGACGGCGCCGACGTCTGCGCCGCCGGCTCACCCCTCCGCGTCCTGTCGGCTAGAGCAAGCACGACGGCCCGTTCAGAAAAAATAATGACTGGGCCCCGGGTCGGCGTAAGCAGTGCCGCCGAGGTGCCGTGGCGATTCTGGCTCGAGGGCGAGCCGACCGTCTCGGTCTACCGGGCGCACGTGCCGCGACTGCGGGGGGTGCCAGGGGGGTCGTCCCCCCGTGGCTAGCACTGCGGGGGGTGCCAGGGGGGTCGTCCCCCCGTGGCTAGCACTGCGGGGGGGTGCCAGGGGGGTCGTCCCCCGTGACTAGCACTGCGCAAACTGGTTACCCCCTGACCGCCGGTTGGTGGCACCATGCAGGCGTGAACGACATCATCGACGAACTCAGCTGGCGGGGCCTGCTCGCCGACACGACCAATCTCGACGAGCTGCGCCGGGCGCTGAACTCGGGCCGGGTCACGGTCTACTGCGGCTTCGACCCGACCGCCGCCGGGCTGCATATCGGGAACCTCGTGCAGCTGCTCACGCTGCGCCGCCTGCAACTCGCCGGGCATCGCCCGATCGGGCTAGTTGGCGGGGCTACCGGGCTGATCGGTGACCCGAGCGGCAAATCGGCCGAGCGAGTGCTGAATCCGCAAGAGCTCGTGGCTCAGTGGGTCGAGCGGATCCGCGGCGAGGTGTCCAGGTTCCTCGACTTCGACGCGGGCGAGTCCAGTGCGCTGATCGTGAGCAACCTGGACTGGACCGGGCCGATGCCGGTGCTCGAGTTCCTGCGCGACGTCGGCAAGCACTTCTCGGTTAACCGGATGCTGGACCGGGAGTCGGTGAAGGCCAGACTGGAAGCCGGCGGGATCAGCTACACCGAGTTCAGCTACCAGCTGCTGCAGGCACTTGACTACCTGGAGCTTCACCGGCGCTACGAGACCACGCTGCAGATCGGCGGCAGCGACCAATGGGGCAACCTGGTCGCGGGCGTGGACCTGATCAGGCGGGTCGAGGGTGCCTCCGTGCACGCCCTCGCCACGCCGCTGATCACCAAGCCGGACGGGACCAAGTACGGCAAGACCGAGGGCGGCGCGATTTGGCTGAGTCCCGACCTGATGCCGCCCTACGTGTTCTACCAGTTCTGGCTTAACGTGTCCGACGCCGAGGTGCCCGGCCTCCTGCGCGTGTTCAGCTTCAAGTCGCGGGAGGAGATCGAGGAACTGGTGCGGGCCAGCGCGGAGCGGCCCGCCGCCCGCCTCGGCCAGCGCGCGCTGGCCGAAGAGCTGACCACGCTCGTGCACGGTGCGGAGGAAACCCGCCGCGCCATCGCGGCCAGCCGGGCCCTATTCGGCGAGGGCTCACTGGCCGAGCTTGACGAGCGTACGTTGGCCGCCGTGGCCGCCGAGGTACGCGCATTTCACCTGGATGTTCCCGGCCACGGCGCCGCCGCGGCCACCACCAGCGGCCTTCCACCCGTCGCGAACCTGATGGCGGCGGCAGGCATAGCCCCCACCGTCTCGGCCGCCCGCCGGGTCATCGCGGAAGGCGGGGCTTACCTGAATAACCAGAAAGTCACAGATGTGAGTGCGGTCCCCGGCCCTGAAGACCTGTTGTACGGCCGTTACCTGTTCCTGCGCCGGGGGAGGCGCACCGTAGGGGCGGTCGAGGTCGTGGCGACGGAGTCCGGATGAGCCGTTCCTGGGCTGATAGGCGGGCGTCCGCTCGCCCGCGCGGACTTCTAATGGCGAATATCCCGGCCTGCCCGGAAATAATTTCAGCCCCCGACCGGCTCTATCCGATGGCGCTTTCCGGGCTTGGCCGGATAGCTGCCAATCGCTTACAGTCCGTTACATCGTAGTTGACCTGCGTTAACACCCGGCCGTCGGCTTCGATTTGACGAACATGCCAAGCACCCCTAGAGTTCTTCTTGCCCGGCCGGATGGACGCGAAAGCGACCAGGGCCTGGGCCGCCTCCAGGAAGTTCTTCCAGCTAAGGCTTGTGCGTGCGCACAGCTCAGCGGGTAGGGTAACCTGAAGGTGGGGCAAGGTTAAAGGGTCGGTAAAGTTCCTCGGAACCGAGTTGACACCGGATACTTTGCCTGGTAATGTAGAGTGGTTGCCCCGGGTAGGAACGGAAGTTCCTCGAAGGTGTGCGCCCGTTTCTTGAGAACTCAACAGCGTGCTAAAAGCCAGTGCACTTTAAAGCACAAACCTCGTCAGTGA
>CAWDXO010000022.1:102500-496226 GCA_963806335.1 uncultured Actinomycetes bacterium
ACCAGTACCGTGAGGGAAAGGTGAAAAGCACCCCGGTGAGGGGTCGTGAAATAGTACCTGAAACCGTGTGCCTACAAGCCGTGGGAGCGTTCCAGTTTCGACTGGAGTGAAGTGACCGCGTGCCTTTTGAAGAATGAGCCTGCGAGTTACGATATGTGGCAAGGTTAACCCGTGAGGGGCAGCCGTAGCGAAAGCGAGTCTGAATAGGGCGTCTGAGTCGCATGTTGTAGACCCGAAGCGGAGTGATCTACCCATGGCCAGGTTGAAGCGCGGGTAAGACCGCGTGGAGGACCGAACCCACCAGGGTTGAAAACCTGGGGGATGAGCTGTGGGTAGGGGTGAAAGGCCAATCAAACTCCGTGATAGCTGGTTCTCCCCGAAATGCATTTAGGTGCAGCGTCGCGTGTTTCTTACCGGAGGTAGAGCTACTGGTTGGTCTAGGGGGCCGACAAGCTTACTGAAATCAGCCAAACTCCGAATGCCGGTAAGTGAGAGCGCGGCAGTGAGACTGCGGGCGATAAGGTTCGTAGTCGAGAGGGAAACAGCCCAGATCACCAGCTAAGGCCCCTAAGCGTGTGCTAAGTGGGAAAGGATGTGGAGTTGCAGAGACAACCAGGAGGTTGGCTTAGAAGCAGCCACCCTTGAAAGAGTGCGTAATAGCTCACTGGTCAAGTGATTCTGCGCCGACAATTTAGCGGGGCTCAAGCACACCGCCGAAGCTGTGACACTCGCGCGATATCCCGGCCCTTTGTGGTTAAGGTGGATGGCGGTGATGATCGCCGTAGCTTCGGCTACGGCCGTCTGACCTGCGGCCACCGGCTCCTTTAGGGTCCAGGTGCGCGGGTGGGTAGGGGAGCGTCGTGTGGCAAGGGAAGCAGCGGAGTGATCCAGCTGTGGATGCTACACGAGTGAGAATGCAGGCATGAGTAGCGAAAGAGGAGTGAGAAACTCCTCCGCCGAATGACCAAGGGTTCCTGGGGCAGGCTAATCCGCCCAGGGTAAGTCGGGACCTAAGGCGAGGCCGACAGGCGTAGTCGATGGACAACGGGTTGATATTCCCGTACCCGCGTAAGTGCGCCAATGCCGAGGCTAGCGATGTTAAGCACGTGACGCTGGTGAGCCCTTCGGGGCGATCCGGCTGAACATGCGAACCAGACTGGTAGTAGGCAAGCTGAAGGGGTGACGCAGGAGGGTAGCTCTACCGGGCGATGGTAGTCCCGGAGTAAGGGTGTAGGGCGGCGTGCAGGCAAATCCGCACGTCACATAGCCTGAGACCTGATGCCGAGCCAATTTTGGTGAAGTGAGTAATCCCATGCTGCCAAGAAAAACCTCGCAGCGAGCACTTAAGCGGCCCGTACCCTAAACCGACGCAGGTGGTCAGGTAGAGAATACCAAGGCGATCGGGTGAACCATGGTTAAGGAACTAGGCAAATTATCCCCGTAACTTTGGGAGAAGGGGAGCCGTGTCCGGTAAAGGGGCTTGCCCCCGGAGCTGGGTGCGGTCGCAGATACCAGGGAGAAGCGACTGTTTACTAAAAACACAGGTCCGTGCAAAGTCGCAAGACGACGTATACGGACTGACGCCTGCCCGGTGCCGGAACGTTAAGGGGACGGGTTAGTGACCTTCGGGTCGCGAAGCTCAGAACTTAAGCGCCGGTAAACGGCGGTGGTAACTATAACCATCCTAAGGTAGCGAAATTCCTTGTCGGGTAAGTTCCGACCTGCACGAATGGCGTAACGACTTCTCCACTGTCTCAACCATGGACCCGGCGAAATTGCACTACGAGTAAAGATGCTCGTTACGCGCAGCAGGACGGAAAGACCCCGGGACCTTCACTGCAGCTTGATATTGGTGTTTGGGACGTCTTGTGTAGGATAGGTGGGAGACTTTGAAGCAGGGACGCTAGTCCCTGTGGAGTCATCGGTGAAATACCACTCTGGTCGTTCTGGATGTCTAACCTAGGTCCGTTATCCGGATCAGGGACAGTGTCTGGTGGGTAGTTTAACTGGGGCGGTTGCCTCCTAAAGAGTAACGGAGGCGCCCAAAGGTACCCTCAGCCTGGTCGGCAACCAGGTGTCGAGTGCAAGTGCACAAGGGTGCTTGACTGTGAGACAGACATGTCGAGCAGGAGCGAAAGCTGGGACTAGTGATCCGGCGGTGGCATGTGGAAGCGCCGTCGCTTAACGGCTAAAAGGTACCCCGGGGATAACAGGCTGATCTTCCCCAAGAGTCCATATCGACGGGATGGTTTGGCACCTCGATGTCGGCTCGTCGCATCCTGGGGCTGGAGCAGGTCCCAAGGGTTGGGCTGTTCGCCCATTAAAGCGGTACGCGAGCTGGGTTTAGAACGTCGTGAGACAGTTCGGTCCCTATCCGCTGCGCGCGTAAGAGACTTGAGAGGGGCTGTCCCTAGTACGAGAGGACCGGGACGGACGAACCTCTGGTGTGCCAGTTGTCCTGCCAAGGGCACGGCTGGTTTGCTACGTTCGGAAGGGATAACCGCTGAAAGCATCTAAGCGGGAAGCTCGCCTCAAGATGAGGTCTCTCTCTGGGTTAACCAGGTAAGGCCCCCAGCTAGACGACTGGGTTGATAGGCCGGAGGTGGAAGCACGGCAACGTGTGCAGCTGACCGGTACTAATAGGCCGAGCGGCTTGGCTTCTACTCCATTTAATGCTATGCGTCCACTGTGCGGTTCCCGAGATGCGGTCGATTCAGGCCTCTCGGGGCCGGTGACATCTCAATAGAGTTTCGGCGGTTATAGCGAAGGGGAAACACCCGGTCCCATTCCGAACCCGGAAGTTAAGCCCTTCAGCGCCGATGGTACTGCGCGGGGGACCGCGTGGGAGAGTAGGACACCGCCGGACATGCTTGAAGAGGGTCGCTCCCATCATGGTTGAGCGGCCCTCTTCGCTTGTCTGGGTATGGTTAAGGCTTGGAGGTTGGTAAAGGTGGCTGAGGGATCCGGAGCGCCGAGGGGTCGCGGAGCGAGCGGCAGCCGAACGGGCGGCGGGAACCCGAAGACGTCGAAGGTCACGCGAGGATCGAGCGCCAGGGCGTCGAACCCGGGCAAGACCAGGACCAGTAGCGGGCGGACGAGCGGGACGACTAGTTACGGACGCGGCAGGCCGTCTTCTGGCGGTGCGGGCCAGGACACCCGGGGCGGCCGTGGCGGTGCCCCGAGAACCTCATCTGATGCCCCGAGAACCTCATCCAGCGACGGCCCGCGGCGCAGCCCCCGCGCCGCCACCGCGGATGGCGGAGCGCGCCGGGCTCCTCGTCCCGCGTCTGGCCGCACCGGATCGCCAGACCAGGGTCGCCGTGGCTCGGCCTCGCGCGGACCCCGCTCGGGTGAGTCCCGTGACGGCGCCAGGAGCTTCGCCGATGACGACTCCCGCGGCAGCAGGGGTCCGGCGTCCGGTGGTCCTCGCAAGACCCCTCGGACCCCGGCGGCCGGGCCGTCCCGGGGCACAGCCAGGACTTCATCCGGCGGGTCGCGTCGGCCTCAGGGCGACGGCGGACGCGATCGCCGGGCACCTGCTCGGGACGACAGTACCTCTTCGTCTGATTACGGAGGCCGGCGGACGGAACGCCGCGACGGACCCTCGAGAGGTTACGAGGCGCCCCGGACGGGCGATACGCGCACCGGCTCCAACGG
The DNA here is from genome assembly GCA_963806335.1 of uncultured Actinomycetes bacterium. GTDB lineage: Bacteria > Actinomycetota > Actinomycetes > Streptosporangiales > Streptosporangiaceae > Palsa-504. The sequence goes on from CAWDXO010000022.1 coordinate 106,158, forward strand.
ACGCAGACCGCAATCCGCGGACGGAGATTCCTACAGCACCCGCCAAAGGCCCGGTGCTGGCCGTCCCGGCGCCAGCGCCCGGTATAGTGCTGGCCGGCCTGCGGGCAGTGACCAGGGTGGCGCTCGCGGCCGGAGCTCCAGGCCCGCTGCTGGTGGTCCTTCGGATCGGCCCGCCCGCGGCCAAGATGGCGTGCCCGCGCGGCCTGCTCGCGGCCGCTCCGGGGAGGGAGCGCCGCGGGACGGCGGTCGCGACCGTGGTCATGACCGCAGCGGCGAGCAGGCGCCACGGCCAGCCCGCGGGCGGACAGGCGACCGGACGCAGGAACGATCCGGCAGCGGACGGCCGTGGGCCGGGCCGGACGAGCGGCGCCGGGGTCCGGCCGCCCGCGGCCCGGTCACGGCGTACCAGCCGCGTGAGAGCGGCCCGCATGTTCCGGATTCGATCAGCGCCGACCAACTCGATCCCGAAGCCCGGGCCCAGCTGAACAGCCTCCCGAACGACCTCGCTGACAGCGTGTCCCGTTACCTGGTCGCGGCTGGCCTGGCCGAGGACCCGGAGAAGGGCTACGCCTACGCGCAGGCTGCCAAGCGCCTTGCGGCCCGGGTCGGCGTGGTCAGGGAGGCGTGCGGCATCGCCGCGTACAAGACCGGTCGATGGGCGGAGGCGCTGTCTGAGCTCCGGGCCGCCCGCCGAATGACCGGGCATGACGACTACATCCCTCTCATGGCCGATAGCGAGCGTGCCATGGGGCGCATCGACCGGGCGCTGGCGCTGGTACGCGAGGCCAATCCCGAAGGACTCAGCCGTGCCATGCAGATCGAGCTGCACATTGTCGAGTCAGGCATCCGCCGGGACCAGGGGCTCGCTGATGCCGCGGTCCTGGCCTTGCAGGTCCCCGAGCTGACCAGCGGGCGGCGGCGTCCGTGGTCAGCCCGGCTCTTCTACGCTTACGCGGACGCGCTGCTCGCGGCCGGCCGCGAGCAAGAGGCCCGCGACGCCTTCGCCCGCGCCGCCGAGGCCGACACCGGTGGTGAGACCGATGCGGCCGAGCGTCTCGACGAGCTCGACGGCCTCGAGTTCGAGGACCTGGCCGAGTCCGAGGATCTCGAGGACGATGAAGACCTCGATGACGAGGAACTCGCTGAGCTCGCTAGGCTTGAGGGGCTTGAGGGGCTTGAGGGCGGCGAGGACCTAGCCGAGCTCGAGGGGCTCGAGGACGCGGATCCCGATGATCATGAGGGCCATGAGCCGGTTGAGTTAGGACCAGCCGTGTCAGCCGGTGCTGGCCGGCTCCGTCTTGTCGAGCCAGTACATGATGCCGCTGACGTTCGAGGCCGCGCCGCCGACCCGGTCGAATTTCTTGGCGATCGCCGGATCGGCGTCCGGGCGAGACGCCGCGTACCGGTCCCTGGTGCGATCTCGCACCATCGCGACGGCGTGGTCGAGGTCCAGGCCCGCGGCATGCGCCTGACGCGTTTCTTCCACCCAGACCCTTAGTTCCTCGGCGGACCGGTCCAGCGTCTCGGCGACCGGCGTGACGGGCCCGTAATGGCTGAAAAGCAGGCGCGTAGGCTGCAGCGCGGCGAACTTGCGCAGTGAGGCCAGCGCGATCTCGAGATCGAAGTCAGGCGGCGGTGTCGCGGGCCCCAGATCTCCCGTCTCTGGCATGTACACGCCCGCCGCGTCGCCGACGTATAGATCGCCGCTTGCCGAGTCGATGAGGCCGACATGGTGCTTGGCGTGGCCGGGGGAGTAGTGGCTGTCCAGGCGTCGCCCGCCGCCCAGGTCGACGGTTCCGGTGTCTTCGACGGCCACGATGCGGTCGGCGGGCACGGGGGCGAGCACACCGAAGAGCCGGTCAAGGGCGTCCCCGTAGATCAGCCGGGCGCTGGCCATGAGCCTGCTCGGGTCGGCGAGATGCCGCGCGCCGCGGTAGTGCACCACGATCTGGGCCGCCGGGAACATCGCGGCGATGTCGCCAGCGCCACCCGCGTGGTCGAGGTGGATATGCGTGACTACGACGGTCGCGAGGTCACCCGGTCCGATCCCCAGCCGTCCCAGGGCGTCCCTGACTACCGGCGCGGAAGGCGCGGTCCCGGTTTCCACCAGGCACGGCCGGTCGCCCCTGATCAGGTAGCCGGCCGTGATGCCGTCGTAGCCGGCCATCCGGGTGTCGATCTGGAACACCTCGTGTCCCAGATCGGTAATGTCCGTCGCCTGGTTAGCCGGCGGCTTCGCAGCGTCGCCCGTGCTCTTTTCGTTCACGACCCCATTCTCCCAGACGGCCCAGCCGCCGGTTCCGGATGCGGCGACAGGTGTTCGTGCACGGCGGTCCAGCGGTCACCGTCGCGCCGGAACACAATGGTCTCGCGTTCGCTGACGGCCTGTTCACCAGCACGGGTGCGGATCACGGTCGTGACGTCGTGGCTGAAGACGGCGGCATCGCCGAGGTCCTGGACGACGGGCTGCGCGGACGTGCAGGACTGGACGCGGAAGTCGTCCTGGTGTTCCCACTGCCTCCATAGCTGCTGGTATTCGTCTCGGGATGCCAGCCTGGCGGCGGTGGTGTGAAAGATGAAGGTCGCGTCGGGGGCGAAGCAGTCGAAGTAGGCGACGGTATCGTGGCGCCCGAACGCCTGTACTAGGTCCCGCGCGGCGGCAAGGACGTCCTCGGTCGTGCTCATAACGCGGCCTTCCTCGCCGCGAGCGCGGACAGCAGCTCGTAGCCGACGTGCGCGGCGGCGATTCCGGTGATCTGGGCGTGATCGTAGGCGGGCGCGACCTCTACGATGTCTGCGCCGATGAGGTTCAGGCGGGAGAATGATCGCAGCGTGGCCAGCAGTTCCCGGCTGGACAGCCCGCCCGCCTCCGGGGTGCCGGTGCCGGGAGCGTGCGCCGGGTCGAGTACGTCGATGTCGACCGAGACGTACACCGGCCGGTCGCCGACTCGCTGCTGTATGCGCTGCACCATGCCGGTGACGCCGAGCTGTTCGACGTCGGGTGCCGATATCACCTGGAAACCCAGGTCGGTGTCCTGGGTGAGGTCGCTGCCGGTGTACAGGGGGCCGCGGATCCCGGCGTGCAGGCACCCGGTCCGGTCCAGCAGGCCTTCCTCGGACGCGCGGCGGAACGGAGTGCCGTGGGTGTAGGGGGCGCCGAAGTAGGTGTCCCAGGTGTCGAGGTGCGCGTCGAAGTGGACGACCGCCACCGGGCCGTGTGCCGCCGACAGGGCCCGGAGCATCGGCAGCGCCACCGTGTGGTCGCCGCCCAGGGTCAGCACGAACCGCGCGCGTTCCAGCAGCGCGCGCGCGCCGCGCTCGATGGTGCTGATCGCTTCGTCGATGCTGAACGGGTTGACCGCGAGATCCCCCGCGTCGGCCACCTGGTGGGCGGCGAACGGCGATACCTGCAGGGCCGGGTTGTAGGGGCGGAGCAGGCGGGATGATTCCCGGATGTGGGAGGGGCCGAAGCGGGCGCCTGGCCGGTAGCTGACCCCGCTGTCAAAGGGCACGCCCAGCACGGCAACATCGGCTTGCGGCACTTCATCGATCCGCGGCAGGCGGGCGAAGGTGGCCTCACCGGCGTAGCGGGGGACCATGGTGGCGTCCACCGGCCCGACCGTCTCGCCGGTGATGATCCGCGGAACAGGCTCGGTCATGTCATTCCACCTCTCAGTTTTCTCGTCTTGCGCGCGCCAGGCCGACATGTGGCCTCAGTGCGCCAGCTGCTGATCTGCGCCCCTGGGCGCCTCGATAACGCGGGCTCGGGTGCCTGCCCGCCAGGATGGCCTTGCTCGGTGATGGCCGCTGCCTCGGCGGCGACGTCGATGGCCTGTAGTTCCCGCTCGCTGGCGTCGATGGCGGCCTGCTCGGCGGCCAGGTTGAGGGAGCGGGACAGCAGCAGGTACACCAGGCCGGAGACTGCCAGGCCGACCAGCCAGGAGTAGTCCACGCCGTTGGTCAGGTGGGCTGGGAAGTAGCCCGTGTAGGACAGGCCGGCGATGGGCGGGAGCACCATGAACGGGATCTCGGCGGCGAAGCCGACGAAATACGCGGTTAGACCGCGCCAGCCCCAGGCGCCGTAGACTCCGTCGGGGCGGAAGATGTCGGTGATCGCGTAGTGCCCGCGGCGGACGAAGAAGTAGTCGACCAGGTTGAGCGCGGTCCACGGCACCAGCAGGTAGAGCATCAGCGTCAGCGAGTTGAGGACGGCGGACACGGCGCTGGTGCTGGAGGACAGGCTGGCCCCGATCGCGTACCAGATGATGGCCAGCGCGATGACCGTCACGACGCGCAACGCCCGGCTGGTCTTGATCTTCTTGAACGAGTCGATCCCGGTCAGCACGGTCAGCATTCCCCCGTAGGCGTTCATGCCCATCGTGGCCAGTAGCGCCGTCGCGGACAGGACCGCCGTGATCGAGCCGAGCGGCGCGACCACGTTGTCCCCGACGACCTGCAACCCGACCAGCCCGTCGCTGATGCCCAGCCGGGTGGCGAGCCATGCGCCGAGCGCGATCAGCCAGATCGCCGAGCCCGAGGCGCCGAAGAACACCGCGCCGATGATCCCGCGGGCCGGAGTCTTGCGCGGCATGTAACGCGAGTAGTCCGAGACGTAAGGGGCGTAGGTGATGTTGTAGGCGGCGGCCACCGAGAACTGCGCCATGAACGCCGCGAACAGGAAGCCGGACGGATGATGGGGTGCGTGCCCGCCGGCGTGCCCGATGAGGATGGCGACCGAGATGATCGCGTAGCACGGGAACGAGATCACCAGCAGGAACCGGAAGACCCGGTGCACCCAGTCGTAGCCGAAGATGGCCAGCAGCGCCGCGAGCACCGCGGTGCCTGCCGCCACCAGGTGGGCGTTCCAGCCGAATGCGCCGTGCAAGCCGGTGCTCATCAGCACCTGGTCGGCGACGTTGAAGGCCATGTAGGTGAACAGCACGGCGAACAGCGCGACCACGACCCCGCGGTAGCCGAGCTGGGCCCGGGTCTGGATCATCTGCGGCAGGCCGAAAACCGGGCCCTGGGTGGCGTGGAAGGCCATGAACAGCGTGCCGAACCCGATGCCCAGCGCGCCGGCCAGGATCGACCAGCCCAGCGACAAGCCCAGCGCGGGGCCGACGAAGCCGATCGGGATCGTGAAGTACTGGAAGTTCCCCAGGAACCACAGCATGGCCTGCTGCCAGACCTTGCCGTGCCGCTCGGTGTCGGGGATCCAGTCGATCGAGTGCACCTCGATCTGGCCAAGCAGCCCGCGTTCTTGTTCTTCCTCGACCGTGGGTTCCCGGGACTGCGTGGCCATGGCTGCTCCCTGCTAGATGTGACCTGCCTCACGAGTTATAGTCTCTGAGAGTTTCCTGTCAGTCAACTCTTGTTTCATAAATAATCCTGTAGTTTCATAATTGGCAGCGGGTCCCCGGGGGTTCCGCGCCCCACGATCGTGGAGGAGGACTGGTGTCCAGCTCCAGCAGCGGGAACAGCATTCCGGATGAGGTACCTGACGGCACGCGCATCGGCGCGCAGCTAAGGGCGGCCAGGCTCGCCGCCCGCAAGAGCATGGCCGAGGTGGCCGAGCAGGCCGGGCTGACCAAGGGATTCGTGTCCAAGCTCGAGCGGGATCTCGCGAACGTCTCGGTGGCCTCGCTCATCCGGCTCTGCGAGGCACTGGACATCTCCGTCGGCTCCCTGTTCGAGGCCTCAATCGGGGAGGTGGTCCGGCGCGGCGCCCGCCCGCCGATCAACTTCGGCGGCAGCCGGGTTAGGGAGTACCTGCTCACGCCGTCCGGCGAGAAACGAGTGCAAGCCATCCTCAGCGACATCGAGCCGGGTGGCGGCAGCGGCGACGAGCCCTACTCGCTGCCGGCTGACGTGGAGTTCGTCTTCGTACTAGCGGGCCAGCTGCAGATCACCGTCGCCGGGGAGCAGATCACCCTCGAACAGGGCGACGCCTTCACCTTCCCGGCCAGCATCCAGCACACTTTCGGCGTGACCCCGCCGGCTGACCGCGCGCAGGTGCTCTGGATATTCTCGCCCGCCCTGCCCGACACCGGCCCTGAGGTGCACCGGCTAGCCAGCCGCCCGCGCTAGGGAACGGGATCACCATGGTCCTCGCACGGGCCGAACGTGCGCAGGACCAAGCCGGTGCGCGGCTTGGGACCGAACGACGTGGATTTACGCGGCACCCGCTCGCCGTTCGCCGCGATCTCGGCGACCGCCCCGAAAGAGACCGGGTTCGAGATCACGGCGGTTCCCCCGGCGTCACCGGAGACCGCCCGCACCGCATTGGCCGGATCGTGGTCGATCAGGACGTCGTGCTCGCTGTCGGTGATTCCCCACAGCCGCCCGAGCAGCAGTTGCTGCAGCACCGACGCGTCCAGGCCTCGCCAGGCTGCGGAACCTCCGGTCGGCATCGACGCGGCGACCTGCACCGGGTCCGGGTGGGTGAGCAGGCGGAAACCCGGGCCGCCGGCCAGCAGGAACGCGGCCCCCTCCGCCCCGGCCCCGGCCAGCTGTTCCTGCGCTTCCTCCAGGCTGAGGCCCGCGGGCAGATCTTGCACGCAGAACGCGGCCTTAGCCAGCTCGGCCGCGCGTTCGGGGGGCAGGCCGGGCAGCACCCGGTGGATCGCGCCGAGCCGGGGCGGATACTCCTCGGAGTCGACGAGGAATGCCAGCCCGTAGTCCCACGGTCCGGCCCCCGCGCCTGACGCCCGCATTTCGGCCTGCAGGTCCAGGTAGGCGGCGTACCGGTGGTGGCCGTCGGCGATGAGGGCACGGCGTCCGGCCAGGTCGGCGGCGATCGCGGCCTGTTCGCCGGGATCGCCGAGCCGCCAGAGCCGGTGGGTCACGCCGTCCTCGGTCGTGATCGTCACGAGCGGCGCGCGTTCGGCCGCGACATTATCGATGACGTCAGTTGCGGTATCGGCGTCACCGTCGCTGGCCTGCTCACCGTCGTAGATAAGGAAGATCGGCTCCAGGTTGGCCCGGGTGGCCTTCATTAGCTCGCGCCGGCCGGCCACCGGGCCTGGCATGACTCCCTCGTGCGGCAGGATGCCCGCCGACTCCGGCGACCCCAGTCGTACCAGGGCGATGATGCCGCGCTGCAGCCACGACGACGCGGTGCCGCTTTGCTCGTACAGGTACAGCGCGGGCATGCGGTCCCGGATGAGCACGCCGGCCGACAGCCACTCCCGCAGTAGGCGGGCGGCGGCCTGGCTGGAGTCGGCATCCTCGCCTGGCAGGATAAGACGGACTACGTTGTGCGGATCTGCCGCTCGCAGGTGATCGAGGATTCCGCCGCTAATCACGTCGTACGGTGGTGACGTGACGTTTGCGATGCCGCTCACCCGGTCACGGGCATAACGAATGCCGCGGAAGGGTGCCAGCACGAGACCGGAACCAGAGTCGGACGGAAGGGTCTGCACATCATGTCAAAAGGATCAAGCGCGGGCAGGGATTCCCATCCGGAGGAAAACTTCCCTGGCCAGACCGTTCCGGAGGATTCCGCGGACGATGTTCACGCCTGGTACCGGCGCGGCATGGACCTGCTAGGCCGGGGCAGCCCGGCGGCCGCGGCGCAGGTCCTGCAGCGCGCTGCGATCGCCGAGCCGCAATCCCGCAGCGTACGGGAGGCCCTGGCGCGGGCTCAGTTCGACGCCGGCCGCTATGCGGAGGCGGCGGAGAACTTCCGGTTGATCGTCGAAGCGAGCCCGTCAGATGATTACGCCAACTTCGGGCTCGGGCTTGCCCTGGCCCGGACGGGGGACCACGCGGCCGCGGCCGAGTACCTGGCCCTCGCCGCCGCCATGCGGCCTGACGCCGACCACTACACCGAAGCCCTGCGCTCGGTACGCGCGACCTTGCGGGCCAGGGAAGATGCCCGTAAGGCCACCGAGGGCGGCGCCGAGTGACCAGCCAACCCCAGGCGTCGACCAGCGGAAGTCAAACCGGCGGGCCTCAGTCCGCGCCGGAGGCGCCGCGAGGCTGCGCCGACCCTCTCGACACCGCCTATGACGTTGCCCTGCTCGATCTCGATGGTGTCGTCTACCTGGGCGGTGCCGCGATTCCCGGTGCGGCCGAGGCGCTGCGCAAGGCCGACGCGGCAGGCATGCGGCTCGCCTACGTGACGAACAACGCCTTCCGGACGCCGGCCGCGGTCGCCGAGGTGCTGACAGGTTTCGGGGTGTCGGCTACGCCGGCGGACGTGGTGACGTCGGCTCAGGCCGCGGCGCGTCTGCTCGCCGAGCGTCTCCCCGCGGGCGCCCCGGTCCTGGTCGTCGGCGGCAGCGGCCTACGACTGGCGCTCCGCGAACGTGGTCTGCGGCCGGTCAGCACCGCCGCCGACCGTCCGCAAGCCGTGGTCCAGGGTTACGCGCCCGGCATTGACTACTCGCTGCTGGCCGAAGGCGGCCTCGCGGTCGCCGCGGGTGCCCTGTTCGTCGCGTCGAACGGTGATCGCACGCTGCCCAGCCGTCGCGGCCGTCAGCCCGGGAACGGGTCGCTCGTCCAGGTGATCGCGACCGCGACCGGCGTACAGCCGCTGGTGGCGGGCAAGCCCGAGCCGCCCCTGCACCGGGAGTCCGTGCTGCGGACCGGGGCCAAGCATCCGCTCGTCGTCGGCGACCGGCTCGATACCGACATCGAGGGAGCGCACCGCGTCGGTGCCGACAGCATGCTCGTCCTGACCGGTGTCACCGATCCCGCCGAGGCCGTACTAGCGCCTCCGTCGCAGCGTCCCGCTTACCTGGCCGAAGACCTGTCCGGCCTGCTCGAACCGCATCCCGACGTGACGCGCGAGGACGGCGCGTTCGGCTGCGGCGGCTGGACGGCGCGCGCGCAAGCAGACCAGCTGGAGCTGACCGGCGGCGGAGAGCGCATCGATGCCCTGCGTGCGCTGTGCGCCGCGGCCTGGGCCATGGACGGCATTACCTTGGAAGCAGCCCGGCCCGCGCTCAAGCGCCTCGAGAACGCGCGCTGAAAGCGTCCCCGGCCGGCCATCTGAGGCTTCCGGAAACCGGGATCCAGCAGATGCACGAATGTGACCACCCTCGGTTACCCGCCGTGTAAGCTATGCGGCATGTCAGGCCGCGCAGTCCGCCGTCACGGTGATCACTCAGGTGTCGCCGTGATGATGACGCGCGTGCTCTGTCCTTCGTGTTGTCGCTGACAACGACCCCCGCTGACCGTTGTCGCCAGGGCCGCCCCGCACCGGGCAGGCCCGTACACGAAGGAATCTACGTTGACCGCAGACATGTCCGTCGCCCCGGAGATCGCCAGGCTCGCCGAAGCTGTCCTGCTGGTTCCCGCGCAACCGGCCGCAAGCCCGCATAACTCAGCCATTCCGTCTAACCCGGGCACCCCGCGCAACTCCGCCGCCGCACATATTCCAGGCGCCCCGCTAGACACAGGCGCCCCGCTCACGCTCGGCGCGCTGTCGCGCCGGCTGCGGATGCTCGCCGCCACCCCGGAACGGTGGTGGGGCCTGGTGCGGTTCGACCGCGAGCATGCCGTTCGGATCAGCGTGGAAGAGCACCCGTCCTATAACGCCTGGCTCGTAGTGCTGCCGCCCGGCGACGCGGGCCAGGATTGTGATTGCAATGTGGTGACGATAATTGCCGGCGAAGCCACCGAGGGAAACGCCTCGAGCGCGGTGCTGCGTCCGGGTCCGATTCGGGTACACGGTCAGCGTCACTGGTTGCGCGGCCAGGGCGCGGGCTACTCGATCAGTTTGCACGTCTGCGGGCACTAGCCGGCGCGCGCCGGCTGCCCATAGGTCGTTCGGCCATCATCATCCGGCAACACAGAAGTAATAGGCTGAACGGGCCGTGGTAGCAGTTCCGAGTCGTGCTACCAGAAAGGACGGTCGTGATGATTGAGGTACGGGGGCTCAGCAAACGGTACGGCGAAAAAATCGCCGTCAATAACCTGTCATTCGATGTGACGCCGGGGAAAGTGACGGGCTTCCTCGGCCCGAACGGCGCCGGCAAGACCACCACTATGCGGCTGATTCTCGGCCTGGACTACCCGAACACCGGCAGCGTCTCCATCGCCGGACAGCATTACGCTCACCTGGCGAACCCGATGCGCGAGGTGGGCGCGCTAATCGACGCCAAGGCGGTGCACGGCGGCCGGTCGGCCTACAACCACCTGCTCTGCCTGGCTCAGACCAACAACCTGCCCAAGCGCCGGGTCGGTGAGGTACTCGACCTGGTGGGCCTGACCGACGTAGCCAGGAAGCGCACCAAGGGCTTCTCGCTCGGTATGTCGCAGCGGCTCGGCATCGCCGGCACGCTGCTCGGTGACCCCGGTGTGCTTATGTTCGACGAGCCGGTCAACGGGCTTGACCCGGAGGGGATCCTCTGGATCCGTAACCTGATGAAGGCGCTGGCCGCCGAGGGCCGCACAGTGTTCGTCTCCAGCCACCTCATGTCGGAAATGGAACACACCGCGGAAAACCTGATCGTGATCGGTCGCGGCTCTTTGCTGGCCGACTGCACGATGGAAGAGTTCATCGCCCGCAGCTCCGGCCAGACGGTCCGGGTGTCCACGCCGCAGCCGGACCTGCTCGTCAGGGCGGTCGCCGAAGCGCAGGGCACCGCGACCGCGGACGCCGACGGCGCGCTGACCGTGCGCGGGCTCACTGCGGCTCAGGTCGGTGACATCGCGTTCGATCATGGCGTGCGCCTGCACGAGCTGACGGTGATCCGCGCCTCGCTCGAGGCCGCCTTCATGGAGCTGACCGCGGACAGCGTCGAGTACCGGGCCGACGCAGGCTCTCAGCCGGCCGCTCCGGACCAATCGCCCGCCGCTGGCGAACCCCAGCCTGCCGTCCAAGGGCAGTACCACCACGAAGGGGGGATCTGAAATGGCGACCATGACACAGCAGGCTCGCCCGCCGGTCCTGGCGCCGCCCTCGGGGCGAGCGGGCTTCCCCGGCGCGCTGCGCTCTGAGTTCACCAAGATCCGCTCGGTCCGCTCCACCTACTGGACGCTGCTCGTGCTGCTGGTGGTCAGCATCGGGATCGGCGCGGCAATCAGCGGCGGAACCGCGGCCAACTGGTCGCACACGTCGCCGGCCGACCGGGCCTCCTTCGATCCCACACAGGCCAGCGTGGCCGGGCTCTTCTACCTGGGCCAGCTCGTCATCGTGGTACTCGGGGCCATGGTGCTCACCGCCGAGTACTCCACCGGGATGATCCGCACGTCGCTGACGGCGATGCCGCGCCGGGTCGTGGTGTATGTCGCCAAGGTCGTGGTGTTCGCCTGCGTCGCCCTGGTGGTCACGTTTGTGGCCGCCTTCGTCGCGTTCTTCCTCGGCCAGGCGCTGCTGGCGAGCACCCACGACAACGCGACGCTCTCCCAGCCGAACGTGCTGCGCGCAGTCATCGGCAGCGCGTTGTACGTGACGATGTGCGGCCTTTTCGCGTTCGCCGCCGGGGCAATCCTGCGGCACACCGCGGCCGCCATCACCACGGTGATCGGGCTGCTGTTCGTGATCCCGATCCTGGCTCACCTGCTGCCCTTTAGCTGGTACCAGGACCTGGAAAGGTGGCTGCCCGACGCCGCGGGCCGCGCCCTGTCGGTCACGGTCGGACCGCAGCCGCCCCACCTGTTCTCCCCGTGGGGCCAATTCTCGGTATTCGCTATCTACACGCTCATCTTGCTGATCGTGGGCGCCATATTGTTCCGCAGGCGGGACGCCTAGCTGAGCGATTCCTGACGGGGGTGGACCTACTGCTCTAGCGCGTGTCGCCAGAGTCGCTCACGGAATCGCTCAAGCTACCGGAGCCCGTCCGGCAGCAGTGGATCGCCAATTAAGCGGTCGTCTCAGCGCGACGTGCGATGTCCTGCTGGGTTTGATCACTCACGATGGACGCCATTTCCCCTGGTGATTCCCCCGGCGCACCTCGCGCTTCCCCCTGCGGCCCTGCTTACCTTCGCCTGGACAGCGCACCGACCCAACAGGGTGAACGTCTCCGTAGGAACGGGTGCAAAAGACTAGGATCAGGGCGGGGTGGGGCAGATGGCGGGTGGTCGTCGTACGATCCTCATCGACGCGCGGGTGAACGCGCTGCCCGGTGCTCACGGGCTCGCCCGGTCGGTGATGAAGCTGGTAGAGCACATGAGCGAGCCGGACGACGGCCTGACGCTGCGAGTGCTCGTTAACCCTCGCCATGAGCAGATCTTTCCGCTGTCTGGGCTGCCGGCCTGCGCGGACTTGATCGGTACCGATGTCACGGTATTCGCGCAACATCGGTGCTGGGAGCTCGCCAGGCTGATCCGCGCGGTCGACGCGGCCGTCTTGTACGTCCCGTACTCGACGTTCACTCCGCTCGTCCGGCCGTGCCCGTTCGTGCTGACGGTCCATGACTGCACGATCGAGAGCAATGTGGGCTTCGCGGGCAACTGGCTCCGCCAGGCGGCGATGAGAAAGGTAACCGGGATGGCGCTCCGGCGGGCGGCCGCGGTGACGGCGCCCAGCCGGGCCAGCCTGGCCGAGATCCGTCGTCACTATCCCGCCGCGCCGAACTCGACGCTGATACCGAACGGAGTCGACGTCCGGCAGTTCGGGCAGGTTACCGACACCGCGGTGGCTGCGGCGCGAGCTCGCTACCAGCTACCAGAAAGGTTCATCCTCGCTGTCGGCGCGCACCGCCCGCACAAGAATCACGAGGTCCTGGTACGGGCGCTGGCCGCTGTCCCTGGTGACGTCGGGCTCGTCATCGTCGGCTATTTCGACCCGAACTTCCGTGACCCGCTGCCCGGCCTGATCGCCGAGCTGGGGCTGGAGTCCAGGGTGAAGCTGGTGCCGGAGGTGGCCGAAGAGTGGCTGGCCGCCGTTTACCGGGCGGCGTCGGTGTTCGCTTTTCCCTCCCTCGCCGAGGGGTACGGCATCCCGGTGCTCGAAGCCATGGCGGCTGGCGTACCCGTGGTGATGAGCGATATCGAGGTGCTGGCCGAGGTGGCGGGGTCGGCGGCCGTGATGGTGCCGCCACGTGACGTGGCCGGCTGGACGTCGGCCGTCACGGCGGTGCTCTCCGACGCGGCGTTGTCCGGTCGGCTGACTGGCGCTGGTCGCGCTGTCGCGGCGGCCGCCAGCTGGGAACACGGAGCCTCAGCCCTGGGCCGCCTGCTGTCCGCCGTGGCTACCGGGCGCCCGACTCGAACCTGCGTCACGATCCCAGTTCCGTCATCGACCCCGCCGCGGCCCGCGGCGGGTTACTCACCTGTTGCGTTAAGGAACAGTTGTGCCTACACCCGTGATGATCGAAGCCCGTGGCCTGGTCAAGTCGTTTGGCTCCGCCCGGGCGCTGACCGGCTTGGATCTGACTGTCCTCGCCGGAACCACGATGTGCTTGCTCGGGCCCAACGGGGCGGGCAAAACGACAGCGGTGCGAGTGCTCAGTACGCTGCTGCGCCCCGACGCCGGCTGGGCCAGGGTCGCGGGTCATGATGTTTTCGCAGATGGCGCCGCGGTGCGCCGGCGCATCGGCATGTCCGGGCAGTACGTTTCCGTGGACGAGTGCCTAACCGGCCGGGCCAATCTGGTCATGATCGGCCGGCTGAGCCGCCTCGCCCGGCGGGAAGCCAGGCACCGGGCCGCCGGCCTGCTGGCCGCCTTGGATCTGGAGCGGGCCGCTGACCGGGCGGTCCGTACCTACTCGGGCGGCATGCGACGCCGCCTTGACCTGGCGGCGAGCCTGCTCGGTCAGCCCAGCGTGCTGTTCCTCGATGAGCCGACGACGGGACTCGATCCGCAGAGCAGGCTGACCCTATGGGGCATCATCGGCGAACTCGTAAGCGCGGGAACCACGTTGCTGCTGACCACCCAGTACCTTGACGAGGCCGACCGCCTAGCCGACCGGATCTGCGTCATTGACGGCGGACGCGTCACGGCCGAGGGAAGCCCGGCCGAGCTCAAGACCCGGGTCGGAATCTCGAGCCTACGGCTGACCGTGCCCGCCACCGTATCGCTGACCCGGGTGGCCGATGAGATTTCCGGCTACGCGGCCGGTCCGGTCCGTCGGCTAGCCGGACACCGCGGGCTGGACATTCCTGTGATCCCGCGTCCCGGGCTGGTCACCGAGATCGTCCGGGTGCTCGACGCGGCGGGGATAGACGTCGACGACATAGCCGTTCGGCAGCCTTCTCTCGACGACGTGTTTGCCTCGCTTACCGGCCGGGTGGCGGCATGAGCACCGTGGCCTGCAGCCTGCCCGATCTTTATGACCTTGACCCGGCCGACCAGGACCTGCCCTGGCCGGCTCAGGAGATGACCAGCGAGGGCTGGCTGGATCGCCTGCGCTGGGCGCTTAGCGACGTGCGGGTGCTGACCTGGCGCACGCTGGCGCGGATCGCCACCACCCCGGAGCAACTGCTGAACGTCACCGTTCTGCCGCTAGTCTTTGTTCTCCTGTTCAGCTACGTGTTCGGCGGCGCCATCAGCCTCCCCGGGCATGGCAACTACCGTGATTACCTCATCGCCGGCATCTTCGCGGTGAACATGGGAGGCACGGCTCAGGGTGCGGCCATCGGGCTCGCCGTCGACCTGTCCACCGGCCTCATCGACCGTTTCCGTTCGCTGCCGATGTCGCGCGCGGCCGTCATCGTCGGCCGTACCCTCGCCGATCTCATTACGACCTTGGTCGGGGCCACGGTTACCGTGGTGGCCGGGCTGGCCGTGGGCTGGCGAATTCACGCCGGTCCAACCGGCATCCTCCTCGCACTTGTGCTCGCGCTGCTGTTCGCTTACTCCGTCGCGTGGGCTGGAGCATGCGTCGGCATTCTCGCCCGGGGACCGGAATCGGCTCAGGCCGTGGGGCTGACCGTGATCGTGCCGCTGTCGCTCACCTCCAACGCATTCATATCCACGGCCAGCCTCCCTGCCGGGCTGCGCTCCATCGCAGACTGGAACCCCGTCAGCGTGCTCGCTGCCGCCTGCCGCCAGCTGCTCGGGAATCCGAATCCGGCCGCCGCGATCCACGCCTGGCCGATGCAGCATCCCGAGCTGGCGTCGGCGCTGTGGTCACTGACCTTGCTCGCCACGATGGCCCCACTGGCCGTTTGGCTTTACGTACGTCGGACGGGGCGGTGATCAAGATGCGCATCATGGTGGTCACTGACCAGTACGAATCCATGGTTGGCGGTGTTCCGACGGTCACCAGGGAACTCGCGCGGGGCTTGGCCGGGCGCGGGCACGAAGTGGCGCTGGTCGTGCCCAGTCCGGGTTGGCGTGGCCAGCGCGCCCGCGCCGAGCAGGTCAGAGTCATTTACCGGGGCTCGGTGCGCTGGCCATGGTACGACGGCATGCGACTGGGCTGCCTCCCTGCCTCCGCGGCCCGCAAGCTGATCGCCTCGTTCGCGCCCGATGTGGCCCACATCCATTCCCCGGTGACGCTCGGTGTCATGGCCCGGATCGGGGCGGATCGGCAGCGCGTGCCGGTGGTGTACACAAACCACTACCTGCCGGCCAACGTCCGTCCATCCACGGCTCCGCGATCACGGGTCGTTGACGCCCTTTTCTATCGTCACGTCGTCGGGTTCTCGAACAGGTGCACCTATGTCACCGCACCCACCGCGACCGCGCTAGGGCTGCTGCGCGAGCGGGGGCTGGACGTGCCGTCCGGGGTCCTGTCGAACGGAGTCGATCTGGGCGCCTACTCGCCCGGGCCGGCCGACGGCCGGATTAGGAGTCGCTATGGACTGCCGGCCGATCGGCCGCTGATCCTGTCGGTCGGCAGGCTCAGTCCGGAGAAGCGCATGGACGTCCTGCTGGACGCGGCGGCCAGGCTGGATCCTGATACGCAGGTCGCCATCGCCGGCACCGGGCCGGACGAGGCCAGGTTGCGGGCGCAGGCGCAGCGGCTAGGCCTCGGCGGGAAGGTGCGGTTCCTTGGCTATGTCCCCGATTCCGATCTGCCGGGCCTCTACCGGCTAGCCGACGTCTTCGCTATCACCTCCGAGGCGGAGTTGCAGAGCCTCACCACTATGGAAGCAATGGCCACCGGCCTGCCCGTGGTGGCCGTTGACGCCTACGCCCTCGGGGAGTTGGTTCGCCACGGACACAACGGATTCCTGGCCCGTCCCGGGCAAGCTGCCGAGATAGCGGCCTACCTGGACCTAGTGTGTTCGGACCCGCGCCTGCGGGCCCGGATGTCCGCGGCAGGCCTGCGGATCATCGGCGGCCATGAACGGCATCGCTGGCTGGCCGAGTGGGAGTCCCTGTATCGCATGCTGGCCTCGACCGGGACAGGTGAGCGATGACCAGCAGGCCAGAGCCGCCGGTGCCGTTGCTCTTCCTGGTCGGCGACACCGGCGGCGGGCACCGGAGCGCCGCGCAAGCCGTGGCTCAGGCGCTCGACCAGACCTGCCCGGGACGCTTCGCCCCGTTCATCTACGACCCGTTGCGTGGGCCGGATGCTCCGCGCTGGCTGCGCTGGATTACCGGCCTGTACGGTCCGTGCATCCGGATCGCGCCATGGCTGTGGGGCGTGCTGTGGCGCGCGGTTAGCTCGCCCCATGCCCTCGGCTGGCTCCGGCGGACGCTCATGTCACCCGCCTACCGCGGCGTGGCGCAGGCCGTCGCGGCCTGGCGGCCTGCCATGATCGTGTCCTTCCATCCGCTGACGGCTGAGCCTGCCGTGCACGTACGCGACGGCAGTGCTGCCGTGCTTCCGGTGATCACGGTCATCACCGACCTGGTCACCGCGCACCTGTCGTGGCGGGACGCCGCGGTTGACCGGGTCATCGTGCCGACCGCGGCGGTCGCGGGCCGGTGCGCGCTGGACGGCACGCCCGAAGGGCAGTACGTGGAGACCGGGCTGCCGGTCGCGGCCGAGTTCTGCCGGACGCCGGCCAGCGCACCCGAGCGTCACGCCCTGCAACGATCCCTTGGCTTGAGCGGGCGGTTCCTGGTCGTCGTGACGGGTGGCGGGGAGGGCTCCGGCGGCATCTACCGCCGCACCGTCGCCGTCCTCAAGAAGGTCCAGGACGTGGACGTCGCCGTCATCTGCGGGCGTAATCAACGGCTTCGCCGGCGGCTTACCCGGCTGGCGGAGCGGGCCGAAGGCAGGCTGACCGTACATGGTTTCGTCGACAACATGGCTGATTGGCTCCGCTGCGCCGACATCGTCGTGGGCAAAGCGGGACCGGGCACCATAGCCGAGGCGGCCTGTTGCGCGGCCCCGCTCGTGCTCACCTCCTACCTTCCTGGCCAAGAGGAAGGCAACGTCGAGTTCGTCGTCCAAGCAGGCGCGGGCAGCTACGCGCCCAGCTCGCGCGGCCTTGCCGCGGAGATCCGACGCCTGCGGGACGACCCGGCGGCCCTGGCCGCCATGCGTGCGGCGTCGGCGCTGGCCTGGCCCCGCGCCGCCGCGGACATCGCGGACCTGCTCGCTGAGGCCGCCATCGGCTGGAGTGAGCAGCCGTCGGCCGTGACGAGGTACAGCCATCGGCGCGAGGCCGCCCGGATCGACCGGGACCTGGTGACGGTGAGCCTGAGCGGATGACCATCCAAGACGCATCATGAACCGTGGTTCTTACCAGCGCAGCCCTGACCGATGAACAGAGTGAGCAGATGACAGCCGAGGACGCCTTTTCCCGTACCGCCTCCCATACCGCCCCGCCGCTTGTGGTGCGAGCACAGGGTTCCGGCCGGACGCTGCCGCCTGGACCCGCTTACTCGATTGGCCGTGATCCAGCGGCTGACATCGTGGTCGATGAGCCGTTGGTTTCCTGGCGGCACGCGGTCTTGACGGCAGCGGACGGCCGGTGGCTGCTCGAGGACGCCAACAGCACCAATGGCACGTTCGCCGCCGGCCTGCGCGTGCGGCGTGTCGATATCACGGATTCGTGTCAGGTCCGGCTCGGACACCCGGAGGCAGGCCCGGTCCTATCCTGCTCGATCACGGACCGGCCGGATGGCGGTGCCCCGGCGCGACCCTCCGCTACGGCCGTCTGGTCAGCCCAGCGGACAGCGCCGGCCGACCGGTCGCCGAGCGCCATCATGCCCCTGCCCGCCAAGGTACTGCGGATCGGCCGCTCCGCAGATAACGGCGTCGTGGTCGCCGATCTGAGCGTGTCCCGCCGTCATGCCGAGCTGCGCAGGCGCCCCGGAGGCGAGTACGAGATCGCCGACCTCGGCAGTCACAACGGCACGTTCCTGAACGGCCAGCGGGTCACCACGGCCACGGTGACCGAAGCCGACGTTATCGGCATCGGTCCGGCCACCTTCCGTCTGGTAGGCGACGAGCTGCAAGAGTTTGTAGACGGCGGCGACATCTCCCTCGACGCCCGCGGACTCACCGTCACGCTGCCAAATGGCAAGGTGCTGCTGGACGACGTCAGCTTCCCTCTCAGCGAGCGGTGCCTGCTGGGGGTAATCGGGCCCAGCGGCGCCGGCAAGTCGACTCTGCTCGGCGCGCTGACCGGCATGCGACCCGCTACCGCCGGCTCGGTGCTCTACGACGGGCGCGATCTCTACGCCAACTATGCCGAACTACGGCACCGGATCGGCCTGGTGCCCCAGGAGAACATCCTGCATACGCAGCTGTCCGCGCACCGTGCCCTGGAATACGCGGCCGAACTCCGGTTCCCGAGCGACACCAGCCCGGCGGAGCGGACACGACGGATCGGTGAAGTGCTCGGTGAGCTGTCCCTGACGGCGCACGCCGATACCCGCACGTCGTCCCTTTCCGGCGGCCAGCGCAAACGAGTCAACGTGGCGCTTGAGCTGCTGACCAAGCCCTCGCTGCTGTTCCTGGACGAGCCTACCTCCGGCCTGGACCCGGGCCTGGACATGTCGGTGATGGAGATGATGTCCGCCCTCGCCCGTGACGGGCGGACGGTCATCGTGGTGACGCACAGCGTGGCGAACCTCAGCGTCTGCGATCGGCTGCTCGTGCTGGTGCCGGGGGGCAAGGTCGCCTATTTCGGGTCGCCCGCCGACGGGCTGCGCCATTTCGGCCAGCCAGGCTGGGCCCAGGTATTCCGGGCTTTCGAGGCCGAGCCAGACAGGGACTGGGCGGGGGAGTACCGGAACTCGGAATACTGCGCCCGGTACATGACGGCGCCGGCGCAGGCCGAACATCCGTCAGCGGTAGCGCTCCGGGCGGTTCCGCCCCCGCCCAAGGGGCGGAACCGGCTCGCGCAGCTGTCCACTCTCGTCCGGCGGTATCTGTCGGTCATCGCCTCCGACCGCAACTACGTGGGTGTGCTCGCGCTGCTGCCGATCATTCTCGGCGCCCTGGTCAGGGCGATCCCGGACCCGGGCGGCCTGACCGGGACAAGCAACGGCAACGCCATACAGGTCCTGCTGATCCTGGTCATGGGCGCCTGCCTCATCGGGGTGGCCAACGCCGTCAGGGAACTGGTCAAGGAACGCCCGATCTATACCAGGGAACGAGCGGCCGGGCTGTCGCCCGGCGCGTACCTGGGGTCCAAGCTCGTCGTCCTCGGCCTGATCAGCGCGCTGCAGGCGGTGGTGCTCGTACTGATCGGCCTGGCCGGGCGGCCGCTGCCCAGGCATGGAGCCGTTCTGTCCGCGGCTCCGCTGCCGGAACTTATGCTGGGGATAGCCGTGCTCGCGATCGCGTCGATGACCGCCGGCTTGCTGATCTCGGCCATGGTCAATTCCTCGGACAAGACGATGCCGCTGCTGGTGGTGACGGTCCTGGCCGAAGTGGTCCTGAGCGGCGCTGTCTTCCGTCTCAACGGCCTGGCGGGCCTCGGCCAGCTCTCCTGGCTCTCGCCGTCCCGGTGGGGCTTCGGCGCGGCTGCGTCCACCGTCAACCTGAATCAGGTCACGCCGCCGCCTCCGGGTAACACGCCGGATCCGCTGTGGCGGCATAGTGCCCAGGTCTGGCTCCTGGACATGGCGATGCAGTTCGTGCTCATCGTGGTTCTCTCGGCACTTACCTGGTGGCGCCTGCGCCAGGCGGGCCCTGGCCGCCGCCGCTAACGGCCCATTAAGGCGCCGGCCCATTAAGGCGCCGGCCCGTTAAGGCGCCGGCCCATTAAGGCAGGGTCAGGATCTCGTAGCCGCTGTCGGTGACGAGGATGGTGTGCTCGAACTGCGCAGTGCGCTTGCGGTCCTTGGTGACCGCCGTCCAGCCGTCCGGCCAGACGTCGTAGTCGATGGTGCCGAGGGTGAGCATCGGCTCGATGGTAAAGGTCATCCCCGGCTGCATGATCACGTTGGTGTGCGGGTCGTCATAGTGCGGCACGATCAGGCCCGAATGGAACGTCCGGCCGATGCCGTGTCCGGTGAAGTCCCTGACCACGCCGTAGCCGAACCGGCGGGCGTAAGACTCGATCACGCGGCCGACGGCGTTCAGCGGGCGTCCCGGAGCGACCGCGCGAATGCCGCGCATCATGGCCTCGTGGGTGCGCTCCACCAGCAGCCGTGACTCCTCATCCACTTCGCCCGCGCAGAAGGTGGCGTTGGTGTCACCATGGACGCCGCCGATATACCCGGTGATGTCAATGTTGACGATGTCGCCGTCGTGGATCAACGTGTCGTCGGGAATCCCGTGGCAGATCACTTCGTTCAGCGAGGTGCACAACGACTTGGGGTAGCCCCGGTAGCCAAGCGTGCTCGGATACGCGCCGTGGCTGACGAGGAAATCGTGTCCTATCTGGTCCAGGTAATCAGTCGTGACGCCAGGGGCTACGTGAGCGCCAACCTCCGCTAGCGCCTGGGCGGCCAGCTTGCCGGCGACCCGCATCCGCTCGATGATCTCGGGGGTCTTGACGTCGGGTTCCCCGGTCTTCGGGCGCTTTTTGCCCACGTACTCGGGCCGCGTGATCTCCGCGGGGACCTGGCGGGTCGGTGAAAAGCCGGCCCGGATGAAGGACTGTCGCCATGTTTTGCGAGTCTAGTGTCCATGGAGAACGAGAAGCGATGGTGGTTCAGCCTCAAGACCCACGCGGTGGAGGATGACGACGGTCCCACCCCGGGCAAGGACCGGCTCGGTCCCTTTCCGACCCGGGAGGCCGCCGCCCGCGCTCTGGAAACCGTGCAGCGCAGAAACGAGGAATGGGAAGCCAAGGACTGACGGCTGGGACGGTGATGGCCAACGACTGTATTGCCTCAGGATTGAGGTTCGGCCAGTTTGTTCCGCCGTGATATTAGGCTAGGGGCGTGAGCGAAGAACTGCCCGCTGTGGCCGAGGCCAGGATGGCGGAAATCCGGCGCAGCGGCACGTGGGGTTCCGCGCTGACTTCTGACGAGTTCGCCGTGATCCGCAGCGTTGGTTTTGAGCCCGTGGGCCAGGTGCTTGGCGCCGCCGTGTACAACATCGGGTACACCGGGGGCTACAACTGCCCGGGCGCCTGGGGCTCGTATGGATACGGGGTCGTCCCCGCCCGGACCGTCACGCAGGTGTCGAGCCGGGGCGGGTTCGGGTCTTTCGCCCCGCTGGTGCAGACGATGTACGCGGCGCGGCACAAGGCCCTCGACCGGATGACGACCGAGTGCGCCGAGCTCGGCGGCCACGGCGTCGTCGGCGTCCGGCTGACAATCGGCTCGTTTCCGGCCGGAGGACTTGAGTTCAAGGCCATCGGCACGGCCATCCGCGCCCCCGGGGTGCCGCCAGTGTCCGCCTGGTCCAAGGCGCACGGCCACAAGGAGCCGTTCACGTCCGACCTGTCCGGGCAGGACTTCGCCAAGCTGATCGTGAAGGGCTGGGTGCCGGCCGGCCTGGTGCTCGGTATCTCGATCGGCTCGCGGCACGACGACTGGCTGACCGTGGGCCAGACCCGCTGGGGGTCGGGTAACGCGGAGGTCGTCGGCTATACCGAGCTGGTCAACGACGCTAGGCACGACGCGCGCAGGCAGCTGGAACGGGACGTCACGCGGCTCGGTGCCGAAGGCGTGGTGATCGCCGCGATGGAGATGAACGTGCGCGAGCGGGAGTGCCCGGTTCAGGAAGGCCGCCGCGACCACATCGTGGAGGTCACCAACATCGGCACTGCGGTCGCCAGGTTCTCGGACGCGGAGCGCAAGAGCGGTCCTACGCTGGCGGTGATGTCGCTGGACCCGCAGCGGCGCCAGGCGGCCAGGATACGGATTTAACGCAACAGCCGAAAAGCACAAACTAATCAGCAAAGCTGAATAAGCGCACTGCAGGCCGTAGGAGAGAACATGACCGACCAGGGGAACATAGCCACGGAACTGGATGCCGCGGGCGTTCCGCAAGATGCCATGCGGCGCCTCGCGGAGCTGCAGCCTGGCCGTCCCGGCTCCATTTTCACGTCCGACCTGTCGGTAAACGAGTTCCTGCTGGTTCGCGAGGCCGGGTTCCGGCCGCTCGGCCTGGTCCTGGGCAGCTCCATCTACCACGTCGGGTTGCAGATCGGCCGGTGGGGCGCCAACCAGGAGCTTGACGTGCTGTCTCAGGCCATGTACCACGCGCGTGAGCTGGCCATGACCCGGATGGAGGCTGAGGCCGACGCGCTGCGCGCCGACGGCATCGTCGGGGTCCGGCTGGACGTGGAGATGAAGGAGTTCGGCTCCGACATCGCCGAATTCATCGCGGTGGGCACGGCCGTCAAGGCCGAAGAGGGCGCGGGCGGCGGCGGGGTCGACAACTGGCGCAACAACAAGAACCAGCCGTTTACCTCCGACCTGTCCGGTCAGGACTTCTGGACGCTGATCCGGGCCGGGTACGCCCCGCTCGGCATGGTGATGGGATCGTGCGTGTACCACGTCGCGCATCAGAAGTTTGGCAACAAGATCGGCAACATCGGCAAAAACGTGGAGATCGAGCAGTTCACCCAGGCCCTTTATGACGCCCGCGAGCTGGCCATGAGCCGGATGCAGGCCGAAGCCGAGGCGCTGCACGCGGAAGGCATCGTCGGCGTGCAACTGCGCCAGCACAGCCACACCTGGGGTTCGCACACCACCGAGTTCTTCGCGATCGGCACCGCGGTGCGCCCGCTGCGTCCGGACCACATCATCGAGCGTCCCACCATGGTCCTGACCCTTGACTCCTAGGGCCCCAGACTCCTAGGGCCCCAGACTCCTAGGGCCCCAGACTCCTAGGGCCCCAGACTCCTCCCACGCTCTAAGGTCTCGCCACGCGGCAGGAGCCGCGTTACGACGTGGGGCCGCTGACCGCGTCCAGCAGTCGTGCCACCCGGTCTCGCAGTCCTCGGACGCCCGGGCGGTAACGCGGGTAGCCGCGCACCCCGGGCCGGCCCACGCGTCCGTCGGGGTTAGCCACGCCGAACTCCCCGTCCCCGAAGCCTTCGGACCGGCCGAGGTCACCGACCGCCGAGCTGATCAGGTGCTGCGCCCCCCCGAACGACACCACCCCGGAGACCCCGGAAACTCCGGGCCGGACCGCCATGGCCTCGTGCGCGAGCGCCTCGAGTTCCGGATCGCCCTGGCCGAGCGCGAAGATCGTGGCTCCGGTGCGCCGCGCGTCGCTGACTCGCTCGAGCAGTGGCACCGGCGCGCTCGCCGGTGACACCACGAAGAGCGTCTCGCCCCGCCGGGCGGCTTCCAGCCGCTCAAGCCCCACCCGCAGGTGCGACGGCGCGCCTGCGGGAACCCGCCAACGGACGAGCGTCGGCATGAGCTCGGGGATCCCGGCCAGGCGGCTTTCCTCGTCCAGATGGGCAGTCAGGTGCCAGGGCTCCTCGTCGGGTGTGCCGACCAGCAGAAGCCCTCCGGGCGACCGGGTCGCCTTCCGCAGCTCCTGCGCGAACGTGCGGGTCCGCTCCAGCCATCCGGTCGGGGCGAGTAGCGCACGGAGCGTGGTCACTTGGTTCGCGTCCACGTACCTATGGTGCCCCTAAAAGCCGTTACGCGCAGCTATTTGGGTGTCTGCCCGGGGACCACCCCCCGGAACCCCCCGCGACAGGGGGACCCATCCTCCCGGCCTCACCTTGGTCTGGCAGGATGCAATCCATGACTGACCGCGATACCCCGTCCCTCGACGATCTGGCCATCGGTATCCTCGGCGGCACCGGGGAACAGGGACGCGGCCTGGCCCGCAGGTTCGCGGTGGCGGGGCACCAGGTGATCATCGGTTCCCGCAGTCACGACCGGGCGCACGCCGTGGCGCGGGAGATCGGGCCCAATGCCCGCGGCCTGGCTAACCGCGACGCCGCCCGCGAGGCCAGCCTGGTGATCGCCGCCGTGCCCTGGGAAGGCCACGCTGAGCTGCTGTCCGGGCTGACGGCCGAACTGGCGGGCAAGATCATGGTGGACTGCGTGAACCCGCTCGGCTTCGACCAGCGCGGCGCCTATCCGCTGCGGGTCGACGAGGGCAGCGCGGCCGAGCAGGCCGCGAGGCTGCTGCCCGACAGCCGCGTGGTGGCGGCGTTCCACCACGTGTCCGCGGTCCTGCTGCTCGATCCCGAGGTGGAGACCATCGACATGGATGTGCTCGTGCTGGGCGACGACCGTGCCGCCACCGACATGGTCCAGGCCCTGGCGGCCAGGATTCCCGGCGTGCGCGGCATCTACGCGGGCCGCCTGCGCAACTGCGGCCAGGTCGAAGCGCTGACCGCCAACCTAGTCGCGATAAACCGCAGGTACAAGGCGCACGCCGGCCTGCGCATCACCGATATCTAGGTCTTTCCGGGGTACCCATTTAACGGGAGGATTCCAGGTCAGGTCCTCGCCACGGGCGGCAGGCCGGCGGGCGCTGCAGGCTGGGCGGGCGCCCGCGGTGAGGTGCCGCAGCGATGCGGGCCCGCAGCCGGTCCCGGCCAGGGCCCACCCGCAGCGCCGCCCCCGGACCCGGAACCCACCAGCAACATGGACCCCGCAACTTCCAGCAGTCCCAAAGATCGCGGAGGATCCGGCCTACGTGGAAGTTCCGGTACCCGGGAGCAGCCCCAGGCCCGATCCTCCACGCAGGCCGGATCCTCCACGTTAATCCCGGCGCCGCGCCAATCCGCGCCGGCCACCCATGCCGGGAACCCGCGCCGCCGACCGGCCGGTTGAGCCGCCGAGGCGATGAAGAACCAGGTGCGCTCGCTACGGCTATGTCGGAACCTGGCCCAGGGGCAGTTGGCGGAGGTGATGGGGGTATCGCGTCAGACGATCAACTCGATCGAGAACGAGCGGTACACCCCTTCGCTTCCGCTGGCGATCGCACTGGCCCGGTTCTTCGGCGTTACGGTCGAGGAGATGTTCGATGATCAAGGATCGTAACCAGGCGATCTCGCACTCCAGGTGGTTTCTGCCGTCGTTCTCCCTCGGCCTGGGCGTGGTGGTGCTGGCGGCGAGCTCCGGCCGGGTGATGGCGACCGAGATCATGGTTCGTACCGCTCGCTGGTAGGAGAGCACGCCACGCGAGCTGCGGCTCAGCTAGCCACTAGGTAGCGGGCGAGAAACGCGAGCGACGGCGGCTCCTGGGCCAGGAAGAAGGGGGAGGTGTGGCAGCCCGCCGCGAAGTGCACGACGGCTCCGGCCGGGAGAGCGCGCGCGAGCACCCGGACGCCGGGGTAGAAGGGGTCGTCATAACCCGTAGCCACGCGCACGGGGAGGCGGGTGAGCGCGCCGGCGTGCGTGATGGCGTCGTTGGCGGTGAAGGCCGCGGCCGAGGCGTAGGCGCCGGCGTTCGCCGCCCGGGCTTGAGCGTAGCTGGTCCAGATCGCGGGGCTGATGGCGGCCACCGCGGTGATCAGGTGCGGATGCTTCTCGGCCAGGAGCAGCGCGCCGTAACCGCCCATCGAGATGCCCATCGTCCCGATCCGCTGCGGCGCGCGCCCCAGACCGCGCCGCTGGCACCGCGGGAGCAGCTCGTCGATCACCATCGCCATAGGATTGTCACCCGGGTGCGGGGTCCAGTAGCCATCGCCGCCGTCGACGGTGACCATGGCCACCGGGCGGAGCGGCCGGCCCTCGACCTTGAGCGCCAGCGCCTGCGCGGGTGACAGGCCGGCCAGGGCGGTGCGGTGGTCCGCGCCGTAGCCGTGGAGCATAATCACCAGAGGCAGCTGGTCGCCGGCGCCGTGCCCAGGCGGATAAGCGATGGTGTACCCGACCGCCCGGCGGCGGGCCGCGGAGTAGAACGTGCCAGAGAACGAAGGACCGGGCGGCGAATGTGCCAGCTGCGGGGCCGGGACGGAGCACGTACCTTCGAACTGGTCGATCCCTACAACTTTCCACGAAGCCAGAATCCTCCACGAAAAAAGCCGGGCACCTCGAACCCGTGAGCGAAAACGTGCGGATGAGGCAAGCGGGACAAGCGGGTCCGGCCCGGCAGCGTCGTCGCGGCGGCCGTTGGCGCCGCGAGCCTCGCCCGGAGGCAGGCCGGCCGCCAGGCACCAGGGGCGGCCCGGTATCCGGCTTTACTCAGCGGCTACGTTACCGGTGGGTTCAGTGGTAGGAGTGCTCCTCATCGGGGAAGGTACCGCTCGTGACGTCGTCAGCGAAGGCGGTGGCGGCGTCGCGCAGGACTGACGCCAGGTCGGCGTACTTCTTGACGAACTTGGCCGTGCGGGGAGACAGGCCGGCCATGTCCTGCCAGACCAGGACCTGGGCGTCGCAGGCCGAGCCGGCGCCGATGCCGATGGTGGGGATGGTCAGCGTCTCGGTCACCCGGGCGGCCAGGTCGGCGGGCACGCACTCGAGCACCACGGAGAACGCGCCGGCGGCCTGCAGCACCTTGGCGTCGTGCAGGAGGTGCTCGCCGTCCTCACCGCGTCCCTGCACACGGTAACCGCCGAAGGCGTTGACCGACTGCGGCGTCAGGCCGAGGTGGGCCATCACCGGGATGCCGGCCGCGACTAGCTCCTCGACCTGGTGGGCGACCCGCTGGCCGCCTTCGAGCTTGACCGCGTGAGCCCCGGTCTCCTTCAGGAAGCGGATCGCCGCGGCCAGCGCCGCGCCGGGGGAGGCCTGGTAGGAACCGAACGGCAGGTCGGCCACCACCAGGGCCCGGCGGGTGCCGCGCACGACGGCGGCGGTCAGCGGGATCAGGTCATCGACGGTGACCGGGATCGTGGTGTCGTGGCCGTAGACCACCATGGCGGCCGAGTCGCCGACCAGCAGCACGGGTATCCCGGCCTGGTCGAAGATGCCGGCCGTGAGCGCGTCGTACGCGGTAAGCATCGGCCACTTCTCGCCGCGGGCCTTGGCGGCGGCGATATCGCGTACCGTGACCCGGCGGCCGGTACCTGATCCGCCGTAGAGGGGTACCGGACTGGTCCGCGGCAGCGTCGCGGCCATAGCTGTGTCAGTGCCCTGTGACATTTGTGTCGACCTCCGTGCCTCGTGTCGCCCCAGCGGCGTACCCGGACAATTAGATGATGGCATGTCGAGAGGGCTGAGCGGTATAGCCGATTCTGGAAGACTGGGCCGATGATCGACTTCGCGGACGTGGACAGCCTGGTCGCGGGCTATCACCAGCGCGGGGGGCAGCCCGGGCTGGCCTACGGCATCGTGATCGGCGGTGAGCTGGCCCACGCGGCCGGGCTCGGTGAGCGCTATCTCGGCGGCCCCCCGCCGGACGCCGGTACCGTCTTCCGCATCGCCTCGATGACCAAGAGCTTCACCGCGTCGGCGGTCCTCGCGCTGCGCGACGACGGTGCCTTGAGGCTCGACGACCCGGCCGAGACCTACGTCCCCGAACTGCGCGGCTGGCCGCCGGTCAGCGCGGATTCTGCGCGCGTGTCGATCAGGCACCTGCTGACCATGACCGCCGGGTTCCCGACCGATGACCCGTGGGGCGACCGGCAGCAGGGACTGCCGCTTGAGGCGTTCGCCGCCTTCCTGGCCGGCGGCGTCCGCTTCAACTGGGCGCCAGGCACCCGGTTCGAGTACTCCAACCTCGGCTTCGCGATCCTCGGCCGGGTCATCACCGCCGTCACCGGCGTCGCCTACCCGGCCTACGTCCGCGACCGCCTGCTGCGTCCCCTCGGGATGACCAGCACCGGCTACGAAGCCGAGGAATTCGCCGGCGCGGGGCTGGCCCGCGGTTACCGCCGCGCGCCGGGCGGCTGGTCCGAGGGGCCGTTCGAGCCGTGCGGCGCGTTCGCCCCGATGGGCGGGATCTTCAGCTGCGTGGCGGACCTCAGCCGCTGGGTGTCTGGTTTCGCCGCGGCGTTCCCGCCCGGGGATCCGCAAGGCGGCGGCCCGCATCCGGTACGCCGGGCCACCCGGAGGGAGATGCAGTTGCCGCAGGTCCTGACCGGGTGGGACACGGCCCCCAGCTTCCCGGGGAACGAGGCCGCCACGCCTCCCGGCGCCTACGGGTTCGGCCTGTTCGTGACCGAGCACCCGGCCCTGGGCCGGATTGTCAGCCACAGCGGCGGGTACCCGGGCTTCGGTAGCAACATGTGCTGGCACCCCGCGACCGGAACCGGCGTGATCGCCCTCGGCAACAGCACCTACGCGGCGATGGCGCCGCTGGCGGCCAGGCTGCTCGAAGCCGTGCTTGCCAACCGCCAGCCGCCGTCATACGGGTACGCCCCGGCGCTCGCGCCTGCTCGGCCTCCGCGGCCCCCTGGGCCGTGGCCGGAGACGCTGGCCGCGCGGGACGCGATCAGCCGGCTGCTCAGCTCGTGGGACGACGCCGAAGCGGAGCGGCTGTTCTCGCCTAACGTGGCGCAGGACGCGCCGTTCGCCGAACGTCGCCGCCGGATCGCCGCCGTCCGTGACCGCATCGGGGACTTCACCGACGACCCCGGGCGCCCGCCCGAATTCGATACGCCCGCCCACTGCCGGTGGTGGCTGGCGGGGGAACGCGGCGCCGTCCAGGTG
Source organism: uncultured Actinomycetes bacterium (assembly GCA_963806335.1). Classification (GTDB taxonomy): domain Bacteria; phylum Actinomycetota; class Actinomycetes; order Streptosporangiales; family Streptosporangiaceae; genus Palsa-504. The sequence continues at coordinate 134,875 of CAWDXO010000022.1, forward strand.
CAGATTCAGCTCACCCCGGAACAACCGCCCCGGATCCAGTCCCTCTCGCTGGCCGTCCCGCCCGTCGCGGACTCACCGCTGCACGACGCCCTCACCGCCGTGGTCACCTGGATGAACGGCACCGACCGTGACTGGCCCGCAGCCGTCCCGGTCGCTCCCGGCGTGGACGCCGGCCTGGTAGCCCGCCGCCTGCGGATGGCGGCGGTCTGGGCCGGTGAAGGCCAGGTCGGCGCCTGCCAGGCGGGCGACGGTAGCGCATCGGTCGCGGTCGAGCTGATCGGAGCGCACGGCAGGCTCACCCTGGCGCTGGTTGTCGACCCGCACACCCGCCTGCTCCACCTGGCCAACGTCACGCCCGAGCCCTGACCGGGGGCAGGCACGACGCGCCGTTCGGCCCCATCTGGGTGAGCGGCGGAACGGGACCCGCAGGTCATCGGGGGCCCAGACTCGATGTGACCTGGAACACATCCGGACATCGGAAATAGATTCCGATACGAGACGGTTCCGTATTGATAGCTGCGGGACCCAGAACTCCTGATGATGGCAACACCACGCCACGGGCGCTCCTTCCCGGTTCCGCGCACAAGCTTCAAGTGATCCGGAGAGGGACACATGGATTCGCAGGCGATTTACCGCCGCCGATGGCTGATTCTCAGCGTGCTGATCGTCGGCCTGCTCGCCATCGTCATCGACAACACGGTCCTCAACGTCGCGCTGAAGACTATCGCCGAGCCTCCTCCCGCCGGCCTCGGCGCGAGTCAGAGTCAGCTCGAATGGGCCATCAACTCCTACACGCTGGTGTTCGCCGGGCTGCTGTTCACGTTCGGCGTCATCGGCGACAAGATCGGCCGCAAGCGCATGCTCATGATCGGGCTCGCGCTGTTCGGCATCGCGTCGCTGTTGTCAGCCTATTCACGGTCGCCGGAGCAGCTGATCTTCGCGCGGGCCGCGATGGGCCTGGGCGGGGCCGCGGTCATGCCGCAGACGCTTTCGATCATCTCCAACGTCTTCGAGCCCGCCGAACGCCCCCGGGCCATCGGCCTGTGGGCCACGGCCGTCGGCCTCGGCATCGCCACCGGCCCGGTGCTCGGCGGCCTGCTGCTCGACCACTTCTGGTGGGGCTCGGTCTTCCTGATCAACGTACCGGTGACCGCCGTCGGCATCCTCGCCGCCGCGATCCTGGTGCCGGAATCCCGCAATCACGAGGCCGGCGGGATCGACTACGTGGGCGTGCTGCTGTCCATCGCGGGGCTGGTGCTCTTGGTGTACGGCATCGTCCAGGGCGGCGACGGCGACTCGTGGCTAAGCCTCGGCGTGCTCGGCCCGATCGTGGGCGGCCTGGCTGTCCTGGCGGCGTTCGCCTGGTATGAATCCCGGATCCAGCACCCGTCACTTGACGTGCGGCTGTTCCGCGACCGGCGGCTCTCGGCCTCGATCGGGGCGCTCGGCCTGGTGTTCTTCGGCATGGGCGGCGTCTTCTTCTTCACCAGCTTCTACCTGCAGAACGTACGGGGCTACACCCCGCTGGCCGCGGGGCTGCTGACCGTGCCGTTCGCGGCCGGGCAGCTGCTGATGGCCCCTCGCAGCGCCCGCCTGGTCCAGCGCCACGGGGCCAAGGTGATCGGCGCGACGGGCATGTTCGTCATGGCCGCCGCGATCGCGGGCTACGCGACCCTCGGCACGGACTCGCCGATCTGGCTGCTCGGGGTGCTGTTCGGCATCCAGGGCGCGGCGATCGGCGTCAGCATGCCGGCCGCCACGGCCGCCGTCATGGACGTACTGCCGCGGGAGCGGGCCGGCGCGGGCTCGGCGCTGACCAACACCGCCCGGCAGGTCGCGGTCGCGCTCAGCGTGGCCATCCTCGGCTCGATCCTGGCCCAGTTCTACCGGAACTCGCTCAGCCCGTCGCTGGCTCACGTGCCTGCCGCGCTCCGGGGTACCGCGTCGTCCTCGATCACCGGCACCCAGGCGGTCGCGCAGCAGCTCGGCGCGGCCGGACGGTCGCTGCTGGTTCCCGCGAACGAGTCGTTCGTGCACGCCATGCACATCGCCACGCTGATCGCGGCGGTGCTGGCGCTGGCGGGCGGGTTCGTGGTGCTGCGCTGGATGCCAGGCAAGCCGCAGACCGCGCCGGCCGCTCCGGCCGATGATGGCGGGTACGACGACGAGCTTGCCATACTGGAAGGCGAAGTCAGGCTTTCCAGTGCGGACCGGGAGGTGTAACCAGCCATGCAGCCCGTGATCGTCGCTTCCGGGCCCAGCGCTGCCGCGGACACCGGGCGCTCGGGGGCAGACCACCGCCGGCCCGGCCGTCCGCGCAGTGAGCAGGCCGAGCAGGCGATCATCGAGGCAACGCTTGACCTGTTCGCCGAGCAGGGCTTCGAGGGAGTCTGCGTCGAGGCCGTCGCCGCCCGGGCCGGAGTAGGCAAGGCGACGATCTACCGCCGCTGGCCGAACAAGGAGGAGCTGCTGCTCGCCGCGTTCGGCTCGCTGAAGTCGCCCTACCCCGAGCCCGGCGGCGTCTGCGCCCGGGACGACCTGGTCGCGATGTTGTCGGTGATGTGCGCGGACCGGGCCGACCCGAGGAAGGCGCGCCGTTACGCGCTGCTGCTCGGCGAGGGCCAGAAATACCCGCGGCTGATGGCGCGGTACAAGGAGACGGTGATCGAGCCGCGACATGAAGCCATCCGGGCGGCTATCCGCCGGGGCATGGAGTCTGGCGAGCTGCGGGCCGACACCGACGTCGAGATCGCGATGCTCGCGCTCACCGGGACCATCCTGGCCAAGGAGAAATCCGCGGACGGCAGCCTGGACGGCGATTTCGCCGCCCGCATCGTGGACGAGCTGATGCTGGGCCTGAGGCCGCGCTAACCCGCGTCGCTGCCGCACGTGGTCGGCAATGACCACATGGCGGCCACTGGCTCGCCGCCTACGCCGTCCTGTTGCTCAGTTCGGGTTGACCGCGGACCGGGTGAGCGGGACACTGCCGTGACTACCCTGGACGAGATTAGGGGATAAGTTGGCGGCACATTCCGCGGCAGCCAGAAGCCTGGCCTGGTCGCCGAGGCGGCCTCGCCGGCTCCTCCGGGCCGGGGCCGTGGCCCTGGCGGCGTTCCTGATCGGGGCCGGGGCCTTCGCAGCCGGCGAGCATTACCAGGGTCCGCCTGGGAAGATGACCATCATGACCGGAGTCGCCGCGATCGGCTCGTACGAGGCGTCGATCCCGATGGGAGACTGGACGTACGGGCTGGCGGGGGCGGGCAGCGTCTCGTGGGTCGACAGCCAGGGCATGGAGCACGAGGGCGGATGGCCGACCTGCCTGACCGGTCCGGGAACCGCTCACCGGGTCACGTTCGGCTGGGTGCCGGTGACACTGCCGGACGGCGGCAGCTACCGCCAAGTCGTCTGGGTCGACTGCCGCTCCTGACCTCCTTCGCGCTCATGAAGGCCGCTCTTCGGGCGGGAGCGGTTCGCGCCAGCGGTTGGTGATGGGGAGGCGGCGGTCGCGGCCGAAGTTCTTCTGGCTGATCTTCGGCCCCGGCGGGTACTGGCGCCGCTTGTACTCCGCCGCGTCGATCATCCGGACCACCCGCTCGACCAGAGCCGGGTCGTGCCCGGCCGCGAGCAGCCCCGCGGTGCCCAAGTCCTTCTCGACGTAGTCGTCGATCAGCTTGTCGAGCACCTCATACGGCGGCAGCGAGTCGGTGTCGAGCTGGCCGGGCGCGAGCTCGGCACTCGGCGGCTTGTTGATGGAGTTCTCCGGGATCGGGGGAGTGGCACCCTGGCGTTCGGCTTCGGCATTGCGCCACCTGGAAAGCTCCCAGACCAGCGTCTTGGGTACGTCTTTGATCGGCGCGAACCCGCCGGCCGAGTCCCCGTACAGGGTCGAGTAACCGGTCGCGAGCTCGCTCTTGTTGCCGGTGGTGAGCACGAGGTGCCCGCCCGCGTTGGACAGCCCCATTAGGACGACCCCGCGGACCCGGGCCTGCAGGTTCTCCGCGGGGAGCCCGGTTTCACCGAACCCGGCCGGGGCGAGTTCCTTGGTGAAGGCGTCGACTATCGAGGCGATCGGGATCGTCAGGTGGTGCAGGCCCTGCCGCTTGACCAGGTCCTCGGCGTCGGTGACCGAGTGGCCGGAGGAGTAGCGGCTGGGCATCAGCACCACGTGCACGCCGCCGGGCCCGATCGCGTCCGCGGCGATCGTCGCGGTCAGCGCCGAGTCGATGCCGCCTGACAGCGCCAGGATGACCGACCGGAATCCGTTCTTCCGCACGTAATCCCGCACCCCGGTCACCAGCGCCGCGTACACCTCAGCCGGATCGGACAGCCGCGGCCAGCACGTCCCCTCGGCGTCCTCCGGCCCGGCCGGCGCCCCCTCAGCTGACGCCGCCTCAGCTGACGCCGCCTCAGCTGACGCCGCCTCAGCCGGCCGGAGCGCCACCCGCTTGATCGTGATCACCGTGCCGTCCTCTGCGTCCACGGGCTGGTCCTCGGGCAGCGGCGCCGTCACCGCCGCCGGCAGGTCCAGGTCGGCGACCACCAGCGTCTCCTCGAACTGCGGCCCGCGGGCGACCAGCGTGCCGTCCGCGGTCACCAGGATCGAGTCACCGTCGAAGACAAGCTCGTCCTGGCCGCCGATCAGGTTGGCGTAGGCCAGCGCCGCCCCGGCCTCGCGGGCCCGCCGCACGCACAGGTCCAGCCGCACGTCATCCTTGCCCCGCTCGTAGGGCGACGCGTTCGGCACTACGAGCAGGCTCGCCCCCGCGCGGTGGCAGACCGCCACCGGCCCGCCCTCCTGCCAGAGGTCCTCGCAGATCGCAATGGCCACGTCCACCTGCTCGCCCTCGGTCACCGGCAGCCGGAACACCGGCAGTGTGTTGCCGGGCACGAAGTAGCGGTACTCGTCGAACACCCCGTAGTTGGGCAGGTGGTGCTTGGCGCTGGTGACGACGACGCGCCCGCCGTACAGCAGCGCCGCCGCGTCCAGCGGAGCGCCGGCCGGCAGGCCGGTGCGGGCCGCCAGGTCAGTCCGCCGGTCCAGGTACCCGGCCACGACGGCGACCCCGCCGAGCCCCTCGGCCGCCAGCCGTGCCGCCACGGCGTGCAGGTGGGCGATGGACGCCTCCACGAACGACGCCCGGAGCGCGAGATCTTCCACCGGGTACCCGGTGAGGACCATCTCGGGGAACACCACCACCCGGGCCCCGCGCCCGGCGGCGCGCCGCGTCCACTCCACGATCAGCTCGGCGTTTCCGTCCAGGTCACCCACCGTGGCGTTGACCTGGGCCAGCGCGATCCTCAGCGTTGTCACGCCTCCAGCCTAGGCCGTAGCCAACTGCCCCTCCGTCCCGGTGCTCTCTCATTTCCATTGGGCCGAACGGGACGTCGTGCGTGCGGCCGGACATGGTCCGCCGACCGTAACCGTGCCGAAACACCGGCCGGGCACACTCTGTCATACGTGTACGCACCCAGGCCGGTGCCGCCGGAGGCTGGTCAATCAGTGGGGAACGTCTAAGGTGATTACCGTGGATAGGCAGCAAGAGTTTGTGCTGCGCACGTTGGAAGAGCGGGACATCCGGTTTGTCCGTCTCTGGTTCACCGACGTGCTCGGCACCTTGAAGTCGGTCGCGGTCGCCCCTGCCGAGCTGGAGGGTGCCTTCGCCGACGGCATCGGCTTCGACGGGTCGGCGATCGAGGGGTTCGCCCGCGTCTATGAGGCGGACATGATCGCGCGGCCGGATCCGTCGACGTTCCAGCTGCTGCCGTGGCGCGGTGAGTACCCGGGCGTGGCGCGGATGTTCTGCGACATCCTGCTGCCCGACGGGTCGCCGTCGTACGCGGACCCGCGCTGGGTGCTCAAGCGCAACCTCAGCCGCGCCTCCGATCTCGGGTTCACCTTCTACGCGCACCCGGAGATCGAGTTCTTCCTGCTGCGAGAGCGGCCCGAACCGGGTGATAAGCCGCAGCCGATCGACACCGGCGGCTACTACGACCACACGCCGCACAGCATCGCGCACGATTTCCGCCGGACGGCGATCACGATGCTGGAATCCATGGGCATCTCGGTGGAGTACAGCCACCACGAGGGCGCGCCCGGGCAGCAGGAGATCGACCTGCGCTACGCCGACGCGCTGACCACCGCCGACAACGTCATGTCGTTCCGGCTGGTGATGAAGGAAGTGGCGATCGAGCAGGGCGTCTACGCGACGTTCATGCCGAAGCCGTTCACCGACCACCCCGGCTCGGGCATGCACACGCACGTGTCGCTGTTCGAGGGCGACAAGAACGCGTTCTACGAGGCCGGGGCCGAGTTCCAGCTGTCCAAGACCGGACGGGCGTTCATCGCCGGGCTGCTGCGGCACGCGCCGGAGATCACCGCCGTCTGCAACCAGTGGGTGAACTCCTACAAGCGGCTGTGGGGCGCGGCCGAGCGGACCGCGGGCGCCGGGGGAGAGGCTCCGGCCTATGTCTGCTGGGGGCACAACAATCGTTCGGCCCTGGTCCGGGTGCCGATGTACAAGCCGCAGAAGGGCAACTCGACCCGGGTCGAGTTCCGCTCGGTAGACGCCGCCTGCAACCCGTACCTGGCCTTCGCCGTGATCCTGTCCGCTGGCCTCAAGGGCATCGAGGGCGACTACGAACTGCCGCCGGGCGCCGAGGACGACGTCTGGGCGCTGACCTCCGCCGAGCGTCGCGCGCTCGGCATCCGGCCGCTGCCCCAGGACCTGGACCAGGCCATCAAGGTCATGCAGGACAGCGAACTGGTCGCCGAGACGCTGGGGGAGCACGTCTTCGACTTCTTCCTGCGCAACAAGCGCGCGGAGTGGCAGGAGTACCGCCGCCAGGTCACCGAGTACGAGCTTGCCCGCTACCTCCCCATGCTCTGACGGCGCACGCTCACCGCGGCTAATCGGGAGGAACCATTGCCGTCGCGATTCCTGGAGAGTCAGCCGGCCGACCCATGTCTCCGTGGAGGTGACCAGTGACCGGGCACCTCGACCATCCATCACTGATGTTCCGGGCCGCGACTGAGGTGGCGGAACTGGACATCCCGGCGGACGATACCGGCGCCGCGGGGCAACGGGCCCTCTGGTCCGCTGCCATAGCTCCTGGCTGGGACATTGCGGCCAACGCGAACGGCGGGTACCTCCTGGCCATCGTCGCCCGCGCACTGAGCGCCGCGCTCGACCGTCCGGACCCGGTCACCATCTCGGCTCACTACTTCTATCCGGGCCAGCCCGGTGACGTAACGGTCGAGACCCGGGTCCTGAAGCAGGGCCGGAGCTTCAGTTCCGGCACGGCCGCGCTCCTTTCGGAAGGACGAGCGCTGTTGAGCTGCATCGGAACCTTCGGCGACCTCGCCAAGGCGTCAGGTCCGGAGATCATTGACCAGGGCCCTCCCGTGATGCCCGAGCCTGAGGACTGCCTGCCCGTGGTGGCAACCGACACTTTCCCGCCGCCGTTTATGGGGAAAATCGAGCTCCGGCTGCATCCGGAGGACGGCCAGTTCCTCCTGGGCAAACGCACGGGGCAAGCGTTGATGCGTGGCTGGTTCCGGCTCCGCAATGATGAACCGGCCGATACTATCGCCCTATTGTGTGCAGCCGACGCCTTTCCGCCGACAGCCTTCAATGCCGATTTCCCGGTGGCGTGGACGCCCACAGTTGAACTCACCGTGCATGTTCGCGCCCGGCCCGAACCGGGGTGGTTGCGATGCAAATTCGCCACGCACTTCGTGACCGGCGGTTTCCTGGAGGAGGACGGCGAAATCTGGGACCCGGCCGGGCGGCTTGTCGCCCAGTCGCGCCAGCTCGCCCTGGTGCCGCGCCCTCACCCGGCGCCACTGCCACCCGGTCAGCAGCCCGCTTTCAAGGCCGGGTGAGCCGCCGGAGATTCGAGCGCAGGGCCCCGGGGATGATGCCGGGGAGGCCGCGCCCTGAAATGCTGTCCTCATGAGCGAGGGACGTCATCAGGTGGTCGTCGTCGGTGGCGGATTCGCCGGGATCAGGGTTACGCGGGCCCTGGCCCGCTCTGATGCCGACATCACGATCGTGGACCGGACCAACCACCACCTGTTCCAGCCGTTGCTCTATCAGGTCGCCACCGGGATACTGCCGGACGGCCTGATCGCGCCGGCGCTGCGCAGCGTGGTCAGGAAACAGGCCAACGCGCGCGTCGTGCTGGCCGAGGTACCGCACCTAGATCTGGCTGCCCGGGTCGTGCATGCCGTGGCCCCGGACGGCCGGAAGCTGACGCTTCCGTACGACACCCTGGTGGTCGCGGCCGGATGCGCCGACGCCTACTTCGGGCACGAGGAATGGGTTGTATTCGCGCCTGGCCTGAAGACCCTGGAGGATGCCCGCCGCCTCCGCAGCCATATCCTTGGCGCCTTCGAGATGGCCGAGCTGGCCACCGACCCTGCGGAGCGAGCGGCGTACCTGACCTTCGCGGTGATCGGAGCCGGGCCTACCGGAGTTGAAATGGCCGGCCAGGTCGCCGAGCTTGCGCATGAAGCGCTGCCGCGGGAATACAGATCGGTGGCCACGACCGAGGCGAAGATCCTGCTGATCGAGGCGGGTCCGGCGGTGCTCGCCGCCTTCGCCCCCAAGCTGCAGCGGTACACGCGGCGGCGGCTGCAGAAGATGGGTGTGGAGATACTGCTGAACACCGCGGCGCGTGCCATGGATCATGACAGTGTCACGGTCAAGGGTCCCGAAGGGGACAGGCGTATCCCGGCCCGGACGAAGATCTGGGCGGCCGGGGTGCAAGCGTCCCCGCTGGCGGCCATGCTCGCCACGGCGACCGGTGCCGATACCGATCGGGCCGGCCGGGTGGCGGTGCTGCCGGATTGCAGCCTGCCGGGTCACCCAGAGGTCTTCGCCATCGGGGACATGGTCCGGCTGAACGACCTGCCCGGGGTGGCACAGCCCGCGATCCAGCAGGGAACATACGTGGGCAGGCTGATCCGCGCCCGGCTGGCAGGCAAGACAGAAACTGCCCCCTTTGCGTATCGCGACAAGGGCAGCATGGCCACTATCGGCCACCTATCAGCCGTCACAGACTCGTTCGGGATGAAGTTCACTGGCGTGACCGGCTACACGATGTGGGGATTCGTGCACGTGCTTTACCTGATCGGCTGGGCCAATCGGGTCGCCGCCGTTTTCAACTGGGCGCGGGCCCTGACCTTCGCCAAGAACCGCCCCCACCGGACAATCACCATCGAGCATGCGCGGTACGAGCTCACTCACGACACGGAGGGATAGCGCACTAGCCACAACGATGCTCCATCGTCGTGGTTGAGGAGGGCCCCTGGGTGCGGCTAGCCGGCCCCATTACTCCTCGTAGCGGCCGCCGAGGTACCGGGCGAGAAAACGCTCCGCCGCCATGTAGAACTTCTGCCGGTTCTCGGGCTTCGCGAAGCCATGACCCTCGTCGGGGAAGAGCATGTACTCGTAGTCGATCCCGGCGTCGGCCAGCGCGGCGACGATCTGCTCCGACTCAGCCTGCTTGACCCGAGGGTCGTTGGCGCCCTGGGCGATCAGCAGCGGGATCCGGATGTCACGCGCCCGGGACAGCGGCGAGCGCGACCACAGGAACTCCTTGTCCGTTTCCGGGTTGCCCACCCGCTTGTACAGCTGCGCGATCACTGGCTTCCAGTACGGCGGAACCGTCTCAAGCAGCGTCTGCAGGTTCGACGGACCGACGATGTCCACCGCGCAGCAGAACACGTCGGGCGTGAACGCGGCGCCGACCAGGGCCGCGTAGCCGCCGTAGGAACCGCCATAGATGGCGACCTTGTCCGGGTCGGCCCAGCCCTGGTCGACCACGTACGCGACGGCGTCCAGCAGGTCGTCGTGCATCTTGGCGCCCCACTCGCGGTCGCCGGCGGAAACGAACGACTTGCCGTAGCCGGTCGAGCCGCGGTAGTTCACCTGGACCGACAGGTAGCCGCGGTTGGCCAGCCACTGCGCCTCGGGGTCAAAGCCCCACTCGTCGCGCGCCTGCGGCCCGCCGTGCACGTTGAGCACCGTCGGCAGCCCGGACCGTCCGCCGTCGGGCGGGAAGGTGATGTACCCGTGGATGGTCAGGCCGTCCCGCGCGGTGAAGGAGAACGGCTCCATCGGGGCCAGGTCATAGCGCGACAGCTCCGGACGGCTGTCGAACAGGAAGCTGCCGGTGCGGCTGGCCCGGTCGTAGCTGAAGTACTGGACCGGCCCGGCGTCGTCCATGAAGGCGACCAGCCAGGTGGCGTCCGCTTCGTCGCGGCCGACCAGCTGGGGATCGCCGGGGTGAAGCGCCCGGATCGCCTTGAAGTCGGGCTCCACCGACGGGTCGAACACGTGGTACTCGGTGCGGTCCTTGAGGACCTCGACGATCTGCGGCTCCCGCGTGTCCGGGTGCAGCACCGCGCCCGCGACGTCCGCATCGGGGTCCTCGAGCAGCACCTGAACGGCTCCGGTGGCCAGGTCCACCCGGCACAGCCGGCCTGTGTCCGTGCCGACCGAGCTGATGGCCAGCAGGCTGCGGCCGTCACCGCTGAACGACAGGACGTCGCTGGCCGGCGCGTCGTCGGCCGGGATGGTCAGCAGTGTCCGCCAGTCGGCGTCTGCGCTGTCGCGCACCAGCAGGTCGAATCCGCCGTCGGGCAGCGGGGCGAGCGCGCCGCGGACTACCAGGTCCTCGTCCGCGAGCCAGCCCGCGTACCCGGGGTTCTCGATCAGCTTGACGAGTTCCCCCGTCGGCAGGTCCAGCCGGTAGACGTCGTGCAGCTGGGGGTTGTCGCGGTTCATCCCGACGAGTACCTCGTCACGGTGGCGCTTGCTGGTGGCGATGATGCGCGCCTGGATGCCGTCGAAGGGCGTCAGGTCGCGCCTGGCCATCGTCTCCATGTCGACGTCATACAGCCGCCAGTTCTCGTCACCGCCGGTGTCCTGCAGGTACAGCAGGTGCCTGCCGTCCCGCGCCCAGGCGAAGACCCGGATGCCCCGGTCGGTATCGTCGGTGACCACCGTCGCGGCATCCCAGTCGACGCCGGACGGGCCGGCGGCGCCGATCGGCGCGGCCCATACGTTGAGCACGCCGTCGCGGGGTGCTATCCAGGCCAGTCGTGAGCCGTCAGGCGAGATATGCGGGCTGGTGCGCTCCGGGTTGCCGAAGAGCACCTCGCGCGGGATGAGATCGACCATGCTCCATGCCTACCACACCAGGTCCGGCGCCCGGCCCGGGGCCAGCCCCGGTTCGCCTGAGGCGTAGCCGATGCTAACTCCACGTCCGTGTCGGCACGTTCCCGGCCGCCCTAGGGCAGCGGGGTCTCGGCGTCGCTGGCACGGAATTCGGCTTCGAGCATGTCCATGGCCTTGATGAAGAACACCATCGCCATCCACGCCGTCCTCACCAAGGACTAACATCCTGGCCGCCCCGGTCACGGCGGCGGGGCGGCGCACGGGCGGCTGCGGCCAGCTCGGGTTACGCCGAGAACCAGCGAGCGGGCGCCGGGTTGGTGTTGTGGTAGATGTGCTTCTTCTCCTGGTATTCCTCCAGGCCGGATGGGCCGAGTTCACGGCCGATGCCTGACTTGCCGAAGCCGCCCCATTCCGCCTGCGGCAGGTAGGGGTGGTAGTCGTTGATCCACACCGTGCCATGGCGCAATGCCCCGGCGACCCGCTCGGCCTGACCCGCGTCCGATGTCCAGACGGCTCCGGCGAGGCCGTAGCTCGTGTCGTTTCCGAGGCGGATCGCCTCTTCCTCGGTGCTGAACCGCTCGACCGTCACCACCGGCCCGAATACCTCGTCCTGCACCACCGCCATCTCGCGATGGCACCCGGCGAACACCGTCGGCCGCAGGAAGAACCCCTGGGCGAGCGCGGGATTCGGCGGCGGCTGACCTCCGGCCAGCAGTTCGGCGCCCTCGGACAGCCCGAGCGCGATGTACCTCTCCACCTTGGCCCGGTGGGCGGCGGAGATCAGCGGGCCGCATTCGGTCTCCGGGTCCAGGCCGCTGCCCAGCCGGATCCGGTCGGCCCGGGCGGCGAGCTCGGCGACGAAGCTGTCGTGGATGGCGTCCTGCACGATCAGCCGGGCGCCGGCCGAGCACACCTGCCCGGAGTGCAGGAAGGCAGCGGTCAGCGCGTTGTCGACGACCGTCTCGAAGTCGGTGCCCGCGAAGACGATGTTCGGGTTCTTGCCGCCGAGCTCGAGCGCGACGCGCCGCACTCCGCGCGCCGCCGCGGCCATGATGTTCTCGCCGGTCGCTAGCCCGCCGGTGAACGAGATCAGGTCGACGCCCGGATGTGCCACCAGCGCTTGCCCGACCGTGCCGCCCTGGCCGAGCAGCAGGTTCAGCACGCCCGGCGGCACATCGGCCTCCTCGAACAGCCCGACGAGCGCCACCGTGGACAGCGGGGTCAGCTCGCTGGGCTTGATCACCGTGGTGTTCCCGGCCGCCAGCGCCGGCGCGAGCTTCCACGAGATCTGCAGCAGCGGGTAGTTCCAGGGCGCGATGAGCGCGCAGACGCCGACGGGCTCATGCGTGATCCGGCTGATCACGTTGGCCCGGCCGGGATCGACCACCCGGCCCGCGTGCGATCCCGCGATCCCGGCGTAGTAGCGGAACACCGCGGTGGTGTCGTCCACGTCCGCGCGGGCCTCGTTCAGCGTCTTGCCGGTGTCAAGGCTTTCCGTGTGCGCGAGCTGCTCGCGGTCCCGTTGTAGCAGCTCGGCGATCTTGCTGAGCAGCGCGGCGCGTTCTGTCACGGCCGACCGGCGCCACGGGCCCTCGTCGAACGCCTCCCTGGCCGCCGCGACGGCCGCATCGACATCGGCGGAGGACGCCTCGGCGAGCGTGTCGAGCGGAGTCGCGTCAAACGGGTTGAGCGTCTGTGCCGTGCCGTCATCCGCGGCCTCGGTCCACTTTCCCGCGATATAGAGGTATCTCACGCCCTGCTCCCGTGGCTCGCTTGACCTGGCAACTATAAACGCGGCCGGAGGCGGTGGTAAGGGGTCCGGTCCGCTCGGCTCAGGCCGGCGGAGCGTCTCCGTCGGATATCAACTAGTTTTACTGAGGTGAGTGGTTCGCGGACCACGCTGGCAGGGTGGCTGGCGCGGATGGGTTTCGCCGATGCCGCACGGGCTGAGCGCCTGCTGCTCACCGACGTCGGCGTTACCGCGGCCGAGCTGAACTCCGATGTGATCGTGGCGGCGCTGGCCGCCGCCGCCGATCCCGACCTGGCGCTGACCGGGCTGGCCAGGATCTCATCTGCCGCCGCCGACCCAGCGGCCCTGCGCGCGGCGCTCCGTAACGAGCAGGACTTCCGCGACCGGCTGACGGCGGTGCTCGGCGTCAGCGCGGGCCTGGCCGATCACCTGACCAGGCACCCGGAAGATTATGAAGTGCTGCGCGGTGCCGTCGGCCGCCCCGGCCAGGCCGAACTGCGGGACGAAATGCTGCATGCGGTCGGCGCGGATCCCGCCGGACCCGAGGATCCGCAGGCCCGCGGTAAGGAGCCGGTCGCCGCCCTGGCCGCCGCGTACCGGCGGCGGCTCCTGCATCTCGCCGGGCGGGATATGACCGGGGCCGCGACCGTCGACACGGTGGCCGAGGAATTGGCCGACGTCGCGGCGGCGGTCCTCGAGGCGGCGCTCGCGGTGGCCCGGGCCGAGCTGCCCTCCGGTGCCGCCTCGTGCCGGCTCGCGGTCGTGGCCATGGGCAAGTGCGGTGGCCGTGAGCTCAACTACGCCAGCGACGTGGACGTGATCTTCGTCGCTGAGCCGGTCAAGGACGAGGACGAGACCACCGCGCTCGCGGCCGCGAGCCGGCTCGCGGCCGGCCTGATCGGCGTATGCGCCCGGTCTACCCCGGAAGGCAGCATCTTCCCGGTCGACCCGAACCTCCGCCCAGAAGGCCGGGCCGGCCCGCTGGTCCGCACGCTGGCCAGCCACCGCGCGTACTACGAACGCTGGGCGAAGACCTGGGAGTTCCAGGCGCTGCTGAAGGCCCGGCCGGTGGCGGGCGACATGACGCTCGGGCAGGCCTACGCCGATGCGCTCGGCCCGCTGGTCTGGGAGGCGGTCCGCCGCGACCACTTTGTCGAGGACGTGCAGGCCATGCGCCGGCGGGTGGAGCAGTCACTGCCGGCCAGGCAGGCCGGGCGCGAGCTCAAGCTCGGCCCCGGCGGGCTGCGGGACATCGAGTTCGCCGTTCAGCTGCTGCAGCTAGTGCACGGCCGGACCGACGAGTCGCTGCGCGCGCCGGCCACCCTGCCCGCGCTCGCAGCCCTGGCCGCCGGCGGGTACGTCGGCCGCGCCGACGCGGACGAACTCGCCTCCGCTTACCGCTTTCTGCGCCGCACCGAGCACCTGCTGCAGCTGTACCGGCTGAGCCGCACGCACACCCTGCCGGAGGATCCCGCCGTACTTCGCAGGCTCGGGCGGGCAATGAAATCTATTGATGGGCCGAACGAGCCGTGGTGGCAGTCTGCGGACACCCTGATCCGTCCCGATCCGGCCGTCGAGTTCGACGAACTGTGGCGCCGGCACGCCCGCCAGGTCAGGCGGCTGCACGAGAAGCTGTTCTACCGGCCGCTGCTCGAAGCCGTGGCCCGGCTCCCGACGGACGCGGCCCGGCTGTCGCCCGCCGAGGCGCGGGCGCGGCTTGAGGCGCTCGGCTACGCGGACCCGGCCGGAGCGCTTCGCCATATCGACGCACTGACCGCCGGTGTCTCCCGGCGAGCGGCCATTCAGCGCACGCTGCTGCCCGTCCTGCTCGGCTGGTTCGCCGACGCCGTTGAGCCGGACGCAGGCTTGCTGGCCTTCCGCCAGGTCAGCGATGAGCTGGGGTCCTCTCCCTGGTACCTGCGGTTGTTGCGGGACGAGACCAAGGCCGCCGAGCGGATGGCCCGCGTCCTCGCGTCAAGCCGTTACGCGGCGAGCCTGCTGCTGCGCGCGCCCGAGGCCGTCGCCATCTTCGGTGACGACGCCGAGCTCGCTCCCAGGAGCCTGGCGGCGCTGCGCTCCGAAATGATGGCTGCGGCCCAGCGCTACGAGGATGACGCGGAGGGCGCGGTGACCGCCGTGCGCTCGGTCCGCCGCCGGGAGCTGCTGCGTACCTCCATCGCCGACGTGCTCTACACCCCCGGGGGGGCGACCCCCCGGGATCCCCCCGATCATGGGGGGGCTGCCCGCCCCCCCATACCCCCCGGGCCCCCCGATCATGGGGGGGCTGCCCGCCCCCCATACCCCCCGGGCCCGCTTACGGGGGGACTTCTGGCCTGGCGGCCACCGCGGAGGCGCTCACCAGCATCACCCGCGCTACCGTCGAGGCCGCGCTCGCGGTGGCGATACGGAAGGTCTCGACGGAGCTGCGCGCGCCGATGCCGACTAGGTTCGCCGTTATCGCGATGGGCCGTTTCGGCGGGCACGAGTGCGGTTACGGCAGCGACGCGGACGTGCTGTTCGTCCATGACCCGCTACCCGGCTATCCCGAGAAGCAGGCCTCCGACGCAGCCCACGCGGTGGCCGTCGAGCTGCGGCGCCTGCTCGCGCTGCCGGTCCCTGACCCGGCCCTGATCGTGGACTCCGACCTGCGACCCGAAGGACGCCAGGGCCCGCTGGTGCGGACCCTGGCCGCGTACCGGGGTTACTACTGGCGCTGGTCCGCGCCGTGGGAGGCGCAGGCGCTGATACGCGCCGAGCCCGCGGCCGGCGACGCCCGGCTGGGAGCGGAGTTCACTCGGATGATCGCCGAGTTCCGTTACCCGGAGAGGGGCGTCGATCCGGCCGCCGTCCGCGAGATCCGCCGCATCAAGGCGCGGATGGAGGCCGAGCGGATACCCCGCGGCGCGGACCGGGCGCTGCACGTCAAGCTGGGTCCGGGCGGGCTGTCCGACGTGGAGTGGACGGTGCAGCTGTTGCAGCTGCGGCACGCCCACGAGCTGCCCGGGCTGCGTACCACCCGCACTGGCGCGGCGATGGAGGCGGCGGTGGAGGGCGGCTTGCTTCCGGCCGCCGACGTGGCCGCGCTAATGGCCGCCTGGGAACTGGCCGCCCGGATCAGGAACGCGATCGTGCTGGTCGGCGGGCGCCCCAGCGATATCCTGCCGGGCAGGCACCGGGAGCTGACCGCGGTCGCCCGCCTGCTCGGCTACCCGCCGGGTGACGCCGGGCAGGCGCTCGAGCAGGACTACCGGCGCGCCGCCCGGCGGGCCCGCGCGGTGATGGAGCCGCTCTTTTATGGCTGACCGCCGCTAGGGCTGGCGCCGCTAGGGCTGGCGCCGCTAGGGCTGGCGCCGCTAGGGCTGGCGCCGCTAGGGCTGGCGCCGCTAGGGCTGGCCGCCGTTCGCCCGCAGCACGCGCAGGGCGTCGACGGTGAGGAATCCGCGCCAGTCCCGTTCGGCCGCCGGTGACCAGGCCGGCCAGTTGAACGTCCAGCCGCCGTCATCACGCTGGGCCTGGGCGAGATGGTCGAGGTGGGCTTTGATGGTCACGTCGTCGAACAGGCTGCGGGCCAGCGAGTCGGGTTCGGGCGCGAAGTCGAGCGGGCCGTGCGTCTCGCCGGCTTGCTCCGGGTCGAGGGCGACCAGGTTTCTGTCCAGGATCAGCGGGCCGACCCGGCCGAAAGCCTGCCGGGCCCGGTCCCGGTCGGGGACGTGCTGGAGGAAGGCCAGGACGCCGAACATCTCGTATCCGCTCGGCTCGGTGAGCGTGCCGATCCTGGTCCACATCAGCTCTGTGGCGCGATCGAGCCAGGCGTGGCTGACGCCACGCGCGTGCAGCGTGCCCGCGATCATGCCGGTGGCGATGAGTGAGGCGGGATGGCCCTCCTCGGGCACCCACCAGGGTGCGTGCGGCCAGCCGGCCAGCGTGGGCTCGACGAAGGCCGCGCCGCCCTCGGCGGGTGCCACCGAAACGAGCCAGTCACACGCGCCGCGGACCAGGGCGTCATCCCACGCGTCCGCCTCGTCCATGACGCGCAGCGCCATCTCTACGGCGGCGGGCTGGCTGCCGGGGTCCCGGCAATCCGGCTCGAGCCCATGACCGAACCCGCCGTCGTCATTGCGGTACGCGGCCACCGCGTCGCGGACCGGGCCGGCCGCGCCGTCGCCGAACAGCCGCTGGAATCTGCGCCGGTCGATCACCCTCGCGTTCGCGGCGAGGAAGGCGGTGGCAGCGTCGAGGTGTGGAGTGTTCATCGGCCCATGAGATCACGGGGCCGCGTCAGGCGTATTGAACGAAACGGCCATGGTCGTGACATCCTGGGAGGGTGGACGCACCGGCTCGCGAGTCGACTGCCCGCCGCCAGGCGAGCCGGCCGGCCCGCCTGGCGGCCAACGGCGTGCGGGGGCTGCCGCCCGGCTACTGCGAATGGCAGCCGGCCGCCGCGCTGCGGTCCGCCGTGGCGTGCCTGTGGGCGCAGGTCACCCCGGACGGGCACGACCGTGACGGTCTCGTGCTACCCGATGCGTGCACCGACCTGGTCTGGGAGCCGGGTCGGGGCGCCTTCGTGGCCGGACCCGATACGGGTCCGGTGCCGACCCGGATGGCGGCCGGCACGGTCCTGGTCGGCGTCCGTTTCCGGCCGTCCGCCGGCGGCCCCGCTCTCGGCGTCCCGCTGAGCGAGCTGCGTGACCAGCGGGTTGACCTGTCCGACCTGCGGGCGGGCGAGGCCAGGCGGCTGCCGGGCACGCTCGACCCGGATACGGCGCTGACGCGCACGCTGGACGTGGCGGCGGCCCTCGTCACAGGCGCCCCGCCCGACCCGGCCGTGACCTGGGCCGCGAGCCTGCTGCGCGACCCGCGGGCGCGCGCGGAAGACGTCGCGGCCGAGGTCGGTCTCAGCCCGCGGCAACTGCGCCGCCGCTGCCATGACGTGGTCGGATACGGTCCGAAGACCCTTCAGCGAGTCCTTCGTTTCCGTCGGTTCCTCGCCCGGATCGACGCGGTCCCAGACGACCCTCACCTGGCCGGGGACGCGGACGACCTGGCCGCCATCGCGGCGGAAGCGGGCTACGCCGACCAGGCGCATCTCACCAGGGAGTGCGGGAAGCTAGCCGGCTTGACGCCGGCCGCCCTGATCAGGCAGCGGTTGTCCTAGGTCAGGCGCTCGCCTGCCGCTAACTCGCGGGACAGACTTGCTGGAAGGGCTGGGCCGCCGCGTAGTCAGCCCACTGCTGGCGGGTGAACGATCGGCCCGTGATGGCGCAGGCCGCGGCCTGCAGCCTGGCCGGGAAGGCCACGTCCCAGTCCCGGGCCATGCCGTCGCCGCCGGCGGTGGCGAGCATAGTGGCGTCCGGGCTGAAGGCCACCGCGTAGACCGGCTGGGTGCCTGTGGTCATGGGGGGGCCGACTTCCTGCTGGGTGGCCGTGTCCCACAGCCGGACGGTGCCGTCGCCGCCGGCGGTGGCGAGCATCGTGGCGTCCGGGCTGAAGGCCACCGCGTAGACCGGCTGGGTGCCTGTGGTCATGGGGGCCCCGACTTCCTGCTGAGTGGCCGTGTCCCACAGCCGGACGGTGCCGTCGCCGCCCGCGGTGGCGAGCATCGTGGCGTCGGGGCTGAACGTGACCGAGGCGATACCCTGCCCCGGCGTCGGCTGGTCGCCCGGGATCGGACCCGCGGTCATGGGTTCGCCGATCATCCGCTGCGTGGCGACCCGCCACAGGCTGGCCCTTCCGTTCGCGCCGACCGTCGCCAGGATCTTGCCGTCGGGGCTGAACGCCAGCGCGTCCTGGCCCGCGGCCGCGCCGCCGACGCTCATCGCGTCGCCGGTCTGGCGCTGGGTGGCCACATCCCATAGCCGGGCCTTACCGTCGTTCCCTATCGTTGCCAGCAATGAGCCGTCCGGGCTGAAGACCACGGGGCCGCCCGCGTCGGCCGCAGGGAGCGGGTTCCCGGTCCGGCGGCCGGTGGCTGTCGTCCATAGCTGTAGGCCGTGAGCTGTCACGGCCACCATCTGTCCGGTTGGGCTGACGGCCAGGCCTTTGATGGCCTGGCCGCCGACGACCGGCACGCCGGCCGGCCGCCGGGTGGTGAGGTTCCACAACCGGACCGTGCCGCGGGCGCCGCCGACCGCGAGGATGTCGCCGTCGGCGCTGAGTACCGTCGGCGCGTGGCCGGCGGCGGCCGCGGGCGTTTCCGGCGCGCCGATGGCCAGTGGAGCGGCGGCCTGGTGAAAGGCAGTCGGGTTCCACAACCGGACCGTGCCATCGCCGTTGCCGGTGGCCAGCCCGCCCGCGCCTGCTTCACCGGCGGCCGGGTTGAAGGCCACCGCGCTCACGCCGCCCGAACCCGGCGCTGTCAGAGGAGGGCCGGTCTGATGCTGGGTGGCGACCTGCCACAGCTCGGTTGACCCGTCGCTGCCCGCGGCGGCGAGCGTGGTCCCGCCGGCGTTGAAAGTCAGCGCGGCCGGGGCGGTCCCTGTCGCCATCACCGCGCCGGCCGGAGTCTGGGTGGCGACGGTCCACAGCCGGACGTTCCCGTCGGCGTCGCCGGTGGCCAGGATGGTGCCGCCGGGGCTGAATGTCAGCGCATTGACCGCGGCCGAGCTGGCCACCATCGCGGACCCGGCCTCCTGCTCGGTGGCGACGTCCCACAGCTGGACCGTCCCGTCCGTGCTGGCGGCGGCCACCGTCGCGCCGTCCGGGCTGAACGACACCGCGTCCACGGGCCTGAGATCCGAGCTCATCGGCGCGCCGATCTCCTGGCTGGTGGCGGCGCTCCACAGCCGGATGTTTCCGTCTTCGCCGCCGGTGGCCACGATCTTGCCGTCCGGGCTGAACGCCACCGCGCTGCCCGCCGGGGCCCCGCCCAGCCGGTGCGCGTCGATCGTGGCCTGATTGGCCAGGTGCCACGTGCCGATGGCACCGGGGCCGGCGACTTCCAGGGCCCTGCCGTCGCTGGTGAACGCCAGTGTGCTTATCTCCCCGCCCCAGCTCGCCGTGCTGACCAGGCCGTGCGAGGCGAGGTCCCACAACCGGATGACGCCGCCGGAGTACCCGGCCGCCAGGGTGGTGCCGCCGGGGCTGTAAGCCAGCGCGGTCACCACGCCTGGCTCGGCGGCCAGAATTCCGCGTACCGGCTGGGCCAGCGACTCGAGCAGGCTGTACCGAGCCTGTGCCGTCGGTGCGATCCGCCACGCGGCTCCGGCGAGCAGCGAGGCCGTGAGCGGATCCAGCTCCTCGAGCGCCGTGCTTTGCGCGGCCACGCGTCCGGATAGGTCCGTGGTCCGCTGCTGGTCTGCGGTGTTCCTGGCCGACCTGACCGCCAGGCCCGCTCCGGCCAAGGCGGCCAGGAGCAGCACCACCAGGGCCGTGGCCAGCGTCCGGCGCCCCCACCTGCCCCGGGTCGCGGCCCGCCCGCTGGCGCGCAGGAAATCGGTCTCACGCGGGGTCAGCGCCGGGTAACGGTCCGGATCAGCGGCCCAGACCCGGGCCGCCTGCCGTACCGCCGGGAGCTCTGCTCCGCGGTAGAGGACGGCAGCGTCCTTCCCGTTCGTGTGCCACCGGGCCGCATCTTCGGCGAGGCGGCCGTGCAGGATCACGGTGGCCTGGTCTTCCTCCAGCCAGTCCCGCAGCCGCGGCCATGCCCGCAGCAGGACATCGTGGGCGATCTCCGCCCGATCGGCGTCAAGGACGAGGAGGCAGGCCCGGGCGAACGCGCCCAGCACCGCGTCAACCTGCGGCCGCTGGTGCTTGGGCCGCCGCTCGCGCAGGGCGGCCCGGGTAACCAGCCGGCGCACGGGCTGATGATCCGGGCCCGTCGCCGCCAGCTGCCTGAACACGTCCCGCGCGATCGCCTGCTGGTCCTCGGGCAGCCCGCAGTAGACCGCCTCGGCGCTGACCTCTATCGCGCGCGCGACCCGGCCGGAACGGTCGTAACCCTCGACGGTCAGCTGGCTGTCTTCTCGTCTGTCCCAGGTCGCCATCATGGCCTGGGACAGCCCGGGGAGCACCCCGCCGTCGTGCTCGCCGCGCGCCGCGTGTACATCCGCCACGATCGCGTCGATCAGACCGCTATCAAGTCGCAGGCCGCTGACCTCGGCCGGTCCCGCGATCGCGCGCCGCAGCCGCGCCTCGGGCATCGGGCCGACCATGAGCTGCGCCTGCTCCATGGCGCGCACGAGCTGAGGGTAGGCCGCGCACCGGTCCCAGTAGTCCCCGCGAACCGCGATCACGACCCGAGCCGGGGGCTCGGACCGCGACCCGGCCGGTTTGGTCGCGGCCGCGCATACCGCGCCGATGAACGCGGTCCGCTCCAGCCTGCCGTCTTCGCCGCCGTCCGCGAATATCTCCTCGAACTGGTCGATGATCAGGACCAGCGATGCGGCCGAGGTGATCTCGCTGACCAGCAGGTGAGCTTCACCGGGCGCCCCGGCCAGGGCCTGCCGGACCGTGCCAGGGTCCCGGCCGTCTAGGACCGCCAGCTTCTCCGCCAGTTCGGTAAGCGGCCGCCCGGTCGGAGTCATGCTGATCACGGGCCAGGAAGCTGATCCGGGCAGCTGCACGCCGCGCGCCAGCGCGGGGATCAGGCCGGCGCCGAGCAATGAGGTCTTACCGGCTCCCGGGCCGCCGCTGACCACGACGATCCCGGTCTCGGCCAGCTTGCCCGCCAGTTCCGCGGTGAGCCGTTCCCGGCCGAAGAACACCGCTTCATGAGCCTGGTCATACGGCCGCAGCCCCGGGTACGGGCAGCCGCCCGCCCAGCCGGGGGCCGGGTCTTCGTGGCCGCCAGGCACCGGGGGCCACTGGCGGGTCCGGCGCTCGATGACCGCCAGCTCTTCGCGGATCATGCGCACGTCGGCCGACTGCCGTCCGACCTGCTCGCGGGCGCTCCTCAGCTCGGCGCCCTGCCCGACCAGGCTGTCCTGGATCTCATCGGCCGCACGGACCAGATCAGCCAGCAGGAAGGCCATGTCCCCGAACTCGGCGCTCACCGCCTCGACCGCGGCGACTACGCCGCGCTCGGCCTCTTCGTGTCCGGCCTCGATCGCGGCGCGGAACACAGTGCCGCCGGCGTCGATTTCCCGCAGCACCATCGCGATGTCGGATCGCAGGCCGGCCGCCCGCGCGTCCTGGGCGGCGAGGACCTCCTCGATGCACCGGCTGATTTCCTGCTGAAGGTCGCCGCGGGCCGGCTCCCGGACGCCGGCGGCTCCGCGCGTCCGGCGGCGCCAGTGAGTACCTCAGCCAGGACGTCAGCGCCGACCGAGGCCAGCACCCCAATGCGGGCGACGGCGAAAGCGCTGGTCAGATCGATGGCTTCGGCGAGGACTGGCCCGAACGCCGCCGCGCACAGCCACGGCAGGACCGCCTGCGCCGGGATATCACGCCACTCCGGGCGGCCGTTTCGGGCGGTCCGCAGCACCCACTCGCGCAGGCCGGCCTGCAGCCGCTCGACCTGATCGAACTCACCCAAACCGGGCACCCCCCACCCGCGCATAACACCCCAAGACGGGCGGCAGCCTAGCCGGCGGCATGCTCCCAGGCAGAGCTTTTCCTCCTGGTGTGACCGCCTGTATACCACCCAGCCAGCAAGCTCTTTCTTAGACCGCGCGGGGGTGGCCCGCGCCCGCCGGGCCCAGCCGGCCCGCCGGGCCCAGCCGGCCCGCTGGCTCAGGCGGGGTCGGTTCCGCTCACGGCCGCCCGCATCTCGGGATCCAGGTCCGCCAGCAGCGGGTCCGACGCGGCCTTGAGCCGCCGCACCGCTTCATCCAGCCGGGTCGGCCAGGACTTTTCCTGGCCGGGCGTCCTGGAGACGGTCAGCGCCCGGGCCATCTCGCCGGCCAGGTGCTGGGCCTGCTCGAGGAAGTACCGTGACGCCTGGGCGTCGATGAGCACCGGCGCGGCGGCCAGCAGCATCATGATGTAAGTCCGGAACTCGTCGCTCGCCGCGTCATGGTCGCCCGAGCCGGTCAGGGCCTGCGACACCGCCTGTGACGTACGGCTGGCCTGAGTCACCAGGATGGCCGCCTGGACCCCCACGGCGCGGGCCCGGTCTTTGATCTGGCGGAGCCGGACCACCTGGTCCACCACCAGGAACGTGATCAGCAGGACGAGCAGCCCAGAGACCGTATCGGTGGTCAGGGCGTGACCGTCCCACCAGCGCCGCAGCCCGGCGTCGCTCACGTCAAGAACCACCAGGACGCCAGCCACCACAGAAACGACGGCGGCCGCGAGGCCGCCCTGCCAGCGTGACAGCACCCCAAGACCCTAGCGCCACCCCGCCCGGCCCAAACACCTCCGCTCCCGGCCCGGCCCGTTAACGGCAGGTTGAGCGCAGTCGCGTTGATCACGAGGGTCCGGGCGCGGAGCCGCACGGCGATGAACGCGTGGACCACCGCAATCGCAGCGAGGATCGGGAGCGCCTCAGCCATATGGATCCACGGGATCCACCAAGCGGCCACGCCGGCGACCGCGACACCCACGGCGGTCAGCACCCGCGCCACGGCCAGCGGGCCAACGGGGCGTCGCCTCGTGCACACGCCGACTCCCGCGAGGGCAACGTAGAAGATTGCCAGCGGCACCGTCAGTTTGAGGATCTCGGTGTCAGGAAGGCGGTGCGCCGTATCGAGATTGACGAGCTTCGACGCGGCGACCGCCGTACCGGCGATACAGATCTGGCTAACCAGGTGCAACGATGCCCACCAGCCGAATCGCCGCTGATTCAAACCAGCGGCCGGGATATCGTCGAAGTAGCTGGTGAACAGCGCAAACACAAGAATGAACTCGAATACGAGCGCCATGACATCGACCGTGTCGATGGTGGCGCCGCTCACCGAGATCGCTATCTCCACGAACGATTCGCCACACACGATGAGGGTGAACGCGCCCATGCGTTCCGCGAAGTGCTTCTCGTCGCTATCTGAGAAATCGATCACGCGGTGCAAAATAATGATCGAGGGAACCACGAGCAGAACAAGACCTGCAGCGGACAGGATGAGGCGCGCGGATTCGGGGAGGGGCACCGCCACGAAGAAGCAGGCCGCTGAAACGGCATTGAGAACCGCCAATCGCACAGCGTACCCGCTGTCGGATGATCCCCCCAGCCGCGCGGCACGGAAGTACATAAAGCCAACGGCGAGGAGCAGAAGGCCGTACTCCAGCGCCAGATAGGCGGAATCACCGGCAACAGAAACCCGCGCCTCCATTGCCATAAGAACGATGACCAGCATCTGAAATAGCAACAGGAGCCGGTGCGGCAGATCCACCATGTGAAATCGGTTCGCACAGACCGTCGTGGTGAACCATACCCACCACAAAGCGGCAAATACGAGGACGAGCCAGATAATGCCAGAAGAGGGGTGAACGTGCGCGACGGCAGCACTGATAATCAGGATAGCCGCGACAAAGCCGAGATCGTAGAAGAGCTCGATCCAAGTCGACATATGCTCGGACGTGCGCGAGTCAAGGCCGTCGTCGTGGCTGGCCTGCCCCGCTGGCGCGCTCAATTTGTTTCCTCCCGACGGCGCTCAGCGCGCAGGTGCCTGCCCGAGGGCCCGGCTAGGACGGTTCGGCGATCATGGCGATGCCGATCTCGCGGAATCCGATCCGGGCGTAGACGCGAGCCACCGCGTCATCGCTAGCGGACAGGAAGACCGTATCCACCCCGCGCTCAATCGAATCCCCGGCCAGCAGGGCGGTAACCGCCGCGCCGAGGCCCTGGCGGCGAGCCGCGGGCAGGACGCCCACTCCGGTAATCTCCGCGACGCCGTCCACCGCCTGGCAACTCCCCGCCGCGAGCGGGCCGTCCGGGCCGAACGCCGCCGCCAGGACCGACTGGCCCGATCGCAGCCGTTCGCGCAGCATCGCGATCATGCCGCCATCGTGGTCCGCGGCGATCTTGTCGCGCTCGGCCACGCCGGCCTCGCCGACCGCCGTGCCCGGGTGACCGAAGGCAACCGCGGGGACCGCCCAGATCCGGTCGAGTTCTTGATCCTCGGGAGCCACGACACGCACGGTGATCCCGGCCGGAACCGGCGGGAGGGAGACCGGCCGCACCAGCATCATGAGCGGATGCCGCTGGACCTCAAGGCCGGCCTCGTCGGCGGCGGCCGCCATCTCGGGCGCGACCTGCCCGATCCACTCGAAGGACTCGGGAATGATCAGTTCGCGCTGGCGGGCGCGGACCGTCCGGATGTCGGCCGCGGTGACCGGCGGTCTTGAACCTCGCCCGGGCCGGGCGTAGTAGGGCCACCCCGGGCCGGTGGGAACGAACAGCACGAGCGATCCGTAATGGTCGGCTCGCGCCCGGCGCCGCGGGACGGCGTCGCAGAACGCGTCAATCCGCTCAATGACCTCGTAATCTCTCACAGCAGTACTTACCTTAAGGTCCCGGACGCGCTAGTCCAACCGTGTTTACGGCACGTTGAGGCGCAAGTCTGCGCCAGTTGCTGGCTGAGCGTCAGCGGAAAATTCGATATACAGACCGGAACCCCGGGACTAGGGTGCGGGCTATATGACTGAGGCTGACCTGGCCGCGAATACGGCCGACGCTGATCTCCCGCCGAGCCTGACTCGGCTCGCCTTCCACGGGCCGCTGTCCGAGGCCAGGGCCGGACGGCTCATTGAAAGGCTCGCCCGGCCGGGTCCCGGCACGATCCTGGACATCGGCTGCGGCTGGGGCGAGCTGATGCTCCGTGTGCTCGAAGCCGCGCCTGCCGCCACCGGCCTGGGCCTCGACACGGACGAGGGTGACCTGGCCCGGGGACGTGACAACGCCCGGGCCCGCGGACTCTCAGAGCGCGTCACGTTCCTCCGGGAGTCCGCCGTCGGGACGGCCCGCGGGCCCGCCGATCTCGTCCTGTGCGTCGGAGCCAGCCATGCGCTCAGCGAGGCCCAGCCCCCCGAGCACACCGTAGCCGCGCTGCAGGTGCTGCGCCGGCTGGTTACCCCCGGCGGGCGGGTGCTGCTTGGCGAGGGGTTCTGGGAACGGCGCCCGGCCACGGCCGAGCTGGCCGCCATGTGGCCAGATTCGACGGCCGGGGACTACCACGACCTCGCGGCCCTCGTCGACCTGGCCGTCGATGCGGGCTTCCGCCCGGCATGGATCGAGGTGGCCACCCGCGAGGAGTGGGACGACTTCGAATCGGGCTATCAATGCGACGAGGAGGAATGGCTCGCGGCCCACGGCGATCACCCCCGGGCCGCATCGATCCGGGAACAGCTGGATCAGCACCGGTCGTACTGGCTGCGCGGCTACCGCGGGATACTCGGCCTGGCCTACCTCACCCTGATCCCCGCCGTCTGATCGTCAGCCGCCTCAGCGCCACCGCCTACCCAGCCCGACCACCCAATCCAAGACCGCCCAGTCCAAGACCGCCATGAAGAAAGGCTCTCTGACCGCCGGCTAGCCGGGCCGCCGGGCCAGCACATGCAGCAGGGCGGCCACCCGGCGGTACGGGTCGGTGCGCCCGGCCCGTTCCTCGCAGGCCAGCAGGGCGTCGAGGTCCGGCGGCGGCTCGGTGTCGTCCGGAGCCGCGTCGGTGAAGACCCGCACCCCGTACCAGCCGGTGACCTCCAGGCCGTGGTCTGCCAGCCGGGCGGTCAGGTCGGCGAGCCGGTCCGCGCGGGCGCTGACCCCGATCCGGTTGGCGTAGCCGGCCGAACCGAACGCCGCCGCGCAGGCCGCCCAGTCGCCGAGCAGCCCCGGCCGCATGGCCAGTCCGTCGCCGTTGCGGACCAGCAGCGACACCAGCCCGCCCGGTGCCGCCAGGCCCGCGATCGCACGCAGGACCGGATCGGGATCCGGCAGGTACATCAGCACCCCGTGGCAGAGAACAGCCGCGGAGCGGGAAACCCCGGTTCGTTCGGCATAATCTTCGATCATTCCGCGCTCGACCCGCACCCGGGCCCGGACCTCAGCCGGCTCGGCGGCCAGATCCCGCTCGAATCGCGCCAGCAGGTCGGCGGACGCGTCAACCCCCGTCACCTCATACCCGCGCCGCGCCAGCCGCAAGGCCTGTGTCCCCTGACCGCACCCAAGATCAATTATCCGAACGGGCGGCGGTGGCAGCTCCACGCCAAGCTGGTGCGCGACGAGTTCCTGGCGCACCACGTCCCTGAGCCTTCCCAGCCGGGCCTGCCAGTTCTGTTCCCCGGCGGTGAACGCGGTGCTCACCTGGCCTGGCCCAGCTCTCGCTGCATCAGGACGGTATCGATCCACCGGCCCTGCTTGCGGCCGACCCTGGATAGCCGGCCCGCTTCCGCGAAGCCGAACCGGCGGTGCAGTGCCGCTGACGCGTCGCTGCCGGTGTCGGCGATGACCGCGATGACCTGCCGCGCGCCCGCGTCAGCGCACCCGGCCAGCAGCCCGCCGAGCAAAGCGCCGCCGAGCCCGCGGCCGGTGTGCCCGGGGGAGAGGTACACCGTGTCCTCGACGGTATGGCGGTAGGCCGGCTTGGGCCGCCACGGACTGGCGTAAGCGAACCCGCACACCACGCCGCCGGTCTCGGCTACCAGGAAGGGAAGGCTCAGGCCGGCCAGGCCGTCGAGCCGCCGTCGCCAGTCCGCGGCCGTCGGCGGGACCTCCTCGAACGTCGCCACGCTGGTCAGGACGTAGTGCGCGAAGATCGCGGCCACCGGCTCGGCGTCGGCCGCGACGGCCGTGCGGACGACCGGCTGTGATGCAGGCAACATAACTCCGTTCCAGTGATTCGCCGGATATGCCGGGCGGTAGCATTCCCCTAATGATCTTGCCGTCCGCTGCGACACACGTCGGCGGGGCCGCCAGGATTGCCCGGAACGGGCAGATCAAGATCAAACTCACAAACCTGTCACTCGTGTGCACTATCACCGGGACCTACGCGTCTTATAAGTAGCAGTGAGGAGAGCGGATGTCGCCGTGGCAAGTGTTTGTCCTGGTCTTGTGGGGCATCCTCATCGTAGCTGGCTACTACCTGGGCAAACGCAAGGGCCGGACGGCGGACGGGGTGTGGCTTGCCATCATCCTCGGCCCCATCGGCCTGGCTATCACGACCTTTGGCCTGCGTCCCCGCCAGCCGGAGCCGGCTCCCGCCGAGCCCGCGAATGAGTCTCTCACCGCCGTGAGTTCTATCCAGCCCCAGGCCGACGTGAACGCCGCGCAGACCGACAGCTGGATCTGGCGCTGACGCCCTAGCACTACCCCTCGTCCCCAGTCGGCTCGATGTTCCGCCGAGTCGGCTGTTGTTTCGAGCGTAAATTCGATATAAGCTAGCGCTAGCGCACAAGTCCCCGAACGCCTGTGCCCTAGTAGGAGATGGTGGCGGGATGACCACTAGCACACAGCCGCCCGACGACGATGATCGCCACCACGGGCTCACCGAGCGGCAGCAGAATATCCTCGACTTCATTCACGAGTCGATGGAAGGCCGCGCCTATCCCCCCAGCATGCGCGAGATCGCCGATGCGGTCGGCTTGAGATCCACCTCCGCCGTCTCTTATCAATTGAACCTCCTAGCGGAGATGGGGTATTTGGCCCGCGATGCCAACAAGGCGCGCACGGTCGTGGAGAAGCCACGTCGTCTCCGGGTCATCCAGGAAGGTAATGGCTCACAGAACATGGTCTGCGTACCGTTGTTCGAGCGGATCGCGGCCGGCACCCCGGTGATGGTCAATCCGGATTCCGAGGACATCATGCAACTGCCCAGGGAGATGGTTGGCTCCGGAGACCTGTTCGCGGTCAAGGTGGTGGGTGACTCGATGGTCAACGCCAACATTTTCGACGGCGACTGTGTAGTCGTTCGCCAGCAGCAGGTGGCGGACGACGGTGACATCGTGGCGGCGCGGATCGACGATGAGGCTACGGTTAAGACCTTTCAGCGCGTGAACGGGCATGTTTGGCTGATGCCGCAAAATCCCGCCTATGAGCCGATCCTGGGCGATCGTTGTCGTCTCATGGGGAAGGTCGTGGCCACGGTACACCGGATGTGAAACCGGCGGTTGATGGTCAGATCGAGTGATCGATGTCTCCGTGCGCCAAGTTCTCCACTTGCTGAATGGAGATGTTGAGATGAATGCCCTGAGTAAATCCGGTCACGTTGTCGGAGGGGATCGCCACTTCCTTGTGACGCCACAGATGCCCCTCTTTGAGAAGCACGTGCACGTGGGTCACTTGGTGTGAGCGGGGGTCGATGCAGAGCGCACGTAGTTGCCCGATGTCGCCGTCGGTGGCATGGACGTGATCGCCGCGGTGTTGCTCCTCCTCGGCGGGGAGGAGGGTAGGAACGAGGTCCATTTCTCCCGTGAGTATCTCCGCCCGGACCGGCGAGATCTTACTGCCGTCTACGACCAGCTCGTCGTCCGCTGGCCGCCACCCCTCCGTGACCAGCTCTACTGGGCCGGAGTTGAAGATTTCCGCCAGGGTCTCTTCAGCGGCGACGAGATCCTTGAACTCCGCCTCGGTGTAGCGGAGGCGGATCTCGCCTGCCGGGGCGTCAACGTGATCTAGCGGAACAAGCCGTGCTAGCCCTTCCCGGTCCTTTGGCTCGACCACGAGATGAGTTACGGTCCTGGTGCGGTCAACGACGACGGACTTCACGTGGCCGGAAACCTTATTATCGGTAGTGCGAGCGTTGCTCCCGATCACGAGCGATATCTCTGCCATAGCCACCCTCCTCGTTCTCGACAGGGTCAGCGCGAACCCTGCTTGCGCTAATGTCCCCGATCGAACCGTAGCGCCGCGCGGGCCGCATCCTGATAGCCGGCGGTGCTTCAGGTCCCCGGCAAGGTGAGGACCATAATTTCGTCTACCGTAGGGCTCGGCCGCGCCGATGGCCAGTACTCACTTCGGGTCGGCACCCTGCAAGTGATGCCTGTTCGGCCTACTGGCCGCGAGGCTGCACCCCGCTGACCGCGAGGCTGCACCCCACTGACCGCATATGTTTCCGCGGCAGCGGTCAAGCCACTGGATCGGACAATCTCCTCGTCATCTCCGAGATACCAAACGCTTGCCGTCCTGTGACGTCACACCTGAGCGGACTTCGCGTCGGCTTCGATCGCGGCGGAGTCGGCCTTCAACTGCCTGGCCTCTATCTTCCGTGCCTGATTCATCGCCCGCTCGATGTCCGCCCCCGTATCCGACACCGCGACCACCACCAGGCCCGCCTGGCCGACGTCCAGGTGCTCGCCGAGCTCTTTCAGATCCTTGCGGCTCATCCCGGCCGCTGCGTGACCAGTCACCGCGCCCAGCACCGCGCCGCCCCCGGTGGCGACCGCGAGCAGCCCCCCGCCGACCGCGGCGAACGGGAACAGGGCCACCACCAAGCCGGTGGCCAGCCCCGCCCCGCCGCCGAGCACGCCGCCGACCCGGGTCGGCGTCTCATGTTTCTTCGTGATCTTGACCTTCCCGCCGGCGCGGCGCTCGATGACCGCGGCGTCATAGGCGTCGATCAAGCCCGCCTCGCTATGCAGCTTCTTGACCGCCTCATAATCGGCGTCCGCGCCGGCGACGTTGTCATACACCCCGACATACGCCACGAACGTCTCGACTGCCATCGTCCTACCTCCAGTACCTGCCAGATGGGTCGGTCGCGCTACCGATGCAGGGGACTGCCAAGCCCGGCAGCCACCCGCGCCGATCACCCATCGCTGCCACGGCATTGCGGACCACCCGCCAGGTGGCTACCGCCAGCCATTAGTAACCACGACGGTACCGCTAACCCGCCGCACCCAGATCATTCGTAACGGGTGACCCGGACTCCCAGTGCATCAGCAACCGAGCTACGGATCATTCCGCGCATATTCCGGATTTGGGGTCTCCATTTGACCGGAGTCCCGCCATCATCACCGAGCTGCCAGTGCCGGGGTCACCCGGCTGTACGGACGGCGGCTTTAGCTTCGTTATGGTCGGGCGACTTACCGGGTTGCTGGAGCGTACCGCCTGGCCAGATTCCGGTTGCCTTGCGCGTCCACTCGGCGGCGCCGCGGTCGACAGCCGTCTTGACCAGCGCGTATATCGCGCCATGCAGAACCGCGGCGAGCAGGATCTCTCCCCAGCCCCGCTCTGAATCCATCGGCGCAGGCGCGTCAGATCCCCGGCCGACGACCTTCCAGACCCTTTTGAAGATCAGCCCGGAAAGCAAGCCGCCAACGATCCCGGCCACGATGGCCACCGGCTTGTACAGCAACTTAAGCATCGCCGTCTCCACCCACGTGATAACCGCCCGGGGTCATCCCCGGATCTGGCGTTTGCCGACTTCAGTGCCCGCCGCCCGCGATGAAGCACCTCCATGCCCTCGACCTCGCCTCGCACGTTGTACCAGGCGACCGCGCGCCGCACCGGACGCGCTTGGTTGTTCTTGATCACGCTGCCCAGCGCGTACGCCCCGACGACGCCGCTGATGACTGTTGTCTGGAAGCGGCGGTCGCGCAGGAGGATGCGCGTTATCACCGCGACCCAGATCCCGTACCTGGCCATGCGATCGGGGAGGCTGGGCTGCGCGGGCCCGGGCTCAGCCAGGCCTCCTGGCGTCTCCCGAGCCTGACCAGGCGCCGTCTCCGCCGTCATGCCGCACTCCTTGGTCCGCAATTTCCTGACGGCGGCCCGGAAGGACAGGCCGCTTTTGTGTGAATCATCGCACGGCGATCCCCGGTCTGGTAGGGCCTAGAGGTCCCGATATCCCGCACGTCGCCGATGCCCAGCCGCGGCGGACCGTCAGCTATCACCCTGGGCGGTAGAGCGGGGCCAGGCGAACAGCCCGCAAGAAGGTCCAGGGCCTCCCTGCGGGCTTTCGCTATCACGACCTAGTGCTGAGGCGGCCTCGCATTGATGCAGGTCACGGCCGGTTTGGCCGTCAGCAGTCGTAGTACAGCTCGAACTCGTGCGGGTGCGGGCGCAGCCGCAGTTCGTCGAGTTCGACGGTCCGCTTGTAGTCCAGCCAGGTCTCGATGAGGTCGGGGGTGAACACGCCGCCCTCGGTGAGGTAGGCGTGATCACCCTCCAGCGTGTTGAGGACCGCTTCCAGCGAGCCAGGGACCTGCGGGATGGCGGCTGCCTCGTCCGGCGGCAGTTCGTACAGGTCCTTGTCCACCGGCTCCGGCGGCTCGATCTTGTTCTTGATCCCGTCCAGGCCCGCCATCAGCATCGCGGCGAACGCGAGATACGGGTTGCAGGACGGGTCGGGGACGCGGAACTCGACCCGCTTGGCCTTCGGGTTCGTGCCGGTGATCGGGATCCGGGCGCAAGCCGAGCGGTTGCGCTGCGAGTAGACCAGGTTGACCGGGGCCTCGAAGCCGGGTACCAGCCGGTGGTAGGAGTTCGCCGTCGGGTTGGTGAACGCCAGCAGCGAGGGGGCGTGCTTGAGCAGGCCGCCGATGTAGTACCGGCCGAGGTCGGACAGGCCCGCGTAGCCGACCTCGTCGTAGAACAGCGGCGAGCCGTCCTTCCAGATCGACTGGTGGCAGTGCATGCCGTTGCCGTTGTCACCGAACAGCGGCTTCGGCATGAACGTCACGGTCTTGCCCGCCGCCTGGGCGGTGGACTTGATGATGTACTTGAAGAGCATGAGCCGGTCGGCCTCCTGCAGGAGGGAGCCGAACCGCATGTTGATCTCCGCCTGGCCGGCGGTGCCGACCTCGTGATGCTGCATCTCGACCTGGATGCCGGCCGCGAGCAGGTTGGTCGTCATCTGCGAGCGGAGGTCCACGAAGTGGTCCATCGGCGGCACCGGGAAGTAGCCGCCCTTGTACCTGGGCTTGTAGGCGAGGTTGCCGCCGTCCTCGTCCTTGCCGGTGTTCCACGCGCCTTCCACCGAGTCGATGTGGTAGTAGCCCTCGTTCGAGGAGGTGGAGAAGCGGGCCGAGTCGAAGATGTAGAACTCCGCCTCCGGGCCGAAGTACGCCGTGTCACCGATGCCCGTGCCGCGCAGGTAGTCCTCCGCCTTCCTGGCGATGTTGCGCGGGTCCCTGCTGTACGGCGCGCCGGTCAGCGGGTCGTGCACGAAGAACGTGAGGTTCAACGTCTTGTAGGTGCGGAACGGGTCGACCACCGCCGTGCTGGGGTCGGGCAGCAGCTGCATGTCGGACTCGTGGATCTGCTGGAACCCGCGGATCGACGAGCCGTCGAACATGAGGCCGTCGGTGAAGACGTCCTCACTGAACGACACGGCTGGCACGGTAAAGTGCTGCATCGTGCCCGGCAGGTCACAGAACCTGACGTCGATGAACTCCACGTTCTCCTCCGCGATGAAGCGGAGAACTTCCTCGGCACTGCTGAACATCAACCCTCCCGTTACAGGGCACACATTCGGATCTCAAGGCACGCGATTCGGACGTTAGACGTCGGCAATTTCCGCGCCGTGTCTGGTGTGTTTCACGGATGTTACGCCTCGCGTCCAAGCTCAGGCACCTATTATGACCCGCTGCTGGCCGTTTGCGCTGGAACGGATACCGTGGTGATGTGGCCAAGAAATCCCGTAACCGCAGCGTCGGCCCCTCGCGGACTGCCGCCGCTACCGCTGGGTCGGCCAGCCCGGTGACAGCCAGCCCGGTGACAGCCAGCCCGGTGACAGCCAGCCCGGTGACAGCCAGCACAGTGACGGCCAGCCCGGTAACGGCCAGCACCGCATTGACTGGTACCGCACCCCCGGCCGACGGCACCACCTCGGCCTATCCGGGTCAGCGGTTCGGGCTGCCCGAACGGGGCCCGGGGTCCGTGGCCAGCATGCCCAGGCGCGTCGCGGCCCTGCTCATCGACTGGCTGCTCTGCATGCTCATCGCCTACTGGCTGACCGGTTCGCAGTTCTGGACCATCGCGGTCTTCGCGGTCGAGGTCTGGGTGCTCACCGCGTTGACCGGTCTCACCGTCGGCAAGCGCCTGGTGGGCATCCGGGCCGTCAGGATGACCGGGGGCCCGATCGGATTTGGCTGGTCTCTGGTCCGGACGGCGATCCTGCTGGCCGTGGTGCCGGCGCTGCTGACCGACCGTGACCTGCGTGGCCTGCACGACCGCGCCGCGGACACCATCGTCGTCCGCATCTGACCAGGGCTGCGGAGGTCCCGGCGGCCGGGACCGGCGGCTCGTATACTTGCCGCTCGTCGAGGTCTATGCTCGTGGTTAGGTGAGCCGGGAAGCCTGGTCGGCGATGTTCGGAAGTTTCCGACTCGTGCACCAAGAGGCGAACGATGGCTATCCAAAGCGCAGGCGCGAAAACCTCACCTCTCCGCTACCTGACCAGGGACCGCGCGGCCATCGCCGCTGCTCTGGCCGTTCCCCTCCTGGCCATCGCGATCCTGCTGCCGTTCCGGGCCAGCTGGTCGAACACGAACGTGGCTCTGCTGCTGGTCGTGGCGGTAGTCGCGGTGGCCGCGCTCGGGAATCGCCTCGCCGGCGGCCTAGCGGCGGTGTGGGCGGCGGTCTGGTTCGACTTTTTCTTCACCGTGCCCTACGACCGGTTCACGATACACAGCTCGTCGGATGTCACCACGTTCGTCCTGCTGCTAGTGGTCGGCTTGGCCGTGTCGCAGCTCGCCGCTCGCGCCCGCCGGCTGAAGGTGATCACGATCACCGATGCGGACTATCTGTCGCGGATCCAGCAGACGGCGGCGCTGACTAAGACGGCGAGAGCGGCCGAGGACGTGGTGGACCTCGTCAGGCGGCAGCTCGTGGACCTGCTGGATCTGCAGGAGTGCCGGTTCGAGTACGGGACCCTGCTCGGGCACCCGCCGCGCCTGGAACCAGACGGCTCCGTAACCAGCGGCGGCATCCGCCTCAACGTCGAGGAGTTCGGCCTTCCCGGCCAGGAAGTCGAGCTGCGGACCTTCGCCCAGGGCCAGTATTACGGGCGGTTCATGATGAAGCCGAAGCCCGGCTCCAAGCCGTCGCTGCAAGCTCGGCTGGTGGCCGTCACGCTCGCCGATCAGGCCGGGCGCGCGCTCGGGTCCGCGGTGCGCTCCTAGCGCGCCTTCGGCCGGGGCATCTTGGGCTGCCGCACGTTCCTCGGGATCGGTCCCTTGGGCGCCTGCAAAGACGGCTGAAGGGCCTTGAGGCGGTGATTGAGGTCGCTGATCGCGTCCGGCTTGAGCTGGCGCGGAAGCCGCATGACCTTCCGCTGGAGCTTGCCGATCGGGATCTGGCCCTCTTCGTTGCCGACCTGGAACTCGTGGATCGGCACTTCGTACGCTACCCGGGCGACCCGCTTCTTCTCGGCGGCGAGCAGGCTGGCCAGCCGGGTGGGGGAGCCTTCACCGACCAGGATGACGCCCGGCTTGCCCACGGCCCGGTGCACCACGTCCATGTTCCGGTTGGCGGCGATCGCGGGCGTCACCGTCCAGTTGCCGCGCATGTTCTCGAGCACGGCGGCGGCCGCGCCTGGCTGCCCTTCGATGGCGGAGTACTGCGCGGACTGCGCGAACCTGCCGAACAAGATCACCGTGACCAGCACGCCGAGCAAGATGCCCAGGGGAATAAGGAGCGCGGGCAGGCCGGTGAGCAGCCCGACCACGATCAAGATCACCATCGTGCCGAGCCCGGCGCCGAGGGTGATGGGTATCGCCCTCGGGTTGGAGCGGTGCACCAATCCCGCCACCATGCGTATCTGCTTTAGCCGCCCGGCGCCGGCCAGGTCGGCCGCGGCATCCCTATTGATGGCCGGGTCAGCGGCCCCAGACTTTCTCGACATGCGTGCCATGCTCCGCAGCATACGGTTCAAGCGCCCCGGACAGAAACCGCCCGGCCTAGCAAAAGCCGGACCTAACCGGAAGCGCCCTATCAGGAAGCGGTCCCGTCGCGCTGTTCGATCGCCTGCGCGTAGAGCCGGCCGGCCCGGTAGGAGGAGCGGACCAGGGGCCCGGACATCACGCCGGCGAAGCCGAGTTCCAGGGCCTCCTCGCGGAGCTCGGTGAACTCCGCGGGCTTGACCCAGCGTTCCACCGGGTGATGCCGCGGGGTGGGCCGCAGGTACTGGGTGATCGTCAGCAGGTCACACCCGGCCGCCCGCAGGTCCCGCATCGCCCCGGTGACCTCGTCCCGTTCCTCGCCCAGCCCCAGGATCAGGTTGGACTTGGTGACCAGCCCCGCCGCCCGGGCCGCCCGCAGCACCTCCAGCGACCGCGGGTACCGGAACCCCGGCCGGATCCGCCGGAAGATCCGCGGCACCGTCTCGATGTTGTGCGCCAGGACCTCGGGCCGGGCGCCGAACACCTCCGCCAGCCAGCCCGGGACGGCGTTGAAGTCCGGGATCAGCAGCTCCACCCCGCAGCCCGGAACCGCGGCGTGGATCTCCCGGCAGGTCTGCGCGTACAGCCACGCGCCGCCGTCCGCCAGGTCATCGCGCGCCACCCCGGTCACGGTCGCGTACCTCAGCCCCATCGC
This sequence comes from uncultured Actinomycetes bacterium, assembly GCA_963806335.1. GTDB lineage: Bacteria > Actinomycetota > Actinomycetes > Streptosporangiales > Streptosporangiaceae > Palsa-504. Next base: position 171,152 of record CAWDXO010000022.1, read on the forward strand.
GGCCACCGACTCCGCCACCCGCCCCGGCTCGCCGGTATCCAGCGGCTGCGGCCTGCCGGTGCCGATCTGGCAGAAATCACACCGCCGGGTGCACTGATCCCCGCCGATCAGGAAGGTCGCCTCGCGGTCCTCCCAGCACTCGAAGATGTTCGGGCAGCCCGCCTCCTCACACACCGTATGCAGCCCCTCGCTGCGCACCAGCGTCTTCAGCTGCGTATACGACGGGCCGGTACGCAGCCTGGTCTTGATCCACGGCGGCTTGCGCTCAACCGGGACCTGACTGTTGCGGGCCTCCAGGCGAAGCATCCGCCGTCCCTCGGGTGCGAGTACCACCCCATCAGCGTATGTTGCCGCGCGCCGAAAGCTGTAGCGGGAACCACATGATCTTGAGCACGATAAACGGCCTGCCCGGTACGAGATCGGCGAGGTCTTAGGGGATGCCTAGACGGCCGCCTGCGCTTCGGTGCTCCGGCCCGCCAGGACCTCCGGGTCGTACACATGGCGCCGGGTGCGATAGCCGAGCACCTCGGCCAGGTGCCGCTCCATGACCGGTGTCACCTCGGCGACGAGTATCCGGCGGCCCGCTTCGGCCGACAGCGTGCTGACTCCGGCATCGCGGATGCCGCAGGGGACGATGCGGTCATACCAGGACAGGTCGCAGTCGCAGTTCAGCGCGAACCCGTGCATGGTGACGCCCCTGGCCACCCGCGCGCCGATCGCGCCCAGCTTGCGGTCCGGCCGCGCCGGCGAGTCGCCCAGCACCCACGCTCCGCTGCGACCATCCACCCGCGCGGTGGTCACCCCGAATTCGGCGCACGTCTGGATGAGCGCTTCCTCCAGCGCGCGCACGTAGGCCACCACATCAAGCGGCTCGCGGAGCTTGACGATCGGGTATCCGGTCAGCTGGCCGGGCCCGTGCCAGGTGATCTTGCCGCCGCGGTCCACGTTGACCACCGGGGCACCCGGATCGCCGAACGGCCGGTCGGACGCGGCCGTCCGCTTGCCGGCCGTGTATACGGGCTCGTGCTCGAGCAGCAGGCAGCTGTCGGGCACCTCGTCGGCGACCCGCCTGGCGTGCACCCGTCGCTGCAGGTCCCAGCCCTCGAGGTAGCCGACCGGGGCGCCAAAGCCAAGGTAGACAAGCTCACTCACTTTTCCCAGCTTACGCCCGGCCGGGCCGCAAGGCCGACACGCCCGCCGGACGGCGAACGCGCAGCCCGCGTGTAGCTAACCCGCAAACGCAGGGGGCACAATGAGGCCGTGATAAACGAGGCCGAGGTGCGGCGGATGAGCCAGGGCGAACGGCGGCAGTTGGCGAGTATCCTCGCAGAACTTGACGGACCAGCCCCGGAAGCACCGGACCAGCCTGATCCCTTCCTGAGTTACCCGGAGCTGCGCCGTCAGCGGCAGGTGGCGCTGATCGTGCTGACGGGCTGCTGCGTGGTCCTGGGTGGCTGGATCGTAGTGCTGGCCGCCACGCTGCCGCACCACTTCGACGCACACCACTGGCGTGCCGTCTGGGTGAACTTCGACGTGCTGCTGCTCGTCGCGTTCGCCCTGACGGCCTGGGCACTCTGGCGGCAGCGGCAGGTGGTGATCTTGCTGCTCATGCTGACCGGCACCATGCTGTGCTGTGACGCCTGGTTCGACGTGACTACGTCGCTGAAGACGAATGGCTTCTGGCTGAGCCTGGCATCGGCGGTCTTCGCCGAGCTGCCCCTCGCCCTCCTGGCCTTCGCCGGGGCGCGCCGCCTGCTCAAGGCCACGGTCGAGGCCACCCTGCGCGTCCCGGCCGCGGCCGGTGGCCGCGTCCCGGCGGCGGCCGGTGGCCGCGTCCCGGCCGCGGCCGGACCCAGCTCGCGCCCCTCGCTGCGCCACGCCCCGCTGTCCGGATCCGGGATGGGCGAGGTGTTCTCCCGCCGCCGCGCGCACGAATACGTGGAGCGCGCCCGGTCGGCCTGACCGCCGGCCGCGGACCCCGATAGCGGGATGCCGACAATGGAGAGGTGATCGACGAGGCTGAACTACGCCGGATGACCCCGGACGAGCGCCGTCAGCTGGCCCACGCCCTGGCGGCCATGGACCTGCCGCACCCGATGATGGATCCGCGGGTGCAGCGCCGCAGGCGATTCGGCCTGCTGATCATGATGACGTGCTGCGTGGCCCTGGCCGCCTGGATCGCCATCCTCATCCTGACGCTGCCCGGACGCTACACCTCGACGGACTGGCGGACGGTCTGGGTCGGGCTAGACATCGCCGAGCTAGCCGGATTCGCCGCGACCGGCTGGGCCGCCTGGCACCAGCGCCAGGTCGTCATCTTCTTCATGATCGTGACGGGCACGCTGCTGGTGTGTGACGCGTGGTTCGACGTGGCGCTGGATTACGGCACAAACGACTTTGTCACGAGCATCGTCTCCGCGGTCCTAGCCGAACTGCCGCTCGCTTTGTTCATGTTCGCCGCCGCCCGGCGGCTGGTGCGCGTCACCATCCAGACTTTGATGCAACTGGCCGGAATCGCCGGGCCGGTACCGCCGCTGTGGCGGGTGCCGCTGTTCGCGGACGGGCTCGAGGAGTGCCTACCCGCCCGGCTGAGGTCACCGGACGCCGATGTCACAGCCGGCCCCCGGTCCTCGTCTTAGGGATCAGAAGATCCCGAGGAGACACGCATGAATACGAGCGACCCGACAAGCTCCACCACCTCGGGCCGGTCTCCGATTTGGCCCTGCGGGGGTCCCAGGGGGCGTCCCCCTTGGCTAGCGGAGCGCCATCCGAGGGACTTACGCTGTCGGCCATGACCACCGACTTCACTGAGGAGACCGCCGCCGACGCGGTCATCGAGAGCTTCGCCGAGACTCCGGACCCGCGGCTGCGTGAGCTGCTGAACAGCCTGGTCAGGCATCTGCACGCGTTCGTCAGGGAAACCGAGCCCACGATCGCGGAATGGGAGCGAGCGATCGACTTCCTCACCGCGACCGGCCAGAAATGCGACGACGAGCGGCAGGAATTCATCCTGCTTTCCGACGTGCTCGGCGTTTCCATGCTGGTGGAGACGATCAATAACCGGACCGGCGGAGCCACGGAGTCCACCGTGCTCGGCCCCTTCCACGTGGTGAAATCCCCGCGTCGCGAACTCGGCGAGAGCATCGACTTGGTCGGGACAGGCACGCCGTGCGTGGTCCGCGGCCGGGTGCTCTCGGCCGACGGCACGCCGCTGCCCGGCGCCGAACTGGACGTCTGGCAGGCCAACGATCAGGGCTTCTACGATGTCCAGCAGCCGGCTGTGCAGCCGCGGGCCAACGGACGCGGCCTGTTCACCGCCGCCGAGGACGGCTCCTTCTGGTTCCGTACGATCGTGCCGAGCTTCTACCCGATCCCGACCGACGGCCCGGTCGGCACGCTGCTGAACGCCACGAAGCGCCATCCTTATCGCCCGGCGCACATCCACTTCATCGTGACCGCGCCCGGGCACCGCCCGCTGACCACGCACATTTTCGTGGCGGGCAGCCAGTACATCGAATCGGACGCGGTGTTCGCGGTGAAAAAGAGCCTGATCAAGAAGTTCGCCGCCGTCGACGATCCCGATCAGGCCGCCAGGTACGGGCTCAGCGGACCGTTCAGCCTGGCCGAATTCGACATCGTCCTGGAACCCGCCGCCGAAAACTGACCCGCCTCCTTCTTTTAATTGGACCGAACGAGACGTCGTGCGTGCCACTCGTACCCTGGGCCAGGATTGACCTATGACGCGATCGTTGCTCTCTTACGACGGCACAGTGCTTGCTTACCGTCGGACCGGCGAGGAGGGACGCCCGCCCTGTCCCAGGGCTCTCCGGGTTCCTCAGGTGTCATGATTAGTTAGCTTTTGCGCGGGTACCCGATCGCGGGTGCTCGGCGCATCCCAGCACAATCTGGTGGCGGGCGTCGCGGGCGTGGTGTTCGCGAGCCTGATCTGGATCCCACCGTGACCCCAACCTCCACGACATCCAGGTAGTGAGCTGGCGGCGCTCGTCCGGCGAGCGACGCCAGCAGCTGAAGTGGCTGGCCAGCGGCGCGGCCGTCACCGTGGTCAGCGTGGTCCTCGCGCTGGCCTGGAGCTCGCCGGGCGCGACCACGGAGCTACGGGAATGGGCGGATAACCTCGCCTGGTTCGGCCTTGCGGCGTTGCCGGTGTCCATGGGCGTCGGCATCCTCAAATACCGCCTCTACGAGATCGACCGGATCATCTCCAGGACGCTGGCCTACGGTGGTGACCGGCCTGCTGATCGGCGTGTATGCGGGCATGGTCCTGCTCTCTAACGACGTGCTGCCGCTCACCTCGCCGGTGGCCGTGGCGGCCTCGACCCTGATCGCGGCGGCCTCGTTCAATCCGCTCAGACGCAGGGTCCAGCGGATCGTGGACCGGCGGTTCAACCGGGCCCGGTATGACGCCGACGTGACGGTGGCCGCGTTCGCCGCCCGGCTGAAGGATGCCGTAGACATCGACGCGGTGCAGTCCGAGCTGACCAGCGTCGCCCACCGGACCCTAGAGCCCGCCCATATCTCAATCTGGCTGAGCCAACGCGGCAGCCCCTAGCCAAGGTGCGCGCCCCCGATCCCGCTCGCCGGCCAAACCGGCCGGCTGGGCCGGCCCGCGGATGCCGGCACCACAGGCCGCTGCCGCCTCCCCTGTTTCGCCAGAGCGCCTGGCTTCGGAGCACCACGCGGGTTAAGCGGGAGGAGGCTAGTTCCGCCGACAGGGCTTCGGGCAGGTCGGGGTAGCCGAACTCGTAGCGCGCCTCCAGCAGGCGCCCCGGGACGACCCGGGCGCTGGTCAGCAGCTCGACGGCGGCCTCGCCGAGGGCCGCGCGGAGCACCGGGGCGGGGATGCGCAGCCAGGGCAGGTCACGGCGGCCGACGGCGGCGGTGAGCCGGGCGGTGAACTCGGACTCCGAGACCGGGTTCGGGGTCGTCAGGTTGACCGGGCCGCTGACGTCCTTTCGCTCGAGCAGGAACCGGATGGCGCCGATCTCGTCGGACAGCGAGATCCAGCTCATGACCTGCCGTCCGGTGGCGAACCGCGGGCAAAGGCCGAGCCTGGCCAGGGGGAGCAGCCGGGCCAGGATGCCGCCGCGAGGGGTCAGGACCAGGCTGCTGCGCAGGTGCACGACGCGGATGCCCGCGTTGGCGGCGGGTTCGGCGGCCGCCTCCCAGTCCTCGACCACCCGAGCGAGGAAGGCCCGCCCGGCCGGCGCCGACTCATCGACCGCACGTCCGCCGGTGTCTCCGTACCAGCCGATGGCCGAGCCCGACAGGAGGGTCGCGGGCGGCGCGCTCAGCTTGCCGAGCGCGCCGGCCAGGGCGCGGGTGCCAAGCACCCGGCTGGCCCGGATCTCCGCCTTGTACCTGGCGGTCCAGCGGCGGTCCATGACCCCCGCGCCGGCCAGGTGCACGCAGGCGTCGAGCCCGTCCAGGCTCGCGGGGATGAGCCCGGCGTCCGCCGCCCGCGGATCCCAGCGGACCTCATCCGGCGACCGTGACGGCCGGCGCACGAGCTTGATGACTTCGTGACCGTCTGCGCGCAGGCTGGCCACCAGCGCGTTCCCTATCAGCCCGGATGAGCCAGTGACCGCGACCTTCATGCGCCGGCGCTAAAGGCCTAGTTCGGCCTCGAACGCTCCTTCCTCGAGCCTGTTCTTCACCGTGGTGAGGAACCTGGCCGCGTCGGCGCCGTCGACGAGCCGGTGGTCGTAGGTGAGCGCCAGGTACACCATCGAGCGCACCGCGATCACCTCGCCGAGGGCCGGGTCTTCGACCACCACGGGCCGCTTGACGACGGTCCCGGTTCCGAGGATCGCGACCTGCGGCTGGTTGATGATGGGCGTGTCGAACAGGGCGCCGCGGCTGCCCGTGTTGGTCAGCGTGAACGTACCTCCGGCCAGCTCATCCGGGCCGACATGCCCGGACCTGGTCCGCTCGGCGAGGTCGCCGATCTTGCGGGCCAGGCCGCCGATGTTCAGGTCGCCCGCGTTGTGGATGACCGGCACCATCAGGCCGCGCTCGGTGTCCACCGCGATCCCGACGTGCTCGGCGTCGTGGTAGGTGACCTGATCCCCGTCGATCACGGCGTTGAGCTTGGGGTGCACCTTCAAGGCCTCGACGGCGGCGAGTGCGAAGAACGGGAGGAAGGACAGCTTGACGCCCTCCCGGGCCTCGAAGTCGCGCTTGGCGAGCCCACGGAGCCTGGCGATGGCCGTGACGTCGGCTTCCACCACGGTGGTGAGCTGCGCGGACGTGTGCAGCGACTCGACCATCCGCTGCGCGATGACCTGGCGCGGCCGGGACATGCGCTGAGTCGTGCCGCGCAGCGAGGAGGGCACCACGGTCGGCCGGGCGGGCGCGGCGGCGCGGGCGGCGGGCTGCTGCGGCGCGGCCGGCGCCGGCTGCTGCTGACGGACCTCCTGCGGTGCCTGCGTCTCCTGGGCCTGCCCGCCAACCGGGGCCTGCTGGGGAGCAGGAGCAGGGGTAGGAGCAGGCGGCTGAGCCGGCTGCGGGCTCGGTGCGCTCTGCGCCGGTGCGTTCTGGGGCTGTGCGCCGCGCTGGGTGCGGGCGGCCTCGATGACGTCCTGCTTGCGGATACGACCGCCCACCCCGGTGCCAGAGACGGTTTCCAGGTTCACCGCGTGCTCGGCCGCGAGCTTGCGTACCAGCGGGGTGACGTAGGGCGCTTCACCCGCGCTCGGCAGTGGCGTCGGCGGCGGGTATTCCTCCTCCGCCGGTGCGGCCGGGGCGGGAGATGAGGCGGCCGGCTCGCTCGGGGCGTGCGCCTGGCCATCCGCCGGCCCGGCCTGCGGCGCAGGCTGGCCGTACGCGGCGTACGCCGGATTCGGCTGTCCGTAGGCGGGCGGGGGAGCGTAGGCAGGCACCTGATCCGGCGAACCCGAAGCAGGGGCCGGCGCCGGCTGGGCTGGCTGGGCTGGCGGAGCGTAGTTCACCTGCTGGCTCCAGCCGTCCGAGTCGGACCCGGACGCGGCTTCAGCCGAAGCTGGTTCGTCCGGCGCGGCGGGCTCGGGCTCGGGCTCAGCGGCGTCTTGCGGCGGCGAGTCGCCGGCGGGCGCGGCTTCGCTGGTCTCGCTGTCCTCGATCACCGCGAGCTGCGCGCCCACCGCGACCGTCTCGTCCTCGTCCACCGCTATGCCGCGCAGGATCCCGGACGCGGGCGACGGAATCTCGGTGTCCACCTTGTCGGTCGACACCTCAAGGAGCGGCTCATCCACCTCCACGCGCTCGCCTTCCTTCTTCAGCCAGCGCGTGACGGTGCCCTCGGTGACGCTCTCACCGAGCTGCGGCATGGATACGGAGACCGACATGGCTCTCGTAACTCCTAGGCGTGTACGTGCAGAGGCTTACCGGCCAGCGCGAGCATCGCCTCGCCGATCGCCTCCGACTGGGTGGGATGGGGGTGGATGAGCTGGGCCACGTCCGAGGGTTCGGCGTCCCAGTTGTAGATGAGCTGGGCCTCCGCGATGAGCTCGCCGACGTGGCTGCCGACAATGTGAATGCCGACCACGCGCCCGGGGCCGTCTTCCTCGGAGAGGGCGATCACCTTGCACGCGCCCTGCGTCTGCAGGATCACGCTGCGGCCGTTGCCGCCGAGCGAGTAGTTGAACTCCACGGTCTTCAGCCCGCGCTCGCTGGCCTGCACGGACGTAAGGCCGACCGAGGCGACCTCCGGGTCGCAGTAGGTGATCCGCGGCACGCCGTCGTAGTCGATCGGCGTGACCGGCAGGCCGCTGATCCGCTCCGCGACCAGGATCCCCTCCCCGAACCCCACGTGCGCCAGCTGCGGCGTGTTGATGAGATCACCGACCGCGGAGATCGAGGGGATGCTCGTCCGGCAGACCGAGTCCACCTTGACGAAACCCCGCTCCATGACCACGCCGGCGTCTTCGTAGCCGAGGCCGTCGGAGACCGGCCCGCGGCCGACCGCGACCAGCAGCAGGTCGGCGTCAATGGTCTTGCCGCCTTCGAGCGTGACTGTGACGCCGGTGTCGGTGTGCTTGACCGACTCGAACCTGGCGCCGAGCTCGAAGCGGATGCCGCGGCGCCGGAACGCCCGCTGCAGCAGCTTCGCGCTGGTCTCGTCCTCCAGGGGCACCAGCTGGGGAAGCATCTCCACGATCGTGACCTCGGCGCCGAAGGACCGCCACACGCTCGCGAACTCGACTCCGATCACTCCGCCGCCCAGGACGACGACCGACTCAGGGACCCGGTCCAGTTTGAGCGCGTCGTCGGAGGTAATGACCCGCATCCCGTCGATGTCGAGACCGGGCAGGCTCCGCGGCTGCGATCCGGTGCCGAGGACGATGTGCTCGGCCTCGTAGATGGTGTCGCCCACCCGGACACTGTGCGGCGATTCCAGCCGTCCGTGTCCCTCGATGGTGTCGATCTTCCTGCTCGCGATCGTGGACTGCAGGCCCTTCCAGAGCCGGTCCACCACGCCGTCCTTATAAGACTGCACGCCGGGCACGTCGATGCCCTCGAAGGAGGACCGGACGCCGACGGAGGCGCTGTCCCTGGTGTGATCCGCGATCTCGGCCGCGTGCAGCAGCGCCTTGGTCGGGATGCAGCCGCGGTGCAGGCAGGTCCCCCCGACCCTGTCCTTTTCGATCAGCGCCACGCGCTTGCCGAGTTCGGCTGCGCGCAGCGCGCAGGCGTACCCGCCGCTGCCACCGCCGAGCACGACGATGTCGTAGCTGCCGATTCCCTCTGCCACCCCTCAAGCCTCCTTAGTCAGCCTCAGTCGGCTTACCCAGTCTTCATCATTTCACTAGCCGTCAGCCTGGCCGGCTGCAAGCTTTCCTTCCGCCACGTCCGCGGCGATCTGCACCAGGGTCCTGACGGCCGCTCCGGTGCCGCCCTTGGGGACGTACCCGTACGGGGCGCCGTCGTTATAGGCAGGTCCGGCGATGTCCAGGTGAACCCAGCGAACCCCGGCGGGCACGAACTCACGCAGGAACAGCCCGGCGACGAGCATGCCGCCGCCGCGGTCGGGAGAGACGTTGGCGATGTCGGCCACGGTTGACTCGAGCCCCTTACGGAGGTCTGCTGGCAACGGCATCGGCCACATGGCCTCGCCCGCCCGCCTGGCCGAGTCCGCGACCTCAGCGGCGAGAGCATCATCACTGGCCATCACCCCGGCCGTCCGGGTGCCGAGCGCCACTGTCTGCGCTCCTGTCAGTGTAGCCACGTCGACGAGCAGGCTGGGTTCGTCGGCTCCGGAGCGGGCCAGGGCGTCGGCGAGCACCAGCCGGCCCTCCGCGTCGGTGTTCAGTACCTCCACCGTTTTGCCGCCGTGGATCGTGATGACGTCGGACGGCCGCTGCGCGCCGCCGCCCGGCATGTTCTCGGCGAGCGGAAGGTAGCCGATTACGTTGACCGCCGGACCGAGTTCGGCGATGGCTTGCAGCGCGGCCAGCACCGCCGCCGCGCCGCTCATGTCGGCCTTCATCGTCTCCATCGCCTTCGGCGGCTTGAGGGACAGGCCGCCCGAGTCGAACGTGATGCCCTTGCCGGCAAATACGACGGTGCGCTCGGCATCCGGGTGGGTGTACTCGAGCCTGACCAGGCGCGGCGGATGGGAGGAGCCCATGCCGACCGCGAGGATGCCGCCGAAGCCCTCCTTGGCAAGCTCGTTCTCGTCGAGGACCTGCACGCCCAGGCCGTGCTCGGCCGCCGCCTGCTCGGCCGCCGCGGCCAAGTCCGCCGGCACCAGGTCGGCGGGGGCGGTGTTCACCAGGTCGCGGACGAGGATCATCGCCTCGGCCAGGATGCGAGCCCGGCTGACGGCCTCCTCGGCCGCGGTGGACAGGATCAGCTCCACATCGCCCGCCGCGTTCGGGGTCGTCCGGTACTTGCGGAAGGCGTAGCTGCCGAGCAGTGCGCCGAGCCCGACCGCCTCGGCCTCATCCGGCTGCCCGGCGGGGAGCGCGATGGCGATGCGCCTGGCCCGGCCGGACAGGGGCCCGGAGGTGAGCTCGCGGGTGGCGGCACCCGCGGCGCGGCGCAGCCTTTCCAGGTACGCCTGCCGCTCCTCGTCGCCCTGGCTAGTGCCCCTGGGTTCGGGGCCGAGGCCCACGGCGACGATAACCGGGGCCGCTAGGCGCCCGGCGGTGGGAACCTTGGCCATCTCCTCGGGTTTGCCCGTGGCGCCGAGCGCGGTCAGTGCGCCCATCACATCGATTTCATCCGTACCTGGCGTGGGAACAGGCCCATCCGGGCCCTGGAATACCCCGATCACGAGGGCATCCGCGTCGGTGGCGGTCGGCGCGGACTGGCTGGTGAGCAATGAGACCGTCATCCTGCTGATCGTAGGGCATCTGCTGGTGTTCAAGCTCTCCCGATGTCGCCCCGTGCGGCGCCGATCCCGCCGGGCTCTGCACCAGCGCGAGCTTGAACTGGCCGGCGTGAAGCTCTTGCCGGCCGGTACCGACTGGGTGCCGAGGGCGTTGCCGTCAGGCGCGCCCTGGTGCGAATCATGGGGTCAGAGCCTGTATAGGCGATCCGTACGTGAGCTGTCCGGAAGTTGACCGGCAGATGAAGCGATGATCACGAAATAAACATAACTACCGTTAGGGTTATAATCTAACGACGGTTGCAATTACCTAATGGAGGCATGATGCGGGCGGTGCGGCCCAGCGGGTCACTGGCCTTCGCCCTCCTCGGCGTACACCCGGGCCGCGTACGCTTCGAGGGATTGCTCGCACTCCTCGAGCGCCTTCTCGGCCGCGGGCCGGCCGTTGGCGTCGAAGGCGTCGCGCTCCCGCACTTTGGCGAACCAGTTGCGCAACTTGACGAGGTCGACCTCATTTTCCTCAAGCTCCGCGTAGGTAAAGTGATTGGCCGCGTACTCCTTCTTCACCTGGGCGAGGAAGTCCTCGCAGCGGTCGACGATTTCCTCGTACTCATCGTTCCTGGCCGCCTGGAAGGCGTTATGGATATCGGACTCGCCCGCCAGCACCTCGCACGACAGCAGGACCGCCGTCCCGGACATCTCGATAATCTCTCTGCGCAGCTTGCGCAGCGCGCGCTCGGTGGCCGCGTTGGCTGGCAGCGCGGCGGCCGAGTTCTGCAGGTAGATGGCGCCCAGGCTCTTGATCCGCCGCCACACCGTGGAGCGCAGCCTGGTTGGCTCGGGCGGCACATGGTAAATGAGGACCAGCCAGCCGCTCCCGTGTTCAGCTTTCTCAGTCACCCGAACATTGTCCATGACCTAGTGGAGGCCCCGTGCTGAAGGAGGCTCCGTGACCGCCCTTCCCCTCATCCTGACCGTCTTCGTCGCCTGTGCGGTAGAGGCGACCGAGGCGCTGACCATCGTGCTCGCCGCCGGCCTGACCCGCGAGTGGCGGTCGACCTTCCAGGGCATGGCGGCGGCCCTGGTCGTGCTGGCCGTGGTGACCGCCGCGCTGGGCCCCGCCCTCACCCTGATCCCGCTGGCGGCGCTGCGCCTGGTCGTTGGCGCGCTGCTGGCGATCTTCGGGATCCAGTGGCTGCGCAAGGCCATCCTGCGCGCGACCGGGCACAAGTCGCTGCACGACGAGGCCAGTGCCTACCTGCGTGAGGTGGCGGCGGCGAAGGCCGCGGCCACCGAGTCGCGGCGTGGCGTCCGTGACTGGTACGCGTTCACCCTGTCGTTCAAGGGCGTGCTGCTCGAAGGGCTGGAGGTCGTCTTCATCGTGATCACGTTCGGCGCCAACCAGCGCAACGTGGGCGCCGCCGTGATCGGCGCGGTGGCCGCCATCGTGGTGGTGACGGTGACGGGGATCGCGGTCCGCGCTCCGCTCGCCCGCTTGCCGGAGAACGCGATGAAGTTCGTCGTGGGCATCATGCTGACCTCGTTCGGCCTGTTCTGGGGCGCCGAAGGGGCCGGCGTCTCCTGGCCGGGCCACGACGCGGCCTTGCTCGTGCTGGTCCCCGTGGTCGCGCTGGTGTCGCTGGGGTACACCGCGATGCTGCGCCGGGCGGGCCGTCCGCGGCCGCCGGCGCCCGCCGCCCATCCGTCCCAGTCCCAGTCCGAGTCCGAGTCCGAGTCCGAGGAGGTGGCCAGCTCATGAAGCGGCTCAAGGCGATCGGCGCTTTCTGGTACGACTTCGTAGTCGGCGATGACTGGCGGGTCGCGACCGTCGTGGTGGTGGCCCTCGCGCTGACGGCGCTACTGGTGCACGCGGCCGGCGTCAACGCCTGGTGGCTGCTGCCCGTATGCGTCTTCGGGGCGCTCGGCTGGTCACTGCGCCGCGCCACCGCCGGCTCCAAGCCCTGACTTCGGGCCAGCACCGGCGGGCTGACGTCCCGGCGGCGCAGCTCAGCCGTCGCCTGCAGCCCCAGTGGGGCTGCGGCTGGTGCGCCGAAGCGGAATGAAACCGGGCTCTCAGCACCCTGGGGCGTGCTGGAACCCGGGTTTCATGACAAGCGATCCGGGCAGCCCGCTGCTCCAGGCGCCCGTAACTCAGCCGCCGTCGCCCAGGACCCGGGTGTCGAGCCGGGTCTCGGTGATGCCCGGCTCCACCCGGTAGGCGCTCGCGCCGGGCCGGTCCGCGATCAGTTCGCTCAGCGTGTCGTCGGTGAAGTGCGCCGCCGCGCCGTCATCGCACGCGATGCCGCCGGATAGCGTGCCGTCCGCGATCAGCCGGTGGTAGAGCGGCCGCCGGCGCGTCTCGGAGTCGTAGTGCGGGCAGTAGCTGCCGGCCAGCAGCCCGAGGCCGTCGGTAAACGCCCGCAGATCACGCCCGAACGAGTCCGTGGTGCCGCCCTCGAACCAGCAGATCCCGCCCGCGCTCGACCCGGCCAGCACGGTGCCCGCCTGCCATGCTTTGCGCATGATCTCGTCCAGCCCGTGCACCCGCCACACGGCCACCATGTTCGCCACGCTGCCCCCGCCGACGAAGATGACGTCCTGGGACAGCAGCAGGTCCTCGGGGTCGGCGACGTTCGGCATCGGGAACAGGGCCAGGTGGCTAACCCGTGCCGGGTGCCCGGCGAAACGGTCGTACATCGGCAGTGTCCACCGCGGGTCATCGCCGCCCGCGGTGTTCAGCACGCAGATCCGGGGCTCGCGCCGCCCGGTCAGCCGCAGCGCGTAATCCAGGTGCACAGGTACCTGGCCCTCGGGGACGCGCATGCCGCCACCGATCGCGATTATGTGCCGCCGCCCATCCGCTGCCATGCCTGGCACGCTAGCGGCGTTACAGCCTGCGAGCAAACCGGCGCTGGCTTTGCACCGTAAGTAACTGAACGGCCGCACCCTGATTTCCTTTTGGCCCGAACGAGCCCCCATCCCGCGGCTGGCCACCTTCGCCGCGGGACGGGGTTTACGCCAGCATCGGGTTGTCGAACTGCTGCTTGCTGACGTCAGGGGCGATGATGGACTGCCCCCGGCTGCGGATCGGTAACTACCGGCCCTCGCCGGAATGTATCAGCGGCTGCCCGTGGACCTCCGAAGTGGTAGGGCGGGCTTGTCATGATCGGCGCCCGCGGGGACAAAGGGGAATCCGATGACCGTCACTGACATTCCGGTCTCGCCAGCCGGGTCGACGCTGGCTCCGTATACCGCGGCCAACGGCGATATCGTCCAGCCCGGCTGTTACGGCGTGAGCCACGGTTCAGGACTTACCGGCGAGCTCATCAGGCACGCGACCGAGTCGTGGGCCGGGCACGCCTTCGTCTACGTGGGCAACGGGAACATCATCGAGGCCGCGCCGCCGGTCGCGAAGATCTCACCGGCCGCGTCTCATAACGACGCGGTTTGGAACGTGCACTATCCGCTGACCGACCCTCAGCGCGACGCCATCGTCGCCCGGGCGTACGCCCTGGTGGGAACCCCGTATGACTACCCTGCGTACGTCGGGTTCGCGCTGGAAGTGCTGAAGATACGCAGCGGAGCCGAACTCGATCCGGTGTTCAAGGAAGATCACTGGCGGGTGTGCTCGGCGCTGGTCGCGGACTGCTATAACTACGCCGGTCTCCACCTGGAGGCAGGTCTGCCGTACCCCAACCTGATCAGCCCGGCTGACCTGTACAACATCCTGGCCCAGGAGGCCTGACCCGCCGCAGACGTGGCTGGATCTAACAGCGTGACGGGCCGCCCGGGCCGGTAACCGTGTGCATCGATGAAAGCCCGGCCGGCCCGGGTTAAAGGGCATCACCATCCGCCGGCGCGTTCGGGCCGAAGTACTTGTCGTCCTCCTCGATCCTGGCGACGTCCTCGGCGGCAGCTCGCTTGATCTCTTCCAGCCTCGGCCGGTCTTTTCTGCGGCTGATGACCAGGCCGCGCCGATGGCCCGGCTCGTCCTGCGTCCAGTAGGTAGCGAACCAGGAACGGATGCCCATAACCGAGAGCGTACGCTCCACATGCTCTGGCGCACAGCGCTCTGGCGGCGGCTCAGCGCAACCGTTCGCCCGCGACGGTCACAGCGGTTGGCGTCAAGCCCTCGGGGCGTCGATCGTGACGTGGCGCTGTTACCGGGGGCCGTTCGGAATAAAGGTCTTTTGAACCTTGGCCGCGCCCGGGCCGTGACCTAGGTATCGGCATGTGCCGCTGAAGGGCTGGGGATCTTATGAGGAAGCCGATGGCGGGCGTGATTTTTCCGGCCTTGAATTGCCGGGGTTGCCGACTGGGCACTCCAGCGTTCGTTGCTCATGGTAGGTACGGACGCTGGTGCAGGACGGGAGCCGGGTTGCCGCGCCGGGGATCACTACCGGGGTGCAGCTGCCGGCGCCGGACGGGCCAGTAGGCGACCGCGAGCGGTGGCCGGTATCCGCGCCATCATCGGCTCCCTTCCCTCGCCTGATACGGCGGTCCCGGTCAGCGGTCTGCCTGGGCCGCCGCGATCGCGGCCGCGATCGTCCGCGCGTCTGGCCTGACCATCGTGCCTGCGACCAGCACGGTCGGCGTGCCCTGGACTCCGAGCGCGTAGGCCCGCGCGGTCACGTACGAAGGCCATTCCAGGTAAGGCCTTTCGGTCAGGCAGGTGCCGAACGTCTCGTCGGCCAGCCCCACGGAACGCCCGATGGCGGCCAGCTCGGCGTCGCTCAGCCCGGCGCCGCCCTCAGGGGGCTGATGGACGAAGAGCTCGTGCGCGTACGGCAGGAACTGTCCCTGGTCCGCGGCACAGCCCGATGACGCGGCCGCGCGCGTCGAGTAGTGCGTCGTCGACGCCTCGTCGAGGAAGTTCATCGGGTGATAGGCGATGCTGACCAGCTCATCGGCGACCATTTTGGCCAGCGTCGGTCCCGAATTGAGCTCGAATAGGCGGCAGAACGGGCACTGGAAGTCGATGAAGGCATCGACGCGAACCGGGCCGTCCCCGACGAGTATCCCGTCGCCTTCCGGTGTGGCGCCCGCGGGAACGTGGCTCGGCGCGATCGGGTGGGTCATGGCACCTCCAGCGAGATCCTGAGCATCGGGTTCCCGGCCAGCGTGGCCAAACGCGGGAGTACCAAAGCAGGCCAGGCACTGTGATCCTAGAAGCATGCTCTGGCAAGCCGGCGATCGGCACATCACCGAGTCGTGCAGGCCTTTGGCTGCCGGGTAAAGCCGGCCAGACGGTGCTAATACCGCCAGAAATAACAACCAGCCGCTGCCCCGCCCTCGAGTTCGGAACATACTGAGGCGTGGCTAGCCCGCCTCGCTTTGTCGTGCAGTTGCACGACGCGACGACGTTGCACTTCGATTTCCGCCTGCAGTCAGGCGAGGTGCTGCGCTCCTGGGCGGTGCCCAAGGGACCTTCGCTAGACCCGGGGATCCGGCGCCTGGCGGTCCCCGTTGAGGACCACGCCATGTCGGCGGGTGAGTTCGAGGGCGTCCATGATGGCCAGCGCCGCGGCAGTGGCGCGGTGATTATCTGGGACGAGGGGACGGCCGAGATCGTTCGGGATGAGCCGGGGCATATTTCGTTCATCCTGCACGGCCGCAAACTCTCCGGCGGCTTCGCGCTGACCCGAACCGGCCAAAGGCGCTGGATCCTGGTGAAGGTCCGCGATTCCGGCGCGCGCCCCGGATCGGACATCGCGGCCGAGCAGCCGGCGAGTGTCCGGAGCGGCAAGACCTGGCAGGAATTGCGGGGCCGGTAGGAGCCGGCGTCGCCAGGCAGGCGCGACGGTATCAACCCCGCGTCTTCGATGCGCTTCGTTGACTCAAGCGCGAGAAAACTCCGCGGGTAAGTCCGGATGAAAAGGCTTGCCCTGGTAAGGTCGCCGGCCAAGGAGCCAGGCATCCACCGCGCAAACCGCTATCACGGTCGTGGACGGCTGCCGGAGAGGAAAGAACGTGGCCAGTCAAGTTGCCAGCGATCGGTACCTGGACGTCACTCGGCAGTGGTTCACGGAAGCATGGGCGGGAAATCTCGCGCTAGCCGATGTCCTGTTCAGCGAGACCCGCAGAACCAATGGAGTCCTTGTCGGCGTGCCCGGCCCGAAACGCGGGATACAAGAGCAACCGGCGGGCTTACCTGATCTTACGGCCAGCATCGAGGACATGTTCGCAGCAATCGATAACATAGTGATGCGACTTGTGTCGACGGTGCCTCCCGCTGCGACGGGGGCTATGTACTGCGACTACGGTGTCAATAAGCCCGCGGCATCTTCCGGCTGTGATGATGCTGGGATGATTCTGTGAGTTCGGCTCAGCAAAATCCGTACGGCCAAGACCGGCAGGTGAGATACGCCGCAATGACCGCAGCCGGGTGCAGGCTGCTAACCAGGGCTAGGGTTCCGGGATCCGTAAGTGCTGTCGGTGGCCAGGGCAATACGAACGGCAGTGCCAGGCGCCCTGACTTGTTTCCGTCACGACAGGAATGACGGCATCCGTCCCTCATGGTAGTCGAAGTGAGGCCTGCGCGTACTCCGCCTGCGGCTTAAGGTATGCGACCGCGCACCGTTGGTTACTTCGTCCGCAGTCTTCCCCTTCATCGCGAAGGTGGCGGTGCACGTGCATCGAACGACACCCAATGTAAATGAGGGCTGCCGCAACCTTATGGGTTTTGATCGTATACGCTTATGCACTATTCAACGAGTGGAACGGAGTACACGTGGCTCAGAAGATACAAACCTTGTTCATCGATGACATCGATGGTAGCGAGGCAGAGGGAACCGTCCGCTTTGCGCTGGATGGTGCGGAGTACGAGATCGACCTGAACGCAAAGCACGCCGAAGAGCTGCGGAAGGCGCTGGCGCGGTACGTTGACGCCGCACGACGGAGCAGCGGCGGCGCGGCCCGGCGGCCGGCCCGGAGCGGGCGCAGGGCGGCAGCCAGCGGTCTTAACACCACCGAGGTTCGTGAGTGGGCGAAGGCGCAGGGCATCGAAGTCAAGGACCGCGGTCGCGTGCCTGCTGAATTGGTCGTCAGGTTCCGGGCGGCTACGGGTAACTAGCCCGGCGTTCGGTTGACGTTGGCGATCGGCATTCTCCAGGGAGACACCTGCGCTCAGCGGACCAAACCAGGGTCTCTCGGCAGGCACCGCGCTACTCGTGACTTCGGTACCACGACTTTCCATGGCGTTGTGCCCTTCGTTGCTCAGAAGGGCTAAGTCAGACTCCACCGGGCCCGAGCCATCGGGCCCCGATGTTTTTCACAGAGGGCGGGCCCTTCGCGGCCCGCCTTCGGTTTTGCCGGCAACCTTCGGTTTGGCGGCAATATGTATTGCCGTCGGTCGGGATCCAAGGCCTCGAGAGCGCCGGCGGCAAAGGTTTTTCTAATCGCGGTATGGCTGGGCCGTCGCCGATTTCCGGGCGGCCCGGGACACTGCTCATCGGCTCAATCCGGCAGGATCACGGGCGTGGCGCGTCCGTTGATAGCGGCGGTGTCGGTCCGGGAGGGGAGCGTGCCGAAGGCGTGGCCCCAGTCTCCGGCTAGGCGGGACGCGACGAACGCGTCGGCCACGGCGGGGTCACCGTGCCGGACGAGCAGAGATCCCTGGAGGGTGAGGGCCATGGCTTCAGCCAGATGGCGAGCCCGGGCCTCCGACGGGTCGCTGAGTTCTTTGCGCAGCCGGCCGATCGCCTGGTCTAGCCGCCGGTCCGCCCCGGCGGCCTGATCGAGTTCGGCGAAGAACGCCTCGGCCGACTCGGGCTGCCGCGTCAGGGCACGAAGCGCGTCGAGCGCGGCGACATTACCCGAACCCTCCCAGATGGACTGCAGCGGGGCCTCCCGGTACAGGCGTGGCATCCCCGAGTCCTCCACGTAGCCGTTTCCGCCCAGGCATTCGAGCGCCTCCGCGGCATGCACGGGGGCCCGCTTGCACACCCAGTACTTCGTCGCCGCCAGCGCCAGGCGGCGGAACGCGATTTCCTGCTCATCGCCGCGTACCGCGCGGTCGGTGGCCTCGGCCAGGCGGAACGCCGCCATCGTGGTCGCCTCCGACTCGATCACGAGGTCGGCCAGCACGCTGGCCATCAGCGGCTGATCGGCCAGTTTCCGCCCGAAGGCCATTCGGTGGCCGGCGTGGTGCGCGGCGGCCGTGACCCCGGCCCGCATCCCGGTGGCCGTTATGAGCACGCAATCGAGCCTGGTCATGTTCACCATCTCGATGATGGTGCGCAGACCGCGGCCCTCCTCGCCGACCAGCCACGCCATGGCCTCGTCGTACTCGACCTCGGCCGACGCGTTCGACCGGTTTCCGAGCTTGTCTTTCAGGCGCTGCAGGCGCATGCCGTTCAGCCTGCCGTCTGGGGCGACCCGGGGCAGCAGGAAGCAGGACAACCCGCCCGGCGCCTGCGCGAGCACCATGAACAGGTCGCCCATCGGTGCCGAGGTGAACCACTTGTGGCCGGTCAGCAGGTAGCTGCCATCGGCCGTCGGCACGGCGCGGGTGGTGTTGGCCCGGACATCGGAACCACCCTGCTTCTCGGTCATCGACATGCCCGCGAGCAGTCCCCGCTTGGTGTCGGGCGGCCGCAGGCCGAAGTCATATTCCTGGGCCGCGAGCAGCGGTTCGAAGCGCTCGGCGAGACCGGGTGCGTGCCGGAGCGCCGGCACGATCGCATACGTCATCGAGATCGGGCAGCAATGTCCCGCCTCGGCCGCGCCCCAGACATAAATGCCCGCCGCCCGCGCCACATGGGCGCCGGGACGTTCATCCCGCCAGGGCGTAGCGTGCAGGCCGTGCCGCACGGCCACGGTCATCAGCTCGTGCCAGGCCGGATGGAATTCCACCTCGTCGATGCGGTGGCCAAAGCGGTCATGCGTGCGAAGCACCGGCGGGTTCTCGTTCGCCTGGCGGCCCTGCCGTTGCGCCTGCGCTGAGCCTGCCAGCCGGCCGAGTTGGCGGATGGCGGGCTCCGCCCAGGCGGCGCCCTCGCGGCGCAGGGCGCTCAGCATCGCCGGATCATCGGCGACGTCGTACCCGGCCAGCGCGGGCGGCTGGTTGAGCACTTCATGCGTCGGCGGCATCAGCGGTTCCTGCCTAAGGTCAGCCGCGGCGACCGGGCGCCAAGGTCCACGGTGTCCTGGCCTTTCGTCCGGGCCTTTTCGCAATTGAAACATGCTGAGGTGGACGTGCAAGACCGGCCGCTGATAAACCGGAAACTACGAGCCCTAGTGTGGGTCGGCCGGGAGCTCCGAGGCGAGGAAGGCGACGGGGTTGACTGCGTACCTGATCCGGCGGTGCGGGACCTCGATCGTCATCTTGGCCGGCATCTCGATTTTCATGTTCGTCCTGCTCCACGCCGTCTTCCCGTCGCCGGCCATCGTCGTTCTCGGCGCCCGAGCGTCGCCGCAGGCAATCCGGGCGTGGAACGCTCAGAACGGCTTCGACCAGCCGGTGATCGTCCAGTACTGGCGCTACCTGGTTGCCGTGTTCCATGGCAACCTCGGCTATTCCTACAAGCTGAACCAGAGCGTGGCGGCGCTGTTCCAGGAGCGGTGGGAGCGCAGCCTGTACCTATCCGGCACCTCCCTGGTTCTTGCGGTCCTCATCGCGATCCCGCTCGGGATCTACCAGGCGGTCAAGCGGAACAGTTTCGGCGATCAGGCGGTCACCAGCGTCGCCTTCACCGCCTACGCCATGCCGGACTTTCTCCTCTACCTGATCGCGATTCAGATCTTCGCGCTGAGCTTCAGGGTCTTCGGCTTCGAGGCCAGCCAGTCCAACTCGCTGATTACCATAGTCGGCGACTGGCGCGATATGGCCCTGCCGATCATCTGCCTGACCATGCTCATACTGGCCGGTTATTCGAGGTACATGCGCTCCTCGGCGATCGACACCCTGGCCCAGGACTACATCAAGACGGCGCGGGCCAAGGGACTCCCTGAGCGGCTGGTGCTGTTCCGGCACCTGGTCCGTAACGCCTGCCTGCCCATGATCACGCTCGTTGGGCTATCCATCCCTGCGCTGCTGGCGGGCAACCTCATCGCCGAGTACGTGTTCAACTATGACGGTCTCGGCCTGCTGTTCTTCAATGCCCTCGGGGACGAGGACTATCCAGTGCTCATCGCGTACACGCTGATCGGAGCCGTGCTGACGGTGGTGGGCAACCTGGTGGCCGACATCGCGCTGACCATCGCCGATCCGCGGATCCGGCTGAGCTGACGTCCGGCGGCGCTGACGTCCGGCGGCGCTGACGTCCGGCGGCGCTGACGTCCGGCGGCGCTGACGTCCGGCGCCCTTCGCGGTCAGGCCGGCGGCCCCATCGCGGCCACCACGAGGGTGACAGTAGTCGCTACCTCGGCCAGCGCGCCGAGAACGTCGCCGGTGATACCGCCCAGTCGGCGCACCGCGTGCCGTTGCACGACATAACCGGCGCCCAGGCCTGCGACAACGGCGAGCGGGAGCGTCCAGCCAAGCGGCTCGCCGATGACCGTCGCCGAGATCACCACCGCTCCGGCCGCCGCCGCCAGCGCGGCCAGGGTGGCCGCGGCCGGAATCGCCGGGCGTACCGACCCCGCCACGAGCGCACCGAGCCCGTCCGGCCGGGCGGCGGCGACGCCCCGGCGGCAGGCCCAGGTCAGCGCCAGCCTGCCGGTGACCACCGCGGCGATCAGCGCGGCCGGTCCCCGGCCGTGACCGGCGGACTCCGCGTGGCCGAGGGCGGCGACCTGGATCAGCAGCGTCAGGATGAGGGTGACGGTGCCAAGTGGCCCGATGTCAGAGCGGCGCATGATGTCGAGCGCGGCGGAGGCGGCCTTGCCGCTGCCCAGGCCATCCGCCAGGTCGGCTAGGCCGTCGAGATGTAGCCCCCGGCTGAGAAAGGCGAGCGACGCCACCGCGAGACCCGCCGCGGTCAGCGGACCAGTCCCGAGGGGATGGTCCGCTACTACCAGGACGACCGAGGCCAGGACCCCGAGCAGAAGCCCGACCGCGGGTGCCCACCCCATCGCCGCGGCCACGGTGCCTTGCGCGAGCGGCGGAGCCGAGGCGGTGCCCCGCGCCAGCGGCGGAGACCCGTCGGGCGGCGGCGGAGCGGCCGGAACAACGCTGCCCAGCGGGATCACGGTAAGCAGCGTCACCGACAGCCTCAGCCCACTCCATCTCATGCCGAACGAGCCTATCGGCAGGGCGATAAAAGACGTACTATCTTGACTAGGGGCAGAACGCAAACCTGATGGCGGTGGCATAGACGTGTCCGAATGGTGGTCGATCGAGGTCTTCGACTCCGGGGAACTGCCCGCTCGCCGGTGGAAGGACTCCTACCAGGACCAGCTCACCCAGGCGGCGCTCACGCACGGGGCGACGTACTGGGAGTGGCACGAGCATCGTTACGGCGTCGTGTTCGAGGTGCTCTTCGACTCAGACCAGCAGTGGGAGGCGTTCCGCAGCCTTCCGGCCGTCTGCGCGGCCCTCGACGGCGCGCCCGATCCGGTCAACGGCCTTATCGTTTACCGTGGCCGCGGCGGCGGGGCCGGCCCGAGGAAGCCGCGTAAGCCCAAGCCCGCTCCGGGGGCGAGCGCGATGGCGATGCCCGAGCCCTCCGACGAGCTCATCCTGGAACTCACCGGGGTCAGTCCGCGCGGAATACCCGAACCCGGCGTCGGTCGGCCCCTAGACGCCCCGATCGCGAACCTCTCCGCGACCAAGGACCGGATCGCGCGGAAACTCGCGCCCTGAAGGCGGAAACTCGCGCCCTGAAGACCGAAATATCGGGCATGAGGTACCTAAGCGGGGGTACATCGCGGGAGCACGACGGCTAGATTCGGTCCCGTGCGTCAAGCATCCGGCGGGACAGGGCAGGATGGGGGGATGAGGGAAACGCGAGTCATGACCGATGGCCTGCGGGCTGCGATCGAGCACAGCGGATATTACCCGGGTCTGGTGTCCGATGCGGTCGCCTCGGCGCTGGGGTCGGAGCCGGTGACGGCCTATGTCGTCCATCACGACGCTATCTTCGACCCGGGCATGGAGGTGCGCCGGCACATGACCGTGCTGGCTCTCACCCCGACCCGGCTGGTGTATTCGCATACCGACGAGCACCCAGCCGATGATCCCGACAGCCGGCCGCGGGCGGAGACAAGCACGGAGGCGATCCGCTTCGCCAAGATTTCATCCGTGGCCCTGAGCCGGGTCGTCCCCGACCCGGCGGCCTATGCGCCGGGCGTCACCATGCCGTCGGAGGTCATGCTGACCATCGGCTGGAATGTCCTTTCCCACCTGGAACTTGAGCCCGCTCACTGCGGGGATGAGAGCTGTGAGGCCGATCACGGTTATCTCGGGACCATCACTGCCGACGACTTCTCGCTGCGGGTGAGTCAGGCCGCCGACGGCGAGGACGCCGTGCGGCAGCTGCTCAGGTTCGCGCGGGAGTTGTCCGACGCCACCGCAGTGGGGGGTGGCTGAACTCCGCGGGTATCAGCTGAAGGCCCGTTTTGCCGTCGGCACCCGCCCAGTGGCAGCATGTTCCGGCAAAGACCCGAGCCTAGAAGCCGATGCGAGACTCTAGGCCAGACCGTGCTTTGGGCAAGACGCTGAGTGGCACCCACGAGTAGCAGATGAGGATTCCCGTATGACGCTCGAGCCGAGACATTCGCCGATCGTGCCGTCCTATGGGGCGGCGACCCTGGCCGACTTGTCGTCGTCGATACTCGCGTCCCTTGATCCCGGATCGCCGGAGTCGCAGAACGTCCTCGGCTTGACCCCAGCGCAGCGAGCGTGCCTGCTGATCGTGGATGGGCTCGGCTGGGAACTGCTCCGCGATCACCCGGCCGCGGCGCCCTTCCTGTCGGAGCTCGCCCGCAATTCCAAGCCGATCACATCGGGGTTCCCCGCGACCACCGTGACGAGCCTCGGCTCCATATGCACCGGCCGGCCGCCTGGCCAGCACGGCATACTCGGCTACCAGGTCAGGATCCCCGGCGAGAACCGCCTGCTCAACGGGCTGCGCTGGGACTCCCGGGTCGACCCGTACCAATGGCAGCCGCTGCCGACGATCTACGAAAGGGCCACCCAGGCCGGGATCGCGGCCGTGCACGTGGCTCAGGGCTCGTTCCGCGGCACCGGCCTGACCATCGCGACGATGCGCGGCGCGGACTTCTGGCCCGCCGACAGCATGGGTGCCCTGGCCGCGCAGGCTGCCGCGGCGATCACGGCACACGGGCGTGCGTACGTGAGCGTGTATCACGGTGATCTTGACGCCACCGGCCACGTGTTCGGGGTCGGCTCGGACGCCTGGTATAACCACCTGGCGCACGTGGACAAGCTAGCTGAGCAGATCGCGAGTGCGCTGCCGTCCGGAGCTTGCCTGTACGTGACGGCCGACCACGGCATGGTGGACATCGGCCCGGACGACAAGCTCGACGTCGACGCCCACCCTGAGCTCCGGGCCGGACTGGCCCTGCTCGGCGGCGAGCCGCGCGCCAGGCACCTGTACGCCCGGCCGGGGGCCGCGGCCGATGTGCTGGCCGCCTGGCGGGAGGTGCTCAGCGATCGCGC
The DNA here is from genome assembly GCA_963806335.1 of uncultured Actinomycetes bacterium. Taxonomy (GTDB): domain Bacteria; phylum Actinomycetota; class Actinomycetes; order Streptosporangiales; family Streptosporangiaceae; genus Palsa-504. The sequence goes on from CAWDXO010000022.1 coordinate 195,040, forward strand.
CTGGGTGCTGTCCAGGGACGAGGCCATCAAGGAAGGATGGTTCGGTCCGGTGGACGAGCGCATGGTGCCCCGCATCGGCGATGTCGTGGCCGCGCCGGCGGGATCCATGGCCCTGGTGGCCATGAAAGAAGAGCCGCGGGAATCGGCGCTGTTCGGCATGCACGGCTCGCTCACCTCGTCCGAACAGCTCGTGCCCGCGCTCACGTTCCGCGCAATATGACCGCGGCCGGCGGTCTGCTGGTCGGCGCGGAGGCGCTGGCCACCGAACTGGCGGGCGAGTCGTGCCCGGTCATGCTGGACGTGCGGTGGCGGCTCGGCGGCCCGCCCGGTATCGACAGCTACCGCCAGGGGCATCTTCCTGGCGCCGTCTTCGCTGATCTAGACCACGACCTGGCCGGCCCGACTGGGCCAGCCGCCGGCATCCGTTGCCGGATGCCGCGGTGTTCCAGGCCGCGATGCGCGCGGCCGGGGTAGGTCAAGGCCGGCCGGTGGTGGTGTACGACGACGCAGACGCCACGACCGCCGCCCGCGGCTGGTGGACGCTGCGGTACTTCGGGCACGAGAACGTACGGGTTCTCGACGGCGGCTACCGGGCCTGGGTCGGCGCCGGGCTCCCGGTGACCACCGCCGATCCGACGCCGGTGCCCGGCGACTTTACCGCGAAGCCAGGCCACATGCCGGTCCTAGACGCGGCGGGCGCGCAGGCGGCGGCCCGGACTGGGCGGCTGCTTGACGCCAGGGCGGGGGAGCGCTACCGGGGCGAGATCGAGCCCGTCGACCCGGTGGCGGGTCACATTCCCGGCGCGCTCAGCGTGCCCACCGCGGGCAACGTGAACGCGGACGGCACCTTCAAGGACGCCGCGGAACTCACGGCCCGGTTCGCTGCCCAGGGCGTTACCGCGGGCGGGGGAACGGTCGGGGCCTACTGCGGCTCAGGCGTGACCGCGGCCCATGAGGTCCTGGCCCTCGCGCTGGCCGGCGTCCCCGCCTCGCTCTACGTCGGGTCCTGGTCCAATTGGGTCGCCGACCCGGCCCGCCCGGTCGCGACGACCGAGTAGCACCGACCCGGCCGCCGCCCCAGACGGCGGAACCAGGTGCCAAAGCGCAGGTCCGCGTCAGGCAAAGGAAACGGCTATAACGAGAAGAGACGGAAGGCGGCAGGCATGCGGATGCGGACGCTCGGCGGTACCGGGATCAAGGTGAGCCCTTACTGCCTCGGAGCGATGATGTTCGGCGCGTGGGGAAACCCCGATCACGACGAGAGCATCCGGATCATTCACGCCGCGCTGGACAGCGGCATCAACTTCGTCGACACCGCGGACGTGTACTCGGCGGGGGAGTCGGAGGAGATCGTCGGCAAAGCGCTGCACGGCCGCCGGGACAGCGTGGTGCTAGCCACCAAGGCGCACTCCTCGATGGGCGAGGATCCCAATATGAGCGGCAACTCACGCCGCTGGATCATCCGCGAGGTCGAGGACAGCCTGCGCCGGCTGCAGACCGACTACATCGACCTGTACCAGATGCACCGCCCTGACCCCGGCACTGACATCGACGAAACCCTCTCGGCGCTCTCTGACCTGGTACGCAGCGGCAAAGTCCGGGCGATCGGCTCTTCCACGTTCCCGGCCGAGCAGATCGTCGAGGCACAGTGGGTCGCCCAGACCCGCGGCCACGTGCGGTTCCGCTGCGAGCAACCGCCCTACTCCATCTTCGTGCGCGGCATCGAGGCGGCGGTCCTGCCCAGCTGCGAGAAGTACGGCATGGGCGTCATTGCGTGGAGCCCGCTCGCTGGCGGCTGGCTGACCGGCCGCTACCGCCAGGACACCGGGGTGGATATGAGCAGCGGCCGGGCCCAGCGACTGCCGCAGCGCTTCGACCCATCGCTGCCGGGGAACCAGGCCAAGCTCGCGGCGGTTGAGGAGCTCATCAAGATCGCGGCCGACGCGGGCTGCTCGCTGACCCACATGGCGCTGGCCTTCGTGATCGGACACCCGGCGGTCACCGCGGCGATCATCGGCCCGCGCACGATGGAGCAGCTCACGGACCTGCTCGCGGGCGCTGAGGTGGCGCTGGACGACCAGATCCTCGACCGGATCGACCAGATCGTGCCGCCGGGGACGAACCTCAACCCGGCCGACGCGGGCTGGCAGCCGCCCTGGCTCACCGACCCCGCCGCCCGGCGCCGCCCGCCCGCGCCGCCCGCTAGCAGCGAACCCGGTCTTGCTGATGCCCTATGAGCTGGTTGGGATGAGTTCCAGGATGCTGGTCTGCGGTGTCCCGATGAGAGCGGGGGCGTTGCCGGGTGACGACCAGACCTTGGTCTGCAGGAAGCGGAGGAACCCTTCTGCCTGGCTGGTGGTGTCGAAGTCGAGGTCGATGATTACGTAGGCGGAGTCGTCGACCGGCCGCTGCACGCGCTGCTGCCGCACCCCGGACTGCTGCCGGAGCTCGGCGAAACGCCCGAACGCCGTACTCCATGCGTCAAAGTCGGTGACGGCGTGTTCGATGTGAAGCGTATGCACGGTGACTCCTTAATGTAGCTTGGTGATCGGTTGATTCGACGCTAGCTGGGTTGGTGGGGCGAGTATGGCATCGTCGACGTGGCGTCACTCGTCTTCAGGGACAGGTTCGGATGCTGGGGCTTCCTGGACCTATGGCGGTCCGGCGCCTCGGCCCGGTTCAGCCAAGCCGAGGCTGCCTGGCTGGGTGATATCGCCGGGCTGGTGACGACAGCGCTACGCCGCAGTCAGGCGCACGCCTTCGTCGTCCGCGCCTCGGGCGAGCGGCCGCGGGTCGGCCCCGTCGTGCTGTTGCTGTCCCCCGACCTCGAGGTGCTCAGGCAAACTCCCCAGACAGAGGATTACCTGCGGATCCTCGTTCCCCCAGCGGCTGGCCGCCCGCCGATTCCCGCCAGTGCCTACAACGTGGCCGCGCAGCTGCTGGCCGTCGAGGCCGATGTAGACCCGAATCCGCCCTGGGCTCGGGTGTACCTGCCGGATGGAATCTGGCTGACCCTTCGCGCGGCCAGAATCGGGGACGTCGAGTCCGGCCAGGAGCGTGATATCGCCGTCACCATCGAGCAGACCTCGCCACCAGAGCGGGTCGCTCTGTTCGCCCGGGCATTCGCCTTCAGCGCACGCGAGAGCGAGCTGGTCGGCCATCTGGTCACCGGGGCCGACACCCGGGAACTCGCGCGCCGGATGTTCCTTTCCGAGCACACCGTCCAGGATCATCTCAAGTCGATCTTCATGAAAACCGCCACGCACAACCGCCGTGCCCTGCTGTCACTCGTGCTGGGCGCCTGACCAGGGTCAGGCCGGCTGGACTGGCAGCAGGCAGAACTCGTGGCCTAATTCCGCGTCGCCTTGACATTGACGCGCCCTGCCCGTAGTTTCCTAATCATGTTAGTTAATCCTACTCGCGATCGGGTAGCCGAACGTCGTGCGGCGACACGGCGGGAGATTCTCGACGCGGCATGGCAGCTCGCCAGGGAGGGGGGCTTGGCGCAGCTCACGGTGCGTGATGTGGCACACCGGGTAGGCATGCGCGCGCCATCGTTGTACTCGCATTTCGAGTCCAAGAACGCTATCTACGACGCGATGTTCGCCGACGCCTGGAACGAGTGCCTCGCGGTGATGAGCGCCGCGGCGGGCAGCCTTCCGGCCTCGCCCCGGGCCGCGATGAAGCTTATTGCCCGCGCCTTCTTCGACTTCTCGGCCAGTGACCTGCCGCGCTACCAGCTGATGAACCAGCGCACCATCGTCGGCTTCGAACCCACGGCCGAGTCCTACGCAGCGGCCGTGGCCACGCTAGAGGTCCTGCGGGGCGCCCTAGCTGTGCACAACGTGACCCGGCAGGCCGATATCGATCTGTACGTGGCACTCGTCGGTGGCCTGATCGACGCCCAGCTCGCCAACGACCCCGGCGGGAATCGCTGGCGGCGGCTGTTGGATCGGGCTATCGACATGTTCGCCGACAACCTGGGCATCCCGGCCCAGAAATGAGGAGATCACCATGACCACCACATTGGCCGCCCGGTCAAGCGAAGGACCTCGGGTCCGCGCCCTGGACCGAGATGCCGCGATGACATCGGCAGCGACTGAGTACACCCGTACCGTGGCGTTGTTCGAGGGCATTACCCCCGGCCAGTGGACACTGCCCACCGACTGTCCCGGATGGGATGTACGCGCGGTCGCCGGACACATGCTGGGCATGGCGCAAATGACCGCCACGCTGCCGGAGCTTGCGCGGCAGCAGATGGCCGCCCAGAAAGGCGCGAAGAAGACAGGCGCGGTTATGATCGACGTTCTCACCGCGCTGCAGGTCGCTAAGAACGCCAGCCTAAGCTCGGCCGACGTTGTCACCGCTATGCGCGCTGTCGGCCCGAAGGCTGCCCGCCTGCGCCGCAGGATGCCCGGGTTCATCCGCAGTCGCACCATGCCCGGCACCATGACGGTGGGCGACGCGCAGGAGCAATGGACGTTCGGATTCCTGTTCGACGTCATTCTTACCCGTGACCCGTTCATGCACCGACTCGACATCAGCCGTGCCACCGGAATCCCGGTTCAGGCTACGGCTGCGCACGAGGGCGTGATCGTCGATGACGTGGTCCGCGAATGGGCGACGCGCCACGGCCGCCCTTACACCCTCAGCCTTTCCGGGCCCGGCGGCGGTACCTGGGGCGGCGACGGCGAACACATTACCATGGAGGCCTTCGATTTCTGCCGGACGGTATCTGGCCGGGGTCCGGCCACCGGGCTGCTCAGTCAGCAGGTCCCCTTCTAAGCGGCAGGCGTCCTAGCAGGCCCGCGCCGCAGCCAGGCCTCGCGTAATCATTCGTAACCGCCGACAGTCACGGCCGGGCAGCGAGTCCGGCAGGACTGCGGTACCAACCACAGGAGATTCCATGGCACTCGCTATCTACTTCCACCCCAAGTCCTTGAACGGCGAGCGGTACGACCGCGCGATTAAGGAACTCGAGACCGCTGGAGCCGCCCATCCGGTGGGCCGGGTGCACCACTCCTGCTTCGGGGCCGACGGTGATCTCATGGTCTATGAGGTGTGGGAATCCCAGCAGGCCTTCGAGGCATACGGGACGGTGCTTATGCCCATCCTGCACGGAGTCGGAATCGACCCTGGAACGCCGGACGTCATGCCGCTTCACAACATGATCGTCTGACCAGCAAGCCGCTAACCGGACCCCGGCGAACGGCCGGGTCCGGTCGCGGGTTCATCGCTCCGGCGGGGAAGGGTGATGTGGCGGCGGGGGGATAGTGGTCACGCCGGGCGCGGGCTCGGGCCAGACCAGCAGCACGGGACAGGCGGCGTGATCGACCACGAAACGGGCGGTCCGGCCCAGGCTCTTCGGGCCGAGCCGGGACCGGTCGCCGTCTCGCGCCATCACGAGCAGATCCGCGTCCGCTGAGGCACGCACGACGGCCCGTTCAGCCTGACCTTGAATTTCGACGCGTTCGCAGCCCCGCCCGAGCCTGCGGGCGGCGGCCTCAAGCAACTCGACGGCTGATGCCGCGGCCAGCTCGTCGAGCCGGGCCCCGGGGTCATGCCCGCCCCGCCCGAACAGGCCCAGGTAGGCGCCGCGGGCAGCGTCGGGCACCTCGGCCGGAGTGACGTGCAGCAGCGTGAACCTGGCTTCCGCGGGGGCCAGGTCCAGGGCCGCGTCTACGGTGGCCCGCCACGTCCCCTCGGTCACCCATATATATACCGAACGAGGGGTGGTATCACTTTCCGTCAATGTTGATCAGCCTCCGATGAGCCTCAGCCCGGCCCACAGCAGCAGGACGGCGATGACCAGTCCGGCGGGTACGGTGAGCAGCCCTAGCCGGGTGAATTCCCCAAGGTCCGGTGCCGACCCGTGCTGCCGGAGGATACGCCGCCACAGCAGCGTGGCCAGCGACCCGGTGTAGGTGAGGTTGGGGCCGATGTTGACCCCGAGCAGCACCGCGAGCACGGCGCCTGCCCCCGACGGTACGGCCAGCGGCAGCAGCACCAGTACGGCGGGAAGGTTGTTGCAGACGTTGGCCAGGGCCGCGGCCAGCGCCGCCGTGGCGAGCAGGGCGGGCAACGACGTCCCGCCAGGCAGCAGCGGTGCGAGCGCCTGGCCGAGCCCGTTGCCGACCACCGCCTTGACCACGATCCCCAGGCCGAGCACGAACAGCAGGAACGGCAGGTCGGCGGCGCGCACCAGGCTGGCGGGACTGACCCGGCGCCTGGCCAGCGCGCGTACCGCCAGGACCGCGGCCCCCGCGAACGCGGCCCAGGCGGGGTTCAGGCCGGCCGCGGACGCGCCCGCGAACCCGGCCAGCGTGAGGGCGACCACGGTGAGCGTGAAGGCCGGCAGGCCGGGCGCCTCCGCGCGGTCGCCCCGGTCATCGCGACCGCGACGAGACCCCGCGTTCAGGTCCGTGGCGAAGAACCGGCTGAACACCAGGTACTCCAGGCCGATCACTGCCAGCCAGGGCAGCGCCATCAGCGCGGCGAAGCGGCCGAAGGCCAGCCCGCTCGCGGCGAACGCGAGCAGGTTGGTCAGGTTGGAGACGGGCAGCAGCAGCGACGCCGAGTTCGCCAGGTGCGTGCACGCGTACACGTGCGGCTTGGCTCGTACGTCCAGCCTGGCCGCGGTGGCGAACACCACCGGGGTGAGCAGCACTACCGTGGCGTCCAGGCTGAGCACGGCCGTGGTTACCGACGCGATCACGAACACCTGCGCGAGCAGCCTGCGCGGCTGTCCGCTTCCGGTGCGCGCCATCCACGCGCCACAGGCCTGGAACAAGCCGTCGTCGTCGCACAGGTGCGCCAGCACCAAGATGGCGGCCAGGAAGGCGATCACCGGCCCCAGTTGCCTGGCCTCGGTGAGCGCGTCGCTGAACGGGATCGCGCCCGCCGCGATCAAGATGACCGCGGCGGGCACCGCGGCGACCGCCTCCGGCCAGCCGCGCGGCCTGATCACCGCCCACGCGAGCACCGCGAGCAGGGCGAGCAGGGAAATCGTCTCGCCGATGGCGGCGTTCAGCGCTCCCCTCCTAGCCCGTCGGTGCTGAAAGCCCCATCCAACCAGAGCGGTTAAGGGCGGACCTCATACACCAGGTTGAACGGCGTCTCGGTGGCGCGCCGGAACCTGGTGAAACCGGCGTCGGTGACTACCTGCCGGATGGCGGCCTCGCCGGCCTGCGCACCGAGAGCGTAGCCGCCGGATTGCGACAGCGCGTTCGGCACGCACAGCAGCGTGGAGAAGTTGTAGTAGACCCGCCCGATGGGATTCATGTTTCCGGCCACCTCGTCGGTGGCGTAGGGCTCGACGATGAGCCAGGTGCCGTCGGGCTTCAGGGCCTGCCTGACGTGCTTGGCCGCGGCGAGCGGGTCACCCATGTCGTGCAGGCAGTCGAAGGTGGCGGCCAGGTCGTACCCGGTACCGGGGAACGTCGCGGCCGAGGCGACCTCGAACGTGACCCGGTCGGTGACGCCCGCGTCGCCTGCGTGCTTACGGGCCAGCTCGATCGACTGGTCGTGGTAGTCCGAGCCGGTGAACCGGGAGTTCCGGTACTCCTGCGCCAGCAGGATCGTGGACGCGCCGAGCCCGCAGCCGATGTCGGCCACGTTGGCGCCCGCCCGCAGCTTGTCCTCCACGCCGTCGAGCGCCGGGATCCAGGCCGGGATGAGGTTGGCGATATAGCCGGGCCGGAAGAACTGCTCGCAGCCGGTGAAGACGTCCGCGTCTTGCTCGTGCCAGCCCAGGCCAGCGCCCGACCGGAAGGCCTCGGTGATCCTCGGCACGGCCTGCAGCGTACCGAGCGCCAGCACGAACGCGCCAGGCACGTAGATGCCGCCGTCCGGGTTGGTCAGCGCGAAGGCCTGTTCCTCCGTCATCGAGTAGCTGTCAGTGGCCGCGTCGTATTCGACGTACCCGCCCGCGGCCTGGCCGCGCAGCCATTCTGCGATGTAGCGCGGGTTAGTCTGCGTGCGCGCGGCCAGCTCGTCGGCGCTCGCGGGCCCGTCCGCCAGCGCCTTGTACAAGCCGAGCCGGTCGCCGATGACCGCGTTCCCGGCCGCGGCCGTCGCCCCGAGGTCGGTGACGAACTTGCCGAGGAACTCGTGCAGCTTGTCGTTGTCGATCGCCATGATGAAACTCCCCTTGTCTTGTAGCTGTACCTTCACGCCAGGTTGCTCCCGGGTGTTGCAGTGGCATTGCAACCGGACTGCAACGAGGCTCTATAGAAAGGAGGAGAGGACTAAGGAGGCGGCCATGCGGGCCAGATATCCCGATGCCGAGGGCTTCATCGAGCGGGACGGCGTCAAGGTCGGTTACGAGGTGTTCGGCTCGGGTGAGCCGACCGTGGTGTTCGCCCCGACTGACCCGATAGTGGACTCCCAGGCCTGGAAGGCCCAGGTACCGTACCTGGCCAGGGAGTTCAAGATCGTCACGATTGACCCGCGCGGCAACGGCAGGTCCGAGCGGCCGCAGGCGGCCGACGCGTACGCCGACCCCGAGTTCGTGGCCGACATCATCGCGGTCATGGATGCCGTCGGGATCGACCGGGCGGTGCTCGTCGGGATGTGCAGCAGCTCCTGGTGGGCCTTCCTGACGGCGGCCCTGCATCCCGGCCGGGTGCTCGGCGTGGTGAGCATCGCGTCCTGGGTGCCGTACCTCACCCCGCCGCTGCCCTGGCGGACGGCCCATCCCTTCGACGCCGTCCCGGAGACCGATGAGGGCTGGGCCAAAGACACCAGGCACTACTGGCTACGTGACTGGCGGGGTTTTGCCGAGTTCTTCTTCGGCGAGCTGCTGCCCGAGCCGCACTCCACCAAGCAGCACGAGGACTGCGTGGGCTGGGCCATGCAGACCAGCGCGGAGGTGAACCTGCGGTTCAGGGATGCGCCGCTGTCGTCGTCCTGCCGCGAGGACAGCGAGGCCGTGCTGGCCCGGGTGCGCTGTCCGGTGCTGGCCATCCACGGCGTAGAAGATCGCTGCCAGCCGTGGCAGCGCGGCGAGCGCGTTGCCGCCCTGACCGGCGGCGAACTGCTGCTCCTGGAAGGCGCCGGGCACCTGTCGTTCGCCAGGGTGCCGGTCGTCGTCAATCGCGCGATCAAGGACTTCGCCGATCGCTTCCGCCCGGCTCCCGCCGCCCCGGAGGCGCGGCGGGTCTGGACCAGGCCGCTGAACCGGCCCAAGCGCGTGCTCTACGTCTCCTCGCCCATAGGCCTCGGACACGCCCGCCGCGACCTGGCCATCGCCGAGGAGCTACGCAAGCTCAGGCCCGGCCTGGAGGTGCACTGGCTGGCCCAGCATCCGGTTACCGAGCTGCTGACCCGGCGCGGCGAGCTGATCCACCCTGCCTCGGCCTTCCTGGCCAATGAGTCCGCGCACTTCGAGGGTGAGGCCGCCGAGCACGACCTGCACGCGTTCCAGGCCGTCAGGAACATGGACGAAATCCTCATCAGCAACTTCATGGTCTTCGCCGACCTGACCGAACAGGAGCCCTTCGACCTCTGGATCGGCGACGAGGCGTGGGACATCGACTACTTCCTGCACGAGAACCCCGAGCTCAAGCGGTCGGCCTACGCCTGGATGACCGATTTCGTGGGCTGGCTGCCGATGCCGGAGGGGGGCGCGGCCGAGCAGGCCCTGACCGCCGACTACAACGCCGAAATGATCGAGCAGGTCGGCCGCTTCCCGGGGCTGCGCGACCGCGCCGTGTTCGTCGGCAACGCCGAGGACGTCGTTCCTGACGGCTTCGGCGACGGCCTGCCCGCGATCCGCGACTGGGTCGAGCGGAACTACGAATTCTCCGGCTACGTCACCGGCTTCGACCCGGGCGAGTTCGCCGACCGTGACGCTATCCGCGCCCGGCTCGGCTACCGGCCCGGAGAGAAAGTCTGCGTGGTCACCGTCGGCGGCTCCGGCGTGGGCGCCGACCTGCTCCGCCGCGCGGTCGCGGCGTTCCCGGCCGCCCGGCGGCTCGTCCCCGGCCTGCGGATGATCGTGGTGACCGGGCCGCGGATCGACCCGGAGTCGCTGGCCGCGGCCGGCCGGCCCGACGGGCTGGACGTGCGGGGCTACGTACATGATCTTTACCAGCACCTGGCCGCCTGCGACCTGGCCGTGGTCCAGGGCGGACTCACCACCACGATGGAGCTCACCGCCAGCCGGCGGCCGTTTATCTACATCCCGCTCCGCCATCATTTCGAGCAGAACTTCCACGTCAGGCACCGGCTCGCCCAGTACGGCGCGGGCCGGTGCCTGGACTACGACCAGACGGCACCGGAGGTGCTGGCCCAGGCGATCGCCGACGAGATCACGCGTCCGGTCAGCTACCGGCCGGTGGAGACAGACGGCGCCGCGCGCGCCGCCGCCAGCCTCGCCGAGCTAATCTGAGCAGGGTTCAGCTGAGCTCGCGCTGCGCGGACCGGGCGTCGCGCAGCACATACCGCAGGCCATGCTCGTGCGCGAGCCGCGCCGCCCGGTCCAGTTCTGACCTGGCCTCTTCCTGATGGCCGAGGTGGATGAGGGCGCGGCCGTCGACCACGAGGGCCTCGGCCAGCGTGACCTTCCACGGCTCCCGCTGCGCTACTTCGAGCAGCGGGGCCAGGACGGCCCGCGCGCGCTCCGGGTCGCCGTGGCCAAGCCAGGCCTGCGCCACAGAAAGGCAGGCCTCGTACCCGAACACCCATGTTCCGCCCGCCGGGATGGTGGCTTGTTCGAGCAACGCGGCCGCCTCGCCCAGCAGTTCGAGCGATCCGGTCGCGGCGGCCAGCGGAGCGATGGCTCGCAGCAGGTAGGACTCGATCCCGGCCCGCTGGGCGGCCGTCACGGCCCGGATGAACAGCTCGACCGCTCCGTCCCGGTCGCCGACCGCCAGCAAAGTGCCGCCCAGCATGGCGCGGGACGAAGCCTGCCACCAGGTGTGCTCGTACTGCTCGGTCAGCTCCACGGCCCGGCGGCCCAGCGTGACCGCTTCGCCTTCGCGGCCGCGCAGCCTGGCCAGCCAGCCCAGATGCGCCAGGAACCAGGTGCCCTGGCGCGGGTAGCCGCCCTGGTGGTTGAGCTTGATGGCCGTCTTGACGGTGGCGGTGGCCTGGTCCAGGTGCCCGGCGGCCACCGAAACGAACGCGCCTTCGAACTCCGCCCATTGCCGCAGGAACAGGTCGCCCCGGCGCCGCAGCAGCGGGTTGAGCTCCGCGAGCACGTCCGTCAGGGCGCTGGTATCGCCGAGATTGAGGTAGACGGTCTTGAGCCCGTCGAGGCCAGCCGCCAAGGCCCGGTCGTCCGCGGCGGCGCGCCCCGCCGCCACCCCCCGCAGGGCGTAATCGAGCGCCACGTCGAGACGCAGTTGGTTGGCCGCGATGATCGCCAGGCGGGACAGCATGTTCGCCTCGCTGGCCCGGTCGCCCAGTGATTCCGCGATCCGCAGCCCGCGCTCGAGATGGACCGCGCAGTAGCTGATCGGCAGGCCGCCCGAGACCGGGACGTCGCCGCCCAGCTCGCGCAGGGCGATCATTTCCAGCCGGCGGTCCCCGGCGGCGCGAGCGCCGTCGGCGCCCTGGATCAGGTCAGCGAGCGCGGCGGCGATCGCGCCCGTCGCCTCGTGCGCGCGGCCCCGCAACAGTAGGGCGCGGGCGGACACCTCGACGTCACCGACACGTTCGGCCGCATCCAGCGCCTGCGTGGCCAGCGCGGCCGCGTCGCTCGCCGCGAACCGGCCCATCGCGTCCTCGGCGGCCCGCAGCCAGGCCCGGGCCGCGCGCTGCCAGTCACCCGCCGCCGCGGCGTGCCGCGCCAGCGATTCCGGCTGGCCCGTCAGCAGGTCAGCCGCCCGGCGGTGGTACGCCAGCCGGGTCGGTTCCGGCGTGCTGGCGTACAAGGCCTCGCGGATGAGGTCGTTGGCGAACTCGTAGTCGCGGCCGGTGACCACCAGCAGCCTGGCGTCCAGCGCCGCCTCGCACAATTCGAGCGCGGTCGCCGGGACAAGGTCGAGCAAGACGCCCAGGGCCAGCGGGTCGACGGCGGCGCCGACCACCGATGCCGCCCGGAGCAAGGCCTCCACGGCCGCCCCCGCGCGCCGGACGCGGGCCTGCACGGCGGTCCGCAGCGACGCGGGCGCGCCGACGTCGCCGCTGGCCAGGGCGCGCAGCACTTCGACGACGAACAGGGTGTGGCCACGCGTCCGCTCCAGGATGCTTTCGGCCAGCTCTTCTTGCCCCGCCGCGCGGGCCAGCTGCCGCACCGCTTCGGGGCCGAGCGGCCCTACTTCGACCCGGCTGGCCACCGGGGCGAGCGCCGTGCCGATCTGGGCGTCGTTTTCCGCGCGGACGGTGACCGTTATCAGCATCCGCGACCCGGCCGCCTGACGGCCGAGGAAGTGCATGAACTCGATCGTCGACTGCCCGGCGTACTGCAGGTCGTCCACGAGGACCAGAACCGGGTGGCGCTCGGCTAGGGCGCCCAGGAAGGCCCGTATCGCCTCGAAAGCCCGCCGCCGCTCTATCTCCAGACTGGCCCGCCAGGATGGCGGCGAGCCGAGGATGGCCGCGGCCTCGGGCAGCAGCGCCGCGACCGCCGGCGCGTGCTCGCCGAGCATTTGCCGCAGCTTGTCGGCCGGGGTGCTGGTCACGACGGGCGTGATCGCCTCCACGATCGGCTGGAGGAACAGCGACCGTTCCGTCTCGTAGCAGCGGGTCCGCAGCACGGTCCCGCCGTCTTCGGCGGCCTCGGCGGCGAAGAACTCGGCCAGCGCGGTTTTCCCGATTCCCGCCTCACCGACGATCATCAGGAGCTCAGGCTGTCCGCCGGCCGCCCGGTGCCACGCGTCCCGCAGGGCTTCGATCTCGCCTTCCCGGCCGACCAGCGTCGGTCCACGCAGCCCGCCGCCTGCGGGCCCGGCGCCCTTGGCCGCCGGCCCGCCGCCCTTTCCCGCCGCCCCGGCGCCCTTTCCCGCCGGCCCGGCGCCCTTTCCCGCCGCCCCCCGGCGTCCGTCGGCCGGAGCAATGTCCTGCTCGCGCAGGATCGCCAGATGCAGGTCGCGAGTCTGCGGGGCCGGATCAACGCCAAGCTCCTCGCTCAGCCGCCGCTGCAGCGACGCATAAGCGGCCAGGGCTTTCGCCTGCTCGCCGACGCCGGCCGAGGCCGACATGTACCAGCGGTGGGCCGCTTCGTCGAGCGGGTCGGCGGCCATAGCCGCGGCCGCGTAGCCGGCCGCCAGCCGCGGGTCCCCGGCCGCCATCGCGGCCTCGGCGGCGATCAGCCGGAGTCGGCGCAGCAGCTCGCGTACCTGTTCGCGGGCCGGATCGGCCCAGCTCGCGTAAGGCTCGTCGCTGATCGCGGTACCGGAGGCCAGCAGCGCGTGCCCGCGCTCGGCCGCGGCCAGGGCCACCGCGGCGGCGGTGGCTACCTTAGCTTCGGCCTGGTCGCAGAACCGGGCCGCCGCGTCGAGGTCGGTCACGATGCCCGGGCCGTCGGCCAGCCGGTACCCCGATCGGCCGCCCTGAATAAGATCCGCCCCTAGGACCGCGCGGAGCCTGCTGACCAGGGTCGCGACGTTCTGCTCGGGCGCCGTCGGCCAGGCCGGCCACAAGACGTCGACGATGCGGTCCGCGGGGACGGCCGCTGGCCTTTCGACGGCCAGCAGCTTCAGGAGCGTCCGTGACTTCCGGCTGCCGATTTCTCCTTCGGTCAGCTCGGTACCGTCTCTGATGACCCTGAACGTTCCCGCGAGACACAGCTCAACTTGGGTTGTGCTCACCGATCCCGCGGGCACACGGCTCCCCACGAGCCCTTCTTACGCTGGTCAGCCGCGCCGTGCAAGGGAGGATGCCTGGCCGGCCCCGGGTTCGCCCTCGGCCGGGCCGTAGCGCTCGACGAACCGGCGCAAGATGACCGGCGGCCAGGTGACGTTGCTGCGGCGGGCCTGCGCCTTGATGTCGTCGGCCTGATCCGGGTCGAAGTACCCGGCATGCTTGTAGACGTCCACCCTGGTGGACATGCCGGCCGCGTCGAGCTCGGCGTGGAACTGGGCGGCGTAGACGTTCGAGCCCACCCGGAAGACCTGTATCGGGCAGCCCTCCGAGCTGGCCAGCAGGACGGCATGGCCGGGCAGGCGGCTGATCGCCTCCTTGTGGCCGGTGAAGGCGTCGAACGTGACAGGCAGCCCGCGCAGCAGCGGATCGCGCTGCCCCTCGGCGGTGAGGGTGACCCGGACGGTTCCGACCGGTTCGGCGAAGCGCCGGTCGACCACCGCGCCCTGGTGGCGGCCGAGCGCCCCGATGCCGTAGCAGGCACCCAGGAACGGGAAGTCGGCGCTGATCACCGTGTCGAGCAGTCGCACCAGGTCGGCTTCGACCCGCCGCTGCACCGGGGACTTCCGCTCCTCGGGATCGGTGAAGTTAAACGGGCCGCCGCCGACCAAGATCCCTGACCAGTCCCGCAGGTCGATATCGCCGAGCGCGCGCTGCTCTAGCCGTATCCGCCGCAACTCGTTCTCCGCCAGCCCGGCGAAGGTCAAGAACGAGGCGTACTCGTTATCGGCCGCGGCATCCTCGGCCCGGATGGCCAGCAGCAGGAACGGTTTCACCCCATCACCTTAGTGACCCCGGGTCCGCGATGGAGCCGGTCCCGTAGGCCCAGCCGTGATGGCGTGCCGATCAGAGCACGAAGGCCGAGGGGAGAACGCGGTGGATCTCGAGGAGACGCTAGCGAAGGTCGCAGAGCTAAGCCGGGAAGAACTGCATATCGTGCGCAAGCGGGCCGAGGAGAAGACCGCCGCCCGCGATCACGGCCATGACTTCAGCGAGATGCGACTGAGAACCCTAGTCGACCTGGCCGCCCCGGCCCCGAAGGCACCGGAATGATCCCGAGGAGGATCCATGACCACTGCCCCAAGTTGCGAAAGCTGCGGGATGCCCATCGAGACCGGCCGCTACTGCTCCCACTGCACCGACGAAAGCGGCGCGCTGCAGTCCTTCGATGAACGTTTCGCCCGGATGACCGCCTGGCAGGCCCGGCGCCACCCGGACGCGACGCGGCAGGAAATCGAGCGCCAGACGCTTGAGTACATGGCCACCATGCCTGCCTGGCAAGATCACCCGCGCGTGGCGGCTACCCGCTCGTCGTAGCGGCGTTACGTGAGGTGAAGTCGTGCCGCAATGGACGGCGCCTGCGTCCGTGAGCGTCCTCACCAGCACTCCGGGAGTGCATGGTTGTGGCATCCTGCACCATAGAGTGTGCAGGTTGTCACAACCATTACGCTCCGCATGGACGTTAACTCATCGTTGACCAACCTGGCCCTAACCTCGAGTCTGGACCAACCTAACCGAAACTAAATCCGACTAAGCCCGGTTGGTCTGCCTTGGCGTTCTGCCTGCCAGGTCCGCCATAATGGCCCCCAGGTACCTCGGCCGGACCCGTATTTCGGGAATATGTCCGCTGAGGTGTAGTTTCGCTGGCGGAGACCAGACGGGCCAGCAGCTGCGGAGGTTACATGAGCATCCTGGGTACACGGGTGATACGGACGGAAGATCCGCGCCTGCTGACGGTCGGCGGAGTCTACGTTGACGACCTGCGCACACCAGAACTAGACGGCGGCGCGCGTGTCACGTTCGTCCGCAGCCCGGTCGCGCATGCGCGCATCACCGGTATCGACGCCAAGGAAGCCAGCCAGGAGCCCGGCGTGATCGCCGTGCTGACCGTCCGCGACATGGACGACCTGGTGCCGCCGCCGGCCGACGGCGAGGTGGGCAGCGGCGAAGGCCCGATGCCGCTGGGCGGCCCGTGGTCCGAGCCGCTGCTGGCGGTGGACACGGTGCGGTTCGTCGGGGAGCCGGTCGCGGTGGTCATCACCGACGGCCGCTACCAGGGCGAGGACGCCGCCGACCTGGTCAGCGTGGACTACGAGCCGCTGCCCGCGGTGGTAGGGCCCGCGGCGGCCATAACCGACGTGTCCCTGCTGTTCCCCGCGGCCGGCACCAACGTCGCGCTCGCGAAGCCGGTGTCCACCGACGACGCCCCGTTCGACGCCTGCGACGTGGTCGTCGAGCAGGACATCGTCAACCAGCGGGTCGCCTGCCTGCCGATGGAGGGGCGCGCGACCGCGGCCTCCTACCGAGACGGCAAGCTGACCGTCTGGCACAGCTCCCAGAACGCGCAGCTCTGCCGAATGATCCTGTGCGGCGCGCTCGGCATGACCCCGGACCAGATCCGCGTGGTGGTGCCCGACGTGGGCGGCGGCTTCGGCGCCAAGGTCGGCATCGACCGCGACGCGCTTATCGTCGCCTGGGCGGCGAGGAAACTTGGCCGGGCGCTGAGCTGGACCGAGACGCGCAGCGAGAACCTGGTCGGCATGACCCAGGGCCGAGCCCAGCTGCAGCACGTCAAGATCGGCGGCAACCGGGACGGCCGCATCCTGGCCTACCGGATCGACGTCATCCAGGACAGCGGCGCCTTCCCGCGCATGGGCGGCTTCCTGCCCGGGCTGACCTGCCTGATGGCGCCCGGCGTCTACGACATCCCCGAGGTCCAGACCGGGTTCCGGGCGGTGGTCAGCAACGCCACCCCGATCAGTGCCTACCGCGGCGCCGGACGGCCCGAAGCCGCGGCGGCCATCGAGCGGGCGGTCGACCTGTTCGCCGCCGAGATCGGCATGGACCCGGCGGAGGTGCGGCGGCGCAACTTCATCGCACCCGACAAGTTCCCGTTCCAGACCAAGACCGGGGCCATGTACGACAGCGGCCGGTACGCCGAGGCGCTGGACAAGGTGCTGGCCGCGTCGGGCTACGCCGAGCTCCGCCAGGAGCAGGAGCGTAGGCGCGCTGGCGGCGACGTCAGGCAGCTCGGCATCGGCCTCTCGGTGTTCGTCGAGATCACCGCGGCCGACGCCGCCGCCGGAGAGACCGCCAAGCTCGAGGTGGCCGACGACGGCACCGCGACCGTATACACCGGCAGCTCGCCCCACGGCCAGGGGCACAACACCGCGTGGGCGATGCTCGTGCAGGACGAGCTGGGCATCCCGATGGACAAGGTCACGGTCATCCACGGCGACACCGACCTGATCCCCGTCGGCGTCGGCACCTACGCCTCCCGCTCGTTGCAGCTCGGCGGTTCCGCGGTGCACAAGGCGGCGATCGAGGTCAAGGATGAGGCCCGCCGCCAGGCCGCGGACATGCTCGAGGCCGCCGAAGCCGACGTGATCCTGGACACCGCGACCGGCTCGTGGCAGGTCCGGGGCGACCCGGACACCTCGCTCGACTGGGGCCAGGTCGCGGGTCACACCAGCGGCGGCAGCCTGATCGCCGACGTGAGCTTCACCGCCGACATGCCCACGTTCCCGTTCGGGGCCCACGTTTCCGTGGTGGAGGTGGATACCGAAACCGGCAAGGTGACGCTGCTGCGGCACGTGACGGTGGACGACGCCGGACCCGTGCTCAACCCGGTGCTCGCCGAAGGGCAGCGGCACGGCGGCATCGCCCAGGGCGCGGCCCAGGCGCTGCTCGAAGAGGTCCTCTACGACGCCGACGGTAACCCGCTGACCTCGACGCTCGCGGACTACGCGGCCATCACCGCGGCCGAACTACCCAGCTACGAGCTGCTGGACAGCGAGACGCCGACCACGCTGAACCCGCTCGGCGTCAAGGGCATCGGCGAGGCCGGGACGATCGGCTCCACCCCGGCGGTCCAGAACGCGGTCATCGACGCCGTCGCGCATCTCGGCATCCGGCACATCGACATGCCGACCACCCCCCAGCGGGTGTGGTCAGCCATCAACCAGGCGCAGAAAGCGAGTCATCAGTGAAGGTGGACCTGACGGTCAACGGCAACAACATCACCGCGGACGTCGAGGACCGCATGCTGCTCGTGCACTTCCTGCGCGACGTGGCCAACCTGACCGCGACGAATGTGGGCTGTGACACCACCTCGTGCGGGGCCTGCACGGTGCTGCTCGACGGCGAGTCGGTCAAGTCGTGCACCGTGCTCGCCGCCCAGGTCAGCGGGCGCGAGGTCACCACGGTGGAAGGGCTCGCTCGCGGCGGCGAGATGCACCCCGTGCAGCGCGCGTTCCACCAGGAGCACGGGCTGCAGTGCGGGTTCTGCACGCCCGGCATGGTGATGGCGATCGTGTCGCTGCTCAAGGAGAACCCGCATCCCACCGAGGAGCAGGTGCGGACGGGGCTGGAAGGCAACCTGTGCCGGTGCACCGGCTACCACAACATTGTCAGGGCGGCGCTGGCGGCCGCGGACGCGGAGGTGCCGGCGTGATCCCGTCATCGTTCACTTACAAGCGGGCGGGCTCGGCCGAAGAGGCTCTCGGCCTCGTCGCCGAGTACGGCGAGGACGCGAAGTTCCTGGCCGGCGGCCACTCGCTGCTGCCGCTGATGAAGCTGCGGCTGGCCGCCCCCGAGGTGATCATCGACCTCGGCGGGATCGGTGACCTGTCCTATATCAGCGACCAGGGCTCCCATGTCGCGATCGGCGCGCTGACCAGGCACCATGATGTCGAGCATTCCGAACTGCTCGCCGATGCGGTGCCGCTGCTCGCGCACGTGGCCGGCCAGGTCGGCGACCCGCAGATCAGGCACCGCGGCACGATCGGCGGCTCGATCGCGCACGCCGACCCCGCCTCCGATCTGCCCGCCGTGCTCCTCGCGCTGAACGCGACCATCGTCGCGCGCGGTGCCGACGGGAGCAGGGAAATCCCGATCGGGGAGTTCTTCCAGGGCCTGTTCGAGACCGCGCTCGAGCCGGACGAGCTTCTCACCGAGATCCGGGTGCCGAAGCCCGCGTCCGGCGGCTGGTCGTTCCAGAAGTTCACCCAGCGGGCGATCGACTGGGCCATCGTCGGCTGCGCGGTCCAGGACGGTCACGTCGGCCTGGTCAACATGGGCGGGACGCCACTGCGCGCGGCCGGCGTGGAGGCCGCGCTGGCGGCCGGCGCGCCGCCCGCCGAGGCGGCCGCGCACGCCGCCGAGGGCACCAGCGCCGCCGACGACATCCGCGCCACCCGGGCCTACCGCGAGCACCTGGCCCGCGTCCTGGTCTCCCGCGCCCTCACCGAGGCAAATTCAAGATCATGATGCCGAACGGGCCGTGGTGCGTGCCCCGGGACAGCCTGGCTCGCTGAATGATCAAGGCGGTCGTCTTCGATCTTGACGGCGTCCTGATCGACTCCGAGCCGGTATGGGAGCGGGTGCGCCGGGACCTGGTGGCAGAACGGGGCGGCCATTGGGCCCCGGACGCCCAGCGCAAGCTGATGGGCATGAGCACGCCGGAATGGGCCGGGTATCTCAGCGAGGATCTCGGTGTCGGCCTGCCTCCCGATGAGGTGGCGGCCCTGGTCATCGACCGGATGGCCGCGAGCTACCGGGAGCGGATACCGCTGCTGCCGGGTGCCGTCGAGGCGGTGCGCAGGCTCGCTGTCCGCTGGCCGCTCGGGCTGGCCAGTTCGGCGCCTGCCGTGCTGATCGACATCGTGCTGCAGTCCGCCGGCCTGCGCCCCTATTTCGCGGTGACGATGTCCACCGAGCAGGTGCCGCGCGGTAAGCCCGCCCCTGACATCTACCTGGCCGTGGCGGCCCGGCTGGGCTACCCTCCGCCCGACTACGCGGCGATAGAGGACTCCTCGAACGGCATCCGCTCGGCCGCCGCCGCGGGCCTGCGCGTCGTTGCCATTCCGCGCCCGCAGTACCCGCCGGACGCCGCTGCCATCGCCGCGGCCAGCCTGGTGCTGCCCAGCCTCGCCGACCTGACCACGGACGCCGTCGCCGCCCTTGGCTGAAGCCCCCCGATGACCTTGGCCGTGCGGCCCGCGATCAGGAATCCAGGTATGCGAGCACCGCGAGGACGCGCCGGTTGTCCGGCGCGGGCCTGCAGGGCCGCGCGCAGCCCGTCGTCGGTCTGCGTGGGCGGCAGCCGCACGTCCACGATGCCCACGTCGGGGCGCTGTTCGACCAGCGCTTCGAGCAGTTCCGGGGCGCTGGCCACCGCGGCGGCGATCTCGAAGCCGTGCGCGGAAAGCAGCCGGACCAGGCCCTCTCTCAGCAGGAAGAGGTCTTCGGCGATGACAATGCGCACGGCACCTCGATGACGACGATGGTCGGACCGCCTGGCGGGCTGCTCACCGCCAGGATGCCATCAAACGCGGCCAGCCTGCGTTCCACCCCGGCCAGCCCGGTGCCCTGGGCCGGGTCGGCGCCGCCCCAGCCGTCGTCGGTGACCTGAGCGCGCAGCATGCCCCCGGTGTGGCCCAGCTGGATCCGAACGCTGCGGGCGCCTGCGTGCTTGGCCGCGTTAGCCAGCGCCTCGGCCACCGAGAAGTAGACGGCCGAGGCGACAGGCAGCTCGACCTCGCCGGGGAGATCGATGTCGAGCTCGACGGGCCGCGGCGCGTCCAGCGCCAGGGCGCGGATCGCGTCGGCCAGCCCGCGGTCGGCGAGCACCGGCGGGTAGATGCCGCGCACCAGGTCGCGCAGCTCGGTCAGGGCGCGGGAGGAGGTCTCCTTGGCCTCGGCCACCAGCGCGAGCGCAGCCTCAGGGCTGGTCGGGAACAGCCGTTCGGCCGCCTGCAGGCTCATGCCAACCGCGACAAGACGAGCCTGGGCCCCGTCGTGCAGGTCGCGCTCGATGCGGCGTAGTTCCGCGGCCGCGGTGTCCACCGCGTCGTAGCGGGTCTGGGTCAGCGTCTGCACCCGTCTGGTCAGCTGCTGGGCCCGGGCGGCGAGCTCCAGGTCGGGCGGGTCGGCCAGGTGCTGGCGCATCACCCGCGGCGCCAGCCACAGGCCCAGGGCCAGCAGGAGGGAGCCTTCCAGGGCGTCGGTCCAGAGCGGGGCGGGCGCCGGGCTGTTGTGCAGGCCGGCGAAGCCGTAGGCGAACCCGGGCACCGCGGGCCAGGACACCGCGATCAGCCAGCCGTAGGCGCCGAGGACCAGCAGGCCCGCGGCGGCCAGCGTCGCGGCCCAGGTCCGCGACCGGAAGATCAGCACCAGCGCGGCCGTGGCCACGACCAGGTCGATGACGGCCGCGTCGAGCCCGTCGACCGCCTGGACGCCGAACCAGTCGCCGGGCCCGAGCAGCTGCATGCTCAGCGCCGCGACCGGGATCAGGAGCAGCCCGTGGGCGGCGGAGATCCCGCCGCGACGGCTGTCTTGCCACCGGGCGGCCAGCGCCCTGACCAGCCCCGCGCCCGGCGCGTCCAGCCGCAGCAGCAGCCACAGGCCGGCCACGAACAGGACCCCGGCCTCGGCCAGCACTGCCCCGGTGCCCCAGCCTCCGGGCTCCGCGTGGACCAACAGGTACTGGACCCGGCTGGTGTTCCCGTCGCGGTACGTCTTCGCCAGATGGACCCCGAAGACGGCCAGCCCGAGCACGCCGTAGGGCACCAGCTTGGCCGCCAGCTTCGGGGCGAAGGCGATGGCCAGCGCCGCGATGCCGAACTCGGCCGGGACAAGCCCGTGAGCCCCGCCGGCCATCACGGCGGCCGCCATCGCGACGGGCAGCAGCAGCAGGCCCCAGCCGCGGGCCCGGATGCGCGCCCGCGGGCCATCCTGGCGCGGGACCCCCTGCCCCTCCCGCGCCAGGATGAACGAGATGCACCCGATCGTCAGCACCGGAATCGCGAAAAGCATGACCGCAGACCCCTTTCTCCACCCGTCCTGCCCCCATCCTGGCTGTCGCGACCGGTCGTGGCCAGGGGCCTGCGACCCCGAACGGAGGTGGGCCTAGGCCTACCATGCCGGGTCGGTGCGGAGGTGCTGAGGGCGACGCGAACTCACGCGTCCCCGCTGTCGCGGGTCCTGCGCGGCCGGCCGACAATGGAAGCGTGCGCAACGTGCTGATGAGGGCTGGCCGGTGGCTCTGGTCACCCCGTCGGCTCACGCTGCTCGCGGGCGCGCTGCCCATCTTGTCGTTCCCGGCGGCGAACCTGGAGTTCCTGGCCTGGTTCGGGCTGGTGCCCGGGCTGGTGCTCATCGTCAGATCGCCCACGGCCCGGGAGGGCGGGATACGCGCCTGGTGGCTCGGGGCCGGGTACCTGATCGCGGCGCTGTACTGGATGGCGCCGGAGATCGGGCCGGCCGTTCTGCTGGTGGCCGCGGTGGTCGGCGTGCTCTGGGTGCCGTTCGGGATGGCCGCGGCCGCGCTGCTCAGGCCGCCAGTGACCTGGCCGCGGGCGCTGACCGCGCTGGTAGTGGTGCCGAGCTGCTGGCTACTCACGGAATGGCTGCGGTCCTGGCAGGCGCTCGGCGGCCCGTGGGCCGTGTACGGCGTTAGCCAGTGGCAGCATCCGGCCGTGCTCGCGCTCGCTGCCGTAGGCGGAGTGTGGCTGATCAGCATCGCGCTCGTGATGGCCAACGTGGCCATCGTGCTCGTCATCGGGTCGCTGCCCCGGGTCGGCGCCATCCTCCGCTCGAACACGGCGTCCCCCGGTCCGGCCCAGTCCGGTCCGGCCCAGTCCGGTCCGGCCCAGTCCGGTCCGGCCCAGTCCGGTCCGGCCCAGTCCGGCGCGGGTCTTCGGCCCGGGTTCGCGGTGCTGGGCCTGGTCGCCGGGCTGGCCAGCGTGGGGGCGGGCCCGCTGGCGTTCGCGCTCACCCCGGCTAGCCCCGCCGTCCGCCAGGTCACGGTGGCCATGGTGCAGCCCGGCATCATCAACAACCCGGTCCAGCGGGTGGACGCGAGCGAGCAGCTGACTGCCGAGCTGAGCCGTTCCGGCGAGCTCAGCGTGGTGCGGCCGGACCTGATCGTCTGGGGGGAGAGCAGTACCGCAGAGGACCTGACCCTGGCCAAGAACCGCCTTCAGTTGCGGGAAATGGAGTCGCTGGCGAAAGAAGACGGTGCCGACCTGCTGGTCAACCAGGACACCACGGTCCCGGGCCAGGGCCAGGAGAAGGTGGGTGTGCTGATCAGCCCGGCCGGCATCATCGGCCAGTACATCAAGACCCGGCTGGTGCCTTTCGGTGAGTACGTACCGTTCCGGCAGCAGCTCGGCTGGCTCACCAAGATCAGCAGGGCCGCGCCGTCCAACATGATTCCCGGCACCGGCGCGCACCTGCTGCTGGCGACGGACAGGGCCGGAAGGCCCCTTCCGATCGGTGTGCTGATCTGCTTCGAGTCCGCGTTCCCTGACATGTCCCTGGTAGACGCCGACAAGGGCGCGCAGTTGATCGTGTACCAGTCGGCGACCCCCACCTTCCAGGGCACCTGGGGGCCGGACCAGCACGCCTCGCTCGGTGCCGTGCGCGCGGCCGAAACCGGGCGGCCGGTGGTCCAGGCCGCGCTGACCGGGGTTACGGCGGCCTTCGACGCCAGGGGCAGGCTGCTGGCCTGGATGGGGCAGTCCTCGCACGGCGTGGTAACCGTCCGGCTGGGTCTGCCCGCGGCCTCGGCTAAAACCATCTACGACCAGCTCGGTGACTACGTTCCGTGGACAGCGACGGGGATCGCCATCCTCGCGGCACTGGTCATGTTTGCGAATTCACGCGGTTTTCCTGGCCGGAACGCTGGCATCGAGGGAGGGCATGAGGCACAATATGTAACTGGACAGTCCGTGCCGCGCTAACGAGGCCGCTGGGGAAGGCGAACCTCGTCTTAAGGAGGCACGGTGTCCGCGCATGGTGTTTTGTACGTTCATTCCGCGCCCCCGGCGCTGTGTCCGCACATCGAGTGGGCCGTAGCCGGAATTGTGGGGGCGCCCGTAAGCATGCCCTGGGTCGGCCAGCCGGCGGCCCCGGGAGCGCTGCGGGCCGAGCTCACCTGGCAGGCGCGCCCGGGTACGGCGGGAGAGATCGCGTCCGCGCTGGCCGGGTGGAACCGGCTCAGATTCGAGATAACCGAGGACAGCTCGCCCGGCTGTGACGGCGTCCGTCACTGCTATGCACCTGACCTCGGTATCTTCACCGCGGTGACCGGGGCGACCGGTGACATCCTGGTGCCTGAGGACAGGCTCAGGGCTGTGATGGGCATGACCCGGAGGCTGGGGGAGTCCCTCGAGGACGAACTCGGCAGGCTGCTCGGTACGGCCTGGGACAACGAGCTCGAGCCGTTCCGGCGCGCTGCCGACGGCGCCCCCGTACGCTGGCTCAACGCGACCGGATAGTGCTGGCCCGGGGGGCGACCCCCGGAACCCCGGACTGGGGGGATTATCCCCCCAGTCCCCCCTAACCAGCTGGTGGGAACCGGCATGCCCTCGCTGTAGCCGGAGGCGCTCTGGATCCCGATCACGGCACGGTCGTGGAACTCGGCCAGGTCCCGGGCGCCCGCGTAGGCGCACGAGGAACGCAGACCGGCGACGATCATGTCGATCAGGTCCTCGACACCTGGGCGGACCGGGTCCAGGTACATGCGCGCCGAGGAGATGCCCTCCTCGAACAGGGCCTTCCGGGCCCGCTCGAACGCCGAGTCGCTGGCCGAACGGAGCCGCACCGCTCGCGCCGACGCCATCCCGAAGCTCTCCTTGTACAGCTGTCCGTCGGGGGACCGGAAGGTGTCGCCCGGCGATTCGAACGTGCCGGCGAACCACGACCCGATCATGACGTTGGAGGCGCCGGCGGCCAGGGCCAGCGCCACGTCGCGCGGGTGCCTGACCCCGCCGTCGGCCCAAACGGCCGCGCCGAGACGCCTGGCCTCGGCGGCGCACTCGTGTACCGCGGAGAACTGCGGCCGTCCCACTCCCGTCATCATCCGGGTCGTGCACATCGCGCCGGGACCGACGCCGACCTTCACGATGTCCGCGCCCGCCGACACTAGGTCGGCGACCCCGGCCGCGGTGACGACGTTGCCCGCCACGACCGGCACCTGCGGATCCAGGGCCCGCACGGCCTGCAGCGCGCCGATCATCTTCTCCTGGTGGCCGTGCGCGGTGTCCACCACAAGCACGTCCGCCCCCGCGTCGAGCAGCAGCTTGGCCTTGGCCGCCACGTCGCCATTGACGCCGATGGCCACGCCGACCCGCAGTCGGCCCGAGGCGTCTACGGCGGGGGAGTACAGCGTCGCGCGCAGCGCCCCGGTCCTCGTCATGATGCCGACGCACCGGCCCTCGGGATCGAGCACGGGCGCTAGCCGGTGCCGGCCGTCATGCAGCAGCGAGAACGCCCGCTCAGGCGGTGTCCCGGCCGGCAGCGTGAACGGGTCGGCGGACATCACCTGGCTCAGCTGGGTGAACCGGTCCACCCCCAGGCAGTCGGCTTCGGTGGCGACGCCCACCGGCCGTCCGTCCTCGACCACCACGACGGCGCCGTGCGCTCGCTTGGGCAGCAGGCTCAACGCGTCGCCCGCGGTGTCCGTGGGAGTCAGCGTCAGCGCGGTCTCGACCACTAGGTCCCGGGACTTCACCCAGCTGATCACGTCCGCGACGACATCGGCCGGGATGTCCTGCGGCAAGATCGCGATGCCGCCCCGGCGTGCCACGGTCTCGGCCATCCGCCGCCCGGAGACGGCGGTCATGTTGGCCGTCACGATCGGGATGGTGGCCCCGCTTCCGTCGTCGGTGGCTAGCTCGACGTCCAGCCGCGAGCCGACAGCCGACCGGCCGGGCACCATGAAGACGTCGCTATAGGTCAGGTCATGTTCGGGGGTTGTCCCGTTCAGGAATCGCACGTTAACGATTCTTCCCGAACGATGCGCGTGCTATAGCCGGCTCTCGGCTGGAAACCCCGGTCAACGCGAGGCCGGCGACGCACACCTGGAACGAACACCAGACCCCCTAGGGGCCTACGAGGCGGACGTGCTCACGCGAGGTTGAGGCCGAACGCGGCGTACATGATGTCGGCGATCCGGTCGGCCATCTCGTCTTCCGGCAGCCGGACCTCTGCGCTGATCAGGTAGTTCACCCGCTCCAGCATCATCAGGCAGGCCACCGCGGTCAGCTCGGCGTGCTCTTGATGCCGCCCCGCCTTCTCGGCGGCGGCCGTCATGCCCGTCGTCATCGCCTCGGCGATGCTGAAGAACAACCGCAGGCCGTCGCCGAACACCTCCTCGGGCACCAGGTCGGCCTGGCTGAGAATGCGGATCACCGTCGCGTGCGCGGCGTAGGCCCTGAAGAACATCCGTACCCACTTGCGCAGCACGCTCAGCCCGGTATCGTCGGCCGTGACGACGGGGAAGTCGCCTGCCACGATCTCCATGTCGTGCAGCGCGTCCTTCAGCAGGGCCTTGAAGAGGTCTTCCTTGTTGGAAAAGTACAGGTAGAAGGTGCCGTGCGAGATTCCGGCCCGGCGCACCACGTCATCCACGCGGACGCCGTGAAAGCCGCGGACCTCGAACTCGACCATGCCGGCTTCCAGCAGCTTGCGGACGGTCTCCCGGCCCTGGGCGCGCAGCTCACGGTCCTGCGCAGGGGCGCCGCCGCCGAGCGACGGTCTAGCGGGCTGTTTCCTCGGTGGCCGCCCGGTCCCGCGCGACGCGGCGTTGGCGGGGCCGTGGCCTGCCTCCTGGTTCATAGCAAGAGAGTAGCCTTCCGTGCCTATAGTGCAGCGCATTCGGTCAACGCGGCGGCCTCGGCCACCTTCCAGACGGCCCTGCTGCCGTCTACAAGTCTTGCTACCCTTCACCGGTGAGTAGTCAGGCACGGAAGGTGGCCCACCCGCGGCCCGCGGCCCGCCTGCATACCAGCACCTGCTGCTGATGCCGGGTCCTGGTCATGTCTGCTGAAGTGCTCAGCCTGCGCGCGATCAACCGGGCTATGCTCAGCCGGCAGCTGCTGCTCGACCGTGCCAGCCTGCCCCCCGCCGGGGCCGGGCGGGCGGCGCAGGTAGTGAAGACCATCGAGCACCTCATCGGGCTGCAGGCCCAGGCGCCGTTCCCGCCGTACTATGGTCTGCTGTCACGGCTCGACGGGTTCCGGCCCGATGACCTGGCCTCGCTGATCATCAGCCGGAGCGTGGTCCGGATCGCGCTGATGCGCGGTACCATCCATCTGGTCTCGGCCCGGGACTGCCTGCCGCTGCGTCGGCTGGTCCAGCCCGCAATCGAGCGCGGTATGCGCGGCGCCTTCGGCCGGCAACTCGCCGGCGTGGACACCGCGGCGCTCGCCGCGGCCGGCCGGACCCTGGTGGAATCGGAGCCGATGACGTTCAGCCAGCTCGGCCAGGCGCTGGCCGGGCGCTGGCCGGATCATCCGCCGGCCGCCCTGGCCCAGGCAGTACGTACGTTCGTGCCGCTGGTACAGGTGCCGCCGCGTGCCGTCTGGGGCCAGGCCGGGCAGGCGCGCCACACCTCGGCGGAACACTGGCTAGGCCGCGCGGCCCAGCCGGCTCGGCCGCCCTCCCCAGCCGATCTGGCCGCGTTCGTCACCCGTTACCTGGCCGCGTTCGGCCCGGCGACCGTCCGGGATGTCCAGGCCTGGTCCGGGCTGACCGGTCTGCGGTCGGTCATGGATCAGCTCAGGCCCTCTATCGTGACCTTCCGCAACGAGCAAGGTGCGGAGCTGTTCGACCTGTCCCTGGCGCCGCGCCCCGCCGGGGAAGTGCCCGCGCCCGTCCGCCTGGTCGCGGAGTTCGACAACCTCGTTCTCTCCCACGCTGACCGTTCCCGCGTCATCAGCGCGGAGCACCTGCGGCGGCTGTCCACGATCAACGGCATCTTTCCCGGTTCGGTGCTCATCGACGGGTTCGTCGCCGGGATGTGGCGGCTCGCGCGGAGCCGGGACGCCGCAACGCTGACCATCGAGCTTTTCGGTTCCGCCCCGGACCGCGATGCGCTGGTACGTGAGGCCGAGCGGGTGCTCGCGTTCTGCTCGCCGGATGCATCACATGACGTTCGTTTCGGCCCGCTGGCCTAGTGGGGGTCACGGGTTGGTGAACCGCTGGCCGATCTGCTCGGCGATGAGGCGGTAGGCGGCGACCTGCTCCGGGACCGCGCAAGTGACCATGACCGGTCGGCCTTCGTCCGCGTCTCGCGCCGCCTGGTAGCTGAACGGGATGCTCGCCAGCCTCGGGATCAGTCCCCAGATGCTCTCCGCTTCGGAGGCCGAGGGAAAGAGCGGGGTCGTCTGGCCGCAGTCCGGGCACACCTGTCCGCTCATGTTCTCCACCCCCGCGACGTCGACGGTCCCCGCGTGCCCGCGACCGCCCTGCTGCTTCAGGTGGGCTACCAGCCTGCGCGCGTCCTGATGCGCGATGACCTGCGGGGTGACCACGACAAGCACGCACATCGGCCGGCCCGACAGGGCGAAGACGTACTGCTGGATGTCCGCCGTCCCGGGCGGGAGGTCCATCACCAGGTAGTCGAGGTCGCCCCAGTCGGAGTCGGAGAGCAGTCTGCGGACCAGCAACTGGGCCATGCCGCCCTGGATGGCCAGGGCCTGGTTCTCACCGAGCAGGAACGCCGCCGACGCAAGCTGGACCCCGTGCTGGCTGACGGTCTGCAAGCGGGAATCGGGCGCGCCCGGCCGGGCGAACAACGTCACGCTCGACGCCTCGGCGCGCCTCCGCAAGCCCATCATGCGGGGCACGTCAGGACCGTAGAGGTCGGCGTCGATCAGTCCCGTTCGCTGTCCCAGCGCGGTCAGGGCCAGGGCGAGGTTGACCGCGACGGTGGTCTTGCCGACACCGCCCTTTCCGCTCGCGACGGCGATGACCGGCACCTGCTCCGAACGGTCCGTCATGCGCACTCCACGGTCTCGGCAACGCTGAAGATCTATTTATAGAAGGCTCAAGGTCTGTTTAATAAACCGATAGGGGGTTTCTATTGGCGTGGGGGTCCTTATATCGTCGTGTACATTGTGCTGTTCTTGTGCCTGCGGCGAGCCGCCCAGATGACCGTCGCCACCGCCGCGACGTGCCTGACCCTGACCGGATTCGGGATCCCGGCCAGTGCCGCCGCCGTCACCTCCGGGCCGTCGGGCGGGACTTTGCCCTTCACCGTGTCGCCACCCGCCGGCGTCGCCGCGGCGTCAGGCCGCACCTCTGAAGTCTCATCCGCCCTGCCTGCCTCGGTGCCCAAGTCCCTGAAGACCCCGGGCTCGGCCGGGGCTCCGCCCCGGCAGCTCTTCGTGCCCGACCTGATCGCCGCCGTCCCGGCCGGGATCACCCCCGCTCAGCTCGCGAAGATTCGCAAGCTGCCTGGGGTAATGGCGATCCTCACCGTCGACGGCGGCGAGGTTACCGTCAACGGCAAGAGCGCGGATGTTCTCGGCGTTTCGCCGCAGGCGTTCAGGTCCTGGACATCACCGCAGACCGCGGCAGCCGCCGCGGTGTGGACGGACCTGGCTCAGGGCCGGCTGGTCGGCACCCGCGCTGCCGCCAGCCGGCTCCATCTGGCCGCCGGGCACTCGGCTCAAGTGTCGGCCGCGGTCCAGGCGCGGGTGCCGTTCGGCGCGCAGACCGTGCTAAGCGTGCCCGGCGTGGACGCGGTCGTAGACCAGGCTAGGTCGGCGCAGCTGGGACTGGTGAGAAACGTCGCGGTACTGATCAACGCGCCAGGAACGGACCTAGCCAAACTAATGGCCCAGGTTCGGTCGGTCACCGGCCCGGGCGGTCAGGTGCGCAACCTGGTGCCGTATACCGCGGTTAGCGGGAGCAAGCTGCCGGTGACCACGAACGTGCCGACCACTGGCGTGCCCAAAAGCCTGGTGACGCTGTACCAGCAGTCCGCCAAGGAGTATTGCCCTGGTCTGTCCTGGACGGTGCTGGCCGCGATCAACGAGATCGAGAGCGGTGACGGCGCCAACGAGGGCCCATCGAGCGCGGGAGCGCTTGGCCCGATGCAGTTCCTGCCGTCCACCTGGGCAGAATGGGGCATCGACGCGTTCGGCCAGACCGGGCCACCGGACATCATGAACCCGCTGGACGCCGTGCCTTCGGCCGCCCGGCTACTGTGCGCCGCCGGCGCCGGGAACAGCGCGTCGCTTTCCACGGCGATCTTCGCCTACAACCACGCGACCTGGTACGTCGCCGAGGTGCTCGCGCTTGCCAGCGAATACGCCCAGGCCTATCCCTAGCCGACCCCCAACAGCACGGCCGCTCCGCCCGGCGCGATGCTGAGCTGGCGGGGGACGCCCAAGGTGAAGCGCCGCGTGCGGGCTATCTGACCGGGCAGTGATACCGTCGCCACGTCCGATAGCCTGCCATATTTTCTAGTTGAATCATACGGATTTTCGATTATTACGCCTGAACGGTTCCTGTCTGATCCGCGGTTCGGAGGCGGCGCAGGCCCGCCAGGCAGGTTACGGCGCTTGCGACGCCGCAGGCGGCGGCGAAGGCGTATCCCAGCCGCGGGCCGTGCGCGTCGATGAGGAAACCGACCACCGAGGCTCCGACGGCGACGCCAACGGAGATGCCGCTGCTCAGCCAGGACATGGCCTCGGTGCGCCTGCCCCGCTTGGCTTGTGCCTCGAGCAGGCTGAAACCGGCGATGAGCGTCGGCGCGATGGTGAGGCCGCACAGGTAGATCCCGCAGGTAAGAGTGATCAGGTTCGGCTGGGCCCAGAAGGTGGCGACGCCCATCACGGTCAGCACGAGGGTGAGCGCGAACCTCTTCTCGACCGGCGCCCGCCATTGCCGCGATCCGTACCAGAGGCCGCCCGTGGCGCTGCCGAGGGCGTAAGTGCCGAGGATGAAGCCCGCCAGCGGCTTGTGCCCGAAGTCCTGGGCGAACGCGACCGTGCTCAGGTCGATGGCGACGAACATCGCGCCGAGCAGGAGGTAAACCGGGCCGAGCACCACCAGGCCGGGCGCGGCCGCGCCGCGGACCCGGGGCGCCCTCGGGGGCAGGGAGCCGCGGCGCCCGGCCGCGGCCGGGCGTTTCTCAGGTTGGACGATGACTGGCTCGGTCCCGCGCTGGGCCGCGAACCATAGGGTCCCCGCGACGCACAACACGGCGGCTATGCCGACGCCGGAGGCCGGGAAGACCTCGGTGGCGAGCAGCGTCACGGCGGCAGGACCGATGACGAAGCAGAGCTCATCGGCGACCGACTCGAAACTGAAGGCGGCGTGCAGCCGGGGCGAGCCCGCGAGCAGGACACTCCACCGGGCCCGGACCATGGTGCCCAGGGACGGCATGGCGGCGCCCGCTATCGCTCCCGGCACGAAGACCGCCCAGATAGGCAGGTCTGACTGGACGGCTACGATCAGCGCGGCGGTAGCCAGGGCGAACACGGTGAGCAGAGGCAGCAGCACCTGCCGCTGGCCATGAGAGTCCACTAGGCGCGCGATCCGGGGGGAGGAGAACGCGTAGCCGAGAGAACCGACCGCGGACACCGCACCGGCCACGCCGTATTTGCCGGTGGTCGCCGAGATGAGCAAGACAGTGCCGAGCCCGAACATCGACATCGGCATCCGGCCGATGATCGCCGCCGTCGAGAAGCGCCAGGCACCAGGGATGCGGAAGATCTCTGCGTAGGGCCGCAGCGGATGGGCTAGCAGGCCGGCGGGGAGCGGGTGGCGGTCTTTTTCGCGTCGTCAGCACCCGTCATCGGCCGAATTGCCCCATGATCATCACGATATCGGACGAAGCCAACGGGATTTCTGGCCACGCGCGCCGGCCCGCCCCGGACCACGGCAGGTCCTGGCTCCGGCCCTGCCCGCGGGCGGGGCCGCCCGCGGACCCTGGTTGGATGGAAGCATGCCGGCCTACGACGCTTTCTTGCTTGTCTCGTTCGGGGGTCCGGAAGGCCCCGACGACGTGATGCCGTTCCTCGAGAACGTCACCCGTGGCCGAGGCATCCCGCCGGCCCGGCTGGCCGGCGTGGCCGAGCACTACTACGCGGTCGGCGGGGTGAGCCCGATTAACCAGCAGTGCCGGGACATGCTGGCCGCGGTACGGGCTGATTTCTCCGCCAGCGGTCTTACGCTTCCCCTCTACTGGGGCAACCGGAACTGGGCGCCCTACCTGGCGGACACGGTGCGCGCTATGGCCGATGACGGCGTGCGCCGGGCGGTCGCCTTCGTCACCTCCGCGTACAGCTCCTACTCGAGCTGCAGGCAGTATCTCGACGACATCGAGCGGGCCCGCGCCGCGGTCGGCCCGGATGCTCCCGTGATCGATAAGATCAGGCGCTTCTTCAACCACCCTGGTTTCATCGAGCCCTTCGCCATGAACGCTGACGCGGCGCTGGCGGCACTTCCCGCCGATGTGCGCCAGGACGCCCACCTGGTCTTCACCGCGCACAGCATCCCGATGGCCATGGCGGATGCCAGCGGCCCTGGCGGGACCGGACGGTACGTAGCCGAACTCACCGAGGCCGCCCGCCTTGTCGCCGAGCGAACCGATGCGGGCAGGCACCCGTGGACGCTGGCCTACCAGAGCAGGAGCGGACCGCCGTCACAGCCCTGGCTGGAACCCGACATCAACGATCACCTGGGCGCGCTCGCGAAGTCCGGGACCGAGGCCGTGGTCGTGATCCCGGTCGGGTTCGTGTCTGACCATATGGAGGTCAGGCATGACCTTGACGTCGAGGCATCGCAGAGCGCAGCTGCCCTCGGACTCGCGCTCGCCCGGGCGGCCACGCCCGGCACCCACCCTAGGTTCGCGGCGATGATCACCGAGCTAGTCCGGGAACGCCTGACTCTGCTTGATAATCCAGCCCCGGATAGTACGAAACCGGATAATCCAGCCACAGGTAATCCGGCTTCAGGTAGTCCGGTCTCGGATAACCGGCCCGGTGCCGGGATGCTGCCCGGCGCGCTCGCCGGGATGGGCGTGCCGAGCCAGACCTGCCCGGCGGACTGCTGCCGGCTTGCACGTCCCGCGGCGTCGACGTGACGGACACCGGGGGCGGCGGCGAAGCGGAGGCGCTGCTCCGGATAGCGATGGACGCGGCGAGTGAGGCAGGCAGGCTGCTGGCCTCATGGCGGGGTGACGCACGGCCCGAGGTCATCGACACCAAGTCGAGCCCGACGGACGTCGTGACGGAGATGGATCGTCGGTCCGAAGCCTTGATCACCGGCCGGATTCGCGCGGTCCGCCCTGGCGACGCGGTCCTCGGCGAGGAAGGCGGCCAGACGCCGGGGGATTCGCGCCCCGGCGCGACCGCGGGCAATGCGGCGGAACCCGGCCCGGTGCGCTGGGTGGTTGACCCGCTGGACGGGACCGTCAACTACCTGTACGGCCTGCCCGACTGGGCCGTGTCCATCGCGGCCGAGGTGAACGGCACCGTGGTCGCGGGCGTGGTCGAGGTTCCCCGCTTCGGCGAGACCTTCACGGCCGTAGTCGGCCAGGGGGCGTGGCTGCACCGGGGCGGGACGGCCGTCGCGCTGCGCTGCAATCCTGGCGTGAGGCTCGGCCAGGCGCTGGTAGGCACCGGATTCGGGTACGCTGCTGGGCGCCGTCAAGTACAAGGTGAGGTGGTCGCGGCCTTGTTGCCCTACGTGCGGGACATCAGGCGCTGCGGCTCCGCCGCCGTGGATCTGTGCTCGGTGGCGGCCGGGCGGCTGGATGGGTTCTTCGAACGCGGTCTGAATTACTGGGACTTCGCGGCCGGCGGCCTCATCGCCCGCGAAGCGGGCGCTAAAGTCGGCGGCCTGGCCGGCCAGGCGGAGAGCAGTTCCATGGTGGTGGCCGCGGGTCCTGAGCTCTTCCGGCCGCTTGATGCCTTCCTGACCAGGCTGAACCCGGAGCGGGACGCGCAACGTAGTAAGGAACGAGACGCGTTAGCCGACCGGGAACGGGACTGGTGAGCGGGCCCGGAAAGGTACGGGTCAGGAGTTATCGGCGTGCCGCGTGTGCGCCAGCCGCGAACGTGACAGAATTCCCCGCCGGAATCGGGCACAACTACGGCCTTGAAAGCGTTACAACCGCGCAGCGAATGCGCACTACGGATGAAGGGGGATGGAGTACTCAGATGGCTACCGACTACGACAGCCCGCGGAAGACGGACGACGACCTGACTGAGGACAGCCTTCAGGAGCTTCAGGCGCGCCGAATGGACAAGTCATCAAGCACCATCGATCTTGATCCTGACGACGTTGCTGAGTCTCTGGAGCTGCCGGGGGCTGACTTGTCGAACGAGGAACTCTCGTTCCGGGTGATACCGCGCCAGGCCGATGAGTTCACGTGTTCCCGGTGCTTCCTTGTGCATCACCGGAGTCAGCTTGCCGAAGACCGCAACGGTCAGCTTGTCTGCCGGGAATGCGCGGCTTAACGGTCCGCGGCGTTGACGGGCTCGCTGTCCGGGCCGCTGTACGTTCTACGTGCCGCAGCCCGGGTCGCGAGCAGTCGCGCTGCTTCGACGGTGATGCCGGTCAGCAAGGCCCAGCCGAGGGCCTCGGACAGTGCCACCTGCGGATCCTCTGGATGCGTAGGTGGTTCCTTGCCGGTGGCCTTGGTCCATATGATCGTGATCAGCTTGCGTGCCACGAAGGCGGCCGCCATGGCCGCTACGGCGCTGGTGACCTTGGTGCCGAGGTCCACTTTATTGTCAGCCATCCCGCTGCCTCCTTCTCGCCCCGTCCGCTACCCTCGTCCGCGCAATCATGCCACTGGTTCGTGCCCGGCTTGCACCCGGCACCTTTCGATGGTGGCGGCTAGCTCCGCCGGATGCCTGGTGCCGATCAGCCAGTAGGGTACTGCGGGGTCGGCCGCCGGACTGACGGCCAAGTACACGGACTCCTTGAGGTAGGGTCGCGAGTACAGGTGGGCCGCCGGGTCCGCTCGCGGACCGCGTAGCCGCGCGGACTGCTTCTCGTCGAGGGCGACTACCTCGCTGATAGCCGCCAGGGGCAGTACGGCGCCTCCCGTCCGCAGGGCCTCGTCGCCGACCTCCACCGTGGCTAGGCCCAGGGTGATCAGCAGCGCGGCGCAGCCTCCGGCGAACCCGACCATGACGATCATCGGCCAGGGCTCGGCCAGGCCGGCGTAAAGGGTGGCGCCCAGGATGAGGACAGTTGGCATGGCAAGCAGCCACCAGGCGAGCGGTACGTAGAGCCGTTCGCGGTAATCATGCATGCAGTCGAGGGTAGTTGGTTAGATGGAGTCATGGCTGGGGCTCGGCCGGCGGGTCGGCCGCGAAGCAGTGGGATGGCTCGACGCGGTCAGGAAAACGAGCCCAGGCGCGGATGCCCGCCAGGCCGATGAAAACGGTCACCACGAGACGAACGGGATCAGTGACGCCGGAAAAGTGAGCACCGGCCAGGGTAGCGGTACGGTCCTGACCGACGCCGCAGCCGCCGCGGCCGGAGCCGCCGAGGCGGACGCGGTCGAGCCAGCCCGCGTGAGCGCGGCCGCGCAAAGTCCGGTGAGCGCGCCCAGGCCAGATCGGCAGACCGGGCCGGGAAGCCGTGCGAGCATCGCGGAGTACAACCGGGTACCGAACTGGCTGCAAACGGGAGCCGCGTGGTCCTGGCGGCTGCTGCTGCTCGCCCTCGCCGTCTACTTGATCGCGCGCGCGATCGGCGTGCTCTACATCGTGGTCGTCCCCTGCACCGCGGCGTTGCTGCTCACCGCCCTGCTGCAGCCCCTGACGGCCAGGTTGCGCCGCGCCGGGCTACCCGGGCTGGCGGCCACCTGGTGCACCCTGCTCATCGCGGCCGCCGTGGTCGGCGCCCTCGTCCTGCTGGTCACCAACCGGGTAAGCGCGGACTACCCGACCCTGGTCACCGAGACCAGGCACACCACCGCACAGGTGGAGACCTGGCTGTCCGGTCCGCCCTTCCACGTCAAGAGCAGCAGCGTCAAGAACGCCCTGAACAACATTCCTAGCTACCTGAGCAAGCACAAATCCCTGGTCGAGGGCACGGTGCTGACCGGCGGCAGGATCGCCGCCGAGTTCTTCGGCGGCCTCGTGTTGATGCTTTTCGTCATGTTCTTCCTGATTAAAGACGGCGAGCGGATCTGGACATGGCTACTCGGCGCCCTGCGGCCCGAGACCGCGCGCCGGGTGGACCGCGCCGGGCGCGCCGGGTGGCTGGCCGTCGTGTACTACATGCGCGGCACCGTAGTGGTGGCCGCCATTCACGCCCTGGTGATCGGTCTGACCCTGTATTTCATGGACGCGCCGCTGGTAATTCCGCTGGCCGTGCTCGTGTTCGTGGCCGCGTTCGTGCCACTGGTGGGGCTGCTGGTCGCGGGGGCGCTCGCCTTCCTGGTCGTTCTGGCCGCCAAGGGCTGGGTGGACGCCCTAATCCTGCTTGTCGTCCTGATCGTCGAAGACCAGTTGGAAGGTCACCTGCTGCAGCCGCAGGTCGTCGGCCGGGTGATCCGGCTTCACCCGCTCGCGATCATTCTCGCCCTCGCAGTCGGCGGCGTTCTGGCGGGCATCGCCGGCGCGGTGGTCGCCGTGCCGATCGTGGCCGTGATCACCCGGGCGCTGCCCGAGTTGCGGCGCAGCGAGCCAGGTCCGGATGAGACCGGCGACCCATAAGATGCAACAGCGTCCGCATGTCGCGCTATCCTCACCGTTCGTACCAGCAGGAGGGAATCTTCGTTGCCGCGTTCAGAACCCGATGTGCTGATCAAGCGCCTCGATCCCGGCGTCCCGCTGCCGTGGTATGCCCATCCGGGGGACGCGGGGGCCGATCTGACCGCCGCCGAGGACGTCGAACTAGGACCGGGGGAACGGGCGCTGGTCCCGACTGGGCTGGCGATTGCCCTGCCCGCCGGGTACGCGGCCTTCGTGCATCCCCGCTCCGGCCTGGCGGCGAAGCACGGGGTGACGCTCGTTAACGCGCCCGGAACCGTCGATGCGGGTTACCGGGGCGAGATCAAGGTAACCATGCTGAACACCGACCGGGACCGCGCGGTCAGCTTCAAGCGGGGGGACAGGATCGCTCAACTGGTTATCCAGCGGGTGGAGCGGGCAGCGTTCCACGAAGTAGAGGTGCTACCCGGATCGAGCCGGGGTGATAGCGGCTTCGGCTCGACGGGCTAGGCCCGAAGTGGCCCCGAAGGGCCTAGCTAAGTGGCCCCCGAAGGGGGCCCCGAGGGGTCGAGGGGGTCTGGGGGAAAAGATTTCCCCCCAGGACCAGGGGGGGTCTGGGGGGGATCGTCCCCCCGAGACAACATGGAGGTGCGGAGTGTTTCGTCGGCGTCGTTCAGCAGATGCGGGCCAGGACTGGTCCGAGGACATTGATCAGCGACGGGCTGACGACGAGCTCGATGATGACGAGCCGTTCGACGATGAGTCAGCCGCGCGGACGCCCGCGGGGATCCCGCGGGCGGAGGGAGGCCCCTGGGACTCTGCGGAGCCTTACCCCGCCCAGGAGCGGGTTGACCTGGGCAGCCTGCTGGTGCCGGTCGGTCCCGAGCACGAGATCCAGCTCGTCATGGCCGAGCAGCATGGTGCCTGGGTAACGGTCAAGTACCGGGAGAGCGAGCTTCAGATCCAGGCGTTCGCCGCGGCGCGCCGGAGCGCGCTGTGGGACGACGTCCGGGCCGAGATCGCTGCCGAAGTGCTCACGGCGGGCGGGCGGAGCGAGGAGGTCGAGGGATCGTTCGGAATCGAGCTGATGGCCCAGGTGCCCGTGGAGCCCGGCCAGTCGGCTTCTGGCCTGCGGCTGGTCAGGTTCGTCGGCGTCGACGGGCCGCGCTGGTTCGTCCGGGGACTGTTCACCGGGCCGGCCGCGTCCGGCGACCAGCAAGCCGATCTGCTCGAGGAGGTACTCAGGGACGCCGTGGTGGTCCGAGGTGATCACCCGGTACCACCGCGGGAAATACTCGAGCTCCGGTTGCCGCCCGAGGCGCGTCAGGCGCTCGAGGAGCAGGCCGCGGCGGCCGCGGACGAAGAAAACCGGTTCCGCACTGACCTGAACCCCTTCGAGCGCGGTCCCGAGTTCACCGAGACGCGCTGACCCGGGTTCACGCAGAGTCGCTGACCCGCAGCAGGTGCGCGAGTGCTTCCTCGACGTCCTCGCTGGTCACGAAGAACAGCTCGTCGCCGGCCTGGAGCGGATCGTCCGGCTGCGGTACCAGGACCCGGCCCTCGCGCAAGATAGCGACGAGCGACGTGTCCGCCGGCCACTCGATCGCGCCGACGCGCTGCCCGACCAGCGGAGCGTCATCCGGCATGGTCAGTTCGACCAGGCTGGCCTCGCTCTGGCCGAACGTCATCAGCCGTACCAGGTCCCCGACGCTGACCGCCTCCTCCACCAGGGCGGAAAGCAGCCTCGGGGTGGAGACGGCGACGTCGACGCCCCAGGACTCGTTGTAGAGCCACTCGTTGTCCGGGTGATTCACCCTCGCGACGACGCGCGGCACCCCGTACTCGGTCTTGGCCAGCAGCGCCACGACCAGGTTCGCCTTGTCGTCACCGGTCGCGGCGATCACCACCTGGCACCTTTGCAGCGCAGCGTCATCCAGGGAGCTGATTTCGCACGCATCGGCGAGCAGCCACTCAGCCCGGGGCACGCTGTCGACCTTGATCGCCTTGGGCGAGTTGTCGATAAGCAGCACCTCGTGCCCGTTTTCCAGCAGTTCGCCGGCGATGGAGCGGCCGACCGCTCCGGCGCCCGCTATCGCGATCCGCATCAGTGCTCGCCTCCGCGCGCCGCGAAGGCCGCGGCGATCCGGTCCAGATCATTTTCCTTGGCCACGACGTGCACCACGTCCCCTTCCTGCAGGACGGTCCCTGAATCGGGCACAAAGGCCTGGCCGAGCCGGTCGATGAAGGCAATCCGGATCATCGTGCTGGCTTCCAGCGCCTTGACCTGCTCGCCGATCCAGCTCGGTGAGAAGGCGACCTCGGCCAGCACGATTTTTCCTGTCGGGTCCCGCCAGAGCGGCTCGCCACCTTCGGGAAGCAGCTTGCGCAGCATCTGGTCGGCGGTCCAGCGCACCGTGGCCACGGTGGGGATGCCGAGCCGCTCGTAGACCTCGGCCCGCCGCGGATCGTAGATCCGGGCCGCCACCCGCTGCACGCCGAACGTCTCGCGAGCCACCCGGGCCGCGATGATGTTGGAATTATCGCCGCTGCTGACCGCCGCGAATGCGTCCGCACGCTCGAGGCCGGCCTGGATAAGCACGGCCCGGTCGAAGCCGACTCCGGTCACACGATCGCCCTTGAACGCCGAGCCAAGGCGGCGGAATGCCTCCGGGTCCCTGTCGATGACCGCGACGGTGTTGCCCCGGTCCTCGAGGATATGGGCGAGCGTCGACCCGACCCGCCCGCAGCCCATGATCACGATGTGCACGATCGTCCCTCCAGGATGACCGAGTCCCCGAGCAAGGGACGCCTCGCCCAAAGGTATGCCCTCACTTGGCATCTTCCCCCGCCGGGGCGGAGGATTCCATCTCGCCGGGGCGTTGTCCTGCAGCCGGAGCGCCGGCAGGCCTCGGCCCGCGGGCAGGATCTCCCGATTTAGCCTGGGACATGGCGGCCTGGCTCGGCCAGCGTGCCCGTGGCGATCGGCTGGCGGCCCGCGCATCCAGTCGTGCTCGGGGCGGGCGGCGGTAAGCTAGCGGCACTGCTCCAGTTAGCCGGGCGTGCCGACGCGTCCGGGCCGCCACCAGGGACTGCTGCCCGGCCGCGAGGTTCTCACTCGTTCCGCGTGGGTGCAGTGATCTCGCAAGCACCACCTCCTGAGCGGGCGACGGGAGCAGCCGGCAACGCAACATGCGAACCCATTAGCGGACACCACCGACATCCCAGGGGAGGTGAAGCGACGTTCCTTCCCTGGCCTGAGGCCCGGGTTAGCACGCCGCGTCCCTCATGAACTATCAGACCGGCCAGGTCGTCGAGGTCACCATCACCGACGTGGCCCACGGCGGCTGGTGCGTCGCCCGGCCCGACGACGGGCCGGTAGTGTTTGTCCGGCATGCGCTGCCGGGCGAGACGGTTCTCGTCCGTATCACCGAGGTCACGTCCCGGCTGGCTCGCGCGGAAGCGGTGGAAATCCTGAAGGCGTCGCCGGACCGGGTCGAGGCGCCCTGCCCGTATGCGCATCCAGGCGGCTGCGGCGGCTGCGACTGGCAGCACGCTGCCCTGCCGGCGCAGCGGTCGCTCAAAGCCGCCGTCATCCGTCAGCAGCTCAGGCGGATGGCGGGCATCGACCGCGAGATCACGGTCGAGGCCCTTCCGGGCGACGACGATGCCGGGCCGACGCCCGCGACGGCGGCGGAACCGGCCGCACCAGGCTTGGGCTGGCGCACGCGGGTACAGTTCGCGGTGCGGCGGGACGGGGTGGCCGGGCTGCGAGCGCACCGCTCGCACGAGGTGATCGACGTGGAGCGGTGCCTAATCGCTCACCCCGCGATCACCGATCTCGCTATCACCGCCCGCCGCTGGCCGGGGACGGCCTCGGTCGAGGCCCTGGTCACGGCCGCATCCGGCGAGCGAGCCGTGATCATCACGCCCGGCGGCAGGTCCGGCGCGGCCAGATCAGGCGCCGGTCCTTCGGTATCAATTCACGAGATCGCGGCGGATTCCGTCCTCCGCCGCGCCGGGCACCGCCTGACCCCCTTGCGCGGCCGTTCCTACCTGACCCAGCGGGCGACGGGGCGGGACTGGCGAGTCAGCGCGGGCGCCTTCTGGCAGGTGCATCCCGGCGCGCCGGACGCGCTGACTGACGCCGTAATGACGGCGCTCAAGCCGGCCCCTGGTGACGTAGCGCTCGACCTGTACTGCGGGGCCGGGCTTTTCGCCGGGGCGCTGGCCCCGGCCGTGGGGCCGGGCGGGACGGTGATCGGCGTCGAGGGCGACAGTACCGCAGTCCGGGACGCCCGGCACAACCTGCGCGAATGGCCCTGGGCGCGGGTCCACAAGGGTGACGTGGCGGAGGTGCTGAGCCGCGGCGGCCGGCGAGGAGCAGTGCCGCCGGCCCGGCTAGTCGTGGCCGACCCGCCACGCTCCGGGCTGGCCCGCGAGGTCGTCGACTATCTCTGCACCGCGGCCAGCGGGGCGGGCAGGTTCGCCTACGTGTCCTGCGACCCGGCCACGCTGGCCCGCGACATCGGGCTGCTCACCGCACGCGGCTGGGCCCTTGACGACCTGCGCGCCTTCGACGCGTTCCCGATGACCCATCACGTGGAGTGCGTCGCCACCATGGTCATGACCGCCGTGCCCGAGGCGCCGCCTGCCTGAAGCCACCCCGGCCTCCGCTGCGGAATACCGATCAGGGTCGGCCGGTATTCGCGCGTGAGGGCACGCGCGGTCAGGTGCCTGAGTCGGGCTGCGGGCGCGTTTCGGCGCTGGCCGTCGCGGTGACGTAGTAGCCGAGCCCGGGGATACGGGTCAGCAGACCCTCGTCTTCCAGCGTGCGCAGCGCCTTGGCGCACGTCTGGCGGGCATGGCCGTACTGCTGGCTGAGCGTGGTGATGGACGGCGTCGGCATACCGGGGGTGAGAGTCCCCTCTGTGATCTCCCGGCGTAGCCGTGCGGCCAGGCGCACGTAGGCTCTTGGGTCCGATTCGTCGCTTATCGACACTCTCGTACCGTACTCGATTGGCAATATTGCCAATCGCAACGCTTCGACACTAGTCGAGATTAGACGAGATGCCCACTAGTGCGTTAACGTCGGAAAACCATCAGGGCCCCACGGCCATCCGAGCCAGATCCCTGGGCAGGTCATGATCTTTTATTCCTGGACCGTACTGAGCGGCAGAACCCCTGAATCCTCGGTCGCCATGGGCATTACCGACGATCGCGGCCGGGCCATGCGGGCCGCCGAGGAGACCCTCGGCTCCGGCCAAGCCAGCGTGGCGATCATCGAAGCAGTGCGGCCGGCGATGGCCGCCCGGACACTGGCCCCGTGTTACGCGCGGACCGGGGTGGGATGGCTGGGCCAGCGCACCAGTGCGGGGGAGGTCGCCTGGGACCGGTTCTTCGCGCGGGGTGATCCGGATGACCCGCTGGGGCCGCTGGCAGGATAGAGGGATGAAACTCAGGATCATGACCGAGCCTCAGCAAGGGGCCGACTATCAGACGCTGCGCGCGGTGGCGCTCGCCGCCGAGGAACTCGGGTTCGACGCCTTCTTCAGGTCCGATCATTATCTGAAGATGGGTGACGTCCCTGGGTTGCCCGGGCCGACCGATTCGTGGGTCACGCTGGCTGGCCTGGCCATCGAGACGAGCCGCATACGGCTGGGGACGATGGTGACATCGGCGACGTTCCGGCTGCCGGGTCCGCTCGCTATTTCCGTGGCGCAGGTCGACCAGATGAGCGGGGGACGGGTCGAGCTCGGCCTCGGCACCGGCTGGTTCGAGGCCGAGCACACCGCCTATGGCATACCGTTCCCGCCGCTCGGCGAGCGCTTCGACCGGCTCGAGGAGCAGCTCGCGATCCTCACGGGGCTGTGGGGGACCGAAGTCGGCGAGGCGTTCTCCTTTGACGGCAGGTACTACCAGCTGACGGATTCGCCCGCGCTGCCGAAGCCGGCCCAGCGCCCGCGGCCGCCCGTCATCGTCGGCGGCGGAGGTCCCCGCCGCACGCCGCGGCTTGCCGCCAGGTTCGCCGACGAGTTCAACCTGCCATTCGGTTCGTTGCAGGACTCCGCGGCGGGGTTCGTTCGTGTTCGCGAGGCCTGTGAGGCCGCCGGGCGCTACCCCTCGTCGATGATCTACTCCGCGGCCCAGACAATATGCTGCGGCAAGGACGAGGCCGAGTTCCGCCGCCGGGCCGCCGCGATCGGCCGGGATCCGGAAGACATGCGCCGCAGTGGGCTCGGCGGGACGCCTGGACAGGTAGCGGCGAAGATAGCGGAGTTCGCCGAGATCGGCGCGGACCGCTTGTACCTGCAGGTGCTCGACCTCGGCGACCTAGACCACCTCGAACTGCTCGCCTCCGACGTCGTACCGCAAGTGGTATAGCGGGGAAGTCAGGGCCCCGGCGCGGGTAAGGCCTAGCTGGACGGACGCACCACGACCCGTTCGGGAAAATCAGCTGAAGGCGCGGATGGCGGCGGCACGACCTGCCGCGGCGCCCGCGCGGAATCCGTATGTGCCCTGGTCCCGCAGTTCGGTCGCGGCGCTGGCGAGCGCGCCCAGGGCCGCGAATGCGAACGAGCCGCCGACCGAGATCCGGCTGACGCCAGCCTCGGCCAGCTCGGACACCGGGGGGACACCCTCGAAGACCAGCACGTTGACCGGGCGGTCCAGTTCGCGGATCACCTGGCGGATGTCCTCGATGCTGCGCAGGCCCGGAGCGTACAGGACGTCGGCGCCAGCCTCCTGATAGGCCTGCAGCCTGCCGATCGTGTCCGCCAGGTCGGGCCGGCCGTGCAGGTAGTTCTCCGCCCGGGCGGTGAGCACCAGGGGCACTGGGCCTTCGTGCGCGGCCACGGCCGCCTCCTCGACGCGTGCGGCCGCGAGCTTGATGGCGTAGATAGGGTCCTCATCACGCCCGCTGGAGTCCTCCACCGAGGCGCCCGCCAGGCCGACCTGGATCGCCAGCCTGATGGTCTCAGCGACAGCATGCGGCTCGTCCGCGAAGCCGTTCTCCAGGTCGGCCGAGACCGGCAGGTCCGTCGCAGCGACGATCACCGCGGCGTGGATAAGCGCTTCTTCCC
Source organism: uncultured Actinomycetes bacterium (assembly GCA_963806335.1). Taxonomy (GTDB): domain Bacteria; phylum Actinomycetota; class Actinomycetes; order Streptosporangiales; family Streptosporangiaceae; genus Palsa-504. Next base: position 238,400 of record CAWDXO010000022.1, read on the forward strand.
TGCTCACCGAGCCGTCATTGCGGCCCAGCGTGGCCGCGAAGCCGGAGCTCGTGGTGGCCAGAGCCTTGAATCCGAGCGACGCGAGCAGCTTGGCCGAGCCGAGATCCCATGGGTTCGGCAGCAGGAGCGGCTCGCCCGCCCGGTGCAGCGCCAGGAACTCTCGTGCTTTATCCGCCTGAGTAGCCATGTACATAACGTATCGCCGCCGAATCGCAGCAGCGCACTCAGCCGGTTCGAATCATGGTGAAATACCAGGTCAGTGACGCTAGAGGGGGCGCCTGCCTCGATTAGACCCCCTACCGGGCGGTGACGCTCCGCCATGATGGCCGTAATAGTTACACCTAGCCATACGGCTTGCGAGGCGGTAACCGCGATGCGATCGTTGACCAGTGCGCTCTGATAACCCCACCGCCAGGAGGATGCGACTAGTCATCATCCTTGCGGTCGCGGGTGCCGTGAGGGGCATGCTGGTGTCGTTCCGGTCATCCTGGGTACGGCCATGCGGCATGCGAGCGGGAACCGGGCGGGCGGCATGAACACCCGCCTCATGGAGGATGTGGGCGCGGCCGGCATCGCGTTCGGCCTGATTGCGCTCGTGCTTTTCGCCTTCACCCGCGGCCGGTCCCGGTCGTCGTCGCGCGCGCGCAGCCGAAGGAAGTCCGCGAGCCGCCGGCCGCCTGCGGCGGCAGCCTCGCACGGGCCGGGCGGACGGCCCCGGGCGGGTGCCCCGCCCGGGGGCAGTGGTCACGCCGGACGCCAGGGGACACGTTCGGGCAGGCGCCAGGTGCTGGATCCAACCACGGTGTACTCGCCGGGCGGACTGCTCGGCCTGCCCAGGGAAGCCCGCGGGCCAGCTTCCCCGGCAGACACCCGAGCCCCAGGTGCCCGTCCTGCCGCAGGTCCCGGCGAGATGCCCGTGCCGCCGATGGCCGGCGGCCCCGGTGGCGGGTGGGGTCAGGACCGGCCACCTGGAGCGCCGCCGGGCCGGACAGGGACCAGGTCATCGCGAGGCGCCTACCAGCCAGGAATGAACCCCGCCGGTCCTGGTCGGGTACCGGCTCCCCCCGGCGGCGGCCACCCGGTACCGCCCATGCCACCCCGTGATCGCGTACGACCCCGGGAGTCGCCGCGGGCCGGACACGTCATACCGCCCCGCGAAGGCGTCCCGCCCCGCGAAGGCGTCCCGCCCCGCGAAGGCGTCCCGCCCCGCGAAGGCGTCCCGCCCCGCGAAGGCGCGCGGCACCGCGGTCCGGCGCCGTCCCGGGGCCCATTGCCGCCGCGCGATGCGCAAAGACCAGCTCAGCCTCGGCCACGACGCGAGGGCGTGCCGCCCCGCGAGGGCATGCCGCCAGCTAACCCCATGCGCCCCGGCAGTCCCACGCCGCCGCCCCGCGAGCCGGTTACCTCCGCTCGCCCCGGTCAAGCCGCTCCCGGCTCGCGGAACGGAGCTGGACGGCCTTCGGGCGGTCCCGGCTATGCCGCGCCGGGCGGCTTCCGCCCCGGATCGCCCGGAGCGCCCGGGCCTGGATCACCTGGGCCACGATCACCTGGGCCGGGAACCTCAGGGCCGGGAACCTCAGGGCCGGGAACCTCAGGGCCGGGAACCTCAGGGCCTCCGGGTGCCCCGGGCTGGAGCCCCGCTGGTGCCAGCGAACAGTTTGACGGCGGGTACGCGTATGTCATCCGGGCATCCGACAACCCGGTCCGGCCGATGAACCAGAGGCGCCCAGCCGGCCCCGGGCACCCGGCGGATGCCGGACGGCCGCCCGCCCCCGCGCGCCCGGCCGATGACGTACCTGCTGACGTTTATGTCTATCGGGACACCAGCGGGCAGGCCGATGACCCCGCCATGGCGGCGCCCGCGCCGGGAGCAGCGGAGGGCGATGCCTCTTACTGGTACGACTTGTCCGGGGAAGACAGTGCGCCGGTGCAGGAAGAAGCACGCGGCCCGTTCGAGCCGCTGGTCTCCTCCGGCGGTCCGGCGGCCGCCGGGATCCCCGCTCCGGCCACAGCACCGGCCCCGGAGGCTCCGGTCGGGCCTGCTCCCCGCGCAGCGGGCCGGGTGGGCAGGCATGCGGCGCCTGAGACCGCGGGCAGCGACGGGCGGGGAGATTCCGCGGCGGCCCGGGCGCGGAAACTTGAGCAGATCAAGGACCTCTACCTGACCGCGGAAGCGATCGGCGAACAGAATGTCGACAAGCACTTCGACCAGCTTCTGGCCCAGCAGCGCGAGCTGATCAGCGAGTACTTCAGCCAGCCCGACGCGGCCCAGCCCGATGCCGGCCGCACGGTCCCAGCCGCGCCTGGTACCCAGGCTCAGGCCGGAACCCAGGCCGCGGCTCAGGCCGGACCGGATCCCGACGACTCTGGTCAGGCTGGCAGCCAACCGCAGCCCACCCCCCGCGTCGTCATACCGGCGGAACAGCCCCGGGCATGGTGACGCCGGGCGAACACCATGTGGTCATCGCGGTGCTCGGCCTGGGGGAGGCGGGCTCACTGATCGCGGGTGACCTGCGCCAGGCCGGAGCGCTGGTCCGGGGGTATGACCCGGCGGTCGCCGCAGGCGAGGGCATCAAAGAAACCGCCAGCGAGGCCGAGGCGGCGCGCGGAGCGGACCTGGTGCTGAGCGTCAACAGCGCGAAGGCGGCGGTCGACGCGTTCCGGGCCGGGCGGCGCGGATTGCGGCCGGACGCGGTGTGGGCCGACCTGAATACCGCCTCGCCGGGGATCAAGCGGCAGCTGGCGGAAATCGCCGGGGCCGCGGGCGTTCCCTTCGCCGATGTCGCGATGATGGCCCCAGTGCCCGGGCGCGGCCTGCGTGTCCCCATGCTGGCCAGCGGCGACGGGGCGGCACGTTACGCCGCCGTCCTGGGGCCGCTAGGCGCGGACATCGAGGTTCTCGACGGCCCGGCCGGGTTCGCGGCCAGCAAGAAACTCCTGCGCAGCGTGTTCTATAAGGGCATGGCCGCCGCGGTGGTCGAGGCGCTGGACGCCGCCAAGGCCGCGGGCGATGAACCGTGGCTGCATCAGCACATCGCCGCCGAGCTGGCCGAAGCGGACGCCGCGACGGTCGAGCGGATCATCGACGGCACCCGCAGGCACGCGGTCCGCCGAACCGCCGAGATGGAAGCGGCCGCGGACATGCTCACCGAGCTCGGCGTACCGCCGCTGATGGCCAACGCCAGCCGCGCCCTGCACCAGCGCCTGACGCCAGGCACTGCTGCCGGGCATCCAGGCGCGTAAGGGCGTCCAGGCGCGTAAGGGCATCACGCGAGCGGCCTGAGCGCCTCGGCCAGTGGCATCAGGGAATCCGGCTTCGCGTGATGCGGGAGGTTCAGGATCACGAGGTCGACCCCGGCGTCGCGGTAAGCGGTGGCTGCCGCCACGACCGGTTCGGTGTTCCCGTCCGGCTCGATGCGCACGTTGACCGAGCAGGTGATCTCGTTCACGTCGCGGCCAAGGTCGGCGCAGTGGCTGACGAGCACTTCCTTGAGCTCACGCCAGTCCTCCGGATCCTGGACGATAGCGTTCCACTGCTGCGCCCAGCGCGCGACGGTCCGCAGCGTGCGCTTCTTGCCGCGCCCGCCGATGGTGACCGGCGGGTGCGGGCGCTGTACCGGCTTCGGCTCGCACCTGGCCTCGGTGAGCCGGACGTACCGGCCGGCGAAGGTGGTAGTCGGCTGGGTCAGCAGGCTGACGATGGCCTCGACGCCTTCGTCGAACCGGTCGAAGCGCTCGCGCAGGGGTGGCAGCTCGATCCCGTAGGCGTCGCACTCCATCTGGTTCCATCCCGCGCCCAGGCCGAGTTCCAGCCGCCCGCCGGAGATGATGTCCACGGTCGCGGCCATGTTGGCCAGCACGGCCGGGTGGCGGTAGACCATGCCGGTCACCTGGCAGCCCAGCCGGATCCGCCTGGTGGCCTGCGCCATCGCGGCCAGCATCGTCCAGGCCTCGAAGTTGGGCCCGGTCAGGTCCCCGGACAGCGGGTAGAAGTGATCCCAGTTCCACGCCGACTCGAATAGCGGAATCTCGTCCGCCGCGAGCCAAGCGTCACGGATCTCTTCCCACGTCTGATGCTCGGGCCGTGTCTTGATCGCGAAGCGCATGTTGGTGACGTCCCCTCGCTCTGTTCCCTGTCCGGCAGGTACCCAGCACCGCAGCGATATCTTAACGAGCAGGGGGAGTCGCCTTAGATCAGGGATCGAGGTGAGCGACCGTGACGACCGCGTCCCTGGCCGCGAGACGGAACCGCGTTCCCCGCTAACCGCCCGGCGCCGCTGCCCGCTAGCCCGTGCCTTCGCGGGCTCTCCAACGCGACCCCCTCCCCAAGTACCTTGATGTCGAGATACTGTAGGTTGAACCTAGGCGGGACAAGAGGGCTCGAGCGAGGAGGCTCAGGAACGATGACGGCGAACAGCTTCGGCAGCCGGGCGGCGCTTCAGGTCGCGGGCGAGCGGTACGAGATCTACCGGCTGGACGCTACGGACGGATCAGACAGCCTCCCGTTCAGCCTGAAGATCCTGCTGGAGAACCTGCTCCGCAACGAGGACGGTGCCAACATCACCGCCGAGCACGTCAATGCGCTCGCCCACTGGGACCCGAGCAAGAAGCCGGATACCGAGATCCAGTTCACCCCGGCCCGGGTGATCCTCCAGGACCTGACCGGCGTGCCCGCCGTGGTCGACTTGGCCGCGATGCGCGAGGCCATGCAGGCCCTAGGCGGTGACCCGACGAAAATCAACCCGCTGATCCCCGCCGAGCTGGTCATCGACCATTCCGTGGTGGCGGACGTGTTCGGCCGCCCGGACGCGTTCAGCAGGAACGTCGAGATCGAGTTTGGGCGCAACCATGAGCGGTTCCAGTTCCTGCGCTGGGGCCAGGACGCCTTCAGCCAGTTCAAGGTGGTGCCGCCGGGTACCGGCATCGTGCATCAGGTCAACATCGAGTACCTGGCCCGGGTCGTGATGAGCCGCGACGGCGCGGCCTACCCTGACACCTGCGTGGGCACCGACTCGCACACCACCATGCAGAACGGCCTCGGCGTCCTCGGCTGGGGGGTCGGCGGCATCGAAGCCGAAGCCGCGATGCTCGGACAGCCCATTTCCATGCTGATCCCGAACGTGGTCGGGTTCCGCCTGTCCGGCGAGCTGCCGAGCGGCGCGACGGCCACCGACCTGGTGCTCACCATCACCGAGCAGCTTCGCAAGCACGGCGTGGTCGGCAAGTTCGTCGAGTTCTACGGCGAAGGCGTGGCTGCCGTGCCGGTGGCCAACCGCGCGACGATCGGGAACATGTCACCGGAGTTCGGCTCCACCTGCGCGATCTTCCCGATCGACGCCAACACGCTGGATTACCTCAGACTCACCGGCCGCCCGCGCGAGGTGCTCGACCTCATCGAGGCGTACGCCAAGGAGCAAGGGCTCTGGCACGACCCCGCCCGGCAAGCGCGGTACTCCGAGGAGCTGAGCCTCGATTTGTCCACCGTAGTCCCGTCGATCGCGGGCCCGAAGCGCCCGCAGGACCGGATCGCGCTCGCCGACGCCAAGACGGCTTTCCGCGACGCCCTGCCGAACTACGTGCCCGAGGCCAGCCTGGACAACGGCCTCGCCGGCACCTTCCCGGCCTCGGACCCGGTGTCGGCAGGCGACGGGACCAGGTCGTCGAACCCGGTCCACGTCACCCTGGAAGACGGCACGGAGACGAGCGTCGACCACGGTTCGGTGGTGATCGCGGCGATCACCTCCTGCACGAACACCTCCAATCCCTCGGTCATGGTCGGGGCCGCGCTGCTGGCCAAGAACGCGGTCGAGAAGGGCCTGAGCCGCAAGCCCTGGGTGAAGACCTCGCTGGCCCCGGGCTCCAAGGTGGTCATGGACTACTACGAGCGCGCGGGGCTGCTGCCCTACCTGGACAAGCTCGGGTTCAACCTGGTCGGCTACGGCTGCACCACCTGCATCGGCAACTCCGGGCCGCTGCCGCCCGCGATCAGCGCGGCGGTGAGCGAGAACGACCTGGCCGTATCGGCCGTGCTGTCCGGCAACAGGAACTTCGAGGGCCGGATCAACCCGGATGTGAAGATGAACTACCTGGCCTCACCGCCGCTGGTGGTGGCCTACGCGCTGGCCGGGACGATGGACATCGACATGAACCATGAGCCGCTCGGCTCCGACGCCGAGGGCAAGCCGGTCTACCTGGCGGACATCTGGCCCTCTTCGCAGGAAATCGCCGACGTCGTGCAGACCGCGGTGGCCGAGGAGATGTTCACCCGCGACTACGCCGACGTGTTCGCCGGTGACGACAACTGGCGCGGGCTTGAGATCCTGGAGGGCGACACCTTCGCCTGGGGTGCGGAGTCGACGTACGTGCGCCGCCCGCCCTACTTCGATGACATGCCGACCGAGCCGGAGCCGGTCACCGACATCGTCGGTGCCCGGGTGCTGGCCATGCTCGGCGACTCGGTGACCACCGACCACATCTCGCCCGCCGGCGCGATCAAGACCGAGAGCCCTGCCGGGACCTATCTGACCGAGCACGGCGTCGAGCGGAAGGACTTCAACTCCTACGGCTCCCGCCGCGGCAACCACGAGGTGATGATCCGCGGCACGTTCGCCAACATCAGGCTGCGCAACCAGCTCGCGCCGGGCACCGAGGGCGGCGTCACCGTCGCCGATGGCGAGCAGATGTCGATCTACGACGCGTCCCGCCGGTACATCGAGGAAGGCACCCCGCTGATCGTGCTCGGCGGCAAGGAGTACGGTTCGGGCTCATCCCGCGACTGGGCCGCCAAGGGCACCCTGCTGCTCGGGGTGCGCGCGGTGCTGGTCGAGTCGTTCGAGCGCATCCACCGGTCAAACCTGATCGGTATGGGCGTGCTGCCGCTGCAGTACCGCCCGGGGGAGACGGCCGCCACCCTGGGCCTGACCGGGAATGAAACCTTCGATATCCGCGGCATCGAGCAGATAAATTCCGGCGACATACCGAACGAAGTGACGGTCACTGCCGACGGCAAGGAATTCCGCGCCGTGGTCCGGATCGACACCCCTGGTGAGGCGGACTACTACCGGCACGGCGGGATCATGCAATACGTGCTGCGCTCCCTGTTGAGGGGATCCGGCGATAACGCACGCTGACGACGAGCACGAGATGAAGTCGGCCGGCCGCTGACAGCAGGCGCCGCTAGGGTTGAGGCCATGGCGAACGACTCCTTCGATGCGGCGCTCACCGGCTTCCGCCCGTGGGCGAAGACCCATCCGGACGCGGCGAGCGTGCTGACGGTCATTGGCAAGAATCACCCCGACAATAAGATCGCCAAAGCGGCGCGGAAGGCCGCCTACAAGGCAAAGACCCGGCAGATCGCCCAGCGGCGATAGCCTTGGCTGCTACCTCAGATTCTGTCATTGTCAGCAGGCTAAGGGACGCCGGCTGCGTTTTCGCCGAGGACGAAGCCCGGCTGCTCATGTCCGCCGCACGGACACCGGACGAGCTAGATGCCATGGTGAGCCGCCGCGCTGCGGGCCTGCCCCTTGAGCAGGTCGTCGGCTGGGCGAAGTTCTGCGGTCTCCGGATCGCCGTGGCGCCCGGGGTCTTCGTCCCGCGACGGCGTACAGAATTCCTCGTCCATCAGGCCGCCGCCCTCGCCTGTCCCGGCGATGTCATTGTCGACCTGTGCTGCGGCGCGGGCGCGATAGCCGCCGCGCTGGCCGCGGTGGTGGACCAGGCCGAGGTGCACGCGGTCGACATCGACCCGGCTGCGGTGCGCTGTGCCCGGCGAAACATCGCCGGGCACATCTATCAGGGTGATTTGTATGAGCCGCTGCCCGCCGGGCTGCAGAGCCGGGTCGCTGTGCTGGTCGCCAACGTCCCCTACGTGCCGACCGGGGACATCGGGTTCCTGCCACCGGAGGCGAAGGCGCACGAGCCGAGGGAAGCGCTGGATGGCGGGGCGGACGGGCTTGACGTGCTACGCCGGGTGGCCGCCGGGGCGCCCGGGTGGCTGGCACCCGGCGGTCATCTGCTGATCGAGACCACTGACCGGCAGGCGCCACCGGCCGCGGCGGCCTTCGCCGCCAGCGGTCTGGCCACCCGGGTGGCCAGCTCCGAGGATTTGGACGCCACCGTCATCATCGGGCAGTTCGCTACAGATCGCGGAACGTAAACGCATTGTCACCAGCTGGCGGGCGCGTGCGCGCGGTGCACGGACTGGCGGCATACCTCCCCGAGGGCTTCAGGCCTCAGAAGCCGGGGAAGATCGGCCGCAGCTCGTCGAGCTCGACCCCCGTGCTCTCGGCCGGCGGGGTGTGATCCGGGTCCAGTCGCCCGTAGAGCAGGCGAACGAACGCCTCGGCGGGGAGCCGCAACTCCGACAGGCCGAGCTCGGGTGCTGCCTCGCCGTCCGCCGCCACGAGCGTCACGGCGTCGCCGGTCTCGAGGATGAACGTGCGCTCCGGGTCGGTGGTCGTCACGCGCACCTTGCGCTGCTTACCGTCCGGCTTGGCGCTCCTGGCCACGAGCTGGTCGAGCGTGTCGATGAGCAGGGCCACGGCGTCCGGGGCCACCGTCGCGGCCGGATCGAGCGCGACCAGGACGTCCCACGCGTGAATGGCGTGCTCGCTCACGCGCATCCGGGCCAGGCCCGCGGCGCCCAGCTCCATCCCGAACAGCTGAAGATGCAGCTGGGCCTGCTCGTCTGCGTCAAGGGACTCGAACCGCTCGAGGGTGGCCTGGTCGGCCCGCAGCGCGTCCGCGGCCTGGGCCTGCGCGTTCTTGGCGTTCCAGGTGTCCCAGATCGGGCGGAACGCGTCAGGCCCGGGCGGGTCCTGGCCGCTCAGCCCGGCGTCCAGGAACAGGCCGAAGATCTCGGCCTGGGACCCTAGGTGCGAGAGCACCTGGGCGATCGACCACTCGCTCGCGTACGAACGCTGTTCAAGCTGCCCGGGGTCGAGGGGCTCGACCTTGGCCCGCAGAGTGTCGTGGGAATGCCTGAGGGCGCCTATCCACGGGGCCGGGGTAGGTTCCAATGTCGTCTCCGATGCTCGCTGCCAAGGTTGATCGTCGTACCCGGAGGGTACCCTCCACATCGTTTATCATGGACCGATGACGGCCCGCCAACCGCCCGATCCAACGATCCCGGGCGATCCGGCCGTCACCGAGCATAGATCCCAGAGCTCCCGCGCCCCGCGCCGGCTGCGGGCGGACGCCGCGCGTAACCGGGCCTCGATCGTGGCCGTGGCGAGGGAAGTGTTCGCCGAGCAAGGGCTGGAAGCGCCGCTCGAGGCCATCGCGGCCCGGGCCGGCGTGGGCATCGCCACGCTGTACCGGCGGTTTCCCACCCGCGAGAAGCTGGTCGCCGCCGCGCTGGTCGGCAAGGTCACCGAATACGCCGAAGCCGCCGAGCAGGCCCTGGCCGCGGCGGATCCGTGGGCCGGCTTCGCCGGCCTGGTGCAGCGGATCTGCGAGCTGCAAGCGGGCGATCGCGGCCTGTCTGATCTGCTGTCCATGACGTTGTCCGCCGATGAGCAGGTGGAGCAGCTTCGCCGCACGGCCAATCAGCAGGTGGCAACGCTGATCGGGCGAGCCAAGGCCGCAGGCCGCCTGCGCGAGGACTTCGCCGGCGAGGACCTGATGCTCTTGCTGATCGCCACCGCCGCGGTCATGCACGTCACCCGCGCCGATGCGCCCGACGCCTGGCGGCGGTTCGTCGCCCTGGCGCTCGACGGATTCCGGCGCCGGGACACCTCCCGGCTACCCGACGCCCCCTCGGCCGCCCAGCTGACCAGGGCCATGCTCCGGCTCGCCGCCGAACGCGGCTGCGGCGGCGGCACGTTAGTCCCGCCGGTCCCGGTCGCCTCCGGACCGGCGGCCGGCTTGACGCGGCTAGCATGTGCTCCTAGCGTTTGCTGCCGACAGGAAAGCAGCTTGAGCTCTGGTCAACGGGGGCCGGCCGACGAGGTACAGCGACAGTGCGGGCCGACAGGGCACCGACAGCCGGGTGCGCACGGTCGCGCCGGGCGATTCGGCGGCGCCCCACGAGCCTGGCCGGCCCTGGCTTGACCGCCGCCACATCATGGCCGCCTACGCGGCGTTCGGGGTGTACGCGGTCGTCGCCGCGATCCTCTCGGCGGGCCGGGACCAGGTCTGGGCGATCTGGGCGGCCTGCGGCTACGCCGTCGCACTGCTCATGCTGTGGCGCTGGCCCGGCCGGACCGGCGCCGCCGTCGGCGTGTCGGTGGCGCTGGCCGTCGTCGCCCCGATGCTGTGGCTGTCCACCGCCTATCCGCTCGAAGACGGGATGAATGTCATCGACCGGGCCGCCACGCTGCTACTGCACCACGGCTCGCCTTACCTGACCGCCACGCAGGTCACGTCATGGTTGTCCTATAACCCCTACCTTCCGGTGATGACGCTGTTCGGCCTGCCGAGCGCGGCCGGACTGAGCGCAACCGGGCTGGGCGGCCTGGCGGGTAACCCCGGCGTGTGGCTGGCGCTGGGCACGGTGGTCCCGCTCGCGGCGGCGTTCTGGATCGCGGTGCCGCACCGGCACTGTCCCGGGTGCCGCCGCGACGCGCTGCTGGCCACGGCGATCGCGGTGGCCTCGCCGGTGATAGGGCTCAACCTGGCCGTGATCACCACGGATCCGCCCGTGCTCGCGCTGATGCTGCTGTCCCTGGCCCTCGCGCGCACGCCGTCCCGCGATGCCGGTACCGGCGTCGCGGGTGCGGCCAGGTCAGCCGCGGTGAGCTCAGGAGCCGTCCTCGGCGTCGCCTGTGACCTGAAGTCGACTGCGTGGCTCGCGGTCCCGGTCATGGCCGCGATGTTCGCCTCCCGCCACGGCGCCCGGGCCGCGGGTCGTTTCCTCGCGGCGTCCGTGGTCACCGCCGTGGTCCTGATCGCGGCCCTGGACCCGGCCGCGCTCTTCAAGCCGTCGGCGGCGGCCGCGCTGGTCCAGAACAGCGTGCTGTTCCCGCTCGGGCTGACCCACGACAAAACGCCAGCGGAGAGCCTGCTGCCCGGACACCTGCTCACCGCGATGGGTACGGCCGGGCATGTGGTCTCGGTCGGCTTGCTGCTCGCGGCCGCGCTGGGCATCGCGGTCTCGCTGGTGATCCGGCCGCCGCGTGATGTGCCCGCGGCCGCCCGCCGGGTAGCGATAGGGCTGGCGCTGATGTTCCTGCTGGGTCCCGACGTCCGTTTCGGGTACTTCATCTACCCGCTCGGCCTGCTCGGCTGGCTGGCCCTGACTAAGCAGACCGCGAACCCGGAACCCCGGGAACCCGAAGCGCTAGCGGAGGACTTCGCCGGCGACCGCTAGCAGCCGACGGTTAAATCCGGGCGGGACGGCCACGTCCGCGCGGGCTTGTGGAAGGCTTATCCGGTCGAAGCGAGAGGGAGTGTGAGCATGCGCGTGGTAGAGGTCAGCCGCCGAGGCGGGCCCGAGGTGCTGTCCGTCGCGGAGCGGGACGTGCCGCGGCCCGGACCGGGGCAGGTCGTGGTCGAGATCGCCGCGGCCGGAGTGAACTTCATGGACATCTACCAGCGGGAAGGCGTCGGCGGCTACCGGCCCGAGCTGCCTTTCATCCCTGGCGCGGAGGGCGCGGGCACGGTCGCCGCGGTGGGGGAGGACGTCCCCCACCTATCCGTCGGCGATCATGTGGCCTGGGCGGGCCTGGGCGGCGGATACGCCGAGCAGGTCGTGCTGCCCGCGAAGCGTCTCGTTCCGGTGCCGCCCGGCATCAGCTTGCAGGTCGCCGGGGCCGCCCTCCTGCAGGGCATGACCGCCCACTACCTGGTGACGAGCACCTACCCAGTGCGGGAGGGTGACATCGCCGTGGTGCACGCGGCCGCGGGCGGGGTCGGGTTGCTGCTGACCCAGATGGTGAAGCGGAGCGGCGGGATCGTCGTCGCTACCACCTCGGGCGGCGAGAAAGCCGAGCTGGCCCGCGGCGCGGGCGCCGATCACATCACTGGCTACGACCGCTTCCGCGCCGTGGTCGACGAGGTGACTGACGGCACGGGCGCGCACGTGGTGTACGACGGCGTAGGCCAGGCCACCTTCGACGACGGCCTGGCGGCGCTGCGCCCGCGCGGGATGATGGTGCTCTACGGAGCCGCGAGCGGCCAGGTGCCACCGCTCGACCCGCAGCGGCTGAACAGCGGCGGTTCGCTGTTCCTGACCCGGCCGACCCTGGCGCACTACATCGCGGACGTCGAGGAACTGCGCTGGCGGGCCGCCGAGGTCTTTGACCGGATCGCCAAGGGCGATCTCCATGTGCGGATCGGCGGCACCTATCCGCTGACCGACGCCGCCCGGGCGCAGGAAGACCTGGCGGCCCGTCGTACCACGGGCAAGCTGCTGCTCCTGCCGGGACTTTAGCCGTAGCGGACGGGGTGCCGCCGGCCCGGCGCGCGCCGCGGGTGGCCCGGTCCAGGCCGATATGCCTTGGCGTGACCGGGCCCGCGCAGCCCGGATCGTTCGGCTAAGAAATTATTTTCTTTTCAGATAGTTTTAGTGGCTGATGCCTAGATTCCCGGCGGGCGGCCGACGGCGGTCGTACCAGATCACGCTGCTTGTTGTCGCCGTGGCGGCGGCCGGGTTCAATCTGCGTACCGCGATCACCAGCCTGCCGCCGCTCTTCCCGATCCTGGGCACCCGGCTGCACCTGTCTTCGGCCACGCTGGCGCTGCTCGCGGCCACGCCGGTGATCTGCTTCGGCGTGGTCTCGGCCTTCGCGGCCTGGCTGAACCGGCGTTTCGGCGAGGAGCCGATCCTGCTGGTGGCCCTGGGCGTGCTCACCGCGGGCTTGCTGCTGAGGGGCGCGGCACCGAACATCATGCTGTTCCCCGGCACGGCCCTGGCGGCGAGCGCGATCGCCATCCTCAACGTGCTGCTTTCCAGCATGGTCAAGCGGCGCTGGCCGCAGCGGGCCGGGCTGCTGATCGGGATTTACCTGACCGCGCTGTCCGTCGGCGCGATTCTCGCCGCGCTTATCAGCGTGCCGCTGTACCGCAGTTCTGGCGGTTCAGTACGGCTCGCGCTCGGAGTATGGGCGGTGCCCGCCGCGCTGGCCGTGCTGCTGTGGCTACCCCAGCTCAGGTACCGGGCCGCTGGTGCGGGTTCGCCGCCGCCTGCCGCGGGAGCCCGGATCAAGGTGTACCGGTATGCGCTCGCCTGGCAGGTCACCGCGTTCATGGGGCTGCAGAGCCTGATTTACTACGCCGTGCTGTCCTGGCTGCCGACCATCTTCCAGGACCGCGGCACGTCGGCGGTCACGGCCGGGAACCTGCTGGCCCTGATGGGCGTCGGTAACCTGGCGACCTCGCTGATCGTGCCGGTGATCGCCCATCGTTCCCCCGGCCAGCGCGCCCTGGTCGTGCCGAGCCTGATCGGAACCGCCGTCGGCCTGGCCGGATCGCTCTGGGCGCCGCTTGACCAGGCCCCGCTCTGGGTTCTCGTGCTCGGCGTCAGCCAGGGCTCCTGCCTCGCGCTCGCCATCTTCTTCATGATGGCCCGGTCGCCTGACCCGGGCGTGGCGGCCTCGCTGTCCGGCTTTTCACAGTCCGTCGGCTACCTCGTGGCCGCCATCGGGCCGCTGGCGGTCGGGCTGATGCATACGGCCACCGGCAGCTGGAACCTCGCGGTAGCGCTGCTGCTCGTCCTGGCGGGCTGCCAGCTCGCCGCCGGTGTCCTGGCTGGCCGGCCGCTAGTGCTTCCGGCCGTCCCGGACGACCCTGCGCCGGGCGGTCTGGCCTCCCGCGATCGCCTCCATGATCGCGGTTAAGTGCGACACGCATGTCGGGGACTTGGCGGTCCCGGCACGCTATTTTTCAGGCACGGTCGTAGACTCAGCACGTTCGCGTTCCCCATCAGGCCCGCATAGCACACGAGGAGCAGCCGGTGACCCTGCTGGAGTGCATCAACGGCCCCGAGGACCTGAAAGAGCTGAGCCAGGATCAGCTCACCCGCCTCGCCGGGGAGATCCGCGATCTCCTCATCGAGACCACGACGAGGACCGGCGGCCATCTCGGGCCGAACCTGGGCGTGGTCGAGCTGACCATCGCGATCCACCGCGTCTTCGACTCGCCCAAGGACCGGATCGTCTTCGATACCGGCCACCAGTCGTACGTGCACAAGCTGCTCACCGGCCGCGTCGCGCGGTTCGGCACGCTGAAGCAGTACGGCGGCCTGACCGGCTACCCGTGCCAGGCCGAGTCCGTGCACGACCTGGTGGAGAACTCCCACGCCTCCACCAGCCTGTCCTACGCCGACGGCCTGGCTAAGGCCTACAAGCTGCGGGATGAGCCGGATCGGACCGTGGTCGCCGTCATCGGCGACGGAGCGCTCACCGGCGGCATGGCCTGGGAGGCGCTGAACAACATCGCCGCGGCGAAGGACTCCCGGCTGGTCATGATCGTCAACGACAACGGCTGGTCCTACCAGCCGACCATCGGCGGCCTGGCCGAGCACCTGGCCGCGATCCGGGTCAGCCAGCGGTACGAGAACGTGCTGGACTACATCAAGACCACCCTGTCCCGGGCGCCGCTGGTCGGCCCGCCGCTTTACGGCACGCTGCACGGCATCAAGAAAGGCATCAAGGACGTCCTGCAGCCGCAGGTGATGTTCGAGGACCTGGGCCTGAAGTACGTCGGCCCGATCGACGGGCACGACGAGCGACTGGTGGAGCACGCGCTGCGCCGGGCCCGCGACTACGGCGGCCCCGTGCTCCTGCACGTGATCACCAGGAAGGGCCTGGGCTACCCGGAGGCCGAGCAGAACGCGGACGACCGGCTGCATCAGGTCCCCGCAGCCGGCGCGCTGCCAGGCACCTGGAGCCGGGTGTTCGGCGATGAGATGGTGGCGATCGGCGCCCGTCGTCCCGACGTCGTGGCGATCACCGCGGCCATGCTGAACCCGACCGGCCTGACGCAGTTCGCCGCGGCCTACCCGAGCCGGGTCTACGACGTGGGGATCGCCGAGCAGCACGCGATCACCAGTGCCGCGGGCCTGGCCATGGGCGGCCTGCACCCGGTCGTGGCCATCTACTCGACGTTCGTCAACCGCGCCTTCGACCAGACGCTGATGGACGTGGCCCTGCACCGGCTCCCGGTGACCATCGTGCTGGACCGGGCCGGCGTGACCGGACCCGACGGCGCCAGCCATCACGGCATGTGGGACGGGTCGATCATGCAGCTCGTCCCGGGCATGAAGATCGCCGCGCCGCGGGACGCCAAGCGCGTGGCCGAGCTGCTGAACGAGGCGGTCGAGATCTCCGACGGGCCGACCGTGGTCAGGTTCCCCAAGGGCAAGGTCGGCGGGGAGGTCGAGGCGGTCGCGAAGCTCGGCGGCATGGACGTGCTCCGCACGCCTGAGCCCGGCGGCCTGGGCGAAGACGTCCTGCTGGTAGGCGCGGGCCCGATGGCGCTGACCGGCCTGGCGGTCGCCGACCGGCTCGCCGATCACGGGATCGGCGTCACGGTGGTCGACCCGCGCTGGACCAAGCCGGTGGACGAGGCGCTGGTGGCCGCGGCGCGACGGCACCGGCTAGTGGCCGTGGTCGAGGACAACGGCCGGGTCGGCGGGTTCGGTGACGCGGTGGCCCGGCTGCTGCGCGACCATGACGTGGACATGCCGGTCAAGACGTTCGGGCTGCCGCAGGAGTTCCTCTCGCACGGGACGCGCGAGGAAGTGCTCAACGAGGTGGGCCTGACGCCGCAGCACCTGGCCAGGCAGATCACCGAGGCCGTGGCGCGCCGCTCATCCGCCGACGTCCTCCAGACCAGCGACCCGGCACCCGAACAGCGACGGGTCGAGTAGCGTAAACACTTATGCTGAACGTTGCCGTGGTCGGCTCAGGTCCGGCCGGGCTGTACGCCGCTGAGGCACTGGTGAAGCAGGCGGCGGCGCTGCCGTTGCCGGTCTCGCTGCGGGTGGATGTGATCGACCGGCTGCCGACACCGTATGGCCTGGTCCGCTACGGCGTGGCGCCCGACCACAAGTCGATCAAGTCGATCGCGCAGTACCTGCGTAAGGTGCTGGAGAGCCCCGATGTCCGGTTCGTCGGCGGCGTCCACCTCGGCGAGGACGTCACCCGCGATGACCTGGTATCGGCCTATGACGCGGTGATCTACGCCACCGGGGCGATGCGGGACCGGCGGCTCGGCATCCCCGGCGAAGACCTGCCGGGAAGCTACGCCGCCACCGACTTCGTGAACTGGTACTGCGGCCATCCGGACATCGATTCCAGCGCGTTTACCCTCGATGCCGAGTCCGTTGCGGTGATCGGCGTCGGCAACGTCGCCGTCGATGTCGCCAGGATCCTGGCCAGGGACCCGGCGGAACTGCACGCCACCGACGTACCGCAACCCGTTCTCGACGCCTTGCACGCGAGCAAAATACGCGAGGTTCACATGATCGGCCGGCGCGGCCCCGCGTACGCCAAGTTCACCACGAAGGAGCTGCGTGAACTCGGCGAGCTGCCTGGTGTCGAGGTGGTGGTGCACGCCGACGAGGCAGACTTGGCCGCGTTCGACGCCTCCGGCGAAGGACTCGCGCTCGCGGAATCCGACCGGCGGGTGCGCGGCAACCTGGTCGCGGTATCGAAGTGGGCGCAAGGCGGAGTTGCCGACGCGGCCGGCCCCTCCTCGTCCGGGCACGCCCGGCGGCTGGTCATCAGGTTCTGGCTGAAGCCGGTGGAAATCCTGGGGACCGAGCGAGTGACCGGTATCACCCTGATGCGGACCGCTATCGACGCCAGCGGAGCCTTGTCAGGCACCGGTCGCTGCGAAACGCTCAAAGCGCAGATGGTGCTGCGCTCGGTGGGCTACCAGAGCGTGCCGCTGCCGGGCGTGCCCTTCGACGCGCGCGCCTCGGTGGTGCCGAACGCACTCGGCCGCGTGCTCGGCCCCGACGGCTCGCCGCTGCCCGGAGAATACGTGGCAGGCTGGCTCAAGCGGGGCCCG
The DNA here is from genome assembly GCA_963806335.1 of uncultured Actinomycetes bacterium. Classification (GTDB taxonomy): domain Bacteria; phylum Actinomycetota; class Actinomycetes; order Streptosporangiales; family Streptosporangiaceae; genus Palsa-504. Next base: position 255,353 of record CAWDXO010000022.1, read on the forward strand.
ACCGGCGTGATCGGCACGAACAAGTCCGACGCGGCCGAGACGGTCCGCTGCCTGCTCGAGGACCTCAGCCGGCGGCCCGGGTGCGGGCGACGTCGCGCTGCCGCGGGCGGGCCTGCTCAGGTATCCCGGCCAGGTCGGACAGGTCGGCGTTTCGGGCGCCGCTGACGTGGCCGCCGCTGACGTGGCCGCCGCTGACGTGGCCGCGGGGGACTGGCCGCTGGCGGCCGTGCTCGCCGGGCGCGGCATCGTGCCGGTCTCCTATGCGGAGTGGCTGCGCATCGAGGTCGCGGAAACGGACCTCGCCAAGGCCCTCGGCCGGGGTGAGCGGGTCAAGCTGCACGACCGTGACGCGATCTGGTCCGCCTGCCGCCCGCAAAGTGACGAGCGAGGCGACTAGAGCCCGCCGATCCCGGCCCGGTCCGGCAGTCCAGGGGCCGGGGCTCGGATGGCAGAACCCCCGAGGGTTACATTTGTAGACAGGCCCGGACTGTCCTGGGTGGTAGCCGTCTTCTCCGGAGGAGCGTGTCATTGAGAATGCGGTCGCGTCGCCGGAACATAGTGGTGTGGAGCTCATCCGCCGTACCAGCAAGTAGGTCCGCAGGCCAGGAGTTCACCCGGTTCGCCCGCGGCCGGACCCGCTGGTGGCTTCGCACCAGCGCGCTCCTCGCGGTCATCGCCGTCATGCGACTCGCACGGATCATACGGGTTCGCTGGGAGCCCGCACTCCTGCTTACCGGCGCGTTGCTCACGGTCATCGGTGTCATGCTGCCCAATGCGGTCGCTCTCCTGGCCGGAGTGCCGATCCTCTTCTTTGCCCTGCTAAAAGGACTGACGGCAAAGGACGCCGCCGGGCGGTGCTCGTATCGGTCATACCTCGCGCCTCCTTAAGCGCGTCGGAACGGGTCGTGCTGAAACCGGGCTTCCAGCACACCCCGTGGTGCTGAAAGCCCGGTTTCATTGCCCAGTTCCCGACCCGCGTGTGGTCAGAATGTCACTGCCTGTCTGCATCATGGGTTCCGAAGGCGGGACAGCCACAGTGGATGAGGGAAAGGCAAGCGGAATGACTGACCACAATGGCGTCCTGATGATGCAGAGGGCGCTGCTAGCTGGGACGCTCGGGCTGGCTATGGCCCAGAAGGCCGCCGCGATTCTCGAAGGGGAGCCGAGCCAGGCGGCTCCGTCAGGTACCCCGGACGACGCCGTAAGCGAGGGTCCTCAGCTGGGCGGCAGCTTCCGGGAGCCTCAAGGACCCGAGGGTGCGGTGTTGCGGGCCATCCTGGACGCGGCCAGCGAATGCCTCGGGCATTTCGATGACCGGCCGCCGGGTGAGCGATGGTGTGACACGCTGTTCCACCTGCTCGACCTGGCTGCGTTCGCCTCCGAGCTGGGTTAGCGACCGAGAGCGCGTGCAAGCCAGCCAGGCCAGGCCCGGCATCCCTGGCCACACGACGCCTTAACGGCCAGGCCCCGATCGCCTCAGGTCCTGACCGCGATACCCTGACGACGCCACGACCAGATCAAGCTGATGCCACTCCCGGTCGCAACGCCGTGACCGGGGAGTCACTACGGCTCTCGTTCGGGAGAAAAGGCGCAGACATCCTGACGTTTCCGCCTGAGCACGGTGCGGGGAGAATGGGAGGCATGGGTGTCAGTCAGGTGAGCCTGCCCGCAGCCGACGGGGCGGAGCCGGACGATGAATCCCCGCTGCCCGAAAAACGTTACCTGGACCGTGAGGAGAGCTGGCTCCGGTTCAACGAGCGGGTGCTCGAACTCGCGGAGGACGAGTCGATCCCGCTGCTGGAAAGAGTAAGGTTCCTGGCCATCTTCGCCACCAACCTGGACGAGTTCTTCATGGTCCGGGTAGCCGGGCTGGTCAGGAGGATGGTGGCGGGCTTTCCGGTCGAAGGCGCCGGGGTCCGGCTGCCCGGCCAGGTGCTCGGGAACACCTTGGAGCTGGCGGGTGAGTTGACGGTACGTCACGCCAGGGTGTTCAGCGAGCGGATCAACCCCGAACTCGCCGAGCACGGAATCGAGCTCCTGCGCTGGAAGGAGCTGTCCTCGGACGAACGCGGCACCCTCGGCGAACTGTTCAGGCAGCGTATCTACCCCGTGCTCACCCCGCTCGTGGTCGACCCGGCGCACCCGTTCCCCTTCATCTCCGGCCTGTCGCTCAACCTCGCCGTGCTGATCGCGGATCCGAGGACGGACGCCACCGTGTTCGCCAGGGTCAAGGTTCCGCCGCTGCTGCCGAGGTTCCTCGCGCTGTCGCAGAACCGTTACGTGCCGATCGAGGATGTCATCGCCGCGCACCTGACCGACCTGTTCGGCGGCGTGGAGGTGATCGAGCATCACGCGTTCCGCGTCACCAGGATCAGGGATCTCGAGGTCGACGAGGACATCACGGAGAACCTGCTGCAGGCGATGGAGCGGGAACTCGTCCGGCGCAGGTTCGAGCCCGCGGTCCGGCTCGAGGTTGAGGACACGATGTCGGCTGACGTGCTTGACAAGCTCGTTACCGAGCTCGGTATCGACACCCGGGCCGTGTACCGGTCGCCCGGACCGCTCGACCTGAGCGGGCTTTTCGCCATCGCCGACCTGAAAATCGGCGAGCTCAGGTACCCGGCGTTCGTTCCTTCCACCCGGGCGATCCCGGAAGAGCCGAGCATTTTCACCGCCATTGCCGAACGTGACATCCTCGTCCACCACCCCTACGACTCGTTCGCCGCGTCGGTCGAGCGGCTGATCGACGAGGCCGCCGAGGACTCGCGGGTCCTCGCGATCAAGCAGACGCTGTACCGGACCAGTGGCCAGTCGCCGATCGTCGACGCGCTCATCGACGCCGCCGAGGCCGGCAAGCAGGTCGTCGTGGTGGTCGAGATCAAGGCCAGGTTCGATGAGCGAGCCAACATCGCCTGGGCCCGCAAGCTTGAGGAGGCGGGCTGCCACGTCGTCTACGGGTTCGTCGGCCTGAAGACGCACGCCAAGATGGCGCTGATCGTGCGCGAGGAACCCGACGGGACGCTGCGAAGATACTGCCACCTCGGCACAGGGAACTATCACCCGACCACCGCCCGGCATTACGAGGACTTCGGCCTGCTCACCGCCGATCCCGCGGTCGGCGAGGACGTGACCGCCCTGTTCAACCACCTGACCGGGTATAGCCGCACGGGGGCGTATGAGCGTCTGCTGGTCGCGCCGGATTCCCTGCGCGATGGCATCGTCAACCGGATCGACCGGCAGGCCGAGCGGCGGCGGGCCGGCCTGCCCGCCAGGATCGTGTTCAAGACCAACGCGCTGGTCGACGAGGTGGTCATTGACGCGCTTTACCGGGCGTCGCGGGCCGGTGTCCCGGTTGACCTGTGGGTGCGCGGTATCTGCGCGCTGCGGCCGGGCATCCCGGGCCTGTCCGGGACCGTCAGGGTCCGCAGCGTGCTGGGCCGGTTCCTCGAGCACTCCCGCGTCTACGCGTTCGGCGCGGGGGAGGACGAGGATTCCCAGGTATGGTTCGGCAGCGCCGACATGATGCACAGGAACCTGGACCGCCGGGTGGAGCTTCTCGTCCAGGTGACCGACCCTGGCCACGAGCGACGGCTGCGCCGGGTGCTCGACCTCGGCATGGACGACGGGACCTCCTCGTGGTGGCTCAACGCGGACGGGTACTGGACCCGGCACAGCCGCGACGAGGCCGGGAATCCGCTGCGCGACGTCCAGGAGACCCTGATCAGGGAACGGCGGGTCCGCTCAGCAGATGAATGACGTCGTCCGCGCGGCGGGCGCGGTGATATGGCAGCCCGTCACGGACGCAGACCCCGCCACCGGCGATGTCGAAGTCCTGCTGGTCCACCGGCCCAAATACGACGACTGGTCGCTGCCCAAGGGAAAACGCGAGCCGGGCGAGCACATCCTGCTCACCGCCGTCCGGGAGGTCTTCGAGGAGACGAGCGTCCGGCCCGTGCTCGGTCCGCGGCTGCCGCCGGTGGAGTACGAGGTCGCCTACGCCTCCAAGCGCACCGACTACTGGTCGGCGCGCAGTCAGGGCAGCCCGCCCGCGGCCAGCCATGAGGTGGACGCGGTGGCGTGGCTGCCGCTGCCGCAGGCCATCCACCGGCTGAGCTACCCGCGTGACGCCGCCGTGCTGGCTGCGCTCCAGCCGCGGGAAACAGTGCCGTTGGTCCTGCTCAGGCACGCGTCGGCCGGGCAGAAGGAGGGCTGGCCCGCAGGTGATTCGTCGCGCCCGCTCGATGCCAGGGGGGCGGCGGATGCGCTAACGCTCGCCAGGATGCTGGCCTGCTTCGCCCCCCGCGCGCGGGTGCTCAGCTCGCCCGCCCTGCGCTGCATCGAGAGCCTGCGCCCTTACGCGGCGAGTTTCGGGGGGACCGTGGAGGCTGAGACCGCACTGGCGCTTCCCGGCCGCTCCGGTGATTTTCCTTCAGCCGGAACGAACGGTGGTGACCCGCTCGCGGACCTAGTGCGTGAGCTCGTCCTGGACGGGCGCCCGGCGGTTTTGTGCCTGCACCGCGAGAACCTCATGAAGGCACTGGCGGCGGCGTGTTCGGCACTCGGTGCCTCGCCGCCCGAATTCCCGGATCCGTCGCTGCCCAAGGGCGGCTTCTGGGTCGTGCACATCTCCGCGGGGGAGATGGCCGCGTTTGAGCGCTACGAACTCTCGTGAACTTCGCTGTCCGCAGCCCGGATAGTGCCGGCGTCGGTCGTCTCAGTGCCTTCGGCGGCCTGGGTGTTGTCAGCGGCCTGGGTGTTGTCGGCCGCGTGGGTGTCGTCAGCGGCCGTGTCGGTGTCGTCGGCCGCGTGGGGGGCGTCGGCCGCGTGGGGGGCGTCGGCCGCGTGGGGGGCGTCGGCCGCGTGGGCGGCGTCGGCGGCAGCTGCCTCGGCAGGGATGACCTTCCGGCGACGCCGCAGGCGCCAGACGATATACGCCACCAGCAGCACGACGACCGCGATGAGCAGGTAGTACGAGTATTGCGTGATGCCGTGGTAGATGGCGGTGATGTGGTTTCCTGCGAGGTAGCCGAGACTGACCCAGGTCCCCACCCATAGCGCGGCCCCGAGCGCGTTGAAGGCGAGGAAGCGCAGCCACCGCATGCCGGCGATGCCGGCGATGATGCCGTTGGCCTGCCTGAGCCCTTCGATAAAGCGCGCCACCACGATGATCTTGCCGCCGTGCCGGGCAAAAAAGACCTCAGCCTTGTCCAGTCGCTCCTCGGTCAGGAAGATGTACTTGCCCCACCGCAGGGCCAGCGCGCGGCCGCCGAAATGCCCGATGGCGAAGCCGATGTTGTCGCCGATCACCGCCGCCACGAATCCCACCAGGCCGACCAGCACGACATTGAGCTTGCCCGCGCCGGCGTAGATCGCGGCGGCGATCAGTATGGTCTCACCGGGCACAGGGATCCCGAAATCCTCGATCGTGACCAGGAGCAGGATGGCCCAGTAACCGTAGTGCCCGAGGTAGGTCCCCACGACGTTCAGGAAGCCAGGCAGATTCGGTGCCGGGTTGCTGGCCAGCGCGGCGGTAACGGCTGTTAGCACCAGTGCGATTATCCCTTGGCGTCGGCGATGACCTACAGCGTATCCGCTTCGTTCGCCGGGACGCCGCACAGCGCGCTCGCAATAGGTCCCGCGGTGAGCTGGATCTGCCAGGGCCTGGCGCCGTAGCCCGCCAGCGCTCGCGCCACGGCCTGTTCGTCGCACGGCTGCGGGGGATCCCAGCTGAGCCTGCGCACCGCGTCGGGGGAAACCAGGTTCTCTGCCGGGACCCTGTTACCTTCGGCGATGGCGGTCACGGCGGCCCGTGCCGCCGCCAGCCGTGCCGCGGCGACGGGGTCACGCTCGGCCCAGCGGTGCGCGGGCGGATGCCCGCTCGGTATCGCGCCGCCGGTGGGCTCCGGCAGCTCGTGGTCGGCACTAGCGCGCGCCCGCGCCACGGCGGCCAGCCAGTCCCGCTCGTGCCGCCGCGCCTGACGTCCGGTGAAACCGGTGATCTTGACCAGCTGCGCGTGGTTGGCAGGGAACGACCTGGCCGCTTCGACGATCGCGGTATCGGGCAGGACCCGCCGCGGGGACAGGTCCGCGACCTGGGCGATCTGGTCCCTGGCCGTCCAGAGCTCCCGCACGACGGCGAGCCCGCGCCGGGACTGTACCCGGTGGATGCCTGATGTGCGCCGCCATGGGTCGGCTCGCGGCGCCGTAGGCCTGGCCGCGAGTACGGCTTCGAATTCCTGCCGGGCCCACTCCATCTTGCCCTGGGCGATGAGCTCCGCGGCGAGGGCGTCCCGCAGCTCGACCAGCACCTCGACGTCGAGGGCCGCGTAGCGCAGCAGTTCCTCACGCAGCGGGCGGGTCGACCAGTCGGCGGCCGAATGGCCCTTCTCGAGGTGGAAGCCGAGTACCTCCTCGACCAGCGTGCCGAGGGCCACCCGCGGGTAGCCGAGCAGGCGCCCGGCCAGTTCGGTGTCGAAGAGCCGGCGCGGCCGGAAGCCGATTTCAGCCAGGCACGGCAGGTCCTGTGACGCCGCATGCAGTACGGACTCGGCGTCGCCCACGGCGGCGTCGATGCCGGAGAGGTCGGGACAGGCGATCGGATCGATAAGTATCGTGCCGGCCCCGGCGCGGCGAAGCTGGACCAGGTAAGCGCGCTGACCGTAGCGGTAGCCGGAGGCACGTTCGGCATCGACCGCGACGGGTCCCTCGCCCTTCGCCAGGCTGGAGGTGACCTCGGCTAGGGCCGCGTCTGTCTCGACCACGGGCGGCAGGCCATCTCGGGGCTCGAGCAGCGGGACAGACGCTGTGACCCCCCCGGACTCCTCAGGTCCTCCGACCTCACTGCCTGCGCTCACCCGCACCCCGGCTGCCGCAGTGCCCGTGTCCCCGGCGGTTCCAGGCCGGCCGCGGCGGACAGGCAGTCGCACCAGGCCGCGATGTGCGCCGAGAGGTCGAGCGTGCCGAGATCGCTTTGGCCGGGTCCCAGCCCGTTGAGCCCAGCGGATCCTTGGTCACCGGGGCCCGCGGGAGACCAGGAGGCGCGCAGTTCGAAGCCGCTTAGCGGAAGCTCGTCTCGCTTGGCGCCGAAACCTTCGGTGATAACCCTGGTGACCGTGCCGCTCGGCACGGCGTATCCGGGCACGTACGCGTCCAGGGCCTCGGAAAGCCAGCTCCAGCCCACCTCGCCGAGCAGCGGATCGGCCGCCATTTCTGGCTCCACTTCGGCGCGGATGTAGGCCACCAGGCGGAAAAAGCCGTCCCAGCCTGGCTGGCCGTCCGGGTCGTAGAGCAGCACCAGCCGTCCCCAGGCGACATCCGCGTCGTCCCGCTGGACGGTGGCGGCGATGGCCGTGGCGTACGGGGCTAGCCGCTTGGGGGCCGGCACGTCCTCGAATTGCACGTCCCGGTGGCCCTGGGCGTCCCGGCCCGCGAGGAAGGCGGCCGCTGCCGCGGCGAACGTCTCTTCCGCTCGCGAGCCCGGAGCCTGCGCTGGCGGGGCGGGGACACGGGCCGCAGAGACTGCCGCCTTCACCAGCGGCGCCACGGCACCGACCAGCGGTGCCGCAGGCCCGGCTGGCTTACCCCGCGCCTGATCCGGCGTCTTCGGCTTGGCCGCGGCGGTCTTGGGCGTCTTTGACCTCCTGGGCTTTCCGGCGGATGGGGCGAGTGGCGTCGCAGGCAAATCCTGCCCCGCCAAATCCTGCCCCGCCAAATCCTGCCCCGCCAAATCCCGCCCCGCGTCCGAAGTGCCGACCGAAGCTGCGGGGTCAGCCGTCCCCACGGGCTCGGGTACCGCACCCGATCGCCGGGGCGCCCGCGGGGTGCGCCGGTTCCCTGACTCGTCAGCCGACCTCATGACCCGAGCGTACGCGTCTGTCATCCGCTTCTCACGCAGCGCCAATTTAGCTTCATGCCGAAACACCAATGTTTCATGCTATTTGCCGTGATTTAACCCCGGCTCAGGGACTAGAGCAAACCCATCCGGTAGGTCAAGCCGCTCTGGACGCGGTCGCGCCGCGGGCCGGAGGGCGCCAGGGAAGGCCGATGATGAGAGCCTCGCCGCATACCGTGCAGCCCCATTCCTGGCAGTCACCTTCCAGCGTGTCCGGGCAGCTGGCAGGCTCCGCATGGAACTGCTCGAATAGCCGGTCTTCACTGCATCCGGTGCAGTACCTACTCAGGTGCGTCATCCTGGCGACCTCCTCGTGGCGGTGCATCAAGGGACCCGGAGGGGAGTTGATCGAGGTTGATGCCGATAGTGGCACGCTCTCGGGCTCTTTCGTGGGATCTCAGACGGCGTGTCTCCCCTCGGCTACGGTGTGGTGATGTGAGACGATCCCAGACGTGACCGTGAGCCAGCCGAAGTCCCCTTTCCTGCAGGCCTGCCGACGAGAGCCGGTACCGTACACGCCGGTCTGGTTCATGCGGCAGGCTGGCCGGTCGCTGCCCGAGTACCGGAAGCTCCGCGAGGGCATCTCGATGCTCGACTCATGTTCCCGTCCCGAACTGATCACCGAGATCACCATGCAGCCGCTGCGCCGGTACGACGTGGACGCGGCCATCTTGTTCAGTGACATCGTGGTACCGCTACGCGCGGTAGGCATCGACGTCGATATCAAGACCGGAATCGGACCGGTAATCGAGACTCCCGTGCGGACGTCGGCAGACTTGGCGCGGCTACGCCCGCTCGATCCCGGAGACGTGCCCTACGTCACCGAGGCGGTTCGGTCCCTCGTGGCCGAGCTGGATGGGCGCCCGCTGATCGGCTTCGCCGGCGGCCCGTTCACCCTTGCGTCCTACCTCGTGGAGGGGGGACCCTCCAAGAATCACGAGAAGACCAAGGCGCTGATGTACGGAGACCCCGAGCTGTGGCACGCGCTGCTGGGACGACTCGCCGACATCACGATCTCGTTCCTTCAGATTCAGGTGGCGGCGGGCGCCTCGGCGATACAGCTTTTCGATTCGTGGGTCGGCGCGGTCAGCCCGGACGACTACCGGCATGCCATCTTGCCGCATACCAGCCTGATTTTCGCCGCGCTCGGGTCGGCCGGCGTACCGCGCATTCACTTCGGGGTCGGCACCGGCGAGCTGCTCGGGCTGATGGGGGAGGCCGGCGCCAACGTGGTCGGGGTCGACTGGCGTATCCCGCTTGACGAGGCCGTCCGGCGGGTCGAACCGGGGAAGGCGCTGCAGGGCAACCTTGACCCGGCGGTCCTGCTCGCTCCCTGGGAGGTCATCGAAGAGCGTGCCAGGGACGTGATCGCCCGGGGGCGCACAGCCGAGGGCCACGTGTTCAACCTGGGACACGGTGTCCTGCCGGAAACCGACCCCGCCGTGCTGGCTAGGCTGGTCGAGCTAGTCCACGCCGAGTCGGTGCACGCACCCGGCTAAGCCACCTCGTCCAGGGGCAGCGCTGCGACGCGGCGGGCTCTTCAGGGTGTCCAGCGCGCGACGAAGCCCAGGTAACGTTCGGCGATCCTGTTCCGTGCCTCGGTGCGCGCGGCGTCGTCGTGATCGGACGCCTCGTACTTGCTCACCACGTACTCCCAGATACTTCGCCCGATCGCGAAGCCGACGAACGCGTCGACCCGGCTGGCTACCTCGAGCCAGCGGTCAAGCTGCTCGGCGGGTGCGTCGCGGCCCAGCACGATCAGGTCAGCGGTACGGCCGTCCGCCTTGGCCTGCGCGGCTACCTGCCGCGCCGCGTCGACGGTCTCCAGGCCTTCGACCTTCCACAACGCGGGCTCGATGCCGTAGGCCTGGTTGTCGGCGATGACCCGCGTGACCAGGTCCGGACGGATGTCACGGCCATAGGCGGTGGCGTCGTGGCCGGCCTGGCCGAGCTGAGCATCGGTGGCGGGCACGAGCAGTTCGTAAAGCAGCGGCACGCCCGCCTTCCGCACACCAGCGCAGACCTGCGCGAGCGCGGTTAGTTGCTCCTTACGGCGGGCGGCGTCGAAATCGGGGTTATCCCGGATAAGGACCTTGGCGTAGTCGGGCTTGACCGCTTCGACGTGCTCGAGCCACTGATCGCCCCATTCCAGGGTGAACCAGTCGTGTCCGCTGGCTTCGACCGGCACCGCCAGCACCAGCGGCTGCCCGCTGCTTCGGACCGCGCCGATGACCTCCTGGCCGTACCGCTCATCGACGAGCACCCCGGCGCGCCCGGGGGTTACCGACGGCAGAGCCGCCAGCAGGCCTTCGAAGATGAGCTGGTTTGCGGCCTTCATCGCGGCGACCTTGGCAGGCTCGGGGTGATCATCTTTGACGTTGAACAGCGACTTGCCGAACGATCCGCGATGATCCATCGCCAAGATGTACAGCGGATCGTCGTACCGCGGCTGCCAACCCGAATTGCCTGTCATGCCCGGCACGGTACCCGACCACGGCGGTAGCCGGGACCAGCGGGCCCTTGCTAGTTTTCCGGCGTGGCGGGCTGGGCCGGCCTGCGACGGGTCATCCAGCGCCTGCCGCGGAAGATCACGAAGACAGCGAGCGCCGCGACGGCCGCGAACGGTGCCAGTGCGCCGAGGAAGGCGAGAGTCCAGGACACCGTGGTCCGCAGGGCGTGCCAGCCAGCGCCGAGACCGCCCGCCAGGCTGGGTGGGGCCTTGGGGTGATGCACCGGCGGCTTGGCCTGCGGGCCGAGGATAGTGAGCGTCACCGTCGCGTAGGTGGTCTCGTGGCTCAGCGCTCGCTGCTGCGCCTGCATCGCCTCCAGGCTGGATTCCTCATCGTTGATCTGGTTCTGCACGCTGAGCAGATCGCCGACCGAGCCGGCGTGCGACAGCAGGGCACGAAGCTGGGCGATCGCCGCCTGGTCCGAGGTGACCTGGCTGTTCACATCGGCCACCTGCTGGGTGACATCCTGGGCCTGCTGCTGCAAGGAAAGCTGGGTGCCGAGGCCGGAGGAGAGCCGGCCGAGCGTGACCAGGTAAGACGTGACCGGGATCTTCAGCTGCACGCTGGCGGTTGACTCGGATGGGTGATCCGGATTAGCGGAGGTCGTCTCGTTTGAGACGTACCCGCCCGCTCCCGCTGCGATCTGGGCGGCTTTCGCGGCGGCCGAGCTTACGCCTTGCGCCCGGATGGTCAGCTGTGCGGTGTAGATAATGTCGCTGGCCGGCGCCAGCCGCGCCGTGGTGCCCGTACCGGCCTGCCCGGCTGCTTGCGCTGCGGCGGCACTGCCGGCCGCGCTGCTCAAGGGCGCTGGCATGGCTACCGAGCCGGACGCGGACCGTGCCGGGACGCCCGCCGAGCTGGCCGAGGAGCTCGCGCTGGTTCCCGAGCACCCCGCCAGGAGAATGCCCCCGCCAAGCAACGCGCTGCCGATCGCGAGAGCCGCGACCGCCTGATGTCTCATGCCCCCGGTCCGCGAGTAGCGGCCGGTCAAGCCCCGTGTGTTCAGCATGCCGTTGTGACGACAGGAAGGAATCTGGCGGTTCCGCCGCTATGGTCACGATCACGCACCGGCCTGGCAGCACCCAGGTCACGAGCCCCGTGCGTCCTCGGCTGAATTCCGGTACATCTCATCGCGCGCCGTCTGCCAGGCTGGTAGGCATGAACCCTGCGAACGCGCAGCCGCACGTGGTCATCGTGGGCGGCGGCATCTCCGGGCTGGCGGCCGCGTTTTTCCTCAGGGATGAGCCGGTGCGGGTCACCGTGCTTGAGGGGTCCGCACGGCTCGGCGGCAAGCTTTCGGTGTCCGAGATCGCGGGCGTGGCCGTCGACGAGGGCGCCGAGGCGCTGCTCGTCACCCGGCCGGAAGGAACCGGGTTGATCGCCGATGCCGGGCTGGCCGGCCAGCGCGTAACGCCAGGCACCACGTCATCCGCGATCTGGACGCTGGGCGCGCTGCGGCCGCTGCCGCGACGCCAGTTCATGGGCGTGCCGTCCGACCTGGCCGAGCTGGCCGTGTCCGGAGTGATCTCCGAGGAAGGCGTAGCCCGGGCCAGTCAGGACCTTGAGCTGCCGCCGACCGCTCGCGATGGCGATGTACCTGTAGCACGATACGTCGGTGCGCGGTTGGGTGAAGAGGTCGTGGACCGGCTGGTCGACCCGCTGCTCGGCGGGGTCTACGCGGGGCGATCAACGGAGTTGTCCTTCGACGCGACCCTGCCCGCGCTGGCGGCGGCCTCCCGGCGGCACCGGTCCCTGGCCGAGGCGGCGGGGTCCCTGCTTCCGCCGCCGGTCCCAGATCCGGGTCCCGCCCAGGCCGGCGACCGGAACGAAACGTCCGGGGCAGGCACGCGTGCGGGCGGCTCAGTGTTCACCACTCTTTCCGGGGGACTGGGAACGCTGCCCGCGTTCCTGGCGAAGGCATCAGGAGCGGCGGTGCGGACCGCCTCGATGGCTCGCGAGCTGTCACCCGCCCAGACGGGCTGGCGGCTTACCCTGGGGTCGGCGGCGGCGCCAGAGCAGGTCGATGCGGATGCGGTGATACTCGCCCTTCCGGCGCGCCCCGCTGGCCGCCTGCTCGCGGGAGTGCCAGCCGCTTCGGCGGCTGTCGGAGCGTTCGGCGAGATCAGCTACGCGAGCATGGCAATCGTCACGCTGGCCTATCCGCCATCCGCCTTCCCCGCGCCCGGGCTCAGCTCGCTCGGGCGGAGCGGGTACCTGGTGCCGGCCGTGGACGGGCGGGCGGTCAAGGCGGTCACCTTCTCCACCGTCAAGTGGCCGCACCTGGCCGCGGCGGTGCCGGGTGCTGAGCCCCTGGAGGTGGTGCGCTGCTCGGTGGGCCGCATCGGCGAGGAGGCTCTGCTGCAGCGATCCGACGATGAGCTGGCCGCGCTGGCCGCCGCGGAACTCGCGGCGGCAACCGGGGTGCGCGGCGCACCGGTCGCGACCCGCGTTACCCGCTGGGGCGGCGCGCTACCCCAGTACACGGTCGGGCACCTGGACCGGGTGGCGAGGATACGCGCCGCGGTCGCGGCGCAGCCGGGACTGGCGGTCTGCGGCGCGGCCTACGACGGGATCGGCATACCGGCCTGCGTAGCGACGGCCCGCGCGGCGGCCAGCGAGGTTCTGGCGTTCCTCGCCGCGCGGCCATGACGGCACCGCACGGCCAGGTGCGGCGCGGTGGGAGCCGTGGCCGACAATAGTGGCATGGCTGACGAACAAGAGATGACTGAGCCGGGGGGCACCACCGAGGCGGAGGCCGCGCGTAAGCCAAAGGCGCGTGATCTCAACGAGCTGGTCAGGTACACGATGTGGTCGGTGTTCCGGGTGTCCGACCGGGTCGCGCTGGAAGCAGGCGGCCTGGGAAACGCCGCCGCCGAAGTATCCGACCTGCTTGACCAGGCGGCAGCAAAGGGCATCGTCACCCGCGGTGGCTACGACATCCAGGGGCTGCGGTCCGACGCTGACTACATGTTCTGGTGGGTGGCGCCGACTTCCGATGACCTGCAGGACATCTACGCGGGCTTCCGCCGGACCCGCCTGGGCCGCTGCAGCGAGCCGGTCTGGTCGGTCATGGCCCTGCACCGGCCGGCGGAGTTCAACAAGAGCCACATCCCCGCTTTCCTGGCGGAGGAGGAGCCCCGCGCCTACGTGAGCGTGTACCCGTTCGTCCGCTCGTACCAGTGGTACCTGCTCGATCCCGCCGAGCGGCGCCGGTTGCTCGCCGAGCACGGGATGATGGCGCGCGAGTACCCGGACGTCAGGGCCAACACCGTCGCCTGCTTCTCGCTCAACGACTACGAGTGGATCCTCGCCTTCGAGGCCGATGAGCTGCACCGGATCGTCGACCTGATGCGCCACCTCCGTGGCGCTGAGGCCCGGTTGCACACCCGGGTTGAGATCCCGTTCTACACGGGCCGGCGCAAGCCCGTCCGCGACCTGGTCGCCAGCCTGGCCTAACTCCGGGGGGCCAGGAATGGGTTACCGTATCCGGGCCCGTTATGAGCGTCACCAGGGGAGCACAGGCTAACGTCGAAGCATGCCTGAGGATCTGCGGGTGAACGGCTGGCTGCTGATACCGGACAGTGAGCTGCGGGAGCGTTTCTCCCGCTCATCGGGACCGGGCGGCCAGTCGGTGAACACCGCCGACAGCAGGGTTGAGCTCTCCTTCGATGTCGAGCGCTCACCCGCGCTCCCCGACTGGGCGCGGGCCAGGGCCCTCGAGCGGCTGGGCGGCAGGCTGGCTAACGGCGTGCTCACCGTGGCCGCGTCCGAGCAGCGCGGCCAGCTCGCCAACCGGCAGGCCGCCAGGGCCAGGCTCGCCGCGCTGCTGCGGGCCGCGGTCGCGCCGCCGCAGCGCGCGCGCGTCCCGACCAAACCAAGCCGGGGCGCGAACGAACGGCGGCTGGAGGCCAAGCGCAACCGCGCCGCGACCAAGCGGGCCCGCCGGTATGACCGCAGGGACCCGGACTGAGTTGGACGTGACGTTCCCCGTCTGCCTAAGGTGACCTAAGGACCGGTTGCTGACGGTCTGCCTTCCAGTCGCCCCGCTGGACCGCCGTTGCTCCAGACCCTGGTGACGATCCATGCACAGACGAGACGTCGCTCTCCGGGAGTTCACGTGGCGCAGCCAGTAGAGCCCAGATCATCTGCCGCGACGCAAAGCCCGGCCGCGCCCGCTGACCGGCGCTGGCTGATCTTGGTCGTGGTCGCCGTGGCTCAGCTCATGGTGGTCCTGGACTCTAGCGTTGTGAACATCGCGCTGCCGTCCGCGCAGCATGCGCTGGGGTTTTCTAACGACGAGCGGCAGTGGGTGGTGACGGCCTACTCGCTGGCCTTCGGCAGCCTGCTGCTGGTGGGCGGCCGGCTCGGCGACATGTTCGACCGCAAGCGGGTGTTCATCATCGGCCTGATCGGGTTCGCCGTCGCCTCGGCCATCGGCGGCGCCGCCGTCTCGTTCGCGATGCTGGTCGCGGCCCGGGCGCTGCAGGGCGCGTTCGGCGCCATCCTCGCGCCGTCCGCGCTCGGCACGCTGGTCAGCACGTTCCAGGACCCGCGCGAGCGGGGCCGGGCCTTCGGTGTCTTCGGCTCGGTCGCCGCCGCCGGCGGCGCCATCGGGCTGATCCTGGGCGGGGCGCTCACCCAGTACCTGTCGTGGCGCTGGACGCTGTACGTCAACCTGGTGTTCGCCGTGATCGCCGTGGCCGGCGCCCTGGCCTACATCCGCAGCAGCCGCCCGGCCACCCGCCCGCAGATGGACTGGCCCGGGAGCGTGCTGGCCTGCGCCGGGCTGTTCCTGATCGTCTTCGGTTTCTCCCACGCCGTGACCGCCGGCTGGACCGCCGCGCTGACCATCGGCTCCCTGGTGCTCGGCGTGGTCCTGCTGGCCGCGTTCGTCTTCGCCGAGCAGCGTGTCAGTCACCCGCTGCTGCCGCTGCGGGTGGTCCTCGACCGGGCCCGCGGCGGCTCCTATGTCTCCGTCGGCCTAGTGGGAATCGCGATCTTCGGCCTGTTCCTGTTCCTCACCTACTACCTGCAGACCATCAAGGGATACAGTCCGTTCACCAGCGGGCTGCTGTTCCTGCCGATGGTCGTCTGCATCCTGATCAGCTCCAACCTCTCCAGCATCGTGCTGCTGCCCCGGCTCGGGCCGCGTGTCCTGATCGCGACCGGCATGGTGCTGGGCGCGGCCGGGACGGGATACCTGAGCCGGATCACCGTAACCGCCGGCTACGACAGCGCCGTGCTGCCCGCCCTGCTGATCATGGGCCTGGGCTTCGGCATGATCTTCGCCCCGGCCATCAACACGGCCACGGCCGGCGTCGCGCGCCAGGACTCGGGTGTGGCCTCGGCGCTGGTCAACACCATGCAGCAGGTCGGCGGGTCGATCGGGACCTCCGCCCTCAGCACGGTCGCGCTGACCGCCACGGCCAGCTACCTGGTCGCGCATCACGCAGGCCCGCTGGCGCCGGCCGTCGCGGCCACCCACGGCTACACCGCGGCCTTCACGGTGTCAGCGGGGGTGCTCGTGGTCGGCGCGATCCTCGCGATCGTGCTGCTGCCGTCCCGGCGCCGCCTCGAGCAACTGCGGAACCCGGCCCCCGCTCCCGGCGCCCCGGCTCCCGCCGCGATTCCCGCTCTGGCTCCCGCGGCCTCCGCTCCGGCGCCGCAGCTAGAGCTAAAGGCGATTCCCGTGGCCCTGATGTGCTGTTCGCCGGTCACCAAGACAGTTTCGGTATCGACGGCCACGTCGCCCCCGCCTCGCCGCTAAGTTCGGCGCCTAAGGGCTCAGACTCAGAGTGCCGGCACGTTGACGACGATCGCTTCCTGGGTGGACCGGGCGATCACCACGACCGCGTCAGTATCCAGTGACGGGTTCTCCTCCCGGTGCGGAACGTGCGGCGGCACCCACACGTAGTCACCGGGCTCGGTCTCCAGGCGTACCACCGCCCCGGTATCCGGGTCCCGGTACACGAAGACCGGGTGACCTGACACCACGTAAATACCTGTTTCCGACTCACCATGGTGATGGTCACCGGACGAGGTGCCAGGTAGCACGACGGTCCGTCCCATCCACAGCGCCGAAGCGCCCACGAGGTCGCCGGAGATAGCGGCCGACCGCCGCATTCCACCGGTCTGGGCGGTCCCGGACGAGAGCGAGTCCGCCCGGATCAGGCGCAGGCTCACGAGGCGTCCGCGGCCGGTTCCAGGTGCAGCGACACCGAGTTGATGCACCACCGCTGGTCCGTGGGGACCTCGTAGCCTTCTCCGGTGAACACGTGACCCAGGTGGGAGTCGCACGCCGCGCAGCGCACCTCGGTACGGACCGTCCCGAGCGACCTGTCCTCGATGAGTACCACGGCATCGGATTCGGACGGCTGGTAGAACGACGGCCAGCCGCAGTGCGATTCGAACTTGGCGTCCGAGCGGAACAGCTCGGCGCCGCACGCCCGGCAGCGGTAAACGCCCTCGGTCTTGGTGTCGGTGTACTCCCCGGTGAACGGGGCCTCGGTGCCGGCCTGGCGCAGCACCGCGTACTCCTGCGGCGTCAGCTGCTCCCGCCATTCAGCGTCCGTGCGGTTCACCTTGTCCATGCCCCGAGCTTAACCAATCGGAATCGCAGCCCCCGGATGGGATACTTGTACCTATGGTTCTACAGATGTCAGCCGGGCGGATGGTGGGGCGGGACGCCGAGCTCGGCCGTCTGCTCACGCTGCTCGATGACGCTGAGGCCGGCCGGTCGGTGGCCGCGCTGGTCAGCGGGGACGCGGGGGTGGGCAAGTCCCGTCTGGTCAACGAGGTGACCCGGCTGGCCGCGGGACGCGGGTTCACCGTCCTGTCCGGCCAGTGCGCCGAGCTCGGCGACAGCGTGCCCTACCTCCCGCTGGCCGACGCGCTCCGGGGTGCCGCCGAATCCACCGGGGTTCGCGACGCGCTGGCCTCGCGCTCAGCCCTAGGCCGCCTGCTGCCCGAGGGCGGCGACGGCGGCGGAGCGAGCGAAGACCGCTCAGGATTGGCCCGGCAGCAGATGTTCGGTGCTGTGCTCGGCCTGCTCACCGAGCTGGCGGCCGCGGCCCCGGTGCTACTGGTACTCGAGGACCTGCACTGGGCTGACGCCTCGACCAGGGACCTGGTCACGTTCCTGTCCCGGATGCTGCACCGGGAACGGGTCGCCCTCATCGGTACTTACCGGACCGATGACCTGCATCGCCGTCACCCGCTCCGGCCCGTGGTGGCCGAACTGCAGCGACTGCCCGGCGTAATCTCGGTCGACCTCGCGCCGCTTGATCCATCGGCCCTGGCCGAGCACCTGACGGCGGCAGCAGCACCTGGGCGCCTCGACGCGACCCAGCTCAACGACATCGTGGCCCGGGCCGAAGGCAACGCCTACTACGCCGAGGAATTGCTCGCCGCTTACCTCGGTGGCGATCCAGCCGACCACAACGCCCTGCCCGCGGGGCTGGCGGCCCTGTTGCTTAGCCGGGTGGAGCAGCTGTCCGACGCCGCGCAGCGGGTCCTCCGCGCGGCGGCGGTCGCCGGGCGCAAGGCCGACGACGAGCTGGTCCGCGCGGCGTCGGGCCTGGCCGCAGACGAATACGAGGCCGCGGTACGCGAGGCGGTCACCCATCAGCTGCTGGTGCCCGACGGAACCGAGGGCTACGTCTTCCGGCACGCGCTGCTGCGCGAGGCGGTCTACGCGGACCTGCTGCCAGGGGAGCGCACCAGGCTGCACGCCACGATGAGCTCCCTGCTCTCCGACGAGCTGCGGCTGACGATGCCAGGGACCGCCGCCGAACTCGCCCAGCACTGCCTGGCCAGCCATGACATTCCCGGCGCGTTCGCCGCCTCGGTGCAAGCCGGGGAGGAGGCCGAGCGGCTGGGCGCCCCGGCCGAGGCACACCGCCACTACGACCAGGCACTTGCCCTGTGGGAGCGGGTGGCCGAGCCGGAGAAGACGGCTGGCATGGCCCGCGGCAAGCTGGGCCTGCTGTCCGCGACCACGGCGGCCGACAGCGGCGACTACGAACGCGCCGTCCACCTGCTCCGCCGGCTGCGGCAGGCGCTTCCCGCCCTGGCCGAACGTGGCGACACCGAGCAAGACCTCCTCCTGGCCGCCAGGATCGGCGAGCGCCTCGCCTCCTACCTGATGCTGATGGACGACCGCAAGGCCGTCGAGGAGGCCGTCGAGGTCGCCCGGACCACGGTCGACGCCACTCCCGCGGAGCCTCCCACGTGGCAGTACGCCCGGGCGATCTCGGCTTACGCCAACACCTTGCTGACCGAGGACGACTACACCATCGCCAGGGAACAGGCCGAGCGCGGGCGGGCCGTGGCCCGGGCCGCAGGCAAGCCATGGGTGGAGGCCGACACGCTGGTCACCCTGGGTTATATCAGCAATCGCGAAGGCCGTAACGACGAGGCGATCAAGCTGCTGACCGAGGCGCACAAGCAAGCCCGCAAGGCCATGGTCCTCGGCGTGGAACTGCGGGCCGCGTACTACCTGGCGCAGGCTCACCTGGAGCTTGGCGACCTGGCCATCGGCGCGGCCGTGGCGCACGAGGGAACCAAGCGGGCCAACCAGACCGGGCTGAACATGGCGCCCTTCGGCCTGGACGTGCAGCACCTGCACTTCCAGTGTCACTTCGCCGACGGCAAGTGGGATCACGCCCAGGCGATCGCGGACGGCTTTCCAGTCCGGGTGACCAGCGTGCCCGAGGCGTACCTGTCCTCCATGGCCCTGTTCATCGACGTGGCGCGAGATAACCCGGCCGTGGCGGAACGACTAGCGTGGATCGAGCCTTTCTGGTCAGCCCACGGGTTCGACGAGTTCATGGCGCGCGGGCTGATCGCCGAGCACGCCCTCTGGCGGGGCGACACCGAGCAGGCCATCACGATGGCTCAGCTCGCGATCGGTCTCGTCAACGAGCCGCGCTGGGGTTACCACCCGTCCGCCATCAGGCCGGCCGCGGTCGCCTTGAGCGCCCGGGCCGACCGGGCTGCCGCGGCCCGCGCCACCGGTGACGACGAGACCGTGGCCGCCGAACTCGCCCCGGCCGCCGAGCTGCTGCACATCGCCCGCGAGGGCGCCGCGTTCCGCAAGCGCCCCAAGTTCATCCTTGGCCCGGAAGGGCGCGGCTGGCTCGCCCGGGCCGAGGCGGAGTACCGCCGGGCCAGCGGTGATAACGACCCGCAGGCCTGGCAGGTGGTCCTCGACGAGTTCGGCCCCGACTACGTGTACGAGACCGCCCGGACCCGGTGGCGGCTGGCCGAGGCGCTCGCCGAGGCGGGCCGCCGGGACGAGGCCGCGGACCAGTGGCGCCAGGCGGTTCAGTCCGCGGACAAGCTCGGGGCCAGGCCGCTGCGCCGGGCGCTCGACGACCTCGCCCGCCGGGCCCGGATCGGGACCGCGGAACGCCAGGGTGACGCCGAGGTCCTGGGCGCGCTGACCAGCCGGGAACGCGAGGTCCTGCGGCTGATCGCCGCGGGCCGCAGCAACCGGGAGATCGCCTCCGTGCTGTTCATCGCGCCGAAGACCGCCAGCGTGCACGTGTCCAACATCCTCGGCAAGCTCGGTGCCGCCAGCCGCACAGAAGCCGCTGCCATCGCCCACCGCGAGGGCCTGACCAGCCAGCCGTCGCCGCGCTGACTCCGCTCACCCCGGCTCCATCACCGCGGCTCCATCACCGCGGCTCCATCACCGGGGCGCGAGTTCGGCGAGGATCTCCTCCGCCCGCTCCGCCGCGGCCTCCGGTGTTACCGCGGGGTTGCCGACCTGCGGATCCCAGTTCAGGTCGTAGAACAGCTCGGTGACGCCCTGACCGGCGAGCCAGTCGGCATCCTCGCGAATCTGCGCATAGCTGCCAGAAAGCAGCCGGCGACTGCCATCCGGCCCCTTCGCCTCGTCGCCCGCCAGCACCACGCCCCGGCAGATGATGCGTACGGCCCCGGGGTCACGGCCCGCCGCCGAGGCCGCCTCCCCGATCACGCTGACCGCCTCGCTGATCTTCGTCAGGTCGGCGCGGCTGGAGGTGATCCAGCCTTCCGCGATCCGCCCGGCCCGCTCCATGGCCGGCCGGGACATGCCGCCGAGCAGCACCGGCGGCCCGGGCTTCTGCACGGGCCGCGGGTCCTGCCGCCCGGCCGGGATCGTGTAGAACTCGCCGTCGAACGAGCTGACCTCATCGGCCCACAGCGTCCGCAGGACGGCCAGGAACTCCTCGGTACGGGCGCCGCGCCGGGCCGTGGACGCGCCCGTGGCGGCGAATTCCTCCGGCATCCAGCCGATGCCAAGTCCGAGGTCGAGCCGGCCCCCGGACAGCACGTCGACGGTCGTGGCCTGCTTGGCCAGGTAGGCGGGGGAGACGAACGGCAGGTTGAGAATCGCCACCCCGAGCCTGATCCGCGACGTGCGGGCGGCCACGTACCCCAGCGCCACCATCGGGTCGAGCACGCTGCGGTAGACCGGCTCCATGCCCGAGCCCTCGGGCACCAGCAGCCGCTGGAAGCTCCACAGCGACGCGTACCCGGCGTCCTCCGCCCGCGCGGACAAAGCGGCGAGATACTCCGGGGTCGCCCATGCGCCCGCGACCGGGGCACCGAATCCGATCTTCATGTCCTCACCTTATTAAAAACATTTTTGGGCCGAACGGGGCGTCGCGCGTGCCCGCGGCCAGCTGATACGCCCCCGTAGACTCCAGTCATGCCCCAATCGTCCCAGCTGCCGGTCACCGAACGCACCAGGCACCGCCGCCTTCGCGAACAGGGGAGCACCGACCGGCGGGATCTCGAGGAGATCCTGGCGGCCGGCCTGATATGCCACCTCGGGGTTGTCGTCGACGGCTGCCCGATGGTCGTGCCTACCGTCTACGGCTTCGCGGGCGAGGTCATCTACCTGCACGGTTCGGTGGCCAGCCGCAGCCTGGTCAGCGCCCCGCAGGCCACGATCTGCGTCACGGTGACCCACGTGGACGGGCTGGTGCTGGCCCGGTCGGTCTTCGAGCACGCGGTCAACTACCGCAGCGCGATGATCTACGGCACGCCCCGGCTGGTGACCGCGCCGGAGGAGAAACTGGCCGGCCTGCGCTCGCTCAGCCAGCACATCGCGCCCGGCCAGTGGGACTACGCCCGCCGCCCGAACAAGAAGGAACTCGCCAAGACGACCCTGCTCGCCCTGTCGCTGGCCGAGGCCTCGGTGAAGATCCGCACCGGGCCGCCCGACGACGGCGACTCCCCGGACGCGGCGCTCCCGGTCTGGGCCGGCGTGCTGCCGCTCGCCGCCGCCTGGGCGGCTCCCGAACCCGACCCCGTGCTCCCCGCGAGCATCCCCCTGCCCCCGCACATCGCGGCCCTGGCCCGCCGCCGGGTCGGCTGACCTTAACCGATCTTGGGCAGGACCGCCGCGGCGAGCATCTCCATCTGCTCGCGCTGGTCGAACAGCGCCGTGAACAAGATGAGCTCCGCTCCCGCCGCCGCCACCTGGTTGACCTCGCGGACGCAGTCGGCCGCCGGGCCCGTAATCGCGGCGGCCTCGATGGCAGGCACCCTAGTCCCGTAGATCCGTTCCAGGGCCGCGTTCATCCGGGTCCGGGCACGCTCGGCGTCCTCGTCGATTCCGATGTACACCCGCTTGGCGACGGGGAAATCCTCGGGCGGCCGCCCGGCTTCCGCGAGAGCGGCCCGGACGATCTGGACCTGCTCGGCGAACTTCGCGGTGGTAGCGGACCCCGCGCCAAAGAAGCCGTCGCCCATGCGCACGGCGCGCCGCAGCGCCGGCTCGCTGGCCCCGCCGAACCAGAGCCGCGGATAGGGTTTCTGGAACGGCTTTGGCTCCATCGGCGCGTCCTCTAGCTGCCAGAACTCGCCGCGGAAGGTGACCCGCGGCTCGATCCACAGCGCCTTCATCAGCTCGATTCCCTCGGTGAACCGCGAGATGTACCGCCTGGGGTCCACGCCGAAGGCGGCGAACGGGCGGCCCTTGCCGCCGGTGCCGACGCCGACCTCGATCCGGCCGCGGCTGAGCTGGTCCATCGTGGCCACGCTCTTGGCCAGGTGCACCGGACTATGCAGGGTCGAGACGAACACCACGCACCCCAGCCGCATCCGCTGGGTGCACGCCGCGGCGTAGGCCATCGTCTCGATCGGCCCGAGCTGCGGCCCCGGGCCGAGCATCCCTTCCTGGGTCCACGCGCTCTCGAAGCCGAGTTCCTCGGCGCGCGCGAAATAAGCCCGGAAGGCCTCCGGGTCGAACTCACCGTCGGCGTAGAACTGCGGGATCGCGATCGCGAACTTCATAGCCAGCAGCGTAGCCCCGGGACAGCTAGCCGCAGACGGCCCGGGTGATCTCCGCGGCGCACCCCCAGGACAGCGAGACGCCGGCGCCGCCGTGACCGTAGTTATGCCACAGCAAGCCGCCGTCCAGCGGCTCGGATTCGAGCCGTACCTCGGGGCGGCACGGACGGAAACCGACCCGGTGTGCCAGGATCTCCGCCCCCCGCAGGCGAGGATCGATCGTGGCGCAGGTAGCGACGATTCGTTCGGCAATATTGTCTTGAGGATCTTGCTCGGAGTTGCTCTCGTCGTTCGTGCCGCCGAGCAGGATCTCCGCACCGTGCGGGAACATATACGCGATCCACGGCGGCTCCGGGTCCCGGTCGATGAGGAACTCCTCGATGCCCGGGTTCGCGGCGATCACCACCTGACCCCGCACCGGCACCACGGCCGGGTCGGGGACCAGCTCGCGGGCGGCGGCCCCGGAGCAGTTGACCACCACTGGTGCCGTGCCCGCCAGCTCGGCCAGCGAGCCCGCCGGTGACACCTCGAGCGTGCCGCCTGCCCGCTCGAACCGGGCGCTCAGGTAGCCGAGGTAGACCGGCATGGTGGCCAGCGGTGCGGAGTAATGCCAGCCGTGGGTGTATCCCGCGGGCAGTTCGGCTTGGTCGCACATCCGCAGGCCGTCGATGAGCCCGGTCCAGTAGTGGGGCTCGAGCGGGCCGCGGGAGACTTCCCGGCCGCTGGCCATCCGCACGCCGGTGCCGGGTTCGGCGGCGAGCTTGGCCAGGGCCTCGAGTCCGGCCTGTCCCCACTCCAGGACCCGGTCGGGCGGTCCGACGCGGACCAGGCCCCAGACCGCCCCGGCCGCCACGGATGTCGTCTGACCGGGCCGGACCGCCGTCCTGATCGTCACGCTGAGCCCGGCCTCGGCCAGGCAGATACCGGTCGTCAGGCCGCTGACCCCGGCCCCGATTACGAGAACGTCCATAGGCCGACCGTATCCGGCCGCGGCCCCCGGCTAGATAACGCCTGCTAGATAACGAGGAGGAGCACGACGGCGACGGCGATGATCGCGACTATGGCCAGCAGGGCGACCCGCACCTGGCCCTGCTGACGGCCGACGGCCTGGCCGGTCGGCACGATCGGGTCGATACCGTGTGACCCGGAGTGATGATGGCTAGAACCGTGACCGCCATGGTGCGTCCCGTCGGGAACGTGCCCGCCGCCGATGTGCCCGCCGCCGATGTGCCCCCCGCCGCCGTCGTGCATGTTGCGCCCCCGTCGTCTGGTCGGCCGCCCTCAGCTTAGGCGCGACCGCGGACCAGAGTAAAGGTCTCGAACTTGGCACAACGGAAACTTAACGGAGCCGGGTAAACGTCATCCGATGAACAGTGCTGGCCCCGGCCCACAGGGGTCACACACGGGTCCAGGCCTCGGTGAGGACGGCGCGCAGGATCCGCTCGATCTCGTCGAAGTGCTCCTGCCCGCAGATGAGCGGCGGGGAAAGCTGGATTACCGGATCGCCGCGGTCGTCGGCCCGGCACACCAGCCCCGCGTCGAACAGGGCCTGCGAGAGGAAGCCGCGCAGCAGCCGTTCCGACTCGTCGTCATCGAACGTCTCGCGGGTGGCCTTGTCCTTCACCAGTTCGATGCCGTAGAAGTACCCGGCGCCGCGGACGTCCCCGACGATCGGCAGGTCGGAGAGCTTTTCCAGGGTGGCGCGGAACGCGGCCTCGTTGGCGCGGACGTTCCCGAGCAGGTTTTCCTTCTCGAAGATGTCCAGGTTGGCCAGCGCCACCGCGGCGGACACCGGGTGGCCGGCGAACGTGATGCCGTGCAGGAACGTGGCGGTTCCCGCGGTGAACGGTTCCATCAGCGCGTCGCGGACGAGCATCCCGCCCATCGGCGAATACCCGGACGTGAGCCCCTTGGCGACAGTGATGATGTCGGGCTGGTAGCCGTACCGCTCGGACCCGAAGTAGTAGCCGAGCCTGCCGAACGCGCAGATCACCTCGTCGGACACGAGCAGCACGCCGTAGCGGTCGCAGATCTCCCTGACCCGCTGGAAGTAGCCGGGCGGCGGCGGGAAGCAACCGCCTGAGTTCTGGACCGGCTCCAGGAAGACGGCGGCGACGGACTGCGGTCCCTCGCGCAGGATCGCCCGCTCGATCTCATCCGCGGCCCACCGGCCGAACGTCTCGAGGTCGTCGCGCACGAACGCCGGAGCACGGTAGAAGTTGGTATTCGGCACCCGGACTCCGCCGGGCGTCAGCGGCTCAAACGGGTACTTGATGTCGGCCAGGCCGGTGATCGCGAGCGCCCCCATGGACGTGCCGTGGTAGGCGATGTCGCGGCTGATCACCTTGTAGCGTCCGGGCTGGCCGGTCAGCTTGAAGTACTGCTTGGCCAGCTTCCACGCCGACTCGACGGCCTCTGACCCGCTGGTGGTGAAGAACACCCGGTTCAGGTCGCCCGGGGCCAGCTCGGCCAGCCGGGCGGCTAGTTCGATGGCCTTGGGATGGGCGTAGGACCACAGCGGGAAGTACGCCAGCTCGGCGGCCTGCCGCGCTCCCGCCTCGGCGATCTCGGTGCGGCCGTGGCCGACCTGGCTCACGAACAGGCCGGACAACCCGTCCAGGTAACGCTTGCCTCGCTGGTCGTAGACGTAAGGCCCGGAGCCCCGCACGATCACGGGGACTTCGCTGTCCGCGTAGGCGGACATCCTGGTGAAATGGAGCCACAGATTCCGCCTGGCGGCTTCCTGTGAATCTCCAATGGCCTCGAAGGATGATGTCATCTCGTTCCCCATGAGTAGGTTTGCTTGCGAAGTCTGAGGTACACGAACGTCTCGGTGCTGGTGACGGTCGGCACGGCCCGCACCCGCCCCAGGATCTCGAGCAGGTGATCGTCGTTCTCGCAGACGACCTCCGCCAGCACGTCGAATGAGCCGGCGGTGATGACGACGTAGTCGATCTCTTCCATGCCGGCGAGCTGCCCGGCCACCTTCTCCAGGTTGCCGTCGGTCTTGATCGCGATCATGGCCTGCCGCCGGAAGCCCAGGGTCAGCGGGTCGGTGACGGCGACGATCTGCATCACGCCCGCATCCTGCATGCGCTGCACGCGTTGCCGGACGGCCGCCTCGGAAAGCCCGATGGCCTTGCCGATCGCGGCGTAGGACCGCCGGCCGTCCTGCTGGAGCTGCTCGATAATCTGCTTGGAGACGTCGTCGGGTACGGCGCCGTTGGGTCCGTGGGCGGGGAGCGTCCTCGTGCTGCGTGCCATACGGTCCCTCCTTCACCTAGCCCGGTGTGTCACGTCTACGTACCTAGTCAACTGATTTCGTAGGTATATGTAAAGATAGCAACTGAATCACTTGTGGAGATAGTCCCTTTCTGCGAAGCTCGTATTCGAGGTCAAAGAGGACTACGGCACTCCGTGGGATTTCCACACTCCGGCGGATGGAGGCTCGGGATGGCAGACCGTACGCTGCAGAACTTCGTGAACGGCAAGTTCACCGACGCCAGCGATGGGCGCACTAGCGATGTAATCGATCCAAGTACCGGCGAGGTCTACGCTCAGGCGCCGGTATCCGGTCGCCAGGACGTGGACGCCGCCATGCAGGCCGCGGCCCACGCCTTCGAAGGCTGGCGGGACAGCACTCCGTCCGAGCGCAGCCTGGCCCTGCTCAGGTTCGCCGACGCGATGGAGAAGCGCGCCGACGAGGTCGTCGAGGCCGAGACTCGCAACACGGGCAAGCCGGTCGCGCTGACGGCGTCCGAGGAGATCCCGCCCGCGGTGGACCAGATCAGGTTCTTCGCCGGCGCCGCGCGCGTCCTCGAGGGCCGCAGCGCGGGTGAGTACATGCGGGATCACACCTCGATGATCAGACGCGAGCCGATTGGCGTCTGCGCCCAGGTGACGCCCTGGAACTACCCGATGATGATGGCCGTGTGGAAGTTCGCGCCCGCTATCGCGGCCGGCAACACCGTCGTGCTCAAGCCATCGGACACGACCCCGGTATCCACGCTGCTGATGGCCGAAATCGCCGCCGAGTTCCTGCCCCCCGGCGTGTTCAACGTGATCTGCGGCGACCGCGATACCGGCCGGGAGCTGATTACGCACAAGACCCCGAGCATGGTGTCGATCACCGGCTCGGTGCGGGCCGGCATGGAGGTCGCGCGCTCGGCCGCCGATGACCTGAAGCGCGTCCATCTCGAGCTCGGCGGCAAGGCACCGGTCATCGTCTTCGACGACGCCGATGTCGAAGCGACGGCGGAGGGGATCGCCGGCGCGGGCTACTTCAACGCCGGGCAGGACTGCACCGCCGCGACCCGGGTGCTGGCCGGACCTGGCGTCGCCGCCGACCTGACCGCGGCGCTGGCTGAGCAGGCCAACAACACGACGACCGGCGGCCTGGACGTGCCCGACGCCTACTTCGGCCCGCTGAACAACCCGAACCAGCTGGCGCGGGTTGAGGGTTTCATCGAGCGCAGGCCCTCCCATGTCGAGGTCGTCGCGGGCGGGCACCGGGTGGGGGAGCGCGGTTACCTGTACGCGCCCACCGTCGTGGCCGGCCTCCAGCAGGACGACGAGATGATCCAGGACGAGATCTTCGGCCCGGTCATCACCGTCCAGCGGTTCAGCGACGAGGATGAGGCACTCCGGTGGGCCAACGGCGTCAAGTACGGGCTGGCCTCGAGCGTGTGGACCAAGGACCACGGCCGCGCTATGCGGATGGCTAAGCGACTCGACTTCGGCGCGGTGTGGATCAACACCCACATCCCGATCGTGGCGGAGATGCCGCACGGAGGCTTCAAGCACTCCGGCTACGGCAAGGACCTGTCCATGTACGGCTTCGAGGACTACACCCGCATCAAGCACGTCATGAGCTACATCGGCAGCTGAGGCCACACCCCCGAGCGCCCTACCTAACGGGACACCCCGCGGCCGGCCATGGGCGGCTCGGACCACCGGAATCACCCCGCGCTGGCCCGCAAGCTGCAGGACTGCCTGCGCTAGCGTAATGCCCGCGCCCGCCACCCCGGCGTGCTGGCCGCCCGGCGCCGCGAACGCGCCCGCCTCCGCAGCGAACGCCGGCAACGCCGGGGCCGTCCGGAACCTGAAGCTGCATAACCGAGCCGGTGAATCCCGCCCCCTGTGCGTCACCACAAGCCGTGCGGGTCCCGAGCCGGCACAGGGCATAATTTGACCAAACGGGCTGGCGTTCCCGCCTCCCGCCACCGACTCGCCTCGGATGTGCATCATGGCTGGCCTGCCAGAAGTAATCGGGTTGCTCTACCGGGCCGACTGGACCCGCCTGTCCCTGTCCGCCGAGGTGCGCTTCGAACAGGACGGTGACCTGGCCCGCCGCCGGGAAAACGCGGTCCGGGCGGAGGGGGTGCGGCGGATGGGGTTCCGCCCCGGATCCCCCGGCATGCCGGACGTGGAGCAGGAGCCGGACGCCGAGCGGGACGTCTATCACCGGTGGCACGCGGCCCTGCTGATCGCGCCCGGCCGGCGGTACCGCCTGGAGTACGAGGGCGACCATGGTGGCCGCGCCGGCGGATCTGACGGCGAGCAGGCCTGGACGCTCCGGCCGCCGGACGCGGCGCCGCTCCCGCCGCTCGGCTTCGAGGTCGTCTCGGGGCTGCCGGTTCCGGCCCTGTTCCGCCCGGCTGGCCTGCTCGCCGGGTTCACCCTGGACGTGGGCGGCCCGGTCACCGCCTGCGGCCGCGAGGCGATCGCTGTGA
Source organism: uncultured Actinomycetes bacterium (assembly GCA_963806335.1). Classification (GTDB taxonomy): domain Bacteria; phylum Actinomycetota; class Actinomycetes; order Streptosporangiales; family Streptosporangiaceae; genus Palsa-504. The sequence goes on from CAWDXO010000022.1 coordinate 283,771, forward strand.
CGGCCGTGCCCCGGCACGGTGCCGTGGGGTCCGGGAGGAGCCTGCGCCCTCCCGCCTGCGACCGCGTCGAGCTGATCGTGGACGCCGAGACCGGCATCCTGCTCCGCCGCGAGGAGACGTTCGAGGGCCAGGCGCTCACCCTCTTCGAGCTGACGACCGTGACGATGAGCCCGCCGGAAGCGGATGACCCGGCCCGGTTCGCGCCGCCCGCGGGCAGCCGCCCCGTCCGGGATCCGGAGGATGCCCCCGGGCGGAGCGGGCTCGGCTGGCAGGTGGCGGCGAACGCGGCCGGCCTGGCGGCGGGCGGCCTCGGGGCCTGGCTCCGGCTGGCACCGCACCTGCCCGGCCACCGCCCGGCCGCTGAGGCCAGCGTCCTGGCCGCGATGCCGTCTCCCGAACCGGGCCCGCTCGATCCCGGAGACGGGCCGCTGCCCTCCGACGACCTGCTCGGCCTGCTCTACCGCAGCGGTCGGTATGACGGCGACGACCCTCAGGTCCGCGGCGCTGCGGTGCGGCGGTGGAACGACACGAAGGCGGTTTGGGGCCAGGTGCCCGGCACGTTCCGCGCGGCGGGACACGGCGGCGTCGGCTATCTCCTCGACACGGTATCCCGGAATGAAACGGTGACCCTGTCGGCCGGCCAGCTGCGTATCGGGGGCCCCGAGCTGTACTACCTCGAGTACTCGTCCTGGCAGGGCCGGCCCGGACCGCTCGTGATGGCCTGCGACGGAGAGCAGTACTGGGGGATCCATGAAAACAGGGCCCGGGTGGGGCCGGCGCGGAATGGTGGGAACTGGACGACGTCACCACGGAGCCCGGCGATACCGCTGACCCGGCCGGATTCCGCCCGCACATCCCTCCCGGCACCCGCGTCGTGGAGGAAACCGGCAACCCCATCACCGATTACACCGCGGCAATTCCCGGCCTGGCCGGCACCGCGACCCGTACCGCCTTCGAGACCGTCTACCGCACCGCCGGCGCCGTCTCCGCCGCCCGGCGCTTCCTGGACGACCTCCGCGGCCATCGCTAGTGCGCTGGCCACGAACGTTCACCGGCTCGGTTATGCAGCTTCAGGTTTCGGACGGCCCGGCGTTGCCGGCGTTCGCTGCGGAGGCGGGCGACGTCCGCCCCGGTGAGGGTGCCCGGGGCGGGTTAGCGCCGCTGGGTGGCCCGGCCCCAGGCCTGGGCGCCCATCTGGACTGCTTCCCAGGGCTGCCGAGCGGCGGGGTGTAGGAGTAGTAGGGGATGCCGCAGATGGAGAAGTTCGGGTAGGCGTCCGCGAGGACCACGGTGACGTCCGCGCCCGGGTCGAGTTCACGGGCTCGCAGCGCGGCGCTGATCCCGGCGTCGCTGCCGCCGATCATGACCAGGTGCATGGCAGGCTCCCTGTGGTTGCCTCGTCAGTGAGACCGGGCCGGGCCGGTCCGCGGACGGCGATGCGCCGTCTTGTGCTGCCCGGGCGGCCAGGTTATGGGGGACGATGATGTCGGCGGCGTCCGCCGGGGTGATGGCGGGATACAGCGCCTTGATCACCCCGGCGGCGAGAACGCCGCCGATGACCTGGGCGCCGATGAAGCTCGGCACGGACGACGGGGCGATGCCGGCGAAGGTGTCGGAGAACATCCGGCCGATGGTGATGGCGGGATTAGCGAAGCTGGTCGAGGAGGTGAAGAAGTACGCCGCGCCGATATAGGCGCCGACCGCCGCCGGGGGCCGATGCGCCGCCTGCGGCCCCGGCACCTCAGCGACGTCTGGCAAGACGGCGAACTCATCATCACCGTGTGCGACCTGGCCCGCGAGGAACTGGGCCGCGAGGCTGCCGTGCACTGGTCCGTCCCCGACCCGGTCCCGGCCGGCGATCCCGCCAGCTTCGACGCGGCGCTCGCCGAGCTCAGTCACCGCGTCGAGCGCCTCGCACCGCGCCTGGCAGCGACCGGCTAGCCTCCTGGCCCCGCCCCAGCGCATTGACCGCGGGACATGTCCCGCGGCGTGGTCACAGGGCCGGGCTGCGGCGAAGCCCGGCCCGGACGGTTAAGGGGGGCAGCCGATCAGGGCGCCGAGGGCGGCCAGGGCCTGGCTCAGCCCTTGTCCGGGCGGCGCCAGATGTCGCGTTTGTGCATGAGCTCGATCTGCCGGTCGATGACCTCGCGACGGTACTCGGCGTGCGCGTACGGGGCGCGGTCGAGGTAGAGGTTCTTCGGGTAGACGGGCTCTTCGTAGATGAGCTGGTACTGCTCGGTGGTCAGGTCCTTGATCCAGTTGTCCCACTGCGCGCTGGCCCGGAACTTGCGCAGCGCCTCGACGTCGACGGTGCCGGCCACCCAGGAGGACCCGCCGCTGTAGTCGTGCCGGCCGATGATCTGGCCGCGGTAGTCGATCACGGCAGACCCGCCGCCGAAGGTGTCGATCGGCGTGTCGGAGTCGGCGGTCAGGTAGTAGGTCCCGACGTTGCAGGCGATCAGGTAGAAGTTGTTGTCCAGTGCACGCGCGCGGTTCTGGATCTCGAACAGGCCGTTGCCGACGTGCGGGTGCGGATACGGGCCCCGGTACACCACCTCGGCGCCGTTCATGGCCAGGCCACGGGCGTTCTCGGGGTAGGAGCCCTCGTTGGCCATCAAGAACCCGAGCCGGCCGATCTCGGTGTCGGCCACCGGGTAGAACGCGTCCAGGTTGCGGCCGTACAGCTCGATCCACTTGTCCCAGACGTTGTGCGGGGTCACCGAGTGCTCAACCGGGAGCAGCGGCACAAGCTTATGGTGCCGCAGGATCAGCTCGCCTTCGGGCGAGAGGATGAACCCGACGTTGAAGAAGCACCCGGGAAATTCTGGATGCCGGGCCTTGGCCTGGGCCATCAGGAAGACGTTCCACTGCCGGGCCAGCGCGCCGAGATAGTCGGTCTCCGGCCCGGGGACGTCGATCGCGCATTCGCGGGCGAACTCCTCATGATCGAGATCGAGGACCTCGTCGTTGAAGCCCTGCAATGCGCCCTCGGGCACGGCGATGAGCCGCACCGGCAGGTCCAGGCTGGACAGCCAGGACGCGGCCTTGATCAGGTGCGAGAGATGCTCGAGGTTGACCTGGATCTCATCGCGGCGGCGGATGCCGCGCATCGTGGGCACCAGGCCCAGCGCCTGATAAGGCTCGATCATGACCAATCCCTTCGACGGCCGGGACGGCGCCCTCGGGCTCCGTTCGCATTGGCTGAAGTTTGACACGCACGTCGGGCCGCGGCGGCTATGACAGGCCGCGTAGTTGTCCGGTTGACGCCGGCGTCTGGGAGACTGGCGGCTTACCACAAGGCCGAGGCGCACGTACCTGGGCGCCGAAGGCGGCGATGCCTATATGGCGGCCAACCCCGGCGGAACCCAGGTCATGATCAGGATGACGCCCGAGAACTGGCTAAGCGGACTTTGGCAAGGCCGGCGGCTGAGTTCCGGGCGCCGTCTGACGGCAGGGGCTGCTCACGGGAGAGCCTCGGTGCGCTCCTTGATGGCTTCGTTGATCGCCTCGAAGCTGACCTGGATGCGGTTGATGGTCTTGGGGGGAAAGCGGGTGAACAGCCCCTGGTAGGTTCCGGTTTGCCTCAGCTGGGTGCCGCCGCTGGCCGGGCTCAGAATGAAGCTGCGCTTGCTGTTCGAGAGGCCGAGCACGTTCGAAGTCCATCGCAGTTCGGTCGCGGGCTCAGCGATCACCACCTTGACCTTGACGGTCATGGTGCGGCCAGTTGTCGGCTGAGTGGTCGTGATGGTGATCCGGTTTCCCACGGTGAGCTGCCCAGTCGCCTTGACGAAGACGGGGTGCCACTGCGGGTAACTAGGCAGGTCAGCCAGCACCGCCCACACGCGATCCGGTGTGGCGGCGATCTCGATCGTGGCAGAAATCTCGGTCATCGCTGGCGGGTCTCCTGCGTGGATCATACGACTGGTTGAACCAAACCGGGGCCGTGCACCGCCGCCCGTTCGGCCAAAATGATCGTTTGCCGTGGTGACCGGGTGGCGCCTGTGGTCGGTGATTCCCGGTTGTGACGAAATGCTTACATGGGGCAGCCTTTTTTGATCCATATCCGCATTCGCGCCGTTTCCCTGGGTAGGAACAGGCCGAAACCGACCCTCGGCCCGGTGCCCGGCGGAAACCCTGCGCCGCCGGGCACCTCCATGTCCGGCGGGTTTCAGCACTCGGATGCGCCTTCGGCAGCCGACGCGGGGACGGCGGCATCGGACGCGGGGACGCCCCTTTCCGCATCGGGCGCGGCGATGGCGACGGCCTGGTAGCGGACGAAGCTCGGCAGCAGCGCGCAGAGCGCCGCGACCGCGCCGACGCAGAACAGCCCGCCGGAGACGATCGAGAACCTGGTGCCCGCCAGGCTCGCGACCGCGCCGGACCTCAGCTGGCCGGTCGGCGGCCCGACGCCGTAGCTCAGCAGTTCCACCCCGGCCAGACGGCCGCGCAAGGCGTCAGGAACGGTCTGATTCCACAGCGTCTCACGGAAGATCCCGCTGACCATATCCGCGGCGCCGGCCGCGGCCAGGAAAAACAGGGCGAGGGAGAGGTCGGGGGAGAGGCCGAAGCCGGCTATGGCCAGGCCCCAGGCGGCCGCGGAGAGCGCGATGGCGCGACCGTGCCTCGTCACCCGGCCCATCCATCCGCTGACGACGGTCATGCCAAGCGCTCCCACCGACGGTGCGGCGAACAGCAGCCCGGTCGCCCAGGATGCGTGCAGCTGGGTCGCCATGAACGGGAAAAGCGCATTGGGATAGGCGAAGATCATCGCCGCGAGGTCGGCGAGGTAGGACCCGAGCAGCTCCGGCCGGCCTACCGCGTAGCGCAGTCCCTCGGTTATCCCACGCAGGGTGCCCTCAGCCTTCGAGGCCGGCCCGGGCGACGGAGTCTGCCCTGCTGGCCTGGGCAACGGGTTCAGCAAGGTCAGCAGTCCGAATGACACGGCGAAGGTGGCCGAGTCCAGCCCGTACACCAGCCAGGGGCCCGGTATCACCGCGAGCACTCCGCCGAACGCCGAACCGAGGAGGAAGCTCGCGTTCTGTGACATCGACAGCAGCGCCGTCGCGGCGGTGAGCTGGGCCCGCGGAACAAGCCGCGGCAACGAGGCGTCGAAGGAGGGGCGCTGCAGCGCGGAAACCGCCATCATGACCGCCGAGACGGCGTAAAGCGGCCACAGCACCGGCTGCGGAAGCAGCCCGTTGACCAGCAGGAGCGCGGAGCACCCGGCCAGTCCGGCCTCGCACCAGCGCATCAGCGCACGCCGGTCGAACCGGTCCGCGAGCACGCCCCCGTACAACCCGAATACCACTAGCGGCACCAGCTCGACCACGCCGAGCAGCCCCACCGCCAGCGGCGAGCCGGTGAGCTGCTTCGCCTGGACCAGCAGGGCGACCTCGCTGGCCACCGTGCCGAGCGCGGTCACCGTCCGGCTGGCGAAGACCAGGCGGAACTCCCGCGAGGAGCGCAGCGGGGTCAGATCCGGCCGCAGCCGCGGACTGGCCGCCGGGTCCCCCTGTGACACGCGGCCCACCGTAACACCGGGCGCGGCCGGGACCAGCAGGGTTTTCTGCCGGTACCGTCGCGCCGGTACCGGGTCGCTGGCGGCTATCCGGTGGCGGCTATCCGGTGGCGGCTATCCGGTGGCGGCTATCCGGTGGCGGCTATCCGGTGGTGGCGGCCGCCGCGAGGTTAGCCCGCGTTGAGCAGCACGATGCCGGCCACGACCAGAACCGTCGCCGCGATGCGGGTCCGGCCGAACGACTCGCGGAAGACCAGCGTGGCGATGATGGCGCCGAAGATGACGCTGGTCTCGCGCAGCGCGGCGATCGGGGCCAGTGACCCCCGGGTCTGCGCCCAGAGCACCAGGCCGTAGGCGAGCACGCTCAGCGCCCCGGCAGCCACGCCGGACAGCAGGATCCGGCGCGGCTGCTTGAACAGCACGTCACGCCGCCGGGCGAGGGCGAACATCGGGACGCCGAGGCTCTCGAGCAGCATCAGCCAGCCGATGTAGCCGACCGGGCTATGTGACAGCCGTACGCCCACGCCGTCCACGGTGGTGTACGCCGCGATCGTGAGGCCGGTGCCGACGGCGGCCAGGAAGGCCGCGCGGCCGGGCCGGCGCCCGCCGAGGACGAGTACGGCTAGGCCCGCCGAGACGATGAGCACCCCGGCGATCTGCCGGAAGGAAAGGTGCTCGTGCACGAAGATCGCGGCCAGGATCGTCACCACCAGTGGAGACGTACCGCGGGCCAGCGGATAGACCTGCCCGAACTCGCCCAGCCGGTAACACTGCATCAGCAGCAGGTTGTAGAAGACGTGGATCGCGACCGAGGCGAGCAGATACGGCCAGCAGTCCGCCCGGGGCAGCACGGCCAGCACCACGAGCGGGATCGCGATCACGATGCCACCCACGCCGATCAGCGCGAAGGCAAGCGTCTGGTCCTTGATGCCGTGCGCGATGGCGTTCCAGGTCGCGTGCGTGACCGCGGCGGCCAGCACGGCAAGGGTGACGGTCAGCGGGAGGGTGGTCGACGGGTCCAACGAGGCTCCTTAGGCAGGCTTAATAGGAGCCCTCAGGGCTTTTGTCCCGTCAGGTGTTCTCCGGTCCCGGGCTGCTGGTCAGCCCGTTCAGCCGGATCGCGGCGTCGCTCGGACCAGTCCCGGCCACCCTGATTGTGGTTAACGAGGCGGACGGCCAGCGGAACCCTAGACGCAACCACGTGCTAACCCCACCTTAACCGTCCTGGCATGACTCTGCCTGCCGGTGATCTCACCGGTCTCGTATTCCAGCTGAATCCGCAGCAGCAGCGTGACCCAGGTGCGGTTCGCTGGGGCAGGACTGCCCGCGGCGGTTGACACTTCCCTTCGCCCGGCCTATTCTCGACGAAGGTCATATATGAGATGCAGTACATGATGCCGACACCCAGAGCCTCCGCGCCCAGTGCTTCCAAGCCCAGTGCTTCCAAGCCCAGTGCCGCCGGGGGGCCGGGATTCGCGTCCCTGGCCGGGGCCGCGGGCGCGCTGCCGTCCCGGACGGTCGCCGTGCTCGAGGCGATCAAGCACGCCATCCTGACCGGCGAGCTCAGGGCCGGGCAGTCCCTGGTCGAGACCGACCTGGCCGAGGTGCTCGGGGTGTCCAAGACACCGGTGCGCGAGGCGCTCAAGACCCTGGCCGGAGCGGGCCTGGTCACCATGAACCCGTACAAGGGCGCGGCCGTCCGGGTCGTCGATGACGAGCAGGCCAGGCACGTGTACGACGCCCGGCTGCTACTCGAGCCTGAGGCCCTCGCCCGCGCGGTGGCGGCCGGACACGACTGGCCGCCGGCGCATGACGCCCTGGCTCGCGCCGACGGCGCCCGCGATCAGGCCGAACGCAGCCTGGCCAACCGCGACTTCCACCGCGAGCTCTACCTCGGGTGCGGCAACCCGCTGCTGGTCCGGATGCTCGACGATCTTCGTGACCAGACCGCGCTGGTCAGCGCGGCGGCCTGGCGGCACGAGCCCGACTGGCTCGACACTCCAAGCTGGCAGCAGGAGGCGGCCGAACACCGGGCCATCCTGGCGGCCGCGGAAGACGGCGACCCCGCGTGCGCCGCCGTCCTGCTCCGAGCGCACATCACGTCGTTCGTCGACCGAAATTTCCCCGATACCCAGGAGAGTCACAGATGAGCCTCACCCCGGCCACGACGCAAACGCTGCGCCACGCCCTCGCCACCGCCGTCGTCGTCCCGGTGACTCCGCTGCACGCCGACGGGAGCCCCGACTGGGACACCTACGCGGCGCTGACCGGACGCCTGATCGACGGCGGGATCACGGTCATCACCCCGAACGGCAACACCGGCGAGTTCTACGCGCTCAGCCAGACCGAGGCGAGGCAGGCGGTCGAGACCGCCGCGAAGGTCAGCCGCGGCCGCGCCGAACTGCTGGCCGGCGTCGGCCACGACATCTCGACTGCGGTCGAGGCGGCCCGGCACGCCAAGGAACACGGTGCCCGCATGATCATGATCCACCAGCCGGTGCACCCGTACGTGTCCGGGGAAGGATGGATCGACTACCACGCCGCCATCGCCGGCGGGGTCCCCGACCTCGGTGTCGTCCTGTACATCAGGGACGAGCGCCGCACCGGAGCGCAGATCGCCGGGCTCGCCGACCGGGCGCCGAACGTGGTGGGCGTCAAATACGGCGTCCGCGACGCGACCAAGTTCGCCGCCGTAGCGCGGGACGCCGGGATCGACCGGTTCACCTGGCTCGCGGGCGCGGCCGAGCTGACCGCACCCGCGTACTGGGCCGTCGGCGCGCACGCCTTCACCTCCGGCCTGGCCAACGTGAACCCCGGCCTGGCGCTTTCCATGCTCGACGCGCTGCGCGCCAACGACTTCGGCGCCGCGATGAAGGTCTGGGAGTCGGTGCGGCGGTTCGAGGAGCTTCGCCTGGCGGATTCCTCGGCCGACAACGTGAGCGTGGTCAAGGAGGCCCTAGCCCAGCTGGGCCTGTGCCGCGCCGACGTCCGCCCGCCGAGCCGCCCCCTGCCGCCGGAGATCAAGGACGAGATCACGGCGATCCTGATCGCCTGGGGCATGAAGTGACCCAGGGAAATAAGACAGAGCGCAAGCAACCGGAGGACCTGCGCAGCTTCCGCTGGTTCGGCGGCGAGCGCACGTCTGGCCTGCGGGCCTTCGGGCACCGGTCCCGGATGCGCCAGCTGGGCGTCGAGCCGGAGGAACACCTCGGCAAGCCGCTCATCGTCATCCTGAACACCTGGTCGGAGCTGAACCCCTGCCACATGCACCTGCGGCAGCGAGCCGAGCAGGTCAAGCGCGGCGTGCTCGAGGGCGGCGGTTTCCCGGTGGAGATGCCCGTGGCGACCCTCAGCGAGACGTTCCAGAAGCCGACGCCGATGATGTACCGGAACCTGCTCGCGATGGAGGCCGAGGAGCTGCTCCGCTCCTATCCGGCCGACGGCGCGGTGCTGATGGGCGGCTGCGACAAGACCACGCCCGCGCTGCTGATGGGTGCGGCCAGCGCCAACATCCCGGCCATCTACCTGACCGCGGGCCCGATGCTTCGCGGTAACTTCCGCGACCAGCCGGTGGGCAGCGGTACCGACGTGTGGAAGTTCTGGGATGACGCGCGGGCCGGCCTGGTCGGCGAGTGCGAGCTGGCCGAACTCGAGTGCGGCATCGCCCGCTCGCCCGGTCACTGCATGACGATGGGGACCGCCTCGACGATGACGTCCGCCGCCGAGGCCCTCGGCATGACGCTGCCCGGGATGGCCTCGATCCCGGCGGTCGATTCCGCCCATTACCGGATGGCGGCCGCCACCGGCCGGCGCATCGTGGACATGGTCTGGGAGGACCTCACCCCGGACAAGATCCTCACCCGCGAGGCGTTCGAGGACGCGGTGGCCACCGTGCTGGCGCTCGGCGGCTCCACCAACGCGTTCATCCACCTGATCGCGATGGCGGGTCGCGCCGGGGTGGACCTGACCCTGGACGACTTCGACGCGATCTCGCGCCGGGTGCCGTGGCTGGCCAACGTCAAGCCGAGCGGGAAGTACCTGATGGAGGACTTCTACTACGCCGGCGGCCTGCTGGCGCTGCTCGGCCAGCTGGCGAAGGTCCCCGGCGCGCTGCACCTGGAGCGGATCACGGTTACCGGCGAACCGTTCGGTAAAAAAATTATCGAAGCACCCTGCTATAACGAAGAAGTGATCCGGACACCCGACACCGCGCTGGCGGCCGAGGGCGGGGTGGCGGTCCTGCGCGGCAACCTTGCGCCGGACGGCGCGGTCATCAAGCACATCGCGGCCGAGCCGCGGCTGGTCAAGCACACCGGCCCGGCGGTCGTCTTCGACTCCTATTCCGACCTGCAGGCCCGGATCAACGATCCGGCGCTGAACGTCACGCCCGACTCCATCCTGGTGTTGCGCAACGCCGGCCCGAAGGGCGGTCCCGGCATGCCCGAGTACGGCATGCTGCCCATCCCCGACTACCTGCTGGCCCAGGGTGTCCGCGACATGGTGCGCATCTCCGACGCCCGGATGAGCGGCACCAGCTACGGCGCCTGCGTGCTGCACGTGGCCCCCGAGTCGTTCGTGGGCGGCCCGCTGGCCTTGGTGCAGACCGGGGATCTCATTACCCTGGATGTGGCCGCCCGCCAGCTTTCTCTTGATATTCCGGAACGGGACGTGGTGCTTCGACGCGAACAGTGGCAGCCCCCGGAGCCGAAGTTCGAGCGTGGTTACGGCGCCCTGTTCAGCGAGCACATTACCCAGGCCAACGAGGGCTGCGATTTCGGTTTCCTGGCCCGGCGCGGCCGTAACCCGGATCCGGACCCTAAGTAAACGAACTCGCTAGACCAACGGCAGGAGAGCTGATGATTCAGGGGTTTGACCCGCGCACTGGCGAGCCCGTGGGGGAGCCCGTCGCCGAGACGAGCGACTCCGACCTCGACGCGATCGTCGCGACCGCGGCGGCCGCGAGCCCGGCGTGGGCCGCGTCCGGCCGGCGCGCGGAGGCGCTCGAGGCCGTGGCCGACGCGCTCGACGACCGTGCGGGCGAGCTCGCCGTCATCGCCGACACCGAGACCGCGCTCGGCGGTGAACGGCTCACCGGCGAGGTACGCCGCGCGACCGGGCAGCTGCGGCTGTTCGCGGGCGTGCTGCGGGAGCCCGGGGGGGCGGGTAGCCCCCCCGTGAGCGGGGGGGGTTTGGGGGGGTTCGTCCCCCCCGGGCCAGCAGCGTACGCCGACGCGGTCGTTACCCCGGCCGACGGAGTAGTGCCTGACCTGCGCCGGATCAACCGGCCGGTCGGTCCGGTGGCCGTGTTCGCCGCGTCGAACTTCCCGTTCGCGTTCTCCGTGGTCGGCGGCGACACGGCGTCCGCGCTGGCCGCGGGCTGTCCCGTCGTGGTCAAGGCGCACGAGGGTCATCCGGTTACCTCGCAGGAGTGCGCCGAGATCGTGACCGGGGCGCTGGCCTCCGCCGGAGCGCCCGCGGGGGTGTTCGGGCTGGTACACGGGGTGCAGGCCGGCCTGCGGCTGCTCCGGCACCCGGCGATCGCGGCGGCCGGGTTCACCGGCTCGACCGCCGGCGGCCTGGCGCTGGCCAGGATCGCCGCGCAGCGGCCGGTCCCGATTCCGTTCTACGGCGAACTCGGCTCGGTTAACCCGTGCGTGGTGCTGCCCGGCGCCGCGTTCGGCCGTCCGGGCGGGATCGCCGCCGGGTACATCGGCTCGCTGACCCTCGGCACCGGCCAGTTCTGCACCAACCCCGGCCTGCTCTTCGTCCCGGAGGACGTCGGCCTGCTCACCGCGATCGGCGAGGCGGCCGGCGCTTCGGCCGGCGGGGCCATGCTGTCCGGCCGGATCTTCGCGAACTACACCGAAGCGGTGGAAGAGGCCCAGGCGCACCCCGGCGTCACCGAACTGGCCGCCGGTAAGCCGGGTCCCGGTCCCTGGGGGGCCACGCCGCGGGTGTTCCAGACCACGCTGAAGGAGTTCGCCGCCGATACCGCGATCCTGTCCCGCGAGCGGTTCGGCCCGGCCGGGCTGGTGATCACCTACCCGTCGGTGGAGGACCTGCTGCCGGTACTCGCGACGCTGGCCGGCAACCTGGTCGGCACCGTGCACGTCGATACCGATTCGAGCGACGACCTGGACCTGGCCCGGCCGGTGATCGCGGTCCTCGAGCGCGTGGCGGGCCGGATCGTCTGCAACGGCTGGCCGACCGGCGTCGCCGTGGTCGCGGCCCAGCACCACGGTGGCCCGTGGCCGGCCACCACGGTGCCCGCCTACACCTCCGTGGGCACGGCCGCGATCCGCCGCTGGCTGGTCCCCGTGGCCTACCAGGATTTCCCGCCCGAGCTCCGGCCGGCCGGGCTGGCCGACACTAACGTGGTGCCGTGAGTCCCCAGATCGCGGTCAACACCGCAGTCACCCGAGATGAGCTGCTTGACTTCGTCCGGCCGCGCCATCATGCCATCGTCATCACCACCCGGGCCGACGGGCGGCCGCAGGCGTCGCCGGTCACCTGCGGGGTCGACGAGGGCGCGATCGTGGTCGCGACCTACCCCGAGCGGGCCAAGACCCGCAACGCCCGGCGTAACCCGCAGGTCAGCGTGGTGGTGCTGTCCGACGATTTCGGCGGTCCCTGGGTCCAGGTCGACGGCACCGCCGAGGTGATCGACGTGCCCGAGGCGGTGGAACCGCTGGTCGGGTACTTCCGGTCGATCTCCGGTGAGCATTCCGACTGGGACGAGTACCGGCAGGCCATGCTGCGGCAGGGCAAGTCGCTGCTGCGCATCACGCCCGAGCGCTGGGGTCCCGTGGCCACCGGGGGCTTTCCGCCCCGGCTAGCCTGATGGCGTCGCGCTCGCTCCGAGCCTAGCCTTCGGGTGTCCTGGTCGGGATGACAGACTGACGGCATGACCGGATCAGATCCCAAGGCCGACCTTCACCGTTACCTGCAAGACGCGCGTGAGGCTCTGCTCTGGAAGCTCGACGGGCTCTCGGAGTACAACATCCGCCGCCCGATGGTGCCCACCGGCACCAACCTGCTCGGACTGATCAAGCACGTGGCCAGCGTCGAGCTCGGCTATTTCGGCGACTGCTTCGGCCGGCCCTTCGGCGAGCCGCTGCCGTGGCTGGAAGACGACGCCGAGCCCAACGCGGACATGTGGGCCACGGCCACCGAGTCGCGCCACCAGATCACTAGCTTGTACCGGCGGGCCTGGGCCCACTCGGACGCGACGATCGGCGCGCTGGCCCTGGACGCGGTGGGTCACGTGCCGTGGTGGCCACAGGAACGGAGCGAGGTGACGCTGCACAAGATCCTGGTCCACATGATCGCCGAGACCGACCGCCACGCCGGGCAGGCGGATATCGTCCGTGAGCTCATCGACGGAGCCGCCGGGCTGCGGGCCGGCAACGACAACATGGCGCCGGGCGATCGGGCGTGGTGGGAGAGGTACCGGAACCGGCTTGAGCTCACGGCTCTCGAGGCGGACCGGGACGCGACACGCGAAGCCGGCTAGCGCGAGCCGGTGGCTGAGTGGCGTCAGGGCCGGAGGGTGCCCTCCGGAGTGGCATGAAACCGTGGTTTCAGCACGTCCCAGTGTGGTGGAAGCCCGGTTTCATCACCCAGCTCCTGCCCAGCGCGACCGGGTAGGCGTGAGGTGAGTGGCGTCAGGGCCGGAACTGTACGTACCCGTACCTTGGCAGCGCGATCGTGCTAGCGATTGCCTTACCGGCCGCGTTGAGCCAGGTCAGATGCTCTAGCCGGAGTGACGTGCCCACGATGAACGCCACGTACTTCCGCCCGGCTACCAGCCGCGGCGTGACGAGCTCGGAGGATCCGTCGGAGAGGGCGGCCCTGAGGCGGACCGTGTCCGGGCTGACCTGAACGGCGTACCCGGTGGCGCCGGTACCCGGGTTGGGGAAGCCCAGGGGCAGCGCCATGATGGTTTCCGCGCCGTCCGGCGTGCCGACCGGGCCGCACGCGCCCAGCTGAGTGTGCCCGAGCGAACCCGACCCGCTGAACTCGTAACAATCACCCTCCGTCCCGAACATCAGCCGGATGGACCAGTCCCGGCCGCGGGCCTGCCCCGCGGCGATGATGGCCGACGCCGCCTCGCTGCGGGTGGAGTTGACGTTGTTCCATAGCCCAGCGGTCTGCGGGGTCGTTGCCGTCGCCGGTGGCCAGGTGCCGACCGACGGCAGGTGATAGCTGGCCGGCCAGCCCGGCGGAGCGCCGACTACGTTGATCCGCAGTTTCGGCCAGCTCGGGCGGGCGTCGGCGACGGTAATTCCCGGTTCCTGTGTCAGCGGGAAGGCGAAGCCGACGAGGCGGTACCGTTCCCCGCAGGCCGTCACCGTGACCGCCGGCAGGACCTCCCTGTCGTCCACGGCCAGCCGTCTGATGTCGGCGGGCAGCTGAATGAACGCGAAACCGACGCCGGGGGCGGCAGGGCCCAGTGTGACGTCGGCGCCGTTTCCGGGGTCGGGGGAAACCGGGTCGGCGTCGGTGCCGTTGAGGGTGATCGCGGGCAGGCAGCGATAGCCGGGGTCGGCGATGTCCTGGACGGCGAGCCGCCACGCGTGTCCGCCCGCGGTACCGCTGGCGAACAACCCGCCGGATCTGGCCGGGCTCGTAGCCTGAGCCGTGACGGGAAAGGCCTGCTCCGGGGCGCTTCGCGGGGTTGGCGCCATGGTCGCTACGATCGCGGCCGCGATCCCGGCGAGCCCCAGGCCGCCGACGGCGACCCCGACGCGCCGGAGCCGGATGCTCTTTCCCCGCCGGATGATCTGCCGCCGGAGTCCTGGCCACCGCGGCACCGCGAAGGCACTGAAGTCCTCGCCGTCGTGGCTGCTGAGGACGTCAGCGCGGGCGGACTCATCGAGAGGATCGGACACCACTGGCTCCACGCGGTCTAACAGCACCGTAACCCAGCGGAACACGGCTGGGTAGCCGCCGTTCTGGCTCCGGTGGTCGGCCCGTGGCCGTCCCAGGTCCCTCGCATGGCACGATGAGCTACGAGAACTGGTGACGATGAGGGCAGATCATGGACGACGAACGTGAGAATCTCAGTTGGCAAACGTTCGGCGAGGCGTCGCGGGAGCTCGCGAAGGCCATCGCCGCCGACGGCTTCGAGCCTGATCTGATCCTGTCGATCGCGCGCGGCGGTCTGTTCCTGGCAGGCTCCCTCGGGTATGCGCTGGCAGTGAAGAACCTGCACGTCATGAACGTCGAGTTCTACGACGGAGTCGGCACCACCCTGGATATGCCGGTCATGCTGCCGCCGGTGCCCAGCGCCGTGGACTTCTCGGCCAAGAAGGTACTCATCGCCGACGACGTCGCCGACTCCGGCAAGACGATCGAACTCGTTCGCTCCTTTATCAAGGATCACGTCGAGGATGTGCGCACGGCGGTGATCTATGAGAAGCCACGGTCGCTGATCAAGTGCGACTACGTTCTGGAAGCATACTGACCGCTGGATCAACTTCCCGTGGAGTTCAGCGGACCCCGTCGTTCAGCGCGTCGGCCAGGTCTTCGACGCCTGAACCGGCTCGCCTCCCCGCCCGGCCCGGTCCGTCGTGCCAGGTAGGCGGGAAGAGGCTCAGGAGGGTGCAGATCCCGCGCGCGCCGCGTCCAGCGCGAGCAGCGCCACGTGCAGTGACGTCCGCGACTCGGCCGAACTCAGGTCGGTGCCGAGGATCCGCTCGATCCGGTGCAGGCGTTCGTAGAACGTGGGCCTGGCCAGGTGCGAGTTCTTGGCCGCTTCCGCCTTGTTGCCTCCGGCGGTGAGGTAGGCGGCCAGCACGTCAATGAGATCGCCATCCTGTTCAGAGGCGAGCAGCGCGCCTAGTTCCCGCTCGACGAAGGTCTGCAGCCGCGGGTCGTCGCGGAGCAGATGAAGCAAGCCACGCAGGCGCAGGTCGGGCAGCCGGTAGAACAACGGCCGGCCCGTCCCGGCCCCATGACCCGCTATGTCGGCGACCTGGCTGGCCTCCAGGAACGACCGGCGCACATCCCGGATCGATCCGGCTGTGGCGCCGACTCCGATCACGAGTCCGTCCGGATCGGCGCCGATCCGGTCCCTGATCAGGGTCGCGAGGCTGGTGAGCACGCGCTCGGAGTCGGCGTGCGGGCTCAGCGAGAGCATGGCTCCGGCGCGAGCATCATCCAGCGTCCCGACCAGCGAGGGGATCCGCTCGGCCCGGCACGCGGCGGCGGTGATGTCGGCGACATCGAGCACCCGCGCGTGCGCGGACAGCCCGAGCACTCCGAACGCGCCGGAACCGGATTCCACCAGCCGCAAGACCATGGCGATGAGCTGGCGCCCGTCGACCGGCACCCCGAGCGCTCGTGCTCGCACCGCGGCTTCGGCCGGGTCCGCGTGCGCCTGGGTGATGATGCCGCTGATCAGGGTCCGGTGGGCCTGGCGGTCCAGGCTCTCGGCGTGCCGGGTCAGCAGGCGCCCGAGCGCGAGGGTGGTGGCGGCCCGCTCGATGAGCACGGTGTCCGTTGTGGCGGGCGGCCCGTCGCAGACCAGGATCACGCGTCCCCAGTCCTCGCCCCGCGCCCCGACCGGCGTGAACAGCCACCCCGACGCCTCATCGAAGACCGTCCGCTCTGGCCGCCCCGCATACGACCCCGGCCCGCCCGCAGGCGCTACTGGACTCACCGCCCGGCTGCGCCGGGCGAAGTCGGCCAGCAGCCGCGCGGGATCGGCGCTACCTGGGTCGAACGCGAGCACCCGGTGGGACAGATCGGCGAGGATCACCGGCCGCCCGGCCAGGACCGCGGCCTGCCGCACGATCTCGTCGGGTGAGGCGCCCGCCACGGAAAGCTCGGTGAACACCTCGTGCAGGCGCTCCGACGCGCGCAGGTCCTCGAGCTGTGCGTCGATGATCCGGGCGTGCACCGCCTCGGTGATCTCGACGAACGGAACCTCCCGCTCGAAGGCGATCAGCGTCAGCCCGCTGTCCGCCGCCGCCCGGACGAGCGCCGGCGGCAGTGCCCCGACGTACCTGCGGCCGAGCTCGACCGCCAGCGCGCTCGCGCCCGCGGCGGCGAGGTCGGCAGCGTAACGGGCCAGCAGCGACGGGTCGGCGGGCAGCGCGATCCCGGTGGTGAGCACGAACTCGCCGCCTTGGAGCAAATGCGCGGCGTCCGCCAGTTCCAGGACATGAACCCAGCGAACCGAAGCAGCCAGACCTGACGCGCCCGCGACCACCTGCGGGCTGCCGCGCCGGATGACGTCGAGGCCGAGGAGGTCACCCACCGTGGGAAGCATGAACAAGAAACTACATGTAAACCGAACGCCGAAATACCTTACATGCTGTCGGTTACGCGAACCCATCGGACCAGGGAGACTAGGACCTATGTCTGAGCTACTCGCCCGCCATCGCGCGGTTATCCCTAACTGGGTCGGGGTCTACTACGACGAGCCGATCGAGATCGTCAGCGGCCAGGGCTGCCGGGTCACCGACGCCGAGGGACACACCTACCTCGACTTCTTCGCCGGCATCCTCACCAACATGCTCGGCTACGACGTGCCGGAGGTCCGCGACGCGGTCGAGCGCCAGATCGCTACCGGCATCATGCACACCTCGACGCTGTACCTGATCCGCAACCAGATCGAGCTCGCGGAGAAGATCGCCAAGCTTTCCGGCATCGAGAACGCCAAGGTGTTCTTCACTAACTCCGGTACCGAGGCGAACGAGACCGCGCTGCTGGCCGCGCTCACCGCGCGCAAGGCCAGCGAGGTGCTCGCCATGCGGGGCAGCTATCACGGACGTTCGTTCGGCGCCGTCAGCGTAACGGGGAATGCTTCCTGGAAAATGTCGGGCCACAGCCCGTTCGGCACTCATTATCTGCACGGTGCGGACCGGCAGCTGGCCGCCTACGCCCACCTGTCCGACGCCGACTACATCAAGGCCTGCGTGGAGGACCTCCGCGCGCTGCTGGCCGGTGGCATCCATCCCGCCGACGTCGCGTGCCTGCTGGCCGAGCCGGTCCAGGGCGTGGGCGGGTTCACGATGGCGCCCGACGGCCTGTTCGCGGCGTACAAGGAGGTCCTCGACGAGCACGGCATCCTGCTGATCTCCGATGAGGTGCAGACCGGCTGGGGCCGTACCGGAGAGCATTTCTGGGGCATCAGCGCGCACGGGGTCACCCCGGATGCGATGACGTTCGCCAAGGGACTCGGCAACGGCTTCGCGATCGGCGGCGTGGTGGCCCGCGGCGACCTGCTCGACGGGATCCGCGGCAACGGCATCTCCACCTTCGGCGGCAACCCGATCGCCACCGCCGCGGGCAACGCCACCCTGGACTACGTGCTCTCCCACGACCTGCAGCGGGGCGCCGCCGTCACCGGCCGGATCATCATCGACGGCCTGAGAGAGGCCGCCAAGGACACCGAAATCGCCGGCGAGGTACGCGGCAAGGGCCTGATGTTCGCGCTGGACGTGGTGGACCCGGTCACCGGGCAGCCGAGCCCGCCGCTGGCCGGGCGGATGCTCGAGGCGACCAGGGAACGCGGGCTGCTGATCGGCAAGGGCGGCCTGTACGGGCACACGCTGCGGATGGCGCCGCCGCTGACGCTGACCGAGGCCGAGGCCAAGGAAGGGCTCGGCCTCCTAGTCGACGCCCTCCACAAGGTGAACGAAGAGGCCACCGCCAAATGAGCAAGCAGGCGAGCGACGCGCGCTTGCGCGCGGAGAAGCGAGCAATGAAACACATCACGCACTGGATCGCCGGAAAGCCCTGGGACGGCGAGGCCGAGCGGCACGGCGACGTCTACGACCCGGCCACCGGGCAGGTCAGCGGCCAGGTCGACTTCGCCGCCCCGGCCGAGGTAGACCTCGCCGTCGCGGCGGCCGCCGACGCGTTCCGGACCTGGCGGCGGGTCTCGCTGACCAAACGCGCCACGGTGCTGTTCGCCTTCCGTGAGCTCGTAAGGACCCACGCCAGCGAAATAGCGCAGCTGATCACGGCCGAGCACGGCAAGGTTTCCTCGGACGCCGCGGGCGAGGTGGCGCGCGGCCTGGAGGTCATCGAGTTCGCCTGCGGCATCCCGCACCTGCTCAAGGGCGGGTTCTCGGAAAACGTCTCGACCGGTGTGGACTCGTATTCGATCAGGCAGCCGGTCGGCGTGGTCGCGGGCATCACGCCGTTCAACTTCCCGGCCATGGTGCCGATGTGGATGTTCCCGCTCGCGATCGCGTGCGGCAACACCTTCGTGCTCAAGCCGTCGGAGAAGGATCCGTCGGCGTCACTGCTGCTGGCCTCGCTGTGGGCCGAGGCAGGCCTGCCGGACGGCGTGTTCAACGTGGTGCACGGCGACAAGGTGGCGGTCGACGCCATCCTTAACCACGAAACCATCAAGGCGGTCAGCTTCGTCGGCTCCACGCCCATCGCCAGGTACGTCTACGAAAACGGGACCAAAGCGGGCAAGCGCGTGCAGGCCCTCGGCGGCGCCAAGAACCATATGGTGGTGCTGCCCGACGCCGACCTCGACCTGGCCGCCGACGCCGCGACCTCGGCCGGTTTCGGCTCGGCCGGGGAGCGCTGCATGGCGGTCTCCGCGCTGGTTGCCGTCGACCCCGTCGGCGACGAGCTAGTAAGCAGGATCTCCGAGCGGGTCGCGAACCTGCGGGTCGGGCCGGGGACCGACGAGCGTTCCGAGATGGGGCCGCTGGTCACCGGGCCGCACCGGGACAAGGTCGCGTCCTACCTGGACTCCGGCGTCCGCGAGGGCGCCACGCTGGCCGTGGACGGCCGGGTTCACCCGGTGATCGGCGGCGGCAAAAACGAGGGCTTCTGGCTCGGCCCCAGCGTCCTGGACCACGTCACCCCGGCAATGAGCTGCTACACCGACGAGATCTTCGGGCCGGTGCTCAGCGTGCTCCGCGCCCCGACCTACGAAGCCGCCGTCCAGCTGGTCAACGAGAGCCCGTACGGCAACGGCGTAGCCATCTTCACCAGCGACGGAGGCGCGGCCCGCCGGTTCGTGTCCGAAGCGGAGATTGGCATGGTCGGCGTGAACGTGCCGATCCCGGTGCCGATGGCCTACTACTCGTTCGGCGGCTGGAAGGCCTCGCTGTTCGGTGACACGCACGTGCATGGCACCGAAGGCGTCCACTTCTACACCCGCGGCAAGGTGGTCACGTCGCGCTGGCTGGACCCGAGCCACGGCGGCGTCAACCTCGGCTTCCCGGTCAACACGTAGATCCCCGAGGCCGGCTCCGACGAGCTGGCCTCGGGGACCTCAGCTTCAGAGCAGGCCTTTCACTTCGTGCACATCGCCGCAGGGGACGTCGAGCGCCGCGTGGTGCTGGCGGATGGCCTCTTCGCTGGGTCCTTCGAGCAGGCAATAGACCTTGCCGTCGGCGTTGTGGTAAAGCTCGATCTGCCGCACGCCGAACTCGTCGGCCGTGCCGTCCCGCGTGCCCTGGGCGATCTGCTCGATCGCTTCGGCGGGCAGTTTCAGATGGTCGTGATAGTCCATGAACCGAGGCACTTCTTTGTCCCTCCCGTTTCCGGCATCGTCTGGCCACTATGCACGAGCGGCCAGCGCCTTGTCCACAGCGGGCAGCTCAGCCCGCCGGGATCGACGCCCCCAGGCCCGGTCGCCGAGCAGCGCCAGCCCGGCCGGCAGCAGGACGCCGCGCACGACGGTGGCGTCGATGAGCACCGCCGCAGCCATGGCCACGCCGAACACCTTGAACTCGATCATGGACAGCGTGGCGAAGATCGAGAACACCGCGACCATGATCGCCGCGGCGCTGGTTACCACGCCGGCGCTGCGGCCGATGCCGTCGGTAACCGCCTCCTTGGCCGACGCGCCGCCCAGCCACAGTTCCCTGATCCGGCTCAGGATGAACACGTGGTAGTCCATGCTAAGCCCGAACAGCAGCACGAACATGAACAGCGGCAGCCAGGTCGTGATCCCGCCGTAGGCGCTGAAGCCGAGGGGTCCCTGCAGGTGACCGTCCTGGAAGATCAAGACCATCAGACCGTAGGCGGCCCCGACCGATAGCAAGTTCAGGCCGATCGACAGGGCAGGAATATATACCGAACGGAACGTGGCCATCAGCAGCAGGAACGCCAGACCGAGCACGAAGGCGAAGACCCAGGGGACGGTTCTCGCGAGCTGGGTATCGAAATCGTGGTTGCCCGCGGTCAGCCCGGCCACGGCGTAGCTGATCCCCGGCACCTTCCCGAA
Organism: uncultured Actinomycetes bacterium; assembly: GCA_963806335.1. GTDB lineage: Bacteria > Actinomycetota > Actinomycetes > Streptosporangiales > Streptosporangiaceae > Palsa-504. Next base: position 304,497 of record CAWDXO010000022.1, read on the forward strand.
CGTCGCGGGCAGCGCCTGGGTCCGGAGCGCGGCGAGCGCGTTATCCGAGGCGGTATCGGTCCCGCTGCCCGCCAGCGGCACCGACACCACCAGCACCTGGTCATTGCCGAACATCGCGGTGCTGATGGGCTCGCGAATGGCCCCGTGGGTCGCCGCCACCTCCGCGTGCAGGGCGGAAACCGCGTGGCTGACCTGGGCGCCACCGAGATCGCGGCCGGTCACGACGACGTACGCGGGTTCGGGGCCGCCCGGGAAGGCGCTTGAGATGGCGATCAGGCTGCGGACCACGGGCACGTTCGACGGCAGGTCGTGAATGCCGGGATCCTCCAGGTGCAGCGAAAGCACCGGCACGGCCGCCGCGAGCAGCGCGGCCGCGGCCACGCCACCCAGGACCAGCGGGCGCCGCACCACAGCCCGGGCCAGCAGGCCCCAGAACGCCGACGCGCGGGCGGCGGTCCGCCGCCGGCCCAGGAACGGTATCCGGCCCCGGTCCGTCCACGTGCCGAGCATGGACAAGATCGCGGGCAGGAAGGTCAGCGAGCCAAGCACCGCGATGCCGACCACGAGGATCGTGCCGACGGCCACGCCGGAGAACACGTCGATACCGGTGAGGAACAAGCCGGCCAGTGAAATCATCACAGTCAGCCCGGACACCACGATGGCGCGCCCCGAGGTGGCGGCGGCGATCCGCAGCGCCTCGCGGGTGTCGTGTCCCGCTGCGCGCTCCTCGCGGGTCCGGCGCAGGTAGAACAGCGAGTAGTCGATGCCGACCGCCATCCCGACCAGCAGCACGATCGAGGAGGTGGTACTGCCGATCGGCAGCCACCGGCTCGGGATGGCCAGCAGCGAGATCGCCGACGTCACGGCCGTGCCTGCCAGCAGCAGCGGGATACCGGCCGCGATCAGCGCGCCGAACACGATGAGCAGCAGCACCAGCGACACCGGGATCGAGGTGATCTCGGCTTTCCTGAAGTCCTGGCTGGTGATACCGCTGGTCGCCCGGTCCAGGCTGGCCGCGCCCGCTTCTTCGACGGTCAGCCCCGGATGGCGGGCCTGGATGGCCGCGACCGCGTTCATCGCGGGCACGACCGCCTGGTCGTCGTTACCCGGGTTGCCCGCGACGTTGAAGGCGACCAGCGCCGACCGGCCGGTGATGAGCCCGGGGCTGTTCAGCGGCGACTGGATATCGGTCGCGGCCTGCGGCAACGCCCGCAGCGCTGCGACGACCTGCCGGACCGCCTGCCTGAACTCCGGATCCTGACCGTAGGTCTGGCCGGGGGAGTGACCCTGGATGAGGACGTCCTCGTTGTCGGGCTGCTGCACGACGGGCTGGGCCAGCACCCGCTCGGCCTGGCCGGCCTGGCCCGGGTCGTAGCTGTTGAGGTTGTCGGTGCCGAGCCGCTGGCCGATCACGACGGCCGCGACGACCAGCAGCAGCCAGCCGATCACCGCGGTCTTGCGATGCCGCGCGGACCAGCCGGCCACTCGTTCTACGATCGGGGCGTGGGTTCTAGTCATGACGCCCAGGTTCGGTGATAGCGCCCCCGGGGGACCATGGTGCAATCCGCCCAAGGCGGGGTGGGGTTAGCCTCACCGCGTTCCGGGGGGTCCGGCTGATGGCAACCCCGATCGTCAGGCCATAGCGTTGGAGCCATGTTCCTCCTCCGCGACCTGGTGTCACCGCGCACCTGGCTCGCCCTGATTCATCACTGGACCGGCTTGTTCATGGGGATCGCGGCCATCGTGGTCATCACCACCGGCCTCAGCCTCGGCGCCAGCCTGCTGGTGATCGCGCTGATCGGATTGCCGATCCTGGGCGTGATGCTGCGGGCGGCCGACCTGTTCGCCCGGGCCGAGCGGGCCAGGTTCGCCCTGCTGCTCGGGGTCCGGATCCCGGCCTGGCCTGCTCAATCCCGGGCCGGGTACCGGTGGGGCATCGTGCCGCGCTGGCGGACGCTCGCCGAGCGGGCCACCTGGGCTGAAGTCGGCTACGCGCTGCTGCGGCTGCCGGTCAGCGCGGTCACCGCGACGATCAGCGTCGCAGCCTGGACCGCGGGCCTGGTCCTGCTGACGCTGCCGCTGTACCACTCGGCGTTGCCCAATCGCGGTCTCGAAGTGGGTGACACGGTGCTGCGCGGGACGCCCACGATTGCGGTGTCGGCGGTGATCGGCCTCGTGCTGCTGCTGGCTGCGCCGCAGCTCACCCGCGGCCTCGCGATCGCGGATACGGCCATGTCCCGTCGGCTGCTTGGGCCGCCGAGCGACCTGGCCGCCCGGGTGATCGAGCTCGAGCAAAGCCGGGAGCGGGTGGTCGGCGCGGCCGAGGCGGAGCGGCGGCGGATCGAGCGTGACCTGCACGACGGTGCGCAGCAGCGGCTGGTCGCGCTGGCCATGGAGCTCGGCCGGGCCAAGGCGAAGTTCGCCGATGATGTCGACGCCGCCAGGGACCTTGTCGACCAGGCCCATGCGCAGGCCAAGGAGGCCCTCATCGAGCTGCGTAACCTCGTCCGGGGCGTGCACCCGCCGGTGCTCACCGACCGCGGCCTCGACGCCGCGTTGTCCGGCCTGGCCGCGCTGTGCCCGGTCCCGGTCGACGTGCATGTCGACGTGCCGGTCCGGCCGAAGTCCGCGGTGGAGGCGGTCGCCTACTTCATGGTGGCCGAGGCGCTGACTAACGTGGCCAAGCACTCCCGGGCCAGTCACGCCAAGGTCGTGGTCGAAGGCCACGGCTATCCGGGCACGCTGACCGTCATGATCAGCGACGACGGCATCGGCGGCGCCCGGGCTGACAGCCCGGGCCTGTCCGGGCTGGCGGACCGGGTGTCCGGGGTGGACGGGCGGCTGTCGGTGGAGTCCCCGCCCGGGGGCCCGACGATCATCGCGGCGGAACTGCCATGCGGGTAGTGATCGCCGAAGACTCCGTGCTGCTGCGCGAGGGACTGACCCGGCTGCTCACCGAGGCCGGCCACGAGGTCGCCGCCGCCGAGGGCGACGCCGAGAAGTTCCTGCGCGCGGTGACCGCGCACACCCCGGACGCGGTGGTCGTCGACGTCCGGATGCCGCCCACGTTCACCGACGAGGGGCTGCGCGCGGCCCTGGTAGTCCGTGATCGCTGGCCGGAGGTCGGCGTCCTCGTCCTGTCCCAGTGGGTCGAGGAGCGGTACGCCACCGAACTGATCTCCGGCCGACCGCACGGGGTCGGCTACCTGCTGAAAGACCGGGTCGCGGACGTCGGCGAATTCCTCGACGCGCTGCACCGGGTGGCTGAGGGCGGCAGTGCGCTCGATCCCGAAGTCGTCGCGCAGCTGCTCGCCCGCAGCCGCCACCCGCTCGGCGAGCTCACCCCGCGCGAGCGCGAGGTGCTCGCGCTGATGGCGGAGGGTCGGTCCAACTCGGGCATCGCCGCCGCGCTGGTCGTGGGGGGCGGAGCGGTGGAAAAGCACATCAACAACATCTTCACCAAGCTGGGGCTGGCGCCCGGTGACCGCGACCATCGTCGCGTGCTCGCCGTGCTGCGCTATCTCGGCACGGGATGAACGGGGAAATGGCTATGACACTGACATCCGCACCTGGCGTCCGGCCATCGCCTGGCGCCCTCCGCATGACGCCGGCCCGCTTGATCACCCTCGCGCTCGGCGTGCCGGTGATGCTCGCTCTCATCGGCTGGCTCGGCTTCACCGTGGTCGACCAGTCCGCCCACGGGAGTTTTCCTGTCAGCTTCGGTAACATCCCCGTCGAAGATGGCCAGCTAACGCTCGGGGTCAACAGCGGCGACGTTACCGTCCGTCAGGGTCAGGGCGCTACGGCCCGCCTGACCGGCACCGTTCAGTACGGCCTGTTCCGCCCGAGCGTCACGGCCAGCAGCACCGAGGTGGACGTCAACTGCCCGACCATCAATTCGGGTAACTGCGGGCTGAGCGCGACCCTGGACGTCCCGCGGCTAACCGGCCTCACGCTGTCAAGCGGCGGCGGCAACCTGACGGTCCCCGACGTGGCCAGCAGCGTCAATCTGACGAGCGACGGCGGTGACGTCGCGGTCTCCGGGATCCCGGGCCAGGCTACGGTGTCCAGCGGCGGCGGCAACCTGACCGCTGGCGACCTGGCCGGCCACCTGCAGTTCACCACCGACGGCGGGGACATCAGCGGCACCGGTCTGACCGCGCCCACGCTCAACGCCGAGTCCGGCGGCGGGAACGTCACGGTGGCTTTCACCAAGCCGCCGGCGACCCTGGACATCACCAGCGACGGGGGAGACGTCACCGTACTGCTTCCGGACGATGGCACCGCTTACAACGTCAGTACCACCCCGGACGGCGGCGACAGCAACGTGTCCGTCCAAACGGCCGGGCTGAACACCGCGGACACGATCAACGTCGGCAGCGGGGGCGGGAACATCACCATCGCGTACGCAAGCTGAGCCTGGCTAGCTCAGGCGCAGTGACCCGATGAACGCGTCGACGAGGCTGGTCCCGAGGTTGGCGGGCACCGAGACGTAGAACACGGCGGGCGGCTGCCCCGTGCCGAGGTCCACGACCACGACGGCGCCGAGCTCGCTGGTCCAGCCCAGGCCCTCGGGCCCGGCGTCGGGGTAGCTGATCAGGAATTTGACCATCCAGGCCCGGTGCCCGCTGATCTGCGTCGCGGAGCTGTCCTCGACCGTGCGGGTATGCACCAGAGGGTTGTAGTACGCCGGATCCATTGTCCCGACCAGGCTCGCCGCGGCCGGCTCGAGGTCCGCGGGGCCCGAGTACTGGAATTGCTGCTGCAGTTGGCCCGAGCACGCGTTGCCGTGCCAGTCGAAGGTGGACCCGTTGATGGTGACCTGCCCGGCCACGGCGTTCTCGCCCGCGCTCCAGCTCAACATCGGCAGGTTAAGTACGGCCGGGCAGCCGCGCCGCCAGGGCGAGGAAAGCAGCTGGTAGGAGAGCCCGGAGGAGGAGTCGGTCACGCGCGGGCTCGACACGGGAGAGGTGTGCTTGGACGGCGGTGTGACCCGGTGCGCCGTCGCCGAGGCGCTGCCGGCGGCCCGCGTCGAACTGGAAAGGGCCGCCACCGTTGGCGTCTTGGCGATGTCCTTAACGAACAGGAAGATTATCCCCAGCGCCACGGTCGTGACGATGGTCAGCAGCCAGAGCATCAGCCGCCGCGTGCGACGGCGCCTTCGGCGCCTGCGTTGCCGGGCTGAGGCGGCATTCTGGCGTACCAGCGAATCCCAGCCTGGCGAGGGCATCCCCATACGGCCAGGGTAAACGTCGCATGTCCGGCAAAAGAAGGCCTTAGCGGGACGTAATTACCCGTTAGTCCGCCTGCGCTTACCCGGCCGCGGTCACCGCTACGCCTGCGCGGCCGCGGGCGCCGCTACCGGCACTGCCTCCTCGGCCCGCACCGTCGACCGGCTGAACAGCCCGGTCGCGACGAACCCGATGGCTAGCGCGACGAGCACGCCGAGGTTGGCGAAGGCCCAGGCGCCGGTCTTGCCGCCGAGTCCGAACGGGCCGAGCAGGTAACCCTGCCAGGTCAGCCAGCTGGCCGAGCTGTTGGTGACCAGACCCCAGCCGATCGCGGTCGACACCACGACGGCCAGGACGGGGAGCCACCTGATGTCGCCGTAACGCCCGGACGGAGTGAACAGATCGGGCTCGGCGTAGTCCCGCCGCCGCAGCGCGATGTCGGCCAGCATGACGCCGCACCAGGCCGCGATCGGCACGCCGAGCGTGATCAGGAAGCCCTCGAACTGGCCGATGAAGTTATGCGCGACGAAAACCACGTAGATAGTGCCGATCGTCATCACCGTGCCGTCGATCAGGGCGGCGGCGTACCTGGGGATCCGCACGCCCAGCGTGAGCATCGCCAGCCCGGAGGAGTAGATGTCGAGCACCGAGCCGCCGATCAGCCCGAGCACCGCCACGATCGCGAACGGCACCAGGAACCAGGTGGGCAGCAGTGTGGCCAGCGCCCCGATGGGGTCGGCGCCGATCGCCGTGCTCAGGCTCTTGGAAGAGCCCGCGAGCAGCAGCCCGAACACGAGCAGGAAGATGGGCGCGATCGAGGACGCGAAGGTGGTCCAGCCGACCACGCCGCCGCTGGAAGACCGCCTCGGCAGGTAGCGCGAGTAGTCCGCGGCGCAGTTGACCCAGCCCAGCCCGAATCCGGTCATCATGAACACCAGCGCGCCGATGAGAGCCTGGGCCGACCCACCGGGGAGGGCAGAAACGCTGGGCCAGTGAATCTTGTCCGCCACGAGCCCGATGAACACCACCGTGAATACCCCGGTCACGATCGTGATCCAGGTCTGCATCCGCATGATCAGGTCGAAGCCCATCACGCCGCCGAAGATGGTCAGCGCGACGACTATGATCAGCGCGACCACCTTGGTGCCAGTGCCGCCGCCCCAGCCGAGGCGGCTGAACACGGTGGCGGTGGCCAGCGTGGCCAGGATGACGAGCACGGTCTCCCAGCCCACGGTCAGCAGCCAGGAAATCACCGTGGGGAGCTTGTTGCCGTTGACCCCGAACGCGGCCCGGCTCAGCACCATCGTCGGCGCCGAGCCCCGCTTGCCCGCCAAGGCGATGAACCCGCAGGCCAGGAACGACAGCACGATGCCGACCACGCCGACGACCAGTGCCTGCCAGAACGAGATGCCGAAGGCGAGCACGAACGCGCCGTAGCTGAGGCCGAGCACCGAGATGTTCGCCGCGAACCAGGGCCAGAACAGGTCATGCGGATGACCCTTGCGCTCGTTCTCCGCGATGATGTTGATGCCGTTCATCTCGACCTGCAGCGGTCGAAGCTCCGTGGTGCCCGTAGCTTCGGTCATGGCGAGCCTCCCTCACTGATCCATGATCGCCTTGCGTTGCGCGCCGTCCACCGGTATGTGGGCGCCGTTGATGAAGCTGGCCCGCGGCGAGGCGAGGAACGTCACCAGCGCCGCGACCTCCTCTGGTTCGCAGATGCGGCCGAAGGGAATGGACTGCTCGGCGAGTTCGTGCGCGCGGGCCTGGTCGACGCCCTTGTCGCGGGCGAAAGCGCGCTCCAGGGTGTCCCACCGGTCGGTGTTCACCGGGCCGGGGTTGACGGTGTTGATGCGCACCCCGTACCGCCCGTACTGCTCGGCGACGGAGGAGGCGAAGTTGATGTCCGCGGCGTTGGCCACGCCGGCCGTCATCTCCCAGTAGCTGGGTTTGAGGCCGTCGTTGCCGACGACCAGGACGATGACGCCCTCGCCGCGCTGCCGCATGTGCGGGATAACCGCGCGCACCGACCGTACGTACCCCATGAACTTCAGGTTGAGGCTCGCCATCCACTGCTCTTCGGTGAGGTCCTCGAGCAGGCCGCCGGGCGAGCTGCCCGCGCAGGTCACCAGGATGTCGATCTGGCCGAATCGTTCGAGGGTGGCATCCACGCAGCGCTGGACGTCGGCGGTCACGCTCATGTCCCCGGCGAGTGGCAGCACCGCGCCGCCCGTCTCAGCGGCGATCTTCTCTGCGGCGGCTTCCAGCGGCCCGGCGTTCCGCGCCGTGATGACTACCTCACAGCCCTCGCGAGCCAGGTATTCGGCCACGCACCGCCCGATGCCCTTGCTGGCGCCGGTCACGATGGCGACTTTCCCGTCTAGCTGCAGGTCCACCGCAACCCCTTCCGTCTCGCTAAAGCACTACGCCCGGGCGGAGTGTTCCCGTCCGCCGCGGCGCTGGCCGTTGGTCCGGCGCGCCCTGCCCGTCGGTCCGGCGGGGCCCTGGCCGTCGGTCCGGCGCGCCTTGCCCGTTGGTCCGGCGGGGCCCTGGCCGTCGGTCCGGCGCGCCCTGCCGTCGGTCCGGCGGGGCCCTGGCCGTCGGTCCGGTGCGCCTTGCCCGTTGGTCCGCCGCGACGGTGACCACTGGCCGAGCGTCACTGCGTTCGCGCCCGGTCAGCGCACTATCTGACCGGTGTGAGCTGGATGGTATACCAAATATCAACCCGAAGGAAGATCCGGTTTGTGGCTGGTAGTGGACCGCCTCGAGGACGACACGCCAGCGCCCGCTGGTTCCGGTACCTGGCACCGTAACCGGCCGCGCCAGGTGGGCCGCGAGCCACGAGCCGTCGGCGGGGAGAGCCGCCCCGATCGCTAGCAGGCTCACGCCCAGGCACGCCAGCAGCACTCGCAGCGGGATCCGTAGCGGGATCCGGATGCGCGCCCATGCCACCTAGTCTCGCCAGTCCTCGTCATGCTGGCGAGCCCTAGCCTGTCGCCGATTTAAACAGCTTCGTCGGCCGGGAGAGGTTCCTAGGACGCGCCGCCTCGGCGGGCGATGCCTACCTTGGCGTTGGGGTGTTCCCGCCAGTGGCTGGCGCCGGCGGCCGCCGTACTCTTAGCCTGCTCCCACTTGAGCCTCGCGAGCTCGCTGGGCGGTGTCTCCAGCTCCCTCACCCAGCTCCGGGTCGCGGCGGCCACGTGCGCGCCGGCGATTCCCATCCCCACCAGCGCCACGACGGCACCGATCCCGATCAGGACCCCACCGGTGATGAGGGGTCCGGACTGCAGCTCGGGCCAATTCCCAGCTGACTCACTATTGGTGGCATTCGCCATGGCATCCGTCCCGGTGTTGTCCTGTAATGCTCACATTTACCACAAGGTTAACTCCGGGCGAAGCTGAGGAATAGGCCACCCCCTTATGCCTACCGCAATCGCGCATCAGGCCCAGCGCGGAGCACCATTTGCCGAGCCTCTGCCCTGGGCAGATGTCATCACGCGTACGAGCGGAACGCTCGCTGACCCCATCCGCCTCGTTACGTGCGTTCCGCATCACTCAAGCCGGAGTTTGCGCGGAGTATTCTGGCTATGTGGAAAGTTTTAGGGACTCCGTTCCCTAAAATATTCCGTGGAACGGTAATCTTCCAAGATCTTTTCGAGTTTTTCTCTCAGCAGCCCGCGTCCGCCGCCCCGCTCACGTACCGGCAGCCGCATAACCCGGGAAATATTCAACTTCCGACCTGGCCTAGAGCCCGTTTTCGTCGAGGATCTTCATCAGGTTGCGCTTGCGTTTCTGCTCCGTGCGCAACGCGGCGACGTACCGATTGAACTGCTCGGTGGTGTCCAGGGCCTGGTGACAAGCGCGTGCCGAGAGCAGCAGGCTGGCCATCCGCCGGTAGACAGGGTCACCCGTCTCCTTCTTCAGCGACGCGATCGCCCGGAGGTACAACGCCAGCGCGTCAGCCGGGCGGGTGGCGGCCGACGCATCGGCCAGCCGCAGCCACTGCTCCTCGGTGGCGGCGTCCTTCGCGGCCGCCCAGGCAGCGTCCAGGTCACCGTCGTCGAGCAGTGCGTCTACCAGGACGGGGCCGCTCCAGGCCCACCGGACCTGGGCACGCTGATGACGCGCGTCCTCGCGCAGCAAAGTGAGCGCCTGGCCGCGTTCGGCGGGCCAGGTGCCCAACTCCTCCGCGGCCCGCCGCAGCGTCTGATAGTTAGCCAGTGTCCGTTCGGCCTGAAAACGTGCGCGGCGCAAGCTGACTACCTCGCCAGGGCGACCTGCGGCCGCATAACGACCAGCTAGATACTCGACGAGTTGCTGATCCGGACGCGTCGCCTCGCGCAGGCCGCGCTCAGCCCAGCCGAGTGCCTCGTCGCCTCGCCCGGCTTCGTCGAGCTCGCGGGCAATGCGAAGATGGCTCCGGCCCTGATCGTCCAGATTGTCGGCGATGATGGCGATGAGGGCGTCCACGTCCCCTTCGGCCCTGGCGACCGACTCCATCAGGCGCCTGGCCCGCCAATCCTCCGGATGCTCCTCATAACCGGTCCTGATGCGCTCGCGCACCGTAGCGATGCCTTCGTCGCCGAGCAGGCCGGCGTAGTCGCCAAGGTCGAGTGCGAATCCGTAGTCGTCATGCAGCAGCAGTTCGGCGAGGTAGCTGCCCAGCGAGACCGGCTCGGGCGGAGCGGCCTCGCAGGCCCGAAGGTGAACGGCCAGCAGTTCGTGTCCGGCGTCGGCGACTGAGCCCGAAGAGTCGTCGACTGATTCATAGGCCTGAGCGGCGAGTCCGATCGCCTCCCGCGCGATCCCGATCGCGTCGGCCGCTCCGCCGGCCTGGATCAGATCGTTAATCGCCACGGCGGCCTCGAGTACGTCGCTGGCGTACCGGTAAGCCTCGTCGTATTCGACGTAGCCGCGGCGAGGTAGCGCGACCAGTTCCATGACGGCACGCCGGACCGTCACGGCGTCCAGATTCTCCGATGCCGCCCGCAGCTCAAAGCGCCGGCGCAGATCCCGGTCCTCGTCCAGCAGCCCGGACAGCTCGGCGACCAGTTCCTCCTTTGACCGCGACTCGAGCCAGGAGTCGAGCACCTGCCGTTGGGCGCGCGCCGTCTCGATATGCCCCGGGAGATCATCGCCCATCCTCAGCACCGCCAGCCCGACCGCGACGCAGTGCTTACAGAAGAAGCCATCTCGGCCTTGCGGGCACGTGCAATGGCCGCCGAGTCCTGCATTACCGAAGGTCAGGGAGACGGTGTAGTCGCTGCTGCCACATACGGTCGCGGTGATCTGCGTACTGGCGATTTCCAGGTCTTCTACCTGATCGAGATAGTCGAGGCCACGCTCGAATGACCTACGTCCCGCCGCGAGTTTGATATCGGCCTCGGTAAATGCCGCGAACACTACCATGCGCACATTGAACACCAGACGGCCGACATTTCGAGCAGCCGTAGCTGCACTACCTCAGCGCCGGACAAGGCCCTCATCGGGCCTTATCCCAGCTCGCCGCGGACGATCTTGCCGAGATGGTTGCGCGGCAGCGCAGTCAGCTGGAACACCCGCTTGGGGCACTTGTATCCGGCCAGCCGCGTACGGGCGTACGCGATCAGCCGCGCCTCGTCGAACCCGTGCCCGTCCCGGATCACCACCCAGGCCGTAACCCGCTCGCCCCACCGGTCATCGGGAACGCTCGCCACCGCCGCCTCCGCCACCGACGGATGCGCCTCGAGGGCGATCTCCACTTCGCGCGGGTAAACGTTCAGGCCGCCGGTGATGATCATTTCCTTGGTCCGGCCGCGGATCACCAGGTGCCCGGTGGCCGGGTCCACGGTCCCGATGTCGCCGGTGCGGAACCAGCCGTCCGGGCTGAAGGCGGCTGCGGTGGCAGCCGGGTCGTTCCAGTACCCCGCGAAGACTTGCGGTCCGCTGATCTGGATCTCGCCGTCCTCGCCAGGCACCTGCGGACTACCTTCCGGGGCCCAGATCCTGGCCAGCACGCCCGGCACCGGTATCCCCAGCGTATCGCCGCGGGGATTGTCGAGCGGATTGGAGACATCGAGCCCGCTCTCGGTCGTGCCGTATCTGACCAGCGGCAGCCGTCCGAGCACGGCCGGCAGCTGCTCGGCCAGCGCTGGGCTCAGCGGGGCCGAGCCGCAGACGGCTAGGCGCAGACCGGTGAGAGGCGCCAGCTGAGCGTCAAGGAGCGCCTGATAGATCGTCGGAACCGCGAACAGCGCGCTGGCCCGGTAGTCCGAGATCGTCCGGGTCAGGTCGGCCGGGGTGAACTTCGACCGGATGTGCACGGTGCCGCCCGCGATCAGCGCGGCGTGCAGGCCGCCCAGGCCGTGCTGGTGGAACAGCGGCAGCGCGTGCGTGAGCACGTCGTCCTCGTTCCACTGCCAGGCCGCCATCACGGCCCGGATCGAGACCGCCACCTGGCGGTGGGTCAGCGGCACGCCCTTCGGCCTGCCCGTCGTCCCCGACGTGTACGCGAGCAGCGCGATGTCGTCCGGGCGCACCACGATCTCCGCGCCCCGGCCCGGACCGCCTCTCGGATTATCCGGTACCTCCTGGACGTCCACCGTCAGCGGCGGCGCCGACCCCGGCCCCAGTCCGGCCAGCCGCCGCGCGGGCTCACGGTCGGCGAAGGCCAGCACCGCGCCTGAGTCGGCGACCAGGTGGCCGAGCTCGGCGGCCGTATAGCCGGGATTGGCGAGCACCACCACGGCGCCCGCCCTGAGTGCGCCGAGGTAACAGCGGACGAAGCCGGCGCTTCGCCGGCCGCCAGCAGCACTCGGTCACCGGGGGTCACCCGTGTCGCCAGCCAGGCCGCGACCCGGCCCGCCGCGTCGTCCAGCCCAGCGTGGGTCACCGGTTCGCCGTCGACCGTGACCGCGATCCGGTCGGGGACCCGGTCCGCCGCCGTGGCCGCGAGCTCGGGAATCGTCTGTTCTCCCAGCCCGGCGGCATAACCCCGCACGTCAGCGAGGCCAGGCAGGTGCGCCTGCCAGCCTCCGTGGCTCCAGTCTTCATAGCCGGTCGGCATGGCCGCTCGTCATTCGGCCATGCCCTGGGCGCCCTGCGGCATGCCGGTTATGCGCGCCCACGCCGACCGGTTGGCCGCGCGCTCGGCTCGCAGCCGGTCCATCAGGCCGCCGGCCGCCATGATCGTCTTGACCCCGGTACCCACTCCGCGCGCGGCCAGATCGGCGGCGAGCTGCGAGGCCAGCCGTTCCGGATCCTCCGAAACATGGTTGAGGAGGCCCAGGGCCAGTGCCTCGTCCGCCTCCAGCCAGCGCCCGGTCAGCACCAGGTCCATGGCCGCGCCCCGGCCGACCAGCTCGGGCAGCAGCCATGCGCCCACCGCGAGGTCCACGCCAGGCGGCCCGGTCCAGCGCAGCCGGGCCCCTGGACTCGCGACCCGGAGGTCGGACGCGGCTGCCAGCTGGGCGCCGCCGCCGACCGCCGCGCCGGTAAGCACGGTGATCACCGGTCCCGGCCTGGTGATCATGGTCTCGCAGCACTCGTAGATCAGGTCCGAGATCGCGGCGCGCTCGGCATCGGAGACGGTCAAGTCGGCCCCGGCGCAGAACACCCGGGGATCAGCGCTGCCGAACAGCACCGGAACCCCGGGTTCGACCGCCAGGGCGTCCCGCACCGCCCGCGCCAGGCTCACGTCGAGGGCGTTCCGGCGCTCGGGACCGGCCAGGCGCAGCCAGCGATAGCCAGCCGGACTGTTCTCGACCATCAGGTGCGGATGCGGCATTCGGAGGCTCCCAAAACGTCTGAAATATGGTATACCAAATGGACCGGAGCCAGCGGACCACTAGTCCCAGCGGACCCGAGGAGCCAGGTGAAGCCAGCGCCGTTCGCCTACCACCGCCCGCACAGCGTGGCCGAGGCGGTCGCGCTGCTCGCCGAACTCGGTGACGAGGCGAAGATCCTGGCTGGCGGCCTGAGCCTGGTCCCGATGATGAACTTCCGGCTGGCACGGCCCGCCGCGCTCATCGATGTGACCAGGATTGATGGCCTTCGTTACCTGCGGGAAGGCCAGGACGGGCTGCGCATCGGCGCGCTGACCACCCACCGCGCCGTCGAGACCTGCCATGATCCCAAGGTACTGGCCGGGTTCGGCGTGCTGCCCCATTCGGCCCCCTGGATCGGGCACTACCCGATCCGCAGCCGGGGCACGTTCGGCGGCAGCATTGCCCACGCCGACCCGGCATCGGAGTGGTGCCTTCTGGCCGTGCTGCTCGGCGCGCAAGTCGTCCTCACCGGGCCGCACGGGCCGCGTATCGTCCCGGCCGCCGAGTTCTTCGAGGGGTACTACAGCACGGCGGCCAGCCCCGACGAGATGATCACCGAGGTGTGGTTCCCCGAGCCCGCCCCGCGGGCGGTGCTCACCGAGTTCGCCCAGCGTCAGGGGGACTTCGCCGTGGTCGCGGCCGCCGTGGACGCCGACATCCGCGACGGCGTCTGCCGGTCCGGCCGCGTGGTTCTCGGTGGCGTCGGCCCGCTGCCCGTAGAGGTGGACGCCGCGGCCCTGGCGGGGCAGCCGGCCAGCGAACAGACCTGGCAGGCCATGGGCGAGCACGCCGCCAGCCAGGTCGACCCGCCGGCGGACACGCACGGCGACGCCGAGTTCCGCCGCAGCCTGACCGCCACTCTCGTGGCCCGCGCCCTCGCCGAGGCCAGCCGCCGCCCGGCTTCCGGCCTCCCGGCTTCCGGCCTCCCGGCTTCCGGCCTCCCGGCTTCCGGCCTCCCGGCTTCCGGCCTCCCGGCTTCCGGCCTCCCGGCTTCCGGCCTCCCAGAACAAGGCCCGCTATGAGCGCGGCCGCCACGCCCTACAACGGCCGCTGGGTCGGCGCCGCGGTGCCGCGGAAGGAAGACCGCCGGATGCTGCTGGGCCGGGGCCGGTTCGTGGCCGACCTGACCCGGCCGGGCCTGCTGCACGCCGCGTTCGTCCGCAGCCCGCACGCTCACGCCCGCGTCAACGCGATCGACGCCGCCGCCGCCCGTAAGTCGCCGGGTGTGCAGGACATCCTGACCGCCGCCCGCCTCGGTGACCCGTACCTGCTCGCGCTGCTCGAGCGGGACGAGTTCGTCGCCACCCGGATGCCCATCCTGGCCGGCGACAGGGTCCGCTTCGTCGGCGAGCCGGTGGCAGTGGTGATCGCGGACGATGCCTACCGGGCCGAAGACGCGACCGAACTCGTGGAGGTGGACTGGGATCCACGGCCGGCCGTAGCCAGCATCGAGGACGCCACCGCCATACAAGCCCCGCGACTGCACGAGGAAGCCGACGGCAACCGCCTCGTCGACCTGATGATGTTCGATGACGCCAGGCTGCCGGGGATCTTCGCGGAGGCCGCCGTCACCCTCAGCGCTACCTTCCAAAGTGCCCGGGTCGCGGCGCTGCCGCTGGAGGGACGCGCCTGCCTGGCCGAATGGGATGACCGTGACGACCAGCTCGTCGTGCACGTGTCCACCCAGGTCCCGCACCAGGTCAGATCCGGGATCGCGCAGGCGCTGGGCCTCCCCGAACGGGCCATCAGGGTGATCGCCCCCGACGTCGGCGGCGGGTTCGGCCTGAAGTGCGTGGTCGGCCGGGAAGAGGTGGCGGTAGCGGCGGCCGCGCTGACCCTGCGGCGGCCGGTGCGCTGGGCCGAGGACCGGCAGGAGAACCTGACCGCCGCGTTCCACGGGCACGAGCAGCGATATCAGGTGAAGGCCGCGTTCAGCCGGGATGGCGCGATCCTGGCCCTGGACGCGGCGATCGACTGTGACGCCGGGGCGTACTCCGCGTTCCCGTTCACCTGCGCGGTCGAGCCGCTGATGGCCTCGACCGAACTGCCCGGGGTTTACAAGGTGCCCGCCTACCGGGCGCGAGGCCGGGCCATCGCCACCAACAAGGCGCCCGCCGCGCCCTACCGCGGGGTGTCCCGGCCGCAGATCGTCCTGGTGATGGAGCGGCTGATGGACAAGGCGGCCGAGGCGCTCACGCTCGACCCGCTCGAGGTCCGCCGGCGCAACCTCATCCGCGCAGGCGATTTTCCCTACACCGGCGTCAACGGCATCACCTATGACGAGGGCAGCTACCGCGAGTCCCTCGATCTCGCCGAGAACCTTGTTACAGGAAAAGCGTGGCCCGCCGAACGCGACCGGCTCCGCGAGCAAGGACTGAGGGCAGGCATCGGTTACTCCTGCTTCTCCGAACGCACCGCCTACGGCACCCCGACCATGTCTCAGCGCCGGATGCGGATGACCCCCGGCTACGACACGGCCATGGTCCGGATGGACCCGACCGGCGAGGTTCTCGTCACCACCGGGACCTGCGGGCACGGCCAGGGGCACGAGACGACGTTCGCGCAGATCGTCGCCGACCGTCTCGGCGTGCACCCGGATCAGATCCGGCTGCGCCAGGGCGACACCGACCTGGCCTCTTACGGCTGGGGCACCTGGGGCAGCCGCTCGGTGGTCATCGGCGGCGGCGCGGCCGGGCGGGCCGCGGACATCGTGGCCAGCCAGCTCCGCAAGATCGCGGCCAGCCAGCTCGAGGCCCATCCGGCCGATGTGGAACTCACCGAGGGCACCGCCCGCATTCGTGGCGACGAGAACGCAGCCATCCCGATCGCCGAACTGGCCCGGCTGGCCCATTTTCAGGCGCACCGGCTGGACGTTGACCTGCGGTACGGGCTGGAAGCCCGGGCAGCGTTCGACCCTCCGGGCACCTTCTCCAACGCCTGCCACGTGGCCATGGTGGTGATCGACCCAGGCACCTGCGCGATCCGTCTGCACCGGTACCTGGTGGTGGAGGATTGCGGTGTCGTCATCAACCCGGTGGTGGTGGACGGGCAGGTGCGCGGCGGCGTCACCCAGGGCGTGGCGGCCGCGCTGCTGGAACGCGTCTGCTTCGACCCGGAAGGCCAGCCGGTCAGCACCACGCTGATGGACTACCTGGCGCCCACCGCGGCTGAGATGTGTGCCGTGGACATCGTCCACCTGCAGACACCGTCGCGCTTCAGCGAGACGGGCGCCAAGGGGATGGGGGAGGGCGGCACGATCGGCGCGCCGGCCGCCGTCCTGGGCGCCATCAACGACGCGCTGTCCGACACCGACGTCCGGTTCGATCACATCCCCGTCCTGCCGCAGGACCTCAGCGCCGCCCTGAAGAAAGCCACGCTGAAGAAACCGGATACCCGATGAAGGACATGCACGCGATCAGCCTCAAGGTCAACGGCCGCGACCACGAACTCGTCGTCGAGGCCCGTCGCACGCTGGCCGACATGCTCCGCCACGACCTCGGCTACACCGGCACCCATCTCGGCTGCGAGCACGGCATCTGCGGCGCGTGCACGGTCATCCTGGACGACGCGCCGGTCCGGGCCTGCCTGGTTTTCGGCGTGCAGGCCGACGGCGCCGAGGTGCGCACGGTGGAAGGGCTCGCCGGCGGCGAGCAGGGTGAGCAGCTGTCTGATCTGCAGCAGTCGTTCAGCGATCACCACGCGCTGCAGTGCGGGTTCTGCACCCCCGGCTTCCTCATGCTCGCCGAGGCCTACCTCGCCGAGGCGGAAGGCCAAGCCGGCCCGCTTAGCGAGGCACAAGCCCGCGAGCTCGTCGCGTCCAATCTCTGCCGCTGCACCGGCTACCAGGGCCTCGTCGAGGCCGTCCGGGCCACCGCCCGAGCCCGAGCCCAAGCCCGAGCCCGAGCCCAAGCCCGAGCCCGAGCCCAAGCCCGAGCCCGAGCCGAGGCCCGCGAGCGCGGTGAATCCGGATGACCGCCGTCGGCGCCCGGATGCCGCGCCAGGAGGACCCCCGCCTGCTGCGCGGTCGCGGCCGGTTCGGCGATGACATCAGCGCGCCCGGGCAGCTGTGGGCCCGGATCGTCCGCTCCCCTTCCGCGCACGGGCAGGTCCGCGACCTGGACGTCAGCCAGGCCGCGAAGGCCCCGGGCATCACCGGCGTCGTCACCGCCCGGGACCTCCCCCCCGGCCTGGTCATCCCCGTCCGCCTGGCCGTGGGCCGTGCCGATCTCAGCGCCTACCTGCAGCCGGTGCTCGCCGCCGGCGTGGTCCGTTACGTGGGCGAGCCGCTCGCCGTGGTGGTGGGCGAGGACCCTTACGCGTGCGAGGACGCCGCCGAACTGGTGGATGTCGAGATCAGCGAACTGCCCGCGGTCACCGATGCCCGCGCCGGGCAGACCACGGCGGCCGAGCTCACCCTCGGCTACGGCGACACCGAGGCCGCCTTCCGCGACGCCCGGCACGTCGTCAGCCTGGAGCTCGCGATCGGCCGGCACACCGGCGTGCCGCTCGAACCCCGCTGCCTGCTCGCGGTGCCCGATCGAGCCACCGGCGGCCTGGACATCTTCGGCATGACCAAGGTCCCGGTGTTCAACCGCGACCTGCTGGCGAGCATGCTCGGCCTGGACGAGACGCTCATCCACGTGCACGCCATAGATGCGGGCGGCGGGTTCGGGATCAGGGGCGAGTTCTACCCCGAGGACTTCCTCATTCCCTGGCTGGCCGCCAGGCTCGGCCGTCCGGTCAAGTGGGCCGAGGACCGCGCCGAGCACCTGATGGCGGCGAATCATTCCCGCCAGCAGTACCACCGCATCGCCGCCGCGTTCGACGCCGACGGCCTGATCACCGGCCTGCGGGACGACATCGTGCACGATAACGGCGCCTACTGCCGCACGCACGGCGTCGCGGTGCCCGAACTGACGGTGGCGATGCTGCCGGGTCCCTACCGGATTCCCGCTTACCAGGGCCGGGTCCGGGTGGTGCTCACGAACAAGACTCCGTGCGGCACCTACCGGGCGCCTGGCCGGTTCGAGGGCACGTCGGCCCGCGAGCACCTGCTTGACGCGGCCGCCAGCCAGCTCGGCCTCGACCCCGTCCAGCTGCGCGCCCGCAATCTCCTCACCAGGGACGAGATGCCGCACAACCGTCACATCGAAACCCTCGGCACCGACCTGATCCTGGACACCGGCGACTACCCGGCCCTGCTCGCCGCGGCGGTAAAAGAGGCCGGCCGGCTCGGCTACCGCGCCGCTGCGCAAACTAAGACGGCGAGCCAGCCGCGCGGTTTCGGCCTGGCCATGTTCGTGGAGAAAAGCGGACTCGGGCCGCAGGAGACCGCCGACGTGACGGTGAGCAAGTCCGGCGCCGTGCACGTGTTCTCCGGCGGAACCTCGGTCGGCCAGGGCATCGAGACCGTGCTCGCCCAGATCGCCGCGGACGCGCTCGGCGTGGATCCGCACGCGGTGCGCGTGGTGGCGGGTGATACGGCCGCGCAGCCATTCGGGGCCGGATCCTGGGCGTCCCGGTCGACCGTCGTGGGGGGCAGCGCGGTCCACCAGGCCGCCACGGCGGTGCGGGAGCGGGCGATGCAGCTGGCCGCGCGGATGCTCGAGGCGGCTGAGGAGGATCTCGAGATCAGCCACGGCTCTGTCGGCGTTCGCGGCGACCCGAACACCCGGCTGACCCTGGCCAGCATCGCCCGGGCGGCGGAGCCCGCGAGCCGGTACCTGAAACCAGGCGAGCCAGCCGGGCTGTCGGCCCGCCGCCGGTTCGAGGTCGCCCGGATGACCTACCCCTACGGCGTGCACGCCGCGGTCGTGGAGATAGACACCGGGACCGGGCGGGTCCGGGTGCTGCGCTACCTGGTGGCCTATGAGGTGGGCCGCGCGATCAACCCGATGCTCGTGGAGGGCCAGCTGCGGGGCGGCGTGGCCCAGGGGATCGGCGGGGCGCTGTTCGAGGAGTTCAGCTACGACGAGACGGGGCAGCCGCAGGCGATCACGTTCATCGAGTACCGGATGCCGACCGCGGCGGAGATACCGGCGGTGGACGTGCTGCTGCGGGAGGATGCTCCCTCGCCGGGCAATCCGCTCGGCGTGATGGGAGCAGGCGAAGGCGGCGTTAACGCGGTTGGCGCGGCCGTCGCGAACGCAGTCCGGGATGCGCTGGGCCTAGCCGGCGGCGTCGGCCAGCTCCCGCTGACCCCGGCCCGCGTCCGGACCCTGCTCCAGCGAGCCGGGACCGGCCAGCGAGCCGGGACCGGCCAGCGGGCAGGCGCGGCATGACCAGCGCCGTGCCCGGGTACGTCAGCAAGACCGACCTGGTCGCCGCCCTCATTCGTGAGCTGGTCATCACCGGCGAGCTCGGCCCGGGGGAGCAGTTGCGCCAGCGGGACCTGGCCCTGCGCTTCGGCGTCAGCCAGACCCCGGTCCGCGAGGCGATGCGGCGGCTTGAATCGGAGGGGCTGCTGATCTGCGATACCCACCGGGGTTTCACAGTAGTCACGTCCGGCGACGGCCGGGTCGAGGAGAACTTCCAGATCAGGGCGGCGCTTGAGTCGCTGGGCGCGGCCCTGGCGGCGCGCAAGATCGACCCGGACGGCATGGCCCGGCTGCGGGACCTGAACGAGCAGATGCGCGCGCTCGCCGACGACGATCCCCGCTACGCCGAGCTGAACCGGGAGTTCCACTTCACCGTGTACGAATATGCCCGCAGCCCGCTGCTGCTGTCCCTGATGCGGTTGCTCTGGGCGTCGCTGCACGGCGGGCCGCGGGTGTCGCGCACTCACGCCGAGTCCGCCCGCCAGCACGAGGAGATCCTCGCGGCGCTGGCCGACGCGGATGCCCCGGCCGCCTCGGCCCGGACATACCAGCACATCATGGGCGCGGATCCGGTAAAAGAAGAAACTGACTGAGGCCGAGGACCCAGGGAGCCGCCCATGCCCGCGATCGTGACCGACGACGACGTCACGCTGCACGCCGAGGAAACGGGCGCCGGCGAGCCGCTGCTGTTCATCCACGAGTTCGCCGGCGATCACCGCAGCTGGGAGCCACAGGTCCGGTACTTCTCCGGCGCCTACCGCTGCGTCACCTACGCCGCGCGCGGTTACCCGCCGTCCGACGTGCCCACCGATCCCGCCGCGTACTCGCAGGCGCGCGCCGTCGCCGACGCGATCGCGGTGCTCGATGGTCTCGGCATCGCCCGCGCTCACGTGGTCGGCCTGTCGATGGGCGGCTTTACCGCGCTGCACCTGGCCCTCGGGCACCCGGACCGGGTCAGCTCGGCGGTAGTCGCCGGGGCCGGGTACGGCGCCCAGCCCGAACGCGCCGAGGCCTTCCGCACCGAGTCCATGCTTACCGCGGCCGCGTTCGCGGCTGAAGGCGCGGCGAAGGTCGCCGGGCGGTACGCGGTCGGCCCGGCCCGGGTCCAGTTCCAGAACAAGAACCCGCGAGGCTGGGCCGAGTTCGCGGCCGCGCTGGCCGAACACTCCTCGCTGGGCAGCGCGCTGACCATGCGCGGAGTCCAGGCCGCTCGCCCGTCCCTGTACGAGCTCACCGATGAGCTGGCCAAGGTGCGCACGCCGGTCCTGGTACTGGTGGGCGACGAGGACGAGGGCTGCCTGGAGCCCGCACTGATGCTCAAACGCACCATCCCGGCCGCGGGCCTGGCCGTCCTGCCGCGCACCGGTCACACCGCCAACCTGGAGGAACCCGACGTGTTCAACCAGGCCGCCGACCGGTTCCTGACCAGCGTGGCGCGCGGCGCGTGGCGCGAGCGCGACCCCCGCTCGGTGTCCGCCTCGACCACCGGCATGAGCTAAAAATCATTTGGGCCGAACGAGGCGCCGTTCCTCCGCCAGGAAAACGCTTATCGCTCCCGCAGGTTCAACTGGCGGGGCCTGGCGTCAGCTCGGCTGGGGCTCTGGTGGCCCGCTGGCGGCGGGGACGGCGCCAGCGCGGCCGTCCGCTTCGGCCCGGTGGCCGCGCCGGCGGACCATGGTCGAGGCCGCGTCGGCGTCATGGATGGTCAGCGCGACGATGGCGGCCACCAGGGCCAGCCCGGCCGCCACCAGGAATGCGGCGTGGTAGGCGGCGAGGTTCGGCGTGACCTGGCCCGCCACGACTTTGGTGGCTCCCACGGCGACGATGACCGTGGTGAACACGGCTACGCCGATCGCGCTGCCGAGCTGACGGCCGACGTTGAACATCGTCGAGGCCCGGCCGGTGGCCTCGGCTGAGATGGTGGCGAACGCGGCGGCTTGCGCGGGCACGAAGACCTGGGCCATGGCGAGCCCCAGGCAGAGCATCAGCAGCCGCATCCACCACAGACTCGTCTCCGCGCCGACCAGGCTCATCAGGCCGATCGAGACGGCCACGCCGACCAGCCCGAGGGCGATGTTCCGGCGCGGCCCGAGCACCGGGTAGAGCCAGCGGCTGGCCAGCTGCGCGCCTGCCATCACGCCGAAGGCCTCCGGGAACGTGCTCAGGCCCGCGTCGAGCGCGGACAGACCGCGGGCATCCTGGAAAAACAGCGATACGACGTAGAGCGTCCCGATGAACGCGGCGGAGGCCAGGAACATGACGCCGTTGCAGGACCGGAACAGCCGGTTTCCGAGCAGCCGCAGGTCGATCAGCGGCTGCTGCTTGCGCAGCTCGACGACCACCAGGACAGCCAGCAAGATCGCGCCGGCGGTTATCGTGGCCTGGACGACACCCGAGCTCCAGTGCCGGATCGGTCCTTCCGATATGCCGTACATGAGCAGCCCCAGGCCAGCGCCGGCCAGCACGAAGCCGGTCGCGTCGAACGGGCCGGGCTGCAGCGTGTTCCCGCCCTCCAGGAACAGCACGCCGAAGGCGAGAGCCAGCACCCCGAGCGGTACGTTCACGTAGAAGACCCACCGCCACGACAGTTCCGTGACCAGCAGTCCCCCGACGACCGGGCCAAGCGCGGGCGCCAGCGTGGTCGGCACGGTCAAGATGCTGGACGCGCGGACTCGCTCGGCCGGCGGGAAGACGCGGAACAGCATCGCCAGCCCGACCGGGGCCATCATCCCGCCGCCGGCCCCTGCAGCACGCGGTAGATGTCGAGCTGCGTGAGCGACTCCGCGGTTCCGCACAGCGCCGACGCGACGGTGAACACCACGATCGCCGACAGCAGCACCCGCTTGCCGCCGAACCGGTCGCCGAGCCAGCCCGACGCCGGGATGAAGACGGCCAGGCTCACCAGGAAGTAGATCGAGACGCTGGCCACCGAGGTCGCCGGGACCCCGAAAGTACGGCCGATGGTCGGCAGTGCGACGTTGACGATCGTCGCGTCCATGATCGTCATGAACATCGCCGCGACGTACACCACGCTGACGGCGACCTTCTGGCTGACCCGGCTCGCCACTGTTGTACCTCCGGCCACAGTAACCCGGCATCCGGACCAGACACGCCGTTGGTGACCAGCCGAGCCCTAACCCAGCGTACAAACATTCCCGCCGCCGGTCCCCCGCAGGCACCGAACGCTCTCCTCGCCGCGGATCGCTCGTTAAGGGTGCACTAGGTTCAGTCCTGCAGCGCCACGCCGGAAGGCCGCTTTGGCCGCTGGGTTGTCTTCGATGTGCCAGTCCTGATGGTAAGTACCCTGATGCTGGGCGATGTCGAACCACACGAGCCCTAGCGTGCCGTAATGGCGCATCCCGGCGAACAGGTCAGGGATTTTCCGGGCCTGGCCAGCGTCGGGGCCTACCGCGACCTCGGACAGCAGCACCGGCAGGCCGGTAAAGGCCCGCACCTGGGCGATGGTCTCGCCGAAGATGCTGAAGAAAGTTTCGGACGGACGGTAGTAGTAGCCGTCGATCCCGACCCAGGTAACGTACTTCGCGCCAGGCCACCAAGCAGCGATGCGGCCGGTACCAGGCTCGTCCGCCTGGAGCGTCCACAGCCAGGTGACGTTGTCAGCGCGCTGAGCACGGAAAAGCGTCACGATGTGCCGCCACGCCGCCACGAACGTCGCGGGCGGCAAGTGCCCGTAACCCCATGAGTACCAGTAGGCGTTCATCTCGTGCCCGAACCCGATGACGACCGGGTGGCCGAAGCCGCGGACGCTGTCCGCGAACGAGCGCAGGTAGCTGTCGTAACCGCCGGCGGCGATCCGCGAAACCGAGGCGAGGGTCGGATCCCACTGCAGTAGCGTGGCCGCGCCGTGCCTGTTCACCGCCTGCGCGAATGAACCCTGGAAGGGTTCTCCCCAGCCGCCGTAGTACCCGACCAGGTTCGGCGGTCGGCCGGCCGCACTGGTGAAATCCGCCACTGGCTGGTACGTGCCGAGCACCCCGGCCTCGTAAACCCCCAGGTAAGAGGCCGTGTCCGTCGGCAGGGAGGCGGGCCCACCGGCGTCGCCGGAGGACGAAACCAAACGACTAACCGCGAAGAGGACGGCGGCAGCAGCGATTACCACGGCAACGAGTATCACCAGGCGGGATCTCACCTTGCCTCGCCTAGAACATCAACGGGACCGGCCGTCATGGACCGACATCAACCAGCAGGCCGCTGCCGTTCACGATGCGGGACGGCTATAGGTCTTGGCGGACTTGCGGAACGCCGCGATAGCCGCTTGGCCGTTGATGCGGAAGTCGATAACCGCTTGGCCGTTGATGGGATAGTCATTGGAGGCGACGGCGTCGAACCAGACGAACCCCAGCAGCCCGTACGTGCGGATACCAGCAAACAAGTCGGGGATCTTCCCCGGCTGGTCGGCGTTGGGCGCCGCGCTTGTCTCGGCGATGAGGATGGGATCACCGGTCAACTCGCGTACGGCCACGATGGTCGGCCCGAATATCGGAACGAACCGCCAGGAAGACTTGAGGTAGTAGCCGTCGATCCCCACCCAGTTAACATACGAACGGCCGGGCCACCAGGAGGCCGGGCTGGAAATTTGGCCATGCTGCGTCTTGACGATGTTGATCGTCCACAGCCAGGTCACGTTCTGGGCTCCGGCCGCGCGGAAGAGGGTGACGATGTGCCGCCATGCGGCAACGAAAACCGTCGGCGATGTGGACCGATAGCCCCAGGAGTACCAGGCGCCGTTCATTTCGTGGCCAAAGCTCAGAATGACCGGATCACGATAGGCGCGGACGGCCTGAGCGTAGGAGGTCAGATAGGCGTCGTATCGTCCAGATGCGATGGCGCTGAGGCTTATGTCAGTCGGATCGATCTGTACCAGCGGCACCGCACCGTGCTTGGCCGCGGTCGTGGCGAAGCTGGTCCGGAACGGCTCCCACCATCCGCTGTAGTACACAACTAGTCTCGGCCTCACCCCGGTGGCCCTTGTGAACGCCGTCACGCCAGCGTACGAGATAGGTGCCCCTGACGCGTACACCCCCAGATATGACCCAGGAGTGGCTGGGAGAGCAGTGGGTCCCGGTTGACGTGGATGCGTGCCCGCTTTGTTGGTCCCTGTGCCTGGCATTACCAACGCGAGAACGATTACCGCCAGTGTGCCGACGGCAAAAATTACCGCAGCCTGCTTCGTGTGGCGCCTGCGGAGGGTGACGCGTCTCAGTGGTGGCACCTGCCGATGCCGCCTTTCGCGATCGGTGCTAGCGCGAACCACTGCGCCCGCTGTCCTTGGTACGACGCCTCGCAGCAATCCCCGTCGCGAGTGGCGGGGTTAGTGCTACGCCTGGGGCCCGGTAGTTCCATCCGGCAGTACGCCATAGAGCTGGGTCCAGGACGCCCCGCCCGTCAAGGATGTTACGTTGCGCCACCACGGCGCTCAGGTCGTCGGGCTTGAGCTTGACGAATTCGGGCCACTCAGTAAGCAGCAGCATGACGTGCGCGTCCCGGGCTGCGTCGGCCAGCGTCGCGGCGTAGCCGAGTTCCGGGCATGCGCGGCGAGCATTGGCCAGCGCAGCTGGGTCGTACACGGTTACCTGTGCTCCCATCCCGTGAAGGATCTGCGCCACATCCAGGGCGGGTGAGTCCCGCACGTCGTCCGAGCCAGGCTTGAATGCGGCACCGAGCACGCCAACAGGCACGCCAGCGAGATCCCCGCCAACCAGTTCGCAGGTGAGATCGGCGGTCCTGGTCCGCCGCCGTAGATTAATGGCGTCCACCTCGCGCAGGAAGCCGAGCGCCTGCTCAGCCTCGAGATCAGCGGCCCGGGCGATGAACGCGCGGATGTCCTTCGGCAGGCAGCCTCCGCCGAAGCCGAGCCCAGGACGCAGGAACGGCGAGCCGATACGCGAGTCAGCGCCGAGTATCTGCGCTAGGGCGTAGACATTACCGCCGGCAATTTCGCAGACCTCAGCCATTGCATTAATAAAGGAGACTTTCGTGGCCAGGAAGGCGTTGGCCGCCACCTTGGCCAGCTCGGCGGTCTCCAGTTCCGTGACGAAGAATGGGGTGCCGTCGGCGATTTGCTGGGCGTACACCCGCCGGAGGACGCCCTCGGCCCAGGGTGACGTGACACCCGCGACGATCCTGTTTGGCGCGAGGGCGTCCGCCACTGCCGAGCCCTCGCGCAAGAACTCGGGGTTCCACGCAAGCTCAGCCCCGCGACACGCCCCTGCGAGTTCGGCAGAAAGGTGGCGTGCGGTACCTACCGGAACAGTGGATTTCCCGACGACCAGGCACGGCCGGTCCAGCAGCGGGGCAAGGGCCGCGACGCACCCATGCACTTGGGACAAATCGGCGTGGTCGCTGCCGGGCTGCGGTGGGGTGCCGGCGCAGATGAAGTGGACATCGCCGAACGCCGCGGCCCGCGGGTAGGACGTGGTAAACGCCAGTCGCCCGGAGTCCAGGCCGGAGCGCAGGAGTTCCCCAAGCCCGGGCTCGTAGATCGGCAAGTGCCCGGCAGTCAACTGCTCTACCTTACGGGCGTCGGTGTCCACGCCGAGGACGTCGAACCCGAGGCTGGCCATGCAGGCGGCATGGGTGATGCCGAGGTACCCGGTGCCCAGTACGGTCAGGCGGAGCGAGCCGTTCACGATATGGTCTTGGTATGAGTAGTGCCGAAATAAATCGTTACATCTAGCCGGCCGCCGCCGTTGCTCCAAGCCTCGTGCTCGGTGCCGAGGGTGGCGGTGTCAGCCAAGAATCCGCGCGCATTCACTGATGGCTGCAGCTCCTTCTCTTCCTTCGAATGTAGATAGCGACGTAGCTGGATGGGCAGGGTTGTCGGTCAAGTCAACCTTAAAGAAGAACACTCCACGCATGTGATACCGGCGGACGGTGTCGCAGGCCGCGGTAAACCAGTTCATTTGCACTTGGTCATTGCTACGGCCAGGTGCGCCGAGATCCTCAGGTATCGAGTAGGCACCCGCTCGTGCCTGAATCCCTGTCTCATCAATAGTCGTTCTCCGCAGCACGGACAAGGGTACCTTACCGAAGAGCGCCTCCCAGGCCGCCGTAACTTTCGCTGACGTGGCAGCAGCCTGAAGGTTCATATGCCAATACATATCCATGCCCAGGTACTTTACCGGCGGGAATTCCGGCGTAGCTGCCTGAAACGACGTGCCGGGCGCAGTTCCGAAATAGTCGCCATCCCAGGTCGCATATGAGATCACGCCATGATAGACCTGGGAAACGCGGGCGAAGAATGACGGCCAGAGCGGGCTGCTATTGAGGCGGTGCAGCTCAGTCGCCGTCACGAATTCCCTGACGCCGAGTTGCTGCGCCATCCTCAGGTACGGCAGTTCTGCCTGATAATAGCTGCTGAACCAGCCGGCTGGAGGGTACGGATGGATCTGGCCTTCCCAGTGATTCGGTTCATTGGGCACCAGGACCAGCGGCCGGTATTCCACCAGCAGGTGATCCTGGGCGGCGATCCTGGTCAGGATGCCCACATTGCCGGCAGATAGCGTGGCACTGGTCGCACCGACGGGATCCGCGTAAGGGTTGGGAGCATAGAAGTTCCAGACGATCCCGACAGCATCAGCTTTCAGCACGTTCTTGATGTAGGCGAGCGTCCGCTCCCCGTCAGCCTCCACCTCGGCCGCGGAATAGTTGTTGAGCGCGTACAGATCCACGCCAAGGACGGGCTTGTTCTCGCCCAGGACCGGCCATTCGCTCGTGCCCAGTGAAGCGGCCGTTTTCGCGGCGGCAGAAGTCGGTACCGGCGGCTTTCCGCACCCGGCGACCACCAGTGCAGCGGCCAGCAGGGCCCCCATCCAGTACCTCACTGTGCCGACCTTAGTTTCCATACGGTAGCGGTCCCCACCGTGTCGCTGAACGACTTTACCGGAACCGCGCGGCTCATGATTTCATAAAATTCTTTGTCGCCCTCGTTGAAACTCGAATACAGATAGGTGCGCCAGGTGATGGCGTACGTCGCAGCACCCAGACACGGCGCCGCGACTTCAACGGTGCACCAGCGCTGCTGGATCAGATCACCGATGCTCTCCTCGGTGACCACGATGCCGCTCGCCGGAATCTGCGTCGCCGCGTATTGCTGAACCTTAGCAAGCGTGTTGACTCCGAAAGCGGGAACCGTCAGCAGGAACGAGCCCATCCCAGCCACCACGGCGGCGATCATCACTGTGCTCTTCCAGGCCGAGCGCCAGTTCCAGCGGGCCACCTCGGTCCAGAAGAAGCAGTACGCAGGCATAAGGATCAAGGCAAAGTATTGCGGGTATTTCAAGGAACTGATACCGAAGACGATGATCCCGGTCGCTAGCCAGCTGAATAGCAGCGCATTCCCTTGAGCCGGTTCCCAGTTTCGGACTCGATAACATTGCAGAATACGGCGCACCACCGTAATGAACGATGCGAGCGCGACCAGCACGCTGGGGATGAAAAACCGGTACTGCGCTACCAGGAGATGTAGCAGGCCGCCTGGCGAGGTCAGTGTGCCGCCGCTCTGCTGCAGCGCTAGTACCCGCCGTACTTGGGTTATGGTCTGACCTATGTACCAGTCGTGGCCTGGTACGTCGAATAGCCGCACCATAACCGTCATATAGGCCACGACGACGGTTATGGCCATGACGAGCAGGACTAGGTGTCCCTTGTGAGCGCGGCGTAGGACAAGCCAGCAGAGCAGGACAGCTAGCAGCACATAGGAGCCTGTATGCTTGAAGATCGCGGCAAATCCGATGACAACCCCGGCGATCGCGAAGCGCTGCCATGATGGATGTTCCAGGGCACGCTGGTAAAGCAAGAGGCCTGTCACGATGATTAGCATCAGCGCATTCTCGATGTAGGAGACGCGCTCGATGTACATCAACCAGCCGTCGAAAATCACAGGGAAAATAGCGAACAGGGCCACTGCGGGACCATGGATCTTCCAGATCAGCCGGAATAGGACCGCCTGCATCGCCGCTGTCAGGATCACGCCAAGGAGCCGTGCATGGTAGATGCTGGCCCCAACGATGCTGAACCACCTGGACAGCAGCAGGAAGTAAAACGGCGGCTGATACAGGAACGGCTCCCAGGGCACGCCATACGTCGAATGCTCAGCCAGCACTCCGTGCTGGACGTTCACCGATATCCGGTAGTAAGCAGCCTCATCCCACTGCCACGCCGGCGAGATACCCAGATGCCACAGCCGCAATCCCGTGCCCGCGATGAGCACTGCGGCGAACGCCAGCGCAGAAAAGAACCCAAACCGCCGCTGCTGCCGCCGCCGCGCGGCCTCCGTCCGCCGCAGGGCAATCGGCGGCTCCGCCGGTTGCTCGTGCCCGGCCGTAGGCTTCACCACTGCCCTCAATTCTGCACCTTTTTGCGCCAGATCGCGTAGACGCCATTTTCACTGGCGCTGTTATACAATCCTTTAACTGCTGGACCATATGCCGGATCATTCTCAATGGCTAGTGTCAGCGCGGGTAGACCGGGCTCTCCGGGGTTGTCTCCCTCAAGCCGCAGAATCTCCTGATCCGTGCTATTTCTGGGCGGTGATACCAGCAGGTTCCCAGGAAGGTTCGGGATTGACGAGAAAGTTGTCGCGTAAAATAGCACTATTACCCCATAGTTACTGTCGCGTAGTTGCTTCGCGTAACTAGCCTCCCAATTCTTTTGTGATATAGCAACAGGATTCAACGATAGTGCAGTGCTCCACCTGCCCGGGTCCCGGCCTTGCGGTGTGTAATACTCAGCGATATTTTCCGGTCCTGTTTCTGATATGTAAATGGACCCGCGGCTTTCCGCTGCGATAGGTGCGAATTCGGTGATGAAGGAGCTCGCATTAGGCCATGCATGATAAACGTTCCATGCTGCTGTCAAGCTGGTTGCCACCGGATAGATAAGAGCTATCACGCAGCATGAGGCCGCGAGTTTCCTTCCGACTCTCGTAAGCTTCCTGATCAGTCTACTGCATCCATAGCCTGCCGCGATGGCGGCGAACCAGATTCCGTAGGCGAGATGCTTGTCGAGTGACCATGCGGTTTGCTCGTGGAATTGCGCCACTGGCACCACGAGAGCCGTGCAGCCCAGCAGTGCCAGCAGCGCGGTACGCTGTCTGTTTTCGACACCGAATGCGGTGATGGCGCCTATCACCGCTAGCACAGCAATCAGCCCGGAGTATCCCCAGCTGTCGTCGAGGACGAGCAGGATGCTCTGGTGGTCAGAGCCGCTGCGGTTGATGACAGTGGACATGATTCCAGTCCAAGAACTTGAGACGGTCATCAGCAGACTAAAGAGAACCGCCAATATTCCGACGAGACACATTGTGCACAACAATGCCTGCCGCCTGTGCATGCGGGGCAACCACACGAGGAATGCGAAGGTAATGACTACAGGGTCGATGATGATCCCCGAATATGCCGTCGCGTTGGCGAGAGCAAGGGCGGCCGCCGCCGCGGCCACAAACGCACCGCGACGGTAGCGGTGGCCGGCCTGTACGATTAGCCAAGCCGATAGCGTTGTCAGCAGTACTGACAATGGATCGAAAGTGGCAAATGCCAGACGTATGACCGGCTCGCTCAGTGCCCAGAGAGCGGCGGCGATGACGGCCGCTGTGCGCCCCAGCAGTCGCGACGCTGTGAGATAGAGCAGGATCGTCGCGCCAAGCATGAATAGCAGTGACAAGATCCTTGCTCCGGCAAGGCCGCCGATGCTGTTGGCCAGGTCACCGAGAGGCGGGTAGATGACCGGCGACCCAGAAAAGCTACTCAGGAGATATGGTGGGAGATATGTTCCGTGTAGCCAGTGCGCCCATTCGAGCTGACCGGAGCTGAGATATTGCGCTTCGTCCGCAAACACCGTGTTGCTCCAGACGAGGCTTAGCGATAGGGCAGCCTGCACGGCGCAGATGGCCATCAGCGGGTGCAAGAGGATCCGCCGTCGAGGTCGTTGCACCGGCGCCGGCAGGCGCCACGTACTGGCAGCAGAGTATTGCTGCCGGGCCGTAGATGGCATGGCAGCGCTCACGTTTGCTCCTTCTTCTTCCAGATCGCATAGATACCGTAGTTATGGGTGCCTGAGATATTGGTGGTATTATAATGCCCTACTTTAGGTGGACCATATTGCTTGTCCGCTTCAAGGGCTAGCGTTAGCCCCGCCAGCCCGGGCTCTCCCGAGTTGATTCCCACTGCTTGCAGCAGCTTCTTATACGTGGCACTGTTGTACTGAGCTAGCAAGATTTTTCCCGATAGCCCCGCCGAGGAGAACGTTGTCGAGTAGAAAACCACTACCACTCCGTAGTTCCGGCTGTGCAATTGCTTAGAGTAGTACGCGGAGTAAAGGTTCAACGAGTTGGACGTGATCGCTGGGTCAAGTGATAGCGGTTTGTTCCATCTCGTCCATTCATCGCCTTGCTGGGTGTAATATTCACCGATATTGACCTCGAGTGCGGGCAGGTAGAGGATCCCCTGACTATGCGCTGCGATAGGTTTGAAGTCCCTTACGAATTCGCTTGAATCAGGCCAT
The DNA here is from genome assembly GCA_963806335.1 of uncultured Actinomycetes bacterium. Taxonomy (GTDB): domain Bacteria; phylum Actinomycetota; class Actinomycetes; order Streptosporangiales; family Streptosporangiaceae; genus Palsa-504. The sequence continues at coordinate 335,373 of CAWDXO010000022.1, forward strand.
GAATGGTAACGTTGCCAGGCTGCTTGCCAGCTCACGACAGCTGGGTAGATAAAGGCCACCGCGCAGCAGAGCGCTGCGAGCGGTCTTCTGCCTCCGGGAATCCACCTGGTGAACTTTCTGCACGCGTAGCCGGCCACGATGGCGGCGAACCAGATTCCGTAGGCGAGATGCTTGTCAATGGTCGATGGGTTTTGATTATGAAGTTGTATTGCCATGAAAGTGCCGAAACAAAGGCCGCCGAGCAATGCAACATGGTTTCTTTTTTCGGATTGAAGAGTAACAAGCGCACCTATCAACGCTAGGCCGATAATCAGCGCTGAATCTCCCCAGATGTCACCCAGTATTGCCGACACTCTTTGATTGCCAGCGGTATTTGGCGTGAATACCGTAGCTGAGAGCCCGGACCATGAATGTGAGGCTGTCATCAGCAGGCCAAAGGACAGTGCCCACGCCGCAGCGAACCATGCGGTACAAGACAGTGACTGCTGCGACGGCATGCGGGTTTGCCAGGCGAGGAACGCGAACGCGATCACTACCGGGTCGATGACGATCCCTGAGTACGCCGTCACGTTGGCCAGGGCAAGGGCGACTGCCGCGGCGGCGATCAGCTCACCGCGACGTCGGCGGTAGCCGGCTTGCACGACAAGCCACGCCGCGAGCGTGGTCAGAAGGACAGACAGCGGATCAAAGGTAGCGAATGCCAGCCGCAGCGCTGGCTCGCTGAGCGCCCACAGGGCAGCGGCGAAGAGGGCTCCCGTGCGGCCGATCAGCCTTGACGCCGTCAGATAGAGCAGGCCTGTGGCCATGAGCATAAAGATCAGCGAAAGGATCCTCGCGCCCGCGAGGCCGGCGATGCTGTTGGCAAGAGCGCCGATAGGCGGGTACAAGACCGGCGATCCGGAAAAGGTCCGGTAGGCGTGTGCCGATGGCCAAGATGTCCCGTGCAGCCAGTTCGCGATCTCGAGACGGCCGATCCAGAGATAGTTCGCCTCATCTACGTAAGCGGTGTTGCTCCAGACGAGGGTCAGGGAAAGGGCGGCCTGCACGGCGCAAATAGCCATCACGGGATGCAGCAGGCGCCGTGCTGGACGACTCCGGGGTTGCCTTTCCTGCGAGACTGCGGTCGGAGAGGAGGACACAGGAGAGAGCGCCGCTCTTGGACCTGACCGGATCAAGTTCGTCACGAGTCCGGCGGTGAAGACCAAACCTAGCGTAAGTCCGACAACCGGGTATGCCATGCTCTCCAGGCTGCGCGAGCGGACGACCTGATGGGTGGCGAGCACCGCTGCACAACCTAGTATGAGCCCGGCCACGGCGGCGCCGTAGCCATGCAGAGCGGCTGTAACCGCGACGCCGGCTCCCACCACGGCCACCAGTGGCAAGACCTTCGCTTGACGTAGCCGCCGCTGGGCGAGCGGACTGTCCGCGTGGGCACGGATGAAGTACGCGCATCCCCTTGACGAGCGCCGGTACTCCCGCACCAGGGCACGCATTCCGCGGCGGTGTTCGTGCCAGCCGAAGAGGTCCTGGCAGACACGGACCGCATACCCAGCCTTGACGACGCGCCAGAACCACTCGTAATCCTCATAGCTGCCATGAGACCAAAATGGGTCTATGGGGCAGTAGTCATAAAGCTCGCGGGTGAAAAGGACGTTGGCTGAGATCGGTGGCTTGCGTCCGCCGCGTGCGCCAAAATTCGCGCTAGTGACGGTGTACGAGCGCGCGATGCGAGGCGTCTTGGCGCCAATCCATGTACTGTCGGTGTAACGACCCCAGAAGCTGTCGTGGACCGACTTCATGCCGCCCGCTACACAACTGGCGCCGCTATCCTCGAGTTCGGCGACTGCTTGGCTCATCCAGTCATGCGGGAGCGCGATATCGCTGTCAACCAGCGCGATAACGTCGCCTGAGCTCATCCTGACGGCCGCATCCCGTTTGAAGTTCGCATCACGCATTCCCGGTGGCGTCTCTATTTCCCAGATCGACACCCTCGGATCAGTAATGTCCGCCAGCGCGCTCCAGGTCGAATCCCCTGGCGAGCCGATCAGGGTAATCTCGCGGAGACGGGGGTAGTCCTGGCACAGCAGGGATTGCACCGCTTCCCTGATAGTGCTCTCATTGCTCCGGCAAGGGATGACGACGCTAACTTCCGGCGTGGGATGTTCCCTGACCAGCATCGGCCTGGCGGGGGCAGCGGGCTCGGCGGGTTGCGTCCGGCCAGGTATGAAGACGAGGCGGTCGCCTGCGACGTAGTTGACGATAGTGAACACCGCCGTCAGCGCCACATTGGCGATGAGGTAGTTGATGCCCAGCCTGAGCAACCCTGCGTAGAGCGCCAGATTGAGGGCGATCGTTACCGTCTTCTGGGCATTGAAGCGGCCGAAGGCCCGCCAGAACGGGATGCCGCGGTCACGCCAGGTGAGCCAGCGATTCAGCAGAAAGCTTGTCTCCACCGACACGACAGCCTGGATCGCGTATGAAACCACGGGAAGTAGATGCCATCTGCCGGTCAGCACGGCCTGGAGACCGAGCCCCAGCAGGAAGACAAACCCCCCGATCGCGCTGAAGACCACGAACCGTGCGCCACGGCGTTCCAAATAGGGAGGCGGGGGAGCCGCGTGCCGACCACGCTTGGTGGCCCGGCCCGCTCCGGGCTCCTCGCTTGCCCATGGCCTCGATGCGGGCTCCGTCGGAGGGGGCTCCGTCGGAGCGGGCTCCGTCGGAGAGATGGCGGCCACGTCCGGTTCCGGGGCCAGGCTTTCGAGGAAGGCAAGTGCTCGCCCACTGTACGCGGCAGATCCCTCCAGCCGATTTCCCGCCTGGCCCCCCGTCGTCGAAAGCAGCACTCCCGATCCCTGGGCTTGCGAGGGAACGTCCTTGGTCCGTATCTGCTCGGTCGTGAACCAACCGCCTGCGGGCTCCCTCTCGCGGGCGGTCAACGTGCCTGCCGTTCAGTGCGGCGCACCGGGGTGTGGAATCTCTGCAGCAAGGCTGGACAGTTCCGCACCGAACGCTGAGTGTCAGCCAAAACCGTGGAGCCTCCTAACCGCCGTGTTTCGCCTCGCTACCTTTCGCGCCGGGCCGTTCATGAAGCAGGCCTGGTGTAGTTGCTGCTGGCATCTTTGCGGAATGCGGCCAGTGCGGCCGGACTGCTGAGGGCAAAGCCCTGGCCCTTGGAGTTCGTCGCGTCGAACCACACGAACCCGAGTAGCCCGTATGCGCGAATTCCGGCGAACGCGTCGGCGATCTTCGCCGGCTGCCCCGAGGCAGGCGTCGCGCCCGTCTCGGCGATGAGTATCGGGTCACCCGTCAGTTCGCGCACTTTGCCGATGGTCGGCCCGAATAAGGGAGCGAATTGCCAGTTCTGCTTGAGGTAGTAACCGTCGATCCCCACCCAGTTGACATAGCCGCTGCCGGGCCACCATGGAGCTGGCGGGAGGGATCCTGCCGTGCTGCGTGTTGTTGACGATGTTGACCGTCCACAACCACGTTACATTCCGGACCTCCAGCGCGCGGAAAAGCGTGACGATGTGCCGCCAGGCGGCTACGAAGGCCGCCGGGGACGTTTTCCCGTAGCCCCAGGCGTACCAGGTGCCGTTCATCTCGTGACCGAAACTCAAGATGACCGGATGACGGTAAGCACGGACGGCCTCGGCGTAAGCGCTCAGGTAGCCGTCGTACTTTCCGGCCGCGATCGAGGGGATGCTGACGCCAGTCGGATTCATCTGCACGAGCGGTACTGCGCCGTTCTCGGCGGCCATGGTGGCGAAGCCGGTCTGGAACGGCACAAACCATCCGCTGTAATACATGACCACATCTGGTCTTGCTCCGGTTGCGCTCGTGAACGCTGTCACCCCGCTGGACGATGCAGGGGCTTCGTTTGCATAAACCCCCAAGTAGGACTGAGGTGTCGTAGGGAGATTGACTGGTAGCGGCCCGATGGGCTCTGCAGATCTGTTATGAGTTGTAGAGGCCGACACCCGCCACGATCGCAGCTGCGGCAATGATGGCCACGCTAGTCGTGATGACTCTGTCGACGCCTTTTCGGTCCGTTATCGTTGCGATGCTTCATAGCATCGTTCCTTCTTTGATCCCGCCGTGGTTGCAGCATGCGGCGGGCGCTATCCCGGAGATGAGGGCAGCAAGTAGGCGTCTCATGCTCGTATCTCCGCGGCCTTCGGCCGGGCGCGCTTCCAGACTCCCTTACTTGGAGTGAGCAGCGGCGCCAGCATGTATAGCTGCACTCCGCCTAGGAGCTCCGTCGCCCAGTACGGACGCCAGCCGTACTGATGCACTCGCAGCGCCAGGCCCGACCAGAGGAGCACCTGAAATACCGCAACCCAACTGCAAAGGATCCGGTTTACCACTACGGGGACCTTCCCCCGGTCTGGCGAAGCGCCGGTGGGGACCCATTCGGCGACGCGCCCCCGGATCGCGTACCACACCGAATACACGTGACAGCACGAGTTGATCATGCATACCCGGTAAATAGTCGGTCGCCAGCCGCGGCTCAGCATCGGGAACACGAAGAGCGTGGCTGCAAGCGCGGGCAGGAGCGGCAGGTAGTTGCGCGGGTAGACGTGCGCGGGATAGAACCAGATCATCGTCAACGTCGGGAACGGCCCGGTAAGCAGCAACGCGGCCGATGACATGTAGTAGAGGAACGCTGCCCAGAAAGCAGCCCGTTGCTTCCAGTTGAACGGCGCTTCCACGAAATGCTTATCGATCATCACCATCATCGAGGACCGGCACCAGCGGGCTTGCTGATTCGCCAGGGACGGGAAGTCGATAGGCGCCACGCCCGTGGCCAGGCAAAGGGGCAGGTAGCGGGTTTCTTGGCCTGCCCAGGCCAGTTTCACTCCCGAGTGGACGTCCTCACCGATCGGTACCCATGCGAAGCCACCCGCAGCTACCACGGCAGTGCGACGGTAAACCAGATTCGTGCCCGCGCATATCGCCGCCCGGTAGCGGTCGCGGGCTGGCTGGATAAACCGGAAGAAGATATTCTGGAGAGTCCCCGCATAACGTTGGATGTAAGAAAATGTTCGACTGCTGACATCGTAATACTGAGCTGTCTGGACAATGCCGATCTTGCAATCGAAGAAGTATGGCATGGTCTCGTAAAGAAACTCCGGGCGCACCGCGAAATCGGCGTCGATTACCGCGATGAAGTCTCCGGCGCTGATACTGAGGGCGTGGGTAAGGTTACCGGCCTTCTTCATCACACCCGGGTCAGGACGCACGATGTAGCGGAAATTGTAATGGTCCGCAAGGTTGCGTACTGTCCTCTCGGGCGGAATCATCAAGCACGTAGACGGTCTTGAGGCCGCCCCACTTCATTTTGCTCACGTACCGGAAGGTGTTGTTCAGCACGGCTAGCGGCTCGCCGCAACTGGGCAGGAAAACATCCACCGTCTCGCCGTGCTCCCGATAGCTGGCCACGGTGGCTTGGTGCTCCGGCAAGGTAAGCCTCGGGCGTCCCATTCGCAGCCAGAAGTTGACCACCACGGGCGGCACCATGACCATGAGGAGTAGCCACATAAGCGGAGTGACGAGCCAGGCGCGCTCGGCCACGTGGATATACCCGTAAAGTACCCCGGCCGATGCGATAAGCAGCCATGCGAACACCCAGCGGCGAGGGCTGCCGAAATACTTGTACTTTTCCCGGTTACTAGGCGGTCGCGGCAGGTAAATTTCTTGTACCTGCTCAGCAATCAAAGGCTTAGTGATGGCCAAGGCTGCCCCCGGATTGCCGGCTTGGTGCCGCCGTGCGTGATGCCCAGATAGTGAACCGGCCGGTGCGCGCCAGGACGTCGTAGCCGCCTGCGTGGCGCATGTCGGCGGTGATCTGGGTATCGATAGTTGCAGTGTCCCCGAAATTGAGGATCACGAGCGAGAAGTAATGGTCATTGATGGCGGCCGCATAGGAGGGCGCTCCTGGAATTATCCCTTGGTAGCTGAAGTAGTAGGTGCTCGACCAGCGCTGCCAGGGAACCTCGGCGCGCAGATAGTAGGCCTCAACGTCATAGTCTTCCGCCAGGTAGTTGCCAGGGTGAGACTGGATTGCGGGGCGGAGGACACCGACGACACCTGCGGCGTTGGGCCAGACCTCATAGAGGGACGCCGCCTGTCCCATCGAACCGAACAGCGTCGACGCGGCTATGGGGAGCGCCATGACAGGTGCCCATCCGTGGCCTGGGTCGACTCTGCTCAAGCGCGCCATCGCGTAGCCTGCTGCGATCGCCGCGAACCACGCGCCGAACACCACGTGCTTCTGCAGGCTGACAGTTGTATGGAGCCTGGCTTGCTCAGCCGGAGCTAGCAAGGCGGCGGCGGCAAGGACGGCAGGCAGGAATCTCCCACGTGTCTTGCTCCGGCTGGCAAGCACCGCGCCAAGGGCGGCGAGGACAAGAATCAGGCTGATCCACACGTAGGCACTGTGCAGAATGGTCGGCACGGTGACATTCGATTGTGGACGGGCCAGGGTGCTGGTCGTGATGCCAAGCCAATATTCCTGGCCACCAGCGACGATGGCGGCGACGACCAGCACGAGCCAGGAGCAAAGCACGGTTAGAAGTGCCGCCAGCCACGTACCACCCCGATGCTGCCGCCATACTGCCAATGCCGCCACGACGAGCACCACCGGAGTAAACAGGGCAGTTGCGTACTTCACGGCGTCAGCCGCGGCCAGGGTGACGCCAGTGGTGATGAGAAGAGCTGCCCGCGCCCAGAACTGGCAGTCTGCAGACCGGACACCTAGCCATGCAGCCAGGGCCAGCAGGAATAGCGCCATCGAGTCGAAGGTCGCGATAGCGCCGAGGAACTGGGTACCAGCCAGAGTGGCGAACAGCCCCGCGGACAGGAGCGCCGCCCGCCGCCCGTACAACCGGGTCGTGGTGGCCCATAGCAGGCTGGTGACCGCCAGCATGAAGCACAGCGACAAGACGCGCGCGGCCGCCAGGCCAGCGATGCTGTCCGCGAGAGCGCCAAGCGGCGGGTAGATGACGGGCGCCCCGGAGAAATACGAGGGAAAGTCCGGGATCGGCGCCCGGTGCAGCCACTCGGCCCATTCCAGGTGCCCAGCACGGAGATAGAGGGCCTCGTCCTGGAATGCCGTGTTGGACCAGATGAGCCGGAGCGACAAGGCGGCTTGGACGGCCAGCACCGCGAACAGGGGCCACCGTGCGACCACCAGGCTACGCACGCCAGGTCGGCTGGCCTGGCGTGCGATCGGCACCTGGCTGCCATGATCCCGCGGGACACTAGGCTCCGGCGTACCTTCTGGCCGCGCAACGTCAACTAGGGGCATCGTGGCCGCGCCCCCAATCTGCGTACTGTACTCGTGGCATCACAAGACGTGGCCCACCCACCCCAAGACAGAACTACTGCCTACGAAAAGGTACAGCTCACCATTCTGACCAGAGTGTCTTTTGGTGATTTTCCTGGTAATTCGGAAAAGCGAGGTATAGGCCCAACTAGTGAGGTAGGCGAGGTCAATAGAACGCCATGCGCCCGCTGTGGCGCATGTACCGATACGCGAAGTCTGTCCGACTCGGTCAGTTCTGTAAGCACAGCCCAATGTTTCTCCTAACTAGCGGGACGGTATTGGTACAAGCTCGTCACGCACACCGAGCTGGAAGGAAATCACAGCGTACGGATTGTCCTCGATCCTCCAGTCCTGGCGGGTAATCCCGCCGTGCTGGGTCTTGTCGAACCACACCAGCCCCAGCGTCTTGTACTTGGCCATGCCGTGAAATAGGTTCTGGATTTTGGCGAACTGGCCGGCGTCTGGCCCGACCGCAGTCTCGGACAGCAGCACCGGCTTGTTGGTGAAGGCTCGCACCTGAGTGATGGTCTGGCCGAAGACGCTGGCGAAGGTGTCGGAGGGGCGGTAGTAGTAGCCGTCGATGCCGACCCAGGTGACATACTGCGCGCCTGGCCACCAGGAGGCGATCGGTCCAGTCCCAGTCTGATCTGCCTCGAGCGTCCATAGCCAGGTAACGTTGTCCGCGCCCTCCTTGCGGAAGAGCGTCACGATGTGCCGCCACGCGGCCACGAACGTCGCGGCCGGGACATGCGTGTAGCCCCATGAGTACCACCACGCGTTCATCTCGTGCCCGAAGCCGATGACGACGGCGTGGCCGAAATCGCTGACGCTTTCGGCGTATGAGCTGAGGTAATCGTCGTAGGTGCCTGCTGCGATCGCCGAGATCGAGGCGTCCGTCGGATCGATCTGCACGAACGGGATCACGCCATGCTTGTGGATCGTCTCCGCGAACGACGTATCGAACGGCTGCGCCCAGCCGCTGTAATACCCCACGAGGTTGGGCTGCCTGCCCGCCATCTGGCCGAAGCTGGCGATCGCACCATAGTCAGGTGGCGACCCGGGCTCGAAGACGCCCATGTAGGTGGCCGGTGCAGGGGACAGGGTGGCGTGCACTACCGGTGGGTGAGACGGCGATGATTGGGCCAGGTTGCCGGCCGCGACGCCGCCCGCGACCCCCGCGAGCGCGACGGCCAGGTACATCGCCAGCTTGGATTTCATGCCGCCTGGCCTCCGGGGAAGACAACGCGCCCTACTACCGCGAGGTTGAGCAAGCCGAAGAACAGCAGGACGGCGAACTGCGGGGACCCCTGGGTCGCCGTCCGCCAGATGGCCAGGGCCAGCCAAAGCACGGCCGCGCTGCCGCTCCACCACGTGATCCCGATCCGGAAGCGGCGCAGCGAGCTGCCCGGCGTCCGGGTCGGGTGCCAGCTCATCGATTTGCCCCAGGCGCCGTCCCAGATGGCGAACACGTGCGCCCAGCCGCGGGCAATGCCCAGCGGCCAGATCCCCGGCCCGAAGCGGGACCGGTGCCATAGGGGATAGAGCACGAACCCGGTCAGCATCGCCGGGAGCAGGATGATGAAGTTCCGCAGCCGGATCTGACCGGGCAGGAAGGCTAGCATGACGATGGGGATGACGGGCCCGAAGAACGTGATCAGGGCGGTGTAGGCGTAGTAGAAGAACCCGGAGATGTAGGCCAGCCGGGCCGGCAGCCGCATGGGTATCTGCCACAGCCGCCACGAGAACACGATGCCGACGTTCCCGGAGCACCAGCGGTACTGCTGCCGGACGAACGCGTCGAGGTTATCCGGGCAGATCCCGGTCGACAGCAGAATCGGCAGGTAAGTCATGGACCAGCCCGCCCGGCGTACATCAAGTCCGGTGTGCACGTCCTCGGCGTAGGGGATGAGCGTCGGGCCGCCCTGCGGTTCGAGCGCTTCCCGCCGGTAGACCGCGGAAGTCCCGCAGCAAACGGCCGCGTCCAGCCGCTGGCGGGCCACCTGAACCGTCCGGTAGAACACCTCCTGGATCGGCCCCGCGGCCCGCTCGATCCACGTCTGCACCGGGCTGGTCCTGAAGTACTGCGGGGTCTGCACGATCGCGATCGCGGGATCGTCCAGGTAAGGCAGCGTCTCGGCCAGGAAGTCCGGGCGCGGCGCGAAGTCCGCGTCCATGATGACCAGGTATTCGGCGCTGGTCTGGGAGAAGGCGTAGCGCAGGTTGCCGGCCTTCTTGCCGGCGGGCCAGTCGGGCCGGTGAATATAGGAGTAGCCGAACGACCCAGCCATCAAGCGGGCCTCCTCCGACGGCCCGTCGTCAAGGACGTAAGCTCGCGCCTGACCCTGGTAATCCTCGATGAGGCCCGCGACGGCAGCCCAGGTATTGCGGAGCAGTTCAATCGGCTCGCCGCAGATGGGCAGGTAGATGTCCACGTCCGGATAGGACGGCGGGTGCCACGCCGCGATGCGCGCCTGGTGGGCGGCGAGGTCGAAACCGGCACCCGCGAAATTCACCGGCAGGCTGATGGCCTGGTACACGACATAGATTCCGGTGAAGACCAGAAAGGGCAAGAGCACCAGGTCCTGGGTCTCGAACCTGATCTGGCTGATGATGAGGCAGCACGAGCCGATGAGGATCACGGTCGTCAGGTAGGGCAGGTTCCGCTGGATGTAGGAGTATTTCTCGTCGTCATCCGGGGGATGCGGGGGCACTAGCTGGCCCTGCTGCTGCCGCCGGTCCGAGGCGGTAACCGGTCGTGCGATGGTGCTGGTGTCAGCTGCACGCAGGTCGCTCACGACTGCGGCTCGTATTGCCAGATCTCGTAAGACCCCTGGCCGATCGGGGGGATCTCAATGCCGTAGGGGACAACCTGGATGAGGCGGTAGTGATGGTTGTGACGAATGTCCGCGGCGATGCTCTGGTCCAGGGACGTCGTGTCGATGAAGTTCAGCGCGATAAGAGAGAAGTAACCCTCCGCGATGTATATGGCGAAGGTGCCCGCGTTGCCGTCCCCGACCACCCCGGCCTTCGTGCTCGGGCCGCCGGTGGGGGCTCCCGAGGGCAGGACGATATTCCGCGTGCTTGACCATCGCTGCCACTGGCTCCCGGCGGGCAGGTAGTATTCCGCGACCGACGGGTCCTCGACCAGCATGCGGCCGGTACCGTGCTCCGCCAGCCCGCGGAATATGCTGATGAAGTCGGACGAGTTAGGCCAGCTGGTGGCGAACGCCCGTGACTGGGCCGCCCCGAGCGTGACGGGGAAGCAAAGCGCGAATACGCAGGCCGCGCACGTGACGGTGCGCATGTTCCCCGCCGGCGACGTCTCGATCAACTTGTCCACGGCGTAGCCCGCGGCGATGGCCGCGAACCAGGCCCCCATGGCCCCGTGCTTGTTCAGCGAGGCTGTCGTGTACAAGCTCGCCTGCTCGGCCGGCACGAGCAGCGCCGAGAGGGCCAGCAGTGTCAGCAGCCACGACTGCGGGCGTCCTGGCTGGCTGACCCAGCTGATGACCGCGCCGCAGAAAGCGGCGACCACAATCACGCCGGTCCAGGACCAGAAATGGGCGAAGACAACGAGCGGGGAGTCGTTACCGGCCGCCCGCTCTAGCGTGGTGACGTCGATCCCGTGCCAGTAGCGGCTTCCGCCGATCGCCACAGCCGGCGTGAGAAGGACCACCACGATGGCCAGCAGGGTCAGGGCACGGCCGGCGGCGGCCTTGCCGCCTGGCTTCGGAAAGGCCGTAACCAGGGCGAGCAGGATTACGACGGGGTCGAATAGAGCCGATGAATACGCGGTCGCGTTGGCCAGCGCCAGCGCGGCTCCGGCCGCCAGCATCCAGACGGTGGCGTCCTGGCGGTCCCCAGCCCGGACGACAAGCCAGGCGGCGAGCGCGATCAGGAACATCGACATCGCGTCGTAGGTGGCGAACGAACCCAGGTGCAGCGTAGGGCCGAGGACGGCGAACAGGGCGGCCGCGAAGAACGCGGCCCGGCGTCCGAACAGCCGGGCCGCGGTGGCCCATAGCGCGATCGTGGCCCCGAGCATGAAGGCCAGGGACAAGATCCGGGCCCCGGTCAGGCCCCCGAGGCTGTCGGCCAGCGCAGCAAGCGGCGGGTAGATGACCGGGGCCCCGGAGAAGTACGAAGGGAACTGGGGTACCGGGGTGCCGTGCAGCACGTTTGCCCATTCCAGATGACCCGCCCACAGGTACAGGGCCTCATCCTGGAAAGCCGTGTCGGCCCGGACAAGCCGAAGCGAAAGGACCGCCTGGACGACCAGTACGACCAGCAGCGGCCAGCTGCTGGGGACATGCAGCTGCGCGGTCCGTTGTGACCGGTGCGAGGCAACTGTCCCTTCGGCGAGCGCCGTGGCCGGGGGAGAAGGGTCCGCCGGCGGCCGGATCGCTGGGCCGTAGTCCATAGGTGGCACCTGCCTGATATCTCAAGGCATACAGGGGTGCCTAATCGGCCCCCCTTGTTGCCGACGTACTGAGCTGAAGGTGTCGCCTGACGCAGCGCTTCCGTACGAGATATGGACACCGCAAACCAGACCGTAACCGTAGAATCCGTCGCAGGAGGTGTATTCCGGAAATTTTGCGGGAGAAATCCCCCTGTCGCCGCACGGCGGCAACGGACCAGCGGCTGCCCGACTATGTGTTCATATCTGCGTAATAACTATCACAATTCGTAATCTTGCTTGAATAGCCGCCGATCCTGTGCTCCGCTATACCGTGCGGTTCGCGTCGCCCTGTCTGTATCTGCGTACCGCTCAGGGGGTTAGACCCGCATGGGAGAAGAGGACCGGGGCCAAGAACTGCCCCAGCGTGTGCGAGGTGTGGGCCGGGCCGGCCCGCCCCCGTCAGCTCCGTCATCGTCTTCGGCGTCTTCGGCGCTATCGGAGGAATTGCGGCAGCGCATGCGGGCGGCTGTCGAGGCCGAGCATGCCCGGGCGGCCGCTCCGAAGCAGGAGCGTACGACCGAGCCGCCGCAGACCAACGGGCACAGCAAGCGAAGCGCCAGGCCCGATCGCAACGCCAAGGCTGAGCGCGTCGCCAAGGCCGAGCCCGTAGCGCAGCCCGAGCCCGTGGCCCAGCCTGAACCCGTGGCCCAGCCTGAACCCGCTGTCAAAGGCGACGAGGTCGCTGAATGGCTCGAGCAAACCGTTAGGCCCCAGCCCGCCGCCAGTACCGAGCCCGCCCGGGGTAGAGCGACTGGTCACGAACCAACGGCCGTTCCGGCCCGGCCGGGTCGGCAGGCGCCACCGCGACCGGGCACGCGGAAGAAGCAGGGCCGCCGCCAGGTCAGGGCTCGCCTGCTCGCCTTGGCGGTCATCACCCTCGTCGCTGTCAGCGCGCTGGCCATCTCGGCGTTTAAGCATTTTGCCCACTCGCCATCCAGCGCCAAGCCGCCCAGTGCCTTCGTAGTGCGGCAGGAGGCGGCCGACCGCCAACAGGCGGCCGCCTGGGTCGCACAGCAGGTCAGCCAGAATGCCACGGTGTCATGTGACAAGGTGATGTGCGCCGCGCTCGCAGCGCGCGGCTTTCCCTCGCGTGATTTGGTCGTGCTCGGGCCGACGATGCCTGAGCCTGTGCCTTCCGTCGTGGTCGTCGATACGGGCACCGTCCGTGACATGTTCGGGACCAGTCTCGCCACCGCCTGGGCCCCGGCTGTCCTCGCGTCCTTCGGAACTGGGACCGCGGGGATCACCGTACGCGTGGTCGCGCCCCACGGGGCTGGCGCGTATCAGAAGGCGCTCAACGGCAATCTAGCCACCCGAAAGCAAATTGGAGGCGCGTTGCTAGACGATGCCCAGATTACGCTCTCGCCGGCCGCCAGGAACCAGCTGACCGCCGGCCAGGTCGACTCGCGGCTGCCCGTGGCACTCGCGTCTGTGGCCTCGCACCAGCCGATCTATATCCTGAGCTTCGGGAATATCGGCCCGGGCGCAAGCGAGGGCATCCCGCTCCGCTTCGCCGACCTGGCCGGCAACGATCAGACCGCTCACATGAGTAGCTCCGCCTATGCGCAGGCCGTGCGTGCCAGCCTGAGCGCCGTCAATGCCCAGCTCCGCCCGGTCAGGACGGTAACCGTGCAGGACGGAGGCCAGGCCGTCCTCCGGGTGGAATTCACCGCGCCGACCCCGCTGGGGCCGCCGGCATCCTCATAGCGGCGCGCGTGCGGCCGGTATCCGCTCCTTCAGCCCGGCCGCCAGGCCGGCGATGGTGACCAGATCGATAAGTCCGCCCGCGGTTTCGGCGAGCCATTTGCGGCGCACCGGCGCCAGGCGCAGCCGTAGCTGGACTCCGGGGGCCGCTCGTCGGTCCTCGGACGTGGCCACGACCGAGGCGAACACTCCGGCCGCATCCCTAGGAGTCGTAGCCCATGCCGGCCGCGTCCAGGGCCCGCAGCCACAGGTTCCGGCGCCCGGATTTCTGGTCGGCCCGGGCCAGCGACCAGCGAGTGGCCTGGACCCCCAGGTAGGCGAAGGGCTCGGGCGGGAAGGGGACCGGCTTGCTGCGGACCAGCTGCAGCTCGGTCAGCTCGGTCCGCTCGCCGGTCAGCAGGTCGAGCATGACGCGGGCGCCGAACCTGCTCGCGCCCACGCCGAGCCCGGTGTACCCGAGGGCGTAAGCGACGCGGCCGTGGTGCGCGGTACCGAAGAACGCGCAGAACCGGCTGCTGGCGTCGATCGCGCCGCCCCAGCGATGGCTGAACCCGATCCCTTCCAGCTGCGGGAACGTGGTGAAAAAGTGGTCCGCGAGCTTAACGAAGGTGGCAGGCCGCTGATCGTAGGTCCTCCGCACGTGGTGGCCGAAGTGGTAAATGGCGTCGTACCCGCCCCACAGGATCCGGTTGTCCGCGGTGAGCCGGTAGTAGTGGAACTGGTTGCCCAGATCGCCGATGCCCTGCCGGTTCGCCCAGCCGATTCCGGCGAGCTGGTCTCCGGTGAGCGGTTCGGTCACGAGCACGTAGTCGTAGACCGGCACGATGTACGGGCGCAGCCGGCGGACCAGCGAGGGGAACGCGTTGGTGCCGAGCGCCACCCGCCTGGCCCGCAGCACGCCGTCCCTGGTCTTCACGGTTACGCCATCCTCGTCGCTGGCCAGGCCGGTGGCGGGGGTGCGCTCGGCGATGCGGACGCCGATTCGCTCGCAGGCAGCGGCCAGGCCCCAGGCGAGCCTGGCCGGGTCCACCAGCGCGGTTCCTTCCTTGTTCCACCCGCCCGCCAGGTAGGTGGGGGAGTTCAGCTCGGCCCGCACCGCCTCGGTGTCAAGGAAGGTCACGCCGTCAGTTTCCGCGGCCTCGCGGAGTTCGGTGACCTGGTAGTCCTCGGTGGCCACCTCGATGGTGCCCGTCCGCTCGAATCCGCAGTCGATGCCGAGCCGGCCGATGGCGGTCTCGATCGCGGTCAGGTTCTCCGCGCCCAGCCGCTGCAAGGTGGCGTATTCGGACGGGAACCTCTCCCGCCCGTTGGCGGCGCCGTGGGTCAGACTGGCGTCGCAGAACCCGCCGTTGCGGCCGCTAGCGGCCCAGCCGACGCGGCTGCCCTCGACCACCACGACCGACCGTCCCGGGTTGGCCTCCTTGGCCAGCAGGGCGGTCCACAATCCGGTAAACCCGCCCCCGATCACCGCCAGGTCGCAGGCCATGTCCCCGCGCACCGGCTCCCGGGCCGGCGGCGCGTCGGGCCGGTCCAGCCAGAACGGCTTCGGCTTCGCCGCCGCGATCAGCTGGCTGAGCTCTTCCGGCAGACCGGTGGCCGGCGGCGCGGCGAATCTTCTCGGTACCAGCTTTCCCGGTGCTAGCTTTCTCTGGGCTACCTTCCGGTGGACCATCGCCGTCAGACCCCGGCGAAGGCGTCCTCGAGGATGGAAAGTCCTTCGTCCAGGAGATCCTCGCCGATAACGAGCGGCGGCAGGAAACGGATCACGTTGCCGAACGTTCCGCAGGTGAGCGTGACCAGACCAGCCTGGTGGCAGGCGCGGGAGACCGCCGCTGTCGTGGCCGGGTCAGGCTCCAGGCTTCCCGGCCTGGTCAGCTCGATGGCGAGCATCGCGCCGCGGCCGCGTACGTCCGCGATCACCGGATAGGTTTCGGCGAGTTTGTACAGCCGGGGCAGCATGACCTCGCCGATCCGGCGCGCGCGCCCGGCGAGGTCCTCCGCGGCCATGGTCTCGATCGCACCGAGCGCCGCCGCGCAGGCCACCGGGTTACCGCCGTACGTCCCGCCCAGGCCGCCGGGATGCACCGAGTCCATGATCTCGGCGCGCCCGGTTACCGCGGCCAGCGGCAGGCCGCCCGCGATGCCCTTGGCCGTCGTGACCAGGTCGGGCACCACGTCCTCGTGCTCGCAGGCGAACCAGTCGCCAGTGCGGCAGAACCCGGTCTGGATCTCATCGGCGATGAACACGATCCCGTGCTCGCGGCAGAACTCGGCCAGCCCGGGCAGGAACCCGTCGGGCGGCACGACGAACCCGCCCTCGCCCTGGATCGGCTCGATGATCACGCCCGCTACGTTGTCCTCGCCCACCTGGGTGTGAATCAGGCTCTTGACCACCTCGAGTGCGTTCTCCCGGCACGCCTCCGTGCCGCCGGGCCAGCGCAGCGGGTACGCCATCGGCATCCGGTAGATCTCACCCGCGAACGGGCCGAACTTGTCCTTATAGGGCATGTTCTTCGCGGTGAGGGCCATGGTCAGGTTGGTCCGCCCGTGATAGGCGTGGTCGAAGGCGACGATGGCCTGCCGCCCGGTGGCGTGCCTGGCGATCTTCACCGCGTTCTCGACCGCCTCCGCGCCCGAGTTGAACAGCCCGGAGCGTTTCTCGTAGGTCCCCGGCGTCCGCCGGGCCAGCTCCTCGCAGACCTCGACGTAGCCTTCGTACGGCGTCACCATGAAGCAGGTATGCGTGAACCTACCCGCCTGCTCCGCCACCCGCGCCGCGACCCGGGGGGCGGCGTTGCCCACCGAGACCACCGCGATCCCGGCGCCGAAGTCGATCAGCGAGTTGCCGTCGGCGTCCACGATCACCCCGCCCCCGGCGTCCGTGACGAATACCGGCAGCGTGGAACTGACCCCGCGGGCCACCGCGCGCTCGCGTCTGGCCTGCAGCTCCCGTGAGACGGGTCCTGGGATCTCGGTGACGAGGTGTCGGCGCTGAAGAAGACGGGAATCGCCCGCTGCGTGCTCGGTCATGCTTCAGACCATAAGTCATCGGGACTGGCAGCTGAAGCGCTGGCGGCGATAAGGCCGAGGCCGGGGAGGGGGAGGCGGGCTGGGTCTATCGTGGTGAGCCGGAATCAGAGAGGACTGATCGAGCACATGCCTGACCAGAAGCAGCCGAACGCGCGGGGGCTGTTCGGCGGGGTTTTCGCCCGGGGCGGGGTCGAGGTCGGCGACACCGCGTGGCTGCAGGCGATGCTGGACGTCGAGGCCGGCCTGGCCCGGGCCCTCGAGCGGGCCGCGATGGCGCCCGCGGGCTCGGGGGAGGCGGTGACGGCAGCGGCGCAGGCGGCGAACTTCGAGGTCGACGAGCTAGGCGAGCTCGCCGGGCTAACCGGCAACCCGGTGCCCGGGCTCGCCAGGGAACTGGCGCGGCGGGTGCCCCAGCCGGCGGTCAGCACCGTCCACCGGGGCGCCACCAGCCAGGACATCGTGGACACGGCCGCGATGCTGCTCGCCCGCCGGGCGATCGACGTCATCCTGGCCGACCTGGCCCGGGCCGCCGACGCCGCGGCCGGGCTGGCCGCTGAGCACCGGGCCACGATCATGATCGGCCGGACACTGCTGCAGCAGGCCGTGCCCGTGACCTTCGGCCTCGTCGCCGCGGGCTGGCTGACCAGCCTGGACGAGACCCGCGCGGGGCTGGTGGCGGTCAGCTCGGGACGGCTGGCCGTGCAGTTCGGCGGGGCGGCGGGCACGCTCGCCGCACTCGGCGACCAGGGAAGCCGGGTCGCGGCGCTGCTCGCGGACGAACTGGGCCTGGCGCTGCCCCTACTGCCCTGGCACACCGACCGGCTGCGGATCATCGACGTCGGTGCCGCGCTGGCCCGGACCACGGCAGCGCTCGGCAAGATCGCCAGGGACGTGACGCTGCTGGCCCAGTCGGAGGTCGGCGAGGTCAGCGAGGGCCCGGCGGCCCAGGGCGTCCGGGGCCCGGCCGCCCGACCGGGTAGCCAGGGCCTAGCGACCCAGGGACCGGGTCCTGCGGGTCCGGCCTCGGCCCCCCGCCGCGGCGGCTCGTCGGCGATGCCTAACAAGCACAATCCGGTCGCCTCGATCGCCATCCTCGGCTGCACCAAGCAGGTGCCCGGGCTCCTGGCGACCCTGGTCGCCTCGGGCGAGCAGGAGCTGCAGCGCGCGGCCGGCGCCTGGCACGCGGAATGGGAGCCGCTGACGGCCCTGCTCCGGCTGACTGGCTCGGCCTCGTACTGGGCCGGCGAGCTGCTGTCCGGGCTCACCGTGGACACCTCACGGATGGCCGCCAACCTGGCCGCGACCAAGGGCCTGCCGCTGGCCGAGCACGTCACCTCGCTGCTGGCCGGGGTCCTGGGCGGGGCGCAGGCACATGACCTGGTGGCGGAGGCCGGGGAGCGGGCGGTCAGCGCCGGACTGCCACTGCGCGACGTGCTGCTTTCCGTGCCGAAGCTGGAGGGCCGGCTGGCCTCGGCCGGAATCACGCCTGAGCAGATCGATGCCGCCCTCGAGCCGGCCGGCTATCTCGGCGCCGCGGATGCCTTTGTCACCGCGGCCCTTAAGGCCCACGAGGACCAGAAACCGGACGAAGGCCAGGGGAACCAGCATGGATGACGCCGAGCGTGCCGAGCGCGGGATGAGGGTGCGGCGCGAGGTGCTCGGGGACGAGCATGTCGACCGGGCCGTGGCGGCCACCACCGCGTTCACCGAGCCGTTCCAGGATTTCATCACGCGCTACGCCTGGGGGGACGTCTGGTCCCGGCCCGGACTCTCCCGCGCCGAGCGAAGCCTCGTCACGCTGGCCGTCCTGGCGGCCCTGCAGCACGAGCGGGAGCTGGCCATGCACGTCAAGGCCGCGCTGCGCAACGGCCTCACGCCGGAGCAGATCCAGGAGGTTCTGCTGCAGGTCGCGGTGTACGCGGGCGTGCCGGCCGCCAACCGGGCCTTTCCGATCGCCCAGCGCGCACTGGCCGAGGGCCCGGATACCCCGGCGGCGCATGACGCAGGGTAGCTGCCCCCACCGCACATCGGCGACCGGCGCGCAACACCGCTAGCTGGGGAGTTACCCTCGCGTCACGTGCCCGTGTCCGACATGCGAACGTCTGTACTCATGGCGGCCACTTAAGAGTTATCGTTAGCGTAGGCAAACAGACGGGAGAGAAATGGCGGAGATCGTCTCACTCGCCGAAGCCGTGCAGCGGGCGATCCATGACGGTGACGCCGTGGCCATGGAGGGGTTCACCCACCTGATCCCGTTCGCGGCCGGGCATGAGGTGATCAGGCAGCGGCGCCGTGACCTGACCCTGATCAGGATGACGCCGGACCTGATTTACGATCAGCTCATCGGGGCCGGCTGCGTGCGCAAGCTGATCTTCTCCTGGGGCGGCAATCCCGGCGTCGGCTCGCTGCACAGGTTCCGGGACGCGGTGGAGCATTCCTGGCCCGTCCCACTCGAGCTGGAGGAACACAGCCACGCGGGGATGGCGAACCGCTACGTCGCCGGGGCGTCCGGCCTGCCGTTCGCCGTGCTGCGCGGGTACAACGGCACCGACCTGTTTCGCCTGGAAACGCTCAACGCGGGCCATGGCGCGGCCCCGACCATTAAGCCGATCACCTGCCCGTTCACCGGCGAGACCCTGACCGCGGTCGCGGCCATCCGGCCCGACGTCGCCGTCATCCACGCTCAGCGAGCCGACCGGTCGGGGAACGTGCAGCTGTGGGGGATAACCGGGGTCCAGAAGGAAGCCGTGCTCGCCGCTGACCGGTCCGTGGTCACCGTCGAGGAGGTCGTGGACGTACTCAGCCCCCGTCCAGGCGCGGTGGTCCTGCCCGGCTGGACGGTGAGTTACGTGGCGCCCGTGCCCGGCGGGTCGCACCCGTCCTACACGCTGGGCTATTCGGTCCGCGACAACGACTACTACGTCGCCTGGGACGCTATCGGCCGGGATCGCGCCGCGTTCACCCGGTGGCTGGAGGAGCAGGTTTACGCTGTTCCCCTGGGGCAGCTATGAGCCAGCCCACGTCTGCGGAGGTCCACCAGTTGACCTACTCCTCCGACGAGATGATGACCGTATCCGCCGCCCGTGCGCTGCGGGACGGCATGACCTGCTTCGTCGGCATCGGGCTGCCTAGTTCGGCCGCGAACCTCGCGCGGGCCACGCACGCGCCGGAACTCGTGCTGATCTACGAGTCGGGCACCATCGGGGCCAAGCCCGCTCAGCTGCCGCTGTCGATCGGCGATGGCATACTGGCCGAGACGGCGGACGCCGTGGTCAGCGTCCCCGAGATCTTCAACTACTGGCTCCAGCCCGGTCGCATCGACGTCGGTTTTCTCGGCGCGGCTCAGGTCGACAAGTTCGGCAACATCAATACGACCGCCATCGGCGGTGACTACCGTAACCCTAAGGTGCGCCTGCCCGGCGCGGGCGGCGCGCCGGAGATCGCCGCCTCGTGCCGTGCGGTGATCGTCGTGGTCAGGCAGAGCAGCCGGTCGTTCGTCGACCGGGTGGACTTCGTCACCTCGGTCGGCTACGGATCGGGCCCGGGCGACCGCGAGCGGCTCGGGCTCACCGGCGCCGGGCCGAAGAAGATCATTACCGACCTGGGCGTCCTCGAGCCCGATCCGCAGACGCTCGAGTTCACCCTGACCGGATTGTACCCGGGTGTATCTGCCGCGGCCGCGAAAGAGCGCACCGGCTGGGACCTGGCCATCGCGGCGGACCCGGAGATCATCGCCCCGCCCACCGCGGCGGAGCTCGGCGCGCTGCGCTCGTTTCAAGGCTCGGCAAGGAGTCATCAATGACCGCTGACGTCCGGACGTCCCGGACCGCAACCGACCCCGGCCACCTGGTCCTGCCGTCGTACGAGCGACCGTCGGGCCTGCATCCGCCGCTGGACTTCGACGGGTACCGCTCGACCGCGCTGCGTCATCCGAAGCAGCCGCTCGTGCTGCTGCCGCACCGGCTCACCGAGGTGACCGGTCCGCTGCTCGGTGACAGCCTGATCACGGCCACCGATGCCGACCTGACCACTCAGCACGCGGGCGAGCCGCAGGGGCAGCGGATCATCCTGACCGGGCGGGTGCTCGACTCCGACGGGCGCCCGGTGCCCGACACGCTGATCGAGATCTGGCAGACCAACGCGGCCGGACGCTACCGGCACTCGCGTGAGCACCACCCGGCGCCGCTCGACCCGAACTTCGACGGGATCGGGCGCGCCATCACCGACTCGGGCGGAAGGTACCGGTTCATCACCATCCAGCCGGGCGCCTACCCGTGGGGGAACCACGACAACGCCTGGCGTCCGGCGCATATCCATTTCTCGCTGTTCGGCCGGGCCTTCACCCAGCGCCTGGTCACCCAGATGTACTTTCCTGGTGACCCGCTGCTGCCGCTTGACCCGATCTTCAACTCGGTGCCTGAGGAGAAGGCCAGGCAGCGGATGATCGCCCGCTTCGACATCGAGCTGACCCAGCCTGAGTGGGCGCTCGGCTACGAGTGGGACATCGTGCTGCGCGGCCGCGGCGCCAGCGTCTTCGAGTAAAACCAGAGAGGGCGGAACGACAAGTGCCAGGGTTGACTCCCTCCCAGACGGTGGGCCCGTATTTCTCGATGAGGCTGCCGTGGCCAGACGGCCCGTTCGTGGTGCCGGAGGGCACGCCCGGCGCGGTCACGATCGTCGGGCGCCTCTACGACGGCGCCGGGAACGTCATCCCCGACGGGCTGATCGAGACGTGGCAGGCCGGACCCGACGGATGGTTCGCGCACCCGGATGACCCGCGCGGCGCGACTCCGGCCGGCTACCAGAGCTTCCGCGCCTTCGGCCGGTGCCCGACCGCGCCTGATGGCTCCTACCGCATCGTCACGCTCAAGCCCGGGCCGCTGCCCGCCCCTGACGGCAGTATCGAGGCGCCGCACCTGGACGTGTCGGTCTTCGCGCGCGGTCTGCTCGACCGGGTGGTCACCAGGATGTACTTCCCCGACGAGCTGACCGCCAACGCCGGGGACCCGGTACTGTGCTCCATCCCCGAGCCGGCCAGGCGGGCCACGCTCATCGCCGTGCCCGAGCCGGAGGGGCAACTCCGTTTCGACATCAGGCTGCAGGGCGAGCGCGAGACCGTTTTCTTCGATGTCTGAAGTGCGCCTAGCGTCCTGCCTCGAGGGACCCGACGAGCGCCCGACGCTGGTCACCTCCGCTAGCGGCTGACATTTCCGAAGTCGTCACACCCCGGTCCGTTCGGCAGAAAAATAAAGAAGTCCGCGCTGCCCAGCCCCTGGAGGAACCGTGCTGCCCTGGTCTGCCGATCTCGCCGGCCGTATCGATGAGCGTGTCATCAGCAGCGAACTACTACGCGGCAACCCGCTCGGCGACCCCTCCGAGCGGCCGCTGTGGGTGTACGTGCCGCCGGGGTACGACGAGGCGCCGGACCGCAGGTACCCGGCCGTGTACGTGATCCAGGGCTTCACCGGGAACGTGGCCATGTGGCGCAACCGGTCGCCCTACCGGCTGCCGTTCCCCGAGGCCGCCGACGCGGTATTTGCCGGCGGCCAGGTGCCTCCGGCCATCGTGGTGTACGTGGACGCGTGGACCGGCTACGGCGGTAGCCAGTTCGTCGACTCGCCGGGCACCGGGCGGTACCACTCCTACCTGTGTAACGAGGTGGTGCCCTGGGTAGACGGGCGGTACCGCACGCTCCCGGATCCCTCGCACCGGGCCATCATGGGCAAATCGAGCGGCGGGTTCGGTGCGATGATCACGCCGATGCTCCGGCCTGACCTGTTCGGCGCGCTGGCCACCCACGCCGGGGACACGCTGTACGAGTACTGCTACATCCCCGAGTTCGCCACCGCCACCCGGCACCTGCGCCGCTATGACGGCGATATCTGGCGCTGGTGGGCGGATTTCTCCTCCCGGGTGGCCTTCACCAAGGAGGAGGACATGTCGCTGCTCGGCGTGCTCGGCGTGGCGGCGTGTTTCTCCGCTCGCGAGGACGGCACGGTCGACCTGCCGTTCGATCCGGTGACCGGGATACTTCGCCCGGACGTGTGGCAACGGTGGCTGGACTGGGACCCGGTGCGGATGGTGCCGGCGCACGCGCAAGCGCTCCGCGGGCTGCGGGCGATCTGGATCGACGCCGGGACGAGGGACGAGTACCACCTCGACCTGGGCGCCGAGGCCTTCCGGGCCGCGCTCAGGGGCATCGGCGTCGCCGATAGCCTGGTACATTTCGAGCTCTTCGACGCCGGGCACATGGGCATCGATTACCGCTACCCGATGTCGCTGGCGTGGCTCTGCGGTCAGATGGCCACGATCACTAAGTAGCGGCTAAGTAGCCGGTGGTAAGCGGAGTGGTTGTGTTTAGGTGAGGGTTGAGTTGGGTATAGGGGTATTAGATATTTAGTTGGTGTGTTAGTGGAATGCTTTTCTGGGACTAGCGCTGCGCGGGCGAGAGCGGTGTACGGCTATCCGGGGCCTTATGTTAATGCTGGCAAAGGTGAATCCGTGCCCGGTGAGGGTAGCTGTAGCATAGTCTCCGGCGGAACGTAAGCAGGGTTGAGATAACGCAGAAAGACATGTGCGGCGGCTAAGCTGCGCAATAGAAAGAGAATAATCATGAACCGTATCATCGTAGGGCTAGAAGGTGGAGCCTTCTCTTGGCGAGATCCTCATGCAGGTCGCGGCGCATGCAGTGCTGTGAGGATAGGAGAAGTTCGCATCCCTAACAGCACGATCAGTGTCGAAAAGTCCACCGCGATGAATGACCCGTGGCAAGGTGTCGCGCCGCTCTTCACGAGACGAGATACCTTCACCCAGACCGCTGATCCGATGTGCTGATGAACTTCGGCGTTGCCGTTCATCGTCACCATCACCCCGGACAAGGGGGACATGTCGAATAATCTGAAAAGCGACGACGCCTGCAAGAACATGATCAACTCCGACCAATACAAGTCGCGAAACGACTCCGTGGCCGCAGCTCGATCAACATCAAGTACCACATCCCCGACTAACTGAGACATCAACGTTCACCTCCGCGACGATTCGATGATCTGTGCCTGCTCAAAAACGCTCTGAAACAAAGTGAAAGCAGACAACAAGATTATAGTAGAAAGAATAAAGATAAGTAGCCGTCGGCCCGCCCTGCGGTCTGGTACGTTTCCGGCGTACCGGGATCGGGTCAAGTCATTGAAACTTCGAATGGAGAGACGTTATGCGCAAGAGCGGGTGGGCAGCAGCTGCCGGGCTCGGATCGCTAGTAGTGCTGCTAACCGCGTGCGGGGGATCTTCGGGATCGTCCTCGGCCAGTTCGGGTTCGACCGCGGGTTCGACTCCGACGACGACCGCTCAGGCGGCCGGACAGCCGAGCAGCTCAAGCTTGGACCTGCCTCAGCCTGGAAGCACCGTGCTGATCGTGGAGAAGACGGCCATCGGCTACGTGCTGGCCGAGGCCAACGGGAAGGTTGTTTACACGTACGGCAAGGACACCAAGGGGGGTTCGCCGGCCTGCACCGGTTCCTGCGCCGCGGTCTGGCCGCCAGTGACGGGCAAGCCGCTGGCGAGCACGGCTGACAGCCTGCCGGGCACGCTTGACACGGTCTCCGATGCGAACGGCGCCAAGCAGATCACCTACAACGGCCTGCCGCTTTACACGTTCAAGGGCGCGAAGTCGTTCGTCGCCAGCGGCAATGGCGTCGGCGGCGAGTGGCACGTGATCAAGCTCTCCGCGAGCGACATCAAGGCCGGCGGCTGAGTTCCCGACGACTCAAGGCCCACGACCCCAGGAGAGCAGTCGCTCGAAGGGCGATCCCGGGCCGGTCAGCGCGACGGGCCCGGCTGAACGCTAGGTTACTTGGCTCGCCCCTGACCTGCTGACCCCACCTGCTGGAGCGAGTCATCCCTGTGAAGGAGAGATGTAATGCGAGCGGGTAATAGCGCGGTGGCCGGGCTCGATCACCTCTGGTCCTGCTGCTAGCGGGCTGCGGGCCTGGACCGTGCTGGGTTCCGCGTGCGGCAACGCGCCTCGGCGAGTGCGCTGTCAAATACGACCCCGTCGGCCTCCGCCGGCTCGGCGGCCGCGCCGCAATACGGCCCCGGCGGTCTTCGGCCGGCTACGGCCAGGAAGACGCAAGCGGCTACGTGCTGCCGAAGCCCACGGCCACCATCGGCTGGGTCTCCAACGACCCCAAGGGCAGCTCCGGCCGCCTGTTCGGCCGCAGCCGCAGCTGGCCCCCGGTGACCGTCCTGCTGGTGGCGGCAAAGGCAGAAGTCCGCGCTGTGCTCGCCGAGGCCAGCGGGCTGGTCGTCTACACCTACAAGAAGGACACCAAGGGCGGCGACGCCCCGGGCATGGCCACGACAGTGGCACGCCGGCCAGTGGCACGTGCTCAAGGAGAAGCCGCCCGCGAACTCACCCGTGAGCTAGCCTAACCAGAAGCGCGGACCACAACGATGGAGCTTCGTCGGGTGATGCAGGCCGGGGGCCTGCATGATTCGAGGACGGCAGATAGCGTGGCTCCTAGCCGCGGGGTCGGCTTACAGGAAGTCATGCTGTAGTAGTCACGTCTTACCGGCGGGGGTGGCGAGTGGGGTGCCGTTGTCGATGGCGCGGCGGACGCGGGTGAGCAGGGTGCCTCGGTGAATGGTTTTTCCAGGAGGTCGATCTGATGGGCGAAGGCGCCGTGAGTGTCCAGGATCGGCTGGGCGTATCCGGACATGTACAGGACGGGCAGGGTCGGGCGGACGGCGTGTACCCGCCTGGCCACCTCGTTGCCGAGCATCTCGGGCATGACTACATCGGTGAGCAGCAGGTCGATGCGCTGTCCGGTGTCACCTGCGATGCTGGGCGCCTCTGACGCTGTGAGAGCCATGCAGACCTTGTACCCACTGCGGCTCAGGATGCGGCTGGCCGCCTCTTGCAGGCTGGCTCGTCTTCGACGAGCAGGATCGTCCGCCGTGCCGCGGGGGGTACGGCGGGCGGTTCCCCGGATCTGGCGGCTTCGTCGCTGGTGGTGGGCAGCAGGGCGGTGACGGTGGTGCCGATCCCGGGTTCGGAGTAGATCTGGGCGTGGCCGCCGGTTCAGGTGATGATGCCGTAGAACGTGGCGAGGCCGAGCCCGGTGCCCTTGCCCTCTCCTTGGTGGTGAAGAATGGCTCGACACGCGGGCGTGCACTTCGGGGGGGATGCCGGTGCCGGTGTCGGAGACCTGCAGCCGGGTGTATCGGCCTGGCCGCAGGCCAGGCCGGCCCTGTGCGTAGGTGTCGTACACGGTGATGTTCGCGTTCGATCGTGAGCTTGCCGCCGTCGGGCATCGCGTCGCGTGCGTTGACGGCGAGGTAGACCAGGACCTGCCGACCGGGTCCTGCGGCCACGACCTGGCCGCCGGTCACCGGCACGCCCAAGGGGCCAGGTCCGGCCGACACCTTCCCCGGCGCGTTCGGCGTGGTCATAGGGGTGACGCGTGCGCGGGCGAGAGATCACCTATGACGGCCTACCCGCTGTACCTCTTCGCAGGCGCGAAGCCCTACACGACGTCGGGTAACGGCATCGGCGGCGAGTGGCACGTCGTCCCGCTTTCCGAAAGCGACATCAGCGGCGCGTAATTCGGGAGATACCGTTCCCGGGCTGGTCCGCAGGATCAGCCCGGCTCGCAGCCGGTCTGCGCCGCGGCCGCCCGCGTCGGCGCGCCCCACGTCACCCATCAGCTGTGCGTTATGATGGCCTGGGCGCCCCGCTCGGCCAGGTCCGCGCACAGCTCAAGGTCGGTGTTGTAGTACGGCTGCTCAGTCACGTCGCGGAAGACAACGAGCACGCCGAGTGCCGTGCCCGCGGCGATCAGCGGCGCATGATCAAACTGTGTAGCTCGGCGCGGGCGGCTATATAGCCTCGGTCGTCCGTCAGCCCGGAGCCGTCGAGATCGAACTGCGCCATCAAGATCGCCTCACCGGTTCGCAGGGCTGTCCCGGAAAACGACCCGGACGAACGCGCCTGTGCACCACCGGCCGGGTAGCGCGCGTTCTGGGGTCCCTGCCGGACAGCAATTCGGGCCGCAACGCCGTCGCAGAATGATGTTAAGCCAGTCACGCCTATCCAGGACACGGATCCAGGCGTAGCCTTCGTGCTAGAGAAGCATCCATGACCCTGCGCCAGGCCAGAGCAAGTGCTCGCCGCAGGTGACCGCGTGCTCCTGACCGCCTGGTGGCACGGCAATCACGGCCGGTAAGGACCCCAGGTGCCCCAGCAATGCATTGCCATCGGCAACCGCACCCTGCGACGCATTGATACCCGAACGGGACGGGCCCCGCATACGGCCGACACGCGGTCCCGCCCGCTTGGGCGGGCCGGCGACTCGGCGGAGGTGACCGTGCGCCTGGTGCAGAGAACACGACCGCATCGGGAAGTGGGTCGACGAGGACCACCGAGACCGGGGGCATGAACGACATCGTGGTGCACCGGCTGTTCTCCGCGGGGCTCTCTCTCCCGGCACTGGCCTGCTGGGCGACGAGCCCGGGGCCGCGAAGGTCCAGGACGCCATCGGCGAGCTGGACCTGGCGATCCGCGACTTCAAGCATGATGCGAACAACACGGGTGTGAGGGCATGCTACCGCGACGACAAGCCTGTACGGTTACTGTATCATAAGTAATAGAACAAACACTTTAAGTAAGTACGGGGCCGTGGTACCAGGTGAACGCATGTCAAGCGAGACAGGCGCTACCTGGGGCAGGTCCGGGCGAGGGGAAACGGTGTGTGGCTGGACGGAAGCTACGTTTTACTTGCGCCGACGACGGCACCGTACTTGACGACGAGTGAGACGTGCTGTATTCGATCACCATCAGTCTGATTCACCCTCCGCCGCTGCTCGCCAGCGGGGCAGCGTTCCCACCGGGGAGAACCAATGCCGGTATCAACCGGACCTGATCCGGACGACGATGAACTGGGCCCGATCGACTTCCTCGCGATCGAGTTTCCCAGCGCGCGCATCACCTCACCGGGCTTCGAGCAGTTGCTCTCGCTGGCCGACCAGGGCATCATCGGCATCCTGGACCTGGAATTCGTCGTCAAGGATGCCGCGGGCAGCACCCGCAAGGTCGACGTGCGCGAGCTCGGCACCTCAGACGCGGTCGACCTGAGCGCCTGGGCGGGCGCGTCGTCGGGCCTGCTCGACGACAGCGATATCGGCGAGATCGCCGCCGCGATCCAGCCCGGCAGCGCGGCGGCCGTCATCGTCTATGAGAACCGGTGGGTCCTTGGCCTGGTGGACGCGTGGCGGCGCGAGGGCGCGCGCTTGATCGCCGATGGCGGGATATCAGCCGGCGATGTGGTGGCCGCCCTCGATGCCACCGAGCGTTCCTGACTAAGACCAAGGCGAGGAGATCACCGTGGGCATATTGAAAACCGCCGCCACGGTCGCGGTGGCCAGCTCCGTGCACGGGCGGGTACAGCGCAGGCAGCAAGCCCGGTGGGCCGCGCAGGACCAAGGCGGAGGCACGACCGCCCCCGCGCCGCCGTCCGCACCCGCAGCGCCGCAGGCACCAGCGCCGCACGTACCCGCGGCGCCCGCACCGCCGGCCGATATGGGCGAGCGGCTGGCTCAGCTGAAGCAGTTGGGCGAGCTGAAGGAGGCTGGCATCTTGACCGAGGCGGAGTTCCAGCAGCAGAAAGCCCGGATCCTGAACGGCTGATCAGCCGATCTGCTCGCGCTGGCCCATCCGGGCAGCGCTCAGCCGTCGCCGGTGCCGAGGAGGTGGCGGGAGACGCGGGCGAGGTGGGCGCGCATCGCCGCCGAGGCACGATCGGCGTCGCGCTGCCGCAGGGCGGTGACGATCTCCGTGTGGTCGCGCTTGTATTCCTCGCGCCGGGCGGCCGAGGCGCTGCGGCGCTTCAGGTCGCCCCACACCTTCCCGTGCCGGGCCCGCTCCACCTCGGTGTACAGGCGGACCAGCAGCGGGCTGTGGGTCGCGGCGATGATCGCCCGGTGCAACGCGCCGTCCCAGACCTCGAACTCGTCGTGCTCGTCCGACGTGTCACCGCCGTGCAGGCAGCGGTCCATCTCGGCGAAGTCGCGGTCGGTGGCCCAGGCCACCACCAGCGACATCGCATGCGGCTCGAACATACGCCGGACCAGCATGACGTCGGCCGGGGAGTAGTCCGCCGGATCCGCCGCGGCAACGTCCGATGTGCCGTTCCCGCCGCGCAGGAACGTGCCGCGGCCGACCTCCCGGGATATGCGTCCCTCGGCCTGCAGCACGGCCATGGCGTGCCGGACCGCCGACCGCGAGACGCCCAGATCGACGGCCAGCTGCCGCTCGGTGGGCAGCCGCCTGGGATCTCCTGCCTGGGCCGGTTCGGTTCGGGCCGTCATCGCCAGGATCAGCGCGGCGAGTTCCCTGGGCCCGTCAGCGGCGCCCATGTCCCCGCCACGCTCCCGTCATCCGAGTCACCGGGAAATCCAGAACCAATCTAGCGTCCTGAACCAAGCAGCCTCCTTGACCAATCCAACCAATAACGTTTCTGTCACCATCATTATGACCCCAACTAAGACCCTTGTCACGTCTTGACCTGCTCCGATTTACGTGTCTATGCTCAGCCAATCAGTATCGCCTCAATCAGTACCGCGAGCAGTTCCGGCGGGACCAAATTGGTTCAACGTCGGGTTACGTGCGGCCGCCTCCGGGCGGAACAGGCACGACGGACAGGCATGACGGAGCAGTCATGACAAGGAGATCTGACCGGTGAGGCTAGCCACTATCATCACGCCGAACGGTCCGCGCCTGCACGTGAAGACCGACAGCGGCGGCTACGCCGACATCGCCGAGGCAGCCGGTGAGCCCGGCCTCGCGGCGCTCACTTCGTTCCTGGCCGCCGGGCCGGCTGCGGTGGAGGTGGCCCGCCGCCTCCAGGGCTCCGAGGGCCGCGCCTGCGAGCCGGCGGATTTCGGGCCGGCCGTGCCCGCGCCCGAGCGAATCCTCTGCCTCGGCGTGAACTACACCGAGCACGCGCTGGAGGGCGGCCGGGCGGTGCCGAGCTGGCCCGACACGTTCGTACGGGGCCGGGAGACGGTGCTCGGACCGTACGCGGACCTGGTCCGGCCGGCGCTCACCGCCTCTTTCGACTACGAAGGCGAGCTCGGCATCGTCATCGGAAACGGCGGGCGTTATATCCCGGCCAGCAAGGCGATCGACGCGATCGCCGGGTTCACCGTGCTGAACGACGCGTCGGCCCGGGACTGGCAGCGGGCTGGCACCCAGTGGACTCCGGGCAAGAACTTCGACGCCAGCATGCCGATCGGCCCGGAGATCGTCACGCCGGACGAGACGGAGGTCTCCGACGTGGCGCTCACGACGGTGCTCAACGGCCAGGTCATGCAGTCAGCCCGGACCTCCCAGATGCTCGTCGACGTGCCGAGCGCCGTCGAGTTCTTCTCCTCGTTCACCACCCTGCGGCCAGGCGACGTCATCGCCACCGGGACGCCGGGCGGGGTCGGCTTCGCCCGCAAGCCGCCCGTCTGGCTGCAGCCAGGCGACGTCGTCGAGGTCACCATCGAGGGCGTAGGCACCATCAGGAACCGTGTCGTAGCCGAGGAGGGCGGCCGCGACGGATGGCGCTGGCGTCCCGGCGTCACCGCCGTCACCAGCCTCTTAGGTTCCGCGCAGCTCCTCGCACCCACAACCAGACACCGGAATACCCACCCGCAGAGGGGATCAACAATGATGACAACCCCGCGGAGAACGCGGATACGGGACAGACAGTGCGTACCGGACAGGCGGGGGCTCGGGGGGGCTCGCCGGATGGCGGCCGTCGCGGTCGCCGGGCTGGCGGCCGCGGGCCTGGCGGCCTGCGGCAGCAGCAGCACGTCGAGCAGCGCCGCCGGCGGCACCGCCGCGTCCGGCGGCGGCACGCTCACGGTCGCCGACCTGGCGCCGTTCAGCGGTGCCGACGCCGCGCTCGGCCCGACCTACCTGGTATCCTGCGACGGCGCCACGCAGGCGATCAACAACGCCGGTGGCGTGCTCGGCCACAAACTGACCTGCAAGGCCGTGGACACCAGGGGGGACCCCGCGGACGCGGTACCCGCCACCCGCCAGATGCTCGCCACCACCTCGAACCTCGCGCTGGTCATCGGCGTCACCTCCGATGAGGCCGCGAGCGTGGTCCCCGTCCTGAACGAGGCCAAGAAGGTCGTATTCGGGATGACCGGCCAGTCCGAATTCGACTCCGTCCACTACCAGTACTTCTACCGGCTGGTGCCGCCGGACCTGGAAGAGTCCTACGCGATGATCGCGATCGCCCAGCAGCTCGGCTACAAGAAGATCGCGCTGGCGTTCGGCAACGACATCGGCTCCCAGACGTTCATCCAGCCCGCCATCAGCGCCATCGGGAAGGCCGGCCTGACGCTGGCCGCGAACGAGACCCTCGACCTGAACGCGTCCACCTTCCGCACCGAGGCGGCCAAGATCGTGGCCGCGCACCCGGACGTGATCCTCACCGAGGCGCTCGGCCCGACCGACGCCACCTTCCTGTCCGAGGTCAAGCAGCTCAACGGGGGCAAGATGATCCCGGTGATCGGCACCTCGGCGTGCATCTCGCCGGACTGGTACAAGTCCGTCGCGGCCGCCGTCGGCGCCTCCACGCTGGCGAGCAGCTTCCACGCCGACAACCTGGTCACCGAGACCAGCGGTCCCTCCTACGCCCCGTTCCAGCAGGCGATCATGTCCGAGCAGGGCAAGGTCGGCAGCAGCGGCAACTTCGCCACTTACCTGACCGCGCCCGGCGCCGTGCACCTGTACGACGGGATCAACCTCGCCGCGCTCGCGATGATCGAGGCGAAGTCCACCGATCCCAGCGTGTTCGCGCCGTACATCGAGAAGATCGGGGACGGTTCGGCCGGCGCGGTCACCGTCTACTCGTTCGCGCAGGGGACCGCCGCGCTCAAGCAGGGCAAGGCCATCCGCTACGAAGGACCGGGCGGCCCGACCAGCTTCGACTCCTTCCACGACTCCACCGGCATCTTCCAGATCGACACCTACAGCGGCACGGGCGCGGTCCAGGTCACCGGCAACCTCAGCGCCGCGCAACTGCGGGCCCTGTCCTAGCCGCCGATGAGCCTGTTCCTGGCCTCCTTCGGCTTCGGCCTGGTCACCTCGGCGGTGCTGGCGATCGCCGCCGTCGGGTTCACGATGCAGTTCGCCGTGACCGACGTGCTGAACCTCGCCTACGCAGCCGTGATGATCGCGAGCGCGTACGTCGCCTACGCGGTCAACCAGGCAGGCGTCAACATCTGGCTGGCCATGGTGGCGGCGGCCGCGGCTGGAGCGGTCGTGTCGGTCGTCCTTAACAGGGGGATCTACACGCCGTTCCAGCGCCGCGGCAGCCCGCCGATCACGCTGGTGATCGTCTCGCTCGGCATGACGCTGATCATCGAGTTCGGGGTCCAGGCCATAGTCGGCGGCACCAGCGTCTCCTACACGATGAGCCAGGGGCCGACCGTCAAGGCGGGCGGCCTCGAGCTCACTGCGGTGCAGTTCGTGATCATCGGGCTGAGCATCGTGGTGATGGGCGCCGTGCACGGCCTGCTCCGCTACACCAAGCTCGGCAAGGCGATGCGGGCAACCGCGGCCAACCGCTCGCTGGCCCGGAGCTCCGGCATCAGGACGGACCGGATCGTGACCGCCACCTGGGCGCTCACCGGAGCGCTCTGCGGCATCGCCGGCACCGTGTTCGCGATCAACAACGGCAGCCTGAGCGCGACCAGCGCCGACCTTTTCCTCGTGGTGATCCTCGCGGCGGTCTTCCTCGGCGGCCCCGGCCAGGCCTACGGCGCGATGATCGGCGCGGTCATCATCGGGCTGGCCACCGAGATCAGCGCCGCCTACATCAACCCGTCCTATAAGGACGTCGTGGCCTTCATCGTGCTGCTAACGATGATGGCGGTGCGCCCGGCGGGCCTGCTGGGGGCGACGGCATAGTGGGCAGCGCGCAGGCTTACTACATCATCAACCTGCTGATCTACGCGGGCGTGGACATCATCGCGTGCCTCGCCCTGAACCAGCAGTTCGGCGTGGCCGGGGTGACAAACTTCGGTTTCATCATCTTCCAGGCGGCCGGCGCGTACACCGCCGCGATCCTCTCACTGCCCCCCAGCAGCGCCAACGGCGGTTTTCAGTCTTATATCGGCGGCTGGAACCTGCCGTTCCCGTTCCCGTGGATCGGCGCCATGATCGTCGGCGGCCTGCTAGGGCTGCCGTTCACGTTCCTGGTCGGCCGCAGGCTGCGCGGCGATTTCGCGGCGGTGGGCCTGCTGGTCACCGCGGTCATGTTCAACCTGCTGGTGACGAACTACCGGCCCTTCCTCAACGGGGCCGCGGGCCTGTCCCTGGTACCGGCGCCGCTGCAGGGGCAGTACAACCCGCTCTCGCAGGGATACCAGTGGGTTTACGCCCTGATCGCCCTGATCCTGGCCGCCGGGGTGTTCCTGCTGGTGCGGCGGGTGACCGAATCCCCGTACGGGCGGTCGCTGCGGGCCATGCGGGACAACGACGTGGTGGCCGACTCGCTGGGCAAGAACCTGCTCTCGATGCGCACCGCCATGCTCGTCCTCGGCGGCGCGCTCGCCGCGCTGAGCGGCGCGATCCTGGTCGGGTTTATCAACTTGTGGGCCCCGTCCGCGTGGGGGTACGCGGAGACGATCGTGCTGTTCGCGGCCGTGATCATCGGCGGCGCTGGCAGTCACCGCGGCGCGGTGCTCGGCGCGATCCTGGTGCCGGTCGGGTTCGAGGAGGCTACCAGGTACATCCCCTCCAACCTCGGCCCGCCCGGCCTCATCGAGGACCTGCAGTGGGTGGCCATCGGCCTGCTGATCGTGGTCTTCTTGTGGCTGCGGCCGCAGGGGATCCTGCCCGAGCAACGCCGTCTGGCCGGCGCCGCGCCCGCTCCGGATCTTCAAACCATTAGTCCGAACGAGCCGTCGCTCAAGCCCACCGCCACGTCAGCCGCCGCCCGGGCGGGCGCCGCCGGGGCGGGCGCCGCCGGGGCGGGCGCCGCCGGGGCGGGCGAGGTGATGCTGCGGGCCGCGGACGTCAGCCGTGACTTCGGCGGCATGCAGGCGGTCGCCGGGGCGACGATCGAGGTCCGCCGCGGCACTCTCACCGGGCTCATCGGTCCCAACGGAGCCGGCAAGTCGACCTTGCTCGCCATGCTCGCCGGGACCCTCCCGGTGACCTCGGGTCACATCTTCTACGCCGGGCAGGACGTGACCGCGGTGCCCGCCTACCAGCGCGCCCGGCTCGGGCTGGTACGGACGTTCCAGCTGGCCAGCGAGTTCAAGCGGCTGACCGTGATGGAGAACCTGCTCAGCGCCGTCCCCCGGCACCGGGGCGACTCGCTGCGGGGCGCGCTGCTCGGCCGGCGATTCTG
Organism: uncultured Actinomycetes bacterium; assembly: GCA_963806335.1. Classification (GTDB taxonomy): domain Bacteria; phylum Actinomycetota; class Actinomycetes; order Streptosporangiales; family Streptosporangiaceae; genus Palsa-504. Next base: position 369,301 of record CAWDXO010000022.1, read on the forward strand.
GGACGCCGATGAGGCCGCGGCGACCCGGCGCGGCTGGGCTCTGCTGGAGAAGTTCGGGCTGTCCGCGCACGCCGATACCTATGCCGGAGACCTGAGCGGCGGGCAGCGCCGGCTGGTCGAGATCATGCGCGCGCTGATGACCGAGCCGAAGGTCCTGCTCCTCGACGAGCCGATGGCCGGCGTGCATCCCCGGCTGGCCCGGCGGATCGGCGAGCAGTTGCTCACGCTGTGCGCCGAGGGCATGACGATCCTCATGGTGGAGCACGAGCTGGCCATCATGGACGAGTTCTGCGACCCGGTGATAGTCATGGCGGAAGGGACTGTGCTCGCAGAGGGGACGATGGCGGCGCTGCGGGACCGATCCGAGGTCGTGGAGGCCTACCTTGCCTGACGCCGGACACGAGCGGCTGGTCGCCGAGAGTATCCACGCGGGATACGGCGCCGGCGACATCATCCACGGCGTGTCCGTCCGCGCCGTCGCCGGCGAGATCCACGCCATCGTGGGACCGAACGGATCGGGCAAGTCCACGCTGCTGAAGGCGCTGACCGGGGTGGTCCAGGTGTCCTCGGGCCGGGTCATGATCGGCGACAGGGACATCACTGGCCTAGCGCCGGAGGAAGTGGCCCGGGCCGGCGTCGGGTACGTGCCGCAGGTCGAGGACGTGTTCGCGCCGCTCACCGTCCGGGAGAACCTGGAGATGGGCGGCTACCTGCTCGCCCGGCGCGAGATCGGCGCGCGGGTGGAGCGGGTGCTCGGCGTGTTCCCGCGGCTCGGCGAGATGCTCACCCGGCGGGCTGGCCGGCTCAGCGGCGGTGAGCGCAAGATGCTGGCCATGGGCCGGGTGCTAATGCTGGACCCCGCGGTGTTCCTGCTGGACGAGCCGACGGCGAACCTCGCCCCGAAGGTGGCGGGCATGCTGCTGTCCGAGCACGTGCGGGCGCTGGCCGAGGCCGGCGCGGCGGTGCTCATCGTCGAGCAGCGGGCCCGGGCGGTGCTGGCCATCGCCGCGTACGCGTACGTGCTCGGCGGCGGCCAGGTGCTGATGGCGGGCACGCCCGCGCAGCTGACCGCGAGCCAGGAGTTCACCGAGTCCTTCTTCGGCGCGGCCCCCTCTGGCCCTTCCGGCCCTAGGTGAGGAGGCCGGAGCTCGCCCGCAGCCGGGCCTTGGCGGCGGGCGCCGCGTGCGCCTGGTCCAGGCCGAGCAGCGCCGCCCCGACCACCGGCGGCACGTCGATCACGCGGACCTCCGCGCGCGGGGCGGCCCCGGTCAGCTGCCGGGTGATGCCGTCCAGCAGCCGCGGGTTCCGCGCGGTCATGACGCCGCCGCCGAGGATGATCGGGGTGGCCAGGCCGGTGAGGCCCAGGCGGCGCATAGCGGTGATGGCCATGACCGAGATCTCATCGGCCAGGCGGTTCACCACGGTCCTGGCCACCTGGTCGCCTTCGTCCGCCGCGCGCAGCAGGACGGGTGCCAGGCCAGTCAGGTCGTCGTCAGGTATCTTGCCCTGGTGGATGCGCAGCGTCACCTCCTCGACCCGCTCCACGTCGAAGTGGCTGGTCACGTAGCCGGCCAGGGCCGTGTCCGGGCCGCGGCCGTCCTCCGCCCGTACCGCGTGCCAGAGGACCTCCAGGCCGAGTCCGTAGCCGCCGCCCCAGTCGCCTGAGATCGTGCCCAGGGCCGGGTACCTGGTGACGCGCCCGTCCGGCGCCACGCCGACGCAGTTGATGCCCGCGCCACAGACCACGGCCACGCCCCAGTGGGGGCCGGTCCGGTCCGGCAGGCCCGCCCGCAGGATGGCGAAGGTGTCGTTGACGACCGTCGCGGTCGCGCTCCACCCCTGGGCCTGCACCGCCGCCGCGTGCTCGGCCTCTTCTTCGGGCAGGTCGGCGTTGGCCAGGCAGGCCACCGTGTGCAGGGCGATCCAGCCGGGCCCGGACCCGTCGAGCTGCGCGGCCGCCTGCTTGACCACGGCGTCGAGGATCAGCACCGTCTGGTCGACCCCCACCTCATGGGCGTTGATGCCAGGGCCGCGGGCGGCGGCGAGCAGCGTGCCGTCGCTGGCGACCAGGGCGACGTCGGTCTTGCTGTTGCCTCCGTCGATGGCCAGCACGGCGGGCTTGAGCGCCCGCGGCTGCGGCTGGGGCAGCAGCGGATTATCAGCCAAGGCCGGGCCCGCTATCCGCGCCCAGGGCGAACGCCAGGAGGGAGTCGGCGGTGTAGTCGTCGGCGGGCTCGACGGAGGGCCAGGAGACCACGTTGTCCTCGTAGCCGGCGGTCTTGGTATTAAACGGCGCGAAGCTGCCCGCGGCGCAGGCCCGCATCCCGGGGACCGTGCCCAGGCCGGAGAAGTTAGCCAGGGCGCTCGGCCCGTCCGTGGTCGCGCCCAGCTGGATCTTGCCGGTCCCGGTGAGCGAGCCCGCCAGGTTGGCGATCTCGCTCTGCATGCAGTGCGGGAACACCGTGCCCGCGCCGACCACGAACGACGTGCCCCAGCCGTTCGCGCCGAGCGCGAAGTTCAGCTGCTGCTGCGCGAACGACTGGTACTGGCTGGAGCCGCCGTACTTCTGGTACAGCGCGTCGGTGATGAACAGGCCGAACGCATGCGGCGAGGCGTCGGAGGCGCCCAGCTGCGTGCCCAGCGCGAACGGATCGCCCGTCACCTGGTCCTCGCCGGTGCGCAGCTGCGCGGCGAGGTCGCTCAGCAGCGCGCCGCGGCTGATCGGGCTCCGCGTCCAGATCCCGGCCTGCTGCATGGCCTGCAGCAACTCGGCCTCGGCCACCGCGCCGTCGTCGTAGAGGTTGAAGGTGTCGCCGTCGGCCGGATGGCCCTGGGCGATGTAGGCCCCGGCCCACCAGGCCGCGGTGAGCAGGTCGGCGCGCAGCTGGGCGTCCGGGGCGCCGGTCGCCTCGTCGGCCAGCGCGATCTCCGCGGCGCCCCAGGCCATGTCGCTCTTCCACTCGGTGCCCGGGTAGTAGTCGTGCGGGAACGCGGTGACGAGCTGTCCGACGTTGGTGGTCTTCGCCATCGCGTAGACACCCCGGGCCAGGCTCAGCAGGTGCTGGGCCTGCGCCGGGTCCGGGCCGGCGTCAAGCTGGGCGCCGAGGGCGAAGTCGGCGGCGAAACGGCCGGCCAGGTCGGGGCTGACCGGCTGACCAGGGGGAGCCGCCTCGAACACCGGCCGGTACTTGACGAAGTACGCGGTCGGGCCGGGGTCACCGCCCGGGCTCACGTTCATCCGGTCCTCTTGCTGCGGCAGGAACCAGAAGTTGTAGTCGCCCTGGATCGTGTTGCTGGCGTTGCCGTTGCCGATCCCGACCTGCGCGTACAAGACCTTGCGGGCCGGGTTCCACAGCTTGGTGATCCACTGCAGGCCGAACTCCGCTTCCGGCTGCAGCGCCGCGTAGGAGCCGGGGTTGTCCCGCGCCGCGAGCAGCATGAGCCCGTCGGCGAAGCTGGCGGTGTAGGCGAACTTCTCGTAGCCGCCGCCGGCGTCGAACCAGCCGCCGGACACGTCGACCGGGCCGCCGATCTTCTTCAGCGTCCCGAGCAGGTTGTCGTTGCTGTCGTACGCGGGATCCGCGTAGACGTAGGCGTTCTCGTCGGTCAGGTTGGCGGGCTGGCGGTCAAGCACCGCGGAGTTCACGTCCGGTCCGTCCCGCTCGGAGGTGAAGTAGCGCACGGCGTTGTCCACCAGCTGGCCGTACAGCTGCGACCCGCCGGCGATGGTGAACGTGGGGGAGACGGCGGTGGCGGGCGAGGTGATCTTGACCCGATAGCGGCCCGGGGCGCGCACGCCGGAGAAGCCGAGCTGGTAGACCGCGCCGTAGGCGGAGTTCCACGAGCCCACGTCGTCCTTGGACGTCCCCCGGTAGACGACGCCGTACGGCGTGGTGACTTCGAAGCTCACGCTGGCGACCTTCGCGGGAAGCATCACGAAGGCGACCTTCGAACCCGACGACGGGTACCCGACCTGATTAACTCGGACTTCCGCCGGTTTGTCTGCGCTTTTGGGTGTTGTAGCCCCCGAAACTGCAGACAAAGCGCGAGCGCTCGCTAGCGCCGATGAGGGTGCGGCTAGTGTTGCGACTGCTACCCCCACGGCAGCGGCCGACCATAGTCGATGGCTAAGAGTCATAGTTGAAATCCCTTACGTCCACGAGAGGAACTTCGCGTTCTCGGCGAGCAGCCGGCCGGTCAGGCATTCGGCCTGATCGGCCTGTCCCACCAGCGGGTGCGCGAGCAGCGCGTCGTACACCCGGTCGCGCCCGCCCCGGATCGCGGCCTCGAGCGCGAGCTCCTCGTACGCGTACACGTGCGCGATCAGCCCGCGCAGCAGCGGGTCCACCGGCTCGACCGGGACCGGGACGGCGCCCCCGTCGCTGATCACGGCGGGTACCTCGATCACCGCGTCGGCGGGCAGGAACGGCAGCGTCCCGCCGTTGCCCGTGTTGACCACCTGGACGTCGCGGCGGTTGCCGGTCAGCGAGGCGAGCAGGTCCACCGCCGCCTCGGAGTACCACGCGCCGCCGCGCTGCGCGAGCTGGGCCGGCTTGGTATCCAGCGCCGGGTCCGCGTAAAGCTCCAGGAGCTCGGCCTCCAGCCGGGCGACCTCCTCCGCCCGGGTCACGGCGCCGCGCTGCGATTCGACCACGGCGTCGTGGGCGTAGTAGTAGCGCAGGTAGTACGACGGCACCATGCCCAGGCGGCGGATGAAGTCCGCGGGCAGCCCGGTATGCGGGGCGATCTCCTCGGCGTGCGCGGCGAGGAGATCGGGCAGCACGTCCTTGCCGTCTACCGTCACCGAGCGTTCCCAGGTCAGGTGGTTCAGGCCGACGTGGCCGAGCGACACCTCGCCCGGCCCGACCCCCAGTAGCGAGGCGAAGTCGCGCTGGAACCCGATGGCCACGTTGCACAGGCCGACAGCCCGGTGGCCCGCGGACAGCAGCGCCCGGGTGACGATCCCGACCGGATTGGTGAAATCGATGATGAAGGCAGCGGGCGAAGCCCGGCGGGCGGCCCGTTCGGCCAGATCAAGGACAATGGGTACGGTGCGCAGCGCTTTTGCCAGCCCCCCGGCCCCGGTGGTTTCCTGGCCGACGCAGCCGCAGTCCAGCGGCCAGGTCTCGTCACGCTGGCGCGCGGCCTGGCCGCCGATCCGGAGCTGGAACAAGATCGCGTCCGCGCCCTCGGTGCCTTCGTCCAGGTCGCCGGTCCAGCGCACTCGCGCGGGATGGCCGTGGGCGGCCATGATCCGGGCCGACACCGGCCCCACGGCGGCCAGCCGACCCGGATCGGGGTCCACCAGGACTAGCTCCTCGACTCCGGGGAGGAGTCGGCCGATCCCGTCCGCGAGCTCCGGCGTGTAGGTCGACCCACCGCCGATGACCGCCAGCTTCACATGGACTCCTTCACGAGAACGCCTTGACTTCTTCGGCTGTGGTCTGGGCGACGTGGCAGGCCGCCTCATGAGCGGGACGCAACTCGGCGAGTTCGGGCGTGACCTGCGCGCAAGTGTCAATGGCTAGCGGGCACCGCCAGCGGAACCGGCAGCCCGGGGTCGGGTCGATCACCTTGGGCGGCTCGCCCCGGTCGGTCTCGGCCGCCACCGAGAGCGGCGCGCGCGGATCAGGCACCGCCGAAAGCAGCAGCTGGGTGTACGGGTGCCGCGGGTGGGCCAGCACGTCCTCGATCGGCCCGGTCTCGGCGATCTGGCCGGCGTACATCACGATCAGCCGGTCCGCCACGTACCGCGCGCTGGCGATGTCGTGGGTGATGTAGAGGATCGATACGCCTTCCTCGTCGCGCAGCTTGGTCATCAGGTTGAGCAGGCCGATCCTGATCGACACGTCCAGCATGGAGACCGGCTCGTCGGCCAGGATCAGCTTCGGCCGCATGGCCAGCGCCTGGGCGAAGCCGACCCGCTGCCGCTGCCCGCCGCTTAGCTCGTAGGGGAAGCGCTGCAGCATGTCGGGGTTCAGGCCGACCACTTCGAAGATCCTGGCCGCTTCCTCGAGCCGCTGCGCCGCGGACAGCGACGGGCGGTGCAGCTTCAGGCTGCGCAGGACGCCGTGCTGGACCCGGAACACCGGGTTGATCGAGCCGAACGGGTCCTGGAACACCATCGGCACCAGACCGCTGTAACGGAGCTGGTCGCGGCGCGAGCGCAGCCGCGAGAGCGGCTTGCCCTCGAAGTAGATCTCCCCGGCGGTAGGCCGGTAGATCCGGGCCAGCAGTCGGGCGATGGTGGACTTGCCGCTGCCGCTCTCCCCGGCCAGCGCCACGATCTCGCGCTCACTGATGCCGAAACTGACATCGTCTACCGCGTGCAGGGTCCGCTGGGAGAGGGCCCCGCCTATCTTGAAGTGCCTGGTCAGGTGCTCGGCCCGAAGCAGAACGGTCATCAGCTGAGGCTCCCGTCCTGGCGGCGCAGGCAGCGTACGAGGTCCCCGTCCACCGGGGACAGCCCGGGCGGGACCTGCGCGCACTTGTCGAGTGCGTGCGGGCATCGCGGGTGGAACCGGCAGCCGGCGGGCACCGACGACAGGTCGGGCGGATTGCCGGGGATTCCCCTGAGCGGGACGCGCGGGCCGCGGATGGACGGGAACGCTTCCAGCAGGCCCTGTGTGTACGGATGCATCGGCCGGTCGAAGATCATCTTCGTGGCCCCGAGCTCGTCGACTTGCCCGGCGTACATCACCATCAGCCGGTCGGAGAAATGGCTGATCAGGGACATGTCGTGGGTGACGAAGATGACCGCGAAACCGAACGTCTGCTGGAGTTCCTTGATCTGCACCATCAGCGACCGCTGCGCCACCACGTCAAGCGCGGACGTCGGCTCGTCCATGATCACCAGGTCGGGCGTGAACAGCATCGCCATCGCGATCATCGAGCGCTGCCGCATCCCGCCGGAGAGCTGGTGCGGGTAGCTTCGCAGGTGCGCGGGATCGATGCCGACCATCTGCAGCACCTCGGCCGACCTGGCGATGATCTCCTCCTTGGACGGCTTGCCGTGCGCCTGCATCGCGTCCTTGAACTGGGCTCCGATCGTCTTGACCGGGTTCAGCGCGTTCATCGCGCTCTGCATGACCACCGACATGGCGCGCCAGCGGATCGCGGAGAGCTGCCTGTCGGTCAGCCCCACCAGGTTGGTGCCCTCGAAGGTGACGGTCCCCGCGGCGATGTGAGCGGGCGAGGCCAGCAGCTGGGCGACGGCGAACAGCAGCGTGGACTTCCCGCAGCCCGATTCGCCCACGATGCCGAGAAACTCGCCCCGGCCGACCGTGAACGACACCTCGTCCACGGCCCGCACTGGGCCTTTATCCAGGAGGTAGTCGACGGAAAGGCCGCTGACCTCAAGCACCGGTGTGTCAGGCACGCAGCTCTGCACCTTTCTCCTGGGCACCTTTCTCCTGGGCACCTTTCTTCTGGCGTATCTTCCGTACCGGCCGAAGGGCCGGATTGCCGATCTCGTCGAAGGCGTAGTTCAACAGGGCGAAGGCGGCGCCGAGCAGCGCGATGCAGGCCCCGGGCGCGATCGCCCAAAGCGGATAGCCGGTCTGCAGCGCGGCGTTGTTCTCCGCCCAGTACAGCGTGGTGCCCCAGCTCACCGTGTTCGGGTCGCCGAGGCCGATGAACTGCAGGCTGGACGCGAACAGGACCGCGTACAGCGCGTTGGTCAGGAAGGCCGCCACGATCAGCGAGGTCATGGTGGGGATGACTTCGACCACGATGATGTAAAGCCGCCGCTCGCCGCGGACCCGGGCCGCCTGGAGGAAGTCCCGGTTGCGCAGCGTGAGCGCCTGCGCCCGGAGCTGGCGCGCGGTATAAGACCAGCTCGTGAGCGTGATCGCGGTGATCAGCACGATCGTGGTCCCGCCGTGCGCGTAGGCGGCGATGACGATCAGCAGCGGGAACAGCGGGATGACCAGGAGCACGTCGGTCAGCACGCTGAGCGAGTTGTCCCACAGGCCGCCGAGGTAGGCGGCGGCGATACCGATGAGGACCGCTATCCCGGTCGTGGCCAGGCCGACCACGAACGCGATGATCATGACGTTCCTGGTTCCCCATACCACCTGCGCGAACAGGTCTTGCCCGTACGCGTTGGTGCCGAGGAGGTGAGCGGTCGAGACGCCCAGGTGCGGGGGATAGGCGTCGGCCGTCGGGCTGTCCTTGGCGATGGCGCCGGGGAAGATCGCGATCAGGATGAAGATGGCGAGCAGGATGATGCCCGCGGTTGCCTTGCGGTTGGAACGGAAGGCGCGGCCGATGCGGCCTAGGGTACGGCCGGCCGCACCTGGGCGGCGGGGGTCTCGGTGGCGACACCGGAAACTGGCATGGCCATGGCTACCGCGCCGCCCTGGTCCGCGGGTCGAGCAGCGCGGTCAGGATGTCGGCGATCAGGACCGCGAACAGGACCGCGACGGTGATGATCAGGAACAGGGCCTGCATCAGCGGGTAATCCTCACCGGACACCGCCTGCAGCAGCATGTAGCCGATTCCGGGATAGTTGAACACGTACTCGATCAGGATCGCGCCGCTGACCACGAAGCCGAGGGACATCGCGAAGCCGGTCAGGTTCGGGAGGATCGCGTTGCGGGCCGCGTAGTCGAGCATGATGCGCCAGCCTGGTAGTCCCTTGGCCCGGGCCATCCGCACGTAGTCCTCGGCCAGCGTGGTGATCATCGTGTTCCGCATGGTCAGGATCCAGGTGCCGATCGTGGTGATCAGGAGCGCGACGGCCGGCAGGAAGGCGTGGTTGACCACATCCTGGAAGAAGGTGAGGTTGAGGCCGGGGGTGTCGGTGGTCACGTAGTAGCCGCCCTGGCTGGGAAACCAGTGCAGGGTGAGGGCGAAGATCAGCACCAGCACCATGGCCATCCAGAAGTACGGGATCGCGGAGGTGATTACGAACACCGGCGGCACGATGCTGTCCAGCTTCCCGCCGCGCCGCCAGGCGGCGACGATGCCGAGGCCGGTGCCGAGGATGAAGGCCAGCACGGTGGTGATGCCGACCAGGCCGACCGTCCACCAGATCGCGCTGCCGATGACTGACGTGACGGACGCCGGGTACTCGCTCAGCGAGATGCCGAAGTTGCCCGTCAGGATCTGGTGGAGATAGCCGAAGTACTGCCCGAGCAGGCCCTGTCTGGTGTTGACGCCGAAGAGGATCTCCAGGGCGTTCAGCGCCTTCGGGCTGAGCTCGCCGTGGAATTTCGACATCATGGCCAGCGCGGGGTTTCCCGGCATCAGCCGCGGCAGCAGGAAGTTAAGGGTGAGCGCCACCCACAGTGTGAGGACGAAGAAACCAAGGCGGCGCAGCGCGTATCTCAAGCTCGTTGGCTCCTGGTTCAGCCGGGATTCCGGGCCGCGTGCCAGGGTCTAGCCGGTAGGACCCTGGCACGCGGCACATAATTCACGGCGCTTTACTTACTCCCGCACTTATTGCGGCCCTATTTCGGTGCCAGATGCAGTAGCACCTGCTCGTTGTCCGGGAAGGCGTACGCGGACGGCTGGGCGTACGGGTTGCCGGGTGTGGGCCAGCCGCTGAACGTCCCGGTGTCGTACTGGTACCAGTCGACCGCCTCTGTGACCGGGATAATCGGCACCGAGCCGACCATGACCTGCTGGATCTGGTTCATGATCGTCTGCTGCGTGGCGGTGCTCGTGGTAGTCGCGTACTGGTTCAGCAGGGCGTCGGTGGTCTTGCTGCTGTAGCGCTCGTAGTTGCTGGCCGCCGACTTGCCGACCGGCGCCGTGTTCGCGGAGTTGAGCCAGTTGTTCAGCTCGTAGTACGCGCTCGGGCCGAACGTCTGCTGGTCGTAGTAAGCGAGCTGGTACTTGCCGTAGAACAGGTCGGCGTCGAAGTCGGTGTTCGACAGGTTACTCGGGGTGATCTGGATGCCGATCGCCTTGAGATCCTGCTGGATCACCTGCACGGAGGCGACCCAGTCGGAGTAGTCGCCGACGTTGATCACGGTGAACGCCAGCTTCTGCCCGGCCGCGTTCGTCATGACGCCGCCGGCCAGGTGGTAGCCCGCCGACGCCAGCAGGGCCTTCGCCTTCGCCGGGTCATAGCCATTGCCCCAGCTCGAAAGGGCCGAGCTGTCCAGCGAGCCGGAGAACGTCGGCGTGACGATGCCGGTCTGGTTCGCCGGCGGCTCGTAGCCGGACTCGCCGATGCTGGAGACCTGGCTCCTGTTGATCGCGTATGACATGGCCTGACGGACCTTGACGTTGCTCAGCAGGGGGTTGGTCAGGTTCGGGACGAGCGAGACGTTGACGGTAGGCGGGAACCAGTAGTGGTAGTTCGGGCTCTTGGACGTGTAGAAAGCGTCGATGCCAGGGATGTACTGGGCACCCCACTGCGCGCTCCCGTTGGCCAGGTCGTTGTTGGCCGTGTTGTTGCTGGTGTAGGCCGGGTACTGGATCTTGGCGATCTTTGGCTCGCCTGGCTGCCAGTAGTGCGGGTTGGCGGTGTAAGTGATGTTCGACGGGCTGCACTTGCTCATCAGGTACGGACCCGTGCCCACCGGCTGGCTGACGGGGTTGGTCGTCGGGTTGGCCATCTTCGACCAGATGTGCTCGGGCACGATCGGCGTCTGGTCCGCGATGTAGTAGAAGTAGGGCACGGCGGTGGTGCTGAAATCCATCGTGACCGTGTTCGGGCCGGTGGCGGTGACGCTGGAAAGTACCGACCAGGCACCGGTCAGGTCCAGGGCCGGGTACTTCTTTATCAGGTTGAAGGTGTACGCCACGTCGGCCGCGGTCATCGGCGTGCCGTCGCTCCACTTGACCCCCTGGCGGATCGTGAAGGTGAGCGTCTTGTTGCCCGCCCCCCAGCTCCAGGAGGTAGCGAGCATGGGTGTGGTTTTGCCGTTCTGCAGCGGGTTCACGTAGACCAGCGGCTCGTAGATGAAGCCGACCGACAGTAGGGTGTCGGAGGTGTTGAGCGGACTGAAGCCGCAGGTCCAAAGCGCGCCGTTCTCGTTGGAGATGGTCAGCACGCTGTTCGTCGCTGCCTTGCCGCTAGCGCTGGAGCCGGGATTGGAACTGGAGCCTGAACCGGCGCTACAGCCGGCCGCGAGCATGCCGGCCGCGACGATGACCCCGTATCTGGTGAGGCGTCTCATGCCGTTCGTCCTTACTGCCGTTTGGTCCTGACCGGCGCGGAGCCGGTAGCTGCGCGCCGAGCCGGTGGCGGCCTCACGCGCAGAGCCAGTGCCTGCGCGCGGCGCAGCCTCCGCGCTCACATGACGTCTGTTTCTATCGGGACGTCTGTCTTTATTGAGATGTGTACGGGTAACCACTTCCGCGAATTTTGTTAGGACAGTATCCTAACTATCTGTCCGGGACAAGGGCCCTGGCGAACTGTCGCAAGGTCTTAACGTCCGGGTGGCCGGGTCCGTAACTTTAGGGCATCCGGGGGTCCGGAAACGCACGCCAAGGCATCATGATGGAGGAGGTCGCCGTGACAGCCATGTCGGCAGGTGCGGGCGCGGCTGTGCCCACGGACCCGCCGGATCTGGAGCCAGGGCCAGGGCCGGGGTCGGCCCCGGCCGCGCCGGAGTCGGCGCTGGCGCTGCCGCCTCCGGAGAACTCGGGGGCGGCCCTGTTCGCGGCGCGGCCTTCGCTGATCCGGGCGATGAACGAGCAGCTCTTGCTGGAGCACATCCGCCAGCGTGGTCCCTGTTCGCGGGCCGAACTGGCCCGGGTCTCCGGCTTGTCCAAGCCGACCGTGTCGCTGGCCCTGGACAACGTGGAGCGCGCGGGCCTGGTCCGGATCGCCGGCCAGCGAACCGGGGTGCCTGGCCGGTCGGCCCGGCTGTATGAGATCAGGCCGGAGGCGGGCCTGGTACTCGGGCTGGATATCGGGCACGAGTACGTCCGCGGCGCGATCGCCGACCTGTCCGGGGAGATCAGGGCCCGTGAGTCGCTGCGGGCCCACGCCACCAGTGTCCGCGGCCGGGTCGCCGAGCTCGTCGGGCTCGCCGACCTGCTATGCGAGAACGTGGGCGTCGCCCGGTCGGCGATCACGCAGACCGTGATCGGCAGCCCGGGCGTCTACGATCCGCGCCGGAACGCCATGAAGCTCACCGGCGGCCTGCGCGGCTGGGACCGCCCGGCGGCGCTGGCCGGCCTGCGGGAGGCGTTCGGGTCCTCACTGGTGATGGAGAACGACGTGGACGCCGCCGCCCTGGCCGAACGCGCGCTGGGCCACGGCCGCGAGGTCGATCACTTCGCCTTCGTACACATCGGTACCGGCATCGGCATGGGGCTGGTGCTGGGCGGTCAGCTGCTTCGCGGAGCGCACGGGGTCGCGGGGGAGATCGCGTTCCTGCCGCTGTCCGGCGGCAGCGGCGCAGACGAGCAAGAGGCGCGCAAACGCGGCACGCTCGAGGCGGCCGCCTCGGCCTCCGGCGTGGTCCGGGCGGCCCGCCGCGGCGGCATGCGCGGCCCGGTATCCGCCCGCCGGGTCTTCGAGGCCGCGGCCGCCGGGGACCGGCGGGCGATGGCGGTGGTGGCGGAGGAGGCGCGGCTGGTCGCCCAGACGATCTGCGCCGTCATCACCGTGGTCGACCCCGACCTGATCGTGCTGGGCGGCGGGATCGGCCGCGCGCCCGGCTTCGCCGAGGCCGTCAGCACCGAACTCGAGCCGATCGCGCCCGTCATTCCGGCCATCCGGGTCAGCGCCCTCGGTACCGATGCCGTCGTCGACGGCTGCCTGGCGGCCGGCACCGAGCTCGCCTGGGCCCGGGTGATGACCGTGCTGCCGACGGCCCCGTCTGGCGACGGCGCCCGTCCCTGGCCCTAGTCCAGAAGCCGGATCATAGAGCGCATCGCGCGGCCCGGACATCCCTAGCGCAGGTACGAGGCTCCGTTCAGGTCGAGGATGGTGCCGCTGGCCCACTCGGCCTGATCGGAGGCCAGGTAGACGACGGCGGCCGCGATTTCCTCGGGCGTCGCGACCCGGTTGAACGGGCTCTGCGCCCGGATCTCCTCCCCCCGCGCGGAACCCAGGTCGGCGGCGGCCATTTCGGTCTCGACGTAACCGGGCGCGACCGTGCCCACCGAGATGCCGAACGGCGCCAGCGCGCGCGCCATCGACTGGCCGAATGCGTTCAGGCCGGCCTTGCTGGCTCCGTAGGCCGGGTACCGCGGCTCACCGCGGAAGGCGCCGCGCGATGACACGTTGACGATCCGGCCCCCGGTTTCCTTCATGTGCTGCACGGCGCACCAGGTCACGTTGGCGGCGCCGGTGAGGTTGACGGCGAGGGTCTCGCGCCACACCTCTTGCCACTTCTCGTAGGACACCTCCGTGATCGGGTGCCATACGTAGATCCCTGCATTGTTCACCAGGACGTCGAGGCCGCCGAGACCGGCCACGGCCGCCTCGACCATCCGCCGGACGGCTCCGGCGTCGGCTAGGTCGGCCTGGACGATCGTGTGGCCGCCGCCCGGCAGCCCGGCCAGCACTTCGTGCGCGAGGCCGGCCGAATCACGGTGGTGCACGGCCACCCGGTCGCCCTGGTTCGCGAACGCCTGGGCCACCGCCTTGCCGATTCCCCTGGATGCCCCGGTCACCAGGACCGCTCGCTCAGCCAAGACACTCCCTAGGTCACTCATTACTTCTCGTCACAAAGCGCAAGCAGCTTGGTGGCGGTGGCCCAGTTCCTGGCCGTGGCCGCGATGGCTTCCTTCTTCTGCGTGGCCGGGGCGCTGATTATGCGGAACAGCGACTGGGCCAGCTCGCTGGTCCCGAAACCGTCCGGCGTGTGCACGAAGAGCGCGGGCCCGATCGCCGTGAAGGTGTCGCGGCCGCCCTTGGCCGCGGCCGTGCTCCCGGCGGCCGTGATGCGGTCGAGCAGGTCCTGCGAGGGTACGGAGTTCAAGAACACCACGTGGACCAGCTTCGGGTTAGCCTCGTCCGAATACGGGTTATCGCTCAGGACCTTGGCTAGCTCGTCCCTGGTCAGGACCACAACGGACGCCCAGATCCCGAAGGCGGCGCCGATGGCGGACTCCAGGGCGGCGGCTAGCTCCCTGGTGCTGGCGCCCGCCGCGGTGAACAGCACGTTGCCGCTCTGGATATAGGTCGTCACCCCGGTATGCCCGAGCGAGGTCACTACCTCGCGCAGGGCGGCCATCGGGACCTTGTTCCGGCCCCCGACATTGATACCGCGCAGCAGGGCGACGTATGTGGCCATGCCGCCATTGTGCCCGCTCCCGCCGGGCCAGCACCCGCCCGCTGTGCGCCCACAGACCGTATTTTCCAGATTTTCTCCCTAACGAACATCGGTGCACGCCCCCGGCACCGTTACCCCCGACCACGCCGTTTGCTCCGTAGGCCGACTAAGTATCCTTGCTGACGTAAGCTCCTTGGCAAAGCCCGCGACCGCCGCTGAACCTCCCGCGATCGGTGGTAGCAAGCTCGCCGAGGGAGGCGAATCATGACGCGCTGTCTACCGCAGAGGGTGACCCGAGCCGTGATACTCGCCGCGGCGGCAGGCCTCTGCGTGTCCTTGTCGGCATGTGCCGGCACGCATAGCGCGAGTAGCACGCCGACGCCGTCAGCCGACCCGGTCAAGGTCACGCCCCAGGGAGTAGGCGCATTCGCCGCGTGGCCGGGGAGGGTCTACTCGCCCTACTTCGAAACCTGGACCAGCGGCAGCATCCCGTCGTTCTCCTCCCAGTCGGGCGTGAAGTACTTCAACCTGGGCTTCCTCCAAGCGGCTTCCCCCGGCTCCTGCACGCTGGCCTGGGACGGCAGTAGCTCACAGCCCGTCAGTACCGCGGTCTTCGGGGCTCAGATCGGCCAGCTGAAGCAGCAGGGCGGCAACGTGGCCCTGACCTTCGGCGGTCAGAGCGCGGGCAACAACGGCACCGAGATCGCCGACTCCTGTACCGACGTCAACGCGCTCGCGGCCGACTATGAGTCGGTGATCAGCACGTACCACGTCACCAGGCTCGATATGGACGTGGAGCTCAACGCGCTGAACAACGCGGCGGGTATCGACCGGCGGAACCAGGCGCTCGCGATGACGCAAGCGTGGGCCTCCAGCCACGGTCACCCGCTGCAGATTCAGTACACGCTGCCGGTCCAGCCGTCCGGGCTTCAGCCGAACTCCTTGTCGGTCCTGCAGAGCGCGGTCTCGCACGGCGTGCACGTCAGCGTGGTCAACACCATGGCCTTCGATTACTACGACTTGCCGGGCACGGTGGACATGGGCACCGCGGCGATCGACGCGGCCAGTAACGTGCACCGTCAACTCGCCTCGTTGTTCCCGCACGAGTCGAGTACGGATCTGTGGGCGATGCAAGGTCTCACCTTCCTGCCCGGCATCGACGACAACCCGAACAAGACCGAAGTCACCCAGCTCTCGGACGCGAGGCGGATCCTGGCCTACGCTCGCGACCACTCATTCGGCTTCATCTCGATTTGGGCGATCGAGCGGGACAACGGCGCGTGCCCGGGCTCCGTCGACAGCAATTCGTGTTCGGGCCTCTCCCAGGATTCCTGGGCCTTCAGCCACCTGCTCGAGCCGTTCACCTCTTGATCTCGGGATTCGCGCGCTGCTGACGCCGACCCGCACGGGCGGCGCGCCCTTGGGCGCGGCGCAGGCCGGCTGACACAATGCCGTTCGTGTCTGGTCCCTGGCGCAGCCCGTTCCGGGACCTGCCCAGGGAAGTGCCGATCCTGGCTGCGATCTCCTTCACGGTGGCGCTCGGATTCGGAATCGTCGCCCCGGCCATCCCGGCGTTCGCCCGCCAGTTTGGCGTCAGCGTAGCCGCCGCTGCCAGCGTGATCAGCGTATTCGCGCTGCTACGGGTGGTCGGCGCACTGCCTGCGGGCCGTCTGGTGGACCGCTTCGGCGAGCCCGGCGTCATGGCGGCGGGCATCGCGATCGTCGCGGTGAGCAGCGTGCTGGCCGGATTTTCCCGCTCCTTCGCGGAGCTGATGGTGCTGCGGGGCAGCGGTGGGCTGGGCTCGGCGATGTTCAGCGTCAGCGCCCAGGCCCTGCTGCTTGGCCGGGTGCCAGCCGGTCAGAGGGGCCGGGCCAGCGGCCTGTACAGCGGCGGGTTCCTGCTGGGCGGTATCAGCGGCCCGGCGGTGGGCGGGCTGGTCGCGGCCTGGTCGCTGCGGGCGCCGTTTTTCATCTACGGCGCCCTGCTCGTCGTGCCCGCGGTCATCGCCGCGACCGTGTTGCGCGATGCGCCGCACCAGCCCGCGGTGGCCGGCCAGCAGCCGGCTCGTTCGGTTACCGCGCTGGCTCGTGCGCTACGCAGCAGCGCCTACCGTGCCGCGGCGTCCGCGAACCTCGCCGACGGGTTCGCCGCACTGGGCGTCCGCGCCGCCATCGTGCCCTTGTTCGTCCGTGAAATCTTGCACCGGTCAGCGGTCTGGACAGGCATCGGCTTCCTCGTCTTCGCCGTGCTGAACGGGGCCGCGCTGCTGCCTGGCGGACGGCTGGCCGATACGCTCGGCCGGCGGCCGGTCATCATGGCCGGCTGTACGATCTCGGCCGCCGGCATGGCCATGCTGGCGTTGCGGCCCGGACTCTGGCTTTACCTGGCCGCGCTGGCCGTGTCAGGCCTCGGCTCGGGGCTGCTCGACGTCGCGCCGTCCGCCATGATCGGCGACCTGCTCGACCGCCGGGGCGGGACCCTGGTCGCGTTCTACCAGATGGCCGGCGACATCGGCGCGGTGGTCGGGCCCGTGGCGGCGGGGTTCCTCGTCGACACGGCCTCATATACCGCGGCCTTCACCCTCGCCGCCGCCGTGCTTGGCGTGGCCGCCGTCCTCGGATTTTTCGCCTCCGAGACCAGGCCAGGCGACCGCGCCAAGACCCTAACCAGGTGACTTACGGCAGCGAACCGTCTTGTCCAGCGGCGGACTAAGCTGCCCGGCGTGGTCAGCGGCTCACGGCCTGGCCCGCGACCGGGGTAAGCATCGACGGGGCGCCGAGGTCGGCCCTGCTCCGATCTGGCAGCAGGATGACCGCGATCAAGGTCAGGACGACGCACGCGACGATGTACACCGCGATCGCTTGCCAGCCGAAGCTGGCCAGCATCCAGGTCGCGAGGAGCGGCGCGGGGCCGCCGGCGATCAGCGAAGCCGCCTGATAGCCGAGGCCACTGCCGGCGTAGGCGAGCTCGGTCGGGAAGTTCTCCGCGATGTAGGACGACTGGGGACCGTACTGGATGGCATGCGGAATGGCGATCAAGGCCACGCCGAGGATGATGAGGCCCGCCGCTCCGGTGTTAAGCAGGAGGAAGGCGGGGAACGCGGCCAGCCCCATCAGTACCGCTCCGGTACCGTAGACGCGCCTGCGGCCCAGCCGGTCGCTGAGGTTACCCATGACCGGTATCAGGAGGAGCTCGAGTGCGCCGCCCACGGTCACCGCGGCGAGCCCTAGGCCCTCGGTCTGGTGCAGGTGCTCCTTGATGTAGGCCAGCGCGAACGCGGTGTAGATATAGAACGGCGCCTGCTCCGACATCCGGAGCAGCGCGCTGAGCACGATCTGCTTCGGGTATCGCCGGATCACCTCGGCCACCGGGACCTTGGACACGGTCTGCTTCTTGACCACCTGGGCGAACATCGGCGTCTCGAGCACCTTCAGCCGGACCCAGAGGCCGATGGCCACCAGCAGCAGGCTGGCCAGGAACGGGATCCGCCAGGCCCAGGCCTTGAACGCATCCGGAAAGGAGAGCGCGATTGCCGTCATGGCCCCGGTGCCGAGCAGCAGCCCGATCGGCACGCCCATCTGCGGCCAGCTCGCCATCAGCCCGCGCCGCCGCTGCTTCCCCCACTCCATGGACAGCAGCACCGAGCCGCTCCACTCACCGCCCACCGCGAGACCCTGCAGCAGCCGCAGCACCACGAGCAGGATGGGCGCCGCGATGCCGATGGCCGCGGTGCCAGGCAGAACGCCCACCAGGGCGCTGGCCAGGCCCATCATCAGCAGCGTGATGATCAGGGTGGCCTTACGGCCGAGCCTGTCGCCCCAGTGGCCGAAGATCGCCGCGCCGACCGGCCGGGCCGCGAACCCGACGGCGTACGTGGCGAACGATTCGAGCGTGCCCGCGTAGGCACTGGATTTGGGGAAGAAGACCGCGGGGAACACGATGGCCGCGGCCGTTCCGTAGAGGAAGAAGTCGTACCACTCGATCGAGGTCCCGATCACGCTGGCGACTGCGGCCAGGCGTACCTGGCGCTTACGGCCGGATTCGTCAACGGACCCGACGCGGCCGGCTTCTTCGGGTTGCAGCACCATAGGGTTCCTTCCTGACCGTCCCCCGGCCGGTCTTCGACTGTCACTCGCCCCTACCGTGAAAAGCGGTCCCGAAACGCCATTACCCGGCGTGGTCATCAGGATCGCGCGGCGTCACTTGCCGCCGCCCGCCGTCCCCTGGCTGGTGGGCGCCGGGTTACGCTGGGCGTACGTCGTACGTGCGGGAGGTGCCGGTGATGGCAGAGCCCGGAGATGAGATGGCCGGAGACGGGCTAGGCCACGTCCACCTGCGGGCGTCGCACGCCGACCGCGAGCGGGTGGTCGACGTGCTCAAGGCCGCGTTCGTCCAGGGCCGGCTGACCAGGGACGAGTTCGATGCGCGGCTAGGGCAAGCCCTCGCCTCGCGGACCAACGCCGAACTGGCGTCGCTCACGCTCGATCTCCCGGCCGGCCCGGCTTCAGCTCAGCCGCCGCGCCAGCCCGCTCGGGACAAGCCGCGGATCGCTCTTACGGTCACGGTGAGCACCCTGCTGACGGCAGGCTTGTGGGCGGGTGTGCTGGCGGCCCAGCCCGACAGCGGCGCCGTGGCCATGCTCGTGTTCGCGTTCACTTTCGCCTGGACGGGGATCTTGCTCCTCACCGGGTCGGTGTTGCTCGAGTCTCGCAAGCACAAGTGTTCCGGCGGCCAGCTGACGCCGCCGCCAGGCCCGGAGCAGGGCGGCCGGGCCGCCCGCCCCGCGGCCTCCGCCGCCAAGTTCCCGCCCATCGATCGTGGTCAGCCCGCCGCCGAGGCCACCCGCAGCGATCCTCCCCTTCGGCCCGCTATGGTTAGCCGGTGGCGTCCTGGGTCGATCACGCTATCTGGTGGCATGTGTACCCACTGGGTTTTACCGGTGCGGAGAAGGAAGCGCTCCCGGCGGGAGAGCCGGTTCGGCACCGGTTGCCGCAGCTGGCGGACTGGCTGGATTACGCGGTCGAGCTCGGCTGCTCGGGACTGCTTCTCGGACCGATTTTCGCGGCCGGGACCCACGGCTACGACACCATCGACCACTTCACGGTGGATCGGCGGCTCGGCGATGACGCGGACTTCGACCATCTGGTCGCCGAGGCTGGCCGTCGTGGCCTGCGGATCGTCCTGGACGGGGTGTTCAACCACGTCGGCCGTTCGTTCCCCACGTTCCAGGCCGCGCTGGCCGACGGCCCGGGCTCGCCCGCGGCCCGGTGGTTCCGCCGGGATAAGGAAAGCGGCGACTATGAGACGTTCGAGGGTCACCACCAGCTCGTTGCCCTGGATCACGAGGAACCGGAGGTGCTCGGCTACGTCGCCCGGGCGATGACCCACTGGCTCGACCGGGGCGCGGCCGGCTGGCGGCTCGACGCCGCCTACGCGGTACCGCCGGCCTTCTGGGCGAGGGCGCTGCCCCTGGTGCGGGCGGCGCATCCGGAGGCTTGGTTCGTCGGAGAAGTGATCCACGGCGATTACGCGGCCTACGCGGTGGCCAGCGGCCTGGACTCGGTTACGCAGTACGAGCTGTGGAAGGCGATCTGGAGCTCGCTGAACGACGGCAACTTTTTCGAGCTGGCCTGGGCCCTCGGCCGGCACAACGAGATCCTCGATGCCGTCCTGCCGCAGACCTTCGTCGGGAACCATGACGTCACCCGGCTGGCCAGCCTGCTCTCCGATGACCGGCACATCGGCCACGCGCTGGCCGTGCTGTTCACCGTCGGCGGCATACCGAGCGTCTACTACGGTGACGAGCAAGCGTGGCGGGGCGTCAAGGAAGACCGGGCCGGCGGCGACGACGAGATCCGGCCGCCGTTTCCGGCTAGCCCGGCTGAGTTGCCGCCCGACGGCTGGCCGGCCTACCGGCTGCACCAGCGCCTGATCGGGTTCCGCCGCCGCTATCCGTGGCTCGTCCGGGCCCGGACGAGCGTGCAGCACCTGACCAACGAGGCATTCGCCTTCCGGGCCGTCGCGGACGGCGCCGAGATCGTGATCCTGCTAAACGCCGGCGACGGCGAATTCAGGTTCCCGGTCGACCCGGGCGGGCTCGAGGTAGCACTAACCCCTGATCCCGGCATGAGGCCAGCGGATCCGCTGCTCGTGCCGGGACACAGCTGGGTCATCTTCGCCTGATG
Organism: uncultured Actinomycetes bacterium; assembly: GCA_963806335.1. Classification (GTDB taxonomy): domain Bacteria; phylum Actinomycetota; class Actinomycetes; order Streptosporangiales; family Streptosporangiaceae; genus Palsa-504. The sequence continues at coordinate 389,673 of CAWDXO010000022.1, forward strand.
AGCGTCCCCGCGCCGGCCTGGGTGGTGGCGGGACCGCCGGGAGCCGGCAAGAGCACCATCGCCAGTATGCTGCTCCGCTCGCTCGAGCCGGTCCCCGCGCTGCTCGATAAGGACACCATGTACGAGTCCTTCGTGGCGGCCATCCTGGCGTCCGCCGGCCGTCCGGCCGGGGAGCGCGAGGGCCCGTGGTACGACGAGCACGTCAAGGTCCACGAGTACGCTGGCATGACCGCCACGGCTCGGGAGATCCGCGCTTATGGCTGTCCCGTTCTGCTCTCCGGACCTTTTACCAGTCAAATCCACGATGCTGGGCGCTGGGAATCCTGGGTCGCCGAGCTGGGCGGCGGGACGGTGCGCCTGGTCTGGGTCGCCTCAGACGAGGCCACCTTGCGGCAGCGGCTGGACGCCCGCGGGCTGGCGCGCGATGTGGCCAAGCTGGCGGACTTCGCGGCATTCTGCGCCAGCATGCGCCTGGGCTCCGAGCCGGCCGCCCCGCACGTCACCGTCGATAACCGCCTCGCGGCCGCCGTGCCGCTCGAGGCCCAGATCACCGCCCTGATCGCGGCGGGTCCAGCGGGTTAGCCCATCGGATAGCGGCGGAAAGGCACGGCGTACTCGCACCCGGCGCCGAGGCCGACGTAGCCCGCCATGTTTCGCAAAAACTCATCCGGGTCGAAATCGCGGCCCAGGCCTTCGAGGTAGGCACGGTGCTCGCGCAGCGACGCGATGCCCGCGTCAATGGTGGCGGTGACGTCCGCGAAATGAGTCGGGTTGCCGCCCGAGGCCACGTAGGCATCGCGGATGCCGGTCCACGGCGGCCCGGCCTCGGGGAACACCCACCCGTTGGCGGCGTCCCGGCAGGCGTCGAGCACGGCGAGCCCGACCGCGCGATGGTCGGCATGATTGACGGGGCCCTCTTCGGCCCAGGTGAGGTCGAAGCTCATCGTGATGACCACCTCGGGCTGCAGCCTGCGGAACGCGGCCGCCAGATCGCGTCGCAGCGCGATCCCGTACTCCACCAGCCCGTCCTGATGGTCGAGGAACTCGACCGCGCTGACGCCGACGACATCGGCGCTGCGGCGCTCCTCTTCCACCCGCAACGGGGCCGTCTTATCGGGGGACATGCCCGCGATGCCGGCCTCGCCCTTGGTCACGAGCAGGTAAGAGATATGTTTCCCCTGCCCGGTCCAGCGGGCCACGGCCGAGGCGACGCCGTATTCGAGATCGTCGGGATGAGCCACCACCGCGACGGCCTTGTCCCAGTCCTCCGTTATCGGCTGCATCAGCCCATCCTCTCAGATTCATCATCGTGGATCGCCGCTACCCGCCGGGGGGCAGCCGCGATCCACGATCATCGAGCGGGCTAGTAGTCCACGTCGTCATGCTGCCAGCCGCCACGGTCAGCGGCAATGCCCCGACGCGCAAAGCAGCGCGAGCGGCCCCGGCCCGCCTCCGGCCGCCGGACATTTCCCGGTCCGCGCAAAGCCAGCAACCTATTGTTTGTCCTCGCGGCCGGCTAAACAGCGCGCACTATCTGTTGAAACTAAAATACTTTAAGTAGTTTAGCTGCCAGCCGCTGAATTGAAGCGTTAGCCCTTGTGCGCCGGCTGCCCAGGAGCCACCATTGGATCTTGGGGAGGGAATTCATTGGCTCGCACGTCTCTTCGGGATGGCGATCCCACGCAAATCGGCCGATATCGGCTGACAGCCAGGCTGGGCTCGGGCGGCATGGGCGTGGTATACCTCGGCGTAGCCCCTGATGGCGGCCTGGTCGCGGTGAAGGTGCTGCGCCCGGAGCTGGCCGATGATCCGGAGTTCCGGCGGCGCTTCGGCCGCGAGGTGACCGTGCTGATGCGGGTCAGGGGCGTGTGTACCGTCCGGGTGATCGAGGCTGATACCGATTCGCGCTTGCCGTTCATGGTCACGGAATACGCCGACGGTCCTTCGCTGGCCGAATACATCGACACCTACGGGCCGCTTAGCGCCGAAATGCTGTACGGGCTGGCCACCGGGCTGGCGGAGGCGCTGACCGTCATTCACGGGGCCGGAATCGTGCACCGGGACCTCAAGCCCTCTAACGTCATCCTGACGGCGAGCGGCCCGAAGGTCATCGATTTCGGGATCGCCCAGACGCTGGACGCGACCTCCGTCACCAAGACGGGCATGATGGTCGGCTCGGCGGGCTTCATGGCGCCGGAGCAAGTGACCGGACGGCCGGGCCCGGCAGCTGACATCTTCGTCTGGGGAGTGACCATCGGGTACGCGGCCGCCGGGCAGTCGCCGTTCGGCACCGGGGACACCAATGCCGTCCTGTACCGGGTCCTGCACGCGGATCCTGATATCACTGCGATTCCGGAGCTCCTCAAGCCGCTGGTGCTAGCCGCCCTGGCCAAGGAGCCGCAAAACAGGCCCACGGCGCACGAACTCCTCGACCAGCTGACGAGCATATCCATGCGATCTGCGCCGGTGCCCGATCTGCTCTCTGACACTCCCACCATGACGGTACTGGCCCAGACCTGGCAGACCGGGCCGCGGGTCGGCCGGCCGCCCGGAAGCGGGCCCAGCGTCGGGGAGCCTCAGCCCCGCGCCAGCCGGCCGCCGGCGACCGGCTCGCTGCTGCTTGATCCCCTGCCGCCGGGCGCCCACCCGCCGAGGACCAGAAAGCTCCCGGTCAGCCGCCGGACGGCGACGATAGGGGTGTCAGCGCTCGCGGTCGCGGCCGTAGCGGTCCTGATCATCACACTGGTGACTGGCAGCAGCCCGAAGGTCGGCCCGCTTACCGCGAACCAGGGCGGCCAGAATGGGGCCGCGGCGACTCTCCCCACCTACTCCGGGCAGCAGCAGCGCGGTGTCTTCCAGACGATCGAACGCATCGTCGCCTCCGGCCAGACGATGGTCACCACGGGATCGCAGGCCAGCGACGGCGTAGTGCGCCAGCAGTTCTTCGCGTCCTCGGACGGCGGCGCCACCTGGCGTCTGGCCCCCGTGCAGCTGCCGGGCGGCGGCCAGCCCCCGCTGGGGGACGTGGCGACACGGATAGCCGGCGGTCCGGACGGATGGATGGCGGTAGGCCCGCAGGCGATCTGGACCAGCCAGAACGGCCTGTCGTGGACGCTCGCGGCCACGCACGGCATCACCCCGCAGCAGCCCGGCGACTCGGTGGACGTGGTCACCAACACCGCCAGCGGGTTCGTGGCGGCCGGGTCAGGAAACGCGAGCAGCGGGGGGAGCCAGGCGGTGATCTGGGTCTCCCATGACGGCGTGACCTGGCAGCGGCTGACGGCGGCGCAACTGGGCCTGACCACGGCCACGGGCCCCCCGCATATCATCTCCTTCGCCACCTCGCGTGGTAACGAAACCCTGATCTCCGACGGCGGGTCCGTGTGGCTGAGCACCGACGGCGGATCGGCGTGGACGCCGGTCAACGTCCCGGTCGATCATGGTGCCCAGGACTCGATCAAGGGCGTGTCGTTCGACGGCTCCGGCCTGATCGCGGTCCGGCCCGGTGTCACGGCGGGCGACGCTCCCGACGGAGTGGCTTATTTTTCCCCGAACGGGCAGGCGTGGCAGTACGCCGGCACCATCGACCCGGCCGGCGGCTGGAGCCCGGGCGTGGTGAAGGGCGGCAACGACGGCTTCGTCGTGACCGGGACCGTCAAGAGCCAGAACATTTATGTGGCCTACACCAGCACGGGCACCGGCACCACCTGGCGGCCGACGGGATCGCTCGGCGACACCTCGAGCGGGGGGACCCCCTCCGCCGCGGTCGGACCGGACAGCACGGTGATCGCCATCGGCTCCACGTCCGCCAGCAACGTCAGCCAGCAAGCTGTTTTCCTCAAAGCGACCATGGCGGGAAACGTGAGCCCGGTCTCGCTGGCCGCCATCCCCGGCGGCCTCATCCCCGAGGTCGCGGTGAACAGCACCTTCGTCGCCGGTAGCGAACAGATCGCCGTGGGCAGCGCCAATGGCTATCCAGCCGTGTGGCGCAGAGGGTCGACCGGAACCTGGACCCTGGTCACCCCGCTGTCCCTGGTGTCCGCGAGCCCGGGCCTGGCCTCGCTGTCCAGCGTGACGCACGGATCGGCCGGGTGGATTGCCGCCGGTACGCCGGGCCCGGTGATCCTTACCTCAGCCGACGGCACGACCTGGCAAGCCGCGGGCGGGAACATCACGCAGGATCTGGCCAAGGTCGCCGCCGTCGCCACGGCCTCGGGGCCGGCTGGAAACCTGATCGACGGCAAGCTGGTGGCATCGGGTGGCGTATGCGTGGCCGATGACTGGTGGTCATCGGACCTGAGCAGCTGGACCCGCGCGCACACCGCGACGCCGCCGAGCGGTTCGAGCCAGGTCCTCGCCGTCGCCGCGGGTCCGCACGGCTTCGTGACCGCCGGCTCGCACAACGGCAAGCCTGCGGTGTGGACCACGACCAACGGCCGGCTCTGGACGATCGATGTCCTGGCCTTGCCCACCGGTGCGTCCTCGGGCTTGCTGCAGCAGGTCGCGATCAGCGGAAACCGGGTCGTGGCCCTGGGGCAGCAGACGACGGCGGCCGGCACCGTGCCGCTGGCGGAACTGTCCGCTGACGGCGGGACGACCTGGCAGCAGGTGGCTTTCCCCTCAGCCGGGCCCGGCACTGCCGTTACCGCGCTGACCGCCCGCTCCGGCGGCTTCACCGCCGCGGGCCAGTTCGGCGGGGCGGGGCAGCAAGGCGCCGCGGTATGGACCTCGGCCACTGGGACAAACTGGACGCAATCAGTGGTCAGCGGGCTGGCTGGCGGCGGGAGTCACGACATAACGACGCTGGCCCCGGCAGGCACCGCCGTGACGGCTATCGACTCCGTCCAGACTCAGGCGGGTCAGCAGTTCGTCGCCAGGCTGCTCCACTAGAGTCGCCGGCCGGCCCGGGCAACTGATCGATCAGCTGTCCGTGCTGCCCTGAGCGGACCACGGGAACGGGAGCAGGTCGGGTTCGACCCAGCCGCGGCGAGCCGGCTCGCTCGCCAGGATGACCGACCGGTAGTGCCTGCTCAGCAGGCGCTTGTTCAGGAGCGCGGGATGGCGTACAGCAAAGGCGTCGAAGCCCGCGCAGTCCGGGTCGCTCTCCACATGGTGGGCGACGATCTCGACCCAGGCCCGGGAGACGGTGTGGTGGTACTTCTGCGGGGCCCGCTCGTACGCGGCGATGTGCCGGATCCAACTGCAGATCTTGCTGATGGCTTCGGGCATGCCGTAGCGCTGTACCGCGAGGAAGGCCAGGTTGATGTGCTGGCGGTGCCGGAATGGGCCGCCGGGGCCGGTGATGGCGGGCAGGATCGCGGCTAGTTCGGCGTCGGGCGGCCCGTGCGTTGCGGCCGGGGTGTCGTGGTGGGGCATCAGCAAGCCTCCTGCAGTGCGGTGATGACAGCGTGATAGCCGGCCAGCTGGGTGGCGGAAAGGCGGGCCAGCGCGTTGCGCTCCAGTTCGGCGACCGTGTTGAGCACCCGGGCGGCCACGGCCTGCCCTGCCCCGGTCAGTGGCAGCCGGAATGAGCGCCGGTCGGCGGGATCGAGTTCCCTGGTGAGGTAGCCCCGGTTCTCCAGGCGGTCGAGGAGGCCGGTCAGCGTGCTGGTCCGGGTGCCGGTCTTCTCGCTGAGCTGACGGACGTTGACCGTGCCGCCGCCGCCCAGGTTGGCCAGCGCGTTAATCTCGGCGGCGCTGAGGTTCAGGTCGGCCAGCGCGGTGCTCAGCACGCGCAGGGTGTGGTGCGTGGTCCTGTGCAGGGCGAGCACCGCGCCCGGCAGGCCGCCGTCGCGGCCAGGTACTTCAGTTTCGGATATCACGAAAATGGATTATACGGTAATGGGATATCGCTCGCATCCTGGCCCGCGCCGGGAAATCAAGTTGCCAGGCCGGGGACAATGGCCTCGTGACTGAGTCATGGATGATCGACGAACTGGCACACGCGGGACCGGAACATCTCGATCCGGCCTTCGTGGCCGGCTACGACCGGAAGCAGGGATATCCTGACCCGGCCGATGACCTAGCCGCCTTCGAGACGCACGGCCTGGGCGCGACTTCGGCCGTGGTGGACCTCGCCGCGGGCGCCGGGCAGTTCGCGCTGGCGGCCGCGCGCCGGTTCGGGCACGTGACGGCGGTGGACGTCTCGCCGGCCATGCTCGCGGTTCTGCGCGAGCGCTCGGCCGCCGCGGGGCTGGCGAACCTGGATTGCGTCCGCGGCGGGTTCCTAAGCTACGAGCACCAGGGGGCGCCCGTGGACGGCGTATACACCCGCCACGGGCTGCATCAGCTGCCGGATTTCTGGAAGGCGCTCGCCCTGGAGCGCATCGCGCGGATGCTGCGCCCCGGCGGCGTGCTGCGGCTGCGTGACCTGATCTTCGATTTCCAGCCGGCCGAGGTCGAGGTCAACTTCAGGGATTGGTTCGACCACGCGGCCGCGGACCCCGCCGACGGCTACACCGGCGAGGACTACGCCGAACACATCCGCACCGAGTTCAGCACGTTCCGCTGGCTGCTCGAGCCCATGCTGGCGGCCGCGGGTTTCGAGATCGTCACCGCGGACTTCGAGCAGAGGCTGTACGGCGCCTACACGTGCGTCAGGTCGTCCCGGTAACGCCGAACGCGGCCGGTCGGCTGGCTCACGTCAGCTGTCCGACGTAAGCCGCGTGTACAGCTCCTGGTACCGCGCCTGGGTCGCCGCGACGATATCGGGCGGGATGGCCGGTCCCGGCGGCCGGCGATCCCAGTCGAGGCTGGCGGACCAGTCCCGCACGAACTGCTTGTCTAGCGAGCGTTGCGGGCGTCCCGGCTGCCACTCCGAGGCCAGCCAGAAGCGGGAGGAGTCCGGCGTCAGGACTTCGTCGGCCAGCATCAGCGTCCCGTCATCCGGCTGCCCGAACTCGAGCTTGGTGTCGGCGATGATGACGCCGCGCGATGCGGCCAGTTCCGCCCCTCGCCGGTAGACCTCCAGGGTGGCCCGCTCGAGTTCGGCCGCCGCCGGCTCGCCGACCAGCGCCGCCACGTCGGCGCGGGTCATCGGCTCGTCGTGACCGGCCGCCGCCTTGGTGGTAGGCGTGAAGATCGGTTCGGGCAGCCGGGAACCCTCGCCGAGACCCGGCGGCAGCCGCACGCCGGAGATCGTGCCGGTTTCGTTATAGGACGCCAGCCCCAGTCCGCTCAGGTAGCCGCGGGCGATGCACTCGACCGGCACCATCTGCAGGCGCCGGCACCTGATCGCCCGCCCTGCCCACTGCGCGGGTACGTCGGTCCCGGAGATCACGTGATTGGGGATTACGTCCCTGAGCTGGCCGAACCACCACAGTGAGAGCTGGGTGAGCACCTGGCCCTTGCCCGGGATCGGCGTGGGCAGCACCACGTCGTACACGCTCACCCGGTCGGAGGCGACCATGATGAGGTCACCGCCGTCGGAGTAAAGCTCCCGGACCTTACCGGAATGCACCAGTTCCACGCGCGCTCCTCCCACGCCCGCCGCGGGCCAGGCGACGTCCGGCACAGCGTACTAGGGCCTGGTGCGCGTACGATCATGTGCCATGGCGGACCTCGAGGTTCAGTACCTCCAGGTGCAGACGACGACCGACTCGCGCGCCGAGGCGATGGAGCTCTCCCGGGCCGCGGTCGAGTCGAGGCTGGCGGCTTGCGCGCAGGTGGCCGGGCCGGTGGCCTCCATGTACTGGTGGGATGGGGGGCTGGAGCGGGCCGAGGAATGGCTCGTGTTGCTCAAGCTCCCGGCCGACCGCTACGACGAGCTCGCGGCCTTCATCACCGAACGGCACAGTTACGACGAGCCTGAGATCGTCGCGCTGCCCATCGTGACGGGTTCGGCCGCGTACCTGAACTGGATGCGGGAGGAGACCCGTCCTACGGAGGGAGCCCCCGGATGACTAGCCCGGTTGGACCGCGCGGGCTGACCGTCCTGGTGATCGTGGGGATCGCCGGCCTCCTCCTGGCCTTCCTCGGCTGGTCGCAACGCGGCACCGCGCCGGTGACGCCCCATTCCGGCCCGGTCGCGGTCTACCCGGTCGGCCCGGGAGCGGCCAGGTGAGCAGGCGCTGGGCCAGCGGCGGCCCGAGATCCCCCGTCGCCGAGCGACCCAAGCCGCCGGTGGTCCCCGTACCGGAAAGCGCCGTTCCCCAAAGCGCCGCTCCGTCCGCTGCGGCACAGCACGCGATCCCCGACCGGGTGGCCGCGATCACCGCGGAGTGGGCCCCGACGGCGGGGCGGATCCTGCTTGGCGTGGTGTTCGCCTGGTTCGGGTACCACGAGCTGCTTAACCCCGGCCAGTGGACCCAGTACGTACCGGTGATCTCCGAGTCGTCGTCGCTGGCGATGATCCTCGTGCTGGCGCACGGCTGGGTCCTGCTGATGCTGGCAGCCGCGCTGGTGGCGGGAATCGCGCCGCGGATCGCGGCCGCGATCGCGAGCGTGGTGATGCTGGAGATCGTCATCGCGCTGATAGCTTCCGGCTGGTCCGACACGGCCCTGCGCGACGTCGGCGTACTCGGCCTGGCCGTCTGCCTGACCGGCGTCAAGCACCAGCGGCTGGTCCTGCGCGACTGAAACCGGCGACGACTGAACCCGGGGCCGATCACGCTGCGGGCGGCACGTTCCAGGTCAGGATGACCGGCTCGTCGTGCTCGGTGCCGAGTGCGCCGATCGTCCCAGTGTCCAGCCGGAAGTAACGCCCGGCCGACGGGGCGAGCCGCAGGAAGCGGGCGGTGAGCACGCGCAGCATGTGACCGTGCGCGATCAGCGCGACATCTCCGTGGCTGAGCAGCGGCACGACCCGGGCGAGCACCCGGTCGGCTCGCTGGCCGACCTCTTCTGCGGTCTCGCCGGGATGTTCGGCGTCTCCGGGGATGACGCCGTCCCGCCACAGGTACCAGCCGGGATGCTGTTCCTGAATCTGCCGCGTGGTCATGCCCTCGTAGCCGCCGTAATCCCATTCCCACAAATCGGGGTCCAGCTTCGCGTCCGGCAGGCCCGCCAGGGCCGCGGTCATCACCGCGCGCCGGGCCGGACTGGTGAAGGCCGCTACGATATGGCGCCTGGCCAGCAGGGGGGCCAGCGCGGCGGCGGCGGCCTCGCCGCGCCAGGTGAGCCGGACATCTGTCCGCCCGGTGTGCCGGCCCTCCAGGCTCCACTCGGTCTCGCCGTGCCGGAGCACGATCAGATCTCCCATGGCTCGATAACCTATCGGTAGCGGGGATAGCCCGGCCTACAGCAGGCGTCGCAGGGCCAGCAGATCCCGCATGCTGGCTTGGACCTTGACCCGCCCCGCGATCCACATGCGGGCGATGTTGGCCGGCGTGGCGGCCAGCGAAATCACGTCGTCGCTGACGGCGGTCAGCCTGATATCGGCCGGCGGGTCATCGGGTTTCGCCTCGGTGACCGGGTCGGCGCCGTGGTCGGTGAACCTGGTCACGAACGTCACGCCGAGGTCGGTCACGTGGCAGCTCATCGAGCGATTGCCGAAATAGCTGGCTCGGTCGTCCGGGCTCATTTCCGCTAGTCGGCCAGTGAGGGTCTGTAGCGCCTCGCGGCACTCCTCGGCTGAAGCCATGTGCGCCTCGCTCTTGTCAACATCGGACGGTAGCGTTCAGGCGGAGGGTAGCGCATATGGATGAGGAATACCCAGACCAAGGTGCGGGGCATGACGACCAGATCCCCGGCCCGGGTCAGCACAGCGGTGAACGAGCCGCGGTTTCTTTTCCGCCGACAGGTGATGACCGGGTGGATGAGGCCGTGGCCGGGCTGAGCCGCTTGCCAGGCAGGCCGGCGGATGAGCATGTTGCCGTGCTTGAAGAGGTACACGGGCAGCTCAGGGACATCCTGGGCGAGCTGAGCGACGATGCCGCCGAGGGCCAGCCTTGACGCCACCACGCGCGAGGCTCGATGCGGAGCTGGTCAGGCGGGGCCTGGCCAGGTCGCGAGAGCAGGCGGGCGAGCTCGTGGCGGCCGGGCTGGTGGCGGTAGCCGGGCAGCGGGCCGCCAAGCCCGCCACCCAGGTGGCCAGGGACGCCCCGATCACGGTCAGCGAGTCTGGCGAGCCCGGTTACGTGTCGCGTGGCGGGCACAAGCTGGCCGGCGCGCTGGCCGCCTTCGTTCCCCGGGGCCTGGCCGTCGCCGGGCGGACATGCCTGGACGCGGGCGCGTCGACCGGGGGATTCACCGACGTGCTGCTGCGCGCGGGCGCCGCGCACGTCGTGGCGGCCGACGTGGGGTACGGTCAGCTGGCCTGGTCGCTGCGCACCGACCCGCGGGTCACCGTACTGGACCGGGTCAACGTGCGGACGCTCGATCACGTCACGCCGGTACCCGACCTCGTGGTGGCCGACCTCTCGTTTATCTCGCTCACCCTGGTCCTCCCGGCTCTGGTCGCCTGCGCCGCGCCGGACGCGGACTTCGTGCTGCTCGTAAAACCCCAGTTCGAAGTGGGTAAGGGCCGGGTAGGCGCAGGTGGCGTGGTACGGGATAGGGCGGATCGTTCGGCCGCCGTAGGAAAGGTCACCGCGGCGGCCGGACAGCTCGGCCTCGGGGTTCAGGGGGTTACGGCGAGCCCGCTGCCCGGGCCTGCGGGAAACGTGGAATATTTCGTGTGGCTGCGCCGCGACGCGCCGCCGCTCGACGAAGATCAGCTGCAGCGGGCGATCGAGGAGGGACCTGCCTAGTGGGACAGCGGACGGTGCTGGTGACGGCGCATACGGGGCGCGAAAACGCGATGCGCAGCGCCCGGCTGGTCGCGGAGAGGCTGACCGCCGCCGGTATCGCCGTCCGCACGCTCGCGGGCGAGTTCATCTTCCCGAGCACGGAAGAGGTGCTGTCCGGCGCCGAGGCGGCTGAGGGCGCGGAGCTCATCATCGTCCTCGGCGGCGACGGCAGCCTGCTACGCGCCGCCGAGCTGGCTCACCCGGTCAAGGTCCCGCTGATCGGGGTGAACCTCGGGCACGTCGGGTTCCTGGCCGAGGCGGAGCCGGACGGGCTGGCCGACACGGTCGACCGGGTGGTGGCGCGAGAGTACGTGGTCGAGGAGCGGATGACGATCGACGTAACCGTGCACAGCAACGGCGCGGTGCTCGCGTCGACCTGGGCGCTGAACGAGGCCACGGTGGAGAAGGCGGCCCGGGAGCGGATGGTCGAGGTGATCACCGAGGTCGACGGCCGTCCCCTGTCCCGCTTCGGCTGCGACGGGGTGGTGTGCTCGACCCCGACCGGCTCGACGGCCTATGCCTTTTCCGCGGGCGGGCCAGTGGTGTGGCCGGAGGTAGAGGCGCTCCTCATAGTGCCGATCAGCGCGCATGCGCTGTTCGCCCCGCCGATGGTGGTGTCGCCGCGGTCAGTACTGGCGATAGAGGTGATACGGGGCCACGAGACATCGGGCGCGGTTTTGTGGTGCGATGGGCGGCGTAAAGTCGATCTGCCACCTGGGGCCCGGGTGGAGGTACGGCGGGGCGCCCTGCCGGTGCTGCTGGCGCGGCTGCCGTCGCCGGGAGCTCGCGGCGGGCGGTTCACGGACCGGCTGGTGGCCAAGTTCGGCCTACCCGTATCAGGCTGGCGGGGCCGTACCTGGGAGGACGCAGACGAGCATGCTTGAGGAAGTCCGCATAACGGGCCTCGGCGTCATCGACGACGCGGTGCTTGAGCTGTCGGCCGGGTTCACCGCGCTGACCGGGGAAACGGGCGCCGGGAAGACCATGGTCGTAACGGCGCTCGGACTGCTGTTCGGCGGCCGGGCCGATCCCGCGCGGGTGCGGCCCGGCGCGGCGCGGGCCGCGGTAGAAGGACGGCTCCTCGTCTCACCCGAGGTGGCGCGTGAGGTCGAGGACGCCGGCGGTGATCTCGACGACGGGGGATCCGCGCTGGTGATCAGCCGCTCGGTGTCGGCGGAAGGCCGGTCCCGGGCGTTCGCGGGCGGGCGCTCGGTACCGGTGTCCCTGCTCCAGGTGCTGGCCGATGACCTGGTCGCCGTACACGGCCAGTCGGACCAGCAGCAGCTGCTAAAGCCCGGACGGCAGCGGGAGGCGCTGGACCGGTTCGGCGGCCCCGGGCTGGCCGCGGCTCTGTCTGATTACCGGCGGGTGTACAACCGGCATCGCGCCGTCCGCGCCGAGCTGGAAACGCTGACGAACGCGGAACGGGAGAGGGCGACCGAAGCCGAAACGCTGCGGCTCGGCCTGGCCGAGGTCGAGGCCGTGGCCCCGGTCGCGGGTGAGGACGCGACGCTGCTCGCCGAGGACGAGAAGCTCGCGAACGCCGACGCGCTGAACGCGGCGGCCACCACGGCGCATGAGGCCCTGGTCGGCGACCCGGCGGCGGCCTCGGTCGACGGCTCGGACGCGTCGACGCTGCTCGGCATGGCGGGGCGGGCGCTCGACCAGGTCCGCGCGCATGATCCTGTACTGGCCGGGCTCGCGGACCGGCTGTCCGAGGCGACCTACCTGATTTCCGACGTGGCCGCCGAGCTCGCGTCCTATACCGATTCGCTGGACTCCGACCCGGCCCGGCTGGCGGCGGTGCAGGAGCGGCGGGCGGCGCTGGGCAAGCTGATCCGGACGTACGGAGGCGCGGCGGGAGACGTGGCCGCGGTGCTCGACTGGGCCAAGCAGGCCGGGTCGAGGCTAGTCGAGCTCGAGGGGGACAACGACAAGATCGCGTCGCTGGCCGCGGAGGAGTCGTCGCTAGCCATGCAGGTAGCGTCGCTCGCGGCACGGCTGTCAGCGCTGCGTTCGGCGGTGGCTGAGCGGTTCGCGAGGGAGGTGACCGCCGAGCTGACCGCGCTGGCCATGCCGCACGCCTCGCTGACCGCGGTGGTCAGCGAACTCGAGGCGCCGGGGCCCTACGGAGCCGACGACGTGGAGATCAGGCTGGCCGCGCACCCGGGCGCGCCGCCGCTGCCGCTGAACAAGGGTGCCTCTGGTGGTGAGCTCTCCCGTGTCATGCTGGCCATCGAGGTGGTTTTCGCGGGCGCGGACCCGGTGCCAACGTTCGTGTTCGACGAGGTCGACGCCGGGGTCGGCGGCCGGGCCGCGGTGGAGATCGGCCGGCGGCTCGCGCGGCTGGCGCGATCATCGCAGGTGATCGTGGTCACCCACCTGCCGCAAGTCGCGGCTTTCGCCGACAACCACCTGGTGGTGGAGAAGTCAGGCGACGGCCTGGTGACCGAGAGCGGCGTGACCCGGCTGGATCGGCCGGCCCGGCTTCGGGAACTGTCCCGGATGCTCGGCGGCCTGGAAGAGTCCGATTTCGGCCAGGCCCACGCCGAGGAACTGCTGGCCATGGCCGACCGGGAGCGCGAGGCCGCCGGCTGACCGGCCCCACAGCGCGTCCAGGCACGTGCAGGCCGCCCTCCCCGAATCGGCGTCCCGCCCTCCGCAGCAGGATGCTGATTCCCATGGCCTCACGCTTGACCTGCGTCTTCGCCGTCCTGCGCGGCTGACCATCTGAGCAGCCCGATGTCGGCCACCATTTTCACGTGACGGCGCATGGCCTGACGCGCGTCGGGAGCGTCCCCGCGCCGGATGGCCTCCAGGATCCGGTGATGGGCCCGCAGCGAACGGGGCGGACGTCCCGGCTCGCCGAGTGAGCTGTGCCGGGTTTCGCTGATCGGCACCGCGAGGCCGGCCATGAAGTCGGCGAGCAGGAGGCTTCGGGCCGCGCGAGTGACGGCCTCATGAAACAGCCGGTCGCCCTCCTCGCCGAAGCCGCCCGCCTCGATGTCGGCGGCCATGACATCCAGGGCCCGGCTCATCTCCGCGACATCTTCGGTGGTCCTGCGCGCCGCCGCCAGGGCGGCCAGCTGCGTTTCCAGCGCCTCCCGGGCCTCGAGGATGGCCGGCAGCCGGTGCCGCTGCGTCGTCAGCTCCATGAGGTGGCCGGAGTCATTCGGCAGGGACCTGAGGTAGATGCCGTCGCCGTGGCGGACTTCGAGCGTCCCGCGCACTTCGAGCGCAATCGTAGCCTGGCGGACCGATGCCCGGCTGACCTTCAGAGCCTCGGCGAGATCGCGCTCCGAGGGCAGGCGGCCGCCCACCCGCAGCCCGGTGACCTCGACATAATCGAGCAGCCTGGCGGCCAGCTGCTCGTAGAGCCGGCTCCGGTCCGGGGCCCGGAGGGCCTCGGTACTCGGCCGGCTAGCCCGCCGACTCGCTGGCATCCTGTCGCCCCGCCCTCACTCCTGTCACGTAACCGGCGCCCATGACGCTATACCGCAGGTAGCGCCGGACCCATTGACACCCAAGGATAGCGAACATTATCGTTCGGGCTACTGGCTCAGCCACTTAGTGTTTGTCACTCCAGCCCAACGGCCGAGGGATGAGATGACGACTTTCCTTGTGACCATTGGCATCGGGCTTTCCACGGCAGCGATCCTGTCGCTGTCAGCGGTCGCGTTCACGCTGGAGTACGCGGTAAGCCGCATCGCGAACTTCGCCCACGGTGAGTTCCTGACCGTCGGCGCCTTCGCCGCCTACTCCGGGCAGCGGATCTTCCATCAGAACGTCGCGGCCGCGGCCGTGATCGCCGCGGTGGCCGGCGCGGTCGCCGGGCTGGCGCTGAACGCCGGGATCATCGAGCAGTTCCGCGGGCGCACCGCCATCACGGTCTTCATCGCCACGCTCGGGGTGGCGCTCATCGTGGAGAACGTGCTCGTCATCATCTACGGAGCGGCCAACGTCACCTACAGCTTCCCGCAGGGCAACCTCCATCACGTCGGGCCGTTCCTGTGGACCACCTCCGACATCGAGGTGATCATCTCAGCGCTGGCCGTGGCCGGCCTGATCTACCTGCTGCTGCAGCACACGCGGTTCGGCAAGGCGGTCCGGGCGATCTCGCAGGACCGGGCGCTCGCGCAGGTGAGCGGCATCCCCGCGCGGCGGATCATCATGCAGACCTGGGCCCTGGCCGGCGCCATCGCCGGGTTCGCCGGCTTCGTGCTCGCCGACACGATCGGCACCTTCGGTCCCACCCTCGGCTTCAGCTTCCTGCTGCTCACCATCACGGCCACCGTGGCCGGGGGCATCGGCCGGCCCTACGCGACCTTCGGGGGCGCCCTCATCGTCGGGCTGGTGATCCAGATCGCCGGCACCTACACCAGTTCGGCTTACGAACTCGTCTTCGCCTTCCTGCTCCTGGTGTTGCTGATGCTGTTCCGGCCGAACGGCGTGTTCGTCCGGCCCAGCGCGGTAGCAGTGCGCGCCTGATGTACTGGGTCAGCGTCGTCACCGAAGCGGGCATCTTCGCCATCCTCGCCCTCGGCCTGGACGTGATCTGGGGCTGGAGCGGCGATTTCGACCTGGCGTTCTACGGATACCTGGCCCTGGGCAGCTACCTCACCTTCGTGCTCACGATCGGCAAGCCGGCGCCGCCGGTCGAGTACATCCTCGGCTTCCACCTGCCGGTCGTGCTCGCGATCGTGCTGGCCATGGTCATGGTGGTGGGCCTGGCGGCCATCATCGGGGCCATCGCCCTGCGGAACCTGCGCGACATCTACTTCGCCGTCACGACGCTGGGCGCGGTGAGCGCGCTTTACCTCATCGTCGAGAACTACACGCCCCTGTTCGACGGCTACAACGGCGTCTACGGGCTGGTCAACCCGGGGCAGACGGTGCTGAACCTGACGTATAACGGCTATCGCATCTTCTTCGGTGTGGTCGTCCTCGTCCTGCTCTTGGCGGCTTACCTCCTGGTGCAACGGCTGTCACGGAGCCCGTTCGGTCGAATGCTGCGCTCGGTGCGCGAGGATGAGCGCGCCGCGGCCGCTTACGGACGGCACATATTCAGTGCGAAGTACCGCGCCTACCTGTTCGGCGCGGCGCTGGCCGGCCTGACCGGCGGCCTGTTCGCCATCTTCATCAGCGCGTTCAACCCGTCGGCCTGGACACCGCAGGAACTCCTGGTGATCTACGCGGCGATCCTGGTCGGCGGCCGCGGCAACCCCCGCGGCGTCATCCTCGGCGTGTTCGTCGTCTACATCGGCTTCATCGAGCTCACCCGGTACCTGCCGTCGCCCGCGTCGCGACCGGACTTCGGCCCGGCGACACGCCAGATCCTCATCGGCCTCATGATCATCCTGATGCTCCGGTTCCGGCCGGAGGGGCTCTTCCGGGAGCGGCCCGGGCTCGACCGCGGGCCAGGGTCGGCGGCGCCCGCAGCCCCGGCGGTCTCGGCGGCTCCGGCCACGCAGGTGACCCCGGCCACGCAGACAACCCCGGCCACGCAGGCCCCTGCGGCCGACGACGGAGGGCCCGGATGAGCGCCGCGCTGCTCGAGATCGAGAACCTGACCAAGTCCTTCGGCGGCGTCCACGCGGTCCGGAATTGCACCTTCTCGGTGCCCGAAGGCCAGGTGACGGGGCTGATCGGGCCGAACGGCGCAGGCAAGAGCACCGTGGTCGACCTCGTGTCCGGGTTCGGGCGACCAGACTCCGGCCGCATCAGGTTCGCCGGGGAACCCATCATCGGCAACCGTCCCGACGTCATCTCCCGGCTCGGGCTGATCCGGACGTTCCAGACGCCCCGCGAGTGGCGCAACCTGACCGTCATGGACAACGTCCTGCTGGCGCGGCGCCGGTTCGCTGACGAGTCCCTCTGGCGCTCCATTACCCGCGCCCGCCGGATCCGGCGGGCCGAAGAGGCGGAGCGGGCCGCCGTCCGGGCCATCCTGGAGCGTTTCAATCTCGCCGGGCTCAAGAACGAACGGGCGGTACGGCTGAGCGGTGGCCAGAAGCGGCTGCTCGAATTCGCGCGCATCGCCGCCGCCGAAGCCCGGCTGATCATCCTGGACGAGCCGATGGGAGGCGTCAACCCGGTGCTCGGGGCGCGGATCGGCGAGGCGGTCAGGGAGTTCGCGGTGGAGGGCCGCACCGTCGTCGTGGTCGAGCACAACCTCCCGTTCATCGAGAAGACCTGTCATCAGGTGGTGGTGATGGACCTTGGCGAGGTCATCGCCACCGGACCGTTTTCCGGCCTGCGTGACAACCCCAGGGTGGTCGACGCCTATCTCGGGATGGATCAGAGCCATGAGTGAGCCACCCGAGGTGGTGCTGAGCACCGAAGGGCTGACCGCCGGATACGGCGGGCCGCCCATCATCGAGGACATCTCGCTGACCGTCCGTGCGGGGAAGATCGCCGCCATAGTAGGGCCGAACGGAGCAGGCAAATCCACGCTGCTCAAAGCACTAACCGGGTTGCTGAAGGTATCGCGCGGCGACACCTACATCAAGGGCGAGAAGACCACGAACATCCCGCCGGAAAAGCTCGTCAGGCGCGGGCTCGGGTATGTTCCGCAGGTCTCCAACGTCTTTCCCGACCTCACCGTGCGGGAAAACATGGAAATGGGCGCGTACACCCGCCGCCGCGGCGTGGACGCCCGGATCGACGAAATCTGCGAACTGTTTCCCGACCTCGGCAAGGCCATGCGGCGCCGGGCCGGAATGCTCAGCGGCGGGCAGCGCAGCATGCTCGCCATGGCCCGGGCGCTCATGCTCAAGCCCGTCGTGATGTTGCTCGATGAGCCGAGTGCCGGGCTGTCCCCCCTGCTCCAGGGCGCGCTCTGGGAGCAGATCGAGAAAGTCGCTTCAACTGGCGTCGGGATCTGCGTGGTCGAGCAGAACACCCGGCGCACCCTCCGCCACGCGCACTGGGGCTACATCCTCGTGCTCGGGCGCAACAGGCTCGACGGTCCTGCACAGGAACTGCTTCACGACGACACCGTCGTGGATCTCTACGTCGGCCGTATGAGTTGACTATCGCGAGCATGAGGGCCTGGATACCCGTGGCAACAGCAGACGGGCAGCGCTGGACGGCTCGCACCGAATTACAGGAGAACCAGCGTGAAACTTTCCACGATCAGCAGACCGGCCGCGGCCTGCGCGGCCGCTATCGTGCTCGCCGCCTGCGCGTCCTCCGGCTCAAGCTCGAGCGGAGGCGGCGGCTCGTCCGGTGGCCCGGTCACCTACGGCG
This sequence comes from uncultured Actinomycetes bacterium, assembly GCA_963806335.1. GTDB lineage: Bacteria > Actinomycetota > Actinomycetes > Streptosporangiales > Streptosporangiaceae > Palsa-504. The sequence goes on from CAWDXO010000022.1 coordinate 407,648, forward strand.
TCCTGTCCTGCTTCACGGGCCGGCTGGCGAGCCTCGGCCAGGCGATGATCCAGGGCGCCCAGGTAGCCAAGAGCGAGATCAACTCGGCCGGCGGCGTCCTCGGCCGCCAGGTTCAGCTGGTGACCGGCGACACCAGTTGTGACGTCGCCGACGGGGTCACGGCCACCAACCAGATGCTGACCAAGAGCGTCAGCGGCGTGATCGGCCCGGAGACCCAGGAGATCAACGGCGTCGAGCCGATCCTGGACTCCAATCACATCGTCGACGAGTTCCAGGGCGGCGACACCGCCCGCGACCACCAGACCGACCCCTATTTCTTCCGGGACAGCCCGTCGGACTCCCAGCTGGGCGTGGCCATGGCCCTGTACGGGCACCTGAAGCACTACAGCACGGCCGTCATGCTGTTCTACTCCGACCCGGCGGCGCAGACGTTCCTCAAGCCCGTCTCGACGACGTTCACCAAGCTCGGCGGCACGATCCTGAAGACCATAATCGTCACCCCAGACCAGACCTCCTACCTGAGCCAGGTCCGCGAGGCGATCGCCGCCCACCCGCAGGTGATCTTCACCCAGGAGGACCCGCCCACCGCGGCCGTGCTCTTCCGTGAGTTCAAGCAGCTGGGCGGCCAGAACATCCCGTGGATCGGCACCGACGTCACCAGCGGCAGCGACTTCCTCAAGGCGATCAGCTACCCGACCGCACATGCCGTGCTGACCTCGGTGTACGGGACCTCAGTCACCGGCGCGGCGAACACGGCGTTCATCAACCTGTTCAACCAGCAGTTCCCGGCCCAGAAGACGGCCGGCCCGCTCGCCAACGCCAACTACGCCTACGACGCGGTAATCTCCCTCGCCCTGGCCGATGACTACGCGAAGACTACCGACGGCACCACGGTCGCCCACGACATGACCAAGGTCACCAACCCGCCAGGCACCGCGTGCTACACCTACGCGACCTGCCTGGCGCTCATCAAGGCGGGCACGAAGATCAACTACGAGGGCGCCAGCGGCGACCTCGACTACAACAACTACAACAACACCTTCGGCCCGTACGGCGCCTTCCAGGCCAATACGGCAGGCATTGAGCAGCAGGTGTACGTGATGTCAGCGAACGCGCTGGCGGCAGCCACGCCGTAGCCTGCGGCCGGCCCCCGGCCGCAGGCCGGGGCCGGCCCTGGTGCCAGGCGTAATGCGGGAACGGGAAAGGATGCGATGACGGGCCCCCTGGCCGGAGTGCGCGTGCTTGACCTGGCCCGGGTGCTGGCCGGGCCGTACGCGGCGATGCTCCTCGGCGACCTGGGCGCCGAGGTGATCAAGGTGGAGAGGCCTGGCGCGGGCGACGACACCAGGCAGTGGGGCCCGCCGTTCGTGCCGGCCGGCGACGGGGCCGAGAGCACGTACTTCCTGTCCGTCAACCGGGGCAAGCGAAGCGTGGCCATAGACCTCAAGGACCCAGCCGAGCGTGGGTTCGTCGAGGCGCTGGTGTGCTGGGCGGACGTGCTCATCGAGAACTTCCGGCCCGGGGTGATGGACCGCCTCGGGCTGGCCGATGACCGCCTGGCCGAGCTGAATCCGCGGCTGATCCGGCTGGCGATCAGCGGCTTCGGGGAGCTGGGCCCGGACCGCGACCGAGTCGGGTATGACCAGATCTTGCAGGCCGAGGGTGGCGTGATGAGCCTGACCGGGACCGCGGCCAGCCGGGCGGTCAAGGTCGGCGTCCCGATCGCCGACGTCAGCGCGGGCCTGTTCGGCGTCATCGGGGTGCTCGGCGCCCTGGTGGAGCGCGAGCGCAGCGGGCTCGGCCAGCGGGTGTCCACCTCCCTGCTCGCCGGGCAGGTCGGCATCCACACCTTCCAGGCCAGCAGATACCTCATCGCCGGACAGGTGCCGGGGGTCTCGGGCAACCATCACCCGACCGTCGCTCCCTACGGCGTATTCGACGCTGCGGATGGCCCGCTGGTCATCGCCGTGGGCAACGACGACATCTGGCGTCGCTTCGCCCCACTGGCCGGGCTCGACCCGGCGGACAGCAGGTTCGCCACCAATGCGCTCCGGCTGAGCAATCTCGCTGAGCTGCAGCAGATCATGAACGCGGCGCTGACCGCGGGTACCGTGGCTGACTGGCTGGTCCGGCTGCGCCAGGCCGGCGTCCCGGCGGGGGAACTGAAGACGCTGGACCGGGTCTACGACAGCGAGCAGGCGCGCGCGGAGGGCCTGGTCTGGGAGGTGGACCACCCGCGGCTCGGCGTGATCCGGCTGCCCGGTCATCCGGTGCGCTACAGCCGAAGCTCGGTCGCACCCGGGCGGCCGCCACCGACCCTGGGCGAGCACACCGACGAGGTGCGCGCCGCACTGCCCGGCTCCGATTCGGTTCCCGTGCAGGCCGATGACCACTGACCGGGGCGGGCCGGGCTCGCGCCCCCTCTACGCCGAGATCGCCGATCCCGGGAGCCTGGCCCGCTTCGGTGAGGAGATCGAGGCCGCCAATCCGAGTGACTGGCCCGGCTATCCCGGTCAGCTCCGCCGGGCCAGGACGGCGACCGGCACCGCGCACGCGGTGACCACCGCAGTGGCGACCGTCGGCGGCGAGCCCTGCGTGCTTGTCGGCTTCGAATTCTCGTTCCTGGGCGGCTCGCTGGGAACCGCCGAGGGCGCCAGGATCGCCCGGGCCTTTTCCGTGGCGGTGACGGAGCGCCTCCCGATGGTCTGTGTCTCGGCCTCGGGCGGATCCCGGATGCAAGAGGGAACCAGCGCGCTGCTGCAGATGCAGGCCGTGGCCGCGGCCATCGCGGGAGCGCGACGAGCGGGTATTCCGCACATCGCGGTCGCGGGTGATCCGACCACCGGCGGCGTATGGTCGTCCCTCATCGCCGACGCCGACGTCCTGATCAGCGTGCCCGGCGCACGGGTGAGCTTCTCCGGCTCGCGCACCCGGCCGCCGGGCCCGGACCCGCAATCCACCGAATACCTCGCTGACGGCAAGTGGGCGCGTGGCTTCATCGACGTACTGTCGCCCGTGCCGGGACTGCGCGCCGAGGTCGCCACCGCCGTCCGGCTGCTCTCGCCCCGGTCACACGGGGACATCCCGCAGCGGGCCCCGCTACCCGCCTGGCCAGCCAGCGACGCTGATTATGACGGGCCGCCGGGCGCGGACGCGTGGACGCACGTCGGCCGAGCGCGCCGTCTCCGCCGAGCCCGCGCGGACCGCTGGCTGGCCGGGTACTTCGGACCGACCGTGGAGATTCGAGGTGATCGCTGCGGGGGCGTGGACAGCGGCCTGCGCTGCGGTTTTGGCAGCCACCAGGGCACCACGATCGCGTACGCCGCGCAGGCCGGCGAACGGATCACCCCGGCCGGGTGCCGGACCGCGACCCGCCTGCTCGGGCTGGCCGCCCGCCTCCGGCTGCCGGTCCTCACGCTGATCGACACCCCCGGCGCCGCGGCCGCCCCGGCCGACGAGGCGGCCGGCGTCGGCCCGGCGATTGCCGAACTGTTCGTCGCAATGGCGTCCAGTCAGGTCCCGATCACCTCCGTGGTCATCGGCGAAGGCGTGTCCGGCGGCGCCCTCGCGCTGGCCTCGCCCAGCGACCTGTGGATCGCGCAGGACGGCTATCTCACCGTGACCAGCCCTGAGCTGGCCGTGTCCATCCTCAAGCTCGGCGTCGACGACTTCCCGCAGGTGGCGACCTGGCTGCGGCTCACCCCGGCCGAGCTGATGAGCCGGGGAATCGTCCGGGGTATCATCCGCCCGCCCGCCAGCGTCGCCGGTCAGTCGGCCGATCCGAGGTAGTCCAGGGCGGCGCCGACACCGCCGCGAGCGATGGGTACTCCCGCCCGGGCCAGTCCCATCTCCACCCCGCACAGGGCGCCGGCCAGCGAGAGATCGCCGAGATCCCCGAGGTGGCCGATGCGGAACACCCGGCCGGCCAGGCGGCCGAGCCCGGCGCCGAGCGACATGTTGTAGTGATCCAGGATCAGCCAGGCGCACCTGGTCCGCATCGTGCCCGTCGGGGACCATGACGGCGGTGAGGGTACTCGAGTAGCCTTCCGGGTTCTGGCACAGGATCTCAAGACCCCAGCCGCGGACCGCGCGGCGGGTCGCTTCGGCATGCCGGGCGTGCCGGGCGAAGACGGCGGGCAGGCCTTCCTCATCGAACATGGCCAGCGCCTCGCGCAGCCCGAATAGCAGGTTCGTGGCGGGCGTGTACGGGAACAGCCCGGTCTCGGCGGCCGCGAGTACCGGCTGCCAGTCCCAGTAGCTGCGCGGCAGGCGAGCTCGCGACGCGGCGGCCAGAGCCTTCTCGCTGACCGCGAGCAGGCCCAGGCCCGGGGGCAGCATCATGCCTTTCTGCGAGCACCAGATCGTGACGTCGACGCCCCACTCATCGTGGCGGTACTCGACCGACCCGAGCGATGAGATCGTGTCGACCAGCAGCAAGGCGGGATGGCTGGCGCTGTCCATCGCCGCCCGTATCAGCGGGATCTGGCTGGCGCACCCGGTGGAGGTCTCGTTATGGACGACGGTGACCGCCTTGACCGCGTGCCCTGGGTCCGCGGCCAGCCTCTCGTGGACCTGGCCCGCCTGGACACCCTGGCGCCAGTCGCCGGGGACCACGTCCACGTCCAGGCCGAGCTTCCTGGCCATCTGCGACCACAAGGTGGCGAAATGGCCAGCGTCGAAGGCCAGCACGCGGTCGCCTGGCGACAGCGTGTTGACCAGCGCGGCCTCCCAGGCGCCGGTGCCCGACGAGGGATAGACAGCGACGGGCCTCGTGCTGCCGCACAGCCGCCCCAGGCCGGCCAGCACGTGGCGGGCCAGCGCGGCGAACTCGGGGCCGCGGTGATCGATCGTGGCCGCCGCCATCGCCCGCAGCACCCGGTCGGGGACATTCGTTGGCCCGGGGATCTGGAGGTAATGCCTGCCGCTCTGGTACGCCATGACTATGTCCCTTCTTCGAGCCACGGGGCCCTCTGTGTCCCCGCCGGGCGCAGAGCTCGCGGCAGCGCTGCGCCGTGTGGTCGGTGGTGAGGTCCGCTTCGACTCTTACACCAAGGACCTCTTCTCACGCGACGCCAGCATGTACACAATCGAGCCGATCGGGGTGGTCTTTCCGCGTGACCCGGCCAACGTGGTCGCCGTGGTAACCACCGCCGCCGAGTTCGGCGTCCCGGTGCTGCCGCGGGGGGCCGGGACCAGCCTGGCCGGCCAGACGGTGGGGCACGCGATCGTGATGGACCTGTCCCGGCATATGAACAGGATCGTCGAGATCGATCCCAAGCGGCGCGTGGCGCGGGTGCAGCCCGGGGTGGTTCAGGAACAGCTGAACCTGGCGGGCGCGCGGCACGGCCTAGTATTCGGGCCGGATACCTCCACCAGGAACCGGGCCACGCTGGGCGGCATGATCGGCAACAACTCGGCAGGCAGCCAGTCGGTGCGGTACGGCATGACGATCGACCACGTGCTCACGCTCGACGTGGTGCTGTCGGACGCCAGCCAGGCCACGTTCGGCCCGCTGACGGCCGCAGAACTGGTCAGCCGGTCGGCCGCGCCGACCCTCGACGGGATCATCTGCCGGGAGCTGCCGCGCCTGGTGGAACGCCACCGGGAGGCCATCGCCACCGGCTTCCCGCGGTTCTGGCGGCAATCCGGCGGCTACCGGCTGGACCGGCTGGCCGGGCTGGACCGGGCCGCCGGGCTCGATCTGGCCAAGTTCGTGGTGGGCTCCGAGGGCACCCTGGTCACCGTGGTGGAGGCGACGGTCCAGCTGGTGCCCGCGCCCCGGCACCGGGTCATCGCGGTCGGCCATTTCACGTCCGTGCAGGCAGCCATCGAGGCGACCGAGGACGCGCTGGCCTGCCAGCCCGCGGCCGTTGAACTGCTCGACCGGACCATCATCGAGCTGTCCCGCCAGAAGATCGAGTACCGGTCGCTCGGAACGATCCTGCGCGGCGATCCGGAGGCCCTGCTGTTCGTGACGTTCTTCGGCGATACCCGGGCCGAGGCGGTGGCCGGGCTCGACCGTCTGGAGGAAGGCTGGCAGGCCCATGGTCATGGCTACTACACGCTCCGGGCGTTGGACGCAACGGAGCAGGCCGCGCTGCTGAAGGTCCGTGAGGCAGGTCTGGGCCTGCTCATGGCAGCGAGCACCGGTACCCGCAGGCCGCTGGCCTTTGTCGAGGACACGGCCGTAGAACCGGCCAAGCTGGCGTCCTACACAAGCCGCTTCCGGCAGATCCTGGACTCGCACGGCCTGACAGCCGGCTTCTACGGTCACTGTTCGGTCGGGTGCTTGCATATCCGCCCGTTCGTCGATCTCAGCGCCCCCGGACAGCCCGAACTGGTGCGGGCGGTCGCCGAGGAGGTGCGCGAGCTGGTCCTGGAGTACGGCGGGGTCAACTCCAGCGAACATGGCGACGGGCTGGCCCGCAGCGAATTCAACCGCCGTGTTTTCGGCAACCAGCTGTACGCGGCCATGCAGGAGACCAAGCGGCTCTTCGACCCGGAGAACCGGATGAACCCGGGGAAGATCGTGAACGCGCCCGCGATGACGGACCATCTGCGCGATGCGGTGCCGCCGTCCCAGCCGGCGCTCTCGACTCGGCTCCGCTTCGACGTCCCCGGCGGGATGCGCGGCGCCGCCGACCGCTGCATGAACATCGGGCTATGCCGCAAGGCCTCGACCGGCGTCATGTGCCCGTCGTACATGGCCACGCGGGAGGAAGAACACTCGACCCGGGGCCGGGCGAATGCCCTGCTGCACGCGCTGTCCATGCCTGACCCCCGTGCGGCCCTCGGCAGCGGCCGGCTGCACGGGATCCTCGACCTCTGCCTGGAGTGCAAGGCATGCAAGAGCGAGTGCCCGCTCGGCGTAGACATGGCGGCGCTGAAGACCGAGACGCTGGCCGCCTACCACGACCAGCACGGCGTCCCCTGGCGCTCGCGCATGTTCGGAGCTATCCGCATGCTGAACCGGCTGGGCTCCGCCACGTTCCCGCTGTCCAACCTGGCCGCCGGATGGCGGCCCGCCCGCCTGATGGCGGAGCGCTGGCTCGGGATCAGCGCCGCCCGGCCGTTGCCCCAGTTCCAGCGGCAAGACCTGCGCGGCTGGTTCCGGCGACGGCCTGCCCCGGCGAGGCAGGCGTCCCGGGGCGAGCTGATCTTTCTCGCCGACTCATTCACCACCTTCACCGAGCCCTCGGTCGGACGTTCGGCCGTCGAACTCCTGGAACTCGCCGGGTGGCAGGTCCGTCTCGAAGCCGCGGGCTGTTGTGGTCGGGCCAGCTTGTCCAAGGGGCTGGTGGACCAGGCCCGGCGGATGGCGGCGGACATGGCCGGCCGCCTGAGTGAGGCGGCCGCCCGCGGCGTGCCGATCGTCGGCGTGGAGCCGTCCTGCCTGCTGACCCTGCGCGATGAGTACCTGGCCCTGCTCCCCGGTGACCCGAGAGCGCAGGCCGTGGCGGCCGCCACGCGGCTGCCAGAGGAACTGCTGGTGGAGGCGATCGCCTCGGGCATGCTCGTGCTGCCTGAGCGCAATAGCGTCGCCGGCCTGCGCATCTTGTTCCACGGCCACTGCCACCAGAAGGCGCTCGCGGGTACGGCCGCGACGATGGCGTTGCTCCGCAGCATCCCAGGTGCCGAGGTCATCGAGATTGACGCCGGGTGCTGCGGCATGGCCGGCTCGTTCGGCTTCGAGGCGGAGCACTACGAACTGTCCATGAGCATCGGCGAACTCCGGCTCTTCCCCGCCGTCCGGGCCGAGGCGGAGGAGACGATCATCGCGGCGACCGGCGTTTCCTGCCGGCAGCAAATAGCGCACGGGACCAGGCCGGCCCGGCATCCGCTGGAGATCGTCCGGGAAGTACTACTGGATCCCTCGCCGACGGGCGTCATCTGACTGGATCTGGGCGCTATCGCCGGACAGGCCGTGCGAGCGCTAAACCGCTAGCACGCTAGCCGCCAGGTGTATCAGCCGCGGCGTACGGCGCTCCGGATTCGCAGGACAGGAAGGAGGCCCGCGATGCGGTGTGCGCCGGATGACCTCAGCGTCAGCGCCGCCTGGGCCGGTGCGCTTTTCGCATCAGCGCTGCAACGCTCCGATGAACCTAGTGCCGGGCAGGTCAAGCAGGCCGTGGCCGCCGCCATGGACGCGTTCGGTGATCTGGGCTGCGCGGCCCGGGTCGCGCAAGCCTACGGTGAGGACCCCGAGACGGCTGTTACCCGGATGCGCTGGGCGTGCACCACGGTGGCCGGTGCGCTCTCGGCCTCTCAGCGCGTGCCGGGCCCGCGGAACGAGCTGTGATGGGCCGGGTCAGCTGACGGCGATTTCCGCCGAGTCGGTCAGGCCCAGCTTGCGCCTGGCTCGCTCGTAGAACGTGGTGTGGCCCAGTCGCACCACGTGGGCCGCGCCAGGACGCGGTAGCAGGTCGATCTGGTCGCCGGGTGCCACGTTCGCCGCGACGTTGCCGTCAGCCTCGACCGCGAGGGGGCCGCTGGTGGGCAGGATCTCCAGGCCCAGCCGGTCGTCGACCGAGAGCACGAGGCCGCGATTGTAGGCCGAGTGAGGCGCGGCCGGCGTGACGAGAAGGGCCTCCACCGACGGGCTCACGATGGGGCCGCCCGCGGAGAAGCTGTAGGCGGTCGAGCCGGTCGGAGTCGCGACCACGATCGCGTCGGCGGCGTAGCTGACGAAACCGCGGCCTCCGGCTCGGACCTCGATGGCGGCGGTCTTCTGGCCGGGAAACCGGACGAACGCGATGTCGTTGAACGCGGTGATGACCTGGTCTGCGATCACGGCGTCGACCGCCAGCCGCGGTTCGGTGGTGAACTCGTGATTATCGATCGCGGACAGCGCGCTGGGCAGCTCGGGCACGTCCACCTCGGCCAGGAAGCCGAGCTTGCCGAGGTTCACCCCGAGAACGGGGGAGCGCTGCCGGTCAGCCAGCCGCATGGCACGCAGCATGGTGCCGTCGCCACCGAGACTGACCAGCAGGTCCGCGCGCCGGGACAGTTCCTCGGCCATCACCGCCTCGGCGGTGCAGGCTATCCTCTGCAGCTCCGTGTCGATGCCGAGGACCTGTATCCGCCGGCGCGCGGCCCAGTCCAGAATCGCGTTGACCGCCCCGCTGCAGTCGCGTTCGGGGTGCAGAACCAAGCCCACGACGTGCATCTCAGCCGGAACCCATCGCTCGGGGACTGGTGGTGACCCGCATGGCATTAAGCTACATCGGCTTGACCCGCAAAACGATCTATCGAGGCGATCCCGGTCATGCCCGACGGCACTGAGCTCGCGATCTACGAGCCGCGGCATCCCGCACCGCCCCGACCCTGATCGCCGGGCCATGGATAGGGCAGCCCCGGACCGGGGCAGGCCAGGGTACTAGCGTAGGAGCATGGCGAAGCTCAGGGTCTTGTTCATCGGCGGCAGCGGGGTCATCAGCTCGGCGTGCTCGCGGGTCGCGGTCGAGAGCGGCATCGAGCTGTTCGTGCTGAACCGGGGCCGGAGCACCAACCGGCCGCTGCCGCCCGGAGTCACGATGCTGCGGGCCGATATACGGGAACCGGGGTCCGTTCGGGATGAAATTAAAGATCTTGAATTTGACTCCGTAGTCGACTGGGTGGCCTTCACCTCCGGGCAGGTCCAGGCCGACATCGACCTGTTCGGGGGGCGGACCGGGCAGTACGTGTTCATCAGCTCGGCGTCGGCCTACCAGACGCCGCCCGCGCGGATGCCGGTCACCGAGTCCACGCCGCTGCGCAACCCGTTCTGGCAGTACTCCCGCGACAAGATCGCCTGCGAGGTCCTGCTCGCCGGCGCCTACCGTGACCGGGGCTTCCCGGCCACGATCGTGCGGCCCTCGCACACCTACGACCAGACCTCGGTGCCGTTCGACGGCAAATGGACGGTGCTGGGACGGATGCTCGCGGGCAAGCCCGTGATCGTCCACGGTGACGGGACCTCGCTGTGGACGCTGACCCATCACGATGACTTCGCGCGCGCGTTCGTCCCGCTGCTCGGCCATCCGCGGACGCTCGGTGAGGCCTTCCACATCACCTCCGACGACGTGCTCACCTGGAACCAGATCGCGCAAATCCTGGCTGCGGCGCTCGGGGTGACCGCGCGCCTGGTGCACGTGCCCTCGGACGCGATCGCGGCGGCCGAACCCGACTGGGGGGCCGGGCTACTCGGCGACAAGGCGCATTCGATGGTGTTCGACAACGCCAAGCTGCGCCGCGTCGTACCCGGCTGGCATGCGGTGATCCCGTTCGAGCAGGGGGCCCGCCAGATCGTGGACTGGTACCTGGCCGATCCGGCCCGGCAGGTGACCGACGCGGGCCTGGACGCGGTGATGGACAAGCTCGCGGCGGCCTGGACGGTATGACACCCGCATCGGACCGGGTCCTCGCGGCCACCCGCAGGCTCGCTGACGAGGTGCTTTTCCCCGATGCGATGCGGGTGGACGGCCTGGACGCGCTTCCCGCCGCTCACCTGGACGCGCTCGCGGCGGCGGGCCTGTACGGCGCACCCGTTCCCGGCGAAGCCGGCGGCCTTGGCCTGGACCTCAGGGGCATATGCGCGGTGGCCGAGGAACTGGCCAGCGGCTGCCTGGCCACCGCGTTCGTCTGGATACAGAACCGGGGGCTGGTCACGACGCTGGCCGCAGCAGGGACGCCCGCCGTGCTTCGGGACCAGTGGCTCGGGTCGATCTGCCAGGGCAAGGTGCGCGGCGGCATCACCACCGCCGGGCTGATCCCCGGGCCACCGCTGCTGCGCGCGGAGCCTGCCGATGGCGGCTGGCGGCTGGCGGGCGAGGCGCCGTGGGTGACGGGGTGGGGACTGGTTGACCTACTGCTTCTGACCGCCCGGGGGCCAGCGGAAACGGCGGTGACACTGATCGTGGACGCCGCGGCCCAGCCCGGGCTCACGGCATCTCGTCAGCGGCTCTCGGCCGTCAACGCGAGTGCCACCGTCCAGCTCCACTTCGGTGATGTCATGGTTCCCGCGGAGCGTTTCGTCAGCCAGGCGCCTTTCGACCCGGCGGCCAGCCTCCGGCCAGATCGGCTGCGCGTCGACGGGTCGCTGGCCCTGGGGGTGACCGGCAGGTGCTGCCGGCTGCTGGGTCCAGGACCGCTCGACGATGAACTGGCCGCGTGCCGGGAGCGGCTGGATGACGCGCTCACCGCCGATGTCACGGCCATGGCGCAGGCCCGTGCGGCGGCCTCGGAGCTGGCGGTCCGGGCCGCGGCGGCGCTAGCCGTCGCGCACGGAAGCAAGTCGATAACCGCGGACGCCCAGGCTCAGCGGCTCGCCAGGGAGGCGGTGTTCCTGCTGGTATTCGGGTTGCGCCCGGCGATAAAAAGCGCGCTTCTGCGGCAGCTCGGCGCGACAGCCGGCTAGCGGGCGAGCTCGTCGCAGCTGTCGGCGGCCACCTGCCCGCGTTGATCCTCACCACTGTCATGCCGTGATCAGCCCGGCGCCCTACCTGTGCCGTGACCGTCGGGCGGCACCGCTCGGAGCGCCTGATCGCTGGCCCGGCGGGCGGAGGAATTGGCAGATCTTCGTCCCGCGGAGAGGAACCGGGCCCTGTCCCTGGGACGTACTATCCGGCTATCGTTATCACAAGGTGGTGGGGCGCATGACCGGACCGGTGCCGAGCGGTATCGAAGGAATCGGCTTGCAGCCGGGCAGTCATGTGTGCGCGTTCTACCGGGGGGATAGCGACCGGGACCGGCTGCTGGCCGGCTACCTCGGCGCGGGCCTGGCCGCCGGGGACAAGTGCATCTGCATCGTGGACTCGGCCGGCACCGCGGAGCGACTCGGGACGCTGCCCGGGGTCCGCGATGAGCCTGGCCCGTTCGGCGGGCAGCTCGACATCCACCTGCCCGAGTCGACTTACCTGGCTGGTGGTGAGTTCAGCACCAGTGACATGCTCACGTTCTGGACCGAAGCCATGGTGAAGGCGGAGATCGAGGGCTATTCCTTCTGCCGGCTGGTGGGCGAGATGACGTGGGCGCTGCGGGACGCGCCGGGAGTGGAGCATCTCGTCGGCTATGAGTCTGAGCTGAACCGGGTCACGGCCAGCTCGCCGGTGGTCGTGCTGTGCCTGTATGACCTGGACCGGTTCGGCGGTGAGGTCGTGGTCAACGTCGTCAAGACCCATCCGCAGGTGCTGATCACGGGCATTCTCGTGGAGAACCCTTACTACGTCGCACCGGATGAGTTCCTCAGGTCCGTCCGTGCCTGACCGGCCGTCGCGATGACCACCAAGCAGACGGCCCTGGGCGAGCTTGCGCCGATGATCCCGCGGCCAGGGCCGCTCCCGCAAGCTGCCGGCGCTCAGCATGCCGCCGGTCTCCAGCCAGCCGCGGACGCGAACCTGCGGGAGCGGCTGGCCGAGTTCCGTGCGCTATTGGTGATCTTGCTGCTGATGACCGAATCGGTCAGCGAGGACCAGATCCTGGAGCTTGCTGCCTCCTCGGCCCCCGGGCTCGGTCCGGCGCGGATCGAGGGCTACGGCTTCAGCGATGGCCAGTGGCGCGTCGCCGGACCTACCGTCTCCGGCATCAGCATCAGCGACATCAGCAGGCAGCTCGCCGCGCTGGGTGACGATGGCGGCAAGGTGGACTTGCCGGAGCGCCGCTGGGCCTGGGCGTACCCGCTGCGCAGCGTCAGCGGCCTGCTCGGGCACCTGGTCGCCTCGAGCCACCTGGAGCCGTCCGCCGAGCAGCGATTCCTCATCCAGGTCATCGCCCAGCAGACCGGTGTCGCCGTGTCGAATGCCCGATTGCACGCCCGGGAGCGCGCCACCGCGGCCGAATTGGCGGCCACGAACGCCGCGCTCGCCCAGACGGTCACCAGTCTGCAGCGCAGTATGGAAATCCATGACCGGCTCACCCGGGTGGCGGTCTCCGGTGAGGGGCAGCCGGGAATCGCCAAGGCGCTGCACGAACTTACCGGCATGCCAGTGGCGATCGAGGACCGGTACGGCAACCTGGCCGCCTGGGCGGGCCCGGGCCGGCCCGACCCGTACCCGAAGGAGTCCTTCGCCAAGCGTGAGCACCTGCTGCGCCGGCTGATGCGCGCCAGGAAGCCGCTCCAGGACGGCGAGCGGCTCGTCCTGCTCGCGTCGCCGCGGCCGGAACTGCTAGGGATCCTGGCGCTCATCGACCCGCACCGCACCGCGGACACCGCCGACCTGGTGGCCCTGGAGCATGGCGCGACCGTCCTGTCCATGGAACTGGCCCGGTTGCGTGGCATCGCCGACACCGAGCTGCGGCTGCGCCGCGATCTGGTGCACGATCTGCTGGCCGGGACCGATGACGAGAGCGCCCTGGCCAGGGCCGGGGCGCTTGACTACGATTTGCGCCGCCCGCACCGGGTGGTCGTAGTGGAGGGCAAGGGCCGGACTAGGGCCCATGACGCGTTGCTGAGTGCCGTCCGGCGGGCCCTGCGTACCGCGCGGCACGACGGTCTGTGCGAGAACTGGTCAGGTAACGCCGCCATCGTCACCGCGGGCCAGGCTGACTGGGAGCAGCTGCGCCGGGCGATCGTGTCCGACCTGGGCGGCCAGTGCCATATCGGGGTCGGCGGCCTGAGCGCCCGGCCGTCCGAGCTGCCTCGGTCGCTGCGGGAGGCCGGGCTGGCGCTGCGGTTGCAGAAGACGCTGCTGCCGGGCAGCAGCGCGTGCGAGTATCCCAAGCTCGGGATCTTCCGGATGCTCGCCGCCATCCCGGATCTCACCGATGTCGACGCGTTCGTCCGGGAGTGGCTCGGCAGCCTGCTCGACTATGACGCCCGCAGGAAGGCCGAGCTGGTACACACGCTGACCCAGTACCTCGAGCACGGCGGCAACTACGACGCCACTGCTGCCGAACTTTCCGTGCACAAGAGCACGCTGAAGTACCGGCTGCAACGGATCCGCGACCTCACCGGGCTGGAGCTGAACGACCCCGACGTCCACTTCAACCTGCAGCTCGCCACCCGCGCCTGGGGGACCCTGCAGGCGTTGCGCGAAGAATCCTGAGTGCTGCGGTCGGCCCGGCCGGGCGTCCTGCCTGGCCACTGATCTGGCGGGGCGATGTCCGGGCTGTTCTTCGTCCTGAGGTGACCTGCCCCGCCCGTGCACCACTGACGATCCTGAACAGGCAAGCAGCATGGTGCTAGCGACACGGTGCTGGCCAACACCAGGTGGGCGCGGAGGTCCGGCGATGATCGAGGTACGAAATCCGGATGACGGGTTCGCGGCGCTGCGCGCCCGCATCAGCGCCCTGGGCGCGCTCACCGGCCGGGACCGGGGAGCGCCCGGCGCGCCGCTGACCGTCGGCGAGTGGGCTCTGCTGATCGACGACATCGTCGCCCATCCGCACGACAACACCGAGGGCCTGTGGAACGTCGCCACGCCAGAGGAGGACGACCGGGAGTACGACGCCATCTTCGTCGGCGGCGGCGCGAGCGGCCGGTTCGGCTCGGCGTACCTGCGCGCCCGCGGCGGGCGCCAGCTCACGATCGACGCCTGGCCGTTCCTCGGCGGGTCCTGCCCGCACCAGGCCTGCGTCCCCCATCACCTGTTCTCCGAGTGCGCCCGCGAGCTCGACCTGGCCCGGCACATGCAGGGGCGGCTGTGGTACCCGCCGTTCGACGAGAAGCGGGCCAGCATCGCCGAGATCGTCGACCTGTTCAAGGCGGGGCGGATGTACCCGCACGCCATCATGAACTGGCAATCCAAGGAACAGCTCGGCATGGAGTACATCGTCAACGCGCCCGCCACGATCATCGACGAGCACACCGTCGAGGTAGAGGGGACGCGGTTCCACGCCAGGAACCTGGTGCTGTGCACCGGCGCGCGCACCGTCTACCCTGACGTCCCGGGCATCGGCACCAAGGGCGTGTACGACTTCGCCACGCTGATCGAGGATCTCGATTACGAGCCCAACCGCTGCGTCATCGTCGGCGGGTCCAAGGTCGCACTGGAATACGGATCGTTCTTCCAGGCCACCGGCTGCCAGACCACGATCTTGACCCGCAGTCCGCTGATGGAAACGGCCAGCCTGCACCACGTGGACGCCGGGCTGCGGGATTACGTGGTCTCGATGATGACCGACCGGGGTATCGACATCGTGCCGGGCGCGGAACTGCTCGAGGTGCTCGGCAACGGCCGGGCCACCGGCGTCCGCTACCGGCTGCCCAGCGGCGAAGTCCGGCAGATTGACACCGACTTCGTGTTCGTCGGCACCGGTGAACGTCCCGACCTGAGCATGTACGCCCCGCTCGGGCTGGCCACCGACGAGCGCGGCTTCGTGATCGCCGATACCCACATGCGGACCTCGGTGCCCGGCGTGTATGCGGCCGGTGACCTGCTCGGCCCGCCGATGGAGATGTTCAAGGCCCGAAAGTGCGGAGTCGGCGCCGCCCGCAACATCATGGGCGAGGACTACGAGTTCGACTTCACCGAGTACCCGGACTTCCTGCACACCACTTACGAGGTGACCTGGTGCGGGCTGTCCGAAGCCGAGGCCGCGGCGAAATACCGCAACGTCATCAAGATCCAGATGCCGCCGGATGACGCTGACCCGGAGACGTTCGCTCTCCCGGCCGCCGAGGGATCGATGCTCTACGCCTTCACCCGGCCGGTCCTGTCCGGATGGCTCAAGCTGGTCATCGACGCGGACACCCGTAAGGTCCTCGGCGCGCACCATGTGGGCTACGGCGCCAAGGACGCGTTTCAGTACATCGACTACCTGATTCGCCGCCCCGAGGGCTTCACCATGGACGACATGGCCGAGCTGAACGAGCTGTTCCTCAACCCCGAGCACTTCATCCAGCTCTGCCGGTTGCGCGCGGGCCAGCTCAACCCGGTGAACCTGTGACGGCCCGGCCATGACGGACGCCGCCGCGCAACCCGGCGTGGTGGTGGTCACCGGCGGCGAGTCCGGCATCGGGCTGGCGACCTGCACCCGGCTGGCCGCGGACGGCTTCACCGTGGCCGCACTGGACATCCAGCCAGCTGCCGCGGGCGGAGCCGCTGCCCTGGCCCTGCGCTGTGATGTCACGGAAGAAAAAGACGTCGAGGCGGCCATGGCTACGGTGCTGGAGCGGTTCGGCCGGATCGACGTGCTGGTGAACAACGCGGGCATCACCGGCTCCCGGCAGGCCACCCGGTGCCACGAGACCCCGGTCGAGGAGTGGGACAAGGTGCACGCGGTCAACGTGCGCGGCCCCTTCCTGTGCAGCCGCGCGGTGCTGCCCTCGATGGTGGCCCGGGGATCCGGGCACATCATCACGATCGCGTCGGTCGCCGGGCTCATCGCGTTCCCCGGCCGCTGCGCCTACACGGCGTCCAAGGGCGCGGCGCTGATGCTCACCCGGTCGATCGCCGTGGACTACGCGGCGGCCGGGATCCGCGCCAACGCGGTGTGCCCCGGCATGGTCTACACCCCGATGACGAGCTGGCGGCTCGACCAGCCAGAGCTGCGGGCCGCGGTAGAGGACCGGATCCCGGTCGGCCGGGTCGCCTCGCCCGACGAGATCGCCGACGCGGTCGCGCTGCTGGCGTCCGGGCGGCTCGGCTACATGACCGGGCATCCGCTCGTCGTCGATGGCGGCATGTCCGCGCTCTGATACCCGAGTGCAGGTAATCCGCGCGTCACCCGACAATCCAGAGGAGACCCACAGATGGCAGGCAAGCTGGACGGCAAGGTGGCCGTGGTGACCGGGGCCGGCTCCGGGATCGGCCGCGCCGCCGCGGCCCTGTTCGCCCGCGAGGGAGCTATCGTCGCGGTCGTCGACCTGGTCGGCGCGGCCGCCATGGAAACCGCGGAGCAGATCGCCGGAACGGGCGGCCGCGCCATGGCCGTCAAGGCGGACGTCTCGGATATGGCCCAGGTCGGCGCGGCTTTCCAGAAGATCAGCGACGAATACGGCCGGGTGGACGTGCTCTATAACAACGCGGGGGTGAACAGCAGCGGGTCGGTGATCGACGCCTCCGAGGACGACTGGGACCGGTGCTTCGCCGTCAACGCCAAGGGCACCTTCGCGTGCTCCCAGGTGGCCGCTCGTTCAATGGTCGAGGCAGGCAGCGGGTCGATCATCAACCAGGGCTCGGTCGCGGCCGTCGTCGGCATAGCGAACTTCGCCTCGTACTGCGCGTCCAAGGGCGCGGTCGTCGCGCTGACCCGGTCCATGTCCGTTGACCTGGCGCCGCGGGGCGTCCGGGTCAACGTCATCTGCCCGGGCACCGTGTACACCCCGCTGATGGAGCCGATGCTGACGGCCCGCGGCGGTGGCGACATGGCGGCCGGGCTGGCGCTGACCCTGGCCAAGTACCCGATCGGACGGCTTGGCACGCCGGAGGAGATTGCCGCGGTGGCGCTGTTCCTCGCCTGTGACGACTCCTCCTTCCTGACCGGCTCGGTGATCACCGCGGACGGCGGCATGACGTCCCAGTGACGATTCCCCGTCTCCCCGGGACAGGATAGACGGGTCGTTTTGGCCCTAGCGGGCTTAGCTGTCAGCTCCAGGGTTGATCTACCGTCCGTTTTACCTGATCCACGGGTGGTGGAAAGTGAGCTTGAACGGGTCCTCCGCGGCTGCATACTATGACGACCTCGGCTTCCTCAAGGCCCAGCTGACCAACCTCCGCGCGCTGCTCGTGCTGTCCATCTTGATGACTGAGAGCGCCGACGACGAGCAGATCCTGCGGCTGGCGGTCTCCTCGGCCTCCTCCCTCGGGGCGTGGCGGATCGCCGGGTTCGCCGTCGGGGACAGCTGGCGGACCGACGCCGACCGAGTCGGCTCCATCCCGCCGCAGCTGTACAACCAGCTGCATATGCTGCCGGAGACCGGTGGCAAGGTAATCACCCGCGATGACGCATGGGCGTGGGCGTATCCGCTGCGCAGCATCGCGGGCCCGATCGGTCACATGATCGCCTGCGCCGGGTGCCAGCCCACCAACGAGGACCAGTTCCTGGCCCAGGTGATGGCGCAGCAGACCGGCGTGGCGGTATCCAACGCGCAGCTGCATACGCGAGAGCGCGCCATAGCGGCGGAGCTGGCCCAGACCAACGCGGCACTGCAGGAGACGGTGGCCACGCTCCGCCGGGGGATGCAGATCCACGAGCGTCTTACCCGGGTCGCGGCGGCCGGAGAAGGGGCGGCCGGCATCGCCGAGGCGCTCCACGACCTGACCGGCCTGGCGGTGGCCGTGGAAGACCGGTACGGGAACCTGTCCGCCTGGGCGGGCCCGGGCAAGCCTGCCTGCTACCCGAAGCCGTCGGCTTACGAACGGGCGCAATTGCTCCGCCGCCTGATGACGGCGGGCCGGTCACTACGCGACGGTGACCGCGTGGTTGCCCTGGCCTCGCCGCGTCCCGGCGTGCTTGGCCTGCTCGCGCTGATGGACCCGGATCACCGTGCGGGCAGCACGGACCTGATGGCGATCGAGTACGGCGCCACCGTCCTCGCTGTCGAGCTGGCCCGCCTGCGCGGGCTGGCCGACACCGAGCTGCGGGTCCGCCGGGAACTCGTGCAGGACTTGCTCACCGGCACCGATGATGAGAGCGCCTACCTGCGGGCCGAGGCACTGGGCTACGACCTGGGGCCGCCGCACCAGGTGGCGGTCCTTGAGGTCACCGAGGGCTCCCCGGCTCACGAGGACGTGGTGCTCGCGGCGCGCCGCGCGCTGCGCCAGCAGCAGGTGCCCGCCCTGCTCGGCACGATGGCGGGCACAGTGGTAGCCGTCGCCCCCCGCGGCGACACCGACTGGGAAGCGCTGCGCCTGGCCGCCGTCGCGCAGCTCGGCGGCGGCTGCCGGGTGGGCGTCGGGGAGCCGTACGAGCGCCCGTCCATGCTGCCCCGGTCCCTGCGTGAGGCACAGCTCGCGCTGCGGTTGCAGAAGGCATCCTCGGAGTCGGAGCGAACCTCGGCCTTCGCCGACCTGGACGTGCTTCGGATGCTCGCCTCCGTCGATGATCTCGCCGACGTGGAAGGCTTCGTCCTGAAATGGCTCGGCGTACTGGCCAGCTACGACGAGCGCAAGCACACTGAGCTGCTTAAGACCCTCACCAAGTACCTCAAGCACGGCGGCGGCTATGAGGTCACCTCCCGGGCCCTTTCGGTGCACCGCAGCACGCTGAAGTACCGGCTCCAGCGGATCCGGGAGCTGACCGGCTTTGACCTCGGCGACCCCGAGACCCGCTTCAACCTGGAGCTCGCTACCAGGGCCTGGGTGACGCTCCAGGCCCTGCGCGGCTGAGCGGAAGTGCCCGGCAGCGCGGAGTTCATGCCCTCCGTTGACCCCGCCAGGACGAGGCCCCAGGGCGGCGGGCCGTCGTACCGTCCCCAGCATGGACGTACCTGACGGGCTGGAGCTTTACGCACGGATGTGCTTCCTGCGCCATTTCGAAGAGCGGGTTGACACGCTGTACCGGCGGGGGCTGGTCCACGGGCCGGTGCACCTGGGGCTCGGCCAGGAGGCGATCGCGGTGGGGGCCGCTTCCGTGCTCCGCCCCGGCGACTACTCGCTCGGTACCTACCGGGGACACGCGCATGCCCTGGCCCGCGGCGCGCCGCCCGATACGGTGCTGGCGGAGCTGCTCGGCCGGGCCGGCGGAATCTGCGGGGGCAAGGGCGGGTCGATGCACATCACTAGCGTCGAGCATGGGTACTACGGCTCTTACGCCATCGTGGGCGCGCACCTGCCGATCGCCTGCGGGCTCGCCTGGGCCGCGAAGATCCGTCGCACCGAGGCGGTCACACTTTGCTTCTTCGGCGACGGGACCACGAACATCGGCGCGTTCCACGAGGCGGTCAACCTGGCCGCGGTATGGCGTCTTCCCGTCGTCTTCGTCTGTGAGAACAACTGGTACATGGAGTACACGCCGATCGCGGACGTCATCCCGGTCGCGCTGCCCGCCGCTGACCGGGCGGCAGCCTACGGGCTGGACCGGATCGTGGTCGACGGGAATGATGTGGCGGCCGTCCGGCAGATCATCGGTGATGCGGTCACCGCCGCCAGGAACGGGCAGGGCCCGAGCCTGGTCGAGGCGCAGACCTACCGCCTGAAGGGGCACTCGGCCGCTGACGGCGCCGCCTACCGCCCGGCCGAGGAGGTGGCGCGGTGGCGCGAGCGGGATCCACTGCTGCTCGCGCGGGCGGTGCTGGTGGCGGCTGGCACCAGCGCGGCCACGCTGGACGAGATCGACTCGCGTACCAGGTCTGACCTTGCCGACCTGGCCGGGCAGGTGCTCAGCTGGCCCGTGCCCGAACCCTCCGGTGCCTGGACGGACGTGTGGAGCGATGGGAGCTGGCAATGGCGGAACTGACGTACCGGCAGGCCGTCGCCGCGGCGCTGGCCCAGGAGATGGCGCGCGACGACCGGGTCGTCCTGCTCGGCGAGGATGTTGCCTCTGGCGGGGTTTTCAAAACGACCGGCGGCCTCCGCGAGCGGTTCGGGCCGGACCGGGTCTGGAACACGCCGATCTCCGAGCAGGCCATCGCGGGCGCGGCCATGGGCGCCGCCATGGCCGGCCTGCGGCCGGTCGCGGAGATCATGTTCGCCGACTTCTACGCGACCTGCTGGGATCAGGTGGCGAACGAGATCGCGAAGGTCCGCTACATGACGGGCGGCCAGGTCAGCATGCCGCTGGTGCTGCGCGGCGCGAACGGCTCGGGCGGCCTCGGATTCGGCAGCCAGCACGGCCAGTCGGTGGAGAACTGGGCCATGTGCATCCCCGGGCTCAAGATCGTCTCGCCTGCGGGACCTGCCGAGGCCTTCGGGTTGCTCGCCGCCGCGATCCGGGACAACGATCCCGTCTTGGTGTTCGAGCACAAGGCGCTGTACGGGCGTAAGGAGGAGGTGCTTGACGGCGAGCACGTGCTGCCGCTTGGCCAGGCCCGGACCGTCCGGGCGGGCAGCGACGTCACCCTGGTCGGGTTGTCCATCACGGTCGGGACCTGCCTGGCCGCGGCTGATGAGCTGGCCGGTGACGGCATCGCGGCCGACGTTCTGGATCTGCGCACGCTGGTGCCGCTTGATGCCGCCGCCGTGCTCGCCTCGGTCCGCCGCACCCGGCGGCTGGTGGTGGCGGAGGAGAATCCGGGCCAGCTCGGGTGGGGCGCGGCGATCGCGGCGCTCGCCGCCGAGGAGGCGTTCAGTGACCTGGCCGCCCCCGTAGCCCGGGTCAGCGGCGGCAATGTGCCGCTGCCCGTGGCGGCCTCACTGGAGGCCGAGGTGGATGTCTCGGTGGCGCGCGTCGTCGCGGCCGCCCGTGCGGTCCTGAAATACGGCTAGCAGGCGTCCCGAAGGGGCCAGTCCTGGCGGTGAGTTCGTCCGGGCAGGTCATGGTCGCCCGCACACGCGGGCCACACAGTGAACCGTGACGGCGCTGCCATCGTCCGGGCCGAGCTAAAGAACCGTCCGCAATGAAAGGTGAGATCAATGGAGATTCGTGGTGAAGAGGTCCTGCTTCCCGTGTCGGCGGTGTCGGCCTTTCCCCGGCCGCACTGGCTGCAGGGACGAGTCCTCGGCTCGCTGAGCGAGCCGGTCTACCGTAGCCAGAACCTGCGGGTGGCGTACGAGGACGCCTGCAAGATCTGCGCGCACGAGCAGGAGAAGGCGGGCCTGCACATATTGTGCGACGGCGCGCAGTACTACGAGTGGGAGGCGCCCGGCTTCCAGCTCGAGCCGATCTTCCATTTCATCCCCGAGAACCTGGGCGGCTTCGCGCCGTACGGGCCGCCGGGCGAGGGCGCGAAGTACCGGCCGTTCTACCAGGCGGTGGTCAAGGGCAAGATCACCTGGGAGCGGCCGATCTTCGAGAGCGTGGTGATGACCATGCAGAACGCCACCGACAAGCCGTTCAAGGTGGCCTTCCTCGGCCCCGCCCAGCAGAGCGTCATCGTCAAGGACGAGTACTACGGCGATCAGGTCGCGGTGGCCAGGGACCTGGCGATCGCGATGAACTCCGAACTCAAGTACCTGGTCAGCATGGGCCTGGAAGCGGTGCAGCTGATCGACGTACTGCCGCCTTATACCACCGACATGTGGCAGATCGAGATGCAGAACATCCTGTTCGACGGCGTCGACGCGATCAAGTTCTGGCATGTCTGCTACGGCAGCGTCGATGGCCAGCGCGACATCTTCGACAATCACGCCGCGTCGATGATGCCGCTGTTCAAAGAGTCGCCCGCCAACGTGATCCACCTGGAGTTCACCAACAAGGGCTTCGACGAGCTTGAGGCGTTCCGCGACTTCCCCACCGACAAGGTGCTCGGCGTCGGCGTGGTGGATGCCAAGAACCTCCAGGTAGAGACCGCCGAGCAGATTGAGGCGAGGATCCGCCGCGCGCTCGAGGTCGTGCCGGCCGACCGGCTGCTGGTCGCGCCCGACTGCGGCCTCGGCTACTTCAGCCGGACCGCTGCCTATGCCAAGCTGCGCAACATGGGTCAGGCTGCCGCCTCGGTGCGCAGCACGCTCTGACCGACAGCCCGAGCGGGCACGCTGCCCGCCGAGCGCACGGGCCAGGACGCCGCCAGCGCCCTGGCCCGCGCGGTTACCCTCAGTGCGGGCGGTCACGCCGCCCGCCGAACCGGTGCCGGATCGCCGGCGCCCGATGTGGAGGCGGGACATGACCGCACCGACGGGTCATGAGGTACTTGGCCTGCGGCTGAGCGTCGGCGATCACATCTGCGGCTTCTACCGCCGGCCCTCTGAGCGAGACGACATTCTCATCCCCTTCCTGGTCGAGGGACTCAAGGCCGGCGACAAGTGCACCTGCGTGGTTGACAGCTGCACCCCTGTCGACGTGCTGGCGAAAATGTCCGAGCGGATCGAGGTCGACCCTTACGTATCGGTCCGCCAGCTCGAGGTGCTCGACGCGGCGGGTACCTACCTGGCCAACGGCGGTTTCCTGCCGGAGCGCATGCTGAGCTTCTGGGAAGGCAAGGCCCGGCAAGGCCCGGCCGGGCCCGGGTTCGCCCGGAACATCGGTGACATGAGCTGGGCGCACCGCAGTCCCCGGGCCGTCGGCGACCTGATCGGCTACGAATCTGAGCTCAACCGCATCATGTCCAGCTTCCCGCAGGTCAACCTGTGCCTGTACGACCTGACGAGATGCTCCGGGGACCTGATCATGGATGTGCTGAAGACCCATCCCAAGGCGCTGCTCGGCGGCATGGTGATCGACAACCCGTATTACCTGGAGCCCGATGAGTTCCTCGCCAGTCGGCTGAACCGGGAGGCCTGATGCCGCCTCCCGGCCCGGCAGCCGTGGCCTAGCGTCCCCGGCTAACGCCCGTGGGCCTGCCAGTGGGCGGCGAAGAGAGCTTCCTCGCTGATTACCTTGGGCTCGATCGGGCGTGACACCCAGGTGAGGTTGATGAAATGCCTGGCGTTGACGTTCTCGGTGGTGATGTTGCCGCCCCAGGTGCCGCAGCTGAGGCTCAGCGTGAACGGCAAGCCATTGCGCGGACTGCCCGCGCCCTCGTTCAGGTTCTGGTTAACCAGCACCCGCGCCGTCCTGGTGGCCAGGGCTAGCCGCTCGACATTGGCGTCCGAGCTGGTGTGCAGGCCGCAGGTATGGCCCAGGCCCTGGTAGGCGGTGATCGCGTTGACCAGCTCAGCAGCGGCCGAGATATCCCCTGTGTAGCGGTAGATCGCGAGCACGACGCAGAGCTTCTCGCCGCTGAACGGATGGTCCGGGCCGGTGCCCGTCTCCTCGACCAGCAGCATCGGGCAGCCAGGGGCGACGCTGAAGCCGGCCAGCCCGGCGATGTGCGCGGCGGACTTCGCCACCACCGCGATCGCGGGCACCGGGCCGCCGTCCGGCCACATCACCGCGCGCAGCGCCTCCTTCTGCGCCTGATCGCACAGCTGGGCGCCTGCCTGGGTCAGCCGGCCCATCAGGTCGTCGTAGATATCAGCGTGTGCGAGCACCGCGTTGTCCGCCAGGCAGCTGGTGGCGTAGTCGAACGTCTTCGCGGTCATGATGGCCGCCGCCGCGTCGGCTAGGTCAGCGGTCTCGTCCACCACGTGCACCGCATTGCCGACGCCCACCCCGTAGGCGGGGGTGCCCGAGCTGTACGCGGCGCGCACCATCCCGGCCCCACCGGTGGCCACGACCAGGTCAGCCTGGCGCATCAGCTCCTGCGTCTTCGGCAGCGACGGCGCGGCGAGTGACTGCACCAGGTCCGCGGGCGCGCCCACCTGCTCGCAGGCGGCGCGCATAAACCCCACCACCGCCTCGGTGGCCCGCCTGGTCCGGGGATGCGGAGCGCAGATGATCGCGTTGCGGCCCTTGAGCGCGAACAGTGTCTTGACCGGCGGAGTGGCATCCGGGCCGGTCGTCGGGATCAGCGCGGCCACCACGCCGACCGGTTTGGCGATCTTCACCAGCCCGGCGGACGGCTGCTCCTCCACCACCCCGACGGTGCGCATCCCGGACATGTCGGCCAGCACGCCGACTACCCGCTTGTTGATCTTGGCGACCTTGTCGGCGTAGTTGCCGAACCCGCCTTCGTCTACCGCGAGCCTGGCCAGCGCCTCCGCGTGGTCCTTGCGTACTACCGCCCAGGCCACCGCGGTGACCAGCTCGTCCACCTGCTCCTGGGTGTAGTGCGCGATAGCCCGCGCCGCGTCCCTGGCCCGGCCCACCACCGCAGCGATCTCGTCCCGGACCGGGTCGCCGCGGTCCGCCTGTTCCATGCGCTCGCTCATGCCTGCCAGCGTGACTCGCCGGGTAGCCGATTCCACTGATCTGGCGGGTCGAGCCTGCGCCGTCACTTCGTCCCGGCGAGACCTGACCCGCACGAGCACGCTGCCCGCATGCTCGTTCATGACCGGCGGTTCAAATGGTCTGCCCTGGCATCGCTTCCGGCCAGCACCGGCAGGCCGGCGAAAGGCGAGGCCGGCGAAAGGCGAGGGCAGCAGGTGGCGCGGCTCGTGGTGATCGGCGGAGGCGCCGCGGGGATGTCGGCCGCTTCGGCCGCTCGCCGTGTCGCCCCCGAGCTCGACGTGGTGGTCTGCGAGGCGGGCGGTTTCGCCGCTTACGGGATGTGCGGCATCCCCTATTTCCTCAGCGGCACTGTGCCGCGGGCCGAGAACCTCCTCGCCTACCCGCCCGGTGAATTCCGCGACCACCGCGGTATCGACCTGCGGCTGCGCACCGCGGTCAGCGCAATCGACGCAAGCGCGCACCAGGTCCACCTCGCCGGCGAGACGAGCAGCGGTCCCCTCGGCTACGACGCGCTGGTCGTGGCCGCCGGTGCCAGCCCCGTGCGGCCGCCGGTGCCGGGCCTCGACGGGCCCCGGGTCTTTACGATCCGGTCCCTGGAGGACGCGATCGGGCTGCGCCGCCTCCTTGAGGAAGGCACGGTCCGCCGTGCCATTGTGGTGGGAGCCGGGTACATCGGCCTGGAAACCGCGGAGGCCCTGGTCTGCGCGGGGATCGAGGTCGAGGTCATCGAGGCGCTGCCGCGGGTGCTCGGCAACGTGGACGAGCCGGTCGCCGGGCTGGCCCGGGCGGAACTGGAACGGCACGTCCGGCTGGTGCACGCGCCCGACGGCCGGTTGCTCGGCGGCCAGCTGGCGGGCCGGGAGGGCGCCGCCAAGCGCATCGACGTGCTGGCCACTGCGCTGCACGCCGGCCTGACTGTCGCCGATCTGGCCGGACTCGACCTCAGTTACGCCCCGCCGTTCGCGCCGGTGTACGACCCGGTGCTGGCCGCTGCCATCAAGGCGGCTCAGCCGGCTCCGACCGCGAACGGACGGCCAGCCGCCGCCAGCATCTCCGGAGGACCCGCATGAGCCTGCAGCCGCCGCGTGACAAACGATCCAGCCTCGCCGACGCGGTTTCCCTGGTCAGCGATGGTGCGATGGTCGCGCTCGGCGGCGGCCTGTGCGCCCGGCTGCCGATGGCGATGGTCCGGGAACTCCTCCGGCAGGGCAGGCGCGGCCTGCACCTGATCGGGTCGGCGCACAGCATCGATGTGGACTTGCTCGTGGCCACCGGGGCGGTCCGCCGTTGCGAGGAAAGCTACGTCGGATTCGAGCAGGATCTGGGCCTCGCGCCCGGTTACCGTCGTGCGGCCGAGGAAGGCACGATCGAGGTAGCGGAGAGCTGCTGCGCCACCATCTTGGCCCAATTGCGGGCGGCGGAGATGGGACTGCCGTTCCTGCCGGTCCGCGGGGTGCGCGGCTCGGACATCGGCCGCCTGCATCCGGAGTACAGGGAGATCACCTGCCCGTTCACCGGCGAGACCCTGGTCGCGGTGCCCGCGCTGCGCCCGGACGTCGCCCTGCTGCACGCGCCGGCCGGCGACCGGTACGGCAACCTGCACCTGGAGCAGCCCTACGTACTCGACGAGCGGTTCGCTTCGGCGTCCCGGATGGTTGTCGCCACGGTGGACGAGGTGGTCTCCACCGAGGAGGTGGCGCGATCCGGCGTCACCATCCCGGCGCACCTGGTGGCGGCGGTGGCCGAAGTGCCGTACGGCGCGCACCCGTCCTCCTGCTACCCGCGGTACGCCTACGACCGCGCCCACCTGCGCGAGTACGTGTCCGCGGCCGAGTCGGGGCGCGAGGACCTGGAGAAGTACCTCGCCACCTACGTCCAGGGCACCGAGGAAGATTACCGGGACGCGGTCGGCGCCGGCCAGCTCGCCACGCTGGCCGGCTGGTCGCAATCCGTCACCGCGTGGCAGGAGATCTTCCGTTGAGCTGGACGATCGATGAGTGGTTCGTGATCGCGCTGGCCCGGACCATCCGGCCGCGGGAAACCGTGTTCCACGGCTTCGGCAGCCCCTGCGCTCAGGTCGCGATGCACGTCGCGCGGCGCACCCATGCGCCTGACATCCTGCTGGTCGAGGGCGCGATGTACGCGATCAACCCGGATCCGCCGTTCATCCCGCCGACCAGCAACGACGCCAGCCTGAGCCGGGGCGCCGCCTACAGCATGCGGTTCGAGGAGTTCTTCGACGCCGCGATCCGCGGCGACGTGGACCGGATGTTCCTGTCCGGCGGCCAGATCGACGGGTTCGGCAACACCAACGTCACCGCGATCGGGCCGGCCGGGAAGCCGAAGGTGAAGCTCGGCGGCGGGGGAGGCGGCTGCAACCTGTCGGCCACGATCGGCCACCTCACCGAGTGGACTACCAGGCACCGGTCCGGCCGGACCCTGGTGGAGGCGTGTGACTTCATCACCGACATCGGGCACCGCACGCCGCGGGGCAGCCGGGCCGACCTCGGCTTTACCGGCGGCGGCCCGCAGTGGCTGGTCACCGAGCTGGGCGTGTTCGATTTCCGCGACGGCCAGGCGCGGCTGGTGCAGGTCTTTCCCGACGTCAGCGTGGCCGAGATCCGCGCGGCCACGGGTTTCGGTCTGCAGACGGCCGGCGACCTCCGCGCGGTCCCGCCGCCGTCGGTCTCCGAGCTGGCCGCGGTCCGTTCGGTGGACCCGCTCGGCGTGCGCAAGTCCGAATTCTCCGCCCGCGAGCTCACCCGGGTCTTCCAGCATGGGGACGGCCAGGACTGCGCATGCTGACGCAGGCCAGCCTGGCCGCGGTGTTCGAGCCGCGCCGGATCGCCCTGGTCGGCGCCTCCGACCGGCCGGGCTCTGTAGGCCGCCTGCTGTGGGACAACCTGGCTGATTTCCCCGGTGAGGTGCTGCCGGTCAGCCAGGCGGCTACGGTCGGCGGCCGGCCAGCGTACCCCGACCTGCGGCATGTCCCTGGCCAAGTGGACCTCGCGGTCATCGTGACGCCGGCCGCCACCGTGCCGGACATCATCCGCTCCGCCGACCGGAAGGTCAGCGCGGTCGTGGTGCTCAGCGCGGGATTCGCGGAGACCGGGCCGGACGGGGCGAAGCTACAGGCTGAAGCGGTGGCCGCGGCCCGCGCAGGCGGCGTCCGCCTGGTCGGCCCCAACTGCTTCGGCGTGCAGAACGCCGACCTCCCGCTGAACGCCTCCATCGCGGCCGGCACGCCGCGCGGCGGCGGCGGGGTCAGCATCGTCACCCAGTCCGGGTCCTACGGCATGGCCGTGCACGCCCTCGGCCAGGACGAGGGACTGCGCGTCGCCAAGGTGTTCGCGGCCGGCAACAAGGCGGACATCACCGACGCCGAGGTCCTCGCCTACCTGCGGCAAGACCAGGAGACCAGGGTCATCTGCCTAATCCTGGAATCGATCACCGACGCCCGCCGGTTCTTCGCTGAGGCCTGCCGCACCACCCCGGTCAAGCCGGTCATCGCGGTCGTCGGCGGCCGGACCGGCGCGGGTCAGCGGGCGGCCGTCTCGCACACGGCCGCGCTGGCCGCCGATGAGGCCGTCCGTGACGCGGCACTGCGGCAGGCCGGGGTGGTCCGGGTGCGCACCGGCCTGCAGGTCCTGGACGCGGCCAGGGCGCTGTCCGGCCAGCCGATGCCGCGCGGGCGGCGGGTCGCCGTGGTCACCAACTCCGGCGGCACCGGAGTGGAGCTCGCCGACTTGCTGGCCGACGAAGGCCTGCAGGTCCCCGAACTGAGCCCGGCCTTGCAGGAAGAACTGCGCGCGCTGCTGCCCGGCTACGCCAGCGCGGTCAACCCGGTGGACATGACGCCCGCGTGGAGCCTGTTCGCCACGGTATACCCGGCGGCGATCGAACTGCTGGCCCGGTCGGGCGAGATCGACGTGGTGGTGCCGGTGCTGCTGCAGCGCTCCGCGTCGCCGGAGGTGGCGGTGGCGGTCCGGGACGCGGTGGCCCGGCTGCGGGCGGACGGGATCACCGTGCCGGTCTACGTCTGCTGGGTGGCGCCGCGTTCCGCGGACGCGCACACCGGTGTGCTGCAAGAGGCGGGCATACCCTGTTTCGCATGGCCGCAGCGGACCGCGCAGGCCGTCGGGGTGGCGGTGCAGTGCGGGATCCGGGTGAGCGAATCGAGGGAAGTCGGCACGTCGGCCGGCCAGCATGCGCCGCAACGGCTTCCGCCGGCTCGCCGGCGCCGGTCGCCGGCGCTCCGGCGTGGGCTGCCCGGCCGAGGGCTGCTGGCCGCCGAGACCGCGCGCGCCCTGCTCATCGAGGCCGGGATTCCGGTGATCGAGACGGTCCGGTGCGACAGCCCGGAGGAGGCGGCGGCTGCGGCGGACCGGGTCGGCTACCCGGCCGTGGCTAAGGTCGATCATCCGGATCTAACGCACAAGAGCGACGTCGGCGGGGTCCGGCTGGGCCTGACCGTCGCGGACGCCGTCCGGGCGGCGGCGGCAGATCTGCTCGCCCTCACCGACGATGCCGCCGTCCTGGTACAGCATCAGCACGAGGGCATCGAATTTCTCATCGGGGGAGTCCGCGACCCGGAGTTCGGCGCGATGATCGCGGCGGGGTTCGGCGGCGTGCTGGTGGAGGCTCAGCGCGATGTTCAGCTGGCGGTTGCGCCGGTGGACGCCGGACAGGCCACCGCGATGCTGCGGGCGCTGCGCGGGGCGGCGGTCTTCGATGGGCTGCGGGGCAGCGCCCCGGTAGACCTCGGGCCCGTCGCGGCCCTGATCGCGGCGGTCAGCGAGCTTATGGCTGATAACCCGGAGATCGCCGAACTGGACCTGAATCCCGTGCTGATCAGCGCGGCAGGATGCGCGGCCGCGGACTGGCGGATCCGGGTCAGCTGACCGTGCCCGGCGCGGTCCCGGCAGCGGATAGCGGCCTCGCGTCGGCTGATTTTGGCCCCGTCATGGGTACCAGCGGGGAAAGAACAGTCCCCGGGGAGGGAAGAAACCCCATCCGCGGCCGGCCTACGCTCCTGACACTCAACCGCGTCTCCGCGATCAGAAGGAGCGACGATGCTCATCGGCAGTCAGGACATCCTGTTGCCCACCACGATGGTCGGCAATTACCCCAACCCACGGTGGTACGACGGGCACGGGTTCGCCACCCTGCCCAAGGGCGAGTTCATCCATGACTCCATCAGCAAGGAGGCATTCGAGGACGTCGTTGGCGCCATCGTGCGCGACCAGGAGGCAGCCGGCCTGGACGTGATCAGCGACGGCAAGGTATACGGGGGCGACTCTCCCTACGGCACGATCCTGTACTACTACCTCGAGCGGGTGTCCGGCTACCGGCTCTCCGGGCCGCCCATCGGCCTGCCCATCTACTCCACGCTCTACTCTCCCACCTGTATCGGCGAGATCCGCCGGGAAGTCCCGTTCCACATGGTCAACCTGCGGGCGGTACGGAAAGCGACGAAGAAGCCGGTCAAGGTGTCCTACACCGGCCTGGGCGTGATCGCCGCGGCCACCACGAACCTGCATTACAAGGACACCAGGGAAGTGGCCATGGCGCTGGCCAAGGCGTTCAACGAGGACTTCAAGGAACTCGCCGACAACGGCTGCGACATCATCCAGCTGGATGAGTTCGTCTGGCCATACGGCATGGGCGACTGGGAGATCGACGCGCTCAACGCTGCGGTCGAGGGCGTCAACTGCCAGTTCTGGGTGCACACCTGCTGGGGTAACTACTCCGGCACGCCCGCCTACTTCCCGGACGAGACTGACACCGAGTTCGGTGCGTTCGTGCTGGACAAGCGGGCCTCCGACGCCCCGGCACCGGAGCGGGCGCACGCCATCTTCCCGCACGTGCTGAACGCCCACATCGACGCCCTGAACTACGAGGTGGGCCGGACCGGGCCTGACGACCTCAAGCCGCTGACCGACAACAACTGGACGAAGCCGTTCGTGGCGGGCGTCATCGACGTGAAGTCCACCGTCACCGAGAGCGCGGACGAGGTCGCCGACCGGATCAGGCAGGTGCTGGAGTACGTCCCGGCGGACCGGCTCGGGCTGTCCACCGACTGCGGCCTGATCAACCTGCCCCGCATGATCGCCGCCGGCAAGCTGCGCGCGCTCGCCGACGGGGCGGCTCTCGTCCGGGCAGAAATAGCGAGCTAGCCGATAAGCCGCGACACTCCTGCGGCAGGCCCCGCGCCGGACGGCGCGGGGCCTGCCGGGCCCCATATCCCGGGCCTGGGCCGCTCGGCCGCTGCGCGGCGCGGCTAGCGGGCACGAAGGTCAACAGATTGCCCGAACCTCACCCTGCCAGGACAGCGAAACTCAGCCGCCCGCATGCCTATGGTGCGACCACACCATAGTGCGGGAGGCGCAGCGTGCCCGAGTGTCCCAGCTTCCTCCAACTTCCCGCGCGGGCGGCCAAACCGCGGTCCCGCGGGATCACTCACGTCCTGGACAGCGGGCTCACTCCTGAGGCGACCCGCGCCTTCCTCGGCCAGGCTGGGCACCTAGTCGACATCGTGAAGGTCGGCTGGGGCATCGGGTACGTCGACCCGGCCCTGAGTATCCGGGTCGGCATCTGCACCGACCACGGCTGTCCGGTGTCCCTGGGCGGGACGCTGTTCGAAGTGGCCGCGCTGCAGGATCGAGTCGGCGAGTTGCGGGACTGGGCGCTGAGCGTCGGGATGACACATATCGAGGTGTCGAATGGCCTGCGCGCCCTATCGGCCAGCCGCAAGCAGGCTCTGGTCCGCGAGCTCGCCGCCGACTTCGTGGTTCTGGCGGAAACCGGCGCCAAGGAAGGCAACTACCCGCCGACCCCCGCGGAGTGGGGCGAGGAGATGGCCCGCGACCTCGACGCGGGCGCCAGCTGGGTGATAGCCGAGGGCCGGGAAAGCGGTACCGTCGGCCTCTACCACGCCGACCAGGCAATACGCGAGGATCTGGTCTCGACCATCCTGGCCTGGGTCCCGCCCGACAAGGTGATCTTCGAGGCACCGGGCAAGAGCCAGCAGGCCTGGTTCGTCCGGCAGCTCGGCGCCGATGTCAACATCGGCAACGTCGCCCCCGCCAGCGTGCTGGCGCTGGAGACGCTGCGACTCGGGCTGCGCGCGGACACCGTTCTCGGCCGGAGCGCTGACGTGAACGGATTCTGACGTGCTCGCCGACCTGGAACCGAACACGATCACCCGTCCCTACCGGGGACTGTCGGTGCAGGAAACTGACGCATCGCTCACCGCGGCCGGGATCGAGAGGCTGCTGCGCGGCCGGGAGATCTACCGCCGGACCGCGTTCCTGGTGCTTCGCAACGGCCGGCAGACCGCCCTGGCCGCGGTCCGGCCGCAGGACCCCGGCCCGTTGTTCTCCCCGGTCGCGGAGATGCGGCTGCTGTCCGGCCCGGATAGCACGGCCTGGATCGAGGAGCCGGACGCCGATGTGGGCAATGCCACCTCTCTCGCCGCGGTGGCCCTCGGGTCGGCGGCCGCGGCTCACGGCGGGGTCCTCGCCTACGTGGTGCAGGGCCGGTTCGAGCACGTGAACTTCATCTGGCGCCCGGCGCCGCTGCCGGTCCTGGTCACCGAGGTGATCCCCCCGCATCCGCCGAAGCTGCTGGCCATGGCCGAGCAGGTGGTCGGCTACGACGAGGATCTCCCGCCCGTCGACCTGACTCTCGATGCGGTGGACGTGCACGACCTGGTGGCGGCCCACCCGGCTCCGCATTACCTGCTGCCGTGCCGCGGCAGCGGCATGCCCGCCGGCCAGGAGGTCAGCTTCCTGGACACTCATCCGCCCTACCACCCGGACTGGCTCCTGGTCGGCTGCGAACGATCCCGCCAGTTTCATCAGCACTTCTACGGAACCCAGCCCGAGCGGGTCGACCTGTGCCCGAAGGCCAGGGCCGCCGGGCCGCCCGGCGTGCGCGTGCTCACCAAGTGCTGCCTGCTGGAACGGGGCATCGAGGTGCACGGCAATACGGCGGTGGTGCCATGGGGAGCCAACCTGGATGAGGTGCGGGCCGCGCTGCGGGCGCTCTGCGGCCTCCCGGCGGCAGCGCCGGTGAGCCCGGGACCGCGGACGAGCCCGGTGCGATGAGCGGCGCGCACCCGGCCGACTCAGCCATCTTCGGTCACCTGTGGACCACGCCGGAGGTCTCCGCGCTGTTCTCAGACGAGGGCCGGACCCAGGCGTGGCTGCTGATCCTGGCGGCGCTGGCACAGGCGCAGGCCGACGCCGGACTGATACCGGCGGCGGCGGCGAAGACGATCCGGGCCCATGCTGATGTGTCCCTGCTCGACCTGGACCTGGTGGCGGAGCAGACCCGGCTGACCGGCCACTCGACGATGGGCCTGATTCAGGCGCTGCGCGAGGTGCTGCCGGCTCACGCGCGGGAATGGGTGTACTACGGCGCGACCGTTCAGGACCTTTCCGACACCTGGTTCTCGCTGACCTTCCGGGCTCTGGGTGACATCGCCGAACGTGACGTGACCCGGATGCGGGACCGCGCGCTCGGCCTCGCCGGGCAATACCGTGACACCCCGATGTGCGGCCGCACCCACGGGCAGCCCGGGCTGCCGATCACCTTCGGCTTCAAGGCGGCGGTCTGGGCCGCCGAGCTGGACCGGCATCTGACCCGGCTGCGGCAGGGCCGGCCCCGCTGGGAGGTAGTCCAGCTCGGCGGGGCGCTCGGCACGATGGAATTCTGGGGCGGCCGCGCGCTCGACGTGCTGGAGCGATTCGCCGGCCAGCTGGGCCTCGGCGTCCCGGACATTCCCTGGCTCACCGCCCGGGACGGCGTCGCCGAGTTCAGCTGGCTCCTCGCGGCGATCTCCGCGACGGCGGGGAAGATCGGCAACGAGGTCTACGAGCTCCAGCGGCCGGAGATCGGGGAGCTGCGGGAGACCTTCACCCCCGGTACGGTCGGCTCGATCACGATGCCGCACAAGCGGAACCCGGAGATCTCCGAACACCTGGTCACCCTGTCTAAGGTGATCCGGGCGCAGGCCGGGCTGGCCCTGGACGGGATGCTCGCCGAGCACGAGCGGGATGGCCGGGCGTGGAAGACCGAGTGGCTGGTGGTACCGGAGACCGCGATGATGTTCGCGGCGTGCGTGGCCGCGGCGGCCCGGATGCTGGACGGCCTCCAGGTAGACCCGGGCCGGATGCGCCGCAACATCGACAGCCATCGCGGTTACCTGCTATCCGAGCCGGTGCTGCGCGCGCTCGCCGCCCGGCTCGGCAAGCACACCGCGCATGACGCGGTGTACGCGGCCGCGATGACCGGTCTTGACCTGGGTCAGGACTTCCGCGCGGCGCTGCGCGGTGATCCCCGGCTCGACCCGATCTCCGACGACGAGCTGGACGGGCTGCTCGAGGTGCAAGCGTCGCTCGGCTCGTGCGCCGCCTTCGTCGACCGAGTAGGGCTGGCCTGCGCTAAGAGGCCGGCCGGCGCTGAGCAGGCCGGCGCGGCGGCCGATGAGCGCCGCGGGCCGATCAGCGGAGCGCGCCGGTGACTGCCCCGATGCGGGCGGATCACCCCGGAACTGACCCTGCCGATCTAGCCAGCCGTCCGCGGGTGGATCTCGTCGTCGGGCCGACACCGCTGCATCCGGCGCCGCGGCTGTCGCGGGAACTAGGCGTGCCGCTGCTGTTCAAGCGTGATGACCTGACCGGCCGGGGCCTGGGCGGCAACAAGCTGCGCGGGCTGGAGTACATCCTCGCCGACGCCCTCGGGCAGGACTGTGACTGCCTGGTAACGGGTGCGGGCCCGCAGTCGAACTGGACGATGCTGGCCGCCTTGTCCTGCCTGCGTTACCAGGTCGAGCCGCATATCGTCTGCTATGGCACGGATGCGGCCAGCGAAGGCAACATGCGGCTGCACCGGTGGCTCGGCGTGGACGTGCGGTTCACCGGGTCGGCGGCCCGGTCCTCGGTGGACGCGGGCATCGAGGCGGTCGGGGCGGAGCTGCGGGCCGTCGGCCGGCGCCCTTACCTCGTCCCGCGCGGCGGGGCCACACCGCTCGGCGCGCTCGGCTACGTGCGCGCGAGCACCGAGCTGGCCGCTCAGCTAGCGGCGCTGGGCGAGCGGCCGGCCGGGCTGTGGCTGGCCACAGGCTCGTGCGGGACCCAGGCAGGCCTGCTGGCCGGCGCGGCGCTGACCGGTGACCCGTACCGGGTGCAGGGCGTAACGGTAAGCCGGCCAGTGCCGGAGTGCCGGGACCGGGTCCGGGCGCTGGCGGCCGCGGCGGTCGCATTGGCCGGGGGCGGGGCCGCGATCAGGGAGCCGGAGGTGCTCGGCGGCTGGATCGGGCCGGGGTACGGTGCCCCATCCGCCGAAGGTCAGGCCGCCGCGCGGCTGACCGCGCAGACCG
This sequence comes from uncultured Actinomycetes bacterium, assembly GCA_963806335.1. Taxonomy (GTDB): domain Bacteria; phylum Actinomycetota; class Actinomycetes; order Streptosporangiales; family Streptosporangiaceae; genus Palsa-504. The sequence continues at coordinate 442,758 of CAWDXO010000022.1, forward strand.
AGGGGGTGTTCCTCGACCCGGCCTTCGGGGCGAAGGCGATGGCCGCGCTGATCGGGGAATGCCGCGCGGGCCGGGTCCGCGGTCCCCAGGTGTTCCTGGTCAGCGGGGGCGCTCCGACCCTGTTCGCCGGAGCCGGGCTGTGACCGGGCAGCCGCCCGAGGGCTACCTGGGCACCGCGGGCCGGATCACCAGCGGGCCAGCGCCCGAGCTAGTCGAGGCGGGGTATGCGCTGGAGACCGGCGACGCGCCGTTGCTGCATCGCGGGCTTACCCTCGCGGACCTGGCCCATCTGGTCGAGCTGGCCGACTGCGGCGTGCTGCGCCCGGCCGAGGCCGCGCCGCTGTGCACCGCGCTGCTCGACCTGCTCGACGCGCCGGCCGCCGATTTCCCTTACGACCCCGTGTACGGCGACGCATACAACAGCCGGGAGCGAGAGCTGGAACGCGTGCTCGGCCCGGCGGCAGGCCGCCTGCACCTCGGCCGCACCCGCCGGGAGGCGGGCCGGATCGCCTTCCGCCTCGTCCTGCGGGACAAGCTGCTCGGCCTGCACGCCGATGTCGCCGCGTTCGCTGCCGCCACCGCGGACAAGGCCGCCGGGCACGCCGCCACGCTCTGGGCCGATACCACGTACCTGCAGCCTGCGCAGCCGTCCACGTTCGGGCATTACCTCGGTGGTTTCGCCGAGCAGGCGGTCCGTCACCTGGACCGGATCGAAACCGCCTACGGCCGGGCGGACGCGTCGCCCGCGGGGGCGGGCGGGGCGGGCGGCACCCGGCTGCCGATGGACCGGGACCGGCTGGCCCGGCGGCTCGGCTTCGGCTCGGTCGGCCCGCATACCCGGGACGCGATGTGGTCTGCGGACGCGCTGGCCGACGCGGTCGCCGCCGCGGCTCAGGCGGTCGCGACCCTCAGCCAGCTGGCCAGCGATCTAGAGATCTTCGCCAGCCCCGCGTTCGGTTACCTGACCATGGACGCGTCCTTGTGCCGGGCCAGCGTGCTCATGCCGCAGAAACGCAACCCCTATGCGCTGCCCGTTCTCCGCGGCGGAGCGGGCACGCTGCTCGGCCGGCTGACCGGACTGCTCGCCACCGGCCTGACCCCGTCGGCGCGGACCGATAACTGGCTGTACGCCTACGGTGAGGTGGCGGGAGCGATCGACCTGGGCGGCAGGCTGGTCCGGCTCGGCACCGCCGTAGTGGCCGGGCTGACCGTGCATACCGAGGTCCTCGCTGAGCAAGCCGCCCGGCATTTCACCGCGGCGACGGACCTCGCGGAGGAACTGGCGCAGCGGTTCCGGCTCGACTACCGCACCGCCTACCGGGTGGTCGGCCGGGCTGTCGCCGCCACGCTGGAGTGCGGCGGCACCGAGCTGACGGTCCCGGCGATCCGCGCCGCCGCCGAGGAAATCACCGGGACCGCGCTGCCGGTCACCGCAGGCCTGCTGGCGGCGGCGACGGACCCGGTCTCGGCCGTAGCGGCCCGCGATGTGCCCGGCGGCGCGAGTCCCCGTCGGGTCCGGGAGCACGCCCGGCGGGTCCGGCGGCGCGCCGCCGCCGCCCAGCGGTGGAATGCCGCCCGCCGGGCGCACATCGCGGAGGCCGAAGCCAGCCTGGCCGCGGCCGCGAAGGAGATCGCGTCGGCCGGCTGAACGGGCCCCGTTCAGGCCCGGCTACGAGGGAGAACCAGTGACAATGCGTATCGCGATCGGGGTCGGCGGCGAGGTTACTGGCACGCCGATGTCTCCGCAGGACGTCGTGGACGACGTGGTAAGCGCCGAAACCGACGGATTCGGCGCCGCCTGGAGCGTGCATTTCTCGCGCGGCGTCGACGCGCTTGACATTCTTGCCGTGGCAGGCGCCCGGACCAGCCGCATCGAGCTTGGCGTGGGAATCGTGCCGACTTACCCGCGGCATCCGCTGGCCCTCGCGCAGCAGGTGGCGACCACCCAGGCGTTCAGCGGCGGCCGGCTGACGCTCGGTGTGGGCGTGTCGCACCGGCCGGTGATAGAGGACCTCCATGGACTCGCCTACACGCGGCCCGCCGCGCACATGCGTGACTACCTCTCGGTGCTCGTACCGCTGCTCCGCGAGGGCAGCGTCCGCTACCGCGGCGAGTTCTACCAGGTCGACGGGGGGTTCGTGGTGCCGGGAACGAGTCCGGTGCCGGTACTGGTAGGCGCGCTCTCGCCGCTGATGGTGCAGGCCGCCGGAGAGCTAGCTGACGGCGTGGTGACTTGGCTGGCCGGGCCGCGCAGCCTGGGCGAGCAGATTGTCCCGCGGCTGCACACCGCGGCAGGCCGACGGCCGGCACCGCGGGTCGTGGCGGCGCTGCCGGTGGCAGTCTGCGCCGACGTTAGCCTCGCCAGGCGGACCGCCGACGAGGTCTTCGCCCGTTACGCCGGGTTTGACAACTACCGCAGGCTGCTTGACCGGGAGGGCGTGTCATCACCGGGCGCGGTGGCCATCGTGGGCGCCGAGGACGCCATCGGGGAACAGGTCAGCCGGCTATCCGATCTTGGCGTGACCGAATGGTGGCCCATCATCTTCCCGGTCGGCGACGACGCCGCCGGCAGCCGGCGGCGGACCCGGGCCCTGCTCGCGGAACTCGCAGCCGCCGGGGCCGTCACCCCCGGGGATGATCCAGGCGGTGGTGTCCGCGGGCAGCAGACCTTTCTCCAGAGGGCCGCTCGCGACGGCCACGGTTCCGTGCGGCAGCGGAACCGCCCTGGGCCCGAAGTTGGTCATTGATCGCCAGCCGCCGGGACGACCGAAGTGCAGCACCTGCCCGCTGGTGCCCGGCATCAATTCGAGGCTCTCCGCGGCCTGCAGCTTGCGCCGCCAGCTGAGCGCTTGCCGGTACAGAGCCAGGGTCGAGGTCGGGTCCTGCTCCTGCGCTTCGACGCTGAGCGGGCCGAACCAGGCCGGCTGCGGCAGGTGAGCAGGACCGGTCCCGAATCCGAACGACGGGCCGTCAGGCGTCCAGGGCAGCGGGACCCGGCATCCGTCGCGGCCCTTTTCCGCACCGTCGGACCGCAGGAAGGCGGGATCCTGGATGAGCTCGGCCGGAATGTTCGCGACCTCATGCAGGCCGAGTTCCTCCCCCTGGTACAGGTAGGCCGATCCGGGCAGTGCCAGCATCAGCAGGGTGGCCGCGCGGGCACGCCGCAGGCCCAGGGCGCGGTCGAACCCGGGTGGGGTGTCGTTGCTGAGCAGCCATTCCCTGGCGTTCTTCGTGCTGCTGAGGTGCTCCCCGGCCGGTAGCGCGTAGCGGCTGGCGTGCCGGACCACGTCGTGATTGGACAGTACCCAAGTGGTCGACACACCGTAGCGCTGTGCGTCGGCGAGGTTGTCGGTGATGACCGTGAGGAAATCGCCGGCCTTCCAGTTCGCCTCGAGCAGGTCGAAGTTGAAGGCCTGCCCCAGCCCGGACGGGCTGGCGTACCGCGGCCGGCGGGACCGGTGCACCCACGCCTCCGCCACGCCGGCGCGCGGCGGGTCGTACTCGTTGAAGACCTGCCGCCATTCGGCGTAGATGTCGTGTACTTCGTCCCGGTCCCAGAGGGGGTGGGTGCCCGGCAGCAGGGTCCCGTCAACCAGGTTCTCCTGGCCGGGCAGCGGCTCGGCCAGGTTTTTGGCCAGGCCGTGTGCCACGTCCACGCGGAACCCGTCGACCCCGCGGTCGGACCAGAACCGGAGCGTGGTCAGGAAGTCGTCCCGGACCTCGCGGTTCGCCCAGTTCAGGTCCGGCTGCTCGGCGGCGAACAGGTGCAGGTACCACTGCCCGTCAGGGACGCGGGTCCAGGCCGGGCCGCCGAACAGGGAGGTCCAGTCCGAGGGGGGCCGCGCACCGTCCCGGCCGAGCCCGTCGCGGAAGACGTACCGGTCCCTGGCCCGCAACCCCCTCGGGGCGGCCAGCGCCTCACGGAACCAGGCGTGCCGGTTCGAGGTGTGATTCGGCACGATGTCGACGATGACCTTGATCCCGCATCCGTGCAGGCTAGAGACCATCTCGTCGAAATCAGCCAGCGTGCCCAGCTGCGGGTTGACGTCGCGGTAGTCGTCCACGTCGTACCCGCCGTCCGCGAGGGCGGACGGGTAGAACGGGCTGAGCCAGACCGCGTCGACGCCCAGCGCGGCCAGGTAAGGGACCCGGGACAGGATTCCCCTGAGATCGCCTAGGCCGTCCCCGTCAGAGTCGGCGAAGCTGCGCGGGTAGATCTGGTAAACCACCGCCTGCCGCCACCATTCGGCGCTGGCGGCGGCAGGGCGCGGTGACATCTCCATAGCGGCGTTTCTCCACGTCCGGGTGGGCGGGGCTTCCCACATTGGTCGTTACTCGGTCTACTTGATCGAGCCACGCATGATGCCGCTGACGACCCAGCGCTGGGCGATGAGGAAGACGACCAGGGTCGGGAGCAAGGCCATCAGGTACGACGCGAAGGCCACGTTGAAGTTGGTGGTGAACTGGTCCTGGAACAGGTACTGGATGACCGGGAGGGTCTGCCATTTCGGGTTCGCCGTGATCAGCTGCGGCATCATGAAGTCGTTCCAGGACTGCAGGAAGGCGAAGATGCCGACGGTGGCGGCGATCGGCGTCAACAGCGGCAGCACGATCTTCCGGTAGGTCTGCCAGGTGGTGCAGCCGTCAATCCGCGCGCTCTCCTCCAGTTCGACCGGGATGGACCGGATGAAAGCGGAGAAGAGCAGCACGTTGAAGGCCAGCTGGAACATGATGTGCAGGATCCCGACGCCGAACGGGTTATCGAGGCCGATCGCGGCCATGAGCTTGACCTGCGGCAGCGCGACGACGGGGAACGGAATGAACAGGGCGGCCAGCAGGTAGAAGAAGGTCACGCGGAACTGCCAGTGGCCCCAGTTACGCACGATCGCCCACGCCGCGAGCGAACTGACCAGGATTTCCCCGACCACGGCGATCACAGTGACCAGCGTGCTCATCGCGAACGCCAGCGGGGTATCGGTCAGGTCCCAGGCGGCCCGGAAGTTCCCCCAGTGAATCGGCCAGGGGAAGTTGAAGCCGGTACCCGTGCCGGTCTGGGCCGGTGACTTCAGCGCCATGGCGATGGCGAAGTACAGCGGGACGAGGATGGTCAGGGAGCAGATCGCGACGATGATTGTCAGCCCCCAGTTGACCCGGCCGCCCTCAGGCATGCGGCGTAGCCGGCGCGTCCGGATCCGCGGCGCGGCGACGGCTGGGGTGCTTACCTCGGTAGCCACTAGAGAACCCCTCCTCGACGCCGCATAACACCTAGCTGGAAGATCGCAAAGAACATCGTGATGACGAAGAAGATGACGGCGTTGGCCATCTGGTAGGCGTAGTCGCCGTCGAAGAAGCCGCTGAAGATCGTCATCGCCACGCTCGTGGTCGCGGTGCCAGGGCCGCCGTTGGTCAAGCCGACCACAACGTCGTACACGTTGAGGAAGGCCTTGAACGTCAAGATGGTGTTAATGACGAAGAACGGGAAGAGCAGCGGGAAGGTCATGCGCTGGAACTGCTTCCACGGGCTCGCCCCGTCGATCGAGGCGGCTTCGTACACCTCCGTCGGGATGGAAACCAGCCCGGCCAGGAAGATGATGATCGCGCCCGGGATGGCCACCCAGGACGCGACCAGGACGACGCCGATCCAGGCGGTGTGCTGGTTGGCCAGGATGCTGGTCTCCAGCGGGGCGAAATGGATCGCCGACGCGATGATCGGGACGGACGTGGAGAGGATGAAGGTGAAAACGTAGGAGATGACCAGGCCGGAGATGACCATGGGCATGAAGAAAACCGTGCGGAGTCCGGTCCGCCATTTGATCTTGGCGTTCAGCGCAAGCGCCAGGGCCAGCGCGGTCACGTTGGTGACGATGCACGCCACGACCGCGAATAGCAGCGTGAACCCGTAGGAATCCCGGATGGTCGGATCGCTGAACGCGGCCTTGTAATTAGCGAGTCCGACGAAGTGCCAGGTTCCGTACCCGACGTAGTTCGTGAGGCTCCAGAACATCCCCTGGATCGTCGGGTAAATGATGAAGAAGGTGAACAGGAGGATCGCCGGGATGACCATCAAAAGGTACGCCGGCGCCACAGGGAAGAACAGTTTCTTCAGCTTACCGAGCGCGCCTGGCCTGGAACGGGCCGCGGTCCCGGCCTCGGTCCCGGCCTGTTGGGAAGGGAGTGCGGTTGCGGTCATGCCTGCCTCCTAGATCCGGTGCTCGCGGGTGTTCACGCCGAGGTCCGTACGGCCAGGCGCTTGAAGGCGCCGTCCATTGACGAGGTGAATCCGCTGACGTTGCCGGTCAGCATCATTTCCTGGATGAAGTTCCCGACCGGGATGGTGAGCGGCACGTACGTTCCCGGGCCCTGGTAGAACCGGCCGGAGCTGACGTACTGCTGGAGGCCGGAGACGATCGGGCTCGTCTGCGGCGGAGCGTTCTTGATTGGTGAGAAGGCGAGATTGGCCTGGTTGTACGCGTTCAGGATGCTCGGCTGCATGAGGTAATCGAGGAACTGGATGGCCGCGGTGCGCTGCGCGGGCGCTTGCGATCGCGGCAGCCAGATGGCCAGGTCGAGGTTGACCCGGCACTTGGTCTGGGACGCGTCGTCGGTGGTGGGCAGGGCGAAGGTGCCCATCTTGAGCTTGGGATTGATCGAGAGGATCTCGCCGACGGCCCACGGCCCCTGCATGTACATGCCCGCCTGGCCGGCCGCGAAGGCTGTGTTGCCGTCGGCGTAGTACTTGGCGATCGGGTTGTCGTTGAAATACGGCGCCAGGCTGAGCATCTTCTGGCAGGGCGCGGTGAAATCCTTCTCGAACGACACCGGCGAGTTGGGACCGAGGTTGGTGCCCTCGCGAGCGAGTTGCTGGTAGAACGCCGCGACGTCGACCATGCCGCCGGCGGTGTAATCGAACAGACCCTGCTGCGTGGTCCAGGTGTCCCCATAGGTCTGGTAGATCGGCGTGATGCCCGCGGACTTGAACTTCTCGGCCACCGCGAGGAATTCGCTCCAGGTGGTCGGGACGGAAGAAACACCGACCTTATCGAAGAGATCCACGTTGTAGATGACACCCTCGGCCGCCACAGAGTACGGCAGCACGCTCGTCTCGCCCTGGAACGAGGCGTACTGGGTGACCAGAGCCTGGATGTTCGGGTCGATGGTCTTGGCCTGCGGCAGGCCGGCCAGGTTGGCCAGGACGCCCCGGGCGACGAAGATGGATGTGGTCAGGTTGTAGTTGTCGCAGTCGATATCGGGCGGATCGCCGCGCACGAACTCCGCGATGAGGCTCGAGATGGAGTCGTGGTTCACGACCACGTGCGACTGGCTGGCGTTGAACTTCGCGGCCAGGTTGCTGAAATACGGGACGACCTCGGGCTTGGTCTCCTCGAACACGATCTTGGTGGCCCCGCCTGACGATGAAGAACATCCGGCCACCAGGCCGGGGCCTGCGATCGCGGCCGCCCCAAGCCCCAGCGCCTTCATCATCGAGCGGCGGTTAAGCACCGGACCGAACCCAATACCCTCAGGAGCCTCAGATCCCCCCCTCCGGGACGTAACAGCGGCAGTCCGGTGGTTCCGGCCCGATCGCGGATCATTGCCTCTCTGCATGGCGGTTCTCCTTCCGGAAGCTCAGATCGCCGATGCTGAACCGGGGTCGAAGAACTGCATGCCCGCCGTGTTGACGGCGAAGGTGATCCGCTCGCCCACCTTGACCTTGGTCCTCGGGTCGACCCTGGCCACGCCCTCGCCGGACTGCGCCGTCGCATCCTCGTCCTCGTCGTCGCCGGTCGCTTCCTCGGCCCGCACCCGGCGGGCATCGACGGTGAAGTGAATCACGAGCTCGGAGCCGAGGGCCTCGATCAGGTCCACCTCGCCGACCATGTTCGGCCCGGAGGCGCCGTTGACGGCCGCGGGCAGGTGCTCCGGGCGCAGGCCCAGGATCACCTTCTGGCCGGCGTAGGAAGCCAGCGCCGGGTGTGCCGCCCGGACGGAGGCCGGCAGCTCTATGTCCTGGGATCCGAGCCGGACGGACCTGGCGCCCTCGGTCATCGACGCCTCGTAGAGGTTCATCGCCGGCGAGCCGATGAACGCCGCGACGAACAGGTTGTCCGGCCGGTCGTACAGGACCTGCGGGTGATCGCACTGCTGCAGCACACCGGACCGCATCACCGCGACCCGGTCGCCCATCGTCATCGCCTCGACCTGGTCGTGGGTCACGTACATGGTGGCCACGTTGATCCGCCGCTGGATCCGCTGCACCTCGGCCCGCATCTGCACCCGCAGCTTGGCGTCCAGGTTGGACAGCGGCTCGTCCATCAGGAACACCGCAGGCTCGCGCACGATCGCCCGGCCCATCGCCACCCGCTGGCGCTGGCCGCCGGACAGCTGGCCGGGCTTGCGGTCCAGCCACTCGGTCAGCCCGAGGATCTCGGCGGTCTCCTTCACCTTGGCCGAGATCTCGGCCTTCGGGAGCTTGCGCAGCTGAAGCGCGAAGCTGATGTTGTCAGCCACGCTCATATGCGGGTAGAGCGCGTAGTTCTGGAAGACCATCGCGATATCCCGGTCCTTCGGCGAGACATCGTTGACCGGTTTGTCGGCAATGCGAAGCGTGCCGGAGGAGATATCCTCCAGCCCGGCCACCATCCGCAGCGCGGTGGTCTTTCCGCAGCCGGACGGGCCCACCAGAACCATGAACTCGCCCTCGCGCACATCCAGGTTCAGATCCTTAACGGCATGGAAGCCGTTCGCATATACTTTATTGATCTGCTCCAGGCCCACCGTGGCCATTGCGACTCCTTACTAGCTGTTAAGGCGTTTTTGTTACTGCGTTTCTCCCGCGCCGCGTACATCGGCGCGGATTGACGGAACCGGATCTGCGCCGGGAACTGCCGCGAAGATAGCGATGCCGGTGGCATCACCCGGGTCCACGGCAAGCAGGCCTTCGCCCCAGAACGCGTCGTGGGCAGCGCGCTTTTCCGGCCGCCAATTGGTCACGCGGCTGTGCTCGCTGAGCGGGCGCGGCGGAGACGTGCCCAGCGAGTATGCCCCAGATGGGCTCCATGACTGCCAGCCGTGTTCGTACACCGTTCCCGCCTCGGGGTTGACGGGCACGCGGCCGATCTCCTGCATGCTCATCGGCTAGTGCCTTCCAGCCGACCGTGATCGCGGATAGATCTGGTAGATCAGAGCGTCCCGCCACCACCGGGCCGCCGGCTGCCCGGCTCGACGAGCCGGACGCGGCGACAGCCCGCTCCAGGAGCCGGCGTAACCAGGCAGGAGGGGCATCGGTCGGAGCTCCTTGCATTTGGCTGGCTCTGGCTGGTTCGCGTCGCCGCCCGGGAGATTCGGGCCGGGTCAGGGACGCTCCAACTTCGGCCGCCTTAATGTGTAGGAAACGTTTCCATGAAGGTAAGCCCGTCGGACGGGCGCGTCAAGACCTTAACCAGCCCGGCTTCCGATCCGTTCATCTCCGGCCCCGGAAAGGGCGATCCGTGCCGCGCCGCCACTAGAGGCGGCCGGCTTAACAAGGCCCTGCGTCCAGCCGGCCGAAAGCTCCTCGGCATATCGGCGCCCATCTGCTGCCGAGCCGAGATCACGAGGGATCATCAGCATAGTTTGCACTGGCCAGACCTATTTTCTCTGGTTAAGGCAGCCACTCGCGCGGTCGGGGTCCTCGGGGTGCGACGGGCGTAACACCGGCGGGTGCGCATGCCCCGGCAAGGTCGCGCGCCTTCCGCTACCGGGTAGCCCTCAGCCCTAGCCCGCCGGTCTGCCACCTGCTTGGGTACCGTCCGGTCCGAGGATTTGCCAAGCGGTAACCGGCCGAGTCCGCAGGAAACGCTTCCAAGACGACGTTAGGAAACGCTTCCAGCCGGCGTGTATGATCGGCTTGTGTCACGGTCGCCGGAGAAGGTCAATATGGCGGATATTGCCCGCATGGCAGGCGTGTCGATGGCGACGGCGTCGCGGGCGCTGAGCAACGCGCCCGGAGTTGCGGCCGGTACCCGGGCGCGGGTACTGGCCGTGGCCGAGCAGGCCTCCTACGTGGTCTCTCCCGAAGCGTCTCGCCTGTCGCGCGGGTCGACCCGCCGGGTCGCGGTTGTGGTACCGCACATCTCACGGTGGTTCTTCGCCGCCGTGCTCGAAGCGCTGGAGTCGGTACTGCGCGAGGCAGATCTTGACGTGCTCCTCTACCACGTCGGCGACACCGCGGACCGGCACGCGTTTTTCGGCCGGCTGCCAGCCCGGCGCAAGGTCGACGCCGTCGTCGTGCTCGGGTTTCCGTTGGCCCAGGCCGAACAGGATCGCCTGGAGCTCATGGGCGTCAGCATCGTGGCCGCTGGAGGTCAGAGCGCCGCCTATCCCTACGTCTGCATCGACGACGAGGCGGCCGGCCGGCAAGCCATGGACCACCTGATCTACCTCGGCCACCGGCGCATCGCCATGATCGCGGCCGTCGACCCTGATCAGCCCGGCTGGCCCGCCATCTCCGGTCGCTCGCAGGCCTACTACTCGGCCCTTAGTGATGCCGGAATCCCAACTGACGCCAGCCTCGCCACCACCGTGGACTGGGGCGGCTTGCAAGGCGCTGACGCCATGAGCCAGCTACTGGGCCTGCGCCAGCCGCCCACGGCCGTGTACGCGCACTCCGACGAGGTTGCCCTCGGCGCGATCCGCACCCTGCACCGGGCCGGGCTCCGGATACCGGAAGATGTCTCGGTGATCGGAATCGATGATCATCCTCTCGCCGAGCTGACTGACCTGACGACCGTAGGTCAGCCCGTACGTGAGCAGGGACTGCTCGCCGGCCGGATGGTCCTCGGGCTGCTGCAAGAAGAGGAAGTCGAGCGGGCTGTCATCATGCCGACCAAGCTCATCGTCCGCGGGAGTACCGCTCCTCCCCGCCGCAGCGCCAGGCTGGGGATCTGAACGACGGCCCGCGCACGACCTGCACAGGAAACAGACACCGGACGCACGGTGCAGCGCCCCGCAAGCTCGGCATGTTCACCGTCCATCAGCTAATTGAAACGTCGCCCCTTCTCCCCAAAATGGGACGGCCTGTCAATGAGCTCCATCCCGCGAATCTACCCCGGTCCGGGGGAGCCCGCGGGCCCCGGATTGTCAGATCTTGGCGTCTTTCAGCCGGATGACCCGCCGGCCACCTCGTATGACCACAGCTCGCTGCTGATGCCGACCGGTCCTGGCGCCTCCCCACCCGCCCGTTCGGCCGCCGAGCGGTGCCCGTGCCCGAACGCGGGGGACTTCATCCACGCCTGGAACGCCTCATCGTCCCGCCACCTGGTCATCACCAGCCAGGTGGTACGCCCGTCGGTGGGCTTGAGCAGTTCGAAGCCCTCGAATCCCTCCTGGTTATCGACCGCGCCGGCCCGGGCGGCGAATCGGCGGGCGAGTTCGTCCCCGCTGTCGGCGGGCACCGTAATCGCGTTGATCCTCACGACTGTCATGCTTACGATCATGCCAGCCCGGCACCGGATGGGTCGTGCTCGCCGACCCGGAGCCACCGCCGGCGCGGTAGCCGGGCGGACGTCCGTCACCTAGCTCCTACGCCGACAGTGGCTTGCCGGTTCACGCTTTCCAACAGCAGGAGCTAATACCCCGACTGCTGGTCACCGCCGTACTGGTCCTGCTGGCCCTGGTCTTGCTGGCCCTGGCCGTACTGGCCCTGGTCCTGCTGGCCCTGGCCGTACTGGCCCTGGTCCTGGCCCTGGTCTTGCTGGCCTTGCCCGTACTGGCCCTGGTCCTGCTGGCCCTGGTCCTGCTGGCCCTGGTCCTGCTGGCCCTGGCCGCCCTGGTCCTGCTGGCCGCCCTGGTTCATGCCGAACTTCTTCTCCACGTCCCCCTCGACCTGCTGCTCTGCGTCGTGCTCGAGGTTACCGAACTCGCTCACTGGGACCTCCGTCCTGACGGCCGCCGTTGGCCGCCTTCCCGGTGCCGACGCTGTGCCGGCAGCCACAGCCCCTACCCCGGCCTCGCGGCCTGACACCTCGCAGGATAAGCACGCAGCGTGAGCATTTAGCCGGCGCCCCGCAGGCACCACCATTCGTTCAGCAAAATTCTCTATTTATACCGAACGAGACGTCGTACCTGTCCCCGGCCCCACCCACCAAACCCGGTGTTTACCTCGCCGGACGGCGGGCAGCAGGGATGGGTCATCGAGGGGGGTGGAAATGTCCCGAGGAGCTCAGCCGCTGACCGTCGTGGATCCGCCAATGGGTTATGACGGCGCCGGCGACTGGCCGGCCGCCGCTACCGCGGCGGCCTTCGCCGAGGCGGTCGAGTCAGGCCGGCTGAACCTGCCAACGCCCGGCAGCCAGACCTGGACCCGCTGGGCGGCACTGGCGGGACTGGCCGAGGAAGATCTTTCCCTGGCCCGGCTCGCGGAGGGACACACCGACGCCCTCGCCATCCTCGCCGAGCTCGGGGTCTCCCCGCCGCCGGCGGGAAGCCGCTGGGGCGTCTGGGCCGCGCAGCCCCCGGGACCCGGACTGACGGCCCGCCGAGCTGGCGACGGCTGGCGCCTGGACGGCATCAAGCCGTACTGCTCTGGGGCACGGGCCTGCACCGATGCGCTGGTCACCGCGGTGGCGCCCGACGGCAAGCGGCTGTTCGCGGTCGGCACGCGCGACCTGTCCCCGGTCCCGGGCACCTGGCCGGCCACCGGCATGGCCGGCAGTGACACGCTCGACGTCCGTTTCGCGGACATCCCGGCCGAGCCGGTCGGCGGACCAGGCAGCTACACCGGCCGGCCCGGTTTCGCGCACGGCGGCGCGGGCGTGGCCGCCTGCTGGTACGGCGGGGCGCGCGGCGTGGGCCAGACGCTCCTCGCCGCCGCGGCCCGGCGTGACGTCGGCCCGCACGCCCTGGCCCATCTCGGGGCCGTTGACATCGCGCTTGGCAGCACGAAGACCGTGCTTGAGGCGGCCGCCGGTGAGATCGACGCGGACCCCGATGACCGTCACGGCGGCGGTCGCCTGCGCGCGCTGCGCGTCCGCGCGCTGGTCGAGGCGACGGCCGCCGAGGTCATGAACCGGGTGGGCCGCGCGCTCGGGCCGGCCCGCTGTGCCACGACGAGGCGCACGGGCGGCGGGTCGCGGACCTGACCGTGTACCTGCGCCAGCATCACGCCGAGCGCGACCTGGCCGAACTCGGCGCGCTCGTGGCCGGCGGCGGCACTTCGTGGTGAACCGGTTGGGCCCGGGCGCTCCCGTGCCCAATCGCATTGATCAGCCCGGCACCCCGGAGGACGCCTGGGCCTCGTGGCTAGAGCTAGAGCGCCTGCCGGCCGCGTACCCGCTGGCCTGGGCGAGCGTCGTGGTGGTCGCGGCCCACCCCGACGACGAGATCCTGGGGGTAGGCGGAACGATGGCCATCCTGGCCGCCGCCGGCGCACGGCTGCGCCTGATCGCGATCACCGACGGCGAGGGGTCTCATCCCGATGCCGATCCGGCCGTGATCGGGGCGTTGCGGGCCGCGGAGTCGGCGGCCGCCTTCGACCGGCTTGGCGTCCGCAACCTCGAGGTGATCAGGCTGCGGTTTCCCGATACCGGGCTCGGCGCGCGCGAGAACGAGCTGGCTGAGATCTTGCGCGAGCAGTGCGCCGGATTCGACGTCTGCCTCGCGCCGTGGGAGACAGACGCCCACGCGGATCACGAGGCCGCGGGCCGCGCGGCGCGGCGGGCGGGCCGGCGGGCCGGGCAGGACATGCTGACCTACCCGATCTGGATGTGGCACTGGGCCAAGCCCGGTGACCGGCGGGTGCCCTGGGACCGCGCTCGCCGAGTATCGCTCACCGCTGACCTCGCGAGCAGGAAGGAGTCGGCCATCCAGGCCTTCACCAGCCAGCTCACCGACCGTGGCCCCGCCGCGGGCCCGGTACTCCCGGCGAGCATCGTGGCCCATTTCACCCGGCGCCACGAGGTGCTGCTGCGATGACCGCTCCGGTTAGCCTCGGCGCGGGATATTTCGACGGCATGTACGCCGCCGCCGACGATCCGTGGGGGTTCGAGGAACGCTGGTACGAGCGGCGCAAGTACGCGATCAGCCTCGCGCAGCTCCCGGCGGAGCGGTATCACCGCGCCTTCGAGCCCGGCTGCTCCATCGGCGTGTTCACCCGCCTGCTCGCCCAGCGCTGCGACGCCGTGGCGTCGTGCGACGTCGCCGAGGCCGCGGTCCAGGCCGCCGCCCGGCGCAACCAGGATCTGCCCCAGGTCCGGGTGGAGCGGCGTGCCCTCCCCGCGCAGTGGCCCGCGGGCCGCTTCGACCTCATCGTGTTCTCGGAGATCTTGTACTACTTCGGGGACAGCGATCTGGAGCAGGTGCTCAAGCAGGCCGTGGCCGCGCTCGAGCCGGAAGGCACGTTGCTCGCCGTGCACTGGCGCCACCCCGTGGCCGACTATCCCCGGTCCGGCGACGACGTCCACGGCGTGCTCGCGGCCTATCCCGGCCTGGTCCGCCTGGTCCGCCACGCCGAGCCCGACTTCCTGGCCGAGGTGTACATCCGCACCGAGGGGCCGCCCGTATCGGTGGCCCAGGCGACGGGGCTGGTGTGACCGGCGCCGCAGGCATCGAAGCGGTCGGCGTAGTGGTGCCGGCACACAACGAGGAAACGCTGCTTCCGGCCTGCCTGATGGCATTGTGGCGGGCCGCTGACAACATCGCCGCACCGGTGTACGTGCTGGTGGTGGCCGATACCTGCACGGATCAGACCGTCGCGACGGCCCAGGCGCACGGAGCGCGGGTGATCGGCATCCGGGGCCGCAGCGTCGGCGCGGCACGGGCGGCCGGGATGACCGAACTGCTCCGGCTGACGGCCGGACCGGATCCGTCCGCGGTCTGGCTGGCGACTACCGACGCCGACACCGTGGTCCCGCCCGACTGGCTGCGACGCCAGGTCGGGTACGCCCGCCAGGGCTGGGATGTAGTGCTCGGGACCGTCGCGGTCGCCGACTGGGACGGGCACCCGCCGCACATACCGGCCGCGTTCGAGGCGCGCTATGAGTTCGGCAGCGGACCGCACCCGCACGTACACGGCGCCAACCTGGGCCTCCGGGCCTCGGCCTACCTGGCCGCGGGCGGGTTCAAGTCGCTGCGTACCGCCGAAGACCACGCCCTGCTCGCCGCCGTGACCCAGGCCGGATGCTCGGTCCTGCGGGCCAGCGACATCACCGTCGAGACCTCGGCGCGGCGCCATGCGCGCGCGCCGCGCGGGTTCGGTCACCTGCTGCGCACGCTGGCCGCACCGCCGAACGCGGTCGCGGGGCCGTGACCCGGGGCGGCCAGCGAGCACTGACCCGGCGGCTCGGTTGAGTACTCACGCCGTGAAGTACATCACGCACCGGATAAACCGGCCTTGAGGGATAGCGGGATCACGGGCACGGAGAAGTCGGCCGCCTCCCGCGCTAAGAAGAAGCGCTAGCCCGGCCCGGCGGCCCGGCCGAGCCGGGCCGCCTGCAGCGCCAGGTACCGGCGCTCGGGCACGCTGGTCGCGCGCCTGGCCGCCTCGAGGTAGTCTGCGACGGCCAGATCCGTCTGGCCGGACAGTTCCCGCAGATGCGCGCGAGTGGCGAGCAGGCGGTGATGCCGCGTCATCCGCTTATCGGCGGCCAGCGTCGCGAGCAGTTCGAGCCCGGCGCCGGGCCCGTGCACCATGCCCACGGCCACCGCGCGATTCAGCGTGGTGAACGGGTTCGGCGCGGCCAGCTCGAGCAGGTCATAGAGCGAGAGGATCTGGGGCCAGTCGGTATCGGCCATGGTCGTGGCCTCGTCATGGACGGCGGCGATGGCCGCCTGCAGCTGGTAGGGACCGACCTCGCCCAGCCGCAGGGCCGCGGTGATCAGCGCCGTGCCCTCAGCGATCTGTGCCTGGTCCCATTTGTCCCGGTCCTGTTCGGCCAGCGGGACCAGGGACCCGTCGGGCTTCGTCCTGGCTGCCCGCCGCGCGTCGGTGAGCAGCATCAGCGCCAGCAGGCCGGCCACCTCGCCGTCCCCTGGGGCCAGCCGGTGCAGCCAGCGGGTGAGCCGGATCGCCTCCCGCGACAGCGCGGGCACGGTCAGCTCGTCCCCGTCGGTGGCGGTGTAGCCCTCGTTGAAGATGAGGTAGAGCACGTGCAGTACGGCACGCAACCGCTCGGCCCGCTCCGGCCCGGAAGGCAGGCTGAAGTCAAGGCCAGCCGCCCTGATGGTCTGCTTGGCGCGGCTGATGCGCTGCGCCATCGTGGCCTCAGGCACCGCGAAGGCCGCAGCGATCTGCGCGGTGCTGAGCCCGCCGATCGCGCGCAGGGTCAGCGCGATCTGGCTGGGCGCGGACAGCTCGGGGTGGCAGCAGCCGAACAGCAAGGCCAGTGAGTCGTCGCGGTCGGCCGGCTCGGCGTCTGCCGGGGCGCCGAGCAGTTCCGACGCCGGGGTCGCCACCGCGATCAGGCCTTCCCGGTTCCGCCGTGACTGCTCGCTGCGCACCTGGTCCATCAGCCGCCGCGATGCGACCGTGATCAGCCAGCCGCGCGGGTTCTCCGGTAGGCCGCCGGCCGGCCATTGCAGCGCCGCCGCGAGGAGGGCCTCCTGGCTGGCGTCCTCGCACAGGTGGAACTGCCCATGCCGGCGGACCAGCGCGCCGAGGACCTGCGGCGCGAGTTCGCGCAGCAGGTCCTCCACGCCTGCCTGGTCAGTTGTCACAGATCCAGTTTGGCCTCGTGCATGATCGGCCAGAACTCGACCGGCTCCTGGTCGGCCCACGGCATGTCCGCCGCGATCTGCAGTGCGCGCTCCTCGTTCTCGCAGTCCAGCAGGTAGAAGCTCGCGATGTACTCCTTGGTTTCCTGGTAGGGCCCGTCGGTCACCGCCGGGAGGCCGTTTTCCCTGCGCACCAGCCTGACCTGCGCTCCGTCGGCCAGCCCGTAGGCGCCGATCAGCTCGCCAGTAGCCTGGTATTTCCTGTTGAACGCGTCCTGCTTGGCGATGGCCTCGGGCCAGTCCTCGGCCGGGATCGACGCCCACTTCTCCTGGTTGCCGTAGATCAGCATCAAGTACTTCACCGGTTGCCGCCTTCTGGTTCGCGCGCCCCGTCGGCGCGCTCTCGACACGGAGTCGGAGCCGTCGCGGAGTCCTCGACATCGCCGCGAAACATTATCCGCCGGATCCGGCCGCTGGAGGTGGCTGGCGCGGGCGTTACCGGGTTAACATCGCCCGGAACGTGGCTGCCAGGTGCTGGTGGCCGGCGAGCGGCCGTGACGGCCGGGGGGATGGTGCGGTGTGGATAAGGACCTGGCCGAGCAGGTCGCCGATATCGCTCAGCGCGTGGTCGCCAGCGGGGCGATCTCCGCGAACGGGCACGGTAACGTCAGCGTCCGGGTTCCCGGCGCGGCGGAGATGTACTTCACCGCGGGCCCCTCGCTGCGCGGCCACCCTGCCTCGGCCGTCGTCCGGGTCGGACTGGACGGGACCCTTCTCGAGGGCGACCTGCCGCCCATCCAGGGTGCCGTGGTCGCCATGCACACGGCCATGTACGCCGACAACCCCGACGTCGGGTGCGTGCTGCACACCCATTCGCCGTACGCCACCGCCTACGCGGTGGCCCATCGTCCGATCGGCTGCTGGGTCGAGGCCCTGGCCATGTTCGGGCTGCCCGACGGCGTGCCGGTGGCCGGCTACGGGCCCCGCGGCTCCAGCGAGGCGGTGGCCAGCATCCGCAGCGCGGTAATCCCGGGCGTGCCGGCCGTCCTGCTCGCCAACCACGGCGTGCTGGTCTTCCACCGCACTCCCGAGCTGGCGATCGTCGTCGGCGGCGTGGTCGAGGAGGCGGCGCAGGCCGGGATTAACGCCATCGGCCTGGGCGGCCCCGTCGAGATCCCGGCCGAGCTGCGGGCCGCGGCCCTGCAGCGCGCCATGACCTTCGACCGTCAGGGCACCGTGCACGCGTAGACCGTGCGCACGCCCTCCAGCACCGGCTCGATGGAACATCGAGCCGCATGGGACCGGCTCAATGTTCCATCGAGCCGGTTCGCTTCGCATGGTCGACTGCACTGAGGGGGTTGGTGTGACTGAGGTGACTGACATCAGGCCGTCGGCGGGGCCGGTCAAGTACCCGACCGCGGAAGCGGTCCGGTCGGGGCGATAAAACCGCCCATATCGGGCAAGTCGCCTATGGGCGCGGGTAGCCGGCCGGACCGCCAGCCAGCGCCCGTCGGCCCGCGATGATTTCCGGCGCGGGCTGCGGTCTTAGCTGCGGGACCAGGGCTACGGCAAGCTGGGTCCGACGGAGGAGGCAACCGTGAATAAGGAGTTCACCGCCACCCTGCTGCAGAGCCAGGAAAAGGGCGGCTGGACCTACGTGATCTGGCCGGACTCGGTGGAGTTCTTCGGCACCAGGGGACTGGTCAAGGTGCGGGGCACGATCGACGGCCACCCGTTCCGCAGCTCGTTCATGGCCCTGGGCGACGGTACCCACAAGCTCCCGGTGAAGGCCGGCATCCGCAAGGTCATCGGCAAGGAAGCCGGAGACACCGTGACCGTCTGCCTGCAGGAGCGAATCGGCGCCCCGACCGCTTAACGGCCGCTCGGCCACCAGTTGCCTGCGGCTCACGATGAGACGTTGCGGCGAGGAGCGGCCTGCGTAGTCTCGCAGCATGCCCAGGGCCGTCGACCTCGAAGCGGCCCGGCGGTCCTTCCTGGCCGGCGGGCCGTGTCTGGTCCCCCGAGACGTCGTCCGCGCGGAGGTTCTTGCCTCCTGGGAACGGTCGCGTCGGCACGAAGTGGATCCCGACCGGATCGCCGCCCGCTTCGTGCGGCCTGATCCCGGCTCGCCGCTGCTGGCCGCGGCCGAGGACGCGTTCGATGATTTCTTCAAGCAGGCGGGGCGGATAGCGGCTTCTCTCGTCCTGGTGGACTCCGGCGGGGTAGTCCGTGTCCGCCGGGACGGCGACGAAGGGCTGGCCCGGCTGCTTGACACGGTGCTGCTGGTACCGGGATACCGCCATGACGAGGCCACGGTCGGAACTACCGCGGCGTCGGTGGCCTGGCATGAGCGGGGCGACTTCGTCCTGAGCGGGGCTGAGCACTACCACTCCCGCCTGATGTTCGTAAGCGGCGCCGCCTCGCTGGTGCCCGACCCGGATCATCTCGAGGCGTGCGGCGCGGTGCTGGTGATCTGCCACGAGTCGGACCAGACGATGTTCCAGCTGGCGGCGGCGCGGATGCTGGCGCAGCGGATCGCGGGGAGGATGGCCGGGGGACCGCGCCACTGGTCCCGGGCGATCCTCGAGAGCTTCGGCCGCTGCTGTGAGCAGGAAGCCGGGTGGGTGCTGGCGACCGATGGGGACTGGGTCCTGACCAATGCCCGGACGCGTCAGCTGGACGCGGCTGACCTGCGCGCGCTGACTGATCTCGCGCTGGCCAGCCTGACGCTGAGGGATTTCGCGAGCAAGCACGTGGACTTGCCCTCCGGCGGCTGCGCCGAAGCCGTCACCGAAGGCATCTTCCTGGCCGGCGAGTTGGTCGGGTGCCTGCTGGCGGGCGCTCGCTCGAAACCGCGGCGGCCAGCCGCGGTGCCCGAGGCGGTCCGCCGCCAGGGCTCCCATGTCGCGCCGACGATTCGTCGCGACTACGCCAAGGACCTGCGGGAGTCGGCCAGCACGCAGCGGATCGCCGAGGCCAGGATCCGCGCGAACCAGGAGCTGCTGACCCCGTTCCTGCGCGCCAGGCAGGAGGTCGCGGCGAGCATTTCCCAGCGCAGGCGGCACCTGCTCATCGGTGAGCCCGGGGTGGGGAAGCAGACACTTGTCCGCGCGCAGTTCCGGCGGACGTTCCCGCACGGGCAGGTCGTCGCGGTGAACTGCGCGTCCTTCCCGGCCGAGCCGAGCGTCCCCGGAGTGCATCCGATCGCCGAGCTAGCCGAGACGGCCGGCCGCGGTCCGCAGCTGCTGCTGCTGTGCGGGCTGAACCGGCTGACTCCGGTCGGGGCTCACCGGCTGGATGAATCGCTGCGGCCGCTCATCGCCCTGGACGCCGGGCTGTTCGTCATCGGCTGCATTGACAGCCAGGCCGTGGACGCGACGCGACCGTACGGGCTCCTGCTCCGCCACTTCCACCAGATGACCAGGGTGCCCGCTCTCCGGTACCGCCTCGACGAGATAGGCGACATCTCGTTGTCGATCCTGCGCGAGCTATCGGGCCGCCGGTCCCTGCGGCTCAGCCTGCAGGTCGTCCGGGTTCTTGAGGGGTACGCGTGGCCCGGGAACATCAACGAGCTTCAGGACGTGCTGAGATACGTCATCGGCCGCAAGCCGGTCGGCGAGATTCAGCCGCCGGATCTGCCGCCGGTGTGCTTCCAGCGCCAGCCGCGCAAGTTGTCCATGCTCGAGGCCGCGCAGTGCGACGCGATCATCCAGGCGCTTTACGAGTCCCGCGGGAATCGCTACAAGGCCGCCGAGATGCTCGGCATCGCCCGTTCGTCTTTGTACCGGAAGATTGACGCGTTCGGTATCAGCTACATCGCCTGATCTGGCCGCAGGTCCAGGCGGCCCGCGGCCAGATCAGCGGAGCGGCCAGCTGAGCAGGGCGGCCGGCTCAGCGGAGCGGCCAGCTGAGCAGGGCGGCCGGCTCAGCGGAGCGGCCAGCTGAGCAGGGCGGCCGGCTCAGCGGAGCGGGCGGCTCAGCCGGGCGGCCGGATCAGCCGGGCGTGATGACGACCTTCAGGGCCGAGTTCGCCGCCGCGTTCTTGAACACGTCGTAGGCCTCGTCCATCTGCCCGAACGTGAACGAGTGCGTGCCCATCTTCTCGGCCGGGATCCGGCCGCTGGCGACCATCTTGAGCAGGGTGGGAATGGAGACGGTATCGACCAGGCCCATGGTCAGGGTCACGTTCTGGATCCACATGTCCTGCATCGGCAACTCGACCGGCGTCCCGTGCACCCCGATATTGGCGATGGTGCCGCCCGGCCGGACCAGGGACGCCGCGGTCAGCAGCGTTTCCGGGTAGCCGACCGCCTCGATGGAGACGTCCACGCCGAGACCGTCGGTGAGTGCGATGACGTCCGCGACCGTGCCCGGGCCGACTTCCACGACGTCGGTGGCCCCGAACTCCAGCGCCTTCTCCAGCCGGAACTTGTTCGTGTCGATCGCGATGACCTTGGAGGCACCCCACAGCCCCGTGGTCAGGATGGCCGACAGGCCCACCGCGCCGGCGCCCACCACGGCCACCGTGTCGCCAGGACGCACGTTTCCGGCGAGCACGCCGACCTCGTACCCGGTGGGCAGCGAGTCGGCGAGGAAGATCGCCTGCTCGTTGGTCACGCTGTCGGGCACCGCGTACAGCGAGGTGTCGGCGAACGGTACCCGGACGAACTCGGCCTGGGTTCCGTCGATGAGGTGGCCGAAGATCCAGCCGATCCCGCCGACGGTCTGGCAGTGCGACGGCATGCTGCGCTGGCAGTACTCGCACCGCCCGCACTTGGTGATGGCCGGGACGAGCACCCGGTCGCCGACGCCGAAGCCGTTTACCGCCTCGCCCACCTCGGTGACCGTCCCGACCGCCTCGTGCCCGAGGATGCGGCCATCGGTGACCGCAGCCACGTCGCCCTGGAGGATGTGCAGGTCAGTCCCGCATATGGTGGTGGTGTCCACCCTCACCACGACGTCGGTCGGTTCACCGAGCGCCGCATCGGGGACATCTTCCCAGGTCTTCTGGCCGGGCCCGTGATACACCAGCGCCTTCATCGCTAACTCCGTCCGCTCGTCGAACTCCAGGGTGACCCTGGAGCGATCGGCTCGATAGCTGCGACGCTAACAGCGACCCGGAGCGCTGGCTGTTTCAGAATCGGACCATCTGAGCCGGGCGCGGAGCACGAAGGCGCCGGAGTGACCCGGATCCGGGACACTCGGGGAACACTCCGCCGCCCGCCGCCGGGACGGACAGCGACAGCCCGCCTACCGCGCCGGGGCGGACAGCGACAGCCCGCCTACCGCGCCGGGCGGACAGCGACAGCCCGCCTACCGCGCCGGGGCGGACAGCGACAGCCCGCCTACCGCGCCGGGGCGGACAGCGACAGGCCGAACTGCGCGGCCGGGTCCGTCCACCATGATCGCATCGCGAACCCGGCCGCGGCCAGCTCGGCTTCCACGCCCTCCCGCCGGAACTTGGCGGACACCTCGGTGCGCATCTCCTCACCGGCGGCGAAATCAATGGTGAGCCCGATGCCCGGCAGGTGCACCGTCTGTGCGGTCACCGAACGCAGCCGCATCTCGATCCATTCGGCTTCCGCGTCCCACACCGCGACGTGCTCGAACTCATCCCGGTCGAAGTCGGCGCCGAGCTCGGCGTTGAGCACCGCCAGGACGTTCTTGTTGAACTCGGCAGTGATCCCGGACGCGTCGTCGTACGCGGCGACGAGGGTGGCCTGGTCCTTGACCAGGTCGGTGCCGAGCAGGAAGAAGTCGCCCGGCCGCATGCCGTCCCGTACCCGGGCCAGGAAGGCTGCCCGCTGATCGGGGAGCAGGTTCCCGATGGTGCTGCCGAGGAAGGCGACCAGCCGCGGGGCGGGCGCGTCGTCGCCCGCGGGCAGCCCGAGGTGCTCCTCGAAGTCGGACACCACGGCGCGTACGTCCAGCCCCGGGTACTCCGCGGACAGGGCGTCTCCGGCCGCGACCAGGGCCGACTCGCTGACATCGACGGGTACGTAGCAGCGCAGCGTCCCCGCGGCGCGCAGCGCGTCGAGCAGCAGCCTGGTCTTGTCCGAGGAGCCCGAGCCTAGCTCGATCAGGGTCCGCGCCCGGATCTGCCCGGCGATCCCGGCCGCGGTCGCGGTCAGGATCTCCCGTTCGGCGCGGGTCGGGTAGTACTCGGGCAGTTCGGTGATCTTGTCGAATAGCGCGCTGCCCTGCGCGTCGTAGAACCACTTGGGCGGCAGCGACTTGGGTGATGCCGTCAGCCCGGCACGCGCGTCGCCGCGCAGCGCTTCGGTGAGGAAGCCAGGCGGCAGCCGCCGGTCGAGGGATGTCATCGGGTCGGTATCCTTCCGTCAGCCATTTCGGGTGATCCAGTTACGTCGGAGCCGCAGCCGACGCTGCGGCTCAGTTTCGTCACGCTGACCTGCTGCGGCGTCGCCGTGACGACGCTTCCGGGCGGCACCTGGGTCCAGCCGGGCTCGTCGTCGCCTGGCTCGGACGCGACGACCACCCCTAGGCCCGCCCGGTACCACAAGGTGTCACCGGCGGCGGTCGCGGCGATCACCTGCCCGTCAGTCAGCAGGAAGTTGAACCGGCCGGTCACGCCGGCCGCGTCCAGCGCCCCGATGGTGTCCGCGAGAGCCTCGCCGGGCCCTAGGCCGCGGCGGAGCCGGTCCAGCACCAGGGCCCACAGCAGCGCGGAGTCGACCCGGGCCGCCAGCCCGAGCAGCGCGCCCGCGTCCAGCGTCCCGGCCAGCGCGGCCGCCGAGTCCGGCCACCCGGTGATCACGCCGTTGTGGCTGAAGAGCCAGGACCCGGCCGCGAACGGGGCGACCGCCGCCAGCCCCGGGTCGGTGCCCCCGGTCGCGCTGCGGACGGCGCCGAGGATCGCACCCGCCCGGGTGACCCGGGCTACGTCCGCGAAGGACTCGTCGCCCCAGATCGGTCCCGTCCGCCGGTACCTGGCCGGATCAGGGTCCCCCGGCGCGTACCAGCCGACGCCGAAGCCGTCCGCGTTCACCGTCCCGTACCGCTGCCGGCGCGGCGCCCAGGCCTGGGTATACAGTCCGTGCGGCGGCTCGATGAGCACCGAGCGCAGCGTCGCGGGCGGCCCGAGATAGGCCAGGTGCCTGCACATCAGGCGGGCTCCGGTACTGCCACCGCCGCCCGCACAGGCACCGCGATCGCCCGCATCAGGCGGGCTCCGGCGCGGCGATAGCGGCTGACCGCGCGGTGCGGAACCCGGAGAAGATCTGCCGCCTGATCGGGTAGTCCCAGTTGCGGAACGTGCCCCGGCAGGCGGCCGGGCTCACCGCGAACGACCCGCCGCGCAGCACCTTGCACTCGGGGCCGAAGAACACCTCCGAGTACTCCCGGTAGGGCCAGGCCACAAAGCCCGGGTACGGCCCGAAGTCGGAGCTTGTCCACTCCCAGACGTCCCCGATGAGCTGCCTGGCCCCGCACGGCGCCGCCCCTTCGGCGTAGGAGCCGGCCGGGGCCGGGCGCAGGAAGACCTGGCCGAGGTTGGCATGGGTGGCGTCGGGATCGGCGTTGCCCCACGGATACCGGCGGGTCAGGCCGGTGGCGGGATCGAACCTGGCCGCCTTCTCCCACTCGGCCTCGGTCGGCAGCCTGCGGCCCGCCCAGCGGGCGTACGCGTCCGCCTCGTACCAGCACACGTGCACCACAGGCTCTTCTTGCACCACCGGCTCCGTCCGGCCGAACACCCGGCGGATCCACTGGCCCCCGTCCTGGCTCCAGTACAGCGGCGCGGACAGCCCGGCTCGCTGCCGCTGCTTCCAGCCGGCTGACGTCCACCAGCGCGGGTCGTCGTAACCGCCATCCGCGATGAACTCCGCGTAGGCACCGCAGGTCACCGGCGTGGTGTCGAGGCAGAACGACGCCACGTCCACGGTGTGCGCGGGCCGTTCGTTATCCAGCGCCCAGGGTTCGGTGGAGGTACCCATCGTGAACGGGCCGCCGGGCACCAGGACCTCGGCCGGCCGCCGGAACGCGTCGGCGGGCGGCGGACCGGGCCGCGGGGCGGCCAGCACCGGGGCTCCCGCCCGGATCTGGTGGGTGATCAGCATGGTCTCGTCGTGCTGCACCTCATGCTGGACGATCATCCCGAACGCGAACGCGTCCCCGATCCGCGAGCTCCCGAACCGGCTGCCGTCGAACCGGGAACGGTCGAGCAGGTCGAGCACCCGGCCGCGGACCTCGTGGCCGTAGGCCCGCGCCTCGCCGGGCGGCAGCAGGGGAAGCGCCGGACGCTCGGAACGCGGGTGCTCGAACGCGTCGTAGAGCGGGTCGATTTCCGGGTGCAGCGGTTCGCGGCCGCCGACCTCGCGCAGCAGCCAGAGCTCTTCGGCGTTGGCGATGTGCGCGAGGTCCCAGACCAGCGGGGACATCAGCGGTGAGTGCTGCCGGACCAGGTCGGCCTCGTCCACGCAGTCGGTGAGCAGGGATGTCCGCTGCCGGGCGCCGGTCAGGTCCCTGGCGACCTGCTCCCGCAGGGTCTCCCGGGTCGCCTGCACCTCCGTCATGTGATTTCCTCCAGTTGATCGTCGGCCGGGCATCGGCCGTGCCGGACGTAGCGCTCGGTGAACTCGGCCACCGCCTGCCGGATCGGGACGGGCGCGCCGGACCTGCTCAGCGCCCCGTCGGCGGCCTCGAAGCACCGCTTGCTGGCCCGGCTGATGGCCGGGTCGCCTGGGCCGTGCCTGGCGGCGCGCAGCCAGGGATCCTGGGCGTCGGCCGAGGCGTCCCACAGCGGCTCGGCGGCGGCCATCGCGGCGTCGGCGGCCCGCGTGTCGTCGGCTAGCGCCGTCACCACGGCCGCGGGCACGATCCACCCGTCACCGGGCTGCGCGTCGATCATGCGCAATTCCATGTGCCCTTGCGGCCGGACCGGCGGAAACAACGTGGACAGGTGGTAGGAGAGGTCCTCGCGGGTAGGCGGGCGCAGGCCAGCGGGTGCCGCCGAGCTACCGCGCAGCCAGTCGCGAAAGGTCAGCCCGGGCGGCGCGGTCCAATCGGCCGAGTCAGGATCTCGTACGCACATGAGCTTGGCGTCCAGGGCGTAGGCGGTCCACGCGTCACGCGGGTCGCCGTCGGCCGCCTGGAAGGCGGGAGCCCGGGTGCGGCCCGGATCCATGTTCGCCCACACCTGCTGCCGGGCCGAACGCCAGCCGGTCGGTTTCCCGTCGCGCAGCGGGGAGTTGGCGAAGGCCGCCACGAGCACCGGCCCGATCGCGTGCAGCAGCCGCCAGCGCGATCGGTATCCGGATTCGCCCGGACTGTCCTCGCCGGCGTCCAGGCACACCTGGACCGACGCGGTGCCGCACATCATCTGGCGGCCCCACGGACCGTCACGGTCGAAAAATTTCTCCATCGCGGCATACCGCGGGAGGTCGAGTACACGCCGGGGCGGGCGGAGGGGGTCAAGGCCGTATCCGCAGAGTTCAAGGCCGACCGCGGCGGCCGCGTCACGAAGGGCGGCCAGGTCACGCCCTGTCACCTCGAGGAGCTCACCGAGCGTAGCCGCAGGAGCCGAGCTGAGCTCAAGCTGCCCGCCTGGCTCCACAGTGAGGGAGGCACCAGAGGGAAGAGATTGAAAAGCGGGATTCCGAACGGGGCTTCCTGCTTGCCCCTGGTCATCCCGATCGACGCCGGGGTGCTTCGTGTCAAACCCGGCTAGCGTGGCGGCTACCTGTTCCGCCTGCACCGGGAGCGCTGGATCGCGACGATCGCGGACCAGCCACTCGAGTTCGACGCCTACCCGTTCCGGCGGCCCTGTCTTGAAGCAGATACCGTGGACCTGCGCTTCCGCGTCGGCCTCGGTAAACCGCGTCCCTTTGATCACGATTTCAACACTACCTGATCGACCTCCGCGGACCCCGGGCTGCCGGTACCCGCGGGTCGTCGCTCCGGCCACTGCCCCGGGCGCCGCCGCCTATTCAGCCTTACTGGCAAGTTTCAGGTTCAGGTGGTAACTTGCGCCCACCTCGTGCGACCGGTAATGACGCTCCGTCGCCGAACCTGTGACACACCGTAATCGCTGACCTGGCCGTTGGCACCTGACAGCTCTGGCAGGATGGAACTCGATGAAGGTGCCGTCCGTAAGGATTCCGCTGCTCTTCCCGGGTAAGGCCACCGAGCCGCCCGGTATCGTCGCCATCGCGCGCGTCGACGCCAAGACGAAGAGCATAACCAGGCGGCTTAATCCGGGCGAAATTGCCATCATCGACCATTCCGACCTGGACCGGGTCAGCGCCGAGGAACTGATCAGGCGCAAGGTCGCGGCCGTCGTCAACGCGTCAGCCAGTATTACCGGGCGTTACCCCAACCTCGGGCCGAAACTGCTGCTCGACGCGGGCATCCCGGTCGTCGACGCAGCCGGGCCCGACGTGCTCCTGAAGGTCACCGACGGTGCGGTGGTCCGGCTGGACGCTGAGACCCTGTATCTCGGTGAGACGGTCGTCGCCAAGGGCACGCCGCTGACCGAGGAGTCGGTGCAGGCGGCGATGATTGAAGCCCGGTCGATGGTCGCGGTCCAGATCGAGTCGTTCGCCGCGAACACGCTGGAGTTCCTGCGGCGTGAGCACGAGCTGCTCACCCATGGCATCCCCGCGCCCGACATGGAAACGGACATGAACGGCCGGCACGTCCTGGTGGTGGTGCGCGGTTACCACTACCGGGAAGACCTCGCCGCCCTGCGGCCCTATATCCGCGAGTACAAGCCCGTGATGGTGGCCGTTGACGGCGGCGCGGACGCCCTGATGGAGGCCGGCTATGAGCCCGACGCGATTTTCGGGGACATGGACTCGGTCTCGGATGAGGCGCTGCTCTGCGGCGCGGAACTGGTGGTCCACGCCTATCCGGACGGCCGTGCGCCCGGGCTGGACCGGGTGCGTGAGCTCGGCCTGGACGCCGTCACCTGCCCGGCCCCGGGGACGAGCGAAGACGTCGCCCTGCTCGTCGCCGACGCCAAGGGCGCGAGCCTGATCGCGGTGGTCGGCACGCACCATACGCTTGAGGAGTTCCTGGACAAGGGCCGTCCGGGGATGTCCAGCACGTTCATCACGCATCTGCGGGTCGCGGGCAAGCTGGTTAACGCCCGGGGCGTGCACCAGCTTTACCAGACCCGGATCTCCGGCTGGGCGCTGCTCGTGCTGGTCCTCGCCGCGGCGGTCACCGTGTTCGTCGCCGTGGTGTTCTCACCCGCTAGCCCCGTCCTGGCCAGGTATTTCGAGGCGACCTGGCATTCATTCACCTACTGGCTGACCGGAAAACTCTAGTGATCGACTTCCGCTATCACGTAGTCTCCATCGTGGCCGTGTTCCTGGCGCTGGCCATCGGGATCGTGCTCGGCTCCACCGAACTGCAAGGACCGGCGTTCAACATCTTGAACCACACCACCGCCAAACTGCAGAACGAGTTGGACCAGGCACGCAGCCAGCTGGCCGCGGCCCAGTCGCAGGCCAATCAGGGCGAGCAATACGCCGCGGCGGTCGAGCCGGCCGTGCTGCGCGACCTGCTGCCCGGCCAGCGGCTGCTGATCGTCACCGAGCCAGGCGCGCAGCCTCAGGTCGTCAGCGGGATCAGCGCTGCGGCGACCGACGCAGGCGCCAGCGTCACCGGGCAGATCGCCCTGCAGCCGAAATTCTTCGACACCAGCGGCACCACGCGGGACAGCCTGAACCAGACCACCCTGGACGTGGCCCAGGCCGCCAACATCGCGCTGACGCCTGCCGATAGCTTCCAGCAGCAAGCCGCGCAGGTGATCGCCAGCGAGATCCTGGCCAAGTCGACCGGCACGGCCAGCGCCAGCCCGTCCAGCGCCAGCCCGTCCAGCGCCAGCCCGTCCAGCACCAGTCCAGCCAGCACCAGTCCAGCCAGCACCAGCCAGGGCACCAACGCGCAGACGATGCTCTCGGCCTACGCGAGCTCCGGGTTCTTGAACACCACCGGGCAGCCGGCCACGCCGGCCACGCTCGTCGTCATCGTGACCCCGCAGAACGCGCCCGCGGACGGTGCCGCGGACCCCTATGACCAGGTACTCGTGCCGCTGGCCGCCGAACTGGCGGCCAAGAGCTCGGCCACCGTGGTCGCGGGCTCGTCGGCGGGCTCCGGGCCGGGCAGCCCGATCGCGGTCCTGCGGTCGGACAACGTATCCAACCAGGTGTCCACAGTCGACGACGCCGACCTGGTATCCGGGCAGACCGTGACCATTCAGGCCCTGGCGGCGATGCTCCACGGCGGCAAGGCCGGCAGCTACGGGTTCACGGACAACGGCGCGAGCGCCGTCGCCCCGACGCCCGCGCCCACGCCGTCCGCTTCCCCTTCCCCGACCGCGTCGGCTACGGTGTCGACCAAGAAGAAGGCGGGGAAATGAGCGGTGGCACTGACGGGCGCGGGTCCATCGGCCTGCGGCTGATCGCGGCCGCGGCCGGCGGCGCAACCGCGGCGGCCGCGGCGAGGTGCGCCTACACGGCCCTGATCCGGCGTCCGCCTGGCGGCACCAAGACCTGGTCCCGGACCAACCACCGGGGTGAGCCTGTCACCTTGCTCGAGGGACCCGCCGTAGCCGCCGGCGCGATCGCCGGCTTGCTCGCCCAGGCGGCTCTCGGCTCCAACTGCCGCGGCACCAGCGCGATGGCCGTGGCCGGAGCGGGCGCGGCGGCGTTCGGCGGCTACGACGACCTGGCCGGCTCGGGGGACCGGCGCGGGTTCCGCGGCCACCTCGGCGCGCTCGCGCACGGCGAGGTGACCACGGGAGCGGTGAAGCTGGGCGGTATTGGCGCCGCCGGGATCCTCGGCGCCGCGGTGGCCGGCGGTCCGCCCGCCGACGTCGTCATCAACGCCGGGCTCATCGCCGGGAGCGCCAACCTGCTCAACCTGTTCGACCTGCGGCCCGGACGGGCCATTAAGGTCGCGGTCGCCTCCGGCGCGCTGCTCGCGGTCGCCCCGGATGCGAGGCGGTCCACTCTGCCGCCGCTCGCGGCCGCGCTGGCCCTGCTGCCTGAGGACCTCGGTGAGCGGGCCATGCTCGGCGACTCGGGGGCGAACGGGCTCGGCGCGCTGCTCGGCGCCTCGGCCGCCTGCCTGCCCCGGCCGGCCAGGATCGCGCTGCTCGCCGGGATCGCCGGGCTGACGGCGGTCAGCGAGAAGATCAGCTTCACCAAGGTCATAGAGCGCACCCCGGCGTTGCACCGGCTGGACATGCTGGGCCGGCGCCCGGCCCGTGAGGTCCCCGTGCCCATCCCGGTCCAGCGCCGGACCGCGATGAGGCTGACTGGAGCAGGCACGGCGGCCCGTTCGGCAGAAAATTCCGATCTAGCGCCGCCGGAAGAGTGACCGTGCCCGTAGCCGAGCGGGGGAGTGCTCGGCAGCGGAGCGGGGGGATCGGCCGCGCGGCCGTGCTGATCGGCGCCATCACCATGCTGGCGCGGGTGATCGGGTTCGGCCGCCAGGTCGTGTTCGCGCACACGGTCCAGGCGTCGTGCCTGGGCACCGCGTACACCACGGCGAACATGGTGCCGAACATCATCTTCGACATCATCATGGGCGGCGCCCTGACCGCGGTCGTGGTGCCGGTGCTGGCCGGGCCGGCGTCGCTGACCGCCAGCGGGCCAGTGGCGGCACCGGCTGACCGCGAGCAGGTACGGCAGACCTCTTCCGCGCTGATCAGCTGGGCGGTGCTGCTGCTCGCCCCGGTCAGCGTCCTGGTCGCGGTCACCGCGCGGCCGCTGGTGTCGCTGCTGCTCGGCGGGACGCCGGGGTGCCCGCGGGCCACCATGGTCGCCCTGGGCGCGCGGATGCTGGTGGTGTTCGCGCCGCAGATCCTGCTGTACGGCCTGGCCGTCGTGCTGTACGGCATCCTGCAATCGCACCGCAGGTTCACCGCGCCCGCGCTGGCGCCGGTGCTTTCCAGCCTCGTGGTCATCGGCGCTTATTTCTGGTTCGACGCCGTCGCCCACGGCGACCAGGACCTGCTGCGGCCGGTGCCCACGCAGGCCTGGGTGATCCTGGCGGCCGGGACCACCGCCGGGGTGGCGGCCCTGGTCGTGACCCCGCTCATCCCCGTGGCCCGGCTCCGGCTCCGGCTGAGGCCCGGGTGGCGGTTCCCGGCCGGGGTGGGCGTGCGGGTCCGCTCGCTGGCCGCCGCGGGCGTCGCCACGCTCATCGCCCAGGACGCCTCGGTGGCGGTGGTGATCGTGCTCGCCAACGCCCGTGGTGGCCCCGGTGCGCTGGTGCTCTACAGCTTCGCGTGGGCGGTGTTCTTCGTTCCGTACGCCGTGCTGGCCGTGCCGATCGCGACCAGCGCCTTCCCCGAGCTGTCCGTCCGTGATGACGGGTTCGACGCCACCAGCGCCACCTCGACGCGGGCGGTGACGGTGGCGTCCTGGCTGGGCGTGGCGGGGATGGTAGGCACCTGCATTCCGCTGGCGCGGGTCTTCCAGTCCCACGTCGGCCAGGCGGCCGACGCCAGGCAGCTGGCGATCGCGCTGGCCGCGTTCGCGCCGGGGCTAGTCGGGTACGGCCTGACCGCGAACCTGTCCCGGGTGCTCTACGCCTACGGGCGAAGCCGGGCCGCCGCCCTGGCGGTCAGCGGCGGCTGGCTGCTGGTGATCGTCGCGGACCTGCTGATCGTGCCGTTCGTGCCGCGGGCCACGGTCGTAGCCTGGCTCGGGGCCGGCACGACCATCGGGCTGACCGGCTCCGGGGTGGCGCTGCTCGTACTCGTACGCCGGTTTCGCGGGCGCGAAGCCCTGCGCGGCTGCGCGCGCGCCGCGCTGGCCGGGCTGGCCGGCGCGGCGGCCGGGGCCGCGGCCGGGCTGGCGGTGGCGATGGCGATCCCGGTGACGGGATTCCTGCCGAACGTGGCTGTCACGCTGCTGGCCAGCGCCGCCGTGCTGGTGGCCTTCTTCGCGGTGGTGGCGCTGGTCGACGGCGGAGACCTGCGCGCGGTGCTGCGCAGAGTCTTCCGCGCATGAAGGTCGCGTTCGTGCTCGGTACCAGCACGGGGGGGACCGGGCGGCACGTCCGCATGCTCGCGGCGGGATGCGCGGCCCGGGGCTTGCCCACCGAGGTGTTCGGTCCGGCGCAGACCGACCGTGACTTCGGGTTCAGCGCTGTTCCCGGGGTCGGGTTCGCCGCGGTCGACATCGCGGACCGGCCGCGGGTCGCGGGTGACCTGCGGGCCATCGCGCGGCTGCGCCGCCTGGCCGGCGCCTGGCGGCCCGGCGTGGTGCACGCGCACGGCCTGCGGGCCGGCGCGCTCACCGCGATCGCGACGGCGCTCGTCCGGCCCACCATCTACGATCCGCGGCCTGCGCTGATCGTGACCGTCCACAACGCGCCCGCCGCGGGCGGCCTCACCGGCGCGGTGTACCACGTGCTCGAGATGATCGTCGCCCGCACCGCGGACTCCGTCCTGTGCGTCTCCCCGGACACCGAAGAGCGGATGCGCGCGGCCGGCGCCCAACGCGTCGGCCGCGCCCTGGTCCCGGCGTCCCCCGCCGCGGCGTTCCCTTCCCCCGCCGCTCTGGGCTTCGATCAGGACCGTCCCGTGGTGCTGGCCGTCGGCCGGCTCGCCGCCCAGAAGGGGTTCGGCGTCCTGCTCCAGGCCGCCGCCCGGTGGCGGGATCTGCGGCCCCTGCTCGTTATCGCGGGCGAAGGTCCGCTCGAGGCCCAGCTCAAGGCGGAGGCGGGCCGGCTGGGCCTCGACGCCCGGTTCATCGGTCAGCGCGACGACGTGCCGGCGCTGCTGGCCGCCGCCGCCGTGTTCGTGCTGCCCAGCCTCTGGGAGGGCCAGCCGCTCATCCTGCAGGAAGCGCTGCGCGCGGGCGTGCCGGTCGTGGCCACCCGCGTCGGCGGCACGCCCGTCCTCACCGGCGAGGACGCTGCCCTGCTCGTCCCGCCCGACGATCCGGAATCCCTGGCCGACGCGGTGCGGGCGGTACTCGACGATCCCGGGCTGGAACACCGGCTGCGCCAGGCGGCCGCGGACCGGGCCCGCACGCTGCCGACCGAAGACGAGGCGGTGGCCGCGGCCCTCGCCGAATACGGCCGCCTCACCCGCCGGCGGTAGTGGAGTGCGGCGCCGACGCGGGCAGGTCGGCCAGCACGCGGCGCAGGTCACCAAACGTCCGTGCGTTCAGCGCCGCGGTAATCCGCTCGCCGAGTTCTTCGTAGCTGAGCCGGCCCTCGGCGTAGTGGTCACGCAGTCGGGCCGTGGCGTCCTCCCGGTCGGCTTCGGAGGTCCGGATGTGGTCATCGGCGGGCGGGCGGGCGGCGGCGCGCCGGAGGCGGCTGTCGGCGGCGTCCAGCCACCGGATCACCGAGTCCAGGCGGAACCGCTGGGCGTCGATCGCCAGCGCCAGCCGCAGGTCGTCACCGGCGTCGTCCTGCTTGATCCTGGTCCACTGCTGCATCAGCTCCACCAGGCCGCGACGGTGCACTTGGACCACCTCGTGCACGTCGGTGCCTGGCACCCGCAGCGCCACCAGGATCTTCGCGGCCAGCTCATCATGAGGCCAGGCGGCCAGGTCGGGGGGCGTATGCAGCCATCGGGCCAGCTCCCGCTCCCCGTCGGCGGTAATCCGGAACTCCTGCTCCGGATTACCGCCGACGTCCGGCTCCACCAGCCCGTCGCGCTCCAACCGCCGCAGCATCGTGTCCACCTGGGCCGCGGACGGCGGCCGCGTCCGGCCGGGCCTCGTCTCGAGCGCTTCGCGGAGCTGCCGGCCGTTCCTGGGTCCCTCACTCAGCAGCACGAGCAGGGCGTACCGGATACTCACGACGTCGCGCATCCCGGTCCCGTGGTCACTCGATCGGCTGGTGACCGAGGGCGCCTGGTTCCCGGCCGGCCAGCAGCCAGCCGGCGACCACCGCGACCAGCGGCATGCCGATGAGGATGATCAGCAGGTTCTCAGTGGGGACGCTGGACAGCTCGGACAGGCCGTCGAGCGGGTTGCCCCAGGCATAGGCGATAGCCGCGACATAGGCCGCCACCGTCCCGAGGACGGCGCCGAGCAGGGCCAGAGCGCCGGCCGTGGCGGCGGTGAGATTGCGGCGGGTCAGGCTGGTGGCGCCGGTGGCGGCCAGGGTGCGCAGGTCGCTGGCGGTCTCGCTGCGGATGAGGCCGATCGACATCGCCAGGATGCCCAGCGCGAGCGCGATCCCGAACACCGTGGCCCAGTTGAGGATCTCCGCCGAGGAGGGCGCGCTCGACTTGGTCTCGATCGTCAGGCCCGCCGCGGCCGCGGTCAGCCTGGCGTTGGTGATCTGCGCGGCGCTCGGCGGGTTCGGGGTCTGGATGAGCCACCCGGCCGTGGCCGTGGTCGACTGCAGGCCGAGTTGGTGGATGGCGTGCTCGGTGATCACGGTGTTGGGGGCCGACGTGCCCGACGGAAGGGCGCTGACCTCCTGGATCACCGGATTGGCCAGGCAGCTGCCGGCCGGGCAGGGGTAGGTCTGCGGGCCGTTGCCCGGGCCGTTGCCCGGGCCGAAGTTGGCCTGAGGGCCCTTGCCGTATGTGAGCTGCATGTCGGAGATGCCGGACAGCCCGGGCCGCATGCTGAGGATGTCAGCCGCGGGGTTGACCTGAGAAGCCTTGATCCCGAAGGCCTGCAGCAGCTGCGGGGTGGCCACGTACACCGGTCCGGACCAGCTGCGTCCGGCCGCGGCGTGCACGAGCGAGGCGCCGGTCTGGTCGAGCTGGACGACGTCGTGCGAGCCGAGCGCGGCCGCGATCCCGTCGGCGACCGTCGCCATGGACTGTTCGCTTCCCGTCGCGGTCCCGCCGGATCCGTTACCCGGACCCCCGGGGCCGCCGCCGCCGTACGGGCCGTTGGGCGTATACACGATGACCTGGTTCGACGCCAGGTTCGGCCCGGCGTAGTCGAGGACGTTCCCGTACCGCTGCGCGGTCAGGACACAGACGAGGACGGCAATAAGCACGCCGAGGCTGATGGCCGCGAGGGCGGAGCCCGAGCGGGCCCGGTAGCGGACCAGGTCGCGCAGGGCCAGGCGCACCGCGATCGGGGCCCGCCGGCCGAGCCTGGCCAGCACCACCAGGCCGAAGGGGGACAGCAGCACGACCGCCGCGATGAGGGTAACGAAGCCGAGGACGAGCTCGGGCGCTCCGCCGCCGCCGGATTGCTTGCCGGTGTACCAGAACAAGACCGCGGAGATCACGATGAGGACGACGCCGGGTATGGCCGAGCGGTGGACCCGCTTCGGCGGAGCCCGGCCGCCCGGACAGGGCGGTCACGATCGGGACCTTGGTGATCGAGCGGGCCGGGCGTGCCGCCGCGAAGTAGGTCGCGATGACGGCCAGCGCCATCGCGGGCCCGATGACGTTCCACGGTAGCTGGAACGCGCCGATCACGTGGTGGGAGCTCGACTCGAGGCTCGGCCGGTAGGCCAGCCAGGCGGCCAGGCCGAGGACGGCCCCGGCCAGCGCGCCGACGACGCCCACCAGGGCGCCGTTGGCCCGGACCACCAGGCCGATGTTCCGATCCGTCGCGCCCAGGGCGCCGAGCATCCCCAGGGAGCGCAGCCGGCGCTGCGCCAGCACGGTGAAGCCGCCCACCGCCACCAGGGCAATCAGGATCATGCCGACCGTCGCCAGCGCGAGCACGATGGTCTCGGGGTTGAACAGGTTGCCCGCCGACGCCGACTGCACGCTCTGCACGTTCGGCCCGAGCGAGGCGGGCCTGACCCGGGGCGCGTCGAATAGCGCGATGACCTGAGTCGGCGTGGCGACCTGGCCCGGCACGACGAGGGCGAATTCATCAAGCAGGCTCTGCGGGTTCTCGACGATGCCGACCACCTGGCGGGTCTTCCCGCCCTGGTGCCAGAGGTCGCCGATCCTGAGATCGAAGGTAGAGGCGACGCCGCTGGTCACGGCGACCTGGCCGGGATTAGCCGGGTAGTGCCCGGAGACCAGGGAGAGCATCGGCTGCCCGAACGGGCCGTGCGGGTTCTGGGCGCGCAGGTCGTAGGTGTTGATCGAGCCGGGGACGGCTACGGTCCGGTTCTCGATGACGTCGACGCGGCCGAAGCGCTGCTCCAGCGCGGCGATCTGGCTGGCTACTTTCGAGCCGCCGGCCGAGAACGTGGCCAGGTCCGTGGCGGTGCCGAAACCCGCGTTGGCGGGGGGCGGCGTGTTGGTGGCCACCGCCGCCCCGAGGGTGGTGGCGCCTACCGCGACGATGATGAGCGCCAGGACCAGCAGCTGCTGACGCCACTCACGGCGGAACATCCGCCACGCCCAGCGGGTTACGGCGCGCCGGGCCGGAAGACCCCCGTTTCCGGCCCCCGCCTGGGCCGGGCGTTCGCGCAGCGCGGTGCTCACTGGCCCGCGCCAGGTATGCGGGGGCCACCAGCGGGTGGTCCGCCCGGAGCGGCACTGAGCAACGATTCGGGACCGGGCATGGGGGCGGTCTGGTCGATCACGCGCCCGTCGCGCAGGAACACCACCCGGTCGGCCCACGAGGCCAGTTGCGCGTCGTGGGTCACCACCACGGCGGCCACGCCCCGCTTGCACGCCTCGTGGATCAGCCGCATGACCGCTTCCGCGTTCACCGAGTCCAGCGCCCCGGACGGCTCGTCGGCGAGCAGCAGGCGGCGTTCCCCGGCCACCGCGCGGGCGATCGCTACCCGCTGCCGCTCGCCGCCGGATAGCTCATCGGGGAACCGGGACGACCTATCGCCCAAGCCCAGCCCCTCCAGCGCGCGCAGGCCGGCCGCACGGGCTTTCCCCGCGCCCATGCCGTCGAGTTCCAGGGGCAAGGCCACATTCTCCGCCGCGGTCAACCCGGGCAGCAGGTTGAAATCCTGGAACACGTACCCGACCGTGCGGCGCCGCATCCGGGCCTTGTCGTTACGCGACATCCCCGACAGCGCCATGCCCCCGACCAGCACCTCCCCGTCGGTCGGGTCCTCCAGGCTCCCGGCGATGGTCAGCAGGGTGGACTTGCCTGAGCCGCTTGGGCCCATCACCGCCACCATGGCCCCCGCCTCGACCGACAAGTCCACGCCGCGCAGCGCCTGCACCTCGGCTGCGCCCTGCCCGTAGACCTTCACCACTTCTCGCAGTTCCAGTACGGTCATCGCCGTACCCCCGTTTCGTTTTCGTGTCCTAGATCCGGCCCGCTCATCGCGGCATTCCCGTCCTGAGCCGCCGCCTCGGCAGCGCCGTCGGAGCAGGCTGCGGAGGGTCAATGGCGGCGCGCTTGAGGCGCCCGTCGGCGGAGTCCAGCCACCGGATGACCGCATCCAGCCGGAACAGCTCCGCGTCGACCACCAGCGCCAGGTTCAGGTCGAACCCGGCTTCGTCTTCTTTGATCCTGGTCCACTGCTGCATCAGCTCTACCAGGTACCGGCGGTGTGCCTGGATCACCTCGCGCACGTCTGTGCCCGGCACTCGCACCGCCACCAGCACCTTCATTACCAGTTCGTCGCGCGGCGGGGAGGCCAGGTCCGGTGGCGTGCGCAGCCAACGGGTCAGCTCCTCCGCGCCTGCGGCGGTGATCCGGAACCCCTTCTGCGGCCCGTCGTCCCCGGTGTCCTCGGCTTCTACCAGCCCGTCGCGTTCGAGCCGTTGCAGCGTCGTGTACACCTGCCCCACGTTCAGCGGCCACACCTCGCCGGTCCGCGCCTCGAACTCCTCGCGCAGCTGCAGCCCGTACTTGGGTCCCTCGCTGAGCAGCGCGAGCAACGCGTGCCGGACGCTCATACGGTCATCCCATCAAGCATCATACGCAGCATGATACTCGGTATATAGGCGGGCCGCCACTCCATTTTTTCCTGCGGAGACGATCGTTCTCGGTTCGGGTGGCTAGGGTTCAGGCTGACCGGGCCATGTTCTCCTCGATCGCGGCCAGCACCTGCGCGGGACGCTCCATATGCGGCATGTGCCCGGCCCCGTCGACCGGGTGACGGACCGAGCCGGCCACGGCCTCGGCCTGCGCCGCCGGGATGACGCGATCCTCGGCACCCCAGATCACCGTGATCGGCACCGCGCCGCCGATCGCCGCGACCGCCGCGGCGGAGTCCGCGCGCTGCTCGTCGCCGTCCAGGAGCATGGCCAGCAGGGTCTGCAGCGCCTGGTCCACCCCGTCCAGGCGCTTGTAGCCAAGCAGGTCGTCGACTAGCTGGCGGGTCACCAGGGTCTCGTCCACGAAAAGCTGGCTGACCAGCGGCTTGAGCTCGCGCCTGGTCTGCGCGTCGGCGAAGCCGCGCAGGTAGCCGGCGTTGATCTCCGGCCCGAAGCCGGACGGCGCGATCAGGGTGAGCGAGGCGATCCGCCGCGGGTCGCCCGCCGTGACCGCGAGCGCGACCGCGCCGCCCATCGAATGGCCGACCAGGTGGGCCCGCTCAGTCCCCAAGGCGTCGAGCACGCCGGCCACGGCGTCGGCCAGGACGCCGATCGAGCCGTCGCCGACGTCCTTGGCCGACGTACCGTGCCCAGGCAGGTCAAGCGCGTAGACCCGGTGCCGGGCGGCCAGCGGCTCCTGCACGAACAGCCAGGAGTTCCTGTCCCCGCCGTACCCGTGGATGAGCAGCACTAGGTCGCCGTCCTGGCCTGCTCCGGCGTAGCTGATCTTCCGCCCGCCGACGTCGGCCGTCTGGAGCACCGGCTCGGCGGCGTCGTCGTCAGGCACGCCCGCGTCGATCACCGCGCGGGCCGCCGAGACGGCGGCATCGAGATCGTCGTCGCTCACCCCGGCCGGGGCGATCAGCGCGATCGTGCCGCTGACCGGCACGTCCTCACCGGCCCGGGCGACGATCCGCCGCACCGTCCCGGCGTCGGATGCCTCCAGGGTGCCGGTGATCTTCTCCGTCTCGATGTCCGCGAGGTCATCGCCGGCCTTGACGTCATCGCCCTCCCCGACGACCCAGGCGGTGATCTTGCCGAGCCGCATCGACAGACCCCACTTCGGCATCGTCACGGGGACGATCTGGTCGTCGGTCACCGGGTCCACCCGGTGACGGCCTTGACCGCGTTCACGACGCGCTGCGCGTCCGGGATATAGAGGTCCTCGAGCGCGGTGGAGAACGGGACCGGCGTATGTGGCGCCGTCACCATCTCGATCGGGGCCCGCAGCGCGCCGAACGCCTTCCGCGCGACGAGCGCCGAGATGTCGGTGGCTATCGAGCACCTGGGATGCGACTCGTCCACCACCACCAGCCGGCCGGTGTTCTCGACGCTCTCCAGCACGGTGTCCTCGTCCAGCGGGCTGGTGGTACGCAGGTCGATGACCTCGCACTGGACGCCGTCCGCGGCCAGCTGGCTGGTCGCCTCGAGTGAGGTGTGCACCATCCGGCCCAGGGTCACGATCGTCACGTCGCCGCCCTCGCGGACCACGTTGGCCTCGCCGAACGGCAGCGCGTAGCTCTCCTCGGGCACCGGGCCGGCCAGGTCGTAGAGCGCCTTGTGCTCGAAGAAGATCACCGGGTCGTTGTCCCTGATCGCCTGGATCAGCAGGCCCTTGGCGTCATACGGCGTGGCCGGCAGGACGACCTTCAGGCCCGGGATGTGAGTGAACAGCGGATACAGGCACTGGGAGTGCTGCGCCGCGGCCCGCAGCCCGGCCCCGTACATGGTGCGGATCACCACGGGCGTGACCGCCTTGCCGCCGAACATGTACCGGAACTTCGCGGCCTGGTTGTAGATCTGGTCGAAGCAGACGCCCATGAAGTCGACGAACATGAGCTCGGCCACCGGCCGCAGGCCCGCGGTGGCCGCGCCGATCGCGGCGCCGATGAACGCCGATTCCGAGATGGGCGTGTCGAGGACCCGGCCAGGGAACTTGTGGTAGAGCCCCTTGGTCACGCCGAGCACGCCGCCCCAGGCGTCGTCCTCACCAGGCGCCCCCGCGCCGCCGGCGTTGTCCTCGCCCATCACGATGACGCTCTCGTCGCGCTCCATCTCCTGGGCCAGCGCCTCGTTCAGGGCCTCGCGGTAGGTGATGCTGCGTGCCATCTCCGGCCTCCGTTTCAGTAGCGCACGTAGACGTCGGTGAGCAGGTCCGCCTCGGTGGGCAGCGGAGCGGCCTTCGCCTGGTCGACCGCCTGGCCGATCAGGGACGCGACCTCGGTGTCGATGGCGTCGAGGTCAGCGCGGGCGAGTTCGCCGGTCTCGGTCACCCGGCCGGCGAAGCGCTTCAGGCAGTCGAGCTCGGCCCGCGCGTGCTCGACCTCGCTGGCCCGGTAGGTCTGCTGGTCGCCCTCGAAGTGGCCGAAATAGCGGGTGAACTTCATCTCGATCAGCGTCGGGCCGCCGCCGTCACGAGCCCGGGCGATCGCCTCCCTCGCCGCCTCGTGCACCGCGAAGAAGTCGAAGCCGTCAACGATGATGCCCGGCATGCCAAAGCCGGCCGCCCGGTCGGCGATGTTGTCGCTGGCCACCGACCAGGTGCTGGACGTGGTCTCGGCGTACCCGTTGTTCTCCGCGACGAAGACGGCCGGCAGGTCCCACACCGAAGCCAGGTTCATGGATTCCAGCGTGGTGCCCTGGTTGCTGCCGCCGTCGCCGAAGAACGCGACGCTGACCCCGCCGGTGCCCTTGATCTTGGCCGCCAGCGCCGTTCCGCAGATCAGCGGCGGGCCGCCGCCGACGATGCCGTTGGCGCCGAGCATGCCCTTGGACAGGTCGGCGATGTGCATCGAGCCGCCCTTGCCGTGGCAGCTGCCGGTCTTGCGGCCGTAGATCTCGGCCATCATCTCGGTGACGTCCACCCCCCGGGCGATGCAGTGGCCGTGGCCGCGATGGGTGCTGGCGATGGTGTCCCGGGCGTCCAGGTTGCCGCAGACGCCGGCCGCCGAAGCCTCCTCACCGGCGTACAGGTGGACGAATCCCGGGATGTCGCCGGACGCGAACTCGGCGTGCACGCGTTCCTCGAACTCGCGGATCGTCCGCATAGTGCGGTAGGCGTTCAGCAACTGGTCTCGCGTCAGAGCGTTCCGCTCCACCGTGTCGGTCATGGTTCCTCCTGGACGGTCGGATTCTCGTGCGACGAGGTCAGGGGCGGGCGCGTCTGAGCAGGCCGAGGCGGGCGCTCGCGGCCAGCACCGCGGGTATGTCCACGCACCGGGGCCCGTCGGCGCGCAGCCGGACGGCGGGGTGTTCGCCGGGGGAGAAGGTGAGCTCGCGTTCGCCGTCGACGGCGATGACGCCGGCCCGCGCGTCGACGTGATGCACCGACCCTGGGTGGATGGGCTCGATCTCGGTCACGCCCACCGGCACGACCAGCCCCGGGGCGATCGGGGCCAGCACCTGCTGAGCGGCGGCGGGGGACAGGCGCGCGGTGACCCCATGCGGTTCGTGCCTGGCCACGGGGGACAGCTGGCCCAGGACACTGGACAAGCCGATCGCGTCGGGTTCCGCGAACGCGCAGAACAGCTGCGTGACCGTGGCCGGGTCCCACACGGCGCGGGCCCCGACGTGGCGTTCGACCGACACCGCGACATCCACCAGCGCCGTCTCGACCCGGTCGCCGGCCCGTACCTCGAGCAGCTTGGCGCGGTTGGTGGTGGTGGCGTCAGCCGGGACCGCCCCCGTCGCGACCAGCCCGGCCGCCAGGCCCGCGATGGTCGCT
This sequence comes from uncultured Actinomycetes bacterium, assembly GCA_963806335.1. GTDB lineage: Bacteria > Actinomycetota > Actinomycetes > Streptosporangiales > Streptosporangiaceae > Palsa-504. The sequence goes on from CAWDXO010000022.1 coordinate 484,046, forward strand.
TCCCGGACCACGGGGAACACGTTGTTGGTGCCGGTGGACAGGGCCAGCAGCGGCACGTCGCCGACCGCGGACGCGGCGACTCTGGCGGTGCCGTCGCCGCCGAGGCAGACGATCACCCGCGCCCCCGAGGTCACCATGCGCCGGACGGCATCCACGGTGTCCTGTGCGGTCTGCCGGATCGGCTGGTCGCCGAGAAACTCGACCTCCGGCCAGGGGGCATCCGGCCGGTGGCTGTCTCGACTGGACCTGCCCGCCGCGCGCCGCCCGATCGCGCGGAATACCGACGCGGAGATCCCGCCCAGGTCGGTGCTGAGCAGCACGCGGTGCACGCCGACGGCGCCGAACGCGGTCAGCATGCGCTGGATCATGTTGGCCTTCTCGGCGGTCGGAAATACCGAGGCCTGCGTGACCAGGCGCCGGATGTCGCGGCCAGACAGCGGGTTCGCCACGACCCCGACGATCGCATCACCCACGGCGGCGCACCTCCTGGGCCTTACTCTGCGCGCCTCGCCGGGAAAAGGGAATAGCCGGTCCGGATACGGGGGCTGTTCACGCCCTCTCCAGCCGATCCAGCCCATCACCACCGGACCCGGGTCGATCCAGCCCATCACCACCGGACCCGGCGTCTTACGGCGAAAACGCGCTGGCTACGCCTGGCTCCACTTGATCTTCAGCCCCTGGCCCTGCGCCTGCCCGTCGCCTTCCCCTGCTGATCACGGCCCTCACTGATCACGGAGGCCGGCGGTCGCCGCGCTGATACACCCGCGCACCGGCGCGGTCCGGTCAAGACGTGCTGGTCACCGTCGGCCCTGGGTGAGAGGATGGGGATATGAGTAATAGCGCGGATGACCGGATGCGGCAGCTCGTCGCCGCCTGGGACGCCACCGCGGCCGTGGTAGCCGAGTGGGCGGAGCGGACGTCGGCGGTGACCGTCGAGCAGTTCCATAAGCTCACCAGCGACCCGGCCGTTCGTGCGGTGCTTGACGGCTGGCGCATCGCGCCGGTCTGGGTTCGGCGCGACTGCGCCTGCTCGTGCGCTAAGTCGCACCCGGACGACCTAGGGGTATGTGACGGGCGCGCGGTGATCACGAGGCGGGTCACCACGGACCAGGACGGTGATGTGGACGTGCCGCTGTGCGCACCGTGCGCCGTGGCCCAGGGTGTGGCGGAACAGACCCGCTAATCCGGCCTCATGCCGGCTGGCGAGCAGGACGGGCGCGGGCCGCCCGAGGCGCAGCCGGGCCGTCATGACAAGCGTCTTTATTTCCTGCTCATGATGATCTGCATCGGCTTGTTCGTCCTCGCCTGGGCGGTCGTGGACCGGTACTCGGTGATCGCGGCGGTCATCATGTCGGTCGTGGCCTTGGTGATTCCGCCGTTTGCCGCGATCATCGCGAACGCGGTCGGCGCCACCGACCGCCGCCGCCCCTGACCTGCGGCTACGGCGCGATCCAGTCGCGCGCGACCAGCCCGGCCACCTCTTCGAGCAGCGGGCCGGCCTGCTCACGGCAGCGATCGAGGTCAGGCTCGATATCGGCGAGTGCGTAGGCGGCTGAGATGCCGGCCGAGCTGAGCTGGCTGGCGGTCAGCGAGCACACTCCGGCCACCGCGACCACGGGCAGGTCAGGCGCCACCGCGGCGGCCGCGCGAGCGACTCCGGCCGGCGCCTTGCCGTGCAGCGTCTGGAGGTCCAGCGCTCCCTCGCCGGTGATGACCAGCCGGGCGCCGGGCAGGTGACTGGCGAAGGCGAGCATGTCCAGCATGAGCTCGATGCCGGGCCGGATCGTGGCGCCGAGGAACGCCAGCGCCGCGAAGCCGAGGCCGCCCGCCGCGCCCGCACCCCGCTCCTGCCGGCGGACCCGGCCGAGCGTCTCCTCGGCCACGTCCGCCCAGCGGGTAAGGCCGTCCTCGAGGCAGGTCACGTCATCCGCGGTCGCGCCCTTTTGCGGCGCGTAGACGGCCGCGGCGCCCCTTGGGCCAAGCAGCGGGTTGTCCACGTCCGTAGCCGCGATCACCTCGGTGCCCGACAAGTCCTTCAAGTTGGCGACGTCGATCCGGTGCAACCGGGCCAAGGCGGCCCCGCCCGGCGGGAGCTGGGTGCCTGACTCGTCAAGCAACCGGGCGCCCAGCGCTGTGACCAGGCCCGCACCGCCGTCGGTGGACGCGACACCGCCCAGGCCGAGCACGATCCGCTTCGCCCGCATCCTGATCGCCGCGAGAATGAGCTCCCCGACCCCGCGGCTGGAGGCGGTCAGTGGCGCCGGTATTCCATCCGGCAGCTTGCTCAGCCCGCAGGCCTGAGCGGACTCGATGATGGCGGTTCCCCCGCTGACAGCGAAGGCGGCCGTGGTAGCCAGGCTCGTCGGCCCGCGGACTCCCATCTCCACCCGGCGGTACCCGGCCGCCTCCGCCGCGTCGACGGTGCCGTCCCCGCCGTCCGCGATGGGTATCTGCACGGTGACCAGCCCCGGACAGGCCCGGTCCAGCCCCGCGGCCACGGACGCGGCCACCTGGGGAGCGGTCAGCGTTCCCTTGAACTTGTCCGGAGCGACCACCACGTGGCTCATAAACCCTATGAGATCATGCGGAAGTATTCTCGTGGGCTGATAGATATCAGGCTATTTCCTCCCAGCGGCGGGCAGCCGCCAGGGCCGGCTTTCGCTGCCTGCCGATGCGGGCGGGGCCATCGGCAACGACAGACGGTATGTGCCGGGGTCCATGGTCATCAAACCCAGCGAAACGCGGCCTACCCGATCCAGGTGAGGTCGAAGATCCGTATCAGCTCGGCGTTGTCATCCACGTGGAAGGTAAGCAGGCCCCAGCCGGAGCCGAACACGGTCCGACGGTAAGCCGGATCGTCGCCGGGCGGCATTAACGACTGCGTCCCAGGGCTCCTCTACCAATTCCACAGACTCGGTCCAGCAGCGCGTCGAAAGCCTCGCTGGGCAGGCCGTGGAGCTGGACTAGGGCGTCGGCCTCGAAACGGACACGATAGGTCACCGGCGGTTCAGGCGGGCGGACCAGTCCGGGACGATCTCCTCGATCGGCACTGACCCTTCCAGGCTGCCGGCCAGTACAGCCTCCCGCACACTAGCGAGACGAGCCTCAAAACCCGGCTCGGAGTAGGCGACTGCTGTTAGCCGCCACAACCTGAGCAGGTCATGAAGTGCCCGGTAGCCCTCAGGCCTCCGGGCGGCTTCCGCCGCGGCCGCATACTCGTTGAGAAACTGCTCACGGAACCGCTCGGGCAGCACGCGCAGGATCTCTACCGGGTCATCCGGATCATGTTCCTGCACAGGCTGAGCGCTCATGACAACTAGGCTATCGCTCCGCCCCGCCGGTTCAGGGCTGGCGACGCGCCGCGCCTGTAAGGATCAGCACCCGCCGCAACGGTCGGCCAACATCGCCCCGCGGCGCACACGTTCCCGTAAAGGGACAGCCTTCGCAGGTCAGGCAATTGTGAACCTAACCTCATGAACTTGTCCGGAGCGACCACCACGTGGTTCATTCGCTCATGAGATCACGGCGGCGCATGCTCGTCAGCTGATACCGCTCAGGCGGTTTCCTCCCAACGGCGCCTGGCGGCGGCGAGGCCCTGGTCGGTCAGTGAGCCGTACAGCCGGAGCCTGGCGACGCCCCCGTCGGGGAAGATGTTCAGCCGCACGTGGGTGGCTGGCGCGCCGTCTACCCGGAACCGATGCGGAGTGTCCGGCAGCAGCCGGACGCGCGGCAGCAGGTCGCGCCAGGCGTCCTTGTCGGTCAGCGAGGCGCCCGTGCTCGCGTCGAGTGTCTGCAGCGAGGCGGCGTCGGGCTGGTTACCCCGGTACCAGGACGTGTCGATCTCCGCGAGCTTGATGACCCCGTGCGCGGCCAGCCGGATGACCAGCCATTCATTTCCGGGCTTCCGGCGCCTGCGGGTCTCCCATCCCTCGCCCATCACCCGCGAAAGCCCGGGCAATATCACGTTGCGCGGCGAGGAGTAGTAATTCCGGTCGCTGCGGGCCGCCACGTCGGCGCCGTTCTCCAGCGCCGCGAGGTCAACGGTCAGGCCCTCGAGCAGAGCCGGATCAGGCACCACCTCACCGTGGACGTGCAGCCGGGCCACGCCCCCGTCGGGGAAGATATTGAGCCGGATGTGGCTGAACCTGCGCCCAGAGCTGACCTTGAACTCGTGCCGGGCGTCGCCGGTCAGCAGCCCGCGCGGCACGATCTCCTGCCAGCCCTGCGACGCGGTACCGTCGCTCGGATCGGCCCCAAGCTCGGCCGCCGTCGGATACCCGCTCGCCGAGAAGGCGTCTGCCGAGCAGGCCTGCGGGTAGTTCCCGGTGAAGAACGCGGTGTCGACCACGATGGACCGCACCGTCCCGGGCACCCCGAGGCGCACGATCACCCAGTCCCGGACCGTGCGTTCCGGTAGCGTCCCGTCCGGCCCGCGCCGCCGCCGGGTCTCCCACCCGTCGTAAACCTGCCCCTTGGGACCGTAGGTGCCCGGCGCGAAGACCGGCGCGTCCGGCTTGATCAGGTTCTCCTTGGCGGCGAAGAACTCGTCGCTGGCCGCCACCACCGATCCGCGCAGCCGGAGCAAGTCAGGCAGAAGTTGCTCATCCATATACCGATCATTCCCCATCAGCCCCGGTTCAGTAGTCGGCCAACTGGTTCACCATCCGGCGCACCGCTCTCCGCATCGAGCAGCGCGGTACCGCGCAGCCATGTCTGCCGCACCCGCCCGGCTAGCGTCCGTCCCGCGTAGGGCGTCACCGGGTGCCGGTGCTGCAACCGGGCCGCGTCCACGACGTAGGCCGCATCGGGATCGAAGGCCACCAGGTCGGCATCACACCCCACCGCCAGGCGTCCCTTCGCCGGCAGGCCCGCGAGCGCGGCGGGGGCCGCCGCCATCCACCGCGCGACGTCGTCCAGGGGCCGCCCGCGCCGCCGGGCCACGGTCCATACCGCGGACAGGCCGAGCTGGAGCGAGGCGATTCCGCCCCACGCCTGGCCGAAGTCCCCGGATTCGAAGGACTTGAGCTCGGGCGGGCAGGGTGAGTGGTCGGACACCACGCAGTCGATCACGCCGGCCTCTATCCCGCGCCACAGCGCCTCGCGGTTGACCGAATCCCGGACCGGCGGGCAGCATTTAAACTCGGTGGCTCCGTCGGGCACCTGTTCTGACGCGAAGTACAGGTAATGCGGGCAGGTCTCGGCGGTCAGCCGGATGCCCGCCGCCTTGGCCCCGGCGATCATGGCCACGCATTCGGCCGCGGACAGGTGCACGATGTGGGCCCGGGCGCCCGTGGCGGCGGCGCCGGAGATCACCTTCTCGATGGCGCGGCGTTCCGCGACCGGCGGCCTGGACGCCACGAACGCGCCGAAGTCGCGGCCGGACGCCGGCTTGATCTCCGCCCCGTCTTCGGCGTGCACGATAAGCAGCGCGTCCACCGCGGCCAGCGTGCCCAGCACCGACCGCAGTTCCGCCACCTCAAGCGGCGGGAACTCGGGCACGCCGGAGTCGAGCAGGAAGCACTTGAACCCGATCACGCCCGCGTCATGCATCGGTCGGAGCGAGGCCTCGCCGCCGGGCACCGCGCCGCCCCAGAACGCTACGTCCACCCAGCATTTCCCGGCCGCGGCCGCGCGCTTCTCCTCGAGTGCCGCCACCGAAACGGTTGGCGGCAGCGCATTGAGCGGCATGTCGCACACCGTGGTGACTCCGCCCGCCGCGGCGGCCCGGGTAGCGGTCGCGAACCCTTCCCACTCGGTCCGGCCGGGCTCGTTCACGTGCACATGGGTGTCGACCAGGCCGGGCAGCAGCGCGACGTCCCCGAGGTCCAGGTCCGCGTCGGCGTCGAGGCGCGCGCCGTACTCGTGCACCGCCGCGATGGCCGGTCCCCTCACCGCGACGGACGCCGCCCGCGTCCCGTCGGGCAACACCGTCCGCCGGGACCGGAGGACTAGGTCATACCTCATCCGGCCCCCGACCCGGCAGGCCCCGACAGGGCCTCGATGACCTTCAGCAGCGCCGAATGGTCGAGGGAGCCGTAACCCTGCGCGCGGGCCGCGGCGATCAGCTGGGCGACCAGGCCGGTCATGGGCAGCGACACCCCGGCGTCGCGTGCGGCGGCGATCGCGATGCCCATGTCCTTGTGGTGCAGGTCGATGCGGAACCCCGGCTTGAATTCCCGCGCCAGCATCGATTCTCGTTTCGCCTCGAGGATGCGGCTGGCCGCGAGTCCGCCCGCGAGCATGTCGAGTCCGGCCCGCGCGTCCACGCCCGCATGTTCCATCAGCACGATGGCCTCGGCCACCAGGGCGTACGTGCCGCCGACCAGCAACTGGTTAGCGGCCTTCACCACCTGCCCCGCGCCGTGCGGTCCCACCAGCGCAAACGTGGCGCCGACGGCTTCGAAGACGCTCCTGGCCGCCTCGAAGTCGGCTGCGTCCCCGCCCACCATGATGGACAGCGCGCCCTCGATCGCGCCGGCCTCACCCCCGCTGACTGGCGCGTCGAGCACCCGCACGCCGATCTCCGCTCCGGCCCGGGCGAGCTCACGCGAGGTTTCGGGCCTGATGGTGGAGAAGTCGATATACAGAACGGACGGGGTGCCCGCGGCCTGCAAGGTCTCAAATATTCCCGCCGGGCCGCGCGTTACCTCCTCGACCTGCGGCCAGTCGGGCAGCATGGTGATGACGATCTCGGCGTCTTCAGCGGCGGCGGCGATGGTGGGTGCGGCCCGGCCGCCCAGCGCCGCGAGCCGGTCCATGGCCGACTGCTTGTGGTCATGCCCGGCCACCTGGTGTCCGGCCCTGACCAGGTTCGCGGCCATCGGGCTGCCCATGATGCCCAGGCCGATGAATCCGATACGGGACATGCGCCGTTACCTCCAGCCAAAACTCGACGAGCTGTCCGCCGGGTCCGACGGTTTGTATTCGCAGCCGATCCAGCCGGGATAACCCTGCGCGGCGATCTGGCCGAACAGGGCCGGGTAATCCAGCTCACCCGTGCCCGGAGCGCCGCGGTCCGGGACGTCGGCGACCTGGATATGCGCGATCTCGGCGGCGTCACGGGCCAGCACGGCCGCGAGGTCCTCGCCCATCCGGCCGAGGTGGTACAGGTCGGCGAGGAACGCGATGTTAGTCACGTCGCCCTGGCGCCGCACCTCGTTGATCACCTCTAGCGCGCTGGCGCTGGAGACCAGGGGCGCGCGCGGGCTGTCGTAGGAGTTCAGCGCCTCGACGACGACGGTCGCGCCCGCGCCCGCGGCGGTCCGGGTGGCCAGCGTCAGGTTCTCGGTAGCCAGCTCCCGCTGCTGCCGCGCGGGCACGTCGTCCGCCCGGTTCCCGTACAGCGCGTTGATTACGGTGCAGCCGGTCCCGGCCGCGATGCCGACGCAGACATCGATATTGTCCCGGAACGCGGCGGAGCCGTCCGGGCGTGAAAGCAGCCCGCGGTCACCGGCGGCCAGATCGCCGCCGGCGAAGTTCAGCGCGACGAGTCGTACGCCCGCGTCACCGAGCGCCTCGACGAAGGCATCGACCTCGCGGTCACCGGGGACCGGAGCGTCGAACGGCCACCAGAACTCGACCGCCTCGAACCCCGCGGCCCGCGCGGCCGCGGGCCGTCTAAGCAGCGGCAGTTCGGTGAACAGGATCGAGCAGTTGACGTCAAATCGCAGCCCGTGTGTGTGCACAGCCGCCAGTCTCTCACCGCCGGCCCGCGAGGCCTCGCCATGGTCTTACCCAGCCCGGCAAGATCGTCTCGTCGTTTGTTCATCTCCACGTCATGTTGTGGCCAGCGGAACGCCTGGGGATTCTGTTAGATATTGACCACCTGGGATCAGAAAGGGACAGAAATGCTCGCTGTCGCCGGGCGCGCGATCACCAGACGCGCCGCAAAGCCCCTGACGGCCATCGGCGCCGTCATGGCGGTCCTGCTGGCCATGGCGGTCCTCGCCCTGCCCGCCAGCGCGAAGACGACCAGACCCACCTACGATGTCCGCCATATCTTGTCCGGCCAGAGCCTGCACCACTGGTACACCAAGGCCGGATCGAGCAAGTGGTACTGGGAACGGCTGACCAAGCCGGACGACATCACCACGCTGGGCGGTGAGCTGTTCGTCACCTTCCAGAACGGCGTGGGCCCGCAGGGAGAGGCCAGCACCGACGGAAACCGCGACAGCACGATCGTCGAGTTCACGCGCTGGGGTTCCGTGATCCGCCAGTGGGACCTCCGGGGCAAGTGCGATGGCCTCACCGCCAGCAGCTCGACCGGGGTAGTCGCCACCGTCAACGAGGACGCGAACTCCAGCCTCTACACCATCGACCCGTGGACGAGCCGGGTGGTGCACTACTCCTACAGCAAGAACCCGCTGCCGCATAACGGGGGTACGGACGCCATCTCGTTCTACCACGGCCACATGCTGATCAGCGCCTCGGCGCCAGGTACCAGCGGAGCGGCGGCGCCGAACGCCGCCTACCCCGCGGTGTACTGGGTGGACCTGGACGTGGCCAACCAGGTGGCCTACGTCTACCCGCTCTTCTACGACGAGGCCAAGGCGACCGCCGCCAATGGCACGCACGCCGGGAAGAGGGTCAAGCTCGGTCTCACCGACCCTGATTCGAACAAGGTCGTGCCGTGGGTGGCGCCCAGGTTCGCGGGCGACTTCATGCTGACCAGCCAGGGTGATAAGGAGCAGATCTACGTATCTGGAGCCGGCACCTGGCACCAGCACCTGTCGGTCCTCAGCCTGTCGCAGTCGGTTGACGACACGGCCTGGGCGACGGCCTGGCACGGGGCGTTCTATACCACTGACAACAGCGGTGACACCGTCAACGTGATCACTGGCACGTTCTGGCCCGGTACGGTGTTCGTGGCCGTGACTCCGTGCGACGCGAACGGTGCGCCCGCGACCTGTCCCGGTCCGGGGTATCCGCCGAACTACCTGGGCCAGCTGAACATGTACACCGGCCACATCAGCCCGGTGTCACTCCGCGGTCCCACCATCCAGCCGCAGGGCATGATTTTTATCGCCAGCTGACGGCGAGCCAGTTCCCATCCGGGGGCGGCGGGGTTTCCCGCCGTCCCCGCCACGTATTTCGGCCATTAGATGGGGTAGCGGGTGGGCTCGGTGGTGGTGGTCCGGCCGGAGGGGGCGGTCCAGCGGAAGGTGGCCGGGGTGATCTGCTCGACTTTCCAGCGGGGGTGCTGTTTGAGCCGGTGGTCATGCCGGCACTTCGGACCGCCGTTACACAGGCAGGTCCGGCCGCCCGCCTCGTAGGGGATGTTGTGCTCGAAGTCGGCCTGGGCGGCGGGTCGCCGGCAGGCGGGGGCGGTGCAGGTCGCGTGCCGGATCTGGGCCAGGTGCCGCAGCTTGCGGCCCGGGTCATGCCCGGCGGCCTCGAACCGGTGATCGCAGCTCCCGGTGGCGATCGGGTCCACCGCGAATGCCAGGTCCCGCTGCCCGGGAACCCCGGTGGCGAACCGCCAGGATCCGTACCCGCCCGGCGGCCCGGCCTGATCTGCGGACGTGACGGTGAACCCGGGCCCGTCCCGGCTGGCCGCGCCGGGCGGGTCCGGCGGGCCGGGTCCGCCGGGCGGCCCGGTTTTCTGCTGGTCGCCCGGCCCTTTGGCGCGGTTTCCGGGGGCGGGCCGGGCGCAGCCGTGCCCGATCGCGTGTCCGTCCTGGTCGGTGACGGTCAGGCACCAGGTGGTCGTGGGGTTGGCGGCGGCGGCGCGGGTCAGGTCCCGGGCCAGCCACGGGTCGACCGGGCCCAGTCCCGGGATCTCCCCGGGCCGGTCCGCCAGCCCCAGCAAGGTGGTCAGCGGGACGGTCAGGTGCAGCCGCCCCACGAACCCCGACGGCCGCACCCCCGCCCCCGGCGCGGTCATCGGCGCGGCCGGATCCGCCGGGACCGGGGGCCCCGGGGGTCCTGACCCGCCGGTCCCCGGACCGCCGCTGCCGCTCTCGCCGCCGCTACCACTGCCGCTGCCGCCGCTGTTCCCGCCGCTACCACTGCCGCTGCCGTCCGTAGTGCCGCTGCCGCCGCTGTTCCCGCCGCCGCCGTCCGTAGTGCCGCCGGTGTCTGTGGTGCCGCTGGTGTCTGTGGTGCCGCTGGTGTCCGTGGTGCCGTCGGCGGGCGCGGCGGGGCGGGAGTCCTTGTCCAGCAGCAGGTCGAGGTAGGCGCGGGCGCGCAGCTCATCCATGCTGCCGGCCAGCCCGGCCTTGCGGAGCTGCCGGGCCCACCAGGAGATCCGCTGGTCCGCGGCCAGCACCTCGGCCGGGGGGAGTTCCCGGCCGGCCAGCGCCGCGTTCCCGCTGTCCTCGGCCCACCGCTGCACCCGGGCGTCCTTCGCGGCCTCCTCCCGCCGCTTCCGCGCCTTCTGCGGCGCGACGGCCATCACCGCCTGGGCGATCGCGGACCGCAGCCCGCCCGGCGTCAGCCGCCCGGCCCGCCCCAGCACCAGCTCCTCCGCCGCCCGGGCCTCCTCCGCATCCAGCAGGACGGTGGCCCAGGCGATGATCTGCGCCTTGGCATGCCGCAGGATCCCGGCGCGGAACGCCGCCCTGGTGCCGGGCAGCCTGACTTCCAGGTCCCGGGCCAGGTCCAGCATCCCCTCCGCGGTGCCGCGGCCCTCGGCCAGCAGCTGGGCGATCTCATCCCCGGCGAACTCCTCCCGCTCCGCCGGCATCCCTGCCGGGCCGTCGGAGGCGTGGCCGGGGGCGGGACGGCGGCGGGTGAACTCCGCCAGCGCGGCGTGCTTGAGGGAGCACGCGGTGGCCTCGGCCCGGTCCAGCGCGCCGATGATCCCGGCCAGCTCATCATCACTGGCCCCGGCGAACCGGTCATTATCTCCGGCGGCGTCCTCGGCGAACCCCAGCAGCACCCCGCCGCCGGGCGCGACGTCCAGCGGCTGCCCGGTGCCGAACCCGCCGGCCGGGCCGGCGTACTCACCGGGGACCCGCCGCGCTGAGCCGGGCATCCCCGGCCCGCGGCGGCCCACCCTCACCCCGGCCTGGGGTATCTCCGCATCCGGGGGCAGCCGAGCGGCCCACTCGGCCTCGGCGGCCTGCTCCGCGGCCTGGGCGGCGGCGATCCGCCGGGACTCCGCCCGCAGCGCATCCAGGTCCACGTCATCGGGCAGCGCCGGATCGTCCGGATCCGGGCACCACCGGGGATCCCGCTCGGGATCGGGCGGCGGATCACCGCTGTCCGTCGCGGCCAGCCACGCCTCCCACCGCTCCGGGTCAGCCAGCGGATCCGTCCCGGCCGGGACCGGACGCCACCCGTCCGCCTCATCGATCGGATTACCGGCGACGTCCCAGCCCCAGGTGGGATCGGGCTGCCGGGCGCCGGGCGCATGCGCGCCCCGGGCCCGGGTCTCGCCCGGCCCGCGGCCTGAAGGAGCTGGTCCCCGGGGCATGCACCACCACCCGTTCGGAAGAATGATCTCTCTATAGAACATGATAGCGAAAACTAACTCTAACCACAAGCCCAATAAGGCGATAATCTGTGCGAATCTCATGCTGCCAGCAGGGACGTTTACGAGGGGCTGGCGGTCTCGCGGTACGGGTCATCGGGGCGCCGGGCACCACGTCGAACGTGGCCGACTGACGACCGCGACGGAGGCGACGTCGACCTCGGGCCTTGGGCCTGCGGTCAGCATTTCGGGTCCTGTGCGGCCTCCTCGTCGTCTTCCGCGGCGGCCTCCTCGTCAGACGGGGTGTCGATGACGGGCACCGGGTCGAGGCCGATCTTCTCGGCGATCCTGGACAGCAGGACATCCTGAGCGGCGAGGTGTCCCTGAACGTGCGCCACCTCATGCAGGGTCGCGCTCGCGTCATGAAACGTCGCCTCCGCGCGCTTGTCCGCTGCGGCAGCCTGCACGTTTTGTCCCACCATAATTACACTCAGCAACACCAGTTGCAAAAAATGTCTGGGCGACCCAGGAGACGATCGCCGACGTTCCGGCGCGGATCGCGGCCGGGAGACTGATCAGGTCAAACAGCGCGAAGGCGTAAGCGCACCACATACTTCCCACCGCTCGCGTTAATTACGAGCGCCACCTTCGTATTGAACCGGGCGATTGCCGTTCCCCGCGGCAGCAGATCAGCCACCTTCACTGGGCGATCGGCACGCCTCGAGGCGATGCGCGGGTGGCGTATGTGCTGGAAGACCGCCATGACCA
>CAWDXO010000023.1:0-24020 GCA_963806335.1 uncultured Actinomycetes bacterium
ACGCATCAGATCTGGCGTGACATCTATATCGGCCCCGGTCACGCGCTGAATCCCGAGCGGTACTTCATCGTCGCGATCAACCAGATCGGCAGCGGCCTGTCCATCTCGCCGCACAACGCCGACGGCCCGAACGCGGCGCTGGCGATGTCCCGATTCCCCCGGGTGCGCATCGGCGATGACGTGGTGGCACAGGAGCGGCTGCTGCGCGAGCACTTCGGGATTGACAAGCTGGCGCTGGTCGTAGGCGGGTCGATGGGCGCCCAGCAGACCTACGAATGGGCGGTACGGTTCCCCGACCGGGTCCTGAGGGCCGCTCCCATCGCGGGCACCGCGCAGAACACCCCGCACGATTTCCTGCTGGCCGAGACCATGCGGGAAGCCATCATGTCCGATCCGGGCTGGGACGGCGGGGAGTACAAGTCCAACACCGACGTCGCCGACGGCATGGTGCGGCAAGCGCACCTGTGGGCAGTCGTCGGCTTCTCCACCGAATTCTGGAAGCAGGAGATCTGGCGCGCGCTGGAGTTCGAGTCCAGGGAAGCGTTCATCACCGGCTTCCTGGAGCCCTACTTCACCGTGATGGACCCCGACGACCTGCTCACCCAGTCATGGAAGTGGCAGCGCGGCGACGTGGCCAGGCACGCCGGCGGAGACCTGACCGCCGCCCTCGGGCGTATCACCGCCAAGACCTTCGTCATCCCCATCGACGAGGACCTGCTGTTCCCGCCGCGCGACTGCGCTGCGGAGCAGGAACTGATACCAGGCAGCGAACTGCGGGTCGTAAACGACATCCTGGGTCACCTCGGCCTGTTCGGCGTGGCGCCGACCTTCATGCCGCAGATCGACCAGCACCTGGGCGACCTGCTGGCGACCCCGGTCTGAGGCGGATTAGCCAGCGGCGCCGGAGACCGTGGGCAGCACTATCTCGAACGTCGAGCCATGGTCGCTGGCGCCGCGGGCGCGGACCGAGCCGTGGTGGGCTTCGGCGATGGCCTGCCACGCGCTGCAGCTCCTCCATCACGGTCAGCCGCTCCTGGGTGGCCGCCAGCCGCCTGCGGCCATGCCAGACCATCACCAGGAACATCAGCGCGATCAGCGGGACTTCGGCGAGGTAATCCGCGTCCTGCTCTGCCTTGAGGACCTGCACGCCGATGATGCCGCCGGTGGCCAGCGTCACCGCCGGGGGTCGTGGTAGTACATCACTTGAGCGGCATATCCGTAAAAAAGGGAACTAAAAGTTTGCACTGAAGGGGGGTCAGGGTCAACAGTTAGTGCCAGGGGCTGGCTCGTGATGGCCCGTAGGTCCAGATATTGATCATCGGTGAATCCGGGGCGATCGCCGATGAGAAACGCGACGCGGGACCGTCTAAACAGCCAGGACGGCACGGGAGGATCGGGCATGACCAGGGTAAGGGCAATAGTGGGTGCTCCGGCGGGCCGCCGGACTAAGTGGCTAGTGCTGGTGTTCTGGCTGGTCGTGGTGGCGGTGGCCGGACCGCTTTCCGGGAAGCTGATGGGCGCGGAGAAGAACGACGCCTCGGCGTGGCTGCCGCCCAAGGCGGAGTCAACGCAGGTCCTGAACCTGCGGTCACATTTCGTGTCACCCAACGTGTACCCGGCCGTGGTGGTCTATGACCGGCCCGGGGGCCTGACCGCCGCGGACAAGGCGAAGGCGACCGCCGACGCGGCCCGCTTCGCCGGCGTGGCCGGCGTGGTCCAGGGCCAGGTGACCGGGCCGTTCGTGTCCAAGGACGGCCAGGCGATCGAGACGATCGTCCCCGTCAACCTCGGCAAGAACGGCTGGAACAGCGCCGGCCCCGCCGCCGACGCACTCCGGGGCATCGCCCAGGCCGGCGCCAGCGGCCTGACGGTTCATATCGCGGGCCCGCTGGGCTACGCGGCCGACTCCGGCAAGGCGTTCAAGGGTATCGACGGCACGCTGCTGTATTCCGCGCTGGCGGTCGTCATCATCATCCTGCTGATCACCTACCGCAGCCCGACCCTCTGGCTGCTGCCGGTGATCTCCGCCGGAGTGGCGCTGATCACCGCCGAGGCGGTGATCTACCTGCTGGCCGCGCACGCCGGGCTGACCGTGAACGCGCAGAGCGCGGGCATCCTGGACGTGCTGGTGTTCGGCGCCGGCACCGACTACGCGCTGCTGCTGACCGCCAGGTACCGCGAGGAGCTGCGGCGGCACGAGGACCGGCACGCCGCGATGGCGGTGGCACTGCGCCGGGCCGGGCCGGCGATCCTTGCCAGCGCCGGCACGGTGATCCTGAGCCTGCTGACCCTGACCCTGGCCGAGCTGAATTCCACCAAGAGCATGGGACCGGTGCTGGCGATCGGCGTCTTCGTCGCGCTGCTGGCGATGATGACGCTGCTGCCGGCCCTGCTGGTGATCACCGGGCGCTGGGTGTTCTGGCCCGTCAAGCCCCAGTTCGGCTCGGCGGAGCCTACGAGCCGGGGTTTCTGGGCGCGGACCGGCCGCCGCATCGCCGTACGCCCGCGGGTGGTCTGGATCACCACGGCCCTTATTCTCGGCGTGATGGCCCTTGGGCTGATCGGGCTGAAGGCGAGCGGGCTGACGAACGCGGAGTCGTTCCGCGGCCACCCGGACTCGGTGACCGGGCAGACCCTGCTCGACCAGCACTTCCCGGCGGGAGCGGGGCAGCCGGTCGAGGTGTTCGGCAACGCGGCTTCGGCCGCGCAACTATACGCGGCGCTGCGGGCGGTACCCGGCATCACCGGCGTGACCTCGCCGGTGATCCAGGGCGGGCATGCCTACCTCGAAGGCACCCTGACCTCGGCCCCGGACAGCCAGGCCGCGTACGACACCATCGACCGGGCCCGTGCCGCCGTGCACGCCGTCCCGGGCGCCGACGCGCTGGTCGGCGGTAACACCGCGGTCAACCTGGATGTCCAGCGAGCCGCCGCGCACGACCGGAACCTGATCATCCCGATCATCCTGGCCGTCGTGTTCGTCATCCTCTGCCTGCTGCTGCGAGCGCTGGTCGCGCCGGTCATGCTCGTCGCGACCGTGGTGCTCTCGTTCGCGGCGGCCCTCGGGGTGAGCGCGCTGTTCTTCAACCACGTGTTCAACTTCGGCGGCGCGGACACCTCCTTCCCGCTGTTCGTGTTCGTGTTCCTGGTCGCCCTGGGCATCGACTACAACATCTTCCTGATGACCCGGGTGCGCGAGGAAGCCCAGCGGCATGGCGCCCGCACCGGCGCGCTGACCGGCCTGGCCGCCACCGGCGGGGTGATCACCTCGGCCGGTTGCGTGCTGGCCGGGACCTTCGCCGTGCTCGGCACCCTTCCGGTCACGTTCTTGACCGAACTCGGCTTCGCCGTCGCGTTCGGGGTGCTGCTCGACACCATCGTGGTCCGTTCGATCCTGGTCACCGCGCTGAACCTGGATCTGGGCCGGTGGGTCTGGTGGCCGAGCAGGCTCGCCCGCGAGCCCAGCCCGGAAGACGAACTCGCCGGCGAGCAGCCGGCCGCCGCCGTGCCGTAATCGGCCCAGGCGGGT
Source organism: uncultured Actinomycetes bacterium (assembly GCA_963806335.1). GTDB lineage: Bacteria > Actinomycetota > Actinomycetes > Streptosporangiales > Streptosporangiaceae > Palsa-504. Next base: position 3,530 of record CAWDXO010000023.1, read on the forward strand.
ATGGGCCCAGGCGGGTATGGGCCCAGGCGGGTATGAAGGCCCTCGGCAGCAGCGAGGACCGGTAAAACGGTATTTCTGGTCTGACAAGTCAGGATTAGGTTAGCGTGTGAATGGATACGATCCCGCCGATGCCTAAATCCGATTTGTCCGGGGAGGAAACATGAGCAGCAGCGACACCTTCGTCGCCAACTCCGAGCGGTATGCCGCCCACTTCGACAAGGGCGACCTGCCGCTGCCGCCCGCTTCTCACGTCGCCGTGGTCGCCTGCATGGACGCCCGGCTCAACCCGTACGGCGTGCTCGGGCTTTCCGAGGGCGACGCCCACGTCATCCGCAACGCCGGGGGCGTCGTGACCGACGACGTCATCCGGTCGCTGACCATCTCGCAGCGACTGCTCGGCACCAATGAGATCATCCTCATCCACCACACCGAGTGCGGGATGCTCACCTTCCACGACGACGACGTGAAGGCCCAGATCGAGGCCGACACCGGGATCCGGCCGCCGTTCGCCCTCGAGGCCTTCCCCGACCTGGAGAGCGACGTCCGCCAGTCCATCGCTCGGATCAAGGCCAGTCCCTACATCCCGAACAAGGACTCCGTCCGCGGCTTCATCTACGAAGTCGGAACCGGCCGCCTGGTTGAGGTCAAGGACTGATCACTGCCGAACCTCGCGCCCGCGTCGATTCGCCGGCGCGGGCGCCTTGGTATCGTCACTCCGTGACGGCCGTAGCAGAAGCGAACGAGCCGGACGGGGAGGCCACCGGTTCGGCCCGGCCGCGGCACTTGATCGTCACGGTCTACGGGCTCTACGCCAGGTCCGATGGCGGCTGGCTGTCGGTGGCGGCCCTCGTCCGGCTGCTCGCAGATGTCGGTGTGGAAGAAGCGGCGGTCCGTTCGGCCATATCACGATTGAAGAGACGGGGCATCCTGCAGTCGCGGCGGTACGGCGGCGCGGCGGGCTACCAGCTGTCCGCCGGGGCCCTGGCGATTTTGCGCGAGGGGGACGCCCGGATCTTCCGGCGGCGGCGGGCGACGCTCGCCGACGGCTGGCTGCTGGCGATCTTCTCCGTGCCGGAAACCGAACGCCACCGGCGGCACGTACTGCGCTCGGAGCTGACCAGGCTCGGGTTCGGGATGGTCGCCCCCGGGGTCTGGATCGTGCCCGCCCATCCGCAGGACACCACGGCCGAGACCCTGCGGCGGCTCGAGCTCGACGCCTATGCCAACCTGTTCCACGCCGATCACCTCGCCTTCGGTGATCCGGCCGTCAAGATCCGCGACTGGTGGGACCTGGAGGAGCTAGAGCGCCAGTACGAATCGTTTATCCGGGCGCACGAGGCCGCCCGGCGGCGCTGGGAGGCCGGCAGCCCGGCGGCCGCGGAGCACGAGGCCTTCGCCGATTACGTGCGGGTCCTCACCGACTGGCGGCGGCTGCCCTACCTCGACCCCGGCCTGCCCGCCGAACTGCTGCCCGATGGCTGGATCGGCATCCGCGCCGCCGAGGAGTTCTTCACCCTGCGCGCGCTGCTGGAGGAACCGGCGCGCGCGTACGTGCGGAAGGTCATCAGCGGCTGACCGCCGCGATGCCCTGGATCTCGACCAGCGCCTCAGGGACCCACAGCCGCGTCACGCCGACGCCGGCCATGGCCGGGTAGTCGGTGCCGGCCAGCCGCCGCCACACCGCGCCGATCTCGCGGCCGTGCGCCTGGTAGTCCTCGACGTCGGTGATGTAGATGGTCAGGCTGACCAGGTCACCCGGACCGCCGCCCGCCGCGGCCAGCGCAGTGAGCAGGTTGGTGAGCGCCTGCTCGAACTGCGGCACGACGCCGCCGGGCACGATCGTGCCGTCCCGGCCCGTCCCGAGCTGGCCCGCCAGGAACACCAGCCGGCTCGAGGTCACGGACACGGCATGGGAGAAGCCTGATGGGGCGCCGAGTTCGGCCGGATTGATCCGCTCCAGGTTCATGACTGCACCCTAGCGCGCGGCCGACCGCGTATCGCGTTCCATTGACGACCGTAGGAGTTCCGGCATACGGTCGAACCGTGCGTATCGCGGTCCTGGGCGGCGGGCCTGGCGGCCTGTACTTCGCGGCCCTCGCCAGGCAGCTGGACCCCCGGCATGAGATCACCGTCTGGGAGCGCAACGCCGCCGACGACACCTTCGGTTTCGGGGTGGTGTTCTCCGATGAGACCCTGGGCGGCATCGAGCACGCCGACGCCGGGATCTTCGCGGCGATGCGCCGCGAGTTCGCCCGCTGGGACGACATCGACGTGCACTTCCGCGGCACCACGGTCACTTCGGGCGGGCACGGCTTCGCCGCGATGAGCCGCCAGCGCCTGCTGGCCATCCTGCAAGGCCGCTGTGCCGAGCTCGGGGTACGGATCCTGTTCGGCACCCAGGCGCCGGACGTGGCCGGGCTGGCGGCGGGCCACGACCTGGTGGTGGCCGCCGACGGCATGAACTCGGCGATCCGGGAGCGGTTCGCCGGCGCGTTCGGCCCGGATCTGGAGCGCAGGCGGTGCCGCTACATCTGGCTCGGCACGGACCTGTTGTTCGACGCGTTCAAGTTCTACATCCTGGACACCCAGGCCGGGATCATGCAGGTCCACGGCTACCCGTACAGCGACCGGGCCAGCACTTTCATCCTGGAAATGCACGAGGACGTCTGGCAGCGGGCCGGGTTCGCCGAGATCGCGGGCCGCGCGGACCTCGCGGGCCTGGCGCCCGGCGAGAGTGATGAGGCCTCCATCGAGCTCATCCGCGGCCTGTGCGCCGACGTGCTCGGCGGCCCTGGTGCTGGCAAGCACACTCTGATGACCAACAACTCGCGGTGGACCACCTTCACCACGGTCAGGTGCCGGACCTGGCGGCACGAGAACGTGGTGCTGCTCGGGGACGCCGCGCACACCGCGCACTTCTCGATCGGCTCGGGCACCAAGCTGGCCATGGAGGACGCGCTCGCGCTGGCCGCCTGCCTGCACGAGCAGGTGCCGGGCGGGGTTGCCGGGCGGCTGGCCGTCCGCGACGCCCTGGTCGCTTACGAGGACGAACGACGCCCGGTGGTCGCGTCCACTCAGCGGGCCGCCCAGGCCAGCCTGGAGTGGTTCGAGAACATCGGCCAGTACGCCGACCAGGACCCGCGCCAGTTCGCCTTCAACATCGTGACCCGCAGCCGTCGGGTCACCTACGACAACCTCCGGCTGCGCGATCCGGAGTTCGTGGCCGGGCTAGACCGCTGGTTCGCCGCCGAGGCGGCGGGCGGGACGGCGGCCGGCGGGCAGGCCGCGGGCGGGGAGGCGGCGGGCGGGGAGGCGGAGCCGCGGCCGCCGATGTTCCAGCCGTTCCGGCTGGGGCGCCTGGAGCTGCCGAACCGGGTGATCGTCTCCCCGATGGACATGTACGCCGCCCGCGACGGCGTGCCAGGCGACTTCCACCTGGTCCACCTGGGCGGCAAGGCGCTGGGCGGCGCCGGGCTGGTGATGACCGAGATGGTCTGCGTCTCCCCCAGCGGCCGGATCACGCCGGGATGCACTGGCATCTACACCGCGGAGCAGGAGGACTCCTGGCACCGCATCACGGCGTTCGTGCACGGCCAGACCGGCGCGAAGATCGGCATCCAGCTCGGGCACTCCGGCCGCAAGGGCTCGACCCGGCTGATGTGGGAGGGGATGGATGTCCCGCTGCCCGAGGGCAACTGGGAGGTCTGCGGCCCCTCGGCGCTCCCCTACACGGCGCGCAGCCAGACGCCGCGCGAGCTGAGTCCCGCGGAGCTCGACGAGATTTGCGGGCAGTTCGCCCGGGCGGCCCAGGCGGCGGCGCGGGCGGACTTCGACCTGCTCGAATTGCACTGTGCGCACGGCTATCTGCTGTCCTCGTTCCTGTCGCCGCTGACGAACCAGCGCACCGACCACTACGGCGGCTCGCTGGGGGCCCGGCTCCGTTACCCGCTCGAGGTCTTCGACGCGGTCCGGGCGGTCTGGCCGCGGGACCGGCCGATGACGGTGCGGATCTCCGCGACCGACTGGTGCGAGGGCGGCCTCGGCCTCGACGACGCGGTGGAGATCGCCCGGGCGTTCGCCGAGCACGGCGCCGCCGGGATCGACGTGTCGACCGGGCAGGTGGTCAGCGACGAGCAACCGGCCTTCGGCCGCAGCTACCAGACGCCGTACGCCGACCGGATCCGCAACGAGATCGGCCGCTCGTGCGGCGTGGCCGTGATCGCGGTCGGCGCGATCTCCTCCTACGACGACGTGAACTCCATCATCCTGGCGGGCCGGGCTGACCTGTGCGCGCTCGGCCGGACGCACCTGTATGACCCGCAGTGGACCTTGCACGCCGCCGCCGAGCAGGGATATGCGGGTCCCGGAGCGAGCTGGCCGGACCCGTTCGCCGCGGGCCGGCGCAGGCCGCAGGCCGGACGTGCGGAGGACCCGCGGCCGCGGCTCGAGCTGATCCGGGCCGGGGCCCCGCAGACCCCGCATGCCCGCTGGCGGCCGGCTACCAGGTAACGCTTTACCACCGGGCGAGCGGGCCTTTAGCGCGGCTTTGCCGGTGAGTAAGCGCGCCACTCGACCGCAAGAAGGGTGTTCAGAATCACAGCCAGGTGGCCGGGACTTCACCGGCATGCACTCGGTATAATTCGTTATACACTTCATCGCGACAGAGGCGGATAAATCAAAACGCCGCCTGAGGGTGGTTACTGATTGCCATCGACGACTACACGAATGATCTCGCGGAGCGTGCCCGGCCAGACCGCATCATCGCAGGTGAAAGACCACATCGCTGCGGGCGGCTAGGACGCATCGCCACGGGACGCAACGACCGGGAGGGCCACGCCGGAGGGCTCTTCGCTCCCGTTCCTGCGGCAATGCCGCCGGGCGATAATGGACTAGACCAGTTAATGGACTAGACCACATATTTTGCCGTAACCGCCTTCGGACCGGACCACCCTAGTAAGTCCCATGCAGGAGAGAAAGCAATGATCACCGCGGACGTTATTGACGATCAGGCGCAATCAAGCCTCCCGGAGCTGACCAAGTGGGTCCGCGATATCGCACTTCTGACCAAGCCCGATGACATCGTCTGGTGCGACGGCTCACGCGGCGAATGGGACCGGCTGACTCACCTGCTGGTCGAGAGCGGAACCTTCACCCGGCTGAACCCGGCGCTGCGGCCGAACAGCTTCTACTGCGTCTCCGACCCCAGCGACGTGGCTCGCGTCGAGGACCGCACGTTCATCTGCTCGGAGCGGGAGCAGAACGCGGGCCCGACCAACAACTGGATCGCGCCCGGCGAGATGCGCGAGACCTTCGCGGAGATCTTCGACGGCTGCATGCGCGGCCGCACCATGTACGTGGTCCCGTTCAGCATGGGGCCGATCGGCAGCGCCATCTCCGAGCTGGGCGTGGAGATCACCGACTCACCCTATGTTGCCGTGTCGATGCGGATCATGACCAGGATGGGTGCGCCGGCGCTGCGGGCGATCGAAGAGTCAGGGACCTTCGTCAAGGCTGTCCACTCGGTCGGCGCGCCGCTGGAGCCGGGTCAGGCGGATGTGCCATGGCCGTGCAACTCGGTCAAGTACATCTCCCACTTCCCCGAGACCAGGGAGATCTGGTCCTACGGCTCTGGCTACGGCGGCAACGCGCTGCTCGGCAAGAAATGCTACGCGCTGCGGATCGCCTCGGTGATGGCGCGGGACGCGGGCTGGCTGGCCGAGCACATGCTCATCGTCAAGATCACTCCTCCGGGCGGGGCGCCGAGGTACGTCGCGGCGGCCTTCCCGTCCGCGTGCGGCAAGACCAACCTGGCCATGCTGCAGCCCACCATCCCCGGGTGGAAGGTCGAGACCATCGGCGATGACATCGCCTGGATGCGGTTCGGCCAGGACGGCAGGCTGTACGCGATCAACCCGGAGGCCGGCTTCTTCGGCGTCGCGCCGGGCACGGGCGCCAAGACCAACGCCAACGCGGTCGCGACCTTCACGGCCAACAGCATCTTCACCAACGTCGCGCTGACCGACGACGGCGACGTGTGGTGGGAGGGCCTGACCGAGACCCCGCCCGCGCACCTGACCGACTGGAAGGGCCGGGACTGGACCCCGGACTCGCCCGAGCCCGCCGCCCACCCCAACTCCCGGTTCACCACCCCCGCCAGCCAGTGCCCGATCATCGCGCCGGAGTGGGACGACCCGGCCGGCGTGCCGATCTCGGCCATCCTGTTCGGCGGCCGGCGGGCGAGCACCGTGCCGCTGGTGATCGAGTCGCTCGGCTGGGATCACGGCGTGTTCCTCGGCGCCAATATCGCGTCCGAGAAGACCGCCGCGGCCGAGGGCAAGGTCGGCGAGCTGCGGCACGACCCGTTCGCGATGCTGCCGTTCTGCGGCTACCACATGGGCGACTACTTCGCGCACTGGCTGGCGATCGGCGCCAAGGCGGACCCGGCCAAGCTGCCGCGGCTGTTCTACGTCAACTGGTTCCGTAAGGACGCCAGCGGGAGGTTCGTGTGGCCCGGCTTCGGTGAGAACATCCGCGTGCTGAAGTGGATCATCCAGCGGCTTTCCGGTGACGCGGAGGCCGTGTCGACCCCGATCGGCAACCTTCCCGCGCCGGGCTCGCTGGACCTCGACGGCCTCGACCTCAGCCCGGCGGACGAGGAGCTGCTGCTCACGTTGGACGCGCAGGCGTGGAAGCTCGAGGCGGAGCACATCCCCGAGTTCTTCTCGACGTTCGGCCAGCAGCTGCCCCCGCGACTCTGGGAGCTGCACCAGGACCTGGTCAACCGTCTGGGCTGAGGGTTTGCGCCTGTCGCCGTGGCGTGCGGCGGCGTAATGCGGCGTGCGGCGGCGTAATGCGGCGTGCGGCGGCGTAATGCGGCGTAATGAAACCCCGGTTTCAGCACGCTCCAGTGTGCTGGAACTCCAGTTTCATGACATTCCGGCGGGACCAGGCCCCCAGGATCGCCCGGCTAAGTATGGCGGACTCTTGACTGTCGTCACCAAGGTTGAATACTGGTGATCTAGCCTCCTGGGCGCAAGGAAATGGGGCCAGATGCGGCTTTCTCCTTCGGCTCACCTCGACACGTTCTGCCGTGACCGGCTCCCTCCGCGGGACCAGTGGCCCGAGTTCCGCTTTGACCGGCCCGAACTGAGATACCCGGAGCGGCTGAACGCCGCCGTGGAGCTGCTCGACGCGACCGCCGCCCGCGGCGGCCACGACCGGCCCTGCCTGCGCTCCCCCGGCGGAACCTGGTCCTACGGCGAGGTCGTCCGGCTGACCAGTCAGCTGGCGCAGGTGCTGACCGAGGACTTCGGCCTGCGACCGGGCCAGCGAGTCCTGCTCCGCGGGCCGAACAGCCCGTGGCTCGCCGCGGGCTGGCTGGCCGTCCTCAAGGCCGGCGGGGTCGCGGTCACCACCATGGCCCTGCTGCGCCCCAGGGAAATCGCCGCCATCGTCGCGCTGACCGAACCCAGCCTGGCCCTGTGCGACCACCGCTTCGCCGCCGACCTGACCGCGGCCGCCCCCGCGCTGGCCACGGCCTACTACGGTCCGGGCGCGGACCTGGCGGGCAGATGCGCGACCAAGGACGGCCGGTTCACCGCGGTCAGCACGGCGGCCGATGACGTGGCGATGCTCGCACCCACGTCGGGCACCACCGGCCAGCCGAAGGTGACGATGCACTTCCACCGGGACATCCTGGCCACCGCCGACACCTTCTCCGCCCGCGTCATCAGGCCCTGCCCGGACGACGTGTTCAGCGGCACTCCCCCGCTCGGCTTCACCTTCGGGCTCGGCGGCCTGCTGCTGTTCCCGTTGCGGGCGGGCGCGTCGACGCTGCTCATCGAGCGGGCCACGCCGGGCGAGCTGGCCGACGCGATCGCGGCGCACGGGGTGAGCGTGCTGTCCACCGCCCCGACCGCCTACCGGGCCATGCTGGTGGCGGGGAAAGCGTCGTCCTGTGCGAGCCTGCGCCGCTGCGTCTCGGCCGGCGAGCACTTGCCGAAGTCGGTGTGGGAAGAGTTCCGCCAGGCCACCGGCATCCCGATCATCGACGGCATCGGCTCGACGGAGATGCTGCACGTCTTCATCGCGGCCGAAGGCGACCACATCAGGCCCGGCGCGACCGGCCAGGCCGTGCCCGGCTACCGCGCGACGATCCTGGACGAGAACGGCGACCCGGTGCCCGACGGCCAGCCCGGACGACTCGCCGTGCAGGGCCCCACCGGCTGCCGTTACCTCTCCGGGGATCGCCAGCGGGCCTACGTGCAGGGGGGCTGGAACATCACCGGCGACACCTATGTCCGCGACGCCGACGGTTACTACTGGTTCCAGGCCCGCAGCGACGACATGATCATCTCGGCCGGCTACAACATCGCCGGCCCCGAAGTCGAGGAGGCGCTGCTCGCTCACCCAGACGTGCTCGAGGTCGCCGTCGTCGGCGCGCCCGACCCGGACCGCGGCATGACCGTGCAGGCGTTCGTCGTGCTCCGCGAGGGGGCGGCAGCGGATCCGGCGAAGGTCACCGAGCTGCAGGACTTCGCCAAGTCCTCGATCGCCCCGTACAAGTACCCGCGGGTGGTGGAGTTCGTCGCCGAACTGCCCAAGACCATCAGCGGCAAGACCCAGCGCTACCGGCTCAGGCAGCTCACCGAGGAAAGACTGCGGGCCGCGCCTCGGTAAATTCTCTTTTTCCCCGAACGAACGGTGGTACCCGCGTCCGGCATCCTCAGGCGTCGCGTTCGAGCGGGCAGCTCATGCAGCGGGGGCCGCCCCGGCCGCGGCCGAGTTCGCCGCCCGGGACCTCGATCACCTCAAGACCGTTGTCCCGCAGGAACATGTTGGTAGTCACGTTCCGCTCGTAGGCAATGACCACTCCCGGCTCGACCGCCAGCACGTTGCAGCCGTCATCCCACTGCTCCCGCTGAGCGGCATGGACGTCCTGGACCGCGGTCAGGACCTTGATGCCCGGCAGCCCGAGCGCGGCGGCCATGGCGCGATGCATGTCCTCGGGCGGGTGGTCGGTGACCTTGAGCTCGCTTTCCGTCGCTCCCGGCTCGACCGTGTAGGACGGCAGCATGCCCATCCCCGCGTACTTGGTGAACACTCCGTAGTCTGCCATCGTCAGCAGCGTGTCCAGGTGCATGAACGCGCGCGTCTTAGGCATGTCGATGGCCACCAGGCAGCGCGCCGCTCCCGCCGCGAACAGCCGGTGGGCGAGCACCTCGACCGCCTGCGGCGTGGTCCGCTCACTCATCCCGACCAGCACCGCCTCATTACCGATGACGAGGATGTCGCCGCCCTCGATGGTGGCCGGCCCGGCGTCGGCACCGTGGTACCAGATATCGAAACCGGCCTGGGCGAACATCGGGTGCCAGTGATAGATGGCCTCGTCGAAGACGGTCTCCGGGATCCGCGCTGGCCGGCGCATCGCGTTGATGGACACGCCGCCGTAGATCCAGCATGACGTGTCGCGCTGGTAGAGCAGGTTCGGCAGCGGGGCGAGCACGAAATCGTCGGGGTCCAGTGAATGGAAGGCGATGCTCTTGGGCTCGGGGCCGAGTTCGATGATCTCGCGCTTGGTGATCCCGCCGGCCAGGAACCTCGCCAGGTGCGCCGAGTCGAGTCCGTCCATCGTGGCGCGCAGGACGGCGGCGGCGAGCGGCCCGTGCCTGCGCGGGTCGAACACCCGCTCCATGATGTAGCCGCGCGCGTCCGGGATTTCCAGCGTCTGGGTGAGCAGGTCGCTGTAGTAGTGAACGACGACGCCCCGCGAACGGAGGGCACCGGCGAACGCGTCGTGCTCGGCCTGCGCGCGGCTTACCCAGAGCACGTCGTCGAAGAGCAGGTCGGCGGCGTTATCGGGGGTCAGGCGCTTGAGTTCGAGGTCAGGGCGGTGCAGCACCACCTGCCTCAGGCGGCCGACCTCGGAATCGACATGAAACATGGCCCTCATCCCGGATAGTCCCGCGCGTTACGCTAGCCGGCTCGCCGCGCGGTGAAGAGAATGTTCTCGCCGTCCTGCAGGGCGGACTCCGCCATCGACACCCTCCTCGCCCTTGCCTCCGCGCCGTGAATCCGAGAGCGTGGACGGATACGGCTGGTGCCGGTACGACTGCCAAGCGGGACGCGTGAGGGAGCAGTGATGACGGGACAGCGGGTCACGGTGGAGATCACCGACGGGGTGGCGGATGTCCGGCTGGCCCGGCCGGAGAAGCGCAATGCCCTCGACGGGGCCATGTTCGCCGGCCTGATCACGACGGGCGAGCGGCTCAAGTCCGAACCCGGCCTCCGTGCGGTCGTGCTATCCGGTGAGGGACCGGACTTCTGCGCCGGCCTGGACTTCGGCGCATTCCAGGCGATGCGCGACGGCGAGCGGCTCAGCGCCCAGGTCGATCTGCCCCCGGGCCACGGGCCGGCCCGGGCCGCCGGGCAGCGTGCCGCGTACGTCTGGACGGAGCTTCCCGTCCCGGTCATCGCGGCCGTGACCGGCAACGCGCTGGGCGGCGGCCTGCAGATCGCGCTCGGCGCCGACATCCGCATCGTCGCGCCAGACGCGAAGATGTCGGTATTGGAGATCAGGTGGGGGCTGGTACCCGACATGACCGGCAGCCAGCTGCTCCCCGAGCTCGTGGGCCGGGATGTGGCCAAGGAGCTGACGTTCTCCGGGCGCGTCGTGCGCGGAGAGGAGGCCGTGGCGCTGGGCCTGGCGACGCGGGTCGATCCCGACCCGCGCCACGCCGCCTTCGAGCTGGCGCGCATCGTCGCCGCCCGCAGCCCCGACGCCATCCGGGCGGCGAAGCGGCTCCTGGACCTGGCGGGCCGCGTGGACCTGGAGGCGGGCTTCGCCGCGGAGCAGAAGGAGATCGGCGCGCTCATCGGCAGCCCGAACCAGGCCGAGGCGGTGGGCGCCGAGTTCGGCAAGCGCCCGCCCCGGTTCACTGACCCGGGGCCGTGACGCGGCCAGCGAGCAAACCCTGCACCTCGTCGAGGCGGCGGATCAGAGCGACATCGGGGCGCGTCTGGCCCTGGATCCCTGGGCGTCAGCCGGGTTGCTCCGGATTGGCTCGATAGAGTCCTGGCGGCTCTGGCTCGATAGCCGCCCGGCGCTTCCGGCTCGCTGCTCAAACACCCGATGTCGAAGACCCGGGAACGCGGTGGGCGCGTTCCCGGGTTCTCGACCGATGTCCAGCAGGACGTACTGCTATCCGGGCAGCCTTTCCGTGTCCTCAGGCGTCGCGGCGGCGCAGCCGCCAGGCGGCCAGGCCGGTCAGCACGACCGCGTACCCGCACAGGACCGCGAATCCGGTCCACGGGCTCAGCGCATTCGCGGTGCCCAGCGGACTGCCCCACAGGGCCCCACCGGCGTTGGACGGCAGGTAGGGCGCGAACCCCGTGATGTTCTGCGGGAGGGCCCCCACGACGATCGGGGCGACGAAGAACACCGCGGCGAACACCGAGAGGCCCGCTGCAGTCTTGCGGAGCAGTGCCCCCAGGGCCAGGCCGATGATGACGACGACGGCCAGGTACAACGACGAGCCGACCACCGTCCGCAGCACCCCCGGATCGGTCAGCGAGATCACCGAACCACCGCGGGAGGACACGATAGCGGTCGCCGTGAAGAAGTCGACGATCGCGCAAAGTAGGGTCACCGGCAAAACCAGGCCCAGCAGCACGATCATCTTCGCCCACAGCACCGGCAGCCGAGAGGGTACGACCGCCAGCGTGGCGCGGATCATCCCGGTGCCGTACTCGCCGCTGAACGCCAGCACGCCAACCACGCCGATCACCAGCTGGGCGAACAACAGGCCCAGTAGGCTGGCCGACACTCCCTTCGCGGCAGAATTGCCGGCCGAGACGTGGTAGGCCGTCCCGGACCCCGCGATCGCGGCACCCAGGCCGACGATCAGCACGACCGCGGTCAGCCCGCACCACCAGGTCGAGCGCAGCGCCCGCAGCTTGGCCCACTCCGCGCGGACGACGCGGACCTGGGTCACCGGTCCCGCTACTGTCGCCGGGACGGGCGCCCCCTTCCTCGACATGGGCCTTATCCCCATCACGGCGCTCATCGCGTCGCTCCGGCGTGGTACTCGATGCTGTCCTGGGTGACTTTCATGAAGGCCTCTTCCAGCGAAGCGTGGGTGGGGGTGAGTTCGTAGACGGGCAGGTGAGCCCGCCAGGCCGCCGCCCCGATCTGCTCGGCGGTGGTGCCGGAGACACGCAGCAGGTCCGTTCCGTCGTTAATCACGGTGATGCCGGGAGCGGCCAGCAGCTGGCCGAGCCGCACGGTTTCCGGGGTGCGTACCAGCACCCCGGCCGTGGTGGCATGGTCGACGAAATCCTCGACGCTGCCCTGGCTGATGAGCTTGCCGCGGCCCAGCACGATCAGCTGGGTCGCGGTCTGCGCCATCTCGCTCATCAGGTGCGAGGACACCAGAACGGTGCGGCATTCGGCGGCCAGCGACTTGAGCAGTAGCCGGATCCAGCGCACCCCGTCCGGGTCCAGGCCGTTGACCGGCTCGTCCAGCACCACGGTCTGCGGCTGGCCGAGCAGCGCCGCCGCCACGCCCAGCCGCTGCCCCATGCCGAGGGAGAAACCGCCGGCCCGCGTGCCCGCGACCTCGCCCAGCCCGGCCAGCTCAATCACCTCATCGACCCGGCGACGTCCGATGCCGGCCGTCCGGGCCAGTGCCAGCAGGTTGTTGCGGGCCGACAGTCCCGGGTGCACGGACCTCGCGTCCAGCAGAATGCCAAGCTCCGACATGGGAGCGGCGGCATCTGGGAAGTGCTTGCCGTTGACCCGCACCGTCCCGCTCGTCGGCCGGTCCAGCCCGGCGATCATCCGCATCGTGGTGGACTTCCCCGCCCCGTTCGGGCCGAGGAACCCGGTCACCACGCCCGGCTCCACCACGAAACTCAGCCCGTCGACCGCCGTCTTGTCCCCGTACCGCTTGGTCAAGCCGTCAATCTCGATCATTTTCGTCCTTCCCTCGATGTGCTTGCGCTCGGATATAAGCCTGCGTTCGGGTCCTGAGGCGGGACTGCCGTAGCGCTGAGGCGGGGGCGATTTCCGGCATATCGGTCAGCGCGGTGAGGCTGCCCCGGCGAGGGCCGTACGGTGGAGGTCATGGAGGTCCGGCTGTTCGGCGAGCTCGAAGCGGAGCACGCGGGCGAGCCGGTGCCGGTCCGCGGGGCCAAGCAGCGGGCCCTGCTGGCCCTGCTGGCCCTGCGGCCGGGGCAGCCTGTCAGCGCCGACCGGCTGATCGACGTGCTGTGGGGCGACGGGCAGGCGGCCCACCCGGCCAACGCGTTGCAGGCCCAGATCGGCCAGCTGCGCCGTAGCTTCGGGCCCGCGGCAATCATCACCACCGAAGCCGGCTATGCCCTTGATGCCGGTCCCGATGATGTCGACGTCGTCCGTTTCGAGCACCTGGTGGCGCAGGGCCGCCGGCTGGCGGAGGCGGGCCAGGCCGCGGACGCGTCAGCCGCCCTGGGCGAAGCGCTCGGGCTGCGGCGCGGGGAGCCGCTGGCCGACTTCACCTATGCAGGCCTTTTTGATGCCGAACGGACGCGGCTCGACGAGCTGGTCCTGGTGGCGATCGAAACGCGCGCCGGAGCAGACTTGGTGCTGGGGCGCCATGGCGAGCTCGCCGCCGGACTGGAGGCCTGGTGCCGGGCGCATCCGCTGCGCGAACGCCTGTGGGAGCTGCTCATCCTGGCCCTGTACCGGGCCGGACGTCAGGCCGAGGCCCTGCGCGCCTATACCGAAGTCCGTGACCGCCTAGCCGGCGAGCTCGGCATCGACCCCGGCCCGGCCCTGCGCGACCTCGAAGCCCGCATCCTGGCCCAGCACCCCTCGCTCAATCCCGAACCAGTCCCGCGCGAGCCAGTCCCGCCCGAACCGCTCCAGCCCGAAGCGCCCCCGGCCGCACCGGGCTCCGCCGTGCCAGCCGCACTACTCCAGACGAAGTTCTACGTCCCGAGGCCTCGGCGTGATCTGGTGCCACGTCCGCGCCTGGCCGAGCGGCTGGATCGCGGGTCAGCGTCGACGTTGATGCTCGTGTCCGCGCCCGCTGGCTTCGGCAAGACGACGCTGCTCGCCGAGTGGCTGGCGGCGGGACCGGCCGCGCCGGCCGATCGGCGGCTGGCTGCGTGGCTCTCGCTCGATCGGGGCGACAATGATCCCGCGTCCTTCTGGACCTATGTGATCGCCGCACTGCGGACGGCGGCACCCGGAGTCGGCGAGGACGCGCTGGCCCTCCTTCAGGCGCCCGGACCGCCGCCGATCGAAACGGTGCTTACCACGCTGCTCAACGACCTGAGCGTCATCGCGGGCGACATTGTGCTGGTACTCGACGACTACCACGTCATCGACGTGCGCGATGTTCAGGACGGGATGGCGTTCCTGCTCGACCACCTGCCGCCGGGGCTGCACGTGGTGATCGCCGGCCGGGCCGATCCCGCGCTGCCGCTGGCCCGGTGGCGGGCGCGCGGAGAGCTGATCGAGATCCGCGCGGCTGAGCTGCGGTTCACGCCTGAGGAAGCCGCGACATACCTGAACGAGACGATGGGTCTGCAGCTGACGGCACCAGACGTGGCCGCGCTCGAGGGACGCACCGAGGGCTGGATCGCCGCGCTCCAGCTGGCGGCGCTGTCGATGCAGGGGCGAGACGACGTGGCCGGCTTCATCGCCGGCTTCGCGGGCGACGATCGTTACGTCGTCGACTACCTGGCCGAGGAGGTGCTGCAGCGTCAGCCCGATCGGGTCCAGGCCTTCCTGCTGCAGACCTGCATCCTGGGCCGGCTGAGCGGTCCGCTGTGCGATGCGGTCACCGGGCAGGGCGGCGGCAAGGCCATGCTAGAGGCGCTGGACCGGGGGAACCTGTTCCTGGTCCCGCTGGATGACCGCCGCCAGTGGTATCGCTACCACCATCTGTTTGCCGACGTGCTGCACGCGCGCCTGCTCGACGAGCAGCCTGACCAGGTACCAGACCTGCACCGGCGGGCCAGCGCGTGGTTCGAGCGCAGCGGCGAGCAGTCCGTGGCCATCCGCCATGCGCTGGCCGCCGAAGATTTCCAGCGAGCGGCGGCCCTAGTCGAGCTGGCCATTTCCGTCATGAGCCAGACCAGGCAGGAAGCCACGGTGCGTGGCTGGCTCGAGATGATCCCCGACGAGATCATCTCCGTCAGGCCCGTGCTCATCGTGGCCGTGGCCTGGGTGTTGCTGTCTGACGGTGAGTTCGGTGACGTCGAGGGCCGGCTGCAGGACGCCGAGCGGTGGCTGGACGCAGCCGCGGGTACCGGCGCGGGATCCGCGGCCGCACCAGCCGGAATGGTGGTGGCCAACGAGGAAGAATACCGGCGCCTCCCGGGGACGATCGAAACCTACCGTGCCGCCCTGGCGCTGGCCCGGGGCGAGCCCCTCGGCGCCATCAGGCACGCCCGGCGGGCGCTTGAGCTTGCCCCGGCCGACGAGCATCGCTGGCGCGCTTCGGCGTCGGGCCTCATGGCGATCGCGTTCTGGGGCAGCGGGGACCTCCAGGCCGCGCATTCGGCGTGGGCAGAATGCGCGGCGGGACTACGGCGGGCCGGGCACATTGCCGATATCTTCGGCTGCGCGATCGGGATGGCGGACATCCAGCTTGCGCAAGGTCGTCTCGGTGCGGCAATGCGCACCTACGAGCAGGCCTTGCAGCGTGCGTCTGAGCAGAGCGGGCCGGTCCTGCGGGGAACGGCAGACATGTACGTGGGGATGAGCGAGGTCCACCGCGAGCGCAACGATCTGGCCGCCGCCACGCAGCAGTTGCTGCGTAGCCAGGAGCTGGGTGAGGCGATCGGGCTGCCGCAGAACCGGTATCGCTGGCGGGTCGCGATGTCCCGGATACGCCAGGCGCAAGGGGATCTGGGCGGCGCACTCGAGCTGCTCAACGAGGCGGAGCGCCTGTACATGGGTGACATGTTCCCGAATGTGCGGCCGGTCCCGGCCTTGAAGGCACGGGTCTGGATCGCGCAGGACCGGCTCGGTGAGGCCCTCGGCTGGGCGCGTGAGCAGGGCCTGTCCGTGGACGACGACCTCAGTTACCTACGCGAGTTCGAGCACATCACCCTGGCCAGGATGCTCTTGGCGCGATTCCGGGGTGAGCGGGCCGAGCACTCCGCTCACGAGGCGACCCGGCTCCTGCAGCGCCTCCTGCTGGCGGCGGACGAGGGCGGCAGGACGGGACACGTCATCGAGATCCTGGTGCTTCAGGCGCTCGCGCACCAGACACTCGGGGACAACCCGGCCGCGCTGGCCTGCCTGGAACGGGCGCTGACACTGGCTGAGCCGGAGGGTTACGTCCGGGTCTTCACAGATGAGGGCCCGCCCATGACTTCCCTACTCAGAGCGGCCGCGAAACAGGGGACTACCCGGAACTACGCCCGCCGGCTCCTGGCCGCCTTGAGCGAGACCGGGCAGGACAGGCCGATCGGACAGGACCTGATCGACCCGCTGAGCGAACGCGAGCTCGATGTGCTCCGGCTGCTCGGAACCGAACTGGATGGCCCGGCCATCGCTCGCGAGCTCATGGTGTCGCTGAACACCGTGCGAACTCACACCAAGAACATCTACGCCAAGCTCGCCGTCACCAACCGCCGGGCCGCGGTCCGCCGAGCCCAGGAACTCGGCCTGTTGTCGCGAACCCGCAACCAGCAACCCTGATCCGTCGTTCACGGACCGCAGGCGCCCCCGTCGGATGGGGGTTTTCAAATCTTTGTGCGACAGCAGACCCCTGATCAGGGGTCTGCTGTCGCACAATAATGACCCGGGCGAGCGGGCCCCCGCGCGCAAATCATCACGTCATTCACCACCTGTGGTGATGCCATCTCACCACGTCCGCTTCTAGCTTTCGATCAGTCCTGCGAACGTTCCCGACGCCGCCGGAAAGCAACAGCAAGGAGCGCCATGAGCGACATACCGGCCGGCCGCCACGACAACCCGGGACGGTACGAGATCCGTCTCAAGGGGCACCTCGACACCCGGTGGGCCACCTGGTTCGACGGGCTGACCCTCACCCACGACAGCGACGGCACCACCATAATCCATGGCCCCGTAGCCGACCAGGCCGCGCTCCATGGCCTGATCCAGAAAACGCGCGACTTGGGCCTGCCCCTGATCTCAGTCAATTACGTCGAACCCGGCCATCCCCATGTGCCGACCATCGAGACCCGGTAACTCAGCAATCCGCCAAAAGGAGACCGACATGGCGACCACCGTACAAACCCCGGCAACAAAAGCAGCGAAACGAATCCCGATGACCTCACTGAGGAAGACCGCGCTCGTCGCGGGCGTCTTCTACTTGATCACCTTCATCTCGATCCCCACACTCGTCCTCTACGGCCCCGTGAAGAACCACCGCGACTGGATCCTGTCCTCCGGCTCCCACACTGGCGTGCTCGTGGGCGCCTTCCTCGAGGTGATCGTCGCCCTGGCCGGCATCGGCACCGCCGTCACGCTGTACCCGGTGGTCAAGCGGCAGAACGAAGGCGTCGCGCTCGGCTTTGTCGCCGCTCGCACCCTTGAAGGCTGCATGATCTTCACTGGCGTCATCAGCCTGCTTTCGCTGGTGACCTTGCGGCACGACCTGGGCGGGGCGGCCGGAGCAAATGCCGCCGCGCTCGTCACCACCGGCGCGTCGCACGTCGCGGTCTACAACGGGACTATGCTGCTCGGACAGACCCTCATGCCGTGCATCAACGCACTGCTGCTGGGCTCCCTGATGTACCGGTCCCGGCTCGTGCCCCGCGTCATCCCCGTGCTAGGACTCATCGGAGCCCCGCTGCTCATCACCGCCGTCATCGCCACGCTGTTCGGCGGCGACATCGGGCACGTCTCCGCGTTCGCGGCGATCGCGACCCTCCCGGTGGCTGCGTGGGAGTTCTCCCTCGGCGTCTGGCTGGTCGTCAAGGGCTTCAGGCCCTGTCCCATCACCGCTGAAATAGAGGCTGCTAGCAGCCTGCCCGCCTACCACGACGTCACCGTATAACAGTCGGCAACACGGCCGGGCCCACCACGGGCCCGGCCGCTGTATGTGCAGGCCGCCGGCCCGGCCGGAGCCAGGCGACCAGCCCCGAAGACTCATCGGACACGCCTCACGGGCAAGATGGCGAACGCTCCTATGATGGCGCAGAATCCGGCGACCATATACAGCACGCCGTAGCTGCCGCCGCCGATCGCCAGGATGGCCGGCGCGATCG
Source organism: uncultured Actinomycetes bacterium (assembly GCA_963806335.1). Taxonomy (GTDB): domain Bacteria; phylum Actinomycetota; class Actinomycetes; order Streptosporangiales; family Streptosporangiaceae; genus Palsa-504. Next base: position 21,761 of record CAWDXO010000023.1, read on the forward strand.
CCGGCGCGATGGAAAAAGGAAGAGCGCCGGCGATGTTGAACACACCGAGATCCTTGGCGGCGTCGCGCTTGTCGGGCAGCACGTCGACCACGAGCGCGAGGTCGACGGCCAGGTATACACCGAAGCCGAGTCCGCTGATGGCCATGCCGACCAGGAAACCGCTGAAGTTGCTGGCGACGGCGATCACAAACAACGCCAGGCCGTACACGATCGACGCGGTCAGGACGAAGATCTTCCGCCGGCCCGTCCGGTCAGAGAGCCTCCCGCCGAGGAGGGAAGCGGCGACGATGACGGCGGACTGGACGAGTGTGCCCAGGAATATCTGCTGTGGCACATCGGCCTTGGCGGTGCCGATCTTGTCCAGCAGGTAGTAGGCCTGGTAGGTGACCAGGAACGCGTAAGCCATGACGAACATGAAGCGGCTGGCGAAAGCCCAGGAGAAGTCCGGGTTCTTCCGCGGGTTGACGTAGAACGTGCCGGCGAATTCCCGCAGCGACCATTTCGGCTTATCCGCCCTGGCCAGCCGTCGATCGTTCAGGTTGATCGCGAAAAGGAGGATGAAAAATCCGCCGATCGCGCACGGGGCCAGGAACATGGCCAGCAGGCTGCCGGTGAACAGCTTGACCACGAACGCACCGCACACCGACCCGACCGGCAGGCAGACACCCAGCACACCGGAGACCTGGCCGCGCTGGACGGACGGGATCTGGTCGGGCATGACTGCGACCATCGCGGCGAGCAGCGCGTTGAAGCACAGCTGGGTGATGCACCATCCGAGCAGGACGACCGGGATGCTGGGGGCCAGCGCGACAATCGCGATGCCGATGGAACCGCCCGCCAGGCCGCTGACCATCCAGGGCCGCCGCATGCCCAGCGGCGACGTGGTGCGGTCGCTCATCCGGCCGAAGAACGGATTAGCGACCATAGCCAGCAGGGCGCCGACCGCGGCGACAAGCGCCAGGCTGGCCGGTGCCCGTTGGTTCCCGACCAGCGAGTCCACCTTCAAGGCCAAGGTGACTAGCAGGGGCGCGAGGAACAGCAGGTTAGTGCTCATGTACGCCAGCGTGTACAGCGAGATGAAACCCCAGCCGACCCGGCGTCCCGCGGGTGACCCGGGCTCCTGCGCCGCCTTGGCTTCGGTTCGGTCCTTCAACCCGCGCCGCGCGGTCCCCGGCCAGGCCGCAGCCCCCGCAAACCGCACTACCCGTGAAGACATGGTGATCCGTAAGGCCATGGTGATCCTCCCTGCGCACCGTGAACCCGGACGCCACACATCGGCGGCGCCGCAACTGTTCTGCACGATCGCCTGCATTGTCGGCAGCCGCAGCGCTAACAGCGCAATCCCGCCGTGGCCTCAGTGGCGCCCAGCACCAGAACCCGCTGGTCACCGACGGACAGCGCGGCCCGATGAGGGAGAACACCTTTCTGCTTCAGACGCTACGCCCCGTCCGCCGGAGGGACAAGTACGACGAGGCGGCGCGATGCCCGGGTGGCTCCCTCTTCGAGATACGGGCGACGGCCGGGTCAGGGCATGGTCAGGCGTTCGGCTGGCTGTCCGGTGATCTCGGTTATGAGGTCGAAGTCCTTATCGAGGTGCAATACCGTGAGCCCGGCAAGTTCGGCCGTGGCGGCGATGATCAGATCGGGGATTGAGGGAGCGCGGTGCTGGCCCCGGTCGGCAAGCAGGGTGAGGACCTCCACGGCCCGGTCCTCGATAGCATCTCCGCCGCCTGCCGCCGTGTCCTGGGTGTCTGCTGTGCCAGGGCTGGTTCAGGGCGTGAGCAGGACCTTGCCGATGTTCTGCCGTTGCAGGATCCGGCGGTGGGCGGCCGCCGCTTCAGTGAAGGGGTAGACCGCGTCGATGTGCGGCTTGATGCTCCCCGCGTCCCAGAGCGCGAGAACCGCCTGGAGTTCACCGCGGAGGACAGCGATCTCCCCCCACAGGCGGCCGATGTTGACGCCGCTGACCGTCCGGTTTTGGTTCATCAGCTGCAGTGGCGTCAGCAGCGGGATGCCGACGGCCTGGGCCGCGACATGGGCCGGGCGGCGCCGCTGCCCGCTGGCCAGGTTGGCGAACCCGAACGCGACTAGCCTGCCGCACGGGCGCAGTAGCTTCAGCCCCTTCCTCCAGTCTTTGCCGCCGAGCGGGTCCAGGACGGCTCCGGTAGCGTACGGGGATGGTATCAGCCGGGAAGATCGAGGCGTTCCTGGCTGAGCGGCGTAACGTCGTCATCGCCGGAATCCGCCGGGACGGGCGTCA